>CAVYTB010000001.1:0-35172 GCA_963771295.1 Candidatus Acidiferrales bacterium
ACGTCGAGAACCTGCAATCGTACTTCGCCATTCCTCTGCGGCCCGACGCCTATCAGGCCCAAGCGGCGCGACATTTCAGGATTAACTTCGAATTGCGTTCCGCACATGCCCTTGGCAACTTTAAGGCCGGCGCAAAAGCCTTTCCGCTGACCATCGAAGAGAGCACGCCTCATGTGGTGCGAGGCCACTTTGAAGCACAAAACGTTAACCTGACCGAGGATTTCGTAGCCACCTACGACCTGGACCGTGCGGGCAACGACACCCTGCAGGTGATTACTCACAGGAATCCCGTGAGCGGCCAGCCCTCGCCAACGGAGACCGCTCCGGTTCGCAGCACGAACGAGCCTGGTTTTTTTGCCGCGGAAGCACTGTTGGGAACAGGCCAAAGCAGCTCCGCATCTTCGGGAAGCCCAACACACGCTTCAGAATCCGCGAAAACGCTGGTCATCCTGTTTGACACCTCGCTCTCAATGCAGTGGGAAAGACTCGAGCGCAGCTATCAGGCGCTGGAAACGCTTTTGCGCACGCTTAAGCCCACGGATAGGTTCAATCTGATTCTGTTCAACAGCCAGACACAGCAATTTCAGCCAACGCTGATTTCTGCCGATAGCGGCGGAATTCAACGCGCGCTCGATTTTGTACGCGCCAGCCGTTTGCGCGGCGGAACCGATTTGCAGAAAGCTCTGGGAGAAGGTTTAAAACAGAGTTCCCAGAGCGCTAGCAGTGCCTATCTGATCTTGCTGAGCGATGGTGGGGCTACTCGCGGGCCGATACAAAATGGTAAGCTTGCGGCCTGGTACGAAGCCGCGTGGAAGCAGATCCCCGCGGCAAACCGCCCAAGAACATACATCTTCGGAGTAGGCGACGACGCGAATCTCCCGTTACTCAAACTCCTGGCGCGTCACGACGGTGTGCTCGAAAACGTACTCTCGACCGAGCCAGTCGAATTCAAGTTGAATTCTTTCCTTTCAAAAATCGGCCGAAGCCCTATCGGCCAATTGCAGCTCGACGTCTCGCCGGACACAGCCGTGGATTCCGTCTACCCGTTGCAGGATTCTGCATTCTCGGGCTCCATGGCGGTTTGGGTAGGCCGTTTCCAGAAACCGCAAACGGATCCAACGTTCACGATTCACGGAATTCGTGACGCCACACCGCTGACTGTTTCTGCGAAAGCCAATCTCTCCCGTGAATCTTGGGAGCATCCGCAACTTCCGCGGTTGTGGGCCCGCGCTCGCGTGGATGCCTTGCTGGAGAAAATCCAGCGGGAAGGCGAGGACCAGGCGTCCATCGACGAAATCATTCGCCTGGCACGCCAATACAAGTTTGTACTCCTTACACTTCGTTTCTTGCCGTGCCGCGCGCTTTGTTACGCCCGAGGGTGATTCGTCCCGGCGATCCGGTGGTGCGCGTGAAGACCGACGAATCCATCGTATCTGTCGTGGCGCTGTTTCCTTTTGGGTTGGTTCAAAAGCTGCGCTATCTTGCCGACGAAGATACCTGGCAAACGCGTTTCTTTGCGCCGAAAGATATGCAGGACGGAACCTACGGCGTGCGCCTGGTACTGCGCGACCGCGCCGGGCATGTCTATCGCGAATCAAAAACTTTTGTCATCGCCAGCAAGACGCCCGTGGTGCAGATCAGATTGGATAAGAAACGCTTCCGCCGAGGGCAAGTCCTGGAGTTGAAGGTGGCGGCTTCGCAAAACACGCGCACGTTGGTGGCGCGTTTGGAAGGCGCGGCGCCCGTTGGGCTGAAGTGGGACGCTAAGGCTGGCCTCAACACCGGGCAATTGCTGATTCCCGCCGAGATGATTCCCGGAAGCTACAAACTGACCGTCACTGCGGAAGATATTGCACACAACATGGCTTCACAGGGGGTGGACATTGAAATCGTTCCGTGATTTCTCACCCAAACGTTACCTGAGTTTTGCCGCTGCACTCGTTGTTGCGGTCGTCGTTGGATGGACGATCTCCGCGAAGGCAATGCGGCCGACGTGGATTTCCAACATCGAAGCAGGCACGCAATTGGAAAACGCTTTCTTCCGCATGATGGCACTGCCATATGGCAACGTGCTTTACCACAGGCCGCCGGCGGAGACACGCGCGGCGCTCGGCGAACTTATCCAGCAAAAACCTGCGGACGCAGAACTCTATTCTTTGCGCGCTTTGGAAGATGAACAACAACTCGATTTTGCCGCCGCCGAAGCGGATTGGAAGTTGTATGCGCAAAAGGCCGCGAACAAGCCTGTAGCACAGCTAGCCCTTGCTGATTTCTATCATCGCCGGTTGCAGCCGCAAAATGAGATCACCATCCTCGCGGCGATTGCTAATGCGCCTGATGACGCCTCGGAGGGCTTGACGCCCGTGCCCGAACAACGCTCCTGGCAGGCGTTTGCGCGTATTTTCGGCATTATTCAGCCGCAGGGTCTGCCGAGGAACGTATCAATCGCGCAATACCGCGCCTGGATTGCGCGTTATCCCAAGGAAGCGTCTTTATACTCGCGCTTCCTGGAATATCTGGTTTCGCAGAAAGAATACTCCGCCGCGAATCAACTGATCGCTGACTATCAGAAGCAGTTTCCCGACGATGGCATTTTTGAGGTGAAAGCAAAGGCTTTGGTGGAATATCGTCAAGGCTCCATCCAGCAGGGCCTTGCGGTTTACGAACAGAGTTTCCAGCCGTTGTGGTCGCCAGAGCTTGTGAAAAGCTATTTTGACCTTCTCACACAGACACAAAATCTGCGCAAATTCCTGGACCAGTCGCGCACCGCTCTCAATGCCAATCCCGAAGATCTGAAAGCTGCTGCGCGCATCTTTTATTATTACCAGCAGCAGGGAAAACTCGACACCGCGCAACAGGCCATCACCACTTTGCGGTTGCACAAGGAAGCGGCTAATTCTCCATGGGCGCCCCAGGAACTTTATATTTGCGGCGGCTTCTAGAGGATATTCACGCCTACCCTGAAGCGGCACGCTACTACTTTGCGCTGTACAACAGCAAAGGCGCCAACGATTCCCAGGAGCGCGCGCTTGGTCGATTGACGGACTTGCTTCTCACCGCACCCGAAACACAAATCCGCCTGGGCGCCGGGGAGCTCTCGCTCTACAAAGACATCGCGACGATGGATCAAGGGCCCGGCTATCTCAACGGCATCCTCTCCCTGATTTTGAATACCACCTATCCCGCGAGCGCGTACCCAGAGGAGGAGCAGCGTGCCATCTCCTATTTTCACCGCTCACGCGCGGCTGAACTGCTCGCCATGTTAGACAAAAACTTTCCAAACTCAGCAAGTCGCCCGGAGCTTCACGCAAAGCTTCTCGACTTTTACGCTGGCAATGCGCAGAGCGAAGCTGTCTTGAAAGGAGGGCAGGAATTCCTGGCTGCCTTCCCAAGGGCTGGACAGCGCACTGAGGTGGCGCTACTGATGGCTGACGCGGATGCCCACCTGAACAAAACTCAGGACGAATTTGCGATCTACGATTCCATCTTAAAAGAATTGGCCGCCGACGCCGGGAAAGTGCCTCTAGGCTTTAGAGTTTCTGGTGCTGACAGTTTTGTTCCTGGCCGGGAAAGCGATCAGGCGCCCGCGAACAATGTTTCTGAGGGTTCGGATTCCGGCGAAGCGAATAATCGTGCCTCCCAAGAGTCCTCTGTGCAGACCGCGTTTCAGGTCAATCCCGCCTCAAACGGGGCTTCTGCTGGGAACGGCCCGCGTTCTCCGGAATATTCTCGCGTGCTTGAACGCTATCTTTCCAGGCTGGTGGAACTGAATCAGATTCCCCAAGCGCTAGGAGTGTTGCGCCGTGAGATCGATCAAAATCCCGATGATCCCGGCCTCTACGAACGGCTGGCCGTGTTCCTGCAGCAAAACAATCTCGGCACTGAGCAGGAAGAAGTCTATCGCCGGGCCATGGCGCGTTTCCCCGACCGTTCCTGGTACAACAAACTGGCCCGCTTCTACCTCCGATCGCGAAAGAACGCGGACTTCGAGAAACTCACGCAGGATGCCGTGAAAGAATTTGACGGCAGCGATCTTCAGGGCTACTTCCAGTCCGTTGTCGGCGGCAGCCCGCAAATGTACCTTCGTTTGAATCAATATGCCCACGCGCGTTTTCCTCACAATCCCTATTTTGTTCGCAACTTGCTGAGGGCATATCACAGCACGGCCACTTGGAATGAAGTCGCCTGGGAAGAACTGATCCGCCAGCACTGGTTCGAGGAAGCGGATTTCCGTAACGAATACTTCGAATTCCTAACGCGCACTGGAAAGCTCGAGACCGAACTGAAAACTGTGCGCGAAGCTGCTCCGGACGATGCGAAAGGGAATTGGCAGGATTTTGTTGTCAAGAACCCAGCGGCCGGCGAATATTTGGCGCAGGCGGAAATCTGGCGCTCTCATTTTGAGGGTAGCGCTCCGGTGCTCAAGGCGCTTGCCGCCTCATATCCGGCTGATCCGGAACTGGCCCGCACCGCGTCATCGGTGTATCGCTCGCTCGCGTATCTCCATCCTTTCTACACAAGCACAGCCGTGCAAATTGAAAGCAATCTTTTGGCGGCAAATCCAGGCAGCACGGAGATCCTCGCGCGAATTGGCGATATCTATTCCGATCGCGAAATGTTTGCCCAGGCAGCGCCTTATTGGGAGCGCATCCCCAAGGTCGCACCAGGAGAATTGGAGGGCTACCTGGACGCGGCCATCATCTATTGGGATTATTTTGATCTCGAAAATGCGTTGCGCCTGCTGAATGAGGGCAGAAGAGCTCTCGGCGACCCAAATCTCTATGGTTACGAAGAAGGCGCGATCTACGAAGGGAAACACGATTACCCCCAGGCAATTCAGGAATACGCGAACGCCGCACTGGCTGCCGGCGGGGAATCTCCCGCATTAAATCGACTTCTCGACCTCTCGCGCAGGCCAAAATATCGCGAGCAAGTGAATCAAGAGACAGAAAAGTTGGCGCTGGCTTCCCAGTATTCCTTGTCCGCTGTTCATCTGCGCCTGCGCGTTCTGGAAGCAGAGAACCGCCAGCCGGAATTGATCGCGTTTCTCGATGCTGCTGTGGCCAACGCCACCACCATCGAGCAAGCCTCAGACTTGGAATCGTCGGCGCAGCAAAAATCCCTGGAAGATGTGCAACGGCGCGCTCTGGAAAAGCAAGCGGTGCTGGCTACGGATCCCGTCACGCGATTGCAGTTGCGTTATGCGCTGGTTCGTCTGTTCGAGAATCGTAAGGATTTCGTTTCTGCCCAGCGAAACATCGAGGCACTGTACCGCGACAGTCCCAAGATTCTCGGTGTGGTTCGCGCTACCGTAGACTTTTATTGGCGTGTAAAACTCTACCCGCAAGCGATTCAGGTCCTGGAACAGGCCGCCCATGACGCTTATCCGGCGCTCGGCAAGCAGTTCTCATTTGAAGCCGCTCGCAAATCCACGGAGGCCCGCCAGTATCAACAGGCGCGCGACCTGTTGGCCCAGTTGCTTAAAGACTCTCCGTACGACAGCCAATACCTCGCGGCCATGGCAGACACCTACGCCGAGGCCGACGACCAGCAAGCTCTCAAACAATTCTACTTGGACAAAACCGCTCTCTTCCGCAGCGCTCCTCTTTCGGCGGACGAGCGCAAAACGCGTATTGCGGCGCTACGCCGGGGGTTAATTCCCGTACTGACCAAGCTCGATGATTATTCCAGTTCCGTTGACCAGTACATCGAACTCACTAACAACTTTCCCGAAGACGAAGGCCTGGTGACCGAGGCCGCATTCTATTCCCAGCGTTACGACTGCCAAAAACAGCTTTTGGACTTCTACGCAAAAACCGTGCAACAGTCTCCTCGTGACTTCCGCTGGCCCATGGTGCTGGCGCGCATCCAGACGAATCTCGAAGATTTTCCCGCCGCGATCGACTCTTATGGCAAGGCCATTGCGGTTCGTCCAGATCGCACGGATTTGCGCATTGCCCGTGCGGCACTGGAAGAGCGCGTGATGCATTTTGACGAGGCGGCTGCCGATTACGAACGAATTTATCAACTGGCTTACAAAGATCCCAAGTGGATGGAGAAAGTGGCAGAACTGCGTGCGCGCCAAGGTCGAAGCGCCGATGCGGTTGCAGCGCTCAAGGTCGCGTTGATCGATGTGGGCTCGGAAGGCGCGCAAAACTATTTCGAAGTGGCCCGCCGCTTGGAGACCTGGGAAATTCTGGAACCAGCGCGCGACTTTGCCGAGCAGGGCATAAATCTAGCAGCTGGAGGTCTGCTCGCCTCGACTGATGATCACGATGGAGCGAAACTTTACGCGCGCATCATGACGCGCCTGCGCCAGCAGGACAAGGCTTACGACACATTACGCGGGGCGTTGACAGCCGCTTCGTCTTCGCTTCCCGTTGTTAAACAACAGATTGCCAAGGAAGGCATCGCCGCAATATCCGACAAGCAATGGCGCGAGCACACGTTGCAAGTCAGGATCGCGAATGCCAGAGCCGGAATGGCCGCTGCCCTGACGGAAATGGGCACCACGGTGGCGCAATATTTCACTCCCGAAGAAAAAGTCAAGTTCGCGGACTTCGCGCAGACGGTTCGTTCGCCCATGAATTTCCAGGACGCAAATCTCTTTGCGATTCCTCTTGTTCACAGCGCAGTGCTTGGCGAGCAGGAAGCACGTTGGCATTACGACTTGATGATACATTCCGGCGAAGATGAGGACGCCCTGCTAGGGCAGATGTCCCGTCTCGTGGAACTCCAGCGGCAGCGAGTGAAATTCGCCGACCTGGGTTCTCAGCTGGAAACATTCGCTCCACGTATCAGGCCGCAACGGCGCTCGATCGTATGGCTGGCTGCGGCGGAAGCGTATCGAGCCGCTGGCGATTCCGACAATGAATTGCGTGTGCTGTCTGCATTGTCGCCCAGCGATTTCGGCGATGACGTTCACAAACGCTACTTTGCTCTGCTGCTTACTAAAAACTCAAAACGGCTCGTACAGGAAGCCTCCGCTTGGACGCCCTTCGGGCAGGAAGCCGCCGACTTTGCCGTTGCTAATGGAAACGCGGATCTGGCACAAGAAGTTGTCGCGCAGCGGGGAAGTACACGCCCGCCGGTATGGGGGAAATCGAACACCGCGCTCGTTGGGTTGTACTTTGCGGAGCCTACTCCATCGATCAGCAATGCATTCGTCGATGCTTTGGGCGACCGGACCATTGGGAATCGTATTGGGAAGCAGTTTAGCCGCGATAATCAGCTCGCCGGCGACGTTTGGTATTACTACGGGTCTCGTTATGGAGAATGTCTTGCAGACATGAAACAGGGTTCGCCTGAAGATTTTCTGCCGGCCGAACTCGAGCACAGCCCCGCATCTTCCTCCGCTTACGAAACGCTCGCCGATTTTTACATGGCCAATGGAGACGCGCGCGCTGCGATCGCTGACTACAACCACACGCTGGAACTTTCCCCGGGGCTGGCGGGAGTTCATGACCGCTTGGCGCTGGCCTATTTTCAGGCTCGCAATAGAGAACAAGCCATCGCGCAGTGGAAACTGCTATTCGCCGCGCTGTTGGCCCAGGTAGATAGCGCGCGCGTTCCCGAGAGTTTCTGGGCGGATTTTGGGCGCGCTTGCGATCATCTGCATTCCCGCCATCTGTTTACGAACGTCAAGCCGGAAGCAGACACCGTCGTGCGTGCGTACCTGAGGCGGAAAGGGAATTATCGCTCCAACGCGCTCTTGCACAGTGTGTATGCCGCAATTGGCGATCCCCACCAGGCTACTTCGTGGCTTTTGGATGTGTCCTCGGTCGCGCCGAATCCGTCTGTCGTTCTCGCGGATCTTGTTACTGTGCCTTGGATTCCGCTGGCGCAACGCGGTCCCATCTTCCAGCGAATCCTCGACGCGAAGCAAACAGCTTTGGGGAAGGCGGAGGGGTTGGAAAAAGAGAATGCGCAGAACGACCTGCGTTCTTGGCAACACCGCTGGATACGATATTTGATCGATACCAAACAATTCACCCAGGCCGGCGAATACCTGGCCTCACTACCGCAGGAGCAACGAAACGCGGACGCGGCAGCGCTTGTGCCAATGGAAATGTTTGTCGCTGCTCAACTGGGAACCTTGGACGCAAAACTGGACGCCTATCAGTCGGATTCGCAATCAACGCCGTCTGCCGAACCGCTAAGAACCGCCGCGCGGGAACTGTTCGAAGCTGGCGACAAGCGATCCGCCCGCAACATCCTGGAATTTGTGTTCGCGCGCGAAATCCAGGAGCACCAGCTCGTGGCCGCTAATTTCCTCGGTCTGGCGGAAATCCGCATTGCCGATGGCGACACCGACGGCGCGCTTATATTGCTTCAAAGGCTCGTCCGGGTGGTCGGTGATCCTTACCAGAATATGGATTCTGCCGCGGCTCTTTTCGAAAAGACGGGGCATCCTGCCGAGGCCAGTGAGTTCCTTATAAGGTTGGTGAAGGGCACGCCTTGGGAACCTGCCTATCGCTTGCGCCTCGCGAAAGCGCAACTCGCGACGACCAGTGGGACGAATGTAGCCCACGAATTCCTGACACAGATTGCGTCGGCTCCCGAAAATCCATATAGCCTTCGACTCGAGGCCACGTCAGCGTTCTCCGGAATTCATAATGGCCTCGACCTCGGCAGCGCCGAATTGAATCTGCTCGCTGGCGACGTCAGGACCATCACTCCTGCGGAGGCCGATCATCCATTTTTCTACGGTGCGCGCCTCAACGCGGCACAAAACACTACGGACCCGCGCGCGAAGATCCAGATTCTTACGAAGGCGCTAGCGGATACGCCGGCACGAGAAGATGCGCGGATTCCGTTGTTCCAAGCGTCCGTTGCTGCCCATGAAGATGAATTTGCTCTGGCTTCGATCGAGCGAATGCTTCGAGATCAGCGCATCCGGCAAGTTATTCCGAATGTTCTGGGCAGCGAAGAAGAGATCATTAGTGACGATCGATATGATGCGGACCAGAACGCTGAGGTACACATCTATGCAGGGGCAAAACTGTCGTCAGAGCAGCAGGCGCAGATCGCGTTGCAGATGGGGCTCGCGCTTGCACGGCTGAACCGGCTCGGCGAAGCACTCGCCTACCTGCAAGCGTCTTTGAATCTCGAGAAATCGCCGCCTCGTAAAAAAGAGATCGCGGTGGAACTTGCCGACATCAAAGGGCAATTGCGGCGCCAACAACTGAATGCCGCCCGGCAGCCCATTCTGCACGCGGATTTGGAACAGGATCGATTGGTCCGCCCGCGCGTTGTCGCCAAGGCAGCTCCTGCGACAAAGCTATCTGCGAAACCAGGAGAACGACCATGAAACGCCTGATCGTTTTCTGCCTGATCGTTGCGGCCTGCATCGGAGTCAGCTGGGGAGCGTATCAAGCGGCGTCTACGCCCGAACCTGCGCTCTCTCACTATGTTCCTTCTGGCGCGATGTTGTACCTGCAAGCGAAAGACCTTTCCGCGCTGCTCGCCGGCTGGGATAAATCCGCAGAAAAACAAGGCTGGCTGAAAAGCAATAATTATGAAGTGTTTTCGCGCTCCCGGCTGTTCCTGCGGCTGGCGGATGCCAGCAAGCAGTTCTCCAGCGCGGCCGGTCTCCCCGCGGATACGAATTTGCTGCGGCAGGTAGCGGGCACGCAAAGCGCCCTGGCGATTTTTGATATCGGCAAACTGCAGTTCCTTTACATCACACGGTTGCCATCGGCGAATTCCACGCAAACGGCGCTGTGGCAAACGCGCTGGAAGTTCGAAACGCGCAATGCTGCCGGCGTCGATTTCTTCTCTCGCCGCGATGCCGAATCCGGAAGGGAAGTCGCCTTCGCGATAACCGGGGACTACCTGATTCTCGCCACGCGCGAAGATCTCGTGGCCGGTACTCTGCAGTTGATAAAAGGCAGCAGCGGTCACGCGATCGAATCGGAAGCCTGGTGGTCACAATCGGTGTCTGCCGCAAAAGATACCGGTGATCTTCGAATGGTGCTGAACCTCGATAGAATTGTTCCCAGCCCATATTTCCGTTCGTATTGGGTGCAACAGAACATCACCGAACTGAAACAGTACTCCGCCGCGATCTCTGACCTGACTCTTTCGGGCAAGGAATATCAGGAACAACGGATCCTCTTGCGCAAGGCGCCCACGGCCCCAGAAGCGATGCAGAACGCCGGGCCGGGCTCCGTTTCGGAAATTGTCCGACTAGTTCCGCCGCAAGCTGGATTTTACGAAGCCAAGGCGAGTCCGACCGTTGAAGAATGCCTCGCGATTCTGGAAACGAAGATTCTGGCGCCACATCTGGGGCCGGCCGCCGTGGGAAAGCTCGCGCCTCAAGTGCAAATCGGCGATGGTGAGACAGGATCGAGCTCAGATCTGGAATCGCGCATCGATCTGCCACCCACCCGGCCCGCGGATTCTGCCGACAATGCCGCACCCTTGAAAGTCGTGCTCTCGAAAAATCCGCCATCCGCAATTTTCAACGCACAATCCACGGAAAAGGATAAAGACGGCATGTTCGTGCGCATCCATTCCGCAGTTGCTCTGTTGGGAGCATCAGACTGGAATGAAACCGACGTGCGCGGTGCCCTCGCAGATTTTGTGCGGCCAACTTTCACCACCGGCAAATTAGGAGTTAATTGGCGGCAAAATGCCGGTTATTTCGAGCTCGACGGGCTCTGGTCGCTCTCTGTCAGTGTGAGTGGCAAATATCTGCTGATCTCCGACAACCCCCCTCTCTTAGCTGCCATGCTTTCCAATTTGAAGCAAACGAAGGCCCAGCCGCTGGCTGTTTACGTTGCGCGTTTTGATCATTCCCGCGAAAGGGAGAATTTCCTTGCGCTTAGTCGCCTTCTGGATAATTCCGCTGGTCGTTCCGGCGCCGGCGACACCCCGGATTTCTTCTCGACAAACGTTGGCAGTCTCAGTTCCACGCTGGCAGAAGTTTCCTCTGAGAAAGTTGTGGTTCGCGATGCGGGAGACAAAGTAACGCAGACGGTCACCTACGAATGGGCGCACTAAACAAGCTCTCAACATTGCTGCCGTTGTTGCCCCTGCTATTGCCCTGCCTGCTCGCAAGGGTCACGCTACAGACGGCGTCAGCAGATTGGCCGCACTCGCTCTTTGCGCAGTCGGCAGTGCAAGTGCTCAATCGCGATTTTTCGGACAGCAGCATTTCGTACCTTCTCTTCGATGCGCATTCCGAAGTACTACTGATAAGCCACTGGGAAAACGAGAACAAGCCGATCCCACTTGGCTCGCTGGTGAAACCATTCACTGCGCTTGCTTATGCCGAAGCGCATGATTTTCGATATCCCCGTTACGACTGTAAAGGTGAAGCGAGCGGTTGCTGGCGCATGCGACCGCACGGCAACTTGGATATCGTTTCCGCGATTTCCGTATCGTGTAATTCCTATTTTCGTTCGCTCGCGCAGAATGTCACGAGCGCTGAACTCGTTCCTGTCACGCAGGATTTCCGCATCGAAGCTCCCGACGAGAATATCGCCGCGGCCGGTCTGATTGGTCTTGGCGAGCAATGGCTGATCGCCCCTACTCACATGGCGCGCGCGTATCTGGAATTGATTCGCCGACGCGACCAGCTCGGCGTCCGCGAAATCCTGGCCGGCATGTTGCAATCCGCCCAGCACGGCACCGGCGCCGCCGTTGGACGTGCCCTGAGGAATTCTGACGCCCTCGTCAAAACCGGCACTGCTCCTTGCACCCATAGTCCACGTGCCCCCGGCGACGGATTTGTTGTCGCGCTTGTGCCCGCGCAACAACCGGAAATCCTGCTGATGATCCGCGTGCACGGTGTTCCGGGTGCTAAAGCCGCAGAAACCGCGGGCCGCATGCTCCGCCGCATGGAGGAGTGAACCGGTGCGCGCGAAATCGCTTCTCCTCTTGGTCGCGATCTGTTTGGCGGCCGGAAGTACGCGGGCGCAGGACGTCCGCATTGGCGTTTTGGGAATTTTCCACCCGCGTTATCTCGTGCTTAGTTGTGCTGGCGATGAAGCACTCGTCGTGACTGCGGCCGGGCAGACCACCTTCTTGGGACCCGGATCTTCGCGTGAAAGCATGCGGATCCGCTCGGATGGCAACTCTGTACTGCTGAGCCTGAATGGCAATGAGATTCACGTTGATGCGATTCACGCGACCGATCGAAATAGTGGCGCGGCAAGGTTCGTGCTCAGCGTGCCTGGCAAAATTCGCCGGCAATACCTGGGCACTGTGGACGTGAAAGCGACCGGAGGGGAACTGGTCTCGGTCGTCACGATGGACTTGGAGACGGCCGTTGCCTCTGTTGTTCAGGCTGAATCCTTAGCTGGAACTCCGCTCGAAGCGTTGAAAGCGCAAGCCGTCGTCACGCGATCCTACTTTGTCGCGGGCTACGGCCGCCACGGGGACTTCGACTTTTGCGATCTGACGCATTGTCAGTTTCTGCGCGAACCGCCACTACCCCAAAGTCCCGCAGCGATCGCCGCAACCGCGACACAAGCCTTGATTATCAACTTCGAAGACAAGCCCATAGCCGCAATGTTCACACGCAGCTGTGGCGGTGCAACCCGCACGCTCGCCGACATCGGCATCCCCGCCAACGGCTATACCTACTTTTCAGTGCTCTGCGATTTCTGTTACAAAAATCCGGTGCGTTGGACGCGAACTGTTTCGCCGCAAGACGCCGAGCTTCTCGAGGATCACAACGAAGCCGCGCGCCTGACGGTCGACGAACGCCTGGGTTGGAGCGCCGTGCCTAGCGATACTTTCGTCCTACACCAGGCACGAGGTGAAATCGTTCTTGAAGGTGTTGGCCAAGGTCATGGCATCGGGCTTTGCCAGCGCGGCGCAAGAGCTATGGGTGAACGCGGCGCAGACTTTCGCGAAATCATCCTTCACTATTTTCCGAACACAACAATCGGCCAGCTCGCACCGCGGCATCGGAGTATCGGCGGCTAGCTTGCATCGTCTGCGAAAAGCCTTTTAATCCCAGGCAACGCGAAATACACCACAATCCCGAACAAAACCGGGAAGGGACCCCACTTCAGCGCGAAACGATCGCTGCACACCAAAACTACAACTCCCATCAGTATTGGGGCGATCACCACGTAGCCTAACCCCAGATTTCCCCAGGGAATGTGAAACGGCCGTGGAACCTCTGGCTTCGTTTTCCGCAGCCGCCAGGCAGAAAGCACCGTCAGCACGGTCACCATGACGCGCAGCCAAATGTAAACGGTCAGCAACTGCGCTAACGTGTGAAACGCAAGCGCTGCATAGACCGCGGAGGAAATCAGAATCGCGATCCAGGGCGAACCATACCTTGGATGCTTCTGCGCGAAAAACGCTGGCAGGTAGCCATCCTCCGCCATGGAAGATGGCATGCGCGTGCTCGTCAACACGGTCGCGTTCAGCAGCGAAACATTCCCCAGCATCGCCGCAACAGTCATCAGCAAACCCAACCACCCTCCGCCAATCAGCTCTGCAGCCCTGGAAAGGTAGGCGGTATTCCACTGTTGCCAGTTGCCCAGCGCTGCCAGCGAGAAAAATGGCGGAAAGAAATACGTCGCAATCGAAAGCGGAATTACGATGGCTAACGCACGCGGGTAATTTCGCTGCGGATTCTCGATCTCTTCCGCGACGCTCGAAAGCTGTTCGTAGCCGGAATAAAGCCATAGGCCTAGTGCCAGGCCAACTCCGAAAACCTGGAATGGCGGCACGTGTGGCGGAGTCAGCGGAACAAGCGGATTATGACGCCACTGTCCAGCTGCAAGGATGCACAGCAGAAGCACCGGTATCAGCGCAGAGAATTCAAGGGTCGTTGCGACGATCCCGACCAGTTGGATTCCTCGAATATTGATGTATGCAAGAAATGAAATTAGAGCGAGCGAAACCAGATAATGTTTCCAATCGATCAGCGAAGGAAACCACATCGTCAAATAATCGCTGAACAACACTGCATAGCTTCCGCCCAGCAACCAGGACGCGCTCCAATTCCACCAGCCTGCCAGGAAGCCCCAGAAGTCTCCGTAGCCCGCCCGCACCCAGCGATAAAAGCCGCCCTCCACAGGAATTGCGGTAGTGAGTTCCGCAGTGACCAGCGATACCGGAACGCTCCAAAACAGCGGAATCAGCAGGATGTACAACAACGCAAGGCCCGGCCCGCTGGTGGTGACCATTTCTTCCATGCCGAATGGTCCACCTGTCGTGTACGAGAACATCAGGAATATGAAGTAAAAGAGTCCGGCCTTTTTGATTTGCGCCTTTGCAGTGGCCAACAGCCGCTCCCGCCAGCGGAGGTGAATGTGAGGAACCTGCGGATTGTACCGGAAATCGAGAAGGTTTGTTGTTCGCCAGGGATTCGCGATGATTATCGACGCAGCGTCAGTACCGGGCACGAGGCCTGGCAAGCAATGCGGTAGGCTACGGCCGACGGCAAATGGCCTGCTAACTTCTCAACGGGACGCAGCCCCAAGATAATCAAGTTCGCGCCACATTCCGTTGCGGTGCGAAGAATTTCCTCTCCCGGCTCGCCAAAGCGAATCCGGAAATCTGGCTCGCAACGATTCAGGCACGCCGCAGGCATCGTCTTGCGCATGCGATTCACCAAAAAGTCCCGCAAAATCGTATTTCCTGCCGGCGAACCTTCGGTCGTGTCTTCCACGACGTGAAGCACAGAGAGGTGCGCGCCATGTTCGCGTTCCAGAAAATAGGCCGCGGCTGAAGCTCGCTCGGCGTGCGGCTTGAAGTTTGTGGCATACAGAAGTTCCAGATACTCCGTCGTCGCTCCTTCGGCAGCCTGCGTTGACCCTACCGTAAGCACCGCGCAATCGGCCATCCGGAAGACTTCTTCTGCCACTGAGCCCAGTGCCAGCTTCTTGTTGGGAGTGCGGCCATGCGTTCCTACGACAATCACATCGATGCGTTCGGATTCGATGATGTTCTGCAGCGCCGGCCAGACTGGTCCTTCGCCTAAAATCTCCTCATGAGCTTCGTTACCCAGTCCGCTGGATGTCGCCAGTTTCTGGAGTTCCTTTTGTGCGTGCTGCTTCGCTTTGACAAGAGTTTCAGTAGCCGACTCAGGTGCGACAAAATACAACTCTTTAGGGACCACGTGGACGAGGTACAGTTTTGCTTGGAATTGTTTGGCCAGCGCGTGAGCGTACTTCAGTGCCAAGCCAGCGGTCTGCGAAAAATCCGTGGTGGCCAGTATCCGCCGGAATGGCCGGCCGGAGCGGACCTGGTCGCTCCGGCCGGTAACGCTATTACTGCACATGAACTCTCACGCTCCGCAAGGGATAAGCGACGGGTGCGAGGTCTCTGTGATGCACGTCACCTGCCATATGTGACTTAGGAAGTATCGCCTTATCAGCTGTTTACGTATGCTTTCCAGCGCTCCTTGATCTCCCCTTGCGGCACTTCGCGCAAATCAGCGAGTTTTCACCCTCGGTTACTATGCCTACGCCTTGCCAGAGCATCCGCGCCTCCCTTCGCACCAAATGCCCCTGTAATGGTAAAATCCTGCGAATGTCGGCTTCGCTCCAAGCCCAGCATAACGAGGAATCCTTCGTCGACGAGATGAAGCGTTACCTCCACTTCCGCGAAGACGACGCCACCCTGCTTAAAAATCTGGGCCCACGCATGGAGCTCTATCTCCCCGAGATGGCCGAGCGCTTTTATGCGCAGATTCCGCATCATCCCGGAGCCAGCCGTGTGTTCACCGGTGGCAACGAGCAGGTTGAGCGTCTAAAGAAGACACTCCAGGCGTGGGGGCGCGGCCTCTTCAATGGTGTGTATGATGAACGTTACGCCGATGACCGCTACCAGATCGGATTCCGCCATGTGCGCATCGGACTCGATCAAAAATATGTGATCAGCGCGATGGGTGTGGTGCGCTCCTTCCTTCTCGAAAGGCTCTTCGACGAGTTTCCGGCGCGTGAAGAACGCCTGGCCTACTCGCAAGCGCTCAGCAAGATGTTGGATTTGGACTTAAATCTGATGTGTGATTCGTATTTCCGCGCGACCATGTCGCATTTGCAGGCGTTAAACCAGGAGCTGGAGCAAGCCAGCGTGCAACTGGCGGAGGCCAGCGCGATCAAGGACGAATTTCTCGCCCAGGTTTCTCACGATTTGCGCACACCGCTGAACTCCATTCTGAGTTTCACGAAACTGGTACTCGATGGCGTGTGCACATCTCCAGAAGAAGAAAAAGAGGTTCTTCGGGATGTTTTTCAGCGGCGGCCAACTGTTGCTGCGGCTGGTGAACGATTTGCTCGATATTTCCTGCATCGAAGCAGGCAAGTTGGCCCTCAATCTGGAAGAACTCGATCCGCGCGCCATTCTTGATTCGACGCTGCCCCTCGTCGCAGTCCAGGCTGCTTCTCAAAATCTGCGGCTGATCGACGAAACCTTGGACCAAACCCTGCCCTGGGTCCGCAGTGATGAGATCCGCTTCCGCCAGGTGCTCTTGAATCTGCTATCCAATGCTGTGAAGTTTACCGCCAGTGGCCATGTCACCGTGCGCGCCGTTCACAACCGCCGCGATGGTCATCTGCGCTTCGAGATTGAAGATACCGGCTTGGGCATTCCCTCCGAGAAACGCAACGCCATGTTCGAAAAATTTGTGCGTCACGATCACAAATCCTTACAGGGAAACAACGGCTCTGGCCTGGGTCTGGCGATCGCCAAAAAACTCGTTGAAATGATGCACGGAAAAATCGGACTCGAAAGCGGTCACGGCGGCAAGGGCTCCCTCGCCTGGTTCACGCTGTCTCTTCCACCAGAGCAAGAGGCGGTGGAGGCGTGACTGAATCGCAATCCGCCGCTAGACCGCGACGGGTGATCATTGTGGAAGACAACGCGCTCGTTGCGAAATTCTTCCGCATGGCACTGGAGAGAGTGTGCGGCTATTCCTGCAGGGTTACCGAAGATGTCCCCGAAATGTTGAAGGAAATCGAAGCCGGCGAGGTCGATCTGGTCCTTCTGGACGTGTCGCTTCCGAACGCTCAGTGGAATGGGCAACTTGTCAACGGCATCGAACTCTGCCAGATCTTGAAGAAGAAGTCGCCGCGACGGCTGCCGGTCCTGCTGGCCACTGCTCACACCATGAGTGGCGACCGCGAGCGCTTCTTGGAAGCTTCCGGTGCCGACGGCTATCTCGAGAAGCCGGTATACGACTCGGCCACCCTGGTCGAGAAGGCCCGCCAACTGATGGGCTAAATTACTTGCCTTGAAATTCCCGAACCCGCCGTTCAGCCCAGCGTAGCTTGCAGCACCTCGCGCAGCAGTTCCTGCTTTTGTGGCGTAAGTTTCCGTCCCTGCCCCGTCAAATAGAAAACATCGATGGCCTTTTGCCCCTCGGTGTCAATCAAAGCCACTTCGATGTTGCATGCTAGCCGCGCCAGACCCGAGCCGATTTCGTACAACAAGCCTGGCCGGTCCTGCGTCACGATTTCCATCAGCGTGCAATGTTCCGAAGACTCGTCGTCGAAATTGACCGTGGTTTGCACCAGCACCTTGGGCGGGCGTGCCATGGCCGCGGCCAGGCGTCCCTTCAGCAGCGGTTCCAGCGTCTGTCTATTGTTCACCACGTCGGCGATGCTTTGCCGGAATCGCGGAATCTCGCTGGGATTTAGTTCCAGCGTCCGGTGCAGGTCGACGAAATGGAAAGTATCCAGCACCACGCCAGCCGAGTTCGCGAACGCATCTGCCTTCACGATGTTCATGCCCCATGCTGCCAGCACTCCGGCGATTGCTGCGAACAGCGCGGGGCGATCGGCGGAGAGCAGTGTGAGTGTGAACGCGTGATGCGTGGACTTGATTTCCGTCTGCACCGGCTCGCTACCGAGCTTCTGGTACATCGCGAAGTGTGCCGCGATTTCCGTGGGGGAATGCACTGCGAGATAGCGACGCGGAAATCCATCCAGGAAACGCTCGATCTCGGTTTTCGAATTGCTTCCGGCTTCCTGTCTCACCTGTTCCAGCAACAACGACTCATCGGAAGCATGGAGACGATCGCGGTCGATGGTCCGGCTAAAGTGGTTCGACGTGGCTACGAAAAGCTGCCACAGCATTTCCGCCTTCCACGGAGTCAGCGCCTCTGGATTTACAGCGTGAATGTCCGCATAAGTCAGCAAAGACAAGCGTTGCAGCCGCTCCAGATTGTTCACCGTGCTGGCAAATCCGGAAACCGTCGAGGGATCAAATATGTCGCGCCGCTGCACCGTCGCGGACATGTCCAAATGGTGTTCGATCAGGAAATGAACCTCCGCCTTCTCCTCTGGCGAAAGTTTCAGCCGATCGGCCGCCGTTTCCAGCGCCTGCAGGCTTCCCGCAATGTGATTCTCCACCGGCATGCCCTTGCCGACATCGTGCAGCAGTAGCGAAAGGATCAGCAGATCGCGGCGGTCCACGGTGCGCCAAAGACCGCTGAAATGTTTTCCCAGCGGGTCTGTTAGTTCCGCCAAATCCTGCAGATGTTCGATGGTTCGCAGGGAGTGTTCATCCACGGTGTAGCGGTGATAAAAGTCCCGCACCACCAGCGAATCGATAGTGCGAAATTCAGGAAGGATTTCGACCAGCAAACCAAGGCGATGCATCGGTCGCAACGCCACCCCAGGGAAATCCCCGGCCAGTATTTCGTTCAGCACCGGCCAGGTAATTCGCGTGTTGCGCTGCTGCAATTCCGGGTGCGTCATGATGTAGGCGATGGCGCGTTCTGATTCACGGCTCAGCGGCATGCCGGTTCGCGCCGCCTCGGCAAGCATCGTATACGTCACGCTGCGATCGGCGAAAGCTCGTTCGTTGGTGATTTCCAGCAATCCGTCGCGCACCATGAACGGCCTGCCGTTGCTTCCCTCGGCCTTCGGTCCGATCGTCGCGTTCAGCAAACGCTGCCGCAGTGACAAAGATGCCGGGGCACGTTGCTCAATGAAGCGAAGCAATTGCCGGTTCAACGTGCGCGCGTGCCGGAAGTACAGGCGCATCCACTCCGCCGCGTTGCGGCGCAGATTATCATCAATACCCAGAGATCGTTCGGCAGCGTCGGCCTGCAATTCATACGTCAGGGTATTGTCATTGCGGCCGTTGCTATAGTGAAGAAAACACCGGATGGAGCTGAGGAATTCCACCGCACTGCGCGTCAGTTCGTCCTCGTTCACGGGACTGATTCGAGGATCGCGTCGGTCGCCCGCCAATTGACGCATCCACAAGATCGCATGGTAATCACGCAGCCCGCCGGGCGCCTCTTTCACGTTCGGTTCCAGATGAAAGATCGTGTTGCCGTAACGCGCCAGACGGTCGCGCGTCAACCGCTGTAGTTCAGAAAGCAGGAACGGCCGCGATTGGCGCTCCGAGCCGAACAGCACCTTGGAATCGAGTTTCTCGAGTAACAGTTTATCGCCAGCCAGGTACCGCCGGTCCAGCATTGCCAAGTGGAATTCGGCGTTGTCTTGTTCGATGCGCCTGCATTCTTCCACCGTGCGCCCGGCAGAACTCACGCGAAAGCCTAGGTCCCAAAGAGTGCGCGAAAATTCCGCGATCAGTGGGCGAAACTCAGATTCAGCCTTTTCATTACCAAACAGGAACAACAGATCGAGGTCGGAATATGGAAAAAGCATTTCGCGGCCGTAGCCGCCCAGCGCCAGCAAGCACAGTCCCTGCCCCGTACTATTTCCCACCCGCAGTAGTTCGACGAACACTTTCTGGATGACTTCGTCCGCCAGTTCGCACAACTGCCGAAGCGTATCCTGCGCGCTTGCGCCGTTGTCAAAAAGTTTCCTGATGCGTTCCCGCTGAGTCTCACAATGCGGACCCAGCAGGGAAAGCGGGGTGACCGATTCTTCCATTTTTCTGCTCGGGCGAAAGACGGGGTACAGACCTGGTTGAGGAGAAGACATAGGAAGGTCAGAGAGCGCCTTCGCCGCGTTCCTCGTTGCGAATCCGGATCGCTTCCTCGATCCGGGATAGGAATATCTTACCGTCTCCGATTTTTCCTGTCTTGGCGGTTTTCAGAATGGTTTCGACCGTGCGGCTCACCAAATTGTCTGGCAGCACCACTTCCAGCTTGATCTTTGGCAGTAGATCCACGGTGTATTCGCGGCCACGGTATACCTCCGTGTGCCCTTTTTGCCGGCCGTGTCCGCGCACTTCCGTTACCGTCATTCCTTCGATGCCGATTTCCAGTAAGGCATCCTTCACCGATTCGAACCGGGACGGCTGAATTATCGCTTCAATTTTCATCATACGAATATCTGCTCCCGCTTCGTGTACTCACTCCACGCCCAGTTCCTACGATTCCAGGTTATACGCCTCTTCGCCGTGTTGCGTGATGTCCAGCCCTTCGATTTCGTGATCCTCAGTTACTCGCAGGCCGGTAACTGCATCCACGATTTTCAGGATCACCAACGTTCCCACCAGCGCGAACACCCATGCGAACAGAACGCCCACTAACTGGTTGCCCACTTGTCCCCAATGGCCGTCGAGTCCTCCGGTTGGTTTGCCCGCGCCATAAATGGGATTGTAGATCGCCTGCGCAAACACTCCCGTCAAGAGCGCCCCGATGGTGCCGCCCGCTCCATGAACTCCAAAGGCATCGAGAGCGTCATCATAGCCGAAGATGGCCTTGAAGCGCGTCACCATCCAGAAGCAGAAAATGCCCGCGATAAACCCGATAACCAACGCCGGCATAGGTCCAACGAAACCCGCAGCTGGCGTAATGGCTACAAGTCCCGCCACCGCTCCTGAAATCGCGCCAAGAGCGCTCGCTCGCCCGTTCTTGATCCATTCCGCCAGGCTCCAGCTTAGTGCTGCTGCAGCGGCACCGAAATGAGTCGCAACAAACGCCGTGGTTGCCAGACCATTCGACGCCAGTGCGCTCCCCGCGTTGAATCCGAACCAGCCCACCCACAGCAGGCACGCGCCGATGAAGCTGAGCACCAGGCTGTGCGGTGGCATTGGTTGCTTCGGGAAGCCCACGCGCTTGCCCAGATACAGCGCGCAAACCAGCGCTGATACTCCCGACGTGATGTGCACTACCGTGCCACCAGCAAAATCCAGGGTAGGGAATCGTCCGCCCAGTGCCGCGTTCAGGAAGCCGCCTTTGCCCCACACCATGTGTGCCATCGGCGCGTACACGAGGAAGAACCACAAAGTCATAAACAGCACGGTTCCCGAAAACTTCATGCGTTCCGCCGTGGCCCCGGTAATCAGCGCTGGGGTAATCACCGCGAACATCAGCTGGTAAATCATGAACGTCAACTGAGGAATGGTGGCCGCGTAATCGGGGTTCGGGTCGACGCCAATCCCGCGCAGAAACGCATGGTGAAAATCTCCAATGAATGGACCGCCGCCGCCAAAACACAGACTATATCCCACCAGCGCCCACAGCACCGTGATCAGCGCCATCAGTGCGAAGCTCTGCATCATGATGGCCAGCACATTTTTCTGGCGCACCAGCCCGCCATAGAACAGCGCCAGCCCCGGTCCCGTCATCATCAGCACCAGCGCGGCGCACACCAGCATCCAGGAGTTGTCTGCGGAAGACTGCGCGGCAGCCACTTTTTGGTCCAGTTGCTCCAGCTTGTTGCCGACTGTTTTGGAGGTTTCACTGGGGGTGGTAGCAGAGGCAGGAACCGAGGAGGAGGGCTGTTGCGCCAAAAGCGGTGCGGCGGCGAGCATTACCGTGAGTACCAGGCAACAACCAATGCCCAAGCTCTTCATCGAATTCTCCGATGCGACAAGTCTGCCGCTAAATTCTTCAGTGCCACGTTCGTAATGTTTAGGGGACCAGCCACGATGTATCGGGATTATACGCGGCGGACTGGCTCGCTACCTTCCGAAATTTTGCTGCCCGCGATTCATTTTTCGGATACCTGCCCGCTCAACAGTCTTCGTTTTGTTTCGCCTGCAAAGTGGTCCGCGTCGCGTGTGGGCCGCGGAATTCGGTAGCCGTCGCAGACTTGGAGTGTGAAGCGGGCCGCGGATTCCAAGCTCACCCGGTGGCCTTGCGAAACGTAAATCGGCCGCACTCCCTCGCGCGTCCGCAACACAGTGCCGATTCGTTCTCCTCCCGCCTTCTCATCCACCAGCGCTACTTGACTCCCCGCCTTCTCGCCCAACGCCCCGTGCGTCCCAATCAGCAGGCTTTTCGCGCACCCGATCGTCGGACGGTCCAGCAGCACTCCCAGGTGACTGGCCATTCCCAGCCTTCGTGGGTGCGCATATCCCTGCCCGTCACAATACAAAAGGTCCGGCATTTGTTTCAGGTTTGCCAGCGCGGCCAGCAGCACAGGAATTTCACGAAAGCTCAGCAGCCCGGGGATGTAGGGAAACTCCAGCGGAAACACCGCCGAAGCCCGCTCGACTTCTTCCATTTCCGGGTAGCGATACATCACCACGCAGCCGATCGCTCGGTTGGCATCACGCAACGCTCCCCAACGGCTCGCCCGCTTCTTTAGCGCTTGCGAGCCCACCAGAACAAACGAAGCATCCAGCCCGGCCACCAGCCGAATCCGCGGTAAACGGTCCTCACCGATCCATAGCTTGCGCAATTGTTCCTGGATCTCCCGGGCCCGGTCCGGTGTCACATCCCACTCGTGCCGCCGTGCGTCCTTTGGTGGCTTGTTCTCCATAGCCATCATCGTATAATGCCTGTGACGCGCCGTAGGAAACCGCCTGGCGGCGGCCCAAGTCTCTTTTGCATGTCTTGAGGAAAGGTCCGATGACCCTGCATCCACCGTTGGAAGTAACTGTGCGCGAAGCGGACGGCATCCATTTCGTGATCGTGCATGGCAGGCTCACTATTGGCGATCCCAGCGAACACCTCAGCAACTTTGTGCAGAAGCTCACGCAAAGCGGTGCCCGCAAGATCGTCGTCGACCTCAACGATATTCCTCAGATCGACAGTTCCGGTATCTCCGTCCTCGTGAAGTCCTCCATCTCCCTGGCACGTCAGGGCGGAGCGTTGCATCTGGTCTGTAGCCCGGGCCGCGTCCGCGATGCCCTCACCGTAACTCGCTTAGTCGAAGCCATTCCGACTTACGAAACCGAAGACCAAGCCAAAGCCAACTTCTGACATATTTATTTGTTGTGACGCCGGGTACAAAGGCGGTTTTCGAAGGCGTGCTAGACTCGCCGCATGTCGAACAAACGCCACGTTCGCCTCGTTGGCTCAATCCTATTCTTACTCGTTTGTCATCAGGTGCCCATGTATTCTCAGGTTTCGCCGATAGTTCCCATGTCGTTCGCTCCGAACGATGAGCAAATCCAGATTCTTACGAGTTGGGTACTCCAGCAGGCTCCCGCATTTGGTTGCGTCCCGAGCGACTGCAAAATTCTTGTGCATGATTTCATGCTGCCCGATGGCAAATCCTCTGCTTACGGCATCCAATTGGCCGATCAGTTTTCTCGGCAGCTTATCGACCCAGAGAACCACCTCCAAGTGATCGATCGACGCAACGTCCGGGAGTTCGTGGAGTTCGCGCGTCCCCACAGTGATGGTTCTGCAGACAGCAATTTCGCACGGAGGGTTGGCGAGATGTTCGGTGCGCAAGTCATGGTCGTCGGCAAGATAAATAAGACAAGTAATAACGATTTTGAGCTGACACTGAACCTCCTGAGTCCGACGGGCACAGAGCCGGCCAAGGAGAAGACGGAATCCATTCATGTCGAGGCGGAGGCAGATTTTTCTCCTCTGAAGTTCTCGGCGCACGACCCACCTCGCAAAGCAGTGGTCAACGGAGACACCCTGTCCAGGTACCCCGTAAAAGGATTGTCGATGCCCGCATGCTTCTATATGCCTAATCCGCCTAACACCAGCGAGTCGAAAGCTGCACACTTTGACGGAGCCGTGTTACTTCTTGCGATCGTGGGAAAAGACGGGCAAGTGGTAAGTCCGCTGGTCACAAAGTCGCCGGGGATGAGATTGGCCGAGTCGGCTATCATTACGATGAAAACTTGGAAGTGCAGGCCGGCAAGTCTCGACGGAAAGTTAGTCCCGTTCCTAATAGAATTTGAGGTGGGTTTTCATTGGTACCAAAAATAGGTCAGTTGCCCTTCTTCAATTCCGCGAGCACCATCTTGGCAAGCTCTTTCAACGTGTCAAACACTCCCTGCCCCTGAATGGCGATTCCTTCGATCACTGGTTCGCCCTTCTTTTGTAATTGCTTGGTTAACTCCTCCACAGACATCGCATTGGGCAGGTCGCGCTTGTTCAACTGCAGCACGTACGGAATCGTAGTGAAGTTCAGATTATGTTCCTTCAGGTGTTCTTGAAGGTTATCGAGCGTTTCGAAATTTGCGTCCAGCCGTTCTTCTTGCGAATCCGCAACGAACACCACGCCATCGGCGCCTTTCAGAATCAATTTCCGGCTGGCCTCATAGAAAACCTGTCCGGGCACGGTATAAAGGTGGAAGCGGGTTTTGAATCCGCGCACCGTCCCCAGATCGAGCGGAAGAAAATCGAAGAACAAGGTGCGATCCGTCTCCGTGGCTAGCGAGACCATCTTGCCCTTCTGATTCTGGCCGGTGTGATCATAGATCCACTGGAGATTGGCAGTCTTGCCTCCCAAACCAGGGCCGTAGTACACCAGCTTGCAATTTATTTCACGCGCAGGAAAATTAATGAAAGGCACGAGTCGTCAACCTGAGTTCCGATTGAAACTTATAACACACGCACGCAGGGCAAGCCAGTGATCCCAGACGCGCGTGCCCTACTGGAGTCTCCATCTAGTGTCGCGGAGAACCGCCCAATCCCCGAAACATATTTTGCGCCATGCTCCCGGAGGGTAAAGGCTGTCGAACAAGGCACTTTGCGGCCAACGCCACACGCGCATGCCTGAAAACGTGTGTGCTGGCTAACGTTGACGCGAGACCAAGCGTCTGCTAGCATGCGCCCCATGGCGAAACCCCAAAAATCCTCTTCCAACCGCGGGAAACCCCCGGCTCGGTCTAGCTCTAAGCAGAAGAAACAAAAAGCTTTAGCGGCTCCCGTGCCGCAACGTGGCGGTGTCGAAATGGTGGATCCCAGAGTGCAAGCACAAATGAAGGTTTACGAAGAGGCCATGGCCCTCTTCCATCAGCAGAAGTTCCAGCGCGCCAAGCAGGAGTTGGAGAAGGTCCTCGAGGGCCCCAGCAAGGAACTGGCTGACCGCGCTCGTATGCACTTGCGCATTGTTGAACAAAGAATGAAGCCTTCCGCCGACCAAAATCCAAAATCCCCCGAAGATCACTACCAGCGTGGCGTTGCCATGATGAACCTTGGTCGTTGGGATGAGGCGCGCGAGAGCCTTGAAAAGGCTCGCAAACTTGCTCCCAAGCTGGACCATGTTCACTACGCCCTCGCGGCCCTGGATTGTCTGACCGGCGAGGCCGATTCCGCCATGGCCAATCTGAAGGTCGCCATTGAGCTTCGCCCGGCCAACCGTTATCACGCGCGCAACGATGAAGATTTCGCATTTCTCCAGGAGGATCCCCGTTTCACTGAGTTGCTGTACCCCGAAAAAGAAGGATACGCGGGGTAACTCCTCTGTCCTCGGCAGATGCGAATTCGTTAGGAATCTGACGCGCGGAATCATTTCGCGCTGCAGTTTACTGGCACACCCACCAATGGTGAGATTGCACGAAGTACGATCGCTTCGAGCTTCGCGATCACGACGTGGAAGTTGAGCATTTAGTGAAGAAATCAGCACGAAAAAAAGAATCACTTGCGCGAGGCATGCGCGTCGTTGCTTTGGGCGGAGGCACTGGCCTGTCGGCGCTGTTGCGCGGCCTGAAGGATCATGTGATGCGACAGCGCGATCACTCCGCTTCGCCGGAACGGCCCATCGCCGACATTGCCGCCATTGTGACCGTCACCGACGACGGCGGTAGCTCCGGCCGCTTGCGTCGCGAAAATCGCATGCTGCCTCCCGGCGACATCCGCAACTGCATGGTGGCGCTTTCGAAAGATGAAGCTCTAATGGGGCGTTTGTTCCAATATCGCTTTCATCTGGGACGCGGACTGCGCGGACACAACTTCGGCAATCTCTTTCTTGCAGCACTAACGCATGTGACGGGAGATTTTGCCGAGGCCGTAAGAGTCTCCAGTAAAGTCCTTGCGATTCGCGGCCGCATTTTTCCTTCCACACTTTCCAATATTCATCTTGTCGCGACGCTGGCAAACGGCAAGCGCGTCCACGGCGAAACCAATATCTCAAAAAGCCAGGTCCCAATTCGCCGCATCGAGCTTTCTTCCCGGCGCGTGCGCCCGATCCCTGAAGCCGTTGATGCCATCAAGGAAGCCGATCTGATTCTCATGGGCCCGGGCTCGCTCTATACCAGCGTGATTCCCAATCTTTTGATTCCGGAGATCGCGCGCGCCATTTCGCGCTCGAAAGCCCCGCGCGTTTACATCGCCAACCTGATGACCCAGCCGGGCGAGACCACGAATTACACCCTCAGCGAACATTTGCGCGCCATTCAAAAGCACATCTCCACTCCCGTGATCGACTGGGTGGTGGCCAATCGGCAAGCCGTCTCCCCGGACGTCGCCCGTCGGTATCGCGCCCAAGGCGCTGAGCCCGTGGTTGTGGATGCCCCCAATGTGGTCAAGAGCAAAGTCAAATTTGTGCTCGACAATCTGCTCGAGGAACATGGCGTGATTCGCCACAATTCACCCCGTCTTGCCCGCCTGCTCGTCGACGAGTTTCTCCTCCGCTAACCCTCGCCTCCCTGAATCAACTCGCCGTGCGTCTTTTCGCATGCCGAAGTCGTATACTCTACGACCAACGGCCTCCTTTGAAAGGTGGATCATGAAAACTGGACTCGGGCATTTGCTCCTCTTCGCGCTAGCGCTGTGTTTCGCCGTGGGTTCCGCTGCATCTGCTCAACAAAAAGACAGCTTGTCAGACAGTCAGATGCCCTCCGTCATTACAGTTCCTCCGGAAGCGCAGCCGTCCGATCACTTTGATCCCGAAACAGCCACCAACGCCTATCTTGCGCAGATTCCCGCCACGGCACGCGCCCGCAGCGACACCTACTTCGAGGGCGGCTATTGGCTGATTCTTTGGGATTTTCTGGTGGCCGTGGTTGTCTATTGGGCGCTCTTGCGTCTCGGCTGGTCCGCTAACATGAGGAGATTTGCGGAACGCCTGACGCGCGTCCGCGTTCTCCGGAATTTCTTGTATTGGATTCAGTTCATGCTCATCACCTTCGTGCTCACCTTTCCGTTGACCGTCTACGAGGGTTTCTTCCGCGAATGGAAGTACGGGTTGGCAACGCAAACTTTCGGTCCGTGGATGGGCGATCAAGTCAAGGGCTTGCTGATCGGCATAATCCTGGGCGGCATTGTGGCCGTCGTCCTACTCGAGATCGTCAGGTGGCTTCCCAACACGTGGCACATCTGGGGCGCCATCGTCACAACATTATTTATGATCGCAACGGTTATGATCGCGCCGGTTTATCTGTTGCCCTTGTTCAACAAAGTTACTAAGCTCGACGATCCCAAGGTTACACAGCCGATCCTCTCCCTCGCCAGGGCTAACGGAATTCCGGCGCACGACGTCTTCGAAGTGGATGCTTCCCGTCAAACTACTCGCATGAGCGCCAACGTCAGCGGCTTCGGCAAAACCATGCGCGTCACCCTCAACGACAATCTTCTGCGTCGCGGCTCTCCCGAAGAAATTCAGTCCGTGATGGGTCACGAGATGGGTCACTACGTCCTCCATCACATTTACAAGGACGTGATTTTCATTTTTGTTGTAACCATTGCGTTCTTCGCACTCCTGAAGTGGGGCCTTCAGTATTCTCTGGTGCGCTGGGGAGAGAAATGGGGCGTGCAGGGAATCACGGACCCCGCCGTCATTCCTCTCGTCTTTTTGATTGCCACCATTTTCTTCTTCATCCTCACTCCCATCTCAAATGCAGAAACGCGCACGAATGAGGCGGAAGCCGATATGTTTGGATTGAACGCCAGCCGCCAGCCCGACGGGTTTGCGCAAGCCGCGATTCATCTCGGTGAGTATCGGAAAATGAATCCTGGGCCGGTGGAAGAGTGGATCTTCTTCGATCATCCCAGCGGCCGAAACCGCATTTACCGCGCCATGCGCTGGAAAGCTGAAAATCTCCAACTCTTCCGGGCTCCGCAGAAACCGTGAAGCCTGCGGCTACTGCGCTACGTTTCCTGTAAGCACGTTGATCGAGGCCTTCGGCAAGAGCACTTTCTGGCCGTCCTTCCATGGCCACTGCGAAGTTTTTGCGGGGCCCGCGGGATTTGCGTTGCTGGCGGGTCCCGCTGGATGCCACATATATTCCGCTGCGCCAAACGTCGCCTGCTTCACATTTCCCGTGAATCGCAGTGCCCCTTCTTTATCGCCATCGTTGAACTGGATGCTCACTTCGTGCGCGTTGCTCGGGTCTTTGTTAATCAGCAGCAGCGACCAGGTACCGTCGGACCGCTTTGCCGCATACGCAGTAATCAGCGTGTGCCCGGCATCGTCTTGAAGGTCAGCCTTCGCTGGATACAGCTCGTGCGTTCCCGCCCCGTGTTTTACCCAATCCAGATTCAGCAATTGGCTCGCGAAATATTGCGCCGTGTGCTGCCGGATTCTCAGCTTCGCGTCGGCCACGAAGTTTCCGTACGTGCTCCACGCATGGCACCCGGGCCGCAACGGTTCCGGCTGGATCGGCGAATGATAATAAACCGCGCCCGGTCCCCCGTAGCTCAGAAACGCGCCCACGCTGTCCGCCAACCACAGTCCTGCGAAAAGATCCTGCATCGGGTCGGTCAGCGCCCAGGAAACATTGCTCTCGGTATTCATCAAAGGCACGTCAGCCGGCACGCCATCTTCCCGCCAGATCTTCAAAATGGTCTCCACCAACTGCGGCTCGCGGTACAAATCCGCCCAACCAATTTCACACGGCGTCAGCGGATAATGCTCGAACGACACAAATGTTAGATCCGCCAATCGTCCGTGCGACTTCAGGTAGTCCACGAATCGTCCCATCCACGACGTGTTTCCCCGCGCATCGGCCCACACTTGGATGTCTTCATTTGCACCCGTAAAGACCGGTCCTCCCAATTTCAGCTTCGCGTCTACTTTGTGCAGCGCCGTGGCCCACTGCAAATACAGAGCCGCATATTCTTCTGGCAGCATGAACTGTCCGTCGGGCTCCTCTCCCATTTCTACATAGGAAATCGCATAGCCCCGCTTCTCGATGTATGCAAGCTCCGCCGCGCCGTCTTCGGGATTTCCATACAACATCGACACGGGTATCATGGCTGGCAGATGATTTGTATACCCACTCGTGAAGAACAGATCGAACCCCGTCTGAATCCGCGTGGGGATCATGTCCGCCGCGGTATGCCAGGGGTCGGTGGAAGAAACCTGCGTGGCGGTCTGCGCCTGCCCCGGCGTATGTTTCACCACGTCGATAAACTGCCCTTGGGAATTGAAGTTGCCGGCGCGTATTTCCGAAATTGCGTAGCCCACGCAGTCCCGCGGATCTTCTGTCCCATGCGTGTCACAGGTGTTTGAAGACTCGGTCATCCAGATGCGCACAAAGCGCGTGCTCACCGGTTTGTCCGCTAACCGTTGCAAATTTGTTCCGCCCGCATTGCTGTCAAGGTCGCCCTGTGGGAACTTGATCCATTTGCCTGAGTGTTGAGCTGAAACGGCATCCCCCTTGCCATCCCAATACTCCACAACGTATTTCTTCGCGTAAGGATTGGCCCACGCAATCTCGATCGCGCTAATGTCCTGCGAGCTCGCGAAGTCGATCACCACCCACTGTGGATGCAGCGCGTCACTTTCGCCCGTGAATTTTTCCGTTAGATACGGATTGCTTTTCCAGTAGCTGGCCCCGTCGCCATCCGTGATCCTTGAATATTCATTCTGCCCCGCGTCGCTTCGCGTCGAGCCGCGGTGCGGCAGTTTGTAGCCGAAGGATTGCCGCAACGAATCACCCGGTTCTGGGCTGCCGATAAAATACCCGCTCTGGTTTTTCGCGTCGCTCCATGTTCCCTTCGGGTTCCAGTGCCACGCATTGATCGTCAGTTCCGTGTTCTGCCGGTAAGTGATCGGCCCCCATCCCGCAGAAAGCGATTCCTTGATGATCGGCTCGCTATAAACCGTTTCGAAGTCTTTGGCGGGCAGGATATCTATAGAACTGCCCATGGCTCTGTCGGGGTCGAATGCCAACGCGTGCGCAGCGGTCGCATCCACCCGGACAGTTTGTGCGCGTACAGCTCCAATAATCGTGGCCAGTCCGATGGCAAGCAAAAGCGAATTGCGGCACAGCTTGGCGGCAGGGAAGTGCATAGAGGCCTCCTATATCCCCCATATTGTAACGATTTAATAGTGGCGAAACGCCAGTCTCGTCTTTTCGCTCCAGTGGGCGCCTGCTTCACCGCTTCGGCGGATGACAAGCCTAACCCGTTCCCGCTAACATGTCTCGCGTTACTAATCGATTCCTCGGAGCGTTTCATGTCGACTTTTGGACTTATCGAATACCAGAACGCCAACCCCGAAGTGAAAGCGGTCTACGACGACATCCTCACCACTCGCAAAACCGACTACATCAATAATTTTTGGAAGGCCATCGCCCACGATCCCGCCTTGTTGAAGCGCACTTGGGAGGGCCTGAAAGCGATCATGGCTCCCGGCGCGCTTGATCCCCTCACCAAGGAGCTTCTCTACATCGCCGTCAGCGTCACCAACAACTGTCAGTACTGCATCGCCTCGCACACCGCGTCCGCCTTCAGCAAGGGAATGACGCCGGAAATGTTCAAGGAATTGCAGCAGGTCATCGGCATGGCCAACGCTACCAACAAACTGGTAACGGGCTATCAGGTCGCCGTGGACCAGCGCTTTCAGCCGCCATTGAAAACTCAGAAGTAGAAATCACAACGCCGCGCGTATCGCTCCGCATCGGCGTTGTTGCGACTGTGTTTTTGCTTTTTCCGCGCAGCCAAGCGATCCGCGCGCAGCACGTTGTGCCAGTCGCGCATGAGTTACCCTCGTAGTACCCAAGTACTATAGAGAGCCTTACCCGCACGTCCCAATATGAAAAGGTAGGAGTGGACTATCTCTGCATCACGCAGATCGTCCCTCCAATCTCTCTCTAGCGAGTGTCCCATGGCACCGATTGTCAAAGATGTCGAGAATTCGGCTGCGACTACCCCGCCCGCCGCGCCGGCAACTAAGCCCGCCCAACCCGTGGCCTTGGAGGTCCCTGTCACAGTAAACGGCGCGCGGACCGTCGATGGCTCCGATAAGCGCGAGCCGTTCTCCGAGTCGACGAAGACCGTGTTGATCTTTGGCCATGGCGCCGTCATTCGCCTGGCCTCTCAAGTTTCGCCGGGACAACTGTTGTTCGTTACCAACGAAAAAACTAAGAAGGAAGTTGTCTGCCAGGTTGTCAAATCGAAGAACTACCGCACCGTCACCGGCTATGTTGAACTGGAATTTACCGAGCCTGCGGTTGGTTTCTGGGGCATGCGTTTTCCCACCGATCGCGTTTCGCCCGCTCCGGCTAGTTCCGCTGGTCCTGCTGCACCCGTTGCTCATGCACCTGCTCAGCATCCCGCCGCCCCAGCGCTGCCAAAGATTGCTGCAACTCCGCCAGCTCCCACTGCGTTGAAGCCGCCGGCGCCCGCTCCTGTGCCCGTGAAGCCCGTCGCGACTGCTCCTTCCGCGGCGCCGCCCGTAGCGAAACCAATTCCTCCAAAGCCGCAGCAGCCGGTGGCAAGCCATCCCGCATCACCTGTCCTGCCGCATCTAGTTCCAAGTGTTCCGCCAGTTCCACCTGTTGCCGCGCACACTGTCGCCCCGAAACCCCCAGTGCCCGTCGCGCCGGAACCTGTTCACGTTCAAGAAGCGATTCCTGTTCCAGTCACGCCGATCAGCTCCGCAAATCTCGAAACCAAATCCGTAGCTCCTAAGCCAACGATGCCCGTTCCCGCAGTTCCCTCGGCGGATTCCACCACAGACGAACTGAAGCAGCACACCGCGCGTTTGCAGGAGCAGCTCAGCTCGATGTTGTTCTCGGAAGCGCCTGCGGCAAAGCATCCCGTGCCTGAGAAGCCGGCGGCGCCTCAACCGGACATCATTCCCACCGAAACGGTACAGAAAATTCTTCAGCTCGCACAGACTGAGGTCAAACCTCCTTCACCTCCGGTCGTTCCTTTGCCCGAGATCAAGCCCACACCAACCTCCGTAAAATCCGCTCCGGTCTCCATGGCTGTGGAAGAGGTGAAAATCCCCGCGTGGCTAGCTCCGCTCGCTCGCGAAACGGATGCCAATTCCGAGGACACGACCGTCGAAGACGCTGCGATCGCCGAAGTCAGTTCCTCTCCAGCTTCAACTCAACAAGAAGACGCTCCCTCTTTCGATACGGAAGCAGCCTCTGCGAAGGTCCAGCATCCGATGTTTGGCGACCAGTTGTTGGGCACTTCGTCTGCGGTCGCCGCAACAAGCAGCTCCGGCAGTTCGAAAAAGGGACTGTTTATAGGGCTTGCCGCAGCTGCACTTCTCGTCATCGGCGGTGGTGCATGGTATGCGAAGCAGCCGGGCAACGTCCTTTCCAGTCTGTCCGCGCCGCAGCCGGCGGCCACGCAGACGCAGACCGCGCAGATTTCATCTGAGACCGCAAGCAATAAGCCAGCCTTCCGGCCAGAAACCGCGACCGCAAGCGGACCAGTTGGAAATACGCCAGCAGCCACCAAGCCGCTCACTCCGGCGCCTGTTCCAGCATCCAACTCGGCGATGAATTCCACGGCCATTCCGGCCGTTTCCAAAGAGACCACTTCCGCGCCGCATAACGTTCCGCCTCCCGTTGAACAGCCAAAGAAATCCGCTCTCGGCGAAGTTCATTTGGCAACTCCCAGCGTGAATCGCGCGGCAAATTCTACGCAAGGTGGAGAAGCTCCCTCGATCGACGGCAGCCAGCCCTCCTCCGTCGAACCTTTTGCGATGTCAGTATCAAATTCCAAGGAACCAACCGCTCCACTTCCCGTTGGTGGCGACGTAGTTTCCGCCAAGCTGCTCAAGTCCGTTCCCCCGGTTTATCCTCCGGCCGCGCGCACGCAGCGTGTCGGCGGCGACGTAAAAATCGATGCCCTGATTGACGTCTCCGGGAATGTCTCCACCATGAAGGTTCTTTCTGGACCGACTATGCTTCACCAGGCCGCTATGAACGCCCTGAAGCAATGGAAATACGAGCCCGCGAAGCTCGACGGCAATCCAACACCCATGCACCTGACCGTTATCGTGCAGTTCCGCTTGCAATAATCACTGCAACACACATTTCAATTAGAGAAGAGGGCGGCGATCCAGCCGCTCTTTTTTTTGGTGTGCCGAGCATGTTTGATAGCTTGGAGGTGAAAGTCCTCTTCACAGCCTGATGGAGGCGAAGTGATAGCGAAGCGCAAGGGCCGAGCCGCGAGGTGAGGTCTGAAAGAAGCGTGGAGCAAATACGCGAGCCGATGAACAAGAACTGGATTAGAGGCCTACGGTGCCGGGCGAGCGAGCCAATGATCGCGAAGCCCACAATCCATCAAAGGCACTGGTGGTAGATCCGGCGGTTGCGCGTGGAAGGCGATCGAACTTACCTCGGGAGATCTGCTGCATGTCACGGAATCGTGACTGAGAGTGGAGCGATCCACTCTGACCGTGCGGCAGAAGTCAGCAGCGGGCGTAGTAGTTGCGGAAGCGATGAAGGCCCAAACAGTAGGGAGCGGCAAGTAGGACGCAGGACTCGATGAGCGACAAGCGGCAGAAGAACCAGCTAGTGCTGGCCTTTACTGAGGAGGGGAGGAGTGAAACTCCGAAGGCTTCTCAGGAAGGGACCGAATCGCTTACGGCGAAATGCGAAACCGAACGTCCAACTCGTCACGAGCAGTTGATGGAAGAAGTCTGCGAGCGGGGAAACTGCTGGCAGGCTTACAAGCGAGTCAAAGCAAACAAAGGAAGTCCGGGAATCGACGGCATGAAAGTCGGGGATCTCTCGGGTTATCTGAAGCAGCACTGGCCCACGATACGGGAACAACTGTTGAGCGGGACCTACAGACCACAACCGGTGCGACGGGTGGAAATCCCGAAACCGGACGGCGGGGTGCGAAAGCTTGGCATCCCAACGGTGCTGGATCGCTTGATCCAGCAGGCGGTAATGCAGGTTCTGCAACGCAGGTGGGACCCGACGTTCTCCGAACACAGTCACGGGTTTCGGCCGAAACGCTCGGCGCATCAAGCGGTAGCCAAAGCACAGCAATACATTGCTGCGGGCCATCGCTGGGTGGTAGACCTCGATCTTGAGAAATTCTTTGATCGGGTCAACCACGACAAACTGATGGCGGCGGTCGCACGGCGGGTAACCGACAAGAGAATGCTCCGATTGATCGGAGCATTCTTGAAAGTGGGAGTGATGGAGAACGGGCTGGTGAGTCCGGCGGAAGAAGGGACACCGCAAGGCGGTCCGCTTTCTCCGCTTCTATCGAACATCGTGCTCGATGAACTCGACCGCGAGCTCGAACGGCGCAAGCATCGCTTCGTACGGTATGCGGATGACTGCAACATTTACGTCCGCAGCCAACGAGCAGGACAGCGGGTGATGACGAACGTCACGCGCGTTCTCACACGCCGACTGAAGCTCAAGGTGAACGAGGCAAAGAGTGCGGTGGCTCGACCGGAGACACGGAAGTTCCTTGGGTTCAGCTTCAGCAACAACAAAGAGCCAAAGCGGCGCATCTCGCCGAAAGCTTTGTTGCGCTGCAAGCAAAGAATTCGGGAGCTGACGCGACGGACGCGAGGAATCGGCCTGGAACAAATGCTGAAGGAACTGACGGCCTACTTAAGGGGCTGGAAGGGCTACTTCGGCTTCAGTCAGACACCCTCACTGCTCCAGCGACTAGATCAGTGGATACGCCATCGTCTGCGGTCCCTGATCTGGAAGCAATGGAAACGCGGTTCAACGCGCTACCGGAAGCTACGCCACCTCGGAGTCGGCAAGGATCTCGCTGCACAAACGGCGGGCAGTCCTCACGGCCCGTGGCGACTGACGAATAGTCCCGCGCTGCAATTCGCGCTTCCCATCGCTTACTTTGATGCCCTCGGCCTTCCTCGACTCTTCGATGACCTAGCGTAACCCTCTGAACCGCCCGATGCGGACCCGCATGTCGGGTGGTGTGGCAGGGGCGGACGGGTGACCGTCCCCCCTATGCCGATC
>CAVYTB010000002.1:0-50206 GCA_963771295.1 Candidatus Acidiferrales bacterium
TTTTAATGTCTTGTGTTTACAGTAACTTACGTAGATTTCTGCGGCTCGAACGTGGCCCGCGTGCCCAAACGTGCCCATGAATTTCTCACTGCGTCTTCCAACTTGTCCGCCGGAACAAATGGGCATGCACTCTGGGTGTTTTGGCCAATTCGAACAACGTCTTCAGAGCGCGCTGATAATTTCTGACAGCGGATTTGGGTTTCGATTCTCCCGACCAGAAGTAGAAGCCATTCTTCGAACCGATTTGAGACAAGGCTGTGATGACCACCGGCGGAAGCGGGCAATAGACATCGGTGCCCGTTTTGGCTGTACGCAGATACAGATTGCCGTTCTGAATGCGATCTTTCTTCAAGGTAACAACGTCTCGGACCCGCAGGCCCGTGTACCACATTACGAGCACCAGGGCGCGCAACCGAATGCGATTTTGCTTGTCGGGATAATCGTCGCAGGCACGAAGTATTTTGTCGAACTCTGCCGTGGTAATTGGAATGATCTCCGGGTCAACGGTCTTGCCAGGTTTCAGAGCCGCAGCGGGGTTAGTCTGAATCCAGCCTGACTGCTGGCAAAATCGGAAGAACGCCCTGGTGGCTTCCAGTTTCTTTCGCGCTGCAAAGTTTTTGTTGGGCCATGACTGGCGAAATCTTCGAGTGTTGTCGACGTTGAAGTCCGACACATACACCAAACCATCCTGTTTTGCGAACTCTTTGAGTTGCCGGAATAACAGACGGAACTTGTACAGCGTCGGCTCCCGCAACTCTCGAGCCTCAGCATCTTTCAGGTAACGATCGCAGGCTTGGTCAACGAGAGGCGACTTCGATTTTTCCTGGAAGCCTTCAAGTTCCTCGCGACGAATATCAGCTAAGGCCTTCTGCCAGTTCGTAGTCTTCAGGGTCCGACGAACGCGCTTACCGTTGACTCGGTGATCATAGTGAATTGGGCAGCCGCAGCGCGGATCGTTGCGATCTTCGCTCTGGCAGGGCGAAACGTGTCTGCGCCAGATAATCATGTTGGAATCGTGGACAGCCGACGGTGAACACGCATTGCCACAGACTGAGGAATCCGGAGACTGACATAACTTCGCTTACTGGTAGGCGGGTTTCCGAGACGGAGCACGTCCGGTTCATCCTTGAATACATTGCGAATGGTCTGTGCGGATACGCCCCAAGCTTTAGCCAAATCGTCTGGCGAGAAGTGTTTTTCATCAACCGCGAGATTGGTGTAACGTTTCCCCTGATAAGTGAAGGACTGACCACGCCCCACGCTGACGGTCACTTGCTTCGCCGCCTTCGGTTCCGGTAACCACCTCAAGAAAGATGGAGAGCGCAGTCATTCCTCGCGTAGCTCATCGTTCAGGGTGATCATTGTTTCTTCCTGATTCTTTCTTGAATAGCTTCGATAACAAAGATGCGCAAGGTCTTGCCCTCAAGAGCAGCTGCTGCTTTCGCGCGACGGATCAACGAAACGGGTACTCCCCGCAGATTGAGGCTTGCTTTATCCTCGGTCATGGAACACATGTAACATGTCTAACCTGAGATGGTCAATGGAACTCCATCAGGCTCAGCACAAATAGAAAAAGAGCCGCGACCCTTTGGAGGCCACGGCTCTTGAGCTTCGAATTGTCGACAAGAAAAGCGCTAGTTGTCTCGATTCACGAGATGGCTGGCGCTTTTATTCTGATTAAGTCGCTTTCGTCATGTCGTGTGCTGTCCAGTCGCCTGGAGAATAGATCTCGATTCCGATCACAAAGCGCTCGTCTGTATACGGTTGACAATGGGCCACGCGGCCAAGAGATTTGAGATTTCCGCGGATCGATCGAATCGACACCTGTTCATGGGGCTGCCAGTTCTTTCTTGTCACAACTCGGGCACCGTGACAGCTGATATCGATGGTGGAAGCGATTTCGAACGAGGGATTATCTGAACTACTAAGGTTCACAAACATTTTCAAAGGCACACGATCTTCCTTCCGGTGCACGAGGGTGTCTGGCACATCTATCTCCTCAGGGCCGGGAGGTCCAATGTCGCAATGCTACCATCGGGGGGTAATAGAGCAATAGTACCGTACCTAAAGCTAACCCCACAGGCTTTTCGCTGTGCTTCCAGAAAGCCGCCGCACAAAAAGAAAAAGCGCCGACACCGGATGTTCGGCGTTTGGTGGTCATCCACAATCCCGGGAGAGTGGATGACCATCCCGGCCGTGCTCGTTCAAGTGCTGGTGACGGCAGAGTCTGAAGTACTCTTTTGATAGATAAGTTCGTAGCGACGGTAGGTGCCCTTGACCTTACAATGAGGGCAAATGCACTCAAGACCGGCTGCCGGCAGTTTGGGCTTCTGCTCTGCAATGGAATCCTCCGGGGTACCCTTTATCATTGAATACGGGAAGACCCATTGGCAGTGGTTACAGGTGAAAGCCCAACTTGCCACCGCTAGATTGTGGCGACCGAAAACAGGTACAGCCGCCTTGTCGTCTGGTCGGTCTCTATCCTTATCCTTGTCGTTCGTTTTGTCGTTCATCGGATTTCTCGCGGTTACGGGACGGCTTGAATAAACAATACTCTCAAAAGATGTCGAGTTAAGCCGAGTTACGAGGATGAACCGACAAAGAGTCGCGTGCTTGACGGTCAAGACAAGCGAAGGTTCTGCAGCGACGCGCGAGCGAGTCCCCCGCCGATGTTCGGCGTGATCACCAATTCCAGCACAGTGGCGTGTGACAGCTCCACTTGATATTCCTCGACTTCGCGGATCGACCCAGGTGGGCTGAAATTCCATTGTTGGCGCACAATTTCTTTGAGCGAGTTCCCGCCATCCGGAGACCACCGCAGAACGAACTCTTGCGTGCGCTGGGTCTCGTTCTCCTGAAAAATCAGGGATACACATCTGAGCGTTTGCGGCTGATCGAAGATTAGACGAATTGTCTGACTTCCAGGGGCTGCCGCACGCCAGCCTCGCGTATCTCCAGGAACAAAGGCCCCCTCGACCGGAAAGTCGTTGTCTTCCGACGTCACCTCGACAACGACTGCACGGTCGACATCTAACCAACCTTCGCCGCGAGTCCGAATAGTCTCCGGAGTCGGAGTGATAAGGCGCTTTCGCATATCACCACTCTACTCTTGTTCAGGATCAGTCTCTACCCCTCGAGCTTGATGTTCTCGCTTATTCGTGCAGGACAACGGTCATCAGGCTGAAAACATGCTGACTGATGAGCGGCTGGGACCCAGTTGAATCGCCGGCCATGCGGATTGTGTTCCAGGGCTTCCGGTATTACTTCTTTGAAAGCGCACCCTTGAAGTGGCTTTCTACATCCTCACGGCTCAGCGGATTTTTTGCTTTGGTCAACACAACCGAGTAGACGACCTCATTCCGTTCAATCTGCGCGGTGATAAATGCCCCATCGTCCGGCAGTTCTTGGTAGATGAATTTCACTCTCCTGCCGTCTTCAAGTTTCTTGATCCACTCTTCGTCTGGCATCTTCGTCGTCCTCGGGTGAGGTCCGACACGACTGTCTCATGCCGAGACGCTGTTCGTCCTCGTTAATTGTGGCGGTCGACGTCGATATCCGTGACGGTAACCTCAACGTGAGCACCCTTTTTTAGCCTGACCTGATCGCCATGCTCGTCGGTTAACGTATTTTCAATACGGAGATCTCGATACCGGTGGTCGGCCCCAATAACAGCAATCTGTGCCTTTTCCGGGTGGCTCAAATGAGGAGGGATGATTTTGTTCACGGTTCCGGGCATGGTGCTACTTGGCTTTTTGGGAACTCGCGCAGTGTCCAGATTCAGTTCTGCTATTCTTGCCGACTTGGCCATGCGAGGTTTCGCCATTTCCTTCTTGACGCTGGCATGTATCGCGTTGCCCGGTTTGTTCTTGCCTTTCTTTTGCAGCATGGACTCATCATGACATCGAAATTCAAGCTATACAGTCCCATTCTGCACAGTGGCGACCCGCTAGCAAAGGCCCCATTCGCCCGCGAGTTCTCGCGTCCCAGACTACTGCGCTGCGTGATCCATCCGTGATTTGCGAGTGCCGGTACCAATCAGAAGAGACCGTGGAAGAGGCGGCAGCGTACGAGATGAAGACAGTAGAACCTGGGCGGCGGACTGGATATTGCTCAGTCCTCGGCCCGCTCCCGGGCAGTCATCGAGATTTGCTCACCGCTACCATGACAGTAGATGAGGTATTCGCCCGCATGTGTTACACCGAGTTCTTCAACTCGTGCTTGGGCGTGATCGAGAGATGGGACGGTATCCACCCACAAAGGTTGATCGTCGCCACAAACTCGGAAAATGTCGAATGGTTCAAACACGCGTGAACACTAGCAGCATGCGGAGAATCAATCTGTTCTTAATTGTACAGTTGATGCAGTAGGTGCGTGGCTAGGTCTTTGCGATAAGGATGCTTGGGCCTATTGAAGTAGCTCGGCGTACATTTCTTAGCGAACGCACCGGCCATCCCGTGGTTACGAGACAACCGGCGTCGGTATACCTAAAAGGCTTGACACTGCCACCGATTCGGAGCTAAATAGCCGCAATTTCCAGCCTGAAGGAGATACAAGCATGCGACACAGGTCACTCAGCATTTTGATCTTTGGGTTTTTGGCTGGGCTATTTGCGCACGGTATCGCAGCGAAAGCAGCAGAGGATCCGAATAGCGGAACGTGGAAAATGAACCCGGCGAAATCGAAGTACGATCCGGGTCCGGCTCCCAAGAGCAGCACAACAACGATCGAATCTGACGGAACTAAGTACAAAGTGGATGGGCGCACCGTAAATGCAGATGGAACCGAGACAAACATCTCATTCGACGCAAAAACTGACGGCAAGGATTATCCGCTCAGCGGTACGCCGAATGCAGACAAGGTCTCGGTGAAACGGGTTGACGCAAACACTATAGAGACCACCTGGAAAAAAGATGGCAAGACTGAGATGAAGACCCAGTGCGATGGTTTCAAGCGATGGAAAGACACGGACGGTTACATTTGACGGCACCGATCCCCAGGGCCACAAAGTACATAATGTAGTCGTGTCTGAAAAAGGGATGTAGATCTTCAATCTCCGATCTTGGCTAGCCACGACTCACTCGTGAGCCGGAAAGACCCTTCGGGTGACGGCGATCACTGAAATCTGGTATTCAGTGTGGTACTCGGAAGTTGTCGCGCAGATTGTCTCCCGCACGGAGACATCGCGTCTTGATTAGAGTTGATCTGACAAGACGGCATTCGACAAGATAAAGCACGATATGTAACAAGGCCCGGCGCAATGGCACCGGGCCTTTTTATTGTGGCGGTCACGGTTGTACTGCAGACACCTGTGCGGCACGTTTTGTTGGCCAGTATTGACTGTGCACCCCGCGCTCCCCACACCGCCACGTCCCCTCACAATGCCCGTGCGTTCGGACACTTGCCCTAGTCGAAATGGCGGCTAAGCCGTCTTGTTTCCCGTCCCAGTACTTGACATGGACGATTACGGCATCTCGTTACCTATCTGGTGAAACTTCCCACAACCGGACTTCGGTGGAGCGCCTGCAAGCGGCCGAGGTGTTCCTCCGGAAGCAGATATCCGCCATAAACTATAAAAACCTCCTATTAAAGAAGAAAACACGATCTCGCGACCGTCAGGAGTCCAAGTGATTCCTAATTTGTTGCGACTATCAAAGGTCAGCCGCGTGGGCTCGCCACCCGTGGCCGGCACGAGAAACAGGTCGGCCACCTCACTCGAAAACCTCGCTCGGACGAAAGCTACGGTAGACCCGTCGGGGAAAAAACGGCACCATAATCGAACTCCTGACGTGATGGTGACGAAAGTCGTCGTGTGGAGGAATCGGCGAGCGAAAACAACGTAATCCAATTGGAGTCTTCACGGCCCTCTGAAAGGCTAGAATTTTGTCGTCCGGTGACCAACTCAAGCTCGTACAGCAATCGCCGGGCCATGTGTATAAGCGGTGCTCGTCTCCTCCAAGGGCTGAAACCACATAGATAGAAATGGACTTATTGTCCAAAGAAGGGCGCAAAAACGCGACTTGTCGGCCATCAGGTGACCGGCTCGGAGTACCGGCACGCTGGGCCAGCCGCAGCGGTTTCGCCCCATCGATCAGCGTCGTGTAAATGTCCCCAGCGTGTTTCTCGTCATGCTCTTCGAAGGCTACCTGATTGCCGTCGGGCGAGAAAGCCGGGTTACTCTGTCTGCCGGACAGGACCACCAACGGTACCACTTCAACTGGTGGCAGCGGCGATTCCGCGGCTTTTCGGGAAAACCTGCGGATTCCAATTCCGGCAAGCAGGACCAGGAGCGCAGCCCCAACTCCTATCAAAGTCCATCTCTTCGTAAACCCCTCAAAACGCCCCATCGCAGGCGTCGGTGATGGTGTTTGTGCACTTGGGTTGTCCACGGGGGCGATAAATCGATATCCGCGGCGCGCCACAGTCTCAACGAAGCGCGGATTTTCTGCGAAATCGCCCAGGGCATCGCGCAAGCGCTTTACGGCAGCATTTAGGCCATGGTCAAAATCGACGAAAGTATCTGATGGCCATAGTCTGTTGCGGAGTTCTTCGCGCGTAACCACTTGGCCCGGATGCTCAACAAGCATGTAGAGGATCTGGAACGGTTGTTCCTGCAGCTTCTGCCTGACCCCACTCTTGCGCAACTCGCCTGCGCGAATGTCTAGCTCGTAGATTCCGAACCGAACAACACACGGTAACTGGGATTGTACGGCCATCACATTTGTTAGACAGGAGTCTACACCGCTTAGGAATTTCCGTCACTCGCTGGCCCAAGCGACTGGTCAAGGACGGTGGAGTTCAACGGATCAAGCTAGACAATTGCGCGCCACACTCTTGCGCCGTGCCGCGCGGCAGGAAGCGACACAGAATGTGAAGTTGTCGGCGAGTAGGTGAGCCCAACGAACAACTTGATGTTCGCTAGGCCACCGCTGTGGAATGAGAGGAGACTGCCATGGTAACGATCGCAGACTTTATTTCTGTTCCGGAAAATTTGGAGGGTACTACTGCGGGGCAAACCCCATATTCTTCAAGTGCGTGAGACGGAAGGGTGAGCCGAGATTTTCCCGCAGCTCGACAAAGTGGTTTTTGGGAATGGAGAGAAAGACCTCCACGATTTTGGGATCAAATTGCGTGCCGGCACAGCAGCGAATTTCCTCGCACGCGCGAGACATCGGAAGTGCATTGCGATAGGGCCAGTCGCTCAGCATTGCGTCGAGAGCATTGGCGATGGAGATGATCCGTGCCCCGAGAGGAATCTGTTCACCGCGCAAGCCACGTGGATAGCCCGTACCATCGAAGAACTCATGGTGTGCGAGGACGATCTCCGCGGCGTCACGCAGGAAAGGAACGCGGGTGAGCATGTTGTAGCCAATATCACAATGGGTGCGCATGATTACCTTTTCGGCGTCGTCGAGTGGCCCCGGCTTGCGAAGGATTTTGTCGGGGATAGCCATTTTGCCGATGTCGTGCAGAAAAGCGGCGCGAGCCAGTACGGTGAGATACGGGAGGGGGACGGGAACGTTTTTGGCAATGGAAATCGTGTAGGCCGTGACGCGCTGGGAGTGGCCAAAGGTTTCCATGTCTTTAACATCAAGCGCGCTGCCAAGCGTTTCGATAGTGTCGTCGTACGACTGCGTCAGAAGATCCAGGGCATTGGTCAATTCGCCGGTTTTCCTCGCCACTTCTTGTTGGAGGTTCAGCTGGTAATTCTTGTTTTCGGCGACGAGCTGGCGGTGTTGCCAGGCGCGTCCCACGGCATGAAACAGCTGATCCTTCTCGAACGGTTTGAGGATGTAGTCAAAGGCACCGCGGCGCATGACTTGGAGGGCCGTCGAGATATCATGAATCCCGGTGAGTATTATGACGGGGATTTCTCGGTTGAAACCGCGGAGCCAATCGAGCAGCTGGATGCCGTCTATTTCTGGCAAGATCAGATCGAGGAGGATAAGGTCCGGCGCTTGCTTGCGGATAAATTCCTGAGCGTCGCGCCCGTTGCTAAGAGCGGTGCATTTGTAGCCGCGGGACTCCAACATCGTTGAGACAACCTCTCGGATGGCCTCTTCGTCATCCACAACCAGAATATGAGCCTTGTCAGTGATGGTGGGTCTCCGAAGATATGAGACCGCTGCAATCTACCAAGACGCCCTACGACAGACTATGGTACGAGAGTACTGGGTGTGCAAAAGAGCGGCGTGGTTGTCGTGCGCGGACAGCTGCCTTGATGAGGTTGATTAGGCGGCGAACTCCATTGCTCCGCACAAGTTGATGGACTGTGTCAGCATCGCTCATTTCTTGATTCGAATCACGCCTCATCTCTTGATTCGAATCACACCGAGCCCAACCCTCTTGCGCAATCGCTCAGGATATTTCTCCCGCGCCTTCTCCGCCTGTTTCTTTGTCTTGAAGGGTTTTGACAGCGGCGTGAACTCAAGACCGACGTATTTGTAAAGCAACCACTTCTCAACTATTTTGGTCATCTTAGATTTATAGCACGGGACAGGTTGGCTTTTACCGCTTCGATGAAGGCCAGCGCGAATCTTTCCGGCGCATCATTTCCGCCGCTAAATCAATGCTGTCTCGAAACGCCATGTCTCGTGCTGGCGATGGCTTGCCGTCCAAACGCAGTCAGTTTTCGGCACGCAAAGATTGCGGCGATGACGCCAAGGGTTCGTTTGCGGCCTTCATCCATTTCTTTTTCCATCGGGTTCTCCGCAAGGATTTGCGGCAAAGGAAGAGAACTACAGTCTATCCCAGATGGCCGCCTTCGGGCGCAAGCATTCGCTGTGCGTCTTGACGTGTTATATTGGCGTAAGAATGCACAACCTCAAAGTCGGCGACCATGTTCAGGCGAGCCTTTCAGGTGGAAGGGTCGTGGAGGCAACTGTGATCGCCGTCATTAATAAGACCGACGGCACTCGGCTCCAAGTTTCATTCGGTCATGAGACAGCGCTGATTTATTTGTGGCAGGTCGTCAAAACCAATAGCGCGAATACCGATACACGGAAGTCCCGATAACCCAAGCGCCCCAACAATTATGGAATCGCGCCAATCCACCGAGTTGGTGGAAAGCCACTAATTCGCAACCCCGCGTGATACAGTCAGCCTGCCCTCGAACGAGTGTCCAATAATCAGATACTCATTTTGTGACCCCTCGACGGTGAAGGGACTAAGATGTTCGGAACAAGGAAATACGGAACCGTCTGCCCAATCTGCAAAAGGGCGATTTCAATAGACTGGATCGCCTTGCAGCCCAACGCTCACCTAGAAGACTTGCGACAAACGCTTTCTGAACAAGGCTGGCAAGATAAGACGATAAATTGTAGCGACCCAGATTGTAATTCTGCCAGAATGTACGGTCTGAATGACCTGATATTTCTGGATTATTCAAATTGGCTACACAAACGGCAGATACCCTTGTCCTGATAGCCCTCGGCCTTCCACAGTCATTGGTGGATTTGGCAGCACAAATCAGAGCATCAAGTGACCCTGCCTCGCTTCTACCCCCGGCATTCCTTCTATTGTTATTTTGTAGCCAGTCCGTCCGACCGGAGACACTATGTCCTTATTGACCGCGCTTGGTATCGCAGTCGTTGGGGCAATCGTGGGCGCATACCTCGCAAAGTTGTGGACACCGAACCCTTTCGCAGAGATCGCCGCCCTTCGCCGAGAACTCGCAACACTTCGGGAACAGGTCGCAACATCTGAACGAGAGCGCATTGCACAGAAGCAGGATGATGAACTCTGGACGGCGAAATTCGAAAGTGCCGCTACTCAGGTTGTCAAGGTTGGTCCTTCGCTGATGGTTCGCTCACCCAAAGGCGACTCGGATATGCCTTTGTACAACCTCATTTTTCCTGAGATCAATACGAGAATGCGTATTCAATCCTTTCTGGTACACCCAGATTGGAGGCTCATGTCATTCTCGATGCAATTGCCCGGCGCCGTGCGACTACGAAGTCCGACTGTTCGGAGAGTCGTAGACGAGGCGCTTGGGTGCATCGACGTCTTTAGAAAGAAGTACCCCGAGTTGGCCACAAAATACCTGGACCCCGGTTTTTAGAGAGGATATCGGCTTCTCAGACGGCTCGGTTGCTCGTGGTAGCATAAATTTATGAGGGCCAAGCGTGCCAACAAACCATGCTGCTGTGGCCTAAGGAAGACGATTCACAACGCTAATCACCCTAGACTCAAGCATTGCTGCCGCTTTCCGGGCTGCAAATGCCGAGACTGCAGGCCGAAGAAAACATGAAGGCTTTTATATTTGAGATTGAACGAGCAGACTAGACAGAGTGACGAACTTATAGGAAAGCAGCGATAGATAGCAGATCTATACCGAATCCACTTACGTCACGCCTTGGATTAGCGATGAGATACATTTCTCAAGTTTGGGGGCTCAATGGAAAAGGAACCAATGAACCAAGCCGAGCAAGCCGTACTTTTATGGCCCATGCTAGCGCTGGCGGCTCGCACACAACAAATTCTCAGCTTCGCGGCCGTCGAAGGCTATACCGGAGTCGCTAGGCACGGACTTAATGGCGCCCTTAGACTCATACACGACTACTGTAAGCGACGCGGCTGGCCACTTCTAAATACTATTGTCGTGAGCCAACAATCAGGAATGCCTGGAGAGGGGTCTCCAGAGGAACTGAGTGCTGTAGAGATAAAAGTTGAGCAAGGAAGGGTGTTTCTGTTCGATTGGTCTGGGCACGACAAACCACGCCCCGACGATTTTCAGGCTGCTTCCGGCGCCAATTGAAATTTGGGGCCAACTCCCGGTCCGCACAGAAAAATAGTGCTGTTGCCAAATCCGACCTCTGAAGTACTCAGGTCGCCATGGCAGAAACAGACCGCAACACCCAGCAAACGCAATTTCCGGTACCGCGAAAAGGTTACCCACGATTCCTTTAGTCGGCCGTACAGGCGCGGTCTTTTCAGTCAGTTAGGCTCGTTGGAAGTGGCACGTGGTTTGCTCCTAGTGCAGATAGATTTTGCCCTCGATCCACGCAATCGAGGTGCGAAGATGCGCAAGGATTATGTCGGCCTCGCATCCATGTTCCTGCGCCTAGCGATGGCGCCGGACACCATGCGCGAAAGCGGCGATCTCAGGTGTCAAGAGGAAGCCGGGCGAAATGCCATCAAGACGATCACCGGAAGGATTGTAAGAAGCGAGGACTTGCTTTTCCTCGCAGAAGAAGGAAGCATCCGCACCTACATGCTGGCGAATGCAATTCACCTCAGATCCTATGAGGGCAAGAAGGTAAGAATTTCGGGTGTTTTCGAACCTCCGCGCGTCATTGTGGTACGAACAGTTGAAGCGGTTGATTAGACAGTGCACTCCGTTGCGTCACCCAAGTTGCGTCTGGCACAGATTGGTAAGACTTTCGAATTTTTTCCCTTGGAGGTGCACCGAGGGGTGTCGGCTATGGATGGGAAAAGTTCTTCAGCTCGATTCACTATGCAGTTACGAGCACCGAGCGCCTTCAGCAACGTTTGCAGGGAGTCGTCAGCGAGATAGATGGGTTAAGACGGGACAACTTTCCCAGCGACGAAACCTACGCGAGATTTGAAAAACTAATGACGGCCACAAAGATGCTACCTGCAAGGGGCAACGAGGGCAGATTAGTAGCTACGACTTCGCAGATGGAAGAGTCGGAAGCTAAACAATGGCTGCAAGAGGCAGTCGCGATATTCTCCGACGTTGCTCAGGCATATGGAAAAGAACGGGCACGACCTACTTCTTTTCCCACATATCCCAAAAATGCGTAGCTGAAAAATCACAGGAGTTCAAGTCGTGTGGGAGGAATGCAAGAAGAAAGAAAACCTCGATTGGCTTCCCATTGTTCTCTCTCGCAGTGGAATTTCCCTTATTGAGGTCTCTTCCAGGCCAGAAAGGAGACCCCAACAATGAAGCGTCTGCGATATTTAGGTTTGGTGACTTTGCTGGCGGTTATGATCTGCAATGCTTCTGGGCAGACGGTCAGACAAAAAGACCGGGTGATAAGTGGCAACGCTAATCTTTCGAAGCTTAACAAAGAAGCGCCTGGGGCCATCAAAGACGACAAATTGCGCGAACTCTTGCTGGACAGCAGCGTTAATGCCGTTATTTTGCAGGACCGAACTATGGGCGGCGCAACAACCGGAAACTACGGATACTGGATTCTTTACGCGAAAGGGCGAGACACGAATCTCAAAAAGGAAAAAATATCAAAGGAAGATTACGAGTGGCTGATAAATTTTGCCGATAGAGTGGATAAGGATTAGAAGACAGTTCTTCGCGGACAAAAATCTTGGCGGCACGCAAGTTCCTCGAGGTTCCACAAAACAGCCCAGCTGCAGTGGCTGCAATTGCTGACGCTGTCGCCGATGCAAGAAGAATCGTTGACCGGTAGAGAAGGCCTTCCAGGCGTCACCCAACATGAAATCATCAAGTGAACTAGGACATTAAATTACGCGCAAACACAAAGTCGGCGATCACGTTCTCGTGAAACTCTCTGGGGAAGAATCGTCCAAGCAATCATCAAGGCCATCATCGATACAACCGAGGGTGTCAGGCTGCAGGTGTCATCAGATGTTTAAGGCCTACCTTGCCCTGAAATATGAACGGCCCCAAATAAAAAAGAGGGAACGGGTGGGACGTTCCCTCTTTCGGGCTGAACACCGCGGTGGTGTCGGGCAGTTAGTGGGAGATGTTTGCGGCAACGATCACGAGTTCGGGCTTGCTATTGTTCTTGGCAAGCTGGACTTGGGCCTTGCTCATCCGGAGCTCGCGGCCTGTGGTATTGCCTTCAGTCCAAACCTGATAGAGGAAATAGTTGTCGCCCAAGCGCTGGAAAACCAAGGTGGTTCCGTCGGCCGGTTGACCCTTCTGGCATGCGTTTGAGAGGGTCATGCCCTTCTCAGACTCGTCGGCATTATCAATGCGAATGGCGGCGCTGTTTTGGGACAGAGATTTAACAGTGTATTCACCAGCAGAGTAGGTGTGATCGCCAACGACAAAGTCGAAGGGGATGCTAGCCTTTACGTTGGTCGTCTGAGCCTGGGCGGCGGTCGCCAGCAGCAGGACGGTCAAAGCGAGAAGGATAGAGCGTAGGTTTTTCATAAAATCTCCTTTTTGTCGGAAGCGAAGACCTGACTCCTGTTTGACTTTCCAACTGCCGACGCAGATAAGGAAAGCAGACGGAGGGCCAGACTCGTGTGGACGGCAGAAGGGGACAGGCCGGAAAGTGAAGTTCCAGATTCGATGGGAATTAGGCGCCGGGCCAGAAACCAGCAGGGATGCGAAAGAAGGCAATTACACGCTTGGGCTAACCGAATGGTTAGTGCAGCACTCTCCTTTCGGTTAGTGCGAGGAATATTTCTGACGGTCGCTCCGTCGCTGCCCCCGAACACGTCGCACGCACGATCTAAGCTACCCTTTCCGATAATCCGCAGCGCGCAGCTACTCCTTGCCTCTTCGAGCCACGGCAACGTCAATCAGCCGATTGGCGTGCCAGCTCATAGGCCCCATTCCGCTGGTGCCTCACGCACTTACACTCCAATTCGGTACTCGTTTTGCGAGCACTGACCGTTAGGCCAGTAGACTCTGAGGGAATGATCCGTCTACATTGGTATACCGTTCGTACTAGGAACCGAACCTCCATGAACCTCGGAATTACAACGGAGAAAGCCACGAATACAGCAGAGTTCGACCCTATGGATGAGTTTAGAAAAGGCGTCGAGCTGCTCAAGAACGAATATCCCCAAAAGGCCTTGTTAAGATTGCGCAACGCGTACGAGAGCAACAAATATAATGCCTACTACAGTTCGTTTTTTGGAGTGGCGATCGCGCGTGCGCAACGGAAGTGGGATCGAGCGTCGGAACTTTGCGAAATTGCGGTGCAGCAAAAACCAGAAGAGATCCAGTTTCACCTGAATCTGGGAGAGGTTTATGCTTCCGCGGGACTGCGCGAGAAAGCTTTAGACAAGCTTGATTACGCCTTGCAATTATTCGGCGAAGATCCACGATTAAAGCAGGCGCGCAGCAAAGTGGAGAAACGTCGTGCGCTTCTATTGCCTTTCTTCGGTCGCAAGCACATCTTGAATCGTAAACTCGGTAAATTCCGGCACCTCATATTGAAAAGTCTAGGAAAGTAAGTAACCTCTCAAGGAGATTCCATGAATAAGCAGAAGGGTTTCTCTCTCATCGAATTGCTGATCGTTGTGGCGATCATTTTGATCATCGCAGCTATCGCAATTCCGAACTTGCTCAAGGCGCGCATCTCGGCGAATGAGTCTTCGGCGGTTGGCACGGTCCGTACGGTCAGCACTGCAACGGTTCAGTACTCGGCGCAGTGTCCGAACCTTGGCTTTCCAGCGAACGTGACGGTAATGGGCCCGGGGCCGGGTGACTGCACGGGTGCGGGCATTATCGACGCGGTGCTGGTTACCAACACGAAGAGCGGCTATAACTTCGCCTATGCTCCTGGTGCGGCCAACGCAGCTGGCGTAATTACCACCTACACCTACAATGCGGACCCGATCAACCGTGGCATTACCGGGCAGCGCAGCTTCTTCCTCGATCAGACCGGCGTCATCCGTTACAACCAGACGGCGCCTGCTGCTGTAGGCGATTTGGCTCTGCAGTAAACAAAAGCAATTTTAAAGAGAGAAAGGGGAAGCTCCGTAGCTTCCCCTTTTCTCTTCTGAATCACGCCGAGCCCGATCTTTTTGCGCAGGCGCTCAGGATATCTTTCACGTGGCCCGCGCCGGTCCCTCAGATCATGAAAATGTCAGTTCTAGGACCCGGTTCCGCCTTGACTTCTCTTTGTAGAGCCCTATGATCTGTAGCACCCTCTCCATTCGCCGATTCTTTTGGAGGACAACCCATGAGAGTGCTGCTACTAACCGTGCTGATGTCGGCCTTGGGATGGGCCAACTTTGCGAAAGCGGATCAAGTCTTCGTGACACTGCCCGGTTCGACTGAGCCTGTGACTGATCAGTTGGTCTCAGCTATGGCTGACTTTAGCCTGAGTGGCAACACCTTGACCATCAATCTAAGCAACACGCTGTCGGGAATTGCTGATGCGGGTCAACTTTTGACAGATGTCTTCTTTACGCTGAGTGCTTCCGCCACGCCCAATTTGTCCGCGCAGACCGGAGACTCGATCACCGTGGCAAAAGACGGAACGGTGACCGACCTCGGCTCTAGCACTTTGGGCTGGGGCTTCGGTACGTCCATTGTGAATGGCATGAGCGGGTTTGAATTGTGTGTTATCTGTCAGGGTGGTCCGACCGCTCCCGCCACGCCATCGGAGGGAATTCTCGGCCCAGCCTCGGGAGACGGGAAATACGATAACGCGAACGGTTCAATTGCGGGAAATAAGCCCCATAACCCGTTTATCAACCAGACTGCAACCTATACACTCACGGACCTTCCGATGGGCGCAACGGTCGACAACGTAGTATTTTCCTTTTCGACTACTCCCGGTGACAACGTGCCAGCCTCAACACCGGTCCCTGAGCCAGCTTCATTGGTCCTCTTGAGCACGGGTCTGCTCGCCTTAGGAGCGAAGTTGGGGTGGCGTCCGACGGCTTTTTGGCGCTTGTAAGGCTGACATTCTACCGAACGCTGGGATCTGATCCGTCGTTGGCGATAAAACTTCGCGTTTCTTGCGCGATGGTGTCCGCGCGTGCAGCAGCCTAGTCCAGACGAGCATGAACGCGCCCACGCCTCGTCGATCCAGCGTACATGCCACGATTACAAACCGAAGAAAGCATGAAGGCCACACGCATTACGAACGTGTGGCCTCTGTAACCCATTGATTAAGCCAAACGTATCATAAATTGCTGTACAAGTACATTTTCAAAGGACACACTCCCATTAACCCAGTGGCTTGTAATCACCGACCAGACTGGCGGGGTATTCTCATCCCGGTTAAGGGGCCGAACATATCCTTGTCCTGTCCCGCTTGTCTTTTGGCCCGCGAGGTTTCAAATGATCGACAAGATGTATTGGGCCACGAAATGTATGAGATGCACCGGAATGGTCGGTTATCGAGACGTGAGATATTTGCTCACAATCGGAGGAGCGAAAGTTGGAGAGGAGTTGCCGGTAGGAATAATGAGATTGCGTTGCGCCCACTGCGGAACGGTAAGTGACTTTAACCTACAAAATCTTCGCCCAACTTCCATAAAGCTTGTGGTTCCAAGGCTGCTTTAGAACCTCGCGCCCTCGCGAGCCTGCAAAAAGTAAAGGGCCACGGCAACCGTCTCCTAAGTCACCGTGGCCCTTCAAGACCACTTGCAGGGGCGGTCATATCAAAATGACCTGTCAGGGTCAAGCCGCACCGCATTCTCCGCAGTTCTCAGAAAATCCGCCGTGCCGTAGAATGTCGGAACCATGCCCCAATTCAAAGTCGGCGATCACGTGCAGGTGAGGCTGTCAGTCTGCGATCATTGCTAGTGCTCAAGCGTGTCCCCGTCTAAGACAAAATACCCCTTCCTGTTGAAAGCGGCGGGCCTTTCGGTGGTGAAACTCCCACGGTGGGCGACTATGTCAAGAACGAGTACGAGCAATTCGGCAGTGTGACCAGAATCCGTGCGGCACATGACGGTCAGGAATATATAAACGTCAGATGGGATGGCGGCGGGGTTACCCTTCTCTCTGCATCCGCAGCCGATTTTACGCTGCTCTTCCGTGGAGATTCGTGAACGATATGTCTGCGATTTGAGCCGGCCCAACACTTGCGGGTCAGTCAGCTTCGGACCTTTTCTTAATCAGCCTTATCAATTCCTCGACATCGAACGGCGGCCTCTCATACATTACCCCGGGTCTCCTCCCGGTCATCGGCACAATTGCGAGGGCCTCGAAGACGGCGTCCTTGGGCTCGCCATCTTGAATCCAAGGGAAGCTCAAATGACCGGCTTCGCCCAGAATTTGTAAGTGTCGCAGCCACGATAATCGATAAAAAACGTCCCCGAAGTTTGCTCCCGAACTCAAAATACCCTGCTGGTCTGGTCCAATCCCCATAAACACGCCCTGCCGACCCTGTCGCGCTTCGAGGTCTTTTTGCAGCTTCCAAAGGGCCTTGAGGTCTGAGGGATTGGCGACTGGAATCGGATTGTCGGTCAACCAAGGTAGTTCCTTCCGCCCATCGTCAGGCGTTTTCACAGTTCCTCCGAGTCATAGCCATCGGAGTCTGGTCGTAGAACCTTGTACTGTTTTGGCACATCCTTGAGCGTCGCCGGATACACTGCAGGGAAGAATGGTACTGGTGGACTAACCGCAAGTACCCTGTGACTACGTGGTGTGAAACTATCTTGCAGCAGGACTCTTGAGGCGAAAATCAAGGCCGTCGTCGAAACGATAGAGGGCGTGCGCTTGCTGGTCTCGTTCGGCGAACAGGCGGCGCTAATCTATTTGTGGCAGATCGTCGAAGAGGTTCGTCGAAAATGCCGGAAGCTCCACTGTGTGAGCTATCCTTTCGCGAGTCTCCTGATTTCTTCCGTCAATTCATCGCGCAGCTTCACATACTCATCACCACCAGCCTTTCTTGTAAACCGCGTTGTTGAACATATCTCTCCAGCGCTGTTGAGCATTGATCTTCGCTAAATCCTCGGCGATGAAAATTCGACTTCTGAAAATCCGCGAAAGGTTCGCCTGAGAAAGTTCCTGTTCATGGTTTGGGTACTGAACGACAAACTGTTCATAAATTGCTCCCAGTAGCTCGCGACTTCTTTCCGGTTTTCCCTAATCCACTGTTCCCTCTGCCATCTTTTCGCAAGTTTCTGACCGTAGCGGACACCGACCAGAGGTCCGACGGCACCCCAAACTGCAAGAATGATTGTCGACCAAACAAAGGTATCGATATTCATTTAAGCGCCCTTCCCTATCTTCTGTGAAGTAACGACCACCACCATGCCGCATCGAACAAAAAAGACGCTATGAGCCTTCATATATCAATCCGTGAATCCGACGATGTCACCATAATGAACCTCCAGGGAAGGTCGACCATCAGCGGCGGCGAAAGTGAGCTATTGAGCGGCCATCTAAAAGATCTGGTTTCCAAGGGTGTGCGCAAGCTGCTGCTGAATATGGCAGACCTGTCCCAGGTTGACAGTTCTGGCGTCGGCATAATTATAGAGACTTACGTTTTTCTCAAACGACTAGGCGGCGACTTAAAACTGCTATGTCCGAGAGGTCGGGTGTTGCAGGTGCTGAATGTATTTCACCTGCAAGGAATTATCCCAAGCTTTGACGATGAAGCCCAAGCTGTGGCCAGTTTCGGGTCGCAAAGTTACTCAGCATCGTCCTGAGGGCCTGTCTTGGCCTGAAATATGAACAGCCCAAAGAAAAGAGGGAACGTTTGGAGATGTCCCCTCTCTTCTTTTTCTTCAGGTTTTTGCTTTTGTAGGGTCCGTTCCCCGACTACATCTCGAAGTGGAAAATGTCCACCACAATGTGGGTTCTCTGGTTCAGCAGCACGATGTGCCCGCCGATCACCACGTTGGCGCAATCCGGCGGTGGTGGTGGCAACATCCGTAAGATCTCTGGTGGGCAGGGCTCGATCTTCTTTTGCAGTCCGGGGGGAAGCGTTCCGCGCCGCACCAGCTGTTTTTCCAATCCCGGTGGCAAATGATCTTTCTTCGCTAGTCCCGGTGGAAGATGGTTTTCGTTGTGCACGTACCATCCGTGGAATTCTTCCTGGTCATGCTGGTTGTAATACCGTCCGCCCTGATCGTCGCCATCTCCATGCTTGTCATGGCCCTTACCATGCCCCTTGCCATTTCCATTACCATTGCCCTGGGCCATCGCCGAACTCGCCGTCAGCAGAATTATTCCCAGCACACTGGCGGTCATCCATCTTTGCGCTCTCATCGTTTATTTTCTCCGAGGTTATCTCCAGTCTAGCTTTTTAAACGTCCTATTCCGTTTAGCCTCACAAACATTTGTCGCGCGCGTCACTTGTCCCTTGGTACAGTCGCACCTTTGAAGAACGGCGCGTTCGACGGCAGGCGGGAGATCAGCGCCACTTGATTTCGCGACTTGGCGGACTCCCCGAACCAGCTTTCCGAGGCCGCATCGGTCTTAATGCAGCTTGGCGTATTCCGCCTTGGCGGCGATGAAAATCGGAATGTCAGGGTCTGCGTCTTTCCAAAGCGTGAGGAAATCTTGATAGGCCGCCTTGGCCTTGGCGGTATCGCCTTGCAAGGCGTAAGCGCGGGCGAGGCCGAGATGGGCCAATGCTCCCCAGGGAAAACTCACCTCCAGTCCCCGGTGATCGAAGAACTTCTGGAACTCCGCTGCTGCCGCGTTGCCGTCGTGCAGCATGAGATAGGCTTCGCCGCGCAAGTACACCGGGCATAGGTACACGTTTATGTATGTGGGTTGGCTGAGTTCGACGCCGTTTGCCGCCTTTAATAGTTCTATTCCCCTGTTCGGATCATTGCGTTCCAGAGCGACCGCCGCGCGGATCGTCGGCAACCAATACCTCTGGATCAACGTGTCGATCGGGAACCGCTTGGCAACATCGGCAGCCAGTCTCTCTGCGCCTGCCTTGTCGCCCGCCCGCGCAAAGGCCAGGGCGGCCATCGCCTGCACATCGTGGTTGGGCGCCAACCTGAGTGCGGCGGTGGCGTCGGCATGCGCCTGCTTTCTAATTCCCGACTCCGCCTCGCGCAACGCGACAGCTACCTGATATGTTGCGGTCGTCTCATCGGCGTCGTTGTGCTTGGCAGAATCCATCGTCCGTCGGGTCAGTTCGTTCGCATTTTTCAGCTTTCCGTACCAGCCTTCTGTATCTGCTTTCCCTGCTAACAGTACGTCTTCCGTGCCCGGCGTTCTCATGGCAGCCGAGAACAACAGCGACATTTGAACTGCATCACCCCTCAGGAACGCCAAATCGTAGCGGAACGGGAGCAGATCTATGGTCGCCAGCTTGCGCTTCTCCGCCTGGTTAAGGGCGTCCTCGGCTTCAGACAGCCGGTTGAGGTTCATGTAGGCGTTGCCGAGCAGCTGATAGGTTGTCCCATTATTCGATTCCAAGCGCAGCGCCTCTTGGGCTTGCTCTAGACATTTTTCTAACTCTCCAAGGCTGCAATAAGCGAATGCTAGCCTCCTGTAAGGCACCTCGTCTCTAGGGTAGGTCTGCAGCCACAGGCCGATGCGCCAAGGCATGCATCCGTGCGAGCCGCGGCGGTTCAGGCAGCCTACGCCATGCTGCTGAAGCTCTATCCCGCGCAGTCAGATTCCCTCACGATGCACCGCGACGCCTCGATAGCGGCGATCACGGGAGAGAAGCCGCAATCCATCACAGCGGGGATTGCTTGGGGACAGGAAGTTGCAGACAGCATTTGGGATTGGCGGAGCACGGATGGGTTCAATCCCCCGCCTCCTCCGTTTGTTGGCGTTCTCGGCCTGGTTGGAACGCCGTCCGCGATTGGAGTGTGGCGGCCGACTCCGCTGGTCAATGCGCCAGGCGCTGGCCCGCAGTTTGCCTCCATGACGCCTTGGGCGATAAAAAGGCCTTCGCAGTTCCGCCCGGCTCCGCCGCCCGCGTTGACTAGTCCGACGTACACCACCGACTACAACGAAACAAAGACTATGGGAGCGTTTGCGAACTCTCCCCGCACTGCCGACCAGTCGGATTTGGCGCTGTTCTGGGCCGGCAATACCCCTCTCTATTGGAATCGCATTGCGTCGCAAATCGCTGCAGTAAGAAATCTGAGTCTCATAGAAAACGCGCACTTGTTCGCGCAACTGAATCTTGCCATGGCGGACGCAGGCATCGCTTGCTGGGATGCCAAATACCGCTACGTGTTCTGGCGCCCGATTACCGCCATACGAGGCGGGGATACCGACGGCAATGATGCTACGGTTGTGGACTCCACATGGATACCCTGGCTGGACGCTCTCCCCCCTGGAACCCCAGCACATCCCGAATACCCGTCAGGCCATTCGACGGTCAGCGGTGCTGCAGCCTTCGTCCTCGAGGCCAGATTCGGGGACAATACTGCATTCACAGTCTCGTCCGAGGTCCCCATAGTAACGGCTAAGACCCGATCATTCTCGAGCTTCTCGGCCGCTACGGAGGGGATAGCCGACACGCGCGTCTTTGGCGGCATCCACTACCGGAATTCGTGCGTGCAAGGAAATGCGATCGGTCGTGCCGTGGCAGACTACGTCCTGTCGCATGCGATGCGTTTCGGCCGCGGACAGGACGAAGAGCATCGGTAGTGCGTCACAAGCGCGAACCGTCTAGATTGTTCCCATGCCTATCAAAGTCCATTTCGAGCAGAGCCGGCTTAGCCAACTCCGCCGGAGAGAGAAGGTCGGTTTATGTCGAAAACACACATTATCCGAGCGAGGGAAAGCCAAGCGAACGATGAGCGCTGCGGTGTGCGCTTCATCGTTCGACACGGCGAAGTCACGGAGATCGTCGATCTGAATCTGACTTTCGCCGACGAGAAGCCGGCCACGGACGCTGTCGTAGAGGGTGGTGCTGCAGCGGCAACGGCATAGCATTCCCTCCGCAGGGGATCGATCCGCAGACGAATAGGGCTAGGGTACTTCCACACCTTAGGCCTTTCGTTTTGTATGATTCGCGCGGAGGAAGTCCCATGAACATTCTCAACGCGCTGAAGAAAGAACACGCACATTGGCGAAGAAGCCTGAGAGGATTGCTGCAGCGATTGCAGCACTGAGTGGACGACAAACGAAGGTGAAGACGCGGAAGATGTCAGCTGCGGCCAGGAGAAAGATCTCAGCCACACAGAAAGCGAACTGGAGGAAGAAGAAGACGGGAAAATGAAGACTGGAGACGTGAGCGATGAGGAGTTGGTGGAGTTGAATCCGATCTTGGCGAAAGCATTTGCTCGATTCGCAGCTAATAATCATCCGGAAGTCAGTGGTTACATGCGGTATATCGTTGCCGCCGCAGTCAAAGTCGGAGCAGACCCAGAAAAGATTTATGCCACGATAATTACGGGTCGAATGCTGACAACTGAGAACATGAAGTTTCTCTTCAAGGCTGAAATCAAAGAGTGGCAAGATGCCGGGGAAGAGTACCGACGGTTGGCAAAGCAAAGCGAGAAGAAGCGGGTGGAGAAGGGCTAATGCAACGAGGCGACAGTTCAGTTGGACTGAACCCTTAACTTGAGACACTCGGATAAGGCACACTCTGCAGGGAAAGGAACTGCGAGTGGCAAAGAGACGAGTGGGGAAATACCCGAAGAAATTCCGCCGGATGGCTGTTGAGCGATTGAAGACCTGTGACAACATCGTGGAATTGTCACAGGAACTTGGTGTGCATCGACGGCTTCTCTACAAGTGGCGAGATCAATTCGATCCTTTCGACTCTGGCGAGGAACCGCCTTCGGGGAACTCGCGTGAGTCCGCCCTGCGCAAGGAAATCAACTTGCTGAAGCGGGTGGTGCTTGACAAAACTCTGGAGCTGGATTTTTTCAAAGGTGCCTTGCAAAAAGTAGAGGCTCGACGCCAGAAGAGCGGTATCAGTGGCGAGAAGCCATCTACGACGAAATCCAAGAAGTGATGCCATTGCAAGGCAGCTTAAGCATCGAACGCATGTGTCAGCTGGCCGGAGTCAGCCGGGCCGGTTTTTATCGTTCTTTGCAGGAGCGAGCACCCGTCGAGGAAGATATGGAGGTGCGGAGCGTGATTCAGCAGATCGCGGTCGAGCACCGACGCCGCTACGGGTATCGACGGATCAGCGCCGAGTTGCGGCGGCGTGGGATGCTGGTGAATCACAAACGTGTGTTGCGGATCCTACGGGAAGATAATCTGCTGGCCGTACAGCCGCGGGCGTTCGTGGTGACGACGGATTCCGATCACGAATTCGAGGTCTATCTGAACCTAGCCAGTCGCATGAAACTGACGGGGATGAATCAGCTCTGGATAGCGGATATCACCTATATCCGTTTGAAGAAGGAGTTTGTCTACCTGGCGGTGGTTCTGGACTCGTTCTCACGCAAGGTGGTGGGATGGGCTCTGGATCGCACGCTGGCGGCCCGTTTGCCGATCGCAGCTTTGGAGCAGGCCATCGCGCAACGACAGCCGCCGCCGGGTCTGGTGCATCATTCCGACCGTGGTGTGCAGTACGCGTGCGGAGACTACGCCCAGATCTTGCAACAGCGCCAGATGATTCCCAGTATGAGCCGACCAGCGAACCCCTATGACAACGCCACGTTGCGAGAGCTTTATGAAGACACTCAAACGGGAGGAGATTTATGCGAACGACTACCGAGATTTAGAACACTTGCTGGGTAACATCGAAATCTTTATCGAACAGTACTACAATCGCTGCCGTTTACATTCGGCGCTGGGCTATCGACCGCCGGAAGAGTTCGAGCAGGAAGCGAGTCCAGGGATAAATTCTGCTGGAGCGACAATGAGTTTTTTCAGGCATGAGGAGATCTATCAGTCCGATGTACGAGGAAATAGTAGCGGGGAGCGACCCAAGAGCCGCCCCCCGGCTCATCGTTCCGATGAGTCTCCAGCTGGTTATTCCTCGGCGAGTTGCTCTCCAGCAGAGCTCGCCTCCGCTTCACCAGCCGAGCATCATCCTGAAAGAGAAGAGAAAGAATGAGAAGGAAAAACCATTGAACTGCATGTGTGCCAATTCCAAACTGTCTCAACAGAGGGGTTCACCCCACAGTTGTGAGCCCAAAACGTGCCCACAATTTTTGAATGCATGAATTTGACGAGTTCTATTACTTTATAGAATCAGTAAGTTACACTGGCTAAACACATATAGGCATTCCAACTCCCCCCGCCTCCACTAAATTCGCAAAAAAAACGACTCGGGCACGAGTGCATTTACGGTCTACAACCGAAAGTTAGCAGGTGCCTGATCTGAAATAACTGCGAACGCTCAGAGTTGCAGCCATGAGCAGACTGAGTACTCCGAGAACCGCCCAATTGTCCCAATGAAATGGCCGCACCAGCGGAGCCGACCATTCGCCTTTGAATATCGATCGGTAGGGTCCAGGCAATAAGACGTACAGGTAAAGTGGGGAACAAAGTAGCGTGGCCGCAAGGGCGATTGAAGCTGCAGTTCGTCGAAGAAAGAATATCAGCAGTAGCGCCAGTAGAAAGAGCGCGGATCCAACGGTGGCCATCTTGAATATTGGCCCTGTCAGGCGACCACCGCTGAACTCTGAAGCGCCGAAGTCATCCAAATGAATCCATAGAACCACCACACAGGTGAAACAGGCCATCGCCTGGAACATCTCTCCCTTTGAGAATCTTCTCATTCGAGCCCTCAGCGACGCAGTCGGCTTCGGACTTTCTTTGTTCTACCAGGCGCTCGGTGAGGGTCGCGACCTGGTCGTCAATCAATCGGATTTCAATGGCCAGGCGGGTGTTCATGGGTTGCCTGGTGTATTCGTCGAGCAGCTGATTGCGTTTGGCCTTCAGTTGGTCGCGAGTTTTCTTTTCATCGACAGCGGGTTTTTGCATAGCGTGGCAAGCCTTCCAGTCATGATTATGCGCCCGGTGCCGCCGGCGAACAGTGCGGTATTGCACAGGTTCGCGCTTGTTAGTGAATGGCTTCCGTGGCAATGCTGCGGACGCTGTCGCAAGGCCTTCATTGCCCCTTGTTCTCGCAGTTGGACGGGCCGAAGCCGAAGCGTTCGCGCATGCGTTGCCGGAATTGTTCGCGGTCTTCCGGCGTGGTGTGGCCGTAGCGCTCTTCCATGCGGCGACGGAAGTGAGAGCGGCCGTAACCACCGTGACGCCCTAATCCGCCGAACAGGATGCGGCACAGCAACAGAAGCCCAAGCGCTTGCCAGAAGTTGATCAGGCGAAAGCCGAATAGCGGCGGCAGCAGCCAATTCCACAAGTGCAATACGATCTGGCCCCCGATGAAGACAAACAGCAGCATCGCCAGAATTCCCAGCGGAGCAATGAAAATCATTTTCTTCCATTTCATATTCGGTTCCTCATTCTTTCGTAAACTCGTCGTACACGCTTTGCAATCGCTCGCGCAGATGCAGCACCGCATAGCGTTTACGTGAGAGCAGGGTGTTCACGCTCACGCCAGTCGCGGCGGCCATCTCTTTGAAGCTGCGGCCTTCCAGTTCGTGGGCCACAAAGACGTCGCGCTGGTCGTCGGGCAGTTCGTCGATGGCAAGTTCCAGCGCATCGTGAAGGACGTTGCGGATGTAGAGCGCATCGGGCCCGGCATCGGGCGAGGGCAAAAGGTCCTCAATGTAGAGCATCTTGCCGCCTTCACCCTCGACCGTCGCGTCGCTGAAGGTCTGTGGCTTCTTTTTGCGAAGCAGGTCGATGATGCGATTGCGCGCCACGCGAAAAAGCCAACCGGTTACGTGCTCGATGGGCATCAGCAAACGGTTCGCTTCCACCAGTTCATAGAAAACTTCCTGCACGATGTCCTCGGCGTCAGACGGATTAGGCACACGACGGCGGATGAAATTGCGCAGCCGGGATCGTTGTTGCGCGACGATCTCGGAGATCTGGCGGTCTGGCTCGGTCATCTCCACGATCCTCGCTGGCTCATTCATCTAGAGTTGTAGACGAGTGGCGGCCGGAAATATTGTAGAGATTCGAAGCACTAAAGAGGGGCGAAGCCACGAATCAGATCGGCTCGCGATAGCGGCGCAATCGTACCGCCAACGCCAGGAATGCGGCCGCGACAATCAGCCCTAGCCACAGACCCGGAGTACCCAGGAATTTGCCGGGACTAAGCAGCGCCAACGGAATAAAGTGCGGATCGACCGGAGCGTTGCCCGGCAGGTGGAAGGCAAATGCGTGAGTAGCGAATCCAAATAGGCGGTCTTTCATCAGGGCGCCGAAATACGAAGTGCGAAAAGCGATCCACTCGAAGACGCCGATCGCCACCAGCGGCAGCACGGCCCACAAGAATGTGGCGCGACGCGCCCAGCCGGAGACGAACAACAACCAGGCGTAGATGGGCGCATGCCAGAGCGCAATCACGATCAGACCGTACAGCAGGACCAACTGCATCTGAAAGAGCGGCAACCGCGTCCACAGGGTTGTGACGCCGACACCGCTGGCCAACAACACTGCGCTGCTCATCACCAGCATAAGGAACTGCAGGACAACCGTGGTGACAAAAATAATCAGTGGTAGAATGACAAGCGGGAAGACGGCCTTTGAGAGCACCGTCGTGAGATCCGAAACCGGCAGCGACTTCCAGAACAGGATGCTGCGATCACGTCGTTCACCGTGCAGCGCCTCGAGGCAATAGAACACGCCGACGAGGATTCCAGTCGCGAGGAGCAGCATGGAAATGTGAGCATACGGGTGAGCGAGCATGGCAGACTGCATCGCGGGATCGAGTGTCGCCACTCCACGCACACTGCGCGGCACACCAACCATGCTAACGACGGATCCGAGCAGCACGACTGCGGCGACGGCCAGCGGCGCAAAATAAATAGAACGGTTCTCCCACAATTCGCGGCGCACCGACCAATAGAAGAGCCGAGACGCGGAGACGGAAGCCGGCGCGGTTGCCGGCGAGCCGAGGGGAGGTTGCGGCACAGCGTTCGATTCGGTGCTCATCTAACCGCTCCTTGTGCTGCTTGTGCCTGTCCCGACGGATTGCCAATCATGTTGCCCATCATGGCAACGAAAACGTCGGCGATGCTGGGCGTGCGCGCTTCGCCAAGTCCGGCCAGTTGCTGGCGGTCGACACGCTCGAACAACAAGATGCTGCGACCGAACACCTGGCGCTCGTGGATAGGCTTCAGAGCGCGCGCTGCGGCGAGCTGCTCGGGATTGACCATCAGTTCCACATAGCGCGCCTCGAATTCCTCCATACTGCAATCAAGGACGATGCGGCCGTGGTTGATGAACATCAGATCGGTGAGCACGTGCTGTACTTCTTCCACCTGATGCGTGGTAACAACGATGGTGCGGGTGCGATCGAAGTAATCGTTCAACAGCGAATCGTAGAACTGCTTGCGATACAGGATGTCGAGGCCAAGCGTGGGCTCGTCGAGCACCAGCAATCTGGCATCGATAGCCATTACCAGCGCAAGGTGCAGTTGCGTGACCATGCCCTTCGACAATTCCCTGACCTTGCTGCTGGACTTGATCGCGGTCTTGGCAAGAAAACCTTCTGCCTTGGCACGATCGAACCGCGGATGAACACCAGCGACGTAGTCTAGCGCCTGGGTGACTCGCATCCAACGCGGCAATACGGCCACATCGGCGATGAAGCAGACGTCGCGCATGAGTTGTTCGCGCTCGACCCAGGGGTCGCGTCCGAGCACCCTCAGTTCTCCCTGATATTGCGTGAGGCCGAGAATGGCATTGAGCGCGGTACTCTTGCCGGCTCCGTTGGGACCGATGAGTCCCAGGATGCGGCCTTCTTCCACATGCAAATTCACATTGTCGACGGCGACGGTGCTGCCGAAGACTTTGCGGAGTCCGCGTGCTTCGATCACTGTCATGGCTTCGGCTCCTCCTTATCATCTGCGGGATGCGATGGCGGTTGCGTGGGTGCGGCGGCTTGCAGCAGCTCTTGCGGCGTCAGTCCGAGGCGCTGGATGGTTGCGGAGACTTTGGGCCACTCTTCCGCAAGGAACTTCTGGCGTTCGCTCTGCAGCAGCAGATTGCGCGCGCCGGTATTGATAAACATGCCGCGACCTCGCCTAGTCTCGACGAGCCCCTCGTCCGCCAGTTGTTGATAGCCCTTCAGGACCGTAAGCGGATTCACGCGATTCTCGGCCGCGACACTGCGCACGGACGGCAGCGGATCGCCTTCCTTCAGCACGCCGTCGAGGATCATGGCGACGACGCGGTCGCGAATCTGGCGGTAAATCGGCTGACTGTCGTTCCACTCACGATCCATCATGGGTTGCACATAGCTCTCAGAAAAATACCCTCCGGTTATTTTGTGCGCTGCAGCTCGAAGCGCGCGTGGACTGGTTTGTCGCCGGGCATCATGTAGGTCCACTCTTCGATGTGATGGTTGGCGTCGACGAATGTGAACACGGCATGGTCCATATGTCCATACTGCGTGCCGCCGGAAAGGTCGAGAAATTCGAATTCGACCGTTTTTCCGTCCGACGAAATCTTGCCGGACATGCGGGGACGATTCCCAGCATCACAATAGTGCGTCAAGAGCAGGCGATCGCTGTCCAGATAGAACATAGTAACGGGATGATCGTAACGAGTCGGATCGTCCGCCGTCCCGGCTTCCTTCATCTCGTGCACCATCGCGTTTCCGCGCGAAGTGATGCGCAGCGAGACGTCCGTCAGCGCGCCGTCTCCCATTCCGGGTTGTGGCGGCGCGGTTGTCACGCGGCCTTCCCACGAACCGGCCAGCGTCTTCAGTTTGTCGAAGGCTTTTTGCGAATCAGTTGGAGCCTTTTGCGCATCAGACTGCGCGAGCATCACGGCGGAAAGCGACATCAGAGCAATGACAGACAGCATAGATCGAAAGTATTTCATGTTTTGATTCTCCTTAAGCTTTTCAATGAGGATGAAGATCGCCCCGAAAAATCGATCGAACGCACACTATTTCTTCGGCTGTGGCATGGGCTGAAAGTTTGGGTCGCTGGTCGGAGGAACGACGTTCTTCAGCCGCATGTAAGTGACGAGGTTGCCGTAATGCTCCAGATCGTGCATGTTGTTGGCTGTCAGCACTCCCAGCTTCGGCATATCATTTCCGAAAAGCTTTACCATTTGAGGCGCGGACGCGTCGGTCATACCGTCATACGCCTTGTCGCAGTAAGCGAACGCACCTTTGAGTGCCGCGACTAGATCGGCTTTCGAGATTTTGGATTGTTCGATTTTCAGGTCAGGATTTTTCTCGCCGAGTTCAATGGAACAAAACATATATTGCGAATCGGCAAGGTGCCCGACGATCTGGCCATAGCTGCGAACTGTGTCGGTGGGCTTGAAGCTGTAATTCTCTTCGGGCATCTTTTCGGCGGAGCGCAACAGGATATTCTTCACTGCACTATAAGCAGTGCGATTGAATGTGCTGAGCGGATTCGGATTGTCCTGAGACAAAGCCAGAGTCGGAGTCAGAAGGCAGAACAGAAGCGCTGATGGGAATAGTCGCATTGTTGGTTCTTCTCGGAACGGCCTGACCCATTTGGCGGCCCGGCCATGTGTTATACTTAACTACAACACTATATCAATTGCAAGCGATTTCTGTCCTTTTCGCGCCACCGCCTATATCACTCTAAAATAAAACGACTTAGAAGGCATTGAGACGTTCCGTTCCGGAGGTTTCCTCGGCACCCAGCTTCCGTAGTTCTGGGCCGGATTCCTCTTGACAATCAGGATGAACGGCGTATTCTCCTCTTGTTTGTCAGGGGGAAGCAAGTTCATGGCGGACAAGCCAAGTGATCTGGTGCAAGGCACGCTGGACATGCTCATTTTAAAGACGCTGGCGCTAGAGCCGATACACGGATATGGAGTCGCCGTTCGCATCGAACAGATCAGCAAAGGCGTGTTCCACGTAAATGCGGGCTCTTTGTTTGTGGCGTTCCAGCGCTTGCAACGTGCCGGACTGATCCGAAGTGAATGGAAAGCCACGGAGAATAGCAGGCGCGCGAAATACTACGCCCTTACCGAACGGGGACAAAAGCAACTGAGCAGCGAGACGCAAGAATGGAGCAGGCAAGTGGCGGCAATTGCCCGAATTCTGGAGGCGCAGTAAGCCGATATGTTTTCACTGCAGAACATCACAAGCGGGCTGCGATCGCTGTTCCAAGAGAAAGAAGTGGAACAGGAACTGGACGAAGAACTGCGCACCTACTTGGAAATGGCCACCGAGGAACAGATGAAGCAAGGGATGAGCCGTGACGATGCGGCTCGGGCAGTACGACTGGACCGCGGAAGCCTCGGCGTGGCGAAGGAAACGGTGCGCGCTGCCGGATGGGAATCGATTGTCGAGACCTGCTGGCAAGACTTGCGCTTCGGTTTGCGGATGCTGCGCAAGAATCCCGGATTCACCGCGGTAGCCGTTCTGACTCTGGCCCTGGGCATCGGCGCGAATACCGCGATTTTCAGCGTGGTTTATGCCGTGCTTTTGAAGCCACTTCCCTGCGCCAAGTCGGAAGCGTTATTCAACGTATTCCAGCAGCAAGCGCAAGACGAAACGGTGCAAACAGGCTGGTCGTATCCGAACTTCCAGGAACTGAAGGAGCAGAACCATGTTTTCAGCGCAGTGGCAGGGGCGCAGCGCCACCAGCTGACGGTTACGGGGCGGGGCGAGCCCTTGGTAGTGAATACCGCGGTCGTAACCGGGGATTTTCTTTCACTCTTCGAGGTGAAACCTCTCGCCGGGCGAATTTTCTACCCGCAAGACAGCAAACCCGGTGCGCCGCCCGTAGTCGTGCTTGGAGAAACTCTTTGGCGTGGGCCGCTGGGAGCTGATCCGAACATCATCGGCAGCACCATCGATGTGGATAAGCGCTCATTTACCGTTGTCGGAATCATGCCGGCCGCATTTCGCTTCCCGTTATTTCCTTCCGTGACGGAGGCACCGCAGCTCTGGGTTCCTGTTGCGCAAGACCCGCTGTTTGGGCCTTTCATGCAGCGCCGTAACGGCCACTGGATGCAAGTGACCGGGCGCGTCAGGCCCGGCGTCCCGATGAGACAAGTTCAGGCAGAGATGGATGCATTCGCTTCGAACTTGGCGAAGGAGTTCCCTGCTGAGAATAGCGGCTGGCTAATCCGCACAGCGCCGCTGCAAGACATGATCGTTGGAAACGTGAAGCCCGCGCTATTCGTGTTGCTTGGAGCCGTCGGCCTGGTGCTGTTGATCGCGTGCGCCAATATTGCCAACCTGCTGCTTACCCGCGCGGCATCCCGTGCCCGAGAGATCGCTGTGCGAACTACGCTGGGAGCGGGGCGCGCGCGGATTATTCGCCAATTATTAAGCGAGACAGCCGTTCTGGGTTTGCTGGGCGGAGCGATGGGAATCGTGCTGGCATATTGGGGCGTTCAAGCGCTGGTGGCACTGATTCCCCCAGAAGTTCCCATCGTGAACGCCATTCGCGTGGACTATTTTGTTTTATTTTTTGCGCTGGGTCTGTCGGCCATCGCCAGCGTTGCCTTTGGATTGGCCCCGGCGTTTCTCGTCGCTAATTCCAATTTGCAAGTGAATTTGCGTGAAGGCGGAGCGCGCTCCGGCGAAAGCAGCGGTGGCCGCCGCATGCGTAACATCCTGGCCACAGCAGAAATTGCCCTGGCGGTGATGCTGCTTGTTGGGGCAGGGCTGGTGCTGCGCAGCCTTGCCAAGCTTACCGCCGTCAATCCTGGTTTCAACGTTGAGCACATCGTCAAGGCCGAGGTCTCGCTGCCACGCGCTCAATATTCGACGCCGCAACAATGGATTGCGTTTTCTGACGAATTGCTTCGGCAGCTGCAGTCGGAACCAGGTCTAGAAGATTCCGCCGTGACCCTTCCGGGGCCAATCGCGGATGGAAACGTCAACATAACTTTTGAAATCGTCGGAGAACCTCCGCTTTCTGCGAGCACATCCAGAACCGCGGACTACGTTTCCGTCAGTCACAACTATTTTCGCACCATGGGAATTCCACTTTTGGCCGGGCGGCTGTTCGACCAGCGCGATTTAATGTCCGCGCCCAACGTCACAGTGATCAGCAAAGCCTTGGCGCAAATCTATTTTCCGAACGGGAATGCGCTTGGAAAGCAAATCTCATTCGCCTTTCCACCTGAGCCGGGAATTCCGCGGCAGATTGTGGGAATTGTCGGAGATGTTCGAGACATCTCCCTAAGCGACAGTCCCAAGCCGATGATGTACGTTCCTTTTTCGCAAGCGCCCTTCCCGGGGGCCGTGGTCGTGGTGAAGAGTCCCCTCAGCGTATCGAGTGTGGCAGCGACGATTCGCCAGCAGGTGGCAACACTCGACAAGGATTTGCCGGTCAGCGATATCGCGTCGATGCCGGATATCTTGAACGCCTCCGTAGCACAACCCAGGTTTCGCACATTTTTGTTGGGACTATTCGCAGCGATGGCATTGCTGCTGGCAGCCACCGGGATCTTCGGAGTGATTTCTTATTCCGTGGCGTGCCGCACGCATGAGATCGCCATACGCGTGGCGCTCGGAGCGTCACGCAGTGCAATACTTGGTTTGGTCTCGCGCGAAACGCTATTCCTAATTTCGGCGGGGCTGATAGTAGGAGGGGTCGGCGCGGTCGCGGCTTCGCGCGTGCTTGGCCACCTGCTCTTCGGCATTTCCGCTAACGATCCCCTCACTCTCGTTTGCGTTGCGATTGCTCTTGCCACCGTTGCGGCACTTGCCTCGTATGTTCCTGCACGGCGAGCTATGAGCGTGGACCCAATGGTTGCGTTACGCGACGAGTAACGCCTGCAAACCTGTCGCGCAGCTGAACTGAACCGGGAAACGCCGGGAAACGCGCCTCTTGCTGGACGCAAAACACTGGTTTAGCATTGTTGACTCCCGCCCCTGATAGGCCAACACCAATGCAATCCGAAAGACGCCGAGCACCACGGCATCCGTTCACTGCGAGAGCAGAAATCATCGATGAGAAGGAAAGCGTTCGCACCGTCTCGCGAGTCAGCGACCTGAGTCTGCACGGCTGCTACGTGGAAATGATGAATCCGCTTCCGCAAGGCACCGACGTACTGATGGAAATTTATACCGAGACAGAATTCCTGGAGACTCACGCGACGGTAGTGTATCTGGAGCCGCGGCAAGGAATGGGTTTGACATTTACCCAAATGCCGCCGTTTTTCGCGGGCGTATTGAACCGATGGGTGGAGCAAGCCGGAAAACAGAAAGCCTATTGAGTTCTTATGCTTGTTGGCTTGGAGGCTGCGAGATCTTGTTCCATTCGCGGATGTTGTAGCTGTACAACGCGAGGCAAAAAATATTAGCGGGAATGAATCCAAATTGTGACGTGTCGACCGCAATGACGCAGATCAGCGCGCTGTTCAATCCGGCAATCAGCCAGCCTTCCCACCGCTTCTTACCTATAAGAAGGGTCGAACCAACGGTCAGGACGCAGGAAATATAATCCAGTCGAAACAAGTGCATGGTATTTGTAAACGGGCTCGTCGAAACTCGAACATGAGGTTAGGAGAGGGCAGCAACAGTCCCTCGTTACACGGACGAGCCCATTGCGTATACGATACGCGCCGCGGGTAGAAGACATCTGTGACCCTAGTCACCCAGTACAATGTTGCGTGCCCTGTTATGCAACGTCAGCTTGTGGGCTGCAGCCTGCAATCTGGTTGATCTGTCAGGGGATATTGAGCTGGCACGTGTCGCCATGCGGTTAGGAGGCTTACGCCATGACATCAAGCAATGTTGTGCGCGTTCACCAATATCTGCAGGCGATCGCTGCCATGGGCGGCCCCGAAACAATCGCCAATTTTTTCGCGCCTGATGCGGTCTTCCACGAGTTTCCGAACCGCATTCAGCCACAAGGCCGTGTCCGTCGCTTTGCCGATCTGGGCGCCGCCTATGAGCAGGGGCGCAAAATCCTCCAGTCGCAAAGCTATAACGTGCAGCGGATTGTTGAGAATGGCGAGGAGGTAGCCGTCGAATTGGAATGGCACGGAATTCTTGCGGTTCCGGTGATGAACTTGCCCGCCGGGCGAGAAATGAAGGCGTTCGTGGCGATGTTTCTCACGTTTCGCGACGGAAAGATCGTCTCGCAGCGCAATTACGACTGTTATCCGCCCTTCGGCGCATAGCCGGGCACCCAGCCAGTGGGCGAGGCCGTCTGACTACCACTTTATGCTAGAAGCTATTGCACAACCCTCCGTAAGACGATCATGAAGCATGCGATATGAAAGAATGCGCCATAGATCGTGAGAGCGCGATCGTAACGCACCACCAGGCGACGGAAATTCCCGAGCCAGGCGCGTTGGTCCGTTCGACAATCCATCGCCTTCGGTAGCGACGCAGGGCTCGGCCATCCTGGGTCGCAGGTCGAATGCGATTCTTCTTGTGTGGGCAGATCAGTTCGATCCCGCGACGTCGCAAACGCTTTCGCAACGGATCACTGTCGTACGCTTTGTCGGCGATCACCCGCAGCGGTTTCTGTCGTGGACGGCCCGCCGGATGACGGTCGTCTCTACCCGGATCGCTGCAAGCGTCGTTTCCGCGAGCTTGACCTCCGCCGGGGATGCAGAGTGAAGGTAGTTTCCCAGAGGAAGACCGCGGCCGTCGACCACCACCATCAACTTCGTCCCTCGCCCCGCTTGGTTTTTCCGACTCCGCAGCCCCTTTTTTCGCAGGAGCGAAACTCCCGTCCAGAAACGATTCGCTCCACTTCAATTGCTGGCGCTCGTTCAACTCGCTCAGAAACGACCGCCAGATGTTCAACCAAATGCCCCGCTCCTCCCAGTCTCGCAGTCGCCGCCAGCACGTCGAAGGATGCGGGAATTTCTCCGGCAGATCCTGCCAGCGAGCCCCACTCCGCAGAATCCACAGAATCCCTTCCAGCACATGGCGATTCTCGATCCACGGACGACCACCCTTGCGTTGTTTGGGCGGTTTGGGGAGCAAGGGCGCGATTTTCTTCCACTGCGCTTCGGTCAGCAACGGACCGGACCGCGCCATCGGCCCTCCTTCGGCGCTGCTGACTTTGCTTATCTCCCATTTCCCAATACTCAACCATAGTCATTTCAATGGCTTGTTCATGGTTGTGCAACAGCTTCTAGTGATCAACGGTAGAAGAGCGTATGGTTACTGGTATCCCGGCGGGGCAATCTGTCGGGCCGAGGCTCTCACTGTAATAAGGGCAGCATCTGCCTTCAAAACATCTCCCGCTCACTGAGAGCCTCACTTCTGGGAAACCTGCCGCTGGCTCGAACACCACCGCACACGTATTGACTTCAAATGATCGGGTTTGCTAGTTCGCGCCGTACTGCTCGCGCCGCAAGTTACGTCGCAGGAAGTCTTTGGCGCGGAAGATGATCATTCGAATTGCCGGAAGACGCGTGTTCAACGTCCCGGCAATCTCGGAATAACTCATACGCTTGTAATACAGCATCATGAGCGGAACCTTGTATTTTTCCGGCAAGCGCGTAAGGTGCTCCCGCAGTTGGCGCTGCTCGTCCTTGCGCAGAATCTCGGAGAGCGGTGAAGGGGTGGAGCGATCGGCGAAATCGCTGACGTCGATGTCCTCCAAAGAGGAACTCCGTTCGCACTTTTTTTGCCGCAGTTTATCAATGCAGTGACGCCCGGCCACCTGAGAAACCCAAGGGCGAAATGGCATGGTGACGTCTCTTTGATGCAGCACGCGGTAAAGCTTCAGGAAAACTTCCGCGGCGGCGTCCTCGGCGTCTTCGGGTCGGCGGAAAAATCGCCGGCAGATCCGCAAAACATATTGATAGTGATCCGTATAGATGGAGCCCAAAACATCGGGGCAGATTGGTTGCGGCTGGCGCAGGGCTGAGGAGACCTGCGGTTCTTCCATGAGCATTGAAGTTGATTCGGTTGCCATCTCCAGTCCTTTCCTTTCAATTTGCACACCAATACTGTCGGACCTGCACGAGAAAATTGTGGAGGTCGTCGTTACGATTCAGCTAGTTCGCAGTAGTTCGTTCTTCGCTGCTCGCAACTTTCCTCGGTCGCACAACCGACGTGGGCCGACGGCGAGTCTTCGGGAAATCGTTGTTGTCCGCGCTAGCGAACTGTTCAGTAGCTTCGCGGCGACGCACAACCAGAAGCGTCAAATCATCGCCCGGCGGGCACGCATCAGCGAAGTCGAGTACCGCACCGAGCGTGGAGAACAGCACCTGGTTCGCGCTTGAGCCGCTGAGCGCTTGGGCCGCGGCGGTCAATCTTGCCATTTCGAACTCTTCCTCCTGCGGATTGCGGCATTCCGTCAAGCCGTCGGAATATGCCAACAACATATCGCCAGGATCGAGTCGCACTGTCCCCGAACTGTAATTCGCTTGCTGTAGGGCGCCCAGCATGGGGCCGCCCTCTTCCAGCCGCTCGACGGACTTGTTGCGTTTGAGAATCAGCGGAGGTGGCAGCCCGGCGTTGCAATACACCAGTTCATTCCGCTCCAGATCGAGCCTCGCAAAAAACAGCGCCGCGATCGGCGGCTCACTTTTGTCCTGGCATAGTTCGCGATTCACGGCGGCGACGGCATCTGCCGGACGCAGGTAGGTTCGCGCGTTGCGCTGGATCAAATCCATGAGATGCGCCTGCCAAATGCCCGCGGACAATCCCTTGCCCGCGATGTCGCCAACGGTGAGCCCCAACACGGCGTCAAGTTGCATCACCTTGAAAAAATCTCCCGACAGGTGGCGCACCGGAAAAATTTCCCCGGCAATCTCGAACTCGCCTGAAACTAATTCGCGTGGAGCGCACAGCCGCCGCTGGACCTGAGCGGCCTCGTAGATGGCTTGCTGCAGCTTGGCGTGCTCCGCACGAACCGCATCGCGTTCTTGCCGCAACAATTGAATGCTCTCCGAGAGGTTCGGTGACGCGACGGTTCGTAAGGACTGCTGCGCGCCGCCTTGCGCAGCGCGTTTTTTATCCCGCGCCACACGATTCGCAGGCGGCTTTCGCGTTCCGATCAGCGTTTCTGCGGTTGCCATGATCACGTCCCCTTATCCTCATCCTACGAACTTGTAGCCCACTCCATGCACGGTCAGAAAGAACCGCGGCTGGTCTGGAATTGGCTCCAGTTTCTGGCGAATGCGCACGATGTGGGCGTCCACCGTGCGGGTAGTCGGAAAATTCTCGTAGCCCCAAACCTCGTCGAGCAGGCGCTCGCGGCTTAGCGTCTCTCCCGAATGGCATAGAAAATGTTTGAGCAAGTCAAATTCCTTGCTGGAGAACTCCACCGGGTTGCCGCCGCGCCGCACCTGGTAGCTCCGCAGATTCACTTCGACGTCACCGAAGGAATAGCGGTCCTGCTCTTTGGGGACGGTTTGCGCGCGGCGCAGCACGGCCTTTACGCGAGCCAACAATTCACGAATGGAGAATGGCTTGGTGACATAGTCGTCGGCGCCGAGTTCCAGGCCGACCACCTTATCGACCTCTTGTCCGCGCGCGGTCAGCATAATGATGGGAATGGAAGGACGCTTGGCTTTCAATTGTTTGCAAACATCCAGGCCGCTCATGCGCGGCATCATCACGTCCAGCACCACCAGGTCGGGTGAATCTTTTAGCGCGCGCTCGAGTCCTTCGACACCGTCGAGCGCCGTCAACACCTGGAAGCCTTCGTACTCAAAGTTATCGCGCAGGCCGGCAACCATGTTCGGCTCGTCCTCGACGATCAGAATCTTCGCTGTTCCCATGCCGTCTCCCTTATGCTTGCCTTGCACCATGACGATCCTTGTTCCTCACGCAACAGCATTCCCCGTTTGTTGAGGGAAAGCCAACGGCAGCGCAATGATAAATTTGCTGCCCTTTTGGGGATGGCTTTCGACCAGCACGTCGCCGCCATGCGCTCGCGCGATGTGCCGCACGAGCGAGAGGCCGAGACCGGAGCCTTTCACGTTGTGAACCAACGGATCGCCGCAGCGGTAAAATTTTTCGAAGATTTTTTCCTGCTCGTGGGCCGGGATGCCGATGCCGTGGTCGCGGACTTCCAGGTTCACGGAGCCGTTCGAGCGGTACAAGCTCACGCCAATGTACTTGTCATCCTTGGAGTATTTCAGGGCATTGTTCACCAGATTCAGCAGGGACCGTGCGATGGCTTCGCGATCGACGTTTACAGGCGGAATGTCGCCGGAAATATTTTCCTCGAACGCAAAACCGTTTTGCTGGATCTGAAAGCGATAGGATTCCAATGTGGAGTGAACCAGTTCCGCCAGGTCCGTCTCTTTGAACTCGTATTCCTTGCGTCCTGCCTCAATGCGGGAAAAATCCAGGATATTGTTGATCAGCGCGGTCAGGCGTTCGCTCTCTTCGCGAATAATGCGGAAATACTCCTGATATTTTTCTTTTGCGGAGATCCGTCCCAGTTCCAGCGTTTCGGCATACAGGCGAATCAGGGCCAGCGGCGTACGCAATTCGTGTGAGACATTGGCCACGAAATCGGATTTCAGTTTCGCTAACGTCATTTCCCTGGAGACGTTGCGATAGGTCATCCAGATTCCGCCGATCATCAACAAAGAGAGTGCCGTCAAAACCAGGTAGTTGTACCGCAGAAACCGGGACACCATATCTGAGACCGTAGTCCCCTGGTATTTGATGGCCGCAGTTAAGCCCGGGAAAACCCATTGAAAGGCACGCTCTGCCTCCGGCTTGCCATCGGCCCAATTCCCGGAACTGACCCAGGGTGTGTAATCGCCTTTTGACGGGCGAATCATCATCACTGGCGGATTGTCACCTTTTAGCACCTCGCTCTTGCTGCTCAACACCTCTTTCATCATGGCCGGCATGAAGGTGTGTTTTAGATATTCATCATCGAACGCCACGGCGCCGAGTACCACGCGGTCTTTCGGGGTATGCGGAGGCAGAAAATAGACCAGGCTCTGATAGTTGTACTGATTGTCCTGATGCATCCACTCGCCGGTGATCACCACGGGAGGTTCGTCTTTTTCCTCCATGATCCGAACACGGGCCGACATGTCGGAGGCTTCCAGGGGAAACCACGTCGCCACCATGTTGATGGCATCTTGCGTGCGCGCGCAGAACTCTGGATCCTTGTCGCGTGCGGGCTGCGCGCGGCTAATCATCAGGTTGTTCTTTTTGTCGTACAGAAAGGCATAAGACAATTCGGGGTGCTCGGCCAAAATGTGCTCGAGCTTGGCCTTAATCATGGCGTGGTCCTGATCGGGACCGGGGAATTCCTCTCGGACTGGGGTGATCAGGTCGTTGGCTTTGTACATGGTTTTCTTTTCGGCGATCGCCAACACGTGGGCGAAGTCGCGCTGGATAGCCGCTTCGACGGCCTCAGAGCGCTGGATATGCTTCAGGTTCCAAATGCTGAAGGCCATCAAGGCCGCCGCTGGAAGCGTGATGGCCAGCTCCAGCGTCAGAAGCGTTCGCGTGCGGTCCGTTAGTCGCCACTTCTTCTTGGACATTCTCAGCCTCGTTCATCCGCCTTACGAAACAAGACTATAAAGACCCGGCAAAGGGAGTGTGTCAAGACATCGCAAAGGATTGTAAAAAGTTGTAAACGGCTGGTGTGCCGGATTCACGCGGTTTTAAGAACAAAGTGCAGTATTTTCAAGGGACTAGCGGCGTTTTGGTTCGCTGGGACAGGTGCGCAAGCCGTGAGCAACTTCGAGAGACCTGGAGGGTTTAATCGCCGAACCTGGCTGCGGAGCGCGCTTTTGCTTTCTCGGCTTCTTGTTCGCGGTTTTTGGGTGGCGCGCTGGTCTCGAGCGAATGAATCAGGCGCGCAGAAATGGCGGAGATATCGTCGACAGCCGCCCGGAATGCGGCTTCATTTGCGAGGGATGGCTTGGTGAAGCCGCTGATTTTTCTGACGAATTGCAGCGAAGCCGCGCGAATCTCTTCAGGAGTGACAGGCGGATCGAAATTGAAAAGCGGCCGGATGTTTCTGCACATTGCGTTGCACCTCTAGAAGATAGATGAGTCGAGGCGGGCTTTGGTTCGAGCGAACGCAGCTAGCCCCTAGTGATGACCGCCGATTTTGCCGCCTTGCCGGAAACCAGGCGCTGGCGCGCATAGTTGCACCACGGACCCGCGGGGTCCAGTTCGACATAGGCTTGCCAGTGCTCTCGCGCTTCGGCAAACGCGCCCAACTTCTCGCAAACGAACGCCAAATTGTAATGCGCATCGCAATAGTCGGGCAGCAATCGCACCGCTTGCCGCAGATGTTGCCGCGAGCCCTCGAAGTCGCCCATATCTTCCAGCACACTGCCTAGGTTGAAATGCGCCAGTGCGTTTTCGGAATCCAGAGCGAGAGCACGGCGAAAACACTCGGCCGCTTTCTCCAAACTGCGATCTCCGTAATAGAGGGTTCCGCAATTGATCAACGCGTCGAGCCTTTGGGAATCGAGGCGCAAAACGTGATCGTAAGCGTCAACTGCTTGCGCCCTGGTGGCTCCGTCGGCTTCATATTGCAACGCTCTGGCAAACCATTCGTCGGCCGTAGGCTCGGCCATGACGCGAACTCGTTCGTCGAGCTCTCGAGTCTCGAAATTCAATACGAACTGGCCGGAAAGCGGCTCCAGGCGCGCGCCCTCGCGTTCCACAATCACATCCTTTCCGTCGGAAAGAACGCGAAGCTCCGCCAGCGGCACATGCACCTGGGAAAGCTTGTCGCGAAGTGCCGCCATCGTGCGCTGCAAGCGGTTCGCTGAAACTCCGTTTTCGACTAATTGTTTAACGGTACGCAGGCCGATTAAGTCCCGAAAGTCGTACCACGGAGTTCCCAACTCGTTTCGAGGAGAAACCAGGCGCAAACGGTCCCATTGGTCCAACTGCTTCCCGGTCAGACCCAAAATGCGCTGCACGTCTTCGGGAGTAAATCTGTCGGTCGTACCCATTCAGAATTATCCGGCTTTCTTGCCTGCCCTTTTCTGCTGCGTGGTTGCAGCTGCCGGCACTGCTCGCGCGGGTGGCTTCTTCCCGACGGGCACGGGCCCTGCGGCGACTTCCGCGGCGGCAGCAGGAGCTTTCTTCTCAGCGATACTCTTTTTCAAAGCTTCCATCAAGTCGATTACGGGCGCCAGATGCGGCTGGGCGACTTCCGTAACTTCCTGGCCCTTAAGTTTGGCAGCAATCAGGGCGCGCACGTTCTCTTGATATTCGTCGCGATATTTCTGCGGCTCGAACGGCGCAGCGAGGCTGGCGATGAGCTGCTCGGCAAGCTTCTTTTCCTGGTCCTTCACTTCGACGTTGTCGGTGGGAATAGATTCCGCAGCGCGGATCTCGTTGGAATAGAACATGGTGTGCAGCGTCATGCCCCGGCTGCCTGGGCGAATGATCACGATGTGCTCGCGCTGGTGCATGGTGAGCTTGGCGACGGCGCCGTAACCAGACTCTTCCATAGCCTTCATCAGCAGCTTATAGGCTTTCACTCCAGCTTCCTCCGGCGAGATGTAGTAGGAGGAATCGAAGTACAGCGGATCCATTTCATTGAGCTTGACGAATTCCAAGATTTCCATCACATGGGCCGAAGGAGGCTCGATCTTATCCAGCTCTTCCTCGCTGAACAGGACATACTGATCCTTCTCGTACTCGTAGCCCTTCACAATTTCAGACCGCTCCACGTTGCGATTGCATACCGGGCAAAACAAGGGCTGCTTCAGCCGCGAATGGCATTCCTTGTGGAGTTGGTTGAAGCTGATGCGTTCACCGCGAGCCGCGGCAAACATTCGCACGGGTATGGAAATCAAGCCAAAGGTGAGGTGACCCTTCCAGACAGTGGTGGCCATGAGCGAACTCCTTCGGTAAGCCTAGGGACGGCGCAAGGGTCTAAGGTTAGCCTCCCGGCAGGCGAGAATCAAGATAAACCCATGCGGTATTGCTCATTTTGGAAATCACCACACGGTAAGGCCAAGCGGCCTACATCGAAGCCTGTACTTGGTCTTTCTGAATCCTTACGAAGATGTAGACAATCCCAACGAAAACACGGGCTGATATAGAATCCACGCATGGGCAAGCTCGAAGAATATAAGCGAAAACGCCGCTTCGACCGCACGCCCGAGCCATCCGGCGAACCCGAATCCGCCGCCGGTTCGGTCCAACAGGCGCCCTCCCCGGCCGCCAAACGCACCCGTCTGCCCAAGCCAAAATTGCCGCAACTAGAAGTCCGACCCGGAGCCGAACATGGCGACACGTTCGTGGTTCAGAAGCACCGCGCAACACGCCTGCACTATGATTTCCGGTTGGCGATCGACGGGACGCTGAAGTCCTGGGCTGTCCCCAAAGGACCCTCGCTGAACTCCGCCGACAAGCGCTTGGCGGTGCAAACCGAGGATCACCCGCTGGACTATGCGGGCTTCGAGGGAAAGATTCCCGAGGGCAATTACGGCGCGGGAACGGTGATGGTGTGGGACCGCGGAACGTTCAGCGTGATTGGCGACGCCAGCGCCAGCAAGCAAATCGAACGAGGCGAGATCAAATTCAATTTGAACGGGGAGAAGCTGCACGGGAGTTTTGTGCTGGTCAAGCTGAAGCACAGCGAAAAGGGCAACGAATGGCTATTCATCAAGCACAAAGACGCCGACGAGGATCCCGGGTATAACATCGACGAACACGATGGCTCGGTCCTTACCGGCCGTACGATTAAGGAAATTTCTGAAGAGTTGCCACCCAAGCGCGGCGCCACTCCGATCGAGCCCGGCGAATTGGACGGCGCGCGAAAGACTGCCATGCCTGCCCGCGTGGAACCCATGCTGGCTACTCTCCGCGAGCATGCGTTCTCCGATCCGAATTGGCTGTTTGAGATTAAGTGGGACGGAGTGCGAGCGCTGGCCCGAATTGAGAATGGCGTTTTGAATTTGCGCGCCCGTAGCGGAACCGATATCACCGAACGCTATCCGGAGCTGGCGTTTCTTCCGCAGGCCTTTGCGGCATCGGACGCGATTGTTGATGGCGAAATCGTGGCTCTGGATGAGCACGGCCTCAGCAGCTTCGAGCGCCTGCAGGATCGCATGCACGTACGCGCGCCGAGCGAGCATCTGGTTTCGCAGACGCCGGTCGTTTTCTTCGCGTTCGATCTTCTCTATTGCGACGGTTACGATCTGCGCAAAGCGCCGCTGCTGGAACGCAAGCAACTATTACAGCGTTTGGCGCATGTATCAGAACGGTTTCGCTATGCCGATCACCAGTTGGAACATGGAAAAGAACTTTTCGAGCTGGCGAAGCAGACCGGTCTGGAAGGAATCGTCGCCAAGCGTGCTGACAGCCCGTATGTTTCCGAGCGCAGCGCATATTGGATGAAGCTGAAGGTAACGAAGACCCTCGACGCAGTTGTAGGCGGCTGGAGCGAATCGCGCACTCCCGCTCTTCCGTTCGGCTCGCTGCTGCTGGGTTTGTACCAAGGCAAGAAGCTGCGCTTCATTGGACACGTGGGAACCGGATTTGACGGAAAAAAGTTGCAAGAAATTAGTGGCAAGTTGAAAGAGCTGGCATCCGCAGACTGCCCGTTCGACACCGTGCCCGCAACCAACGAAAAGCCTTCGTGGATAGAGCCGGCGCTGGTGGCGCGCGTCAAGTTCAGCGGCTGGACGCAGGAACACGCTCTGCGCCACCCCGTTTTCGTCGGGCTTCGCGAGGACGCGCGTCCCAGCGATTGCCGCTGGGAGAGCGAGGCCGAGCCAGTGACCGCCGCGCCTGCTATCGTTCACGCGCCACAAGTTACGGGCAAGGTGCTCAACACGAAAGCTCAGATCGAAGCAGAACTGTTCAAGGGCCGCGCCGAAACGATCAGCCTTGAACTGGACGGCAAACGCGTGCGGCTGAGCCACCTGAACAAAATCTACTTTCCTGAATCCGGCTTCACCAAACGCGAGCTACTGGCCTACTACTACCGCATCGCCGACTTCATTTTGCCTTTTCTCCGCGATCGGCCGCTGGTCTTGCGCCGCTATCCTGACGGAATCAAAGGTCAGGCTTTCTTTCAAAAAGACGTTCGCGAGGGGCTGCCCGACTGGTTCAAGACCGTGCCTGTCGATTCCGAAGGACGCGGCAAGGAAATTCAATACGCCACGGCCAATGACCGCGCTTCGCTTCTGTTTTTGACGAGCCTCGGGTGCATCGATCACAACCCGTGGTCCAGCCGCTATGACGATCTGGATCATCCAGACTATTTCTTCTTCGACCTGGATCCATCCGAGGGCACGGACTTTTCCGTTGCGGTCACGATTGCCGCAGCGTTGCATGAAAAGTTGCAAGAATTGCGGCTGGCCAGTTTTCTAAAAACTTCCGGAGCAACGGGAATCCACATCTATATTCCGGTCGAACCGGTTTACACGTATGAACAGTTGCGGACGTTTGCCGAGATTGTGGCGCGCACGGTGACCAGCGAGCATCCCAATCTGGTGACAAATGAAAGATCTGTGGCGAAGCGTCCTGCGGGCCGCATCCTGATCGATGTTCAGCAGAATGCTCATGGACGTCCGCTGGCCGCTGCTTATTCCGTGCGCGCGTTTCCCAAGGCTCCCGTTTCCGCGCCTATCTTGCCGCAAGAGCTGCGCAAAAACCTGCGGCCCGAATCCTTGAACATCAAGACGGTATTTGCGCGCCTGAAAGAAAAGGGTGATCTGTGGGGCGACTTCTGGAAGCGGCAGCAAAGGCTGGAAGAAGCCATCGAGCTTCTCAGCCGAGGGATGCCGGCGCGAACGAAAGGGCGTTGATTGCCCGGATTCGGGAGTCTTTGCCTTTTCTGGCGGCGCAGCGCCGTGATTAAATGACGGGGCACGGAGGTGCATCATGCCGGGGTCGGGCCAGCTTCGCGTTGGGACGTCTGGATACTCCTATAAAGAGTGGAAGGGGAGTTTTTATCCGCAAAAGCTGGCGGACCGCGAAATGCTCAGCTTCTACGCCCAACAATTTTCGACCGTCGAGATTAACCACAGTTTTTATCGTATGCCGACAGAGAATGTGCTGTTGCAGTGGGCGCAAACGGTTCCGGAGGGCTTTCGCTTTGCGTTGAAAGCCAACCAGAAAATTACGCACATTCAAAGGTTGCGCGATTGTGAGAGCACTCTGAAGCGCTTCCTGGAAGTGGCCAGCGTGCTCAGCGAGGGCGACCACCTCGGTCCCATCCTCGTGCAGTTGCCGCCCAACTTCAAATTCGATCGCCCGTTGCTGGAAGATTTTCTGGCGCTTCGCCCGCCCGCTTTTGCTTTCGCCTTCGAAGTGCGCCACCCATCCTGGTACACGGATGAAACGTACGCCGTGCTTCGCCAGCATGACACCGCGCTGTGCCTGTCAGAAACCGAGAAGCAAACCCCACCGGACGTCATCACCGCCGGATTCACCTACGCGCGCCTGCGGCTGGAAAACTACACGCCGAAGCAGCTCAGCGCGTGGAAAAAACGTTTTGACACCTGGATAGCCCAAGGCGTGGACGTTTATGCCTACTGCAAACACGAAGATTCCGGCAAAGCTCCGGCATACGCCCGCCAACTCCTCGGGAAAGCCGGCTGACAGATCGTTGCTATCTTCCCGTCACTGCGCCGCAGACTTCGGCGGATGTTCGGCGCGTTCCTTGCGCTTTTCTTCGATTTGCTTTTTAGACGGCGGATAGCTTTCGAAGCCTTTGGAGATTTCATTCAGCACTCGATTCCAGATGCTGTCGTCATCAACGATCTTTTGCTCCAGGTACACGCGCCACGCCAGGTCTTTTCGCTTTGCAGCAATCAGATCGATGACCAGCGACGCGTCCAGGGCGGTCTCCGACTTCATCAGATCGTAGGTATATGCCCAGTAGTCGCTGACATATTGTCCAAATTGTCCCCAGGTTCCCGCCGACGGCGAGACAATCGATGATTGGCTGTTGGCCCAATAGCGCACCACCAAATCTGGGTTCTCATCGGGCTTTACTTCTCTCAGGCCGCGTTGCGTCAACGCCTGAGACACGCCCGAATGCACCCGATCGGTGATGTAATTCGGATTCAACTGCCGGAACTCCAGCATATTCGCGCCGCCGATGTAGGCAAAAGTCTTGAACTTCGAGAAATCGAGATTGGGATCAAAGTCGACGGTCATTTTCGCGAATGCCTGCGGCGCCAGGATCAAGATCAAAAGAAAAAGAAAGATAGCTGCGGCGCCACCGTGGCGTTGAAAATAGTTCCTGGGTTTTCCGGCTCGATTCATCGTTCACTCCGTAAAGTCACTGCGACCTGTCTCTGTGCGGGCGTGGGCCGATTCTACTCCATCGCACCATGTTTCGCCGAATGGATGCTGCTGGCCTGCGCCAGTCTTTTCACAAATCATTCATTGGGTTTACATCGCGGGTGGGATTAGACTAGTCTCCCTCACCAAGTAGTACTGCGAAATTCACCGCCCGAAAGAAAGGCTTAATCATGACCACGACTTTGGCGTGGAAGCCAGCAAAGCCAACTGAAATGCCTGCATTCATCCTCTGAAAACCGATGCCGGAGCTTCCTGACATAACCGTGTACATCGAGGCGCTGGAGCGCCGGATTCTTGGACACGTGCTGGAACGAATCCAAATCCGCGGACCATTTTTGTTGCGAACCGCGCAGCCTCCGGTGGAGGCGATCCAAGGCCACACCGTGAAGGAATTAAGGCGCGTCGGGAAACGCATCGCGCTGAAGTTTGACAGCGAACTGTGGCTGGTAGTTCACCTGATGATTGCCGGCCGGCTGCATTGGGTGCAGAAGCGGGTGACTCCCGACGGGAGACGAACGCTGGCGGCGCTGGATTTCGATTCAGGCACGTTAACGTTGACGGAGGCAGGCACGAAGAAGCGCGCGTCGCTGCACGTTGTGGATGGAAATGAGGAACTGGCGAAGCTCGATCCCGGCGGACTGGAAGTTTTGCACGCGACCCTCGACGAGTTCCGCGCGGCGCTGACGGCTTCGAACCACACGTTGAAGCGAGCGCTCACGGACCCGCGCACGTTCAGCGGAATCGGCAACGCGTATTCCGACGAAATATTGCATACTGCGCGACTATCTCCGGTGAAACTCACGCAGCGCTTGCAGGCCGAGGAGATTGAACGTTTGTACGAAGCGGTGCGGCATATACTGCAAGACTGGACGCGGCGCTTGCGGGAAGAAGCTGGTAACAAGTTTCCGGAGAAAGTAACCGCGTTTCGCGAAGGAATGGCGGCGCATGGAAGATATGGGCAACCTTGCCCGGTGTGCGGCACGAAAATCCAGCGCATACGCTATGCGTCAAACGAAACGAACTATTGCCCGCACTGCCAGACCGAAGGGAAATTGTTGGCGGATCGCGCGCTGAGCCGCTTACTGCGCGAGGATTGGCCCAGGTCGCTGGATGAGATGGAAGAGCGGCTTGCGCGTTAAGCCGATAGTTCCCTGCTATCGCGCTGAATCATTTGCCGTATGATACGGGCATGAGACTGCTGCTGGTGGAGGATGACGCGAGGATCGCGCGATTCGTGGCGAAAGGATTGCGCGAAGAGTCGTATGCCGTCGATGTGGTGGCGAACGGCAAAGACGCGGTGTATCAGGCGGAAATCAACGACTACGACGTTGTGATCCTCGACGTAATGATTCCCGGAATCGACGGGTTCGCCGCCTGCCGCGCAATTCGTGCCAAGGGAAAACGCACGCCGATTCTGATGCTGACCGCGCGCGACGGCGTGGAGGACCGCATCACCGGCCTGGATTCCGGCGCCGACGATTATCTGACAAAACCATTTGAATTTGGCGAGTTGCTGGCGCGGCTGCGGGCTTTGCTGCGCAGGCCGAAGGACGTGCGTTCCCCGCAAATCGTGGTGGGAGATTTGGTGCTGGACACGGCGGCGCAGACGGTGAAGCGCGGGCATCGCGCGATTTCGCTGACGACAAAGGAGTATGCGCTGTTGGAGTTTCTGGCGCGCAACGCTGGGCGGGTGATTGGACGAGCGGAAATCGCGGAACACGTGTGGGATGAATCGTTCGACCCGTTTTCGAATTTGATCGAGGTGTACATCAACAGGCTGCGCCGGAAGCTCGACGAGGGAGCGGCCAAACCGATGCTCCAGACCCGTCGCGGCAGCGGCTACGTGCTGTACGCAGGCGAGGAAAACGCCGCAGCGAGCAATGGGAAGCCTGGAAAGCCACCCGCGGCAGGCGGCACGAGAAAGCTTCATGCTTGATTCCGTGCGGGTACGGCTGACGGTGTGGTACACGCTGGCGCTGGCGTTGGTGCTGATTCTACTGGCGGTGCTCACATATGTTCTGTACGCGCGAAATAGTTCGCAACGCACCGACAGCAACCTTGTTGAAATTGCTGACGCGTTCGCAACTACATTCCGGGCAGAACTGAAGGATCAGGACGGCCCCGATCCAGCGAAAGAGGCGGCGCGCGCGGCCATTCTGGAACACCGGTTTCGCGACACCGTTTTCGTGGTTCTTGATTCCAGCGGTAACGTAGTGTTGAGCACGCTGGACCTGCCGGCAGCGGATCCCGCACTGGAACGACTTACGCCAACCATTTTTGCTTCGCCATCGTTCCGCGAGCTTGCAGCTGCTTCCGACTCTTCACGGCGGGCGATGCGCACGTTGCGAGCACGGCGGGATTTCTTTCGTGGCTATGCGAAGCGCGTTGAGGTAGCAGACGGAACGTACGTGCTGGTGGTTCTGCAGTCGCTGCACCCGCAGCACGAAATGCTGGAGGATATTCGCAATACGTTTTTGTGCGCCATCCCTGCTGCATTGCTGGTGGCGAGCCTCGGCGGATATGTTCTGGCCAGAAAAAGTTTGCAGCCGGTGGCGGCGATGGCAACACAAGCGCGCGGAATGGGCGCGGCAAACCTGCACGCCAGGTTGGCGGTGTTGAATCCACGCGACGAACTGGGACAACTGGCGGTTACCTTTAATCAATTGCTGGAGCGGCTGGAAGAATCCTTTGAGCGACAGAAACGCTTCATGGCGGACGCTTCGCATGAACTGCGGACGCCGGTGGCCATTTTGCACGGGGAAACGGAAGTGACGCTTTCGCGCGCAGATCGCTCGCCCGAGGAATACCGCGAAACGCTAGGAATACTAAAGGACGAGTCTCAGCGTCTGGCGCGAATTGTGGAGGACTTGTTCACGCTGACGCGCGCCGATGCTGGTCAATACCCGTTGCAACTGCAAAGCGTCTACCTGGACGAACTGACCGCGGATGTGCTGCGCAGGGCCAGATCGCTGGCGCTGGCGAAGAAGATTACCTTGTCTGCCGCGATCGAGCCGGAATTGCCAATCGAGGCGGACGAAGCGCTGCTGCGCAGAATGCTGCTGAACCTGCTGGACAACGCCATCAAATACACGCCGGAGGGCGGCCAAATCTCGCTTGAGTGTCGCCGACAAGGTGACGACTACACGCTCAGTGTCAACGACACGGGAACTGGAATTCCTGCGGAGCTGCAGGCGCGCATATTTGAGCGCTTCTTCCGGGCAGACAAGGCGCGCTCGCGAGCCGAAGGGGATTCTGGTGGAGCAGGGCTAGGATTATCGATTGCGCGCTGGATCGCAGAGGCGCATCACGGTCGTCTGGAATTGACCAAGTCGGATGCAGCGGGAACGACGTTTACAGCGCGGTTGCCCGTGGGCGATGTCGGTAAGAATGCCTAGTGGCCACCTTCTGAGGCGGCCGCCTCGCGTCAAAAAAGTGTGAAGCAACAACTTTTCACTTGCGAACCCGTCTGCCCTTTGTTCAAGTCGATTAATCGTACATTTAGGTTGTCTTCGCTACTTTGAAAGAGTTGCAGGCCGCTGCTCCAGGCAAGTGTATGCGCGGCCAAATACCTCTATGCGAACGACAACAACTACAGTATTTCTCGCAGGATTCGCGTCGATAGCCGTGCTGCTGCCGCTGCACGCGCAGGAAGCGCCGTCGGCACCCGTTCCCAAGGTGGCGCCTTCTCCGGCAACGATCCCACCAGCAAGTGCCTCAATTCAGCGCATCACCTTGAAGCAGGCGCTCGACCTGGCGCGAAAAAACAGCACGCAGTTTCAATCGGCAGCGACTGATGCGGGTGTGGCGCGCGAAGACAAAGTGCAAGCCCGCGCCGGTTTGCTGCCCGGTGTGGACTTCAATACTTCGGGTTTGTACACGCAGCCCAACTCGCTTGGAGCCGTCAAGTTCATCGCGAACAATGCGCCGCACGAATATATCAGCCAGGGAAATGTGCATGAATTGCTCGACCTGGCGAGTGTGGCCGCGTACCGGCGCACGGCGGCACTGGCGGCGCGGCAGGCGCGCGCAACTTGCCACACGCGGCCTGGTAGTGACTGTGGTGCAAAGCTATTTTGCGGTGGGCGCCGCGGAAGCAGTCATGGAATCCGCACAGCACACCGCACAAGATGGCGAAGCATTTCTGAAATCGACGCAGCCGCTCGAACACGGCGGCGAAGTTGCCCACTCTGATGTAATCAAGGCGGAGTTGCAAGCGCAGGAGCGGCGGCGGCAATTGCAGGAGGCGCAACTGACGCTGCTGAACGCCCGGCTGGACTTGGCGGTGCTGATCTTCCCAGACTTTAACGACAACTTCGAGACGGCCGATGATCTCCACGCGAACGTTCCACTGCCGGTGCGCGAAGAATTTGAAGCCCAGGCGGCGCATGAGAATCCAGACATTCGCGAGGCGCTGGCCAACACACAAGCGGCCAGACACGACGTAACCGCGGCGCGCGCAGGATATC
>CAVYTB010000003.1:0-68453 GCA_963771295.1 Candidatus Acidiferrales bacterium
CCTTCTTGCCCCTTGATTCCAATGCGAGAGCAACCGCATCCTCTCTGCCGCTCGCCTCAAAAACACCGTTCAGAATCAACCTCTGATTAGTAATGCTAAGCCCTTCAAGCTCACCTCGCGTACGGTCTGCCTCAGCAAGCGCCGAGTGATCGGGGCGACTGACGAGAAATACCGTCGTGGTGTTCAAGTCCGAGAGCGCGTGCAGCGCTTTTGCGTAGAGTTCCTTCTGTGTCTGCAGGCCCGCCAGAGGACCAAGGCAGGATGTGCCGGTCATGTTGGTTTCGATGAAGTCAGTCCAAGCTGCTGGTAATTGCAGGAGCCGCAACGTATGGCCAGTCGGAGCGGTGTCAAAAATGATGTGGTCGTAGTCACTTGTGGCGGCTTGATCTCCCAACAGCTTCGCAAATTCATCGAAAGCTGCGATTTCGATGGTGCACGCACCAGAGAGCTGTTCTTCGATGTTGTCCACCGCCGATTTAGGAAGAAGCTCGCGATAGGGTCCAACAACCCGTTCACGGTAAAGACGTGCTGCCTCTTCGGGGTCTACATTCATGGCCTTGAGACCCGGCATCTTGGCAATCGGAGTAGGACGTATTCCCAAGCGTGTTTCCAAGACTTCGTCGAGATTGGAGGCGGGATCGGTGCTCACCAAGAGGACTCGCTTTCCCCGTTCAGCAAGTGAAACGGCAATGGCACAAGCAATCGAGGTCTTACCCACGCCACCCTTTCCTGTGAAGAGCAGATTGCGGGTGAGATCTTGGGGTAGGTTCATGACTTACCTTGCGCCAGACTTCCCCGGTGCACCAATCGTCACGAAAGGCTGCTGTGCCTTGGTCTGGGCGATCACTGGTCCCGGCTCGAATTCCACCTTGGCAAGTCGTGCAAGCTCCTCCCGGGTCGGGTAGGCTCCCTCCGCGACAATCATTCCATCGAGCAGTAGAAGGGGTAGACACTCGCTGCCTCGGCTGTTCAGCGCGGTCTTGACAACAGGATTGCTCGTGAAGGCAGCAATTTCCTGCGCCAGGTTGTGGCGCTCGACTTCCACTCCCTTGCTCTTTAGCCATTCGAGGTCTGCGGCGAATCGTGGCAGGGCGGGATCAATGCTCGGCCCGCAAACGCCGGTCGAGCAGCACATAGCGGGGTCAAATACTTGTATTTTGGTCATCATCGATCTCCGATACTTGTATATTCGCATACAAGCATTGACTTATGCTACGCTTCTTTCGACGAGCGGAATGTGACCCGCGTCACCAGGTATTCACGCGCTGTTGGAACCTGGTCATTGTACGACCCTCCGAGGAAGGTGGGCATCATGCAAGGACGGTACAACGTGCTCTTCCTATGCACCGGAAATTCTGCGCGCTCTATCATGGCGGAAGCAATCATGAAGAGGAAGGGATTCCCGAATTTCACCGCTTACAGTGCAGGAAGTCACGCCACAGGTCGGATTCACCCACAAGCCCTGCGACAACTCGAGATTGCCAAGCTACCCACAGAGGGGTTGCGCAGCAAGAATTGGGACGAATTTGCTAAACCGGGAGCGCCGGAATTGCACTTCGTTTTCACAGTCTGCGATAACGCGGCGAAGGAAGTCTGCCCCATCTGGCCGGGTCAACCGATGACCGCACATTGGGGTGTACCCGACCCCGCCGCTGTGGCTGGTACATCCGAGCAGATCGAAAAGGCATTTCGTGAGGCATTCATGATTCTTGACCGCAGAATCAACCTGCTTCTCTGCTTGCCGTTGGCCAGTCTGGACACGCTGGCAATTAAAAAGGCAATCGACCGCATCGGGCACCAATGAACGCCAAGAAGCAATGGCTCCCAAGCCGCTCCGCCCTTTTGGATGTTCTCCTGATCTTTACGGTTTGCAGTTCATGTTCGTGCAACCAATCCAATTCATCCTATGTCCGCAACCGCGTGGAAGGCTTGAAAGGGCAAACCGCTCCTTCCGACGCATCTGTTCGAGAAACCGAAGGAATCGTCCAGAAGGGGCAGTTCGCTTCTGCCCAATGGGAATTTGATACATCTCAGACACGGGGAGCTTACTCGGGCTGGGTGACGCAACGTCTTCCTGGCTATACGGTTAAATCATCCGGCGAATCCAGCTTAGTTTTCGGCAAGCATTTAGAAAGTGATTATGAATCGGTAAAAATCGAAATAACTCCCACGAACGAATCACTCCACGTTAAAGTTACGTACGTGATCTTTCCGGATTAAATCTACGCGCGCTTCTCTCGGCCTCAGAAAGCGACGTGAGTATTAGTAAAGAGACTTGGGCGAAATCTTTACAGCAAGTTCCATGAGCATTGTGCCAGTGGATAGCCGATAACAGCCCTCCAATTCACGGCATTCCAAACACTTCTCCCAAGCAACTGCGTCCACTGTCGTGTCTCGCCTTTGAGCCACTTGCCCTGAGTAGTCCAGTTGATATCCAAATACTTTGCCAGCGACAGCCTCGTTGTGAGCCATTTCCACAACAGAAGGAAACATCTTGCCATAGCATTCTTGTACGCGGTTCATATAGCTACCTCCCCATCGATACTTCGATGGCCAACTGCCTCTTCTTGTGGGAACCAATCTCGCGTCCGGTTACACATGCTGCACACCGAAAGCATTACGGGCACTTCCACTAGGACGCCAACTACCGTCGCCAGTGCCGCCCCCGAGCCTGGGCCGAAAAGTGCTATTGCTGTGGCCACGGCAAGCTCAAAGAAGTTGCTTGCACCGATCAATGCGCCGGGCGCAGCCACGGAATGCTGAACCCGAAAGAGCTTCATCAGGCCATACGTCAAACCGGAATTGAAATACACCTGCAGCAGAATCGGGATGGCGATCAGAATCACATGGAAATAGCGGCTGGTGATGTTGTCAGCCTGAAAAGCAAAGATAAAAACCAGGGTGGCCAGCAGGGCTAAGATCGTGACCGGTGCAAATCTTGGCAGCAAACTGCATTCAAACCATTTCACACCATGCTTGCGGATGAACCAATATCGCAGCGAAGAACCCGCCGCCAAGGGGATGACAATGAAAACGAATACCGAATAGAGCAGGACATTGAACGGGACATGCAGCGAAGAGGCTCCGCTCACAAGAAATCGCACTATGGGTGCGAAAAGGAAAAGCATGATCAAATCGTTTACCGATACCTGCACGAGCGTGTAGGCTGGGTCGCCATCCGTCAGGTAACTCCAAACGAAAACCATGGCGGTGCAGGGTGCGGCTGCAAGAATAATCGTTCCGGCGATGTACTGATCCGCGAGAGCGCTCGGAATCCACGCGCTAAAAATATGACGGAAGAACACCCAGGAAATCAGGGCCATCGAGAAAGGTTTCACTAACCAGTTCACAAACAGAGTGACGAGCAGTCCGCGCGGCTTTTCCCGTACGCTCAAAATGGAGGCGAAGTCGACTTTCATCATCATGGGGATGATCATCAGCCATATGAGGACGGCGATGGGGACGTTGACATGGCGACCCTGGCCAAATTCCAGCGAACGCAGATTCTGGACGAACCCTGGCAGGGTCTTCCCCAGAGCAACCCCAATAATCATGCAGAGTGCGACCCAAAGCGTCAGGTAACGCTCAAAAAGATTCAGTCGTTCAGGCTGTTGACCAGCGAGTGCCCCGTTGAAGGTAGTTTCCACAAAAGGTGCCCTTTCTTAACTAACTGTATATTCGCATACAGGCATGAACTTATGCTACTCTCTTTCAGCAACAGGTATGTGACCCTTGTCACCTTGACCCGCACCTTTGTTAAGTCTGTCCACCGCGCGAAAAATACCAGCGTAAGGAGAGAGACCTTCTTCTTGGTCAACACTTAAGGAGACTTAACTTGGATACCGTCTTGTTCGCCTGCGTCCACAACGCCGGACGCTCCCAAATGGCCGAAGCATGGTTCAACAAGATGTGCGACCGCACCAAAGCCCGCGCCACATCGGCAGGGACACAACCTGGAGAACGTGTTCACCCTGAAGTTGTCCAGGTTATGCGTGAAGAGGGCCTCGAATTAAACGGTGTCAAACCGCAATTCCTTTCTGAGGAGCTGGCGCGACAGGCAACACTGCTGGTTACTATGGGATGCGGCGATGCTTGCCCGTACGTGCCTGGGCTGAAAAAACTCGATTGGCCGCTCAGCGACCCCAAGGGGCAGCCCCTCGAAACCGTCCGCAAGATTCGCGATGAAATTCGCCAGAAGGTAGCCAATCTAGCTGCAGAACGAAACTGGCTCTGACAAGACGGAATTGAGTGAGTTTCCCGCTGTCATTTCTTAGTGAAGATCTCCTGTAATCCTGCTCGACTGGTTTCTGCCAGGGCTTCCGGGTCAAGGTGTCGCCCCGTAGCCATGAGCGCTGCCTCGCGGACTGTGTCGGTCACCTTACCGAATAACTGGTCCGCAGCGTCGTGGAGTTCTGCGTTCCGATTGCGGTGTAATTTCGACTGAAGAATCGTCCGATAAATCTTCTGCAACTCGTCCAGGTGCTCCGAAAACAGCTCAATTTGTGTCGTGAGTGTAGAGGAGGTCTTTCGCACGGTCTTTATAGTCGCGTTCGTGATGGATCAGAATCTTCTGGGCGAGGAAGCTGGTGGGGTTCGCCACCAGCACCTTGCTGGCGGGTTTGAAAGGGTATCCGTCCTGTTCGCCAAGGTCAATTTTCCAAGGCTCCACCAAGGCTCCACCATAAGGATTTCGATGTAACGGAGTTGTTGCGAAGAAATGTCCCCGACTTCCCTCGTCGCCTTACGCTTTCCGTGGCGGTCATATTCACTTCCAATGAGCGGGGACAAAAACTCCACGTAAAAGCCACCCTCCTGCCCATAGTGATAGTGAGTTGCCGGCGGCCGGTCCTCACCAACGAACTCTTCTTTGAACCCTGCCTTTAGCAGTCGTTCTCTGACACTCGACTCCTCCGCCTTGAGCTTGGTAGGGACAGCAACGTCACCGTCCAACGTTGTAATGGGAAGATACGGCAATTTTCTTGCGCGGGAATCCAGCCGGTACAAACGATGCGCCCAACCTCCGATCAGGACGGCTTGCCCGAGCCACGGATCGAGGGCTTCCACGAACTTCGCAAATGGTTCTAGGTCAGTATTCTGCTCTGTCATTATTCGTTGGCCTCAAAGGCGGGAGCGAGAATTCTTCTGTAAATAAGGTCCGCCTGTTCCTTTCCGCGCGAAGGATGTCCGGAAACATCCAACCAAACCTGAACGATATCACTCGATGGCACTCCATCCTTTAGGACGACGCCTCTGAAAACACTCTCACGGTTAACCGGAACTCGTACATATACATCGGCCTGGTTGTCCGCTCCCTTTGCCGACAATCCCAGTAAACTCAGCAGCTCTTGGTTCATTCGCTCTAAGTAAACGTGTGGTTCTGCCCCGTGGACAAAACCAACTCCGAGTTGCCCGGCCGCAGCGAACAGGCCCAAACAAGCCCTCGGATGTTTGGATCGAAGGTCATTCCTTGATTTTCGGCGTTGACTTGGCGATATGTCACTCGCGGAGATATAAGAACGAAGAGCACTCGCTAGTGCACCTTTTCCTCGTTGTAGAATCATTCGCATCGGAACTTCCAAATTCCGCTTCTGTCCCTCCCCCAGCCATCGATTCACGAGTTCCTTCGCTCTCACGATGCGAAGGCGTCCGGAACTCTGTTCCAGGAATCCCTCCTTCGAAAACTGCTCGACGAAACGAAACGCGCTCATGACCGATACGCTGGAAGCGGCCGCCAGTTGCGAAGCTCCTTCGTAATGGCCTCGCGGAGCCGAGAGATACGATTCCGGAATTGCGGGCGCGAGAAGGATTTTCAGCATCCATTGGTTCAGGTCCGAGAATAGTTGCGGGGCGTTAGCCCGTAGTTTCCGCGAAGGGACGGCGCTTCCCGGCCGGCGTTCCGAATCGAGAAACTCAAGATCAAAACCCGAGAAAGACCGAAGCCCTTCGGAGTCCATCAACCCGACTGCCACGTGGGGAGCGAGTTTGCGCAGGGACGCCTTAGCCTGTTCTGCGATCGGCTCTGGAAGGTAGTTCGCGACCACAACCGCCACGGGAAACGACTTGCCGGGCAACTGGTTCGATAGGTGGGCTGCCTCGAGCGCCGCCTGGGAAAGTAGAGGAATAACGCGGTCCCGGCGCCCTTCCGAAGCCCGTTTGATTTCAAAGACATACTTCTTTCCGGATCGTTCGGCGACCAAATCGGCTCGAAGATCTTTGTCACCCGGCTGTTCGAGAACCTTCCACCCGTGTTCGCGCAATAGTTCCGCGACGAGCTGAGCGAATTCGTCCTCGTTTTCGTGGTGCGGGCTCGGAAAGTGGTGCGACACAAGGCCTCACTTGGCCATGATAATTACCATGGTCTTGATAATTCACATGGCCATGATAGCCGTTTCTGGCTAGAAGATCAACCTGCATCTCGCCACCGGATTCGGATAGCTCCTGGTGCACCACCCCCCCCGCCAATTCGCGAACGACGCTTCTCCGTTGACGCTTGATTTGTTGCTAAGAGCGGCCTCAGCTAGCACACAACCGCGCCAGGTAAACCCGCTCCTGTCACGCCCATTGCCATCCGCTCCGTCCGCAAATTCCGCTCCTGTTAGTGATCAAAGCTTTGGGTGCTCCCGCTAAGTAACCCGTCGACAAAATGCCGCGATTTGATCTGACAGCCACAGACAAGGACTTCATGTAACCACGTTCTGACCGTTGAAGAACGGATTGGCTTTGGACAGGACTCGTGACCAAGGAGAACATAATATGGCGACATTCAGTACCAAAGACGGCACGTAGGTCTACTACAAGGATTGGGGCTGGGGGGCAACCATGGTCCGCGGAACGGCATTCCAGGGGGACCCAATTCCAGAGCTTCTGCAGTCTCTCCAACTGTCAGAAAAACGCAGAAGCTAAGACCTTAAACTGCTATTTCGATCCAGCCTTGGTTTTGCGAACAGCTATATTAAATTGTAGTAATCATTGCAAAAGTAGTAGCAAGGCGCAAATAGCCGCATTTTTACTGGAGATTTGTGCTGTGGCGGAGAGGGGGGGATTATATTGCTCCATTTTTCGCAACTCTCTTCGTTTCTGTCACTTCACCCGTAATACCTTCATTTTCTGTCGTTTATGGCCGAGTCTCAGCAGTCCCATGAGTCTCACCAGTGCCTCCCAGTCTCTCCAATGGACATCGAAAGTGCTCCAAAAAAGTAACATGAGTAACAAAACCGGATTTCCAAGGGACAACGCTAAATCCCTTTGCCTGTCCTGCTTTTTTGCTTCTGAACGCAAAAGTTCCCGAAAGGCCCTAGAGTCTGCTGACGAATTGCTGACGAGTTTTTGGGTCTTCCGGTGGACTCTTGAACCGATCGAATTCGTAAAGCACGTGAACTGTTTTCCCTAGTCAGCCGAGACTGCAAACACCTGAATCTAAGCTGCGATTCGGCCGAATGTCCCGCCCCGAAGGCGAGATTCGTAGCCGGTTCTTGTTGGGTAGAAGTTCTTGAATGGCGCTGATTTCAGAGGCATTCCCACCGCATAACATTCTCGATACGGACAACTGGTCTCCGCGGCGGCCATTCTGACAACGGCTGGAAAGTAAGCTACAGTTTATCAACGTATTGTGGCCTTGGTTTAAACGTGTCCCAACACTTGCTATCCGCGAACAAGGTACGCAGATTAATTGTTCTGTGGGCTTCCACAATTTATAACAAAAGCCAACTGGCCGAGCGCCTTAGGATCTCTCGAGGGACCGCGCGCAAATATATCACGGCCTTCGAACGCTCCTCGCTCATGGGCAATGAAATCGAGCGACTAAGCAACGCAGAGCTTTTGCTAGCCCTACTGCAGAGATCGAGTCCACGCACGGAACCCACACGGTCAGATAGATATAATGTACTGGCCAGACAACTCGAGACCATTCATACAAGATTGACGGCTGAGCCGATATCTTTGATTGATGTTTGGAGCGAATACGCAGCCATTGCATCGACACCATACAAATATTCTCAGTTTGCCAACCGGTACAGCCTCTGGTGTAAAGAACGGCATCTCAAGAGAGCCGCACTCAATACCCGGCTATCAATTGTGGTCAATCACAACGATCTGCCAACTCTCAGAAAGTGGAAATTATCTAATAGTCGACAATTGTGGGAGCGAGCCGTGGCCATTCTGGCGATGAGCAATGGTGACAATGTTGCCAGTATCAGCAGCAAGATTGAAAGATCACCTCAGACGATCAAGAAATGGTGCCTGATATATGCGGCTGGAGGCTTTGATCAGCTGGCCCTACCTAGGACGAAAGCCCAGTCCACGAAATCACTCGACGATCTCAAAGAGAAGAAGGACAGGCTCATCAAGCTGATACACGAATCCCCGCGTCTTCACGATATAAACCGAGCATCATGGAGCTTGAGTGCGTTGGCCACAGTTTACGAGAGACTTTATGGAGCGCCCATATCCAAAAGTTCGATATCCGAATACTTTCAGGCAGCAGGATACAAATTTAAGAAGGCCAAGAAAGTGCTCACCAGCGGTGACCCAAAATATCGGGAGAAGCTAAGCAAGATTACACAAACACTTTCCGAACTTGCACTCGACGAGAAATTTTTTTCAATCGATGAGTTTGGTCCCTTTTCGGTGAGGGTCCGCGGAGGCGTTGCCCTCGTATCTGGCGATGAAATACGGACAATACCACAAAGACAGAAGAGCAAAGGTAGCCTTATATGCACGGCAGCGCTTGAGCTTTCCACGAATCAGGTCACGCACTTTTATTCATCCAAGAAAAACACAGGCGAAATGATCAAGCTACTGATGATTCTGATACAAAAGTACAAGCGTGAACGGAAGATATTCTTTTCATGGGACACTGCGTCTTGGCATGCCTCAAAGGCGCTCTACGAGAAGGTTGAAGAAGTGAACGGCGAGAAATATCGCAGCAAGAATATGACTCCGTTAGTCGAGCTTATGCCATTGCCGACAGGAGCCCAATTCTTAAATGTAATTGAATCGGTATATAGCGGGATGTCTAAAGCAATCCTCCACAATAGTGATTATCAGTCAGTTAAAGAGTGCACCATGGCGATTGATAGGTATTTTTATGAACGAAACATAGCCTTCACCGCGAACCCCAGGCGCGCAGGCAAGAAGATCTGGGGCAAAGAAAGGACCGAGGCCGTCTTTAAGGAGGAGAACAATTGCAAAGACCCAAACTGGCGATAGCTCTGGCGAATTGATACCGCGGCAAGTTTTCAGCGCAATGTAGCATTGTTACATTCTGATCGTCTGACTTGTCTCCTGCGAACTAAGAATTCGCCAGAGACGTTTGGGAGCGTGCCTTGTATCCGCTGTAACGCAGGACTCTTTACCTATGGCCGCGGGTCCCAGGATGAATTTCTTTGGGAAACCAGCGCTGCCCACCCTTGGTACACCTCACTCGGCCACGCATGACGGCTCACCAGTAATAGAGGGGATCTTTGCAATTGTTACCCTCGTGAAATTCACTCTGGACCCGTTCCTGTCCCCAAATCTTACGCCCTGCTCTTTTGGGGTGTTCTCGAAAGTGTTCGTTCCGCTCAGTGTAATAACGGTCGATCGCGTCCTTCGTCGCTTCAACGGAACAATAATCGCTGTTGTGTATGATTCCCCGTGCCATTCCGCTGAACACGGATTCGATCACATTGAGGAATTGTGCCCTCGCGGGCAGTGGGGCGGTTTTCACAACCGGATATCCTTTGGCCAGTCCTTCTTTATTTCTCTGTTCAATATGCTCGAAGAGATCCTTGGAAATGTGCCACGCCGCCGCGTCCCACGACAGATAGATGGTCTTACAGTTGCGATATTGGGTCCGCAGCAGGTCCATCATCTTGATCATCTCCTGGGTGTTCTTCTTGCTCGAGTAGAAGTGCGTAATCTGGTTGCGCGAAAGTTCCAAAGCGGCAGTGATAATTAAGAAGCCCTTCGACTTCTCCCATTGAGGCACCGTATAGATTTCTTCCGGACCCACCCGTTTCCGCCCTCCTCTTTTCTTCACGGCGAACGGCCCGAATTCGTCGATCGAAAAAAAACCTTCGTCATCCTTCAGCTCCGTTAGAATTTTAACGATGCCGTCGACCTTGGTCTGATAATTTGGGTCTCTGCTGGTAAGCACCATCCGTGCCTTCCGCCACTTGTAGCCTGCTTCTTCGATGAACGCACGAATCAAATGGCGTGACAGCGAATACCCCTGCGTTCGCAAAATCTCCTGCATGTCGGTCATTTTCCAGGTTGTTCGATTGATTCCGTATGTTGATGGCGGCGAATGTAGCAGTGCGAAGACCGCTTGTCTAATTCGATCATCTTGAGACTTCCTCCGAGTATTCACTCTCTTGGCGAAGAGCGCCGCCGTGGATCCCTCCTGATATCGTTTCCAATAGCGGCGCACTGACCTTCTAGAAAGATGGAGAAACGAACACACCAGAGCCCAGCCGACCCCTTTCTCATGGGAGAGACCGGCCATCGCCTTCTTGCGCTGGGCAAGAGGACCCTCGCACACGCCTCTCAATAATTTGTCAAGTTCAAGGACATGACCAAGCTCCTTTTCCAGCTCAGTACGAGGAATAGCTCCTTGTTGCACTGCTAGCATCCACTCAAACACTTCGCTTCGGCCAGCGGCCAGATCCACTAGTTGCGAGGCTAGTCCGAGCTCAGTCTTTCTCTTCCTGACATATCCACGAACAGTCGAACCCGCCACCCTCACTCCTGCCAATTCGCACTGGATTTGATGATGGATGCTCGGTGCAGAATGTCTCTGAAGGCATGGAACATCACGATCCGCCAGCAAGATGGCATCGATGAGAGGAATTGCAGACGCCAGGTTGGGATGCTGCATCAGAGGTACTTTCCTTTTCGGTGGAAAGGGGTTGTCAAGCGCATCCCGCACGAACCGGCGATGGACCTTAAACATCTGCGCAATTCCCCTGATCGTTCCCACTCCCCACCGGTATTCGTGTCGTATCTTTGCATACAGATCGATCTTGCATTTCATGTTCATTCAGATTCTCCCGTCTGACCAATCAACAACGGGGCCTTCGATTGCCGATTGCAGTTCTGTCTCGTGGGGTAATACTGCGGGCGATCTTTGACCGGCGATTGGAGCTGCCTTTTTGTTGTGCGCTCTCCTCCATTGTCGCCCCCCGAATGAGACGCTCCTTGGAGCGGGGCCCGCAGACACGCGGGAGTGGTAGTAGCAAAAACAGTATCGCAGAAGCTCTCTAAATTTAGTTAGGTCGTTAGGTATTCGCGGATAGGATTGGATGAGAAGCACAACGAGGCCCTGACGATGCAAGTTTCACTATCTTGAACAGAGAACGAGGCCTCCGACAGTCCAGTGATGGTCAGGACTAGAGAATCCTCACACCTCTTGAAGCGCCGGCTCTAAGCAGGTCAGAGTCCGACGTTGCTAATGGCAACTTGAACCGCAGAGCGAGCGCGAGATATGCCGCGTCGTAATTCGTGAGGCCGTTGGCCTGTGCCAGGGCGGGCAATTCGAGAATTTCGGAAGGTGCCTGCTGCGCGGCCTCAATCGGAAGCGCCTTCAATCGCGTCAAAAAACCGTCAACCTGATCGAGGGAGATTCGCTTGCGCCGGCAGGCCATGAGGAGGCCGTTGCCAACTTCATAGAACCACAGGAGGGGGACCAAGGCGCGTTTTTCGGAGAGGCTTGCAAGGACGGCCAGGCTGTATTTTCGATCCGCTTCGTCTTCAAGAAACCACTGGAGCGCGAGAGACGCATCCAGCACGAAATCACTCACAGACGGTGCCCCTCGTGAATCAGCTCCTTGACCGTGACACCCTCCAGGCGGACTCGATTCCTCTCGACAAAAGCGAGCATTTCACGCACGGCTTCGCGCTGCGCACCGTTTGCAGTTCCAGTGCTCCTAGATCGCTCTTTTTGCCTGAGAACTTGCAGAGCTTCGCCAATCACTTCCTCGATGCTATGGAAGTGGCCGGACTTCAGTTCTTCTTTGACGATCTTTTCCTGTTCAGGCGTCAAGTTGATATTCATTACCTTAGACTCCATTGGCCTACCATCTTCATGATAGCAGCGTCGCCACCATCGGTGACTAGCTTGACACAATTAATTGGCACAGCAAGTCATCAAGACTCCGGGCTTTTTTGCCATTTGACTATGCGGAGAAGGGTAACTTCGAACCCCCAAACGCGAGAATCGGAAGTTCTTCTTTCTCATATATTTATAGTTTAGCGTTAATAACCACAACAGTAAAAGTCGGCTGGAAAAATCCAGGAATGAGTAACACGAAAAAACCGCCAGAAAAAAGTCTGTATTTTCAAGCACTTATGTTCTGGCGGAGAGGGGGGGATTCGAACCCCCGGTAGAGGTTTTGGCCCCTACAACGGTTTAGCAAACCGCCGCCTTCAGCCTCTCGGCCACCTCTCCGTTGATACCGTCCAGTTCATAATAACTGACAACGCGTTGAGTGACAATTGTGAAGTCAACCGCTGCATTCTGGTGCACCCTGCCGCAGAACGGCCTCTTGAATTCCGGGTTCGCGGAGAAAGTCCACTTGTCCTCGCTTAACGTTGTCGCCCTCGCGCACGGCCACTCGCAGTACCGTGCCCATCGCTCTCGCTGCCACTTGCGCCGTGGATTGAGCGATTACACTTCCGGGCGCCTCTAATTCGTCGGCAATGTTCTCGTCCTGCATTTTTTGCACATGTAAACCCTGCACAACCTCTGCTTTTTCGGGCCTGCTTTCCATGCCACCACCGCACCCGGCGGCCAGCATTCCCGCGGCAATAAAAACAATCTGCAATCCCTGTCGCATTGCGTCTCCCATTCTTCCGATGAAATTCATCGCTGGCCTGCGCCTGTAATCAGCGCTGACTCCGGCGTCAGTACGCCGGCTGCCCGGGGGCCCAGACTCCTGCAAAGCGCTCTTCGCGCAACTTTCCAATTACCTTGATGAACAGCTCGATGATTCCCTCTGCGAGAAACTTGAGCAGCACCTCGATGGTTGCGAACCCTGTAAAGATTTCCTCGCCAGCCTCGAATCCACCATCCAACAACTTCGCGCGGCTCCTCCCGGCTCCATGACCAAAGCTTCAGCCGCAAAGATTCGCCACGAACTTCTGCGCCAATTCCCATATCCTCTCTCCGCCAACGATTGACAATGCCGCGCGCCTGAAGGTACCCTCTCCGCCACGTATTCCGCCCCTGAAGGAATCGTGTCCCCGGAGACATTCCTACTTAAGTTCGAATGAATTTCGATGCGCTGGCCGTCGAGAACTGAGGACTGAGTTGAAGCTTGTTTCCCTTGTAGCCTGCGCGTTCTTCGCCTGCTTCTGTGCCGATTCGCTCGCCGCGCAAGAAACGGCGTCTGCGAGCCTTGAGGTTTTGACGCTCGAGCGGGCGGTCGCCCAGGCACTGGAAAATAACCGGACAATCAAAATATCCAACGAGAACGTCTTTCAGGCCAACACGCAGATTCTTGCCGCGCGCACCCAACGCTACCCGCAATTCAACGTACAGCTCTTCGGTTCGTACCTGCTCACGCCGGTCTCGGTCAGTTTTCCAGCGGGCGCTTTTGGAAACGTCGGTGGCACTCCCGTTCCGAACGTGAATTCGCCGGTCGTGACGGGTCCCAAATTTTCTGGAATGAGCGTGGTGCAAGCCTACCAGCCGCTTTCGCAGCTTTACAATATTCATCTGAACCTCGGCTCGCTGCAGGTGAACAAGCGCTTGTCGGAAGAGCAACTGCGCCAGCAGCGGCAACAGATCACCAATTCTGTGAAGAGCGCGTACTACGGACTGTTGCAGACCCAGAGCGCTATTGACGCCGCGGAGTCCAATATCCAGGCGTTGCATGAACTGGACCGATCCACCGAAGCGAATGTGCAGCAGAAGACGGCTCTGCAATATCAAAGCACAGGCGTAAAGGCGCAGCTCGCGCAAGCCGAACTGCAACTGGTGACGTTGCAGGATACCCTGGCGACACAAAAGGAGAATCTAAACAGCCTGATGGGCCGCGATATTCGCGCGGACTTCAAGCTTGCAGGAGTGCCGGAGACGCTACCGGAAGAGACAAACCTGGAAGCGGCGCGCCAGGAAGCGTTGGCCAATCGAACCGAGATTCACCAGGCCAAAATCAAGATCGATCAAGCCGTGTTCGCGAAACGCATCGAGAAGGCTCAGTACATCCCGGAAGTGGGCATCCAATATTTATTCTTTTCTCCGTTTACGATTCAAGGCCTGCCGCAAAACATCAATTCGCTCGGCATCTCGCTCAAGTGGGACCTGTACGACTGGGGATATAAACGGCACGTGATGGAACAAAAACAAAGCGCAATCGAACAAAGCCATTTGAACCTGACTGAGACGCAAAGCCAGGTGCTGATCGATCTCGACAATAACTACAGGAAGTTGCGCGAAGCGCGCGCCAACTTAAAAGTCGCGCAGCTCGCGAAAGATGCGGAAAGCCAGAAGCTCCAGGTTGTTCTGGAGCAGTACAAGCAGAACACCGTGCTGCTCAGCAGCGTGGAACAGGAACGCGCGAGCATGGCGCAATTGGCCGCGCAATATCAGCAGGCACTCGATGCTTTCTGGACAGCGCGCGCAAATTTCGCAAAGTCGCTGGGTGAAGACTAAATGATCGATCTGAGGCCAGTCGTACCGCGCGGCACCGGCGCATTCATGGCGATCGTGGTCCTGCTTATCGCAGGATGCCGCAGCGAACAGAAACCGGCGGAAACGACTCTGCTGCCGGTGAAGGTTGCGGTTGTGGAGCAATTCGTTGGGGATCAAGGCGTAGTTTATTCAGCGAATATCGTTCCGTACGCTCAAGTGCCCTTGCTGTTCAAATCGGGTGGATTTGTCACCAACATTCTGCAGCGAAAAGGGGCAGACGGGCGGCTAAGAAATGCGCAGCAGGGAGACGTCGTAGCGAAGGGCACGGTAATGGCAACGGTCCGGCAGCAGGATTATCAGAACGTTGTGGAGCAGGCCCAGGGCCAACTCACTCAGGCGCAAGCGGCTCAAGTAAAAGCTGACGAAGACATGAAGCGAGCCACTGCACTGCTGGCGGCGAATGCCATGACGCAGGCCACTTTCGACGCCACGAAGCAGCAACTCGATACGGCCAATGGAGCGGTGGTGACGGCGCAGGGCGCGTTGAACCAGGCGAAGCAATCTCTGGCGGACTGCGAGTTGCGATCGCCGATGGACGGGTTAGTGCTCAATCGCAATATTGAACTTGGAATGCTCGTGGCCACCGGAACGCAAGCATTCACCGTAGCGGACATACGTTCGGTGAAAGCCATCTTCGGAATACCAGACACGCTTTTGGACACGGTTCATCTGAGAGCAAATCAAATCGTGACGACCGCCGCTTCTCCGCGCGAATTTCTCGGAAAGATTACCGCCATCACGCCGCAAGCGGACCAGAAGAGCCGAACTTTTGAAGTGGAAGTAACCATACCGAATCCTAAGGGCGAATTGATTTCAGGCATGGTTGCCACACTGACCCTGGGCCGGGGAAAACTATCCTCGCCTGTCCTGGTTGTGCCACTCGATTCAATTGTTTCCACGGGCGAAGGTGCGAAGAGCTTCAGCGTGTTCGTGGCGGTGCGCGAGGGTGACAAAGATGTGGCGCGGCGTAAGGCCATCCAACCTGGCAACGCGTATGGCGATCGCGTCGCCATTCTTAGCGGCGTTGGGCTCGGCGATCGCTTAATCACCCAAGGGGCGACGCTGGTGAATGAAGGACAAACAGTGCGAGTGACTCCGTGACCATGAGTCGTACAAGGAAGCGCTGATGGCACATCGCACCGACGCCGAGTACATCGAAAAGGTTCACAATACCGCCCGCATCTTCGTTGAAAATCGCCAAGTCTCCTGGACCCTGCTGATCGCCACGGTAGCACTGGGCATTTATGGATACGCGCAGATGCCCAAGCGAAAAGATCCGGACATTCCTGTGCGCGTAGCATCGGTGATCACGCAATGGCCGGGCGCAACCGCCGATCAGGTGGAGCAACTGGTGACGCGGCCCATCGAGAACACCATCGCCGCGAATCCGAATATCCGACCGCCGTTGCCCGCCGATTTTGGAATCAAGTCTCTGTCGATGCCGGGATTGTCGATCGTGCAAGTTCAACTGAGCGATACGATCAAAGACTCGAAAAAAGAGTTCAGTGACATGAACCTGAAACTGAATTCACTCAATCTGCCGCAGGGCGCCGGACCAATCCACTTTAATAGCGATTTCGGAGATACCGCCGCGCTGATGTTGACGGTCGCGAGTCCGATTGAGGACCACACGCACATCGCCGTTCGCGGCTACGGCATCCAGCGCAAGATTGAGAAAACAAGAAGTGAGCGGCGCGGCAAACTGCCGGGAACTCCCGTAACCATTGTGGTGGGTTATCCGGATGCGGTGCCGGCGGACGCGGTGGAAAGGCCGGTGCTGCTATTTGTGAAGGAAGCTCAGGAGCAACACGTACTAAGTGATCCAAAGATGATTCGCGGCCCAGGCTTTATCGCGGTGGATGGATTCACCACGCTGAATGACGCGTCGCTTCTTGCGTTCGGCCGACGGTTCATGCAGCAGAGCCTGCACGAATCCGAAATTCATCCCGACACCTGGCCGCCGGTTCTGATTCATGATCCCGCCCAGACCGAGGCAGTGCTCGCGGCGAATCCTGGGAATAAATACACCTACCACGAACTCGACAATTTCACGGATTTGTTGGCGCGAGCTCTTTTGGGTGCGCAGGAAGTTTCGCGCGTCGACCGCTCGGGAGTGCTGCCCGAGCAAATCTATCTGGATTACTCACAGGAACGACTGGCTTCGTACGGGCTGCAGCCCTCGAATCTAAAGGGCATTTTGAATGCACGCAACATCACTTTGCCCGGAGGCACGCTTGAGGCGGGAAACAAGAATATATTGATCGACCCGTCGGGAGAATTCAGCGACGCGAAGGACATCGGCAACGTGGTTCTGGGCAATTCCAGTTTTGGCGCGCCTTTCTATTTGCGCGACCTTGTCGATATCCGCAGCGGCTATCAAAGCCCGGCGAATTTCCTGAATTATTATTCCTGGCAAAACGAGCAGGGAAAATGGCAGCGTACGCGCGCCGTCACGTTATCGGTGCAGATGCGCAAGGGCGAACAGATTGGCAAGTTTTCCCAGGACGTGAACGCGCAGCTCGACGCGGCGAGGCGTCTGTTGCCGGCGGACTTGATCATCGCGCGCACATCGGACCAGCCGCGCCAGGTGAAAGAGAACGTCGACCTCTTCATGGATGCTTTGTACGAGGCCATCGTGCTGGTGGTAATCGTGTCGCTGATTGGATTTTGGGAGTGGCGGTCGGCGGTGCTGATGGCGCTGTCCATTCCCATCACCTTGGCGATGACGTTCGGTTTCACCTATTTGCTGGGAATCGATATTCAGCAAGTGTCCATCGCCACGCTGATCATCGCGCTGGGCCTGCTTGTCGACGATCCCGTTGTCGCGGGCGACTCGATCAAGCGCTCTCTCGAGGAGTACCATCCGCCGGTGATTGCGTCGTGGCTTGGTCCCACAAAGCTGGCGCACGCCATTCTGTTTGCCACCATCACGAATATCGTGGCGTACGTTCCGTTCTTGCTGCTGACGGGCACTACCGGTGAATTTCTGTTCAGCCTGCCTGTGGTGATGACCTGCGCGCTGGTCTCCTCTCGCATCGTATCGATGACCTTTATTCCGATGCTGGGCTACTACCTGCTGCGCCCATCAAAAAAATCGGAAAAGACGCCGGAGGAGCGCCGTACGCAGGGATTCAGCGGCTTCTACTACCATGTGGGACAACTTGCTATCGAACATCGCTGGAAGGTATTTGCCGGATCACTCGTGTTTCTGGTATTGGGCGGTTACCTGGGGCACGAACTGAAAACGCAATTCTTTCCCGACGATGTCCAGTATCTTTCCTTCCTCGATATCTGGCTGCCCAACGATGCTCCGCTCTTCGTTACAAATCAGACGGCGACGAGGGTCGAGGAAGCGGTACGCGCGACAACCGAAAAATATGGACGCGAACATCCCGGCAAAGATGGCCAGCCGCGGCGCGTCCTTAAGTCTCTGACAACATTTGTGGGCGGAGGAGGTCCGCGCTTCTGGTTCTCCGTAACCCCGCAGCTTCAGCAACCCAATTACTCTCAGGTGGTCATCGAACTATTCGATAAAGAGGACACACCAAAACTTGTCGGGCCGATTCAAGCGGCAATTTCGGAGAGCGTGACGGGCGCTCGCGTGGATGTGCGTCAACTGCAAACCAATCCGGTGGATTATCCCGTGGAGATGCGCGTGACCGGCCTGGCCGACGTCAATCCTCTCGAGGAAGAAAAAGATATTCACACGCTGCGGTCGATTGCCGCGCAAACGAAAGATATCCTACAAGGCGTTCCGCAGGCTGCCCGGGTGCGCGATGACTGGGGTCCCGATTCATTTGAAGTGACGCTGAAAGTGGACCCGGACCGCGCCAACCTGGCGGGAGTGACGAATCAGGACGTGGCAAATTCCTCCAGCTCCGGAATGAACGGCACTTCGCTTACTTCTCTAAGACGGGGCGACCAGCAGATCCCGGTCGTGGCTAGGCTGCGGATGGAAGAGCGCGCCAAACTCTCCGACATCCAAAACCTTTATGTGTATTCCTCGCAAACCAACAATCGCGTCCCCTTGCTTCAAGTCTCCAGCATCGAGAATGTTCTGCAGACACTCCGCATTCGCCATTTGGAGCATTTCCGCACCATGTCGGTGCAGAGTTTCACGCAACCCGGCACGCTGCCTTCGGAGGTATTCGCAGCAGCCTCGCCAAAGCTCGCGGAATTGCGGAAGAATCTGCCGCCCGGCTATAGCGTCGTGGTCAGCGGCGAGCAGGCCAAAACGCAACAAGGATTCAAGAATCTCGCCATCGTGATGGCCATCTCCATTGCATTAATTTTCATCGCGCTTTCCATTCAGTTTCGACATACCATCAAACCTTTGCTGGTGCTGGCCGCGGCGCCTTACGGTGTTGTGGGCGCGCTGATCGCACTGCGGGTGATGGGCTCGGCGTTTGGCTTCATGGCGTTTTTGGGAATCGCCAGCCTGATTGGCGTGATCGTCAGTCACGTGATTGTGCTCTTCGATTTCATCGAAGAAATGCATGAAAAGGGTGAGCCGTTGGAACAGGCGCTGCTCGACGCCGGAATCGTGCGGCTGCGTCCGGTGATGATTACGGTGGGCGCCACGATTCTGGCGCTGTTCCCGCTTGCGATTCACGGAGGACCGCTTTGGCAACCTCTGTGCTTCGCGCAAATTGGCGGGCTCGGCGTGGCAACGTTCATCACTCTTCTGTTGGTCCCGGTTTTGTACTCCATCTTCGTGCTCGATTTGAAGATCGTGGAATGGGGCACCGTAAAAACCGAGCACGGTGAGAAATAAACTGCGGAAAGGCAGGAACGAATGAGCGCTGATCGATTCGCAATTCTACGCAAGGGATTTACGGCGCAGTTCGCACTCTGTGCCGGCCCCCTGCTGTTGGCGGGCTTCTTGCCGGTTCGCGCGCACGCCCAGGCGGCTCCAGAACATTCTGCCGAATCGATGCGGCTAATGAGTGACTCATTTGAGTCGTTAGCTCGACAGGTGTCACCGGCGGTTGTGGAAGTGCTGGTTACTGGATTCGGTAGTGACGACGAAAATGACAAAACTTCCGGCGCCGTTGGACGGGAGCGCAGCCTCGGCTCCGGTGTGATCATCGATTCCAGCGGATATATCGTAACGAATCATCATGTGGTCGAAGGCGCCGAGCGTGTGCGTGTGATGTTGAACGCCACGGTTGGCAACGAATCGCAGCCGTTTGCTCTTTTGAAACCCAAGGGGCGCGTATTGAATGCCCAGATTGTCGGCGTCGACAAGGTTATCGATCTTGCGGTGCTGAAGGTCGAAGGCACGGACCTGCCGACGCTGCAGCTGGCACGCTATGAGCGCTTACACCAGGGGCAGATCGTGCTGGCGTTCGGTAATCCCGAAGGTTTGCAGAATTCCGTCAGCTTTGGGCTGGTCAGTTCCGTCTTGCGGCAACCGGATCCGGACAACCCGATGGTCTACATCCAGACGGACGCCGCGATCAATCCCGGAAATAGCGGAGGGCCACTGGTCGATGTCGAGGGCAACGTCGTCGGCATTAACACTTTCATTTACACAAAATCCGGCGGCAATGAAGGCATCGGTTTCGCCATTCCCAGCGGAATTGTTCGTTACGCCTACGACCAGATCCGACAATTTGGGCGAGTGAAACGTCGCGTGATCGGCGCGGACCTTCAAAGCGTCACGCCAGAGCTCTCGGGGGCGCTGGGTCTGAGCCAGGATTGGGGCGTGATTGTCTCTGACGTGTATCCCGAAGGTCCCGCGGAAAAAGCCGGGCTAAAAATTGGCGACGTGGTGCTCGGAATCGACGGGCACCCTGTGGACAGCCTGCCGATTTTTACGCTAGCGCTGTACCTAATGAACAACGGCACCAGTGCGAAGCTGGAAATCCTGCGCGACAAAGAAAAACTCAATCTGGATGTCCCGGTGTTCGAGCCGAAAGAGGACAGGGCGCGGCTTGGGGAACTTTCCGTGCCGCAACGTGATGTGATCCCGCGTTTGGGGATCATTGGCGCCACTATCACTCCGGAGATTTCCGAGCTTTTGGGCGAACTGCGAATTCCTTCTGGCGTAGTCGTCACCGGCACGATCGTGGACCGCCTGGCAGTGGACAGCGGCCTGCTCGTGGGCGATGTGATTCATTCGCTGAATCGCACGCCGGTCACAACCGTCGATGGACTGCGCGCCGCCTTTAGCCAGTTGAAACCCGGCGAACCGGGCGCGCTGCAGATCGAGCGCGACGGCAAACTCACATATTTGACGTTCGAACAGCTCTAGATACTCCGCCTATAGCTCATCCTTTTAGGGATGAGGTCGCCGGCGGCATACTACGAAAGTACTACTGACTTGCCGGAGAGTTCCTCATAGCCTCTGTAGGCCGATGTTCGATGGCGTTTTGCAAAAACACCTCGCGCCTTCGCCAGTCGCAGGTGACGTTTGCACTTGAACCTGAACGACGCCCGGCGTAGAAAGGACCAAGCGATTGCCGCAAGAGTTACAAGCCGCCGAATCGACGCCTACTCTCACCGAATTTGATCTCGACTATTACGGCTGGCGCGTGGTGCTGGCGGCGTGCCTCGGCGTGATGGCGGGTTTCGGCTCGCTGTTTGTTTACACTTTCGCGGTTTTTGTGAAGCCGCTGAGTGCCGAATTCGGCTGGAACCGCGAGGCTATCTCGCTTGGTTTCGGTCTCGCCGCGGTCACATTGGGCCTGATCTCCCCGTTGCTGGGACGATGGATCGACCGCTTTGGTCCTCGTCGCATCATTCTTCCCTGCATGACGATCTATTGTTGCGCGATTCTCTCGCTGGCGTTCTTGCACTCCCATATCTGGCAGTTCTACGTCACATGCGTCGTGCTGGGTTTGGTCGGAAACGGTGCGGCCCACCTTGCTTATTCCCGATCGATTTCCACCTGGTTCCACCAACGCTTAGGGACGGCTCTCGCTTTCGTCATGGTAGGAGCAGGCTTGGGCGCGATGATCCTTCCGGTTGTTGCGCAAAGTGTAATCACCCGGGCAGGGTGGAGGGCCGCGTATATTTCCCTCGGCTCCCTTGCCTTGCTGCTTGGGCTGCCGCTCAGTTGGCGCTACATCCGGGAACGCGGTCTGGTCCAGCATGATCCCGCGCCGGTTTCGCATTCCGGAATGACGTGGCAGCAAGGGTTGCGCTCACCCGCCTTCTGGATCATCGTCGCGGTGCTTTTCGTAAGCTCAATCAGCATGAATGGAGCGATCACCCACCTGTCCGCGCTGCTGACAGACCGCGGAATCACGCCGAGAGATGCGGCATTATGCGCGTCAATGCTTGGCGGTTCCAGCTTGATTGGAAGAATCGGTGTTGGCTGGCTGCTGGACCGACTGTTCGGTGCGCGTGTAGCCCTTGCAGTGAACCTGGCTACCGCAGCGGGCATTTTCCTGCTTGCGCGAGCGAACAGTTTTACTGTTGGCTGTGTTGCTGCTGCGCTTATTGGCATCGGGGCTGGCGGAGAAGCTGCCATCACGCCGTACTTGCTGACTCGTTACTTTGGTCTGCGCGCCTTTTCCACGCTCTACGGTCTCACCTGGACCTTCTATGCCGCCGCCGGTGCCATCGGCCCAGTGATATTGGGCCGGGCATTTGATTTGACCGGCTCCTATTCCTCTTTATTGATAACGCTCGCCGTGACATTGGCCTTCGCCGCTGCGATGATGCTTTTGCTCCCAAAGTATCCAATCGCATCTGCGACGAATCTTTCTTGATGAACTGGGCGCGGAAAAACTGCCTACGCCGCCTCTCCTCCTTCTTTGCCAAAATCCGCGAACGTCTTGCCCTGCTCGCTAAGGTGCTGCAATAGCGGCGCTGGCCGCCAGGTTTCTCCGTGCTGGCGATGCAATTCCGATACCCGCTCGTACACTTTTTTCAAGCCAACAGTGTCGGCATACCACATCGGGCCGCCGCGATACGCCGGGAAACCGTAGCCATTCACATAAATGACGTCGATGTCCGAGGCGCGCAGCGCGTAGCCCTCCTGCAGGATACGCGCGCCTTCGTTGACCAGGGCGTAGATACAGCGGTCGGTGATTTCCGCGGCGGTGATTTGATGCTGCGCAAGGCCCGCTTCCCGCACCCACTTTCGAACAAGTTCATCAGTCTGGGGATCCGGCATCGCGCGGCGCTGCTCATCATATTTATACCAACCCGCTCCTGTTTTTTGCCCGAATCTCCCGAGCTCGCACAGGCGATCTTCGAGGAACGGCTGGCGAACTCCCGGTGTCTCCAGATGACGATATTCTTTACGAATCCGCCAGCCCACATCCAGCCCCGCAAGATCGCCTGTTGCTAAGGGTCCCATGGCCATTCCGAATTCAGTGAGCGCTTGGTCGACGGCGGCAACCCCGGCGCCTTCTTCCACCAGAAACTGCGCCTCGCGCCGGTATGGATGGAACATGCGATTGCCCACAAATCCCCGGCAATTGCCAACCAGCACGCCAACTTTGCCCAGCGTCTTTGACAATTGCATGCACGTGGCGACAACTTCCTTTGAAGTGTCTTTGCCGCGGACAATCTCCAGCAATCGCATCACGTTCGCGGGACTGAAGAAATGCGTTCCGATCACAGACTCTGGCCGCGAAGTTACCGAAGCAATCTCGTCGATGCTTAATGTCGATGTATTACTCGCAAGAATCGCGCCCGCTTTGCCAACGCGGTCCAGTTCCCTGAACACTTGCTTCTTGAGGGCCATGTTCTCGAAAACGGCTTCGATCACCAGGTCTACTTTTGAGAAATCGTCATAGCTCAGTGTTGGCGTGATGCGCTTCACTCGCTCTTCAGCAACTTCCTGCGAGAAACGGCCGCGCTTCACGGAATTCTCATAATTCGACCGGATGGTGGCGAATCCTCGATCGAGGGCGGCATGGTCCGTATCCTTAATAAGGACGGCTATACCAGCATTGGCCAACACCATGGCGATACCGCCGCCCATCGTGCCTGCCCCAACCACTGCCGCGGATTTTACGGGAATCACAGGCGTGCCCTTGGGAATGTCGGGAATCTTACTGACTTCGCGCTCGCTGAAAAACACATGAATGAGCGATTTAGATTGCTCGGAAAACAGGCAGTCCAGAAAGAGCTTCTGTTCCACCTGGCAGCCTTCTTCGAATGAAAGCTTCGTGGCCGCTTCAATCGCATCGATCGCAGCAGCCGGAGCCAGTAAGCCGCGTTGTTTCTTGGCGACTGCCTCCCGCGCGGTAGAAAAGATTTGAGCGTTCTCCGTAGCACCACCGAGTTTCTCGTTGCGCTCGCGGGTTTTTGGCGCTGGCTTGTCGGCCACTTCGCGCGCAAACGCAATCGCCCCGGCAAGAAGATCGCCTCCGACGATGCGATCGACGATGCCGAATTTCACCGCTTCCTCTGCGTTTATCGGATTCCCGCTCACACACATCTCGACGGCCTTCACCACGCCGGCCAGCCGCGGCAGGCGCTGCGTGCCACCCGCGCCAGGTATCAGTCCGAGTTTCACTTCCGGCTGGCCCACCTGCGCACTGGGAACTGCAACGCGGTAGTGAGCCGCCATTGCCAATTCCAATCCGCCTCCAAGCGCCGTTCCGTGGATGGCCATAATCACCCGCTTGCTGCTGTCTTCGATTTTCAAAAGCAACGGAAGATGCCCCGCGCCGCGTGGCTTGCCCGACGTCATCTTGCCGAATTCCTTGATGTCCGCGCCGGCCACGAACGTGCGCCCGCCGCCAATCAGTACCGCAGCCTTGATGCTTGCATCCTGAGCGATTTGGTCCAACGCTTCGGAGATGCCTTCAGGAACGCCGGGACTCAAAGCGTTCACCGGCGAATTATTAATGGTGATGGTGGCGATGTCGTTGTCTTTGGTGAGCTGCACCAGGTCGGTCATAGCAAGGCTCGTTACGTAATCAGTTCAGCGCGGCTTCTACTACCACATTTGGCGGACCACAGTATAAGGATGAGCCGCAGCCTCTGTCGACCATTGCGGGGATAGACCGCGCGGGAGAATCTGCAGGATTCTGCTGCTCCTACTCTTTGTTGTTGCTGAAGCTGAACCCAAGGAACTTCCGTGTCTCCGGTCGAGCCACCGCACTCTTTGCCTCGTTCACCTTGAGCTTCAGTCGGCGTGTGAGAACGCGCGTGACGTTCGTCATCACCCGCTGTCCTGCTCGTTGGCTGCGGACGTAAATGTTGCAGTCATCCGCATACCGTACGAAGCGATGCTTGCGCCGTTCGAGCTCGCGGTCGAGTTCATCGAGCACGATGTTCGATAGAAGCGGAGAAAGCGGACCGCCTTGCGGTGTCCCTTCTTCCGCCGGACTCACCAGCCCGTTCTCCATCACTCCCACTTTCAAGAATGCTCCGATCAATCGGAGCATTCTCTTGTCGGTTACCCGCCGTGCGACCGCCGCCATCAGTTTGTCGTGGTTGACCCGATCAAAGAATTTCTCAAGATCGAGGTCTACCACCCAGCGATGGCCCGCAGCAATGTATTGCTGTGCTTTGGCTACCGCTTGATGCGCCGAGCGTTTCGGCCGAAACCCGTGACTGTGTTCGGAGAACGTCGGGTCCCACCTGCGTTGCAGAACCTGCATTACCGCCTGCTGGATCAAGCGATCCAGCACCGTTGGGATGCCAAGCTTTCGCACCCCGCCGTCCGGTTTCGGGATTTCCACCCGTCGCACCGGTTGTGGTCTGTAGGTCCCGCTCAACAGTTGTTCCCGTATCGTGGGCCAGTGCTGCTTCAGATAACCCGAGAGATCCCCGACTTTCATGCCGTCGATTCCCGGACTTCCTTTGTTTGCTTTGACTCGCTTGTAAGCCTGCCAGCAGTTTCCCCGCTCGCAGACTTCTTCCATCAACTGCTCGTGACGAGTTGGACGTTCGGTTTCGCATTTCGCCGTAAGCGATTCGGTCCCTTCCTGAGAAGCCTTCGGAGTTTCACTCCTCCCCTCCTCAGTAAAGGCCAGCACTAGCTGGTTCTTCTGCCGCTTGTCGCTCATCGAGTCCTGCGTCCTACTTGCCGCTCCCTACTGTTTGGGCCTTCATCGCTTCCGCAACTACTACGCCCGCTGCTGACTTCTGCCGCACGGTCAGAGTGGATCGCTCCACTCTCAGTCACGATTCCGTGACATGCAGCAGATCTCCCGAGGTAAGTTCGATCGCCTTCCACGCGCAACCGCCGGATCTACCACCAGTGCCTTTGATGGATTGTGGGCTTCGCGATCATTGGCTCGCTCGCCCGGCACCGTAGGCCTCTAATCCAGTTCTTGTTCATCGGCTCGCGTATTTGCTCCACGCTTCTTTCAGACCTCACCTCGCGGCTCGGCCCTTGCGCTTCGCTATCACTTCGCCTCCATCAGGCTGTGAAGAGGACTTTCACCTCCAAGCTATCAAACATGCTCGGCACACCAAAGAAACGGAGAGGGCCGTTAGGCCCTCTCCGTTCTTCTGCAATTGCTGTCTATGCGTGGTCCTCCGAACCGCGGCAGTAGCTTAGAAGCGCACGCGCGCGCCAAGCTCTATGTGTCGTGGGCTGTTCACCTGACCCGCGCCAAAGGCGCCCAGAGCGCCAAAATCGCTGGTGTCGGTGAGGGCGTTGTACGGATCGCCCAACTGCACGTGGTTAAAGATGTTCGTGAACACCGCACCGAACTCCATGTTCACCCGCTCGGTAATCATGAGGTTCTTTTTGATGCTGAAGTCCACGTTCCAGAACGCCTGGCCGCGCATAGTGCCGACGCCGCCGTTGGCGCCATTGTCGATTCCCAGAATCGGGTTGCGGAAGCAGTTATAGACCGCCTGCGGGTTCTGATACAACGACGGCCCGTAACCACTGGATCCCATCCCTGGATACTGCGTGGACGGTATGGGGTTGTTGTGCCGCTGGCTGCCGCCTGCCGCACCTCCGCAGATGTTGATGGCGTTCTCATAGCTGCCAACGTTGCTGGCATCCGACGCGCCGAATGATTGGCCGCCGTCATAAACGGAGTTGGTGGCATTTGCCGTATAAACGCCCAGCGGCAAGCCACTGCCGAGGTCGATGATGGGCGAGAAGGTCCAACCGCCCAGAAGGTGTCCGACAAAGCCGTGCTGGTTCTGGTAGAACGGCGGCTGGTAAACTAGCCAGGTGTTGAACATGAATTTGCGATCCCATGGCTGCAGCCCATAATTGCGGCCCAGATCAAACGGATCGGAGATGGAGTATTGGCTGGTAGCCTGGACTTGGGAGCCGGTGCCCAGTGCTTTTCCATAAGTGAAGTTGGATTGCATGGTGATGCCGTGCCATGCGTTCATCTTCATGGTTATGAACATGGCATTGTAGTTTCCCCAGCCCGAGCTGGTGTTCTGGGTAAAGTCCGACGACAACTGCCCCTGCGTCCCGTACTGTCCCGGCGCACCGGTCGGTGTGTTCAACATTGAGCGTGCGAAGTTGAACGCGCCGGCGTCAAGGTCACTCCAGATGCTCCACACGTTGGCCAGGCCAATGTTGCCCGTGCCGTTGTTCCCTTCGTTGGCGGCAACTGCTTGTGTGCAGCTCGCATAACCCGCACAGTAGGACTTATTCAGAGCCGCCTCAAAGAACGGTTGGGGAGTGACAGCAGAGAGATTGCCGGCGCAGTTGCCACCGGCCATGCCCGCATTGCCGCCACAGTATTGCCAAACCATCTGGCCATAGGCTTTGTCGAATCGCTGGCCACCCAAGGTCATCATGTAGGGGACAGCGCCGATGTTGATGGGTTGGAATTCGTTAGTCAGCAAGCGCCCGATATAGCCAACTTCCACCGTTAACCGACTGTTAAGTTGCCGCTGCACCGTGAAGTCGAACTGCTGGCTCATGCTTGGGCGGAAGTTCGGGTCGAGACCAGTGCCGGCGCCAGCCGCCGCGGCGTTGAAGCCGGGAAAAGTCGGCTGAGGCAGGGTCTGGGTCGCTGCAGTAAGAGGCGCCACCAGGCCATCGAAACCGCTACCCGTGGGGCCAATGCGGAAGGCGTTATTTGGATTTGATCCACCAGGTCCCCCGCACGTTCCATCGGTCAACGGGCTGACGCACTGCACCGCCTGAATGAGGCCGTCGCCCAACAGCGGGATCAGCACCAGGCCCACACCATTGAGGCGCCCGTAAAGAATGCTGTAGCCGCCGCGGACAACTGTCTTGTTCCTCCCAAATATTGAACCCAGCAGTCCGTCATCAAAGTTGGGAGCCCAAGCCCCAGCGATCCGTGGGCTGAAGCCCTTGTAAAAGGGGTTATACGGATATTTCGGGTGGCCAGCCACGTTGTCGATTAACGAAAATCCGATTGCGGGATTGTAGACTTGGCCAGCCAGCGCTGCTTCTTCACGATCCTTCAAATACGTCTGCGTGACGAGTGGCTTATTGTCTGGACCCACCAGCACAATCTGCTTCCCTTGCGCTTCCGTTGGCGGCATCTCCAACGACCAGCCCAAGCCGTAACTCAGTGTGAAGGAGGGCTTCATGCGCCACGAATCGCTGAAATACAAGTTGTAGAAGGGGATGGTGCTCTTGTCGTAAGCCGGTGTGTTCGGCGGATTCAGAGTTAAATTCGAACCCGTCCTCGTGTATGCAAGTTGTGATACCCCTGGAATTCCTAGCGTGATTGCGTAGTCCCTCTGGTAGTTGGAAAGTTGCGATCCACCCGCAGTAGTAATGGCGTCAGGTACGTAGCCGGTCATGTTCATACCGTTCGTGCTTCCCACGCTAGCCCCAGTCCAATAAACGGTGTTGTAGTTGATGCCGCCGCCATTGTCGGTGCGCTGGTGATAGTTCCAATTGCGCTGGTAGGTGCCACCGAACTGGAAGAAGTGAGTGCCTTTGGACCAGGAAAGGTCGTCGCGAATCATATTGTCCTGGCCGTCCCAGAATCGCGTTCGCACATCCTGCGTGTCCAGGTTATAAGGTGCCAGCACGTTTGTGGCGCTCTCACCCAACGGTTCAATCGCCCCACCCAATCCCGGGATTTGAGGCGGTTGAGCGTTAGACGCACGGGCCCAATAATTTCGCAGATAGCTATAGTGGAAATCGTTGGTCAGCGCGTTCGTTATGTTCGTTGTTAAGCCCGCGGTCAGGTACCAAGGCACCTGTGGACGATTCGAAATCGAGGTGGGGACACCCAGCTTGTCGCCCGGGAAAAAGCCACCGATATCGATCTGGTTTCCGGTGGCGCGCTCCATTTTGTAATAACGGTAGGTCGAGTAGAAGTGCCACTTGGGGCCGAAATCGTGGTCCAGGCGAGCTACGCCAAAGTTGTCGTCCCATGGCAGCAGCATGTTGCCGCGGAAGGCCAATATATTCAATCCATCGCACCTGGTCAGACCTGCGCAACTCGAAATGTTCGAAGCTGGCATGTACTGAGTCCAGATAGCTTGCTGCGTCGGGCTGATTCCCAGTCCTCGCGGGTCGCACGCTCCTGCGGGACAGGTGGCAGGTTGGATGATCTGTCCGGGAGTCAGTACGGCAGTGGCCGGACCATTGTAGGTGACAGGCGTCGGGTTGAGGTTATACGCCACCCCTCCAAACTGGAGAATTCCCTGGTCCATGGCCTCAGACGGAACCGCTCTCGTAACTGTTGTGGAGTCGTTCCAGCGGAAGCCTTCATAATTGGCGAAAATGTACCACTTCCCTCCAAGGATTTCTTTCGAAACGATCGGACCGCCGATGGAACCGCCGAATCGGTTGTAGTGGTAGCTGGGTTTTGGCGAGTTCGTAGCGCTATTGTTGAATCCGTTGGCCCCCCAGGCGTTATCCAAATAATATTCGTATCCCGTCCCGTGCCATTGATTCTGGCCGCGCTTGGTTACCAACTGCACTTGCGCTCCGGCAGAGGCGTTGAAGTCCGCCGTTTGGTTATTCGTGCCCACCTTAAATTCTTCGATACTGTCAGCAGGCGTAGGCATAACACCCGTCGGTCCGCCGCCGCCCGGAGCGCCATTCACGGCCGTCCCCGTCACCTGGCCGACCAAGCCACCCGAAGGATCTCCGGCGAAGCTGGGCGTGTACGTATTCTGCGTGCCGTCCATGTCGCTGGAGTTGTTACCACCATCCAGCATGAATGAATTCTGGTCCTGGTTCGCGCCGGCAACGCTGCCATCGATCGCAACGCCTGGTTGCAGCGTTACGAATGTGCTGACGTCCCGTCCGAGTCCCGGCAGATTGTCTAAGGGCAGGCCAGTTAGCGTGTTGCCGACCGTGGCACTCGACGTTTCCAGCGATGCGCCGGTCGCAGTTACCTCTACCGTCTCCACGTTCGAACCCAGCTCCAGCTTAACGTCCAGCGTCAGGCTAGTCCCCACCGTTACTTCTTGCTTGGTGAACTTGGTTACGCGAAAACCAGCCTTCGAGACCGTCAGGTCATACACTCCAGGCGGAACATTCGACAGGGTGTAGCGACCCGAGTCATTGCTCACTGCGGTTCGCGTCGTGCTCGTTGCCGTCTCCGACAGCGTGACGGTCGCCCCCGTCACCGTCGCGCCGGCTGGATCCGTGACCACACCTTGTATCGTTCCGGTTGAGATCGCCTGGCCAAACACCCCCGCTGGTATCAAACTGCAGACCAAAACGAAAAGGACCACCCGCGTTCCTTTTGCGAGGACACCCATACACACTCCTTTTTTGAATGAAAGAAGATTCCCCCCACAGGGCTTTCGGTCCACCACCGAAAAAGTGACCAACTGTTTACGCCTGCTGACTGTTCTGTGTCAAGATTTTATTTCTTCTTTATTAAAATTGTTTTTCGAAACCGCCCGGCACCATCCGCGGCGCCTAAGGGAATTCATGTAGTTATTTGTAGGTAAGTACGGTTATCGAGCGCCCGTTGCCTTTTGTCCCGCAATACCTGCCTTCGCTGATTCACCACTTTTCCCTACCGCCCCTGAGGCTGCGGTCATATAATTCCTAGCAGTTGTCCACTATAGAATTGTCCGCCCGCCCAAAAACGAAGCGGCCCGATTTGGCCATTAATCTCATGAAGGAGTACCTCAATGAAAAAGCTCTCGGTTTTTGTTGTTGCAGCCCTGTTCTTGGCGACCTATTCCCTTGCCGATAACAAGAAGGAAGTGGAGCGCGTCGAAAACTCCGGCAAAGTGATGAGCGAAATTTTGAATGTTCCTGAAGACATCCCGCAGGATCTGCTCGACAAGGCCGAGTGCGTCATCGTGTTGCCTTCCGTCGTCAAAGCCGCTTTCATTGTCGGTGGCAGCTACGGACGCGGCGTCATGACCTGCCGTAGTGGCGAGAACTTTAGCGGTAAGTGGGGCGCTCCGACCATGATCGCCCTGGAAGGCGGCAGCTTTGGACTGCAAATTGGTGGTCAGGCCACGGACTTCGTTCTTTTGGTGATGAACGATCGCGGCGCGCAAGGCATTCTCAGCAGTAAGGTCAAACTCGGCGCCGACGCGTCCGCCGCTGCTGGCCCGAAGGGTCGGGACGTTTCTGCCGCTACCGACGCAACCATGCGCGCGGAAATCCTCAGCTACTCTCGCGCTCGCGGCGTTTTCGCCGGTGTCTCGCTGGAAGGTTCCACGCTTCGCCCGGACAATGACGCCAACAAGAGCCTCTATGGCAAGGAGGTTTCCGCGAAGGATATCGCGTTGAAGGGCGCAGTTCCGCCTCCACCTTCCGCGAAACAGCTCCTGGAAACGCTGGACAAGAAATCGCCCAAGCACAAGTCCTGACGCAGTGCTGCTCCAAAAGCTTCACCAGCTTTAATTCTTTCCCACAGGACGCGCGTTGCTTTGCAGCGTGCGTCCTGCTTTTTTTGCGAAATGCAGACACCCGCGCCGCGTGCGTATTCAATGTCCACTCAAGCTAAGAAGCCGCGCGCGATTCCGTAACGACATGTAACCCATGGCGAGGCCGAAGCGTGATGGAAGCGAGGGGAACAACCGGGTGGCCGGGAACCAGCCGGAACCGGAACTGTTGCGCAATCGTCGCCAGAAGCAGGTTGGCTTCCATTAGCGCAAAGGAATTGCCGATGCACTGCCGCGCGCCAAAGCTGAATGGAAAATACGCAAAGCGAGGAATTTTCTTCAGCAAATCCCCTTCCCAGCGTTCCGGAATAAAATCATCAGGTTTTTCGTACCACCGAGGATCGCGATGTACCACCCACGGGAGGGCCGCGATGCCAGTGCCTTTAGGCACCGGATAGCCGGCAAGTTCGTGGTCCTCAATCGCCAACCGCGCGATGGCCCAAGCCGGAGGGTACAAGCGCATAGATTCGGAAACAATGTGGCTCGTGTAAGTGAGTCGCGGAAGATCATCAAGAGTTGGTACGCGTCCATTCAGAACAGTGCCGAGTTCCGCGTGAAGTTTTTCTTCTACTCGTGGATTCTGCGCCAGCAGCCACCACGTCCACGATAGCGTGCTGGCGGTGGTTTCATGCCCAGCAAGAAACAAAGTCAGTGCTTCGTCGCGCAACTGTTGCGGCGTCATTCGCGAACCGTCTTCATCCTCGGCGTGCAGAAGCATGGACACCAGGTCGCCGTTGTCTTCGCGCGATTCGCGGTGTTGCTGAATGATGCGATCGATGATTTCAGTCAATTGGCGAACCGCGCTCTTCACCTGCAGGTTCTGTTTGGTGGGCAGCCACTTGGGCGTCATCATCATCCGCCGAAAGTCGGCCGTGTATTCAAGCAGTACATGCAGATTTTCGCCGATCTCCGGGGCATCGCGTTCCACATCCGCGCTGAACAGTGTTTTGCCCACCACCTGCAGCGTCAGTCGCATCATGGCGTCATGCAAATCGATCGATTGCCCCGGCTTCCAGGATTCCAGCAAGTGCGTTGCGCAAGCAGTCATCGTGGAGGCGTACTGAGCGATCCGCAAACGGTGAAACGCCGGTTGCATCATGCGGCGTTGTCGAAGCCAGAACTCGCCTTCGCTGGTCAACAATCCGTTGCCAAAAAGGTGCCGGTTCGCGCGCAGCACGCGGCCTTTGATGAATTTGCGCGCGTTGGTGATGAGTACGTCTTCAATTTGCTCGGGATGCGTGATTACGTAAGTCCGAAGATTGAAGAACCGCAACCCCACGATATCGCCGTATTCGCGCGTCACGCGTGTCATGAACGTTAGGGGATCCTGACGAAGCGGACTGCGCAAGCCGTCAAAGAATCCCTGTTCCGGCCCGGGTGGATACAAAGGCATGGCCGAATGGTACGAAGGAATTTACAAAAACCAAAGCGGAAAGCCCGTGGTTCGTCTTCCCGGCATGACGCGACTTCGCAGCTTGCGAAAAAATATACTTAATTGTCATTCCGAACGGAGTGAGGAATCTGCTTTTCCAGCGACTGAGGCCCGTCCGCCACTCTTCGTGCGTAGACTCATTAGCCGGGCCCGTTCACTCCACTCAAAAACCCGCCGAGATGCCCCGTCAAACTAACCAATAGCACCGCAATCGCTTCGATCGGCAGCCGAATATTCGGCAAAGGAACCTGCGGACTCCGGCGAGCGCGCAGGTGCATCCAGAAAACGAACCAGATCAGCACGCTCGAGATGCAACCTAAAAGCAGATGCCCCAGCAGAATGCCTTTCAGCTTTTGGTCTTCCAGCGCCAGTTGCCATGCAACGATGCCGGTAGCGACCACCGGTATGGTGGAGATCGCGGCCAACAACAAATTGAAATACGCAGCCGCAGCCAGCGTGAGGTTCTTTGTCCACTGCGCGCAAAAATCGAACACCACCGCCGCGATAAATAGCGCAATTGGGAAGTGGATCAGCACCACGTGCTGCGCATGTTTGGCCAGCAGCACGGTTTTGATGTCGAACGGGCTTTCGCTCATCGCTTGCTCACTGCACCACAACTTTGCCGGTCATCTTCGGATGAATCGAACAGAAGTACGGGAAAGTTCCAGCCTTGGTAAATGTGTACGAAAACTTTTCGTCCGTATCCAACACCTTGGACTTGAACACGCCTTCAGTGCTCACGACCGTGTGCGGAATATCGTCGTGATTGGTCCACACCACGGTGCTTCCGACAGCCACTGTCAGCGTTCCCGGCCCAAAACTAAAATTATCGATCTTCACCTCAGAGGTCGCCGCCGCTGGCCGTTGCGCCTTCGCGGCAACCTTCGGCGATCCAACCAGTAATACGGTAATCGCCACAATCGCCATTGCCAAACCTGCCATGCACACACGTAGCTTCATCATCTGTAGCTCCTTTCTGAATTTCCTCACAATGGATTCGATCTACCGGATCCGATCTACCCGAGCGTCGAGTCAACGACCGCCAGCGCTTGCTGGCCTCTCACATAATTCACGTCGGTAATTCCCAGCACGCTCTTCAATTGTTCCGCCGGAACTTTCATCGGGCCCGGAGATTCCGCCTTGCCAGGCTGCGGTTGCGGAAATGCTGTCGATGCCGCGGTATGAAATGTCACGTTTCCTTCCACCTTTTGCATGGTCTGGTGAATGTGGCCGTTCAGCACCGTCACCGATCCGAATTTCTTCAGGTACGCCAAGGCTTGCGCGCTATCTTCCGTGCCCCAGCCCCACTCCGGATAAATCGTCCACAAAGGAATGTGCGCGAACACCACAATTGGCGTACTGGATTTCAAATGCTTCACGTCGTTTTCCAGCCATTCGAGTTGCTCCGCGCCTAGCGTGCCCAGCCCTCCTGCCTTCAGGTTCAGCACGTTCACCAAGCCGATGAAATGCACGCCTTTTTTCTCGAAGCTGTACCATCCCGCGCCCTTGCTTCCTTTTCCGTAGCGCTCCAGATACTGCTTCCCGTCATCGTTCAGCATGTCGTGTTCGCCCGGCACAAAAAAGACATCCTTTGCCGCTGCGCCCTTCAGGATCTGGTCCACCGTATCGAATTCTTCTGGCTTCGACAGGTGGCTGATGTCGCCGGTATGTAACAGAAACTCCGGCTTGGTCGAGAGTCCGTTGATTTTGTCGATCGCCGCTTTCAGCGTTCCCACCACATCCGGATTCGCGGCCTTGTTAAATCCCATGTGGCTATCGCTGATCTGCGCGAAACTAAGTTCGCCCGCCGGAGGTTTGCCTCCCATCTGCGACATCTGCCTCAAGCTGTAGGATTTCAAGACACCGCCTTGCATGATGCACAGCGCACCAGTGCCTGCCCACGCCATGCATTTCAAAAATCCGCGCCGGTCAATTCCATCATTGTTGTGATCGTACAGCAGTTGGTCTTTTGTTTTTTCCGCCATGATTCCTCCTCGACCTCGAGGTGACGCTCTGTCACCCTGCCGTTACCCGGATGAGCCTCCTCTGGGGGAGGCGGCGCAGGACTGACAAAATCGCATCAGCACCTGCGCCGCGGGTCGGGCGTGTTTCATCTATGTAGACCGCAGCTCAATGGGCTTTATTCCCGCAAAGGCGGCTTTGTTGCCTTCAAAGAAACAGCATGTTGGTTGGGAATAAAACAGCGGCTGGCACAGTTGCAACGAAAAGGTCATGGTAAATGCATTCGAGCGGCGCGTTCGACGGCCGTCAATTCCACAAAAGCAACAAGCTGGCGATCAACGCAACGGGCATGGCGATCACGCCAATTCTGAAGAATTCCCAAGCGGTGATCTCCACCTGTTCGCGCCGCAACGCAATCAACCACAGAATCGTCGCAAGTGACCCGGTCACTGAAAGATTGGGACCGAGGTCGACACCAATCAACATGGCGTGCGCCACGATGCTCGTTTCCTGCGCGTGACGAATTGCAGCGCCACTCATCAGCGCGACGGGTAGATTGTTCATTCCGTTCGAAAGCAGCGCCACCACAAATGCCGCCGTACCTTTTGCCAACCAGCTGGCCTTCTCTGCAAGCGCTTGCAGTCCTGCCAATCCCAAGCGTTGCAATCCCGCATTCTGCAATGCTTCCACAATCACAAAAAGTCCAGCCACCAGCGGTAAAACAGACCAGGACACGCCTTTGGCCACTCGAAGCGGAATGCTGCGATTTCTCCATGTCACCACCGCCATCGCAAATAATGCCGCGACGCAAGTTGGTGCGCCCAGCGGGAGCCCCAACGCCGACGACGAAATCAGCGCCACCGCGGCGATCGCTAATCCCACCAGCGCCAGTTTTCCCTCCGTTGAAAGCACCGCACGCTCCGCTTCGCCGCGCATTTCTCCGCTCAGTTGTTTCCGCGAAAGCCAACGCAGGCACAGAAACGTTGCCACGACGGAAGCTATGGAGGGAAGTAGAAAAATCCGCAGCCACGACAACAACGGCGGCATGTGCTGGTCAAAAACCACCAGATTCGCCGGATTCGAAATGGGGAAAACAAAACTGGCGGCGTTCGCAATGAACGCGCACGTCAGCAGATAGGGCTTGGGATACACCTTGGCCCTGCGAACCACCGCCAGCACCGCTGGCGTCAGCACCACGGCCGTAGCATCATTCGAAAGAAGCGCGGTCACCACAGTGCCCACCAGATAAATCAGTGCGAATAATCTTGCCGGAGAGTTCCTGGCGTGCTGTGCCGCCACGTCCGCCACCCACTCAAACACTCCCTCTTCCCGCGCCACCTCCGCAAGAATCATCATGCCTGTAAGGAAAAGGTAGACATCCCATCCTTCAGACACGGCGCGCATCGCCTGCGGCAACGCGATCAATCCAGTAAGGATCAGTAGAATCGCGCCACCGCACGCCCAATACGCTTCCGCAATGCGTCGCGGGCGCACCAACATACACAGAATGCTGGCGAGTGAGATTGTCCAGATCAGCAGAGAAGAAACGTGAGCAATTTGCATCGAATAGATTATGCATTACCCCGCGGCCACCACCGCAGGCTCGTCACGCCGGCCGGAAGTCGCCGCTTCCTGCGTTACACGCGCCTCGTGTTACTATCGCTGCGAACACATGAAAATGCCGCGCACCTTTCTGGCCTCCACGCTTTTGCTTCTCGGCTGCGCATTCCTTTCCGCGCAATCGATGCAGCCCCTATCTTCCTCAGTCGCGCACCCAATCGTCCTCCATGCCGCGCGCCTGCTTAACGTTGAATCCGGCAACATCATGAGTCCCGGCGAAGTCCTGGTTTCTGGCAGCACCATTGTCGAAGTCGCCGCCAAAGTCACGCGCCCGCCCGGCGCCGAAATCATCGACCTCGGCGACGCTACTCTTCTTCCCGGCCTGATCGATGCTCACGTTCACCTCTTCCTTCACCCAGGCGCCGAAGATCTGCAAACTGTCCAGGAATCGGTTCCTCAGCGCACCATCATGGCCATCCTTGCTGCGCGTGATGATCTTTTCGCTGGATTCACCGCTGAGCGCGACATGGGAACCGAAGGCGCCGGGTCTGCCGACACCGCCATCCGCAACGCCATCAATCAAGGTCAGATTCCTGGTCCGCGGATGCGCATCAGTGGTAACGCCGTCAACATTCTCGGCGGACACGAGGACGCCATCGGCTACAACCCTGAGCAGCACGTGCTCCCGAACGCCACCTACGCCAACAACGCCAGCGAACTCGTTACTGTCATCCGAGAGCAATTCAAAGAAGGTGCGGATTTCATCAAAATTTACGAGACCGGCGCTGACTCGGTCACCGGCGGTCAACTCTCCACTCCCTTCCAGTACACGGAAGACGAACTCACCACCGCCGTCCGTGAAGCCGCGCGCACCGGCAATCGCGTCGCCGTCCATGCCACCGGCGAACCCGGAACACTGTACGCCGCTCGTGCCGGCGTGGCATCCGTCGACCACGCTGATCAAATAAGCGATGAGACCATGCGCATCATGCGCGAAAAACAAATCTTCGCCGTTCCCACATTTACCATTTCCGAATATTTTGCGGATCACGCCGCAACCGCCGAAATCGCCAAACACGAACGCCAACTTCTGGAACTCCACGCCAGCGAATTCAAACGGCAGCTCGCTGCGGGCGTTCCCATCGCAATGGGCTCCGACGTCGGCCCATTCCCGCACGGTACGCAAGCCCGCGAATTCGTCCTGATGGTGAAATACGGAATGTCGCCGCTGGCTGCCATCCAATCCGGCACCGTCAACGGCGCCAAGTTGTTGGGCTGGCAGGATAAAATTGGTGTGCTGAAGCCAGGCTACGCCGCCGATATAGTCGCTGTGCCCGGCAATCCTCTCGACGACATTACCGCCCTGCAGAAAGTCTCTTTCGTAATGAAAAACGGTGCCATCTACCGCCGGTGAGTAGCCCGGCACTCGTCGGCCCGCCTGCTTCACTTCTTGACATCTCCCAGTAACAAAGCGCTAAGTACCCTATCCGTTCTGAGGTGTCGCCATGATCAACATGAACGAAGTCGGCGCATTCCCTTCCGTCGATCCTTCCGGCAATTTCACCGTCCGCTTTGGCTTGTATCTTCCCGGCATCCACGCGACCGACGGCTTCTCGGTCGTCGTCCGCGTCATCAACACGAGTGACCGTTTTAATCCCGTTGTCCACACTACCGATTTCCCTCTCACCTGGGTCAGCGGCCATGCACTAGACCTCTGGTCCGCCAGTATCACCATTGCCTCCGCCGTTGCCCCCAGCCACTTCGGTCAAGAAGGCACCTATCTCTATCGCTTCCAACTTCTGTGGGCCGCGCCCGGTTCCGGTGCTACTCCTCAGGTCCTGGTGCTGTGGTTCACCGATCCCTTCGCCCGAGCAACAGAAATCGGGCAACTCTCGGCCTTCAGCCTCCTTCGCAGCCCTGCTCCCTTTGTGTGGTCAGACGCTGCGTACAAAACGCCGGAACTCGATGACCTCGTCGTCTACGAACTCCAGATCGAAGAGTTCAACAACACTTTCGACGGCGTCATCGACCGTCTTGATTACCTGCAAAGTCTCGGCGTCAACTGCCTCGAACTCATGCCCGTCACCAGCGTCAAGCTTGATTTCGACTGGGGCTATGGCCCGCTGCACTACTTCGCGCCCAACGCTCGCTTCGGTGGCGGCGACGGTTTACGGCGCCTTGTCGATGCCTGCCACGCCGTCAACATCGCTGTCATCCTCGACGTTGTCTATCAACACGTCGACCCTTCGTTTCCCTACAAACTTGTCTACCAGGCTGTGAACAATCAGCCCGGAGCTCCGAACGTTCCTAACCCCATGATTGGCGCCGATGGTCTTTTCGGGCCGCAATCCGATTTCAGTAAGCCCTTCACCCAGGATTATTTCGCAACCGCCAATCGCATGTGGCTCGACGATTATCACGTCGACGGCTTTCGCTACGACGAAGTTTCTGATTTCTATTTCTCGCCCACCGATACGGCATACGCCAAGCTCGCTTACGATACCTATCAATACTCCCTACCCATCGGGCGGTTCGTGCGCGATCCCGCAAGTTATAGCCGCATCATCCAATGCGCGGAAGCCCTGTCCAACCCTCGCGATGTTCTTCGGAATACCTACACCAGTTCGGCTTGGCAGAACGAGTTGCTCAGTAAAGTCGAAGACATGGTCCGCTGGAACTATGCCGACGCTAACTTCGCGCACTTGCTCGACACTGGCTTCAGCGCCTATCCCAACACGAAGTCCGTTAACAATGCTGCCGGCGCTCCCGTCGAGATGCCGGTCGCTCCATTTCAATATCTCGAGTCGCACGATCACAGCCAACTCATCGTTTTCTCTGGCACGCAAGGTAACGGATTTTTCCCACCGGGAGACCGCAGTCGTTTCTACAAATTGCAGCCCTACGCCATCGCGCTTTACACCCTTGAGGGCGTTCCGATGCTCTGGCAAGGTCAGGAATTTGCCGACAGCTACAACCTTCCCGACAATGGCTCCGCACGCATCGGTCTGCGCCGCGATACCCATTGGGAATATTTTTACGATGAATTTGGCGTTCCTCTCGTGCGGTTTTATCGCCGCCTTGGCCAGCTTCGCCGCAACTCCCCAGCGTTGCGCAGTCGTGACTCGTACTTTTATTACCAGCAATCCCTGCAGGGCACCGAAGTGATTGCCTATCACCGCCATGCTGCGGCTACACCCACGTCCGCCGAGCAGTTCGTCATGGTCTTGCTGAACTTCGCAGATAGCCCCAGCACAATCACCATTCCATTTCCGAAGGCCGGTGCGTGGAAGGAAATGATTGACGCGGATCTTCGCGTCCAAACGCTCACCATCGCTGCTGACGGCGCCAGTCAGTCCGTCGTCGTCCCGTCGAACTACGGCTGCGCCTTCCTCTGGCCAAGTTAAAGGTTGTCAGGAATTCATCTTCTCAAACGAAATTCCACCGCGTTCTGGGTCGTCCACTCAACCAAGTCTTTGCGGGCCTTCGTGTTGTTTGTTGCACCTGCAGACCTTGCCGCTGTCATGCTGATCGTGGTGGCAGCGTCGAAAGCCCTTCCGTAGAATTAGGCAACAATTCCAGAGGATTGTTGTACATGAACGCGACTGGCGGCGCGTATACTAAGTAGAAGAGTTCATTTGCCACAGCAAGTTGCCGCGCCAGGCAGCTTCTTCTCTCTCCTGTGGGCCTGAGGAATTGCCCACGATGCTTCACTGTCGGTGCTTTCACCGCGGAGCGCGCGGTTGAGCCCGATGTGAATCGTCAGCAGATGTTGCAACTTATCGCAGAGCCGCTACCGGCTGCCGCGGTTGCAAAACAATCCCCCGTTTTTTACGGGCCCGATAATCTATACGAGTACATGGATGGAGCCGCGGACATGTTTGTCCTTTATGGCATCCACCAGTTGCTGCACGCAGACTTGCGAGTCAAGTTGGCGGACATATCGGTGGACGTCTTCGATATGGGTTCAGCTGACTCAGCGTTTGGGATGTATGCCGCTGAACGCTCTTCCGACTCTCATTTCATCGCCATCGGTGCTGAAGGTTATCAGTACGAAGGCATGCTGAATTTCCTGCAGGACCGCTATTACGTGAAACTTCTTGGTTTCGGCGACGGCGCGGACGCAATTCTGGCGACCTTTGCCAAAGCGCTATCGGAAAGAATCGGGACAAGCCCGGCGCTTCCCACTTTATTGTCCAAGCTTCCCAAAGACAATCGCAAGCCACATTCCGAGCAATACATGCCGGCAGATCCCCTGGGCCATCCCTTTCTTGGCCCTGCGTACATGGTCGCTTACACATCGGGCAGCGAGGAAAGCAAATTGTTCGTCACCATCGCGCGCGACGAAGCCGACGCCCAACAGAGACTCAAGCAGCTTGAACAGCACTTCACCAAGACGGGGCACTGCGAGCCTGCGCCGGAATTTGGCGAAGGCGCAATCCGCGCCAGCAACAGCTTTGAAGGCAGCGTGATCGCGCGAACCAAGGGACGCTACCTCCTTTTGCTGGTGAATCCGGCAAAAGGGAGCGAGCAGCTACTCAAAAACGCTGCGGCAGGTCTGACTTAGCTTCGGCTTGGCGCTTTCGTTTTGGCGCTTGGCTGAGATGAAAACTGGATTTGAATTCGTAAGGAGATCGCGATGAACAACTTCTATTCGTGGAATCGCAGAGACTTTCTAGCCAGATTAACGAGTGCGCTGGCCGCCTCGCCGTTGCTCAGCAAATCCGACTTCCTGTTTGGTCAGTCTACCAAAATTGTGCCCGCCGCTCCTCAAACGTCAGGCAGCACCAAACCCATCTATCGCAATCTCGGAAAAACCGGCATCTCTCTGCCCATCGTCAGCATGGGTGTGATGAACGCCGACGTCCCCGGTCTCATTCCTCGCAGTTATGAGCTTGGCATCCGGCACTTCGATACCGCGGCGCACTATCAGCAAGGCCGAAACGAAGAAATGGTCGGCAGCATGATCAAACAGATGGGCGTCCGTGACAAAGTGATCATTTCCACCAAGGTGCTGCCGCCGGGATGGAGCTTTGATCGCGACAAGACTCCGACGCAGACGTACAGTCCCGCCGACGTAAGCGCACATTTCACCGAAATTTTCGAAGGCAGCCTGAAGCGACTGCAAATGGATTATGTCGACATCCTCTACAACCATTCCGCCGATTCACAGGCTCTGGTCAATTCGGAAGGCACGTTGGAAGCTATGGCGGCGCTGAAGAAGCAAGGCAAAGCGCGTTTCATTGCGGTTTCTTCCCATCAGCCTGAAATGGCTTTGAAGGAAGCCATGAAGCTGGGCGTTTACGACGTTGTGTTGGTCCCGATTAATTACACCTTGGCGCACGACGAGGGGTTGCTGAAAGCCATCGATGACGCTGCCAACAAAGGCATCGGTCTCGTCGCTATGAAAACGCAGGCGGGCGGCGCCAAACGGCCCGATCCGAAATTGGGCAAGCCACTCACGCCGGCAAGTCAGACCGCTTTGCTCAAGTGGGCGTTGAACCACGACACCATCACCACTGCCATACCTGGCTTCACCACGTACGAGCAGCTGGAACAGAATTTCTCGGTCGCGTCGAATCTCACCTATTCGGCGGAGGAACAGGAGTTTCTCTCCGATAAGAATGTCGCCGCCAACGCGCAGTTTTGCGTTCAGTGCGGCGAATGCCGCCCGGACTGCCCTCTGGGCGTCGACATCCCTCAACTCATGCGCGCGCACATGTACGCCGTTCAATATTCCTGGCAGCGGAAACGATGGCCGCCATTGCAGGTGGCAAAGGTCTGGCCGCCTGCGGGCGTTGCGAATCTTGCCAAGCAACATGCCGTAATTCGGTGAACATCGCCACGAAGATTGAGCACCTGAAAGCGCTTTCATTGAACGCGTAGCCTCACGCCACGCGTGGCCCGAGTGAACGCCATGCTTCTTCACCGGTCGCAAAGATTATGACGCGAGTATCGAAGAGGAGTTCTCCATGCAACGGAGAGCATCGTTTCTTTGGCCGCAAATTGGGCGCACACCGGTTCTGGCCTGCGTCCTGCTCGGCGTGTCGATCCTTCCGCTGGCATCCTGCAAACATGCTCCCACAGAGGCTCTCACCGTGAACGATTTATCGCTCAAGCTTCCGCGAACCGTCGGTGTCTGGACACAATCGGGCGGCCCCAAATTCGTCGGACCCGAAGACATCTTCAACTACATGGATGGCGGCGGAGAGCTTTATCTCGGCTATCGCTTCAAGCGGCTGGAAGTGCAACGCTACGCCAGCTCGGATCAGGGCGAGATTCTGGTTGAGCTGTACTGGGTGGAAACTTCCGACGACGCCTACGGTTTGCTTTCCTTAGACTGGGGCGGCGAGCCCGTAGCTCTACCTCTGCAAGCGTCCGCATCAACTACGCTGCCCACCACCGATGGACCGCGCGCCCTTTACGGTGCGGGTTTACTTCGCCTGTGGTCCGGCAACTTGTTTGCCCGTATCATGGCCGACCACGAAACCAACGCCTCCAAGAGCGCTGTTCAAGCCGTGGGACAAGCCATTGCCGCCGGACGGCTTGATCCGCCGCGACCGCAGCTGATCCAGGCGCTTCCCGCCAGAGTCGGTTCGCGTTTTTCTCTGCGCCAGGATCGTGTCGCTTTCCTTCGCTCCCACCTGGTTCTCAACTCCCCTTTCTCAGTTCGGACAATCTTCTCGATCTGACGCCGGCGCGCGAAGTCGCCACTACTACTTACAATCAGGGGGCTGCGAAAGCCGCCGCCAATGCTAAGCCGGTGCGCCTGATGTTGGTCCGCTATACGAACGAAGAAGTGGCGGCCAGAGCACTGCAACATTTTCAGCAGACCTACCTGCCAGACAAGTTCAAGGGACCCAGGCCTTCCCTCATGGGCGACAGCGAAGTGGTTGCGATCGAAGATGGATGGTTGGGGTTTGCCCGCTCGGGCCGCAGCCTCGTCCTCATATTCGAATCACCAGACGAAGCGTCGGCTCGGCTGTTCCTAAGTGAATCCACTCGAATTCTCGCGAAACTGGAGCCATCTCATGAGTGACGAAAAACATATAATCACCCGTCGCGATTTCGTTCGCGGAACCGTCGGAGCCACCTTCGGCGTAGCGGCAATGAGCGCCACGCTGAAAGCCTCGGGCGTCGCGGCAGCACCCATGAGCCACGTTGTTCTGGTGCGGGAGCAGTGGGTGCTGGATGAGCAGCATGCGGTCAACCCGGGCATCCTCAGAATCATGCTGCGCAACGTGCTGATGAAGGTAACGGGCAAGCCCGATATGACCTCGGCGTGGCGCTCTTTGGTAAAGACCGACGATGTAATCGGACTCGTCGCCACCGACCATCTGAACAAGACCCACTCGGAACTGATCGAACTGGTCCAAGCCACCTTGATGGAAGCTGGCGTTCCGCAGAGCAACATTCGAAACGCCCAGGGCGGCCCCGAGAAAGCCCGTTCGTGTACGGCACTCATTGCGCTGCCGGCGCTGAAGGCGCACTGGCTCACCGGTATCGGCACGGTGCTGAAGAATTACATCACTCTATCGGGGAATCCTTCCAGCTATCATGCTGCTAACAACGCAAACCTCGGCGAGATCTGGAATATGCCGCACGTAAAAGGCAAGAACAGGCTCGTTCTGGTGGATGCGCTGCGTCCCTTGTGCGACAAAGGTCCTCAGTCCGATCCGCGTTACTTATGGGACTACAAAGGACTGATTGCCGGTACGGATCCGGTGGCCGTGGAAGCCGTCAGCCTCCAGGTCATCCTGCAAAAACGACACGCTCTGCGAGGCGAGCCCTGGCCATTGTCTCCGCCGCCGCTGTGCGTCGAGATGGCCGATACGAAGTATGGCCTGGGCACCTGCCGCATGGAGCAGATTCACCTCGATCGTATCGGCTGGAGCGCCGACGTGCTGGTGTGAAAACGGGAACCCCGGGGGAAATTCCTGTTTCGCGGCGTGCGACTGAATTAAAAACTTAGCTTCAAGGAGCGTTGCAATGGCGATCAGTGAATATGCAAAAACGAAACATGATGAGCTTTTTCCCGGTCACGTCTCCACCGTAGCCGTCACCGACCCTGATCGAGATCTATGACAACTTCGCCTTTGATGAGGTTCTTCGTCTCACAAACCTGGACATTCGAACCAGACTGATGGTCCAGCTTGCATCGATCATTGCCTGCCAGGCGGTGCGCGAGTATCGCATCATGCTCGGCGCGGCGCTCAACGTCGGAGTCACACCGGTCGTCGCTAAAGAGATTCTGTACCAGGCGGTGCCCTACATCGGCATGGCCAGAGCTCTCGACTTCATCCAGGCCACCAACGACGTCCTCACCGAGCGAGGCGTCAAGCTCCCCTTGCCGGGCCAGTCCACCACCACTCCAGCGACCCGCGCGCAGGAGGGCCTTGCTGTCCAGAAGCAGATCATCGGCGCCGATACGGTTGATAAGCTCTATAACTCATCGCCTGCCGACCTCATGCATATTCAACATTTTTTGTCGGCCACTGTTTTGGCGATCACTATACCCGCACCGGCATCGACATTCCTACGCGCGAACTGCTCACCTTCAGTATGCTTGTCTCCCTTGGCGGATGCGATGCTCAGGTTAAGGGCCATGTCGCCGCAAACCTCAACGTCGGCAACGACCGCGCGCGGTTGATTGATGTCTTGACCCAATTGCTTCCATTAATTGGGTACCCGCGTACCCTGAACGCGCCGCGCGTCCTCAATGAAGTCACTGCGTCTTGAGATCAGCAGTTGCCAGGATGGAACGCCCGAGTGCGAGGAGAGGTCATGCCAAAACCAAAGTTGACTGTACTGGTAGTTGGCGCCACCGGAAGTATCGGTCGGCTCGTCGTCGAGGAGGCGTTGCGGCCGGGCCACGTCGTGCGTGCCTTAGTGCGCACGCCAGATAAGGCCAGCCAGCTTCCGCGCGAAGCGCACATCGTCGTAGGTGACGTGACGCGCGCCGATACGCTTCCCGCCGCGGTTGAAGGTGTCGATGCCATCGTCTTTACGCTTGGTTCGGACGGCAAAGGTAAAGTTGGAGCTGAGACTGTCGATTATGGCGGCGTACGCAACGTTCTGCGCGCGCTCGGTTCACGAAAAGCGCATTGCGTTGATGACCTCCATCGGTGTCACGAATCGCGATGGTTCCTACAATCGCTCGACCGAAGCCCACGACTGGAAGCGCCGTTCCGAAAGGTTAGCTCGCGCCAGTGGATTGCCATACACCATTGTGCGGCCCGGTTGGTTTGACTATAACGGTCCGAACGAGCACCAACTTGTACTCTTGCAGGGCGACACACGCCAGGCAGGCAATTCCAGCGGTGGCGTCATTGCTCGGCGCCAGATCGCCGAGGTCCTTGTCCACAGCCTCAACTCCGATCAGGCCGAGCGCAAAACCTTTGAATCATCGCCACGACAGGCCCAGCGCCAGTCGACTTCGATACGCTGTTTGCCTCTCTTGATGCGGATCCGCAAGACGCATTGGACGGAGTACGCGACACGGCAAACCAACCGCTGGAAGACGAGCCGGACCGTGTACGTCGTGACCTCAATGCTGTCTTGGCCAATCGACCCGCGCAGTGAAGTCTACATCAGCAAAATGACCACACTGGTGACCACGAGCGCTGCGCTCCAAACCAAGTTGAGATTAATCCAGGCCTTGCGAAGAATCGCCAGCCCGACCTTGCTGTATACGACCCATGCGATGATCCCGGTGACAGCAAGATAGGCTGCCGTATGGACTGCGGTGGCCAGCAGTGCTGCCAGTGGGCTGGCGGCCGCGGACATGTGATGATGCCCCGCCATGTGGTCGGCCGCTTCGACTGCGCGGCTGCCCAGCAGCACTGGCAGTAACATCAAACCAGCACCGTGCGCCGATGCCATCAGAAACGACCAGAGCGTCAAGTCGCGAAAACCTACCTGCATGCGGACCCATCGCGGATGGTAATGGCGCAGTAGCGAGAAAATTCCGAGGCCAAACAAAAGCGCCGCGACGCAATAGCGGATCACCTCGCCCGGCAGCGCCATCCCGAGGAACGCCACCGCCAGAACGACGCAGCCAATGGACAACGCATGGCCTAGCGCAATCGGGACCAGCGCTCTCGCCACTGCACTCCCCTTCTGCTCCTGCATCCCCAGCGCCACCGCGAAAAGCCAACCCATCCCGGGATTGATTCCGTGGTAGGCGCCGAGCAGCATCATCATCCACAACGCAGTTGACCCCATCTCCGCGTGCGTCATTTCGCCTCTGAGTAGCAGTAGGAATCAGAAGAGGCGTCTCCGCCGTCCAGCCGCACCTGATGCGCACGCAGCCCGTCGAACTCAACAAAGAATTTTTCGTCGAGTTTCATTCCGCCCTTCGGGTCTGCGTCGAGCTTTACCATCCAGCTCTTCAGCCCATCGGGATAGATCTGCTCGTCCCACGGGGAATACAGCGAGTTGGTGAAATAGACGCGCTTGCCATCGCGACTGATCTCAACCATCTGCGGACCGCCATTGAGCGGCTGCTTGGGATTTTTCGGATGCGCCGCGCGGCGCACAATGCCGCCGAGATGTACTGAGCCCGTTTTTTTCGGGTTCGTCGGGTCCGAAACGTCGTATTGGATGAATTCCCCGGTCCCCCAGCACGAAACATAGAGGAAGCGGTCGTCGAGCGACAGATTGATGTCAGTTATCAGTGGTGGCACCGCCTTGAAGCCCTTCAGCAGTGGCGGTAACTGTTCCGGATCAGCGGGCTCCGCGGGAATTTCAATCACCTTGCGGACGGCCCATTTGCCGTTCTTACCGCCGTCCTCGCGGTACCACATCCAAATCGACGATGAAAGGTCCTTAAGCGAAATGCCCACGCTGACGAAACCGTAAGTCTTATTGGGATCGTGAGAGGGCCTCAACTCCAGCACCCATTGTTGCTCCGCACCCAGGTCCACTTCCTGCAGATGGCGACGCTTGTCCAGGTCCCAGATATGAATCTTGTGCCCGTACTTGCCGGCCAGCAGCAACTCAGGGTTGACGCCGTCCTTCACCATGTTCGGCGTGCCCCATTCGGACGTAATCATCGTGTCGTGTCCCAGGTGCCACCAGAAGTCATATGCCAGTTGCTGCGGGCCGCGATCCTGTTCCCACTGCCCCTTCAACTCGAAGGTATTCGCGTCCATCAGGAATATGCCACCCGGGCCGTCTCCGCTCGCCGATCCCAGTGCGCTGCCATAAATGCAGTCTGGTCCGCAATGAATTGTATGGGGCGAAGTGTAGCCGGTTTTCTTGATGAACTCTTCCGGCTCGATCACCTTAACAATTTTCGGTTCCTTGGGATTCGGCTTTGTATCCAGAATGTAAATGCGGGATGAACCGATGCCAGGAACGATCAGGTAGCGTCGCTCCATGTGCGGGTGGGGCGTCTGCGGACACAGACACGCGCTACAGGCATTCCATCCGAAGTGATGCAGCTCATTGTCACTACGGCCAAAATCCACCTGGCCAACTATTTGGCCGTATGCGGACGAATTGGGATCAAGATCGATGACGCCCATGCGGTCGTGCTTTCCATTCTTGCCGTCGTTGAGCAGCGCTACATAGGCAAGGCGTTCTGGCCGAGCTTGCATGGCCATCTTGGCCGAAGGGTAGAACGTGGGATCAGGGTGCAACATTGACATTTCTCAAGTCTCCTTTTTATTTAGACGGTTATAGCTCGATTTAGACGGCAACAGTAACCCGCATGAACGTGGCAGGGATGAACGTGCCAGCGTTACTCTTGTTCTGCGCGATCGCTAGCTCCACAAGCTGCTTGTGCAGTTCCTCTTCTTTTCCGTTCTTTCGAGCTGCCTCGACGGCATTCATCGTCGGTCCATAAAACCTTTCGAACAGTTCGATGAACTCCGTTGGGCTTTTCTCGGAATGCGTGAAGTAGTACGTGTCCTTAACTATGGAGATGTTTTCCTTGGGCACTCCGGCCTGCCCAAAGCGCTCGACAATTTGACTCTCCACACCCCAAGTCATCGGACTCACAAAGCCTTCCGGAGGCGCAGGCGTGAACGCCGAACTGACTTTCAGCAACTGCGACACGAAGGTCGGATCGTTAGGGATCCAATTGCCCATCACGATGCGGCCGCCGGGTTTCGTGACTCGCACCATCTCCCGTGCGACGGCGAAGGGCTTGGGTGCGAACATCGCGCCGAACACCGAGAGGCTCAAATCAAACGTATCGTCGTCCACTCCTCCCAGATTGCAGGCATCGCCCTCAAAAAACTTCAGCCGATTGAGACCTGCCTCTGCGGCTCGTTTACTGCCGGCTTTCACAAGGTTCCTGGCGATATCGATTCCCGTCACATCGGCGCCCAGACACGCGAGCGGGAATGCTGTCGTGCCGTCTCCGCACCCCAGATCCAACGCGCGCAACGGCGGCGTAACCCCGAGGGACTCAACAACCGCTTCTCCGGACTGCCGCATGAAAGTGGCGATCTCCGTGAAGTCGCCTTTTTCCCATAATGCTTGATTCGGATTCTTGGCGACTCCATTTGCTGCCGTACTCGTTTCGATCGTTTTGAGACTCATTTGGTTATCTCCCGATTGGCATTGATTCCGCATCAGGATTACAATTCTGCGGCGAGACTGCAGCAACGACCATGCCCGAGCGTCGCCATAACTTGCTCGAACGGCTGGCGGGCGCAGATTCCTTTGCACGGATACCAGGTAACTTTGCAGAGAGTCCGGTCAACAAAATGGACGCATTCTCCGAAATCTTGAGCGGGGTCAAGTTGAACGGCGCTGTTTTCTTCACCGCCGAATTTTCGGCTCCATGGGGATTCTCAGCGCCCGCTTCGAAACAAATGGCGTATAGGCTCGCTCCCGGAGCTGCACATTTTTTGCTTTACCATCTGGTGGTCGACGGCGGAGCGGTTGTCGAAATGGCGGACGGGCAGCTCCTCGAGCTCAACTCCGGCGATGTCGTCATTTTCCCGAATGGCGATGCACATCACATGTGCAGCAAGGGAGCGAGGCCGCCGTTCCCTAACTACGGAATCAATGAAAAGATCAAGTCGCGCGACTTGAACCCTTTGCACGCCGGCGGCGGCGGCGAGACTTCGCGCTTCGTGTGCGGGTACATGACTTGTGACCCCTACCTCAGCCGCCCGATACTAAACGGCCTGCCGCCTGTGTTTAAGGTCAACATCCGCACAGATCGAGCCGGGCAGTGGTTGGAGAGTTCCATTCTGCACTTGGTCGAAGAAGCGGTTTCGGGACGCGTCGGCAGTGAAGCCATGCTTGCGAAGCTCTCGGAGGCTTTGTTCGTTGACACGTTACGGCGTTACGTTACCGCATTGCCCGAACAGCAATGGAGTTGGCTCACGGGAGCGCGCGATCCGATCGTGGGCAAAAGCTTGAGCTTGATGCATCGCCGCATCGCCCACCCGTGGACGATCGCGAGTCTCGCCGACGAGGTGGGCATTTCACGATCAGCTTTGGTGGAGCGGTTCACCCGATATCTTTCCGAACCACCGATGGCATACTTGACGCGCTGGAGGCTACAATTGGCCGCGCGATCACTGGAAAGAACATCGCGCGGTGTCGCGGAAATCGCCGGTGACGTCGGGTATGAGTCAGAGGCTGCGTTCAACCGGGCGTTCAAGCGTGAGTTCGGACAGCCGCCAGGTCGATACCGCAGCGATCATAAAAAGTCGCTTGTCACGCCTTCGAGAAATGGCCGCGGGCAGGACGAGGGCGCTTCCTCCGAGACCGATATCAGTCACCCCAGCCATACCATCAGGAAAAGGACACAGTCCGTTTCTCGAAAAAGAAAGCGCTCTGAAGCAAGGTAGGAGGCCGTGCGTCTCTTGCAAATCACACGCGAAGTGCGTCCGGTCTGGATCGAGGGAAAATGGTAGGCCCGTGGGGACTCGATATACAGTACTTTCACAAATAGCCAGTGTTTATGCGGCGTTGCAACCCCACTGGCAATTCCAATCATTACGTTTTCTTACTTTCTCCGTACCTCGAACTAGCTGGGTATTTCGTTCAATCTCTTGGCCCAATGCCGCGCGGTATCTAGCGTCTTCTGGGTCAACATATTGTCCCACCCCGGTTCCGCATGAGCCGCAAAATTGCGAACCTTTCGAAGTTCTTCGAGTTCTCGAATCTCCTCCTTATTGAACAGATTGTTCTTATAAGCTAGCCCTAAGGCTGCGAAATTGTCACGAAAGCGATTATCGAGTTGCCCCGTCTTAGCTGCTTCTCGCTCAACTACGCTGCGGAGCCCCCTCTCCACCTGCGTCCACACTGCTAGGAATTCGCCGAGCAATTCTGTCTTCCTGTCGTGGTCGTGAACGAGAGCGTATCCGAACAAATTCTTGAAGAGAACATTCGCAAGCTCGGCATAAACCTCCACCTTATCTCGCTCAACCGTGAGACCGTTTCCTTGGTGGTACAACTCGTTCCGCAGTCGGTGGTACCACTCTATAGTTCCCAGGTCCACACCATCGAGTTTGTCGGAAGCGTACTTCTCTAGGCCATCCAGCAATGCGGGAAAGCTCTCACCGATTTCCTGAAGCTCTTTTCGGGTAATGGTAAGTCCACTGACTCGCTTGGGAAGCCCAAGGTATGTCTTGACCATGAGTTCGACAGCATTGTCTATGCTAATCATCGCGAGACGACGATTGGTGTCGCTGTCCTTGTTCAGAAGTTCCAGTCCGTGTCTAAGGATCTCGCCGGGACCGGAGGCCCACGGTTGGCCCTGCTGTGGTTTCATAGCCGCCTCGGGCCTAAGTCTAACACCAACATTTCCTGCGCAATGAAAATGCCGACGCGATTAGGCGCGGGACCTACGGCCCATACTTCGTCAGTACGACGAGTCTCTTGTCCTCCTCCCGAGAAGTTGGTGAAGGTCGGGCCAGGAGGAAGCACCGAATGGCCCACAAACACACGCAAGCTCAAATCGATGCAGTCATTAATATGTGGAGAGGAAAGCACGCAGTCGAGAAGATGATTGCGGAGTACGACGGCAGCAAGTGGAGCAAGTATCAGCGTTATCGCATGGAAGGAGGGTTCATTTTCCACATCGCGACGGACACTCTCAAACTGACGATTACTCCTCCGGGCGCCAAACTCGAAGCGAAGCGCGTAGCCAAAGCGGAAGCGAAGTTGGTCAAGTCCAAGATGGTTATTGCTGACACGTTTGACGCCAAGGTCACTGGCAAGCTGACACCCATGGACAAGGCTAATGCGAAGCTGGTTTCCGCTGCGAAGTCACCGAAGGCGGTGAAGTAGACGTCCGCATTGTGGTTGCACCACACGGGCCGGGGCCTCCCGGCCCACGTAGTATCGGCGACACTACACTCGATAGGCACCGTTGAACGTCTCTACAACTGGCTTAATTTCCTTACCTCTAAGTGACCATCGAACGCGCACGTGACCAGCTCGGCCTTCAATTACTCGTCGGTCTTTTACCTGTAGCCTCATAGTCTTCTCTACTACCGCGTCTCGTGCAGACGCTTTGCCAGCGCCTGCGGAGGTGCAGTACAAGCTGTCAGTGCGGCCGGCCAGTCTCGCGAGGTCTGAGGGTTGTGGCAGACGTTTGGGGCCTCCATTAAACGGCGTCACTACTGCTATCGGCTTGGGAACGAGCATGTGCGTCCATACATCCGGATAATCAGCATTCGCGGAACCGTGATGGGGCACCTTAATAAAACTGGCCGGCTGTGGTTGATGGCGACTTTTGTGACAGTGGAGAACCGCCATCCATCCTTCGCCTGCAACTCCTGTATGTTCGAGGTCCGCCCCCAACAATGCCCTTAGCGGGCCAGCTTCAACCCAAAGGACGATGGAGGTGTGATTGAGAGAGCGACTTGTAATGCGGCGTGGCGTCTCTCCGGCTTTAGGAATCAGTTTGTTGATTTCATTGAGTGCAAGCTTTACCGTGCCGTTGGACGGACTCAATGCTGTGATACTTACGGGAAATGAACGCCCACCTTGAAGAAGCTGCACTAGATTTAGATTCTCGACTACCCATTTGGGACTCGCTAACTTCTTCTCTCGTGGCGTTGTTGCGTCATCGGCGATTAAGCCGAGGATGGCGGCAAATTCTTCGACACCGGAAGTTCCTTGAAACGTAGCGGTCGCGGTTGCTGCAAGAGCGAAGAAATTACCCGTGTCGATGGCCGTGGAACAAAAGAACGCGGCACTTGGGACTCTCTTCAGTATTGATGCGAGTCCCTGAATGTGGTCGTCATGCCAATGAGTCGCAACAATTACCTTTACACCGGCTAAGGCGTCATTCTTAAAGCTGCTCAAATACTCGATGGCCGCTGCCTCAACAGAGCCCTGTGGTCTGCACGAGTCAACAATGCACCATTGGTTGTCGCCCAGGTGGAGAATCACACATTCACCGCGCCCAGGACCGATGATGGAAATCTCAAACTCGTGCGCAGCTGGAGGCGTCGAGAGATTCACACTTATTCCTGGAAGGAGTCCCGTATGCGACGGGCACGGTCAGCGACATGGTCCAGCCTGCGTTGCGACCAGGCAGGTAGGCGTCGGAACTGCACCATGGATACATTCTTCACTTGACCTGCCACTGTGCGTTCGTTGCCGATTACCCAGTAGAAGGTTGAGCCGGGATTAATGAGGCGTAGGTCCTCGGGAGATATTTCCGTGTTATCAAAGTCAAAGGATGCCTGTTCATCCGGGGTGCCGGGGTTCGTCTTGTCGCTGAGAACCGCTGCGAATCCATCCGCACGAACTTCAGTGACCGTGCCTTCCCAAAGCTGTCTCGTCTTTAGCCGCGGAGCGCTGCCAGGGACGGCAAGCATCAATCGCGGTCGGAATGTTGCACCACACGGCACTCCGGGACTTCGGCCATCTGAAACGGACTCTTGATTTAAGGGTGTGGGTGGAAGAGATAAGGTACCCTCGGAAGGCGAAAGCTGGTTCGCGCCAAAGCGAGGCGTCGCATCGAATTTATAAATGGGCACATCGGGCGCACTTACGGGAGTCGTGCTTTGCTTGCCGTCAGTTGCCGGCTCTTGCCCAAGTGAGAATGTGATTGACAACTCTTGAGGCATAAACTTGCGCTTCCTCCCAACGTTCACCTAGTATTCCCATCAAACCTTTCAATGGCTCGGCTTCAGGCGCCGGGTAGTGTTCGTTCGTCTCAAAATAAACGCCATGCGGTACTTGGGTGGACGGCTCCACTTTAACATTAAACTGCGCACCTTTTGGCTTGTCCTTCTCAGTACGTATTGTCATCGTCAATAAACCAGGTCGTCCCTCCAGAACCTGGTTCCAAGGTTCCTTTGGAGCGAGCCGGTCGCCAATCTGATGCCACCTTTCCTCCGACCCCATAGCAAAATGCATTTGATAGTTGAGTCCCAATGCAGTCACGGGCGTGTGTTCTAGGATGAAAAACGCGCCCAGTACCAGGTCCCGCAGCGGTGCCGGATTTGTACTTGGTTTCGAAGCGGCAACGAATCGGTTATCCGTCACTTGGATAATAAATCTCTCTGTCTCGAAGTGGGAGACCTGCGGAACTATGACCTTGATATCCGCTGTGTCTGCTTCTGCTTGGGGCAAGAGCCCTTGACGGGCAAACCATTCGGGCTGAAATATCTTTGGATTAAAGGAGCCTATAAGAACCACCGTGCCGCCGCTAATTTCTGGGATGAGGTCGGGCATGGAGCCTCACTATAATCGAAACAATGCGCTACCACAATGGTCCTCTGCACCCTTGCCGGTGCGAAATCAAGCCACGTGAGGGTCAGTAGGGCGCTAGCTCGCATTCTGCCATTTCCCATTCAGCCACGCGACCCTCCATCGCCTGAACGACCTCTAATTTCGGCACGTCACCGTCCGGATAAAGGATACAGCGGCGATTTTGTGTCTGGGTTTCGGCGTCAGCCCATCGGCAGTTCGTGGGTTCGTAGTGTCCCTGGGGGTTTATTCGGTCCAGCGTCTTCCCGAGCGGACGCGGTCCCATGTCGGCGCAAAAGTTCTTGAAGCCTTGTCCGTGACTCCCAGACATCCACCGTTCGCAGACGCGAACGCCGCGACCACCGTAGTTTTCATAAGCGTGATTGGTAGTACAACTGCAACGGGCCACCATGCTTAAGTAGGACTGCATCTCGCCCGTGCGAAGATACTTCAGTTTTCCTTTTCGACCCTTATAAACGCGCGCGTGCGCACTGTTGTCCCTTGTCATCGCCCATTTGCCCTCGACGGGGGCACACTTGCGGCAATTCAGATAAATTCTCTCGGCGAGCTGGGAGCGCCAAAGCTCGATGTCGGTTCCACACGCGCAGCGGCAGAGGAACACGTCCGGACGAATCTCTTTGATGACAGTGAGGTTTCCAAACTTCCCGTCGAAGAATGACAAGTGGTTCACTCCTGAGCAGTCGCTACGGGTTCACGAAAATGTCACGCTCAGAAACAGAGAAGCCCGAACGCCGCCTTGGCATTCGGACTTCAATAGAAATCGGTAAAGGTTTAGGAGAAGTTGCGAATCATCACGAAGGGCGACGGACTCACGACGTCGTTCCACAGGAGCGCACCGTCTGCGCGGGCGAAGCAACGAACTTCAACGAGTCCGTTTTCCACCAGTCCAGGCGCCTCCGTGAAGGTCTTGAGGCCGATGCCTTCGTCAGCAGTGATGAGGCGAGTCGCCCAATACGTGAAGTCTCCGAGGACGACGGGCACCTTGCTCGCGCCGATGGAGTCCATGCTTGGGGCAATCTTCACCGGAATGCCGAGAATGTATGGCTTTCCGTTGATGTACTTCACGAGGTCGAGGATTTGTCCGTACTTCGTCAGTTGGCCGGACAGGGTTGAGAGTGTGCTCTGATTCATAATCCACGCTGTCCGTGGACCGAAGTACGCGGCGTCCAGTTGCCCGAGGGCGGCGCTGAAGTCCGCAGAGCCGAGCGAGTTTGCTCCGGTGTTGACGGAGCCGTCGTTCGCAGAGCTGCCCTGCGCCGTGACTATCGGCGCGCCGAGCGCTTCGAGGGAAGGAACCAATCCGAGCGGCTTCACGCCACCGCCAGTTCCGGTCACGAGATCTTTGCCGATGCCGCGTGCCAATTTGTCTTGGAAGAAGGTTTCCATGATGCTCGACAAAGACAGAGCGGAGGAAACGTCTTGGAAAGCCTCTTGGCTCGCAACATACACGTCGCTGGCGTAGGAATAAGCGCCCAGCGTCGCGTGGGAAATGCTGCTGATGTCCACTACTGTCCGGCTCGCGGATTCACCAACAACCGAAGCAGTGTGCTCGGTGTCAGACGAGGTCGGGACAGGCAGAGGGCGACCGTTGCTGGTCTTGATGAGCGTGCAGCAATCCTCATCAAACAGACAATCGTGTGCCTTCAATGCGCGAAAGAGGGTCGGGAAGAAACCTGTCGGGACGAAATACCCGAGGCTGGTGTAGGTGCCGATTTGCGCTCCGAGGTTGCCTTCGGTCATGTTCCGCTTTTCACCGCGGATGAACCCTGCAAGGGCCACAGCGCGTTGCTCGGCTTCATTCAACGGCTTCCGCAACTGAATAGGTTCCAAGCCCGCTTTGCTCGCACGCTCGTTGTGTCTTTCCTCGTCCAGTTCGGCAAGAGTGATGCCGCCCTGTTTGAGAACGCTGATGGAGGAAAGCAGCCAAGCGTTGCGCCGCTCTTCCTGTGTCGTCAGCCTCGGTTTCCTGCTAAGGGCGCTTGCTTCCTGGATGAGGACAGCAAGACCTCGTTGGTCAATCGTCATGTGAATCTCCTTCGGTTTGATTTGCCTGGATTGGTCCGCCAGGTGCGGTTACTCGAGGATGAAGTCGAGCAATTTCTTTTGGTTCGCAACTATGGTCTGCTCAAGCTCGCGCTCCTGGCGCTTGAGGGCCTCGAACGCTGCTGGATTAGGCCGATCGAACTGCATCGTTGGTTGAGCGAATCGCTTCACGATGCTCCGCGATTCGAACTTCATGTCGATGCGCCTCCGCTCTTCACGACGCTTCGATTGGTAATCGCGTTCGAGTGCGGCAGCGCGTTCCGGAGTCAGTAGGTTGACCCAAATTTCTTCAGCAGCGAACCTTCCGGCGACTATCATTGGCGACTCCTGAGGGCTTCGAGCTTGCCCTTGTTCTCTAATTTCCTGTTGCGCTCAACCCATGCAGCCTTCTTCTTGAGGAGGGCTTCGTATTGCGCGACGATGGCCGGAGGTGGTGCTTCCTGAATCCCGCAGTGCCCAACCTTCTGCGTCTGGTGTGCTGTCGGGCCTTTGATTTCTCCACACGACCCGCAACCGCATCCGTACTTGATACTTGGGTCGATTCCATCGAGCACAATGACAGTCCACTTCATGTTGCGCGGATACTTTGGCGGAGCCGGTTCAGCCGACACAGCAAGCCCAGCGGCGATGAACTTCTTCGCGCTCTCGGTGGGGACGTGGTACGAACGATTACTTCCAATGTCTCGAATCAACATGGCAATTCTCCTTAGGCGGTGCTACCGCCAACTTCTGGTACTCTCACGCGGCGGTCCGCGAACTTCTCAACCCGTGACGCTGTTACTACTTCTTGAAAGGCACGACGCCCGAAACGCTCTCGCGAACGCGGACCAGCTCCACTGGCGATAGCGCAGAGATGCCGTCCACCAGCGAGGCGATGTGCTGCTGTCCCTTAATCGCGAGCCGCTTCTGCCGCAGCGTCTCGTTGCCGACGAGCTTGCCGTAGACTACGAAGGCGTCCTCTGGTGAAGCCGTTCCCTTCAGCAGTCCGTTGTGGACCGCACACGCGAGAAAATCTGGTGACATGAACCCGCTCATTTCGTTGCTCCGTTCTTGAGGATGTAGGCAATAGTTCCAGGCTGCGCTTCTTCCTGAACTTCCGTCCGGCGTGTCTGCTTAATTTTCGGGCCAGCAAGCGGACTGAGTCCGAGGCGGTCCAGGATGCTCACGAGTTGCTTCTCTGCCTCAGTCGCAATCTTCAAATTAAGGTTCAGCTTCTCGCACTGGTGCATCTTCCCGTTGCTGTCGATTCGGGTGTAGGTGGTCACTTCACCTTCGTCGAGCAGCTTGGCCTGAGCGCGTGAGCGCCTGTCCCAGATTGCCGCGTACAGCTCGAGCAGGTATTTGTCGCCGGACGTGAGCGCACGTCGCTCGAGAAGCAACTTCACCAGGTCCTTGAAAACTTTGCGGGCGGCTGGCGTTACGTCCTTCGGGTATTTCGGACGAGAGGCGAGGAGGGCTGAAGGCTTGTCGGGTGTCCGGTCATGCGGAGTCGTCGAGTGCAGTTTGTGAAGTGTGTCGTCCTTCCGTGGCATCGGCATCGTGTTTCCTCTTAGCAGCACTCGCCAGCCGGACCAAGGATTTGGGGAATACTCAAATCCGGCTAGGCGAGTGCAATCCACTACGGGGACGAGGCCGCAGTGAAACTTTTCGAAATCGCTTGGAAATCTCGTCCTTGCAAACCCGCTCGTTGTGTTACGGGCGATTGACAGCTGAGGAGAACAGGCTGGACGCTACGTTAAATGACCGGGCAATGGCGGGCGAACAGACGATGAAGGCTCGGCTCAAACGGAACCGGAAACGGATGAAACATAATGAAAAAGTTTTGGCGTCAACCGGATTCGTGTCAAAAACGACAGCGCTGCGGTTCGAGCGGAAATCTACCTACAAATCGGATGGCACTATAGAGTGCTTCCCAGCGCTCTCAAACTCGAGGACTTATCTCGCATCGACCATCGTTCGCTTGTATCTGTCGGATTCCCGTTCACTCTGTATACTGTTCCGCTCGCAACGTCCAGCGAACGCCCGGCAAATCGCGATTAAAATGCCGAGAACGACCGTTTAATCGGTTGGTTTGGACCTCCTAGCGCACTCACAGGGAAGTGATAAGCTGAGGCTACCAGGTGAAGAACTCAGATATTCCGCCCTCCAAATGACGCATCCCCTTGGTAGGACACGGTGGAGTGTATACTCTCCAGCCAGGAGAGAACCGTGGCGCGCGCAACCAGACCAGGAACATCGAAGCTTTCGCGGAAACGCCGCAATCCGCTGGTAGCGCATGAACTTTATATATTAGAGGCTGTCGGCGGTAAGGGCGTGGATAACGTTTTCTATCGGGAATTTGAACAACGACAGAAAGCGTCTGTTGAGGCGTCGTCTGAGGGTATTCACGTTGAGTTTAGATTTCACGATGTTGTCTTCTTTCTCCTGAGAGCTGCGACTGAAGGTGTCGTGGGAAATCTTGCATATGACGCGTTGAGGAGAGCGTTGACGGCGGTGCGCAAACCTAAATTAGAGGACAGTGGCAGCATGACTTTATCCGCTGTGGTGAATCGGCGAAGCTACAACCGCGAACGCCGCAAGAAGCACCCAGGTACAAGAGGGACCGCCATTTCCGCTAAGATTCAACGAGAGCTTGAAAAGCAATACGAACTGTTCGTCTCGGTGACATGGAAGCACCGCAAGAAGCGGTGACTCGGAAACTGTTTTGGATTTATTTGCAGTCTTCTGGGAAGAGTCTGCAGGTCACCCTTCGCGAGTCCTCTTTAGCTAGTGCGCAAGCCCGCTCCCCGAGCTTGCAAGCGACGCGGACACAGAACGCTTCCTGGGCTTCGACTCGGGCTTTTCTCTGAACGTCCGTCTCGCTCGTTTGAATGACGACGAAACTGCCGATAATAAGCACGAGCAGTCCCGTAGTTGCCCAGAAGACTTGCGCTCGAGCTTTCTTACCGTACTTCTTCCCCACATAGTGATATTGAGCTAGATTTGGCCCCCAATGATGCCGCGCGGTTCTGCGTTCCACGGTGGCTCCGCAGGTTACGGTGAGTATAGTCCTTCGAGCGGCGAAAACGGTAGAGGTCAGGAACTGGACAAATTGGGTACTAGAGCGACATGTCCGGTAACGCCACTTCCCAGGACTTAAGCCCGTAAGATATTGGAACGCGGAAAAGGAAGTTCAATCCGTGGCTCGTTCTGCCCAAGTAGAATTCTGATATGGGCGCTCGGGTTCCGACCCGTGGTTGGTGGACACGCCTTTGCAAACTCTTGGTGCAATTGGATGTGAATGTGGCCGCTAGTCGTCGGCTTGGCGAATGGACCTCTAATGCAGCCTTGGATTGATAGGCATCCCCTGGCATTTTGGCTTGCTGGCTTCTTTTCGATGTGGCTCTTAGTTTCCTTAGTGATTAGCTTTATAGGCGGTTGGTTCTTGCTGGCCCGCAGATTTCGTTCCCAATCCCCTTTTGTCGGCTCAAAGTGGCGGGGTCAAAGTGGATGGATGCGCGGCTTAGCAAGTTATAGAAGCTGCCTGGTGGTTGGCGCAAACCCGAGCGGCCTTTACCTGGCCGTGTTTTTTCCTTTTCGTATTGCACATCCTCCGTTGTTCATTCCTTGGAGTGAAGTGACCTTATCGAGAGGTCGCGTATTCTTCATCAAGACGGTTTGCTTCCAGTTGGGACGGGAAAATCGTGATTGAGAACAAGAAGCAGCGGCTCTCGCCGAACTCGGATAGAGTTGGGTTGGAATCCCTTTTAAAGGAGAGAGCCGCCGTGAGAAAGAAATATCAGAGGAAAGAGCGCAAGTCAATCCAGTTCGAGGTGGTGCGAGGGCAAGAGTTGCTGGTGCAGGTGCCGTTGCCGATGGCCGAAGTGTGGGCGAGCTGCAGCGCGGTAGAAGAGCTAACCGGGCAGCCGGGTTGCAGATCCTGCGCGCGATCCTGGAGAACGAAGTCACGCGTCGAGTAGGACCACCGCATCGGCCGAATCCTGCCGCTGGCTGTGTGCGCTGGGGGAAGCAGCCGGGTTATGTGGTTTTTGCGGGACAGAAAATCCCGCTGGAACGGCCGCGAGTACGCACGCGGGAAGGCCAGGAAGTGGAACTGGAGAGCTACGGTCAGTTGCAGCAAGACGGGAAACTGCAACGCGCGGTGCGGGAACGCATGGTGGCCGGACTGTCGACACGGAATTATCGGCGTGCGGTAGAGAGTGTTGTCGAAGGCTACGGGATCGAGAAAAGCAGCGTGAGTCGGCAGTTCGTAGAGGCCAGCAGCAATCAGCTGCGGGCGCTGTGCGAACGGCGCCTAGAAGATTTGCATCTGGTGGTGTTGATGATCGATGGCATTCACTTTGGCGGTCAGGTGTTAGTGGTGGCCCTGGGCATCGCGGAAAGTGGAGAAAAACACGTTTTGGGAGTGTGGCAAGGAGCCACGGAGAACACCACGGTGGTCAAAGGGCTGTTGGAAGATCTGGTGGACCGCGGACTGGATGTGCAGCGGCGGTATCTGGTGGTGATTGATGGATCGAAAGCGCTGCGCGCCGGTGTGGAACGCGTTTTCGGTGACCAAGTGGAAGTGCAGCGCTGCCAGATTCACAAGCGGCGGAATGTGAAGGAGTATCTGCCGGAGAACTGCCAGAAAGACTACGACCGGCGGATGCGCAATGCCTACGCGATGAACAACTACGCGGAGGCCAAAGAAGCCTTGCAGAAAATCTTTCGACAACTGGAGCGAATCAATCCGAGTGCGGCCCGCAGCCTGGAGGAAGGGCTGGAAGAAACGCTGACGGTGCATCGCCTGGGTATAGGACCAGTGTTGCGGCGCAAACTAGCCACCACTAACCGATCGAATCGTGCTTGTCGACGGTCCAGCGGGTGGCGCGAAACGTAAAACGTTGGCGAGAAGGAAGTCAGCCGCTGCGCTGGACCGCCACCGGACTCTTGGAAGCAGAGAAGAAGTTTCGGCGCATCAAAGGCTTTCAAGAAATTCTGTTGCTGAAAGAACGCCTAAACCCGTCGCGCATTCAGCAGAAGGAGGTTCGAAGCGTAGAAGTCGCTTGAACTTGGTTCGAGGTAAGCTTACAGTGGAACATCGAGATGTGCAATCAACTAAAACTGCCATTCCTTTCTCCATTCGTGAATCACTCGCTAATAAGTTAAAAGCAGCAGCCGGGGACGCTTGGCCAATTGAATTGTTGGGATGAAAGGTTCTCTGGAATACTGGCTGCCGAAAATGTGACGGCCAGTACCTATGTTTCCGGTTACGCTACAAATCGGGAGTTGACCGGCGTTCTCTCAAAATGTATTTGATAAAATCTGAGAATGAGGACTAAGCCCTTCGCACTGCTCGCAATTGGTGTGGCTTGGCTAGCAGCAGACCTTTACCTGATGCTTGGGCATGTCGTGTTGCGCGAGACGCGATTGGGGACAATCGCTCAATTCCTCGACAGACTTCCACAATGGGCCTCACGCCCTGCAATTTTATGTCTCTGGGGCATCCTGCTACTTGGGTGGGCCGTTCCGCTCATAGTTGGCTTTTGGCTTTTGCGGCAAAATCCACATGTCCGGTAACTTCCCGGGAGTTGACCATCGAAGTCCTGCACAAGACTGTTAGAATGGTCAAAAAATCAAACACGAGATTCAAATGATCGCGCAACTCGAAGGAAGGCCGATGAGCGAGAAACAGCAGGAACGCTCGTTTGCGTTGCAAGAGACAAAGGTCTATCGGTTCAATTTGGCCTATCGGCTGTACCACTGTGCGATTGGAGCGGCCGCCCTTGTTTGTGCTGCCTGGTGGTACCACTTTCTCGTTTTGTCGGCGGTGCTGGCCCTTTTCGGCGCGTTTATCATTTCTCGACTGCTTTTCACGAAGGTTATCGTGAACCAGTATTCCGTTGTGCTCAAGGGCATGTTTTCCGAGGATTCTTTGCAGCGTTCGTCGATCATAGCCATTGAAAGGAAACACACCGGCAAGAGCAATTTCTTGATACTGTGGGGCAATCCTGACGAGAAGGAAAATCTGACAATTGCGAATGTGTTTGCTTTTGACAAAGCCTGGGACGATTGGCTAAGTACCTTCAGGGATCTAAGTCACGATAAACCGCTCAGCCTGTTTTGAATTCGTTCACAGCAAATCTTCGACATGTCCTGGTAACAGCATTCCCGGAGAAGTGGTTCATGGTACGCGGTTCTGAGGTTTCCCGACCTGGCGGGAATTAAGCCTTCGCGAGAATAAGCGAAGTGCAATGAGACAAAGCACCAACATCACACTCACGAGTGAAAGTGGCCAATGGAATAACCGAAACTCGAATGTTGCAACCACTCCGAAGAAGATTCCACCAAAGACGGCCACCTCCAAAGCAAGTCGCAAATCATTCCAAGGCTCGAACAAAGGTGTGCGGGAGCTAATCCATCTGGGGACAAAGAACATCCAAGCTCCGAAGAAGATTCCCCTCATCAAGACATGCGACCACTCAACCCATGTTCCCACATCAACTCCTCTTGCTTCGCGGTTACGCCAGGAAGCTGGCCCAGCGTCTCTCTTCCGATGCTATAGCAAACAAGAATCAATACGGGCACTCATGGCCTTATTGTGTTCCAAGTTTGGAGTAAGTCCTGGGAAACGCCGTTACCACCAAAGTGGGTGCCTAGCCAGCCAAAGTTCGTAGCACACACCGACAATGACCCATGCGATTAGAAAGAAAACGAATAGAAATCGCTTCCGGCTCTCTGGAAAGGCCGCGGCGTGCGCACTCCAAATGTTATTAACGGCGCGATTCCGGAGGCTCAACTTCCTACCTATCCAGTGCCGAAACGTAATTTGGTCGTCAGCGTTCAGTTGACCGAAGGCATCACGGAAAATGAGAGCAAGAGTCCCAAGAGCGAGGAACAAGAAGGCAAACGCGATAGCGTCGGCTAAATCCTGCATCACCGAAATTGTAACGACTGATTGGGTTGCCTTTCCACAGTACGTTGTGGGCGTCGTCAACTCCTGGTACGTCTAATGTCCAGACGCGAACTGTTTCCGTCTTCCTCGCAGCACGCCCCGCTTGAGGAGCGCTAATCTTTCCAGCCGTGCATTGTCGCGATTCATATCAGCTTTCGCTTTGTTCGCACGCGCAACCATCGCAGCATGGACTCCGCCGTCGAGCAGGTCCTGGAAGTGCGCCTGGATTTTCTCGTTCGCTTCCTTCTCGCGCTCGTTCACTTCACGCCACCAGCCATCACGCTGTTCCCTCTCCTCGGCCATCCCCAACCGTCGTTCGGTCTCGTCCAATTCCAGAGCAATCATCGCCAGCCGTTGGTTCTGCCGCGCCAGCCACCCGCGCTGTTCCTCGAGCTCAATCCGCTTCACTTCCGCCAGCGCCGCCTGCATCTGCTGACGATTCCAGTCCAGCGCCTTTTCTTCCCACGTGGGTTCCCACAGGATGCCGTCGCGCCTCACGTCATCTGGAAGTGTGGACGGCAACGAGCCTGTCCCTCTCCGCATCGGTTTTGAAGTTCGCTGCCTCATCGTCGTCAATCTTTATCGGCACATGGTCAAATCGGCGCGCAGTTCCCAACCCACAGTGCCCTAGCTTCTCCCAGGCCTTCACGGCGCGATTACGGTCGCCCGCGGACATGAAGAGGCGCACGTGGCGGCTTTCACCGTCTCGGCAAGAGAGCAGCGCGTAGTTGCCCTCACCTGCAATCCGGCCAAGCCGTGCAGCGTTGGGGCACTTTGCACTCCATCTCTGAATCCAATAGGGCGTCTTCATCACGCTCCGCCCTCGCCGTGTTACTACTTTTCTCCGCACCTCTCGTCCCCGCAGCACCGCGAACGCACCCGACCCCGAGATGTCTGTCGGCTAAGGTGAATTCAGTTCCTCTTGGGTTTGCGGTTCGTCGGCTAAGGTGTTTTCGACTATGGCTGTGTTGGTTTGCTTCTTCCTTCCCTCCCGCAAAGAGGGAAATCGTATCCATCTCTGTTAGACGGATGGGACTAAAGTCAAAGGCTAAGATAAGACTTGTAGGTGATGCCGTCACCATTTAACAAAACCAAATCACCATTCACTATTCTGGAATCACCATCTAGACCGTGACCGCGTCACCCTCTAAATGGTGATTTGAGTTAAATGGTGAACACATCACCATTTCGCGTCACCATTTAACTTTTCACCATTTCGATTGGCTTGCGCAGGCATCCGGACGTTCCGAACTTCGCCGTCCAGTCGGCGTGACTCAGGACGAGATACGTTCCTTGGCCGCCACGTCCAGCCTTCGGAGCCTTGATGACGGCCAGCCAACCGTGTTCCACAAGCCAGTCAATCTTGGCCTTTGCAGTCTGCGCGTGCATTCCTGTCCACTTCGCTGTCGTGTCCCGCGAGAGCCAGCATTCACCGTTATTCTTCCTCGAGAGGCCCATCGCGTAGTCGTGAATGGCGAACTCGAACTGTCCCATGTGACAACGAGCCTGGCAGTTCGGGTGGGGTTCCGTCGGCGGCGGCTCGGGTTCCACCGTGACTTGTTCGCCATCGAACTCAGGTGGTCTGTACTTCCGGAAGTGGTCGAAGGCCTTCCCAGAGTAGTCGCGCCAGCAAGCGCCGCCCTCTTCGACGTAGTACGGAAGCGTCTCAAAATTCTCGTGGTCTACCGTCGCATCCTTGCCGAGCATCCACACGGCGTTCAGGAATCCCTCTGGCTCAAAATCGCTGTATCCGTTCCTTCCGGTCCCATACTTCGCGTCAAGCCGCAAGTAGGCAACGAACTCGTCCTCAAGCAGTTTCGGGCGGCGCTTCGTTCCTGTGGCGCCCTGGTAGAAGTCACGCGCGATTTCCAGCCAATCGTCCAACGTCGTTGCTCTGAATACGCGCTCGGAGTCAATAACGCTTTTGATTTCCTCGTTGCTGTATCCCCTCACGTCCTCCATCAATACGTCATCCCACACCAAAGCCCACTCGCGCGTGGGCCTGACGTCTTTCTCGCCCATCACGAAACGCTCGAGGATGTCGATGACAGGAAGTGGAAGCCTGTTCAGTCGGAGACTGAGTTGTGAAAGTGATTTAGCGGTAGGTTCTTGTGGCATGGGAATTCCCTTGCGCTCCTAGTTTTTCAGTTGTCTCTTTACGAATGAAATCCGGTTCACCGTCGCGAAACGCAATTGCGATTTGCCCGAAGGCACGGTCAACCTTCATCTGGTCAAGGAGCGTTTCCAGCCGTCGCAACAATTCTGGCTTGTTCACATCACACCTCATTAGCAAGTCAGGGCGACACCTTCGCGCCGCCCTGATGCCTGCCTTGCATAACCAACTATCGATGTGACGCGGTGAGACAGACAACCGAAGAGACTGTGGATTCGCAGGAAATTCTCCGTGCGGTCACATTTCCAGTCTTAGTGGGTTGTATGACCGCGCCACCCGTCGTCCAACCTCCTGCCGTCGTTTCCGGCGGCGTTCTCCTACCCGCTTCCTCGCTAGGTCCCCCTTGATGGTTCCCTCGTCTGACGAGGCATAGTCGACGAGGATTTCGGCGGCAACAGCTTGGACCCGCCTGCGCTCGTCGTCGGCAACGTTCTTTAAAACTTCCCAAACTAAGAGTGGCACGGTTACATGGAATGATTTCTCATTGCTGGGTTTCGGAGGTTTAAGTGCTTTTCGGAGTGCGGAAACCGTCATCTGCTCATCAACCGCCCTAGTGAGCCATTTCCTGACGGTGTCTTCGTCCGATTTGGGCAGAGCATTTATGAGCACGCGATGATGTGACCAACTGAGTCTATCTGTACGTACAGACGGACTGACGCGGCGAGCTGTACTTGCCAGGTCACGCAACGTATTTTTGGACCGACCCGTGATTGCGGCAACTTCAGTGTAGAAACCCATACCGGGATATTCACCATCCGGTGGTGCGGGATAGAACTGTTCACCCTCGAGGAGGCAGTCACCAATTTCCCACCTCACGTCGTTTTCGCGCTCGACAAGCGCAATGATGCGTGACCTCCAGGCTTCCACGTCAAAACAAGGCTGATTATCGTGCAGTACAAATTCCTCATTGAAATTGCCGTCACTGTCAAAACTCGAAAGGTTTGCAATAGCAGACATAGCTTTTCTCCTTTTCAGGTGTCGTACGCCTCTCCACCTCGCATGAGCTGGTAGACAGGGAAAGCGATTCACACGCCATCAATAACGAAGGACGATGGAACCAGAGAAATATGGGAGGGCTGACCGCAGTACTTTTGTACTACGGTCAGCTCAGTTGTTTCTTCGTGCTTAGGAAGCCCGCTTTCGCTTGCTCAGCCGCAGCCTCTTCATCGATTCCGCGCATTCGCGTGTTATTTGCTGAAAGTGGGGGTCTGCCTCCAGCTTAGCCGCTGTCACCCTGTATTCCTCAAAATCAGCATGAATCTTTAGAAGGATAGCTTTCTCCTTCTTCCACCATTGTCTGTCCCTCTCTTCAGTTAGCGCCGCATCCCAATCCCGCCGGTAAGCGATTGCCAGGGCTTCATCCCAATCTCGCTCGTAAGCCTCAGCCGTTACTTCGGCTGAGCTGTCGGTCGCCATCGCCGGTTCCTCAACAATCAAGACTTCTTCTGCGCACGCGGTCGTCATTGTTTTTCTCCTGTTTTCGTCACCACAGGGCTGCTCGCAGTTGAATTCACACAGCCGCCATATCGGCCGTCAAAACCCAGTGATTTAGCTCTATTGCGTTCCTGAAACCGCTTCAGCTTCCGCGCTGCGTTAGCTAGCTTTGTCGGAAGGTAGTGAGCGGCTGCACGGCAATCGGCAGAGCAGAATCGCTGGCGTTTGTTTGTTGGCTTGAACGCCGTCTTGCAATGCGCACATTCAAACAACGTAGAAGAATCCATACTTGAGCACACTCGTAGCTTTGAATTTGCTTGCTTTTTAAGTGCGTTAGCTGTTTAGGAGAACAGTCAGCTGAGAGCTGACTGTGTCAAACAACAAAACGAAGAGTAGAACGCTTCAAGGATTATTTCACAAGAAGAAGAAAAGCGTCAATTCTTTTTGAGTGTGTATGCGAAAAAAAATGAGTGTAACCGGCGCGGCGCCGCGCCGCCGGACCCCTAACACCGCTGGTTTGGCACATGAGCAGCCAAAACAGTTCCTTGCCAGATTCAAACCCCTTGTTAGATAACACATCCAGCAACGCCGCACCTGGCACAAGGAGAGGTCCAGTGCCAAGGAGGCGGTTTCAGAAGGGCACCTTTATTAAGGTGAAAGACGGCGGGATGTATTCGATGCACTACATTGACGTGGTTGCTCCGGACGGGACGACCACGACCAAACAAAGGAAGCAGTTCATCGGCAACATCCGCGATATGAGCGAGCGTGCCGCACGACGAGAGCACGCCCTCATCATGGAGAAAGTCAACCTAGACCGTGGAAGCGTGGCACCAATTGTGAAGGGACAAACGTTTGAGGATGCCGTTGCCAAGTGGCGGCAGGCAATCGCTCCGAACTTGTCTCCCTCGACTGTGCGCCAGCGCGAATCCTACTTACGAAATCACATCATGCCTCGATTCAAGCAGTCCGCTTTGAACGAGATGAACGTCGACACAATCCAGCAGTTTGCGACCGACCTACGAAAGACACTCGCGGGCAAATCAGTCCTCAACGCACTTGGCACGGTCTTCACTATCGTGGACTACGCCAAGCGATGCGGGATGCGTGCGCCTGCGGTTCACTTTACAGACCTCCAAATCGGTTCGACAGCCAGGGAGAACCCTATCGCTTTCTTCACTCGCGAGCAGGCGACGCTCATCATCGAGGCAGCGAAAGAGCCGTTTAAGACGATTTTCGCCCTCGCATGGATGACAGGATTGCGCGCTGGAGAACTTCTGGCGCTTACCCTGGACGACCTGAATTTTGACCGGAAGACGATTCGCGTGAACAAGTCGTCCGACGACCTCACGCGGGAAATCCGACAACCGAAAACGAAATGTTCCGTGGCAACACTTCCGATGCCGTCCGCGTTGGAAAGCCGCGCTGCGAAACTACATCCGCCAATGGACTCCAAACCCTTCGGGCTTGCTGTTCGCCGCACGCGACGGACGCCCACGGTCAAGGACGAACGTTGTGCGAAATGGACTCAAGCCAATTCTGCGAAAGCTCGGTATCCCGAGCAATGAAACAGGACTTCACGCGTTTAGACACGGGCTTGCGACAGAACTTGCAGAGACTTCAGTTCCCCTTCCTGTGTTGAAGAGTCAATTACGACATGCATCAGTAACTACAACACTCAAAATCTACGCGCACGTCATTCCGCAATCACAACGCGATGCGATGGAGCGAGTTGGAGGGGTCCAATCATTACGTTCAAACATTACCTTACTTAAGTTCGGGGCTAAGTAGCAGGAAACAGAAGGGA
>CAVYTB010000004.1:0-202627 GCA_963771295.1 Candidatus Acidiferrales bacterium
TGGTGGAGGCGGGGGGAGTTGAACCCCCGTCCGAAAAGCGCTACGCCACGGAGCCTACATGCTTATCTCAGTTCAGTTGGTTTCGCCTTCCGCGCTCAGAACGAGCAAGAAACGCAGCCGGCTAGTCCGATGGTTCTCGCCCAAGCCTTACGGACCGAAAGGCTCAGGCCAGCTCACTGTATGACGCTTCTTGCCGGGCCCGTGAGCAAAGCCCGGGGAAGCGTGCGCTTAATTAATTAAGCAGCAAGTGCCAGATTGTTATTGGCAGTTCTAGTTTCCGACCAGTTATGGGCGGTTGGCCCCCAGCATGCCTCCGGGACGCGACAGCTTCCGTCGAAACCGTGTCGCCCCCTTTGTACATCTCTATTTTACCACTCCCTGCAATGAATTCCGCGGAACCTGGCGAAACTGTCTGGGCCGTTTCAAGCCAACTGCCCCTAAGAGGAACACCTGCTGCCTTTCACTCCTCCTTGTTCCCTCCTAACCTATTGACTCTTCATCGATTAAGCCTTACCTGACGGTGAATCCGTGGCGCTCCTATTGCGCCTGTTGGACTTGGCGGAGGTGTAGTAACTGGTCGCTCATGCCGCGCAGCGCCTTCGCCAAGCTGACTTGACACTTCTAAGCTGGAGCGCTTTTTGACCACGCTTCCAATCTCTGATTGCCGTTCTCCCAAGTCACGGGAGCCGTATGTTCGTCGGTGCGGTTTCTGGCCGCGTTCGATCCTCTCCTTACGATTCGCTTTAGTTCTTTTTGCTTCGCTCTCCCACCTGTCAACTCCCATTTCTGTGCACCCACAATCCTCTACTGCCCAGTACCAATTGAAAGCCGCTTTCATTTTCCATTTCGCTCAACTCGTTGATTGGCCGCCCGAAATGTTGGGCCCTCCGGATCGCGTGTTGACTTTTTGCATTGCCGATGAAAACGCCCTGCTCGGACTTCTAGAAGGCACGCTGCAAGGAAAACGCGTCGGCTCGCATCCTCTGCAGGTGCGTCATCTTCTTGAGAACGACAATCCCAAGACCTGCGATCTGCTTTTTATCGTGGGTCAAGACAAAAAGCGCACCGCAGCTCTGCTCAAGGCTGTCAACAATGCCCCGATCCTCACCATCGGAGAGTCCGACGACTTCCTTCAGCAGGGCGGCATCAGCGGCTTCTGCGTCCAGGAAAACAAGATCCGCTTCGATATTAATTCGCCGGCAGCCCGGCGTGCCAACATCAAAGTCAGTTCGCGGCTCTTGCTTCTCGCCAACAGGGTGATCGGGGACTCCAGGCAAGGATAGGCACAAGGTGACTCCATTCTCGCATCTCTCCTTCCTGTGCAAGTTGACCTTGTTTGTCCTGGCCGCCACGGTTTTCGCACTCTCCATGACCTTCGTTGCTCTTACTCTCTACGAGCGCTCCTCATTTCGCGAAGCCCGCCGCAATGAGCTATCGCTTCTTGCCAGTAATCTCGGCCAGAATTCTGCGGCCTCTCTCGTGTTCAATGACCAGAAGACTGCAGCCGACATTCTGGCCGCGCTACAAGCCGATCCCCACATCATCGCCGCCTGCCTTTTCGACAACGCCGGCAGAGTTTTCGCTGAGTATCCACACCCCAGACCACAGGGATTGTGCTCTACTGCGACTGCCTCGAGCGGAACAGCGCACTTCACTTCGGATTATCTCAGTTGGTATCAAGACGTTTTCCTGCAGGGCGATAAGTGCGGGTCGATCGTGATCGTCTCAGACCTGAAAGCGTTCAACAGAAAAATCGGCGAATACATCCAGATTGAGGGCCTGATTCTGCTCGTTGCCTTCCTGCTGACTTACTTTCTATCCTTGCGCCTGTTGCGCAGCGCCACCGATCCGATTCTCCAGCTAGCTGAACTCGCCGCAAGACTCTCCAGCGAGAAAGATTATTCGCTTCGCGCACCACGCGCCGGAGCCGACGAGGTCGGCATCTTGACCCTGTCCTTCAATGACATGCTGGACCGGATTCAACAGCGCGATGTGGCGCTGCAAGCTGGCAGGGACGAACTCGAAATCCGCGTGCACGAACGCACCGAAGCGTTGCGCCGCGAAGTCAGCGTGCGCATTCATGTGGAAGAAGCCCTTTCCAAGGAACGCCAGGTCTTACGCGCTCTGATCGATAACGTCCCGGACCTGATGTATGTCAAAGACACCCTGAGCCGCTTCGTTGTCGCCAATACGGCGGTGGCTCGCGCTATGGGCCTGCACTCTCCCGACGAACTGATCGGCAACTTTGATTTCTTTCCTCGCGACTTCGCTGCCAGCTACTACCAGAACGAACAAGACGTGATTTCCTCCCAGCAGCAGTTGTGTCACCCAGACCGGGCACCGTATCTGGCTGCTTACCACCAAGGTTCCTCTCCTCGACGGCAACGGTGACGTTACCGGCATCGCCGGCGTCGGCCACGATATTACCGCTCGAAAAAAGACCGAACTCGAGTGGCAACGAGCCAAAGAAGCCGCGGAAGCCGCCAGCCGCTCGAAAAGCGAATTCCTCGCCAACATGAGCCACGAGATCCGTACTCCTTTGAATGGCGTCATTGGCATGACCGATTTGGCTCTCGATACCCAACTCACTCCCGAGCAACGTGAATACCTGCGCACCGTTAAGCTCTCCGCAGACTCTTTGCTTACCGTCTTCAACGACATTCTCGATTTCTCTGAAGTGGAGGCCGGCAAGGTCGAACTGGAACTCCGCGATTTCAATTTGCGCGACTGCCTGGAAACCACGCTGAAGACTCTCGCCAATCGCGCCGATGAAAAGGGTCTCGAGCTTCTTTGCGATATCGCCCTCGACGTTCCGGAAGTCGCTTGCGCCGATTCCACGCGACTGCGGCAGATCATCCTCAATCTGGTTGGCAATTCCATTAAGTTCACCCACGAAGGCGAAGTGGCCCTGAAGGTGGAACTCGAATCCCGCGACGCCGATTCCGACTCCGTTCATTTCACCGTCTCTGACACCGGAATCGGCATCCCGCAGCAGAAGCAGAGTTCTATCTTCGATCCCTTCTCTCAAGGTGATAGCTCCACGACTCGCAAGTACGGTGGCACCGGCCTTGGCCTCACCATTTCCGCGCGATTCATTGCTCTGATGGGCGGATCAATTTGGGTGCAAAGCGAAGCTGGCGAAGGCGCACAATTCCACTTCATCCTTCCGCTGAAACGTTCGCAATCCAGGATCGCCATGGCGAACCCCGCGCCTGGCGAACTCCTTCATGGCGTCAAGGTGCTGGTTGTCGACGACAACGTAACCAATCAGCGCATCCTCTTGGCCATGCTGCAGCATTGGCATATGCAGCCTTTCGCCGTGGATGGTGGCGTTGAGGCGCTCCAGGTTCTGCACGCCGCGGGCGATTCGGGCGCGCCTTTCCAACTGATCTTGACGGACATGCATAAGCCCACTATGGATGGCTTCGACCTTGTCGCCCACATCCGCAAGCAACCCGATCTTTCCCCCGCCACCATCATGATGCTCACGTCCGCCGGACATTCCGGCGACGCCGAGCGCTGCCGGCAATTGGGTGTCGCTGCCTATCTGTTGAAGCCCATTCGCCAGTCTGAACTGCACGAAGCCATCTCCCGCGTTCTGGGTTCCCGCGAACAAAGCGCCGTACCGCTGGTGACGCGTTTCGTTGTTCAGGGCGCTGCGGAAGCCGTCGAGAGCCTGGCGATTCTGGTTGCGGAAGATAATGCCGTGAATCAGCGCCTGGCCGTGCGGCTGCTCGAAAAAAGGGGTCATCGCGTCATCGTTGCATCCAATGGCCAGGAAGCTCTCGATGCGCTCTCTCGAAACTCGTTCGATCTGGTTCTCATGGACGTGCAGATGCCGCAAATGGATGGATTGTCCGCCACCGCCATCCAGCGCAAGCGTGAACTGGAATCTGGCGGAGCCTCTCATGGCACGATCATCGCTTTGACCGCACATGCCATGAAGGGCGACCAGGATCGTTGCCTGGCTGCCGGCATGGACGGATATCTCACCAAACCGATCCGGCCTCAGGAACTCGACGACGTTCTTACCCAGCAGGCCAACGTCCGCGTTCGGTAATCTCGTTCGAAGCCGGTTTCCGAGCCCGCTCCCGGTAACGCTTGATTCCCGCCGACGGAACTGTGCGCCAACACCGCAGCCTCGCGACCCTCCCTTCTGCGCTTAAAATGGATTCGCATCCATCGCCATTCCGAAAGGTTGCCATTTTTCATGCCACTCTCTGTTCTTCGCGCCACTCTTGCTGACTTTGATTCCGTGCTTCTCTTGATGCGCCACATGCAGAGCGACGATTCGTGGGCCGAGCCTTTCGACGAATCCTGGGTACGAAAAAATCTTGCCGAACTTTTGCTCGACCCTCGCTATGGCCTCATTTATCTGGTCCGCGACAATGAGGCTCCCGTCGGCTACCTGGTGATTTGCTTCGACTTCAGCCTGGAATATCGCGGCAAGGGCGCCTGGATCGATGAACTGTTCGTCGAACCTGCGCACCGGGGGCAGAGAATTGGCACACGGCTTCTGGACCTTGCCGAAACCGCCTCGCGCGAACACGGTGCGCAAACTCTTCATCTGGAGGTGAACCACGGTAATCGCGCCATCGAGCTGTACCGGCGTCGCGCGTTCGTCGATCATCATCGCTACCTCATGACCAAGTGGCTTTCGTCCTCATCTTTGGAGTGCGGCGGCTAGCCGCCGCTTTACGCCAAGCGAGCCGGCAATCTCATCGGTAGAAGGGTTCCTAGGTGGTAGGGGTCCTGCCGCCACATCTGGGCAGGCATAACCTCGCTTATACCCAACAGGATGGCGGCTGGCCGCCCACAGGTTTGCTCGTGCCATTAAGCACGGATTAGGCACAATCGCGCCCCCAGACCGTTGACGCCCCGCCCTTCCCATTCCACAATGACCAATGGGAGAATGTTCGGCAAAACGCCCCGAAATCGGCATGTCACCTGAACCCAATTCGATTGAACAAGCAGTGGCCCGGGCACTTCGCGATAACCTGGAGAGCCTGCAGCGCACAGGTGAAGCCCTGAATCAGGCCCTGAACGATGTCGTTGCCGCTTGCGCCAGTAGCCGCCCCACCAATGCCTTGCCTCCCATGCTTCGCGCGCAAACCGCCGCTGCCGCACTGTCCTCTTCCCTTGAAGTGCTGTCGCGCTTCGTTGCTATGGCACTGCAGCCCGGCCCGCGCAGCCCGCTCGAGGAAAAGATTACTCAGGCCATTGGGTCTTTCGCTCCCGAAGCTGCCCCGGCTTCCACGCGCCCCCTGGCACCGGTGCCTCAGCCGCAGGCCGCCGCGCCAGTACCTGTGAAGCCTCCGGCCTATGACCTTGAGCCCACCGTGGAACCATCCGCTCCTGTAGAATTAGAAGTGCCGGGAGTTGCGGTTGCTTCGGACGCCGCGTTCGACACCAACCAGTTAACTCCTGAGGAACAAGAGCTTCACCGCCGCGCAAATCGCGTGGCCAAAGTTTCGATGCAGGATATTAAGATGTTACGACCGGAACAGGTCAAGCTGGGCCGCGAACATCGAGATATCTGCATCCGATTGAAAGACGACATTGAGAAAGCCCATCGAGAATACGATCGCAGATTCAGACCCATCATGGACCATCCGGTCGATTACTTTTATCGCTGGATGGTGGAGATCCTCGCGGACGGAGATTCTTCCGCACTCGGCGAATATCCCTACGCCACAACCAGCAAGACTCGCTAAAATTCTTGCCGTAGACGGAAACTGCGAGGGCATGGCTTCAGCCGTGCCGAAAAACGCTCGAACAAATCAGGCTTTAGCCCCGCAGGCCTCTGTGTTTTCCAGTGCTCTTATCCAGCGTTTGAACGCAGTTCTTCTGGTCTTCGGTCTGCTCTTTGCCGGCAGTTTCGATGCCCTTGCGCAGTCTCCTCAGCATAAAAAGAAAAAATCCGTTAAGCCCAAGTCTCCCGCGTGCCGTGTTGGCTGCAAACCAGAAACCACCACGCCCACGCTCGACGCCTCCACTCCGGAAGATGCTGCTCTTCAGAAGGAGCTGGCTCCTCTGGCCCGCGACCTTCATCATGGCGTGCCCGGCGCCTACGACAAGGTCGCCGCATTCGCCAACAAAAACGCCTCTAGCGTTTGGGGAAAACGCGCCGCCCTTGCTCTCGGCTACGACGACTTCACGAAGGCTCGCTGCGCACAGGCTCTCGTTTGGCTCCAGAAAGCCGATGGCGACGCGCTCCTGAAGGAATACATCCTTTACTGGACCGCGGAAAACGAACACGCACTGCAGAAAAATGCTCAAGCCGCCCAGGACTTCGCCACTCTGTTGAAGGAATTTCCAAACACCGCGCTCAAGGAACAGATCCTCGAGGCTTACGTCCCCACCATTTCACTCGGACGTCCGCTGGAGGGACTCGAAGCGCTTGCTGCTTATCCGCCCGCTTCTTCCAAGCCCGCCCTTTTGCTGGTTCGCGCCCGCGCCAACGAAGCTGCCCGCAAACTTGTTCTTGCCGTGAAGGACTACCAGACTCTCTATTACAACTTCCCGCTGTCGGACGAATCGAAGGATGCGGCCATCGCTCTTCCTCGTTTGAATAAGGACCTGCGCAGCGAGTTTCCTTACGCCACCGCCGAACTGCAAGACCAGCGCGCTCAGGATTTCTACGACGCGCACAAATGGAAAGACGCGCGCCTCGAATACGAAAAGCTCGCTGCCATGCTGAAGGATCCCTCTAATCCCACGCGTCAACGCGCTTTGGTTCGCGCTGCCGAATGCCGCCAGCATCCCAAGCCTTCTTCCACGTTATTTGCGAAGCTAACTGTCAGCGATCCGGAAGCCGATGCGGAGCGCCTCTTCTATCTGTCCCAAGCCTATCGTTCGCAGAAAAAGGAAATCGGCATGCTCACCGCGATCGAAGATGTGGCGCAGAAATATCCGAAATCCCATTGGACCGACGAAGCCCTGATGGCCGCGGGCAATTATTATTGGGTGCAGCTGGAGCGCCCCAAGGCCATCGGCTACTATCAGCGCATCATGGATTCGTTTCCCGCGGGGAAGAATGCCTACAATGCCGAATGGCGCATTGCGTGGCTCGCTTACCTGGAGCATCAACCCTACGCCGGCGATAAAATCACCGTTTTCTTGCGCAAGTATCCTGTTTCGTCCGGCGCGGACAACGCTCTCTATTGGCTGGGCCGCGATGCCGAGCGCAGCGGCAATCCCGCTCACGCGCGCGCCTTCTACCTGAAAGCTTCGGACCGTTTTCCCACTACTTATTTCGGACAGCACGCCGCCCTGCGCTTTGAAGCGCTCGGTCCTGGCGAAGAAAATGCCTCGGATGTGCTGGCGCAAATTCCCCCGGCGCCTCCGCTGCGTCCGTTTGACGAGCCCATTGCCGCCAATGTTGCCGATCGCTGGAATCGCGCGCAAGCTCTCCGCACCATCGCTTTCGATGCTTCCGCCGAACTCGAACTGAAAGCTGCCTTCGCCACTACGAACTCTCCGCGATTCCTGATTGAAGCCGCGCAAGCCGCGTTCGATCAGGGCCATTTTGCCGCAGGCATGAACTATGGGCGCCTGGCCGTTCCCAATTTCGAAGCGCGCAAGTTCAGCGAAGTTCCTGTCAACGTCTGGAAAGTTTTGTTTCCGTTTCCCTATGAATCCACGCTGCGCCGCGAAGCGGAACGCAACGATTTCGATCCTATGTTCGCTGCCGGCCTGATTCGCCAGGAATCCACCTTCCAGGCGGACGTGGTCTCTTACGCCAACGCCATTGGCCTCATGCAGATTCTTCCCAAAACCGGCAAGATTCTCGCCAAGCAGCGCAAGATCCGTTACACCAAAGCCTCGCTCTTCGATCCCAACATCAACATTCAGCTCGGCATGCTTTATATTGCCGATCTCACTCGTACCACCGGTGGCCTCGAATACGCCGCCGCCGCTTACAACGCCGGCGAAGATCGCATCGCCCTCTGGAAATCCGAACGTACCTACGACGAAATTCCCGAACTCGTCGAGTCCATTCCGTTTACGCAAACTCGCGAGTACGTGCAGATCGTTCTGCGCAACGCCAACATGTATCGCCAAATCTATGGCGATTCCCCCAAAACCACAGTCTCCGCCGCCACCCGCTCCCGCTAACCGTTTTTCCTCTCCTAAATGTTGCGCTGGCTTTTATGCCAGCCCGCCTTTTTTGAAGTGCGGCGGCTCGCCACCACTTTTAAGCTCGAGCGTCGCGTCGAGTGCGCGTCTCGATGCACACTCCCAGTCTGTCATCCTGAGGCCCGCAGTATGGGCCGAAGGATCTCAACCCATCCGCCACAAGCGCCGCTCCACCGCTTCCTGGTCCCTGATTGCTGATCCCTGATCTCGCTATCCTCTCTCGGATCGATAACCTTCACGCCCTCACCAATCCGCGCCTCTTTGTTACAATACCTACCCATGTCCACACCCGAAACCAACGTCACGCATATTGCGCGCCGCCTGCTGTCCGCTAAGGCCGAGCAATTCACCGAATCCGTCATCCGCGAAATGACGCGCCTGGCCATGAAGCACAACGCCGTGAATCTTTCTCAAGGCTTTCCTGATTTTGCCGCTCCGATGGAAGTAAAAGAAGCCGCGCGCCAGGCCATCTCCGACGACATCAATCAGTACGCCATCACTTGGGGTGCCAAACCGCTACGCGATGCCATCGTCGAAAAATTCGCGCGCACCCAGCACATTACCTACGACCCAGAACGCGAAATCACCATCTGCTGCGGTTCCACGGAGGCCATGATGGCTTCCATGATGGCCATCATCAATCCTGGCGACGAAATCGTTGTCTTCGAACCCTTCTACGAAAATTACGGACCCGATGCCATCCTCTCCGGCGCCACTCCGCGCTTCGTCAAACTCCAGCCGCCCGATTGGACCTTCGACGAAAAAGAACTGGCCGCCGCATTCGGCCCGCACACCAAAGCCATAATCCTCAACACGCCCAACAATCCCACTGGCAAAGTTTTTTCACGCGCCGAACTCGAATTCATTCGCGATCTGTGCGTTCGTTGGAACGCCTTCTGTATCACCGACGAGATTTACGAGCACATTTTGTACGATGGCAACGAACACATCTCCATGGCCCGCATCGACGGCATGCGCGACCGCACCATCGTCATCAATGGCATGTCCAAAACCTACAGCGTCACTGGATGGCGCGTCGGCTGGGCTCTTGCTCCCGCCGAGGCCACGCAATCCATCCGCAAGGTCCACGACTTCCTCACTGTCGGCGCTGCCGCTCCCTTGCAACAGGCCGGTGCGCTCGCGTTGAAGCTGCCGCAAACCTATTACGACAATCTCGCCGCCACCTACGCCAAAAAACGCCAGCGCCTGCTCACCATCCTGGAATCCGCCGGCTTCACGGTCTACAAACCTCGCGGCGCTTACTACATCATGACCGACACTTCGCGCCTCAAGCTTCCCGCGCAATATCGCTCCGTCACCGAGTCCGCCGACGTCAGCTTTGCCCGCTATCTGGTCGAACAAATCGGCGTCGCTTGTGTCCCCGGCTCCAGCTTCTACAACGATGCCCACGACGGCGCCACCCAAGTCCGCTTCACCTTCTGCAAAAAAGAAGAAACCCTGGCCGCCGCCGAAGCCTGCCTTGCCAAACTGCATGCGTAAGTTGTCGCGGGTAGATTCAACGAAGCGAATTAAACGAAAACACGTACCAGTCATCATCCATAAAAACGTGTAGTTGTTGGTCGCGCCCGATCACCCTATCTCTGGCAAAGTCGATCTCACGTGGAAGAACCAATGACACTGTCGCGTCCAACCGCGCATCGTTATCTTCCAAGGCCAGCAGATTACACTCCGTGCGCTGCTCGCAATATCCTCCGTAAAACAGCACTTTTTTGCCCGCAACCGCAAGCGTGCTGGCTCCTGCTACTTTCGTGTTCCAGCATCGAATTCGCAAGTCCGAATCGATTTTGGCAACTGGAAAATCCGCATAGTAATAGCACCACACCCCGTTTCGGGCCACATTCAACGCATAGCAGTCATCGATTTGATCAAAGCCTGCGGGTGCTTCAAAGTCCCAAATCTTTTCGCCCGATTTTGTAAAGCAAGAAAGTCCCGCTGCTCCTACGGTCGTAGTCCATCCATAGTTTCCGAAAACTCCCTCGTCGAAGTACCCGGCCCAAATATTTCCCTTCGCGTCCGATTGTACGTGGCTAATGCCATCACCTAGGAGGAATTCGCGCAGCGGCTTGCCATCTTGGTTATAGACTCTCGCATTCAATTCGTGGCTGCCATCCGCGTAACGTCGGCAGCGAGATGCCACTACCAGAGTTTCATTGCCGGGGAGGAGTTCAATTTGAGGGAATGCGGCGGTCAGCTCGATCAACGGCGTTTCACTGGACCATGAATCGCCGGTGATGGTGAGAATCCCAGAGTATTCCCCGCCAGGTGGTTTCCCCTCCGCGATGAATTGGCCTGCCGAACCCTTTTTGACCAGTAGCCGGATTGCATTGCCGTTTAGGTCCACCGAGATCGAGGCGACTTTGAAGCCATCCGGCCGCGTTACTCTCCGGGGCGCCGAAAAGGGATCTAGCTGAACGCGATCCACTGCGTCGTCCATATCACGTCTCCAAATCTTCGCACATCAGGTCAAGCTGCCATTGGTGAGTTTACGCCGCAACCTGTCGAGCGGGTTGCCTCTCTCGGCACTCCATAGCCTTTTAGGGATATCGTTTCCGGTGTATTCTTTTTCTTCCGCGCGCACTTTTGCCGGATTTCAACGCTGCCACCTCCGAGACGCAAACGAGCCTGTTATGAAGGTACGGAAAATCTTTCTCGTATTCTTAGCCGCAGCGCTTATCGCCCTCGGCCTTTACGGCGCGCGCCTGATTCGCCGCGGATTCAGCACCGCGAACGAGCCATCCTATCTTGAGAAGGTGCTAGCCCGCACTACGCGCAACTTGTCCATCCCGCGCAAGGCTCGCTTGGAACCGAATCCATGGAAGCCCACTCCCGACGTGCTGAAGGAAGCGCGAGAGAGTTTCCGGGATCGTTGCGCCGTCTGTCACGGCCTCGACGGCTCTGGCCAGACCACAGTCGGCCGCAATCTTTATCCCAAAGTTCCAGACCTGCGCGCGCCGCTAACCCAGAACCTCACCGACGGCGAAATTCGCTACATCATCCGCAACGGCGTTCGCCTTACCGGCATGCCCGGCTGGGCCAATCCTCACGACGAGCAGTCCGATGACAGCTGGAAACTGGCCCTCTTCATCCGCGACCTGCGCCAGCTAACCAACGAGGAACGCGAGCAGCAAGCCGCCACTTCCACCTCAGCGCACTACACCGGCTCGCTGTCCTGCGAAAAATGCCACGCGCAAATTTACGAACACTGGCGCAAAACGCCCATGGCCAACGTTGTTCGCGATCCTCGCCATTTTCCCGATGCCATCATTCCCGATCTTTCCACCAACTACGTCGCCAAGTTCACCAAGGACCAAGTCGCCCTCGTCTACGGCAGCCTCTGGAAGCAGCGCTACTTCACCAAAATTGGCGACGACTATTTTCCCGAGCCCGCTCAATGGGATGTTACCCATCGCGTCTGGCGCCCCTACTTCGTCGCAAAAGGCACGGACTGGTGGGAACCGTTTTATCCGCCAGACAACATGCAGCGTCCCACGGGCCCAACTTGTGATGGCTGCCACTCCGTCGACTACGACATCCGCACCAAGCAAGTGGCGGAGTGGAACGTCGGCTGCGAAAAGTGTCACGGTCCGGGAAGCGAGCACGTCGAGCATCCCTCGCGCGGCAATATCCTGAACCCCGCGCGAATGGATTACGTCCCGGCAAACGATTCCTGCATCCAGTGCCACTCCCAGGGACGCCCGCTCACGAATCCCATCGACGGCAAATACTACGATTGGCCCGTGGGCTACAACGTGGGCCTGAACCTGCGCGATTTTTGGCAGCTGGAAGAGCACACCCTCGGCGAGACCACCTTCACGCACTTTCCAGATGGCACCGCCCACAAGAACCGCATGCAGGGCAACGATTTCGTGCAAAGCGTCATGTACCGCCGAGGCATCACCTGCGTCAGCTGCCACGACGTGCACGGCACCGAAAATTATGCACAATTGCGAAAGCCCGCCGACCAGCTTTGCCTCGACTGCCACGGCCCGCTTTCTTTGAACGGTCCGCGCACCGCCACCATCGAAGAGCATACTCACCACAAAAAGGGATCGACCGGTAGCAGTTGCGTCGCTTGCCACATGCCCAAAATCGAAACGACCATTGCGGACGTGAAGGTCAGCGCCCACACCTTTGCCTTCATCGCGCCCGCCATGACCGACAAATACAAAATTCCCAATCCTTGCACCATGTGCCACGCTGACAAATCCACAGCCTGGGCCACCGACGCCCTGCGCCACTGGCCCGAACGCTCACCCTGGCGCGTGGACTAACTCGTGCCGGGCAAGTTCGCGATGCCTCAGTCTGCCGCGCTTCCTGTGGCAAACGTCACAATTCCCATTTTCTCGTTGTGTTACACTCCGGCTGAAGTGCGAAGGGAACCCAATCGTGCCCCTGCAAATTTCACTGATCCCCGCGGAAACCAAACTGCTCACCAATACTGACGGCGAATCCTTCGACATTTCCGCCAGCACTTCCCGCACCTTCCTTTGTGTGCTGAAAATTACCGACCAGATCGAACAGGAATCCCTCGACGTCTCCATCTGGGGCTCCGCTGACGGGCAGGACTTCGGCAAGCGGCCTCTGCTGAAGCTTCCGCAACAGTTCTATCGCGGTACCACCAAGATTATTCTCGACCTCTCGTTTCGCCAGGAAGTGAAATTCCTTCGCGCCAAGTCGGAACTGAACCGCTGGGGCCGTGTCGCTCCAACTCCCATGTTCGTCGCCAGCCTCGATCTCGAGGAAATCCCGCCTATGTCCCGCGACACCCCCACCAAGCGCGCCGTCCTCGCCCCGCGCTAACCGCACCCTCTCGGACTGATCTTGATGTTTTTGTAGCGGCCGCCTTCCGAGGCGGCCGTTCTCTTGTCCTTGGTAGTGGCCAACCTTCAGGTTGGTAGGCTCTCTTATAATGGCGCCCTTGCATGCGCCCTTGCTTTGTCATCTTGACCGGAGACCCGCGCCTTTTGCGGGTCGCAGTGGAGGGATCGTGGCAAGGTTTCTACGTAGAGATCCCCTCTGGCACGCTGCCATCTTTTCGTGTATGTTCTCTGGAAAATTTTAGGGGTAGGAGACCGACGGTCGGTTGCCCTGTGGTGGTTAGTCTCCTACCCCGCGAGTGGTCTTGCTTGTATAGACGGTACTTCCCTCTGAAATGTTTCTCGGTTCCCCGAAAAAACTGGTAAAAAAATTGTCACCTGACTGCCTGCGTACCCCGAGGCAGCATCAATTCGTTCTAAATTATATATCTATATTATTTTCTTAAGGTTAGGTGGCAATAAGTGGTCAAAACCCCACAGTATCCAGGTACCGGGCCACCGCGGCCTTCCATTTGAACTTTTCGGTGATCGCTTGTTGCAGTGATTGGGCCGCTGCGGGCTCTCCGTGCGTCAGGTAAACCTGCTTCGGCGGCACTTGCAAGCCCGTCATCCACCTCATCAGCTCACTTTTTCCCGCGTGCGCACTCAGTTGCCCCATCTCCACGATCTCTGCCAGCACCGGCACTACTTGCCCGTACAGGCTCAGCGTCTTAGCTCCCTCTTGCAGCGCTCGTCCTCTCGTCCCTTCAGCCTGAAATCCTCCCAGGATCACGCAGTTCCTTGCATCGCCCAGCCTCTGCGCCAAGTGGTGCAGCACTCGTCCGCCCGTCACCATGCCGCTCGCCGAAACGATGATGCACGGCGTCTTCACATTATTGATGGCCTTGGATTCCTCCACGCTTCTCGTCAAGTGGAACTCCTGCACGCTTAGCGGGTCTCCGCCATTTTGCTCATCGCGCGCAAATTGCAGGTCGTGATCTTCCTTGTGCTTCAAATAAAGTTGCGTCGCGCTCAGCGCCATCGGGCTATCTACATACACCGGCACCTTCGGCACGCGCTGCAAATTCTCCAGTTGCCGCAAGTAATACATAAACGTCTGCGTGCGCCCAATCGCAAATGCCGGAATCACGATCGACCCGCCGCGCTTTACCACGCGGTTCACGATATCGCCTAGGACTTGCAGCGGATCGCCCGCCTCGTGTTCTCGGTCGCCATACGTCGATTCGCACAGCAGCACGTCGATCTGCTTCGTCACCGGTGGCACCGGGTCGTTCAGGATGGGCTGATCGTATCTGCCGATATCCCCGGAAAATACCACCACCGTTTTCTTGCCATTTTCATGGATCGTTAATTCCAGGCTTGATGAACCCAGAATGTGTCCCGCGTCGTACGATTCGATGTGAAATTCCGGCGAGATATCGAAACCGCCATTCCGCGGCATTGGCCGCAACAACCGCAGCACTGGATCCACGTCATCGCTGGTATACAGTGCCCGTGGCTGCGGATGCTTGCTCCAGTTGTGTTTCTGCGCATCCTGCGTCTCCTCTTCCTGCAGGTGCCCCGAATCCTTCAACAGAATCTCCGTCAGTTCAATCGTCGCCGTATTCGCGTAAATCGTTTTGTTGTACCCATCGCGCACCAGCACTGGCAGCCATCCTGTGTGGTCCAGATGCGCATGTGTCAGCACCAGGTAATCAAACGTCTTCGGATCGATCGGCAGCGGATTCCAGTTCCGCTGCTTCAGGTCGTCCGTCCCTTGAAACAATCCGCAATCCACCAGCAGCTTCTTGCCTGCCGCCTCCACCAGATATTTCGATCCCGTTACACACCCAGCCGCGCCCAGAAAGGTCAGTTTTGCCATGGTGCTTGCATTCTACTGAAATTCCTTGGGCCAGCCATAACAAACCTGTTACGCCGCCGCCAAAGCAACACGCACTATACTAGGCCTCGTTTTTTTCGGCTTGTCATTGCGGCTGGAGACCGTGCTGTCATTCAGGCTCGGATAGCATGTTCTCATTCCGACCGGAAGCACGGCGCAGTATGCCGTCCTGGAGTGGAGGAATCGCGGCAGGATCTTAACCTCACAAAAAAAGGGCGAGCCTCGCAGCCCGCCCGCATTTGCCTTACTTAAAACTGACAACTGACAACTTTCCTCACGCCGCCTTCTCTTTCAACTTATGACTGTCGCTTGCGTGTAAGGTCATCCCGTAAATCTTTTTCAACTCCCCGATCTGTGCCAGTGATTCTTTTCCGAATGGCGACTTGCCCTCGAATGCATGCAACACGATGCCTTCCAGCAGATCTCCCAGTGTGATGTCCTTCAACTCCGCGAAACCTTTCAACACTTTCAACAACCGCTTCTCCATGCGAACCCCGGTTTGTACTCGTTCGACTTCGATCATGTGCCCTCCGGCGTGATGCTGGTACATATGTACCACGGTACATACAGCCTGTCAAGCCCGCTTGTCGATAAGGGGTGCTGCCCCGAAAATGGCGAGCCGTGCAGCGCGCCGCATTCCTGCTTTACTGAAAACTTAAAACTGACAACTGACAACTTTTAAACTGAACACTGTCCCCGCATGTACGCTCTCTTCATTGGTTGTGCTAAAATTAACTTCTCTACACGGTGGGGCCGTGGCGCAGTTGGGAGCGCGCCTCGATGGCATCGAGGAGGTCGTGGGTTCGAATCCCATCGGCTCCACCAAATTTCGCCAATCCAATTTAAGCTAAGGTATCGATCCTGTTCAGGGTGTGGCTGGCGCCGGCGCGTAGTTTGGTATATTCGGCGTGAGTTTGCGGACGATAAATTCTTGCAGCAGGTTTGCGCCTGCGCTTGCGCCAATGCCGATCAGCGCGTTTTCAAACGTCAACGCCACTCCATCTCGATCGCTGGCAGGATAATAAAGATTGGAAATGCCGCCAGAAGCCAGGCTCCCCAGAATTGCCGAATAGCTCGGCTGCCAGCGTCCGTTGTCGCCTTTGCAAATCACGGCATTGGCGATCGCGTAGAGCGCCCGCGATTTCTTGCTGCCGGTTCCTTTGTAGAAATAGCGCGGATCTTGTTTCAGCAGCGCTGGCAGTATCGCGCCTCCGATGTACGTTGACGTCACAAGGTCCGCATACGTGGCGCCGTAGCGCTTTCCATAACCCTGCGCGCCTTGCCCGTAGCCGCTGAAGCGGTCTTGCGCCTGCTCAATTCCCGCGATCGCCGCGGTGAAACCGAACGTGAAAGGGTCGACCGTACTTTTCCAGGCAAGCTGGAACTTCTGTCGCGTGTTCAGCGGCGCCGCATTTGCCACGTAGGTTACGTAGTAATTCGGAATGACCCCTAGCACACGCTGCTTCTCTTGATCCTTCAGCTGTTCCTGTGCCAGTTCAACCTGCGTGAACGTGACCCGCACCTCGGTGATATTCGTAGCAAGCACTAACGCAATCTCGGGAGCCGTGTAGCTCTCTCCCGAATTCAGATTCCCCGTACTTGTCTGCGGCGTGAAGCCTTCCGAAATAATTGTCAGATGGAAAGGCCCCGGCGCCACGTTTGCAAAGAAGAATTTCCCCAACTCATCCGAGGCTACCTCTTGACTTGGCGATTGCTCGTCGCGCGTAAGCTTCACCCGCGCCCCCACAACGCCGGTTCCCGTCTTATCGACAATTGTTCCGCTGATGCTTCCCGCCACCTTCTGCGTGGGCAGTTGACCGCCGCCTGACGTCGCTGCTCCCGTTGCCGAGGGCATTTCGCCACCCGCCTCCGGAATGAGAGGGAATTGCTGAGACTGAGCCAGGACAGGGAAGACGCACGCCAGCACGCTCACGCTTACCAGCAGCAACCTCCGCGCGCCAGGCATCCAACCCCTGACGCTTCGCAGCAAAGCTCTCTCGCATGAGTCTTTTTTCATAAAATTTACGTCATTCCTTTATAACGTTCCCGCCCGCTTCCAGCAAGGGTTCTCTGTATATTTTTGATTACGCCTGTCCTAATGGCCGGGCCATATCCCGGGAATCAACTCGCCCGCAGCGCTCGACGCTTTGATGACCTCCTGCTATAGGTGCGCAAATGCTTGTGCGAAGTGGCTCTGAAAAGATATAAGCCTATCTCAGCGTCCTTCGATCCATCCCACGGAGATTGCATGACCACTCGTAAGCGGCCACCGCTCAACTTCTTGCTCGCCGGCTTTCTGTTCCTTGCCATCGCCTCTGCTGCCATTCCGTCGCTGCGCGCTAAAGAAGCTACCGGCGCGGATTCGCAAGACAACGCCGATCTCCTTCTGATCAACGGAAGAATAATCACCGTCGATGCGAAAGATTCCGTCGCGCAGGCGATCGCCATTCAAAATGGCAAAATTGTCGCCGTCGGCTCCAACGACGAAGTCCGCAAGCACGCCGCCAAAAATGCTCGCATCATCGATCTTCACGGACGCACCGCCACTCCCGGCCTGATCGATTCCCATTGCCACTTCGACGAAACCACCACCATCTACGATCTCGACCTTAGCAACATCAAGAGCGTTGCCGAAGCCGTCGAACTGGTGCGCCAGCAAGTTGCGCACACCCCTCCCAACGTCTGGATCCGGGGCGCGGGTTGGGATGAAAGCAAACTCACCGAATTCCGTTATATCTATGCTTCCGATCTCGATAAGGTTTCTCCCGACAATCCCGTGTGGCTTTGGCACACCACCGGCCATTACGGTGTCGCAAATTCCCAAGCTCTGCGCCTTGCGAAAATCACCGCCGACACAAACAATCCTCCTGCCGGAATCATCGATCGCGACGCTCAGGGCCGCCCTACTGGCGTCCTGAAGGAAGATCCAGCCATGAACCTGGTCATCAGCCTCATTCCTCCTTACTCCCACGATCAGCAGCGCAATGGCCTCCTGAAAATGATGGCGGACTTCAATAAGGAAGGCATGACTGCCGCGAAAGATCCCGGCATCCTCCCCGAACGCTGGGACATTTATCGCGAACTACTGAACGAAAATAAATCCACGGTGCGCATCTTCGCCCTTTTCCTTGGCGGCACCACCATGGATTCCGCGCACGCCACTCTCGCTCGCCTGCAACAGCAGCCCAAACCTCCTCAATCACTTGGTGAAGGCATGTTGTTCTCTGGCGGCGTAAAAATTTTCATGGATGGCAGCGGCGGCGGCCGCACCGCCTGGGTCTACGAGCCCTGGCATAAGAAATCGACTGAGATCGATGCCGGCAATACTGGCTACCCTGCGCTTGATCCCGCCACCTACCAGCAGATGGTCAAACTCTTCCACGATGCCGGCTTTCACGTCAGCACCCACGCCGTCGGTGATCGCGCCATCGACTGGGTTGCCGACACTTACGCCGCCGTTCTGCGAGATAAGCCTACCAACGGCCTGCGCCACGGCATAATTCACAGCAACATCCCCACCGATCACGCCATCGTCACTATGTCCGACATGCAGAAAAAGTTCGACGCGGGTTATCCGGAGACGCAAGCGCCCTTCATGTGGTGGATTGGCGATACCTATGCCGGAACCTTCGGTTCGCAGCGCGATGCCCGCCTGATGCCTTACAAAACGTATCTGCAGAAGGGAATCATCTGGGGCGGCGGCTCAGACTATCCCGTTACGCCATTTCCTGCGCGTTACGGTCTGTGGGCCACCGTCGTGCGTAAAACGCTGAACGGCGTGTATGGTTCGCAGCCCTTCGGCACCGCCGAATCCGTCGACATCCACGTTGCACTCAAGTCCTACACCATTTGGGCCGCGCATCAACTCTTCCTGGAAGACCGCGTCGGCTCGCTGCAGCCCGGCAAGGATGCAGACATCGCCGTGTGGGACCGCGATCTCTATTCCATTCCGTCGGATGATTTGAAGAACCTGAAGTGTGAACTTACGCTGCTTCGCGGCAAGGTCGTCTACCATGACGCAAACTCGCCCGTCTCTGGTGTTCCCACCAATTAAATAAAACGAGCTGTCATCCTGAGAGCCGCGTAGTTCGCGAATCGAAGGATCTCACCGTTACATCCGCACAATTCCAACGTGGAGGTACTTCAGGGCTATTTACGATGCGTGGGTCAGTTCGTCCTCGCGCGCATGTGCCGCCAGCCGCTCCGCAATCTGCTTGCGGATACACTCAATCCCGGCATCAATCGCTTGATAATCCAGTTCCAGGAACTTTGCGTTCTTCAGCTTCATCTTCAGCACCGCGCATGCCGTTTCTTTCGCCATCGTGTGCGTCAATTCCAGTAGCGCGCCCATCATCACCATGTTGGTGATCTTGGTCGTTCCCAATCGATCCGCAATTTCTGAGCCTGGCACGCAGAACACTTGCGCCTCTGCGGCCGAGAAATGCTCCGGCAATTTGTCGCTGTTGTAAATGATCATGCCGTGCGGCGCCACCAGCTTCGCGAACTTGTGCAGCGAAGGCTCGTTCATGGCGATCAGCACGTCCGGATGTTCAATCACCGGAGAACCGACCCGCTCGTTCGACAGGCACACGTGGCAATGTGCGCTACCGCTGCGCATTTCCGGTCCGTACGACGGCAGCCAGCTTACTTCGCGCCCTTCGCGCATGCCCATTTCCGCCAGAATCTGTCCCAGCAGCAGTACGCCTTGTCCGCCAAAGCCCGCGATCTTCACCGTCAAATTAGGATGCGCCTCTTTTGCCGCCATCGGCACCGCGACGTCTTCTGCCGGCGTCTCCAGACCAAGCAGCTTCGTCACTGTCGTCTGCGGTACGGCATTCTCGGTCGATTCCGGCTTGCGGTCCCGCAATATTCCCAGCGGAAACACCGGCAGCATTTTCTCTTCAATCCACTTGCGCGAGTCTTGCGGTGTCATGTTCCAGATCGTCGGACACGGCGACAAAATCTCCACGAAGCTGAACCCCGCGCCATCCCTCTGCAGTTCCAGCGCTTTCCGCACTGCCTTTCGCACTTTCATCAGGTTCTTGTTGTCAGACAGTGCCACGCGCTCGATGTATACCGGCGCTTCCAGCGTGGCCAACAATTCCGCCATGTGCAACGGAAATCCTTCGTTCGATGGCCGACGTCCCCACGGCGACGTTGTGCTCTTCTGGCCCACCAGTGTGGTCGGAGCCATTTGCCCGCCCGTCATTCCGTAAATCGCATTGTTCACAAAAAACACCGTGATCTTTTCTCCGCGGTTCGCTGCGTGCACAATTTCCGCCGTGCCGATGGCTGCCTGATCTCCATCGCCCTGGTACGCAATCACCAGGCTCCCGGGATTCGACCGCTTGGCCGCCGTGGCCACTGCGGGCGCGCGCCCATGCGCCGCCTGGATATTTCCCACGTCGAAGTAGTAATACGCAAACACCGAGCAGCCCACCGGGCTAACGAAAATCGTGCGGTCCTGGTAACCCATGTCCGCAATCGCTTCCGCAATCAGCTTGTGCACCACGCCATGACCGCAGCCCGGGCAGTAGTGCGTCTGGTGCTGCAGATCCGATTTCCGTTCGTACTTCTCATAAAAGACTGGTGACTTCGATTCGATCACTTGATATTCGCCCACAGCGTCACCTCTTCCTGAAATCGTTACGCCAACTCAAACGCCCCAATCTGCCGTCATTCCCATCCGCTCGTACATCACCTTGCAGACTTCGTCCGCCATCGGCACGTTGCCGCCGGCGCGTCCGTAAAACTCCACATCCACTCTTCCATCCAGCGCCAGTCGCACGTCTTCCACCATCTGACCCGTGCTCATCTCCACCACCATCACCATCTGCGCGCGCCGTGCCGCCTGCCGCAGCGCTTCCGACGGGAACGGCCACACCGTGATTGGCCGGAACAATCCCGCTCGCAATCCTTCTTTCCGCGCCATGTCCACTACGTTCCGCAGTACCCGCGAAGTGATTCCATAGCCCACCAGCAGCACTTCCGGGTCTTCCGCGCGATACAATTCATGCCGCGCTTCTACTTCTGCGGCTTTCTTGTATTTGTCGTCCAACTTCCTGACGTGCCGTTCCAGATCGTCCGGCTCCAGGAAAATCGACGAGATCAAATTCTTCCGCGTCTCCGCCGTTCCACGCACCGCCCACGGTTTTTCCGGCAGCGCGGCTTCCTGCGCTTTCAATTCCAGCGGCTCCATCATTTGTCCGATGAATCCGTCCGTCAGCACCACAGCGGGATTCCGGTAGCGGTCCGCCAGGTCAAACGCCAGCATGGTCAGATCCGCCATTTCCTGCACCGACGCCGGCGCCACCACCAGGTTCTTGTAGTTGCCGTGTCCGCCGCCCTTCACCACCGCGAAGTAATCGCTCTGCTCCGGCGCAATGTTTCCCAGTCCGGGTCCGCCGCGCACAACGTCGATCATCACGCAGGGCAGCTCCGCGCCCGCCAGATACGACATGCCCTCCTGCATCAAACTCAATCCCGGTCCGGAGGACGCCGTCATCACGCGCATACCCGCCGACGCCGCTCCGTACACCATGTTGATCGCCGCCACTTCACTCTCGGCCTGCAAAAATGTTCCGCCCACCTGCGGCAAATACTCTGCCGCAGCTTCCGCGATTTCACTGGCCGGCGTAATCGGATAGCCGTAATATGCGCGGCATCCCGCCAGCAATGCGCCTTTTACGATCGCCACGTTTCCCTTACAAAGTTGCCGCATGGCTCCCCTCCATTTTCACGCCGGCTACCTTCGGCACCTTCAGCCGGTACACGGTGATCGCTCCCGGTTCCGGGCACGCATAGAAGCAGATGCCGCATCCGGTGCACTCCTTGCCGCTGTAGCGCGCCGGATGCACGCCATACGCATTCAATTCCGGAATCAGGAACAGGCATTTCGGTGGGCACGCGTCCACGCACAATCCGCAGCCCTTGCATTCTTCCGCATCGATACTTACTTTGCCTCGCGCTTGGTTCGCCATGTTTCAACCTTCCTGAAACGCCGGCCTCTGCAGCCAACGCGTCTTCTCGCAATACGTGTACAACTCTTCGCGGAACTTCGGGTGTGCAATTTCGATCAAAGCCTCGGCTCGCTGCCGGATCGTCCGGCCGTGCAGATATGCCACGCCAAACTCCGTCACCACGTAATGCACCGCGCCTCGCGACGTCACTACTCCCGCACCGGGGTCCAGCATCGGCACGATCCTGGAAATGGCCCCATCCTTTGCCGTGGCCGGCAGCGCGATAATTGGCTTTCCGCCCTTGCAGCGAGATGCTCCGCGGATAAAATCCACCTGCCCGCCAATGCCGCTATAAAATTGCGTCCCAATCGAATCCGCGCACACCTGTCCGGTGATGTCCACCTGCAATCCAGAATTGATCGCAGCCATTTTGTAATTCTGCGAAATCACGTACGGGTCATTCGTGTAGCGGCTCGAATGAAACTCAAAAATCGGATTGTTGTTCACGAATTCGAACATCCTCTTCGTGCCCAACACAAACCCCACCACTACTTTTCCCCGGTGTATCGTTTTCCGGCTTCCGTTGATCACTCCCGATTCGATCAGCGGCACCGCGCGATCGCTTAGCATTTCCGAATGCACGCCCAGGTCTCTATGATTGGCAAGCTCCAGCAGTACCGCGTCGGGAATCGCGCCAATCCCCAGTTGCAACGTCGCCCCATCTTCGATCAGCGTCGCCACGTTGCGCCCGATCGCATGATGCATTTCCGTGACGATGATCTGCCGCAATTCGCACAGTGGCCGCGACACTTCCACCACTGCGTCCAACTCCTTCACGTGAACAAAGCCGTCGCCAAACGTCCGCGGCATCTGGTCGTTCACCTGCGCCACCACAAATTTCGCGCACCGCGCCGCCGTCAGCGTTGCTTCCACTCCCACTCCCAGGCAGCAGAAGCCGTGCGCGTCGGGCGGTGAAACCTGGATCAGCGCCACGTCGATCGGCATTTGCTCGCTCTCGAACAAATCTTCCACCTGGCTCAGAAACACGGGCGTGTAATCCGCGCGGCCCTCATTCACCGCTTGCCGCACATTTCCGCCAATAAACATGGCGTTGTGCCGGAAGTGTCCTTCCATCTGTGGCGCAACGTAGTCGGCTCGCCCGGTCGTCAACAAATGCACGATTTCCACGTGCTTTACGAAGGGTGCTCGGGCGATTAGCGCCTCCACCAATGTTTCCGGTTCCGCACAACCCGGGTGAATGTAAACCCGCATATTGGACTGGATACACTGCACCGCTTCCTGCGGACTCATCACTTTTCTTTTGTATTCTTCTTGCCAGGTCATCGGTGTCCTTCTTTACTCCAGGGCTCCAGGCAGTTCTCGCTTACCCCCGTGCGCCGCGCAGCCACAATTAGCGGTCCGACGGACCATCTCGTTTTCCATTAACGTGTTTGTTTTGAAGGTATTGCGGACTTGCAGAAAGGACGGAAAGGCGTACCTCGTGCCGCACAAACTAATCCTGTTAGCCAGCGACTTCACAGGCGCTGCCTCCCGCGTACAATGAGCAAGCGCCGGACCACCCCATCCACATAGCCTGCAAAGTAAGCCTTTGTAAAACAATAACTTATAGCTGGACCAAGTCCTGCTTATAGTGCCTTTTGCGCCTTTTCACCCAAACCGCTCCCGCCTGCTGCGCTGCTTTGCTCATTCCTCCTCCTCGCGCCGCCGCTCGCCAAGCTCTTTCGCTCATCGTTGCCTTTTTCTAGGTTCACGCGAACTTTGCACGTTCCCCCCGCGAAACTCCCATTGACGTTTCCCGTTCTGCTGCTTGCATCGGGTGTATCGTGGAGAAAACGGGTCACCATGGGGTTCCAATGCCTAAGCTGAAGATTCTTGTCTCGCTTACTACCAACGACAACGATTACCAGATTGAACAAGCCAACTCTGCTGAAGTCGCTGCTCGCAAGCTTGCTGTGGACATGCAGATTGTTTACGCCGACAACGACGCCATAAATCAAAGCACGCAAATTCTCAAAGCCATTCAAGCTGCTCCCGACGATCGCCCTAATGCCATCGTGTTCGAACCCGTTGGTGGCACCGCTTTGCCGCAGGTTGCTCGCGCCGCGGTTTCCGCCGGCATCGGCTGGGCGGTTCTGAATCGCGATGCCACTTACATTCCTGAACTTCGCTCATCCTCTAAAGCACCCGTTTTTTCCGTTAGCTCTGATCACGTCGAAATCGGCCGCATTCAGGGACGCCAGTGCTGCGCCCTTCTGCCGCGTGGTGGCTCCGTTCTTTACATCCAGGGTCCTTCGGAAAACTCCGCTGCCAAGGAACGCACCGTTGGCATGCAGGAAGCCAAGCACGCGAACATTCACCTCACCATGCTCAAAGGGCAGTGGACCGAAGAGAGTGCGCAGCGTTCCGTCCGCTCATGGCTCAAGCTTTCCACTTCGCAGAAAGCCCCCATCGACCTTGTCGCCGCTCAAGACGACTCCATGGCCATCGGCGCGCGCAAAGCTTTTCAGGAATTAACCGCAGAATCCGAGCGCGACCGCTGGCTCAGCCTTCCTTATCTCGGCTGCGATGGTCTCCCCAAGACCGGGCAGTCTTGGGTTCGCAGTGGCTTGCTCACCGCCACCATCTTCATTCCGCCGAACGCCGGCCAGGCCCTTTCTATGCTCGTTGACGCCTTGCAGTACGGCAAAATTCTCCCGGAGCGCGCCATCACCACCGCTTCTTCGGTGCCTCCCATCGAGGCTTTGCGGCCGTCTAAATGAATTTCTGTTTTTCGTAACAACGCGAGTGCGCAGTCTCGCGCGTTTTTTGTTCGACGTTCAGGTCAGGGGCTGATTGGCAGTTCGCAACACGTTTGCGTTTTCTCCTAGTATGTTTTTACATTTTTGCTAAGAACAAGACCCTGGGGTGGTCTTATGCCAAAAATGAAAATTCTGGTTTCTCTCATAACCAACAACAACGACTACCAACTCGAGCAGGCTCAGGATGCCGAGCGCACCGCTCAGAAGCTCGACGTCGACGTTCAAATCATCTTTGCCGACAACGACGCCGTCAATCAAAGCACCCAGATCCTCAAGGCCGTTCAGGTTCCTGCCGAAGATCGCCCCGCCGCTATTGTCATGGAGCCCGCCGGCGGCACCGGACTTCCCCAGGTGGCCCGTGCCTCCCTCAACGCTGGGATTGCCTGGGTTGTTCTCAACCGCGACGCCAACTACATTGCCGAGCTTCGCCAGACCAGCAAGGTCCCCATTTTTGGTGTCAGCTGCGACCAATTTGAAGTCGGTCGCATTCAAGGACGCCAGTGCGTTGCGCTTTTGCCTCGTGGTGGTTCTGTCCTCTATATCCAGGGACCTTCCGAGGCCTCCGCCTCCAAAGAACGCTTCCTGGGTTTTCAGGAAGTTAAGCCCGCTAATATCCACATGATTGTTCTGAAGGGCCAGTGGACCGAGGAGAGCGCGCAAAAGGCTGTCCGCTCTTGGCTCAAACTCAGCACCTCGCTGAAATCAACCATCGATCTCATTGTGTCCCAGAATGACTCCATGGCTATTGGCGCGCGCAAAGCCTTCCAGGAATTATCCACGGAGTACGAACGCGAACGTTGGCTCGGCCTTCCTTATCTCGGCATCGACGGCGTGCCCAAAACGGGACAGTCCTGGGTCCGCAGCGGTCTCTTGAAAGCCACCATCTGTTGTCCGCCCAGCACTGGAACCGCCATGGAAATGCTTGTCGACGCTATCCAGCGCAAGAAAATTCTTCCGGAGCGCGCCTTCACCGTTGCCACTTCGATTCCTTCGCTGGAGTCATTGCGTCCTTAGTTGAATCGAAATTTCCCACCACTTTTGCCTCTTTTCCTCCTCTTCCGGGCGTATAATTGCCGCCGGACCATCGCTCCTTCACCTTTTCCACCTATCTTGGAGGCCTCTTAATGCGTAATCGCAAGTCCGATTCTCCTTCAACAGACTCACGCCTCGACCGCAGGCAGTTCCTTGCCACGGGCGGCGCCGGGCTCCTCGCCGCCGCTGTTCCTGTCGCTCCTCACCTCGGGACGATTTTTCCGGAAGTTTCCTCAAAGCCTTCTTCTGCTGCTCCTCAAGCTTCTTCGTCCTCGAAGCGGAAACTTCCCATCGGCGTTTTCGACCCGGTCTATGCCGATCTTTCCATGGATGAAATGCTCGATAAGGTCAGCGCTCTTGGCCTCGAAGCCATGGAAATCGGCACCGGCGGCTATCCCGGCGCCAACCATTGCCCTGTCGATGAACTCCTCGCCGATCCCGCCAAGCTCAAAGCCTGGCAGAAAAAATTCTCCGACAAGAACATCCGCGTCGCCACCCTCAGTTGCCACGGTAATCCGGTCCATCCCGACGAGGCGCACGCCGCAAAAGACGCCGAGACCTTCAAAAAGACTGTCCTCCTTGCAGAAAAACTCGATGTCAAAGTCATCGTCGGCTTCTCCGGCTGCCCCGGCGGTTCGCCAAAAGATACCCAACCCAACTGGATCACCTACCGCTGGCCGCCCGAATACAACGAGATGCTGCAGTGGCAATGGAAAGAAAAGGTCATTCCATATTGGAAGGGCGCGGCAAAATACGCACGCGAACACGGCATCCATCGCCTGGCCTTCGAAATGCATCCTAATTTCGTGGTCTATAATCCGCGCACTCTCCTGAAACTCCGCGAAGCCGTTGGCGAAGAAATCGGCGCCAACTGCGATCTCAGCCATCTTTTCTGGCAGGGTTGCGACCCCGTCGAAGTCATCCACTTCCTCGGCAAGCAGGGCATCATTTATCACGCGCACATGAAGGACACCGTGCTGTACCCGGAAAACGTAGCCAAATATGGCATTCTTAACTTTGCGTTTGAGAAGGACGACCTTGGCAATGCCTCCGACACGTTCCGCGCCGTCGGCTATGGCCATGGCGCCTCCACGTGGAAATCCATCCTTCAGGCCTACATGGACGTCGGTTACGATGGCATCCTCAGTATCGAAAATGAGGATCCCATTCTTCCTGGCCCCGTCGGCGTCGAGCGCGCCGCTTATGTCCTGAAAAATATTCGTAATGAAATTCTCGGGACCTGAAATGAATTGTCGTCAGTTTGTGGGAACCTGCGCCGCGGTGGCTCCTTCAGCCGCCGTGGCGCTTCTCCCCGCAATCCTTTCCGCTGCGGAGTTCTCGCATGCAGCGGCGTGAACTCCTCCGCATTTTCGCAGCGGCAACCGCGGCGCCGGTGCTGTCCCCGGATCTCTTCGCTCTTCTTCGCCAGGCTCATCGTTCGGCCAGTTATTCGCTTCGCGCTTTCACGCCTCATCAGAACGACACCGTCATCGCCATGGCCGAGATCATCGTGCCCGCTACAGACACGCCCGGCGCCACCGCCGCTCGTGTCAACGAATTCATGGATTTTATCCTTGCGGAGTGGGCCACGGAACCGGAGCGCACCCATTTCCTCACCGGTCTCGACAATGTCGACACGCAATGTGCCGCTCTGTTCGGCAAGACCTTTCTCCAGTGCACTCCTCTGCAGCAAACCACTTTCCTGCGTTCTCTCGACGATGCCGTTGACTGGGTCCACGAGTCCGATCGCCTTCGCGACGGCGCGTTCTCCGTTTCCCGGGACACCCAGCTCCACGGCGATTTTTTCCGCGTCTTCAAATACATGACCCTATACGGTTACTACACCTCTGAAATCGGCTTTACTCAGGAACTCAAGCTCGAAATTATGCCCGGCGCTTTCCGTGGCTGCGATCATATTCCGGAAGGGAAGAAGGGGTAGACTCAACCCTACATGGCAACAAACACCTACGACGCGCTCATCGTCGGTTCCGGTATCACCGGTGGCTGGGCCGCCAAAGAACTCACGGAAAAGGGACTCAACGTCCTCGTTCTTGAAGCCGGCCGCACCATCATTCCTGAACAGGATTATGTCGAGCACGTCCCTCTTTGGGAGTTGAAGTACCGTCGCTGGGACGATCGCGCCGAACGCCTACGCACCCAATTCATCCAACGCGAGTGCGACTACGACTGCGACGAGTTCTCCCACAAGTTCTTCGTCAACGATCTCGAGAATCCTTACTCTGTCGCGCCCGGAAAGCCCTTCACTTGGATTCGCGGTCGCCAGCTTGGCGGCAAATCCATTACCTGGGGCCGCCAGACCTATCGTTGGAGCGACCTCGACTTCGAAGCCAATCTGCGAGAGAACATCGCTGTCGATTGGCCCATTCGCTATGCCGATCTTGCGCCCTGGTACGACTACGTCGAGGAATTCGCCGGCATCAGCGGCCAGCCTGAAGGTCTTCCGCAACTTCCCGACAGCAAATTTCTGCCGCCCATGGAAATGACTTGTGTTGAACTGGATTTCCGTGCCGCTCTGGCGAAATATTACGGCGACCGCATCTGCACCATCGGCCGCTGCGCCATCCTTACGCGAACGCACAAGGGACGCGCCGCTTGCCACTACTGCGGCGAATGCCAGCGCGGCTGCATCACGCAATCCTATTTCAGCAGCCTCAGCTCCACTCTTCCTGCCGCCCTGAAAACCGGCCGCCTCACCATTCGTCCCTACAGCGTAGTCCACAGCTTGAATTTCGATTCGCAGTCCCGGCGCATCTCCAGTGTCCGCGTCATCGACGCGCAGACCAAGGCCACCATGGAATTCAAGGGCCGTCTCATTTTTCTTTGCGCCTCCACCTTGGAATCCACTCGTATCCTTCTCAATTCTTCCACGCCCGAATTTCCCAACGGCCTCGCCAACAGCAGCGGCGAACTGGGCCACAACCTCATGGACCACCACATGGGCGCTGGCGCTTCCGGCTTTATGCCCGGGCACGAGAACAAAGTGCCCTTCGGCAATCGCCCCAATGGCATCTACATTCCGCGTTTTCGAAACGTATCCACCAGACAAAAAGAATTTCTGCGCGGTTACGGCTATCAAGGTGGCGCCGATCGCGACGACTGGAGTCGCGGCCTCACTGCTCCCGGTTTCGGCGCCGATTTCAAGAATTCTCTTCGCAAGCCCGGACCGTGGCGCATGGGTATGGGCGGTTTTGGCGAATGCCTTCCCGCTCACAGCAATTTCGTCGAAATTGATAAAGAGAAAGTCGATGCCTGGGGCATCCCCACTCTTAAAATCAATTGCGAGTGGGGAGAGAACGAACGCACCATGTCACGCGACATCGCTCTGCAGGCCGCGGAGATGCTCGCCGCCGCTGGCGCCCGGGAAATCTCCGTTTCCCAGTCCATCACTCCTCCGGGCCGCGGCATTCACGAAATGGGCACCGCTCGCATGGGCCGCGATCCCAAAACTTCCGTCCTCAACGCTAACAATCAGGCTCACGACGTCCACAATCTCTTCGTCTCCGACGGCGCCTGCACGACTTCCTCCTCCTGTGTGAATCCTTCACTCACCTACATGGCCCTCACCGCTCGCGCCTGCGATTACGCCGTTTCCAAAATGAAGAAAGGCGAATTGTAGCGAACAGTCTCCATGGCCCAGGTCCAGCGCACCCCCAAATCCTACGATGTCTGCGTCATCGGCTCTGGTGCCGGCGGTGGCATGGCCGCAAAGATCCTCACTGAAGGCGGCCTCAGCGTCGTCATGCTTGAAGCTGGTCCGCAGGTCTATCCCGATAAGGACTTCAAGATGTTCATGTGGCCTTACGACCTTCCCCATCGCGGCATGGGTGTTGGCGGAAGAGCTGTGGCGGATTTCAGCGAATTTCTTGCGCCTAACGGCTCTTGGAAAATTTTCGGCGAACCTTACACTTCTGCGCCCGGCTCTAATTTCCAGTGGTTTCGTTCTCGCATCGTCGGTGGACGCACCAATCATTGGGGCCGCATCGCTCTTCGTTTCGCGCCCATCGATTTCAAATCCAAAACACGTGATGGCCTTGCCGAGGACTGGCCCATCACCTACGAGGACGTTGCCCCCTACTACGACAAAGTCGAAGGGTATATCGGTGTTTTCGGCACCAAAGAAAGTGTCCCCAGCGCGCCCGACGGCGTCTTTCTTCCTCCTCCCAAGCCGCGCTGCAATGAAGTCCTCATCAAGAAGGCTTGCGACAAACTCAATATCACTTGCATCCCCTCGCGCCTCGCCGTTCTCACCAAGCCACTCAACGGCCGCCCGTCTTGCCACTACTGCGGCCAGTGCGGACGCGGTTGCGTCACTGCTTCCAATTTCAGTTCCAGCCAGGTGCTCATTCCCCCTGCGATGCAAACCGGCAAGCTCACTTTGATTACCGGTGCCATGGCGCGCGAGATTCTCATCAGCCCTGAGGGAAAAGCCACCGGCGTTGCTTATATCGATAAAGCCACGCGCGCCGAAAAACGCGTGCTCGCCCGCGCCGTGGTTGTTGCTGCAAGCGCTTGCGAATCCGCTCGCCTTCTCCTCAATTCCAAATCCAAATTGTTTCCCAACGGCCTCGCCAACTCCTCCGGATGGGTCGGCCGCAACCTCACAGACTCCGTTGGCAGCAATGGCGGAGGTTACGTCCCCGAAATGGCCAAAATGCCGCCTCACAACCACGATGGCGTTGGCGGAATGCACATGTACATTCCCTGGTGGAAGTACGATCGCAAAAATGAGTTTCCCCGCGGCTACCACATTGAGATTGGCGGCGGTCGCGAAATGCCCAGCGCCGGTATGTTCGCGCATCTGTGCGACGAAGGCGAGGGCTACGGCCTCAGCCTGAAACGCGCTTGCCGCCAGCGCTACGGCACTACCATTGGTTTTGCCGGCCGCGGTGAAATGATCGCCAATCCCGACACCTATTGCGAAATCGATCCAGATATCGTTGATGAGTGGGGCATTCCGGTGTTGCGCTTCCACTTCAAATGGAGCGAGTACGAAATCCGCCAAGCCAAGGACATGCAGGAAACGTTCAAAGCCATCATTGAAACCATGGGCGGCGAATATCAAACCAAGACCGATATTGATGGCCCTCACCCTTTTGGTATTGAAGATGGTGGCAAAGTCATCCATGAAGTCGGCACCGCCCGCATGGGTGCTGACCCCAAATCCTCGGTGTTAAACGCTTATTGCCAGGCCCACGACGTGAAAAATCTTTTCGTCACCGATGGCGCCCCGCTGGTCACCAATCCCGACAAAAATCCTACCCTCACCATCATGGCCTTATCCTGGCGCGCCTCCGACTATTTGCTGGCCCAAGTGCGCAACGGTAGCCTTTGAATATGTGTGAACACATCACAATCCGTTGTCATTGCGAGCGCAACCACCAACAAATTGTCATTCCGAACGGAGTCCGCGGAGTGAGGAATCCCTCCCCGATCGCGCGGAACGATGACCAAACCGTGTCGGCTGCTGTTTAGTCCAAAAGCAAGGAGTAGGCACATGTCAGGAATTTCCAGACGCGACATACTCAGAAATCTCGCCGTCGGCGCGGCCGCCGGTTCCGTGCTCCAGGTCATCCCTGCGGAAGCCGCCGCCCTCGTCCATCAAATGGTGCACGAAGCGAAGGCCGCCTCTCCGGCAGGGAAGTACACTCCCAAATTTTTTCCGCTTCACCAATACGACACGCTGGTCTTCCTCTGCGACACTATCATTCCCAAAGACGAAAAATCCGGTGGAGCTGTCGAGGGCGGCGCACCCGAATTCATCGATCTTCTCACCAGCGAAAACGAAGATTACCAGCTTATTTTCGGCGGTGGTCTCATGTGGCTCGACAATTTCTGCTTCGACCGGTACAGCGTCACTTTCCTTGATTCCACTCCCGCGCAGCAAAAAGAAGCTCTCGACCTCATCGCCTATCGCAAAAACGCCGTTTCGGATCCGTCGCTCACTCAGGGCATCACTTTTTTTGCTCATCTTCGCCAGATGACTTGCGACGGCTTTTACACCAGCAAAATCGGCATTACGGATCTCCAATACATTGGCAATACCGCGCTCGCCTCATTTCCTGGCTGCCCGCCATTCCCTGAATCCTGAATTATTTGGCCGAAAGGGTGAAAAATGGCCAGCGGGAACTGGCTATTCAGCGCGGAAGGTCCGCTACTCTTTGGGAGCCAGCACGTAGCCATATGTCAGCATCGCCACACCGATCAGCAGCGGCACCACGCCTACCAGATACGCGGGCTCGTTGTGCTCCAACCCTCGCAACATCACCATGACGCCAATGCCCACCGCGGCTGTAATCAGGCCTCCCAGCTTGACCCCTTCGCGCTTCCGTCGCAGCCCGATTCTTTCCTGCTCGCGCAACAACTCCACAGCTGCGTTTGCTCCTGCCCCCGGTGACTCAGCGAGCTTCTTAGCCGTCTCAGTCTGGTAGTACGCTTCTCTCTCTTTTCTCCTTGCGTCCGTCCACACCGACACTGCAAGGAAAGAGAACAACGCCACACTCGCCACTGCCAAAAACAGGAATAGCGCTCCGCCTTCGATCATGACATCCTCCTCGGTTCAATCCATCCGTTCTATCTTGTCCGACAGGCAAGCGCGCCCTCCGGTTGCATTTTCTTTCGCGCCGCCAGCGAAAAATAATGCAACCCGCCGCAAGCCGCTTTGGTCGTACCATTGAGGCACTAGTGTGAGCGCCGCAGACGACCAGGCCGATGTCGATCGCGTTCTTACCGGAAACCTCGAAGCCTTTGAGGGCATCGTGCGTCGCTGGCAAGGCCCGCTGATCAATTTGGCTTATCGCTTTTGCAGGGATCGCGGCCGTGCCGAGGAAATGGCTCAGGAGGCCTTCTTGCGTGCTTTTAACGCGCTTGGCCAATGGCGTCGGGAAGCCGTGTTTTCCACCTGGTTTTTCTCTCTTGCTACCCGGCTTTACTGTTCCGATTTGCGCCGCATCCCGGCCAATTCCATATCGCTCGACGACATACCGGAGCCGCGCAATTCGCAACGCACCGACGCCGCTTTTGAGGAACAAGAGGCCAACCGCAGCCTGCGCCGCGCGCTCGACACACTGCCGCAAAAATATCGCGTGCCGCTGCTACTCTATTATTTCCACGAGCTCGACGTCACTGCAGCCGCCCAGAGTCTTGGACTTCCGGAGGGAACCTTGAAGGCGCGGCTCTCCCGCGGGCGCGATCTCTTGCGCGCCAAACTCACGCAAGTCTCGCCTGTATGGCAGCGGAAGGAGGCGTAATGAATCACGATGACCTGGATCGGTTGTTCACTCACGAACCAGAGATTGTCCCCTCCTCGGGCTTCACTGCTTCCGTGATGAATGCGATGCGCGTGCAAGCTCAGGCGCCTCCACCGATTCCTTTTCCCTGGAAGCGTGCATTGCCGGGAATCGCGGCGGCAGTCCTGGCGATTGCCTGGATCATTTTTGCCTGCGTTGCTGTGTTGTCCTCGAACGGCGGAACATCCCAGGTGCTAAGCGTTCCGCCAGTGCTTCAATCGCTGTGGCACGCTGCATCCTGGGTGCTGATAGCCTTGGCTACGGCCGTGGCGTCCCTGCTTTTCTCATGGCGGGTAGTCTCTCGAAGCGCATAGCGCCCCGGTTGTGTCATCCCGCAAACTCAAGACTCCAGCGACCTAGAGACGATCGGCTCGCGCAATTCGCCTTCCCATCGCGCGATTACCGCGCTAGCTAGGCAGTTGCCGGTCACGTTGCACGAAGTTCGCGCCATGTCGATCAGCGTGTCCACGCCAAGCAAAATGAAGATCGGTTCGTAGGGAAGATGAAACGTAGACGCCGTGGCCATCAGCACCACTAAAACGGCGCGCGGCACGCCTGCCACTCCTTTGCTCGTCACCATCAGCGCGAACACCATGAACAATTGCTGCATCCAGCCCATGTGAATCCCCGCGGCCTGCGCCACGAAAATTGACGCCATCGCCAGGTACAGCGTCGAGCCATCCAGATTGAAGCTGTATCCTGCCGGAATCACGAACGCCACGATTTCCCGCGGCACTCCGAATTCCTCCATGCATTCCATTGCGCGCGGCAGCGCCGCTTCTGAAGTGCTGGTGGCAAACGCAATCGTCGCGGGTTCGGCTACATATTTCAGAAACCGTCCCAGCGGCAGCCGCGCCAGCAACACAATCGGCAGCAAAACGAAAATCAGAAACACCAGCAACGCGCCATAAGCCGTCAACAATAGTTTCCCCAGCGGCAGCAGCACGCTGATTCCCATGTGCCCCACCGTGTACGCCATCGCCGCCCCCACTCCAATCGGTGCGTAATACATCACAATATTCGTGAATTTGAACATCACCTGCGTCAATGATTCCGCCACGCTCAGCATCGGCTGCCGCAGTTTCTCTGGAACGCGTGTCAGCGCAATGCCAAATAACACCGCGAATACCGCTACCTGCAATATCTGGTTCTCCCCCACGGCCTTCGCAATGTTTTCCGGAAACACATGCAGCAGAAAATCGTCCCACTTCAGTGGCGCCACGTTCTGCGGCCCCTGCTCGGGGGAAGCCGCCGGTAGCGAGATCCCCTCACCCGCGCGCGTCAGGTTGATCGCACCCACGCCAATGAACAGTGCGATCGTCGTCACCACTTCAAAATAGATCAGGCTCTTCAGCCCGATGCGCCCCACTTTCTTCAGGTCGCCGTGCCCCGCAATTCCCGTCACCAGCGTGCCCAAAATTAATGGCGCCACAATCACCTTGATCAGCCGCAGGAAAATGTCGCTCAACACGCGCAGATGCGCCGCAAACCCCGGCCAATCCAGCCCGATTTCCAATCCCCCAAACATCGCAAAGAAAATCCAGAAGGTCAGCGAGCGCCGCTGAATTCCCGCATACGCCAGCGCTGCCAGGCCCACCCAGCGCACTGCCGCAACCGCGCTGTGCCCGTATCCCGCCGCGATCAGCGCGCACCCCGCACCGAAAAGCAGCAACCCAGCAATAACTGTTATGGGAAAGACCTTCGAAGTTGCCTTCGCCAATGTGCCGACCTCAGGTTTCTCGTTTTGGAGCGAGCGCCGACATCATAGCCTGCCCGGCGTCGCGGCGCACAACTCTTCTCTGAACGTGTCGCGCATCCCTTCAGGGATGAGGGGCGTCCGCAGCGCGGGCAATCACACGAAGTTTGTTGGAATTCGACGACCGTCTAGTCCACCGCGTACAACGCGCCATCCGTGCTCCCAATATAGAGCACTCCGTTCGCCAGCACTGGCGAAGCATAAATTGATCCCATGGTCATCAGCTTGTGCATTCCCACAACCATGTCATCGTAGAAATCACCCGAGTACGCCGCCTCATAATTGGGAGTTCCATCTGCCTTCGTGTATTTCGCCGCGTTCTGTTTCGCTCCGTCGGTCTGAAATTCCCACGCCGTCTTCTGCTCCTTCAGGTCGATTGCGTACAGCTTGCCGGAATGCGAGCCAGAGTACAGCATCTCCCCGGCGATAATTGGCGACGCAAACGTCGGCCATCCGGAAAATTTCAGCGAAAACAGCTCCGCGCCAGTCTTCGCGTCTAAAGCGCGGAACATGCCGGAATCGGAAGTTGCGAAGTAAATCTTGCCCTTCTGCACCAGCGGTGACGCGATCACCCACGATCCTTTATTGTTGTACGCCCACTTTTTTTGTCCGGTGCTCGTATCCACGGCATACAAATTCGAATCACGGCACCCGAAATACACCATGCCGTCCGCTACCACTGCCGACGATTGAATGCCCACCTGGTTGTGAATATCGGGGTCCTCTCCGGTTTTGAAGCGCCACTTTTCTTTGCCCGTCGCCGCGTCAATTGCATAAAAATACGAATCCCAGCTTCCGATGTACAACACTCCCCCGGAAATCACCGGCGAAGCATGCACCACATCCCCGGTCTTGAATTTCCAGTTCAGCGTGCCCTTCGTTGCGTCCAGAGAATACACGTTGCCGTCGCCGCATCCAAAATACACCGCGCCTTGCCACACCACGGGCGAGGAGAGATACACGTCGAAGGGATCCGGCATGGTTTCCGCCGCAGGTTGTGAACCGTGCAAATGCGTTGCTGCGAATCGTCGCTCGCCACCTGTTTGATACTTCCAGCGCAACTTGCCATCCGCAGCGTCCAGGGCATAGAAATTGCCGTCGTAACTCAAAAAATAAACCGTCCCATTCGCCGCCGCGGGAGAAGACGCCACGCTGCTCCCGGTCTTGAATGCCCATTTCTGCGTGCCTGTTGCAATCGCAAGCGCGTAAAGGTTGTGATCTGCGCTGCCCACATAAAGCGTGTCTCCCACCACTGCGGGCGACGACAGCACGATGCCCTTCGTCTGAAACTTCCATTTCACTTGCGTGAATTTCGCGACCGGTGTCGTATCGTAAATGCCTGGATGTTCCAAATCACCGCGAAAACTCGGCGAATCATTTGCCACTACAATCGAGGGTATTAGAAATAGCGCGGCAACCAGCAGGTTTCGGCTCATACACACTCCCTTGAGCACTTAGACGAGCACACTGCCAGAACGATTCATCTGTGCAGAACAATACCGGATTCCGGTTTTAGTGGTGGAAATCGTCACACCCGTCGGTGCGTCCCAAAGCCGTGGTTGCGGATGCGTTCTTAAAACGTCAGTTGTGACAAATACTTGTAGCTGGCCGTGATGTTGGGGAACGCTTCCTTCGGAAAATCATTCTCCACGAAGTAATGCTCGATCCCGCCGATGCTGCCCGCCGCAAAAATGCGCTTCCAGTCGATGATCCCGTCGCCCACCGAGGTCATCCCCTTTTCCAGTTCTTTCATGTTCACCGAAGCCAGCTGTTCCGGCTTCACGTTTGGCAATTTCTTCATGTCCTTCACGTGTACCAGCGGAAAACGCCCCGGATATTTCTTGAAATACGCCACCGGATCCTGTCCCGCCACGCTGATCCAGCACAAATCCATCTCCATCTTCACGTTGTTCTTGTCCGTCGATTCCAGCAGAAAGTCATACGGAAATTTCCCGCCCAGTTGCGCATCCGGTATGAATTCCCACCAGTGGTTGTGGTACGCGAACTGGATTCCCGCTTTCTTGCACGCCTCGCCTGCCTTATTGAACGTTTCCACCACGCGCTTGTACCCGTCTGCCGTGCGCATCTTCTCGTCGATGTATGGGCACACCAGAAATGTCTGCCCGATCACGTGCGCGCCTTCCAGCGTTTCCGGCAACTTCTTCTCCACCACGTCATAGCTCTCGTGGCTCGACGGCGACGTCAGCCCGTTCTTATCCAGGATCGCGCGCACATCCTTTGGCGAATGCCCAAAGTAGCCCGCGAATTCCATTTCCTTGTAGCCAATCGCCGCTACCTTCGCGATTGTCCCTTCGAAGTCCTTCTTCATTTCGTCGCGCACGGTGTAAAGCTGGATGCCGACCTTGGAAATTTTATGTTCATTGGCGAAGGTTTTTGTGGGGAGCGCGGTGAGCACTGCGGTTGCTACTGATGTTTCAATAAATGTTCGTCGGTTCATGCGGCGATTGTACACCCAAAGCTCTCGTCGCAACGCAACAAACAACCAACGCTCCCAACAAAAAAAAGCCTCCCGAGAACATCGGGAGGCTTTTCCTCGACTGAAATCCGGACCCGAGGGAGAAGCAAGCAAAGCCCGCCGCTCCCTCTAGTCCTTGGGCGGAAAACTAGAATTGAAAGCGCAAGCCAAACTGCATGATTCGCGGCAAGTGCGATCCGTTCAACACCAGGAAGCCCCCGCAGGTCGGGTCACTACCCGCCGACAGGGCAGCGCCTGGATTGCATCCCATCCCTACGGAACCGCCAGCACCTCCAGACCCTCCAGGATTTGTGCCACTGAAGGAATCCAGTTGCGTGTGGTTGAATGTGTTAAACGTTTCCCAACGGAACTCGAATGCGTATCGTTCTTTGAACTCGAACGTCTTGAAGAGTCCCATATCGAAGTTCAGCCGCCCAGGCATTCTCAGCATGTTGCGGGCAGCGTCGCCAAACGTCAGTCCAACGGGTTCGGTGAATGCTGTTGGGTTGTACTGGAGTTTTCCAAACAATCCCGTTGCTCCAAACGCCTGTTGGACAGCAGCCGGGACTACATTGGGGTTGCCGACAACATCAGGATAGGACGGAATGCCCACGCCGTTCGCCACGCCTGCACTGTCCGAATACTGCGTTCCATTCGCGACGCTGAACGGTGCGCCTGTCATCGCCACGGTTATGCCGGACCACTGCCAGCCGCCCATTAGAGTGTGCTTCCATCCCGTATCATGCTTGTAGAAGGGAAATGCGTACACGTAGCTCAGTGAAAACGCCTGTCGGATGTCAAAATTGGAGCTCGCCCGGTTGATTGCCGAGTTGTACGAATTGACGAAGCCCCCGTCATAGCGATCGGAGGAATCATCGATCGAGTGGCTCCACGTATAGCTGGCGCTGAACGTCAAATCCCCCATCGTATGACGCGCTGTGGCTTGCAGCGCGTTGTAGTTAGAATTTGCCGTGTTCTCGAGACGGGTGATGCTGCCGAACCCGGCATATGGACGGTAGTAGCCCGCTGCAGGATTCCCGCATGTGATAAAGAGATTCACTGCTGGCTGCCCGGTCACAAACGTGCCACTTGCAGTGGTGGCTCCAGTGGGAAGCCCCGTGGTTGGATCCAGAACGAAATTTGCGTTGTTCGGTTGGCAATCATTGGCTGTGATAGGAGCCCCCGAAGCCAGATACGGATTTTGGCTGGCTGGTACGGGTTGCAACTGGTTCAGATCGTATTGCCGAGTCAGATGCGTGCCCTTGCTGCCGACGTATGCAAGCGTCGCCACAATGTGCGACGCGAACTCGTGCTCCACGCTCAGGTTCCACTGCTGCATGTAGGGCCATTGCACCTGCCCCGGAATGGAGGTGCCACCGAAAGGACTCGGAAAGCCTTGCGATGCCAGACCGACCGTCGAATATCCGATCTGGCTGCTAACACTTCCATTTTGTACTAGAGGTGAAGGATTCCCCTGCAGCGATTCGGCATTGGCCTCATTCCCATTCATATGCTCAAAGAAAATGCCATAACCGGCTCGTATCGCCCACTTGCCGTCCCCTCTAGGATCATATGCAGCACCGATCCGCGGACCGGGATTCATGTATTTGTTTGTCATGCATCCCGTTGGCGCCATGACGATTCCCGGATAGCTCTGATTGATTGCGCCGCATTGTTCGAATCCGTTGAATTGGTTCGTAGTGGGAAGCAGAAGTTGCGAATTGTTGGGATCGTTATATGGCCACAGAGCAGGGCCGTTTAGCGGCGTGTAGACGCTAGGAGAAAAGTTGAACTCCTTGAACTGCTTTTCCTGATACCGGCCGAAGAAGCTCCACCTCAACCCAAGGTTGATAGTCAGTTTCTTGGTGGCCCGCCAGTCATCCTGGAAAAACGGCTCAAAGATTTTGTAGCGGTCGTAGAAGTAAGGCTGCGCGCTGGTCTGCCCATAGGTGCCCACCTGGCCCAACTGCAGGTCCGCAAAGGGATTCCCCGTCGAATTCGGGTTATTTGTCGCAAAAGAGAGTTGGCCTTGAATATCTGATGAGGACTGCTGGTTTTTCTGTGCGAACGCCACGTAGGCCCCAAAGAACATCGTGTGGTTCCCGTGGATGTACGTCATGATGTCACGGTAGGTGTAGGTGGGGTTGGCGTTCTTCCACGGAAAGTACCCGGTATCCACGGCAAAACCCCCCGTGCCGTATGCCGTTCCATTTGTGTTGCCGACAGAAAAAGCCGGGATCTTATTGGCCTGCGTGAATTGAGCGGGGAATAACGGTAATAGGTCGATACCTCCGGAAGGCAGGCTTACGTTTGTGATGTTCGACAGGAAGATGTGGTCGGAAGTATAGCTGGCCACGAACTCGTTAAGCAGGTTTGGTTTGATAGTCGAAGTCAGGCGCACGACGAAGCTTGTCGTTGGCCCTACGAAGTTCGTGTTGGTATTGTCAAATGAGTTTGTGTACGCACCCCACAATGGACCTTGATTGATGGTCGACCACGAATCGTGGATGTACCGCACGGTCAGCCGCTCGTTCTCCGAAAAATTTTGGTCTACGCGGATTAGTTCCTCCCGCCAATTCGTCGGATAGCTCGGATTTGCCACATACGCCGGTAACGGACTTCCGGCAGCCTGCCCTGTGGTATATGTACCCAGCGTATTATTCGCTTTGGGAATCATACCTAACAGCGCCGGGACCGTCGTCGAGGTCGTTGCTGGTAACGTATTGTTTACGAATGGCGTCCCCGGACTTCCCGATTGATATGGGCAGTCTGGAAAGGCAGTTGGATCGAAGCTTGCGCCCGTGTATACGGGACATACGTCGCTGAAATTTCCGGTTCGCTCGTCATTCGAGGGCACGTTCTGGCTTATAGTATTACCGGGAACGATTTCCCGCCGCCATTCCTGTGACCAGAAGAAAAACGTCTTCTTCTTCTCCGAATTGTAGTGATTCGGAATAAAGATTGGCCCTCCAAAGGTGTAGCCAAAATCATTTTTCTTGTAATCCGGTCGCGCTACTCCCTGCCCGTTGTTTTCCCAAGAATTTGCGTTGAATATCTGGTTGCGCACATACTCAAACGCACTTCCGTGAAATTGCGTGGTTCCTGACTTCGTCTCTACTTCCACCGAGCCTGACCCGTTCTTGCCATACTGCGCCCCGTATGTCGACGTTAAAACCTTAAACTCGGAAATCGCCTCCAGGTTCGGGTACACATTCAACGTGGAGTTGGACCCATTGTCCATGTTGTCGCCGCCGTCGATCTCCCAGTTGTTGTATTCCGTGCGGCCTCCGTTGATGCTGTACGCCACGTTTCCTGCGACCCCCACGAGCCCCTCGTCCTGGCCCGTTTGGTTCACCACCCCGGGTGCCAGCGTCACAAGCTGCGTAAAGTTCCGTCCGTTCAGCTCCAGTTGCTGAACTTGCTTCCCCGTGATGGTGCTTCCGATTTCCGCCGACTGCGTGTCCACCTGCGCCACACTCTCGCCGGTCACAATTACTTCTTCCGTCACCGCTCCCACCGTCAGTGATATGTCCACCCGCGACTTCTGCGCAACATCCAGCACCACACCTTTTGCCTGGAATCTCTGGAAGCCTTTGGCCGTCACTGTCACATCGTAGCTTCCCGATGGCAACGCCGGAACCACATACGCCCCGTCTCCATTCGTCTCCGTGGTTCGCGTCAGGTTACCCGCCGCATTTGTCACTACCACTGTCGCGCCTGCCACTGCCGCGCCCGATTTGTCCATTACCGTTCCGCTGATCACGCTGATGTCCTGAGCTAACGCGTGAACTGGAATTACCAGCAGCAGGGCAAGCACTGCCAGCCATTTTCCCAACCTCCCCGTCATAACTCTGTTCAAGGAATTACGATGTCTCTCCACGATGAGACCTCCAGACCACACAAATTTTGGCTAGACTTTCACGGACATGAAGGAGGAATAGAGACGAGGCTACACACTTCCCTGGTATTGCCAACTCGCGACCACTCGCCTGAAATCCCTCGGTCCTCGACGGACCTCCACCACCCCAAAAACACCTATTAAATCGGATTAATAGCGGATAGTAGCAACTCTGTCAAGCCCTAAATAAAGATCCGCTCCGACCCGCCACGTACTGAACTCGCTACTCGCTGTTTCTAACCGTTTCTTCACTCTCTCTTGAACCTTCCTCCCGCACTGTCGCACACTAGCTCTGCATGTTCCAATCACCGAACTTCCGCTTCCTCGCCATTGTCATCATGATTTTGCTCTTGCTGGCCGCACCTCTTCCTGCCTCGCAAGCCAAACAATCCGCACGCGTTGCTGATGCTCAGGCTTTATTTCAGAAGGGGCAGGCCGCGCTGCAATCTGGAGATCTCGACGCCGCTGAAAAAGATTTCCGCCAGGTTCTCGCCATTGATCCCAACGCTGGCGCCGCTTACGCCAACCTTGGCGTCATCTCGATGCGTCGCAAATACTGGGACGCCGCGCTACGAAACTTGAAGAAGGCAGAGAAGCTCTCCCCACAGACCCCCGGTATTCGTTTGAACATTGCTCTCGTTGAATTCCGTCAGCAGAATTACCGCGAAGCCATCCCGTATCTCGAATCCGTCGTGCGCGATGATCCCAGCTCCACTCAAGCTCACTATCTTCTCGGACTCTGCCAGGTTTTCACCCTGAATTACTCCACTGCGGCCAGTACTCTCGATTCCTTGTGGCCTCAACTCTCGTCCGATGTCATGTATCTCTACGTTCTCGGTATGGCCGCGAATCGTGCCGGAGACAAATCTCTCGACGGCAAGGCCATGAAGCAGCTCGTTGCCGTTGGTGGCGATTCTCCCGAACTTCACCTTATTCTCGGCAAGTCTTATCTACAGCATCAGGAATACGACACCGCGCTCGCCCAGCTCCAGAAGGCTCTCGCTGCCAACCCCAATCTTCCGTTCCTGCATTTCAATTTGGGTCTCGTCTATCTCGAACTCGGCCAGCTCGATAAAAGTGAACAGGAATTTCGCCAGGACCTTGCTATCGAGCCCGACCTGGCCGATAACTACGTCCAGCTCGGCAATCTCTACCTCCGCAGCCAGAAAGAAGCTGACGCCGAGCGGGAATTTCGCGAAGCACTCAAACGCGATCCTCGTCAGGTCAACGCGCTCTTCAGTCTCGCCAAGCTCTATCAATCGCAGCAGAAGTTTGAACCAGCGCTGAAGGAAATCGATGCCGCCGTGAAGCTCGCTCCCGATAGCGGCAAAGTTCATTTCCTGCGCGCCCAGATCTTGCAGCATCTCGGCAAAAAGGACGAAGCCAAACTCGAGTTCGCCAGCGCCAAAAAACTTATGGATCTTCAGGTGAACAAGGATCGCGAAGAACTCGAAGAACGCTATCTACCCAACCCCGAACTAAAGCAATCCTCCCCCAACTGAACAAAGAGGTTTCCAGACCGAATGAAGTAGTAGTGCCTAAACCAGATCATGCGCGTACCAGCAGCTTGTCATTTCGAGCGCAGCGAGAAATCTGCTTTTCGCAGAACCGCATCCCCATTTCGATCTGAAGCAAATGCCGAGCTTGTCATTTTGAGAGCATCCGACGAGGATGCGATCTCATCTCCACATTTAAGCTGGCTTACCGTGAATCACTTAAAACTTAATACTAAAAACTGAAAACTAATTTCCCGGCCTTTTCCACTCCCCGCGCCCCAATTCCAGCCGCTCCGCCATACTCAATAAAATCTCTTCCTCGTATGGCCGCCCAATCAACTGCACATTAATCGGCAATCCTTCCGGCGACTTTCCCATCGGCACCGACAAGCCCGGAAAACCCGTCAGGTTCATCCACTGGCAAAACCGCATCGTGTCGCGGTAATTGTGCGTATCTCCCGCCTGATAATTTCCCGCACCATGCCGGAATGCCGGCGCCGAGGACACCGGCGAAAGCAAAACTCCCGCTCCGCTCATCTGCCGCAAAATATCCTCGCGCACCAAATCTCGCTCCGTGCACGACTTCATGAACGATTCCAGCGTCACCGCAGGCTCGTTGCTCACCACTCCCAGATATTCCCGCAGCATCGAGCTCAACAATTCCTCTTGTCCCTTCGTCACTTCCATCAACAATTTCCCGATCACTGGCCCGAAGAAAAACCACCAAATCTCCAGCGCCCGATCCAGTTTCTGAAGAGGAAAGTGCTCCACATGAAATCCTTGTTCCTCCAGAAGTTTTCCGGCGCGCTCTACAGCCGCTATAGTCGCCGGCGTCGCCCTGCCCAGCGCCGGACTCTCCAAGATCCCCACGCGCAATCCCCGCAACTCCGACGGTACAACCTCGCGAACCGGCACGGGCGCACTCAGCGCATCGCCAGGATCCGCGCCTGCCATTACCGCGAACAACGCCCGCACATCCCTCACCGTTCGCGCCAATGGTCCTACCACGCCTATCCACCCAAATGCTCCTGCTCCCGGCGGAAAATGCCCAGTTGCCGCGATCCGTCCCGGCGTCGGCTTCAGTCCGCAAATTCCGCAAAAGTGCGCCGGCACGCGAATCGATCCGCCTCCATCGCTTCCGACTCCTCCCATCGAGCACCCGCCCGCAATCGCCGCTGCTTCTCCGCCGCTCGAACCTCCCGACGAATATTCCAGGTTCCATGGATTCGATGTTTTCCCGTTCACCCGATTATTTGTTTCGTACGCCATCAGAAATTCTGGCGTATTGGTGTTCCCCAGCAGAATTGCTCCCGCGGCCTCTAGCCTCGCCACCGCGATCGCGTCTTTCACCGGCACATAGTCCTTCCGCAGTAGCGATCCTGCGGGACAAGGCCAGCCTGCCACGTCCATGCTCGATTTGACGGTCAGCGGAATCCCTTGCAGATGCAGCAGATCTTCTCCTCGTTGAATCGTCGCCTCAGACGCTCTCGCCTTAGCGATCGCCGATTCCTCATCCAGGTGCACAAACGCGTTCAGCTTCTGTTGCAATTCTCTGGCGCGTTTCAAATGCGCCGTCACCACTTCCACCGGCGACAATTCTTTCTTGCTGTAGCCATTCAGCACTTCTGCAATCGAAAATTCGTTCAGGTCTCTCATAGCTCACTCGAGGACGGTACCGGGGACAACCATCGGCGTCAATGCGATTCCACCACTCCGCGAACGTCTCCTTCCGGCCGCGCTAGCCTTCGAATTCCCACTATAAAAACGGTTGACGACTCGCTTTCTAGTCAAGACAATCAATGCTGCGCTGGGACGGCGTTTCGCCAGCCTTGGTCGCGCATCCAGAAAGAATTTTCGTTGATGCCTCTCAAAACTCCTGTTCCCCGCTCTTTTCTGCTCGCTCTTTCCGGCATGCTCCTCCTCGCCGGGTTCGGTTGCTTCACCGCGCTCCATCCGAACGCCACGCAGGCTCCTCCCGCCAATCGCCCAACTGCATCCGCGGAAGCTCTGCGTCTCAACACTCTTGGTGTCGCCTTCCTTAACCAGCAGAAAGGCGCGGAAGCGCAAAAATATTTTGACCAGGCTCTCGCTCTCGATCCCAAATTTGCCGTCGCTCGCGTCAATCTCGGCATCGCGCTGCTCAGCCAGCAGAAACTCGAGCAGGGCCGCGCCGCCCTTGAACAAGCCGCCAACGAGCTCCCCAACGATCCATACGCTTCGTACAACCTCGGTCTCGCCTACAAAGATCTCAACGAACCGCAAAAGGGAATTGCGGCCTTTCAGCACGTCACGCAAATTGCGCCCGACGAACCCGACGCCTACTACTTCATCGGCTTTCTCGAGTCGCAACTCCAGAAGTACGAGGAAGCCATCGCCTCATTCAAGAAAGCTCTCTCCTTCTCTCCCTATCACGCCTCCGCTCAATTCGGTCTCGCCCGCGCCTATCAGCGCAAGGGCGAAACTGATGCCGCTCGCGAATCCATGAAGCTCTTCCAGAAGAACAAGGAAGCCCACCTTGGCGAGCCCTTTGGCGCCGGTTACGGCGAACAGGGAAAATTCTCTCTCGGCGAATTTGTGCATGGCACAGAGGTTAATGCTCCTGCAGAAATTACCGTTCATTATGTTCAGGACTCGCTCACGAAAACCGTTTCTGGCGCCGCCTCCCCGCTTCCGGCCAGTCGCGGCGCTTGCTTCATTGATTTCGATGGCGATGGCAAGCCCGATCTTTTTCTTGTCGCCGCGCATAAAGGCAACAGCCGCCTGCTCCGCAACCTCGGCGAAGGAAAGTTCGAAGACGTTACCGGTAAAGCCGGTCTCGCCGATGTTGGCGAGGGCTTCGGCTGCGCCGCCGGCGATTTCGATAACGACGGCAAAGCCGATCTCGCCGTCTGCGAATCCTCCGGCATTCGCCTTTTCCATAATGACGGCAAAGGCAAATTTGTCGACGTCACCGAAAAGGTGGGCCTTCGTCCCGAGCCCGGATGTGTTGCCGCCACTTTTGTCGACTATGACCACGATGGCGACCTCGATCTCTATCTCACCATGGCCCCCGCCCCTCCCGAAAAACGCACCAATCGCCTGTGGCGCAACAATGGCAATTCCACCTTCACGGACATCTCCGATGCAACTGGACTGGGCCTCGCCGCTACCGGCGCCGGGGTTGCCACCACCGATTTCAACAACGATCGCGCCGTCGATTTTGTCATCGCGGGCGGCTCCGAAGGTGCCGCAGTCTACCTGAATCCTCGCGAGGGCAAATTCCTTCCCCTGCCTGCCGTCGACTTCGCTAAAGAAAAGCTTCCACCCGCCGTCGGCGTCACCGTTTTCGATTTCGACAAAGACGGCTTCATGGACATCGCCTTCACCCACGCCGGTGCGCCTGGCATCTCTCTGTGGCGCAATATTCAGGGAAGAAAGCTGGAACGTGTTCCGCTTCCCGACTTCGGCTGGAAAAAAGGCTGGGGCCTTACTTGGGTTGACTACGATAACGACGGCTGGCTCGATCTTGTGGCTGTCGGCGAATCCGCCAGCAGCAACGGTGAAATTCGTCTGCTGCGCAATCTTGGCGACGCTGGCTGGGCCGATGTCACCAAAAAAGTTCAACTCGACACTCTCAAACTCTCTCAGCCTCGCGCCGTGGCTTTTGCCGATCTGCAGGGCAACGGTAGCCCGGACCTGGTTGTCACTCAGGACGGCGCGGCTCCTCTACTTCTCCAAAATATCGGCGCCAACAAAAATAATTGGATTGCTGTCGACCTCAAGGGCCTGAACGACAACAAAAGCGGCATTGGCACCAAGGTTGAACTCTTCGCCGGCCCTCTCTATCAAAAATTTGAACTTTCTTCCGCCTCCGGTTTTCTCAGCCAGAATGGCACTCCGCTGCTCGTTGGCCTTGGCTCGCAAAGAGTCGCTGACGCCATCCGCCTTCTCTGGCCCACCGGCGTTCCGCAAGATGAAGTCGATCTCGCCGCCTTGAAAATTGTTCCAGTCGGCGAACTCGACCGCCGCGGCAGTTCCTGCCCCATTCTTTTTTCCTGGAATGGCAAGGAATACGAATTCATCGCCGACATGATTGGTCCAGCCGTTGTCGGCCATTGGATCGCTCCGGGTGAGCGCGACGTCCCCGACCCCGACGAATATCTGAAAGTTCCCGCCAAAAGCGTTCGCGAGAAAAATGGTTTCCTAAGCTTCCGCTTTATGGAGCCCATGGAAGAAACTGTGTACCTCGATCACGTGCGCTTGCTCGCGATCGATCATCCCGCCAATATCGAAGTCAATGCCAACGAGCGCTTTGTCAGCAATCCTCCTTTCCCCGAATTTCGCGTAGTCGCCACGCAAAATTCACGCATCCCCTCCGGCGCCTGGGATGATCGCGGCCACAACGTTCTTCCGTTGTTGGCCAAAAAGGATCGCAAGTACGTTACCGATTTTCCCGATGTCCCCTTCACCGGCTTTGCCAAGCTCCACTGGATCGAACTCGATCTCGGCGCCTGGGATTCCTCCAAACCTCTGCGCCTCATCATGGATGGCTACACCGATTACTTCACCGCAACCTCCATGTATGCCGCCGACCAGGCTGGCATCAAGGTCATTGCTCCCTACGTCGAAGCGCAAGACGCGCAAGGCAATTGGATTCGCGTTATTGAAGATATGGGTTTCCCCGCCGGTCTCGCTCGCACCATGGTCGCTGACCTCGCCGGGAAAATCCCTGTCGGCACGAAGCGTATCCGCATCGTCACCAATCTGAAAATTTATTGGGATTCGATTCGCATCGACCAAACTCCCGAGCTCCACGACATTCATGTCGCTGAAGTTCTCCTGGCCAATGCCGAGCTCGCCTATCTCGGCTATCCGCGCGAAATCCGCCTCAAGCCCGCCAGTGACACTGTCTATTCCTATTCGCATTTAAGCCCCACGGGCCCGTACGCACGCGCTGCCGGCAACTACACTCGTTACGGGGACGTAAAATCCTTATTGCGTGCTTCCGACGATAAGTTCGCCATCTTCAGTTCCGGCGAAGGCATGAAGCTCGATTTCGATCCGCGCAATCTTCCGCCTCTCTCCGCCGGCTGGGTCCGCGACTACTTCTTCTACGCCGATGGCTTCGAGAAGGATCTCGATTTCTACGCCGCGCACGCCTTTACCGTTGAACCGCTTCCTAAGCACGGTCTGATTTCATACCCTTATCCCGCCGGTAACGAATATCCGGCGGACAACGACCATCTCGGCTACCAATTGGAATACAACATCCGCACCCGCTCCGATCGTCTCCCGGAGAATCTGCGCTACGACTATCCAGCGCCGAAGTGAGGAACACATCATGGCGAGAGCCGGAGTCATCACCATTCGGGATGTCGCCCGGGAAAGCGGCTACTCCGCGTCCACCGTTTCCATCGTTCTGAACGGCGCGCCTCTTTCGCGTTACATTCCTTCCAACACCAAAGCGCGCATCGAAGTGGTGGCCAAGCGCCTCGGCTATCGTCCCAATCCTCTCGCTCGTTCTTTGCGCAGCCAGCGCTCCAACATTGTTGGCGTCATGGTTTTCGATATCACCGACCCTTTTTGCACTCCCATTCTTCGCGGCCTCGAAAACTCTCTCTACCAGGCCAATTATCTTTCCTTCCTCGCCGACGCTCACAATGAAACCCATCGCTTCGAACGCTATCTCGAGATGCTTCTCGATCGCCGCGTTGAAGGCCTCATCATCGTTGCCAACTGGCTGGTCACGGACATCAAACTCCTCGGCGATCTCACGGAGCGCCAGGTCCCCACGGTCGTCGCTGGACGCGAAGTCGAAACTGAACTGGGCAGCACCGTTTCTGTCGACAATGAAGTGGGCGCCGCCGCCGCCCTCGAACATCTCTACAAACTCGGCCACCGCGAAATCGCCTTTCTCCGCGGCCCGAAAGCCCTCACCAGCAGCGGACAGCGCTGGAAGGGAATCAAGAATTTTGCCCAATCCGTCGGCCTGTCTCTCGACTCAAAACGCATCGCTGAACTCCCCGAATCCCTTGACGCGAACTCCAGCTTCGAAGCAGGCTTAAAACTGACCGCGGAATTGTTGCGTCGCGGCAAACGCTTCACCGCTTTGTTGGCTTACGACGACGTCACCGCTCTCGGTGCTCTGCGCGCCCTCAAAAACAAAGGCCTGCGGGTTCCTGAAGATTGCTCCGTCATCGGTTTCGACGACGTGGCTCAGGCCGCACTTTCCATGCCTTCCCTCACCACTGTTCGCCAGCCCATGGAAGCCATGGGCGCCATGTGCGCCGGCATTCTTCTCGACGCCATCACCGCCGTCGACCAGAACCGCGAATTCTCCCCAGTCCGCCGCAAAATCCCCGCCGAACTGGTAGTTCGCGAATCCACCAGTCTCCTAATCTAATTCTGGTTTCCCCGGTTGCCGGGTGTCTCATTCGTGGGTGCCCCACACGCCGGTTTTGCGTGTGGGGTCTTGTGCATAAATTTATAACCATCGCCTTCCGAGGCGATCCATCAACACAAATGAACTCACTCCCCCACCGTCACCCAACCCTTCTTCTGCGCGCTCTCTGCAATCGCTTCGCACATCACCAATTCATGATGTCCCGTCTCAAATGTTGGAAAACTTCTCGGCGCCTTAAAATCTCCCGCCGCCACATATCCATAAAAATCCTTGAACAGCTGCACAAACGTGTCGGGATACCCTTCCGCGTGTCCCGCCGGATACGCCGCATAGCCGCGCGATTCCGGTGATTGCAGCGACGGATCCTTCGGCATCACTTCGCTGGCCTGATCGCGCCTTCCAATCCATAACGTGTTCGGCGATTCCGAATCGAATACCAGTGACGCTTTGCTTCCATCAATCTCAAACCATAGCCGCGCCTTCCGTCCTGGGCTCACTTGCGACACAGTCACCACTCCGTGTGCGTCGTTGTCGAAATGCAGCAGCACCGAAGCGTAATCGTCCGTCGTGATCAGCACTTCCTCTGTCTGACCCTCGGCCTTTTGAAATGATTCCACCCGCCCCTTTGGTTTTCGCCGCGTCGGCAGCACCGTCGCCAGGTCCGCGCACAATTCCGAAACGTTGCTCCCGGTCATCCACATGGTCAGGTCCAGCCAGTGCGTCCCGATATCCGACACCGCGCGCAATTCGCCGCCCAGCTTCGACTCCAGCCGCCAGTTCCAGTCCGTCGGAAACAGCAGCCAGTCTTGCAGAAAACTTCCGTGCACCAGCCGCACATCTCCGATCGCTCCGTTTCGAATCAAAGCCCGCGCTTCCTGGCACAACGGGTAGTAACGCAAATTGTAAGCCACCCCGCCGACCCGGTTCGTCTCCTTCAACAGCGACACGAGCGCCGCCGATTCCCGCGAGTCCAGCGTCAACGGCTTCTCGCACAGCACGTGTTTTCCCGCGCGCAGCAATTGGCTCGATTCCTGGAAGTGCAGATAGTTCGGCGTGCACAAATGCACCACCTGTACGCTCTCATCCGCCGCCAATTCTTCGAGCGATCCATACGCCCGCGGCAATCCCAGCGATTCCGCCGCCGCTTTCGTTCGTTCCGCGGAACTGCCCAGAATCCCCTGCACCGAAATTCCTAGCCGCCACAATGCGTCCAGGTGCGCTCTGCCCACAAACCCCAACCCCACAATCGCTGCATTTGGTTTCTTCATTCCTCACCTTTGTACTGGCTGGCTTCAACGTGCCCTCCGCATGAGGCAGGGCATCCGCCGCGCTTACCGCAAGCCTAACGAAAAGTTCTCGACTCTACATCTTCTTCCTGCTCCAAACTCTAGCGCACTCCCATCGATTCCTATACCGATTCAAATGTGGCACTACCATCTCATATCTCTATAAAATCTTCATGACGGCTGTACAAGCGGAAAAAGTTTTTATCTCAGGAGGAAACCCTCGAATGCGTTCCAAGCAAGTCGTCCTGGCAGGCTTCACCATCTTGGCTGCCTCGGCCGTTGCTCCGGCCGGGCCGCCTAGTGGCGGCACCGTCACCGGCAAAGTCACCTATGAAGGCACTCCCACAAAAATGAAGTCCATCGACATGTCCAAAGAGCCCGATTGCGCCAAAATGTATGCGACTCCTCCAACCTCCGAATCCGTTGTCACCGGACCGGGCAACACTCTTGATGATGTTGTCGTCTACGTCTCTGCCGGCGCTCCCGATGACGCCGCTCCTTCCACCGTCGCCACCTTTACGCAAAAAGGCTGCCGCTACATTCCCCACGTTCTCGCCTTCCAGGTCAATCAGGAATTCAAGATTCTCAATGAAGATCAGACCTCTCACAACGTTCACCCCATGCCCAAACTCAACCGCGAATGGAACAAGTCGCAACCGCCCGGCGCTCCTCCCATCACTGAAAAGTACGACAAAGCCGAATTCATTCCCGTGAAATGCAACGTCCATCCCTGGATGCATGGCAATTTTGCTGTCCTCAAGAATTCCCACTACGCCGTCACGGAAAACGGTGGCGCCTTCACCCTCCCCAATCTTCCTCCTGGCAAATACACCATCACTGCCTGGCAGGAGTCCTACGGCGAGCAATCGCAGGATGTCACCATCATCGGCACTGAAACCAAAACCATCACCTTCGTCTTCAAAGCCAAACCTTATAGTTCTCTGATCATCGATGGGATGCGCAGCGACCGCCTTCGAGCCGCGCCTTTGTAGGGACGGCCTTCTGAGGCCGTCCGCAAACACAAATACTCGCCTCCCTGTCATCCGACTCCAATCCATTTGGTCCCTGTAGCCACCTGCTCACCCGCTGCGGGAAGGGAGCAAAAGCATTTGTCACGCCTTGCAAAAAATGACATGTCATTCTGATGGCATCCGGCAAGGATGCTTGAAAAACTTCACCTTCCCCAATGCCACCCAAATCGGCCGTCCATCAACTCCCGTCTCCTGATCGCTGATCCCTGATCTCTGATATCTTTCCGCCGTCCTCTCAATATCTGATATCTTCCCTCACCAATGCCCACTCTCGCCCGCAAACTCACCCTCGCCAACTATTTCGCCCTCGGCTTTGGCACCATGATCGGCACCGGCTGGGTTGTTCTCATGGACGACTGGCTCGCGCGCGGCGGCCCCCTCGGCGCCATGCTCGGCTTCGGCCTCGCCGGCATCCTTCTTCTTCCCGTCGGCTACATTTACGGTCAATGGGTTCGCCGCCTTCCCGACGCTGCGGGTGAAGCGGCCTACACCGCGCAAGTCTTTCCTCCGCTCGTCAGTTATTTCACCGGCTGGATCATGCTTCTCGCCTACTTCATCGTCTGCCCATGGGAAGCAGTCGTCGTTGGAAAGCTCGCCGCCTACATTTTTCCGCAGCTCGACACCTTCGAACTCTATCGCGTCGCCGGCCAGCCCGTTTTTCTTCCTCGTCTTATGCTCGGCTTGGCGGTCACTCTGCTCCTTGCCTTCCTCAACTATCGCGGCATCCGCGCTAGCGCCACATTTCAAAGCTGGGCCACCTCCTGTGTCCTCGGCATTTTCCTTCTCCTCGTGCTCATCAGCGCACGCAGCGGCTCAACCGCAAATCTCAAGCCGCTCTTCAGCCACGCTCCGCTTGCCTCCATCTTTCTGACGCTGCAAATCGTCCCCTACTTCGTCACCGGTTTTGAATCCGTCCCCAAAGCCGCCGAAGAAGCCCATCCCGGTTTCCCACCGGAGAACTTCTTCAAGGCAATTTCCATGGCTTTGCTCGTCGGTGCTGGCTTCTATGTTCTCGCCGTAGGCGCGGTCTCTTACATCGCTCCGTGGCAGAGTCTCCTCGGCCGCCGTTTTGCCACTGCCATTGCCTTCGAGCACGGCACCCACTCCGTCTGGCTCGTGCGCATAATCCTCGCCATCTGTCTTCTTGCGCTTTTCCAGATCTTCAACGGCAACTTCGTCGCTTCCACTCGCCTCGTTTTCGCCTTTGGCCGTCGTGGCACCATCCATCCCGCCTTTGCCTCCATTCACCCCAACTACCTCTCGCCCACCGTCGCCATCTTCGGCGTCACCCTTGCCACGCTCATCGGATTGCTTCTTGGCGACGCCATCCTCGTTCCCGTCACCGAAGTCGGCTCCATGGCCTCCGCCTTCGGCTGGTTCGCCACATGCCTATCCTTCTTTATCATCGAACCCTCTCCTCGCCTGCGCCTCATCGCCACTCTCGGCATCCTCATCTCTCTCCTCTTCATGTTGATAAAGCTGCTCCCCATCATCCCCGGCCACTTCTCCCTCGCCGAATGGATCGCCCTCTCCTCCTGGCTAGCAATCGGCCTTCTCCTCCACCACCCCAAAAACTTGTAGCCATTATCTTTTGTAGTGGCCGGCCTTCAGGCTGGTTCCAGAGTTCCTCTGTGCCCTCCGTGTTCTCTGTGGTGAATCACACACTAGCCGAACATCTCAGTTGTCATCCCGACCGCGGAGCCGCGTCTTCTGCGGCTCGAAGTGGAGGGATCGTGGCAAGATCTCCACCCAATCTCAATCGTTCCAACCGTCTTTCCTCCCGCCTCTCCTCCCTCATGTATACTTTCCTATGCTCTCTCTCATTCCATGATTCCTTACCTACACCTGGGCCCTCTCCAAATTCCCACTTTCGGCCTCATGGTCGCTCTCGCCCTCATTGTCGCTGCCTACATTCTTCACGCCGATTTCGTCCGCCGCGGCCTGAAAGCCGACGCCTTCACCATGATCACCATCGCCGGCATTGCCGGCATCGCTGGCGCCAAGCTCTACCATCTCCTTGAATCTCCCGCCGAATTTTTTGCCAATCCCATCGCGCTGATCTTCACTCGCTACGGCTTTGCCTGGTTCGGTGGATTCCTCGGCGGCTTCGGCGCCATGCTTTATCTCGGCCATCGCGACAAACTCCCCTTCTGGCAATTCCTCGACGCCTGCACTCCCGCCGCGTCGTTCGGTTACGCCATTGGTCGTATCGGCTGCTTTCTTTCCGGAGATGGTGACTATGGCAGGCCCACCAATCTTCCCTGGGGCATGAGCTTTCCCAACGGCGTCGTTCCCACCACGCAAACCTGCGTCGAGTGGGGCTCCTCCGCAAATTGCAAGGTTCATCCCGCGCCGCTTTACGAACTCTTCATCTGGTCCGCCATCGGCGCGCTGCTCTGGTACCTCGGCTCACGTTGGCTTCGCAATCCTAAATCCGCCGGTCTGCTCTTCGCTCTCTACCTTATTCTTACCGGCATCGCTCGCTTCCTCGTCGAAATCGTCCGCATCAACCCTCGTTCCTTCTTCGGCATGTCCAATGCCCAAACCGCCAGCGTCCTCTCCGTCGCAGCCGGCCTGATCCTGTTCGTCTGGCTCCCAACCAGGCCCCAGCCCAATCCCGCAAAATCCAAATCCCGCACCTGACGCGCCACTGCGCAGGCCCCTCGCCATTTCCGAATTTCTTAATGTAGCGCTGGCTTTTATGCTAGCCAGTGTCAACCCAGCAAATTCGTGGAGTGGGCGTTTTATACAGCGGGAAGCGTCTTTGAAGCGCGGGAGCTTGCTCCCGCTTTTGCTGTTGAACCGTTACTCGAAAGTTCAGTTCGGAAGCGTTACAAACTGCCAAAAGCGGCGGCGAGCCGCCGCACTCTCGAAGGAGTAGAGGATACCGTTTCGCGGTGGTCCATTCTTGCCGTCTCGTTTTTGCGGCAAGCGGGAGCTCCTGGCTTCTTGTTACCTGACCACAAAAGGAGAGGATCCTCCGAGATGACAGCTCCACTGGTCGCTGGTAACCGGTCGCTAATCCCTACTCCAGCAAATTCCGCAACACATACTGCAAAATCCCGCCATGCTGGTAGTAGGACAGTTCCTCCGGCGTATCCACGCGCACCGTCGCCGCGAACTTCTTCTCTTTTCCGTCCGCCGATTTCGCTCTTACCATCACATCACCTCGCGGAGCCATCGAAGCTACTCCTTCGATCTCAAACACTTCGTTGCCCGTCAGCCCCAGCGTTTCGCGCGTTTCCCCTTGCTTGAACTCCAGCGGCAGCACGCCCATGCCAACCAAGTTGCTTCGGTGAATGCGCTCGAAGCTTTCTGCAATTACCGCGCGCACGCCCAGTAATCGTGTCCCTTTTGCTGCCCAGTCGCGCGATGATCCCGATCCATATTCTTTTCTTGCAAGCACCACCAGCGGCACTCCCTCTTCGCGATACTTCACCGCGGCGTCGTAGATGAACATTTTCTCGCCGTCCGGCAAATGCAATGTCCAGCTTCCCTCCGTGCCCGGCGCAAGCTGGTTGCGCAGCCGGATATTCGCAAACGTGCCGCGCATCATCACTTCATGGTTTCCGCGCCGTGCCCCATACGAATTGAATTCATGCGGCTTCACGCCATGCCCAATTAAATATTTTCCCGCGGGCGAATCCACCGCAATCGAGCCCGCCGGTGAAATGTGATCAGTAGTCACGCTGTCGCCCAGCACCGCCAGAACCCGCGCTCCGTGAATGTCCGCCAGCGGCGCCGGCTTTTTCGGCATGTTCTCGAAGTACGGCGGCAGCTTGATGTACGTCGAACTCGCATCCCACTGATAAAGGTCGCCCTCTGGAACCGGCATCGCTTTCCAGTGCGCGTCGCCTTCAAACACCTCGCTGTACGTTTTGCGGTACTGCTCCTTGGTCACCGCCGAGCGCACCGTCGTTTCCACTTCCTGCGCCGTCGGCCAAATGTCCCGCAGGTAAACGGGCTTCCCAGCCGAATCGTTGCCCAGAGGTTCGGTGGTCAGGTCCATGTCCATACGTCCCGCAAGCGCATACGCCACCACCAGCGGCGGCGACGCCAGATAATTCGCGCGCACCAACGGATGTACGCGTCCTTCAAAGTTGCGGTTTCCGCTCAGCACTGCCACCGCCACCATGTTGTTTTCTTTAATCGCCGCGCCAATCGGATCCGGCAGCGGTCCGCTGTTCCCGATGCACGTTGTGCAGCCATAGCCAACCAGGTGAAATTTCAATTTTTCCAAATAGCTCATCAATCCCGCTGCATTCAGATAATCGGTAACCACCTTGGATCCCGGCGCCAGGCTGGTCTTCACCCATGGCTTCACTTGCAAGCCGCGTTCAACGGCTTTCTTTGCCAGCAGACCCGCACCCAGCATCAACGACGGATTCGATGTATTCGTGCAGCTCGTAATCGCCGCAATCACCACCGCGCCGCTCGACAGGTCAAATTCATCTCCGTTATTTTTCACCGCAACGTGCTTCGCGGGCTGACCTTCCACCACTTTCGTGAACGACGACTTCGCATTTTTCAGCGCCACGCGATCCTGTGGACGCTTCGGTCCCGCCAGCGTCGCTTCGATGCTCCCCAGATCGAGTTCCAAAACATCGCTGTACGCTGGATCCGGCGTCTTGTCTGTCCGGAACAGCATCTGCTCCTTGCAATATGCTTCCACCAGAGCGATTTGTTCTCCCGATCGCGCCGTGAACCGCAAATATGCCAGCGTTTCGTTGTCCACCGGAAAGAATCCCATCGTTGCGCCGTACTCCGGCGCCATATTCGCAATGGTCGCGCGGTCGGGCACGCTCAAGCTCGTCAAACCTGAGCCAAAGAATTCCACGAACTTCCCCACGACGCCTTTCTTCCGCAGGATCTCCGTCACCGTCAGCACCAGGTCCGTTGCCGTCGTTCCTTCTTTCAAACGTCCGTGCAACTTGAACCCGACCACCTGTGGTACCAGCATCGACAGTGGCTGGCCCAGCATTGCGGCCTCTGCTTCAATTCCGCCAACGCCCCACCCGAACACTCCCAGCGAATTCACCATGGTTGTGTGCGAGTCCGTCCCCACTAGCGAATCCGGAAACGCTTCCAGCCGGTTGCCATTTGGCATCGAGCAAACTACCCGCGCCAGAAATTCGATGTTCACCTGGTGGCAGATGCCCGTGTCCGGCGGCACTACCTTGAAATTGCGAAATGCCGTCTGTCCCCATCGCAAGAACCCATATCGCTCCACATTGCGCTGAAATTCCAGTTCCGCATTCAACCCAAACGAATTCGCCCCGCCAAAGCTGTCCACTTGCACCGAGTGATCGATCACCAGCTCTGCCGGAAACAGCGGATTGATGCGCTTCGGATTTCCGCCCATCTTGTGCATTGCTTCGCGCATTGTCGCCAGATCCACAATCGCCGGCACCCCGGTAAAATCCTGCAGCAGAATGCGCGCCGGCATGAACGCGATTTCTTTTTCCGGCCCGTTCGGCGTCCACTTCGCCAGCGATTTGATGTCCTCTGGGTGCACAAATCGCCCGTCCTCAAATCGCAGCAGATTTTCCAGCAAGATGCGGAGAGAAAAGGGAAGTTTCTCGATGTGGCTCAGGCCTTGCTCTTCCAGTTTTTCCAGGCGCTGAATCTCGAATACTTGCGCCCCCACATTCAGTTTGTCGCGTGTACCGAAGGAATTCGTTGCGGAGATGGGCATTCCATACATCCTTTCAGACAATTATTGAGCTTCTATAATAACCGAAATCGTGGCGCCTCGCGGAGCCGCTATAATGGTTCATCGTGAAGATTGTTCTTATCTCAACCTACGAGATGGGTCGCCAACCTTTTGGACTGGCTTCGCCTGCTGCATGGTTGCGGCAGCGCGAGCACCACGTCACCTGCCTGGACCTTTCGCGTGACCCGCTGAATGAACAAGCGGTACGCGAAGCCGGCCTCATCGCTTTTTATGCGCCAATGCACACCGCAACTCGGCTCATTCTTCAATTGTTGGAGCCGCTCCGCCGCATGAATCCCAACGCGCATCTCTGCGCTTACGGTTTGTACGCAAAGCTCACTGCGGAGAGTTTTGCCGCGCACGGCGTGAACAGCCTCTTCGGCGGTGAATTCGAACAAGGGCTTGTGGATCTGGCGGAGCGCCTCTCCGGCTCGGCCGCGCTTCTTCCGGTTGATTCCCTCGATTCAAGCGTCTCACTCGCTCGCTTGCAGTTTCAGACTCCCGATCGCGACGGTTTGCCGCCACTCCGTTCCTACGCGCATTTGGTTTTGCCAAACGGAGAACATCGCGTCGCGGGTTACACCGAAGCGAGCCGCGGCTGCAAGCACCTTTGCCGCCATTGTCCGATCGTTCCGGTATACAACGGCGTCTTTCGCATCGTCGATCGCGAAGTCGTACTCGCGGACATCCGCCAGCAGGTTGCCGCCGGCGCGCAGCACATCACGTTCGGCGATCCTGACTTCTTCAATGGCGTCGGTCACGCCCTCCCGCTCGTGGAAAACTTGCATCGCGAATTCCCGCAGCTCACCTACGACGTCACCATCAAGGTCGAGCATCTCCTGAAGCATCTGGACATGTTACCCACCCTGCGAGAAACCGGATGCCTATTCATTGTTTCCGCCGTGGAGTCGCTCGACGATGCCACGCTCCAGAATCTCCAGAAGAATCACACGCGCGACGATTTCTTTCGCGTTGTCGACGAATGCCGCCGCGCCGCCATTATTCTGCAACCCACATTCGTACCCTTCACGCCGTGGACCACCTTCGCTCAATACCTTGACCTGCTCGAGCAGTTGCAGCGCCTCGAATTAATCGAAGCAGTTGCACCGATCCAACTGGGAATCCGCTTGTTGATTCCGCCCTCCTCCAAACTGTTCGAGTTGGAAGAAATTCGCAAACTCGTGGGTCCATTTGATGCCCAGGCGTTGGTTTATCCCTGGAAAAACGCGAATCCGGCCGTTGACGCCCTCGCCGAAGAAGTGCAGGACATTGTTGCCACCAGCGAAAAATTGAAACGCGGCCGCGCCGCAATATTCCAGCGAATCTGGCGCGCCGCCAGTCTTGCCGCTGGCTCCTCCACCGATGAACCGTCGCTGCCGCTGCTCTCTTCCCGCGCCACCGTTCCGTATCTCAACGAGCCTTGGTACTGTTGAGCAGAGCCTACGCGGGACCAGTTGGTCCCCATCGCAAAAGCCAAAGAAGCCGTCCGCCAGGCCGAAACGTTTGTCTGATTGGATTTGTGCGAGAATGAATTCGAACGCATAACCCTATGAACACGCGCAAACGCCTCCTGCTCTTCGCCACAAAACTCGGCTACCAAACGCGCATGTTCAACGCTGCCGCGCAAAAGCTCGGCGTTGACCTGGCTTTCATCACCGATCGCTGCAATCGCCTCGACGATCCTTGGAACGACCACGCGATTGGCGTTCACTTCGAGAACCCCGAGACCGCGGCACATTCCGTCCTGCAAGCTCAACGCGACTTACCCGTTGACGGCGTCCTCGCGCTCGGCGATCGTCCGAGTCCCACCGCGGCTTACGTCGCCCGCTCCCTCGGAATCCTGCACAACCATCCGGCCAGTGTTGAAGCGTGCCGCAACAAACTCCGCATGCGCGAAGTTCTGCGCGATGCTGGCCTTCCTGTTCCGCCGTTTCGCAGCGTCGCGTTGCACCCTCTCCCCGAGCCGGCTTTGCTGGGCATCGCGTTTCCCTGCGTACTTAAGCCTCTTTCGCTTTCCGCCAGCCAGGGAGTTGTGCGCGCCAACAATCGCGAAGAGTTTCTCGCCGGCACAACTCGCTTGAAGCATCTGCTCGAATCACCGGAAATTCGCGCCACTCATGAACCTGGCCTCGATCACATGCTCGTCGAAAGCTATCTTCCGGGCAGGGAAGTGGCCGTCGAGGGACTCGTCACCGAAGGTGAACCGCGCATTCTGGCCATTTTTGACAAGCCCGATCCTCTCGAGGGTCCATACTTCGAGGAAACGATCTACGTCACTCCGTCGCGCTTGCCGGCCCACGAGCAACATGCCATCCAAAAATCTTTCCTGGATTCCGTTCGCTCCCTGGGACTAACCCACGGACCGGTTCACGCCGAGTTTCGCTTGAACGATCAGGGTGTATGGCCCATTGAACTGGCCCCGCGCCCGATCGGCGGACTCTGCGCGCAAGCTTTACGTTTCAAAATCTCGGACACGACGGAAACCATTGGTCTGGAAGAACTGCTGTTGCGCCACGCCCTCAATCTGCCCGGCGCCATCGCGTCGCGCGAGTCTGCCGCGTCGGGCGTCATGATGATCCCAGTCCCGCACAGCGGAATTCTGGAACGAATCGATGGGAAAGAAGAGGCCAGGCGCGTCGCGGGCATCACCGGTCTGGAAATTACCGCGCGACTCCACGACTACATCGCCGCATGGCCGGAAGGTTCAAGCTACCTGGGCTTTCTCTTCGCGCACGCCAATGATCCGGCCAGCGTCGAAGCATCCTTACGCCAAGCCCACGCCAAACTGCATTTCACGCTGACGCCCCGTCTTCCCGTCGAACATCCTCTAGCGCGAAAAGCCCAAGCCCCTCAACACGAGTAGCAATGGAAGGTCTAGGTATAGAAGGTCTCGGATAACCAGTTGTCATCCCGAGCGAAGCGAGGGATCTGCTTTTCTCTTAACCTTGTACCGGCGTCTTCCAAGGCGGGCCTTCTTGCCGCCTCCACCGTAACTCCGGCCTTCCGACAATCTCAACTCACAATTTAAGTAAGCCTATCGCAGTGAAAGGCGCCTTCTACCCTTTGGCCTTCGGCGGCATGTAGCCTTCCGGCAATTTCGCGCCTTCACCAAAAAAGAACTGTTCCATCTGCTCTTCCATTATCTTCTGGGAATTCGGATCGAGCGGGTTCAGGCGATATTCGTTCATGATCATCTTGGAATGCTCCAACCACAGCTTCCACGCATCCTTCGACACGTTCTCGTACACGCGCTTGCCGATTTCGCCTTTCCACGGCACGCGGTCCAGTCCCGGCAACTCTTTCCCGAACTTCACACACTGCACCATTCGCGTTCCCGGCTTTACCGGTTCGCTCGGTGCGGGCTTCGGGTCGCAGCTATCGTTTGCCATGCATTCCTCCCACCAACCTTCATTCTCCGCCAGCGCATCCATTCGTTGCAAGGTGACGCGGGGCTAATGCGCGAGCGCTATTGTGACACGTTCCCGGCGCTCAGGTGTCCTCCGCATTCATCTTTTTCTCTTCCGTCCCGCCAGAACTTCTGGTATTTCTCTATGGCTTCTCTTGGAGACCCCTCTTGCCCGCTATCACCACATTGTTCTGGGACCTCGGCGGTGTCATCCTCACCAACGGATGGGACCGCGAATCCCGGCGGGCAGCCGCGCAAGCCTTTCAGCTTGACTGGGAGGATTTTCAGGACCGCCACGATCTTTCCTTTCCGGCCTTTGATTCCGGTCAGATCACCCTCGATCAGTATCTGGACCGCACCCTCTTTTACCGCCCACACACATTCACCCGCGAAGAGTTCACCGCCTTCATGTTTGCCCAATCCAGGGAATATCCCGAAACCCGCGCCATCCTTTCGGCAGCCGCCCGCACCGGCAAATACCTGATCGCCTCCATCAACAACGAGCCTCTGGAACTGAACAACTATCGCATCGAAGCATTCAACCTCCGCAAAGACTTCACCGCTTTCTTCAGCTCCTGTTATCTGCACTCCCGCAAACCCGAAGAAACCATCTACCGCATCGCTCTGGAAGTCACCCAGCGGCCCGCCGAACAATGTGTCTTCATCGACGACCGCCAGTTAAACCTGGAGAACCCTCGCCGCCTTGGCATGAACGTCGTTCATCATCAGAACGCTCCGCAAACCCTTGCCGAACTGAAATCCCTTGGGATTGCGGTATAGTTCTTCAGCTGTTGGGCATCCAATTTTGTGCCGTTTTCCCCCAGGAGGGGTTCATGTCGGAAGAAAACAATCGCTCAGGCTCCATCTATGGCGGCGTTGCTGAGCCGGTTACCGTCGTCCTGTTTGGCGCTTCCGGCGACCTTGCGAAACGCAAAGTGATCCCCGCCATGTTCGATCTCGCCCAATACAAAGCCTTGGGCGAACGCTACGCCATCGTGGGCTTCGCTCGCACCCCCATGACCGATGACTCTTTTCGCTCCATGGCCGGCGAAGCAGCCAAAACGATTGGCGAAGGCGGCCCGCCGGATCCGGCCAAGTGGGATGAGTTCGCGCCAAATCTTTTCTATACCTCGGGAGATTACAACGACCAAAACGCATACGCCGAATTAGCCAAGCGCCTCGCCGAACTCGATCAGCAAAAGCAGTTGGGCGGCAACCGCCTGTACTATTTGTCCACGCCCCCGGAAGTCTATCCCAGCATCGTCGAGCAACTCCGCCGCGCCGGTCTCGCTCACCCCTCCAATCCCAATTCGTGGGTGCGCATCATCATTGAAAAGCCCTTTGGACGCGACCTGGCCACCGCGAAGGAACTCAACAAAATCGTTCTCAATGTTTTTGAAGAAAAGCAGGTTTACCGCATCGATCACTACCTTGGCAAAGACACGGTACAAAATCTCTTGGTACTTCGCTTTGGCAATGGCATCTTCGAGCCGCTCTGGAATCGCAATTACGTCGACCACGTTCAGATCACTGCATCAGAAACCCTGGGCGTCGAGCGTCGTGGTGGCTTTTACGAAACTGCTGGCGCGCTCCGCGACATGATTCAGAGCCACGTCTTGCAGCTCACTTCTCTCGTCGCCGTGGAGCCGCCCGCATCCTTCGACGCCACCGCCGTCCGCAACGAGAAGCTCAAGGTGTTGCAGTCCATTCGCCCCTTCAATCTGGAAATGGTGGCTCAGTGGGTGGTTCGCGGCCAATATTCCCCGGGCAAGGTCGGCGACAAGGCGCTGCCCGGCTATCGCGAGGAGCACGGCGTTAATCCAAACTCCCGCACCGAAACCTTCGTCGCCATGCGTTTGCTGATCGACAATTGGCGCTGGGCCGGCGTCCCCTTCTATCTCCGAACTGGAAAGCGTCTCGCCAAGCGCACCACCGAAATCATGATTCAGTTCAAGCGCGCTCCCCACATCGTCTTTCGCGAACGCGACGTCCAGCCCAACCGCCTGATCCTCAACATTCAGCCCGACGAAGGCATCTCGGTCTCCTTTGGCGCAAAAAAGCCCGGAACCGAAATGAACATCGGCAACGTGGAAATGAATTTCAGCTATTGCGAGGCTTTTGGCGGCGTTACCCGCAGCGCCTATGCCACCCTGCTCAATGATTGCGTGCGCGGCGACGCCACATTGTTCGATCGCGGCGACTCCGTCGAAGCGGCCTGGTCGCTCATCGAACCGGTCCTGGATGTTTGGAGCGCTGCAAAGACCGCCACCGTTCCCGTTTACCCGTCGGGAAGTTGGGGTCCCAAGGAATCCGACCAGTTGCTCGAACGCGATGGCCGTCAGTGGTACAACCCCTGAGTTTGACTCTTAAATGGTGCGCTGGCATTCATGCCAGCCCCGCTTTTCGTTTGCCACTCCTTCTCAGGAACAGATGCTTGACACCCGCGCCTTCCTGGGTCAAGGTAGCCCCTTGCTGTTTTCCTTGCTATCGTATTAAATCGGTTTAACCGGTTCCATTCCTTCGGAGGGTCTGTGATTCTGGCAGGTGATGTTGGCGGGACGAAGTGCAACCTTGCGCTCTTCTCCCGCAAAAATAGCAAGCTCGATCTGGTCTTTAAGCAGCGCTTTGCCAGCAAGGACTTTTCTCAGTTCGACCTGATCGTCAAGGAATTCTCCCGCCTCGCCCAGCCCTACCTCGGCAACGACAAAATCGAAGCCGCCGGCTTTGGCATCGCGGGACCCGTTGTCGGCAATCGCATCCATGCCACGAATCTTCCGTGGGTCATCGATGCCAACGCCTTGGCGGACGAAGTAAAGGTCAAGCCCATTGTGTTGATGAACGATCTTGGCGCGTGGGGTCACAGCATCGATCATCTGGCCTCAAACGAGATGGCCGTCCTTAATGTTGGCAAGCCGTATCCCGGCGGCACTCGCGCTCTCATCGCGGCCGGCACCGGCCTCGGCCAATCCATTTTGTTTTGGGACGACACGCGTTATCGCGTTGTTCCCTCCGAAGGTGGCCACTCTGATTTCGCCCCGCGCACACCCCAGCAAATTGAGCTTCTGACATTCATGAGCCGCCGTTACCCGCAGGTCAGTTGGGAATTGATTTTGTCCGGACGCGGCTTCCGCACCATTCACGAATTTCTAGCGCCCACAGTGCGCCATCCCGTATTCGAAGATCCCGACGCCGATCCCGCTCCGTTCATCACCAAGGGTGGACTTGAAAAGACCTGCCCGACTTGCGTGCAGACGCTGGACCTTTGGACCGTGCTCTATGGCGCCGAAGCTGGCAACCTCGCCTTAAAGGTCCTTTCCCTCGGCGGCATGTATGTGGCCGGCGGAATCGCCATCAAAATTTTGCCGAAGATGAAAGACGGGACCTTCGTCGAGTCGTTCAAGGACAAATGGCTCTTCGCCAACTTGCTCGCGGATATTCCGGTATACGTCGTTCTGAACGAAGACGCCCCGCTCATCGGCGCAGCCCAAGAAGCCCTCGCTGCCATGTCCTTGGCTGCTGCCTCATCCTCATCCTAGTCCGGCCACAGCCGCCGTTCTTCTTCGCTCTCCCCCAACTTTACACATCTTTGGTAAACTATCCGCTCGGCACCGGTCGTTCTGACCGCTATCCTTCATATCGCAAGTCCTGCTGCCCGCCGCATCGCTGGCAGAGGCACGGAGCAACACCCATGAGCAGTACAACCACCACGCCGGCCGTTGAAATCCAGAACTATGTCAACGGCGCCTGGCGCCAATGCTCCACCACGGAATTTCTGAATGTCACCAACCCGGCTTCCGGCGAACTCATCGCGCGCACACCCATGTCCACAAAAGCCGATGTTGACGCCGTGGTGCAAGCCGCCGCTGCTGCATTTCCCGCGTGGCGCCGCACGCCGGCCGGTGAACGCATCCAGTATCTCTTCAAGTTGAAATTTCTCCTCGAAGATCACATCGACGAACTCGCCAAACTAATCACTCTGGAAAACGGCAAAACTTTTCCCGAAGCCAAAGCCGAGTTGCGCCGCGGCATCGAAAACGTTGAAGTAGCTTGCGGCATTCCCATGATGATGCAGGGTTACAACCTCGAAGACATCACGCCCGGTGTAGACGAAACTCTCATCCGCCAGCCACTCGGCGTCGTTGCGGCTATCACGCCATTCAATTTTCCCGCGATGATTCCGTTCTGGTTTCTGCCCTACGCCGTCGCCTGCGGCAACACCTTCGTCCTGAAACCCAGCGAGCGCGTTCCCCTAAGCATGCGCCGCGCCATGGAACTCATCGAAAAAACCGGTATTCCTAAGGGTGTCGTTAACATCATCAATGGCGGCAGGGAAGTCGTCGACGCCCTTTGCGATCACCCCGACATTCGCGCCGTCAGTTTTGTTGGTTCCACGCCCGTCGCCAAACACGTTTACCAACGTTCCGCGGCCAGCGGCAAGCGCATGCAGTGCCAGGGCGGCGCAAAAAATCACGTCATCGTCCTTCCCGATGCCGATATGGATCTGGCCAAACAAATCATCAGCGATTCCGCCTTCGGTTGCGCTGGCCAGCGTTGCCTGGCCGTTTCCGTCGCCGTCACCATTGGCGAAGCGCAGAAAACTTTCCGCGACGCCATCGCCGACGCGGCCTCCTCCATCAAAGTCGGCTTCGGCCTCGACACCGGCGTGCAGATGGGCCCGGTAATCAGCAAGGAAAGCAAGCAGCGCATTGAATCTCTGATCGCCACCGGAGTCAGCGACGGTGCTAAGCCCATCGTCGACGGCCGCAACACCAAAGTCGCCAGCTACGAAAATGGCAATTTCGTGAAGCCCACCATTCTGGATGGCGTTCCGTCCTCCAGCTCGCTCGCCAACACCGAAATTTTTGGGCCCGTGCTAAGCCTCATTCATGCCAATTCCATCGACGAAGCCATCGACTTCATCCGCAAGAGCCCCTACGGCAACCAGGCTTCGCTCTTCACCACCAGTGGCGCAGCCGCCCGCAAGTTCCGCTACGAAGCGCCCGCCGGAAATATCGGAATCAATATCGGCGTTGCCGCTCCCATGGCCTATTTCCCATTCAACGGCTGGAAAGAAAGTTTCTTCGGCATCTTGCACGCGCAAGGCAAAGACGCCGTCGAGTTTTACACCGATTCCAAGATCGTCATCGAGCGCTGGTCGCGCCAGGAAACCCGCAAGTTTTAATCGCACTCTCGTGCGGCGGACTTTCCTGCCATGACCAGCAAACCTCTTCGCCTCGACGTTAATCCGCAGCTCGAATGTGCCGAAACGTTAGCCTCGCGCTATTACACCGATCCCGCGATGCTCTCCCTCGAGAAGCAGCACATCTTCCGCCGCACCTGGCAGCTCGTTGGCACGCTCAGCCAAAGTTGCGGCGAAGCGCACGGAGCTAAGCGCACCATCGCCGATCCCGAAACCTATTTTACTTTCGATGTAGCCGGCGAACCCATCGTCGTTACGCGCGACAAAGCCGGCACACTCCGCGCTTTCAGCAACGTCTGCCGTCACCGCGCCGGTCCCGTCGCGCAAGGCGCGGGCTGCAAGCATGTTCTGAACTGCGCCTATCACGGCTGGACCTACACGCTCGACGGCCGCCTCATCGGCACTCCCGAAATCGATGGCGTGGAATTCTTCGATCGCTCCACCATGGGCATGGTCCCGCTGCGCCGCGAAACCTGGCAGCAGTTCATCTTCGTCAATTTCGATCCGCAAGCCCCGCCGCTTTCCGAATTTCTCGGCAACATTCCTCAGCAAGCCAATGAATTTCAATTCGACGGCCTGGCGCTAGCCGAGCGTCGCGATTACATCGTCAACTGCAATTGGAAGGTGTACGTCGACAATTATCTCGATTCCTACCATATCCCGGTGGTTCACCCCGGCCTGATGAAAGAAATCGATTACCCGCGCTATCGCACCGAAACTTTTCGTTATTATTCCCAGCAACTGGGCCCGGTGAAGGAACTAAAGCCCAACACAGCAACGGAACGCGTCTATCCGCCGGGAATCGGCCTGAAAGAAGCTCTCTACTTCTGGGTATTCCCAAATCTCATGCTCAATTTTTATCCCGACAATATCCAGGTGAACCTGATCGTCCCGCTCTCTCACGAAAAGACCCTGACCATCTTCGAGTGGTATTTTCACGACGCGCATTCACAGAAAACTCGCGACCGCGCTGCCAAAGCTATCGCATTCAGTGACACGGTTCAGCACGAAGACATGCACATTTGCGAAGCCGTGCAGCGCGGCTTGCAGTCCGCCACCTATGATCGCGGCCGCTACTCCGTCAAACGCGAGAACGGCGTCCACCACTTCCACATGCTCCTCGCCGAATTCCTGCCCCATGTGGAGCGCGGCGCCTAGCCGCCGCTTTTCCACCCAACACCGCACACGCGAGACGCGCGCGAGGTTTTAGTCTTAAATGCAGCGCTGGCTTTTTTGCCAGCCGAGGTTGTCTCATGTTCTCTTCGCTCCTGTAGGGCCACGGCAGGGCGCACAATCCTTGCACCCTGCCCCGCCCAATCGAAATGCGCTCACCGTTTCTACGGATGCGCAGGCGCCGGAGTCGGTGCCGGCGTAACCGGAGCTGGCTTAGTCGCGTCGAAATTCACCTTCGGTGCCGTCCGCGCACCTTCTTCCGTCTTGAAGTACGCGTCGTTGCGCGTAAATCCGCCAAAACTTGCCACCAAACTATTCGGGAACAGCGAAATGTACGTGTTGTAGTCCTGCACCGTCTCGTTGTACCGGCGCCGTTCCACAGCGATGCGGTTTTCCGTTCCCGCCAGTTCATCCTGCAAACGCATGAAATTCTCGTTGGACTTCAACTGTGGGTAGTTCTCCACAATCACCAGCAGCCGGCTCAACGCTGAGTCCAATTGTCCGTTCGCCGCGATCTTTTCCGACGGATTCTTCGCGCCAACCAAAGCAGCGCGCGCTGCGGCGATATCCCCAAACACCTTTTGTTCCTGAGAGGCATAGCCCTTTACGGTCTCCACCAGGTTCGGGATCAGGTCCGCTCTCCGTTGCAGCACCACGTCCACCTGCGCCCACGCCGCGTTCACCGCTTCGCGCTTAATAGCCATCTGATTTCGACGGCTCACATACGCGCTTCCCAGAATAAACGCCAGAATCAACAGAATCACCACAATCACGATTCCCGCTTTCATATCCACCTCGATTGATTGAGTTTCAAAACCTACTGACCCGTTCGCTGCCACTCTCGTTTTGGAACCATGCCATCCAGTGCAACAATCACTTTCTCCAGCGCCCGCATATACCCGTCATATGCCTTGAACGGATCTTCGTGCGGCGCGCCGGTGTCGCGATACGCATAGACCTCGGCGAACGCCGCGGCCTCCGCTCCCGTTGTGCCTTCAATTCGTCCGAAAAGTTCTGTCGTATCTTGCGGCGGCTCTTCGCCGAACGCCAGCAAAGTGTGGCGCAGCAGCGTTACTGCACTGGAAATCGTTCGCTTCATCACCATGCTGAATTCCATTTCATTGCGTCCCGCGTGCAGCACGTGCTGCCGCAGTTTCAACAATAGCTGCCGCAATTCGTGCTCCACCTCCACGCGATGCAGATTCATTGGGATTTCCAGGTCCCCCACCACGTCTTTGCCGAACAGCACGCGATGCGAGCGCTTGATGTCCAGGCTTTCAATTGCGAACACATCAGTCGAACGCCGCAACTCTTCGGTAAGAAAGAACAGTGGCGCCGGCTCGTGCATCTCGTGCGTCCACCACGTCACTACCGGCGCCAGCCGCTGCAATTCGCTCAAGTCGATCGCGGTCACAGCGCAAAGAATATTCAGGTCCGAAGCGCCCGGCCGGAAATCTCCGCGCGCCGCAGAACCATACAGGATTACCGACTCCAGATTCTTGCCGCTGGCTTCCTTCAGGCGGCTTACCAGTTCCGTCAGCTTGTTTTCCATCGTTATCACCCGCGCTCAGAATATCTTTGCTACCAGCCTCCGCCCGCTCCTCCGCCGCCGCTACCGCCTCCGCCAAATCCTCCGAATCCGCCTCCACCACCGCCCCAGCCTCCTCCTCCACCCCATCCGCCGCTGGAGCCGCCCCAACCGCCGCCGCCTCTCCTGCCGCCCATCGCTCCGATTACCGGCCCGATCCACCATCCGCTGCCCATTCCTCCGGTCCGTCCGCTACCGGTGTAGTTGCTTCGATTGCCGCCTCCGCTTCCGAACAGAATCACCAGTAGGATAATCCCAAGAATCAGCCACACCCACAATCCGCCAGAGTCGTGCTGCTGCTGCGGCTGTCGCATTTGCGGCATCCCCGTCAGCGTTACGCCCTTGTCATCGGCGATGTATTTCGCCAGCTTCCACGCCGCCGCAACGATCCCCGCGTTGTAATCGCCCTGGCGAAAATAAGGAACCATGGCGCGGCCGGCATCCCCCGCTCGCGCATCATTAATCACCGGCTCCAATCCATAGCCCACTTCCGTCCAGTACTTCCGGTCGTTGGGCGCCACAACCAACAGCACGCCGTTGTCTTGTTTCTTTTTGCCGATGCCGAATTGTTTGAACGCGTCATTGGCGTACGTTTGTGCGTCGTTGCCGTCCAGCGATTTCACCGTCAAGATCGCCAGCTGCGCACCCGTCTTTTGCTCAAGCTCCGTGCTCAGCGCTTCCAGTTGCGCTTTCGTTTCCGGCTTGATCACCCCGGCGAGATCCGTCACGTACCCGGTGGGCTGTATTTTTTTTAGATCGTCGGCAAACGTGATGGCGCTCACGGCTAGTACGATCCACGCGATACACATTGCCAGGATTGTTCTTCGCAGCTTCATTTGTACTTTGGCTCGGCGCTACTGTATACGCAGCTTCCTGCTTTCCTATGGTCCGCAAAACCCTGCGTGTATGCCTTTCCCTTTACTTGGTAGTACGCACAAAACTATGGCGGAATTGCGGGGCGACAGGAGCGAATTATGCGGCTATCCACTCAGCCGCTGCGCGAATTCTCTCACAACTCACGCGCAAAAATCCGCATTGAATTTTTCATCACTCGCCTTGCCCCTTCCGCGGCCTCGCAGTTAGCGAACGCGCCTGAATCGTTCTCCGCTGGCACGGCGCTTGCTCCCATTTCCGCCGGGATCCACAGTCAAGGAGCGGAAGTACGACCAGGCGACCTTTCGCCGTTTGGCCGCACCTTGTCTTGGGCTCTTTCCTTCCACAGGTCTCGAAATTTCTGGTCCGCTCCTTCCTCTCGCGCGATCCGACTGTTTTTTAGGAGGATCTCATGATCGAAAATAAAATCGAAAAGGCCATGAAACCGATCCCGGTACCCTATGACGAGTTCGAGTCATTTCCGAAGCATGTCGAGGAGTTCTTTGACCTCATCGCTCGCCGCCCCTTCGAGCTTTTGGAGAAGCGGCCCTTTCTGCTGGCCCGCGAATTCGAGAATCTCTTCAAAACCGAACCGGAGCTGATGAGGCCCATCTATCTCAAGCTGTATGAGACCGAGGAAGCCCTGGTGGCTCGCGCCGAGGTACCCGGCTTCACCGAAAAAGAGCTGAATATCGTCGTCGAACCCTGGCGCCTCGTCATTAGTGGCAAAAGGGAATGGAAGGAAGAAGTCAAACTCGAAGAGAAGAAGGAGCCTCCGCTCCACACCGAGAGGATGCACATCTACAAGACCGTGAAATTCCCGGTCGAAATCGAGCCAGGTGCCGTGAAGGCCAGCCTCAAGAACGGCATCCTGGAAATCACCCTGCCGAAGGCGGAAGTCGTCAAGAAGGTGAAGATCGAGGTCAAGCCCCTATAGCTCCCGCACACAAGCCGCTATCAAGCGGCAGTGCCTCACTAGCGCCGGAGGCGGCTACTGCAAGCCAGGTCGCCTCTCGCGCTGCTAAGTCTGAGAAAGCAAAGTGGATAGGAACAATCCAAAACCTGAATACTTTTTCATGGTACGTGACTAGTGCTAGGCTCTACGCTAAATAAGTCTAACGTTTACAATTAGTTGCCTTTGCCGCCGGCTTTCCGATTTGGCACCACACTTGCTCTTTCCCTCACATCCGCAAGAAGACTCTAGAGGAGTGTGTACATGCTTCGTGTTGCATCCAGTATCCTGCTCGTTGCTGCTGTCGCTTTGCTGCTGATTGCTCCGTCCGCCTGTAAGGCCGATGGCATTAGCGAAAACTTCAACGCCGTGACTCCCGTGCTGAACGCCAGCAATATTGGCTCGTTCTTCACCGTCACCGGTGGCGCCGTAGATATCGTTGGTGGAGCCCTCTTTGGCAGTCTTTGCGTGGCGCCCGCAGCGGTCAACTGCCTCGACATGGACGGCAGTAACGGGACGGCCGGAAAGATCAGCTCGGCGATGATGACCCTGGCACCCGGCACCTACACCTTGAGCTTCGATCTGATAGGTTCGCAGCGTGGCGTTACGACCTCGACCACCGTGACCCTCGGATCCCTGTTCAACCAGACCTTCAACTTGTCGAGCTCCGACGTGAGCAGCGGCGTCGTGAATGACACTTTCACGGTCAGCTCGCCCACCACGGCAGCACTCGTTTTCGCTAGCAACACGCCGGGCAACATTGGCGCGCTTCTGGACAATGTCACGTTCGCGCCAGCGTCCGTCGTCACCACGCCGGAACCAGCCACTCTGTCTCTGCTGGGTATCGGTTTGGCCGGCTTGATTGCGCGTCGTCGCCGCTCTTCGAGCAAGTAACGCGCAGCAACACTCCCTGGAAAAAGTTCAGCCCCACCCCCTTAAGAGGGTGGGGCTTTTCTTTGGTGTGCCGAGCATGTTTGATAGCTTGGAGGTGAAAGTCCTCTTCACAGCCTGATGGAGGCGAAGTGATAGCGAAGCGCAAGGGCCGAGCCGCGAGGTGAGGTCTGAAAGAAGCGTGGAGCAAATACGCGAGCCGATGAACAAGAACTGGATTAGAGGCCTACGGTGCCGGGCGAGCGAGCCAATGATCGCGAAGCCCACAATCCATCAAAGGCACTGGTGGTAGATCCGGCGGTTGCGCGTGGAAGGCGATCGAACTTACCTCGGGAGATCTGCTGCATGTCACGGAATCGTGACTGAGAGTGGAGCGATCCACTCTGACCGTGCGGCAGAAGTCAGCAGCGGGCGTAGTAGTTGCGGAAGCGATGAAGGCCCAAACAGTAGGGAGCGGCAAGTAGGACGCAGGACTCGATGAGCGACAAGCGGCAGAAGAACCAGCTAGTGCTGGCCTTTACTGAGGAGGGGAGGAGTGAAACTCCGAAGGCTTCTCAGGAAGGGACCGAATCGCTTACGGCGAAATGCGAAACCGAACGTCCAACTCGTCACGAGCAGTTGATGGAAGAAGTCTGCGAGCGGGGAAACTGCTGGCAGGCTTACAAGCGAGTCAAAGCAAACAAAGGAAGTCCGGGAATCGACGGCATGAAAGTCGGGGATCTCTCGGGTTATCTGAAGCAGCACTGGCCCACGATACGGGAACAACTGTTGAGCGGGACCTACAGACCACAACCGGTGCGACGGGTGGAAATCCCGAAACCGGACGGCGGGGTGCGAAAGCTTGGCATCCCAACGGTGCTGGATCGCTTGATCCAGCAGGCGGTAATGCAGGTTCTGCAACGCAGGTGGGACCCGACGTTCTCCGAACACAGTCACGGGTTTCGGCCGAAACGCTCGGCGCATCAAGCGGTAGCCAAAGCACAGCAATACATTGCTGCGGGCCATCGCTGGGTGGTAGACCTCGATCTTGAGAAATTCTTTGATCGGGTCAACCACGACAAACTGATGGCGGCGGTCGCACGGCGGGTAACCGACAAGAGAATGCTCCGATTGATCGGAGCATTCTTGAAAGTGGGAGTGATGGAGAACGGGCTGGTGAGTCCGGCGGAAGAAGGGACACCGCAAGGCGGTCCGCTTTCTCCGCTTCTATCGAACATCGTGCTCGATGAACTCGACCGCGAGCTCGAACGGCGCAAGCATCGCTTCGTACGGTATGCGGATGACTGCAACATTTACGTCCGCAGCCAACGAGCAGGACAGCGGGTGATGACGAACGTCACGCGCGTTCTCACACGCCGACTGAAGCTCAAGGTGAACGAGGCAAAGAGTGCGGTGGCTCGACCGGAGACACGGAAGTTCCTTGGGTTCAGCTTCAGCAACAACAAAGAGCCAAAGCGGCGCATCTCGCCGAAAGCTTTGTTGCGCTGCAAGCAAAGAATTCGGGAGCTGACGCGACGGACGCGAGGAATCGGCCTGGAACAAATGCTGAAGGAACTGACGGCCTACTTAAGGGGCTGGAAGGGCTACTTCGGCTTCAGTCAGACACCCTCACTGCTCCAGCGACTAGATCAGTGGATACGCCATCGTCTGCGGTCCCTGATCTGGAAGCAATGGAAACGCGGTTCAACGCGCTACCGGAAGCTACGCCACCTCGGAGTCGGCAAGGATCTCGCTGCACAAACGGCGGGCAGTCCTCACGGCCCGTGGCGACTGACGAATAGTCCCGCGCTGCAATTCGCGCTTCCCATCGCTTACTTTGATGCCCTCGGCCTTCCTCGACTCTTCGATGACCTAGCGTAACCCTCTGAACCGCCCGATGCGGACCCGCATGTCGGGTGGTGTGGCAGGGGCGGACGGGTGACCGTCCCCCCTATGCCGATCGTAACTGTTTGCGTTCGACCCGCGTCTACTTATCTTCGTCCTTGTTCAACGCCGGGTGTTTCGTTACATCAGGATTTGTAAGTGGCGAACGCTCTTGGCCATGCCACATCGGCGTACCCGCAAAAAACGCTAGTGCGATCAAAATACCCAAAGGATTCTTATTATTAACCGCACCCGGCTTTGCGGAATGCGTAGGCTCGCTGATTTTCATGGGACTTCCTTTCTGGTCTGCGCCGGGTGCCAAACCTGCTGCTGTAGCTCATCTTTTGCCGCACCTCACTCAGTGCGTGTGCTGTTTATCCCCAATCTCGTTGCCCACCGTCGAAAAGTGGCTTCCGCCAATCCGCGACACGAATTGGCACAGTTCGCATTGCTTGTCGTGACGATTCAATGCCGCATATGCTTTTGCGTAGTTCGCCTGCAGTTTTTGCAATTCGTCGCCAATTTGCTTTCCCGTCAACTTGTCTCTGGCCGCTTCGTCGCGGCGGCGCCGCCAAATTTCCAATGCATTTTGGCAATCATGTAGTAATTCGTCGTAGTCGGTGCAAACAGCAGTCTTGAAGGAAACTTCCTGACTCATTGTGCTTTCCCCCTTTGGCCCTTTGGTTTCGCTGAGCATGTTTGCCATCGCTTACTGGACGAGCATTCCAAGCTCCATTGTGCTAAGTACTTGCAACGGCGCATGTTGACTGAAAATTATGGCCGCGCACTAGTACGCAACTTTCGCGTCCTTTTCGCGCCTGAGTTGTACTTTTTACAACCCGTAGTTCGTGTAGCTCGGGCCTTCTCGCCGGAGACCTTCCCCACATCGGCGAAAAAACCTTTAGCGCACTCTACGATGATTCGTGTATGCCCGCTTCGTTCAGTAGCTCGACCTTGAAATCAGCGTCATTCGCGCACAAATGCCCGCACACACAGCCGTTCGGTCTCGAGAATTTTCACTGGCTCGTTTCCATTTTTGTGGATTGCAATTCATCGCTGGGGGTGGTGCAAACTCGCGGCCTACGATATCCTAAGACGTAAAGAAGTTGTTAAGATTTCCGGACAACGTTCCCCAGACACAGGAAGACTCTATGAGTGACATCAACACCGTTACGTCGAAAGCCGCGCGGCCAAGCTGGAAACCGGCCGGCAAAGTCCATGCCAGCGAACAGCCCTTCACCTATCCGCTGCAAAGGGAATTTGTAGAACCCGACTGGACGCGCTTGCCCGGCTATCGCGACGTTTCCAAAGAAGAATGGGAGACCGCCCTCTGGCAGCGGCGCCACACCGTCAAGAACCTCAAGGAATTAAAAGATGCTTTTGGCGCCTTGATTCCCGATTCACTGCTCGCCAGCATCGAGCGCGATATCAAAGAGCGCGCCACCATGTCCATCCTTGTGCCTCCGCACATGCTCAACACCATGGACACCACCGATCTCTGGAACGATCCAGTGCGCCGCTACATGCTGCCGGCGTTCGAAGATCGTCATCCCGAATGGCCCAGCCACCCCAAAGCCAGCCGCGATTCTCTGCACGAAGCCGATATGTGGGCCGTCGAAGGTTTGACGCATCGCTATCCCACCAAGGTCCTCGCTGAATTATTGTCCACTTGTCCTCAATATTGCGGTCATTGCACCCGCATGGACCTGGTCGGCAACGACGTTCCTCAAGTGGTAAAGCTGAAATTTCAGGTGCCGCAAAAAGACCGCTACCAACAAATGTTGGACTACCTTCGCGTCACTCCCTCTGTGCGCGACGTCGTCGTCAGCGGCGGCGACATTGCCAACACTCCGATCGCCACGCTGGAGGATTTCTGCTCCAAGCTGATGGATATCCCCAATATCAAGGATATTCGCCTGGCAACGAAAGGCCTCATCGCCATCCCTCAGCACTTTTTGCAAGATGAAGTGCTGGCCGGCCTCGATCGTCTTTCGAAAAAAGCCCGTGAACGCGGCGTCGACATCGCCGTGCACACGCATGTCAACAACGCCCGCCAGGTCACTCCGCTGGTCCGCAAAGCGGTGCAGGCCCTTCTCGATATGGGTTATCGCGACGTGCGCAATCAAGGCGTCCTCTTGCGCGGCGTCAATGCTACCGCTCAGGAACTCCTCGAACTTTGCTTCACTTTGCTCGATCACGGCAAAATCATGCCTTACTATTTCTACCAATGCGACATGATCCCCAATGCCGAGCATTGGCGCCTCGCCATTCACGAGGTCCAGCAACTCCAGCACGACATCATGGGCTATCTCCCCGGCTTCGCCACGCCTCGCATGATTTGCGATGTGCCCTTCGTCGGCAAGCGTTGGGTTCATCAAATTAAGGAATACGACCGCCAGCTTGGCATCTCGTACTGGACCAAGAATTACCGCACCGGTATCGAAGCCGACGACCCCGAAGCCCTCAAGCGTCGCTACGAATATTACGACCCGGTTTATACCTTGCCGGAGTTGGGACAGGAATTTTGGCGCGAGAAGAACCAGCGCCAGACTTTGTCAAAGTAGGATTGAAATCCCCGGATTCGGGAATTAGCGGGGGGCGGACGAAGCGGCGTGTTTATCGCGCAGATCGCACAGGTGCCATGCCCATACGAATCGCTCCGCAAAGACCAGCAGCGCGGCGCCGATAATGGCGAACCCGATGGCCGGCGACGTGTGCCGCAGGTGATTCCCGGCGCAAAGCAGCAGTATCAAAACGATATCGCGCATCCATCCCAATGCAATCAGAGACTTTACCAAAGGGGCCGCCTCCTGGTCCTAGCACCACGGTAGCAGCCCCTTCGCCGTCTGCAAGTATGCCATTGCACACCCGTGCCTTACCCCCCACCGGCCTGATGGCCAGTCTCTCCTCTTATTAAAGTTGCTTGCGCCGAGTTGACGCCGTCAGTTAACGCAGCGAAAACTCGATTCGTCGGTTGTGGAATTTGCCTTCGTCCGTGTCATTGGGCGCCACTGGCTTGCTATCGCCGTAGCCCTTGGCCACCAGCATATCTCCATTTACTCCTTGCGAGATCAGGTACGCTCGGACCGAGTCGGCTCGCTGTTGCGATAGCGTCATGTTCGACGTGGAGTCGCCCGTATTGTCCGTATGGCCGCCGATTTCAAGCGCCGTCCCCGCCGGCGCCGCTTTCAGGGCAACCGCTACTCGATTCAGATAATCGTCGGATTCCATGGGAATCTGTGCGCTTCCCGAGGCGAAATTGATCACATTCAGGTTTAGCGCGGTAACCAATTCCTGGCCAGAGAACCCTGGCTTTAGCGCCGCAAGCGCCGCACTAGCCTTCTCATTAGCAATACGCACCTGCTCGGCCGGGTCCCACGCTACATTTCTTGTCGTCTGGCGCGAGCTCCAGAACCAGTAACCCAGCAGAATCACGGCCAGCAGCGCCAGAAGCGGCCACAGCCACGCCGGAACGCCCGCTTTCTGCGCGGCACGCTCTGTCGCGTAGGCAGCTGACCGCGCTCCTGCCGCAACCGCCCCGGTTGCGCTGCTGGCATACGCCAGAACGTCCGACGAAAAGTGCGTCGGTATCACTCCGCCAGGAGCAAGTCGATTCACCAGCTTGGGAACCATGAAGGCCAGCGCGGACGCCGCCGTCGCGTACGAAAGTCCTGCTTTTGAGGCCAGCTTATCGATCGAATCCCGACCAATTGCCGCCTCCAGCGAAGTGCTGGAAATCGGCCGAGCCTCGCCGCTCCCTAGCCACGAAGATACAAAATCGCCTAATCCTGATTTGCGCAGACGATCCACGAACGCTCCGAGTCCTCCGGGCATTTCATTGATCATCGACAACAGGCCGGACAACAGCGAAGTGGTCTTCGCGCTGCTCATTCCGAATTGGGTGCTAGCTTCCGCCAAAACCGCGTCTAGTGTTCCCATGGATTAGCTCCTTGCGTTTAGGATAGCTGGGATGTTTGCAACAGAAACTGCTGGGGGCGGAATCGGGGGCAGCGTAACAGATTGCCGCACCTATGGGAAGGCCGGAATGAATTTTCAGCACCTCCCCAATCGATTTTCAGGATTGCCAAGGTCCGTTCGATGCACTACCATCCCTTAATCCAGAGACTCGAGGGAGTCTCGGCAATGTTGCCGGGAGGACTCAGAACGTATGCCCCGTGTCAGGGGTGTAGCTTTCCTCTATGACTGCCGAGGGTCCGCCGCCCGATTCCGGTCCGTAGTCGCGACCGTCGCGCTGGCGGCATGCTTCTTTCTTGCATCTACCGCTGTCTGCGCCGCTACGGACGCCAACGAGAATATCACCTCACGAAAAAACGTCCTCGTACTCCTTCCGGATAATCTTGGATTTGAAGGACAGTTGGATCTCGTCCAGATCCTCCGCAAGGAACTCGACGTTCCCGATCAGGTCGAACTCTATGTCGAAGCACTCGACTTGATGAGATTGAAAAATTCCGACGACGACAAGAAGTTCGCCGAAATCTACCGCACCAAGTATGAAAACGTGAAAATGGATGTAGTCGTCGCCGGCCAGCGCCCCGTCCTGGAATTCCTCCTCAATCATCGCAACGACCTCTTCCCCGGCGTTCCGATTGTCTTCGGCCTTATTCCGAAAGACATACCGGCTCCGATGCAAAAATATGCCGGTGTGACCGGAGTTGTCGAACCTCTGCATTTCGAAAAAACTTTGGACCTGGCTCTGGCGCTGCAACCCGATACAAAAAAAGTGGTCCTGCTTGCCGGCTCTTCACCGCGCGACAAGTGGCTCGGCTGGATCGCCAAACAACAAATTAAGGAATATGAAAACCGCATCCAGCTTGATTATTGGGAAGGTCCGACGCCAGACGAGGCCAGGCAGCGTTTGAAGGCTCTCGCTCCCGGCACCATCGTTTGTTATGTCGTCGAGTACAGCGACCACTTGGGCAGAAGCTATTCCGGTCTGCAGTATTTGGAAAAAATTGCCCCAAACTCGCCGGTTCCTGTCTACGGGTTTGTGTCCAGCTATGTCGGCCACGGTGCCATCGGCGGCTATGTCTACGACCCGCAAGAGGAAGCAAAGAAGATCGCCATGCAGGTCAAAGCCATCCTGGCGGGCAACAGTCCTGACAATTTGCCCATTCTGGAAAGTAGTTTGTACTCCGCCGTAGATTGGAAGGAATTGCGGCGCTGGAAGATTCCGGAGTCCCTTGTACCCGCCGGTACCCAGGTGCAGTTTCGCGAGCCGCCCACCTGGCGCAAATACAGCTATTACTTCTGGGCCATCGCCGCATTCGTGGCGCTGGAAACCGCCTTGGTTCTTTTGTTGCTCGCGCAGATCAAAAGAAAAAATCGCGCGCAGCGCATGCTGGAGCGCCGCTTCGCCATTGAGCGTGTCGCTGCGCAATGCGCCGAGCGCCTCGCTCATTGCCCCGCGCAAGCTGTAGACCTCGAAATTCAAAAAGCATTGGAGGCGGTCATCGAAGCCGAAAAGGCCGACCGTGGCATTTGGGTGACCGTCGACGGTGACGGCGAACTTGCGGGAGAACGTTTCCTCGCCCTGCGCGATAAGAATGAGAAGGATGTCAAAATCTGTGAACGAGCAGAGGTCCCCTGGATTATGGGCCAAGTGGCCGAAGGAAAGCCTGTCTCTATTTCGAGCCTCGATCAACTGCCCCAAGCCGCGGCGCTGGATCGCGCAAATCTTAATGCCAAGGGTATTCAATCCATGGTGGTGGTCCCCTCGGGCATGGAGACTGAGGGTCGAGGTGCGTTGGTGCTATTAAGCAGCACTCCCGGCAGGGTGTGGCCTAATCCGCTGGTCGCGCGTCTCGGAATGATCGGCAGTCTCTTTGGAAATGCCGTAGGACGCCGCCGGGCAGAACAACAATTGCTCGAAAAACAAGAGTGGCTTCAACTGGCACTCGAGGCCTCCATGACCGCCCTCTGGGAACTCGACGTTCGCACTGGTAGAGTGCGCTGGTCTCAGCGCCAGAGTACCCTGCTCGGCAAAGAGCCGGTCGAACTGGAAGCCTCCTACCAGAAATTTCTGGAGCTGATTCCCGAAGAAGACCGCGAAGATTTGCACCGCAGAGCCCTGGCGGTCCTCACCAATAAAGAAGGCGATGATTCAATTGTCACCGAGTGGAGGTTTCATGAACCCGGCGGCGCTATCCGCTGGTTGCTGTTCCGCGGCCAGGTTTTTCGCGATGAGCGCGGTAAGCCCCTCAGGCTCCAGGGCGTGAATGTCGACATCACCGACTTGAAGCAGGCGAAAATGGAGTTGATGCAGTTGACCGAGCGCTTGATTCGCGCTCAGGAGGACGAACGCCAACGCCTCGCTCGCGACTTGCACGACGACATTGGACAACGATTGTCGTTGCTCATTATCGGCCTGGACCGCTTGAAGCATCAGCTCTCAACGGAGTTGCGCAGCGAGCGCGAACAGGTCGCCGTGGCCCTGGAAGCGGCCAGCACACTGGCCACGGACATCCATGGACTCTCGCACCAATTGCATTCCTCCAAGCTTCAGCATCTCGGCTTGAAGTCGGCTCTGCGGGAACTTTGCGTGCAAATGTCGCGGCAACATGCCATTGAGGTCGAGCTGTTCACAGGAAGCTCACCGTGGGTCGTGACCGCTGAGAAATCCTTGTGCCTCTATCGTGTGGCGCAAGAGGCCCTCAAAAACGCCGCGAAGCATAGTGGCAGCTCAAAGATCAATGTGGAATTGGAAGCGCAACACGGTGTTCTTCAACTCAAGGTCAAGGACAACGGCCAGGGTTTCGACGTCAACAATTACGAGCCCGGCCTCGGCCTCGCCAGCATGCGCGAGCGCATGCGCATGGTCGGCGGCACTTTGGAGATTCATTCCTCACGCAGCGGAGGAACTGAAATTGTTACGCGAGTGGAAGTGTCTCTGCTGGCGCAATCCGCTAGCGCGGATTGAAAAACTCTGACCGACTCAAGTCTGCTGAACAACCTTCTGCTTGATGGCAAACCGCAGCAAATCTGAATTCGTCTCCAATCCAAAATCTTGCATGATGCGGTATTTGTGGAACGCCACCGTGCGCGTGGCCACGTTCAGAATCGCCGCCGCTTCCTTCATCGTGTGTCCTTCAGCCAGCAGTTGCAGAACCTCACGCTGCCGGGGTGTCAGCACTCGCGCCACTTCAGAGCGCGGGTCTCTCAGCGGACTCCCTTCCAGACCTGCCCGCACCGCCGGTGTCACATATTTGGCGCCGCGCAGCACTTCGCGCACCGCCTTCAATAGTTCCGATCCCGCCGATTTCTTCAGTAAGTACCCCGATGCCCACTTGCCAAGCGCTTCCGCGGCAATCTCCGTATCCTCGTTCATCGTCAGAACGATGATCTTCATCCGCGGCATCGATTCCTTCAACTGCGCGCCCGCATCCAGCCCGTTCAGCAACGGCATGTTCAGGTCCACCAGCGCCAGATCGGGCTTCAACTCGTCTGCGGCTCGCAGCAGCGCGCGCCCATCCGATACCGTCCGCACAACCTGAAATTCAGGTTCCAGAAGTTTTTTGAACGCTTCCGCAACCAGTGTATGGTCGTCAGCGATTAGAATTCGTGCTTTTGTCAACGATGGACTCCCACCCCCGGGAATCGTCCGATCCTGTTCCTAATACCTCAAAACAGATTGTCTCAAGAATACCCCACGAGAAATGCTTTGGGAATGGTAACTGATATAGGAACGAAAGGGGAATAGTACTCAACAATGCATCCCCGAAAACACCAATGCTCACTTTCGAGCAACCCGTCGCAGCCCAGAAATTCTCCGCCCAAGAATATCTGGAAGCACTCCGCCCCGTTTAAAACGAGACAATTCTGCCATCTGCGCAAGGCTGCTCGAAAGTGAGCACGAGGGACCGGTAAACTTTCGAGAAGCATGCTGAAGACTCCGATGGGCAAGCCTCAATCTTCAGCGCACAGAGCATGAAGCGAAATAAACCAAAGGGGAACTGTCAAAACTTACAGTTTCTCAGTAATAAAAAAGAACTGGCCCGAACTCGCTGAAGTGAACTGAAAAATTGCCATAACGATTTTGTAATAGAACATTTTTTTCGCGGATTTGCGCTCCTGAATTCAGCGCAGTACTCTTCCCGCTGCGAAACGCCAGCGAGTTACATTTCTGCACCGCCCTGCATCGAATTAATTCAGAATTGTTTTTGTATTAACGGTTTTTTAGCCAGGCCTTTATGAAATTTCGTGCACGAATTCTCGTGGCTGACGATCACGCGGGCATGCGGGAACGCGTCAAAACTCTTCTGAACTCTCATTTCGACGTTGTTGCCACCGTCAACGATGGCCAGGCGGCGGTTGACGCCACGGCGCGTCTGAATCCCGACCTCGTTTTGCTGGACATTCTGATGCCCAAGATGGATGGAATCCGCGCTGCCCAGGAATTAAAGCGCCAGGGACACGGCGCCAAGGTGATTTTTTTAAGCGTGCAGCAAGATGAAGAGTTTGTGGCCGCGGCTTTTGAGTGTGGTGCAACCGGCTACGTCTTTAAATCCAGGATGCATTCCGATCTGGTGTGGGCTATCGATCGTGCGTTGGCCGGCGAAATCTTTGTTTCGCCGGGAACGGAACGTTAAAAAATCAGGCGTTCTGCTCAACTTCCACAGGCACGGGTTCCAAAGCTTCTAGCGCTTCCAGCTTGATTCGCTTCACATCCCAAGCCAGCCCGATCTTCGACAACGTGAATATCCCGTACCAGTTCACGTCGATCTCATACCATTTCAACCCATGACGCGCCGATTGCGGCGAGTGGTGATGATTGTTGTGCCACCCTTCGCCGAACGTCAGAAACGCTACCCAGAAGCTGTTCGTCGACAAGTCTCCGGTCTCGAACCGCTGGCTCCCCCACATGTGCGTCGCGGAATTCACCAGCCACGTGAAGTGCAAACTTAGAACTGAGCGCAGGAACGACCCCCAGAAAACAAATGGCCATCCCCCAATAAAGTAAAACGCCACGGCCAGCGCAATCGAAGGAACCGCGTGCCACTTGCTGATCCACAAATGGAATTTGTCTTTGCGCAGATCCGGCACGTAAGGAAGCAGCTCGCTGCGGTCCCGGTGCATTGCGCGACCGGTAAGAATCCATCCCATGTGCGCCCAGATGCCGCCATCAATCGGTGAATGTGGATCGCCTTCCTTGTCGGTGTTCTGGTGATGGATTCGGTGCGTTGCCACCCACGCGATCGGACCGCCTTCCAGCGCCAGCGTCCCGCACGCCGTCAGAAAGTATTCCATCCATTTCGGTGTTTTGTATCCTCGGTGCGTCAGCAGCCGGTGATAGCCCATACCGATGCCCAGGCTGCCGCCTACCCACCACATGACGATCGCCAAAATTAATGCTTTCCAGGTGAAGAAGAACACTGATGCCAGCGCTAAAAGATGCAGCGCAATCATGATTGAAGTGACGCCCCAATTAACGGGCGAGGAAAAAGTTCGGTCGCGTACAAATATAGATGGCTTGCTCATGGGTGTCTTTTAAGGGTAACACTGTCTGCCACGGATGGGTGGAAAATAGCGAGCTGTGCTGCGAAAAAGTCCCTGCAAAAAATGGCCGCTCATGCAACGCAACCGCAAATATTTGTAGTTGCTAATAGGGGAATTTGTGTTACTCTGTAACTGCGTTTGTTGCTCTTGTATCACCTTTGGATTCGATTTAAGGGGCTGCGAGTTTCAAACTTGCGGCCTTTTTTCATTTGCGACTAGAGGCTGTCGAGAAGCACCAGATAGCTTTTTAAAATACAGAATAGGAAACAACGTGAAAGAACAAGGAACAGTAAAGTGGTTCAACGCCAGCAAGGGATTTGGCTTCATTCAACGCCAGTCCGGTGAGGACGTATTTGTGCATTTCTCCGCTATCATGGCGGATGGGTACAAGTCGCTCAACGAAGGCCAGGCAGTTGAGTTCGAAGTCACCAAAGGCCCCAAGGGTCTTCAGGCGTCGAACGTCACGGCTCTCTAGTCGTTACGGGCGGGCTGCGCATCGCGCGGCTCGCCCGCATTTTTTTGCCCGCAGGGTAGTTTCTTCCCCTCAGTAGCTCCTATTAGTGTCGTCGCTTCTGCATAGACTACGCTATCGCCCCGTCATTTTCTGTATGAACGCCACCTCTTCTTCGCTGTACGGCTTGCCATCCGTGTGAAAAATCTCGTGGTGCCACACCGCCGGCTCGTGATCCACATAAGGCTCCTGCCACGAGTCCCACGGATACCAGGTCTGCGTCTTTCCCGCTACCAGTCCCCAATTGATTGCCGCCACCTTATATTTCTTCGCGATCGGCAAAATACCCTGGAACGTGCTGCCAAAGCCCCGCGCCATGTATTCCGTGCACAGGATCGGCCGGTGGAATTGTTGCAGCCACACCACGCGCTTCTCGAAATCGTCGGGCTTCGCGTAATTGTGGAACGACAGCACATCCGACAGTTGCAGCTGCAGCTTTTGCATGGCGCTTAGCTTCTCCATCGTCGTCCAGTCGCCCTCCCACAACCCGCTTGTTAATGGTTGCGAAGGACGCGCGGCCCGCACCCAGGCGAACGCCTGCGGCAGCAGCGCCAGCACGCGGTTCACCTTGTCTTTCGGTTCCTGCTTTTCGTAGCTGCCTTCATTCGTCCCGCCGGGCTCGTTCCACACGTCCCATCCGAGAATTCGTTTGTCCGAAGCGAACGCGCCTACGATCCCCTTGGCATACGCTTCCAGCCGTGGATATTGCGAAGGATCGTCCAGCCCCTTTGCCCCCGGACTTTGTACCCAGCCGGAATTGTGCACGCCGGGCCGCGGGCCGCGTTGCGGACCGAGTTGCGGATACGGGTCCCAGCAGGAATCAAACAGCACGAACAGAATCTTGATGCGGTGCTTGTCGGCGATGCTCAGAAATGTGTCCACGCGCATCGTGAAGCCCTTGGCGTCTTGCCACAGCAGATCCTGCAGGAACACCCGCATCGTGTTCATGCCCAGCGACTGTGCCCAACCCAGTTCCAGGTCGATGCGTTTGGGATCGAACGATTCCGCTTGCCACATCTCCAGTTCGTTGATGGCGTTTGCGGGAATGTAATCGCTGCCCACCAGCCATGGCTGGTGAGCGTACCAGTCATTGGCCATTTGCTCCGACCATCGTCCCGCCCCAGCATCAGCGGCACTCTTAGCGAAGCTCGAGTAGCAACAGAAAGAAACAATCAACGCGATGAGAAAAACCACTCTTAGCCGTTTCATGCCTACCATTGTGCTCCAACTATTCCGCCCAGCGAGCCTCTATCTTCTTTCAACTCTCCTTGCTTTCTTGGTTTTTCTCTGTGCCCTCCGTGTCCTCTGTGGTGAATCCCTTCAACGTCCGGCATCACCGCATATCTTCGAACTCTTCCTCTTCATGTAGCACTGACTTTTATGCTGGCCAATCTTGCAATATGCCCATCCACGCGCTTTTTTTTACTTTCAACTTTTAACCTTCAACTTTCGACTGTCCTCCCCGGTGGTGGATGCCGCGCATTCCTTCCTTTTTTCATACCCATTTCCAAATTCCCACAGATAAACGCCTCAACCACCGAACCGCGGGCGCCACGCGTCCTCGTTAATCCCCTCAGTTTCAAACATTAGCATCAGCCCGCTGACTTGGCCCTTCGATTGCCACTAACCCAGCGGGGTCGTGGGTTGCTGGTCCCACCTCCCGTCCAGGTCCAGCCGCCCTTCTTAAGGGCAATAGCTCGATTGTGCGGACCGGACAAAAACCACGCCTCTTCCGCGCCGTCCTGACCGCCACCAAATCTTCAGGGGGCAAAACGATGAAAAGATCGCAGGGCATCGCTCTATCCAGACGATCCACATTTCAACTTCTCTTGTTGCTCATTTTTCTTGCAGCAATGCTGTGCCCAACGTACGCGCAGTCCACCGCAACCCTTCAAGGCACGGTCACCGATCCCACTGGCGGCGCGGTTCCCAACGCAAAAGTCGTCGCAACCAATGAAGGCACCGGCGTGCAATCCGACACAACTACCGATAGCGCCGGCGCATTTCTGTTTTCTTCGCTCCCCATCGGACTCTACAAAGTGGAAATTTCCGCCTCCGGCTTTCAAACCACCATGTTCAGTGGACTCAAGCTCGACGTCGCCTCGACCGTTACCAAGAACATTCAGCTCAAAATTGGTCAAGCCTCGCAAACCGTCGAAGTCACCGCGGAAGAGCCACTCGTTGACACCAGCAACAACTCCATGGGCCAGGTCATCAACGATAAAACCGTCCAGCAAATTCCCCTCAACGGCCGGCACTTCACCGACTTGAGTTTGTTGACTCCCGGCACCATCACTCCGCCCGCAAATGGATTCCTGTCAGCGCCCTTGCGTGGCCAGGGCTCGTTCGGCATCAATACCGCCGGTCAGCGCGAAGACACCACCAACTGGCTCGTCAACGGCGTCAACCTCAACGACAACGTGCAAAACCAGCTCACCTTCCAACCTCCCATTGACACGCTCGCCGAATACAAAATCGATAATTCCTCGTTTCCCGCTCAGTACGGACGAAACTCCGGTGCTATCGTCAACCTGGCCACTCGCTCCGGCACCAATCAGTATCACGGCGAATTGTTCGAGTTTTTCCGCAACAACGACCTCGACGCACGCAATTTCTTCAACGTCGCCCAAAGTTCAACCGGCGCATCCTTGCCGCAGGCTCCCTTCAAACGCAACGATTTCGGCGTCGATTTTGGCGGTCCCATCCTCAAGAACAAATTGTTTTTCTTCCTCGCCTACGAAGGCCTGCGCCAACATCAAAGCCTCAGCGTATCCACCACCGTGCCCAGCGCCGAGCAAATCTCTACGGTAACCTCGCCGGCCATCAAGAGTCTTCTCTCCCTGGTCCCGGCCGCAAACTTGGTCGGCTCCGGAAATCCCGCGGACCCCGGCAGTTTCAATCTCTTCAGCGGCGGTGTGCTGGCCAACGTTTCCCTTAATCAGGGCTCCGGCGACATCGATTTCGAACTCAGCCAGAAAGACAGCATGCACGGCTACTACGTCGTCCAGAAAGATCTTCGCGAAGAGCCCACAGCCGGCGGCGCCATCGCGGCAAACATCCCCGGCTTCGGCGACACGCGCTCCGGCTTCCGCCAATTGCTCACCTTCAGCGAAGATCACGTCTTTTCGCCGACCCTCAGCAATACCGTCCGCCTCGGCTTCAATCGCATTCACCTCATCTTCACTCCCAATGGTCTCCTCGATCCCGCCGATTTCAACATGCTCATGCCTCCCGGCTCGCCCGCTGATTCTGGCCTCCCCTTTCTTAATGTGGGTGGCACCATCGGTTTTGGTGGTCCCACTGGAGAACCGCAAGGCCGCGGCGACACCACCATCGTTCTCAACGACGGCTTGAGCTGGCTTAAGGGTCGCCATACCTTCATGTTCGGCGGAGAAATCCGGCGCGCCTACAACAACAATATTGCCCTCAACGTCGGCAGCCTCACCTACGCTTCCATCGCCAATTTCCTCGCCGATCAGGCCAACGCCTTCACCGTCCAGCTCGGCTCTGGCGACGACAAAATCCTGCAGCCTTCCTACGATGTCTTCGCGCAAGACAGCTTCAAATGGAAGCCCAATCTCACCATCAACATTGGTCTGCGTTACGCTTGGAATGCCACGCCATCCGAATCCGCTGGCCGCTTCACCAACTTCGATCCCGCCACCGGCGACCTTATCCAGACGGGCCAGCCCTACCAGCAGAGCAACCTGAACTTTCAGCCGCGTGTCGGCTTTGCTTGGGATCCCTTCAAGAACGGTAAAACTTCCGTGCGTGGCGGCTACGCCATGATGACTCAGGCCCCCACCACCAACATCGTCTCTCCATTAAGCGGCAATCCACCCTTTGCCGTGCCCATCGCCGCTAGTTCCGCCACCAACGCCATCACTGCCGAAAATCCCAGCGCGGCTATCGTGGGCACCAGCCTCGGCCCTGCCGCCATCAATTCCGGCTTCGACAATGCCTACGCACAGGATTGGAATCTCTCCGTGCAGCGCCAAATCACCACCAACATCGGACTCGAGGTCGCTTACGTCGGCGTGAAAGGCACGCATCTCCAACTCACGCAAAACATCAATCAGCCCTTCGTCACCGATGGATTCTATGGTTCCACCAGGCCCTATCAGGCGTTGCCTGCCGGCAGTCCCGTCATTCCCTCGCAATGCCTGGCGCCCAATCCCAGCTGTCCTTACGGCACCATCAATCAAGTTAATAGCGGCGGAAATTCCAATTACAACGGCCTGTGGGTCACCGTGAACAAGCACGTCTCTCATGGCCTGGAATTTTTGGGAACTTACACCTATTCCAAATCGCTCGACTACAACTCACTCTCCACCGGCGAGACCTACATCATTCAGAATGCTTACAATCCGCGCGGCGATTACGGCCCTTCCGAGTTCGACACTCGCCATCGCTTCGCCCTCAGCGGCTTCTATCAACTTCCATTCCAAGGCAACCGTCTCGTCGCCGGCTGGCAAGTTGGTTTGGTGTTCCAGGCGCAAACCGGCAATCCACTCAATCCCACTCTGGCCATCGGCCCTGGCCCTGGAGTTTCTCTCACCGTGCGGCCCGACATTCTCGGCCTTATCGAGACTACCGGCAATCCTGCGAATTATTTCAAGAATCCCGTTCTCTGCGAACCCTTCAATGGAGTTCCCTCCGGTGGCGCGCCCGCGATTCCTGCTTGCGGCCCAACCGTGAACGCCTCTCTAGCCGTGCCCTGCTTGTTCAGCAGCACTCCCACGGCGCCCGGCGGCAGCAATTATCCAATCGTCCTCGGCTCGTGCCATCCGGGCAGCTTGGGTCGCGACTCGATCACCGGGCCAGGATTCGTCAACACCGATTTCTCGGTCACCAAGGACACCAAGATCACCGAACGCCTCAATCTCCAATTTCGCGCCGAGATGTTCGATATCTTCAACCATCCCAATTTCGGCAACCCCGTCCTCACCGCAACCAGCAAATCGTTTGGGGTCATCGGCAGTACGCGATTCCCCACAGGAGACTTTGGCTCCGCTCGCCAAATCCAGTTCGCGATCCTGCTTCAATTCTGAGCGCACCCACAGCAAACACCACGAGGGCAGCCTCACCCTGCCCTCGTTTTCTTCTTTCAGTCCTAGTGGCACGTAACAGCTATTTATGGACTATGCTCCCGCTACGATAGACGCGAAAACGTTGTCGGTACGCCGATCCTTCACGCCATATCAGTACACAACCAGTCGTTACAGGCCACTAGTGCCTTCCTCCGTGCTCTCTGTGTTCTCTGTGGTTAATCCCTTTTCTGCTCCGAACTTCCAGCTGTAAGCCTATTGCCTGTAAAGGCCGCTGATGACTCTTCCGCCGCTATTTTCGTCCTGGTACTACACAATACCGTTGACGACTTAGCCATCCGTGATGTATAGTGAGCCATGTTCGCGCGGCGGCTGCTCCGTGTTTTAATCCCCCCACTTCCTCGCCTCGCCCCCGCCTTCTTCCCCTACCAATTCATCTGATCAAACGTGCGCCTCCTGAGCAACCAACAGTCGAAAAATCCTTCCTTTGAACTTTCAACTTTCAACCGGGCTCCCCAACAAGGCTGCGACTCCTGAGCTACCAGGAATCGAAGGATCCTTCCTTTCAACTTTCAACTGTGAACTTTCAACTGCCTTTCCCCCTAACTCCTTTGTTTCCCTACTTACGCAAATACCGGGGGGTGTCCCCTTAAGATTTCCAAGTGCCGCAACCTCAGGTGTCACGTTAACTTTCGACCGCTTCTCCCAAATCGCGAAATCCCCTAACCGTTATCGATTAAGTTACTTATCCACACAATATCGGCCCGCCGACATTTTCCACTTCCCGCTTCACTGGTCGCCGGTCGCTGGCCACTTTGTTTTCACGAGTCACAAATTACGAATCACGCACCACATGCATTGTCGGCGCGCCGACATTTCCCGCTTCACTGCCCGCCGGCCGCTTCCTTTTTGGCTAGGAATAACCAACATGGCCGCGCACAATATGGGCACCATTGCGGAGCTCGCGAGGGGGCCACGTTGGAGTTCCAGGTTACGATGCACGACGGAGTGACAGTGTTGAAGCTGAAAGGGCGCATGAGTATTGGGCCGACGCTCGATCGCTTTGACAAAACTGTGGCGGACTTGCTGAAGCAAGGGCAGAACAAGATTGTGCTCGACGTGGAGGAAGTGCCGCAGATTGATTCCAGCGGGATCGGTATGCTGGTGCGTCATTTGGCCACAGCGAAAAAAGAAGGCGGCGCGATTCGCTTGTTGAAGCCGTCGCAATTCGCCATGCACATGTTCAAGATTGTGGGATTGCTGAATTTGTTTTCGACGTACGAGGATTTGCCGCAGGCGATCGCCTCGTTTCAGTAGCGGCGTCAGAATCTATGTTACGGGCTGCGTCTATGCGACGGGCTGCCGAAAATTCTCATTTGTTATTCCGAACGGAGTCCGCGGAGTGAGGAATCTGCTTTTTCCGTGGCGTTTTGCAAAAAGCAGATCCCTGTAAGTTCACAAACGAAGTGCAACAGGCTGGTAAGGTTGTGTTGCCATGGGAACTTACGGACAACTATCACTGGAAGAGCGGTGTACGATTGCCGGGCTTCAGGAAGCCGGGCAATCGTGTCGGCAAATCGCTGCAGCTATGGATCGCTCGGCATCGACGCTCTGCCGGGAACTGAAACGCAACGCTGGTGCCCAGGTCGGCTACCGGCCGGTCTACGCGGAGGATCAGGCTTGGGTGCGTCGTTGGCGCGGTTCGCGTTTGGCGCGGCAACCGGAATTGCGCAAAGTGGTGCTGGAGCGCTTGTCGCACGGGCACTCTCCGGAACAAGTTGCTGGTCGCTTGCGACGGGAACACGGGCGTGCGGTGCTTTGTGCCGAATCCATCTAGCGTTTCATCTATGCGCAGATCCGTCGCACCGACGATACCGACTGGCGCAACTATCTGCCGCAACGCAAGTACAAGCGCGGCTATCGTCGCCCGCGCCGGGAGCACTCTCCGCTGCGGCTCATCCCGCAACGCGTGCCCCTGGCAGAGCGGCCTGCGGAGGTTTTGCAGCGCTCTGACGGCGGCCATTGGGAGGCCGACCTGATGCTGTTCAGCGATCCCGACGGAGTGCTACTGGTGGCCCAGGAACGCGCTTCGCGGTTAGTGCTCATCCGCCGCCAGCACAGCAAAGCGGCCACCCCGATCGTTCAGGAATTGCAGCGCAACTTCGCAGCGCTGCCTCAAGCGCTGCGCCAGACCGTCACTTTCGATAACGGCGCGGAGTTCTCGCATCACCAGCAGTTGCACACCAACCTGCACATGCCAACCTACTTCTGCGACACCCACGCGCCATGGCAGAAAGGCGGCATCGAAAATGCCATCGGCCGGCTGCGCCGTCTGCTGCCCAGAAAAATCGACCCTAGCTGGCTGACACAGAGCAGCCTTGACGCTCACGCGAACCGTTACAATCACACCCCACGCAAATGCCTCGGCTTCAGAACTCCCGCCGAGATCTTTTCATCGATGCTTTTGCACTTGAAATGTGAATCCACACCCTCGCGCCGCTCGGGATGACAACTATGCGGCTGGGGATGACAAGTACGTAGGACAAGAATTCGTGCGGAATGACCGAGTGAGATCTGTCTCAGGTTTGTTTTTGTTCCAACTCGGCCCATCGGGCGTAGAGCTTGTCGATGGCCTTCTGAGCGGCGTCGAGTTCCAGCGAAAGAGTCTGCAAGCGCGCGCCATCGCTCATCACCGCGGGATCGAGCAGCGCGTCGTGCCTGGCTTGCAGTTCTTTTTCGGCGTCGGCGATGCGCTGTTCGATGGTTGCAAACTCACGCGCTTCTTTGTAAGTGAGTTTTTTCTTCGCCGGTGAAACTGCCGCAACCACTTTTTCGCTTTGACGCGGCGATTCCGGAGCGGCCGCGCTTCGTGCCGCGGAACGCCGCGAACGCTGCCACGCTTCCCACTGCGAGTAATCGGCGAAGCGCTCGGCGTGGCCAAGTCCGTCGAGCCCCAACGCAACAGTAGAAACGCGATCGAGCATGTAGCGATCGTGAGTGACGAGCACCAACGCGCCGCGATACTCGAGCAAACTTTCCTCCAGAATTTCCAGCGTGGGAATATCGAGATCGTTCGTCGGCTCGTCGAGAAGCAGAACATCCGCGGGCTGCAGCATCAGCTGAGCAATCAGGACGCGCGCGCGTTCGCCTCCGGAAAGCCGCCCAACGCGCTGGTTCAACGCTTCTCCAGTGAACAGGAAGCGCGCCGCCCACGACGCAACATGAATCACCTGGTCCTGATAGCGCACCGCATCGCTGTCGGGAGCGAGCGCGCGGCGCAAAGTAACGTCGGGATCGAGCTGACGATTCTGGTCGAAATAGACGATGCGGAGATTTTCCGCCTGGCGCATGGAACCGCGCGTGGGTTCCAGTTCACCCTTGAGCAACCGAAGAAGCGTGGTTTTGCCGCTGCCATTCGGGCCAACAAGGCCGACGCGCATGCCGTTGGTGACGATGAAGTGCAGATGATCGAGCAGTTGGCGATCGCCGATGGAATAGCTGAGGTCGTCGAGAGTGATGAGTTGTTTGGTTTGACGATTGGAGGCGGAGAAGGTGATACCGGCGCTGGACGTGCGAGTGCGCGTGTTCATATCGGCGAGTTCGCCGATGAGTTCGTGGGCCTTGTCGATGCGCGCTTTGGATTTGGTGGTGCGCGCTTTGGGGCCGCGGCGCAGCCACTCGATCTCGGTGTGAACGCGATTCTCCAGAGCTTCCTGACGATTCCGCTGAGCGTGAAGATACAGTTCCTTCGCCTCGAGGAATGAGCTGTAGTTGCCGGAAACGCGCAGCGCGCCATCTTCATACGTAGGATTGAGCTCGACGACTTCGTTGGCGACGTTCTCCAGGAAATAGCGATCGTGGCTGACGACGACGCAGGCGAAGGAAGCGTTGAGCAACACGCTTTCGAGCCACTCGATGCCAGCAAGGTCCAGATGATTCGTGGGTTCGTCGAGGAGAAGAATGTCGGGTTTGCGCACCAGAGCTTCGGCGATGGCGAGTCGTTTGCGCCATCCGCCAGAGAGAGAAGCAGCTTCCGCGTCGAGTTCGGTGAACGCGGCGCGCCCGAGGATTTCCGCAGTGCGCTGCAGGCGTTCGCTTTCGGGGACCGTCTGCTGATCGAGGGCTTTGTTAATTACAGAACGAATGGTGTCGCCGGGCGCGAACTCGGAAATCTGGCGCACGAGGTTAAGATGCGTGCCTTTGCGGATGGCTACGTCGCCAGTATCGGGGAGCGTGATGCCGCTGAGGATGTCGAGGAGAGTGGACTTGCCGGAGCCGTTTGGGCCAATGACGCCGATGCGATCGCCCTCGGAAATGGTGAACGAGACGTTCTGAAACAGAGGAACGGCGCCGTAGCGTTTGGAAAGTCCCTGGGCGCTGATGATGGGTGGCAAGAGGCTGCGTCTGCTCCGGGAAGATTGACACATCCAGAATAACAGCAGCGATGAAGGGCGCGAAATGTCTGGCGAGGGGCGAGAGGAGAATGGTGACGAGCGTACGGCGCGCGTGCTACTTTCGATGGCCGAGGGTACGCACGCGCTCGGGCGAAATCGCTAGTATTGGTGTGCCCCAGTCGATATTCCTGTTGCTTGCAGAGGAGGCAGTGATGCGAGGCACAAACTGGGGGAAGACCGTTGTTGGTGTATCGGCAATGGTGTGCGGGCTGTTGACGGGTGCGCAAGCGGTGCGTGGGCAGAGTGCCGAAGACAGCGCTGCAATCGTGGCGCACGACGGCTCGCAAACGCCGGACCTGGCGACAGTCGGGTCGCTGCTGAAGCAGCTGCAGGCGCAGGTGCAGGAATTGAACACGCAGGTGAAGGAGCTGAAGACGCAGCAGCAGTCTGAGCATGCGGAGTCAGCGGAATTGCGGCGGGAGCTGGATGCGGCCAAATCGCAACTGGTGGCGGTGAGCAGGCCGGCGAACAATGTTGCGGCGGCGCAAGTTTTGCCGGGGAGCACAACGCAGACGCCTCCGACAGCGACGGCAGCGCCGGTTTCGACCGAAGAACGAATTACGAAGCTGGAAGAAAATCAGCAGATGGCGGATCAAAAATCCGCGGAGCAGAATCAGACCAAGGTCGAGAGCGCGTCGAAGTATCGCGTGCGATTGTCGGGGATGGTGTTGTTCAACATGTCGGAGAATCGCGGGAATGTGGACAATGCGGATTTTCCGCAACTGGCGACGCAACCTGGCCCGCTGTCATCCTCAGGATCGTTTGTGGCATCGCTACGGCAATCACAGATTGGATTGCAGGCATTTGGTCCGACGATTGCCGGAGCACGAACGAGCGCGGATATTCAATTCGACTTTGCGGGAGGATTTCCGGACGCGCCGAACGGAGTGAGCTTTGGGATCATGAGGCTGAGAACCGGGACGATCCGGTTCGACTGGGCAAACACATCGGTGGTGGCGGGACAAGACTCGCTATTTTTTGCGCCGTTAAGTCCCACATCGATTGCGACACTGGCAGTGCCGGCGATGGGGTACTCAGGAAATTTGTGGAGCTGGACGCCGCAAGTGCGGGTGGAACATAAATTCACACTATCGGATTCTTCGAGTTTGCTGGTGCAGGGAGGCATTCTGGATAATCTGTCGGGAGACGAACCGCAATCCGAATATTATCGTTACCCCACGTGGGGCGAAAGATCGGGGCAGCCAGCGTATGCGACGCGGGTGGCTTGGACGCACAAAGCAGAGGGACAAGACCTGACGCTGGGGTTTGGGGGATACTACGGGCGGCAAGCATGGGGCTACGGTCGGGATATTGACAGTTGGGCGGGCACGGTGGATGTGACGGTTCCGCTGGGCAACAAGTTTGAATTCACGAGCCAGTTTTATCGCGGGCGCGCAGTGGGAGGGCTCGGAGGTGGAATCGGGCAAACCGCGCTGTGGCAAGGATCGCTGGCCGATCCGGCGACGGAGGTTTATGGGCTGGATTCGCTGGGGGGATGGGCGCAGCTGAAGTTCAAGGCGACGCCGAAGCTGCAGTTCAACGGAGTTTTCGGTCAAGACAACCCGATTGCATCCGACATGCGTCAATTCGGAGGGAGCCAGCCGTACTACACGTTGCCGCTGTCGAAGAATCAGAGCGCGTTTGTAAATTTCATCTATCAGCCGAGGTCCGACATTGTGTTTTCGCTGGAATACAGGAGACTGAAAACGTTCACACTGGATAGCAGTGCGAATGCGGCCAACCTGGTGACTTTGAGTGTGGGGTACATATTCTAGTGCGAGGTCATCGAAGAGCTGCATGGGTCAGGATATTGGGATGGAGTTGCGTGGTGGCGCTGACATCGCCGTGCGCGGTGAGGGCGCAGCAGAACACCGTCACGGTTCACGTGGTGATTACGAGAAAATCGGAAACGAAACAGGAGAAGGCGCCCAGTGGGCCCAGTGACGCCTCGAATGTGGTGATCTGGCTGAAACCACTGGAGCACAGTGCGACGGTGGCTGGCGCTGCCGAGCCTGGGCGAAAGAGAATGCAGCTGGTGCAGCGAAACAAGAGTTTCCAGCCACATTTGTTGGTGGTGCCGGTTGGGTCGGTGGTGGATTTTCCAAATCGCGATCCATTTTTTCACAATGTGTTTTCACTGGTTGATGGTAAGCGGTTCGACCTGGGGCTGTACGAAGCGGGAGCAACGAATTCGGTGCACTTCGATCGCGTCGGAGTCAGTTTCCTGTTCTGCAATATCCATCCGGAAATGAGCGCAGTGGTGGTGGTGGTGGATACACCTTATTACGGTGTGTCGAACCGCGCAGGAAACGTCAGTATCGGGAATGTGCCCGACGGAAAATACGAAATGCACATTTGGTATGAGCGAGGCGTTGCTGAGGATTTGCAGGATTTGACGCGCACGGTGACGGCGTCGGCAGCTTCGCGGGATCTGGGTAAGGTAGATGTACCGGAAAATCCGACTTTTTCGCTTTCGCATAAAAACAAATATGGGCAGGACTATGCGTCGCCGCCCAAGCAAGGGTATCCGCATCCTTGAAGGGCGTTTCACCACAGAGGACACAGAGAGCACAGAGGAAACCGGAGACAAAAACTAGAGATGAAACCTGGGGACGAGATCTAGAGACGCAAGAACCCCACACGCAAAACCGGCGTGCGGGGCACCCGGCGGAGAATATAGAGGATCCCAAGGTTAGATAACGCGCTAGATGGTGGCGGGAAGATTGTGGTCGCAGACGGTTTGGACGGCGGCGTAGCGGCTGTCGGCGTTAAGCTGGCGCATGATGCGATGAACGTGATTTTTGACTGTGAATTCAGACAAGCCCATGCTCTCAGCAATTTCCTTGTTGGTGAAACCGCGGGCGAGAAAGGCCACGAGCTGTTGCTGACGCGCGGTCAGTCCCAGCTTTACGCAAAGGCGCTGATTGAGAATCATGGAGCCCTCGCGGGTGGTGCGGGCCACGAATTGGAAAAGGTGATGACAGAGCAGCGGGGGGCAGACGGCCTCGCCTCTTGAAACCTTACGCACGGCGGCGATTACATCGTCGGCGCTGGCTTCCGCCAACAGATAGCCACTGACCCCGGAACGTACCGCCTGCAAGAAAATTTCCGCATCGTCGTCCATGCCGAACAAAATCACTTTTCTGCCGGGCGCAAAGCGCAAAAGATCGCCGATAAAGTTCGAAGGGAAGGCCGCCGCGGAAGCTTGATCGGCCAGCAAGATGTCGCAGTCTGAAGCGGCTGCCTGCTTGTAGGCCGTCTCGGAGTAACGGGTGGAATCAGCAATCGAAAACTCGGATAGTTTGCGGAAAAGAGCGGTCATAGCCTCGCGCAGCATGCGATTCTCGATGACGAGAAAGAGCCTGGTAGTTGGCGTGGCAGAGGCGTCTTTTGCCGGTCTCATGGATGTTCACGTCCGCCGCAGATCAAAAATAAACAAAGCGAGCAGCGGTTGTTAGGACCATACGTTGACAAGTGCGAGGGGTCAATCCACGGCTTGTCAAAAGGATGTCATCATTGTGTCGCGTGCGGTGCGGGGGTTTTACACGAAAGGCTCGCGTGAAAGCGAGCCTTACATTGAAGAACTACGAGCCCCACACGCAAAATCGGCGTGTGGGGCACCCGGCGGGCGCACTGGAGAAGGAAGAACAGCGCCGGGATTCAGTGGCGAGTTTTAACCACAGAGGACACAGAGAGCACAGAGGAACAACGAGACGAAGAGAATAAGGATCAAATGAACGTGGATTTGGCGTTGCGAAGGATTGCGCGTTCGGAGCACGGTAGACGAACAAGCACGGTGGTGCCGGCCTCGGAAGTGTGTTCAATGGTGACGGAGCCGGAATGGTCCTGAACAATTTTGCTGACGATGGCCAGTCCCAGGCCAGTGCCATTGGGCTTACCAAAGCTGACGAAGGGATCAAATAGGGTGTGGCGGATGCCTCCGGGTATGCCGTGGCCAGTGTCCTGGATGCGAATTTCGAAGGCGTCGCCGGCGTTTTTAGCTTGGACAGTGATGGAACCCTGAGTATCGGCGGTGGCTTCACAGGCGTTGAGAATGAGGTTGAAAAAGACGCGTTCCAGCTTTCTGGAGTCGAACATGCCTTCCAGATCCTCAGGAGCCAGGAGGGTGATGCGGACCTGGCGGAACTCGGGTTTGGAATGGATGGCGTCAATGGCGTGGCTAATCACCTGGTCGATGCGAGTAAGGGAGGGAGTAATGGCGTTGCGTTGATAAGAGAGCTCGCGAAGAGAGTCGATCAGGTCGGTCATTTGCGTGGCGGCGGTTTTGATCTCCTCGTAGATTTCATCTTTTTTTAACTTCAACTCATCCGCTTCGTAAAGGAATTCCGCGTTGGCGACGACCGCGGCGAGGTAATGGCGCAAATCGTGGGATATGGAACTGGCGGCGCGCGCGAGGGCGGCGATGCGCTCGGATTCAATTCGTTGCTGCTGGAGCGCGAGGAGCTGGCCGCGCATCTGCGCAAATGAAGTGCCGAGTTCGACCAATTCTTTGCTGCCGCGAGGAGTAATGGAGTAAGTGAAATCGCCGGCGGCGAGCGCTTTGACGCCCGCGACGAGATTGTCGAGCGGACGGGTAATGGTGCTGGCGACGAACCCGAACAACAACGCTCCGAAGATCACGGCCGCCGCCCCCATCACAAAGATGGTGTAGTTCAAGTGCTTGATGAAGGTGTTGACAGGGATGAGCGGCATCATCACGTAGCAGGTGACGGTGGAAGGGGAAGAACCGTGCAGCAGTACAGAGGAATAGGCGTATTGGTCCGTGGCGAGGGCGATCTGGCCAGAGGTCACTGCTGCCGAGAGCGCCCCGGAAGAAAGGCGCTGCTGAAGTTCGGCTTCATCGCGTGCCGGCAAGGTAGAAGCGATGACCGAGCCGTTGGTGGTAAGAGCGATCTGGTTGCCCGCAACAATCGAGAGTTGCTGAGCAACGGCGGAATCGACCTGATATCCGACGGCGAGAATTCCTAGTTGCTGAATATTGGGGGTGGCTCCGGCATTGATGGGCTGCAAGAAGACCTGATAGAGGCGGCCATCGTTGTACCACCAGGAGGCATCCTCGCCCAGATCGGTAGAACGCACCAGATCGCGTTGCACGTTGGCGGAAGACCAGCCGGGTTTGGTCAGATGCAAAGCAACGACTTCGCGATTGGGCCTGGCCAGAACGAAGAGGTCGCTGCCGGCAAGTTTCCAGAAGGTTTCCGAGGCGTCGGAAATGGTGAGGGCATTGGGCGCGGGCATCATGGCTTTAAGAGTAGGAAGATCGGCAAGCATGGCGGCCATGCGCGACAGCTGCAGTTCGCGCTGCCGTTGCAGGGTCTCGAAGGTGCGAACGGACTCATCGGTGCCGACGCGGACTTGCTTTTGAATCTCGACGTTGACGGTGTGGCGGATGAAGAAGAGCAGCGATCCGGTTAATCCAAGGATGATTAACAGCGCGGCAATCAGCAGCTGGGACCGCAGTCGAAAAGGAGTCATGGGGATTTTTAACTCGAGAGTTCAGGCGACCGAACCTGGGGCTGAACCTCCGGGCGTAAATTTATAACCCGCGCCGTGCATGGTCATCAAGAAGCGCGGAGCAGCGGGATCGGGTTCGAGTTTCTGGCGAAGGCGCAGGATGTGGTTATCAACGGTGCGAGTGGAAGGATAATTTTGATAACCCCAAACCTCGTTGAGCAGCTCTTCGCGCGAAACGACTCTACCAGCGCAAGAGGCAAGATATTTCAGCAGCTTGAATTCCTGTGTCGTAAGCGTGACCAGCCTTCCGGCATGCGTGGCTTCCATACTGGTGAAATCGATACGCGCGTCGCCAAAAACCAGGATTTCGTGATTGACGGGTTTGGCGGCGACATGGGAAACGACAGAAGGATTGACGCTGGCGCTGGTGCGACGCATAGCGCGGCGCACGCGGGCGAGCAGCTCCCTGGGACTGAAAGGCTTTGTGACATAGTCGTCGGCGCCCAACTCGAGAAGCAGGACTTTGTCTTCGATCTCGGAATTAGCGCTGAGCACGACGATGGGAACCGAGGCGGCCAGAGCCTTGAATTCGCGGCACAGCTCCTTGCCAGACTTTCCGGGCAGTTTCAGATCGAGGATGACGGCGGACGGAGTTTGCTTACGAAAGAGTTCCAAACCGGTCAAACCGTCGGGCGCGATCTGCACCTGCAGCGAATCAGACTCAAACAGGCGCTGCAGCGTGCGCTGCATGGCGCGACTATCTTCGACAACCAAGACCGTATCCATCGTCATTATCACCATTTCCCCACGCCGAGATTCCTTACTTGAAGGATAAGACGCAAGCGGCATGGGAGAGTAAGTGCTTCTATTCATGATAACCCCCAACTTTCCAAACACAGATTCAAGATTCGAGGCCGTTGGTCCGCGCGAACATCAATGCCTTCCACCAACGAAGATGCTGCCAGGGAAGGCAAAGAAGACTCTTTAGATGCGCGGCAGTGCGACCAGCGGTATAGCGCAAGCGAGCCGCGTTCACGTTCCAGGAGTGGGCGCCGTGGCTGGTTGCCACCGCACCGACGGAGGTTTGCCCTTTTCTAGGAAGGAGACGGCTTCGGAGATATAGCAGCCTGTTTCTTCGGTCGGGAATGAATTCAGCAGCGAAAAACAGGTTATTGAGGCTGCCCGGCCAATCGGCGATAGCCCAGTCCAAAGAGAAATGGTCTAACCAGGTGCGCATGGTGGGAGAGAAAGCTTGCGACGACCAGGACAGCAGGCTGGATGGAACGCGGCAGTCGAAGAGACGATTCGCGAGGCTTAGAACGAAGGCAAAGATGCGTTTTGTGAGGCGATCCTCGCCGGCCCGTTCGATGACGCGCTGCCACAGAATGGCATCATCACCATGAACCTGCAGGCAGGTGGCTATTTCCAGCAGCCAGGAAAGGCGAATCCAGGAGCGGAAGGAGTGGCGGAAGAGGTGAAGAACCTGCATGAGGAACTTGTCCTGAAAAGATAAAGAGTAAAAGTTTACGGAGTGAAGGACGGCGGTTTCAGCATGCTGCAGACAATCGTGAGGGACCTTCGCCTTGAGCCACGGAGTGTCTTCCCAAATCGAGGTGTGCAGATCGGCTTGACGATGGCGCTGCGGCGAATAGATGTCGTCCGCTTCTGAAGGAATATGACGGAGCGGAGTGGTGAAACAGGATTCGGCGGAAACTGATAACAAGCCGGTGGAGTAGCCGCAAGACTGGAACGCTTCAGCGGCGGCAGGCACACTTTTGGGATCAACGAGAAAATCGAAATCGGTTTGATGGCGCAGCGAGAGATTTTCGCAGAAATCCGGAGCCAGCGAAAATCCCTTGAGCGTTGCGGCAAAGACGCCGTGCTGACGAAAGCTTTCGTTAAGGCGGCGGAATTCGACCAGCATGTCGCAGAAACGGGTGACGTTTTTTGCCAGACGCTGTTGCAACGCGTCGAGCAAATCATCAGGAATAAGAGAAACGGCGCCACAGCGCTGCAGTCGGTGCGCGAAGGGTAGCGCAAGGCCGCTTTGATCGAGCCAGTGCAGCAGAGAGTGGCGGTCGTTGGCATTGAAAGAAGAGAACGAGGCGAGGGCAGAGAAATCCGGTTCGCCACGAAGAGCGGAAAGAATCGCGAGTTTGGCGGGGCGATCAGGCATCGGCGCTCTCTGAAGTTGAGCCTGGGAACGGTTCGGGCGCGCCGATATATGCCACCTGGCCGGTCAAGCGGCAGAAATAAGGGACGAGGAATTCCTGGAAGGTGCGACCGTCGATGTCAGGTCCGATAAAACAGAGGAGTTCGCGGCGTTCGTGATCGAGGCCGAGAAGGCAGGCAGTTCCCATACCAACGACAGTGAGATTGCCGGAAGAAAGCAGAAGCGGCTCTTCGAGCAATCCGGGGGCATCGAGATCGCGAATCAATTTCCATTCGATGTCAGTGGGGTGAGCGTCGGCGCACGCGGTATCCAACGGAAGAGTGGGAAGAAGAGTGAAATCGTTAGTCTCCACGGTGACGTTGGAATCGCCAACGTGGAAGCGGGTGCGGAGAGGCGTGGGGATGAAACGGCGCAGGAGGTCGAGAGGGTCCTGATAGTTTGCGGAATCGACAAGCGTCACGCTACACCTCCGCCAGAAATCGCTCGATGGCTTCAGCAGTCTGATGAGGGTCGTCGCCAGAGCGAAGCGACCAGGACTGACAAGCGGAGAGCGACGCGATGATTTGGGAACGCGCGGATTTGGCTGCGGGCAATTCGTCGGGCAGGCGCTCCGCATTGGTTTCAAAGAATTGAGTGACGAATTCGGGGCGACAGGGAAGGAAGCGGCAACCCGGTGTGGCGGAACGCTCGAGAAACAGGATCCATTTGGGACGGGAAGAAGTTTTCACGGACGAACGAAAAACGCGTGCGGCATCCACCTCGTAGGCAATTTCGCCGTTCATGGTTTTCTTCGGAGTGTGCTTTGCAAGCTCCGGGAAAAAACGAGCGGCATTGGGAAGAAGTTTTATCGGAGCGGCCAGGCCGTGCGCCGAAAGAACCGATTGCCTGCAGGAAAGGTAAGTCCAATCGTCGGAGACGAGGGCAAAACCCCGCTGCGCAAGTGTCGCGGACAACGTGGATTTTCCCGCGCCCGAGTTGCCGGCGATCAGAACTCCCTCGCCATTGTGATCGAGGCAAGCGCAATGCATGGGAGCGACGCCCAAAGTGGTGCCGATGAGACCGATGGTGATGGGGAGGAGTTGGGCATTCCAGAAGGAGCGGTCGTGTACGGCGGCGGAAGAGAGCACGCCGATGACGCGCCGGCGCAGCAAATCAAAACCGAGGAAGCTTCGCGGCTCGAGCATGGCAAAAACGAGATGGCGAGTACCGCGAAAGTGGGGGAGTTTTCCATTCAGGGAATCCAAAGACGCGTTTTCCAGGATCTCCATTTCAAAGCATGGGGCGTCGCCCTGTTTCTCTGGAGCCTGCCAAGGGGTGGCATGGCGGAGAACATTATAAGAATTGGTAGAGAGAAAGCAGTGCGAGCCGGCAACGGTGAAGTCGGTGCGCAGGCGCAGCGTCGTGTGATTGAAAGCGAAGGTCACGTTCACAGTGTCGCCCACTGTAACGCGAAATCAAGAGCATTGGCGCTGTGGGAATAAGAAATGACAGCCAAGTGACATTCTGGTGACAAACACGGCCTGCGGCCTCATTTAACGTTTCACGTGGGCATGGAGCCGCGCCGATGTCTAAAAAAATTGTTTTCTTTTTTCCTTCATTTGCCAGTTCAGAGGCCACGGCGCCGCTGGGTATTCTGGCGGTGGCCACGCCACTGCTCAGGGCAGGCTATACCGTAACGATCATCGATTCGACGATCACTCCCAGCTACAAGAAGCGGGTTTTGGAAGAAGTGCGGGACGCGCTGTGCCTGGGAATTTCTCTGGTGACTGGCCCGATGATTCGCGAGACCGCGGAGATTGCCAAGGCGGTCAAGGAATGGAATCCGGATTTTCCGGTGATCCTGGGAGGCTGGCATCCGTCGCTTCTTCCCAAGCAGACACTGGAAGCGCCGTACATCGACATGGTGGTGCGCGGGCAGGGAGAAGAGAGCCTGCTGGACATTGTGCAGCATCTGGAGAATCGCACGCCGGTCGACCTGATCCCGGGAATCGGGTTCAAGCGAGAGCGGAAGATGACGTTCACGACGGAACGACCGCTTAGGCCGATCGTCGAGCAGCCGCCAAAGGCGTATCACCTGGCGGATTTCGATGCGTATCAGAGAAGCTGCGGAAGGCGCTGGGCGATGTACATCTCGAGCCTGGCGTGCCCGTTCAACTGTTCGTATTGCACAAATGCGGCAGTGTATGGGCGGAAATGGAATGCGCTGCCACCGGAACAATTCGTGGAAGAAACCGTGGATCTCTCGACGCGGTACGGCTTGGAGATGATTTGGGTAGTGGACGACAATTTTTTGGTCGACCTGGATCGCGCGCGATATATCGCCGAAGGACTGGTGCGCGCGGGTGCCAACTTCAAGTGGAGCATTCAAGCGACAACCAACCTGACGGCGCGGTTAAGCCTGGAAGACCTGAAGCTGTTGCGGCGCGCCGGACTGCACCAGATATGCCAGGGCGTTGATTCGGGGTCGCCGAAGATCCTGAAACTGATGAACAAAACATTTCAGGACTTCGAATCGATCTATGAGGCAGCGAATCGCTGTTTGCAGGCGGACATTCGGCCGTCGTTCAACATGATTTTTGCGTACCCCGGAGAAGGGAAGAAGGAATTGCGAGAGAGCATCAATTTCGTGATGGACGTGTGCCGGCGTTTTCCGGGCGCGGAATTCTGGACCAACATTTTCACGCCGTATCCCGGGTCGCCGATTATGGAGCAGGCGCAGGAATTCGGGATACGCGTGCCGACTACGTTTGAAGGTTGGGCGGACTTTTTCCCACGCTACACGGTGCTGCCGTGGTTGAGCGGGCGCGAGCACAAGCGGTTACAGGCGATGCGCGAATACATGAGGATGGCGTTCGATCGCGTGCCGATTGCGGCGGATACGCGAAAGCGCTCGACACGGCTGATACAGAAAGCGCTGTCGCTGCCGGCGAGGTGGCGACTCGATCACGATGTGTATGGTTTCCCAGCGGAGCTGTGGATCAACGAGCGGCTGAAGCGCCGAGCGGGGCCGATGAAACCCGCGGTGGACGCGAAGCGGCTGGAACCCGCAGTAGGCGAGGCGGCGTGCTGACGAAGCGCAAAGTTGTGTTGTTTTACCCGCCCTACGACGGGCCGCCACTGGGCGCACCGTTGTGCTTGCTGAGCCTGGCCGCACCTTTACTGCAAGCAGGATTCGAAGTCTCAATCATCGACGCCGCAATTCATGGCGATTGGGAGCAGAAAGTACTGCGGGAGGTACGCGACGCGTTGTGCCTGGGCATTTCGGTGCTGACGGGGCCGATGATTCGCGGCGCGGTGCGGATTGCAAAAGGGGTGAAGAAAGAAGGATTGAGCCTGCCGGTTATTTTTGGAGGCTGGCATCCGAGCCTGGTTCCGGGGCAGACACTGCAGGAAAACTACGTCGATGCGGTGGTGCGCGGGCAGGGCGACCTGACGCTGCTGGAAATCGCGCAAAAACTTTCCGAGGGAAAAGACTACCGCGGCGTGCAAGGCGTTTCGTCGAAGCTGATGGGAATGCCACAGCACTCGCCGGAGCGGCGAGTGGCGTTGCTGGATGATCTTCCGACGCCGGCGTTTCATTTAGCGGATTTTGACGCTTACGAAAAAGTGTCGGGAGAACGCAAGCTGGCATACGCGACCAGCGTCGGTTGCCCCTATGCATGCAACTACTGCACCGACATGGTTTTTTACAAGCGACGATTTAACGCGCTTGAGGCGCAGCGCGTGGTGAGTGAAGTGATCGAGCTGGTAGAGCGGTACCGAATCGACGAAGTGGCGATGCTGGATTCGAATTTGCCGGTGGATTGGCGTCGAGCGCGAGAAATTGCGCAAGGATTTATGGATTCGCCGCGCAAGTTTCACTGGACGTTTCAGGCTTCGACAGATTTTCTGTGCCGGATGAGCGATGACGACGTGAGGTTGCTAGGAGAAAGCGGCGTGTCGCACATGGGATTTGGCACGGAGTCCACATCCAGCAGCGTGCTGAAGCTGATGAACAAGCGGCACCAGCGAGTGGACGAAATGTATGAGACGGCGCGCAAGGCCGCGATCGGCGGGATTCACGTGACGTTCAACCTGATTTTCGGATATCCCGGAGAAACGGAAGCGGATCGGGAAGAAACGCTGCTGACGATGAGCGACATTGCGCGGCAATTCTGGAACGTGAGTTTTTCGCCAAACCTTTTTACGCCGTATCCGGGAATTCCGATCTGGCCGGAGTTGCGAAGCCTGGGAATGCGAGAGCCGCAATCGATGGAAGAGTGGGCGGAACTGCCGTTGGGGCGCAACACGCTGCCGTGGCTGCAGGGAAAAGAACTGAAGCGGTTGTGGAGGATGCTGGAGTTTTTCCTGTTGAACAACCAACTCCGCAAAGCGACGAAAAATCATCCGCGACTGAGAACCGGAGTACGGCGAGCGCTGGGCGTGCCGTTGCGCTGGCGCATGAGGACGAAACAGTATTCGTTTCCGTGGGAATTGTGGGTGGGACGGCAATTCGAAAAGATTGTGACGCGCAGATCCTTGGTAACCGGACAGGCGCTGCAGAAGGAAGGTGCCGGGGCATGTTGATGAATCCGCACGCGTCGACTGCAGCTGGTACGGAAGTTCGCGAAGCTGACGTTCTGCTGACGCATTCTTACCATCTCCCGTACGATCGGAAACAACTGCGCAAGATGCAACCGTATTCACCGCTGGGAACGTTGTATGCGGCGGGGCTGCTGCGCGAACGCGGCGCATCGGTTGCGGTGTTTGACAGCATGCTGAACGAACCGACGGGCGGGTTCCGAGAAGCGCTGCGCATTCACCGCCCGAAGATCGTTGCCATCTACGAAGACGACTTCAATTTCCTGACCAAAATGTGCCTGACACGAATGCGCGAGCTGGCATGGGAAATGATCGCAGCGGCTCGTCAAAGCGGCGCGAGGGTGGTAGTGCACGGATCGGACGCCAGCGATCACGCGGCGGAATACCTGCGCCATGGCTGCGAATACGTATTGGATGGCGAGGCGGAATACACGCTGCTGAACGTTGTGCAAGCGTTGAGGAATGGTTCGGACGCGACAGCGATACCCGGCGTGAAATGGCTGAAAGGCGTAAACGGGCAAGCCTCGCTGAGTGCCTGCGAAAAAGGGCCCGCGGGCCACGGCGGGACGCTGCCACTTCCCGCGCGAGACTTGGTCGATTTTTCTGTGTATCGCGAGGCGTGGAAGAGCGCGCACGGATTTTTCTCCATGAACCTGATCGCCAGCCGGGGCTGCCCGTTCCGATGCAACTGGTGCGCGAAACCGATTTTTGGAGACAGCTACCAGTTGAGGCAGGCGCGAGAAGTGGCGTACGAGATGGGTCTGCTGCGGGACCAATGCGGCGCAGAACACTTGTGGTTTGCCGACGATATATTCGCGTTGAACCGGCACTGGGTGCAGGAGTTCGCCAGCGCGGTGGAAGAGTTTGACTGTGCGGTGCCATTCAAGATTCAGGCGCGCGCGGATCTTTTAACCGCGGAAACGGCGCGCTCGTTGAAGCGAGCGGGTTGCAGGGAAGTGTGGATGGGGGTGGAGTCGGGCGCACAAAAAGTCCTTGATGCCATGGACAAGGGGCTGCGCGTGGAAGAAGTGGCGGCCGCGCGGCAGCACCTGAAGCAGGAGGGCATCCTGGCGTGCTACTTCCTGCAGTTGGGATATCCCGGCGAGGGATGGGAAGAAATTCAGAAGACGATAGCGCTGGTGCGCGAAACGCGTCCGGACGACATTGGGGTGTCATTTTCCTATCCGCTGCCGAATACGAGATTTTACGCGCGGGTTCGGGAACAACTGGGCGCGAAGCGGAACTGGTCCGACAGCGAAGACTTGTGTGTGATGTTCAAGGGCGCGTACAGCGATCATTTCTACCGCGCGGTGCGCGATGCCTTGCACGAGGAAGTAGAAAGCTGGCACCACCTGTCGGTCAAGCGCGGAGAACGCAGCGAGATACAAGAATTGTGGCGAGCGGTGGAGGCGCTGGAGCCGGTGAGCCGCAATCTGGACGCCACAGAACTGCCGCCACAGAGCGTTTCTGAATACGAGTACTCCGTGCTTCGGGAGCACTCGCAGCTGGTTTATCTGCAGACGAATGCGCTGCGCGGAGAAATCAATGAGTGACCTGGTGCTCACTCACGGCTACTTCATGTACGAAGATGCGAAGGAACTGCAGATTCGCAAGCCGTATGTTCCGCTGGGAATTTTGTATATCTGCTCGCACCTGCGCAAGAAAGGGTTCGATGTCGAGGTTTTCGACACCACCTTTTCGCAAATGGACGACCTCGGACGGTACCTACAGACCGAGCGGCCTTCGGTACTTGGAATCTACGCGAATTTGATGACGCGCAAGAAAGTGGTCGAAATCATCAAGATTGCGCGAGAAGCAGGATGGAAAACGGTGGTGGGCGGACCGGAGCCCGGCGCGTATGCGCAGGAATATTTGAACGCAGGCGCGGACGTGGTGGTAATCGGCGAAGGCGAAGTGACGATGGAAGAACTGCTGCCAGCGCTGCGCGAGAAGTCGCGTTCGGGGCTGGAGAAAGTGCAGGGCATAGCGTTCCTGAATGAACACGGTCGCGTCTGCCAGACCGCTGCGCGGCCGCAAATTCCCGACATTGAGATGCAGCCGTGGCCTGCGCGCGAAATGGTAGACATTTGGCGGTACATGCAAACCTGGCGCGACGCTCACGGAACAGGCTCGCTGTCGTTCATTACAGCGCGCGGATGCCCTTATAAATGCCGCTGGTGCAGCCACCAGGTGTACGGAATGACGCATCGCCGCCGGAAACCGCACGGCGTGGTGGATGAAGTGGAATGGCTTTTGAAAACGTACGGGCCAGACATGGTGTGGATTGCCGACGATGTATTCACGATTCACCACGGCTGGCTGCGAGCGTATGCGACGGAAATGAAGAGGCGCGGGCTGAAGGTGCCGTTTGAATGCATTTCGCGGGCGGACCGTTTGAACGCGGAGGCGGCGGATTTGCTGGCAGAACTGGGCTGCTTCCGATTGTGGATCGGATCAGAGAGCGGGTCGCAACGAATATTGGACGCGATGGAACGCGGCGTAACCGTCGAGCAAGTGCAGACGGCGATTCGTTTGTGCAAAGAGCGCGGCATTCAGACCGGGATGTTCCTGATGTGGGGCTACGAAGGGGAAGAACTGCAGGACATCGAGGCAACGATCGAGCACGTGAAGCGAACCGACCCGGATATTTTCTTCACGACGGTTTCCTATCCAATCAAAGGAACGGCGTACTACGAGCGCATCGCCAGTTCACTGGTGCAATTGAAGCCGTGGCATCTGTCTTCAGATCGGGAGTTGATGGTGCAGGGAAGGCATTCGGCGAAATTTTATGAATTTGCGGACCGGCTACTGAAAGAGGAAGTAAAGCTGTCTCGATTGCAGAGCGGTGCAGCAGAGGGATCCGTGCAAGAGTTGCGGCAGCAGGTGAACACGCTGCGTGCGTGCTTGTACTCCGAGAGAAAAGAGGTACGGGCATGAGGGTGAACACTGCGAACTTCACTGCTGCCGCGACGGCTTTCGACAAAGTGGCGCACGCTTACGACGATGTGTTTACGCGCAGCGTGATCGGGCGCGCGCAGCGGAATCAGGTGTGGCAGCGATTGCTGGCGGCGTTTCAGCCGGGCGAGCGAATCCTGGAACTGAATTGCGGGACGGGTGAAGACGCGCGGTTTCTGGCGCAACGAGGAAGATCGATAGTCGCGTGCGATGCTTCGTCGGTAATGATCGAGGTTGCGGAAGGCCGGGGAAGACTGGAAGCGGGATCGACAGAAATCGAGTACCGACAGCTGGCAAATGAAGACTTGAGCGTGCTGCTGGGGCAGGCGCGCTTCGATGGGGCGTTTTCAAATTTTTCCGGACTGAACTGTGTAGCGGACCTACAACCGGTGGCGCGGAATCTGGCAGAGTTGGTCAAGCCGGGAGGGCGCGTGCTACTTTGCGTGTGGACGCGGGTTTGCGTGGCGGAACTGGCGTGGTTTCTTTTGCACGGGCAAGCGAGCAAGGCGTTTCGACGATTGTCGGGAAAAGCGACGGCGCGCATCGGCAGCGTGGCCATCGAGGTTTCTTATCCAACGGTTCGTACGGTGCAGCGAGTGTTCGCGCCATGGTTTTGGCTGAAATCGCGGAGCGCGGTGGGGCTATTTGTGCCGCCATCTTACGTGGAGCCGTGGGCGCGGAAGCACGAGAAGTTCTTTGCGCGTTTGGAAAGACTGGACCAATTATTTTCGCGCTTGCCGATTTTTCGAGTTGCGGGAGATCACGTGCTGCTGGAGTTCGTGCGATGCGACTCGTGAGCCAATCCAGATTGAATCGCTGCAGGTAAATGAAAAATGATTATCCTATTTAATCCTCGAGCAACAAGACCGCGCAATCGCAGGCTGCCCTTATCCGTGATGGCGTTAGGCGCGGTGCTGGAGGGCCGCGAGGAGTATCGCATTGTGGATGGGAACCTGGACGAAAATCCCACAGCCACGATTCGGGAGCTGATACGGCAGCACAACGTGGAATTGCTGGGTGTGAGCGTGATGCCAGGGCCGCAAATGGTTGCGGCGATCGCGAGTTGTAAGGAAATTCGCAGCCAGCACCCGAAATTGCCGATCGTGTGGGGCGGATATTTTCCATCAATTTACGGCGATTCGGCGTTGAATGCGCGGTACGTGGATTACGTGGTGCGCGGGCAGGGCGAAGACACGTTGCTGGAATTAATCGACGCAGTCCGCGGGAAGCGGCCGTTCGAGGGCATTCTGGGACTGTCGTACAAGGATATGTTCGGCTTGCACAAACACAATCCAGAGAGGCTGATGAAGCCGCCGGATGCGTTTCCGTGGGCGCCGTTTCACCGAGTTCCGGTGGAGAAATATTTACGGCCGTCGTTCTTCGGTAAGCGAACCACGTCGCATCATGCCAGCATCGGGTGCCCATTTCGCTGCAGCTTCTGCGGAGTCCATGCGGCGTACGGAAATCGCGAATTGATGGAGAGCCCGGCGCGCACGGTGTCGATCTTGCAGCACCTGAAGACGGCGTATGGAGCCGATTCCATCCAATTTTACGATATGAACTTTTTTCTGCGGGAGAGCCATGCGGCGGAACTGATGGAGCGCATGGCGCCGCTGGATATGAAATGGTGGTGCGAAGCGCGTGTGGACACGTTCAATCGATATTCGAATGCCACGCTGGAGGCGGTGAAACGCGCAGGCTGCACGATGATTTTTTTTGGGGCAGAGTCCGGCTCCGACTGGGTGCTGAAGGAAATGCAGAAGGACATCACCACGGAACAAACGCTGGCGGTGGCGGAACGTATCAAGCAATTCGGGATCATTCCGGAATTTTCGTTTGTCATTGGAAATCCGCGGGACCCGGAACGCGACACTCGAGAGACGCTGGAATTCATCCGCAAAATCAAGCGAATCAATAAGCAATCGGAAATCATTATTTATCACTACACGCCGGTGCCCCAGCGGACGGCGATGTACGGGAACATTGATGGCCAAGTGTCGTTTCCAACGACGCCGGAGGAGTGGGCCACAAAGCGGTGGATGGACTTCACGTTGCGCATCGATCCAAATACGCCTTGGCTGAAGCGCAAGACCAAGAAGTTGATCGACAACTTTGAAGTGGTGATCAATGCACGCTGGCCCACCGTGCAAGACATCCGCGCGCCGCGCTGGAGCCGCACCTTATTAAGGACGCTCAGCGCGTGGCGGTATGCGGCGAAGGTTTATGCGTTTCCGAAGGAATTGCGTTGGGCACAGCAATTCATCGCGTTGCGCAAGCCAAAGCAGGAGAGCCTGTAGGGTTTTGCGGGGAACACATGCACGAGAACGCCTCGACAACGAGCTTGTCCGCGGTCGAAGGGTATCGCGCGTGGGCAAGCAGCTACGATCGCGACCTGAATCCGATGCTGGCGCTCGAGAAACGGTTTCTGGAGACGCTGTTGCCGCCGGTTGCAGGATTGGACGTGGTGGATTTGGGCTGCGGGACCGGGCGATGGCTGGAAATATTTCAGGGCATGCGGCCGCGGAGCCTGCTTGGCGTGGACTCGTCGGTTGAGATGCTGCAGGTTGCCCGGGAAAAGTTGGGAGCGGGGACAAAATTTGCGCAGGGCGATTGCGCAGATGTTTGTTTCGAACCTTGTTCGGCGGATGTGGTGCTCTGCAATTTTGTTTTGAGTTACGTGGAAGACGCTGGGGCGTTTCTGGCCAAGGTTAAAAAGATGCTGCGGGCCGGTGGGTCGGTGTTCGTCACCGATGTGCATCCGGAAACAAGTTCGCGGCTGAATTGGCGGCGCGGCGTTAAAGTGGAAGAGGAATTTCGAGAGATTCAGACGTTTCCGAGACCGCTGGAGGTTGTGATTGCGCTTTGCGAAAGCGCGAATTTTTGCGTAAACGTGCGCCTGGAGCCGCGATTTGGCGAATCGGAGCGCGAGATTTTCTGCGCGGCCGGAAAACAAGATTATTTCGAGGACATCAAGGAACACCCGGCTATTTACATACTGCAGCTGCGCGCGAATCGGGGAAGGCTGAGAGTCGTTGAGCAGGAGTCAGCGGCGGCGCGGCTGAGTTGTGTACAAGGCGCGCGAATTGCGTTGGGTCCAGAGACGAGCGTGCGGCAGGACATTGGAATCGCGGGTGGGCGGATTGAAATGCTGCGAGGCAAGCAGGGTAATGGTCGGGCGGCCGATGACGAGGAAGCGAGCGCCCATCTGAGCGGATATCTGGTACTTCCCGGGCTTGTAAACGGGCACGATCACCTGGAATTTGCGCTATTTCCGCGGCTCGGGAAAGGCGGCTACAAGAATTTTCTGGAGTGGGCAGAGGACATTCACCATCCGGGAAGTTCGCCGGTTTTCGAACATCGCCAGGTGCCGAGAGAAGTTCGCTTGTGGTGGGGCGGAATCCGCAATTTGCTGAGTGGCGTTACGACGGTGTGCCATCACAATCCTTATCACGCGGGAGTATTCGAGAACGATTTTGTGGTGCGAGTATTGCGAGACTACGGCTGGGCGCATTCGTTGTCGATGGACGGCGAAGTGGCGAACAAGAAGTGGAAGACGCCAAAAGGCCAGCCGTTTATGGTGCACCTGGCGGAGGGAGTGGACGAAGCCAGCGGGAAAGAGATTTTCGAATTACATCGGGCCGGGGCGCTGGACGAAGAAACGGTCGTAATTCATGGGCTAGCGCTTGGGAAAGAAGGGCAGGCGCTACTGAGTGACGCGGGAGCGGGCTTGGTGTGGTGCCCAAGCTCGAATGTGTTTTTGTTTGGGAGGACGTTGTCTGCGCGCGAAATTCGCGGGGTGCGGCGAGTTGCGATCGGGAGTGATTCGCCGCTTACGGCGCAAGGGGATCTGCTGGATGAACTGCGTTTTGCGCATGAGATTTCGGAGCTGTCAACGAAGGAGCTTTACCAGTCCGCGACAACGCGGCCAGTGGAGCTACTGCGGCTGAAAAATGGAGAAGGAGGCATACGCGCAGGCGCGTGGGCGGATCTGATTGCGGTGCGCGATACGGGGCGATCGCCGTGCGACACGCTGGCGGGGTTGTCATTTGAGGACATCGAGCTGGTGGTGATTGGGGGACGGGTTCAGTTGGCATCGATGGAGATGAGCGCGCGTCTTCCATTGGAAACATTGTTGGGATTGGAGCCGCTGTGCGTCGAGGGCACAGTGCGATGGATTCGCGCGCCGATCAAGCGGCTGTTCGAGCAGACTACGGCGCATCTTGCCAGTGAGATCCGGCTGGGCGGCAAGCGGGTGAGCCTTGGAAACTAGCCTGCAGCGAGCGGCGTCTGCGGAAGAGATCTCGCCAGATCCCGGGGTGGTTCATGATTTGCCGGTGCTGGTAGTGCACGCGCACAGCTCGTGCAATTGCCGGTGCATCATGTGCGACATTTGGAAGACGCAGGACGGGAAAGCGTTCCACAAAGCTGACCTGGAGCCGCATCTTGAATCGATACGGAGACTGGGAGTGCGCTGGGTGGTATTTTCGGGCGGCGAACCGCTGATGAATACGGAATTACCAGCGCTATGCAAGATACTTCGCGCGGAAAATATCCGGCTGACGCTGCTGACCACGGGACTGTTGCTGCAAAAGTGTGCTGCGGCTGTGGCCGCTGATTTCGATGATGTGATCGTGTCGTTGGATGGCCCGGCTGAAATTCACGATAAAATCCGCCGGGTGGAAAAGGCCTTCGCGCTAATGGAAGCAGGAGTTCGAGCCGTCAGGGCAATCCAGCCGGAGATGCGGATCACCGCGCGGACGACGGTGCAGAAGGCAAATCATGGCCATCTGCGAGAGACGGTTCACGCGGCGCGGCGCCTGGGCCTGAATGGAATTTCGTTTCTTGCCGCGGACGTGACTTCTGCGGCGTTCAATCGACCGCTGTTGTGGTCTACGAGCCGGCAGGATGAGATCGCGCTGTCGCCCGTGGAAGCCGACGCTTTAGAGAAAGAGATCGAAGCGCTAATCGAAGAAAGCGGCAAGGAATCCGAATGCGGATTCATCGCGGAAACGCCAGAGAAGTTGCGGCGCATCGCGCGGCAATTTCGCGTGCAACTGGGATTAGAGGCGGGAGAATCGCCAATTTGTAACGCGCCGTGGGTTTCGGCGGTGATCGAAACGGATGGAACGGTGCGGCCGTGCTTCTTCCATGCAGCGATCGGAAATTTGAGAGAGGGAAGTTTGGAGTCGATTGTTAACGGGGAAGCGGGGCGAGCGTTCCGGGAGAATCTGGATATCGCGAACAATGCGATCTGTCAGCGATGCGTGTGTTCGCTGCATTACAGGGCTTAGACGCGCAGCGGAGGAAGTAATGGGGAGGGCCCTCACACCGTTTGTTCTCGTCCAGAGCAATAGGATCCAGGGAAAAGCAGATTCCTCACTCCGCAGACTCCGTTCGGAATGACAAGTGATGGCTGGTTACTCGCCTGAGTAGAAGGGCGGCTCGCCTAGACTGCCGGCGGGAGGCAGGTGGCGAATATAAACGACGATCGCCCACATTTCGTCGTCCGTCAGAATGCCCTTGGATGCGGGCATTCCGGAAGGCGAAAGACCGTTTTCAATGACCCATTTCAATTGGCCATCCTTGTAGGATTGCACGGCGTTGGAGGTCAGCGAGGGCACCGGCGGTGACATGCTGTCGGCAAAAGGGACGCCAGTATTCTGACCGTCGAGGCCATGGCAGGCCACGCAGTAATGAGAAAATGCGTCCTTACCGTCCTTGATGTTTTCGGGAGTGTCCGGGAGCGGATTCTTTACGGACTTGCCGCGAACGGTGACGGAGTGCTTGATGCGGGTCATGGTGGCGGTTTCCCATTTTCCCGGTGGAGTGGCCCGGCATCCGGAAAGGGCAAAAGCGAAAACAAGAAAACACAAGCAGGTGTAGACGCGCATGAAGCGGGTTACTCCACGACGTGAATGGTCATTTTCATGGAACCGTGACCCTTGCCGCAGAAGTGGGCGCATTTGCCCTCGAAGTCGCCGGTTTTCGTGGGAGTAAATTTCACCTCGGTGTCTTGGCCCTTTTTAATTTCGGTCTTGACGCCGAAGTCCTTGATGGCCAAGCCGTGAGTAACGTCCTTGGATTGGATGACCAGGGTGACTTCCTCGCCTTTCTTAACGGTAATTTCATTGGGTTCGAACTGGAACTTGCTGGCAGAGATGGTAATGTTTTTTGAAGACGCCGCGTGACCGGAGAACGCGGCGAAGAAAAGAAGCACGACAGAAAGAGTAAGTGTTGCGGGGATAGATTTCACAATCATTGAGTAAGGTTTCCTTGATTTGGTTTTTTACTGCTTAGGGAGCCAAATATTTGAGAATGAGTTCCTCATCCTGCGCGCTCAACATGGCGCGCACGCGCATGTGCTGCATGACGGCTTTCACTTCGCGGGGCGAGATGGATTCCGGGGGATTGTGGCATCGCCCACAATTCGCCACGAATCTGCGCTCTCCCTCTTTTTGTTCCTGATCGGCCGTAGATTTTGCGGTCTGATCCGCGGCAGGCTTCTTGGCGCTAGATTGTTTCTTAGCAGGAGCAGGAGGAGGAGCCGGCGCCGGAGATTGCCCAGAAACGTCAGCGCAAATGGCGAAGAGTGCCAGAGCCGAGGCTGCAAAAAGTGAGATTCTCATTTAAATACTCCGGACGGCAGGGCTGGGAAAAGAAAGCGATAGCTGATCTGAGCTTCCCAGATATTGGCGTTTCCGGCGGAGCTGTATTGCCGGCCGTAACTGCCGTTGACGCGAACATCGTGGGGCAAATAGTAGTTGAGTCCAAAATCAAAGCGATTAGTGTCAACAGTTGGGAGAGAGTCGCCGGGCGCGGGAGTGCCCTTGAAGAATTGCTGAATGCGGGCGACGCCCTGTAGGCGGCCGAGCCGCGAGTTGTCGCCGCGAGTCCTGGAGAAGTGATACGCCGCTTCCAGCCAGTAGCCCTGGCCGTTGGGGGAATGGGCGTATTCGGAGCGGACGTCTAGAGGAATTTGAGGAGGTTGCCAGGTAAAGTAGGCGCCGACGGCGTTGTAATTGACGTCCTGAAGAAATCTTTGGTAAGAGGCGCCGACTTCCACACCAGCCATAGGGAAAAATACGCCCATCCTGCCGCCGGCGGTGCGCCCCGATTGCAAGTTCTCTGTGGTGCTGAGAACGGAGAAGTAGGCGGTGTAGTTCAGTTCCCAGGTTGGGTGAGCGGTAGCGACGCCGCGAAACATGAAGCCATTGTTTGAGCCTGTGGGGCGGGTGCCGATCGGGAAAATAATAGGAGCGTCCTGGAGGTCGCGAATCCAGAACGGAGTGAAGCGTTCGTCATAAATGTTGAACGGCGTCAGAAAACGTCCGACCGTGACGGTGAGATGCGGGTTTGCGATGTAGTCGAGCTGGAGATACTCGAGAGAGGCGATGAATTGCCCAGAATAGGGCCCAGTGGAACCGTTATCATGGGCGATGAAGCCGCGCAGATCCGCGCGAGACTCGACCAGCCAGTGGTCGCCGAGGGGAACAACCAGAACCGGCGCGATAGCCGGCTGGAAGAAGGTGTTGCCTCCAACGGTGCTGCTGAGGAATTGCACGCCACCCGAGAGGATGGGAGCGTTCTCTTGCGCGCGCAGCCCCGAAGCAGTCCATAGCATCAGCAGGGTGATGCCGAGTAATTTCTGCAGCGAACCATCCTTAATAAAGCCCAACCCAGCCCCCAGCTCCCCGTCCCAGAGCCAATCCATCTGACGGTCTCGCGGAACGCGGAAATTCGCGGGACTGTTACGAGCGTAAACAGGCGGTCACGGGAAGTTGTCACCGGGAAGTCAAACGCAGGTCATCTTCCTGCATAGAGGAACGACGTGATTTGTAACCGGGGTGTTGTCGATAGTCCGGATGAGTACCCAGGTGTTAGTGCTAATTGGAACCCCGGTTTGTCGCGTATTGGACCTGAACTTCCACGGGCGGTGGCGCCAATACTGGTGCAGCGAGGAGAAGTTCATGGAAAAGGCAACGCGGATTCTGGTGGCGAACCGCCCGAAACTGATGCGCGACGTGGTGCTGGCCACCTTGAGCGATCAGCCCGGCATAGAAATTGTGGGCGAGGTCTCCGACGAAACTCAGATTCTGGGGCAGGTGCAAGCGACGCTACCGGATTTGCTGGTGATCGGGTTGGACGAGCCGGAGCAACGGCCAGCGATCTGCGACGTGGTGCTGCGGGATCATCCAGGGTTACGAATACTGGCAATCGCCTCGCGCCGGGATCGCAGCATTTGTTATTGGGCATCGTTCGATATTCATTCCGACGACGTTGAGGCTTCCACGGATGGAATCCTGAGCGCCGTCCGCAAAGCCCCACCACAGTCCGCGGGGAAAGCGCTGTGAAGGCCACCAGTCCAGAAGGAACAAAGTCCATGATGCAGGTGAAAAGCCGGTTGGCGTGGTTGTTGCTCGCAATGCTGGCGCTTGGCCACAGTTCCCGAGCGCAACAAAACCCTAGCCCGGCGACTTCGACGACAACGACACCGGCGACGAAACAGAATTCGGCATACACGGCGACGACGCGACAGAACACCTACGAGCTGGAGAAGGAAAACTCCGAGCATGTGGCGGCTTCCGTCGAACAAATAAGACTGGTGCTGCTAAAGGATCCTGGACTTTTGGTGGAATTAAAGCATGTGGTGGCAAAAGAGGCGACGGCCAACGGGCAACTGGTCGATGATCGCGATCTAACCGACCAGGCCATCATGGATCGATTGTCGGAGGACATCACGTTCCGCTCGACGGCGACGCAACTGTTGCAGCGTTACGGATATCTTCTGCCGAACATCAATCCCGACTCGGCGCTGGCAAAACAGGAAGACCTGGTTTTGAAGGAGCGTGCGCGGCGGTTGGTGCAAGTCGAGGCGCAGGAAGATGCGGAGGCAATGAAACCCAAGGAGGCGCCGCCGCAGGGTGTGCAGCAAACGTCGAACTGCGACCCACAACGAAATTCGGATTGCCGGGAAAATGCGCAGCGCCGTTCGCGGCAACGCAGCCTAGATATGGACGAAATTCCCGGAAGCAAGCCAGATCAGCAGCAAAGCGTGCCGAACGGTTTGCCACCTTCGCCGAACACTCTGCCATTGATGAGAGCGGGAATGATGAGTGGCGGGCGCGGCGGGCTTTCGTCGATGGGGAGAAGCAACGAGGACGGGAGCGACTCGGTGCAACTCGCGGCCATGGCCGGAATGTTGCGGCAGCCGACTTCCAGTCTAGATATGGAGAGCCTGGCTAGCGCGCTGCGAGGGAACTCTTCCAACTTCGACGGCACCTCTCCCAGTTCCGGTTCCTATTCCAGAAACGATTCCATGCTGGCTTCCGTTAACGGAAAGAACAGGACGACGTCTTCCGGGCAGCGCGATTCGTTGGATATGCCGCGAGCGGAAGTAAGCCGGGAACCTTTGCAGGGAGCGATTGTTCACAAGGCGAATCCGTACGCGGACGTGCCCTCTCTGTATGACATGTACGTGCAGGTTTCGACGCACGACAAAACACTGGAACGCTTCGGCGTGTCGATTCTGAACGATGGAGATCGCGAGTCAAACGTAATGCCGATGGATTTGCCGGTCGGACCGGATTACGTGGTTGGGCCAGGTGACGGTCTGGCAATCGATTTGTGGGGAGGCGTGTCGCAACGCATGGTGCGAGTGGTCGATCGAGAAGGACGCATCTCGCTGCCGGAAGCGGGTCCGATGCTGGTGAGCGGGAAAACGCTGGGAGATGTGCAAGCGACGGTGCAGCAGACGCTGCGCATGGAATATCGCGATATATCGGCGGACGTGTCGCTATCGAAGCTAAGGACGGTTCGCGTTTATGTGGTGGGAGAAGTGTTGGAGCCGGGCGCATACGACATCAGCTCGCTTTCGACACCGCTGAACGCGCTGGTGGCCGCGGGAGGAATCACGACGCACGGATCACTGCGAATGTTGAAGCACTATCGCGGAAAGCAGTTGATCGAAGTGGTCGATGCCTACGACTTGCTGCTGCGAGGAGTGGTGAGCGATCAGAAGCGGCTGGAAAATGGCGACTCGCTGCTGGTGCCTTCCGTCGGAGCGCAGGTGACGGTGGAAGGAATGGTGCGGCGGCCGGCGGTGTATGAGTTGCAAGGAAAAACAAGTTTGGAGGACGCGCTGGAACTTGCTGGGGGAATTCTGCCCGCGGCTTCGCTGCAGCATGTGGAAGTAGAACGGCTGGTGGCGCACCAGAACCGAACTATGTTCAGCCTGGATCTTTCGGAAAAGGAGGGAACGGAAGCGGCCGCGTCGAAGTTGAGCAACTTTGAAGTGCAAGACGGCGACAAAATCCACATTTTCCCGATCGCACCCTACAACGACAAAGCGATCTACCTGCAGGGACATGTATTGCGGCCGGGGCGCTATTCGTACCACGACGGAATGACAGTGAGTGAACTGATTTCGTCGTATTCGGATCTGTTGCCAGAACCCGCCGGAAAATATGCGGAGATCATTCGGCTGAACGCGCCGGACTTTCGGCCGACAGTGGAAAGTTTTGATTTGACGGCGGCACTGGCGAATCCCGGCAATGCGCCGAAATTGCAGCCGCTGGACACCGTGCGAATTTTCAGCAAGTACGATTTCGAGCCTGCGCCGCAGGTGTGGGTTGGAGGAGAAGTGCGCTCGCCGGGGCAGTACAACACTTCGGGGCAGGCGCATCTTCGCGACGCAATTTATCTGGCCGGAGGAATAGCAGCGGATGCTTCGCTGGATTCGGCGCAACTTTTCCGAACGGGCAAAGACGGAAAGATGACGATTCTGAGCGTGAATCTGGGGGGAGCGCTGGCCGGGAAACCCGACGACAACCTGGTGTTGCAGCCGCACGACCGCATCATCGTGCACCGCAACGCGGCGAAGGTGGACCCGCCGACGGTGTACGTGAAGGGGGAAGTGGCGAAGCCGGGGCGCTATCCGCTGACCAGCAATATGCGGGTGGAAGACCTGATTCGAGTTGCGGGAGGAATGAAGAGCAGCGCGGATACGCAGAGGGCGATTCTGGCGCAAGAGGACGGCAAGGAAAGCGCGGGGGCTACACCGGGAAGCATGTCGATCAATATAGCGGCAGCGATGAATGGAGAGGCCAGCGCGAATCCGCCACTGAACAATGGCGACGTGCTGACGATTCGGAAGATACCGGGGTGGAGCGATCTTGGATCTACGGTGACGATTCGCGGTGAAGTGCAGCATCCGGGCACGTACGGAATTCGCCCGGGCGAATCGCTGAACGCAGTTTTGGAGAAGGCGGGCGGGTTTACGGAGCAGGCCTATCCCTACGGAACGGTATTGACGAGGCGCGAAGTGCGCGAACTGGAAATGAAGGCGCACGAGGACTTGGTGGCGCGAATCAAGGTGGAAGCGATGCAGTTGAAGACGCTGCCGGAGAACGATCAGGATCAGAAGAACGCAAAGCTGACCGCGATCGCGCAGGCAGACACGACGCTGACGCAACTGGAAGCCAACCCGCCCGTGGGGCGAGTGGTGATTCAAGCATCGCCCAATCTGAAATCGTTTGAGCAGGCAGCCGAGACGACGCCATTGCGCAGCGGCGACGTGATCACGGTTCCGAAGAAAGCGAACTACGTGCTGGTGAACGGGCAGGTGTTCAACGCGACGGCAGTCGGTTATGTGTCTGGGCGAAGCGCGAATTGGTACCTGACGCAGGCCGGCGGGTTGACGCAGTTGGCGGACAAGAAGGCGGTATTTGTGATTCACGCCAACGGCTCCGTTTTAGCGGCGAAAAACAACAGCGGTATGTGGTCAGGCGACCCGATGAATGCGGTGTTGATGCCGGGCGACTCCGTTGTTGTGCCGGAAAGAGCAGCGAGGGTTGGCAGCCGGAATTGGACGCCGCTGATTCAGACGGCGCAGGTCGCAACGTCGGTGGCCATTGCGGTGGCGTATTTGAAGCCGTAAAGCCACGGCATAAAAGCTATGAAGGGAATCACATTGGCGCGCACGTTGATGATTGCGGGCATGATGACGGCCACAAGGCAGACGCTGGCGGCGTACCCGCAGCAGGCCTTGCCTGACGATGTAGCGACGTATTCGAGTACATCAGCGATTCAAACGCCGGTGGCGCAGCCAAATCGGACGCGGTTTGTTCACCAGGAAGATCAGAACTGGTTGCTGCGGCGAGAGACGGACGTTGGGAGCGCGAGCAAAAGATTTTTCTACGATCAAAAGGAAATCTGGACCAGCCCGTTGCGGTTGAAGCCGGCGGACGCCGAGTGGTTGATTCCTGTTGCGGGGATCACGACGGGAATGATTCTGACCGATGCGAGCTTCAGTCGAAGTCTTTCGAACAAACCAAGCACGCTGAATTTGTTTCAGGACATGAGGAATGGAAGCGTGGCGGCGCTGGGCGCGGCTTCGGGAGGGCTGTATCTGTGGAGCATGCGAACACATGATCCGCATCAACGGGAAACGGGTTTGCTGGCAGGCGAAGCGATATTGGACAGTCTGGCAGTAACCGAAGGCGTTAAATTTGCCACGGGCCGCGAGCGGCCAGATCAAGGAACGGGACAAGGAAACTTTTTTCAGGGCGGCGATTCGTTTCCGTCAAGCCATTCCGCCGCGGCGTGGGCTGCGGCCGGAATTTTGGCGCATGAGTATCCGGGGTGGATGACGAAGTTTCTGGCATACGGTTTGGCTACGACGGTGAGCGTGGCGAGCGTTGGCAGCAAGCAACATTTTCCTTCGGACGTGTTGATTGGAAGCGGAATCGGATGGCTGGTGTCGGAGTATGTTTACCGGACGCACCATAGCCCTGACCTTGGCGGGTCCGCGTGGAATCCGATCGGCGCATTGATTCACGATGGCGAATCCGGGGTAACGGATTATCCGGGCTCCACGTATGTTCCGCTGGATAGCTGGGTGTATGCGGCGTTCGATCGTCTTGCGGCGCTCGGGTACTTAAGCAGCGCGTTTCAGGGGACGAAGCCGTGGTCGCGGGAACAATGCGCGCGACTGTTGATTGACGTGAACGAAGCGCTGAGTGTTTCGGGGGACGATGCGCGCATCGATTCGCAAGTGCGGGCGCTGGTGGTTGCGCTTCATCATGAATTCGCGAGGGAAGAAGCAACCTTCGCTGGCGAAAATAACAAGTCGGCTGAAATTGAGTCGATCTATGCGCGAGCCTTGAGTGCCAGCGGTACGGTGCTCGATGACGGCTACCATTTCGGGCAAACCTACGCGTACGACTATGGACGGCCTTTCCGCCGAGGTACGAACTTCATCGCCGGTGGTTCGGCGACTGCGACGTACGGCAGTTTGTTTTTCTATGTGAATGGCGAATACCAGTCGGCTCCGTCGGCTCCGGCATTGTCCAGCGCGGAACGGCAGTTCATTGCGGATCGCGACAAAGTGCCCCTGCCGTCCGATACGCCATTTTCCGCCATCCACCAGTTTGAGCTGTTGGACGCATATGCCGGCATCAATTTGCACGGGTGGCAAATTTCATTTGGAAACCAGAGCTTGGAGTGGGGACCGGGCGCTGGTGGCTCGCTGCTGCTGAGCGACAATGCAGGACCGTTTCCTATGGTGCGGATTGCGCCGGATGGACCAATCGAGATTCCGCTTTTGTCGAAAATTCTGGGGCCTTTCGATGTGGAACAGTTTTATGGACGCCTCGATGGGCACGTGGGCGCATCCCAGCCGTGGATTTACGGTCAGAAAATCAGCTTCAAACCGTTTCACTCGCTGGAATTCGCCTACGGGCGAACGACTGTGGTTGGAGGAACGGGACATCCGCTGACTACCTTCCGATTTGTTTCCAGCCTGATCGGGAGAGTTGACCCTGCTGAAAATAGCGTTCCGGGCGACGCGCGAACGGAGGTGGAATGGACGTGGCGGATTCCCGGAATACACAATTGGGCGACATTTTATGGGGAGTTGGAGGATGACGACGACCCGATTCCGCTGCAAAATCCGACCAAGAGCGTGCTTCGTCCGGGAATCTATCTTCCGCGATTGCCGCTGCTGCCGAAGTGGGATCTGCATTTCGAGTGGACCAGTTCGACGTCGCCGGGCCGCGCATCGTTTCAAAACCACGGCAACCTGAACTACTGGAATCTGGACTACACCGGCGGCTATACGAACAACGGCAACCTGATGGGGAATACCGTGGGGCGCGAAGGAGTGACGCTGCAAGCATGGACGCGCTACTGGATCTCTCCGCGACAGAACCTGGATTTTTCATGGAAGCAGAGCCGGGTGTTGAAGGATTACATACCCGGAGGCGGAAAGTGGCAGGACTTCCAAACAAGTTATTCGTACACGTCGCGCTCGGGCGTTTATCTGAAAAGCCTTCTGCAATTTGAACATATCTCGTCGTTTCCGCTGCTGTTTCCCGGCTCGCGAAATAATGTGACTGCTTCAATTGAGATTGGCTTCCTGCCGCAATGGGGGAAGCGACAATCCAGCCCAGCGCCTATTTCCATGACACACACGAACGCGAGTGTGGGAGAGCCGGTCCAATGAGTTCGAATGGGACAAAACCCGCCGCTGAGATGCTGCGGGACGTGCAGATCGAAGAACTGCTGGCGAGACGATTGCAGCGGGACCGGCAGGAAAATCGCGGGAAGAGGATTGCGCGAATCGGGCGGCTGTGGGAGTCGCGAAGGGTACTGCTGAAATTTGCCGCGTGGGGTGCAGTGCTAACGGCGGTGATCGCGATCCTGATTCCTTCGCAATACGAATCGGCAACGCGGTTGATGCCGCCGGATCCACCGCAGGGCCAGGGTCTGGCGATGCTGGCCGGTATTGTAGGGAAAATGGGGGGCAGTCTTGGCGCACTTGGCGGCGATCTGCTGGGCATGAAGACCTCCGGCGACTTGTTCGCGACAGTTTTGACGAGCCGTACGGTTCAGGACGATCTGGTGGACAAATTCGATCTGCGCCGGATCTATCGAGTGAAGCGGTGGGTGGACGCCAGAAAAGAACTGACGAGCAGAACGGATATCTCCATTGATCACAAAAGCGGCGTGCTGACAATTCACGTGGAGGACCACGATCCGCAGCGGGCGCGGGCAATGGCGCAGGAATACGTGGCGCAACTGAACAACGTGGTGACGCAGCTGAATACGTCATCGGCGCACCGAGAACGCGAGTTTCTGGAGGGGCGGCTTGGGCAGGTGAAGGTGGAGTTGGAGTCGGCGGAAAAGGAGTTCAGCCAATTTGCGAGCAATAACGCAACGCTAGACATCAAGGAGCAGGGCAAAGCGATGGTGGAAGCGACGGCGGCGCTGGAGGGGGAACTGATCGCCACGGAGACGGAGTTGCAGGGGCTTCGTCAGATCTACACGGACTATAACGTGCGGGTTCGCACGGCACAGGCTCGCGTGAATGAATTGAATCGCCAGATTCAGAAGCTCGGGGGTAAACCAGGATTGGGAGCGGACGGAGCAGAAGGCGCAAAAGACGGCGAGCTTTATCCATCGATCCGAAAACTACCGCTGCTGGGAGTAACGTACGCGGATTTGTACCGAAAAACAAAGGTGGAAGAAACCATCTTTGAAATACTCACGCAGCAATACGAGTTAGCAAAAGTTCAGGAAGCCAAAGAAGTTCCAAGCGTGAAAGTGTTGGATCCCGCAGACGTTCCCGAGAAAAAGGTATTTCCACCGCGCGCGCTTTTGACCGTGCTGGGCATGCTGGCAGCACTGGCGCTGGGAGCTTGCTGGGTATTAGGCAAAGACAATTGGGAAAAGACGGATCCTGAGGATCCCGGAAAAATCCTGGTGCTGAACATGGTGCGCAGTGTGCAGCCACAACTGGAGTACGTGGTGCAACAACGCGCCAGCACATTGACGCGCGCAAGAAGATTCGTTTCGCGGTTAGCCGGGGGAGTGTCAGCGGCCGAAACGAAGCAGTCAGAAGGGGATTAGCGGAAATCTTCTGGTGGAGACGGGTAGGTCACATGTTCCCTGTAAGTGACGGGGCGAAGCTTTGCGTTGAAAAAGGGCGGTGATGAAGAGATATGGCGATGCAGGTCCAAGGCGAGTGCCAAGTTGAGCATCGAGCGTCCTTCGCATATGAAGACGACCGCTGGTATGCCGCGTATACGCGAGCCAATCATGAAAAGAAGGTCGCCGAGCAGCTAGAGCTGAGAAATATTGAACAACTTCTTCCGCTGTACAGTTCGATACGGCAGTGGAAAGACCGCAAGGTACGGTTAATGCGGCCGCTATTTCCCGGTTACGTTTTCGTGCGGATGTCGCTGCAAAAACGATTGCAGGTGCTGGAGGTTCCGGGGATCGCGAGTCTGGTGGGCTTCGGGAGTCAGCCGGTTTGTATGCCCGAGGAAGATATTCAGTTTCTAAGACGGTGCATGAATTACGAAGGCAACGTAGAACCGCACCCCTATACGGCTGTTGGCAGTCGCGTGCGGGTGAAGGGCGGACCACTCGCGGGGCTGAAGGGCGTCGTGGTTCAGTTGAAGAATCGAACGAGGTTGGTGGTTTCCTTCGACCTGATCCAGCGTTCCGCGACCGTGGAAGCGGACCAGATTGATGTTGAGCCGCTGGACTGAGTAAGAAACAGGCACGCCGCACGGAAATCGATGTGGTGGGCCTGACATCACGGGAAATCGAATTCTTATGGAGTTTAGGGGTTCACTGTTTTGATCATCGCGCTTTGTCTTGTTGCGTTGTTGCTGGCTGCGCTGGTGGGCATTACGCAGTATGCAGCTCCGCTGACGCTCGCGCTGACCGGAGCGTCGCTGTTGTGCGGGACCGTGTACCTGGTGCGGCAAAGCGCCAGCAAGAGGTTAGGGACCACAAAGACGCTGTGCGTGCTGTTCTTCTGGTTCGCCGTTGTGCATATCGTGTTTGGCTATACGTTGGCGGATCTTACGACCGAGCACACTTCCATACGGTCCAATTCTGAGACCTTATATGCGACGGCGATGCTGATCAATTGCGTCGGTTTGTTTGCGGGCGCTGTGGGCTACGCATGGAAGCTGAATTACAGCGGGTGCAGTGGGATTCGCGGCGTCCCATTGGCCATCGACATGGACCTTGCGGAGAAATTGTTTCGGATTATCTTGCTGATTGGCTCAGGACTGATGTTCTTCGTGTATTGGAAATTGGGCGCCGCGGATTATTTGACAGAGCCCGCCAAATGGCCGGTGATGCGATATATCACCAGCGATATTTTAAGCGGGTCTGCGAGGGAAGAGTGGCTGGTCAACCGGGCCATGGATTTGCTGACAGTATCGCTTCCGTTCGTTCTGTTCGGAGCAGGGAAGCACCCGAAAATACTGAGAATTGTTCCGGCGGTGATCGGTTGCATAGCGCTTCTTTTGCCATTGCGACGAGCGAACCTGCTGGCTGTGGCGCTGGCGGTGCTGATTCTTGTGGGGATTCAACGGAGCAATCTGTACCAACTTACGCGCAAAGTTCTGGTGTGTGTGGCCATTGTGTACATTGTTTCGCAATGCATTTTTCTGATTGGGATCATTGCGATGGATGTGAGCCCCAAGCAGGTGGTGATGATTTCAAGCACCGCGCTTCCGGAAGTGCGGGACCTGGCGTGGACGCTGTCGCTACTTCACGGCGAATCTCTGAATGGGACAACCTTCGAGCAGGCACTGATTCCTTTGCCGAGTATCGCCAGCGACTGGAGCAGCCGTCACAGCCTTCGCGCCATCAGCACAAAACTCATTGGGCTAGATGAAACAAGCGAAACCGGGGGCCTGCGATTGACGATTATGGGCGAAGGGTACATCAACTTTGGTTATCCGGGCGCGATTGTCGTGGGCTTGTTGTGGGGCCTGGCCGTTGGATGGTGCGAACTTGTGATTCAGGCAACCGGGAAAAACAAGCCGGGATTCATGAACTACGGAGCGGCGTTGTGTTTTGTGTGGATCTGTTTTTTGGTGTACCTCGCCGGAACGCAAGCTGCTGCTTCTATCAAGGTAGGTGTGATGGTGGTGCTGGCAGTTGCTTGGGCGAGCAGGGAGCGCTCGGTGGGCGGACAGTTACGGGCGTTACTGAGCACATGACAATTGTTAAGTCTTAGCGGTCAATCGAGCAGCTACTGGCCAAATTATGCGCAGAAGCCGATTTTTCCAGGATGAAAAACATACTTAAACCACTTGGCAGCGTTCTTGGCGGTGAAGCAGCGGTGCGCGCGGCCAACTTTGCCGCGACGCTGCTGATCGCTCGCGTTTTTGGCGGAACGGTTCTGGGCGCGTACACCGCATGCCTGGCGGTGGTGACGGTGGCGATTATGTTTGCGGATAGCGGACTGCAAACTTCGGCAATCACCGAACTGAGCCAAGGCATGGGAGCGCGCGGCGAAATTCTGGGCCGATTGTATCTGTGCAAAACACTGTTGATCGCCGCGGCCGCGTTGCTTCTGGCCGGGATTGGATTGTGGGTGAGCATCACGCCGTTCGTGTGGGCGATTGCGGCATGGATTACCGCGCGCACGGCGCTGCAATCTTACTCGCAACTGCAGATGTCGGCTGTGAAGGCGTGTTCAAGAACGAGTCTGATTGGCCCGGCGCAGGCCGTGCATAGTGTATTGCTGCTGATTTGGATCTGGCTGGTGTACGTGAGAGGTTGGGGAATCGTATGGTTGCTTTTTGGGCTTACGGCCGGGCAAATGTTCGAACTCGCTGTCCTGTTTTTAGTGCTAACGCGGGCTGGCGTTCGGCCAACGTGGCCGCAGCATCTCTTGTTTTGGAAGGTGGTCACAAAATCCGCGCCATTCGGAATCAGTTACGGGTTGGCCAACCTGATCGTACGGGCCGATACGATCGTGCTGGCTGCCCTTGTTCCGCTATCTGAGTTGGGCAATTTTTCAGCGCCGAACGCGATCCTCGCGATGGCATACGTCGTGTCGTGGCTATTTGGCACGGTAGTCCTGCCCGAGATGGTGCGCAGGTCGGCGTCACCGGAGGATCTGAAAAACTATGCAAGGAAATGGGCACGTTGGATTGCGGTCACCCTGACGCCGTGCACGGTCATTGCGTTTTTGGCGGCTCCAAGGCTGATCAACGTGCTCTATGGTCCAGCATTCTCTCGCAGCGGGGCGCTGGCTTCGGTGATGGCGTTGGCGTGTCCGTTCATCTTTCTAAATTCGATTTACACCAATGTGGCGATCGCGACGAACAGTAAGTCAGGCCTGATGGGGCTGTTTGCGATAACTGCGGCGGCGACAGTGCTGTTGGATCTGGTTCTTGGGCGAACGTTTGGGGCAATCGGAGTTGCTTGGGCGATCGTGATACGGGAAGTGGGAATGTTGGCAGGATTGTGGATGCTGACGTCGCGCGCATCGGCGCCCGTGACGCAATTGGACTGCGGCTTATCTTCATGATGAACGTGAACGTGTCTGCGGTGGAGCAAGCTGATTGGCTGGCGGAATGTCCAAAACTGTGACTATCGACGCGCGGTGGTTGGTCGGCGGAATTGGCACGTACACGGAAAATCTTTTGCAGGGTTTTGGGCACAGCGCGAATGGGCTGGAACTGCATGCCATTGTGAGGGGAGCGGATGCGACGCGGGTAAAAGAATGGTGCTCGCGGGTGACGGTGGTGAACGCGCCGATCTACACGTTGTGGGAACAATTGCTGGTTCCGCGGGCGGCGAAGGAATGCAATCTGCTGCACGTGCCGCACTACAACGTTCCGGTGCTGCACCGAGGGCCTCTGATCGTTTCGATCATGGACGTCATTCACATCAGTTGCGAGCCTTACCGGCATAGTGCGAGGTCCTATCTTTATGCCAGACCGATGCTGAACTTTGCGGCGCGGAAGGCGGATCACATTGTCACCGTGTCGAATTACTCGAAGGCGCAGATCGTGGAGGCGCTGGGAGTTCCGGCAACGAAGATTACGGTGATTCACTGCGGAGTGGGCACCGAGTTTCATTCCGGCTATGACAAACAGGAGTGCAAGTCTGTTGTAGAAAAACTGGGAATATCGCGGCCGTACCTGCTGTACGTGGGGAACTTGAAGCCGCATAAGAATGTTTCGACGTTGCTACAAGCGCTGACGCAGCTCAATGCGCGGAAGCGACTCTGTCACGAACTTGTGATCGTGGGCGACGACGCGAGGTGGAAGCGCACGATCGTTGAGGAATGTTTGAGGCTCGGAATTGCCGACAAAGTTGTATTTGTTCCGTATGTTTCCCAGGCGCTGTTGCCGAAGATTTACGCTGCGGCGGAATTGCTGGTGATGCCGTCGAATGCGGAAGGATTTGGCTTGCCTGTTGTTGAGGCCATGGCTTGCGGAACTCCGGTGGTGTGCTCGCAAGCGGCGAGCCTTCCTGAAGTGGCAGGAGATGCGGCGGCGTATTTTGATTCGGAAGACGCGGAGAATCTGGCTGAAACGATTGAGCGTCTGGGGCATTCTAGCGAGCTTCGCGAGTCGCTGAGAGCCAAAGGTCTGCAAAGAGCGAAGCAGTTTACCTGGCAGGAATTCACTCGCAAGCACATTGAGATTTATTACCGTTTTCTTTCGCGAAATTAGAGGGAACCGACGCGAGATTGTCGCTGATTCCAGCCGGCGTTTCTTGAGCGCCATATTTTTTCGAAGATAGCATCATGAAACCGAACTATAGAACACAGCAAGCGCCGAACGACGTTTGGGAAAAGTTTGCCGAAGCCGATGCCTATACGTATATCTTGACGGACCTGAAAAAGCCCGATCCCAAGAAATTCTGGGAGAGCGGTGAGCGAACGGTGAAGGAGGAACTTCTGCCGCTGATCCGGGAGCGCGCCATTCGAAGGCAAATCGGCCTGGAGCTGGGATGCGGAGTTGGACGGCTGCTTTTCCCGATGGCGCGAGAGTTCGAGGGAATGGTGGGCGTGGATATCGCGGAAGGAATGGTGCGGCGCGCCGTTTCTTATGCCGGCGACAACGGCATTCGCAATGTGGCCCTTGCGGCAATTTCGGGTCCCGAAGATTTGTTACACAAAGCAGGAGAATTCGCGGGGAAAGTCGATTTTTTGTATTCGCTGCTGGTCTTTCAGCACATTCCGGATTTCGCCGTGATCGAAGGATACCTACACACGGTGAGCGAACTTCTTGAAGAAAACGGAATTGCTTATTTGCAATTCGATACTCGCGAACAAAATTTACTTTACCAGTGCAAGACAGGGCTACCGGACTTTGTGCTTCCAAGGTTCTGGCGGCGGGGCATACGGAGAATCCGCCGGAGTGCGACGGAACTTGAAGTGTGCTTTCGGCGCGCGGGACTGGAGATCGTGGATGAGTTGAACCCGCGTAGCGCGTACCACCGTTATATTTTGAGAAAAGCGCGAGTGAAGAGCACGAGATCATGAGCCTGCATTTAAAAGCGGGAGCACAGGAGAAGGCGGCGGAACTGGTACCGCAAAGCGTCATCGATTTGCAGAAGACGCGTGTGGCGATTGTGCACTACTGGTTCGTCAACCGGCGGGGTGGCGAGCGAGTTGTGGAGACGATGGCGAAGATGTTTCCGAACGCCGATGTGTTTGCCGTGGTGGCGGATCACGAAGAATTGTCACCTTTGTTGCAGAAACGGTCGGTGAAGACTTCATTCCTGCAAAAGATACCGGGCAGCCGGCGGTGGCATCGTCACATGTTGCCGCTGTATCCGTTTGCTCTAGAGCAATTCGATCTGAGGGGATACGACCTGGTGCTGAGTTCCGAATCAGGTCCGGCGAAGGGAGTTCTGACGGGGGCGCGGACGTGTCACGTTTGCTATTGCCATTCGCCGATGCGCTATTTGTGGGATTTCTATCATGCCTACAGAAGCGGCAAGAGTCTCGGCACGGTGTCGCGTCCCATTTTCACGCTTGTGGCGCACTACCTGCGAATGTGGGATGCGGCTTCGGCTGCTCGTGTGGATCACTTCGTAGCAAATTCACAGAACGTGGCCGCGCGAATCCGCAAACATTACCGAAGAGAGTCGACGGTGATTCATCCACCAGTGAAGGTGCACGCCGGCTATCTGGCCGACCGGATTGAGGACTACTACATGGTTGTGGGGCAGCTGGTGGAGTACAAGCGCTTCGACCTGGCCATTGAGGCTTGCAACCGGTTGGGGCGGCGTTTACACATTGTCGGCGAAGGGGAGCAGTGGAAAACGCTGCGCAAGAAAGCCGGGCCGACGATCAAGTTTTGCGGGGCGCTGTCTGACGAAGATCTGCGCGAGCAGTACGCGCATTGCCGCGCGCTGCTTTTTCCCGGAGAGGAAGACTTCGGAATTGTTCCAGTGGAGGCGCTGTCGTTTGGCCGCCCGGTGATCGCGTTCGGACGCGGCGGCGTACTGGAAACGGTGAAAGGGTTTTATCCGGATGCGCCGGCGCCGGCGGAGACTTCCTGCGGCGTGTTCTTTCGGGAACAATCAACGGATTTACTCGTGGAAGCGATGTGCGCTTTCGAGGCGGCGGAGAACAGATTCTCGCCATTTTTCATCAGGCAGCAGGCCGAGCGATTCGACGAAACACACTTCAAACAAAACTTTTTGCGATTTGTATCCGAGAAGCTGGAGGAAAGCCAGTACTCCGCTTTATCGCTATGATTCGTGGCCGACTCAAACGCGCGCAAATGTTGCTGACGGTGGCGGTGTTTTCGGTACCGCTGGCGTCCTTCGCCGTGGCCGCATACTTCCGGTTCGGGACACGCTTGATCCCCAATTACTCCGCTGACGTGGATCCATTCACCTATTTTGGTCTGCTATTGTTGACGACCGTATTTTGGGCTTTGGCTGCGGAACACTACGAACTTACATCGCTGGAACAGCATCTAGTGACTGAAGGCAAGAGTCACAGAGTTCTGCTGGCCTGCGTGACGACCTACGCTGCGGTACTGGCAATCGGCTTCTTTTATCGCGGTTCCACATTTTCGCGTGTCTTTATCTGGATCAGCGGCTTCAATTTATTCCTGCTGACGCTGCTGCTGCAAAGAGCGTTTCGTTGGTACTGGAAAAATAGCCGGCTCAAAGATAAAGGAGCGATACATCTGCTGATTGTCGGCGCGGATGAATTTGCCGTACGAGTCGCCGAGTCGCTTTCGATCGGAGCGGTGGCGCCCTGCGGAATCAAGGGACACATTCGCCTGCCGGGACAAACATGCGCGGTGGAGCGGTATCCGGTGTACGAGCTTTCCGACGTTGATGAACTGGCGATTGGCAACGGTTTTGACGACGTGATCATCGCTATTCCGCCGGCGTCATTCGGCGATTTGCCTCGGTTGCGGGCACAACTCGCTCCACTGTGCGTGCCGGTGCGGCTGGTGCTGGAAGTGGGAGAGGGAATTCCGACGCGGCAGAGGGTTTTTCCGCTGGGCGATTTGCTGATGCTGGATTTGCAGTCCACCCGAGCGGAGTCTACGCTCTACGTGATTTTGAAACGAGCTTTCGATCTGGTGTTTTCGTTTTCGATGCTCGTTATTGCGGGACCGCTGCTGGCACTGATTGCTTTGGGGGTACGACTGACGTCGCCGGGCCCGATTATTTTTGCGCAGGATCGCGTTGGCCTGAATGGAAAGCTATTTCGCATGTACAAATTCCGAACCATGAAGGTGTCGTCGCAAGAAGATAGCGACACGCGGTGGACCGTCAAAGGCGATCCACGCTGCACCGGGCTCGGCAGAATCTTGCGGCAGACCGGACTGGACGAGTTGCCGCAATTTTTCAACGTGCTCAAAGGCGACATGAGCGTGGTTGGCCCGCGGCCCGAACGCCCCATTCTGGTGCAAAGGTTCATGCAGTCAGTGGGCAACTACAACACGCGTCATCATCTGAAGGTCGGCATAACGGGGTGGGCGCAGGTAAATGGATGGCGCGGGGACACATCGATTGACAAGCGCGTCGAATATGATCTGTATTATGTGCGCAACTGGACGCTGGCGTTTGATTTGCTCATCGTGGTGTTGACACTGTTTCGCGGTTTTACGGACAAGAATGCGTACTGACACTTAGGCGTTGCCGCGACCGGAATGGCGACAATTAGTTTGCGTGTTTGTGACTTTGCAGTGACAACTCTCCAGAGCTGAATTCGCTATCGTGGCTTGTCGGCCGGAAGCGATCTGGTTCTTTTCATTCGCGCGGAAGAGAGAGAACTTGAAACCGCTCCGGCCGTCCTACCTAGCTGTACTCCCCCAAATAGCGTAGAAACCAAGGGTTGCAGGATGCTTCAGCCTGAAGTTTTGGCGATCAGGCTTTGGTAGCGGTGCGAGCCGCCTTGAGCTTGGCGGAGCCTCGCCAGGCCAGCAGCAACATCAAGAGGCCAAAAACGAGCAGGCCCACGCCCGCGTCGAAATTGATGTTGACGCCAAGCGAGCGCGAGTAGATTTGCTGGTCGCCCAACAAGCCAAACAACGACAGGATCACGCCGAACAAGCTAAACATCCAACCGATGGGGTAACGAATATCCAGGCTCATCGCGAGTCTCCCGTCTACCTGAAGATAAAATTCAGAACCACTGCAAGGACAAGGACCACTACGCCGAGAAACGCCGGGCGCTGGACCCAAGTCAGGTGTTCTTCGCTGGGCTTCTTCGTCAGCGAGTACACCAGCCCAACGAGTTCCTTTTCATCGCGAGGCTTGGTGATGAAGCTGATCGCGACGGTGACCAGAAAGCAAGTGACAAAAGCCCAAATGGCGGTCCAGAAATTCTGCGCCATTTCGCTGGGATAGTTGTGAAGCACCGCGATCCAGCCGCCTTTGATTCCGATGCTGTCGCCTTGGGGCAGTGACAAGCCGTGGTGCAGCGCAGCCGCGGCGGTGCCGGAGAGCAGGCCGGCAAACGCGGCGTGTCCCGTGGTGCGCTTCCAGAACATGCCGAGGAGGAAAGTGGCAAACAGCGGGGCGTTCACGAACGCGAACACCAGTTGCAGAAAGTCCATCAGGTTATTGAAACGATTGGCGGCATAGGCCGCGGCGATCGAGAACAAGACGCCGAAGACCGTGGCGAACTGTCCCATGTGTAAGTAATGTTTGTCCGAAGCGCCTTTGTGGATGTAGGACTGATATATGTCGTAGGTCCAGACAGTGTTGAAGGCGGTGACATTGCCTGCCATTCCCGACATAAAGCTGGCCAGAAGCGCAGTGAGGCCGAGTCCCAAGATTCCAGTGGGAAAGTAGTGAAGCAGCAAGTTGGGGATGGCCAAGTCGTAATCGAGGACTGGTTTTCCATCGCGGTCGAGCGCAGGCTTACCGGTGGCGACGTCGAGCTTGACGGGGATGAGGCCCTTGCCCGCATCGGTTGCTGGCTGCATTTGAACGACGCCGTTGACGGTGATGGCGTGCTGTGCAGCGGGCACGACCAAAGCGATCATTCCGGGCAGAATCACAAGAGCCGGAAAAAACATTTTCGGAACCGCCGCGATCAGGGGCGTGCGGCGAGCGTCAGTCATGGAGCCCGCAGCCATGGCGCGCTGAACCACAAGAAAGTTCGTACACCAATAGCCAAACGAAAGAGTAAAGCCGAGGCCCATGACCAGGCCGAACCATTCGACGCCCAGGGGATTGTTGTGGGGATTAGTCATGCCCAGCCAGGAATGCGTGAAGGTTTCCGGCAGCCGGGTCTTCAGGCCGCTCCATCCACCCACATCTTTCAAGCCGAGTAGAACGAGAGGCAAAAATCCGGCGACGATCAGAAAGAACTGAAGGACCTCGTTGTAAATCGCACTGGTGAGGCCGCCAAGGAACACGTAGCCGAGCACAATCAGGGCCGAAATGAAGATGCTCAGGTGGAAGGACCAGGACACCGGCAGGCCCATCTTGGCCAGCGGCACGTCGAGGATATGAAGGATCTGAATCAACTTGGCCATGGCGTACATCGAGATGCCCGACGAGAAGATGGTCATCACGGCGAAGGAGATGGCGTTAAAAGCGCGTGTCTTTTCATCAAAACGCAGGCGCAGAAATTCCGGTACGGAACGGGCGCGCGAGCCGTAGTAGAAAGGCATCATGAAGAGTCCGACGAACACCATGGCGGGAATCGCGCCGATCCAATAGAAGTGGCTGGTGGCGATTCCGTATTTCGCGCCCGACGCGCCCATGCCAATCACTTCCACGGCGCCAAGATTAGCGGCCATGAAAGCGATGCCGCAAACCCAGGCGGGAAGAGAGCGCCCGGCGAGGAAGAAGTCCGTGCTGGTCTTCATGAATCGCTTGAGGAAGATGCCGATGCCCAAGACGAAAGCGAAGTAAAGAAACATGATGACCCAATCAATGGCCGTCAGATTCATTTCGCAGTCCTTTCCACGGAACGCGGGTAAATCATCAAGACAATCACAGGGTCGGCGCTGGAGGTGTTGGTCGTGATCGAAGTCGAGTTCCCGAAATGTGACCGACGCGCGAGAAGAGCGCCCTGGTGGTCTATAAAATGCCTTGAGTCAGGCTGTTACGCAAGCCCATAACGCAAAATGAATTTTTTCGGTGATGCTGGACCGGCTGTGCGCTTCCATGATTCACTTGTCGGCAGGCGAACAAATCGTTGAGCGCTCGCCCGCGGGAACATTCAGGAAGGAGAATGCCACGAAACGCGAAGAGATGTTGCAGCAAGCTCGTGCGCAACGCGAGCCTCTGAGCATGATTGTGATCGGAGGTGGAGCAACGGGTGTGGGAGTGGCGCTCGACGCGGCGGCTCGCGGGTACAGGACGCTGCTGCTGGAGCAACATGATTTTGGGAAAGGAACGTCGAGCCGCAGCACCAAGCTGGTGCATGGCGGCGTGCGCTACCTGGAGCAAGGGCAAGTCTCGCTGGTAATGGAAGCACTGAAGGAGCGCGGTATTCTGCGGCAGAACGCGCCACATCTGGTGAGCGAGATACCTTTTGTTGTGCCGAACTACTCATGGTGGGAAGGTCCTTTTTACGGAATCGGGCTAAAGCTCTATCAAGGTTTGGCCGGGAAATATGGATTCGGACCATCGGAACTGCTGTCGAAAGACGAAACTCTAAAATGTCTGCCGAACATCAACACGGACGGCCTGCGCGGCGGGGTTATCTACTATGACGGGCAGTTTGACGATGCGCGGTTGTTGATCGACCTGGTGGCGACGGCGGCGGAACAAGGAGCCACGCTGCTGAATTATGTGCGGGTGACCGGTCTGACGAAAGACGCGGACAACCTGGTGGGTGGCGTGCAAGCGCGCGACGTGGAGACTGGCGAAGAATTTACGTGGCACGCCAAGGTAGTGATCAACGCCACGGGACCGTTCACCGATTCGGTGCGGCACTTAGCGGACCCGGGCGCAGAAGCGATGGTTTACCCAAGCCAGGGCGCGCACATCGTACTGGACAGATCATTTCTTCCCGGGGATCACGCCATCATCGTGCCACGCACAAGCGATGGGCGGGTGCTGTTCGCGATCCCGTGGCATGAACACACGCTGGTGGGAACCACGGACACAGCGGTGGAAGAAGCCAGGCTGGAGCCAGTGCCGATGGAGCAAGAAATCGAGTTCATGCTGAATACCGCGAGCCAGTATCTTGCGAAGAAGCCAACGAAAGACGACATTTTAAGCGCGTTTGCGGGAATCCGGCCGCTGTTGCGATCCGGAGACAAGAAAAACTCGGCGTCGCTGTCGCGCGATCACGCCATTCAGATCGATCGTACCGGTCTGGTGAATATTGCGGGCGGCAAGTGGACCACGTACCGAAACATGGCGGAGCATTGCGTTGACGAGGCTGCAACGCTAGCGTGCCTGACGGAACGCGCAAGCGTAACGAAGCATTTAAGTATTCACGGACACGATCAGAAAGCGGAGCGGTTTGGGGCGCTGGCGTTTTACGGATCCGACGCGCCGTTGATACAGGAGATGATCCGCGCCGACGCCAGTCTCGGAGAAGCGCTGCATCCGGCGCTGCCGTACTGCGTGGCGGAAGTTGTGTGGGCTGCGCGCGAGGAGATGGCGCGCTCTGTGGAAGACGTGCTGGCGCGACGCATCCGCGCGCTGTTCCTGAATGCAAAGGCTGCGATGCAGATGGCGCCACGGGTGGCGCGAATCCTGGCGGTTGAATTAGGGCGCGACCAGCGATGGCAGGAAAATCAGATACAACAATTTGAGGAAGTGGCGCGAGGCTATCTTGTCAAAAAATAAGTGGATGGAAACGCGAACGATATACGACTTTTGGGCAGAACAACCTCGCTGCGGCCGCGTTTCTCGGGTAGACTCGGGAAAATCGATATGAGCAGAGTATCGCGACGCAACATGTTGAAGAGCACGCTTTCGGGTGTGACTATGGCTTCCGTCCCATCGACGTTGTGGTCTGAGCAAAGAGCGCCGGTTCCGCGCAAAGGCCGGGTGAAGCAGTCGGTGTCGCGCTGGTGCTACCAGCAGATTGCGCTGGACGAACTGTGCGCCAGTGCCGCACAGATGGGTTTGAAGGCGGTGGACCTGCTGAATCCGGAAGAGTTTGTTGTGCCCACACGCTACGGGCTGATTTGCAGCATGGGATACGCGGGAGGCGGCGAGATCGCGAGCGCGATGAATCGCCCGGAAAATCACGCAAAAATTGAGGAGGCGTTTCGCAAGAATATTCCGCTGGCAGCCAAGGCCGGAGTGCCCAACGTGATCACGTTTTCAGGAAATCGCGCGGGAATGTCAGACGATGAGGGCGCGAAGAACACGATTGCGGGATTGAACCGAGTAAAGAAAATCGCGGAAGATCACGGCGTAACGATATGTATGGAACTGCTGAACAGCAAGGTCGACCACAAGGATTATATGTGCGACCACACGGCTTGGGGAGTGCGGGTGACGGAGGCGGTGAATTCGCCGCGCGTGAAGTTGCTGTATGACATTTACCACATGCAGATCATGGAGGGAGACCTGATCAGCACGATTCAGCAGAACATTCAGTGGCTGGGGCACTTCCATACCGGAGGAGTTCCGGGAAGGCACGAACTGGACAATACGCAGGAAGTGCAGTGGGACGGCGTGATGCGCGGGATTGTGGCCTCGGGATATCAGGGCTACGTGGCGCATGAATTCGTGCCGACGCGCGATCCGCTGACGTCGTTGAGGCAAGCCGTCGATTTGTGCGATGTGTGAAGTTCGTAAGCACGGAAATCCGCGGAACTGCATTCGCGAATAATTCGACATTCTGAAATGGGTCGACAAACCTGTTAAGCTTTTTCCGTTCTGGTTCTCTGTTGCATATTTTCTTGACGAGACCGAACACTAAGGAATCCCATGGACCGACGCGATTTTTTGAAAACGACAGGAACGGTGCTTGCCAGCGCGACTCTGGCGCACGGTGCTCTGGCGGAGAGTGCGCAGCAAGCCAGCGATTCTGCGGCTGGCGGACGCCTGATTCTTCCGATCAATCGCAACTGGCGCTACAACCCGAAATTCGTTGAAGGGGCGCACGACAAAGCTTTTGATGACGCGGCGTTTCAACGAGTGGTGGTACCACACACGAACATTAAACTGCCCTGGCACAGTTTCGACGACAAGGATTACGAATTCGTTTCGATTTACCGGCGGAAATTCAAGCTGCCTCCGGAAGCGCGCGGGAAGCACATATTTGTGGACTTTGAAGGTGTGATGACCGCGTCGACGGTGTGGATCAATGGCGTGCGGCTTGGGGAATACAAGGGCGGCTACACCCCGTTTTCGTTTGACTTGACGCCGCACCTCGATTTTGACGGGGAGAATGTGCTGGCTGTGGATGTGGATTCGACGGAGCGACCCGACGTTCCTCCATTTGGATACCAGATCGACTACTTGACGTTCGGAGGGATTTACCGCGAGGTGTCGCTGCGCGGGGTCCCGGGAACGTTTATCGCCAACATTTTTGCGAAGCCGATGGATGTGCTGAGCGCGCATCCGCGGCTGCAGGTGGACTGTTTTGTGCAGAGCCTGGAAGCCTCGCGCGAGCCGATGAATGTTGAAGTTGAGTTGCGCGATGGGAATCGGGTGGTGGCGAAAGGCGCGGCGAAGGTTCCCGCGTCGTCGGCTGCGGCGGCCGAGGCGGTGGCATATGCCGTCACGCTGGACAATTTGAGCGGTATCAAATTGTGGGACTTGGCGACGCCGAACCTGTATTCGGTGCAGGTGCGGCTGGTGAAAGGGGCGCAGACGGTTGATCAGGATTCGCGGAGAATCGGATTTCGGGAAGCGCAATTCACTGATCACGGATTCGAATTGAATGGCAAGGTAATTAAATTGCGGGGGCTGGATCGCCATCAGACGTTTCCGTTTGTGGGGCAAGCGATGCCGGGGCGGCCACAGCGACGGGACGCGGAAATTTTGCGGGTGAAGCTGAGGTGCAACATTGTGCGCACATCGCATTACCCGCAATCGCGGCACTTTCTGGATGCTTGTGACGAATTGGGGCTGCTGGTGCTGGAAGAAATTCCCGGCTGGCAACACATCGGCGATGAAGCCTGGAAACTGATTTCCATCGATAATGTGCGGCGCATGATCGAACGCGACTGGAATCATCCCAGCGTCATCCTGTGGGGAGTGCGCATCAACGAATCGAAAGACGATCACGATTTTTACATTCGGACCAACGCGCTAGCGCATAAGCTGGACCCAACGCGTCAAACCGGCGGCATCCGTTACTTCCAGGAGTCGGAATTTCTGGAAGATGTTTTTACCATGAACGACTTCGGCTGGCCGTTGAAGCCGCCCAATCATCCGCGTTATCTGAACACCGAATTTGTTGGCCACACGTATCCCACGAAGACCATCGATAACAAAGAGCGGCTGATGGAGCACACCGTCCGCCATGCGCGCGTTCACGATCAACTGGCTTCCAATCCGCAGTATGCCGGGGGAATTGGCTGGTGCGCGTTCGACTACAACACGCACTATGATTTCGGCAGTGGCGATCGTATTTGTTACCACGGCGTGACGGACATTTTTCGTGAGCCGAAGCCCGCGGCGGGATTTTACAAATCGCAGTGCGACCCTTCGGAGGAAGTTGTTCTGGAGCCCGCGTTCCACTGGGCGCGCGGCGATGAATCGATCGGATTCACGAAGGGCATGGTGTGCTCCAACTGCGACCACCTGAAATTTTATGTTAGCGACAAGCTGGTGGCCGAAGCCGACCCGGACAAAACGCAATTTCAACACCTGCGTTACGCGCCGTTCACCGCGAACCTGGGCCCTGCCGTACATCAATGGGGAGACCTGCGCATTGAAGGGTACATACAAGGCAAGAAGGTGATTACCAAGACGCTTTCGGGCAAGGGCATCGATCAGAAATTCACGCTGCTGCCGGACGACACGAAATTAGATGCGGACGGAGCCGACACGACGCGCGTGGTTCTTCGCGTGACGGATGAGTATGGCGCGATCCGGCCGTTTGCAAACGACGCGATCAAGCTGGAACTGGAAGGTCCGGCGGAGATGATCGGCGATAATCCATTCGCGCTGATCGGTGGTACGGGCGCTATCTGGATACGCGCAAAGGAACAGGCGGGAACCGTGCAACTGACCGCGACACACCCAGTCCTGGGAGTGCAAAAGGTTCAATTTGAGCTGGTGAGTGTCGCTCCAGAAACGGCCTGACGCGAAGCGAGTGGCCGAGTCTCATCGCAAGTTCGAGTCTCATCGCAAGTTTTAGAAAGCAGAAAGAAGGAACTGCGCCATGAATACGTTATGGTCGAAGTCTCTTTTGATGATGTCAGCGGTTTTTGTGATGGGGCTGCCAGCGAACGCACAGGCGGGCTACATCTTGCGCTCACCTGACCAGCGAATCGAAGTGAAAATCCACACGGCGCAAGGGATACGTTACGACGTGGCGCTGAATGGCAGAGGGATCCTGCAGGACTGTTCGCTGTCGATGGACGTGGACCGCAAGGTGTTAGGGCGCGAGGTCAAGGTTATTGGAGCTAAGGAACGCCACGAAGACCAGATGCTCGAACCGGTGGTGCGCCAGAAATTCGCAAAGATTCGAGACAATTACAACGAGCTCCGCCTGGACATGGAAGGTGGGTATGCGGTGGTGTTTCGCGCGTACAACGAAGGAGTCGCGTACCGCTTTGAGACCGCTCTGCCGGCGCAGCAGGTGAAAATCTACAGTGAGGAAGCAAATTTCCGTTTCCCGCGAAATTTCGCCGTCTTCTATCCGCAAGAAGACAGTTTCTTCTCACACAATGAGCGCAAATATCTGGCGGAGCATTTGTTTGAGATCAATGCGGACTTTCTGGCGAGTTTGCCGGCAGTGGTGGATGTAGGCGAAGGCGCAAAAGTGGCGATCGCGGAATCGGATGTCGAGGAGTATCCGGGGCTGTGGCTATTGGGGACAGGTGGAACCGGGCTGAACGCGACGTTTCCTCCATATCCGTTGAAGGAACAACTTTCTCGCGATCGCGATTATAAAGTTGTCGAAAGCGCCGATTACATCGCGATCACGACGGGCACGCGGACTTTTCCGTGGCGCGTGCTGGGAATCGTCGACCGTGACGCGGATTTGCTGACGAATCCGCTGGTGTGGCTGCTGGAGAAACCGTCGCAGGTGCAGGACACCAGTTGGATCAAGCCCGGCAAGGTGGCGTGGGATTGGTGGAACGACAACAATGTTTATGGAGTGGAATTCAAGGCCGGCATCAATACGCAAACGTATAAGTACTACATCGATTTCGCGGCGAAGTACGGTATTCCCTACATCATCCTGGATGAAGGCTGGTACAAGCTGGGGAATGTGCTGGACGTGGTGCCGGAAATCAATATGGAAGAGTTGACGGCGTACGCGAAACAGAAAAATGTTGGGGTGATCTTGTGGGTGGTATGGAAAACGCTGGACGACCAGCTAATTCCCGCGCTGGATCAATATCAAAAATGGGGCATCAAGGGAATCAAAGTCGACTTCATGCAGCGCAGCGACGAGGTCCTGATCAACTACTACCATCGGGTCAGCAGGGAAACGGCGAAGCGAAAAATGCTGGTGGATTTTCACGGCAACCAGAAACCCGCAGCCATGACGCGAACGTGGCCCAACCTCATCAGCACCGAAGGCGTGCGCGGGATGGAGTGGAGCAAGTGGAGCGCGGAAGCCGAGCCGCAGCACAACGTGACGCTGCCGTTCACGCGAATGTTTTTGGGGCCGATGGACTACACCCCCGGAGCGATGCTGAATGCGACGAAGACTACGTTCGCTCCGATCAACCATCGCCCAATGGCGCTGGGCACGCGTTGCCAACAACTGGCGATGTACGTGGTGTACGAGAGCCCGTTGCAGATGCTATCGGACAGCCCGTCGAATTATCTGCGCGAACCGGAATCGATGGAGTTTCTGGCGGCGGTGCCGACGCAATGGGATGAGTCGAAGGCACTGGATGGAAAAATCGCGGAATATGTGGCGATCGCGCGGCGAAATGGTTCGGATTGGTATGTGGGCGCGATGAACAACTGGACGGCACGCGAACTGGAGATTGATTTTTCGTTTCTGCCGGAGGGCAATTTTCAGATGGAGGCGTATCAAGATGGCGAGAACGCCGACAGGATGGCGGGCGACTACAAGCTGGTGAAGCTGCAAGTGAATCGCGCGACCAAATTGAAAATCAAGCTGGCGCCAGGCGGCGGGTGGGCTGCGCGGATTCATCCGTAGGCGGGCGGGTCATTTTGGCTTTGGTTTGAAAGTGTCGACAATGCCGCTGCCTTCGCGAATGGTGAGAATCTGGTTGGCCTTCACCTGCGTGAAGCGTTCCACTTTTTGCGTCGTTGGCCATTTCACTTCCACAATATCGGCGGCCTGAGCTTTGCCCAGCCCGAAGTGCAGGCGCAAATCGGATTGCGACATAACGCTTGCTCCGCTGTGAACTTCATCCATTTGCGCGTGATTGCCGGTGACAACGCGCACGCGAGCGCCAATTGCAGTGCGATTGCATTTCGTTCCAAGCAATTTGATCTTGAGCCAGTTTTGCAAATTGCCGCCGTCGTTGCGCAGCAGGGAAGGAAGGTCGTTCATGTTCAAGACCAGCGCGTCAATATCGCCGTCGTTGTCATAGTCTCCGAATGCCGCGCCGCGACTGGAAAAACGCTCGCTGATGCCGGGGCCCAGTTCTGAGGAAACATCCTTGAATCTGCCGCCGCCGAGATTCTTGTAGACCAGGCGCGGGTTTTTGAAAGTTTGGCCGAGGTGATGCATTTCGATTTCCGGGTAGACGTGTCCGTTGACCTGCAGGATATCCGGCCAGCCGTCATTGTCGTAGTCGAGGAAGCCGCAGCCCCAGGCAACGTACTGATTGTTGATGCCGACGCCGGAAGAAAAGGCTTCATCGGTGAAAGTGCCGTCGCCGTTGTTGTGATACAGATTGCAGGTGTCGTCGGCAAAGTTAGTTTTGAAAATGTCGAACCAGCCATCACAATCGTAATCACCAATGGCGAGGCCCATTCCGGCTTGTTCGTGACCATTTTCGTTGTACGCGCAACCCGCGCCGACGGCAACGTCGGTAAAAGTGCCGTCGTGATTATTGTGGAACAGAATGCTGGGCTCGGAATCCACGGCGACATAAATGTCGGGCCAACCATCGTTGTCGAAGTCGTAGGAAACAGCAGTGATGGAATAGCGCGGTCCGGGTTTCAGGATGCCGGCTTTTTCGGTGACGTCGGTAAACGTGCCGTCGCCATTGTTGTGAAAGAGATTGTTGGTATCGCCTGCCAGACCACGCGGGCCGCACATCACGGGAATCCCTTTCCACTGGCAAGAGGCGGCGTCGCCAGGATTGGCGGTGGTGGCGGGATCGAGCTTGATGTAATTGCAAACAAATAGATCCAGGTGGCCATCGCGGTCGTAGTCGAACCAGGTGCAACCGGAACCCCAGCGAACGACTTCATTGTAGAGACCGGCTTTTCGCGTGACGTCGGTGAAGGTGCCGTCGCCATTATTGTGGAAAAGGATGTTGTGCCCCCAGAAGCAGCAGAACAGATCGTCCCAGCCATCATTGTCGTAGTCGCCGACGCACACGCCGGTTTGCCAACCCGTGCGGCCGAGTCCGGATTTTTCGGTAACGTCGGTGAAGGTGCCGTCGCGATTATTTTTGTAGAGGTGCGAGGTGGGCGCGGCGCCGGCAGGCCATTTAGCGTCGAGGCGCGAGCCGTTCGTCAGATAGATATCCAGCCAGCCATCGTTGTCGTAGTCGAAGAAGCCGATGCCGCTGCCCTTCGCTTCAATGATCAGGCGCTTGTGGTCCAACCCACCCCACACATTCGGTATGGTCAGCCCAGCTTCGCGAGCCACATCGACGAAAGTGACAGGCGAGGCCGCGGGCGTGTGCGGAAGCGATTTTGCTTCGAGAATGGCCGAGCAGTTCCACTTCCTCACGGGCGTAGCTAGCGCGTCGAGCAGCGTGGCGCCGAGCGCCACGAGAGAAGAACCGAGAAATCGCCTGCGTGGGATATGCATGGAGGTCATCGGCTGGGGACCTTAGGAAAATTCTTCGGCACAATTCCGGTGCCTTCTTTGACGGCGATGATTTGATCGAGCGGGAGGTTGGTGAGGCGATCGACCTGTCCGTTGGGCCAAGTGATTTCCAGCGAGTTGATCTTCGTGCGCTTTCCGAGACCAAAATGAATTCGAGGATCACTGGCCGACATGTAGCCCATGCCGCCCTTTGCCTGCTCTACAGCGACAAATCCCTCGGAGGTCAATTTCAATGACGCGCCGATTCCGTCACGATTCGATTTTGTGCCAATCAGCAGAACTTCCAGCCAATGATTCGCGTTGCCGCCGTCGTTGCGCAGGATTTCCGGATAATCGCCGCGAACATTCACCGCGATGTCGAGATCGCCGTCATTATCGAAATCAGCTGTGGCCAAGCCACGGCCAGCGATGGGTCGAATGAAGTCGGGACCGAGCGAATCGGAGACTTTCTGGAACTTACCTTTGCCGAGATTGCGGAACATCAGCAGCGGCTCTTTGTAAGAAACTTCGCTGTGATAAAGGGCCACGTTATCGACCATGGCGCCGTTGGCTTGCAAGATGTCTGGCCAGCCATCGTTGTCGTAGTCCATAAACTTCATGGAGACGCCGCTCATGCCCATGGCTTTGTTTCCAATGCCAGAGGAAAAGGTGGCGTCGTCGAAAGTTCCGTTGTGATTGTTGTGATAGAGGCGGTTCAACTCGAAGTCCAAATGAGTGATGTAGAGATCCTGCCAGCCGTCGCCATCCACGTCCGCCGCGTCGATTCCCATTCCCGCTTCGTAGCGCCCGTCTTCGCTGGCAGCCATTCCCGAAACAAAGGACACATCCTCAAAGGTACCATCATGTTTGTTGAGGAAAAGAAAATTGGGCCAGGAATCATTGGCAATGGCGATGTCGGTCCAACCGTCATTGTTAAAATCCGCAAGAACCACGCCCATGCCTTTCGATTCCGGCTTGCCCACACCCGACGCGTCGCTGACATCGGTAAACGTTCCGTCGTGGTTATTGTGGAATAGTTTGGTTTTCAGACCTTTATAGTTTCCGGGATGGCAGTAGGAGCGGTAGCCGGGCCGGTGTTCGCCGCACCATATATTGTTCTTCGGGCTCCAGTCGATGTAATTGGTGACGACCAGATCGAGCCAGCCGTCTTTGTCGTAATCGAACCAGCCTGCGCTGGTGGACCACATACCCTGATCGGCTACGCCAGCTTTGCTGGTGACGTCGGTGAAAGTTCCGTCGCCGTTATTGTGATAGAGAATTGCGTTGCCGTAGCCGGTGACGTAGAGATCGGGGTAACCATCATTATCGAAATCGCCGACGGCTACGCCTTGGCCGTAGTGGCCTTCGCCCGCCAGTCCTGCTTTTTCCGTGACGTCGGTAAAAGTTCCGTCACCGTTATTGTGATAGAGAGCGCAGCGCAGCGGGTGCGGCGGCTTGTAGATGTCAGTGGCGGCCGTCTGCACGAAAAAAAGATCCATCAAGCCGTCTTGGTCGTAGTCGATCCAGGCCACGCCGGTGCCCATGGTCTCCAGGTAATACTTTTCGTCGGTTTGCGTGGAATCCTGCAGAAAGGTGATGCCGGCGGACTTCCGAATATCCGTAAAATGCACGGGGATGGGGGCATCTTTCTGCTTTGTGGTTTGCGCGGATTGTGCGATCAATGCGACATTCGCGCAAAGTACGGCGCCGAATGCAAAGAGCAAGATGAAACAGTTTCTGCAAGCGGGAAATTTTATGGTTTTGGTGATTGTCCGCATTCAGAGAGTCCGGTCGGCAACGGAAAGGGCAAACTGGAGAAGTTGCTGACGAGCGAGCATCGGCATTGGTTCGTTGACCACCAGCGGCATAGGCGGCGCTTTCTCCAAAGCTTCTTCAATACGATTCACGTCGAGGCCCCCCGCGTTGCTACCTTTGAAGCGGCCAAGAACTTCTTTGGCTTTTTCGATTTGGCCGGTCTGATAGTAGAAAACGCCGAGAGTGGAATAGCTGCCCGACCACTCCGGCAAAAGATCAACGGCTTGCGTCAATTGCTCGCCAGCCTGCATGGTGTTGCCCTGTAGTGCGGAGACCAATCCTTGTCCCCACAAAAGTTTTCCCGAGCCTGGAATTCGCGTGAGACCTTCCTGTAGCGTTTTTTGTGCGCCGCCCAGATCGTTTTCGCGAAGCTGTAGCAGCGTGAGGGAAAGATAATATTGATCGTTGTCGGGATTTCGCCGGATCGCATTGCGATAAATCTGCGAAGCTTCGGGCGGTTGGCCGAGATGCGCCTTGATGTCTGCAAGCAGGGAGAGGAAGGCATCGTCTTGCTGGCCAGCGCTGGAAACTTGCTGAGCGACCTCCAAGGCCTGTTGATATTGGCCTTTGCGGAAATAAGCGTCCGCGAGATCGAACTTCACATCATCAGAATCGGGATTGGCTTTCATCGCGGACTGGAAATGCAGGATGGCATCGTCGTACAAATGGTAGCGCGCTAACAAAACGCCGATGCCGGTTTGCGTGCGGTAGTCTCCGGCGCTGAGTTGATCCAGTTGGGCGATCGCTTGATGAGCCTCCTGAACTTTTCCTAGTTTCAGGTAGCCTTCGGCGAGCAAATACAAGTTTTCCGGCTGGTCGGGTTGCTTCTGGATCTGAGCCGACAGCTCGGTGAGATCGAGTTGCGTTTTTTCCGTGCCGGAGAGGTTCGAGCGATTGTCGAGATAATCGAAAAGGTGCTGGTAAGGATAAGGCCCGGTGGGAGCATTCTTGGAAAGCGTCTGGAAAACGCTCAAATCGCGCTGAGCGGCTTCCGTTTGGTGCAGGCTCCTCTCAACCATGGCCAGTTTGTAGTATCCCGGCGCCGGCGTGCGGCTGACGCGGACATATTTTCTGAGTAGCTCGGCGGCTTCGGCGTATTGTTTGCTTTTAATGCGCAGATTTGCCAATTCGAGTAGCGCATCGGATTGTTCAGGATTTGCGCGCAGCGCTTCCTGGAAAAAATGTTCGGCGGCCACATGGTTTCCCTGGCGCTCCTCGATGTATCCGAGATTGAACAGGCAGGTGGAATTTCGCGGATCTTTTTTCAGTCCTTCTTGAAAATATTTGCGCGCCTCGTCGAAGCGGCCCAAGCGGCGGTACGAGAATCCCAAAAACGCATAGGACCGCGCGGATGGATCCAATTCGATCAATCGATTGAATTCCTCGATGGCCTTTTCCACTTTGCCGGACATGAAGTAGCTTTCGCCGAGCGCGGCGTGCAGGTCGGCGCGCTGAGGAGCGAGTTTCAGACCGGATTCCAGCAGGGGAATGGAGTCCTCGTAATAATTCTGTGACATGCTGACGCGCGCGAGGGAGTAGATGATATCGATGTCGTCGGGTGCGAGCTTATGGCCGCGCACTAGCAGATCCAGTGCGTCGACCGGCTTCTGCTGCGCGGTGTAGACCTGCGCGAGGAGATACAGCGTTTCGGGCGAATCAGGTTTCAGGACCAGGGCGCGCTTCAGAACGAGTTCAGCTTTCGTATACTCGTTGCCCTGCAGATAGACGTCACCGAGGTTGTACAGAATTTCGAAAGTCTGAGGCTGCAACCCATTCGCTTGCTCGAGTTCGAGTTGCGCGGCGCGTTGCTGTTTTTCGGCGGCCAGCAATACGCCCAGTGTGAAGTGCACCTGCACGTTGTCTTTGTTTTGTGCAGAGAGTTCCTGCGCCGTCTTCAACGCTTCTGCAGTCCTGTGCGCCTCGAGATAGGCTCTCGTCAGCGTGATGCGCGAAGCAATTGTTTGCGGGTGGATTCGCAGCAAGCAGGGAATTGCTTCGGTTGGATGTTTCTTGGTTAAGAGTACAAGGCTCAGATTGTAATTGCCGTCGTCATCCGCAGGATTGACGCGCAAAACCTCGCGAAACTCTTTTTCAGCGAGATCCAGGTTTCCTTGCGCGACATACAGGTTGCCCAAGTCGTTGCGAATTCCAGTGGCTTTCGGATCGAGTTTCAATCCTTGCTGGAACGCGGTGAGAGCCTCAGGATAATTCTTTTCTGCTGTGTAGACGAGCCCCAGAAGCGCGTAGCCCTGAGCGTTGTAAGGATTCTGCTGCAGTTCTTGTTGAATCCGGATTCTAGCGTCCGCGAACTTGCCCTGCTGGATTAGTTCTTGCGCATCCGCAAAAGGGGATGGAGCCTGGGAAGCCGGGTGTGTCGTTTGCTTGGTCTGCGGGGCTTGTTGGGCGGCAAAGGCTTGCGGCGCGAAGAATATTAGCGATAGGGAGGCGGCGGTGATGCATGGCCACGTTAGCCGGGTCGTCGTGCAGATTGTCTGCCGCACAAAACCGCGAATATTCATGAACGACGTTCCTTTGGCGCGCACGTATTTTAGGAAAGAATCCACAAAAAGTTAATTTAGCATTTCCAGAGTCTGCAGAGCCAATTTGTGCTGCGGTTGTTGGCGCAGCAATGCCTGCAATACTTCTTTGGCTTTTTCCTTGTCGTTCAACACGACGTAGAGCTTGGCCAGATTGAGGTAGGCCTGGTCAAAGCTGGGAGCAACCTGGATGCACGTCTCGAACTGTTGCTTCGCTTCCGAATATCGCGATTGGCGCACGAGGAGGATGCCCAGATTATTCAAGGCTTCGGCATAATCGGGGCGCAGCGCAACGGCCTTGCTCAGATAATCGGCGGCGCGATCCAGCTGGTTCTGGCGGGCGTAGAGCATTCCGACACTGTAATTCGCTTCAGGATCGTTGGGCGAGGCGTCGAGAGCCTGCTGGAGGAGCTTTTGTGCGTCGGCCAGATTTCCTTTGCGACGCAGCAGATTCCCGAGGTTTAAGAGCGCGGTGACATAGGCTGGCCTGAACTGGATGGAGCGTTCAAAATTCTTGATGGCTTCATCTTCCTGGCCCTGCTGCGCGGAAACCATGCCGAGATTGTTCCAGGCTTCCGCATAGTTGGGGCGCAGCTTAACCGCTTGTTCGAGATAGCGGCGCGCGTCCGGCAGTGAGTTCCGTCGAAGGTACAGCGTTCCCAGGTTGTAGTAGGCGATTGGGTCATCGGGCTTTGCGAGAATCACTTGCTGGAATTCTGCTGCGGCCTCTTCGAGATAACCGCGTTGGAACATCGCGACGCCATAGGTGAGATCGTTGCGCTGGAACTCGTCCTGAAGGGGAGTGCCTTTCATGGGCAGCGCTTTCTGGAGAAATGCGGCGGGAGTATCGGGAATCGAGCGCAAGTCGTCCAGCAGATGCGCGGGATCGATTGTCGCTTGATAAACCTTGACGATCATACCGTCGCGATTCAAGAGGAACGAGGTGGGAAGCGCAAGGTCCCTGCGACGGTCGAACAAATAGCGATAGATGATGTTGTAGACGCCGGCAAGGTGCGGAGTTGCCAGAAGAATGGACAACGAAATCTCTTGTTTGGCCGCAAACGAGCGAATCGCAGCCGAATCCTGGGGATCATCGAAATTGAGGCATAGAACGTGAAGGTTACGTGACGCGTATTCCGCCTGCTGCGTTTGGAGGAGACGCAACTGGTTGGCGCAATCGGGGGCCGCGGTCGCCCAGAAATGCAGCAGAACAAAGTTTCCGCGAAGCGACTTGAGTTCCTGCGCATTCCCAGCCAGATCCGGCAAAGAAAAGTCTGGAGCATGCAACGGCTGGATCAGCCAGGTTTCGACGGAAAGAGGCAATGGTTCGATTGTGTGTGGCTCGCCTGCGCGCTCATACGCTGCAGGTGTGGCTGCAAACGGGGTTGCGCGGAATTCCTCGGCGCCTTCCTTCAGTGCGATACGATGATTGGCAGGCAATTTTTCGAAAACTTGCGTCAGGCCGTTTGCCCAACGAACGCTGGCACGCACGACGCCTTGCGTGTTTCCCAAGCCAAAGAAGAGTTCCTTGGTGTGTTGCGACAAAAAGCCGGAACCGGCTTGCAGATATTTGGTCTGGCGATGGCCGGCCGATTCGACAGTGACGGCGGTGCCGATCGCATCGCGATTGCTGTTTGTACCCTGCAAGCGAAACGCGATGGAAGCGCCGATGTCCTTCATGGCATTGTGTAAAATCCGGATTTGCGGCGCGGTGCGGTTTTTCAGAATAATTTCCAAGCGCCCATCGCGATCGATGTCGGCGAGTGCAAATGTGCGGCTGTCGTCGATGAAATCCAGGCCAGCGACGCCGGAAATATCGGAGAACGTGCCGTCCTGGTTGTTCCAGTAGAAGACATTTCTCTCGAAGCCGTTCCAGGTTGCGTCCGAACGGATGGCCTCGTTAATCGCGTTCCAGCCGCGCTCATAGCTTTCTGAAGGAGTGGCGTTCGCCGGAGATTTTGCGACCACTTGGCGCCAGAAAAAACTGGAGGCATCGAGGGCGTTGTGGCCGGAGATGTAGCCGTTGGCGATGTAGAGATCCGGGTAGCCGTCGTGGTCAAAGTCCCACGCATCGGTGGACCACGACCAGCGGCCCATTTCGACCCCGGCTTGTGCAGCCACATTCTGGAACTTTCCGTCCCCCAGATTGCGGTACAGCGAATTGCCAATCATGTGGCGCCGATAAAGCGCGCGAATGTTTTTGGGTTCTTGAGCGTGAAAATGTGGCTGGCCAAAAACGCGCATGCCCGCAGCGACCCACATGCCTGCGGCGTAGATGTCTTGCTTTCCATCGTTGTCGAAATCCAGCCAGCAGGCGCTCATGCCCGCTCCGGCTTCGTCGACTTTGGCATCGGTAGAGGCGGCGGCAAATGTTCCGTCACCTTTGTTGCGATACAGATTGTTGCGGCCAAAATCATTCACGACATACAAATCCGGCCAGCCGTCGGAGTTGCAGTCGCCCCAGGTACACGCGAAGGTGTAGCGATCGTTCTCGACGTTTAATCCGGCAGCTAGGGTTCGGTCTTGAAACGTTCCGTTTCCTTCGTTGTGGAACAGAAAGTTTGGAGGACCGTTGCGCGCGTCGAAATAGGGAACGGGATAGTGGTATTGATCGAGTCCGAGATAGTAGGTGTAGAGACCAAAATAGACATCCAGTCGCCCGTCGCGGTCGTAGTCGGCGATTGCGGCGTGTGTGAAAGTTCCTTGCGGAGGCTGCGCAAACTTGAACGCGTCGCGCTGGAGAGAAAATTTTCCGTTTCCCTGATTCAGAAATAGCAGAGGGCCGCTACCACAGACCACGAGTAGATCCTGAAGACCGCGATTCCGAAAATCCGCAAAGAGGGCACACGCGGTTCCATCCAGGACACCGACGCCTGCAGCTTCCGTTACGTCTTCGAAAGTTCCATCGCCGCGATTGCGGTACAGGCGGTTGGGAAGTCCCGGAGGCTGGCAGACATAGAGATCATCCAGACCATCATTGTCGAAGTCGCCGGCGGCGAGACCACGATTGCCGTAAACGTCGATGCCGACGGCGCCGTCTAGAATCGTGCGCCAGTAGTCCATTCCATGAATCATCTGGCTTTGGTAGGAGTCGGTGTGTCCGAGGGCTTGTTGGGTGACATCAAGGAAAATGGGTTGTTGCGCGCGGCTGAAAGATTCTTGTGTCGCGGTCCAGCGATGGACACGCCAGCCGGTAGCGTCGACATATCGCCACTCCGTGGACCAATAGCCGATGCGTTCCTCGCGCTGTGAGTCGCGGAGCTGGCCAACAAAGTCGTAGCGAATCTCGGCGCGGACGTTCAAAGGAGAGTCGGAGGTCTGCTCGATTCCCACGATTTGAAATTCCGCCGTTTCTGCGCGCGTAAACGGTGCGAAGTAAGCTTGCATTTGCTGAAGAAAGTGATCTCGGCCCAACAGCGCTTCGTTCGCGAAGCTTCTTTTGCCGGCGGTAATCCCATTTGCCGAGCGCAGTGTTTTCTCCTGCGTTGCATTGAGCGAGACGGCCTGGAGCGACGAGTCCAGTAATTTCGCAAGGACGTTCAAGCTTGCCGGGCTCGATCGCAGCTCACGCGCCCATTCTTCCAGGTGCCGCGCGATTTCCGCGGCATACTTTTCCGCGACGAATTCGTCGCTGCCCGGCGGGATATACCGAAGAACATCATCCAGCGGAGATTTCGCGGGATAGTGCGGGGTCAATCGAAAATCCGCCAGCGGGAAGGATGAACCTGGGTCCTGGAGTGTTCCAGGAGACAAGGAGCGAAATGCCGCGGAATGCAGCGGCGCCGGGAGATACAACAAGGGAGCCCAGCGCAGCGTTGCCAGAAAAGTTCGGCGCGACACTAACCGTTGATTCTCTTTTTTATGCGGCATCCCGGATGCTCGTGAATCCTCGCCCCAGCGTGGAATGCTAGCATCCAAACGAAATGGGGCCAAACTGGGCGGTTTCTGGATTTAAAGATGGAAGAATAGAAGCCGCTAGGATTTCACCGGGCCTGAAGAATTGCCCACGATGAGTTCGGCGTGGATTTCGTACTCCCGGCCTTGCGGATTGGTTGAACTGCAAAGCTCATGAAGCGCGTCAGCTGCCATCTGTCCCAGCAAATCTCGATGGATGTCCACGGTAGTGATAGAGGGGTTGCTGTATTCTGCGAGGCGCGTGCGGTCGAAGCCGGTCACTGATATATCTTCAGGGATGCGATATCCCGCGGAAATTAGGCCCTTCATGACACCCACGGCCGTAAGGTCGTTGACAGCCATCACCGCTGTGGGGACCAGCGACATTTTTCCGATGGCCAGACCGGCGGCAAGTCCGCCTTCAAAGCGCAGGTCGCCATGCAGGACGGGGCCGGGTTCCATGCCGAAGGAGCGCATGGCTTTCTCGTACGACTCCAACCGCGCGATGTTGGATTTTAGTTTCGGGCGGCCGGCGACGAATGCGATCTTGCGATGCCCTTGTTGATGCAAATGTTTGACGACCAGCTCAATTCCAGAGGCGTAGTCGATTCGCAGAGTGCTGACGTATCCGCGAGCGGGCGCGAGATCCAGAAATGTGACGGCAATTTTTCTGTGCGTCAATTCGTTGATCAAGCGCGCGCTGATTTCTGAAGTCATGATGGCCACGCCGCTGACGCTGTGCGCCATCATGCGGCTGGCCGCTTCCTGCGTGCGGCGCGGATTGTAATCGGTGTCGCTGAGGACAGCTTCGTAACCGAGCTGGCGTGTGCGAGCCAGAAAACTTTTGATGACCTCAGGGAAAAAAGGATTTTCAATATCGGAGACGATGATTCCCAAGGTGCGTGTGTCGCGAGAAGCCAGACGGCGCGCGTGAATGTTCGGCAGATAACCGAGGCGTTTTACCGTGGAGAGAACCAGGCCTTGAGTCCTGCGGCCGACTTTGCCACGTTTATTCAGAACATTGGAAACGGTCGCGGTAGATACGCCTGCAGCTTTTGCCACATCTCGTATCGTTAGACCCATAAAAGCAGAGACCAGATCCTCGAGCATCGATGCAGGTTCGCGCGGCGAGAGAATAAACCTGTCGAGGGCAGAGTATAAATGAAAAAATCTGCTTGACAACATGCAAAACAGTGTGTATTACTTTTGCCCAAGGTTAAGCGGTTAATTTGTTTTGTTGGGGTGCCTGGTAGTGGGTTTCCAAACCCAATTCCGGGTATTTTCGCGTTTTAGGTGGTTTAAGAAAATGGTGCCGTGACGTCATTGCGGCCGCACGACTCAGGATTTCCTGACGGGGATTCCTTCTGCCGGGTCGCAGGCGCGTTTCGTCGGATTGAAACGGTTGTATTCTGACGAGTCGAAAAAAGTGGGGAGGCGGCATGAAGTTCAGGATGAACGTTTTTGGTAGCTACAGTTTCGCCTTATTGCTTTCACTGACAATTCTGGTTTTTGTCGCACGGCCACTGCACGCGCAGGTCGATGCCGGTTCGATATTGGGGACGATAACGGACCCGTCGGGCGCGGTAATCAGCGGCGCCACGGTGGCACTGACGAACGAAGGGACAGGCGCGAGCCTGTCAACCACGACCGGTTCCGACGGGCTGTACAAGTTCTCTCCTGTGCGCATTGGCTCCTACAAGATCGACGTTAGCTATCAAGGGTTCCAATCGATGACCGCCAAGGGAGTAACCGTCAACGTCGGGGCGGACGTGGTGCAGAATTTCACGATGAAGCCGGGGAGCGTTTCTCAGTCGGTTGAAGTGTCGGCTGCGCCACCGCTTCTGGAATCGCAGAGCGCATCTGTGGGCCAGGTGGTTGACTCCAAAAGCGTGAACGATCTTCCTCTGAACGGCAGGAATTTTACGTTCCTCGCGCAGATCGCCGCGGGTGTGAACACGCCGCAGGCCGACACGCGTGGTAACGCCGCCAGTGGCGCGTTCGCCGCCAACGGCTTGCGCCCGTCGCAGAATAACTACTTGCTGGACGGTATCGACAATAACTCCGACACGGTGGATTTTCTTAATGGCACGAACTACATCGTTCTTCCTCCGGTGGACGCCGTCCAGGAATTCAAAGTGCAGACTTCTGACTTCAGCGCGGAGTTTGGCCGCTCTGGAGCCGCGGTTTTGAATGCGACGATCAAATCCGGCACGAACGACTTCCACGGCACATTATGGGAATTCTTCCGCAACGACGTGCTGGACGCAGCGGATTGGTTTGAAAATGCAGGGAATATCAAGAAGGGCGCTCTGCAACAGAACCAGTTTGGAGTGGCAGCCGGCGGCCCGGTCATAATTCCGCACGTGTTTAACGGCCGAAACAAATTGTTTATCTTCGGCGATTATGAAGGGTTCCGCAGGGTTCAGGGACAAACTCAGACTGGAACAGTGCCCACCGTTGCCGAACGCAACAGCGGTTTCACCGACTTCTCGGATCTCATCTCTGGTCAGACCAGTGGCAAGGCACAGACCGACATTCTGGGGCGCATTCTGCCACCGGGAACCATCATGGATCCCGCTACGACTCGTGCCGTTACTGCGAACCTTCCCGACCCGGTGACTGGATTGATGGCAACCTCGACAGGTTATGTTCGGGATCCGTTTGGTTCGCTTGGAATGGCGGGATGCCCAATTAATACAACCAATTTCGGCGGCGGCAACGTATCCGCTTGCGCACTGAATCAGATTCCACTGGGACGGCTAGATGCGAATGCTATTGCATTGATGAAACTCTATCCGCTTCCGACCACCGGTTCGCTGCTCTCAAATTACGCGACTTCTCCAAAGCTTTACGAGCACCGCAACGCCTTTGACGTCCGCATGGACGCCAATATGAGCGACAAGAATCAAGTCTTCTTCCGATTCAGCTATGTGGACGACCCACAATTCATTCCCGGTCTTTTCGGCGGGATAGCGGACGGTGGCGCCTTCCAGCAAGGTGATCAGACGGCGATCGCTCAGCAGGGCGCGCTTGGCTGGACGCACACATTTTCACCGACTTTGATCAACGAGGCACGAGTCGGGTTTAACTACCTGCATACCACGCGCGAAGGACCAGTCTCGAACGAACTGGGCATTCCCGATCAGTATGGCATTCAGGACGTTCCGCAAGTGCCAGGCAATGGAGGTCTGCCGGCGTTCGGCATCGGCGGCTTGTCGACCTTGGGCAGCAACGCGTTTTTGCCCTCAAACGAGGTCAGCCAGACCCTGCAGCTGACGGACGATATAACCAAGATTTTTGGGAAACACACTTTCAAGATGGGCTTCGAATGGCAGCACGTGAAGTTCACCACCTTGCAGCCACCCTGGTCGCACGGTGAATTCGATTACAACGGTGCTTTCACGGACGTTGCCGGAGGTTCCAATTCATCGAACACCGGCCGCGCGGACTTCCTGTTGACGCCAACCCCATTTCCAACCACGGGTCCGTACGCCGGCGCTGCCGGCGGAGTGAATTATGTAGGCGGCTCCAGCCAGGTGTACCTGTCGAATATCGCCTTGACCGACGATGGCAAAAATTACTGGGGCGGTTATGTGAACGATAGCTGGAAGGTGAACGCCAAGCTGACCGTTAATTTAGGTTTGCGTTATGACTACTTTGGCCTGGTCGGTGAGAATCACTCGAATCAGGCGAACTACGTGCCGAATGCCCTAGGCAATCCGGTGTACCTGATTCCGAACGGGCCGAATGCGGGTAACCTGTCACCAAGTTTTATTTCCGTGCTTGGACAGTCGGGCGTGTCGATACTGACGACCAGCGCATACGGCGCCGGACTAGGGCACTCGCAAACGACCAATTTTGCTCCACGAATCGGCCTAGCATACCAAGTCAATCCCAAGCTGGTGGTACGTGCTGGATGGGGCATCTTCTACAACGGCTTTGAGAATCGCGGATATTCGCCGAACATTGGTGAAAACTATCCATTCCAATTCCAGTTTAACTTCCCGGCACCAAACAGTGTCAGCCCGTATATATTCACGACGACGAGCGGCACCCCCTGCCCGACGGCGGGTCCCGGCGGTTCCGCGACGTTTGAAACGGGATTCTCGTGCACGCCACTCAGCCCACAGCTGGTGAACGCCAACGGACTGGCATTGCTGGGGATTCAGTTCAACTACCAAACTCCATACAACATGGGCGCCAACCTGACGATGCAATACCAGATCACGCCGACGTTGGCATTGACGGCGGGTTACGTGGGCACGAATGCGCGCCATCTGGAAGTGTTTCCCAATACGACGAACAGCATCTCAACGATTAGCTACTACAATACTTCGACCTCGAGCCTCATTCCGTATCCGAGTTTAGGACGGAATCCCAGCTATGCAGCTACGGAAGGAAACAGCAACTACTACGGATTGCTGGTGACGCTGGAAAAACGGTTCGCGAACGGGCTGAACTTCCTGGCGAACTACACTTATTCGAAAACGCTGACGGACGCACATGACTTGCTCAATGGTGGGAGCGTCGGCTTTGGGTCCAATGCTGTGAACGGATACCGTGCGCCGGCGGTTCCTGGCTACGGAATCCACGCGGATTACGGGCTGGCTCCCTTCGACATCCGAAACGTGTTCCACTTCAGCGGGGGATATCAATTGCCGTTCGGTAAGGGACAGAAATACATGTCGGACGCCACGGGGATCAAAAACCAAATTGTCGGAGGCTGGAGTGTGAACTGGCTGATGACATTTGAGGGTGGTCAGCCGATTACCCTCACGTGTCCATCGACTACAGCGGCAGGCTTGAGCTGCGGTGTGCTTCGCGTGCCAGGCCAGCCTTTGAAGCTTGGACTGCATACCGACTCGAACGGCAAGCTGAGCTGGTTCGGCAATCCGAACGCATTCAATCAACCTTGCCAGATCGGGCAAACAGGCGCACCGCTCACCGATTCCCCGGTGGGCTGCATACCATTAACCGGCACAGCGGCGCTCGGCGGCTTATTGCAGGTGCCGGGACCGCCATTCAGCAGGGTGGACTTCTCAATCTTCAAGAATTTCCCGATTAAAGAGAGCGTGTACCTGCAATTCCGAACGGAATTCTTTAACATCGCGAACCATCCTACTTTCAATGCTCCGAATTTCGGCGGCAACGGAGTGGTGGCGGTATCCGGTTCGGGCGATTACACCAGTTCGGCATTCGGTGAAATTGGCTCAACGCGAAGCGACCCGTATGACGCAAGGCAGATCCAATTCGCGCTTAAGCTGTATTTCTAACAGACCCTAACACACCACGGATAAAGGTGCTTCGAGAGAGGCGCCTTTATTTCGATCTTCAGGTGCCGGCCCGGCCTTGCAGCACCGTGATACCATGCAGGAATTGTGACGCGAAGGTATTCGTCAATGACATGTGCGTTTCTGACTCTCGTAACGTACATTTCCGCGACACCGGCAGCGCGCGCCCAGAAACAGGATCTGGACGCTGAGTTCAAGGCGGCCGTTGCCCAATACGAATCCCGCAAATATCCGGAAGCCACCGCGCAGCTTGAGAAGTTGGTGCGCGAGGTGCCGGAAAGTTTCGAAGTGCAAGAACTCCTCGGCTTGGTCTACGCGGCCCAATCGCAAAACGACAAGGCCAACGAGCATCTGGAAAAGGCTGTTCGGCTGATACCCGATTCCGCGACCGCCCGCACTAATCTAGGCAACAATTTGTTGCGGCTCGGGAAACTCGATCTGGCGGAGCAGCAGTTTAAGCGAGCGGCCGCGCTGGACCCCCAGGACTACGAAGCCAATCACAATCTGGGTGAGTTTTACGCCCGGTCGAATAAGATTGCCGAGGCGGTGCCGTTGTTCGAGCGAGCGCAGCGGATTGATCCATCCGCGTATGACAATGGCTACGATTTGGCACTCGCCTACCTGCTGACCGGACGCTTGAGCGACGCGCGGAATCTAATCCACAATCTGGCCAAACAAAAAGACACCGCGGAATTGCACAATCTTTTGGGCGAGGTGGAAGAAAAGGACGGCAACTTCGTGGCTGCGGCCAATGAATTCCAGGCTGCCGCGCACATGGATCCCAGTGAAAGCAATATCTTCGATTGGGGCTGCGAGCTTCTTCTTCACCGCACCCTGGAACCGGCAATCGAGGTGTTTCGCCAAGGCGCGGAACGTTATCCGGATTCGGCGCGCATGGCGATTGGACTGGGGATGGCGCTGTATTCGCTGGGCAAGTACGACGAAGCCGTGAAGTCTTTGTTGCGGGCGGCTGATTTGAACCCCGGCGATCCTCGTGGTTACCCGTTTTTGTCCGGCGCCTTCGACGCTTCGCCAAGCCAAGCCGAGCAGGTTATCGAGCGATTTCGACGCTTTGCGGAACTACAACCCAAGAACGGCCAGGCCGTTTATTACTATGCGATGAGCCTGTGGAAAGGGAAAAGGTCGCAAGACCCGAATGTGGATCTGAATGAGGTTGAAGGGTTGCTGAAGAAATCCATCGCGCTGGATCCTGGACTTGCCGAGGCGCACTTCCAGTTGGCGAATCTATACTCTGACCAACGACAATACGCGGTAGCGATACCGCAATATTTGAAGGCGCGCGAACTGAATCCGGATTTGGCCGACGTGCATTACCGCCTTGCGCAAGCGTATGTTCGCATGGGAGAGAAAGACGCGGCGCAAGAGGAATTCAAGGTTTACCAGCGATTGGGCGCGAAGCACCTTTCTGATGTTGAGAAGCAACGCGCGGAAATCCGGCAATTTGTTTACTCAGAAAAACAGGGCACGGAGGCGAGGCCATGAGCCGCTCCGCACAACTGGCGCAACAACTGGCCTTCACGCGCAGGGAATTTTTGCGGAAGGCCACGGGCGTGGCGTTGGGCAGCGCGTTGCTGCGGCCCAGTGCATTCGCGCATGCGAGGACTCCTCCTTCCAAGCGCAAAGTTGTGGTCATCACCTTTGGCGGAGGCGCGCGCGATCAGGAGACGTTCGCGCCCGAGGGGCAAGAGAACATTCCGCACCTGGTGAAAGAGCTGATACCGCAATCGGCGTTTTTTACGCAGGTGGTCAATCGCGGAATCCTGGGCCACTATGTCGCTACTGCCAGCCTGGCGACTGGCGTGTATGAAACGATCAACAATTTTGCTTCGCTTCCGCCGGAGTCGCCGACGATATTTGAATATTTCCGCAAAGATTTCCGGCGACCGGCTTCGGATGCCTGGGTGGTTGCCCCCAGCAACGGGTTCAATCGCATTGGGGAGAGCAGCCATCGCGGCTTCGGCCCAGGCTCGGGCGCCAGAGTAATCCTGCCCAAATATTTGTTGAGCGCAGCGACGTCGGGCAGCGCGGACTACGGGCATTTGCTGCGCGATAGTTATGAGACTCCGCTGTCGGCTCCGACGCTCGGCGGGAATACGTTTGAGCTGGAGCAGATGGAGCGGATACTCAAGCTCTCGGTGGATGACTTCCGGTCGCATGCCCGAACATTGTCGAGCCCCGACGAACTATCGGTATACATCGTGCGGCAATTGATGCGGCAACTGGCACCGAGCCTGCTGTGGGTAACCATGCACGACATTGACATTGCGCACGCTGGGGCCTACTCGCTATATATCGACGGAATTCGACGCACTGACCGCCTGTGTGCGGAACTCTGGAAAGCGATTCAGAGCGAACCCGAGTACGCGGGCAAAACTAACCTCTTTATTCTTCCCGATTTTGGCCGAGACTCGGACGACGATCCCGGCGGAAATGGTTTTCAACATCATCGCACCGGCGACGTGCTCTCTCGAACGACGTGGATGATGGCGCTGGGCCCGGGCGTGCGTGAGGGCGTAGTGTTCGACCAGCCGGTGCAGACTATCGATTTTGTGCCTACTCTCGGCGCGCTGATGGGCTTTTCGCCGTCCTTCTCGCCCGGCAAACCGATTTCGGAGCTGTTCTAGTTGTTATGCTGCCCGTCGATCTCAAACCCGAACGGTTCAGCGGCTATCCTCCCGAAGCCAGGAAACTTGCGCTGGAGTACATCGGAATGTTCCAGCGCCTGCCCTTGAGTTTTCTTCCCAATCTTTTGCGTGAAGTAATTGACTACGATTATCGGTTTCCTGCGGAACGCAAGACGCTTGAGAAAGAACTTGAGAACTTGAGCTCGCTTTCGGCGCAGGAATCAAATGAGTGGTTCCGGGAATTCGCCGCGATTCAGCTATCCGCCAAGCTCGAACAATTTGATTGGGTTAATTCGCCTTCGCAATTCGTGGAGCAACTCTCCTCGCACCTGTGGACCACGCACCAGTTGGATGCGTTTCGCAAGGCCGCCACGGAATATGCGGATCGATTGCATGCGGCGGTGCGGCCAGATCCACCGGCAGTGCCTCGCCTGGGAATTGCGGTGATCGGCGAGGGAATCAACGGGTACCAAGAAGCACTGTTCCGCAAATTGCGGCCCCACGGCGCTTACTTCAGCGCGATCCAGCCGGATGAAGGATTGCAGCGTTTGCTGGATGTGGTGGCGTCCAGGGCGAAGTCCACGCCGCTTCCGTATGCCCACTGGTACGTTGACGGTGGGCAGGAGCTTCCGCATGCGCGCGAGATCACCTGCGTTTCTTATCAGAAACTAGGACCGGCGCGCGCCGCGCTGCTAACAAAAATGCAGGCGGAAACCGCAAAGGCCGGTGCAGGGCCGGAGGCATTGCGCACGGTGATGGCGCAGATGCGTCCCGCGGATCTTGGCTTCGACGAGTCCGGTGATCGCGTGCTGGACCATTTTCAGTTGAAAGTGCTTACCGAAGGTTCTGGAACGCAAATCTTCAGCACCAGCTTTGCGCAATGGACAGCGCGGGAAGCGTTGCGGCGCGCACAACCTCTGACGTTGATGGTGCGTTTTGCGCCACGGCAACGGCAGAAGCCCATGAACGAATTACTTTCCCCGAGCCACGAGCCCGCGGAATTGGATCCCATGGGCTCGCTGGTGGATGCGGATATGGGCGCATACTACAACTGGATTAACCAGCAGCGACTGGCGGGCTCCGAGAAATCACTGTTCCTGGCGTGGTTTGAGAATCACAAGGAAGCCGTGGCGATCTCGCCATCGATGCCTCGCGGCACGGTGTCCAGTACCGCAGCCACGCTGCCGGAATTGTTGTCCTGGATGGCATAGGGCTTTCACGATTTTTCGATTTCTGCAGATGCTCTCCAGAATCGGAGGAATCATCTTGAATTATTCCGCGCGCCGGATTTTTTTCTGCTGCACTACCGTTGTGATGTTGCTGCTGGCTTTGTCTGCCACCCCAGGCACTCTCGCCCAATCAACTCTGTCTCCACCGCCGCCGCTTCTGCTTGGTACTGCCTGGTATCCGGAGCAGTGGCCGGAATCGCGTTGGGATGCCGACCTCGAGCTGATGCAGCAATCCGGCGTGCATATGGTGCGTGTCGCGGAGTTTGCCTGGAGCCGCATGGAGCCCGAAGAAGGGAAGTACGAGTTCGATTGGCTCGACCGAGCCATCGCCGCCGCCGCGAAACACAACATCTATACGGTTATCGGCACGCCCACGGCCGCGCCGCCTGCTTGGCTCACACAAAAATATCCCGAAACGTTGCGGATGAATTCTGACGGACGTTGGGATCAGCACGGCAACCGGGAGCAATACAATTTTGCCAGTCCGAAATATCGCAAACTCGCGCGCAACATCGCGGAACAACTGGCGAAACGCTTTGGCCACAATCCCGCCGTGCTTGGCTGGCAGATCGACAATGAGTATGAGGAAGCCTCCTACGACCCGGCAACGAAGGCGCAATTCCAGCAGTGGTTGAAGGCGCGCTACGGAACGCTGGAAACTCTGAACGCTCGCTGGACGACTTCCTACTGGAGCGAGAGCTATACGGCCTGGGACCAAATCCCGATTCAGGTTGGCTACGGCAATCCCGGTCTACTGCTTAGTTGGATGCGCTTCGTCAGCGACACCTGGCGCAGCTATCAGAAAAATCAACTGGAAGTGCTGCGTGCCAATTGCGACGCTTCTAAATTTATCACCACCAACACCATGGGCTGGTTCGATGGCTACGATCACTACACGGTGACGCAAGACCTCGATATGGGGGCGTGGGATGACTACGTCGGCCAAGGCCATCTTGACCCCGTGAAGAATGGTTTTGCCCACGACCTGACTCGCGGCTTTAAGCAAAAGAATTTTTGGGTGATGGAAACCCAACCTGGCTCGGTGAATTGGGCGGACATTAATAATGCGCTCGACAAAGGTGAAGTCCGCGCGATGGCCTGGCACGACGTGGGCCACGGTGCCGACACGGTGAGCTACTGGCAGTGGCGCAGCGCGCTGAATGGCCAGGAGGAATATCACGGGACGCTGATGGGAGCGGATGGCACGCCGGTTCCGCTGTATGCAGAGGTGGCGCAAGTTGGGAAGGAATTCGAGAAAGCCGGGCCAGTGCTGGCCGGCACGTCGGTGAAGTCTGAGGTTGCGCTTCTGCATTCGTATGACAGCCGCTGGGCTATCAACTGGCAGCGGCACAACAAAAATTATGATCCCAACGTGGAGTTAGGCAGCTACTACGCGGGGCTCCGGCCGATCGCGCAATCTGTGGACATCCTTCCGCCGACGGCGAATCTTTCTTCTTATAAACTTGTGGTTGCTCCCGGGCTGAATGTTCTGTCCGATGCGGCGGCTAAAAATCTGGCGGATTACGTGCGCGCCGGTGGCCATTTGGTGCTCGGCCAGCGCTCGGCGATGAAGGACGACGACAACGGATTGCAACCCGAGCGCCAGCCGGGACCGCTGGGAGAACTGCTTGGCGGTCGTGTGGAACAGTATTACGCGCTGATTGATCCGGTCCCAGTAGAAGGGCAGTGGGGAACGGGCGAGTCGCCATTCTGGGCAGAGCTGCTAAGTATTAAGGATACGGATACGGAGGTTTTGCTGCGCTATGGGAAGAGTAACGGTTGGCTCGACGGCCAGCCCGCAGCGATAACCAGGAAAGTCGGCAAAGGGCGCGTCACCTATATCGGCGCGTGGCTCGATCCCAAAACCATGGAGAACGCCGTGAAGTGGATGGCCAAAATCAGCGCTGTAGCCACTCCTCTGCCCAATGTTCCAACTGGCGTGGAGGTTTCGGTGCGACAAGGAACTCGCGGAACGGTCTACATTCTCGTGAATTTGTCGAAGCAGCCGCAAACCATTGGCCTGCCAAGCGCCATGACCGACGTGCTGGAAGGCGGTTCGAAGTCATCCGTGAAGTTACCGGTTTACGGCGTTGCCGTGCTTGCCGCGACACACTAAGTTTTCGCAAGAAATTCGAAGGATGGGATTCGACAAAATGAGATTCACACGGCAAATGCGTCTGTCTTTTACTTTAGCGGCGTCGTTAGTGCTGATGGTGTTCGCCGCAGCGTCCGCCTCCGCGCAAACCGGGCAAGTGTTCCGCCTTGATGGCGGCAACACGACCTATGCGTTCGGCGTGAATGAACGCGGCGAATTGCAGACGTTGTATTGGGGCGGGCGGCTGGGCCCGAACGACAAAATTCCCGCGGCACACACTCTTATGGAGTGGGCGTCGTTCGACTCGCCGAATACCACGACGCCGCAGGAGTATGCCGGGTGGGGCGCAGGGTTGTTCACCGAGCCGGCGTTGAAAGTGAGTTTTGCGGATGGCAACCGCGACCTGGTGTTGCATTTTGTGCGGGCCACGCCGAATGGTGCGCAATCGCTGGAGGTGCTGCTGAAGGATATCTCACGCGAGGTTTACGTTACGTTGAAGTATTCCATCGATGCGGAAAGTGGCATCCTCAGCCGATCCGCCAATATTGAAAATCGCGAGAAACAGCCGATCGTCATCGAACAAGCCGCGGCGGCGCAGTGGACGCTTCCACCCGATCGCTACACGTTGAGTTATTTGACGGGCCGTTGGGCCGGTGAATGGACGCTGAATCAAGAGCCGATTCACGCGGGCGCGCGCGTGATTGAAAGCCGCCGCGGCAGCACCGGGCATCAGGCGAATCCGTGGTTTGCAATTTCGCGAGACGCGAGCCAAAAAAACGTGGGAGCGCTCATGGCGCCGGAGGAATACGGGGAAGTGTGGTTTGGCGCATTGGCGTGGTCTGGTTCCTGGCGATTTACGGTCGAAGTGAGCCAACTTGATTTTGTGCGCGTCACCGGCGGATTCAATCCATTCGACTTTCGCTACAAACTTAATCCCGGCGAACATTTGGAGACGCCGGTTTTTTATGGCGGATACTCTGATCACGGTTTGGGCGGCGCTTCGCGTGTAATTCATCGCTTCGAAATCACTAATGTTTTGCCGCATGCGCCGAACCCCAAGCCACGTCCGGTGATTTACAATTCGTGGGAAGCCACGGAATTCAAGGTGGACGAACCCGGGCAGATGGCGTTGGCAGAAAAAGCCGCGTCCATCGGTGTGGATCGGTTTGTGATGGATGATGGCTGGTTCGGACAGCGCAAAACAGATCACGCGGGCTTGGGCGACTGGTACGTGAATGTAGAGAAGTTTCCGAATGGGTTGAAGCCGCTGATCGACAAGGTGCACGCGCTGGGAATGGACTTTGGATTATGGGTCGAGCCAGAGATGGTGAACCCGGATTCGGATCTTTATCGCAAGCACCCAGATTGGGTTTTGAATTTTGCGGGGCGGCCGCGATCCGAGCAGCGGAACCAGTTGGTGCTGAATTTGGCGCGCAGTGACGTGAAGGAGTACGTCGAGGGGTTCCTGGACAAGCTGCTCAGCGAAAATGACATTGCCTTTTTGAAGTGGGACTACAACCGCAACTGGTCGGAACCGGGATGGGATCAGGTACCGGCCGACGAGCAGCAACGCGTCTATGTCCAATACATTCGTAATCTCTATGCGATTCTGGGCGATTTGCGCGAGAAACATCCGAACGTGGAAATCGAATCTTGTTCGGGGGGAGGCGGGCGCGTCGATTTGGGCATCCTGCATTACACGGATGAAGTTTGGCCCTCGGACAACACGGATCCATTCGACCGGTTGTCGATGCAAGATGGTTTCAGCTATGCCTACCCGCCGCAGATCATGATGGCTTGGGTGACGGATTCGCCGCACTGGCTCAACAACCGCTCCACATCGCTGGCCTACCGCATGCTCAGTTCCATGCAAGGATCTTTGGGTATCGGCGCTAATCTGAATCGTTGGACCGCGGAGGATTTTGCGACTGCCAAGCGCCTGATTGCGGCGTATCACTCTGTGCAGCCGACAATTGTGCACGGCGATCTTTACCGGCTGATCAGCCCACGCGATGGAAGCGAAATGTCTGCGACTGAATCGGTTTCGCGCGACAAGAACGAGGCAGGGGTGTTTGCGTTCACGCATTCCACACAAGAAGGCCGCGGCTTTCCGCTGCTGCTGTTGCAGGGACTCGATGCGGACGCGGAATACCAGCTCACATTTATCGAGGGCAAAGCCTATCCGGGAACGCCAACGAGCGCTTCGGGAGCGTGGTGGATGCGGCACGGTGTGTGGCTGGACCTGCGCGGAGATTTCCAGGCCGCGGGGTTTCGGTTGGATCGCCAACGCTAGCGCGGTACGATTGCCGAGCTTTGCCCGGATGGACATTTATGAAGGCGCTTTTGCTGTCGCACTACAACCATCTTGAAATGACGGACCTGCCGGTGCCTACGCCCGGATTGAGTGAAGTGTTGGTGCGCGTGGCCGCCTGCGGGATTTGCGGAAGCGATGTTCATGGCTACGATGGCTCTTCGGGACGCCGCATTCCTCCGATCGTGATGGGCCATGAAGCAGCGGGAACCATCGCGGCGCTCGGCGGCGACGTGACCAACCTGGCTAAAAACGAGCGCGTCACTTTCGACTCCACAATTTCCTGTGGCGCTTGCGAGTTTTGTAAACGCGGGGAGCTGAACCTCTGCAACCATCGCGAAGTGATCGGGGTATCGTGTGGCGACTATCGACGCGCCGGCGCTTTTACCGAATACATTGTTGTGCCGTCGCGCATTGTGTATCGCCTGCCGCCCAGTATTTCTTTTCCGGAAGCAGCGCTGCTTGAAGCGGTGGCTGTAGTGGTTCACGCGGTATCGCTGGCAGAAAGCGTTCCCAAGCGCACAGCTTTGGTGATTGGCGCGGGCACGATCGGTCTGTTGTGCCTTCAGGCTTTGCGAGTGGCAGGTTGCTCGCGGATTTTTGTCGCGGACATTGATGCGTCGCGCCTTGGGCTGGCGAAGGAACTCGGCGCCACGACGGTGCTGTCACCTGAGCTGGAGTTCGCCAAGCAGGTGGGCCATCTGACCGGCGGAGAAGGAGTAGACCTGGTGGTTGAGGCCGTTGGCAGGAACGAGACAGTTGGCACAGCGATTGACGCGGTTCGTAAAGGAGGAACGGTCATCCTGGTTGGGAACATTGCGCCGGAAGTGGCGCTGCCGTTGCAGAAGGTGGTGACGCGGCAAATCCGGCTGCAAGGTTCGTGCGCATCTGCGGGAGAATATCCGCGCGCGATCGAGTTGATGGCCAGCGGCGAAATCAACGTGAAGCCGTTGATTACAGCGATCGCGCCACTAGAAGAAGGTCCCGAATGGTTTAAACGCTTGCACGCGCGCGAGCCGGGGCTGACAAAAGTGGTGCTAACGCCCGGCGAGGCCAAATGAGCGACGCACTCTTCGACCTGAAGGGACAAACCGCCATCGTGACGGGAACGAGCCGAGGCCTTGGCCAATACTTTGCTCGTGCGCTGGCGAAGGCGGGCGCTGATCTGGTTCTCACCAGCCGAAACCGCCAGAGCCTGCTGCCATTTGAAAAGGAGATCAAGTCACTGGGACGAGCGGTGATTTCGCTTGAGTTGGATGTGCGCGATCAACAGAGCATCGAGCGGATGGTGGAAGCCGCGGAAAGGGCGTTCGGGCATCTTGAAATTTTAGTGAACAATGCCGGCTGCAATGTGCGCAAGCCCGCGCTAGACGTTACTTGGGACGACTGGAATCTGATCCTCGATACCAATTTGCGCGGCAGTTTTTTCGTGGCGCAGGCGGTCGCGCGCCGCATGATCCCTCGACGTTACGGCCGTATCATTAATATTGGCTCCGTAACGAGCGTGGCGGGCTACGCCGGTCTGGGTCCTTACGGGGCGAGCCGTGGAGGCATTCGGCAACTGACGATGAGCCTGGCTGATGATTGGGGTAAGCATGGCATTACCGTGAACTGCCTGGCTCCGGGATGGTTTCGCACCGAGCAAAATAAAGTTTTGTACCAGAACAAGGAGTGGGTTGAGTATTTGTGTGATCGCATCCCTGTAAAACGCCCAGGCGAGCCACACGATTTAGACGCGGCGGTGGTGTTTCTTGCCGCGGAATCCAGCCGTTACATTACCGGACAGACGCTGCTGGTGGACGGCGGAATATCCACGGGCGCCACGCGCGCTGGCGTGCATACCTGACGCACTGCTGCACCTCGAATAGAACCGACAATTCATTACTTGATAAAGGGTTACTGTTTCGCAGCGTTCCCGCCCATCTGAGGCTGCGCTGCCTTATAGGCAGTGCCTAATAATCCCTGGAGCCACAACTCTGAAACGGGTTGTCGGGGTTGTCCCCGCCCCTGACGCACTCGTTGTTTGGGTTGGTTCAACGAAAGGCACCAGGCGCTGTATCAGTTTTGCGTCATTCGGCTTTTTTGGCGAGGTGCAGGCCAGAACGAGGAACGTTATGCGGGGTAAAAAACCTCTTACTACAGTTATTTTGCTCACGGCATTCGTGGCGGCCGTATTCTTCGGCAAGGCTGTCCCCGGTGGGGGACGAGTCACGGCCTACCGTCCCATCCCCGAGTTCCACGATTGGAGCACGCGCCACGTGGTCTATTCAAGGTGGGGCTACCTTGGCAACCTGCATGCGGCCTCGATGGATCCACGTGCCACTTTCAGTTGGCGCAGGCGTTCTCCTGATGCCGAATACAGACGTGCTCCATGGCGCCCGATCTGGCGGCCGGGCCGTATTACACGGCGTTCGGGAATCGAGCGCGATTGGGCCATCAACTTGGGTACCACAGGCACTGCGCCCAACATGTACCCGGCAAAATTCACCTTTGATATAACGCAAGCGCCCAGTTGCGCTAACGACTACGTTGTCTTCCCGATCGCTGCGCCAGGCGGCAGTGCGCAACCCAATCTGGTGGCCTTCAACAATCTGTATAGCGGGACAACGGGCGGAACGGGAATTTGCAATCGCACGGCAAGCGGTACGGACCTGGGCAACACCGCGACCGTACTTTGGTCCTACAACATCAAGGGAATTCCCGCAGGCGGTGCTGTGCCGACTTCGCCGGTAATTTCTTTCGACCCCAATGGAACCGGGACGGGCACGAAGATTGCCTTCGTCGAGTCTTTAGCGGGGAGCGCGGCGCATTTTCACGTGCTGGCATGGAAATCCGGCGACGGGAAGGACACGGCAAACCTGCAGAACGTACTGAGGCCGGTGACCATCAACTCTTTTTCTTCGACCGCACCGGTTGCGGGTAGCGGCACGGCAACTGATCTCGCGCTAGGGGCTCCCGCGACCGGCACGGACACGCTGTCGTCGCCGTTCGTGGACTATTTCCGCGATGTCGCTTACGTAGGAAACGATATAGGCGTTTTGTATCGGATCAAGGATGTGTTCTGCCCCTCAATCAATCCGGACTGCAGTGGCACAACGAAGCCCGCGCCGAGCCTGGACACAACGTGGGGCACCGGCGGAGCGCTAACAGTTTGCAGCGGTAAGCTAACCGGGCCAGTGTTCGATTTCGCCTCGCTCAACATTTATGTCGGTTGCTCGGATGGCAAGCTGTATTCCATTTCACCGTCGGGAACGATCAAGTCGATCATCGTGGGGGATGGAGTGGCCAGCAAGACGTATGGCGCGATTGTCGATCCGCCAATCGTGGATGGTGTGAATGGATTTGTTTACGCCGTCAGCGGTTCGGCAAACGCGGGCGCAAACGGAGTATTGGTGCAGGCAAAAACGGATTTCAGTTCGTCGGTTGCCGTTCCCATCGGTGCCGGCAACCAGTGCAACATGCACACGCCTCAGCTCAACAATGCTTACTACACCAGCCCCACCACGGCTGGAGCCCTCATCTACGTTGGGGGAACCACCGGCGTCGTAACTCAACCTTGTTCGGCTAGTTCCACAACCACCGGGAGCATCTTTATTTATGCAGTAACGTTCGGCGCAGGCGGAGTGATGACCTCGGGAGCGCCGGCGAGCAGCCTGAACGCGGGCGGCGGTCCAGGCGCAGAGTGGGCGCCGCTGCTGGAATTCTATAATCCGACAACGGCGACGGACTGGCTGTTCATCGCGGCGTTGCAAAGCAATCAGACAAATATGGCTTCGGTGAACATCACCTCGAGCGCGTTCGGAACGTTCGCCAATTTCGTCACCTACGGTTTGGGTCCCAGCGGCATGATTGTGGATAACGACGCCAACACAACGACTTCTCCACAGACGGCCAACTTCTATTTCAATTCACAGAAACAGAATGCAACCTGCTCGAACAACACCAACCCGTCAAGCCTGACAGCCACCGGCGGGTGCGCCGTGAAACTTAGCCAGGCGGCTTTGCAATGAAACAGGCCCGCCAGACCGGCGCGGAAGAAACGAAGGCTGCCCGTCCGGGTGAAGGCGCAAAGAAAAGGCCTTATACCAAGCCGTCGTTCGAGCACGAGCGCGTTTTCGAAACCATGGCTTTGGCTTGCGGAAAGGTTTCACGTACGCAAAGCCAATGCAACTTCAATCGGAAGAATTCTTGAGTCCGGGGCAACCGATGCACGCCGCTTCACCATCGCGTAATGCGGTTCGCCTGGAGCTTGCGGCCGAGGCGCTGCGACGATTCTCTGAAGTGCGGTTCGTTGCGCGTGGGAGCAGTATGCTGCCCGCGATTTATCCCGGCGACTGCCTCACCGTACGAACATTCGGCGCGGAAACCCCACGGCGTGGAGAGATTGTCCTTTACCAGCGTGGCGGCGAATTTTATGTGCATCGAATCGTGGGAATTTCGGACGAAGGAGCGGCCCTCATTTATGAATTGCGTGGCGACGCCCTGACCGATTACGACCCGTCGGTCGCCGCGAGCGAACTTCTTGGCCGCGTCACTTCTTTGGAACGGCGGGGAGTGTCTTTGGAACCCAATACAGCGGATGGAATTCAGTACCGCGCCATGTGCGTGATGATTCGCCATTCCAAATTTTCTGCGCCGCTGTTGTTGTGGTTGCACGCCATGCGCGAGCGCAATTTCCTGAAGACTTCATTGCCGTGGACCAGCGCGGTGCAAACGAAAGCGGAGCGTCCGTGATGCCGTGGGCAATTTCACAAGACAACTCCGTGGGGCCGGGCTCGCTGGCTTTCGATGAAGTCACCGTGGGAATTGGCGGAGTCGCCATCCAGTTGTGGACGCGGGATGCCGGGTTCCGCAGGGTCATCGAGGAGCGCTACGAGGGATTCTTGAATCCGGAGGCCTTGCCGGAATGCCGCTTTGAGATTCAGCTCACTTCGAATCGCCACAGCGCCGACACGGATGAGGACGTCAGCGTGTTCAAGTCCGGCTCGAAATGGTGCCTGAAGCGAGGCGACTTCCAGGCGGAGTGGGATCTGCACCGCCGCACAGGCTGGATCCGGCAATGCGCGAATCCGTATTCCATCGATTCCGTGCTGCGTATCACGCATTCACTGCTGCTGGCGAAACAAGGCGGCTTTCAGTTGCATGCGTCGAGCGCGATTCGCAACGGCCGCGCGTTTCTGTTCGCCGGGGTTTCCGGCGTGGGAAAGACCACCATGGCGAGACTCGCGCCGCCCGACGCCATAGTTCTCACCGACGAAATTTCGTACATTCGCCGAATCGATAGCGGCTATCGGGCATATGGCACGCCCTTTGCCGGTGAACTGCAGCGTCCGGGAGCAAACCAGTCTGCGCCATTGCAGCAGGCGTGTCTGCTGCGTCAAGGCGAGAGGAATCAATTGCGGGCGGTGAGCCAGTCTGAGGCGATTCGCTGCCTGATGCGCCACGTATTGTTTTTCGCGCGGGACAACGAACTCGTGGAACAGGTGCTGGACTCCGTAGTGCACTTCGCCTCGCGTGTGGAAGTGGTGGAGATGGAATTCACGCCCGACCGGCGTGCGTGGGAACTCATCCAATGAAAAATTGTTACATTGCGCGCAGCCGCAGCGTCGCGGCCCGCCAGCTTGGCGAGGAAATGGTGATTATGTCGGCGCAGGATTCGACGCTTTTCAACCTGAACCCGGTTGCGACACTGATTTGGTTGGGGGCCGACGGCCACACGCCCCTCGAAACTATTGTGCAACAGCGCATCTGCTCCACGTTTGAAGTGGAACTCGAAGAGGCGCTGCAAGACGCGCAGCAATTCGTCTCTGACCTGGCCTCTCATGGTGTTTTGTTGCTCGGGGAAACACCGATCAGCGATTCAAGCGTGGAAACGGTGAAGTCACCATGAGCTTGATGGAAAAAGTGAACGGCAAGGCGCTGAGCCTCGGCGTTCCCCTCAGCGTGCACCTCGACATCACCTATCGATGTAACGAGCGCTGTGAACACTGCTATCTGGAACACAGCGGCGAAAACGAATTGAGCACCGGCGAGATCCGCGCGTTTCTAAAACAATTTGCAGATGCCGGAGCGTTGTTTCTGACCATCAGCGGCGGCGAACCACTGTTGCGGCGAGACTGCTTTGAGGTCATTGAATTCGCGCGCGGACTGCAATTTAACGTGAAGCTGAAGACCAATGCGGTACTCATCCGCGAAAGGCAAGCGCGGCGTTTGCGCGAAGCGGGTGTCGAGCAGGTTCAAGTGAGCATCTATTCGCATAAGCCGGAAGTGCATGACGCCATTACCAAGTTGCCGGGCTCTTTGTCGCGCAGCCTGGAAGGCATTCGGCTGATGCGGGCCGTAGGGCTGAAGGTCACGCTCGCCAACGTTCTGATGAAGAGTAACGCGCGGGATTTCGCCGGAGTGCAAGCGCTGGCCGACGAGACCGGCTCGCAGTACACGCTGGATCCTACGATCACACCGATGCTGAATGGCGATACAGCGATTCTTGCGTTGAGCCTGCCCCCGGAACAACTTCGTGCTGTGTTTCGCGACGAACGGCTGGTCGGGCGAGTGGACGAATTCTGCGCACCGCCGGCTCCCATTGATGATTCCATTCGCGAAGGTATCCCATGCAGTGCCGGACACACCTCGTGCTACGTTTCACCTTGGGGTGAAGTCTACCCGTGCGTGCAGTTTCCGCTGGTGTGTGGCAATCTGCGCGAGCAGCCCTTTTCAGAAATCTGGAACAGATCCGAGCGGCTGCGTGAGGTGCGCGCAATTCGCGCAAAGCACCTTTCCACTTGTTGCTCCTGCTCGCATCTGGGGAGTTGCACTCGTTGTCCCGGTCTGGCGTTTATGGAAGGCAATATGCGAGGTCCTTCTTCCGCAGACTGCGAGAAGTCTTTCCAGCGTACGGGCGTAGTTACCGCGGGTATGCTCGCAGCTTCCACGCCGCTGCCATTCGTTCCAAATCATACCGAGCTAGTGCAAATTCAGTTGCCAGGGATTTAATCTCCGGTCGCAACCGAAGACCTCTGGAATTCGCCTATAGACGTTCCGGACTATCGGCGCCAGCCACCACCACCCCAGCTGCGATCACCCCCGCCCCAACTGCGACCGCCGCCGCCGAAGCCGCCCCAGCTGTGGCTGCCGCCACCACCCCAACCGCCACCGCTGCTGGAGTGGGATTGATTGTAGTGATCGCTGGAGGACGCGCCACTCATTCGGTTCTGCATATCAGAGTTCATGCTCTGCGAATCGAAGCTTCCCGACGAGCGATCCTGATTGAGGGTCTGCTCGTGTTGTTGCATGTTGGCCTGACTATCGGGATGCTGTTGCTGGTAACTCTGCGATTTCTGCTGGGCTTCCTGTTGCGCCTGCTGCGTGTTCACGCTATTCCACGAGTTGCTGCTGTTGTCATATTTCTGCCAGCCGGAACCGGTGTTCTGGTAAACGTTGCCGTCGTGTCCCGCGTACATGTCGCCGCTGGAATTTTTGCCGGCATAGGTGTTCCCGTAGGCGGAAGAAGTGGCATAGCCGTGGCCACCTTGCGAACCCTGGATGGAACCGGCCGAGCCATTCGCGGTGGAGTAGTGCTGCGTATAAGCGGACTTGTTACCCTGCTGCACGTAAGACTGTCCCCACTGCGCTGTCGGGCTCGAGCCTTGATGCGTGGCGCCATAAGTTCCGGTGTAAGGATTGTAGGCTTGCCCAACGCTTTGGCGCCCGTAGGCATTTGATGTGGAGGCGCCGCGCGCATATGTGCCGGTGTAAGGATTATATTGAGCGGCGGTGGTTGTCTTGCCGTATGCGCCATAGGTCGTGCTGGAGTAACCGTATGCCCCGGTGTGCGTGTTGTAGTAGGGAGTGGCGTATCCGCCGTAGCCATACGGAGTGCAATACGGATGGTAATAAGGATACCCGCCGATCGGATAACCAATATAGGGAGGATAGTAGTAGCCCGTTCCGTTCGCCACGATCGCGCCAACCGTCGCTCCCATCACAAACGCGCCAAGATATCCGGCCGTATAGGTCGCAGAAATGTTGCCGTCTGACGTGGTGGTCTGCGTGACGTAGGTGACGTTATAAACGGGCGAACTCGGTGGAATGGTATAGATCACCTGAGGCACGGAAGTAGCGGTGGTCCAAGGGCCATTGGGGGTAGTGGACATGAACCAAACGCCTTGCAGACAAAGGTAATAAACGTCGCCGACTTGAATCACCTTGTCGACGGTATTAGTGGCGTACTGCATCGAAGTTCCGGTGATGGCAGCGAATTGCGGCGCGCCGCTGTAGCTGACTTTTGCCTGGGCCGCGGCGGTGGTGGGATTCAGAATCATGGTGGTGGGGATCTGGGCGATCAGCACCGCGTCTTTCGCTTCGTTGGTTCCGGGAACCGAGGCCAGAATGGAGCTTGCGGGGCTGGTCAGCGGAATGTTCGCAAAATCAGAGGGTAGAGTGAGGGAAGCAAAAGTCCATGGGCCTTGCAGGCTCGGTGCGCTAAACCAGCGTCCCGCAGCCAGGTAGTAGTACGTCTGCGCGGCGCTGTAGAGGAACAGTGGGCTGTCGGTATTGTTCGCGAAGGACAGTTGCGTGCCAGCAATTGGCGTGTAAGCGGGTTGCCCGTCGAACAGAATGATTTCGGCGGGACTGGTGGCATAGAAAACTCCGGGGATGGTGGGATTGGAAATCTGGGGAGCGGGAACCGCTTTCAGCACCTCAGCAAACTTTCCGGAGTTGGGCAGCTTTTTCAGATCATTCGGAACCTTCATGGTGCGCGACCACGGGCCGTTCAGATCCGCGGCGGTCAGCCAGATAGTGCTGACAAGCAGATAGTATTTCGAATTGGATTTGTCCTGAAAAAGCGGCCACGTCGTGTTCACCACAGACTTCAGATTGGTGTGCGGCAGGTCCGCCAGAACCGGCTCACCATCGATGCCCAGAACGATGGCGGGGGCGTAGCTGACAAAAATAGTGGGAGGATGGTTATTGAGTTCAACGGTTTTTACGTTTTGCGCTTTGGGAAGATAGGCGACTACACGATCGAGTGAGATGTTGACGTAGGGTGGAATAAATGTCCTGAGGAGTTGATCCATCTGCGCGGTGGAAGCAGGGGGCAGAGAAGGAAAATACGTATTCAAGACATTCATGTTGTAGAACAAAACGACGTGCGTGGCAGTATCAACACTGGTGCTGCCCTGCAGACTGACCGCTCCCACGACTTGCTTGCCGCCGGTTGGAGTCAGTTGAAAGGCTTGGCGCCAGGTGATGGAGATAAAATCCTTCCAGTCATCGATCTGAGGCTGATACATGACCAGAGTGCCGCCGGGTTTGACAATCTGGCGGGGCCAGCCGGGATCCTGCGCGGAAACCGTAACGGCTGTCGCCAGCGCCAGAAGCGAAACTGCCGCTGCGATCTTAAGTATCTTCATGTGAATCACCTCTGATGCGGTCGAACCAAAAATCTCCTGCGGTCCTCGCGCTTCTATCCTGCTGGTTCCGGTTGGGTGCGACATTCTGCCTGCCCACGCCACTTCACTGTGCCTAACGGTGGCCTCGAGCGGTATTGTCATTTTTTACAGTTAGGAGCGCTGTCCGGACCTACAAGCGGCTGCGCCGAGCTTCGTCCCGACCCTGTACAAAATAACAATACCCCCAGAACCCGGTTCGTTTCTACAATCATCCCAAGTTGGGAGATGCTGAAATCGTGTTGGATTGGTTGCGCGATGGGGATTATCATTCGCCATCGCAATCCTGAGTGCGAGGAAGCATCACTTCCGCAAGGAGACACATGAAAATCACACGGAGAATTGCAAATGTCGGCGTCCTGGGGGCATCGCTGGGAGTAGGAATTCTGGCGACCAGCACAATCCTTGTGCCCAGCCTGAAAGCGCAGAATCCCCAGATGCAGCAACGAGTGGCCGAAGTAAAAGAGTCGATGGCGGTCAACAAGCAGTTGCTGGCTCAATACACCTGGATGGAACAGGACATCATCAGCATTAAAGGCGAGGAAAAGAAGGAAGAGCTCTATAACGTGCAACTAGGGCCCGACGGCAAACCGCAAAAGACGCCGGTGGATCCATCTTCTGTTTCTGACGACGATCGCCGCCGCCGTGGATTGCGCGGCCGCATTATCGAGAAGAAGACCGAAGAATTCAAGGAATACGGGGAGCAAATCAAAACTCTGGTGCAGCAATACGTTCCGCCAGATAAAGACATGCTGCAACAGGCCTACCAGCAAGGAAACGTGATGATGGGACCGGTGGGAGGCGCGCCCGGTGAATATCGCCTGGTGATCAGTAACTATGTGAAGCAGGGCGACAACATGACCCTGGTGATGAACAAGGCGCAGAAATCGCTGGTCAGCTTGTCCATCGCCACGTACCTGAACGATCCGAGCGACGCGGTAAAGGTTAACGTGCAATTCGCCAGGATACCGAACGGGCCGAACCACGTTACCACCGAGACGATTGACGGCGTGAGCAAGCAGTTGACCATCACCGTCCAGAACAGCAACTACCAGCACCAGTAGCCAAAAACGAGACGCACAGCCTCTCTTCGATTCATTTGGCGGGATTGATCCGCAAAAAAGTGGCGCGCCCGGTCGGACTTGAACCGACAACAACCGGATTAGAAGTCCGGTGCTCTATCCAAATTGAGCTACGGGCGCGTCGTAAATCGTCAATACTGTGGCCCTATTTATTACTTCTTTGTTTTGGACTCTCGTTGCTGAGACCAAATAGAGTCCAAAACCCCATTTAGCTTCTGCATGGCAGTACTCTGTCCGGCGGTCTCAGGGATCACGTAGTAAGCCAGCGTGGTGCTGACATTGGCGTGTCGCAGGATCGCCTGGACCGTCTTCGCTTGGGTCCCAAGAAAGTATAGTCGCGTTGCCAAGCCTCGGCGAAATCCATGCCACCCCACCCAGACGTCGCCAACTAGAGGTATGATCACGCGCCGCGCCAGGTTCTGCAGGCCGAGCGCGAAGCCTGTTCTTTCGCCACGGAAGATGAAGTCTTCGTCATTTCTCGATGGGAACTCAATACGATATGCGTCAAGGATCTTCCTTAGCCGCGGGATCACCGGGACTGCCCCACTACGTGCCTCTGTCTTTGGATCCCCCACGTAACTCCTCCACACCTTTTGCCTCACCATCAGGCTCTCCCCATCATAGTCACACCAGCGAATGCCCCGCAACTCGCTCATCGACAGCCCTGTGAACGCCGCAACCGCGACCACAGTACGCGCTGGTTCCGGCAGCTTTTCCAACATCAGAGCGATCTCTTCGGTCGTGTATGCGTGCCCTTCAAACGTCTTCTTCGCGCCCCCCACCTTGGTTCCTTCAAGCGGATTTACCCCATTGATCGCACCCACCTGCCGCGCCCTGTTGAACACTCCTGACAAGAGTGCCTTGATGCGCAAGTGGGTCCGGTGGGTAAGCGTCGGGCTCAATGACATCAGGAATGATTGCGCGTGGACGGTCGTGAAGTCGCGAACACGTACGCCGGCGATGTCACTATTCTTCCCATGAAGATTCCAGATATCCCGGTAGCCTCGGAGTGTCGATGGCTCGAGATGGAGTTCCCCTGACATGCTCAACCGCTGCTCGAGATGGGGGAAGTATCGCTGCTCGACGAACTCAGCCAACGTAAGAGTGCCGTCAAGCTGCGTTGCCTGGTTGCCGTTCACCTGCCTCATGACATCGTCCGCTAGTGATCGGACATGAGTTTCAACTCGGTAGGTGTTGTTGACTGGCGCCAGGATCTTCGAGACGCGGACCCGCTTGGCACTGCCGTGTTCAACTCGATCTTCGTAATACCGAACCAGCCTGAGCCCGTTACGCTTTACGATGCTTCCCTGCTGGTGTCGCGGCCTCATCTGGCTCCTCATTCTTTCTTGTGGGGAATGCTACCACGTTGATTTTTGATTTCCTACGTTGCGGCACATGGTTCGTTCGTCGCTGCTGCAGACTCTTGGCGTCCGCGGCGGCACATGCCTCTAGCCACCTGACGACGTTATCCCAATCGAATCTGATTTGCTTGCCGATCGGTAGCGCCGGGATCGGGTTGGGGCACCGCGGCCGGCGCTTCTCTGTGATCCAGGCGACAGACACCTTCAGCCGTTGGGCAAGCTCTTCGGGTGTCAGGATCTCACCCAAGTTGGTGTACGTGCGGCCTATGTACTTGTATCCTTTGGACGAGTCGACGCGTGGTGGCTTCTTGAATTCCTTGGCGCGAGCAAGGACAGCTGAGGCAGGTTCATCAGTTATGATCATTTTCTATTCTTCCTTTTCGCAGCCCAGTTCTTTCTCTGCGTCGCACTGATTTTCGCTCTCGCTGCAGCACTCATCTTCCGCTTCGCCTTCCCTCGTTTCCCACCCAAGGCTGTGATCGCAGCTTCGATTCCTTCCAGCTTTGCCACTAGTTTATTGTGCTCTTTCTTGAGCGCCTGAACTATGTTCATGAGATTCCACCGCGCGGATCATACAATATGAAAGACCTAAGATGTGGAAGTACCCTAGCGGGAGTTTACTGCGAGTGCTCTCCCGAAACTCTGCGCATCCCAACTAAATCGTTCCATCCATAAGAGTTAAACCAGTTTTCCTTCGTTCGAATGTGTATTACCCTATTTATGTTAGCTGTACTGTGATTATTATCGCATTTTTCGCTTGACAAATAGCATTGTCTCGTTTATGTATTACCCTTGATGGCTAGCCTGGTCAAAAAGAAAAAAGGCAATCGCCTCTACTACTACCTGGTCGAAAGTGCCCGCGTCGACGGCAAACCACGGATCGTTCATCAGGCCTATCTGGGCACCGCCGAAAAACTCGCCGAACTGGTCCAGCAAAGGTCCGCCCCCATCCCCCTCTCCGCCACCTTACGAGATTTCGGTCTTCCCGGCGCCTTGTGGCTGGCTGCCAAACAGTCCGGCCTGTGGCCCGTACTGGAATCTCTGTGGCTTTCTCCGCGTTCTGGACCCGGTCCCGCTCACTATCTTCTGCTCGCCGCCATTCACCGCATCTGCGATCCCGGCCCAAAGACCGAAGTCAGCAATTGGTACGACCAGACCATCCTTGCTTCCGAGTGGAGTTTTCCTGCCGAACGCTTTACTTCGCAAGCCTTCTGGGACGCCTTCGAACAGATTCTGCCGGAGACCAATAAGACCCACGCTCCGGCGGAAGATCCTCTCGATCAGGCGCAGTTGCTTTTACTCGGTCTGTGGAAGGAGAAGCAACTGGTCGGCCGTAGGTTGTTGGCCTACGATACCACCAACTTCTACACCTACATTGCCAGCACCAACACGCGGAACCAACTGGCGCAGCGCGGACACAACAAACAAGGTCGGCACAACTTGCGCCAAGTGGGCCTGAGCTATGTTCTGGACGGAGAGAATGGGTTGAGCTTATGCCACCATGTCTATCCGGGCAACGTGGCTGATGTCGAAGAGTTCTCCGTCGCCTTGGAGCGCATCGTACGGCTGCTGGATCAAAACCAGATTGCGCGCGACACCGTCACACTGGTCTTCGACAAGGGCACGGCCGCGCTGGACAACACCGTGCAACTGGAACGAGCCGGGGTGGGCTGGATTTCTGCCCTGCCGTGGAATCAAGCGCCGGCGGAGTTGCGTGAACGAGCCACGGAAGAACTGCTGCCCTGCAGCGCGGAACAACCTGGCGTGCGGGCCGTGGCCGAGAAGTTGCTGGTACACGGCCAGGAATACCTCGGGGTGGTGAAGTATTCAGCGCCTTTTGCCGCCGAGCAACTGCACAGCCTGACCACCAGCATCAGCCGCGTGCTGCAGTCCCTGCGACGCTTCTCGATGGAATTGAACAAACCTCGTTCACGTTGGACCGAGGAAGGCATCCGGCGCAAGATCGAGAAGTGGTTGTCCGGGCAGTTCCTGTCCGATGTAATTCGCTATCAGCTGGAATCTCGCGACGGGCAGTGGCGGTTACAGTTTGATTTCGATCATGCCGCTTTTGAGCGTCTCCTCGGTCATCGTTTAGGCCGCACCGTGCTGCTCACCAACCGCATGGATTGGACGGCGGAACAAGTGGTGGCCGGTTATGCCGGCCAACAACAGGTGGAGCGCATCTTTCGCGGCCTGAAAGACGGAGAGTGGCTCGCTTGGGGACCGATGCATCACTGGACCGACCGCAAAATCCGCATCCATGCGTTTTACTGCATGCTGGGCATCTCTCTGTTGCAGTATGTGCATCGCCAGGCCAAAGCCGCTTGGAGCGATCTTTCCATGGAACAGCTCCTCGAAGAGTTGCAACAGATTCAGCAGTTCGTTCTGTTCTATCCGCAGCAAGGCGAGAAAGGCCCTGATCGCGCGGCTTACGTACTCTCGAAGCAAACGTTGGTGCAGCAGGCTTTGGCCAAGGCACTGAAGCTGGACGAACTGCAGATTACCCACCGTGGGTAATACCAACCGGACGACTTAAACTGCACAAAAAAGAGCTTTTAGGAATCTGCCGACCGAACCCGCAGTAAACTCCCGCTAGCCCTATTCGTATGCGGATCGATCCCGTGCGGAGGGAAACTCTAGGCAGTCGCTGCTTGGGCACCAGCTTCGGATACGGTTTCCGTGGCCAGCTTCTCGTCAGTAAAGGTCAGAAGATTCCGGACGTCGTCAGTAAACACTGGCCGACATATCGTTACGAATCCGGCCAACTTCTTCGAACCCCGTTCTGGTCCGCGACGGGCACTTATCCGAGTACCGGACAAATCGCGCAAGTAGAGCCAAGTTCCGGTCTGCGCCACTAGGCCAGATCGCGAGGTTCAGGCGGTTTTCCGTGCAGACTGTCACTTTTGACAGTGGGCTGGCAGCCCCGATTTTCATAAGCTCCAACCGCATGTACATGTGTGTGAAAAACATGGGCAGGATGCAGTTGTCATAGCCTGTTGATTCGACCGCCTCGGGTTGGGTTCAATCTCACCACACTCGATTCTTCAACAGCTCGTCGATCCAATCAAGAGCGGATGCCAGTAGGGGAGGGACAGCATATGAAACTAAGTGTGACTCACCGCAAGTCTGTAGCCTGGGTGGTCGGCATCGCCATCACGATGCTGGCGCGGGACGTTTACGCACAGCAAGTGCCGATCCCAACAACGGCCGCCGAAGTTTCCGGCCCCGTATCCGGCACAGCGCTGACCACGGAATTTGTTCAGACGCTCGGACGCACAGCCTACTTCTGGGGCTACGCGCTCGTCTCCGCCAGCAGCCGCCGTCATGCGTTCTCTGAGGCACCCGGGCGGATCTACCTTGGGGGGACCGTACCCATGGCTCCCATTGGCGACCTCACGATGCTGCACGACTACATCAGTCCGTCGCAAACCTTCATCGTCTGCCCCAATCAGGACGTAGTGTACGGCGGGGGGTTTGCTGCGCTGGACAAGGAGCCAATGGTGTTCCAGGTGCCTGACTTCGGCAAACGTTTCTGGGTCTATCCGATCTACGACCACCGCACGAGTGAAATTGGAAAGATCGGCCAGCAATACGGCACCAGTCCCGGCTTCTATATGATCGTCGGACCGAACTGGAATGGTGAGGTCCCTGCGGGCATCACCGCCATAGTGCGCTCCTCCACAAATCTAACGTTTGCCATTCCGCGCATTCAGCAGGACGACACGGCCGAAGACAAGCGGGCCATCCAGGAACCGCTGAGCAAAGTGATGTTCTATCCCTTGAGCCAGTTCGACGGAAAGATGAAGAGCACGGACTGGAGCAAGATTCCGTCGGTCCCGATGCCTCCGGGTCCGCCTACCAAGTGGGTCAACCCTGAGACCTACTTCGAACAGCTGCCGTCAACGCTGAAGGAGGTCCCGCCGTTGCTCGGCCATCAATTCAGCCAATACCTCGTCCTTGGTCTGGATCTTTTTTTCCAGGAACTCGATGCGCTGCTGTTCGGCTTGGTGGTCCGGTCGGCTCTTGCCTGGAAAGGCGGCAGCGCCATTCTCGAAGAACTCTTTTTGCCAACGGTAGAACACCGTGGGCTGCAGCCCATGTTCCTCGCACAGATCGGAAACCGGCACTTTATCCAACAAGTGCCGCCTCAGGATGGCAACCTTCTCTTCCCCGGTGTAATGCTTTCGTTCTTTTTTCATGCGTCCTCTCCGCTATCTTAGCGGAAGAACGCCCTTTCCAGTTCCGGCTGAGGCAAGACAAAAGGACCTATTACCAACAGCGTTTGTGTGGGTCAAGCGGAGATTCAGTGGTTCACAGTATTAAGGAAACGGGGAGTACAGAGCATTCATCGCGGCCAGATATTCTTTCCATGGACCCTATCCGAGCTGCCGGGCAACAACGTCCTTCTCAGCTTATCTTTCATTCCGTCCGTTAAACTCCACGTGTGCTGGCAGGTTCCACCAATTGCCTTTATGTCTATGTCTTGCTTTAGCCTCTCTTCGATCTCCAGGCGATCAAACGAGCAACTCTGTGCACCAAGTTTCCAGCACTGAGGATCGGGACAATGCAAACTGAGATGGAAGGTGTTCCTCACATTGGCGTCGACTCTGGATGTGGAGCTTGAGTCTGTCCGTGACGGGCGTCACGCGGATTGACGCATACATCCCGGAGATGCAGGATGGTGTCAGAGGTCGGCCATGCCCCAGCCACAATTGAAACGGGATTATGTTGTGATGACTGTTTCCTGCGGGAACTGCCAGCAGGAGCAGCTAGTTCATATACAGGCTCGCACTGGAGCTTGGTCAACGGCCCATCAATCAGTTGAGTGTCTGAGATGCGGCCAACACTTTGAGGTAATGCTTCCCGACGCCATTATCGGTGGTCCATTTCTGCCGCGTGACATTTCCTCGGCTCAAGCAAAATGACCCACACCAAGCCGCGGCCGATCTTCAAAGTAGATTTCTCGGAAAAGAAAGATGACCCCTTGGACTTCGCATTTCGACACTGTCGAATCATGGAGAGCGACGGCGCGCGGCTTGTGCGTACATTCACCGGCAAAGTGCCGAGGTCTCAATCGACCCGTAAACGGGTGCGACAGGACATTGCTCGCTGGTGTGAACTCCATCCCATGCGGCTGCCCAAAGATGGCGGAGCCGTCGTACTCGATCTCGACTACATATGGAAACCCGTGTGATGTGCGCAGACGGAACCCTGTGCGGTAGGACCACTTCGGAAAAACCTAACCGACTGAAAGGACGAGGCGTCGACAGCCGACCAGAGAAATCGTGGGTAGTCTTTTCGGGCTGCTAGAAATTGAACTTGTTTGGTGTTGGCGCTTTATTTCTTGCCATGAAGATCGAGCTGATGGCTGCCGCAAATGGGGGAACTAGAATCCCTCGATCCGAAGCGGCTAGTACTGGACGAGTGTCGCCCTGTCTGGACGTGGAGCATATAGCTTTGATTGAGGTCACATTAGGACAAAACGGCTATCCGATTGAATCCGCGGGCGCGCTGCTAGGGGCCGAAAACGGGGCTGTCGCTCTGTCATTCCCGTCGCTGAATATTGGACAAGAGGTAGTAATATTACTGAAGAAAATACCTGATATCGCGATGTTCGTTCTGAATTTGAAGCACCGCTCTAGAGACTTCAACTGATTGATTTTGCTGTACTAACTTCTCCATTAGCCTCGTGGAATCGGAAATGCATACCATACCAACCGAGTAGCATCCCAAACGGATGTCAATAAGACGTCGATTGGAGAAGGCCATGCTCGAGTCCACATTCCATTTCTTCACCGTAACGCCGGACGGTCCTTCGACAAAGATCTGCACGATGAAGTGTCCCCGCTGCGGAAGCACAGCAGCCAAGACTAATCCCGAAGAACGATTCAAGTGCGAACGTTGCGGTTGGAAATTGTGATTCACGAAGCCTCTCAAAACACTTCTTTCGACCTCGGGCGTGGCGCCTAATATTTCAGTTGGTTTAAATCCTCGCCCATTTGGGCTGACGTGCTTGGAATCACGACCTGAACCAGCGTTCCGGGATTGGTATTTTCCAGCTTTAGTTTCCCGCCAAGTTCACTCACGCGTTGCCTGATTCCGCCGATTCCAACGCCGACGCTTCCGGGCTTAAACTCCGTCAAACGTTTTGGGATGCCTTTGCCGTCATCGCGAACCGATATGGTCAGGTGACCATTGGTCTGTGCTAACTCGACGCGGGCCTCGCGTGCCCCAGAATGCCGGAAAACATTTGTCAGGGCCTCCTGAACAATGCGATATACCGCATTTTCGAGTTCCGGCGCAAAGCGACGAAGTTGAGGTGGCTGTATTTCGAGCGAGGTCTTAATCCCGCTGCGCTTTGTGAGTCCCTCCAAGTACCAGCGTAGAGCCGATTCGAGCCCCAGTTCGTCAAGTAAAGGCGGATGTAAAAGATGAGAGATGGTCCGTACCTGTTGCAGTGCGTCCTGAATTAACTTGCTCGCCTCTTCTGCTTTCTCCCGTGATTCGGCAGCCCGAATTCCATCCACGATCATCTTGGCAGCAGTAAGTTCTTGACCTAAACCATCGTGCAACTCACGCGCAAGGCGGCGTCTCTCTTCATCTTGCACCGTTAGCAGCCGCTTGGAAAGTTGTCGCATATCGCTATCGATTATTTCGAGTTCACGGGCCTTACGATGAAGTTCAACAAAAACTCTGACTTTGGCTCGCAGCAATTCCGGAATAATTGGTACCGAAATGTAGTCGACCGCTCCATGTTCATATCCTTTCAATCTATCCATATCCGTCATATGGATACCAGAAATGAAGATGATGGCGGCTTTCTCGAAGCGCGGATGCCTGGAGATCATGTCTGCCAGTTCAAAGCCGTCGAGTTCAGGCATGCAGACATCAATGAGAACAACTGCGACATCGTTCTTTAGCAGGCACTCAAGGGCCTCATTTGCTGAATGTGCCTTGATCAAATTCTCGCCGAGCTGACCAAGGATGGCCTCATAGCTGAGCAATTTGCCCGGCTGATCATCCACCAGTAAGATGTTGACTTTTTCCATGGACATCTCCGGCCTTCATCGTCATCTTAGTTCCTGTTTTCAAATCACACAGAAGGAAGTCCTTTAAACGAGATGGGTTCTAGGTGAGTTCCTGCGCTTCTGAAAATATCGAACCGAGGGATGGTCATATGAAGACCTCCTGGCCAAAAAGTCCGTTTACCGTGTGCGCGACTAGACAGGGATGGTAGACCTGAAGCTTACTTACTCCACAGATGCCGTCGAAACAAGACGAGGACGCGACTTATATCGTGTGCACACAAGACCTGTCACGATCACATCAACCGAGTTTCGGTGGCGCTACAATTATCGAAACACTGTCGACAGTTCTGTGATGAAAGATGAGATATTCGCCGGGGAGAGACAAACCAAGCCGCTGCACTTGTGCCTTTGCGTCATCAAGCGTGAACGCCGATTCTTGCCAGCTGAGCTTACAGCCATCGAACTTCCGATAGATGTGGAACGAGGGAGTCATAGCCGAAATCATTAGCACCATGCTGAAAGATTGTCTATCCGCCAAGGTACAATCCCTGATTTTCGGTACCCACAGTACTCAGTATTTAAATGGCCTGCCCGGCTGGATTCTAGTTGTCATGGTTCTTCCAGTACTCGTTATTAGCGCCTCCGACCGCCGCGACATCTAGAAGCAGACCTCCGCCGTGCTATAAGTTTGAGATGTCCAAAATAGTCGAGCGATGGTTGCTGTTCGAATACGTGGGTCGCGAGCTGACGCTGCTGTCGAGGCCCTTCGAGACAAAGAAACAAGTGGAAAAGGCGCGTGAGAAATATCGTGAGCGTTATACGAACCCCATCTTGTGAAGGACTTCGTGGCGTAGCAATATTGTGGCATGAAGGAACGCCTAACGAAAGCACGTGCAAGGTGGCGAAGGCTGGTTCCCGAGCAGGCGCGTAGCGGACAGAGTGTGAGAGCGTTTTGTCGTGAGCACGCAAGATGATCGGGCTGCCAACAGGAACGCGTATCTGGATTGTGGCCTCCCGCATCCGATCCAGCGAATAGACGCTGTCGGAAACGGTGGCGCGGCGGGCTTCCAGTCGCCGGAGAGCCGAAACATATTCACCCAGAGGCTTCAGCGCACCGCTACAGGGACAGTCTACCTTTCCGCATGGCAATCCGAGGTCACACATGATGGCTTACCTTTCCCACTCACTGAATCCGATACCCCGCTACTAAGAGAACCTTGTCCGCATACGCGTTGGTCGGGTCTCCAAATCCATTGTAAGCGTGAAGACCCTCACGAAGTCCGTAGCGCCGAACGTATTCAGCGAGAATCTTCGAGCCTGCACGCACGTTCGTCTCCGGGTCGAGGAGTTGCTGCCGGGTATACTGGCGCCAAACGCGCCAGTTCACTTGCGTCGGCCCTACTGCGTCTTTACTCGACACGGCGTTCGTCCGACAAGTAGACTCGACAAAAATGAGCGCCGTGAGGATTCGGATGTTCAGGCCAAGGTCAACCGCGCTACGCGCCGTGGCCGGAGCCAGGTCCCCTCGGCAACCGTAGGAACGGAAGAGCTTCCGTGCGATGTGTTCCACTCGGTCGTATTCCTTCTGCTTCTGCACGCGGGCAAATTCCGCGCGTATATCCTCGGGAGAGTAGGCGTGCGCGTAAAGAGGCTTCGGAGCCGCGCCCGGAGAGAGCAGACCAAACGGGAAGAGGCCCCCAATCATCAGTAGGCTGCTGAACGCTAATCCGTGAGCCTGTCTCGTTCTTTTCATTTCGGCTCCTGTACCACGCTCATAAGCCTAGATTTTGCGAGCACACTGGCCAATGGGTCAGCTGTACCTTCGGGTTGGGCTGGGCGTACTACGCCGGGAGTAGTACCCCGTCTTTGAACTTTGGCGACTAAGCGAGGCGCCTTGACCGGCAGGGACCGTAAATGATTGGGCTTACAGTCGTTACGGCCCCGAGGCCGGTAAGGGTAGGCTTACGCCCCTCGAAGGGTGGATCGGCTGGGCAAGGGGCTTCCCAACCTATACCTTGGCACCGAGCTTCCGCGGTTCAGTTCGGGCAGTAACAAGGACAGGTCCGGGATGGAGTGAACACAGCTTTGTCAGCCCTACGGATTGCCGATTGGATTTCTGTTTGGTAGCGCATATGAAAGGCCCTCATCACAACCTCCGCTCACCGAAAACCTTACGCTCTGGAATGTCTGTGCCCTCGTTGACCAGGGCATCAGTAAAATCCGCAGACGAGTGCCGTCGGCTCAAACCAATTTCAGCTCGGTAGAGAGAACATTCCCGGAGATCAGCACCTCGAAAACTCGCACCGGCTGCGAAGCTGAACGCAAGCTCTGCGCCGCGGAGTGATGCCTTTTGAAAATCTGTCCGGTATAGGCGAGCCCCGAACAGATTCGCGCCTTCCAGATTCGCACCGAATAGCGACATCCCGCTGAGGTCAACGTGCATCCACTGCTTGCCACGAAGGTCCTGGTTGTACAAGTCTCGAGCAGGAATGCGATCGATCTCCTCGCCAAGGACGTTGCGAATGATCACGATAGGTGCTGGTGGTTTGTTTGCGCTGAAGGGCCACATTACTTTTCTCCAAGAATCACGAGCAATTCCTTGAGACTTGCCAGTTCGGCGTTCAGCTCTTCCTGCGTTGGGCTAGGAGCTGGCTCCTGGAAGAATGCTGGATCCAAGTCTTCGTCACTAGCGACGTACGCGGGCGACGTAGGTGCCTCAACAATGCCTGGAACATTCAGCCTAGGCTTGCGACGCACCAGGCTGCGCTTTACGACGATCTCAGCTTTGGGATCTTTGCAGGCTGGCGTCTTTGAAGGAGAAGCGGATTTGGTACGCGAGGAAGACTTGGCCTTCGAGTTGGACTTTGGCGGTGGAACCTCCACAAGTCGAACATCAAAACCGAGACCAGCTCCTTCGACTCCTGCCCACTCCTTGCGAAGCTCGACATTTTCTGCCAGTTTGCTGTAGCGATCGGAGATCGATTGGCCAGCGTGACCAATCCAGTAACGCAAAATGTCTTCCGGTACGTAGCGTTCGCGAAGTCTCGTTGTGCGGAAACGGCGAAAAGAATGGAAGCCTTTGACACCAAGTTTGCGCAGGCGATTTCTCGCGGTCTTCAAGTGCATGGGGCCACCACGCTTGTTCTGAAACAAGAATGAACCCGCCTTCCGGTCGTTCTTGCCAGCAAACTCGGCGATCTGAATATTCAACCCTGGGTCCAAGTCCACGGTGCGGTTCGCAGCTTGCGTCTTTAAGCGTGGCTGTTCCTGGCCACGATAAATGCTGCTCTGCACTGTGATTGCCGCCGCGTCCTGATTCCAGCTCGTTTGGCCATCGGCGTCTCCAACGTGAATTGCCAAACACTCCGCTATTCGTAACCCGCTGCCCGCCAATACTGCGTAAAGCAAACTCTCCTGAGCGGTAGACGCATTCTTGATAGAACGCTCTACGTCTTCACGGGCAAGGCTGGGCTGCGTCTGCTTGCCGATCGACGGCGCGTCGATGTGCCTGTAGTTCCACTGGCGTGGGAAGATCGGATCGCCATTGCCGTCCACAGCGCTAGCCACCACTTGCTTCGCGGTTGCCACGAGTTCGCCGATGGTCTTGGCTGACAATCCCTCGCCAACCAATTTGGTGACGAGATCGCGCAATGTGCCACTGTTGATGTCAGCCAGTGGCTTTTCGGCGCCGATCATCGGGACCAGGCGTCGGACGTAGCTCGTGAACGCGGAAATGCTCGCTGGTGAAAGAGGCCTGCGACGTTGCGTTACAAGGCCAGCCAACCATCTCTGCGCCTGCAAGCCAAAAACATACGAGAGAGCCTCTAGTGGGTGAGAAACAAATGGTATTGTGCTGTTAGTCTGCATACGAGATTCACCTCGTGTGTTGATTAGGAGGCGGAGCCAGTTGACGCTGGCTTCGCTTCCGCCTACTACTTCGTTTCTTTTACAAACTTCTCAATCAGAGCGCGAATCACAGAGCTACGCGTTGCCAACGGATATGCTTTGGCGCGTGCTTTATCAAAAGCGTCCAACTCTTTGTCCGTCATCAGGAACGGGACACGGTTTTCACTTTTCTTCCCTTCGCTTTTTGGTGGACTCATGGGTTTCCTTTCTGCGTCAACGTGTGCCTATAAGGCTGTGCGGACACAATAGCATGCCGGCATGTGCTGACAAAAGTAACCAGTTGTCTGGCGTACTTTGCTCAGCTGTCGATGTCTTCCGCTTCCAATGGTTCATCACATCCGCACACCGCGCCCACTTCGACATCACATCCACACTGCCAGCACTCGACAAAGCGAACCCACTCCTGACGCTCAGGCACCCAAGTCTTGCGGGAATTCGGGCACCCGGTCTCGTGGCATGGGTGCCCGTTGATAGATAGCATTTCGCATTGGTCGCAGATCATGGACGCACCTCCTGCACTTTGCGCGTGTTATCCACTGCCAGGTCTATCTGTGCCTCGTGCCCGTTCGCCTGCAAGCGGTCGCGCATGTCTCCGGCATCGTGCCAGAAAGAGAAGATGGAAACGTTCTGGGCACTGCTGCGCGAATCCTTCCAAACAACTGCCCAGAGGTATGGACCATGTCCTGCTTGCTTGTGGATGGTCTGCTGGATGGTGCCGTCTGGTAGCGTCCGTCATGACTGCACCTCCGCCTGTGCTGCTAACCGTTCTAGCTCTGGCGCTATCCGCTCAATCTCCGCCAACGAAATGACATGGCAACCAGCGGTCAAAGTGCCGTCCACGTTTATGCGTTCAATTGCGTATTGCCCGAGGTGGAGGGTGTGACCATTGCGTTGGTAAGCTTCGCCTTTGGCAACGACCGCACGAACGAAACGCAAACCGCGTAAGGCGTGGGACACGGGCACTCGCGCGCCTTTGGATGTTTCCACCTCGCCTACGGCATACTGCGCACTTTCGTCGGCTCCGAATGTGCGAACGCGTAGCATGGTAGGAACGTTACAGAGGTAACCAACGTTCTCACCATTGCGCCAACGTTCGATCTTTGTCCGCTCAAACTCCGCTTGCTCTTCTCGCTGTTTGCGCGTCTCCTCTGCTTTCCTTGCGGCAGTCTGTGCTTCACGCCTCCTGATCTGCTCCATCTCTTCAGAGTCAAGAGCAGGGACACGGGGCAGTTTCGGCGATTTGATCCGGAAGAATGCGCAATAAGCTTTGCATTCTGCCTGTAGGGAGATCGCGGCCGAGTGCTCATACTCTTTCTTCCATGATGAGCGGGCACGGGCAGATGAGTGGATTGCCGATTGGATGCGGGACAGATGATCCGCTAGGTTGCGCTCATGCTGATACGCGTCTTCTGGCTTGCTGTAACCGAAGTGAACTTCTGGCACATGGAAGACCAGAGCAGACGACGGAATAGAAGAACGAACAGCAGAGCAGTGAGCGGAAGTAGTAACCGAATAGGTTCGCGTGGTGAAGAGCACGGCATCTCGTTTGCCGTTCGTGACGTGACGCGCAATCGGGAAGTGTGAGCCGTAGGAATAGATGGTGTCGCCTGAGAAGTAGAGCGAACCATTTGCATTCCTGGCAGAGTCTTGCGTCTTGTGAAACCAGAGGTGAGGTATCTCACCACTGGGAAACACTTCACGGCGCCGCTTGCGTGCCTTTGCGTTAGTTATGACTGATGCTGTGTTGCCATTCGGAACGTGGCCAGTAGAGGATGCCATCAGAGCACCTCCGCGCCGAAGAGTTCATTTTCGGAGGTGGCGGACATTGCACGGCGGATATCCTTCGTTGAATCTTCCCGGCGTACACGTTCGCGGCGGAATAAGCCCGCACACTCACGTATTCGTTTTGCTTTTTCTCTTGCTGATGTGATCTGCTGATAGGTAGGCATTGCAGAGTCCTCCCGGGACTCGGTATTGCTTAGCGGGTTGAGAGTGTTTCGAGCACTCTCGCCCGCGTCTTTGCGAACTGTCGGACCTGGGTGGCCCGATATGCACGGATATAGAGCACGGCACGTGCCACAAAGTCCGCGCACGTAAGTCCTTTTGAGCCTGGGTCTATATGTGTTATGTGGCACATAACCGTGCCATTTAATGCCATTATGCGGCACTGTGCTCCTACAAGCTGTTCGCCTCATTTTCGATCAAATCGAATAACGTGCCTGGTAACCGTGGCTTGAAAGGTGACGGAATTTGACGGGTCGCGGATGCCGTCGTGTGCCTAGTAGCCTATATGTGGGTGTGTAGGCAGTGCGTTGTGCTGTGTTTCGCGCTGCGCATCCGTCCGAGCGTGGGTGTGTGCTTCCAGCCGTTATGCCAACGAGATATTTTCCTGCGGGCAAGCTACAAAACAATGAGGCCTCAAGCCCAACGCAGGTGACAACCCAGACGCGAAGTTTGCGAACGCCATCATGTCGGTGCTGGTTCGCAAGACTAAACCGGGAGAGTGGTTGGACATGCGTAAACTGAAGCAACACCTCAATGTCTTCCGCGAGAACCTTGGTCCCAACGTCATGGAACGTGCAATCAACGGCTTGCTTCGTGCAGGCGACATCGAATTCAATTCAGATAAGAACCGCAAGAACGGAAAAAGCTTCATTCGTCTTGCCGTCGAGGAGTAACCCAGTGGCAACGACAATTTATGCGCAGAGGTGTGCCCAGTTGAAAGAACGGTACGAACGCAACCGGGATTCTAAAGAACTCCGGTTCATTGTTCAGTACAACGATCTTTGGGCACTGGCGAACTTACGACGGCTCTCAAGAATGAACTGCATTTGGTTGGGCAAGCGCGTCCACGAAATGGTGGAGGCTTGGACCGAACCAGACCAGAGAACGATGCTCGACAATCTTCAGGCGCGTCAAGCCCGCGCCTGGGATCGGTGGCGGAAGCGAATCGAGGAGCGGGAAGCCGCAAAGTCCGCGGGTTCAGGCAAGCGCGGACGAAAACAGCAACCAACAACCACGGCGCCGCTTGCGCCGCCAACTTTTGACGTGTGGGGGGATTCATGAACGTTGACGAAAAAGAAATGAGAGAGGTCGCGCGAGGAAAAGAAATAATGCGATTGCTCGAAGTGTATCGTGAGATCGGGCCGGAGGCTCGTCTCGATGCTGCGCTTGACGGTCGCGAGAAGTCACCGGAGGCAGTAAAGAAGTTGTACAACTTTGTCCTGAACAACTTTGGGTCTCAGTCCACAGTGACCGAGGCTTTTTGGAAGGTTTGCGCCGTGTTCTTGCGGGCCAGCACCGAGCTTACATCGAAAGAGCTTGAAAAGATTCGACACCCTTTTCCGACTGCAGGGGAACCGGGTTTCGAAAGCATCCTTGATGAGATGCGCGAGAGGAAATCATGAGTCTCAACACAACACAATATGAAGCAGCGGCAACACAGTATTTCACCAAGGACCACCAGGGGAAGCTGAACTTCCAGAAGTACTTCGCTCCGACCCTGCTAGCAACTCTGGTCAAGGAAATGAAGTCCAGCCTTCCAAGTGTCGTAGCGGCTCGTTTGGCGTTCCAGCGACTGGTTGCCAACGGGCGACTTCAGCGCACAGACGGACGCACAGATCAAGACGATTGGCACGAAAACCGAGAACGCGCCAAAGCAAATCTGGACTCCGTTCTAGCAGGGATCGACACGCCACCACTCGCTCGAGACGAACTGGATTATTTCGGTTCACTCGGCCGAGAGCAGCTGTCCCAGCTCTACTACGGCGAGGACGGCAGCGCGATCAACGAGTTCGCTGTGCGATACCGGAAAGCGAACCGCGAGCACGGGTTCGTGATTCCGGGTCGACTTCAACGGATCGAAGAACCGGTCGAAGAGTGCGAGACCGAACTGACCGCGGCCCAGTACCATGCGATGCGAGCCGCTGATGTTGTTCGTCGCCTGAAAAATCCTCACTTCAAGAAACTCGTAGATAATTTGATTCGGCGTGGGGAGATCTAGCGATGTCAATCATCAACCGAAAAAGCCATGTGCATCTCATAGCTTTGACCGCATACGATGGCAGGCGCTGCTACCTGGCGAAGATCGGTAGCAAGCGAAACAAGCGTGGTGAACTGGTCCTTGATGCCCAGTTCGACGACGACCCATCCACATCACAACCCATGCCATACGAGCATGCGCTTATTGTTCAGAGACGCCTACTCAGCGAAAGCGATGTTGTCGTCCGTTTTGCGCTTCAAGCCGGCGACACCGCCGAGCTAATCCAGGATTAAGGAGCAACACTATGGAACCCACAGCAGAAGATCTACAGTACCACCCATACAACGACATGCATCTCGGCAGAGTTTTTACGCCCAGTTGCCCAGCGAACATCAAGCTCTTTCGCGAAGAATTCCGCGCAAGCGAGCTGGGCCAGCGGCTCAAGAGCGAAGGTCTGGATCACAGCGAAAATCTTGTCTTGATTCTGTCGACCGTACAAACAGAGCTAAACAAGGAAGACGTGAACATGACCGAGATGTTGGCAACTGCGAAGCGCCTTTGTCTCCTCGGGAGTTTGCAGGTGAAGCGGCAGCCAGTGGCTCAAGCACCGGCACCCAAGCCACTCTCGAGCAGTCAGCTCGCTTGGCAAGAGTACCGGATCTTTACGGAATCAAATCCAGTCGCACCTGCAAGGCTCGCGCACCCGCGACGAAGGCTATCGAAAGTTCTTGAACACAAACTTGCGGCGCGAGATGAATGACACACCAGTTGACGATGCAGTTGGCACGCAAGTGGTGCGCCAGGATAAATCCATCCCGATAACCGAAGATCTCCGGATTTTCGCGGACGCTTACCAGCGCACGTCGGTCGCGGAAGTAAAGCGGCTGTCGAGCCCTACAACGAATCCGGTAGGGTACAAGAAATATCGAGACCAGCTCGACGCGTGCGTGGCGTCGGGGCTGATCTAAAGGAAAAAGGACAATGATTAACCACAAAGGCATTCTCGGAAATATCTTGGCGCACGACGGTGACTCTGACAGCGTAGGTCTGCGATCCGGAGGGCAGCTCACTCGAGACGATATCGTGCGACTTTCGGAACAGGCAGCAGAGCAATGGCGCGACACGTTTGCCAACCTACTCAGCGTATTCGAACTGAATGGCGAATTCGGACTTTGGTCAGCGTTAGACGCTTATTATCGGACCAACGCGCTGCCTTCATCCGTGACGGACGCGGTCGCAGCTGGCGACGAGCATGGATTTTGTAGAGCTATGTACAGGGCTCAGTGCGCCACATTTGTGGACCTATATGAGCGGCGCAACGCTCTGTCCAGGATTCAGCTGGTCGAGGAATTGCCAGCGGAAGCAATGGCTGACTATGCCCGCATGAGGCAGACCGTTGCCCTAGCAACCAAGCGATCAGCAGCAACGGTGGTCCAGGCAGCTCCTGTCGCTCCTACCGAGGTCGAAACACCGATAGAGACTTGTGTCCGTGAATTTCGAGAAATGTCGGGGCAGGCCTGGAAAACAAAATGGCTTAACAACAGAAATAATCGGCCGGTAGCTGATCAAGCTGCCTCCGATGGACGTTTGGGTTGAGTCATGTCTGTCAAATCCAACCGCAGAAAACGGCAACGCCAAAAATGTCGCCACGCCAACCGCCCGAAGCCAGTGATCAAACCAATCAAGTCCCTTAGCCAAGGCTTGATCGCCAGTGCTTTCCGTTCCCCACTAGCCGAGGCGATTGCAGAAGCCGAAGCCCACCAACAACACAGTAATTGACCTTCGCGGAGAGGCGAAGTGATCGAGTTCTCTCAAGGGACTCGTCCCCCTACACGACTTGATCACACAACTGAAGCGCCGGGCCATTCAACCTTTGGGAGTGGCGCGGCGTTTCCATCTACAAATTTGAAGGAGCCCTAACAAAATGCAACGACAGAAAGGGGAGATTACGGCATGGTATCGCGAAGTCCAGTGGGGATTCGCAACCACGTCAGAAGGGAAAGTGTTTTTCGTCCATAAAATCGCTTTCCGCGACCACCGGCAAGTTTCGAGCGTGTGCACTGGAACGCGTATCGAGTTCGACTTACCAGTAGTTCAGACTCCTAAGCAGGACTTTTTGGACAGGCTGAACGCGGGGAAATACAGAGATGACCCGACAGTCAATCATCGGAATCCGCGGCGCACAACCGTTGACAACAAAAAGCCCCGGGCCACAAACGTGTGGGTCGTGCGACGTTAAGTAAGATCCCAGGAATCCCGGCGGGATCTACTCGCGGAGAGCAAGAAACAGAAGGCTTGGAAACGGCTCTGTGAGATTCCCTCGATTGGCCCGATCCGGGCGGCGGTGTTGCTAGGCATCCTACAGACGCCGCATCGTTTTCGCAGCAAGCGGCCGCTGTGGAATTACGGAGGTTTAGCGATCGAGATGCACAGCAGCGCCGATCACCGCAGTATCGACGGACAACTGCAACGATCCAGGAAGAACGTTTTGGTGCGGGGCCTCAACCGCAACTGCAATCACGATCTGAAGAACCTGTTTAAGGGCGCGGCCGCGGTGGCTTCCAGCAAGCCGGGCCCCCTTCAGGAGTTCTACACGGCTTTAGTGGCCAAGGGTATGCGGCCAGAGATGGCGCGCCTAACCTTGGCAAGGAAAATTGCCACGATCGTACTGATCGTATGGAAGAGAGGAGTGTGCTTCGACGCCCAATATCTGAAACCACAAACAGCTTGAGTGTCTCGGATCGAGTCCGCTCCATCCTGGGGATCTTCTCTGGCGGTGGCCTGTGGGTTCTCGAGACACTCTGGTTCGAGAGCGAGTCTCAGCTGGTTTGTTAGGCGCTGTGTGCCTCGGGCACCCAGTCTCACACGCCACCCTAGCCTGGTTAATTCATGAGTGACCGGAATCGTAGCGAAAAAGATCTGCTGGTGACGCAAAATTAGAATTGTGTCCTATTGGCGACGTCCAAGTGGGTCTGTCGTAGTGCTGTTCGGCTCCTCGAACTGTTTTTCGAGACAGCTCCGCCTTGCCCTTCCCAGAGTGTGTTATCGATCGACGCAAAATAACTAAGAGGAGTTGCAGAGCGAGGCGGCTTGGAATAGATCTTGAAAAGGCCAGCCGCTGGCCAAGTGGATGCGGACGCAACGAGCTGTTTGACGAATGCGTGCGCCGATCTTGAACAACTGCGTGCGTAGGGTTTCGATTTGTGCGGAGCGCATCGACGAAGGCAATTGCAGGCGAAACAAGTTGACCAGGTTATAGGCGAAACTGTGGAGCAACAGTCGGAATGCATTGGCCCGAAAACGGTGGCAGCTCAAGCGGTCGGCAGCGAAACCATTTTTGAACTCCTCAATGCGGTTCTCACATTCGCCGCGATCGTTATAGAAGGAAAAAACGGAGCCGCTCCGGCCTGACAAGTTGGTGACCAGGAAACGCAGGTTGGTGCCGGCAGCGGCGTGTTCGGCCTTGTAGCAGATGCGCCGCTGAATGAGACCAGGGGTGTGCGCGATAGCGAAAGCTGGAAAAAGATCGCTGTGGCGCTCCGGTTCGCCGATAACGTTTCGCGAGACGATGCTCGAGGCGCTGAGCTTCACCTTGCAACCGGGAGTTGGTGCCTATGCCGATGGCGTACTGCAGGCCGAAAAACTCACAAAATTCATAGAACAGTGGGGTGGCGAAACCAGCATCCGCACGTAACTTGATTCGGACCTTGGGAAATTCACGCTGAAGTCGCGGAACGATGCGTAACAGCAAGGGGATGATGCGGGCGTGACTAACAACTCTGCCCGGACGCAATCGGGCGGCCAGCAAACAACCGGTGTGACGCTCAAAGATCAGCAAGGGGTGGTACATGTGCTGGTTATAGCCACCATTGAAAAAGCTGAGCTGCTGCTGCCCGTGAGTGGGGTCGTCCGTGGAATCGACATCGAGCAGGATCTCTCCTCGTTTCCGGACTTGCTTCCCGCAGATGTTCACAAACCAATCGAGTAAAGCGTCCTGCAGCTTGAGGAGCTCGCGAGGCGAGGGCGAATTCTCCCAGCGGCTGAGGGTTGGTTGTGATCCGAGAGGTTCACCCAGCGGTTGATCCGCGAGAATCTGAAAAGCCGGATCGTAACGCAGCCGATCCGCGTCGTTGACGTCCTGGTAGCCCGCAATGATCTGGTACAGGCGTTGACGAAACAACGACAACACGGAATGACGAACCCGTTCCTCTTCGCGAGGATCGCAGACATGTTCTGCCAGCCCACGAGTAAGCCCATACCGCTGATCAAAGGCCCGCAACGGCAGCAGGCCGGCATCACTGGTAATCTGGCCCCCAGTGAAATCAGCTCGAACGGCTCGGTGTCGGTAGAAGGAAAAGGACAGCTGTGGTATACAAGATGTCATCTCTGGGTGCTCCGAAAGAGAATACTGGGTTCGCTAAAACCCAGTGTTCATCAATCTTTTAGAGCACCTTTTCCATTTTCGCCAGAAAAATCGTGAATAATCCAGGCTAGGCCCTCTCGGATAACCAGAAATCTCTAACAATGTCGGCCCTGTCAAATCGTTTATGAACACACTTCTCCGTCCACTCCGAAGAGTGGTCTTCGTTGTTCTTTTGACCTCTGCGTCAACGACCACGGCTCGTTTGTAATCTTTCGGTCGGCTTCAGTCCGACCCAAACATCTCTTCGATCAAAACTTTGACCATGATTAGTAATTCGAACTCCCTTCGCAGGGAGCGGGACGCCCAATCAAAGCTACGGCGCTCTACTTCACGCCATTTCTGGTTCCGAGCTGTCCCGCGTACGAACCGAACTCTAAAGACTGCGAATACTCACGGCCATTCCGCCACATCCAGTACAACCGAACCGCCAGCCTGCGTCCCATCGCTATCTTGGCAATGCTTTTGTGTCGACGCATTGCCAGGTGCATGTACCGACGTCTCCAGTCAGGATGAGTGCGTGCCGCTGCTTGGGCTGCTTCCACCAACAAGAAGCGCAACAACGAATTGCCTTGCTTGCTGATGTGTCCAAGTCGCTGCTTGCGAGCACTGGAGTCCTCGCATGGGATCATTCCCACGTACGTGCCGATCTGCTTACCGCGTTGAAACCGCGTCGGAGTTCCGATGATCAACACGTACGCGAGTGCCGTCAGCGGACCGACCCCGGGATGCGTCATTAGCCGCACAGCCTCGGGTCGCTTCCGGGCTTCCCGTTCGACGGCTGCGGTTAATTCTTCAATCGTCGGATTCATGCGGTCGAGCAATTCCAACAGCCCTTGCCGACGTCGACTAGCCCAAGGAGCTAACGCTAGCTTTTCTAACTGTGCTCGCCCTTGTTCGCTGAATAGTTTCTTCTTCCAGCGATAGCCCTCGTTCATCGCCAACGCATGCAACTGATTCATGATTCGTGTGCGCATCTGCACCAACCGATGCCGGTGCCAGAGAAGTTGTCGCAGATCCCGATTCTCCGGACCCGGTACCCAGATTTGTGGAAAGTTATTTTCCCGCAACAGCCTGAGTAGAAGTCGGGCGTCCTCACGGTCGAACTTCTGCTTCTTCACACGCTTGGCTTTGATCTCCGCAGGATCTCCGATCCACAGCTCGAAACCTAATTCAGCCAGTAGCCGCTCGAACCAACGTGAATATCCGGTAGCCTCCATGCCTACCCGCACGCAGATTCCTCGCTGCTTCAGGTCTCGGTAGAATTTCTCTGCTTGACCATCACTGTGGTTCAGTTCCTGTTCACCACACTCACCTGTCTCTTCCACAAAAAATGCAATCGTCTGAAAGCTCGGGTGGTAATCTACGCCTACCAACATCATGTTCGGCTCCTTGTGCGCCGGGAAAACCGGTGAGGTGAAGTGAATGCAAAATCACTCGATGAAGGAATAGCGAGCCACATCGACCCCGAGTCATGCGGAGCCACTCGCGAGGGCGGCGTCGAAGCGTTGGCAGGGGAAAATATGGGGCGGGTATTCAGCCGCGTAAGAACTAACTCGGGGACGTCGACGCTGTAAGGAGAAGCGGAAGGCACCACCCAGCACACCGATAACGCGAGGTGTGACGGGGTCCCTCGCGGTCAAAGACCCCGTGCACGTATGGAAGCACCTCACAAGGGAACCGGGAGATCCCGTATTCACCCGGAGGTATCAAGACCGGGGTGCGTCGGGAAGTCCAAAGACGTACGCCGACGATGAACGAACACGGGAAGTCGGACAGACCTGTAGTACCTGAGAAATCCCCGAACAAGACTGGGAAACCGGAGGCGGAGGGGATGGAGGGAAGAGGTTTGACCAAAGGGAACCTGCCACAGCAAAACGCAACCCGGACACCGAGCCGGACTGTTGTGCCCAATGCGCTGGAGCGGGTACGTCAGGCAGCAAGAAAAGATAAGAAGCTACGGTTCACAGCGCTCCTGCACCACATCTACAACCTAGAAACACTTCGCATGGCCTACTTTCGTTTGAAGAAGGAAGCCTCGCCTGGTGTGGACGGGGAGACGTGGCGGAGCTACGGAGAGCAACTGGAGATTCATCTCCAAAAACTCTGCGAGAGGCTGAAGCAAGGAGCGTATCGAGCAAAGCCGGTGAGAAGGGTGTACATCCCTAAGGAGGACGGGCGGCAAAGACCGCTAGGAGTAACGGCGCTGGAAGATAAGATCGTCCAGCGTGCGACGGTCGAGGTGCTGAACACCATCTACGAAACGGACTTTCTCGGTTTCTCATACGGGTTCCGGCCAAAGCGAAGCCAGCATCAAGCATTGGACGCGCTCTACACCGGACTGCTGACAAGAAAAGTGAGCTGGGTGCTTGATTTGGACATTCGCAGCTTTTTCGACAAGATTTCGCACGAATGGCTGGTGAAGTTCATCGAGCATCGAATTGCGGACCGACGCGTTGTGCGACTCATCCAGAAATGGTTGAATGCCGGCGTGTTGGAGGACGGGAAGCGGATACGGGTGGAAGCAGGTACACCCCAGGGCGGCAGTGCATCGCCGCTGCTGGCCAACGTCTACCTCCACTACGTCTTCGACCTGTGGGTTCAAGCGTGGCGCCGGAAACAAGCACACGGTGATGTCATCATCGTGCGATTTGCAGACGACATCGTCGTTGGATTCCAGGGAAAAGCGGATGCCAAGCGGTTCTGGGCAGAATTGACGGAACGAATGCGGAGATTCGACCTCGAACTGCATCCCGAGAAAACGCGCCTACTGGAGTTCGGACCATTTGCGATCCGAGACCGCCAGCGGCGTGGAGAAGGGAAACCTGAAACGTTCAACTTCCTTGGCTTTACGCATATCTGCGGAAAGAAAAGGAGTTCTGGATGTTTCACAGTGTTACGGCAGACGGTCCGCAAACGGTTACAAGCGAAGCTGAACGAGGTGAAAGCCGAGCTTCGGCGACGCATGCACCACCCTATCCCCGAAGTAGGTCAGTGGCTACGATCAGTGGTTGATGGACACAATCGCTACTACGGTGTGCCCATGAACGACGCTGCACTGCATCTCTTTCGACTCCAAGTAGGACGGCTGTGGCATCGCGCTTTATCACGGCGCAGTCAGAACGGCCATGTCCCCTGGGATCGAATGCATCGGCTCATTGCTCACTGGCTGCATCCTGTTCGCATCTATCATCCTTATCCTCTGCGCCGCATGGGCGTTGTTACCTAAGGTAAGAGCCGGATGCGGGAAATCCGCTCGTCCGGATCCGCGGAGGGGGTCATGGGCAACTGTGATCCCTACTCCGACCTCCCGAACCTATGGTCGTTAGCAATCACAGTCTACTCGGGTCGAGGAGCCGACATTGTTATTCCACTCCGAAGAGTGGTCTTGAGTTGTTCTTTTGACCTCTGCGTCAACGATCACGGCTCGTTTGTAATCTTTCGGTCCGGCTCGAGTCCGACCCAAACATCTCTTCGATCAAAACTTTGACCATGATTAGTAATTCGAACTCCCTTCGCAGGGAGCGGGACGCCCAATCAAACTTCGGCTGTTCTTCACGCCATTTCTGGTTCCGAGCTGTCCCGCGTACGGACCCGAACTCTAAAGACTGCGAATACTCACGGCCATTCCGCCACATCCAGTACAACCGAACCGCCAGCCTGCGTCCCATCGCTATCTTGGCAATGCTTTTGTGTCGACGCATTGCCAGGTGCATGTACCGACGTCTCCAGTCAGGATCAGTGCGTGCCGCTGCTTGGGCTGCTTCCACCAACAAGAAGCGCAACAACGAATTGCTTTGCTTGCTGATGTGTCCGAGTCGGGGGTGCGAGCACTGGAGTCCTCGCATGGGATCATTCCCACGTACGTGCGATTTGCTTACCGCGTTGAAACCGCGTCGGAGTTCCGATGATCGACGCGGCACAAGATGCCGTCAGCGGACCGAGCCCCGGGATGCGTCATTCACCGCCGCACAGCCTCGGGTCGCTTCCGGGCTTCCCGTTCGACGGCTGCGGTTAATTCTTCAATCGTCGGATTCATGCGGTCGAGCAATTCCAACAGCCCTTGCCAACATCGACTAGCCGGTAGAGCTAACGCTAGCTTTTCTAACTGTGCTCGCCCTTGTTCGCTGAATAGTTTCTTCTTCCAGCGATAGCCCTCGTTCATCGCCAACGCATGCAACTGATTCATGATTCGTGTGCGCATCTGCACCAACCGATGCCGGTGCCAGAGAAGTTGTCGCAGATCCCGATTCTCCGGACCCGGTACCCAGATTTGTAGAAAGTTATTTTATTGCAACAGCCTGAGTAGAAGTCGGGCATCCTCGCGGTCGAACTTCTGCTTCTTCACACGCTTGGCTTTGATCTCCGCAGGATCTCCGATCCACAGCTCGAAACCTAATTCAGCCAGTAGCCGCTCGAACCAACGTGAATATCCGGTAGCCTCCATGCCTACCCGCACGCAGATTCCTTCGCTGCTTCAGGTCTCAGTAAATTTCTCTGCTTGACCATCACTGTGGTTCAGTTCCTGTTCACCACACTACCTGTCTCTTCCACAAAAAATGCAATCGTCTGAAAGCTCGGGTGGTAATCTACGCCTACCAACATCATGTTCGGCTCCTTGTGCGCCGGGAAAACCGGTGAGGTGAAGTGAATGCAGAATGACGACTCGATGAAGGAATAGCCGAGCCACATCGACCCCCAGTCATGCGGAGCCACTCGCGAGGGCGGCGTCGAAGCGTTGGCAGGGGAAAATATGGGGCGGGTATTCAGCCGCGTAAGAACTAACTCGGGGACGTCGACGCTGTAAGGAGAAGCGGAAAAGCGCCAGCCAGCACACCGATAACGCGAGGTGTGACGGGATCCTCGCGGTCAAAGACCCCCGTGCACGTATGGAAGCACCTCACAAGGAAACCGGGAGATCCCGTATTCACCCGGAGGTATCAAGGCCGGGGTGCGTCGGGAAGTCCAAAGACGTACGCCGACGATGAACGAACACGGGAAGTCGGACAGACCTGTAGTACCTGAGAAATCCCCGAACAAGACTGGGAAACCGGAGGCGGAGGGGATGGAGGGAAGAGGTTTGACCAAAGGGAACCTGCCACAGCAAAACGCAACCGGGACACCGAGCCGGACTGTTGTGCCCAATGCGCTGGAGCGGGTACGTCAGGCAGCAAGAAAAGATCAGAGCTACGGTTCACGGCGCTCCTGCACCACATCTACAACCTAGAAACACTTCGCATGGCCTACTTTCGTTTGAAGAAGGAAGCCTCGCCTGGTGTGGACGGGGAGACGTGGCGGAGCTACGGAGAGCAACTGGAGATTCATCTCCAAAAACTCTGCGAGAGGCTGAAGCAAGGAGCGTATCGAGCAAAGCCGGTGAGAAGGGTGTACATCCCTAAGGAGGACGGGCGGCAAAGACCGCTAGGAGTAACGGCGCTGGAAGATAAGATCGTCCAGCGTGCGACGGTCGAGGTGCTGAACACCATCTACGAAACGGACTTTCTGGTTTCTCATACGGGTTCCGGCCAAAGCGAAGCCAGCATCAAGCATTGGACGCGCTCTACACCGGACTGCTGACAAGAAAAGTGAGCTGGGTGCTTGATTTGGACATTCGCAGCTTTTTCGACAAGATTTCGCACGAATGGCTGGTGAAGTTCATCGAGCATCGAATTGCGGACCGACGCGTTGTGCGACTCATCCAGAAATGGTTGAATGCCGGCGTGTTGGAGGACGGGAAGCGGATACGGGTGGAAGCAGGTACACCCCAGGGCGGCAGTGCATCGCCGCTGCTGGCCAACGTCTACCTCCACTACGTCTTCGACCTGGGTTCAAGCGTGGCGCCGGAAACAAGCACACGGTGATGTAATCATCGTGCGATTTGCAGACGACATCGTCGTTGGATTCCAGGGAAAAGCGGATGCCAAGCGGTTCTGGGCAGAATTGACGGAACGATGCGGAGATTCGACCTCGAACTGCATCCCGAGAAAACGCGCCTACTGGAGTTCGGACCATTTGCGATCCGAGACCGCCAGCGGCGTGGAGAAGGGAAACCTGAAACGTTCAACTTCCTTGGCTTTACGCATATCTGCGGAAAGAAAAGGAGTTTGGATGTTTCAGATGTTACGGCAGACGGTCCGCAAACGGTTACAAGCGAAGCTGAACGAGGTGAAAGCCGAGCTTCGGCGACGCATGCACCACCCTATCCCCGAAGTAGGTCAGTGGCTACGATCAGTGGTTGATGGACACAATCGCTACTACGGTGTGCCCATGAACGACGCTGCACTGCATCTCTTTCGACTCCAAGTAGGACGGCTGTGGCATCGCGCTTTATCACGGCGCAGTCAGAACGGCCATGTCCCCTGGGATCAATGCATCGGCTCATTGCTCACTGGCTGCATCCTGTTCGCATCTATCATCCTTATCCTCTGCGCCGCATGGGCGTTGTTACCTAAGGTAAGAGCCGGATAGGGAAATCCGCTCGTCCGGATCCGCGGAGGGGGTCATGGGCAACTGTGATCCCTACTCCGACCTCCCGAACCTATCGTCGTTAGCAATCACAGTCTACTCGGGTCGAGGAGCCGACATTGTTATGCAA
>CAVYTB010000005.1:0-1204693 GCA_963771295.1 Candidatus Acidiferrales bacterium
GAAGCATCGTGCGCAAGGTGGCCGTGGACAAAGCCCGATCCTCGCTCGAACGTGTCCTCGCGACGATAAAACAGAGGTTGGAATCGCACCACACTCAGGTTGATTGATCGTCTTGTCTGTTCTTGCTTCCGACGCGAACCCTGAATCCCTATGTGCTGGAATATTCAGCACGAGTAATGTTTAGCTTGCGCATCTTATTTTGGAGCGTCGTTCGTTTCAGTCCGAGGCGCTCTGACGCTCCACCTTTGCCCGATATCCTTCCGGATGCGGCCTTCAACGCGTCGATAATTGCCTGACGCTCCGCTTGTTCGAATGTCGATGATGCCGATCCAACGCTGCGGCTGGCCGTCCTCTTTAGCTGATCGTGAGGAACTTTCAACTCGTCCCCCTGCGTGAAAATTACGCAACGCTCGATAAAGTTCTCAAGCTCTCGAATGTTTCCAGGCCAGTCGTGATTCACCAACGCCTCCATGGCCTCTTTCGGGACAGACTTAATGCGCTTTTGCATTTGGCGGGACAAGCGCAAAACGAAATAATGAACCAGGAGGGGAATGTCCTCGCGCCTCTCGCGAAGCGGAGGGATCTCAATCGGGCAGACATTCAATCTGTAAAACAGGTCTTCGCGAAATTGGTTGTTGCGTATCATGCCTTGCAGATCGCGGTGGGTTGCAGCAATCAAACGAACGTCAACTCGGATAGTTTTTGCACTTCCCAAACGTTCAAACTCGCGTTCCTGCAGAGCGCGTAAGAGCTTTGGTTGCAGCTCCAAACTGATATCCCCGATTTCATCCAGGAAGAGTGTGCCGCGATCGGCCAATTCGAACCGACCCCGTTTCTGCATGAGTGCGCCGGTGAACGCGCCCTTTTCATGCCCAAACAATTCGCTTTCGACCAGTCCGGAAGGAATAGCGGCGCAATTCAGTCGAACGAAGGTGCGCTCGCGACGCGGACTGCGGTTGTGAATGGCCCGCGCAAGCAGTTCCTTTCCGGTCCCAGTCTCGCCATGCAATAGCACGGTCGAGCTTGTTGGCGCGACAATCGCAACCTGATCCAACACTTTTCGGAGCGCGGCGCTCTTGCCAACGATTTCCTCGAAGTTGTGCTCCGCGCGAATTTCCGATTCGAGGTAAAGGCGTTCCTCTTCCAGACGAGCTGCCGATGCGTTCAGACGCCCATACGCGAGCGCATTGTCCAGCGCGAGCGAGATCTGAATACTAATCTGCGTTAGCAAATCCAAGTCTTCATGCCCGAAAGCGTCTGGCTTCCGGCTGCCGATCGCCAACAGACCCAGCGGTCCGCTCCCGGTCGCAAGCGGAGCAACAGCAACCGAGGTTATAGATTCGGCTCGCAGGTTGTCGGCAGTGGTCATCGGAAGTCTCCCGATATCGTCGACTGACAATATGTCGGACCTGCGGGCGCGAAGTTTCTCGCACTCCGTTTCAGTCAGATTCGTTGAGCCCATCTCCGCCAGCAACCCTTTGCCGTCAGGGAAATCGAGCACCACACTTTGAAGGCGATGTGAGTCCTTCTCAAGAAGCCAAAATCCCGTCAGATGATTGCCAAAATACGAACGAATCGACGCCGAAGCCGATCGAAAAAGGTCGTGCATATCCAGTTTCGAAACGACGTGATTGTTGATTTCGAGGAGTAGCCGAAGGCGGTCGCGCTCGGTAGTGAGTTCCCGCTGATACTGTTCTGCACAATCCCTAGCCAGCGCGCATTCTAGCGCAATCGCAACGTGCGACGTCAGAGAGCGGAGTAGTTCGACATCTTCGCGCAGAAACTCCTGCCCCCGCTCCTTAGTCGCAACCAAAAGTCCGTAATTTTGTTGGGAGGTAAACACAGGGAAAATGTATGTGCTCCTGCCGACTGATTGGGCTGCAAACGGAGCCAACTCGGGATGTTTCAACATTTCCTGCGATGCGTCAGGCACGAAAACTGGTTCTTGTTGCTCCAACGCTCGCGCTGCCGCGCCAATCCGCGAAATTTTAGTGCCAACCTTGATAGCGGGAGCGTCCGCTTCTCGATCAAACTCGAGAATGTGCAAAGTTTCGTGATCGCTGTCTAGAAGATACAGGTCGGCTCCATGGAGGCGAACGCTGCTGGACAAAACGTCGCGCAGGCTGTGGAGGACAGCTTTTACTGTCGGTTGCTCGACCAGCGCTCTGGATACATCGAGCAAGGCTCGATATCTGCTATCGGCGGAGCCTTCATTGTTTTCCGGCATGCGCATCAGACTAGCACCACAAGAACTGATCTTCCATATCGAGACACGCTCACGTAGTCGGTGCCTGAAAGCCCTCCCTTGGTAAGTTCGTTGTGGCCTTGTGCTGTGGCGCCCAGTTACCCAAATCGGCGGGCACGTTGCCCGAATGCGGGCAACCTTGTCTAGGCGTGAGAAGGCCTTTGGAAGTTGTGTAAGGCCAAAACTATGAAAGCACGCGGATTGTTCCTTCCGTTTCGTCGCTTCGGTTTGGCAAGGCGCGTGCCCTTTGCTAAGGGACTGCCATTCGCATTAGGAGAGAAGACATGCGGAACACGATTCGAACATCGGCAATGCTGCTGACGATTCTGCTGCTACCTCTGCTGGTTCTCCTTGCGCAAGCGACGAGTGCACTCCTAGTCGAAGGCCAGCAAGGACAGGCAAGAGTCATTCAGGTGCAAGGCAAGAACTATGTAGAAGTCGAAGGACTAACGCGAATCACAGGAGGATCACTGCGCTTCGCGGGAAATCAAATCACTCTGACACTGCCGAGCGGCAGGAATACAATACCGCAGACGGAGCAGTCCGCATCCGCGCCAGAACGCGCGGTCGGCCTCTCCAGGCCATTCCTGACTGCGGGGATCGAGTCGATGAGGGAAATCCTTGAATGGCACGCAGCGTTGAAAACTGGCATCGAGCGGGGATATCCGTTATCGGATGTGTGGTTTGGCAACTTCAGGAGACAAGTTCAATCAAAACTGAAGCAGGCAGAAGCAGCGGCCAGTACCGACATGGACCATAGGGCCCTTCCGCTGCTGACCAACGAGTTCACTACGATGGATGAGTTGACGGATAAATATTTGAAAATCGCCGCGAGGAGAGACTATCTGGCGCCCGACGCATTGAATAGCGATCCGATGGAACAGAAGCTTTTGACGTGTTGGCACTCGCTGGCGTCGACGGCGTCGTCCAATCAATTTGTGGACGACGGTTCGTGCCAGTAGGCAAGCGGCAAAATCCAGCAGTCAACCAAGGGGGAAGCCTCGGCGGTCAAACTCGCAGCCGAAGACAACGATGAACCTAGATAGGTGCGTGGACGTGTTGACGTACTCAATGCTAGTCTCAAAGTCGTTATGCTCAGACCCAGGCACGCAAGTATGTAATGCGGTAGTACGATTGCAACCTGCGCCACTCCTCCGATCCCGATTGCGAACCTAGCTGGCGTCTTCAGGCTGGCACCTCTGCCTATCAAACTGTTGCTGGAGATTGGCCTGGGCGTCGACGGTTCGACTGAGCCCGCTCATCGGGACCTTGAATTCCCGGCTGCAAAATGTGCAGACTGTGACCACAGTAGTAGAGCTAAACCATTTGACGACTCTAAGATTGCCTTTTTCCTGCGACTTGTTCATCTCAGCCATCGGACTTGCGAGTTTGGCACATCCAGGAATGCACTCAATTTAGGTTCCAGTTCCACTTGTTTTGGACTGTTTTTTTGATTGTAAGCGGCCTTCCTTCTTCTTGGCGGCCCGGTGTCTCTTAACAGCGGCTTTTGCGCGTCCGATTGTGGTTCGTCCGAAATTGATTTTCTTCCGAGCCATACCCACAATTTGCCACAGACGGCAAAATCTTCGCAACCACATGGAAATCGGGGCAGAGCATTCTTTCGTGGATCACACACGAGCACTTCGGTGACGTGGGCCTTCAGCAGATCATACAGCCAGGCCGCACAGGTTCCCTCTTACTAAAACAAGAGAATCTTCGGTTGCGGAGGCTTGACTTGAACCGGCGGTAATGCACGCACCTAGCTCTGCGGGTAGCTGCGTCAATCATTTCACAGTAAGGACGGCGGTTTTCCAAATCGCCGCCGATAAGCTGGAAGCGGAAGCTCTAACGGGGTGCATTAAAGTTTGATGTTACGGCAGTGTCTGCAACGTAGGCGATGCCCCTGCCTGGTCAGTCTATGGTTTCAAGCGGCGCTTCCGTTTTTCGCTCCAGCCACTCACGCAACGCCTTCTCGGTTATGAGGCGGCAACGGCCGACACGAAGTCCCGCCAAGATCGACATAGACGTAAGTCCTTTCTTCACCCGTCATTTTTCCGTACTCGTCGAACCGGATTTCGACACGGAACGAATCCGCTTTGGCAGTCTTTCCTCTTCAAGCGTCAGTCCAACCCTGTCGAAACGCGCATCCGCCAACTCGGCAAAGCGGTCGGTCATTCCCAATACAAAAAGAATGGTCGCATACGCTCCAGCGGAAACGCCTGCATCTCCGTTTTCTACTTTGCGGAGCGTTTTTCGGTCGATTATCGCCCTGTTGGCCATGATCACAGTCGAGACACGACGGCGAAGTCGAGCGTCACGGATGTCGCGACCGAGCTTACGGAGTGCGGTCCGCACCGGTATAGGCAAAGCGTGCAAAGACTTCTTTCTCATAATGGCCTTAATAATACCCACTATAGCCTTTAATGGCCATATTTAGGCCCGTTGCCTTTGACAAAGGCGCGGTCGATGATTCAAAGCCTACCCAGGCCTACCGTTCAAATGAGTGTCCGCCTCGGATCACTCACATGCAATCTCGCCAACCTATAAGCGCCCGACTATGGTCATTGTGTGAGGCGAGATTCCTTAGAATTACCAAAGGACTTTGAGACCGTTGTACAGGCTGAATATTTCGTCGCAAGTCACCACCGGGATCTCTTCGTATAAAGCTTGGGCAATGATCTGACGGTCGAAGGGGTCTGCGTGCAGGGGCGGTAAATCGAAAAGAAAGAATGCATGGTTCGCTGTGTACGGCAATACGCGAATGTCCAGGTCCTCAAGCGCGTGGCGCGTGTCGGCGGCGGAAAATTTCAACTTGCCGCGGGCTGCTTTGACGGCAATTTCGGAAAGAGAAATCGCGCTCAGTTCCAGGATGTTTTCCGTGTTCTGCAAAATGCCAGCCGCGCGCTTGGACAGTCTTTCCGGTGATTCCACCGCGAAAATCAGAGCGACCGTGTCCAGGAGCACCCGCACTTACTCGCGTCCTTCGACGAAAGCGTCGGCTTCGTCGTCCGACATCGGTTTCCACCAGTCGACATCGCGAATGTGAATTTTTCCTTTCAGTGTTCCGAGCTTCCGTTTTTTGCGACTCGGCTTTTTTGTCCGGACGATGTCCACGGCAGGGATTCCACGCCGGTAGATGGTCACTGTTTCGCCATTCTCGACGGCCTTGATCAGTTCGGGAAGTTTGTTCTTGGCATCGGCCACACTGACTTTCATAAACCGGATAATAGCTATCTGATATGGCTATGTCAATCCCTAAGAAGCCGGCGCGACTGGTCCGCGAGCAGTGACCTCAATTCTGATAAGGGCGAGGTCGGTGGTTCAAGTCCACCCAGGCCCACCATTCAAATCGCCAGTAAATACGCGGCTATTCTCACTTTTCCCCTTTTCGGGGATCTCCCTCAAAAAACCGTTTTGTCAACCGTTTGTCAACTTTACGAATGGCCGGATGGCAATACACTCAGGGGCGTTAAGACCCTTCGGATGAAGGCAGAACAGCTCGCATCGATCCGGCTATGTCGAGAACGCTGCCCTCTCAGGTCGAAGGACGTGCAAGGCAGTGCAAGACACTTGTGGAACGAGCGGGAAGTCATTTTTAGTCAGTTTGCGGGGGCGTAGTTCTGTTGGTTAGAACGCTGCCCTAGATTCCTACACTGTCACGGCCGACTCTCAGAATCAGCTCCCTCACCCCACTTCAATCACTTTGTGTTGGACCTCCTGCCTGTTCCGCAGTGGGTCGCAGACCGGACTCGAACTCGTCGTAGTTCATCTGGATTTTTGCATACGGCTATATTTTCACGAGGTGGCCACCGCACTCCCACTTCATTAACCAGGAGATATCATCGGCGGCCTCGAGGCGATAGCCAAACTTTTCGAGTACCTGCTTCAAAACAATAGGTTTGACTGATTCATACATGACAATGATTCGCGTGGGTCACATGGCCCTTGCGGGTCGATGCAGCGAGAAAGGGATCGCCATGTCGAAAGCAGTGTCGAATTCCTTCTCTTTAACCCAGACAACAAACTCCTGCTCTATTTCTCCGGGTTCAAATTCCGCAGCTTTCATCAGTTTCTCGACCGTGTTGTTCAGCGTGTTGTTCTTCAAGCTAGTCTCAATATAAAGTCTGACAGCCTTCCAAAGGTGATCGCGGGCGTCGTTTGAGTCTTTTCCATGTGAGAAGATGTTCAACGACGGACAATAGCTCACGCAGCCCGTTGCCACTCCGTCTTTCCGGTAATATCCCTTCAAGTTGAAAACTATTTCGTTGCTGCGTTGCTTGTCCATTCCCATAGTCCCCATTTTGTGCGGGCCGAAAGCCAACTGTCAATCGTCGCACGGTCCGACCCGGCTGCAAACTCCTCGTGGTTGCGTATGAACCATTTGTCCTGTGCCTGCCAAAGACAACCTCAGAGATCTGGCTCAACTATGGGTAGGCTCAGAGCGCCTTTGCGGTTAGCAGCCAAGGACCCGCAAAACGTTTTGTCAACGATTTGTCAACTTCCGGAATCGCCATATGCCGCCCCCGACGTCACCGGAGACACCATGACCTGGCGCAGGGATTCACGGACTGCTTGAATTTCTTGCTGACGGCCACTGCTCCACGGCACTCAAGGAACGGAAAGAACATAAACGTTCACCCGGCATATTGGATTGTGGAAGTCCTCCCTCCAAAACCAGCGTTCACAGATTCGAGGGGTAACTGTCATCGACACTTGCGTTATTTGGACCATAGTCCGCCTTATCAGGGACGGGTAGCCTGCGGGCAATCGCCGGTGCTGGTCTTAGAGTGGGAATGGTGCGCCATTGACAAAGACCTAGAGTTGGCATAGGCTGTGACATATGCCAAGACGACTAGTCACAGCCGAAAGGCACGTGAAGGTCTTTAAGAATGGGCGAAACCGGGCTGTGCGGATTCCTCGGGAGTTCGAATTCCCCGGTGAGGACGCCGTCATGCGCAAGGAGGGAGACCGGCTGATCATCGAACCTGCACCGCCCAAGTCCCTGTTGTCCGTTCTTGCCACCCTGGGCCGGCTCGATGAGAATTTCGCACCGATTCTGGATGAGCCTCCTGATCGGGTCGATCTATGACGGGCTATCTGCTTGATACCAACATGGTCTCGGATCTGGTTCGCAATCCACAGGGCACTATTGCGCAGCGCATCAGGAAGGTGGGTGAAACAAAAGTCTGCACCAGCATCATTGTGGCCTCAGAGCTCCGCTATGGTGCAGAGAAGAAGGGGTCGCAGCGGCTCACGACACAACTCGAAGTGGTGCTGGGGGCTCTGAAGGTTCTTCCTTTCGATTCGCCCGCAGATGTTACGTACGGCCGGGTTCGAGCACAGCTTGAGCGGGTCGGCAAACCGATCGGCGGCAACGACCTGCTCATCGCTGCTCATGCTCTTACGCTTGGTTATACCCTGGTCAGCGACAACACAAGGGAGTTTGCTCAGGTGCGAGGCCTACAACGAGAGAACTGGCTTCGTCCCTCTTAAATGGAAAATACTCTTCCTATCTAACTCTGTGCAGCGCAAGGGAATGTCAACGCGCCGCGAAGGTCAAGCACTTTGCGAGCCTGCTTGAGTCTGATCGAGGAGGCTCGCGGACGCACGCAATCGGCGATGAGCACCGCCAGCTTTATCAAAAAGTGACCGCGTATGTTCGCTAGCGAAGCCCGTGCTACAGTGGATCGCCTCTCCTCACGAAGAAAATACTATGCATATAGCACCTTAAAGGCCCCTGATAAGGGCGAGGTCGGTGGTTCAAGTCCACCCAGGCCCACCATTTATTTTCAGCAGGTTGCCGAGCTTCGTCGCACAAATCCCAACCCACAACTGAACCCACGCTTTATTGCACCAATTGCGTAGCCACTCCGAGCGCCGTTAGATATTCCCCCTGTGCCGCGCGTGTTTCATCGCCGTCGTCCTGGGTATACAGGTCGAGCGTTGTCTGAATCTTCGCGTGACGCAGGATGCCCTGCACGTCTTGGGTTCGACTTTCGCCTCGTTCACCAGCCAGTTGCTAAGTGAGTGGCGAAGATTGTGAAGTCCAAACCTTTGACCGTCCTCGATATCCACTCCGTTCTTCTTTGCCGCCGGCCTCAGTTGATCGGCGACGAAAATAGACGCGGATAGGGAAACGAAGTTGCCAGGGCTCAGAGATCAGGAAACAGAAATCGGGAACTCCAAAATTCACACTTGACATCGACGGATAATCCACTACCATACGGTTGTGGATAAGCTAGACACAACATTTGCGGCTCTGTCTGATCCAACCCGCCGGGCGATGATCGAACGACTCTCCCATGGGCCTGCCTCTGTGCATGGATTGACGGAACCGTTTGCCCTCTCGCAGCAGATGATTTCAAAACATATTGCCTACCTGGTGCGGGCGCGGATTGTGATCAAGAGGAAGCGTGGAAGAGAGAGCGTGTGCACGCTTAGGCCAGAGGCGATAAAGACAGTCAGCGACTGGGCGATTAGCTATCGCCGATTCTGGGAAGAGAGTTTCGACAAGTTGGATGTGGTTGTGAATCAAATGAAAAAAGCGGAGGTCAGAGATGACAAAAAACACGGTTAACGAGGCAGAGCGGATGGTTATCACTAGAGTCTTTGATGCCCCACGCGCATTGGTTTGGGAGGCGTGGACAAACCCGAAATATGTGATGCAGTGGTGGGGGCCGAAGGGTTTTACCGCGCCTTTTTGCGAGATGGATTTTCGCGTGGGAGGAAAATTTCTCTGCTGCATGAGAACGCCGGATGGGCAGGAGTTCTGGAATGCTGGGGAATACCACGAGATTGTTCTGCACGAGAAGATCGTTTCCTCCATGTACTTTCCCGACTCGAAGGGAAACAAGGTTGAGCCTGAGCACTATGGAATAGAACATCAAGCCATAGACGATGCGCACGACGTGGTTATTTTTGAGGATTTTGGAAACGACCAGACGAAACTCACCCTCATTGGAAATGAAACCATGGAAAACGCAAAAAACAGCAGGCAAGTAGAGGGCTGGAATCAGATTCTCGAAAAAGTTGCCGCAGTTATTGCGGGGCTAGCGCAGGCGAAATAAAAGTTGAAGTTTTGATGATCATCATGCGCGAGATACGGCTAGGGCTTGCGGCGGAGGCTTGGTTAGAACGGGCTTTTCGCCGCTTGGCCGAATAGTCACATTTCCGGCTAAGTGACCCTTGGCTCAACTGTTGCCTTCAGGCCAATGCGTTCAGCGACCAATGTTTACCGAACTCAACATTAGTCCTGTGAAACTCCGTTGTGGCCACCGAACTATCGACTTCTTTTTGTTGGCCAGAAACGCGGTTCTGGGCAGCGAAGGCGGGGCTGCTCCAGAGCCTGTGGACTTTCCAACCCACAACCCAACCCACAATATGCAATGGCTTGTACGGCTTCCGCGTAGCTTGGCAGTCCCCGCGGTCTTGTAGGTTGTTGAGGCTCAGGGGCTTCTCGAAAACCAACGGTCGGTAATCGGTCGCGTCATCCGGCGCGCCAGAGCGCAACAGGCGAACAAAGCAGACAAGTAACTGACACTCCAAAGTTGCACAAATGCCGCTGTCTTCGTAGCGATTGTGGTCCGGTAGGAGACTTTCAGGTATCCCGTTTATCCAAGACTTGAGTCCCGCTTCGCTCTAGTTTTATAAGTAGATATACTCAAGTCGGATAGCTAGCCTATGTCCACAGTCGCATTTGTACTTTTTCTAATACCGAGTGCCCTGCGAAGATTTATTCACGGGGTAGGTGACGCGCAAACGACGCGATGGAGGTCATATTCCGGGGCCGGTGCATTGTTGCTGGCTAGCCTAGCAACCTTGCTGGAGTTAAGTTTCTTTTTCTCATGGTTTCACAATGGTGGTAGCCCGCATGGAATGTCACCGTCCCGGGAATCTGGAAGTTTGTTGGTCGCATTGCCTTCTGGATGTTCGTGGCGAGTATCACTCTAGCTTTCTTCGGAAAGGGAAGATGGAGGATTTTGATTTCCGCATGGGTGCTGTCTCTCTGTCTTGTTGTGTCGCTAATTTTCGCGCTTGAGATGGACTGAGCTTCGACGACCTCTAGAACCAGGGTGGCGAGAGCTCTCCAATTTGCGGAATTCCTACAACGATCTGGGACAGCGGAAGAGTTCTAAGATCTTCAACCAGGGCCCACCATTTTCCATTAAAAAATCGATCCGCTCCTAAAAAGTTCGGCCCACCATGCAGGCCGGATTTATTGCACGAACATTCTGAAGTCCAAAACCTCTAGCCCGTGTTGATTTACCGCATCGTAGCGCCTTTTAGTCTTCATCGGATGGTCGTAATTCTGGAACGGTGATCGTCATGCTAGAGTGGCCGGGCCATTGACTGCACAATCCATTCTGAGGCGAAATCGAAATGACCACCCAACTTGCGACTGCAACGGATCAACTCTGGGATCGCTGGCCGTACTTGTCCCACGAGCAGCGTTTGAAGCAGTTTCGCGAATTACATACTGGCGAGAAGGCGGATTTCTTCCTCGCGCTCAGCGCGCATGACCAAAGCTTCCTAGTGCTGGGCCTGCCTAAGGAGCAGCGGCACGTGTGGATTCGCCTGCTCCCGCCGGACGATGCGGCGGACGTTATCCAGCAAGCCGGCTCCGAATGGCGCGAAGAATTACTGGCCCTGCTGGACGAGCCGACACGGAAAGAAGTAATTGCCCTGCTCGCCTACAAAGAGGATGAAGCCGGCGGCCTGATGAATCCGCGATTCGCGCGATTGCGCCCTGACACAACTGTCGATGTGGCGATCTCTTATTTGCGGAGAGAGGCGCCGAGTGTTGTGCAAATGTATTACGCGTATGTGCTGGATCAGGAGCAGCACCTGCTCGGCGTGGTGTCGCTGCGCCAGCTGTTTAGGGCCGATGCAGGCAAACTCGTGCAGGAGGTGATGACGACGAAAGACCTAGTCTCGGTTACACCGGAGACGGACGAGAAGGAAGTTTCCCGGGTGGTGCGCGAGAGCCGATTGCTGGCTGTTCCGGTGCTCGATGCGGATCGCCGCATGGCGGGCATTGTGACCGTGGACGACATTGTGGACGTAGTCGAAGAACAGGCGAGCCGCGACATCCAGAACATCGGCGGTATGGAGGCACTCGATACTCCGTACATGCACACGTCACTGCTGGAGATGGTGCGGAAGCGCGCGGGATGGCTGGCGATCCTGTTTGTAGGAGAAATGTTCACGGCAACGGCGATGGGTTTCTTTGAAGCAGAGATCGCCAAAGCGGTCGTCCTGGCCCTGTTTCTGCCACTGATTATCAGCAGCGGAGGGAATTCCGGATCGCAGGCGACTTCCCTGATTATTCAGGCCATGGCGCTGGGCGATGTGAAGGTGCGCGACTGGTTTCGAGTTATCCGCAGGGAGCTGATTTCCGGTCTCGCACTGGGCGTAATTCTCGGCACCATCGGACTCACACGCATTTTCGTCTGGCAGAAACTCTTCGGAACTTATGGCGGACAAACGCCGATACTGGCGCTGACAATTTTCTGCGCGCTGATTGGCGTAGTTGCTTTCGGAACAATCGCCGGGTCGATGCTGCCTTTCATTCTGCGCCGACTCGGCCTTAATCCAGCAAGCGCGTCGGCTCCGTTCGTGGCCACCCTGGTGGACGTGACCGGACTGGTCATTTACTTCACGATCGCGCGTTTCATCATGCTGAAATCCTGAAGCGATTTCCGACCGTACTGTTAGCCGCGATTACCAACCCATTTGGTCCATGCGCCTCAGGATAATCGCGCTGTAGTTATTCATGCGCTCGGGCCGCCGCTTCAGGGGAGCCGGCAAAATTGCAGCGAGCCGCGCCGATTGTTGCCGGCCAATATTACGCGGCGCGATTTCGTAGTAGTGACGGCAAGCCGACTCCGCACCATAGATGCCAGGTCCCCACTCGACCACGTTGAGGTATATCTCCAGAATGCGCTGTTTGCCGAGGAAGAGTTCCGCCACCGGCACCAGTGTTGCCTCCGCGCCTTTGCGCAGGAAAGAGCGGCCCGTTCCGAAGAATAGGTTTTTTACGAGTTGCTGCGTAATGGTGGAAGCTCCGCGAGTGCGCTCGCCTTCCAAATCGTCTTCCGCGGCGATTTGGATTTGCTGCCAGTCGAATCCATGGTGATGGTAGAAGTTGGTGTCCTCTGCGGCGATTACGGCATGCTGCAGGTCGAGCGAAATTTGATTGAGTGGAATGAAGGTATAGCGTTCGCGATATGGCTTGCTGTGAACCCACGCCTGCACGCGGCGTTGCATGTGCACGGCGGTTGTCGGCGGGTCGACCCACCTTGCGGCCACCAGGGTTAGCGCGGCAAGCAACCACAGAAGCGCCAGGCCGATGGCCAGCCACTGAAGAACCGTGCGGAGCAAACCCTTCCGAGGCTGAGGCAGGGTCTTGGTGTTTGTATCCGGCGGCGCAGTCACAGTTCAGAATATCAGTTCGATATGTCGCGCAGCTATTGCGCCGGTATAGTAGCCAAACGAAGTATACGGTCATCGCAGGACGGCTGGAAGGAGCAGGGATGAAAGCGGAATTGCTGCGATTCAACGGCGCTCTTGAGCGGGACCCCTCGATCGAGAAGTGGATGAAACAGCATGCAGGTGAATTGGGAGCCATCGCGCGCCAGTGGTTCGAGGTGATGCGAAGCTGCGACGACGAAGTGCGGGAGCTTTTGCATGACGGCTGCCCGGTCGCTTGCTTGGGAGATGCGCCGTTTGGCTACGTGAACGTATTCACCTCGCACGTCAACGTGGGGTTCTTTCACGGCGCTGCACTGCCGGATCCGGCTGGCTTGTTGCATGGCGGCGGCAAGTTCATGCGTCATGTGAAGCTGAAACCGGGAACGGCCACAAACGCCGAGGCGTTAAGCAGGCTGATCGAAATGGCATACTCGGACATAAAGACGCGCGTCGAAAACGGCTAGCTATTCCATGTTTTCGCGCTGCGGTTTCGCGGCAAATGCGAAGCGAAACTGTACTTCACTGTCCTTAAGTCCACTCAACACTGGCCTTCGCGAACGAATAAATCGACCTGAAGCATGTTTCCATGAAAGAAGTCCGGGATTGTGTGCTTCGTCATGTCGAAGATCTTCAATTCCTGGTGGCACCGGTCAATTGATGTGATGCGAGCACAGGAACTTCTTTTGGGAGGATTCCGTCATGCGCAAATTGTTCTCGATGCGAGCTTTGCTTCTGGCGCTGCTTGTTTTTCTAGCGCCTGCTGCTTCGCGAGCCCAGGTTTCCGTGGGTGTGTCTGTGCACGTGGGACCGCCGGCTCTGCCGGTCTACGAGCAGCCACCTTGTCCTGTTGAGGGTTACTTGTGGACGCCGGGGTATTGGGCTTACGGCCATCATGGATATTACTGGGTGCCGGGAGTCTGGGTGTCACCGCCGCGCGTTGGAGTGCTGTGGACGCCGGCATATTGGGGCTGGAATGAAGGCGTGTATGTGTTCCATGCCGGGTATTGGGGTCCGCATATCGGTTTCTATGGCGGGGTGAACTACGGCTTCGGATATAACGGCGTTGGGTTCGTAGGCGGCGAATGGCGCGGTGGACGGTTCGCATACAATACGGCGGTTGTGAACGTGAACACCACGGTGATCCATAACACGTACATCAACAAGACCGTGATCGTAAACAACCGGACGGTAAACCGCACCAGCTTCAACGGAGGCCCAGGCGGAATCGCTGCGCGGCCGACTCATGGTGAAATGTCAGCCAGTAGCGAGTCGCACATTCGGCCGACGGAAGCGCAGGCTTCGCACGAACATCTAGCGAGCACGAACCACGGGAATTTCGCGTCCGAAAATCACGGTAAGCCGGCAACAGCGGCAATGAGCAGAGTCAACATGCGCGAAGCGAACCAGCAGGCGCGCATCGCTAAGGGCGCGAGCTCGGGGCAACTGACTCCCCGTGAGACCAGCCACCTGGAAAACCGAGAGGCAAACATCAACCACGAAGTGCACAATGATCGCGCGGCCAACGGCGGCAGACTCACGCAGCAGGAGCGCGCTCAGGTCAATCATCAGCAGAACCATGCGAGCAAGCAGATTTACGACGACAAGCACAACGCCAAGACCGATCACGCGGTGCAACAACACAACGCCGCCCCTAAACCAGAGCATGCACAAAGTGAGCATCCACACCATTGATTGGCGGAGCGGCCAGGCCAAAAGTCCGCTGGAGCGTCCATGAGCTTTCTAACGAGGGCCACGGTTGCTACTTTCTTCGTGTTCGCCCTGTTTTCCGCGGCGCAAGCGCAGGCACCGGTGCAAACGTCGACCCAGGCGACGGCACGGCAGTCGGACAACGACGTTTATTCTGTTCGCGAGTCCGCCACCGCTGGAGATGCGCAGGCTCAGTTCGCCCTCGGGAACTATTACTTTAGCGGCGTTGGCGTTCCTCAAGACTACCGTCAGGCGCTCCTCTGGTTTACCAACTCCGCGAACCAGGACTTTGCTCCCGCTCAAAATCAACCGGGCTACATGTACCAACACAAGTTTGGCGTGCCGAGGGATTACAAGCGAGCCGTGGCCTACTATCGTTCCGCAGCGAAGCACGGCTATGCTCTGGGGCAATACAATATGGGCGGCATGTTCGAGGATGGGCTTGGCGTCAAGCGTGACTACAAACAGGCTTTTGATTGGTACCGCAAAGCGGCGGAGCAAGATCTGCCGCAGGCGGAAAAGCAAGTCGGCTCCTTTTACCAGTGCGGATATGGAGTGAAGCAGGACTATGCTCAAGCGCATGCCTGGTATCTCCGCGCCGCGGGACACGGCAACTCCGACGCCGAAAACGAGTTGGGCTTCTTCGCTGAAGAAGGATGGGGCCAGCCGCAGAATTACCCCGAGGCTCTTGCCTGGTTTCAAAAAGCCGCGGGACATGGAAGCAACGACGCCGAGGAAAACATCGGCTAGATATTTCAAAATGGCCTCGGCGTGCAAACCGATTATGCCAAGGCCATGTCTTGGTTCGTCGAAGCTGCGGCGCGCGGCAACAGCAACGCAGAAAATCAGATTGGTTGGATGTATCAGTTCGGCCAGGGCGTAAAGCCCGACGACGCCAGAGCCGTCACTTGGTACCGCATGTCGGCCGATCTGGGAAATCGGCGTGGCGCCATCAACCTCGACGCTTTCAAAAATGTGCTCGAGATTCGCGGCCCGGAAAATTGGGATGCCGCCAACACCGCCGTCACCGATGCTGCCATCGCCCGTGCTCAGCGCTGGGCCAACGTCCAGGACCTTGAGCGCCGCATTGCCGGATTGGAAGGCGACGCACAAGACCAAGACGATCTTGCCAACCAACTCGAACATACCGGCAAAGGCAAAAACGACGCCATCACCAAGCTTTTCAATGCGGCCGGCAGCGTCCCCGCCGTCAAGTACCATGCCGAGGCGGCAAAGTATCGCGCCGAAGCAGCGCGCCTGCGCGAAGAACTGGCCGAACTCGAAAACCAACCGCAACCGGCGATCAACATTCCCACTCTCTAACGTCTTTCTTCCCGTATGGCCAGCGTGTAACAATCCGGGCATCTTTTTGACCGGCAAAAAAACTGGACGAGGTGCTGCCTCTTCCTACCGACTTGCATTATCATTTCTCCTTTCTCAGGGGACCACAAATATGTCGCGCTTATTTTCTTGCATCGCTTTGATCTTCTTCGTTCTACCAGCCAGCGCTCAAACAACGCAGGCGCCCAAATCGTCATCGGCAGATCGCGTCGTCCAGCTGTTGAAAGAACTCACGGAAGTCTCCGGCCCTCCCGGCTATGAGGATCCGGTACGAAAAGTCATGGCCGAGCACATGAAGCCGTACGCTGACAGCATCGCTTATGATGGCCTCGGCTCGATCATCGCGCAGCAGGGCAAGTCCGGCCCGCGCATTATGCTCGACGCGCACATGGATGAACTCGGCGGAATGGTTCGTCGCATCCGTCCCGATGGATTCATCTCCATGCAGATGCTCGGCGCATGGCTGAGCGCCGCGCTTCCGGATCAGCGCTGGGTCATCCTTGGGTCCAAAGGACCAGTTCTTGCCGTCACAGTCATCTGGGACGCGCACATTGCGCCGCGCGATTCGCAGCAGGTCCATCCTCAGCAAGATCTTTTTCTTGATACCGGTGCGCGGTCCGCGGCGGAAGTCGGTGCTCTTGGAATTTCGCCAGGCGATCCCGTCGCACCAGTCTCTGACTTTGCCGTTCTCGCTAACAATCGCTACCTCGCTAAGGCTTGGGACGACCGCATCGGCTGCGCCGTCATTTTGGAGGTAATGCGGCGGCTGGAAAAAACGCCGCATCCCAACCAGGTGTTCTACGCCGCCACGGTTCAGGAAGAAGGCAGCGCCGAAATGCGCGGAGCACAGACGTCGGCGCGCTTAATTAAGCCTGACCTGGGATTAAGTTTGGAGGTTGGCATTCCCAACGACGTTCCCGGCCCTGGCCCCGACGCCGCCCAGGAAGTTCTTGGCGGTGGTCCGGGCATGATGCTGTACACCTTCAGTGAACTCCCGAACCGCAAGCTCGTTGCACATGTAAAGGAAATCGCCGCCGCCCAGCACATTCCGTTGCAATTCGATTTCGTTCCCGGTTTCGGCGACGATGCGGGCGCCATCAAGCTTTACAATATTGGTGTCCCCGTTACCACTATTCTGGTTCCGGCTCGTGCGACGCATGCTCATAACGGAATCATCGATCGCGCCGACTTCGACCGGACTGTGGATCTCGTCGTCGCGGTGATCCAATCGCTTGACGACGCTACTGTCTCTCGGCTGAAGTCCTTCGCGCCCTGATGCACTACCGACGCCATTTCCAAATGCCAAGAGTCGCGAGTTATATTTGGTTCGAACGCAACGATACGAAGGAGAACAAAATGGCAATCGACACCCGACGCAACTTTTTTGGCAGCATCGCGGCGGTGGCAGCTATGGTAACGGGCGCATCGAAACTCTTTGCGCAACAGGCTCCGCCAGCGGGCCAACCGGCGACCGGAACACCATCCGCCGGCGAAGTTGCGACTCGTCGTCCCATCGGGAACAATCATATTCACGACGGGATCTACTATTTCTCCGGAACGGGTTCCAACGACGGATATCCCAAGGATGATCACGTCCTCGTCACGGATCCGTTCGAGAAGCATGTCACTCGTACCATGGACGCCCTTAAAAAGTCAGTTGAGCGTGCTGGCAGCACCATGGATAACATCCTTCATCTTCAGGTTTTTCTCTGTCTGCCCCTTACCGACAGTAGTCCGATGCCCACTGGAAAGGCCCGATTCGATGCCCACAAGGTCCAATACGACGCTTTGAACAAGATCTATGGAACCTACTTCTCACCGGGGAAAGCACCTTCGCGGTCGTGTATGGCGGTGGAATGGATTCCCGGCGATTCGCTGATCGAAATCGTCGGTAGTGCGCTAGTGGTCGCGCCAGCCGAACCTCATGTTGAAAAATAGATTCGCGAAAGGACCCAAGTCATGAATTTGAAGTTTGCTTGGAGCCGTCGCTCCTTTCTGGCGGCGCTTGGATTGACCAGCGGCAGCTTGCTTGCTCCTTCTGAGTTAAAGGCGGCCGGCAGCTTGGCAAAAAAACACAAGCCTTCGTCGCCCCCTCTCGACGGCAGCCCCATCATTCCCATTACCAGCGGCCTCGGTTCCACGGGCGACATCTACGCCGAACTAGGAGTGACGCCGCTCATCAACATCAATGGCACCGTCACCGTGATTGGTGGCTCGGTGATGAAGCCGGAAGTGATGGAACTCATCCGCAGAGGCAATGAGCACTTCGTTTTGATTGACGAACTGGAGATTGCCGCCGGTAAGTTCATCGCGAAGCTCTGCAAGTCTCCCGCCGGCTACACCGGACTGGTGACCGGAGGTGCGGCCGCGGCAATGGTCGTCGGTTATGCGGGCATGATGACGGAAGACCTTGAGCCGCGCATGCGCGATATTCCGGACGTCAGCAAATTCCCCAAAAACGAAGTCATCATCCAAAAAAGCCATCGCTACCCCTTCGATCACCAGATTCGGCAGACCGGGGCGAAGCTGGTCGAAGTCGAGACCCGCGAAGAGATGATTGCTGCCATCAATCCAAAAACGGTGGCCATCCACTTCACGAACATTCTGTCCGACAGGGGCAAGGTGAGCGGCGCGGAAACCGTGGCCATCGCCAAGGAACACAACCTCTACACCTTCAACGACGCGGCCGCCGATGTTCCCCCGAAAGAACGCCTTTGGGAGTATCCCGCGATGGGCTTCGACATGGTGACTTTCAGCGGTGGGAAGGACATCCGCGGCCCGCAGGCATCGGGAGTGCTTATCGGCAAGGAAGAATTAATTCGGTATGCCTTGCTGAACATGAGTCCGCAGGAAGATCGCATCGGCCGTTGCTGCAAGGTCGGCAAGGAAACTATTTTCGGATTGCTCAAGGCGCTGGAACTGTTCGTCAATGAAGACTTCGATGCCACCTTGAAGGTGTACGACGAGCGCGCCCAGGTGATTACCGATGCCGTGAAGAAATTCGGTGTGACTGCGCTGCCACGCCAATTCAACCCGCAAGCACTCGGGAATGTTACGCCGCGCTACAGCTGGCAGATCGATCCCTCCAGGCTGAAGATCACCGGTCCGGAAGTAATGCAGAAACTCGCCGACACCAGGCCTCTTGGCATCGGCAGCCTGGGCGCTGGTGCCAGTGGTATGCGAGGACGTAATCCCGACGCGCCGGCAGGTGCCGAGAATCGCGCTGAGCATCACGGGCGTCCAAACGATCCGAATACTTTCGGATTTGCCGTTTGGCAACTGAAGGATGGTGAGGACAAGATAGTCGCGGACCGCTTGGTAGAGATTTTCAGTGAAGCTCCGAAGGTTTAAGCGTTAGATCAGATAGCGATAGACTCACGACGGTGCGGCACATTCAACCAGCACGCTGTTTGCGTTCCGAGGTGTCTGGAGAACCGCGTAGGCCGGTCATTTTCTCAACCAAAATGCAGTAATAGACTGCCGCGACGGTATTCGGTTGGCGTCGGACTTGGCCGGCGGTATAGCCGCTTTGCCACCACAGCGGCCTTTTTCGCAGCAGCGAGCGTATGTGATTGCGAGCCTTAGCGCCCTCGGGACCACTGGAAATCTCGACATACCTTCCAAGCACGACGATGCTCTGCCAATCGTCATGGGCTCGAATTTCGTCGGCCTCCACGCAAACAAGCGGGTTCTGGCGCATCCACAAAATCTTTTGCCCCACGGTAGAAAAGCAGTAAAGTCGGTCAGCATCAAAGCAAAAATAGATCGGGACGATGTAAGGCCGGTCGTTGCACGAGCAAGCCAACCTGCCAAAGCCGAGGCGCGTTAGGAACTCACGGCATTCTTTACTTCGCATTTTCGTAATGAGCATCCCATACCTCCAACCGTGCCTGGGGAGTGACAGCTTACATTAGTTAGTTATCCGGCCGGCCCGGGAACCGGGCAGGCCAGCCCCCAGCGGAAAGCAGAGCCCTGTGTTCCAAGCCCGGTCCTGGAACGCCCGCGGGCCCCGTTGGGCTACCGCCGGATTGCAAATCAATTGACACCCTTGCGTGGTTTTTGGGACTATTTCTGGATGCGCCTACTGCGTAGCTGTTTGACGGCAGTGGGCTTATTCGCTTTGGAGCGCCACCGTGAATTAGTCCGAGCCTAAAGGCTTAGTCTATGACTTACGCTTTCTTTGGGAATTTAAGAGCATTCGAATCCTCGCCTTTCATTGTGACACGGTGCTCGCAGCGCCCAACGCACATGCTCTCGCTCTCCTCGTCGCGACAGACTTTTTGCCAGACCATAACCGACTAGGTTATCGCTACAACGGGGCATGCATTGAAGAAGTTGGGCAAATATGAAGTACTCGGAGAGTTGGGCCATGGCGCTATGGGAGTGGTGTACCGCGCCCGCGATCCGTTCATCAATCGCCTGGTTGCCCTTAAAACCATCACTACCGGAGTCGCAGACGATCCCGCGATGCTGCAGCGCTTTTACCGCGAGGCCCAGTCGGCTGGCGGCTTGCAGCACCCAAACATTGTAACCATCTACGACATGGGCGAAGCGGGCTCCCTCCCTTATATTGCAATGGAATTAGTGGAGGGAGAAAACCTCGACCAGGTTATCGCTCGTCGTTCGGCCCTACCGATCACGCTAAAAGTCGTTTACGCGCAACAAGCCTGCCGCGCCTTTGACTATGCGCACAAACGAGGCATTGTTCACCGCGACATCAAACCCGGCAATGTGATGGTCAACAAGGATGGCACCGTCAAGGTCGTCGATTTTGGCATCGCCAGGGTGCTGGAAACTTCACGCACGCAGACAGGCATGCTGATCGGCACGTTCGCATACATGTCCCCCGAGCAATATCACGGCGAGCACGCGGACGAGCGCTCGGATATCTGGTCATTTGGAGTGCTGTTTTACGAACTGCTCTGTTACCAAAAACCATTCGTTGGCCCGACTCCGGCGAGCCTGATGCACAACATATGCAATGAAGAGCCAGCCCCGCTCAGAAAGGTCTTGCCGGAGTGCCCCGCAGAGCTCGAACTGGCAGTTTCCAAGATGCTGCGGAAATTGCCGAGCGAGCGATACCAATCCATGGAGGACGTGCTGCTGGATCTCGACCCGATTTGCAGAACCCTGCAGTCGCAGGCGGTCGCTGACCTTTTGGGGCAGACTCATCAGCTATTCGACGAAAAGCGCTTCGCCGAAGCGCGCGACCTGGCACGGCAGGCTGTTCAGCTTGAGTCGACGAATCAAGAAGCTCGGCAAATGCTGGATAAGGCCAACGCCGAGCTTAAGCGAATCCTGAATCGGCCCAAGGTTCAGCAATTTGTGGACAAGGGTCAAACCCTTTTGGGAGAGGGTAAGCTGCAGGAAGCTAAAACTGCGGCGGACCATGCGCTGCAACTCGATTCCAGCTTTATGCCCGCGGAAGAATTGCAGCGCGCCATTCGTGCAGAAATTGATCGCGCTCGGATCATCGCCGAATCGCTGGAGACAGCCAAGCAACACCTGGCGGAGGGACTCCCGAATGAAGCGGAAACCTTGCTGGCACAGGTATTGGAAGCCGACCCCGCGAACGTGCAAGCACAGAGCCTGAGGCAGCAGGCTCTGAAGGAGAAGGCGGAGCGAGAAAAAGCCCGACGCCTGGTGCAAGGCTTGCAGCAAGCACGTGAGCTCTGGACCCAGCAGAAATACGACGAATGCTTAAAGCTGCTTGAGACTTTCGGAACTGAATTTCCGGGAGAGGAAGAAGTCGCGCGACTATTCGAGACCGTGCGCGACGACCAACTGGAGCAGCGCAGGCGGCAGGGTTTGCTGCAATCGCGAAATCTGCTCACCTCTGGACGCCACGACGACGCAATTGCTCTGCTTTCTGAATTACAGAAGCAATTTCCGAACGACGAGGAAATACCTTCGCTACTGGAAGACGTTTGCAAGGACCAGACGAATCAGCTCCGCCTGCGTGGTCTGGCGGAAGCAAGAAGTCTGTTAGCAGCCGGTCAATATGATTCGTGCATTTCCCTGCTTGCCTCTCTCAGCAAGGATTTTCCTGACGAACAAGAAATCCTCACTCTTCGGGAAACCGCGCGGCAGAACCAAGCCGAACAGCTCCGCCAGCAAGGCATCACTGAAGCCAATAAGCTTTTGGCCGCGCGCCAGTACCAGGAATGCAAGGCTCGCCTGACAACTTTGGAAAAGCAGTTCCCCGGCGATAAGCAAATCGTTGCGCTGAAAGAGTCAGTGCGCGAAGAGCAAGCCGAGCAAGAGAAGCAAGACCGTTTGGAGGAAGCACGCAGCCTGCGAGCCGCTCGTCGTTACGACGAATCTTCAACTCTTCTGCAGTCCCTGGAAAAACGTTTTCCTGCCGACCAGGAGATCCTGGCATTGCAGAATGCCGTCGCTGAAGACTCTTCGAAGCAAAGAAGGATGCAAGTCCAGGAGCAGGCACGCAGCCTCCTGGCATCAAAAAACTACGAAGAGTCTCTGACGGTCCTGGTTTCCCTGCAGCAGGAATTTCCCGATGACGACGAGACACGAAGGCTGCTGGAGTCCGCGCGCAAGGAGCAGGCGGAGCATCGCAAACAGCAAGTGCTGGCCGAGGCTCGCGATCTTTTGGCGGCGCGCCATTTTGATGACTCCATTTCTCTGTTGACCGCGCTTCAGAAGGAAATTCCTGCCGACAGCGGCATCGGCAAGCTGCTGGAGTCCGCTCGAAAAGCGCAGGCAGAGCAGCGTCAACGGGATGGACTTACTCAGGCACGTAGTCTTCTGGCGGCGCGCCGCTACAACGACTCCATCGCTCTACTAAGCAAGCTGCAAGCAGATTTTCCGGGCGCGCCTGAGATCGTCAGGCTGCTGAACACCGCCCGCGAAGATCTCGCGGAACAACAAAAAGAGCTGAAGCTCGCCGATGCCAGAAGCCTGCTCGCCGCGCGGTCATTCTCGGAGGCTCTGACGGTACTGAACAGCCTGGCAGTTGCCTATCCGAAGGATTCAGCGGTAGCCAAGCTCCGCGCGCTTGTGCAACGCGAACAGGAAAAGCAGACCAAGGAACGAAAGCTTCAGAATGAGCTCGACGCGCTGAAAAAATTGATGGGTGAGAAGAAATATCCTGAAGTGATCAGCAGAGCCGAACAGCTTTTCGCCGAGTTCCCTTCCGAACCGAACCTGCTTCGCCTGCATGAGTTTGCAACCGGCCGGCAGCAAAACATTGAAAAAGAATTGCTGTTCAACCAGAAAGTTGAGGATGCGAAAGCATTTTTCGACGCCGGCCGATTTGAAGATGCCATGCGTGCTGTGCAGAACGCCTTAAAAACTTTTCCGGGGAATGCGGAACTACAAAGTCTTTACGAGCAGGCAGAAATCCAGCAAAGAAAATTGCAGGTTCGCCAGCAGATCGAGCATCGCATTCGCGAAATCAGATTCAAGATCAACCGGGAAGAACTGAGCGAAGCCGTCGACCTGGCGAAACAAACACTGATGACGCTGGGACCGGACACCGATCTGACGCAATTGTTGGATTCCGCCGAGGTGGAATTGCAGGCGCGCGAGAAGAAGAGATTCCAGGAAGGAACCTTGGAGACAATTCGTACCCTGATCAATGCGGGGCAGTTGGACCTCGCCAGCCAAACGATTGATGAGGTTATCGAGTCGCAGACCCTGGATTCGTTTGACCCTCGAATCGAACGGCTATCGGCGCGAATCCGGGAAGCGAAAACCGCGCCGACAGAGCCCGCTCCGACTCACGGGCTTTCCAACGAGTATGCGTTCCTGCAGGCGCCGCCGCTTCCCGATGCTCCGCCTTCACCAGAAAAGGCTCCGCCTCAGGATTCTGCGGCGGCTACCACGCCGTATCCGGCAAGCACCACCGCGCCCCCTCAGCACAGCAAACCAAAAGAAGCAGCACCTGTTGCTCCTAAGGAAACGGTACGACCCGCAACTCAAATTTCCCCGGCAGAGACAAAACCGCCAAGTGTTCCGCCTGTGTTGTCCGCCGGCCAGATCGGCGTACAACAACGTCCGTCGCCACCCGCCATTTCGTCGGTGCCGCAAGGGGAGCCACCCGCAGTGCTGCCTGGGTCCACACCGTTTTGGCGCAAGCCCGCGATCCTGGCCACCTTGGCAATCGTGATCTTAACGGCAGCATGGATTGGGCTGCGCCCGAGTAGCGTCAAGAAACAGCAGGTCAGCCCGCCGGTAGCGAAAACCGTCGAGCGTCCAGCGCAACCTCGTATTGATCCGTTAGAGGCGCAACAGCGCCAGGCCTTGGACGCGGCCGACAAAAGAATTGCGGCCAACGATCTCGATGGCGCGTTGCAACTATTACAGCCTGCGGCGGCGCTGAACGGACCGCTCGGGCCGGAAATTCAAAAAAAGATCGCCCAGGTGGAAGAGTCCAAGAAGGATGTGAATCTGCGCCAGCTTCGGCAAGGGGAAGAGGTACTATGGCAGCGAGCGACGCGCCTCGTAGCCGACGGCAAGTTCGCGGACGCGCAGAAAGCCCTTAAGCAAATTCTGGCTTTGCCTGTGGGAGGAGTCCACACGGACGACGCGCAGCGGTATTTGACCAAAACCATACCTCAGCAGCAGGCACAGATCGCTATGCTGGCTAAAGGGCGACAGAGCATGACGCAGGGTGATTTTGCTGCGGCTCGCCGCGCCGCCGACCAACTGAAGCAGGCGGGCGGGAATCCCGACGATTTGGTCGCGCAAATTGATCAAGCAGAACAGGGCCAGCTGAAACAATTGGAGAACCAGTTTGACCAGTTGAAATCGCGTGACGATGATGCGGCAATCCAGCAGCTGAAAGCGTTGCAGCCCAGATTCCAGGCGCTGGCGGATAGCGGACCCCAGTCTGGCGAAGCGCTCAACTATGCCAACAATATCCCCGCAGCGATCGCTGATGTTCGCGCGCGTTCCGAGAAGAAAAATGCCGATGCGGCATTTCAGCAGGTCGTGCAGAAATATCGCCAAGCGGCCGCTGGCAACGACAAGAACGGCCTGTCAGCTGCTCGCGTAGATTTCCAGTCTATTGCACAGAACGGCGGGCCACACGCCGATAGCGCGCAGCAATACGTGGCCGAGATCACCAAGAAACTCGATGCGCTGAATGCTCCGCCGCCAACTCCTCCGCCCGCGGTGAAGGAGGCTCCTAAGGAAGCTCCTGTCGCAACAGTTTCCGACGATGCTGCCATTCGCGGCGTCATTCAGAGGTTCTTCCAGTCGTTCGAGCAAAGAAATCCCGACGCGATCCGAGAGGTTTGGCCGAATATCCCGCAAAAGCGATACGACGCCTACAAAAATGCCTTCGGGAACGTAAGTGCGATAGCGATTCAGATCGACGATGAAACCGTGAAAATAGGCCCAGATGGCGCGTCGGCCACGGTTTCCGTCCAATCGCAGGAAGACGAAACGCCCAAGAGTGAGAAAAGGCCGAGAAGATTTACGCCATCCTGGACCTTCCAACTAAGCAAAAGAAATGGCGACTGGCTGATCAACGACGTCTTGTAAGCCGGTTGCCAGCTACAAACCGTTAACTGCTTGACAATTTAGAGTTACTGGATAGACTGCCCAAATCGTTTCGGCTGGTCGCTCAACGCCGCAACCGCCAAGCTGTTGAGTGATTGCCGTGCGATTAAACGGGGGGACAATGATCGTAAAGCCAGTTATGTTGGCGGCTCTCGTCAGTCTCTTGGCATGCGCCGTTGCGTTTGCTCAAGGTCCTTGTAGTACGCAAAGCAGCAAACTCGCGTGCGTGCTTCCTCAAGAGTATGGCACCGGCGGCGCCTTCAATCAGGTATTGGCGTCGTACGATGGCACCAGTCATCATCCACAGCATTTCGAAAGTGACTTCTCCACCACGCTGAAGCCTTTGACGGAAGATATCGGCCGACAAGCCAACCTATTGCCCCTGGCGTCTCCCTCATCCGGCGTGCTTTTGGTCTACGATCCGACGTTAAAGACATTGGTAACTGGCACAGATAGTTTGGGTCCAATCCTTGGTGAGCGCGCGGAAACGATCGGCCGGCATCGTTTGTTTATCGGATTCAGCTACCAGTTTTTCGATTTCGATAAAATCGACGGAGTAAACCTTGGCAATTTTCCTGCGGTGATTACGCACACCGACGACAATCGGAACAACTCTACTCCCGGTGCACCTGTGACCTGTTCCATCAACGGAGCAAATAACCTGAATGGCTGCGCTTTTGTTCGCGACCGCATCGACACGATCAATTCCATTAGCCTCAAAGTGAATCAGTACACCTCCTACGTTACGTTCGGGCTTACGAAACGCATCGATGTCTCAATGGTGATTCCTATTGAGAATGTGCGCATGTCGCTCAATTCTCAGGACACGATTGTCCTTGGCACAAATGGAAATTTCGCGGTTACCCCAGGCACCCCGGACGCCACGATACCCAACCAGAATTTGACCAACACGAATGGTGCGCCTTACTTTTTCCACTTGTTCAAGAATTGCCCGAACACCAGTCCTGCTACCGGTGCGGCAGGCCTGGCCCCCAGTTGCATAAGTCACAATTTCCCTGATTTCGCATTTACAGGCAGCGGCAGCAAGCCAATGAATTCGGCAAGTGGAATTGGCGACGTGGTTGCCAGAGTGAAGTGGAATATCTGGGAAGGCGAACGAGCGGGTTTCGCGGCGGGGTTGGATGTGCGCTTCCCCACTGGCGATGCTTTGAACTATCTCGGTTCGGGATCCTACGGCTATAAACCCTTCGCGGTTTTTTCTTACCGCGCGCGAGTCTCTCCCCATGTGCTCGTCGGCTATGAGTGGAACACGGATTCCATCACCGCGGGCGATCTGACTACCGGGACGAAAGGCAAAATTCCCAATGATTTCCTGTACATCGTCGGCGCGGATGCCTGGGTGACGAAATGGCTGACCGCGGATTTTGATATCGTTGGGGAACGGGTTTTTGGGACCGAAACCGTAGCCGTCACGCAACAGCAATTTCTAGCAAACTGCGGCGCATGCACAGCCAACCCGTCAGCGAATACCGAAACTCTTCCCAGCCTGGCTAACACTCCAAACTCGTCCTATAACATCACCAACGCTTCCATGGGCGTCAAGGTGCGCCCATTCCATAAGCTGTCGAGGCTGGTGTTTACGGCCAACGTTCTTGTCAGGCTCGATGACGGTGGACTAAGGTCAAAGCCGGTGCCGCTCGCCGGCGTAGGTTATACGTTCTAAATCTCTCAGTATAGAACTTGCTTCTCTCCTTTTTCCTTGATCAGCTCATCGAAGCGCGCCACGATTTTGTCGCGCCGTGCCATGACCGCTTGCACTTCGTCTTTGGTCAGGTAGTGGCGCGTTTTTTCTTCCAGTTCGCTGCCGTTCAGTTCCTTCAGCTTCTGAAAAAGATGCTGCTCGCATTTCACCAGGTCTGCTGGCGTTTGCAGGTCCTTGTTGGGACGAAAAGCACGGGTGAAATCGATACGCCAAATCTGCCAGTCCGGACCGATTAACACGTTTGTAAGATTCGCATCCGTGTCATAGATGAGCTGGTCGAACACACGCACTCGGTACATTTGTTTATTCCATGCCTCCGGATTCGGGGGCGCGATCTTTTTCGCCGCGCGATCCTCTTCATCCATCTTCACTGGAAGCCACCAGGTCAGTGAACCGGCATGCCCCTGCCATTTGCGTTCGACATAAACGGGCAGCATATCGTCAATTCCCAACATTTCGGACAACGTGTAGGCGGCGATATTAAATTTGTAGGAGTCCACGAAATTCAAGACCGTTTTGCCACTATCGAGCTTCATCTCCGCTTTATGCTCATCGATGGGTTGGTACGAGGCGTCGTGCGTGATGGTTCCGTCGCTGAGAGTCAATCGCGTCGGGTGCGTAACTCCTTTTTTTGACTCCTTGCTGGCGATCACATTGGCAGTCAGGAGGAAATGTTTGATTTGATCCTTGGTTAGTGACGGTCCATCTGCTTCCTGAGCCCGCGGCGCCGATTCCATGAACAGGCAAATCGTGACCATCGCGATTAGTTTGACCAACAGCCGTTTCGGTATGCGCATGATAGTCCTCCGCGGAATCAGTGCCCAGAATCTACGCTCATATCAGCTGTTCCTGCAAGACTATTTCTGCCCGACATCCCGTATTGACCACAGAATTGTCTTTACTCCCCCTTCCTCCAGGTCTATGCTCACGCAACTTGAGCCTGGAGACGGTTATCATTCCCGTCACTAGGAATGATTCTCTATGGAGGGGTGCAATGAGGCTATTAACCGTTGTGTTGGCTTTGTGTTTTGCGGGAATGCTGCTTGAAGTTCAACCCATGTCTGCCGGACCTGCAAAGCAGGATGCGGCGGCAGCGAAGCAAACCAAGTGGCAAGGCACCATCATTCACTTGCTGAAAGACCAATCGATGATGGACATTCGCGGCGGCGCCACCGCGAACGACAGTCATATGCTTAAAGTGGCTTTCGATGGTTCCACAAAGTGGACCAAGCAGACCAAGCCCGCTGAGCAAAGTGAATTCAAGGAAGGTTCGTTCGTCATTCTCCTCGGCACTGTCGACGACAAAGGGATCCTTCACGCGTCTCAGATCGATCTGCGGCTGCCGCGATAATTTCGCGCAAGCGTATCATCCCGAACTACCGCATCGTTTTGCGGCTTCATTCGTGGTGTAGGCAGCCGTTCCCGCGATGGTGGTTCGTCGATCACCCGCTTACGAATTCTCGTTGATGTGTTTAAGCCGGAGCTTCGCGGCGCGCGCAGTTTCCCGCAGAAGCGGATCCGTGTGGCCTAAACAACGGTCCAACTCGCCTGCCAGGGAATTCATTTGGAACGATCCAATCGCATAAACGCCGCAGGATTTTAGCCACGGATCTTCGCTGAAAACGAGTTCGCTGACTGCTTGCTCGCGGCTCTCCAGCTTCGTGTGTACCAGCCGGTCCGCCAGTCGCGCGCGCTCCGCCGGAGTCACCCGCCCATCCAGCAACGGCACCAGGGTGACCCGCAATGGCGATTTCAAAACGTTCTCCAGAAATTCCAGAGCATTGTCATACACGGTTCTGTCGCTGGATTGCAGTCCCAGGTACACGGCGTGCAAGTCAAGTCGAGGATACAACAGGCCCAGTAGCCGGAAGATCCTCTCCAATTCCTGCTGAACCGAGTCCGTCAGCGCCTTGGCTACCGTGTCATCGGCATTTTCCGGTTCCGAGATAGCCTCCATGATCTGATAAGTTCGGTAGTGGCCGAGGATCTCCGCGGCCAGAACCGTCTCCAGCATTTGAAAGTCGAGAGCGGTTTCAGGGTGGTCGCGATGCAATTTGTTCAGCGCGCTGATCACCTTGAATCTTAGCGTCGCATCGCTTTCCATCACGTTGTCCAACAACACCTGCGCGGCGCCAGCCGTTCCGATTCCCGCCAGGACGACGGGGATTTCTCGGCGTTCTTCTCGCGGCGCGCTTGGATCTCTCAGACGATCGCCTAAAAGTCCGACGATCGAATCCCCAAACGTAACGATTGCCTGCGCTGCGTCTTCATGAAACGCTCCGTCAGGCAGCAACTTTAGCAATTGCGGTGTGGAATCCTCTTTCTTCAACATACCCACGGAGCGAATCGCTTCCTTCACCACCTCGCTCGAGGGATCCTGCAGCAAACGCGAAAGCAAAGGATCGAAAGAATCCGGAAGCATTCCCGCTAGCCGTGCGGCTTCCTCGCGAGTTCTTTGCCCCGCCTCGCCTTTTTCTCCAGCCATCTGCTCCAGAATAGTTTGTGCGACCGGCAAATTCTGCGCTTCACCCGGACGCGCCAGATACGCCGCCACCGCCGAACGGACGGAGAAGTTCTCGAATTCACTCAATTCCTGAAGCACCAGAAGCGGATCGACGTGCGCGTGATGCACCAGGTACAGCATCGCTTCCGTGCGCACGGAGATTTCCCGATCCTTCAGCAACTTCTCCACCATAGGCAAAATGGACTCGTCTCCGGATGCGGAGAGTAGCGCAAGCGCCCTCTGCCTTATTTCACCCGAGGAATGCTCAAGGAGATTGCGGATGACGGGATGCGGAGTTCTGGCGCGTTCCACTTCGAAGAGACTCAAGGCATAGAGAATTTGCTTAGAGTCGGAAACGTTGAGTTTGCTTGCCAGCAACTCCGATGTGGAGCGATCCAGCGCCAGCGCAGACGATTGCTCGGCGCTTAAGCGGTGCTGGCTGATGGATTCCTGCAGGACACCAAGGTATTGCCGCCCTCCGATGAAAACCGCGGCCATCCATCCAACGATGAGCAGCACGACAATCCAGCTAAGCTGTTGCGGCGCAACGTGCAGACAGGTGGCAAAGATGAGCACAACGACACCCGCCAGACCATCTCCCATCCGCCAAATCACCGTGTCGATAAACCATTTCGCTTGCAACTTCACGCGATGCGTCAGTGGCAGGTAAAGCAATTCCACTGTGGATCGATCGAGTGAGTAGCGCAGCACCTGATCGCTGCCCTTCAGGAACGCTACCGCGGCAATCGATCCCCAGATCAGCACCGCGCTCGATCCAATAAGCACAGTGAGAGGAAGCACGAATAACATGGTTCCAATGCCAAAGCGCCGCAGCAGGCGTGTGGTGAGCAGCAGTTGAAACACAAACGCCAGGATTCCGGCGTAAAAGTAGAAATCCCCGAAAAAGATCGCCAAACTATCTTTGTGCACGAATAAATCCTGAGCGATCGCCTTGAACTGCCATCCGGTAAGCGTGGTCACGAACGAGGAGATGCAGATGACCGCCGCCAGCGCGCGCAGATATTTCGAGGAAAGTACCAGTCGCAAGCTGCCCTGAACATCCTTCTCCTCGCTTCCGTCTGTATCCGCCGGCGTTTTGCGCGATTCCGAAAGGTGGAATTGGCCGCTGTTCCATGCGGAGTGAATGAGTGCGGAGGAAATCAGCAGCAGCACAACCATCCACAGTAGAAGACTCTCCGTGCCGAACGCACGCGCTACTGACTTCGAAACAAAGCCGGCAAAAACCCAGCCTAGAATCGCGCCGCCCCCAACCATTCCGAACACGCGCTTCGCTTCCCGCGTGGTTAGCAGGTAGTTCGCCAGTGTCCACACCTGTGTCGGCGCAAGCACTCCGAAGATGCCGACCCAGATGTAGAAGACCGGATACAGCCATGCCGGGTGATAGAAATGCACGATGATCCAGAAGAACGCACAGTTTGCCGCAAAAAAAAGTTGGCTGGCGACTAAAAGCGTTCGCAGCGAAGTGTGCCGCCCCAGACGCAAGTAGCCGGCAACCACGAAACCTACGAAAATGCCGCTGGCGATATCTGCGTAAGGGAGTTGCACCGCCTGAAAACGCGCCAGGAACAATGCATCGCGCGCGACCTTCCCAATCACGTAGCAACTGATCACAAGAAAAAGACACGAGCTTAAAAGCAGGCCCCGTCCCAGATCTTCATGGTCGATGTTAAGAACGCCGTTCAGCCAGCCTTTCATTTACTTCCTTCCGATATGACCAACTCACACCTCGTGAGCCGACGACTGCACCAGCGTTGAAGGGAACGCTTACTTGTCCTTTGAAACAGCGTGCGCTGTTGCGCGGTCGAGCAGCAATTCCTGTCCATCGAGGTAAACGGCGGTAAATTTCTCCGCACCATCGATTTTCAAGGCGGAAGGAGTGCCCGCATGAGCACTGCTTCCCACCATCCCTGTGTCGATCAGGAAGACTCTGCCACCAAACCGCGAGCGAATGTGCGCCACCTTCTGCACCGTGTGGGCCACCACAATGTTTGAAGCGTCGTAGGCCGACAGGATCTTTTCCACCAGTGGAGTTCCCTCCGTGTCGGACCATTCGTCGTAGCCTCTGAACCACAGTGGCCCGTCTTCACGAACGCACAGCCAGGTGCTCAGCTTCAGATAAGGAGCTAACTTTGCCATTCGCTTCTCGTCCGCGGGCGAGTGTGATGTGTTTCCAGCCACGTACACGTCTTTCACCACCGCCGTAATTTCTTGAAGCGTAAAGAAAGGCAGAATCAATTTCTCTGCTATCAGATACTGCTTTAGCTCGTCAAACAGATTCATTTCGCCACGAATCCGTTCGTTGATCTCATCGATCTTCATGCTGGCTATTTCCGGAGCAATCCCTCCGTGCGCGAAAAGGATGCCGCTGATTTTGCTTACCGCGGGCCGCTTTCTGACCCAATTGCCGTAAGCGGCATCAGGAGCAAAAGCCTCGCGCTGCTCGATAAATCCCAAAGGATGATCGGCCAACCATTGCGGCTCCGTAACCTCGAACATCGGATCGTGAGTCACTTTCAGCAATTGCGCGTTGTTTTTTTGCCATTTGACGAATTCCTGGTAGGCAGCCTTGCGCCGCGCTTCGGAATCGGGAGTCGAAAAACTTGCGTACAGCTCCGGCGTGACGTAGCGCAGGTCTCCCATCAGATTCATCATTTCGTGGTTGCCTAACAGGGTCACCGCTTGCCCGCCGGCCTTTGCTGCTTCGTCTTCCAGAGACCTCATCAGATCCAGGGCTTGGCGTTCCTTCGAGCCGCGATCGAGCAGGTCTCCCATCTGCACCAGGATTGTGCGGTTGCCAACCCAGTGCAGCTTTTCGTCAATCAGGCCAAGGCGGTTCAGGATCAGGCAAAAATCGTCGAAGTCTCCATGAACGTCGCCAATTGCGATGACAACCTGCGGCGCATCTGCCGTATTTTGCGCGGGCGCAGAAAGCACCACGCAGATTAGAAACAGCACCACAAGCCCTGAGGCATAGACCCAACAGGGACAGACGCGAACTGCGCGGCCTACTATCAACTTGTCTCCTCTGGAGATGACCGATTCAGCCTAGCCGGAAACGCCGCCCCTGTTGACAGTAGTTTCCGCAGAAGAAGGCATGGTAGGTTCCTAGGGGAACCAAGTCAATCGACGCCATCCCGCGTGCTGCCCTGATCGGGTCGGGGCGATTCCCACCCTTCTGCTCACTCAGACCCTTCCTGAAGAACCATTTTGTCACCGAATTGTAAAAACTCGGGGCCAAGCGTCGAGAACCCAAAAATCCCGTTGGCTACAGCAAGGCAGAGGCGTAGGCTGTTCTGCCTAGACTGGTTGCGGGGATGTGCCGCCTTCACCCCCAGAAGGCGGAGAAGGGTCCGTTATGAGCTCTCGTGTCCTCTGGTTTCCTGTGGTCGTCCTGTTTGTGATTGTGTCTGCTTCTGTTCCGCCTAGCCTTTCTGCCGCCGCTGGGAGCCCTTCGTCCCAGGCGGGTCAGAGTGCCGAGCAAAGCGTGGCCTCTTCGCGGTTGGAAAACAGCGTGGTGATTCCCGGACCATTGCGATCTTTCCTGCGCATGGCTGGTCTGCGCCAGAAGGTTACATCCGAGGAAGTGTTGCCGATGCTTGCGCGCAACGTGCTCCTGCATGGCTATCAGGTGGGACACCCGACGGAATATCTGATTTTGCTGCGGCACTATTTTCGGCAGGCCGAAGAACTTAGCGCGCTGGCTGGCTCCGACGGAAACATCCGAGTGAACAACTGCAATGAGGTTGGGCCGCTGCTGAATACTCTCGGATACAAAACGCGAGGAGAGTGTGGCAAAGCGGACATGACAATAGTCGCCGCGGATGCGCAGAGAGCGTTCCTGACCATCGACTCAGGCTTTCCGCTCGTTGACTTGGAGGAGGCGCTGCAGAAGGGTGCTCCGTTCACCTACGCGTTTGCCGGGTCGACCGTGCCGGTGCTCTTCGGGCCAGCGGACTGGAAAGCGCTCTCAACGACCAACGGACAAGGCAATCGAAACGTGGCAGAAATTCTTTTGAACGAAGCGGACGTGGCGCGACTGTACTGGGCGTTATCGCAAATTGATCCGGAAACCAGGCTGGCGTTGAAGAAAGATATTGGACTCGAAAAGCTACGTCCGGTTGCCGCGGCACTGGATTTATACGGCAGCCAAATCTACATTCGCGCAGGCGCCGTGGTGGTTCCGGGAGGAGAAAGCTCGGAGAAGACTTGGCAAGGTTTGGTGGGAGCGAATCCCCGAAGCCCGGCAGAGTTCGTCCCTCGACTGCTGACAAAAGATCATGGATGGTTGGTGGCCTATTATGACGCGATGGCGCGAGCCGACCACAGCCAGCAAGAACATTTCGCCACGGATCAGCGATACAAGCATTACTACGAGGCCTTCCGGTCGCCGGGAGCTTCGTCGGACGCGGCCGTACGGTTCGCGTTCAGGCCGGCGGCGGGACTGATGGTTCTGGTAACGCGCCTGCAATGGGACGCGAAGGGCCAGCCGTACGTGCCGGGAAGCCTGCAGGCTTGGGGCGCGATTCTTCGGCAGAACCCGTACCGGCTGGTGCGCGAATGGGCCAAGAAGTCGAGCAGTTGGCAATATCCCGACCAGCTCGCGGAGGCCATGTTCGCATTCTCGCGGCTGGATAACGATAAAGGGCCACTGCAAACCTATCTTTGCTTGAGCGAAATCGATCGCGTGCGGCCGGCGGAGCGACGACTGAGCGATCAGACGGTTGAGTTGCTGGCGGATAAATTTCCAGACTTCGGCGATCAATATTTGATCTTTACGGAATTTCCGGAGTTGAACAATGCCTCCATCACGCGCTTTCTGACGACGGCGGAGGCGCTCAATAAGATTTCCGATCACTCGCTGCGCGGCAATGCCATGGGAACGTTCCAGGCCTCGGTGGGGCTGTGGCAGATATTGGCGAGACAAGGACAAATCGATGCGAACAATATGAATTCCTCGTGGCTCGACGTGATTGGACCGTACTCGCGGTTTAACACGCCAGCGCAACTGGTTACGGCGGGGCGCAGTTCAATTCTCGCGGCGTTCCATGCAGCGACAGGGAAACCGAGGATCTCGCAGGACGAAATGATCACTGTGCTGGCCGCTGGCCGTCAAACCAGCGCCGGAGGCGAACGCACGCGCCAGGAAATGGCCAACCGGCTTCGCGCGGTGTTGGACGATCAGCGACTGATTTCACTGGATACGCTATTTGCGTTGGACGACGCTCTGAGCGATCCAAATCAAGCGGCGGCGGGCAAGAATGACTCGGCGATCGCCCTGGCGGGCGAACTTCGCGAGTTCGAAATGCCGCGCCCTATCTTTACAAGCGGCGAACGAAGCACGTGGGCGGCGGGAACCTACAACAATCACCATACCGAAGGAGAGATGAAGACCAATCTCACAAAAGTGCTTAGTTCCCCAAGTTCGCCGAAACAGAGGGAGGAAGCGCGAGGGCAACTGGCTACGTTCATGCGAGACACGGTTGTGGGAATGAACTATGCGTACTACGAACCGCCGGGCTCGCAAGTTTTGCACCATAACCCGCTGTTTGTGCGGTCGCACGATTTTTCGGGAGACACGGTCAGCGGCGTGGAGCATTTGTGGCAGACACCGCAACTGTTTGGCGCGGGCTCGCCTGCGGGCGGCGGCGCGCATCTCATCGGCTCGCTTGCCGACCTTTCGTACGTGCTGGCGGAGGCGGAAGAGGATTTCATCGCGCCGGATCACGTCCAGGCGCTGATATGGAAACAGTTTGTTCCGGAGGTGATGAGTGACGCAATCGTGCCGCGCTGGTGGGACGTTAGCCCGGCGGAGCTGCACGCCACGGCGCTTTATCAACGCGCCGGCGAGGAAATACTGACGGGCGCGGTTGATAACGCGGAATTACGCGGCAAAGTGATGGTCATCGTCTCAGACCGAATGTTCCCCTCACGCCAGGCGTGGCTGGAAGAAACGATGCGCAGCGGCAAAACCGAGGAAATGCTGGAAGGCGTAATGCCGGCGGAGACGTTCTTTCTGACGGCCGAGTTCCAACAAAGATATCCCGGTGAACTCAGCAGCGTCAGCGGGTCGGGACGAGAACTGGAAGCGCTTTCACACAAGTATCCGGAGGAGGTCAACCGGGAGCGAATCTCGCGCGACTTCGGGATAATCCATGCGGTGTTCGCGCAAAGTTACGGCCGTGAACTGATCAACGTGAAGCCATTTCCGGCGCTGACGGGCACGTACAGCCGGCTGATGGCAGAGTGCTGGGATTCCGGAAACCTGTACTGGGCACGGCTGGCGGACGAAATGGGTTATCCGCCAGTGCTGTTGAACCGCATGGTTCCTGAGCTGACTCGCCGCATGGTGGAAAAAATATTCGCAAGCGAACTGGAAGACTGGTCGGCGATCCTTTCTGCTTTGCAGGAAACCGGAGAAGAGTTCCGCGAGGGGAAAATCTCCTGGATGGTTGGGAGCATGGCGAAACCCGTGCCGGAAGCAAAATAGCGAGGACAAGGATGCATCCATGAGGAACAAAATATTTGTTTCTGTTTTCTGGTTGTGCGTGGGACTTGGCTTGTTTGTGGGACTGGCGTTGGATGCACAGGAGCCGGCAAACTCGAATCCACACATACGCGTAACAGTGGATTTGGTGCAACTGAACGTTGCCGTCACGGACAGTCGAGGGAACTATGTGACTGGGCTGCAACCAGGCGATTTCACGGTAATGGAAGATGGAATCCCGCAGAAGATTTCCACGTTCGCCGAAGGAAATAACCCGGCGCGGCGACTGGCCGATGCGCCACTGAATGCCAACGATGCGAACAGCGGCCCGGGCGACGCTCAGCAAGCCGATCGCGGACAGGACGCCACACATTTGACCGCCGCGGAACTGAGTTCGGTGACGGCCGGGGCCAATGTATTTGTGCTGTTCGATACCAGCGATTATATGTATCGAGGATTCGTATTTGCACAGGACGCTATTTCGGATTTTGTGCGCTCTCTGGAATCGGCGGACCGAATCGCGTTCTATTCGTATAGCCGCGATTTGTCGAGGGCCGCCCTGCTGACTTCTGACAGGTCGGCGGTTCTGCGTGGCGTGCGCACGACGGTGGCGGGCGACGACGCGGCTCTTTACAACTGCCTGCTGCTGACGCTGAAGGACGCGGGCCAGTTCACGGGTCGAAAAGTTGTGGTGGTTTTCTCTAATGGGCCAGATAACGCCAGCGTGGTTCCGCCGGAAGACGTGGCAGAGCTGGCACAATCAACGGGGACAGCGATTTACATGATATGTACGCGCGAAGCTCAATTGGAACCGATTTCGACGGCGGTATTCGAACGCATGACCGCTGCCACGGGAGGGAAGGCGTACTTCGCCAAGAGCTGGAAAGAGGAAAAACACGCCTTTGCCATGATCAAAGACGACTTGGCGCACCTTTATTCACTGAGCTACTACCCGCAGCAAAATCCCAATCACGGATGGCGGAGTATTACGGTGAAATTGAATTCCGACCGTTTGAAGAGGTGCCACGTGCGCACTCGCAACGGCTATCGTCTGCAACCCACGCGTTTCGCCAAAGCCGATATAGGGGCCGAGGTGACCCCGCAGTAAGCACAACCATACAGGTTGCGAAAAACCTCTCACTTTTTCATTCCGTACGCAGTCTGCGGACAGAGGAATCTGTGCTCCTTTGATCTTGCGAAAAAGCAGATCCCTCGTTCCGCTCGGGATGACAATCAAGCTTCATCAGAACCGGGCGAGTACGCCACGCCTTGGCCGCTATCGGTAGTACCATCTCAACTAACGCATGATTGTGAAGATCGGTAGCAGCGGCGTCATCGAAAAAAGTTGAACTATGCCACGGGAGGCTAATTGTGAGTGCAAGCGCATATCAAAAACGGATTGCGGGAGTGTTGACCAAAATTTCGGAAACGCAAATGGGCAACATGGAGAAGGCCGCGGCGGTGATGGCCGACACGATTGCCAACGGCGGACTGGTGCACATGTTCGGCAGCGGGCATTCGGTGCTGCCGGTGCAGGACATGTTTCCGCGATACGGCGCATTTCCGGGATTCCGGCCGCTGATGGACATGCGGTTAATGTGGACAAACGTGATCGGCAGTGGAGGCGCGAAGGGCCTGTTGTGGCTGGAGCGGCAAGAAGGCTACGCCAAGGTGTTGTTTGAGAACGAGCCGATTCGCGAGGGCGATGTAATGCTTGTGTTTTCGCACGGAGGCTTGAACGCAGCAGGCATTGAAGTGTTGATGGAAGCGAAGAAGCGCGGTCTGACGACGGTGGGAATAACATCGATGGACAATTACGGGAAGCGCGAGGCCATGCACTCGTCCGGGAAGAAACTGGCGGATGTCGCGGACATTGTGATCGACAATTGCACACCGGCGGAAGATGCGCTGGTGGCGATTGAAGGGTGGAAGGCACCGGTGGCCGCTGGCTCCACGGTGGCGTTCATCACCATCGCGATGTCGATCATCGCGCAGGTGGCGGCGAACCTGGCGGCCAAGGGACACACCCCACCCGTTTTTGTCTCGCCAAACGTGCAAGGCATTCCCGCGGACAATACCAACCGCGTGTATGAGGAGTATGAGCGACGATTGAAAAGGTGAAGCGTGGCGGAAACGATTCGGCGAGGAGTGCTGTTCGGCGGCGCGGCTACGGGGATATTTGTCTTTGGGATTGTGATGGCGGTGCTCGGTACGCTATTCGGGCTGCCGGAGATGCGCGCGCGTTTGCGAATCGATCTGGCGCAACAGGGAAACGTGTTTCTGCTGCTGTTTCTGGGGATTTTTCTGGCGACGCTGGTTGCCGGACCGGTGATTGACGCCATCGGGAATAAACTAATTCTGGTCGTGTCATCGTTGCTCGTGGCGCTGGGCATGGCGGGTTTCGCTTACGCGCATTCCTTCGCCGGAGCTGCGATGCCGGCGGTGCTGCTGGGGTTGGGCGGCGGCGGACTGAACACCTCCACGAACGTACTCATTTCCGATCTGTACGGAGAAAAGCGCGGGCCGATGCTGAACATGCTCGGAATCTTCTATGGAATCGGCGCGCTGTGCATTCCACTTCTGGCTGCCGTGCTTACGGGACATTTCCCGATCGCGTCGCAATTGCTGATTTGCTCCGGGCTTGCCGCGGCTTGCGCGGTGTTGTTCCTAGTCTTGAGATTCCCAGCGGCCAGCGCGGCTCAGAGTTTTTCGTGGCGCGAGGCACTGGGCGTGGCGAAGTATCCCGGCGTGCTGGCGCTTGGATTTTTGTTGTTCTGCCAATCAGGAAATGAAGCAAGCATCAGCGGATGGACCTCTACATATGTGGGCGAGGTGGGACTGGGTGCGCGAACGGCGACGCTGATCCTGGCGGGGTACTGGGCCGCGTTGATGGCAGGCAGACTTGTGGTAGCGCGACTGCTGAAGTCCGTCGGCAAAGAACAACTCGTGCTGGCAAGCGGGGTGGGTGCGCTGCTGGGAGCAGGAATTCTGCTGACAAACCGATCGGAAGCGATGCTAGTCGCGGGAGTTTTGGTGATTGGGCTGTCGTATGCCGGAGTTTTTCCAACCACTCTGGCAATTGCCGGAGACTCTTACCGGAAGATGGCGGGGACGGTGTTTGGATTGCTGTTTGCTATTGCGCTGGTGGGCGGGATGTCGTTTCCGTGGGCTGTGGGACAGATTTCGCAGGCGTTGGGAGTGCGCTACGGAATGGTGGTGCCACTTGCCGGGGCAGCGGGAATTTGCATTTTGGCGTGGGTAGTTTTGCGGCGTGAGAGACGCCGAGAGACTTCGTAAAGGACGACGAGCACGAATGGCGAGAAATATAGTATTGGCGTTCGACTTAGGCGGAACGAAATTAGCAGCAGCGCTGGTGGACCGCGACGGAAAAGTGGCGGAGCGCAAAAGCGTTGAAGTGGAAAAACGTTCCGCGATGGTTCCAGTACAGCAAATTCTGGAGTTGGCGCGTGAAATAAGTGGCGGGAAACGCGAAAAAGTAGAATTTGCTGCGGTGGGAGTGGCGGTGCCGGGACTGGTGCGGCCCGATGGAACCGTATGGGCTCCGAATTTGCCGGGGTGGAAGAGAATGGCGCTGGCCCGGCGTTTGAAGCGGGCGTTGCGAGTCCCCGTGGTGGTGGAGAGCGACCGGAACGCGGCGGTGCTGGGCGAAGCGTGGCGCGGTGTGGCGCGAGGCAAGAGCGACGTGATCGTGTTGACGCTGGGAACTGGAATTGGAGCAGGAATATTGAGTGGAGGCAGATTGGTTCGTGGCGCGCATGAACTGTCGGGTTGTGCGGGATGGATGGTAGTGACCGAGGCGCATGGCCTGGAGGCGGCGGGCACGGGCCAGTTAGAATCGCTGGCGGCGGGACCGGCAATTGCGCGAGCGGCGAAAAAGAAACTAACCAGCGGAATTGGTGGATTGCTGGCGGAAATTCCGGCAGAGGCGATCACCGCGCAGGAAGTGGCGAAGGCGGCACGACGAGGAGACGCAGCGTCAATCGATGTGTATCACGAGGCGGGCCGATCACTGGGACATGGTGTTGCGAATCTGGTGAGTTTATTTGATCCGGAGATCGTGGTGATTGGCGGAGGACTGGCGAGCGCGGCGGATCTATTCATGGATTCACTGAAGAAGAGTATGAAGGAACGAGCCCAGCCGCTGGCCGGCAAACAAGTGCGTGTAGTGGTGAGCCGTTTGGGCAGCGACGTTAATTTACTGGGAGTCGCGCAGTTGGCCTGGGGACTGTCGTTGTGACCCTGCATCGATAAGCGCTACCTGGGCAGCCACTTCGCGCGGGGCAACTTCGAAGCGAGTTAGCGTTACACGGAAAATTTCGGGTCGCCTTCCAGAATTTGCATTTCGAGCTTGGGGGCTTTTCCTTTTTGCCATAAGGGTGCGCGAAACCTGGCGCGATAGGCAGGCGGGCCGCCGTCCGGGCGATCGCTACGTTCGAGCGGACGCGGAATACAAACGAATTCCGCTTCAATAGCATCGCTGGTGGCACGAACAACGGCATAGCCGTGTCCACCCATGTCGACGAACGAAAGATGGGGCGCCAAGTCGGGATTCGAGTTTGCGCGAGCTGCAGCGATGTCGCCGGTCTTCGCATATTCGAGACAAGAGCGCACGCCATGATGAAGCAACATGTTCACGGTAGGCTGCGGGCTGTCATCGTTCGGCGCTTGACCAACGTAGAGTGCGCGAAGCGGAAGATCCGCTGGCAAGACATGCTCCAGGGCTTCCGCCAAGCCGGGCGCCGAAATTGAGCCGGTGACAAACGCAACGCCGACGGGCTCGAACGGTTTCGGTGGAAGCGACTTCGCCGCTAACCCTGCCCAAAAACTGTGGCGATCACCCGCCACGGTGGCAAAACCGGTAATGCCGTGGGCCTGCACGAAATCGTAGATTTCGCCGCGTTCGACGAATGCGGTGCTGTGATCACCTCCTGGAAATGCGGCATACACGGCGTCAGGCCATGGATTTGAAAATTCTTGCGGCAGATTTTGCGGATCGGCGCGCATGTCCAGCGTGGCCGTGGTGTTTCCCCAAATCTTCCAGGTCGCTTGGGAACTTCGTAAGCGCTCCAGAAACCACGTCTTTTGCTCGGCCCCGAGGATGGTTTGCGCTGGGCGGTCTTTGCAGAAGTTTTTGATTTCCACGCTGCCGAACTTGATGGAGTCTGGCGGCTGGCCACCATTGTAGGTGCGCCCGGCGTCAAGAATTTCCAGGGCTTGTTCGGGGACGAATTCGGGAAAGGCGTCACTCGAAAGAGCGTTCGCCTCAGCGCGGCCCGCGGGCTCCTCAGAGCGATAACTGCGTTGGTCGGTGACAATCAGTTCGATGTTGCGGCCCCATCGCAACGCTCGATAACCCTTTAGGCTGCCGATGGCGGCAATATTGTTGGGTTCCTGGCCGAGTCCGTTCTGGTCGAAGTGAGTTATCGGCGCATCCACAACCTGGGGCCCATCGAAGCGCTCTAACGAAGGACCACTCGGCTTGGTCACGCGCGCCGGTTGGTATTCAAAGAATGCCTGATTGGCGGCGACTTTGCGCGTCTGGGCAGGTCGCGTCATGCCCTCAAATTTCTGCAGGGATTGCCAGCCAAGCCAGCTGAATTCGTGGTTGTCCCACATATTGACGAAGGGCCAGCGCGCTCGTGCGTCTTGAAGATCAGGGTCGGCGAGATAAGCGCGATAGACCGCGCGATAGTCATCGAGAGTCGTAGGAATGTGGAAGTCGCGGATCTTTTCGCCATGCGGGTAGCGCACGATATCGCGCAATCGACGATCGTACATGCCTTGCGGACGATCTTCCGGATACCAAACAATCTCATAGATGAAGTCGCCGAGATGCAGCACGAAACCGATGCGCTCGGCTTCCGGGCCGCGTTGGTCCTCAAAAATCATTCGGCGGTAAGCGTTTTGCGCGCCCTGATTCGCATTCTGGCAACTTACGAAGGCAAAGCGCGCCGGTCGGGGATCGTCCGCGGCTGGCGCGGAAACGGTGCGACCAATGCGACTGCCAAAACCTTCGGGAGTGGCAAAGCGATACCAGTAAACGCGGCTGGGCTGCAGGCCGGCAACCAGCACACGGCAAGTCCAGTCGGAGTCCGCCGAGATCGGGGCGACCGTTGTCGCGACGACGTGGTTGAACGATTCGTCTTCCGAAACTTCGACGGTAAGGCGCAGCGTGGAATCCTGGCGGGGTTGCGGACAGCGCGTCCACAACAGCACGCTGTGGCTGTCGGGGTCGCCCGAAGCGACACCTTCAGGAAAGAGATCGCGGTGTTCCTGCCATTGAATCCCGGAGGCAGTGGCAGCGGTATTCGTCCAAGCCGCGGTGGCACCCATGGCCGCAGCCATTTCCAGGAAAGTGCGTCGACTGATGATGGGCATTGGTTTGGTTACTCCCACAGGGTAACGTTTAGCGTTTAGACGGGGCAAGCCTGATTCAGAAAGCCGCGCAGCGCCTCTTCAATCCGCCAGACGAGCTAACACGGGTGGGCCTGGCATCGGTACTCACCTTGCATTGTGGCGGCTAACGGAGCGGGCGCGGGCCGCGTCCAATCGATGGAATTGTCGAAACTAGTGTCGTGCCCCGCAAGTTCCTGGTATTTTTCTTCAGGAGGCCGGGGCTTTCAGCCCCGGCGTAAAGCCCGTGTTATGAATTGGGCTTCAGCCCCCGAAGACTCCGCCCTTCTGCAATGTATTTCGGGACGCGACACTAGCTGGGGGAGACATGCCGAGTGAACTGACCCTGTCCGTAAATGGCGCGAAACATCAGGTGTCCGTGGCGCCGGAGACACCGCTGCTGTTCGTGCTGCGCAACGAGTTCAAATTGACGGGACCACACCTTGGCTGCGGGATGGCCCAGTGCGGAGCCTGCGCGGTGCTGCTGGATGGCGAGGAAGTGCGCACGTGCATCACGCCGGTATCGTTCGCGGTGGGGAAGCAGGTAACAACCATCGAAGGACTGCCTGCGGTCTGGGCAGAGAAAAAGGGATTGAGCAAGGCCGACGCCGCAAAAACACTGCATCCGATTCAGCAGGCCTGGATTGACGAGCAGGTACCGCAATGCGGCTACTGCCAAAGCGGAATGATGATCGCCGCCGCACAATTGCTGGCCAAGAATCCGAATCCAACTATAGCGCAGATCAAAGATGCATTCACGAACACGCCACCTTCGCCGCACCTGTGCCGCTGCGGGACCTACGCCGCGATCATCGACGCGGTGCAGCGCGCCGCCAAAGTCATGAAAGCGTGAAGGGAGCGACGACCATGACGGTGAAAACGGAAACCGGCAACGATTCGGCACTCGCAACAACGATCACGCGGCGCGGCTTCGTGAAGATGGGCGGCGCGCTGTTTGTGTCGCTGTACATCCCGGGAAAATTTGCGGCGGCCGACGCTAGCGAAACTCAGACTTCGCTCGATCCAGCTCTGCTAGCCTCGTGGCTGGAGATCCGAAGCGACAACACCATCGTCATGCGAACGGGACGCACAGAAACAGGCACGGGCATGAGCGCGTACTATGCGCAAGCGATTGCGGAGGAATTGGACGTCCGCCCGGAAACGATTTCCCTGATTCTGGGTGACACCGACAGAACGCCCGACGGAGGATACTCCGCGGGATTCCTGACGGGAATGAGCAACGTCCGCAAGGTAGCTGCCTATACGCACCAGGCGCTGCTGGGACTGGCCGCGACGCAACTGGGCGTTCCGATTTCCAGTCTTAGCGTGACAGATGGAATCGTGTCGGGCGGCGGAAAGAGCATCAGTTACGGAAAACTCGTTGAAGGCCAGCACCTGGACCTGAAAATTCCAGTCGAGGGCAAACAAGCAAGGCCCGACCCGACGGGGTGGGTAGGCATGACGTCGCTCGACGGTTTCACGGTGACCGGAGATCCACCCATGAAGCCGGTCAACGAATTCAAGGTCATCGGCAAGTCGTATCCAGTGCCCAGCATCACCGACAAGGTTACGGGCAAGACGCAGTGGAGTTGCGACATTACGCTTCCGGGAATGCTGCATGCTCGAATGGTGCGACCAGCAACCCTTGGATCAACGCTAATTACTGCCGGCGAGGTGGACACGAAGCGCTTCCCCACTGCGGAAGTGGTGACGAAGGGCAACCTGGTAGCCGTAGTCTCGCCCAACGAGTGGGAAGCAATCAGCGCGGCGCGCGCGGTTGCTACGGGGACGAAGTGGACGGACTGGCAGGGGCTGCCGGAGAATCTGACGAAAGCGCTTCGCCAGTACAACTGGGGAGCGCCAGCGGAAAGCAAAGGAAAGGCCGATGAGGTGAAAGGGGCCCTTGCGAGCGGTACCAAAACGATTTCTGCAACGTACGAGCAACCGTATGTGAGGCACGCGCCGATCGGCCCATTCGTTGCGGTTGCGGATGTGCGCGGCGATAGCAGCGCGACGGTGTGGACGCATTCGGCGCAATCTCAGGGGCTGCGCGCGCGCCTTGCCTTTCTGCTAGGCGTGCCGGTGGAGAAAGTGGTGGTGCGCTGGCTGGAACACTCCGGGCAGTACGGACGAACGACGCTGGGCGGGGATGGCGCGGAAGGCGACGCGGTGATCCTTTCGCAGTTGACCGGCAAGCCCGTTCGCGTGCAGTGGACCATGCAAGAAGACATGGCCTGGTCCAGCGTTTCGCCCGGATGGGTATCCGATGTAAAGGGCGCTTTCGACGCGAATGGCCACCTTACCGCGGTGCACACCGCGTTTTATTCGCCGCACATGTTTGACCCGCGGCCCCTTGGCGCGCTGCTGGCCGGAATGCCATGCGCCACATCGAAGCCGGGGAATTGGATTGCTACGGAGTGGCATTACGAAAAGATTCAAAGGCTGGAAGAAGTATACGGAATGCCGAACCTTGCGGCGGATTCGGCCAACGGCGGTTTGCGCGGGAACATCATGCGGACCCCGGGGCAGCGCCAACAGAACTTCGCGCTGGAGGGATTGATCAACGAAGCAGCAGCAGCGGTAAAGGCCGACCCGGTGCAATTTCGCATTGAACATACGACCGACCAGCGGCTGATCGACATTCTGAACGCCACGGCCAAGGCCGCAGGCTGGCAGTCGCGACCTTCGCCCCATCGTGGCGCGCGAAAGGCCGGTAATAGCGCGGTGGTCGGGCGTGGCGTGTGCATCATGGTGCGCTCCAATGCCTACTGGGTGGGCATTGCCGAAGTGGCGGTGATTCCGGCAACCGGAAAGGTGCAGGTGACCCAGTTCACGATTGGCGCCGAGTGCGGAAAAACCATTAACCCGCGGCAACTGGACCGCTGCATGAAGACCGGCGTTGTGATGGGATTGAGCGAGGCGCTGAAGGAAGAAATTACGTTTGATAAGGAAAAAGTGACCAGCACGAATTGGAGCCGCTACAAGATCCTTACGATGGAAGAAATGCCGGAGATTAAGGTGGTCCAGATTTCACGGGACGACAAGGGGTTTGGAGGCGGCTCAGAAGCTGCAAACGCCATTGTCCCGCCAGCCGTGGCAGCAGCCATCTTCGATGCCACCGGGGTGCAGCCTCGCCGGATTCCGCTGACGCCGGCGTATGTCGCGGCGCTGCTCAAAGCGTAGAAACTCGCAGGTTTCTGACAATCCTCAAATTTGACAAAGTGGTAAAGCCGTTACCGACATAAATCTTAGCTGATTCGGCACAGGCGGTGTCAGCCTGACGGACATTATGTTTTGATTATTACATGCAAGAAGTCAGACAGAGTGAACGCCGCCGGGCGCGCCGCGTGCGCATGGGACAAGCCCTGCGCGTGCGGCCTTCGGATCCCAAAGATGATCCGTTCGACGAAATCGGGACGACCAAGAACGTATCGCGGGATGGCGTATATTTCGCAACTGAGCGCAAAAACTACTATCTTGGCATGCGATTGTTTGTCACCCTCCCCTATCATTCCCCCATCAATCCGCTGAATCACGAGTACATCGGGCAAGTGGCGCGCGTGGATGACCTCGGCGATGGCCAGTATGGCGTGGCGGTGCGCCTGTTGTCGTCAGCCGAAAGCGATCCGATGGCGGGCAACGGCCGGATGAAATAAAGCGACAAAAGAGCGGAGCCGGGGGACGTTCCGAATTTGAACTCGCCAGACTGAACTGAAACTCACACCTCGATTGAACTAGCGTCATCCCTTTCGAATCAGGGGAATTAGCGAAGCTTCACCTTCCTTCCGGTGGTCTCCAACGTGCCTGACTTGCATAGGAATAGGTAAGGACGTTTCCATGGCGTCGTCACCAGACTCGGAGATTTGTCAGCAGGTGCTGGAATGCCTTCCGACCGGTGTGTTCGCGGCGGACCGCGAAGGAAAGGTCACCTTCTGGAATGCGGGCGCCGAACCCATCAGGGGTTACTTGAAACAAGATGTATTAGGGCGGCAGTGCAACGAAGGATTCCTGGAGCACTCGGATTGCTAAATTAATACTGTCGTCGGGAACATGGTGCCGTTGCTGGTGACGCTAAGAGAAGGGCGGGGCATGACCACCAAAGCGTCACTCCGAGGCAAGTTCGGGCATTCCATTCCCGTGCGGTTGGAGACGATTCTGCTGCGCAACGACGGCGGCCACATCCAGGGCGCCGTAGAGATATTCGATCCGATATCGAGTACCGCGAGGCACAACCGCCGCCAAAGCAAACTTGCCGCGGCAGGCTGCTTGGACACGCTGACCGGAGTGTTGAACCATGCGATGATTCAAGCGCACCTGCGGGAACAGTTGTCACTTTTCGGGGTGTATCCCGTGCCATTCGCGGTGCTATCGATCGCGATCGACGAACTGGCCAAACTCCGTGAACGCTTCGGGCAAGCCGCAGTGGATGCGGCGACGCGCGTCGTCGCGCAGACGATGGAGAATGGATTGCGGCCCACAGACTATCTGGGGCGCTGGCTGGAGCAGGAATTCCTGGCGGTGCTGACGGAGTGCGGCGAAGCCGATGTGATGAAGGTGGCAGAGCGGCTGCGAAAAATGGCGTTGCACGCCGACGTGGTGTTCTGGGGAGACAAGTTTCATGTGACCGTGTCCATCGGAGCGACAGTCGCCTGCGACCGCGACACCGTGGGCACCATCACCGGCCGCGCGGAACGGGCGATGGCGCAAGGTGGCGAAAAAGGCGGAAATCGCGTGGTGCTGATTTCAACATGAGAAACCAGAACCAAAAGAAGGCCTCACTATGTTCGTGATTATCGGAATCGTGGTGGTGATCGCCGCCATCGTGGGAGGGTACCTGATGGAACACGGCAATTTGCGCGGGCTGCTGCAACCCGCGGAATTGCTGATCATCGGAGGCGCCGGACTCGGTACCGTGCTGATTGCCAACCCGCTGCACATCCTGAAAAAGATTGTGGGCAACCTGGCCGGGGTGTTCGGGGATCGAAGTTCGGCAAGGCCCGCTACCTTGAAATCATGAAAATGCTGTACGAGCTGTTCACACGCGCACGGAAAGAAGGGCTGATGGCGCTGGAAACGGACAGCGACAATCCGGAGCAAAGCCCGGTGTTTTCGAAATATCCCAAATTGCTGAAAGACCATCACGTGATGGACTGCATCTGCGACACCATACGCATGGCGGCGGGAGGAGGAGTTGAGCCTTTCGACGTCGACCAGATGATGGAGTTGGACATGGAAGTGCACCACCACGAAGCGGGCGCGCCGGTTACCGCGCTGTCCACGATGGCGGATTCTTTGCCGGGGTTGGGCATCGTGGCAGCAGTGCTGGGCGTGGTGATTACCATGGGGGCGTTGGGTGGACCGCCGGAAGAAATCGGGCACAAAGTAGCCGCAGCGCTGGTAGGAACATTCCTGGGCATCTTATTGTGCTACGGATTTGTCGGTCCGATCGCGGCGAACATGGCGAAGTCCACCGAAGAGGAACACGCCTTTTATCACGTGATCCGCGTGGTGATTGTGGCGTTCATCAAGGGGGCGCCTCCCAGTGTGGCGGTGGAGTTCGGACGGCGCGCCATTCCCGGCACGGTGCGGCCAAAATTCCAGGAACTCGAGGACTTCATCAAAAACCGCGGCGCAGCGGCCGAAGGCGCGGCGGCAGCAGAACCAGCCGCACCGGCAGCGTAGGGACTTCCGATGCCGTCGCCTCCTCCGATCATCATCAAGAAAAAAGCCGCGCATGGCGGGCACCATGGTGGCGCGTGGAAGGTGGCGTACGCGGATTTTGTTACCGCGATGATGGCGCTATTTATCGTGCTATGGCTGATGAACAGCAGCAATCAGGTGAAAGAGGCTGTGGGCGGATATTTCAAGGATCCCACCGGCAATTCGAAAATGGTGGGAAGCGACATGCGAGGAAGTGGCGATAACTTCATCGTGTCCAAAGACAATATGAAGGAATTGAAAGAACAGCTGCAGAAATCGATTCGCGAGGTGCCGAAGTTCGATAAATTGCAGAGCCACATCGATATGACGGTGACGAACGAAGGCTTGCGGATCGAGTTGACGGAATCTGCCACCGGCACATTTTTTGAAAGCGGAAGCGCGAAAATGAGCGCCGACGGCAGTGAACTGTTGAAAACCCTGGCACAGGAACTGGGTAAGTTACCGAATCGCGTGGCGATCGAAGGACACACTGACTCCAAGCCCTACCCTCCCACCGCGGCATACACAAACTGGGAGCTATCTGCCGATCGCGCCAATGCAGCTCGAAGATTGATGATGCAGAATGGATTTCGTGACGACCAGGGGACGCAAGTGCGCGGATTTGCGGACCAGCGGCTGCGCAAGGCCGATGCGCCGCTTGATTCGCTGAACCGGCGCATCTCGCTGATCGCGCAATATCAGGAGAAACCTGCAGGGCCCCCACAAGCGAACGGCGCGGCTGGATCAGGCGAGAAGCCCACGCAGCCCGAGGCAAAGCAAGAACCAACGCGCGGAAGCGAGCCTGCCGCGCCGAAGAAGGAATAGAGTTAGCGAGCGGGTACCGGCGGCTGTCGGGAAAACAACGGCGATTTCAGTCTCCGGCATAAGTGCAAGAATCTGTGCAATTTGGCGTGTTTTAGGCGCACCCTTTCGCCGGCATCTCCTCATCTAATCTATGGCAGAGCCGCGAAACTTTTCCGCTACCGGAGGGTTTACTTGGAAGGACAAGGGATATTTGCGGCTCCATGGTACGGCTGCGCGCGAAAATTGCGTTCGTGGTGAGAAGCCGAGTGAAATGCTGTCAGGCGAGAGGTGAACCATTCCGATGACGGATTCATTCAAGAAGAAGAAAGGAACAACGATGAGCCGGAGCGTATACATTCTGTGTTTCGCAGTGCTGTTTTTTGGAGGGACTTCGACCCGCGCCCAGCAGAAGTTTGAAATTTCGCCCTTCGTCGGCTATGAGACCAGCGGATCCTATCCCGTGAACCCATTCAACCCGCCAATTGGAAACCTCCCGCCGGTCAGTTCGCTGCGCGTGAACGACGCTTTGGCCTTCGGAACATTTCTGGACTACAACCTGACGGAAAATACGCAAGCCGAATTCATGTGGAATCGCAATAACACGTCGTACAGCGGGCAATCGATTTTGACCGGCCAATATCATAAGGCCTTCGACACCACCGTCGACCAATTCCAGTTCGGCATATCGTACATGTTTCTGAACAGCGAACACCGCTTGCGCCCTTACATTGAAGGTGGCGTGGGATTCACACACGATTCAAACGGCAGCGGAACGCCGAATCGAACGGAGTTCGCCTATAACATCGGCGGCGGTGTGAAATATTATGTGAGCCGCCACGTGGGTTTGCGGGGCGATGTGCGATGGTTGCCAACCTACGGCAGTTCGACGACCGGATTATATTGCGACCCGTTCTATGGCTTCTGCTATAACGCGTCGTTGCCCAACTACCTGAATCGTGGAAGCTTCACCGGCGGGATTATCTTCCGTTTCTAAAAACCCATGCCGCCGGAATCCTTCTCTGTAATGAGGCGTGAAGGCCTGAGTTTCAGGAGAATTCCTGCTAGTGTCCAGCCGGCGGTTCCGGCATGACGAACAATTTTTCGTCGACGGGCACGTTTTGCTGCACGCTCTCCACTTGAATCGTGAAGGCGCCATTCGGCCGCACCAGAATCCAGCGGTACGGGATCTTGACGCCATCGGTTTGCCGATAATCGCTGTAGTCAATCTGCGTGGGATTGCGGCCCAGTGGCGTTTCCGCGAAGCGAATCAGCCGCAGCAGTAAACCATTTTCCTGATCGAAACAAAGATTGAGCGTGGGCTTGCCGGGGCCCTTCGCGACCACCAGATAAGTTGCACGGCCGCCCACCGGCTCGCCCGGCAGCACCTTGAACTCCTTGTACAGTTCGCGAAGGCGCGCGGGGAATCGCAACTCGGCGTCGATCCTGGCGGCTTCGCCTTCGGCCGCAGTCATCGCATGAAAACCGCCGGGCATGCTGAGCCACCCAACTTCGCCGTTGAACGCAGTGACGCTGGTGCCGGTGGGAGGATGGTTCAGCGAGATGCGTTTTTCCGGAGCTTCCGAATAGATCTCGATAGGATTGGTTTTGCCGAAAGCGTCGATCGTTCCCTTCTGCACGCGGGTGTTGATCTTGTTGAAGGCATCCGCGCCACCGACTGCGGCGAGATATTTATCAAGAATCTGCTCGACGGATGGAAGAGCGGGATGAGCTTCGCCACCTTCGTCGTGAACGTGGGCTGGTGGCCGGGTAGCATCTGCGGAAAGAATTGGCGTGGAAACAGGGTGGGCGACGCCACGATGGCAGGTGTAGCAGGTAACTTCGACATCGCCATTAAAGTTAGCCTGATTGATGGCCATCATCATGGTGATCATTTTTCGCGCGGTGAGCTTGGTTTTCTTGTCGTCTTTGTCGTTGGCATGCTCCACGTGACAGAACTCGCATTCCACGCCGAGCGATGCCGCGATGAATTGCATCGACGGAATTAGCTGGTCCGCCGGAATATTCTTCAGCACCTGAATATTTTTGAAATGCTGCTCGGCTGTCTGGAATTGTCCAGAGTGCGCAGTTGCAGCGGGTTGCTGGGCACGAGTTAACTTCATCGAGGCAACCAGCAAAATCGCTGCCGACAAGGCAGAAGCTGAAATCCACAAGCGCGCGCTGCTTGTTTTCATGTAGCCCTCGAAGCGACGGAAAAACTCGCGAGACAAAAGGATACCGTCAGTGCGATTTCCGCGCCACTCTTACGCCGGCAGGTCTCCCTGTTTGGCGAGCGCGGTGATGCGATCCGCTGCGCGGTAAGCGAGCGCCTGAATGGTCATGGTGGGCTGGCCGCGGCCGGAAGTTACCAGGCTGCTGCCATCGCAAAGGAACAGGTTTGGAACATCGTGGGTACGATGATCAGGATTGATCACCGAAGATTTGGCGTCGGCGCCCATACGGCAGGTACCCAAAAGGTGTACCGCGAACTGCGTGGAGGCGATGGGCTGGTGCCATTTGCTCGTGGCGCCCGCCGCGTCCAGAATTTCCATGGCGCGGTCTGTCATCCAGGTGACCAGTTTCAAGTCATTCGGGCAATCCTGATAGGTCATGCGAAGAGCGGGAAGGCCCCAGGCATCCTTGACGTCGGGATCGAGGGAGAAGCTGTTTGATTCCACGGGCAGCGAGGTGCCGTGACAGAAAATCTCCATGGTGCGCGTGAAATTATGGTGCAGGGCTTTCTTGAAATCCTTGCCCCAGCGCGGCGTTCCCGGCGGTAGGGCGCCGGTGGCAAATCCAATGGGGGTGAGATCGAATCGCGCGTCCAGACCACCGCCTCCGTAGATGCCGAGCTTCTGGGTGTCCATTTCGTAAAAATCGTGAAAGATGCGGCTGACGGCGAATCCTTTGTAATCGTTTAGTGGTTCGTCAAACACTCCATAAGCAATCGAACCACTATTGGGCATCAGATATTTGCCGACCAGGCCGCTGGAGTTGGCCAGGCCGTTGGGAAATTGATTCGACGCGGAAAGCAGCAGCAATCGCGGAGTTTCGGCGCCGTTAGCACACACGATGACAGCCTTGGCCCTTTGCAGCTGCTCGTTCTTTTTGGCATCAAAATAAAGAACGCCCGTCGCTCTTCCCGTTTTGTCTGTGGCGATTTTATGTACATAAGAATTGGGACGGATCTCGCAGCGGCCTGTTTTTTCCGCCATGCGAATCACGCTGGAGAGTGCCGAAGACTTGGCGCCCACTTCGCAACCAAAACCGAGGCAAAAGCCGCAATTCACGCAAGCGCTGCGTCCCGGCCGCGGCTCAGAAAGAATGGCCATGGGCGCGGGAAACGGATGATAGCCGAGTTTTCGCGCCGCCTTTTCAAAAATGACGCCGGAACCTTTCACCGGCAGCGGCGGCATCGGATAAGGCTTGGAGCGAGGCGGGTCAAACGGACTGGCGCCGGCAAGTCCGGAAACGCCAATCTCCCACTCCACCTTGGTGTAATACGGCTCGAGATCCGCGTATCGAATCGGCCAGTCGACGAATCCGGTCCCGGGAATCTCCCCCACCTTGCTGCGCTCGATGAAATCAATCTCGTGAAAACGCCAGAAGTTCGCCGTGAAATGCACGCTGCTGCCGCCAACGCAGCGGCCATACAACACACTTTGTTGAACTTTGGCTTTTTCTTGCGGAGTTTGCCGGAAAGTGATCGGCTGATTTTTGGGATTGTTAGTCAGCAGGTGGCGATTAAACACTTTCAGTTCATCGTGAGTGAAATCCGCCTCGGTGAGGTACGGCCCCTGCTCCAGCACCACCACGCGAAAACCGTTGGTGGATAGTTCCTTGGCCAGAACTCCGCCGGCCGCGCCGGATCCGACGATCACAAAATCCACTTCTTCGGAAGTTTTGTAGGAAACTTTGGATTGGCTCATTTCTTCCCCGCTTCCGTAGGGAGAGGCTGCCAACCAGGATAATCCTTGTCGTAATAGCCGAAAGGCGGAGAAAAACTGTGTGCGGGGTCGCGTTCAATCACTTTCCATCCGGCAAAGTCACGATTGCCGCCGCCTTCGGGATCAATCAAAAATCCGCAAACCGTGTCGAACCAGATCGTCTGCAGAAATCCGGATGGGGCGGGAGCTTGATTGCGCCGGCGCGTGCCCGCGGGCACGAGTTGTGTCGCGGACAACTCCGTTAGGATTTTGTCCTGCTGCTCGGGAGTGGCCGCAGAAAATGTATTCACGCCGGGAAACATCTGCGTGGTCAGGTGATTTACTTCCGCCAAGCCTGTTTGGTATTGATGCAGATTGTCGCTGGCGAAAGTTTTTAGGGCCCGGTCGATGAAGTACACCACGCCGGCTTCGGTGGCGCCGGGAAGTTCGTCGGTGGGAATGATGCGAGCGGCAATCGCTTCCACTTCTTTGGCTTGATCGGGCGTGAACACTTCGAAAGATTGTTTGGACGCGGCAGCCTGGTGCGCGTGCTCAGCCGCCGCAACCATCGCGGGCCACTGTGCGCTGAGCCAAGCTGTTCCCGCGATTCCGCCTAAGTGAAGAAGAAAATCCCGCCGGTCTGAATTCATGCGCTCCCCAAGTGTTCTGAGCAATGTAAGGATTGCGTGCGCTTGCGTCAAGAGCCAATTGGGCGCGTATTGCTCGCCATCAGGATTTGGATAAGCTCTCTAGCTGAAGTATGATTCCACGTGGCGTAAGAACATGTCGATGACTCTCACAGGCGCGATTGGAACCGGCAGCAAATGGCTGCTCGACCGAATCGTCGGAGCGCTGGCCGCAACGGGCGTGAATCCGAACCTGTTGACGTTTTTTGGGCTGCTGGTGAACTTCGCGGCTGCAGCCTGTTTCGCGGTCGGGAATTTCCGCACCGGCGCGATCATCATTTTTATCGCGGGATTCCTGGACATGCTCGACGGGCAGGTGGCTCGGCGGCAGAATCGCGTTACCGCGTTCGGTGCATTTTACGATTCCACACTGGATCGCTATGCGGACATGGCGCTGTACATGGGGCTGCTGGTGTACTACTCGGTGAGCGGGCGCACGCCATACGTGGTGCTGGCGGCGGTGGCCACAGCGGGATCGGTAATGGTGAGTTACTCGCGAGCCCGCGCCGAATCGTTGATTCCTCTCTGCAAAGTGGGTTTCATGGAGCGGCCGGAGCGCCTGGTGCTGCTGATTATCGGCGGCTTGTTCACGCGTATGGGGCCGGTGCTGTGGGTAATTGCGGTGATTTCCACCATTACCGTGATTCACCGAATTTACTATACGTGGCAAGAAACGCGTGCGGGCCGCGTTCTGCCGGGTGTACGACTCAGCTTGTAGCCAAAATAATTTGAGCTGATTTAACGCGTAACTTCGACGGGCGGCCGGCTTTCCTGCTCCGATCCTTCCTGTAACCAGGCTTCCACCGGACGCCCGATGGTCTCCTTTATGTGTGCTTTCAGTTCGGGCACATCTTCTTTTTTCAAATCCTTGGTTTCGATCGTGTCGTGCAGAAAGATGGTGATGGTGGTGGGCCGCAGCGTCCAGGTTCCTGTGCGCAAATGATGAAATGAGCCCACCAGGCTGGCAGGGGTAATCGGAACTCCCAGTTGTTGCGCCAGTCGGAATCCACCTTCTTCGAAGTCGTTCACGTGCCCGTCTCGTGTGCGCTTTCCTTCGGGAAAAATGATCAAGCTGGTGCCGCCATTGATCGCTTCCTGGGTCATCCGCCACAATCGCTTCAAATCCCTAGGATTGCGCACATTCGGAACCGGCACATTTCCAAAGCGCTTCATCAGCCAGCCATAAATGGGAATCCGGAAATGCGACTCCAGTTCCCAGCCGCGCACCAGTTGCGGAATCGCACAATACAACATGAAGGGGTCGAATACATTTACGTGGTTGACCATGAAAATACAGGTGCGCTGCGCATCAAAGCCCGGCGACTTCTTCACCACAATCTTTGCGCCCGAAAAATACGCAATCCTGCGGCATAGCCCGCGCTGCAGCCAATCGTGCTTTCGCGGATCAAGCACGATCGCAAGAGCAATCAGGATCGGCACGAAAATCAGGAAATGAAGCCAGCTGGCGAACCACAGAAAAATGCTGCGCAACAGCTCCCAGGCCCGCGTCATATATAAACGTCCATGGCGCCGGGCAAGATGTCCAACAATTTGCAGTCCAGCGTGAGGATTTCGCCGTCGATCATGACGTCGACGGGACCTTCCAGAGCAAAGTCGACGCGCTTGACCCGACGCGTTTCCGCCAGAACGTGATCGGTGTGTGTTCCATCGTAAAGGCGCGGAAGCATTTTCAGCAGTTCGATCCTGCAGATAGCGCCCCAGCGAACGTATTCGATGAAGCCGTCGGAGGGATCGGCGTTTGGGGCGATCATCATGGTCCCGCCCGTGAATTTGGAGTTGTTGAAAGTGAGGAACAGGCAACGGCGCTCATCCCAATCGCGATCCGAATCGCAACGCATTTTGAATCCGCGCCGCTTCAGCTGCACCACACGGACAAAAACGCCAAGGAGGTATCCGAGATGGCCGAAGGGCTTGAAGATGCGATTGCTAAGGGCGCCGACGTCGGCGGTGAATCCCACACTCAGCAGATTGAAGGAGTAGATTGTCCCAGAGGAATGCCGCAAACGCAGAAGATCGACGGAGCGTTTTCTGCCGGCGATCAGCGCTTCAATGGAAGACTCCGCTCCTTCGTCAGTAAAATCGCGCAGAAACGAATTGCCGGTGCCGAACGGCAGGAAACCAAGTTCGATGTGGCGCGTGGCATCGTTCTGGCTGTAGGCTCCGTTGATCACTTCATGCGCGGTGCCGTCTCCACCGACCGCGAGGAATTTGTGGTAACCCTGTGCGCAAGCCTCGGCGGCGAGTTGCGAAGCGTGCCCCGGCCCAGTGGAGGCGATCACGTCCACGCGAAGTCCTCCGGCTTTCAGACGCGCCAGCGCATCACCGGCGAACTTCGCCGCTCGCCCGCCGCCCGCCGCAGGATTCACTATCGCCAGAAAGCTGTCTTTCACGTTTTACCCGGATGGGGCATTCTACCTTGTTCCCGCCTAAATCGGCAGAATTGCCTTTTGTCGATTGAGATTCGCCAAGCGCTGGGCCAGGGCCTTGCGGATCACCTTCAACGAAGCCGTCAGCGGAAAATCTTCCTCAACCAGCACGATGCCATGAACGCGCTTGTAATTGATCAAGCGATTGTTGCGCGCCACTATTTCATTCTTCAGTTCATCCGTGAAAGCCTGGCCCGGCTCCAGATGCAGCACCAGAACCAGTTTCTCTGCAACCATGGAGCGCTGCGGCCAAATATAATTCGCGGCAAACACGCAGAATTCCTTCACTTTCAGGCCTTCAAACGCACTCTCCACATCTTCCGCGTAGACGTTCTTCCCTTCTTCCGTGACGATCATGTTTTTCTTGCGCCCAAGCAACTGTAAATGGCCCATGGGATCGAAACGTCCCATGTCGCCGGTCATCAGCCAGCCATCCACGATGGTCTCGGCGGTCATTTCGGGATCGTTCAGGTAACCTGCCATTACGGTTTTGCCGCGCACCGCCACTTCGCCGATTCCATCAGCATCGGAATTGCTGATGCGCACTTCGATGCCCGGCAATGGCTTCCCTACCGTGTCCGCGCGAAACGGCTTCAGGTCGTTCACGGTGACGCCCGTGCCCCCTTCAGTCAAACCGTAGGCGTTTACAACCGGAATGCCCAGATCGTAGAAAAACTGCAGAGTCTGCGGCTCGGAAAATGCGCCACCCACAATGATGGCTTCCAGTTTTCCGCCGAATGCAGCATGTACTTGTTTGAGCAGCTTGCGGCTAAGGGGTAGACGCGGCCGGTCTTTGGTGAGCGCAATGTTGATTTTGCGAAGGACTTCAAACATGCGCCGCTTGGACGGGGGCAATTCATCGAAGCGCGCTTGCAGCCCCTTTTGTAGATTTTTCAGCACCAGCGGCACCAGCGTGACGTAGGTGATCTGGTACTTCGCAAACGCCTCGCGCACAAATTCCGGGCGCAGAGTTCGCAGATGAACCACCGCCGCTCCGCACACGAACGGCCCAAAGAAGCCAACCATGAAATCGATGGAATGGTTCGTCGGCAGAATACTCAGGTAGCGCACGCCCGGCCAGAAGGGATACCAGGCGGTGAGCGAAGTACATTGCTCCAGATAATTTCCGTGGGTGAGCATGCAGCCCTTGGTGCTTCCGCCGGTCCCAGAGGAGTAGATGATGCTGGCAAGGTCTTCGCGTTTGCGCGCAACAAATTTTGGTTCGCCAGTGCCAGTGACTCTTTCCCAGCGCAAGGCTCCGCTTAGATCGGTGGCATTCGCGGGCGCTTCGGTCACCAGCACGGTTTTGAGCTTGTCCGCGCCGGCGCGCTCCGGGGAAGCGCTGAGCTGCCGCCAGATGCCGTACTCGGTGATGAGCACGTTTGCGGAAGAATGCTTCAGTAATTGCCACTGCTCTTCGGGCTTCAATTTGTAATCGAGCGGAACCATCGTGGCGCCGCAATAAAACAGCGCGTAGGCGGAGATCAGCCACTTGGACTGATTCGTCATGATGATGGAGACGCGGTCTCCGGCCGCGACGCCTAAATCCTGCAGGCCTTTGGCCAGGGGAAGCGCGCGGTTCTTGAAATCGCGATAGGTGAGGCGCAGTTTTTCTTCGCCACGGTCGGATTCGATTAGGCAGACTTCCGGCGCGAAAGTTTCCAGCGCGTCGCACAGCGCGTCGCCAATCGATGAGTACTTTGGAAGATCCAGCATCAGAGGCGGGCTTGGATGCGCTCGGCAAGCGTCTTGAAATCGCTGACGCCCTGCACTTCGTAGTCGGGCAACTCGATGCGGAAATGATTCTCGATTCGCGAGAGCAAGTCGAGCGCCTGCAGGCTGTCGATGGCCAGCTTCTTGTAGAAATCGTCGTCGGCCTTGAGCGAACCGGCAGGGACTTTGAACTGCTTGGTCGCCAACTCCAGTATCTCCTGGGTGGTCTGTTCCAGTGTGCGCATAAGCCCTAAATTTATCATTCCCGCTGCCGGAATGAAAATGGGGCCGATTATCGGTCGAGTTAGTTCGCCTCAGCAACCAGGTCTTAGGGCTACAGTGGGGAACCAAACCGGATCTTTGGGAGTCAATGTAAATAGCGGGACCTTTGGTGATATTGGACCTACGATCCAGTTCGCTTAGTACTTCTTCAGATGAGAGTTTGCCGAGGCAGACGATGCGTACGAAAAGGTTGATGAAGTATTCTGCACGAATAGCTGCTGTTGTTCTTGCCTTAAACTCCTGTGGGACGGGAAAACCTCGCTCGGAACAAGCCGAGAGAGGTGGACAATGGTTGTCATGGAGCCCAAACGAGAGGACTAGGTTCGTTCATGGGTTCCTCGACGGTTACCTGATAGCACGGAATCGGGCATGTGGCGCAGCCGATGCCCTGTTCGAAGTCGGCCAACCCCATCGGCTCGGGGATGAACAACATCCTACCGATATACCGTCTGGCCGCTGCCTCGCAAGGGTTGATACTTATTCAAGGTACAGGTACATCGGTTCGACCGTCGATCTTGCGGTCTATGTGAGGCCCATCACCGAGTTTTACATCAAGCATCCAGAGTATCAGGGGATTCCCTTCCCATTTCTGATGGAATATCTGAGTGATCAGAAATGCGGTACGGCCGACGAACTTTTCCAGATGGTGTTAAAGGGAAAACTGCGGGTGATTCGCTAACAGCCAAGCTAAAGAAGGATCAGTCCGCGGCGCAGGCCCAGAGAGACGGCTTCAGTGCGGGACGACGCCCCCAGTTTGCCCAGGATCGACGCTACGTGGAATTTTGCGGTGTGTTCGGAGATTTTCAGGCAGCCGGCAATTTGCTTGTTGCCCAAGCCGCTGGCCAGCATTTGCAGAACTTCTTTTTCGCGTGGAGTCAGCGGCTCGAACAATTCGGCGGACTCGCCATTTCTAGATTGGGTGAAAGCTGCTGAGAGCGCCTGCTCTCCCGGCTGCAACACCAGCAAACCCTTGGCCACGGCGGCGACCGCGCTAAGCAATTGCTCGGGCGCAACCTCAGCAGGCAAGACACCGCGAATGCCAAGTTGGATGGCGCGATTCACTCTATTCTGCGTTGCCTGTTCGAGCAGGAGCAGTATCGGAGTCTGTCGCGCCAAGTCATTGTCTTCCAGTGAATCGAGCAACTCGTCGATGGACTCGCTGGAATCCCGAACCAGCAGCACGTCGAGTTCTTCCCACCCTTCCGCGGCTCCTTCCAGGCTGCTGGCGGTTCCCACCACCTCCACCTTAGGCGCGTCGTCAAGCAGGGCGGTCAGTTCCCTTCTCGCTCGCAGCACCGCGGCGACGATGAAGACGCGAGTCACGCCGCCATCGCCCCGGCCTTCGGTCCACGCGCAGTAAGCTGGACGCTGACGCGCCGAACACGCTCGTAGTCACCGCGCAAAAACTCCAGTCGCAGCAGACGGGCATCGTCTCCTTGCAACGCTTCCGCAAGGTCGCGCACAGAACCGAATCGCTTTTCCTGGGTGCCCAACAAAATGTCGCCAGGCAGCAGCGACGCGCGAGCCGCGGGCGTTCCCGGCTCAACGGCGGCGAGCACCAGGGCAAATTTTCTGCCGCCGGTGGAGCGCGGCAATCGTACCGGCACCACCGAAACGCCCAGTCGTAGCGATTCTCCGCCGCTCTCGCCGCGCAAGAATCGCGCCACTTCGTTGCTGGCAATGGCCAACGCTAGCCGGCCCGCCACCATCGCATTGATTCCGATTACACGGCCGCGCGCGTCGGCCAGTGGTCCACCCGAATTGCCCGGGGCCAGCCGCACGTCGGACTGCACCCAACTTTGCGCGCCTAGTCCGCGAATCGGTCCGACGCCGTGAACCACACCGGTAGTAAGCGCGCCCACAAAACCGAGCGGATTGCCGACAGCGATGGCGATTTCACCAGCGCGCACACGTGAAGAATCGCCAAACTCCGCCGCCAGCAAGTTGTCGGTAGAAATGCGCAATGCGGCGAGATCGCGCCGCGCGTCTCGCGATATCACTTCGGCGCGAAACTGGCGGCCGTCCCACAGAGAGACTTCCGCGCGCGACCCTTGCGCCACGTGCGCATTCGTGACGATCAGGCCGTCAGACGACCAGACCACGCCAGACCCGTTACCTTTGCTGCCGCCCGGCCGCACCAGCGCGGTCGAGCGGCGCAGCCGATCCGATATTTCTCCCAGCCCGGGGATGCTCATGTTATTCGCCCTCGTTTTTGCGTTCGCCAATCACGATGGTTACGTCCCGAGGCGAACCTCCGCGCAGAAATCCCGCGCGCACTTCTTTGCCGATATTCTCCCCCGCGAGATGAGACTGCACATCTTCCAGGCGCAGCACGGGTTTGCCATCCAGGCTAACGAGAATGTCGCCGATCACCACCCCGGCCTTGTGCGCCGGGCCGGAGGGTTCCACATCCAGCACCATAACCGCGCGATTTTCCTGGCGATTCAGCGCTTGCATGAGATTCTCGGGGAGTCGAATCGGTTGCAGGCCAACGCCGAGATAGCCGCGCGGGATGCGTCCTTTCTGCAGCAGGGCGTCGACCACGCGATTCACCGTCGCTATCGGTAGAGCCAACGCGCCACCCGGCGAAAGTTTTGGCGTCGCGATGCCGACCACGCGCCCATTGCCATCCACCACCGCGCCGCCCACGCCGCTGCGTTGCAGCGCAACGTCGAGGCGCACATACGGCGCCAATTGCGTGCCGCCCCAGATGCGGCGTTCCTTCACCACCAGGCTGACGAATCCCAGCGCTGCGACCGGCCCGCTGGCGCGCGTGCGGCCGACAACTAGCGTCACATTCCCGGGCTTCAGCTCCTCGGAGTCGCCCAAGGGCGCGCCGGCGGATTCGCCTTCGAACTTCAGCACCGCAAGATCGGTGGATGGATCGCGTCCCACTAATTTCGCGGGCACCACGCGACCGTCAGCCACCGTCAATTGGATGTCTTCATCGCGCCGCAGGGCATGTTCCGCCGTGACAATCACGCCGGTCCGCCAGATCACTCCACTGGTAGAACCTCGCGCTTCGGTATGCACGGCTACGGTGAACGCGCCGGTTTTTTGGGTGGTCTCCGCGGGTGCATTTGAAATTGCTAGCCATTCTGCTGACATAGGTATTGCCTCCAACAGCAGAATGCACGAACTCCAAAACGGCCACATCCGCCATTCGGCTAGGTTGGAAAGCTGTAAGTTTGTTTGGAATTAGGGGCCGTCTGTGGAACAGAGCGGCTAGCGGGCGATTCTTTGATCGAAGAACTTGGCCATTAGATCGAGGGCTTCGCGGGTTTCAGGAAGTTGGAAGTGATACCAGAACGCGTGCGGCAGGGATTCGTAGACGACAAGGTGCGCGTCGTTACCGGCGTGCAGCAAAGCGCGATGGAAAATCGTTGTGTTGCTCAGTAGCAAGTCGCGCGTGCTGGTGACCAGCAAAGTTGGCGGCATGCCGTGCAAATCGGCAAACATCGGAGACAGGACCGGATCCTTCGGATCGGAGTTCGGCGCATATTCACGCGGATGCGGTTTGCTGGCCTCAACCGGTTCAAGAATTCCAGGAAGCCCGTTCAGGGTGAAAAAGTTCTGAGAGTCTCCGGGCTGGCTGAAATCCGCGAGAATCGAAAACATGCCCAGCGCAGCAGGCATCGGCAGACCTGACTGCTTCAATTTGACGGCGACTTCGGCGGTCAAAATTCCGCCCGCGGAGGTGCCGAAGATGCCTATGTTCTGCGGCTTGTGATCCTTCAGCAATTCCTGATAGACCGCGACCACATCTTCAACCGCCGCAGGAAACGGATTTTCCGGCGCGAGGCGGTAGTACACAGAGACGACCTTCATTTTCGCGAGATTGGCAATCGGGACGCCTTCGATCAGCGAGCCGGAATCGGAATTGAATCCGCCGCCGTGCAGATTGATCAGCACGCACGCGCGATTCGATTCCGGCGTGTCGAGCGGCGTGATCACGTCCGTGCGCACGCCACCCATGATTTTTTCCTCGACGTTTACGGGGAACAGTTTTCGCGCTTCGGCGGAGGCTTGCGAGCGCCATTGATCCGTGCCGGCGCGGCGCTCCGCAAGGGTTTGCGGCGCGTATTTTTGGCGAGCCAGCGAGTCCAGCCACTTTTGCGCCTCGGGACTGATCGTAGACGGCATGGGAATGATGCGCGTGACGTGCGCCGTTCCATCTGGGTCAAATGTTGCGGAATCACCAGCCGGATGCGAGCACGAGGTGAATAGAAGCGCGACTAACAGCAGAACGAAATAGGGGCAGCAACGTTCCCAAAACGCCTTGCTCACGTGTCCCTCCAGGCTACCAATATCGAGATGCTATTTGTTCGCCGGCGCGACGGGCAAGTGTTTCATCGGATCGTCCGTCTCAACAAACCGCCGCAAAGCGTCCATGACAACCGGCCGGGCGAACAGCTCGCAGAAAAGATCGATTTCCTTTTTCAGCTCGGCGTGTGGAATGGGTTTGATGAACTTTTTCGCCGCGGCGCGCGTTTGCGCGTCAAACTTCGTTACTTGCTGGGCCATCGAGCGCGCCACCTGCAGCGCGTAGCCTTCGCCGGCAAGGTGCGAGACCAGGCCCGCCTGATGCGCGCTTTCTGCCTTTACCGTGCGGCCGGTGAACAGCAAATCGCGAATGAAACTGTTTCCGACGTCGCGGCGAAGCCGGGGAATACCGCCAAAGCCAGGAATCAGCCCCAGACGCAATTCGGGAAAACCAAAGCGCGCCATCTTATCCGCAACAATCAAATCACAAACTAACGCAAGCTCCAGACCTCCGCCCATGCACAAGCCATGAACGGCCGCAAAGGTGACGAACGGCGCGTCGTCAATCGCATTGGCCACGGCGTGAATGCGTTTCAGGAAGGCACGAACGCCCGCAAGCCGCTTCGCCTTGGGCAGATCGACGGCACCACGATAAAGTTCGCGCAAATCCGCTCCGGCGCAAAAGCCGCCCCGGCGCGCGCTAGTGATGATGCAGGCGCTGGTAATAGGAGCGAGTCCCTGGAACGCGCCGACAAACTTTTCCAGATCGGCAAGCATAACGGTGCCGATTTCGTTGAGCGGCTCGCGGTCGAGAGTCAGTTCGATCACACCGTCGCGCCATTCCCAGCGCAGCGCTTGGCCACGAAATTCCCTCAATGGCTCCTTGCCTTTAGCGCGCGCGCTCATCCGCTCACGCCCACGGCCGCGCATTGCTTGCGATACATTTGTTCAATCTCGTCGCGAAATTTTGCATTGATGGCATCGCGCTTGATTTTGCCCATCGCGGTAAGCAAGCCGCTCTCCGGAGTGAGTGCCTCCTTCAGAATCGTGAAGTTGCGAATCTGCCGGTAATGCGGCAATTCAGTGTTCACGGTGTCGATCGCGGCCTGCACCGACTTACTGTCCACGGTGCCCGTCACCAGCAGACCGAGATATCCGCGGCCATTTCCCACCACCACAATTTGCTGCGCACCCGCCAAACGCTGGGCAATTTCCTCTTCAATCGGTTCCGGCGCCACATTGTGGCCGGAATTCAGAATAATCAGATTCTTGATACGGCCGCTGATGCGCCAGTTTCCGCGCGAATTCATTTCGCCCTGATCGCCGGTGTGGAAAGAACCATCCTTCAGAACTTTCGCGGTCTCTTCGGGGCGGTTCCAGTAACCCGCGAAAACATTGGGGCCACGTACCACAATCTCGTCATTCTCGCCGGCGATCATTTCGATGCCGGGTATAGCCACGCCAACGCGACCGGGCTCCGATGGCACACGCGGGTCGTCCATAGTGCAAATGGCGGTGGTTTCCGTGAGCCCGTACACCTGCAGGATGGGGATGCTGAGCATGTGGAAAAATTGCTGTGTTTCCGGAGCCAGTGGCGCGGAGCCGCAAATTAATGCGCGAAGATGCGGACCAAACCGCTCGCGGATTTTGCTGAACACCAGATTATTCCCCAGTATCAACCAAAGAGCATCCAAACCGCGCGATTGCCCGCCGTTTTTGCGTAGCCAAGCCGCGCGCGCATTCCGAAAAATAGCCTGAATCACTTCATTGCGCTTCGAAAGAGCATCTTCCACACCGCGCCGAACGCGCTCCAATAACGTCGGCACGTTCATGAAATAGTGCGCGGAGGAAATCTGAATCTCGTCGGCCAGGCGGTTCAAATCGGTCGAGAGAGTCAGCATACTCTCGCGCGATAGACAGTTGAGCAGCAAAATCCAGGAACCCGCAAAATTAAACGGTAAGTAATGAAAGACGCGGTCCGGCTCCCGAGTAGCGCCCATCAACTGGTTAAGGCGCTCCCCGGTGCACGACAACATGTGATTCAGATTTCCTGTGTTCAGGCAAACGCCCTTCGGCTCGCCGGAAGTGCCGGAAGTGTAGATGATGGCGACCAGTTCGTCGTCGCGCCGGGGATTCGGGCCGCCGGTAATTCCCTTGCCCGCGGGAAGTTTTCCGAATGCATCGTCAAACGAGACGCGCGGTGGAGTTTCGGGCCATGCTTGAGCCACGGCTTCGCCCAGTGAGGTGTCGCTGACAAAAAGCGCCCGTGGCGAGCAATCCTTGATCATCGCCGCAAGTTCAGCGGGAGCCTGACGCGAGTACAGCGGAACGACGATCGCCCCCTCTGCCATCAAGGCCACATCGAGGGCCGCCCACTGGATCGAGTTTGGCCCCAGCAGCGCGCAACGATCGCCGGGCTGCACACCAGACTGCCGAAGATAAGCGCGAGCGCGAGCGACCTGCTCAAGCAACTCGCGGCCGGTAACGCTGACGAATTCCCGCCCGCGAACTTCGCGCAAAACAACGCGATCTGCGGCCTGTTGCAGTTGCTTGAAAATGTTTTTGAGGAAATTCGTCATAAATTTTCAACGCCCGGCGGCAAGCACAACCGGCGACTGATCGTATTGCTCCACCAATTTACGCAGCGTCTCGCTCATCGGCGGCAAATTATCTTCCCAGCTCAAAACACCTTTGCGCAGTGGAAATTCGGGATACACCTGGCGCATTTCATCTTCCAGAAAGATGGACATCCGGGACATACCCTTCAGATTGTTCACCACGGTTTTGCCGATGCTCTCGCGAATCGCATCCGCTTCGTTGACCAGCGATTCCATCACTTGCAACAGCTTCGGCTCCAGCTCGGGATCCTCGACGGTGAGCAACAGATGCTGGTGGCCGCGCTCGCGCATCAAATTGTGAATGCGTTCGTCCATGGTCACGCCCGCGGAAACCACGCCCGCCGGCATGCAGGTGACAATCCCGTGATAACGCGACGATACCATGTACGTGCAGGCGCGCAGAATCGAGACCAACTGGAACATGTCGTACTCGTCGGAAGTGAAGATCGGAATGCCCGGCATTTCCTTCGCGATTTCGCGACAAGCCACGGCGTCGAGCCGTTCCATCGCCACCAGAATGGGGAACACGCGATGCTTTTGTACGAAGGCCTTCAAGGCATTCTTGTAACCGTTGATGTAGTGCTGAAACTTTCGGTCAACATCCGCGCCCGATTCGAAGAAATATACAGTGCGATACTGGCTGTCTTTGTAAGCGCCTGTCGTGGCTCGCGCCAGGTATTTGCCAATGGATGCACGCACCGGCCAGACAAAGGGGTGAATGGGACAAAGCACAAGAACCGGAGTGCGCTCATCCCAGCCAGCCTGGCGTAGGGCTTGGTGCGCGAATTGCTGCGGAAGTGGCTCAAAAGTCCAGGCAGTATCAGCGCCGAGTTCATTGTGAACGCCCATGCCGCTAAGCAAGTGTTGCGATTCCAGGCTGCGGGTGATGACCAATGAGTCCTTCGTGTAGCGCGCGCACATCCACTCGATCAGGTCGTCCATGTGCCCGGCATCGCCGCCATAGGCCACCGATAATTTGTTTTCAGCGGAGGCCAGTCCAAGCGAGCCGATCATCATCGTGGTCAGGGCATTGGCAAATTTGCTCTTGAACATCGAGCCCTCGCACGAAACCACGCCATGATTCGCGTGGACTTCACGGAACAGGAACGGCGGATAGACGTCGGGGAGATGAACCTGGCGCGTGCCTTCGAAGTACCCCTTGGTGCGATCAAAATTCTGCGTCATCACGCTGAACTCGACGTTTTCCGCCCCCAACACGTGCCGGATCTGCCGCAGCATTTCCTGCACGCGCACGTCGCTGCCGGTGTTGCGTGTGCCGTTGTAACCGGCAAAGAGCAACTTCAGTTTTTCGCCTGGCGTCCAGCGCTTGCCCAGCCCGAACATCCAACCGAGGCGCCGCAATTCGATCAGCGTGCTCACCCAGGCGACGAGTAGAAAATCCGTCATGCCACGGCGCTCCCTGCGCTGCTACGCTCGACCGCGACGCTGGCGGCATCCGCGGGCCACGGCTTCACGGGATATTTGAAGTGATTCTTGCGGCTGAATTGCAGCAGCGGATAGGCGTAGGACGAGAATTTCGCCGGCGCCTCGCCCATCTCCTGCACCACGCGCGAATTATCAAACACCGTATTCCAATCCAGGTACGGCCAAAACACTTTCAGCAGCGATGCTCCGTAACCAATCGCGCCGCCCCTGCACGCCAGCCAGTTTACCGTGCCGGAAAATGGGCGGCCAAGACTTGGCCAGTAGCTCGGCTTTCCCCATCCGCCCTGGGTCGCCAGCGGGTCGGTCAGTTCGCGGTAGGTTTGCGAACCACTGCCGGAAGAAAGGTGGTAGATGCCGTAATGAGGCGTTTCCATCTGATGAATCTTGACGATCGCCGCGCCCACGTAGTTCGCGGGCACAATGTCGATGCGGTCGTCGGCGCGCAACGGCAGTATCGGCATCCGCGCGAGCATATCGAAAGCCTGCACCATATCAAACTGGGTGGTCGCCGGGCGACGGCTGTCTCCCATGACGATGGCGGGACGGAAGATGGTGTGCGGCACATCCGGGAGCAATTGATGAACCATGTGCTCCGAGAATTTTTTCGTGCGCGCATAGGGGTCGTAGTCCGAGCGCTGCCAATCGATCGAGGCGTCTTCCTGCACTACTTCGTTCTGCCTCTTGCCCGCCACTGCGACCGTGGACACATGCGAATAGCGCCGCAGCCCATGCAGATTCTGCGCGCAGCGAGCAAGCTGAATGACTTCCAACGAGCCGCGCAGGTTCACGTTCAGGCATTGCTTCTCGGATTTGCGATTCAGCGACGCCGCGCAATGCAGGATCGAATCCGTCGAGTCCACCAACGCACGATAATCTTCGTCGCTCAGGCCAAAGCGTTCACCGGTCAAGTCGCCGCGAAAAATCCGCACACGCGAATTCAGGTATTCCAGAAATTCCGGAAAATCGAAATGTAGCTGCAGCGATTGCCACAGCCTCTCGCGGGCTCCCTGTTCGCTTTTTGCGCGCACCAATAGATTCAGCTGGTCCCGATGTTCGGTGAACAGCCCGGCAACCAGGTAGCTGCCGAGATAGCCTGTTGAACCCGTAAGGAAAATAGCCATAAGAGGGTTGCGCCGCGCCTACCGCGTAACCGCGGAAGCTCCCGCGGAAGGCACCGACCAATTGAGCACCCGAGGTTCTCTAGCCTCCAGCGGCCGCCCTTCCATTAATGGATAGCACCAGCGCCGCAGGGCCGGTATGTGGATGTTAATCCAGTAATCCCACCAGTCAATGGTTTCGGGAGAAAAATCGAACATGGCTTTTTCTTCCTGCGAGAGGGCGGCGGAAAGCAGTCGCCCATTCTCGCACTCAAAGACATGCTCGTTGTGAAGGATGAACGGTTCGTACAGTTCGATGAGTTTCTCGGCGCGTCCCAAGTCGCGTTCCACTTTTGCCAGAGGGGTTTTGCCGATGTGCATGGTGGAGGCTACTTTGTTGATGCGCGAAACCACGGCCTTCTGCATGGGGATGGACATTCGTTCGTAGCGCAGTTTGGACACCGGAATGGTTTCCAGCTTCACCTTCAACCAGTGGTCCAATCCCTGCTGCATCCTGTAGTGCTTGCGATGAGCCAGGCCCGTTAGTTCGATCGACCGTCCCATGTTCACGGGATTGATCGCTGACGTGGCCAATTGATACAGCCGCGCATTCTTCCGTTGCACCAGCGCGGCGGCGATCAGCGTCATCCCGCGGGTGACCATGTCCACCGGAATCACGTCGAGGCACTTCCGTTCGTTCGAAGGAAGCTGCCGGAAATTCGTGCCCAGCAAATAAGAGAGCGGGCCCGACGTATTGATGCCTTCATTCCAGCCGGTAAAGGGCGTGCGCTCCGAACTCTCGACAATTGAGGGGCGCACGATGGCGATGGCCTGATCGCCTCCGCGCTGCGCCAGCATCGATTCGCCCAGGCTCTTCGTGAACGTGTAGGTGTTGGGCCAGCCAAGATGCGCGGCGCGCTTCATACCCGCGCGCACCAGCCGGTTGCGAACCCAGCGAGCGCGATTCCTGCGCAACACGCCTTCGAGCTCTTCGCTAGAAACTTTCGAAGGGTCGCCGGCGCGGCCCAATGCCTGGCGGCGCAACGCTTTCGCCAGCTCCGGGCTCTCGGATCGCTCCTCGACACGCTGCACCATATCGCGCAGGGAGGCGATTTCCCGCTCCGCGTCAAAGTCCGTATTGCCCGCAGGATTGTAATTCGAGCGCAAGTCTTCGGTGACGCGGCCGTCGCGCATGCCGACAACGTAGCAGGTGGAAAGATGCATCAGCCCCGCGTGCTCGCACTTCTGCAAAAACTCCAGCAGGTTAATGGCTGAGTCGACGTTCGAGGAAAGCGCGTCCCGCAGGTCCGGATTGAAGTCCGTCAATCCCGCGCTGTTCGCAATCACGTCCAAAGAACGCTGCAACCGCGATTGCACTTCCGGCGTCAGACCCAATCCGGGTTGGCTAACGTCCCCCTCAACGACTTCCACTTTTTCCGTCAGGAAGTCCGCAAGCTTGGCGCCGTGCAATTCATGCAAAGTATCGAATGTGGGAGATTCTTCGACAATTTTCTCGAACCGGCGCTGCGCCGAAGTAGTGCGGTTTCGCCGGATCAGCAGCGTGACTTTGCGAATGTCCGGAATTTTCTCCAGCAAATCCACCAGCCAGACTTTGCCGATGAAGCCGGTCACGCCAATCAATAGCAGGTGCTTTCCGGAGAGCGATTCACGCACGTTCAGGTGCTCTACGTGTGGCGTGCTGGCCAGCAATTCCACCGGCCGTCCCGCCGGCACCTTTGGCCGTGCAACTGATTGCACTGCGGTGTCCAGCCATTCCGGATTCCGCTCCCCACCTAATTGAGCGAGTAGCTTTTCGCGGGAAATGTGGCCATCCACCGTGCCACTGGCCAGCCAGGCAAATGGACCACGCGGCCGCACGATGGGATCAAGCAACCGCCCTGTCGCCATTCCATCACGAAATTCGATGCGATTCGCGATCAGTCCTTCAGCGGCAAAGTACTCAGCCATGGGCCGCAGAATGTGATCGAGCAGCTGGCCGACAAGAACAATGCGCTCGCCGCTTCGCACCGCATCCACCAGTTTTTCAACCGCGTCGCGTCGCATCCGCGGCTTCAGTTCATATTGAAAGTATTCCTCGCCGAGCAGATCCAGGCGGTCGCGGCTAATGCCGCGCAGCACCGTATGCATCAGCCGAGTGGCAAACGTCCGGCTGGCCAGATAAGCGGGAGGCCGCAACAGCCCATTGGCCAGCATGGCGGCACGTCGCACCCAGCGCTCCAGGAAGCTTTGGCTGTTCCAGTTGAAGAAGCCCAGGCTTCGCAGCGCGCTGATCTCCAACAGCGAACCTTCCACGCGCCAATAAGTTACCTGTCGCACACGCCCGGCTTCGCTACTGGTCAGTTTAGAAGAATGATCTGGCATCTTTGGTGTCAGAAATCTCGATCGTCTGGAAAAGGGACTAACCGCAGTTCCTCATTTTCCCGCTTGGCATGAGCAATTCAGGCCCAGGATCGCAATGGTGCGGGTTGACTGGCCGCGTTCCCATCCGCAACTCCCCTGGTGCGCACCCGGAGTACTTCGGTAACTAAAATTAACATTCCTACAAGCTTCTAGCAACCAGCTTAGCGGCCGGATTCGCTGTCCTGAAGGTGACAGAACCGCCGCAGTTAGACGCCCCAGCCGTACTTTTCGGCGTGTTCGAAGGTTCGCTGCATCTCTTGATTCAGTATCTCCAGAAACACGGAGGTGCTCACTGTCTTGCGGCCCTGCTCTTCGAGGTCCGTGGTGCGATATCCCGCGCCCAGCACCCGCGTAATGGACTGTTCCACCCAGTCAGCCTCCAGGTTCAAGCCGAAAGCGTCGCGAAGCATCATGGTCGCGCTGAGTATTGAACCGATGGGATTTGCCACATCTTTTCCGGCAAGCGTGGGCGCCGACCCGTGAATCGGCTCAAACAACGGCGCGCTGGAACCGAAACTGGCCGAGGGAATCAAGCCAATTGAGCCAACCAGTGCGGCTGCCGCGTCGCTCAGGATGTCGCCGAACATGTTGGTGCTCAGAACAACATCGAATTGCGTCGGACGCAGGGTCAGCTGCATCGCCGCGTTGTCTACGTACATATGCTCGAGCCGCACGTTGGAATACACCGCGCCGACGGCGGTGACGGTGCGGCGCCAAAGCTGCGAACTGGTCAGCACGTTCGCCTTATCCACGGAACAAACTTTTCGGGAACGCATTTCGGCGCGGGTAAACGCAAACGTCGCGATGCGCTCGACTTCCGGAGTGGAATACGCCTCCGTGTCGAAAGCTCGCTCCACTCCGCCTTCTTTTGAGTTGCCGCGCTCGCCAAAGTACATGCCACCGGCAAGTTCACGTACGATCTCGAGGTCGGTTTCACCCAGCCGCTCCGGGCGAAGCGGCGAAATGCTACGCAACGGCTCAATCACTTTTACCGGGCGCAAATTCACATACAAACCGAGCGCCTTACGCAATCCCAGCAAACCGGTTTCCGGGCGTTTGCCCACGGCAAGTGAATCCCACTTGGGCCCACCCACTGCGCCCAGAAAAACCGCGTCGGCTTTGCGGCAAGCGTCAAGAGTCTCGTTGGGAAGAGGGTTGCCGGTCTTATCGATCGCGGCGCCACCAATGGGCATTTCCACCATGTTGAACTGGTGATGAAACTCACGCGCGCACTCTTGCAGCACACCCGTCGCAGCGCGCGTCACTTCCGGGCCAATACCATCTCCCGGCAGGAGCACAATCGTCTTTTTCAACTTCATTCTGGGTCCCCGTTGTGGACTGGACGGACGAATCAGGCGACGGACGAAGCTCCCGTAGCCACTGGAATACTCTTCCGGTGGATCACCTGGTGAGCAATCGCCATTATATCGCGTGCGCGAACTTGTTTGGTCTGATCGGCAAAAGTAGTCACGCGACGGTAGCACTCCGATAGTTCCGCATCGCTGGGTGTATACCCGAGTTCCTCAAGGGTTTGCCGCAAAGCGTGCCGGCCGGAATGTTTGCCAAGAACCAATGAGCGCGAAGGCACGCCCACTGCTTCGGGAGAAATGATTTCGTATGTGAGTGGATTCTTGATGATGCCGTCCTGGTGAATCCCGGCCTCGTGCGCAAACGCATTGGCGCCGACGACCGCCTTGTTCGGAGCTACGTGCGCGCCGGTGATCTCCGTCAGCAGGCGGCTCGATTTATAAAGCTCGTTGAGCTTCAGGTTGGTGGCTATGCCAAAACTTTCTTTGCGAACCGCCAGCGCAACCGCCACTTCCTCCAGCGCGGCATTCCCGGCGCGTTCACCGATGCCGTTCACGGTGCACTCAATCTGACGCACGCCAGCGCGAACCGCGGCCAGCGAATTGGCCACCGCAAGGCCCAGGTCATCGTGGCAATGCGCGCTCAGCACGACGTGATCGGGATCGCCGAGATGTTCGCGCACTCTGCGGAACATGGTGCCATATTCTTCGGGCACCGCGTAGCCGACCGTGTCGGGCAAATTCAGCACAGTTGCGCCGTTGTCGATCGCAATCTGGCAAGCTTCGCAAAGGAATTCCAGTTCCGTGCGGCCGGCATCTTCGGCGGAGAACTCCACTTCCGCAACAAAGTTCTTGGCCAGCTTGATCATTGAGCCGATGGCTTCGAGCGCTTGTTGGCGCGTCATGTGCAACTTAGCCTGCAGGTGTAGGTCAGAGGTAGCCAGAAAAACGTGCATGCGCGGATATTTCGCGGGCTTCAGCGCTTCGACAGCCGCCATGATGTCGTCTTTGCGAGCGCGAGCCAGCGCGGCGATCGGCACTTCCTGCACTTCCTTAGCGACCGCCAGGACCGCCTCCAAATCGCCTTTCGAGGCAATCGGGAATCCCGCCTCAATTACATCTACGCCCAATGCGGCAAGCTGATGAGCCATACGGATCTTTTCCGCGGTATTCATGGAGAAACCGGGTGATTGTTCGCCATCCCGCAGGGTAGTGTCGAAGATTTGAACGTGGCTCATGAGACCCCCAATAGTTCACCTACCAGTAACGCACGCCACACTGACCCTAGTCCAATTTATCTTTGTTCTGCATTTGATAATTCTGTCTTATACTACAAATCGAGGCCGTGCCTCCCTACCAGGGATCACTCCGGAATAGGCCTGCTGCCTCGCCGCCACGGAAGCGACCCGCTGGGACGCTTCCGAATTGAGGGACTATCGCTATGGATTTAGCCGAACTGCAAGTATTTCTGACCGTTGCAAGGGAGGGCAGCTTTTCCCGCGCCGCAGAGCGACTGTACCGCACGCAACCCGCCGTCAGCCTGGCCATACGAAAGCTCGAGGACTCGCTGGGCCAGCCGCTGTTTGTTCGCGGAGCGCGGCCAGTCCGCATGACTGATGCTGGCACGCTGCTGAAGGAGTATGCCGAACGGCTGCTGAATCTTCGCGACGAGGTCAAAAAGGGCCTGATGGAGTTGGAGGGGCTGAAGCGCGGCGAACTTTCCCTCGGCGTTAACGAAAGCTCGATTCATGCGCTTCTTCCTGCGCTTTCTAAATACCGCGAAGAACATCCCGGCGTGCAAGTGCGTGTGCACCGCATGTTCTCGCGAGACATTCCGCATGAAGTGGTGAACTACCGGCTCGATTTGGGTGCTGTCTCATTTGTGCCGCGCGATGCGCAACTGCAAGCAACCGAGATTCTGAAAGACGAATTGACCTTGGTGGTCCCGCCGAAACATCCTCTCGCAAAGCGGCGCGAAGTGGAGATTGAGGAACTCGGCAAGGAAGCATTTATTGCCCACATCGTGGAATCCCCGTTTCGCCGCAAGGTCATCGAGCTCTTCGCGCGACATCGCACCCCGCTGAACATGCCCATGGAAATGCCCACCATCGAAAGCATTAAGCGCTTTGTTCAGATGGGTATGGGCGTGGCCATCGTGCCGCGCATGTGCGTCACCTGGGAAGTGGAGCACGGCTGGCTGAAGGAACTGAAAATCAAACAACTGAGCATTCCTCGCCATCTCTACATGCTCTCGCGCCGTGGCGCGCGCCTGCCCCATGCCGCCGCGGAATTCCTGCGCCTCCTGAAAACCGAATAGCCGCTCCGGGTGGCCGGCAGAACAGTTGACGACGCGACTCTGCGCGCCGCACCCTTTAGTTTTGGTTCATAAAAGGGCGGGATTAGAGCCTATCGCCTCGGCAGATCCAGCAGCACAACATTTGACCGTTCCTGCTCTCGCTCGAGCACAAGGTCACGGCCGTCGGCAGAAATGTCGAAGTCGCGAATGTCGAAGTCGGCAGGAAGATTGGTCAACTGGCGTTCGGCGCCGGAGTCCAGATCGATCAGCCAGAGGTTCTTATGCTGAATCTCTCCTCGCAGATACACGAGCGCGCGTCCGCCTGGTAAGAAGGCCAAGTGTCGAGCGCCGCGAGTCAAGGTCAGCGCTGGCAGGGCATGCGCCGCAGCCTCGGCCGTCACCGCTTTCACTGGAAAAGTAGTGCCAATGTCCGCGCCCGAATACACAACGAAGCGGCCGTCGGGCGCCCATGTCGGATCGGCCGAGTACTCCTTCACAAAAACGGTTGCCGGGCGACCGTCGATCGGCACCCGGAAGAGGCGTGGGACGCCGTGATCGTCTGCGGCGGAGGTGATCGACAGTCCGTCGGGCGCCCAGGCAGGAGAACCTTGCAGTTCCAACGAATCAGTCACCATGCGCGCATTGGTGCCATCGGCCTGCATCACGTACAGCAACGTCTTCCCTTGTTGCCGCACCGAGAACGCAATATTTCGTCCATCGGGCGAGATTGCCGGACCGCCAAAAATTCTCGCTCCCTGACCACTCCACAACTCAGTTCCAACTCCGTCAGCAAGCCTCCAGATGCTCTCGCTGGTGCTGGTGGCAGAAACGTACAGAAGATAATTTGAACCCAGCCGTGGTGAGAATCCCGTGCCGGTTGATAACGAGATTCGACTAGGGCCCGAGACCTCGGCGGGTGAATCAGCGATATGCAAGCGCCAAAGCGTTTTCTTCGGACTGGCTACAGTCGCAGCCAGGCGCCGACCGTCCGCGCTGGCGGCCAACGATGTGTACCGATCGAGGCCAGAGGTCAGCCGATGGGGAATGCGGCGCTCGACGTCCATGCTATAGAGCCACGGCCCTGAACCATCGGAATCGCTCGCCAGATACATCAGCGTGCGCCGATCCAAGAGCACCGGATACGTTACCTGGCCGTCGTGCGACGTAATCCGTTCAGGAGTTCCACCGGTCGCAGCGATCCGCCAGATGTCCAATTTGTCGGGAAGAGTGCCCTGCACGAAATAGATAAATGACGAATCGGGCCCCCACGATGGAAAGTGACTGTGTAGTCCGGATGGCGCGGTATAGATGGGCGAACCCTCAGACCTCCGATCGCCGCTTGAAACGAACAGCGGGTCTCCCGGTCCAGGAGTGTGGTACGCAAGCCGCGATCCGTCGCGCGACCAGTCGTATTCCGCTACTCCCTCAAGATAGGGATTCGGCTGCCCCCCAAGCGTTGGCACCCCGCTGACTCCGATGCCAGATCCGCCAGCACTGCCCTCCTTCCGAAGCCAAAACGTGACCAGGGAGCCATCGGGAGAGAAGCCCAGAGTGCGCAGCAATGGATTCGCGATATCCTTCGCGCTTCCGCGGGTCAGGTTGTGAAACTGTCCTGAACCAACTTGCGTCACCCAAACGTCCATCTGTCCGTCGCGGTCCGATAGAAAGGCCACGAAATGACCGTCGCGCGACACAGCAGCAGCCTGCTCCGCTCCGTCGAAGTCCGTGACCGTTTGGAACCGCGCTTCAGAGATCGGGTTGCGCCAGAAGTACTCGGTCCTTTGGACCCAAAAGCCTGCTCCAGTCGCTAGCGCCACAGCCACCAACGCCAGCGGCAGGACAAACTTCCATCTTCGAGGCCCTGCCGTTGCTGTGTCCGTCGGAGCTGCCGCTGCGGGCGCCGAAGAGGCACCATTCTCGCTGTCCTGAGCCGGTCGAAGATTCCGGCTGCGCGTCCACGCGTCCAACTCCGCACGGAAAGCATAGACCGAGCCCATCCGGTCATGCAGGTGCCGGTGAACCGGCATGCCCTCGCGCTTCTCCCACCGTTGTACCGTGGTTACGTCGCGATCCAGGTATGCGGCAATTTCCTTCCAGGAATCCAGGCGGTCTTCGGGCGGTTTCATGGATGGCGGAGTATCCGGAAATTGTTCGCCCATCGCTCTCCTTGGTGGGTTCGAGGTTATCGCGATACCGGTTGCCCGGATTGTAACCCTGCTGACCGGCCACGGCAAAATGCGGCATTCAACGGCATGGCACTCAAAAGCGGCGATTCTGCACTTTACGGCTTGAAGCTGACCATTGAGGTGACCGATTGTGTGCGGGCGTCTTCAGCCGGCAAATGCCGACGAGACCCAGGAGGCCACTATGCGACGAAGAATTACGGTGTTGGTGGTTTTCGGCGCCGCGATTGCCATTGCGTTACTCGGCTACTCACGGCACGTTGGAGCCACCACACAGAGCGGAGTCAGCACGGTAATCACGGCCAAGAGCACGCTGGCTCCCTTTGAAGTCTTCAATCACGCGGTTGTCCCCAACCCAAAGGGCGACGGCGACAACGACCGAGACGACAAAATGCTGTGGTTGTCGATGCAGGCGACCAGGGGCTCGTCGGACTTCTACATTGTGAACAATACCTGGGCGGCGGTGGACCCGACGACCAAAGCCGTAGCCACTACGGGCTGGCACTCCCATCCAGGTCATAGCCTGATCGTCGTCACCGCGGGAGCTCTGACGGATTACGAAAGTGACGATCCCGATTGCAAACCTCATGTGTACACGGCAGGCATGTCGTTCGTTGACACCGGCGGCATCCACACACACGTCATCCGCAACGAAGGCACAGTTCCGGCAAGCGACATAGCTGTGCAGCTCGTTCCGGCAGGTGCAGCGCGGAAGATTGACGCACCAACCGCGCCGGCCAATTGCCCCGGCATCGAGTAACAAGTCGGATGAGTTGAGAGTCCGGTCAGATTCCTGGACGTGCATTGGGACCGTGCGTCCAGGAATCAAATTTTGTATGTGAGAAACGCTCGCTTGGCGGGACGTTCTCTACTATTCTGGGTGCTACCGGCAGCCGCGGCAGCGTGGCTTGTTGCCGGCTGCCTATGATCACCGGATTTGCCGTCCTCATTTTGGGATTCTTTCTTGGCATGCGCCATGCCACTGATCCCGACCACGTCATTGCCGTTTCTACGATTGTGAGCCGCGAGCGCTCGCTCTCCAAAGCCGCCTTGATTGGAGCGCTTTGGGGCGTCGGCCACACGTTGACCATCGTTCTGGTGGGCGCCGCAATCATCCTCTTTAACATTGTGATTCCGCCGCGCGTCGGGCTGACCATGGAGTTCGCCGTCGGTCTGATGTTGATCCTGCTGGGCATCCTGAATTTAACCGGCGTGTCTCGCTGGATGAGCGAAAAATTTTCACCCGCGCATCCCCACATCACCGGCGAACACGCACATATCCACGAACATGACTCGCATTTGCACTTTCACCGGCACTCTCACGCTCCGGTGCAGGAACATCACGCGGATTCGCTGGCCGAGCCGAAATGGTTGCGTGGACCGTTCGGCAGCCTGGGCGTGTTTCACTCGCTGCGTCCGTTGCTGATTGGCATCGTGCACGGGTTGGCAGGTTCGGCGGCGGTCGCGCTGCTGGTGTTGAGCACCATTCACGATCCACGCTGGGGAGTTTTCTACCTGCTGATTTTTGGGTTGGGCACGATTGCGGGCATGATGCTGATTACCGCCGCGATGTCGCTGCCTTTTTCGTATGCGGGAACTCGCTTTACTTGGTTGAATCGTGGGCTGGTTACCGGTTCTGGCGTGTTGAGCTTGGCGTTTGGGCTATTCGTGGTCTACCGGATCGGCATCGTCGACGGCCTGTTCACTAGCCACCCAATGTGGTCGCCGAAGTAATCCCGCCTGCCATCGAAACAGAGGCCTATGGCTTCTTGGCCATGGCGTCTTCCACCGTCTTGTGAATAGGCAGAAGATTCTGCAGGCCCGCCACCGTGACTACCGCCGCGCTCTGTGGAGCCAAAGCCGCCAAGGCAAACGTTTTGCTGTGGTTACGGCGGTTCACAAATAGCGAGACCAGCGCTCCGACTCCCGCCGAATCCAGAAACGTGACACCACTTAAGTCCAGTATCAGGTGCTGCGCCGGTTCTGGACGCAACTTCTGGATGAACTCGTTCACGGTCTCCAAACTGAGTTTGCCATTGAGTTGGTAGATCGCCAGAGCATCGGTACTGCCAGATCGCTTTTCAACTTCGAGCTTAAATGGAGGCATAAGTGTTGAACGTTAGCGAAAAAAACGAGAAAGAACATTAATAGTCGTTAACAAAGGAAATTGTACCGCAAAAGCCGGAGCCACTGTTCCATTTTGGAACAGGAATCTTATCCTTTTCTATGTTTATCTTTAAATAATCTTTTTTCATTGACTCTTTTTCCACATCACGCTAACGTCGCTGCGGGTTTCCCTCTCGATTCCAAAAATAGCCGGACGTTCCATCTCGGCCAGGAAAGTTTGGCATGATCACGCTCGCGTTTCCGGTTTCCGGAAAGAGTTTTTGCAGTTTTCTCCTCGGTATCCTCCTCCTGCTGGTTGTTCTTTTCTCAACGACGGTGGCGATGGCCCAAACGCAGCAGCAGCCTTTCCTATTTGCATCGACATCGGTGAATGGTCAGGAAGCTGTCGTCACTTTCTTGCGCGACGAGATAAGCAGTGTTCTGACGCTGCTACCTGCGGCGCCGATTCCCTTCGCGCATCAGTGTCTGCCAGAGGCGGTGGGATCGAAGTTGTACATCGCCACGCCATTGGCGCAAATATCAAATAGGAACTGCGGTGGCGACTGCTGGTCGTCCGGAGCGGTAGCGGAAATCGCGCCGGGTTCGCCGTACACCGCATCGACTACCGGCAATTCTGTTTACGCCGTCGCGGAAGCCACGGGTCAGTATGTTTACCTGATCAAGATTACCGAGCCGGACGTGAACGGAGATTCGCAGTTTATCCTGGACCAATTTCAGATCGTTCGGGGCGCGGCACCCGCCTTGATCCCGATCAACTCACAGGCGTTGCCATATCTGGGACAAATGGGCGGAATCTATCCGGACGCGAACAGTCACGGCATCGCCATCTATACGACGGTGGGTGAACCTATCGCCGCGCCTCCCACGCAAACGCCCACTCTGTTCCTGATTACGTTTGATTCGGCAACGGGCGTTGCCAACATTCCCGCGGTGGGCACCGCCTTCTCGGGATCTTATGCGAGCACTCTGGCGGGCAGTCCGCGAGGGGATTCTATTGTCGTGGGCAGTTCGAACAGTTCCGTTTTGGAACCCACTTCTTCCGGTGCCGTGACGGTCCTGTACCTTTCCACCACCACATTTGAAATCACCAGCGCAACGACTGTACCGGTCTACGGCACCTGGCCAAGCCAAGTGTTTTTTGGGCCGGCTGGCACGCTGTTCTACGTCCAATACGTAAGTCCGAGCCAGCAGGGCCCTGCTCCGTTTCACATTTATGCAAGCAACACGCTACAGGAGCTTTCGACCTCGCCTATTCCGTTTGCGGACTGGTCGACCATCTTCGAGAACATCGGCGATCCCAATGGCAACTTTGTGTATGCCACGAATAGCAACTCGCCAGCCACCGGCGTGCAGGTTTATTTCGTCGATACAGGCACCGGCTATCCCACCCAATCCGGCCCGCTCACTTCACCCTTTGGCCAGGCTTACGTCTTGCAGCCGATTTTTGCCACGATGGCTGGTGAGCGCCCCGGTGCTTGCGCCGAAACAAACCTGTTCCGTGTCCGTCACCTACCGCCCACTGGGCGTGGGCACCCGGCAGGCAATCCTTTCGATCACCGACAACAGTCCCGGAAGCCCGCAAATCATTTCACTCGTGGGCACAAGCGTGGCTCCGCCAACGCCGACTCCGATCGCGTCGTTCACGGACGACACAACGCCGACGGCTTCATCATTGGTGTACACTGGCGCAATTTCCGTGAACTCCGCGACCACGGTACAGGCGATGGCCACCGCCGCGAGTCACACAGCAAGCTCGGTGGCAAATGCAAACTACAAATTCCGAACGCCGGCGGGCTCGTACACGCTAACCGTGATTCCCACGGTGACCGTGGCGGGATCAAGCAAGTCGTGGCAGCTGAACGCCATCTCGCTGACGCTGGTCGTGAACTAACAGGCACGCGCTACACCAACTTACCGACTACTGACCATAGCTGACGCGGTAGATCACACCCGCTCCATCGTCGCAGACCAGCAGTGCGCCGTCAGGAGCTACGGCCACGCCAACCGGGCGGCCATTCACATTTTTCGCCGAGGGATCCGGCACAAATCCAGTCAGAAAAGGTACGGGATCAGCCGAGGCCTTTCCATCCTTGAATCCGACGAAAGCCACTTGATAGCCCGCGCGTGAAGCGCGATTCCACGAGCCGTGCTCGGCGATGAACGCCCCGCCGCGGTATTGCTCGGGAAATTGTTTGCCGGTGTAAAAAGCAAATTCCAAGGGAGCGACGTGAGCACCAAGCAATACGTCGGGAATAATAGCTTTGGCCACCAGATCGGGCTTCTGCGGCTGGACGCGCGGATCAACATTGTCGCCGATGTAGCTATAAGGCCAGCCATAGAATCCGCCTTCCTTGATGGAAGTGAAGTAATCGGGCGGCAAATTATCGCCGAGTTCGTCGCGCTCGTTTACGGCGACCCATACCACACCAGTAACCGGCTCGATGCCCAGACCGACGGCGTTACGCAAGCCGCCGGCGAAGATGCGTGAGTTTTGTCCGTCGGGATCAGCCACCAAAACCGCGGCGCGGCGCTGATCTTTCTCAATGTCGATGTTGCCGGAGGAGCCGACGCTGACGAAGAGATGCTTGCCATCGGGGCTGAAGGCCACAGTACGGGTGACGTGAGAACCGCCGGAGGGAAGGTCCAGAATGTGCTCCACTTCGCCAAGCCGCTTCGACGTTTGCTTGTCGTAGCGGAAGCGCACCACGGCATTCATGTTGCCGACGTAAACATAGTCGTCGTGGAAGGCAATTCCGAAGGGACGATTCAATTTGTCCGCAAAGATTTCGCGCTGCTGCGCGGAGCCGGTGTGTTGCGGGTCGCGCAGCACAATTACCTGGCCGGCGCCGAGATCCGCCAGAAAAATGTCGCCATTCGGCGCCACCGCCAGAAACCTCGGATATTTGAACTCTTTGGCATACACGTTGACACGAAAGCCTGCGGGCGCTGTGGGCAAGAATCCAGCAGGTGGTTTGGCGGACGAAGGTCCGTTGCCAGCCGATTTGGTGCTGAAGGGAGCCGGAAGCTGAGGCTTCTTCCCATATGTGACCTGCTGCGCTACAGATGGCGGGGCCGGTGTTAGCGCGTGGCACAAAACAAACGCGCCGGCGATTCTCCAGAACATGAGCGAATCCTCCAGGAAATAATTCTGAAACTACGAATAAGATGCCGCGCGCAAAGGCCACGTTCCACGGGACGCGCAGGCAAAGTAAGATATCACTGCACGGGAAGTTCCGGCTGGAACACTGCCATGCGCATGGAGACACTGCCCAATTCGATTGCTTCATAAGGATAAGAGACGCTATCGTGCTCGTCGGTGCTACCCATGGTGTACAGCACCGGCGCGTAGTGTTCCAGCGTGGGATGAGCGGAAGCGAGAAGCGAGGTTCCCCAGCGATCGGGCGCTTGCAAGGAGGCAATATCCCGTTGATCGATCGCTCGCTTCACTTTCGCGTCGAATTCCGTAGCCCAGGGATAGGCGGAGTGTTCCATACTCCAATTCATCTGGTGAAGATTGTGCACCAGGTTTCCGCTGCCGATAATCAGCACGCCGCGATCACGTAAGGCGCGCAATTCCTGAGCGAGCGCGACGTGCTCCGTGAAGGTTCGGCCATGATCCAGGCTAATCTGAAATACGGGAACGTCCGCGTCCGGGTAGATATGGCGCAGAATGCTCCACGTGCCATGGTCGAAACCCCATTCGTGGTCGGCGAGCAACTGCTTTTCGAAGGCCAGACGCTTCGCTTCTGCCGGCGCACCCGGCGCGGGGTACTGCACATCGTACAGGGCCTTTGGAAAGCCGTAGAAATCATGGATGGTACGTGGCCGCTCGACGGTCAGGACCTGGCTGCCCCGCGTCACCCAATGAGCTGACACCACGCAAATGGTCTTCGGTTTTGGAAGCGTCTGGCGTAGTTTTCGCAGCGACTGCGTGAACGCGTTCTCTTCAATTGCGTTCATGGGAGAACCGTGACCAACAAACAGGACAGGCATGCGCATCGTATGTTCCTCTGATCCTCTCGTGTAAACCTCGGAGTAGCTACCCAGCGCCTCCGTTCTTCCTCAGAAGGCGCGAAACCTCGAAAGTACTTCTTGCATCCAACCACCAGTATACAAATAGGGCCGTCGGAGTCGCCCACGGAGTTTTTCGATGCAGGTCTCCGTTCGCAGTTTCATCTGCTTCGTCGTGTTACTTGGCGGCGCGGCGTTGTGTTCTGACGTCGCTAATGCCGTCCCTCGCTCCAACAGTTCCTTTCCCAAGCCCGAGATTGACCAACACGTCGCCAATGCAAAAGGTCAGGAAGTCGCCGTCCTTTCCGGCGGATGTTTCTGGGGAATCCAGGCCATTTACCAGCACATGAGAGGCGTAGTTTCCGTCACCTCTGGCTATTCCGGAGGTAATGCGGAAACCGCCCATTACGAGATGGTGGGTAGCGGAAATACCGGACACGCCGAGAGTGTGCGCATCGTTTATGATCCCCGACAGATTACCTACGGGCAAATTCTGATGATCTTCTTTTCCGTCGCGCACAATCCCACGGAATTGGATAAGCAGGGACCCGACTGGGGCACGCAATACCGCTCCGCGGTTTTTTATGGCAACGAAGATCAAAAGAGAATCGCCACGGCGTACATCGCGCAACTGGAACGAGCTAAGGTTTATCCACAGAAAATTATGACCCAGGTGGTTCCGTTAACGGTGTTCTATCCGGCAGAGAGCTATCATCAGGACTATGTGCGCCACCATCCCAACAACCCGTACATCGTGATCAACGATTTACCGAAACTCACCGACTTCAAAAAAGAGTTTCCCGAACTTTACCGGGAAAACTGAGCGCACTTCCGGTGCACGGCTTACCCCTTCGCGGGGCGCTCCGTTACCGCCTTTCCTGCTGCTCCGGGCAGACGGGTTTTCCCGACTCCGAGTTCCACATCATCCAGAAGGCTGTCCAGATCGCGGTACGCGTAAATCGTGGGGGCGTGGTCCTGCATCAGTCCGCCGGTGTCCGCCGTGGGACCATAATTGCTGTGCAGTTCGCGTCCGAGCATGCGTAGCATGGCCATTTGCTGGCCGCGATGATGCGCGGTGTGGGCAATGCGCCTCGTCATCACCCAGGCCATCGAGCGTTTGACGTCGAAAAATGTGGTCGCAGACTCCCACCAGTCTTCGGCCTTCGCCTCAACAACATCCAACCGTTTGCCACTGTCCTGCGCGTAGCGCCGAATGAATTCCTTGCGCGTCTCCACGGAGGGCAGCGGCGGTGCAGCCACGTCGATGCCGAGCATGGTGCGGAACCACAGGTCCTCGCTGACGCACTGATGCACCATCTGTTCATGAACGCTGCGACCGCGCGGGTCATTAATTTTAGGGCGAAATTCCAAATCGTCATCGCGGAACTCGCTCCAGATACTGACAACTTTAATTCGTTCCGTGGCGTAGGTCTCTACCAGGAAGTCGTATCGCATCGCTCACCTCTGCACGCCGCAAATTCGCTCGCGAAGATTACGCCAAAACCACGCAAATTTCAGCCGATTTTTCTCTCTTGACTTGGCCACAGCACGGCGGTATCAAGGAAGTCCTCGCGCAGCGGTTCGCGTTCCGGTTCCCTGCCCCGTTTCCTTCTGCTACCTGCGCGGCCAGCCTGAACTTATGAAGGAGGAACTACTATGTGTGCCGTCCGTGCTATCCCCGAAGGCTACCATTCCATTACGCCAGCTCTGGTGTGTAAGAATGCCGGTAAAGCCATTGATTATTACAAGGAGGTTTTTCAAGCCAAGGAAATATCGCGCATGGCCGGCCCCGGCAACACCATTGGTCACGCGGAATTGCAAATTGGCGACTCGCGCTTCATGCTCAGCGACGAATTTCCCGGCGTGGCCCAGGCACCGGGTGCGGATCCCATCACCAGCAGTTCTCTTTTCGTCTACACCGACAATGTGGACGCGATGTTTGACCGCGCCGTGAAAGCCGGCGGCAAGGTGGAAATGCCACTTGCAAATCAATTCTGGGGCGACCGCTACTGCAAGGTGCGTGATCCCTTTGGTCATCAATGGGGACTTGCGCAACACATTGAAGATGTTTCACCAGAGGAGATGAAGAAACGCGGCGACGAATGGATGGCCAAGATGAGCAAGGCCAGCAAGGCTGCGGGACAAGACTAGAAGTCAAAAAAAGAAAAAAGTGGTGCGAAGAGCGGCCGCCCTCCTGCGGAAGGATGCGGCCGCTTTTGTTTTCGTTTTCCTTTGGTATGAAGGAGTACCCCAAGTACTCTCGATTAGTACCCGCAACATCTTTGCTTTGAACAATTTAGGAACAATTTGGGAAGTGAATGGCAGATGGATTCCCAGCGGACAGCCCCCGTGTGACGAGTGAACATCATAACCCCTCTATTTTCAGGGCATTAATAGATCTCTGTGTGGTGACGAACTTGCGCTATCGATTTGCGCAGGCATTCCCCGGCCTTGCATCAATTCGTAAGGAGACCCGAATGAAGGTTGCAAGGTTACTAGGTTTTCTGCTCGCAGCGTTGATCCTAATCCCAATGGCGCATGCGGACGGCAACCCGGTGACCATGGTTTTTCAAGACGTAAACGGCGCCAATGACGGTCAGTATTATGTGAGCCCGTACGCCGGCACCATGGGTCCTCAGACCGTAACACTGTTCTGCGACGACGTTCTGAATGAAGTGAACTTCGGCCAGACCTGGCAAGCCAACGTTACGAATCTGGGCTCAGCCATCCAAAACAACGACTTTTCACAAACGCGATATGGAGGAGTTACCTCTTCGCTGGTCTACAACAACGCCGCTCAGACTTATCAGGAAGCCGCATGGCTCACCACACAATTCGGATCGAATACCAGTAACTATAAAGATCTGCAATACGCGCTGTGGTTCCTGATGAATCCGAACCTGACCAAGTACGATACCGCCGCAGCACAATCTTGGTTGGACATGGCCGGCGCCGACTACACTTCAATCGACCCCAACAATTTCTTGATCATCACCAACACGTCGTCGGCAAACAATCCGCTGGCGCTCACCGGGCAGGTGCAGGAATTTTTGGTCGTTACACCGGAACCCGGAACGTTTGCGATGGTTGCATGCGCCATGCTGGCCCTGGCGATCACACTTTTCCGTCGTGGTCTGCTAAGCGCATAGAGATCGACAACTCAACTTTCTTCAGGAGACGCCCTGGCTTTCACCAGCCAAGGGCGTTTTCGTTTGTGCCCGTAAATTACCCCGAGAGAATTACTTCGCTTCCAGCGGCCACAACCACGCGGCACCGCGAACACCGCTGGCATCGCCGTGTTTGGCGACCAGTATGGGCGTGTCAGCCTCTTTGCCAAAAACATATTCCTTCAACCGGTTGGGAACGTCGCGGTACAGCCGCGGAACCTGAGAAACGCCGCCACCGAGAACGATTACATCCGGGTCGAGAATGTTGATCATGTTGGCGAGGCTGCGTGTCAGGCGATCTTCGTAGCGTTCCAGGCAGGCCATCGCGGCGGCTTCTCCTGCCTCGCTTCGCGCGATAATTTCTTTGCCCTTGATCGGCGTTTTCGTGGCGCGCAGGTAATCGGCTTCCAGGCCGGTGCCCGAAATCCACGTTTCGATGCAGCCTCGAAAACCGCAATAGCATGGCTCGCCCGGGTATTCATCCGGCTTCATCCAAGGGAGAGTGTTGTGGCCCCATTCGCCGGCAACGCCATTGCGGCCGTTATGCACGCGGCCATCAAGGGCGATCCCGCCACCGCATCCTGTGCCGAGTACAACCGCAAAAACAACATGCTTGCCCGCGCCGGCGCCATCGGTGGCTTCAGAAACCGCCAGACAATTCGCGTCGTTGGCGCAACGCACTTCGCGTTGCAGCGCGGCTCCCAGATCACGGTCAAACGGTCTGCCATTCATCCAAGTGGAGTTGGCGTTTTTTACGGCGTTGGTGATGGCGGAAATTGTGCCGGGAATACCGACGCCGACCGTCGCACCGCGATGCAATTCGCGTTCAATCAGCTCGACGCAATCCTTGATGGCGCGGATCGTGCCGTCGTAGTCGTGCCTGGGAGTAGGCACGCGATGGCGATGCAGTTCGCGGCCATCGCGCTCCAGCGCCACAAATTCAATCTTGGTGCCGCCTAGATCGACGCCGATTCTCAGTCGATCGGTGGAAGTATTTGTCGGGTTAGACATGGTCGTCGAGATTCTATCGCAAAAACTCGCGCGACCGGCGGTCGCGTGCACAGTGCGATGTGACCGACGCACAACAAATCTCCGTGAGAATCAATCGGAAGCGCGCCGGCTGCGTGATCCCTGGTGAGAATGCTCCAAAATATCCGCTGGGTGCACCGCATATTTTGGCTGCGCGAGGTCCGTTTTCGTTGCGTGCCTGCCGATCCGCTGGCGCGATGCGTCGCATTTTTGTGCGGATCCAATGTCGACAGCATTCTTGTGCAGTCGCGCCATCATCGTGGATAACTCCTGAATCTCCATTTCCAAAATTCCTACAAAGAGTTCTTTTCGAATTTCGTCAAACACGCCCGCCAGGTCCGAAGCTACCTGCTTGCCCCTTGCGGTCGGTCTTATAACGGAAAACCTGCGATCGCGCGGATTGGAATGGCGAAGGATCAAACGGCTAGACTCAAGACGATCGACAAACCTCGTGATCATGCCTTTATCTCTGCCGAGCGCGACCGCTAGCTGCCCTGGTGTAGTGCTTCGGGCTTCGACGCAGCGAAGAAGCACACTGGCTTCCTGAACGGTCATTCCAAATCTCAGAAAACGGCGGTCGAGTGACCTTTGCAGCCGGATACACATTTGAAACAGCCAAGAGATCAAAAGGTCCTTTCGCCATTCGTGACTTTCCAATTGTTTGGACAGGCCGCGATGCGAGACCGGCACAAAAACACTGGAGACCTGTTGGCCCGGTTCTATTTTGGCGGGCTTATCCACTTGGAGGCCTCACGCGATTCGCTTTTTCGAACCAGAATCACGGGCGATCACTGCAAAAACCAACTGGGCCGTGGTTCTGTACTTTTCCCAGGCGGACAGCCCGGCGAGCGTTCCGATTGAAGTTTCTCGCCGGGTGTCTCGTGTTCAAGCCGCTTTAGAAGTGGAAGCCGATTTCGCCGGTCAGCGTTCGAGGCGTGACATAGTGGGTTCCGCTGAAAGTGGAAAGGAAGTTGTAGAGCGCGACTTTGTCGGCCACGTTGATGACCGTGAAGCGCGCGCTCCATCGGTAGCGATCGCCATGAAACAGATTGTCGTGACCAACGGCCACGTCAAACAGGTTGCGCGGGGCAATGCGCGGTGGATTGTGATCATCGTTCTCGGTGCCGGGCGCGGGTATCTTGATGTACTTGGAACTATACTGCGAGGCCGGGCAGAGATTCGCGCCTAGAGAGGAACTAATGGGTGTAACCGGGGTTGCATAAATTCCACCGCAAGCCAGTCCCGCCTGGAATTGCAGGTCTGGTGTCAGGCCGGATGCATCCACGACGCTGTCGCTTCCCATTGGCCCATTGGCGCAATCCCCCCCGGCGCACGGCACACCGCCGGCGACGAGACCGCTGTCATAGCGCCAGTTGAAGCCCACCCACGGACCAGTCTTCCAGGGCTGGTACTGCAGATGCGTGGTCTGGTTGAACGTCTCGTCGTGGTCGATACGGAACACGCCCGTTCCACCCTGGCCTGCAGGAGTAACTCCGATTCCGCTCATTTGCGGTTGAAAGAAACGGGCCGCCACACTGGACATGACGACCAGCGCGGTGAAGCCATGAAATTCCGGAACCGTGGCACGAATGGCGTATCCAGGTATTTTGGAGTTGTGCCATTCCACTGGAAATGTGATGGGGGTACTGCCGAACACGCTGAAGTCATATCCGTAGTGCGTGTACTTCCACAGGTATTCGGCGTCAACAACAAGATATTTGCCGAAAGCCTGCTGGAACCCAGCGTGAAATTCGTTGCGCCAGGACGGCTTCAGCGGCGAAGTGATGCAGGGGTATCCCTGGATGCCCACCATAATCGCATTCACAACTGCATCGCCGCATCCTGTGCTCGCGAGGACCAGGTTCTCGTTAAAAGGCGTTTCCATGATGCGCGCATAGGAAGCGCGAAGAATGGTGCTGGTCTTCTTTATGTTGTAAGCGGCACCCAAGCGAGGTTCAGCTTGGCGCGCTATCGAGATGCCGTTATAAATATCGCCGCGAATTCCAAGGTTGAATGCCCAGTTGTGGAAGGTAATGGAGTCCTGAACGTACAACGCGAGTTCCTTCACGTCGGTGTGGCCGTGGAACAAATAGCTAGTCCCGCCGCGTGTAAGGTCATAGGGCACCAGCACAGGAAAGAAATAAGGTGCGGTGGCGTTGGGATTGTTGGGTGTATTCGGATTTGGCTGCAATGCTCCGGTGCATTGCGTCTGACTGGTAAAACCGGGAACGGGATTCCCAAGTGCGTCGAGACAAGGCGAGTTCAGTGTCGAGCTGACGAGCCCAAAGTGGTCATTCTCTGTGAGGAACGTCTGCTCATAACTGATCCCCGCTTTCACATTGTGAATTCCTTTGCCGTACGACAGGTACGACAGCGCGCCGGCGTTCGTCAAGTTTCGATTCTGATCAACGGTCTCCTGCTGGAGCGGTCCCAGATCCGCAAACGGATCGTTACTGGGGTAGTAGTTGTAGCCATCGTGTCGGACGAAGCCGCCGAGAGTGAACACCAAGCTCGGATTGATGAGGCGCGTCCAGGTTGGGGCAATATTATAGGTTTGGATTTTCGACCGCTGATCGGTGGGTCCAACCGGCAAGTCATCAGGACCTGTAACCCCCACGTTGAAGTTGTCATACGAATTGGGCGTCTGAAACCAAGACCGTGAGTACCCGAAGTTGAGATGGACCGTGTCTTTGTCGGAGAACTGGTAGTCCACCCGGTCGAAGACATCTTCTAGGTTGCCCTTGGCATGTATCACGGAAAATTCCTGTGGATCCAGGAATCGTCCCGTATTGAGACCATCCACAGCGATGAAGTTCCCCCATTTCGGTCCCCCATAGGCCAGGTCAAAAGCGCCAGTTACGGAGCCAAACGAGCCATACGAGGTAATCACCGAGCCGTGCGGGGTCGTTACACCCTGTCCCGAACGCGTGGTCACCTTAATCACCAGGCTGGTCTTGTCTCCGAATTCCGCCGGTGGCGCCCCAGAAATTACTTCCAGGGATTGAATGGACGATGACGGAATCTGGTTGGAGAAGACTTTGCTTTGCTGGTCGGTGATGGGCTGGCCGTCCACGGAAAACGAGTTTTCCGCGTGATCACCCAGACCGTGGAACAGACCATTGGAATCCGCGGCAATGCCCGGAGTCGTAAGAGTCACGAGAGAACTGACCGAAGACGAGGGACTTTCCAAGGGCAACCTGGCGAAGCTGTTGCGATCCAAGTCGCTGTGAAATGTGGGATCGTTTTCCAGCAGGTCTCCGCCCGATTCGACGACAACCTTGGTGGCTTCCGTCCCGATCTTCAGAGCAACGTCCACCGTCGCAGGCACCGAGGAGCGCACTTGGACATCTTGAGCGAAAGGGGCGAAGCCGTCGGCGGTAACGCTGAGGTGGTATGGGTTGAAAGGCACATTGGTGAATCGGAATGCGCCTTCGGAGTTGGTGTTTGTGGTACGCAAGTAGCCGCTAACCGGATCCCTGATTTCTACCGCGGCATTGACGATGGCAGCACCCGAAGGGTCTTTAACCACACCCTCGATTGAACCGGAATTACCCAACTGCGCAGAAGTAGCGACAACAAAGAGAATGAGACTTACGGCAATAAATCCCGATCCGCGAAAAATAAAACGCATGATTCCTCCGACCCCGTAGGGAGCGCTTGGTATGGGAGTGGGTAGGCCCGCCAAAAATAAAGCGGTCGCACGGGCAAAGAATGTGCCGCGCTCGAATCAATTCCAAAGATTAGATGCTTGAGGAAGTTACAGAGAGGGAGGCGCGCGCGAGGGGGAGTGCTCAGAAAAAGATTCGGAGAGATGAACGGTGACAGTGGCCGTTACCTGACCGCAGGATACCAGCGGGACGCTCAGTTGCAGCGCCGAAACCGCCGGTGCTATCACCGAATGAGCCACCTGGCAGAGACGGCAGGCTGATTCGTCTTGACCGTTGGCGTGCGAGTGGGTGGAGACTTGCAGCAGGAACAGGAGCGACAGCACACCAAGAGCGATTGCCAATGGCTTGGCAAGTCGGCGCAGGAATGGATGTGGTACAGCCAGCATTCCTGTGCCTCCTATCAAGAATCGCGTTCCGGGCCGGCCTCCGACCGATGATGCGCGGAAGAGGCCTTATGAAAGTTTCAACCAGGATGGTCTCATTTGCAAGTGAGATGGGAGCGTGAATTCCTGATAAAGGTGGGCTTTGCTACTGGGCAAACGCAGCAGGATTCGCGCTGAGTAACGCCGTTAGGTTACGCGCGATGTCGTCGCACACCTTGCGGACATCCTCCTCGGTCGGATTCTTCGGAATTTCGTACTTCACCAACGGAACATAGGCGTTGGGCGTGATGACGGGGCCATATCGGTTGTCAGAGTTTTGCACCGAAGCAAGTTGATAGAGGGGCTGGTCTGGACGCGATAGGTTGAAGCTACCGACATACAGCAAGAACTTGGCCCCGGGAGCGCGGCTGCCCAAAATCGCGCGACGAATGCGGTTCAGGTCATCCGGCTCGGCAAACACTCCTCGCAGCGCCACGCCTTTGCCCGTGCCGGAACTGCCTCCGCTGGCGGCTCGCCGAACGGCAGCCTTGAATCCAGCCTTCTGCAAAGACTCAACCAGCGTGTCTGAGAACAAGTCCATTAACTGGCGCGCCTGCTCCGCCGGCAGCTCGCCGTCCTCAAGTACCGGTGATGGCGCGTCTTTCGCTTCCGGAGTTGCTGTCGGCTTCTTGATTCTCGCAGGCGAACTGGCCCGCCGAGGCGGTGCCACGCCACCGACGGCGAACAGTTCGAAATCGCTTACGAAGATGGGCACGGAAGTCGGCGAAAGACTCTGAGGTTGCCCGGGAGTCCGATTCGCGATTGAGAGGGCTGCGGGATTTCCGCGAAGACATTCCGGAGCGCCTGCGAGCGGCGGTACCAGTGAGAGCAGAAGAAAAAATATCAAGCGAGCCGGCGAGTGCAACACTTTCCGTCCCCTGCAGCGAAAAAGGAGTGCGTAAGATAGCACGCGATGGGTAGGGGGGAAATACATGAAATTCCGATGGATGACAGGCTTGGGGCTTGCGTCCGTTGTCAACGAGACGCCGGAACGGACGCAGCCGCTAATTTACTTGCGACCAACAAACGAGAGTTACTTGTGATTTTTGTTGGCGGTTTCTGCCGCGAGCTTTAATTCCTCGTTGACCCGGTCCAAGAGCTCCTTGGCCTTGGCCGCGTGCCCCTGCATGTCCCATTCGTTGGCTTGCTGCGCCGCGACGATCTTCTCCCAAGCTTGCTGCGACAAGTGCTGCGCCGCCGCGAGATTCGGATGCTTTTTGCCGCTGATGTCATCTACAGGCTTCTGTGCCACCGCAACGCCACCACAGATCAGGGCTGCCACACCGAGCACACTACCAAGTACCAGCTTCGCTTTAGTCATACGGAATATTCTCCTTTTAGGGCGATCAGAGATCAGGGTCTGTGTATCAAACCCCGTGATGAAAAAAAGTTGCGTTCTTCATCCTGAAGAAACGCAGCGTTGCCGGCAATAGAACGGCACGGCACCGGTGCGCAAAGGACAACAGTTTGAAGAAGCTGAACCTTCGACCAGGCTCAGGGAGTAGATACGGCGCGTCTTTCGACCTTCTTAGGCAGTTCGACGCCCAGCTGGCGCAGCAGTCCGAGGGAATCCCAGGCTGCATGGGAATCCAGGATTTTCCCATTCGCGAGCTGGTGAATAGTGATTCCCGTTACCGAGGCCTTCTTATTCGTTGCCGCGATCCCGAGGTATTCACCGCGATGAGTTCCGGACCAATTCCACACTGCGACAACCCTGTCATTCTCAGAAATGAGATCGTCAACCACGAATTTCAAGTCGGGGAAGCCCGCGACGAACGCCGTGATCTGCTTTTTGTAGGCGGCAGGCCCGACCGCCGCGCCGGAAACATTCGGAGCCACAAGCGCGTGGCTCTGCGAAACCAGTTGATCGATGAGATCGAACTTCCGTTCGTTCCACACTTCCTTGTAAAGACGGCGAATCACTTCCTTGGGAGACAGGGACATGTGCGAGACCTCCTGAGGACAGGGCAATCCGGTGTCCGCATAACGGCAGGAACAACGAGGATTCGGGAAGCCTACTCCGAAAGATGAGAAGGCGCAATAGCCGGCATGGCGTGGTGTCTTAGCTCCATAATTCTGTCACCCCCTAACGGCAACGTGAAAATATCACCCCATGAGACAGGAGACCAAGCGCTTAATCTGGCGCACGCTCAGACACAGGAGTACGGCGGCTCTGGCACACGCCATGTCTCCATTGAAGAAACGCATGCGCGAAGACGGGGAGGCGGCTCTGGCTCACGCCAACCGCGGCCGGCCCAGCCACCGCCGCCTGCCCGACGCCGTGCGCCGGCGCATCGTGCAACTGGCCCGGAGCACTTATGTCGGCTTCAACGACCACCATCTTTGCGAGAAACTGGTCGAGCGCGAGGGCTTTTCCCTCAGCCGTGAAACCCTGCGCCGTTTGCTCCGCAAGAACGGCCTGGGCTCGCCGAGAAAGCGCCGCGTGCGTTCCGCGCGGCTTGGCGAACTGGTGCAACTCGACGGTAGTCCGCACGACTGGCTCGAAGGCCGCGACCCGCGAATCACCGCTCTCGGCATGCAAGACGACGCCACCGGCAAAATCCTGGCCGCGCAATTCTTCCCCACGGAATCCGCTTTCGGCTATCTCTGCTTGCTTCGCCAGCTGTTGCGTCGCTTCGGTGTGCCGCTGGCATTTTACGGCGATCACAGCGGCATCTTTGTCCGCAACGACGACTTTTGGACCGTGGAAGAACAGTTGGCCGGAAAACGCCAGCCCACCCAGTTCGGCCGCGCGCTGGAACAACTCGGCATCACCTTCATCGTCGCCAACAGCCCGCAGGCCAAAGGCCGCGTCGAACGCCTCTGGGGCGTGCTGCAGGATCGCCTGTGCAGTGAACTCCGCCTCGACGCCGCTCAGGACCTCGACTCCGCCAACATCGTGCTGCGCAAATTCATCGCCCACTACAACCGCCGTTTCGCCCGGTCGCCTCGCGAAGCGGCCACCGCGTGGCGGCCCGCTCCGGAAAATATCGACCGCATCTGCTGCTTCCTGCATGAACGCATCGTCAGCAACGACAACGTCGTGCAGTGGGAGGGCCGCCGCTTCCAAATTCCCCAACAAGCACGCCGCTTCAGCTTCGCGGGCGCCAAGGTGCAAATCTACCAAGCCCTCGACGGCCGGGTCGCGCTCTACTACGGCGACACCCGCTTGCAGCACTCCGCATTACCAGGGGGGTGACATTTTTATGTTGCCGTTAGGGTGACAAATTCATGTTGCTACAACATAGCCGGCATGGCGTGGAGGGTCGGTGGTAATTCACGGGATTGACCGAGAAGCATGGCCTCTGTGTCGAGATACGATTTGCGGGGTGGCGTAGACTTTTTCGGGATTTCGTAGGATTGTGTCATCCTGCGGAACGCAACGGGAGGGTGATTTACAGCTATGAAAGAAACGATTCAGCAGTATGTGCAGCGGATTCAGTCGAAAGTCGCCGGACAGGATTCCGTGATGGTGCAGGCTGCCACGGCGAAAAAACTGGAACGGCTGATCGAAGGCGCGACGCCGGCAAAGTTGCGGAAGCGTCCGGCACCGGAGAAGTGGTCGGTTGCGGAAATTCTGGCGCATCTGGCCGACGCGGAAATCGTGGCCAGCTGGAGGCTTCGCGCGATTCTTGGCGCGCCCGGCACTCCGATCCAGGCCTACGATCAAGAAGCTTGGCTGGCCGCCGGACAATACGGAAAGCGCGACGCGCGCAAGTCTCTCGAGCAATTCCGCGTATTGCGTGACGCAAACCTGGCGCTCTACAAGAGCCTCACCCCGCAGCAGTGGAAGCACCATGGCATTCATGCTGAGCGCGGCGAGGAATCTATCGAGCGCCTTGCGTCCATGATGGCCGGGCACGACATCAACCACCTGGAGCAAGTCACCGCAATCCTTGCACGCAAAAAATAGCGTCATGGATTGATCCCTCCGTACGAAATTCCCACCACGCTGCAACAACGAGCAGCTAGCGCCACGCCGAAATCCCGCGGCTTGCGCCAGCCTGCAGCTATTTACTTGTGTTATAAACATTGAATAGCTCAGACTGCCTTGGGAGTTCAGGGACAAACGGGAAGTTCCCTACTGCATCTGCATGCTACGCACACAAGTGGAAGTGGTCGGGGCGAGTGGATTTGAACCACCGACCTCCTGGTCCCGAACTATGAATACCAATTCCATAAACGCTTTATCTGGCGTCGCTTAGGGACGAGGACCCGGCTTTCTTCCCCTCTTAATTGTCCGTATGTTGTCCGTAAAATCAAAAACCCGAATTGACGCTGGGATTTTAATACGATCTCGTCGCGTGGTCGGGAAGCTGAATGAATATCACGATGTATGATTCCCGCCTCGTGAAGGCTCGATAGCGTTTTCCCAACCTGGTCGCAAAAACTCTCAAGTACGCTACCAGTGAGTCCTCCAACGCCTGGCGCCACCGAGTGCGAAAGACGAACGCCCCCGACGTAGGGCAACTCCTCAAAAGTATGCGTCAGAGCAAACCATGATCAACCATGGTTGAGACGAGAGTGGAGGTTAGCGGTTTTGTGAGGCCCAGGCGATTGGGGTGAGTTGGGGTAGGCGATGAATGGGAGTTTCAGCAAGACCGGGGAGGACCGCCGCCAAGTATTCGCGCACGGGGATGTCCCTGCGTCGGCAGGTTTCGACGACGGAGAGGATGGCGGCGACTTTAGGTCCGGCTTGTTGGCTGCCGATGTGGATCCAGTTTTTGCGACCGATCGCTACGGGGCGCATGGAGTTTTCGGCGAGATTGTTGCTGAGCTCAAGTTCTGGGTATTCCAGGAAGAGCGTGAGTTTGGGCCAAAGCGCCAGCGTGTAGTTCGCGGCTTTTCCCAGGGCGCTAGAGGGCAGTGCTGTAGTACGTGCTGCGGTAACGGCGGCCTTGATCTCCTCGAGCAACGCGGGAGCTCTTTTTCTGCGCAGGAGGTGGCGCGCGGCGTGGTCCAGATTCGCAGTGCGCGCTTCGGCATCGATGGCAAACAGCTCATCGATGAGTCTGACGATGCGCATCGCCTCTACATCTTGAGGATGCAACTTCACCGCTTCCACGAATTTTCGTCTCGCGTGCGACCAACAGCATGCGTGCACCATCTTCGGTCCGCCCACGGAATCGTAAACGGCATATCCATCGCTTTGCAAAAGGCCATCGAAATTCCCCAGAAAGTGTTTCGGGCCTGCGCGCCCACGCCCCATGCGGAAGTCGAACACCACCGCCCCATGCGGTTGCCCGTATTGCCACAGATAGGCCAGATGGTTGCTGCCCTTCCCATCGTGCATCTGCACACCGACCGGCGTTTCATCCGCCTGCAGGTAACTTCCGCGGAGTAACTCCTGCCGTAACGCCTCGGCGAGAGGCACCAGTAATTCGCCTACGCGCATGACCCAGCCATCCAGGGTCTGGCGGCTCAGCTCCACGCCGCTGTCGCGCTCGAGCATGGCGCTCTGCCGGTACAACGGACAGTGATCCGCATATTTGCTGACCACGGTGTCGACCACCATGCGATCGCTTACCAAACTCTTTTCGATAATACGCGGTGGCAGTGGCGCCGCCAGCACGCCACGCTCCTCGCAACTTTTGCAAGCGCGTTTCTCGCGCTTGGTCACCACCACGAAGTACTTCGCCGGCTCGACATCCAGCTGCTCGCTCTCTTCGTAGCCGATCACCGTTGTTTCACGGCCGCAACCGCCGCACATGCACTGCTCGGCCGTGCAACCGATCACCCGCTGGACCCGCGGCAGTTCCGCCGGCAGCGCCTGGCGGCCCGGATGATGACGAACTCTCTTCTCCGTTGGTCGCGCAGGCAACGGTTCGCGTGCACTCTCCGCTTGCACCTCGGCGGTGCTCACTCCCGGTTCCAATTCCAGCAATTCCAACTGCTCGTTGGTCAGTTTCTCGCTCCCCGGACCATACATCTGGATGCGCTTCAACCGCAGGCGCTCTTCCAGTACCTGGATCTTTAGTTCTGCATATTGCAGCGCCAGGAACTTTTCGCTCACCGTGGCAAACAACGGCTCGGGCAATTGGCTCTTTAGTTGTTCGAGAAGTTCGTCGATGGGAGGCTCGGAAGGGTTCCGATTCACGATAACTTACTAAGTAACACGATGATTACCATTATGCAATCATATTCTCGCGGCTTACCGTAAATTTCCTGTAACAACTTATGCCGCGGGTTCCTCAGGAACTTCCCGCCGGTACCAGCGCCGCCGTTCCGCCTGCCGCAGATCGATCCCACCCAGTAACAGCGCCAGTTCTTCGTGGCTCAACTGCACTTTGTTCTGATCGTCGCTTACTTCCGGCCACCGGAAGCGGCCCTTCTCCAATTTTTTCGCGCACACCCACAACCCACTGCCATCCCAGAACATCAGCTTTACCCGATTGCGCTGTCCATTGCAGAACAAAAACATATGCCCGCTCAGAGGCTCGCACTGCAAACGGTCGCGCACCAATCCGAACAGCCCGTTAAATCCTTTGCGCATGTCGGTTCGACCCACCGCCAGGTAAATCCGCGTCGCCGCTCCCAGCCCAAACATCGCTTACGCCTGTTCCAACACACCCAGCAAACGCTCCAGCGTCGCTGCATCAAACCCTTCCGAGACTTCCACTCGCCGCCCTCGCGGCAGCACCACTGCCAACCTGCCGCTGGACGCCGTTCCAGCTAATTCCACCGCCACAAGCCTGCTGCTGCTCCCCACCTCTGCCCTGGCATCCCCTTTGCGCGCTCTCCGCCGATGGCCTGCGACCATCTCCCGTTTCTGCCGTCGTCTCTTCCGCCAGAAATCCAGCGTCCCCACGGCTATGCCCTGCTTTTGACAAAACTCTTGCCGCCGCGACCCGCTGGACTCAAATGCGTCGACCAGTTGCTCCACTTCTGCACGCCTCCGCCGCTGCTGAACTCTCCCAATTGCTTGTTTATCTCTCATCCCTCCACTTCAGCACAACTCATGTCCGGAAAATAGGTGCGTTCCTCTGACGCATACCCTCAAAAACACTACCAGGGAGTTCCCATATTCGCCTCGGCTTGGCAAGATTTGCGCAATCCACATTCCCGATTGCAGTTAGCGCTCTTACGTTGACCCTATTCGCGGCTGTCCGCTTGACAACGCAAAGACCGCCTGTCTTCTTCGCAATACACTTGAGGACCTCACTGTAATGCCCTCTAGAGATCGGGTGGATGACCTCGTACTCGTCACGTATCATCGATTCTGTTGTTTCGTTTTCCGACTCCTGTCTAGGCCATCCGCGAGCTAATTCAGCCGTGGGCTTTTCAGTGGCGAGACCCTCCGACCCACCTGTTTGTCGTCGTGATCGTCCATGAACTTCTTGCCTAGGAATTGCGACGTCGGCCTTCGTATCATGCGTTGCAGCACGCTCCGTTTCAGGTTGTACACGCGTCAATTGACGTAGAGTCTGCACAAGTCGCTGATAGCCACCCTGTTGAAATAGGTCAGCCCACTGCCATTGCGCCAAGCGCTTTGGAACATCAACCGCCTCGAGCCGAGCCGGAATAATGAAGATGGCACCTTCAGGTTTTTCCTCCGCCACCAATAAGGCATCTCTCAGCTCTCTCTGCAAATAGCCTTCTTTGTTGACGGACTTACGAGAGAGACAGACAATAACCACGTCGCACGCACAGCCAGCGGAATTTCTTCTTTCCAGTCTTGTCCTGGTAGAAGTGCCTCTTCATCCAACCAGGGTTCAAACCCGTCCTCGCGCAAGTGGGCGCATAGATCGCGCACAGCCGGTTTGTCTCCCGATGAGTGACACAAGAAGACGCGGTCTTGCGGCCGCCCGGCCCTCTCAGAACTGGGCGTGAGAGTTTCCCCTCACCCAGCTCAAGTCCTTCGAACGCCTCTGCAGGGGAGACGCGGTTTCGAAACGGGAAGACGCTGACGATGTGCCCGGTCATGGCACTCTGGACGAAGTAGAACGCAGTTCGTAGCACCTGTGGAACCACCATTCACACGAGGGACGCAGTAATGCAGACGCCAACCGGTGATCCGGGTGATTTTTATATTGCACAGTGTGCAGAGTCGAGAACCAGCGAACTGACCGTCAAGATCTACCGCGCGCACATCATCGAAAAAACACGCCCTGATTCCCTTGCCCACGTCGCCCGCATGGCTGAGAAGTTAAAAACCATCGTTCGAGAGTAAGTACCGGTCTCCTCCTAAAGCAGGATAGCTTTCGATGCTCCCAGATTGTTAGTCTCCGTGTTGTCGAGAGTCTTGTCGAGCGGCAGATCGGACGAATATGTGGGACGACATGCAATATAAGACCGGTACGGCGCGGCTCGAATCGAAAGCATCCTCGGCTCGCGGGGAGTTCGCCACGCTCAGTTCAATTTGCTGCTGCCGTCAGTCGAAACGATGGTGAATGGATACACCCATCGCAGGAGTTCGATCGTGCTGGAACTTGAGCTCTTTAATCTGCTGGAGGGAACGTCGGACGCCGCTTTTACGGTCACCGAACTGGGTGAGATTCGTTCTTGGAACAAAGCCGCGGAGAAACTGTTTGAATACAGCGCGGCGGAAGCTCTCAACAGCGTGTGCCATAAGATTTTGCAGGGACGTGGCGCCTTGGGCACCGAGTTCTGTGGCGAGAATTGCAGCATCAGGGATTGCGCTGCTAAGCACCTTGAGATCCCCAACTTTGATCTGGAAGCGAAGACGCGAGCCGGGCGTCGCCTGTGGGTGAGTGTGTCTACCTTAGTGTTTGAAAACCCTCGGAACCATCAACGTCTGATTGTGCACCTCGCCCACGACATCACCGAAAGGAAAAAGAACGAAGGACTTTTGCGCACAATGATCAATGTTTCGCGTCAACTCGTCGCAATACCAGACGTTGTGGCAAGTCCATCACCGATCCTCCCTCTTTCCGAACAGGAGATAGAAATCCTGCGGTCGTTCTCCGTTGGCAACAACTCGGTGGTCATTGCGCGCAAGCTAAAGATAACCTTGCAAACTCTGCGCAACCATTTACACCACATTAATCAGAAACTTCACACCCATAACCGCCTGGAAGCAGTCACCCATGCCATGCAACGCAAACTTCTATAGTCCTTTTGAATTGCGACCTCTTGCAGAGGATCTCGATCCAAATGAGCTTCAGGGGCTACTTTCAAAAGATGTTGGCCTGGCAGCCAAACTATTCATTACAAAGGATTATTTTCAGAGAGAGCCGCCTCCCTGTCACTTTGCGATTGCGCCTCGTAGGGGAATTCACTTGGTTAACTTAATTAATATAAAGGATGGATGGGGACAGCACTTGGTGATTCAGGTGAGGCCTGGCTCGCAGCTATCCGAGTCGCTCGGATCATTTGGGCAATATCGGAAACAATCCAAGACCGGGCCATTCAGCAACAAAAATGAAAATACCACTGAGGACTCGCCGGCTAGTCAAACTGTTAGATCCCCAGGAAGTTCGCCTGCAACTTCGAATACCCATTCTATATCGCCCAAAGGCTCAGAGGGATCGTCGCCAATTCATCTACTACCGGAACCGCGTTGCCGTTCTTCGTCAAATCGATCGTCTTAATGTAGTAACGGCAGGTATCGCACGCCTCGATTCGCACGTGGTGAAATTGGTCTGCCGTGTAAATGACAAGCTTTTCGACGTTTTCTTCTCCACAGGCTGGACACAACATGCGCTGAAAGTTCCATTTCGTTCGAACAAAGACTGCAAATGAGCGATCGCTTTCCTCCATCTCCCTCTTGCCGGAGGACACCGGCAAGAGGCATCCCTCCACAAAGGGGACAAGCCGAAAACAGGTGGTCGAGAGACCCCAGCTGCGTGTGGTCGGCGAGATATTCCGCATAAGGCTGTAAGAAAATCCGAGAAAGTGCCGCTTCGGCGCAGGTTGGCCTGAGTTGCCGGTCTGCGTCTGTCCAGCATACCTGTAGCAACTCTTGCCAATGCCGAGTGCCTCGCGCAATCAGTTCCCCTGCGGACCGAGCCAGAAGGGCAGGGGCGATTGACTCAACGAGCGTAAGAAAGCCAGGAAACTTGGGCAGCAAAACAAACAAATCCAATTCATTGCGCAACCTACCGGGAGCACGAGCCTCCTTCGCATGACCGCACGCCGATCCGATGTCAGCATAAAAGGCCCTCTCGAAGCCCGCGATCCTCTCGTAAAATCGCAACACCTCGCAAGCGGATGGATGGGCCATTGCAAGTTCCTTCGCGCGGTCGATCCGTTTCTCCCACCTGGAAGTGTTCATTTCTCTTCCGGCGTTTTCTGAACAATTCGGTCGTACCAGAGACGGTGATGTGTTTTCGCTCCAGTTACAGGCGTCTCTTCCTTGGGTATAAACAGACCATTGTGACAAGTTTTAAACAGTTCCAGGATAGAGATCGACTTGAAGAATTAAGGATAGCCGTTGTTTCCAGACCATGCAGGAGCACCACAAAAAATCATAAAAGGAGATACACGAATGAAGAGTTCAAGCGTATTGGTTTTGTCCGCAGCTGCTTTGCTCGGTTCGCTTGTTTTCGCTTCCGAGAGCGTTGCACAACAGCCTCCGAGCGAAGCGAATATCGGCGATCGTTCTGGCTGCAAATCAGATTGACATCGACTACGGCAAACTCGCGTTGACCGAGTCAAAGAACAAGGAAGTTCTAGCTTTTGCGCAACAGATGGTTACCGATCACGGAGCGGTCCAGAAGTCCGTCATTGAACTGGCGGGCAAGCTTCACCTAACTCCAATCGACAATGACACGAGCAACAGTCTCAAGGCTACGTCCGTGGAAGTTACGGCAAAGCTGAAGAGCCTGCACGGCAAGGCCTTTGACAAATACTACATCGACAACGAGGTGGCTTATCACAAGCAAGTTACGGATGCACTCGCCGGTGTCTTGATTCCGAACGCGCAGAACGCGGAACTTAAGGCCGCTCTCGAGGGCGCTCAGACTCTCTTCCTCGGCCATCTTGAGCATGCACGGAACGTCCAAGCCACCGTTGACCCCGCCGCAGCACATGATGCAAAGAAACCCCAGTAAGAGCCGGCGTTACAACCAAGGAGAACTAGCATGAATGTGCCCCACTCGAGCATGCGATCGGTAGCTTCAACATTAGCAGCGACAGTCGTGTTACTACTGGTTTCTTGCTCGCTAGGCACGCAAGGACCTGCGGGCGGACTCATGCTGGCCGCTGCTCCTAAAGGTCCGCAAACGCACACGGTCATCATCCGTGAACTTAAGTTTCAACCCGCCGTGCTCACTGTAAATATTGGCGATACTGTTGAATGGAAGAACGACGACATCGTCCCTCATACCGCAACATCGACAAAACCTAAGAAATTCGATTCCGGCATTCTTCCTGTTGGCAGCTCCTGGAAATATGTGGTCCCTAAAAGAGGAACCTATTTCTATAACTGCACTTTGCACCCGAATATGAAAGCTGAGCTAATCGTGCGGTGAGTCCTTCGTTCACCAGCACCTGCAACTAGCTGAACCGGATATCCTGTTTAATTTCGTCGGGGCGACACAAGCCAGCCTGTCTTTCAAGGATGCTCGCCACCTCGACGTTGGGGAAGCTGACTTCAACTGCCAACGATACAGTGTGAGAACTGCGGCAACAGCCGTTCTGTACGACTTATTCGTAGGTGTTCAACCGTGAACAGATTCCAAACACTGACAAAACTTACCAACTGCAGGTCCTTCACAACAAACCCCGAGCTGGTGTGGGTCGAAAAAGAGCGTTTTACGGGCTGGGCTTGTTCAGGAATCCCGTGGCAGTTCAATCCTTCAACTTTCCCAGCGGGCAACACATTGGGCGAGATAAAACAGAACTACGAACGGCAGCGCGACGAGGACTTTGATTCGCATGTGTGTGTCGAGCGTCTAAAGAAATCCTAACTTCATTGGTATGACGTTACCTGATTTCTTCGAATGGAGACGAAAGCGATGGCCAGAATATTTAAGCGGGGCGACCATGTTGAATGGAATTCAGAAGCTGGGAGGGTTCGCGGTGTCATCATCAAGAAAATTATATCTAATATACGGATCAAGGGTTATGTGCACCACGCTTCGAGAGACGAACCTCAATATCTCATCCAGAGTGACAAGACCGACCATGTGGCGATCCACAAAGGGAAGGCACTGAGACACATCCGGGCTAAGGTGGAAAAGAAATCCACAAAACGAAAGTGAAGCTACGGCGAAGATCCAGGCGGTCTTTCGCAATCCTTCGACCGGGAAATCGGACTCCATCCATTGCTTACGCTACACCGTAGATGGTCGGCTTCAGGTCCTTGAGTTCCTGGCTCGGGCGTAAAAGGTAAGCGTGCGGTTCCAAGCGTCCGCGGCAGCGCTTTGTCGATAGCCCCTCTTGTTATTGGAGTTTTCAAATGCGTGACCCGCACGATCATAGATTTTTATATCAACGGACTTTTTGAAAAGTTTCATGACTTTCTCAAAGGCTCGCACTTTGCGGGGTGGTATCCCACGATCAAGAGCGCCAAAGTGACCCAGCACCGGAGCGTTGATTTTCTGAATATCGGCACGGCTCGTTGGGACGGCACCATAATTCACAATGCAAGCGGCTAGTCGTGGTTCATGAATGGCGTGTTGGAGGGCGAAACTGCCTCCCATGGACCAGCCGATCGACCCAATGTAATTCGTGTCAACATCAGGCCGTGCCGCGAGATAATCAAACGCCGCTTTCTGATCTTCGAGCGCGCGGGCTACTGGCAGACGGCGCTTCAATTCGCGAGCTTTGGATCGCGCGCTTGTGACTCTCCCTCGGTAGAGGTCCACGGCAAGTACAGCGTAGCCATTCGCTGCCAAGCTCGTAGCTTGTTCTCTTAACCTTGCAAACCCTTCGCAATCATTTGCATCACATCAATCAGAAGCTCCCCACCCATAACCGCCTACAATAGAGGCAGTTACGCAAGCCATGCAGCGCAAACTTCTCTAGCTTTTTGATGCCCCTTGCAGGGGATCCCACTCCGAACGAGCTCTAGGGGCTACTGCTATTTTTCCCGCAATCGCACCAGGGCCCAAACTCAAGCTCTACGACCACATGGATAGTGGCTCTGTCGCTGCGAAATTGATGGATTGCTGTGGTCGAGCTGCATTTGAGGAAACTCCTTATCTTCCGAAGCGCCTTTCCTTATTGTCAACGAGCATCACTATCTCCCTCCCGAGCCCGTCGTTAGCAGCTTCGCATTTGCGCGGAGCCAAACGGAATATTTAGTGCGATTGGAGCTCTATGGTCCAAGGCCTTCCTTGGTTTTTATCACGCGCAAATGGCGTGACTCTTCACCAAACGAATTCTTCCGCTGGATCTACCGTTTCGCAAAACTAGAGCTGGTCAGTATGAATCTCAAATTTGCTTGTAAGCTCCCAGAGGAGGATGCCTCCGGAGAAGACCTGAAATGATGCTTTCACTATCTCCTCTCGGGATTGAGCCGCTCTTACACGCCATTGTTCTGTCTTGCCTCAGCCGGAACTGGAAAGGGCGTTCTTCCGCTAAGATAGCGGAGAGGACGCATGAAAAAAGAACGAAAGCATTACACCGGGGAAGAGAAGGTTGCCATCCTGAGGCGGCACTTGTTGGATAAAGTGCCGGTTTCCGATCTGTGCGAGGAACATGGGCTGCAGCCCACGGTGTTCTACCGTTGGCAAAAAGAGTTCTTCGAGAATGGCGCTGCCGCCTTTCAAGGCAAGAGCCGACCGGACCACCAAGCCGAACAGCAGCGCATCGAGTTCCTGGAAAAAAAGATCCAGACCAAGGACGAGGTATTGGCTGAATTGATGGCCGAGCACATCGCTTTAAAAAAAAGTCTTGGGGAGCTCTGACCAAAGTGTGGGTGCCGCACGATGTGCGGGACCTGGTGGTAGATTTCGTCCGGTGCTGGTCGGAAAAAACCGAGATCGGCACCGGGCGATTCATCCACTGGTTGGGTGTACGGGCCAGCAAGTTCTACGACTGGCGAGAGCGCTACGGGCGCGTCAATGAACACAACGGCTGGATTCCCCGAGATTTCTGGCTCACGCCGTGGGAGAAGCGGGCCATCATCGACTTCCACCGGGAACATCCCTTGGAAGGCTATCGACGATTGACGTTCATGATGATCGACGCGGATGTCGTGGCCGTTAGCCCCTCCAGCGTTTGGCGGGTATTGCAACAGGCCGGGTTGCTCTCTCTATGGAAGGGTAAGCCGTCGCGCAAAGGGTGCGGTTTCGAGCAGCCACCCCATCCGCATCAGCATTGGCATATCGATGTTTCTTACATCAACGTAAGCGGCACCTTCTACTACTTGTGTAGCATTCTGGACGGCTATAGCCGTTTGATCGTCCATTGGGATCTACGAGAATCGATGACCGAAGCGGAGATCGAAGTCATCTTGCAACGAGCGCGGGAGAAATACCCGGAAGCAAAACCACGGATCATCTCCGACAACGGACCGCAATTCATCGCCCGGGATTTCAAGGAGTTCATTCGCATCGCAGGAATGACTCATGTGCGAACGTCGCCTGGCTATCCGCAATCCAACGGCAAATTGGAGCGTTGGCACAAATCGCTAAAATCGGAATGCATTCGACCTGGCGCACCGCTAACCCGGGAAGATGCGATGCGTTTAATTCAAACCTACGTGGAACACTACAACACCGTGCGGTTGCACAGCGCCATTGGCTATGTGACACCGCAAGATATGCTCGCCGGCCGACAAGCCGAAATTCACGCCACACGTGATCGCAAGCTCGAGGAGGCACGTCACCAACGACAACTCCGGCGGGCAGTCACATCGTTGCTTGCACATTCCTCGAACACGATTACAATGACTTCGCCGGGCGAAACGGAAGCGGGCTCTGCAGGGATGCAACCATGCTGAGGGATAACCTGGTGGAACTCATCGAGCCGATGCTCAATAGCGCGGGAGTTCATCCCTCTCGCCCTGAGCATTCACAACCAGTCACAGCATCGGACGATAGATTCCCATGCCTTGAAAATCCCCGCCCCCAAGGGGCGGAATCTTCACTAACGGAAAACGTCACTTCTCCATTTCAGGCTGAGCCAGCACAGTTCCGGTTCTGCAAAGCTCCCTCTAAAGACATAATTCCGGAATGACGGAGGCATCCGGCGTGAGCGTTCTCGCCAGATCCAACACGTTCAACGGTATGAGTGGTAGCTCTCGTTGCCGGCTGTCGTCATTACTTTGCAGCGGACGGGTGCTATTACCTGGTGAGCCTTGGCGCCCAACCCACAGGCACGCCACGCGCATTGGGGTAAACGCTGTGAGGAAAGTCAGACTGCGCGCTCTGTCAGGCAATCCGGAAGCCAGATGGCGGACAAGGGCCTCCACGCACAAAAACGAAACCTTCCAACCCCCAATTCGATTTTCACACACTTGAATTTTGTCGATTCAAGTCTCATTGGTAACTCTGCGGGATCGACAAGAACCATCGTATCCCCCAAATGAAAGATTTGCATCCGAAGGGACCACCCGCTATCCACGCCAACGAAGACTCCGCCGGGTTTGAGAACCCTGTAGACTTCGGCGAACAACCGGTTCTGCAAGACAACGGAAGGCACATGATGGAGCATTGTGAACGAGACAACCCCCGAGAACGCCTTGTCGGGGAATGGCATCGCCGTCGCATCGCCGAGATGTACAGTGGTGTTGGTTTTCGCAGTACGCTCTTTAAGAGAGAAAGCCAAACAGGGATCCACTTCGAGACACGTGAGGCGCCGGTATCGATGGCGCAGCCAATCCGTCGTCAGGCCAGGCCCGGGTCCAATCTCCAGGACGTCATCGCCCAGCTCGAGTCCATTGAGCGACCATGGCAATATTTCACTCTCTAGTCTTTTCTTCCAGGAGTCGGATCGACAATACCATTTGTGCAATCGGTTCATCAGGATCCACCTGCGTCCTACCGAGTTCCACTTATCTGTTCCAGTGGGAATAAGGGATTTCCGTGACCAACTTCGTCTTTCGACGAGTTGCCATCTCGTTCGCAATGGCGGCTCGTTCCGTCGGGGACAACAACTGCGCGGCCACCGGAAACACACTTTCGTCCTCCACCCGAATGTGCTGCAGGTACATGGATGTAAGACTAGCGACTGCTTCTCTGAACGCCTCGGCTTTCGAGCGTGACAGGTTGCCCCTCGTCAAGCACTCTTGTCCCAACTTCTCCACTTGCGCATGCAAAGGAGTCGCCCAGCGATGTTCGTTCTCGAGTTTCTCCAGCAAGTTTAGTGCTGATTGAGCATCGACGTGCAGAATCTGGCGCAGCCTTGGAAAGAGTGATTCCTCTTCGTCGGCGGTGTGATTCGGGGCCGCTTCGCGGAAGTAGCGTAAGGAGGTATCGAGTGCCCGTCTCGTTTCTTCTGTCAGAGGACGATCTATGATTTCTGCGACGGCCCCCAGGGAACCGAGGAACATCTCAATGCGGCGATGACAATCGGATAGCAGCCCGGTCGGGTCAGAGAAGCTGTGAGCTACTGCTCCAATTTGAACTGGCATTTGCGAACACCCTTCCCAGCTGAGACTCAATTCTCGGAATGGACAAGACCGTTCCATGTATAACTGGCCGCCTGTCGCACTGGCAATGGGTCTTTTGTCTTGCCTAAAGTGACAGCTATCATGCTTTTCGACGTGCACGAGAAAACTCCAGCAGATCAAGTTGCAACCTGTGACTTTTGTCACCGTACTCTTTCCGGAATAGTCGTAGCTTGAGATCTGCGCATCAATTGGACCTCAACTCGCATCCAATGAGTGAAGGACCGTTCATCTTGAGACAAGCGATTAAGATTTCGCTCGTCTCGCGAACGCCCGTCAGGAGAAATGGCGATGGCTTATGTGATAGCCGAGCCGTGCATCGGAGTCAAGGATACCGCTTGCGTTGATGTTTGTCCGGTCGATTGTATCCACCCACGGAAGGACGAGGCGGAGTTCCAGTCAGAACCACAATTGTTCATCCATCCGGATGAGTGTATCGATTGTGGTGCGTGTGTGCCGGTCTGCCCGGTTACCGCGATATTTGCGTTAGAAGATTTGCCGGAGAAGTGGGCGATTTTCGCGAGTGCGAATTCAGAGTGGTACAAGAACAAAGCTGCCAAGACACGCTGATTTCAAACAGCCTACGGCGTCTCTCAAGAGCGTTCCAGAGGCTCCATGAATGAGCGATGAGATGAATCGCGATATCGCAAAATAATCGAAGAGGTCTAATGCTGCGTGTCCGCCAACTCATTCCCCCATTGACTCTGTGCACAGCATCTGGGTCGGTGGTCCACGTTTGGGATTTCAAACAGAAAAAGAATCTCGTCATTACCTTTCTCGATGATGGCTGCTGCCCGTCATGCGAGCAGTTTATTCGGAACCTCATCAAGCGCGCAGTAAGCGTCCGGTTGTAACCCCCTATACAGAGTGTGAGTAGTCGAAGAGGATAACTAGTGTGGACACAGTTGGGTGTGTCCACGCTGAGGGAATCGTGGACACACTCGGTCAAGGTGCTCCGGTGAGCCCCGGGAAGAAGAAGCAACAACGCCGAACCATTAAAGAGCGCAGAGACATCGTGGAAGAGACGCTGGTGCCTGGGGCGTCGGTGGCCAGAGCGGCACGCCGGCATGAGGTGAATGCCAACCAGGTCTTCTATTGGCGCAAGCTGTATCGCGAGGGACGGTTGGGCATCAGCCTTGCCACGCCGCTTCTACCAGTGAAGGTTAAGACGGAACGACCCACAAAAACCCTGAAGGATGAAAGCGCGGTGTTGTCATCGGGAACGATGGAAGTGAAGCTCTTGCGTGGAACTCTGCGTATTGCAGGTTCTGTAGACGTGTTGACGCTACGCACGGTGCTGGAGTGTCTAAGGGGATGATCGGACCGCCGGCAGGAACGCGCATTTGGATCGCCGCGGGCGTGACCGATCTGCGACGCGGGTTCACGGGGTTGAGCGGAATGGTGCAGACGGCGCTGCAAGAAAATCCCTTCTCTGGTCACGTCTTCGTTTTCCGCGGGCGGCGCGGGGATCTGGTCAAGGTGTTGTGGTGGGACGGAGACGGGCTGTGCCTGTTCGCCAAGCGATTAGAGAGAGGGAGATTTATCTGGCCACAAGCGACGAGCGGAACGGTATCGCTGACGCCAGCACAGCTGTCGATGCTGCTCGAAGGGATCGACTGGCGTCGGCCGATTCGCACGCAGACTCCGCAGCTGGCCGTGTAAGTCGTGAATGTTTCCAGTTGTGCAATTTTCTTCACTGATTTTTTGTTTTCATGGATTTTTTTCTTGCACAGAAAAATAGTTCTGGCATACTGCGCGCACGATGACGCAGCACACCGAGCTTCCTGATCTCGATCAACTCGGTCCCGATGCACTGAAAGCTCTGGTCCGTGCACAACACCAAGCACTGCTTTCGAAGGACGAACAACTCCTATCACGTGATGCGGAGATCGAGCATTTAAAGCTGTTGATCGGCAAGCTGCGCCGCGAACAGTTCGGTCGCTCGTCGGAAAAGCTGGACCGACATATCGCGCAGCTGGAGCTCCGGCTGGGAGAGCTCGAAACGAGTCGGGCACAGGATATAGAGACGACCAAGTCATCGAGCGCCTCAGCCGTGGCGCGCCCGGCGCGGCGGCCATTGCCAGACCAACTTCCGCGCGAGGTACGAACCTACGTGCCGCAGCAAACGGGATGTCCGGACTGCGGCCGACAGATGAAATATCTGGGAGAAGATGCCTCCGAGATGCTGGAGTACTTGCCGGAACGCTTCAAGGTGATTCGGTACGTGCGCACGAAGCTGGTTTGCATACGTTGCGAGCGTATCGTGCAGGCGGCGGCGCCGAGCCGGCCGATCGAGCGTGGGATTGCTGGCCCTGGGCTTTTGGCCCACGTGCTGGTCTCAAAGTACTGCGATCATCTTCCGCTGCATCGTCAATCGGAAATCTATGCGCGCGAAGGAGTGCAGCTGGATCGTTCCACACTAGCGGAGTGGGTGGGTGGCTGCAGTCGACTACTGAAACCACTGGTGGAAGTGCTACGACGTCACGTGATGAGCGCCGAGAAGCTACACGCCGACGACACCCCAGTTCCGGTGTTGGCACCGGGCATGGGAAAGACCAAAACGGGAAGACTATGGACTTATGTGCGAGACGATCGGCCAGCAGGAGATGAATCACCACCGGCGGTGTGGTTCGCTTACACGCCGGACCGCAAAGGGGAACATCCGAAAGCACATCTGAGCCATTTCCGCGGCATGCTGCAGGCCGATGCGTACGCGGGGTTCGATGCGATTTACGAAGCTGGAAGCATACAGGAAGCGGCCTGTTGGGCGCACGTGCGCAGGAAGTTCTACGATCTTCAGGTCGCGCACAAATCGCCAGTGGCGCAAGAAGCGCTTCGTCGTATCGGAGAACTCTATGCCATCGAAGCAGACATCCGAGGGCGAAAACCCGAGGAACGTCGTCAGGCGCGCAACGAGCGCAGCCGACCGTTGCTGGAATCGTTGAAACAATGGTTGGAAGAGACGTTGGGCAAGCTCTCCAGGAAATCGGATACTTCTCTGGCCGTCCATTACGCACTCGGACTATGGGAAGCGCTGATGCGTTACTGCGATGATGGTCGACTGGAGATAGACAACAACGCTGCGGAACGAGCGCTGCGTGTCGTGGCACTGGGCAGAAAGAACTTCCTTTTTGCAGGATCTGACGGCGGGGGCGAGAGCGCCGCGGCCATCTACAGCCTGATCGGATCAGCAAAGTTGAACGGTATCGACCCAGAGAGCTACCTGCGCAACGTGTTGTTACGCATCGCGCAGCATCCGATCAACCGCATCGAAGAACTTCTGCCCTGGAATATCGATGCCGAGTTTACCGAGAACTCGAGCCACGCCGCATAGTCAAATATCATCGTCAAGATGGCCTTCGACTGCTTTCAATTACCCACAAGTCGGCTGGCTGAGTAGAAGAGGGTCCAGTACCTTCTGTTAGCGAATTCGCGTAGCAGCGTGGGACTGTGGCTGCACGTATGGCCCGCCCGTGGTGAACTGCCGTTATGACGAAGCGGCAGGAGTCGCAACGCTCACTGAGGGTTGATCACGCCACCGCCTCCCAAACCAAGACATGGATTGAGCGTGAACTCGTTGGCAGTGAGTTCACAGACGTCCGGCTGAACAAGCGATTCAGAAAACTCTTCCAGCAGCTCTCCGAGGGCACCGGCGAGAGCATTCCTTTGGTTTGCCAGGACTGGGCAAACACTAAGGCAGCCTATCGTTTTCTGTCTAACCACCGCGTGAACGAAGGGGACATTCTTGCTGGACACTTCCAATCCACACACGAGCGATTCGCTGCTACGCATTCGACTGTTTTAGTCCTTCACGATACGACGGAATTTAACTATCACCGGGAGGACATCCGTTCGGTTGGCATTCTGCATCGACTCCCCGTGGGGAGGCACCTGAACGGACAGCTGAAGCATTACGTTGTCTGCGGAATTCAGATGCATTCCAGCCTGGCGGTGACTACCGATGGACTGCCTCTGGGTCTGACGGCCATGAAGTTCTGGACGCGAAGCAAATTCAGAGGCTGCAACGCTCTCAAGAAGAAAATCAATCCCACGCGCGTGCCGATTGAAAAAAAGGAAAGCATCCGCTGGCTGGAGAATTTGCAGCAATCCACGGCCCTTTTGAACGATCCAGAACGCTGCGTTCACATCGGCGACCGGGAGAGCGATATTTACGAGCTCTTCTGCAGAGCAAAAGCAATTGGGCACGCATTTCCTGGTGCGCACTTGCGTGGATCGCCTTGCCGGAGAAGGAAAACATACCATTGCCGATGAAATGCGAGAAGTGCGCATCCAAGGGCTGCATCGCATCCCAGTGACGGACGAAAAGGGTCATCAGTCGAAAGCTATTTTGGAAATCCGATATCACCGCATCCGGGTGCTTCCTCCAATCGGCAAACAGAAGCAGTATCCGGAACTCATGCTCACGGTCATCCACGCACAGGAACGCGGAGCACCGATCGGGCGAGAGAGGATCGATTGGAAATTGATCACCGACTTGCCGGTGCGCTCTCGCGACGAGGCCGTAGAAAAGCTCAAATGGTACAGCATGCGCTGGAAGATCGAGACCTTTCACAAAATCCTGAAGTCTGGTTGTAAAGCAGAGGAATCGCGACTGCGAACAGCACAGCGGCTGACCAATTTGATCGCGGTCTTCTGCGTTCTCAGTTGGAGGATTTTCTGGCTGACGATGATGAATCGCGCGGTACCGGATGCTTCACCCACACTGGCGTTCACCGCGCCGGAAATTCGTCTGCTCGATCAACTGGCAAAGGTCAAAGACAAGCAGCTTCCACAAGCAAAATCAATTTCGGCTTACCTGATCAGGATCGCGAGACTCGGGGGCTATCTCGCGCGTGCCAATGATGCGGCTCCCGGAAACGCGGTCATTTGGAGAGGCCTGTCCCGCTTGACCGACATCGAGTTGGGCTTCGCTCTTGGAGCTAAACTTGTGGGTAATTGAAAGCTTCGACTGACGCTTACAGCGCGCAGTGGATCTGAGCGACAAAGAAGCAGTGCTGGTATTGGTATTCGCTAAGGAACCAGCTTCATCGCTGACAAACATTTTACCTACCGAGATCGTCGTTGGGGTGGACGTTGGCAGTCACGGAGCACGTCGGTATCTCGACGACGATGGGCAATGTACAGGCGAGTTTCACCGACGCGCTGTTTTTGTGACCGACCGCTATGGCGAAATCTTCGCGCTATGGATTGTCGCCGGGGATAAGTTCCCTGCGATTCAGGATATCCTGCGTTCGCTCGACTCAGTTGAAATGGCTTGCGAGGAATGCAGCCCACCGGAATGGCCACTCGACGAATAGTTTACCCTGGTTGTCTTTCGAGGAATCTTCACCTCGAACATGGCCGGTCGATCTTGCGCAAGAGACTCGGGGACAGCGTCAAGGAGATCTGTGGCCTCGAAGAACCAGGCGTGGACCGAAGACGCTTGTCAAATACCTCGATCTTCGGAGTGTTCTGATCGCAATGAAGGCGAACCCTCGCATGCACGAACGCAAAGCAACCACCAGGAGCTCGATTCAGAATTCCACCGGTCATTCACGAGAGCGATATTGATTGGGCATGAATAAATCGCCGGCGGGCAGATCATCCTTGCGCTCCAGCCGGAGAACTGAGTACGTGGGGGTACTGGAAGTTAGCGCTTTCTTGCTTGCGCTTTCGTCCCCCGAGGTCGAAACCGAACAGTACAAGTCGCATACGAAAAGGAAGGTGCACCATGTCAAAACGTAGTTGGAACTGGACTCTGGTTGTTCTGGGCCTGCTAGTTCTCGCGCCGAATCGCACCTTAGCTCACTGAGACGGGATGGATGGACCGGTAGTTAAGGCGGCTCAGAAAGCGCTGGAAACCGGAAACGTCAATCTAGCTCTCATCTGGGTGCAAAAGACGGATGAAGCCGAAATACGAAAAGCCTTCGACCAAACAGTCACAGTCCGGAAACTGAGTCCTGAAGCGAGGGCGCTTGCGGATCGGTATTTTTTTGAGACCCTGGTGCGCTTACACCGGGCGGGAGAGGGGGGCCCTCATAAGCGCTAAGATAAGAGAAGGCGGTTGAGCTGCGGGATCCTCTTGCGGTTGCGCTCGGCCAGCGCCATGGCGATCTCATTCCAGTGCGTTAGGACTTCCTCCAGTCTCAATCGGGGAGCAACGCTTTGCTGGAGTTGGTGCAGGGCAAACTGGAACTCACGCCAGGGGCTGTGCACCGGTGGTTTGCCAGAGATCGTAGCCCCAGGGGGAAATAGCGCAACCGAGGCGCACTAACTTCTGCGTCAGCAGCGCCACCAGGAGTTTCCCGTAGAGCCAGGCCCGAGAACTCTGCTCGTCGTACTTGGGCAAGTGGCCCATGGCTAGAATGGACTTGAGCCGTTTAAACACCAGCTCAATTTGCCACCGGAAACGATAGTATTCCAACACTTCACCCGCACCCATCTCGGACTCGCGCAGGGTGGTGAAGACGATTACATAGTGGGCGTATTCCCGCGTTTCCGGTGTGCTTTGGCGCTGCCTTTTTTGGTCCTTGAGAGCCATACGCCGTTGCGCCAAGACGATGGCTTGCTTAGTTTTCCGCACCACACAGAGACGCCCTGCAATACGCCGATTCTGCTCGTGCACCCAGGCCGGCCATTCGCGAACCGTGCCGGCGGCCCGGATCTTCCGCAACTTCGGCAGCAAAGCGAGCGGCTGCCCCGTGGGCCCGAACAATGGCAGAGAGGAAGTGTTCACTCGGACAATGACGTCCGCATCTTGTCGATACACTGCGGCCACTCCGGGCGGGTTCGAGTATCCGCGATCCGCTAAGATGATATCCCCCGCCGCTACGGGGAACCGCCGCAACTGCTCGCCGTTTCCCTGTCCCTCGGCGGCCGTGATCTGGAAGAAATCACAAGACAACTCCGGCAGCCGCAGGCTGAAGTGCAGACGCCACTGCGAACCGGTTTTGCCCGGTTCTTTGATCACGGTTGCGTCTACGGCGCGGATCGGCCGCCGTGACTGTGGCCCGCGCCATTCCACTCCATTCTCCGCCAGCAATTCCTGGCACAGGCGCTGCAGCCATCCCTCGGCTTGTCGCAAGCGATTTAACAGCGTCACATCCGACACTTCGGCAACGCCAGCTGCCTTCGCTCGCACCGCTGTCTCGCGCAGCGAATAGCCGCAACCGACGTGCAACAACAGAGTGCGCAAGACCTCCTGGACGGACTCGAAACCACGAAGACGCGTGACCGCACCGCTTCGGCGTGCCGCGACTTCCCAGTCCGGCGGGAACAATCCCAGAAGGATTTTCCAGTCTTCGTCAAGGGCATTCATGCCCTCAGGGTACAAAAACTAGAGATCACGGTCAATTCTTATCTTAGCGCTTATGGGGGCGCCCTACATCGGGCTCAAACCTGCAGGTCGGGATCTTGGGCCCGCCATTCCCGCTGCGGACAAGGCGCTTGAGACCGGCTCGGTGAGCCACTGCTGAAGCTGCTCACCGATGCGGTGCAAGCTGGCACCAGAGAACGCTTCTCACACGCCATGGGCAAGAAGAACATCGGTATCAATGACGTCGAGATGGGGCGCGAGTATGTGAGGAGCTACGTCGAATTTGTCCATTATGTCGAGCGCATCTATCAATCAGCCAAGAATCCAGCGCACGGTCACTACTCGGAGAATGAGGAAGCTGGAATGGCCACCGAAGAATCTGCCGAGAAATCTCATTGACGCGGGTCACAAGAAGATCCCGATAGGCCGGACAACATACATCAACGGTGCTCACACCCAGGACGCAACAGGAGATTTCCTTTGGTTCAGGTCTGTGAATCTGCCATCAAAAGTTTGCGCGCGGGATCTGTGATGGCATCGATCTTGCTTGCGAAGCTCGAACGTGCTGCGATATCACTATCGGTAACGAGGTGCACATCCAGAAGGCCGTCCGTGCGATAGCCGGTTCGCAGGAAATTGATTTCACTAAGGCACCGACTCCATCCCTCGAGCCAGAGCGTGAGGTCTTTACTTTGTTCTTCGCTTCCCTGAAAATGCAACAGGATATCGATATCACTGGCTGCTCCCGCGGTGGCGTTCTTTGTGCTACCGATGAGGTAAAATGCCTTCACTCCAAACTTCCCAGGATCAAGCTCAGCCGCGATCCTCTGGGCCATGCGAAATCGCCAGCGCCAGTGTTCATCCGTTCTTTGATCAATGACCTCAGCCTCATTTTCGATTGATCCGAGCATTTGTTGTGGCGGTGACAGAAACCCAACCGCTTCGTCCAAGTCTGCATTCATGAGCACGCGCAGAATTAATCCACCGGTTTCCAGGGGAACATCGATAACCCGCAACGTATCCGCAAGGTGCGAGAACTCGGGGAGCAGTTCCTGAAGAATATTGCGAGATCTTTGGAAGAACAACTCCTTGAACTTGGTCTGTGGTTCATCAGGATACAGGGGTAAGTAGCGGATGGTGGCTTCCACGAGGTCTTGGAAGAAGTGTGTCCCGAATGAAAGTTCTGGCAGATAATTTCCCTTCTGTCTCGCTACCTCGATTAACATCGCCGTGTTGTTAATGTCGGAGTAGGTCACCGGAACCCCTAATTTGATGTCTCCCCGGCTGCCCCAGCGTCCGGGTCCGACTAAAATAAATTGACGCTTGGGCAATAACTTGTTCAATCGACCGACGGCTCGTCCGATGTCGCGCATTGCCGATGGATCAGAAAGCCGGCTATAACCTTCGAGATCGACGTACACAATATGCGTGATGTCCGGCACCCTGCCGTTCGAAACAAAATGAGCCGCAGAGAAGATGACCTTGTCCGCCGGAAGGTCCTGTGGGATCGCCGCGGGAGCCGCATCGGACCCGTAGCTCTGAGGTCTGCACTGAAGTAAATAAAAATCCTCCCCGTCGTAGGCAAACTCAATATCTACCGGTGTTCCGAGCTTCGATTGCAGCAGGTTCAACAATTCGCGGATACAACTTACGAAGGGAGTCTTCCGGATCAGTCCTTCAAAAGTGAAGACTGCGCCCCCAGAATGAAAGTCCGGCAGCGGTCCGATTAACGACTCGATCCGGTCATGGTTCACAACCGAAACAAGATTCCGAATCTGTGGGAAGCTGGCGCCGACTTGGCGGAGGAGCTTCGCGGCCTCTACGGTTTCGAAAGTATTCCTCGCCAAATTGATGACGTCGACGTGGTGGGGCGAATATCTCAGTATTTCGTCTGCGGTTACGTTCGCACGTAAACTCGGCTGGCCGGGGGCGATAAGCACTGGGTAATCATCCGCCACGCGGTCCACGGCGCGCGTTCCCAGTCCAGGCACGAGTCGGATCAGGCCATCCTGGCGCGTTATGCGGGCCGACCAGCGAAACTCGTTGTTGCTAAGCGCAACGCCAGAGCACGCGGGCAGGAAATACTCGCCAACAGGCCGACCGACAACTTCCTGGATCAGGATACCCATTTCTTCGTGGACATCCAGAAGACTCCGCTCAGCACGATATTCAGTGGGATCCGGGCCGAAAATCGACGCGTACACCTCCGCGACCGCGTCCAGCAATGCGCACAGGCGTTCTTCCTTGGTTCCTCGATTCCCCAGGAATAAGCTCTTATACTTTCCCGAGAAAGCCGATCCAGCACGGTCTTCCAGTAAACTCGAACTGCGGACGATCAGCGGAACATCGCCAAGATCGTCAAGTGCGAGCGAAAGCCCCTTGGCGAATTCCAATGGGAACGAGGAACTCTTGAACAGCGCCACCAAGTGCGGATATTCTTGCCGAACCTGGCCGATCTCCATGTACTTTCGGTTGAGAACGTCCTCCAGATCGTTGTAGTGCACAAAATTCTGAATCCAGTCGGAGGTGAGGTACCAGGTTTTGGGCACCTTAACTTTGTGCAGAAGTGGGCTCGCTTCTGGCGACTTATCAATGATTTTTTTGGCAAGGAATAAGCCGGCACTCTTACCTCCCAGCTTACCGTGGCACCCTGGCGGGAAGATCACCTTGCCCAAGAGTTCATAGAAATCGCGAACCTCGATGAAATTCTTCGCAATGTTGATGAAGCCGAGGTTTTCGGAAAAAAATCGCCGGATCAACGATACACGGAGACCCTTCTGGGTAGAGAGCGAAAGCTCGCGCTCGTCGATCCTAGCGAGCCGATAACGCTCGATACACTCCATAATTTCTCCCAATGGAGTGTCCTGATTCTCGAGTGCACGCACAAGGAAGCTGGACTTATCCTCTTTAATCCAGCGGGTCACACAGTTGAGAATCTCGTTCTCGCTTATGTGTTCCCCTGCAATCCGGAAGGCCTGAATTGTCCAGTCATTGCCGCCATCTTCTACATTTTGCGGAAGAGGGCGATTGTCGTCCGGGGAAATGCGCTGCTCCTCCGTCGAGGCTATTCCTCTTCGCTGCAATAGTTTCTGGGCCTCCAGAATTCCGCTCCAGCTCAGATGATTGATGAGCTTGCGCGAAATGCGCCTCAGTAGGGCCGGATCCGTGTCGCGCAGGAAGTCCAGGACAACGCGCCACTCGCCGTGACCCGTGCCAGCAGCCTCTGCAGCCGACCAGGTGCGGAACGCCGCCTTCAACCGCCGCTGGGTAACAGCACTGCCGATCCGTTCTGCGATCGTCTCAATCAGTTTGCGTTCTTCCTTGAGAAAGGGACCTTCGTCTGATCTGGGAAGCTCTCGCCGGTAGGAAACCTCTACTACGCCGAGACGCTCACTCTGCACAATGATGTTCGCTCGTTGTACCCAAGGAGTGACTTCGAAGTCCGGAGGTTGGACGATCAGAGTTTCAAAGATGATCCGCGCTCGACATTCCTGTGGGTATTGCCAACCCGGCGGCAGAACTTCAATGATGTCGCGGAAGATCTCGTCAAGCGGCCGGTCCGACTGGCTCACCAACTCTCCCACCTGATAGAGGCAGTTTAATTCTTTTGCACGCTCCTGCAGAGCGTGGAGCATCGTCCCGAATTGGGGTTCGTCAGGTTTCACGGCGTTGTTTCGCTGGTGTCTTTCCGGACCTCCGACAGAATGATACCCCGGCGGCTGCGTCCATCAACGCGTACCGAGAGCCTCGCTGTCGGCCGAACATGACGAAGGAACTCCGTTTCGAACACCACAGGTTGCCGGCTCAGCCAATCCCAATCGATTCCAAACGGCCGCGCATGTTGCACCATGAAATAGCTTGCCCGAAAACTCGACAGATTATGAAAAAAGTGCGAGCCCTGGCTCAACTCCACATTCATCTCGGGCAGCGTCGCCTCGACGATCGCTTTCGCCCCGGAGATCTGGCTCCAGTCGACGGGAATGCCGAGTGATGGATGGGAACTCCCCCAGCGACCGAATCCAATCAACAGAAAGGGCCGGTGCTGCTGTTGCAGTTCTCGGTTTATCGACTCCAGCTGCTGAGCGATAGCGGGTGTGTGCAATGGCGAGAAGCAGTCGGGTCGAACAAAGACAATGTCTTGGGTTTCATCATCCGTGCCATTGCCAATCACCATGTCTGACGCAACAATGGCATGCCGGTCAGAAAGATCTTCCGTGGTCACCTCGACCACTTGCTCAGATACTGCCATCGAACGAACCTGTAGCAATCCTACCCGCGCCCGAGAGCCTTCCCCCGCCTGTCCCTGAAACGTAATGGCAAACTCGATTTCAACCTTGGCATTCGTGGCCTTTTCCGCTGCGTTGAGGAGTGCTTTCACGAGGTTGTTTAGGGGGAACTCCTCTTGCACCAACAGGGGGGCAAAATTCAGGACCCGCGGTCCGTGAGGTCCAATCCCTGGAACAACACGGTCGCGATCAGGATCGAAGGTTGAGGCAACCAAGTACAGGGCCTCGTCAGTCTCCGCGTCTGTCAGGTTGGGGTGCACCAGGTATTCAGACTCACTGACCGGATCGTAAGCAGGCGGCTTGCCCATGTTGACTGCCCAAAACTCGGTTTGCGTGCCCTCCAGCAACTCCTCCACGGAACCGAACGGGGGTGGTTTTTTTGGGTATCTGGGAGAAAAAGTCCACGCGATGCCGCCGTCTACAATAGTTTTCCCTAAACCCAATGCCACCGTCACAACCCCGTCTTCCGGACGCGCAGGTTCAAATGCATAGAAGTTATAGGAACGCGCCACGCCTGAAATGTCAGGATAATAGCGATCTCCTCGGCGTCGCCCGACCACTTCCTGGATAATGACCGCCATCTTTTCTTCGTCTGGCTTGCTCTCGGCAGTCCGGATGTAGTCACGGGCCTCGCGGAAGTACGTGGATGCGTATACAAACTTAATGGCTTCCACCAGCCGGCGAAATCGTGTGTCCGGATCAAACTGGTTATTGGGGATCATCTTCGTTGCGTAGACGCCGGCAAACGGACGCTCCAGCGCGTCCTCCAGCAAGCTAGAGGAGCGTATCGCCAAGGGAGTCTTAACTTGAACGACCAGCGCACGGAGATCACCGAGCAGTTCGACCGGGAGGTCCCCCTTCTGAAACGCATGGGCGATGCGATCGTCCGGCATTTCTTCGAAGGGCAACTCGGCCAGGCGGTTCTGTACCAGGAATTGATCAAAACAATCTGTCCCGATGACCGCCATGGTCGGGACATTGATCTCTATATCAAGGAAAGAACCAGGCTCGATCTTTGTCGCAAGCAGATCCTTGATGAACGCCAGGCCTCCGGCCTTGCCACCGAGTGCCCCAGAACCGATTTGTGTGCAGCGGAAAGTACCGTCCCAGAACTTGCGGTCGAAGACCGGCAACTCTCCACTACGAGATTTGAGGCCCCTCATCGACTCCTCCCACTGAATCCTAGCGGATGCCGTGAGTTTCAACTGACGGAAGTGCGCTGACACTATCTGCCCAGGACCGGCCGCGAGGTTTACACCCAACCGCGCTCGTGGCACGCCTTGGCAACGCGACCAATCGCGATTCTGTAAGCAGCATCTCTCAAAGACAGCTTTTCCCGCCGAGCCAGATCGGAGACCGCGAAGTACGCGGAAGTCATCTTCAGGTCAAGCTTTCCGAGCACCTCATCTTTCTCCCAGAAATAGTTCATATTGCTTTGCACTTGCTCGAAGTAGCTACAGGTCACGCCACCGGCGTTCGCCAAAAAGTCTGGGATGACCCAGATGCCGCGTTCATTGATCCGAGCATCGGCTTCCGGCGTTGTTGGTCCGTTGGCCCCTTCCGCGATGATTCGTACTTGAGAACTGATGCGGCTGACGTTATCCCCAGAGATCTGGTTCTCCATCGCGGCCGGTATGAGGATGTCGACATCCTGTTCAAGCCATGCTTCTCCCGGTAGGGTCTCATAGCCCAGCCCTTTAGCCTTGGCGCTATTGATCCCACCAAAGTGATCCGTGATCGAAGAGAGCTGATTGCTATCGATTCCTTCACGCTTGCGGTAGGTGTAAGCGCACTGGTCCGCTTGGTCCCAGCAAGAGACCGCGATGACTCGCCCTCCCAGCCGCTGATAGAGTTCGATCGCGTAGTGCGCCACGTTGCCGAAACCCTGCACGCTGGCCCGCGTATTTTCGGGCCGGATGCCTAGTTCTTTGAGCGCCTCGCGCAGGGCAATGATGACGCCGTATCCAGTCGCCTCCGTTCGGCCCAGCGAGCCGCCCAAGCCCACGGGCTTTCCGGTGATAAAGCCCGGGAAACGGCCTCCGTGTATTTTCTCAAACTCATCGAGCATCCAGAGCATGTGTTGTGCGTTGGTCATCACATCCGGAGCCGGTACATCGGTCACAGGTCCAACATCTCTCGCCACCTGGCGCACCCAACCACGGCAGATCTGTTCCTGCTCGCGGTCGCTGAGGTTGTGTGGGTCACAGACCACACCACCCTTTGCTCCACCAAGCGGAATATCCACAACAGCACACTTCCATGTCATCCACATTGCCAGTGCGCGGACGGTATCGATCGTTTCCTGTGGGTGGAAACGTATGCCGCCCTTCCCGGGCCCCCGCGCGTCGTTGTGTTGAACCCGGAACCCCCGGAAAACCTTGACCATACCGTCATCCATCCGCACCGGTATCGCAAACTGGTACTCCCGCAACGGAAACCTTAGAAGCTCTCTCGTGGCTGAGTCGAGGCCCAGGTATTCGGCTACATTGTCGAACTGGGTCTGTGCCATCTCAAACGAATTGAATGCCCGGGAGGGCCCTTTCACAGGTGAGCCGAAAATTGCTTTGGAATCCTCGTTTTGGATGCTACTCGTTTTTGTCAATGGCTTCTCTAGCATAGTTTTCTCCCGCTTCTTTCCTGCACTGTGTTAATTATTGCTCCCGGCGTGACCCTAGCCAACGTGACGGTGCGCACATCGGTTGGAGAGAGAATCCCCACGTACCTCACGCACGAGTAAGAGCCGCCCATCTTGGTTCTTAAGAATGCTCTCAAGAAGGCGCTCGATTTTCGCGCTCATTCGGCAAACGCATGTCTCTAGTAGCCCCCACCCTTCCCGACGTTTCCACGACTTGTAATACACCCGGATCCTTGGCTGTTCGCATTCTGAACAAGGCGCTGATTCACGGCCGCTTCGAGCGATCCTGCCAGCAAATGGCCGCGAGGCGTAGACCTCTATGCGCAGTTGTGACAATCCTTCTTTTCCGTGCCGGCAACCCACGGGTATGGCCGTATCTTGCTTCAGTACAAATGACTCATTGTAAGAAGTGTTCCATTCGTTACATTCTACTGTTGCGGCGTGGCTTATTAGAACAGGATCGCATACCTGCTCGCTCTAGATAGGGAGTTTGGGTTGCTAGCGCCCAGTTTGTCTTCTCAAACGTTTCGTTCCGGATCGGCTATCCAGTTCGTTGGGAACCGATTGAATTCAAAGTTACAGAACGCGAGCACGTGCAAATGTGGTTTGCAACTCGCCCACTTTCGAAAGAGTTAAGCGAATGACTTCTACCACCCCGAAGACAGAAATGGAACGCGGTGGCATCGTGCCCGACGATGTTGTCTTGGACTTGTATCGAAAAATGCTCACCGTGTTTTACGTTGAAGAGAGGCTAAAAATCTTCGATCGGTTGGGTAAGGTCAGTTTTCATGCGTCGGCACGAGGCCACGTAAAGCTTCAGATCGGCATGACTCTCATGCTAAAGCCACGCCAAGACTGGTTTTTTACATACTACCGGGAGAAAGGAATCGCCATCGGTTTGGGAATGTCCTTGAAGGATATCTTCTTGGGGATGCTGAGTCGTCACAATGACCCCAACTCCGCGGGCCGCAATATGCCCGAGCATTGGTCTTCGCGTGAGTTAAGGCTTGTTGCACAGACCGCAGCCACCGGATCACAGTTTCTTCCCGCTGTCGGATTGGCGCGTGCCGTCAAACGAGATTGCGGGAGTGAGATCGTCTACGTCTCTTCCGGAGAAGGGGCCACAAGTGAAGGAGAATTCTTCGAAGCGCTGAATTGGGCCACTCGGGAGCGCCTGCCAGTCTTATTCGTGATCCAGAATAATGGCTACGCCATCAGCGTTCCGCAGCCGGTCCAAACGAGTTCCGAGATTCACCGGATCGCCGAAGGATTCGGCATGCCTGCCTACTCGCTCGATGGAACCTGGTTCGAACCCATGTACGCGACGTTGCCGGCCGTAATTGAAACGATGCGCCAGGGAGGTGGACCAGCTCTCGTAGAAGCACAAGTCATCCGAATGGACTCGCACTCCTCCTCGGACGATCAGAAGAAGTATCGAAGTCAGGAAGAACTGAACGAGATGATAGAGCGCGACCCGATCCTTCAAACCGAACTCTATTTGCAACGCCATCGGATTCTTGACGAGAAGCAAATGCAGGAGATGCGGGAACAAACCAAGGTAACTGTAGATCAGGCTGCGGATGAGGCCGATCAAGAACCAGCGCCGCGAACAGACGGATTGCTTGCTCACATCTATGAAGCTGCAAACTCCGACGTCTCATTCACCAGGAACCCGCCACCCAAATATGTCTCGGAGGAATCGATCAGCCTGATTGAAGCCATCAACCGTGGCTTGCGTGAGGAAATGAAGTTGAACCCGAAAATTCTGATGTGGGGCGAGGACATCGCCGACCCCAAAGGCGGCGTCTTCGGTGTGACCCGCGGGCTTAGTACAGCCTACCCCGATCGCGTGACGAATAGCCCACTGGCCGAGGCGAGCATTGTGGGGATTGCGGGCGGCATGGCCCTTGCGGGATACAAGCCGATTGTGGAAATCCAATTTTCCGACTACATGTGGCCCGCGTTTATGCAGATCCGGAATGAAGTGCCAACTGTCCGATGGCGTAGCCAAGGAGTTTGGACCTGCCCCGTTGTCATCCGTATACCAGTCGGCGGTCATATAAAAGGTGGTCCCTGGCACTCCGCGTGCGTCGAAGCCTTTCTGGCACATATTCCCGGATGGAGAGTCGTTTTCCCCAGCTCCGCTGAAGATGCAAAAGGACTCATAAAAACAGCGGCTCGTTCGCCGGACCCCGTCATTTTCCTTGAACACAAGGCGTTGTACCGGCGCATGGAGTCCAGGACCCCGGAACCGAACACAGATTATCTCATTCCGTTTGGTCACGGTCGGATCCGTCGCGAAGGTCGAGACGCCACGATTGTGACCTGGGGCGCGAGTGTGTATCAGGCATTGGAGATCGCAAAAAGGAAAGAATCGGAAGGTTACTCACTTGAGGTACTGGACATTCGTTCGATTGTTCCGTTGGACGAAGGATTGATCTATGAGAGTGTCAAGAAGACCAATCGAGTTATTGTTCTGCATGAAGACAGCCTCAGTCTTGGCTTCGGTGCCGAAATCTCCGCCCGCGTCGCCGAGAATTGCTTCGAACACCTCGACGCTCCGATTTTGCGAGTGGCGGCAAAAGACAGCTTTGTACCGTCCGCTACGACTCTCGAGGATGCTATCCTCCCATCGTTGACTGACCTGGGAGACGCCGTCGAGAAACTTCTCGCTTACTAGCTTTTTGGCCCGTTCGTCATCACGCGGCACACCGTCAGCAAGCGTTGACGCTGGTAAACATGATCCCCCAGCCGCCGCATTAGGCGACGACGCTCAACGAGAGGACATCCCTGACGCCGTCTGCCTGAATGGTTTACAACCGCCACACTGCCGAAGATCTCGATTTTTGACAGTGTGGGCCAGTTGCAACCGCCCAGATTTTTCATCACGGTACCTTTTCGCGGAGCGAGTGCATGGAGGCAAGATACGGTCTCGAGCTACAAAGAGGCTATGACTAAAGTCACTGGTAAACTCGCGTCGAGGAGGGCCGTACAGACTTATGCCTGGCTGCTTTTATGTGAGATACAAAATAGCGAGTGCGAGTCCTTCCGACATGACCTTCCAGTCTGCAGAGTGAAAGCAGCAGGATCGAAACATTTGTACTGTTTCAGAAAAAACCACGTCCGCTCCAAGGCCGCGGACGCTTGAAGACTCCTGGGTGTTGACACCGGCGGAGACCAGTAAGTTAGGGCTGACCGCAGGATCGCCGATACCGGCATGGGGCACCGGCATACGACGGATGTCGTCAGACGACCACCGCCTCCAACTCCACAGCGCATGGGAACAAAATGTTGTTCTCGAGGTGAACGTGTTGATGCAGATCGAGCTCGAATTCCCGCAATCCCTGGAATAGTGCTTTGTAACTCGTGCACGCTTCGGCTGGGGGTGTATACTCCGCACTGGTTTCCCGAATCTGTTTCACGATTTCGCCGGCAGCGTCGTGCTCCTTCATCATGGTGTGAATCGGATTTCGAACCGTCTGAAAGAATGGCGGTTCCGGCGCCTTCTTCTCGACTGCCCCACGGGCGAGCGCATCAATGTACGGAAACAAAACCTGCTCTTCCTTCTGCATGTGCATGATCATTTCCTTACCGACCGCATGGAAAAGGGTTTCGATCTCCGAGAGTTCAGGGTGATGTTTCCCGTGCTTTGCCTTTACCTTCTCGAGCAACGCTTTAACCCGAGGGATTGAATCACGAACATACTGATGGTGCTTGCTTCTGATGTGCGCCGTCAGATCCTCCAGTGGTGCCGAGGTCCAGTTCGACTCGCTTGGACTGACCTCCTGGCTGTTTTCTCGCAGGCACTTCAGAATCTCTTCCGAATTGACTCCGGCTTGTGCACAGGCTTCCTGGAGAGATTTCCCTCCTCCGCAACAATAATCAACCCGGGCCTCTTCGAGGACCTGTCTTGAGGATGAGTTCGATAGCGCAATATCCTTAACTTTCGTCTGGTCATTGAAATTCATGGTTCCCTCCCCTACAACAGCAGTTTGTGTTGTACGTCACAGAGATGCAGTGACCAAAGTCACTCGCACCGCTAAGCATGTGAGTTACATAAGGTTAGTCGTTCGTGGATTGCTCGCGTCTGAGCCCTTCAAGGTCCTTCACAATAACCTTGCGGCCGTCTACCTCAACGAACCCTTCTGCCTGAAGTCGTCCGAGATTTCGCGAAACGAGCTCCCGCACCGTGCCCAGCTCCGACGCTAACTCCTGATGGCTATTCGTCAGCTCAATGGAAATTCCCTTCCCAGAAGACCTCACCTTCCCCTGCGCTAGCCGTAGGATGAGAGCAATCAAGCGTTGGCGGACTGTGGTGAAAGACAACTCTTCGATGATTCCAACCAAACGCCGTAGTCTCGAGCCTACGACTGCAAGCACTTTCAGCCCTACTTCAGGATGCTCACGGCAGAAATTCTGAAACTCCTTCCGAGAAATGAACAGCAATTCAGCGTCCGAGGACGCTGAAGCAGAAGCTGGGTACGCACCTCCATCAAACACGGGCAGTTCCGCGAAAGAGCTTCCGGGCCCCTCTATGGCCAGGAGTTGCTCACGACCACTTGGTGACACCTTAAAGATGCGGATTTTGCCCACTGCCACGAGGAACAAGCCTTCACAAGCGTCTCCTTCGCTGAATAGGAGTTCACCTTTACGAAACTGCCGGTGGCTGACACGAGTCGTCAACGCGCTCATTTCCTCCTCCGTCAAATTAACGAAGAGTTGTGTTTTTCGGAGGATCTCTTCCGTGGCTTTATCCATTCTATTGGGACCTAAAACGAATATACTCCGACACGCATGTGCGCTGCCTTTGAACGACATCTATTGAGACCCTCTTCTCGCCGCTCTCAAGCAAGGAACCTGGCCATCGCTGGTGAGTACTTATAATACATCGTATCACGATATTATAATAATTCCTCGTCGAAGAAACAGAGAAGCCGATGGTCCGAACACCTTGTCACTGTCGCGGTTCATTATCCCGAAGGTGTGTAGGGTGAAGCCGTGCTGTCTCCACTGCCGGAAGCAGGCACTGCTCCAACGAGATTCGCGAAACTCGCCGCCACTGAAATGCCGCACTCCGGAAAACTAAGCGAATTGAGGGATGCGTTCGGTATCTCTGCTCGGCATATTATTGCTGCAGTTAGCGGTTTAGCCTGACGCACTTTGTATCCTTTGCACGATGTTCATCGTGAAACGATGGTTTGCCAGGGCAAAAAGCCAATATGCTCATACACCACGCGAAGGGTGGCAGACGCGATGGTGGTCGCCCGGCTAGCTCCAGATTGCAGGTATTGCACTACCTCATCTGGCGAGTTCAGCCATCGAAGGTAGCGCTCGCGAATCGGACGTAGAGCCTCGATGAGCGTGTCTGCCAAGGCAGCCTTGAATTGCGCATAATTCGACCTGCCGAACACATCTTCGACCAAGCGCAAATCCTCTCCTGTCAGAGCCGAATAGATCGTCAGCAGGTTCGTAATGGCTGGCTTATCCGCCGAAGCAATGATTTCTCTTCCGGAATCGGTGACCGCATTTGCAGATACACCGGAAATCATCCGGGATAAAATTCGCGAATGGCACCGCGTTGTGATTCTGAGGACTTTGACATTTTTCTTTGCGGGTCTTGTAGGTCCATGATCCTCGCACCCATCTTGGGAATCACGGCCCGGGGAAGGCTGAAAGCAGGGCCGAATCGATGGTTGAATCGGCCTGCCAACGTTCGTGCCAATTCTAAGTGCTGACGCTGATCTTCTCCCACCAAAATCCGCTCAGCCTGATACAGAAGGATATCCGCTGCTTGCAGCACAGGATAGACAAACAGGCCCGCGCTCGTATGAATTTCGCGTTGTCGGGACGCCTTGTCCTTGAACTGTGTCATCCTCCGAAGCTCTCCGAGAGTGGTCAGACAGTTCAGCACCCAAGCTAGTTCGGCGTGTTCGCGGACATGGGACTGGACGAACAGGGTGGAAGCCAGAGGATCAATCCCGATCGCAAGCAGGATCGCCGCCGTATCGAGCGTCTTGGCCCGGAGTTCCACTGGGTTTTGCGGAGACGTAATGGCGTGAAGATCCACTATAGAGAAAAAACACTCGTACTCATTCTGCTCGCTCACCCACCAGCGGAGTGCGCCCAGGTAGTTTCCCAAATGGATGTCGCCCGTGGGTTGAATTCCAGAAAAAACTCGAACCATTTACATTGCCTCGCCTTGGTAGAGTGACGACCTCGTTTTCTCTAAGCCACAGCCATGTGCAGGACGGGTCGGCCAACGCCCGAAGGGCGCACGTACGTTGTGCTTCGAGCCCATCGGAATCAAGTGTCGTTCTGGCGCCCCAGAAGCGATGCCAGTAGCTTCGTCTCAGCAATGCCGACAGGAATCACCAGACAACCAACAAGTGCCAGTTCGCGCGGTTCGGCATGCCGGACCGCCTCAGCCGCGAGGATGACCGTGGCCAGGAGCAGCAATGTGAGAGAAATTCCCCGGTGAAATCGTCGCAGTTCCGATTCTAACCACGAGTCGAGTCTGGTCACTAAGCGGCGTCCCTCATTGGAATCTGTGCAGTTGTTCTTGAGAGAGCATGCATTGCATGCCTCCGCCGGAGCGCGATAGTGAACGATGCGGCGCTGATAATCCGTTTCGGAGCGCAACAATTGCCGGCCCATAGGACATTCCCAGAGATCCATTTTTTGCAGATAAACGAAACCAGCGCTTCGATAGAGTTCCGAGCGTTTGTGAGAATGGCGTGCCAGGAACTCAAGAACCGACGCTGCTGCCACCAAAAAGGTCGCATATCCGACCGCCAGAAGAACCTCAATGTGGACGCCGGCAATCATTCATCGAATCTCTTTGATTCCGCAATCTCAGTAAACAGAACCGCACTCGGTGCCTCAAGGGCAGTATCAGGCTTCATGAACCGCACTCCCAGCCAGCAAAGGTACAGGACCGGCAAGGTCCCCCCAAGAATGAAAAGTGTATCCCCGGGGAGACGCAGCCACTCGAGCAGAGCATTTGTGCGATTAGAAAGGAAATTCAACGACCGCGCATCGAAATACCCCACGCTGACCGAGTGATAGAGCTGCAGGACGCCCAGCGGAAAGAGCGTGGCAAACACCATCCACGCGAGCCCGATGTTCAGCGACCAGAAACTGATCTTGGCCGCTCGGTCGCTCCACCTCTTTTCCGGAATCATGTACCGTAAGCAAAACAGAGCCAGCCCCACGGCTAGCATCCCATACACTCCCATCATCGCCGCGTGTGCGTGGTTCGCCGTCAGGGCCGTACCAATCTCGTAGTAGGAAACAATGGGAAGGTTAACCAAGAAACCAAAAATACCTGCACCAAGAAAGTTCCAGAACCCGACTGCCGCGAGAAACATCACCGCCCAGAAATGAGGAAACGGTGTGCGAGCGTTCGCACCCTGTTGCGCTCCAAGCTGAAGAAAGCTCCAAGCTTCTAGCGTGAGGAATGTCAGAGGAATCACCTCCGCCGCGGAAAAGAATGCACCGAGTGCCATGTGAATCGAAGGTTCACCGGAGAAATAGACGTGATGCATCGTCCCCACCACGCCACCAGCGGAGTAGAGAAGGATATCCAGATAAACCACCTTTAATGCCACCCGTTCATGCACAACCCCAAGGAGCACAAAGATGTACGCGACCATGATGGTCGTAAACAGTTCCAGGAAATCTTCCACCCACAGATGGACCACCCAGAAACGCCAAAAATCCGTCGTGGTGAAAGTGACCGTTCGTCCGGGCAAGTAAACCAACGCCATAGAATGCAGGAATCGAAAGCGCGGAGAAGAAGAACAGCCAAGGCATATTCCCCACGTGATCCGAGCCCAGCCGGCCACGAAGACCACGAAAGAGAATGATCACCCAGAAAATCAGACCGACCGTCAGCAAAATCTGCCAGAAGCGACCGAGGTCGAGGTATTCGAATCCTTGGTTCCCGAACCAGGACCAACCTTGTTGAATCCAGCCGCGAATCCCAGCATATTCACCGGTCAGACTTCCGAAAACGACGATCACCAAGGCTGCCAAAAGGCCATAGGAAAGCCAGTTCTGCCTCCGGGGCTCTCGTCCGGCAATCATCGGAGCCAGGAAAATCCCCGCGGCAAGAAAAGACGTGGAGACCCAGAAAATCGCGAGTTGAAGATGCCACGTGCGTGCGATGTTAAATGGCAGGATGCGCGCGAGGTCGAAACCGAAAAAATTCGCAATTTCAGCTCGATAGTGCTGCGTGGCACCTCCCAAAAGCGTCTGTAGCGAAAAAAGTACCGCCATAACAAAGAAGAACCATGCGCACGACCGCTGCGCAGGCGTCAGTGCCACTTCGTCAGGCGGACGGAATGAAACAAGCTGATCCTCGCGTCCGTGCCAACCCAAGAAATTCCAACGCCCAAAAGCCGCGAGCAAGAGCCCGATCCCGCCTAACAAGGCGATGAGGGAAAGGACGCTCCAGACGACCGCATCCGCAGTCGCATGATTTGCGACCAGCGGCTCTGGAGGCCAATTGTTCGTATATGAGTATGTGAGATTCGGGCGCAAAGTCGAAGCCGCCCAAGCGGACCAGCTAAAGAATGCCGTCAATTCCTTGATCTGCGAAGCGTCAGTGATGGCCGAAGGGCGCAATCCATATTTCGTGGTGGGATTTCCAAAGAACTCGGCATAATAAACGTTCAGCTTCTCGAACGCTTCGGCCTGTGCCGCCGTATAGTTAAGTACTCCTGTAGCGCTGTCGTAGCGATTCGTTTTGAAGTCTACGATTGTGTGCTGCTTGGCTGCTTCCGAAGACGTGCCCCCATAGTGTTCAATGGCCATGAGAGCGGCGCGATGGAGATAGTCGGCGGTGAAGTCCGGCCCGAGATAGGCACCATGTCCGAAGATCGAGCCGTATTCCATGAGCCCGTTACGAAGAAACACTTCTTGGCCGGCAATCACATCTGCTCCGGTGAAGAGGACCTGTCCACTCGGATCAAGGACCTCTGAAGGGATCGGCGGCTCGTCAGTGTAGGTCCGATAAGCAAGCATCCCCAGAATCAGAAAGCCGCAGAGAACTACGATCACAACAGCCTGTATCCAACCCCTCGAAATCAGCATCCTTCGTTTTGCTGGCTCGTTCATGAGGTTCTCCTCGCGCTCGCTCGCTTGTTAGTAGGTAACGTTCTCAGTGGTCCTGATTCCTGCAAGGTGTGCCGAAATTCATGAATTTCTGCCGTCATTCTCATTGCGATTTCGTTTCTCTCCTCACCTGTGCCGGTGAGGAGTCCCGAAACACCTAGGTGCATTCAATCAGAGTTGTGACTTCGGCATGGACTTCATTTCGTCGCCGTCAGAGCTTTCTCTACGATCGGCTTGGGATTATGCCAGCCGCCGTCGTTGGCAATGATTTGGTCAGACTCCGTTGGTCCCCAAGTATTCGGCTCGTACTCGTGAACCGGTGGAGCGTTTCTCAAGATCGGATCGACAACACTCCATCCAGCCTCCACCCCGCCTTCGCGAACAAACAATGTAGCGTCACCCCGGATGGCGTCGCCGAGCAGGCGCTCGTACGGAGTCATCCGATCGGTTGATGCTTGTCGGACTAAAAGTTCCACACCCTCTCCGACCATCGCTTCTCCCGGCACCTTGACCCGCGCGCCCAGCGAGATCGCGACGTTGGGGCTGAGACGAAAGCGAAAGTAATTCGCCTCACTTTGATTGATCGTGTCAAACACTGCTTGCGGGGAGCGTTTGAGTTCAACCAACACTTCGGTTGCTGTGACAGGCATCCGTTTACCTGCGCGAATGTAGAATGGTACACCCTCCCAACGCGGCGTATCGATATGCAACTTAACGGCGGCGAATGTCTCTACCTGCGAATCCGAAGCAACTCCTTCTTCGCCGCGGTAGCCACGGAATTGACCGCGGATGACATCTGTGCGAGCAAGGGGTCGCATAGCCCGAAGAGCCCGCTGCTTCTCGTCTCGAAACGCGTCCAGGTCGCCGACGCTAGGCGCCTCCATTGTCAGCAACGCGATTACCTCCAACATGTGATTTTGCACGACATCGCGAACCGCACCGACCTCTTCATAGAAATGTCCACGACCCTGCACTCCAAACGTCTCTGCCATGGTGACCTGCATGCTGTGAACATAGTCCCTGTTCCAGATCGGTTCCAGGAACGAGTTGGCGAATCGAAAGTAGAGTAGATTCTGGACTGGTTCTTTACCCAGGTAATGATCGATTCGAAAGATCGCCGATTCCGAGAAGGACTGCCGCAGAATGTGGTTGAGTGTGACCGCGGAAACAAGGTCGCGCCCAAAGGGTTTTTCCACGACAACACGGGCTCCCTTGTTGCAGCCTGAATTTGCCAATCCCTCAGCAACCGTAGCAAACAAAGTCGGTGGGATGGCGAAATAATATAGTGGCCGTAAAGCTGCACCCAGCGCCTTTCGCAGATTGCGGAATGTCTCGGCGGAGCCATAGTCGCCGTTCACGTATTGGAGTCGTGCCGATAACGTTGCGAATGCGCGCGCGTCCACGCCTCCGTGTTTCTCAAGACTCTCGCGAGCACGCGCCAGAAGCCCATCAACGTTCCTCGCAGATCTGGCCACCCCGATGATCGGCATATCGAAGTGGCCACGCTTTATCATTGCTTGAAGCGCCGGGAAGATCTGTTTACTCGCGAGATCTCCCGTGGCGCCAAAGAACACAAATGCGTCCGAATTTAAACTCGTCATTTCGAAACGTACCTCCTCGTATCAATTTAACGGCGGGCTTTCCGTCATGCCTGATTTTGATTTGCCGAAGCAAGCAGCATAACGCTTGCCACTTGTTTTAGCCCCGTTTCCCACAGCATGGCCGTCGTCATTGAGCTTCCTTCACGCCGGCAGCTCCGCAACCGATCATCTTCGGGTATTCTTTTTCAGACCCTCCTTCAAAAGGTCGAGCCCAATCACGTCAAACGAGTAGGCGGGCATGAATGCCTATGGGCGCAAACCATGATTCGACAGTGCGCTCCGCCATGTCTTCACGATCTTTTGGTTTGGGGATTACCCTTAGTCACACTGCCACGGCGCCCACTTTCTGTCCCCTGCTACGCGTTTCTCCCTTACCGCAATCTGGATTTCACTCGACCGCTACCATGTAATCCCGACCTTCCCAGCGATTTTCGACCGTCCAGTAAAAAGTAAAGCGAATCGGCGCTCGTTGCGTCGCAGAGATTGGAATATCGACAAAATGGAAGCCGAGAACGGAGGCCGACGAGGGGCTATCTTCCACAGACTGCCATTCGTTAGCTGACCAATGAAGGCAGAATCGGGCTGGAACCTGAATGCGAAGAGTGTAACCTCGTTTGGCGCTGCGAGCCTGTCGATTGGGCTTCCAAATCTCGAATAATTGACAAGCCTTGCGATCTCCCAGGTAGCGCTTTGAAACTTCAGGAATCATGTCGAAAACGCGATTATCGGACACGGACCTCAGCAGTTTGATGTACTCCGCGTGAGCCCACATCAGAGGCATGGCCGAGCCCGTCGGCCGACCAAGGAACATATAAGCCTCCGGTCGGTCGGGTTCGTCCCATACTTGCTCGGGCAATAAACCGCTCGTCGAGGCAAAGCCTTCCATTGCCCGCATGAAGGGTTTCACGTCTCGTCCTGCGGAGAGTTCATAGTGCGCCCGCTCTCCCGTCAGCAGCGGCCAGGCACGACCCTTACCGCATCCGATATATGGGCCGCCGTCCTCTCGCTGGCCGTAACCATCGTGATTGTAGCGACGCCAAACCGGCCCGACCGGAGTGTCTACCTTCAATACCGCGTCAACTATCTTCAAAGAATCCACGATAAACGGATCATCGGGCCGTCTTATTCCATAGCGCACGAGCTGAAGAAAGCCGGCATCAACGATATCTCTTGCTGGGAATGAACCTTGCGACCCGGCCGGCTGGTTCTTGGTCTGTAGAACTTTTGAATTTGGGTCCTCCAGGGGATTGGCGTTGTCGACATCCTCCGGCAGAATTCGAATGTAGTGCCGCTGAATCCCAGGGACAAGCGCGCTTTCTGTTGTGACGGTCCAAGCTTCGATATGACATTCTAGAAAATCAGCGTACTCCTCTAACATTGTTGCAACGGCCTCATCTCCTCGCTCTCGCGCAAACCATGCGGCTGCAATCAGAGCAGCAATGTTGGAAGCGAGCGTCGAAGGAGAGTAGCCGCTGGCTTCCTCCCAGCGCTCTTGCTCGGTGACAGGTCCATGACGAATTAAATAAGCAGCTGCCTTCAGAATCATCGGGTACGGATCAAAATCTTGAAGAGCGCTCTCCCTTTGGAGCTGCCAGGCCAAAAGAATCGGAAGGGCCACTTCGTCAAGCTGGATTCCCCGCCAGTATGGCCCGCCATCAATCCAGAAATTCCGTGCGAAACCTCCATCTTCTTGCTGTGAAACCGCGAGATAAATCAGCGCGCGCAGAGGAGTGACACGGTCGCCAGCAGCAAGCATGGCGGAGGCGCTGCCAACCATATCGCGTGTCCAGACGAGGTGATATCCGCCGTTGTCCGCATCACCCTTTGCCTCTCCCCAAGGAATCGAGAGAGAAGCAATCAAGGCACCCGGATAAGTCTTGTCTTCGTGACCGAGAAGCAAACTGAAGCTGCTGTGGTAAAGATTGCCGTTGTCACTCGAAAACTTTTCCAGAGGAAGCCGGTGCGCACAGGTGCGGTCCCATTGCTCCAGGTAGCGCTTCAAGTGTTCTTTGAACGGAATGCCAAGCGCCTGAAAGAGAGTTGTTATTGCACAGTGCTCCGTGTCACCGAACGCCAGTCCCATGGTGAACTCTCGCTTGCCACCGAGGTCAACTTCCCCCATCAGTGCAATGTTTCCGTCAGAGGCCTGATCGAACTCCCAGTCCATTTGAAAGTTACCGGCAAGATCGGTCCAGCCGTCACTCCGGCCAACGAAGCCACAGGAAGCTCGAGAAAATTGGAGCTGTGCCCCCGAGTGCCAACCATACTCCTGACTTCTCTGCCATCAGGATCTTCCGGCCGGCTAGCTCGATCACATAGCCGTTGTTACTCCAACCGCCGACTTGAAGATGCGGCGCACAAAGCATGTAGAGGTGCAACTTCGAGATAAACGCTTCATCACCGACGAGTTGAATGTGTTGGAGAATACAGGCAAGATGCGGATCCGTGATGATTTCCTTGATGATGGAGTACCGGCTCTGGGGATCGCTGTTGATGTAGCGGTAGCCAAGAGAGTTACCTGAAAGACGCTCGCAGACGGATTTCAGGTCGCGCTTTTCTTCATGGAAAAAAGTCTTTCCATCCGTGATGAGGTACTGCAGGTCTCGGATCTGCGGATGATCCACTGTCGGATAGTAGACCTCAGTGACGATGCCATTCCACAAGGTGAACCAAATTCGACTCGAAGCGGCATACGCTGTTCCCACTCCGTCTTTATCACCGTGAGTCCATCGTGGCTCGATGCCAGGTCGTCCGAAAGCGCCGCCTTCGTGCGCAGACCGCATCTCAGGATTCGTATGCCCCTCGAGCTTCTCCGGGATGGCCGGTGGTACCGACTTTTCCATCTTAGAATCGCGGCTTTTTGCGAGCTGTGCCTTCATAATCCGGTTCCTGGTTGTCGTCTTTCTTGAACTCCTGTCGGATCGGAAATTTCAGGAATCTTCTCGGCCCTGGATGTCCGGAGCAACCCAGGAAGTGACCTTCTCAATTGTGTGCGCGCCCGGCTCAATCGTGACTTAGCGGCGTTCTCCTGAATCCCGAGCGCTTCTCCCACTTGCTTTGTCGACAAACCAGCGATTTGCCGGAGCCAGAATGCAGAGCGGACTCCCGGTGTAAGTTGATCAATCTGCTTTCTGATGCCCTCCTTGATTTCGACCGTGGCACAGGCTTGCTCGGGGTTGGGATGGGGGTCGGCAGTCCAGGTAGGCCAAGCTTTCAAACTGCGTTCCTGATTTTCTTCCAGAGATGTTTCTGGGCGAGCACGCTTTCGGCGGAGAGCCATTAATGCGGCATTGACGACAATGCGAGTCAACCATGTGGAGAATTGGGATCGTCCTTGAAATGAATCCAGGTGGAGGTACGCATTGAGCAGCCCGTCCTGCACTGCATCCTCAGCATCTTCTTTGTTGTGAAGTACTGACAATGCAACACGAGTGAGCCTGGAAATGTATTGATCGAAGAGGGGTGAAAGTGCATCGGGATCTCTTCCCAGTGCACGTTGGATGAGCTCCTGCTCTTTGATTGCCTGACTTAGCTCGATTGCCTCGCCAGAACCGGTTGACCTCGAGATCGACAATTCGGTTCTTCTGTCTGAGTGTTGACAGGGCTTTTTTTCAGATCGATTGTGCGTGGGAGGTGAGCCACATTTGAGGCTCGGAAATCGTTGTTTGCAATAAGCTCATGTGCATGGCCTCTGCTCAATCCAATCGAAAACGGACTTTTCCATTGCTGTTACTTGCGATTGCGTCAGACTTCGAACAAGTTGCAGGTTCGCACGCTCAAACTCTGTGTTTCATTCAAGACATAACCCATGCGAGTCCTCGCAAATGAGATCAAGGTTCGTTCCGTTGCGGCTCCTCGTTCATGGTGGCAATCGATATGGCAGAGTGGGCATAAGCTCCACCGGCGCGCATCTCGGCAGCAACCCAGATCGCCTCCATGATTTCCTGCGGAGTTGCACCGTGCTTCCTTGCCGCTTTGGTGTGCCCCTTGATGCAATAAGGGCACTGAGTGATGTGGGCGGCCGCAACCGCAATGAGCTGCTTCGTTTTGGCTGGCAACGCGCCGTCGGCGAACACAAGCTCACTGAAGGCATGAAACGCGGCCTGGATGCCGGGTGCAAGTTCCCGACGCTTGCGGGCGAGGTCCGGAGTAGCTGCGGGATATATTGGTTCTGACATTATTCTTTCTCCTTTATCACTCCTGTATTCCCAATCAAGCTCTAAGTCTTCAATGCGTTAGAGTTTGCTTCGACACTGCGGATTGCGCCTCTATAGCCTTGCTGGACTTATTGATTCGTGTTGTCTACGCTCGGACAGCCTTCGGGTTATTCAACGGCCCAAACGCAGAACCCTTTTCCATGACGAAGGAGTTCTTCCGGCAGGTCCTGACTGAACAACTCATGAAACCAGGAAACCGACTGCCGACCGACAACAACGGTACGAGAACGGCATTCCTTGGCCATATTCAGGATGCTCTCAGCGGCATATGGGCCTTCTTCCGGTTCGCAAAATAAGGTTTGTATCGCACCCGCCGGGACCCCCGCCTTCTGCAGAATCGCGCGAGCCTTGTCCAGGACTTTTTGCAGCCTCTTCTTCGCGTCCGAAATCCAGCGACGCTGTTCAGACTTCAGGTCAGCCTCCAACCGCGCCTCCTTCTCAGGAATCGATGCGCCACCGTGTTCAAGAAGCCTCGGTGGTAACGGCGGCAGAACATGAGCCAGGCAAATATGAAATCCTCTTCGTTTCCCAGCGAACTTGCCTACGTACTTGACCGCACGCTCCGACGCCGCTGATTCGTCAACGACAATGAGCAGCCTTGTATCCAGCATTGGTTTGCCTCTCGCCTTAGCAACTCGGAAGATGCGGACCTAAAGCAACCGGAGTCCGCGTGACTTCTGGAGTTCAAGTCCATACTCTGCCCTCCGCACCTCATCATCAATGGGTCGCTTGTCCTAGTCGGGATTACGCCTATCACTTGTGAACAGTGCTCGTCTTACCGCGATGGGTAGCAACAAGTGCCTAATATCCCTGTAGATTGGCAAGCAATTGGGCGGAAATCGTGAAAAGCTCAACAGGAACGCGGTTCTTGGCGAAACGGAGCCAGCCGGGCACGCTGCTTTGTTGCGGCTATCTCCGGTATTACGACTACAATTCTCTCACCCAGAATTCACTACCAATCCAATCGGAGAACCGTAGCGGTCCCACACTCGTCTAAAGCACAACTTTATTGAGGACAGATTTTTCCGGCTGCACGGAGGGATTCCATCAACATATGAAAGTAGATGAATCCGGCATAAGGCTCCCAACGCTTTAGCGCGCGTCTCACGCTTGCGTAGTCCATCGGTCTGGAACGGCGTAGCCACTTGGACAATCCATTTTGTGCCCCGACGTCATCTCCAGGAAAAACATCGAGCCTCCCCAGCCCGCGCAACAACACATACTCTGCCGTCCACCGCCCGACACCTCGTAACCCAAGCAGAAAGCGGATCGCATCTTCATTCTTGTACTTTGCCAGAGTCTCCAAGTCGAGGTCCCGGGACACGAGATTTTTGCTCAGCACGCGGAAAGCATTCGTTTTCTGACGGCTGAAACCAAGTTCCCGGTACGTACGCGGTGGCAAGTCTAATAGATCTGACGGTTCAGGAAAGCCGAAAGCGACTCCCGTTCTTGTCTCGAAGGAAACGCTTCCTTTCCTTGCAAGTCGATTCAGCAACTGAACGCCAGCGGCGATTGTGAATTGCTGGCAAGCGAAGGCATTTGCCAGAGTCTCAAAAATTGTTGGAAATTGCACCGGCTTCAATCCTCGATATCGCTCCGCCAGTTCTCGGAGTTTCGGCTCGCGCATGGCCATCCGATAAAAAGCGTCCAATTCTATTTGCAGTCCAAGCATACGCGTCAACAATGCCTTGATTTCGGTCGCGGCTTCGGCTTTCGCGGGGAGGCGCTCTCCAAGAACATTCACTTCCAATCGCGAAACTTCACGAATCCCTCGTTCACATACGGTCAGTTCCACCGTTCGTCCATGAATGCCAATCACCCGCCGATAGGTAGTGCCATCCCAGCGATCCACTTCATTTACCGCGCGGCGTCGCAATGCCCAGGCGGTGAATTCCAAACAGAAAGGAGCCACCGGTCTTAGCTCAAAAGTCAGCAGAGTTCGCACGAAATCCTTTCAACCTCGAATCTTCCGAACTCTAACCTGCGGGCGCGACAACGACACGCATTGCATCTCTCGTCTGCACGGGTCAGCAAAGCCGACAAGGCCGAATAGCGTGAAGGCCCGACCTCAGTCTAGGCCCGCTATCGCCGCATGGATCGCAGTCAAAAGCGCGGAGGGAGATACCCCGAGCCAGATCAAGCCAATGGTAAGCACAAGCAGTGCAAAGACGCTCGTGAATGAGAATTGAGAGGCTGCCACAAGAGACTTCTCCCCACCGGCAGGCATGTCGGCGAACATCGTCACAACGATTCGCAAATAGTAAAACAGGCCGATCACGCTGCTGATCACCAAGCAAAGGATGAGCGTCCAGATTCCGACCGACGCGCCCGATGCCACAATATAAAACTTCCCAAAAAATCCGGCTGTCAGTGGAATTCCGGCCAGAGACAAGAGCATCGCCGTGAAAATCAGGGCAAGTCCGGGCCGGCGCCAGAACAGGCCTCGATAGTCTTCAAGGGAGTCCGCGTCTCGTTCGCCATCAGATAATACGGTTATGACTCCGAAGGCTCCCAAGGTTGTGATGAAATAGGCGACCAGATAGAACGTCACTGCTTCGAGGCCGAAGCTTCCACCGGCCTGGAAAGCCACCAACAGGTACCCCATATGCGCTATCGAAGAGTAGGCGAGGATCCGCTTCACGTTGTTTTGAAGAAGCGCTAGAAGATTGCCGCCGAACATGGAGGCAATCGCGATGATACTGAACACTAGGTAGATCCCGCCGAGATGCCGCGCTCCGGAACCATAGAAATAACGAAGCAGAAGTGCAAACATGCTGCCCTTCGAAACGGTCGCGATGAATGCGGTCACAGGAGCAGGTGCCCCCTCGTACACATCCGGCGTCCAGAGATGAAAAGGCACTACCCCCAGCTTGAAACCAAAACCCGTGATCAGGAATACGAGTCCGGTCAGCACAATGACTGCATGGGAACCCGTCGCGCCTGTTCCCGCCGGCCCGATCCGTATGAAGCTCATTGTTCCGAACTCCGCATAAAGTAGCGCCATTCCAAACACGAGAAATGCGGCAGAGGAGGCGGCCAACACCAAATACTTGGCCCCTGCTTCAAGCGGCAGAGGGCGTCTGCGCAAATATGCAGTCAGGGCATATAGAGAAATGCTCAGAATCTCTAAACCCAGGAAGAACGCCGCGAAGTGGTTGCTGACGACCAACATCCCAGAACCCAGCGTGGCGATCAAGAGAAGAACGTACAGCTCTTCTCGCTGTTCTTTTTGTTTCTCCAGGTAGCTGTACGCCAGGACCGCGATGGTGAAGCAGGCTGCGAGGTTCAATGCGATATAAAACAGTGCGAACCGATCCACGATCACCAGTGGGGTCACCTGGCGCGGTGTAAGCGGGGCGGCGAACCATACCGAGACGAATGCCGCGGCCAATCCCACCAGGGTTAGCCAGGCCCCGAGCAGATGACTGCGGCGAACCGCGATACCAAGCAGCACCACGACCGCTGTCGCCGCCGTAATGACGAGCGGCAACAACACAAGCACGTCAGCGGAGGACCATTTCATCTTTGACCAGCCACGTTTGGATTCATCGATTGCTGCAGGTGAATCATCGCCGGACGGAATATGTTGAACACCGGTTGCGGATAGAGGCCCAGCCAAACGAGCAGTACGATCATCGGCACAAGCGCGATGACCTCGCGGGTGACCAAGTCCGGTATCTTCCATTCGTAAACATTCGCGCCATGAAACGCGCGCTGGACGAATCGCAGTCCATAAAACGTCGAAGCGAGGATGCCAATCGCCGCCACTACTGTCACCAGCAAATGCCCGCGATAGGTTCCTTGCAAGACAAGGAATTCGCCAATGAAGTCACCGAGGCCGGGTAGTCCCATCGAAGCCAACGCAAAAAACATACCGACGCCACTCAACCGTGGAATTGCCGCCCACAGGCCACCAAGCCGATCCAGGTCACGCGTGTGTGTCCTCTCCTGCAACGCTCCGACGAGAACAAACAAGGCACCCGTGCTCAGGCCGTGACAGAGCATCGCGATGACTGCTCCCTGCAACGCAAGTTCATTCCAGGAGAAAATACCCACGAGAACGAACCCAAGATGACTCACGCTTGTGTAAGCCACCAGACGCTTGAGATCCGTCTGGCCGAAGGCCACGACCGCGCCGTAGACAATCCCGGCGGCACCCAGTGCCATCGCCACGGGCGCGAACTCACGCGAAGCATCCGGAAATAACGGCACAACAAACCGAAGTAAACCGTAAGCCCCGGTTTTCAGCAGCAGTCCCGCGAGGATTACGCTTCCCGCTGTCGGTGCCTCCGTGTGCGCCTCCGGCAACCAAGTGTGAAGCGGAACCATTGGCAACTTCACGGCGAAAGCCCCGAAAAATCCAAGCATGAGTAAGAGAGCCGTCCGCGAGCCGAGTGGTGTGTCGATCAGATCGAGATATTCAAACGTGTAAGCGCCCGTAGCCTGATGATGAAGAAAGTAGAGCGCCAGGATGGCTACCAGCATGAGTAGACTGCTGAGTTGCGTGAACAGGAAGAACTTCACCGCCGCATAGACACGGTGCTCGTGGCCCCAAATCGCAATAAGGAAGTACATGGGAACGAGCATCAGTTCCCATGCGAAATAGAATAGAAAGAGATCGATCGCGAGGAATACGCTGGTAATCCCGGCCAGCACCCACAGCAAATTGAAATGAAAGAATCCGACTCCTTGACGGATTTCTTTCCAAGAGGCCAGCACAGAGACCACGCCAAGAACGAAGGTCAGTATCAGCAACAACAAACTGAGTCCGTCCATGGCAAGATGAAACCGAATTCCGAATCGCGGAATCCAACTCCAATCCAATTCTTCGAGCCACCTGCTGTGCTGTACAAAATCAGTCCGTCGATAATCTCGAGCGCAAAGACAGAGAACGAGGAGTAAGTCAAGACTGACGGCAACGAGGGAGATCCAGCGCGCCGCCGTGACGCTCCTCCGCGCCACAAGCCAAGCAAGCAGTCCACCCGTCAAGAGAATCACGATTAGCCAGAGCAGAATCATCGGAACAGTACCACCGCAAGCAGGATGACAGTGCCTATCGCAAGGCCTGCCGCGTACCAGCGCACGCGCCCATTTTCCGAGGTGCGTAGAACGCGCCAACTCAACCTCGTTGACGCTGCTACACCGTCATAAAAGAGATCAACAAAGTCGCTCTTGTCCACCCGTGCGAACCACACAACGGGACGAACCAATAGGCGGTCGTACAACCAGTCCATCCCCCAGTCGGCGAGCCAGAACTCGTGCAGTTTGCGGCCGATTATCGTCGCTCTCAGCGCTTCAGCCAGATCACGTCGCCGCAGGAAGAAAACATAAGCGAGAGCGACGCCAACGAGAAAAGCCAGGAATAACGCCTCTTCCGATTGCAGCTCGGTGAGTGTCCCTCGTCGGGCTTCCATCGTCAAGGGCAGCGAGCGATTTAGGAACGTGGAAAAAGCGGGGAAATTCCCCAACCAGGATGGCAACTCGACGAATCCACCAAGAAGTGAGAGTACGCACAATGCAACGATCGGAGCGGTGATTCGATAACTGATCCGCTTGCTCGGTTGCCTATTCACATCTCCAAAGAAAACAAGGAATATTAGCCGGAAGATGTACAGCGAAGTGAGAACAACTCCCAGCACTGCGGCAACCCAGAACCACGGGCTCCCGGCTTGACTGGACCATGCCCCCCAGACAATCAGGCCCTTGCTATAGAAGCCGGCCGTGATGATCGGTAGCCCAGCCAGAGAGCACCCACCGATTAAAAACGCCCAGAAGGCCAGCGGCATCTCCCGCCGCAGACCGCCCATCTTGAAGATGTCGTGCTCATGATGCAAAGCCTCGATGACAACGCCAGCCGCGAGAAACAACAGTGCCTTGAAGAAGGCGTGCGTCATGAAATGAAAAATTGCGGCGGACCAGGCGCCAACTCCCAGCGCCAGAAACATGTAGCCGATCTGGCTTATCGTCGAGTACGCGAGCACCCGTTTGATGTCCGATTGTGTGAGCGCGCTAAAGCCGGCCAGTAGCAATGTCGTTGCGCCGATGACCGCCACCGCTAATTGCACAGGCGGTGCCAGGGTAAACAGCACGTGAGTCCGGGCAATGAGATAGACTCCCGCCGTTACCATCGTCGCCGCATGAATCAAGGCGCTGGTCGGCGTTGGGCCAGCCATTGCGTCGGGTAACCAGGTCTGTAGCGGTAACTGCGCCGACTTGCCAACCGCTCCTCCCAACAGCAACGCTGAGGCCGCTATCGCATAGATCGAGCCCGTGTGCCATTGTGAGATCGCCCTTTCCATTGCTCCTTGGATCTGGAGAGTGCCGAGTTTGTCAAAGATTAGAAACAGGCCGAGAATCATCGCGGTATCGCCGATGCGCGTGACAATGAATGCTTTCCGCGCAGCCAGCCCGTTTGCGGGATCCGTATACCAGAAACCGATGAGGAGATAGCTGCACAGACCGACGCCCTCCCAACCGACATAGAGCAGCAATAAGTCATCGGCCAAAACCAGAATAACCATGGAGGCCACGAACAGGTTCATGTAGGCGAAGAACCGGCTATAGCCCTCATCCTCAATCATGAATTCAACGGAATAGCAGTGAATCAGAAAACTGACGAAAGTCACGACAAGTACCATGATCAGAGAAAGCGCATCCAGATACAGGCTGATCTGCGGATGAAAATCGCCGACACTCATCCAGGTCCATAGGTGCTCTTGGTAGAAACCGATTGGGGGGACGGCGGTCACAAACCTCCACGCGATGAAGAAGGAGATCAGCGTCGAAAAACCGATCGAACTTACACCGATCCATGCAATCGCCCTCCGTTCGAGCTGTGGCCCAAGGAGCGCGAGAAGCAGAAAGCCGACTATCGGAAATGCGGGAACCAGCCAGAGAAGACTGAGCATCTTACCCTCTCATCTCATCGACTGCATCGGCATCCAGAGTTTTCTTCTTCTGGTAAAGCTGAAGTACCAAAGCAAGCCCAACGGAAACTTCCGCGGCGGCCATCGCCAGGATGAACAGGAACATCACCTGGCCATCGGCTTGCGCCCAGTGGGAACCCGCCACGATGAAGGCCAGTCCGGCGGCGTTCAACATCACTTCAATCGCCATCAAGATAAAGATCAGGTTACGCCGAGCCAGAAGTCCGGCCAGCCCCAGCGCGAACAGGATCGCCGCCAGCAGCAGCCCGTGCATCATCGGAATCTCGACCATCATCAGCCTCCCGTCTCCCGGAGCTTCCGCGCCCCAAGTGGTATGCCCCGACCAACCCCGCCAGCAACAGGAACGACGCCAGTTCGACGCCGATTAGATACGGACCGTAAAGGGCAATCCCGACGTCTTTTGGGCTGCTCATTCCCGTCCCGCTCGCCCCGCCATTCCGGCGCCAAAGTACATAGAAGACTTCCGCTAGCAGCACCGCTGCAAGCAGGACCGGTCCTGCCCACACTCGACCGCGGAGCCAATCTCTTTCGAGAGCAATCGATTGCGAGTCTAAATTCAGCATCATGACAACAAAAATAAAAAGCACCATGATCGCCCCCGCATAAATGATCACTTCGAGCGCGGCGATGAAGGGAGCACCCAGAACATAGAAAATTACCGCGATGGCCAACAATGAGACGATCAGATACAGCAGGGCATGCACCGCATGGAAGCGGGAGAGGGCGAGACCTGTCGCTATTACGGCGATCACAGCAGCGATATAAAAGAGGGGGACCATATATTGATTACGGCAAAAGACCATGCAAGTCGGTCGGAGCTGCTTCGTTTTCGGCCTGTCCTTTCTCTTTTCCCTCGATCTTCACGCCTGCAACTCGCCAGAAGTTGTAGCCTGGATATTTCCCCTGACCGTCAATCAACAGATGCTCCTTCTCATACACCAGATTCGGACGATGGTATTCGGACATTTCAACGTCCGGGGTCAATTGGATCGCAAAAGTCGGGCACGCCTCTTCACAATAGCCGCAGAAGATGCAACGTGAGAAGTTGATCCGGAAAAATTCAGGATAGCGACGACCATGGCCATCCTCTGTCGCTTGGAGCGCAATGCAATCCACAGGACACACCACGGCGCACAAGTAGCAGGCAACGCAGCGCTCTTCCCCGTCAGGGTCTCGCGAGAGGATGATTCGCCCGCGGTAACGCGGCGCGAGATACGCTTTCTCTTCCGGATATTGCTTGGTGACTCGAGGTTGAAACGCATGCAGAAAAACGAGCCAGAGTGTTTTCAATATACTAATCATCACATCGCTTCCTATCTCGACCGTTCACGATTGTTTTCAGTCAGTCTCCGATAAGCTCGCTCCGCAGCCCTACCGCCGGATTATTACGATTGCCCCCGTTACCACCAGATTCGCGAGGGTGAGCGGCAGCAGTACCTTCCACCCCCAGGACATCAGCTGATCGAAGCGCGGCCTCGCTAGTGATGCCCGGAACAAAATGAACACGCAAATGAACAAGAATGTCTTGAGCAGGAACCAAATCACAGGGGGCAAAACAGGTCCCATCCATCCCCCGAAGAACAGCACCGCGATCATTGCCGAAATCAGGATGACACCGAGGTACTCACCGACAAAAAACAGACCGAATTTCATGCCCGAATATTCAGAATGGAAACCAGCGACCAGTTCACTCTCGGCTTCCGGAAGATCGAAAGGCAACCGCCGCGTCTCCGCCACGCCAGCAATCAGAAAAAGAACGAATCCAAGAAATTGCGGGATAACAAACCACATGTGCCTTTGCGCCTCGACAATGTCCGTCAGGCGAAACGACCCGGCGAGCAGAACCGTCCCCATCAGCGAAAGACCCATGAATACTTCATAGCTGAGCATTTGCGCTGCCGCGCGGACTCCCCCGAGAAGGGAATATTTGTTATTCGAGGCCCACCCGGCTAATACCACGCTATAGACTCCCAGTGATGACATCGCCAGAAAAAAGAGCAATCCTATATTGAGATCCGAGATGAGGATCCCAGGTGCAACGGGCAGTACCGCGAAGGACAAGAGTACCGTTACAAAGATGATGGCTGGAGCGATCACGAAAACGCCCTTGTCTGCAAATGGCGGGATCCAATCCTCTTTGAAAAAGATCTTGATCATATCTGCAACCACTTGCAGGAGACCAAACGGGCCGACACGGTTTGGGCCGTAGCGATCCTGCCACAGCGCCAACAACCGCCGTTCCAACCAAATCAATCCCGCAGCCGCCGTCAGTGCAACCATCAGAATTCCGACAACTGCGACGATGGGATGAGGACTCGTCATGGTTTCCTCAAGATCTGAGCCCAGGCGGGAAGCTGTAAGCCTTCGAGAGAAGACAGCCCGACGGGAAGTACCGCAATCCCACGGGGTAAGCCAGTGACGAGTCGAACTTCCAAAGGATAGGTCTTACCCGCTAGACCCACATTCACCCCGTCTTTCGGCACCACTCCCAGGCGGTCTATATCCTCAGAACCTAGGCCAACATAGGGTGCGGGCACGAGTTCAGCCACCGCCGGCGCACACTGACTCAATTCCTCGGAGCCGAAGATGTGATGGGAAGGCAATATCAGCCAATGGTCCTCACGAACTGTTAGCGGGTTTGGAACTCCGTGAAAATACTCTGCCGGATGATCCTTCATGGGTTCGAAAAGTCGCGCACCCGCATCCCCGCCACGGAGAGCTCCGGCAACCTCTGTTTGAAACTTGTTCACTGCCTGGATCGAATTCCAGCCGGGTGTCCAGAAGAATGGAATCAAAGAAGAAGGAGGCTGGCCGGGATTCCCCTCCATGGAGAAGGAAAGCGCTGAATCGGGATCATCCGGTGGTTTCGGTTCGTGCACGCTGATATTGGCGAGCATGGATGTGCGCCCACTGTAACGGTGCGGCTCCCGCGGGATTCTTTCCTCTGATATCCGAAAATCGGCCGCAGGGGCTGCCTGCCGAATCTTCGACAATAGAGACGACTCCATCGAGATAGCTGTCAAAACATCATCCAGCTTCAGCCAGGTGTTGGTTTCGGATCTACCAGCCTCGATCATCCCGTCTCGGAGCCATCTCCAGCTTTCCTGAACCTCACAATCCGGATCGAAGACCTGGAAGAACCGCTGTGCCCGCCCTTCGCTGTTGACAAATGTGCCGTCAGATTCGGCGACACTTCCAACCGGTAAAAACAGCTCAGCCTTCTCGGTCGTCCTATTCGTAGAATGGTCGAGCACCACAACATGTTTGGCACCGGCGAAGAATTCATCGACCTCGCTTTCCGGCAAGCGGCGATACAGCTCATTCTCGAGGACAACGACCGTGTCCGCCTTTCCTTCCCGGACCGCTTGAAACGCCTCAGGGAGAGTGCCCCCGCCGAGAAGCGCCAATCCCAGGCTGTTGCATTCGGGCACAACGAGTGCCATCGCTGCCCCGTTCCCTAATTTGCATAGAGCCCGCGAAATATTCGCGGCCGCCTTCGAGCATTGTTTCGTCGTTGGAGGAAATGCCGGAAACGACAAGTGGCCGTGTGGCTTCCCGGAGCGATTTGGCAATCCTCTCTGCCAGCAATTTCATTCCTGAAGTCAAACTGGGCACGTACGGCGCTTCCGGGTCGAGAGCATGGGCCACGGCGAACCCGAGCCGCGAAAGATCACTGGGAGCCCCCCGAAATGTTTCGGTCGCAACCTCATCCAACTTGGTCGATGTCGGTGTCGCTATGAACAGGGGACCCTTTTGACCCTGTAACGCCTCGCGGACCGCGTGGTCGTTCCACGCGGGGATTTTCAATTTTGCCGAGCCCTCGATCGGTTTCTGCCGAATCGATTGCCGCAGGCTCAAGGCCATTCGTGGTGCGGTGTTGGTGACATCTTCGCCTAGGATGAACACGGCATCGCAAAGCTCCACATCGCGCAGGGAGGCCGACCGGGCCGGGCTCGATCGCAGGATCTCTATGGCTTTCTTTAACAATCGTGATTCCACCCGGTGCGAACCCTGCAAAAAATTGCTCCGGACCTACAATCGTCGCGCAAGGCGAAGTTAGCCTCAACAGAAGCTCGTGGCGAACCTATGCCGATCGCCTTCGCCCCGGGAGCCAACAGTTTGCCAAGTCGTCCGGCCGCCTCGGCTTTTGTACTTCTGTCCAGCGTTCCTCCTCGGCGGATCAGCGGCGCGCGTAAACGCCTTTCACTGTTCACAAACTCGTAGCCGAAGCGGCCGCGATCGCACAGAAAATAACCGTTGACCTCCCCGTTGTAGCGATTCACGACCCGCCGCAACAAACCATAACGTTCCGCCAGGGTCGTGTTGCATCCGAGTCCACAGTGGACGCAGACGGAGGGCGCCATCTGCAGGTCCCATTTGCGGGTGTAGTGATGCTTCAACGTCTTGTCCGTGAAAACGCCAGTTGGGCACACCTCCACAAGATTCCCGCGAACTCGTTCTCCAAAACACCATCCTTCTGCCTTCCGAAATACACGGTGTTGCGAATACCAAAAGCGTCAAAGTCTTTTCCTCCCGCATACTCCCGGTAGAAACGCACACACCGGTAACACTGGATACAGCGGTTCATTTCGTGATTGAGGAAAGGCCCCAAATATTGGTTTTGGAATGTGCGCTTCGGAAAGGAATAGCTGCGATAGTTGTGACCGGTCATTACGGTCATATCCTGGAGGTGGCACTCTCCTCCCTCGTCGCAGACCGGGCAATCGTGCGGGTGGCTCTGCATCAATCCCTGGATGATCCCGGCGCGAAATTCCTTTGCTTCCGGATCTTCAATCGAGACCCGCATGTCTTTGACCACCGGGGTCATGCAAGACATCATGAGGCGTCCCTTGGTGTCCCTTTCACCCGCGAACACCTTCACAGCACACTGCCGGCATGCGCCCACCGAGCCCATCGCGGGATGCCAGCAGAAGTAAGGAAGGTCGAGACCCAGGGAAAGACACACTTCGAGAACGTTCCGATCCACGGGCACTTCATGCGCGACATCGTCTATGTAGATTTTCGTCAGGCCCATCTTCTAACTCCAAGGACAGTGCTTTTCCTGGATGTGCCTCTCGAAATCACCACGGAAATATTGCAAAGCACTCCGCAGCGGCTCGGCGGCACCTGGCGCCAACGCGCAGAAGGTATTCCCGGGCGCGAGGAACCGAATTTGAAACTCCAGTTGCTTCAAAAACTCCAGTTTTCCCTGTCCCCTTTCCATGGCTTCCAGCATTTGGGCGACCCAGGAAAGACCGCTCCAACATGGCGTGCACCAGCCACACGATTCCTGCGCGAAAAATCGTTCCAGGTTTCGGCACATTCCCACTGGGCAGGTTTTGTCGTCGAGCACAATCATCGTTCCGGTTCCAAGGCGGCTACCCGCCTTCTGCACTTCATCAAAGTCCATTTTCGTATCGAGGTGCTGCTCAACCAGGAAATCCGTCGAAGCCCCTCCGGGCAGGACACCGCGGAATTTGACGCCATCTCGCATCCCGCCGGCATGCTCCTCGAGAATTTCGCGGATCGTCGTTCCCATGGGAAGTTCCCACAGACCAGGTCGATTGACTTTCCCGCTCACTCCGTAGAGTTTTGTTCCGCCATTCGGCGTGTGACTGAGCTTTTTGAACCACTCGGGACCGTTCGCAAGGATGTGTGGCAAGTTACAGAGGGTCTCGACGTTCTGCACAATCGTCGGCTTGCCCCAGAGGCCCGAAACTTGTGGAAATGGCGGCTTCGCGCGCGGGTTTGCGCGCTTCCCCTCCAGGGCATTCAATAGACCGGTTTCTTCACCACACATGTACCGGCCAGCGCTGACGTGGAGGTACATCTCAAGACATTTTTCGGAACCGAAAATCCCTTTTCCCAGATAGTGGGCTTCGTAGGCTTCCCTGAGCGCTCTCTCGATTCGCTTTGCGGAAAGCGTGTATTCACCGCGAAGAAAGATATAACCCACATCCGCTTCAATCGCGTGTGCAGCAATGATCATTCCTTCGATGAGCTGATGTGGATCGGCTTCCATGAGCAATCGATCCTTGAATGACCCCGGCTCCATTTCATCGCCGTTTGCAACGAGATACTTCGGATGCGGAGCATCCTTCCCGAGTGGCACGAAGCTCCACTTCACACCGGTGGGGAAGCCTGCGCCGCCACGCCCCCGTAAATTGGATTCCTTCACCATGTCAACGACTTCCGCGGGCGTCATCTTCAGGGCCTTCCGGGTCCCTTGGTAGCCGCCTGCCGCCTCATATGCTTTCAAATCCGGCGGTATTCGATCAGGCCGGATATTCTTCGTGAGTGGAGTCTCGCGGGGCATGATTACTTTTGTTGCTCCAAGAGGGAGTCAATTTTCTGCGGATCCAAATCCTCGTGCAGCTCCCAATTCATCATCATCACGGGAGCATGATCACACGCTCCCAGGCATACGATGGGCAGGAGCGTGAACCGGCCATCGGGCGTGGTACCGCCAGGATCAACGCCAAGTCTTTGACGTAGATGATCACGCACTCGATCGCAGCCCATGATCCAGCAGCTGACGCTGTCGCAAAACATGATCACGTTCCGGCCGACAGGCTTGCGAAAGATCAAGTTATAAAACGTGGCCACACCATCCAGTTCAGCGGGTGACAGCTCCAGCAGTTCGGCAATATCCCGCACGTTCTCGTCCGAGACCCAGCCTCGGTGCCGCTGCACGATCTTCATGGCGTCGATGCAAACTGCCCTTTTGTCTGGATAACGAGGTAGTTCCGCTTCAATTTGCTGTCGTTCTTCCTTTGTCAACACTGTCGGCGTCTCCTCATCGGTCAATGTCCGCCAAAACGTAATCGAGGCTCCCCAAGATCGCGAGCAGATCCGGCACCATCAGTCCGCGGCAAGGCAGCGGAAGTGTCTGTATGTGGGCAAAGGAAGGTGTGCGAATTCGTGTCCGGTAGGAAGTGGTGCCGCCGTCACTCACAAGGTAGTAGCCGTTGTTGCCCTTGGTCGCCTCGATCGCGCCCAGTGCTTCGCCAGGGGGCACGACGGGGCCCCAGCTCACACTCAGGAAATGTGTGATCAAAGTCTCGATGTCGTGCATGGTCCGTTCCTTGAGCGGCGGCGTCCCCAGCTCATCGAGTGATCGGTAAGGCCCGCCGGGCATGTTCTTGATGCACTGATCGATAATTCTCAAGCTTTGCCGCATTTCCTCGACGCGGACCAGCGCGCGATCGTAACAATCCCCATGGTGCCCAACCGGAATGTCGAACTCGAACTGCTCATAACTCGAGTACGGCTGCTTCTTCCGCAAGTCCCACGAAGTGCCGCATGCGCGCAAGTTCGGACCCGTTATTCCCCAGTCGATCGCTTCCTCAGACGTGTACACGCCAATTCCACAGGTGCGCGCCTTGAAGATGCGGTTCTGGAGGACTTCTCGATCGTATTCCTTCAAACGCGGCGGGAAATATTCCAGGAAGTCTCGAAATAGTTTTTCCCAGCCTCGGGGAAGATCCTGCGCCACGCCACCGATACGGAACCAATTCGGATGCATTCGAGCGCCGCAAATGGCCTCGATTAAGGAAAAAGCCCGTTCTCGATCGTTGAAGGTGTAGAACACGGGTGACATCTGCCCGAGGTCCTGAGCAAACGTTCCATACCATACGAGGTGGCTGATAATGCGAAACAGCTCAGCCAGCATCACCCGGATCATCTGCGCTCGCGGAGGAACGGTTATCCCGGCCAGTTTCTCAACCCCGATCAGATACGCCAGGTTGTTCATAACGCCACCGAGATAGTCGATGCGGTCCGTGTAAGGAATATAGGTATGCCAGCTTTGGCGTTCGCCCATCTTTTCGGCGCCACGATGGTGAAAACCAATCTCCGGCACCAAATCCACGATTTCCTCACCGTCTAGCTGGAGAACAATACGCAGAACTCCGTGCGTGCCCGGGTGCTGAGGGCCAACATTGAGGAAAATGAAATCCGTATCAGCGCTGCTGCGCTCCATGCCCCATTCTTCCGGGCGAAAGCGCAGTGCTTCTTGTTCTGCGTCTTCCTTTTCATCTGGCAGTTCGAACGGGCCCATTTCCGTTGCACGCGCTGGATGTTCCTTGCGAAGTGGGTGGCCGATCCAGGTTTTCGGCATGATGAGCCGGGTCAAGTGCGGGTGGCCCTCCACTACAATCCCGAACATGTCCCAGAGTTCACGCTCATACCAATTCGCGGATGGCCAGATGTGGGTAATCGTGGGAATGCGCAGACTGCTCGAAAACAACGGCACTTTGATGCGAAGGTATTCGTTCCGTTCCAAGGAAAGCAGGTGATAAACAACCGTAAAGTCGCTCTTAGGCTGTCCTTCGCGATGCACCCGATTTCTCTCGTCAATTCCCGTCAGATCGTAAAGCATCGCGTAGGGCCGCCCGGCAAGGTGTTTCAAATATTTAAGCACAATGCCAATTCTGTCTGAGCCCGTCCAAAACGTAGGAATTTTGTCAACGGTTGTTTGGCCGAAGATCGCTTCGCCGCCAAACTTCTCTACCAGTTCGTCGAGAATTGTCGTTTCTGCAATCATGTAGCTTCGACCCTCACACCTCGTCAGGAGGCCTGAGCGCTGTGACCCCTCGCCGCTCGATCTGTTTCAAATCCCGAAGGGATGGCATTGGCGCTCGCTCGGTCTCTTGCGATCCAACGACCCAACTCAAAGGACGCCGCTCTGTCCCTACCGCCTTCTGCAGTAAAGTCAGGCCTTCTAGAAAAGCATCTGGTCTTGGCGGACAGCCCGGCACGTAGACGTCAACCGGAAGAAACTTGTCTACCCCCTGCACAACGCTGTAGATGTCGTACATGCCGCCCGAGTTTGCGCAGGAACCCATCGATATAACCCAGCGGGGCTCCATCATCTGCTCGTAGAGCCGCTGGACGATCGGCGCCATCTTGATAAAAACGGTTCCAGCAACCACCATGAGATCAGCTTCGCGCGGAGTCCCGCGGATCACCTCTGCACCAAACCGCGCGACGTCGTACTTGCTGGTAATGCTTGTTGCCAATTCCACAAAGCAGCAGGAAAGACCAAAGTTAAAAGGCCATATGGAATTCTTCCGTCCCCATGCCACGAGATCCTGAAGACGCGACAATAATAATGTCCGCCGGACCGCATCCTCGAATGGTCCCGTATCGTGATCGGCCGGACCCTTTCTGGCACCCGGTTTCGTCATGCTCCAGTTCATTTTTTGACCCTTCCCGAAGGCATACGCCGATGGACCGGCGCCCAATCCAGCGCTCCCATCCGCCACAGATAGGCAAGAGCAGCCAGGAGAACACCGATGAAGATCACAATCTCGATGTAACCCGCCCAGCCAAGATCGCGGCCAACAACCGCCCAAGCAAAAATAAAAGCCGTTTCGAGGTCGAATATGACAAAAAACATGGCTAGAAGATAGAACTTGGATGAGAGACGGACTCGCGCCGACCCCTCCGACACAATCCCTGCCTCATACGGGGATCCTGTAGAACGGTCCTTGTGCCTTTGTCCGAGCACATAGGACACAATCAGCATTCCCACTACGATGAGCAGGACCAAGATGCAGTAGATCCCCAACGGCCAGAGAATCGGACTCACTCCTCACTCCTCAGGAAATGCGGGCGTTTTCGCTCAATATTCTTTCAAATGCCTTTCACCCTCTTCTGGCCAAACGATGGTTAACATAAAGGTGCTGTCTTCCAGGGCCTTCACGTCATGAGCAAGCGCGCGGTCAAGCGCCAAAAGATGTCCTGTGGGCAGATCAAACACCTTGTCCTGCACGTGCATCTGAATATGGCCGGAAAGAGTTTGTACCGAAATGCGGCCCGTCGCTTTGTGTTCATGAAGTAAGGCGTTGGCTTCGAGCACGACCAGGACGATTCGGAAATCCTCGTTCTTAACGAGCGTCTTGGAGTTTCGCCCGCCCTGCCAGGCCTCTTCTTCGCGTAATCGCTTTACCTCGGCGTTCAGATCGAAGGTAAGCATCGGGTTTCCGAGCGGGCCGGGCGGCCGGATCGCGCCGGTAGGCGCACGCTTTGCTGTGTTCGTCACGTCCTCCTCCTTCAAGTCAGAATCTTCGTGCGATTTCAAAGATTAAACTTCGGTGGTCCACGCGACTCTCAATTCTTCGCTGCATGTGAACGGGTTCTCGATGGAACTCATCAGGCTGCCTCTTTTTTTTGGCGAATCTATTCTGTTCGGTTCGTGTTCAATTTAATTTCTAGAAATTCCTTCAATGCCACGGCGTTGTTATGTTCCGCATCATGCGAACTGTAAACCAGCGTGACCCTTCCACTTTTCGCGGCTTCCTGAATTACTTTGCAGGGTTCGGTGTTTTTCTTCAGCTCGTCGAAATACCGATGTCGGAATTCCTCCCATTTCATAGGGTCATGACCGAACCATCGCCGCAGCGAAGTGCTTGGTCCGACGTCTTTCAGCCAGGCATCTATGCGCAAACCGGATTTTTTGATTCCGCGAGGCCAGAGCCTTTCGACGAGGAAGCGCTTGCCATCTTTCGAGGAGCTCTTATCGTATACCCGTTTGAGCATAATCATATCGGTTTTCCTTTCACTTTTTCTGGGACGCACAGCACGCTTGATCGTGCCGGGCCCCGGCGGATAAGTGATCCGTGTTCCCTCGACGCGGGCCCACGGTGTCAATAGGTGTGGACGTGTTCGCGTCGTGCTCTGAATCTCCTCGACCGGAATGCCTCGAATGAGGAGTGCGTCGGCGATCAGCGACCGATGGCAACGCCAAGGCACAGCTTCAGCGCACATCACGGCGACTCGCTTCTGCCTGGCAAGCCCGATCAGTCTCCGCAATGCCCGACGAAAATCCGCTGTCTGCATGTAGTCCGCGTACCCCCGGAAACTCTTGTTCCGCCAGCCGGTGTTGATCGAGTCCCGTCGGGAATGCCGCAGACCGCCAAGTCCGGCCATATGCCGATAGCCGATGCCGGTACGCCGCAAAGTGCGCGACAAGATCGCGCCGTTGAATTGCGGATTGTGACGTGAGCGTGGGATGGTGCGTACATCGACCAATTGACGTACCCCATGCGCCTGAAGCAGGGCGATAAAGTCTTTCTGATTCCGTGTGGAATGGCCCAGCGACAAAACAGTCGGCTTCTGCCTTAGCACAGATGCTCGGACACCTTCTCCATACTTAGTTGTTCGACCGGCCATTAATGACTCCCGGCGCGAATTTCTTCACGGCCCGATCCTGGTTCTGATACGCGATTCACCGGCGCAGCCGTTCTGTTCTGCGGCACTGGCTGATATGTGCCAGGCACAGTGCGAAAACTGATCGCGAGTCGATTCCAGCCATTGATCGCAACGATGGCTAGCGTCAGGTCCACCAGTTCTTTGTCATTGAAGTTCCCATGAGCCAATTCGTAGACTTCTTCCGGAACTTGCCCCTGGCTCACCCGCGTTACTGCTTCCGTCCAGGCCAGCGCGGCGCGTTCTCGCTCGGAAAAGAATGGCGTCTCTCTCCAGGCAACGACTGCGTAAAGCCGCTGCTCTGATTCGCCTGCGGCTCGCGCGTCCTTTGAATGCATGTCAATACAGTAGGCACATCCATTGATCTGCGAAACTCGCAACTTCACCAACTCGAGAAGACTGGTTTCCAAACCGCTCTGCCGTACATAGTTCTCCAGGCCAGACAACGCTGAGACTCCGCCGGGTGTTATCTTCCGATAGTCGATTCTCGGTTTCATTGTCTCCACCTTCCCTTGCCCACGAACTTTCAATCCACGCTCGTCGAGACGCAACCAACGTCATTCCTAAAGCGGTCAGTGATAGAGGCCCGAGCTGTGCTTGCCAGTCACGATTTCCATCTTTTGCTCATATAAAATGATGCGATCGATCTGCGGATAACCGGGCTCAAATGTCCAGCCCGCTTCTCCGTATTTGGCCATCAGTCGATCAAAGAACCATTCCTTTTTCGCCCGGTCCTCAAGAATGCGCAATGCACCAAAAACCATCACGCTTGTGTATACCAGCGCGGAATTGCAGGCAAAAGGTCGCCCTCGATGTACTGGACCCATTTCCCCAACCTCAACACAAATCTTGGGATTCTGTTGCACGTTGCTCAGGAAATGCCCTTGGTGGTCTCCCGTATGCAGGTAGAACTGATCGCCTCCCTCATACACATAAACCAGCGGGACGACGTACGGCCAGCCGTTCACATCTACCGAACCTACATGCGCGACTTTCTGTGCCCGCAGGAACTTGTCAACCTCCTCAGCACTCATCATTCGTTTTGAGCGGTGCATGCGCCCTCGCAGGTCGACCGGTTCACTGCCGCCTTCGAGGCCGGCCCTGAGAGGTTCGCGATGTCCTTCTTCGAAGGCAGCGAATCCCATGTCTACCGGTTCTCCATCTAACGGACACATCTTTGTCCCTCCGTGACGCTCCGCTCGAATTCCTCCATGTAGACCCTCTCCCGCTCGAAAATCCCTCTCTTTGCTAACGTGGTCATCACCACCGCGGGACACCGCACTCCTCTTGCCGCAACGCAATCATGTTTCCCAACTGCCATCACAACGCAACCGGAGGGCTTCACTACAGACATAAAGGTATCTGCAATCCTGGACACCAACTCTTCCTGAACAATCGGTCGTGCCGCCATGGCGTGAATCAGACGCGGGATTTTTGATATTCCCACGATTCGACCGTTGGGGATGTAACCGAAGTGCATCTTACCGCCATACACCAGGAGATGATGCGGACATAGAGAGAAGAAATCGATGGCAGAAACTGCCACTAGCTCGTTGGCCTGAGACCGAAACGTTTTCAGAATGGCCTCGGGCTTAAGACCGGCTCCCCGCGTGAACTCCCGATAGAACCGGGCCACTCTCGCCGGTGTCTCGCGAAAGTGCTCATCCTCGATGTCCACACCCAATTCCAACAGCAACAGCTTCACGATCTCCGCCAGCCGATCGCCTTGAGGAACCGGGGCATCGACTTGCTCCTGCAATGTCGCGACTCGGGTTAGGCCGTGCTCTCCGTTTCCGTTTTTCAAATCAATTCTCCAGCTCTCCATGTCCATCTTTACCCCTTGAAGGTCACGACCCGTCCCCAAAGACTTGCTGTTCCCCATATTCCGGACCGCAAGCATTCCAGTTGCACGATCTGGCTGTGGTCCACAAACAAATTGACCTCGGGACCGTAGTTCTTGATGTACCAGGCAAAGACTTCCGGATCGGCAGCCTCGAACATCACTTTGTCCAGGCCTAAGGCATTGACTATCTTTGCCGGAACATCGGTTCGCCAGGCTTTCACGTTTTCCGTGATTCCCTCCGATTCGATCATGATCATGTACGCCCCAGCGGAGAGAAACCGCTTAGCAAGCAGGATCGGCCACTCCGGATCACGAGTTCCTTCCGTCTCAAGTTCCTCCGGTCGTGTCGCGCCGCCGGCTCCGAATTGAATGCCTACTTCCGGTTTAGCTTTCATCCCGGCTTTCTGAACCTTCTCCACCAGGCGTAACCAGTCGTCGGCCGGTAGAGTGATAAACCCACTCGAGATCTCCACAATATCGAAGTCCAACTCCTTGCACTCTCTTATATAGCGGTTCACTGCATCTGGCCCCTGCGTGACCACATGCTCGATAAAGCCCCCAGTTGAGACCATCACGTTGTACTCGTGGCATAGAGAAATCAGTTCTTTGAGGACCCGCCGAGGCATCAAACTGAAGGACCCACCTGCGAACTTCAGAGTATCCACATAGTTCCCCATTGTCTCCAGAACGTCTTCTAGGTACCGCTTGCCAAGCGGGGAATAATAAGGACCACGTATCTCCGTTATCCCGTGTTTCCGCGGTTTCGAGCCACGTTCGTTGACTCTGAGGAAACGAAATGCCCTCTCGTCAATCGTCTGGTGCCTGCGAACCGCCATCACGGCCTCTTCCCGCTATGTGACATCTTCTCCTCGTATTTCGTCGGTCTCCCTTCGAGGTTGTTGAGAAATCCCATGAGATCCCGCACCTGGACCAACTCCAGGTTCTGCACGGCGTAAGCAATGGACCGCCTTGTAGAACCGGTGGTGAACGTCTCGGTAAGTCGTTCAAACTTCTCGAGCGCCATTGCCCATGACATAGGTTGCGTAACAAAGCCGGGATAATCGGAAACTTCCTTGCTTACGACACGACCGTCTCGGGCCGTAATCGTGAGCCGGCAGGGCATTTCCTTCGGGAAACGCTTGGAAAACTCCTCCGTCGGATGGATCGATACCTTATTCAACAATTCCTGAACATCTCGGCGGTTGATGCGTTCCGCCGTGTACTGCTCGGGCATCACCTGGCCGTCAAGCAGCGCAACACTGATCACGTAGGGGAGGCTGTGGTCTGCTTCTTCCTTTGTGCTTACTGCGGTCTTGTCTCCCTCATCTCCACCCCCAATAATGTTGTAAGCGACATCGAAGGTTTCCACGTCGATCTGTTCGATCTCTTCCCCAGTCAAGTTTCCCTGTTCTCTGAGTTGCAAAGCGCACTCAATCGCCGTCTGGGAGTGAACTTCCGCATTGTATTTCTTGAGAACAGTGACCAGGACACGTTCGAGATTCTCGTGAGACCAGTCGATTCGAAAGCACCCCGCGATAGCGTCCATGAAGCCTTTGTCCCCTTCAAATACTTCCAAGGGGCCGGTTACACCCTTCATGGCAAGGAAAGTCACGAAAGTGCAGCAGGCGGATGTGTTCGGATAGGCTAGCCCCTTCCAGTGAGATAGCCTGCCTGTACGTGTAACCCGCAAGGCATTGAAGGAGGCTCCGCAAATGCCGATCGCGTTTGCGGTCTGTGCGGCATCAAGTCCGAGTGCTTTCGAAACTCCAGCCGCCACCGCGTAGGACCCCTGCGTCGTGTGATCGAATCCCGCCGCCCGTACGGGCGCGGCCTCGCTGAGACGGCACTGAACTTGGTAGGCGACCGCGAGAGCGGTCATAAGGTCACGTCCACTGCCGTTCGAATATTCGACTGCGGCAAGCACTGGAGCTAGATTGTCGCTCGGATGACAGGTTTCTTCTTTGCTGAGATAGCTATCATTAAAGTCGAGGTAACGCACCAGAGCCCCGTTGTAGAATGCAGCCCGGTCCGCGGCAGCTCGCCCGCCTCCGATTAGTGCGCAACTCCCGGTGCTGTCGAACTCTTCCACTTGATCACGCACGAGTCCGAGAGGACCACCACCTATCGCACCGATGGCGCACCCTAGGGAGTCAAGGATGCGAATCTTCAACTGCGTGCCGGCTGCGCTTGAAATGTCATCGAACGCCGCCCGATTCACGAACTCGGCGAGTTGCTCAGCGCACGTCATACGTTCTCCTTATGGCCTGCCAGCACAGATGACTGTGATGTCTTCTTCTTCATCACAATCCTCATGCTGGGACTGTTTTGCAGTTCTAACAATGGTCTGTTTATACCTCCGACAGAAACGCGCGTTACACTTGTTAAGAGAAGGAAATTGCAGTACGGGAGTGAAATGGCTGCGATGACCCCTCGCTCCGCCCCCCCCGAGCAGGTTGTCGGACGCACACCTCGCATCATCGCTTGATGCTTTGCTTCAAGCAGGTTCACCCCTCTCTGTTCCAAACGCGTAAGCCTCTTCCGTGACGACCGGAGTCACTGCAAAATTCTCGGTAGGAGGCGGAGAAGCAACCGTCCACTCTAACCCTTTGGCTCCCCAAGGGTTGGGGCCGGCCACCGGGCCGTATCGAAATGACCAAATTAAATAGATGAGCGGGACAAGATACCCAACAGCTAGGATCGATGCGCCTGCCGTGGACAATATATTTAGTGTTTGAAACTCCGGCGGGTAGACCGCATAACGTCTGGGCATCCCCAGATATCCAAGAATGAATTGAGGCCCAAAAGTCAGGATAAAACCGACAAACACCAGCACCGCCGCGATCCTGGCCCAGTATTCCGGGTACAGTCGGCCCGTCATCTTCGGCCACCAGTAGTGGATGCCGCCGAGATACCCCATGACCGCACCACCCACCATGATGAAATGGAAGTGGGCGACGATGAAATAGGTGTCATGGACATGTACGTCGATCGCAAGGGTCGCCAGGAATAGCCCCGTCAATCCTCCCATGGTAAAGAGAGCGATGAACCCAAGTGCATAGAGCATAGGTGCTTCGAACGAAATCGACCCCTTATAAAGGGTAGCGGTCCAGTTGAAGACCTTGATTGCTGAAGGTATCGCCACGGCGAAGCTGAAGAGTGAAAAAATCAATCCTATGTAAAGAGACTCCCCGCTGACGAACATGTGATGACCCCACACGAGGAAAGAGAGAGCTGCGATGGCCACACTTGAAAACGCGACGAAGCCGTAACCAAAGATTCTCTTTCTTGAGAAGGTGGCAATCAGTTCGCTGACTACTCCCATCGCCGGCAGAACCAGAACGTACACCTCGGGATGCCCGAAGAACCAGAAGAGGTGCTGGAAGAGAATCGGGTCACCGCCCAAAGCCGGATCAAAGAAGCCGAAATGCAGAAATCGCTCAAGCATGAGCAAGACCATGGTGATCGCAATCACCGGCATGGCGAGGATAAAGATGATGCTTGTTGCGTAGAGAGACCACAGGAAAAGGGGAAGACGAAACCAGGTCAGTCCAGGCGCTCGCATTGTATGAATCGTGACGATAAAGTTGAGCCCTGTCAGAATCGAAGAAAAGCCGGAGATGAAAACTCCCATCGCCGCGGTCATTACGTTGGAGTTTGAGTACGTCGTGCTGAGCGGGGTATAGAAGGTCCAGCCGGTGTCCACTCCGCCGACCATAACGGAATAAAGAAAAAACATCCCACCGGCCATGAAAATGTACCAACTGAGTAGATTCAGCCGCGGAAACGCAACGTCTTTCGCGCCAATCATCAAAGGAATCAGAAAATTCCCCAATACCGCCGGAATGGAAGGCGCCAAAAAGAAGAAGATCATGATGAGGCCGTGGACGGTAAAGAGTTGATTGTATGTAGACGGCTCGATGAGAGAGCCCTGCGGCACCATCAGGTTCAAACGCATGAGTGTCGCGGCCAAGCCGCCGACAAAGAAAAAAAGGTAATTGCAGCGAGGTACAACCAGGCGATCCTCTTATGATCAGTAGTCAGAAGCCAGGACTTTAAGCCGTAGCTGGCGTTGAGATAGTGGACGCGCGGCATAGCGCCGATTTCCGTCACGGGTGTACTCATTGCTTTGCGACCTTCCGTCCGTCATCTGGTACTGCGAGGGATTTTATATACGCGGTAAGCTGCAAGATTTGTTCTTCGTTCAGCTGGCCCTGAAAAGTTGGCATGATGGGTGTATACCCGGCCACGATCTTTGCCGAAGGGTTGAGAATGGATTCGCGAATGTAGCCGTCGTCCGCCGTGACGGTTTGCCCGTTATTGAGTTTGACTGTCGAACCATACAATCCAACGAACGACGGTCCCCTTCCGGTACCATGGCAGGTGATGCACGCATATTGGCGGTACAGATCCGCCCCAGCCTCAGCCATGGATTTTCTGGCGTCACCGCCACTGAGCCACTGGACGTATTCGGCCGGCTGCATAACGATGACCCAGCCGACCATGGCGGAGTGTGATGTCCCGCAATACTGGTCACAATATAGGTGATAGCGTCCTGGTTTCGTGGCCGTGAACCACAGGGTGCTAAAGTGACCGGGCACAACGTCCTTCTTGATTCGAAATGCGGGAATCGCAAAGTCATGAATCACATCTTCGGAACCCATCGTGAGCTTTATCGGAACACCGACCGGCACGTGGAGCTCATTGATGTCGCGTCTGCCATCGGGATACTGGATCTTCCACATCCATTGCTTTCCAAGTACGAAAATCTCCATCGATGTCCGCGGTGGAACCCCATTCTTAATGAAAAGCGCAGCTCCCCAAAAAAACATCACGGCGCATAGGCACATCGGAATAACAGTCCATGTGATTTCAAGGGGAAGATAGTCTTTGGTCGGTGGAGGGGTTTCGTTTCCGGGCCGACGGCGATACTTCGTCGCTAAATAGAGAATTGCCCCAAAGATCAACACGCTGAAAAAGATGAAGATAGCCACTTCAAAGTAAAATAAGTTCTGCCAGTCAGTTGCCCAACTGGAAGCTTGCACAAAGTTGCTGGAAGGCTCAGGCGTCATGGTCTTCCCGCACCCTGCCTAAGTCGTTAAGAGATCTCACAGGGTCATTTCGACTCATGCCACTGCCCGCTTTCTGCCGAGTGACATCGCCAAGATCAAACCTCCGAGTGAAAGCACCGTTGCCAGAGCCGCGAGTTTAAGGACATGTGAAACGATCACACTGTACTTCCCCGTTGCAGGGTCATACTGCGAGCAGTACAACAGCACCTGGTCAACCGGAGAGCCGATCTTCCCCTCCGACGCCTCGACCAAGCCAAGCCGCAAATTTCCACTCGGGTACTGAATTCCGTAAAAATATCTCGCGAGGCGGCCGTCCGGAGTGACGACCATGATGCCCGTGGCATGAAAGTATTGTTTCGTCTGTGGATCATAGTTGTACCGAAAGCCGACGGCCTGCGTCAGTTGACGAATTGAAGGCTCTTCACCAGTCAAAAAATGCCAGCCCGCGCCGGCATTCGGACGGTCATACAGTCCTACATAGATAGCTTTCTTTGCAGCAGCGAGTGGAGGTTTTTCGGTGGGATCAAAACTGACCGTTACGACTTCAAACTCCCGCCCGACGTTGTATTTCAGTTCTTTCAGGCTGTGAAGAACACCGTTCAGCACGATTGTGCAAAGCATCGGACAATCGTAATAAGCCAGGACCAGAACCACCGGCTTCTGGCCAAAATACTGCCCCAGCCTGACCTCATTCCCGGTTTCATCTCGAAACACGAGATCGAGCGGAACCTGACTGTTCAGCTTCTGATCGATCCCGACATCGCGGAGAAGCGGCGGAAGTTTGCTTGGAGTCGACGGACTTGCGGGGACCTCTGCGTTAAGCTGTGTCGATAGCCCGCAAACGAATACAACAAGCACGGTTGAAATAAAACAGAGAATCCGTCTCATATGATTGAACTCCCTCGAATATAAGTTCGGGCGAAGTTGACCCTAGGGAAGTGAGAAACGCTGGGACTCGAGTCCTCCGATATATCACCGAATGGTCTCGGAAGTCATCAGGGAGTTGCTGACGTCAAGGCACGACCGCTTGTCGTTGCCAGGCTTCTATCCGGGCCAAGACAGTACTCCTCCTCGTTCCGTTTGAGATACTGAAATCAAACTGTCTTTCTGACAATGGTTTGTTTGTATGTTCCGACGGGACATTTGTCATCGCAATCTGAGCGCGCCGGCAGCCTGCGACGGAACTCGCGAGGGCAACTGTCCGTGAAGTCATGCAATTACAAGCGCGACCCAGTGTCGTTACACCAGCTCTGATTCCTCGTTTGCGGGAGCTGTGCCCTGGGGTCTCTGATCATGAAGGGCTGTTGTAGCCCGTCCGGCTGGATCTCAACAATAAGAAAATAGAGTAGAGAATCTAAGGTTTGAGCGAACGGATTTCCAAAGACAACAACCAGGTCATGTCGAGTCCTTGCGTGAACTCAACACTTCTATGAGCCCGCGACTTGTCGGAGTGGACCAATGCTGTCCTTAGCTCGTCCTGCGGTCTCGGAGGTCGTGCATCTGCGCTTAGCTTGCACTTTTTACTCCACGCTCCGTACGAAGCTGAAGCCCTGTTTGAGAGGGGCAATGCCCTTCCGCATGGAGCTTGCGGCAGGACAGAATTAATATCCGCCGAACTCCTCTGTACGGATATCATCTTCTTCTGCGCCCGCACTTATGAGCATCTCACGCATTGCGGCGACCATGGCGGGCGGGCCCGCGATATAGTAAATTGGCCCGCGAAGGTCGGATAGGTACTTTATCAGCATTTCGCGGTTGATAAAGCCGCGTTCACCTTGCCACTCAACCGTCGATTTTTCCATCTCGCTCATCGAAGGAATGAAAATGAAATTCGCATTCGATTTAGCGAGATCCTCCAAATCGCGAACAAATGCTGCATCCTCTGGCCGCCGATTGGAATAAAAAAGATAAATGAGGTGCAGCAATTTTTCCTTTGCGGCATGCCGCAACATAGATAGAAAAGGAGTTATACCGATTCCACCTGCCAGGAAAACCGCCGCCCTTGCGGGGTTCTTGTGCAGAGTGAATGAGCCCATTGGGCCTTCGAGTTTGAGTTCGCTTCTGAGAGGGAGGGTAGATAAGGTGCGCTTGAAGGCGGTGTTGCGCATTCGTGTCGCTACAAGAAGTTCGTTCTCATATGGAGCGCTCACAATGGAGAAAGTCCTGACGTTGCCCTGGGAATCGGTCTCTGGCGGATTAACAAGCGTCATGTCCAGGTATTGTCCCGCCTTGAACTCGAATCCTGCTGGCTTCTCAAGGTGGAATGCCATGGTGCCTTCCGCGACTTCATTGCGTTTCACGAGTCTACTCTGGTAGGTCGTCATAGAAACCCTTCTCATTGGACTTGCTGTCACAGCCCCTATTGGGAGCGGTGCTCAAATCTGACGCTGTTCTCCGGTGCTCGCTATACCAGTGCTAGAATCAACCGAAGAGGCGGCTTGGTTCAATAATCCGTTTGTACTGTCGCCAGATACAGTCATCACAGGAGTGGGGGATGCTCGAGACAGAACTGTTTGAACTCTTGGAGGGAACCTCAGATGCTGCTTTCACAGTGACCGGTCAGGGTGAGATCTGTTCGTGGAATAAATCCGCGGAAAAACTGTTTGGCTACACGGCAGTGGAAGCCCTCAACAAGACCTGTGGAGCTGTCCTGCAAGGACTTGGCCCCATGGGCAACGAGCTATGCGGCGAGAATTGCAGCATCAGGCACAGGGTTGAAAAGCGCCTTGAAATCCCCAACTTTGATTTGCAGGTGAAGGTTCGATCCGGACGTCGTATGTGGGTGAGTGTATCTACCATCGTTTTTGAAAACTCTCGGAATCATCGACGTCTGATCGTGCACCTAGCCCACGACATCACGGCCACCAAGAAGAACGAAGAACTCCTGCACAAGATGATTGATGTTTCGCGTCAATTGTCGGACATACAAGAAGTCGTCTTGAATCCGATTCCCATCACTCCTCTTTCCGACCAGGAGAAGGAAATTCTGCGGTCGTTTTCGATAGGCAAGAACTCGGCGGAAATTGCTCGCTCACTGAAGATAACCCTGCAAACGTTGCGCAATCATTTGCATCACATCAATCAGAAACTCCACACCCACAATCGCCTGGAGGCAGTCACGCACGCCATGCAGCGCAAGCTCCTTTAGTATTTTGGATTCTAAGTTCCTGCAGATGCACTCAACCCGCTCCAGCCTCTTGAATTGTCCCCCTCTGTTCCCCCCCAGCTGTTTCGGCGTTTGCGCCCAAGATATGCAGTCGTATCGGAATGTAGTTCTGTCCGTAAGCAATTTGCGGATTTCCTGCCCGCCCGCTGCGCCGTACGAGGTGCTCTTCAAAACATTACAACCGGTTCTTCCGCAGGTATAAACGACCCATTGTCAGTAGCGATGCTCGAGTCAGAATGAAAACTGCCATGAGCAAACCATCAGAGTTCAGCAGTCTGCCCCACGGCCGCTCGTCAGGAAACGCCTTTTTGGCTGCCACGACACTTACACGGGACAAGCTCTCTCTCTTCTTGAGAGACCGCCGGAATCGGAAGTGGATTTGGCTGGCTTTGGTTGCCCTTGCATTCACCAGAAGCTATTTTGTCCGCGAACTGATCGTGGCGCTCTTCTTCTTCACAATCTTCTACATATTTCTGATGGTCCTAGCGTTATTTTACATTGTGACTGTAGATGCGATGGATTATGGCAGCAACTGGGTGGGATCACTCGTTCGAGCATTCCTCCTTTCTGTGCGTCACCACTTTGCCTCGCCGGTCCGAGTGCCGAGCCTGCCCAAGGATCACTTCGTACATAGATATAAGAAATTAGATCACGACTGAGTCTTTGCTGCCGGATGCAGATACATATGAACTGGAATACGAAGAGATTCATTATGACTGACGAAGAGAAAGAACAAGTACGCGAAGCACTGCGCCACGGCCGGCACGGTGATGCCGAGCTTGAGGTACTGATCGAAGACGATCTGGTTGCGCTTGAACCGGTGATCGACCGGATCATTTCGGAGTATCATCGGCGGCTGCAGTGAATATTTTCCGCCGGCAGGAACACGAAACCGCGGCGATTCTTCCCGCCGCGCAAGCCGCAGTGGAATGGAAGATGGACCCTCTGGAACGAAGAAGCTTGAGATGGTTCGCGAAGAACAGGCCCACGAGAAAGCTGAAGAATGTTAGACGCTATCCCTGGCCCGGAGTATTCATGGATCATTTTGCCCTGCACTTCGACAGAAGGACGACCTCCAAGATCAATGCCCGACTCGGTGATAAGTGCCTGTCGCTGTCGCCTAAGTGCTTCCTCATCATCGGCAATCCTTCGAATGTGCAGTCAAGTCCCACTGAAGAGGAAGAAGAGTTGTGAACACAGAATGGAGTGGCACTGCGCAGGTATCAACACACGGGCCGGATTTCAAATGGGTATTGGCTGCTCAGGCCGGCTACACATTGGCATTCAAGGAGCTTGTTGCACGCTACGAGAAAAGGATTTACCACCTTGCCTTGACGATCCTCCGAGATGCGGCAGTTGCCGAGACTGTCCGGCAGAACACGTTTATCTACGTGTCAGAGCACCTGCAAGAATTTCGAGGGAATTCTCGTTTCTCTACCTGGGTTCTGGGAATCGCAGCAAGGGAAGCTTTGCAACGGCTTCGCCAGGAACACGGAGATGACTTTGGTATCCATCGATACGCGGAAGTGCAAAACGGCCTGGCCGTCGACAAGTGGGCAGGCCTTGAAGACAACCGCAAGGAAAGCTTCACTCAGGCTGATCTCGACCACTTCCAAGCTGACGGAATCGATGTTCTTGAGCCGATAGCCAGGATCGTTTTTCTACTTTGCGATGTGGAGAAATGTCCACCTGAGGAACTAGCAGGTTTCCTTGGACTGACTCTACCTACAGTGAAGTCCCATCTACTACGAGCTCGCCACGAAGTGCGTAAGTACTTAGATTGCTGTGGCAAGTGGAGAAGTGATTCTATCCCGAGTTATCCATGTGCCAGGGGAAGGGGTGAAAGCAACGATTAGGAGTTACCTAACCGTTTTGCTTTTATTTTCTATTTTTCATCCGTAGCAAGCTTCTCTATCATGGCGTTGGTGAAAGCCAAAGGAGTAGAGCAATGAGAGAACAATCAGCCATACAAGAGTGTGAAACTTTCACACCAGGGAAGATCGTCCCTGCGCGAGTGGCCGGAACGATCTCTCCTCTAAGACCCTCAGCAAAGCCCCCCATTCACCGCCCAATCAAGCCTGCATTTGAGTTTTCAAAGGCTGTCCTCCTGGAACAGAACCACATGAAGACTTCATGAATGGGGGGAAACTCATCGTTCCGACGGTAATCCCAAAACATATTGCGGAGATCAAGGAACCTCCATTGGAGCTGGATAGTCTTGGTGGAGTAGTCGGCGGGGTGCCTGGTGGCGTGCCCGGTGGTCAACTGGATGGAGTGCTCGGTGGGGTGATCGGCGGAGCGGCAAACATTGCGGCAAGGCCCGTTCCTCCGCCACCCTCCGTTAAGCCGAACGGTCCGGTGCGTGTTGGCGGGCACGTGCGACCGCCGAAACCAATCCTCATGGTGCCTCCTGAATATCCAGTACTCGCGCGCGAAACACACATTCAAGGCCAGGTGCGCATCGACGCGGTTTTGGATGAACAAGGAAACGTCGTGGAGATGAAAGTCGTCTCCGGACGCCACTTCTGTACCGAGCGGCACTCGATGCATTGAAGAAATGGAAGTATGAACCGACATATCTGAACGATCAGCCGGTCGCTGTCCAGATGGTCGTGACGATCAACTTCCAGCTGGGACAATAGCTGCAGTCGGACCAGAGGGAGACTGCCCTGTCCGCTGATTGGTTCAGAAAGGAAACCCGAGTGTCCAAGGCATTCAAGCGCGGCGACCATGTCGAATGGAACTCGGAAGCCGACAAAGTTCGTGGTGTCATTCTGAGGAAGGTCGTTTCCGATGCGTCGTTCAAGGGTTACATACATCACGCGTCGATGCCGGAGCCCCAGTACTTCATAAAGAGTGAGAAAACGGACCACGTAGCAATTCATCAAGGACAGGCGCTCCGACGGATTAGTCCTCGGACGCAGAGCGAAGCAAGACAACCACGAAGAAGAAGGAAGTACAAGCCCGTTCAGCAAAGCGCACACATATCCCCGGACCGGAGCCGGAGGTAGTTTTCCGTAGGACGTTCTCGCATAAGTTCAAAACAACAGTGCGCAGAGTATACACGGGCAGACCTGCCCCGGTTGTTACGAAGTCAAAGTACGCTATGTAAGGAGGATGGGATGTCGGATGTTGCGCCGGTTGCCGGCTCAAAACCGGTCTGGTTGGATGACAAGACGAAATCTGTCATGGACCGGGCTATTGCGCGTGAGCAGTCGCTCTCACGCCTGTTGATGACCTACATTGTCACCGGTTTGGTCTTTATGTTGTTGCCGGGAACTTTTCTCGGTGTGTGGAACCTAATCAAGATCAGCAGCCGAGAAGCGGTCAACTCCGTTTCCCCAGCGTGGATTCAGGCCCATGGTCACGCTCAATTGTTCGGTTGGGTCGGCACCTTTATCCTGGGGATCGGCTTCTACTCCATTCCGAAACTACGGAAGCTGAGGCCGTTTGCCCTCCGGGAAGGCTGGCTATGTTTTGCACTATGGGTTGTCGGCGTAACTTGCCGCTGGTTTGCCAATGTCTATCCTTGGCATTGGCGCGTCCTGTTGCCTCTTTCGGCAGCACTCGAATTCGTCGCGTTCCTGATTTTCTTTAGAGCTGTCGCGAGCCATCGGCCGTCGAACGGTGCGCCGAAACCGTGGGAACCCTGGATTTTCGTAGTAATCGCCGCGACGTTGGGTTTGCTGACATCGTTGCTGCTCAATCTAGGTGCGTCGATTCAACTGGCCCGCCACGCAGTTTCACCTGCCTTTTCGCAAGAATTCGACCAGCGCTACTTGATTGTTTCGACTTGGGGTTTTCTGGTTCCAATGGTCTGGGGTTTCAGTTCGCGTTGGCTTCCCGTATTCATGGGGCTCAGGCCACTGCGGAACTCATTGCTTTTGGCGGCACTCGTCCTGAACACGACGGGTGTCGTTGCCGGATTCTTTGAACTGTTCACTGCGGCAGGTGTTTTTCTACTCGTCGGAACATCGATGGCAATCGCGGCCGTCCGCTTCTTTGAGCCGGCAGTGAAGCCAGCGAAGACCATAAACGTCCACAGGAGTTTTCCGATATTCATCCGCATTGCCTACGGATGGCTCTTGATCGCGTCGCTTTTAACCGTATGGGCGTCTGTGGCAGGGGAGGCTCCAGGAATTTGGGGAGCTTCCCGGCACGCACTAACCGTCGGATTCCTCGCCGCGATGATCTTTTGCGTTGGGCAGAGAGTCCTGCCATCCTTCTGCGGTATGCGCGTGTTGTGGAGCTCGCGACTGATGCTTTTGATGTTAATTCTGTTGATGACGGGTTGCACGCTCCGAGTCGCGTCGGAAATCCTTGCCTACCAGGGTTATGCGAACTGGGCATGGACCGGTCTGCCGGTTTCTGCACTCCTGGAACTAACTGCAGTGTCGCTGTTCGCAGTCAACCTCATCGTCACCTTCCTCCGCGCGCCAATCGTCATGACGACACCGCTGACAATGACCACTGAGTAGCCAGTGCGCTGGAACGAGAGGTTTCGAGGGGGTCCATGATGCGCCCAAAAGTCGTTCCCGCAACCACCGCCGTTACAGATTTAGTCGAAGGTATTTTCGAGAGACAGTGAGACTCAAAGGAGATAACCATGAAGATCTTTCTTGACACCGCCAATCTGGATGAAATCCAACGGGCATCTGATTTCGGCCTGCTCGACGGCATCACAACCAACCCTACGCTGGCCGCCAGGGAAGGCCGGCCGTTCCGCGAGCTGATTTTGAAGGCCTGCGAAATCGTAAAAGATGGAGTGGTAAATGCCGAGGTGGTATCCACTGACACAGAAGGGATGCTACGCGAAGCGCGTGAGCTGGCGAGCTGGCACTCCAACATTGTGGTCAAGGTACCGATGACCCCAGCTGGCGTGCGCGCACTCCACCTGCTGCACGGCGAGGGTATAAGGGTCAATGTGACGTTGGTTTTTTCCGCGGCGCAGGCACTACTGGTCGCCAAAGCCGGAGCCTATTTCGTCAGTCCGTTCCTCGGGCGACTCGACGATACGGCGCAGGATGGACTTCACATGCTCCGCGAAATCATGGACATCTACCACGCCTATCAATTCTCCACGCAGGTATTGGCCGCCAGCCTGCGCGGCCCGCTGCATGTTGTCGAGGCAGCAAGAATGGGCGTGCACATCGGCACGATGCCGTTCAAGGTTTTCGAGCAACTTTTCAAGCACCCGCTTACGGATGTGGGTCTCGCATCGTTCCTGAAGGATTGGGAAAAGGCGCGGCCGATACTCGGCGAGATTGTCAAAACCACGGACGTAAGGAAGGTTGGGCACTGAACTTCACGAAGACCGGACAGCACGAAGACACCGTTGTTGTATTGTAAATCTTGCCGACGGCCGGAGAAATTCTGGGCTGGTAGGCGTCGCCGGCGCGTCATCGAGCAGACGCAACGACATGCCTGTTCTTAGTTGAGTCTCGTTCACTCGGCTTTTGCAGGACATCGGCCTCAAACTGAGAACATTTGTTTCGGGCTATCCGTTTGGAACCAGTCCACCGATAATCAGAGACAAATACGTGATCACGATTACAGCGATCGAGATTCCGATAGTCGCGGCATAGGGCGCAAGCGTCGAGTAATGCCATGCGTGCGCCGCGATCTTCTCTCTGATCGTCGCGCAGCCAAACGCGTCGGAGTGCGCCGGTTCACTTCTTATGAAGTCTTGAGGTAGTGATCAGACTTCTGGTTTCCGCTCGCCGCTGACATCCCGAAGGTAGTTGCAGGACGTATCCTTCGATTAGCTGAGGTGCCATCCACAAACGCTTCGGTCCGAAGCCGTTAGGGCCGGTCGCACCCCTGACAAAAAGTTAGTGACGATTTCCTGCGGTATCCAACGTTAATTTTGCCTCTTCATTTTGCGCATTACAGAGGTTTCTCTACGCGGTACGAACGACACATTGTCGGTTTCTGACAATCATTCAAAGATAGCTCTGCCATACAGCGAGGGTTTCCTCTTTCTCCAAGAATCACCTCATGAGAGCAGATACCGTCGCCAATGTTCAGTGGTTGATTCTCGAGCAGCATTTTAGTTCACCTGCTTGGCATGACTGCGGAAAGTGCATTATCTGGTTGAATCTGACCTGCTCTGTTCCATTTGAAAGATCGAAGGAGATGCGCAATGAAACAACAATCAACAGCAAGACAAGCTCAAACCGATACATCAATCAGATTTGTTACCCCTGACGTTCTGCTTGATCGACAAAATCAAATTCAGGTCATGATTGAACGTCGCGCTTATGAGCTGTACGAGATCTGGGGCCGCCGTCAGGGCCACGACCTCGATGATTGGATCGAAGCCGAAACAGAAACTCTACGGTCATTTCGGCACGACTTGAAGGAATCGGCCGAGACCATCGTCTATAGTGCCGAGTTGCCTGGCGCTTTTGCTGCGGATCAACTTAGCATCAGTATTGAACCACGTCGCTTGAGTGTCAGCGGCGAGAGGGAACAAGACGTCACATGCGGGGGATCTGAGCCCGCTCACATAGAGAAAAGAACAGAGCGGATATTTCAAGTGGAAGAGTTGCCGGTGGATATCGATCCATCCAGGACCACGGCTAGCCTTCATGACCAAACGCTGGAAATTGTGATGCCTAAGGTCGCCGTTGTTGCTAAACCCAGCAAAAAGACCCGAGCCGCGTCCGTCGGACGATAGTTTCAGGAAATCATGAGAATTCTTCTTGCATTCAATGGCTCCAGGCTCTCGGAAGCCGCGCTGCACGCTGTGGTGACCCAGCGTCCACCCCAGAGTACTAAAGTTAAAGTCTTGAGAGTGATACCACCTGATGCTACGGAGGAAGAAGTACGCCAAGCACAAGCTTCGCTGGACCCAGTTGACCAGCAACTTCGGGCTGCAGGCTTTCGAGTAGAGACGTCTCTTCTGAGAGACATAGTTATCGAGTCAATTGTAAGTGAAGCCCAAGAATGGGATGCCGACTTAATCGTACTTGGCTGGCCCGGACGGACAACGCTGAAATATTTGATGTTCGGCGGCGTGGCAAACGCTGTCATACGTGGCGCACCGTGCTCCGTCGAGCTTGTGAGATTTCGCCCTGAACGTTGCGAGTCGGAAGTGTGCCGCCGTGCAGAAAGAGGTGAATCATGAGAATTCTATTGGCAATTGACAATTCCAAGTTTTCGGACGCGGCAATTCGGGCTGTAACCGAACGTGGTCGGCCACAGCACACAGAGGTGCGGATTTTGCACGTCGTGGAATCGATGCCGCTTTTGGTCTCCCGAGAAATAGCGGGATATGATCCAGCCTTCGAAACCGTGTGGGAATCTCAGAAACAGAATGCAGAGACTCTCGTCGCGAAGGCCGCGGAATCGCTTCATGCCCGAGGTCTAAAGGTAACCACGACCGTTGTTGAGGGCGACCCCAAGTCGAAGATTCTCGACCTCGCCGAAGAGTGGCATGCTGACTTGATTGTGATTGGCTCACACGGACGAAAAGCTCTGAACCGATTCCTGATGGGTAGCGTATCGGATGCGGTGGCTCGGCATGCCCGTTGTTCAGTAGAGATCGTTAGGATTCCGCCCGTCGCACTGAATGACTGAAGTCACGGGAGCTTGCCCAAACATGCGGAGATTCTGGCTCTATACAGGTCGCAGATACATGCTGAGACCAATCGCTGCGGTGTGTTTGAACCGGGAAACAGCAACCTCGTGAGTGTGACGAGGCTGCGGAGTTGAACCATTGAGAATGACTTGAATGAGTTGGTGACGGACCGCCTCTCTGATCATAGTCCAAAGACGGTTGGTTTCCCGATCTTTGATTCGCACCCTTCGCCGAACCGAGGCCAGGATCGAGTCCTTGCGATGACACTGGCATTCACAGGAGCTGTCAGGTTTCCTCCCTTCATGGCGATGATTCGATTCGTCACACAGCTGATAGCTGTTGAGTATTGAAATGAGGACGACAATCAGTATTAGACAATTTCTAAGTCAGAGGAGCATATTTTCTACTTTTCGTGCGGGCGGCCGCGTTCTAGGCTGGAAGTTAGAAGAGAGATTGAGAGCGAGGGCGGTCAAGGTGACCCGCAAATTATGTGGACGCGTATTGTAGCATCTGACAGCCGTGTTGGCCGTGAGAAAAACAGGAACTCAGTGCCCAAATTGTTGGACGCCGTTCCGGACAATTTACGAGGATCGTGATCATTCTGGGAGGAAGTTCACGAATCTGAAACGCCGCGATACCAAGGAATAACGGGGTCGGCACGTTATGCCGCGGCCGATTTGAATAGGAGAGCAGAGATGTCAATCGAGGAAATCTTTTCCCGCATTACACTGACGGATGTTCTTTATGCGACCGATTTTTCGCAGTCGGCCGAACTGGCGTTGCCATATGCGGTAGCCATTGCTCAGCATTTCGGGGGTCGGCTTCAAATCGCCCACGCAATTTCACCGGAAATCTACGACCACAATCCCCCAGAAATGATCCCGTCCATTTTGAAGAACCTTCTGGCAACTTCCGACAAGCAGATGCAACGCATTTCGACCAGCGGCGTACTGGGGGACCTGCCCCATCAGGCGATCGTGCGTGACGGAGAGGTCTGGGAAGTGCTTTCTGCGATTGTGGCTGAGTACCAAAGCGATTTGATTGTCGTTGGAACACGCGGTCGGCGAGGCGTAAAAAAGAGAATCCTTGGATCCGTTGCTGAAGAGATATATCGACTGGCCACCGTACCGGTCCTAACCGTTGGGCCGAGGAGCACCTTGCCCGCTCCGGCGAAGCTTGGAATTCTGTACGCGACAGATTTCTCTCCCGAATCGCTCTACGCCCTGCCTTATGCTGTGTCTCTTGCACAAGAGTTTGGGGGATTGCTTACGGTTCTTCACGTCGCAACGGGAGCGTCGCCAGAATCCGACATGCGTATGAAATTGGGGGGATTTTTCACTGAGGAATTGCACGCCTTGCTGCCCCCCGAACACTTACCCTGGGCCAGGGTAAACTACCAGGTGAAATTCGGACCGGCGGTGGAAGGGATTCTCGAGGCCGCCCTGGAGCATTCTGCTGGGCTGATCGTAATGGGGGTGCGCGGCGTTGGGTCTCTTCAAAGTGCGACACCACGTTTTGGCAGCACGGCACAATGGGTGGTCTCTTTGGCAAACTCGCCCGTCCTCACCGTCCGACGCAAGATATTCACGAAGGAACCGCGCTAGCAACAACGTCCTGAAATATGGCCTAGTGGCGTGGGATCTCTCTCCGTAGTTGGCATCACGAGCCGTTCACTGCTCGGCGAGATGACCCATCCGGAGGCGTGTCTGGAGGACGCGCAGGATAGAATCGCGCGCGATCATTCCGACAACGCGGCCCTCTTCAATAACAGGCATCTGATTGACGTCTTCTGTCTGCATCCGTTCAAGAATTCTGAGAACCTGCTCAGCAGGAGAAGCCCATTTGATTTTGTCCATGGGGCGCATGGCCGCCTGGATCGATGTATTCGACCATTCACCGCGGGGTATTCCTTTGGCGGCATGGAACGTCACTAGACCAACCGGAGCCCCGTTGCCGGTCACAATGTGGCAACGCCGGCCGGTTTGCAGCACCTCATGCACGTAGTTTTCAAGGGAAAGATCTCGCGGCACTGTCGGTATATCTCTACTCATGACATCGGAAGCATGGACGCCCTCGAGCGTATTGTGTATCGCCATCTGGGCGTAGCTTTCCTGCGCTGCCGACAGCAAAAACCATCCAATGAAGACCCACCAAATGCCGCCGAACCAATTGCCTCGGAGGGCTATCCAGATTCCGGCGAAGATCATCAGATACGCGAAAAGCTGTCCGGTCCGCGTTGCAATGCGCGTGGCCTTTGAAAAATTGTCCGTAATTCTCCATGCGACAGCCCGCAGAACTCTTCCCCCGTCGAGCGGGAATCCTGGCGCAAGGTTGAAGGCTGCCAGGATGAAATTGATTTCAGCGAGCCAGCGGGAGGTGGCTCCGACCATTTCGAAGTTGCCGGAATGCTGCCCGATAAAGTAAAAAATCGCAGCCAAGAAGAAGCTCGAAATCGGCCCCGCAATTGCAATATTGAATTCCTGTTTGGCACTGGAGGGTTCGGCCGTGATCCGTGCCAGCCCACCGAACACGAAAAGAGTTATCGAAGCCACGGGAATCTTGTAGTGCTTGGCTACCACGCTGTGGCTCAATTCGTGAAACAGAACACAACCAAAGAACAGGAGGCTCGTGACGACTCCGACTAACCAATGTTGCGCGGGACTCCATGACGGGTGCTGAGCGGTGAACTGGGTGCGCAAGGAGAGAGTAATCAGCACAAAAATTATGAACCAGCTGAGGTGCAGGTAGATCGAGATCCCGAAGATTCGGCCGATTCGGATGCTGGAGGCAGGTGTCACAGGTTGGCGCTCCTTCGGGCTATCCAGAATTTCATTTCGAATCCTGAGACAAACGGCATTGTAACATCGACACGGCTTGCCCTCTAATCTTCCGGTCCTGCCGGCCCTGACGGATCCGTAGTTTCGCGCAATGCTGTTCCGCAAAACGAGATCGGTCTCGCCCGGACTCTGCGTTTCATCAATCTACTGCCGAACGGAATTTGAGCGAACTGGCACATCAGCAGAAGCAACGCGCAGTGTGCGCGCCTACCAGATTCCAGCCGGAGCGAAGCTCACTTCCGCACTTTGGCTTTTGTAGATCCGTTTTGGGCCGAGGTAAAAGCCAGGGCAAGAAGAGTATTTTGCTCAAGTGCATGTGCTTTGGCTGAGCCCGTCGCCGGGCTGGCCGAAGCGGTACGTTTTATCGACCGTACGGGACAGTCTCCGGCGATTCGCTTGAGTCGCGGCACAACATAGGCGAGGGCACCCATGTTGGCGGGTTCTTCCTGCACCCACACGATCTCTCTTTTCAAGGAGTGCCGGGCAAGTTCTCGTTTGAGTTCGACCTCCGGGAAGGGGTAGAGCTGTTCCAGAAATACGATTGCGGTGAAATTGTCTTCGCGCTTTGATCGCTCCACTCGCAATTCCTGGCCGATTTTCCCCGTACATACAAGCACTCGCCGAGCATGTTGAATTTCCTGCTCGGGACGGACCGGCAAGAAATTACTTCTGGAGAATTCTTCGATTCCGGAACACGCATTCGGGTGCCGCAACATGCTCTTTGGGGTGAAAATGACCAGTGGCTTACGCCATACTCGGAGCGCCTGGCGGCGGAGGAGATGAAAATACTGCGCGGCAGTAGAGGGCTGGCAGATCTGGCAATTGTGTTCAGCGGCGAGCTGCAGGAAGCGCTCGATCCGCGCACTGGAGTGCTCCGGTCCCTGGCCCTCATAGCCGTGGGGCAAAAGCATCACCAGCCCGGAGAACTTGGTCCACTTGTCCTCGTCTGCGCTGACAAACTGATCGATGATCGATTGTGCGTTGTTCACAAAGTCCCCGAACTGTGCCTCCCAAAGGACCAGTGTTTCAGGGTAGTCACGGCTGTAGCCATACTCAAAACCGAGTACGCCTGCTTCCGAAAGAGTTGAGTTGTAAACTTCAAAACGCGCCTGTGCTTCGTCGACATGACCCAGGGGAATGAATTCCTCTTCTGTTTCTGTATCGATGAGGACCGCGTGCCGCTGGTTGAATGTACCGCGACGGCTGTCCTGTCCGCTCATGCGGATTGCCGTTCCCTGCTTCAGCAGACTCCCAAACGCCAGAGCTTCCGCCATGCCGAAATCAACCGGGCGCTTCCCGCCCGCCATCTCTTTTCTTTGTTCCAGCAGCTTCTTCACCTTGCTGTGGATCTTGAACGCGCTCGGACAATTCGTCAGATGCTCAGCCACTTTACATAGCTCGCGATTCGGGACTCCGGTTTCGACTTCGTATTCGCGTTTATAGCAGCCACCCTCGTAGTTCTCCCAATAGCTTGGAGCTTCGGACAACGAGGGCCTCGCTTTCAGCACCGTGGCTTTCTTTTGTGCGGCCTCAAATTCAGCGCGAACTTCCTTTGCCCGCGCTGTCAGGTCAGTGCCGATGCTTTGTGCAAGAATCCGCCAAAGCGGCGGATGTTCCTTTATTGCACGATAGAGCCGTGGCTGCGTGATGGTCGGGTCATCCAGCTCACTATGACCGTGACGACGGTACCCAATCAGATCCACGACAACATCGCTCGAAAAAACGTACCGATACTCGACTGCCATTCGGCTCACGCGTGCCACGGCGTCCAAATCTTCACCATTTACGTGAAAGATCGGAATCGACTGACGTCTGGCGGCACTGCCGGCAAATAGAGAGGAGTGCAATTCCTCGTGAGAGGTCGTAAAGCCGATCAGGTTGTTGACTATCACGTGCACTGTCCCGCCCACCGTGAACCCCTTGAGATCGGCGTAATTCATGGTCTCTGCGAGAACGCCTTGTCCCGCGAAAGCTCCGTCACCGTGGATCAACAGCGGCAGAATCCGGGAGGAGCCATTTGTTCCCGCGCGCATCTGCCTGGCACGGGCCCGACCGACCGCTACGGGGTCAACTGCCTCGAGATGGCTGGGATTGGAAACGAGCTGGATACGGATCGTTTTGCCATTACGTGTCACGTATTCCCCGGAAGCGCCCATATGATACTTGACGTCGCCGCCGCCGAGCACACTACGAGGGTTTACGTCTTCGAAACCCGCAAAAATCTCAGTAGGTGATTTCCCGAGAATCTGCACCATCACGTTCACCCGGCCTCGATGACTCATTCCCAGCACCAACTCCTCCGCTCCACACCTGCCCGCACCTTCGAGAACTTCATCCAGAAACGGGATGAGGGCCGTCATCCCTTCAAGAGAGAACCTCTTCGTCCCCGGATACCGGGCATGCAGAACCTCCTCGAATAGCTCTGCTCGCAATAAGCGATCCAAAATACGTTGGCGATCTTCTTCCGGCGGCGTCCTTTCCATCCATTCTTGAATCCAGCGACGCCTTTCTGCTTGGGGAATGTGCATGAACTCCACGCCGATTGAGCCGCAATAGTAGTTGTGCGCCAACTTGCTCGTTTCACCCTCGATCTTCAATTCTGGACGAGGCTCGCTCCGCAATCGGCCCAAGGCATCCAGTTTGGCCTGCAAGTAGCCCCACTGGCGGAAAACAAGGAAGATTCTCTCTCGTTCGCTCGCGGCAATATCCATCTCCACTGCGTGTCCACCCTCCTTAATTTTTGGTTCTGCTTGAGACATGACAATCTCCTGATTTCGCTATTCGTTGCAGTCGGTTTCACGTCATTCGAGAATATGGAGGCAGAGTTCTCACTCGAGCAGTCATGGCGACCTCTACAGCGCAATCCGATTGGGGAAGGCTACAAGCGTTGGAGAAGGCGACTTCCTGCAGGGAAAATCATAAACCGCCAGAATCAATGACACCCCGGATTCAGGCTGCGGCAGCCTTCGCCGTCCGGCCGAACTTTCCGTGCTCTTCCAGTAGTTCGAATTCCGCTCGCAACCAATCCTCCACGTCTTGACCCGGAGCGCCGTCGCGCGCCAAATAGGTTTGGTAGGCGCGGAGTTCAAACTCGTCATGCGTTGGATGGCCCTCGGCCGTCTGCTCCCCGATGGACCCAGCAGTTGAATCTTCCGAGTGTTTCTGCATGTTCTCCTCCCTCCGGGGAGAATGTAGGCACTCCGGATTCTACATCCCAGACAAGCGCTCCGCTATGGATTGCTATGCATCCCGGACGTTCAACGTCTCTGGTCCGAGCGCTGCCAGCTTGCCTGCAGTGTCGCCAAACGATGCACTCGGGCACGGCTAGCTCGTGACGACCTGTTGCGCACATTTGGCGTTTCCCATCCTTTGAGAGGATAGTTAGAAAAAATCTTCTGCACGCTTAAACACTTTCTACTATTCCTTTTGACACGAACCGTGGCATCGTGAGCATGCAACACCGGTACGCGGGCCGCAATTCAGGGTATTCCCTCTACAAGAATTCGGCAGGCTCGCGCACCGTAATATTCGGTGGAGAATCAACGGCATTCTCGCAAAAACGAGTAGTTCGTCTCCACAGCGGGAGGACAAGCATGTTTCGGAACACCTTGAGACCGGTCGGCGCGGTCCATTACGCGGGCAAAATCCTGCTCATCGAGACGGATCCCCTGGACCTCGAAACCTATACGGATGTGTTGCAGCACTATGGCCACGAAGTCGTGTCTCACGGTTCGTATGAAGAGGCTGTCCATTTGCTGCAGAACGAAAGTTTTGATCTTGTGATTGTCGATCAGGGTGGGCCGCGCTTCGAGGCCCGCAGAGTGCTCGAACGTTTGCACAGCTTGGGAGACCGGATTCCGAGCCTTGTGATCGCAGACCACCCCGACATGGACTCCTACGTCAAGGCGCTGAGTCTGGGCGCGAGCGACTACCTCAGGAAGCCTATTTCCCCGCAGAAGTTGAGACAGGCGGTGGATGCCACCCTCTCTCCGGGGTTGTCGGCAGTGCGTTGCGACTGATCGCCTGCAAGAGAGCACCCCGCGCTGAGGCTCGGGCGGCTTCTCCGTCGATCGCGCGCTTTCAAAATCCTAGTTGCAAGCGGACTTCATTCTGTCCCCCTGGATGCCTGACGCTGACTCTCGAACTATTCGCGCAGGAGAGATAGGCATTTGTCTCACCAGCAGATCAGTCGATTAACCTACCTTGAGAAACTCAGCTCCCACCTGGACAACTGAGTCAGACCCGCCAGAGGGACGTTGTAACTCAGGTCGCGTTTCAGGACCGCCCATTCCGCTATTGCGACAGCTCGAAACACGAGATCATTTCTTCAATGATTTGGGACCTTCCTGGCTGATCCACATGATCGAAGCATTGATGGACTGACGAGTCCGAACCTCCATAAATGCACGACCTGTACAAATCCGGGACAGGAAGTTACGTTAGTCGTTCACTGTCTTCCTTCTTCCCCGCAACACACCAATACTTAGCAAAATTCGTATCTTTACAATCAAACTATCTACTATTCCTAATAATCTGTTCGTAGCATTTTAGAGATGCAAGGCCGGCGTGCGAGAGCGGCGCGAAACAGAAACTGGTAGTCGCCGCTCCACACGCCGTAATGCTCTACAGGGAGCAGTGCCAATGAATCAGATGGCCTGCTTCCGGAAAGGGGAAGACCATGAACACCCAAGTAATGACGAAGCGCGATGACCTCGCAGTTCGTGCGGTGCCGCCCGTCAATGCGCACCCTAATACTTTCCTGCGCCATATACTCTGGTCCACAGACTTCTCGATACCGTCAAAGATTTCGCTGCCCGTTGCCGCGGCATTAGCGCGGCGATTCAGCTCTCGTTTATATGCGGCTCATGTCATTAACCCGTACACTCTGTGCTTTGGACCGGGACTCGCCCTCCTTCGCATTGGTATGGCAGAAAATATGGCTGCCCGGAAGATGTCGGAGACCCTGGATTCTAACGACCTTGGAGACATACCACACGAGAGCATCGTGGGCCTTGGCAAACCTAGCCGCGTCCTTGCCAACATGGCTGAGGATTTTGACGTCAATCTTCTGGTACTTGGAACTCATCGACTGAAGGGCCTCGCCGCCAGAATTCTGAGCTCCGTTGCGGAAGAGACCATCCATCTTTCGCCGTGCCCTGTCCTGACCGTGGGGGTTCCGGACACTGGAACTAGACCCAACGAGGTGGGCTTCAAACACATCTTATGCGCAATCGATTTTTCCTTGGAGTCGGTCTCCGTCGTGCAACTTGCGCTTCAATGGGCCAAGAGCTTCAAAGCCCATCTGACCCTGCTGCACGTCGTGGAGGGGGCGGTCGCAGGAACACCGGACGAGCGCGGCAGGGTCGCAACTTTATTCGGCGGACAGCTCCGACGGCTCGTGCCTCGAGACGCACAGGAGCTTCTGGGATTTGAACTGCGGGTTGAATTCGGTTCAGCGCCGGAATGGATCCTGAAGGCCGCACAGCAAACTGGCACGGATTTACTTGTCCTCGGCACTCGAAGAGTCAAAGTGCTTGACCGACGACCCACGCGCAGGATGATTGCTCAAATCTTGAGCGATGTGCCCTGCCCCGTACTGACGGTCAACCAGGCAGCCGTGCTGACTTGAACGGATTTACAGGTAGTGCCGGACCCCCGATGTTTACAAAGTTAAATATGCACACAGGAGAAGCAACCGTGAAGAAAATGAAAGTTCGAACAAACCATCTAGCCTTAGTCGCGCTGGCCCTCGCATTCGGTCTCGCAACCGTCTCGGCTGTGACCGCGAGAACGGGCTCGTCGCATGAGGAACCGAGTGCGAGCCCGGCACGCGGTACTGCGTCTTACGAGGAACGTCTGGAGGAAGAGGTGCGTCACCAGCTTGTCATGCTTCCCTGGTACTCCGTCTTCGACAACCTTGCGTACCGCATTGAGGGGACAACCGTGGTTCTTGAAGGCCAGGTTCAGCGTCCGTCTCTGAAGCCTGATGCGGAATCAGTCGTGAAGGGCATCGAAGGGGTCGAAACCGTTGTGAATAACATCGAAGTTCTGCCGCCTTCGCCGCATGATGACCGAATCCGTTTGGCAACCTACCGGGCAATCTACCGCTCTGCAACATTGCAGCGGTACGCTCTGCAGGCTGTTCCTCCGATTCATATCATCGTGAAGAACGGTCACATAACACTCGAAGGGGTGGTCTCGACCCAGGCGGAAAAAGACATGGCCAATATCCGCGCCCGAGGTGTGACAGGTTCCTTCTCGGTCACCAACAACCTTGCTGTCGAGACAAATTGATTCGAGGCATTGCCAGTCGTGTCCTCAGCGGCTTGCGCGATGCGAGCCGCTCGAAAGAGCTGCTCGCATCTCCGCCAAAGCCTCAATATGCGTGGCCGGCCAGCCCTTTTGGGAATCATCCACATGCCGCATGGAGAATTCCTGTCTCGTTCGACCAAATCCGACCATTGGAAGTAAATCTGTACGTATTTATCCTTATTGCGTAATTATGGAAGAGCATTCCCGTGATTCACGCTTCGGGGATTCCCCGAAAGCACGGATTATCAGTGAAGCCCTGTCCGAGGGCGACTTGAGGCAAGATGGTTGCCGTTGACTTGGTCTTGGCGGTCCCAGAACCTCTCCCACAGTGGATCAAAGAAATGCTGCGCGCAGACAGCCCTGCTTTGGTATTCGGCGTCATTCTGGCAGCGGCCGGTTTGTCATCGCTCGTTCTTTATTTCTTTCCGCGAAAGACTCGCGATCCAGTCCTGATTTCCTTCGGTTTGTTCACACTTCTCTATGCTGCGCAGCTTATGGTGGAAACCCAAACAATCCGTCTGATCAGCGATGTACCATCCACCGTTTGGTCCCATCTGACATTCGCCCTGGCGTATATCATCCCCGTCCCGTTCCTGGTCTTCTTCCTTCATACGATTGGCCAGGGCTGGCATCGGCTGGCACTGTGGGCATTCCGCATGCAGATCGGTCTGGCGCTGTTGGCTATCGTTGCAGATGTGATGCTGGCCGACCCCGGAAGAATGGCATTTGCGAACCACGTCCTGGTGATATTCGCTTTTCTGGCGTTCCTTTTTCTGCTGTTTGCACCCGGGCAGCCCTCCAGGCCCGAACTCCGGCTATTCAGGGTCGGATTCACCATATTTGCTCTGCTTGGAATCCAAACTGCTCTTGCCTCGGCCGGCATCACGCATGGGCCGACGCACCTCGAGCCGATTGGGATATTTGTTTTTGTTTCGTGCCTCGGAGCGGTAGTCGCGCGCCGCATATTCCGAAACCAGGAACACCTGGTGGTGCTTCGCGAAGAGCTGGAGATCGCAAAGACAATTCAACTAGCAATCCTTCCGGCTGAAATGCCCAGGATCCCGGGACTTGAGGTTGCCACCCGCTACCTCTCCAGTTCCGAGGTCGCCGGTGATTTTTATGATTTCTTGCTCACCAGGGATCGGTGCGTGGGCATCCTCATCGCAGATGTTTCAGGTCACGGTGTACCTGCTGCACTCCTTGCCTCGATGGTCAAGGTTGCCATCGGCACCCAGGCGCACCATGCGGCAGACCCAGCTGAAGTCCTTTCCGGACTCAATCGCATGCTATACGGAAAACTCCACGAACAATTCGTAACCGCCTCTTATTTATTTCTTGATGTCCCAGCGGGAAGAGCGCTTTATTCCAGCGCAGGGCACCCGGCTCTGGTGTTGTGGCGAGGCAAGGAAGGAAAAATATCCGAATATGACGAGACCGGACTGATACTCGGCATTTCTCCCGAGACCCAGTATTCAAATACGGGCTTTTCACTAGAACCCGGAGATCGACTGCTCCTCTATACGGACGGCATTCCCGAAGCGATGAATAAGCATGATGAACTTTTCGGCCGGGACCGCTTAAAGCAATGCGTCAAGGATGATGCCGGCCTTCCAGCAGACCGTTTCTGCGACTCTCCCCTGGAAAAGCTCCAGGCGTGGGCGGGGACAGCGCGTGGAGGCGCGCACGCAGATGACGTGACGATGGTGGTTGTGGACTTTAACACAGTCGCCGATCCTCATGAGGCTTTTAGCGAGAAGACGGAATGAAGCCAGCCATGCACTCGGGCTCGATCGGTGGCTAAGCGAGCCAAGCACGTAGTATAAAAGGAAAGCCCTCATGGAAGTCACTCATCCCGCACCATCAAAGTTGCGCGTACTGTCGCGTTACGGTTTCGCAACCGCCCTTGTATCAATGGCTTTATTCTTATCGCTTGTTCTGCAAGTTCCGTTCGGAGACCCCTTCTGGTTTCTTTTTCCTGTCGCGGTGGTTGCCAGTACATGGTACTGCGGAAGGGGCCCCGGCTGGGTCGCGGTTGGCTTCAGCACTCTCGCGGTTCTCTATTTCTTCATTCCGCCTCTCCGTACGTGGATTCTGAAACCACACGAGGTTCCGTTTTTTCTTACTTTTGTTGCTTGTCAAATCGCTGCAAGTTTGTTGAGCTCCTGGCGAAAACAAACGGACGATGCTCTCCGACAGGCTCGCGACGAGCTTGAAGTAAAGGTCGGAGAACGTACCGCCGAACTCCAGAACGCTAACGAGGCACTTCTTAACCAGATTGCAGAACAGAGCCGTACCCAGGAGTCTCTTGAGGTAACACGGACGGAACTTGCTCGTGTGGCTCGGATCACTACGATAGGTGAGTTGACGGCTTCGATCGCCCATGAGGTGAATCAACCGCTCGCCGCGGTCGTATCCAACGCAGACGCTTGTGTGGCCTGGCTCTCACATCAAACTCCAAACCTTGACGAAGCACGCGCGGCAGCCGAGCGGGCCATTCAGGGCGCAACGCGCGCATCCGAAGTCATCGTCCAAATCCGTTCGCTTATCACCAAGTCAGCTCCGGAGAGAAAGCCAGTTCACATCAATAAGATCATCGAGGACACTCTCGGACTGGTCAGCCTTCAAGGGATGAAGAATAATGTCTTCGTCACAATCGAACTCGCGCCAGATTTGCCTGTGGTTCTTGGCGATAGAATTCAGTTACAACAGGTAATATTGAATCTGATGATGAATGGAATCGAAGCTATGAGTGCCGTTGCCGACCGGCCGCGGCAGCTTCTGATCCGGTCGGAGATGCAGGGCACCAGCCAAGTCCTTGTTTCCATTCAGGACTCCGGGATCGGAGTGACCCCGGAGGCCATGACCCGGCTCTTCGAGCCCTTCTTTACGACTCGATCTAAAGGTACTGGAATGGGACTGCCCATTAGCCGTTCGATCATTGAAGCGCATGGCGGCAGGTTATGGGCTCACTCGAAGGTCTCTCAAGGCTCCGTCTTTCAGTTCACTCTACCGAGATGCGACGCTACGATCACATGAAGGAACCGGAGCCGATTGTTTTCGTCATTGATGATGACCCGCTGATCCGCGAGGGAATGCGCAGTCTCATCAAGTCCGTGGGCCTCCGAGTCGAGGCATTCCCTTCGGCACAAGACTTCCTGCTTGCGAAGCGACCGGATGCGTCGGCCTGCCTCATCCTCGACGTGAGGATGCCGGGCGTAAGTGGTCTTGATCTTCAACGCAAACTGAGCGATGCGAAGATCGAAATCCCGATCATTTTCATTACCGGTCATGGCGACATTCCTATGTCTGTGCGCGCGATGAAAGAAGGGGCACTGGAATTCTTGACCAAGCCGGTCCGTGGTCAGGACCTGCTGGACGCTGTCCAGAAAGCAATTGCCGGCGACCGCGTACTCCGGAAAGAGCGCGAGGAGCTGAGTAACATTCGCGCGCGATTCGATTCGCTCACTCCCCGCGAAAAGGAAGTGCTGGACTTAGTGGTTGCTGGTCTTCTGAACAAGCAGATCGCGGACGAACTGGGAACCAGCGAGTTGACCGTCAAGACTCATCGCGCACACGTCATGCAAAAGACGCAGGCTGAATCTCTTGCTCATCTAGTCCGCATGGCTGAGAAGCTCAAAACCACCCTTCGAAAGTAAGTACCGGTCTCCTCCTAAAGCAGGATAGCTTTCGAGTCTCCAGAACTGTAGCCTGTCCTTGCTCGCGCAACTTTTCTTCAAGTGGAAGATCGGATGATTTCAAGTGAATGACGCTCTACACAGCACCGGTATCATCGCTATTGTTGATGACGATGAATCCCTACGCGAGGCGCTCGGAAGCGTCATGAAGGCCGCTGGTTTTTTAGCAAATACGTTTGCCTCCGCGGAAGAATACCTCGCGTCCCTCGATCGAGAACAGACGATGTGTTTGATCCTCGATGTGCGTTTGCCGGGGATGAGCGGCATCGAGTTGCTGAGAGTATTGCTCGAGAACAACAGTAAATTCCCAATCATTTTCGTCACCGCCCATGGTGATGCGTCCCTTTGCGATTCGGTGATGAAGGCCGGGGCCGCTGGTTTCTTGAACAAGCCTGTACGCAGCGACACCTTGCTGAAGAACATTCATGCGGCTATGGAAAATACTGCAAAGGATAAATACCTAAGATGCAGGCTGTAAGGAGGCAAGATATGGGTTCTACATGCATGCTTAGCCCGACCGGGTTCGACGAGAACAGAGTCATTGCGGCAGCAAAGCGCGGCCATGCCGCAGCCTTCGATGAGCTCTGGCAATCTCATACGCAAAGAATTCTCCGGACCACATACCGCATCACCAAAAACCGCCAAGATGCCGAGGACGCTCTGCAGGACTCATTCTTGAGGGCGTTCCTTCACATCAAGGACTTTGACTGTAGGGCACGCTTTTCAACCTGGCTGACGCGAATTGCAATCAATTCGGCGCTGATGATTCTCCGTAAAAAGCGCTCTTCACGCGAACTTCCCTTAGATGACCGTGGTGATCATGACGGGAGCCGGGGGTTTGACACTATTCTGTGCCACGCTTTGAATCCCGAAGCGTATTATTCGCAGCGCGAGCGAGAACGAACTCTCCGGAGTGCCGTTTGCTCGCTGCGACCGAGTATTCGGCAGGCTGTCGAGTTGCAGAAGCTACAAGAATATTCTCTCCAGGAAACGGCAAAGATGATGGGACTTTCCCAAGCGGCCGCGAAAGCACGGTTATTTCGCGCTAAAACCGAGCTCCGCAAAACATTGACGCGGAGAGCCATGCGGCGACGACACCCGTCGGTTTCAGTTATTTCCAGTTGCTGGATGGCTGAAGGGAATTCGACGACGACCAACAGACTTCGAGCTGTGGGCACCGCGGCACAGCGATGTTTCACGCACGGATCGTAAGGGGCGAAGATTTATGTTGACGTATCAAAAAGAGACGCACGGTCCATTCGGATCCCTATCCGAATCGCAAGCAAGAGCAATTGGGGAGAGTTCGGAAGACCACAGTCGAGCAACCCGAGTCCTTTGTCGAGGAGTGGAACTCGAGAAGGTTTAAAACCGCATCCAGTATTTCTATTATTCGCAAGGAGAAGCCCATGGACATCGGACTGATGACGGTTCTGCTTGTCGGTCAGACAGCACGCAGTTCCCTCCGGTTGGTGAGGTGGCTCGAGGATCACACATGCCAGTGCCACTTCGCAGACTCGTGCAAAGATGCCTGCGCAAGCTTCTCGCGCATGCAATTCGATTTTGTGCTGAGTCCCTACCAATTGCCCGATCGCAATGCTTATCCCCTGCTGAAACATTTGATCGGGTCAACTTCCACTCTCTTTTTTTCGGTAGCCGTCGAGAATGGTTGTCTGTGGGTTCCGACACTCGCTCGCGGCAAGAAATGGCCCGAATCGAGCGCGTTGCGGCCCGCGGAGTTCGCAGACACCTTCAGAAAAGCTGTGAATCAGCTCAAATACGAGCAAGCGGGAGTTCGAAATGGCGCACGGCGAACCGAGTCACATGCCCAGGATTCCGTGACAATCGCTCCAAACAACCAGGCGCATCCTCTTTCGCAAACAGCGGTCCGCGAGACCGTGCTTCAATTTCTGCGCTAGTACTCGTTCGGAGCGCATTGGACCCGCCAAGGGGCGCCGACATGAGTTTTCCTACGTAGTTCTTCGGCAACACTGGAGCATCTGTCTCAGCTAGATCAAGCCGCAAGCAACAGTGCTGACTGGTTTTCTGCGCATAATATTAATTAGGTTGTATCTAATTATTAAGACCATATTTTCTATTAGACCTACAGTACAAACAATTGTACAAAGGTGTTGCGGGATCACTGAGGAGCGACATGGACACGGACATCCGAATTCTAAGCATGGACCTGACGAAGGAATTGCATTCGTACATTGAACGACGACTGCATTTCGCCCTGCGTCGTTTCGGTCGGCAAGTCGGTCGCGTCAGCGTCCGGGTCACTGATGTGAATGGCCCCCGGGGAGGAATGGACAAATCCTGCCACATCTCCGTGGAATTCCTGCCTTCGGGCAGGACCATCGTGCAACACGCAATGGATGCGAATCTGCACGTTGCCATCGGCCGCGCAACGGAAGGGATCGGCCGTTCCTTCGCTCGAGCACTCGGGCGGACTCGTGACCGAAAGCGCAAACGTGAAACGGTAAGGTTCTTCTCGCAGCGTCAATCCTGAGAACGACGGACGGCGAGATCCTGACGAACGGAATCAAACAGAAATTGGAGAAAGACAAATGAACGAGAGAATGATTCAGGTAACACACGAAGACAAGACGAAACTAATGGCTCTGATTGCATCGAGGATGGGGTGGCACACGCGGGACAAAGAACATCTAGACATGCTGGCCCATGAGCTCGACCGTGCAGAGATCGTGATGTCGACGGATATCCCCGCCGATACCGTCACCATGGACTCCCATGTGCTCGTGAAAGATCTCGACACAGGCAAAGCGTCCGCCTACACGTTGGTTTTTCCGACGGACGCGGAGATCGCGCAAGGCAAGATCTCCATTCTCGCGCCCATCGCCACTGCTCTACTCGGATATCGCGAAGGCGACGAAATCGAATGGCCGACCCCCGGTGGACGCCGGCACCTCAAGGTTATTAAGGTCCTGTACCAACCCGAGACGGTTGCTGATGAACCGAGACCCGACACGGCCGTGCAGCACGGATTCGAGAAACAGGACGAGAGCGTGCGTGCAGCAGGGCTTCGAGCAGTGTGATCGAAGGAACCATAGAAAAGGAGGAGATGCGGCATGGCTACAGAAATCATGGAGAAGGCGCAGGAACGCAAACCGGAGACAAGTTCAGCCAGACCCGTGTCTGCATGGCGCACTCTCTCGGAAGTCCCAAACCTCGAACAATGGAAGCGGAAAAAAGCGCCGATGCCCGTGGTCGCAATTAACGAAGGGGACCTCCTGGTTGCCGACGGACTCGTTTTGACGAAGAAATCTCGGCCATTCGTGCACGGCTGGATACTACTGGAAGACAAACGTGCGCGGGACATCGAAGTCGATCTCCGAGAGTCAGGCTGGCACTTCTTCTACCTCGTACCGGATGTTCAAGGAACCGCCATAGCCCGATCTCGAGAACGAGCCGTCAGAAAGGCACTGGAAAAGATATGTGCAAGCGGTCGTGAGAATGGCGTGAACGCTCTCGAGATAGCATCCGTCAGCGCAATACGCGTTTTAGGCTTACACCGCGCGAAAGTGATTGCCAAGCTCCGTCATATCCAGGAGAGCCCCTATTTGTTCACCACGACGGAAGCAATGCACCGACGCAAACCTGTGTTTCCAGAGGGCCCCGATTGGACCACCGAACCTTGGTCGAAAATACCGGGAATTCCCAAACCGATTCGAATCGACGATAGGAGAGAGAGGAATCATGTTTGACGCATTGATTAAGGAAAAGTTCAACTCTTCAGAAGCGCCCGACCCAACTGCGATCGTTGACTACAACTTCGACCGCGCGGCGCAGGACCTGGGGATGGGTGAGCAGGAGAGACGGCTGCTCAAGGAGCCTTTCCGCGAGGTCAAGGTCAAGGTACCCGTTCGCATGGACGACGGTTCGTTGCAGATCTTCCAGGGATTCCGCGTCCAGCACAATGGCGCTCGTGGGCCGTTTAAAGGCGGAATCCGCTACACCCCGAGAGTGAACGAGGCGGAAATTCGCGCCCTCGCAGAAGTGATGACTTGGAAGACTGCCCTCGTCAACATCCCTTTTGGAGGCGCCAAAGGAGGCGTTAACTGCGACCCTTCGGAACTGTCCAAGGGGGAACTCGAACGCTTGACCCGAAAGTTCATCGCGCAAATCCGTCACGTGCTTGGTCCGATGCGCGATATTCCGGCACCAGATATGGGTACGAATCCACAGGTGATGGCCTGGGTCTTAGATGAATTCAGTTCACGACAAGGATATTCACCTGCCTGCGTGACCGGGAAACCGATCGAACTTGGAGGTTCGGTAGGGCGCAAACGCGCAACCGGGAGGGGAGTAGTTACGATTCTTGGACAACATATGCGAGAACTTGGAGTTTCTCTCGAAGGTCTCCGCGTCGTGATCCAGGGTTTCGGAAACGTTGGATCCAACATCGCTCTATTTCTGGTGGACCAGGGAGCCGATGTCGTGGCCGTCGGTGATATTTTTGGCGCCATAGCCGGTCGCGACGGCCGAGGACTTCCTGTTCGCGAGCTTAGCGAGCACGTCAAACACACGGGATCGGTAGTAGGATTCGCCGATGCTGAACCAATCGATAGCGAGCAACTGCTGCTCCTTGAATGTGACGTGCTGATTCCGGCGGCTGCTGAATGCGTGCTGAACGGAGAGAACGCCGAAAAGATTCGCGCCAAGGTGATTGCAGAAGGCGCGAACCTTCCCACAACACCCGATGCGGACGAAATACTGGAACGCAGGAAGATCACTGTCCTGCCAGACATCCTAACCAATGCCGGAGGCGCGATCGTCAGCTACTTCGAATGGGTACAGAACCTCCAGCAGAAACCGTGGGAAGAGGTCGCTGTTCGGAAGGAACTCCGTCGAAGAATGCTTGAAACCTACCATGACGTGGCCCATTTGCCAGCTCATGGGGGGGTAACGTTGCGCAGAATCGCTTATTCGCTCGCTGTCGAGCGCGTACTGCGCGCGGAAGAAAAACGAGGCGTGTAGGGGGAGCCTACGAATGCGGGCCCGAGCGGCATGACTCTATAGCAGCCAGTTCGCGCGATGCCCTCTCCAGCAGAAACGTGTTTGGTTTTGTTCGAAAAAATGAAATAGGAGAAAAGACAAGACAATGATCAACATGGGATTAGTAGAGAGAGAGCAGAGGGAAGTCAGCCAGACTCTCAACATGCTTTTGGCGGACGAATACCTCCTCACAACGAAGACGAAGAATTACCACTGGAATGTGACCGGAACGCGTTTCCACGATCTACATGAACTCTTTGGAAACCAATACGCCAAACTTGACGTGTTGATTGATCAGGTCGCGGAGCGCATTCGAATGCTCGGCGGCAATGCTCCCGGAACGCTGTTGGAATTCCTGAAATTCGCTCGCCTGGAAGAGCATCCAGGGAGGTACCCGAGCGAACAGGGAATGGTCGAAGATCTGTGTGACGATCACGAGACCCTGATCCGAGAATTGCGGAGAGTTCTCGAACGAAACGCGGATATCTTCTGCGATGCCGGCACAACAGATTTTCTCACCACAGTCATGCAGGAGCACGAAAAAATGGCCTGGATTCTGCGGTCCATTCTCGGGAAGCACAGCCAGTTGACGAAATGGGTGAAAGACCAGGAGCAGATCCAGCGCGAAAGCGGGATCGAAGTGCCGGTTCTTTCTTCCGCTATCTAGGTACGTACATGAGCAATCTTATAAAGGAAGGAGTCGTTTACACGAACATGAACTGTCCAATTTGTGGTCACAACTTGAGTTTTCTGACAGAGGCTCTGGCATTCACGCGCGTCGGGACCCAATGCCCAAAATGCTGGAGCTTCCTATCGCAAGGTCAGGGCACGAACGGACATCCGTCGCTTCGTAGGCCTGCGACCTTTGACTCGAAGGCACCCATTCACAACCATCCGCCTAAACAACTAACTCGCGCAGCGAAATGAGGATACAGGCGATCCGGTCGTTGGACTTCCGACTGGTTCGCCTTTCCTTGGTAAGGGGAACCCGCTACTCGCTAAAACCAAAAACCACGTGAGCGCAACTCGCCTCATGCGAACAGTTCACGCCGGGCTGTTTCACAAATTGCTACCACCCCGGGATGTTGTAGCTTTCGTTCCGCAGAGATCGCATAGAAGCGGCCAAACACGTTACGCGCAACCCCTAGCCGGATGACCTTATCCTGACTGTGAAACTGCTTTTCAAGAGTGGTTGGAACGGGAAAAATCCCAGCGCCGGCCTGTCCAAAAACCCGGAGAAGTGCGAAGTCCTCGAATTCTCCGATTAGCTTCGGTTCGATTCCCAGTCCCGCGAACCACTGGTCCAATTTCCGGCGTATGGCCGTGTCATCGGTGGGAAGCAAAACGGGTGCCCCGTTCAGCGATTTCGGAAACCCCTTGCCGTAGAGCTTCGCTAAGCGTTGTGGCGCCATCCACACGATCCCGCTCTCACCGAGGTAATGGCTGTACACCCGCATATTCAAACTCGGGGTGACTGGAGAATCCGATAACACGACATCGATCTCGTGCAAGGCAAGTTCGGCAACCAAGCGCTCCAGGTTTGCTTCGTGACACACCAGTCGGACCGCCATCTCCAATCGCAATACTGGCTCAATGAGTCGGTAGGCAATCTCTTTGGGCACAACATCATCCAATCCAACCACAAGACGCAATGGCCGGCGGCTCGGCCGCTGTTTCACGGTGTCCATGATTTCTCGGCCGATAGAAAAGATCTCTTCCGCCTGGCGGTACACCGCGAGGCCGATCTCCGTCGGCACAAGATTGCGACCGGAACGCTTCAGCAACTTCTCGCCCAACTGGTCCTCGAGACTCCGCAACTGCGCGCTCACGGTCGGCGGCGCAAGCCGTAGTTCTTCGCAGGCTTTCGTAATACTGCCCGTACGGACCACGGTCCAGAAGTAAAACAGGTGGTGATAGTTCAGCCATTCCATGAACACATCATACTGCGTAAATCTCTAATTGGAAGAAGCAAAGTTTCTAATTGTTCGAATCGAACCGTCACCTTATAACAATAGCGAGAGGAAATAAGGTGAGAGAAGGCCATGAACATTGATGTTCGGATACAAACCACGAATCTCGACGGGGCTCTCAAGACGTACATTAAGCGCCGGTTGCTCTTCTCACTCGGCCGGTTTGCAGGGAAGTCGAGAAGCCTGCGCGTTCACATCGGAGACGTCCCGGGAGCCCAGGACACTCCGGACAAGGCCTGTCGGATCCGGGCGGAACTTCTTCCGTCGCGGCACATGCTGCGCCAGGAAGCGGTCGACGCAAACCTGTATGTCGCGATTGATGCCGCGACCCGGAGAATCGGACGCACGTTTGAACGCGAATTCGAACGAAACCAGAATTTTGACGTGGCTCGCGAGCCTTGCGCGCCGTCCAGTGCCTGATCGAGAAAAGACGTTCGGCGAATCTCTGCTCGATGACACGGACAAGGAGTTGGCAAGTGGAAAGACGAATTGCAGTGAATCATTACAGGAGGAAGGCGTCATGGAACCAGCTACGATTGCAGTACTGACGATAACGGCAGCTGCTGTGGGATTCTGCGCTTGGATCGAATACCACTCGCGGCGCCAGAAGCCCGCTGAGGAACCCACACAACCGGTGGATGACCTCGTGGAGTTTAAGGAACAAACTGAACTCCGACGGCGACGAAGAAAGTGAGCGCAACTCTCATCAACGACAAACCTTTAACAAGGAAAGGACGCGACAGCAAATCCAGAAAATAAGCCAAATCATGAAACTCATCGCTATCATCATGTTATTCAGCGTGGCCGCGTTCGCGGGAAATTACTCCAGCCAGGACTCTCCCTTGAGAACGGTTCACGGGACGGTTGTCGATGCAAAAGGTACAGTGGTTGCCGCAAGCGTCGTTTACCTGCATAACGAACAAACGCATGCGGTCAGGACCTATGTCACGGATCATCATGGACGCTATCGGTTCTCGGGCATTCGTTATTACACCGATTACCGAATTCATGCTGAACACAAAGGCCTGATTTCAACGGTTCGCCAAATCTCAGCCCACAGCACGAACAAGCTGATCAAGCTGGATCTGAAAATAGATAAGAAAAGACCCGTGTCGGCGTACTTTGTGGAAACCAATCCGCTGGCCATCCTTGCCACCGGACCAAACGATCGATTATCCGATCGCCTTCGTTCGCATGCCCCGCTGGCTGTGGCCGGCGCTCTATAGCGCATCGTCGATCGGCTCTGCCGGCCCCGCAAATGCAGGGAATATCTACGATGAGGAATCATCCAACTTTTGTGATTCTATTTTTGTCTCTATCTCACGGTTGGTTCAAACGAGCAGGGAGAATCTGGTAATAAAACGATTTCGCACGTCTGTCGGCTGGGCACGAGTCTCTGTTTTCTGGAGATTCGCACTCAGTGTGTTGATTGCAGTCTTGGTATTGCTTCTGCTTCCCCACGTTCTAGGGATGCAAACCGATTCCTGGGAGGTGATGTTGACCGGGGTCTCATCATCTCATGAGTTCGGAATCCTGTTTTGGTTTCTCGGCATACTTGTCGCTCTACTTCTTTGGTTGATTGGCGTTCTTTTGTGGCTCAGGGCCAAGCAGGAGTGAAGGGTCCGGCTATATCACGACGCGGAGGCAATATGGCGCTCGAAGCCATCATCGAAGCTCGCGGAGTTGAGAAATATTACGAGCAGCCTCACGGAGGCAGGATCCAGGTTATCGCCCCGACTGATCTGGCGATTCATCCGGGAAAGATCCTAACGTTGCTGGGACCATCTGGATCGGGGAAGTCCACACTGCTTCGAATGTTGACGGGGTTAGCGCGGCCTTCCAAAGGACAAGTGTTCTGGCATGGCCGTCCTCTCGATGGACATGTTCCCAACGTCGGCATCGTGTTTCAGAGTTTCGCACTCTATCCATGGCTAACAGTTCTTGAGAATGTTGAAGCTCCTTTGCAGGCTCGGGCAATTCCGCCAATAGAGCGTCGCAACAGAGCACTTAAGATGTTGGACACAGTGGGCTTAGATGGTTTTGAGACGGCGTATCCCAAGGAGCTCTCTGGCGGAATGAAGCAGCGGGTGGGGTTTGCCCGAGCGCTCGCAATTGAACCAGAAGTCCTTTTCATGGACGAACCGTTTTCTTCCTTAGATGTTCTTACCGCGGAGAACCTGCGCAATGAACTGCTGGAGCTCTGGCTGAACAAGAAAATGCCTGCGACTGCGATCTTCATAGTTACTCACAATATTGAGGAAGCTGTGTTCTTGGCTGACCGCATCATCGTGCTCGGCAAGAACCCGGGTCGCATTCGATCGGATTTCCGAGTAGAACTGCCCCACGTGCGGGATCGCAAATCTAGCCGTTTTATAGAATTAGTAGACTACATCTACAAGATAATGACGCAGCCCGACATCGAACATCCGACGCTTATCGCCCAAGCTACACCTGGTCGAACACCCAAAGTCAAGCATCCGATGCTACCGCACGCCGGACCCGGCGGGGTCGCCGGCTTATTGGAATTGCTAGAAGATCGCGGCGGGCGCGAAGATCTCTACCGCCTTGCAGAACAGTTGCTGATGGAGGTCGATGACATCCTGCCGATCGTAGAAGCTGCTGCACTGCTCGGATTTGCCATCCTTCAAGAGGGTCATGTTGTGATTTCCTCTGAGGGGAAGGCGTTTGTCGAGGCTGACATCCTTACCAGGAAGCTCCTCTTTCGTGATGCTACCTTGAAACACGTTGCCATCCTGCAACAGATGAATTCCATTCTGCGGACAAAATCCGACCATTCTATGGAGGCAGAGTTCTTCCACGACATTCTTGACGAGCATTTCAGTGAGGACGAGGTGAAGCGACAGTTGGAAACGGCCTTGCACTGGGGCCGCTACGCTGAGATCTTCGATTACGATTCAAAGATGGGCCGGCTGTTTCTTCCCGAGTCGCCTTCGGACAGTACTCGAATCCCGACAATTGTCTCTCCATGAGAATGTCCGGCAAATTCCCCCAATTTATGGAGTCTGCGCATTGGTTCCAGCTGCCATCCGAAACTCGGTGGCATCTTCCCGATGTACTCATGTTCGGTGCTGGCCTAGCAATTTTCTACGGCGTACTGGCAATCGGGCAAACTTGGTTCGGTCCGCTTACAGCTCGGGTGGAAATTTCTCGCAGTGCCTGGTCGCTCCCCATGTACGCCGGCTATTCCCTGTTGCGCATGGGAGTGGCATATGCACTCAGCTTGGCTTTCACTCTGGTGTACGGATATGCGGCAGCGCATAACCCGAAGGCAGAGCGCTTCATGATCCCCCTGCTCGATGTCTTACAATCCATTCCTGTGCTGAGTTTTCTTCCCGGAGTGATGCTTGCAATGGTGGCACTTTTTCCCAGGCATCAAATAGGTGTGGAGCTCGGTTCGATTCTGCTGATTTTCACTGGCCAGGTGTGGAACATGGCGTTCAGTTTTTATGCCTCTGGCACGGCTCAGCCAGGCGATAATTTCGCCGACGAGCGAACGGCTGTTTCATCACTTTGCGAGTCGCCACGAAGATCAAGGAAACTCGCACGCCTCGCGCCTGTGGAGGGTTTGGCTGACAAGGATCTTGTGCACAGTCGCTTTGGCCTTGCTCTGTTACGGGGCCGGTCGGGCTCTTATGACTTTGGCAGGATTAAATCACCACGAACTCTTACAACTACTGGCTGGCAGCGCCGCGACATTCCTGCGGGTTAGCCTGGCTTTGCCGCTCGGTGCGCTTTGGACGGTTCCTGTAGGCGTGGCCATTGGTTTCCATCGGCGATTGGCCCGCGTAGCGCAGCCTCTCGTGCAGACAAAAGCCTCTGTTCCTGCGACCGCTTTGTTTCCCGTGATTCTTCTCGTACTCATTCGCATGGAAGGGGGCCTCGGCATTGGGTCAATCGTCCTTCTGTTGCTGGGGACGCAGTGGTACATCCTGTTCAATGTAGTCGCCGGAGCAATCGCTATCCCGACAGATCTGAAGGAGGCGACAAGCGTTTATGGGATTCGAGGAATGGAGCGGTGGAGAAATCTCATTCTGCCCGGCATTTTTCCATACTTGGTTACGGGGTTGGTGACCGCTTCGGGAGGCGCTTGGAACGCGAGCATTGTGGCTGAATATTTTCACTTCCAGGGGCAAACAATCTCCACACTTGGTCTCGGTTCGACAATTAGTCAGGCCACTGATTCCGGCAATCTCGATTTGCTGGTGGCCGCAACCGTAATGATGGCCACTATCGTAGTAATCATTAATCGGCTGGTTTGGCGACGGATGCACACGGTGGCCCAGTCCAAGTTCAGACTGGAGAACTAATCGGGTTAGTTGCCGACTTCTAGTGACGGGACAACCTCCTTGAAACTCTGGGCGGCAGGCAAGAATAATCCGGTTCGCAGGCTTGAACTCCGTTCTGTTTTCTTCAGAATCCTCTGAGAGTCCCTAACTCTCCCACCGACCTTCGCGGTCCCCAAACCGGGCTCCTGTCACAGGACCGATGTAGTAGCTCCATATGCGGCACAGGTGGAACACTGTGGACGTTGAAACCAGGGGCCCCCACAAACGAAGGGTTCCCACGATTAGGGATTATCTAACTGCCATGACTCTATTTTCTACTTTTTATGATCAGTTATTCTTTCTATCATAGGGTTAGTACAAACGAGTAAGGAGAATCTGGTAATGAAACGATTCGTGGAGTTTATTGATCGGTTGCGAATCTCTGGCTTCTTGAGATGGGCAATTGTTGCGCTGATTGTCCTCAAGGCCATTCTTGTGTTCGCCCGAACCACAGGGGGGCAAACCGATTCCTGGAAGGTGATGGCGACCAGCGCCTCGACGTCCCATGAGTTCGGGATCCTGTTCGGGTTTCTGGGCATTCTCTTCGCCCTACTTTTTTCCTCCGTCGCTGTTTTGCTGTGGCTCAAGCGAAAAGAGAAGCCAAGAGGCGTCTCCATGCTGTCTGCGTTTGGCAACGCACCTGCGTCTCGCGCGATGGGAACCAACTTCAGCCTGCTATCGCCACAGGATCATTTGGCACGGGCCGTGGCTCTCACACTGGCTAGTTCCCAGCGGGACTTCCCTGTCGTTGAAGATGGGCGACTGGTTGGCATGCTGTTGCAGGAGGATCTGTTTACCGCACTGACAAAGGCCGAAGACCCGGTTCAGCTAGCAAACGCGATGCGGCGTGATTTACCAGTTGTGGATTTCAACGATCGCTTGGAAGATGCCGTGAACCGCCTGAGAACAAGCGGGGCCCATACTCTCCCCGTTACAAACCGGAACCGGTTGGTTGGCCTCCTGACAATGGAAACCGTTCAAGAGTTTCTCAGGGTCGAATCGTCCGGACGCACCGATCAGAAGCTTGTGCCGCGCACAGCCCAGTTCCCTGTAGCGAACGATCGCCGCTTTCATCCGAGGCTCGGCGGTCCAGATTATGCGAGCGGGATATGATGGCAACGTCTTCGAACATACATTTCCGTTCGTACGCTTTTCCAAAGAGGGACCCTGAGGATCGGATCGTCGATGTTCGGGACCTTGAACGGAAGCGTGACAAGATGCTCGACAAGACCGTCGCCGATTCCTTCCCCGCCAGTGACCCGCCGTCGACGCTTCCGGATCCGAGCGAAGACTCCTTTTCGCTGTCGACCGATATGACGGCATAGCGGATTGTCTCAGGAAACTGCCGGCGGCTCTGTCTTCGAGTGGATACGAGGCAATTCTTGTTTGAAAAATGTCGAGTGTACCGCGCGGCGGATCGCGGTCAGGTGCACGTTTCGGATTCAGCGATCTAGGGCGACGCCTGTACACCGCGGATACCTGCGGGGGGGCTCATGTGGGACGGAGTTGGTCACCTGCATACGCCCCCGCAATTTTGCCGGATACCGAACGGACAAGGATCGCGTTAGTCAAAATCGACAATAGCGATGCGGCAAGGATTGCACTGTAGACTTCTTGACCAACCAGCCGGGCATCCCGTGCGACCTGAACCAATACGTAGGAGAACTCCCCGATTTGTGTGAGGCCGATCCCTACCAGAACTGCTGTCCACACCGGGTATCGAAATAAACGTACGACCGCCGTCCAAATAACGAACTTGCCAAAAACGACCATCGCAACAATTGACAGCAGGAGCACCGGGTTAGCCAAGAGAGACCGGGGATCGATCAGAGCTCCTATGGTCACGAAAAAGAGCGCAGCAAACGCATCCCGGAAGGGCCGCAAGTGCGCGAGTGTTTCCTGAGCCGAGCCGGAATCACTGATGACCATCCCCGCTAGAAATGCTCCCAAAGCGAGTGACAAACCGAGAGCATGTGTGGCGGCAGCCGTTGCGAATCCGAGACCAAGCGCGACTAAAACGAACTGTTCCTGGCTCTGTGTTCGAGAGATGAGAGCCATCAAGCGCGGAACCACCTTCATGCCGACGAAGACAACGGGGACAAGAATCAACAGAGCTTTCCCGAAAGCGATTCCTACAACGTAAAGGCGGCTGGCACTCAGAGTAGTTAGTGTGGGGAGCAACACAGTCATGACGACGAAGGCCAGGTCATCGACCAGCGTGATCCCAATCATGGCACGGCCATGAGGCGAGTGCAGTTCTCCGCGGTCCATCAAAAGCCGCGACAGAACCATCGTGCTGGCGAGGGATATTACTGCCCCTACGGCAGTGCTTTGTGTGAGGGGCCAACCCATGAGTGTCCCAACCGCCATGGCCAACGCAATGATCGCCAAAATACCGAGCAAGCCCCCAACCAGAGACACCCATTTCACTTGAAGAAGGTCCTTCAGGGAGAATTCAATGCCGATGGAGTACATTAGGAAGATCACTCCGATTTCAGCAAAAACCTCCAGAACGTGCATCTCGGAAAGAGTAGGCCCTGGTGTGAAGGGTCCGACCAGAATCCCGGCAAGTACATACCCCAGGATTGCCGGCTGGCGCAGCTTTCGGGCAATGAATCCACCCGCGACAGCGCCGACAAACACGTACGCCAAGTCTCGAAAGATCGCGTAACCAGAAGTCATGATGCCGTCCAGCGAAGATTCATTTTAACAACTAATGCTCAGGTCAGACATGAAATCAACAAGGAAACATGCTCTTCGATGCTTAGAGCATATCGAATCGAAGACAGCAGTTTATCTACTTTTCCTAACCAGTTGCTCCATCCAGACTAGGAATGAAAGCAGCTAAATAAGGAGACTCTACATGCAAGTTGAGATTCGAACATTCAGCACCCATCCAGCGCGCGTCCATCGAGCCTATGTGCGGAAGCGCTTACGTTTCAAGTGTGACAGCTATCCCGGAATGATTCGCAGACTGAAGGTCCGTCTGATGGAACAGAATGCCGCCAAGGCCGGGCAGAAAAAAATCTGTCAGATCACCGCGCATCTCATCCCATCGGGCACAATCATGGCCCGTCAGACCGGTGCCGACACCTATCGGGCAATCGACAAAGCCGTGGAGCGATTCAAATCCGCACTGCGTCGAAGGCTCGAACGGCGCCGCGGCGCGCGTCGGGATTTTGAATCGATCAGAAGACCCGGGGTTCCCAGAAGGGTACTCGCCGTCACGTAGACCGTTGGCGCGGGTCCAAGGAGGAGATGATGAGCGGAGTTTCAAAAGCTTTGGTTGTCAGTTCGAATGACAAGCTTCGGAAAGAATTGGCGGACACGCTGCGGCATCACGGAATGTACCCGCTCCTGTCCTCAAGCGAGTTCAGGGTCTGTGTGTGCTTCCCGGTCATTCCATCGACGTCGTTTTCTGCGAGGACTGCTTGATTGACGGTGACTATCTTCACTTCGTTGAGGGTGCCAAGCGTATTGCTCCGAAGGTCCCGCTGGTCGTCGTTACGCTGGTATTTGACGTCAACGAACGCGCCACCGCGCTCACTTCTGGTGTATTTGAATACGCGAAAGTCGTACAAGGCGGCAGACACTGTGGGCTCGGTCGTGGATCGGAAAAAGTCTCAAAACTGCTGTTGGGCGGGCGAGCAGTACCTCAAGGCTAACCCGTAGGTTTGTGAACCCGAAGCACTTATCACGGACACAAGAGTTTGTTATCACTTCAGGACACAGGGCCACGATGAAGAGTGTGGCTATTCCGGGAACGTCGAGTGTCCTACGGTTGTCGCTAGGGTTACGGCCGCGAGCTGGTTGACTCGGCAAAGAAACGACTGGTTTGCTGAGGCGTGCTTTTGCTTTCAGTTCAGGATTACGCCGTTGCGATGGTCGACGAACTGGAGCACCCGGAGCACGTCCGGCAGCGCTCTACCGTAGGGTACTGAAGCAAGCAGCCATGAATGGTGACGTGCAGATAGCGCACCACAAAGGCTCACATAACACCAATCTGTTTCAGCAATCCGACCAAGTCGTAGAAGAGTTTCTCTTCGACGATTTCCCCGTTCTTCCAGTGCTCCACAGTGCAGAACTCGATATGAAACTTCTTGTTGGTCGGCGCGATTACTTTGCCATCAGCACCCTTCATTGGTCCTCGCATCGTACCGGTAAAGTCGGCGACAGTACACGTCCAGTCGCCCTCGGCAATCTCCACTTGATACGGATGATTAATCAGATGATTGTCGGGGAACGTTTTGAAAAATTCGATGGACTCCGCTTTGTGACTGTCTCGTCCTCGTGTCGGCTCGGCCTGGCCCGGCCAAAACACAGTAGTGTCCCTGGAATGCCGCTTTTCAAACGTATCCCAGTCCTGTGCGTTCCAGGAATCGTCGAGTGTCCGCATGAGTTCAAGATTGTTCTGTGTCATGTGATCCTCCCAAAATACGCGACGAGTTCTTGCCTTCTATCTTTTTGTATTCCAGGGAAGCGTCGCGGCAGGCAGTACGCTCTGGGGAATTGTTGCCACGCACACAAGTGTTCATCAAACTCTGGCGATGGCGGGAATAGGCACGGCGGCATGCATGTTGCTTCAACCGGTGCTTCGTCTTCCGAGCACTTCCATCGATCTCAGTGCCTGGAACCATTGGCTGCGACCCACCATGTTTCAAGAGCCGGATCCTGATGATGGGCCAGTGTTGGTCACCGTCAGGTACGTCATCGACCCCGCCAAGACACACGATTTTTTGCATCACATCTACAAGTACGAGCGCATTCGCCGCCGGGACGGTGCGACGGAATGGGGAGTGTTTGCCGGCACGGAAACGCCGGATGTTTATCTGGAGACTTTCGTCGTGGACTCTTGGGCGGAGCATGAACGGCAGCACGGCCGTTTCACGAGGGCCGACCATGAAGCTGAAAAGGCGGTGCAGAGTCTTGCGGTGAAGCCGATCAAGGTAAAGCACTATGTGCAAGCTCCGAGGAGCCAGCGCTTGTGATGTTTTTCCGCCAGACTCTGGCGAAATCTGGAAAGGTCCAAAGGAGGTCCATCATGTCCGAGGTTGAGCGATATCAAAATCTCGTGTTGGGTAGCGGCGAAGCAGGAAAATATATAGCCTGGACGATGGCCAAAGAAGGTCAACGCACGGCCGTCGTAGAACGCAAGCTGATCGGCGGCTCCTGTCCCAACATCGCTTGCCTGCCAAGCAAGAATGTCATTCATAGCGCCGAAGTGGCCGCTTTGTTCCGTCGCGGGCCTGAGTTCGGCATTAAGTCAAGCGCTTTTACCATCGATATGAACGGCGTTCGGGATCGAAAGCGGAAGATGGTGAAAGACCTCCAAGCAATACACATTCACAATTACCAGGCCAGTGGCGCTGAGTTGATCATGGGCGAAGGCCGATTCATCGGGTCGAAGACGATCCAGGTGCAAATGAACGAAGGGGAACCCGGCTGCTCGCTGGCGAACGGGTTTTTCTTAACGTAGGAACTCACGCTGCTATTCCCGATGCGCCTGGCCTGGCAGGGGCCAAGCCGCTTACCCATGTCGAAGCGCTCGAGCTCGACCGGATTCCCGAACATCTCATTGTGCTGGGCGGTGGTTACAGCGGTCTTGAGTTTGCGCAGGCTATGCGAAGACTGGGTGCCCGGGTCACGATCGTGGAACAACAATCTCAGCTGGCGCCTCGCGAGGACAGCGACGTAGGCGAAGCACTGGGCCAGCTATTCCGGGATGAAAACATAGAAGTTGCGACTGGGGCGGTGGCGCTCGGCGTGGAGGGGCAATCCGGAAGCACAGTTCGTTTGCGGGTCGCGACCGCAGGCGGAACGCGAGTCATTGAAGGCAGCGACATTTTGGTCACGGCCGGGCGGGTGCCCAATACGCAGGGGATCGGGTTAGAGGACGCTGGAATCAAGCTGGATGAGCGTGCCTATATAAAGGTCAACGAGCGATTGGAGACGACTGCTCCTGATGTATGGGCGGTGGGCGAGTGCGCGGGGAGCCCGCAATTCACGCATGTCTCGTTTGACGACTTCCGAATAGTGAGGGACAACTTGAACGGCGGTCAACGCACAACGCGAGGCCGACTGGTACCATACTGCATGTTCCTGGACCCAGAACTCGGACGCGTGGGAATGAACGAGACGGAAGCCGAGCATGCCGGTCTTTCCTATCGTATCTCCAAAATCCCCGCAACTGCGGTTCTGCGAACGCGTACGCTCTCGGAGACGCGGGGATTTCTAAAAGCCTTGATCGATGTAACGAGCGACCGAATCCTGGGTTTCACAGCCTTCTGCGTTGGCGCAGGAGAGCTGATTGCAGTAGTGCAAACTGCAATGCTCGCAGGAATGCCATATACGTTTCTGCGTGATGCAATCCTGACGCACCCCACCATGGCGGAGGGACTTACCGTCTTATTCGCGAACGCACCGGTTGCCAGGGAAAACAAGAAACAACATTCGGCTGCCTAGAATGGCAGCATACTCATCCGGCTAGACGAGGCTGTCGTAGGTGAACTGTGAACAATGACCACGCGTCCAATCATCCTGCCAAACTCAAGGTATTCGGAACTGCTCGAGGCGCGCGCGCATACGCCATTCGTGACTTCCTCACCCGGGGCGATGTGCCATTCGAATGGGTGGAAGTGACAGGCGACGACCAGGCGCGCGCCATCGGTCTTGAGAATATCGCGGTCGCGCGCTTACCCGTTTGTGTGTTCGCTGATGGCACCCGAGCCGACTGTCCCACGATACGCCAAATCGCGGAAAAGCTTGGTTGGTACCGTAATCCTTCGCATTCCGAATACGATCTGGCAATTTACGGCGCGGGGCCTGCCGGTTTGAGCGCTGCGGTGTATGGAGCGTCGGAGGGTTTGCGAACGGTTTTGATTGAGAAATATATCGTCGGTGGACAAGCAGGAACCAGCTCGAGAATTGAAAACTACCTGGGGTTTCCGAAAGGCATTAGCGGTGCAGATCTTGCGGAGGCGGCACGAGAACAAGCCTGCCGCTTCGGAGCCGAAATCCTAATGTTGCGCGAGGGCGTGCGCGGAGAGTTCCACCCGGGGAAAGGCACCGGGTATCTCAAAGATGGGACAAGGATTGTTGCGCACGCGACGATCTGCGCTACGGGCGTTGCGTACCGGCGGCTGAATCTTCCGAATGAGAACGATTTTCTTGGAGTCGGCTTGTACTACGGCGCCGGCGCCAGCGAGGCGTCGCTGTGTCGTGGCAATGAGCACGTCTATGTGGTCGGCGGCGGCAATTCCGCCGGGCAAGCCGTGATGCACTTCTCGAGCTACGCTACCAAGGTAACCATGGTCATTCGGGGAGCGGGGTTGAAAGAAACGCTTTCGCAATACCTCGTGGATCGGATTCTCGCAGCTCCGAATGTTGAAGTTACTTCGCACACCGAAGTAACTGCATTGCACGGCGACGGTTCACTGCGGGCCATCACATTGACGAACAATCAATCAGGGCAAGAGCGGAAGGCGGAGACGAATTGGCTCTTCTTGTGCCTTGGAGGTGTGCCTCACACAGACTGGGCAGTCCAAGCCGGAGTGAGCCGCGATTCGGCGGGCTACATTCTCACCGGCGTAGATTTGTTGGTGGACGGAAAGTACCCAAAGAACTGGCCGCTCAAGCGTGCTCCCTACTACTTGGAGACGAGTGTACCCGGACTGTTTGCCGCCGGGGACGTGCGGCACAATTCCGTCAAGCGCTGCGCATCCGCCGTAGGTGAAGGCGCTATGGCTGTTACGTTCGTCCATCGGTATTTATCCCAGTCCTGAGGGAGAAAACTTCGATGAAAACTTGTACGCACCTGGATCAAATTCGACCCGTGACGCCCCAAACGCAAGGTTGTGAAGAGTGCCTGAAAACGGGAGACACCTGGGTACACCTGCGGCTTTGCTTGGAGTGCGGGCATGTGGGCTGCTGTGATTCCTCGAAGAACCGTCATGCGACGAAGCATTTTCATCGCACCAAGCATCCCATCATGAAGTCGCTTGAGCCAGGCGAGAACTGGGGCTGGTGCTATATTGACCAGATCGAGCTCAATTTGACGTGAGCTTAAGACGTACGATCAGAAGCGTCGCAGAAGTAGAGTCTTGCCTCTTGACTGCGACGGAGGTGGGACTAATCGCTAGCGTGTGCCTCCAAATCTGCTGTGCGCCCCACTCTGAAATCTAATGCGCACCTCCGCCACGACCTGGTTTAAGTCGAGCCTCCCTTAAGTCAAGCTCATGTTCCAGCTCGTGCCACACTTCGTCGCTTATGCGCCCGTCATCGCGTAGTTGAATGGCGGTCTGCCGCTCGGTCCCGAGAAGTTCGTGAGAGAGATCGAGGTAGCTATCGTGAAGCTCCGGACTACTCGTATTAAGTTCATCGCGTTGATTACTGATGCTGGCCAGTCGCTGCGCGTAATGCTTTGCTAGATCATCATATAGACCAGCGGAACCCGGCAAATCTTTCGTGCGATCGCGATTTTGTAATTGCGCCAAGGCCGCCTCAAGCATCATTCGGCGTGCTTCTTGCTCTTCGCAATCCGGTTTCGAGGTCGTCGCGAGACCCAGCGCGCGAATGAGAGGCGCAAGCGTAAGCCCTTGCACTACAAGCGTCACGAGAATGACGCTGAAAGTTAGAAACACGATTAGATTGCGGTGAGGAAATGGGGAGCCATCCGCCAGGCCCTGCGGCAATGAAATCGCAGCCGCAAGCGCAATGACGCCGCGCATCCCGGTCCAACCGATCACAAACACTTGACGAGTGTCGGGCCGCGCATCGTTATGATTGAGAAGATACCTTCGGAAGAGATAGGCGACGTATACGCTGGGAAAACTCCACAGCAGGCGGAGAAGAATTAAGAATGCGCTGAAGAAAACGCCATAGAAAAGGAGCTTGCTCAGAGTCAACTCCTTGATTTCCGCTAGTACATAAGGAAGCTGCAGTCCGATTAAGACAAATACCAGTCCATTCAGTATAAAGGTCAGAGAGTTCCAAACAGCGCCTGCCTGGAGCCGCACACTCGGCGAGAAGAACCGTGAACTTCTTCGACTCAGATACAGTCCGCCAGCAACGACAGCGAGGACGCCTGAACCGTGAACGGCGTTACCCGCGAGGTAGGCCGCGTATGGTACGAGTAGACTAAGGGCGATCTCGACCGGACCATCGTCCACGCGATGTTCGAACCACTCGACGATGCGCCCGAGAATCAGACCAACAGCGATCCCCGCGGCAATGAGATACGCCAGCCTCCCGATGGCGAATGAAATCGTCGGAGACTGGCCGTAGACGACCATTGCTGTAGCAAATTCAAGAGCGAGCAAGCCGGTCGCGTCGTTCACCAGGCTCTCGCCTTCGAGAACATCCACAATGCGCTTCGGCAACCCGATACGCTTTGCGATTGAGGTCGCTGCAATGGCGTCGGTAGTCGCTACCACCGCCCCTAGAGCGAAGCCAACGCGCCAATCGAAGCCAGCAATGAGCCAGGATGCGGCTGCGGCGACGCCGAACACCGTGAAAGCAACCAAACCTATCGCCAGCGAGGCTATGGTTACAAAGTTGTGACGAAAATCCCGCCAGGAAGTATTCCAAGCCGCAGAGTAGAGTAGCGGTGGTAGCACAACGAAGAAAATCACATCCGGATCGAGCGTGATCTTGGGGATGCCAGGGACGAATCCCAGCAGCAGCCCGGCAACTACCAAAACGATTGGATACGGCGTCTTCAGCCTGCGCGCCAGTGTTGAGAAAACCACCACGAATAGCAGCAGAAGCAGCAAGATCAGTTGTACAGAGTGTATACCTGAACCGAGCATGAGCACCTTCATTGCACGAAACGCACATACTGTCGACCATTATGTTTCGATTGATGAGGGGAGCCGGCATTGGGCACATGCAACCTCCCCGGAAGCTGAATTCCCTCGTTAACTTCTCCTGCCACCGTAATATCGTCAGATCGACCCTTACAAAGTTGGGGTTCGCCGCGGGGACCCTTCGAGCTGTTGCTCATGCTTAAGGCAATAGGGTGTCCATGGCTTCGCTTCAAGTCTCTTGGCCTCGATCACTTGGCCATTAGCCAGACACTTGCCGAACGTTCCATTCGCGATTCGCTTCAGGGCTTCTTTCACTTCGTCTAGCGTCGTTGAGTTGGCATTCACGTGGGTGAACTGCTGCTCTTTTCCTTGAATTTCGACATCCTCATCGCCTACATGACGGACTGGGTCATCCTCCTGTTTACGAGCTTGTTCGCCCACTTGTTCGAGACGGATCGACAATTGTTGTTCCACCGCCAGCAGCCGTTTCTTGTAATGGTCTGTGTCCACGTTTTTCCTCCGCGCTTCAAGTCTCATGGCAAAGCCATACAAACGGCCGCTCGTAGCGCAGCGAACCGAAATACGCATCCGAACTTCAACTCGACCTCAGCAACAATTGCAGCAACTACGTCCGTCAGTTAGCCTCGTCGCGGCCCTTGTGAGATTCGATTTCTCCATGGGCGCGGTAATTCTGCATTCAAACTCAAGATGTTTCCGAAGTGGAGTTCAGCCAATCCTCCATTTGCCGGTGGTCCACGACTCCCGCTTCCTGCTTTACTGTCTGGCCGCGATAAAAAACCACAAAGTTTGGAATGCCGCGCACATTGAAGCGAGAGGCCAAGTCAGGATAACGCTCCGTGTCCACCTTCAGGACGATCGCCCGTCCGCTCATGTCCGCCGCTGTCCGCGCCACTTCTGGGGCTGCCACCCGGCACGGGCCGCACCAAGCTGCCCAAAAATCCACCAAAACCGGGACACGAGCCTTTTGAATGACCTCGTCGAAGAGATCAGGATCTGCCTCCAGTGGCTCAGCAGCGGGACCCAGTGGAGCTTTGCAAGCTCCACAGCGTCCTGTGTCGGCAAGATGCTCGGCGGGGATGCGGTTGTTGCGTCCACACTCCCTGCACTGTCGAACAATGGGCATCAGCACCTCCGTCTTAAAATGTAGTGATACATTCTCCCAAAATAAACTTATTGCGCCGTTACGACCTGCAATTCCGTTTGTTCTCTTCCATCCGGTCGGCCATTGCAGTTTCTCCCTACATGTTAGTAGCCAACCGTAAACCTCTGCCGACTATGTTTCAGGTGCTCCAACTCATCCACCATGGCGATGGCAAAATCCTCCATGGAAATCCAGCTTTTGCCTTTTGCATCGAACAGGAGCCGGTCTCCACCGATGCGGAACTTTCCCGTGCGCTCGCCGGGCGAGAATTCCGCAGAAGGTGAGAGATAGGTCCAGTCGAGATCCTTTTCATTGCGTAGCGTATTCAGAAACTTGACACCCGCACGAGCTTCCACCTTGTACGCTTCGGGGAAGTCTGGCGTGTCGACAAGCAGCTTGCCTGGCGCGACTTCGAGGGTTCCGGCTCCGCCTACCACGAGAAGACGTTTGACGCCGGCCTTCTTTACAGCAGTGATCAACGCGTTTGCGTCCGATGTCTGAAATCGCGAGGCGCTCAAGACCGCGTCGTGGCCCGCAATGAGAGGCGCGAGTATTGAGGGCTCTGCGGCGTCTCCTTGCTTCATAGTGACGCCGGGACGGGGTTCGATCTTTACCGGGCTGCGGCCGATCCCGGTCACGGTATGGCCCCGTGATAGCAGTTCCGTCGCCAATCTTGATCCCACTCGTCCACCCATGCCGATGAGTGCCACTTTCATAGCAAACTCCCTTTTACCGTCATTCTTTAGACGGTGAAATCGAATTGGCCGTGGGACCTTTTTTCAAAGCGGTCCGGTGGCGCGGATCACGTTCTGTGAAGGTCTGTTGAGCGCCGGACACGATCTTCTCCTGCGATTGGCCGAAAACGCGCACAGGTCAAAACGAAGCATCGTTCACCTTCGAGCGCGCGCATCCGTCAGCGCAAACCGTACACGAGAATGCGGCTCTGCTGGGCGCCTCCCGGCCACATCGGTGACTTCATTCCCGAAGCCACGCCGATGAGCTGTCGTCCTCCGGCGCGATAAGTGACAATGCCACCCCCTGTGGATTGCCCCGCGCTCGATTGCCAAAGAATTTTCCCTGACTCTGTGTCCACGCCGTAGATCTGGCCTCCAAGATCCGCAGCGAACACCAGTCCCCCGGCTGTCGGCGTCACGCCGGCGAGCATCGGATGCGGCGCCGCAAACTTCCAACGCACGCTGCCGGTTTCCGCGTCGAACGCCGTGAACCACCCCTTCGCTTTCTCAGCCGGATCGAATATGTCGACGAAGGGGGTTTCGGCGCCCAGCCAAAGCCCTCCCGAAGCAGGGACCTCGAGGTCTCGCTTGACCTGGACATTCGCGCACCAGTCCACAGCGGCCACGAACAGCGAGTTGCTATCCGGGCTGAAGGCCGCGCCGTTCCACTCGACACCACCATGAATGCCCGGACAGAAGCGCACTGCGTGATCCCGCGAAAGCGGTACGTCCACGTTCTCGCGGGTCGTCGTCGGCCTCTGCGACAGGAGCGGGAGGGCAGCCGTGAGATCGGCTGGCGTTGCGCCGCGGGTCACCCGGGAGCGATCGAGGATGGAGAGCAGACCGTCTTTGTTCGCCGAAGCGACGATCCGCTTGCCCGAATGCGTCGTTGCCAGCGTCGGCGGGCTGTCCACGTCCCAGTCGCGGCTATCGCGCTTCACCAGCTGGTTGTAGCCGAGCATGCGCCCGGTTGCCGCGTCGAACGCAATCACCGAATCGGTATAGAGGTTTTCGCCCGTCCGCCGTTCGCTGTCGAAGTCGGGCGCCGGATTGCCCGCGGGCACGTACAGCACGCCGTTGGGTTCATCGAGGGTGAACGATGTCCAGAACGCACCGCCGGAGATCGGATACTTGGGATTCGTCCACGTCGAAAGCGCCGGCCCAGTCCCCGGCACCACGTCGAACCTCCACACCATGCGGCCGTCCTTGGCATCCAGCGCGTAAACGTGGCCGGTCACATTGGCCTGATCACCGCCGGCGTTGCCGACGTAGACCAGCCCGTTCGCCGCGATCGGTGCCATTGGTATCGACACGCCAGGTCCTTGCGCATCGATCACGTGATCCCACAGCACGTGGCCGTCTGCCGGGTCCATCGCAAGCACGTGCGAGTCCGAGGTGCCTCGAAACAATCGTCCGTTAGCGTAGGCGAATCCACGGTTCACGAGCAGCATGCTTGGCGTATCGCTGTGCCGATGGTGTTTCCACTTCTCTGCGCATGTGCTCGCATCGATCGCATAGGACCCCTCGTCAGTCGTGAAGTACATCGTGCCGTCAATAACAAGCGGACCGGTCTGAAGCGAGGACACCTCCGGCAGCGTATACGTGCAGATCGACTTCAATTGGGCGACGTTGGAACGGTTAATCTCCTTGAGCAGCGAGAACCGATCTCCAGCCAGGGTGCGGTTGTAGGTTACCCAGTCGCCGTCTGCGACTTGTGCGCCCGCAGAGTTTCCAAGAAGAGTGAACAGGCACAACATAAATCCAGTGGTGAGGGTGCGTCGAAGAATGGACATGGTCGTTCCTCCTAATTAGAGGCAAACGGCTATTGGCAACTGCTGTTGCTGGCATTAGATATCGTCAGGAAGGTAATGCTGGCGGGCGCAAAGCTCACGCGCCCCGCGCGCGTTGGTTCACCCGAGAGCTGCGGCAGGTCGCCGTCACTGTTTAGTTGGAGCGTGCTTCCATTGAGTTGTACCGATGTGTCCTGAAGCTGGTTGGCCGTTAGAGTGTAGCGCTCTGCGTCGGACGGCAAAGTGATGTCCTGAGCGCGTTGCTGGTTTGCATTGATTACCAGCAGCATCACGCCGCCTGGTTGGTTCCGTAAACGGTGTGCATAAAAATAAACATCCGGCGCTGGTGGAGGACCTGGATCGAGTACGGTCGTACCCATCAATCTTCGCCACAGCAGAGCTGCCCAATAGTTCGGTCGCGGTGCAAATGTGCTCTCGTCCAGTAATCCGTAGTCGCTCGAAGCCAGTGTGTTGTGCATGATCACTTTCACGCCACCCCGGGCGAGGCTTGCATGTTGAATGAGGTATCGGAACGTGTCCAAAAAACTCGAAGCCCACGGGTTTCCTCCGCAAGCTGCATCAGCCGTTTCCGTGATCCACAGTGATTTGCCCGACTCGAACTTGTCTCGAAGTTCCGCGTAAAATGCACCAATCTTTTCTGGTCGGGAGAGCCAGTCCTGCGAAAGCGCCGCCGCCGTTGTTTGCGATGACGCGCCCATGCTTGCGCACCGCTGCGAAGCCGCCGCATAAAGATGGTACGAGAACACGTCGAAGACGGGGCCCGTCGCGCGGAGCAGGTCTTCGGATTTCAGCACCCCGCTGCCCATCGGCATAGCGAATGGGCCCTCGCCAACAGAACCAGGACCGAGAAATACCGTGCCTGGCGCGGTCTTCTGAAGGAATCCGCGAAACACTTGGATATCGCGCCCGTAGGCTGCGGCATCGAAGCCTTTGGGAGCACCACCCATCGCCGCGTACGTCGGCTCGTTCATAAATTCGGTGGCCGCGATTCGTCCTCCAACAGACCTCGTGTACTCGAATAGGTGTCGCGCCTGTTCGGAACTCCACACGCCGTGAGCGTCACGCGCCCCTGCGCCGGTGGCCACGGATGTGACGATTTCCGCACCCACGGCATGAGAAAAATCAACAACGCCCTTCCATTCCTTGCGCGTCAAGACTCCACTGAATCCCGATGGCGCGTTCGCCGCAGCCGGATTGTCCGAATCCTGAAAGTAGGCGGAATTTGCCCATGTGCCGCTTACCCGGACATACGCGGGACCCAGTGCCGCCGCGAGTTTCACCAATCGCGGATTCGAAAGGTCGATCGGTGCTCGGTATTGGTAGAGGTTCGGATCTATGCCGGCAGGAGTGAAGTCTTTCTGTTGCGGGGGCGGCTGCGCTTTGCTGTTACTTGCTGTTAAATACGGTTTCCAAAACCGCCCGCCGATAACCTCCACCATTTCGATGTTGTAGGACGCGAAGCGTTCGTCCACCGTCCCGAGGTGAGGCATACTCGCGGGTGCGAGGGAGGCAGGCGGTACAGTTCCAGGAGCTTTGGAACAGCCTGCGTCCCCGAACACCGATATCGTTGCGAAGACACAGACAACAATCGAGCGCGTTGCGCGTCTCCGGAGAATGAAGCCGAACTCCTCATCTACCAACAGATTCCGGATCAAGCTGTTAACCGAAAACTGCAAGTTGGCCGATGGGTTCATTTCCCGTCACCGGATCCAGTGGGCGACGGAAGCGCATAAATGACGACCGACGCGGGGCCCGACTCGGTTTGCAAGATCCAGTTTTTCATTCCCGCCGCGATCGCCACATACTGTTTTCCTTCCACCATGTATGTGACCACACCACCCCCGATCGGACCGCCTACTTTGCTCCGGAACAGTATTTTCCCCGACTGGGCGTCGAAGACGAGAAGGTTTCCCTCCAAGTCGGCCGTGAACACAAGACCACTCGCCGTCGGTGTGATGCTCGCCACCAGCGGCAACGAACTCTGATACTTCCACAAGACTTTTCCGCTGTCGGCGTCAACCGCCGTAAGCCAACCTATTTTCTTCGCGTCCCCATCGCCAAAAGCATTCGACGATCCGATAAACGGTTTGCCCGGCACGAATTCTAAGGACTCCGGGCCACCGAGCTTGATGGTGCTACACCAGTCCACCGAGTTCACGAAAATCGTATTTGTCGAAGGGGCGTATGCAGGGCCGTACCAGTTCACTCCGCCGGCTGTGCCCGGACAAAAACGCGTACCTTGCGTCGTTATCGGAGCATCCACGTTTTCGATCGTCGTTACGGGAATCTTGTAAGCAACGGAGGTGAGTTCCGGGTCGAGGCTGTAGAGGTATCCGTCTTTGCTGCCAACCACGACCATTTTCTTTCCTGCCCTCGAGGTCAGCAGGATCGGACTCGCCGCCACATCCCAATCATGGAAATCATGAGGGGTAAACTGATGGTAGCCTCGAAGTGCTCCGGTTTTTGCGTCCAGCCTGACTACCGAACATGTGAACAGATTCGCACCCGGCCGGTAATCCGGAACAAAATCCGGTCCCGGGTTTCCCGTCGGGATGTACAGCATCCCGGAGGCTACATCGAGAGCGTAGCCTGAATAGATTCCACCGCCGGCTCGATGGCGTTTCGGATCGGAAGGCCACGTATCCGCTCCCGGCCCCGATGATGGCACGACGTCAAAGTTCCATAGGAGCTTTCCGTCCTTCGTATCCAAAGCCATCATTCTTCCGATTGCCCCGACATCGCTTCCAGATGTCGCAATGAACAGCCGGCCCTGCCAAACGACCGGCGCGGATGTAAAGTATTCGCCTTTGTCAACAGACCCGGCCGATACGTCCCAGATCACCGCACCGGTCTTGGCGTCTAGAGCGAGAACGTGCGCGTCCGGCGTGCCTCGATAGAGTCGTCCCTCATAGTAGGCCGCGCCGCGGACAGGCGTATTCAGTGCCAGGGTCTTGGGAGAATATTTCTGGGACCATCGCAATGTTCCTCTGCGCGCGTCCATTGCGTACGTGGAAGTGGCGGTGGTTACAAACATGGTGTCGCCGATCACCAACGGACCTGCCTGGAAAGAAGTTGTCTCCGGCAGTTCGTAGCGTCCGACCTGCACAAGCGATGAAACGTTAGCCGCAGTGATCTGCTGCAACGGCGAGAACCGGTCCGCGGCATAACTACCGTTGTACATCGGCCACTCGACATTTGTTCTTTTGGAGTCCTGAGCCGCCGCCACAACGCAAAAAAGTGTCGGGTAAAGCATCATGGCAATGATCCCCCGACTGACGGGGAACCCACGAACCGAATTCGCCAGAGATTGAGTTGTTCGGGATGCCGGGAAACTCATCGGAAACCTCCTCAATGGGAATGTCTGGAATCTCTAGGCCGGTAGGAGCTGCATTCGGAGCAGAGAGCGAACGCTCTCGGGGAGTCCCTATTCACAATCCGCTGATCGCACCAAACATCCAGTTACCTACCCCCTCGCCAAAGCGGCACACGCTCAGCTTGGTGATTGCCTCGTTACGGATAACGTTTCCCTTGTGCCCCCTGCTCTTGTCTCCTGCGTGAATCTGATAGACTTCGGTCAGGAAGTCTGTTCAAGGTTGAACACTTGGGTCGATTTTCATGGCGGCTGGTGCTGGCAGAGGGCTCCGTGTCGCCCTGACTTTGAATTCAGTCCCGAAGAATAACATTGAGAAGCGAACTATGGACTCGCAATAAGCCCTTGTAATCGTTGTCATAGTCGATGAAACCCTGTTTCCTGAACTTGTTCATGAAAAAACTGATCCTTCCGCGGGTGGTTCCAACCATCTCTGCTAACGTCTCCTGATCGATTTTCGGAACGACTTCCTCCGTCTTGCGATCCTTTCCGTAATGCGCTTGCGACAAAAGAAGCCGGGCCAAACGCTTTTCGCTGTGATTGAAGAAGTGGTCCACCAACTCGTCAAGAAGCTGCAGATTCTGCGATAACAAACAGGAAACGAAGGTCATTGACAACTCCGAGTCTTCGCGGAGGCTGAGCAGCATTTCCCCTCGTTCGATCCTAAGTAGCGAACAGTCCTCAAGCGCCGTAACCGTCATCCCACGAAACCTTTGGCCCGTCAGGCATTGTTCGCCGAAGAATTCGTTAGAGCCTAAAACGCCAATGATTGCTTCCCTTCCTCGTGCCGACACGATTGTCAGCTTGATCCTGCCTTTCTGGATAAAGAAGACATGATCACTAGGGTCACCCTGCGAGAAGACCGTCTCTTTCGCTTTGCAGGACAGCTTGGTTATTCCGTCCTTGAATCTTGCGTGAAAATCAGACCGTCCAATTGCGGTTTTTCTTCGCTGACTTCCGGACACGGAGCTGACCATTCCGTGCCCAATTTCTTTGTTGGCAGTCCTTTTCCGTTTAAGCGAGTGCAGAGATTGAGGAGAGGGATGTAGTGTTTCTTCTCGATGCGTGGGGGACATGCGGGTCGCCTTTCGACGCAAATCTAAACGTGAGCGACAAGAGATCCAGTATTGGGGGGGAACGACCGAACCAATGTGTGCTCAGGCGTTCGAACCGGCTTTTTACTCTAAACCGAATTCTTCTGTCTGTGCAATACTGAACACCCTAATTCCAGTGAGCTTCTGCCGGCCTTGCCTGAGGTACTTCATGCCAAGGGGATTTCCCAGGACAAATCATTAGCGTTCCGCCGGAGGATTGGAGGAAAGTCATTAGTGTTACATCAACGCATGTACCCGTTTATTTTGCTGCCGGGAAACCCAGGGACGAGCTTCCCGGGCAGCTCCAATGTTCTTTACGCTCCTGCTTTTTTGGCTTTCGGAACGCTCTTCACTTCAATCTGTTTCGGTAGAGCAGCTTCGTTGAGGGGCGCGGAGATCTCCAGCAAGCCATTGTTGTACTCTGCGCTCAACTTTGACGTGTCAGCGCCTTCCGGCAGTAGCAGGGTCCGTTGGAATTGGCCATAGGAGAACTCTTGATGCAGGTAATTACCCTCCTTTTTCTCCTCGCTGGACTGGTGCTCTCCGCTCACGGTCAGATTGCTGCCTTGCAACTCGACTCGCACATCTTTGGGCCTCAGACCACTCCTCGATTAGCCGAGTCCCCCTATCGAGTAGGCCGTAACCAGCCATAGCAGCCGGGGTCAGAAGCTCGATCAAACTTCTCTACTTCAACGACGCGCCGGGAACTTCCTACACACGACCTCCACGCTGAACTTCGAACAGCGTGTGTCACTGCGCATAGAGCTGGTAAATGTCGCCAGTCGTTGTTGCCGATCCACTTCGCAGTTGCATTCGCCGGTAGTCATAGTGTGTCACTCAAGTGGTGAACGGCCCGAGAGGGCTTCATGTGCGACTTTCTGGGCCGCATCCCGATAGACGACGCCGTCTTTCATCACGAAATCAACCTTTGCCGTGGCGCCAATGTCTTTGAGCGGGTCGCCGGGCATCGCTACAATGTCGGCGAGTCTGCCAGGGGCGATCACTCCAAAATCGGTTCGCTGAAGTAACTCGGCAGCCACACCGGTGGCGGCCTTCAGGGCCCGGATAGGAGTCAGCCCCGCTGCCACCATGGCTTGGAATTCGAGAATCCCGTGGCTAAACGGAAACATCCCGCAATCAGTGCCGTATGCAACCTTTACGTTGCTCCCAGCAAGCAGGCGTTGTGATGCGAGGATATTTTCGTTGTCACGGCTGAACTTCCAAACCGCTTGGCATGGCAGGGTCCCTTCATGCAATTCATGCAAATCCTCCTGCGTCATCTGCATGGTGGGCACCACGTAAACTCCGGATTTCGCTGCCATCGCCAGCCCTTCACTGTCGATCAGGTACGCATGCTCGAGACTCCGGACGCCAAAACGAATCGCCTGTTTGCATCCTTCAGCAGCGCCCGTATGAACGGCGACGGGCATGCCGAGTTGGCGGGCAGTCGACGTGAGAGCCTCCATCTCGTCGTCGAACCACGTTACCCGGGCGGGATCGTCTCCGGCGCTGAAGTAGCCGCCCGTGTTTGTTGTTTTAATCCAGTCGCTGCCGAAAGTATGTTCCCGGCGAACCAACCTTTTGATAGACGCCGGGTCGTCAGCAATCGCGGAAACGGGCAACGTCCAGCGGGGGTTGTAAAAGCCGCGCAGATCGCCGTGACCTGCACTCGCGCTGATAATGTGAGCCGCAACGATGATCCGCGGACCTTGCACAACTCCGGCGTTGATTGCATTCCGAAGGTCGACGGTGGGCCAGTCCGGATCAACGCACCCTAGGTCTCGTAGGGTCGTGAAGCCATAGCTCATGTACTCGCGCGCGAGGCTCAGCCCCTTCAACGCTTTGGTGGCCGACGATTCGAGCGTCTGCCGGACAAGGTTCGCCGCATCCATCGTAAGGTGAACATGGGTGTCAATGAACCCGGGACTGACAGTTCTGTCTGAAAGGTCGATCACCTGCGCGTCCACGGGCCGCCCAACGGATTTTCCAACGCTCGTGATGCGATTCTTTTCAACCAGGATCTCCATCTTTTCGCTCAGCGTTTCGGAGACGCCGTCGAACACTCTTCCGCAGACCAGAACTATGCCACTCATGGTATCCTCCCCCTTTCACGGCAATAACTCGCTTCATCTAACCGCTGCGACATACAAACGACCCTGCGTACCACCACCGCGTGCATCCAGGAAAAACGGCGTTGCCCATCACAAATACATTCGCAAAGGAAGCGACAAAGTTGAGTTCCATGGCAAAGACAACCAGAAATTCCCAGAGTCCGATCAGTGGTGCTGCGGGAAACCAAACAGCTCATCCAGGTTCGCATTCATCTGTAGCCCAACTGCGAAAACGTTGGGGATGTTGTGGGGGAACGTTGGCGTGACCCTTGAGTCGGCAATACCTCGTACTGTAGGTTTGGGCGAAGCACGACTCCGGATGCTAACCGATAGCCGTAATTTGCTTCGAAGACCACCTCATGCGACGGCACCTGTCCCACTCCGCCACCATTCGCCCTCGTTCCACTGAGATATGCAACTTCTTTCGCCGTGAACGCAATAGGAGACACGGCGAAACCCAAAGTATCGTTTGGGTGCCTTTGAAACGTCCCCGTTTTAACCACACCGCCCTTAATCGTGTACTTCATCGCTTCCGAGTCGGCAAAGTTGTACCAAACGCTTCCAAACACCGCCACGTTGCGCCGTGAGACGCTGTCCGCCCCCTGGATAACTTGAGCGCCTGTAGCGTAGAACGCAGTTTCACCGTAATGGCTCAGCGGAGTTCCACCGTATTGATAGAGAGGCAAGCCATTCGTGTTTAGTAGGACATCCGGTCTGGGCCCGTCCACATAGGAAGTGCCGACGCGGTAGTAGTGGGGCTTCTTCTGCTCTGCTAAGCTAGTGGCATGACCAACTTCCGCAAGATAATTGATTCCCGTGACACCGCGGGTGTTCCAGGTGAAGATGGTCGTGCTGGATTGAATGGTATTCAAATCTATCGCATACCCCCCGAATTCGACGTATGCGTTCGGAGTGATGTTGAACTTAGCTCTCCCTCCCCACGACGGAGCCGGTGAGACAGAGGACAGAGTGCTTTGGTAGAAGCCATACATCGGACCACAAAACGCGTGGTTCATGAAAAGGCACGCCAAATCGGACCCCATAAAATACGGTGTTGCTCCGAGACGGCCAACGATCAAGTTCAGGTCGTCTTTCGCTCTTAGCGAAAAATTCTGCTCAAGAGAGAAATTCAGCGCACGCACGAGATTGAAGGGTGAGGCGTTTTCCTGGACATCGATCCCGCCCCCGATTGTATTTTCACTGAGTGGATTACTACTCAAAGCAATCTCGATAGCGTGAAGCGCGGTACCCCGCCATCCGATGAGCTGCCCCAGATCGATTCCCGTACCGAACGTCAAATACTGTGAGGCGCTTGCTCCCTGGTCGATTCCGCCTGAGGGGTTAGCCGCCAGTTCCTCGTTCAGAAAGACATGGAAGTAGATGCCCTTCTGTGCGGCGTGAGAAAAGAAATCGGGCAGCGTAAGGATTGGTTTTTCGGGTTTAGGCTTCGTGTTGATCAAATACGATGATTGGCCTGACGGAGGTGATTGTGTAGACGGATTCGACGGCGTTTGCGGATGCGACGCAGAGGAAGCTGCACAGAGAATGGTGGCCGCGATTGCGCATCGTACTAGCCGCCTGAAACGGAAGTGCGATAACCGAGCAAGAACTGTCACGCCAACTCTTCCTTCACCAAACTCGTAACCAGAGACGTCCCGACGGCCATCGCACTGCTTCGGATAAATCCTCTGTGGTTCATGCTCGCCTCCTTCGTTCTGCTTTTGAACGTCGAGCCATTTCACTTCCGCTAGCTCGGCGCAACCCCGAAGGTTGCGCAGCACGCTCTTGGCGGCTTCTAGATGTCGCGCTAGGGTCTTTTGACAGGCCGCGGTCCACAAGTCTGCTCAAGGTTGAACATCCCAGGAAATTCCACAGCAGAGGTTGCCTTCGCGGTGAGACGCGGATAGTCCTTTCGAAAAAACGATCTGTTGAAGCGCAACGCGCCGTTGTAATCGCCCTCGTAGGCGATGAAGTTTCCCCTGGTATTCCTCATCACGAAGCTCTTCGTCCGAGTGGCTCCAAGCTTCTCTGCCATCGTCCCGCGATTGTCGGGATTCCCCTCGGCCCTGTCGTCTTTTCCGTAGTCTCTTCTGTTCGTGACTTGGCCGAGTTCTTGGTACTGATAAACGGATATTACAGGTGCACCAAATTGGGGAACTACAAACCTCTTCGTCGCCCTAGGGAATCGGGAGGCGCGACTCTGAGGCCCATCCTATCCTTCGCGAGAATTTTGCACATGTGTTCAACCTTGAACTGACTTCTCCATCCGAGAGTGTCAAAAGTCCTTTCCTGGTTCGGCTTGGTTTCCTGGTAAAGGTCAAGCGCTCCGGTCGTCGAGTGGGGCAGAGGTGAGAGAGTATGAACGACCCAACAGCTGCTGTTCAGCGAAAAGGCGATTCGTCGCACGTGCCCACAGAGTCCACCAAGGGCGATAGGACTTCGGGGTCCAACGAATCGGCGGGGTTTCAGGGCAACGACAAATTGCTCTTCGGTATCATCTTTGGCGTCCTCACCTTCTGGCTGTTCGCACAAACGACGCTGAATATCGCTCCGGACATGGGCAAGGACCTCGGTCTCGATGCGAATGCGATGAATACCGCGGTTTCCATCACCTCCCTGTTCTCCGGGATATTCATCGTGGTGATGGGGGGGTTCGCCGACCGTGTGGGCCGCGTCAAGATAGTCAAAATCGGGTTCTATCTCAGCATTCTCGGCTCCCTGCTCGTCGGCCTTGCGCCGAGCGGCACCTTGGCATCTGCGTTTCTGCTGACCGGCCGAGCCTTACAGGGGCTTTCAGGCGCATGTATCATGCCTGCCAGTCTGGCGTTGCTGACGGCCTTTTGGACCGGAGCTGCGCGCCAGCGTGCTGTTAGCCTCTGGTCGATCGGTTCCTGGGGCGGCTCTGGCTTGTGCTCTCTATTCGGAGGACTGGTCGCGCAGAACCTCGGCTGGCGCTACATCTTTTTTGCGTCGGTCGTCGTCGCGATCGTTGGTCTCATGTTGATGCGCGGCACGCCTGAAAGCAAAGCGGTGAGCCAGAAAAACTACAAATTCGATTTTGCCGGCGTCATCTCCTTCATGATCGCAATGGTGGCCTTACAAATTTTCGTGACCCAGGGGAATAAACTTGGATGGACCAGTTCCTATGCGCTCATTCTCCTTGCCATCACTGTGATATTCGGGATCCTGTTCTTTCGCACCGAGGGGCGCACCCCCGCGGCTTTCGTCGATTTCACGCTTTTCCACAATCTGACATTTACCGGGGCCACGATCTCTAACTTTCTGCTCAATGCTCTGGCCGGCACCATGATCGTGTCGCTCGAATTGGTCCAGATGGGCGGCAATATGACCGCGCAACAGGCCGGTATGTTGACCCTTGGCTACGCCATTACGATCATTCTCTTCATCCGCGCCGGCGAGAAACTGTTGCAGCATTTTGGCGCGCGCAAACCGATGATTTGGGGCTGCCTCATTACCGGTCTCTCTATTGTGTTTCTCTTGCCGGCAAACCTGATGCTCTCGAATTACAAAATCATGGCGATCATCGGCTATGCACTGTTTGGTCTCGGCCTCGCCATTTATGCGACGCCCTCCACCGATGCGGCGCTCTCCAGTTTGCCGGCGACGCAGGCGGGCTCCGGCTCAGGCATCTATAAGATGGCATCCTCACTGGGAGCTGCATTCGGGGTAGCCATTTCGGCAGCAATCTTTACCGCTCTGAGCGCAAGCACCGACAGTGCGCATTGGTTGGAAGGCGTGATTACCTTCCAAGGACGCCAGGACAACCTTGCCGTTCGACAAGCTGCTATCATCGCTCTCATGTTCAATGTGTTTATGGCCGCAGTGGCGATCATGTCGATCATGCTCACCATCCCCAAGGGTAAGCCGAAGACTTAGGGCTGGAATCTCGAGCCTCTCCCGCCAACGTCCCCGAGCTGGCGGGGCATCATTGTTTGTCTCGATATGAAAGGAGTTCATCGCAATGAGCGAAAAAGACGTAACAGCAATCCTTGCAAATCTCGCCGCTGCCCTTCCAGAGCTGGAGGCTGTCTATAAGGACATCCACGCTCATCCCGAATTGTCGATGCAGGAAACGCGCACTGCAGGGATTGCGGCGGACCATCTAAGGAAGAACGGATTCGAAGTGACTACAGGAGTCGGTAAGACGGGCGTTGTTGGTATATTGCGCAACGGAGACGGCCCAACCGTGATGCTGCGCGCAGACATGGATGCGTTGCCCATTAAGGAAGCGACCGGTCTTCCCTATACCAGTACTGTTACAGCGCCAGGCCCCGACGGAAAGATCACGCCTGTGGCGCACTCCTGCGGGCACGACATGCACGTGGCCTGCTTGATTGGGGCCACCTCGCTATTTGCCAAAAGCCGCGATGGCTGGCACGGGACGCTCATGGCAGTTTTTCAACCAGGGGAAGAGACCGCACAGGGCGCGCAAGCGATGATTGACGACAACCTCTTCAAACGATTCGCGAAACCCGATGTTGTGCTTGGCCAGCATGTCATGAGCTTGCCATCCGGGAATCTCGATTGGCGTACGGGAGTTGTCACCTCAGCTGCCGACAGCCTGCAAATTCGCATGTTCGGCCGTGGCGCACATGGCTCGATGCCCGAGTCCAGCATTGATCCCGTCGTCATGGCTGCCTCGACTGTGATGAGGCTGCAGACGATCGTCTCGCGGGAAGTCGCGCCCACGAATGCTGCCGTGGTGACAATAGGAGTTCTGCAGGCGGGCACAAAAGAAAACGTCATTCCCGACGAGGCACTCATTAAGTTGAACGTGCGCACCTTTGATGAGGGGGTCCGCAAACATGTGCTTGCGGCGATTGAACGAATTGTGAATGCCGAAGCAGCCGCGGCAGGTGCGCCGAAACCACCGGAGATCACTCCTCTGGACCGCTACTCCTTGGTAACGAATGATGTCGACGCAACAAACAAGGTCGTTGACGCGTTTCGTCAAAACTTCCCCGACGGCTCTGTAGAACAGACGAAGCCCACCATGGCGAGCGAGGACTTCGGATGCTTTGGAGCGGAATGGCACGCCCCAGCGGTGTACTGGTTCTTTGGTGGCGACGATCCGGCGGTTTACGCCAAGGCGAAAAAAGAGGGAACACTCAGTTCGCTTCCAACCAACCATAATCCGCGCTTTGCACCAGTAATCCATCCAACTATGGAGACTGGGGTGAAAGCGCTCGTTGTTGCGGCGCATGCGTGGCTGGCCGAGCGTTTGCCGGCCAGATTGGCCGCATCCGTAAAGTGAACCTGGGTGTCAATGAATCCGGGGTTTGCGGTTCTATCTGCAAGGTCGATCATGGGCGCCGGGAGGCCGGTTTCGCGGTCGTGACGGTTCAATCTGGCTGCTGCGCTCTCGGAAGCTTCCAGCCCTTCTGAATCGCCAACAGACGCAGAGCGACACAGACGATTCCGCCGGTAGCCGGTGCTACCGCCGTTAGACTGGGGAAAATGGCCTCGCCGATTACAACAACTGCCGCACCTGCCAGGGCGGCGACCGCGTAGAGTTCAGCAGTGAAGACCACAGGGACTTCGGAGACAAGAACCTCGCGCGCCATGCCTCCGCCAATTGCGGTTAGTACACCCATGAGCACCGCCGCGACTGGTCCGAGATGAAAAGCCATCGCTTTGCCGGCTCCAACCACCGCAAAAAGCCCCAGCCCTAAAGCATCGAAGATCTGAACGGGGCTTTTCATCTTGGCAATGAGAGGAAACCAAAAAAAAGTAACGATCCCAGCCACTAACGAGAGAGCGATATATCGCCAGTCTTTGACAGAAGCGGGAGGGATTGCTCCGATGAGCACATCGCGGATAATTCCCCCTGCAGTTGCTGCGACGAATGACAATACCAGCACACCAAAAAGATCTATTCTGTGCTTCACGCCGGATACCGCCCCGCTGACCGCGAACACGAAGGTCCCGACCAGATCAAGCACGTGCAGGAACCCGCCTATGAGGATACGGTCGTTAAGAGGCATGCGAGCTACTATACTATCCCCCTTTTGCCTATCGCTGAGATTGAATCGGTGACTGATGCCGATGCTTGTGCCAGAACGGACGAGCAGGCTGATGGAGATCCCGCGCTGCTCCCATGATCGTACGCAGTCCGCGCTCCAGTAAAATCGGGGCGACCGCTGAACTCGTGAATTTGAGACGACGTCTCAGCACCGCTGGCCAGTATTCCTAGTTGCCCATCGCTCCGCTATAGGAGGCTCGCGACCGGGCAGAATTCCAAGGCGGAGTCTTCCATGCGCCGTTGGGCCGCTCCGATTCACAACAGCGTTAGTGGAAACAGGCTCAGTGAGCCCGGGGCACGGGTCGCTTGCCCAGTTCTCAGTATCCGGCACCCACCACTTCCATGCGGCTTTCGATCAAGGAGTCGGAACGAAGCCACGCTTCGTATCGGACCAAGATGCGGGTACCCTCGCGACTCATGAGCATCCACAGGCCGTGCATGTATCCAAGTCTTACAAGCATGCGATTGACGCATAGAATGTCGTTTGTATTAGGAGCTGTCAGCTCATCGTATCGCTTGCAGAGCAGCTCTTCACGCTTATATCCAACCAGTTGGCAGAAACTGTCCGAAACTTCGACGTAGTTCCGGTCATCATTCACCACGGCGACATACTCTCGTCTCACTCTGCGTTTGTCGGACAGTTCTATCCCTGAGTCCTGGCTTGCGGCGATAGCTCCAGTCTGATCGGTATTCTGAGACCTGCATTGTTTGTGTCGAATGAGCCGTGGTGCTGCATAAGGTTTCCGCTCGGACATAGGAATGACTGCCCTCCTGAGACAAATGAATTTCTCCTGCGCGAGCCACTCTCAATAATCTCGGTTCATTTAACAAGGTTAATTAAATGCTTCAAGCAAACTCCTAAATTTGCTTCGGATACGAAGCATCTTTCTCGCGACTCGCATTTCAGCCGTCTTCCCGGCGAATGCGGTATTATGGCGTAATTTATGCGGAAAACAGTTGCTTATTTGCCGTGAATGTGGGACCATCTGTGTAGGTCAAGGAGCCGAACTACGTGGCCACACGCACACTACCGCGGCAAGGGCTCGAAGCTCACCGAGAGTCCCTATCCACGCCCTTTCCGGAACTCGTTTCACGCCTTGTCCTTTTAATAGGTCGCAAGCTGACTGCCTACATTGCCAGCGTCAAGGACGTGCGAGCCGTGGACCGATGGATCAAAGGCAATGAAGCCTACGGTGACGTTGAATCGAGACTACGCTTTGCCTTCCAAGTTGTCCGCACCCTCAGTGAACATGATTCACCCCAGGTCGTTCAGGCTTGGCTCATCGGCGTAAACCCGGAACTAGGGGACCGCGTTCCCGTACGTCTGCTCCGTGAGGGCGACTTAAACATCATTGGTCCAGAAGTGCTTGGCGCAGTGCGCGCCTTCATCGCTGGTGGTTGATTGCGCATGCTCGAAAGCCGCAAGGCCCCAGACGAGATATTCCGAATTGGCCGCAAACCGGATCCCTGGCAGCCACCCGACTGGTCGCGCGCGAATTCGGACGGCACGTTTGGGAATCGATTTGATGACCCGGCCAGCTACTACCGAGTTTTGTATGCTGCCAGCCAACCCGTATCCTGCTTCGTCGAGACGCTTGCTCGTTTTCGTCCGGACCTGACGTTACTGGCGGAACTCAACGAAATCGAAGGAGAAAATGATTTTGTTCCGCTGGGGGAGGTCCCCCTGGAGTGGTGCGACCAGCGGCTAATGGGAACCGCTTACGCAGACGGCGACTACGCGGACATATATTCAAGCGCATGGACTGCGCACTTGCGCCCCAAACTGGCAGATGAATGCTTGCGTCTCGGATTGCAAGAACTTGATGCCGCGGTTCTGCAAAATGCCGCTCCTCGCCGCATTAGCCAACTCGCTTCGCGACAAGCCTACGAGCTTGGCTGTCCTGGCATTTACTATCGTTCGCGCTACGGGCATGATTTGGAAAACTGGGCCATTTTCGAGCCCTTTCCGATCCATCCGGGAGGTTCCAAAGAGATCCACGAAACGGATGAGTCTCTCCAGAAAGCGCTTCAGATTCTGGGGCTGAAACTCCGCCGAAAATGACCTGTTCCTTTCGCTGACTGCGTTCTCTCCGATCCCCCATAACCATGCCTATACGTGTATGATGCTGCCGCAATCCAGGGGTCTTGGGCAATCCCCGGCCCCCACGCCCGAAAGTGAGTCTGGTCGCCCATGCCCACGCTCTATACATCCCTCATCGCTCGCCAAAATCCGAAGCTACGAACACTGGCGCCCAAACAACAGCGCGTGCCGATTCCCGCCACTCTTCATGCCAAATCGCTCCCCGCCTTGCAGGAGGTGGTTGCCGATGAGCACGCCGGCCGTTTCGCCGAGATCGTGAAGCTTCAGGAGGCCACCAAATCGATTGCCGTCATCGGCGCCGGCCTCTCTGGTCTTTGCGCCGCCTATGAGCTGCGCAATCGCGGTTATTCCGTGACGGTCTTCGAAGTGTCGGATCGGCCGGGCGGCCGGACAATGACGATCCACGATTTCGCCAAACCCCATCACATGGACGGTGGGGCCGAACTCATCCGTTCCAATCATCCCCTCTGGCTTTTCTACGCCGATCATTTTCATCTCGGCTTCAGCGACGTTCTCGAAGACGACGAGTCTCCCATCGTCATCGGAACAAAACCTCTGAAACCCTCCGTTGAGAGCAAGTTGCTTGCGGACATGAACGAGGCATTCGCCTATATTTCCGCGCGCGCGAAAAGAATCGTCGATCCCTACGCTCCCTGGACCGATCCCCAGGCCTCCTCTCTCGACCAAGAAAATGTCCACCAGTTCGTCATGCGGTCGAAATGGCCTCAGCTCTGCAAAGAAGCTGTCTTGCAACAGTTGGAGTCCGACAACGGCGTCTCCGCGAAAAACCAGAGTCTACTCGGCCTCCTTGCCATGGTGAAAGGCGGGGGCATGGAACGCTATTGGGTCGATACCGAAGTCTATTCAGGGGACGGGTAAGAAACCTGGTGACAGGCATGTCGGCTCGTGCAAGGGTGAACGTGAGATGACGAAACTTCAAAAAGTTCAGATGCGCGTTTCGATCGCTTCAAGTGAATGGTCTTATCAGGTCGGGCAGGTCATAATGATCGACGCCACCAGTTATATTGGCCTTCGGTAAAGACACCCACAAACTCTAAGGCCAGCCAGCGCGGTTTCACGTCTACCATGTAAATCCCGCGATTAAAATCCGACAATGGATCGTGGTTCGTCCGCGTGATTTGGTAAACGGCCGCAAGGACTCTTTGCCTGCTATTGGATCAGAGCCCATTCCCATAGTTGTGCTTCCAAGAGAGGATCCGCGGCTCAAGTCTTTGAATGAGGACTACTCTATCCTCGGATGCATCATTGAAGAAGCAGTTTCCGAATTTAAGCCGGCATCAGGTTCGACGGGATCCAATCGTACCTCTATGTCCTCTGACGGATCCCCCGTGCTAGCAGAGCAAGCCAAGCCTCAACCTCTCGACAGAAGCCTGAAACTACGCGGCACCGCAGGACATTCCAGGGTGGTCGAGGCTGTCTATCGTGAGCATTTTGCCGTGGGCCGCTCAAGGCCATCTTTGCAAAGGCCCCGCAACGATTCGGATCCAGAAAAGAACGAATCGCTAGCGAGAAAAGCGGAAGAATTGGGCTTTACGACTGAGGAACTGAAGGAGGCCATCGATCTCTGGGCGAAGTCGGCTGAAGATCTATACGGAAAGGGCCTGGCAGCGCTCTACGAACGTCGCTATGAGGAAGCGAGTCGGTTGATTTCTAGATCCATACCCTCGCCGCCGGGTGAATACCTAAAGAGATATGTCCCGTTGGCGCGCGCCGAGTACGAGCTGGGAAATTACCCCGTTGCCGAAACTGCTTTGCGAACAGTTCTCGCCGTTCACAGCGACGATCCGCTTGTCATGAACAACCTAGGGGTCGTGCTGCGTGCGGAAGCGAAGTACGCTGAGGCCGAGCCACTTTACAAGCGCGCGCTGGCCATTGATGAGAAAGCATTGGGACCGGATCACCCCAACGTGGCGACGGACCTCAACAACCTGGCGGGGCTCTACGTCTCCCAAGGCAAGTACGCGCAGGCCGAGCCGCTTTGCAAGCGCGCGTTGGCCATTGATGAGAAAGCACTGGGGCCGGATCACCCCAACGTTGCGATCCGCCTCAGCAACTTGGCGGTGCTCTACGACTCCCAAGGCAAGTACGCGGAGGCCGAGCCACGTTACGAACGCGCGCTGGCCATTGATGAGAAAGCCTTGGGGCCCGATCACCCCTACGTGGCAGGGGACCTCAACAATATGGCGGGGCTCTACAAATCCCAAGGCAAGTACGCGCAGGCCGAGCCACTTTACAAACGCGCGCTGGCCATTGATGAGAAAGCCTTGGGGCCCGATCACCCCAACGTGGCAACGGACCTCTACAACCTGGCAAGACTCTACAGCGACCAGGGCAACTACGCAGAGGCTGAGCCCCTTTTCAAGCGCGCCCTGGCCATCGATGAGAAAGCATTGGGACCGAGCCACCCGGACGTGGCAAACCGCCTAAACAACCTAGCAGCACTCTACCGCGACCAAGGCAAGTACGCGGAGGCTGAGCCCCTTTTCAAACGCGCCCTGGCCATCGATGAGAAAGCATTGGGGCCGGATCACCCCACCGTGGCGACAATCGCAGAAAATTTGGCGCGTACATTACGTAACCTCGATCGCGATTCCGAGGCCAAGGTCTACGAGGACCAGGCTGCCAAGATTCGTGCCAAGATGAACAGATAACCGCGCAAGAAGTGCCCACTAAACGAGAGGTGACCACGGTGAACAAAAGTACTTCGAAACAGCCACTTTCTGCGATGGCATATGCTGCCATCGCTCTGGTCGGACTTTTCTTTGCTCTCGGTTTCACTTTCTTCTACGTCAATCGCTGGCGACCGAGTATTAGTGGAAGTGTTTGTTAATCAGAACCTGGCTTCTTCAGGCTACTATGTCCTCAGCGCTCACGCGATCGACATTCACTGGACAAGCCCTTCTGGAAAGGCGAAACGGTGAAACCAATTGGAGTTTCATGTCACCTCGAACCACGAGATTAGTGCTCGTTGCTTGCACACTAGCTTTCCTCTTGACCGTAGTGGCCGCTCCGCAGACGCGCCTCAAGGGGAGAGTACACACTCCCCGGTCTGCGAGCTTTGGGACGCCTCGATCACTTCCTGGATGCGATTGGAAAAGGACACATCGGACGACGTGGACGTCGGCGGCTTCGTTCATCTTGAAGAGACAACGAATTATGCCTAGGCGTATGTGGATTCAAGCAACACTAGGGAGTTGTTGGGTATGAAATGTAAGGAATCCGGAATTCGTATATCGGCGACAGACCTCAGTAATCACCCAGCTTGCCGGCACATAACTACCCTGGATTTGCAGGTCGCACGGGGAGAGAAGCGTCCACCAGACTGGGCGGCTCCTGAGATACGCTATCGCTTCACTTGAGGGCAGCCCTACACCTGCAATAATTTCTGCTGTTTTCAGATATTGATCGCCGAGCTTTGCCGAATCCGGATTTCCGATGACCTCAAAATTAACTGGGTGGTTAACGAGGTCAAGAGTCTCTTCTAATAATAAGACGTGGCGTTTGGCGTTTTGAACGGTGACCTTGTACACGCGGCACTGGAGTTGGCGGGGCACAAGTCGGTTCCTGCCGACTACAATTGACCTATCCTCGTTTTCATCGACGACCGCAGCAACAGTTTCTCCAGAGCCGTACTGCGCGCAGAGCAAAATATTGCCGCCTTTCGGCAGTTCTTCAATGTGCAGTATAGAGAGGGTCGTGCGGGCTTCGACCTGGATTTCGTCAACAGGAAGGAAGCACCAGGTCACGACAACTTTGGAAGTGAACGTAGGGACCGCGTATACGACAATTCTAATGTGCTCTTCGAGATCATCTGGCCAGCCGTAAAGGAACGCCTAGCTCAGGAATTCAAAGCCAAACGGCCATTGCATAAGATTTGGCACTGATCTCAATCGCAAATCTCCGCTCGTTTCGATGAAAGCCCCACTGCCGATCCTTGTATCAGACCCCAATGGCTGCCTGACTCTCTCGAAGACTCGAGCTCACTTCGGCATCAGGTCAACCTCTAAAAACACCTGGAATGAAGTCATCCAGTTTTTGCGACCTTGGTTACAGAGCGTTTCGCGGATCCGTCGATTCACTGCCAACGGATGCGTTCCGAAAGCGAGAGCCAGTTCACTTGCGCAGCACCAGTAAAATCGGCTTTCCCGTAACAATTCGCCAGCCACAGCATCTGCGCCTTGCGGTTATGGTCACCGACTTACGTGAAACTCGGGCGCACCGGCCCGGCGACCGAGCACATGGCGCGGAGAAGCTATCCTCTTCGGTCAATCGGTCGGGCCAGATCAGCGAACTGACAAAATGCGTTTGCAAGTTGCATCTGCCTGGGCGTCCGGCAGTCGGGCTCAAACAGCAAGGGACTTCCCACCAAGATGACGGTCGACATCGCACGTGAGGTTGCTACATTCAGGCGATTCAAGCTGTATAAAAACTCCATGCCTCTCGGCGCGTCCTCAGGCGACGAAGTCGTCAGCGAATAGATCACCACTGGAGCTTCCTGCCCCTGGAATTTGTCAACCGTCCCGATCGGCATCTTGGGCAACCTCACCGACAAATCTGCCACCTGAGCGTTGTACGGCGCCACAATCAAGATGTCTCCTGGCTTGAGATTCCAGCTGTTGCCTTTACCGTAAAACCATTTCACTTCGGGATTGAGCAACTCCTCCACAAGCCGCGCGACAGCGTCCACCTCCTCCGGAGACGAATTGCGGTTTCCCTCGTGCTCCACTGGGACAAACCATAACCCTGCTCCATTCAGCGAAGAGTGCCCTTCCAAAACCCTGCTGTTCGTGATCTCGTGTGAACTCAGCTTGTCCTCGTAAAAAACGGCAGACGTAAATTTACAAACCTCCGGATGCAATCTCCAGCTCTCGGGTAGCAAGAACCCCATATCCGTAGAAATTGTTTTCCGGCCGTCCAGCAGATGTTCCAATGCCGATTTCTCTGCTCCTTCGGGATGACTGCCTTTCAACGGCCGCTCCAATTGCTGAGGGTCGCCAAGTAGAACCAATTTTTTCGCTGCCTGTGAAACAGCCAAAACGTCCGCCAAAGACATTTGACCCGCCTCGTCAACGAAGAGAACGTCTACTGACTCAAAAGCCTCTTCCGGCGACCACAACCACGAAGTCCCACCGACGACATTGGACTTACCAGAATGCAGCTCGTTTAGCGCCTCATCGTTATCCTTTTTCGCCACTGCGACGCCGTTGCGCTCCTGTCCGTCGTTCTCCCGATGCAAGCATCGCACTCCTGCGACGTTCTTCTCTTGCGCCGCCTCAACAACTGCCTCCAGAAGGTTGCGAATCACTTTATGGCTCAGAGCCGTAACGCCGATTTTTCTCCCTCTTTTCAGCAGATCACAAATCATTCTAGCGCCCGTATACGTTTTTCCTGATCCAGGAGGCCCTTGGATTGCAAAAACTGAATCCTCCAATGCCAATGCGATTCGGCTCGCGGTGTTCTCGGGCTTTTCCGAAGCCAACTGCTCCAACTTCTCTCCCCCTGGCAATCGTGGTGGCTTTCGTAGCAATAAATCGCGGCCTGCGCGGTATCGACCAGGAGCATCGATACCATGGACCGCCACCCATTCACCTAGCCGGTAAAGTGAATCCGCCAGAGGATCGGTATTCAGTGGGCGATCCCACATGAACACCGATGGCGGATGGAGTTCAGCCGTCTTTTTCGTTTTCTTGATCTCCACTGTTCCGCCAGCGGAGTCTATAGCGACCACTTCGCCGAACTTTTGATTTACGTCTGCGAAATACACGTCTTTGCCAGCCCGCACGTTAGTCTTTTGTGGGTCAAAAGCATAGCGGTCCGTTGGAACCTGCTTCCCAGGATCGACTCTTTTCACGAAACGCAGCTTGGTCAGCGCTACCCGTTCATCGAGCAAGTCTTCATCATCCATATCAACAAGCCTGTATCCTTCTTGCCAGACGCACTTGTCCTCGCGACGATGCCAGCTCAGCAGCTGTGCGAGCAACCATTGTGCCGATTGTTCCTTCGATCGCAGGTTCGGGTCGACCGGGATTTCGGCGCAGAGACGTTCCTTTAGAGCGGCTGCCTTGTCCAATTTTTCTTTTAGCTTCTCGGACGGGTCTCCGGTCTTCTCTGCCGGCCTTGGTACATTGATTCCTGCCTTTACGAGCGCTTCACGCTCCTGCTCCAGCCAATCCCGTAACGCAGCCGCCGAGTAGCAGTCTTCGCTGTTATATCCCTCCATTGTCGTGCGAATGTCGTCCGGAAGTTGTTCGCTTCCCCAGCCCAATTCTAGCCGGTGCTCAACGTACCGCATCGCGGCCCGCGATTGATCGAGCGGAGTATTCCGAACAAAACCGCAAAAGGCCTCGAGCTTCTTGAGAGAATATTCTTCCACGCTTGCCCGAAGGCCCTGTCTGAAGGCTTGGTGTAGGTCTACCAACGCTTCTGCCCGTAGCAACTTGTCGACCTGATCTTCACGCGTCGCATGCATGCCCATGAGTCGCTTCATTGCTCCAGACTCATAGCCTCCGAAATGATATTTCATGGTAGACGCCGTTACCGGAGGCTCGTGTACAGGAACCTAGAGTTAGCGTGCCCGTCCCGACTTTTCACGTTGCCTTGCGGCGACCAATTCTTTGCCGAAGGCTTTAGCCACCCAGCCCGGCATCATCTCCCACATCGCCGTTTGAACCAAGCCGCCCGGCGGCGGACGCTACGCGTGGGGTGAGTGGATCGGTGGTTGCCTGAGGGCTGAGATAAGTTTGGGTCACAAGGAGGTCCCTGTGACCCATCTGAGAAAAATGATGCTGGAGGAACTCCAGCGTCGTAATTACGCTGAGGCTACCATAGATTGTTACATCCGCGTCGTCGAAGATTTTTCTCGGCGATTTCACCTTCCGCCCGACCGCTTGGGCCCTCGGCACATTCGCGAATACCAAGCCGAACTTTTGCAAAAACAGAAATTGGCAACGCCCACGGTTCGGCAGCGCTTGGCAGCTCTTCGATTCTTCTACATCAAAACTCTTAAGAAGACCTGGAGTCTGGAAGAGACTCCCTACCCGAAAACGGCGCGGCGCTTACCGACGATCTTGAGTCAGAAAGAAGTGGCGCGACTGATCGAGTCGGCTCGCATTCCCTTGCATCGCACTCTGCTGATGACTCTCTATGCCACCGGACTCCGACGTGCCGAACTCGCGCGCCTGAAAGTGAGTGACATCAACAGCCAGCGCATGGTGATTCACGTCCGAGACGGTAAAGGTCGCAGAGACCGGGACGTAATGCTCAGTCCGATGTTGCTCGATGAGCTCCGTCAACACTGGCGGCGGTTGCGACGCAAGCCCAGCATATGGCTGTTTCCTAGCAAGTATGCTCACGCCAGTGATCGGCCCATCACGCCCAAGGCGATCTACCATGCCTGCAAAGGTGCGGCTCAGAAGGCCGACCTCAAGAAAGTCATCTACCCGCACACGCTGCGTCACTGTTTCGCCACGCATCTGCTCGAAGCCGGCGCGGATCTGCGCACGATTCAGATCCTGTTAGGCCACAGCGATCTGAAAGAGACCACCATCTACCTCCATCTTTCGCAGCGTCATCTGCACGCGACTGCCAGTCCTTTGGATTCGCTGAAGCTGAAAGACGAACAACGGAACGAATAGATGAGCCGGCCACCCCTCGAGGTGGCCGATCTCATCCGCATCGCGGGCGACACATTCATCGAACGAAACCGTCAGTGGATTCGTTGGAAGCATGTCAAAGTGCAGCTGGCTATTGCGCGGTGTCGCACCGCCGCACTCGGCGGCCATCTCGATGAATGCACTCGCTGCGGACATCGCGCCATCTCTTACAACTCCTGCCGCAACCGGCACTGCCCCAAGTGTCAGACGGGTGCTCGGGAACGATGGATTGCCGCACGTCAAAGAGAACTTCTCCCGACGCGCTACGTCCATGGTCTTCACGCTACCTCGTGAGTTGGCGCCACTCGCTCTGCAGAACAAGAAGGCCGTCTACGATCTTTTGTTTCGTGCCAGTGCCGAACCCTTCTTGAAGTTGCACGCGATCCGCGACACCTCGGCGCACAGATCGGCTTCTTCAGCGTACTGCACACTTGGAATCAAAAGCTCGAACTTCACCCGCATGTCCATTGCGTGATTCCCGCCGGCGGCTTATCGCTTGATCACATGCACTGGATTCGATCACCTTACTGGTTCTTTCTTCCCATCAAGGTGCTCAGCCGCGTCTTTCGCGGCAAGTTTGTTGCTGGTCTTAAGCAAGCATTCCAGGACGGCCGATTTTGCTTTCATGGAAATCTGGCGCTGCTCGCCGAGCCGAAAATCTTCGCCGCCTGGCTACGTCGACTGTTCCGCAAAGACTGGGTTGTCTATGCGAAACCACCGTTTGGCGGCCCACAGCATGTGCTCCGGTATCTCGGCCGCTACACCCATCGCGTGGCCATCTCCAACCATCGCTTGGTGTCCTTTGCGGATGGCCAAGTTGTCTTTCGCTGGCGCGATTCAGCCCACCACAACGAACAGAAGTTCCTGCCTCTACCTGTCGATGAGTTCTTGCGCCGTTTCCTGTTGCATCTGCTACCGCAGGGTTTCGTGCGCATCCGAAACTTTGGCTTCCTGGCCAACCGCCGACGCGCCACACATCTGCCGCTTTGCTTTCACTTGCTCGGCGCGCTACAAGATCCACCAGCCCAACAAGACGCCTCCTCCACTAATGATTCCACCGATCTTTGGCGCTGCCCCAAGTGTGATGGCTCAATGAAGGTCATCGAAAGGCTTACAGCTGCTCAAATGCGACTTCGTTCTCCACCTCTGGTCATCGCCGCTGCATGAAAACACTCTCTCCAGCTCGAATCCTTCACGTGCTTCGGCACGTTCAGCCCCTGTGTACTTGGCCGCAGACGAAATCCGTTATTCCAACTTCTCCACCCATTCTGCTGGCAACCGTTTTGCGCTTCTGCCGACTCGCCACCGTCTGGGGTTGTCTTCTGCGCTTCGCCGCATCGCCCAGCGGCAACTTAACACCGCTGTCGCACTCCATTCAATTTGCATAGGCCCCGCGTCCGCCGCAACCACGGGCGGCTTGGTTCAATGCAGAGCATTTTTAGCTTGGCGACGTGCCGACAGTAGGCGTAGCAGAGCGGAAACGTAAACGAGGCGCGCCGGTGAGCTAAAAATGTTTTGGACTAAACCGCTGCAAGGTGTGTGCGCTATGGGTTTTGCTTGATAAGTGGGACGCTACGTAGTGGGCAGAGGCGGGTAGGTAAGTGCGGAGACGAGCATGCTGGGTTGCAGTTGGCTGTCTTCTGCGGGAACTTGTGGGGCAAAGTGCGGGATGCTTGGCTGTTTGCGGGATGATGTGAACGGCAAGGAGCAACAGCCCTCCGTTGGCTCGAGAGTGTAGAGCTCGTGGCGAGAGCAATTCGGGTTCGTTTACGGTCGCTCATGAAGTGTCTTGGATGGTCGGTGAAGAGCGCACTTGAGGCAGCACCTTGACCGCGATCATGCGACCTCGATGACAAACAGGACATTCCCGAAGAGAGCGGCCCGTGAGCCTCTCGTATCGATCACGATAATCCTCTTGTATCGCGGGCTCGGCCGAGCCTTCCTTGGGAGGAGCCATGCCGAGAAGTTCGCGGCAACGCTGCAACTTCTCCTTGCGGTGTCGATTGCCGAGGAACCCGTAGTAGCGAATGCGGTGGAACCCACTCGGTAGAACGTGGAGCAAAAATCGCCGGATGAACTCGTCCGCGGAAAGGGGCATGATTTTCTGCTGATTATTATCGCGGTAGTCTCTCCAGGTAAATTTCACTTGGCCATCTTCGATGTCGACGAGCCGATGATTGGAGATGGCCACCCGGTGCGTGTAGCGGCCGACATAGTCCACCACTTGCTGTGGCCCGGCGAAAGGTGGCTTGGCGTAGACGACCCATTCCACGTTTCGCACTGGATCGAGATAACGGGCGAAAGCCTCTGGATCTTGGAGTGCCTGAAGCAAAGAGAAGAACTGCAATTTGCCGGCGTCGAAGGCCTGCTGCAGATACTTCAAGAACAATCGGCGGAACAGCCGGGAGAGCACCCGTACGGGCAAGAAAAAGTTGGGGCGGCAGGGGATCCAGCGGGTACCATCCGGTGAAATTCCGCCGCCCGGGACGACACAATGCAGATGCGGATGGAAAAACAGGTTCTGTCCCCAACTGTGCAGTACGGCGAAAAATCCGATCTCGGCGCCCAGATGTTGGGGATCGGCAGCGATGGTGGACAAGGTCTCGGCAGTGGCTCGGAAGAGCATGCCGTAGACGAGATCTTTGTTCTGGTAAGCGATGGAAGCGATCGGTTCGGGAATGGTGAAGACGACATGAAAATAGTGCGTGTCGAGAACTTCGGAGGTTCGTTTTTCAACCCACTCGGCACGCACGAGTGACTGACATTTTGGGCAATGACGATCCCCGCAGCTGTCGTAACAGGGCCGCTCGTGATTGCAGCAGTCGCAGCGCTCGAGATGACCGCCGAGAGCTGCGGTTCGACACACCTCGATCGCGGTCATGACGCGCCGTTGAGCGGGGGATAGCGACGCAGCATGCTGCTGACGATAGGCTTCACCGTAGCGGCGGAAGATGTCCGCCACTTCCAGCTTCGGGCGATCCAAGGGGCCCGGCGGTTAGCGGTGTTGCTGCGGAGTAGGCTGGACCTCCATCGAAACAGGGCGAGGCAGCAAATCCAGTGGACTCGCTGTTGAGCACACTTTGCTGGTCGCGATGTGCAGATATTTTGCTGTGGTCGTCAGGCTGCGATGGCCGAGCAAAAGTTGAATCTGGCGAATGTCGGTGCCCGATTCAAGCAAGTGACATGCAAAGGCATGCCGCATGGAATGCGGCGTGATCGGTTTAGGAATTCCGGAAATACGGCGGGCTCTCCGACACATCGCCGCAACCGAAGTCGTGGTTATGTGTTGGTCCGGGGTGCCCCCCGGAAAGAGCCAGTGTCCAGGCCTTTCCATTCGCCACCAGGCTCGCAGGATCTCTAACAGTTTAGGTGAGAGCATCACGTAACGATCTCTCTGTCCTTTGCCTTGCTCGACACGCAAGACCATGCGCTGGCTGTCGATCGCCGGTAGTGTCAGAGCAACGGCCTCGGAGATGCGCAAGCCGGCTGCATAGCAGGTGGTTAAGACGGCACGATGCTTTCTCATTGCGACACAGTCCAGAAACCGAGCGACTTCCTCTGGGCTGAGAATGATGGGCAGTTTTTTGGGCACCTTGGGAGCCGGGATCATGTCTGCCATGTACCAGCTCTTTTTGAGGGTGACTCGATAGAGGAAGCGAATCGCTGAGGTGGCAACGCTGATCGAAACTACCCCCAGCTTCCTTTCGTTGGTCAGATAGACCTGATAGGCACGAATCTGTTCCGGTCCCAACAACTCTGGTGACTTGTTGAAGTGTCGTGCAAATCCCGAGACTTCTCGAGTGTAGGACGCTTGTGTTACCGGCGAAAAGTTCCGGACCTGCATGTCCTCGGTGAACCGTTGACGAAGAGATGTCATGGAAAACTCCCTTGCAAGATGGAATGTGCTGCTGTGAGCAGCCGCTCCATGCTTTAGCAAAGAGGACTTCCGTAGGGGAGATATGTTCAACTGGAACAGCGACGAGTATGACCGGATAAGCCGACACAACTACAGCGCCACCACTACCGCGCTAGCGGTTTAGTGCAAACGGCTCTATCGAACGCGCGCAGAGCACCGCGCCCTACTTCAAGCTTTTGTGAAAACGCGCATCCGATAGAGCACTAGCGTTTCTGGGCCGCGGAACTTGATTGCATATCATGGACGCTAGAGGATATCCGTCCGGTTCGAGCGGTTGCTAGCAGAAATCGGGGTGGATCACAGAACCGATACACCTGACAAAGATAGGCGGAAGTTCCAAAACCTAAGATGTACTACTGCCCGGTGAAGCTCGGCTGGTTCGATGTGCGCCACATCACAATAGTGCGTGACCACGGTCACGGTGCCCCGTCCACGGCTACACGAGAATGCTGTGCATTATGAACTGTCTGTTACATCTGCCGTCACATTCTTGCGTACGCCTGGGGTTACTTGATGAAGACTAAATTTGTTAGGCTGCCTCTGGTTGCAGCGGCTGCGCTTGTTTGCATCTTCCTGGCTGGCTTGCTGGTTGTGGTTCCCACAGGGAAGGCGATTCCTGCTTTCTCCCGTAAGTATCAAACATCCTGCACCACGTGCCACAACAACTTCCCAGAGTTGAACGATTTTGGCGAAGCTTTCAAGAAACGTGGATTCAAGTTCCCGAAGGATGACGAGCTTTTCGTAAAACAAGAGCCGGTGATGCTAGGATCCAAAGCCCAGAAGGAAGCTTTTCCAGAAGCCGTGTACCCAGGAGAGATTCCGGGGACTATTCCGATCTCTTTCCGGTACGAAGGGAATTTCGCGTGGAATTCGAAGCAGCCGCAGCCGGTTGCGGTGAACGGATATATACCTCACACAGATCTGTTTGTGCCCAACACGTTCACGATTATTGCGGCCGGAAGCTTTGGGCCAAATCTGTCGTTCTGGATCGATGATGACATTTCCGCCGGGGCTTCGGGAGCCAACGGTGGATTGGGTGACGCTTACCTGAAGTACAACGATCTCGGCCACTACTTACACCTGCCCAAGGACTCGCTGAACGTGAAATTTGGCCAGTTCGAACTGGATCTTCCGTATACGAATGCGCGTACGCCTTATCCTACGGCGTACGACGTTTACCAGGAATCGGCGCTGGCTCAACAATCTTGTGGCTTTTCACCGCAACCGAACCCTTGCCAGACCACGAACAATCCGTTCAGTTTGGGCTCGTCACAAAGAGGCATTGAATTCGGCGGCTATCCCAATGACGGCAATTTCACCTGGAGCGTCGCCTTTATCGACGGTACAGGCTCGGCTTATGGTTTGGACAGCACTCTGTCGGCGCGGGACTCAAAGGATGTGTATGTCCATGCGTCCTACAAGTTCAACCTGGAGCGCGACAAGGAAAGCCGGCAGAGCATTCAGGCGGCTGGCGCCACGGGTCCCCACGATCACACTTCGCTTCGCGTCGGCGGATTCTACTACCACGGCACAAATCAGCAGAACTTTGGCAGCAGCCAGTTCGCGTTCACGGGAGTGATCAACGATCCTTTCTACCGTGCCGGAGCCGACGTTCGATTCCGGTATCGCAGCAAGTTTGAGCTGTACGGCCTGTTTGCGCACGGGCACGACAGCAATCATCTGGTGGACACGGACGCGGGAACGGTTAGCACTGCCCGCGCCGTGACGTACACCGGAGGATTCGTGGTGGCGAATTTCTGGGTTTATCCGTGGTTAATCCCCTACGTTCGCTACGATTTTGTAAACAACCCGTCGGACTTCTATAACGGAATCGGTCCGGTTGGCCCGCCGAACACACAAACGCGGAACCGGGTAAGCCCGGGCTATCAGATTTTGGTGAGAGCGAACATCAAGATCATTGGCGAATACCAGTATCAATACAACTCCAGCTACCCGAACCCGAATGGGACAGGCACGCTCACATATCGTCCCAATTCGTTCTTAACCGGCATCGACTATGTGTTCTAGACCGTGATGTCGAATTCCAGAAAAGTCCCCGAAAGAACAAGGAAAGCGAGAGAAAAAATGAAGCTACGTGAATTGGCAGTCAAGGTAGTTGTACTGTACGGAGCGACAGTTCTGCTGGCGGGCGCGAGCATTGCCGGAGACATCAAGGGAAAAGTGAGCGTACAGGGAATCAAATCGGCGGAAAACATCGCGGTCTATGTCGACGCGATTGCGGACAAGAAATTCGACGCGCCGACAACGAAGCCGGTTATGGACCAACAGAAGATGTCGTTCATCCCGCACGTGATGGTGGTGCAAGTAGGGACAACGGTGGAATTTCTGAATAGCGATCCAGTAGGACACAACGTGTACTGGCCAAGCGTGAGCGGCAACAAGAAGCTGGCGCATAACATGGGAACGTGGCCAAGAGGAGAGAAGAAATCGTTTCAGTTTAATGATGTTGGCGTTGCGTCTTTGCTTTGCAACGTGCATCCGGAAATGAACGGCTACATCGTGGTTGCGCCCACCCCGTATTTTGCGGTGACAGACAAAGACGGCAATTACGACATCAAAAATGTGCCGCAGGGCAAGTACACCCTGAAGACCTGGAGCGAAGACGGCAAAGTGACCACGCAGGCGGTGGAAGTCACTGCCTCTGGTGCAACCGCTGACCTGACGGTCAAGAAGTAAAGCAAAAGAGAAAGTGGGAGCCGGGCGGACCAGTTGACGACACGGACAAAAGTTGTCGATCTAGAATGGCTAGAGTCTAGCTTTCCTTGCATGCAAGCGTGCCCTGTCCATACACAGGCTGGACGGTACGTTTCCCTGATCGCGCAGGGAAGATACGAAGAAGCCTACCGGTATGCCCGGATCCCCAATCCGTTTGCATCTATTTGCGGCCGCGTATGCGGTCATCCGTGCGAGCCGGCTTGCCGTCGCGGGCAGTTTGACTCGCCGATCTCCATCCGGGCCTTGAAGCGTTTCGTGACCGAACGTTATGGACCAGAGTCGAGGAATCCGATTGACGTTTTTTCTGAGAAGCCTCGTGTAAAGCATGCCGAAAAGATTGCCGTGATCGGTTCCGGCCCGGCAGGAATGTCGGCGGCGCATGACCTGGCGTTGCTGGGCTATCCCGTGACCGTGTTCGAAGCTGCCGCCGTACCGGGCGGGATGATGCATCTGGGCATACCTGAATATCGACTACCCCGCGACGTTTTGCAGGCGCAAATCCGGGAAATTCTGGACATGGGGCCGGAACTCAAACTGAATATGCGCCTGGGACGTGATTTTTCTTTGGAAGATTTGCAGCGGCAAGGCTTCAAATCGGTTTTGATGGCGTTTGGACTACATCGCAGCCGCGATTTGAATTTGCCGGGGCATGAGCTGGATGGAGTGGTAAAGGGAATCGATTTTTTGTTGAACGTCAACCTGGGGTACCGCTTTGAAGTAGGGAAGCGGGTGGTGGTGATCGGAGGGGGGAACGTCGCGATTGACGTAGCCCGTTCCGCGGTGCGCGAACAACAGAAAATGGCGCCGGAAGGTGGTTTACCCAACGAACTGACTTCGAGCGAGATGGACGTGGCCATGAAGGAGTTCATGGACGTGTCGCGCGCGGCACTGCGCATGGGCGCCAGAGAAGTGCTGCTGGTTTGTCTGGAATCGCGCGCGGAGATGCCTGCGGCCGAAGAAGAAATCGAAGAAGGCCTGCTGGAGGGAATGAAGCTGCGACCTTCGCTGGGTCCAAAGCAGTTTGTGGGGAAGGATGGCAAATTGGCGGGACTGGAAGTGATCCAGTGCCTTTCCGTTTTTGACGAGAACAAGCGCTTCAATCCCAAGTTTGCCGAAGGCACGGAATCTGTCATCCCGTGCGACACGGTGATTCTGGCGATTGGCCAGTCCTCTGACACTTCTTTTTTGAACGCTACGGATGGAATCGAGACGACGCGCCAGGGAACATTGAAAATCAATCCTGATACGTTGATGACCACGGCCCCGGGAATTTTTGCGGCCGGCGACATCGCGTTTGGCCCGCGGCTGATTATCAACGCTGTAGCCGATGGGAAAAAAGCCGCTGTGGAAATCGACAAATACCTTCGCGGACCACAGTGGAAGCCCAAGGCGAAGTACGTGCAGATTACGGTGCTGGATCACCATGAAATGGCGGCGCACTACGATGAGTATTCGCGCCTGCCGGTGCCGGCGCTGCCCATCGATCGCCGCACCGGAGTCGCGGAGGTTGAGACCGGATTCACCGAGCAGCAGGCACGCGGGGAGGCAAGCCGCTGCCTGAAGTGCTGGATCAACACAATTTTCGAGGGCACGGAGGCGAGCGGCACCGAATGCATCCTGTGCGGCGGTTGCGTGGATGTATGCCCGGAGAATTGCCTGTCGCTGCTGCCGCTAAAAGAGTTTGCGTTTACCGAAGAAGACAAGGGACGGCTGCGGAATGAACAGCAACTGCGGACGGTTGACCTGCAACATCTTTCGCCGGATGAACTCACACAAATTGAAGGGTCCGTGATGGTCAAGGACGAAACCGTATGCATCCGCTGCGGTCTTTGTGCGGAGCGCTGTCCCGCTCGCACGATTTCCATGGAAGCGTTCGAAGTGTTTGAAAAGGAGCCGGGCTTGATTCTTGAACAGGAGATCGTTTGGAAGCCATGAGTGACACCACGCAAAAATCGACGCCGGAGCATGCCATCGCAATGCCGGGATTGACGCGCCGCGATTTTCTGAGTGAAATCACGCTCGGCGCGTTGGGAATCGCCGGGCTGGGCGGCGCCGCGCTAACGTATCAGTATTTTTCGCCGAACGTTTTGTTCGAGCCATCCACGACCTTTCGCGCGGGGAATCCCGACCTGTATCCAGTCAACTCGGTCACGTTTTTGCAGGAGCAGCAGGTGTACATCGTCAGAACCGCTGGCGGATTCTATGCCGTGTCCGCGGTATGCACGCATCTCGGCTGTGTGACGCAGTGGAAGCCCGAAGCCAACATGATTGCCTGCCCGTGCCACGGCAGCAAATTTACGCCGGAAGGGAAGAAACTCGAAGGACCCGCGCCGCGACCACTGCCGCACTATGCCATTTCGATGACAGCGGATGGGGAACTGGTTGTCGACAAGTTGCAGACCATCAAAGCCGATCAGGTTCTGAAGGTTTGAGGAGATCCATGGCCACGCCATTGAATACTGCTCTCGAGAATCTGCGGGCCACGCAGGTCTGGAAATCGATCTTTCGCCGCGGCCCGGCGCGTACGAATCGAACACGCAGCGTCGCCGTGTTCGGAAATCTTTTTCTGCACTGGCTGCCCGTAAAGGTGCGAGAAAAGTCGCTGCGGGTTCGCGCGGCGTACTACCTCGGGTCGCTGTCGTTTCTGCTGTTCTTGTTGCTGGTCGTCACGGGCGTGCTGCTGATGTTCTATTACCATCCGGCTGCGCCGAACGCGTATCACGACATGAAGGATTTGCGATTCGTGGTATCGAACGGCGTTTTTCTGCGGAACATGCACCGAATCGGAGCGCACTTGATGGTGCTTCTGGTGTTCTGGCACATGTTTCATGTGTTTTATCGCGGCGGATATAAACCTCCGCATGAATTCAACTGGGTCGTCGGCGTGTTTCTGCTGCTGGTAACCCTGTTTCTGAGCTACACCGGCTATCTGCTGCCATGGGATCAGTTGGCGTTTTGGGCGGTCACGGTGGGCACGAACATTATTTCGGCCATGCCCATTGTAGGCAGCAAAGTGCGATTTGTTGCGCTGGGTGGAAACATCGTAGGAGAAAACGCGCTGCTGCGCTTTTATGTGCTGCACGTCGTCATTCTTCCTTTGGTGGCGTTCCTGTTAATCGGCGTGCATTTCTGGCGAGTGCAGAAGGATGGCGGCTTGACGGTAAGGTCAAAAGACGATGATGGAAAAAGCTAAAATCGAAACTGGGTTCAGTTCGGACGCGAAGAAAGAGCCGTGGCGGATCGTGTTCATCACGCGGAATACATCCGCCAAGGTGAAAGACGAACGCGGCCCGCAGCTTATGACGTATCCGCACCTGCTGGTGCGCGAGTCGATCGTCTTTGAAGTGCTGGTGATCGCCATGGTGGTGATCGCCTTGTTCTGGGACGCGCCGCTGGAACAGTTGGCGAACCCGTTGCTCACGCCAAACCCCGCCAAGGCCCCCTGGTACTTCCTGGGATTGCAGGAACTGCTGCACTTCTTTCCACCGTTTGTGGCCGGCATTTTGATCCCTACGCTGGTGTTGATTGGGTTGATCGTCATTCCCTATTTCCACGTGAATGTGGAAGGGAAGCCGCTGTGGGAAAAGAATCCCGGGAAACGTTTCGCGATCGTCGTTGGGGTAACGATTGCGCTGCTGATACTGCTGGTGATCGTGGATGCGTGGACGATCATTGTGCCCACGATTCTCGTCGCCGTGCTACTGGCAGGTTCCTATTATTCGAAAGCGACCGCGGTTTGGACGCGCACGCTTCGGCAGAAACCGCTTTCCTGGTGGGTGATGACGTGGTTCATCGCAACGGCGCTTTGCTTGACCGTGGTGGGGACATTTTTTAGGGGCCCGGGCTGGTCCTGGGTGTGGCCTTGGGGGACACATGCCGGCTGAAGACATGGGTAAATTGTCGTACCGCATGCGGCTGACATTTGCGGTGACCACGGTGATTTTTGTTTTGGTTCTTGCGATTTCTCCGGTAAAAGACTTTCGGTCGGAATGGAAGAAATACAAGCGCTCGTTCGTGAAATTCGCACAAGGGCGGCCTGACACCAAAAAGCTCCTGGCGGACTACAATCCGAATATTGATCAGATCTGGCTGCCAGGAATCAACGTCGTTGATCGCTGCACGACTTGCCACCAGGGCATGACGCAAGCCAGCCTCGTCGACAATTCCGTGCCGCAGCCATTTCGCGCTCATCCCCCAATTCCGCACAATGCGCGCGATTGGGGTTGCACCATGTGCCATCGCGGACAAGGACCGGCCACGGAAGTCGCGGAGGCGCATGAAACCACACTTGCATGGGAGCAACCGATCCTGCCGGCACACTATCTACAGGCGTCCTGTGGAAGCTGCCACCATCAAGACATAAAGGAGGCGCCACAGCTTGCGCGCGGCAGGGAATTGCTTTCGCGCTTGAATTGCCAAGGCTGCCACAAGCTGTCGAATGTCGACAAGCCATTTCTGGGGCCCGATCTTTCCAGCGTGGGATACAAAGTTTCGCGCGAATGGATTTACAAGTGGCTGAAAGAGCCACGCAACGTTGTCGATAAAGATGGAAACGTCACCGTGATCGGCTATGAGATTGGTGATGAATCGCGCATGCCACAGTTTCGATTGAGGGATGAGGAGATCAAGGCGCTCTCGGGATTCCTGAAGGCGCAAAAAGCGAAGGCCCTTGAGACGTACAAAATCAATCCGTCGATCGTTGCAGCCTGGAGCAAGAAACCGGATCTGGTGGCGCAAGGCGAAGTGCGTTTTCGCCAGATGATGTGCACGACGTGCCATCCTGTGGCGGTTACTCGGGCGGGCGAGACAAAACTGATCGGCGGGAACATTGGACCGGAACTGACGAAAGTAGGAAGTAAGGTCAGCGAGGATTGGCTGGTCGCGTGGCTGAAGAATCCGCAGAGCTACCTGGCGCACGCGAACATGCCAAAGTATGGCTGGAGCGACGAGGACCTGTACGAGGTTTCGCAGTACGTGATGAAGAAGCTGACGGATTCCGATTTGTTGACGAGCGTGCCGCAACTCGGCGCTCCGACTGATGACGAGATCAAATTTGGCAAGCGGCTATTTTCGGAAAAGGGTTGCGCGAGTTGCCACGGATTGCAGGGCGTCAGCCCACAAAAGGAATTCGGGCCGGACCTGACAGCTTTGGGTGCGAAGAATGCTTCCGAACTGGAATTCGGCAAAGCGAAAATCCCGCACAACCTGCCTGCTTATATTCAGGCCAAGCTCCAGGATCCGCTGGCGGTGAACCCGGCTGCGCGAATGCCACAGTACGCGTGGGTTGCAGCGGACCTTGAGGCGGTGACCACGGCGTTACTGAGCGAGACTGGGCCGAAGGCTACCAGCGCGCTGCAGCATCTGGTGGTTGCCAAGAACGGAGCATCGTTTCAGGCTGTGGGAGATTTCGCGGAAGTTTACGAGCGCTATAAATGTTACGCGTGCCATCGTTTCAACGGTTATGGTGGAACCCTTGCTCCTGATCTGTCATACGAAGGCAGCCGTGCGCAGAAGAAATGGATTGTCGACTTTCTGAAGAATCCGCAGACAATTCGTCCGACACTGATTTTGCGCATGCCGCAGTTCAATATGAGCGACAAAGAAGCAGCGACTGCGGCGGAATATCTGTCTATGGCGGTGCAGAAGCCAGATGTAAATCCAGGCAGCATAAACGCAACGCAATTTACGTCGGCGCTGGCGGTCATGGGCAAGCAGCTATACGAAGTGAAATATCAGTGCCAGTCGTGCCATACCATCGGCGGGAGCGGCGGTTACGTTGGGCCGAACCTGAACAATGCGGGCAATTGGCTGACACCAGCGTGGATTGGGGCTTGGCTGCGCGACCCGCAAGCTTTGCAGGCCGACACGATTGAACCGAAACGCAACTTTACCGACGATGAGATACGTGCGCTCACGGCTTACCTGATGACCTTGCGGGCCGGCATCAGTCCGCAAACATCGAAGAGCGCGAATGTGCATCGAGTGGCGCACGGAGCCGGGCGATGAAATCCAAACTTGTGCTCCTTTCGATGCTCCTGGCGGGCGTGATATTCGCGGGCGCGTTGAACGGTTGCAAGAAGTCGGCAGCGGCGATCAAGCCAGACGAGGCGTTTGGGGCGTACGACGCCGAAGTAGATTGGAGCGACAGCACGAAATTGACGAATCTCGGATACCAGGAATCGCAGGGCAAACGCATCTTCTATCAGTATTGCGTGTGGTGCCATGCCGACGCCAGCCCCGCGGGTCCGTCCAACCGAAGCAACCTGACGCCTGTTCCCCCTCTGCTGAATGACGGCGAAAAACTGAACGGCGAAAGCGACGAGTTCATGCAGAACATCATCACGCTTGGTGGCAGCGCGCTGGGCAAATCGGCAATGATGCCGCCGTATGGGAAGACCTTGACCGCTACGGAAATCAAGGAAGTGATCGCGTTCACGCGGGCGATCGCGGAACCGCCATATCAGAAACCCGGACGACCGGGGTCGCAGTACATCACCAAATAGTAGATGCTAGACTCATAAGATGAATTTCACTCGCTCCTGCACGATTATTCGAGTTTGTTGTCCTGTGCTATTGCTAGCCTGCCTTGCTGCCGCGGCGTTCGCGCAGATCAGTCCCAACGAAATCCGCAATCCGGATCTGAAGGCTCTGGAGACGCAGTACTTTCCTCAGCTGAAGAGCATGAACCAGGCGATAGCGAAAATGCACTTTCCCTTTCCGTTCTATTTGAGCCGATACGTTGGCGTGGAGCCGTCGAAGCAGGCAGAGTCTGATTCGCGAGGCCTGGAGTTCGTGAGATTCAAGGATCGAACAGTTCTGAAGGTTACGGGGAATTATAGCGCGGCGTACAATACCGAAAAATTGACCCGCAACGAACGCGGTGTCCGAACTTTGCGCGACATCATTCTTCCGTGTTTGCAGGTCATCACACAAACGATTCCGCCAGATGACAACTTCGATGCGATCGGCTTTGAAATCGCCTACCACGCCAGGGAGCACGACAAAGCCTACGACTACGAAGGCAAGGAAATGCTGGTAGTTGTCTTCGAATTGAAAGACGCTTTTTTAATGTCGCAAACGACCAACGACCAATCGAAGCAAGACATCCTTAATCGTTCGCTGATTTATATCGGCGGCGAGGATTACGGGCTAAACCTACTGGATCGAGATCCGACAGTTGTCGACACGCAGTCGCGAAGCAAATCCAAGAAGATCGATTCTTCATCCAGCGCTAGCGCCTCGACCTCGATGGGCCGCCTGAGCCATACAAACCCGAACCTGTTGCCGCCTGGAAATGCTGCGATTTCCGAATCGTCTCCTGCCGGAAAAAGCAAGCCGGACCTGTCGCAGGCTAAGCCGGCGGCTACTGCCGAAGATGTAGAGAAACTGGAAACAGAATATCACTCACATCTCGTTACTCTGGCCAGCGATGGCAAGGCTAAATTCCAGTTTGTGGATTATGATCCACCGGCGTTTGTGGTGATCAACAAGCAGATGGCTTTGCAGATGACGCTACGGAATACACTGCGGTTTGACCCCGAGAAATCGTCAATCTACAAACGAGCTGCGCAGACGTTCGACCTGTTTCTGGCGCCGAAGATGAAGGATATTCTGGAGGAAGTGCCGGACGACGCGCCAATCGACTTGTACAATTTCTCTGTGGTGAATGGTTTGCCATTTACGAGCAATGGCAAGGAGCGCTCGGAGGCGTTTGAATACCTGTGTCCGAAGAATGTGGCGCGGCAGTTCGTCAACTCCGAGATCACCAACCAGGAGCTGATCGACAAAAGTCAAGTGCTGGTGAACGGTGTGCGCATCGCGCTAAACCTACAACTCGTTGAGTAGTCCCAGCGAGTCGATGGACGTTCAGCGCCAGCGCCAGATAATCGCCAGCACGTCCGGCGCATCCGCGTTGCGAGAGTCCCATGAAACGTTGAAGCGGGAGCCCGGGCAGGTCGTCGTTTATTTCCCTGTTGTCCTGCAACTGCAGAGCGTTGCGCACCTCTTGCCCGTGTGCGGCGGATTCGCCGTTCATCAAGTCAACGGCGTTTACGCCCTGGTCTGTGGATAACCCGACGCCGCGTCTGAACAAGTACAGGAATACCTAGCCGAGACGAGCGAAGAGCAGTTCGAGTTTTTTGGCAGTTTGCTCGTACGGTCCGAGGCGTTCCAGATCTTCGCCGGTACGGCCACCGCCATGATGTAGAAGGATGCCGAGAATGGTCCGCGGCCCTGCGGGCGCCAAAGCATCGCGTGCAGGGTATCCGAGCCACTGTGGACTAGCAGGGTTTCAGGCCCGCCAGGACTCTAACCCCAATCCGTCGGGACTGTGAATGTTAGAACGAGCGGCACCAGGATAAGCGCGTACAGCAGTGTCAGTTGGCACAGTATATCGTCATCGCTGCAAAAGCTGAGTACGCCAAGCCGCAATAGTTATCCGAACCAGTTCGAGAAGGGGGCAGCACGGTTGGCCTAGTCCCGATAAGCCCGGTTGTGGGAAGTCTCACCAGATAGATAACGAGAACTAACTATGCGGTTGGCCAAAAAGCCGAAGTTACGGATGCGCACGAAGCCTTTTGGAAGAATGTGCAGTAAGAAGCGGCATAAGAATTCATTGAGCGATAGGGGCAGCAACTTCTGTTCGTTGTGGTGAGCAGAATCACGCCAGCGAAAAGTGACTTGGCCATCGGTGAGCGAGACCAGGCGATGATTGGAGATGGCCACACGGTGAGTGTAGCGGCCCAGATAGTGCAACACATATTCGGGACCACCAAAGGGACGTTTCAAGTAGACCACCCAGTCTTGTCGGTAGAGTGGCCGCAGCCAGGCGGCAAAGATCTTGGGTTGCGCAAGAAGCTTCAGGTCTCCCTCGAAGCGAAGCTGGCCATTCTGGAAAGCCTGCTCGAGCGCATCGACAAACTTGCCGCGAAAGATTTCCCGCAGCACTTCCTTAGGAAGAAAGTAGTTGTCTCGTGAGCGAACCCAGCGGGTGTGATCGAGCGAGAGGCCGCCGGCAGGAACGACACAATGAACGTGCGGATGAATTTTGAGTTTTTGGCTCCAGGTGTGCAACACACTGAAGAAGCCAATCTCCGCGCCGAGATGCTTCGGATCACGAGCCACTTCGAGAAGGGTTTCCGCACTGGTGCGGAACAGCAAACCGTAGAGGACCTTCTTGTTCTGCAGCACCAGCGGAGCCAACCGATGGGGCAGTGTGAAGACCACGTGCAGATAGCGGGTCGGGAGAAGTTCTCGTCGACGCGCAGCGATCCAGCGGTCCCGAGCAGCGGTCTGACACTTCGGGCAATGGCGATCGCGGCAGCTGTTATACGAGATGGCGGCACGATGTCCGCAGCGGGTGCACTCATCGAGATGACCGCCGAGTGCGGCGGTACGACACCGGCGAATGGCCAGCAATACTTTGATGTGCTTCCACTGGAGCCAGTGGCGATTTCGTTCGAGGAAAGCATCTCCCGCGGCGCGGATCAGATCGGCCACCTCGAGTGGTGGCCGGGCCATCTACTCTTCCTGGGGCGAAGGACCTTCGAGCGGCAGCGAATCCAATGGACTCGAGGCCGCATGCAGGTGACGTTGGGAGAGATGCAGATAGCGGGCCGTCTCTTTCAGATCGTTATGACCTAACAGCATCTGAATGGTGCGCAGGTCAGCACCATCCTCGAGTAGATGGGTCGCAAAACAGTGACGAAGCGTGTGAGGATGAACAGCTTTCTGGAGGCCGGCTCGCTGGGCGGCTTCCTTGCAAGCGTTCCACACCACCTTGGTGGTGATCGGAGCATCACCGCTATGCCAGCGGTTGCCTGGAAACAGCCATACGCTTGACTTGTGCTGTAATCCGCGCCAGTGCTCACGCAGCGCCTCGAGTAGTTTTGGGCTGAGCATCACATCCCGGTCTTTGCGTCCCTTGCCGCCCTGGATGTGAATCACCATGCGTTTGCTATCGATGTCGCTGACTTTCAGGTGAGTCAATTCAGCGCGTCGTACTCCGGTGGCGTAGAGCGTCATCAGCAGAGTGCGATGGAAGGAAGTGCTGGCGGCCTGAATGAGTTGAGCAACTTCTTCCTTGCTGAGGATCGTTGGCAGGCGATGCGCCCCTTTCGGGTAGGGAGTGTCAGCGATGTTCCAGGCTCTCTTGAGCGTCTTACAGTAAAAGAACCTTAAGGCTGCCAGACGGACCGCGACGCTACCCGCTGACAACTTGCGCTTCTCAAATAACTCCGCTTGGTATTCGCGAATGTGTCGAGGAAACGCGCATGGAGCCATGCATTTCCCGGCACCCATCCGGTCTTGGATTTGTGGCGCTATGCCGACTTCCGATTACTATTCGGGGGATCTCGTTTTGATTACTTCCGTGTTGCCTGGAATTCATTCAGGAAGTTCCGCGTTGCCCTTCGGCGGCCTCTTTCGTTATGGTGGAGCAGAGCGCGCATATCGTTTTGTGCTACCATCACTCTTGCGTTAGGGACGCATCCGGTCCGCGGAAAGGGTAGAAGCCCACCCGACTTACAGTTGAGCTTTGTGAACCTTCTTTCAGCCCAATGTGCGGACAACGGGCACGAAATGAAAGGAGGTCCTTGTGACCGATTCCACAGAACCTCGATCCCTTCCGGACCGACCCAATCTCCGACATCTGAAGGACCAAGCCAAGTGTTTGTTGAAAACGGGAAGTGTGAAATCACTGACCGAGGCACAGTTCCAGATCGCGCGTCTCTACGGATTTGCGAGTTGGCCCAAGCTCAAGGTTCACGTCGATTTGCTCGAGGAGAGCGGGCAGCTCAAGCAAGCCATCGACACCAACGACCTCGACACAGTCAAAACTCTCATGGCCCGCAACCCTGCGTTGCACCGCTCTCCGCTTGGTTATGCCAAGAACGGGCCACTAACTTGGGTCGCGGAATGCCGGATACCGTGGGGACCGCCCAGTCCGGCAAGGCTGGCAATGGCGGAGTGGATGATCGATCATGGGTCCGACGTCCACCAGGGTGGCGATGGACCGCTGATGCGGGCAACGCTAGGAGATCGCATTGCGATGATGGAGCTTCTCGTTTCCCGCGGCGCCGATGTGAACGCTTTGTGGAACGGACATTACCCCATCCTATTCGGCGCTTGCGAGGTTGTTGATCCTGCCTCTCTGAAATGGCTCTTGGAACATGGTGCAGACCCAAACTGCCCGAAGCTCGGCCAACGGACGACGGCGATCGACCGTCTGATCGGATCATACACACGCTCGCCGGACTTGCGCGAGTGCCTTGAACTTCTAGTCGGAGCTGGGGGCACCACGAAGTACAACATGCCGTGCTTTCTAGATCTGCTGAAGGGCCGACTTGACCGAGTGGCCGAGCAATTGGACGCGGCGCCGGATCTCGTGCATCGCCGATTTCAGGAACTCGACTGCGGCAGTACAGCAACTCGTCGCCTGCTCCTGCAAGGAGCGACGCTGCTGCATGTTGCTGCCGAGTTCGGAGATGCGGAAGCAGCCAAGCTTCTTCTTGATCGTGGAGCCGATGTAAATGCGCGTGCAACGATGGATGGGCTTGGTGTCGGTGGGCAGACTCCAATTTTCCACGCCGCATCGCAAAATGGGGATTGGGGTCTCGCGGTAACACAACTGCTGCTCGAACGCGGGGCAGATCTTTCGGTTCGGGCGAAGCTTCCAGGTCATTACGAACGGCTTGACGAAGTGGTGGAATGCACTCCACTGGGATACGCGCTTCGGTTCCCTGGCTCCGAAACCAAGACGGTTGCGCTGCTGCGCCAGCGAGATGCAGCGGAATGATTCTTTAGCCTGGCGATTATCGCGCCGCTTGCGGGAAGTCTCACGAGATAGGTAATGAGAAACGCCCTTCTGTTTACGAAAATCGCGTCAACTCCCGAGTCGTTTGAATGAATAAGTCATGGAGGAGCGCTTGGTGTAAAAAAGCTGAACTCAGCGACCACGCTGATTCAGATACAACTAAGGAGGCTCCCCCATGGAGACTATGTACTACATCGGTTTGGATGTTCACAAGAAAACGATCAACTACTGCGTGAAGGACGGCAGTGGCCGTATCTATGCGGAAGGTTCGATACCCGCCACGCGATTGACTCTGGACATGTGGATGAAGACGCTTCCCCAGCCGTGGACGGCGGCCATGGAAGCGACCATCTTCACGGCTTGGATCTATGATCATCTGAAACCGCATGCCGCAGCGGTGAAGGTGGCACATCCACTGATGCTACGAGCGATTGCGGTGGCTAAGAAAAAGAACGACCGCATCGATGCCAAAAAGATTGCCGACTGCCTGCGCTGCGATTTTCTGCCGGAGTGCTACATGGCTTCGACGGAGATTCGCGAACGACGGCGCACCTTGCGCTATCGGAACCTGTTGGTCCGCCAGGCGGTGCAGATGAAGAATAAGATTGCGGTACTGCTGATGGAAGCCGGGGTGAGTTACAACAAACAGAAGCTCCACAAGGTCGGATACTTTCGTGAACTGCTGGCCACCAACCAGGACATCGATGAAGGGCTGAAACCGTTGTTGCGGCTGTGCCGGGAGACGGTGGTGCGCCTGGGGAAAACGGAAAGCGCGCTGGTGCGATCGCTGGAGCACGACTCTTTACTTGTGGAACGCGTGGAACGGCTGATGACCATTCCGGCGGTTGGACCGATCACCGCGTTGACCTGGGCGCTGGAAGTTGGCGACGTGCAGCGATTTTCCTCGATCAAGAAGGCCATCAGCTACTGCGGACTGTGCGGCGCGGAAAAAAGTTCGGCCAATATCACCATGCGCACGCCACTGTCGAAACAACGCAACAAACATCTGCAGACGATTCTGATTGAGGCGGCAAAAATGGCGCCGCGAAATAGCCCTGAACTAGCGATGGTATACGAACAGGAGAAACAAAAAGGCAATGCCAACCGCGCAACACTGGCCGTGGCGCGGAAGATGGTGGCGTACCTGGTCGCTGTGGATCGCCGGCAAAAAGGCTTTCTGGTAGTAGAAAACAAAAATCGCACCGCTGCGTAGCGGGTGCGAAATACAGGAGGATTTCTTCAGCGCGCAGCCTGCCAGGTCTCGTCAGTTGCCGACTGGGCGACGGAGCGTAAGCTCCCGAGGCCCCCATCGAATTGTTTCGAGACTGGCAGGAGATCACAAACTCAATCTTCTGTGCAGGCCCCCTTCGGGGCTGAGACAGCAAATGGATGTCTGGTTCTCAATCGAAGAGGAACCACCGCCGAGAGGCACGAACGCGAGCTGAAGCACCTAAGAATTTTATGCACGCGCTCCTCCGAAGCGCGTCGGGAGAGCTTTTGCCCGCTTGACACGGACTTATCATGGAAGTCGGCAACCTTACCTTACCGGATTAGGAGAGGGTTGCCCGTCATACGGGAAGGATGCCGTAATCGTTTGACGCGCAATATCGGGAAAGTACGAAACCGCGTTCCGTCACGCGAGCGGGAAAGACGTTCGGAGAAGGAACGCCGGCAGTCGGTTGAAGCTGCCCTTCGAGTTGAGCCAGTTCTTCGCGCAGGCGCGCCGCTTCGGCGCGACGCTTTGCCGCCTCGGCATGGTACTTGACGGCGGAGACGCTGCCGGCTGCATTGATGATCAGCTTTGAGTAGCCCTAGCAGCCCCAACGGATTTGAAGCTGAGACGAGGCGTTGATCGTCCGGATGCGAGTCGAGAACCGTTGATTTTGGAAGGGTCCTAGCAGAATCAACAGTCGTGATATACAACCGGTGGCGAAAGTTGTCGATAAATGGCCGAAAAACGACGTTTTGGGGAGGCAATTTTGATAAGCTGGACGAATCCGAAGAGATCGTCAACCGATGAACGCAACAAAGTAAACCATTTATTATGTGCATGTTATAGAACCGGAAGCCCCTGATCGCCATTGCGTTCAAAAGCCTGCCGAAGCCTTTTCTCAAAAATTCCCCAACTGCCTGTGTGCTCAGAAAAGGGACGCGGCGGTCGCACATTGTTTGAATCAGATATCGGAATACCCCCTCCCCTCCTGCTTCCTTTCGCTGCTCGTCACTCTTTCAGGGACACGTTCACACCCGCCTTACCGGTCCGCTTCCTAAACGGATTAGAAACGAGAAAGGTCGCGTGTAGAGAAGTCAACGGAACGCACCAAGCAGTTCGCAAAACGGAATCGGAGGCGAGTGATAACGCGCAAAACCCTCCCGCGGATTAACTCGCCCAATATCTAGGTTGGCCTTCGTTGACTTACCCACTTGCACAACCTAAGATGACCGCCAAATGGCGGACTCTTCGACGCTCATCGGCCAGACGATCTCGCACTACCGTATTATCGAGAAGCTCGGTGGTGGAGGCATGGGTGTCGTTTATAAGGCCGAAGACACGCGGCTCCATCGTGCCGTAGGTTTGAAATTTCTGCCTGCCGATATGCTCCACGACCCGGCCGCGCTGGAGCGTTTCCGCCGCGAAGCACAAGCCGCCTCGGCATTGAATCACCCGAACATTTGCACCATCTATGACATCGGCGAGCAAGACGGGCAGCAATTCATTGCGATGGAGTTTCTCGACGGGCAGACTTTGAAACACCATATTTCTGGGAAGTCCCTTCCGCTCGACGAATTGTTGGAACTCTCGATTCAAGTGGCCGACGCGCTCAGAGCAGCGCACGCCCAAGGAATAATTCATCGAGATATCAAACCAGCAAACATTTTCGTGACTAAACTGGGTAACGCCAAAATCCTCGATTTCGGTCTGGCGAAGTTTGCTCCTGTCGTCGAGGGCGGTCTCTCTGCAATGCCTACGGCAACTGGAGATTTTCTGCTGACAAGCCCCGGTAGTGCGGTAGGCACCATCGCTTACATGTCGCCTGAGCAGGCACGTGGAGAAGAACTAGATGCACGGACGGACTTGTTTTCGTTTGGTGCGGTTTTGTATGAGATGGCTACTGGCCGCATGGCATTCCCCGGAAACACCGCTGCGGTCACCCATGACGCGATTCTGAATCGAGCACCAACCCCATTAACCCAAGCAAATCCTAATTCGGCTCCCGAACTCGAGCGTATCGTCAACAAGGGATTGGAAAAAGACAGAAAGCTCCGATACCAAAGTGCCGCCGACATTCGCACCGACCTTCAACGATTGAAACGCGACTCGGAGTCTACATCCAAAGTCACGGTTAACGAATCGAGACGCCCAGCATCGTCCCGCAAAGTACGGTACGTCGTACTAGCAGTTGCTTCCTTCGCGGTAGTTGCGGTTGGGTTTGCCTTGCTCCGTTGGGATCGCACGGACTCTCCCGGCCGGTCCAAATGGGTGCAGCTCACGAATTTCGCCGATTCCGCAGTTTCGCCCGCATTCTCATCCGATGGCCACATGATTACCTTCATCCGCGGGCCGGATACCTTCGTCACTCCTGGCCAGCTTTACGTAAAAATGTTGCCGGACGGCCAGCCCGTTCAGCTCACGCACGACACTCTGCCGAAAATGGCTCCGGTATTCTCCCCGGATGGTTCGCGCATCGCCTATACGGCGACAGACACCAGCTTTGGATGGAACACCTGGATTGTGCCTGTGCTGGGCGGAGAGCCGAAGGAGACACTGCCCAACGCGGCAGCTCTCACCTGGATTGACAAGCAACACGTACTCTTTTCGGAGATCAAAACCGGCGTGCACATGACTGTCGTCACTGCGGAGGAGAGCCGCGCCGGGGAGCGTGACGTGTATGCGCCCGCCAGCGAAAGAGGGATGGCACACCGCTCCTGGCTCTCTCCCGACGGCAAGTGGGTCCTTGTCTCTGAAATGGACAAAATCGGTTGGCGACCGTGCCGCTTGCTTCCGTTTGACGGAAGTTCCGCAGGTACCGGCGCGGGGCCCCAAAAGGCGAAGTGCACCTATGCAGCTTGGTCTCCGGACGGTAAATGGATGTATTTCAGCGCAGACATTGGCGACGGCTTCCACCTCTGGCGCCAACGCTACCCCAATGGTGAGCCTGTGCAAATCACACTCGGGCCTACCGAGGAGGAAGGCATTGCAGTTGCCCAAGACGGCCGCTCGCTCGTGACCTCCGCGGGCATTCGACAGAGCAGCGTTTGGCTGCACGATGCCAAAGGTGATCGGCAGATTTCTTTCGAGGGTTTTGCTGCCGTGCCGGGTCTTGGCGTAGGTTTCTCGGCCGCGCGTTCCGTGTTCTCTCCCGACCGGAAGAAACTGTTCTATCTCGCACGTAAGGAGGGTTCGCGCGCCTGGAAATCTGGGGAGCTCTGGCTGGCGGACCTGGAGACTGGTCGCACGGAAAGCGTCTTACCGGGTATTCTCATGGGTGACTTTGATCTTGCACCCGACGGAACACGCGTCGCGTTTGCCTCACTGAACGAACAGGGCAATTCACGTGTTTGGATAGCCGCTCTCGACCACCATGCACTGCCGCAACAGCTCACCTCCATCGAGTCAGACAACCCGTCTTTCAGTCCAGCGGGCACTCTTTTCTTCCGTGGGAGAGAGGGAGAGTCGGACATCGCATATAGCGTAGAACTGAATGACGGGATGCCTCACAAAATAAGCGGAGAACCTGTCCCGGACTTCTATGCGGTTTCGCCCGACGGAGAGTGGCTGCTGATGCGCCTCTCAGTGGTAACGGCCCAACCTGTGCGAGGAGGTCCCAAAATTCGCATTTGCGATTTCTGCGAGGTGGGTTGGGGCGCAGATGACAAATTCTTCTACGTTAGATTGCGCGACATCGGCGAGATGGGTGGCGGAAAAGTATACGTAATCGCCCTTCCCGCCGGAAAGTCGCTTCCCGCTCTACCGCCATCAGGTATCAAGTCAGCCGAAGACCTAAGGGGCCTAAACGTGGTCGGTAATTGATATGACGGGGATATCGAATTTCGCTCCCGGTCCCAATCCTTCCACCCACGCTTACGCTCGGCTGACGGTCCAGAGGAATCTTTTTAGAATCCCCGTGAATTGACGCGAAATTCTTTTCTGGAAGGGGGCCTACGTTTCCAATGTGCTAGTCCTCATCGATTCTGAAGCAGTCCGCTACGGGTTTTGCGCCGACCATTCCGGCAATTTTAGGTTGTCCAATTCGGCGCAAAGGAGTAGGGTTCGACCCGTTTAGGGAGCGATCTTCGATGAACCCACTTCATCTGTGGTGGCGCGGGTTGATTCTCGCTACAGTGGCGTGTCTCACTTGCCGACTTTTCGCTGTTGCCTCAGACGAGCCAACCCTCACCAAGGAACAGATTAAGCAGTTCCTTCTCAGCGCAAAGGTGGTGAACAGTCAACCGTCGAAGAAAGGCGTTACCCACCCCTGGCGGCTCACGCTCTCCGACGGCACCATGACCCACGACGCCTCTTTCCAATCGATTGATGAACACAAAGCCTCGATGCAGCTTGACACAGGGACCGAACTGAACTTTGTAGATTCCTACAAGTACAACATCGCTGCTTATGAGCTGGCTGAGTTGCTTGGCCTGGACGACATGCTGCCGGTATATGTCGAACGCAAATGGCAAGGCAATGTAGGCTCGCTCAGTTGGTGGTTGCCGGTGAAGATGGATGAGGCGGAGCGCCACAAGGAGAAATTAACTCCGCCGGATGGGGACGCCTGGAACAATCAGATGTACAAGATTCGGGTCTTCGACGAATTGATCTACGATTCCGATCCCAACCTGACCAACGTGTTAATTGGTGAGAACTGGAAGATTTGGAGGATTGATTTCACCCGCGCATTTCGCCTCAACAAGGAACTGAAAGACACCAACGATTTGGTACGCTGCGATCGGCAGTTGTTTGAGAAACTGAAGGCGCTGGACGTGAATGCGCTGACGGAAAAAACCAAGCGTTATCTCAACACAGATGAAGTGAAAGCGGTGATGGCACGACGGGACAAGATTGTGGCGCAGTTCCAGAAGATGATCTCTGAAAAAGGTGAGAACGAAGTGCTGTACTGAATCCTGATCCGCCAAAAAGGAACTCGCCCAGCTGGTGCAGTGTGCTGTAGTGGCCGCGTGACTTCCTCACGATTTGGCAAGACGCCGACCCTGACATTCCGATTTTCATCGCTGCCAAGGCGGAGTACGCGAAGCTGCAATAACGTGAGAATCTAAATGCTTGGACGTTGGCAGGCTGCGTTTACGCCACAAGGTTAGCTACGATGTCCCAACGAAGCGACGATATCAGGCCTCTTTGCCCGAAGCATTACGTCGTCATGGTCTTTCCCACCCAAAGGCCCGAAAGGACGAGTGGAGATAACTCGGAAACAATGGGCGACCACCATTGGGCTTGTCCCGTAGACGGATGCCCACAGAATTACTCACCAAGCTTAGGTTACTTCGCTATCGAAAAGAGTCTGGACTATTGGCACGTCACAGGTTCTTCAAGTCTCAGAATAATTAGGAACACGATTCAGGTCCTATGTGCCCACGAAAGTGACAATGTAATGTTCCTTGAGAAGCGCGAGGCGGAAGGCAAAGTACAGAACTTCCGATGCCCTCAAAGGGACTGTAAAAAGACGATGAGAATACCCGCCGACAGCCCATCCGTGTGCTGGCTTGCTGAGGGATTTTTCGAGTCAAGATAACCGAGGGTTACTCACTCTCGTCGGCCCGTCGATTAAGCCTTAGACCCCTGTTTTCCGGCTTAGTTCTTCGCGTTCAAGCTAGGGGCCCAGGACAAGCAGTCCGCGAACGGAAATTCGTCAAGCCAAGCAATCGAATCGGTTTCCAGACCTACGTCGTCTTCAAGTCCCGGTAAACGCGACCCATCCGGCAGGTTGGATTACTTCCGGCTTGCCCGTGATCGGCTCCTAAACGGTGACAAACGCCAAAGGAGGTTTTGAAAAGGAACGCTTGCGGTTGGGATTCTTAACCCACCTGCTTTCTCGGAGCACCCTCAACCGTCTAAATCAGGTTAGCAAGACACTTCTGCGGAGTCGGATGCATGAACATTCAAATTGCGAACACCTTGATCTACGCCCTAATGGGGCTGCTGTCCATCCCAGCGATGGTGCAGAACCCTGCCACAAAGCCCGCGCTCAACGTGGCCGATTCTGATTCTGATCGTTCGCCCAATCTGGCGACCGCGTCGAGAGCCGACATCAATCGGGATGGCCAACAATCGATCGGTACGTGGGCAACAGCCCCACAGCCGTTCATTCCGGGAAGTCTCCAGACCTTCCGGAATCAAAGCCTGCGCCTTATCGTGCATACGAGCGCCGGTGGAACAAAGGTCAGGATTAAGATCTCCAATACTTATGGGGACGGCCCGTTGCTGATCGGCGCTGCACATATTGCCCGCCGGACAGCCGCAGCTGCGATCGATCCGCACTCCGACCGAGTGCTAAAGTTTCAGTCAAAATCGTTCACGACGATCGCTGCGGGCTCAATGGTGGTAAGCGATCCGGTTGGGATGCATGTGCCAGCGCTGTCGGATTTGGCGGTGAGCCTTTTTCTTCCTCAGCGCACCGAGGCCAAAACTTCACACAGTATGGCGAAGCAGACCAGCTATGTCTCTCCCGAAACAGGAGACTCAACAGCCGCCGTAAACTTCCCAGTGGCCAAGACCATTCACTCCTGGCCCTTCCTGACCGGGGTAGATGTTGAGGCTTCGCCTGGCGCAGCAGCCATCGTGGCGTTTGGCTCTTCGCTCACGGACGGAGACGGAACCACAGCGGACACAAACGGACGTTGGCCTGACGTGCTTGCCGAGCGCTTGCAGAAAAGTGCTGGCGGAAAGGCGGAGATTGGCGTCCTGAATGAAGGCATCATTGGCAATCGCCTGCTGCATGACAGCCCTAAAGGCGCTGACAGCCCCTTTGGAACAGGCTTGGGCCAAGCGGGGCTAGCGCGGTTCGAACGTGATGTGCTAGCTCAAACGGGCGTCAGGTACGTCATCGTGGGTCTGGGCATCAATGACATCCTTTTCCCGGCATTCCCGTTCACTCCTCCAAATGAAAAGGTCAGTGATGAGGACATCATCTCCGGCTTTCGTCAGCTCATCGCGCGTGGCCATCGAAACGGCGTTCGTGTCATTGGGACGACAAACCCGCCATTTGAGAACTCTGCCTTCGAGGGGCTGGTTACTGCTTTTTATACTTCCGAAAGGGAAGCCACACGTCAAAAGGTTAACGACTGGATTCGCAGCAGTGGTGAATTCGATGGTGTTGTCGATTTCGATGCGGTTTTGCGTGACCCAAGCCATCCCACGCAACTCCTTCCTGCATATGATAGCGGAGACCACTTGCATCCCAATAATGCGGGTTGCATTGCCGAGGGAAATGCCGTTCCCCTTGCGTTGTTCGAGGGCCATTAACTAATGGCAAACTGCCTGGACTCACGTTACGAGTGGTCACGTTGGATCATCGGGAGCTCGCGATGGGTCTCTCAGTAGTCGACAACCCTTACCTAATCGCGTTACGTCAGAGTTGCCCGTCATCTGTCCAGAACCGCAAATTCGTTTGTAAATACTAGTCGACTTCAGAGGACTCATCCCGTCGTGGAAGCCGGATAGCCTGCGGTTAGCCCGACTTCTCGGTAGCGATCCGGGCTGACGACGATTCGACAGTTACGGATTGCCGACGTGGGGAGTCAGGGACTATCGCGATTGCATACGACAACCCATTTCAGATGTCTGTACATTTCCAGGCCGTCATTGCCGGCGCGAGTCTGGCGGCACTAGGTTGTTCGCGCGATAGTACACAACAAGCTGGCCATAGTGCTCAGCGCTATGCTCGATGGCGAAAATCCAGATGTTGGAGTTGTGGGCCATCCGGTTGCTAAAAAACTTCGATGTATTGTCCAGCCCCGCGTCGCCCTGCTGTTGGATTACTTTCGCTCCGACTGCCACGGCCTCCTTCACGAATTTCACCACGTCGGCCTTCGTCTTGAAAACGTCACGCGAAGGATTGTCGCCTTCGCCGAAGTCGGGCCCGAGATTTGATCCGGAAATCCTGCGTATCAGCACTAAATCCAGTGCGGCGGCGTGGAGAAGATTCTGGGCAAAGGTGCGCTCGTCCTTCTGTACCTTGAAATCGTACTTGTCTTCGGGAAAATCCTGGGCCATGGCGATAAGTTTGTTACCGATGTCGTTCCATCGATCCAACATCTCGTCGGATCGAGAGCGCGAAGGACTTGGAGGTTGATTTTGCGTTTGGGCTCGACTGTGAAGGCTCATTCCGGCGGCTGCCAGTAGAGTGAGCACAGCCACTGCGAAGGAATATCGCTTCAAATACTGCTTCATTGTAAATTTCTCCTTTTGATTGAGTGGTAGATCGCTCCCCGCGTAAAGCGCGCGCTTCAGTGCGACGTAAGGTCATTCCTCACCACCTGGCCGTCCTTCATCACAAATCGAACTCGCTCGATCTCGGTGATATCGGCGATCGGGTCTCCAGCAACTGCAACAAGATCAGCAAATTTCCCGGGCTCGATCGAACCGACGCGGTCCTGCCAGCCCAGCATTTCTGCCGCATTGATGGTGATCGCGCGAATAACGTCGAGCGACGGCATTCCGGCAGCACGCAGGTTAACGAAGGTCGCGGCGCTCGCCGCGCCGCGCGTCTTTCCCGGAAAGAACCAGCACATATCCGATCCAGCCGCAAATTTCACCCCTGACTTCAAAACGCGAGGAACCAATTCGTCGTATTGCTTTTGGACGCGTGCATCAGAGTTGGCATTGGAGGAGTGGAAAGCGGAGGACATCACTATACTTGGCTCAGTGATCTTCATGAAAAAGTTGCCATACCAAGTGGGCGTCAGATCGAGGAAAATGCCTTTATCCCGCATCTGCTTTAGTTGTTCGTCGGTAGCTTTGTTGCCATGCTCGATGGAGTCTACGCCGGCTTCGATGGCGGTTTGAATGCTGGCCGTATCGACGGCATGGGCAGCAACTTTAAGGTGCTCACGATGTGCCTCCTCGACCATCGCGGTGAGCTCCGGCGCTGAGATGCCATCGCCGACCGTAACCTTGATAAGGTCGACGTTGTAGAAGACGTTCTGTAGGACTGCCTGCCGGGCTCGTTCAGGACTGTCTATCGTTAAGAATTCCTGTTCTACAATCGCCCGAGCAATCGCGGGATTTAGACTCTGAAGATATGAATCCAACGCTATAACTTTACGTCCGGATGCTAATATCCTCGGGCCGGGGACGCGGCCAGCATTAATCGCGTCCCGCAGTGCCGCATCGCCGTCAATACCGGAGTGTCCGAGATTGCGTATGGTCGTAAAGCCACTCTCCAAGTCTTCGCGCGCCAATTGGGCGCCCAGCAATACGCGTTTGGTGGGCGACTCAACAACTGCCAGCAATAACCCCGGAGCAAACTCTCCGTTGAAGTGCCGGCCGATTTCGGCTTCTGGGGGCACAACGATGTCGAGGAGCAGGTGCGTGTGACTATCAATTAATCCGGGAAGCAAAGTGGAACTGCCCAGATCGATGGTTTTGACGCCCGTCGCATGCGCTTGCACTTGCGTCGGAGAACCAACCTCCTTGATCTTGCCGTTTTCGATGAGCACGACTGCGGGCGAAAGCACCTGTCCGGTCCGAGGATCAAGCATCCGGCCAGCCCTTACCAGCGTCTGGACGGTAGGCGTCTGTGCGACGACGCGCCCAACTGAAAACAAGACGAGAAGCAATACTGTCAAGACCGCGCACAAGTTGCGCATGCGACTCAGTCCTCCGTATCACCACGCGCTTTTCCTGTATCCCTACTACATGTCACGTTTATTCTACTACACAGTGCGTTAACAAAGGCAAGGGTTTTCAGGGAACCCCACTTCGGGAGTTAGGAAACACGTCTCCAGAAGCTGTAGGAAGGAAGCGGTACGGCTCGGTGTGTGGTGATTCCTAGAAATTACCGCTTAACAAGAAAGCAGCAAGCGGTGTGTGCCACCGTCCCAAAAACTCCCCAAAAGAGGACAGCGCCGAAGGCTCCAGTTAGTAGCATGCTCGTAGCGCGGTAGGCTGGTTGGGGCGGAGCGGTCAACCGGGCAAGACGATGGCTTATGAATGACGCGGCTGACGCCTGCAGCAGCAATGTCTTATCTGGGTTGGCAAGTTTTGCCAGCGCAGAAACCAACTCTTCACCCCGGGCGCTCCGAATCACAGACTCGTCGCAAGAGAGCTCTCGATACAAAGCAAGGCGAGAGCCGGCGATCCAGACAAGCGGATGGAACCACAACCCGCAAAGGCTCAATTCATGGATCAGCCGTAGTAGGTTGTCGCGCCTTCGTGCATGGGTCAGTTCGTGGATGAGAACTGCGTTCAGTTCATGTTCACTTAACAGCCGATCAATTCCATACGGAAGCGAAACATAAGGATGCAAGACCCCGCCTACCGCTGGAGCGCGCCCAGCCTCGGCGAACAGTATTGGGACGCCCTGCGCAACGAACCCCGGCCTCGGCGGACGGCCACTTTGACTCGCCGTGATCGAGGTATCACGATGCTCAGTGCGTATCCGTAAACAAAGCCGTGCAAGCATCAGGGTTGCTCCAAGCAACCACATTACCGAAAGCGTGGTAGCGGTCCGGCCTCGAGAGATGGTATTCGCGAACTCGCCGATGAGGCCCAACGGTGCGGCCCACGAAAGGTGAGACGACCAAAACTTATCGAGGACCGCGCCCACGGGCAGAACGAAATTGAGCGACGTCGCTACCCAAATCCAATACTTCGTGGTGGCACTGCCAGCTCGGATGGACGTTAGGGCCCATGCCGCGAGCCCAACCACCGAGGCATACAGAAGGTGAATGTCAAAATAATACAACGCACGCGTGATGTGCTCATGCATGGCCTTTTCCTCCCCGTCTACGGCTGTTCTTGTTGCCTGGCGCCGCGTTTTGAAGAGCCTTTAAGTCCTTGAGTGTGATCGTGCCCGTTTCGAGTAGGTTTGAAACCAGTATGCGCGGGGATCCGCCGAACAAGTCTACGAGGTCTCGAACCAGCCCGCTTCTGTACTCGTTCTGGTCGATCGCAGGCTCGAATAGCTGGGCGTTGCCAATTTTCTTCACCTTGCGCAGAGCACCTTTTTGCTCAAGTCTATAGACGAGCGTCTGTACAGTCGTGTAAGCAACGCGCTCTTCCTCGGGCAAACTGTCCAGAATTTCGCGGACTGAACAGGTCCCCAGTTTCCAAAACTGCTCCAAGACTCGTGTCTCGGCTTTTGAGAGGCGAGTTTTATTCATATCTCCTGTCCATGTCGGCAATGCTACTGCAATGCCCGTTTTTAAGACAAGCGGCCCATGATCCTCAGTTTGTCAGACGGGGAAATGAAATAGATATTCGCGCCCAGCGAGTTCCGCAGGCGGACCGGATTAGTATCGATAAAAGCGCTTGGGATGAATCGAATCGATCAGGCCCCGGATCTCCCAAGCCATACCTCCCCTACCGCCCTACCGACAAGGACAAAGCTTTAGTTGTACGCTCTGTCCCCGCTGATCTTCCCGAGTGCTTCGCTACCATTGGTTAACATTTGACCTGCGAATGGTCCAATCGTTGAGCAAAAAAGCATCGTTTTTGTGTCAATGGATGCGGTGAATTGCCAGCAAAACCCAAAGAGAGACCCCCAACTGTCGGTGAAAAAACCTAAGAAAATGAAAATTACTGCACGCGTAGAAATTTTCCTTGCGCGTCGGTCAGGGCGAAGTGGCTGGTAGAAACCAACATACCCCCTACCCTTTTAGAATCAACAACTTACGTGGAAATTCAGCGTCTGGCGTGGTAGACCCAAGGTCAACCCAAAGCAGACACAAAGTCAATGCAATCAACTACTTAGCAGGGTCTTTGTGGGTGCTTAATGAACCCATAGCAGACACATTGACCAACCCAAGCCCCTTGCTTCCTATCCCTATCAGCTTGGCTATGTCAGTCTCTCTGGGTGTCTGTGTGCATCCTGAGCAGGGTGTGTTGTGTCTCTGCCTCTGTGCCTTCGGCCTTGCTGCTACCAGCTTCAGTCTCATAGGTTGTGTGCTCAGTCTCTGGCGCGGGTTGACTCAATCTCTGTGCCCGGCCCAGCCGTCTTGGTGCTGTACATCCTGACTACTGGTGCAAGCCATAGCCATACCCACAGCGCGGCCAGCCCGATGCCAGCCAGCAGCCCAACCAATACCTGTGTCATGGTCAGTCAGTTCCTTCTGTAGTCTCAGCCCTACACCGTGGGCAGTCCATACAGCGTGGGCACTCAGGGATACACACCGGGTTCCAGTGCTCATCCCAGCCCTGTGTGATGTGCGGGTGCCTGTAGTGACAGAGAGGGCGGTCAGTCTCAGCCCTGTGCAATGGTTGTGGCAAAGATGCCACCTTCAACGATGCCACGCACGATGTAGTCACACATCTCACCAATCATGCAGTCACACAGGTCACGTCTCAGGTACTCAAGGAATACGGTGTCTTCTCTCATGCCGTACCTCTGACTGAATCGCACGTGTATGTGTGTGACATTTTACTCTTCCGTTCCGCACGCAATCACACGAACGTTGCCAGCAGACAAAGCCGCTGACAAGGTGACGTTCAGTACGTTGTTTGCAAGTGCTGACAGGATGCCGTTTCCAAGGTCAATCCAGTCTGAATCATAGTTGCCATTCAGAATGGTTCCACCAGAGGCAGGCACGTACACGTCATGTGTCAGGTTCATGTCTGTGCTAGAGTCTTTGAACCCTACGCTGATGACAGCCCCACCAGACGTTGCAGCATTCGCAGTGACTTGAACCTTGAACCGCATTAGTCTGAATTTCTTGCCAGACGTGGGTGTCCACACTGCTGTGCTGCCAGACGCTGTTGCTTGCGCCGATTCGAAGACTGCTGGTGTCCGAAGATAAGACTGAGCAGATGACCCTGTGCTGACCATCGTTGCCGATGCGTTGACAGAGTTCCGCCGCCGCCTGCTGCTTGAGCACTCGCTGCTGTGGTTCTGTGCTGGCTCAGCCTGAAATGGAGAAGTGACGTTTTCCGTTAGTGAAGATTCCGCCCCTTGGGGCGGGGATTTTCAAGGCATGGGAATCTATCGTCCGATGCTGTGACTGGTTGTGAATGCTCAGGGCGAGAGGGATGAACTCCCGCGCTATTGAGCATCGGCTCGATGAGTTCCACCAGGTTATCCCTCAGCATGGTTGCATCCCTGCAGAGCCCGCTTCCGTTTCGCCCGGCGAAGTCATTGTAATCGTGTTCGAGGAATGTGCAAGCAACGATGTGACTGCCCGCCGGAGTTGTCGTTGGTGACGTGCCTCCTCGAGCTTGCGATCACGTGTGGCGTGAATTTCGGCTTGTCGGCCGGCGAGCATATCTTGCGGTGCCACATAGCCAATGGCGCTGTGCAACCGCACGGTGTTGTAGTGTTCCACGTAGGTTTGAATTAAACGCATCGCATCTTCCCGGGTTAGCGGTGCGCCAGGTCGAATGCATTCCGATTTTAGCGATTTGTGCCAACGCTCCAATTTGCCGTTGGATTGCGGATAGCCAGGCGACGTTCGCACATGAGTCATTCCTGCGATGCGAATGAACTCCTTGAAATCCCGGGCGATGAATTGCGGTCCGTTGTCGGAGATGATCCGTGGTTTTGCTTCCGGGTATTTCTCCCGCGCTCGTTGCAAGATGACTTCGATCTCCGCTTCGGTCATCGATTCTCGTAGATCCCAATGGACGATCAAACGGCTATAGCCGTCCAGAATGCTACACAAGTAGTAGAAGGTGCCGCTTACGTTGATGTAAGAAACATCGATATGCCAATGCTGATGCGGATGGGGTGGCTGCTCGAAACCGCACCCTTTGCGCGACGGCTTACCCTTCCATAGAGAGAGCAACCCGGCCTGTTGCAATACCCGCCAAACGCTGGAGGGGCTAACGGCCACGACATCCGCGTCGATCATCATGAACGTCAATCGTCGATAGCCTTCCAAGGGATGTTCCCGGTGGAAGTCGATGATGGCCCGCTTCTCCCACGGCGTGAGCCACAAATCTCGGGGAATCCAGCCGTTGTGTTCATTGACGCGCCCGTAGCGCTCTCGCCAGTCGTAGAACTTGCTGGCCCGTACACCCAACCAGTGGATGAATCGCCCGGTGCCGATCTCGGTTTTTTCCGACCAGCACCGGACGAAATCTACCACCAGGTCCCGCACATCGTGCGGCACCCACACTTTGGTCAGAGCTCCCCAAGACTTTTTTTTAAAGCGATGTGCTCGGCCATCAATTCAGCCAATACCTCGTCCTTGGTCTGGATCTTTTTTTCCAGGAACTCGATGCGCTGCTGTTCGGCTTGGTGGTCCGGTCGGCTCTTGCCTTGAAAGGCGGCAGCGCCATTCTCGAAGAACTCTTTTTGCCAACGGTAGAACACCGTGGGCTGCAGCCCATGTTCCTCGCACAGATCGGAAACCGGCACTTTATCCAACAAGTGCCGCCTCAGGATGGCAACCTTCTCTTCCCCGGTGTAATGCTTTCGTTCTTTTTTCATGCGTCCTCTCCGCTATCTTAGCGGAAGAACGCCCTTTCCAGTTCCGGCTGAGGCAAGACAGTTCCTTCTGTGGGTGCCGATTGATGAGAAGTAACCACCAGCCCCGGAACAGAAGCACCGTTCCACGAAACAAGCGCAGTTAAGGCCGTCCTATCCTGTAATGCTCCAACAGAAACTGCTTGGAAAGTTGAGTCGGTTGGAACGTTGGTGTTTCCACCAGCCTTGCCGTTCAGCGGCCCAACGACAGCAACTGCCCCGTTGATTTGTTTAATTGTCTGAAGTCTAAACGTTGCTTGTAACGTTGCGCCGTTCGTATAGACCACACGCATGAACTGAGCACGTACAGGGACGTTGACACTCAGTGGTGCGCTTGCACTAACAAAATACTGAGCGGTATAGTCCCAGTTTGTACCGTCTTGCGACTGTTGAATTGAAAGGCCGTTGCTTGCTGATGCTTGGTTCGCAAAAACAGACACTAGAACTGACTGATAGCCAAGAACTGATTCGCTGGTGCCTGTGAAAACTCCGTTTGCAGCCAGCGGGGTAGTTGAACTATTCGCCGCTGAAACTACGGCTGACAGCGAATCATTCGCTACCGTTACACGCGGGATTCCAGAGCCAGATGCGCCTGTGCCAGTGGCAACCGCATTGCCGCCAAACTGAGCAACGTTGTCTTGCATCACACTGCGCTAACCGCACCAGCAAGTGTGTTTAGACTTGTTTTTGCCGCGAGATTGCCGCCTGTTTCAAGAGCAAGTGCGGAAGTGTTCAGGTTGGTTCCAGCGTTTGCTGTGACCGTTCCGCTGTATAGCACACAAGATTGCGAGCGGGTTGAGTCCAATCGACCGATAGTCGTCTCACCAAAGTTGAAAGTTTCGGACGGATAATGGGCTACCCGGAAGGTATTGCCAGACGTCTTTGCGAAGCGTCTTTGGATAAGATGTTTGAGCGGCATGCATTTCAGGGCTACGTTTTTCCTCCCCCAGAGGCGCTGCAGAGGTAATTATCATTGGACAAGGGCACCGCGGCGTGCTTCGCGATGTTTCGCGGATGATTGAAGCTTTTCATTCCTGTACTCTCTCAGATCCGAGCCACAACGCGACGACGCTTGATTGCGCCGAGTTCGAATAGACTCTTGGCTCCCGATCCTCCAATTCTTGGGCCAAAAGCGCCGTTTTTTTCTCTTCGTCTGCGGTCAATTGCCGGCAAAACCCAAAGAAAGACTCTCGCAACGGCCGACCGCACTAGAGATTCCGCGTCAATCAAACTTACCCAAGTTGTTCGGGTCGAACTGCTCGACAATGGCCATTGTGGCGTCGCTGTCCAATCCCTGTCGTGGGTCAGAGGTCCTCAGTGAAATTGCAGACAGTCGCTACATGTCCTCTCAGGGGCCAAGAGTTGTTTATGGCTGACGCAAAGACCACCGGTCCCTTGTCATCCTTCGATGTGTCAATTGTGGAACAATTGTCAGGCGGACTTCCGACCCGCGGACTTCTGGACCGTTTCGCAGCATCTATTTGGCACGCATGAGACCTTGATTGAGGGGCAAGGCGGCAGCTCCTCTGCCAGTTCCCCCGCGACTGGAAGACAGGCGCTGTGTTTTCGCCCGGCAGGCGGGCGGATTGGGTGTCAAGAGACGAATTTTTGGGCGCATCACTTGCCCCACATGACCCATCATCGCGGTATGATAAGGTTTCCGGAGCGATGCTGATGAATAAAGGACCTGAGATTCGTTGTTACGACTACGTGAACCATCCCTACGAGCGCGTCCGCGACACATTGACGCAGCACGCTCTCACGGTGTTCCAGTCGGCTACGAAGGCTGCCGCCTACCGGGCGGAATCGATTGCCGCGGAACTTCACGTCAACATGGGCGGTGTTGGAATCAAGAGTGATATCAAGATTTCCATCAAGAATGTCGAGGAGAAGGTTGCTGACGCTATGTCCACGCCGGTTACCCGGTTGCTTCTCGAATGGGAAGCCGCGACGACGCCACACTTGTTCCCACTCATGAAGGGCGAGCTTTCGATTTACCCCTTGACCGCTACCGAAACGCAGCTCGATTTCTGGGGCCTTTACGAGCCACCATTCGGCGCCGTCGGAAAGGCCATGAATGCGATCGTCGGTCACCGCATCGCGGAGGTTTCCGTCCATCGCTTCATTAGCGACGTGGCAGGATACTTGCGACAAGCTCTCGCGTCATAGTTTTCCAACGCCAACACTGGGAAAATACTCTGCTACTCGCTTGTGATAGGTTGAACTTCCACGTCAGCCGGCGGGCGAATTTCCGGGCTGCGCATAATGACACGCGCACATGCGTTCCACCGAAGGATCGCGTCGTCGTTGGCAGGAGGGCGAACAGCTTCGGCGCGCTGATAGTGTTCCATGGCCTCGCGCAGCGCCTGATAAGTATTTGTACTGCTGCTAGGGCCGCCTTGCCGCAAGTGCGCGTGTCCCTGGCGTTCCCAAATAATGCCGCCGTAATAGGCACGCTCGTACTCGCCCTCGATGCGCAACAGCACTTCTTGAGCCGATTTCAAAGTAACACCGCTGACGAACTGATCGGTTCGAGCAAGAAGGAGCGAAACCAGTGCCTGTTGGTGTGCTGGCAAAATTGCCAGAATGTCCAGACAAATGCTTTCGGCGAGGCTCGGTTCGTTTAGAAGCCGGTAACGCTCGGCTTTCTCTAGCGCTTTGCTAACGCCATCGGTCGAAATGGACTTCAGATTGAAATGCACGGAAACCTCCTATGCGCCATCGTCTTTGAACATGCGGAACAACTTCGTCAAAGGATCGAAGAAGCGATCCACCACGCGCTCCTTCAAGGGAATGATGGCGTTCTCGGTGATGGTGATGCTCTCCGGACACACCTTCGTGCAGCATTTTGTAATGTTGCACAGCCCGATGCCGTCCTGCGTTCTGAGCTCGGGAATGCGATCCACGTCGTCGAGTGGGTGCATTTCGAGCGCCGCCGCGTAAACCAAGAAACGCGGCCCGATGAATTGGTCGTGCATGTGGTGTTCGCGAAGCACGTGGCATACGTCCTGGCAAAGGTAACATTCGATGCATTTGCGAAACTCCTGTACGCGATCGACATCTGCTTGCGCCACGCGCCACGTCCCGTCCGGAGCGTCCGGACGGCGCGGCTTGAATTTCGCGATGCGCTTTTTCACACCATAGTTCCACGACAGTTCGCTAACCAGGTCTTTAACATGCGGAAAGGCTTTCAGGGGCTCGATGGTTACGGGCTGTTCAAGCGGAAGCGAATTCAGACGCGTCATGCACATGAGCTTCGGCATCCCGTTGATTTCAGCAGAGCACGAACCACACTTGCCGGCCTTACAATTCCATCGTACCGCGAGATCATTGGCCTGCTCAGCCTGGATGTGATGGACACTATCCAGCACCACCATTCCGGGGGCGACGTCGGTGGTATAGTCCTGAAACTTTCCGACGCCCTTTTCCCCGCGCCAGATTCTGAACGTTGCCGTTGCCATTACTTCATCTCCTCGATGATTTGCTTCAACTCCGTCGGCATCTCCGGAATGGGCACGCGCATAATCTGAGGGTCACCGCCCCGGCCCTTTCGGATGACAATGTTGAATGAGCCGAACTTATCGTCTTTGGCAGGATAGTCGTCACGGAAATGAGCACCACGACTTTCTTTTCGCTCTAGCGCCGCGAGCGTCACCATTTCGGAGACCGTCAGCAAGTTGTTAAGGTCGATGGCAGTGTGCCAACCCGGGTTGTATTCGCGATTTCCGCTGACGGCAACCCCTTGCCCGCGGGCCTTCAACTGTTCGATGCGCTCGAGCGCCTGCAACATTTCCTTTTCCTGACGTACGATGCCCACCAGGTCCTGCATCATGTCCTGCAAAGCGTACTGAACCGCATAAGGTCCTTCGGTGCCCTCGCGTTCGAAAACGGCCAGTGCGTTTTTCTCCGCTAAGGCAACCTCATCCGGATTGATTGCCCCCAGCGAGTTCTCTTTCGCATACCGCGCGGCATATTCACCAGCCCGTTTGCCAAAGACCAGCAGATCCGACAATGAATTTCCCCCGAGCCGGTTGGCTCCATGCAGTCCTGCGCCGCACTCGCCCGCAGCGAAGAGCCCTGGGACGTCGGACATCTGCGAATCAGGATCGACGCGCACACCGCCCATCATGTAGTGCGTGGTCGGCCCGACTTCCATCGGTTCCTTCGTGATGTCAATGTCCGCCAGCTGCTTGAATTGATGGTACATGCTGGGAAGTTTCCTTTTGATGTGTTCAGTGGCATTGGGAATCCGTTCCTTAATCCACGCGATGTCCAGGAACACGCCTCCGTGTGGGCTGCCACGCCCTTCCTTCACTTCTCTTCGGATGCAGCGGGCCACGTGATCGCGTGTAAGCAGTTCCGGCGGGCGGCGCGCATTCTTGTCTCCTTGTGTATAGCGCCAGCCTTCTTCTTCCGAGTCAGCCGTCTGGTTCGCATACGCCGCCGGAATGTCGTCAAACATGAACCGACGGCCCTCACGGTTGCGCAGCACGCCTCCCTCGCCTCGTACTCCTTCGGTGACCAGAATTCCTCGGACGCTTGGGGGCCAGATCATTCCCGTTGGATGAAACTGCACGAACTCCATATCCATCAGCGCCGCTCCCGCGTGATACGCGAGGGAGTGCCCGTCGCCGGTGTATTCCCAGCTGTTGCTGGTAATTTTGTAGGCGCGGCCAATTCCGCCTGTTGCGAGCACGACCGCCTTGGCGCGGAATATGTGGAATCGCCCGCGGTCGCGGTCGTAGCCGAATGCGCCCGCTATGCGATCGCCATCCTTTAAAAGCGTGACGACCGTGTATTCCATAAAGACGTCCATGCCCAGATGAATATCGTGATCCTGCAAGGTGCGAATCATCTCGAGACCTGTGCGGTCGCCCACGTGCGCAAGTCGCGGGTAGCGATGCCCGCCGAAGTTCCGTTGCAGGATGCGGCCGTCCGCTGTCCGGTCGAAAACGGCGCCCCATGCTTCCAGCTCGCGCACACAGGCTGGCGCCTCTTTGGCGTGGAGTTCGGCCATCCTCCAGCTGTTCAGGTATTGGCCGCCGCGCATGGTGTCTGCAAAGTGAACTCGCCAACTGTCACGCTCGTCGACATTGGCGAGAGCGGCTGCGATACCGCCCTCCGCCATCACGGTGTGAGCTTTGCCAAGCAGCGACTTCGTGATTACAGCAACTTTGGCGCCGCCTGCCGAGGCTTCCGCAGCAGCCCTCAAGCCAGCACCACCCGCCCCAATGACCAGCACATCGTATTCATGCGTGAGATATTCGCCCACTAGAGAATTCTCCAATCTCTCCAGATGCCCATCGAACACAACCGCACGTACAGGTCCGCAAATCCCACAGAAAACAGGCTGAGCCAGGCGAAGGTCATATGGCGGAGGTTAAGGCAACTGACACAATCGTAGGCGCGCTTTTGCACCGGCGCGTTTGAAAGCCGGTCGCGAAATCCGCCGATCAAGTGGCGCAATGAGTGGCATCCAAGCGCGTAGCAGCTCAACAAGACAAGGTTAGTAAGGAGCACCAATGTACCAACGCCGATGCCGAAGCGGCCGTCGAACCAGAACGCGTTCCACACGTCGTGGGCCAGCAGAACTAAAAATAGCAGTGCAAGATACAGAAAATAACGATGGACATTTTGCAGGATCAACGGGAAAGTGCGTTCGCCAAGATATTTCTTTCGCGGCTCACCCACCGCACACGACGGAGGATCGGCCCAAAAGGCTTTGTAGTAAGCGCCGCGGTAGTAGTAGCAAGTCACCCGGAACCCGCCAGGCGCCCAAAGAATAAGCATCGCGGCGGTGACCCACGCGGGGATCCATGCCGGTTTCAGGCCGAACCAAGATCGCGTGGCATCACCAAACAGCTCAGGTGAATAAAAAGGAGAAAGATAGGGACCGAACCGGTAATGCTGGCCTTGCATCGCTGCCCAAGTGGAGTAAACGATAAACGTGGAAAGCCCGATGAAAACAGCTAAGGGTTGGATCCACCAAGTGTCGCGCCGCGACGTTTGCGCGAACTGCGAACGCACCAACGGAACGTCAAACTGAGCCATCGAGTTCTCCTTACGGTTCGGGCTATGCTCGGAATCAATAAAAATCACGCGTCCAGTTGATTTGAGATCCTTCCTTAACCGGGCAATACGGTTCTGGCAGCGCAGGACCCGATACCGTTGTTTGCGGCGGTCTAGGTCACCCCCCGCCGGTCGTTAACGAAAGATTTAATCATCCGCGGTAAGTATCACGGTGGAATTTCGCTGTCAATTAGGATCGAGAAATGGCTGGTGTACAACACACTGCGGTTGCACTCGGCGCTGGGCGAGTCAAGTAAGAGCCGGGGACTCGCAGATAAGTGTCAGAAGGCGCGGCTTATGCAGGTTCCACTGGTCCCGGCCTCTTCCCATTGGCTCAGCAGTCTGCAAATTGGAGAACCGGCCGGAAGCGGAGTGCCGGACCGGCATCTGAGCCAACTGGACCTCTAAACCAAACGGACGCTACTAACAATAAGTGGCGCGACGTGGGAAAATCTGGAGGATTCCGATGTATGCTTCTACCGCTCAAGGAGTGCTTTTGCGGGGTCATCGGTACGCCGCGAAAAGAGAATTTCATGGGGAAACGTGGGGCCAGTCTCGTATCTGTTCATATTTTCGTAGGTGCAGCACTCATAGCATCGTCTTGTGCGAAGCCCTACCACGAGGAAACCGAACGCTACGTGTTTGTGGCCACGAATATCAACCTGCCCTATTGGCGGGAAGCGCAAGCGGGGTTTTTGGACGCGGCCAAAGCGCTCGGAGTGAAAGGTGAACTTGTCGGTCCGACGGCGTACGCACCAAATGCGGAACTAGTAGTATTCCGCCAGATCGTCGAGGAGCACCCGGCCGGGATCTGTCTCTCCGCAGCGCGGCCCGAGATCTTCCAGACGGAAATTGACAAGGCGGTGGCACAGGGCATCCCTGTCATCTGCGTCGACGCGGATGTGCCGGATTCGAAGCGCGTGCTGTACATCGGAACAGATAACGTTAAGGCGGGCAGAGAGAGCCTGAAACAGATGGCGGCGCTCGTTCGGGGTCACGGAAGAATTGCGGTCATCACAATTCCGGGACAGCGGAACCTCGACGATCGAGTGGCGGGAGTGGTTGAGGCGCTGAAGAATTTTCCTGCTATCCAGTTGACGAAGATACTGGACGACAAGGGCGATGTGGAAAGTGCGTCTGAGCAAGTTTCCGAGCTCATTCAGAGGAAGGAAAAAATGGATGGAATTATTTGCTTGGAGGCGGCAGGAGGTTCTGGCGCTGCCGGAGCGTTGCACGGCTTGCACCTGGAAGGCAAGCTGCCGATTGTGGCCTTCGACGATGATCCCGAGGCACTTGATTGGATCGACGTAGATGCAATCTCGGCCACGATCACGCAAAAGCCGTACGTCATGAGTTACTACGGGCTGGAGTTCCTCGACGATCTGCACCACAACGCGGTCCATCAATCCAAAGACTGGCACACCGCACTCTCCCCGCCTATGCCCACATTCGTCGATACTGGCACCGTCGTCGTGAACAAGAGTAATCTCAAGCTGTACCGCGACGCACTGGCAGCGCACCCCAAGCCACTGTAGAGATATATTTTCAGTGCGCCGTTTTTGGTGCGCCCAGCGATTCTGGGATTAGCCAGCGCGGGGAGCTTGTCTGATGATTTCGGATTCGCAGCACGAGAAGAATCCCCGAATCGCTTAGTGGATCGTATAAAATCGCGTGCGGAGCGGACCACAGGCGCATGAAGGTGTACTTGATTGACGGGACCTATGAATTGTTCCGGCATTTTTTCGGCGTGCCCGCCGCGGCAGATGTAAGCGGCCAGGAGATCGGCGCCGTACGTGGTGTCCTCACTTCCGTCTTGTCCATGATCGTGCCTGTGTGTGCAGAAAGGGGACACGGCGGTCTTTCGCAATGTGTTGCAAATAAATGACATCCCCCTACCCTCTTTGCATTCAATGACATACAATTCATAGAGCGGGCAGGGTCACTATCTCTCATGCTGTCTATCACCTACAGGGTAGGCATTCAGAGCGAAAGGCAAGGCGAAACAGGGTCCATTCATTGACAAACCCAAGCGGCCTGCACAGCCAGCTTCCTATTGCTACCTGGACCCTCTGCTGTCTCGCTGAAGCTCAGTGGGTGTGGGTAGCGTGCTTAGCGCTTAGCGCGGGCAGCGTCAGTCACCGGTGGTTTCTTCCATCCAATCTCTAAGTGTGTGCCACACGCGGTACAGATGTTGATGCATCCGTATGCACACGGTGCAGACCATAGACCATAGACTCGTCACTCACAAGTACTGCCGATTTGACATGTTCTAGATCCGGAGGACCCAGCTTGGTCCTCTGCCCTGCTTCAGCCAATCGGCCATAACTCTCAGCTCTGCTGTCGTGCAGCCGAAATGCTGCACCGGCAAGCTGTCCCAGGCCGGTGGAACCGCTACGTAATGGAATTCGTTACCGCTGTCATCCGTCATCGAAACAAAAGCCAGCATGATTCTGCAGTTTATCGACGGGCTGCGCGGAGATTTGCAGGTCACCTTTGTGACGAAAGATCTGGCGCGTGTCCTCGTCACATGGGAAGAATTTACTCCGGCGAGGGAATTGAGTGCCTATTCTCAACTTCAGAGACGGAATTGCGTTTTTAGAAGTTCAGCGAATATTGGCTGCTTACTTAGAGCCGCCAGGAAAAGGACACCATGTGCTTCCAAAGGGCAAAAGGACTGTAGAACAGCCGGTCCAAGCCGCGCATGGAAGTGGTGACGCCGATCTCGCGCCCTACGGGGAAAGCTATGCGATTGCACAGACGTGTTCTTTTGAAGCTGATTGAATCTCGCCACATGCCCATCGGGAAAGAACTGGAAGCCAATCTGTTCGGGGGCGCAATGGGACCGTCTGATTCTCCATATGGGCCGCGACTACTGGATAGGGCTTAAAATATCCGACAATTCTTCGAATACGTACACTCGTGGCAGACTTTACCTCAGGCGATCGTCTTTTGGGAACCGAAAAGGGGCGGATCACCTCGCCCCTTCGACTCTCATTGGCCTCTACTCTGACCCATCTTTCCCCGACTCATTTTCGAAGCGACTCCCGACGCTCGTGGCACAGCCCGTCACAATCACGTTTCCGTTGGTGTCGAAGATTTGAAGCGAAACTGTATCGGTGAACTCGTCCTCGTTATTACCGATCTCGATGGCCCGCATAAGCCGATGTGTCTGCGTCCAAACGCCGGCGGCGTCAAAAACGAAGGCCTCGGACACCGCGCTGTAAGCGTGGCCGTGCGTGTGCCGCCAGACGCCCAGGCCGGTGGTGCTTAGGGCGGGGAGTTGGCCTGCGGTGGTCACGGAAAGGGTACCCCCTCTGGCGAATGTAAACAGGGCCGGGAAGGTCCTCAGAGCCACGCCTGTCTGACAGTCGCGCACCGTGAGCTGAACGCGCCACGCCCCCTGGAGGCCGTTGTCAGACCCATTGTTGTCCGCCCGCGCTGTCGGATCCATTGAGGAAGCTGCGACCAATAAACCGCAAACAATCATTGTGGGAATTGCTAGCATCGACATTCTCGAAATTGATTTCCATTGCATTGAATCCTCCTCTGAGTACAACTCACTCTGGTCATTAACGCGCTTGAGCTTGGCGCCAGCTCCCGGCTACTTCAATGCAGCGGGCCTCATTTATTAGTCCATTCGAGGTCATCCGGGAACGGATTGAAAAAACAAGGCCTTTCGGGCATCGCAGCTGGCACATGCTTCTACACTTCATGGTCAGGTGCTAGAATCTGGGTCGGTCAGGGCGACGCAGTGGCGAACATCATTTCATCAAAAACAGTCGTCCGGTTCGGTCCGTTTGAGGCGGACCTTCGAGCCGGAGAACTTCGCAAGCACGGGGTGAAGCTCAAGCTGGTGGGGCAACCGTTCGAAGTCCTGGCAGTGCTGCTGGAGCGTCCCGGCCAGCTAGTAACGCGCGAGGAATTACGCGCCAGGCTTTGGCCAACGGATAGGTTCGTAGACTTTGACCACGGCCTTAATGCTGCGGTCAACAAACTTAGGGACGCGCTGAGCGATTCGGCGGAAAAGCCAAACTATGTCGAGACCTTGCCTCGGCGCGGCTACCGTTTTATCAGCGCGGTTGGTTTGCATGATTCGCAGAACTTGCTCGGGGAGCTGAGCAGCCCAAAGATTCAATCTCTTGTTGTACTTCCATTGAAAAACCTTTCCAAGAATCCCGACGAGGAATATTTCGCTGACGGGATGACCGACCAGCTCATCACCAATCTGACCCAGATCAGCGCATTGAAGGTTATCTCTCGAACATCGGCGATGCGGTACAAGGGAACGAAGAAGTCCCTGCCGGAGATCGCTCGGGAGCTGCACGTGGATGCCGTGGTCGAAGGCGCTGTTATGTGGGTAGGCGGCCGAGTGCGGATCAGCGCACAGTTGATTGAAGCTCCGACGGATCATCATCTCTGGGCGGCCAGTTATGAGCGCGATCTGTGTGACGTGCTGTCCATGCAAGAAGAGGTCACGCGCGCCATCGGCAGCGAGATTCGCGTGAAACTCACTGCGCAGGAGCAGGAGCGGTTGGCAAACAGCCACCCGATTAACCCAGAAGCTTTCCAGCTTTACCTGAAGGGCCGCTACCACTGGAACAAGCGGACCCCGGACGGATTTCAAAAAGCCATTGAATACTTCCAGCAGTCTACCGCCAAAGATCCGGCTTACGCGCTGGCTTACGTGGGTTTGGCCGACACCTACACCTATTTTTCGTTTTTCGACGTGGTTCCTCCGCGGGAAGCAATGCCGAAAGCGAAGGCCGCGGCCGCGAGGGCGCTCGAGATTGACGACCGCCTGGGTGAAGCCCACGTCTCCCTGGGATACGTCAGCTACATGTACGATTGGGATTGGCCGGCCGCAGGAAAGCATTTTGAGCAAGCTCTCACCCTGAATCCGGCTTATTCCAGAGTGCACACCTTTTATCCTTTCTATCTCAGCTCTCTCGGGCGGTCGGAGCAAGCCTTGGAAGTGGCGAAACACTCCTTTGATCTCGATCCCGCTTCACCTGCCGTCAGCCACAGCTTGACTGTGCAGCTTTACCTCGCAAGGCGATTTGACCAAGCTATCGAGCAGTCCCATAAAACGCTGGAGCTGGATCAGAATTTTGCCGTTTCATACGCGACGCTGGGGGAAGTGTATATCTCAAAAGGGATGTACCGAGAAGGTCTGCCTACGCTGGAAAAGTACTCTGTATTGAGCCGAGGCAGGGCCATGTCCCTTGCTCTTCTGGGGTACGCGCATGCGCGGTTGGGTGAGCGAAGTCAGGCTCTGCGCATACTCGATCAGCTTGAGGCGGCCTCGAAGGAGAGGTATACACCCGCCGTTTCTTTTGCTGCTGTTTATGCCGGGCTCGGCGAGAAGGATCAAGCCTTCGCGTGGCTCGAAAAGGCTTACGGGGAGCGCACCGGTCGTCTCGGCTACCTTAAAGTGGAGCCACTCTGGGACCCGTTGCGGTCTGACCCGCGTTTCGCCGACCTGGTGGGTCGCATCGGGCTCCCACCGTAAAGAGATGGCTTTCGACTTGAGCGAGTTCTTCGCGCAGGCGCGCCGCTTCGGCGTGACACATTGCGCCTCGGCATGGTACTTGACGGCGGAGACGCTGCCGGCTGCATTGAAAGCTTGATGTTGGCGTCGTTTTTGCTTTTGCCGGTATCGTCGCCTTACACTCCGGCAATGCGGCGCAGAAAATACGCTCTGTCCTCGCTGGTCTTCCTAGGTGGTTTCTTACCATTGGTCAGCATTTGGCGTGCGAATGGTCTAATTTTTGAGCAAAAAGCATCGTTTTTGTGTCAACCGAGTGCGGCCAATTGCCAGCAAAGCCCAAGGAAAGACCTACAACTGTCTGTGAAAAAATAAGAAAATGAATCCATTGCACGCGCAAAAATCTTGGGGACGCGGCGGTCTTTTACAATGTGTTGATAGAAAAGGAGATACCCCCTACCCTCTTGCAATCAATGGGTTGCAACTACAACAGGGAAGGCTGGCCATGCAGCCGCTTGGGTTTGTCCATGTATTGACTAGGTTTCGCCCTGCGCTTCGCCCCTGAATGGCACCTAGATAGACACCATGTAAATGATAGGCAGCAGCATGGGTTGCTGACTAGGTGCTGTATCGCTGAAGCTCTGCGGACTTGACAGGTGCTTGGCTTTTGGCGCGGGGTCGGTCAAACTGCCGCGACCTTGCCCTCGCTATGTTCTAGGTTTCCGCAACGCGCGGCACAGATTTTCATGCATCCGTATGCACACAGTGCGGAACCGATTCCCTGGAATTGCGTCGATATACAGAACCTAGCGTTACGCGCGTAGTATGTTAAATTTTCTCCACTAACCGTGAAAGTGCTTTTGGTTTACTGCACAACACGCCGCAACTGGTCCTGCTGGCCGGAGGTAAGCCATCGAAACCGTACGTGGTCGCCTATCGTGGGGCTTGGCGAATCAGAATCTCCCACACCGCTTGGTGATCCAAGCGTGTCTGGTGATTACCCTCTCTTACCTTGCCGCGAGGTTAGGCGGGGCCTTGATAGTACGACCGCAAATGGTCTCGCCGCTTTGGTTGGGAAACGTGCTTTTGGCATCAATGCTGTTACTGGTTCGGCGAAGGATCTGGCCAGTAGTCCTCACAGCAGGCCTCGCTGGATTTTTCCTCTACGACCTGCAAACAGGTGGGCCGATCCGTTCCATTGCCTGGCTCATTCTGTCGAATGCAGTAGAAGTCCTCATCGCCGCTTTGTGTCTTAGAATCTCGTTCGAGGGCGTTCCCCGGCTGAATAGTGTGAAGTCCCTGGCCAAGTATTCATTCTACGCGGTGTTCCTGGCTCCATTTGTTGGAGCATTCCTCGGAGGCCTGTCCACCAGTAGCAACTATTGGGCAAGTTGGAAGGTGGCTTTCTTTTCGGAAGTGCTTGGATTCCTCACTTTGATGCCTGCCATTCTGGGTTGGGCCAGAGAAATTCCGGCTTGGACCCAGAAACCACGTGCTTATTTCCTGGAAGCAGCTGCGCTGCTCGTTGCGTTGGTTATTCTGGGACGTCTCGCTTTCGCCGATCTTGGAGGAAGTAGCCCTCCGGCGCTGCTTTATTCTTTTGTGCCACTACTGCTGTGGTCCGCTTTGCGTTTCGGACCCACCGGGGTCAGTACCGCGATGATTGCAATTGCCTTTGTGTCGATTTGGGGCGCAGTCCACGGCCGAGGTCCGTTCGCTGAACCGGGACCTCATATCAATGTGCTGTCACTGCAATTGTTCTTATTTTTCGCGGCGGCGCCTTTCATGGCTCTGGCAGTTCTTGTGGAAGAGCGCACGCAAGGGGAGCAAGTATTACGGCAGAGAGAGGAGGAACTTAAAGAAGCGCAGCGGCTGGCTAAGGTAGGCAGCTGGCAATGGGACCCAGATACTGATGCGGTCGCGTGGTCAGAAGAACTCTATCGAATCGCAAGCTTGGATTCCAGTTTGCCTCCTGTCAACTATAAGGAACACGCAAAGCTCTACACCGCCGAAAGCTGGCAACAGCTGCGGTGCGCCGTAGAAGAAGCCTTGCGCACTGGAACACCATACGAGCTTGATCTTGAGATGGTCCCCTTCGACGGCACCACAAGATGGGTTGTTGCTCGGGGCGAAGCTCTGCGTGATACTTCGGGCCGAGTCGTACGGCTTCTCGGGACGATTCAAGACATCACTGAACGCAGGCTCGCACAAGAAAGACTGCGTAAAAGCGAGGAGTGGTTTCGTCTGGCGGTCCAAGCTGGAAGGATGTATGCCTTCGAGTGGGATACGGCAACCGATGTGATCGTGCGATCAGGACAGTGCACAGATATTCTCAATTGGATGGACGACCCGACACGCGATACTGGCCGACAATTTCTCCCCAGAGTCCACCCCGACGACCGAGAGGCCTATACTGCTCCGGAGAACGGGCTTTCCCCTGAAAACCCTACCTATGAAACCAGTTATCGGGTGCTACGTCCCGATGGTAATGCAATTTGGCTGGAGGCAAACGGGCGCGCTTTATTCGACGATCAAGGTAGGATGCTGCGTATCATAGGCCTGGCAGCGGATGTTACGAATCGCAAGGTTGCGGAAGAGGCCCTTTCCAGCGTGAGCCGCAGGATGATCGAGGCCCAGGAGCAAGAACGCACCCGGATCGCCAGAGAGCTTCACGATGACATCGGTCAACGTCTCGCACTGTTGACAATCGAGCTAGCACAACTCCAAGAGAACCCTCGCGACTTGTCGGCTGAAGTCCGTCGCCGCATGAGCAAACTACAGAAGCAGACTTCAGAAATAGCGACCGATATTCAAGTGTTGTCCCACGAGTTGCACTCGTCAAAACTCGACTATCTGGGCATAGCCGCGGCCGTGAAAGGCTTCTGCAAGGAGTTCGGAGAGCAGCGGAAAATAGAGATTGATTTCAAAACCCACGATTTGCCAAGGCCATTGCCGCGGGACATTTCTCTTTGCCTGTTCCGAGTTCTGCAAGAAGCCCTAAACAATTTGGCAAAGCACAGCGGGGCACTGCGGTGCGAGGTGGAATTGTGGGCAACGGTGGAGGAGATTCATCTTAGGGTTAGCGACTCCGGCGCAGGCTTTGACAGCGAAGCAATAAAGGAGACGCGGGGGCTTGGCCTCATCAGCATGGAGGAGCGGCTGAAACTGCTTAATGGAACGCTTTCAATCGACTCGCAACTCAAGCGTGGCACCACAATCCACGCTCGCGTGCCTCTCAATTCTGGGAGCGATGCCATGGGCGCTGTCGGGTAAAGAGCATCGAATCACCATGGCTTGTTGATCGTATATGTCGGAACCAGACAGATTTAGCGCGGAGATGAACATCCGTTTCCACGGCCAAAGGTATGGAAAGGCCCCACGCGATGTTTCGGCGCAAATGTTTGAGTCAATGGCAATTTTTCGGTCAGAAAAACGATCACATACCCAATAAATCAGAAGGTGGTCCGAGCCTACCGACCGTAGATCATTTCCATCAAAGTCTTTTTCATGTTCAGACTCAATTGCAGAGTACTTTGATGGATGAGTTCAAGATTTGTTCTGGCATTTCCCATAGGCAGCGAGAGCACGATAGTCCAAGTCTTGTCGAGATTGTCGCGCAGCGCAGTCAGATCGGTGAGAAGAGATTGGCTTAGCATATCCTGATTTTCTGGCATAAATACCTCGTGGGCGGAAGTTGTAAACTGTATCACGCCGGTTAGGACTTAGTAGCTTTTGCTTATCGATTCGTGAAGACAAGCGGGGCGTGACCGGAAATTGTTATGACAAAATAGCCCCACCCTGTTGAAAGCGGCGGGCCTTTTGGTTATTTAAATGATTCGATTCCGTGCTTTCGGTCGTGTGCCTGCACCTAACCGGCCAACAAATCTCCGCAAACTGTGCAAAAGTGGACAGCGTACGATTCTCGACGGTCTCTACCATAGCTCCGGGACGGCGAGAAAGAGCGGCACTAACCAAAGGCCTTGGGCGGACCTTGTGGACCCCGTTCTCACCGTTCCTTTCTCATGATTTGAAACCTTCGACGTGACGAGAGGCACTTGTCAATGCCCTATATCGGTGGTGAAACTCCGACGGTAGGCGATTATGTAAAGAACGAGTACGAGCAATTCGGCAGTGTGACCAGAATCCGTGCGGCACATGACGGTCAGGAATATATAAACGTCAGATGGGATGGCGGCGGCGTCACCATTTTTTCTGCATCTGCCGCTGAGTTTACGCTGCTCTTCCGTAAAGATTGAGCCGCACACAGAGCTATTTGTTTTTGTGTGCTTCGTTGAACGCAGTAATCGCGACTTTGCAGTTTGATCCCTACAAATGCCTAGAACGGTATATCGGTTTTTAGTGCCGGAGAAGTCTTGCCGTCGAGTGTCTTCATTTAGCAAGCAGGGTTTTCCATCTTTGCCACGCGTCGTCGCGAGCTTTTTTGTTAGCTTCGCTGGCGTCAGGCGCTTCGCGCACGCATGAAGCCATGACCTGCGCCTTCGTAAGTCACGGGGTCGTAAGTTTTGCCCGCTGCTTTCATTGCGGCGATTGTGTCTCGGACGGTGGCGTCAATCCTAGCGTCATTCCCAGAGTAGAAACCGTAGATGGGTGCCTTGATGCGAGTCATCGCGTCTTTGTCTGGAGGAGGCCCGTAAAAAACGAATGCTGCACTAAGGCCGCTGCCGTTGGTAGCAAACGGAAAAGTCTGCCCGCCACCCCAGCAGAACCCTGCAGCGTACAATTTTCCGTTTGAGGCAGGCAGCTTGAGACCGAAGTCAGCTACAGCGTTCAAATCAGCGGTCACTTGGTCTGGATTCAGTTTGCTGACGGCCTCCGTGGCTGCACCCTCGGGAAAATCTTTCGTCCGCCCCCCGTTCGGTCCCATTCCGCTCAGCAGGTCCGGCGCGACAGCAATGTAGCCCGCAGCAGCGACCTCGTCGGCAAGGTCCTGTGCCCAGTCGCTCAGCCCAAAGATTTCGTGGATTACTACCACTACTGGCCGCTTTTCTTTCGATTCGGGGTAAACAATGAGCGCCTCCACTGTGCGGGCATCATGCTTTACGGACACCCATTCACGATGACGTGGTGATTTTTCGAGTTGCAGTCGCGCCCATTCCTGCGCAGAAACATCCTGTGAGGCTAGCAGAATCCCCAGCACAGGGAAAAATATTCCTATGAATCGTTTCATTCGACACCTCGTACCAGAATTGAGGCTGGATAATAATTGTGCGAGAGGACTCTAGCACGACTTTTCAATGGACAGAAAGAGGCGATGGTTGGGTTCATGAGCAACCCTTTAGCTGGTCCAATTGGAATCCATTTTGAGAATTTAAAAACGACAGATGCCGTCAATTAATTCGTTCTTCTTGGTTTTATCAAGCTCCCCAAGCTCCGGACGTAGCCTAACTTGTTGCTCCTGTAAAGTAACGACCATCACCAATCCGCATCGAACAAAAGACACCATGGGCCTTGATATAACATTCCGTGAATTCGGCGATATCACTATATTGGACCTGTGGGGAAAGTCGACTATCAGCGGTGGCGAAAGCGAGATATTGAACAGCCATCTACAAGAATTGGTTGCCAAAGGTGTGCGCAAGCTATTGTTGAATATAAGAGACCTGTCGCAGGTTGACAGTTCCGGCGTCAGCATAATCATAGAGACGTATGCTTTCCTCAAACGACACGACGGCGACTTAAAACTACTAAGCCCGGGCGGGCGGGGTGCGGAGGGTGCTGACCGTATTTCATCTGCTAGACATCATTCCAAGTTTTGACGATGAAGCCCAAGCTCTGGCCAGTTTCGGGCCGCGAAGTCGCTCAGCGTCGTCCTAGGGACCTGAACTTTTCCTCGAACCTAGACACTTTGCGAATTCCACGTCGCACAAATCAGTCAACGATCGGTGTTAGGCCCGAGGCGCAACGTTTCCGCATTACCAGTAGGAACCCGATTCCGACGAGGATGAGGGCGCCTGTGGCCGGCTCCGGCGTCACCACCTGTTTTTCGAAGCCGGATTTAACGGGTTCGCCCATCTTGGGGGTGTAGGTGGCAATCCATTTGTATGTTCCCGCCACATCAGGGACAGGACCAGTGATGGGAAACGTGCCCATCGCCGTAACAGAATTGACGTCGCCAAACTGGAACGAAGTCGCTTTTCCAAACACGTCGATTAGCGTGAAAGTAAGCGTGCCCGGGTAACTGCAGAGGCGTCCGAGTGTTGCCGAGTCGGTCAGAGGTTTGTTAGTTCCCAGAACGACGTCACCCCCTGGCGTTGTCGTAAATGCGCAAAGATTTACCGGGTCCGCGCTGGCGTTGGGCGCGCCGATGGCTACCAATAGTATGGGGATAATCCACAAAGATTTTCGCATTGGCTAATGCCTCCTCGGAGTGTTAGAGGACGGTCTGTGGCGGTATACTCCCCGGAGTCACGTGCGTCAAGACTGTATCCGGCGAACCAACGAATGGCTCTAAGTCCTGCTCAACCGCTTAGCCGACAATTGGTTTTTTCGCGTGGCGTCAGAAGGCCGTGAGAGTGCTGGAGCAAAGGTACTAGCAGGTCGCAGCTGTTTCGGTACGGACCCGCTATTTCTAGAGCGTTGTGCAAAATCTAAGATCAACTCAATGTGGAATTGCCTGGTATTGATCACGTCGATTCTCTCGTCGATCTACTTGGCAGCGATACAGCTGCGCATTGCGAAATGGAACCGGACTGAGACCACAAAGCTTCAGATAGTTTTGCCAAATCATCATCCCACTCGAGAGGTACGAGCCGCTATGGGAACTCAACATTTCCGCAGTATCGAACGCCGACGGACGGCCCGAGTCGGATTGTGTGTGGACCTGATTGTTCACGGGGAGACAGAGAACAGCGGGAAACTTAAAGTTGAGGCACGGACCCTTTCCGTGAGCAGGCACGGTGGGATGATGGCGCTGGAGCCAGAGGTAAGGATCGGGCAAAAGCTGATGTTGATTAATGTGAACAGCGGGCAGAAGGCGGAATGCAAGGTGGTGTCGGCGAAGCCCGCTCGTGATGGCAAGAGAAATGTGGCCTTTGAGTTTGTATCGACCGAGATCACTTTCTGGAAGATGTACTTCCCGGTGGCAGGGACGAAGCCCATTCGTCGGTCCGGACAGGCACCGTTTGGGCCAGTTCCGGTAACGCAGGCGCGATAAGACGACATCCCAAACTGATGAACCGTCGCCTAAGTCCCGCGGTTACCGAAAAAGTGCCATTTGTGCCGATAAACGTTCGGTCCCCGAACCCGTTAACTGAACCTTCCAGCCCAGCAGAAACGTTGTGAGGATTGGTGCAGGGTTGAAGGAGTCCCTGTTTTGAAGGTTTTTTCCGCCGCCGGTGAATCTGCATGGAAGACCGAACGCCCCACCCTTGACGAAGCCATTGATTTCATCAGCACTGTAACGGCAAAGTCACCCACTTCGTAGTTCAGGACACCACCCGCTTCAGCCGCAACGATGAGGTGCGGGCAGTTGCCTGTGCAGTCCTGAAAAAGCTTGGCGTGCGTCTCATCTCGGTTGACGAACCAATGCTTGACGATTCCCCCAGCGGGAAGCTCACTGGCACCATACTGGCCGCCCTTGGCGGGTTCTACTCAGATAGTCTTTCTTCCCGCGTGCGCTACCGCTTTCAAGTTCATCGTGAACAAGGCCAGTGGCTGCACATGGCACCGCTGGGCTATCGCAACATCAGACAGGATGGAATCAAGACCATCGTGTTTGATGACGCTGCACCGCTTGTGCGCCAGTGCTTTGAGATGATGGGAACGGGTGGCCACAGTTCAGACCACGTTCGCGCCTTCGTCACGGCTGCTGGTCTGAGAACGAAAAAAAGCCGCAAGCTTACCCGACAGACATTCAGCTTCATGCTGAAGAATCCTGTCTACTGTGGTCTGATTGCCCACAAGAAACAGGTGTACAAGGGGAACTTCACCCCTCTGGTATCAGAGGAACTCTGGCACAGTGTTCAGGACACGCTTCGCGGAAAGAAGAAGGCCGTGCCAAAGAAGACTGTTGATGACAGCTTCCCGCTTCGCGGATTCGTCAAGTGCGGGTACTGCTGGGCAAAGCTTACCTCTGGCAACGCCAAGGGCAGAAGCAAGACCTACCCGCGCTATTGGTGTTGGAACAAACAGTGCAGCAACCCGGTCAGCGTGAGCAGAGAGAAGCTGGAAGCTGACTGGTTGCGCTTCCTAGAAGGCATGCAGCCAGCGTTTGATGCGCTGGTAAACGTTCTGCCAGTTCTGGCAAAGGCCAACGCGCAGAAACGAATTGAAGACGCAGAGCAGAAGCAGCGTCACCTTGCAACGCAACTCTCAGAGAAGAAAGCACTGCGCAACTCACTGATTGAATCGAAGCTTCGCGGTGAACTCAAGCAGGAAGAGTTTAGAGAGATGGCTGACATGATTGCCCATGACATTGAGGGCATTGAGGCCGCTCAGTGTTCGTTCGTTGCAGAAGCAGAGGCTGCGTTGCAGTTGACTGCCGATACTTCACGCACCACGATCCCTGCCAAAGCTCTATGGGCCAGTGCTCATTTGACTGACAAGTTGACGGTTCAAAATGCCCTCTTTCCTGAAGGAATTCTGTACCGCACGGATATCCGCTTCTTTGAACCACCCGATGACACCCTGCAAGCTATGGTATTCAGGATACTTCTTGCAAACGCGGGGGATCCAGATTGGGAAGAAATCGAAAGTGGTCGGGGCGAGTGGATTTGAACCACCGACCTCCTGGTCCCGAACCAGGCGCTCTAGCCAGGCTGAGCCACGCCCCGACATTTAGCGCAAGCAGCAGGAAGCTCCTCACGCGGACTTTTAGAATAGCACAGGCCAATGCACGCAGCCACCACGGAAGAAAGCCGCAATTCCCTCGGCACACACCGCCAATCAACAGCCCTAAAAGCAAAAACCGCCGGAGAGATCGCTCTCTCCGGCGGGAAAGCTGCAGCAAACCTAGAACTCGTACCGTAATGCGAACTGCATTACGCGCGGCTGATTCAGCAGCGAAGTATAGTTGCCAAAGGTCGGCCCTTGATACATGGCGATGTTGGCCGTCTGGACATTGAATATGGGGGTATTCGTGACGTTGTATACCTCCCAGCGGAATTGTAGGCTCTGTCCATCAGACCAAGGCATGGTCCATCGCTTGGCTAACCCGAGGTCCAGTCCCCGATAGCCCTCGCCGCGGATCTGGTTGCGCGCGCCGGAAAATCCCGGAAGCGCTGCGGAGAAGCTGGAGAGCGCGTTGGCTCCGTTTGCAAAGATGCTGATTTGCGGGTTGCCGTTCCCATCGATGACGGCGTGGTGACCGTTACCCGTGTCGGCGTGGCCGGTCAGGTTCGCATTGCCCGTCAACTCCCAGTTGGTCGGAAACCCGAAAACGTTTCCGACGTTGACCGGGAAGCCGCTGGTCATGCGGAACAATCCGGTCAACTGCCAGCCGCCAATCAGCGCATTCAATGGTTTGCTTACATCGTGTCCAATGGCCTTTCCTTGGCCAAAAGGCATGTCCACGATGAAGTTGGTATTGAATTGATGGCGCAGGTCGTAGTCGGAAGCTCCCCGCAACTGGTTCGGTTCCCAAGCGTTCGTGATCGCTCCTCCAAGGCCTCCTCCGAACGCCCCGACGCGCAATGCATCCGAGGAAAGATCGATCGACTTGGAATAAGTGTAGTTCGCGTCAAATTGGAATCCATGAATCATGGTGTGACGAACCGTAAACTCGAACGCGTTGTAGCTCGTCGTTCCCACGTTCCGCCACGCATATAGCGACGAATACTGTGGGTTGAAGAATGTGAAAGGCCCGTTCGTTGGGTTGTACAGAACGTTCGGCAGATTCGCATCCGGAATCCCGCCCGCTCCTGACTGGCCATCCAGAATGGAAAGCGCTGTGGTCTCATTTGTAGAGTTGCAGCTAAACAGGTCATACGCCGCCTGCAGCGCACTCTGCGTGCTTCCGCCCGAGCAAATCAGCGAATACGCTCCGCCCGGTTTCAACGGCTGAATGATGTCCTTCCAATAGGTCGCCGTGGGTCCCACCGTAGCCGCGGTGATTTGCGAGGTCGGCACATTCTGGCGGTAAAGTTTCGCCAGCGCTCCGACTGCGCTGTAGTAGTCGACACCCGTGCTCTTGTCGACGAAATTGTATGGCTGCGCAACGTCCTCTTGCGCCATCAAGCGATGGCCCAAGCGTCCAACGTATGCCGCTTCCACCGAAAATCCGCTTTTCAACTGACGCGACATGGACAGATCCATGGTGTAGGCATACGGCGTCTTGATGGTGTTATCGAGCCCCCAAGCGATCGCGAATCCGCCAGTGTCAAGTGTGCTCGGGAACGTTTGCGGGAATTGACCCGGAGGTGCCGGCAACAAAATTTGGCCGCCGTTTAGGTCCGTAGCCGGAATCGTGTGCATGTCGGTCAGCCGTGGAGAACTGTTCACGGACTCGCTGCCGGCGGGATTGCTGAGAGAAGTGCTCAGGCCGAAGGCTCCGTTCTGATCAAAGGTGTTGATCAAACTTTCGCCCACGTTGTCGTAAACCATCCCGAATCCACCGCGAATGGATGTCCGCCCAGCTCCACCAAAAAGCGCTCCCAGGATTCCATCGGATTTGGCGGGTGCCCACGCAAAAGCAAAGCGTGGCGCGAAATCTTTGTAATCCCAGTTGTAGTATCCCGGCTTGCCGCCGTTTGCTGGCCCGGCAAGGTCAAACGAGATCGGCGCGTCAGCGCTGGATGTTATTCCGTTCTTCCAGTTCGACAAGCGCTGATTGAACCAAGCGCCCAGGTTGGGCGAAGGTGCCACCTGCAAACCCCCGGTTTCCCACGGAGGAGAAAACAGCGAATATCTCAGCCCAATCGTCAAAGTGAGCGTCGGTGTGGCTTTCCACGTGTCTTGCCCATAGATCTCATAGCGGTCCTCGGCATAATGCCGCGCTACCGGGGCTCCTTGCGGTTGCACGCTTCCATTCTTCAGGTAGTTGTACGAAGCATCCACTTCCGATACGAATCCCAGTGCATTCGCAACGGCAAAGTCATAATTCAGTCCGAACGTGTCGCCGTTTACAGCAGGCAAACCGACAAACGTGGGATTCAGCGGTGAATTCGGGGTCGTCGTGATCCCGCCGGTATCCAACCAGGCCGAATTCACGATTCCATCGCTGAACGAAGTTCCGAAGTTTGCGGTCGCATCGCGAACCAGACCGACTACTCCTCCAAACTGGAAGGTGTGTCTTCCATGGCTCCAGGAAACATCGTCGGAAAACGTGTTAATCGGCCGCTGGAACTGTTGCGTCCGGGTGATCGCTCCATTTTGATCGTTCAAGCCTCGCAAGATGATCCATTGCTGGTTCGAATTGCCGATCTGACCCACGCTTTCACGAATGAAACCGTACCGGAAGTTATTCACGATCGAGTTCGTGATCACGCCGGTGTATCCGACGATGATCCCCTTGTTGTAATTCACCAGGCTGTCTTCGGGAGCCTGCCCAGGCAGAAACTGCGCTCCAGGATTGCTCACATTCGCCAGCGCCCCGGACACCGAGATTCGGTGCTTCCCGTCTTGCGTCACGTTGTAGTCGATCTTCGCGATGTACCAATCCTGGACCAGGCTGATCGGCGAACTGAACACATACCCAAGTGTGTTCAAGCCGTCGCCGCTGGCGGCACTGTTGGCGTGCGGCCAATATCCGCTGTTAAAGAAATTAATTACATTGGGATTCACACCGATTCCCAACGGGTCAATCGCCTTTATGGCCGACGGGCTCAACGCATAGTTCCCTGGCGCCACCGTGTACGATTGGCCACTGAGGCCCGTAACCGTTCCTCCAGGACATTGCGATGTATTCGTGCACGGGTACTCTACGATTCCGTCCCGCGCTGTATCCGACGGCACTACGGTGTTCACCACTTGCCCTTCTGATCGCCTCGTCCCTTCATAATTCGCAAAAAAGAACAGCCGGTCTTTTTTGATCGGCCCGCCCACCGAACCGCCAAAAATGTTTCGCACCAGTTTTGGCGCCTGGTTGCAGTCGATTTGGCTCAACGGAGTTCCATTGGCCAGGCACGTGTTGATTTGTGCCTGCTTGTTGAAGTAATCGTTGGCGCTGGTCGCCGTGTTGCGGTTGTACTCATACGCCGACCCATGGAAATTATTGGTTCCGCTCTTGGTCACCAGCGAAACCTGCGCGCCTCCGCTGCCCCCCTGATCCGGGTTGTAATTCGTTGTCGTAACGCGAAACTCTTCCACCGAATCCAGCGTCACGGGCAACACGGAAGTGAAGGCATCTCCGTTTCGGTCGTTTACCGCCACTCCATCTAACGTTACGTTGCTCTGATCGCTTCGCGCTCCGTTCACCGCGCCGCTCCGCGTGTCCACCATGGTGTTAATTTGCGGATTGTTCCCGATGTACACCACGCCAGCCTGCAACGTCAGCAAGTCCGGCACGTTGCGGCTTTCCATCGGCAGTTCCTTCACCTGCTGGTTATTGAAGGCCACTCCCAATGAAGCGTCCGTGGTGTTAATCGCCGCGGCCTGCGCCGAAACTTCCACCGTCTCGGTGTTGGACCCGATCTGCAGGGTGACATTTTCTGTTGCGGGCGCATTCACCAGCAATTCCAGGTTCCCGTGGTCATATTTGCGGAACCCGCTCATTTCAACCGTCAGGGAATAAGTGCCGGGCGTGAGAGACGTGAACTCATATCCCCCGCTGCTGTTTGTCGTCGTGTCTCGATGTAAGCCTTGAGATTCGCTGGACAGAGTAACTTTCGCTCCCACGATTGCTGCGCCCGACTTGTCGAGCACGGTGCCACGGAGCGAGGTCGTACCAGATTGCGCAAGAGCGAGAGTACCGCCTAAAGCCAAAATAATCGCAGCAGTAAAGCTACGTCGCATGGAAGCCCAAAACATGGACAGCTCCTTTACACTTATAAATTCTCGACTCTTATGTAATTTAGGTTCGTGAAGGACTTGGACTCTGGAATCATTTCCCAAAACTAATCCAGCGCGCGCAGGCTCTCGTCACCCCGTCGCTTCGAGATCCTGTGTCCGACCCCACTAACCCTACCCGATTGGGTTAGCATTAAAGACCTAACTGGCCTCGGTGTCAATACGGTTGTATTGATAGCCTCAAGAAGACGTTTGAATACTGGGATTAATGTAAATGTCCGAGAACTTCTAGCCTAAATGCAACAATTTAGCTTGCGTTATCGCGGTAAACTCCCGAATCGGCCCCAGAATCGCCTCCGTCACTTGTCCATCAAGGCGGACCAGTGATACGGCCTCTGCTCCACGAGCAGCTTCGCGGCGGCCAAGTGCGAACGTTGCAATGTTTACACCGTGCTTCCCTAGCGTCGTGCCCACGTGTCCGATTACTCCAGGCTCATCGTGATTGCGCAAATACAGAATTGTTCCGTCCAACTGCGCTTCCAGCGCGATCCCGTCGATTTGAATCACCCGCGGCGTGCCGTCGTGCAGCACCGTGCCTTCCGCCGTGAAACCGCTGGCTCCCGGCCGGTCGGGTAGCGCGGACACTTCCAATGTGTGTGGGAAACCGTGTTCGCGCCGCCGCGTTTCCTCCTCCACCGTCAGCCCGCGCCCTGCCGCCACCGCTGGCGCGTTCACCACGTTTACTTTTTCGTCCAGCACCGCGTTCAACAACCCCGCCAGCACCGCACTTCGTAACAAATGCGTTCCAACCTCCGACAGTTCGCCCGCATACCGAATCCGAATTCGCGCCGGGCGCATTGCCGCAGCCTGCGAAACCAGCGACCCAAGCTTTTCCGCTAACGCCAGGTACGGCCGCACGCGGCGATACTGTTCCGGCGAAAGTGCCGGCAGATTCACAGCGTTCTTGATGATGCCCTCCGCCAGGTAATCGCGTACTTGCACCGCCACCTGGATGCCCAGTTCCTCCTGCGCTTCGGCCGTGGAGCCCGCCACATGCGGAGTCGCTACTACATTGGGCAAGCCAATCAGCGGGCTATTTTTGGGCGGCTCTTCTGCGAAAACGTCCAGCGCCGCTCCAGCCACGTGCCCGCTCTTTAGCGCAGCCGCCAGATCGGATTCGTTGATCAGTTCGCCGCGCGCTGCATTAATGATGCGCACACCTTTTTTCATCTGCGCCAGGGCCGCCGCGTTAATCATGCCTTGGGTTTGCGGACCCACCGGCGTGTGCAAGGAAATAAAGTCGCTCTCCGCGAATAACTTTTCCAACGGGACAAGTTCCACCGAAAGTTCGCTTGCCGCCGCTTCGCTCAGGTACGGGTCAAACGCCAGCAACCGCATATCAAATCCCGCGGCCCGAATCGCCACCTCGCGCCCAATCCTGCCCAGTCCCACCAGCCCCAGCGTTTTCCCGCGCACCTCCGCACCCGACGACGACTTCTCCCACTTCCCTTCCCGCATGGCAGCGTCAAATCGCGGAATCTGCCGCACCAGCGATAGCAGCAGCGCAATCGTGTGTTCCGCCACGCTCACCGAGCTTCCACCCGGCGTGCTCATCACCAGAATGCCGCGCTTGGTGGCCTCATCCAGATCGATATTGTCCACGCCCACGCCTGCGCGCCCTACCACGCGAAGATGCGGCGCCTTATCCATCAACTCCGGCGTTACACGCGTGGCGCTCCTCACGATCAGCGCTTCGGCATCCGCCAGTTCGCCCGTCAGAGACTCCTTCGTCGTCTGCACGATGTTCCAGCCCGTCTTTTTCAACAGTTCTACGCCGCGTTCGCTGATCTTGTCTGCAACGATAACTTTCATGGCTCCTCGTTTTCGGGTAATCGCCGCCCTGATTCCCTCAGCGGTCTCTTCCCGTGTAGTGGAAACTATCCAAATTACTGTGCGTTTCGCGGACTGTCAATCGCAACAAACCATTTCACTTCATCAGAAATCCCGCGAGCCGCCACTCGCCTCTGTTATAGTTCAAAAAAAGGAGTTGGACATGACTCTTTCCGAGCAGATTCAGAAAGACATCGTTGCGGCCATGCGCGCCAAAGAAGAGCTGCGCCTCAGCGTCTTGCGCATGGTGAAATCCGCAATCCAATTAAAGGAAGTGGAGAAAAAGCGCCCGCTCGACGAACCTGAATCCATTCAATTGCTGCAAACCCTCGTCAAACAGCGCAAAGAATCCATCGACCAGTTCGCCAAGGGTGGTCGCCAGGATCTCGTCGACAAGGAAAATAAGGAACTCCTCGTTCTCGAAGCTTATCTTCCCGCCGGCGCCTCCACTGCCGAAATGGACGACGCCATCGACAAAGCCATTGCCTCCACCGGCGCCACTTCCATGAAACAAATGGGCGGCGTCGTGAAAGCCGCCAAGGATTTACTCACCGGCAAAGCCGTCGACGGCAAAGCACTCAGCGACCGCGTCCGCGAAAAACTCTCCAAGCTAACCTAAATCTGTGTAGCGGCCGCCTTCCGAGGCGGGCGCCCTAGTTGTAGTCGCCGATCTTTAGATCGGTTCGGGTTACTCTTGTATTTGCCTTTTCTTGGAGTTTGCGCCTTCAGAACTGCGGAAAAACCGTCATATTGTCATTCCGAACGGGGTCCGCGGAGTGAGGAATCTCTCCCGGCTTTAGCCGCTGAGGGCGTCGACTCTTGTCACTTAACGAGGCGCATTCCAGCCAACTGATCCACATGCCCCTGCCACAACAGATTCCGCTTCGCTACACCGAAGAAGACGCCGGCTACGTCAGCATGCGCCCGGTCGTGAAGCAAACCTTCCGCCTGAACGAATTAGCCGACATGGTCGTGAGCGTCACCGGCAAAGACGCCGCCCGCGTACAGCAGATTTTCCGTACTGGAACCGTCGTCTACAACGGCTACCGCTACTCCTGGGACGCCATCCCCGCGGAACTCGCCGAAATCGAATCGTTGTTGCGCCCTTTTCCCGACGACGACCCCGCTCGCCCTTTCCGCCCAGAAGACGCAAAGAGTGTCTTGTTCGAGATGGGCGGCGGCTCACAACACAACGTCGTCGAGATTCTCCGCAGCGTTGCCTCGCAGAAAAAACTCTTTGCCAGGAACTCGCCGTGGGATGTTCTCGTGCAATGCGCCCGCGACCACGCTGCACGTTACGAAAAGTATTCTCACTCCCGCAAGGCCGACCTCTATCGCATCACCTTGCCCTTTGAAACTGGCCAGAGCCTTCTAGCCGCGATGCTCGAAGTGGCTCCCCGCGGCCTGCGTTATCGTTGGACCACCTTGCGCCCGCCCGCTGTAGCCGTCTTCGTCTGCCCGCGCTAACCCGAAGTTTTCACCGCAGCAACCGACTCCTACCGTTTGCCCACACACACAACCAGAAGTTTTCATCCTGAGGCGCGCGTCGTGTGCGCCCGAAGGATCTCTACCCACACACCATGCATAACGATCGACTGTTTATTTTCCCGCCGGCTTCAGCACCGCGGTATTTCGTTCGTCGCCAACGATGGCTCGGTAGAAACTCTTCAGTTGGTCAAGCTTGTCTACCGGCACGCTCAATTCTTTGATCTCCATCGTTCGCGTGTAGATCAGCACATTCCCTTTTGCTTCCGTCTTGCTGTGATAGCTCGCAAAACTGTAATCCGCGTCCACCGGCGGCGGCAGTTCATCCACCGTGTAACCTTCCGGAAGCTTGATTTCGTAGCTATCCACATTTTTTGTCGGCCCGTCGAACTCCACCGGATACTTGCGTGGCTCTTTCTTCTCCAAAATGTCGCTCGACCAGTTCCCCAGCACCCGCGGCCGCACCAGCAGAAGGTCTCCCGCATTTTTGCCGTATTTGTACGACGTGAAGGAATACATATACCCGAAGGGCCGGTCATGGACATTCAGGTTGGCGACACTCGCGGAATTGATCTGGAAAGTTCCCAGAGAATTCGACAACAACGACTCAATAGGTTTAATCCGATCAGTGTCCTTCGTCGCGGCTCGCAACGCGTAACGCTGATTCGCTGCGTTGTCGCCCTGCCGAACCTCGTTAACTTTTCCACTTAGTGTTCCGTCCGCAGTCAGTTCCAGCACTCCCGCTCGATGATTTCCGCTTGCCGAAGGTGGAAGCTTTGGCACCTGAATCAAGTCACCGCCGTCGTCTGTAACCAGCAGTCCGTAATTCCCCTGCAGGTGGCCTCGCAATTGTCCGAATGGCGTCACTTCGCTAGTGGGATCGAAAATCAGTAACCTGCCCAATTTTGGGTGATCGTAGATTGCCACCAGGGATGGGTCGCTGACATTGTCCGGCAACTTGATGCCCATGATCTCGTGGTTGAACCAATACATGTTTGGAGGCGTTCCCGGCGTCACCGCCCCTCTTTGCGTATTGATGTCAAGATAGTAGGAATCAACGCCGATCTCTTTCAACATCGCGCTCATTAACGTGACCTTATCCTTGCAGTCGCCGTAACGGTGCGCAAAAACCTCCCCGGCCGCATGTGGCTGCCATCCGCCGATTCCCAGCTCAATGGCCACGTAGCGGATATCTTTCTGCATGAATGCTGCCAGCGCTTGCATCTTCCCCAATGTCGTCGTCGCGGATGCCGTGAGTTCCGTGACTTTCTGCTTAAGCTCCGGTGAAGGATCGCGCCGTCCTTGCAGCAAACCCGATTCCCAATGGGCCATCTCCGTCCAATTTTCAAATCCCTTCTTTCCCGATCCACCTGGTGGGAAAAATGACACGATCATTTGCGCCGCAACGGCACGCCACGGGGGCATGTCGTCCTCTTCACGAATGCCAGCCAGGTCCGTTACTACCCACTGCCATTGATTTGTGCCCGACGCCGTGGGCTGAATCTCCCGGTGATTAATCCAGTTCGCCTTGTACTCCCACCCTTGCGGCAATTGCAGGGTATAACGCGCCTCGCGCACCGGGTTCCGGCCCTGAAAGTGCCACCAGTCCTGCAATATGAACGGCTTGCTCTCAATCTCAATTTCGTAGCCCACCACATTCCCAGGGTCTGCCGCGGGGATTCTCAGGATGCGATCCCTCACATCCGAGATCAATTCCGAAAACTCGACCCCAGCTAAAGATATGTCCACCGCTTCTTTATCTTTAACCTCGTAGTCTTTCCCTTGCGCCGGAATACACCACGCTTTCATTCCGGTAATCTTGCGATTGGAATCAAATTCCGCATACGCAACACCGTAGTCGCGCCCGCCTGGCCTTAGAATTTTGTAGGCGCGTCGCTCGATGATCTTTATCTTTCCTTCCGATTGGATCGCCGTCACATCCTCGGAGTACAGCGTGATGGCATCGGTCTTCTCATCATGCGGTGGCAGTGGCGCGGTTGCCGCCGCGTGCAACCACGCGGGAGCATCCCCAGCCATCGCTGGCGAACGCCATAGGAAACCGCCCCACAGCACAAGCGCAGCGGCTAGTCCTGCCTGCCTCATCAGTTTCAGGCTATTTGCCGGCCGAAGCGCTGACCGGCCGCAGCACAATTTGTTGATCATCCTGAGTCCTCACCATCTGGTAGAAGTTGCGCAAAACCGGGTACGAATCTTTCGGCACGATCACTAAATCGCTGCGCAGTTCACGCCGCATATGCAGCAGACCCTTTTCGTCCTCCACGCTAAGTTTGTAATCTACCGCCTTGGCGTCCTGGTCCACTGGCTTGGGCAAACTCGCCGCTTTCCATCCCAACGGCAGGTCGACCGTAAGATCATCGACCTCCTTGTACGGGTACTCGAAGTACACCGGATGAATCCTGTCCGCGTGCTCAAACAGATGCTTCTCGTTGGCCGAAAAAACGCTCGCGGGCAGCAAAACCTTGCGCCCTGCGGCAGAAGCGAATCCCGGAACCTTCAGAGTGAACTCCGCTGCTAACCCTGACTCCGAACTTTTCCAGTTTGGTTGGCTGACCAGATCCACTTCGCTTCCCATGGCGATGGACTCTTTCACTTCGTCTTCCAGTGACTTTTTCCGGTTCGCGTCATCCTCGTTCCGTTCTTCTACACGCCTTCGCATCGCCGCTAGTCCCGTCCACGTCACCGTCAGCTTCCCTTCCAGAGAACCATCTTCCAACAGCTTCAGATCCCCCTTATGCTCAACCCGCGATAAGTCGCTTTCCGGCAACGTCGTGAAGATCCATTTCCCGCCTTCCTTGTCGAGTTTCAGGCCAACCACATTTGTCTCCATCCACGGCAGCATCCCGAACGGAGTAAATTCCGCTCCCGGATCGAAATACATGTCCTTTCCATCGACCTTCACCAGGACGACGTTGGCATTCAGTTCCCGGCTGTTCAAGCGCTCCTTACGAAAGAAATATTCGCCGCGCCCCGATACCAGGCACGGATAAGCCTCAAAACCCGCGGACCGCGTTAATCCCAAAAACAGCCAAGTAATCCCCCAACCGCTCCCGTACTGCTCTTTCCACATTTCCTCCACATTCCCGGGAAGCTTCAGCTTTTCTCTTTTTTCCTGCTGCTCCGTCTTGCTCACCTCATAGCTCAAATTGCGAAGCTGCTGCGTGCGCGCGTATATCTTTTGCAGCTTCACCATGGGAGCGTCCCCGGGCGATACGATTTGCGCCACCGCTTGCTCCATCGCCTTCCGCTTGTTTACGAATTCCTCCACCGATCCATTCTGTTTCTTCCCGAAATTGGCCCAGTACTTGTCGGGATTCATTTCCATGCCACCTTCGCGATAAATGAAGTTGACCCGGAATTTCAGCTCATTTTCCGGAGGCATGTAATCTTCCGTCTGGAATCCCGGAATGTTGTCGGCCTCCATCCGGACTACGTGATCAGGACCTTCCTTTGCCGCCGTTGCTCCTGCGGGTAGGCCCGCGGGCGAAACCCATTGCACCGACCAACCCTCTCCCGCATAAGGCTTCAGACTGAATTTCGCGTGCTTGGTAAAAAGTTCCTCGCTCAGAATCCAACGTGAATTGAAAATCTGATAGTCGGCGAAATCGTAATTGAAGCGGTACTCGATGATGCTGCCTACCGATGCTTCTGGCATCGAAAAGGTCTTGGCCAGATATTTCACCGTTTTCGATTTCACAATCGTGTTTTCGTAGATTTTCCCTTCGTAATTCACGATTGTTCCATCCGGCCGGATGGTTCTCGCGCGAATCCGGCTCACCCGGTATCCCTCTTTTTCGAACGGAATTTCGATGTTGGCGTACTTGCGCCCTTCTTCCGTCAGGATCTTGATCCGAAGATAGTTGTATTCCGTCGACGCTGTTCCTTTGTCATCCCGGTCTACTTGGCGATATAGATAGATCGCCGGCGCCCCCGGCGCCTTTGGCTCCGCGGTCATCTTCAACTCTGCAGGATCCACCGGCAGCCAGTCATCACTCGCCTGCACCAACCGTGACGGAACAACTACGAATGCAAGAAACGCTGCTCCCACCACTACCAGGGGAAACGCACAACGTCGCATGAACATGACCTCTCCAATCCAATTTCCTTTAGATTGCCGTCGGGAGGAAACACACGCTGAGCGAGCTACAACTCGTGGGAGCTCTCGGACGGGCGGTGCCGTTAGCTTTCACTGTTGACAAGCTTCTAACCTAATTACAGCCGACAATATCTTTCGTACCTTGTCCTGTCAAGAGAACTCCCATTACTCTTTGTTCTCTTACGCGCATCGCCCTCTTCTAAGCGGGACAGAATCCCGGGCAACCGCCTCTGGGTGTCGCACCATTTGGATTTGGTTCATAAGCGGCGCGGGTTTAGAGTCAACTTCAACCCAACCCTGCGTTCGAACACCCTACTGACGAAATACCTGAAGGCATTGCACTTTTTCTCTTGACATTTTATTACTTATTGATTATAGTAAGCAGTTGTAAATAATGGGAACGTTCTAAAAACCGACCGCACATCAGCTGGAAGAATTCGCGACCTGCGCATCCCGCTCAGAAATGCGCGAACGAACTCCTTCGTAACCCATGCAGAATGAACACTTCCGTAAGTGTTCATTCCAAAGGACTTTAAACTGTTTAGAATGAACACATACAAAAAACGCGATATTTTTCTGGTGGTCCTCTTAACCACAGTCCGATTTACATGATCGCCGTCGGCGGTGCTGGCTCATCGGGACGCCCCGCATTCGCCAGCGGCACGAAGATCATCACAACTACGAGCATCGCCAATGCAATCAAGGGAGCAATCCACAAGTCTCCCACAGCCAGATGCGCCAGCCTTGTATCGGCATGAGGATCATGCGCCAGCCTTCGGGCAATCACCGACGCTACGCCCAATCCACACAGAGCTTCGCCGGCGATTAATCCCGACGCTGTCAGCACCCCGGCATTGTCCACTCGCGCTTTCTGCGCGTCATTCAAGTTGCGTTTGTCGCGCAACCGGTCGGTAATCCAGCGAATCACGCCGCCAACGAACATCGCGGAAGTTGTTCCCAGCGGCAGATACATGCCAATCGAAAACAGCATCACGCTCTTCACTTGCAGCAGGATCATCACGATTCCCAGCAGCATTCCCACGATGATCAAGGGCCACGCCATGTCTCCGCCGACAATACCTTTCGATAGCATCGCCATCAGCCCGGCCTGCGGCGCCGATAACGCTGGGCTTCCGAAGTGATAGGCCTTATCCAACACTGACAGCGGGAAGAACAACACCAGCGAAGCCATCACCACTCCGAGCAAATCGCCAATCTGCATCTTGGACGGCGTACCGCCAAGAATATGCCCCACTTTCAAGTCCTGCAGCATTTCGCCGGCAACCGCCGATGACACGCAAACCACCGCGGCTACTCCCAGCACCGCGGCAACACCACCCGCGCCGGAAACCCCCAGAGCCACCATCAGCAGCGCGGCAATCACCAGGGTGCAAAGCGTAAGCCCCGATACCGGATTGTTCGATGAGCCGATCATTCCCACCAGATTCCCAGACACGGCCGCAAAAAAGAATCCGACTACGATCATGACGCCGGCCGCAACCAGCGCGCCGGTCAGCACCTTGGAAGCAGAGAAGGCTCCCGCGCTGCCAATGAAGTAGTGATAAAGCAGAATCATGGCCACGAACACCACGCCCACTCCCGCGAATACTCCCTTCGCCGGCAGATCCCTCTCAGTACGATCCGTCGCTGCGTGCGCTGCGGCGGACTTCTTCAGGTCAGAGATCGCCCGGCCCATGCCCATGGCCAACTGCTTGCGCATGCGGATCAAGGTGTACGTCGCGCCGACCAGCATTCCGCCCACCGCGATTGGTCGCACGATCGAGTAGTAGATTGCTCCCGCCAGTAGCGGCCACGAAAGTGTCTGTCCTTCCGGCTGCGCTGCCTGAATGTACGGACCGACTGTGAACGTCAGCAGCGGAACCAGCAATCCCCACGCCAGCACTCCACCGGCGAAGTTCAGCGCCGCCAATCGCGGCCCGATGATGTAACCCACGCCGAGGTAAGCAGGGCTGATATCCGGAGCTGAGAAGAATGTAGCGCCTCCGGTTATCGTCGTCGCCACGCTCGGATTCGTGCTGGTTCGCAAAAGCAGTTTCTTGCCCAACGCACTGATGTTCGCGCGGAACGTATTATTCGGAGAAAACACATTCAGGGCTCCCAACAGGAACATCAGTGCGCCGAAACCCATGTTGGCAAACAGAATCTTCGCTGCCTTCGCTCCTTGTTGTCCGGCCTTATGAATCTCGGAAGCCGCCACTGATTCGGGGTACGGTAATTCCGGGTCCTCCACCATTACGCGCCGCAGCAGCGTCACAAACAGAATCCCCAAAGTGCCGCCGATCACCATCAGCGCGACCGCTTTCCAGTACTGTTCGCCCGTCAGCCCCGGCCACAATCCGGCGATCACGAATGCCGGAATCGTGAACACGGCGCCCGCGGCAACCGACTCTCCGATAGAGCCAATGGTTCGCGCGATGTTTTCTTCCAGCAGCGTGCCTTTCATCAAGCGCAGCAGCGCCATGCTGATCACCGCCGCGGGATAGGTTGCCGCGATCGTCATTCCAGCCTTCAGACCCAGATAGGCGTTCGCTGCTCCCAGAATCACCGTCATCACCAGTCCCAGCAACACGGCACGCAGCGTGAACTCTTTCATCTTCATGTTTGTGGGAACGTAAGGCTGGTGTTTCGGGGGACCGGCTGGACCAGGGGATTGCGTGTTCATGCGTGAACCTCGCAACTACATTGTTGGGTTGTTGTTGCTAACTGTGGAAGACACCGCGAACGTTAGCATGCCGTTCAATACGTCCGCAAGTATGGACACCTCAGGCCAGGCAATTCCGTCAGCCTCGAGAAAATCGTTTCAATACGACCCTAGCGATTCAGATGGATGTACAATGGTGCCACTCCCGAGATCACAATCGAAATCCCGGCGTAGCACGGAGCACGTGATGATGCCTGCACTCGCAAACTTGCAACCCGAACAGTTATGGAAGCACTTTGACAAATTGGCCGCAATTCCTCGCGGCTCGACGAAGGAGGCTGCCGCGCGCGATTACGTCCGCGGCGTGGCCGCAAAGCTGGGGCTCGAATGCACACAAGACCCCGCCGGAAACTTAGTGGTTCGCAAACCTGCTCGTCCGGGACGCGAAGCAGCCCCAATGACCCTCTTACAGGGTCACCTCGACATGGTCTGCGAAAAAAACGAGACCACGGTTCACAATTTCGACGTTGATCCCATTAAGGTCGTCAGAGACGGCGACTGGCTCAAGGCCGACGGCACCACCCTGGGCTCCGACAATGGCGTCGGTGTGGCCGCGGCGCTTGCCGTTATGGAAAGCACAGACATTGCCCACGGCCCTCTCGAGTTTGCTTTCACGATTGACGAAGAGACCGGTCTGACCGGCGCTTCCGAATTCCCGGCCGGCGTGCTCAAGTCCAAATATTTCCTGAATCTTGACACCGAAGAAATCGGCACTTTGTGCATAGGTTGTGCCGGCGGCCTCAATACCACGGCTAGACGCAAAGTGAAGCTTGTGCCCGCGGGCTCTGGCGCGGCGTTGCGGCTGAAAGTTACCGACCTAAGAGGTGGCCACTCGGGTGTCGACATCCACCAAGGCCGCGGCAATGCCCTGCGCATCATGGGTGGTGTGCTTCAGGAGGTGCTTGATGGCCTTCCCGCGCAACTCGCAGGAGTCAACGGTGGAAGCGCGCATAATGCGATTCCCCGCGAAGCTGTCGCTGTCGTAGTGCTGGACCCTTCCCGTGAAGGCGAACTGAAATCGTTGCTCGCCACCGCCCAAGCCAGGTACCAAGCGGAATTAGGCGGATTCGATTCCGGATTGCAGATCACCGTAGGAAAAGCGGAACCTCCGAAAATGGTTTTGGACACCGCAGATGCGAAACAAACCGCGGCGCTACTGGCAAGCATGCCTCACGGAATTCTAGCCATGAGCCCCGATGTGCCCGGCCTGGTGCAAACGTCAACGAATCTGGCGACGGTCAATACCAAGGGCGATCTCGTCGAGATTGTTACCAGTCAGCGCAGCGCGATTGCCAGCAGCAAACAAGGAGCCGCTCGCATGATCGCGACGATCTGCCGCCTGGCGGGGTTCGAGGTAGAGCACACCGGCAGCTATCCCGGCTGGAAACCCGACCCTAACAGCGACCTTATTCGCAAGCTGCAGGAAGTGCACACCAAGCTTTTCGGAAAGCCCGCGGAATTGATCGCCATGCACGCTGGTTTGGAGTGCGGCGTGATTGGTGAAAAATATCCCGGCATGCAGATGGTATCGTTTGGTCCGACGATCGTGGATCCGCACAGCCCCAACGAGAGAGTGCAGATTTCCACCGTGGAACGTTTCTGGAACTACCTTAAGCTCGCGCTCGAAAAGCTATAAGTACGATCTAGCGTTGCGGATCTCTCCAGAGCCGCGCGCCGCTTCGGTCACGTTGCGGCTCATCTCCTTGGTCGTGGCATTCTGCTCTTCAACGGCCGAAGCGGTGGTCGCGGAAATATCATTGATCTGGTTGATGATTCCACTGATGGTGCCGATGGCTTCCACCGAATCCTTGGTATCCATCTGGATGGATTCAATCTTTCGGCTGATGTCTTCGGTAGCCTTGGCGGTTTCTTTGGCCAGTTCCTTCACCTCATTGGCCACGACGGCAAATCCCTTTCCGGCTTCTCCGGCGCGCGCTGCCTCGATCGTCGCGTTCAGAGCCAGCAAGTTGGTTTGCTGCGCAATCGATGTGATGACCTTAATGACCTCGCCAATTTCGGCGCTCGATTGCCCCAGTTTGGTCACGGCCGATTTGTTTTCTGCGCGACGCCTACGCGGAACTCGACACCTTTGCCGCTTCCGAAGCGTTCTTGGCAATGTCTTTGATGCTTGCGCTCATCTCTTCCGTGGCTGTCGCCACAGTCTGCAGATTCTTGTTCACCTCATCGGCCGCCACGGTCACCACGTTTGCCTGGCTGGAGGTTTCCTCCGCGTTCGCGCTCATCTGCTGGCTCGTGGCCGTCAATTCTTCCGCCGCCGACACCAGAGAACCCGTGGTGTTGGCGATTTGCAGAATGGCGGAATGCACTTGCGTGCCCAGTTTATTCACCGCTTCACCGAGTTTCTCAAAATCTCCGGCAAAACGGTCGCTCATTTGAGCCATCAGGTCCCCTTCGGCCAGTTTCAGGATGGTTTCTGCTACGGCGTTCAACGGTCCGATCACCGCATCCAGCGTATCGTTTACGCCTTGCACGATTTTCCGGTAATCGCCCTGGTGCTTGCTGGCATCGGCGCGCGTTGCCAACTTGCCGTCCACCGCCGCCTTCGACAACATGTTGGCGTCGGCCACCAACGCGCCCAGATTGGACATCAGCATGATCAACGACGGAACGATTTCGTCATGTTCAGATCTGCGCCCAACCTTCGTATATTCCGGCAGGTCTTCCAGATTCCCCTGCGAAACTTTCTTGATGCTGGAGATAACGTGGCGCACTCGATTCTGGGCCTCATTGATGCCGCCCTTCAGATCAGCGAAGATGCCCAGATAACTTCCCTCCACCCCTTTGGTGTAATCATTGACGGCCATCGCCTGGGTAACCGCACTCGACTCCCGCAAAGCGCCGAGTCCATCGATGCACTGATTCAGGTTGTTCTTAATGGTATTGAAGTCGCCATTGTAATTGTCCGTGATCCTCCAGCTTCTTTAATGTTTGCTTTGATGCTTTATTCAGGTAGCGGATTACCAGGTCGGGGTCTGCATACATGACATTGATTGGCACGTTTTCAACCATTGGGCGAAACAGCTCCGCATACTGGCTTACTTCTTCCGCAGACTCTTCCATGTGTCGGTGGCCCGCGTGTTCGCTGAACTCGTCCATCGTCTCTGCCGCCGTTCCCCCGTGATGTCCATTGCGTTTGCTTCTCATTTGCCGCTCCCTTTACCTGCGAACTTGCTTTGCAACTTCCAGCGAGTCGCGAAATCCATTTTGTCCAAACGATCCTTGACCTGCGCTGCCGCCCGCGTGCGAAAATCTCCGCGCCGGCTCAGCTGACGAGAGGCTTGCCCAGCGGCAACACCTCGCGCCCAAACGTGCCGTTCAGTACTTCCGCGAACGACACGTACAGCGCAACCGCGGCCGCTCCCAGCCCGGCCACGCCGCCTGCGTGCTTGCCAACCGTCCAGCCAAAGTCGCCCGCCGCCAGCAGAAAAAATGTCACCGACAGCAGCAGAAAAATCACGAAAAGCCCTTTGTTTGTTTTGAACGTGCAGATCCACATGTACAGTGTGAACACACCCCACATTGTCAGGACTACTGCAACGCCCACTTCGGCGGGTGCTTTCATCCAGCCCGCGCCGACGCTCCACACCAGCGAGGCGTACCACAGCCAGAACGCGCCGTACGACGTGAACGCAACCGTTCCGAAGGTGTTGCCGTTCGCAAATTCCAGTATTCCTGCAATCAACTGCGCCAGCCCTCCAAACGCGAAGGCCAACGGAACTACGGCCGCGCCGGCCTCTGGCGGAAGCAAGCCCGCGTTGATGCAGCTAAGAGCAACGGTGGTGATGCCAAAAGCCGCAAGCCCCAATGGCGCGGGATTGGCAATCTTCGGCAAGGCCCTGGGAATGATCGTGGTCGGTATCTCTGTCGCAGCCATTTCGTTTCTCCTCGTCCATGGCAAACTCACACGGACTTAGTTCGTCTTTCGGACGCTCACTTCTTCTCCGCTGACCACTCGTTCCGTGTCCAGCACCAGCATCAACCGGTCTCGCAGTTTGTACACGCCACGCAACAGCTCTCGCGCTTGCCCCTGCATGGTCTCCGGGGGCCTTTCAAACGTTTCTTCGTTCACTTCCAGCACGTCGCCAATCTCATCCACCAGAAAACTGACCGCGCCATCGTCGGTGCGTACCACCACGTTCATAGGCAGTTGCCCCTCCGGACGATCCGGAAAACCCAACCGGCGACGCAGATCAAACGCCACCACGATCTGACCGCGAAGATTGATCCGCCCGCGAATCACCGCCGGAACCAGCGGCACTCGCGTCATCTCCTGGTAACGGATTACTTCCTGCCCTCCTTGCACCGGCACCGCGAAAAAGTGTTTGTCGATAAAAAAAGTGCAGAATTGCTGTGCGGTGGCCAAGGTCATTGCTCCTGATCGGCAGTTTGGCTTTCGAAGAACGTGTGTATGGCCGCGCGGATCACGCCGTGTACATCCAGAAGATCAGTGACATGCTGTTGAATGATGGCGGAGCCGAACAGACCGTCGCGCTTGGTGGGTTGCTGGCGAATGAAAGATTCCTCCACGATGTCGAGAATGCGATCGACCACCAGCCCAACGCTGCGTCCTTCTTTCGAATAAACCACTACCTGCGTCATGGCGGATTCGTCGCTGGCGCTCTTTCCGGCTTCCAGCTTCAGCACCTCCGCGATGCGAATCAGCGGCATGATTTGCCCGCGATACTGCACCACTTGCCGCGCGCCGGCATGCTCGATCTTTTCCGGTTTGAATTCTTCCAGCCGCGCCACCAGGGAAAGTTCCATGGCCATGCGCCCGTCGGCGCCGCATTGGAAGAGCGACGTGGTTTGCTTTTCGCTGCCCGCCGTGGCCACCGCGGCCGCTTTGTCGGTCATCGGGCGTTCGCGGCTTTCGCTGACCACATTCGCGGACTGCGCCAGCCCCAGCACGTCGAGAATCAGCGCTACGCGCCCGTCGCCCATGATCGTCGACCCGGCAAAGGTTTTATTCCTTTCAACTGTTTGCCCAACGGTTTCACCACGATTTCTTCGGCGTCGTTGATTTCGTCCACCACCAGCCCGAAATGCCGCTCGTCGGCCTGCAGCACAACGATGTTGACGACAGCCGTCGCGGATTCTTCGCGGGATGCCGGCTCCGCCTGCAACTCCCGATCCAAGTACACCAATGGCAGCAATCGCCCGCGCAGGCGGTACACCGGCAATCCCTGAATCAGCTCAATTCGCTTTTGCGCTTCTTCGCCTTCCAGCCGCACTAATTCCAGCAAGCTGATTTGCGGAATGGCATAACGCTCGCCCCGGTTGGTCACAATCAATGCGGGAATAATCGCCAGAGTGAGCGGAATCTTCATCCGCACCGTGGTGCCCGCTCCCAGCTTCGACTGCACATCCACCGTGCCGCCAATTTTGTCGATATTTGTCTTCACTACATCCATGCCTACGCCGCGACCCGATACGTTGGTCACCTTTTCCGCGGTCGAAAAGCCTGGCAGAAAAATCAGGTTGGCGGCTTCGCGCTCGCTCATCTTCGCAGAATGTTCCGGCGTGATTACACCTTTCTCCACCGCCTTGCGCCGGATTTTCTCCAGGTCCAGGCCCGCGCCGTCATCGGAAATCTCGATATTCACTTGCCCGCCCTCGTGATAGGCCCGCAGCAGCAGTCGTCCTTCGGCAGGCTTTCCGGCGGCAATGCGTTTGTCGGGAGTTTCAATGCCATGATCGACAGAGTTGCGAACGATGTGCGTCAACGGGTCTTTAATCGCTTCGATAATGGTCTTATCGAGCTCCGTTTCTTTTCCTTCCATCTCGATGCGCACCTGTTTCGCGCGCGACGTGGCCACATCGCGGACGGTTCTTGGGAACTTGCTCCAAATATTGCCGATGGGCTGCATGCGCGCTTTCATCACGCTTTCCTGCAGTTCCGTGGTGATCAGGTTGAGGCGTTGGCTTGGCGCAACAATTCCGGTATCTTCCGTGGCATTCGAATATTGCAGAATCTGGTTACGCGCCAGCACCAGTTCGCCAACGAGGTTCATCAGTTTGTCCAGCAGGCCACATCCACGCGGATGGCTCCGTCGGCCGCGCTGCCCCGGCCCGCTTGTTGCGCCTGCGCCGACTCCGAAAGTTTCTGTGCGGCGTTCTCGCTGGTTTTCCGGCGACGTCCGCGACATCTCGCGACACTTCGTTCAATCCAACGCGCTGCGTTTCCAGCTTTGAGTCGGTTGCATCACCTCGCGTCGCTTCGCATTCAGATGGCGGCGCCGGGTGCTCTTCCAACGCTGCGGCTGGCAGAGCCGCCACTTCATGGCTTTCCGCAGCCGGCTTGGCCGCGCCCTGTTGCAGCCTGGTCAACGTGTAGACCAATTCCTCGTCGTTGCGTTCGCCCTCACTGCCGCTTACGTCGATGCTTTGCAGCATTTGCCGGATCGCGTCGACCATCTGCAGCAACGCAGTCGTAGTCTCCGGCGTCAGCGCGATTTCTCCATCGCGCAGGCGGCTGAGCAGGTTCTCTCCGACATGCGCCACCGACTCCAATTGCGTGACTCCCAGAAAGCCGCACGTGCCTTTGATGGTGTGGATTGTTCGGAAAATGCTCTTGACCAGCTCCGGATTGCCGGGATCGCTTTCCAACTTAACGAAGTCCTGATCCAGGCGGTCCAGGTTTTCTGAACTTTCTTGCAGGAATTCTTTTGTCAGGTCGTCCATAGTCCAACGTTTCGACGCTTCACGGCTAAGCGCTCAAACGAATGTGCAATTCCCCCGCCACAAAACAGCGGCTAGAATTGGAGCTTTCTCACAGAGCAAACCAAGCTACTCCCTGTATGTAAGGCTGAAGCCGTCGACTGCGCTTGCGTACTTCCCTTGTTTGATCTTGTAAGCCATGCTGTTCCTTCCTTTTCCGGTCGTGCGGCATGCACAACAAATCCGTTTCTCGATTGATGAACGAGCAAACTCGCAAACCCGCACCTCGGGACAGTTCAACTGCACGGTGTTCCGCTTTGGATTGGTCGATGGGACGGTGCCAAATCCGTATCTTTATGCCAGTTCGGAGCGCTCGCTCTTTTTTTGACTACGCGCCTCGCGTCGCCGTAAACTGACTGTCATGCGTACGACGTTCGGCGCACCGCGAGTTCGCTTTGACTGGCGCAGCTTCATCACTCCCGCCGTCAAAATCCTTGTTTTAAGTTGTGCGGTTGTCTTTCTCCTTCAGACTGTAATCAAGGAGCTTCTTCCCGCCCGAATATCCTGGTTCAATCACGCATTTGGACTGGTTCCCACGGGGGTAATTCCTGGCCTGCGCATCTGGCAGCCCTTTACGTACATCTTCCTGCACGGCGGCCTATGGCATTTGCTGATCAACATGCTGATGCTGTGGATGTTCGGGCGGGAACTTGAGCTGGTCTGGGGCAAGAAACGCTTTCTGAATTACTTTTTCGTCTGCGGGGTCGGCGCGGGACTGATCACGATTCTCGTGAAGTTTGCTCAATATTGGGGCCACACTCCTCCGGACATTCCCACCATCGGAGCCTCAGGGGCCATCTTCGGGATACTGATTGCCAACGCCATTCTTTTTCCCGAACGCCAGATCTGGCTGTTTCCTTTGCCAATCAACATTCCGATGCGTCCGTTCGTGGCGGTGATGGCCGCCATCGAATTTTTCGGCGCGATTGATCCAAACGGCGACGGTGTCAGCCATTTTTGCCATCTCGGCGGCATGCTCGTAGGGTGGATCTATCTGCGGCGCAGTTCGTTCCTATACCGCGTGCGCAACGAAGTGGCCGACTGGAAGTATCAGCGCAATCGCAAACGGTTTGAAGTTTTTGTCAACAAGAAGAATAAGAGCGAGCCGCCTTCGCGCCCGGATCGCTGGGTGAATTGAATCTGCAACAAGCGTGCGCCGACGTTCGACTTCACTGCTTTATCCCAGGCTTCCAATTACGTGGAATTTCATGAAGTTCGTCGTGCCGCGGAGGCCCATCGGCGTTCCGGCCACAATCCCGATAACGTCGCCTTTGCGCACCAGCCGTTCTTCCAACAACCGTTTTTCCGCAATCATTGCCAGCCCATCAATTTTCTTGATGTCGGATATGGTCCGCGAGGTGACGCCCCACAGCAATGCCATGCGCCGCCGCGTGTGCGCTTCCGGCGAAAACGCCACGATGGGCACCAGTGGCCGGTAACGCGAAACCAGCCGCGCCGTGAATCCGCTGTGCGTGAAAATCGCAATCAGTTTCATGTGCAATTCACGCGACGCGTGGCACACCAATTCCGCCACCGTCTCCGGCACTTTCAACTTCTCCTGCGTGGCCGGGCGAGGATATTCGTGAATACTTTCCTCAGCCTGCTCGATGATGCGCGCCATCATGCTGACCGCTTCGACGGGATATCTTCCCGTCGCCGTTTCCGCGGACAGCATCACCGCGTCGGACCCGTCGAAAATAGCGTTGGCCACGTCCGAGGCTTCCGCGCGAGTTGGGCGGGGATTCTCGGTCATGGATTCGAGCATCTGTGTGGCAGTGATGACCGGACGGCGGAATTCGCGCGCGCGGGCGATGATGTTCTTCTGCACCACAGGCACGCGTTCCGGGTTCATTTCCACGCCCAGGTCCCCGCGAGCCACCATCACTCCATCGGCTACGCGCAAGATCTCTTCCAGGTTCTCAATCGCCTCCGGTTTTTCCAGTTTTGCGATGACGGGCGTGTCTTTCTTCGCGCGCTTGATCAACGTTTTCGCCAGCAGCACATCTTCCGCGCGCCTGACGAAACTGACGGCGATGTAGTCCACGCCCTGCTTTAACGCGAATCGCAGGTCCTGCCGGTCTTTTTCCGTCAACGCAGGCACGTGCAGCTGCACGCCCGGCAGATTGATGCCTTTGTGTTCGCCGAGGATTCCGCCATTGACCACGTGGCAGTGAACTTCGTGGCCGCGCACGCGCTCCACCCGCAGTTCAATCAGGCCGTCGGACAGCAAAATGCGGTCGCGGGCTTTCACCTCGTGCGGCAACGGAAGAAATGTAGTATTTACCCGCGTGGAATCGCCCAGCACCTTCGCGGTGGTGATCACAAATTTCTGGCCGGTCCGCAGCGCCACGCTGCCGCCGCCTGCCAAGGCCCCAGTGCGGATTTTTGGCCCTTGCAGATCCGCAAGGATGGCAAGGGGCTTTTTCATCAGCACCGCAGCTTCGCGCAACGCCGCGATACTTTGCGCGTGTTCTTCATGGGTTCCGTGGGAAAAATTCAGGCGAGCAACATCCATGCCGGCTTCGATCAGCTTGCGGATCATGCGCGGCGTTCGCGTCACCGGCCCGATGGTACAGACAATCTTGGAATGCCGCGAAATCATGTTCGCGTCTCACTTTCCTTCCCAAGCAACTCTTATTTTGCGACGGAAAACTCGGCAACGATTCGCGTGATCAGATCCACACCCTTCGCGAACCCCGCCAGCGGTAACCGCTCGTCGTCGCCGTGCACTCTGCGATCATCCTCCTCCGTCATGGGGAAAGGGCGCAAACCGTAAGCTTGCACGCTATGCAATCGCAACTGCGCCGAGTCGGTTGCGCCTGTCGACATGAATGGGAGCACCGGCGCACCGCCAAATTCTTGCGCGCTTACCTTCACCATCGTGGTGTACAATTCCGAATCCAGCGTGGAATTCGGCGCCGCCAGCCCTGCGTCAGGCTGAATCTCCAGCGTGACTGCCGGATCGTTCACCAGCTTCCTCAGTTCCCCAACCAATACGTCCGCGGTGTCGCCCGGCAGCAACCGGACGTTCACTACGGCTCGTGCCTCTGAAGGTATTACGTTCGCGCGTACCCCGGCCTGCAGAATCGTGGGCGCCACGGTATCGCGCATCATCGAGTTCCACATGGGATTTGTGTCGGACAGCATTCGTTGCGCGTGCTCTCCGCGGTCCGCCGTATCGATAACCCGCATCCACTTCCCGATTTCGTCGTCTTCAATTGCCGCCAGCCCCTCGAAGTATCTCCGAGTGATCGAAGTGAGATGCACCGGCGCGGAGTACGCGCCGATTTTCGCCACGGCCGCCGCCAGATGGACCACTGAGTTGTCTTTCGTTGGGACCGACGAATGCCCCGACGGCCCTTTGGCAACGACCGAAACATTAACGGGTACTTTTTCCGCCGCTTGTATCGCCACGTACTGAACCTTGCCGTTCTTCAGAATCACCTTGCCGCCTTCATTGATCGCAAACCCCGCGGCAAATTTATCCCAATACTTGGCAATCAGAATCTTCAGGCTGGCTTCGCCAAATTGTTCTTCATCCGAAGTGGCCAGGAAAATCACGTCGCGGTTCAGATGCGGGTTGCCGCGTTTCAGGGCGATGAACGCAGCGAGGTTCGCTACCAGGCCGCCTTTATCATCGATGGAGCCTCGTCCATAGAGATAGCCATCCTTGATAACGCCGCCAAAGGGGTCCACTGTCCACTTGCTCTTGTCGACCCCGACAACATCCATGTGACCCACGAGCAAGAGCGCCTTGGACGGATCCGCCACAGCGCTGCTGCGCAAACGCGCTACCACTGCGCTGCGTCCCGGCGCCACCTCCAGAAACTCCGGCGTGATCCCCTCTTTGGTCAAGATGCCCGCAATGTACTTCGCAGCCGCCTGTTCGTTTCCCGGAGGATTGGTGGTATTGATCTTCACCAGCTCAACCAGCCAGTCCTGCGCCTCACGCGCCAGCGCGCTGGTATTCCCTACCAATGATTGGCTTGCCGGTATCCCCATGCCAGGGGACGTCTGTCCCACCTGCGCGCGCAGGGATCTCGCTCCCGCAAAGAAGAACATCGCAACAAACACAGCCGCAGAACCGCGCTTCCAACTCAAAAAGCACCCCCAAAGGCGAATCAGTTTTGCTACCGGTAAAAAAACATACTAACATGCGGACTTAGGCCTCTCGGCGACTCATCCGCTGTCGTTGCCCTCTCAGTACTGCTAACGGGCTTTTTTGGCGAACAGCGCGTGGGCCGCCGGGTGCATCTAATGGGGAGAAATCTGGGAGACAAGGATGACAAAGGGTTTTTCTTTTATGGTTAGCCGACTGGTAGCTGCGGCCGCTTCGGCCTTTCTGCTGTGTTCCATCGCTCTGGCGCAGGCGCCGGAGGGTCCACAGACCAGCGCGCCTCCGCAAGCCAATCCCGCGCCTCAACAGAAGCAAGTACCCCCCAAGCAGCAGGCTCCTCCGGAAGCCGGGGTAACCATCTCGGTCGAAGTACCCGTTGTGACGCTCGACGTGATTGCCGCCACGCAGCACGGCGATCTGATTCCCGGCCTGAAAAAAGAGAATTTCCGGATTCTGGAAGACGGCCAGCCACAGTCCATCACCAATTTCGGTCCATCCGATGCCCCCATCACCATGGTGGTGTTGATGGAATTCAGTTCGCGCTACTCCGGTTGGTTCTCGTATCAAGCCAAATATTGGGCTGACGCGTTGTTCCCGAATTTAAAGCCAAAAGACTGGGTCGCTTTGGTCACCTTTGATATGAATGTTCGCACCGACGTGGATTTCACGCAGAACAAGGACGAGGTTCGCCAGGCACTGTATCAGCTGTATTTTCCGGGCTTCAGTGAATCCAACGTGTTTGACGCTATTCTCGATACCGTTGACCGCCTTAAAGACGTGAAGGGCAAAAAATCAATTCTGGTGTTGGCCAGCGGCGTGGACACCTTTTCGAAACATACTCTCGATCAAACCCTGAAGGGACTGCGCGGCACTGACGTCACGATTTTCTGCGTTGGCGTTGGCAAACCGCTGATGAATTACCTTGAGTTGCACAACAGCCTGGGCGGCATGCGCGAATTGAATTTCCTTCAGGCGGAAAATCAGTTGAAGACTTTTTCGCAGATGAGCGGCGGTTTTTCGTGGTTCCCGCAATTTGATGGCGAGCTCCCGGGAATTATGCGCGAGGTAACCGAATATCTGCGCCATCAATACACCCTCACCTATACGCCGTCGAATCACACACCGGACGGCAAATACCGCAAGATTAAAGTGGAACTGACTGCACCGGATGGCAGTCCGCTGGTTGTGACGGACCAGAAGGGCAAGAAGCAGAAGTGGGTGGTCTACGCCAAGGAAGGTTACAACGCTCCGAAGGGCGGCGTTGGCGACTGAGTTCTACCCGCCGCGCGCGCGCGTCGCGCTAGTAACCGCGCGAAAGATCTACGCGATTAAACAATTCGCGGCCGCCGAACCATCGTTCCAGCAACTCTGACAGAATGTCCGCTTGTCGGTGCCACAGGCGATCGCTGACCGCGCTGGTGTGGGGAGTGATCATCAGGTGCGGCGTCTTCCAGAGCGGGCTTTCCGGCGCGAGCGGCTCGACTGCCGTTACATCGAGCGCCGCGCCGCCCAGCTTTTGCTGGTTGAGAGCACGCACCAGCGCCAATTCGTCGAGCAGCGAGCCGCGCGACACGTTCACTACTCTCGCGGTACGTTTCATCCGCGCGAGTTCGGCAGCGCCAATCAGATGGCGCGTTTCCGGCGTCTCCGGAGCCGCTATCACTACGAAATCCGCGTACGGCAAGACTTGATGCAGTTCCGAAACCGGCACAATTTTCTCCGCGTACGTCGTGTCGCCCTGCCCGGAACGCGTTACTCCCCACACTTTCATATCGAAAACGGTGGCGCGGCGCGCGAGTTCCCGGCCGATTGAGCCGTATCCCACGATCAGCAGCACCTGCCCGTTCAGCTCCGTGAGGCGCTGCGGCTGATCCCAGATTTCCTGTTGCCCCCAATGTGAATGTTCCTGATGACGCACGGAGTCTGGAAAGTTTCGCGCCAGCGCCAGCAGCATCCCCATGGTGTGCTCCGCCATGGGAACGGAAAAAATCCCGCTGGGATTCGTCACCACAATGCCGGAATCGCGCAATTCGGGGTACATCAACTGCGCTACGCCCGCCGCCGTGGAATGGATCCATTTCAACTTGCGCGCGTCCACCAGCTGTTCGGGCCTGAGCGAATAGCCCACAAAAATATCCGTGTCGGGCAATTCTTCCGCCAGATGCTTGTACTCCGGGAGATGCACGACTTTCATCGCCGGCCAACGCTGCCGCAGTGATTCCGGCATCGCCGGAGTTGGCTGCCACTGGGTGAAGGGGTGCCAAACGCAAATCGTGAGCTTGGTATTTTCCGGCTTGCTGCGCTGCATGTTTGATGATGCTTTCTTGTCGGTGTCTAGACTTTTATCTTCAGCCGCAGGTCCTTGCCCGTCATATCGGCGGGCGCAGGCTCGCCCAGGATGCCCAGCATTGTCGGCGCGATGTCGCGCAGCGCTCCACCGGGAGAAAGCTGCAGCTGATCATTTTCCGTGACGCACAGGAACGGCACGGGATTGGTGGTGTGGTACGTGTGCGGTCCTCCGGTCGTCGGATCGATCATCGTTTCCGCGTTGCCGTGATCCGCGGTGATGATCCATGCTCCGCCGCGCGGTTTCATCGCCTGATAAATGCGCCCCAGCCCGGCATCGACCGCTTCGACCGCCTTAATCGCCGCTTCCAGTTTGCCGGAATGGCCCACCATATCGGCATTCGCGTAGTTCATGATGATCGCGTCGAATTCGCCCTTTTCGATGGCATTCACCACGGTCTGAGTAATTCCTTCGGCAGACATTTCGGGCTTCAGATCGTAGGTGGCGACTTTTGGCGAGGGCACCAGGATGCGTTCTTCCCCGTTGAAGGGCTTCTCCACGCCACCGTTGAAGAAGTAGGTGACGTGCGCATATTTTTCCGTTTCGGCGCAGCGCAAATTCTTGTACTGCAAATCCTGAAACACTTGCGCAAGAATTTGTTCGAGTTTTTCCGGGCTCAGCACGGCCTGCAGCCAGGCCCATTTTTTGTCGTACTTCGTCATGGCCACGTAAAACAGATTCTTCGGCCGCTTCGGGTCCAGAAATTTATCGAAATCCGGTCCGGCAAGCGCGTAGGTCACCTGGCGAGCGCGATCGGCGCGGAAATTATAGAAAATCACCGCATCGTCGTCGCCAATCAGACCGACGGGTGGGGCCGAAGGTCCTTCGCCACGGGTAATCACCACTGGCTTTACAAATTCATCGGTCACACCCTGTTCGTAGCTACTCTGCAACGCCGCCACCGGATCGCTGCTGCGCGTTTCCGCTTCGCCGTGCGTCATTGCCCGATATGCCAACTCGACGCGCTCCCAGCGATTGTCGCGGTCCATCGCGTAATAACGCCCCACGACCGTGGCGATTTCTCCGACGCCCAGCTCTCGCATTTTCTGCTGCAGCTGGCGAACAAAATCGCGGCCGCTGTTTGGCGGAGTGTCGCGGCCATCCATAAAGCAGTGCACAAAAACTTTTTCAACTTTGCGCTGCTTGGCCATTTCCAGTAGCGCAAACAAATGGTTGATGTGCGAATGCACGCCACCATCGCTCAGCAATCCCAGAAAATGCAATTGCCGCTGCCGGCCGCGATCCATGGCCTGCTGAAACAGCGGCACGTGGTCCAATTGCTTATTGGCGATCAACAGATCCACACGCGTAATGTCCATGTGCACCACGCGCCCCGCGCCCATGTTCATGTGGCCGACTTCGCTGTTGCCCATTTGTCCCACGGGCAAGCCCACCGATGGGCCGGATGTCTGGATCAGCGTGTTCGGAAATTTGCGCAGCAACTCGTCGTAGTTCGGTTTCCTGGCCAGGGCAATTGCGTTGCCCTTCGTTTCCGCGCGATACCCCCATCCATCCAGCACTGTCAGCACAATCGGTTTTGGTCGTTTCGCCATGGTTTTTCCTTAAGCGCCCTTTTTTGATTGCCTCGTGAGCAGGGCATCCCTGTTTCGTTTTTTCGTGCGTTCGTAAATCGCGCACGCAGGAGCGAGAGAGTAATCTTTATCGTGCAGCGAATTCGCGCAGAGCGGTGAGGAGGCGCTCCACTTCTTCCATTGTATTGTAATGCACCAAGCCGATGCGCAGCAGGCCGCCGAGCGATTCCACGCCAAGGCGCTCCGTGAGGTTCAGCGCGTAATAATTTCCATCCCAGGTGAAGATGCCACGCTCGCCAAGGAAGGTGGCGATTGCCGTCGGGTTGTGATTGCCAATGCGCAGCGAAAGCGTTGAGCAGCGCTCCGCGGAACGTTTAGGATCGGTGATTCCGTAGATGCGAAGGCCGGGGATCGATTGCAGCCCGTCGATAAGGCGCGCAACCAGCCGCGACTCGTAAGCGACGGTTGTGCCGTACGCCGAGGCCAGCGCTTCTCGCCTGGTCTTCACTGTCGCATCGCAATGACGGCCCAGTTCGGCCAGGTATTCTAACGCGCCGCCGATTCCCGCGATCAGCTCGTGCACCTGCGTGCCGGTTTCCCAGCGCTCCGGCAATTGATTCGTGCCGGGGCGCACCTTGTACGGATGAAAGCGGTCCAGGTGCTCGCGTTTTCCGTAGAGCGTGCCCATGTGGGGCCCGAAAAACTTGTACGGCGAGCAAACCAGGAAGTCGCAATCGAGCGCTTTGACGTCAATCAAACCGTGAGGCCCGTAATGCACCGCGTCGATGTATACCAGCGCGCTGGCGGCGTGCGCCAGCTTGGTAATCTCGGCAACAGGATTAATCGTGCCGACGGCGTTCGAGGCATAGCCCACGGCCACAAGCTTGGTCTTCTCGCTCAGCTTGCTGCGAAAATCGTCCATATCCAGCGTGCAATCGTCTTCGCGGATGTCCACTTGGCGGATCACAGCGCCCTTCTCTTCCAAGGCTTTCCAGGGAGCGAAATTGGCATCGTGATCCAGCGTGGTCAGCAGAATTTCGTCGCCGGGCTTCAGTTCCCGGCCGATGGCGCGCGAAATATCGAACGTAATCGTGGTCATGTTTTGACCGAAAACAACTTCGTCCTTCTCGCAGTGGAAAAAATCCGCCATCGCGCCACGGACGTTGCTGATCATTTCGTCGCTTCGGCGGCTGGTGACAAACGCGCCGCAGGTATTGGCGTTCGCGTTCATGAAGTAGCCCTGTACGGCGTGCATCACCTGTGTGGGCACTTGCGTTCCTGCGGGCCCGTCAAGAAACGCCGCGGGCTGTCCGTTCACCTGCATCTGCAGCGACGGAAATTGCGCGCGCACCCAGGCAATATCCAATGTTTTCGCGGCTGTGGGATTCACTACCGGTGTGCTCATAGCTGTTTTCTTTCAGGCTCTTTTCTGTTTTTTAAAAGCAACACTAGTCTCTCATACACACGCGGCGGCATGTTAGCATCAGAGCGTTGTTCCCCATTCATGCCGATTCGGCGCCGGCTATCAACTCCGCGCCGTGAGCCACCTTGAGGTCTTCATGTCCGAAGCGTTTTCCGCCACTAGTCGCACGCGCGTGGTACGCGAAGCGAATCGCGCGGTGTACGGCCGCGACGCGATTTACCGGATCCTAGACGAGGCCTTCGTGTGCCACGTCGGATTTTCGATCGATGGGCGGCCCTTCGTCATTCCCACGATGTTTGCCCGGGTGGACGACGCGATCTATTTTCATGGGTCGGCGGCCAGTCGCATGCTGCGCGGCCTGGGCGACGGTCTTCCCGTCTGCATCACTGTGACGCTCATGGATGGGCTGATATTGGCGCGGTCCATTTTCAATCATTCGATGAACTACCGCTCAGTGGTTGCTCTTGGCCAAGCAATTCTCATCCAGGAACCGGCTGAGAAGCTGCAGGCGCTGCGAGCCTTCACCGAAAAATTAATTCCCGGCCGCTGGAACGACGCGCGCCGGCCGAACGAACAGGAACTGAAGGCCACCAGCATCCTGCGGTTGCCGCTTACGGAGGTCTCAGCGAAAGTGCGAACCGGCGCAGTTGAGGACGACGCAGACGACTATGCCTTGCGGGTGTGGGCGGGAACCATTCCCATGCATCTGGAGATGGAAGCGCCAGTACGTGACGATCGCTGTGATCCCGCGATCCCAACTCCGTCGTATGCCACAAATTTCAGGAGCAATCGATGAGCGACTTCACTCCTGCGCCTGTGAAACCGGTGGTCCCTTTTTCCGCACTGGAAGCGCTGGACATTCGCGCTGGCACCATCGAGCGCGTCGAGGAGGTTCCCCGCTCCGAAAAACTTTTTAAATTGACGGTAAACTTCAGCGACCACCGGCGCACGATACTGGCCGGAATGAAACAAGAACGCGAAAACCCGCGGGAGGTCGAAGGCAAACAGGCGCTGTTCGTTTTGAATCTGGAGCCGAAGAAAATGGCCGGAGAAATATCCCAGGGCATGTTGTTTGATCTTGGGTATGCGGATGGAATTTTGCCGGCCCTCGCTACTCCAGAGCGGCCCGTCCCCGATGGCACACGGGCCGGGTGAGAGCTGTCTGCCCTACGCCCGCACCGCACGCAAGAAATCCGCGAGCATTCCGTAGCCCGTGGCTTCAACTCCGGGATTGTGCTCCACCAGCGACAATCCAAATACATCCATGTCAAAGCGAATTGCAGAACTCGTGCCTTCGAGGCCGGCCATCGGATCCGACAAGAGCAAAAGCTCGGGGCTGACGCGACAATCCACACCATCGCCCCGCCGCTCTGCCCGGCACACCAATTTGTAGCGCATTCCTGCAGCGCGCACCGAGCGAACCTTTTCTTCGTTCAGATCCTGTATTCCGGTGCGCCGCACTTGTTCGATCTTCGTCGGCACGCCCATTAGGACCGTGGCCAGCACCGCCACCTTCACCGCGGAATCCCACCCATCGAGATCCTGTGTTGGATCAGTCTCCGCGATGCCCAGAGCTTGCGCGCGCTTTACCCCATCGTCAATCGAGCGCCCTTTCTCAACCTCGGTGAGCACCACGTTCGTCGTGGAATTCAACACTCCGGAAAACGCGCGCAATTCGGCAAGTGGCAGCCCCGAGGGGAAGAGCGAAAAAATCGGGACACCGTCCATCACGGTGGATTCAAAAAGAAATTGCCTGCCCTTTTCTTTTGCCAGTGCCAACAATTCGCCATACGCATGCACGATGGGCCCTTTGTTTGCGCTGACCGCGTGCGCCCCGGCGTCTAATGCGGCCACGATATGCTCGATCGCGGGCTGCCCGGTTTCCGCATTCAGCGAACTGGCCTCAAATAGAACGTCGGCTTTGCTGCGCTCAATCCATTCGCGCACATTTCGCGGCGGGTGCGTCTGTGTTGGAAAATGGCCGTTGAGAACCGAAATGGGATTGAGGCCGTCGGGATCCGTCAACCAACCGATTCGGCGCGACGCAATGCCGGTGAGGCGCCAGCGCACATCGTGTTTTCGCCGCAACTCCGTTTCTTTCGAAATCAGCAGCCGCAGCAACGCGCGCCCCACGTGCCCAAAGCCCACGATGGCCAGGTTATAGGAAGGAATGGGCTATCTCCTCAAAACGTTGCAAGGTTTCGCGCAAGGCCTTAGTGTACAGCGGAAAGTTTTGCGGCTGCCGCAGAGATGTGTTGCGCTTCGCTCTCCAACACTTTCGCGACACGCGCCGCGGACTCTTCCGCTTGCTTCCAATTCTTCTGTTCCAGGCCTTCGCGAACCGCAGGAATCGCTTTCGCGGCATAGCCTGTGTACACGCCGGGCGCGTACAGTTCGTGTTTGTACCAGAAACGTCCTGGCAGACCTTCGGGCGTGGTGAGTTTATGCTCGCACTGGATCAGCATCTCGTTCACTTCCTTCAAAGATGCGGAAGCGAGCGCCGCGCCGCCATTCGCGCTGACACGATCCAACGCTTTCTGATATTCCGCGGAACTGCGTTCCAGCGATTCCACGGCGTTATCCAGCGGCGCGAAGTTGAGGTGAGGCGGAACCTCTTCTTTCTTCGGCGTCACCCAGGTATAGCGCGGGTCGGCCGTCGCTTCGAACATGCCTTCCGCCAGCTTCTGGTTGGTTTCCTGAATCTCCTCGCGCTGCTTATCCGCGAATTTTTCCACTTCGCGAACGTACATTTTTACGTCGTCCGCAAAATCGGAAAATTGGAATGGCAACAAGTCGGCGTCGGCCATCCGCACAACGGATGTGCTGCCCGCCTGAGCCAGTGCGCGCCCATACACAAAATCCTTGTCGCTGAAATTGGTATACCAGTAGAAATCATCGTAGATGGAATGGTAGATTCCGCCGCCATCTTCACCGCCAAACCCGATGCCCAGCGAAGCAACGCCCGCAAAATTGATAAATGGGGCGTGATCCGAACCGCCGCCAAGCATTTCCAGTCGAAGATCGTGGCGGTTGCGCAATTCCCGCAAAGCTTCGGGAGTCTTGGCCTCCTTGATTTCCTTCAACTGGTCGCGCTTCCAGACGGACAGCTTGGTCTCCGGATCCTGGACGTCGCGCGCTACATCGTTGATGAAGTGTTCCAGTGAATGGGAACCTTCCAGCGAAAAATATCCCCGGCTATTGCTGTCGGAATTGATGTACACGACGGCGTGCTTGCGCAAATCGTCCGCGTGCGTTTCCACCCATTCGGTGGAACCCAGCAGACCCGGCTCTTCTCCATCCCAGGCGCAATAGATGATGGTGCGTTTTGGCTTCCATCCCTGCTTCAACAGTTCGCCGATGGCGCGCGCCTCTTCCATCACCGCCACCGCTCCCGAGATTGGATCCTCCGCGCCATTTACCCACGCGTCGTGATGATTGCCGCGGATCACCCATTGATCGGGAATCGTCGAACCGGGAATTTTGCCGATGACGTCGTAAAGCGGCTCCATTTTCCAGTTCGAAAACATCTTCAGGTGCACTTTCGCGGCGCCCGGACCGATGTGATAAGTGATCGGCAATCCACCCTGCCAGTTTCGCGGAGCAACGCGGCCGGTGATAGCAGCAAGCAAGGGCTGAGCGTCTCCGTAGGAAATGGGCAGCACTGGAATCTTGGTGAGCGACTTCGATTTCGCAATCGGTATGCGCTTTGCATCCGCGGTCGCACCGACTCCCGGAGTCAACGGATCGCCCATATATACAGTGCTGTCCTGAACGCTGCCCCGTTGCACGCCCTCGCTCGGCCGGTACGCGCCTTTGGGAAATACAGCGCCGCCTGCATAGCCATCGTCGCGCGGATCGGAATAAATAATGCAACCAATGGCGCCATGTTCCGCGCCGACTTGCGGCTTGATGCCGCGCCATGAATGACCGTAGCGCGCGATGATGATGGCGTCCTTCACGGAAATTCCAAGGCGGTCAAGAATGTCATAGTCCTCGGGCAGGCCGTAATTCACGTACACCAGCGGAGCCGTGACGTCGCCGTCAATCGAATAAGCGTTGTACGTTGGCAATTGCTCCGCGGTCTGATTCGAAGTGGGATCCTCCGGGACGACAGGCTCCTGGAGCTTCGCGGTGAAGCGCGGTCCACCGTCAACCAGTTCCACGAGGCGCTCTTTGGGAGTAGGAAAAAGAACGCTGAAGGTCTCGATCTGCGTTTCCAGACCGAATTCCTTGAATTTCGAAGCAATCCATTCCGCGTTGTCTTTGTCGTACAGCGATCCGACATTGTGCGGACGCGCGGAGAGCCGCTTCATGTAGTCGCGCAGATTGTCGGGACTGGGAATAGCGCGCAGTTTTTCTTCCCACTGGCGCTCGACCCGCGACGATTCCGCGGAGTATCCATACAGCGGCTGATCATCCGCCACGACGCGCGACTTCAACGGAAGCAGCGAGCCTGCAAACACAAAAACTGCTGCGATCGACAATCTTCGATATACGTTTCCCAATTTTGCCCCCAAAGTGTGAGACGTGGATTATTTCCCGAACCGCGATTTGCTGCAAGCCCGCAATTGTTCCCGGGCGCGATATCACATTTAGAGTTTCAAGCAGGTCCCGGCGCCGGACGATCGAGGCGCAGTATCGTGAAGCCCGCAATTGTCAGCACGATCGCCACGGTCATCAAGCCGCCAAGAAAGCTGCCGGTCAGTTGCCTCAAATACCCGATCCAGTAGGGTCCGAAACCGCTTCCCAAGTTCCCCAGCGAATTGATCAGCGCAATGCTGGCCGCGGCCGTCGCCAGCGTCACCTTGCCCGAGGCCATCGCCCAGAACGGTCCGGTCATTGATGACGAAGCCGCCAGAGCCACGGCAAATGCCGCCACACTCACCGCGACGCTATTCGCATATCCCGCGACGAGTAGCGCTACGGCACCGGAGAACGCGCACAGCGCAATATGCCAACGCCGCTCCCTGGTGCGGTCGGAGTGGGTGCCCACCAGCACCATCGTCGTGGCCGCAACCAGATACGGCACGGCGGACAAAAATCCCAGCAGCAAATTCGGCAAGCCGCTGAGGTTCTTCAAAGCGCTGGGCAGCCATAAGCTCACACTGTAGGTGCAGCAGTTCAAACCAAAATACACAACCGCAAATCCCCACAGCCGTGGATCGCTCCACCAACTGCCAGTCCTTTCTGCAGCGGAATTCTTCGGTTGAGCAAGCACATTCTCGCGCGCCAGTTCCTCCTCCAACCAGTCCTTTTCATTCGCCGTCAACCAATGCGCTCCCTCCGGGCTATCCGGCAAGTACATTCCCGCTGCCAGTCCGAGCACAATGGCAGGCAGCGCCTCCAGCAAAAACATCCACTGCCAGCCGGCCAAGCCGCCGCGATGATTCCAGTCCAGCAGCGCACCGCTGATCGGTCCACCAATCACGCCGGAAATCGGCCCTGCGGTCATGAATAGCGCCAGCACACCGGCGCGCGACGAAGCGGGAAACCAGCTACGCAGGTAGAAAATCACGCCAGGAAAGAATCCAGCTTCCGCGGCGCCCAGCAGGAAGCGCAGTGCGTAGAACGACCTTGCGGACGCCACGAACAGCATCGCCGCGGAAATGATTCCCCAAAGAACCATCAGGAAGGCAATCCAGCGGCGCGCTCCCACGCGCTGCAGCATGACATTGCTGGGCACCTGAAACAAAAAGTAGCCCGCGAAAAAGATTCCTGCGCCCAGGCCATAGACCGCGTCGCTGAATCCCAATTGCTCCTTCATCTGCAGCGCCGCGAAGCCAACGTTGATGCGGTCCAGATAGGCAACGACGTACAGCAAAAACAAAAATGGCAGCAAGCGCGCGCGTACCTTCCGCAGGATTCCCGTAGCATCCATGTCGTCCGAGCGCCCTTCTTCGATCTTCGGCAAAATGTGCGCGACAATCGCCTCCACCGGCGCGTCAATATCCACCACGATCGCGTCGCGCGGCTCTTCCAGCGTTTTGAACTGATCTTGGAGTATCGATTCGCCGGCAAAGTGGCCGGATCGTTCGCGCATCCGCGCCTCAATCAACTCATACGAGCCCTTCAAATACACAAATCGAGGCGCGAGTTGCCGGGACAGCCTGCTGCGGTATTCTTCCTTCAACGCGGAACACGCCAGCACCACACTATTGCCCTTCGCGTCGTTGGCCGCTAATTCCGCATGAATGGCATCCAGCCACGGAAGCCGGTCTGCATCCGTCAGCGGAATTCCACGATGCATTTTTTCTTTGTTGGCCGGAGTGTGGAATTGGTCGGCGTCCAGAAACACCCAGCCGAGCCGCGGTGCCAGAATCGCGGCGATGGTGCTTTTTCCCGAACCGGCCACGCCCATCACCACAACAATCATGGAGTCCCCTCGCGTAAAGCGGCGCGCCGAGTTTGTCGCAATCAAGGGGAAGAAGTCCAGCGGAGAGCAATGAAAGAAACACGGGTCGTCACGTCAACCAGTCGAGCACACGGTAATATGCCCCGGCGAGTGGAAGAGCCCAGCTGCTTCCGCTGCGCAAACCGATGGGCGCGCCATGGAAGGATATTTGGGAAAAGGGATTGTCGTCAGCATCGCCGCAAACCACGCCTGCCAGTCTTGCGCCCATCCAAGTGGCCGCAGCCACGCCATGCCCCGCAAAGCCAAGGGCGAAATGCATGCCATCGATCCTTCCGGAGTGCGGCATGACGTCAAACGCGAAATCCAAGGTGCCTCCCCAAACATATTCCACCTTGGCGTCACGCAGTTGCGGGTACACGCCAATCATGCCTTGGCGCAGAAGCTCCGCGCTCTCTCGCACGGTATTTTCCGACTCGGGAAAAAACGCCGCACGGCCACCGAATAACATGCGATTGTCGGGCATGAGCCGGTAGTAATACAGAAAATGTTTGGAATCGTAGATCATGCGATTGCGTGGACTCAGTTGCCGGGCCAGGTCGGCGGGCAGCGGTTCTGTTGCGATGATGTACGAGCCGATGGGAATCACTTTTTTGCGTAGCGCGGGCGTTGCTTCGGTCGTATACGCGCCGCTCGCCAGGATCACATCTTTGGCGCTGATTCTGCCGCGCGATGTTTCCACCAAAAATACTCTCTGGCCGGCCGCCCAAACCGGGTTGATGCGCAGCACTCGCGCGCGGTCGTAGAGCAACGCTCCAGCGCACCGCGCCGCTTTCCCTAACCCGGCTACAAATTGCGCTGGATTCAATCCGCCGCTAGTGTCATCCACCATTCCACCGTAATAAATTTTCGAGCCAATCTCCGCGTCCAGTTCGCTCTTCGGCACGATTCGCAAATCATGGTTGAACTCGCGCTTGATCTCTGCGGCTGACTGCGAAAACCCATCGAAGTGGCTTTGCTTGCAAGCGACCTCCAGGTGCCCGCAGCGCGAGAAGCTACACGCGATCCCTTCTTCCTTGACGACCTGTTCCACCAGGTCAATCGAATCCAGCGAAGCGGCGTACATGCGCTGCACCAATTCGCGGCCATAGCGGGCAATCAATGTCGGAACTGGCAGCTTCATCCCGGTGAGCACCATGCCGCCATTTCGGCAGCTTGCGCCCCAGCCGATGGTTTCGGCTTCCAGGACGACCACCCGCACACCGCGTTTCGCCAGAGTGCGCGCGGCAGACAGGCCGCAGAATCCCGCGCCAACCACGGCGACATCCACTTGTTCCGGCAGCGGGCCGTCCAAGCCAAGCGCAGGCTCTGCCACACTGTGCAACCAGCAATTCGTCTGTTGGATGGACATGATTTTGTTGAGGAGATTCTAGCCGGAAGCTGACACAACAGACAACTTCGGCGGTCACGCAAGGCAGGAGGATTTCAAGTATGTTTGTAGGTCAGGCGCGCCGCAACACGATGTGGGTAATTTCCGGCGGCGCACCCAGGCGCACAGGCGCTCCCACCGTTCCTAGGCCACGATTGACGTACAAGGCAGAAAGCCCCTTGGGCGCATTCGGCATCAGCTTGATGGTCTCGCCAAGCCGCTTCGGAGCGTCGGGCATCAGCAGCGGCCGGTGGTAAAGGCCCGCCACGTAGTCGGTGATGAATCGCGCCGGGCTGATGCTGACGTCGAGGATTTCTACTTGCACCTGTCCGCCATGCGTGTGGCCCGCCAAGGAAAGCTCAATTCCCAGTTCCGCGGCACGATTGAATGAGTTCGGATTGTGCGAAAGCAGGATATTCGGCATATCTCGGCGGACCAAAGGTTCGATTCCGCTGAGCATTTGCATCTTGCGGCCGCCGGGCGTGCGTTCCCGCTGGTAATCCACGCCAATTAGATTCAGTTGCGCGCCCCGGTAGTTAACCAGCGCATTGTCATCGCGCAGCAGCGTCATGCCAGCCTGTCGATACAGGCGTTCAGCCAGGTCCTCAGCGCGAGCGTAAATCTCGTGGTTGCCATTGCAGCCGTAAACGCCCAGCGGCGCGTTCAAGTGACGCACTTCGTCGACGCAATCCGCCATGGAATCGTGCATCCCGGTAATCAGGTCGCCGGTCACCACAGCAAGGTCTGCGCCCACATCGTTCGCCATGTCCACGGCGCGGCGCACCGATTCGCGCGTCATGTAGCCGCTGAGGTGAATGTCGCTGATCTGAACGATTTCCATGCCGGCCAGTTCGGGCGGCAGGTTCGGCAAAGGAATTTCCACGCGGCGAACTTCGTAGCGCAGGCGCTCCGCAGCGTATCCGTACATCACGCCGAGGAAGGGCGCTGCTCCGGCAACAACGCTGGCAGTTCGGAAGAACGAACGGCGCGAGGGATCGGGCACAAAATCTTCGGCAGTGGCCAGGCGCGCATCAGGGTTGGGCTCGGAATTGGCTGGCGTCGATGCCTTGCCGAAGCGATGCCACAGCCATTCCACAGCATGCACTGCTTTGACACAAAAATAGGCCGCAAGGGCGCTGGCAAACCACAACCCGGCGAACGCGCCTACTGGAGAATGATTGGGTAAAATTCGTCCACGATCGGGCCGCAGGTTATCGGCAAAGGTGAGAATAATGAGCACTAATCCGACAAGATAGAGCAATCGCAGGCCTACGCGCAGCGTCAGGCGTCCCCAGTTGGCGGTGACCCGCCACAAAGCGCGATACCAAAAGCGCTGGGAGAAAAACAGCAGTGTCAGAATCGTCAGCGCGATGCTGCTACGCAGCAGAATCCAGCTCCAGTTCAATGGCTCGGCTCCCTCGACCGTGTCTATCTAGAGTACCATGCCAAGGCCTTGTGGCCCTTTTTTGAGGATTGCATGCCTTCAGGAAGTAAATGTGCGTGATTTTGGCCAATCCGCATCCGTACTCACTTTGGGATATGATGACCGCCCATACGATTCGGTTGGATTCGCCCTTCCCGACCCGGGCGAGACCTCCGGGGATGTCCTAAGTGTGAAAACAATTGGGCCCGGTCTGCCTCAGTTAGTACTAGTACACAAAAGGAGAGAAGCGATGAAACGATTCGGTCTGGTTTTTGCACTTCTGCTTGCGGCTTGTTTCGCCGTGCAGCCCCTGCGTGCCCAAGATGCCAAGAAAGCGGAGCCCAAGCCGGCGCTCAGCCCGTCGGAATCCCTTCTGGAACAGTGGAACGATATTGGGAGAAAGCTGATTGCCATGGCTGAGGATTTTCCCGAGGACAAGTACAGTTACAAACCTGCGCCTGAATCCCGGACGTTCAAGGCCAATCTCGTCCACGCCTCAGGCTCGATGTACTATTTCACGGACTTGGCCCAGGGCAAGAAGCCGCGCTATCCCGATGCTTACGCGGGCGACGATTTGAAGTCGAAAGCAGAGCTAGTCGCTTTTGTGAAGAAGTGCGTTTCTGATGGAGCTGATGTCATCAAGGCGAAGGGCGACAAAGGATTGATGGAAGCCGTTAACGACGGCGGCCCACATCTGGACCGACTGTATGATCTCGGCTACGGCCTGATCGAGCATTCCGGCGAACACTATGGCCAGCTGGTGGTTTACTACCGCGTGAATGGGCTGGTGCCGCCGGAATCACGGCCGAAGAAGTGAGCGTTTTGCAGGTCACCCCGTTTCAGGGTAAGGCCGTTTTTTTAAAATGACAATCGCCGCGCCCTCGCAATCTGAGGGCGCGGCTTTTTTTCGGTGAGTTGCGGCTGCCTTCTGAGGCGGGGGGCTTGCGGCTCTTAGTGTCTTAAAGAGAAAAGAACCGGTCTAAAGACCGGCCACTACAAAGCGGTTGCGGTGCCGGCGATTCCCTTTTCTAAGACTCGCTTCAATTCATTCGGATCGCTTACCGGCGGCAAGCATGTCGTCCCGGAACACACCACTGCAACCGATTTGTCTTTCGGCAAATAAGGAATTGCCTGCCGCAACGCTGGCGGCAGATTTTCCAGCGAAGATTCTGGCGTCACGCGCAAGACTGCCTTGCCGAGCCGGAAAACGGCATCCGCTGCTTCCGCGAGATTCTGCGCAGTTGGGTCTCCTGCCGGGCCAGTGATGACGACCTGCGTCGGATGCTCGGAGGATAGAACCGCCGCCAGGCCGTAGGTCGCCGCGAACAGCCCATACTGTGCGGCAATTCCCGCGAATGCGTCCAAGGTTTTTTTCGCCCAGTCGTAATATCGCCGGTCGTCGGTGTACGCGTGCATGCGAGTCAGCGCCATGATCGCTGCGGAGTTCGTTCCCGGCGTAGGCGAATCCTGGAACGGCTTGCGCCGCACCTCCAGTCCTCCCATCGGCGGGGCATCAGAAGCGCGGTCGAAGAAACCGCCACCTGCCGCGTCGCCATATTTCTCAATGGCCAGATCCATGGTTTGTTGCGCGGCGCGAAAATACTCGGAATCAAGCGTGGATTCGTAGGCATCCAGCAACGCCAGCACACCGAAGATCTGGTCATCCAGCGAGCCGCGCAGGGCCGGCCCGCCAATGCGATGGGCAAAGCCTTGTTCCTCACTCCAAGCCCCCTTCAGCATGCGGTCGAGCGTCTTCAACGCAAACGATCCGCAGGCCGAAGCGAGTTCTCCCGTCAGCGTGCAGGTAGCGGCCAGATATGCAGAGGCAAACATCGCGTTCCAGCTCACGTACATCGTTTTGTCGATGAATGGGGTAGGCCGCGGCAAGCGCGCCTGAAGCATCTTGCGTTTCGCGTTGGCGATCGTCGGCCGCACATTCGATTCTTCCAGCCCGAGTGTCCGCGCAATCTCCGCGGCATCGCGCGCAATCCACAAGACATTTTTCGCCGGGTTGTGATGCATCTCTCCGTGCGCTTCTACGTCGAAATACAATTCCATGATGCGCGCCTCGTCCTTCGGAAGCGCGGCACGAAGTTCATCCAGCGTCCAGGTGAAATAATCGCCGTCATCGTCGAGGGAATAGTCGGCATCCTGGCTGGCATAAAAACCGCCGTTTTGCTGGTCGGAGAGCAATTCGTTCACCCACCCGATGATTCCCTGCGCGGTGTCTCGCAAAAACGGGTTCTTGGCGACCTGCCAGCCGTGCAGATAATTCTTCAACAATTCGGAATTATCGTAACTCATCTTTTCGAAATGCGGGACCAGCCAGCGTTCGTCTACCGAATAGCGATGGAAGCCGCCGGCGAGCTGGTCGTACACCCCGCCTTTGGCCATTTTCTCGAGCGTGGTCTCCGCCATCGCGAGCAGGTGCTTCTCGCCGGTTTGCCGGTAGCGCTCGAGAATCAGATCGATGCCTGAGGCATGCGGGAATTTCGGCGCGGTTCCGAAGCCACCATTGCGAATATCGAAGAGTTGCGTGATCGCGCTGATCTGCGCGTCGATCACACTGAGATCAAACTCCGCTCGGGCTCCAGCAAACACTTCCGCCTTCGCTACTGCCTCGGACAAGGATTCCGCGGTGCGCGCCAGATCTTCGCGCTTGTTCTTGTACGCATCTGCCACCGCCAGCAGCACGCGACGAAAACCGGGCCTCCCTTGCTGATCCTCCGGCGGAAAATACGTCCCGCCAAAAAACGGTTTGCCATCCGGCATCAAAAATCCGGTGAGCGGCCATCCTCCTTGCCCGCTGATGGCGCTGATGGCGGACTGATATCGCGAATCGACGTCGGGTCGTTCGTCGCGATCGACTTTTACGGGCACAAAATGTTCGTTGATGACCTTCGCGATTTCCGGATTCTCGTAGCTTTCGCGGTCGATCACATGGCACCAGTGGCACCAGACCGCGCCGATATCCAGCAGGATGGGCTTGTCTTCACTTTTGGCGCGCGCAAAGGCGCCTTCGCCCCATTCACACCAATCGATGGGTTGGTGCGCCGCCGAGCGGAGATACGGGCTCGCTGAATCTTTCAGGCTGTTCTGGTTCATTGTGCGTGGCTCCGTTCGAGGGCTTGCCGGGAAAGGCTACCGTTTCGTGGTGAAATTAGCAGAGTTCGGTCCGAGTCGGCTATTGCACCTGGTCGCCTGGGCCCAGATCCCGCGGGTCAATCGGCTTTCGTCCAGCGTAGCCTTCATCCTGGCGGTGGTAATAGCGGATGCGCTCTTCGCCCAGTTTCCAGCATAGATAGACTTCTTCGTTGTTCAGCACCGACGGAAAATCGAGCAATCCCACATCGAGGTCTTTCACCAGGCAGCCAGAGGAGACGATCTTCTCCAGGTTCGTCTTCATCAGTTCCGCGAGGCTTTGGTGGGTCATGCGCTTTTCCGCCAGCTTGGCATATGGCACCAGCACTCCGCCCATCATCAGAATGCGCGTGGAAACCGCGGTGAGTTCCTGATCAATTTCAGAAAGTTTTTTGCGCGCGTCGATAGCTTCGATCAGAAACGGCTCGAGTTCACGCCGAGTGCGCTCTGCCTCGGTCAGCGTGAACATTCGCTGTGGTGGCTCCGGTAGTTCCTCGGGATCTTCGTCGTGTTCCGCCATGCCCTCTCCGTACCGCGTGACTGCCGCGAACTTGCATCCCTTGGCTTAGCGCAAAGCCAGCATGCGGTCTAACGCCACCTTGGCGAATTGCCGCGTACGTTCGTCCACCGAAATCTGATTCACTATTTTTCCCGCTGCGAGATTTTCCAGCGCCCACAGCAAATGCTGCGGCGTTATGCGGAACATCGTGGTGCACACGCACACACTAGGATCCAGCGACATCACTTTGCGATCCTTCATTTCCTTGCTGAGGCGGTTCACCAAATGGATTTCCGTGCCCACCGCCCATTCCGTTCCCGCCGGCGAAGCCAGAATCGACTTGACGATGCCTTCCGTGGAGCCAATTTCGTCCGCGGCTTGAGCTACTTCGAAGCGGCATTCCGGATGGACGATCACGCGTATACCCGGATGTTCCTTGCGGACCTTGGCCACGAGCTCGGGAGTGAAGCGTTGGTGTACGGAACAATAGCCCTTCCACAGAATCACTTTTGCTTTGCGCAGGGCTTCCGGAGCGTTGCCTCCCAAATCCTGGAACGGGTCCCACACGACCATTTCGTCGAGCGGAATGCCCATGCGATAGCCGGTATTGCGCCCCAAATGCTCATCCGGGAGAAACAAAACTTTTTCGCCGCGCGCAAACGCCCACTTCATCACGGCAGCGGCATTGCTGCTGGTGCACACCGAACCACCATGTTCGCCGGTGAAGGACTTGATGGCTGCCGTGGAATTCATGTACGTCACAGGGATGATGCTGTTCGTGTCCAGAACGCTGCCCAGTTCTTCCCAGCACGATTCCACCTGACCGATGTCCGCCATGTCCGCCATCGAGCATCCAGCATTCAAGTCTGGTAGCACCACAATCTGTTGATCGCGCCGCAGAATGTCCGCGCTCTCAGCCATGAAGTGCACGCCGCAAAACACGATGTATTTTCCGTCGGCTTGCGAGGCTTGCTGCGAGAGTTTCAGCGAGTCGCCGCGAAAGTCCGCAAACTTCACAACTTCATCGCGCTGATAGTGATGCCCGAGGATTACCACGTCCCTGCCGAGCTTCGCTTTCGCCGATGCAATGCGTTCATCCAGCGCGTTGTCTGGCACTAGAAGATACGAATCGAAATCGCAGCCCACGCCCTTTTCGATTTCCGGGGCGCGCAAGGTGTCGGGCTGCTGTGAGCCCGCCAACGATATATTGGAGATAGTGGTAAGGCCTGCCATGGTGTCCTGCTGTAAGGGTATCCTCTTGTTCCCTGTGTCTGTTAGATGAATTCTTACGCCTTTTGGTGGGAATTTACCAGCGGTTCGCGAAGCGCCACGCGCTGCGTCCCGCTGTCGCAATCGCTTCATCCCCCGATGAACACCATGGTTCGTGAGGGAGGCACAAATCCCGGTTCGTTGATTCGGTGCCCCTCTTCTTTTTCCATCACCACGGATTTCACCCACGCAACAATCTCTTCGTCGGAAGCGTTCGCGCGCAGCATGGAGCGCATATCGCGATCTTCCTTGCTGAACAGGCAGGTGCGCAGCTTTCCGTCAGCAGTCAGCCGGATTCGGGAACAATGCCCGCAGAAGGCTTGCGTGACCGGCGCAATCAAGCCAATCTGGCCCGGCGCGCCATCGGCAAAACGATACTTCCTGGCCGTTTCGCTGGCTTCGTGGGGGATCTGCTCCAGCGGCCATTGCGCGTTGATCCTTTCAAATACTTCCGCAGCGGGCACCACCAGGGTGCGCGACCAGTGGCGGTCCGCGTCCAATGGCATGAACTCGATGAAGCGCATGATCACGCCGCGCTGGCGCGCAAACGCCGCGAAGGCTTCCACCTCATCGTCGTTCAGCCCGCGCACCAGCACCGCGTTGACTTTCGCCGGCGCAAGCTTCGAAGCCTGCGCCGTATCGATTCCCCTCATCACATTGTCGTAGGAGCGCGTGCGGGTAATCTTCTCGAACCTCACTGGGTCCAGTGAATCCAAGCTTATGTTGATGCGATTCAGTCCCGCGTCCAGCAATTTCTGGCAACGCTCGGCCAGCAAGTGGCCATTCGTAGTGATCGACAAATCTTGCACGCCGAAATCACGCAGCCGCGCGATGAACGCTTCGACTCCTTCGCGCACCAGCGGCTCGCCTCCGGTAATGCGCACTTTGCGAATCCCGAGCCCCACAAAAATACGGGCCAAGCGCTCCAGTTCAGTCCACGAAAGAATCTCGTCGTGGTCGCGATAATTTTCCGGGTCAGCCGACCGGCAATACACGCAGCGAAAATTGCAGCGGTCAGTGACTGATATTCGCAGGTCGGTGATTTGCCGTCCGAATTTGTCGTAGAGGCTCATGAGTTGCCTGCAAAACAAAAACCCGATTCGCCATGGAATCGGGCACGCGACGAAAATCCGCAGATTTCCGTGTAGCGAGCTCCTTTCCAAGCGCGGGAGGCCCGGGCGTTTCCACCCAAACCCTTGGCGAACGATGCTCTGCTCGCCTCGCCCTGCTGCCGTGGATGTCTCTCCCGTAGGCCGGCAGGATCGGAGTTTACTTGGTCAGTGTACCGAGGTTTTTCAGGGAGTGCAATCCTGGGTTCTCCCGATGCCGGCGCGCCGCGAACGCTTCGATGACTGTGATACAGTCTGCTAACAGCATGAGAATCTTCATCTTGGGTGCAGGGGCCACGGGCTCCCTTCTGGCTCAACTACTGGAGCGCCGAGGCCATCTGGTGTGGTGCGGCGATCGCGACCCCGCTCGGGCGCGCCGTTTTCTTGGCAAGAAATCCATCATTCCGGTGGCGAAAGTGAACGCGCGCAATCTGCGTGGCATTGTGCGCGCGGCCAAAGGCTGCCATCTCATCATCAACGCCTCAGCTTCGGTATTCAACGAAATCGTGTTGCGCGCCGCTCTGCGTTTACGCGCGCACTATCTCGACCTCAGTTCGCACCTGACACGCAATCCCTTCAGGGTCGAACAACTTCGTTATGCCAAAAGATTCGAAGAAAAGCGCCGCACCGCGTTGATCAATACGGGCGCGGCACCGGGATTGACCAACCTGCTCGTTAAACGCGCTGCCGAGCTTCTCGACGAGGTCTATTCCGTGCATATTCGGCTGTATGAAAGCAGCGAAAGCGACGATCCGATTTCCCAGTGGTCGCCGGAAGTTTCTTTCGATGAAGCCATCTCCAGTCCCCGCATTTACCGCCGCAAGAAGTTCCAGTTCGGCAAGCGGTTCTCTGAATTGGAGAAATTCCGTTTTCCCGAGCCAATTGGCTCGGCCAATGTGGTGCTTGCAGCTCAAGATGAAGTGGCCACGTTGCCGTATTTCATTTCCATCCGCGACCTGGATGTAAAAATTGGTGGGAATGAGATTGATCGGTTACGCCGCTGGTACAAGCAGGGAAAACTTACGAAATCGCGCGGCATGAGCTCCGGTCGCTTTCCGGCAACTTCTTCGCCACGGAAAATCGCCGCATTGATTCGCCGGGGAATTCTGCAGAACGCGCGATTTGCCGCTGCCGTGCTGGTTCGCGGGGTGAAACATGGACCAAAAGAGGACCAGCAGTTGTTGATCCGCAGCGATGCTACGTTTCCAACCCTGTATCAGATTCGGCGCCAGGGACGCTTCACAACTCCAGTGGCCTACGCCACGGCGCACGTCGCCGTTTTGTTCGTCAACCATTTTCCGAAGGATCTCTACGGCGTGTACGCGCCAGAAATGCTGCCCGCCCCGATGCGCCGGGCGATACTGGCTGGCATTCGCAAGAATGGCGTAAAACTGACGCACAAAATTACGCCGGTAAAAGCAGTTGAAGACGACGAGGATCTGCTTTAAAGATAGGTGGGAAACCAGCGGCCACGCAAAGGATAAACGTGACCGCCTTTCAACTGCGGTGAAGCTTGTTCGGCACTGGCCATCGCCGCGCGCCTGAAATTGCGGTCTACCTCTGCGCTGGGTTTGCAGCAATACAAGCTTATGACTTGAGCATCAGCAGCAGCGGTTCGGCCGCGAATATTTGCGATTCAATTGCTCGACGTAAAACTCCGCCGGCGTGAGCGTTTCGTTCGGCTTGCTGCGTTTGGCGCACTCCAGGTAGCGATCGTATGCCGCGTCGCCGCTCCATTCACGCAGGCCGCGCCACAACAGGCCCGCGCCTTGCTTGACGATTTGCAGCCTGCGCTTCATCAGTCGCCCTCCGCCCACTGCGTGGGAATGTACGGCGTCTCGTACAGCATCGGATCCTTCTTCCTGCGCAAAATGATGTACCACTGCACCACGGCTTCCGCGATCAGCACCAGGATCATCACGGCCAGTACCGCCGTCACCGCCGCATCCAGCCGCTGGTTAAAGATTCCTCGTTGCGCTTCGACGATCTTCGAGGCGGCAATTTTTCCAGCGGCAACCTGCGCGGCCTGCGCATTCGCCGCGGCCAGAAATCCGATGCGCGGATTCGCGCTGAAGATTTTCTGGTAGCTGGCGGTCATGGTGATGATCACGATCCAGATCATCGGCAGCAGCGTGACCCAGATCCAGCGCAAGCGTCCCATCTTCAACAGAATCGTCGTAGCGACAACCAGCGCGACCGCCGCCAGCAACTGGTTTGAGATGCCGAACAATGGCCACAGCGAATTGATTCCGCCCAGCGGATCGATCACTCCCTGGTACAGGAAATATCCCCACGCCCCGACGATCAGCGCGCTCGATAATAGGATCGCGGGCAGCGAATTCATTTTCCCGATCGGCTTCCACACGCGCCCGCCGAGCTCCTGCACCATGAAGCGACCAACGCGCGTGCCCGCATCCAGTACCGTCAGAATGAAAAGCGCTTCAAACATGATCGCGAAGTGGTACCAGATGCTCAGCAGGCGGTCCCCACCGATAGTGTTGGAAAAAATCTGGGCCATGCCGACGGCAAGAGACGGAGCTCCTCCGGCGCGGTTCAGCAGTGTTTGCTCGCCAACCGCGTGCGCCAGGCTCGTCATCGTCCCGGCAGTTACCGGATAACCCCACGCGGAGATCGTTTGCGTAGCAGCATCTGGACTTGCGCCAACAATTCCCGCCGGGCTGTTGATCGCGAAATAGACGCCCGGAGGCATCGCGCAGGCCGCCACCATGGCCATCACGCCCACAAACGATTCCAGCAGCATCGCGCCATAGCCAATAAATCGCGCGTGGCCTTCGCGTTGAATCATCTTCGGCGTCGTGCCGCTGGAAATCAGCGAATGAAACCCGCTGATTGCGCCACACGCAATGGTAATGAAGCAGAACGGGAATATTTTGCCGGCAAACACCGGGCCGTTGCCGTCCACGAATCGCGTCAACGGAGGCATGAGCACTTGCGGACGTACCAAAAGAATTCCAGCGGCAAGAGAAAAGATGGCGCCGGCTTTGATAAACGCACTGAGGTAATCGCGGGGAGCCAGTAGCAGCCAAACCGGGAGAGACGAAGCCGCAAAGCCGTAGGCAATCAGCGCAAACGCGAGCGAGACACCGCTGAACGTGAACGCTTTCGCCCAAGTCGCGGAGTCTGCCACCCACTGCCCGGCCACCACGGAGAACAAAACCAATGCGACGCCAATGACCGAAGCTTCCAGCACGCGTCCGGGGCGGAAAAATCGGAGGTAGACGCCGAGCAAAAGAGCGATCGGGATGGTCATTGCCAGTGTGAAGGTGGCCCAGGGCGAAGACTTCAAGGCGTTGACAATTACCAGCGCCACAACTCCCAGCAAAATGATCATGATCGCCAGCACCGCAAGCTGCGCGATGAATCCTCCGCGACGGCTCACTTCGTGCCGCGCCATCTCGCCCAGTGTTTTTCCGTCGCGCCGTATCGAGCAGAACAAAATCACAAAATCCTGCACGCAGCCGGCAAATGCCGCTCCGGCAATCAGCCACAATGTTCCCGGCAAATAGCCGAATTGGGCTGCCAGCGTTGGACCTACCAACGGACCGGGTCCGGCGATCGCGGCAAAGTGATGGCCGAAGAGCACCCATTTGTTGGTGGGAACAAAGTCGCGGCCATCGTCGCGGCGTTCCGCTGGAGTAGCCCGGGTGTTGTCGAGCGCCAGCAATTTTGCCGCAATGAATGCCGAGTACAGGCGATATGCCAGCACGTAGAAGCACGCTGCCGCCAGCACAAACCATGTGGCATTGATGGGCTCTCCGCGATGGAAAGCAATCGTTCCGAGCGCCGTGGCCCCGACCAACGCTACAGCTACCCAGACGATGATTTTCAACAGCGATTTCATGGGGCCGAACTCGGGGCGAAACTTGAACTTGTGCGAATGAACTCTTTCAATTCCCTTTCCAGCTTCACCAGTGACGGTTGGTGAACATACATCATGTGCCCGGCTTCGTAATAGCCGCCGGTCAGGTGCCCGCGCAGTGTGGGATCCAGTCCCAGGTGATCGAACGTGTAGTCAGCGGCAGAGAATGGCGTGGCTAAATCGTAGTAGCCTTTCGCAACATACACGCGCAGAAATGGATTTTCCGTCATCGCGCTGCGCAATGTATTCGCCACGTTCACATAGCGATTCTCGTACGGTTGGAAACTCCACGGACGCACCCGGCCGGTCAGAAATTCGTAAGGCAGATCGCTCTCGAACTTCAGATCGCCTCGCACGTAGTCATTAAACGTCGCGGTGTACGGTCCAACGATGGCGGCCATGCTGGGGTCATATTCCGGCCGGGAGCCCGCGGCATCCTCGTCGATGCCCTTGAACCGGCCATCCAGGCGGCCCACCGTGCGTCGCTCGTTGATCAGCAATTCCTTGTCGAAGCGCATGATTTCGATGCGCAGATTGCTGCGGTCGACGTAGTCCACCGGCAATCCCGTCAGCCGCGCCACCTTTTGCGCAATCTCTGTTCGGCGCGCCGCCGTTATCTTGTCGCCTTCCAACAGAGCTTCGGTATATTCGCCTGCAGCAAAACTGCGCGATTCCTCAATCGCTTTTTGCAAGTCCCCTTGCAAGTCGGCCGGAAGTTTTTTGTGATACCAGGCAATCGCGGTGTACGTGGGAAGATACAAAATGTACGGCAGATCATTGCCGCGGTCGAACTCCGCCGTCTGGAAGTTCAGGATCGTGGAGATTAGAATGATTCCGTTCAGATACATCCCGTAGCGGTCCTGCAAATAACCCGACAGACCGGCGGCGCGAGTGGTACCGTAACTTTCGCCTGCCAAAAATTTCGGCGAAGTCCATCGCTTGTTGCGCGTGGCGTACAAGCGGATGAAATCACCAACTGACTGCACGTCTTCCTCGATGCCATGAAATTGCTTGGGCTGCTCGCCCGGAACCGCGCGGCTGAACCCGGTGGAAACCGGATCGATGAACACCAGGTCCGTAGCGTCGAGCAAAGAATACTCATTGTCGACAAGCTTGTACGGTGGACCCAGCAGCGCTCCCGCATCGCCCATCTCCACGCGCCGCGGCCCGAATGCACCCAGGTGCAGCCAGATGGAAGCTGAGCCCGGTCCGCCATTAAACGAGAATGTCACCGGGCGCTTGGTCAAATCGCCGGCGTCATCTTTCGTATAAGCAATGTAGAACACGCTGGCCTTCGGCGTGTCGTCTTCCAGCTTCAGAAGAATTGTCCCGGCCGTCGCCGTGTACTTAATCTCTTGCCCGCCAATGCGGATCGTGTGCTTCGTCTGCACCACTTTCTCTTCCGGCTGTTTCTTTTCTTCTTTAGGCTTTTCGCCGGCTTTCGGTGACGGTTTTTCTCCGGGTTTCTCCGCTGCCCCTTCTTCTGTCTTCTCCGCGGGCTTCTGGGCGGCAGCGCTCGGCTTCTGGTCATAAACACCGCGGCCCGCAGCCGCCGCCATCATTGCGGCTAGCATCAAATACGCGAATCTGGGCATGAAGTGTGCCTTTCCTCCACAGGATCGAAATCACGATGCGCTCCGCATCCTATGCGACTCTCCCCGCACCGTCAATTTCCTCGTGCAGCCGATTGCGTGCTGTGCGCCGGCGGTCAGTCGGGAATGCTCGTGAACTTCAGCACCGGATAAACTTCGTGGAACATTTTCATTAGGTCTTTTGGAAAGGCGGGTGACATGGCGGCTGACGGCTTCATTTTCTTGCGCACGATCCAGGCCTGGATGCGCTTCCAGCGTTCGACTTCCGTGGGCCAGCCTTCGTGCTTGGTCCATTGGCCTTTTTCCGTGGTGTACCAGTAGCTGTCATACCTTTTCTCGAGGCGCTTCTTTTGTTGCACCACCCACTTGGGGTTGGCGAGAACGCGAGGCTCGGCAACCAGCGCGATGGTTGATTCCCTGCGCTTGCCGCCCGAATAGATCCGGAATCCCGCCGTAACCGTTTTAGCCGAGAGACCCACATAGAGTTGCCCGGTCTCGCCATCGTGCGAACACGGCGCCTGGAATTTCAGGTACATCTGCGTTTTATAGAGAGTTTTGTCTTTGGAAAAGCGGATGTCGCGGTTGATGCGGGAAAAGTTTGTGCCGGTGCGCCCGCTTACGTCAAAACGGTCGTCAAGGTGCAAAATGCTCGGCGTCAATTCCTCCAGCAGCCTGCGCATCGGCTGAACCAGCGAAGCTTGATAACGCTCGCGATTCGCCTCCATCCAGACTTTCTTGTTGTTTTTTCCCAGTGCCCGAAAAAAGTCGAATGTTTCCTTGCTTATGATGGACTTCGCGGTGGTCATGAATTCCCCTCGCTTCGTAAAGCAATTCAGACTACACCATTCCCATTCGCCGTCAATTGCACTATCCTTTTGCCGCAGCCGGAATGCACCCGTCTGCCGCAATCATTTCCAGTCAGGTGAGGTCCATGCCGTCTAACCGATTCCGCCCGATTATTTTCCTGGTAATTATTTTTCCCATTGCTTCTGCGCTTTTCGCCGCCGACGAAAGCAAATCCACGAAGACAGAACCCTGGAAACCTGAAGACATCATCTACGACGAGTCCATTGGCGACTTTCACATTTCTCCCGACGGCCACTGGCTAGTGTGGGCGAAAGGCGAGGGCGACAAGGAGAAAGATGCGCGCGTCTCGAACATCTTCCTTTCCAGCCTGACCGAAGACCGCGAGATCCAATTGACGCGTGGTGCCGACAATAGCCGATCGCCACGATGGTCCCCCGATGGAGAATGGATCGCGTTTGTCAGCGGCAAGCCGCGCCCACAAGCCAAGCCAGAAACGGCGCCGGCGCAGATCTGGCTGATCAGTTCGCGCGGCGGAGAGCCTTACGCGCTTACCGAACTGGCGCGCGCGCCGCGGCAGATCGAGTGGTTGGACAAAGACACGATCATCTTCAGTGCGGAAGAAGATCCCAGCGCGTACGAGCAAGCACAGAAAAAGAAGAAAGATGATTCGGAAATTGTCGACGATGCAGATCACGCTCCACCCGTGCGGCTCTTTAAAGTCAGCGTAAAAGACAAGAAAATCACGCGCCTGACGACCAACACGGACTGGATCCAGGATTGGAGCGTTTCAAAGGACGCCAAGTACGCGGTCGCGGTGCATTCCAAAAGCCTGCATTACACCTTCGACCAAAAAACTCCGCCGGTGACCATGCTGCACAATCTCGTCGACGGCACCGAAAAACAGGTCTTTACCGAAGGGCGGCTCCGCCCGGTGGGACTTCACTGGGCGTTGGACAATTCCGGTTTCTACGCGTTCATTCCCTTCTCCAATGATCCGAAATTCCTGACCGCCACAATCGAGCAATTGTATTTCTATGACGTGGCCACGGGAAAACAGATGCAAGTGCCGCTGGACTGGGAAAATGGGTTGGCGCGAGCCCTGCAACCCACACGCGACGGTTTTTACGCGTTGCTGGCCGCGGGCTATCACTTCAAGGCCGCGCACTATACCCGCGACAAGTCTGGCGATTCGTGGACCTGGAAGCGCGCGCTGCTCGAAGGCGGTCGCTCGCAAAACATCAACGGGTTGGACGCGACGGAAGACGGCAAGACGATTGTCTACCAATATTCGACAGCGAGTAGCATGCCGCAGTTATTTCGCGCGCAAGTAGACGGCGACAAACTCGAAACATCCGTGCAGATCACCAAGTTGAACGAAAAGCTCATCAAGTCGCGCACATTCGCGAAGAGCGAAGTTGTCCGGTGGAAGGGCGCAGACAACGACGAAGTCGAGGGCATCCTCTATTATCCGAATCCGTACGACCCGGCGAAAAAGTATCCGTTGATTACGGCGATTCATGGGGGCCCGACGGGCGCGGATCTGGACGCGTGGGGAGACAACTGGGCTTATCCGATGAACCTGCTGACGCAACGCGGAACGTTTATCCTGCGGCCGAATTATCATGGCAGCGGAAACTACGGGCTGAAGTGGGTGGAATCGATCTGTTGCGGAAAGTATTACGACCTGGAAACGCCGGACATCAATCAGGGTGTCGATTTCCTGATCAGCAAGGGATTAGTGGATGCAGACAAAATTGCCACGCTGGGGTGGTCGAACGGATCGATCCTGTCGATCAGTTTGATCACCACGTATCCTTCGCGCTACAAAGCCGCGGTGGTTGGCGCAGGCGACGTGGAATGGATCAGCGATTGGGGCAACGTGGTTTTTGGCGACTCGTTTGATTCCTACTATCTTGGGAAGACGCCAATGGAAGATCCGCAGTTGTATATTCGCAAATCGCCGTTCTTCAAGTTGGACAAAGTGCAGGCGCCGGTGCTGATTTTTCACGGCACCGCGGATAATCAGGTTCCTCCCGCGCAAAGCTGGTCATTTTTTCGCGCGCTGCAATATTACGGAAAAGTGCCGGTAAAATTCGTGGTTTTTCCCGGCGAGCCGCACGGTCCGCGCAAACTGACGCACCAGATGCGCAAGGTGGAAGACGAAGTGGCGTGGTTCGATCAATATTTCTTCAAGACCATGCCACCGCTAAATGAAGCGCTGAAATCCGGTTCACCGCTGGACATCGCGATACGAACGAAAAGCGCGGCACGCACGAGCGGCGCATATGGATCGACATTCGCCGGAAAAGGCAAGTCCGTACTAATCCCCGAAGTGGTGAAACGCGACGAACTGGAAATTGGGCGCTACGAAGTGACGCGCGCGCAATTCTCCGCGTTTGACGGCCATTACAATATGCCCCCCGGCACGGAAAACTATCCGGCGAACGGTATCACGCTGGAGCAAGTGAAGGCATACACCGACTGGCTGTCGAAGTTGACGGGACAAACCTGGCGCATACCGAATGAGAAGGAAGTTGCCGCACTTCACGCCAACAGAGAAGGCGAAAACACGCTGGATTACTGGGCGGGATACGCGGCGAATCCGGATGACACTAACCGCTTACGCGAAAGAGTAAAAGAGCTTGGCGGAAACGCGCCGTTGTTGAAGGCCGTCGGAAGTTTTCCCGGCCAGGGCCAGGAAAAAGAGGAGCTCATCTTTGACCTTGGCGGAAACGCAGCGGAATGGGTTTTGACCGCGGACGGAAAAGGCAAAGTGCTCGGCGGAAGCGCGGATTGTCCCGCAGATGCAAGGTCGTTGTGCACGCCGTCGACGGATTACATCGGATTCCGCGTGGTGCGAGGCGCAGCGAAGCCAAGCGCAGCGACCACAACGGCGAAAGAATAGCCCGCGAATCGGCGAGAAGGCGGCAGAAGGCCAAGTTGGCACTGGCGTGGCTGCCGCGAACCATTAAAATGGTGAAATGAGCCAATTCACACCGACGGAACGCACACAAGTAAAACGACTGCCGAAGCGCGGGAACTACGATCGCGAAACGGTTTACAGCATCCTGGACACCGCGTTTGTATGTCACGTGGGCTTCAGCGTGGACGGCCAGCCGTTCGTGATCCCGACAAATTACGGGCGTTCGGGCGACACGTTGTATCTGCATGGATCGGCGGCCAGCCGCATGCTGAAGACGTTGAGTGGCGGCGTGCCGGTTTGCGTCACGGTGACGCACGTGGATGGATTGGTGCTGGCGCGGTCGGCGTTTCATCATTCGGTGAATTACCGCTCCGTGGTGATCTTGGGCAAAGCGCAGCTGGTGGAAGATCCCGCGGAAAAGATGGAAGCGCTGCGCATCTTCACCGAGCATGTGATGAAAGGCCGCTGGAACGATGTGCGCATACCAACGGAGCAGGAGTTGAAAGCCACCATTGTGCTGTCTCTGGCGCTGGAAGAGGTATCGGCAAAGGTGCGCACGGGCGGGCCGATTGATGATGAAGCCGATTATGCGCTGCCGGTGTGGGCCGGCGTGCTGCCGCTGGAAACGGTAGCGAAGAGGCCTCTGCCCGATGCGCAGAGGAAGAATGATCCTCCGATTCCGGAGTATTTGAAACAGTTCAAAGTTAAGAGTTGAAAGTTTACAGTTGAAGGCGCTGCGCGCTGGTAAGGCAGTTCTAAGTTCACAGTTATGAGTTCTAAGTAAAGCAAATCAAAATCCCCACTCTTTATGAACCAAGCCCAAGGGTTGCGGCGCCCAAAGTTGCGTCCCGGGGCTGACGCACTGGGCTAATTTCTGTCGCGCCTTCGGCGCTGCCCGGCGGATGCTTCAAAGGCAGAGGCCCAACTCAGACACCGCTAATGTCGGCGGTAAAGCTCCGACCCTCTAAGGAGCCAATTCTTCCGGAAGGGTAAAGCCTGGGAGGAAAGAAGTGTTGGCAGGAGGAGGGAGATTTGATAAAGACGAGGCACGAGGAGGAGGAAATATGAGTGCTTCGACGAGCGGGATGGGATTGCATGGTCATGGTTCGGCGGTGAGTTTGGCGTTGCTGCTGCTGCGCATTGCAGCGGGGCTGGCGTTTCTGTATCACGGAAGCGCGATCTTATTTGGGGCGTTCGGAGGGCCAGGGCCGCAAGGATTTGCGGCAATTCTGCACATGCCGGTAGCGGTGGGTTACCTGGTGGGACTGGCGCAGGTTGCGGGAGGGCTGGCGATATTGAGCGGGGTGCTGATCCGGGTGGGAGCGGTGTGCGTGAGCATCGTGATGCTAGGCGCGATTTTTATGGTGCATCTGCCACACGGGTTCGATATCGGCAAAGGCGGAATGGAGTATGCGCTGACGCAGTTGCTGGTGTCGCTGGCGTTGCTGATTACGGGCGCAGGAAAGTATTCGTTGGCGCGGATGCTGCCGGGACGGTTACGGAGGTTGTGATTATTTGCGGACGGCGGAACGGGGGATGCGGCGCTGGTTTGCGAGTGAACCTGTTGTGGAGATGGGTTGACGCAACCACTTGGCAATGGGAACGAGAACGTTGCGACGACGGACAGAGGGATTTCTGGTGGCCACAGAGGCGGCAGTGGCTGCAGTGACTTCGGCGGTGGCAACAGTAGCAGCGGCGGCTTCGGGCTGAAGTTCCTTAGCCGGCGAAGGCATGGTGAGAGCGCGAAATACCTGGCGGATATCGCGGATGAGAGAAAGCACCACCGCGCGGGAGTAGTACAACACGCCGTGAAAAAACGAAGGCGAGTCTAGCTTAATGAACGCGGAAGCCTTGCGCGCAAATACAGCGGTGAGCTTTTGCGATTTGTGCCGGTGCCAATACTTGGGAAGAGCGGGAATGCGCGGAACTTCGAGCGGCGCCTCCGAAAGCTCGGGCAGAGGTGAGGAGTAAGCAGCCTGAGGCACAGGCTCAGGCTCCCGTTGCGGCAATTCCTGGAGAACGGGCGAAGGCGACGAAAGAATCGCGTCGATCGGGTCTACAGGTGGCACTGCCGGGCTGGCGCTGACGTTCTCGAGGATATCGTCGAGAACCGGAAAGGAGACGAGGCGGCCATAGTGAGTTTCGAGCTGGCGCTCCGCAACGGCTAGAGGTGCGGAGAGAAGATCGAAATCCACGGCAATGTGCTGGACCATTTCATCAGAGATGACGCGTTTTTGTTCCGCGTAGGCAGAGATCAATGCGTGCTCGCAGAGCAGATTGACGACGCGCGGAATGCCGCGAGAACAGGAAAAAATCGTCTGCATAGCCTCGGGAGTAAAAAGCGCGGTGTTGTGGCAACCAGAGGCCGCAAGGCGTCGAGCGGTGTAAGAAGCGGTCTCCTGTTCAGAAAGAAGAGTGAGGCGGGAGTGAATCATAACGCGCTGGCGCAACTGGCGGAGCGAGGGAAGGCGGAGCTTGTCATCGAGCTCGGGCTGTCCAGCAAGAATAATCTGAAGTAGCTTGCCGCGAGGAGTCTCGAGATTGAGAAGCAGGCGAAGTTCGTCGAGGGTTTGCTGAGGGAGGGCTTGGGCTTCATCGAGAATCAGGACGGGTAAATCGCCGGCGACGTTGCGAGCGACAAGCCAATGGTGCAAAGCAGCGATGAGGTCCCCTTTTTGCAGCGAGGCACAACGCACACCGAAATCGCGCAGGATGAATTGCAGTAGCTCGACAGGTTCCAGGATGGCGTGGAAAACATAGGCGCTGGAACGTCCACGCTGCTTGAGCCAATCGAGCAGCTTATAAATGAGAGTGGTCTTACCAGTCCCAGCCTCTCCGGTGAGCACCATGAAGCCCTGGCGAGTCTCAATACCAAAGAGAAGCTCGGCTAAAGCGGATTCGTGGGAGCGAGTGCGACAGTAGAAACGAGGATCGGGGGAGACATGGAAGGGGTCCTGTCGCATGCCAAAGAAGTTGTAGAAGTGGTCGTAGGTCACATTGCTGGCCAAACTACCCCCATGGGCGGAGGACCGAACGATGGAATTGTATGAAAAGAAAGGGAGAGGGGCAACGGGAAAGAAAGGGGGAGTAGTAACTGAATGTGTAGAAACGGGTTATAGGACGAGGCAGTTCCAGTACTCGGTGAGGACCCCGGAGGATTTTGGAGTAGGCCAGTCCAATCTTGTGTACCTGCGCGTTACTGTTTGATAGAGTGACGGCCCGCGAACAAAGGTGGTTCCGGCGGAGGCGAAATGGTGGAAGAAAATGTGAAGCTGGTGAAACGATGGTTTGAGGAAGTGTGGAACCAGAAGCGCAGCGACACGATCGCCGAGTTGGTGTCTGCAGATTGCGTGGCGCACGGAACCAGCGAAACAGGAGAAGAACTGCGAGGGCCGGAAGGATTCAGAGCGCTGCAGGGACGGATGCTGGAGGCGTTCCCGGACATTCATTTTACGGTGCAAGATTGTTTTGGCGTGGGAGACAAAGTGGCGGTGAGATGGAATGCTACGATGCATCATCGTGGAAATGGATTGGGGATCGCGGCGACTGGAGCGGAAGTGAATATCACCGGAACGGGAATGGTGCGGATGGAGAATGGGAAGGTGACGGAGGTTTGGGACAATTGGGACAAACACGCGATGTTTAAGCAGATTGAAGCGGCGGTGAAAGCGAAGAGCGCGAGTGCTTGAGGCTGGTATCGGCGAGCAGTATCAGGGATCAGGAAGCAATGACGTCTGGCTGAGTCATTGCTGCTCCGGTGAAGACTTCTGATTGGACTCGATCGCAAAAGCGGCCGCTAGCCGCCATATTCCAAAAGTTAGATGGTAAGGAGAAGAGGGGCGCCCTTGGCGATGACCAGGGTGTGCTCGTAGTGTGCGGCGAGGGAATGATCGGCGGTACGAATGGTCCACTTGTCCGGGTCGAGAGTGACGCGATTGGTGCCGGCGGCGATGATGGGCTCGATGGTGAGAACCAGGCCTTCGGTGAGGAGAGCACGATTCATGGCGTCAGGAAAATTGGGGACGGAAGGTTCTTCGTGAATCGTATGGCCGATGCCGTGGCCGCCGAGTTCGCGAATGATGTTGAAACCGCGGCGGCGGACTTCGCGTTCGACAGCGCAACCAATTTCACGGACGGGATTGCCGGGACGCGCGGCGGAGAGAGATTGGCGGAAAGCGCGCTCGGCGCAACGAGTCAGATGGGAGGCCAGGAGGTCGGTGGGCGGGACTTGAACGGTGACGGCGGAGTCAGTGTGGTAGCCGTCTTTTTCGGCGGTGAGATCGAGTTTGACGAGGTCGCCGGGCCGAAGGATGCGGTCGCCGGGAATGCCGTGGACGACTTCGTCGTTGACGCTGATGCAGACATCGCCGGGGAAGCCGTAAACGACAGGTGGAGAAGAGCGGGCGCCGTGTTGTGCAAGGACCTTGGAGCCGACAAAGGCGATTTCCGCGGTAGTGATGCCCGGGCGAACGGCGGAGGCCATGGCGCGCAGGGCTTTGGCAACAATGCGGCCACAGGCGCGGAGTTTTTCGAGTTGCTCTTGTTTGGTGATGGACATGGGCGTGGTGGTTACGAGCTTAATCGGCGGATTACAACGTAAAAGCGACGGCGAGCCGCCGCACGCCAAATTAGTGGCAGCCGCAGCCGCCGCCACAGCAGCCACCGCCGCTGCTGGAGGAGCCGCTGGAAGGGGAGCCGCCGCCAGCGGTCGCGAAGACGGAAAGCTGAATCGTGGCTTTCTTGCTGGAACACTTGGGGCAGGAGATTTCCTGCTGTTTGTTGATGACGATTTTCTCGAAGCGTTCGTTGCAGGAATCGCAGATGTATTCGTAGATGGGCATGGCGATGAAGACCTTTCCGGAAGAGTGCCGCGGCTTGCGCTGGGCGGCAAAGTAAGATTATAGCGCAGGAATAGGGATCAGCCATCAGCGATCAGAGATCAGGAACCGAGCCTTGCCCGTCCTAGCCACGATTCCTCGCTGCGCTCGGAATAACAACGGGTAGTTGTCAGGTCATGTACCAGCCGCCGTTTACGCTGATGGTTTGGCCGGTGATGAAGTCGCTTTCGGCAAGGAGGGCGGCGGCGCGGCCGATTTCGTCGGGTGCGCCGAAGAAACCGACGGGAAGGCGGTCGGGCGAAGCGTTGGGATTGCTGGTGACCATATCGGTAGCGATGAGGGCCGGAGCTATGGCGTTGGCGGTGATGCCTTCTTTGGCGAACAACGCGGCGTAGGAATGGGTGAGGCCGATGAGGCCTGCTTTAGAGGCCGCGTAATGTGGGCCAATGACACCTCCGGTCTGCGCCGCTACGGAAGAGAGATTGATGATGCGGCCCCAGTGGCGCTGTCGCATGCCGGGAAAAACGCGGTTGGTGACGAGGAAGGCGGATTTGAGATTGACGCGAAGAATTTCGTCCCAGTCGCGTTCGTTGAGTTCAGAGAAGTGCTTGACCTGAGTGATGCCGGCATTGTTGACGAGGATGTCGACGGGGCCGAGGTCGTGTTCGACGGAGGAGACGAGACGATCGACGTCGGGAGAGAGGGAGACGTCAGCCTGGAGAGGAATGGCACGGCGGCCGAGGCGTTGGATTTCGGAGCAGACTTCCGCAGCGGCGGTGTGTTGTTTGCGATAGTTGACGGCGATGTCAGCGCCAGAAGCAGCGAGCGCGATGGCGATGGAACGTCCGATGCCGCGACTGGCGCCGGTGACGAGAGCGACGCGGTTGAGGAGTTTAGACATGAGGGAAGGATAGCGCAAAGGAGGGAGAGTCGGAGGGGTGGCGACGGAAAGAGAGTATTGAGACAGGGAAAGTTGTGCGGCCGTGGATTCGCGTTAGGCTGCGAGCGTAAAAGCGGCGGCTAGCCGCCGCACTCCAAAAAAACGGCCCCGGACAATGCCCGGAGCCGTTGGAATATTCGGGAGATTGAGTTAGTCGCCGGCTACGGCTTCGGCGGTTGGCTCGGTTTTCTTCTGGGCTGAGGCACCGTTGGCTGGGGCGATGCCGATGGGCTTGTTGGCATTGGTAAAGTTCGCCGGGATAGCCTTGGCGATGTCGCTAACTGAGCCGATCTGGACGACAGCCTGTTGGGGCTTCTTGAGAACGAGTTCTTCGTAAATGGCGCGAACCTTGGCCTGCTCCTCGAGGGCCTTCTTGCGGCGGATGCGATTCTCTTCGGCAGCGGTCAGAGGAATGTCGTGCTCGAGATGGCGAACGCGGGCAGCGTCTTCGGCGTCAATGACCAGCGAGTGTTCGAAGGTCTTGAGGTCAACATTCTTGCCCTTCGCGTAAATCTCGTGCTTGCCGTGGTTCTTGTACCATTCGGCGACTGTGGCGTTCTTGTGCATGTTTTCAATGATCTGGCGCCAGCCAACTCCGGTGTTGTACGCACAGAAGCTGATTTCACCCTGCTGCGTGCCGTAGGGGATGATGCACATCTCGGTGCGGCGGAAATCATAGTTGAACAGATCCTGGAACCACATGCCCGCGATGAAGAGGAAGTTCCAAGGATCCTGAGCGCGACGCTTCATGGCGTCTTCGTAGGTGCGTTCGGGAGAAGTCTTGCCGTATTTGCTGGTGGCACCCTTAGTGAGGGCCCAGGTCTTGTCGAACTTCTTAAAGAGATCCCAGAGCTTAAGCCCCTTGGGGCCTTCGAACGGCATGTAGTTCTTCAGGAGCGCCATGGCCATCATGAAGTTGGAGAAATTCTTGCCACGAGCGGCGTCGGTGATGGCGGTGACGTCTTTCGTAAGCTGCTGAGCATCGAGGAAGCGAGGAACGGGAGCCCATTCCTTGGTTTCCTTATTGATCATGATGGCGGTGCCTACGCCGCAATTGGGGTGGCAACCACAGGAGAGCGAACCCCACTGGGATTCGTTGCCCTTGACCATATCGGCGAAGCCAGCAAAGGTGCTGATGAAGGAGATGGGGAACCAGTCGCGATGCGGCTCAATGCGGCCAACCTGCTTGCTAACGTCCTGAGCGAGGTGGGAGAGAGTGTAGCGCTGGCGGAGGCGGCGTTCCGGTGTGATGTCTTCATCGCGGCCGGTGAAAGAAACAGGCTGGAAGCTGATGAAGGCGATCTTCTTGGGATTTTCCATGGCAAATTTCACGATGGAGCCAACCTGATCGTTATTGACGTTGTTCACGATGGTGACAACGAGAACGATCTCGATGCCGGCTTCGTGCATGTTTTCAATGGCGCGGAGCTTGACGTCGAAAAGGTTGCCAATCTGGCGGTGGCTGTTGGCGTCGTTGCCGATGCCGTCGAATTGCAGGTAGGCGTAACGAAGGCCAGCGTCAAAGGCTTTCTTGCAGAATTCCTTGCTCTTGGCAAACTCGATGCCGTTGGTGGCGGCTTGCACGGAGTTGTAGCCGACCTTGCGGGCATAGGAGATGGCGTCGAAGAAGTACGGGCTCATGGTGGGCTCGCCACCGGAGAACTGCACGGACATCTGGCGACGCGGCTTGATCTTGACGGCGTTGTCGAGGATTTCCTGAACTTCTTCCCAAGAGAGTTCGTGAACGTAGCCAACCTGGTTGGCGTCCATGAAGCAGGGATCGCACATCATGTTGCAGCGGTTTGTAAGGTCGACAGTGAGAACAGAGCCGCGGCCGTACCGGACATTGGAAGAGCCATGCTTGTGGAGGCCCTCGTCATTGTGGGCAGGAATATCGCGGCCAGGGAATTGCGATTCGATCCATTTCAGGAATTCGGAGTCAACGGCCATCATGTCTTCGTAGTGGCCGTGCTGAGGACATTCCTTGACCATCCAGACCTGACCGTCGCGCTCGACGATCTGGGCCTTCACTTCACCGACCTTCTCATTCATGAGGTCGCGCCAGTCTTTAGTGCCGGCAATGATGGCTTCGCGGGCTTCTTTCACACATCCGGGACAAAGTGAGTCAGTCTGCCGAGGGAAGCCAAGAGTGGGCTTAGACTTCTCCCATGATTTGAGAAGCGGCTTATCTGACCACTGAGGAGTGACAGAAGGATTGGGGTTACGCTTGTTAAAGTGTTGAATGGTATCGAAGGTAGCAGCGGCGGTCTTGCAGAGAACCCAGTCCAACGAGCGGTAAATTTGCGTGGTAAGCGAATTCGACATACAGCAGAACCCTCACTTTCGAGAAAACGAAGTTAATCTCGAAAATCGATTTAAGTTAAAAGACTCGGGAAAACGCCTTCTTGAACCAGCCCCCAAAGGCACTTTCAGAGTACCACGCCCCAGGCGTGGGTTTAATTGATTGACAGCAAGCAGTTTGACGGGGTACCAGGGGTTTTAGCCAGCAGGAAGCGGCAAATGGGGAAAAAGGACGGTTGAACGGCGGGAAGAGGCAGTGAATGGACGTATCCCCAAGGAGAAAAAGGGGTTAACTCCTAGGGTGCGTGTAGTGAAGATAGGATTTAGTAGGGATGAGGGTGGCAAGAATTGACGGTCAAGTGACCTCATTTTGTTGATTTAGTTGCGCGTCGCAGGGCGGCTAGCCAAAAGCCTGCGCGACATTTAAGACCACAGACTGAAGCCTGTGCTACCGGGAAGAAACTACTCGTTTAGGGCGGGATGAAGTACGGCGATCAGGAAATGGGCGAAATGAGCGGCGCCGTCGTCCATCTGAAGCCAGCGAACGACACAATGGTCAGAGAGATATTTGGCGACGCGTGCTTCGGGAATGCCGAGATGCTCCGCGAGTTGCGGCTTGATGGGCTGACTGTAGCGCGCAGAGCCACGAAGCAATTGGCCGATGGCAACGCGCAGAGTCTGACAGGCTTCGACGTAGTAATACGTAGACAGATCTTCGTCAGTGAGAACCCATACGCCGGGTCCAGCGGGAGCATGAGCGGCATCATCGAGCTTCGCGGGACTGCCGGCGAGCAAACGGCGAAAATTCATTTCCAGTTGGGAGAGGCGCGAAGAGAGGCCGGGATCACCGGAGCGTCCACGCAGAGCGGGAGACGTAGTGGGCAACTCGGCCATGCTGTCGAGAGAGCGCGGAGGAAGCGGAGCGTTCGGAGAAGAATCTTCGGGCTCGGAGCGCGGAGCAGGAGGCGTGACAGGGCGCGACTCTCTAGGTGAGGAAGAACGGTCAGAAGGTCTCGCGGCGCGTTGATGATCGCGTCCACCGCGGCGGCCACGACCGCGCGGACGCCCTAAGGGAGCGGATGCAGGAGTTGCGGTCGAAGCGGGAGTAGATGCGGTTTCTGGTTCTAAGGAAGGTTCGGGAGACGATGCGGTTTCTTCGGGCGCAGGCTCCGCCGGCGCAGCAGCCTCAACGGCCGACGCTTCGGATTCTGCGGGCGTCGACGGAGAGGACGGGAGTTCCGCGGGAATCTCCGCCGGGGAGGTTGCACCTAGACGGGTGGCGCTCTCCTGAGCTTTCGTCTTCCAGTCGGCACGGCGAAATCGTTCGGCGGCGGTGAGGTACCATCTGCCGGCATCGCCCGGATTGCCGATGGATTCGAGGTAGCGAGCGAGTTCGAAGGCAACCATGGCGTCGCGTGTTTTGGTAAAGAGATTGGTGAGTTGACCCGCGGGGTCTTTGCCGGTGCGCGCTCTGCGGATACGAGCGGTGATCTGCTTCCAGTCTGCCATAGGTAGAAGTGCATTCTAACAGCAGAAGGAGTGATTGTGCCAGCAAAGGAGAAAGAAGGGAGAATAGTGGAGTAAAGTAAAGTGTATAGAGAGTTTGGGGATTGACGACAAAGTGATGGGCAAGTATGCTCAGCGAGTTGAATTAGGAGGCGTCTATGCAACGTCTGCGCGCAATTTTCGCAGCCGCCCTATCCGTAACGCTAGCGACGGCCCCGCTGCTGGGAGCGCCGACAGCGAGTGTATTGGGAACGGTGGTTACGGCGGAAGGCGCCCACGTGGACGAAGGCATTGCGTCGGTTGGGACTACCGTGTTCGCCGGCGACAAGCTAAGCACGGAAGCTCAAGGCAGCGTACAGATACGCGCGGGAGCAGCGAGATTGCTGTTGCTGGGCGCAAGCAGCGCGATGGTAAACGACAGCGAAGGAACGCCGTCGGCGAAACTGCTACTGGGGACAGCGACATTTTCAACCGGCAATGCGCACGCGTTCACTCTGTACGCCTCGAAAGCAGCAATTCGCGCGCAATCGGATGCGCCAACAATCGGGCAGGTGAGGCTGTTGAACGCGAAGGAACTGCTGGTAACGTCGAAGCGCGGGACGCTGAGCGTGACGGTGGATGGCGAAACGCAGACGATTGAAGACGGCAAGGCCTATCACGTGTATCTGGATCCAGACATGGCAGCGGCGCAAGGACCGGCGGGAGCAGGCGGCGGGCAAGGTCCCGGCGGAAAAGGCGGATCGCCGCTGAAGGCGGGCAGGAGCCGATTCCTGATCGTGGTGGTAGCGGTAACGGCAATTGCAACGTACTTTGCGGTATCGGAATCGCTGGAGAGTCCCTCGCGGCCGTAAACGGCAAGCACAAAAAAATTCGAAAAAAGAACTGGCCATGGCGTTAAAAACGCGATGGTCGTTTTTGTTTTTTGTGCAGAGAGGATCGATCAGAGAGAAGCGATGAGATCTATTTCGACGAGAGCGTCCTTGGGAAGACGAGCGGCCTGGACGGTGGAGCGGGCCGGAGGAGCCGCGGTGAAATAGCGAGCGTAGACTTCGTTCATGGCGGCGAAATCGTTCATGTCTTTGAGGAAGACGGTAGTCTTGACGACGTGAGTCAGAGTGACGCCGGAGGCTTCGAGAATGGCCTTCAAATTTTCCAGGACGCGTTCGGTTTGCTGGCGAACATCGTCGCCAACAAAATCGTTGGTCTTGGGATCGAGCGCGACCTGGCCGGAAATAAAAACGAAGCCATTGGATTTAACCGCCTGGGAATAAGGGCCGATGGGCTTGGGGCCACGGTCGGTAAGAACGATGTCCTTCATGGTGTGCTCTCCTGAGTAGCGGAAAGCAAGAATAACAGAAGAAGAGGCGGGAGAGAATTAACGGGGCTTGCGGCCGTGGACGCGAACGAAATCGGTGTGGGAGTGATTGCGGAGAGCTTCGCGCTTGGTGATGAGCGCTTCGGCTTGATCGTAGGAAAGGCCTTGATTGACGACATCGAGAATTTGATTTTCGGGCATGGCGGTGTTTTTGAGGCGGCCGATCTGTTCACTAGTGAGGGTCGGAAGGCCCTGCATGCGGCGGCTCATGATGGCCTGAACAGTGGAGTTGGAAAGGCCAATGAGTTTAAGCATGACGGCGTCGCCGCTTAGGATGTCGATCTGATCGGAGTGAGCCATATCGAGGATTTGCTGGTCGGAATAGCCGGCGCGAGAGAGGTTCACGGCGGAATCGCCACTGGAGAAATCATGGTGATGATCGCGAGCGGCCGTGAACAGCGCGATGCACAAGTCATCGGAGGCGCCGGCTTGTTTAACCTTGGCGAGCTGGGAGACTTCCGCAGGACTGATGTTTTGCGTTTTGAGCTGATCGATGTTCGAGGTCCACATGCCAGACTGATCGAGGGCACTGTAGTCTATCTGCGGCTGCTTCTTGCACCCGCCGAGAACCAAGAGACACACGCCGAGAAGGATAAGCGATCGCTGCATAAATTCATTGTACGGGGAACAAGGCAGGGAGAAATGAGGTGTGCCTGTGTGGATACCGGACTAGGGGACAGGTGCGGGGAAGTTGGAAAATAGAAATCGAAATTTGAAAATAGAAATTGGAAAATGGAAAGCCCGGCGCTATAGAAAGAAAACACAGGCTGAAGCCTGTGCTACCGGAACGGACTTGGCTGTCGATGTGCGCGGCGCGTTTATATCCATTAAATCGATTCGGTGTTGTGGATGCAAAGGCGGCGGCTAGCCGCCGCACTCCAAAGCAGCTAGACCTGGTAGACGCGCTCTACGCCGTAGACGCCGTTGATGCGGCGGATGTTGGAGAGGATGGTTTCGAGCTGGCGTTTGTCGGAAATTTCCAGGCTGGCTTCGACGCGGGCGTTTTGGCGGTCGGGGCGGCTTTCGAGAGTGCGGATGTTGGAGCCAGCGTCGCTGATAACGGCGGTAACTTCCGCAAGCAGGCCGGGGCGATCCTTGGAGCGGATGAGGAGTTCGACGGGAAAAGTAGCGGCGTTGCCACCGCCCCATTCGACGGCGATACGACGCTCCGTTTGATAAAGGAGATTCTGGACATTGGGACAACCGCGGGTATGCACAGCGACGCCGCGACCGCGGGTGACATATCCGATGATGTCGTCACCGGGAATGGGATTGCAGCATTTAGCGCGGAAGACCAGCAGATCATCCTGACCGCGGACGATGAGCGGAGCTTCACCGAAACCCAACATGCGCTTGACGGTTTTGACGAGCGTGGGCTTGGCATCGTCGGAGGGCTTCTCTGCCTCCTTGGTGGGCTCGCCGAAATAGCGAGCCAAAACCTGGCGGGCGGAATATTTACCAAAGCCGACGGCAGCGAAAAGGTCTTCGGGCTTAGAAAGGCCGTATTCGGCGGCGAGCTGCGTGAGCTCCTCAGCGGAAATCTTCTTTAGACCCTTAGGAAAATTGCGGGATTCATTTTCGAGGAGACGCTTGCCCATTTCGGTGGCTTCGTCGCGCTCCTGGGTATTGATGAAGTGGCGAATCTTGCTTTTCGCGTGAGAAGACTTGACGAAGCTGAGCCAGTCGCGACTGGGCTTGTGACCCTTCTGAGTGAGAATTTCAACGACGTCGCCGCTAACGACTTCGTGACGAAGCGAAACCATCTGGCCATTCACTTTTGCGCCGACACACTGGTGGCCCACTTCGGTGTGGACGGAATATGCGAAGTCAACGGGAGTGGCGCCCTTGGGCAATTCGAGAACACGACCCTTGGGAGTGAAGGCATAGACCTCGACGGGAGCAAGATCCACCTTTAAGGTGGAGAGAAATTCGCCGGGCTCCTGAAGTTCCTGAGACCACTCAATGAGCTGACGCATCCAGGCGATGCGCTGATCATCATCGCCGGCACCGGGCTTGCGATCCTTGTACTTCCAGTGAGCGGCGACACCTTCCTCAGCGACGCGGTGCATGTCTTGAGTACGAATCTGAATCTCAAAGGGCTGGCCGCCATGGATAACGGTGGTGTGGAGAGACTGATAGAGATTGGGCCGGGGCATGGCGATGTAATCTTTGAAACGGCCGGGAACGGGACGCCAGATATGGTGGACAACGCCAAGGGCGGCGTAGCAACTGCGTTCGGTATCGGTGATGACGCGAACGGCGAGAAGGTCATAGATCTGGTCGAGGCCGCGCTCCTGGCGAACGATCTTGCGGTGCAGGGAGTGCAGGCCCTTGACGCGCGCTTCGAGTTCCGCGGGAATGCCATTTTCGACGAGCTTGGTGCGAATGGTGTTCTGCACATCCTCGAGGAACTTTTTGTGAACCGGAGCTTTGTCCGTTACCTCTTTCTGCAAAGAGAAGTACGCATCGGGCTCGAGGTAGCGGAAAGAGAGATCCTCAAGTTCGCCCTTGATGACGGACATGCCAAGGCGGTGCGCGATGGGGGCGTAAATGTCCATGGTTTCGCGCGAGATGCGCAATTGTTTGGAAGGCTCGAGGAACTCGAGGGTGCGCATATTGTGGACGCGGTCAGCGAGCTTGACGAGGACCACGCGAACGTCGTGGACCATGGCGAGAAGCATCTTGCGGACGTTTTCCGCCTGGCGCGTCTCGGGAGCCATGATGTTGAGACGGCCGATCTTGGTGACACCCTCGACGAGGCGGGCGACTTCGTCGCCAAAGCGCTCCTGGAGACGGGAGAGGGGAAATTCGGTGTCTTCGATAACGTCGTGGAGGAGCGCAGCGGCGAGAGTGGTGGCATCCAGCCGCATGTCGGCGAGGATGTGGGCAACTTCAAGAAGGTGAGTGATGTAGGGATCGCCGGAACTGCGGAACTGGTCGCGGTGGCGTTCCGCGGCGATGTCAAAGGCGCGGCGGACGAGCCAAGGATCATCGGAAGGGCGATTGACGCGGAGCTTGGCGAGGAGCTCCTCAAGGCGAGCGTTGATCTGCCGCTCGGTGCGGTCGCGGTTGAAATTGAGGGGTACGTTGGCTGGCGACGGCATGCTCTAGTGTACGACGGGATGAGGCGGGCGAGAAAGAGGGCGGGACGGCGTGGATCGAGGAGCGCGGAGGCCGTTGGATGGCGACGCCAGGAGCAGCAGGTTATGGATTTTACGTGGGATTGACTGAGATCCTCGGCCGCAAACTACGCGTGTCTCAGGATGGCACGATGCGGCAAAGGGTCGAGGTGATGAGCGCGATTTGCGGTGACGACGGTGGGTCAAAAAAGCGGTCGCGAGCCACCGCACTCCAAAAAAGAGAGGCCCCGTTTGCGACGGGGCCTTTGCTCCAGAAATGGATTATTGAGCAGGAGTGGTGGGAGCAGGCTGCTCAGCTTTCTTTTGTTTGATTTCCTTGACCTTGTCGAGCAGCTCATCGGCCTGCTTGGTAAGGGCATCGCGTTCGGCAGAAGATTCAACGGTATCGGCCTTGCGACGATAGAGGAGGTTGAGATAGGTCATGGCATCTTCGTAATCGGGTTTGAGTTCAACGGCCTTCTTTAAGCTGGCGATGCCGTCGTCGATCATGGTGCCGAACTTATCGGTATAGGATTTGCGGACATCGGGAGGAAGGGCATCGGTGTCTTTAATCTGCTTGTTGATGTGGGCCTTGTTGTAGTCGGCGCGCATTTCGGTGTTGCCGCGGTAGGCTACGGCCCAATCGATAACGCCGATAGAATAGTAAGGAGTGGGATCCTCCGGCTTCAACTGAATGTGCTTCTGGTTGTATTCCTTGGCCTGTTCGAATTTTTTGGAGTCGAAGGGCTGGCCAGCCATCTGATAAAGAATGGAAGCGAGACCGTCGATGGCGTTGAGGTTATTGGGATCTTTTTCAAGGACGCTTTGATATTCGGCGATGGCCTCTTTGCCGTGATTGAGGTTTTCATCCGAAGGAGCGCCGGGAATGTACTGGCTGGCGTAAGCGGTGGCGAGATAAAGGCGAGCATTGATGAGGTCGGGATCGAGTTCTTTAGCTTGCTTGAAATCTTCGACGGCCTTATCGAATTGGGCTTCCTTGAAGGAGGCCACACCCTTGTTGAGAAGGTCGCGCGCCTTAAGCTTGTTACAGCCGGAAACGCCGAGGAGAAAAACAAAAATGGCGGCCAGAGAAAGAAGCTGGCCGGGAAAGCGGGAAAGCCAAGAGGAGGTTTCCCTTGCAACCGGTGCATGAGTCATTGAAGCATCCATCCCTGATAAGCGCGACCTCAAGGAAGCCGAGGCCGAAGCTAGGATTGACAACTGCCCTGTAGGGCCATTCCATCACGTTCAGCGGTTTTTTTCCAGTTCTGATGTCAGCAAGCCGACCGAGGAGGCGCCGGCAGAGTGCATGAGATCGAGAAGCTGAGCCACCGCGTGAAACTCGAGCGAGCGATCACCTTGCAGAAACGCAACGTGCTGAGCGCGGAGAGCAAAAGCTTGAAGCAGGCGACCCGGCAATGCCTCGCGCTCAATCACCGACTGATTGATCCGAAGAGAACCATCGGCAGAAAGCTGGACGATGATCGCTTCCGGACCGGCCACCGGATCGGAACTTGTGGGTTGATGCGGCAAGTCCGCCTGGAGGCCCATCTGCCGGTGCGGGATGATCATAAAAATAACCAGAAGCACCAACAGAATATCGATCAACGGGACCACGTTCACATCGGACAAGATCCCGGGCTTACCACCAAGAGCAAAAGCCATGAGTCACCTCGCAGTCAAAGAGTGACCCTGCGAAGAGGACTCTCACACCGAGCGAGAAAAGCAACGAAGAGCGAACTACTGACCGGCCTCGAGTTTGGCGGTGATAAGACCGACCTTATCGATACCCGCTTCGTGCATGATGTCGATGGCGCGAGCGACATCCATGAACAGAACGTTGTTATCGCCCTTGACGAAAGCAACCTTTTCGGCGCGATCCTTAAAAATCTGCTCCATGCGAGGGCCGAGCTGTTCCCAACTGGTGTCCTCGTTGTTGATCTTCAGCTTGTTGCCTTCCATGACCTGGACGACGACGGTCTTGTTCTCGAGTTCCACGTTCTGCTGCTGGTTCGGGGAAGGCTGAGGAACGAGGGTATCGAGGCCCTTAGGCGTGAGAGGCGTGATGACCATGAAAATAATGATGAGCACGAGCAGAATGTCGATGAGAGGAACGACATTCGGCGAGGACAATGCACCACCAGAACCACCACCAACATCCATTCCCATTGCGAGTTCTCCTGTCGAGCCGAGGTAACCGGTTGAGGAGCAGCAGGCCGCGCCGGGTGGGAGCCGGCGCGGAACCTGGAAACTCAGCAAACGAATGAAACCAACGGCCGAAACGAAAAAGAGCCTGCGTCCCTACTGTTTAGGAGGGGACGGAGGGTTATTGCCAGTACTAGGGTTAGTGGACTTGACCTTTTCGGTCAAGAGGCCGAGTTGATCGACGCCAGCCGAACGGATTTCGTCGACGACGGCGACGACGGTGCCATACTTGGCGCGAGCGTCGCTTTTGACGTAGACGGTTTTGTCGAGCTTGTTGGCGATCTTGTCTTTAATTTGTGGGGTGATCTCTTCTTTGGTGATCTTGTTGTTGCCGAGGTAGATGTTGTCGTCGCGAGAAACCGCAACGATGATGGCGTCGTCCTTATCCGCGTCCTGCATATCGCGCGGATTGTTGACGGTCGCCATATCCACCGAGACGCCTTTCTGCAACATGGGCGTGACCACCATGAAGATGATCAGCAGCACAAGCATGATGTCGGCCATAGGAATGACATTGGGGGCCGCCATCTGCGCACCGGCTTGAGGCTTATAGGCCATGGTATCCCTTCTTCCGGGTTACTTCTTGGCGCCGCGGCGCAGGATGAAGTAGTTGATGAGCTCCATGGAGGAGTTGTCCATCTCCACGTCGAAAGCTTCGACCTTGTTGGTGAAGTAGTTATACGCCCACACGGCGGGAACGGCGACGAGCAAGCCAAAGGCGGTGGTGACGAGGGCCTCAGCGATACCGCCAGCGACGGCGGACAGACCAGTGGCCTTGTTGGCGGCGATGCCCTTGAAGGCGTTCAAGATGCCGACGACGGTGCCGAACAGGCCGACGAAAGGAGCGGTGGAGCCGATGGTGGCGAGAGCCGAGAGGCCGCGCTTCATTTCAGCGTGAACGATGGCGACGGAACGTTCGAGACCGCGCTTGGCAGCTTCGATGACTTCCGCGTCGGAAACTTGCTGAGAAGCGGACTGGAATTCCGAGAGGCCGGTGGCGACAACCTTGGCGATGTGGCTCTTCTTATTGCGCTCAGCAATGGCGATGGCTTCATCGAGCTTACCATCCTTGAGAGCGCCCGCGACCTGCTGAACGAACAGGCGCGACTGCTTGCGCGCGTTGTTGTACATAAGGAAGCGGTCAATCATGACACCGAACGAGTACACGGAAAGGATGAAGAGAATAACGACAACGATCTTGGCGAGGAGCCCCATGGAAGTCCACATGTTGCGTAGATCCCACTGCGAAGATTCCTGCAGCCAAGCCGCATAGACAAAGAGAGTTGCGAACATTCGTTTGCTCCTTATTGAGTTCCTAGTGGCTCCGAGATTAGCGGAACCAACAAGAGTGATACTGCGACTGCGTACTCAAGACGGCGCGCAGCTCCCACGAGATCGCGCCGCCCCGTTGGCCTACTGAGCGAGAGAGAAAATGACGTCGATTTCGGTATCCACTTCGACCGGTTCGCCGTTGAGAAGAGTGGGCTGATAGCGCCACTGCTTAACAGCGTCGAGCGCGGACTGCACGAGGAGGGGATGACCGGAAACCACTTGCAACTGCTCCACGGCACCATTCTTACCGATGATGGCGTGAAGCTTGACCGTGCCGCTGATGCGGGTCTGACGCGCCAGCGGAGGATAAGTTGGCTGAACGCGATTAACGAGGTGAGCGGCCTGGACATTACCGCCGACCGTGATGCGCTTGGGGGTGACCTTAGGCGGAGGAGGAGCGGTTGAGCTCGCGCCACCAATAACGCCACCGATTACACCGCCCATGGAGCCGCCAGCAACGCCACCGGGGACTCCGCCGACCATGCCCGCGCCGACATCGGGGGGCGCTTCTTCTTCCTTAATAATCTTGATGTCCTTAGGAATGGCTTTTGGAGCGACGAGCTTACCAGCTTCCATAAGGTGAGCGGTTGGCTTCACGTGGACCACCTGAACAGGCGCCGGAGGAGGCGGAGGAGGAGGTGGGGGCGGAGGAGCCAGAAGAATGGAAGACATCAAGGTTTTAGGAAGTGCTTCGGTATAGATAAGAGGAATGAGAATCAAAACGGCAAGTAAGAGGACCTGAAGGACCATGGAGATGAAAACAGTCCAAGGTTTGTTGGTCTTCTTGCCTTTCGCGCTCGATACGACCATTTCTTCAAACATGGTTACAACTACCTCCTCCCGGCAGGTGCAAGGCGGGTTTGGCCGCCTTCATTTCCCCGGGTCTTGTTGCCGGCTGCGGTTCCGGTGCCTGTAGCAGCACCGTGGCCGCGCCGTTGATGCCAAGCGACGACTAGCGGTGCAGCAATACCAAAACTGGAGTACGTTCCTACCACAATCCCCACCACCAGGGCAAAGGCAAATGCGCGAAGCACCTGGCCACCCATCAGGAACAGGACGAGCACGGTGAGAAAAGTCAGACCGCTGGTAAGGATAGTTCGCGAAAGCGTCTGGTTAATGGACTTGTTGACGACATCCGCGAAAGACTCCTTACGCAACAGGCGGTTGTTCTCTCGAATGCGGTCAAAGATGACGATGGTGTCGTTCATGGAATAGCCGACCAAAGTCAACAGAGCCGCGATGACAGTCAGAGAAATTTCGAAGCCAAAAATCTTGAACAGGCCGAGAGTGATCAGGACATCGTGAAAAACCGCCAAGACCGCCGCGACCCCGAAGATCCACTCGAATCGAAATGCAATATATACCAGCATGCCTGCCAAAGCATAGAGGGTAACGCGAATTGCCTGATTGCGAAGCTCGCCGCCGACTTTGGGACCAACAATGGCGACGTCGCGAACGGCGAAAGGACCAAGCGAAAAATTGTCTTTGACGGCAGAAACAACAGCGGAATTGGCGCCAGGTGCAGAGGCGAGGGAATCGAAATTGGTAATGATGCCGTTGCTGACTCGATCGCGATAGTCGAGAAGACTCTTCGCGAGCTGTTGATACCTGTCAGCAGCGTTCACGGAAAGATTCAGGGGATCTCGCTGCGCGAGGAAATTGGCCAGCGCGGTCGGAGTGACGGAATTGAAGTCGGGCTTGGAGGAAGTCGAGGAGCCGTAGGTGGCGTTCAGCGCGGTGAGCACCTTGGACTTGCCTTCGTCGAGAGCCTGATCCATTTGACCAGTTTGTTCGACGAAGATCATGACTTCGTTGGAATTGGGATTAGCAATGTCGCTGATGCTTTGAATCTCGCTGTTGCCGAGGCCCTGAGCCTGAAGCCCCTTGCGCAACTGGTCGATGTTCGGTGGTTGGGCAAAGCGAACGTCCACGTTAGTGCCCCCGCGGAAATCGATGCCGTACTTGATGCCACCCTTAAAGAAGATAGCGGCCCATCCAATGACCAAGAGCGTCCCGCTTAACAGGAAGAAATACTTGGCCTTACCCATCCAGTCGATGTTGGGCTGTTTAAAGAGCTCGATCATGCCGTTTCGTACTTCCCTTCTTTAGACTCCGAGGTGTTCCAGTTTGTTCCCAGAGCCAACGCGCCGAGCCGGGCCTGAATCCAGCATAGTAACGCTGGCTGCCAGATGCTAACCAACCCCCCAAACGATTGAAATCGGGTGAGACGTTGGGCATAGAACTCCCGGTACGGTCTAGATACTTAAGTCTGCCTGGCGATCCATCTTCGACAGGTGATACTGAAAAATCGTTTTGGACACGAAGATCGCGGTGAAGACGTTGGCGATCAAACCGACGGTCAAGGTGATGGCGAAACCCTTAATAGGGCCAGTTCCAAAGATGAACAGGAAGAAGGCCGAAACAACCGTGGTGACGTGGGTGTCGATGATGGTCAGGAAGGCTTTGTCGAAACCAGCCTCGACGGCCGCGGCGGGAGACTTGCCATTGCGAAGCTCTTCGCGGATGCGTTCGAAGACCAGCACGTTGGAGTCGACGCCCATACCGATAGTCAAGATGACGCCAGCGATGCCGGGCAAGGTGAGGACAGCGCCAAACATGGCGAGGGCGGCGAGAAGAATCAAGAGGTTCAGGAACAAGGCGAGAACCGCGTTGACACCGGAGAGCCGGTAGTAAAAGACCATGAAGATCATGACGACCAGCAAGCTCAGGACAGAAGCTTGAACGCCATGTCGAATGGAATCGGCGCCGAGTGACGGGCCGACCGTGCGTTCCTCAAGATATTTGATGGAGGCAGGAAGCGCGCCGGCGCGAAGGGTGAGGGCGAGATCGTGAGCACTTTCCTGGCTGTAGTTGCCTTCGATCATGCCGTTATCTTCGATTTTGCCCTTGATGACCGGAGCGGTCTGGACGACCTTGTCGAGAACCACGGCCATCTGGCGACCGATATTTTGTTCGGTGAATTGGCCAAAGCGGCGGCCGGCATCGGCGGAAAGCGTGAAATTAACCTGCCACTGGCCGGGGATCTGTCCGCGGTTTTCAATGGCGGAGCGAAGATCGCGACCAGTAACGGCGGGGGAACGGCTGAGCAGGTACCAAGTTTCGAGAGAATCCGAAGGATTCTGGGCGTTGCGCGCTTCGTTTTTACCGCGCATGAGTTCGGAGCCCGGAGGCAAAACGCCACCGTGGGCTGCGAGAGCAGCAGCTTGCGAAGGGTAAGTGGTCTGATCTTCGACGAGCTTTAGTTCGAGCTGACCACCGGCCTGAATGACCTGCTTGGCGCGGGTGGGGTCGCCTTCGCCAGGAAGCTGTACGAGAATTTCATTTTCGTTGCGGCCGTGAGGCTGAATGGTGGGCTCGGTGAGGCCAAGAGCATTGATGCGGCGCTCGATGGTTTCGAGCGACTGAGTCATGGTGCTTTCCTGAATATGGGCAATCGCGCTGTTGCGCAAAGTCAGGAGAAGAGCATCGGGCTGTCCGGGAGCGGTGCCGAGATCCCAATTGCCCTCGAACTGCTGGTGGAACAAATCGCGGAACTGAGAAATCTGGTCGGAAGGGATGCCGCGGACGGTGATGTGGGTGTCGTCGGCGCGGCGCACTTCTTCGTAACGAATATTTTTGGAGCGGAGCTGCGAGGTGATGCGATCGACGGTTTGATCGGTCTCCTGGGCAACGGCTTCCTGAACCTGGACCTGCAGGATCATGTGGGTGCCGCCCTGAAGGTCGAGGCCCAGCTTGATTTGGTTCGCGAAGTTGTTCTTAAGCTGAGCGAACGAGGTCGGGAACGTGGGATAGAAGAAAATAGAATAGAGACAGATCAGGATGACGGCGAGAATGAAGATGATTTTCCACTTAAGATTAGGGTTCATGGTTTAAGAGATCAGGCGCGAAAATGGGCGGGCCGGGGAGTTACTTTGCATCTTCCGATGCCTCCACCTGGGCAATCGCCGCACGCGCAACGCGAATTTTCACATTATCAGCGACCTTAAGGATGATCGTGTCGCCGTCCATGCCATTGATGGTGCCGTAGATGCCAGAGGTCGTGATGACCTTGTCGCCATTCTTGATGGCGGCGAGCATCGCCTGCACTTTTTTCCTCTGCCGCTGCTGCGGCATGATCACCAGGAAATACATAATGCCGAACATGAGAGCGAGAGGAATGAGAAAAGTGCCGAGTCCTCCCGGACCGCCGGCCTGCAAAATTAGGGAAGCTGCGAAATTCATGTTCGTGATTTGCTACCGTACCCTTCCGCGACCCTGAAACATCGAACAAAAAACTGTCGCTCTGAAAAACCAAGTCCGCAAGAAAAGATTCACCGCTAGCGGGTAAGGATTCCCGCTTTCCCTGCCCGCACGATTCTCGTCCGGAGACTCGACCTACGGCGGGTTGCTGTGAGAGCTTCCGACTACTCTAGCACGACTTGGCAATTCGGTCAGTGCGGGCCGGCTAGATAGCGGGCACGCACTCCTGCCGCAAAATTCTGCAGGTGTCCAAACCTGATAGCCTCTCGGATTTGCCGCATGATGTCAAGGTAAAAGTGGACATTGTGATGGGTAGCGAGGATAGCTGCGGTGATTTCTCCCGCGGCGAACAGATGCCGAAGATACGCGCGAGTGTAGCGGCGGCAGACGGAACAAGAACATTGCGGATCGATGGGGCGCTGGTCTTCGATGTAGCGGGCGTTCTTGATGAGCACGCGGCCTTCACTGGTGTAGAGGCAGGCATGACGAGCGGCGCGCGTGGGTAGAACGCAATCCATCATATCGATGCCGAGTGCGACGTAATCGGCGAGCTGTTCAGGACGACCGACACCCATGAGATAGCGAGGGCGATCGGCAGGAAGAAGAGCAGTCACTTCAGCGGCCATTTCGCAGGTGACATCGTGAGGTTCACCGACAGCGAGGCCGCCAACAGCGTAACCGGGAAAATCGAGAGCGAGAAGCTGGTGAGCGCTTTCGCGGCGCAGGTCGGGAAACGTAGCACCTTGCACGATGCCGAATTGCCATTGCGGCAAGCGGCCATCCTCCTGCTGATGCTGCAGAAAATATTTGCGAGCGCGTTGCGCCCAGGCGGTGGTGCGCTTGAGAGCAGCTTCAGCGACGGGGCGAGGAGCGGGTGTTTCGATGCATTCGTCGAGGACCATGGCAATGTCTGAACCAAGAGCGAGCTGAATCTCGGCGGCTTTTTCTGGGGTGAGCAGATGCTCGGAACCGTCGAGATGAGAACGAAAACACACGCCGTCGTCGGTGATTTTGCGGAGATCGGCGAGGCTGAAAACCTGATAGCCGCCGGAATCAGTGAGGATCGCGCCGCGCCAGGACATGAAAGAATGCAAGCCGCCGAGCTTGCGGATCAAGACTTGTCCGGGGCGAAGGTAAAGATGGTAGGTGTTGGCGAGAATGATTTTGGCGCCGAGAGTTTCGAGCGCTTCCTGAGTGAGTCCTTTGACTGTGGCGGCGGTGCCAACGGGCATGAAAACGGGCGTTTCGACGACGCCATGCGGCGTGGAAAGAAGGCCACGCCGCGCGCCGGTGGAATCGATATGTTGGATTTCGAAAGAAAAATTCACTTCGCCAGTGTATCAGGAGAAGGCAAAAGCGATTCCCACACGCAAGACCACATAGACTAGGAAAACACTCAGAACGATGACGAATGCCTTGCCAGGTTTGAGCTTCCTAGGATTCACGGCGGCAAAGCCGACGGCGAGGAGCATAAGTTTCCAGATTTCAAGGAGGTCGATGTTTTTGCCGAGGGCAAGGAGCCACTTCGGAGTCTCGTCGGAAAACAGAGTCGCAATATTCGTGGCGACTGGATTGTCCAGGTCAAACGTGCCAACAGGTTTAAGGAACAAGACGATGAGAAAGAGAACAGTGCCGACGATGGCAGCAGGAAAAACGGAATGCGAAACAATCGACAAGGAAGTTTTGAAGTTGACGCCGACTCCCGCCATCAGATTGTAAGCGCCCATCAGAACTAAAGCGACTACCAGCAAACCCACCACAGGAAGAATCAAACCAAAGACGCAGGCGAGCATGGGCGAATACTTGGCGCTAACTTCGATCTGCTGTTCTTTTTGCTCAGCGGAGAGTTGCGAGGCCCGAGGATTCTTCTCGATCTGCTGAGCGATGTATTCGCGCCAGTTGAAGTGGCTGTTCAAGGCGAGGGCGCCAAGAAAACTAAAGACCACCATTAAGGCCGTAGGAAGGATCCAAGTGGGTTTTCGAGCGATATCGTCGAAGGTCGTTTTTGGAGAAAAGAATGTGCCAATGAGGCGACCAACGGGAGAGATAGAAGCTTGGGGCTCCGCCACAGGCATTGGGGAAGTAGCCATCGAGGACTCCTTGACCACAAGAGGGTCGGATGTTTGCTGCTGCCAATACTACGCAAATGCCGCTGGAAAAATATCACAAGGAACGGGCAGTGGGAACCTCTGGGACGGCGGCCAGTAGTTCGCGGGTATAGATGTGGGTGGGCTCGTGAAGGATGCGATCAGCAGGGCCATATTCGACGAATTGACCGGCGCGCATGACGGCAATGTGGGAGGCGAGTTGCGCGACAACCGGGAGGCTGTGGGAGATCAGGAGATAGGTAAGGTGAAATTCCTGCTGGAGTTCTTGAAGAAGGAGGAGAACCTGAGCGCCGACGGAGACATCAAGGGCGGAGACGGGTTCGTCGGCAATGATGAGCGAGGGGCGAAGAATCAAGGCGCGAGCGATGCCGATTCGCTGGCGCTGGCCACCGGAGAACTCGTGAGGATAGCGGTTTGCAGCATCGCCGGGCAGGCCAACGCGACGCAAGAGTTGCTCGGCGCGGGCGAGTGGTTCGTTGCGCGGGAGCTGCGGCTCGTGAATCGCCAGCGGCTCGGCGATAATTTCGCCAACGCGCATGCGGGGATCCAAGGAAGCGAACGGGTCCTGGAAGATCATCTGCATCTGACGGCGTTGTGCGCGCAAGGCTTCGCCGGTGAGCTGCAGGAGGTCATTACCTTCGAAAAGAATTGCGCCGTGGTCGGGCTCGATCAGACGGAGAAGCATGCGGGCAAGGGTGGTTTTGCCACAGCCGCTTTCGCCGACGATGGCAAAGGTTTCCCCAGGCGCAACGGTGAAGCTCACGTCGTCAACGGCGACGAAGCGGTCGCCTTTGGTTTCGTCGGCGAACAAGCCGCCACCGCGGCGATAGGATTTGCGAAGGTTACGAGCTTCGAGTAAATGCGCGCTGGTGGTCATAGAAGGACGCACCTGGCGGAATGGACGCTGTCTGGCGGACGTAAAGCGGGAACGGCTTGGTCGCATTCGGCGCGACGATACCCACAGCGCGGAGAGAACGCGCAACCTGGTGGAAGAGAGCTGAGCTGGGGAACAGAGCCGGGAATGGGCATGAGCTGACCGCGAACGATGGTCGGAGAGGTGGCGAGTAGGCCCTGGGTGTAAGGGTGCTGCGGCGAGAGGAGGACGTCTTGCGTGGGACCTTCTTCAATGATGCGTCCGGCATACATGACGGCGACACGATCAGCGACCTTGGAAACGACACCGAGATCGTGAGTGATGAAGAGAAGAGCGAGTTTCATTTCGCGGCGGAGCTGGTCGAGCAATTCGAGGATTTGTTTTTGCACCGTGACATCGAGAGCGGTGGTGGGCTCGTCAGCGATGAGCAGTTTGGGATTGGCCGCGAGAGCCATGGCGATCATGACGCGCTGGCGAAGTCCGCCGGAGAGTTGATGAGGAAATTGCCTGGCGCGGACGTCGGGTTCGGGGACGGCGGCGCGTTCGAGGGCGGCGTGGACGCGTCGCTGAAGACCAGAGTCGGCAAGATGCGGTTCGTGGGCACGAATGGCTTCTTCGATTTGCGCGCCAACACGCATGACGGGATTGAGCGAAGTCATGGGTTCTTGAAAGACCATGGCTATTTCGCGGCCGCGGACGTCGCGCCAATCGTCTTCGGCACGGAGCGTGGCTAAATTTTTTGGCGCGGTTTCAGTTGTGGCAAGCAGGGCTTCGCCGGAGACGCGAGCGCCGGGAGGAAGCAGTCCCATCAGCGTTAGAGAAAGCATGGTCTTGCCGCTGCCGGATTCGCCGACGAGGCCAAGGGACCCGCCGGGAGCGATGTGCAAGGAGACGTCGTTGACGGGACGAACCCAGCCCTGTGCCGTGGGCAGTTCAACGGTGACCCCGCGAAGATTTAGGAGAGAGCGCACGTCTCCATCATATTCGGAAGCACGCGGCACAACGGAAAAAAGTGTTCCTGCGGTGCAATAGAAATAGATTGTTGAATGGCCGAGAAGCGAGCCGGCAATAGTAAACTAGGTTTCGCGCCCCGAGAATATATTGAAAAAGTTCGGAGTCTTCAGGGGCTAAAGCCCAATTCAATTCTGAGGCGTTATGCCGGGGCTGAAAGCCCCGGCCTCCTAAAGAAAATACAAGGGCCGTTTCGGGAGGACACTAGCAGGGTCGATGGCGACTGTGGAGAAACACCGAGTGGACTGGAAACTGCTGTGGGAGCAGCAGGCGTTCCGGTATTTTTTTACGGCGATGTTCGTTTCGCTATTCGGCAGCGGAATGAACTTCATCGGCGTGAGCTGGTACATCATGTCGGCAACGCATTCGACGGTGGCGGTGAGCTGGCAGGTGATCGTGGTGACGCTGCCGGGACTGGTGGTGCCATTTCTCGGCGGAGTGCTGATCGACCGGTTCGACCGGCGGTACTTGGGAGTGATGCTGGACATGGCGCGCGGGTTTGCGGTGCTGGGGATCGCGTACATTGCATGGCACGGGCAACTGGAAATCTGGCATCTGTATTTGATGACGCTGATCACCGGGACAGGCTCCGCGATGTACTGGGCAAACGTGAACGCGCTGGTGCAGGAGGTGATTCCGCCGAGCCAATTCACGGGCGGGAACGCGGCAGTGCTGGTTGGAGTGCAGACCGGAATGATGCTGGCGGGAACGTTTGTGGGATTCATTTACGACCACATCGGGATCGCGGGGATCCTGTTCATTGATGGGCTGACATATTTTGTTTCGGCGGCTTGCCTGTACAAGCTGCGCAGCGGCTACGTGTCGCCACGCGACCACAAACAATATCCGCGAGAGTATTCGGAAGCGACGCAGCGGGCTTCGGAGGCGCTGGAAAGCGGAGAAAATCCGGAGGTGGCGGAAGCGGGGCTGTCTCTGGCGATTTACGCGGACATGAAAGAAGGGTTTGGCTATTTGCGGGAACATCCGGTGGTGGTAGCGCTGGGAGTGACGCACGCGATCCTGATGGCGAGCATCGTGAGTTCGAACGTGGTGGTCGTAGCGCTGGCAACGGAGATCCTGCATTCGGGCGCGCGAGGTTTTGGGTTCATCGAAGCAGGCTGGGCGATTGGCGCAATCACGGGCGGATTAATTACCAGCCAACTGCCGCAACGATTGCGGCTGCCGCTATACGTAGCGGTGATGGGAGGAATGGCGCTGGGGCACCTGGCGGTGCCGTTCGTAGGATTTTTGCTGGGAGCGGTACTGCTTCAAGGATGCTTTGGATTTTTCCGGGCGCTGGGAGGGATTGTGGCGCAATCGTCGCTGATGGGGATTGTGCCGCGTCATTTTATGGGGCGAACGCAATCAGCGTTTGCGATTTTTGCGACGGTGCTCCAATTAGCGATGAGTTTTTCTCTGGGATGGATGGCTCAACGGTTCAGTATCGCGGTGGGATTTTTTATGCTGGCGGCGATGTATGCTGGGGCGACGTACACGGCGTCGCGGGCGCGGAGGTTGTTGCAGGAGCAGGTGGCGTAGCGAGCGTTGGCGGACGGCCTCAGAAGGCCGTCCCTACAGAGTCAAACCCAAGAAGACACCCTCACCCGTGAACGGGTGAGCTACAGAATTTGAGTGCCAGGACGCTAGGGAGTTGGCTGGGGGACGGTGCCGCCCAGGAGTTCTACTGCGCTTTGATTCAGTTTGCTGCGGAGGGCGTAGCGATCGTTCGCGCGGGTGATGTAACGGACGGCGACCTCAATGCCACCGACGACGGGCTTCACGCTGATGGCGGGAGCCGCGGAAAGACCGCTGAGTCCTCGGGATGTGGTGGCCTTACTCCATTCCTGTTCGGCTTGCTGAACGGTTTCGCGAGTGGCCTCAACAACTTTTTTGTGAATGGCGTCGATCAGGGGATAAGAGTCCTTACCCGTCGGAAGAACAATCTGCAGTTCATCCCACAACCATTGGCCGGTGGTGGAGAAATTGAAGTAGTGGCCTTCGATGGCGAAGCTGTTGGTGAAGGTGACGCGGCGGCCGGTGGGATGCCCGGAGTCGGTCCAGTTGCCGGTTTCGAGCAGGACCGTGTGGAACGGCCCGATCTCCACGACTTCGCCGGTGACGCCATTGATTTCCACCCAATCGCCGAGGCGAATGCCATTTTTTCCCATGAGCACGAACCAACCGAGAAAGCCGACAATGAAGTCCTTCAAGGCGACGGTAAGTCCGGCGCCGGCCAAGCCGAGGAAGGTTCCGAGTTGTCCTGGCGGCCCGAAGACCACAAGCAGAATCAGAAAGAGGGCGAGAACCTGCAGGGTGACGCGGATAACGGTGCGGAGCGACTCGATCTGGCGTCGATCCATAGAAAGGCGATCGAGCAGTGAATCCAAAGAGGAGTTGCCGAAGATGCCGAGAAGCACAATCACGAGGACAATGGCGGCACCGAGGAGCGCGCGATGAAGCAAGGCGCGCTGGTGAGCGGCGACGATATCGATCCACTGGGCGTAGGTGGAGGCAAGTTCCTTCTTGGTCTCGATGCGCTTGTCGTAGGTTGACAGGATTTTCTGATCATCGGAAAGCTGCTGAGTGGTTTTGAGCAAACCAGCGGTTTCGGCCTGACTTTTGTCGGAAGAAGAAACGCGAACGGCAGCGGTTCCCGATTTAGTTTTCTTGGAATGATGCGCGAGTTCGGGCACGGCGGATTTCTCGGAGTCAATCTGCGCATCCAAGGCATCGTGCTTGGAGGTCAGCGAGTTGATGGAATCCAGCGTGGCGCTTTTGGCCTGCCAGAGTTGCAACCGTTTCTGATGCAGATCGCGCCAAAGTTTTGCGAGATGGATCAGTCCGAGTTGCTCGACGGGCTCAGGACCGGTGGGAACGGCGGAAGCGGTGCCATGAGAAGTTTCTTCGTGATCCTTCTTGAGGGCTTGAATGCGGTCGGTGACGTCGCCGCCAGCACGCATTAAATCCTGCTTGGCATCGTCCAATTCGTCCTGATCGAGTTCCATGTCTGCTTCGGACTGGATGAGATCGGCTTCGATGGAATCCTTTTTGGTTTCGGACGCTTTGACCAATTGTTCGGCGAGTTGCTTGGTGCGGTCCTCGTCGGCCTTCAGGAGCTTCTCGGATGTCTGCACGCGCGCCTGGCATTCTTTGGCTTCGGCCGACAAAGCAGGAGGGTGAAGGCGCGCCTGGCGGAGCGCGTTGTCGAAAGCGAGGTCGACATCGAAATCGGCAAGACGAAGGGCTTCCTGTGCGATGGCGCGCTCGTTGTGAAAAGTAGCCAGTTGAGCAAGCTGCTGAGCGGTTTTCAGAGGAGTTTGATCTACCAGGGATTTATCGGCGCGCTCGGAGGAAGGAGTTGCGGTGGGCGCGGGAGGCGAGGTGTCTGGCTGGCGCGTCTGCCAGAATGCATAAGCGGCGAACACAAGCAGTAGGACAATCACGAGCGCCGCGATTCGCTGAGTTTTTAGCATAAAGATTGCCAGCACCGTCCTGCGATTCGGTTGACGAGGGTTCAACTCAATTTCGGGCATTCAACAGGGAAAGGCAAGAACTTAGTGAGCACGCCTTGTCGCAAAAGGATTGTTGAGCAGGAGCGCGGCGACTAAGCTTAAAGAAAAGCATCTTTGGGAACCGGGATTCGTGCGCCGAGAATTTTCGGAGGCATTTTTATTTTATTTTGTGCAGAGGGCCCGGTGACGAATAAGCGATTGGTGATTGACGGAGCGGCGACGAAGGACTAGCGTAACGGTATTGAATGTTGTGGTGTCATTCGACGGAAACCGACTGTCTCAGGTTGGCCCATTCCCTTTCCCGGCAAACGGCAGGCGAGGTGACACCCAGAAGGCCGTTCGCGCTCCACGGCAGTCAGGACTGGAATCGTGAAACGATATCTGATTGTGATTGAAGAAACAGGTTCAGGATACGCGGCGTATTCACCGGATTTGCCGGGCTGCGTTTCGGCGACCGGACCACGGCATGAGATTGAGAAGAAGATGAAGGAAGTGATCGCATTTCATTTGGCGGGCTTGCGCGAAGAAGGGCAGGCGATACCAGAGCCGCACACGTTTTCGACATATGTCGATCTGCCAGCGTAGGAGTTTTAAATTTTGAGTCTTAAGTTTTACGTTTTAAGTTACACCTTCTCGTGTATAAGAACTGTGGACTCGCAGAAACCTTGGCTGGCATAAAAGGCAGCGCTACATTTAAGACAAAGATCTAAGAGAAGAGAAACGCTCGGGTGCGCCGGGCGTTTTTCCATTTTCTAATTTCGATTTTCTATTTTCGATTCTTTCTATAGGTAATCGCGGGACGGGCCTTCGAGGAAGGCGCGGAGTTTGCGCGAGCGCGAAGGATGACGAAGCTTGCGAAGGGCTTTGGCTTCGATCTGGCGAATGCGTTCGCGAGTGACGGCGAAGGATTGGCCGACTTCTTCGAGGGTGTGCTCGCTGCCGTCGTCGAGGCCAAAACGCATCTTGATGACCTTTTCTTCGCGTGGCGTCAGGGTCTTCAACACTGAGGAAGTCTGTTCCTTCAGGTTGAGATTGATGACCGCATCGGAAGGCGAGACCACGGCCTTGTCCTCGATGAAATCGCCGAGATGCGAATCCTCTTCCTCGCCGATGGGAGTTTCGAGTGAAATCGGCTCCTGGGCAATTTTCAGAATCTTGCGCACCTTGGACACAGGAATGTCCATGCGCTTGGCGATTTCTTCGCTGGTGGGTTCGCGGCCGAGTTCCTGAACAAGCTGGCGGCTGGTGCGAACCAGTTTGTTGATGGTTTCGATCATGTGAACCGGGATACGAATTGTGCGGGCCTGGTCAGCAATGGCGCGGGTGATAGCCTGACGAATCCACCAGGTGGCGTAGGTAGAAAATTTGTAGCCGCGACGCCATTCAAACTTGTCGACGGCCTTCATCAAGCCGATGTTACCTTCCTGAATCAGATCAAGAAACTGCAAACCGCGATTGGTATATTTTTTCGCAATGGAAACGACGAGACGAAGGTTAGCCTCGATGAGTTCTTTCTTGGCTTGTTCGGCTTCCGCTTCGCCGCGTTGAATGATGGTGAGGGTGCGCTTCAGTTCGGTGAGGCCGACTTCGCTGGCTTCCTCGATATCCTTCAGTTCGGAACGGCGGGTACGCAATTCGCGGCGAGCTTCGGCGGCGTTTTCACCCTTGGAAACGTCAGCGCGGCGTTCGAGGCGACCGGCTTCACGTTCGAGGGATTGCAGGCGCTCGACGGTGCCGCGCATCTTGTCGATGAGGCGCTTCTTCTCAAAGGGATTGAAATCGATGCCGCGGATTTCCAGGGATATTTCGATACGGGTGCGCGAAACGTCCCACTTGGCGCGAACGTAGGGACGCTTTTTGGATTTAGCGGTTTTGTCGAGCTTGACAGCTTGCTTGAGAGCCTGATCGTAAAGCTTGGCGATCTTGTCGATGTGCTTGAGAGTTTGCTTGGTCTTGTTGGCAATCTTTTCTTCGGTAAGTTCTTCGTCGTCGAACTGAACAATTTCCTTGATGGAGCGCGCGCCCTTGCGAAGATCGTCGCCTACGGCGATCAGTTCCTTGATGACGATGGGGGAACGAGTGATGGCCTTCATCACGACCAACTGGCCGCGCTCGATGCGCTTGGCGATAGTGACTTCGCCTTCGCGGGTCAAGAGGGGAACGGTGCCCATTTCGCGCAGGTACATGCGGACGGGATCGTTAGTTTTTTCGAGTGAACCGGGAGTGAGGTCGAGGTCGCTGCCGGATTCTTCGGCGTGGCCATCGTCTTTGGCGACGGTTTCGTGGTCGCCATGCTCGGAAGAGACTTCGACGGCGCGAGCGGCTTTAGCCGAAGCAGCGTCTTCGTAAATTTCGATGCCATTACGCTCGAAAGTAGTGAGGAGGTCATCGATTTCTTCCGAGGAATGAACTTCCGCAGGGAGGGAATCGTTAACTTCGTCGTAAAGCAGGTAACCGCGCTCTTTGCCGACGGCAATGAGCTGCCTTACCGCATCATATTTTTCTTCTAAACCGGTTGCCGCCACAACAATCCTCCAAAACTCTTAGTGCCAATTTCGATGATGCACACTGGCCACAGTTCAGCGCGCTCTGCGCAAAGGGCAAAAAGGGACAGCCCATACCGAACAGAGGGAGGAAGGATATCCTCCAAAAAGATCTAGATTTTTCTGTGAAGCCTTGTGTGCCGCGCCTAAATGCTTGCCACTGCCCCACGCCATGCCGCCTGCCGCGCCCTCGCGGACTGGTCCCGTAGCATCGTTTGCACTTCTAAATAGATGCCTCGAAGAGCGAAACCGTTATCCGCCGAACCCTTCTACGCTACACGGATAAGTCGTGCAAAGTCAATCAGTTCCTTGCGGAAAAGTTGTGGAAGGGCGGCATGTGATTGATTTGAAACAATTAGGGATGATCGGCGGCGGACAGGCGCTTGAGGAGTTCCTGCTTGCGGCCGAGAAGTTCACGAAGGGACTGGCCCGCGGGTAGAGCTTCGATGTCGCGCTGAACGCGCTGGAGTTCCTGCTCAATCTGACGGCGGTGCAGAGCTTCGAGACAGCTTTCGGCTTCCTCCCAGGAACCCTCTTGGGAAGGCTCGAAGAGGATTTCGAAGAAGAGGCGACGATCGCGTTCGTCGAGCAGGGCGCCAAGCTCTGTGGCCTGCATGGGCTGCTCGGAGAGTCCCGCGACGACTAGAGCCGCGAGGATTTTTTCGGTCTCGAGGCCCTCGTAGAGACGACCCTGCTGGAGACGCTGGGCAATCTCGCGACGAAAGCCTTCGGCTTCGACCAGCATGCGGATGAGGCGGCGTTCGGTAGGTTTGGCCGCTTTGCCAACAAGTTCAGGCTGGGTCTTAACTTCGCTGCGGCGTTCGTTGGCAGCTTTGCTGAGAGCGGCGCGAAGGACGGGTTCATCAATGCGGAGTTGCTGGGCGATGCGCGTGGCCCACTCCGAACGAAGCAGGCGATTGGGAATTTTCTGCAGATAGGGGAGCAGGAAATTGAGGGCGCGCAACTTCCCTTCTCCGGTGGTGAGATCCATCTGGCGAGCGCGACTGATGAGGTAATCGACGTATGGAGGAGAATCTTTCAGCGCTTTGATATAAGAGTCGGCACCTTTTTCACGGATGAAAAGATCGGGATCAGCCTTTTTGTCGCCGATGGCAGGAAGAGCGAGGACGCGAACTTCGAAATCCTGTTCGAGCAGGAGAGAGATGGAGCGCTCGGTGGCGGCCTGGCCGGCCGCGTCGGGATCGTAGTTGACGATGACGCGCTTGGTGAAACGGCCAAGGAGCTTGATTTGCGGCTCGGCGAGGGAGGTGCCGCAACTGGCGACGACATTGGCGATACCGGCGCGGGCCACGGCGATGGCGTCCATGTAGCCTTCGACGAGGATGGCGAAATCCTGGCGGCGGATGGCTTCCTTGGCGCGATCCATGTGGTAGAGCACGTTGCTCTTTGAATAGATGGGAGTTTCGGGTGAGTTGAGATACTTGGGCTGGTCGTCGCCCAAGGCGCGGCAACCGAAGGCGACAATCTTGCCGGACTCGTTGGCGATGGGAAACGTGATGCGACGGCGGAAGCGATCAAAGAGCCGACCTCCGCTTTGATCGCGGGAGATCAAGCCGGATTCGACTAGCAGTTTCTCCGCGTATTTTTGTTTCAGAACACGCAGCAGAGCGTCACCGCCGCTTGGGGCGTAACCGATTCCAAAGCGCGAAAGTGCTTCCGGATTCAAGCCGCGGTCTTCGAGATAAGCGCGGGCGGCGCGACCCTCGGCAGTGGACTCGAGTTGCTTGACGAAGAAGGACTGAGCTTCGCGGTGCATTTCGATGAGTGCGGCACGCTGCTGATTCTCTTTGCGTTCCTCGGGGGAGCGTTCCTTGGGCTTCGGAATGGCAATGCCGCATTTTTCAGCAACGATGCGAACGGCTTCCGGGAACGGGACTTTGTCCATTTCCATAACAAAGTTAAAGACGTCTCCACCCTTGCCGCAACCGAAGCAGTGGTAAATCTGCCTGACGGGGTGAACGGCAAAGGAAGGAGTTTTTTCGCCGTGAAAGGGGCAGAGGCCGGTGAAATTCTGGCCGCTCTTTTTCAAGCGGATGTATTCACCGATTACGCGGACGATGTCCGCCTGTTGTTTGACGCGATCCGCGAATGATCCGGCTTCGGCCATGGGCTAGAGACTCGAAAAGCGAAACTCGAAAGACGAGACTCGAAAAACGAAATTCGAAATTCAGTTGCTAACGATCCTCTCGGGACTCTGCTTGTCTTTTAATCGTTGAGCGAATGTATCCGTTTAGAATCCGGATCACCCGCTGAGCTAATCCATCTGCCTCTTCACCCTCGGCCCTGGAAATGAAACTGGCGTCGACGGCGGTCACAAGATGATCCCTGACCTCATAAGCGGAACCTCGCGCCTGCCGGCATAACTGGATGTTCTCCTGAACGAATACCGGCCAAAGCCTTCGGCAATGTTCGCACCTATTGATTGGACAGCACGTCGAAGTTGGCTGTTCAGAGCAAAACGTTCCTCAGCGGGTAGTTTCTTAAGCAGAACGTAGACCATGATCCGGAGATTGCGCGCCAGCTTCCAAACATCGAGATACTTGAAATCGCGGACCGGCGAGATCGCCAGGGCCGGCGCAACTTCGTGTTTCGGATTTCGTGTTTCGAGTTTCGTCATTTATGCTATGCACGCAAGTCTACAACGGTGATGGCTTTGCCGCCGTGGTCTTCGGCTTCGAAGGCAACGCTGGCAACCAGGGGGTGCGTTTTGAGGAATTCGGCGAGGCCGCGACGGAGGGCGCCAGTGCCATGGCCGTGGATGATACGGACGCGAGTGCGATTGGCGAGGGCGGCTTCGTCGAGGAATTTGTCGACGCGTTCAGAGGCTTGTTCGACGGTCATGCCGATAACGTTAACTTCACCGGTGGAAGAACCTTCGCCGGGAGCGGAAGTGACGGCAATGTCGGGGCGCTTCCCTAGAGCGGCGACTTTCCCGGCCGGCTCGCTTTCGATGGCGGTGATTTCGTCGACGGCTACTTTCATGCGGAGGGGGCCAGCTTCAATTTCGGCGGTGGAACCGTCGACGCGGCGGAGGATGACAGGCCTATTGAAACCGCGAACGCGAAGACGAGCGCCGGGCAGTAGTTTGGCCGGATTCACGGCCTCGGAGGACTCGGGCTTGATGCCGAGGTCTTTCTGGGAGTCTGAGATGGTTTGCACGACGGCGGCGTTGAATTCTTCCTTGGCTTCGCCGCGAACGTCCTGCATTTTGCGACGCGCGGTTTTTTCCAACTGGGAACGGAGTTCGCGCTCTTTGACGGCATCGACGACGCGAGCAACGTTGTCGTCAAAGCGCTTCTGCATCTCGGCAAATTTTTGTTCCAGATCGACGATGCGTTGTTTTTGACGGTCGACCCACTCGGCGCGCAGCTTTTGCCGTTCCTGTTCGAGTAAATGACGTTCCTCGGCCATTTGCTTTTGCATGCGGTCGAGCTCATCGCGGCTGCGATGCAGGTAAGCGATCAGGTCGGCAGCCTCGTGAGCTTCCGGGGTGAGCAAAGAACGCGCGTGATCGATGATGTTTTTCGCGAGGCCGAGACGATTGGCGATAGCGATGCCGCTGGAACCGCCAGGCACACCAACCATGAGGCGATAGGTGGGACGGAGATTAACGTCGTCGAATTCGACGGCGGCATTGACGACGCCCGGTGTTGTGGAGGCGTAGGTCTTCAGGCGATCGTGATGTGTGGTGGCGAGGACAAAGCAATGCTTTTCGCGGAATTCGTCGAGGAGCGCGACAGCCAGCGCCGCACCTTCTTCGGGAGCCGTGCCAGTTCCCATCTCGTCGGCGAGGACGAGTGAATTGGGAGTGGCCTCATCGAGCATGGCTTTGAGATTGAGCATGTGAGCGGAAAAGGTGGAAAGATCCGCGGCAATAGATTGTTCGTCGCCAATATCAACGAGCACGCGATCGAAGAGTGGCAATACAGCGCGCTGAGCGGCAACCGGAATGCCTGCTTGGGCCGCCAGCGCCGCCATGCCCGTGGTCTTCAACACGACAGTTTTGCCGCCGGTGTTCGGGCCGCTGATGACCAGAAGGCGCTCATCTCCGCCAAGATTCAGAGAAATAGGAACGATAGCGCGATTTTCACGGCGCAATTTGTCTTCGAGCACGGGATGGCGCGCGGCTTGGAGTTGAAGCTGGGCATCGGCGACAAATTCCGGGATGCAGGCGTCGAAGTCGCGGAAAAAACGAGCGCGGGCAAAAACGCTGTCGAGTTCGGCAATGGTTGCAGAGGCGGATTGCAGTGGACCGAGCAGGGACTGCAAGCGCCCGGTAAGGTCTTTCAGGATGCGGAACATTTCGGCGGCTTCATCTTCGGAAAGCTGGACAAGCTGATTGTTGGTCTCAACGGTTTCGAAGGGTTCGACGAAAACGGTCTGCCCGGTAGAGCTGGCGCCGTGGATAACGCCTTGCACGGAACGGCGATGTTCGGAACGGACAGGAATGACGAAGCGGTCGTTGCGCAGAGTGACGTAGTCCTCGCCACTTTCGGCGTGGCGCGAGCGCAGGATTTGCTTCAGCGTCTTCTGAATGGAATCGCGAGTCTGCAGAATGCTGACGCGAATTTTGCGCAAGGTGGCGGAAGCGTCGTCGCTAATCTCGCCGTTGGGAAGGATGCAGCGCTTGATCGCGGTTTGCAGGTCGCGAAAATCGACGAGGCGAGCGGCTGCGGCGGCCAACAAAGGAAACTTGACCGCTTCCTCGCGGAATTGCTGACGCAGCCAGCCGGCGGTCTCTAACAAGGATCCGGCGTCGAGGAATTCGGGAGCTTCAAGTACAACGCCGGGCGCTTCCAGACGCGCGAGCCAATGTTCGGGATCGGCGAGCGCGCCGAATCCCAGTTCGCGTTCGGCGCGCAGCCACTCGCGAGCCTCGCGAATGAGCGCAAAGCTGCTTTCGAGAGAGCCGCGGTCCGTGCCGGGTTCCAACGCGCTGACGCGGCGGCGCCCCGGAGCGCAGGTAGTTCGGAGCCACAGCAATTCTCGCAGCTTGTCGAATTCAAGAACGTCTTGTGCGGGTCGAGACATTTTCTTCACCGCTTCTTCAATCGAGTGGCCAGAAAATCGGCAGCTTCTTTCGGAGTCGTGGCGGAATGGATAAGGTTTCCGCTGGCTTCGTTCCAGACGCGCGACTCCGACGAACCGCGGGGGCCGACTTCCACTTCACGAACGCGATCGAGGATGGGCTGCCAAAAATTGCCGATGATGGCGACGGGTTTTGGCGCAATCACCGATTTGTTGAGCATTTCCCAAACGACGGCGAGTTCGACGAGAGTGCCAGTGCCCCCCTTGCAAGCGACGAAACCGTCGGCGAGGCGAACGAGTTCAAAGAGGCGCTCTTGCCAGGTTTTCACGCGGACTTCGACGTCAATAAAAGGATTGGCATGGCGCGAAAAGAATTCCGCGGTTACGCCGTAGGTCTTTCCGTTGGCTTCTTTGGCACCGCGAGAAACCGCTTCCATGACGCCGCCATATCCGCCACTGCACACAGCGAAGCCATGTTCGGCTAGCAGGCGGCCGACATGGAGCGCGTCCAGGTAGTCCGGATGGGTCTCCGAAGGGCGAGAGCTACCAAAGACGGTGATGATTCGTTCTTCGTTCACGGCAATGGTTGTCCTTGAGGAGCCGGCGCTGGAGTTGGCTTGGCAGTGGCCGGTGGTGCGTCGAACTCCTGGATCATAGCTTCACACAATCCATCGAGCGCGTCGTGCGTCTCGTGATTTTTTCCGCCCTGGTTGTTGCTGAGGAAAGAAAAGATCAGGCGGCGCCCGCTGGGAGTATCAGCATAGCCTGACAGCGTTCGGACATGCGAGACCGAACCGGTCTTGGCGTGGATTCTTCCGGTGATCGGCGAGTCTTTCATGCGCTCGTTTAAAGTGCCATCGACGCCCGCGACGGGAAGCGAGGAATAGTACGCGGGAAACCACGGCTGCTTCTGAGCAAACTGCAGCAGGGCAACGAGGGCGCGCGGGGTGACCATGTCGTGGCGCGAGAGCCCGGAGCCATCGGTCTGAATCACGTCGTCCTCAGAAATGCCAGCGCGGGCGTAAAACTCTTCGGGAAATTTGAGCAGGTCGTCGGGAGTTGCCCAAGGACCTTGTTGACGCGCGGCTGTGCGGAGGAGAACTTCGGTGTGGAGGTTTTGGCTGATCTTGTTGACCAGTTTTACGGTGTCGCCCAAGGCCAAGGATAGATGCTCGGCGAGAACAATGCGCGAGGGTGCAGCGGGATCGGGATCATGCAGGGCGCGGACTTTGCCGGTGAACTTGACGCCGCGATTCGCAAGTAATTGCGCCAGGAGGCTTGCGGCGTGCTGTGCGGGCTCTTCAATGGCGAGGACGAGTTTACGTGGCGCGCCATTCGCTGGAAGAATTCCCGAGATGAGAACAGTTTGCGCACCGGGTTCGCGAGTAAGACGGAGGTTAGGCTTTTCTTTGGTGGGAGAGGTGACGACATGATTTTCGACCGTGAAATCCGGAGTGGTCGGGTCAACCAAGGCAGTGACGGGATCGCCGGAATGCTCACCGGGTGTCAGCGTTAGGGTGACGGTGTTGTCGTCGACAACGATGGCAGAGATGGCGGCGCCGTATTCCCAGACCATGTCGTCGATTTCCCAGCCATCGGGATAGCGCTCGCGCGGGAAATAACTGTCGTCGCCAACAATGTCGCCGGAGATTTCCTTTACACCACGTTGGACGAGCTGATCGGCAAGTTCAGCGAGAACTCTGTCGGGCGGGCCGTCGAACTCTTCCTTAGTTTCAAAGGGAAACTTGCGATTGGAAAGATTGGGATCGCCGCGGCCGACGAGAAAAATGTTGCCGGTTAACGAGCCGGAAGGCGACAAGACGCCATCGGTTTCCAAGGTGGTGCGGAAGCGATAGTTCACTCCGAGCTTATCCAAAGCAAGTGCGGTGGTGAGTAACTTCATATTGGAAGCGGGAACAAAGTAGGACGCAGCGTTTTTCTCGTAGAGAACCTGACCAGAGGCAGCATCCACGATGAGCAGTCCCCATTCACCTTTGCTGACGGGATTGGATGCAAGCAAGATGTCGGCGCGAGCGGCAAAGCGCTCGGTGGGCGATGGGTATTGCGGTTGCTGCGAATGGACCGGCGCGGTGAGAATTGCCTCAGCCAGAAGCATCAGCAAACTCAGGGCAAAGGCGACGCCACGACGGGGTCGTTTATCCACAGATCGGCTATTGGCAAAATCCATGGTCTGAAAGTATATTCGAAAGCCTGTAGGGGCTGCTGGGCCCCGCGATTCGGCGATTAGATCTGGGCAGAACCTTGCACAGTTAAACCAAAGCCGCCATCATTACCCCTTAGACCGAGTCACTCGAACCAGTGGGGCCGAACGGGAAAAGGTGAAAAAACGCATGAAACGAATTTTGTGCTACGTCCTTGCTCTCGCACTTGTAACTCCAGCAATGCTGGCAAACGACAAAAAAGAACAAGACCGGTTGGAAAACTGCGGGTTGGTGATTCAGGAAATCATGGATATCCCCGACGACATACCGCAGGATTTGATCGACAAGGCCGACTGCCTCATCGTTTATCCATCGGTGCTGAAGGGCGCTTTCATCTTCGGCGGCAGCTACGGACGCGGCGCGATGACTTGTCGTTCGGGCGAAAATTTCAATGGGCCATGGAGCGCTCCGACGATGATGGCGTTGGAGGGCGGAAGCTTCGGATTCCAGATTGGCGGACAGGCGACGGACTTCGTGCTGCTGGTGATGAATGAGCGCGGTGCAAAAGCTATCCTGTACAGCAAGGTGAAGCTCGGGGCCGACGCGTCGGCGGCCGCTGGGCCGAAAGGCCGAAGCGCCGAGGCATCAACCGATGTGACGATGAGAGCGGAAATTCTGTCGTACTCGCGGGCACGAGGATTGTTTGCGGGAGTGTCGCTGTCGGGTTCTACGGTGCGGCCGGACAATCGCGCGAATGAGAAGCTGTACAACAAGAGCGTGAGTGCGTCGGACATCATTTTCAAGGGCGTCGTTCCGGTGCCGACCGGAGCGCAGAAGATGATCGCGTACCTGAACAAGAAGTCGCCCAAGAATAAGTCCTCCGGCAAGGAGTTCTGAAAACAACAGATCCGGCCTTGAGCGGCTTAGGCCCTGGAGAAAATCCAGGGCCTTTCTTTTTGGATTGACTCCTTGGCTTAGATGACCTATAGTCATATATGAACCGAGGTCATTATGGCTTCCACTTCAACGTCATCCTCCGGCAAAAACTCGTCCCGCCGAATGCGTCGGAGCGCTGAATTGCGTAACAGACTATTCCGCGCCGCCTTGGAGCAGTTCGGCAAAAAGGGCTTTTTGGAGACCACCGTTGAGGACATCACGAATGCCGCAGACGTTGGTAAAGGCACGTTTTTCAACTACTTCCCGAGCAAAGAGCACATTCTGCTGGCGTTCGGAGAGCTACAACTGGGGAAGCTGCAGGAAGCCATAGGCGAAGCACGCAAGACGGGAATGCCACTACCCGAATTCCTAAGGTCGTTGGGCGCCAAAATGACCGAAGAGCCGATTCGGCATCCCACGCTGGTTCGCGCGTTTCTGCAGGCGTTCCTGTCGTCTACGGAAGTACGGGCGGCGATGATGGACTTACAAAGCCGGATCATGGCGCTGCATTCGCAAATGATTCAACTAGGCCAGGAGCGAGGGGAAATTCGTGACGATTTGCCTGCTGTAGAACTTGCGCAGGTCTTCCGGCAGACCGTTTTCGGGACGCTGTTGCTGTGGTCGTTGTCGGGGGACGGAAGCCTGCAACAACGGGTTGAGACCGCGTTTGAAGTGGTGTGGTCGGGACTGCAGCCGCGTAACACAAAGAGGCCGACAAGCGTAGCTCCATTGTTCCTGCTAGGAGTGTGTCCATGAACCGCAAGCGTTTACTAATACCTCTGTTGGTAGCGGGGATAGGTGCGGTGGCGGCCTACTCGATGGGATGGTTTCATCGGGATACCGGGCTACAAGGATCCGGCACTGTGGAGGCGCGCAACATTCGTGTTGGCTCGAAAATAGGAGGACGAATCGACAAGGTCTTGGTAAGAGAAGGCGACTCGGTGGAGCCTGGCCAGGTGTTGGTGACATTTGACAATAAGGAGTTGCAGGCAACGCTGGAGGAAATGCGCGCGGCTTCAGAAAAGGCGCAACGAGGATTTCGTCCGGAAGAAATTGAAGAAGCGCGAGCAGCGGCGGCTCAGGCGCGAGCGGAGTACGAGCAGCGCAGAAACGGATACCGACAAGAAGATATCGACGCCGCGAAAGCGGACCTGGACCGCGCGACCGCCGACGAGATCCGGGCGCACCTGGACGCGCAGCGGTACGACGCTTTGGCGCAAAAGGATCTGGTGTCGAAACAACAGCGCGATACCGCGGAGGCCAATTGGAAAATGGCGCTGGCGCAGAAGCAGAACACGCAACACAAGCTGGATGAATTGCAGAAAGGCTACCGGCCGGAAGAGATCGCAGCCGCTGAGGCGCGGTACCACCAGACGCAGGCAACACTGGAAAAATTCGAGCGAGGGAACAGGAAGGAAGATGTAGAAGCGGCGAAGGCTGCGTTTGCTTTGGAAGAGGCACGCTACCGGGAGCGGCAAGTGGTGGCGCCTTCGGCGGCAACGGTGGAAGTTCTGGACGTGCGTCCAGGAGACTTGATTGCGCCGAATACACCAATCGCCACGCTGCTGGAGCGTGACCAGATCTACGTGCGGATTTACATTCCAGAAACGCAAATCGGACACGTGCAGTTGGGAGAAAAAGCGGAGATTCGTGTGGACTCATTTCCCAACCAGGCATTCAGCGGCGTGGTGGAGCAGATCAACCAGCAAGCCGAATTCCTGCCACGCAACGTGCAAACCCGGGAAGAACGAGTGCATCAAGTGTTCGGCGTGAAAGTGCGGATTGATGACAGTTCGCACCGGGTGCGAGCGGGGATGGCGGCAGACGTGAAGTTCAACGCAGCGAGCTAACCTTTGGACACCTCTGATCAACAGGCAATCAACGCGCAACATCTTGTACGGCGATTTGGCACGTTTACAGCCGTTGACGACGTAAGTTTTCGCGTGGAGAAAGGCGAGATTTTCGGATTTTTGGGGCCGAATGGCAGCGGGAAGACCACGGTGATCAAGATGCTGACGGGATTGCTGCCGCTGACGTCCGGCGAGGCAACGGTATATGGCATCGATGTGCGAAGAGACCCGGAAGGGGTGAGAGAGAACATCGGTTACATGTCGCAAAACTTCAGCTTGTATGGCGATTTGACCGTTGCGGAGAATCTGCGATTTTACGGGCGAATTTATGGCCTATCGACGGAACGGTTGCGTCAGCGAATGGACGACATCGTTCAACTGAATGGACTGGGGCCATACCTGAATCGCCTTTCGGCGCAACTGTCTGGCGGGTGGAAGCAGCGTCTGGCGCTGGGCTGCGCGATGCTGCACGAGCCGAAGTTAATTTTCTTGGATGAACCGACGGCCGGAATCGATCCCGTGGCGCGGCGGCAACTTTGGGATTTGCTGTTTGAGCTGTCGGCGCACGGGATTACGTTCTTCGTGACCACGCATTACATGGATGAAGCGGAGCGCTGCAGCCACGTAGCCTACATTTACTACGGCAAACTGATCGCTGATGGAACGCCAGAAACGTTGCGGCAATTGCCCGACGTGCAGCCGCCAGGGACGTATCGAGTGGAGATCACCACACCGCACGTGACGAAGGCACTGCGGATTGCGCGGACAATTTCGGGAGTACGAAGCGCGACGATTTTCGGTCAATCGATTCACGCTTTGATCGACGATCATGTGGACCTGGAACATCTGCGCAAAGAACTGCTGGAGCACGATATCGTGGTCGCGGAAATCCGGCCGCTGGCACCGAGCCTGGAAGATGTATTCGTGGAGCTTACCTCCAAGCATCAAGCTTTGCAGGAGGCGTCTCGTGGTTAATCCATTTCGCGGGTTTGGCGCGGTATTTTATAAGGAGACGCTACACGTACGGCGCGACTTTGCCACACTGTTTTTTTCTTTGATCATTCCGATTCTGCAGATGTTTCTTCTGGGCTTTGGGATCGATACGAACGTGCGACAGATCAACACGGTTGTATACAACGCAGACGGGCGGGAGCAAAGCCGCGAACTGCTGGACCGCTTGAGGAACTCCGACACATTCCACCTGTATCGCTTTGTACACAACGACAAGGACCTGAATGATCTGATCATTTCGGGCAAGTGCCGTGTGGGAATCAAAATTCCGGTGGATTATTCGGACAAGCTGCTGCACCAGATGAGCGCGCAGGTGCTGGTGCTGATTGATGGATCGGACTCGAGCGTTGCGGGGCAGGCCATCAACGTGACCACGGCGATTGGACTGGACGAATCGCTGCGACGGGTTCTGGGGAATAACATTGAGGGGAACGCCGGATTTGCGGTTGATATGCGCCCGAAGATTTTGTTCAATCCGGATTCGCGGTCGCCGAACTTCTTTTTGCCAGGATTGACGGCGGTGCTGCTGCTGAATGTGACGACGTTTTTGACGGCGTTCTCGATTGTCCGGGAAAAGGAGCGCGGGACGTTGGAACAACTCTTCGTTACGCCGGTGCGGCCGATGGGGCTTCTGTTGGGGAAACTGTTGCCGTACCTGGTGATCGGGTTCTTTGAGCTGTGTATGATTGTGACTGCAATGCGATTCATATTCAGCGTGCCAATTCACGGCAGTGTTTTGTTGCTGGCGTTTCTTTCGTTGCCGTACATATTCGTTTCACTGTCGCTGGGAATACTGATTTCGAGCAAAGCGACGTCGCAAGCCAGCGCGATGCAGCTTGCGTTTCTGACCATCCTGCCGAGTATCTTTTTTTCCGGTTACATATTCCCGCGGGAAACGATGCCGAAATTCTTTTATGTGCTCAGCTACTTTGTGCCAGCGAGTTATTTCATCAACATCACGCGCGGCATTATCCTTCGCGGGGCTGGATGGTCGCACCTATGGATGGACGCGCTAGCGCTGTTCGCGATGGGTTCGTTGTTGCTGGTGATTGCAGCGCGGCGGTTCCACAACAAAGTCATCATGGCGTGATACTCTGGCTGGCTATGGTTGCACAGGGGAAAGTTCGTGCTTTGTCCAATCTGTGAAAAGAGGAAGGCCGGCCGATTCTGCCCGGCGAAAGCTGAGAAGATTTGTGCGGTCTGCTGCGGCACGGAGCGGGAAGTATCGCTTGACTGCCCACCGGACTGCGCGTATCTGGTGGCTGCTCATCGTTACGAAGACCAGCACCCTCGGTCGCTGCCACCAGACACCCCGCTTCTGGACGTGCGGCTGACGTCGGACATTGTGCACACGCACCAGCAACTGCTGTCGGCGATCGCGTTCACGATTGCGAAGTTTTGTTCAGCGCAAACAACGGCTGCGGATCCGGATGTGCTTGCCGCGATTCAGGCACTGGCGGAAAGCTATAAAACGCTGAGTTCGGGAATTGTCTACGAGAGAATCCCTGTCATCCCGGTGCAGAGGGATTTATACAACGCGCTGTCTGTGTTCCTGACGGAAACGAAGCAGCAAGCGGGGCAATCGTCGTTTGGGGCGTTCAAGGACTCGGAAGTATTTCAATTGCTGGTGTTTCTGTTCCGCATGGGGTTGATGCGCACGAACGGACGTCCGTGGTCGCGGCGGTTTATTGAATTCTTGCGCGGACAATTTCCGGGGGCGCAGGAATTGAAGAAGGAAGAGTCGCGGATTATCGTGCCGTGAATGTTGCCAGCGTGGGCATTTGTTTGTCACTGAAGTTCTTCAGTTTTTGATCCTGCACAGTTGTTGATTGCTATCCTTCGCTGCGCGCAGGATGAAACCGCGTTGCTTATTGAAGCGCGCTGCTATGGCTCTCACATCAGGCTGGCATAAAAGCCGGCGCTACATAAGACTAAAACTTGGGCGTGCTGTCATTGGTCGTACTTCGATGTAGCACTGACTTTGATGTCAGCTGCGGGTGGAGCAGGAATGCGGGTGCTGCAGCTCTTTGCTGATGGCGGCTGCGTCCCAGCCTAAAGATAACTGGGCGCGTTTTGCGGAGGGGCGATCGCCCTCCCACGGGCGGGAGGAAAAAGCCAATTTCTGGCGGATGCGCAGGACTCGCTCAGAAACTTTTTTGCGATAGTCTTCCGGGGCGTAGCCGTTTCTGGCGTACCACTGATCGTATTGTTCGGCGAGGCGCGGGAATTTTTCGCGGATGAAGGGCAGAAACGTTTTTGCGGACGAGGGCATCAGGAACAGTACACCAGAGAAGAACCACTGCGCGCCGGCTTGCTTAGCGGCTGCCGCAACGGCCTCAAGTTCGCCCTCGCCATCGGTAATGCCAGGAATGAGCGGCGAGGCGGAGACACCGACGTTGAGCCCAGCGTCGCGGAGTTCTTTCACAGCGGCCAGACGCAAATCCGGACGCGGAGCGCGCGGCTCCAGCAAACGAGCGAGGCGCGGCTTCAGAGTGGTGACGGTGATATTCAGAGAGAGCGAAGATTTCGCCGCGATGACTTTCAGGATGTCGATGTCGCGAACGATCTGGTTGGACTTGGTGATGACGGAAACGCTCAAGCCTTCGCGGCGGGCCAGTTCTTCCAGGCAAGCGCGAGTGACGCCGTATTCCTTCTCGGCAGGCTGGTAGGGGTCGGTGGCCGTGCCGATGGCGATGTGCTCCGCTTGCGTGTAGTTGCTGGCCTGGGATTCGTACGAATACTTCTGGGAAACGTCGCGTGCCAGCAGGGCGGCGGCGTCCTGCTTCACGAAGATCTTCTGCTCAAATTCGCCGCCATCGATTTCCATGTATTCGTGGGTATAACGCGCGTAGCAGTATTTGCAGCCAAATTCGCAGCCGCGGTATGGATTGATGGTCCACTCGAAAGGAACGCGGTTCGATTCGCAGCGGTTCAAGATAGATTTGACCGGCAAAAGGAAATATTCGGGCTTCTCCGGCGATTTACGTTTCGTTTCGCCAGCCGGCGAATTCGCAGCGAGGCGAGCAATGCCCACCAGTGGCGCAGGAGGAGTCGGGAGTTGTGGCGGGGGGCAATCCGCCGAGGGGCGCTCCGGACTTCCCATACGCCAGCCAGCTTCACCCCGGGCAAGGGGCGCGGCTTCTGGTTCAGGGTTTGGCTCATCAGGGCAAAAAGGTAGGAAAGCAACGGGGCGACGAACGGGGCGCCGGCGCGCGGAAAAGCAAGCCGACGAAAGTGGGAGAACTGGGGACATAGCTCACCTCGAGCGGGAGGAGTATTTCGCTTTTTCTTCGCCTTGTCAAGTACTTTCTCCTTTTGTTCGCCTACGGGACCCTTTGGGCTTGCACGCGGCTGCAGCCTTTGCTCTAATCCGCTGGGATAGACTAGGCCAAGGTGCACGCGGTTCCTGCATCCTACTTATTCGGAAGATTTTGCAGCTGTTGAGGAGAACTCCTACGGATCCTTTGCGCTCTCAACTCGTCGGTCTTGGTTTGTGCGCAGTAGTCAGCTTCCCTTTTCTCTCTGTGCACGCGCAGACTTCGGCGCAACAGCCGGCTCAGAAACCCGCGGCCAAGTCTTCCTCGCAAACGCCTGAAGCACAACCAGCGGTGGCGGGTCCGCAGCAGACGAAACATTATCCGATTCTGGTAATTGCGCACGGGAACGAGCCTTCGTGGAGCCTGCGACTCGGGATGAAAGGGCCGGAGCGGCTGGATCGCGCGGGGTATCCCCCCATCGTTCTGGAGCCGTCGGACGTGGTACGAGATGATTCGGGAACGTTTTGGACCTATCACGCGAAGGACGCGGCGACCGGCGCGCTGCTGTCGGTGAAGTTGGTACGCGATCCCTGTTCGGATGGGATGAGCGAGACGCAATACACCTTCAAAGTAATTGTGGAACACGCGCAGATTGGCACGCTGAACGGATGCGGGCAAAGCGCGCCAGATAAATTTCCGGAGTTCCGCAAGAAGAACCAGCCGTTGGACCCGGACGAAAATGCGAATGCGGACGATAAAGATAAAGACAAGGACAAGAAGGGCGTCCTTGATCCGATTACGAATTTCAGGTCGCCGGTGGCGGTTGCGTATCTGAACGCAATGGGGCGAGTAGTGCTGAACCGGGGCGAAATCAAGAAAATCGTGGGGCCGGCCGGCTTGGAGCTTGCATTGTCGCACGATGGAAGGAAACTGCTGTACACGCGTTCCAATTCGGCGAACGGACCGGAGCGCAGCATCGTTCTTTATGACACAGACACGGGCCAGACGAAGGACCTCGTCAGTGGTGGCGTTCACCAGGCGTTCTGGTCCCCGGATGATTCGCGCATCGCGTTTCTGAAATTCGATGGGCAGCAATGGCATGTGTGGACAATGCCATCCGCGGAGCCCGACAAGGCGACACAATTGTCTCCACTAAATGTGACGGCGCTTCAAGGGTGGGTATCAGCTAACGTGATTTTAGCGACGAACGCGGAGAATGCTTACTGGATTGGCGAAGATGGCAGCGCACAACAGACCGTACCACTGAAGGAAATTTACGGCGAACAGTTCCAGATTATGAGCAGCGACACGATCCGGGTGAATCCGGTGAATGCGGATCTGTTACTGGTTTCGGCGTATTACATGAGTACGCCCACGGGAGCGCCGGTGGATGCCATGGGGCTGGCGTCGACCTTTTTTCTGTATGAAGTGCGGTCGAAGCGTCGCATAGTTCTGGGTCCGGCGGACGCCTTTACGCGCGGGTCGGAATGGTCGCGAGACGGGCTACAGATTTTCTTCACGCGAGGAGTGCCTGGGAAAGGTCCGCTGGTTACGAACCGAATCTTTTGGGATGGCACTGGTGTGAAGAGAAGCGAAAGCGGCAGCGGACTGGTAATCGGAAAGTAGCGCGGCCAAGGGATTGACAAGAGGAGGAGTGTTCTCGAAAATTTCGGTAGGAGGCTTCCTTGGGCGCCCAATTGAGGCTACTCATGCTCCTGATAACCGCTCTATTTGCGCTTGCGCCCGCTGCACTCTCAGCCCAGGAACCTCCTACTCCGCCATCGCCTCCTGCTGCGCCGCCCTCTCCCGCGACGCCGTCTGCTCCTGCCGCCCCTGCCATGAAAAAGGCCATTGAATGGAAGCAATTCGAATACACGTGCGAAGGTGGGACGAAGTTGCGAGTGTACCTGCACAACGAGACCGTTAAGGTGGCGTACAAGAACAAAGTGTATCTGATGAAGCAAACGCGTTCGGCGGATGGGGGCCGTTACTCAGACGGAAAAGTGGTGTGGTGGAGCAAGGGAAATGGCGGCTTCCTGCAAGTAGACACGCCGGACGGCAATGGCGAGATGATCCAGAAGGGCTGCGAACTGGACAAGCCGATGAACGCCGAGGCAGTACCGGGAACAGTGAGTGGCACGGTGAGCTACCTATCACGGATGGCGTTGCCGGCTAGCGCGATCATTGAGGTGAAGCTGCAAGACGTTTCGCTGGCGGAGGCTCCGGCGAAGGTGGTTGCGAGGGAAGAAATTGCGTTGGGCGAGCGCCAGGTGCCAGTGTCGTTCGAGTTGAAGTTCGATCCCGGGAAGATCGAATCGCAACACACGTATTCGGTCAGAGCGAGCATCCTGGTGAATGGGGAGCTACGGTTTACCAGCGACAGAGCGTATCCGGTGCTGACGCGGGGGAATCCTGCGCATGCGGAAGTGATCGTGAAACCAGTATCGCCCGCTCCGGCAAAACCCTGATTATTGCGGAGCCTTTAGCGCCCGTCCGTTCGGACAGGTGCCCGTTACGACTCGACAAATTGGTGAGCCATTCCCGTGACATTGCGGGCCACTATACTTCCTAAATGGCGACCCTTCCCAATTCGGAACAGCGGCAAGTTGGACTTTTGGTGCTGGAGAGTGACCCTGGGAGCGGTGCCGCTCTGAAACAGATCCTGGATTCGGAAGGTTGGCGAGTGCGCATCGTGGAAGACCTGCCGATGCTGCACGTGGAGCTGAAAACCGCGGAGTATTCCTTATTAATCGCAAATATTGCCTTGATCGGACTGGATTCGCCTACCTTCCATGTATTGAAGGAGTTGGGCGGAGTATCGGCCGAGGACGGCGGAAAGATCCGCACGCTGTTTGTGATACCAGAGATGAACGGGAGCCAGTTTATCTCACATCTAGAGTCGGCACGACTGCCGTATGTGCTGAGGCCGTTTCATTTGCACGACTTCCTGGAAAAAGTGAGCGATTTGCTGGTGGAAGTGAAGGCCATCGCCGCGCCGCTGCGCATGACGCGATACGAGTTTGGAGAAGCGCGGAAAAAGAAGAAGCAGGCGAGCCGGACGACGTCGATGTTTGCGTCGCGCGATTCATACTCGTATACAGAAGAAGAGATTGCGGAGTATGAGAAGGCGGAGTCGGAATCGTCGCGCATGCGGCGGAATAAGCCGCGGACGAATTTGGGCAATCCAAACGGGTGATGAGGGCCCCCCACCAGGATAGAACTGCTTCAGAAACAAACGTGGTCAGAGAGAAGAGTTTCTTCAGGGGCTAAAGCCCGGACTTTCTTGGCTCTAAATGTCGGAGCTAAAGCTCCGGCCCCCTAGTCGATATTTCCGACCCCTAGTCAATATTTAAGAGATGACAGGTAGTCATTGCCCTCCCATCTGACTGAAGCTCGCAACGTGTAGTGGTTTAGGTCCTTCGTGCCGCAAACTGCGCGGGGCTCAGGATGACATCTTCGCCGAGTCGTTTCGATTGCACATAAACTTCAGCAACTCCACGCTGCAAGAAAATTCTGGTGACGCGTTCTAACTCTGAGCCGTGCCCTCCGCACGGATAGGAGGATGGAATGGACCGTTCGCTGTTGAGCCTGTTTGGACATGGGTTTTTAGGATTTACCGCCTTGAGCGTTGCCGCATTAGGATTTGTGTGGTCTACCCCCGGAACCCCGGGCGGCGGTGGCGCAAAGTCGGAAGACGATTGGCGCCTGCTGGAACCTATCAGCCACGAAAACCTAACCGTGTTTCCGGTGGCCAGTGCGTCTGGACGTGACACCCACGCGTTCCTGACGCTGGAAGAGGGATTATCTTCCGGGGTAATTATCGTGAGGGAGCAGGGAGCGGACACGATGGTGCGCAACCGGGAGCAAAATCGTACTGTGCCACAAAGCTCTGGCGGGCCGTCGGTGAATCAGCTGGTGTTAATCAACCGAAGCAAGAGGCCGCTGATTCTACTGGCGGGCGAGTTGGTAAGCGGAGGAAAGCAAGACCGCATCATCGCAAAGGACCGCATCGTGCCGCCGGGAGCAGAGCCGTTGCCGCTGAACGTTTTTTGCGTGGAGCACGGGCGATGGTCAAACGGGGCGCAGTTCAACGCCGCCAACACCATCGTGCATCCGAGCGTGCGCGAGCAAGCCACACTAAAGCAAAATCAATCGGATGTGTGGACAGCGGTGACAGCAGGGTCCGTCGCAACGGCGTCGCGTTCCGTCGCGCCTTCCGCGGCACCGCGCATGAGCACGGACACGATTAATGAAGCGCTGCGAATGGAGGCGCCGACGCAGTCGTATAACAAGATTTACAATTCGCGGGCAATTGGAGGGTCGGTGGACTCGTTCGTGGAGGAAGTGCAGCGCCGGTTCCGCAGAGAGACGTCGGGGCTGAAGGGAGAGCGCGTGGTGGGAGTGGTGATTGCGTACGGCGGAGAAGTGGCATGGAGCGACATCTTCGCATCGAGCGAATTGTTCGACCAGTATTGGAACAAGTTGCTGCGCAGCTATGCTGTGGAAGCGCTGGCGCGACCGACGTTGAAGGAGAAGGCGTCGATCGATGATGCCCGCGAGTTTTTGCGGAGGCTAAATGGCCGGGAGAAAACCGAATCGGAGCCCGGCGTGTACCGGTGGCTGGAAATCAGCGAAGGATCGCTATCGCAGATTGAATTGGATGCCCTGCAGCCAAAGACGATTACATTGCACCGGTTGGTGCTACGGCGGACGAGTTAGCGCGGAATGCCGAAGCGCTCGGCGGCGTCGTTCATCAGTGACATTCGCTAAGACACGAAAATTGCGAGTGGTATAAGAGCGAGCGCCACATTGAAGGGAGGAAGAGAAACCTTAGAACACAGACTGAAGTCTGTGCTACTAAGAGGCTCACGGTTACAGGGCCTAGGAACCGAGTTTACGGACTTCGCTGCGGTCTGAGGTTTTTTGGAGGAGTTCGGCGACGCTGTTATGCCACGAAGGATGGCGGTAGGTTGGCGCGACCTCGGCTAGTGGGACGAGGACGAAGAGTCTTTCGAGCATGCGGGGATGAGGGACCTGGAGATCGGCAGTGGCGATTGTTTCGTCGCCATAAAGCAGAATATCCAGATCGATGAGGCGCGGACCTTTTGCGAACGGCTTGTTGCTGCCCATGGCCAATTCGATTTCCCGCATGCGACGCAAGAGTTCGTGGGGAGGCAATTCCGTTTCGGCTGCGAGGACGGAATTGAGGAACCAGGCCTGATCGAGATAGTCGACCGGCGCGGTTTCGTAAATGCTGGAGGCGCTGCTGATGGCGATGCCGAGCTGACGCAGGCGCCGCTCGGCTTCACGAAGGTTTTCTTCGCGATTGCCGACGTTGCTTCCGAGCGCGAGATAGACAAGTGTCATACAGTTCGTTGCACAGGAGATGGGGAATCTCTCGTTGGCGAAATCCAAGACAGATTCCTCACTCCGCAGACTCCGTTCGGAATGACAGAGCCTCAGTACTTCCCACAACTGCGAAGCCGCAGGCCTTCGCAAGAGACATCTCACAGCTTTCACTTCGCTGTAAAGCGGCGGCGCAGCAATCCCAGCATGGTGTCGGCTTCCGGTAATTTCATGGCCATGCAGAGACCGAAGAATACGACACCGAAGAGGCTCAATACGACGATCGCCAAAACTATATGGCCGCGCGGACCCATAGCCATCAACAGAGCGCGCGAGACGGCGGCTGCGAGCAGTGCCGCGATCCAGACCTGAGCGAGGAACGCTAGCGGAACGCCCACTTGCCCGATGCGACGGCGTATGCCGCGCTGCAAGAGCGTGAATTCGACCCAGGATGCGATGCCCGCGGAGATGGTGAGGCCGGCAACGCCCCAGCGGGGCTCGATGCCGAGCATTCTTGGCAAGGGCAAAGCGCTTACGTAACCCAGAGCGGTGGTGAGAATTACGCGCACCACGGCAAAGCGCAGGGGAGTTCGCGTGTCGCGCAGGGCGTAGTAGGCGGAGGAATAGAGCCTGCCCAGTGTGGAAGCGAGCATACCGACGGTGGATCCGGCGAGGATGCCCCAGACGTAGATCACGTCCTGATGAGTGAAGCGCCCCGATTGATAGATGGCAGCAACGATAACGTCGCCCAGAGCGAGAAATCCCATGACCGAAGGAACCACCAGGAAAGTGATTTGCCGCATGCCGGAGTTCAACCGCCGGCGAAGAAGATTAGCCACTTCATCGGCTGCACCGAGCGCACCGCTCATGACCGGTAATTCCGCAGCAGAGACGGACATGCCAAAAAGGCTGACGGGAAGGGTATAGAGAGTTTGCGCGTAAGCGAGCGCGGCGACAGCTCCAGTCGGCAACCAGCTGGCCAGGAAGGCATCAATATACGCGCTGATCTGCACAACACCGCGGCTGACAAAAACAGGAAAGAAATTTCGGATGACGGTGCGGACGTGCTCACCTTGATGGGCGAGGTGAAGATGCAAACCGCCAAGGAGTTTCAAGACCATAGGCAGTTGCACAGCGACCTGAAGCGCGCTGCCCAAAACTGAGGCCCAAGCGGTGAGTACGACCAGTGAATTTTGCGAACGGCCCGGACCGAAAACGATCATGCCAGCGATCATAGCGATGTTCCAAAGTACCGGCGCGGTATAGGAGATGAAGAATTTGCGGTGGCTGTTGAGAACCCCGAGGCACCAAGCGGAGCAAACGAGTAAGCCGGCGCCGGGAAACAGGATGCGCACCAGCAAGATGGTGAGTTCACGTTTCTGGCCGTGAAAGCCTGGAGCAATGGCGTCGATCAGCCAAGGCGCCGCGAGCACACCAAGCAAAACGAGGACGGAAGTGCTGAGAGCGAGCAAGGCGGCGACCGCGCCAGCGGTCTTGCGCGCTTCGCCTTCATCTTTTCGCGCGAGGAGGTTGGCGTAGACGGGAATGAAAGAGGCGGACAGGACTCCTTCACCGAAAAGATTTTGCAGGAAATTGGGGATGCGAAAGGCGGCTTTGAAGACGTCGGCGGCATCGGAGTTGCCGAAATAGTGGGCGAAGACGCGGTCGCGGATCAGGCCAGCGATGCGGCTGAGGAAAATTCCTGAGGCCACGAGAAACGCATATTTTCTGGAGCTGCCCGCGCTTGAACTGCGGTTGTCGGCGTTATCCACAAACCATCCCGAGCTGCGCTCACTGAGCGGCTAAATTTCCTGGAAAGCGGGTGCGTACGTAAATGACGGCGAATGCCACTAACGAAGATACCGCACCAAGGGGAAGCGCGGTTCGCTAGTTTGGGAGAGGATGCAGAAATACGAACTACGGTGGGATCCCGGAAATATCGAGCAAAGGTTCGGAGTCTTCAGGGGCTAAAGCCCAATTCATTCTGCGGGTTTTACGCCGGGGCTCAAGCCCCGGCCTCCTAAAAGACGGACGCGCGCTCGTCATTGCGGTGTCACGTTCAATTCACAAAGCAGGAACATGCCAGCAATTCAGATAGCGCACTCTCCCCTCTGCCCTGCTCGACCCCTACAGCCGACCATAGGAGGAATAAAAGATGTCCTTGAAGTCCCATACGTCTGTCTTGCTGCAAGGCGCCCGCTTTGCACTTGCATCGCTGGCAATGTTGCAGTTCAGTGTGCTGGGCCCTCTCGCGGATCGCCGCACGCCCATCAAACACGCGATCGTGATTGTGGGAGAAAACCGGTCGTTCGATCATCTATTTGCCACGTACCAGGCAAAAGACGGCCAATACGTGGATAACCTGCTATCCAAGAAGATCATTAACGAAGACGGCACGCCGGGGAAAGAATTTCACAAGGCGTGGCAATATTCGGCGGATGTGACTGGGAGCACGACATTCGATCCAAGTCCCACAACGAAAAAGGCGCTATTCCCGGTGCTGCCTGCGCCACTGAACGGCGGACCGACGGACGTCTGCAAGAATAACGGAATTTGTACACTGGCCGACGCCACTTCTTCAGAAAACGGCTTGCCGGACACGACCTACTACGAATTCCTGATGACAGGCGGAACAGGGCTGACAGGCAAGGTGCCGGACAGCCGCATCAACGGGGTGAATAACACGACGCCTTATTCGACGCTGCCCCCCGGACCGTTTCAACTGACCGACACGAAAGGGTCCAATCCGTTCACGGACAATTCTTATGCGGCGAGCCCGGTGCACCGCTTCTACCAGATGTGGCAACAGGAAGACTGCAACGTGAAGCATGCGACGCGCGCGAATCCCAGCGGTTGCCTGGCGGACCTGTTCACCTGGACCGAGGTGACCGTGGGGTCCAACAATAATGGAAAGCCCCAACCACCGAACTTCAGCACGGACTACGCTCCGGGAAAGGTGACAACGGGCGAGGGCGCCACAACAATGGGCTTCTATAACATGCTGCAGGGAGACGCAGCGTACACAAAGTTTCTGGCCGATCACTACGCAATCAGCGATAACTACCATCAACCGTCGATGGGCGGGACGGGATTGGATAGCATCATGCTGTTCTTCGGCGATGCGCTGTTTTTCAGCAACGAAAACGGGAATGCCGCGGTACCACCGCACAACGAGATGATTTGGGCCGGCGGTCTGGTAGACGAAATCGAGAATCCTAATGTGGTCCCGGGCACGAACAATTTCTGGATCCAGGATGGCTACGGTGGATTTGGGAACAACGGCGCTTCGACAGGAGTGTACGGCGGCGGATCGTATAGCAACTGCTCCGATCCCTCGCAGCCTGGCCAGGGCCGATCCTGAACTACCTGAATTCGCTGGAGAGGCCGATCAAATCGAATTGCGAGGAAGGACACTACTACCTTCTGAACAATTACAATCCCGGGTATTTTGGCGACGGGTCGGACGCATACGCGGATCACAATCCGAACAACACGCCGTTTACGATTCCGGGAACGACCCAGCGCAGCATAGGAGATGTGTTGCTGGAAAAGAACGTTTCCTGGAAGTCGTACAATGACCAGTGGAACCAATACGCGGGACTGAATGGCTTTCCCAGTGACAAATACCAACTCAACTACGGCACGGTGGGACCGAACAGCGACCAATACTGCAACATCTGCAACGGCTTCCACTACCAGAAGCAGATCATGACCAACGATGCCATCCGCACCGCGCATATCAAGGACACCACGGACCTGTACGCCGACATCGCGAATGGAACTTTGCCCGCGGTATCGTTCGTGAAACCGAGCGGGTGGGTGGACGGACATCCGGCGTCGTCGAAATGGGACCTATACGAGGGTTTCGTGAAGAAAATCGTGGACGCGGTGCAAGCCAACAAGGAATTGTGGGAAAGCACGGCGATCTTTGTGACTGTGGATGAAGGCGGAGGCTACTACGACTCCGGGTATGTGCAACCGCTGGACTTTTTTGAAGACGGCACGCGGATCCCATTGATCGTGGTGTCGCCTCACACGAAGCCGGGGCACATTTCGCACAGCTATTCCGACCATGTCTCGATATTGAAGTTCATCGAGCATAACTGGGATCTTCCACCGATCAGTTCGCGCAGTCGCGACAATTTGCCAAACCCGAAGTCGGATTGGGATAACCCGTACGTTCCGGAAAACAGTCCGGCGATCAGTGATCTATTTGACCTGTTCCAGTTCGAACATGGACACGACGGTGGTCACGACCATGGTGATCACTGAGTTGCAGAGAAAACGAAGCTAGGTTCTGCGAGGGAAGGGCGGCCGCGAGGCCGCCCTTTTCTTGTGCTATGGATGGTTTTGTTCAAGGTGGCTCGACCGACAAATCAAACAGATTTCGAAGTGTGGTACGCAGGTGATAGAATGCGCGCATTTTCACACTGAGGTGAATTATGCGGAAATGCTTTGGCTTCACTGTCGCTGCTGAGATCCTGGCGGCCGGTCTATTGTTCGCGATGTTGCCTGCGCCGCAGGCATGCGGGCAAGCGACCGATTATTCGAAAGTGCAGATCAAGACTACGAAGGTTTCGGGAAACATTTATATGCTCGAAGGCGCGGGAGGAAACATTGCCGCCTCCGTGGGCGAAGATGGCATCGTGATCGTCGACGATCAGTACGCGCCCTTGGCTGAGAAGATTCAAGCGGCGCTCAAAACCCTGGGTATAACGGACAAGCCGGTACGCTTTGTGATCAACACGCACTATCACGGCGACCACACGGGCGGAAATGCGCCGTTTGCGAACAGCGGGTCGACAGTGATCGCGCAGGACAATGTGCGAAAGCGTCTGGAGAGCGGCGGGACCGGAGGATATAGCGAGTCGGCGAAGATGGAAATGAAGCCGGCGGAAAAAGGCGCGCTGCCGGTAATCACCTTTGAGCACGATGTAACCGTGCACCTGAATGGCGAAGATATCCGCGCATTGCATTTTCCCTCGGGGCACACGGATGGCGATTCGATTATTTTCTTTCCGAAGAACAACGTGGTGCACATGGGCGACGATTTCGTGCGCTACGGCTTCCCGTTTATTGACGTGCTGAGCGGAGGCAGCGTGCAGGGGATGATTGACGCGCTGGAGAAGGCGTCCGCGCAGTTGCCGGCCGATGTGAAGGTAATCCCTGGACACGGCGCACTTTCCAACCTGGACGACGTCCGCGCGTTCGTAAAAATGCTGAAGGAAACTTCGGCGGTGGTGCAAAACGCGATCAATGCGCACAAGACCCTGGATCAGATGAAGCAGGAAAAAATCCTGGCGGCCTGGGACAGCAAATGGTCGGGCGATTTCATCAAGACAGACGCGTGGATTGAGACGGTGTACAACTCGTTGACCGGAACCCAGGGCAAATTCATGAAACACAATTAGTGAAATAGTGTCACGTCCCGAAAATAAATTGACGAAATTCGGAGTCTTCAGGGGCTGAAGCCCAATTCAATTCCAGGCCTTACGCCGGGACTGAAAAGCCCCGGCCCCCCAAAGACAGATACGACGAACTTCCGAGACAACACACGAGTGAGATTGACTCGTTGCGTTTGACATTGCTCAGAACAAACGAGGCTGGCGCTTGGGGAGGTCGCGGCCGAAATATTGGTAGGCGCGGGGAGTGGCGACGCGACCGCGGGGGGTGCGATCGAGCATGCCGATCTGCATGAGGTAAGGTTCGTACATTTCTTCGATGGCGTCTTCTTCTTCGCTGAGAACGGCGGCGAGTGTGCCAAGGCCGACCGGACCGCCGGCGTATTTGTCGAGCAAGGCGATCATGAGGTTGCGGTCGACTTCGTCGAGGCCGTGTTCATCAACGCCGAGCATCTTCAGGGAATCCTGGGCGACCTCGCGGCTGATACGTCCGTCTGCTCGGACTTCGGCGAAGTCGCGCGCGCGGCGCAACAAGCGATTGGCGACGCGCGGTGTGCCACGGCAACGAGTGGCGATTTCTTCGGCGCCGCTCTGGTCGAGTTGAATGTTCAGGATTTTTGCAGAGCGATTGAGAATGATGAGGAGATCTTCGGGCTCGTAAAAATCGAGGCGGTGAACGATGCCGAAGCGGGAGCGCAGCGGCGCGGTAATGAGGCCGGCGCGAGTGGTGGCGCCAATCAGCGTGAAATGGCTGAGAGGAAACGGATGAATGCGGGCGCCGAGTCCTTGGCCAATGATGAGGTCAACACGAAAATCTTCCATGGCAGGATAGAGGACTTCTTCGACGGCGGGCTGAAGGCGGTGAATTTCGTCGAGAAAGAAAACCTCTTTGGCTTCGAGGGAAGTGAGAATCGCGGTGAGGTCGCCTTTGCGTTCGAGAAGGGGGCCGGCGCTGGTCTTGATGGGAACATTCAATTCGTTGGCGATAATTTGCGCGAGGGTGGTTTTTCCGAGGCCAGGAGGACCGTAGAGGAGAACGTGATCGAGCGCTTCGCCGCGATTGCGGGCCGCTTCCAGAGCGATGGCGATGTTTTCTTTGACGCGCTTTTGGCCGATGTATTCGTCGAGGCGCTTGGGGCGAACGCTGGCATCGATGCGCGCGTCGTCGTCCCAGGGAGCGCCGGAGACGATGCGAGAGGAGCGGGTTTCGTCGCTGCGGCGGGCTATAGCTTTTTTGGGGGTGAAGTCGGGCATCTTTTTCTGCGTGTCCTTTGCTTATGGCTTCGGCGCGCTGAGAGCGGCGAGAGCCACGCGCAACAATTTTTCAAAATTCGATGTGCCCGCTTCGCGTTTGGCTTCCGACACGGCACTGTCGACGGTGCGTTCGTCGTAGCCCAGGTTCACGAGCGCCGACTTCACGTCGGCTTCGACGCCGGCAGGAGAGGGCGCGGCGGGCTTGTCTACCTCTTTGGCGATGGCCTCAAGCCGGTCTTTCAGTTCGACAATGATGCGTTCGGCAGTCTTGCGACCGACGCCGGGGATTTTCGTGAGCCGGACGAGATCGCCGGTGCGAATCGCTGGGACAAGTTCCTCGACGTTCATGCCCGAAAGAATCTTCAGGGCGAGGCTAGGACCAACGCCGGATGCACCAAGAAGCAACTCGAAGAAATGCTTTTCGCGAGCTGAGAGGAAACCGTAGAGCGCCAGAGCGTCTTCGCGCACGTGCGTGTGAATCAACAGGGTCACTTCGGCGTGGAGTTCCCCGAGCGCCGCGAAAGTGGAAAGAGGAACGGCGACCAAATAACCGACGCCACCCACATCGAGGATAACTTGATTCGGCCGCTTCTCCAGCAGCCTTCCGCGCAGCAGTCCAATCATCGCTCGTCAGTATTGCCGCGTTAGGTTCGGGTGTCAACGCGGGGGTCTTGAAAGAAACGAGGAAGGGCTGAGCAGAATGTTCCTCGCGGCACAAAATGCAGAAGGAGTGTTTACGACGCGGTGGCGGTCTTTTTGGCAGGCTGGTATTCGCCGGGAACAGCGCGGAAGGCAATGGCGATGCGGTTCCAGTTGTTGATGCTGGCGATGGCGTAGGTGAGGTCGACGATTTCCTTTTCGGAGAAATGGGCGCTGACGCGCTCGAAGACATCGTCGGGCGCGTGCGTCTGCGAAATCAAGGTGAGAGCTTCGGTCCATTCCAGAGCGGCGCGTTCGCGTTCGGAGTAAAACGGGGTTTCGCGCCAGGCGTTCAGTTCATAGAGACGCTGTTCGGTTTCACCGGCGGCGCGAGCGTCTTTGGAATGCATGTCGATGCAATAAGCGCAACCATTGATCTGCGAGGCGCGAACCTTGATGAGGTAGAGCAATTTGGAATCAATGCCGCTGGAAGCGAGATAGCGTTCGATGGACAGTAGAGAGTGCAGCGGTTCGTGAGCAATTTTCTGATAGTCAATGCGTGCTTTCATTTTGGCGGGCCTTTCCTCCCCGCAACAATTAGATGCGAGGGGAAAAACGGAAGGCACAGCGGTGCGTGGAAGCGAATGGGGTGATGTGGAAAGGAGTTAGCGGCGAGCCCGATCTTTGCGAACAGCCTCGTCAACCAGCGCATCGAGTTCGGAACGGGTAAGAGTAACTTCGTCAGTGGTGTTCTCACCGTTGTCGCAGGTTTCGGGAAGTTCGGCGCCACCACCCGGAGGAGGGTTGACGAAATAGCGCGCGCGGGCGGCCATCAGCTTGGCGACTTCGCGGGTGGAAAGCAATTGGGGTTCACCGGCAAGCCGGGCGGCGAGAGTGATCTTGGCAAAATGCTCGACGATTTCAATCCGGAAAAATGCGGTGAGCAAATCCGGGCCACAGGTCACGGCGCCGTGATTGGCCAGCAGCAGAGCATCGTAGTGCGGGACGTAAGGTTCAAGGACGGCGCTGAGATCCGGAGTGCCGGGAGTGGCATAGCGCACGAGCGGAATCTTGCCCAAGGAAACGACGACTTCGGGCAGCAAGGCCTGATCGAGGCCTTGACCAGCAACGGCAAAGCCCGTGGCGGTGGCCGGATGTCCGTGACAAACGGCTTGCACGTCGGAGCGCATGCGATAAAACAACAAGTGCATCCCAGCTTCAGAAGAAATTTTGCGGTCGCCCTGCAGATGGCGGCCTTCCATATCCATGACCACAAGATCGGAGGGCGTCATCATGCCCTTGTTGATACAAGTGGGAGTGGTGAGGATGCGATTGGCATCGAGACGAACAGACAAGTTGCCTTCGCCGGCAACGATGTATCCACGCTCGTACATCCAGCGGCCGATGAGGCAAAGATCGTGGCGATGCTGTTCTTCGTTTCTAGCGCGAATTCCTGGCGTCGAGTCCGAAAGCACGGTGCGGACTCCTTTCCGCGACCTGAAGAATATCGATACAGCTGGCACAGCCGAAATTGAGATAACTTGCAGAGAGAGTACGCTTCGCCGTGCCGAAAGCCAAGCGCAAATTACGCGTAAATGCCGCGTAACTTGAGAGCTGTGGCCACGCGGTCAATAGCCAGCATGTAGGCCGCGATGCGGTTATTTACGCGGTGAAGCTCGGCGTAGCGCACGACTTCATCAAATGCCCGGTCCATGACGTCCAGCAAGCGTTCGTTGACTTCGCTTTCGCGCCAGAAGAAACCCTGGCGATCTTGAACCCATTCGAAGTAGCTGACGGTGACACCGCCAGCGTTGCCGAGAATGTCCGGAACGGTAAAGATACCCTTGGCATCAATAATAGCATCAGCTTGCCAGGTTGTGGGGCCATTTGCACCTTCGCAGAGAATTTTGGCCTGAACCTGGTGAGCATTCTGCTCGGTGATCTGGTTTTCGATTGCCGCGGGAATGACGACATCGCAAGGCTGGAACAGGACATCGCGCGCGCTCATTTTGGCGCCGCCGCCGGTAAAATCCTGCAGCGGTTTTTTCTGAGTGTAGACCCACTTGATGACTTCCGGAACATTGAAGCCGTTCTCGTTGTACAGGCCACCGCCAATGTCAGCCAAACCAATAATTTTATAACCGGCCTTCTGCATAAGTTCAGCAGCGAGGGAACCGACGTTGCCAAATCCCTGAACGATCACGCGGGTGGACTCTTTTTTGAGGCCGAGTTTTTCGATGGCTTTGTTGACGCACATCATCACACCACGCCCGGTGGCTTCACGGCGTCCACGCGACCCGCCGAGTTCGATGGGCTTTCCGGTGACGACGGCGGTTGTGGCTTGGCGAGCGTGCATTGCGTAGGTGTCCATGACCCAAGCCATGGTCTGTTCGTTGGTGCCTACGTCGGGCGCGGGGACATCGCGCTCGGGTCCGAGCCAATCGGAAAGTTCGGCGGTGTAACGGCGGGTAAGGCGCTCGAGTTCGCCACGTGACATTTTGCGGGGATCGCAGATGATTCCGCCTTTTGCGCCGCCAAAGGGGATGTCCACGACGGCGCACTTCCAGGTCATCCAAGCGGACAGAGCGCGAACTTCATCAATAGTGACGTCGGGACCAAAACGGATGCCGCCCTTGCCGGGTCCACGAACCGTAGAGTGCAGGACGCGATATCCGGTGAAGACTTCCAACTGGCCGTTGTCCATACCCACGGGAATGTAAAGGGTGATTTCCTTATCGGGATATTTCAGATAGCGGTAGATACCTTGTTCGAGTCCGAGTTTGTTGGCGGCCACCTCAAAACGCGCTTCAGCGTTTTGATAGACATTCATTTCTTCGGGTGCAGGCGCTGGCGACATGCAGAGATCTCCTTTGATCACACAGCTGCCAGAAAAGGCCGGCTGCGCGGCATGGTTCGGCCTGTGAGAGACGCGCAGGCACGAGATGAAGGGCCAAAAGAGGCGAATGTCAGCAGGCTACCCACCTGCCAGACCAAACAATTGGCCGGGTGGCCAGTATACGAATCCGAATGGCGTACCGCAAGGTTACGCGAGTTTAAGGGTCAACAGCGGAAGCGAGGGGCAAAACGCGAGCGGCGAAAAGTACACCTTTTCCCAGAGGACGCGACAGGGGAGGGACGGCAATGGGATGTAATGATGGTAAAATCAATTCGCCGAGGGGAATCCTGGCGCGCACTGAACCTGCCCTGTGGGTGGGGATAAAAGAAGAAGACGATGGAATCGAAACTGAGTCTGGCAATCCTGGTGCCAGTTTACAACGAACAGTATCTGGTGGAAACCAGCCTGACGCGTCTCGGAGTGCTGGCGGATTGTCCGCTGTTGAGCCGCGTGCAAGTGATCGTCGTCAATGACGCATCGAAGGATCAGTCCGCCGCGGCATTGAAAAGATTCCAGGAATCGCTGGGACAATCGAAACTGGCGCAATTTGAATGGACTTTTCTGGAGCACGAAACGAATCAGGGAAAGGGCGCGGCCATCCGGACGGCGATTCCGCACGTGAACACGGATTTGGCGGTGATCCACGACTCAGACCTGGAATATCATCCGAGCGACCTGCCGAAAATGGTGGAGCTGTTTTTGGAAGAGGATGCGGATGCGGTGTTCGGGTCGCGATTCTTGTCGAGCGATTTCCGGCGTGTGCTGTTTTTCCGGCACAGCCTGGGCAACAAACTGATTACCCTGCTGACGAACCTGGTTACCGACCTGAACCTCTCGGACATTGAGACATGCTACAAAATGATTCGCACGGACATGCTGAAAAGCATTCCGTGGGAAAGCAATCGATTCGGAATCGAACCGGAAATTACGGTAAAACTGGCGAAGCGTAAAGCCAGAATATTCGAGATTCCAATCCGTTATTCGGGACGCACCTACGCCGAGGGCAAGAAAATCACCTGGAAAGACGGAGTGAAGGCGCTGGGCGCACTGGCGAAGTATGGAATATCGGACAAGATCTATGTGTCGGACGCTTACGGGAGCGAGATTCTGGCGCGATTGAACCGCGCGCCACGTTTCACAAAATGGATGGCGGACACGATTCGGCCGTACGTGGGAGATCGCGTACTGGAGATTGGAGCGGGCATCGGCAACCTGACCGCCAATCTTGTGCCGCGGACCGAATACCATGCCAGCGATATCAATCCGCACTACCTGGACCGGTTGGAGACGCTGAAGCAGACGCGACCGTATTTGAGTGTGCATTACACGGACGCGTCGGCGGGCGAAACATACCCACCGGGGAGTTTCGACACCGTGGTGTGCCTCAACGTGGTGGAACACATTGAAGACGATGTGACGACACTGAGGAACATCCGCAAAAGCCTGGACAAAAATGGCCGGGCAATCGTGCTGGTCCCGAGCGGGCCGGGGCTTTACGGAACGCTGGACAAGGTGCTGGGACACTTCCGGAGATATACGCAAGAACAATTGTTAGACGTGTGCTGGCGCGCAGGCTTCACCGTTGAGAAGATGCTGAAGTTTAATCGCATCGGTTCACCGGGTTGGTGGCTGAATGGGCGCGTTCTGAAGCGAGAGACATTCGGATTGTGGCAAATCAAGATACTCAATGTGCTGGTACCAATTATCCGTCCAATCGACAGGTTTCTACCTTTCCCCCACCTGTCGTGGATCGTGATCCTGCACGCCGACTCGCAACTCGACGGCGAAGTTAGTAAGGAAGCAGCGCTGTCGCAGTCAATGCTTTCTCCCCAGAACGGGTACTCGCCGAGCCGATAGATCGCAAAAAAAAGAGCGGCTGGATCGCCGCCCTCTTCTCTAATTGAAATGTGTGTTGCAGTGATTATTGCAAGCGGAACTGCACGATAACGGTCAGGTGCATGGGTGTTGGATTGCCGTCGAGCTTCGCGGGCTCGTATTTCCATTGCTTCAGGGCGTTCATAGCGGCCTGGTGAAGCATAGTCGGTCCAGAAAGAACCTTCATGGTGGAGACATTCCCGGAGACGTCAATCAGGGCATCGATTTTTACGTCGCCGCCGACACGCTGCGTGCGCGCGGCCGGAGGATAAACCGGGGGAACGGACTTGAGCAGCTTGGCGGAAACTACGTCGCCACCAACGGGAAGTGGAGCGGTTGGTTCCTTGGAATTTGATACTGACATCGCAAAAGGTTCGACGGAGGAGGGCTGGCTGCCGTCGATCGAGGGAGCTTCTCCACCTTGCGTAGAATTTGCCGCGCGATTCACGCTGGGAGTTGCCAAATGAACTTCGCCGAGAGCGGATTTCTTTGGCTGTTCAACGGGAGGCGGAACGTTATGCGGCGCGGAAGTGGTCTCTTTGGAAACGGCCGGAATGGCCGTGGAATTCATCGCCGAGTTGGATGCTGGAACAGGCGCCGGAGTGAGCGGCTTGGTGGCTGCTGGCGTATTTCCAACTGGTCCGCTTGCGGTCGCGGTTTCTGGCCGGAAGGCTGGCTTATTGCTTGCGGTCTCAGATGAAATCTGCGCGGTCTGCGTCTGCGTGGCCGCCGGCTGCGGCGCGGACAGACTGGAAAGGACGTTGCCCGGCTGCTTCGCATACCATGCACCACCGCCGATGACGAGAAGTGCAGCTGCGGCAAGCCCTATAAACAGTCCCTTTTTCGAACTGCCGGAGCTGCTTGTTGCGGCGACCGCAGACGAAGTGCCCAACAACTGGTCGCCAAACATCGGATGCTGGACCTTCGCAGAGGCTGCTTCCGTATCGAAAGAGGGAGCGTCTTCTTGTTGAGTTGAAGCTGGAGAGGAACTGACTTCGGCGATCGCAGCGTCTTCGACGGTCGTGTCCTCGGAATTGGCATCCGTTTCGCGAGCGAGCGGAGCTAGCCACGCGGGGATTTTCACCTCTTCCACAGCCATGGAGACCGGAGCGGATTTTACGGAGGTTGGTGTGGGCTTGATCTCGGGCAAAGGAACGACCGGAGGTGAAGGAGGTTTGACCTCAGTCTGTGCGAGCTGAAGAATTTTCTGTACCGTTTCGGTGGGAATGATGTCCGGTTGAGGCGCCGCCGGCTTCTCAGGCACGGGATGCTTTGCCGCAGGCGCTTCCGAGAACAACATCGAGCTGAGCTGCTCCTGCAAACGCGCGGTGTGCTGCTTCAGTTCGTCTGTGGTGGAATCCGCCGAGGGAACTGCGGGAACGGGCATCGTTGGCTTAGGAGCTACGGATTTGGTTTCGAGATTTGCGGAGCTGATCGGCGTGACTGGAACAGGAATCGCTTCTTGAACGTGAACAGGTTCCGGCGCGACGGGCACTGGGGGTTTCGGGGCGACAGTGTGCGCGGCAACAGGTGGAACTGGCGGAACACTTGGAACTAGATGCGGCAGGACAGGTGATGCGGGATGGCTTGCCACCGGCTGCTGCGGCTTTGGAGGAATTGGTTTCGCTACGGGCGGCGCCGCGGAAGGAGCAGTCGCGACGGGCTTCACGGGCACAGGAGCGGGCGCCGGCGGCTTCAACGCAGTGGGAGCTGGCGGAGTTGCAGCAATCTTTGGCAGCGCTGGGGCGGCGGGATGCTGAGCAGGTGCATGAGCAACGGGTGCAGCAGGACCAGCGGAACTAGCCGGAGCGGGCGAAACGCGATCGGTGGGAAAACGCATGCCCCAGAAACCAACCGCAGGCTCGGTAAATTCCAGTTCAACATAGCCGGTGACGGTGCGGTAGTTCTTCGATTTGACAACCTGGCAGACAACTTCCTTCTTAGTTTTTTCGTTGGTAACGAACAACAGTTGTCCCGGCGAAACTTGAGAGGCCAGGCGAATGACGGCGCCATGGCCAAAGATCAACACGGTCTTCGTCGACTCGGAGAACGGCTCGCGCTTATCGGAGCCATCGACGGTCCGCGCGCCGTTTACTGTGACAGGGACCTCCAAGGCCACGGGTTGGGCGGGCTTAGTTGCCGGCGCGGCGGGCGGGGTAGTCGCAGCCGAATTCTCGACATCTTTGACAATCGGTGCCATGGGACACTCGCTAGAGAGAGATTGGAGGGACGATCTGCGTGATGCAGAGATAGTCCACTCCTACCTTTTCATATTGGGACGTGCGGGTAAGGCTCTCTATAGTACTTGGGTACTACGAGGGTAACTCATGCGCGACTGGCACAACGTGCTGCGCGCGGATCGCTTGGCTGCGCGGAAAAAGCAAAAACACAGTCGCAACAACGCCGATGCGGAGCGATACGCGCGGCGTTGTGATTTCTACTTCTGAGTTTTCAATGGCGGCTGAAAGCGCTGGTCCACGGCGACCTGATAGCCCGTTACCAGTTTGTTGGTAGCGTTGGCCATGCCGATGACCTGCTGCAATTCCTTGAACATTTCCGGCGTCATTCCCTTGCTGAAGGCGGACGCGGTGTGCGAGGCGATGCAGTACTGACAGTTGTTGGTGACGCTGACGGCGATGTAGAGAAGCTCCTTGGTGAGGGGATCAAGCGCGCCGGGAGCCATGATCGCTTTCAGGCCCTCCCAAGTGCGCTTCAACAAGGCGGGATCGTGGGCGATGGCCTTCCAAAAATTATTGATGTAGTCGGTTTTGCGAGTGGTGAGGATGTCGTCGTAGACCGCTTTCACTTCGGGGTTGGCGTTCTGGTATTCGATAAGTCCAAAAGTCGACATGAAACGCTCCGAGGAATCGATTAGTAACGCGAGACATGTTAGCGGGAACGGGTTAGGCTTGTCATCCGCCGAAGCGGTGAAGCAGGCGCCCACTGGAGCGAAAAGACGAGACTGGCGTTTCGCCACTATTAAATCGTTACAATATGGGGGATATAGGAGGCCTCTATGCACTTCCCTGCCGCCAAGCTGTGCCGCAATTCGCTTTTGCTTGCCATCGGACTGGCCACGATTATTGGAGCTGTACGCGCACAAACTGTCCGGGTGGATGCGACCGCTGCGCACGCGTTGGCATTCGACCCCGACAGAGCCATGGGCAGTTCTATGGATATCCTGCCCGCCAAAGACTTCGAAACGGTTTATAGCGAGCCGATCATCAAGGAATCGCTTTCTGCGGGATGGGGGCCGATCACTTACCGGCAGAACACGGAACTGACGATCAATGCGTGGCACTGGAATCCGAAGGGAACATGGAGCGACGCGAAAAACCAGAGCGGGTATTTTGTCGGCAGCCCAGAACCGGGTGATTCGTTGCGGCAATCCTTCGGCTACAAACTGCCGCACCGCGGCTCGACGCGAAGCGACGCGGGGCAGAATGAATATTCAAGGATCACGGATGGCGACGGGGCCAGCTACTGGAAAAGCAATCCGTATCTAACGGAAAAATTCACGGGCGAAAGTGACGCGCTGCATCCACAGTGGGTGGTGATCGACTTCGCGAGCTCGCAGGACATTAGCGCGATCGAGATTGCGTGGGCCAATCCTTACGCGAAGAAATACGTTGTGGAGTATTGGGATGGCAAGGGGGATGCCGTTTCAGCTCAACACTCAGGCAAATGGATCAAGTTCCCACAGGGCGACCTTGACAGCAATGCGGGCGGAACAAATTTGCAACGGTTAGCGGACAAACCGGTGAGCACGCGCTTCGTGCGCATCTGGATGACCGAGTCTTCAAACACCTGTGACACGCATGGGACAGAAGATCCGCGGGACTGCGTGGGCTACGCAATTTCGGAAATACGCGCCGGCAACTTCAATTCCCAAGGGCAGTTTATCGACGTGGTGAAACATACGCCGGGGCAGGCGCAGACCGCCACGCAGGTTTCTTCCACCGACCCCTGGCATACCGCGGCGGACATGATTCCCACGCGGATTCAGACGGGGTTCGATCTGTTCTTCACGAGTGGGTATACAAATCATCTGCCAGCCATGATACCCGTGTCGATGTTGTATGGAAATCCCGAAGACGGCGCGGCGGAGCTTGCATACATCGAGAAGCGGGGCTATGCGATTTCCTATGTAGAAATGGGAGAGGAGCCCGACGGACAGTTCATGCTGCCAGAAGAATATGCGGCTCTGTATTTGCAGTGGGCCACGGCGCTGCACAAAGTAGACGCGAAGCTGAAATTGGGAGGACCGGTCTTTACGGGTGCAAATGAAGACATCCAAGTGTGGGCCGATGCGCGGGGAAACACGTCGTGGATGGGACGATTCGTGGACTACCTGAAGTCGCACGGACGATTGGCGGATCTAACATTTGTGTCGTTCGAGCATTATCCGCTGGCGCCGTGTGAAATTGGTTGGGCGGATTTGTACCGCGAGCCGCAGTTGGTGGAGACCATTTTGAAGATCTGGCGGGAAGATGGCGTGCCGGCTGACGTGCCTTTGATGAATACCGAGAGCAATGTTTCCTGGGCGCTGACCGATCCGATGCAGGATCTTTTCGCAGGACTGTGGTTGGCGGACAGCGTGGGCGCGTTTCTGAGCTACGGCGGGACCGGGCGCGGTTTATTATCATTCGCCGATCCAGCCGGAACCGTTGCGGCCCGGGTGCCATGCGTGGAGCACGTACGGAAACTTCGTGGCCGACGCAAAGCTGAGAATCCGGCAGCACACGGCGCAATATTTCGCGAGCCAATTGCTGAATCTGGATTGGGTAAAACACGGGGCGGGAACGCACGAGCTGTATCCAGCGAAGGCTGACCTTCAAGACGATGCCGGGCACACGCTGATTACTGCGTATGCGGCAAAGCGGTCCGACGGTACCTGGTCGCTGCTGCTGATTAACAAAGACCCGAGCAACGCGCACGAAGTGAGCATCCAGTTCAACGATGGCGATAAAGAAGGGGCACTGCGATTCACGGGAAATGTGAAGCAGGCGACGTTTGGCGCAGCGGAATATATGTGGCATCCAGCGGGACCCGCCAGCAACGCAAATCCCGCGGGCCCCGCAAAAACTTCGCAGTGGCCATGGAAGGACGGCCAGAAAGTGCTCTTGCCGAAGGCCTCGATCACCGTGCTTACAGGAAACGTAGCGCAGTAGCCGCAGGCTTCACGGTTTCTGCGGAGCCCGGAAGAGTTGGAGATTTTCAGCTTTCCAGCGCATGGCGCGGTAAATGCGGTTTCGGCCGCTGGGATGATCGAAGAAGATCCACTCTTCCACCGGCCCAGGATTCATTTTCCGATACTCACCGAGATGAATCGCGGCTTGCGCAAACCCGTCGGGCTGGCGGCTGGCGTTCAATCCAAACATATCGGCTTCCGCCTCATTCGTGCGCGTTTCTGCATTTGAGATGGGAGTGAGGATGAAGAAGAAAATGGTGGCAATCAAAAAGACGAGAGGAATGACGGCGGGGTCCGTGATTCCCTGCACGCCCCATTTCTCTCCCCAGCGCACCAGAGAATACTGAAGGCCCCACTTCAGGAGAGCGAAGAACGCAATGGTGACAACAAAAATGAAAATCACGTCCTTGTAAATGTGATGGAGGACGTAGTGACCCATCTCGTGGCCCATCACGGATTGAATTTCTTCGGGAGAGCCGCGACGCAGAAGATTGTCGTTGAGGGTGACGCGCATGGTTTTGCCGAAGCCGCTGACATTGGCGCTCATGCGAGTAGTTTGACTGGAAGCATCCACTTCAAAGACATCGTGCGCCGGAATTCCGTTAGCCCTGGCGAGGGAGAGGATCGGCTGTGTAACCTTGGGATCGTCGAGCTTAGTAACTTTGTTGAACAAGGGCAACAGATAAACCGGCGCGATCATAACCGTTGCGATCATAAATAATGTTGTGACGATGGCGCCCCAGATATGCCACGTGTTGGGAAGCCACCTGACGATCTCGAGTAGCGCGACGGCCACAATGCCGCCCAGGATTATGCCGATCAGCAAGCCTTTGACTTGATCGCCCATCCACGGACCGAAAGTTTGCGTTGCCAATCCGTACTTCCATTCGCGGAAAAAACCCTCATAGACGGTCAACGGAAAGGTGAGCACAAAGGTGATGAGCATGAACTGAATCCAATACAAGAAATTCTGGAGAACGCGGAAGCGCGTCAGGCGATCCGCAAATCTCCTCATGTTAGCGGACCAGCCGAGACGCAGCAGCACCCAATAGACAACCACGGCCACCAGAAAATCCCAAAGAATCAGCCAATAGCCGCCCTCGAAATAGGTGTCGCTGCGGGCGCGTGCCGTGGCGGGAATCTGCGCAAGATAGGCGTTGGTGGCGGTTTCGGGATCAAAATGATCGGAAGGCTGCGCTTCCGGGGAACTGTAATGACAGAGGGCATCTGGCTGTCTGACAAGCGTCTTTTTGTTGTGCAATGCAGCGGAAGCCACGGCGAAACACAGCGCAAGGCGAAGAGGAACAAATGCCCGAGTCCAGATTTCATGATCCACCTTTCAAAGGAGGCCGTTGGTCATGAGTATACGACTTCCATGCGAAAAGTACGCACGGCGAGTTGATTCAGGGAGGCGAGCGTTAGCGGAGGAGAAATTCGTCGACGAGCAGACGGGCCAGACGGGGAGAATTATGGCGGATTACGCCATGTTCCTCGAGCAGATTATCAAGCACAAATTTGACTTTATTCTTGACAACATTGTGGGCGTCGATAATCACGGGCTCGGCGCCTTGGGCGCGATAGCGGCGGGCTACTTCCGGGGAGGCGGCTTGCCGGTTGGCGACCACGCAGTCGATCACGCGCGTGGAGATGTGCTCTTGAATGGCGCGGAGATGTTCGCTCAGCGTGTAGTTCGTGGTTTCGCCCGGCTGGGTCATCAAATTCGCAATATACACGCGCGGCGCTTTCGATCGTGCGATGGCGCGCGCAATATCCGGAATCAGCAGATTGGGAATAACACTGGTATAGAGAGAGCCCGGGCCCATCAGAATCAGATCCGCTTCCTTGATGGCCTCCACGGCTTCTGGCATCGGCCGCACACGCCGGGGAGAAAGCTCAATTCTCTGAATCGGGAACTGGCTGCTGGAGATATTCGTTTCGCCGCGAACGCGTTTGCCGTTCGCGAGCGTGGCAACCAGATTCACATTGGATACCGTCGATGGAAAGATGGGGCCGCGGATCGCCAGGACTTTACTGGAAACCTTACGGCCTCGGCAAAATCTCCCGTTACGTGAGTGAGTGCCGCAAAAAAGAAATTTCCAAAATTGTGTCCGCGCAGGCCGCGTCCCAGATGAAAGCGATATTGAAACAGCCGGCTCAGCAGCGCCTCATCTTTGGAAAGCGCCACCATGCAATTGCGGATATCGCCGGGCGGCAGCATGTGATTTTCACGACGCAAACGCCCAGAACTGCCTCCGTCATCCGTAACCGTCACAATCGCAGCAAGTTCGGAAATCGGCCGTTCCGGCGAAGCGGGTATCGCGCGGCGTACCAAATGTTCCTTCAGTCCCCGCAGCAGCGCAGACAACCCAGTGCCGCCACCCAAAGCCACGACCCGCATTCCTCGCGCAAGTGATTTTTTTTTTCGTCTGATTTTTTCACGAAATTCAAGTTCCATCGTGTCCGGGCAGCACGAAGCGATCGTACTTCTGCAATCTCACGATTGGTGGGTGTGCCAGTAAACTCAGCGCGAAATGATTCCGCGCGTCAGATTCCTAACGAAAGCGCACGGCCGACAACAGGGGCGTTAACCAGCGTAGCCATCTTTCTCTGGGTACAGCAATTCCGTGAAACGCGGATCTTCTTGCAGAAAGGCAAAGTCCTCATCATTGCGCGCATGAAAACTATTGGCGGGACGCAGCTCAATCGCAATTTTCAGATTGGCCATGGCCGAATCCGCTTCGCCGGTCAGGCAATCCAGCGCCGCAAGAGCGTAGTGAACGTGGTCCGCTTTGGGAGCGAGTTTACGCGCTTTCTCCAGACTTTCCCGCGCTTCATCCCAGCGGCCCAAATTCATCATCCCCACGCCCCGCTGATAGTGATCTTCCGGCGATCTCGGATTCTGGTCGGCTTGAGGCTTCATCCGTTGTTCAACAATGCGGATGTGCATGCCGGCCCGGTCCACCAATTCCTTGCTGGGGCCCTCCATCACTTTCTCTAATTCTTGCTTGGCGCGTTGAAATTTTTGCTGGTGAAACAGCGCCATGGCCTCTTCATAAACTTTCATCTGCGCTTGTACTAATGGGTCGACCATTTCCACCCCGCCCCGTTGTGGCGGTGCCGCTGCTAACTTCTTATCTTTGTGCTGCTTAGACTTGACCTTGGAAGTGGCTTTCCCCCGGCCCGATCCACCCGATGACTTCTGCGCTTTCGCCATGGGGCGAATGCTAGCAAAGGCGGCGGGTTCCGTCAACGGAGTGCGCTCATTTCGTCAAAGTGACCAGTTCGATAGCCTTTACCCTCCGGCAGCACCCCGCAAAATAAGATTCCCCCAAGTGCGCCATCTCCACGACACTAAGAGGAGTCTCTAAGACGTGATGCGCGGGGGGAATGCTGGCTTGCCCTTCGTGCGTGTGTTATAAGTTTTAACCGGGATTCAGGTTGACGACTCGTGCCTTTCATTAATTTTCCTGCTCGCGAAATAAATTGTAAGTTGGTGTACTACGGTCCTGGTTTGGGGGGCAAAACTGCAAACCTCCAATGGATCTATGACCACACCAACCAAACCCAGAAGGGCAAGATGGTCTCCCTCGCCACCGAGACCGATCGAACCCTGTTCTTTGACTTTTTGCCGCTCGATTTAGGCACCGTTCGCGGCTTCAAGACGCGTTTCCACCTCTATACTGTTCCCGGACAGGTTTTTTATGAAGCCAGCCGTAAGCTTATTTTGAAGGGCGCGGATGGCGTGGCGTTTGTGGCCGACTCACAGGAAGAACGGCTGGACGCGAATTTCGAAACCATGGACAACCTTCAGGAGCACCTGAAGGAGCACAATCTGAATTTTGCGAATATTCCCTACGTGCTTCAGCTCAACAAGCGCGATCTTCCCAACGCCATGTCTGTCGAAGAGCTCACCAAACAATTACAGAAAAAGGGCGAACCGGTCATCGAAGGTATCGCCATCAATGGCCAAGGCGTCTTCGAAACTCTGAAAGAACTCGCCCGCCTGGTCCTGGCTGAACTCAAAAAGGGCGGCTGATTCACTGCATTTCGCCGCCAATTTCCCTCAAGGTTCTACAAATCCCAAACTGCAGGCCAAGACCTTTAGCGATTAGGAATTTCCCAACTGGATGAACCAGCAAATGATTGGATTCGAGATCGGGCTCAGCGTGGCCGGGATTCGGAAAATTTTCTGAAGAGCACGGCCTGCTGCGTCAAAACCCGCCTTTTGCCAGCGCTTCCGTCTCAAACGTAGGAATAGCTTCCACCAGCCGCGTGACCGTCAGTGCATCGCGGACCCGGCCCTCTCCGCTGACCAGGTGCAATGCTCCGCCCTGTCGCGCCAGTGAAATCGAAAGTTTCACCAGCACCGAAATCCCGGAGCTGTCGATCTGGGGAATATCATTCAAATTGACGACAATCTTTCGCGCGCCGTGCTTCATCAGTTTCTGCACAAAATCATTCAGCAATTCACTGGGCTCGCCGATGGTCAGCCTTCCATGCACTTCAACGAACTGGATGCCGTCTGCTTCGCGCGTGGAAACTTCCAGGGGTGGATGCAGGGTCATCGAACATTTCCTTTGTTGGCATTCAACTGAGCTGGATTGCCGCGGGGCGTTTTCAGCAAGGCGGCCTCTGCATTATACGATGATGGTTATGGAGAACAAGCCGTCACTGCCGCCCCACAGGCATCGCTGGGATGTGTCGCCCGCTGAAGCAAAGGTCATCCAGGACGAACTGCGCAAGCATTGGATCGGCCAGGATCATTTCTCCAAGATTAGAACCGTGGGGGGACTGGACGCCGCCTTTGTCTTGGTCGGCTCGCAAGCTCTGAGGAAGCGCGCAGCCGCTGGACCACCCTTCGAGAAGCCAATCGCGCTATCGGCTGCGTGGTGGTGTACAGCTATCCCGATCTGCATGAAATCGAACGCAGCTACGCCGTTCTGCCCCTCCACTTTCCCTACGTACCTGGCTTCCTCAGCTTTCGTGAAATTCCCGTGCTGCTCGCCGCCCTGGCCAAATTAAACACTGCCCCGGACCTGCTCTTCTGCGACGGCCAGGGCTACGCGCATCCACGCAGAATGGGTTTGGCAACTCACCTGGGCATCGTACTTGACCGCCCCACCATCGGTTGCGCGAAAAGCCTGCTGATCGGCGTTCATGGAGAGTTGAACAAAAAAGCCGGCAGTTCGAGTACCTCTGATGGACGAGAAGAGGGAGGAGACAATCGGCGCAGTTCTCCGCACCCGCGACGCAGTGCAACCCATTTTCCTTTCTCAAGGCCATCGAGTTAGCTGGCCACTGCCATCCGCTTGACCTCGACGTTACGGACGGTTTCCGCATCCCGCGCCCCACGCGCGACGCGGACCGCTTCGCCAGCGAAACAAAAGAGAAGCTTTTAAAAGCGCATCAATGCGAAAAATGAATCTGACGTAACGAAACTTCGAACAGTTGGTAAATCTCCTGCCGCGTATAATCCGCCTACACCGTGTCCAATTCCCAAATGAGTGGTTCTGGTGAGATGGCTGGACTTAGCCTTAAATCGTTTGAACTGGGGCCGTGGATGAAGCGAATATTCGTGGCTTGTTGCCTTTTGCTTACGGGATTGATGGCGCTCCGTCTGTCGCGCCCAACAGCACTCCCTCCCCGAAACCGCCTCTGCTACCTCCCCCGGAAACCTCCCAGTCGTGAACAAACTGACCCAACTCGACCAGAAAGTGGCAGCGGCACAATCCTCCGCGGATAACGCCTGGATGCTGGTGTGCGCCGCCCTGGTACTGATGATGACCGGCCCCGGCCTGGCCTTGTTCTACGGCGGGCTGGTTCGCCACAAAAACATGCTCGCCATTATGATGCAGAGCTTTGCGTTGATGGCCCTGATCACCGTGCTGTGGGCCCTGGTGGGCTACAGCCTGAGTTTTGGTGGCAGCGGCTCATTCATCGGCAATTTTGAGCACGCGTTTCTTCGCGGCGTCGGGGTGACCCGAACCCGGATTACGCCCCCACCATTCCTCATCTGACGTTCATGGTTTACCAGTTGATGTTCGCCATTATCACTCCTGCCCTGATTACCGGTGCCACCGCGGAACGTATGAAGTTTTCCGGAACCGTGCTTTTCATGACCCTGTGGTTTTTCATCGTGTACGCGCCGATGGCCCACATGGTGTGGGGCAAAGGTGGATTCCTTAACGCGGCCGGGGCGGCCGATTCCCTACCCTGGATTTTGCCGGCGGTACGGTCGTGCACATCACCTCGGGAGTCTCCGCGCTGGTTTGCGCCTTGTATTTGGGAAAGCGTGTCGGCTTTCCGAAACAGCCAATGCCCCCGCACAATCTGGTGCTGAGCTTCATCGGCGCCTGCCTGCTGTGGGTCGGATGGTTTGGATTCAACGCTGGGAGCGCGCTGGCCTCCAACGGTCTGGCAACCACCGCATTCGTTGCCACCCACTTCGGTGCTGCTGCAGCAGCACTAAGCTGGAGCCTGGCGGAATGGATCAGAAACGGCCGAGCCAGTGCTCTCGGTGCGATTTCCGGGGCGGTTGCGGGGCTTGTGGCCATCACGCCCGCTGCGGGATTCGTCGGACCTATGCCCGCTCTGGTTATCGGGTTTATCGCGGGGATTTTTTGCTTCTTGATGGTGACGAAATTCAAGGCCATTTTCGGCTATGATGATTCTCTCGATGCCTTCGGCGTTCACGGAGCGGGCGGAACCATTGGCGCGCTCTTGACGGGAGTGTTTGCGCAGGCGATCTACAATCCCATTTATGGCGAGGGAAAACCAACCGGAGGACTCGATGGCCATTGGGGACAGGTGGGCTACCAGTTAGTGGGCGTTTTGTTCGCATGGGTGTTCGCGCTGGTGGGCACGTTGTGATCCTGAAAATCGTCGATGCAGTTACCGGCCTTCGCGTAACTGAGGATCAGGAAATCGAAGGGCTGGACATCACGCTACACGGCGAAGAAGCCTATAACTTGGAATCTTAGGAACTGGGCGTGGAGTGAGACACGAAGCGGGAGCAGATATTCGTATGATGAAAATTGAAGCGATCATTCAGCCTTCCCGGTTCGAATCGGTGAAGGATGCGTTACTGGAAATCGGCATCGAAGGAATGACCGTAACGGAAGTGCGCGGACACGGCCGGCAAAAAGGGCACACGGAGGTATATCGCGGCCGCGAATACACCGTGGATCTACTGCCAAAGATCAAGCTGGAAGTGGTGCTGCCGGACAAGTTGGTGAGCCGCGCGGTCGAAACGATTCTGAAAACCGCCAAGACAGGAAAAATCGGAGACGGTAAGATATTCCTATCCCGGATCGAGGAAACGATCCGGATCCGCAACGAGGAACGCGGCGAAAGCGCTCTCTGACCTTCCTATGTCTTCTCCTCGCCCAGGTCTGTACCCCGTCTTTCGCCCGAGCAGAAAAATGGAAGAATCGGTCACCCCGCTTTCCCTGCTGGGTCCGCATTGTGAGACCCAGCGGGAACGCATCAGGAAACTTTTTGACAACGGCGCAAGCGCGCAGGATACGCTTCGGCAGTTGTGCGAACTGGCGGACGAAGTCATCCAGAAAGTGTTCGCCGAACTACTGCGGGTGGGAAATAGTTCGGGGCAGGGACTGTGCTTGCTGGCGCTGGGCGGCTACGGCCGCGAAATGCTTTTTCCATATTCCGACCTCGATCTGTTGTTCCTGTTTGGTAATGAAAAGGCTGAATCTGAGTTTCGCCCACTGATCTCGGAATTTTCGCGCACTCTTTGGGACCTAGGCTTTCGCGTGAGTTCTGCCGGGCGCACGGTGGAAGAATGCAGGCGCATCGAACAAGACAACGCCGAATTCCACTTGGCAATGCTGGACCGGCGGTACCTGGCTGGCGATAAACTGTTACTCGAGAAACTCGATTCCAAGGTGCTGTTCGGCTCGGAGCGCCAATCGCGGCCGTTCCTGCTTTCTGAACTACAGCGGTTGACGCGCGACCGTCTGGCGCGTTACGGCAACACGATCTTTCATCTGGAACCGAACGTGAAAGAGGCGCCCGGCGGGCTGCGTGATTACCATGCGATCTTGTGGATGCGTCAATTGGCGGGCGACCGACGCGATCCTCGAATCAGTCCCGTGAACGAGGACGAACTGACGCGCAGTGCGGTGGAATTCCTCAGCTCCATCCGGTGTTTTCTTCACTATAGCAACGGCCGCAATGACAATACCCTGACGTATGAATTGCAGGCCGACGCTGCCGAACGATCTCTGGGTATTGATGATAATCTGCGCCGCAACGCGGCGGAGTGGATGCGCCTGTACTTCCGGCACGCGCGCACGTTGAACCGGCAATTGCTTCGCTTCATTGAGCAACGTGCCCCGGCATCTTTGTCACTGCGGCAGCGTTTGCTGAACGCGACGATCGGACCGAAGGCCGAGGGAAGCAACGGCAGGCCGTTCATGGTGCGCGACGGATTGCTGGAAATCACCAACGAACGAGCTTTCGCCGATCGCAGCGTGACGTATACGATGCTTGCCGAGGCGGCGCGAACCGGCATGCCGCTGAGCCGTGAATCAGAACGCGCCATCGCCTACATCATGACGCACCCGGAATTGCAGCAGCGCAACACGCGAATTACCTGGCCGGTGCTGAACGAAATACTGGCCGGGGATTTCCCTGGGGTGGCGTTGCGACCGATGCATCGCCTTGGTTTGCTGGTCGAAATCCTTCCTGAATTTCGCACTATCGATTCGCTGGTGGTGCGGGACTTTTATCACCGCTACACCGTGGATGAACACTCCCTGCGAACCATCGAACATCTGCAGGATTTGGCGGAACTAACAGACCCGCTGGGAAAACATTTCAGCGGTCTTTGGCGCACCGTGGACCGCCGCGATCTGCTGATCCTTTCGCTACTGCTGCACGATGTCGGCAAGGGCATGCCGGTGGAGAATCACATTGCGGGAAGCCTGCAGGCGCTGGAAACGGCGGCCGATCGGCTGAAACTTTCGCCAGAGGAGAAGGCGGAGGTTCATTTCCTGATCGAACACCATTTGGACATGTCCGCGACGGTGCAGCGGCGCGACATATTTGATCCCTCGACGGTTTCCGGATTTGCCAGCACGGTGAACAATCTGGAGCGGCTGCAACGCTTGTCTTTGCTGACTTATGCGGACATTCACGCTGTAAATCCAGAGGCGCTGACTCCGTGGAAGGCGGAAATGCTGTGGCAGCTTTTCGTAGCCACGTCGAACCACTTTAGCCGGACCATCGACCGCGATCGTCTCCATGCTTCCGATGAGTCGTTGTTGCTGGAACAGGTGAGACAGGAAGCCGGAAGCAATTCGAAAACCGAGATCGAGCGTTTCCTGGATGGATTTCCGCGTCGCTATCTCGCAGTGCATTCCCCCACGGAAATCGCGGCACACTTCGCGATGTACCAGAAGCTCGGTAGCGAGCCGGTGCAGACGGAAATCAAGTCCACGCATCACGCGTTCACACTCACACTGCTCTCCGCCGATCGCCCCGCGCTGTTCGCAGCAATCGCCGGAGTGCTGGCAGCATGGGGCATGAACATCGTGAAGGCAGATGCGTTCGCGAACTCGGCTGGCGTGGTGCTGGATACTTTCCATTTCGTCGACCTGCACCGGACGCTGGAACTAAATCCCAGCGAGATTCCGCGATTCCGGCAAAGCATCGCCGACGTGGTGAACAATAGACAGACGCTGGAACCGCTGCTGAAGGGACGCCTGGCCGCGGCCATGGCACGCCCGCCCAAGGTGCTGGTGCAAACCACGGTCAATTTCGACGACGAGTCTTCGGAACATTGCACGCTGATGGAAATCGTGACGCAGGACCGGCCAGGCTTGTTGTACGAAATCGGCTCGGGTCTGGCGCGGCTAGCATGCAACATCGAAGTGGCTTTGATTGACACCGAGGGGCAAAAGGCCATCGATGTTTTCTATTTGACGGGGCAGGGACGGAAACTTACGCCACAAAAGCAGGAACTGCTGCGCGAGGTGCTGCAAGCTACGCTGGGCTGAACGGCGGGTTCGGGAATTTCAAGGCAAGTAATTTAGCCCATCAGTTGGCGGGCCTTCTCGACCAGGGTGGCCGAGTCGTATACCGGCTTCTCGAGATAGCCGTCGGCACCGGAAGCTTCCAAGAAGCGCTCGCGGTCGCCACTCATGGTGTGAGCAGTGGCCAGCAGGACCGGCAGCCGTCGCGGCGACTTCTTCTTCAAGATCTGGCAGAGTTCGATGCCGTTGACAAGTTGCCCATTCCACTGAGCGTTCGGAAGCGACACGTCCAGAAGGACCAGATCGACCTCGCCGGCTTCGATTTCCTTCAACATTTCGGGGACATCTTCGGTAACCCTGCAGGAATAGCCGCACACTCTCTCCAGTGCCATGCGGAAGAATTTCGCAACGAGCGCGTTGTCTTCCACAATGATCACCCGTCGCGGTCTAGCGGCGGATTGCGATTCAGTCACGCCTCCACCGCCTCTTGCTCTGGTGGAAGAGACAGCGTGAACCAGGCGAGGGAGCCCTTGCCGCCGTGACCGCTTTCGAGTCCGATTTTTCCGTGCATCATTTCAACGAGTTTTTTGGCGATCGCCAGACCCAGGCCAGAGCCGTTGTTTCCCTGTAAGGATTTGTGATCGTGACGCACAAATTTTTCGAACATGGCGTTGCGTTTCTCGGAGGGAATGCCCAAGCCGGTATCTTCAATCTCGAAGCGCAGATGACCATCGCGGCGGTTGTGAACGGCGCGCACGGTGACATGGCCACTGGCGGTAAACTTCACAGCATTGGATAGCAGATTCAAGAGCACCTGGCGGAAGCGGATCTCATCACTGCGGACCCAGGGCAGGGTTTGGTCCAAGGTTTCGTCGATCAGCCGCAGATTTTGAGAAGCAGCCTGGACTGCGACGAGGGGCAGCGTCGAATCAAGAATGGCGCGCGGATCGAGTTCTTCCAGATTGAGGGCCAACTTGCCTGCTTCGATGCAGGAAATATCGAGCAAATCGTTCACCAGCCGCAGCAACAGTTGGCCGCCGCTGAAAAACATCCCGAAGAACCTCTTTTTCTTCTTCTGGAGATGTGCACACGCCATCGAGTACCAGTTTCGTGAAACTCAGAATGGAGTTCAGCGGTGTGCGCAAATCGTGAGAAACCTGGGCGAGAAATTCGTCCTTGATCGCGCTGGCCTCCGCCAGTTGCACGCTGGCTTGCTCCAGCTCCTGGTTTAACGCCTGCAAATGCGACATGGTCGCGCGGAAATACGAATCACACATCAGATTTAAGTCCAAATCCAACATCTTGCTGAGCGCTTGCGAGTAGGCCAGGCGTTCTTCACGCGCCGGAAACTCGTCGAAGAGCCTTTCGAGAAGGAAGGAGCGCACCACACCCATCGCGCTGATCACATATTTTTGATCGAGTCCGATGCGCACATGGCGGAATCCGATCTGGTAGCGGTCATCGGCGTAACGTTCATCATACACACCATTGAAGAGGCCGCGCCCCCACGCCTGGAGTGTCTTCTTTAGACGCTCAACCTGCTCGTTGCCACCGGTGAACACACGGCTGGCTCCGGGATGATGCGGAATCTGCGCATAAAAGCGCTCGGCCATCTCGGGGAGATAGAGCTCCATGCGTGGGCCCAGATTTTTAAGCAGGGTGGCGTCGTCTTCGCGGAAGTGGAGGTAACGCTTCATCTCGTCGACGAAGGATTCCTCGTTATGCTGGGCTTGGAGCGAAGCCGACATTCGCAGGATTTTACCATTACAGGGGCATTTGGTGCGAAGGGAGGCGCGGATGCTCTGGCAAGGCGTAGGCATAGTAACCGAGGGTGAAAACTCGCTGATTTGCGCGAAGTGCCGCAAGGGGAGATCAAGGAGCGCTGGAAAGCATACGTAAACAGCTGATAAGGCGATACTTCCTAAGTCACATATGGCAGGTGACGTGCATCACAGAGACCTCGCACCCGTCGCTTATCCCTTGCGGAGCGTGAGAGTTCATGTGCAGTAATAGCGTTACCGGCCGGAGCGACCAGGTCCGCTCCGGCCGGCCATTCCGGCGGATACTGGCCACCACGGATTTTTCGCAGACCGCTGGCTTGGCACTGAAGTACGCTCACGCGCTGGCCAAACAATTCCAAGCAAAACTGTACCTCGTCCACGTGGTCCCTAAAGAGTTGTATTTTGTCGCACCTGAGTCGGCTACTGAAACTCTTGTCAAAGCGAAGCAGCACGCACAAAAGGAACTCCAGAAACTGGCGACATCCAGCGGACTGGGTAACGAAGCTCATGAGGAGATTTTAGGCGAAGGACCAGTCTGGCCGGCGCTGCAGAACATCATCGAATCCGAACGCATCGATGTGATTGTCGTAGGAACGCATGGCCGCACTCCCAACAAGAAGCTGGCACTGGGCTCAGTGGCAGAAGAAGTCTTCCGGATGGCCGATTGCGCGGTGCTTACGGTAGGGTCAACGCAGGCTGCCGAAGGAGCGACGACGGAGTATCTGGAACTTCTGTATGCCACAAACTTCAAGCCGCACGCCGAGCGAGCTTCAGCCGCGGCCTATTTTCTGGAACGCGAACATGGCGCGCACCTCTCTGTGCTTCACGTCGTGGAAGACACGACCGAAGGTTCGCCGGCAGGAAATACGATTTTGCGGGACTTTTTGGTGAATCGCATGCGCAAGACGATGCCTGCGGCGTGCCTGAATCGTTGCGAGCCAGATTTCCGGATTCGCTTTGGCGAGCCGGGAGAGGAAATTCTTCGCACCGCAACGGAATGTGGCGCGAACTTGATTATCTTGGGGCTGCGTCCCGTTGAGAAGTTAGCAGGCCATTTGCCGTCGGCCGTAGCCTACCGCATTGCTTGCCAGGCCTCGTGCCCGGTACTGACGCTGCGTCGATAATCATCGCGAATCCCTGGCGAACAACAAACCTTCTCGATTTCCGGTACAATCCGCAGGTTCCTCACATTCACCTCCGCTGGCGGGAGCGGCTGTTGGCCACTGCAAAGGCGCAAATCAAAAAGGCCGGACTCTTTTACTTCATATTCCTGATGTTCTCGTACACGACAGGTGGACCATTCGGCATGGAAGAAATGGTCACCACCAGCGGGCCGGGCCTTGCGTTGTTGTACATCCTGCTGATTCCGCTGTTTTGGAGCGTTCCGGTATCGCTGGTCACTGCGGAACTCACTACCGCAATTCCTGTGGAGGGCGGCTTTTATCGCTGGGTGCGGGCGGGCTACGGAGACTTCTGGGGCTTCCTGGCAGGCTGGTGGAATTGGAGCGCGTCCTGGTTGCTGGGCGGAAGCTATGCAGTGTTGTTCAGCGATTATTTGACGATGTGGTTTCCTTCGCTGATCGATTGGAAACATTATCTGGTTTCGCTCGCTCTAATTTCATTTCTTGCATACATCAATATTCGAGGAATCCAACTGGTCGGGATCGTCGCAACGACCCTTGAATTCTCTGCGCTGATACCGGTGCTTCTGCTGTGCATCCTTGCAGCTGGACAGTGGCGTCATAATCCGCTTGTTCCGCTGACTCCGCCACACGTGCCGCCATTCCAGGTTTTCGGAGTTGGCCTGGCACTAGGCCTATGGCTTTATTCCGGCTACGAACAGCTTTCGAGCGTCGCGGAAGAGATCGAGAATCCGCAGCGAAATTACCCGCGTGCGTTAGCCATCGTAATTCCGCTTTCGATTGCGACGTATTTCTTTCCGCCATTTTTCTCGCTGGCAGCGCTGGGCAACTGGCAACAGTGGAATACCGCCTACCTTTCCAGGGCTGCAGAGCTGATTGGCGGAGGGTGGTTGGGTTTGCTGATGACTGTTGCGGCGATGCTGGGGAATGTTTCGCTGCTGAACGCGACCGTGTTGACGAGCACGCGCATGCCATCTTCCATGGCGGAGGATGGCTACCTGCCAGCGTTTTTCGCGCAGAAGCATCCAAGGTATGGTTCGCCCTGGATCGCGATTCTGATTTCCTCCGCGGTCTATGCAGCGCTTGCGTTTCACACGTTAGCGCAGTTGCTGACCGTTTACATTTGGCTGCGCGTCATGGTGACCGTGCTGACGGTGCTTTCTGCCTGGCGGCTGCGGAAAACGAAGCCAGAGGTTCCACGGCCGTTTCACATTCCCTGGGGAAATCTGGGGTTAGGCTACGTGGTGATCGCCCCAATACTGATGGGAGTTGTAGTTTTGGTGTGCAGCGATCGTTTCGCGCTGAAGTGGGGTCCCTTCCCGGTTTTGTTCGGGATTGTGGTGTATTTCGCGTTGCCTGGGATTAAAAGGCTTTTCGCAGACGATGCAAGCTAGCCGCCGATACTCCGATGCCGCGGTGCGAGCTGGCCGATTGTTGTGTTCGGAAAATAGTGAAGGATGATTTCGCGAAAGTCTGCGCCGCGTTCACCCATAGCTCTTGCGCCGCGCTGGCAAAGCCCGATGCCATGACCTTGGCCAACACCTTCAAGAACGATTTCACCTCGTGCCTGGTGTAGGACGAAAGTATCGCTAGGCACGGCGCTCCAACCCAGGCGTTCGTCGACCGTCAGGCGCGCGGCTTCGTTGTGATCCTCGAGAAGCTCGGCGTCTTGCGGCGAAACAGTTCGCGTCCAACGCACCGGATTTTTGTAACAGAAATCGCAGAGCACTGAAAAGTAGGTATAGCCGTTGGCGGGGATGCCGATGTCGGCGAGCGTGCGGGTTGCACCGCCACAGCTGCGTGTGAACATTGCGGCTATGGGCTTGTCTTCGAAGTTGATAATCAAGGCTTGTGTCGCGGTTGCGGCGATCGCTGCGGGACTTTGGGGTAGTGGCGGTTCGCGCAGAAACTGACAATGCGTCAGATCGCAAAAGTCGAAGTCCCCGTGGCGGCCGTAGCCCGCGACAAAGTAGGATCGCGTGACGACGGCTTGCGCTTTCAACGCTTCGAGCGGAGTTCCAGCTAAGGATTCAGCCTGAACAACAGAGGCAACGGCCGTCTCCAAGTCCATCGTGACGACCGAGACCAGTTCCCCTCCGGTCGCTTTCACGTCCACAGTGCCCAGGTATTGCCGGCGAATTTTGCCAGGCACGCTGAGCACGAACCTTGCCGCGCCACTATTTCGATCGGTCGCGTGAATCGCATCAACGTGAATCTCATTGCCATTCAGGCTCAGCAGTACAGAGTTGCCATCCGAGCGGATCCGCATGCTTTCACGCGAAGATCCGGGTCCCAAGAAGGTGGTCTGCCCGGCCGCAGTCACGACGAGTGCTTCATCGCCAGCACAACTAAGCACGAGATAACGCGGGTGGAAAATTCCCAAAACGCCAATGCGGACGTCCTGCGCCCGCGTACTTCCGGCCGCCAAACAGATCGCGACCAAGAGGAGAAGCGATTTCGCGCGCACCGGTTCACTCCTCCATGCGGCGGAGCATGCGGCCCGCGGTTTCTGCGGCTTTAGCACCCGGAACACCGTGCACGCGGATCATCAGCAGGATTTCCGGTTGTTGCGCGGGCACAAGCGCGACAACAAATCCGTCGCCGGGGGCACGTGGACTATGGGTGCAAGGAGCAGTGCCGGTTTTGACGAGGGCGTCAGAATTCCTCAGGGCACGTCCAACGGCGGCGCCGGTGCCGTGCTGGGCGGATTGCAACATGCCGGCCAGGATTTCGCGGACGCCGAGCTGGTCGCGTCGGCGAATCAATTCCAGATACGCGCGCGCCATGTGAGTAGGGGCGATCAGCCATTGCTCGCCAAGACCAATCAGACCGGCCGCGGCGATATTCTCGTCGGGAGCTTCGATGCGGAAATCCTGCGTGACAGGAACGAGTTCAGCGCTCGTGACATTCTGCGCGAGCGAACGAAAATAGGAATTACACGATACGGAAATCGCGGAAACGATATCCAAGTTGCCGTGCGGTCGCATGCGCCAGCAACCGCTCGCTTCACCTTTACAGTCGTAACGGGGATATCGAAAATCATGCGCTTCGGCATAAGCAAGCGCAGTGAATGGTTTCACCAGCGAGCCAAGTGGGATCGGCTTGTTCTCGTTTTCCCAGTGGCTTATCAGTAGTACTTCGGAATGCGCATCGAAGAGAAGGTACGAAATGCTGCTGTCCGAAAAATCGCGATTGAGCACTTGCACTGCCGACTGCGCAAAGAGCGAGTGCGGCCAATCTGCTGACGCCGTCTGTAGCGTGACCCTTGCGAGCAGGCAGGGCAATAGCAGGGGCAACAACGGCAGCAATGTTGAGAGCTTGTTTAGTGCGCCCATTCGTAGGTGACCGTCTGCGTTACTTTGTCTCCCGCATCGCGAACCACAACTTTCTCAGAGGAAACTTCTGCCAGCGTGGAACTGAGACTGCCAACGTTTGTCGAGAAGAAATCCGGGGTGTCGCCGGCGCCGGAACGACCAGCGGAATTATCCAGAAGGCGACTAAGCGCAAGGAAATTCTCCCTTTCGCGGGAATGATCAAAACGCGCAACGTAAACAGCCAGCGGCTGGGCCTTCGTTTGCTTCAAATTGGAAAGCATGGCAGCTAAGAGAGGGGGGTTGTCGGAGATCAGCAGATATTTGCCACTCACACTGACAGAGAGCGACCAGAGCCCGTCGAGCTCGAAATAACCGGCATTTTGCCGCCAATTAACTCCTAATTTGCCGGTGGTGAAAGTTGGCCGCACAAAATCTGCGAGGGCACCGCGCACGTCGGTTTCATTCCAGTCTGATGCTCCCAACAGAGCAACTGCGGAATGGATGCGCACGAACATGCCGTCTTTATCCTTTTCCGTGGATTGTGCGTTGAAAATTGCGGATGGCGGATTTTTCGAGAGCACGACTTTCAAGGGTGCGGCATTGTCGGCAGAATCCGCGGGCCGGGTGGGTGGCAGATCGATGCGCGATTCCAGATCTGAGCTCGATCCTGTCTCACCATCGCCGATTTGCACTTGAGGCGCGAGCTTTCCCACGGCGGCCGGCCCCAGATGTGGCGCCAGAATCTTCGTTTCCAGAATCGCGAGGCATTCTTCAACGGTCGGACTCGCCTTGGCTTCGTAAAATCCAGCTTGCGGCGGAACTAGTCGGACAATTTCCGAAACGGAGCCCGGCCCGGCGTTCTGCATCGCTTCTGGGGCCGTGGGCGCCTTGCGCAAGAGGATCCGTTGTTCCTGATATTCCTTGCCCGAAAGAGTCAGGTCAGAGATCGCGGCGGAGTACTGTTTCAGTTCGGTGATGTTCTGTTGCACCCAATACGAACGGAAATATGGGCTGGGAACAATTCTATCGAGGTTCAGCACCATTCGAAGATCACCGGTATCTTTTGCGGCAGACACCGATTGTGACCACCAGGCTTCCGATTCGATCGCGTGACCGCTGCTGCCTTTTATCAACTGCAGAGTACCGGCCACGAGATCTTCGCGCGTGGCGAGAATCAGGTAGTCCCCGGTTATCGCGAAGGCGACTTCCCTTCCGGATTCGGCATCGCGGCGAGAGAAGAAATCGACGCCGGCAGCATTGCGCGTTTCGAACTTCCAGCGCGTTTGCCACAGCGCCGTTTGCGTGGAATTCGCCGATGGCAACCGTGTGATGTAAAGGAACTGCAGTTTGCCGATATCAAAAATCGCCAGGGCGCTTTGCGTGCCCGCTACCTGCCGCAGCAAATTCGTATCCGCGGGGAGACCGGCCGCGCTGGAGAACTGCTTGCTGGCATCCGCCAGCCGCAGGAACAGCCGGGAGCGCGAAAACACTTCATAATTATTGCTTTTCAGCCAGCCTTGTTTTTCTGCGGATTTATCCCAGCCGGCGAGCAGCGCGGAAAGGTCTTTCGCTTGCAGGTACAACATCGCGCCAGAAGGAACATAGTGAGAGAGCGCAGGTTCGGGCGTAGACGCCGCTTGATACGCTCCCCAGCTGACTCCGATGCAGGCCGCAACGATCAGGCAGAAAACGATCAGGCGTTTCATGGTCGTTCTCCTGGTTTCGCAGATAGCTTTGTCGCAGGAGCTGCCTTGGCGACAACGCGCGGGCGGACCAATCGATCCTGTTCCAAATCCGCGTGCAGAATGGGCTGCCGGGCGGCATTCAGTTGTTGGCGCCGCAATTGCCCTTTGATGTCGGCAAGTTCCACCGCGATCTCTTTTTTACGAGGCGGCGATTTCTCGAGATTCAAAGACGCTTGCAGGTAGGCGAGTGCTTCGCCGAGCCGGTTCAGCCGTGCAAGCGCGAGCCCCATCTGCAACGCGATCTGCGCCTGCTGCTCTGACGACAGTTTTGCCCCTGCATAGATGTGTACCTCAGCGTTCTGGTCCGCATCATATCGATCGTCACTAATGATCTCTTCTTCGCTGCCCAGAACATTCGGAATAACTTGCCGGATGCGCTGATCTCGAAGCATTCGCTCGATCGAAGCCAGAGCAAATTCATCTTCATGGGCAGCAACGGACGCTTGGAACAACGGAATCCGCGCATCTTCTCGTGCCGGCGTATCCGCTAGCGCCTTCGTAAGAATCTGGATCTTCGCGCGCGGGTCCGTAGTGTTTTGTGCCGCGTTGAGGCGCGCACCGTAGAAAAATGGATGATCGGCCTCCGCAGGAGTGATGGTCCTGACGTCGCCAGCGAGCAGATTCAATTCGGCGCTGCCGAGGTCGAGGCCATTATGAATTCCGGAGAACGCTGACGTGGCCTCGAGTCGAAGGCTATATGGATTTTCGGGAGCCGACGCAATCTGTGTCAGGAATTCGTGGGCTACATTCGTCCCACTGGTCGTCGCGAGTTGCGCTTTCGCGAGGCGCAAGCGATAGGCAGGTTCCCAAGGCGTGCCCTTCACCAACCTTATAAGGAACTCACTGGCCTCGGCAGGATGCCCCGTCTTTTCGAAAAGAGCCGCGGCAGAATCCATATTCTGGTAAGGATCACCGACCACCCGGACGAGCCTTTGAAGCAATATAAGCGCGCCGTCGGTGTCGCCATCGGCAATGCGGATTTCCGCCAGACCGAGGAAATTAGCGGCCACGAGCTGGTGCTCCTGGATTTCGCGCGCGAACACAAATTCCAGGATGTTGCGGGCGGATCGCTTGTCGCCAGCTTCGAACAGTTCCCGCGCGGCGGTTCTTAGCGGTTCGGCAGACGGCGTTGATTGCGAATCCGACTGATAGGCGTCCAGTTTTGCGTCCAAGGTTCCCAGTTGAGCAGCGACAAACATTTCCATTGGCACAAGCGCTGCCGCGTCCGCGTTTCGTTGCTCCTGCGGTAGTGAGGCCAGGTATTCGCCGGCCTGGGTGAATTGTTTGGTATCGATCAAATATCGTATCCAGCGGTGTTGCCAAGAACGCAGGTCGTTCTGCGCATTCTCTTTTTCCAACCCCTCCGCCTTCCCCAAAGCTGTTTGCTTCGCGTCGAGGATTCGCTGGAAGATGGGACCGCGTTGCGCCAGCGGAATCCAAGGCACAGTAACAAGATCCGCGAGAACGACAGACGGATTCGGCGCGACCGAGGACACATCCAAAAGCCACGAAGTAGCCTGGTGGGGATCGCCAATTGCGGCATACACACTGTGCAAGAGCGCGTTGGAGCGATAATTCCCTTTCCGCCTCAGGTACGCACGCACGACGGTGTCTGCTTCCGGCTTGACGTTCGTAAACAGATGGCGGGAATGCAGATGATCGCAAGCGCGCCCAAAATCCGCCCAGAAACTCTCGGGAACGCGCGCGCTATCTACCTGGGCCAACAGCGCGGCGAATAGCAGTTTCCACTGCGCGATGGCTTGTTCTCTATTGCGAGCCTGAAAATAGGCCAGCGCCAAGCGGTCATGAACTCCCGCCAGCCCCGGGGAAAGTTCCAGCGTGTGGTTGTAGTCAGCGATCGCAGCGCGCGCGTCTCCATTGGCCATGTAAAAATCGGCGAGCGTTTCGTAAGCGGAGGAAGATGCGGGGCTGTGCTCGAGTTCGGCCGGCAGAAAATCTTCAGGCGAACCCTGTTTCATGTCTGCAAGACATTCTCCATAACGAGACCCGTAGTAATACCAAACGTCGCCGGCGAGCTGATTATCGCGGCTAAACTGCTTCCCAATACGATTCCCAATGGTCCGGTCGCCCAAAGCATCGACGAATGCATTGCTGATCGATGGAGTAGGCTCCGCAAAGTACAACCCAACGAGCGCGGTGTTCGATTTCCCCCATACCGGCGGGCGTGTACTTCCCCGCTGCGCGACAACTTCTTGTGCCAGATCCGCGTTTCCATTAGCAACGGCAAAGTCGGCGGCTTCCTGCCCGAAGGGCGTCCAAGCGGAGGCTTCCTGTACGAGCCGTTTTGAGTTTTTAGTAAGCAGCAGAGCAAAGTAGCGTTTGTGAACGTCATCGCCGAAATCGCTGGGCGACAATGCAGACAGCACACGCAATTCATTGTCGGAATCGCCAGCGGCTCGATACGCTTCCGCCGCAGCCAGCCATACGATCGAGCGCCGTTGCGGCCTGATACGTGGAGCGAATGTTTCCAGCTGAGAACCCAGGTCGGCGAATTTCACTCGCTGCCGCTGGAGTTCCACGAGACGGGACATCTGCCCTAGCAGGGCGTCCTCATCTTCGCCGGAATGTATCATCAAGTCGTAATGCCAACGTGCTTCCTGCTCGCCAAGCACTGCGCTGTGAACAAGAGGAATCGCAAAGAGATTTGCGTCCTGGAAATTCATGGGCGAACGAACCGTCTGCGCGAAGTCCGCGAACTTGACTTTTTCTTCGGGAGTGAAATATTGCGCCACCGTGGTGCCCATTTCCGTCAGGGCAGCGGCCATTCCGGCTCTGGCATTCGCGATCCTGACTTGCAACGTGTGCTCGCGCCATTGCTTGTCGGATATTGCGGCGATGCCTTCCTTGGCAATCTGTTGTTTAACAACGGGAAGCGAAGACGAAGCGGCTGTCAACGCCCCGCGTAATGTGTCGTAAGCCTTGTCCTGCTGGCGCAGGCGCGTCATGATGCGCGCGTAAAGTTTCGCTCCATCGTGATCATCAGTCGAGGCGAGCAGACCTCCAGCTGCTAGATTTATGCCCTGCTCGGCAAAGTCGCGCGCTGGTTCCAGAATTTCCCAGGTCTCCAAGCGGCGGGCCACTTCGAAATAGTTTTGCGCGCCTTCCGAGCCCACATCGATCAACGCGACCTTGAGCGCTGCAACCGCATCGGCGCTTCGACCTTGGCGCGCACGCAGTTCTGCCACTTTCTCCATCCACTTGGGATCTTTGTAAGCCAGTTGATAAATTCGTTCGTAATCGGCAGCCGCCTCGTCAAAATGCATCACGCGCTCTTCCAGTGCCGCACGGGCAATGCGCAAATCCGTGCGATCTGGACGAACCGCAATGGCCTTGCCATAAGAGTCGATCGCGGCGGGAAAATCTTCGAGATTCGTCTGGATGCGCGCCAGCACCATGGGCCAGCGGAAGTCACGAGGAGACTGTTGCACGGTTTTTGCGTAGAAGTCCAAAAGCTGTTTTTGGCAGTCGTAACGCTGGGAATAGAATGCGGCCTCGGTCACCAGGCCTTCGTCTTCGGGAAAGTTGTTAGTGAGTTCGATGTACTGGTCAACGGAACTGGAATAATCATCGAGCTTGGTCAGTACGGGAATTAACCCCCGGCGTAGCGCCGCAATACGCGTTTTGCGCTCGTCCGCCGAAAGAGGAGCGCTGCGGAAGAGAGCGGTTTTGTCCAAGTAGAATTGTTTGAGAGCTTGCTGGTCGTCGGCCTCGGCGTAGGTGTCTGCCATGGCCGCGAGGTATTGGCTGTCGTACGGAGAGTCTTTAAGCAACTGGGCCAACAGGTCGCGCGCCTGTTGATACTGGCGGGCCTCCGTGGATTTGCGAGCGGCTTCAAATGAGAACTGCTTGCCGAGCGCCGGATAAGCGTCATGGGCGGCCTGTTCCAGGACCTGAATCGCTTGCGGGTAGAGTTTTACACGCCAATAAAAGTCTACGGTAGCGCGAACCACACCGAGAATCTTGGGACTGTCGCGGTACAGTGCCTCGATGTTTCGCTGGGCAGAAACGAAATCCTTACGATTCTCGAACAGACGAACCAGCGCATAACGCAACTGCAATCGCGTGACGGGATCCGTAGCCAGCACCGCTTGCTTTTCCAGAGCGCGCCGTTGCACATCTTCCAGGGATTTTTGCTGCGCCGACGATTCCAAGTCTGAGGCTTGCTCGATGGTGGTGGCGTTGGCCACAGCAGCATCGAGAAACGCGATCAATTCCGGCTGGCGGTTCTCTGCTTCCAGAACGCGCAGGCGCAGATGAACAGCGGACAAGGAATACTGGGAAGCCAGCGCCAACTTTTCTGTCTCTTGATTCACTTGCTCGCGATATTTTGGCCTGCGCGAGAGGTCGAGAAGTCGATTTAATGCGGGAGATTCCCCGCCGGCAGCCAGTGCGGCGTTCGCGTATTCCTGAATTGCCTGGGGGTAATCGTGTTTCCCTTCGTAGATCGCGCCTTCTTCGTAACCATAGAGATTTGGGTCGCCGAGAGCTCTTCTGCCCTCATTCAGCAGGCGCAACGCATTTTCGAGATCAAAATAATCCCAATAGATGATGGCCGCGTCCAGGTAGCCCTCCAATTCTCCTGGTGCGACCTTGGGGATGCGCTCCCAATAAGGCGCTGCCTGGGCAAACATTTCGCGATCGGAATAGATATCGCCAATTCGCGCGAGGATCTCCGTGCTGCCTGGATTTGCCGCCAAAAGATTGCTTTCAATTTGCACGGCTGTGCTTGTGTAGAAAGGATGGAGATACGCGAGCGAGCGATACACCGATGACGCGGTGCGGGCCAGTTCCGGATCAGCCGGATATGAGGCGGCAAGCGCCTTGAGCACCGGAGCGCTACCCTCAAAATGAGAGCGCCAGATTTCCGCCTGCGCCAAATATTCGCCGGCCGCTGGGTTCTTGACAACAAAATCCTGCCAATTCCCTTTCGCATCGTCCGGAGCAGCTTCGCGCACAGTTTTCAGTTCGGTCTCGAGCTTTCCAGTGCGCGTTAGGAATTCGAAGTATTCGTTACGGAAATCCGCTTCCTCGAACCAGTGCTGGCGGATCAGTTCTTCCCAGGCGACTTCATTCCAAGTGGCCGTGCTGTGATATGCCCTCAGCAAGTTGCGAACAAAATAGGGATTGTGAGGAAAACGCGCGTGGGCATATTGATTCAAACGAAGGTACATTTGCGGGCTGCCGCCGACAACGGACTGGAAGTAGCCCTGAAGATCGCTGCCGTCAAATTCTTTCACGGCATCCTGCGTGAGTTTCTCGAAGTCCGCGTTCTTTCGCGATCGGAGGTAGAAGCGGGCCAGTTTGTTGTACCAGGAACGGTCGGGGAAACGCGCCATGGCCCGGCGATAGACTTCTTCCTGCTCAGTGCCGAGATTGTTTTGCTGCAGGAACACGGCCAGCCGTTCGTAGAGGCCGGGATCATCGGGATTTTGATCGATCTCACGGCGCAACACTCCTAGCGCTTGGGGAATCTGATTCAGTTCCACCAGCCTGGAAAGATAGCGTTCAAGCACGCGAGAATATTCCGGAGAACGCGGGCCGTTCCCAGCAGAAGCCCCGTTTGAGGCGGGATTGACCTGAAACGCGGTCTGCACAGAGGACTCTTGGGAGGCACGATTATTCGCTTCGCCGGAATCCGAACCCTCAGAAACATTGTTCGCGGGCGCCTGATCGCTTTCCCGGCCAGGAACAAAACTGTCAGCACCAGAAACTCTAAAGCCTAGAGGCACTTTCCCGGCGTCGGCGGCCAATTCTTTTAAGATGGAATCGTAGATCGCAAATTCGTCCTGAGTTTTGTTCAGGTGGGCATCCGCGTCAGCCATCAGTAGCGCCACCTCAGTGCGCTGTCCAGCCCTTGGGAAGGCAGCCAGGAATTCCTGCCCTCCTTTCAAGACAGCTTCGCTCTGCGCATTGCCAGCGTAAAAGTCGAGAAGCTTTGCGTGAAGCTCCGGGCGACTTGCTGAGTTTGGAAAGTTTTTGTCTAACATCGCGAGCAGTTCAGCCGCGCGTGAGCGGTGAAAATAGGAGATGGCACGCTGCTCCTCCTCTGGGTACGCGCTCGCGGGATAGGTGGTATTCAAAATCAGGGAGAGGATGCCGTTGAGATAGCCGGGCCCTTGATCCATCGTCGCGATGTCTTTGTAGAGCGAGAGCTCCCCGGCGCCCAGGCGGATTTGTGTTTCGGGTGCGGTGAGAAGCAAGTCCGTCAATCGACCAAGCGCGCGCTCCTGGGAATCGTTGGCGCCTTTGCTGTTGTACAGCGCAAAGTAGTAGCGTGCCGCTTCAGGGTAGGCGTGAATATCCTCTAGAAGCCGCCCGCAAATATAAAGTTCCTGGGGCGCCCATGGAGAATTAGCCGCTTCCTTGTGCAACCGCAAAGTGGTGATGGCCTGTTGCGCGGTGTCGAGTTTTCCCTGCTGCTGGTAATAATAAAAGATGCGCGCAGCAGCTTTCAGATCTTCGGGATTGGCATTGAGAGCGGTGCGCGACTGGTCCAGGAATTTGCGCAGATTTTGTGTCTGTGTGAGAAGGTCAAAATAGCTTTTCACAAGCTCTGGCGACCACAACGGCTGGAAACTCTGTTCGTAAACCGCAAGGCCCTGCTGGATGGAGCCTTGACGATATTCCACCAAAGCCTTTGCTTTCACCTCAAAAATGCCATCGTCGGGAAACTGCTTCTGATAGTCAGCGATCAGTTGATTCGCGGCGGAGTATTCTTTCTGCGAAACCAGATATTCCAGGAAGCGCGAGTATAAAGACGCTTCCTTGGGATAACGCGCAATCCAGGCGCGGTATTGCGCGATTGATACGTTCCTCGGCAGACCCTGCGGCTGAATAATGCCGAAAATACGCGCAAACGCCTGCCAGGAGCGTTGTTCGGGCACGGGCGTCAAGCCCTCCGAGGCGTCATCAGGCGCATTAGCAATCGCCGCGAGGATGGTGATTTCATTTTGCGGCTGCAACCGGCGATGATAGAAATCAGCAAGGGCTAGCTGTGCTACAGGCTTGTTCGCGGCCTTTTGCGCATACAACTTCCAATCCGCTTCGGCGGCGGCAAAATCGAGTTGTTGTTCATCTTCCAAAGCGCGCAAAGAATAGAGTTCTGCGTCCGCAGGTTTTTGCTGGATAAGTTCGCCGAGCGCCGCGCGTGTCTCCGCCGGCGGCCTGTGGTAAAGCACGTTGCCATATGGCAGTGCCATCATGCGGAAGAAAGCGTTTTCCAATTGCGTGCCTGCTTCGATGTTGGAAATCCACGTCGGCAGCATTGCCTTCGCGGAGATCGTCCATCCAACGACGACCGCAACAACGAGTGCAGCGGCAAAACTCAGGTAACGTTTGGGTGAGAAATCACGGAACGATTTCAATGTCCACCCCCTGTGAAGCCATGTTGTGTGCAATATCTTCCGCAGTGACGGTCAGTTTGTAGCTTCCGGGAATCATCTCGGCGGGAATCAGCAATTGCCCGGTGTTGAGGCCAGCCTTAGCGTCCCACTTCAGCCCAACGGGCGCCGCGCCTTCCAAACGCGCCACCAACGTGCGCGTGTTTTGCGAAGCCGCCACCTTCAACTCCAGGACTTGCCCTCGGCGGAAGCGTTTCTTATCCAATCTGATCTGCACCACGGGCGTCTTGCTGGCGATGACAAAAGTTTTTGATTCGCGATAGACATGCCCGGCGCGGTCGCGCAGTACCAGGCGCACGCCGTAGGTTCCGTCCTGCATATCTTTCGGCGCAAAGAAACGCGTTTGCCAGGTATCTTCGTCGGCAAGATAGCGCAGCTTTTGAACCAACCCAAAAGGAAACAGCGCCACGACAGATACGATGGATTCGTCGGTCTTCACGCGCACCACCGGATCGCCGGGACGAATCACCCTCGGGCGTAACAAAGCGCGCGGCACGGCAAGAAACGAAGTGTAAGGAGTAACAAACTTGTATTGGCGTGCCAGGCGAATGATTTCGTCGATGGACGCCTGGTCCTCGCCTTCCCGCTGGATTTTCTCCAGCAAGGCATCCACGCGAGCGCGGGCCCACAACCGCGGAAGTTGCGGATGCTCCCAAGATTCACGGGAGAGATTGGCTTTCGCAGAAACAGTCAGCGGTGTGGCGTCACGAATTCCGTGAATCGTGAACGTTGGATCCGTTTGCGGTTTCTGGAAACGGCCAACCCAAACCGCCATGGAGCCCGAGAATGCAGAATCCTGCAACGGGTAGACGGAATCCACGGCTGTGTCCGGCGAGACGTCGAGCTGCAATTGGCCGATAGGGCTTCGGCCGATTTTTGAAAGGAAAGAATTCAACTTGAATTCGACTGGCTCGGTCGAGAGTACGTTTTCGAGCACACCGTCGTGACGCGCCAGGAGTTTGAGTAACGGGAGATTCGCGTCGTCGCCTACTCCGAAGATGTATGTTCTTGGGCGGTTTGCCGCGGGGATCTGCTTCCACGCGGCTTCGTACCAGGCCGCAAGCTTACCATTTTGTATCGGCCCGCGAGTAGCCCCACCATCGCTCAGCAAGATCAGATAGGCACTGCTAGCGCTCTGGGAACTCTGTTTTAAACCTTCTCCCAGAGCTTTCTGCAAATCGGTTCCGCCGCGCAAACGGCTGGCGCGTACAAAATCGAGCGCGCGTTGAATTCCGCCGCTATCGGCAGAAATCAGCGTTGGCTGAAATTGCTGTGTCTGGCTGTTGAACAGAATCAGATTGAACCTATCCGTGGGCTTAAGCGTGCGCAAAAGCGTTTCCAGCGCCTGATAGCTGCGCTCGAGTCTTTCCCACTGCATTGAGAGCGAGGTGTCAAACAGGATGACCAGCGTTTTCGCGGATTCTGAAGCGTGTGTTGGGCTTCCCGAAGATGCGGAGCTGCTTTGGCCTGTTCCCAACAGTGCTTCCGCGGCAAAAAAACCAGGCTCGTTCGTGCTGCGAACCGGAGCGGTCTCCGTTGGCGAGGGCTGGCCGCTCACGGGATTCCTGTGAGTAATCACCTGCAGGGTGTCGTTGCCCGCACGGTCCAGGTCGTAGGTGGCTACGAAATCCTCGGTCAGGTTAACGTTTTGTGCTTCAAAGTGGCCTCGCACCACATGAGGCGTGCTCTCTTCGATGGTCAGCGGAAAGGCTTTTGCGCCGGCCTTAAAGTTGCCAAGGGCATGTGCGGAACGCAATTCGAAGTTAATCCTGAAATGTCGCGCCGCTTGGGCCTGATAGGCGTCGGGCCGCAGAGGAATGGCGAAGTACGATTGCAGGTTCTCGACGTTGATGGTTTCGTGATACTCGAATTCGAGCCTCTTGGTGCCGTAGGCGGGTATCGGAACGATGCGCGCGCTGAAAATGGAGCTGCGCTTGGCCTCTTCCGATCCACGTTCCCCCATCTGCAGCAAGCCGGGATCGATGGACTGCTGCTTCAACTGGTTGTAGATTTCATCCGCACGTTTGCGTTCCAGGATCACTGCGGGAATTCGCGTGGTGCCATCCCACACCGCAAAATCGGAAACGGTGGCGTGGCTTGGCAGCGCAAACACATAATTGCCTTCCTGGATTCCGGCGGTATGATTCGCGAAAATCTGTCGCACGAAAACGCGCGCGTCTCCGTTATCAATTTGTACGGTGATTTCCATCTCTTCTAGCGACAGGATCGCGGGATCCGGCTGCTCCTTGTCGCGAGGAATTAATACGCCGCCGTCGGCCAGAAGAACCATCGGCGTGAGGATGAGCAGTAAGAGTGGCAACAGTGTTTTGTTCATGGCAGAAGCTTTTGTTCCTGGACTCGGACCAGCCCGTTGTCCGTACCGACATAGATATACCCGCTGCTCTCTGTGAGGGCGGTTACGTTCAAAGACGGCAATCCGTCGCTGAGCGCCGTCCACCTTTGCCTCGTGCGGTCATACACATACAGTCCTTTTCCCAAAGTTCCGGCAAGGACATGCTGTGGCGTCACCAGCATCGCGTTTGGATTGATCTCCATCTCCGCCGTGGCGTTTTCAAATGACAGGAAATGTCCCGCATGGTCAAGTCCAACAACTCCACTGCCGTAGGTGCCAATCATCCACTCGTCTCCGACAGGAACAACCGCGGTAATCCAGTTCTGCTTGAGGCCGGAGGAGCCCGCCGTGTAGTTCGCCTTCACATTTCCGTGGTCAATCACGGAAAGGCCGCCGAGTGTGCCGACCATCAGGTCGTCCCCAGAAACGCCGAGCGAATACACGTGGTTGCTGACAAGCCCGTGGAAGGCGTACATGCTGCGCGCGCCGCTGGAGTCGAGAAAGGTCAATCCCGCGGGAGTGGCGATTGCCAGTCCGTCGCGATAGGGCACGACGTCCGTAACGTGATCGGCAATCAGACCGTCGCTGCGCGTCAGCAGTTGTTCTTGTGTGCCACTTGCTGAAAACTGCACAAGGCCGTTGGCGGTTGCGACTGCTACGGTGCCGGATTTCGGGTCCCGCCAGATACGATTCACGCAGAAAACATGATCGTTTTCCACGTGCAGAATGGGGCGCGCTTCACCTGGCAGCAGGTCCAGCCCGCGGTCGAAATAGCCCACCCAAAACTGCCCGTCCTTATCTTTTGCCAGCGCGGAGATGTTCCGGTCGCTCAGAACTGCCGGACGCGGTTTCAACACTTGTTTCCAGCCAAATGCGTGGGCCTGCATCTCGTACATACCGTTGCGCGTCAGAACATACGTGGCGTTTTCCGTTGTTAGGAATTGGCGCACTTCGGCCAAGTCCGCGCCGCCGTGGGAGGCCGCACCGACCCGCTGCGCTGTCAGCGGCACTTGCACTACACCCTGATCTTCTGTTCCCACGAGGAGTTGTTCCTCATCGGCGTGCAGCGAAGTCACCAGAAGCCCAGCGCCAACCACACGCGAAAATCGTCCGCGATCGAATTCCGCTACGCCGAGCGGGGTCCCCACGTAGGTCTTGTCTCGCGAAATGCTGATGGCCTGAACCTGGCGGTCGGGCAATCCTTGCCCTTCGCTGAAGATCTCCGTGCTGCCGGAGTTCCAGTGCAGCGCTCCCTGATCCAGGGTGCCAACCCACAGGTCCACTTCGTTTCCGGCAAGGGCCTGTACGTACAGGTGGCTCAACGAGGAATGTAATTCCTTGATTTGCTTGCCATCGCAAAGAAGCACGCCGCGTTTTTTGGTGCCGATCAAAAGATGGCCGGAAGAAACAAGCAGGATCGTGGTGATGGACCGTACATCTGCGTCAGATGGGTAGATTTGCCAGAAGGCTCGGCCGTTAAAGATCAAAATTCCTTCGTCGGCGGTGGCCACGATCAACTCCGGCTCTGTCGCATCGCCCAACATGCCTGCCGCCATTGCTACCAGGGGCGACGACGGCAGATCTCTGCCCACCAGAAATTCCCTGAGTAGTGTGCCGCCCAGATCGTATTCGGCAAGTCCGGCGGGACCGGCGATATAAAGCCGGTCATTCAAACGGGCGAACTGGGAGAAAACCTGGGGAGAGCTGACAGGCTCGAAGTTCACGTTCGCCGGGGCGAGATAGGGGCGAATTTCCACCCGAATCTCGTGCTCTGCGCGCACCTGTTCTTTGGAGAGGTGCAAGGCACGGTTGGCCCGCCACCCGACAAACGGTCCCGCCAAAAGAATCGCTGCGAAGACACTTCCGGCTAGCGCCCAGACCTGGAGCTTCCGACCATTCGTCATTGTTCCTCTTGAAGAACTGCTCACTATACTCTGGATGAACTCAGCGGGACACAGAGCAGATGAGGGTCCAATGGCGTTTTGTTTGAAAATACTTCAGTTTTGAGTTTTGGCGATCTGGAGCGCGCGTGTCGGCGCGTGGACAACGTGTCTGGCCGCCCACGCCCGCGCAAATTGCGGAAAATGCTATTCGAAGCGGATCAGGACAATTTCGGGCTGCGTACCGACGCGCATCGGAGGCCCCCAAGTGCCGGCGCCGCTGGAGGTGTAGACCAGAAGCTCGCCGAAGTGCTTCAGCCCATAAGTGAACTCGCCGAAGATGCGGTTGGTGAACCAGGTGAACGGAAAAATCTGGCCGCCATGGGTGTGCCCGGAAAGCTGCAGCGATATGCCTTGCTTCTCAGCAATGGCCAAGCCATGCGGCACATGGGCAAGCAAAACGCTGGCGCGGTCGCGATCCAGATCCGCGCTTTCCAGGATGGACTGATAGTGTTTAGCGTCACCCGATTCGCTGTACGGCACGCCAACCACTTGCAGTCCGTCCAGATTGACCTTTTCGTTGTGCAGGACGTGAACGCCGGAGTTCTTCAATGCGTCGAGATACTTGCTCGGGTCAGAAAATTCCTCGTGATTTCCGGTGACGAAGTAGGAGCCAAATTGCGGCGAAAGGCACTTTAGCGGCGAGACCAGGCGCGCAGCATCAACCTTGGTTCCGTCAAAAAGATCGCCGCTGAAGAAAACCACGTCCGCACCGAGCTGCCGGAGTTTGTTCACAATTCGCGACAGGAACGCGTAGCCCTTCACGTGGCCGAGATGGGTGTCGGTTACCAGCGCAGCGACTCGGCCACGCCATGGAACTGGCAAGCCACGCAACTTTACGGTAATCCGCCTGACGCGAATCGAGGCAGCGTTGATAATGCCGTAGAGCCCGGCAAGAACCGCAAAGCCGAAAAACACGCCCGCAATTTCGTGCCGAGTGACAAGCAGTCCCGCGAAATGCACCAGGGGATAGGCAATCCAGCAAAGGCAAGCCGCCACGAAGAAGAAATTCAACAAGCCGAGCCAAACACTCGCGATCCTGTAAAAGACCCGCACCGGAGGATTGGAGTAACGATGAGCAAGCAAGGTGGCCGCCACAAAGCTGACCGATAGCACAGCGACTGCTCCCCGAAGAATGGGGGAATAGGGCCAGTTCGGCGATCCCCAGAAGTGAATCCACGTTTCGTAAATGAACAGGTGGCCGGCAAAAAGAATTGTTTGAACAACACCAACGAAAATGGCAATGGGTGTTTTCAGGGCTGGCGCTCCTCAAGGAGCGAACCTACGATTCCGCTCACCAATTCGATGACCGGGCACCTAGTTAGGCTACTTCCCTCGGGCCTGTAGGCGCTACCTCTATTTTGTAACTATTGTCGCAATCCGCCGCGTACGTTGTGCTATTCTCACCCACCCGCCCTCGGACGACGCATTTTCCGTATTTTTGGTGTAACCAAATTCCGGCCCGGCATTCTAACGCTGAGAGACCCTGCTGGGCGATTGACCTCGGGTAAAACCCTGATAGATTCCCGGGCGCTTGCATCCTAGGGTAGGACTTATCTATGACCGCAACGGCCATCAGTGTTCGCTCTCGTCCGATGCATTTACGTGCGCGTTTGGCAGAAGCGCGCAGGCAAACCGACGAACTATTCGCAATCGTGCGCCCCGAAGCCTTGTACGAGCGCCCCATTCCCGAACGCCATCGTCTGATTTTTTACCGTGGACACCTGGAAGCATTCGACTGGAACTTATTATCGGATCGCGCTTTTGGATTGCGGCCCTTTAACCGCGGGTTCGACAGGCTGTTTGCGTTTGGAATCGATCCGGTCGATGGCGGACTGCCAACGGATGCAGAGACCGACTGGCCAAAGCGGGAAGTGATCGAATACTACAACGCGAAGATAAGAGAGACATTGGATACGGAGTTGGAACAGAGACTGGAAGGCACTGGTGGCGGCTCGCCGCAGCTTTTCACGATGGTGGAAACGGCCATCGAGCATCGCTTAATGCACCTGGAGACATTGGGATATTTGTTGCACCGGCTGGCCCCGGAGAAGAAAGTCAGCCGAGCGGCGGAAATGGCGGCCGACCTGCCTGCCAAGAAGCCTCGGTTGATTGACGTTCCCGCCGGAAAAACAACGCTCGGCTTGGCGCGCGCAAATGGCGATGAGTTTGGATGGGACAACGAGTTCGAAGCGCATGAAGTGCAGGTTCCCGCGTTCTCCATTCAGAACTTCAATGTGACGAACCGTGAGTTTCGGGAGTTCATGGAAGCTGGCGGCTATGAGAACGAAGCACTGTGGAGCAGCGAAGCGCAAGAGTGGAAGAACCGCGATGGAATCAGCCATCCCGGATTTTGGCGCCGCGCCGGCAATTTGTGGATGTACCGGACGATGTTCGGTGAAATCCGCCTTCCGCTGGAGTGGCCCGCGTACGTCAGCCACTCAGAAGCAAGCGCGTATGCAAAATGGTTGGGAAGAAAGCTGCCTAGCGAAGCGGAGTTTCACCGCGTGGCGTACGGAACGCCGGATGGAAAAGGCGAGCGAGCTTATCCGTGGGGCGACGAAGCTCCTTCGGCGGAGTATGGAAATTTTGATTTTCAACGATGGGAGCCGTTGCCGGTCGGAGCCAAGCCAAGGGGAGCCAGCGCATTCGGCGTGCACGACCTGGTAGGAAACGGGTGGGAGTGGACGAGAACACAATTCGCGCCATTTGAAGGCTTTGCGCCGCGAGAGTTTTACGCGGGCTATTCCGCGGATTTTTTTGACGGCAAGCACTATGTGATGAAGGGCGGCTCCCCACGAACAGCCGCGTGCATGCTGCGCCGTTCGTTCCGCAACTGGTTCCAGCCACACTATCCGTACGTCTACGCGACATTCCGTTGCGTGGAATCGTAAAAAGGAAAATAAACGGACATGGCAACCCGAACATCTCCCATCTCGACTGCTTTGCAGTTTGCGGAAGACGTGCGAGCTGGATTGACGCGCGCGGGGCAAAAAGAGCTGCCCAGCAAATACTTATATGACGAAGTGGGCTCGGCGCTTTTCGAGGTCATTACACTGCTGCCGGAGTACTGCTTGACGCGGGCCGACACGCGCTTGCTGCAGAAGCATGCGGAAGAAATCGTGCGGCGGCTGCCCAGGAATCTTCAAGTGGCTGAACTGGGAAGCGGCAGCGGCAAGAAGACAAGATACATCCTGGAAGCAGTGTCGAACATTCAGCCTACTTTCTACTATCCCATCGAGATCTCTCCTGCTGCGCTGGCTGCGTGTGAGAAAGAACTCGGGCAGATCGACATGGTAAGCATCGTAGGATATGAACAGCCTTACCTGGATGGCTTGCGCTCGGTAGCCGGCCGATTGCGCAACGAAGATCACCTGCTGGTGCTGTTTTTGGGAAGCACCATCGGGAATTTCGATCGCGAGGCCGCAGAGGAATTCTTGCGTGACGTGCGGAGAATTCTGCGATTTGGAGACGCGCTGCTGCTGGGCACCGATCTGGAGAAGAGCGTCGAAACGCAATTGCTGGCCTATGACGATCCGACGGGAGTGACCGCGGCATTCAATCTGAATTTGCTGGCCCGCGTAAATCGCGAGCTAGGAGCCGATTTCGATTTGAAAAAATTCAGGCATGAAGCGCGTTGGAACGCCGAGGAGCGACGCATCGAAATGCATTTGCGTTCTGAGGAGCGGCAGAGCGTATATATACCGAGAGCGGAAGTGTTTGTGCAATTCGAGGCGGGAGAAACCATCTGGACGGAAAGTTCCCACAAATATGTGGCCGATCAGGTTCCAAAGATGGCGCGGCGCACCGGTTTTCACGGTGAAGCGCAGTGGGTAGATAAGGATTGGGCATTCGCGCAGAACCTTTGGGTGGCGGTGTAGATCAGAAGAAGCTCAGCAGCGGACTCCGAGAGCTAACTGCTCCTTACCGGGCGCTCCGGCCCTGGCTTTTCCGTGATTGACCAGCGGAAGAAACGAGAGTCACATTCCTCGCAGCGAAACGGGCGCACGAAAAATCAGCGCCAGGAAGACAGACTCACGGAGCCCCTTCGGTTTAGAGCGGTGAGTCAGCGCACTCTGGCAATTCGTACACGTGATATGCACGTCTGTTTTCTCCCGACCTGACCGTTAGAGGATTGCTCCCGTCACGCGCCGAAGCTAATCAAGATCAGATTGGTCGATGGCGTCGATCGTGAGATTGCTCGGAGTGACCATTTTCATCTAACCATTCGAAAAGCGCGCGAAGACTGCCAGAAGCCAGCGCGATGCTTGAATCGGCCGCGCCGTAGTAAAGGCGAATCGTGTCACCATCGTTAGCGATGGTATACCCACAAGGGAACACTACATCTTGGACATCTCCGTGCCGCTCGTAGTCAGCCTCGGGCGCAAACATCCACGAGTCCCCACGAGTCAGACAGATTTCCGGACGTTCGAGGTCGAAAAGCGCCAAGCCCAGGCGGTAGATGGAACTTGAGGGCGTCCTGCGAACTCCGTGATAGATCATCAGCCAGCCTCTGGGCGTTTCGATCGGTGGAGGTGACATGCCAATCCTGTTCGCGTCCCACCATGCGCCCCGTCGTGCGCCCAGCATGAGCTTGTGATTGCCCCAGTGGCGCAAGTCGGGCGAGTAAGAGATCCAGATGTGCGTTCCCAGCGGCGTCATGGGCCGATGGATCATGGCCCAGTATCCATTGATACGTCTGGGCAAAAGAGCGGCATCCTTGTCGTCCGGCGTCATAATGACGCCAAGTCGCTCATACGTACGGAAGTCAATTGTGAGCGCGAGCGATACACCGGGGCCACCGCGGGAATAGGACGTAAAGGCTACCGCGTATTGCCTAAGCTCTGGAACATAAGTAATGCGGGGATCTTCGATGCCCCATAGCTCTTCCGGATAGCGGTCAGGATCCGGCAAAAGTGTTGGTGTTTTATCAATCTGCCACCCATCTACTCCATTTTGCGAACGCGCCGCGCATAAGTGAGACAAGCCGCGGCGATCTTCGACGCGACAGAGAAGCAAAGTCGTCCCGTCTGCCAGCAACGTGGCTCCCGCATTAAAAACGCTGTTGATCGAATAGGGCCAATCCTTTGCCGTCAGGATTGGGTTTGCCGGGTGGCGGCTAAACAAAGTCTCGTTTTGAACCATGATCTCGTTCACAAATAGTTCTCTCCCAAAGAAACACCAGCGTTACAAAGAAAACTTCGGCTGAGACAAGTGTGGATTGCCTAGAGCTTGCTGTCGGTTGTGTCCGATTCTTCCAACTTCCGCATCTCGAGCAGAGCCATCAGGAAGGATAGAGTCGACTCAGCTCCCTGGTTCTCGTTAGCGCGGTCGGGATGCAGCCCGTCGCGACAGCCACCGGTAGTGGGGTCGTAGAGAGCAATCTGCAAGTCGTTGTCGCCGAGGAACCAGTTGAAGGCTGCCCACGCATCTTTTCGCCAACGGCCTTTTCCCGTAGCGCGATAGGCCTGAAGGCACGCAGAAACGGCGGCGCAGGCCTCAATTGGCTGTTGATCGAAGCGGCCCTTCTCCGTTTTCTTGGAGTAGAAGCCGTGAGAGCCGATTGGTACGAAGTGGCCCTTCACCTCGCAGCGCTGAACCAGCGTGAGCCAATCCAGTGCTTCGAGACCGGCCGCCACCATCGCCTCATTGGCATTGCGCGTTCCGGCTCGTATAAGCGCTTGCGCTAATCTAGCGTTTGAATACGAGAGTACACTCTCGAACCATTTCCAGTCTGGCGAAGAATTTGCGCGGAACGACTCGAGCAGCCGATCTGCCAGCGTATCCGCGGCGTTCAGAGCTGCGCGATCTCCCGGGAAGGATTCGAGGTATTCCTGCAATCCCAGTAATGCGAAGGCGCAAGCACGCGGACTTTTGAACTCCACAGCCGCAGGAACGGCTAGCTCAAATAGGCGGCCGGCTGCTCCCCTGAGTCCCGCATCCTTGGAACGGCCGAGAACGGTGCCAAGACCCCAGAGTGCTCGCCCGTGACTATCTTCTGAGCCGACCGCCTCTTGCCACTGGCGTTCATAGCTGAGGCAGTTTCTGAAGCGCTTGTTAGTTTGATCGAAAGCCAACCACAAGAAAGCCAAATAGCGCGCGGCGAGATCGAGCGAACCGGTGGGAGTACAGCACCGGAGTTCTTCGAGCAGGATTGCGACGATGAGCGCCCGGGCGTTGTCATCGGTTGAATAACCTTCGGGATAATTGGGCACGACGAAGACGGCGTGCTCCACGATTCCGGTGTGGTCCGTCATGCGATGCAGGTGATCCAGTTTTATGGAGGGAAGGCGGTCGAGCGCCTTTTCCGTGTTCTGGGCTGAAAAAGTGGCGCGCGGTTTCCGCAAACGCTCGTTGTACACGCGTTCAAAACTTCCCATATATTGCTGAGCCACGCGGTCCCAGACCATGTCGCGCGCGTAAAGGTAAGCACGCTTCCGCATGGCGTGGCAGGCGGTTCCGTTGTCCAACAGCTCTATCGTTTTCTCCGCAATTGCCTGCGGGTCATCGAAGGGGACAAGCACGCCGCGCTCGTCGTCCAACAATTCGATGGCGTGTAAATAAGGAGTGGAAATGATAGCTTTTCCGGCGCTCAGGGCATATGCCAGCGTTCCGGAAACGACCTGGCCCTTGTGTTTGTAGGGGGTGATGTAGATGTCGGCAGCGCCAATCAGCTCCACCAATTCTTTCGGACTGACAAACCGGTTTCGAAAGATCACCTTGTCTTCGACACCGAGATCTTTGGCCAGCTTCTGCAAGTAATTCCTGTAATGATCGCCCTCGCGACGCAGGATATGGGGATGGGTGACGCCGGAGATCATGTAAACGACATTGCTGTGGCGCGCCAGGATAGCCGGCAAGGCTTGAATGACATTCTCCACACCCTTATTCGGCGATAGCAGACCAAACGTGAGCAGAACGTCTTTGCCTTCAGTTCCGAATTCATCCTTATAGAAAGTGGGATCCGTGAACGGCAAATCAGGAATGCCATGTGGAATCAAATCGATCTTGGAAATGGGGACACGGAAAACTTCCTGCAAAATGTCGGAAGATTGCCGGCTCATAACGATCAGGCGATCGGACAATGCGGCAATTTCTTCCATTACCGCCCTCTGATCGGGATCCGGCTCGCGAAGAACCGTGTGAAGGGTAGTAACCACAGGCATGTGCAGGCGACGCAAGAGTTCCAAAATGTGGCCGCCAGCCGATCCGCCAAAAATACCGTACTCATGTTGCAGACAAACCAGGTCAATGTTGCTGAAATTCAGGAAATCGGCGGCTTGGCGATAAGAAGCCAGTTCATCTTGGGCGAGTTCGAAGCGAATCCTGGGCGGATAGCTGTAACCTTCAGGAATGTCGTTGACCGGAAGGGCGAGGAGCTCAGTGGCGCCGTATTCAGCGTGAATGGCGTCGCACAAATCGGTTGTGAACGTAGCGATGCCGCAGCGCCTCGGCAGGTAATTCCCGATAACTGCGACCCTACTAGGGAGCATGGGCCGCGGATGGATTGGCCAGAGAGGAACCGTCTTTTCTTCCTGGACCACCGGGTCAAGGCTGACGATTTCGTCGGGATTGGGGAATGCGATTTCCCCGCGAGTGTAGAGAACTTCGATCAGGGACGAGTCTTTCCCCTGAAAAATGGTCTTCGGCAGTGACATTGTTTTGATGCTCCTCTCTCGTGACAGATCTGTCGGATTCTCTAGCCACGGAGCCAGGAGCAATGGCATCGAGAAGCGTTTAGTACGATCCGCCCATGCCTCCGCCGTAGCCCCCGGCTCCTGCGCCAGCAGCGGCGGTTTTGTCTTCGTCCTTATAATCGGCAATCAGCACTTCGGTGGTGAGCATCAATGACACGATGGAGGCTGCGTTCTGCAGCGCAAGGCGGGTGACCTTTGCTGGATCAATCACACCGGCCTTGACCAGGTCCGTGAACTCGCCCGTCTCCGCGTTGAACCCGAAATTGTCTTCCTTTGAGTCGCGGACGCGCCCAACAACCACAGCGCCTTCGTGCCCAGCGTTCTGTGCAATCTGTCGCAGAGGTTCTTCGAGCGCTCGCTTGACGATGTTCACGCCAATGGCTTCATCGTCATGCATCTTTAGCTTCTCCAGCGCGGGCAAGCAGCGCAGCAGCGCGGTGCCGCCGCCGGCGACGATGCCTTCTTCCACTGCAGCTCGGGTTGCGTGCATGGCATCTTCGACGCGAGCCTTTTTCTCTTTCAACTCGGTCTCGGTTGCCGCGCCGACCTTGATGATGGCGACGCCGCCAACCAACTTGGCCAGTCGCTCCTGAAGTTTTTCCTTGTCGTAATCCGAGGTGCTCTCTTCAATCTGCGCTCGGAGTTGGCGGATGCGGCCTTCAATTTCGCTGGGCTTGCCGGCGCCGGAGATAATCGTGGTGTTATCCTTGTCGATCGTGACTTTCTTGGCGCTGCCGAGTTCCTCGAGTTTTATGTTCTCGAGTTTCAGCCCAAGGTCCTCAGTGATAGCCTTTCCGCCGGTCAGAATGGCGATGTCTTCGAGCATGGCTTTACGGCGATCCCCGAAACCAGGGGCTTTCACGGCGGAGCACTGCAGCGTGCCGCGAAGCTTGTTGACCACCAGGGTGGCGAGGGCTTCGCCATCAACATCCTCCGCAAGAATCAACAGCGGCTTGCCACTCTTGGCAGCCTGCTCGAGCAGTGGCAGAAGGTCCTTCATAGAGCCGATTTTCTTTTCGTGGATCAAAATCCGGACGTCTTCCAGGACGCATTCCATGCGATCCGGATCGGTGACGAAATAAGGCGACAGGTACCCGCGGTCAAACTGCATACCCTCGACGATCTCAAGAGTCGTCTCCATGGTCTTGGATTCTTCCACGGTAATAACACCGTCTTTGCCGACCTTATTCATGGCCTCGGCGATGATGCTGCCAACCTGCTTATCGGTGTTGGCACTGATGGTGCCAACCTGCGCGATCATATCGCCCTTCACTTCGCGGGAAAGCTTCTTGATTTCAGCCACGGCAACTTCGACGGCCTTGTCGATGCCGCGCTTAAGGGCCATAGGGCTTGCGCCTGCAGCAACCGTTCGCACACCTTCGCGGAAAATCGCCTGGGCCAGCACGGTCGCGGTGGTAGTGCCGTCGCCAGCCACGTCGGAGGTTTTGGAAGCGACCTCGCGCACCATTTGCGCGCCCATGTTCTCGAGCGGATCCGGCAAATCGATTTCCTTCGCCACGGTCACGCCATCCTTTGTGATGATCGGTGAACCGAATTTCTTCTCGATCACCGCATTGCGCCCTTTCGGGCCCAACGTGATCTTTACTGCGTCCGCCAGAATATTGACGCCGCGCAAAATCGCTTGACGGGAATTCACACCAGTTACTACTTGTTTTGCCATAGAACTTCACCCTCCTGGGTGATCGCGCTTACCGCTCCATTCAGAATCTCCGAACGAACCAACTACTTCTTGCCGGATGCCACCTTGGTCATTCCGCCAACTTTGGCGAGGATTTCGTCCTCGCGAAGAATCAGATATTCCTGGCCATCAATCGTGATGTCGTTTCCGGTGTATTTGCCGAACAAGATGCGATCACCGACTTTGACATCGAGGGTGATGCGATGGCCCTTTTCGATTTTGCCGGCGCCAACAGCGATAACCTCGCCCTCGTGTGGTTTTTCCTTAGCCGTATCGGGAATGATGATTCCACCCTTCGCGGTTTCTTGCTCTTCCAGCCTGCGCACCAGGACGCGGTCATGCAGCGGAGTAATATTCACAGCCATCGTTTTGCCTCCAATGAACCCATTTCACGAACTCGAACACTTAACTCGCGTTGTTTCCAGAGCTATTACTAGGGTCTAAAACTTTGCAGGTTCTTCTGTCGCGCAACCGCCAGTTCGTCGTCCTGTTTCTTCTGGAGTTCGGCTGCCCTCTGGGGACCCTGCTGAGCTTCCAGTTGAACGGCTGCAACGATAGCCACCTTTGCTGCGGCGTCAGCTTGCACGGAATACATGACCAAGGTGAAGCCATTCGCCAGGTAAGAGCGACTTAGAGTCAAGGAGTACTGTGCATCTTCCCAATGTGCCACTACCTTCTCGTCGGGTCTCGATGGTACGGGCTTCGTGGCGTCGATTTCTGCCGGAGGCTTGATGGGCGGGCCATACGTCGCCGCAATTGAGTTGACCAGATCCTGTGTTGTGAGGCCTTCAATCGCACTGCGGTCGTAGGTCGCGGACAAGCTGTAGAGCTGGCCATTGCAGAAGGTGAATAGAATTTCTCGCACGCTGTCCGCTTGGTAAGAGTTCCCCGGTAGCATCGGCAGCCACCAGGTAAGTTCCTGGATTAGCGCAGGCTGACTATGAAGAGTTTTGACATCGGCGATCTTCATGTCGGTCTGCTTCAATACATCAGCCGGGCTCATGCCGAAAGAAAAACTCCGGTACTTGGACAAGTCCTGTGCGCGAAGCAGCGGCGCCACAAGAAGCATGGCGACAAGACACAGCGTGGAACTGCGGAACGTTGGCATTCTCATTTTTTATCTCCTGCGAATTCCCAAGGGCCCTATCAGAATCGGGTGACGCTACGCGCCGTAGCCTCTACGACTGGCGAGCGTAAATCCTGCGCCCGTTCGCGTATCCAACTGCCATGGTAAGAAGAACTGCTCCGACCACCGCAACCATGGAAGTGGCAACGGTTCCGCTGAATCCGTGAAAACCCGCGGCGCGCATCAGGAGCCCGCCGGCAACGGCACCGCCAATTCCCATCACAGCGTCCATCCACGGCCCGTAACCATTACCTTCCAGAATTCTTCCTGCTGCCCACCCGACAAGCACTCCGATGAAAACCAATGCAAGCAAATACATACATTCCTCTTTGCCCAGCCAATTTAGAGACACTGAGGCAGACTGGGCTTGCCTCTTCACTGGAAAATCGTTTCAGTCCTTACGCGGCGAACTTGTGAGGGCGGCCGCTTTGCGCAAAAAACCGAGGGTTCCCGGTTTCCTTGGCCGCGGCAGTAATTCAGGGCAGCATATTCGGTCCCGAACAACTCTGAAGGTGCCTGTGCCGTTGAACTACCGCCATAATGGTCTGATTTACCGCATTTGTCAAGTATTTATGGACTCTCGTAAAATACTTAACTATTCTAGTAAATACAGACTGGGGCTCACTTTGGCTGAAATTTCTCAGAAAGAGGCAGGAAACACTGGCTCCCTGGGTTGTTGCATTGGGGACGGAAGCGGGTTTCCAGGATCCCGATGAGCAGACGGCGAGATAACGGATACCTGCCTTACGGCTCGCCCAGCCTTCTGGCCAATATCTCTTTCTCCTGCCGTCCAGTCATCATCCTACTGACTGGCGACTGTAGGCGCTGTTCACTTTTGTACAGTCCTGCCCCAATGTCCTTGGTAGCGTGGACGTTACTTTCGAGCGACTCGCCGAGATTGGGCGATTCAACCAAAATATGAAACCAAAAAAAAGCAAGAACAATGGAGCGGCCGACTCATTTGATCCGCAGGTGTTTCTAGACACCGCTGGCGTGTCGAGAAAGGTGGTTGAATACCACAGAGGCGAGTCCATTTTTTCGCAGGGCGATGCCGCGGAAACCGTCATGTATATCCAGAAAGGCGGCGTGAAGTTCTCTGTGGTGAATGGTTCCGGGAAGGAAGCCGTGGTTGCCATGTTTGGGCCAACGGACTTCTTCGGCGAGGGTTGCATGGCGGGCCAGACGGTCCGAATGGGAACGACCATAGCAGTTACGCCGACCACGCTTCTTGTCATTCAAAAAGGAGAGTTGCTGCGCGTGCTGCACGCGGAGCATGAACTATCCGACCATTTCATCGCGTACATGCTTGCGCACAACATCCGGGTCGAGGAAGACCTGATCGATCAGCTGTTCAACTCCAGCGAAAAGCGCCTGGCGCGAACACTGCTGCTTCTGGCGCGTTACGGAAAGCAAGAACAGCCTGACCGCATCCTGCCGAAGGTCTCCCAGGAGACCCTGGCGAGCATGGTGGGAACGACGCGTTCACGGGTGAACTTCTTCATGAACAAATTCCGGAAACTAGGGTTCATCGAATACAACGGCAAAATCAAGGTGAATAAATCACTTCTGACCGTCGTCTTGCACGAGTAAGGGTATTGCCGAGAGCAAGACTGACAGCTTGCCGGGATGCAAATATCGCGGCAAGCTGATCAAGCCGATTACTGATTCGAAGCGGCGTGCTCCGATTCGTTTCGCGGTGCGCTCTTTTCCAAAACGTTCACGAGTTGACGGCCTGCCACAGGCACGACCATGTGTTCACTTCTTACAATTTCCTTCGCCTTGATGGCGTGCCCATAGATCTGCTCGTTTGCGTCATCATCGGGACGAAGGGTGGTGCCCGCGACGGATACTCCGGCAAATAAACCGCGTGACCGCGAGTAGCTGAGAATCTCGGCTCGCATCCAAGCGTCCGTATCTGCGGAAGCATCGCGCCCCTTAGGGCCTGCTGCAACCGAAGCATCGCCACCTAACTTCACCTTGCTGCTGAGAATTGACTCCATGCCTCTGTCATTCATGACCAGCAGGATCAAGTCGGTAGCTTCTCCGCCGATTTGGAAACCGAAACTGCCGCCTTCGAGCGCGTACATGGCTGGCGCACCCCAAGGCCCACGGAACTTATCGCCGGTCCTGCAAACCATAGCACCGCGTCCATACTCAGCGCCGAACACAAACGCTGCCTTCATCAAGGACGGAAACACGATGACACATTCCGCCTTTTCCAGCAGGTCATGCGGAATGTTGTCCGGAATGTTGAGCACTTCCTGCATGACAACACCGCTTTCTTCCAGACGTTTCTGCTCCTTATTCAAACCCTGGGCCGATATTACGCCTGCCACAAGGGTGAGAAATGCTGCGGCCACTAGATATTTCTTCATTGCTGACCTCCATGGTCGGGACCACTTTTACGCACGATTGCTTTTTCGGATATCTGGTTGAAACATTTTCAACACAGTTCGAGTCAGGAGAGGGTTATGCGTTGCCCGACTCTCAGGCGGGACACTTTCGTAACTCAAGCTAAGACTTCTTCTGGATTCCCGCGACGAGCATAACAATGCCGCCTACCAACGCGAGCCCCCCGAGTACGGGAGGAATAGAAACGTGATCGTGTTTTTCCGCGGTTGCGTGGATCGGCCCGACATCAAAAACTTTTTCTTGATGAGTGTAGTTAAATCCCTGATAGACGAGCGCGAAGCCGCCCAGAACGATGAACAGAATTCCGCCCCAGATGTAAGGTTTCATGATCAGTGACACTCCTAAATACGCCCAAGAAGTACCAGAATCACAACGATGAGGATCGCCAGGCCTACGCCACCCGACGGCACATAGCCCCAGTTGCGGCTGTGTGACCATCGCGGCAGTGCTCCCAACAGCGCCAAAATCAAGATGACGATTAATATAGTTCCGAGCATGTTTTTTCTCCTTGTCGATGAAATTCTGTTCGTTACGGTTTGCAGACTCCAGCCAGCGGTATTCCCGCGCTGGGTCGGAGCTGCAGTCCTTCAATTTGCCCGATGCTTGCTCAGTTCAAATAAACAGAAACGGCGATGCGGTCGCGGGGATACCTTCGGTTGTACAGGTAATAGCCGTCGCCAGCGTAGTCGATATAGACATCATCGTTGTCGTACCAATTGTTGGACCAGTATTCCGGCCACGGATCAACCAAACTGAACCAATAGCCTCCGTACTGGAAGCGTGGATATCCGCCCACGATAACTACTGGGTAGCTGTAAATGCGGAAGGGGTGACCCGAACCGAAATAGCCATTGTAGCGGTTATCAGGAATGCGATAGCCGCTGTAACCGCCGCGTTGCTGCCAATCGCGGTGTTCAGACTGCCAGTTATGCGCACGATGCTGCTGCCAGTCACTTTGCTGCTCGCCTTCCTGCCGACGTTGCTCCTGCTGGGATTGCATAGCGACTTGCTGCACGTGGGGTTGTTGATCGGTGCGCTGTTGTTGCTGTGCGCTCTGGTTCTGTTGCGGGTGCTGACGCTGCTGATCTTGCTGCGCCTTGACTTGCTGCTGTGAGTGCTGCTGTTTGTCGGACTGAGCTTGTTGTTTCTGCTTCTGATCTTGCTGCGCCTTGGCCTGTTGCTGTGAGTGCTGCTGTTGCTGTTTCTCCGACTGGGCCTGTTGTTCGTGCTGCTGTGATTTCTGTTGTTGTTGGGGCTGGGTCTTGCTTTGCTGTTCCGTATGTTGTTGGGGTTGTGGTTTCGGTTTCGGTTGCTGCTGAGCGTGCTGTTGAGGCTTTGGTTGTGGTTCCGGTTTCGGTTCGTGTTTCGGTTCCTGTTTTGGTTGCGTAGCAGGCTTCGTCTGCTGCTGTTTCTCGGGCTTAGCAGGTTGTTCCTGTTTTGGCGGCTTCTCTTGGGGGTCCTGGCCTGCTTGAGCGGGGATAGAAAATCCCAGAAGCAGAAACAGCGCCGTTGTACCGACAACTCCAATTGGTTTCATGAAGATTCTCCATTACCACGTATTCGCCTGCGCGCCATCTTGCGTATCTGGCACGATGAATCTTGCCGATGGTTAGTTCTGTTCCTCGAATCGCAACTCTCGGCTGAGCCGCTCATCGCCACGATTTATGTCCCGATGCGTATGTGCGCCAGGGAGTGAAACAGCCCAAAAATGTTCAGGAGCCACAACACCACGGCAATGACCACGACCCCGTTCAGAATCGATTTGATACTTCCCTGCATAGGAATGAAACGGTTCACTAGCCACAGGAGGACGCCCACGACGATCAGGGCCAGCAGAATTTGCACGAGAGGCATAGCTTTCTCCTTTCTATCCGTGTTGAGAGACACTGCTTACCAAGCGAACTGGGCCGCTCGTCGAGCCTAAGTGTCTTCCCTAAGTTGTCGTTCGATATCCTTGGCGCTTGCGAGGGGCTTACGAACAAGCTTGCGGGGACGGACTGGCCAACAAACCAATCCTTTACAGCAAGCCCATCCTAGACTGTGTCCGGCTGTGCGTCTGTTCACTTGTGTACAAGTTTGCAGTTTGCAGTGATATGATCAGGTTTCCAGAAAAGCCTGCATTTCTCTGCAGCTAAATCGATTCGGTCGCATAAAGTATGCCCAGGGCTACTTCCAAGAAGGCCAAACCAACTCCCGTAAGGAAGATCACTTTCGATTTGCAGGCTTTTCTCGATACGTCGGGTGCCGCCCGGCGGATTGTGAAGTTTCGAAGATCCGAGAAAATCTATGCACAAGGCGACCCTGCCAGGGGCGTGAAATACATCCAGAGCGGCGGCGTGAAGCTTTCCGTCATCAATGAAGACGGAAAAGAAGCGGTCGTGGCAATCCTGGGACCGAGCGATTTTTTTGGCGAAGGATGCCTGGCAGGTCAGTTAGTTTGCATGGGCACGGCTACCGCGATCGTACCCACTTCCATCCTATTCATCGAAAAGAAGGAAATGATGCGCGCGCTGCGCACAGAACACGCTTTCTCTGACCTGTTCATCTCTCACATGCTGACCCGCAACATCCGGATTGAAGAAGATCTGATTGACCAGCTTTTTAATTCCAGCGAGAAACGTCTGGCGCGTTCACTGCTGTTGCTGGCTCGTTACGGGCAGGAAGATCAGCCGCAGGGAGTGATCCCGAAAATCTCGCAGGAAATGCTGGCGGAGATGATTGGAACAACGCGCTCGCGGGTGAACTTTTTCATGAATAAGTTCAGAAAAATGGGTTTCGTCAAATATAATGGTGGACTTCAGGTTAACACTTCACTCTTAAGTGTGGTGCTGCACGACTGACGAATGCCTGTAATCGCTTCGAGGCGCCTAGTTCAGTGAGACCGGCCATCTGAGCACGTTTTCTTGCTTCGGCAGGTTCTCATCAACACCGCTACTGGCATTGCGACCCGCCTCGCCGTTGCACTCGATTGCGATGGCGGCCAGACAAACCGCCCGCTCAATCAACTGGCATTCCTCATGAGAAGGACTCCGCGAAACGCAACAATACATCTCCAGCGAACCGATTCGATCGTCGCTATCCGGCACGATGCGGGAAGAAGAGAAAATATGTAGACCAAAAAGCGCCGCGTTCTGTGCAACATCAAGGGCGCTCATGGGATCGTCTCCAGGCAGGGAAATGAGTGAAACCATATTCCCAATCTGACAATCAAGAGCAATACATATTTCATTCAGAATTTTCGGAAGTGGCGCTCGCGTGGAAATGGATTGCAGAATGTTCGCTTCCGCTTTCAGCAAATATTCAATTCGGCCTTCCGACTCGCGCCGGGGCTCGGAATTTTGCCACATTTCGCCGCGGCAAAAATTGGACTTATGCATGCAGCTTGCCTCTTTTCAGTTCGCGCTCTTGTCACTGCCAATTTCTGCTGGACTTCCAACCGAACTTTTTAAGCACCGCTACGAGCCGCTAACGTCTGAGCGGCTTTAACGCGCTGATCTTTCATCACATATAGGGCCTTGTCCGCTGCATAGAGAAGGGTTCCGATGGTGTCGGCTTCGCGCGGATAGCTGGCAATTCCCAGGCTTACCGAAAGCGCCGGCACTTCGCCGTCGACGTCAAGGAGTTCGCAAATCCGTCGCGCTACCAACGTGGCGGCGCCGATGCCAGTCTCAGGAAGGACCACGGCAAATTCGTCACCACCGTGGCGTGCCGCGGTATCGATAGACCGGCAGCAGTCTCGCAAAATCTGCCCGAGCCGGCAGAGTGCCCGATTCCCCACCAGGTGGCCAAATTGATCGTTGATCTTTTTCAATCCGTCGAGGTCCAGCAGCAGTAGCGAAAATTCGCGACCGGTGCGCTTCGAACGGCAAATCTCCGCGTGCAGCGCCTCGAAGAGCCGGCGATGATTGGCCAGGCCGGTCAGCGAGTCAGTCGAAGCCTGATGGCGCAGTTCTTCCTCAAGGGTCCGCTGCTCCGTAATATCGACAGCGATGATTTCGTGGCCGGCAAAATTCCCCTGGTCGTCATAAACGCCACGACCGCTGATCCTGGCTTTCAGAACCGTTCCGTCTTTACGCTTCCAGTCGGTTTCGATGGGGTCGATTCTGTTGGAGTCGGGAGCGGGTTGAACGAAAGGTGAAGTATTGCAGAGATCCGGGAAGATCAGGGAGAGCTGGTGTGCGGAGAGCAATTCGTCTTTTGAGGAATACCCAAGCATGCGCATCAGAGCCTGATTGACGTCGCGCACGTTGCCCTGGGCATCGCAGCGGTAAATGCCGTAAGCCGGGTTGTCGACCAGAGCGCGATAGAGAGATTGCGAATGCTGCAACGCTTGTCGCACCTCTCCGAGCTCTTCGCGCAATTTTTTGTCGTTCAAGGCCCGCCGAACCGCCATTGGCAATTGCGCAATGTGTTCCTGCTCGACGTACTCGAAGGCACCCGAGGCGGTAAGCTCCGCGCGAGATTCAGTGCCTAAGCCAGTGGTCAACAGCACCAACGGAATCTCCCGCAATGTCTGTCGCAGCAGTTGCAGTTCGTGTGCGCTTGGGCAGGCCGGACTGGGATATTCGACAACGATAACATCATAGGACCGGGATCGAAGCTGCTCGGCGCACTGCGACGGGTTCAGAACAAACTCAGAGCTGACGGTGAATTGGCCTTTTTTGAGTTCACGCAGACAGCTATCAATTGCGGTCAGATCGCGATGGACAAACAGGACATACAGAGGCCGGTGCCGGTGCAGATGGGCGTTCTGCGTGCGCACACCCCTTACTTCCGAACGGGATTGGCTCTGTGCCAGGTCTGCCATCTGCCCACACCCGAAACTGTGCATGCCGCCGAAAGCGATTTGGGATTGGCGGTATGGAGCTTATCCTTCAGCGTCAGAATAGGCAGGACGGGCAACCAAGTCTGTTCAGTATTGGACACTGTTCCTCCGTACAGGTGAACCGGGGGTACCGTCCGCGGTGCGATCATACTTCGAACACTCGGGCCAGGTCTTTGGCTGGTTTGGGCATGTAATCTTGGCCACGCGCGGTTCGTATACTCTTAGGGATGATGATGTCCCTAACCAGGCTTCGCTCACAGTTCACGCTGCACACGATTTGACAGGTCAGCAAACAAGTTTTCTCTACTACCATGCTCGCTGCCAGCGACAACCTTGCCCAATGCTTCAGCGCCTTGCGCGGGCATAAGCTGCGTGCTTCGCTCACAATCCTGGGCCTGACGATGGGGGTGGCCACCCTAATTACGGTGATGACCATCGTGCAGGGTGCGAACCTGTACGTTGAGCAAAAGATAGCAAACCTGGGCACGGACGTGTTCCAGATCGCGCGCACTCCTTTTGCGGTGACGGACTTCGACATCATCATCAAAGCGCTCAAATTCAAAAAACTCGAAATCGAGGATATGAATGCGGTTGCCGAGGGATGCAACGCTTGCCAGGAAGTGGGCGCCAGCACGAGCGCCAGCGTCCGGGCACGATCGGGCGACAAAGAACTGCAAGACGTCAACTTCTACGGGCAAACCGCAAACATGGCGGATATTGATACGCGGAAGGTCGAGGTGGGACGTTACTTCACGTCATCGGAAGCGGAGCATCGGGCCAACGTTTGCGTAATTGGCGACACGCTGATGCGGCAGCTGTTTCTGGGTACGGATCCCATCGGAAAGACCGTGCATATTGGCAACGATGAATTCACGGTGGTGGGAGGGATGGAAAAGATCGGCAGCGTGCTCGGCCAGGATCAGGACAATTTTGTAATCGTGCCGCTACCTGTTTTTCTTCGCATTCAGGGAATCCACTCCAGCATCACGATCAACGTAAAGGCCGGACCGGGAAACTTCGAAAAAGCGCAGGATCAGGCACATTTGATTTTGCGTTCGCGTCGACACCTGTCGGGAAACATGGACGATGATTTCTTTATCGGTACGAAGGACAGTTACATGGCCTTGTGGCGCAGCATCAGCGGCGCGTTCTTCGCGGTATTCATTATGGTCAGCGCCATTTCCGTGGTAATCGGTGGCATCGTGATCATGAACGTGATGCTGATGAGCGTAACTCTGCGAAAAAGAGAGATTGGCGTGCGGCGCGCCGTCGGCGCAACGAAGCGAGACATCCTAGGCCAGTTTATGGTGGAAAGCGTGGTGCAATGCATTGTGGGAGGCATGGCAGGCATCACTCTGGGATTTCTGGTGGCGATGGCGCTGCGAACATTTACGCCGTTCCCGGCCTCGGTGCAGACGTGGGTTGCGGTGATGGGAGTGTTCCTGAGTTCCGCAGTCGGACTATTTTTCGGAGTTTATCCGGCCTTGCGCGCGTCGCGGCTGGATCCCGTGGTCGCGTTGAGGTCTGAGTGATGGGCATGACGCTGGCGCAGAGCCGCGAAAATTTTCTTGCCGCGATGGAGACGCTGCGCTCATCAAAGGTACGCACGGCCTTAACGGTGCTTGGCATCGTCATCGGGGTGTCTTCGGTGATTTCCATGGCGGCCATTATTCAGGGGCTGAACAAATTCGTGCAAGACCGAGTGGAATCGCTCGGCTCGCGTACCTATTTTTTGACGCGATTTCCGCCAGGGATGGACCCGGCTCACATGCCGGAGCGCATTCGCACACGCAAATACATCGAGTACGACTACGCCGATTTCATTCGCCGGGCTGCGCCGCACGTGTCCATTGTAACGACTTCTGGAACTCGCGGGTTTTTCCTGGGGGATAGCAATCTGATAACCAGCGGAAACCATAGCGTGGAGAAAGTGATCGTGCGCGGCGCAGAACCGGAATACACGGGAGCCATCCCATTGTTTTCGATCGCGCAAGGACGCTTCATCAGCACATTCGACGAGGAGCACGCGCGCCCCGTCGTAGTGTTGGGCGCGGCCATCAGAGAATCCCTCTTCCCGGGCACGGATGCCATTGGCAAGATGGTGCGCATCAATGGCAGCCAGTATGAAGTCATCGGCGTTTTCGAGCACGACCAGGGCTTGTTCCTGGGACCTGGAGTCGACATCTTCGCCATCATTCCACTCAGCAACTTCAAGAAGCAGTACCCGGAGGCGAAGGAGTTGATCATGATCTTTACAGTTCCCAAGGGCGTGAACGTAGAGCTGGCACAAGGGGAAGTGATTCAAGCCATGCGCCGTCTGCGTCGCGTCCCTGTGGATAAGGAAAATGATTTCGAGCTAAGTTCGCCAGACTTTCTGAGCAACCTATGGAATCAGCTTACTGGAGCGTTGGTGATATTGACGACGGTGATTAGCTCCATCGGTTTGCTGGTGGGCGGCATTGGAGTGATGAACATCATGTTGATCTCCGTGACTGAGCGCACCCAGGAGATTGGCGTACGCAAGGCTATTGGCGCTCGCCGTGCGGATATTCGGTTGCAATTTCTACTGGAAGCCGTTGCCCTCACCCTCGTCGGGGGGACTCTGGGCATCTTGATCGGGGCGGCCATATCCACACTGGTGCGCACATTGGTGCCGTCAATTCCCGCGACTATCTCTTATCTTTGGGTGACTATCGGCTTTGTGATTTCCGTTGGCGTGGGATTGTTCTTCGGCTACTATCCGGCGAAAGTGGCGGCAAACCTCGATCCCATCGACTGTCTGCGCTACGAATAAAGTTCGAGAGTGGGGACGGGCATATGCCCGCGCGTGCTATATTCACGCGCAAGGCGCGAGAAAAACAGACCTGCGTGTGACGCCACGAATCGAATCGATGCGTCTAAAGAAGCGGAGACAACCTTGACCACATTCTGGCACGACTTGCGCTACGCGCTGCGCACACTCCGTAACAACCCAGGCTTCGCGGCCGTCACCATCCTGACACTTGCCTTAGGCATTGGGGCGAATACCGCGATTTTTAGCGTGATCAATGCGGTGCTGCTGCGGCCGCTGCCATTCAGCAATCCGGACCAATTGTGCGTCATCACGGAGAGCTTGCCGTCCTTCCCGGCGATTGGGCCCTCCTACGAGAATTTCCAGGATTTTCGCGATCGCGCTAAGTCATTTTCAGGCGTATCCGCCACCCGCATCACCACGCTCACGTTGACGGGAGCGGGCGAGCCGGAACGCCTGTCCGCGCAGATGACTTCCGCTTCGATGTTCCCGCTGCTGGGAGTAAGGGCTCCGCTAGGCCGCACTTTCGCGCCGGAAGAAGATCGCGCTGGCGGCCCGCAGGTAGCATTGCTGAGCTATGGCTTCTGGCGGCGGCATTTTGCGGGCTCCCCGGAAGTTCTGGGCAAGTCCGTTACGCTCGACAACCAGAGCTATACGATCATTGGCGTGCTCCCGGCCGACTATCAATTGCTCGTCCCTGCGGACGTGTACGTTCCGTTCGAGCCATGGGCAAAAACCCTGCCAGACGATCGCAACTGGCATCCCGGAATTGCCGCGGTGGGGCGTTTGCGGACTGGCGCCACGCTAACTCAAGCGCAATCCGAGATGAAGACCATTGCCGGGAATCTGGCCCAGGAATACCCCATCTACGATACCGGCATGGGCGCCGACGTAACCTCCATGCGCGACCGCCTGGTCTCGAATGTTCGGCCGGCATTACTGGTAATGCTGGTGGCGGTGGGGCTGGTATTACTGATCGCTTGCGGCAATATTGCGAATCTGTTGTTGGCGCGCGCGACAGCACGCCGTCAGGAAATCGCGGTACGCACGGCTATGGGAGCTTCGCGTTCACGAATCGTGCGCCAATTGCTGACCGAAAGCGGCCTGCTGGCGCTTGTGGGTGCAGGCGCGGGAGTCTTGCTGGCGTGGGGCAGCCTCACCTGGTTGCTGAGGCTTGGGGGCACAGCCTTGCCTAATATTTCTCCCGTAACTCTGGATTCGCGAGTGCTACTGTTCGCCGCCGCGTTGGCGATTTTGTCCGGTGTGCTATTTGGATTGGCGCCGGCGTTTCAAACGGCGCGCATCGATTTGCGAAATGTTTTGAATGAAGCGACGAGGGGGTCAACCGGCAGCCGTGCTCAGCGCCACGTGCGCAGCGCGCTGATCATTGCCGAGGTGGGTCTAGCCCTGCTCTTGCTCGTAGGCGCTGGACTTTTGCTGCGCAGCTTCGAACGCCTCGCCAGCCAGCTTCCTGGTTTCCGGCCGGACAATCTTCTGGTGGCGGATATCCCGCTTTCTCCGAATGCTTATCCCAACTCCGTCGAGCGCATGGAATTCTTCGATCGATTGCTCGAGAAGCTTCGCGCTGTTCCCGGCGTGCACAGCGTGGGCGCCGCAACCACCTTGCCTGTTACCGGCACGGGCAGCGCCATTCACTTCAATATCGAAGGACGCGCGCCGAAATCACCGCACGATTACGTGATGATCGGTTATCGTCCCGTGACTGCTGGCTATCTGGAAACGCTGGGCGTTCCTTTGCTGCGCGGCAGGTTCGTGACGCAATCCGACACGGAAAAAGCGCCTTACGTCGCGGTGATCAATCAAGCCGCTGTCCGTCAGTATTTTCCTGACGGCGACCCAATCGGCAAGCGCATTCAGCTTGGTGCCCTTCCTGATGCCACGGTCCCTTGGATGGAGGTTGTCGGAATTGTTGGCGATTTGAAACAGGATCTCGCCGGTGATCCCAAAGCGGAAATGTATGTGTCGGCGCGTCAGGGCGATTCTTTGCTGCCGATGTTTGCACTTTCGGTGGTTATGCGCACAGACCGCGATCCGCTGAGCGAAGCCTCGGCACTGCGTAGCGTGGTGCGCGATATCAACCCCAATCAGCCCGTAGTGCGTGTGCGTACCATGGAGGAGAACATTTCCGGCTCCGTCAGCATGCCGCGCTTTCGCGCGATGTTGCTCGCGATTTTCGCGGGCACAGCATTGGTACTGGCGATTGTGGGGTTATACGGATTAATGGTCTATACCGTGAATCAGCGCGTGCATGAATTTGGCATTCGTATCGCGCTGGGCGCGAATCGTGGTGATGTTTTGCGCATGGTGATCGCGCAAGGGTTGAAGCTCGCACTTTCTGGCGTCCTGGTCGGATTGCTGTCCTCCCTGGCTTTGGGCCGGATTCTTTCCGGCTTTCTGTACGGCGTCAGTCCCACCGATCCCGTCACCATTTTTGGCGTAGCCGTGCTTCTGATATTCGTAGCGCTGCTCGCCTCCTACCTACCGGCGAGACGCGCCACGCGGGTGGACCCAATGGTGGCCCTCCGCTACGAATAAGTGGCTGCAATGGCTGAAGTTGGCTCTGCCTGCGAAAAGAACGGAGAAAATTGGTGGACGTGACCGGGTTCGAACCGGTGACCCCCTGCTTGCAAAGCAGCATCTACCCGCCTTCGAAATGGTCGTTGCACGTAGCCAGACATAGCGATATGTGGTATTTACCCCGTGTTTAGGCTAGTGTTACAGGTATCCACACGTATGGGCCGGTATTCAGAGGTAGGAGGCCCCGCGTAAACTCGAGGTAAACTGGGATGAAGAAGAAGAAAAAGCCCCCACGGGCTGGCACCGAGCGAATTAACTTCACCAAGCGAACCATCGAAGCCCTACTCCCGCAGGACCAGCGACGGACCTTCTACGACACGCAGACCCGGGATCTCGGTTTGCGCGTGGAGCCCAACAACCGCAAATCGTTTTTTTGGTTCCGCCAGGTTGCCGGTCGACCGAAGTTCAAAGCTCTGGGCGTGTTTCCCGGTACCAGCATCGAAGCGGCACGCGGCGCTGCCAGTGAGTTGAGCGGCCAATTGGATGCGCTCAAGCGCACGAACTTTTCGGCGCTAACACCGAATCCCTTCGCCGGCACGCGCGGCGAACTCACGCTGGAAACGTTGCTGGAGGATTACATCGAGCGGCGGCTCAAGACCAAAAGCAAGAATCCCGCCAGGGCCGAAGAGAACGCGAGACGGTTTTTTTCCTACGTGAAAGAGTGGGGCGGGCGAAAGTTATCGCAGGTCGGCAAGCGTGAGGTCATCGACCGGCACCACGCGATCGGCGAGAAGTCCGGCCGCATCACGGCCAACAGGTGCACACAACTCCTGCGGACGCTGTACTTTTTCGCCGAGAGGAACGAACGGTTCCACGGGCTGAACCCTGCGGCGAAGATTGAATACTTCCCGGAGAAATCGCGCGAGAGGTTTCTGCAGCCGGATGAGTTGCCGCGGTTCTTTGCGGCCGTCAAGAAAGAGCCATCGAAAGATATGCGCGACTTTGCGTGCTTGGCGTTGTGGACGTCGGCGCGGCGCGGCGATCTGCTCGCGGCCAGGTGGGAGGACATTTCGCTTGAGGACCACCGCTGGCGGATTCCCAATCCGAAAAACCGCAAGGCTTACGATGTAGCACTCGGTCCCGAAGCGATCGCGGTACTGAAGGGGAGACGCAACGGTTCGCCGTGGGTGTTTCCGAGCTATGGCGAGAGCGGTCACTTGATAAATTTGAACAAGAGGTGGAAGGCGTTGTTGAAGCGAGCGAAATTGAGCGACCTGCACCTCCATGACCTCAGACGCACGTTGCCATCAATCATGGCCGCCGAGAGCGTGAGTCTCCAGATCATCGGCAAATCGCTGGGCCATTCGAGCACCGCGGCGACGCAGGTGTATGCACGGCTGAATCTGGATCCGGTGCGCGAAGCGGTACGCGCCGCCACCGCCGTGGTGATGGCGGCTTCGAAGCGGCGGCCGAAACTCTTGCCTCAGGCCATTGCCGGAAAGTAATACCTCCAAATCATTCACCGTGCATGATTTGAAACCGCTGCTCAGCGAGCAGGGGAGCGGAATGCCAAGGCTTGGCATTTTGCAAAGCCGGCCGGCAGCAGGTTTACCCGTCGCTTAGTGGCGCACCCCGTCTCTCGCGGTCATCCAGTCAGGGAAAAGGCAGAAAGATTGAGCCGCCATGGGCCAGGGTGTGTCCGCAAGGAGTGCCATAGCCATTACGGAACCGTGGAACCATTGGGTTTTTCGGGCTTGGTATTACCGTTCTCGAGGGGAGGAGCTGGGGGCGGATGCTGGCGTTCTTCGCGGAAGGCCACGAGCAACTGTTGCAAGCGATCGTTGCGGCTGGTCATTTCGATACGGGTTGTCGCGCGCCCTTCGACCGCTTCGCGAACTTCGGTTGCAGACCGAGTGTCCCCATTGTTCACTGCATTAAAGTGCTGACGCAAAGCGCTCGCTTCAGCCCAGGTAATTCCTTTTGGGAAAAGATCGGGAAGTCGTTTGTCCCTGAGGTCTACTCTTGTCTGCTTGTTTAACTGCCCGCGGAGGAATTCTGGAAGAGGGGCGCCGGCTACACCCTCATAGGCATCCGTGTACGGGCGGTTCCGATTCTTCCCGGTGGGATTTCGTATCTCCCCTGGCTGCGCGGGCTTGAGGTTCTTCAAGCTGTTCGGGTTCTGACCAGATCGGTGTGGGCTCTTAACGCGGCTCATATCCGCTTTAGATATTACACCGAGGCGGACATCTCTGGGAGTTTCGAGGAAGGGACTATCGCGATTCCCGCCGCTCACGGCGACGGGAATCCCGCACGAACGAAGATACTCAAATGTGCCGTCTGTAAAAAGCCGGAGGACGCGTGTGATCTGATGCTTCACCCTTTGGAATAAAAAGGATCATTCCCTGACCTGCGCGTGTCAAAACCACAAGAGCCGCAATTAATGCTACGTTTCCCACTACATCAGTCCTTGCACAGAATGACAAACAACTGAAAGAGATAGCCATTAGAGTCGTAGACCTTCGGCTTGAGACCCGAAGAAAGGGGATTTACTGATTTGCGTGCGATTTGCAGATAGGCAAGCCCTAAGTGCCCTCTGCCCTGGCCGACGCCACTCATCATCCGCACGAACTCCACTCTTCGTCGCAAACACTGTTTCAGTAAAGTCACACAAGAGGAGATTCACTTGATTCAACTCGCCGTGTACCTCTAGCTCTTCCTGCGCTCTGCGCGCCCACGCCATCAATTCCGCGGCTGAAACATTCTGATCAACTCCCGCTTTATCTTGCATTGAAGCACCTCGATGCGCCGCACTACTTGGGCTTCTTCTTTCCGAGGATGCCGCCTAAGCCGGTCTTTTCAGAGACAGATTTTTGTATCGCTCCCTTTGCGGCGTTACCGGCCATACTTCCTACGTCTGGAACAAAGGTTGGGTTTGATGTCGTCCCTTGAATCTTGAAGGACACTCCGCCCTTTTCGCCCCCGCGACCCGCTTTCTCCGCCCGTGCTTCGGACCTGGCGGTCTGCAGATCGGCAGTCATGCGGAAATCGAGCGCCCCCGCGGGGCTTATTGTGCCGGCTCCGGTCACCACGCCGAGGGACGGTATTGTCACGTTGATGGTGTCGGCTGATGTCATCTCAGGAGCGATGCGCGCATTTAAGCTGCCATTCTGAATCGTCGTGTCGGGATTAGAGGGCGCTTTTCCACTAAAGGCTGATAGAGCTCCCAATTTTGAGCCCATATCGAAACCGGCTAGTTTGGTGTTGGACATTCGCACGGGGCCGGCAATCACCAGTTTGTCGAGTGGACCGCTGACCGCCAAGTCAGCCGATAGTGTTCCTCCTTTAAGCTTCGATCCGGAGGGAAGCACTACGCCAAGAGCCGGGAGCATGGCCTCCAGCTCGTCGACCGACATATCTGGGGCGCTGAGCTTCAGATTCAGTATTTGCGTTTCGCCCTGGGTCTGAAATCCGCCGGTGAGTCGAGCGGCGGCCTTGCCGATGGCGATGTCGCCTTGGGTGATGGTTCCGGCCTGCCGGTCGAGGTCTGTGTCGACCGCGTATTTCACTGTCACAGCTTTGGGAGCTGGCGAACCCTTCGGTGAGAGCTTTAGCTTTTCGCAGCTAAGGGTGCCAGCTGCCTTCGCCTGGCTGCCGTTTGAGTTCACGGATCCATCAAAATCCACCAAGCCGCCGATGCCACTGGCCGGATCGACGAATCCAGACGCAGCGATGTCCATGTCTTTCACCTTCATGGTTGCACCGAAGGGAGTTTTGGCCGCGTCCTGCGGATTTATGGGTCCCGCCTTGCCCGATACGTTGGCGTTGCCGCCTCCAGGCAGGTTGACCGTCAATTTAAACGGGAATTGCGAGGTGGAAGAAAAATCCGTCATTTCTACATTGAGTTTGTCATATACCTGAGGCTTGGCCGTGGAGTTCGCTTTCCCGACCGTCAGTTTTCCATCCTTAATCTCCAACTTGGCGATGGATAGCGCCTGGGACGCCCCGGACTTTGCAGGTTCCGGCGACTGCTTCGCACTCGCGCCGCCGAGGCTCGAGAAATTCCAGGTGCCACTATTCGATTTGAGCAACATAATCTGCGGCTCATCTAGGACGATGCCGGTCACGTTCAGCTGCTTGGAGAAGATGAGCGGCAGCAACTCGACGCCGACTTTCAAAGATTTTGCCGTGATGAACGGTGACTTGCTGAAGGCCGGATCGTCAGCAATGCTCACGTCATTGACGCCAACGCTGCCCCTCAGAATGGATAGGCTCAACTCTCCGAGAGTCACTTGCCTTCCCATGGCGTTCGTCAATTCCGACTCGATTTTCGGGCGGAAGCTGTTGACGTTAATAAGCAAGGGAAGCGCTATCAGAATGACCACAACAACTGCGAACACGATTCCCGCGATCTTCACTGCACGCATATTGAGTTGCATGATGTTGCTCCTAATCTTCCTATTCCGGTGTCACTCCATCGTTGTAACTTTTCAGATTTGTCGTGTAGTTGCAATTTTCTGTGCTTGGCCGGCGATGCCGATCAAACACCGGGCGCAACCTCTGCTGCTCCCGAATAGGCTTCGCCTGATTTACCGACGTTTGCCGCAGCGCCCGCTTGCCCCGAACCCGACTAACCGGAATCGAGGAATTTGGTGAAAGCCTCATCGTTCGCAAACACGAAGATTACGCGGTAGTCCTTCACGCCGAAGCCCAGACCGGCAACAAAGTTCACAGTACGGGATTGCCCACTAGAGGGCCTGGGAACACGAAGTGAAACTCGAGCAGCTCGCGATAGCGCGGCGCCCTCACCTTTGACGTGTGAACGAGCGAGGAGCGATTCGAGCTACTTAGCCGGAACAACAATGATGAGCAGTGTGGCACCCTGTCTTGGCGGTTGAGGCTTCGGAGGTGGCGCTGTCCCCGTGCGAACCACCTCTTGTGACACGACCGTTTCAGGTGTCTCGGTGACCGCGGTTGCCGAAATGTTCATTCCTTCTTTAAGGCCCCAAGCGTCGGTCTCCTGGCCGTCGACATTGAATTTCTGACCGTTGGGAATGTTAAAGGACTGGTTTGTACCATCTTCCAAGGCGAGAATGACTGAGTTCGGTGGATTGACGCGCCAGACTTTACCGGTCAAGGTCTTTACCGTGGTGATCATTCTCGGTGTGGTACTCGTGATAGTGGTCCGCTGCAGCTTCATGCCAGGTTTGAGATCGTGAACCGTCAATTCCTTGCCGGCGACAGTTACAGTTTTGTCGTCCGAAACATTCGGGAAATGTCGAAGCTCACCGTCGTCGGTCTTGACGACGAGATCGTTGCCGGAGACATACACCACCTCCGCGGTCTCGACCTTGACAGTTTGCGAAGTCAGGCCCTCTTCGACCTTCGTTTCCGTTTTTACTTGCGAATTTGCGAAAAACGCCAAGGTGATGGAAAGAATGCCCACCCCTGACACGCTACATGCGATGCGTTGCCAATCTTTGGGTGAAATCACGTTTGATCTCCTTTGATGATGTCTTCCTACTCGAAGTGGCCTTCCCGTTGACAATAGAAACAATCGCCGGCATCGACGTACGTCGCTCATTTCGGTAGTGTACGCGGGCGCAGTAGCACTCTGGTTACATAGCTCTGACCTGGTTGGTGACCCACTGCTACGATTTTGCTGTTTTATTCAGGTCGTCGTCCTTGTAGTACTTTGTCCCCTGCAGGGTCAACTGAAGCGCGAGGCCATTCTTGGTGATCTGGTAGACCCATACTCCCGGGGCAACTTCAGCCGCTCCCGAGTAAGCTCCGCCCTTCTCACCCGCTTTGGCGGCAGCGTCCGCTTGCCCGGAACCGGACCAGCCGGAGTCCAGAAATTGTGCCAGCGCCTTTTCGTTCTCGAAAACAAACACCACGACGTAGTCTTTCACCCCCATGCCCAGACCGGCTCCGGCCGAAGCCATCTTCATGAAGGTTTCTTGCTTGGTCTTGTTGTTGACGGCCAGTCCCGAACCACGTGCCGTACTCAGCAGCAATACATTCACCCCCATGTTATCGAAAACGGCATATCCCGCCGCTTTCTGGATCGTTGCTTGAGTAGTGGGTTCCAGCTTGTACAGATCCTGCAGGGCCTCAGCTGCCATCTTGCGGGATTTCTCCCTTTTTTCCTCGTCGTCAGCTTTAGCGCTAGATCCAATTGCAGACAGTAAGGCCACCGCAAGAATATAAGCGATCATCTTGAATCTCATGGGACAATTCCTCCTAAAAGCGCATGAACATTGTTGCTGGGCACTTTCTTGCTGTGGGCGGAGCGATGCAGGAAGCGTATTCCGCAGATACCTTGAGGAGCAACTAGGGTTTCCCCTAGTGTGGCAAATGGCTCCGAGGAGGCCGAATCTCCATGCCAACGTGTCCCAGATCGCTCCGTTCACCATTCCTTTGCCAACCATTCCGGATTGTTTCCAAGCAACTGTGAACGACGTCGTACGAAGGAAGACGGGTCACAGTTCGTACAGCGAAGAAGCCAATCGTTTCAGTCCACGATCGCGAGCGATAATGTCGAGGTGAAGTGATGTCCAATCCGCTAAATAGAGAGGCTCGCTTCCCTCTCCGTTATAGGTTTCTCATTCTTCCCGCTTTATTCATTCTGGGATTGGTTTTGATTCCCATCGGGATTTTGCTCCATCGAAGGCCAGCTAACTAACCAATACGCCGAAAGTGTTTGACCATCTCGGGTGAACTTGGTGCGACTTGTTTGCGTGCGAACGCCGAGCTGCGGGACCGGAAAGCCCAGCGTACCAGCCTGCTTTCCCGCAATTTGGTGCCATAGAAGGGCACTAGAAAAAACCCGCGGAACACGTCTTTCAACAATGCCCGCTGCTGGTTGAAGCAAATCAACCCACGCCAGCCAAGCTTTCCGAGAAGAGCAAGACGCAAACGTGCAAGGCCGAATGCCAGCTTCGTCAAAGAGACCGCAATGTCCTCCTCACGGTGGTGCTCGTAGTACGAAAAGTTCATCGAGGTTCCGGACTGCACTTTGATGAAGTTTTCGACCGTTCGGTTCTTCGGATTCGCAGCAACCTCCCGAATAAGCTCTTGGAATTTCATGGAATCAGCCTCAAGTGTTTCGAGGCTGGAAAACCAGTTCACCAGTTTGACTCCCAGTGGATCCCACAGATAGTCGTTCATCACCAACGGGAGACCCAGGTGAAAGTATTTGGTCACTACTAGATGGACACGCAGATGGCATTGGTAAGCATCACCCATGCACTCATACAGCCGCGTGGTATCCCGCGTCAAGCTGCGTTGAAACGTGGCGAGAACCGTATCGAGGTCCTTCGTGAACTCTTTGGTGTCGCAGCCGTTCAATTCCCTCTCGATAATCGCCGCGATCTGCCGGATTTGTAGCGACGACAATGCCAACCCAACGCTGTACAGCGGATCAACCGTATCGCCCGCATCGCCGATTATGTACCAGCGATCCGCTGAATAACGCTGGCGGCATTCCCACATGTAGGAACCATAAAAATTTGTGTCAACTATCGTTCCGCTACGCACCAGTTCTGCGATCACCGGGTGCTCCCGTCCCACGCAATCGAGGAACTGCTCCATCGTGTGCACCTCGCCGTACGGGTATACGTCCTTACGGTAAGTCATGCCAATACTGACCAGCGGCACGTTCTCCGGCGAGCGCATCGGGATGTACCAGATCCAGTTGCCCTTTCCAAAAAAATGATGAGTCGCGAAGTAAGGAACGTAGGCCCGGTTTTGCTTCTTGAGGGCCTTGATACGGCTCAGAATTTCAGGATTGAAATTCGTCAGCCGGAACCAAAAAACGTTTTTCTGTTCCTTCACCGCTTCCTGCAGTTGCAGCTGTTTCGCGAGTACCCGGTTCCGGCCGGTGGCATCGACAAGCCAGCGTGCGCTCAGCGTTTGTTTTCCCCCAGCAGGGTCCTGCACGGTTACGGTGTGCAGCCCGTCGCCACTGTTGATATCGACTCCCATCACGGTGCCGTCAATTAATTCCACGCCGTTCGCCAAGTTGCGGTCACGTACCTCGCGATCGAATGTGAATCGGTTAATCTGGAACGAGAGTATTTGCGGGGCGGTGGGAATTTCATCGACCACGTAGGTGCGATCTGCGGGATCGTCTATATTGGGCTTGAAATAGTAGGTAAGGCCATATTTCGGATAGTGTTTTTCCACGAGGTAAGCGCCGAGCCCGAGTTCGAACATGAAATCGACACTAACCTCGACCAGCGATTCCCCGACGATCGGTCGATTCTTGTGCGGACCCTCAACGACCGCCACCTTCAGGTTCGGGAATCGCATCCGCAAGTAGGCGGCCGCAAGCTGGCCCGTTGCTCCGCCTCCCATAACTAACACATCGCTCTTCACGGGTTTCGTGGTTTCAATCGGGATTTCCATTCCGATTTCCTGGCCGGCCGCTAACGTGCACCTGCCCGTCTCCGCAGACAACGTTCCGGGTCGGTTCTAACGACTGGGTCTTTCCGCCGGGCGAGGGGCCGATTCTGTCCCTTCCGAAAATCCCAACTGGGATTTCGGTCTTGAGGTTCCCCGTTGCCGGAAAGGCTAGCCCTCCTGCCGCGTCGTGTCAACCTCAAGTCGCCATGGTGTCAAGCCTCTTTAGAAATGTCCCCTTCCTTACCTCATTAGAAGTGTCCCCTTTCTTTTGATTTGCTGTTGTCGTTGGGGAGTCCGCCGGAGCGAAGCCCTGCGCCGCGGTTTGTGCGGCGCGTTTAGGGCGTAGCGGAGGCGGACTCCCCAACGAGTGTTGACACCTGCGAGCCATTCAACTTCTGCAACTTCATTCTCTGCTCATAACCTTGCCGCCACGGATGATCCTGCGCCGGCTTACCTGCTACGCCCCTGACTGGCGCGTGGCGCGGCTTGCTTGGCCCTGCCGACACCGCCTGCGGTCGCACCACCAGATCTTTGTAGTCCATGCATTCTCCGCGATAGTGCACTTCTACCGCCCCATCTTCCCACTCACAAACCAGTGCTTTGGCTTTCGTGGGCCCATAGTGCCTGTTCTGCGGCTGCAGTTGCAGAAAATGCCCCCGGTACGGCACCACCCAATCGTTGCTGATCGATCGTTCCGTCTCCAATCGGAAAATCTCTCTCAGCTTCGCCGTGCTCGGCGCCCGAACGTGATAGTTCTCTGCTCGTGCCGCTTCTCGCGCAAAACGCCGATTGTGTTCCGCAAGATATTCCCCTTCCAAATATTCGTTCGTAGCCTCGTAGCTCTGGATCCCCTGGCGACGCAGTTTCTTCACCAGGCGATCTTGATGCACCCCGTTGTTGCGCTCCACGCGCCCTTTCGCCTGCGGAGAACTGGCTGCAATGATGCGAATCTCTAGCCGCGCGCACATGCGCCCAAACTGCGTTTTCGCCGCTTTCCCGTGCAAGCGCTCTCCTGCCGTCGGCTGCCGCTTATAGACGTTCTTCCAATCGGTATACAACGCTCGCGGTACGCCATACCTTGCGATCCAGGATCGCAGCACTCCTACCGCTGCCCAGATCGTTTCCTGCTCTCCCAGCCGACAGCACGTCGTCCCCGTGGCATCATCCACCATATTCATCAGACATCCCCGGGGTCCCCGCTCCTCAAACCACGCATGGAAACTGCCATCCAGCTGCACTAGGTCGCCGAAGTGTTCCCGCCGCTCCCGGCGCTTCCGGTGCGCTTTGCGTCTGCGCATGCGGCTCCACAACCCCTCCGCCAACATCCAGCGTCGTAGCGTCTCCTCCCCCACTTCTAGCCCATCCTCATCCGCCAAATGTTCCGCTGCCAGCGTAGGTCCAAACCGCTCCTGCTCCGTTCCCGAGTACTTCTCCCGGATCAACCGCAGCACCTTCCGCCGGAATTTCTCTGGCTTCGCTCGATTCGAACTTCTGCCGGCGCTGCGATGCTGCAGCCCTTTGGCTCCTTCTTCCCGATAACGCTGCCACAGTCTCTTCGCCTGCCGATAGCTCACCTCCAACATCCTTGCCGCGTCTACCAGCCTCAGCGTCTGCCCCTTCACTCGTCCCAGAACCTCTGCTCGTCGAAGTTCCCTCGCACTCATCGCTGTCCTCTTCAATCGGACCTCCCCAGGAGGTCGTAGTGTAGGGGACATTTCTAATGGGGGCTGGAGGGGACATTATCAAAGAGGTTCAACACCTCAAGTCGCCATGGTTGTCGCCATGGTCTTCTTAGGGTGGTAGTGGAACGGTATGCTGAGGCAAAGGCATGGGAAAAGCTGGAGATGGAGCAGCAAATTGAGTTGGCAAGCGATGTTGCTGGACTTCCATCTGAGTTAGTTGACGATGACCAGGACGCCAAACAGTTTGATCTCTTGATGCTTCGCCTGCAATTAGCTGTACTACAGCACGAGCCAGCTTTTGAACGATTGCGTAAGCAGGTCGTCGAAATCGCGGGCTTACTGGAAGAAGCAGCGACTATTCCCATGATTCAGCAACACCTAGAGCTGATTCAGGAGATTCAGACGGAGGAGTTCTGGCAGGGATCTCAACCACAACCAGTTGGGGGTAGCTGAAGCAACCAGATAATCAGAAGACGGCAAGTCCCTATCCCTCAAAGTGTCACGCTCCGGGGAGGGCGGCCTGACCGACCGACCCTCCCCTCTAATGTCTTTCCTCACGAGAGCGCCCCGATAGGGGCAGCTGTGGTCAAAGCGCCAGAGTTCACTACTGGTAGTTTTGCCAGCTTGACAAGTCCGTTACCGTACCGTTCCGTGGTTATGGAGAAAAGCCATCACTAGTCCGGCCTGAAGTGGTTGCTACTGAATGACATGAGCGGGAGCAACCTAGGAGCAAGCCGTCCAATGTGATGTGAGTAAGTGCAATGTGGGGGAGGTGTCGTGTCGTCCGCCTCTTCACTTCCCTCGCACCTTTTGTATCTTTTATATCCGCCAAGCCCTGCACAGCTGCCGTCCTCCCACCTCCGACTAGTTGATCCAGGGCGAGCAGCCTGAATAAACACGAGGGCTAAGAGAAGGGGAGGGTTTCTTTGCCCTCCCCTTTGCAAAAAGCCCTCCCCCTGCATGCAGCTTTTAGTCATTCCAAGTGTGGGCTCGCCCCGTTTTCATCTGCGCGTGCTCCCCGAGTGATCCAGAGGGAATCAGGCGGAAGATGCGCGTGTGAAATCAATCACGACCGCCTGCTACTTGTGCAGCGATTTAACTGGCGAAAATTTTTCGGGAGAGGCGAGTTTTTCAAGGTACGACCCGCCTGTTGGCCGCGTCTCGCTGTCCCGTTACAGCAACTCTTCAGATCGCCGGCCGAGCGGGAACGACGATTCCCAACTCGTTGGTGTAGCCCTGCCCCGTCACGAAATGCGCCAGGCGTGCTTCTTCGGCGGCGAGTTCGTTCAACTTCTCCATGAACGGCTTCAGCTCGGCCAGATTCATCTAGAAGCTATTGCACAACCCTCCGTAAGACGATCATGAAGCAGGCGATATGAAAGAACGCACCGTAGATTGTGAGCGAACGGTCGTATCGCACGGCTTCTCCTTCTCTAACCATCCTAAGTTCGGGACTTCCCGCGAGCGAATCTTGCAATGGCCCATAAAATAATCAGTACCAGCACTCCCAGACCGATGAACGGGAGGTAGCTACCCGCCGTCGGATTCGTTTGCACAGGGGCAGCAGGCGCTTCCGCAGTCTCCGGCGGAGCTGCGGTGGGCTCTCCCTCGGCAATCAGCAAAGGAGTGTCAGCTGGCGGAGCTGGTGGGGGTGTCGGCCTCGTGCTGCTCACACTCTTCTCCTGTGATGGGGCCGACGGTTGTGATGGGACTGACGCCGGAACCTGCGGAACTGCCGGGGGTGTCGGCATCGTGCCGCTTACACTCTTCTCCTGTGATGTGACCGAAAACGGAACCTCCACGATTTTCGTCGCTGTCACCACCATCCCTTTTCTCAGGCCGAAGGCGTCAACCATTTCTCCGTTCACCTTGAATTTCTGGTCCTTCGGAATCTTGAACGACTGATTCGTTCCATTTTCCAGGGTCAGGATGACGGAGAGTGGCGGAGTGACATGCCAGACCTTTCCCGTCACCGTCTCAACGGTGGTAACGATCTGGGGAGTAGTTGTTGTGATTATGGTCCGCTGGAGCTTCATGCCAGGTTTCAAGTCATGAATTCCGAGCTGTTTTCCGTCAACTGTAGCTTTGGCGCTCTCGGGGACGTTCTCAAAATGACGGATCGAGCCATCTGCCATTCTCACCATCAGATCGTTGCCTTCCACTGCGAGAACCTCGCCGCGATCGACCTTGATCACCTGGCTGCTCTGGCCGGCCGTCGTAGTCGTTGATGTCTGTACTTGTGCTCCGGCGCTCAGAGCGAAAGCAATGCAAACTGTCGCTATGGCGAGCACGAGTCCGATTCTCATCCAATTGTTGCTTGACTTCATGTTCTGTTCTCCTTCGTTGAATTCGACAAAGATTTCCCACTGATTTGCCCGCTGTTTTCAAGCTGACCGAGCCGATAAAAACCGAATCAATGCATCGCCGGACCACGCCTTTGCAGAAAATTCCCCGCAACCGTTTTTGCTACGACGATCCAATTGAATCTCGGGCCAAAGACACGAAATGACATCCCCGCATTAAAAACAGAAGCCGTAGTGCAGCCTGTCGCAATCAGCGCACCGATATGGTCGAACGGCCAACACGAGAGTCAACTTTGCGAGCCCCCTGCGCTTCTCCCTATAGACCTCGCCGTGACAGTAGGGGCATCTCCTGTGTCGGTGAGTTGTGAGAGCTGCGACCAATCCTGTTGGGGTTCGTCCTCGGCTAGAGATGGACGGCTTTTGATGCATAATCCGTACCAACTTCTTGATTATGTGGGTGCCCTCTACGCCGACCGACTCAACTCGATCATCCGCACGAACTCCACTCTTCCTAGCAAACATCGTTTCAGTAGTTCTCTCGCAAAGTCACGCAAGAGGAGATCCACTTGATTCAACTCGCCGTGTGCCCGAGGCATTCGCATGGAAGGCCGACACGGCCAGCATATTTCGCAGATACCTGGACGGAAACTAGGAATTTCCCTAGTGTGGCAATTGACTGCCAATCCCAGGTTTTTGGTAAAGCGCATTTGTCAGATACTTCAGACTGATGACCTAATTTATCTTTTCGCTGGATTCGGACAAGACGGTGCCTGTGGACATAAAGCTGGAACCCGTTGACGCGCCCGTACAAGCAAGCTCGTGAGAGTTCACTCCGTGCTAAGGCAAACCTGCTGAGTAAGCTGGGTTAGCCAGTTCTAATGTTTTTTCTCGTCCCTCGGCTGTGCAGCGTCAAGGCATCTTCAGCATTGAACGGGAACTGGCGAATGACTGTTGCCCTGTACTGCTCAAGGTAATGTCCACGCGCCGGTTCTGCGTCAGCGTCACCACCTTCAAGTTCTTCAGGGTTTTTTGTCGTTCTGTTCCTGACTCAAGTTTGGATGTTGCTCACCAAATGTTTTACCTACTCGGGCGTCATGTTCTCTTCTTCTCCATACGCTTTGGTCGAAAGATTTGCTTCCGGTACGCCGAGTCCGACAAGGAAGCGTTTTGTAATGTCAACGCGGCGCTCGGAAAGACCCTGATTGTATTCCGGTGTTCCGCGGCGATCTGCATGGCCGTGCAACGCGAGATGCGTATCGGGTTGCTTCCGAGATCTTCCGGCAATCCCTTAGCTGGTACCGTTGATAGCGGCAGGGCCGTTGGGAACTAGATGCTTCGGGAGGTCAATTGGCTCCCACCGCCGGAGCTACCAGAGTGATTTCGGCACGACAAACCGCGATGCCGCCGCGTCCATCACTGACATGGCCCGTCACAGTGTACTGCGAGGGCGCAACGTGGGTGGTATCGAGGTCAACTTCCGAACCCGAGCCGACGATTTGTCCGGCCGTTGATTCCCAGTAAAATACTAGCGGATCGTTGTCGGGGTCACTTGCCACCGCAGTGAGGTGCACGCGACCGCCCGGTTGTACCGAGCTTGGACTCGCGGAGCAACTGATCGTTGGCGGCTGGTTGGCTCGCGGGTCCACTCGGACCTCCGCTACGCAACTCACATTTCCTCCGCGACCATCATCCAGTTGAGCTGTGACAGAATGGGTGCCCAGTGCTACACCTGCGGGGTTCCACCGCACTTGCGATCCTGTACCTTCAATGGCCCCACCCGTTGTCGTCCATTTATAGGTAAGCCGATCATTGCCCGGATCGCTAGCATCGGCTCGGACCAGAACGGTCTCGCCACTTCCATCGACAACATGGGTCGGATTAGCTGAACAAGACGCTACCGGCGGACGATTGGGAGGAGGCGCAGGAGGGGCAACGCCCGCTGACCTGTTGGTGGGCGACTCGCTGTTCAGTACCGATAGCAGTTCCAGCGCGGACAATGGCGGCGAAACTTCACCCTGAAGCACAATTGCTTTCGCACTAACATCTCTTCCATAGAGCTTTCGGTTTGCATTATTGTCGGGCCGTAACGTGGAACCTTCCAGCGACACCCCCGCAAAGAGTCCCCGAGCGCGTGAGTACGAGAGAATCTCTGCGCGTAGGAATACATCCGTGGCGGCAGTTGCTTCACGTCCAACAGGCCCGCCGGCAGCCGAGGCAGTAGCGCCGATCTTCACTTTGCTTGTCAATATGCTGCTGGCCGCGCGGTCATTCATCAGGAGAAGAACAAAGTCCGTGGCCTGCCCGCCGACCTGCAAGCCAAAGCTACCTCCGCCGAGCGCGATCATCGACGGAGCCCCCCACGGTCCTTGAAAGTCGGGGCCTCCGCGGCAAGTCATTACGCCACGCCCGTAGCTTCCACCAACGCTAGCAGCGAACTTGAGGGTTGAAGGCACAACGATGACGCATTTTGCCTTCTGTAGCACCGCCGCGGGTATGCCACTGCGCAGTTGCAGGACTTCCCTCATCACCATGCCAGAATTTGCGACTCGGTCGCTCTCTTTGGTGTGGGCCTGAATGGTGGCCACAGTAACCGCGACTCCCGCCCCGCCATTATTCGTAACTCCGGAAAGCGTTGCCGTCACATGGTAGGTGCCGACGGAGCTTCCAGCCGTATAAAGGCCAGTTGCCGATACCGAACCGCACTCCGGACTCGGAGCGCAGGCCCAAGTCGCCATGGAAGTTACATCAAGCGTGCTGCCATCACTCCAAAAAGTCGTGGCCGCCATCTGCACCGTGGCTAATGTTGTGATCGTATAACCTTCTGCCGTTTTGATCGCGTAGCCGGCTCCCGTGACGCAGATGGAGCTGCCGCATGGGCCTGAGCCGGTTAACCCTGCCGGCGTGATCATGAACGAAGTTGTTGCGATTCCCCCTCTTGCATCCGTTACTGTCACGGTGGCCTGCACGCCAGTTATGCCTGTGGGCGTGCCATTGATCAAGCCACCGCCTAACCCAATGGACATAGACATGCCGGTTGGGAAGCCTCCGGTAAACGCATAGCTGTATGGTTGCGCGCCTCCCGTCGGAGTAATTTGGCAATTCACGGCAATGTACTGCTTAACCTGAGAAGTGCAAGGCGGGGCGTACACGTTGAGAGGATTCGGCACCGTACTTGAACCACCGCTAGGGGTTTGGCCAAAGCTAGCCGCAGGGAGCCAAAGAAGCAAGAATAAGCTCAGCCGACGAGATTGACGCCACATCATGTTGCACCTCCAACCCTCCTGCGCAGCTCCAATACTTCGACTCGGGAAAGCAAACGCCCAGATGAGGGTGCAAAAACTTACCTTCATAGCCCCTCATGAGATATCAGGAAGATCACAGCAATCTCAACTGTTAACTCACGATTTAAGGGGCGCCGAAAAGCTCGTGGATGCTCAAACCGAAGCGGAGAGGGGCCGCGGTGTTGTCCGCCTAGGACGTCGACCGCGGCCCGACTTCGGACGCTTAGAAAATCACGTCCAATTCGAAGATTCATCAAACTCCGCTTCGCAATCCACTAACACCTTCTCGTCGCGGCCACAATTTCCTAATGTAGCTTGGGCCTTCCCCCCGGGACGCAGAACACGAGGACGTACGGCACGATTACTCGCGGTCTCAGGGAAGCTTAGCCGGAACAAGAATGATGAGCAGCGTGGCACCCTGCCTGGGCGGTGCAGGCGTCGGAGGTGGCATCGTCCCCGTACGTTTCACCTCTTGTGACACAACCGTTTCAGGTGTCTCCGTGACCGCGGTCGCCGAAATATTCATTCCTTCTTTGAGGCCCCAAGCATCAGTCTCCTGGCCGTCGACATTGAATTTCTGACCGTTGGGAATGTTAAAGGACTAGTTCGTGCCATCTTCCAAGGTGAGAATGACCGAGTTCGGTGGATTGACGCGCCAGACTTTACCGGTCACGGTCTTTACCGTGGTGATCATTCTCGGTGTGGTACTCGTGATAGTGGTCCGCTGTAGCTTCATGCCAGGTTTGAGATCGTGAACCGTCAATTCCTTGCCGGCGACAGTTACGGTTTTGTCGTCTGAAACATTCGGGAAGTGTCGAAGCTCACCGTCGTCGGTCTTGACGACGAGATCGTTGCCGGAGACATACACCACCTCCGCGGTCTCGACCTTGACAGTTTGCGAAGTCAGGCCCTCTTCGACCTTCGTTTCCGTTTTTACTTGCGAATTTGCGGAAAACACCAAGGTGATGCAAAGAATGCCTACCCCTGACACGCAACATGCGATGCGTTGCCAACCTTTGGGTGAAATCACGTTTGATCTCCTTTGATGATGTCTTCCTACTCGCAGTGGCCTTCCCGTTGATAATAGAAACAATCGTCGCACTACGCCTTCTCTTCCTGAGCAGCCCACCCGCGGAATCAGTCAAGACCTTCTGATCGACTCCCGCCGGCATCGACGTACGTCGCTCCTTCCCGTAGTCTACGCGGGCACAGTAGCGAACTCTGGTTACATAGCTCTGATCGGGTTGGTGACCCGCTGCTACGATTTTGCTGTTTTATTCAGGTCGTCGTCCTTGTAGTACTTCGTCCCCTGCAAGGTCAACTGAAGTGCGAGACCATTCTTGGTGATCTGGTAGACCCATACTCCCGGGGCAACTTCAGCCGCTCCCGAGTAAGCTCCACCCTTCTCGCCCGCTTTGGCGGCAGCGTCCGCTTGCCCAGAACCGGACCAGCCGGAGTCCAGAAATTGTGCCAGCGCCTTTTCGTTCTCGAAAACAAACACCACGACATAGTCTTTCACCCCCATGCCCAGACCGGCACCGGCCGAAGCCATCTTCATGAAGGTTTCTTGCTTGGTCTTGTTGTTGACGGCCATTCCTGAACCGCGTGCCGTGCTCAACAGCAATACGTTCACCCCCATATTGTCGAAAACGGCGTATCCCGCCGCTTTCTGTATAGCTCCTTGAGCAGCGGGTTCCAGCTTGTACAAGTCCAGCAAGGCCTCGGCTGCCATCTTGCGAGTTTTCTGTCGTTTTTCTTCATTGTCGTCCGCGGCGATGCACATGCCTGCGGACAGCAGAGCGACGGCAAGAATGGAAGCAATCGTCCTGATTTTCATGAAATTTCTCCTTCGAGAAGGAAGGTAGTGAGGTGCAAGGCAGGAAACAACTAGGGATTTCCCTAATCACCAAGACTAGTTACTTAGGCTTTTTGATCGGAGCAGGAGCGCATGTCAAAAAAGTTGTGCGTAGGGCCGAACTCCTCAAAGGTTGCGGAGCAGGGCCTTCTTCAAACGGCCTCTTAAAGAGAGTCGAAAGCATATCGGGGTGCGTTAGTGTTTGTTAGCTTTGATGCGAAACATGCAGGCCCGAAACCGTCGCCCGTGCGGATCTTCTTCCTGCCGCCAAGTCACCACGTGGCAAGTCTCGTGCTCCACGGTGTCTTCCAACTCCCGATCTCGGAAGTTAGTGTCACGATCCACGAGTATTACAAAGGAGTTGCCTTCTTTCAGGTATGTCTTACCCACGCGGTTTTCCTCGGTTAGATCAGCCCAGTCAATTTGAACAGGTGGCAGCTGGTTGTGGAAGAATGTTCGATTCAGCTCTTGATACTTGGCCTGCAAAAACTCTGGTGTTCGCCTGCGCTCTTGAGCGACCGCAAAGCGAACGCCCCAAAAAATTGCAATCAACACAACCAGGGAGATGGCGATATTAATGCGCAGACGCATGAGGTGATTGTCTTCGGTCTTTCAGCCTGCGGGCACGGTACTTTCGTTCCACTGCTTCTAGTCCATCGGTTGCTGAAGCTGTTATTTTGAGGCCCAGTCTCAGATTCGAGCATCACTTGAACGGAGCACTGCTAAGGTGGAAAAACTACCAGTGCTAGTGAACGCTGGCGCTTTGACCACAGCCTGCCCCTATCGGGGCGCTCTTGTGAGGAAAGACATTAGAGGGGAGGGTCGGTCAGGCCGCCCTCCCCGCAGCGTGACACTTTGAGGGATAGGGACTTGCCGTCTAGCAGTTCCGCCCAGAACACTAAGGTGGCAAGTATGTCACGCGTTTCGCCACCAAGAGAGCGTACGAAACCGTACGTTGTCAAGCTGGCAAAAGTAACAGTGTCAGCGTTGCCCGGCACTTGTGGCACAGGCAAGCCAGCAGGTTGTCTGTGGCTGTAGGGCTGCTGCGTGACGCATATCACAACTTACCTGCTATGGGCCCCGGTACGATTCGCAAGTATTAATTTCCCCACTTGCCTGCACCCGTGGGCACGGCAAGGGTCACGCTCCTCTGTTCACTCTGGGCAGCCACGGGACACTATCGCTCTGAAAGAAAGGTCGCCATGCCCCCGGCGACACAATGCATCACGTGCGGCTCGACCAGGCTCAACAAACTCCGAGCCGAACTCGCTCTTCATTTTAACGGACTGAAAAACATCGACCAACCGGTCCTATGGACCTTCCGTGAAGTGCTGGTCTGCACCGACTGCGGCGAGGCCGACCTCAACTTCCCACCGCACGAACTCCAGTGGTGGGAACAAGCCCGCGCCATATTTGTTGGCCCAATCATAGCTCACTCTTGTCGCGCCTGCGGCTCGACCGAACTCCGCACGTACGGCGCCGAACTAGCTCTCCATGCTCTGGGCCGAGGAAATCTCGACAAGGGCCCCCTCTTCCTGTTCCCGCAGGTCCCTGTCTGCCGTGATTGCGGTGCCGCACGATTCACAATCCCAGTGTCCGAACTCCTCCCCTGGCTCAACGACAAGGGAGTGGGCCAAACAGTTGGTTAACTCCTTCAATGAGAAGGCCGACCAAACTCGGTGAGAACTACAGGGCGATAGCAGCGAAACTCCTAAAAGCTACGTGGGCGTTGACCGTCCTTTTTTGTGGTGGACTTGGCTCTATAGACGGCGCAAGAACTGATGAGCTGCAATCTATAAGAAAGCGAGCCTGACATGGCGGAAGTGTTAGTTAACAGGCCAAAAATCATCACGAGAACAATGCATCGCGTCATTGAACACGAACTGCTCCAACGGTTAGAGCGTCTTTGCGAAGCCGCAGGTGTGGAATTTCCTAAAGAAGCGTGGCCGAAAGATGACCGCAAAGCGTATTTTCTGCTCGGCGTATGTGCTGCCGAGGATATGAAAGGCCTTAGTCTACCCGAAAGACTCGAACGGCTCGATGACTGGGCACGCCAGCGCAATCTGCTTAGACCAAACGAAACGCTCTTCGCAAAGAAGCAGGTGAAGGCTCAACAACCAACAGTTCTGCTAAAAAGCAGCAGGTCTGACAGTCCGTGGTCGCGCGACTGGGGTCAAGTCCCGATTTGTCCGCAAATCCGGAGAAGTAATAAAGCCCATCAATTGAATCTCACGGATTGAAACGATAGGCGATGGCTCAGCTAATACAGGGTACTAAAGGGTACTAAAGGTGCATAACTGTAGATGAAGTCTACAGTTTTCCCGACGTGTCGCAGATCGTCAGCCTCGTTCGTTCGTCGCTGTGGCGGCTTCCTATTGCTACTTTTCGGGCGGCTCACGGTAATCCCGGCGTAAACCTACAGCGACCTTCCAAGTGCAGACCAACAATATAGCTAGTGTTTTGGTGGACGTGACCGGGATCGAACCGGTGACCCCCTGCTTGCAAAGCAGGTGCTCTCCCAGCTGAGCTACACGCCCACAGTGGAACTAATACTCATTCTAAAGCATTTCTCCCAATTGCAAAATCCATTCCGTCATCGTTAGCGTTGATGGAGTGAACTCCAGATAACAAGGAGTTTCGCCGGGAAGGCAGCAGGCTTTCGGCGACGTTTTGAAGCACCGATATTCGCGCTACCCACGCGACAACTACAACGCCGCAAATGGCCGTAATTGTGAAAGTCGCTCCGCTCGAATTCCGCACAAAGGTTGGGTGTACTCGCGAAAATTTACATCTTTTCTTTCTAATGGTCATCCAACGCTGTGAGAACGAGTAACTGCCTCTTGAGCAGTAAGGGAGTCAGGTGATGATTCGCGCCGATGAGATTCGAGAAGGCCTCGGCCAAATTCAATTCTCCCTCGGAGTTCTGGAAGCCACACAACTTCAGCCGAAACTAAAGTTGGTCCAGGCCGCCCCTGCGCGTCCGTTCACACGTGAGGGAATCAGTCTTTCTGGCTCTCAAGTGCTTGTCGCATTTTTATCCGCGTTGGGTTCCGTTAGCCTGCTGCTTTGGGCATTTCTGCATCTCTGGTTATTCGAGAGTGAGGCAAAACAAGCTGACGGCCGGCGGCACGAATTGATTTAGGACCTTGGCAACATAATGGGGACATGGCTTCAACGTCGTCGTTTCAATTATTCTGCAAATTATCATCCGCAATAAGCCCTACCATACCGCTCCTGGGTCGAACGACACAGCCTTGGAGCGTGACGGTTAGATCGCGCCCGTCGAATTCCGCAACAACATCGTGAGCGGCTGCTATTTGTTCCGAAACAAGATAGAATTAGCGCCCCAGTATTGCTCTTAAATTGTCGACCGTTTTTCTTGACCGCCCTGAACGGCAAGGAGATCGAGTGATCAACGCAAAAGAGCCAATGCAAAACATTGTCGAGCGAGGGAAAATCCAACAGAGCTGTACAGGGGCTATCCTTGCCGGTAGACTTCTTTTCCCCCTGCTTTTTGGCTGTATTTTGCTAGGCTGCCGGTCGACCAAGCCCGCTGCAACTCCCACCATCGTGTTCAGTAAAATTCCGCCGGCGGCGCAAGGCGGCAGAGAACGGGTCGACACAATCTCGGGCCGTGTTGCCGGCGCGCGCCCGGGACAGCGGATCGTGGTGTATGCAAGAAGCGGCCCGTGGTGGGTGCAGCCGTGGCCCGACAAACCGTTCATCCCCATTCAGGCGGACTCTACCTGGAGCACAGAGACCCACCTGGGATTCGAGTACGCCGCCATGCTCATTGAATCGACCTACCATCCGCCTCCAACGATGGATGTGGCGCCGACAAGCGGCGGTTCAATCGTCGCCGTAACAATTGAGAAGGGTGTAGGCACCCCTGAGCTTGCGCCGGTAAAAATTGTGCACTTCAGTGGCTACGACTGGAAAGTGCGCACGATTGCCAGCGATCGCGGCGGAATGAACAATCTGTACGATGGAGGCAATGCCTGGACCGACGCGAATGGCGCGCTGCATCTCCGTATTGAAAAGAAAGAAGGGAAATGGTCTTGCGCGGAAGTGGTGATGACGCGAAGCTTGGGTTACGGAACCTATAACGTTGTGGTGCGAGACATTTCGCATCTGGAACCAGCCACCGTTTTTAGCACAACCACATTCGACGATTGGGGCGGCGATCAGCATTATCGCGAAATGGATACTGAGATCAGCAGATGGGGCGATACGGAGAAAAAGAACAATGCGCAGTATGGTATTCAGCCCTTTTTCGTGCCCGGCAATGTAGCTCCATTCGTAGCTCCGGCGGGTACTTTGACGCATTCGCTGCATTGGGAGTCGGGTCGAGCGAGTTTTAAAACAGTTCGCGGCTCATCCCTCAAGCCCGATAGCCCTGCTGTTTTTGAGCACGTGTTCACGTCGGGAGTGCCGACACCCGGCCAGGAGACTTTTCAACTTCTGTTTTACGTCGTCGCCAGCGACAAAAGTCCACAGAAAAAGGGAAATGAGGTTGTAGTTGAGAAATTCGAATACTTCCCGTGATGCGCGTTGCAAACCGCAAAGCCTTCCCAGAATCGCGTTCATGGTCTTTGTTGCGGTGTGTTGCGCGTTCAGGGCCAAAGCGATTGACCCGCATCGCGAGCTTTCCCAATATATGCGGGACCACTGGGGCAGCGAGAAAGGTTTTAGTGGCGGTTCCGTTACTGCCATTGCGCAAACGGCGGACGGATATCTGTGGATCGGCACGGAACGAGGGCTGATTCGCTTCGACGGACTGACTTTTCGCGCATTCCCGCAGGCAACTCCAACCTCTTTTCCCATCGGCGCGGTCGAGCAATTGGTCGCCGACTCGCAGGGCGATCTTTGGATTCTATTGCGGAGCACCAAGATTTTGCGCTACCACCGCGGGAAATTTGAGCTGGGCCGGGAAGAAGCCGAGTTTGGCATAACCGCGCTCACGAAGCGGCTGGACGGCAGGATTCTGTTTTCGTCGCTGGCTCTCGGCCCTCTTACTTACCATGACGAAAGATTCGAAATCGTGGCTCCAGGCGCGGCTGCTGCAAACTTCTCGTCCGTGCCAGGCGCTGATGAGCTTTCGTCGCGGCTCAGTTGGGCCACAGGCGTAACCCCTCATCGTTTTGCGGAGCCAAACTCCGCGGTTATATCGATGGCGCAGAGTTCAGACGGAAAACTGTGGCTTGGAACCCGCGATAAGGGCCTCTTCTACATGAGCGATGGAGAAGTGCATTCGGCCGGCAAGCTGCCTTCGGCTACCCCGATCAACTGCCTGTTGGTACTGTCCAATCGCGAACTGTGGGTTGGCACGGATCGGGGCGTGCTGCGATGGAATGGAAGCGAAATCACAACTCAGGGAATTCCTGCGGCGCTGGTTCGTTTGCCGGTGCGCGCCATGATTCGCGACCGCGACTCGAATATCTGGATCGGCACGTCCAGCGGCATGGCTCGTGTTAACGCCGATGGAATTGTGCTCGATGTTCAGAACTCGCACGCGAACGGCGCGGTCACCGCGCTCTTTGAAGATCGCGAAGGGAATGTGTGGGTCGGAAGCCCACGTGGGATTGATCGTCTTCGCGACAGCGCTTTCGTGACCTATGCGGTGCGCGGCCTGAAGACAGAAAGCGGCGGGCCGATTTTTGTCGACGAGCGCGAGCGCGTTTGGTTTGCGCCGTACGAAGGTGGCCTGCAATGGTTGGCCGGCGGAAAAAACGGCAACGTAACCAGCGCCGGCCTTGCGAAAGATGTTGTCTACTCGATTTCGGGAACGAATGACGACGTGTGGCTCGGCAGACAGCGTGGAGGACTAACGCATCTGACATTCACACCGGGGGGACCCACCGCAAAGACTTATACGCAAACCAATGGCTTAGCGCAAAACGGCGTTTACGCCGTGTACCAGAGTCGCGACGGAACCGTCTGGGCTGGCACGCTGAGTGGCGGCGTGAGCGCATTGAAGAATGGCCATTTCACGTCATACACGACGGAGGACGGCCTGTCGTCGAATACCATAGCGGCTATCACCGAGGATTCCAACGGCACGATGTGGTTTGCGACTCCCAGCGGGGTCGACTCTCTCCGCGAAGGGCGATGGAGCGCGTTGCGAAAAGACCGAGGCCTGCCTTCCGACAGCGTGAATTGCTTGCTATTCGGTTCTTCAGATGTTCTTTGGGTTGGCACGTCGGCAGGCTTGGCGTATATACGATCCGGAAAGGTTCAGAATACTTCTGGATTGGCCACGGATTTGGGAGAACAGATTCTGGGAATTGCCGAAGACGGAAACGGATTGCTGTGGATTTCTACGTCCAGTCATGTGTTGCGACTCGAGGGCCGCAAGGTTCTCGACGGTTCGTTGAAGAAATCGGACGTACGCGAATACGGGTTGGAAGACGGATTGATCGGAGTGGAGGGTGTGAAACGTTTCCAATCTGTGTTCGCCGATCGCAGCGGGAAAATCTGGTTTTCGATGAATCGAGGGCTATCTGTTGTCGACCCTGCGCGTGCGAGTTCTGTTTCTCCACCGGCGCTCGTGCACATCGACTCGGTTACCGTCGATGGAAATCCAGTCAGCATGAGCGATTCGCTGCGCCTAAGTGGCCCACATCGAAGAATTATTTTTAACTATTCGGCGCTGAGCCTCTCGATGCCAGAGCACGTGCAATACAAATACAAACTCGATGGGGTTGACGAATCCTGGAGCAATCCGGTTACCGCGCACGAAGTCACCTACAACCTGAACTCCGGGCCCTACCGCTTCCGTTTAATGGCCACCAACAGCGAAGGGATTTGGAATAGTTCCGAAGTCGATTTACCAATGGAAATCACGCCCCAGTTTTGGCAGACGATATGGTTCAGGATCGCAGCAGCGGTGCTCGGCTCGCTCACGGTGTTTTTGATTTATCGCTTGCGTATCAGGACTGTCGCCGCGCGAATGAACATGCGATTTGAAGAGCGTCTCGCGGAGCGTACGCGAATCGCGCAAGAATTGCACGATACCTTGTTGCAGGGGTTTCTGAGCGCTTCCATGCAGCTTCACGTCGCTGACGATCGCTTGCCGGACAACTCCGAGGCAAAACCACTCGTGAAACGCGCGCTCCAGTTAATGACACGGGTCATCGACGAAGGTCGCAACACCGTCCGCGGACTGCGCTCATCGGATGTGTTCGATCAGAACCTGGAACAGGCGTTTTCCGGATTGCAGCAGGAACTGTCTCCCACCAGCGACACGGAGTTCCGCGTAATCGTGGAAGGCACGCCGCGGCAATTGCGCCCGGCCGTTCGCGACGACATCTATCATATTGGCCGCGAAGCTTTGGCAAACTGTTTCCGGCATTCGCGAGCTGCCGAAATCGTTGTCGAACTTGAATATAGCGTTAATTTCTTCCGGGTTATGGTGCGCGACAACGGAATCGGCATTACCGCCGATGTTTTGCGCGAAGGCCGCGAAGGCCACTGGGGGCTTTCCGGCATGCGCGAACGGGCAGAACGGATCGGTGCGCGGCTGCGAGTTCTAAGCCGGGCTGACGCTGGAACCGAAATGGAGCTGTCCGTTCCGGGCAACATCGCTTTCACTTCGCAGCCTTCGAAAGGTGGCAGATTCTGGTTTTCCCGGTTGTATGCAAAAAAGAGCAGCGACGGTAAAACGGTGGCGGAGAGTGAGCAACTCCAATGACGACGAACGGTATCCGCATTCTGAGCGTGGACGATCACCCATTGTTGCGAGAAGGAATCGCGGCGGTGATCAACAGCCAGCAGGATATGTGTGTGATTGCCGACGCCGCCAGCGCGAAGGACGCTATCGATCAATTTCGCAAGCACAAGCCCGACGTCACGCTTATGGATCTACGTCTGCCGGACAAAAGCGGGATCGACACCATGATCTCGATTCGCACGGAATTTCCGGAAGCGCGCATCATCATGCTCACGACCTTCGAGGGCGACGTTGAGATCCAGCGCGCCTTGGAGGCCGGCGCCCGCGCCTATTTGCTGAAAAATATGCCTCCGAAGGAGCTGGTGGAAGTGATTCGCCAGGTTCACGCCGGCAAAAAGCGCATCCCTCCCCAACTTGCGGCGCAACTTGCGGAACACATGAGTGATGAAGCGCTCACAAGCCGCGAAATCGAGGTTCTGAAACAGATTGCCGAAGGCAACCGCAATCGCGATATCGGCGAAAAGCTTTTTATCACCGAAGAGACTGTCAAAGTTCATATCAAAAACATCATGGGAAAACTCGGAGCCAGTGACCGTACGCAAGCCGTGGCCATCGCGATACGTCGCGGAATTATCCACCTGTAGCCCTGAACCGATTCTTCCTAGTACCCCTAAAGCGGTAGGAAAAGATACCGGAAAGTGGGGTTCCACCGCGCCTGCTTGTCATCTATCGTCGGCAATTGCAGGCCTTAGCATTTGACGGGGGCTACTCTGCAGCGACTATTCTCCACGTTTCCAAGCGGCGCTCCTGGTGTTGGACTGTTGGTCTTGCGCGCAGCAGGCGGTTCTACGCTTGCGGCTCAAGGCGTCATGCTTCTCTTTTCGCATTCCGGCCTGAGCCCGAACGCTTTAGCGGTGAGCGTTCTTCTCACCTTGACCGGCATCTTCATCGTGATCGGATTTTTGACGCCGATCGTCAGCCCACTGGCCGCCCTGGAATGCGCTGCCGCGCTCGTCTGGAGCACATTGCCCTGGGGTTTGCTGAGCTCGAGTTTGGTTGTTTTTCGGCTGATTGCGATGTTTGTGGCCATCGCTTTGATTGGTCCGGGCTCTTTTTCCATGGATGCCCATATCTTTGGTTGGAAAGAAATCGTAATTCCCTCGCCCACGCCGCGCAAAGAAGAAGAGTAAGGAGCTTAACGTGGCCCTTCTAATCCTCTGCCCGCTAGCTATACAGGGCTCACGGCCTCCGCATCCTCCAATAGTGGTAGGCCAAACCCACTCTTGCGATATATCAAAAAACTATTCCATCCCGTGATGTTTCTCTGTTCCGATTCTGTGAATATGTCTTCGCCGAGCCAATCTTGCAAGAGATCAGCAGTGAAACGGAAGGAGATCATAAATTGTTAGCCATTACATCGCAGCCAACGCATATTAACCGCATTTCCATTTCGAGCGCCGACCTCGAAACAATTTCGGAACAACATCTTCTCTTAGCCGCCCGAGACGGCGACCAGGCAGCCTACGGCGAAATCTGTAAGCGCCACTCGAAGAAAATTCTGCGCGTCGCACTTCGCATCACGCGAAATTACGAAGACGCGGAGGATGCCCTCCAGGAATCCTTCTTGAAGGCCCTGATTCACATCAGGGATTTCGACGGCAGGTCCCAGTTTTCAACGTGGCTGACGCGTATTGCCATCAACGCCGCCCTGATGAAGATGCGCGCGAAGCGCAAGTACCGCGAAACGTCAATTCAGACGACAGAAGAATTCTGCGGAGAGCGGCAGATACTGGAATTGCCTGATCGCTCATTGAATCCTGAAGACAGCTATTCCGAGCACGAGCAGGCGACACTTCTGCGACAGGCGCTCGGTTCGCTGCGCCCGCGAATTCGCGCAGCGATCGAGATCTGCCATCTCCAGGAGCGCTCGCTGACCGAGACCTCTCGAAAATTGGGTATTTCCATCGCGGCCACAAAGGGGCGCGTGTTCCACGCCAAGGCCGCCCTGAGGAAATCCCGGGTCCTGAGACAAATAAATCCCGCGAACGTTCGGCGCGCGGCGTAAGAGTTTGGGTTTGGTTTGATTACTTGACTCGAGCCAGAAAGCAAATTCAGGAGGAAGAAGATGGCAACCATTACGACCAAAGACGGTACGCACATTTTTTACAAGGACTGGGGAAAAGGCCAACCGATTGTTTTTTCCCATGGCTGGCCACTCAGTGCCGACGACTGGGATGGCCAAATGCTGTTCTTCGGGCAGCGCGGCTACCGAGTTATCGCCCACGACCGGCGTGGCCATGGCCGCTCGGATCAGACCTGGGACGGCAATGAAATGGACACCTACGCGGACGATCTCGCTGCATTGTTTGAAGAGCTCGATCTGAAGGATGCGATCATGGTTGGGCACTCGACCGGCGGTGGTGAGGTTGCTCGCTACTTGAGCCGGCATGGCGCGAAGCGTGTTGTCAAAGCCGTGCTCATCAGTTCCGTGCCTCCGCTCATGCTCAAGACGGATAAGAACCCCGCGGGCCTGCCCCTGTCAGTTTTTGACGGACTCCGCTCAGCGCTTGCCGCCAATCGCCCGCAATTCTACAAGGACATTACTCTCCCCTTTTACGGATATAACCGGCCGGGCGCAAAGATTTCCGAGGGCATTCGAGAGCATTGGTGGTTCCAGGGAATGCAAGGAAGCATGAAGGCTCACTACGACTGCATCAAGGCATTCTCTGAGACGGACTTCACGGAGGATCTGAAGAAAATCGACATCCCGGTGTTGGTCATGCACGGCGACGACGACCAGATTGTGCCGATCGCTGCCGCTGGCCTGCTGTCTGCGAAAATCCTCAAGAACGCAACCCTCAAAGTCTATCCGGGTTTTCCCCATGGCATGCCCGCAACCAATGCGGACCAAATCAACGCCGACTTGTTGACCTTTTTTAAAGGAGCCGCAACCGCGACTGCTTCGTAAGAACCACCAGTTCGCTCATCCGGCCCGCGTGGCACAACGCATTTCCATGCGGGCCGGTGAGCGAGTCGAGCGGATAGGAACTCCCTCTCCATAGATACATTCCGTAACCAAGGCATCTTGTCCCCTGATTGTCCTTAACCTAAATCGATCGTGTAGAATCCAATCAATTGAATCGCCCGCAACAGTGCGACTGAACGCAAGATCCTATGACCGAATCGTTGCAGGAGGAGAATTTAATTATAGCGAAAGAGTTCAATGACCAAACTGTACTTGGTCACATCGACGCGCTCGTTAAGGAAGAGGAGCGTCTGTATGCCCAGCAAGAACTGACGGATGATGATCGCGGTCGATTGGCCAAAATAAAAGTGGAACTCGATCGGTATTGGGATTTGTTGCGGCAGAGACGCGCGCTGCGCGAATTCGGGCAAGCCTCGGATAAAGCAAAGCTTCGCCCCGCGGATACTGTCGAACGATATGAACAGTAGTCATCGGCTGGTGTATGAATCGACCCCAGCGTTTTGATTGTTGAACTTCCTGCTGAACTTCGTTTCAAAGGATCGCGGGAGACGTCTGTAGCCCCACCTGCTTGATTCGAATTCGATAACTGTCGCCAATGTCGTACTCTAGTAAGTTCAGGTGGCGCCGAATGAGCGAATCTGTACTTCAGAGCGACCAAAAGCGAAATGGCCTTCTGCTTAGCGCGAAACGCGTGGTCATCAAGCTGGGAACCAGCACGGTCACGGGTCCCCAGGGCGAACTTTCCTCCGAACGGATCGAGCCAATCGTGCGGGCCGTTGCGTCGCTGCAAACGGGCCACCGCCGAGTCGTCTTGGTATCTTCCGGCGCCGTCGGACTGGGACGTGGATGGCTCGGGCTTCACCCCTCTCGACTGAAGGATATGGCAACGAAGCAAGCGTGCGCGGCGGTTGGGCAGAGCCTGCTGATGGAAGCCTACAAGCGGCTATTTGGCGCGTACGGCGTGAAAATTGCCCAAGTCCTGCTGACCGAGGAAGATTTCAGTAACTGGCAACGTTATTCCAACTTGCGGCGAACGATGGAAAAACTGATTGGCTTTGGAGTGCTGCCCATCGTCAACGAAAACGACACGGTTTCGACCGCGGAACTCGAGGAGGTCGGTGACCACGCTCGCTCCGCCGCCTTCAGCGACAATGACCGGTTGGCCGCCTTGGTCATGAGTGGCTTGGAAGCAGACGCTTTGATTCTTCTCACGAATGTTGATGGCCTCCTGCGCGCCGATACCTCTATGAAACCGAAACGTGCCGGCCCAGCAGCTCAACTGCAATTGATTCCGCTGATTTCAAAGGTAACCCCGGAATTGAGGGCCGTTGCCAGCGGGCCTTCGCAATCCGGCCGGGGCGGCATGGTAACAAAGCTCGAGGCCGCTGAAATTGCCATGAATTGCGGTGGCGTGGCCGTAATCGCAAATGGCAGCCGACCGGAAACGCTGCCAAGAATTTTCGCGGGAGAACCGGAAGGGACTGTTTTCCTGCCGTCCAGCCGAATGAAGGGAAAACGCCGTTGGCTTGCCTATGCTGCTGGGGTGCGTGGTCGCGTCATAGTCGATGCGGGCGCGCAGCGTGCCATCACGCGCGGCAAAGCCAGCTTGCTCTCGACAGGAGTCGTTCGCGTTGAAAGACCATTTGCGTTGATGGACGTGGTCAGCATTGCCAACGTTGACGGCAACGAATTCGCCCGAGGCATTGCCAACTGCGCCAGCGACTCAGCAGCAACCACTCGCGTCCTCTTCACTCGAGATAACATTGTTCTTCTGGAGCAGAAGCCTTGAGCGATACCTCTTCAACCAGACTTCCGACCGATGTCTCTTCGATGGCGCGCTCCGCGCGCGAAGCTTCCCGGAAACTCGCGCTTCTTTCGGACAAAATCCGCACGGACACTCTCTTGGCAATCGCAGAGACGCTCGAAGGAAACGCCGAGCGCATTTTGGCTGCGAATGCCAAAGACTGCACCTTAGCAGAAAAGCTTGTTTCTACTGGAGAGATGACACAGGCCCTGTTTTCACGGCTGCGAATCAAAGAAAGTGGCATCCGTGAAATGGCTGCTCGCGTCCGCGAAGTCGCCAACCTGCCTGATCCGCTTGGAAAACACTTGGCAGTCACTGAACTCGACAATGGCTTGGTGTTGCACAAGGAGTCCTGCCCCCTCGGCGTGATTGCCGTCGTATTTGAATCCCGCCCCGATGTTCTTCCGCAAGTTGCTTCTCTGGCTCTCAAGTCGGGCAGCGCGGTTTTGCTAAAAGGAGGCGCGGAAGCCGCACATAGCAACGAGCAAATTGTGGCCATCTGGAAAGAGACGCTTCGCAGATTTCCGGACGTACCGCAGCAGTCCATCCAATTGCTGCAGTCTCGTTCCGACGTGATGGAACTATTACGTCTCGAGCACGAAGTCGACCTGCTTATCCCGCGCGGGTCGAAAGAGTTTGTCGCCTTCATGGAAAAGAACAGTCGTATCCCGGTGCTGGGCCACGGCGAGGGAATCTGCCACGTGTTCGTCGACCGAGCGGCCGACGTGAATAAAGCCGTATCCATCACGTTGGATTCTAAAGTTCAGTATCCTGCGGCCTGCAATTCCGTCGAGACGCTGCTTGTGCATCAAGAGATTGCCGTCGTATTTCTCCCCAAGGTCGTAGCCGAACTGAAGAAAGCGAAGGTGGAACTTCGTGGCTGTCCCCGTGTGCTGGCACTGCTTCCTGATGCAGAGCTGCTACCTGCAACGGAAAAAGATTGGTCCATCGAATACTCCGACCTCGTCCTCTCTGTGAAAGTCGTCGATTCACTGGAACAGGGGCTGGAACACATTCACCGGTACGGTTCCAGGCACACCGAATGCATTGTTACGGAGGACCAGCAAGCCGCTGAGCGCTTTCTGCAGGAAGTCGATGCCGCCGGGGTGTTCCACAATGCTTCCACACGTTTTGCGGATGGTTATCGTTACGGCCTCGGTGCCGAGGTGGGTATCAGCAACGGCAAGCTGCACGCACGCGGTCCCATGGGCATCGAAGGACTCACCACCTACAAGTACAAGCTCCGGGGAAACGGCCACACCGTCGCCGAATACAGCAGCGGCGTCCGGCATTTCAAGCACAAATCCCTTGCGCCGAAAGAATAGTCGCTCTCTTGCCCGTCACCGGAAAAGATTGGTCTTCGCCAGATCGACGATTTCGTCCCCGCGTCCGCTGAGCACCACCTTGAGCGTGAAAAGCGTAAAACCCTTCATCTGCTCAAGCGTAATCGTCGGCGGCATGGATAGTTCCTGCCGGCTCACAATAGCTTCCACCAGCGCTGGCCCATCGTATTGCAGAGCCTGTTCAATCGCTGGCCGAACTTCATCCGGTGTCTCCGCTCTGATCCCCAGAAGACCGGCGGCCTCCGCCAGTTTTGCAAGATTTGGATTGTGCAAGTCTGTTCCAAAATCGACGATGCCCGCGGCTTTCATTTCCAATTCGACGAAGGCCAGCGCGCTATTGTTAAGGACAATCAGTTTGATCGGTAGCTTCAACTGGCGAAGCGATAGCAGATCTCCCATCAACATCGCTAAGCCTCCGTCTCCGGACAACGAGACGACCTGACGTCCAGGATGGCTGACTTGCGCGCCGATCGCTTGCGGCAATGCGTTGGCCATCGATCCATGATTGAAGGAACCGAGAAGGCGCCGACTGCCATTCATGGTGAGGTATCGCGCCGCCCAGATTGTCGGAGTGCCAACATCGCAGGAAAAAATGGCATCCTTGGCGGCAAGCTCGTCGAGCACGCGCGCCACGTATTGCGGATGGATCGGCTTCATGCCGTGCTGTTCGGCCGCCAGATCATCCAGATCCTTGCGAGACTCGCGGTAATGTTCCAGCGAAGTCTTCAGGTGCTCCTCGGATTGGTTCCGCTCCAATTTTGGCAGCAAGACGCGAAGCGTAGTCTTTGTGTCACCCACAAAACCGTAGTCAACTTTTGTACGCCTACCGAGTTGCTCTCCTCGCACGTCGATTTGAACGATGGTGGCATTCTTGGGAAAGAATTGGCGGTACGGAAAGTCAGTCCCAAGCATTAGCAACAGTGTGCAGTTCATCATGGCGTGGTAGCCCGAGGAAAAACCGAGCAGGCCGGTCATGCCCACATCGAAGGGGTTATCGTACTCGATGAACTCTTTCCCGCGCATTGCGTGCACGATCGGAGCCTGCAACTTTTCGGCGAGTGCGAGCAACTCGGCATGAGCCCCGGCGCAGCCCGCCCCACCAAGGATTGTGATTTTCTTCGAGCTGTTTAGAACTTTTGCCAATGTCGCGATTTCGTCTTCGGATGGGCACACGCTGGGTTGCGGCGGTGCGAAATGCAGGCGCGGTCCCTGCTCGACAGCCTCGCGCAACGCCACATCCCCCGGAATCACTACGACGGCAACTCCACGTCGTGAAATTGCGGTTTGCATCGCAATCTCGAGCACCCGTGGCATCTGTTCCGCCTGAGAAACCAGTTCACAATAGTGGCTGCACTGCGCGAACAAATGCTCCGGATGCGTTTCTTGGAAATATCCGCTGCCGATTTCGTTGCTTGGAATTTGCGCCGCAATCGCCAGGACCGGAACGCGGCTACGATGACAGTCATACAGTCCGTTGATCAGGTGCAAGTTGCCGGGACCGCAGCTTCCAGCGCAAACCGCCAATCGCCCGGTCAGGTGCGCTTCCGCTCCCGCCGCGAACGCCGCGGTCTCTTCGTGCCGCACGTGGATCCACTGAATTCGTTCGTTCTCGCGAATCGAGTCGGTAATTCCGTTGAGGGAGTCACCGGAAACGCCGTAGATTTGTTTGACTCCGGCTTCGGCGAGAACATCTACCAACAACTCAGCCACTTTCTTCTTGGCCATAACTTACCCTTTCTGCGGAACGTGACGAAACTTGGCTCCTTTTAGATGACGTAACTTCCCTCTTCGACAACATCTATTTCACTAATCTCTATAATTCGCTTAGCCGTCCGCGTCGAACTGGCTACAATGGGTCGGCTCGAGCTAGGCATCCGACAGAAGAGGAGCCATGATGCAGCGGAAAGAACAAGGGGAGCAGTCCATGTTGAGATCGGACGTGAATCGCCGCGAATTCCTGAAGATCGCCGCTGGGGCCGGAGCTGCCTTAGCGATGCCGACTTCAAGTCAGGCTGCTCCGCCCGCCAAAATGATCGGCATCCAGGTGGGAGCAGTTTCATTTGTCGATGAAGGAACTGAGAAGGTTCTCGATGTGCTCCAGGAACGAGCCGGCGTGAACACGCTTTTTCTTGCCGTGTTCACCTACGGTAGGGGCATTGCTGGAAGGCAGATCCCCGGCCAACCGCTACCCGATCACGGCAAGCAGGAATACGACCTCAATTTTCATGGTGGGAACTTCGCCACTCCTCATGCCGAATTTTACAAAAACACGGTTCTTAAGGACTCCCGCGCGCCTGACCATGGCAACCTGGATATCCTTGCCGAAGTACTTCCCGCCGCTAAGAAACGCAACATGAAGGTGGTTTGCTGGCTGGAGGACGTGTTTCGCACCGACTTGCCCAACGTTCAGAAATTGCAGGAAAAAGATCTTTACGGTCGAAATGCCGAGACACTGTGCGTCAACAATCCCGACTACCGGAATTTTCTCACTGGCTTGGTCGAAGACTACGCCCGTTCCTATGACATCGACGGCCTGATGTGGGGCTCCGAGCGGCAGGGCGCGCTAACAGACAGTTTGGGAGCCACGCACGACGTGCCGCCGGTCGATCCGGGCCACGTAACTTGCTTCTGCGAATTTTGTCAGACTAAAGCAAAACAGCGCGACATCAACGTGGAGCGCGCGCGGCAAGGTTTTCTGGAGTTGGAAAAATACGTTCGTTCTGCCCGCGCAGGCAATCGCCCCGTGGACGGCTACTACGTTCAATTCTGGCGCCTGCTGCTGCAATATCCCGAATTGGCCGCATGGGAGATGCTGTGGACGGACAGCCTTCGCGAAACCTATGCCGCAATCTACAAAACCGTGAAGACGGCTAAGCCGTCCGTGCCCGTGGGATGGCACATCTGGCATAACAATTCCTTCAATCCCATCTACCGCGCGGAGCAGGACCTTCATGAACTGTCGAATTATTCGGATTTCATTAAAGTGGTGATGTACAACAACTGTGGTGGCGAGCGCATGGCGCTGTACGTCGACAACATTGGTTCGACGCTCTATGGCGATCTCTCGAAACAGGGTTTGCTCGATTTCAATTACGCGGTGATGGGCATCAAGGAAGGCAGCTACGATCAGATTCCTCGCACCGGCCTTTCGGCTGATTACGTCTTCCGCGAGACGAAACGTTCGCTGGCCGGAGTTGCCGGCACCAACACTCTCATCTGGCCGGGCATTGATATCGACATTCCAACCGAGCCCGGTAACAGCAAGTGCACGCCGCAAAGCGTCAAGGCAGCGGTTTTAGCGGCGTTCCGTGCCGGCGCACCAGGCGTACTTATATCTCGCAAGTACTCCGAGATGCGGCTCGCTAACCTCAGCGGCGCCGGAGAAGCGGTTCGCGAGTTGAAAGTATCTGGTTGAGAACGACGAATGATTCGCGCAAACTCGATGAGCATCGCACTCAGGAGAATTACTGCGTCCGAAGCAATTCCTGCTTCTTTGACGTCTAAGATAAGATGCCGTTAAGGATAGAACCTCGACAATGCTAGGAATGCAGAGATTCACATTGCGCTTTTTCCTCCTCTTGTTTGCCACCCCGCTCGCGCTCGCTCAGAGCCCGGCCACCACTTCCGTCTCCACACGCGTTGACGTTGCCCCATCTCAATTGCTTACAACTCCCGTCGACCACAATTGGCTTTCCTACAACGGGGACTACACCGGACGCCGCTATAGCGCGCTCCACGAGATCAATAACGCGAACGTTTCGCAACTCCGCGCACAGTGGGTGTTTCATTCCCCAAACTCCAGCCATCTGGAAGTGACCCCGGTGGTGGTCGACGGAATGATGTTCGCAACTTCCGCCAACGATGCTTACGCTCTGGATGCGCAGAGCGGTCGAATCGTCTGGCACTACTCACGACCGATCACCGAAGGACTGATTGATGATGCCTCGCAGCATCACAACCGTGGCGTCGCCGTTTGGCACGACCGCATCTTCATGGAAACCGACAATGCACATTTGCTGTGCCTCGATGTTCGCTCGGGCCACTTGCTTTGGGATGTTGCTTACACCGATGGAAACCGCAATTACGGCGCCACCAGCGCTCCCCTCGTAGTGAAAGACAACGTTATTGTCGGAACTTCCGGTGGCGACGATGGCGTGCGCGGGTTTGTCGCTGCTTACAATGCGGGAACCGGCAAGGAGTCTTGGCGTTTCTGGACTATTCCCGCGCCCGGCGAGTTCGGCTCATCCAGTTGGCCGGACGAAAGCTACAAACTGGGCGGCGGCACAACCTGGATGCCCGGAACCTTTGATCCAGAACTCAACACCATTTTCTGGGGCACCAGCAACCCGGCGCCGGATTTTGACGGTGGTCCGCGCCCCGGCGATGACCTCTACACCGACTGCTTGCTGGCTCTGGATCCCGATAATGGAAAGTTGAAATGGTATTTCCAGTTCACGCCGCATGATCTTTTCGATTACGACGCGGTTGAAACGCCGGTTCTTGTCGATACTGTTTTCAAAGGCCAGCCTCGAAAGCTCATCGTGGAGGCCAACCGCAACGGTTTTCTGTACGTGCTCAATCGCACCGACGGAAAATTCCTGTCCGCCAGACGTTTTTCCGAGAAGCTGAATTGGGCCAGCGGAATTGACGAAAAAGGCCGTCCCGTTCGAACAGATCTCAAGCCCACGGAACAAGGTACTCGCATCTGCCCAGGCATGGTCGGGGCCACGAACTGGCACTCCCCCGCTTTTAATCCAGAAACTTCCCTGTTTTATTTTATGGCCCTGGAAAGCTGCGACATCTACAAGCTCAAAGCCCAGAAATTTGTTCCGGGCCAGACTTACTACGCCACGGGAGCCAGCCGCAGCGAGAGCGACCGAAGCCAGAAAATTCTATTGGCCTATTCCCTCGATGGGGATCAGCCTACCTGGCGCTATGTTCAGTCCGGTAGCGGACACTCATCCGCTGGTGTCATGACAACCGCTGGCGGACTGGTTTTTTTTGGCGATGACGCGCAATCCTTCGAAGCCATCGACGCTGCCACTGGAAAATCGTTATGGCACTTTAATACCGGGCAGACTATCAGCGCGTCTCCAATGACCTATGCCGTCAACTCGAAACAGTTTGTCGCCGTCGCCGCTGGCTCCGACATCTTCACGTTCACATTGCCTTAGTACCGCGCGAAATACTTGTTTTCGACTGCGGCGCAGCCTCCCTCCCCGGTCATAAGCAACAACGATGAAACACATTTGTAAATTCAATTGAGAATCGCTTGACTTCGCGCGCGCTCCATTTTAAACTGCGCGACCTAGTTGGGGGGAATCATGGGGAATCGTGTCTTTCGCCTTATTTTAATCGTTTTAACTCTGTTTGTAAGTGCCGACTTGCTATACGCCGATGTAACCGGGTCGATTCAGGGCATCGTGCGTGACCGTTCGCAAGGTGCGATCGTCGGCGCGCACGTTACCATCACGAATGTGAAAACCAATCTGAGATACGAGTCCGTTACCGGTCCGGACGGTTCATTTCACGTCCTGGCTTTGCCGGCGGGCAGTTACACGCTCACCGTCACAGCCACGGGATTCCGTCCGTTCACCGAAACGAACATCGAAATTAAGGTGAACGACCAACAGAATATCGACGTGACCATGGCTTTGGGATCGACGACTGAGACCGTCAGCGTGGAAGCCAACGCCGTCCAGGTACAGACCGAAAGCACACAGCTCGGCGATGTCATCGACTCCAAGAAGATGCTCGCTCTTCCGCTCAACGGCCGCAGCTATATCGATCTGCTGGGCCTGCAGGCGGGCGTTGCGCCCTCGACGGCTGGCACGATCGGTGGCGACCGTCCCGTCTCCGGCAATTTGAACGCCGGCAATATTTCCGTCAACGGCCAGCGCGAAACTGCCAACGCCTTCCTCGTGAACGGCGGTGACGTGAGCGAGGGGCGTAACCTCGGCGCGGGTTTAGTCCCCAATCTCGACTCGGTCGAAGAGTTTCGCCTCATTACCAACAGCTTCGACGCCGAATATGGAAAATTCAGTGGCGCGGTGATGAACGCCATCACCAAATCCGGCACCAACGCCTTCCACGGCGATGTGTTCGAGTTCCTGAGGAACGACGCGATGGATGCCAGGAATTACTTCGCGCCTTCTAAGTCTGAATTGCGCCAGAATCAGTTTGGTTACACACTCGGCGGGCCTATCTGGAAAGACCACCTGTTCTTTTTCTCCGACTACCAGGGCACACGGCAGGTGGCAGGTGCGGAAACAGGCTTGGTCACGGTTCCGACAGCCGCGGAGCGGCAAGGCAATTTTGACCCCGCAACCCTGACTGGCACAATCGACGGGCCCTATTGGGCTCAAGTGCTATCGCAACGCTTGGGCTACCCCGTCACTCAAGGCGAACAATACAGCTTTGTCGGCTGTGTCAATACGACGCAGTGCGTGTTCCCAGGTGGCGTGATTCCCCAAGCGGCATGGGCGTCCCCGACAAGCCACATTCTTCCGTATATTCCTACGCCCACTTTGGCTGGCGACGTGAATAACTATTCGAACAACAGTCAGAAGAGCAGCATCCACGACAACAAGTTCGGAGAACGTGTCGATTTCAACAATCAAAAAACCGGGAACTGGTCGTGGTACTACAACATCGATAACACTACCGTTGACAGTGCTTTGGCAGGATTTGCCACGGTGCCTGGATTTCCCACCACCACACCTTCGCGCGCGCAAGAGTTCGTCATGAGCAATACCAAGACGATCGGCTCAACCGCCGTCAATGAAGCGCGCATCAGCTTCTTCCGTACCTCGGTTCACAAAGACAATCCCGCGGGCAGTTTCGCCGACCTGTCCTCGCTCGGTTTTGTGACCGGTGCAGACACCTTGGGAATTGCCTCCCTGCCCGGGTACACGCAATATATGCCACAGGTGACCTTGGGCCAGATTGGAATGAACATCGGCGTGCCCACACTCAATACCTTCCAGCCCGATACCACATACATGGTCAGCGACGTCTTTTCAAAGGTGGCCGGCAGACACACCTGGAAATTCGGCGGCGAATTTCGCTACCTGATGGTAAACGAGAGGAATTACGCCAGCCCTAACGGACAATTCACATTTGACGGTTCGGTGACTGGCTCTGACATGGCCGATTTCCTCCTCGGCGCAACCTGCAACTCTTGTGGTGGTGCTTACATCCAGGCCGCCAAACAGGTGCTGGATTCCCGGACGCGTTATGGCGGCGCCTTTGTCCAAGACACCTGGAAGGTGACTCCCAACCTAACGGTTAATCTAGGCTTGCGCTGGGAAGTCAGCATGCCCTGGTACGACTGGCAGGGGAAAATCCAGACGTGGGTTGCAGGTCAACAGTCCACGGTATTTCCACTTGCTCCGGAAGGCCTGGTATTCCCGGGCGACAAAGGCATTCCAAAAACGCTCGCCCCCACGACATACAACAATTTCGGCCCACGATTGGGATTGGCCTATTCTCCGGGATTTTCGGACGGCGTGCTGGGAAAAATCTTCGGAGGCCCGGGGAAGACTAGCATCAGGGCGGCATACGGCCTGTACTACACTTCGGTCGAGGATCTAAACCTGTTCTACGAAGTGGCTGATGCCCCGTTCGGCCTATATTGGCAGTCCCCGGCTTCGGTACTGTTTGACCAGCCATTCCTGATTCGACAGAGCGGGCAATCGCTGGGACAGCGTTTTCCTTATACCTTGCCGATTCCGGGCGCCCCGTCCAACAAGACACTGGACTTCTCGGTGTTCGAGCCCATCAACTATTTCCCTGGCTACTACATTCACAACAAACTGCCTTACGCGGAGCACTTTAATCTCTCCATCCAGCGCGAGCTCACCAAGTCAACCGTACTCACGATGGCGTACGTCGGCACTGAAGGGCACCGCTTGATCACCCAGCAGGAATCCAACCCGGGCGACCCGACTCTATGCCAGCAACTCAGTGCTCAGGGGGCGTTCGACACCACCGCTGGCTCGACCGGCTGCGGGTTTGGTGCCGAGAACGACGTGTTCCAACTTCCGAGTGGCAGCTTCGTGTACAGCACCAGGAACAAACTTCTAAATCCAAACAACTGCCCGAATTCGGCCCTCCAAGTGTGTTTTGGCTATGGCAACACGTTCACATTCACCAGCGCCAATTCGATCTATAACGCCGGGCAAATCACCGTCGAACGCAAGGCCAACGACTTCAGCTTCCTGGCCGCTTACACGTTTGCCAAAGCCTTGGACGATTCCTCCGGTTTCGGGGACCTGGTGAACTTCGTAAATCCTAAATTGAGCCGTGGCTTGTCTTCCACCGATATCACGCACAATTTTGTGGTCAGTTACATTTGGGCCGTACCCTTCGACCGCCTCTTTGGCAACGCTCCCAAGCGCTTGACCCAAGGCTGGCAGCTCCAGGGAATCACCCGTTTCGCCACCGGCTTCCCGATTCAGTTGAACCAGGGCAACGGTGACTTCACTCTGTGGGGTAGCTCGTCCACGGATATGCCGAATCGCGTCGGCCCGGTACAGAAACTGAATCCGCGCAATGCGAATCCGAATTGCCCAACCATCACGGGATGCTACTTCATTCCGCCTCCGACAGATGTTGCGAATGCGACACCACAATTCCCAGGGGATGTGACAGCAGCAGCCTGCTTGCCGAGTGTGGGCACATTCGCGCAGAATTGCGTTCCAGGAACCTTCGGGACCGCCGACCGCCGGTTTTTCCACGGCCCGGGATTCAACAACACCGACTTCGGTATCTTGAAGCGAACCGCGATTAATGAGAGATTCTCGTTCGATCTGCGCTTCGAATTTTTCAACATTTTCAACCACGCGCAATTTATAAATCCTAGTGGGAACATCAGCGACTCCAGCTTCGGAATCGTCACCAATGCTCGCGATCCCCGCATTGGTCAGGTCAGCGCGAAGTTCTACTGGTAATTCAGCAAACCAGCGAGACATCCGGCAGCGGTATTGCCATGCTAGGTGTCTCGCATGGGTTCCTTGCGCATGCTACGCTGTTTCCGATGATGCGCGGCCGCACGGATCCGATTCTTCACCATGGTGGGTTGTTCCTAGTCGTGTCTATTCTCATCATCACTCTTGCGGATGCGCCAACTTCGCTCGCACAGTCGGCCGAAAGCTACCGGCAGCAGGCCACGGAAATGGCTCGTTCCAAGTCGTGGGACGAAGCCATCGCAGCGTATCGCGAGGCTTTGGCACTCGATCCGAACGACGCCCTCACACACTACGATCTCGCTCTCGCTTTGCATTACAAGGGTGACACCAAGCAAGCCGTCGAAGAGTTCGAGTCCGCGATTCGCCTCAAGCCAGGATGGGGTCAGGCTTACTATGGTTTGGGCGCCGCCCTCTATGACCTCCATGATCAACCGGGTGCGCTGAAGGAACTACGCAAAGCGGTGGAATCCGAACCCACCGATGCACCTGCGCATCGCCTCCTTGCGCATGTTTACTCGGAGCAGAATGATTTTGCCGCTGCGGAACGCGAACTCACCCGAGCGGTTGTCCTGAAGCCTTCCGCGGAAATGCATTTCGACCTGGGGCAGGTCGAAGGCCAGCTTGGCAAGCTGGATGCCGCCGCGCTTCAGTTTCGCACCGCGCTGCGTCTCGATCCGAAGATGGCGCGAGCTTACGTCATGCTCGGCGTCACCCTGCGGCGTCAAGGTGATCACAAGGCGGCGTTGGGCAATTTCCGCAAGGCCGCTGAACTCGATCCTACCGACCCCAATGCCCAATACAACTTGGGCATGGAGCTTAAAACGGAAGGTGATTTGCCGAGCGCTATTGCCGCTTTCCGGCGTGCCATCGAACTGAAACCTGATTTTGAGCAAGCTCACTACAGCTTGGGAATCGCTCTGCGTGCTCAAGGCGATTCCGCTGCTTCGCACAAGGAACTGGATGAAGTGAACGCGCTGCACGAGTTCCGCGCCCACCTGGCACAAGCGAAGCTGCTCATCCTTCAAGGTGTGGAAGCCCTCAAGAAGCAACAACTGGATGAAGCTCTGAATCTCTTTCAAAAGGCCATTGAACAAAGCCCAGAGTTGCCGACCGGCTATTACTACCTGGGTGTCACGTGGGATCGCAAGCAGGACTATGCGCGCGCAAAAGAGGCTTACGACAAAGCTCTGCAATTGAAGCCTGACTATGCCCAGGTCCACACCAGCCTCGGTCTTCTTTACTGGCGCAATGGTGACCAGAATCGCGCCCTCCCGGAATTCCACCAGGCGGTGATGTCCGATGCCGACCTTCCCGACGCGCACTACAATCTCGGTCTTGCCCTGGCACAATCGGGACAACTCGACGAGTCAGCTCGCGAACTGAACGAAGCTTTGAGCCTTGACCCCAAATACACCGACGCCCGCGTTCAGTTGGGCCTGGTGCTGAGCCAGAAAAACGACACCGCCGGCGCCATCAGCGTTTTCAAGGAACTGGTGCATCGCGACCCGCGTTTCGCGGAGGCTCATAACAATCTAGGATTGGCGCTGCTGCAGGCCGGCGATAACGGCGCCGCTAAATCGGAATTTCTTGAGGCGGTTCGCTTGAAGCCTTCCTATGCGGAAGCGCACTACAATTTGGGATTGGCCCTACAGAAGCAAGGAAAGGAGGCTGAGTCACGTGCGGAGTTCGAGAAGGCCTTCACAATCGAACCGCAGCTAAGAACCGTGGCTCGCCCTTGAAAATGTTCTCACGGCGAAATTTCGCGTTCCTGATTTTGATCGTGTGCGCGGTGACTATCCTTAGGTTGCCTGCAGTCGGAGTCCGCGCGGCCGGCAGCCCAACGCCACAGTCCTCCAGCCGCGATTCCTCCGCGAAGGTTTGCGAGTTCGCTCCTCCGGGAGCTTCGTTCTCCATTCCCTACGTTGCGCAAGCCGGGAATTTGAACACCAATCCTGACTCTCCCACCTGGGCCCATGTCGCCTCTACGTGGATCGAAAAGGATTGTTCTCATCAAATCGACTACCCCAAGCTGAAGACCGAAGTTCGCGCGTTCTGGACCGACTCTGACCTTTATCTTCTGTTCATTTCCCCTTACACCGAACTGAATCTCTGGCTACCCGCCGACAACACCAAAGACCGCCTGAAACTTTGGGATCGCGACGTCGTCGAGTTCTTTCTGGGCGATGATTGGGAAGACATCATGCATTACCGCGAATTCGAAATCGCCCCCACGGGCGATTGGGTCGACCTTGCCATCGATCTCAGAAAGGACATTTCTGACGCCAAGTGGAATTCGGGCTGGCAACCCCAGGGCCGCATCGATGAAAAGAATCACATCTGGTACGCGGCGGCGCGTGTGCCACTGCGCTCCGTCAGTGAAAAACAAGTGCAGCGCGGCACCAAGTGGCGCGCCAACCTCTACCGCATCGACGGGTTGGGAGAGGATCCGGTGCGCCACTTTATGTGCTGGCAGGCGACTTGCGTCGTCAACCGCGATCCCAATCACGTGCCCGAACATTTTGGAACGTTAGTTTTTACGAAATAACAAACTCGCTCCGAGAGGATACAAAATGCCCTTTGCAAAAGAACCGAATCGCCGCGGATTCATGAAAATGCTGGTCGCTTCGCCGTTGTTGGCTCAAATCGCCGCTCAGGGCCTGTATGTAAAGTCCGCGGCCGCAATGGGCCTGGATCCGAAGAGCAATGTTTATGCCCGCCTCGGGGTCAAGACGGTCATCAATTGCCGAGGAACATGGACTTACCTCAGTGGCTCCCTGCAATTTCCGGAAGCCCGCGACGCACAAGCCGAAGCCGGACGCTATTTTGTAAATATGGTCGATTTGCATCATGCAGTCGGGCGTCGCTTGGCCGAACTGACTGGGGCGGAATCGGGCGTCATTACTTCGGGCGCAGCCGGAGCCATGGCCGCTGCGACGGCGGCCTGCATGGCGGGAAGCGATCCGCAAAAAATCTGGCAGCTGCCCGACACCACCGGACTGAAACACGAAGTGATCATGGTAGGCGGCCGCAGCGCATTTGATAGCGCCATCCGCCTTACCGGCGCGAAATTGGTTCTCGTCGACAAACCCGACGATATTTCCAACGCGATTACTCCGAACACCGCGATGATCTACACCACCGATCTGAAGGATAAGCTGGAGCGCGAAACCGCCATCGCAAAACAACACAACGTGCCTCTCTTGCTCGATGACGCCGCCGGTATTCCCCCTATCGACAACATCAAACTCTACGCAAAAATGAAGCTCGACCTTTACACCTTCTCCGGCGGCAAGGGATTGCGCGGCCCGCAATGCAGCGGCGTGCTCCTCGGCCGAAAAGACCTGATCGACGCCGCGGTGCGAAACTCCTGCCCGTACGAGGGCGCTGTGTGCCGCCCCATGAAAGTTGGGAAAGAAGAGGTCATCGGTTTACTGACCGCGATTGAGACTTGGTTGAATACCGATTCCAAAAAGCTTTATGACGAATGGAACGCGCGCGTCGAGCGCATACAAAAACTCGTCAATACCGTACCGGGAGTGCAGACCGAAATCTACATCCCGGACGATGGTAATCGCTACCCGACCCTGCGCGTCTCCTGGGATCAGGAGGCTTGGGGATTTGGCATCAAGGATTGCGTGCAGAAACTTCGCGAAGGGGATCCCGTTATCGAAGTGCTCGGAATCGATAATCCCAGCCTGGTGTCTGCAGTGCATGAAGGGATAGAAAAACCAAAACCTAACGCGAAGGAACTCAAGAAACAGAATCACATTGAGCTTGTCTCCATGACCATCCAACCCGGTGAAGAAATGATTGTGGGAGACCGCTTGCGGTCGATTCTGGGTGCTGCGCGCAAAGGAAAAGCCGCGTGAGGCGTATCTTATTGTCAACCGCGTGCCTGTTCTTTTGCGCAGTCGCGTTGCTGGCACAAAATCCGACGGATGCGGCATCTCCTGTCCGTCCCGCTCCAAACGGGTTCGATGCCGGCGACTACGTTTATATCTCCGGCCAAGGCCCACACAGCACGGCCGGGAACGCCGCTCCTTCTGATTTTCCGGCGCAAGCGCGTCACTGTCTGGACAACGTTCGCAAAGTCATTGAGACCGCGGGCCTCACCATGGACCACGTCGTTTACGTCCAGGTATACCTTGGCGATGTAGGTCACTACGCCCAGCTCAACGAGGTTTTTGCAAACTATTTCCCGCATGATCCGCCGGCCCGCGCCGTCTTAGGTGTGGCACAGGTTCCCGAATTGCCCGTGCAAATCACCGCTGTCGCTGTGCGAGACCTTCGCGGCAAGCAGCCAGTTTCGGTGCCCGGTTTTTCGCAAGGCAAGGCCTACTCTCCCGGCATGCTCACACATGACCGCCTGTTTGTGTCCTCTCTGCCTGCCGCAGACTTTGCTGACAAATCCATTCCCCAGGATCCCGCGGCGCAAGTCAATATGGCGTTGGACCGGCTGAACTCCGTGGTTCAAGCCGCCAATCTCACATTGGCCAACATGGTTTTTGTGAATCCTTATCTGACCACGGCGGTGCCGATGCGCGTCATGAACGAGCAATACGCTCGCCGATTTGAATTTGGAAATACTCCGGCTCGCGCCACCATCGAAGTCTCCAGTCTTCCCGAAGGCGGGCAGATCACTTACACCGGCGTGGCTGTCCGCGATCTCAGCCAGCGTCGCTCCATCCGTCCAAAGAATATGCCGCCGAGTCCCACCGCCAGCCCGTGCGTTTTCGCCGGCGATACACTGTATTGTTCCGCGAAAAGCGGGTTCATTCCCGGACCGAACGGAGGCGTCTATTCTGCTTCCACGAAGGACCAGACCCGCCAGACCATGCGGAACCTCCTCGACAATTTAGAGGAAGCGGAGATGAATTTCGATCAGGTGGTTTCCACCACGATTTACCTGGACAATCTGAAGGAGCTGCCTCAGTTTGCCGGTATCTACCAAAAATATTTCAAGGGGCCATTGCCCTCACAGACTGCTGTCCAACAACTTCCTCCCGCCGAACGCAATGCCGATAAAGACGACCATTATCCTGATTTGGAGCAGATGTCGCTCATTGCCGTGCGTGGACGAAGCAACTCAACGATGCGTCCTCTGCCGTAGCTTAAACCTTCAATCGGGATTCTTAGGCATCGGCACGAATACCCGCACCGCCAAGATGTGCGCTTTCGCCGCGGAAGCCTTCTGATTGTAAAAACCAACGGTGCAGTTCGGCCGAAAGTAGTAAGCGTCTCCGGCTTTGGCGTGATGTAAGCCCTGAACTCCATCCATTCCGCCGCCAGCCGCCATTTGCCCTTCCCCATCCAGCACCAGATAGATTTCTTCGGCGACTTCGTGGTGGTGCGGAGTATTTGTGCCGCCAGGTGCAAAGTCCATCAGAAAAAAATCTGCCACAGTGTACGTAGCGTTAATCCGGTCACGCGTGCCGGTGTGCGGACCGATTAGAAGTTTGTACAGCACGGAATTTGGATGACCTCCGACAGTCTCTTCCTTGATCTCTGCTAGATTGGCCACTGCCAATTCCGCCGGCGGCGCGAGTGCGGTTTCCGGCGGGATTCGCACTGTGGTCAACACCACATGAAGCGCTTCGCCCGACGGATTGGAAATGCTGTGCCGGACTGTAGGAGGCACATAACTGAAATCATTCGGCGTCAGCGAGTGCGATTTCTCCCCATAGTGCAGCACCCCACTGCCGCCCAGCACAAAATACAATTCTTCTTCTCGTGGGTACTCGACCGTCTGGCAGGTGCCGCGTGGCGCAACGGTCAACTCCCCAAACCGCGCCACGCTTTGCGGCAATTTGGCCTCGGAATCCCCTTCGCCAAAAATCGCTGTGTAATGGCACGACTCGCTCGACAAATCAATCTTCTGCTCTGCAAGAGCCGAAACGTCGCGGTATAACCATGTGGGCTCGACCTTCCTCTCCTGCATCATCAGCCCCATTCCGATCGCGATAAGCATTAAGGCGAACTCCCGCATCTGGTCCTCCGGTGAGCCAAAAAACTGTCTGATTATATCGAGAATGGGTCAGGAGGTCTTGAAACTGTGCCGGTTGATTCCCAGCTTTCTGATCTTTGATTCATCAGCGGCGCGAGCCTCACCGGCGACGGTGCTACCAATGCTTGATTGAAAATCTCTACTTTCGAGCCAGAACTTCGGTTGGTTGGGCCGAAGCCGCGGACAGCACCGCATCCACCCCCGCTAATCCTTCTTCGATAATGTCCAGACCCAGACGTAGTTCTTCTTCCGTGATGATCAGCGGCGGACACACCCACAACATATTGAACCGGCTGAACGCATACAGATGCTTGCTCTTCAAATGTCCAGCGAGCTTGGTCATCTCTGGGCTACTGCCGTTGAACGGAGCCAAAGGTTCGCGCGTGCCCTTGTCCTTCACCAGTTCCAGAACGCTGAATAGCCCTTTGTAGCGGACATCGCCCACGCAGTTGTATTTCTGCTTCATGGCCTCGAGGCGCGCAGCCAGGTACCGTCCCTGCCGCTCGACATTCTGGAATATTTTTTCTTCTTCGTACAGATTCAGATTTGCCACCGCAGCCGCGCAACACACCGGGTGCCCGCTGTACGTCAGTCCGCCCCAGAGCATGTTGGTCTCAAAGTGTTTGGCGATGGCGTCGGAAACAATCACCGCACCGAGGGGAAGGTACCCGCTGGTCAAGCCCTTGGCGCAGGTGACAATGTCGGGACGAATGCCGAAGTGTTGCGTGGCGAGCCATTTTCCCGTACGGCCGAATCCGCTCATCACCTCGTCATCGATCAGCAAAATCCCATACTTGTCGCACAGTGCGCGCAGCTGGGCGTAGTAATCGTCCGGCGGAACCAGCAAACCGTTCGACCCCGTGATGCCTTCCACCAAAATCGCCGCAACCGTGTTCGGGCCTTCCATCTGAATAACCTCTTCAATGTGCGAAACGCATTCGCGATGGCAGGTTTCCACCTTTTGTCCGAATGGGCAGCGATAGCAGTAGGGATCGAAGACGCGAACGATTCCCGGGATACCCGGCTCGACAGGCCAACGCCTCGGATCGCCCGACGCGGTCATCGAACCCATGGTGGCGCCGTGATAAGAACGATAGCGAGTGATAATTTTCTCGCGGCCCGTAAACAGCTTTGCCATCTTCATGGCGTTTTCATTGGCTTCGGCGCCGCCGAGTGTAAAAAAAGCTTTGGCGAGTCCTGTCACTTCGGCGAGTTTTTTGCCCAGCAGTCCGCGCGGTTCCGTAGCGAAGCCAGGTCCAGCGAAGCACAGTTCATCAACCTGCTTCTTGATGGCTTCCAGCATTTTCGGGTGTTGGTGACCAATGTTCAGGTTAATCAATTGCGAGCTGAAGTCCAGCCAGCGATTGTCGTCGCCATCCCAAAACCACACCCCTTGCCCGCGTTTCATATGAATGGGATTGGATGCCCCCTGCACCGACCAGGAGAACATGGTGTAATCGCGGTTTTCTTGAACCACTTTGCGGGAATGAGAAACCATAATCTTCCTGCCCTCCTTGAGATCTTTCGCGCAGTTAGCGCTGCTGTTGAATCCAATCCATCGTTCTGGAAGCCAGCCGATCCAGCGCTACCACCGACATTTCCAGATGCTGTCCTTTTGTGTCCTCTATCTTATTATGGCTGATCCCATTCAGCGACTGCACAAACATCATCACCGTGGGGATTCCCGCGCGCGACACTTCAGCCGCGTCGTGCAACGGTCCCGAAGGCATGCGATGCGATTTGCCTGACGTTTCCCGAACCGCTTGCTCGCACAGTCCAAGTAAGTGCGAATGAAACGGCACGGGTTCGATATTCCATAAGCGCGACCAGTTCACCGTGCACTTCTCTTCCGCGGCAAATCGCTGGCTGGCCTCCTGCGCTTCGCGATACATCTGCGCGAGTATGTTGGCGTCCAGGTCCCGCTGGTCAAGCGTAACTTCGCAGCGCCCCACAACTGCGGTAACGATTCCTGGGAACGTCTTCACACTGCCTACGGTGCAAACCGCGTCCTCGTGTTTCTTCGCAATCGTCCGGATCTCCAGCGCCAGCTTTGCCGCCGCGGCCAGTGCGTCGCGCCGCGCGTTCATCGGCGTCGAGCCCGAATGCGCTTCTTGCCCGTGGAACGTTATGATGTGCCGCTCAACGCCTTTAGTACCCAGCACCACGCCGAGCGGCAACCCCATGCGCTCCAGCACCGGACCTTGCTCGATGTGCAGTTCAAGATAGGCCGCGGCGTTGTTACGCTCTTTCCCGGCGTCAGGAAACTTATCGATCTCCACTCCACAACGCCGCAATGCATCCTCCAGTTTCACGCCGTCGCGATCGGTCCGGCTGCGGTCCGCTTCAATCGAATGCGTTCCAGCAAATGCCGAAGAGCCGAGCAAACTGCGGCCAAAGCGCGCGCCTTCTTCGTCCGCCCAGTCCACCAAACGCACCGTAACTGGAGGGCGACCCGAGAATTCCGCGCCAATTCGGCGCAGCACTTCGAGCCCCGCCAGCACATTTAGCGAACCATCGAGCCAACCTCCATTGGGCACGGAATCCAGATGCCCGCCGATCAATAAACATTTTTCAGAGGTGCCCGGCAGCGTGACCCAATTATTCCCCGCCGCGTCGTAGTGATGCTCAACAGCCAGTTCCTTAAACTTTGACGCAAACCATTCGCGTGCCTTAAGCCACGTATCTGTCCAGGCGACGCGCTGCGCGCCATTTTCGTCGCTGGTCAACGCCCGCAGCTCTTTCAATTCGGCAACTGTGCGTTTGGGATTCAGGCTCATAGGCTTGCTCAGAAATGGCTTGGCTCGCGCCTTAGCATCTTGCCGCGGCCGCGCTCGCCGACGAATTTGCCGTCCCGCACCTGCACTTTTCCGCGCACCGTCACAACCGATGGCCGGCCCTCAATCGGCATTCCTTCGAATCCGCTGTAGTCGTTGTTCACGTGATGCGACTTTGCGGAAACAACGCCACGATAATCCGGATCGTAGACCACTAGGTCCGCGTCGCTTCCCACAGCAATCGTGCCCTTGCGTGGGAATAGTCCAAAAAGTTTCGCCGCGCAGGTACTGGCCGCGTCCACAAAGCGATCCAGGCTCAGCCTTCCGCGCTTTACACCATGCGCATACAAAAGATTCACGCGATCTTCAATTCCCGGAATCCCATTGGGAATATTGATGAACGAATCTTTGCCCATCCACTTCTGCTCGGTGTCGAACGGGCAATGATCCGTCCCCACCGTATCGATCGAACCGGCGGCCAGTGCATTCCAAAGCGCGTCCTGATTGCGCTTCGCGCGCAAAGGCGGCGACATTACGTGCTTCATTCCTTCAACGCCGGGGCGTTCGGCATAGCTCTTGTCGAGGAGGAAATGCGGCAACACGGATTCCACGTAGATCTTAACGCCGCGCGCTTTCGCCTCAAGTGCGGCATGCAACGCTTTCTCGCATGATAGGTGGACAACGTAGCCCGTTGCTCCGGTGTTCTCCAGAAACGTCGCGAACCGCCCAGTTCCCTCGGCTTCCACTGATTCGGGGCGGCTGGGTTCATGCCATTCGGGGCCGGTCTTCCCCTCGGCCAGCAGCTTTTTCTGCAACCGTGCGACAAGTTCGGCGTTCTCGCAGTGCGCCGTAACAATCACGCCCAGGCGTTTGGCCAGTTCCAGCATCTGATACATTTCGCCATCCTCGACGCCAAAAAAGTTCTTGTACGCCAGAAAGATTTTGAACGATGCCGTGCCGTCGGCCAAAATCTGCCGCAGTTGCGATTCAGTTTCCTTCGCGAACTTGGTCACGGACATGTGAAAGGCATAATCGCAGGCGCTTTTGCCTTCCGCCTTCGATTTCCAAAGTTGGTAGCCCTCTAACGCGTCGTCGTTGCGATTCGGGCAGCACATTTCGATATAGGTAGTCGTTCCGCCGATCAGCGCCGCGATGCTGCCAGTTTCGTGCGTGTCTTTGGCAAACGTCGCCATGAACGGAAGATATATGTGCACGTGAGGATCGATGAAGCCAGGAAAAACCAGTTTGCCGGTAGCGTCAATCACTTCGGTATTCGGCGGAGTCTCCAAATTCTTGCCGATGCGCGTGATGGTCTCGTTTTCCACGTAAATATCGGCCTGGAGGCGCGAGCCCGCCGTCACGATTTCGCCGTTCCTGATCAGCAAAGCCATCCGTTGCTCCGCGATGCGTCCGATAATTCTCAGTGAATGTGGATTCCCATTTTCGCGCGATATTCCCGCATTTTTTCCCAATTTTCTGTCACGTCGCGCTGCGATTCGGAAAGTTGCTTCCAGGTAACCGGCGCCCGCCCCGATGGCTCTTCAACCATGCGAATACAATCTTCCACGGGACAAACGTTATAGCACAGCCGGCAACCCACACAATCCTCTTCCCGCACCCGAACGCTCGCACGCGTATTCACTGCCTCATCCTTACCATTCGCACGAATATCGTAAGACTGGGGTTGCACCACGCTGCCATCTTTGGCGATCAAATCAATACACTGGTGCGCCGTGTCGTTGCAAGCCACATAGCAGAGATCGCAGCGGATGCATTTCTGTTGGTCGATGCGCGCCACGGCGCGAAACGAAAGGTCGAAACTATTGAAGTCTGACACGCGATGCAGGCTTTGTCCCACCACGTGGGAGACGCTCGCGAAGCCTTTCTCGTCCATCCAATTGGACAGCCCGTCGCACAGGTCTTCCACGATGCGGAAGCCATAGTGCATCACCGCGGTGCACACCTGCAGACTGCTGGCGCCGAGCAACAGAAATTCGGCCGCGTCGCGCCACGTGGATATTCCTCCCATCCCCGAAATCGGCAGCTTCGAGCCACTCACGATCGGGTCCCTTCCCAACGCCGACAGCATATTCAGCGCAATGGGTTTCACCGCCGGGCCTGCGTAGCCCCCGTGGCCACCCTTCCCGGCAATGTTCGGCGCGATTTCCAGCGTCTCCAGATCGACGCCAATAATCGAATTCAGCGTATTAATCAGCGAGATCGCATTCGCCCCGGCCGCCACCGCCGCCCGTGCAGGCATCACGATGTCCGAGATATTCGGCGTAAGTTTCACGATCACCGGAATTCTTGCCACTTCCATCACCCAGCGCGTGATTTGTTCGCAATATTCCGGCACCTGCCCTACGGCGCTGCCCATCCCGCGTTCGCTCATCCCGTGCGGGCATCCGTAATTCAACTCGATTCCGTCGGCGCCCGTATCCTGAATTCGGCGAATGATGTCGTGCCATGTTTCCGGCTTGGATTCCACCATGGCCGAGACGACCACCGCGCGATCCGGCCACGCTCGTTTCACTTCCGCAATTTCGCGCAAGTTTACTTCCAGCGGCCGGTCAGAAATCAACTCGACATTGTTGATCGCCAGCATTTTTTGCCCGCCGTAATGCCACGCTCCATACCGGTTGGACACATTCAGCACCGGCGCACCAATCGTTTTCCACACCGCGCCGCCCCAACCGGCTTCAAACGCGCGGTGGACCTGCAGCCCTGAGTTGCTCGGTGGCGCGGACGCCAGCCAGAACGGATTCGGCGAACGAATCCCCGCAAAATTGATACTCAGGTCAGCCACGTGCCACCAGCCTTTCATGAATCGCACGCGCGGCCAGCTTGCCGTCTTGCACCGCCATCACCGTGGAGGCAGCGCCTCGCGTGCGAATGCAATCTCCCCCCGCATAAACACCGGGCGAACTCGTTTCGAAGTCTTCGTTCACTTGGATGAACCCTTTGTTCGTTTTAAGTTTCAGCATCGCGGCCAGCGACGGTTTCTCTTGGCCTGTGGCCTTCACAATTTGGTCCGCCGCAAAAAAGAACTCCGACCCGGGCACGGGCTGCGGAAAGGGCCGTCCCGAGGAATCGGCCGGCCCCAAACTCATGCGCAGGCATTCCAGAGATTTCACCGATCCATTTTCCGTGTGCACCCCTATCGGCTGAGTCAAAAATGAAAAGCGCACACCCTCTCGTTTGATGAAGTCATACTCATGGGCATATGCGGTCATTTCTTTTTCCGATCGGCGATACACCATCGTCACCACGCTTGCACCCAAGCGCTTGGCGATGGTCGCGCAATCAATCGCCGTGTTGCCGGCACCAATCACCACAACATTGCGTCCGACAACGAGCCTGTTGGCATCCAGTTTGCTCTGCTCGATGTATTCCAGTCCATCCAGAATGTGTTCTTCGCCGGGTATTCCCAAATTGGTCGTAATCCCCAAGCCGACACTCAGAAACACCGCGCCGAAGTTTCCTTGTAGGTCAGACAGCGTGAGATTGGTGCCAAGTTCCTTCCCGATTTCTATCTTGATGCCGAGCCTAGTGAGCATCGTCACTTCCGCCAACGCAACTTCGACGGGTTCGCGAAGCCCGATAATTCCATAGGTCGAGAGACCGCCAGCTAAGTCCCGTTTTTCAAACAGCGTTACACTGTGCCCGCGCTTCGCGAGCTCGCCCGCACAAGATAGACCCGCCGGACCGGCTCCAATCACCGCAACTTTCTTCCCACTGGCTTTCGCAGGCTGGAAAAGGTCCATGCCTCTTCCATAAGCAAAATCCATGGCGTACCGCTGCAAGCGGCCGATCGCGATCGGCTTATGCTCGGCGCCAAGCACGCACGCGCCTTCGCACAATTCCTGCACCGGGCAAACTCGCGCGCAAGTGGCGCCGAGCAGATTCGATTCCAGGATCGTGCGCGCTGAGCCGCGCAAGTTTTGCGTAGAAATCTTCTTGATGAACCGGGGGATATCGATGTGTGTTGGGCAAGCATGTGTGCAGGGGGCGTCGTAGCACATCAAGCATCGCGCTGCCTCTATGGCAGCCTCGTTGCTTGTCAGCGGTGGCAGAAGTTCATCGAGCGCATGCGCTGTTTTTTGCTGAAATTCCGTCAACCCAGCCTCCTGATCCCTATCCCCACGATTAAGAAAGGTTAGAAGCGAAATGTGCTTTATTCAACAGCCATTCCACGCGCAAGGCCTAGTTCCTCACTGGCCGATGCATCAACAGAAAATACAATCCGCCCGAAACAATAAAACCCACAAACCAAGCATAGTCGTAGAGCCACCGCAGCGGCGGAACGGCTAGCCCAACTAACGCGATCGCCACTCCTGCCACCAGCGCCACAATCGCCTTTGGATTGAACCCAGCGCGATACTCGTACGGACCTCCGCGGCGATATAATTCTTCCACTTGAAGCTGCCGGTGCCGCACTACGTAATAATCGCAAATCATGATTCCCGCAATCGGTCCCAGCAACGCCGAACAACCCACCAGCCAACCGAAAATATACGAGCTGAAATCACGCAGCAATTTCCACGGCATCATTAATATTCCGACCACGCCCGTGATCAGCCCTCCTGTCCGAAACGAGATCAGGCTGGGCCTCAGGTTGGAAAAATCGTTGGAAGGAGACACCACATTGGCAGCAACGTTGGTATTTAGCGTGGCGACCAGTAAAGCCACCAGCGAAATCAGTGCCACGATGGGTTGATTGAATCGCCCAAGCAGGACCACCGGATCCCAGATCGCTTCTCCGAAAATAACTGCCGATGCTGACGTGACTGCGACGCCGATGAACGAGTACAGCGTCATTGCGGTGGGCAGTCCCAGCGCTTGCCCAACCATTTGCGCCCGCTGCGATTTGGCGTAGCGCGTGAAGTCGGGAATGTTCAGCGCCACCGTGGCCCAAAAGCCGACCATCCCGGTCAGTGCGGGAATGAAGAAGCGCACAAATTCCGATGTGCTGTGAAACCTGCTCGGCGTGTGCAGCACCGGGCCCAATCCCCCCGCTTTTCGCGTAATCCAAAAAAGAAGCAGCAAGCCCACCACCAGCATGAACGGCGCGCCAATCCCTTCCAGGAACTTGATCGTTTCGATGCCGCGCCAAATCACGAACATATTCAGCGCCCAAAACAGAAAAAAGCAGATCCAGTCGCTTCCTGGCACACTCGCCGCGCCGGGCCACACGATCCGCAGCATCGAGTAAATTGCCTGCCCGCCAATCCAAGCCTGGATCCCAAACCAGCCGCAAGCCACCAGTGCCCGCAAGACGGCGGGAACGTTCGCACCACGCACACCAAACGATGCGCGAACAAAAACAGGAAACGGAATGCCGTAACGCGTTCCAGCGTGTGCGTTCAGCAGCATAGGAATCAACACGATCAGATTGCCCAGCAGAATCGTGCACACCGCCTGAATCCAGCTCATCCCGCCGGCAATCAGGCCCGACGCCAGCATGTACGTGGGTATGCAAACGCTCATGGCCACCCACAGCGATGCGTAGTTGTAGGTGCCCCACGTGCGTCTTTCCGCTGGAATCGGCGCTAAGTCAGGATTGTAGAGAGAGGCGTCGAACTGTGTCAGTTCCATCCCTGATTCCTGGGACATCGCAATGAGGCGTCAGACTATAGCATGGGTGCAGGAAATTTCGCTGAAGCGGGACCTGATGGCGCGTTCGTTGTTGATCTACTCTTCGCCGATGTCTTCGTTCCACACTGCGGGATTCGCTCGAATATAGTCGGCAAGCAGCGTAACGCATTCCTGCGAGTCTAGATCGATCACCCGCACTCCCAGGGAACGTAGCCAATCGATGCCTCCCCGAAAATTTCTGCTCTCTCCAACCACCACGGTGCCGAACCCGAACTGGCGTACCAGCCCGCTGCAATACCAGCAAGGCGCAAGCGTGGTCGCCATAATCAGCTTTCGGTAACTTTTGTGCCGGCCCGCTTTTCGAAACGCGTCCGTCTCACCATGTACCGAGGGGTCGCCATCCTGCACACGCCGATTATGTCCCGCGCCAACCAGCTTCCCCGTCTGATCGAAAATCGCCGCGCCAATCGGTATGCCGCCTTCTTTAAGCCCCAGGCGCGCTTCCCCTAGGGCGACCCCAAGCATGGCCTGATAATCCGGCGCGGTAATCATGAATGGCTTCTCCTGGCTCAAGCCCGTAGAATCTGGCATCTTCGCAATCAACGTAACAGAGATTGTAACGAATCTTCTCCACGCGCCATCCGAATCACTGGATTGCGCATTCATCCGCATCGACGTACCCTTTTCTTGTCTGAGGTGCCGTATGCCTAACATAAGCCTTCTTATCAACGGCCAGACATTCCATGTCGATGCCGAGACCGATGCCACCCTCCTTTCCGTTCTTCGCGAACAGCTTGACCTTACCGGCAGCAAGTATGGCTGCGGCGAAGGCCAGTGCGGTGCCTGCACGGTCTTGATCGATGGCAAGGCCCATCGTTCCTGCATTACCCCTGTGTCGAACGTCGCCAATAAATCGGTTACCACCGTCGAGGGCCTCGCTCATGGCCAGCATCTTCATCCCGTGCAACAGGCTTTTCTCGACGAGGACGCCATGCAGTGCGCCTACTGCACCTCCGGCATGATTATGTCCGCCGTCTCTCTGCTGAACAACAAACGCAATCCTTCCGACGCCGAGATTCTCCAGTTCATGCAAGGCAACATCTGCCGATGCGGTACCTATCCTCGCATCGTCGCTGCCATTCGCAAGGCTGCAGCCGCTATGCCGGAGGCGCAATCATGAGCAGCAAGCCTCTAATCCCCGACGCAATCGAGCCTGAGCGTTACGAGCTCTCCGCACCTCCCTCTTGGCTGTTCGAATCCGATCGCCGTTCCTTCTTCAAATTCTTTGGGGCCGGCCTTTTCATCTTTTGCGCTGCCTCCAAAGCAGCCGCCCTTCAGGAATCGGGTGCCGCTCGGAGAAATTCCGAAGATTCTCTTCCTAAGGAAATCGATGCCTGGCTGCATATCGGCGAAAAGGGAGACATCACCGTTTTCACCGGCAAAGTGGAAGTTGGCCAGAATATTCGCACTTCTCTTTCCCAAGGAGTCGCCGAGGAACTTCGCGTGCCCCTCGATTCCATTCGACTCGTCATGGGCGACACGCAACTCGTTCCATTCGACATGGGCACTTTCGGCAGCCGCACTACTCCCACGATGAACTTGCAGTTGCGCCGCGTGTCGGCCGCCGCTCGCGACGCCCTGATCGCCATCGCCGCGAAGCAATGGAACATCGATCCTTCCCATCTTTCCGCCGCGGGCGGCAAAGTTCTGGAAACTGGTTCGTGGCGCTCCGCCACTTATTCGGAACTTGTGAAAGGTCAGCAGATCACCCAACTCCTTCCGTCCGAAGATCCGCTCATCCCTCCCGCGCAGTGGACGGTTGCGGGACAGTTCGCGCCAAAGGTTGATGGCCGCGATTTTGTTACCGGTGCGCATCGCTATCCCTCCGACCAGAAACTCCCGAACATGCTTTATGGAAAAATTGTCCGGCCTCCAGCTTTCGATGCGACGATTCTGTCCGCTGACACCAGCGAAGCTAGCAAGCTTCCCGACGTCACCGTAGTTCGAGACGGCAATTTTCTTGGAGTCGCCGCTCCGACGTCGGCGCTCGCCGTGAAAGCCGCAGCAGCCATCCTCGCCACCTGGAAGTCCGATCCACAATCTTCCAACGTGCAACTTTTCGAGTACCTCAAAAATAATCAGGAGCCTGCTGGCGACAATTCACGGACCGCAGTTGGCAACGTCAACTCGGTGTTTTCCACCACAAAGAATCGCCTGCAATCCACCTACAACATCAACTACATCGCGCACGCCCCGCTCGAACCCCGCGCCGCTCTCGCGCAATGGGACGGCGATCAACTCACCGTCTGGACCGGCACGCAGCGCCCCTTTGGCGTTCGCGGCGAACTGGCCGCCGCTTTTCACGTCCCCGAACAAACAATCCGCGTCCTGATGCCAGACACTGGTTCGGGCTACGGAGGCAAGCATACTGGCGACGCGGCTCTGGAAGCTGCTCGGCTCGCGCGTGCCGCAAAGCGTCCCGTCAAAGTCGTCTGGACACGCGAGGAAGAATTCACCTGGGCCTATTTCCGGCCCGCTGGCGTCATCGAAATTACCAGCGCAGCCGATCCCTCGGGAAAGCTCACCGCATGGGAATTTCACAACTACAACTCCGGCGGCGCCGGTATTCGCACCTACTACGACGTGCCTAACCAGCTTATCCAGTTTCATGAGGTCAAATCTCCCCTTCGCCAGGGCTCTTATCGCGGCCTCGCCGCCACCGCAAACCATTTCGCGCGCGAAGTTCACATGGACGAAATCGCCCACTCCCTCAAGATCGATCCCTTGGAATTTCGTCTCCGGAACCTCAAGGAAGAGCGCCTCCGCGCTGTATTCACTGAGGGCGCCAAAAAATTCGGCTGGAGCGGCCCTAAACCTGCCAATCACGGCTATGGCGTCGGCGGAGGTTACGAAAAGCTTGGCTATGTCGCGACATTTGTGGAAGTCGCTTCTGGCTCGGATGGAAATATCAAGATTCTGCGCGTTCTGACGGCCTTCGATTGCGGCGCAGTCGTCAATCCCGATGGCCTTCGTAATCAGATCATCGGCGCCAACATTATGGGCCTGGGTGGCGCGTTGTTTGAGGCCATCGAATTCGATAACGGTCGCATCCTGAACAACCGCTTCTCGAAATATCGCGTCCCTCGCTTCCGCGATGTTCCTGCCATGGACTCGCTCCTGCTTGACCGCAAGGACCAGCCGCCCGTCGGCGCCGGCGAATCTCCCATCGTGGGCTTGGCTCCGGCCATCAGCAATGCGGTCTTTGACGTCGCCGGAATTCGCCTGCGCTCTCTGCCGATGGCCCCGCAGCTTGCCCCTCAGGGGCGCCAGATTTCCTAACCTGGCCTATTTTTAAAGAAGCCAATAAGCAGAATCAGCCGTCTAACCCGGAATCAGCGGTAACCGGCTGGGGTGTCGAACCGATTGATCCGTTGCCGTTCCCGTGCGGAATCGTGTGCCTCTTCCGGTGAAGTAGCTGAACTTGCGTTGTGCGCGAAATAGACGGTGAGACCGATGAATTCTCGCTTAGTGCCGATGCAGTTTTCGCGACCGGACGATTACTTGGACATTCCTCGCAACCCTGCCGCGCGTTACGTTCGCTTTGGCCAGTATGATCTCGATTTGCAGCGCCAGGAGTTGTTCCGCGACGGCTCGCGGGTATCTCTGCCGCACAAAGTCCTGGAAGTGCTCCTGATCCTGCTGGAGAAGCCGGGCGACGTGGTTACTCGCGAAGCTCTGCGGGCGCGCCTGTGGCCGCCGGATTCGCAGGTTAATTATGACGCGAACGTAAATACCACCGTGAACAAATTGCGTCAGACGCTCGGCGATTCCACGGATCAGCCAGCGTTTATCGAGACAATTCCGCGCAGAGGTTACTGCTTCATTGCCCGAACGGAATACTCAAATCAGTCGTTGGAGAAAAGCGAGCGTAGCGAACACGGGCACCCTTCGCCAAGTTTCGAATCCGCCGCCGAACCCGTCGCCCCATCCCGAAAAACCTTCTCGCAGGATCTCCAGCAGTCCGCCTCATATGCAATCGGAGTTGCGGCTTTGCTGATCGCGGGAATACTGCTTGGAGCCATCGCAGCGTATCTAGCCTTCCGTCACTGATCGCGGGACGCTATCCGCGCGACGTTCCGGCTAACGCGCAGTTTCTTGTCTTAAATGTAGCGCGGGGTTTGATCACAGCTTTCCGAATGAATACAACTTAGAAACTGCTGGGCGAGCTGGCTTTCGGCGGCTGCTTTTTCGCGGACTCTTCCACTTTCAGCAACATCTTCTGCAAATCAGCGCGCGAAAAGTACCTCCCGTTCACAATCACGGCCGCAATCTTCTGTGTATTCGCGATGTCTGCCAGTGGATTGGCGTCCAGAAGCACCAGGTCCGCCATCTTTCCCATCGCCACAGTTCCCAACCGATCTTCCATGCCAAAGAATCGCGCCGGATTCAGCGTCGCGTTTTGCAACGCCTCCAGTGGCGTAAAACCGGCGGCAACGAAGCGCTGCAGTTCTTCGTGCAGGCTGAAGCCGGGAAAGATGTAAACGCCCGGCGGCGTATCCGTGCCCACCAGGAATGGCACGCCCGCTTTGTGCAGCATCTGTACCACTTCCAATTCTTTGTCCAGGAACTTTCTGCGGGTCGCAAGATCGTCGGTGCCAAAGCCCGCTTTCACATCCTCGCTCATCTTCTTGCAGGTGTGACCTTTCCAATACGCGGGTACATATTTCGCGCGTGGATCTTTGCTGTAATCCGTCACGTCGATCAAGTTGCCGCCGCGCTCCCAAACCAGCGTGGGGCATTGCCAAGTCTGGTTCTTCGCCAAAATGACGGCCAGTGCGGCGGCGCGTTCCGGATCATATGTCGATAAAAACTTCGACTCCGTTTTCGTCCCGGTCAGAAATTCTGCTTCCGCCAACGAGCTGCCCTCAAAAATTCCAATTAGATGCTCGAAGCTGTGCATGCCCGCGGCAGACAGGTCGGCGGCTCGGACGGAATCGGGAGCGTGTCCTTCAAAAGGTATTTCCTGCTTGCGCGCCTCATCGGCGATGGCCATCACGGCATCCGCGGGAATGAGTGATTGTAGCTTGATGAAGTCCGCGCCGCGATGCTGTAATTCGTCCACCGCGCGCCGCCCGTCCTCTGGCGTACCGATAGCCAGCGAACTCGGAAAGCGCGGCTTCGGGCCATCGAGCATGGGACCGCTGGTCAGGATGCGCGGGCCCAGGAGTTCGCCGCTTTCGATTTGGTTGCGGAAAGCTTGTACCGTACCCAGTTCGCTGCCCATGTCGCGCACGCTGGTGACGCCATTGGCAATGAACAGCGGCAGCGAAATCTCCTGAGCCAACGGAAACCAATCGCCGAACACCAAATGCACGTGCATATCCCACAAACCCGGAATCAGATAGCCGCCTTTGGCGTTCACCGTTGGAGCGTTCCGCGGATAGCGCGTGCCCTTCGAACCCACGGTCGTGATGCGGTTCCGCTCGATCACCACTACCTGGCCCGGCCGCACTTCCCCTGTGCGCACGTCGATCACGTTCACGTCGGTGATCACCAGCGTTTCTTCCAAATTCCAGTGCTGCTGCGCACAAAGCGGCGCCGCCCTCAGGAACAGGCTGAACAACAGTAACAACAGGTTAGGCGCGAATTGCGTAAAGAAGCGCGGGCGAGGGCTCATGAAGCGAATTGTAGCAAGATAAACTACACCGAATACCAAAATCCCCATTTCAGCAGCTCTTCATTCTTCGCTTTCATTCTCGAATGTGGCGCTGACTTTTATGTCAGCTCATCCGCCACGGCGGGATGTTTCATGGCGCGAAACGTGGCGTACAGCAGAAAAAGCGCAGCCCCAAGAAGAAATGGCGAACTGTACACGCCGGGCATCCACCGATGGAAATAGATCGAACTCGAAATGTGCAACGCAGCGTTGAAGACGCCAACGATAAGCCCGAGAGGCACTGCGATCAAGCGCAGTGCTCTCTTGCCGCGAAAAGCGAACGGCGAAAGCACCAGTAGTAGCACAATGCCCGCACTCAAGCCGGTAAGCCACACCGCAAACGTGAATGTCGGGATAGGAAGAAACGGCAGCCGCGCGCGAATCGCATGAACCGATGCATTGTACGTGGTCAGGAAATCGTGCGTGGCCTCGTCGGTCACGTGCAGCAAAACGGCCAAGGCGAACAGTAACCACGCAACACCGAAACGGCGGTAGTCGCGCGCAAATTCAATGAGGGGTGCGCAGGAGCGGTGCGATCCTAGTCTACGCCGAATCGATGAGTGTGGCGATCCGATCTGCTCTACTAGATCGTCGGCCTCGCGCTATTCTTCGAACCTATAGTTCACGGAATGAGGTGCAGGAACGCCGTGCCGTAGCCCTTGAGCGTAATCGTAAGTTTTGCAGAGGGCGAGAGCGTCACCGGCTGCGGACCTTTCGTCAGGTCGGTGTCGCTCTGCAAATTCGTTTGCGTGACGGAGGAATAGTTGCCTAGCGCGGTTACATCCACGATGACGGTTCGCGGATCGCCTGGCCCATTGTTATCCGAGGAAGAGTGAACCGCGCGATCCGTGATCATAATGACATAAGAACCATCCGGATTTTTGGTGGCCAGCGATTCCATGGAAGAAATGTCGCTGGACTCAAGAGCCAGAATCGCAGGCGAGGCGGAAGAGCTGACCGGAAACATCTGCGACAAAGTGAAATCGACCCAGTAGGAAAGATATTTGTTGCCAGTGATGTAATCGACTTCGGAATACTGTGTGTCGGCTCCGTAATCCCAATGATAAAGAGCCTGGTTGCCGGCCTTGCCGAGCTGCGAAAAAACGTAAGGACGCCACGCCGCAAAGAAAGCGCTGGTCCCACGCGTGTCCGGAACGAACGCCTGTCCGGGATTACAGTTGCTCATGCCATTGCCGGCGGAGTAGTCGGCATTGACGTTGTTTTCTGTCACCCACACCGGCACGTTGGCCAGATCGCTACGCAAAGCAAGCTGCTGCCGGAAATATTGCACGTCGCTGACGAAGCCCGGAATGGTGGAAAAAAGCACCGCGTCGGTGTCTTTCTGATTGCATGACGAATAGAAATGCGTGGACGCGACGTCGACCTGTGCGTTCACTCCCCCCGAGGCCGGCGCGGCAACAAAAGTCGGCAGATTATTCCGCGGATCGCCAACCTGGTAGTCGTAGTCGGAAAGCTCCAGCGCAGAAAATTTGAGCGTGGGATCGACGCCCAGCATCGCCGGAACAACCGCATCGTACAACTGAACGTATTCGGAGGCCGTGAGTCCGTTGATGTTGTACTCGTTGAAGATGCCCCACCACGTGATGGGATGCGAGCTGGCCGACTTAAATGTCTGGCCGGCCCACGTAAAGCCGCCCTTGTTGTAGTAGCGCACAAGATTCGCGCAATAGGAGGCCATTGTTCCCAGGTTCGCCGTATTCACGATCAAGTGGCCCGAAGAATCCACAAGTCCGGGAAACGCAGGCGCCACGGCGATCTGGAATTCCGGACTGTGATCCGTAACGGACAGCACCGGCTGCACAATGGCATCCAGCTTACTGAAGTCCCAGTCTGTGGCCAGCGGCGGATTTGAATTGGCCTTCCACGGCACGGCCTGCGAAATCCCTTGAATGCGAATGTGTTGAGAACCGAGCGTGTTCAGCTGCGCCGGCTCAATCGCCGCGTGTTTCTGGAAGAACTGATAGTCCCACTCCGCAGGCTGGAAGGAAGTGGACATAAACTGCTTCAACTGCCCATTGATTCCGAGAGACGAGTCAACCGCCGAGGAAACGGCGGTCGTGGGAGCGACGACAATCGTGACATCCTTGGATGCGCTCGAGCTACCTGAAGTGCACAGCACCTGCACGGAGTAACTGCCTGGAGCCGCATTGGGTGACGCAACGAAATTAATCGTCGCGGTGCTCGACGCAGCCGGCTGCTTGATTTGTGCCGTCACGCCCGTGGGCATGTTGACAAGCGCGATGGATGAAGTAGCGGGCGCTCCGCTTATGGTGACGATCAACGCACCCGGATTGCCATCTTGGGTCGTGATCACGATTGTAGTCGAGAATCCCAAAAAGAAACCACTGGTGCCAACGATCGCGATCGTGGAATTGCAGGCGGTCAGCACAAAGGAAATCAGCACCATTGTCAGAAAACGAGGCACAGCAGCACGCACAATAGAAACTCCTTGGCCTGGAGCGAGTTGCCTGCGGAAGACTTAAGAACAAGAATAGCACCACAAGCGGCACAGGCGGCGCGTCAGGCGCCGGCAGTGTGGCGGCCGCCTTCCGAGGCGGGCGCTTTTACTCCCGCAGACAACGAAGATGCCATGTTAATTGTAATTAGACTTAACATACCTATAACCATGCGCCTAGGCTCACTTCAGCATGGAGCTGCAAGCTTCCCTCCCCTGGCTGGCGTTAACCATGACGCCGGGCATCGCGGCCCGGTTGTCTGCTCGACGGCTGCGCGAATTTGGTTCGCCCGACGGCGTATTTCACGCTTCGCTGACACGTCTGGAAAGCTGTAACCTGCCCGTGCCAGTGGCCCAGGCCATTTTCAAGAAACAGAACTTTTGGCGAGCGGAAAAGGAAGTGGATGCCGCGCGCCGAGTCGGCTGCAAACTGGTGAACTGGACGGGGCCGGAATATCCGCGATCCCTCCTGCAGATTTACGACCCGCCTGTGGTGCTCTACGTCCGTGGCGACTCCAGCATCCTGAACGGGCCGAGCCTCGCCATCGTGGGAACGCGGCGCCCAACGGTCTATGGAACGCAAATGGCGGACCGCATGGGGCGCGATCTGGCGTCTCGCGGACTGGCCATCGTCAGCGGGCTGGCCCGCGGCGTGGACGCCATTGCCCATCAAGGCGCGACCGCGGTTGGCGGGCGCGCAATCGGGGCACTGGGCACCGGAATCGATGTGTGTTACCCCAAAGAGAATAAAAAGCTCTAGGAGAAGGTGCTCGAACGCGGAGCCATCCTCAGCGAGTTCCCCATTGGCAGCCATCCCGCCCCGGAAAATTTCCCAGTCAGGAACCGCATCATCGCCGGAATGCCGATTGGCGTCATCATTGTTGAGGGAAAGCAATTCGGCGGCTCGCTGATCACCGCACGGCTGGCCATGGAGTTTGGGCGCGAAGTCTTCGGCGTGCCTGGCAACGTGACGCAAGACGTCAGCTTTGCGCCGAACTTGCTGATTAAGCAGGGAGCCAAGCTGGTCACCAATGCCGAAGATGTGATTGAAGAGCTGCCGACCCCAGTTCGAGCAGCCTTAATACAGATTGAAGCCGTCGAGTCCAAACAGCGGAATCTGCTCGTCGCGAATGGGCTAAGTCCATCAGAAAAAAAGATTTACGAGCTGCTCAGCGCCGAAGAATCCCGTCCCATTGATTCCCTAGTGGAAACCAGTGGGTTGAATTCCAGCGAAGTTCTGGCTACGCTGTTTACTCTGGAGATCAAAGGCATTGTGCGGCAGTTGCCGGGAAAAAAGTTTAATAAGGTACTGTTGTAAGCGTTGAAGTTAGATCCCCAACGGATGCCGGATGCATCCGAACGTGGCTGCGACGCATCAAGAACCAGACGAAGAGAGAAAGACGCCGGAGAGAGATAAGGTAGCGAGAAGGACACACACCGCCCTGCTGGCCCTTCCAGAAGAGTAATCCGGGGTTACAAAGGAAATCATGGCTAGGTCATTGGTAATCGTCGAGTCGCCGGCCAAGGCGAAGACGATCAACAAATATTTGGGAAAGAACTACACGGTCAAGGCCTCCATCGGGCACGTTATGGACCTGCCGAAAAAGACCATCGGTATTCGTTTGCCCGACGACGACGAAAAACCCAAGAAGAAGAAAAAGAAGAAGGGCGCAAAAGCCGCCACTCCAAAACCGCCTCGCAAGCCGGTGACACTCGACGACCCGAAGATCTTCGAGCCCACCCTGCAGATCATCCCAGGCAAAGGCAAAGTCATTAATGATTTGCGAAAGGCCGCGAGCACTGCGGATGCAGTCTATCTGGCGGGCGACCCGGATCGCGAAGGAGAAGCGATATCCGCGCACCTGGCCATGGTGCTGTCGAAGCCCGCAAAGTTTCTGATTCCCGAAGACGATGAAATTAGCGGCAAGAATGGTAAGAATGGGAAAAACGGGAAGACTGAAACCGACGAGAAGACCGACGCAAAAGCGGAAGTGAAGCCCGGTAAGGCTTTAACTGTCAAGGGCAAAGCCAAGCCCGCAAAAAAACAAAAAGACGAAATCAGCATTGAGCCCATCGATCCCAAGAAAATCTTTCGTGTGACCTTCAACGAGATTACGCCGAAGGCCATTCGCGCGGCATTTGAGAAACCTCGGCAAGTTGATGCGCAGCTCGTGGATGCACAGCAGGCACGGCGCGTGTTGGACCGCATCGTGGGCTACAAGATTTCGCCCCTGTTGTGGGACAAGGTTCGCCGGGGATTAAGCGCCGGGCGTGTGCAAACCGTTGCGCTGCGGCTGATTGTGGAACGCGAGCAGGAAATTCGCGCGTTTGTTCCTCAGGAGTACTGGACCGTCCACGCGATGCTGGATGCCGGCGAACCGCCAGTTTTTGAAGCCAAGCTGTCCAAGTACAAGGGCGAGGATATCGAAGTCAAGAATCAAGAAGCGGCGGACGCGGTTGTCGCCGCAGTGAGTAATGCCAAGTGGCAAGTGGCCAGCGTCGCGCAAAAGGAAAAGCGACGCAATGCGCCGCCGCCGTTCACAACCTCCAAGCTGCAGCAGGCCGCCTACAACCGGCTCCGCTACACGGCCAAGCGCACCATGGCGCTCGCGCAGCGTTTGTATGAAGGCGTGGAACTCGGCGAAGAGGGATCCGTGGCGCTGATTACCTATATGCGCACGGATTCTGTGCAAGTTTCCAACGACGCGCTGGAACAAGTCCGCCAACTGATTCCCGAGCGATTTGGAAGTGACTACCTGCCCGAAAAGCCCAACTTCTATAAGTCAAAGAAAGACGCCCAGGGAGCGCACGAAGCCATCCGTCCGACGGATGTGTCGCGCACCCCGGAAGACGTGCGCAAATATCTGCAAGACGATGTATTTAAGCTGTACCAACTGATCTGGCAGAGATTTGTGGCCTCGCAGATGTTGCCGGCAGTGTTCGACCAGACCTCCATCGACATCGCTGCGGCGGATTACACATTCCGCGCCACTGGCTCAGTGATGAAGTTCGACGGCTACCTGAAGGTCTACCAGATTCCGGTGGCCAACGCGGACCGCGAAGACGACGAAAAGGATGATGAAGGCGAAGGCAAGTCCCTGCCGCGTGTCACCGAGGGACAATCTTTGAAGCTGGACTCCATCCGGCCCGACCAGCACTTCACGGAGCCGCCTCCACGCTATACGGAAGCGACACTGGTAAAGGAATTAGAAGAGGATGGCATCGGCAGGCCTTCAACCTACGCGTCCATTATCTCGACAATTGTCGAACGCGAGTATGTGAAGAAGGATCAGGGGCGCTTTACGCCGACAATGCTCGGCGAGCGCGTATGCGTTCTGCTCATCAAGAGTTTTGAAGATGTGTTCGATGTGAAATTCACCGCCAGGCTGGAAGAAGAGTTGGACGACATCGAAGAAGGCAAGCTGCCGTGGCGGGAATCGGTGCGCGAGTTCTGGGAAAAGTTTGTCGTCGACCTGGATAAGGCCGGCGACGAAATGATTTCGTATAAGGCGGGAATACCGACGGGCAAGAAGTGCGAGAAGTGCGGCCAGGGCGAACTGCTGGAGCGCATCAGCCGGCACGGCTTCTTCCTGGGATGTTCGCGGTATCCCGATTGCGATTTCATCCAGGACATGTCCGAAGAGATTCCGGAAGACGCCGAGAATAGGGTTGAGTATTGCGAGAATTGCGGGAAAGAGATGGCGTTGAAACGCGGCCGGTTTGGCGCGTTCCTGGCTTGCACTGGTTATCCGGACTGCAAGACGACGCGGCGACTCGTAGCAGGCACGCGAATTGCCCATCAACCGGATGAACCGCTGGAAGAAAAGTGCACGCTTTGCGGAAACGGCTTGGTCAAGAAGCACGGGCGCTTCGGAACGTTCATCGGCTGCACCGGGTACCCGAAGTGCAAGTACACGCGGCCCATTACCATGGGAATCAAATGCCCAAAGTGCAACGAAGGCGAATTTGTGAAGCGCGCTAGCATGGGCAAAGGCGGTCGCGGACGGATGCGCGTTTTCTATGGATGCTCGCGCTATCCCGATTGCGACTTCACATCCGCGAATATGCCCATCGATCAGCCCTGCCCGAAGTGCGGTGCTCCCTTTGTGGTCGAGAAGAAGAGCAAAATTGGCACCGTCTATTCCTGCATTAAAGAAGGATGCGACTGGGAAAAACTGGCGCCGGAAGACAAACCCGCGGAAGCAACGGGCAAACCAGCGGCGGAAGAATCGCCGTTGGCGGTAAAAGTCTAGGCGATGGACATTCGAGATGCGGCACAACCGCATCCAGTGACGCGATATTCGAGCCGAGATGAACAAAGAGCGGGAGGACATGCCGGTAAGGTGTGCCTGAAGGCAAGGCGTGAACGATGCTGAAGCAGACCATCAACAATTTCCTCGAGTACCTCAGGTCGGTGAGAAACTCTTCCCCTCACACCGTAATCAACTACGGCAAAGATCTGGAGCAGTTCCGCGAATACCTCTCGCCTCCTGGTTTACAAGCGCCCGGTGTCACCAAAATCACTCATCACATGATTCGGGAATTCATCGGCCATCTGCACGAGCAAGGACTACAAAAAAGTTCCATCGCAAGAAAATTGGCGGCGCTGCGATCCTTTTTGAAGTACTGCGTGCGCGAAGGCATTCTGAAAGAGAATCCTGCGCGGCTGGTTCCCACACCAAAACTCCCCAAACGAATCCCCATGGTGCTTTCGGCGGAGGAGATGAGCCGCTTCCTGGACCAGCTGGCGGGAACGCACAATGAGACGCCACCACGCGAAACGAAAATGCGGGAACAGGCATTGCCGGCAACCGGATCCCCTGCGGGGCCACCAAGACTGGAGGACACGCTGTTGTTGCCGCGAGATCGCGCGATTCTGGAATTACTTTACGCGGCGGGCTTACGCGTAAGCGAACTGACTGGCCTGAATCTCGAAGATATGGACCAGAAAGACAAAATGCTGCGTGTGCGTGGCAAAGGAAACAAAGAACGCATCGTGCCGTTCGGCGGAAAAGCCGCGGAAGCCATGCAACGCTATTGGCCCGTGCGCCAGGAGTTGCTCCGAGAGTGCGAAGAGCACGGCCGTCGCGCCAGCGTCGACGCCATCTTTTTGAATTACCGCGGACGGCGCCTGACACAGCGCAGTGTTGGCCGAATCGTGAAAAAATATGTGCGGCTGGCGAATATCAACTGGGATTTGCACCCGCATTCATTACGGCATGCCTTTGCAACCCACCTACTGGCGGATGGCGCGGATCTGCGCGCAATCCAGGAATTGCTGGGGCACCAATCGCTTTCGACAACCCAGAAGTACACGCACGCAACCATTCAGCAACTGATGGACATCTACGACAAGTCTCACCCTCACGCGTAGCGCTTTGCCGTGACAACAGCGTGCTTTCATTTGCAACCCGCCCCGTCGTCATCGCATCTGCGCATTTTTCAACGTCCAATTCAGGCGATTTCATAGGACACTGAATGGTCCGTATAACATGGGGACTGTCGTGAGTCTGAGTTTCAAATTGACTATGTTCATCCTGGCGGTGGCGTGGCTAGGCGGGGCCTTCGCCGCGCGGGCCCAGGATAATTACGAGATTCAGGTGTATGGCTCTGAGACAGTGGAAAAAGGCCACACCATGGTCGAATTGCACAGCAACTTTACCGAACAAGGCAACACCACCAGCACCGACGGAACCATTCCCACCAACCACCAGTTGCACGAGACCCTGGAAATTACCCACGGATTCAATGACTGGTTTGAGGTCGGCTTTTATCTCTTTACTTCCATTCAGAATGGGTATGGATGGGATTATGTGGGCGATCACATCCGGCCGCGCGTCCGGGTACCGCCCAGTTGGCATTGGCCGGTGGGCGTGAGCATCTCACAAGAGTTTGGGTACCAACGAGCGCAGTTTTCCGCCGACACCTGGACGTACGAGCTGCGTCCAATCATAGATAAGCAGGTAGGGCGTTGGTATTTCGCGTTCAACCCGACCTTCGACAAGTCGTTCCACGGGCCGAGCGCGAGCCAGGGCTTCATTTTTTCGCCGGACGCAAAGGTAAGTTATGACTTTACGAAAAAAATCTCGGGCGGAATCGAATATTACGGGGTTTTAGGACCAACGCAAAGCCTGTATCCTGTTTCCCAACAGGAGCAGCAGATTTTCCCGGTGATCGACTTGAATGTTTCGCCCAAATGGGAAATTAACTTTGGGCTCGGAATTGGCGTGACCAGGTCTACGGACCATATCATCACCAAGATGATTTTGGGCTATCGGTTTGATTACTGACGAACAGCAACTCGGGAGAGAAGGATGAAAAAGACAATCGTGGCAGGCTGCTGCCTGGCTGTGGCGTTGGCATGGACAATGGCGACTTGGGCAGCGGAACCCATCGCCCAGTGGAACGCGCTGGTCGATGAGTATCTGGATAAAGTGTATTTCCCCCTGAACCCAACCACAGCCACGCAGGCCGGCATACACAATTACGACTCCGAAATGGAGGATTATTCGCGCGCAGGCGTGGACGCGGAGGTCAGGAAGTTGCGCGATTTTGCCACGCGTCTCGATCAATTTCGCGACGCCGGGTTGCAGCCTGTGGATGCGGCGGACCGCCAAATCCTGCTGGGCACAATACGCAGCGAATTGTTGACGCTGGAAAAGATCCGCCCGCTGGAGAAAAATCCGGATGTTTATTCCGGCGGCGTGACGGCCAGCATTTACGTGCTGATGGTCCGAAAGTTCGCGCCGGCAGGCGAGCGATTGCGCAGCGCCGTCGCACGCGAGAAAAAGATTCCGGGAATCCTAGCGCTGGCGCGGGACAACCTGAACAATCCACCCAGGATTTACACCGAGATCGCGATTCAGCAATTGCCCGGCATCATCGCGTTTTACGAAAAGGACGTTCCGTTGGCCTTTGCGGACGCCAAAGATCCGGAAGTAAAGTCGGAGTTCGCGAAGAGCAACGCGGAAGTGATGGCGGCGCTGAAGAAATATGAAGAGTGGCTGAAGACAGATTTGCTGGCGCGCTCGAACGGCGACTTCCGAATTGGCGCCGAGACTTTCTCGAAGAAACTGTTGTACGAAGACATGGTCGATACACCGCTGGACCGCTTGCTGGAAGTTGGAATGGGGGACTTGCAGAAGAACCAGGCCGCGCTGCGAAAAGTGGCGAAAGAGATTGACCCCAATAAGACTCCCGAGCAGGTGATGGCGCAACTCGGCTCAATGCATCCCGCCCCAGACAAGTTGATGCAAACGTTTCGTGGAACCTTCGACGGGCTGATCTCGTTTATCCAGCAGAAATACATCATCACCATTCCGAGCCCGGCGCAGCCCATCGTTCAGGAAACTCCGCCCTTTGAGAGGGCAACCACGACGGCATCGATGGATACGCCCGGACCGTTTGAGACCAAAGCCACGGAAGCGTACTTCAACGTGACATTGCCGGCCCCAGGAGACAGTGCGGCGGACGTCGCGAGCCTGATGGAAGGCTTCAACATTGGAACCATTGTAAGCACGTCGACGCACGAAACCTTTCCGGGACATTTCATGCAGTACTTGTGGACGGAACGGGCGCCCACCAAGGTGCGCAAAACGTTCTATGCGAACATCAATGGGGAGGGCTGGGCGCATTACTGCGAACAGATGATGCTGGATGAGGGGTACGGCCAACCAGGAACGGGCGCGAAGGATGCGCTGGAGGCGAGATACATTCGGCTGGGACAATTGCAGGATGCCCTGCTGCGCGATGCGCGGTTCGTCGTGGGGATCAAGATGCATACCGGGAAGATGAGTTTCGACGAAGCCAAACAATTCTTCGTAAAAGAGGGCTTTCAGACCGCGAAGATCGCAGAGATCGAATCGAAGCGCGGAACCTCTGATCCCACCTATCTCTACTACACGCTGGGAAAATTGCAGATACTAAAGCTGCGAGAAGACTATAAGAAAAAAATGGGCGCTGCGTTCGTGCTGGGGAAATTTCACGACGAGTTCATGGGACAAGGCGAGCCTCCCATCGCAGTGGTTAGGAAGGCGATGCTGGGAGACGATTCGCCGGTGCTGTGAGGAGGAACGCTAAGCGCGAGACCGCAAATCGAAGAATCGCTTTAGTTTCAGGAATGGCTTTTCCAGGAAGGCATAGGAAATCGCCGCCAACACATAGCTGGCAACAAGAACCATCAATATGGACACAAAGGGATGGCGGTCTGCGTGCATTTCCTTGCTGATGTCTAGCGGTATTTTGTGAAGCAGATACAAGCCGTAGCTGATGGTCCCGGTGTAGGTGAGGAATCGATTCCGGAAGAACGTCTGAACCCACTTGCCCGGGCTAAACAGCGACAAGTACACAAGTGAAACCGAGGCGAGGGAAGTCATGGAGAATGCAATCCAGCGTATTTGTTGATTTTCCGCAAGAATCGCCAGGCAAGCCGCAAGCAAGAATGCCAACCACGCAAATTTGACGTACTTAGCAGGCACCAAGCTCTCAGACCGCAGTACGACGGCTAGAAGCGCTCCGGCCATCAGGCCATCCAACCGGCAGAAAAAATTCGAGTAGATATTCACGTGGTGCCCCACCAGGAAATAACGCAGCACTGGTGACGCCAGGATAACGAACACGGCGATTCGCTTAATTTGCGTCACGGTACAATAGCGCACCACTAATGGCCACACCAAATAGAACTGCTCCTCGATCGCCAGCGACCACGTGACACCCAGAGCGCCGGCCGCTTCCGCCGGAACCGCTACCAAGAAGTTCTGCAAAAAAATCGGGTAAGCCCACCAGGGAGATGACCGTTCAAAAATGTCGCGCGCGTCGGAAGGGTGCAGATGCGGAACGATCTGGAACATGAAAATGAGCAAGCTGTAGTACAGGGGCCAAATCCGGAGGCACCGGCGAGCGTAAAAATTCTTGAAATAGGATTCGGACTGCTTGGCGTCCAGCAAAATTCCCGTGATCAAGAAGCCGGAAAGCACAAAAAACAGGTCTACACCCATCCATCCATAAGTGGAGATTGCTTCCAGGTGCAGCGCAGGAAATGAATCGGTATTGTGAATCAGCACCAGAAGGATGGCTATACCGCGGACGGCGTCGAGTTGCGGGATCTTCTGGGTCATCGTGTGACGAGGCAATCGCCGGCGATGGTTTCCTATTGTAAGGGAAAGCCAGCGCAAATTGGCGATCCAGTTGGCGCGTGTCAAGCATTCATTGACTTCCCTGCGCCTTCGCTCCTAACATGCACCGCGAAAGGAATTCACCGTGACTCAAACATTCCGCCCATACCTGGCCGTCCTTGCATTCCTCGTGTTGTCGCCTCTCGCCGTTTCTGCGCAAGAAATCGCCAACCGTCTTGAACCAATGGATGTTTTCCGTGTGCAAGTCGCTGCCGATCCGCAAATTTCTCCTGACGGCAAGCGAATCGTGTACGTGCGCCAGTCCGCGGACGTCAGTGCGGATCGACGTGTCTCCAATCTCTGGATCGTTAATATTGATGGCTCGGAGCACCGGCCGCTCACCACCGGCTCGGCTGGCGACTCGTCTCCGCGCTGGTCTCCCGACGGCACGCGCATTGCTTATATCTCGGACCACGACGGAAAGGGCCAGCTCTACGTGCGCTGGATGGTTTCCGGCCAAAGCGCCAAGCTCACCGACCTGGAAAATTCTCCCTCCGGCATTTCCTGGTCTCCCGACGGAAAGCAGATTGCATTCAGTTCTCTCGTCTCGGCGACGCCTCCGAAAATCGCTACACTTCCCACGGCGCCGGAGGGCGCGAAGTGGGCTGATCCGCCGAAAGTTTATGAAGACCTGATCTATCGCTTCAATGGCCCAGGTTATTTGAAGCCCGGATACTCGCAAATTTTCGTCGTTGCTGCCGATGGAGGCGCGCCTCGCCAGCTCACCACCGGGAAATTTCCGCATGGCCCAGGCGCCGGTGGATTCGGTGGCTCTTATCCTTCATGGGCGCCCGACGGAAAATCACTGATTTTTTCGATGAATGGCACCGCCAATTATGAGTACGAGCCTCTGCACACCGAACTCTTTGAACTTCGCGTCGCTGACGGTTCCCTCACACAACTCAGTCGCCGCAACGGCCCCAATGAGTCGCCCGAAATTTCGCCGGATGGCAAGCTGATCGTCTACACGGGCTTCGACGATCGCTACCAGGGTCATCAAACCACCTACCTTTATCTGGCCAATCGTGATGGCAGCAATCCTCATGTGGTCACTCCCAAACTCGATCGCGACGCCTCCGAGCCGCACTGGGCGCATGATGGCAAGGGCATTTTCTTCAGCTATACGGATCAGGGCGACACCAAGCTCGCCTATTTTTCACTGGATGGTTCCACCAGGGTTCTGGCCGAGCACCTGAACATGGGCGCGAATTTCAGCGTCGCGAATAATGGCGCCTTCGCCGTGCAATATGACACGCCGTCTGACCCCGGCGACGTCTCGGTGGCATCGCTTGCCGATCCCAAGCTAAAGGTCCTTACGTCGCTCAATCGCGAACTGTTCACCGCAAAGAAACTTGGCGAGGTGGAGGAACTCTGGTACGAATCTTCGTTCGACAAACGCAAAGTGAATGGCTGGATCATTAAGCCGCCCGATTTTGATGCCTCCAAAAAATATCCGTTGATTCTGCAGATTCACGGCGGCCCCTTCTCCAACTATGGAGATCGTTTCGACCTGAATGCACAGATCTGGGCCGCCAAGGATTATGTGATCCTGTACACCAATCCGCGCGGCAGCACGAGTTACGGCGAAGAGTTCGCCAATCTCATTCACCACGCCTATCCTGGCAACGATTTCCAGGACCTCAACTCTGGCGTGGATGCTCTTGTGGCCAAGGGCTACATCGACGCCGACAACTTGTTCGTCACCGGCGGCTCCGGAGGCGGCGTCCTGACTTGCTGGATGATCGATCACACCGATCGCTTCCGCGCGGCCGCCAGTCTCTACCCAGTCATCAATTGGTATAGCTGGGTGCTCACGTCGGACCTGCCCTCGTTCGGCGCGCAATACTGGTTCGCCGGCAACCCCTGGGACTACACCGACGACTATATGAAGCGCTCGGTGATTTCACTGGTGAAGAACGTGAAGACGCCCACATTGCTGATGACCGGGGAGGAAGACTTCCGCACCCCGATTTCGGAAGCTGAGCAGTACTACGCCGCGCTGAAGCTGCTTAAGGTGGAATCGGCGCTGGTGCGCTTCCCGGGGGAGCCGCACGGGCTAAGCCGTCGGCCAAGCCATCAAGTGGCGAAAGTGGTGTACACGATGAACTGGTTTGATGCCCACCGCAAAAAAACCTGAGCTGCCGCGTTCATTCATGGCGTCAGCGTGCTGATACCGGAACCCCAACACCTAGGTTGATCAATGAACCTGATGCCCTTCTTATTTTAGAACGTTAGGGAGAACCGGTTCAGCTTGCTTTGGCGAAGCGCAGGGCGACCGAGTCAATACAATAGCGGAGATGCGTGGGGGGAGGTCCGTCGTCGAAGATATGGCCGAGGTGGGCGTCACAGCGGCTGCAAGAAACTTCAGTGCGTACCATTCCTAAGCTGCTGTCGATCGTCTCGCGAACATTCTCCTTGGCGATCGGCACCCAGAAACTAGGCCATCCAGTCCCGGAGTGAAACTTGGTGTCGGAGTTAAACAGGGCCGTGTCGCAACAGATGCACCGGAAGACGCCTTTTTGCTGCCCGTTCGGATCGTCGTTGGTATAAGGACGTTCGGTGGCGGCGTGGCGAGTCACCGCGAAGGAATCCGGCGAGAGCTGCTTTTTCCACTCGGTTTCTGTTTTCACAATCCGGTCCACAGTGACGGTGGAGATCCGTTTGCCGTCATCCGTAAATTCGACGATGCTGACCGAAGTCGGCAGCCCTGCGGACTCCACGTCCGCGTGAAGCGGCTGATTTCGCTCGGTAAAGCGCCAGGCGAGCAAGACTCCTGCTGCCACGGAGCCCGCCAGAAAAGACCGGCGACCAAGGATCGCGGTGGGCATTTTATCTTTTTCGTTCAGGGTAAACATGTTGGGCCTGATACTTAGAGTGGGTGGGCCGCCGAAAGTTACACCGCGGCATTGCAAGACCCGAGCCCCCTGTGGATTCGGGCGCTGATAGTTTGTTAGTCTTTTTGGCTTCGGATCTGCTTAATCGGATGTAACTATCGTCAGAGGAGTCAAATGACAATCCCGAACGGCACAGAGTCGGCACGCCCTTTCCTTCCCGCGAAGGACTTTGAGACCAGTAAATCCTTCTATGAAACGCTCGGCTTCAAGAAGTTGCTGGACGGCGATGTGGCGATCTTTGGCATTGGCGCAAGCGCATTTATCTTGACGCGACGCTATGAGCAGGAGTGGGCCGGAAATTTCATGATGCAGTTGATGGTCGACGATCTCGATGCCTGGTGGGCACACATCCAGGCGCTCGACTTGCCGCGTTCGTTTGCGGTAATGAAGCCGAAACCTCCCGCGATGCAACCGTGGGGACTTCGTGTCGCCTACCTATGCGACCCGTCCGGTGTCCTCTGGCACGTAGCGCAACGCAGAGAAAACACGCCCTCAGATTAGGACGTAGGGTGACAGTTTCACGTTGCCGTTAAGGGGTGACAGAATTATGGAGCTAAGACACATAGATTTCTGCGCGTTGACGATACTGCGCATGGACCCGTATAATAGTGGTTTGTCTATAGTTTTGGAGGACCGATGTACGCCGTCATACAGACCGGGGGAAAGCAATATCGTGTCGCACCCGGCGACACCATCCGCATAGAGCGGGTCAAGGGTGATGTGGGCGAGCAGGTGAAGTTTGGGACCGTGCTGGCAGTGCATACCGATGACAAAAAGATCTTGGCGGGAACGGACGCGGGACAGGCCAGCGTAACTGGCAAGATCGTGGAACAGGGCCGAGCCAAGAAGTTGACCGTTCTGAAGTTCAAGAAAACCAACCAATACAAGATTCAGCGAGGCCACCGGCAGAATTACACCGCCGTGCAGGTCAGCGAGATCAAGCTGTAAGAGACCGGTCTACAAACCGATCACGATAACACGATAAAGCGAAAGGGATTGCGTCATGGCACATAAGAAGGGTGGCGGCTCGTCAACAAATGGCCGCGATTCACACGGACAGAGGCTGGGAGTCAAGCGGTTTGGCGGACAACTGGTTAATGCCGGCACGATTCTGGTGCGGCAGCGCGGAACCAGGCACCAGGCCGGCGAAAACGTAGCGCAGGGCAAGGACGACACCTTGTTCGCTCTGGTGAAGGGCTACGTGAAGTTCGAAGATAAGGGCAACCGCGGGCGCTTTATCAGCGTGACGCCGGCGGAGCAGGCCAAGGCCGCGAACTAAGCCTTAGGCATTGCGTTCGACACAGCTTGGGAGCCATATTGAAGGGCGGAAACACTCCGCCCTTTTTTCCTTTGCGATGAAGATGCGACTGCATTTCTTGTTGCTGAGCACCCTCGCAGTGAACGTGTGCTTGAAGACGGATCGAGGATGAAGCGTGTTTGTTGACGAAGCAAAAATCTATGTGAAGGCCGGCGACGGCGGAAACGGTTGCGTGGCGTTTCGGCGGGAGAAGTACGTGCCGCGGGGCGGTCCATCGGGCGGAGATGGCGGCGTCGGGGGCAGCATCTACCTGGAAGCGAACATGAACGATAACACGCTGCTGCGTTACCGCTACAACCGGGAATTCAAGGCCGATCGCGGAAGGCACGGCGAAGGCTCGAACTGCACCGGGGTGTCTGGCGACGACACGATCCTGAAAGTGCCGGTCGGCACGCTGGTGTTCGATGAAGAAGGCGAAGAGCTGCTGGCGGATTTGAAGAAGCCGGGACAACGCGTCCTGGTAGCGCAGGGCGGGCGCGGCGGACGCGGAAATCAGCACTTTGCAAAACCGTGGCACCAGGCGCCGAGGGAAAAAGAAGAAGGGCAACCCGGAGAAGAGCGGCATTTGCGGCTGGAACTGAAGCTGCTCGCGGATGTGGGACTGGTAGGATTTCCGAACGCGGGAAAATCTACGCTGATCTCCGTGATCAGCGCGGCGCGTCCGAAAATTGCCAATTATCCCTTCACGACCTTGCAGCCGAATCTGGGTGTTGTCAACGTGGACGGCGGGACCGGCGGTCACGGCACGGAATTGGGACGAACATTTGTTGTGGCGGATTTACCCGGTCTGATTGAAGGAGCGAGCCAGGGGGCCGGGCTGGGGATCCGTTTTCTGCGGCACGTGGAGCGGACGCGCTTGCTGGTGCACCTGATCGATACCAGCGACGCGACGGACGAGGACCCGGTGAAGGCATTCCAGATTATCAATGCGGAGTTGGCCGCGTTCAGCGCGGGACTGATGGAAAAGCCGATGATCGTGGTGGCGAGCAAGCTGGACGCCACCCCGGACCGGGCGCGGCTGGATGAACTGCAAGAATTCTGCAAGAAAAAGGGATTGGAGTTTCACGCCATTTCCGCGGCCACCGGCGAGGGCGTCAAGGAATTGATGAAGGGCATGGCCGACGCGTTGGACAAGATTCCGCGAGAGGAAGTGGAAGAGGTCAGCGACGAGGATGAGGAAGCGCCGTCCAAGGAGATTGATGCCATTGAAACTGAGGCCGCAGCCGCAGATGACCCGGACGAGAACGGCGCAGACTCTTCCACGGTAAAGGATTCGTGAGAGAATTGGGCGAGACACACTGGGAGGCTCGTTGACGACCGCGCAAGCGCACCGCACGGCGGCCAGACATCATCCAAGGCGCATTGCCATTTTTGGCGGCTCCTTTGACCCCATCCATTCCGGACACTTGGCAGTGGCCCGCGCGGCCGACCGCCGCTTTAATTTCGACGAGATTCACTTCATCGCGGCCAGCCGGCCACCTCACAAACTGAAGCAGCATCTGGCGCCGTTTCCCCACCGCTTTGCCATGGTGGCGCTGGCCTGTTCGGAGCACCCTCATTTCGTACCCTCACTGGCGGAGGCGGGGGAGGACTTCAGCGGCTCGCAATTACACTATTCAGTGGATACCGTCCGGTACTTCCGTCATGCTTATCATGAACTAGGTGACCGGATGTTCTTCATTATCGGCGCGGATGCGTTCCTCGATATTCCAATGTGGAAGGAGTACGAAACGCTGCTAGGACTTTGCGATTTTGTGATTGCGAACCGGCCCGGCATCCGGCTGGAGGCTCTGCGGCTGGTGATTCCACCCGATCTGCACGGGCGGCCGGACGCAAAGCGCGACAAGGAATCCGACGCTATCGGCCCCGGAACACCGATTGTGGGGCGGCTGCATCAAACAACCGTATACCTTCTGGAAAACGTAGCCAGCGACGTCAGCGCTACGGATATTCGCAAGAAGGCCAATCGCGGACACTCGATTCACGGGCTTGTATCCGCCAGAGTGGAGGAATACATTTTGAAACAGGGCTTGTACCGGTGAATTTGGAAAAACTACCCCAGGGAGTGCGGCTGGCTGTGGAAGCCGCGCAGAACAAGAAAGCTGGCGGCATCACCGTCCTGAATCTGGAAGGGCTGGGAGCGTTTACAGAGTATTTCGTGATTTGTACCGGCTACAGCACTCCGCAGATTCAAGCCATCTGTAACGAAGTGGAAGAGCTGCTGTACAAGGAATTGAAGCGCACGCCGCAACACCGCGAGGGACATCGCTCGGCGGAATGGGCGTTGCTGGATTTTGGCGGATTGATCGTTCACGTTTTTGGCGAGCAGGCAAGACGGTATTACGATTTGGAGAGGTTGTGGAGAGCCGCTCCCAAGCTTGAGATCCCGGACGCAGAGGGGCAAAGCGCGGGAGAGCTTTCCGAGAAGGTAAGTTAGGCCCAGCCCGGAAACGCTGCCTCCGGGAAACGCAGGCGGCTGGAGAAGTCCAGCAACATGACTACAGAGCGATTGCCCTGGATCGGTGAAGATCCGGCGTCGCAGCGTCTCTTCGAACTCGCGCAGCAGATCGCACCAGTTCCCACGACGATCCTTATCACCGGAGAGAGCGGCACCGGAAAAGAATACTTGGCGCGGCTGATTCACGAAATCGGCCCACGACGCGATTCCCCCTATTTGCGAGTCGATTGCGCAGGGCGGCCTGCCGACCTGGCGGAAAGCGACATCTTCGGCCACGAACGCGGCGCGTTCCCCGGTGCACAAGACCGGAAAATTGGCCAACTGGAAATGGCAGGCAAGGGCACAGTGGTGCTCGATGGCGTCGCATCGTTGACCCCGGCAGCGCAAACAAAGCTGTTGCGCGTGCTGCAGGACCAGTCCATGGAACGAATCGGCGGCAAGGAAACGCAGAAGGTCGAAGCCCGCGTAATTGCCCTGACCAACGCAGACATGGCCACCGCCGTGAAAGAAGGACGATTCCGCGAAGAATTGTATTATCGCCTGGACGTGGTGAAAATTTGGGTGCCGCCCCTGCGAGAGAGGCGCGCCAGTATTTTACCGCTGGCAGAATTCTTTCTGGCAGCCATGCGCACCAAGCACGGGAAACCCAAAGCAAAGCTGAGTGACAACGCCAGGCGTCTGTTACAGGGATATCGATGGCCGGGCAACGTGCAAGAGCTGCAAACGGCGGTAGAACGTGCGGTGATTACGGGCAGGGGAGAGTTCCTGGAAGTGGAGGACTTCCCCAACGAACTGCTCACCAGTTCGAACAAGGGCGAGCAAGAATCGCGCCTGCGTTCGCTGGAAGACATCGAGCGCGAAGCCATAGTGCAGACCCTCGAAGTGATGGGCCAGCAAATTGGACGCTCCGCCGAGATCCTGGGTATCAGCAGAAAGACCCTGCTGGAGAAACGCAAAAAGTACGGATTGGTGCCGGAGCCGTCGCAGGCTGAGATCAGCGGTAACGGGTCGTCGTCAAACACTCTGAGGCGCGGCCAAGCAGGGTAGAGTTCGCGCACAGCGCGTGCTTCACGGGCAGAATGTTGTAGGGACCGCCTTCTGAGGCGGTCCGCTAGCACAATCAACAAGTCTGCAAAGGTCCACACACCAGGACGAGTGACGACACAAATCTCACCACCAAGTGACGCACCGCAAAATCAGAGTAAAATCCCAGCATGCGAATTCGGTTGCTAATGCTGGGGAAGACGCGGCGCCCCGAGCTGCGTTCCGTTCTGGATGATTATGTGAAACGGATCGCCAGGTCGTGGCCGACCGAAGTTACAGAGGTACGCGACGGCGACGCAGCAGTTAAAAAACTGCAGGCAGACCGCGCGGCGACGGCAGTTCTTCTGGATGCCGCAGGCAAGGTCTACGATTCTGCTGCGTTCGCGAAGTGGTTGGGCGAGCAGCGCGACCGCGGCATCCGCGAGGTCATTTTCGTGTGCGGAGACGCGGACGGTTTCCCGGAGTCGTTGCGCGAACAAGGGCGGCACAAAGTTTCGTTGAGTGCGATGACTTATTCGCATGAACTGGCGCGCGTAATGCTCGCCGAGCAGATTTACCGTGCGCTCGCCATCCTGTCGGGCAGCCCTTATCCGAAATAAAGTCGCCGTGGCGGCGCGCAATTTAGTGCACGCGCGTGTGTTTTACTGTGTTCCGTGGTTGAATGGGCGACGGAGAAAACATGCCGAGACGAATTGAACCCGATCACAATCAGCCGTCCGTAGCCATTGAGATACCGCTGGAGAAACCGCTGCCCGATTATGACCTCGACCAGGTAGAACAGCCAACGCCGCGGGACATCGACTCCTTGCTGGTGTCGCAAGGCTTTCGCGATCTTGTGGATGATGCCCGAGGAGTGTTGATGGATTTGGTAGCGCATCCGCCGCCGCTGCGAAATACCAGCCATCTGCAGGATCTAGAATTGACCGAGGTTCCGCATTTCGAGATTACACAGCTAACCGGCGCGATTTGCCCGGGCGACGAACTGTACCGGCCTGGGCTGTGGATCGTATTGAAGGACACAAAGCTGCCGCCCAAGAAACCGCTGACCGAAGTGGCGCTGGAGCATGTGCGCGTGATCGTGGATGAGTTCGTGAAACGGCTCGCACTATAAGCTGCGGCACCCAGATCTGCAAAGGTGAGGAATTATGCCGGAAGGAAAAGGATTGCTGATCGTTTACACAGGGCCGGGCAAAGGCAAAACCACTTGCGCCTTGGGCACGGCGTTTCGCGCGGTGGGGCAGGGGTTGCGCGTGCTGATGGTGCAGTTCATCAAGGGTTCATGGCACTATGGCGAGCTAGACGCAGCGAAGATGCTGGGAGACGACAAATTTGAGATTCGCCCGATGGGGCGCGGGTTCGTGAAAGTGGGCGGAGCGGAAACAGATCCGGAAGATATTCGTCTGGCCGAAGAATGCTGGGAATCAGGGCGCGCGGCAATTTATAGCGGCAAGTACGACCTGGTGGTGCTCGACGAGATCAATTACACCATCAGCTACAAAATGTTGGACGCGGCAAGAGTAGTCGATGCGCTGAAGGCGCGGCCGGAGCAGGTACACGTGATCTGCACGGGTCGCAATGCTCATCCGTTACTTGTGGAGCAAGCCGACCTGGTGACGGAGATGAAAGAAGTGAAACACCCATACACGAAGGGTATACTGGCAAAACGGGGAATCGATTATTGAGCAGCAGCGGCTTAGAATGCGCTCGAGTTAAGTGTTATCAGTGGCCAGATATCCGGGATCAGGAAGCAACATCAAACGGCGCCGGCGTGCCACGCCGATTGGTAAGTCTTACTTAGAACTGATAACTTAGAACTGAAAACTTCTATGTCATGGTTTAAACGAGAGAAGAAATCGATTGACCAGGCAACGCCGCCTGAAGAACGGCGCGTTCGCACCGAAGGATTGTGGGTGAAGTGCGAAGGGTGCCGCGCGATCGTCTTCCGCAAGGATCTGGAAGAAAACCTGCTCGTCTGCCCGAAGTGCCAATTCCACTTTAAGATGAATTCCAAGCAGCGGTTGGCATTGCTCTTGGACGGGCACTGGACCGAGCACGACGCGGGGATGGTGTCGACCGATCCGCTCAAATTCGTGGATACCAAGGCATACGCCAAGCGAATCAAGGACGCGCAGAAAAAACTGGGGATGAACGACGCCATCATCACGGCGGAAGGCCAGCTAAATGGCCGGCCGGTGATCTGTTGCGCGATGGAGTTTGGATTTATCGGCGGCTCGATGGGAGCAGTGGTCGGAGAAAAGGTGACGCGCGCGATTGAGATGGCCATCGCCACGCGACAGCCGTTGATCGTCGTTTCTTGCTCGGGCGGCGCTCGCATGATGGAAGGCACCATCAGCTTGATGCAGCTCGCGAAAGTGTCGGCGGCGCTGGCGCGGCTGGATGAAGCCAAGCTGCCCTACATCTCTGTGCTGACGGATCCCACGACCGGCGGCGTAACCGCGAGTTTTGCGATGTTGGGCGACCTGAATATTGGCGAGCCGGGCGCGCTGATCGGATTTGCCGGCCCGCGCGTGATCGAACAGACCATCCGCCAAAAACTTCCGGAAGGATTTCAGCGGTCGGAATTCCTGCTGGAACACGGATTCCTCGACGCTGTGGTGCAGCGCAAGGATCTGAAGGGCTTCATAGCCAACGTGCTCGACCTGCTGATGAACTGAAATGAATTACGAGAGCGCGGTCCGGTATCTCCTGACCCTTGGACGCGAACTGGCCGCTCCCACGCAGGCGGCAGCGGCAAAATTCAATCTGGAAAATATAACCGTGTTGATGGAGCGGCTGGGCCGCCCAGATCGCGCATATCCATCCGTCCATATTGCGGGAACAAATGGCAAGGGCTCGACGGCCGCGTTTCTGGAAGCCATCCTGCGCGACGCGGGATTTCGCACCGGGCTGAATACTTCTCCGCACCTGGAGAGAATCAACGAACGCATCCGCATCGCCGGCGAAGAGATCAGCGATGAGCGCTTCGCGGAACTTTTTACCCGGATTCTCGCGGTGATTGAGGAGCTCCTGGCGGAAGGCAAGCTACGCGCCCATCCAACCTATTTCGAATGTGTGACCGCGCTGGCGTTTGAGGCTTTCGCGCGAGAGCGCGCGGAATTTGCGGTTGTCGAAGTGGGGCTGGGAGGCCGCCTGGACGCTACGAATCTTCTGACTCCCGTCGTCTCCGTAATTACGCGAATCGATTTCGACCACGAGAATTTCCTGGGGCATTCGTTGCGCGAAATTGCGGGCGAGAAAGCCGGCATCTTGAAGGCCGGTGTGCCGGCAGTGTTTGCCCCGCAACTTCCGGAGGCCGGCGAAGTGCTTCAGGCCAAAGCGCAGGAACTGCGCTGCCAAGTGGTTGAGACCGACAAGACGTTTCAAGTAATTCGCGAAGAAATGCAAAACGGGTGCGTCCGCGCCGAGATTGAGGAGCGCGCCACGGGAAGGAAGATGGCACTCGCGCCGCAGCTTTCTGGACGCTTCCAACTGCAGAACGCCTTCAACGCCGTGGCGGCAGCAACCGTACTACAACAGCGGAACTACCGCATCAGCGATGAAAATATCGGCAGCGGAATCGCCGCAGCGCAGTGGCCGGGCCGCATTGAAAAATTGCAGTCGAATCCCGACGTGTACCTGGACGGGGCGCACAATCCGGGAGCCGCGCGCGAGCTGGCTCGCTTCATTGAGGAAAATTTTGCCGCCCGCAGAGTTTACCTAATCTATGCGGCGATGCGCGATAAGGCCGTGGACGAAGTGACCGGACTGCTGTTTCCCCACGCCGAAGAAGTGATTTTCACGGAGGCAAGAACGCCGCGAGCAATCAGCGCCGCGCAATTGCAGGAAATTGCCGGACACCACGCAGCGCATCATTCCGCGATTCCCGATGCCGAGCAGGCTGTGCAGGCAGCATTGGACAAGGCAAACCCGCGCGACGTGATCGTAATTACCGGATCCCTGTATTTGGTGGGACAAGTGCGGCAAGCGTGGCGCCAAGCGAGAAAAGTCGCATCGTGCTAGGAATGGCGTAGAATAAGGGCCTATCGCGAACCACAGCCGGCCGGGTGGCCGGCGTTCTCTTTTGTGCGAAAAAGCGAGTCAAATGACCAACGATTCGAATCAATCCTCAAAAAAAGATGGCGTGTTGGTGGGCGTAATCATGGGCTCCTCCTCCGATTGGGAAACCATGGAGCACGCGGCAAAAACGCTCGGCGACCTCGGTGTGCCGTATGAAACGCGAGTGATTTCTGCGCATCGCACGCCCGACTTGCTGTTCGAGTACGCTTCGCAAGCGGAGCAGCGCGGCATGCAGGTAATCATTGCGGGCGCAGGCGGCGCGGCGCATTTACCGGGAATTGCAGCGGCAAAAACGATACTACCGATCCTGGGTGTGCCGATCGAATCGAGGGCCTTGAAGGGGCTCGATTCCCTGCTCTCCATTGCGCAAATGCCGGGAGGAATTCCCGTGGGAACCATGGCCATCGGCAAAGCGGGCGCGATCAACGCGGCGTTGCTGGCCACGGCGATCCTTGGCGTGAAATACCCGGAGTATCGCGAGGCGTTGCGCAAGTTTCGCAAACAGCAAACGGAAAGGGTTCTGGCGAATCCGGATCCGTCCGTCTCCGCCGCGAGCAGCGCAAAAGCGGCTGCCGACAGTCCACAGGAGAAGAAGCACGCATGACCATTGGGATCCTGGGCGGAGGGCAACTCGGCTACATGCTGGCGCTGGCGGGTTACCCGCTGGGCCTGCACTTCCGGTTTCTCGATCCTTCGCCGGAGGCTCCCGTAGGCCGCATTGCGCACCGTGTGACCGCAGACTATCTGGACGAGCCGGCACTGGAGAAATTCGCGCATGGACTGGAAGTGGTGACGTACGAATTCGAAAATGTTCCCGTGAACGCCGCACGTTTTCTTTCGGAACGCGCGCCAGTGTATCCGCCATTGAATGCATTGGAAGAGGCGCAGAACCGGCAACGCGAGAAACGCCTTTTTCAAAAGTTGGGAATACCGACGGCGGACTTTGCCGACATCGAGAAACGAGAAGATCTTGACGACTCCATCGAGCGCATCGGACTGCCGGCAATTCTCAAGACTTCGCGCATGGGATACGACGGTAAGGGCCAATGGCAGTTGCGCACGCGCGAGGACGTGGAGAAAGCGCGGCCGAATCTGCCGGACGTGCCCATGATTTTGGAGAAGTTCGTGCCGTTCGAGCGAGAACTGTCGCTGATCGGAATTCGCGGCCGCACCGGCGAGACCGCCTTTTATCCATTGGTAGAGAACCACCACCGCGACGGAATTCTCCGCTTATCGCTGGCGCCCGCTCCGAACCTCACGGATTCTCTGCAGCAATTGGCGGAAGCGTCGATGAAGAAGGTCCTGGGGGAGTTGCAATACGTCGGAGTGTTGTGTATCGAATTTTTCCAACTGCAGGGGAAATTGCTGGCGAATGAAATGGCGCCCAGAGTGCACAATTCTGGGCACTGGACCATCGAGGGCGCGGAAACCAGTCAGTTTGAAAACCATCTGCGAGCAATTCTGGGACTGCCGCTGGGCTCGACAGCCACCGAAGGGCATTCGGCGATGGTGAACCTGATCGCTGAAGTTCCGAAGCCCGGGGAAGTGCTGGCGGTTCGCAATACGCATCTGCACCTGTACGGAAAAGAACCGCGCGAAGGCCGCAAGGTGGGGCACGTGACGGTGCGCGCGGAAACTCAGGAAAAACTTCAGCAAAAATTTCGTGAACTGCCAGCGTTCTTCAATCGGCCCGAATATTGTCTAGAAAAGGCCACGCCGGAAATTCTTGCGAAAAGAGTGTAGCCGACATGCTAACTAAATGGCTTCAAGCGATCGCGATTGCTATTGCTGCGGCCGTCGCGCTTGCGTCACCTGCCTTGGCACAACAGATCACCCCGCACACTTTCGCTGTGAAAAACGGCCATTTCGAACTGGACGGCAAGCCGTTCCAAATCATTTCCGGGGAAATCCATTACCAGAGAGTCCCGCGGGTCTACTGGCGCGAGCGCTTTCGAATGGCCCTGGCGATGGGGCTGAACGCCGTCACCACCTATGTCTTCTGGAATGTCCACGAACAGCAGCCCGGCACGTACGACTTTTCCGGAAATAACGACGTCGCTGAATTCATCCGCGAAGCGCAGCAAGAAGGGCTATATGTGGTCCTGCGTCCGGGGCCGTACGTGTGCGCGGAGTGGGAGTTTGGCGGCTACCCGGCGTGGCTGCTGAAGGACCATTCCCTGGTTTTGCGCAGCAATGATCCGAAATACATTGAGCCCGCCGCGCGCTGGTTCAAGCGGCTGGGTCAGGAGTTGGCGCCACTGCAGGTCGGCAATGGCGGTCCAATCATTCTTGCACAAGTGGAAAATGAATATGGCTCCTTCGGCAAGGACCATGCTTACATGGAAAAAGTCCGCAGCATGCTCGTGGATGCGGGATTCACCAAGTCTCAGTTGTACACCGCGGACGGCGCCGAAGAGGTTCCAGCCGGTTCTCTTTCCGATCTGCCGGTGGGCATCAATTTTGGCGGTGCAGGCGCCGGTGCAGCGCAGAAAGAATTCGAAATATTAAAGAAGGTCCGGCCGGATGGCCCATTCTTCAACAGTGAATACTGGGATGGCTGGTTTGATCACTGGGGCGGGCCACACGCCTCCACAAACGCAACCAACGAAGCGAACAACCTCGACTGGATGCTGAAGCAGGGGTACTCCGTCAGCCTGTACATGTTTCACGGAGGAACCAGCTTTGGCTGGATGAACGGCGCCAACAGCGATGGCAAAAATTATGAGCCCGACGTCACCAGCTACGACTACGATTCGCCTCTCGATGAGAGCGGCCGCCCCTCGCCGAAATTCTCGTTGTTCCGCGAGGTGATCGCGAAGGATACCGGAAAGGTTCCACCGGCCGTACCCGCCGTCGCACCGGCCATGAAGATTCCAGCGTTCAAGCTGGAAGAAACCATCGCGCTGTGGAAGGTGCTGCCGGCTCCAGTGCATTCGCAGCAGCTAAAGAGCATGGAAGATTTGGACCAGGCATATGGCTACATCCTTTATCGCACGCACTTGAGCGGTCCGACCAAAGGAAATCTCGTTCTCGAAGGGCTGCACGATTATGCGCAGGTCTATCTCGACGGAAAGCTCGTGGGCACGCTGGATCGCCACCTCGATCAAAAGCAGCTTCCCGTAGATGTACCGGCTTCCGGCGCGCAACTCGACATCCTGGTGGAGAATACCGGGCGGATTAATTTCAACATTATCCTGCGCAAGGAACGCAAAGGAATCGTGGGGCTAGTTACGTTGGACGGCAAGCCAGTATCGGGATGGGACATTTATCCCCTGCCGATGGACCAACCGGGGAAATATTCCTTTGCGAAGAACCCTTGCGAGGGAGCGTGCTTCTATCGCGCCACCTTTCAGGTCGACTTGCCCGCGGACACCTTCCTCGATACCCGCGCGTTCACCAAAGGTGAAGTCTGGCTCAATGGCCATCCACTCGGCCGTGTTTGGAATATTGGGCCGCAGAAAACCCTATACGTTCCCGGGCCCTGGCTGCGCAAAGGCGAAAACGAAGTGGTGGTTTTTGATCTACAGGGCGGCGCCGCCCGGACATTGGTGGGACACGACAAGCCGATTCTGGGTGGCAAGGCAGAATAAGTTTTCAGTTGTCAGTTTAGCTTTAAGTCGAGCAACCCCAGTTAAAAAAAACCTCCTCCGGCTGCGTCGTCGCAGCGAAGACGAACGAGCCTCATCCCCGAAGGAACCAATGGCAGGGACAAGGTATTAAAGCAGCGCCCTCGGGCGCGGTTGCCGCACGCCTCTGCCGGATGTTAGGATTTGGGGTTCTATGACGCCTGCCAGCCCCAACCTACCTCGGATCGGCATCCCCTGGCGCACCTCTCAGGAAGAGGCCGAGCAGTTCCGCCCTAAGGTACAGGACTACGAGAACGCCATCCGGAAAGCCGGGGGCGAACCCGTGCTGTTGTCTCTACAGGCTGGAGCCAATCTGGGCGACCAGCTAGGCACCTTGGACGGCTTTGTGCTGCCGGGAAGCCCTGCGGACGTCGAACCGAAGGAATATGGGGCCAGTAACCAGGGAAAGTCGGCGCCCCCGGACCTGCCTCGGGAGCGCACGGATCGGGCGATTCTGGAGCACGCGTTCTCTGAAAAGAAGCCGGTTCTGGCAATTTGCTACGGTTGCCAGCTGTTGAGCGTCTACCTGGGTGGAACCCTGATTCAGGACTTGCGCAGCAAGACCGGAACAACCACGGCGCACCGCAAGAAGGATGTCTGGCCGATCGCACTCAGTGACCCCGAGCACGAGGTGCGTTTCGAGCCGGGCAGCCGCCTGGCAGAAATGGCTGGAGAATCTTGCGCGGTGGTGAATAGCTCGCATCACCAATCGGTGGATCAGCCCGGGCGCCAGCTGCGCATCACGGGCAAGGCGAGCGACGGAATTGTGGAAAGCGTGGAATGGACCGGCAACGAGAACTGGGTCATCGGTGTGCAATGGCATCCCGAGCGCATGACGGGCGACCCATTGGCACAGCGGATCTTTTCGGAATTGGTCAAGGCGGCGATGTCGGCCACAAAGGCTGGCGCAGCTAAGTCTTGAACGTATCCGACCAACCGGCTACTGGATTTACGAATCTGAACATGGGGGAAACATGATCTCACTGGCAGGAAAGGCGGCACTGATTACCGGAGGTTCCCGAGGCATTGGCGCAGCAGCGGTGAAGCTGTTCGCGCAAGCCGGGGCCGACGTGGTCTTCAGTTATAACTCCGCGAAAGAAGCAGCAAAGCTGGTGGAGCAGGAAGCGGCCAAGCACGGTACGCGCGTGGAAGCATTTAAAGCCGACGCCGGGAAGCACGCGGACAATAAGAAACTGGTGGAGCACACCATTGCGCGGCTGGGCCGACTGGACATCCTGGTAGCGAATGCCGGCGTGTGGAATCTGGAAGACCTGCCCATCGAGAACATGACGGAGAAGCAGTGGGACGACATGATCCGCATCAACCTGAAGAGCGTCTATAGCGTGATTCACTACGCAGTTCCGCAGATGATCAAGCAGAAGTCTGGCAGGATCATCCCCATCAGTTCCACCGCGGGCCAGCGTGGCGAATCGTTTCACACTCACTATGGCGCCTCAAAAGGCGGAGTGATCAGCTTGACCAAGGGCCTGTCCACCGAATTGGCGAGGCATGGAATCCTGGTGAACAGCGTCGCGCCGGGTTGGGTGGCCACGGACATGTCCAATCCCGTGCTGAAAACGAAGGCTGGACAAAAGATGGCGGCGTCGGTAATCCCATTGGGCCGCGCGGCAACAGCGGAGGAAGTAGCGGGTCCGATTCTGTTTCTGGCTTCCGACTTGGCAAATTTCATGACCGGCGAGATTTTGAACGTAAACGGAGGCTCGGTGCTGTGCGGCTGAAAACCTGCCAACTCTGCCTAGCGCTGCTCTTGACAGCAGCGACCCTATGGGTGCCAGCCGCGAGGGCGCAGAATCCGGACACCATGACTCCGGAGGCCAGCGAGGCCAAAGGCCGGCAGATCTTGAATCACTTGATCACGGGGCTGGGTGGGCAAGCCTATCTGAACGAGAAAACATCGGAGTGCGAAGGCCGCCTTGCGCAATTCGGGCACAACGGGGATCTCACCGGATATATCGAGTTCAAGGAATATTGGTCCTACCCAGACAAGAAGCGCACCGACTTTGCGAAAAAGGGCAACATCGTCGATATCTACGCCGGCGATGAAGGGTGGACGCTGGATCGCGGAGGCGTCTCCGAGGAGCCGGCGCCAGCCGTGGCGGATTTCCAGGAAGCGGTAAAGAGAAACATCAATAATGTGCTGCGAAATCGTCTGAAGGAAGATCGCATCCAGATTCGCTTTGGCGGCAGCTCCGTGGTGGACTTGAAATCGGTGGAGTGGGTCGAGATCAGCGACGCGGAAGAGCGTGTGTTCCGATTGGCCGTGGATCGTTCAACCCATCTGCTGGTCCGCAGCATCGTGACCATCCGCGACGAAAATACCCACGAAAAGATTGACGAGACCACGGTGTACTCGAACTACCAGGAGAAGGACGGCATCCAGGTGCCGATGCAGATTACCAAGGAGCGCGATGGCCGCCGCATCTACCAGGCCTTCTACGCCGGTTGCCGCATCAACCCCGAACTGCCCGCGGACTTCTTCACGAAACAGGCATTAGAGAAACGTTATGGCGACGTTGGCGGCAAAAAGAAGCATTAGGCAGAAGCGCCCAGCGATGTAAAATGATGGGTAATATCCGTTGGGGCACATCGTAGCTGAGCAGTCGGAACCCTGATAACTTAGAAGGTCCCAGTCCAAAAATGACGAGGCGGAGCACCTACTTGCGGTGCCGGTGCGGTATTTCATGAATGTCCTGAACCCACATCGCGGCGGGCACAGTAAGGGCGAGCAGGGCTTCAGCCTGACAGAACTCGTCGTGGCAGTGGCCGTAGCGCTGGTGTTGATGGGTATTGGCATGCCCGCGTTTCTGCGCGCTTATCACACCTACCTGCTATCCAATGCGGCCTCGCAAACAGCCGATATTTTGCGCTTTACTCGCTACGAAGCAATTCGGAGAAACATGTCGTTGAGCTGCCAGATTCAACCCTACGCCGGTGACCCCGCCATGACCATCCTATGGACCGATTCGAATAAGGACGGCAACCCCGATCCCACCGAACAGCAAATCCTGCTGGGAAGCGGTGGAAACCTGGTGTCCGGCGCGGGCGTTCCGGGCGTTGCTGCATTGACGGCAGCGGCAAATATCACCGGGGGATCGTTCTCGGTTCCGCCAGGTGGAACACCGATCACTTTCGATGCGCGGGGAGCCGCCAATCCACAGATCGTAAATATGTTGTACCTGGCAAGTGTGAACGCTCCGGAGGCTGGATACCGGGCGGTGGTACTGATGCCAGCAGGGTCCATCGAGCTATGGACCGGAGACGCAAACGGGAATTGGCAACAGCTGCGTTGAGAAACAACAGAATGAGACGCGAATTCACAAATCGCGGAAGAGTTCGCCACAGCCAGGCCGGATTCACCTTGATGGAGCTACTAGTGGCCACGGTGATCATTCTTGTCGGGCTGGTGGCTGTGGCCCAGCTTGTGCCCACATCCGTGCTGATGAATACAAATAATCGCAACGACGGAACCGCTCTGGTCTTTGCACAGCATCAGATGGAAGCGATGCGGGCGATTCCTTTGAGTGGGCCACCCACATTCTCCGATCCCCTGGGCGTGATTTGTCCCCTAGGAAACACTTGTCAACTCGGCGATCCCGCGCAGCCAGGAACGTTGGTGGGAAGTCCGGTAAATATTGGCTCGGGGTCGCCGATTATGGATTTCTCGGCTGCGCCCGTGAATGGCTACAGCTTCACGTTTCTCGACCCGCATGACCCCTACGGAGCCGCGTATGACGTGCGCTGGGCGGTCATCACCTCCACCAACGGGCAAATCACTACTGGTAGACGCATCATCCTGGGAGTTTATCGCCGCGGAATGCAATCGACGGCGCTCCCCGTAACACTTGACACCATGGTGTCCAAGTGAACGCCTCAGCAAAAAGTCCCGGGCAAGGCGGGTTTACGCTGCTGGAGTTGCTGATCGCCACAGTGGTCTTTCTGCTGATTTGCGGCGCGATTTTTGGATTGCTGGACATGGCTCAAAAGAACTATGGCAGAGAGACACAAATCTCCAGCTCGTTCCAGGAGGCGCGTCTGGCGGTGGATCAGATTGTCGCCGATTTCGACCAGGCGGGCTACCCTTCGCTCTCCATGTTTTCAGAAGTTCCCACCGCGACGCCGTATGCCTATGGACCGGTAGCGTGGTGGCCGGGATACACAAACAACCCGCCCACCCCGTGCAAAGTGGGAACTACCTGTACCTCTCCCGGCGATTTTGATCTCATTGTGGAGACGGCTACAGGGAGTGGCACGGTGAACTGGATCCGCTACCAGCTGGTTGGGACTACGTTGTATCGCTCAATAGTGCCGAAGATCGTGGGTGTGGACCCCACCGTAGCGACCTCGAGTCCGGCAGCGATGGTTCCGTTCATCGTCAACGTCATGAATAATCCGCCCGCAGATCAACTTGCTGAATTAATTGCCAGCTATCCTTCTGTCTTCCCGGCAGGGAACCCTGTGCCGATTTTTCAGTACACATGCGATAGTTCCGGGGGAACGGTGCCCTGCTCGACGGAGGTCCCGCCCGGGTTAAGCACGCAGATTCGCGATGTAGATGTGACCTTGATTGTCAGGACCACGCAACGCGATCTGCAGACTCAGAAATGGAAGCTGGTGGAGTTGAATGGAAGAGGTCACCGCTCGAATCCAGATTAGCTGAGACCAAAGAAGAAGAGGGATGAACTTCAGGCACAAATCGACAAAGCGCCACAGGGAAGCGGGGGTTGCGATGCTGATCGCGATTTTTGCCTTGCTGCTCATCAGTGTGATTGCGATTGCCTTGATCGTTTCGTCCGGGACGGAGACTGCGCTCGCAAAAAATTACCGCACCTCTACCAGCGCGTATTATGCCGGACTGGCTGGACTGGAAGAAGCGCGCGGAAGGCTGCTGTGGCGGAATCCGACCTACGTGAATAATGTGATTCCAGGATTCATGTCCCCCTCGGGAACTCCCGCTATGACATTGTCGCAAGTTTTGTACATTTTGAACCCCGCGGGCGCCGAAGTTGTTGATCCGACAGACCTATCGAGTCCCTACGCGGACAACGAATACCTTAGCGAATTCAACATCCCAATAACGGCCGCGACCGTGCAGACCATCACCTCTGTTTCCGGCTCGGGAGGCATACCGGGGCCGCAGTTCAAATGGGTACGAATCACGCCGGCAACGGAGCAATCGCTAGCGCCGCCGTTAGGTCTCGACGTCGACAACGACGGCTCGGTTGATAAAGTTTCGCCGTTATACTACGACCCCATGAACATTAGCAAAGTAAGCGGGACGCCAAGGCCGGGGCTAATCACGGTTCCAACACCCTCGGCGGTTCAGGCGCTTGAGATCACGGCACTGGCGGTGATACCGCCCAACACGCAGAAACTGCTGCAATACGTTGTGGTACCGGGTACGTTGAACTTGAGTTTTCCCTCCGCGCTTACTCTCGACGGCAACAGCGTGGTCTACAAAGCGCCTACCACAAATCCTAACTGGTTCTCTATCAACGGAGATGACAATACGGTGAGTCGGACTTGCGCAACTCCTCTAGTATTGCCATCTCCCTACGCGATCGGGTACACGAATGCCGCAGACGCTCCCAATATTGTGAGCGCAACTATCCCGAACCCAGGTAACTATACGGGGACCACGCTGCCTCCGGCTCCGCCAACCCCCAGCGTGGGACCAGCTATTGTGCCGGGACCGGGAGCGCCAGCGGGAGCGCCGCCGGGGGTATCCCTACCGCCCGGCGCTCGCACACCAAGCTCGTTAGATTCGCTGGTGCAGACCATTACGCAGAGTGCGGACGTGATATTGACGCCGGCTGTCGCAGGGACAGCCGTGACAGGTGGGCAAATGCCGGCCGCGATGAATGCCTCGAATCCCATGAACATTGTCGTGCAAGGCGATCTGGACTTAACCTCGTGGCATAACCAGGGCTACGGACTGCTGCTGGTCACAGGAACGCTGACTTACGATCCCGATGCCTCGTGGTATGGCATTGTTCTAGTGATCGGCAAGGGCCTCGTTGTCGGAGCCAACGCCGGCACCGGCAGAATCCAGGGAGCCATGTTTGTCGCGCAAACGCGCGACCCCGCCACGGGGAATTTGTTGGCCGATCCGAATCTGGGACCCGCGTCCGTTGATTTTTCTGCCCTCAATCCGAGCGCGCCCATGGGAATCTACTACGACAGCTGCTGGATCAACACGGCGCTGAGACCTCCAACGTATCAAGTGCTGTCCTTCCGAGAAATCACACTAAACTGAATCGCCGCCGCTGAATCGCGGAAATGACCGCAGTCTGCGGGAGAGGTATACTTACAGGATGGGACATGCGAGCGGAAATTTACTGATGCACGGCACAACTGTTCTCTGCGTGCGCAAAGAGAATAAGGTAGTGTTGGTCGCCGATGGCCAGGTTACCATGGGCGATCACGTGCTAAAGCACACCGCGAAAAAAACTCGCCGGCTGTACAGCGACAAAGTGGTGGCCGGTTTTGCGGGCTCGACCGCTGATGCCATCTCTTTATTTGAACGCTTCGAAGGCAAGCTGCAAGAACATTCCGGCAATCTGCAGAAAGGCGCCGTGGAACTGGCCAAAGAATGGCGCAAGGATCGCGCCCTGCGCCATCTGGAAGCTTTGCTCGTTGTCGCCGATGCCAAGTCGACGTTTGTGCTCTCTGGTAATGGCGACGTCATCGAACCCGACGACGGCATCTGCGCTATCGGCTCCGGCGGACCTTATGCCCTGGCCGCTTCCCGCGCCTTGCTGAAGCACAGCAAGCTATCCACCAAGGAATTGGCCCTGGAAGCCATGCGCATCGCCAGCGAAATTTGCATTTATACCAACGCTAACTTTACTGTGGAAGAGATCTAACGGGACACCGCAGCTCGTCAGCTTCGGCGCAAGCAAGGACTCGAACTCATATGGCTACCAAGACGGAGAAGGAAATCACGCTGTTTCCCGGAGGAAACGGCGCGGCCCAGGCTGCTGGAACGGAGATGCTTCCGTCTCTCGACGACATGACGCCGCGCGAAATCGTGGCGGAACTCGACAAGTACATCGTCGGCCAGGCAGCAGCCAAGCGCGCCGTTGCCGTGGCGCTGCGCAATCGCGTGCGAAGGCAAAAGCTGCCTCCCGAGATTGCCGAGGACGTCCTTCCCAAGAACATCCTGATGATCGGTCCCACCGGCGTTGGCAAAACGGAAATCGCGCGGCGGTTGGCGCGGCTCGCGGGATGCCCGTTCGTAAAAGTAGAGGCCTCGAAGTATACGGAAGTGGGCTATGTGGGGCGCGACGTCGAATCAATGGTGCGCGACCTCGTGGAAACATCCATCGACATGATCCGCGAAGAGAAACTCGACGAAGTCGCGGATCGCGCCGAACAAGCCGCGGAAGAACGCGTGCTCGACTTGCTGCTTCCTCCGCCCCCGCCTCCCGCGGCCGGCACGCCCGAAGGGGATTTGGCCGCGCAGCGCGAACAAACGCAGCGCACGCGCGACAAATTGCGCGCGCAGTTGCGGGAAGGCAAACTGGACCAGCGCATGGTAGATCTGGAAGTGCGCGAGCGGGCCATGCCGTCATTTGAAATTATCTCGAATCAGGGCATTGAGGAGATGGACGTCAACCTCAAGGACATGCTGAGCGGGTTCTTCGGGCAACAAAAGAAAAAACGCAAGATGAGTGTCGCGGATGCTTTCGAATACCTCATCCAGGAAGAAGAAAACAAACTTTTGGACATGGAGCAGGTGACGCGCATCGCGGTGGAACGCGCCGAGCAGATGGGCATCATTTTCATCGACGAGATTGATAAAGTGGCGGGACGCGAGGCCGGACACGGCCCCGACGTTTCGCGCGAAGGCGTGCAGCGCGACATCCTGCCAATTATCGAGGGGACAACGGTCAACACCCGCTACGGCATGATCCGCACCGACCACATCTTGTTCATCGCCGCAGGCGCGTTCCACGTCACCAAACCTTCGGATCTGATTCCCGAGCTACAGGGTCGCCTGCCCATCCGTGTAGAGCTGCAGTCGTTGAAGGAAGAAGACTTTGTGCGTATTCTGACGGAGCCGAAGAACGCGCTGATCAAGCAGTACGTGGCGCTGATGGAAACGGAAGGTTTAAAACTGCAGATTACCGAGGATGCGGTCCAGACCATCGCCAAATTTGCCACCACCGTCAACGAGCAGACTGAAAACATCGGCGCGCGCCGCCTCCATACCATTCTGGAAAAGGTGCTGGACGAAATTTCCTTTGAAGCACCCGACCTGAAGAAGAAAACGGTTAAGGTAGACGCGGCGTATGTGAACAAGCAACTGGCGGACATCGTGAAGAACCAGGATCTGAGCCGGTATATTCTGTAAGCGCCGACGATTGAAAATGAAAACTGGAAAAGGGGCGAGACCCGACACGCCGCGTTGGTCGCTCTCTTCCCTCATCATTTCCGCACTGCTTTTTTCCTGCATTCTTTTTGCCGACGCTTGCGGAGCGCCCGGTGAACCCGTGCCTCCCGTGCCTCCCACTCCCGTCGCCATTACGGACTTGACCGCTCGCCAGGCCGGCGATGCGGTGCAGCTCAGTTTCACTATGCCCAGCAAGAGCACACTGGGCGAGAAGCTGAAGGAAGCGCCGGCGTTCGAGGTCCTGCGCGGATCGTTTAAACCCGATGGCACCGTGGACGAAAAGTCTTTTCGCGTCGTCGATACCGTGCCCGGTTCGCTGGTAAACGAGTACATACAGAAAGGCAAAGTCGAGTTTCCCGACGCCATCTCGCCCCAGGAGCTAAAGGCCCATGCCGGTGAACTTGTGCTCTATCGTGTCCGGACCTACGTTTCTCCCAAAAAGATTTCGCCAAGTTCCCCAAGCGCTTCGTTGAAGCTTTATCCCGTACCGGCACCGATCCCATCGCTGCAAGTGGAACTGACGGAAAATGCCATCGATCTGAAGTGGCAGACGCCAACCAGTACCACTGCTGGCGAGCCGCTCGGTACCATCCCGGAATATCACGTTTACCGAGGCGAACTCGATCCCCAGACGGCGGATGTGGCCAAGCTCGACCCACGGAAGGGCACCTGGAAAGCCCCGCTGTTGCAAATCGCCGTCACCACTATCCCGGAGTATCACGATGTAGGATTCGACTACGGCAAGACTTACGCCTACACGGTGCGCAGCACCATTCAGGTTCAAGGCATGACGCTGGAATCCAGCGATTCTCCTTTGGTGGTACTAACCCCTCGGGACAACTTCCCGCCGGCAGCGCCGCAAAGTCTCGTCGCGGCCGTGCTGCCGGGCGCGGCGGGCGAGGCCAAGGTGGTCGACCTGTCGTGGTCCATCAATCTGGAAACCGACTTGGCCGGCTATCGCGTTTATCGTAGTGAGCAGGAAGGCACACCAGGTGAACTGCTCACCAAGGAATTGTTGCCCACACCTGCCTACCGTGATACCTCTGTCCGCAACGGACAAAAATATTGGTATCGCGTCACCGCCGTGGATAAGGCCGACAACGAAAGCGTTTCCAGCCAGCCCATCGCGGTGGAAGTGGAGTAACCTCCGTCGTAGTTCCGGGTTCCCATTAGTAGAAACGCTTGCTAGGATGCCCAGGTCCATGCCAGAAACCATGAAGTTGCCGGGCTACCACTGGTTCCAATTCCTGCGAAACCCCTCTATCCGCATGGGTATTTACACCGGTGCCGGATTGTCGACTGTCTTTTGCGCTTGGGTGATCGTTGCGAACCGCATACCCGTGCTCGAGCCGTTCGCGCTTCCCCGTAACATCGCGGCAATTGCTGCGCTCTGCTTCTTCGCCAGCCTTCCCACCTTGCGCTTCTTTCGCAGCCCGGGAGAGATGCTGGTGTCCGGCTTGCTCGGATGGACCATGCTGTCCGTCACCTATCGAGTTCTGAGCGCGGTATTCGTGTTGCTCCCGGATCGCTATAGCGCGTTTCATGTCTTCGTACTCGGAGCTGTGACATATCTGATCTGCGCGACGGTATCGTGGATTGGCACGATCATCTGGCGGGCGCGCATGGCCGACGGCACGCATACCCACCACTAAGGAAAACTTCCGCGAATGAAATTTTGCCGATTCTCACCGCTGTCTTCCCGACAAAAATCCAGTGCCAGCGTCAAATTCGGGTTGATTGAAGGCGACTCGATCCGGGAAATCTCCGCGGCCCCTTGGAAGGATTGGAAAAAAGGGATGCGGTCGTTTCAGTTGAAGGATTGCCGGTTAGCCGTTCCAGTCTTACCCAGCAAGATTGTGTGCGTGGGGCGCAACTATGCGGCGCATGCGGCGGAGTTTGGCCACGAGATGCCAAAAGAACCGATGATCTTTTTGAAGCCGCCCTCCTCGGTGATTGGACCGGGCGAATCGATCGTGCTGCCAAAATATTCGCAGAGAGTGGAGCACGAAGCCGAACTCGGCGTGGTAATCAGCAAAACCTGCGCGCACCTGAAGGACGACGAAGATCCGCTCTCCTATCTGTTGGGCTACACCTGCGTGAACGACGTAACGGCGCGCGACCTTCAAAAAAGCGACGTGCAGTTTACGCGCGCCAAGGGCTTCGACACTTTCTGCCCTGTCGGCCCACACCTCGAGACCGAACTCGATCCCCACAATGTGCTCGTGGAAGCGCACGTTAACGGCACGCAGAAGCAATCCGGCAACACATCCCTGATGGCTTTCCCGGTGGCATTTCTGGTGCGTTGGATCTCGCGCATGATGACCCTCGTTCCAGGGGACCTGATCGCCACGGGCACGCCCGCAGGTGTTGGCCCGCTGGTGCCTGGCGATACCGTGGAGGTTTCCATAGCGGGCATTGGCATGTTGCGCAATCCGGTGCATTCTTCTGAGGCATGACTTCGCAGAGCTCGCTGCCATTCGGTAGAATAGACATAGATGGGGAACGAGAGCTTCCTGTAAGAGAAAGTCGCGCCGCGCCGGAAGATTCCTTGCTGGCCCCGAATCCAGATTCATACCGTGTGAGGTAGAGCGTTGAAAGAGTTGCTCGCCGATTGGAAGATGCTGCTGGCGATAGGCGGAGGAAGTCTGGCCGCGCTGGCGATGATTGCTTATGCGTTTGTGCGCCCTGCCGTCAATCCCGAAGAAGAAGAACGAAAGCGCAGGCTGCACTTGAATTTGATTGGCCGGATCGCGGAGGGCCAGGTCGTCGAATTGTTGCCAGAGCAGGAAGCGCCGCCGGTGGAAGAGCCTCGCAAGCTATTTGGCTCGCGCCCGCGTCCCCTGGTTGATAACCGGCCGCGGCAACTGGTTTCCTATAGCTACGCCATATCCGGAGTAACGTATCAAACCGCGCAGGACATCACTGGGTTGGAAAGCCAGGTGCGCGTCGAGCGTCTGGTGGCCGGCCATCCTGCCAGCGTCAAATACGATCCTTCGAATCCCAGCGATTCCATCCTTGTAGCCGACGACTGGTCCGGAATAAGGTAGCCCCTTCCAACAGGAACGCCTTCCATCTCGTGCCGGTACTCGATTTCTGCCAATTGAGCTATCCTTTCTCTGCCAACCTGAAGCGATTTGGCCGCCTGCGATGAAACACGTTATCGCCTCATTCTTCATGGTGCTGCTGATCGTGGCGATGACTCTGAGCGCCATGGCCATTCTGGTGCGCGCCACGGAGTATGTCACTTCCATTGAGCACCCGCTGGTGCGCGCCGGCGCCATTGCGGCTGAACTGTTGCTGGGCGTCATACTGCTTCTGGGAACGGTGTGGCTGGCAACTCACCTTGCGGTGCTGATTTTTGCTCCCAAACAAGAATCCAAGGAGGGTGGGCCCGTTGGCTGACAAAAACCGCGTCACCTGGGAATCCTCGGAAAATCTGAAGCGGCTCGAACAGCTTCGCGGCATCTCGCAAGAAGCGGAAGCGGGCGGCGGACCGGAACGCCGCGAGCGCGAACACAAGGCGGGCAAACTTTCCGCGCGCGAACGCATTCACCTGCTGCTGGATGAAGGAACATTCGAAGAGCTGGATAAATTTGTGCGCCACCGCTGCGTTGATTTCGGCATGGAAGAATCCCGGCCGGCAGGCGACGGCTTCGTTACCGGCTTCGGGCGCATTGATGGCCGCCTGGTGTATGTGTTCGCCCAGGATTTCACCGTCTTCGGCGGCTCCCTTTCAGAAACCAATGCGCAGAAAATCTGCAAGATCATGGATCTGGCCATGCGCAACGGTGCCCCCGTGATTGGCTTGAACGATTCGGGCGGCGCGCGCATCCAGGAAGGTGTGGCATCGCTGGCAGGCTATGCGGATATTTTTCTGCGAAACACGTTGGCCAGCGGCGTGATTCCGCAGCTCAGCGCCATCATGGGGCCGTGCGCCGGCGGCGCAGTCTATTCTCCCGCGATTACCGATTTTATTTTCATGACGCGCGACACATCCTACATGTTCGTGACCGGGCCGGATGTGATCAAAACCGTTACGCACGAAGAGGTGACCAAGCAAGAACTCGGCGGCGCCATGACTCACAACGCCACCAGCGGTGTGGCCCACTTCATTTCGCGCGACGACGCGGATTGCTGTGCCATGCTTCGCGAATTGTTCAGCTTTCTGCCCTCCAACAATATGGAGGACCCGCCGCGGCGCGCTACAGACGATCCGGTTGACCGCCGGGAAGAGTCGCTGAATTCTCTTGTGCCCGAAGATCCGCAAAAGCCTTACGACATTAAAGATGTGCTCCACGCGCTGGTCGACGATGGCTACTTCTTTGAAGTGCACGAGCACTACGCCAGAAACCTGGTTGTGGGCTTTGCCCGCTTTGATGGCCGCCCCGTTGGTATCGTCGCAAATCAGCCAGCGTTCCTGGCAGGCACGCTGGATATCAACGCATCGGTGAAAGGCGCGCGGTTCGTGCGTTTCTGCGACGCCTTTAATATTCCGCTGGTCACCTTTGAAGACGTGCCGGGATTTCTGCCCGGAACGCAGCAGGAATTCGGCGGCATTATCAAGCACGGTGCGAAGCTGTTATTCGCATTCGCCGAAGCCACGGTGCCAAAGATCACTATCATCACGCGAAAGGCCTACGGAGGCGCGTATTGCGTGATGGCGTCGAAGCACATCCGCACGGACGCGAATTTTGCGTGGCCGACCGCGGAAATTGCAGTGATGGGGCCGGAGGGCGCCGTCGATATCGTTTACAAACGCGAGTTGAATAGCGCGCCGCCGCAGGATCGCGAAAGGCTCAGAACGGAAAAAATTGCCGAATTCCGTCAACGCCTGGCCAACCCGTTTGTCGCCGCGGAGCGCGGCTATCTCGATGCGGTAATCGAACCGGCGGATACGCGGGAGCGGATTATTACCTCGTTGCGAGCCCTGGAAAACAAGCGGGACACGAATCCCAAGAAGAAGCACGGAAATATTCCGCTCTGAGCTCGCTTCCCGGAATTCACGCCTGCAAAGGCCACGGCGAGTAACTCGTTCTACCTACATGTTGGGTTTTGGATGCGCCGCCAGCGCTTCCTTGAAAGCCGCCAGATTATTCTTGTCGATCACAGCCGTGCCGGTGTCCACCCAGACCGGAAGCGGCGCGCTCGGCGCGGTGCGCCAGTCTTTGTATTCATGAACCACGTTGTGGTGCAGGTCGTCGGCAAAACGCACGCCGTAAAAACCCATGATGTAGGGCTTTTGAACGACAGTAGCCGTAATCGCGCCGCGACTGATCCAGTCTAGCGTCTCAGGATCCTTGTCAAACGCCACGATTTTCACTTTCCCCGCCATGTCGAAGCGGTTCAGAACTTCCGCCGCGCCCTCGCCGCCCGAGGCCTCTAGGCCGATAACCCCGTCGATCTTTTCCTTTTTTTGGATCAGCGCAGCGATGGCGTCATTCGCGTTGCGCGCGTCACCCTTGTCGTCGATGGTCTGCAGCACCTTGATGCCGGGATACTTCTTCAAGGCATCATTCGCCCCCCGGACGCGATCTTCCACGTTGAGTTGCCCCGTCAGCCCGACAATCACCACGTTGCCCTGACCGCCAAGCAGTCCTGCCATGCGCTTGGCGCTCTCTTCGCCGGCGCGAACATTATCAGTGCCGACGAACAGCACACGCTTAGAGTCAGGCGCGTCGGCGTCAATGCAGATGACCGGAATGCCCTGCAGCACCGCGTCGTCAATCGGCTCCTTGAAAAGCTGCGGATTGCTGACGGAAACAAGTATGCCGGAGGGACGTGACGCGACGGCGTCCTTGAATGCGGTCAGTTCCTCATTCGGAGAGAGACTGGCGGGCCCCGTCATCTCAACCTTCACGTTCATCAACTTCCCCACGTCTCGCAAGCCAGCTTCCGCTTCCTGCCAGTACGGCAAATTCACGTTCGTCGCCACCAGAATGTAGTGTTCCTCGGGCTGGTGATACGGTGTCCCGCAGGAGCCCAGAGACATGGCCCCCGTTGCCAAGCTCAGAATAGAAATCGATTTTCTGAATTTCATGAACGGTCTCCTTTGCAGGTGTTCCCCTGGATGCTGTTGGACTCGGGGAAGAGACCAGACGGTGTTCGGGAAAAGCCTAACACAAAACGCGACACGCGGTGTTATCTCGCGTCACGTTACCTTGTGATGAGCGCGGCGAACGAGCTCGCAGCCTCGCTATTTCAGCAAGAATTCCTGCAGAAATTCCACCGTAGCGTAAAACTCATAATCGCCGTTCGCTTTCTTCTGGAAACCGTGCCCTTCATCTTTGGCCATGATGTACCACACCGGCGTTCCCTGCTTCTTCAGCGCAGCAACAATCTGATCGCTTTCGCTCACCGGGACGCGCGGGTCGTTCTTTCCGGCGACCACCATCATCGGTTTCCTGATCTTGTCGATGTTGTTCATGGGCGCAATGCGTTCCAGGAATTCGCGCATCTTGGGGTCGCGCTCGTCGCCATATTCCACGCGCCGTAAATCGCGCCGGTAGCCTTCGGTGTGTTCTAGAAAAGTGACGAGATTGGACATGCCGACGATGTCGACAGAGCAGCGAATGCGATCGCTGTAAAAAGTGGAGATCGCCAGCGTCATGTGCCCGCCGTAGCTGCCTCCTGTAACGGCAATGCGGGAAGCATCGAGGTCCGGACGCGTGGCGATCCAGTCGAAGAGCGAGTTGATGTCTTTGTAAGAGTCCTCGCGCAAGAATCCATTGTCGAGCTTCATAAACGTCTTGCCGTAGCCTGTCGATCCGCGCACATTCGGCACCACCAGCGCAATGCCCAGAACGTTCAGGTAGTAGTTGTCGCGCCCAAGAAACTCCGGCCGCGACTGCCCTTCCGGACCGCCGTGAATTTCAATCAGCACCGGGCGCTTGCCGGTGAATTTTGCCGGCGGCGCGTAAAGAAAGCCCGAGATCATTTTTCCGTCGAAGCTCTTCCAGCGGATCAGCTCAGGTTCTCGAAACGCGTCTGTTCTCACGGCGCTCTCGCTCATCGTCCAACGGTCGAGTTTGCCGGAATCGATATCCAGTGAAAAGCAATCTCCCGGAAGACTGGCCGAAACGATGCTGAAGGCCAGGTCATGATTGTTGTGGTGCCAGATCAAACCTCCGACCAGGCCTATCGGAAGCTTCGGCACAGGCAATTCCTTGGTCGTTGCAGTATCAAGTAGGTGCAGCACGCTCAGCCCATCCTCGTTGGTTAGGAACGCGAGTCGCTCGCCGTCCCAGGACAACGCGAAACCGTCGACGTCCCACGACAATCCCGCGGTAAGCACCTTCGATTGCTTGGTGGCCAAATCCAGATACATCAGCCACTGGAACTCCGAACCCGCGTCCGCGGTGTAGTAGATCCCTTTGCCGTCTTTGCTGAAGCGCGGATTGGAATATGCAATTTTTTCACCAGCTTTGCGCGGTGTCAGCTCCGTCTTCTTCCCAGAAGCGGCGTCAATCAGCCAAAGATATGTTTCGTTTACCGAGACGCCTTCGAGCACCAGAACTTTTGAATCATCAGGCGACCAGTCTTGCGGCTCCCAACCGCCGCCCTTGAGTTGTGCGACCAGCCGATCGGACTTCAAATCCTTTGGATTGATAACCCACAAATCCGTGTCCTGGCCGGTGCGGCGCGTGGAGATGTAGGCCATCCGATCGCCCTTCGTCGACCATGGCCCGGCTATGTTTCGCGACTTTCCATCGGTCAGCAGCGTGATGTCGCCTGAAGCCAGATCGTAGCGGTACAGTTGATACCATTCCCCGCCACCAATGTCCCTCTGAAACACCATATACTCGCCGGTTGTCGGCTGAAACGTTCCGCCATAAACAGGATCCGAAGAAAACGTGAGTTGTTGCCGCGCCCCGCCTGGCATTTTCACCAGGTGCGCTTGATAGGTGTTGCCGAATCGCGTGCCAATCAACAACTCGCGACGCTGAGGATGCCAATCGGTGGGAAACGCGGAACGCGTCTCGCTGTAGCGCCCCGCGGCCTCGGCAAGCGTCGCCGGAATCGGCGGAACCCCCTCCGCCACAATGGGTTCAGGAGGCGCCACCGTTCTCGTGTCCTGCGCGGAAACAAAACTCGCAAACCCAAGAATTAGCAAAAGGCCGGCGAAGTGCTTTCTCATCTCTTCCCTCCTCGAAAACTGGCCTCTTTCTTACACCGCGTAGCATTAGACACGCAAGCGCCGAGTAAACCGCAGCGGGCGCTGGGCGCGTGATAAGATTCGGCAAGTTGCACAAATTCTTCTATGTTCAAGAAAATCCTGATTGCCAATCGCGGTGAAATCGCAGTCCGCATCCAACGGGCGTGCCGCGAATTGGGCATCCACACTGTTTCCGTTTTCAGCGAAGTCGATCGCGCCTCCTTGCACGTGCGATTGGCCGACGAAGCCTACGCCATCGGCCCCGCAGCCTCTCGCGATAGTTATCTGCGCGTCGACAAATTGATCGACGCCGCGCGGAAAACAGGTTGCGACGCGCTGCATCCCGGCTACGGATTTCTTGCCGAAAACCCGGCTTTGCCCCGAGCCTGCGCGGAAGCAGGTGTTACATTTATCGGGCCAACCGCCGAGGCCATGGAAGCGATGGGTTCGAAGACTGCCGGAAAACAGCTCGCTCGCCGCGCCGATGTGCCCACCGTTCCCGGCACCAGCGACCCAATCGAGAGCCCGGAAGAAGCTCAAGCGTTGGCGCAAGGTATGGGCTACCCCGTGGTGCTGAAAGCCATTGCGGGCGGCGGAGGCAAGGGCATGCGCGTTGTGCCCGCTGACGAAGCGTTTGCGTCCGCGTGGCGCGATGCCGCCTCGGAAGCGCACAACGCTTTCGGTGATTCGCGCCTGTTTCTCGAAAAATATCTGCCAAGCCCGCGGCACATCGAGATCCAGATTTTTGCGGATGCTCATGGACGCACCGTTTCTTTGGGTGAACGCGAGTGTTCCGTGCAGCGCCGTTACCAAAAGGTGATTGAAGAAGCTCCCTCGCCGGTGATGACGCCGGATTTGCGCAAGAAGATGGGAGACGCGGCAGTCCGCATTGCGCGCGCGGGCGGCTACGTCAACGCGGGAACGGTGGAGTTCCTTGTCGACGCAGACATGAATTTTTATTTTCTGGAAGTGAACGCGCGCTTGCAGGTAGAGCATCCCGTTACCGAGCAGGTCACCGGACTCGATCTCGTGAAACTGCAGATTGCCATCGCTGCGGGCCACCGCCTGCCCTTTGCCTGGGAAACCATCACCCCGCGCGGCCATGCCATGGAGGTCCGTCTCTATGCAGAGGATCCTGACAACAATTTCTTTCCTTCTCCGGGAAAAATCCTCATGCGCCACGTGCCGGCGGGCCCGGGAATCCGCATGGATGAGGGCGTCTATGAAGGATACACAGTGCCCATGGAATACGATCCGCTGCTCAGCAAACTGATCGCGTGGGGCAACAGTCGCGAGGAGACGATTGCGCGGCTTCGGCGTGCCCTGGACGAATACACCATCACCGGAATCCACACCAACGTCAGCTTGTTCCGGCGAATCCTGGGCGAGCCGGAATTTCTGCGCGGCGAAATTCATACCAAATGGCTGGATGAATTGCTGGAACGGCCGCGGCCTCCCGCCGTCGCTCCGAAACCTGGCACTGAAGAAGCATGCGCTATCGCAGCCGCATTCTGGGAAGCCACGCAAATCAGCGGTAAGTCCGATCCGTCTTCCAGTGTTCAGACAACAGCTTCGCGGTGGAAGACAGAGGGCCGCAAGCAACAGGTGGACCGCCAGCCATGAAATTCGAAGTTCATCTCGAGGGCCCATCGGGAACGTGCCAGCACGTGGTGGAGTTGGAGCGCGAAGGAGGGAACTTCCTCGTAGTTCTCGACGGCCAGCGCGTAGACGCCGACGTCGTCAAGGTCGCGGCCAGCTCCGTGTCCATTCTGTTGGGCGGACAATCGTTTGAGGTGCACGTCACGCCTGCTCTGGAAGGAAAGCTGAAGCTGCAATCCGGTGCGCATGAGTTCACGGCAGAAGTCCAGGATCCACGTGCCTGGCGCGGCCGCAAACACGGAGGCTTGGAAGCAGAAGGACGCCAGCAGGTTCTGGCCCCCATGCCCGGCAAAGTAATCCGTCTGCTGGTGAAGGAAGGCGAACCGGTTGCCGCGGGCCAGGGCATTATCGTGATCGAAGCGATGAAAATGCAGAACGAAATTCGCTCGCCGAAGAGCGGCAAAGTCGAGCGCCTGCTCGCAAAAGAAGGTCAGACCGTCAACGTTGGCGAAATCCTGGCTTGGGTAGAATAATCAACCGATGTGATTGAAATTTAGCTCAGGCCTTCAGGCCTGAGGCCTTTCCTATCGTAGCGGACAACATTGATGAATGAACGGCGACGCGCGTTACTGCGTGTTTGCTGGAGCCGTAGGCTTGGTCCCGGCAGGCAACGGCGTTGTAACCGGCGGCAATGTCGATTTGGCGGCATCGGGCAACTTGCCAGCCGTCTCCACCACCTGCTCCGCCAGATAATTTGTCACTTTCGCTTCGTCGCGCGCCACGGCCAGATACGCCGCGCGCAGCAACTGTTCCTTGCGATCGCGCAACGTGTCACGAATGGTCTGCTGAACCTGAGGATCGTTGATCCCGCGCTGGCCGGCTGCCTCGCGCGCCACCAGCTTCAGGATGCGGATGCTGTCCTTCAGCACGATGGGCTGGCTCACTTGCCCGGGCTTTAGCGACAGTACCAGCTTCTTCAGTGCCGCATCGGCCTGGTTCAGCGACGATTCCGGAATGTAGCCCAGGTCGCCGCCATTCGACGTGGTATTCACGTCCTCCGAATAATCCATCGCCAATTGCGCAAAATCCGCGCCGCTATTCAGCTTGTCGATGATCATCTTGGCTTTGCGCTGCGCTTCCGCTTCATTGGTGGCGTCGTCATTCTTGCGGTTGCGGACCTGCGGATCCTTGCGCGGAGTGATCACAATCTGCGAAATACGGTACTGCGGTTCCGCAACATTAAACTGGTTCAGGTTGGAGTTGTAGAAGTCCACCACGTCCTGGTCGGTGATGGTGATCTTGGCCGCCACTTCCCGGTTCAGCAGCTTTTGGATCGACAACTGGCGCCGCAGATCGCGCTTCAAGTCGTCCACAGACATGCCGCGGGCCTTCAACTGGCGCTGAAATTCATCTTCGGTGAACGGGCTCTTCAGTTCCGTGAACTTGTCTTCCACTTCACCGTCGCTGGCCTGCAGGTTCAGCTTCTTGGCGCGCTCCAGCAGAATCTCGTTGTTGATGAGCTGCTCAACGACATTCAGCTTCAACGATAGCGAGTCTTCCTGCGTGGGCTTCTGCGCCTCCGGGTTCACCTGCGAACGATAATACTTCTCCACATCGTCGCGCCGTATCTCCGTGCCATTCACCACCGCCCAGACGTCGGGAGCGTGATGTTCACCCTGCGAGCAGCCAGCCAGGCCGGAAAATAGAACGGCGGCGGCGGCGGGCAAAAGGGCAGCGGCGCGGCGCGTGCCACGAAGTTTCCGTTTACTCGAAGGAGAGTTCGGAGAAAGGTTCAATGGTTTGGCTCAGGCAGCTTTTATAACACGGCCCAAACGAATGCATCCCGTGCACACACGTACCTGCTTGCGAACTCCGTCAACGACCGCGCGGACGCGCTTCAGGTTGGGATTCCAGCGGCGGCGCCGCGTATTATTAGCGTGGCTGACCACGTTTCCGTAATGCGGCCCTTTGCCGCAGATTGCACACTTCAATGCCATGACTCTACACTTCCTAAGCTTCAAAGGATAGAAAACAGAAGTTTTAATTGTAACAGAGCGAATCGCGAAACACAAAGCGGATGCTTTTGGTAGGCCGCGCGCGGCCACAAAGTTCGATCAATTTGAAGGCATTGAACGATTTTCACCTGTTCGCGGTCGCTTGGGACCTGCCCAGCATTTGCTATACTTGTGTGTCCTTGCAGGTGGAGAAACTTGAGCTCGCTCCGCATCTCGATCGTCCAGTACCTCAACACTGCGCCTCTCGTTCGCGGATTCACTCATGGCTCGCTCCGCGGCAAGTACGACTTGTCTTTTACTGTACCCTCACAATGCGCCGAAGCATTGCGCAGCGGCGCGGCAGACTTGGCCATCATTCCGGCAATTGAGTGCCAGCGCATCGCCGATCTGGTGCTCGTTCCTAGTCTGTCGATTGCGTCGAAAAAGGCCGTCCGCAGCCTGCTGCTGATTTCCCGCAAGCCAGCTACCGATGTGACGCGAATCGCCTTGGACCAAGGGTCGCGCAGCACCCAGGCGCTGACCCGCATTCTGTGCAGGAAACTCTGGAAGGTTGAACCGCAGTGTTTCGAAGCTGAGCCCGACCTATCGTCGATGTTGCAGAAGGCCGATGCTGCGCTGCTGATCGGCGACCCGGCTCTTCGCGTCTCTTGTGCCATCGAGCAAGAAGCGCGCCGAGACGCTTCCGGCGCGTGGACCTGCCCTGGAGCCAGCGCTGGTGTCACCGAATATCCCTCGCTTTTTGTCTACGACATCGTGGAAGAGTGGCGCGCGCTGACCAAATTCCCCGCAGTCCTCGCCGTGTGGGCCGGCCGCCGCGCCGCCGTCACTCCGGAAGTGGTGCAGGATTTTCAGCAGTCGCTGGCGTTCGGCTTGCAACATCTCGACGAAATCAGCGCCGAAGCATCGGCGGAATTGCAGCTACCCGCCGCGCACCTGCGGCGTTACCTGACCGAGAACATCGACTACACGCTGGACAACGAGAATATGCAAGGCCTGGAAGTGTACTATCGCTATGCGGCAGAAATGGGCCTGATTCCGGAAGTGAAGTCCATCGAACGAGCAGCACAATCCGGTAACCCGCTGCGCGATTCCGATTTTGCGGTGAAGCTGGGAAAGTAAGTTTGTGGCGCGCTGGCAAACGGGCTGCAACCGAAACACGAATCTCTGGAAAAGGAAACGCCGTGGGAATCACCAAACAACACGCTCTCGAAATGCTCCAGTCCGACGACCTCGTCGGCATCGGCATGGCCGCGCACCAGTTGCGCCTGAAGAAAAACGACCCGCGCATCGCCACTTATCAGATCGACCGCAACATCAACTACACGAATTTCTGCACCGAATACTGCTCGTTCTGCGCGTTCTACCGGCCGCTCGGCGCTAAGGATGGCTACATCCTGTCGTTCGACACCATCTACAAAAAAATTGACGAGATGCTGGAGCTGGGCGGCACAGGCGTGCTGCTGCAGGGCGGCTTGCATCCCGACCTGCAGATTGGCTACTACGAGAATTTACTGCGTTCGCTGAAGGCGCGCTATCCGCAGGTCCACCTGCACTGCTTTTCCGCGCCCGAAATTTTGTGCATCGCGGAAGTCAGCGAACTCAGCATTCGCGAGACGATTCAACGGCTGATGGACGCTGGGCTGCAGTCGATTCCCGGCGGCGGCGCGGAAATTCTGGACGACGAGATTCGCGGAAAGATCGCGCGGCTGAAATGCACCAGCGATGAATGGGTGGAAGTCCACCGCATTGCGCACTCGCTGGGGCTGCGCACCACCGCCACCATGATGTTCGGTTGCGGCGAAGAACTGCGCCACCGCGTAAATCACCTGGAACGCATCCGGCAAATCCAGGAAGAAACCGGCGGGTTCACGGCGTTCATTCCGTGGATTTTTGCGGCGGAAAATACCGCGCTCGGCAAAAAGGTGCAGGAAACCACCGCGGTGGACTATCTAAAAACGCTGGCGGTGAGCCGGTTGTACCTGGACAACATCGACCACATCCAATCGAGTTGGCTGACGCCTGGGATCAAAGTCTGCCAGATTGGTTTGCAGTTTGGCGCTGACGATGTGGGAAGCATTCTGATTGAAGAAAACGTGGTGTTCGCCGCAGGCGTAAAACGCCGCACCAATGAAGAGGAATTGCGCCGCATCATCACCGACGCTGGCTTTATGCCTGCCCAACGCGACACGCTATACCGCTCCTACGCCCTGAAATCGCCGTATCCCGCACGATCGCAAGCCGCGTAAAAGATTTCATTCTTCCATGTGGCGCTGGCTTTCATGCCAGCCGCTTCTCATCTTTTGTAGCTGCCGCCTTCTGAGGCGGGCGTTTTTGGTTTGCTTTGCACAGCGCGAACAACGATTGTTTCCGTTTGGTGGACCTACTTGCGCAGCCGCAGAATCACCTCAACGTCCGTGCCTTCAGGCAAATTCAGCGCGTCTTCGGGGTGCAATGCACCGTTTTTATAGCTAGCAAAAAAACGCATCGTGGAATCCTTGGCCGGCTGCTTCGCCGAGTTTGATCCGCCGGCCGCGCCCGAACGCGAAGTTTCATCCAACGCCTGGTTCACCAGCGCATCCGCGTCGCGATTCTGTTCCCGATATACGTGCTCGATGCGGAATACTTCCAGCGTCTGTGACATTTTCTTCGCGCGTTCGAACAGCGGCTTCAGCTCTTCGCTCTTCACCTTGTATTGCCCGCGCATCTGCTTCACCAGCAACTCCGAATCGCTCTCCACGCGCAGCGCCCGGATCCCGTGCGTCTGCGCATAGTCCAGCGCAGCGATCAGGCCAAAATATTCGGCGACGTTGTTGGTGTTTTGACCGATGTATTTTTTCAGCCGCGCAACAATTTCTCCTCGACCATCGCGCACGACCACGCCGTAAGCTGCCGGCCCGGGATTCCCGCGCGAACCCCCGTCGATATTTGCCAGGAAGGAAGCCTGCTTGCGTTCCGGCTCAGGCTCGCCAAACAAACCGCTGCCACGAGGAATTGGAGGACGCGTAGGCATCAGGAGCCGCTCGTTCCGCCGGAAGCGGCGCCCTCCGCGTTTTCTGGAGGTGTGGCGTGGGGAATGGGTTCCAGCGAGTACAGGATGCGGCCGCAAGTTTCGCAGCGAAATACTTCCTCGTCCGTCTCGGACTTCAGCAACTGAATGGTGTGAGGCAACACGCGCATGCCGCAGGCGCGGCACTGTTCGTCGCGCACTTCCGCCATCACCGAACCGGGATTCTTCCGCGCAATCCGCGAATATAATTCCATCAAGTCTTCGGGAATTTTCTTGGTGATTTCTTCGCGTTTGGCGAGATCCGCCTCCAGCGCTTTCTTTTGCTCGCCATACTGCACTTCAATCTTCTTCTTTTCCTTGGCGACGGCCTGCTCCGCTTCTTTCAAATCCGCCTCGAAGTGCTTGATGCCGCGCTCCGCCTCTTCCACGCCCATCATCTGTTCCAGCACCAGGTCTTCAGCTTGAGAAACTTCCTTCTCTGCGTTGGCGATTTCGTGCTGCAGCGCCTTATATGCTTCGTTGGTCTTTACCGAAGAACTCTGCTCGCGGTATTTCTTCGCGCGCTCCCTCCACTGGCTAACATCCAACTCGAACTTCTTCCGCTGCGTTATCCTCTGCGTCAGCCCTTCTTTTGAAGACGCCACCGCGGCTCGCGCCCCGTTCAATTGCGCATCGGCTTCCCGCATGCGCTTCGGCAGACTCTCCAGATCCGCCCGTAGCGCGGCGATCAACTGGTCTATCTTTTGCAGGTCCATCAGGTGTGGAATCGCGGGATGCATGGGCCTCGATTCTAGCACACGCGCGCGAAGTCATTCCGCTACGGAACGAGAGTAAAAGCAGGGCAGGACCACTCTGCAGAACATCTGGAAGCGAGCAGCATAGCTTGTGCGGAGGCGGACGCGCTCATCCTCGACGCGAGAGCACGCCCGCATGCCAAGGGCGGAACTCCGCACAACTCCAAACAAAGCAACTACGGGTCAAGAGGCTTTAGCGATGTCGCGGTGAATCATGGCGGCGTCAACAAAGTAGCCCAGGCCAATGGCCAGGGGCAGGATGCCGAACGACGCAGCCACCATCGTTTGCGGCTCGCCAGAGAAGCGCGCGATTAATGCGAACATAAGAAAGAAACCAAGTCCGCCGCTGACCAGTAGAATCCCGGCCCGGCGCGACCTGGCGTACTGCGAAAGCTCCGGTTCCATGGGGATTTCCGCGCCGCGCGCCAGTGCCGCCAATCTTTCCTCAGTTCTCAGCTTGCGAACCCGGTAGTACATGTACATTGCCGCCACGGGAATTCCACAGGTCAGAATTACCGCAACCAATCCAATAAATTCTCCACCCATATTGTGCTCCTTCGAAGCCTCTGTTTTGGCTGGGCCGCTTGTTGCGGTCTCAACACAAGTAACGCATCTGGCGTGGAAAAAGTTCCGCCGAACTCAGGCAGAAAAGTGGGGGTACTGCGGCCCTCAGGGCTGAACTTCGCTGATTTCCATATTGGAGTTGATCGCCAACTGGGGGTAACGAATTCGCGAGCCTGGGGGCGCCGCGGCGTGCTTTGCCAGCACCTGGAACTCCGCCGCGCCGGTGCAATCGATCTGATAGCTGTATCCGTCGCGCTCGGTGCGCTGCATGCTGAGCGAACCGGAAGAAATCAAATCGTCTAGCGAAGAACAATGACCGTTCAAGGCGATGCTGCCGCGCTCCGCCTGAGCGATCTGCAGCAGGTCGGCACGCACGCCCGTCAGGCTGATGGCCTGTGTCGGTGCGGTGCCCGAATCGGTGGTGGGCATTTTCGAAAAATGGAAGTAGTAGATCCCGAATACCAGGGCAGCTACAACCAGAAGAGCGGCAATGGCGCGCATAGAAGGATTGTGTACGCCCGTCATTGTGCCAACAAGGATTACTCACCCTTGCGTGCATAGAAGAGCAACACCGAATTGGATTTTGCACCTGCTCGCAACGTGCAGCGGTATCCTTACTTCAGCCGCCCCTCTCCCGGCACATCTTCCCTCGGGACACGACCATGCCCACCGCAACTCCTGAACTTGATTTACTCTCCATTGAAAAACGAAGAGAGGAGGAACTGGCCGAAGCCCGCGCCATTCAGAGCGGCATGTTGCCCACCCAGCCTTTGCGCGTCGGCGGAATTACGATCTCCCACGAGTTTCAGCCTGCCGCCCTCGTCGGTGGCGATTACCTCGATTATTTCTCGCTGCCCGACGGCATGATCCTGGAAAAGGCCTGCCGGCGGCTATGTATGCGGCGCTAGCAGTAGGAACGCTCAGAGGCATCCACAAAACGGGGCAGCATCCCGCCCAGGTGATGGCTCTCTTGAACAAGAGGTTGCTGCTCCGAGGCATACCCTGTCGATACACCGCCATCCAGTACGCGCTGCTCGATCCCGTCACTGCACAACTGCACCTGTCCAGCGCAGGCATGCCTGGGCCGATGTTGCTGCGCGCAGGCGAATGTCGCGCGCTGCAAGTTGCGGGAATTCCCGCCGGCCTGTTTCCCGAAGTCACCTACGACCACGTGACCGTGCAGCTCGAACCCGAGGATTCCTTGCTGTTCTACACCGATGGTTTGACCGACGCGCGCAATTGCGATGAAGCCGAATTCGAAGAGCAGGGGTTGCAACGCGTCTGCGGAAGCCACGCAGAACAGTCCTCGCTGGAATTGCTCGGCAACATCTTCTCGGCCATCGGCAAATTTATGGGTGACTGCGCGCAATTCGATGACATGACCGCCGCGATTCTGCACTACTCGGGAAGCTAGGGCAGTCATGACTCGTGGCACGACAGCGTCCCCCCGCCACCCCTAGCAGTGTGGACCTGTAACGGCGCAGTCTGCGAATAGCGCGTTAAGCGGCGCGATTCGCTGATTTGGCCGTTTACAACGATTTCCGGCCATCCGCCATCAAACTACTTGTGATAGCTACGCCGGTACTCCTCGCGCAAACCGCGCTTTGTCTGACCCAAGGCTGTGGCGTACACTGAACGCTTGATATCTCCGTCTAATTCGAAGTGAGGAACTCCTTGAAACAAACATACTGCGCTCTCCTGCGCCATCGTTCGATGCGCGCCCTGACTTATATCTTCGCCGCCGGCTTGGCGATTGTCATCACGCCGCGGCACTCTTCCGCCGCGGCGGACGCATCCGCAAAGCCCTCAGTGCTTTTCGACGCCATGAAAACCGAGCTGGACCGCTCGATGAAGACCCTGGGTACCCAGGATCCTGCTGCCTATTTCATCGGCTACGTCCTGACGGATTCCGACCGCGTCAATGTTTCGGGCTCGAATGGCGCGCTGCTCAGCAGTGACGAGGGGCGCAATCGCTGGCTGGAAGTCACCGTGCGCACCGGCTCCTATCAATTGGACGACACCCACAAAGTCGATGGTCGCCAGCCTCCCAACGGCGGCCCTGGCACTAGCGTCCCAGTTGACGACGACAGCGAGGTCCTGCGCCGCGCCATTTGGCTGGAAACCGATAAGCAATATCGCTCCGCCGCCGAGGCTCTCATCAAAATTCAAACCGGCAAGGAAGTGAAAGCCCAGACCGAGGAAGGCAAAGCACCCGATTTTTCCCAGGAAAAGCCGGTAACTCACGTTGGGCCTTGGGTTTCCATCTTCGTGGATCGCAAACCCTGGGAAGAAAAAGTTCGCGCCTATACGAAATACTTCCGGGAATCTCCCGCGGTCATCAACTCCATCGTTACCTTCACGGCGCAAGCGGAAAACTCCATTCAGCTGAATTCCGAAGGAACACAATTGCAGTTTGGACAGATTCGTTACCGCCTGGAGTTGTTCATCCAGGGCAAAGCGGTCGATGGCATGGACATCGATCGCTACTACAACTTTGACTGGGTGAACCCCAGCGAAGCGCCCGACGAAAAGGCTGTACAGGCCGCTTCTCTGCAACTTCGCAAGGAAATGGAAGGCTTGGTGGCTTCCCCCATCAACGATCCCAGCGTGACCCCGGCACTACTCACCGGCCGCGCTGCCGCCGTCTTTTTCCATGAAGTCTTCGGCCATCGCGCCGAAGGCCACCGCCAAAAGGACGTGAATGAGGGCCAGACCTTCACCAAGAAAGTCGGCGAACAAATCCTGCCCAGTTTTCTGACCGTCATCGACGACACCACCCGCAGAAAAGTCAACAACCAGGAATTGCTCGGCTTCTACGAGTTTGACGACGAAGGCGTTCCCGCACAGCGCGTCGTCCTCGTCGACCATGGCGTCTTGAAAAATTTCGAAATGTCGCGCTCCCCGATCGACGGCTTCCCACAATCTAATGGCCACGGACGCCGGCAGTTGGGTGCTACTCCGGTATCGCGACAGGGAAATCTGATTGTCGAAAGCAATAAAATGGTGACGAACGCCGAGTTGCGCGAAAAGCTCATTGAAATCATCAAGCAGCAGGGTAAGCCCTACGGCCTCTTGATTGACGACATCGCCGGTGGCTTTACCTTGACGGGTCGCGGCCAACCCCAAGCCTTCCAGGTCGAACCCTTGGTGGTCTACAAAGTCTTTGCCGACGGAAAACCCGATGAATTGGTTCGCGGTGTCGACATTGTCGGCACTCCTCTCGCCTCCCTGGCCAAGATCGTCGCCACCGGCGATACTCCCGAAGTCTTCAACGGTTACTGCGGCGCGGAGTCCGGTTCCGTCCCGGTTTCCGCCGTCTCTCCCGCAATCCTTACCACCGAATTGGAAGTTCAGAAAAAGCCAGCGGCAACAGACCGCCCGCCGATTTTGCCGGCGCCGGCGCACGACGCGGTGAAAACGGGAGGCCTTCAGTAATGCGGACGCTTCGACTCGCTGCAATCTTGCTTGCATCTTCCATTGCTTCAGCCGTCTTCGCGCAGGCCCCGGCGGACAACGACCACACCATGCAAGCCATGAAGGATGAAATGGCGCGCGCAAAATCGCGTCTGGAGTTGCAGATCACCAAGGGCGATAAACCGGTGCGCCCGTATTTCATTGAATACCGTTTGCTGGATATGGACGTTCGCGAAGTGGTGGGAGAATTCGGCGCGCTCCTCAGCAGCACTCACAACCGCAGCCGCATCATGGATGTGAACGCCCGCGTAGGCGATTACAAGCTTGATAGTTCCAACTTCGTCGGCGAGGATGCCTTCCGTGGATTCATTGGTTCCACCGGTACCGTCGGAATCGATCGCGACTACGATTCCCTGCGTCAGGATCTTTGGATTGCCACGGATCAGGCCTTCAAGGAAGCTGCGGAAACCTATTCGCGCAAGCAGGCGTACCTCAGCAGCTTGGCGCGGCAATCAGACATCGACGACTTCGCTAAGGTAGAGACGGTGCAACACGTCGAGCCGCTCGCCACTTCCGACTGGTCCAACCGCAATTGGGAACAGGAAGCTCGCGACACCTCGTCGGCGCTCCGCGCATTTCCCATGATTTATGAGTCCCGCGTGACCTACTACCTCGTCTACACCACGGAATATTTGCTCACCAGCGAAGGTACTGCGGTTCGCGCAAATCATTCTTTCGCCGCCATCGAAGGCGGCATGAACGCGCTCGCCAAAGACGGCATGCAGGTGGCGCACTACTATTCCACGTATTCGCCGCGTCCCGCGGATCTGCCCAGCGTCGACGATGTCAAAAAAGGATTGAACGTTGCCGGTAGTGAGTTGATGGCCATGCGCGCTGCCGCGCCTGCGCCGGATTATACCGGCCCCGTGCTTTTTGAGTCGCGTGCCGCAGCCGCCCTGGTTGCCGAAGTGCTTGGTCCATCGCTCAGCGGCGCGCGTCCCCCGCTGGCCTTTCAACCTGTGGTTGACCAGCTCATGAGCAGCCTTGGCGCTCGCAGCGACTGGAGCGGCAAAGTGGACTCGCGCGTTCTGCCCGCCACTGTTTCGCTGATCGATGATCCCGGCGCGAAAGATTACAAAGGAGCTTTGCTGGTGGGAGGTTACGCCATCGATGAGGAAGGCGTTCCCGGCCAGAAAGTAACCATCGTCGATAGCGGCAAGCTGAAGGATCTGTTGATGTCGCGCCGCCCCGGCCCCGATTTTGGCAAATCCAACGGACACGGGCGCTCGTCATTCCTCGCGGATCCTAAACCCACCATGAGCAACCTGTTTTTCAGTTCCACCGAAACAGTTTCGAAGGACGAACTGAAGAAAAAATTTGTGGATGAGTGCCGCTCAGAGAAGCTGGACTTCTGTATCGTCGTCCGCGAAATGGACAACCCCGCGTTAAGCCTGATGCACCAGGAAGATTTCACCGGATTGTTGGCAAGCTTCGGCGGCAACGCCGCTACCGACCGCCTGCCCTTGGTGGTCTACAAACTCTATCCCTCCGACGGCCGCGAAGAGCTCGTGCGTGGCGCTCGTATCACCGGATTCAGCCCACGCAGCCTGCGCAACATCGCCGGAATCGGCAACGACGATTTCGTTTACAACTACATGCAAAGCCAGGTGAATGGTATCGCGGGAACCGCGCTCGGCGCCTTTGGCAGCGCGCAGAGCGGCCTTCCTGCAGCGGTCGTCGCGCCTTCGCTTCTTTTCGAAGAGGTCGAAGTGCGCGGCGCTCGTGGCGAACCGAAACGCCTGCCCATCCTGCCCGAACCGCCGATGACGCCCAAGGGCGGAAAATAGCTCCGCTACTTGATATCCCAAACGACAATAGGTCGTCTTGCCTAAGCGAGGCGCCCTTTGCAATTTCTGTTAACGGCACGAGTAGCGCCCGCCTTCTGCGGCAGACCCTTTGCGTGGGATAATCTGGTCCGTTATTGCTTTATTTCGGCCAGCATATCCTCGTACTCATTGATCGTTATCTTGTCGATTTTGCCTGCCATGACAAAGTTGAGCGACTCCGTCGAGTGGGTTGCGGCAATTGCGCCGAGCCTCACTACCTTATCCCCGAGGTGTGCGTAAAGAGGTAGAACGTCCTTCCAATTTTCAGGGACTCCGGACCGCATCAGTTGGCTGGACACCGTCGTTTTGCCATCTGCAGTCGGCGTCAGGGTTGTGTGCAAGGAGTATTGCGGCATGCCGGTTCCATAGATGTACTGATTGAAAAACCAGTCCATTTTTTGATTTCCGTCCAGGTCCATCGCTTTCGTCATATGCTTTTCCACGATGGCCTTGAAGTCTTCCGTGGAAGTCGCCTTGTTCTCGTACGTTTTGCAGTAGTCTTGCATGGTTTCCTTGAAAATGTGTTCAGGATCGGGATTCCGCGGATCCGTCAACTGCATGCGAAGCATCTGCAGGACATATCCACCCTTCGAGTAGATCAAGTCCTGATAGGAACCAGGACCTGTTACGGAGGATCTGATCCGTTGTCCTAGCCAGATGGGGCCCAAGTCCTGGACTTGGCGGTTCAGATCCTCAGTGGAAAGAAGTTCCTTATTTAGCCTGAATTGCGCCAGAGACTCCTTCATGTTTTCGCGGAATTGCACGTACAGCAGGCCGGAAAATTCGGCAAACCCTTCAGACAGCCACTGATCGTGGTAACTCTTCCAGCCGACTCGCTGTCCCCACCACTGATGCGAACTCTCGTGCCCTCGGAAGAAGTCTGTAAGCTGGGTCTGGTTCCTGATCCCAAGCGCATGCCGTTGCGTATTGTCCAGGAAGGTGATCCACGAGAGGTAAAGCAGGCCACCCTTGCCCGTAACTCCCGATAATGTTCGTTACCGCGATTTGCTGGTAGGGGTAAGGACCGAAATAGTTTTGAAATACCTTCAGGGTATTTTCGGTTTCGACGTTAATGGTCTTCCCAAGCGCCGAAGGATTCAGGCTCCCGATCGCCGACCGGGTCGAACTAATATGCGACCCCCCTCCCGGGCCTATGGCAAGATCATTGATTGGATTCTCAAAGTGCTGCTGAATGTTCTGCAGCAGTTCATCCGGCTGATTGTTCGCATACACCTGAACTTCGATGTCACCGAGCCGATCTGTAAATACCTTGTAATCCCCGAACTCGAAACCGGCGAAGGCCAAGGGTATGTCGCTCTTCCAAGTTGTAACCAGTTCCTTGCCGTCCGCCGTCTCAGAAGTCTTATGGCCGGTGGCTACCAGCTTATATTTCTTGGGACTGTGAAAGGTGATGTCGAAATTTGCCCGGAATGCCGCATCCGCGACTCCGGGGCCGCCTCAGGAACATGGTCGGATACCAGCCGAAACTTTGGCAAAAATAATTTCCGTTACCATGTTTGTGAACCACATGTTTTCCGGCGTACTGGAAATCAAATGCCTGGCTCTGGCCCTGCTGCGTCGGCTCCGCAAGGGTCACAGCCACATAGTCTCCCGAGGACTGTGAATGCTCCTTCCGTTCCACAGCCTGATGAAATGCCAGACTTCGGCCCTTTTCATCCTTCACGGAATCGAGGCGCAGATTCGAATCCAGCTCGAATAGCAGGACGTTTTCACCGGAATAGCGAGGCTGCGTCGTGATATGCGCCGCCGCACTCAGTTCCGCCCCCTCCGTAACGGTCGAAGTCAGCCGGTACTCCGGAATCAGGAAGTCCATCTTGGCGGCAGGGTCGTCGTACACGTGACGGGGGTCGCGCCCTTCTCCGGGAAATATTGTCCAGTTGTCGAATACTTTGAACGGCCCGACATCTGCCCACCGACCGACACGTATCTCTTCCGGTTGCATCGCGTCATCGCAGACTTCGATCCAGCCTTTATCTTTGGTTTTCAGATCGGCAAGAAAATAGCCGGTGCGCTTGCGGTCCGGCGACATCACGCTTTTGAAAAGTCGCGGCAACTGTTCGGCCCCCAGCGATTCTCGTTCTTGCTGGCGCTTGGCATACAGATCATCCGAAGCCGCGCCAGTTTTCCACTTCACTTGTTTGGCCACTTCCTCAAACAATCCATCGGTGGAACTGAAGGTGGCGTCGGAAAAACTGAGATCGAGTTTTTCCTGTCTCGTGAACAGGTAGATCTGTCGCGCCTCTGTCGCGTTCGGGGGATCGAGACGGACTTTTCCCTCGCCGTGAAATATGGCCGCAAAAACGACGCCGTTCGCGGGCTTAGCAAATTGAATCGTGCCGCTCACCAGCGTGATATGCACCCGGTCGCGCACGATGTCCAGATTCTCCGCAACCGCGCTCTTCTCCGGGTCCATGCTTGGCGCAACCAGCACATCCCACACACCGGCGGTGCTTGGTGTCTCAGATGGGGTTTGAGCAGAAACGAAAGGCACTAATAGAACAAAGAGGGCGAGCGCGAGGGCGGCTCTTTTCATGGTGGCTCCTGTTCCCTTGGCGAGCGAGGGTAGTTGATACCTGTCCGGCAAGGCAAGTACCGCCATCACAAACTTGCGTACACGTGCCCAGAAGTTACATGCCGCGCTCGGTATCACCTCACACTTGAGGTAGTCTTATGCCATGGTGCTTCCCCGCCGACTCCACGAAGCCGTCCAGGAAAAGAAGCGCGCCGCATTGCTCAGCATCGGCTCGGCCATGCTGCTGCTTTGTCTGAAGACCTTCCTCGTGGTGCGCACCGGAAGTCTCGGCGTTCTTTCCGAAGCTTTACATTCGGGGCTCGACCTGGTCGCCGCGCTGATTACCTTTCTTTCTGTGCGTGTTTCTGACGAGCCCGCTGACGAACGTCACCCTTACGGCCACGGAAAATTCGAGAATTTCTCCGCGTTCCTGGAAACCGGCCTGCTCATCATCACCGCGCTGTACATCATCTACGAAGCTTTTTATCGCCTGTTCTTCCACAGCGTTCACGTCCAGCCCGGCCTCCTCGCCATCGTCATCTTGTTCGCCGCTTTGGCCATCGACATTACCCGCGCTCGCGCACTCAACGCCGTCGCAAAAAAACACACCTCCGAAGCTTTGGAGGCCGATGCCCTGCACTTCTCCACCGATGTTTGGAGCACCATGGTTGTAATCCTCGGCGTAGCTCTCGTCTGGGCGGGCAATTATTGGAATCTCCCATGGCTCGCCTATGCCGACGCGTTCGCCGCCCTCGGCGTCGCCGCCGTGATTCTGTGGGTGGGCTCGCAACTCGGCAAGCGGACCCTCGACGCTCTGCTGGACGCCGCGCCCGAGGGTCTGCACGACGAAATCACCGACGCGGTCGGCCGCATGGATGGCGTCCTCGATGTAGAGCGCGTACGAGTGCGCCGCTCGGGCAATCGCCATTTCGTAGATGCCACCGTCAGTGTCCCGCGCACCTCCAGCCTCGAGCAAGTCCACGTGCTGACCGACGCCATCGAGCGGCGCATCGGCGAGATTGTGCCTTCCGACGTGATTGTCCACACCGAGCCCCGCGCGCCACGCGGTGAGACTCTATTCGAATCGATACGCGCCGTCGCTCAGCGCATGGGTTTGGCAATTCACGATGTCGCCGCGGTACAGCAGGATGGCAGCCTGTTCGTCGAACTGCATCTGGAAGTGGACGAGAACCTCAGCCTGGGCGAAGCGCATCGCCGGGCCACGGAACTGGAGGAAGGCATTCGTGGCTTACGCGACGGGAATGTAATGGTGAACATCCATATTGAGCCGCTGGGCCGCCACATTGCCACCCCGGATACGCGCGAAGGCGAAATGCGCCAGCTGGAAATCGACGTGGAAAATTTCCTGAATCGCATGCCTTCCGAATACGACGAGCTCATCAATTGCCACGAAGTTCATGTGCGCCAGGTGGAGCATCACATCCTGGTCTCTTGCCATTGCATCATGAAGAGCGACTTGCCCATCACTCGCGTTCACGACGTTACCGCCGCTCTGGAAGATCGCGTCAAGGAACGCTTTGCTCAGATTTCCCGCGTCACCATCCACCCCGAACCGCCCGAAGCTTCCTAACCCTCGATCTCAGGCGGGCTTCTCTTTGTTACCACGCAGCGCAAATACTTGCGCCCCAATCGCTAGCAGCGCCGGGAAGCATTCCAGCACGTACCTCGGCTCCGGCGTCTCCACCGTGGTCAGGAACACCGTGCGCGCCAGAATGTAAAACAACAACACACCCAACGCAGCCCGCACTCCCGGCCATTTCCACAGTTTCCATACGCCCCAAGCCGCCAGCGCGAGATAAAAAATATTCAAAACGAAAAACAATGACGTCACACCCTGGTCCACCGGATCCTCGTCCCACATCTGCGCCACGGGAAACACATTGCCCGACACCGGCACCAGTTCGATTCGCGGCGTAAACCACATGCGCACCACGCGCCGCAGCGGAATCCATAGGTACGTGCGCAGCGGATGTCGCGCCGTCCTTTCACGCGCCAGTTGCGCAAATACCGCGTCTTCCTCCGCTGTCAATGTCAGATCGTCGTTATATTGCTCCAGCACCGCTGCCACTCGTTCTTTTTCTTCCGGCGTGTCGAACGCCCACGCGGGAATATCGTCTAGGTCGATGGATTCGTCGTTCAACTTCCACGGCACCAGATAGCAGTCGCGCACGCGGTACAGCCATGTCCGTTCCCAAGCCATAAAGCCCTTGGGATCGATTTCTCCCGGCAATGTGGCATCCTTTGGTGCCAACGGCTGGAATTCGTGTAGCGTCACTGCATTCCGAATCGTCCACGGCACTAGCGGCACACAGCACGTGCAGCCCATTAAAACGCCTGTCAGTAACCAACGTTTCCACTCGCCCCGGCGCGCCATCCAGGCGCCCATCACCGCCAGGGTTGTAACCAGCAAAAGCGGCGTTTCCGGGCGAAACAAGGTGCCAATCCCCACCACCAGCCCAGCCAGTGCCAACAGCGCCCAGTAGCCTTTGCCGGTTGACCCGCTCCCCTGAAATACCTCGCGGCCCTCGTCGCGACTCAGCGTCGCCACCAGCACCAGAATGATCATCGCTACGGCGCTAAAAAAAATCGCCCAAGTTTCCGTCAGCGGCACTGCTACATAGTTCGCTGTAAAGGGACACAACACCGCCAACCACAAACCCGCGGTGAAGGCGCGCTTTGGCTTGGCGCGCGGGTCGCACAGCGTCACCAGAATGGCCGCCAGAGCGCCAATCGCCAGACAGGTCGCCAGATCTACCGCCACCTGCGCCAGCATAACAAAGATACGCGCCGGCTCTCCGGTGCGCCCCGTAAGCGCGTAAATCAATGCCAGGAAAGCCGGGTAGCCGGGCACTCGCAAGTTCACCGGCACCAGCGCCCCGCCTATGTCCATGGCGTACTTGCCGTGCTTCAGCCAATTGCTGGCCAGTTGATCGTAGATCACTGTATCCCCGGATCCGGCGGGCAATTTCAACACAAACAGCAGGCGTAAACAGATTCCAGTGAATAGTGCAGTCAGAGGACTTAAGAAAACTCGCTTCATATTGCTTCGCATCTTACAATAGAGAGGTTCGGTTCTACTCGCGACGGAGTAACTTGTTCCTTACCGGCGTAACCCACCTGCGCCGCTGGGACGCCACGCTTCATGAAAGAACGCAGGCCAATCTTCTACGACGCCGAGAAACTTCGGTGGCGCCGAACTCGTCGGCTCATGGAAATCAGCGGGGTTCTGCTGACCTTGCTGTTGGTGTATTTCTTCATCACCGTGGCTGGCGGCGTCGAACTTCCCTCCTCGCTGTTGCCCGATTCCCGGCCCGCTTACCACGCCGTAAAGAAAAAGCTCACAGCAAAGCCGGTCCCGCAACGCGAAGGGCGCCACAAGCGCGTTGCCAACATTGGTCAGATTCCTGCCGCGTACGATCCGCTACGCGCCGCGTTTTATGTCAGTTGGGATGCCAACAGCCTCGCTTCTTTGAAGAAGCACTATAAAGATATCGACTTGCTGATGCCGGAGCAGTTGCACGCCATTTCTCCCGATGGCGCTATGACCATCGTGGACTATCAGCGCAATCAGCAACTGGTAGTCAAAGCCTCGCCGGCTGAGGCCATCGCGCGCCTGAACCAGGACCAACTGCATCGCTGGATGCGCTCCGTCAATCCACCGCTCGAACTTCCCATGATGGGCTTGCTGAACAATTACGACGGTACAGTGTGGCGCGTAAAAGAACTGACGGAATTACTGGCCAATGCCGCCGCACGCCATCGCTTGATCAATGATGTGGTCACCTATGCCGTGCTCGCCAAGCAAGAGGGCCTCGTCGTCGACTTCGAAGAAGTGCCCTCCTCCAGCCAACACAACTTCCAGGAATTCGTCGGCGAACTTGGCCCGGCGCTGCATGCCGTCGGTCTGAAACTGATGGTCACTCTTCCCGCCAGAGACGACGCCTACGACTACGCCTTTTTTGGAAAAGAAACCGACGCCATCATTCTCTTCAACTTCGACCAGCACTGGCTCTCTTCTCCCCCCGGCCCGATTGCTGCTCAAGACTGGTTCATGGAGAATTTGCGCCAGGTCCGCGAAGTGGTTCCCGCTCAAAAAATTATCGTGGGCATCGCTAACTATGCTTACGACTGGACGCAAGCAACCAAGCAGGAGCCTCAGCAGGCCGCGCAGTTCAGCGTGCAGGAAGCCCTTCTGCATGCCTACGAATCGGAGGCCGAAGTCGAATTCGATCAGGCATCGTTGAATCCCCACTATTCTTACGATGACGAGCACGAACGCACTCACCAGGTCTGGATGCTCGACGCCGTTACCGCCTACAACCAGTTGCGTGCCAGTGAGCGCTTGGGTGTGCAAGGCACGGCGCTATGGCGCTTCGGTTCCGTGGACACTTCGTTGTGGCCCATCTGGGACGCTACCCGCCCCGATGACGCCATCCGCGACAAACTCACCGACATTGCTCCCGGCCCCGACCTCATTCTCGAAGGCGACGGCGACATCTGGCGCATCGCTGACGTCCCCAAGCATGGCCGCCGTACGCTCACGTACGACAAAACCACCGACCTGTTTACCAGCGAAAAATACGACGCCTTGCCTCTTTCCTTCGACATCGAGCAGATCGGCGCAGCCAAGAACAAGTTGGTATTGTCTTTCGACGATGGTCCCGATCCTCGCTGGACTCCCAAAATCCTGGACATCCTGAAAGAAAAGAAAGCCCCCGGAGTATTTTTTGTGATTGGGGAAGAAGCCAACCGCGCACCGGATATTCTGAAACGCGAATATGCTGAGGGCCACGAAATCGGCAATCACACCTTCACGCATCCGCAATTCGACCAGACCTCCAAGACCCAGATCAAATGGGAACTGAACCTCACGCAAAGGTTGATCGAAAGCACTTTGGGCGTGAAATCCATCCTTTTCCGCCCGCCCTACGGCATCGATCACCAGCCGGAATATGCCGAAGAAGTCGCGCAACTTCCTTACCCGCAGGAACTCGGTTACCTGATTGTTGGCCAGCGAATTGATACGGACGACTGGAGCTTAACCGACGACAAACATCCCATTCCGGCCCAGGAAATCGTCGAAAGCGTTTTGCGGCAGGCCACTAAGGGCAACATCATCCTGATGCACGACGGCGGCGGCGATCGCTCGCAGACCTTGGCGGCTCTGCCCATGGTCATCGACCAGCTTCGCGCCAAGGGCTATGAGTTTGTTTCCATTTCCGACCTGATTGGCAAGACCAGAGCCGATGTGATGGCCCCGCTGTCCTTCCGCGAACGTCTGGCTGCGCGAGCGGATGGCGTCATCTTTGTCATTTTTCAGTGGTCGCGCTTCGCCATCGCCACCATTTTTATTCTCGGCATCATCATGGTCAGCGGCCGCGCCCTGATTATCGGCATCCTCGCCATCATTGAAAGATTGCGGCCCGATCATGCGAAATTACCTGAGCCTCACCCCAGCGTCACCGTGCTGATTCCTGCTCACAATGAGGAAACCGTCATCGTCCAGACCGTCACGTCCGTCCTGCTCTCCGACTACGACAACATCCACGTCGTCGTCGTCGACGATGGCTCTGCCGACCGCACCCTCGAACTTCTCCACTCCAACTTCGGAAAAAATGACGCTGTTCAGATCATCCATCAGGTCAATCGCGGAAAAGCCGCGGCCCTGAACCACGCACTCACTCACGCCAAAGCCGACATCGTCGTCACTATCGACGCCGACACCGAAATTGAACCCGACGCCATTCGCAACCTCGTCCGTCATTTCTCAGATCCCCTCATCGGCGCCGTTGCCGGAAACGTCAAAGTCGGCAACCGCGATCGCTGGCTCACACGTTGGCAAGCCCTCGAATACATCACCAGCCAGAACATGGAGAAGCGCGCTTTTGATCTTCTGAACTGCATTACCGTCGTCCCTGGTGCTCTGGGCGCGTGGCGCAAGGCCGCCATTGAAGCAGCCGGGGGGATCACCGCAGACACCGTCGCGGAAGATGCCGATCTGACGATTGCCATTCGCCGCCTGGGCTGGCGAGTTACTTACGACGAATACGCCGTCGCCTGGACCGAAGCACCCGAAACGCCTGGCGCGCTGATTCGCCAGCGTTTTCGCTGGACCTTCGGCACCTTGCAGTCCTTCTGGAAGCACAGCGACACCTTGTTCCGTCCCAAGTACGGTACTCTCGGCTGGGTCGCTCTTCCCAACATCTTTCTATTCCAGATTGCGCTACCGTTGATTTCTCCCATCATCGATTTGCTGTTCCTGGGCAGCTTGCTGTTGTGGGGTCTGGCGCAACTTCATATCACGCAAATTCCGCAGCTCTGGACCACCGCCGACGTCCAACGCTCGGTGGTCTTTTTTCTTGGATTCATCATCATTGACGTTCTCACCTGCATTATTGCGTTTGCCCTCGAACGCCATGAGGACTGGACTCTCCTCATTCCTGTGCTTCTCCAGCGTTTCTATTATCGCCAGTTGATGTACATCGTCCTGTTCCGCTCGGTCAAAGAAGCCGTCAGCGGACGCCCCGTTGGCTGGAGGGGCGTCGAGCACGAACCACTCGAACCTCCCCGTCCGTCCCCGGCTTCGGCAACGCTTTCTGGCGCAAAATAAAACTCCCGGCACGCCACTCGATGCGAGCCGGGAGTTTTGTAATAACGCTGGACTATCTTCGCGCTTACGGTTGCGCTTGCACCAACGGAATCTGCGATGCCAGCTGCAAATCAATCAGGTTGCTCAAGCGGCGATCCAATTGGAAGAACGTCGCCACTTTCTTGCCCGGCAACACCTGGCTGAAGATCGGATCGTATTTCAGCCGCAGTTGCGCCACGGCCTGGTCTGCCTCCAAAGAGCGCTTGATCAAGCTGGCGGCCTGCGCATCGGTGACGGAACCCCAATTCGTAGCGTATTCCTTCAGCAGTTCATATTTGGTGTCGTTGATCTTTGTCATCTCCGTCGTGTACTGGTCGTACAGCGGCCAGAACTTTGTAGCCTCGGTATCCGTAAGGGTAAGGTTCGCAGCGATCAGCTGTTTCTTGTGCGAGCGGATGTCCTGCCGCAGCAATGCGATGTCTTGATCGCTGACTCCCTGCGGCGACTTACTGCCCGCCACGGAAGACGACGCCGCTTGCGCCGGCGCCTTGGGACAAAATACCGCACAAGCGCCCGCCAACACCAGCGCGATGATTACCGTTTTTCTGTTCATGAATACTCTCCTTTTGCAGCAGCGGGAAGCGCCTGTGGCACAACTCTCGTTCAGTGACAATCAGGTCCCATGCTGCTCTTCCTCTTGAATGGAATTTCTCAGATATCCAGAGTTCGCTTTCTGGGCTTCGCGACAGCGTGCGCTGGAAACCGCGGAATGGGCGAAACTTCCACGTCGCCAATTTTGCTTAGAGCCGTCTTGGTTGCGAACTGCGAACGTCACTTCGCTTTGCCTGGACCCCGCAATGATAGAACCCTTTACCGCTTTGTGCAATTTCTATGTGCTCCATCTTGTCTGCCAAACAAAAAGCCCCACGCATCGAATTTGCGCGGGGCTTTCCGTCGAACGGCGATCCTTGAAGAACTACTCCTGGCTCTGCACCAGCGGAATCTGCGACGAAATCTGCAGGTCGATCATCTCGCTGACACGGCGGTCCAGTTGGAAGAAGGTGGCAGCCTTTTTACCGGCAGCACCGCTCTCACCAGTGGGACATACTTGGAACGCAACTGCGTGACCGCCGTATCCAGGTCCAGCCAGTCTCGCACCCAAATCATCGCCTGGTCATCCGTGATTCCGCCCCAATTTTCAGCATATTGCTTGATCAGCGCATACTTCTTGTCGTTGATTCCGATTAATTCCTGCGTGTACTGGTCGTAGACCGGCCAGAACTTCGTGGCTTCTGCCTCCGTCAGTTTCAGGTTCGCCACAATCAACTGCTTTTTCTTCGAACGAATATCCTTCCGCAGCAAGTCCACATCCTGCGAGCTCATCACTTGGCCCGTCTGGCTGGGCGATGCGGTGGCTTGCTGCCCGCCCGTCGCCTGAGCAAACGTCCTCGAACTCGCGGCGAGGCAAGCTACCGCCAACGCCGCCACTACTAGCACCTTTTTGTTCACCGTTTTTCTCCTTGATCAAAGCGCAACGAGTCGATCCATCCATGCGAACAGAGCGGTTCGCATCTCTGCTTCGTTTGCGCGCTCCTTGCAATTCACAAAGGCCGTCCGGCCAAACGCGCCTTCACACTATGGGACGGCCAACCCGATCCACCTGCTCGGCTAACCGGGTTCTCAAAAATAGGCGGAGGCAAAGATTGATTCGTAGCGATTCAAGCGCAAATCGACAGACGACCTGAATGTCGGAATTCTAAAGGCTTTTCCGATATTTCACAAGGAACCACAAGACCCTCTCCAATTCCCCGACTCAGTGATGCTACACTTCCCCGGTATTTCTTCAGCATCAGGACGTGGCTCGGTGACTCCACATTCCCTCATTTTTCGCGACATTGCCATGGTCTTCGCCGCATCGCTTCTTTGCGGCCTTATCGCTTGGCGCCTTCGTCAACCCATATTGCTCGGCTACGTACTGGCCGGCCTGCTCCTCAGCCCGCTTACACCCGGCCCGCATGTTCAGGATGTGCACACCTTCGAACTCATGGCGGAAATCGGCGTCGTTCTGCTGATGTTTTCGGTGGGCATCGAGTTTTCCATCCCGGATCTCTTGCGCGTGAAGTGGGTGGCGCTGGTCGGCGCCCCACTGGGTATTGTCCTGTCCATTGCACTGGGCGCCGGAATCGGCGCGCTGTTTCACTGGCCTCCCACCCAGGGAATCGCCGTGGGCTGCATTATTTCCGTCGCCAGCACCATGGTTCTGATGCGTCATTTGATGGACCGCGGAGAACTCGGCTCCGATGCCGGTCGAGTGATGATCACCCTCACTCTTGTCGAAGATCTCGCGGTCGTAATTCTCACCGTGATTCTGCCGGGACTGTCTCCCTCCAGCCAGGAAAATTTCGCACACGTCGCCTTTCGGATTGCGAAGTCCCTCCTGTTGCTGATTCCTATCGCGGCGGCCGCTTGGAAGTTTGTGCCGCGATTGCTTTCTCGCGTCGAAAAAACCTGCAACGACGAAATCTCTTTGCTTCTCGCTCTCACCATCTGCCTGGCTATTGCCGCGCTCACCGAAGCCGTAGGGCTCTCGCTGGCCCTCGGCGCTTTTCTGGCCGGCTTGTTCCTGGGCAAGACCAGTTTCACTCACAAGCTGGAAGAGCAGACCCGCTCTGTTCGCGATGCCTTTGTCGCCCTTTTCTTCGCCACCGTTGGCATGCTCATCAACCCGCAGAGCTGGATCACCAGTTGGCGCTCCATCCTTGTTCTGGTGGCGATGGTGCTTATCGGGAAGTTTGTGATCTGGGCCGGGGTAGTGCGCTTATTCCGCTATTCAACCGATACGTCCGTCCGCGTCGGCATCGGCCTCACGCAAATCGGCGAATTCTCTTTCATCCTCGCGCAAGTCTCCCTCAACTCAGGATTGATATCCGAGCAGATCTATCACGCCACGCTTGCGGCTTCGCTCATTACCATCCTCGCAAACGCAACGCTGTTCCGGTTCATGAAACCTGCCCTGCCGGCCAAGCCCAAACCCCTTGCGCCTGCCCAGACAACTGTCTAGCGCGCCTAATCCTCGTACTTGAACGCTTTGTTCGGATAGGGCGGCACTTTCGGCACCGGCCTGGGATCCTTCTGAATCTCTTCCTGCAGAAACTTCAGCGCTTCATCCAACTGCGCATCGCTTCCCGCAAAGGTCGCATGCGGCAGATTGTCCTTCACGATGTCGGGATCGACGCCGTGACCTTCAATCAGCCACTTCCCTTCTGGCCCGTACACCCCGATCTCGGCAGCGGTGGCAATCCCGAAGTCCGACAAAATATTGCTGCCGGACAACCAGATCTCGCCTCCCCACGTCCGCACTCCGATCAACTCGCCCATTTCCAGCCGGCGGAACCCTTCAGAAAACGCCTCGCCATCCGATGCCGTCTCCTGATCGCACAAAACCACCATGTGGCCGCGGAACGCATATTGCATGTTCCAATTGGGATTGCCGATGCGGGGCTGCCAATAAAACCACGCCTTCCTCATCAATTTCCCCAACAGCCACGAATCGATGTTCCCGCCTCGATTGTGCCGCACATCGATAATCAGTCCCTCGCGGTCGAACACCGGATAGAACTCGCGCGTCCACTGCTCGATGTCGCGCGGGCCCATGGCCTGCAGATGCACGTAGCCAATCTGCCCCTTGGAGTCAGACTCCACTTTCTGGCGCCGCGTATACTCCCATTCGCGATACGCAATTTCCCGTTCTTGGCGCTCCGTCACCGGCGTGGCCAACACATCGCGCGCCTTCCCATTCGTCGCTTTCACGTGCAGCAACACCTTGTGCCCGGCTTTGCCGCGCAGCAGTTCGCGTTCGTCCTGCACCTTCAACAGTTCGTCGCCGTCGATGCTTACGATTACCTCTCCGTCCTTCACCACAGAATCGGGTCGCGCCAGTGGCGGCGCCAGATCCGGCAAATCAGGATCATGCAGATACACGTGCTCCACCACGTAGCCGCCGACCTTTTCGTCGCGCTGCAGCACTGCGCCGAGCGTGGCGATATCCACCTGATCGGCGGATTTGCGCGCGTCGCCTCCAAACACGAAAATGTGCAGCGCCGATAGCTCACTCACCATTTGTGCGATCACATCATTCAATTCCTGGCGGTCGGAAACCCGGTCGACCAGTGGCAAATACCTGTCACGCAGCCCCTTCCAGTCCAGCCCATGCATGTTCCGGTCGTAGAAGTAATCGCGTTCCAGTCGCCACGCGTCCAGAAACAGTTCGTGATATTCCACGCGCGGATTCGTCATGATCGTCCATTTCGACATGTCGATCTTGGCTTTGCCGATCATCTTGGGGTCCGCAAGCCCGCTGGCCTTCGCGTCCGAATCGATTATCAGGAAGTCTTCGCCCTTCGCCACCAGCATTTTCTTCCGGTCCAGCGAGATTTCGAAGCCTTTCACGTCAGACATCACTGTTTCCGGTGCTTCGCCCTTATTCGCGATGTCGATGCACGCCAGAGCTTGCTTTGGCGGCGCGTCTCCATCGCGATCCGTCCAGCACAGCCGCTTGTCAGTCGCCTGCAGCGAAGAGTAATTCCCTGCCGGCGCGGGCACCTCTCTCAAACGTGAAGCAATGTTCGTGAAATCGATGTTGACGGTTGCCGGCTTCTTTTCTTCCGGCTTCTTCTCGTCACTAGCCTTCTTCTCATCCGCCGCCTTCTTCTCCGCGACTTTCTTGTCTTCTTCCTTCTTCTTCGGCTCGCCAGGCTTTTCCTGCTTCGTCTCTTCCACCTTGGCGGGTTGCTCCGGATGCAATTCGTCCGCCGGAGTAAACGGCGAACGCAGGTCTGGCGTCAACGCCAGTTCGTAGATCTTCAGCGAGCGATCGAAGTTCGGATCCGGCTGACGCGGTCCCCATGGCGATGGCACGGTGGTCTTCAGCATGCGGTCCGACAAAAAATACAGGCATTTGCCGTCCGTGCTCCATGCTGGGTTTCCGCTGTTATAGCGGTCCGAAGTCAGCGATGTAATCGCGCCGGTGTTTACATTCAGCACCTTGATTTGTGTAAATGTATTCGTCGCCACTTCCCCGTACGCCAGCCACTGGCTATCGGGCGACCAGGTCAGGTCCGAGAAGTCGTCCATCATTGATTGCGCGATGTGCTTGTCCGTTTTGGTCTTGATGTCATACAGCCACAGTTGCTGATCCTTGTCGCGATGCGCCAGCCAGTGGCCGTCCGGCGACGGCACTCCTTCCCAACGCAGCACTTTCCCGTCTTTTGTCCATTGCTCCGGTGTGCCAACACCATTCGCCGGGTATTTCCAGAATTCCGTCTCGCCCGTCTGTGTGGAAATCGCCACGATGCTTTTGCCGTCGGGCATATACCGCGCCTCGCGATACCGTATGCCCGAATTGCCCGCAACCTTCACGATGCGCCCACTAAGCACCGGCAACGTGAACACCTCACCGCGCGCCGTAAATACCGCCGCGCTTCCGTCAGGAGCAATGTGCGCTCCCGTCAAATAGTCGAGCGGCTTCTTCACCCAGTGATCGCGCAACTGATCGAAATCAGACACCAGCGTTATGGGCACGATCGCATCCTGCCCTGCGTTCAGATCCAGCAGCCACAAGTCTGCCCCGCACTGGTAGACAATTCGCCCATCTCCCATCGACGCGTATTGCACATCAAACCCTTTGTGATGGGTCTGCTGTTTCAAGTCATGCCCTTCGCGGTCCATCGAATAAATGTTCATCACTCCGTCGCGGTCCGATAGAAAGTACACCCGGCCATTCCAGAACATCGGATTGTGCGACGTGCCGGCAAAGTCGTTCGTCAGTGGCACAGCCTCCGATCCTGCGTCGTACCGCCAGATGCTTTCCGCCGTTCCGCCCTTGTAACGCTTGGTCTGGCTCGGTTGCCGCTCCAGCCGCGTGAAGAAAAGCGTCTTGCCATCGGGTGTGAACGCGCCTTCAGCCGCCTGCGACAGCGGCACGATTTCGTACTTGCCACTGCTGTCGATGGCCACAAGTTTCGAATCCGGCAAAGTGGAGTAGCGCGTAGTGCTCACCAGCATGCGGCCATCGGGCATCCAGCCCGCTACGCTGGTATCGCCATTCCACGTGCGCCTCTGCGGCAGACCGCCATCCACCGGCATGGTGTACGCGTCCATTGGCCCTTCGTACTGCGCGCTGAACGCCACCGTCTTTCCGTCGGGAGAGATGGCCGCCAATAGTTCTTCGCCCGGGGCGGAGGTCAGCCGCTTCGCCTCGCCGCCCTTTGCGCTCACGGTCCACAAGTCACCCTCGGCCGTAAAAATAATCGTGTCGCCATGAATCGCGGGATAGCGGTAGTAACCTGGACGCGGTACCGCCTTGTCATCTGCGGTCAGTCCAGCAACCGTGAATGCGACGATGGCCGCGACAACAAGCATTCGAACAAAGATCTTGCTGATTGAATTTCGCATGACTGGATGCATCTCCGTAGCGCCTGGATCGTGGATATTGCGGTGCCAGATTATTCCGTGGCGCATTCGCTCTTCGGGATGAGCCGGAATTCCTTCACGCGGCTCTCCGGCGCCTGCGAGTATACCCCTGTTTGCCACTTCCCAATTGCGGGACAACATCGCCACTATCTGCAGCATGCGCAAAGACAACCGCTTCACCCCGATTGGGTCCGATTGTCATTCGGAACGGAGTCTGGGCAGTGAAGAATCTGTTTTTCTTTGGCGACTTGCGAAAAGCAGATCCCTCGCTCCGCTCGATCGTGCCAGCAATCGAAGTCACAACTACTTCGTCGTATTTTTGTACCAACGCAGCACCCGCAGCGTGTTCCAGCGGCTCGCCCCACCCACGTCAGTCTCGATCTTCAGGGAAATATATTCGGGATGGAGCAAGTTCATCGGCCAGCGCCCGTTCTGGTGGCGGCGCTGAATCACAACTTCGATGGCTTCACCGACGCGGCTGTCGGGTTTGATTCGTGCATTCCGCAGATAGTCGAGTCCGCGCAACACGTCGTAATGCCAAAACGCCGGGAACGAGAAGCGCAGCCAGTGTTTGTCGATGATTTTTCCGGTGCGAAGCGATCGCAACAGGCGGCGCTCCAGCAGATAGTCTTCTGCCCTCTTGCGAGCCTTGCTGACGGCTGCCGATTTACGTCCCGCTCGTTCGTATTCCAGCAGTCCTTCCAGCACGCAGATAGTGGTGTGGAACGAAGACCGCTGGCTCTTGGGCGGTTCGCAGTTCCAGCCGCCATCTTCGAGCTGCTCGCGCAGCAGTTGCTTGGCCAGTGCATCGTTTTGACTCCTTGAAATATGCACCGATGCCAAGAATTCTTCCGTTAATGCAGGGCTCTGTTTCGCCTTGTAGGGCCGGTTGTTCAGCCACTTAAACACCACCCGCTTGTCGACACGGTCGATCATCTTGCGCGCCTGCTTGCTGGTTGGGTCGAGACCGAAGCCCTTCAAAACGTCGAGACTGTACAGCGTAATAATCAAGTCTCGGTCCGCCTTCGGCAAATCGGTTCTCCACCCGCGGGGACTCCCGCCCCACCTTCCAATAGGAGATTGTCGCGCAAGAAGTTAGGCTCCCCACCCTTCGGTCGCAACGCGCGACCGCTCGGCCGCAATCGCGTCGGCGGCTTCATCCGTCAGGTCCCTCATAACCTGCCAACGAATGGCCGGGTCAGAATCGAGCAGCCACTTGAGCTCCGCGTGCCGCGGTGCGTAATTGTTTAGGCGCATCGGTTTCTGAAACTCATCTCCGCGCTGGCTTCGCTTCCACGATCGCTACGTTCCGAACCAAATGCGTGTCGCCCCCAACCGGGCACACCCGCGTCAGAATGAATCCCGCAGCCTCAAGAAGCGCTCTCCATTCTCGCTCGCTACGCTCTTTGCCGCCGGTAACGGCAAGCATGTTCAGGTCACTCATCAGGTGCCCTTCCAGTTGACTGTCGGGATACGAGACCAGCGCAGGCAGCACGAATTCGATCACCAACAAACTGCCGTCCTCTGGAATCACCGCCCGGCAGTTCTTTAGAATCGTGACAGCATCCCCGTCCTGACGCCCGTGCAACACGTGCTTAAGCATATACACATCGGCGCCACTCGGGACCGATTGCATCAGATCCGCGACGATCAGTTCGCATCGGCGCGAAGGATCTTCATCCGCAAAACGAGATTTGGCTGCCTCCACACTCGGTTCGAGGTCCACAAGCAGCCCTCGCAAATGCGCATTTCGTCCCAACACCGCAAGAATCAGCGACCCACCGCCTCCGCCAAGGTCAGCGACCACCTTCGCGCGCGAAAAATCCCACGCCTCTGCGATGGGAGCGTAATCTTCTGCCGGAGCCGTGCCCATCACCGCACGAAAAATCGCACTTGCGTCTGGTTCCTGCGACCATCGGGATGGTATTTTCGGATCGCGCACCTCTCGGGCCGGCTTACCGCTGCGAACACAGTCCGTGAGCAGCGACCACTCGTCGGCCAACAAATCCGCCCAGAAGATGATGCCTGGCCAGACCGACCCAGGCACATCCCTCCGCAGCGGTTTGCCAAATGGAGTCAGCCGAAAGTGTTCGGGCGTTGTCTCCTCTGTCACGCCGATGCTGGAAAGGGCGCGCAGCAGGCGATACAGCGCGCCGGCATCCGCCTGACACTTTTCTGCCAGGAAACCAACACTACGCACCTCATCTCCCAGTGCATGGGCAATCCCGAGGCGCGCCGCCGCACAAAGCACCCGGCTGCGTGAATACGCCATTGCCATCTCGAGCAGCCCCGCATTCGTCGTTACATTGCCGATGCCACCGCTAGGTTGAGTCATGAGCCACCTCAAAATTCAGGGAGAGAATATCAGAGGAACCGCAGACAGTGTCGGAGAATGAGCGCTGTTAGGTTGCCCGTAAAGCATGGCGAGCAACGCCTTGTGAAATTGACGTGGGAAGGAATGCCCTGCCGTTTACGCACGCAGGCTGAAATATCCGCGCTGCACGGTCCCAGGAGCCCTGGCGTCACTTGCCTTTCTGTCGTAGCCCCGCCTGTTCGACAGCCAGCTTGTAGGCTACGTAGTATTTGTAAATGTTTCGGACATAGGTGACCGTCTCCTGCCCGATTTCCTGTGCGGCGATCAGTTCAACGTTGTCAAACCAAACATCAGGATTGAGTCCGCTTTCTGCGGCCTGCTTGCGTAGCCGCGCGACACGGCTCGGGCCGGCATTGTAGCTGGCAAACACCAGCATCGTGCGGTCGACAGGATTCAGCTTGGGGTCGTTGAAATAGGTGTCGGCGATGTTGCGCAGCATCTTAACCCCCGCGTGAATGTTGGCGTCGGCTACGCCCACATTGGCGATGTTAATAGGTGGTGCGGCGGCGTATCTGGGAATGACTTGCATGATGCCCACCGCACCCCGCGGGCTGCGTAGGTTCTGGTTCAGCATGGATTCCTGGTAGCCCTGTGCGGTCAGCATTAGGTAATCAAAATCGTATTGCGCGGCATATTTCTGAAACAGCGCAATCGTGGCGCGAAACTTTTCCATCTCTTTGCCGGATGTGGAATTTTTCACCCACTTGGTATTCTTCAGATAGCGGCGCAAGAGCGTGTTTCCAAAAGTTGTACCGACTCCATGACTGGCGACGAATTCATCCAGAAGCTGTTTCAGCTGGGGATTGCCCCTGCGCATAACTAGCGCCGTTTGTCCCTCGGTGACGAGCGGCACGTCGGAACGCACCCTCAAGTTATCGAAGACCTTTGACCACAGTTCGGCGCGTTCCCGCGTAGTGATGGTGGCGGGAATCAGGTCGGCGTTCACCATCTGGACCAGATCGTCGTCGGTGAGATTCGGGTCAGCTTCCCGAACATTTATCGGCGTCTTGCCTGCTTTCTGCAGTGAGTCGTTCAACTTCCGCAGTTCCTCGTAGGCAATCGTCAGCGGGTTGACGTAGATTTCCTTCCCTCCAAGTTCCTCGAGGGTAGAAAATGAGCCGAACTTGGGTCCGCTCACTACAATCCGCGTCACATTGCTCTGAACAGGGACGGAAAAGGCAAACTGCCTCTCACGCGCAGGAGTCACGGCAATAGCGTTCGCAATGAAGTCACCCATTCCTTCTTTAAGCGCGGCTTCCGCTTGAGGCGCCGCGACCGGCAGGTATGTGACTTTCAGCTGTACGGGGCCAGTCTTAAGCTTCTTATTGGCAAACCTCTGGAACTCTTCCAGTGATTCATAGATCGCGCCGCGGGGCCGACCCTTGTCATAAAAGAAGCCGATGGGATTAAGAATGACAAGCGCACGGATATTGCGCCTCTTGACCATTTCGTCGAGATCGCCGGTGTGGTGGTCGAAGTGCAGCGGTAACAACAGCGTATTCGTCGCGGGGGACGATATCGGACCGGAGGCCGCCCCTTGTTTCTTGGTCTGTTCGGTACTTTGCGGCGTAGCTTCTTTTTTGCCGCAGGCCATCAGCAGTAACGCAACAATTGCTAGTAGGAAAGCTCTCAGGGATGAATTCAGACCTGTAAGCATTTTGTCCCCAGGAACAGCCTAGCAAACGGGCAGAAGATTGTTAGCGAAAAATCGCGACAGCATTCACAACCCAGAATCGCCACCGGCCGGATGGTCAGTCACACTTCCCCTTCCCGGATTGCGGACGGGTGGCCCGTCACCAGGAAACGGATGGCAAGGATCACGTTCCTCGATGCGCCTCGCGTCAGTGCGTGCCGGCGATTACATTGTCAGAACGGCTCGAAACCGGGCCTTGCCTTCCACAACACGCTGATATGCCTTCGGCGCATCAGCCAGTGGGTACGTCTCGACGATCGTTTTAACTTTTCCTTGCGCCACGAAATCAAGAGCATCGTACAAATATTCCGGGCCGTTTTGCTGGCTGCCGATGATCCGAATACGCTTCATGATCAGGTCCATCAGAGAAATAGAGAGTGGCTCAGAGTCCGCGCCCATGGTCACAAGCCGGCCGTCCGGCCGCAGTCCCTGAATACTGTCCACCATAGACTTCGTCGAATTGGAGGTGCTAAGAATCACGTCTGCGCCCCCCGCTTCGGCAAGGCTCTTCCCATCGCGAACAATTTCATCCGCGCCCAAATCGTGGATCATCTTGTCTTTGTCCGGCGAATGCGAAATCGCGATTGTCTCGAAGCCGGCGGCTTTCGCGTATTGCACCGCAAGATGGCCAAGTCCCCCGATTCCGAGCACCGCCACGCGCTCGTGCGGCTGCGGGTCGGCCCAGCGCAGCCCGCTGTACACCGTATAACCCGCGCAGAAGATGGGCGCCGCTTGCTCGTAAGAAACCTTCTCCGGAATTAGATAAGTAGCGTCGGCATTCATGAGCATGTACTCAGCGTGGCCTCCCGGTGCGTCCAGCCCCGTACCCTTCATATAGGGACAGAACATCTTCCGGCCGCGCTGGCACCATTCACAGCGTCCACACGTGGATTGAATCCACGCGCTGCCCACGCGGTCTCCTACCTTTCTCACCGTGACGTCGGGGGCCACAGCAACAATCTCACCCACCGGCTCGTGCCCAAGAATTCGCGGAAATTGTCCTGGAATGTGTCCGAGTGTTTCATGCACGTCGGTGTAGCAGATGCCGCTTGCGCGCATCTTCACCAGCACTTGGTTAGGCCCCGGTTGGGGCTGGGGAACTTCTTGGACCTGCCACGAACCGTTCACGGCGGGTACGACCGCTGCTTTCATAAGTCTTCCTCCTAGCACGCTAGGATGCGAGCGCCGTTATGCTGGGTGCATAATTTTGCTTTGCCCATTGCCAATCGCATCCTCAGGCTAACGCTCCGTCCAGTACCGCTCATCACCACACTTGTTGTAGGATATTTCCCTTGGCGGAAGGAGGACACCATGGCCACTACGTTTACGCTCAACGGCAAGTCCACCACGGTGAATGTCGACCCGCAAATGCCTTTGCTTTGGGTTCTGCGCGACACTCTCGATCTGACCGGCACCAAATTTGGCTGCGGCATGGCACTGTGCGGCGCTTGCACCGTACACATCGACGGCGAGGCCGCTCGCTCCTGCATCACTCCTGTCTCCAGCGTGCAAGGCAAAAAAGTAACCACCATCGAGGGCTTGTCGGCCGACGGTTCTCATCCCGTGCAGAAGGCCTGGATCGCCGAAGACGTGCCGCAGTGCGGCTACTGCCAGTCCGGCCAGATCATGTCCGCAGTCGCCCTGTTGTCAAAGAAACCTAAGCCTACCGATGCCGACATCGACGACGCTATGAGCGGCAACATCTGCCGCTGCGGCACCTACCAGCGCATCCGCAAAGCTATTCACCGTGCTGCCGGTTCAACCAGCGCATAATCTCATTCACTCAACCTCTTCCTCGCAGAATCTAGTTTAGGAGTCGCATCATGTCTTCCACTTCGCTCCTGGATCGACGTTCTTTCCTTAAAACTACCGCCACAGCCGGCACCGGTCTCTGGCTCGGTTTCCATCTGCCCGCTTCCCACGCTCAGGAAAATGAAACCGCCGCGAAGCAGGAAAAGAAACCTCCCAACCCTTTGAACGCCTGGATCCACGTTTCACCCGACAACCACGTCACCCTCATCGTCGGCAAATCTGAAATGGGCCAGGGCATTATGACCGCGCTTCCCATGATTCTTGCCGAGGAGCTCTCTCTCGACTGGAAAACCGTCAGCATCCAGCAGGCCCCCACCAATCCTGCCATCTACGACCTCGGCACCGGTGGCAGCGGCAGCGTCGCCGGTTCCTACTTGCCGCTTCGGCGCGCTGGCGCTGCTGCGCGAGAAATGTTTATCACCGCAGCCGCGGAACACTGGAACGTGAACCGCGACACCTGCGTTGCCAAGGACGGCGGCATTCTGCACGGCGCGCGCAAGAATTTTCTTACCTATGGCGAACTCGCCGAAGCTGCGGCAAAACTTCCCGTCCCCGATTTCAAGACCGTTCTGCTCAAGAATTCCTCCGACTTCACTATCGTTGGCCACGACACCCACAGGTATGAAGTCGCTGAAAAGGTCAACGGCGCCGCAAAATTTGGCATCGATTCGCGTGTCTCGGGCATGCAATACGCCGTGATCGAGCGCTGCCCGATTTTTGGCGGCAAACTGAAATCCTTCGACGCCGCCAAGGCCAAAGCCGTTCCCGGCGTGATCGATGTTTTCTCCGTCGACCCCGTCGGTTCTTCCGCCTTCACCGCCGGCGGAGTCGTTGTGGTTGCCGACAGTTCCTGGGCCGCCATGCAGGGCCGCAAAGCTCTGCAAGTTTCCTGGGACGAAGGCCCGCATGCCTCGGAATCCTCCGACAGCCTTCGCCAGCAATTTCTCGCTAACGCCGCGCAACCTGGCAAGGTCGTCCGCAACGACGGCAATGCGGATGCCGCCATTTCTTCCGCAGCAAAAAAGGTCGACGTCGTTTACGAGTTTCCCTTCGCCGCTCACGCCACCATGGAACCCATGAATTGCACCGTTCACATCCGTCCTGATGGCGCTGAAGCTTGGGTACCCACGCAAGCTCCCCAATGGGCTCAGGACGTCATAGCCGGCGTTTCCGGCTTGCCTAAAGAATCCGTCATCGTCCACACCACGCTGATGGGTGGCGGCTTTGGTCGCCGCTATATGGGCGACTTCGTGATGGAAGCGGCACAAGTCGCAAAAATCACCCACAAGCCGGTCATGGTTCTGTGGACCCGTGAAGACGACATGCAGCACGACTTCTATCGACCCTCGTCCTACCATCGGCTTTCCGGCGCAGTGGATGCCAACGGCAATCTCGCCGCATGGAAACATTTCCAGACTTCCACTTCGATTGACGCCATGTGGAGTCCCAAGGGAAAAGAGACTCCGGAAAATTCCGAATTTGCCACCGCCATCTTCATTCCCTACCAGACGCCCAATTACCGCATCGAATACACCGTCGCTCAGTCTGGCGTCCCTCGCGCGTGGTGGCGTTCCGTTGAGCATTCCACCAGCGGCTTTGTCGTGGAAAGCTTTGTCGACGAACTCGCAGCTGCCGCCGGCGCCGATCCGCTCGCTTTCCGCCTTCGCCTGATTGGCGATGACCGCACTATTCCGGATTTCGGCAACCCCAAGGAAGGCAAGCCTCTCGTTACTTCGCGCCTGAAAGGCGTCTTGAATCTTGCCGCGCAGAAGGCTCCATGGGGCAAGCCCTTGCCGAAAGGCCATGCGCAAGGCATCGCTACTTACTACTCCTTCGAAAGCTACACCGCTTGCGTCGCCGAAGTCAGCGTCGACAACCGCGCCATCAAGGTTCATCGTCTCGTCTACGCGGTCGACTGCGGCCGCCCCATTAATCCCAATGGTGTTGTCGCGCAGGTTGAGGGCGCTGCGATCTACGGCCTCTCCGCGGCTCTTTACGACGCCATCACCATTCGCGGCGGACGCGTCGAGCAATCCAACTTCAACGATTACGCCATGCCACGCATCGCAGACACTCCCAAGACCGAAGTCTATGTCGTCCCCAGCAACGAAGAACCCACTGGCATCGGCGAACCGGGCCTGCCCGTTGTCATACCGGCCATTTGCAACGCTGTCTTCGCGGCCACCGGCAAACGCCTGCGCCGCTTTCCAATTCGCAACGAAGATTTAGCCTGAACCTGACTGAAACTACATTCTGCGCGACGCAACAACCAGATCGCGCACGCGGAATTTGTTTGCGCGCTGACGACCGCGTATTCTGGTGCTCAGCCATTTCTGGTGCGCCTTGATGCCCATCTCTTCCTCCATTTTCATCGCCCTCGCGGCTGTCTCTTTCCTGATCTGGTTTGTTCTCACCTTTTTTTGGGGAGCTTTCTGGCAACTGAGCGCGTTTGACGATGACGCTTCGGCCCCGGCATCCATTCCTTCGTGGCCGCGAGTCGTCGCCATCGTTCCTGCTCGCAACGAAGCGGACACGATCGCGCGTTCCATCGAGTCTCTCGCCCAACAAGACTACCCCGGCGAATTCCACCTCATCGTAGTCGACGACCACAGCGACGACCCCACCCCCACTCTCGCCCAGACAGCCGCCACCAAAGCGCAAGCCGCTGAGCGCGTGACTATATTGCCGGCGGCTCAGTTGCAGGCTGGCTGGACTGGCAAGATCTGGGCCATGCAGCAAGGCGTCGATCGCGCGACCACATTCAGCCCGGAATATGTTTGGTTCACCGACGCGGATATCGTTCACGCGCACGACACTCTCAAGCGCCTGGTTTCTCGTGCCGAAACGCGCAAACTCGATCTCGTTTCCCTCATGGTCCTGCTGCAAGCAAATTCCTTCCCCGAGCGCCTTCTCATCCCCCCTTTCCTCTATTTTTTCCTCATGCTCTACCCGCCACGATGGATTGCCGCTCCTGAATCGCGAACGGCCGGCGCCGCGGGAGGCTGCGTCTTGCTGCGTCGTACTGCACTCGAACGCCTGGGTGGATTCGCCTCTATGCGCGCCGAAGTCATCGACGATTGCGCTCTGGCTCGCTCCGTTAAACGCGCCGGTGGAATCATCTGGATGGGCCTCACTCGCAAAAGCGTCAGCCTGCGCTCCTACAAAACTTTCGCCGAGATTCGCGACCTCGTCGCCCGCACCGCCTTCACGCAACTTCGCTATTCCCTCCTCTTGCTACTCAGCACTCTCCTGGGAATGTTCCTCACCTACATCGTTCCTCCCGTATTTACCTTCCACACGCACCCGTTGGTCTGGCTCCTCAGCCTCGCCGCGTGGGCTCTGATGACCATCAGCTATCTTCCGGCCGTGCGCTATTACCGTCTTTCGCCATTCTGGGCGCCCTTGTTGCCCATCGCCGCGGCGTTCTACTCCTATGCCACTTGGCTCTCCGCTATGCGCTATTGGCTGGGCCGCGGAGGCCAATGGAAGGGCCGCTCGCAGGCGCCAAAGAGTTAAGCCGTAGTGACGGAAGACCTTGCGGCAATCTCGTTTTTGCCACACGATTCTGGGTAAGCATACTCTGAGGCATTAAGCGAGGATGATTCTGATGAGAGCGATTTTTACGCTCATGTGTGTGTCTCTGCTATTCGCCGCTGCGGTTTCCGCTCAGAATTGGATCCCAACCAACGATCCCTCCTACTATGGCCCTTTCAATGGCGTGTTCTGGCCCGACGGCGATGGACTGAAAAAATCATTAGTAAAAGACGACACCGTCACGCGCGCCGATTCGCCGTGGACTCTCTACGCCTGGGTCCGGCTCGACGAAGCTTCCAAGGGTCCCACCCTCATCGCCGGTATTGGCAGTCCGGAAGACGAGTATTCGCGTTATCTCGGAACCGACGGCGACAAATTGATCCTCTGGGCCGGAAAGGACAATGCCCTTTCCGGTACGGCTACGCTAACTCCAAAAAAATGGCATTTCCTCGCTGCATCCTTCGACGGGCACGACTTCCACCTCTCTGTTGAAGGTACTCCTGTCGCGGACGGCAAGCTGGATCTGGGCACCGTCACCGGCGTTCTGCAAATGGCGCCGTTCCCTTTGCCATGGCCCGAGGGTAAACATTTTTCCGGCAAAATCGCGGCACTCACCGTGCTTCGTCAGGCATTGACCGCCGATGAATTGAAAGGCCTTGCGGAAAAACCTGTAAATTTCTCCGTACTGCTCTTCGAAGAAGCCTCCAAGCCTTGGCCCGTGCAGACCTACGCGCAGGCCGGATATCGCGGCCCACAGGATCCTGCCACAATGCCTCGCTCCAAGGCTCCGTTCTCTAAACCGGAAAAGAAAACCACCAGCCCCGCAACCAAAGACCTCGAAGCCACCGGCAAAAATGAATGGACACTCGGCGCGTGGAAACTCCGGCCCGCCCCGGATGTGCTGGAACCCGCCGAAGCCATCTCTCATCCCGAGTTCTCCGTTCAAGAGTGGTGGACCGCAACTGTCCCTGGAACGGTTCTAACCACCATGGTGGATCAGGGCGTTTATCCCGACCCGGATTACGGCCTGAACAATCTGGCAATCCCCGAAACTTTGAACAAGCAGGATTATTGGTATCGCACGGAATTCACCGCTCCCAATGATTGGAAGGGCCGTCACGTCACGCTCACCTTCGAAGGCATCAACTACGCTGCCTCGGTTTGGCTGAACGCAAAACAGCTTGGCACCATCAAGGGCGCATTCGTTCGCGGAGTTTTCGATGTCACCGGCGGGATCAAGCTTGGCCAAACCAACGTGCTGGCCGTGCGCGTCTCGCCTCCTCCTCATCCCGGAATTCCTCATGAACAAAGCATCAAGGCGGGCGCCGGCGAAAACGGCGGCATCATGTGCCTCGATGGCCCCACCTTCGTCGACGCCGAAGGCTGGGACTGGATTCCCGCGATTCGCGACCGCGACACCGGCATCTGGCAACCGGTAACGTTGCGCATCTCCAGCAGCGTCCGCATTGGCGACTCGCAAGTTGTCACGAAACTGCCTTTGCCCACCACCAACCAGGCATCAGTCGATATCTCCGTCCCGCTCAGCAACGATTCCTCTGCCACCGTGCGCGGAACGCTGACTGCTTCCTTTGAAAATGTGGCCGTGTCTAAAATCGTTTCGCTTTCTCCCGGTAAAAATGAAGTGAAACTCAGCCCTGCGGAATTTCCCCAGCTAAGCGTTCAAAATCCGCGCCTCTGGTGGCCCAATGGCTATGGCAAGCCCGAGCTTTACACTCTGAAGCTTTCGTTCTCCGAGGCTGGCAAAGATTCCGACGCAAAAGACGTTCGCTTCGGCATTCGCGAAATCACCTACGAACTCAGTTTGCTCGACAGTACCGGGCATCTTCGTCGCGTCGATTATTCGCCCACCGTTGCGCGCGAAAAAAACGAGCAGGTCGTCGACGTCACCCACGAGGGCATCCGCAGCATCCCGGTCACCGATCCTTACCCTTCCATATTTCCTCCTGAGTGGAAGGAAGGCTGGAAGTCTTGGGTCGCTTCGCTGAAGCCCGGCGCGGAAAAATCCGCCGCCGTAAAAGCCGTCGACGACACGCGCGCTTCGCCCTACCTCACCATTCGCGTGAATGGCGTACGCATCGCCGCTCGTGGTGGTAGCTGGGGTATGGACGATTCACGCAAACGCGTGTCGCGCGAAAAACTTGAGCCGTATTTCCGCCTGCACCGCGACGCCAACGTCAACATCATCCGCAATTGGGTTGGCCAAAGCACCGAAGGAACTTTCTACGATCTCGCCGATGAATATGGCTTGCTGGTCTGGAACGATTTCTGGGCTTCCACGCAAAACTACAACGTCGAGCCGGAGGATCCCGAACTATTCCTGGAAAACGCGCGCGACACCATCTCGCGATTCCGCAATCATCCTTCGATTGTGATTTGGTGCGGTCGCAATGAAGGTGTTCCGCAGCCCACCTTGAACGAAGGCCTGGATCAACTCATCCGCACGCTCGATGGCACACGCTATTACACGCCCACCTCGAATCAGGTGAATCTGCAGAACAGTGGTCCGTATCGATACGTCGATCCCAAACTCTATTTCACCATGCTCAATCACGGCTTTTCTGTCGAAACCGGCACGCCTTCGTTCCCTACTCTCGAAATGTGGCGCGCCTGGATTCCCGAGCCTGATCGCTGGCCGATCAGCGATGTATGGTCCTATCACGATTGGCACATGAACGGGAATGGCGACATGTTGCCGTTTCTCGCGGAACTGGAAAAAGAGTTTGGCGCCGCCACCAGCCTGGAAGATTTCGACCGCAAAGCGCAGATGCTCAACTACGTGCAGCATCGCGCCATCTTCGAAGGCATGAACGCTCATCTTTGGGCTCCCAACACCGGCCGCATGCTATGGATGACGCAGCCCGCTTGGCCCAGTTCAACTTGGCAAATCTTCAGCTCCGATTACGACACCCAGGCTTCCTTCTACGGCGTCAAAAAAGCCAGCGAGCCTTTGCACGTGCAGCTCGATCCAACCAGCTTTCAGGTGCAAATCTCCAATTCGCTTCCCTCCGCTGCCGCTGGCCTGTCGATTCGTGCCCGCGTCTACTCCCTGGATAACAACGTGCTCCTCCAGCACGAAGAAAAGAAGGATGCGCCAACCGGCGTCACCGAAGTATTCAACCTGGACCTCGCGCCGCAATTTAAAGGCAATGTCGTCCTCGTGAAACTGGAATTGCGCGACTCCAGTGGCACTTTGCTTTCCGACAATTTCTATTGGCTCGCTGGCGATAACGCCGACTATCGCAAGCTCAATCATTTGCCCATGGCGCAACTCGCCGTCACCACCAGCGCCGCTCACGAAAAGAATCTCGTCAAAATCCACGTGCGCGTGGAAAACATCGGCGTCACCGCGGCCATCGAAACGAAATTCACGCTCATGGAAAGTGACGGCGCCACTCGCGTTCTCCCCACCTACTACGGCGATAATTACATTTCGCTCCTTCCTGGCGAATCCAGGGAGATCGACGTCGAATCGCCTTCTTCCTCCGTGAAAACCGGCTTGACCCTTGGCCTTCGTGGCTGGAACGTCTCGGAAAAAGTCGTAAAGGTTGGCGGAGAAAAATAGCTCGGAGTTTAAATACCCAAAATGCGGCCCAATGGAAATGTGAATCGAATGCTCGTTTTGAAATCGTCCCCCGGCTCTAGTCTCAGGTCAGTGCGCAATTGCTGCTTTGCCATTCTTCTTTTGCTTCTGTTCTCCGCGCCCGCGCTAGCCGCCAATTCTTGGAAAGGGATCCTGCGCGACTCTTCAGGCCACACCGTCGGCGGCGCCACCATTTCCTTGCAAGCCGCCTCGGGGGCCACTGCCTATTCCGCCAAATCCTCGCCCAGTGGAGAATTTCTCTTTGCCGATATCGCAGCGCAACGCTACCAGCTCACTGTCGTGCTTAACGGCAAGCTCTGGCAGGCGGCCGATCCGCTAACCATCAAGGATGGCGACGCGCTCGCCGCAGATCTCGAACTATCTGCACAAAATCAAACTGTGGCGGTGCTGCCTCGCGCAAGCGCCAACTCGCAGCAAGCCAGCGGCGGCGAAGTCCTCTCCAGCGGCCAGGTTTCCAGCCTCCCCCTCAACGAGCGAGACTTCAGCAAATTGCTTCTCCTCGCCGCCGGCACCATGACTGACACCAATGGCGCGGCTAACTTCACCCAGCAGTTCACCATCAACGGCTTGCGCGGCACCACCGCTGTTTTCGCCATGGATGGCGCAGACACCAGCGATCCCGAATTGGGTGGCGCCACATTTTCCAATTTCAACGTCGACGCCATCCAGGAAGTGCAATCCAGTTCCGGTGTCATGCCCGCAGAAATCGGCCACGGCGCCGCCGGCTTCACCAATGTCATTACCAAATCCGGCACCGACCAGGTCCACGGCAGCGCTTTCGAATTTGTACGCAACGCCGCCTTCGACGCGCGAAACTTTTTCGACCATAAAAGCGATGTCGACACGCGCCGTCTGCCTCCTTTTATCCGCAACGAGTTTGGCGTTACCAATGGCGGCCCTTTCGTCCTCCCCGGAATCTACGATGGCCGCGGCAAAACCTTTTACTTCGGCGAATATCAGGGTTTTCGCCAGGTGCTGGGCACAACGCAAGTCTTCGCAGTCCCCACCGCCGCCGAACGCAGCGGCATCGATACCACCACTTTCCCCGGTGACACCCTAACGGTCCCTGTTAACCCGGCCATCGCGCCCCTTCTTGCTCGCTATCCGCTTCCGAATGATCCTCACGGCTCGTTCGGCGCGCGAACCTACGCAACCTCGTCGAAAGTCGTCACCGATACCGACCAGTTCTCTGTGCGCGTAGATCAAGTCATTTCCGATAAGGCCACGCTCTTTGGCCGTTTCAGTCTCAATCAGGTTCGCGGTCCCACCACGAATCCGGATCAAACCGCCATCGATCCCAACTTCGCAGTGAATTTCTTCGATCATCAACGCAGCGCGGCCGTGCGTTATTCGCAAACGCTTACGCCGCATCTCAGCTTTACCGCGGCCTTCGGATTTATTCGCAGCACTCCCTTTTTCCCCGCCACCAATCACACCGATGTCGCGCTGGTCTACGGCGACGGCCTCTTCCAGGGATTCAATACCGCCGACGGCTCGATTTTCGGTTCCTACGGCAACGTTTACCAGATCAAGCAGGACATGATTTACGTTCACAACACCCACAGCTTCAAATGGGGCTTCGAAATCCGCCTGAATAAGGACGCTACCATCTTTGGCACCAATCCCAGCGGCGTTTACAGCTTTGGTGGAGGCACCGCATTCTCGCCCGTGGAAATCACATCCGCCAGTGGCTTGCACAATATTCAGCCCGGCGATCCACTACCCGACGCACTCACCGGATTGCTCACCGCCACGCCGTATTCCTACACCATTACCGCCGCGGCCAGCGTCACTCCGAAAGGCGATAAGTTCGACGAAGCCGCCGTCCGCCGCGAAGCCTACAACTTTTATTTCCAGGACGCCTGGAAGATTTCCCCGAAATGGACGCTGAACTACGGTTTGCGCTACGAAATAAACAGCCGCATCAAGGAAGCGAAGCATCGCACTTCCGTCGCCGAACCCATCGGCCCCGACGGCAAGCCCACTTCCTTCCTCACTCCCGGCGCCACTCAGATTTTCTCATACAATCCGCAGCCCGTTTATCCCATGGATTGGACCGGTCTGGCCCCGCGCGTTTCCGTCGATTACGCCGTCACTCCTCATACCGTCATCCACGCCGGCGGCGCTATCACCACGATCCTCCCCAACCTGTGGCAAGACAATTTTGTCACCGGAGGAATCCCGCTGGTTTTCCAGCCGCTGATCACTGCTCTGCCTGGAACTCCCGTGCCTTTTTCCAATACTGCGGTACCGCTCGCCCTTCCTGAGCCTTACGCCATCAACGGACAACTTCTCTTCCCCAATGGCGACAGTTCTGCGGTGTCGGCTAACACGCAAATTGATCTGAAGCGGTTTCAAATCGATTTGGAGGCCCTTACTCCCGGCCATCAGGTTCAATTGTTGACCGCCGCGCCCATTTCCCGCGGATTTCGCAACGGCTACATCGGAACCTACACTCTGGGCATCGATCACGAATTTCGCGGCTTCAAGTTGAGCGCCGCTTACGTCGGCACGGCCGGCATTCATCTTGCCAGTGTTTTCTCTCCCAACGGTTACGGCGGCGCCGATCCCGCCTACGCTCCGTACACTCAGTTCGACGCTTCCGGCCACGCCATTGCTGGATTCGGGCCGGAGTCCATCATGACTACCGGTTCCCATTCCAACTACAACGCGCTGCAGACCAGCATCAGCAAAAGCACTTCGCGCATCGGTCTCAGCTTCCAGGCTAGCTACACATTTTCCAAATCCATCGACGATACCAGCGCGGTACTCGGCGGACTTCCCGCGAACGCAGGCACAATTCTGCAGACGCTGCCGCAAGATCCTTTGAATCCCGAAGCCGACAAAGGTCCTTCCACTTTCGACGTCACGCAAGTTTTTTCCCTGAACCTGATTCAGGACTTGCCGTTCGATCGCGTCGGTTTCCTGCAGCCTGTCAGCCGCTACGTTACCGCCGGCTGGCAGTTTCTGAATATCACTTCGATCACCACCGGTCCTCCATTTACTGTTTATTCCGGAATTCAGCAGACTGGCGCGGGCGCAGGCGGCACCGATCGGCCCGACCTTTTGTCCCTGCCCGATTTTTCTACTAGCCGCACCATTCGTGAGGATTATTTTGGCCGTGGCGCAAACAACAGTTCCTTCTTCTTTCTTCCCATCAACCTTCCCGGAGGCACCGGCCCCAATTCCGGCCGCTTCGGCACTTTAGGCCGCGACACCTTTCGTGGTCCTGGCTTCCATCAATTCGACATCGGCCTCATCAAGAACACATCCTTTGGCCACCGCGCCGGCGGCGAATTCGGCATCCTTCAATTCCGCGCCGAATTCTTTAACATCTTCAACGTCGTCAACTTTGGTCTGCCGTCCAACACGGTTCGCGGCACCGGCTTCGGCATCATCAGCCACACCGCCGGCCCGTCCCGCCAAATCCAGTTCTCACTCAAGCTGGTCTACTAAGATCTGCACGCGCTCAGTTCAGCGACGGAATCGGCCTCCCCCACCGCCGCGATGAAAATTCTGGAACCGTTGCGTCTGCATCTGGCCTCTTTGCCGTGATTGTGCCGATTGATTCAGTCCATTGACCACGTTGGGCTGCACGTTCACGTGATTTTGCGCCGCCGCCTGTCTTGAACTGCCTCCCAGGTTTTGCGTCTCTGTTCGATTCTGCGAAGCGTTCTGCGCTCGTTGCTGCGCTTGCGCCTGTGCGTTCGACGTATCCACGTGGTTCCAACTTGCCCCGTTAGGTAAGGCAATTGGTTGTATCCGTCTAGGTGTACCTTGAAAGTGGTGCCACCGATCGCCACTCCATTCAACAATCGCTCCTTGATCGTTGTATCTCCCGCCGCGGCCATAAACGTCGGAAACCAATCCAGGCCCGAATACACTTCCGTGGATACCGAACCTGCTTGGATGTGCCCTGGCCATCTCACCATCGCCGGGACCCGGAACGCGCCTTCCCAGTTCGTATCTTTCTCGCTCCGGAACGGCGTCGTAGCCGCATCCGGCCAGCTGAACTGGTTTGGCCCATTGTCCGTCGAATAGACCACGATCGTATCGTTGGCTATGCCAAGATCATCCAGCGCCTTCAGCAGCTTTCCCACATCGCCGTCATGCTCAATCATCCCGTCGGCATACTCGTTCCCTGGCATTCCGCTCTGCCCCAGCATCGAGGGACGAATGTGTGTGAACACATGCATGCGTGTTGTGTTCATCCAGACAAAGAAGGTTTGCCCGATTTTGCCTGGCGGGTCATGTAATCGATGGCCGCCGCGGTCGTCTCATCGTCAATCGTCTCCATTCGCTTAGCGGTCAACGGTCCGGTATCTTCGCAGGACTGCTTCCCCACACGCCCCCAATGCGGCTCATCCGTCGCGTCGTCTTTGTCTGTTGCCTTGCAACGCATCACACCTCGAGGTGAATTCGTACTGGTGTATGCCGTATCGTCTTTCGGCCAGTACGGACGTTCCGGTTCTTCCTCGGCGTTCAGGTGGTAAAGATTGCCGTAGAACTCATCAAAACCATGAACCGTGGGCAGATACTCGTTGCGATCTCCCAAATGGTTCTTGCCGAATTGGCCAGTGGAATATCCCAGCCCCTTCAGTGCTTGCGCTATCGTCACGTCGCGAGCCTGCAGGCCTATCGGCGCTCCCGGTATACCCACCTTCGACATTCCTGCCCGCTTCGGCGTTTGCCCAGTGATGAACGACGACCGTCCCGCTGTGCAACTGTTTTCGGGGTAATAATCCGTAAACAGCATGCCTTCCTTGGCGATTCGATCGATATTCGGCGTCACGTATCCCACCACTCCCTTGCCGTATGCGCTGATATTCGTTTGCCCGATGTCGTCGCCAAAGATCACCAGAATGTTCGGTTTCTTTGTCTGCGCGTGTGTTGCCCCTGCAAGCGCCAAGAAAGAACTCAGCACTATAGGCGCTAAAACACTAAGTATCCGAAGCCTCGTCATTGGTTTTTTCCTCCAGGGTTCTCTGGGGCGGCCATAAGTGGGCAGTGAGGGCGCAATCATCCACGAAGCAGAGAATTGAACGAGGATTTTATCCGCCCACGGTAGGTGTCACGGTTCGTAACAGACCAAATCTACATTAAAAGCTGTATCCCAGCGATAGCACCACCGTTGGATCGGTTTCTCCTGGATTGAAAATCTGCGTTGTGAAATTTATCTTCTTGCGCGTGAACCCCACCAGCAGCCCGCGCTGAATATCCAGTGCCGTCGTGTAAGCTCTCGTCCGTTGCACCACGTATCCAAACGTGAACCATTCCCGCGGCGAGTACGTCAGCTGCGTCCACGTATAGAAAAAATTGCCCGCCTTCGTGTCCGTATCGAAAATGTATTCGTTCGCGCTGTACAGCTGCAGCTTTTTGTACGTGCCTGTAAATTCCAGTCCCGGCGCAATCCCATTGACGTGCCCAAATACTCCGCCGATCATGGGTGTCGCTTCCAACACCAGATTTTTCCCCGTGCTCAGGTTGTAGCCGGCCCACAACGATCCCGTCCGTTGCGCTTCATAGTTGTACCGCGCTTCCAGGTGCAGCGTGTCGTGGTCCGCTGTCAATGTCGGCGAAGCATACGAATGCCCGTGCGGGACCAGATACCCACTGATGCTCGCGTTGAAGTCCCATGAGCTTGGCTTCGCCGCTCTACTCGTCGCCGCGCTGTTCGTTTCCGTCTGCGCCGGTGCGCGCAAACCGCAAACAGCTATAACAATCAACATTCCCAGATGCCGTGCACTGTTCGTGCCAAGTAGCGATCGCCAGCCAGTCATATGAGCCCAAACTTATCACGGCAGCGATATCAAATGCGCGCCGGCTGGGTCTCCACTCAAGGCGAAGTCCGGATAGGTCAATCGTACTTCCGCAGTGCGGCTTCCGTCGCCAGCGCGCGTTGCATCTGCACCGTTAACCTCTGCACCGGTACGGCTTGGCGCGCCATCCAGCTTGGCCGGAGTGTACATCGGTGCGCTGCCCGCGATGTGTCATTGCCCAAAAAAAAAAAATTTAATGCAGGTAAATCACACGTGACTGTGAGCAGAACCCTGACTGCATACGCATTCCTTGTATCATTGCGAACGACTTGGCATAGGGTTTTTCCGCGAATTTGTTCTGCATCGTGGCCTTCCTCGCAACCACCGCCGCCAATCCCGCCTCCGCAGCCTTCTGCTTCTCATCGTATTTCTCGGTGACGGCGATGTCTTCCGGTCCCAGGTTGTGCCGGTACCCAAATCTTCTCAACTCATCCGTCTTGTCGAAACCAACCTGGCACAATTTCTGATGCGCGTCATACAATTCGTGAAGGTACACTTGCCACTCGCTGTCGGACCTCACCATCTCGATTTGTTCCAGGACTACCCGCCGCCAATTCGGGCTTTTCTCGAGGCCCCGCTGCGCGAAAAAGTGCACTTGATCGAAGCAATCCAAGTCGCAATCGTTAATCGACCCGGTATTAGTATAAAAAACACCTCCAAAGCCAGCGTACGGAGAACTTTTAATGTCGTCGTTGGTGATCACTTTCCTGGGTCTGGCCGCTGGCTTCGCCGGAGTCTCCGCTGTAACGGGCGTAGCGCCGTCGGCTGCCGGCTTGTCCGGGACGGATTTTTTGTCGTCTTGCTGCTGTTCTTGCGCCGCCACCATGACGACCCACCGCGGTAAAAATGTACAACCACCTGCGGCACACCACAAAGTCAGCGCGATATACGCGACACGCAACAAGGCACACCTCTTCTCCGCCTCTATTCGCCGGTGAACACCTTTCGCTTCTTCACCAGCACAGATTTCTCGTCGAACCACAGCCTGCATTGCGAATTCGATTCCTCCACTAACCACCACACGTGCGCCGGCAGGCTCTTCCCGGTAAGGCAGCTTGCGTTCGGTAAGCAGGTCACGAATCTTCTGCTGCTCCATTCCCACGGACGCGGAATCGCAGATGGATGTTGAGCGCGGGTCCAACCGCTTGCCTACAACGTCGTAGTCGTTTCCATCCTGACCATCAGGGCGCTCCGCTATCGCTGATTTTTCGCCGCCAGAGTTGCACGCCTGCGGCCGTATATGCGGCGGCGTACTGACCATCTTCACACTGGCTCTGCACGAACATAGCGAGCCCATTCGCTCTTGGCGCAGCCTGAATAATCTTCACGGTCTTACACCCCGCTATCTTCCCTGAGGACCATTGCACCGTACCCGCCGGGAGTGTCGAACCTTCCATCACCTTGACTGTTGCCTCGGCGACGGCAAAATCCGTTCGCGCCGTCACGCGGAACTCACCGGCCCGTTTCGCGCCAAGTTGCAAGTCGTCGCCCTCAACGATTTGAAAGGCGTCCTCATCCGAAACTGTCCAACTGACCTTGTGCTGCGCATGCCCGTCCTGGTCAACCATGCGGAACGGTCGCCACTGGCCGATGAGCATCGTTGCCTTGTTTGGAGTGATTTGGTAGCTATTGGGGCCCTGCGCAAACAGAGCTTCCGTCCATAACAACACGCTGCAACACAGTAGTGCCAGCAGGAAAAACCGACCTGGTCTTTGCATTCTGCGACAATACTTGGTCCTAAAAACCCCGATGTCAAGATTACTAGAGGATACTGATTCCCCAGTACCAACAGACGTTGACTACTGATCGCAAGTCAGATGGGTATGCTCGGGTCAAATCATTCATTACTCTTCTACTTCTCCCCACAGTTTTTGCCAATACTGCCGCCATCTGCCTTTCACCTGTTCCTCGGCGTCGCCACGATCGTATGCGGGAGAGAACACTGGCTGCGCGCGCTCTACACGAATCAACACCACGGCTTGGATCTCGTGCGTGAGCCCGATTTCCCGGTACATCTGGCACCCGCGTTGAAACGCGTCACCAGAGCGATGCACAATTCCCTTTCCCTTGAATCGGTAACCTTTCCGCACCAGCGGATCGACAACATTCACCTCCACCGAAGGGTTCTTCTCAATGTTCTGAACCGATTGCGGTGATCGTATGTCCGCAAACACCAGATGATCGTCGTCCCAAATTGCAGTCGTTCCTTTTGGCGAAAGATTCGGCGTCCCATCGCCGCATACCGTCGCAACAAAGCCCAGCTTCTGCTCGCGCACCACGCGCTTCATATCCTCAGTGAGTATTCCCAAGCAATCATCTCCCGCAAGAGCATTTATGCACGCAGCCGCCGTTTGACTCAGCGACGCATCTCAGCCAACGGTATCCCAACGGGTCATCCCTCATGGCCAGAATAATCACAAGTCGCCCGGTCCCGCCACCCGCGCCTCGAACCGCCAGCAGGATCCCGCCCCGCTCGCCAAGAATCACCTTTCTTGGTGACTTGCATCACATTTTGTTATACTTCTGCTGTCTGGATAAGGGCTGCATCCCGCACTTAGGGAGTGGCACCGGAGGCCGACATGAGCATCATCCCGAATGGGGGCAACGGGAAAGTCACTGTCCCCGAATTGCTTCAACGTAAGAACCCTTCCGCAGGCTCTCCCGCACAAAAGAAGATCACTTGCCTGACGGCGTACGACTATCCCACCGCCCGTCTCGTCGATGACGCTGGCGTGGACGTCGTGCTCGTGGGCGACTCTCTGGGAATGGTGGTGCTGGGCTATGAAAGCACGTTGCCCGTCACCCTCGATGAAGCTCTCCACCACACCAAGGCTGTCCGTCGTGGCGTCCAGCACGCCCTCGTCGTTGGCGATATGCCTTACGGCACCTATCACGGCGAAATTCACGAAGCCATCCGTAACGCTATGCGCTTCGTGAAGGAGGCGGGCGCCGAAGCCGTCAAGATCGAAGGCGGCGAACGACGTCTGGAGCTGATTGCGCGGCTAACCGAAGCGGAAATTCCCGTAATGGGCCACGTGGGCCTCACTCCCCAGTCCGTAAACGCCATGGGCGGCTATCGCGTGCAGGGTAAAACCCCCGGCGCTGCCGAGCAATTGCTCCGCGACGCGCGCGCCGTAGAAGCCGCGGGTGCGTTTGCTATCGTCCTGGAAGGCATCCCCCGCGAAGTGGCCGCCGAGATCACCCGCAGCGTGCGCATTCCCACGATTGGCATCGGTGCTGGCCCGGATTGCGACGGCCAGATCCTCGTCCTCCACGACATCCTCGGATTGACATTTCAGGACCCGCCCAAATTCGCTCGCCGTTACGCCAACGTTGGCGAAGTCATCTCCCAAGCCGTCCGCGAATATTGCGCTGACGTGCAAAGCAGCAGCTTCCCGTCCGACGCCGAGTCGTATCACGCGCCGGCATCCACGCTAATGAAGGCGCGCAAAGCTGTGCCCATCGCCCGCTAATGCGAGACAACGCCCGTCGATCCCGAGAGAACCGGTGCCGGGTGCCCCAGGCGCCGGTTTTGCACATGGGGTTTTCGCGCTTACTCAGGGGATCCCACCTTTTCAGAGTTGCGTTAGATCCCCGTAAGTCGGAAGCGCATAGCTTCCCAAGCTGCGGAAAGACTCGGCCGTCCATGGGGTCGTAGCTCTAGTTCCAAGAATGTTTAGGGGGTCGGAGCTTTAGCTCCGACATCAATCGTTCGGCTATGATTAGGGCTTCAGCCCCTGAGGAAATATCCATGAAACCGGAAGAAATGCTAGCTCTGTACGAATACAACGCCTGGGCAGACCGTCGCGCACTGCAAGCAGCCAGCGCTCTCACCCCGGATCAGTTCACCAAACAGTTGGGCTCCAGCTTCTCCTCCGTCCGCGACACCCTCGCGCACATCTACGGCGTCGAGTGGCTTTGGCTCGAGCGCTTTCAGGGACGCTCCCCATCCGCCATTCCCGACGACCCGGAATTTGCCGATATCGCCAAACTTCAAGCCGGCTGGGCGGCGTTTGAACCCACGCTGCTCAATTTTGTGCGCGGACTTACGCAACAGCGCTTGCATGCCGTGATGGAATACAAAACCATGAAATACGGCGTGTATCGCAATCCTCTTTGGCAATCCATGCAGCATCTCGTGAACCACGGAACCTATCACCGCGGCCAGGTCACTACCATGCTCCGGCAACTTGGCGCCCAACCGCTTCTAACCGATTTGATGCACTACTACCGCGAACGCTCCGCCGCTGCGGGAGCCTAGGCGCGGAATGGAGACGATTCGAACCATTCCCTGGATGAAGGAAAAAGCGCGGGAAGCCCGACTGGAGCAGCGCGTAATTGGATTTGTCCCCACCATGGGCGCGCTGCATGCCGGGCATCTGACATTGGTTGAGCGGGCCAGGCGCGAATGTTCTCCGGTCTACGCCTCAATTTTCCTTAACCCCACCCAGTTCGGCGCAAATGAGGATCTATCGAAATATCCACGCCCTCTGGAAGCCGACCAGGAAAAACTCACTTCAGCCCAGGTCGATGCGCTCTTCCTTCCGCAGGCCGCGGATATCTATCTGCCGGGATTCTCAACCTACGTACACGTCGGTGGACTCAGCGAGCGCCTCGAAGGCAAAACCCGCCCCGGACATTTCCGCGGCGTCGCTACGGTTGTGCTCAAGCTGTTTGAAATTGTGCAGCCGCACTACGCGTATTTTGGACGCAAAGACGCTCAGCAAGTCCGCATCGTCCAGCAGATGGTCCGCGATCTGAATCTTGACACCGAAATTGTGGTCTGCCCGATTGTGCGCGAAACCGATGGACTCGCCATGTCTTCCCGCAACGCTTATCTTTCCGCCGAAGAGCGCAAGGCGGCCACTGTCCTTTCGCGAGCTTTGCGTGCCGCGCAAACCGCATTAAATGCGGACGTACGCGATTCGTTGGAATTGCAGCGCGTCATGCGCAAAGTTCTTGACGCGGAACCGCGCGCCTTCGTTGATTATGTGGAAGTTGTCGACGCTGAAACCTTTGAACCCGTGGTCCGCGTCTCTCGTCGCTCTTACGCCGTCCTCGCCGTTCACATTGGCAAGGCTCGCCTTATCGACAATCTGCTGATCGAGCCCGCTGGCGACGAATTGCAAACCGAGCTCTAACTCGCCATCACGCTGTGGCGCCCAGCCGCGCCAGCACTTCCGCCGCGTGTCCTTTTGCCTTGACTGGGTCCCACACTTCCTCGATCTTGCCGCTCGGTCCAATCAAATAGCTGCTGCGCACAATCCCCTGGAACGTGCGCCCCATGAATTTCTTCGTTCGCCATGCGTCATACGCCGTCAGCATTTTGTGCGTGGGATCGCTCAACAAATAGAAATTCAGACGGTGCTTGCTTCGAAAGCTCTGTAGCAGCTTGATCGGGTCGGCGCTCACCCCTACGATCACCACACCCTGCTTGTCGAACTTCACTTTTGCGTCGCGAAACTCGGACGCCTCAACCGTTCAACCCGATGTATTCGCCTTGGGATAAAAGAAAATCAATACCCGCTTCCCTTTGAAATTTCCCAGCGACACTTCTTCGCCTTCATCCGAAGGCAGCGCAAAATCGGGAGCCTTGTCGCCTATCTTCAGCATCATTCACCTCGTCCTAAGTATCCTTGTTCCCGTAACCAACCCGGCATTTCCGCGCTCACATTCAGTGCTTCTCCCGCCGCGAAACGCGCCGTCATTCCAAATGCGACGGCCTCCAGCGGAATCTTTCCATAGATAAAACCTGAATCCACAATTCCTTGTACGCCCGTGCAAATTCTTTCATCCCCAATCCCCGGTACTGCTCCACGTGCACCATCTCGTGAAACAGCAAATCAATCGGCACTCCCGGATCGACGATCAAAACACACTCGCCCAATGTGATCCCAGCGGCCGCCGAAAAATTGAAATGCACCCGCCTACCGATGAATTCCAGTTGCTTAAGAAGGACCCCTAAAAACGGCGGGCTCGGCACTCGCTCCACTCTCGCCACGCGCGCCTGCGCTACAGTCTCCTCCGCAAAATGCGCGCTCAGCGCCATGCGCTCGCGTTCCGTTAACGGCCGCGCGCTGGGCAGATGTTCCGCGCGTTGCGACTCAATCCAGCCCTGCACTTTGCCTGCGACCGCCGGGACCAGGCTTTGCAGCAAACCCACGCTTACTCGGCCAATACTTTGCGAACAATTTCGTTCACGGCTTGCGGATTGGCCTGGCCCTTCGTCGCTCGCATTACCTGTCCAACGAAAAACTTGAACACGCCTTCGTTGCCCGACTTGAATTTCGCCACGTTGTCCGGATTCTTCGCCACCACCTCGCGCGCGGCTTGCTCGATGGCGGCGTCGCTTACTTGCGCTCCCAGGCCTTCCGCCGCCACAATGTCCATCGCCGTCCGCCCCGATTCGAACATCGTCGCGAACACTTTCTTTCCCACCGCCCCAGTAATTTTCCCCGATTCAACCAGCGACACAAGCTCCGACAGCGCCGCCGGGCTCACTGGGCTCGCGCTGATCTCTTTGCCCGAATCGTTCAGCCGCCGCAGCAATTCCGTTTGCATCCAATTCGCTGCGCCCTTTCCCGGCGCTCCCGCTTTCACGACCGCCTCGAAATAGTCGGCCAGCGCTTGCGAGTCCGTCAGCACTTCCGCGTCATAAGCCGTGATGCCATATGCCGAAACGAATCGCCCCCGCTTAGCCGTGGGAAGTTCCGGCAGCGCTTGTCGAACTTCTTCGCGCCACGCCGAACTCACGTGTACCGGCAGAAGATCCGGCTCCGGAAAATACCGGTAGTCGTGCGCTTTTTCCTTCGAGCGCATCGGCTCGGTCCGCCCCGAAGACTGGTTCCACAACCGCGTCTCCTGCGAAATTCGCCCGCCCGATTCCAGCACGCCGATGTGCCGTTCGATCTCGTATTCCAGCGCCTTTGCCAGATACCGGAACGAGTTCAGGTTCTTCACCTCCACTTTCGTCCCGAACTCCTTCGCACCTCGCAAACGCACGCTCACGTTGGCATCGCAGCGCAACGACCCCTCTTCCATGTTGCAATCGCTCACACCCGTATACAGCAGAATCTGGCGCAGGGTTGTCAGGTACGCGTAAGCCTCATCCGGCGAACGCATGTCCGGTTCAGAAACAATTTCGCTAAGCGGCGTCCCACATCGGTTGAAGTCCACATATGTCTTCTCATCCGAGTGTGCGAATCCGTCGTGCAGCGATTTCCCAGCGTCCTCTTCCAGGTGCAATCTCGTGATCCCGATCCGCTTGGTCTCGCCTTTGTGCTCGGTCTCAATCCAGCCGCCCGTCGCCAACGGCAATTCGTACTGCGAAATCTGATAGCCCTTCGGCAAATCCGGATAAAAGTAATTCTTGCGGGCGAATCGCGAGTGCTCGTGAACCGTGCAGTTCAATGCCAGCGCCGCTCGCATTCCCATCTCTACTGCGCGTTTGTTCAAAACCGGCAGCGTCCCCGGCAGTCCCAGGCAAACCGGGCAAACATTCGAATTGGGCGCATCGCCGAAGCGTGTGGAACAACCGCAGAAAATCTTCGTGCGCGTCAGTAGCTGTGCGTGTACCTCGAGGCCGATCACAACTTCGTATTTCGCCAGCATTTCCGGCGACATTGCAGATTCGGTAGCGAATTTGGTCATAGTGGAATAGAAAGTATAGCAGAGGGCCAGCGTAACTGGACCGCCATCAGCCAGCTATGCCGGCCACCCGCGAGTCCTTCGCACGTACCGCTGGGCTCAGCCGTTCGACAACCGCAAATCCCCCAAACAGAATCAATGCATACAACGAATCGCTCGCCAGCGTGTTCCAGAAAAACGGAATTCCCGCCGCATAGCAACTCAGCAACCCTGCTGGAGTCCTTGCATAGACGTCAAAAAACGCCCACATCGCAAAATTCGTCACCAGGAAAAACTGTATTGCGCCAACCAGCGTAGCCGCGGAAATGCCCGGCACCGACTGGCGATTACGAAATAACCGCCCAACCAACACGCTGAGGCAAAAGCTCAGATAGACAACCGGAATCACGCCGTAAAATCCGCTGAACCGGTCAAACCCGACGATCACATCTCCGACAAACAGCGCGGAAAGCGGAAACAGAAACGCCGCCCATGGACTACGCAGTTTTGCCCCTCCAAACAGCGCCATCGCTCCCACCGGCGTAAAATTCCACGGATGTGGCAGGATACGTACACACGCCGCAAACAAAATGAAACAAGCAATCGCGAAGATGCGCAGATATCGAGCATCTGAATCCTGGCCTAAACGCTCGGACATTGTTCCTCTCCTCGAGAATCTGGTAACAAATCGCAAAACACAAAAGAATCGCGCTCGACAACCTGCCCCGTCACCACCGGCACGGGCCGGCGGAAAATTGGCCCATCGAAAACAAACGTGTGGAATTCACCGTTCTCTCCGCAGGGGTCGACTTCAATCGGCAAGTCCCGAAAAAAGTCAGCATTCAATTCCCTGCCGGCGAACGATTTGTCGAGTTTCCTCGGATCGATACAAGCGGTCCTGGCGCGAAACCCGTCAGCCATAAAGCGCCCAGCTAGTTCGCGAGTATCCACGTCCCACAGCGGAAAAATGGCGGACATCCCCGCGCGTGCCAGTTTTTCTTCCCGATAAACGCGCAAATCGCGCAGGAAAATGTCTCCGAAACCAACGTGCAAAATTCCACGATCCCGGTAGCGCAGCATCGCTTCCGCCATTCGGGATTCGTAGATAGTGTTGGGGCATTGCGGCGGAATGCGCACTTCCTCCAGCGGCAGGCCGATCGAAGCTGCCTGCTGCTCCAGAAGTTCGCACCGCACTCCGTGCATGCTGATGCGTTCGTAACCCTCCGTGACGGTCGTCAGCAAGCAGGTCACTTCAAATGCAGGGTCCCGCAAGAGGCAGTGCAGCGCCATGGCACTGTCTTTTCCTCCGCTCCACGCGAATATAACGGGCAACGCCATGTCTAGTTCCGGCCTGAGAATTGGTAGCGCAACCCAATGCGCGCGTCGCGCCCTAGAGCAGGATAGCCAAGCACGTCCTGGTATTGTTTGTCGAACAGGTTGGTCGCACGGGCATAAATGGAAAGCCCGCGATAAAACGTATAGCTCGTCGAGAAATCGAACCGAGCGTAACCCGGGTTGCGCGTGAAACCGAGAAATAGAAAATCGCTATCCGTGCGTACTCCTACAAAATAGCCGGCGAATACCGCATTGAATTTGCGATAGGCCGCCGTTACCGTAAACGATCCCGAATTCAACGGTCGCCGGATCAGCCGGTTGCCCGCAATCAGCGCCGGGTCCGAAGCATTCGGCGATTTCAGCACCCGCGTGTCGTCGTAGGTGTAATTCCCGGCAACGAACAACCACTTTGTCGCCCGCAGTTCGCCCGAAACGTTCGCGCCCCGTGAAAACGCCAAGTCCGTATTGAAATAGCTGCCAAAAAAAGGACAGCCGGGCGGCCCCACTGCTTCGCCGAAACTCACGATGTCGTAAAAACGGTAATAGAAATAGTTCGCGGAAAGCTTCACGCGGTCTCCACTTAATTTCTGATCCAGCCCCGCGCTCCAATTCTTGCTCGCTTCCGGCTTCAGGTTTGGATTTCCGGGATCACACACATCGCTGCCATACGTCTGGTCAAATCGCGGCTCCTTGATTCCTTGCCCGTAAAACATGCGCAGTTGCGTGTCGCCCCAGAATCCCTTCCCGTAACGCAGAAACGCCGTTCCCCCAACGCGCGGCACCACTCGCGTTCCGTAGTAGCCATTGTCTTCGGCGCGCGCTCCGAAATCGAAAGCCAGTCGCGACATCGGCAAGTATCGGAAGTCCAGATAGCCCGCCTGATTGTTCCGTCGCACGTGTGGCTGCGGCAGGTAATAAATAGATCCGTTTTCCACCGTGTATTGATAACCGGCCGTCGCCGCAAACTTCTGAATGCTGTAAGTCGTCTGCGCCGTCACGCTCGCGACGTTGTACGAATACAGCGAGTCGTACACGTAGTCGCAAAACTCCGCAGTCGCTACCGCACTCGCATTTGTTTGCGGGCAGAACGCGAATGGATCCGTGGCGTAAAAGCTTTGCGTGGGATTAAAACTGTGTTGCCGCGTGTACGCCTCCGCTCCCATCAACTCATTTTGCCAGTGCGAACCAGTCGCGAAATCCCATCGCGCGTTGGCGCTGAACAATTCCTGGTTATACCGCTGGTACAAACTCGGCGGAGTATACGCAATTTGCCCCGGAATGCCCGCATCGCCCGAATTGTTGCGCACCGTCAACCGCAGTTGATTCGTGTCGCTGATCGCATAGCCGAAATTCCCCGACAATGTGCGATCGATGAAATCGCTGTTCGGATATTCACCTTCCGTCTGAAAATACGAAGCCGCTCCCGCATAATCGAAATGTCCGGCCATTCCCGAAATCTGGCCGCCGCCGCGATATGTGGAAAAGCTTCCGCCTTCCGAAAAAATGCTGAACGCAGGAACCACTGTGCTGCCGCGGTGAGAAATAAGTTGTACGACTCCGGAAACGGCATCGGTTCCGTAAATCGCGCTCTCCGCTCCACGCACCACTTCCACTTTGTCCACATTGTCGGTGGTCAATATCGAGAAATCCACCGCGCCTCCCGGCGGATTGATCGACGTCCCGTCCACCAGAACCTTCGTGAAGTTGGAATTCCCGCCATCCAGAAAAATCGATGCTGTTCCATTCGAGCCGGTTCGGCCAAACGCCACGCCCGGCGTATAGATCAGCAAATCCGGAACGAACACCGATTGCCGCCGCTCGATCTCCTCCCGTCCAACGATGCTGCTCGGAGCCGACGATTGTTGCGCGCCAATCGGCTCCGCTTGCGCCGTCACCAGCACTTGGTCCGACAGCGTTTGCAGCTCCATCCGAAAATTCAGTGTCCGCTTCGTTCCCGGTGCCAATTCCACCGTCGCATCGCGCGGCGCAAAAATCTCGCGAGAAAAATGCACGTGGTAGCGTCCCGCCGGCACGGACAAATCGTATGCACCGTCGGTTGAAGAAGTCGCCGACCACACCGGCGCATCTGCCGCATTGTCCAGTTGCGCGGTTACGCGAACGCCTCCCACACCTGCGTCACTGGGATCCGTTAAATGTCCACTGATATGAGCATCGGCTGGCTGGGATTGCGGGAAAACACTTGCGGTACTGACAAACAGAAAATACAGGCAGACAACAAGCCGAAAAGTTTTCATGATTCCTCCGCTCCCTCACGCGCGGGAGCTCAAAGGTTGGCCAGCGCACAATCAAAAACCAAATCACGCTGGCTGCCGACCTCGCCGGTCTCCTGGCTTGGCAGAATCGAACTTGCCGCATCCGCTCAATCCATCGCTGAGCAAATACGCTCAAGTCCTCTCGCGGCCTTCCCGTGGCTAATCGCTCCACAGTGGCCGGCGAGCGTTGCATCTGCCTTACAGTCGCGCGGCGGCGACGGTATTTCACCGTCTTCCCGTGCACGAGGTCTGCAGTAAGTAAAAGGGGCAAAGCCCACTGTTGATTGTCAGAGTCGGCTGCATGCAAGCGGCAGCCGGGTTGGGGTTAACGTAAATTCCCGCTACTTCTACGTCTTCGAAAAAAGCGTTACGCGCGGCCGGCCTGACGGCGTCATCTCCACGCTCAGCGGCGCTTGAAACACTTGCTCCAGCAATTCGCGTTGATACACCGTCGCCGGCGGTCCCACTCGCAGACATTTTCCTTTCTGCAGCAGCACCACCTGGTCGGCATATTCTCCGACCAGATTCAATTCGTGCGTCACCACCACCACGGTGTAGCGGTTCTCCGCCGCCAGCCGTTTCAGCGAAGCCAGCAAATCCACTTGCGCGCCAATATCCAGGTGCAGCGTGGGCTCGTCCAGCAGCAGCAGCAACGGCTGTTGCGCCAGCGCCCGCGCCAGAATAATTCGCTGCTTCTCGCCGCCGGATATTTTGTCCATCCAACGATCGCTCAGGTGCGTCGCTCCGGTTTGCGCCAGCGCGTTTTCGGCAATCAACACGTCGTCCGAATTTTCAAAACGCAATCCGCGCCCATACGGGTGCCGCCCCTGCAGCACAAATTCCCACGCCCGCGAAGGGAATAACAGCCTGCTCTCCTGCTGCACCAGAGCGATTCGCTGCGCCCTCGTTTTTGCCGGCAGCGTGTGCGTCTCGAATCCGTTCAGAAATATCCTGCCGGACATTGGCTGAAGCTCGCCCGAAATCAGTTTCAACAATGTGGATTTGCCGCTGGCGTTCGGCCCCAAAATCGCCACGATTTCCGCTGGCTTTGCTTGGAAGCTCAGCGCTTCCAGCGTAAATAGCGGCGCCTGTGAAGGATTCGGCGAATACGCGTAGCTGACTTGCTCCACGCTTAACCGCACTTCCGATCCCGCACGTGGCTGATCCGCGCCCGCTGGCGAAGGTGCAGGAGACCGCAGCGGGCTACTCATGCAATCCTCCTGCGCAGCAAATAAATAAACAGCGGCGCGCCCGCCATCGCCGTCATCGCTCCAACCGGCAGGTCCGAAGGCGCAACTACCGTCCGCGCCAGCGTGTCTGCAATCACCAGCGCGATTGCTCCGCCGAGTGCCGATGCTGGTATCAGCATGCGATGGTCCGAGCCAAAAATCAGCCGCATCACGTGTGGCACCAGCAACCCCACGTAACCAATCGCTCCGCTCACCGAAACAGCTAAGCCCGTCAGTATCGACGCCGCGATATAAACCACAATTCGCACGCGTCGCACTTCCACTCCGAGGTGCATGGCCTCTTTTTCACCGGCCAACAACAGATTCAGATCTGACGACGTGGTGTAAATCGCGCCAGCCGCCAACAGAAATCCAATGCCCAGCAGGTACAGCAATGTTTTCGGCTGCGGCGTCGATAAATCGCCCATCAACCAGAACGCCGTGCCGCGCAGGTTGCTTCCAGACAGTGTCGTCATCAAAAACATGATTACCGCCGACAAAAACGACGCTGAAATGATTCCACCCAAAAGCAACGTACTACTTTCAATCTGCCCGTCGCGCATTCCCAGCAGATACACCGCGGCGATGGTAACCGCCGCCCCGATGAACGCACCGAACGGTGTGATCAATCCCGCCAGCTCCGGCGAAATCGCCATGTGGCTTTCGACGATCAATGCAATGATGGCCCCCAGCGCTGCTCCCGATGAAATCCCCAGCACATATGGATCCGCGAGCGGGTTCCGCAACAGCGCCTGAAAACTCGCTCCGGCAACCGACAGCGAAGCTCCCACCACGATTCCCAACAGAATGCGCGGCAGCCGGATATCCAGCACGATCATTCCGTAGTCCGTCGAAATCGCGGAAGCTCGCCCCAGCAGCACCTGAATCAAGTCGCGGCCCAATCCGTACAACGACACTTGCACCGCGCCCATCTTCAGCGACACAACTACCACTCCAAATAAAATCAACACTAAAAGCCCACAACGCAGCAGCAATCGTTCCAGCGTCAACGGGCGCATGCAGACTCCGTGATGCAACCGCCGCCATAAAATTCCGGTGCGACGAATACCGCATGCGGATGATGTGCTGGGCTTGTACTGTTCGTGGGCACGATTTCCTTTTCTGGGCTCGGCGCATCCTGAAATGAGGCAGGATGCAACTGGTGCGCAAGGTCCTCAATCGCGGAGACGATGCGCGGCGCCGGCCGATTCACCGCGTCGCTGATCACCGCATAATGCTGGTTCCGCACCGCATTCAGCAGTTGCCAGCCTGGCCGGTTCACCAACTCTTCAAACGCCCGCGTTCCTGCACCCGTGTGCTCCGCCGCGAACACCAGATAATCCGGCTGCTGGTGCACCACTTCTTCCAGGCTCATCTGTGGCCAATCCTGTGTCGAGTCCACAATCGATATCGCTCCCGCCTTGCGCAGCGCATCCGCGATGAACGTGTTCTTCCCCGCCGAGATCAACGGCTCGGTCCACACCACGAACAAAACATGTGTCGCCGGCACGGACCTCAGCTTCTCTTGCAGTGCCGCCAGCCTGCGGTTCAAATCGTCGCCCACTGTTTTGCCGGCCTGCGTCGCTCCCAGAATATCGGCCAACTTTTCTGTCGATGAAATAATTCCGTCGATCGTGTGCGCCGCGTCCGTCGAATAACTCGGAATCCCCAGCGTATCCAGCGCGCGCACAGTATCCAGTCGGTTCAAATCTTTCGTTACCAGCACCAGGTCCGGTCGTAGCGCCGCGATCTGTTCCAGGTTCGGATTGATCGCTCCGCCAACTTTCGGCTTTTTCTGCGCTTCTGGCGGATAGTCACAATAATCCGTGTCCCCCACCAGTCGATCTTGCAGTCCTAATGCGTACACTGTCTCCGTCAGATTCGGCGCCAGCGAAACGATGCGCGTTGGCACCAGCGGAACGCGCACGGTGCGGCCAACTTCATCCACAACCTCATGCGTTTTTGGCTGCGCACCTGTCGACTTTACGGCGTTCGCATTTGCCTGCGCGGCGACCTTCGTCGCGCAAAAAAACAGCAGCGTCAGTACCGGCAGAATACCTCGCAGGCCGCTTTTGCTTGCAAATCGTGGCACGAATCTCCCCTGACGAGAGCTGTGCGAGATCGTTCCCAACAAAAAAAGCCCCTCGAGAATTCAGGGGCCATTCCGGATGCTTCCTCTCTCGCGAAGGGCGCGCAACCGATGCGGCTTGAGAGGGTAGCCTGGCTGACGGCTTCTGAGCCGATCACAGTGGCGGGACCGCGGCCGATTTTCACGGCACTTCCCCACTTCTCGAGCCTGCAAATTGTAAATTCAGTTTACGGCGCGCCTTCCGCACTGTCAATGAATCGCCCCGTTTTTCGCACTCCCGCGTGCCTTTCGCTAAACCGTTCATCAGCCCCAAGCGATATGCTACGGTTTGATGCTCCGCCAGGAGGAACCATGCCCCCAAAAACCAATGGCATCCTTGAATCCTCTTTGTATGTCAGCGACCTGCCTCGCTCCGTTCGCTTCTACCAGGAAACGTTTGGGTTCTCTGTCATCAAAGAGTTTGCTGAGCGAGGTTGCGCGATGCACGCTGGTACCCATCAGGTGCTGTTGCTCTTCAAGAAAAGTGCTTCACGCGCAATTCAGTCTCCTCACGACGGTGATGGCCAGTTGCACCTCGCGTTCGCCGTCGCCTCTTCCGAACTGGCCAGTTGGGAATCGTGGCTTTATGCCAGAGGGATAGCGGTGGAAGAGAAGACCACGTGGGAATTGGGCGGCACCAGCATCTACTTTCGCGACCCAGACCGCCACTTGCTAGAAATCGCCACCCCAGGCACTTGGTCCGTCTACTAATTCCTCTAGCTCACCCCTTCAGTGATGAGCCTGGTGCTTTTTCTGTCGGGGGCATCCGTCTGATGTGGCCCCCATTCTCCGTGCAACGCCCCGTGCTTTGTCTTCAACCTCGCGCAGGCTTTTATGCCAGCCTCTTCCGTAGCACACCACTTCCACGTCTAATGTTGTTACCTTGATATTTGTTGAGGCGCCCTTCAGACGTCGATAGCTTTGTCGTTGCAGGGAGGAAACGTAACGCCCCAGGTCATTCCAGCTATGTCCTGCACCTCTCCACTTCAAATCGCCATTTCGCCAAAGAGAAACAAACCAGACTAAACTATGCAGCGTTTTGCCTGAATTGTGCATAGTTTCGCCCGTCCAGGAAATCGACGCCCCTCTAAGGCCCGTGTTTGCATTACTCCGACTCTGGCTGCTTAGTTGCAATCCTCCATTACTCCTGCTCGGCACGGGCTTCGTAAGCTTTGTCGGCAGCGTGCGGCGCCGAACGCTGCCGCGCTAAATGTGTTGCGAATGGGGCCGTCAGCCGCCCAGCCTTTCGGCTCCCTTTTCGCAATGATTTTTTCGTGGCGCTTTTGACTACATCTCCAACTCCTCCCTTGCGACCCGGGCTGCAACGGTCTCGATTCGTCCCCACTTCCGCGCCCTGGCAAGGTGTTACTTTTGCCAATTACCCTCGCCTCCATCCAGCGGCATTATGTATAGGGATTTTCATGGACACAAACGAGGATTCTAGTCTCAATCCTATTCCCGCTGAAGCTTCTTTCGTCCGTGGCGGCCCGTTTTATCGCGTACAGCAATCGCTCGGACTAATTCACCCGAATCGCTGGAATCTCGGCCGCCGCATCACGGTTCTGATCGTCATCACTTGGCTGCCTCTGCTTCTACTCACCGCCCTGCTGAATTTCCAGGGCTTGGATTCCCTGGTCAGGGACTATCGAGTTCACGCTCGCTTCCTCATCGCTCTTCCCGTTCTGTTGTTCGGTGAGCTTCTCATGGAAGCGCGATTCGGCGCCGTTATGGCTCATATCCGCCAAGCCCACCTCTTGAGCGCGCCGGACCTCGAATACATGGATGGCGTGATTGTTAAGCTGATACGTCTCCGGGATTCATTTCTTCCGGAACTTGCTGTCCTCGCTCTTCTCATTATTCACACCGCAGCCTCGTACAAGGGCCTGGTCGACCCCACCCCTTGGCTTGCGCGAGGATCAGGGGCCAATCTTCAACTTAGTGCCGCCGGCTGGTACGCCGTTCTCGTGAGTGCGCCGATTTTTCAGTTCCTGCTAGGCCTTAGCCTCTGGAAATGGTTACTTTGGGTGATTTTCGCGTTCAAGTTATCTCGGCGCAATTTAAAGCTGGTCCCGACGCATCCCGACAGGCATGGCGGCCTCGGGTTCCTCAGTCTCACCCCAGGCGTCTTCGCACCGGTCACTTTTGCGGCTTCAGCAGTAATTGGAGCAACCTGGCGGTACGACATCCTTCATCATGGTGCCCATTTGAAGAATTTCATTCTGCCAACCATCGCTCTTGCGGTGATTGTCGCGGCTATCGCCCTCGGACCACTGCTCTTTTTTGTTCCTCGTCTCGCAGCTTTGCGCCGTAGCGGCATCCTGGAATACGGCATCCTCGGACAATTGCATAGCCTCGAGTTCCATCAAAAATGGATTCTCCATCGAAGTGGTCATGAATCCGAATTTCTCCAGGCACCCGAGAGCAGCACGCTCGCGGACTATGGCCAGAGTTACGAGAAGATTGAGCTGCTTAACCCTTTTCCCGCGGGCAAACAGGATCTGATTCCCTTGGCGCTCGCGATAGCCATTCCGGCGTTTCCTGTGATTATTGCGCAGATCCCGGTGACCATCGTTCTGCAGGATCTACTAAGAGCGTTGCGCTGATTTCCTCGAACCTTTGCACGCCATTTTGCCGGTCCGCTTGGTAAAGCGGCGCGGTCTGAGTCTTAAATGTAGCGATGACTTTCATGCCAGCTCTGATTTTATTGTACCTTCGTGTTCACGCCGTAGCCGCGTCGAGCCCCAGGTCTTCCCTCGTCAAATTCAAATATTCCTGAAGCACAGCAACCACCAGCGCATGATCTTCGCGCTGCGGTAACCCTGAAACGGTGATCGTCCCGACGCAACCCGTTCCTTCCAGAAGAATCGGAAAGCACCCTCCATGCGCTGCATAATCCTTCGTATCTAGCCCGCCGCTCTCCAGAGTTGTGCCGGCGCGCTGATGCTTCAGCCCGATCGCGTAAGAACTGCGACGGCAGCGCATCACCACGTTGCGTTTCCGCCGTATCCATTCCCAGTTGTCCGGCGTTGTTCCCGCCATCGCATACGAAAATAGCGTGTTCCCGCTTACCTGTATATCGATAGCCACGGCAACACGGCGCTTCTCGGCGGCAGCCTTCAGCGCGCTGCCCACAGCCCATGCGATTTCCGCATCAAAGCTCTTGAACTGCAGCCGCTTCTCCTGCAGTGCAATCTTCTCGAGATCTTGTTCGATGCTCATCTCATTTCCTGTCTCGAACCTCGGTCCATATCATAGCGCTGATTTCCTCACGCCAATATGGCTCCATCCCTTCCGCATCACGCACGCGACGCAGGGTCCAGCAAGAGATAAAATCGCTGCCTAAGAAACTTTCTGCCTACGAATCGAGGCGCATTATGCCGCATAACTTGTCCGATACCACATCGCTGCTCACTCGCACGCCTGCTTCCCTTAATATGCTTCTACGCGATCTTCCAGAAACCTGGACGTTCCGCGATGAAGGCCCAAACACTTGGAGCGCGTTCGATGTCGTCGCTCATCTGATTTACGGCGAACAAGCTGATTGGATCCCTCGCGCGAAGTTTCTGCTGCAATTTGGCAAAACGCGCGCCTTTGAACCCTTCGATCGCCAGGGACACGTGCGCGCCAGCCAGGGTAAGTCGCTTCCGCAATTGCTGGATGAATTCGCTAGTGCACGCTCGGAAAGCCTGAACCAGCTACGTGCTTTGAATCTGCGGCCCGAAGACCTCGAGCGCCGAGGACTCCATCCCGCCTTCGGGCCCGTCACACTCTCTCAGCACCTGGCCACCTGGACCGCTCATGACCTCACTCACCTCCACCAAATCTCCAGGATCATGGCTCACCAATACCGCGAAGCCGTCGGCCCCTGGCGCGCCTACCTCGGCGTCCTCCAGTGCAACGGCCACAGCCTCCCCTAATCTGAAATCGAGTTCGACTCTGCGAGATCTTGCGTACCTCGGGAGGGCGCGCCTTCACTGTCAAAATAAAAACATAGTTACTTGTCATCCCGAGCGAAGCGAGGGATCTGCTTCTCGCAACTTGCAAAGCGAAAGGATCAACTCAGCGATTCTTCCAGTTTGGCTTCCGTTTTTCCACCAGCGCCCGAAGCCCTTCCTGCGCATCTTCCAGCCTGTAAAGTTCATTCAGAAAAATGCTCATGGAATTTTTTAGCCCGTCGCGCAATGACAGTCCCATTCCGCCAAGAATCGCCTTCTTCGCCATCGTCAGCACCGGTCCCGAATGGCTCGTCACTCGCTCGATCAAGTCGTTCACCGTGTGCTCCAACTTCGCTTCCGGAACTAGCCGGTTCACCAGCCCCAGTTCGTGCGCTCGTTCTGCCGTCACCGCTTCTCCCAGCAGCACCAGTTCCAACGCCACTTTCGGTCCCACCAGATACGGCAAAATCGTTGTCGCCAGTGGCGGAAACACTCCGATCGTAATCTCCGGTTGTGCGAATCGCGCTCTGGGCGTGGCCACCACTAGGTCTCCGAACGCCGCCAGTTCCGCGCCTCCGCCAATCGCCGGCCCATTCACCACGCACATCACCGGCTTCGAGCTTTCCAAAATTCCCAGAAACACGGCGTGAAACGCATCCACCATCTGGAACACGCGCTCCGACGTATATTCCCCCACGTCGATACCGCCGCAAAATATCTTGCACGCGGAGTCCAGCACAATCAGCTTCACGTCTTCCCGTTCCGCCACGCACGCAATCCCGTCTGCCAATTCCCGCAGCATCTGTTCATTCAACAGGTTGTGCTCCGGGCGGTTCAGCGTCATGCGCATTACGCCCGCTTCCACGCGGTGCTTTACAAATTGAAATTCTTCCGGAGACCGGCGCTTCGGCTCGGTTCTTACCTCGACAGTGCTCTGGCGTTGCACGGTGATTCTCCTCCGCGGAAATGCCGCTTTTCTTTCTGATTTCGATGCTAGCACGCACCGGCGCTCGCCCCCCGTCGGCCTCATCCGTCGGTGCGCAATGAGTCTGCTGGCCGGATAGCCGGTCCGCCGAGTTGCTCCGAAACGCTTCCTGATATAGAACTTTGGAGTGCGGCGGCTAGCCGCCGCTCTCTGACCGACGCCTCACTCAACGTGGTGGCACAGTATCATAGTAGGGAGAGCCTGCATTGAACACTTTCGGCAAACCACAATTCGTTGTCATCCCGAACGAAGCGAGGGATCTGCTTTTCGCTAAATTTCAGGGAAGAAACGGTTAAGCGGCGCTAAATCAATCTGGCTTCAGCCCCTGAAAGTTTCACTGTCTTAGCACCACGGAGACTGCATTACTATGATCTCGATCAACCACCAAGCATCACGCGCCGCTTTCCGCGCCGTTTTCCTGACCTCCCTTTTCGCCGCCAGCTTTGCCATGGCTCTGGATTACAATGTCCAGTCAGCGAAGGATGAACCCCAGTTGAACGAAAAAAACTTGCCCACCGCTACCGCCCTGCGCCTGAAGCAATCTCCCGATGCCGACGGCTTTCCGCAAAAGTCTGCTTGGGACGCGGCGCCCCCTCTTCACTTCGATCAGGACTGGCGCGGCAAAAATCCCGATCCCGGCAGGTCTACCGAAGTGCGCTTGCTCTGGACACCCGAAACCCTGTTCCTCCGCTTCCATGCGAACTATCGCGATCTCAATCTATACCCCGACTCCCGCGAAGACGGCTGGCGCGACAAACTCTGGGACCGCGACGTTGCCGAAACTTTTCTCCAGCCCGATTCCAGCGATCCCCTGAAATACAAGGAATTTGAAGTTGCTCCCAATGGCTTTTGGATCGATCTCGACGTCTCTCATGGCGCCATTCAGGAACTCCACAGCAAACTTCATCGCCGCGTTGTCCAGAATGCTTCCGCAAAAACCTGGACCGCGGAACTCGCCATTCCCATGTCCAGCCTCACTCCTTCCTTCGACCCCAAGCACCCGTGGCGCGCCAATTTCTATCGCATCGAAGGGCAAACCGAACCGCGCTTCTACTCTGCGTGGAGCCCCACCTTCACCCCCAAGCCGAGTTTTCATGTGCCCGCCGCGTTTGGCAAACTCGTATTCCAGGATGCCAACTGATTTCACGCTGACTGACTCTTCAAATCTGCTAAGCTCGCGGGGAAATGCTTATGTTCAGGACGCCTCGTAGAGCCCCTGCTCTCGTTCGCTTCATTTTTGCGCTCGCACTGCAATCTACGGCGCTCTTCTTGCCCGTGCTTCCGACTCTCGCTCAGGAAAATCCCAATCCCGATGCGCCCTCCATCACCAAAGTCGAGCCCCCGAATTGGTGGGTCAATCTCACTCCCGATGTCATGCTCCTGCTCACCGGAAAAAATCTTCAAGTCACCCACGCCAATTGCAATTTGCCTGACGTGATTGTCAGTCGCACGCAATCCGCGGCTGATGGCCATTATCTCTTCGTCTGGCTCAAGCTCAATCCGAACCTCAAGTCCGGCACGGCTGTCTGTCGCGTCACCACGCCCAAAGGTCAAACTTCCTTCGAAATACCTCTCGCCTCCCGAAAACAAATCCTCGCCCGCAATCAGGGACTGTCCCTCGACGATGTCCTCTATCTCATCATGCCCGACCGTTTCGCCAACGGCGATCCCACCAACGATGAACCTGCGGAATTCCCCGGCTCGCATGATCGGGCCAAGCCTCGCGCGTGGCACGGTGGCGATTTGCGCGGCGTGCAGGATCATCTCCCGTACCTGAAAGATCTCGGCGTTACCTCGGTGTGGCTCACGCCGATCGTCAAAAATGGCGCTACGCAGGATTACCACGGCTACGGCGCCGTCGATCTCTACGCCGTCGACCCTCATCTCGGCACTCTGCAGGACTACCAGGATCTGGTGGCCGCGGCGCACAAGTTGCACATGAAAGTATTTTTTGACGTCGTTCCCAATCACGTCGGTCCCTTGCATCCTTGGGTCTCCAATTCGCCCACGCCCGACTGGTTCCACGGAACCGCCAACGATCACCTGAGCTCTGCCTCGCCATCGAAACCGGATTTCTATGGACAATCCAGCAAAAAAGATGCCACCAACGATCTCTTTGAATCTTTGCAGGATCCTCACACTCCGCCGGAAATGCGCGCCAACTTAACGAATGGCTGGTTCTTCGGCATTTTGCCCGACCTGAATACAGAAAACCCTTTCGTCGTCGAATACCTTATCCAAAACAGTATCTGGTGGGCCGAATCTTCCGGCCTCGACGGCTTCCGCATCGACACTTTTCCTTATGTCTCGCGAAAATTCTGGGCGGAGTGGCATTCCGGCGTGCGCAAATACTATCCGCGCCTCTCCACCATCGGCGAAGTCTTTCATCCCGATCCCACCGTCACTTCTTTTTTTGTTGGTGGACACAAGGGCTGGGACGGCATCGATACGCAACTCACCACCGCCTTCGATTTCCCCACCTTCTTTACTCTTCGCGACGTTTTGTTAAAGCAGGCTCCGGCCGGCAAGATCCCCAATATTTTGCGCCAGGATTCTCTGTACCCTCATCCGGATTTCCTCGTCCCCTTTTTTGCCAATCATGATGTTCCGCGCTTTGCCAGTATGCCCGGATCATCCATCGCCAAACTAAAACTCGCTTTTGCTCTAACCCTTACCCTGCGCGGCATTCCCGAACTCTATTACGGCGATGAAATCGCTATGCCAGGAGGAAATGACCCGGACAATCGCCGCGATTTTCCAGGCGGCTGGCACGAAGACGAAAAAAGTGCTTTCACGGCGCAAGGAAGAACGCCCGAGCAGCAGGAAGTCTTTGCCTATGTCCAGAAACTGCTGCGCTTGCGACGCGACCATGGTGCCTTGCGTGGCGGCCAACTCTGGCATCTTTCCTCCGATGAGACATCTTATGTTTTTTTGCGCGACACCGAAGAAGAACAACTCGTCATTGCTTTTCACAATGGCTCCCAACCGCGTGACCTGAATGTTCCCCTTCGCGATACTCCCGCGCAAGACGCAGCCGGCGCATCCGTCTTGCTTGGCAACGCCCAGGCGGACATCTCATCCCGCACGCTTCACCTCCATCTGCCCGCCCAGAGCCTCTCCATTTTCGTTTTGCAGTAAACAGGCATTCCAGGACTTTTTGGGTGCGCACTCACTGCTCATTGTGTAGCATTACTACCTGACTCAAACACGTTGTTCGGGAGATCTCGCGTGAAAAGACTCTTCATACTCATCGCGCTTCTGGGGGCATCGCTTATGGCCGCGGAGAAAACCGTTTTCGATTTTACTCTGAACTCCATTGACGGTCAGCCCGCCCCTCTTTCCGCCTATAAAGGAAAGGTCGTTCTGCTTGTTAACGTCGCAAGCCGTTGTGGCTACACGCCCCAATACGCCGGATTGGAATCCCTCTACGAAAAATACAAAGACCGTGGTTTCGTGATCGTCGGCGTTCCCGCGAACAACTTCGGCGCTCAGGAGCCTGGCACCAATCAGGAAATCAAAACCTTCTGCACCTCCAAATACCACGTCACCTTTCCCATGATGTCGAAAGTTTCCGTTAAGGGCGACGATATCGCGCCCCTCTATCAATTCCTCACCGACAAGACCCAAAACCCAAAGACCGGCGGCGAGATTGGCTGGAACTTCACCAAATTCCTGATTGGCCCCGACGGCAAGGTCTTGGCGCGCTTTGATTCCGCCATCGAACCCGATTCTCCACAGGTCACTTCGGCGGTAGAAAAAGCTCTCGCCAACCTAAAATCCTAGCTTGCACTGTTCGATTCCTAACTGGGTGCCCCACACGCCGGCTTTGCGTGTGGGGTTCTTGGGTTTCGTCAGAAGTTGGACCTTAGAGTCTGCGTGAAATCTCCTGTAACCTGAGAGGGCACATTAGTCGTGCTCTACGAACTTTAATGCCCATCCTCTCCCTACAGAATGTCTCTAAGCAATACTCGACCGACGGCCAGCCCGTTCCCGCCCTCGTTGACGTTTCACTCGACGTCGCCCCCGGCGAGCTCCTCGCCCTCGTTGGACGCAGCGGATGCGGCAAATCCACGCTCCTCAATCTCGCCGGCGCCATGGATTTTCCCTCCCGCGGCACCGTCCTCATTGATGGCGTGCCAACTTCCGGCCTCGACGACGCTGCCCTCACAATCCTGCGCCGTAATAAAGTTGGTTTCATTTTTCAGTCCTTCCAACTCCTCCACACCCTCACTGTCTACGAAAATGTCGAGCTGCCTCTTCTGCTCGCTGGCATTCCCCATGCCCGCGCCACCGCCGGCGAACGTTTGCGCTGGGTCGAGCTCGATGGCCTCGGCAATCGTTATCCTCACCAGCTCTCCGGCGGCCAAATGCAACGCGTTGCCATCGCTCGCGCTCTGGTGCATTCGCCGAAACTCCTCCTCGCGGATGAGCCCACCGGCAATCTCGACACCACCACAGGTGCTTTGATCCTTAATCTTCTGCAGCGCCTCACTCGCGAACAAAACACCGCCACGATTCTCGCCACTCACAGCCAGGAAGCCGCCGCCATTGCCGACACTCTCGTGCGCCTCCGCGATGGGCGCATCGAATCGATTGAGCGCCGCTGACATGCCCCACTTCAAACTCTTCTACCGCTTGATGGTCCGGCCGCTTCTTCACGAGCCCGTTCGCCTCACGCTCACCATCCTTGCCGTTGCGCTCGGCGTGGCTGTCGTGCTGGCCATCGAACTTGCCGGAAACGCCGCCACCGGTTCTTTCCACTCCTCTATGCATACGCTAGCCGGTGACAATGATCTGGAGGTCGTCGCATCGGGCGGCGTTCCCGAATCCGTGCCCGCCACTCTGTCCTCGCAACCTTTCCCTCTTCGCATTTCTCCGCGCATCGAGGATTACGCCACTGTCACCGACTCCAAGCAGACCCTCCCTCTGATTGGCCTCGATCTCATCGCCGAAGGCAATGGTTACATCCCTCAAGCCTCGGCAAATGTTTCCGCGCAATCCTCCGACGACTCCCCCGCTGAATCCCTGAAGCGCCTTCAAGATCCCGCCAGCATCTGGGTCGGCTCCAGCCTTGGAAAAAATCCCGGCGACCAACTCCAACTTCTCGTCAACGATCGCAGTTTCCTTTTCACCGTGCGCGGCGTCTATCCCGACTCCAATGGAAACGACACCGCCATCCTTATGGACATCGCTGCCGCCCAAAAAGCTCTCAATCGTTTTGCCCGCGTCGATCGCATCCTCCTCAAACTCCCTGCTGGCGCCGATCTCACCGCATCACAACAACGCATTCAAAGTGTCTTGCCCGCGGGCGTCGACGTCCATCCGCAGGGCACCGCCACCAACGAAAATCGCAAAATGCTCGCTGCCTTTCGCTGGAATCTGCGTTTGCTCAGTTATATAGCTCTGGTCGTCGGCGCTTTCCTCATCTACAACACAATTTCTATTTCCGTCGTTCGTCGCCGTAACGAAATCGGCGTTGTCCGCGCTCTCGGCGGTAGCCGTTCCGCTATCCTCAGCGCCTTTCTTGGCGAAGCCGCCTGCCTCGGCTTGGCCGGCGCTCTTCTTGCTCTTCCGCTCAGCCGCCTCATGGCTGCTGGCGCCGTAAAGCTGATGTCTCTCACCGTTGAATCCCTCTACGTCAGCAGCCGTCCCGGTTCCATCGACCTGACATCTCGCTTCGTCGCTCTCGCCATTTTGATTGGCGTCGGCGTTGCCGTCTTATCTGCGTTTTCGCCAGCGCGCGAAGCTATGTTGGTCCCTCCTGCCGACGCCATGTCTCGCGGCCGCCGTGAATACGCTGCCCAAATGCAAAAGCGCCGCGATCTCGTCATCGCCATTCTTCTCGCCGTCGCCGCCGCCTTCGCCTCTCAACTTCCTGCCGTCGCTCGCAAGCCTCTCTTCGGTTATCTCGCCACCATTCTTCTCATCATCGCCGCAGCCTATGCCATTCCCGCGCTGGTTAGCTTCCTGTCTTCTCTCACCGTGCAATCTCTGCAAAAAACCCTTGGCGCCGCGGGCCTCCTCGCCTCTCGCAGCCTGGCCGCATCTCTCAATCGCACTTCTGTCCTGGTCGCCGCTCTTTCCACCGCCATCGCCATGATGGTTTCCGTCGGCATTATGGTCGGCAGTTTTCGACAGACCGTTGTCACCTGGATGAATGGACAGCTTCCCGCCGATCTTTACATCCGCCCCGCCGGCAGCCCAGCCGCCGATCGCCATCCCACACTTTCCCCGGACCTCGCTGAAAAAATCGCCGCGCTTCCCGGCGTCGTTTCTGTGGACCGTCTGCGCGCCTATGAAATCACCTACGACGGCATGCCCGTTACCCTTGCTTCCATGGAACTCAGCACTTCGCGCTCCTATCGCAATTCCGATTTCTTCTCTGGCCGTCCTGCGGAGGCGGTTCTCGCCGAATTGCGCGGCGCCAACAACATCATCGTCAGCGAACCCTTCACCAATAAGCATCACGTGAAAATCGGCGACACCATCACTCTTTCCCTCGGCTCTTCCCGCGCCAATTTCCGCATCACCGATGTTTATCCCGACTATTCCGCCGAACGCGGCTATATCCTCATGGATCGCGTAACCGCCCTTCGCTACCTCCCGGATCCCATTCCCTCCAACCTCGCTGTCTTTCTAACTCCTTCGGCCAGCGCCGACACCGTCCGCAAAGCCATTCAGCAACTCGCTGTTGACCGCCACATCCTCGTTTTTTCCAATCGCGATCTACGTGCCGAAGCCATTCGCATTTTCGACCGCACCTTCGCCATCACTTACGCTCTCGAAGCTGTCGCCGTCTTCGTCGCCGTCATGGGCATAGCCGGCGCCCTTCTCGCTCTGGTCATCGACCGTCGCCGCGAACTCGGCCTCCTTCGTTTCCTCGGCGCCTCCGCTCCGCAGATTCGCAAACTGATTCTCGTTGAGGCCGGCCTTCTCGGCCTGCTCGCCAATCTCGTCGGCTTCCTCCTCGGCTATCTCCTTTCCCTCATCCTCGTTTTCGTTATCAACAAGCAGTCCTTCGGCTGGACCATCCGTTTCCATTGGCCCGTCGCGATCCTCTTCTCCGCTCTCAGTCTGGTGTTTGTCGCTACCATTCTCGCCGGACTCTATCCCGCGCGCGTCGCCGTTCGACTGAATCCCCTCGAGGTGGTCCATGAAGAGTAGCGCCCTGCTCTGCGTCGCCCTTTACCTCGCCCTCCAGCCCGCTGCCGCGCAGTATCAATCCGCCCTCCCCGGCTACCGCTACGAATTCCCGCGCGATCACTTCAATCATCCCGGCTTTCAAACCGAGTGGTGGTATTACACCGGCAATCTCACCGCGTCAAACGGGCATCGCTTCGGCTTTGAACTCACTTTTTTCCGTCAGGCCATCAGCCGCGATCCCGCTTCACAATCCGCCTGGGATATCCGCGACCTCTATCTCGCGCATCTTGCTCTCAGCGATCTCGATGCTGGCGTTTTCTATCATGCCGAGCGCACCAATCGCGCCGGACCCGGTATCGCCGGAGTCGATCAATCCGCTCTCCGCATCTGGAATGGCAATTGGCAAATCACCTGGAGCGGTTCAGATCAAATGCTTCGCGCCGTCGACGACCGCTTTTCCCTCGCGCTTCATCTGCATCCCGAGAAACCACCCGTCATCCATGGTGAAAACGGCGTCAGTCAAAAGGCCGAAGGCCCGGGACACGCTTCTCACAATATTTCCCTCACGCGCCTCAAAACCTCTGGCTCGATTGCGCTCAATGGCAAAACCTATCAAGTCTTCGGCCTCTCCTGGATGGATCACGAGTTCTTCACCAATCAACTCGATGCCAATCAAGCCGGCTGGGATTGGTTCAGCCTCCAGCTTGCCGATAATACCGAGTTGATGCTTTTCCAGTTGCGCCGCAAAGACGGCTCCATCGATTCTTTTTCCGCGGGAACCTTCGTCGACGCCCAAGGAAAATCTCACCACCTCGCTTACACGGATTTCATGCTCGCGCCCCTCGGCGATTCCTGGAAAAGTCCGGTAACTTCCGCCACGTATCCTGTCAGCTGGAAAATTTCTGTCCCTAAACTGGGCATTGAATTGGAAGCCGTCACCGCGCTCAAATCTCAGGAATTAACCGGCCACAGCAAATGGCTTCCGAACTACTGGGAAGGAGCAATCTCCGTCTCAGGCCACAAAGACAATTCACCTTTAAAAGGTGTCGGCTACTTAGAAATGACCGGCTACGACCGCCCCGTCCTGCTGCCGCACTGATCCACGCCCACGCCCGTGCACCATATTCCTAAAGGTGTGACGTCCAGTTTTTAGTCTTAAATGTAGCTGGGTGAAGATCTTAATCCCAAAGTTTTTAGTCTGAAATGGAGACGGGTGCCCCAGGCGCCGGTTTTGCAACTGGGGTCTTCGCACTTACTCTTGAAGATCTTAATCCCAAAGTTTTTAGTCTCAAATATAGCCGAGCGCCCCAGGTGCCGATTTCGCAACTGGGGTCTTCGCACTTAGTCTTGAAGATCTTAATCCCAAAGTTTTTAGTCTGAAATGGAGACGGGTGCCCCAGGTGCCGGTTTTGCACCTGGGGTCTTCGCGCTTGCTCTCGAAGATCTCAATCCCAAAATTCCTGTGAGTTTTTTATGCTGAAGCGCTGGCTTTTATGCCAGCCTCGATTTGTACAGAGGACGTGTGACAACTACTGTTTGTCGGAAGGGCACGACTTCAATCGTGCCGCATCTGCCTTCACCCGGTTACAATACCTTCCAACGCCGACTTATTCTTGATCACCAGCGTCGACCCCATCACCTGCACCAACTGCTTTCTCCGGAAATCCGCTAACAGCCTCGTCACCGTCTCTCGCGACGACCCGATCATCTGCGCGATTTCTTCGTGCGTCAGCGTCAACTTGATTCGCACTTGCCCTTTTTCTTCTGGATAGTTCGCCGCCCATTCCAGCAAGAATCGCGCCAGCTTTTCTCCGGCCGAGTGCGACAGCCCGATCGTGCGCATCTCCGCCACCGCCGCGTGATACGTCTCACCCAATTGTTGCGCCACCCGAAGGGCTGCTTCCCCGTTTTCTTTCAGAAAATTCAGAAACTCGTTCCGCGAAATGAAGTTTGCCTGCGCTGGCTCGATCACATCCCCGGTGAGTTCGTAACATGTCCCTGTGACGGTCGCTGGCAGGCCTAGGACTTCCCCTGGCTCCGAAATCCTCAGAATCAGGGTCTTACCATCCGCAGATGATGTCGACAGTTTCACCCGCCCGCTGCACAGGATGAACACTCCTCTGGCCGGCTGCCCTTCCACAAATAATGTCGCTCCCTTTGGATACGATGCCGAGGAAGTTATTGTAGACAAAGCCTTTACCGACGCTTCCGGCAGGTTACAGAATAGCCGCTCTTCCCGATGCGGGCACGCCAGGCAATTCTCAATGATCTCCAGCCCATAGGGCGCTCGCATGGAGGTTCCGTCCGGGAGTGTTTCCCCGTCCGTGCGTGTCACAAATTGGAACCTTGTGCCGTTCCGTCGCCAGCCATTCAGCATGCCATCACCTACTTATGTGACAGTGATACCTCACCCCGTCGCAGTCTCCTGTGATAAACATCACGCCACTTGGTGACTCCTGACACCGCCCTTCTCCTCCTTTCGGCTCACCATTCCGCCTGGGGATCTCCCAATGCCAGACAAGCGCGATGTTCTCCAGGTCTTACGCGCCGAACTCGCCTTCGTCGATTCCGGCGGGTATCGAAAAACGCAACGTTTTTCGTGGCGTCCTAATTTTGTTTTCGAGGATTCTCCCACCTGTTTCAATTTCCACGATCCTGATCATCCGCAACCCTGTTCCGAATGCCTGCTGATGCAATTCGTCCCGCAGGATCGCCGCGAAACACGTTTCCCCTGCCGTCATATCCCCCTCACCAGCCGCGGCGAGACCGTGAATTCTTTTTATGAGTGGGGCACGGAAGAAGAATTGGAGACCGCTCTGCGCGCCTGGCTCCTTCGCATCATTGCCCTCGTGGAGCAGGAAGAACGCGCCAGTTCGCAGCCTGCTTGAATACGAAATTCGCCCGCCAGGAATCGCGGGCTCGCTTGTCGTTGAATGGATAAAATAGAGAGAGAGGCTCCTTCACATCCGGAAGGAGCCTCTCGTTTTTTCCGCGCCCGATCACCGGGTGCCCCAGGTGCCGATTTTGCACCTGGGTCTTCGCACAACTCACGGGATCTCACCCCTTCAGAATTCCTGCGACAACCGCTCCAGGGGTTTAGTCTTAAATGTAGCGCTGGTCTTTTATGCCAGCCCCGATTCTCCCGTAGAGTCCGCGTCACACGCCCGTCTTTCGACAGACGCCACGCATAACTTTCATTTGTCATTCCGAACGGATTCTGCGGAGTGAGGAATCTCTCTTTTCGTCGAATTCTTTTACTGCTGCTCTAAATAATGCGTCTCCGGCAGTTCCGCCAACCGCACCGCGGCCTGTTCCGGCGTAATATCTCGCTGCGGCATGCACAACAGTTCGTATCCCACCATAAATTTCTGCACCGTCGCCGAACGCAACAACGGTGGAAGAAAATGCGCGTGAAAATGCCAGCCTGAATAATCGCCGCCCCCAGACAGCCGTTGATGCAGTCCCGCCGAATACGGAAAATCCGTCTCAAACAAATTGTCGTAGCGCGTCGTCAGCCGCCCCAGCATACTCCCGAATAAATTCTTCTCTTCAACCGTGAAATCCAGCAGCGAGGCGATATGCCGTTTGCTCACGATCATCGTTTCGTAGGGCCATACCGCCCAGAACGGCACCAGCGCCACAAACCCTTCGTTCTCGCAAACGATCCTTTCCTTTTCTTCCATTTCCAATTTCAAGTAGTCGCACAGCAAACAACTATTCTTCCGTTTCCGGTAATCTTCAAACGAATCCACCTCTCGTTGCGGTATGTTTGGGATGGCGCTCGCCGCCCAAATCTGGCAGTGCGGGTGCGGATTGCTCGCGCCCATCAATGCTCCGCGGTTCTCGAATATCTGCACGTGCTTCACCCACGCCAGTTTTTCCAGCGATTGCAGTTCCTCGGTCCACGCGTCCACCACTCCCCGCAACTCTTCCTGCGACATTCGCGCAATTGTCAGGTCGTGCCGCGGCGAAAAACACACCACCCGGCATCTTCCCGACACCGGCTCTCCCACTAGCAACTCGTTCGCCTGCGCCGGTTGTTCTTGCACCTCTGGCAGCAGCGCCGGAAAATCATTGTCGAACGCAAACGTCTTTTTATATTCGGGGTTCCGCACGCCGCCGGAACGCGCATTGCCGGGGCACAAATAACAGGTCGGATCGTACTGCAGCCCTGCAGGCACGCTTTTCTTCTCTACTTTTCCTTGCCACGGTCGCTGCGTTCGCTGCGGCGATACCAGCAACCATTCCCGCGTTAGCGGATTAAATCGCCGGTGCGGTTTTTTCGCGAAGTCACCAGTGTTCATCTCATTTCACGGGCACGCTTTGCGCGCCATCGGCCGCTTTGAAACTGTAAATTTCCGGTTTCAGCCTGGTCTGTTCCTGATATTCCTTGGCCGTCACCTCGCAAAAAGACTCCACCGCTCCTTGCGCCACCAGGTTGATAGTGCATCCTCCGAACCCGCCTCCGGTCATGCGCGCTCCCAGCACGCCCCGCTGTTTTCCGGCGATGTCCACCAGCACATCCAATTCCCGGCAGCTCACTTCGTAGTCCTCTCGCAGACTCTCGTGCGATTCCGCCATCCACCTTCCCAGCGGCCCCAGTTCCCCGCTTTCAAACGCCTTCGCCGCCTTCAACGTCCGCTCGTCTTCCGTCACCACGTGCCTGCATCTCCTGTAAATCACCTTTGGCAAAAGGTCGCGATGCAGTTCCAGTTGCGCTGAACTCACGTCGCGCAACGCTTCGATCTCTGGCATCACTTTCTTGAGCAGCCGCACTCCTTCTTCGCATTCACCGCGCCGCTTGTTGTATTCGTTCGCCGCCAGTTCGTGCTTCACCATTGTGTTGCACACTACCAGCGTCACATCCTCCGGCATCGGGATCAGTCGCCCTTCCAGCGACCGGCAATCCAGCAGCACCGCGTTGTTCCTCTGCCCATGCACCGCGATGAACTGATCCATGATTCCGCACCGCGCTCCAACGTATTCGTTTTCCGCCCGCTGGCACAGCAACGCCAGGCTTTTCTTGTCCATCGATGAATCGGAATTCTCCAGCAGCGCCAGCGCCGTGGCCACTTCAATCGCCGCCGAAGAACTCAATCCCGATCCCAGCGGCACTTCCCCCGCAATGTACAGGCTGCAACCTTTCAGCGGATATCCTGCCTGCATCAACGCCCACGCCACGCCCAGCGGATAACTTGCCCACCCCGTCTTCGGCCACGCCGCCGTATTCCCTATCTCTACCTTTACGTCTTCGCCGAAATTCTCCGAATGGATCGCCAGCCTTCCATCCACTCGCGGCGCCGCTCCTACCCAGCACGAAAAATTGATTGCCGCCGGCATCACGAATCCCTGGTTGTAATCCGTGTGCTCGCCTATCAGGTTTACCCGTCCCGGCGCGCGATACACTCGCCCTTTTTCTCCGAATTGTCTTTGGAACCGGTCCGCCACTTCTTGCGCTGTGTACATGAGGGGTATTGAGGCACTTTCAGGCATGGATTCCTATCAGACGAATCTTACTGTCTCTGGAGCGCATTCGAAAGCCCGAAAGCAACGCAACCAGAAACGCGCCGCCGGCCTAGCTACCCTTCTTTTGGCCGTAGTATGCCGTGCTTCCATGCTTCCGGAAAAAATGCTTTTCATGCAAAACCTTTTCTAACGGCTTCGCCTTGGCGTTTGCGGTTATCGTCTGCAGCGCCATCGCCGCGATCTCTTCCACAAGCACAGCGTTATGTGCCGCCTCCGCTGGCGTCTTTCCCCAGCAGAACGGTGCGTGCCCGGCCACCAACACTCCCGGTAAGTGTAACGGGTCGCGCTTCCCAACGCACCGCGCAATGGCAAGCCCCGTGTTCAATTCGTAGTCCTTCCGGATTTCCCCCGGCTTCAGCACTTTCGTCACTGGCACGGCGCCGTGAAAATAATCGGCGTGCGTTGTCCCAAAACACGGGATTTCCTTCCTCGCCTGCGCCCACGAGGTTGCCGCCCGCGAATGGGTATGCGCTACCCCGCCAATCTCCTCGAACACTTTGTACAAAACCAGATGCGTTGGCAAATCCGATGACGGCCGCAAATTCCCTTCCACAATCTTCCCGTCCAGCCCCACCACCACCAAATCCTCCGGCTTCATCGTTTCGTACGGAACGCCACTCGGTTTGATCACCACCAGTCCTTCATCCCGCGCGATTCCGCTCGCGTTCCCAAACGTATACAACACCAATCCTCGCCTCACCAGTTCCAAGTTCGCTTCCAACACCTCTTCGCGCAGTTTCGCTAACCTCATTCATCCCCTCTTGACACTGCAATGCCGCGTCTACGCCACGTGCGCGTACATATCCCATCCCAGATACCGCGTCGTCGCCTCATGCACCATCGGTGCTACGCTCGAAAAGTTTGCCGCCACATGGTGCTCGAATCCATGCTCGCAAATGTAATGCAGCAGCTTCTGCAAGCCCGGAATCTCCACCACTCCCGCTCCTCCAAACGTTTTCAACGGATCGTCGGTAAACCTCCCGCTGCCGGAGTAGCCCCGCATTTTCCCATGTACATCGTTCGTCGAAAACCGCGCAAAGCTCATCGCTCCCGCCTTCACTTGCCCAACGCATGTCCCGAACGTATTTTCTTTCCCCACTGTTCCAGCGATGATCTCCTGAAAATCCATCTTCACATCTTTAAAGAAGTGCTTTGGCAGGTTACTGCAGTGGAAGCAAACCGCTTTGTTCGGGTCGTCCCCATAATTATTGTTCCAGTCCAGAAGCGCGCTCGGCGTTTCCGACGCCAATTGCAGCGCGTGCATTCCCAGCACTCCGCAAACGTCCACCTCGCAAGCGCTCGACAGCAGCGAGTCGCTCATCATGCTCATCAACGTGCACGGCACGATTCCCAAATTCTCTTCCAACGACGTCCAGCATTGCACCGCGCTGATCTGCACGTCTACAGCCTTCATCCATCCGTCCACCACCGCTCCCAGCTTCGCCATCTTCACCAGCGCCGCGTGCGGCACATCCTTCGTCGTCACGTACTTCTGAATCGACTGCAGCTTTTGTACCACCGCGTCGTCGTTGTCCTTCATCCGGCTGATTCGCCCCAGCACTTCCGAAAGATCGAACGTTTCCACCGTGATCCCGTTCGCTTCCAGCAACTTTTCGCTGTACCTCACGGTATTAAATGCCGCAGGCCGCGCGCCAATCGCGCCAATCCTCAGATTCCTCAAGCCCTTCACGATTCGGCAAACTCCCACGAACCATTCCAGGTCCTTCGCGAACTCCGCCGAATCCGGGCTCTCCGTGTGCAACGTCGTAATCGAATAAGGAATCCCGTATTGCCGTAAATTGTTGCACGCCGACATTTTTCCGCAAAAGCTGTCGCGCCGGTGCGTGATCAACATCTGCCCTGGAGTATCCGGCGTCGCCTGGATCAGCACTGGCACACCCAGATTCGCTCTCCTCAACGTATCGGCAATCGCCCGTTCATCGCCGAAGTTCGGCAGCGTTACCACCACGCCGTCTATCACCCCGCTCTTCGACCGGAACAATTCCGCGCAGCGCTTCGCCTCTTCAAACGTTTCCACCGCCCCGTGCTTGCTCTCCTCCGGCCCCAGCACCACCACGTCCATCCCCGCCTTCTGCAGCACCTTCGTCATTTCTTCCCGGCCCGATTTCGCCAAGTGATCCGGAAAAAATCCGCGGTTCCCCACGATCAATCCCATCGTCATCTTTCGTTTGTTCGTCATGGTCAGCTCCCTGGCTCTTCCATTTCCCGTTCCACGCGCGCAGTTTTGATCGTGGTTAAACGCAATCAGCGGTATCGTTAGCCATCCGAATCTTATCCCATTTCCCCATAAACAGCCTTATCGTAAACGTTAACGTTTCTTACCGCCCGCACTACGCTCTGCAGATATTCGGTGTCATCCCGAGCGAAGCGAGGGATCGCGGCAACTCTGCAACATCATCGCAATCGACGAGCCCAGCAACTCTTGCGACTCGAATCTCGCCGCCGTTAGCACGGCCCGTCTGCAACGAACCAACTCCTCCGCAATAGCTCTTTTCACTCTCTCAATTTGTTACCGGTTCCCAAACGTCGACCCCGGCCAATCATCCGTGCGGAACGGCGAAGCCGGCAATCCTTCTTTGTTATACAAATTTCCTTCCGGGCTATCCGCCCAGTCATAGCGAACCGCTACCGGGCTCTCCACCTCTGTGCTCGACACCACCACGGCGTCACCGTCGATTCGGGCCACGGCACGATGAAATTTCTTGTCGTCGCCCGCAATCGAAAATCCTCGCAATGAGTCGCCGTGTGCCTGCAATCCCATCCCGGCAAACTTGAATTGCACGCGAATTTCTTTGCCCTCCACTTTCATCCCTTCGTACAGCGGCCCGGAATACACCACCTTCTTTCCATACGTCGTGCCCAGCGCCCACAACGCCAGCCGCTCCCCCACTTCCTGTTTCCTCGGTGGATGCAAATTCTTCGGGTCGCCCACGTCAATCGTCACGGCCAGCCCCACATTCGGCACGTTTTTCGCGGTCAACAATTCCGCCTCGCGCAGTTCCGCCCACTGCGATTCTCCAAAGTCTTCGCCCTTCCCCAAATTGGGCAACTGCACGATCAAAAACGGAAAATCTCCCCCGTTCCAACCCGCCCGCCAACTCCCAATCATCGCGGGCAGCAGCGTTCGGTATTGATATGCGCGCGCCGTGTTGCTTTCTCCCTGATACCAGATCGCTCCTCGCATTCGATAATTTTCCAGCGGCGCGATCATGCCCTCAACCAATCCCGCCGGCGGGTGTGGCACCTCTCCCAGATCCGTCATGCACTCCACTGCAACTCCCGAAAGCTGTCCTAGCGTCAATTTTTCTCGAACGCCCCATCCCGCTTGCTTCAAATCCCTGAACCACACCGTCACCTCCTTCCATTCCGGCGTCGCTTTTACAATTTCGGATTTGTAGTCATCCCAATCGACGATCGTCGGCTGCGGCGTCCGAAAACCGAACGAACCATTTCCTCGAACCCAGAATCGCATTCCCGCGTACGACGAGAAATCGCCCGTCGACCCATCCTGATGAAAACTCGCTCTCCAGAACGCGCTGTTCGTTCCGTCAATCTTCCCCGATATTTTCGCTGCATAACCCTTTCCGCCACGACCCGGCGCAACCAGTTCGAACGCGCTCATCCCCGCATCCGCCCAACTGTACGACCACTCACCGCCTGTCGAGGTGTTCGACGCTCCATCATCGAAGTTGCTCAACTGCAGCGGAGCCGCCGTCGAATCCGCCCGCAGCATCGCAAAATCATCAAATTCCAGCGAAAAGTCCCGCGGTGCCGCCGCGAATTGCTTGTCGTCCGCCGGCATCTTCTCCCATCGCTCGACGATCGGTTGCAGCGTGGGATCTTTTTGCATGTACTCCAGCGGAGTCCATTCCTCGGCCGCCGATCCTGGCCACGCGCTCAGAATCACGCCCACCGGCACCTGCAACGATCGCCGCAGGTCGCGCGCAAAAAAATACGCCACCGCCGAGAATTTCTTCGCGGACTCGCTGTCGCACACTTCCCACGCCGCTGGCAGCGTATCGCTCTCCGCCTGCATTGAAATTTTCTTCGGCACCGTGAAAAAACGCAGCCCGGGATCATTGGCCTTGGGAATCACCTCCGCCGCAGTCGCCGCTTCCCCCAGGCTATACGCCATGTTCGATTGCCCCGACGCCACCCACACTTCGCCCACCATTACATCTTTAAACTCCAGCGTTTTCTTTCCGCGAACCTGCAGCACAAACGGTCCGCCGGCAGGCAGCGCTGCCAGATCCACATGCCAGCGCGAATCCACATCGGCTGCCGCTTGTTTCGTTTGGCCCGCGAATTCCACGGAAATGGCCTCGCCCGGCTCCGCCCAACCCCAGACGCGAATCGCCGCATAGCGTTGAAACACCATGTGATCGCTGAAAAGATGCGGCAACCTCGGTTCCGCCGAAATTGTTGACGCAAAGAAAGCAAACAAAAACGCAAAAAACACCGCTCGGATTCGCACCTGGAAAATTCTCCTGAACCACTCTATACACACGTGCTGATTCTATGGCCTGCGCCCCGGCGGTACAACCCGCGCATGCATTTCCCCCAGCACAGCTATGCTATTGAATGATTGGACGCCGGTGTTTCCAGCTAGTTCTTGAAACACTCTCCCTGCGAACTTACCCTGTTCTTAAGATCAAGCTTCGCGAGCGCATCAACACGTAATCCTTGCTTTCCCGGGTCGACCGCTTCCTCGGCCTGAGGCTTCTCCGAAACACGCCAGCTCAACCAGCCTGCGGCGCGAATCATCGGCTTTGCGGAGGGATGGCTATAAACTCGTTGCTCAGAAAACGGCAAGGCGCGCAGCTTCTGATCACGCTAACACTCGCGATTTTGCTGGTTGCAACTATCGGCTGCGGAGGCGCAAACTCTGGCTCCAATGGCGGCGGCAATCAGGGCGGCTCGGCTCCTGCAACTCCAACAGGACTAACAGTCACCGCGGGCGACACACAAACCAGTTTGAATTGGACCGCAAGTTCCGGCGCCACCAGCTATTACGTCAAGCGTTCCACCACATCCGGCGGGCCCTACACGCTGGTGAGCAGCCCCACCGTAACCGCTTTCACTGACACCGGCCTCACCGACGGCACGAAATACTACTATGTCGTTTCCGCAGCGAACTCCTTCGGCGAAAGCGCGAACTCTTCCGAAGTGAATGCCAGTCCAGCATCGCCTGCACCAACGGCCCCAACTGGACTCGCGGCGACGCCCGGAAACGCACAAGTAACTCTTGCGTGGACCGCCAGCACCAACGCAGCAAGCTATCACGTGAAGCGCGCAACCTCTACCGGCGGCCCCTACACCCAGGTCGCCCATCCCACCGCAACGACCTACACCGACACGAGTGTCACCAACGGTACGCCCTACTACTACGTTGTCTCCGCGGTGAACTCCGCCGGCGAAAGCGCCAATTCCTCGCAAGCCAGCGCAACGCCCACTGCGGTAGTACAAATTCCGCCCGTCCCAGCAGGTTTGACCGCAACTGCCGGGAACGCACAAATCATTCTTGCGTGGACCGCCAGCACAGGCGCCGCAAGCTATCACGTGAAGCGCGCAACCACATCCGGCGGCCCTTACACGCAAATCGCCAATCCCACCGCAACCACCTATACCGACACCGGTCTCACCAATGGCACACCGTATTATTAAGTTGTCTCTGCGGTGAACTCCGCCGGCGAAAGCGCCAATTCCCCGCAGGTCAGCGCCACACCCAATGCCATCACGGCCAACGTGACCATCACCATCAATCCTTCCAACACAAAAGCGATTTCCCCGTACATTTACGGCCTCAATTTCTATTCTGGGAACACGGGCGCTCCGCCGCTTCTCACATTCGACCGTGCTGGCGGAAATCGCTGGACGGCCTACAATTGGATCAACAACGGCTCCAACGCGGGTAGTGACTACCTCTACGAAAATGACAACTATTTGTGCAACGGCAACGGCAACAGCGGCTGCAATGCGGCTATCCCAGCGGAAGCGGTGTGCACGTTCATTGCAGCCGATCAGACCGACGGTATGGCCAGCCTGGTAACGTTTCAATTGCAAGGCTACGTCTCAGTTGACACCACGACCGTTCAGGTACCCCAGCCATTTCCAAATCTGAAGTACTTCCGCCCCGTAGTCTTCAAGAAAAGCACCGTCTCCACTGTTCCTTTCATCATCACGCCGCCGTCCGCCACAACCGATAGCCACGTTTACATGGATGAGTTCGCCTGGGCCCTCAATCAAAAATTGCCGGGTATTTTCGGCGCAACCCCAACCCATCCCACATTTATTGAACTCGACAACGAGCCGGAACTCTGGAACTCCACTCACGAAGAAGTCCAGGGATCAACCGCCGTCACCTCCGACGCCTACATTGCTAACACCATCACTCTCACCAAGGCCCTCAAGGATCAATTCCCTCACCTGATCATTTTTGGCCCGGTGCACTACGGATTCGAGGGCATTTACAATTGGCAAGGCGAACTCAGCGCCACTCCCGGCGGTTCAAATTGGTTTCTCGACAAATATTTGCCCGCCATCAGCGCCGCTTCGATCACTTATGGCAAGTCGTTGGTCGATGTCTATGACTTCCACTGGTATTCGGAAGCTACCGATGGCACAACACGCGTAACAAATCTTACCGGCGCGACCCTCACCGACGCACAGGTTCAAGCCATTGTCCAAAGCCCACGCAGTCTTTGGGACACCACCTACGCCGAAAATTCCTGGATCTCCAACGATGTTCTCGGCGGACCCATCTACATCCTCGGACGTCTGCAGAGCCGCATCAACACTGAAAATCCCGGCATGAAAATCGCCATCACCGAATACAACAATGGTGGCTCGCAACACATTGCTGGAACGATTGCGCAAGCCGACAATCTCGGCATCTGGCGCTGAAGGCGTCTTCGCCGCGGGTCTCTGGCCACTCAGCAACAGCGATCCCTACATCCTGGCCGCTTTCCGCGCGTTTCGCGACTTCGACGCTTCAACCGCCTGCTTCGGCGACATTTCGCTGCAAGCCACATCCAGCGACGTCTCAAAGGTCGCCGTCTATGCCAGCGAAGACACCACCACCGCGGGCCGTTACGTCTTCGTCGCCATCAATCGCTCCACCACCGCCCAGGTCACCGCCATCACTGGCCTGACCCTCAACGGCACCGCGCAATCCGTGAACGGTTCAACGTTGACGCTAACTTCGCCCCCTCTAAGCGTCACCACAATCGACGTCCACTAACCATCGCCAATAATTGTTTCCATTTATGTAGTTGTCATCCCGAGCGCAGCGAGGGTGTGGATTCACATTTCAAGTGCAAAAGCATCGATGAAAAGATCTCGGCGGGAGTTCTGAAGCCGAGGCATTTGCGTGGGGTGTGATTGTAACGGTTCGCGTGAGCGTCAAGGCTGCTCTGTGTCAGCCAGCTAGGGTCGATTTTTCTGGGCAGCAGACGGCGCAGCCGGCCGATGGCATTTTCGATGCCGCCTTTCTGCCATGGCGCGTGGGTGTCGCAGAAGTAGGTTGGCATGTGCAGGTTGGTGTGCAACTGCTGGTGATGCGAGAACTCCGCGCCGTTTATCGAAAGTGACGGTCTGGCGCAGCGCTTGAGGCAGCGCTGCGAAGTTGCGCTGCAATTCCTGAACGATCGGGGTGGCCGCTTTGCTGTGCTGGCGGCGGATGAGCACTAACCGCGAAGCGCGTTCCTGGGCCACCAGTAGCACTCCGTCGGGATCGCTGAACAGCATCAGGTCGGCCTCCCAATGGCCGCCGTCAGAGCGCTGCAAAACCTCCGCAGGCCGCTCTGCCAGGGGCACGCGTTGCGGGATGAGCCGCAGCGGAGAGTGCTCCCGGCGCGGGCGACGATAGCCGCGCTTGTACTTGCGTTGCGGCAGATAGTTGCGCCAGTCGGTATCGTCGGTGCGACGGATCTGCGCATAGATGAAACGCTAGATGGATTCGGCACAAAGCACCGCACGCCCGTGTTCCCGTCGCAAGCGACCAGCAACTTGTTCCGGAGAGTGCCCGTGCGACAAGCGTTCCAGCACCACTTTGCGCAATTCCGGTTGCCGCGCCAAACGCGAACCGCGCCAACGACGCGCCCAAGCCTGATCCTCCGCGTAGACCGGCCGGTAGCCGACCTGGGCACCAGCGTTGCGTTTCAGTTCCCGGCAGAGCGTCGATGCCGAGCGATCCATAGCTGCAGCGATTTGCCGACACGATTGCCCGGCTTCCTGAAGCCCGGCAATCGTACACCGCTCTTCCAGTGATAGTTGTCCGTAAGTTCCCATGGCAACACAACCTTACCAGCCTGTTGCACTTCGTTTGTGAGCTTACAGGGATCTGCTGCTCGTCCCGGGCGCCCAGGTGCCGGTTTTGCACCTGGGTTTTTCCGTGGTCGGCGCTGTATCTCCGACACAAAGTCTCTCTCGCACCAAAATTACCTCTCCCTTATTCCATTCCCCGCTCCACCCCGATAACTCTCCACCGGTCCAAGGTAACTAGGTTTCACTCCTCCCAAATTCACTACGATCTTCTCCACAACAACTCCAGGATCAACCATCCACACTCTCAACGTGTGATAACCCGTCCCGGCAACGCTATGCTTGGAAACGCTCTTGCGCACGTTATCCTTCACCGAAGTTTCCCAGTCCTGCTGCATATTCTCTGCCAACGCGTCGATGATCTGCAGCGGCTGATCGTCAAACGCTACCGCATAGCGCAAGCCACGCCCCGGCACAAAATTCAGCGTCGGCCCCAGTATCGCCTCCACTTCAAGTTTCCTCGGCTCGAACAAATACATTTGATATTCCAAGCACGGCGAATTCCGCGGCGGTTCGACACTCGAGGCCGTCACCGGAAATACCGACATGCCCGAGCCCGTGCGTCCGTAGTCAGGAATCTTCTCCCAGCGAGCCGACGCTGCATCCACCTTCCGCGTGAACTCATCCGCTTCCATCGCAACCACGCCATTCGATTCGACAAATCCTCGTACCGATTCGCCCGTCGGCTCCCTCGGATGGAAAGCCGAAACCTTCACGTTCACCGCTTCGCCGCCCGCCCCTGAAATCTTCACAGCACCCGCCGTAGTTCCAACCGGCGCCTTGCTCCAGTCGATGCTCACCCACACTCGCTGTTCTTTTTCCACGTCGCCAGAACTTTGGCACAACTTGATCCACGGCTCATTCCCCATCGCCGTGAACCGAAAAGTGCCGCGCCCGCGGTTGAACACGTCGACGTAGTAACGCTGCCGGCCAAACGAATCGAACTGTGGCAGCATCGCCTCTTCTCCCGCGCCCGGCCACGCCGCACCCGATCCTTCAATCGCAATTCCCATCTTCCCTTCAGCCGGAACATTCAATTCCACCACCTCCGGCATCGTGTTCTTCGGCGGCTCGTTCCAGAACGTATATCCGATGTGCGTCTGATCCATCATGTGGTCCCACTTTCCGTGAGCCAACGTCTGGTTGTAGCTCGCGGAAAGTTCCGCGTCAGCCTGAAACAACGCTCGCGCCTGCGCCGCCAGATCGTTTGTGCTCGCGCGCCCTTGCTTCGCGTACAGTTGGTTTTTTCCCACCGTCACGTACAGCTGCGTCACTTGCGCCGATGCCTTCGCCGGAAAAAGAACCAACTGAAAAAACGCGTCGCGATAATTCTCAGGCAGCTTGCCATAAATCTGTTTCGCCCGATCCACCGCCGACTGAAACTCCGCTGCCACGCGGTCCGCCTCCTCGTAATCCACCTGGCTGTACGTCCCCGGTTCCAGAAGCTCCGGTTTTCTCCTCCCGTTATATTTCGCGTATTCCTCCATGATCTTCGCGATCTCTGAAGCATACGTGGGACCGAATTCCCTCGCCGCCCAATCGACAGTAAATTCTCCGAGTTTCTCCTTCGGCCACCGCTGCGGTTCCCTTGCGAACGTCAGGAAAAATTCCATCGGGAATTCCATGGGCTTCAAGTCGCCCACGTTTACGATCCAGATTCGCGTCGCGCCATACTGGTACGCCAGGTTCATCTGCTCCCAGACTTTCGGAATCGGATTCGTATTGATCCATTTGTAGGACCGCGGCCCGCCCACATAATCGAAGTGGTAGTAGATCCCCGCGCCTCCACTCCGCTTGCGTTCTTCCGCCGTCGGCAAGCGGCGAATGTTCCCCCAATTGTCGTCGCACCACAGCAGCGTCACATCATCGGGGACGCGCATTCCTTTCTCGTAATATTCCTGCACCTCTTTATAAAGCGCCCAACTTTGCGGATTCTTCTCCAGGTCCGGGTTCATCTCACGCGCCAGGATCTTGCGCTGGTCCGCCACGATTTTCTCCAACAGCGCCACATTGCTTTCCTCGGACATGGGCATGTCCCCATCGCCCCGCATTCCCAGCGTGATGATGCTTTCGTAGTTCTTGTTGCGCTCGATTCCCTGCGACCAGAACTCCCGCAATTCCTCTCCATTCGTCGAATAATCCCACGCGCCTTTTCCGTGACGCTTCCATTCCTGCTGCGCGCGCAGCATCGGTTCGTGATGCGATGTGCCCATCACGATTCCGTATTCGTCCGCCAGCTTCGGATTCAGCGGGTCATCTTCATTGAACGCGCTATTCCACATCGCCGGCCAAAGAAAATTCGCTCGCAAACGCAACAGCATCTCAAACACTTTTTCGTAAAACTCGTGTTTGTATCCGCCAAATTTCTCGTTCACCCAGCCCGTCAGCGCTGGCGCTTCATCATTCAGAAAAATTCCCCGGTATTTGACCGCCGGCTCGCCTTGCACATGCCGGCCCGGCTTAACAAACAGTGCGTCGCGGTGCGCAATCGGCACGTCCGCCCACCAATACCAGGGAGACACCCCGATCTGCTCGGAAATTTCATAGATTCCGTAAATTGTCCCTCGCTTGTCGCTTCCCGCAATCACCAGCGCCGAGGAAACGCCCGGAATCGGCTGCGTCACAGTCTGAATCAGATACGATTCCCATTTCCCTTGCAGTCCCGCCGCATCGATCTTGTGTTCCCGGATTAGCCGGTCGATCAGCGCGCTCTTCCCCAGCGTCCCTATGATCACCACCGTCGCTCCAAGTTCGCTTCCATCGTGTTGAACACGCGCCGCAATTCCCGTCACTCTCTGAATGTCCTGGCAAAGATCATTGGCGGCGTGCGTCACCCCGGGATGATCGCTCGCATCCACGTAAATTTCCGCCGCCGCACCCGCTCGCGCCAGAACGAAATCCCCACTATGAAATTCGCCTTCGACGAACCGCTCCTCACCAATCGCCCAACACGATCCCGCGGCAATCAGCGGGCAGAACGCCGCCAGCAGCAGCTTTCCCAATTTGTTCATTCTTCGCATGGATTACCGCACGCTTCTCCGGTCCATCTCAAAAGCGAGTTATACTACGAAATATGCGCCGATTCGCCGCAATTATGGCCCTTTTTTGCGTGCTCTCGGCGCGTGCGCAAGAGCCCGATCCCGAGCAGCTTTTTCGCGAAGCGCAACTAGCCCAGCAGTCCGGCAACAACGAACTCGCCGTTCTGAAATATCAGCAGTTGCTAAGCTCTCACCCAGAAGTCGTAGCCGCCCGCGCCAACCTCGGCATCGCCCTCGCGGCCTTGGGTCGTTATGACGAAGCCGTCGCGCAAGACGCCGCCGCGTTGCAACTCGTCCCTGGCAACCGTGATCTGCGCATGAACCTCGCTCTCGCCTATTATAAAGGACAGAAATTCGCGGAAGTCGCTGACCAGTTTGCATCCTTGATGCCGGAAGATCCGCAAAGTACCCGCGTCGCCACCCTGCTCGGCGACTGCTATGTCCACCTCGGCAGAGATATTGAGGCCATTGCCCTGCTCACTCCTTTTGAGCGAGCCGACCCCGCCAATCTCACCATCGAATGGACGTTAGGCTCCGCGCTGATTCGCACTGGCCAGACCCGCGAAGGTCTCGTTCGCATCGATAAGGTTGCCACGCAAAAGCCTTCACCTCAGGTGTACACGTTGGCGGCGGAAACGCATCTGCGCCTGGAAGAATTCGACGAAGCCCGTCGATACGCGGATTTGGCCGTGCAAGCCGACCCCAATCTTCCTAGTGTGAATACTCTAAGTGGCTTGGTACGAGAATATTCCGGCGATCTTGACGGCGCGCAAGAAGCCTTTCGTCGCGCCATCGCTCAAAAATCCGACGATTTCGAGGCTCATCTCCGCCTCGGTTCTGTGCTTTACAAGTTGCGAAAGCTGGATGAAGCGCAAAAACAACTCGAACTCGCTCTGCAAATCGACGCAGCCTCATCCTACGCTCGTTTTGAGCTGGCCAAAGTCCAGAATGCGCTTGGGCAGACCGACAGCGCTCTGAAGAACTTTGAAGCCGTAGCACAAGCCATTCCCGAATGGTTGCCGCCTCACGTTGAGCTCGCGGCACTCTACTTTAAGCTAAAGCGTCCGGAGGACGGAGCGCGCGAGAAGCAGATTGTCGACCGCATCTCCGAAGAAGAGCGTCAGAAAAAAATCAAGTCACCCGTCATTTCGCCGCAGCTTCCTTCACGCTAAGCGCTCGATCACCCGCCACATCCTGCAGTGTCTGTACGATTCCCGACGGCCAATGAATTTCCACCAACTTCGCCTTGGCATCCTTGCCAAGCCCGAAGTGCACCGGCCCATAGCTCGAAGACGCGTACCCAACGCTCGTGGTCATGTGATTGAATTGCGCGCCCGCTGACGTCACCACCTTGATGCGTGCCCCGATTCCATCGCGGTTGCTCTTGGTCCCTTCCAGCGCAATGTCCAGCCAGTGCCCCGAGCCCTCCGTCCGGTTCATCCACAGTTCCGCGTTCTTGCCCAGTGCCGTGACAACCACGTCGATTCGACCGTCCCCATCGAAATCGCCAAACGCGCAGCCACGGTGCCGAGCCGGCGGCGATGCGTTCAACCCTGCTTCGGCTGTCAGCGCCTGCCACTGCCCCGTCGCTCCAGGGTTCCGGAAGACGCTATTATTCTGCTCGATCTCCGTGCCCGGCTTGCTCATATATTCCACGTGTCCCCGCGTCACGAAGAGGTCCTTCCATCCATCATTGTCAAAATCGAAAAATCCAGGACCGTACCCCGCCATGTTGCGGCTGAGATTTCGCATACCGCTTGGATAGGTAACCTCTTCAAAGCCCTTGCCAGCCTTATTCTGAAACAACGGAAACGTCTGGTTGTTCAACGCCACAAACACAATGTCGGGATATCCATCGTTATTAAAGTCCCGAAAATCCAATCCCATGCCCGACACGAACTCCCCGTCCTCGACCAGCGCCACCCCTTCCTGAAACGCCACTTCTTCAAATTTCTCTCCGGTGTTGTGGAACAGGTAGTTGTAGTAGGTGTCGTTCGTAACAAACAGGTCGGGCCGGCCATCCAGATCGTAGTCCGCCATGCCCACTCCCATTCCTTTGCCGACATGCGCCCGAATTCCCCATTTCTCCGACACATCCTCGAACGTTCCATCGCCTTTGTTCAAAAATAACTGGTTCGGCTGCCCCTCATAGAATCGAGGGTTGCAATAGTCATACGAGCCTCCAAAACCGCACATCGGCTCTTTCTTGACGTCCCATTGCAGGTAATTCACCACGAACAGATCCAGCCGTCCATCATTGTTCACGTCCACCCACACCGCCGCGGTTGTCCACAGCGACCCGTATTTCGCGTCCACGGACTTATCCAGGCCCGCTTTTGCCGTCACGTCGGTGAACGTCCCATTTCCATTATTGTGATACAGCGTGTTCCCGTGCAGTCCCCCCACAAACAGGTCCGGGTAACCATCATTGTCGTAATCCCCCACCGCCACCGCCATGTCGTAACCGGTGCCCATCAGCCCTGCTTCCTTTGTAACGTCGGTGAACACGCCCTTGCCATCGTTGCGCAACAGGTGATTGGAGTATTTGGGATCGTCTTTCTTCAGCGTCTCGATGTTCGCGCCATTGGCAAAGAAAATATCCGGCCGGCCGTCTTTGTTGTAGTCAAAGACAGCAACGCCACCCGCCATTGTCGCTGGCGCGTGAGGAGTCTTCAGCGTCTCGTCAGTTTCAACGCGGAAAGGCAGGCTCTGCAACGTAAATTTGATTTTGGAAGCGGCAACAGGCGAAGCCGCAGGAGCTGTCTGGGCCGTTGCATATTGCCCCAGCACAAAAAAAACGGCCAGCAGAACTGCGCAGCAAACAGAGCGGGCATGACAAGCCAACAGGACTACCTCCCAATTCCTCGAACTCAACGCGTTCCAGCATTTTCTCACACGCAGAAAGAAAAAGGGGATGGCGTGAACCATCCCCTTTTACCGCTGGTTATTGAGACCAGGTTAGAAGTTGTACTTCAGTGCCAACTCCAGTACGCGGCGGCCCGTCGTATAGTGGGCTCGGCCATCCGTGCAGCTGCCTGAGGTCGTTGATCCACAGCTGTTGGTATTGATGCCATTCGCGTTAAAGTTCAGGTTCAACGCATTCCCCTGCGTCAAATCCGGCAAGTCATGGTTGATGAAGTTGAACGCCTGGATGCGGAATTGCAGCGTCTGCCGTTCCGTCACGTGGAAGTTCTTGAACAGTGACAGGTCGGTGTTGAAATACGCCGGGCCCTTGATGTACGGCCAGATAATGTTGCCCTGCTCTCCGCGCGTAGGCATCGCGAAGCAACCGGCATTGAAATACTGGCCGGCCATCGTCTTCTGCCGCGGGTCGCACGTCAATACTGGGGCAAGCGCGGGGGCGTTCGATCCCAGAATGCTCGACGGCGATTCACCGTTCTATTGTTGACGTTCAAAGTTCCGCCCGAGTTTGGCTGGATTGGCGCACCGCTCTGGTACTGCAATGTACCCGACAGCTGCCATCCATTTACCGCACCCGAAGCGAACTTGTTCGACGTGTGCACACGAGGAATCGATAGCACATACGCCGCGTTGAAGATGTTGGTGTGGTCGTACGCCAGCACTCCGTAGTTGTTCTTCATGTTGAACACGTCGAGAACTGTTCCGTTGCCGTTCCCGTTGTCCGTCTGTCCGTCGCGGATCCCCAGGACCTTGCTGAACGTGTAGTTCAACATGAACGTGCTGCGCCCCGTCTGCTTCTGCCACATCATCTGCAGAGCGTTGTAGTTGGAATAGCTGCCATGCGATGCCACCTGGATGGAACTGTAATTCCACGGCAGGTACTGCGATGTGTTCGGCGGGCCGCTTGAATTGCACGTCGGGCTTGCTGGTCCTTGGCAGTAGTAAGTTATGCCCGTGACTGGGTTCGGCTGGAAATAGCCGCCTATCGGAACATAGTTGATGTTGGAAAGGTTCGCTGCGATCAGCATGTCGGAGGTATGGCTACCAACATAGCCGATCTCAAACAGCGAATTCCACGGTGCCCGTTGGTCAATTAGGAAGGTCCAATTCTGAACCCACGGTGTGCGGTTGTCAGCCTTCTGCAACGCTTGAATTCCAAGGCCCGTGCTCGACGCCGGCAATGATCCCGCTGCCGAAGTCGGTTGGCAAGTGGGATCACTTGCCACCTGGGTGGTCTTCAGAATATGGCAATCACCCGACGTCGCGAAGTTCTGAATGCCGAGTGGCGAATCCAGCGCTGCGTTCACATCGTTGTAGGCCAGTTGGTAGCGGTAGATTCCGCAGCCACCGCGGATTACGGTCTTCCCCGTCCCGAATAGGTCGTACGCTGCTCCTACTCGCGGGTCAGGAATGTAGCGTGAGGTGAAACCAGAGATGGGCACGCTCTTGTCGATCGCGTTCCACGAAAGACCTGGCAGGCTCGGGCCTACGCAAGTTGGACCCGGTCCGCTCGAAGCGGGGCAGGTGCTGGGATCCCACACAACCATTCCCGGAGTATTACCGGCGGGATACCACTGCCCTTCATGGTCCAAACGCAGACCGTAGTTTAACGTCAAGCGGCGCGATACCTTCCACGTGTCTTGCGCGTAGAAAGCGATTTCGTTGTACCACAGCGTATGTAGCGGGTCCGCGCTAGTCTGTGCGAAGTCAGCCGGGTGCCCTAGGGCGAAGTCCGCCAACGGATTTCCCGTGGTGCCCCAAGCCCAGTTGTCGTAATCATAGCGGCCTTGCGGGAACGCGTTGGCCGAACCGGCCCACGCGCCTTCCGTCTGTTGGTTGCCACCATGTGCCCAGAAGAATCCAAACTTCATGGTGTGCGTGCCCTTCACCCAGGAGAGGTTGTCCGCGATAGAAGGAACGCGCTTCAGCGCTCATTTGGTCATGGCCTCAGCTACACCACCTTCAAACTCGACAACCCGCGCGTTCAGCCGGCCGAAATCACTCCGTCGTCCAACGCCACCGTTTCCGTGGACGTCACCAATACCGGCGATCGCGAAGGCGACGAAGTCCCGCAACTCTATATCCACCAGCGCGTCAGTTCCGTCACCCGCCCCGTCCAGCAGTTGCGCGGATTCCAGCGCGTCCACCTTCGCCCCGGAGAAAAAACTACGGTAACCTTTACGCTTACCCCCGACAGCCTCGCGTTGTGGAACGAAGACATGAAATTTGTCGTCGAACCGGCATCTTCGACGTCCTGATCGGCACCAGTTCCGCCAAAACGCAGGCAATTCAGCTGAAAGTTGCTGCGAAATAAAACCCGCCTCGCCGCCGTATCAACAAACGAGCAGCGTCGCGGGCCGTTGACAACCTGGCCGAACTGGTCTTAAATGGCGCCGTAAACGTTTACGAAACCCACTCTCGCTCTCTTGAGTCTGCTTTCGTCCGCTCCAGCGTTTTCAGGCGGTGTTTCCATGGACAAGAAAGTGACCCTCTTCGACCTCGCCGATGCCCTCGGAATTTCCACTGGCACCGTCCATCGCGCCCTGCACAATCACGTCGGAGTCAGCCCTCTGACCAAAGCGCGCGTTTTGCAGATGGCCAAAGCGATGCAATATCGCCCGAATCTTGCCGCGCGTTATTTGGCCAGGCGCCGCCACCTGCGCATTTCCGTGAACACACTGAAAGGAACCACTTCCTTCTGGGACGAAGTGCGCGCCGGGATACAAAAGGAAGCGCAAGCGCACAGCACCGAGGTTGAGTTCCGCACTTATCCCCGTCTGGGCGAAGGTGAGAGCGAAGCATTCGACGAAGCCGTGAAGTCGGGCGTCAACGGCATCATCACGTTTCCCAGTCGCCCGCAGCAGATGCGCACCTGGATGCGCCGCGCCGTTCGAGCGGAGATCCCCGTAGTGTGCGTGGCCACCGACGCGCCGAACACCGGACGCCTCGCCGTAGTCTCCGTCGACACCATGGTCAGCGGCTCGCTGGCCGCGGACTTGCTCGGCCGCTTGCTGCAAGGCAAGGGCAAGGTCGCCGTCACCGTAAGCGATCTGGGCATTCAGGAGCACGCGGAGAAGTGCCGCACCTTCGACGAAACGCTGCGCAAGTTTTATCCCGCCATGCAACTCACCGAAACCATCGAGGAGCACGATATCGAAGCCGAAGCTTACGACAAGTGTTGGCGCATGTTCGCGGCGCATCCGGACCTCGCGGGAATCTATGTCACCACCGAAGCGTCCATTCCCGTTATCGACGCCGCGCGCGATTCGGGAATATTGCCGCGCCTCGCGATGATTACCACCGATCTGTTTCCCGCGCTCGCCGATCGCATCCGCAACAGCGAAGTTCTGGCCACCATCGATCAGCGTCCTTACACGCAAGGGCGCTTATCCTTCCGTGTTCTGCATCAGTTCCTGGTGGAAGGCTCTTGTCCCACGTGCCAGGTCACGCTCTCGCCGCACCTGGTGATGCGCGGCAATCTGGAATATTTCCTGGAGCACCAGTCGCAGGATGTCAGCGCCGAAACAGGCACGGAACTGATTGACTCCGGAGATCGCGCAAATTTCGCGGCGGGATAATTTGGCGCCGCAATCGCGCCCCTGCCGAAAGTAAATCCAAAAGCAAACGGGAGGCTTTATCAGAACTCTTGGCATTGATGTGGGAACCAGTGGAACGCGCGCCCTCATTCTTGACGAAACGGGCCGCATTGTGGCTTCCGGTACCGAAGAACACGCGCCCTTCGCCAGCCCTCATCCCGGCTGGGCTGAACAGGATCCTGGGGACTGGTGGCGCGCCGCGGCCATCGCCGTCCGCAAAGCCATTCAATCCTCCGGTGAATCCGCCGATTCCATCGCGTGCGTTGGATTTTCCGGGCAGATGCACGGCGCGGTTCTGCTCGACCAGAGCGATGAAGTCATTCGCCCCGCGCTGATCTGGTGCGACCAACGCACCGAAGCGCAATCCAAACATCTGGAGCAGCTCTTCGGCCTCGACAAAATTATCCAGCTCACTTGCAACCCGCCGCTTACCAACTTCACGCTCACCAAATTTCTGTGGGTGCAGCAGAACGAGCCCAAACATTGGGACCGCGTTCACAAAGTGATGCTCCCGAAAGATTACGTGCGCTTGCGCCTCACCGGCGAATCCGCGATTGACGTTGCCGACGCTTCCGGCACCCTCATGCTCGATGTCGCCAAACGCCAGTGGTCCGCCGAAATCCTCAGCAAGACCGGCATCGATCCGCAAATGTTGCCCAAACTTTTCGAGTCCCAGGATGTCTGCGGCCGCATTTCCGAAGTCGGCGCAAAAGCCACCGGGCTGAAGTTTGGCACTCCCGTCGTTGCGGGTGCAGGAGACCAGGCAGCGGGCGCGGTGGGCATCGGCATCACGCGAGCCGGCGTAGTCAGCGCGACGATTGGCACTTCCGGCGTGGTGTTTGCCGCCACCGATCGGCCCGCGCTCGATCCCAAGGGACGGCTGCACACTTTCTGCCATGCCATTCCGAATCGCTGGCATCTGATGGGCGTGACGCAAGCCGCGGGCTTGTCGCTGCGCTGGTTCCGCGATCGCTTTGGAGCCGGTTCCGATGATGGCCGCGATCCGTATGAACGCATGACCGAAGAAGCGGCCAGCGTAAAGCCGGGAGCGGAAGGCGCGTTCTGGGCTCCGTACCTGATGGGAGAGCGCACGCCGCATCTGGATCCCTCCGCGCGTGCCGCGTTTGTCGGTTTGACCGCTTCACACACGCGCGCGCACCTGATTCGCGCCGTGCTAGAAGGCGTGGCCTACAGCCTGAAAGATACCTTCACCATTTTCGACGAGATCAAAGTTCCGGTGGAACGCATTCGACTTGGCGGCGGTGGCGCGCGTTCTCCACTGTGGCGCCAAATCCAAGCCAACGTTTATGGCCACGAAGTTGAAACCGTGGAAGCCGAAGAAGGCGCAGCATACGGAGCGGCAATTCTCGCTGGCGTCGGCGCAAAATGCTGGAGCAGTGTGGATCAAGCTTGCGACGCCATCGTCCGCACAGCCAAGCGCGTCCCTCCCGACGCCGCCACCAGCGCCCAAATGCAGCGCAACTACCAGCAGTATCGTCGCATCTATCCGGCCCTCAAGTCCGTGTTTGCATAGAGTGGAAGTGCCCAGCGACTGGCGACCCGTGAAGCACGAAGCGCAAAATGCCGGCGGGCCGACAATTGTAAGTAGTACTTTAACGTAACGCATACGACAACTCGTGTACCCTGTTTTCTCGTATCAAGGGGAAACAAAGGGGTTACGGGGACGTGACTCGCGATTTGTGATCCGTGACCCGGGCGAAACCAGTGGCCAGCGACCGGCGACCAGCGACCAGTGAAGAGCGTGAATCGATAGTGGCTGATCATGGCGCTACGGCGTGTTGGGTTTAGGCGAGCTGCGTGGGCATTTCAGTGGGGTGCCATATTTTTCGTGGAGGGCTTTGCGGAAGAAGTCGTAGGCGGTCCAGGTGAGGAAACTAGCCTGATCGTGCATGCCTTCCTGAGATTTCAGGATGTTGGCGCAGAGATAGCCGAGCGTGCCAGCGCGTTTGGAGGAGATGCGATTGGCGGCGAGGGCCTGGAAGAGATTGCCGAGGACGTGGTTGACATCGATTTGCGTGAGGTAGTCGCCGGAGGGAGTGGCGAGTCCATAGGAGAAGTCCTGCTGACCGCGGTCGGGCATGTCGGGGGAATCGAACGGCGCAATCGGTGAATTCATTTGTTGTCCTTGAAAATTGGAGTGGATGAGGCGGCGGGGAGCGTGGTGTATTTCAGTTCGACGAGTTTTTTGAGAGTGGCGGCGTCGAGATCCCAGCGCGCGGCTTCGACTTTGGCGCCCTGTTGCGTCTGGGAAAGAAGACAACCGATATAGGCGAGCGTGCCGGCGCGGCGCGGAGAAACCCGGTTGGAGGCGAGAGCGGTGAACAGCTTGCCGAGGACGTGGTTGATATCGATCTGGGTGATGAAGTCACCGGCAGGACTTGCAAGTTCGGCGGAAAGATCTTCTTCGCGCGGTTCGGGCTTGGAGCGGCGGGCGTGAGTGAGGCAGAGGCCGTCATGCTTGGGATGAGCGGGAAGTCCGCACATGCGTCCATTGACACAAGAGTAAACTAGCAAAGATTGAAAATATCGGTGGGTCTGGCGTTAGAGATGGAGAAAGAGTATCGATTAAATACTAACGTGTATAGTAACCAATGAAACGCTCGTTCGAATAGTCTGTGGATATGTGGAAAAGCGGTGGGGAACGGCAGTCGACAGTTTACAGTTCAAGGTTGACAGTTTGGGACAATCGTCAGAGACGAGAAGAAACCCAAGACCCAGGTTTCAACAGCGAACCTGGCCGTGATTAAATGCTGTTCATCCGGGATGGGTCTCCGAGCACAGATGCAGGAAACTTCTTCAAAACGCAAGTATGGTAAACGCGAGTTATGGACGCATGTCTTACTGACATTAATCACGGTGCTGTGATTGTTTACGCGGTGCGTGGAATTTAAATTGGCTTTGCGGCAATAATATTGCCTGCATCTATCTCAATTCTCGCCGTCAATTTTGCGTGTTGGCTAGGTCTTCGCACCCGCCGCGCCGCGCAGAAGTAAAGGAACTTGCGTCCGTTGAGCCCGGGGCGCTGCGTCACGGCTGTAAGGTGACGTCGGTTACTCTGCCATCAAGATATACTTTCCCGTCCGTGCTACGAACAAAGACGAGAGTCGTTGAAAACTCCGTTTCTGGAAGCTCGTGAGCCTCAACCCAATACGACATATATTTCAAATGTACTGTGCCCCCTGCACCAGCAGCGCCCGTAGATACTCGTCACCTTCTTTGCTGATGTGCATCTGCGGCTCACTCTCGCCGGAGTTCCTCCGCCCGGGCTGCAACCCCACAAAACATCCCGCGTCACGACTCTTTCGGAAGCGATGTGGGTCCTCGAGGGTCAGCACATAGGTCGTAGAGATCAGGTCACCTACACCCTTTATCTGTTTGAGCAGCGCCGTCTCCGGATACGTCTTCTTGGCCATCCTTTCAATGCGCCGGTCATATTCCTGGATGCGTTCATTTAACGAGTCCACCTCTCGCAACCGCGGGTCTAACGCTTCGCGCAATCCTGTGCTCAATCCACTCGCAGCGTCCCGGGTGATTTGTTCCGTGCTACATTTGCGTCGCCGCTCGCCGTAAGACTTCACCAGTCCTCGTGCGGCATTCACCAGGGCAGTTCGCGCGCTCACCAGTACAGCTCGTGCACGGATCTCCGTCAGGTGTAATTGTGCATGCACACTGCGATGCTTCACTGGCGTTAGCAACGCGGGATCGATTCGTGTGAGCCGCGCCAGCGTTCGCGCGTCCATGCGATCGTCTTTTCGTCGGCTCTTGGTAATCAAGCGCACTTTCTGGGCGTGAGCCACGATCACTTCATGGCCCAGCGCGGTCAACAACCGACTCACCCACGGAGAATGCGTCCCCGTCTCCATCGCCATGCGACACCGCGGCATGCTACCGAACACCTGCTTCATGGCTTCCGGCGTGGTCGCCAGTTTATGTTCCAAAACAATTTCTCCTGCTTCGTTCAAGACACAGTACGCACTCGAGCGATCTCCCAGATCCACACCGATCGTCAGCTTTTGGTCCTTCAAAATTTCATTACTAAATGTCTGCATAGTGCTAATCTTCTTCATCGCCGGTCTCCTTTATCTTGTGCTTCAAAGCACGTCGATCATTGGGAGCGTATCGCATCCCGCTGGAGACCGGCCTTCGCATCTCATCTGATTTGTCGGGTGGTATCAATAGGTCGATGCGACACTCTGTTCGAACCCACTTTGCGTTGAAAACAAAAGCTAAAACCCCTCGCTAGGTTAGATCAGTCGGAACGCTGCCCTGGCTAGGTTTTGACCGAGTGCGGCCAAACAGATCCCCTCTTCAGGGGAAGTATTGTCCGATCAACTCGTTAGATGGTGTTGCAACGACCGGTTGAGCCGGCACGCGTAACCGGACATCTTCGTACTAGTAACCGCTTCGGCGATCACAGGCCGCCCTCACGTGGAAAATCGCCAGGTGGGGTGCCGGGCGCAAGGATGAGGCACGCACCGAGCCTCTGGGAGCACGAGAGCGGGTGCTCAACGACGGGTTATTTGCGCTTGGGGACGAACATGTCGGCTTCGCTTAAGCGGCACTTCTGGACCATTTCGTAGCAATAATAAAAATGGGCGGCGTTCTGGTTACGGGCATCGGTGCCGAAGGTGAATTTCAGGCCGGCGTGTTTTGCCGCGATGACGAAGTTTTCGTCGGGGACATGGGCGACTTCGTTGATTTCGATGGCGATGTTACGGGCGCGCGCGAGTTCGATGATGCGGCTGGTGCGCGGGCGAGTCCAAAGCTGCTGATACTGGCGAGCGATAGGAACGGGGAGAAACGTGGGCCAGCCGAAGACGTCGATGGGCTCGGTGGTGAGGACCTGCTCGATGAAGTTCATGTAGGGGATCATGAATTCTTCGCCGTCGTCGACCATGGTGTCGATTTGCCAGATGGCCTGCCAGCCGCCGTCGGGACGAGGCAAGGTGAGCGCGTCCATCAGAATGTAGTCCAATTGATCCAAGGCGTTTTTGGAGAAACTTTTCGACCAGCCGGCGAAGACGGGTTGCAGACCAAGGCGAACGGGATACGGGCGCAAGCCTGCGATGTACTGAGCGAGGTCCGCATCATTCTGGATTTTGTAGCCTGGGCCGGGATGTTCCAGGATGCCAATGCCGACCTGGCGGTCTTTGCCGAGCTTGACGGCTTGCTCGATGGACAATTGCGGGCTGAGGTGGACGTGATAGTCGGCGACAGGAAAATCGGGCTTGGCGACAGAAGTGGCGGCGAGAAGAGGTGTCGGTGTTGGCAAGGCCAGCGCGGCGCCTGCGATGAGTGAAGTGTGGACGAAATTTCTGCGCGAACAGGTGGATTCACTTTGGTTTCTCCGTTCGACGGATTGTACGTTTTTCTGCGTGCTGCTGTATGTGTCGGGGCTCACGGGTCGATGAGGAGTTGAGAGTTGAAAGTTGAAAGTAGAAACTCGCGTGGCGCGGTTTTGCGTCGGCAATTTCAACCGACCAAGACCAAAACAAGATCCACCTAGACCAACACTTAACCAAAGAACCCCACGTGCAAAACCGGCACGTGGGGCACCCGGGAGAGGCGACTACCCGTTTCGTTGGTCAGATTGTGAGCTGGTATGCCTTGCGTCGGCAGGCTAGTGCGCCGGCTAGCATGAGAGTCGACAGAAACAGCAGTTGCAGCGTGGAGGGTTCAGGGGTGGTTGCGAGAGGCGCTACGGCATAGGTGCCGGAGAAATCTCCCTGAAGCGAACTGAGACTCCACGTGAGCGTGGAGTGCAGGATAAAGAAATCGTTGTTCTCGCTATTGAAGGTGCCGACGCTGGAAAAGGAGTTGGTCAAACGATCGTAAGTGATGCTGGCAGTGGCGGGCCCATCATCGGTGATATCGAAAGCGTTCGGCCCGGTGTCGGGTCCGATGCCGACGAGCCAGGTGAGCAGGCCGGCGCCGGGAGAACACATGGTGCAAACGCCGTCGGTGGTGAACTGACCGGTACCAGAGCCAGTGCCGGTGAAAGTGATCTGGAAGGAATCTGCCTTAGCGACAGCCGAAAATGCAAAGAGCAGTGCTAGGAGTGGAATGAACCGTAGAGTGGAGCGAAACATAGCAGTTGCCTCCTGATGGCCGTACAGGCCCGTACCTTGGCTTGAAATGGTCGATTGTCCTCGGGCGGGATGCTGACGTAGAAGGGTACGGCAAGCGGAGGAGATAGACCAGTTGAAAGTTGAAAGATCAGTTTAAACTTCAAAGTTAAGACGGCAGCTGGAAACCCCACGTGCAAAACCGGCACGTGGGGCACCCGGAGGTTGGACGCTTGCGGATGCGAGATGGCTATATAATGGCGGAGCGTTAAAGGCCGGGAGCGCCGCCTGACTCCCAACAATTCCGAAAATTAGGAAAAGGTGGAGCGATGAAGAAAATCGTGTGCAAGGTCGTGTGCGTGGCTTTGGTTGCGGCGGCGGTGGCGTTGGGAGTCTGGCAAACGTCGGAGGCCGCACTCGAATACTTCGGAACAATAACAAATTAGCGGTTCTGGTGAGCCGTACGATGGATTGGCCAGAATCCACGGAACCGGAGCTGACGGTTTTTCCGAGAGGAATGCATCGCGACGGCGGCCTGCTGGGTGCAGCGCAAATCATCAAAGAAAATCCCGCGAAGTGGACGTCGAAGTACGCGAGCCTGGTAACATCGGTGTACGGGCTGGGCTCAGCGGATGGACTGAACGAACGCGGCTTGGGGGGCCACATGCTGTTCCTGGATGCCGCCGACTTTGGACCGCGCAATGCGAGCAAGCCGGGAGTTCATGGAGGGCTGTGGCTGCAGTTCATTCTGGATAACGCAGCGAACGTGAACGAAGCGCTGGCGCTGCTGGATACCGTGTAGATCGTGATGGCGGAAGCGCGCGGCACGAAGACGACGGTGCACCTGGCGATCGAGGATGCCAGTGGAGATTCCGCGATCATCGAGTATGTGAACGGCAAGCCGCTGATCCATCAAGGGCGCGAGTATCGGGTGATGACGAATGATCCGCCGTACGATGAACAGCTGGCGCTGCTGAAGAAGATGGATTTCTCGAAGCCGAGCAGCGACATGGCGTTACCGGGTAACGTGAACCCGCGCGACCGGTTTCAGCGAGCATCGTATTATTTGCCAATGTTGCCGGAACCCCAGAGCGAGCGAGAAGCTGTGGCGGGCGTGCTGGCAATCGCGCGAAATGTATCGGTGCCGTTTGGTGCGCCGTACAAGGGCTTCGGAATCTACAACACGGAATACCGCACGGTGATCGACCTGACCAACAAGATCTACTTCTTTGAACTGACTACGACGCCAAACGTGATTTGGGCAGACCTCTCGAAGTTCAAGCTGGATGCGGGATCGCCGGTGATGCTGCTGAATCCCGATAGTATCGAATTATCGGGCGATATAACGGCGAAGTTCAGCAAGGCTGCGAAGGCGCCGTTTTAGGAAGGATAATGCAGTCGAAAGTTGAAAGTTCAGTTCAAAGTTGAAAGTTAAGATAATGAAAAACGGGCGAGTGTCGGTATAGGAAACCGCCAGAACATGCGCGCGGGGTACGCGAAGACCCCACGTGCAATAGCGGCACGTGGGGCACCCGTGATCATTCACCGACAAGATTGTTGGCGCGCTGATCAGCGGCGGAAGACGCAGATCAGCAGGAGGATCAGGGCTAAGAGAAGGAATGCGGCCAGGATCCAAATTAGCGTCATGTTGCAGGGCTTCACCGGTGGCGGTTTGACCTGGAGTCCCTGGCGGATGGCGTAGCTGGTGGCGAAGCCGGCGTTACCGGTGACTGCTACGTCGTAGACGCAGTTATCGTTTTCGGCGATGACGGAACGGCAGAGTTGTTTGGCGATAGGAAAGGGTAGCGGGTCCACGGCGATTTTGCCGGGGAGAGAGCAGGGCGGCTGCTCGGGGGGCCAGGTCTTCAAGGTGAAGGTGTCCGTCGTGGTGCCGGGCGCATAGTCGAAGAGGCTGGTGGCGGCTGTGACGCGCCAGGCATCGGTGAATTTCTGATAGAGGGCGACGAAGCGGTCATGCAAAGACGAGGGCATTGGACCCATCGAGGAACCATCCGGCAGCGAGGGCAACCAATTTTCGGACGCGTCGCGCGGTACGATCTTGAACGAGCCAGCGATGCCGAGGGCGTCCTGCGCGGGCAGGGCGTCGATATCGAGATACCAGATGCTGAGGAAATCCCACCAGGTGGGAGTAACAAATAAGTTGCTGCCATCCGGAAAATCAATCTCGAGTCCTCCTGGCGCCAAGGTTCTGGTAATGCGAGCGCCATCGCCCAGATCGATACCAGTGGGGCCGACGAATGCGGGAACGCCGTCAACGCGAAGTTGCAGGCCGCCGGGATCTGGGATGCCAGTAAGGTTCGGTTCATAGGTAACGCGATGCTTACCGACGCGGGCGGCTACCGCGGTGTTGATGCTGACGCAAGTTGCAAGCTCGTCGTGCGGATCTGCCGGAGGATTGTAGGTGGTGGGAATGGGCGCTTGGCGAACCTGGATTTCCATGGCGTCGTTGTGCAGCCAGACAAATTCGCCAACGCCCTGAAAGTTGTAGTGCATTCCGTTGGTGGTGGTGATGTGTGGTTCGCCGGAAGAAGTGGGGCCGTAGGTAACGGAATAAAAGCCAGGGCCCATCACGCCGAGTTTGATGCTGATGTAATAAGTGCCGGGTTGCAAAAAGTAGCTGCCACTGGGTTGGCCCGAAGTAGTCAGGGGGATGTCGGCCAAGTTTGAGTTGGGAGAAGTGGTCAAGTAAAAGCTGTGACCATCGGTTGGGCCGCCATTATACGTAGCACTCCACGTGATGGTCTGGGCCACAACGGTCGTGAATGATGCTTCCATTACGGAACACGGAGTTGTGGAGCAGTCTTTGGAAGCGGTGACGGTGACCTTTGCGGCCGCCGATGCTACCCACAGACACGTTGCCAGAAAAAATAAGGAGCATCTTAGCGGGTACAGGATTTTTTGCGGCAACGGTGCTTCATTCGTGAACATTCGTTTCTCCTTGCGAGAAAGTGGTATAGCTGGACGCGGCATTGCAAAATGCCGTGCGTCGAGTGCTGCTTAGGCGGAAAGTGAGTTGCGAGCGAATCGGGCAAACGATTGGCTGCGATGAATAGAGCAGGCGGAGCGCCACAGTTGGACGGAAGCGGAGAAAGTAGCGCGGCGGGGACAAAATGGTAGATTCTATAGGGATTAGCAGGCAAGTAAGAAATTGCTACAAAGCGTGGGCGCAAAGAAATTGAGTGTGGAAGCTATCCGATCAGTTAGTGTGGGACGTCATTCGGATAGAGAGATCGTGGTTCAAAGTTGAAAGTTGAAAGTTGAAATGACAGTTTAAAGTTGAAAGTTCAAAGTTGAAACTTGAAAGTTCAGACAACGGAGAGCGCGCGAGTGCCGGCAGCAGGAAACGGCGAGAATAGGTGCGCTAAGACCCCACGTGCAAAACCGGCACGTCGGGCACCCACGAGTATTTCTGAATGAGGAACCGGAGACTAGTCATGTCTAAGAAGATGAGGATTACTTGGATCGCGCGATGTGCGACGGTGCTGTTTATCTTTTCGAGTGCCACATCTGTATGGGCGCAGACATCCGCGGATCCGGGAGCGAGTCAGCCGACGGTGCTGTATGGTGTGGCGTACTACCACGAGTACATGCCGTACGAGCGGCTGGACAAAGACGTGGCGATGATGAAAGAGGCGGGCATCAGCGTTGTGCGCATGGGGGAGTCGACGTGGAGCTTGTGGGAGCCGTCGGACGGGCGGTTCGAATACGCGTGGATGGACCGTGTGGTGGATGCGATGGGAAAGGCCGGGATCAAGGTGATCATAGGAACGCCGACATATTCCATACCGACGTGGATGGCGAAGGCGCATCCGGAGATTCTGGCGCGGCCGTTGGGAGGCGCGTTTGTGAGTTACGGAATGCGGCAGAACATGGATTACGACAATCCGCAGTTCCGGTTTTACGCCGAGCGGCTGATCACCAATCTTGTGAAGCACTACAAAGACAATCCAGCGGTGATTGGGTGGCAGATCGACAACGAGACGGGAGCGTACGGCGCTTCGAACCCTGACGTGTTTGCGGGGTTCGTGGAACACCTGAAGAAAAAGTTTGGCACCACGGAGGCGCTGAACAAAGCGTGGTTTCTGAATTATTGGGGCGAGGATGTGAACGACTGGGCGGACATGCCGACGCGCGACAACGCGACCAGCACGAGCTACAAGCTGGAGTGGAGCCGCTGGCAGCAGATACGGGTGACGAACTATTTGTCGTGGCAGGCGGCGCTGGTGCGAAAGTATCGGCGGCCCGACCAGTTTGTAACGCAGGATTTCGGAAGCATGATGAAGCCCGACGTGAACGAGCCGGCGGTGGCGACGGCGCTGGACGTGGTAGCGAATAATCCGTACTTCAAGGCGCAGGAACATCTCGATGGAGCATGGCAGGCGCTGCAAGGCGATTTTTCGCGCTCGCTGAAGCATACGAATTTCCTGGTGACGGAAACGAACGCGCAAACGCTGGGCTGGGATTCGGCGGAACAGTTGCCGCCGTATGACGGGCAATTGCGGCTGAACGTGTACACGAACGTTTCAAGCGGCGCGAACATGGTGGAGTATTGGCACTGGCACTCGATCCATGCGGGGCAGGAGACGTATTGGAAGGGAGTGCTGAGCCACGATCTGGAGCCAAATCGCGCGTATGCGGAAGTAAGCAGCATCGCACACGAACTGCAGAAGGTTGGGCCGAAGCTGGCGAACATGAAAGTGCAGAACCAGGTGGCCATCCTTTATAGCGTGGACTCGGCGAATGGCATCAGCTTCATGCCGTTCGAGCGGCGGGACAATTTTCGCTGGGAGCCCGGCAAAGCATCGGGAAGCTACAACCTGATTGTGTCGCAGCTGCACCGGTCGCTTTACATGGCGAATGTCGGCACGGACTTTGTGTTTCCGACGGCGAGCGCAGCGGAACTTGCGCGATACAAGTTGCTGATCGTGCCTGCGCTGTACGTTGCGGATGACGCGCTGTTGAAGAAGATTTCGGACTACGTGCAAAATGGCGGACACGTTTTGATGACATTCAAGAGCGGCTTCACGAATGAGAATTCGGCGGTGCGCTGGGAACGGGCGCCGGGGCCGTTGCGGCAAGCCGCAGGATTCAACTATCAGGAGTTCTCGAACCTGGAGCAGCCGTTGGCGTTAAAGGGCGACCCATTTCATGCTGGCGAAGAAAATCAGGTGAGAACGTGGGCGGAGTTTCTGCAGTTGGAGACGGCGAAACCGCTGGCGTTTTACGACCATCCTTTTTTTGGGAGATGGGCGGCGATTACATCGAACCAGTTCGGTTCGGGGACGTTGACGTATGAAGGGACAGCGGTTTCCGACAAGTTGCAGCAGACGATTGTTCTGGAGGAGTTGCGCGCGGCGGGGCTGACAGGTCCTGACCAGCAAGTTCCGGTGAATATTCGGGTGAAGCACGGAATCGCGAATGATGAACGGCGGATGCATTACTATCTGAATTACTCGGGTGCGGAGAGCAATTTCAAGTATAGCTATCCCGATGGCGAAGATTTGCTGACCGGCAGAGCGATTGCGAACGGGGAGCAGGTGACGTTGAAGGCGTGGGATGTGGCGATCGTGGGGGAAACAGCGGCGAAGTAGCGCAGCACCGGCTGGCGTCCGGCTGTTATAATCGAATCCTAACAAGTAGTTATATGGTAATTTGGCAGCCGAAGTGTCCACATTGCGGAGCACAAAAAAACCCTTACAAGGTGAGGTCCGGCAGCGTTCTCTTCGATTGTGATGCCTGCAAGACCGCGCTGAATACTTCCGCTGTTTATTTCTGGTTGCCAGCGCTAACTGGGCTCGTTGTCTCTTTTTCGCTTGGCTATTTGTTTAGCTGGCCTAAAGTGCTGTTTTTTACGCTAATATTCACGGCTCCAATTCAGTGGCTATTTGGAGCGTTGCTCATTAATTTGCATAACCCGAAGATCAAGATCGCTATGCCGCGTCCATCACCATATGATTCCGATAAATCTCTCCTGAACCTCAGGAAATAATTCGATGCTCCTTCTCGCTTCGCGTGTGGCGGAAGGCCATCACTACAGAGGCTACCCCAAGTCCCCCACGTGCAAAGCCGGCACGTGGGGCACCCGAGGACACAGGCTGAAGCCTGCGCTACCAAATACCGGGGACACCGCCGGGGTGTTTTTTCGAGTGGTTGGGCTACTTTTGGTTTTTGGTCCTTCGTCGATGTTAAAGACTATGGCTACCGTGCCGAAGGACGCAATTCCTTCGTACGTGGGCTTGACTGTGGCGGATTGATATCCGTGCGATGCCAGCAACTGGGTGATAACGTTCACGGCGCGCTTCAGATCCGCCTGATCGAACCAGTCTCCTACCGGGAGTTTGACCTTCTGATTTTTTAATGCGGTACGAATATCGGACTCGGTGATGGACTTAATGCCCTGGTAGTCGATGCTGGCAATAATCGCCTTCTCCTGAACAACGAAAATCACGATCTTCCCGTTTGGCACGTGAGGGCTATCCTCGACCTCCGAGGGTACGTCTTCAAAAAAGCCCGTCGTCAAGAGAGATTGGACATCGCGCTGGACCGCATCGACGCTGTAGGGATCACCGGTGTGCAATGTCATATGGGCCTTCAGAGTCTCAGTGCGTATGCGTCGGTTGCCGATGGTGTCAATCCGATCGACGACGTACTTGGTTTGGGCGGACGGTGGAGGCTGTTGAGCAGCGAACGTATGGGCAGCGAAAGGAAACAGGAACACGCTTGCGAGGAGTTCGAGTTTTATTGTTGGCGGCAAAACGTGCCAAGTGTACACCCGTGGGTGGGCCAGTCAGCAAGTGGGGCAAGAGCGGACGGGATCGGAAGGCCGTCCCTACAAAGGCGAAATCACAACCCCCACGTGCAAAACCGGCACGTGGGGCACCCAGCGGACAACGTCAAAGACCCGACGCGAAAAACCGGGACGTGGGACACCGCAGCGAACACAGGCTGAAGCCTGTGCTACCAGAGATGTCGGGCACCCGCTGAAAAAGAGCAACCCAAGAGGGCACGATATATCGTGCCCCTACGTGGGGGCCGCAAAGCAGAGTTGAGGCCGTCCCTGCAAATGCTGGACTAGTCGGAGAGCCAGAGGGTCATGTCGTGAAAATTGAGGGAGAGGACGGAGTGTTCGAAGAGGGCGTGGCCGACGGTGGCGTCGAAGAGGCCATCGGGGAGATGGACGGAAGGCGTGGCAAAAAAGATAGGAGCATCTTTGGCGAGGACGCGCTCGCCGAAGGATTCGCTGGCGGCTTGCGCTTCCAGCATGTCGACGCCGTCGTCGGTGTATTTGAAAAATTGTTTTTTCAAGGTTTGTGATTCCGAAGTGAGAGCGAGTTTTTCGATCGAAGTGGGATAGATCAGCATCGTGCCGGTAAACATGGTGTCGATTTGCGCGGTGACAGGCTTGCCGTTCACCGAGAAACCGGTGCTGACGATGATGGGCGGACCGTTTTTGCCAAAGGTGGGAGTGGTGAGGACGCCGCAGAAACCGGGACACGGCAGCGAAGCGGTGAGAGGCTGGGAAAAACGGACGAGGTGATGCACGTAGTCGAGTTGAAGAAGGCGATCTTTGAAGGCGGTGTAGGCGAGAGTGCCGTCTGCGGCGGGCATGCGATCGCGCTTGACGTAGTCGGAGAGTTCGAGGACGAGGACTCTCAGGTCACCCAGAGAACCTTCGCCGAGTTTCACGCCCGGCAACACCGAGCGGCCGTAGCCCGCTGGCTTTCCATCGGAACGATTGACCGGCGTTACGGTGAGACCGGCTTCCGTGGCAGCCGCGGTGTCGAGCGCGGAATTCACGTTGCCGGTGTCGATGAGCAAACGAAGATGCTTGCCGTTGGCTCGAGTGGCGTCGACGCAGGGCAAGCCGGAGCAATCAAGCATCGCGGCGCTTTGGAGCGCAGGCAATTGCGCGTTGGCGTGAGGGGGAAGCGCCGCACACAAAAACAGGAGAAAAGACAAGGCAGAGAGGCGCACAGGTAGCTCCTAGATTCAAGATTTCAGCATAGACGGGTGGCGTGGGGAAAAGATAGCGTTTGGAAAGAGGATTCGCGACTACTGGCACGGGGCTGATACGTCAAAATCCCCACGTGCAACACCGGCACGCGGGGCACCCGGCAAACCCGGGAGAACAAGCGCGCAAGAAATTACTGTGGGTTTGTTGATGGCGGAATGTAGGCAATCTGGCGGTAAATTTCCAGGTTGTGGCGGATGGTGCTGGAGAATTTCGTGCCCCGTGAGTCGCGGTAGGAAATGTCTGTGGTGATTTGTACCGGTTGTTTGCTGCGGAAATAAGAAACACTGGTATCGAGAATGGTGGTGATGTCTTTGCCGCCAGGCAAAAACTCGAGAGCGCGAAACAGGGGTAGAGCGGAGACGTCAACCGAGCCGTTGCAGCCCATCAATTTATGACTGAAACGAACGCGCACAGCAAAGGCGGGCCTCGTGCCGATGTTCTTGATGGAAATGGAAAGCAGGCCGCGATCGAACACGAAGTCCACGATCACGTAGGGATCGGGATCGGAGGGCGGAGTTGGTTTTTTCGAGGCGCGCGCAGGCATGGAGTTTTTCCGGAAAGAAGTCAAAGCGCAGCCAGCGTCAGGCCTTCGTGACAAATTTCCAGCGTTTCGATGGCAATCTCGCTGGTCTTAGCATTCAAGTGCGGGCCCTCGTACTTGCATGGCCAGCCCCTTTTGAATACCCAGACCAGAACGGGATTGCGCTGCTCATCGAGCAAAGTGATTGAACCGTTGGCTCGCTGGAGATTGCCTTGCGCGAAGGAGTCGTACCAATTCCAGAGAGACATGTCGGAGGTACAGCCGCGCTTCATGGTGATGTTGGAGAATTTGCGCAGGCCGGGGAGTTTGCGCACGGTGTTTTCTTTGGCGTCCCCGGTGCGGTATTCGATGACGTCAATCGAGGAATCGAGGCCGGTGACTTCGCAGAACGAGCCTTTGGCGATGCCACTGATTTCGACGAGAAAGTTATAAGCGGGGTACGGATCGGTGCGGGCTGGGGGCATGGGGACTCCTTGGCTACGCGATGGATTGAGAGGATAGCACCAGGGGAATTTCTGCGGAAGTGGAGACAGGAAGTCATTTCGTGTGGAAATGCGGCAATGATCCCTGCGATCCGAATCGCAAAAGGGGACTCTCTCGTCGGGATGACACAATAGACAGGGACACGACGTCAAAGTCCCCCACGTGCAAAACCGGCACGTGGGGCACCCGGCAAGAGACGCAACTCTGCGGTCGGGATGACAAAGAAAGAGCGGACGGCCTCGGAAGGCCGTCCCTACAAAGGCGAGAGAAAAGAGCTCACGTTTTCATGCGGCTGGGACGGTAGAGGAGGCAGTACATGGCGCCGAGGAGGGTGAGGATGGCGCCCCACCAAATGCCGGCGTGACGGTCGAAGAGCACGGTACGTATCTCGGGAGGGTTCACGTACTGGTAGATAGACGCGGCGAGGATGAGTACGCCGTTGAATAGCAGGGATACGCCAATGAAGAACCAGATGGAAATCGAACCGCCAGCTTTCATAGAACCTCACCAATAAGCAATTTGAAGGGCGATGAAGACCACGCCGACGACGGTGGCCCAGAACCAAGGGCGGTGAAACACGGTGACGTAGGTCTCCGCGGGAATGTCGGTGGCGCCGTAGACGAGCCCCTTAAGCTCGGATTCGGGCTTAGGCGTGGTGAGCAAACTAACGATGATAGTGACAAGGGCGCAGATGATGCAGGACCACAACGCGCGGTACATATTTTCCGCCATGTCCTTGGCATAAGGAGACAGGGCGATATAACGGAGCGCGGAGGGATCCATCTTCACCCAGGCCCACATCGCCACGGAAGAAGCGGTGCCGGCGAGCAAACCCCAGAAACCGCCAGCGGGAGAAGCGCGCTTCCACAACATGCCAAGGATGACGGTGGCGAAGAGCGGCGCAATGAAGAAACTGAAGAGAGCCTGGACATAGTCCATGATGCTTTTGAAATCCATGACCAGGTAGGCGGTGCCGATGCTGATGGCGACACCGAGCACGGTGCACCAGCGGCCCATGTTGACGTAGTGATGGTCGCTGGCGTCTTTTTTGATGAAGGCGCGATAGATGTCGTAGGTCCAGACGGTGGTGAACGCGCTGACATTTCCGGCCATGCCAGACATGAAGCCGGCGATCAGCGCGGTGATTCCCAAGCCCAACAAACCCGGGCCGCAATAGCGCGCGAGCATCAGGGGAAGGACTTCGTTGTAGCTGTGGCCACCAGTGGCGATGGCCTGGGCTTCCGGCATGAGTTTCATGGGAAGAACCGCGAGCGCCAACAGGCCGGGAAGAATCACGATAAACGGAACAAACATTTTGAAGGCAGCGCCGATGATGGGAGCCATTTTTGCGGCGCGCATATCTTTGGCGGTTAGAACGCGCTGGACCACTAGGAAGTCGGTAGTCCAATAACCCATGGAGATGACGGCGGCGAGACCGAAGACAATGCCGGTCCAGTGGATGCCCATGGGATTGTCTTTGGCAGAACCCAAAGTGCTCCAGAGATGGGTGTATTCGGCGGAAGCGTTGGTGGTGATTCTGGCTTTCAAGCCGCTCCAGCCGCCAGCTTCGATCAAGCCGAGAATGGGAATGAGAAGAGCGCCAGCCCAAATCAAGACGAACTGAAGAACTTCGTTGAAGATGGCGGAGCGCAATCCGCCGAGGGCGACATAGATGGCCACAGTGCCGGCGGAAACCCAGATGCTGAAGTTGATGTTCCAGCCGAGGACGATTTTCAGTACGAGGGCCATGGAATACATGTTGATGCCGCTCATGAGCACGGTCATGAACGCGAAACTGACGGAAGAAAGGGCGCGGCTGGATTCTCCGAAGCGCAGTTTCAAATAACCGGGAACGGAATGCGTTTTGGAGATGTAGTAGAACGGCATCATGACCAGCGCAAGGAACAGCATGGCGGGAATGGCGCCGATCCAATACCAGTGCGCGGCGAGGATACCGTATTGATAGGCGGAGCCGGCCCAGCCCATTAATTCGAGCGAGCCGAGGTTGGCGGAGAGAAAGCTAAGACCGGCGATCCAGGCGGTCATCTCCCTGCCGGCCATGAAGAAGTCTTCGCCGGTGTTGGCGCGTTCCTTGAGATAGAAGCCGATGGCGAGAACGAGGGCGAAATAAAAAACAATGATGGCGAGGTCGACGGTGTGGAGATGAACGAGGCGGTCGGTAGCGGCGAATGCTAGCAGGGCGGTCATAGAGTTTTTGGGTCGCTCCTATTCGGCGAGCAGGACGGCGATCTGGTTTTGAGTCCTGCAAAAGCCGCGAAAAAGCTCAGAGTCCTCAGGGGCTAAAGCCCAACTTGCTTTATGAGCTTTACGCCGGGGCTGAAGCCCCGGCCTCCTAAAGAAAAATCAAGAAATTCCGGAACACTATACTCGCCGTGCGTACTGCGCGCCACGAGAAATCGAACACATGACTACTTGACGGAAAATTTGTAAATGGTTTCGGACGTAAATTTCTCGCCGGGCCGAAGCACGGTGGTCGGAAATTTGGGATGATTCGGCGAATCGGGATAGTGCTGAGTCTCCAGGCAGAGAGCGCCATATTTCTGATAGGGCTTGCCGCCTTTGCCGATGATGCTGGGATCGAGATGAATGGCGGAGTAAAACTGCACGCCGGGCTCCGTGGTCAACACTTCCATTTGCCGGCCGTTGGAGGGCTCTTCGACTTTAGCGGTGAGACGCAGCGTTCCCATTTTTCCGTTGACGACGAAGTTGTGGTCGTAGCCGCCGATATCCTTGATTTCTGCGATGTGCGCGCCGATCGCGGTGGGCTTGCGGAAATCGAGAGGAGTGCCGGCAACGCTCTTGATCTCGCCGGTGGGAATGAGCGTGGAATCGACCGGCGTGTAATTGTCGCAGTGGAGCTGCAGGACGTGCTGAAGGACATCACCGTCGCCCTGGCCCTTCAGGTTGAAGTAACTGTGATTGGTGAGATTCAGAACCGTGGGCTTGTCGGTTTCCGCGGAGTACTTGATCTGGAGTTCATTGGAATTGGTAAGGGTGTAAGTGACGTTGACGGTCAGCGTGCCGGGATAGCCCTCTTCGCCATCTGGGCTGACATAGGTGAAGCGCACGGACTGGCCTTTAGCGTCTTCCGAGGGCGCGGCCTTCCAAACTCTGCGATCAAAACCAATTTTGCCGCCGTGGAGACTGTTGGGAGCATTGTTGATGTAGAGATGGTATTCCTTGCCGTCGAGAGTAAAGGCGCCCTTGGCGATTCGGTTGCCGTAGCGGCCGATGGTAGCGCCAAAGTAAGGATGCGGATCACCAACGTAGCTTTCGAGTTTGTCGAAGCCGAGAACGACATCGTCGAGCTTGCCGTTTTTGTCGGGAACAAGAAGCTGAGTGAGTGTGGCGCCATAAGTAATGATAGTAGCCGTGGCACCGTGGCCACCGTGAAGAGTGTAGGAATCGATGAGGGTGCCGTCGGAAAGCTTGCCGAATTCAGCCTTAGAGATAGAGGGGCGCTGAGAGTCAGCGCGAGGTGCGTTGCTGTTTGCGATTGTCATAGTGGAATACCCGAGAACGATTACGAGAAGCGAAGAGCAGAACTTACCGCCAAAACTCATTTCAATCCTCCCGAAGCAGGGAGACGCCGGAAAGGCAGGCATGTCCTTGCGGTTTGTATCACAAAAGTGAGTGAATCGCGAGTGATCTGTGCAATGTGAAGAAAAAAAGTGGCTTAAGTATGTGCGCAAAATGACAGCGGCGGGTGAAGTGGTGGAGAGGATCGCGAAAGAAAAAAGGGCAAGTCATTGACAAGAAGGGAGCGAAGGTGCCAGAGTCGGCGAAGAACGTAAGGTGCGAAGCCGTAAACGCTTACGAAGTATCCGGGGACTTTCCATGAAAACAACGGTTCGAAGGTGCGTGGCAGTGTCGTCGCGCCTGATTGGTCTCAGTGTGCTGTTTTTGGTAGCGACTTTTCCGGCGATGGGGCAGTGGGTACCGGTGAATGCGGTGAAGAGTGTGGAAGCGAAGCCGGACGGAGTAGTGTTGGTTCTGGAAAACGGTTACTTGAGGTTTCAGGTGTGCACGGAGTCGGTGGTGCACGTGGTGTACTCACTGGAGCGGACGGTGCCGGAGCGGACGGACTTTTTGGTGATCAAGAAAAGCTGGCCCAAAGCGGAGTTTTCGGTGAACAGCGATGACGCAAAGCTGATGACGCTGAAGACCGCAAAATTGAAAATTGAGGTGACGAGGGCGGACAGCACGATTGTGTTCTTTGACGCTGACGGGAAGAGACTAGCTGCGGAAACATCGCACACACTGACGCCGGTGGAAGTGAATGGCGAGAAAACGCTGCATTCCGAGCGGTTCGTAAATATGTGGGACACGGCGGAAGCGTTTTACGGGCTGGGGCAGCACCAGGGCGGGGTGTGGAATTACCGGGGAGAAGCAGTCGATCTTTCGCAGGACAACACCAACATATCAATACCGATGCTGCTGTCGAGCAGAGGGTACGGGATTTTCTGGAACAACGGATCGCGGAGCCGGTTCAACAACCGGTTTGTGCACGCGTTTTACCTGAGTTCGGAAGTGTCGGATTCGATCGACTACTACTTCATGTATGGGCCGGATTTCGACACGATCATCGCCGACTATCGCGAACTGACGGGCCAGGCGCCCTTGTTCGGCAAGTGGGCGTATGGCTACTGGCAATGCAAGAACCGGTACGATTCGCAGCAGGAACTTGTGGGCATCGCGCAGAAATATCGCGACGAGCACATCCCGCTGGACAACATTGTGCAGGACTGGTTCTGGTGGAACACCATGGGCGAGCCGGTGTTCAACAAAAATTATCCCGACCCGAAGGGAATGGTGGACGCGCTGCACGAGCTGAATGTGCACCTGATGATTTCGGTGTGGCCGTATTTCCGGCCGGGACCTCCTGTGTATGACGACATGGACAAGAAGGGCTACTTCGTGGCGAAGACGGTAGCGGACGGGTTTCATCCGAAAGGGATGGCGCTGTATGACGCGTTCAATCCGGAAGCGCGGAAATATTATTGGAACCTGATGAATAACGCACTGTTCAAGATTGGAGCCGATGCGTGGTGGCTGGATACGACGGAGCCGGAGACCGAGGGGCGAGAAACAAACATTCTGGTGACCAACAAGATCGCGCTGGGAAATGCAGCGCGGTATACGAATGAGTTTCCGTTGATGACGACGAGCGCGGTTTACGGTGGACAACGCGAAGCTTCGGACCAGAAGCGCGTGTTCATCCTTTCGCGTTCGGCGTATGCGGGATCGCAGAGGAACGCGGCGGCGGTGTGGTCTGGAGACGTGAATCCGACGTGGGAGACGTTGCGGCGGCAAATTCCGGCGGGACTGAATTATTCGCTGTCGGGTCTTCCTTATTGGACGACCGATATTGGCGGATTCACGGTGGCGAATCCGGATGATCCGGCATATCGGGAATTGTTCGTGAGATGGTTCGAGTTTGGAACGTTTTGCCCGATCTTCCGGGTACACGGAACGCGCTCAACGAATCAGAACGAATTGTGGTCCTTTGGACCAGAGGCGCAAAAGACGCTGGTGGCGTTCGACAAATTGCGTTACCGGTTGATGCCGTACATTTATTCGCTGGCATGGAAAACCACGAATGAGAGCTACACCATTATGCGGCCGCTGGTGATGGATTTCCGGACGGATGTGCGGGCGCAGGATGCGGGGAGCCAATTCCTGTTTGGGCCGGCGCTGCTGGTGAATCCGGTGACGGAGCCGGGCGCAACTTCGCGTCACCTGTATTTGCCAGATGCCAAGTGGTACGACTTCTGGACGGGTGCGGCGCAACAGGGCGGAAAATTTGTGGATGCGGCCGCGCCGATTGAGCGGATTCCGCTGTTTGTCCGCGCAGGATCGATTTTGCCGATGGGGCCAGACATTGAATATGCAGCTGAAAAGCCGGCGGATCCGCTTGAAGTGCGCGTGTATCGCGGAGCGAATGGGGAGTTCGCGCTGTACGAAGACGAGAACGACAGCTACAACTACGAAAAAGGCACGCACGCGACCATTCCCTTTTCCTGGAACGATGCGGCGCACACGCTGACGATCGGCGATCGCACGGGAACATTTCCCGGAATGCTGGAAAACCGCACGTTCCGAATTGTGTTTGTCGGCGAGAACCACGGAGTTGGCTGGGGTCTAACCGAAGGGGCCGACAAGACCGTGAAATACAGCGGAAAGAAACTGACCGTCACGCCATAAGACTGCGAAAAAAGATGCGTGATAAGCCAGTCCGAGCGAAGTGAAAATAATCTCGTTGGCGAAACCCAAAAAAAGAGAGATTCCTCACTCCGCAGACTCCGTCCGGAATGACAAGCGAGAATTTTTCCGCAGGCAGCTAAGTAGTTTCCAAAAAGAATTTGCGGAGGCGAACGTGTTTGCACTTCGAGGCAGTCGTGCGTTGTTTGCTGTGCTGTTAAGTGTGCTTGTTCTGGTTGCGCCAGGCCGGTTGCTGGGCAATTCAAGTGACAACAAGGCGGTTCCGACGCAACTTGCCGGGCGCGATGCGCTGCTGGTGGGTACGGACTGGTATCCGGAGCAGTGGCCAGAGTCGCGCTGGGAAACGGATTTGCAAATGATGGAGACGGCGCATCTGCAGGTGGTGCGGCTGGCTGAATTTGCGTGGAGCCGCATGGAACCATCGGAAGGCCAGTACGATTTTGCATGGCTGGACCGTGCGATCCGTCTGGCAGGAAAGCACCATATGGCGATAGTGCTCGGCACACCCACGGGCGGGCACCCGCGTGGCTGACGCAGAAATATCCAGACACGCTGCGAGTGGAACCTGACGGGAAGCGAGTGGGACACGGCAACCGCGCGCAAGGTTCGGTGACTTCCGTGCGTTACCGCGAATACTGCCGGAAGATTGCGGAGGAAATGGCAAAGCACTACGGGCATGACGCGGACGTGGTGGGCTGGCAGATCGACAACGAATACGGCTACGGGCAGATGTCGTACGACGACGATTCGCGAAAGCAATTTCAGGAATGGCTGAAAGCGAAATACAAGACGCTGGATTCCCTGAATGATCACTGGGTGACTTCATACTGGAGCCAAACTTACGACGACTGGGGAGAAATCCCGATTCCGGTGGGAGAACACAATCCTGGACTGATGCTGGAGTGGAAACATTTTACGACGTATGCGTGGGCGGACTACCAGCAGAACCAGATCGATGCGTTGAGGAAATTGATCGAGCCCCGGCAATTCATCACCGGGAATTTCATGGGCTACGGGTTCGACGCATTCGATCACTATGTGGTGACGAAGCCACTGACATTTGTGTCGTGGGACGACTACGTGGGGCACGGCCATCTGGATGCGGATGCAAACGGAATGAGCCACGACGCGATGCGAGGACTGAAGCAGGAGAATATCTGGATCATCGAGACGCAGCCGGGATTCGTGAACTGGTCGGAGCTGAACAACGCGCTGAACAAAGGCGAAACGAGAGCGATGGCGTGGCACGACATCGGGCATGGTGCGGATGAAGTCAGTTACTGGCAATGGCGGAGCGCGTTGAATGGGCAGGAGGAAGTCCACGGAACGCTGGGGGCGCCGGACGGCGAGGCTGTGCCGCTGCTGGAAGAAGTGGCGCAGACGGCGAAGGAGTTTGGCGAGGTACAGAGTGCGTTTCGCGACACGCGACTGGTCTCGCAAGTGGCGCTGCTGGCCGATTACGACAGCCGGTGGGCGATTGGATGGCAGAAACACACGGAGAAATACGATCAATTCGTGATTCTGAAAGGCTATTATCACGCGCTGAGGAAACTGGCGCAGTCGATCGATATCGTCAGCCCGGATGTTCCGCTGGAGGAATACAAGCTGGTGGTGGCGCCGGACTTATATTTGATACCAAAGGAACGCGCGGAGCATCTGCTGGAATACGTGAAGAATGGCGGGCATCTGGTGCTGGGACCGCGGTCGGGGTTGAAAGATGAATTCAATTCGCTGATTCCTTTGCGTGAGCCGGGATACCTGGCGGAAGCGCTGGGCGGGCGCGTAGAACAATATTACGCGTTGGAAAGAGATGTTCCGGCGAGCGGAACGTGGGGCGCAGGAGAGATTTCCGTTTGGGCGGAGCAGATGAAGACGACGGCGACGGATGCGGAAGTATTGTTGCGATACGACAAGAGCAATGGATGGCTGGATGGACAACCGTGCGCGATCACTCGGCGTGTCGGGAAAGGGCGGATTACATATGTTGGCGGGGTACTGGACGCGAAGCTGATGACCACGGCAGCAGCGTGGATGACAAAAACGAGTGGAGTGAGCGCAGCGCTAGGTGCCGTGCCGGATGGGATTGAAGTGAGCCGGCGAGTGGGGAAAGACTCCAGCGTGTTTGTGCTGATTAACTTCAAGGGTGAAAGCCAGGATGTGAAGTTGCCGAGGGGAATGAAGTCGCTGCTGGACAAGAAGGAAGTGACGCACGTGGTTTTGCCGCAGTACGGCGTGGCGATCCTGGAGGAGCAGGGGAAGGCCGCAGGCCGTTGTTGAGGGTCCACCAGGATGACAGCGCGTCATGATCATTAGATAATTCAGCGTTGGCCGGGGGAGAGTGCAATGCGCGTTGTGACATTCACGGGAAAACAGGGATTGAAAAGTCTGGGCGTGTTAACGGACAAAGGCGTGGTGGACCTGAAGGCTTCGGCTGAGCGCGCGGGAGCGTCGGTGAGGAGCTTTCAGAGCATGGCGGCGTTTCTGGAAGCGGGAGAAATGGCGCGAATTGCGGCGGAACGACTGGTGAACGACAAAGCACAAGCGCACATTCTGGCGCTGGAGGAAGTTCGTCTTGGCGCGCCGGTGCCGCGACCGGGAAAAATTATCGCTGTGGGACTGAACTACCGGGACCATTCGATGGAATCGGGAGCGACGGAGCCGCCGAAATCGCCGCTGATCTTCGCGAAATTCACCACCAGCATCTGTGGGCCGGGCGATGCGATCTTGCTGCCGGCGAGCGACGCAAAAGTGGATTATGAAGCGGAACTGGGCGTGGTGATTGGAAAACGAGGGAAAGGTATCGCGGCGCAGAGTGCATATGAATATGTAGCGGGATACATGCCGCTGAACGACGTTTCCGCGCGGGCGTGGCAGTTTGCGGACAAACAATGGGTGCGCGGAAAATCGTGCGATACGTTTTGTCCCATTGGGCCGTACCTGGTGACGCGGGATGAAGTGCCCGACCCGCACAATCTGGCGATTCGCGCGCGCGTGAATGGAACGGTGCTGCAAAATTCCAACACCGGTAAAATGATTTTTCACATTCCGCAACTGATTGAGTACATCTCCGCAAGCATTACGCTGGAGCCCGGCGACATCATCGCGACGGGAACGCCTGAAGGAGTGGGAGCATTCCGGGAACCGCCGATTTATTTGAAGGCCGGGGATGAAGTGGAAGTGGAAATCGATAAGCTGGGCGTGCTGAAGAACCCAGTGGTGAATGGGAAGAAGTAAACGACAATTCCGGGTGACGGAGCGGTGTGACAGAGAAGAAACAGATTCCTCACTCCGTTCGGAATGACAAAAATCAACTTGCGGTTTGCTCTGATGCCTGTTGCGGCACTTTTCTTCCCTGAATTTTCTTAACAAGTAACCTCACCCCTGACGGGTGAGCTACCGGTTATTCGTTGTGCGGCTGGCATAAAGGCTAGCGCCACATTGAAGACAAAACCTACGTGCAATTCGGTTTGGTACTACGGAAATGACTGGATTGTTCTGCGCTGTGCCCTACCGCATAGTGCATGACGCGGCTGCAGACCACTCCCGCATTCTTAACCGAGACGATCATCAGAGGTACGGGACCTATGCAAGCATCTACGAAGAAGAAAAAGGTTAATTCGGAAATGTATCGCAAGCTGCTTACGGAAAAGCGCGAGGAGTTGATCAGCCGGCTATATGAGCGGCGGTCGCAGATTGCGGTAGAGCGAGAAACGGATGACGAAGGAGCGTTTGCGCTGCAGGATGTGATCAAGGACCTGGCGCTGACGAACATGGAACGGGAAATCCGAACGCTGAGCGAAGTGGAATTGTCGCTGCGATTGATGGAGAGCGGGCAGTACGGTCTGTGCGGAAGCTGCGGAGACGAAATTCCCACGGCGCGATTGCAAGCGCTACCTTGGACGCGGATCTGCGTGGCATGCGCGGGGGGCGGAATCAAAGGAGCTGCGAAAGAGCGGGACGAGCTGCCGGAGGGCGTGCTGCGTTTTGAAAAGCGAGCTGGAAGATAAGAGCACTATAATGATTCAGCTATCGTAACTTTTAGAAACATATGGTCTTGATACCCGAGTTACGGTACTTGGTCTACAGGGAATATTGTACAAGCTCCTTGGAAAAAGTTCCGTGCGGTGAAATGGTTTCAACTATTTTTTGCGGCCTGATCGCCAAACAAAGGCTTTTGTTTCAGTAAATAACGGGCGGCGATGAATTGGCCGCATTTTTGCCCTACCTTCTACGCCCAATTAACTTGGAGGTAGCTGGAATGGATGCCAAGTTCGACATCTTCAAAAAACTACCTGATGGCCAGCCGATCTGGGTGAGAGCGGTAGAAGGGTTGGAGGAGGCCAGGCGACAATTGATGCAGATGGCGCAAGCAGCCCCTGGAGACTACTTCATCTACAACACACGAAATGGCGAGGTAATCGCCGGTTGACCGGGAGCAACCGACGGCCAAGCTGAGATCTAAATAACGACAGAAAAGATGAAAGCCGGCACGTCGCCCTCAGCGAGTGCCGGCTTCTCGTTTTGGGGTTGATTCACCACAGAGGGCACAGAGAACACAGAGAAATACAAGGCGAATAGAGAAAAGGCGCCCATCTCGGAAGGCGGGCGCTAAAACCCATTAGTCGGGCGTGATGGAAATGTTTTCGGGAGCAGCATCGGAGGGATCGCATTCGTGAGTGGGAAGGATGGCGCGAATGCGGGTGCCAGTGGGGCCCGAGTCTACTTCCAGGCGGCCGCCTAGCTCGGCGAGGCGCTCGCGCATACCGGCCAGGCCGATACCACCAGCGTGGCCACCGCGGAAACGTTGCAACACGTCGGGGTGCAGGCCCCGACCGTCGTCGGAGACGGCGAGAATGACGAGGTCGTCGGTACAGAGGACCTCGATGTCCACGGTGCTGGCCTTGGCATGGCGGTGCACGTTGGTGAGAGATTCCTGAAGAACGCGAAACAAAGCCAACTCAATCTGCTTGGGGAGACGTTCGACAACTTCCGCCAAGTGCAAATTGACTTGAATGCCGCTGCGTTTGGCGAATCCTTCGGCGTACCAGCGAGCGGCGGAATGGAAACCGAGTTCGTCGAGAAGTGGAGGATGAAGAAGGTGGGAAATGGTTCGGACTTCGCCGATGGCGCGATCGGTGAGATCGATGGACTCCAGCAACAAGGGATAGCTCTGGGCGTTGGCTTCCGTTTCGCGGCGTTGCAAGCGCCCGAGATTGATTTTGAGGCCGGCGAGGAATTGGCCAACGCTATCGTGGAGTTCGCGGGCAATCCTGCGGCGCTCGACGTCTTGCAGTTCGAGGATGCGAGCGGAAAGGATTTTGTAGGATTCGGCGTTATTTTTTTCGAGTTGCGCCTGTTGCTTGCGGCGTTCAATTTCGCGGAACAACAAGCCAAAATTGTAGGCGAGGAGAAGCAGTGCCAGGGTCAAGCAAACCGCCAAAATGAAGATCAATCGAGTGAAAAGACGGTGCCAAACGGTAAGCCGGGTTTGGAGAAGAGTGTCCTCCATGGATTCCATGTTGCGAAGCATGTCTGACATGGACCGTCTGCGAGCGGCAAGGGTCCCGAGAAACTCATTTCTGGCGGAAGCGCTGGAGCCCAGACAGTTCTGCTGGCGGACGCAAGCGCTTAGCTGATCGACATCCTGCTGCAGGGTCTGCTGGAAGGCATCCAGACGGACCTGCTGCAGAGCATTGTCGGTGGTAAGTTTTTGCAGCTCCGCGACCATGGCGAGCTCTTTTTGGAGCTGCTCATCGAGGTGGGAGACTTCGTTGAAATTGCCGGTGAGCTGGTACAAGTCAAAATTGGCGTGAACGCCGCCAATGTCGGAGCGCAGATCCTTGAGCACGCCGCGTACCTGGTACGTGTGAAGGACGAGGTCGCGGCTGTTTTGCATACGATCGACGGTGACAAAACCGGTAACGCCAGTTGCCACGAGAAATATCGCGGCAAGGACCAGCGAGCCGAGGCGGGCGGCGGGCGTGCCTAGAGGACTGGATTCGGAACGACGGGGAGCACCAACGACCGGCATTGACTACCTTTCAGGTGAGTAAGGGGATTACCATGCGGGCGGCGCTCCAGTATATAGCACGAGCGGGCGAGCCACATGGCGAAACGGCGGATGCCGCGAACTCGCGGCGATTCGACCGGGTTTCCCGGTGAGGACTGCAAAAAGGAGCGGCACGCGGGAAACCCGGAACGCCGGCCGTTCACTTGGACGACGAAGATGACGACGTGGCCTTGCTGTTCTTGATGTCGATTTCGTTGACGACTTGCTGAACGTTCGGAACGTTTTTGGTCACTTTTTCAACGGTTGCGCGCTTGGACGCGGAGTTGACAGTGCCTTTCAACGTAACGACGCCCTTGTTCACGTCATACTTGACGTCGTGTTGCACGCGCAACTTCACGAGCTCGGCATCCACGTTCTTTTCGATGGCTTTGTCGGTGTCGGATTCTACTCTTTTAGCCATGCCCTCATCGCCAGGAGGCCGAACGGCGATCTGGTTGGAGACGACTTGCGTGGGCGCATTGGAGCTGGCAATCATTTCCGCCTGAGATTTCTCGGCATCGGAAGTGACATTGCCGGTGAGGGTGATGACGCCCTTCTCACGATCCTGGCTGACGTCGACACTCTTTAAGCCGGCCTGATCGAGAGAGTGGCGAACGCTGGCGGTTACGTCTGGTGACTTGTGGGTGTCTGAGCAAGCGGAAAGACTCCCGACAACGGCGAGAGCGGCGATCGCTGCTGTCAATTTAAGATTTCGCATGTTTCTCCTTTGCTGTTTATAGCAACCGACGAAGATTAAATCAGCTGGGAATCCAAGCCTGAGCCAGGGCAAGGGCAAGGGCGAATATGAATCCTCGGGGAGAAATTCACTATCGGGATTGGCACTTAGATGGGCGAATGAATTGATGTACCGCGTAGCGGCCACCAAATACAGTGAGCCCGAACGGTGCGAGATTGCTTTTCGCAGGATGCGGAAGGAAAAGCACATTCCTCACTCCGAAGACTCCGTTCGGAATGACAGTTTTTTTTCGCGGCCTTTTAGCTGCTTAACCGCGGCGCTTTGAGCGATTGCCGAGCGAGTTTGCGCGGCTTTTGCCGCGGCACGATGGCGGCTTGCTGAACCGCGCTTGCGAGCGCTGGCCTTTGCAAAACGAGAGAGCGCCGCGGAAGAGGCGGAGGCGGAACCCTCGCGGCGCAGCGCCCGGAGCGAGGAATTGGCGCGTTTGCGGGAAGATTTGGACGAGGATCTTCTTTTCGACGCACGCGAGGACGACGATTTCTTGCCGGGAGGCGGAGGAAGATCGACGCCGCCGCGGCGCGCCTTGGAGAGACCAATGGCGATTGCCTGCTCGGTGGACCTGGCGCCATGAACACCCTCGCGGACGTGGTCCATTTCTTCGCGAACGAATTCGCCAGCTTGCGTGGAGGGGGATTTGCCTTGTTGCTTGTCGCGTTCGGCGCGTCGAATGGTTTCTTGTTCGGGCACAAAAGCTCATGTGAGACGGGGATTCGCAGCCAGTTTGTAATTTGGGAAGGAGCAATTCTATCGGGTGTTTGCTGGAGCGGAAGGATTCACCACGAAGGATACAGAGAGCACAAAGAAACCCAAGAGAAGAGGGATTCCTCACTTCGTTCGGAATGACAAACTACTGCGTGCGATTCGGAATGACAAAAACGGTGCACCTGCGTTCCGAATGACAAAAATAGTGCGTTCGGTTCGGAATGACTAAAGTACAAATCAGCATTAGTGGTCGGTGCGGATTTCGTTGATCACTTCGGTGACGACGGCTTTGTCGAGTTTGGGGCTGACGTAAGTGCCTTCGCCGACGACGATACGCAAGGCCTTGAGCAATTCCTGCTCAGCATCGGCTTTGAGGAGATACCCACGGGCACCAGCGCGAAAACCGTTCCTGAGAATTTCTGGGGATTCGTGAAGAGTGAGCAGAACAATTTTCATTTGCGGATGAGCGTTACGGATGATGCGGGTGGCCTCAATGCCGTTGATGCCGGGCATGGTGACATCCATCAGGATCACTTCGGGTTTGAGTTCATCGGCAAGCTGGACGGCTTCGCTGCCATTGCCGGCTTCGCCGATGAGTTCCCATTCGGGAAACGATTGCAAAATCGCTTGGACACCCCGGCGGATGAAAGCATGGTCATCGACGATCAGGACACGGGGCATAGGGCAACATTTTCATCAAGCCGTGGCAAAGCGAAAACGGCGAGCGGGCGGCGAGTGAATTGCTTCGAAAATTCCGGATCAAAGTGCTTTGGGCGTGGCGAGCTGGGATCGCACAAGTTAGGCCTCGATGATCTGATTTTTGATGGCGTAGCGAACGAGTTCGCTGACGGAATGCAATTCCAGTTTGCGCATGATGTTAGCGCGATGCGTTTCTGCAGTCTTGACGCTGATGCCAAGAGCAACGGCCACTTCCTTGCTGCTTTTCCCCTCGGCCAGCAATTGAACGATTTCGCGTTCGCGCGTGGTCAAGCGGTTGCGTTGGGGCAGCTTGGGTTCAGCGCCAGTAACGGTGCGAGAGAAACCGTCCAAGAGCATTTCTGAGGCGCGCGGAGTGAAAAAGGTTCTGCGGTTGGCGATGGAATCGACGGCGGTGACGAGTTCCTTGTCGGCGTCTGACTTGAGGATATAGCCGCGGGCGCCCGCTTCGACGACGTCGCGCACGAGTTGATCAGAGAAATGCATGGTGAGGATGAGAATGCCGGTCTTGGGAAGTACTTTGTGAATGCGGCGGGCAGCTTCCAGACCATTCAGGTCGGGCATGCTGATGTCCATGACAATGATTTCGGGTTTCAGCTGTTCCGCGAGGGCAACAGCTTCCCTGCCGGTTTTAGCCTCGGCGCATACTTCCCAGCCGGGCCTGGCGGTAAGTAAGTCTTTGAGGCCGCGGCGAATGATGTCATGGTCATCGACAACCAGGATTTTCAAGTTATTTATCCCCGATCCGACAAGATGATGTTGTGAAGGTGCAGATTCATTTGCATTTGAAAAGACGGCTCGCCCTGGCATTCTAGCTCCAATTGAGAACACGGTCTCTGGGAAATTTTGGCAGGGTAAAATTAACCCTTTTGCTGCAAGCACTTGAATACCAAATTCACTGTATTTCGCGAGAAGAAAAGCCCCGGGAATGCTGTGACTTACGTGTAGCGGGTGTCGAGAGCCCCGGGGTCATCTCAATGGCAATCCAATGAATGAATTGAATGAATAATGATGACCCGCGGGCTCGACCTATAGCAGGTTACGACTTCACGGTCAGATCGTTTTGCACCTTATCGGCACCGCCGGCGACGTCGGCCGCTTTGGCACCAATGTTTTTCTTTTCATCTGCGGATTGCACGGGACCCTTGAGAGTGACCATGCCGTTGCGAACTATCACCTTTACGTTGTGACCGTAAGTGGAAAGCGACTTGTCGTCGACAATGGATTTGCGAATTTTCTGAGCGAGCTCGCGGTCCGCGGCGGTTTCCTTCTGCTGATCCGCGGTCGGTGCTTGCTGTTTGTTCGCAGCAGTGTTGTCGGGCTGCTGGGCCTGAGTAAGGATGGAAGTCCCAGTAAAGCTGAGTGCCGCTACGCCAACACCGATGGCGATAGTTCTGAAAAATGTTCTGCTGATCATCGAAACTCCTCCTGTGTGCGTTGCCAGAAACCTGGTCTTTGCCGCGCAAAGAATCATAACTATGTAGTAGGGCGAGGGGCCATACGGCGTGAGCTGTACTGGAGAACCTTGCACGCCGTAGGCTTTCCGAAAAGGTTCTGGGACCTTTCAGAGGCTCGAAGAAAAAGTCTCAGGTGGAGTTTTCGAGCGACTGCAGCGATACCCGTATTGGTACAACCTGTGGCGTGGTCCATGCTCAAGTTCGCGCTGCAAGGGTTACGAAAGTATCCCGGTGCACGATACTTCAGAAGCAAATCGCAACAGGCAGAACACTTTTTCAAAAATAGGGAGACAGAACCATGGCAAAGAACACGTCGGTATTGGGTATTTATTCGAACCGGAGCGCGGTGGAAAACGCCATCGACGCTTTCCGCGAATCCGGATATGAGAGCTCAGATATTTCTGTGCTGCTGCCGGAAAATCTCGGTCCCCGGGAGATAGCGACACAAAAAGAAACCAAGGCCCCCGAAGGAGCAACCGCGGGAGCAGGAACAGGCGCGGTGCTCGGTGGAGCGCTGGGCTGGCTAGCGGGCATCGGCGCGCTGGCGATTCCGGGTTTGGGTCCTTTCATCGCCGCCGGACCGATCATGGCGGCACTCGCAGGACTTGGAGTTGGCGGAGCTGTGGGCGGCTTCACAGGCGCGCTGATCGGGCTGGGCATACCGGAATACGAAGCCAAGCGATACGAAGGGCGTTTGCAGAAGGGCGGGATTTTGCTGTCCGTACACTGCGACACCTCGGAAGAAGTCAGCGAATCGAAGGACATCATGAAGCGCACGGGCGCGGAAGATGTCTCTTCGACGGGCGAATCGTCGGCGGACGTAAAGGCGACGGACGTGGCATCGAAGAGAGCGGGAACGGGCTACTAAATAGTAGCGAGTTCCGCGGCGGAAGCTTAGCTGATTAGTAGAAATGGGAATCCTCCTCGTCGTACCGGCGGGGAGGATTTACCGAACCGGGTCAAAAAATCACACATGAAATCTTCTCTGCTGACTGCACGGCCCCAGGTGTTTGATCGCATCGCCAAGCTGCTGTGGGTGATTGTGCTGGCGCTGGCGATGGCATTTTGTTTTCTGGCGAGTTCTTTCTGCATCACGCTGGTGCTGGCAACGTTTCTGTCAATCCTGATTGATCCGCTGGTGAGTTTACTGGAGCGCTGGCACATTCCGAGGTCCGTGTCGGCGGCGCTGCTGATTATGGCTGGAATGGCGGGACTGGGACTGGCCGCGTACGGCTCTTACAATCGCGTTTCGACATTTATTGAGAACTTTCCTTCCTACGCAGACCGCGTGAGAGAAATAGTTGAGCCGATAAATCACAAAATCGAACGGGTGGAAGAGAGTGCGAAGCGGTTGAACCCGGAACCCGGCAAAAAGGTTACGGAAGTGAAGGTGAGGCAGCCGCCGACGTGGCCATCGTACCTGGTGCGAGGGTTTGGGTCGGTGTCGAGCGCCATCTTGATTCTGGGTGTAGTGCCATTCCTGATGTTCTTCATGCTGGTGCGCAAGGAAAAGTGGTACATGACCATGGCGCAACTGCTGGGGCCGAAGAATGATCCGCTGGAGTTTTCGAACAGCCTGGCGATGATGGTGCGGCGGTTCATGATCGGGAATCTTGCGGCGGGACTGTTCATGGCCAGTGTGACGGTGGTGCTGCTGTGGGCGCTGAAGATACAGGGCGTGTTGATTCTGGGCGTGGTGAGCGGACTATTAAATCTGATTCCGTTTCTGGGAGCGCTGCTGGCTACGCTGGTTCCGGTGACGGCCGGACTGATTCAAGCGGCGCCGGTAAGTACGCTGCTGACTATCGGATTTGCAATGATTTGCATCCACGTCGTTTCGTCGAACTATATTTTCCCGCGGCTGATTGGGTCGCGAATGAACATCGGTCCGGTGGCGGCGACCGCGGGAATCTTGTTTTGGGGATGGTTGTGGGGACCGATGGGCGTGCTGCTGTCGATCCCGTTGACCGGAGCGGTAAAGCTGATCGCGGATTGCCACCCGTCGCTGATTCATCTTTCAAACATGCTGGGCGAATCGCCGGAGAATGCGGAAGTGGCCGTTAGGCCTGATAAGCAAATGGATTTGCCAACCATGGCGACGCGGCATGTTACGGAATGACTGGGGTTGAGGAAGCGACCGCGTCCCTCAAGCGCGCAAGCTAACTGCCGCTTCGCGCCGGGCAAACTTTTCGTCCCAGTGAATGCGTCCGGTCATCTGCATGACGACAAACAGCGACAAGATCGCTCCGATGGTTATCGCCAGGCCGGTGAAGCCCTGAAAGAAGAATGCGTACGAGAACAGAACCAGGTAAACGAGTTGCGCCAACCCGGCATCCCATAACGCAAAACGCAAATTCACCACCAGTCTCAGGTATGTGACTACCAGCAGCATTGACACCGCGGAGGAAATGGCAAAAGCCCAGTGAATCGAGATGTGGTCCGCCAAATACGCCAGCAACAGGTGAAACGAGAAAAACGCAGCGGCCAGAAAGAAATAGTTCATCGGGTGCAGATCGATTCCGCGCAGCGTGGAAAGAATGAACACCAGAAAGAAAAAGAAAAAGAGCGACACCGGCGCAAAATAACTGATTTCGCCTGCAAGGGGCCCGGGCTGCAGTTTCTCTGGCATCACCAGCGCGATGTCGAATCCGGAAACGAGATTCTGGTAATCCCAGCGCAACTCCCAGCCCTTTCCCGCCGGTTGCTTCATCGTCGGAGAAAGCGAATTGTCGGGAAAATCAAAGCCTGCAAAATCTGTTCGCACGATCATGTGAAAATCGCTGGCCTCTGAAATGCCGGACGCATCGCGCGAAACCGCGTTGCCCGTAGCCGCTTGCGCCAAGCGATACCTCCAGCTTTTCTGGCCCTGGGAACGATAGGTGGCCTTCAGAACACCGCTGGCTCCCGCGGGAATCACCGCCTTCGCGGAAACCACCGATGCGCCGAACGTCAAGGGCAGCGGCTTCCCATCCAGATAAAGCGCCAGGCCGTCATACACCGCTCTTTGCGCCGGCAACGACAGCCGAAACTCAAACGTCTGGTCGTTTGCCGTTGGATTGTGAAAGGCGTGCTCTCCCTGAAAAGCAACCTGATAGGTGCTGAACCACAGCAGCCCTTTTTGCCGGTAGTCCACATGGAAGTCGGCCTGGATTTTGCTCGAATCCAGTGCCACGGGCTGCGGCGTCAGTCTGTTCTCCCGTCGCGTGATCTTCTTCCCGTCTTCCTCGGATGTAACCGTTTCCGTGCGTTCGATCAAGTAGTGAATATCAGGCTGAGTCTGCTCCTGGGTATCCCCCCAGGTGGACGCGACTCGTCCGGAAAGCGAGTTGGTGGTGGATTGCGTGCGAAGAAAAAGGGCGGAACCGAGAATGCACCAGGCGGCGGTGGTGCCAAGAAAGATGACAGCAATTGCGAGAATGCGTTTGGTCATAGGGATGTGCCTCGTCGAAGGGAATGCCGCCGCTGAGAGCAGAATAGGGGCCGAGGTTTCTATTGTCAAGTACTTTTTGTTGTAAAGTAAAGAGCCCGCCGCATTCGCATTCTTACCTTCCCCGTGCATAATGTTGCGGTCTTTGCGGAGGCGCCATGCACGACTCTCTCGACGATTTCCAGAAATCCCGCAGCGAACTGAACGAAGAAATCCTGAATTGCGGCCACCTCGGTATGAAGCGATTCTTTGCTTTGGACCATCAGGCCTATGAACCCGGTCCCTTGGATACCAAAACCAAGGAACTTCTGGGCCTGGTGGCGTCCACCGTGCTGCGCTGCGATGACTGCATCACCTATCACCTGGTGCGGTGCGGGGAGGTTGGCTGGCGCCGTGGGGAGGTAATCGACACCCTGAATGTGGCCGTGGTGGTGGGCGGTTCCATCGTCATTCCTCACGTTCGCCGCGCCTTTGCCCGAATGAGAGAGATACAAGGGTTGCAGGCTGAGGTAGAATAGCGGCCAGAGTTAGTCATGAGCACGACACCCACAGCTATCACCACCGGCGAAGTGAATTCATTCCAGCGGTTGCGCAATTTCGTTGGCGCCGCCGCCTTCTTGCTGATTCAGCGTTCGCCGAAGTTGTTGCAGCTTCATCGCAACGAGAAGTCATGGACGCTGTTCCGTGTAGCTCTGGGCATTTTCGGCGCGGCCCTGGTGGTATTGCCGCTGGGTCTTTGGAACGGGTGGTTGACCGCGATCTTCGGGCTGCTGCTGTTCGTGGCGTCGATTCTTTTACCGCCAGCTGAAACGGAATCGGCCACGGACCTGAAGGCTCGCGAACTGGGCGCGCAAACGGTTGTGGGCGGCGGCGAGTATCAGGCGGGCAATGCTGTGGCGATGCAGGCACAGCTTTTCCTTTCTTCGCAAAATGTGTGGGCGCTGGACAAAGATTTCCGCGCATTGGTGGTGATTCCGACGCGCGACATCAAAGCCATCCTTGTTGAGCCCGACGGCGACAACTGGCTGCTGCACATCCGCTGGGCGGATCATCAGGCACAATTCTGCTACTCCGGCTTCTTCGCGGAACGTTTCGCGCGGCTAGCGCAGGACTCCATCCGAAGTTTTGTTGCGCCACCGGCGTCAGCAGCGGCCAAGCGCCGCTCGGCCGGTGCATAGCAATCCCACCGCATTTTCTTTGAGGAAAATCGATACCGGGCGCTGGTTTGTGTCAAAATAGAGGCATGGCACGGGGTTGGGAGAGCAAAGATGTGGAATCCCAGGTGGAAGCGAAGAAAATTGTGACTGATTCCCAGGGCAAGGGCCAGAAGACCGCTGAGCAAGTACGCCGCGAACAAGATCGACGCGGGTTGCAACTATCTCGAACGCGCATCCAGAACGACCTGCAGAACGCTACCAATCCAAATCACCGGAAATCTCTTGAAGCCGCTCTCGCGCATCTCGATCAGAAGATCGGCGAACTCAGCTAAGTTTTGCTGGCAAAAATTTCGATGGTGTGTGGGAGCAAAACCTGCGGTTATCAGTCTGTGAACACCACGCCTACCGCGGTTGTGCCCTTTTCCACGCCTTCTTCAATACGCACCACATAGCCGCGCAGACGCATGGCCTGCAGTCCATCGGCTGTCGGCGTTTCCATAGTTACCTGTAGTTCAGACTGCATCCTGGGGCTGTGTTTCAGGGAAATCAGCGCGCCTTGTAGCGACAAATCCCGCACCAGCGTATCTTCCTCGAATTTCTGCCCCTCCGCGGTAACTCCCATGACGCAAGCGCGGAATTGCGCTTCGCGCCGCAACGCCGTGCGGGATCCCGGCATGTGCGCCTGCACGGGCTCATTCGCGGAACCCAGGGTAATCACCATGCCTTCACTTGCGGCGAAGACGGAGTCGAACTCTTCGCGAGCCTGGCTCAACAGACCGTCGATGATGCGGTCGGTGGAGTCCGGGTCGTGGTGAAACAGCACCAACGTTTTGGCATTCACTTCGCGCGCAACGTTCACCCCTTCTCGCCAGGAGGAGTGCCCCCAACCCTTTCTGGTGGAGGCAAGTTGCGTGGGCGTGAATTGCGCGTCGTTAATGAAGATGTCGGCATCAGCGGCCAATTCTTTCAGGCTCTGGTCCCGCGCCGAATCGCCGGGTTCGTTGTCCGTGGCGTAAACCACGGTTCCCGCGGGCGTCTCGATGCGGAACCCCAGGCATCCCTGCGGGTGATTCAGCCACCGCGCGGTCACCTTGTTCGAGCCGACTTGAAAGCTTTCGCCCCCATCGAGTTCGCGGAATTTTCGCCGGGCGCTCATGGCGGAAAAATCCACCGGAAAATACGGCAGCGCCATCTGCGTCTCAAACACCTGCCGGAGCGAGTCTTTGCCCAGAAATTTTGAGCGGAAGCTATAAAACTGGAATTCGTTTTTCTGCACGTACAGAGGCGCGAAGAAGGGAAGTCCCTGAATATGATCCCAATGGTAGTGGGTTACAAAAATGTGCGTCTCGGGATAAGACGCTCCCTCCGCGTTGCCCCAACGATTTCCGAGCATGCGCAGACCCGTGCCGCAATCCAGAATGAACTGAGTGCCGTCTGGGGCGATCAGCTCGAGGCAAGGCGTGTTTCCACCGTAGCGCCACGTGGCAGGGTCCACCGTAGGCGTGGAACCGCGCACACCCCAGAACGACAGTTTGGCGATGGGATTAGTCATGTCCGTCAGCGTGACGTCCGGGCTGGGTTCCCCTGCGGCGGTGCTACCCGGCGAGTCGGTGCTATTCCTGATGGTGGCAGTGGATACCCGCAGCGTCAACGAATTCGCTCAAGGGTGTTGTCATAGTTCCCACTAACGGGTGCGCGCGGCGCAGGCTGCACTTCGGGCCTCAACCTCGTACAATATGGCCGTGCACGTTCACCAGCATGACCATGCCCACGATCACGGGCACGGCCACGCCCATCCGCCGATGAGCGCGTCCGTATTGGGCTGGGCGATGGTCGCCACGCTGGGACTGGTGGTGGCGGAAGTCTTTGGCGGCTTTCTGGGCCGTTCCGTCGCTCTACTGAACGATGCGGTTCACAATCTTTCCGACGTTCCCGCGCTCGGCATTTCGTGGCTGGCCATGCGCCTGGCGCAGCGGCCTGCCGATTCCGAGCGCACTTACGGTTATCATCGCGCTGGAACCCTGGCTGCGTTCACCAACGCGATCCTGCTGATACTGCTGTCTGTCTGGCTGGGCTACGAAGCGATTGAGCGGCTGCGCACTCCGCAATCCGTTGTGGAGAGCTGGATGATCTGGACCTCGCTTGCAGCGCTGGTGGTAAATGGCGGCATCACACTGGCTTTGGTGCGCGGGCATGCCGACCTGAACCTTCGCAGCATCCTGGTGCACAATTTCGGCGACGCGCTATCCAACATTGCCATCATCGTTGGCGCTGTCATCATTCATTACACGGGCGCGCATTGGATTGACCCCATCCTGGGGCTCGCGATCGGGTTCCTGGTTCTGTATTCCTCGATCGGCATTCTGCGCGAATCGGCGCACATCCTGCTGGAAGGAAGGCCGCGCGAGATGAAGGTGGAAGAAGTGGCGCGCGCGATTCTTTCGCTGGAACAAGTGGTGGAAGTGCACGATGTGCACATCTGGTCGCTGGGTGGAGGCCATAACGCCCTGAGCTGCCATGCGCGCATCCCCGACATGCACATGGACCAGTGCGAAAAGATCATCCACGCGATCTGCCAGAAGGTGTCGGAAGAGTTCGGCATCGAGCACGCCACGGTGCAATTGGAACGCGCCGGCCTGCCCGCCACGTCCGGCTACGTGATGCCGGAACCCGCGCCAAAGCCCTGACGTTTCTCCTAGTGCCGCCCCACGCGGTACTGCTTGCGCCTCAAAACGTTCGCAATCCACAAGACTTGCCGCTGGGAATATGGAAGAATCCAACTTGTCCTTACGGAGTGTTTGCACAGGATTTTTCCATCACGGCAGCAAGAGGAACTTGCCATGAAAGCCAGAACCATTGTTTTGTGGGGCGCGCTGTTTGTTGCCGCGCCCTTGTTTGCGCGCGACAAGAGCGACGTGATCATCATGCGCAACGGCGACCGCATCACGTGCGAGATCAAGGGGCTGGATGCGGATACGCTATTTATCAGCGTGGACTATATTTTGAGCACGCAATCAGTGGATTGGTCGAAGGTCGACCACGTGGAAAGCAAGCAACTGTTCATCGTGAAGACGCAGGACGGATTCGTTTATTCCGGAACCATCGCCACGGCCGAAACGCCGGGTAGCCGCCCCGTGAAGGTCGAGGTCTTTGATCCCGCGGCGAACACCAAGGTGGAAGTCGAGAAGTCTCAGGTCATCAAGATGGATGAAACCTCGAGCAATTTCTGGCAGCGCTTCAATGGCGACATCGGCATAGGCTTTATCTACACCAAGGGCAACCAGTCGGCGCAATACAGTTTGAGCTCCGAGATCAACTACCCGCGTCCGCGTTGGTCCGCCAGCGCCAGCTACAATTCGACTTTATCGTCCAGCACGGGAACCAACGCCTCGACGCGCAATGAGATCAACGTGAACGCGCTGCGTCTGTTGCGCTGGAACAATTGGTATTACGCCGGGCTCGCCGATTTCCTGCAAAGCTCGGTTCAGGGAATCCAGCTACAGAGCACCTTTGGCGGCGGGATCGGGCGGTACTTGAAGAACACCAATCACGCCACCATCAATGTGACGGGTGGTGTTGCGTGGCAACGCATCAACTATCTGGAGAACGTGGTGTCCGCCACCACGCAGGACGTAACCTCAGCACTAATCGGCGCGCAAGTGAAACTCTTCTGGTTCAACAAGACGAACCTAGAGATCAGCAACTATGTGCTTCCCGCCCTGTCCGAGCCCGGCCGCGTGCACTACACGCTGAACACTGCGTACTACGTGAAATTGTGGAGCAATCTGACGTGGAACATTTCCTTCTACGGCAACTGGGACAATCGCCCTCCTCCCGGCTTCGCTGGCAGCGACTATGGCAGCAGTTCCGGCCTGAGCTGGACCTTTGGGAATCACTGAGTGAAAGTGAGACGTGATTTGTGATTCGTGATTCGTTAAGAGCGAGGAGATATGTCGAGGACAGGTAGAGCGACGATAACGCTGCACGTAGTTGCAAGCCTTGATGGATTCATCGCCAAGAAAGACAACAGCATTTCGTGGATGGACAGTTCTGGCGATGTGTACGAAAAAGGGGTTACCGACAACAGCGCTGAGGTTATCGAGTCGATAGACTGTTACGTGCTCGGTTCTCGCACCTATGAACACGCGCTGCAACTCGGCTGGCCCTATGGCGATACTCCGACGATCGTGTTGACAACTAGAGAGCTGCCATCCACGAGGAAGAGCGTGGAGTTCTACTCAGGCGACCTGAAGAGATTCGTGGATGAAATCCTCGCACCGCGGTACCGAAATGTGTGGGTGGTGGGAGGGGCGATATTAGGCCAGAGTTTTCTGAAGCTGGGTTTAGTGGACGAAATCCGATTGATGATAGCGCCGGTGACATTGGGCGACGGACTGAGCCTATTCGGAGATTCCGGCACGGAGCAAAGGTGGAATCTGAAAAACGCAGTCGCTTACAAGAACGGGTATGTCGAGCTGGCGTACCGGCGGCAATCAATCGACTCCTAGCCTGAGAGCTCGGGAGTCCCATCATTGTCGATTAGATTATTTACACATGGATATCGTTGAGCGTGAGCCGCAGGCCTAAAGGCTAACCTAAGAGGGCACGATGTATCGTGCCCCTACACGGTGGAAAATGAGCGGGGAGAGCAGTTTTCATCGCAGATCTATACGAATACCCGGTGCGGATTACACGGAGCCGCGAGCCTATTTTCTGACGATTTGCTCAGATGATCGCAGGAACATCTTTGGCAACGTTGAGCATGGACGGGTGATTTTGAGTAGACTCGGAGAGCTTGTGCGCGACTGCTGGGTGCGCATTCCGGAACATTCTAAAAACGCAGCGATCGAGGAATTTATCGTGATGCCGAACCATCTGCACGGCATCGTTCGACTAAGTGTAGGGGCACGATACATCGTGCCCTCCGATCGGGGTGCGGGAGAGACGGAGGGATTCCAAGCGCCGGTGCGCGGTTCGATTCCGACGATCGTGCGGACGTATAAGGCGGCGGCGACGAGACTGGCGCGAGAAGCCTTAGGTGTCGCTTCAGCGGCGGTCTGGCAGAAGAACTACTTTGAACGAGTTGTGCGCGATGCGGATGCCGCCACGTGCAGGTATATTGCGGACAATCCAATGCAATGGGAGTGGGATGATGAGAATCTCGCCCACCACAGGGTTCCGGGGAATGGTGATTCAATCTTGTCAAAAACCTGAGCAACCCCTTGAGCAAAACTCTGAGAGAACCCTTTAAATAACCCTCAGGCCAACCAACCCAAGAGGGCACGATGTATCGTGCCCCTACAGTTGCAGGGCGTAGAGTGAGGTGCGAGCGGCGATGAAGAGGGTATTTTTGTCGGGGCCACCGAAGAGCAATTGGGATGGGCGTTCGGGGACGTCGATGGAGCCGATGAGTTTGCCCGCGGGATTGTAAACGTAGATTTGGCCGGCGGCAATGAAGACGTTGCCCTGGGAATCTTCGGCGACGCTCTCGCCGCCTACGTTGGCGAAGAGTTGCAGATTCGTGAGCGTGCCGTCCTCGGCGACCGTGGCGCGGTAGGTTTTCTCTTCGGATTCGTCGGAAACGTAAAAGCTCTGGCCGATTTTTGCGGGAGCTAAACCAAATGCGCGAAGCACGTCGTGAATTTTGGAGCCGTAATACAGTTGGCCGGTGACAAAATCTTCGCCGGCGGAAATAAACGTGCTGTGGTCCATGGAAACAAACTGGTAAGGCTTCGGGCGCGTGGCAATTTCGGCGAAATCATTTTCGTTGCGCCAGTAGTCCACGGGAAGAATCGGAGTCATTCCAGGACGCGGCGCGCTCGGCTCTGGCTTGAGGAGCGTGAGCTGATCAAAGCTCGTGCCGGGCTTAAAGGTGTAGACCGTGCCGGAACCTTGATAGGAGATCACGAGCAGGTTGCCGGACTTATCGAATGCAAGCTGAACGGGATCGAGCGGATTGTCACGCACGACGGAAAGTTGGCGCGAGGACACCGACCAGCGATAAATCTTCTGCCATTTGGCATCGACAAAATAGAAGTCGCCGGAATTGTCGACAGCGCCGCCAGAGATATTGAAGAAGCCGCCAGCGAGCTTCAGCACTTTGGCGCCTTCGGCGAGGACCGGAGCGGGCCGGCCAGGGCTAGTTTGCGGTGGGTTCCCGGAAATGTTGAGCCAGGCAAATTCGCGCTGGCGGATTTCAACGTGATGGGTCTGATCGAAAACAGCATTGTCAAACGAAACTTTGCTGTCGCTGTAGCAATGCAGGTTGCGGAAGCGGATATTTTTTGAGTTTTCGATTTTCGCGGCGTACGGAAACGGCTGATAGCTGCTGACGACGCGATACATGTGCAGGTTGGCGATGGTGATGTTGCTGGAATCGCGGATTTCGAGCGGCAACGCGAAACCGCCTTCGCCGCGCTCTTCTTCCGTTTGCAGCCCGTAAATCTGCCAGTTCGCCGCGTTCTGCAAGACGACTTCGGCGCGGATGTGATGCTCGCTGGACAGCTCGTAAATGCGCCCGCTGGTGGAAGTGTTGGAAATGTACAAGCCGGCTTGCGCGAATGGGCTGGGAGTCCAGATGTCGAGGAAAGTTCCACCGCCGCCGTTGGTAATCCAGAGGCTGGGATATTGGCCGTCCCATCGACGCTTGATGTTGGAGTCGGCAGTGTTGTTGTTATTGTAGATTTGCTCCCACACTTTGCGGCGCTCGTCGGGCGTGGAATTCGGATCGACAGTGCCGTGGCCGCCGAGAAAGCGTACGTCGTTGAGCATGGAATCCTTGCCCGCCATCCACTTCGCGGCGACAGCGCGCGGATTAATGCCGTTGGTGTACAGGCCGATGCCGGTAACGATGTTTGTGCCGCCTTGGGGCGCTTCGAGCAACGGCTTGGGAGCGCCGACGCCCTGGAACGCGAGAGTTCCGTCGGCAAGCAAGATGCGCGTGACGCTGGGATGCAGGCCGATGAGTACGGTGTCTGGCTTGAGCACGATCGTGTCTGTGACGAGGTACTGGCCTGACGGAAAATAGATGCTGTTGTGTTCGGCGATGGCTTTCCGCAGCGCGGCGGTGTCGTCGGTTGAGCCATCACCCGTGGCACCGAGCGTGCGAATGTTGACCCAAGTATTCATGGGCGGCAGATCGCGGATGTCAGAAGCAACCGGCGACAGAAGAGCGGACAAAGGCTCGGCGTCAAAGACATCTTGAATGGCGGGAGTGGCCCCGATGTCGTCGAAATGAAAACCGTGCGAGAACGTTTTGACGGCATACATGCCGCGCGGGCCGGCGATTTGCCTGCCGCTTTCGCGAAACAGCGCAAAAACCGGGACGCCGCGACAAATCGCATTTTCCATATTGATTTCGGTGCGAGGGCTGTTCTCGTTGCTGATGATTACGGCCGGGCCAGTGATATTTTCGAGGCGCGCATCCTTGATCCAGAGTTCGTCGGAATATTTGGCGTCGATGGAAATGGCTGTGGGGACATTTTTGAATTGCGGGCGGATCAGGGTGAGTCCCGCTTCGTGCTCGCGAATCGCCGCTTCGCTTTGGCCCTCGAAGGTGCTGTCGATTACGGTGAATTGCCAGCCGGGCGAGGGTTTGCGCGTCCATATGCCGTATTTGCCGCCGAAGAAATGCAGGTCGTGGGCAACGTTGCCGCCGTCGTGAATGCCGGCGAGTGCTGAACCAAGGTGGAAATCCATGTGCGCCAGAAAACAGTGCTGCGCGTAGTGTGCGCGGATGCCTACGGCACCGGGGTTGCCATCCTGAATTTCCAGATCGATGTTGCTCAAGGCGGAATAAAAAGTGCCAGGGCTGGCGTCCGGAGGAGCGGCGTTCGCGGCCTGCGCGGAGTTTGCGGAAGAAGAGTTCTTCTGCGGGCGGCCGCCAGCGAAGAAAATCATGTAGGTGGGGTCTTGCTGAAAGCCCGGTGTATTTGCGCCCAAGACGAGCACCGGCCGCGTTGCGCCGTAGCCAATAACACGGATTCCGGGCCAGATATAGATGGTGCGGGACAGGCGATAGCGGCCCGATGGCAGAAAGAGAATACCCTGGACGGTGGTTTCGTGAACAGTGTTAATGGCTTGCTGCAGAGCATCGGAATCGTCGGCGAGGCCGTCGGCGTGAACGGGAAATTTGGCGGGAGTAAGGTAGACCGCACGCGGGTCGTCCAAACGTTCGGTGTAGGAAGAATTGGCGTGCGACGCTGTTACGCAAAAAACCAAAAGACCAACGACGGCAAAAAGTTTCTTCAGCATGAACCGATCACCAAGTGGCAGCCCGAGGATTTAACGTGTGAGAGCGAGATCGCCCCATCATAGCGGACTGACGCGCAAGTGCATGGAGAATATTATTGAGGCCACTACTGGCGCATCATCACGCGAAGACCGCGGCGCCAGCTTTCCGCCAGTCCAATGCGGATGACTTCCATTTCCGGGCGGAAAAACTCCAGAAGTACATCGGTGGAAGGATGAAAACGCAAAGCCGGCGCGATCAGGTACACCACAGGCGGCGCGGGTTGCAGTTGCACACCGGGGAAATAGCCGTAATGCTCAAAATCACCCGCTTCCTGATGCCGTCGGATGCGCGCCCCATAGTCCGCCGCTTGCAAGGGCAGATCCAGATCTTCGGTGGTTTTCAATTCAAGAATGGCAAGGCGGCCGGCTCGAGTGATGCCGAGAAGATCGAGGATGCCGTGCTGCGCGGCGGATTGCGCAAAAACTTGTTCGTACACCCGGTCGAGAAGGAGCGTGACATCGATGCGGGAAACGTCTTGCTGAACAACGGATTGCAGCCAGCGTTCCGACTGCGCGCGATATAAGGGATGACGCATCTGCGACGCCAGGGGATTACGAAAATTCTGGAGATTCAGGACCAGTTGCTTCAGCTCGAGTTCGCCGTCCTTTCGCAATTCTGCCCAAGTTCCGCCAGCGTCGAAAAACACCTGGCCATCGTTCCAGCGCGCAAAAGACAAGCCGCGAAAACGCAGCACGACCTCGTGGTCTTGCGTCGAGGGATGCACGGTAATCTCCTCAGGAGCTAGTGCGATGACCGGGGTGAGGTCCGCGGCGGCGCGATCGAGAAGGAGTTGCGACTCGCGGCGAGGGACAAGCCAAGTGGCGACATTCCCGCTGGCACAGGGATCGACTCTTTGGAGGGTTTCGCTGAGGCCGTCGAGTTCGAAGATTTGGATGGGCAAGCGAGGATCGATGACGGCGAGACGGTGGGCAAGTATGGAAGATTTACCCTTAGGCAGAATCAGACGTAGAGCAGAGACGGTGCCGGAACCGGCCGTCTGGCGGGCGCGTTGCAGCCACAACAGGGCAAACGTCAAGCAGCTTTCGATGGCGTCGGGCAATTCGCCATGCGGGACGGCGAGAAAGGCGCAGGAGTGGCTGCCGCGGCGAGAGACACCGCGGACGTAGATGCGAGATAGTGAGTGCTCAAGATCGGCCGCGGTGGTGACGTGTTCGACAATCTCATCGGGGAATTGTTCAGCCAGGATGCGCCGCAACTGCTCGCAGAAATCTTCGCGCGAAAGCTGACGGGCGCCGCGAACAAACTCGACGCGAACAATTTCCATGCGTTCCGGTTTTATGCGCCCGAATCGCTCGACCACCAGAGCCATGCGACTGTCGGATTGGTCCACGATGGCCAGCACGCGGCGCGTGACGTTGCAGTTTTCCTCCCACAGATGAAGCAACGGCTTGCCGCCTTCACCTCGAACTTCCCAGGAAAACGGGGAAATGGCGGTGATGCGGCTGCCGTTTTCGCGGATTTCAATAGTAGCTCCGACAAGGAATTCCTGAAGGCTGCCCCGTAGCTCCTCGGCAAAGTCCATACTTCGGTAATAAACTAACTAGTTGGTACCGGGCAGGTTTATTTTGCTTTGGCGAGTTGCAGGTTCGTCACGCGCACGACAGGCTGCTGCATGTTCCAGGAAGGAGGGACATGATCGAACGAGATCTCGAACGAGCGCCTTTCGCCAGCGGCCAGGGCAGCGGGAGGAGTGCCGAGGACGGCGCGGGCTTCGCGGAGGACCACCTGGTTCATTTCGTCGGAGAACTCCACGGAAAGTTCCAGGGCGGCGATGGCTTGCGGGCCGGAATTCACAATTTCGGCATTCATGGTGGTAACTTCCTGATGCAGGAAATTTTCGGCGCGGCTCATGGCGACGTTTTCCACGCGCAGAAACTTTGCGTAGTCTCTCTCGGAGTCGCTCATTTTGGGCGTAACTACGAGCTGTAGAGTGTTTTGCTGAGGTGCAGGGGTTGGTTTGAACAGGAACCACAGACTAGCGGCGATGACGAGAATGACGATGCCCGCAAGCGACAGCGTGGCGCGCAAATCGCTGGCCGGTTTCTGCTGCTCTTCCGTGGTGTGCAGAGGCTCTTGCATGGGAACCTGCTCCGCGAACAGCGAATCTTTTGCCGCTTAGCGTCCAACGCTTAAGCGGAGCGCCAAGGGTTCAGGCAAACGCGCCGCTCGCATGCGGTCCTGAACCACTTCAATGTCATAGGGCACACGCCAGAATTCCACGACCTGGTTTTGCAGATCGCCGATAGCGAAACTGGCACGAGGATCGCCGTCGCGCGGCTGGCCAATCGATCCCGGATTCAACAAATAACGTTTCTTGTCATCGACGCGCAGAGCGCTGCGCACCTCGGAGTCTCGCGGGTGCAGCTGCAAAACTTCCAGCTGCGTGTCCTGGTAAGAGAAGCCGCCCTGGTGGTGAGTGTGCCCGTAGAACGTGACGGGAAGAGTGGAATCCAGGAGACCTTCGAGGGCTTGCGATGGCGTGAAGACGTACTCATCTTCGTCTTGAAACGCGCCGTGCACGAGCACAACTCCTTCGGCTTCGATTGGTCCTTGCGGCAGTGAGGCGAGCCAATCCATGTTCTCGTTAGAAAGTTGCGCGCGCGTCCATTGAACCGCAGCGCGCGCAATAGGATTAAAGTCGTCTGTGACCATCAAATCGGCGACGGCCTTGTCGTGATTTCCGCGGATGGTGACCGCACCCATTTCGCGGATCTGCGAGGTGACTTCATTGGGGTCGGGGCCATAGCCAACCACATCACCGAGGCACACCACACGGTCCCAGCTTCCCTTAGCCGCGGAAAGCGCGGCTTGCAGTGCTGTGAGATTGGCGTGGAGATCGCTAAGAACTAAGAGTCGCATCCGAGTATTGGGCCCGTGTACCAGAGTATAGATGAAGCAGTGCGCCGATGCCTAAGCGAAAGTAAGACCGCAAGAGTCAATTTGGATGGCCGGAAAGTGCACAAAAAATTACATCTTTGCGCGAAACATTCCTTGGGTGACGTTCGTCTATACGGGTGCAGCCGCATTTTGGACTGTTTTGGGATAGAACGAGTTTCGCTACAAAAAACCCCGCGGTGGCAGCCGCGGGGCCAGTGACACGCAGTCTTTCCGGCTCGTAACCAGGAAGTAGAGGTGTCTTCTTCGGGAGGCTACTCTTCAGCCTGCCTGCGTGTCAACTCTATCTATCCGCAAATCGCTTCCTCGGCTGACTCGCTCCTCGAAAGGATTGACACGCAATGCATAACAAATCCTGGCTACGAAGCTTTGTTCTATTGGCGGCGGTCGCCATTGCAATTCCGGCATTCGCCAAACCAATGAGCAAAAGCCTTCCTTTAAACCACAACGTGCATGTCGGCAAATACGACGTAAAAGCCGGAGACTACAACGTGCTGATCGACGGCAACCACCTGACCATGAAGAAGAACAACAAAGTAGTGGCGGAAGCGGATGGGCGCTGGGAAGAGCGCAACGTCAAGTCTGAATACACGGAAATTCTTTCCGACAACGACGGCAAAGTGCTCGAACTGCGTTTCGCAGGGAACAAGAGCGCTTTCGTATTGACGAACTGAAGGGAGATTTCACAAACGTGGGTGACCAAAGTTGAAGGGAGCTGCATTGGGTTCAGCTCCCTCTTTTTTTGTGCGGTAGTTTTTGGGAAGTGGCTTCAGGATGTCCTTGTAGTGCATCCGTTGGATTCATCTCGAACATCGTAGCTGGCACAAAAGTCAGCGCTATTCTAAGACGCAGACTCTTACTAGGTTAACGAATCAGCATGCAGTCGCCGTAACTGTAAAATCGGTAGTTGGATTCCACGGCGTGCCGGTAGGCCGCCAGCACGTGTTCTCTTCCCGCAAAAGCGGATACCAGCGCCAACAGCGTCGATTTCGGCAAATGAAAATTCGTCAGCAGCATGTCGACGACTCGGAAAGAATAACCGGGGACGATGAAGATTTGCGCTTCGCCGCGGCCGGAACGCAATAACTCTGAATTCCCCGCGAGGATTGCGCGCTGCGCCGCATCCTCCAAGGTGCGCACCACCGTGGTGCCGATGGCCAGCACCGGGCGGCCGTCGCGTTTCGCTTTACTGATTTTTTCCACTGCGTCTTCCGCGATTTCGTAGGACTCGGTGTGAATCCTGTGCTCCTCAAGCGTTTCGGTGTGAACCGGCTGGAAGGTCCCTAATCCTACGTTCAGGATGACCTCACAGATTTCGCATCCGCGCTCGCGAATGTTGCGCAATATTTCCGGGGTGAAGTGCAGGCCTGCGGTTGGCGCGGCAACTGCTCCCGGCTGCCGCGCATAGACGGTCTGATAGCGCTCGCGGTCGGAGACTTCGTCGGGGCGATCGATATAAGGCGGCAGCGGCACATGGCCGAGCTTTTCGAAATTCTCCGCGACGCTGAGATTGTTGCGCGAAAGAAAACGAAGCGTGCGTATTCCGAGTTCGCCGCGGGTGAGAATTTCGGCTTCAAGTTCTCCGGCGCCAAATTCCACGCGTTCTCCGACGCGCAACTTTCGTCCCGGCCGGACCAACGCTTCCCAGACTTCATCTTCGATGTGACGGGTCAGGAAGACTTCCACTGAACCGGAGAGATGTTCGCGGGCTGATTTTCGGGAAGGAGGCTGCGCCTGCAGGCCTTTGCGCCTGCCGTAGAGTCTAGCGGGAAGCACTCGAGCGGCATTCAGGACCAGCAGTTCGTCTCCACGGAGTAGTTCGGGAAGATTCGCAAAGCTGCGGTCCTGCCAGGCACCAGAGGCGCGATCCAGCAACAACAGGCGGGACTGCTCGCGGCGCTCAAGAGGCCGCTGAGCAATGCGGTCAGAAGGAAGGAAGTAATCGAGATCTTTGAGCTGCATCGGGTCCAAATATAACAAAACAGTTGGACCTAGGCTCGGGAAGCACAAATCGCCGCTGTGCGCCAAAGGAAAATTCAGGGAGGCGAGGAGATCTCAGCTATCAATATTATGCTGAAGACACATGACTTACAGATAGAATGTGAGTCCCGAAGAACTCAGTTGACATGTACGCACTCATATTTTATTATTTAACTGTAATCATGCTCTGGAGGAGATACGAATGAGAGCTACCATCAACCGCTTCGATGCGTTTCGCGGAGAATCCGCGTTGCAACACCAGATCAACCGCCTTTTCAGCGAGGCCTTTGATCGTTCTTCGGAAGAAGGCAATCTGACCACGTGGGCGCCGCCTGTGGACATCCACGAGACCGAGCACGAACTGGTCGTGAAGGCCGATCTGCCGGACATCAAGCCGGAGGAGCTCGACATTCGCGTCGAGAACAACATTCTGACCATTCGCGGGGAACGCAAGTTCGAAAAGAAAGTGGACGAGGGCAACTATCTGCGCGTGGAACGTTCGTATGGAGCGTTCAACCGGAGTTTCGCCCTGGCGAACACCGTGAACACTGAAGCCATCAAGGCGGACTACAAAAATGGTGCGTTGACGCTGAGCATACCGAAGCGCGAGGAAGCCAAGCCGAAGCAGATCAAGGTGAATGTGGAGGCAAGCGCTCCCGTTGCCGCTGCTGCTGGAGCCGGCCGCTAATTCGCAAAAAAGTGCGAACGGCGAAATCGCCGTGCGATAGCATAGGGGGCTGCCGCCCAGGCCAGCCCCTTTTTTTAGAGTGAGGGAACCATGCTGCGTTTCGACAAAATGACGGTGAAAGCTCAGGAAGCCTTGCAAGAGGCGCAAGAAATAGCCGCGCGCCATGAAAACCAATCAGTGGAACCGGTGCACCTGTTGGCTGCGCTTGTGCAGCAACAGGACGGCGTGGTGCCGCCGCTGATCGCGCGATTGGGGATTCGCCCCGAACTGATCGCACAGGACATCGAGCGCGAGATCGCACGTCTGCCGAAGGTGCAGGGATTCACACAGCAGAATCTAAGCCGGGCGTTGAACGATGTGCTGGAGCGCTCGTTCACTGAAGCGACCAAATTCAAGGATGAGTATGTTTCGACGGAGCATCTTTTTCTGGCGATTGCCGGCGAAGACCGCGACCCCGCTGGAAAATTGCTGAAGAGGAATGGCGCGACGCACGAAGCGATCTTGCAGGCCCTTGCTGGTGTTCGCGGCAGCCAGCGGGTGACTTCGCAAAATCCGGAGGCCACCTACGAGGCACTGGAAAAATACGCGCGCGACCTGACGGAGTTGGCGCGGCGCTCGAAGCTGGATCCGGTGATTGGCCGCGATGAAGAGATTCGCCGCGTGATGCAGATATTGGCGCGCCGCACGAAGAACAATCCGGTGCTGATTGGCGAGCCAGGCGTGGGAAAGACCGCGATTGCCGAGGGACTGGCGCAGCGCATCGTGTCTGGCGATGTCCCCGACGTGCTGAAGACCAAGAAGCTGGTTGCGCTGGATCTGGCGGCGCTGGTGGCCGGCGCAAAGTATCGCGGAGAATTTGAAGACCGGCTGAAGGCGGTGTTGAAGGAAATCTCCGACGCGGAAGGCCAGATCATCCTGTTTATTGATGAGCTGCACACCTTGGTTGGCGCAGGAGCCGCCGAAGGAGCGATGGACGCTTCCAACATGCTGAAGCCGGCGCTGGCTCGCGGCGAGTTGCGCGCGATTGGCGCCACCACGCTGAACGAATACAAAAAATACATTGAGAAAGACCCCGCGCTGGAACGCCGATTCCAGCCGGTGATGGTGGCGGAGCCGTCGGTGGAAGACACTATCGCCATTCTGCGCGGATTGAAAGAACGGTATGAAGTGCACCACGGCGTGCGCATCAAGGATTCCGCAATCATTGCCGCGGCAACGCTTTCGCACCGCTACATCTCTGACCGCTTCCTGCCCGACAAAGCCATTGATTTGATCGACGAGGCCGCGGCCAGCCTGCGCATGCAGATTGATTCCCTGCCCACGGAAATCGACGAGATCGAGCGGCGCATCATGCAGCTGGAGATTGAGCGCCAGGCGCTATTGAAAGAGACCGACAAACATTCGGTGGAACGCCGCGCGCAAATTGAAAAAGAACTCGCCAAGCTGCGGGAAGATTCCAGCGGACGCAAGGCGCAGTGGCAAGCGGAAAAAGACGCCATCAGCAAAATCCGCAAATTGAAAGAGCAGATCGAGCAGTTGAAGGCGGAAGAGCAGCGCTATGAACGAGCGGGTGAACTGGCGAAAGTGGCCGAGATCCGATACGGAACGATTGCGCAAACGGAAAAGGAATTGGCTGGCGCGCAGGAACGCTTCGCCAGCATGCAGAAGAGCGGCACGCCACTATTGAAGGAAGAAGTTGACGAAGAGGATATCGCCAAGCTGGTGAGCAAATGGACCGGCATTCCTGTTGGGCGTTTGCTGGAAGGCGAGGCTCAGAAGCTCGTGCACATGGAAGAACGGCTGCGCCAGCGCGTAGTGGGCCAGGACGATGCGCTCGCGCGCGTTTCAAACGCCATCCGGCGGAGCCGCGCGGGTTTGTCGGACCCAAAGCGACCGATTGGCTCGTTTATTTTTCTGGGGCCGACCGGCGTGGGCAAAACCGAACTGGCGCGCGCGCTTGCGGAATTTCTGTTTGACGATGAAAAACTGATGATTCGCATCGACATGTCGGAGTACATGGAAAAGCACAGCGTGTCGCGGCTGATCGGCGCGCCTCCCGGCTATGTGGGCTACGAAGAAGGAGGACAACTGACCGAGCAGGTGCGGCGGCATCCTTATTCCGTGGTGCTGTTCGACGAAATTGAAAAAGCGCATCCGGATGTGTTTAACGTGCTGCTGCAAATCCTGGAAGACGGGCGATTGACGGATGGCAAGGGCCGCACGGTGGATTTCCGGAATACGGTTCTGGTGATGACCAGTAACGTGGGCTCGACGGCAATCTTTGAACTGGCCGAAAAAGATCCGGAGAGAGCGCGCAAAGAAGCAATGGATGCGCTGCGGGCGTCGTTCAGGCCGGAGTTCATCAACCGCATCGATGAAATCATGATCTTCAATCCCCTGGGCAAGGAACAGCTGGCGCGCATCGTGGTGCTGTTGCTGAAGGACGTGGAGAAGCTTTTGAGCGACCGGCAAATCACGCTGGAGCTGGCACCGGCGGCGACGGAACTGCTGTTGCGCGAAGGGTACGACCCAGCTTACGGCGCGCGCCCGCTGCGACGCACGATTCAACGGCTGATTCAGGATCCGCTGGCGCTGGAGATATTAAATGGCACGGTTCTGCCGGGCGATCAGCTTCGCGTAGATCGCGATGGCAAGAAGGACGTGATGAAATTCGAGCGCGTGCCGGCAAAGCGGCCGGCAGCGGCCGCGAAGACGTCTTAAGGATGGAGCCAATCGCGCGCAATCGAAGCGGGCCGGCGTTATGGCGCGTCACTGCCGCCATTTTTCTGGCATTCCTGTGTTCGACTAGCCACGGACAGGTGAGCGCTCCCAAGAAAAGAGTGGCGGTGTTGAATTTTGAGGACGACAGCGGCGGAAGCGCCGTGGCGTCGCAAGCGTTTGGCGAAGACGCAGCGGATGTGGGCAAGGGCATTTCGGCGCGGATCATCGAGAAGCTGGTGGCGGGAGGGAAATATACAGTGGTTGACCGGTCCGCAGTGAAGGCGCTGCTGGAGGAACAAAATGGAGTGGCAGAGGGCGAAGACGCGTACAGCGCGGCGTCGAGAATCGGACGAATGCTGGGGCTGGATGCCATGATTATCGGGGCGCTGACGCGCTTTGGTCCTGATGCCGCGCCGAACAAGTCGGGCGGCCGCCTTCCAGGGATGAGCACGCGGAAATCGAAGGCGTATGTGGACATCACCGCGCGGATTCTGGATATGACCACGGGGCAGCTGATTGGCGGGTTCACGGTTACCGGAGAATCCACTGGCACCGGTGACGTGATGCACATCAAGGGGCCGGGAGCCGCAGCTGGCACGCCGGAGATACTGAGCGGCGCTTTCGCGAATAGCCTTCTGGATGAAGCCACGCGGAACGCGGTGGAGAAGCTTGCGGCACAACTCGATTCCTTTGCAGAGAAGATTCCGACGCTGACGCTTCAGATCGATGGACTGGTCGCAGAGGTTGCAGGGAATTCGGTAACACTGAATGTAGGGAAGAAAACGGGCCTGAAAGTTGGAGACAAGCTGGCCATCGTGCGGGAAATTCGACCGGCGGACGATTCCAAAGCGGATGTGGGAACGGTGATGCAGCACATCGGAGAAGCTACGGTGACTGAAGTGGCGGACGTTTATGCCACGGCAACATTTTCTGGTTCGGGGCCGGTTCGTGTGGGAGATCGAGTGAAGAGTGTGGCGAATGCACCATCGCCGTCACATTAACGAAGGCGGAATTGGAAACTGACGCACAGCAGTGGCGGAACTTGACGCTGTGTCGCGCGCGCCCTACACTGGGTTTTCCGCCAGTGCAGACGATCCGCCAGGAAGGTTAACACCATGAAAGTTCTACGCACCGGTTTTCTTTTGATTCTGATGAGTGTGTTGCTCGTGATTGTTGGCGGGGCACTGGGCGGGCGCAGCGGCATGCAGATTGCCCTGGTGATCGCCGTTCTGATGAACGGCGTATCGTATTTCTTTTCCGACAAGATTGCGTTGAAGTCCAGCGGAGCGCAGCCCGTCACGCGCGAGCAACTTCCCCGTTTGTATCAAGTGATGGAACGGCTGGCGGCCAAGGCCAATATTCCGGTGCCGGCTCTGTATGTGGTGCCAGACATGGCGCCGAATGCATTCGCTACCGGCCGCAGCCCGAAGCACGCTTCGGTAGCGGTGACGCAGGGATTGCTGCAGATCATGAATGACGATGAACTGGAAGGCGTGATCGCGCACGAACTGTCGCATGTCTGCAACTACGATATCCTCACCAGCTCCATCGCCGCGACCATTGCCGGCGCCATCACATACATGGCGCAGATGGGCAAGTGGGGCATGATCCTTGGGGGAATGGGTGGCGGCCGCGACGACGATCGCGGTGGCGGCGGACTTTCCGCGTTGCTGATGATCTTCCTGGCGCCGTTTGCGGCGTTGCTGCTGCAACTGTTTTTGTCGCGAACTCGCGAGTATGCGGCCGACGAAACTGGCGTCCGGATGGTGGGCCACCAACAGGGGCTGATCAGCGCCCTGGAAAAGCTGGGAACTTACAACCGAAGGATCCCGACTTCGGCAATTTCCCCCAGCACGTCATCGCTTTGTATCGTGAAGCCGATGTTCGGAACGGGTACGATGAGCTCGCTGTTCAGTACGCACCCTCCGTTGGAAGATCGCATCGCGGCGTTGCGGCAAATGACGATTGCGCCAATGCGATAAGTCATGGTGTGCAAATAATCGGTTCATACCAGAGTAAAGTTTTCCGGCTGAAGGAAAGACGGTAGGCATTCTGCATTCTTAAGCTAGTCGTAACTGTCGTACATTCAATGGATTACGTTCTATTGAGTCCCTGCCCGCTTTTGGTGCATCAAATGCAGCGTTTTCCGATACCCCGTGCTGACCGTCCAAACGGGGCTGAGGGGCCCAAGTTATGAGCTGCCGGGACACTATCCATTTGATTTGTATGTATTTAGAGGGAAGACTTTCGCCGGGAGTGCAATCGGAGATCGAGCGGCATTTGCACGCTTGCGCCGACTGCCGACTGGTCTTGAACGCGGCGACCACTACGCTGGACCGCTATTTTGGTCCGCCGAAACTGACCGCCGATCCGAAGGCTGCCTAAAGAAGAGTCAACAAGATATTTGCTTTCATTTGGTTACGGGCGCAAATGACATCTCATTTGCGCCTTTCTTCGTTTCTGATGGGCTGTGGAATCGTGTGGAAAAGCCGGTAGTACCGCCCGATGAAAATCAGAAAAATTTACGCGCACAAAAGTGAACAGGTAATCTTTACTAGTACTAGTACCTTTAGAACTAGCCTGACTCTGCCCTTTTGCCCCCGCTAACCCTTTCTGCTTAAGCCGTTTAGTCAAATCGAGGTGGGCCGACGCCGTTTGGTGGTGCGAATGCCCGTTTCATTGGCACATGGCGAAAACGCCAAAAGGAGACGATGTCCATGAGTGACTATCAGGAAACGAATATCCAGAGCACGTCTGCAACACCCCGTTGGGTGGGCCTAGCCATTGCGGCTCTTGGAGGAATTTCTTTAGTGGGACTGGGACTGGGCTGGAGCGCGCTGAATCAATCGAAGTCGGTTGAGCAGTCGACCCAAGCTTCTCTGAAGCAACAGAATGATGCGCTGGCGCAGCGCCTGGGCAAGACGGAAGATCAGAACCAGCAACTGCAAAGCGACCTGAAAGTGGTAACGGACAAATTGAACGTGACGCAGGAAGATCTGGTGAAGGCGCGGAAACAGACGAAAGCCAGCGTTGCAGCGTACGACAAGAAGTTGAGCGGACTGGAATCGAACGTGAATACACAGCTCGCGAGCAAAGCCAGCACCGACGACGTGACGAAGTTGAATGGCGACGTCAGCGGTGTGAAGAATGACTTGGATGAGACGAAATCGAAGCTGGATCGCGCCACCGGCGACATGGGAGTGATGAGCGGCTTGATTGCGCGCAACCACGACGATGTGGAAGAACTGAAGCGCAAGGGCGACCGCAACTATTACGAATTCACGATTCAGAAGTCCAAGACGCCGCAGCGCGTTGGCCCAGTGCAGATGTCGCTGAACAAGGCTGACCAGAAGCGGTCCAAGTACACCATGACCGTGCTGGCCGACGACAAGTCCATCGAAAAGAAGGACAAGACCGCCGGCGAACCGGTGCAGTTCTACGTGAAGGGCACGCAGCACTACGCTCCGTATGAAATCGTGGTCTTCGACGTAGGCAAAAACCAGATCACGGGTTACCTGTCCACGCCGAAGTCGGCGGGAGCAGCCACTGCCGCGAGCAATACCACGGCTCAGTAAGCAACGCTTTCCTTGCTTCGCAAGGAGCAAGCCTGATCTCTTGAGAGCAAGACGGTTAAGGGAGGATCCCAGAGAATCCTCCCTTTTTCCTTGCGTAGGGTTAACGAAGCCAGCATGCCGCAGCGGCTCGAAATGCTGGACAGTGTTCCCTGCTCTATGCCACTCTAGGGGCTATTCCGCCGGGGAATCGCATGAAGCTAGTAATCTTGAGGGGGAAGGTACATGAAAGCTAAATTCGCAGGAGTAGTTTCACTGACGTTGTTCGCAGCTGCGCTGGCATTTGCGGCGGAAGGTAGCTGGACGGGCTACATTTCCGACAGCCAATGCGGCGCGAAGGGCGCGAACGACAAGCACGCGGATTGTGCGGCGAAGTGCGTGAAGGAGCATGGGGCGAAGTATGTCTTTGTCAACGACGCGGACAAGAAAGTGTACGCGATCAGCGACCAGGACAAAGTAGCGGCACATGCGGGCCATCACGTAACGGTAAAGGGCAGCGTTGACGGCGATACGATGACGGTCGCCGCTGTCGACATGGCCAAGTAAATCAGGACAATCGCTTCTCCAAAGGGCAGGGCTTCGGTCCTGCCCTTTTTGTTTTATTGGCGGGCTATCTCCGGCGTGGATCCGCTAAGAATGAAGGGTTGCCGACGCTGATCCCTGGCTGGGATGTTTGCTGATGGCGTTGAGAGTGGCGATCGTTTCGGGAGGAATTTGCAGCGTTGCGGCGCTGAGATTTTCACGAAGATGCCCGAGGGAAGATGTGCCGGGAATCAGCAAAATGTTAGGCGAGCGCTGCAGGAGCCAGGCAAGGGCGACCTGCATGGGCGTGACATGAAGCGATGCCGCAGAGGCGTCGAGCGTGGTCGACTGCAGCGGAGTGAACCCTCCCAGCGGGAAGAACGGCGTATAGGCAATGCCTTGCTTCGCGAGATCGTCGATGAAGGCATCGTCGCTTCGGTGCGCGACGTTGTAGAAATTCTGAACGCAAACGATTTCCGTTATCTTCTGGCCCTCAGCGAACTGCTTGGGACTGATGTTGCTGAGACCGATGTGACGAATTAATCCCTGGCGCTTCAGTTCGGCCAAGACGGTCAGCGGTTCTTCGATGGACCCTTCTGTTGGCTCTGTGAATCCTCCAACCCGAAGATTGACGACCTCCAGCCGCTCAAGTCCCAGATTTTTGAGATTGTCGTGAACGCCATCGATGAGTTCCTGGCGCGAAAGAGCCGGAAGCCAAGACTTGTCCGCGCCTCGGCGGGCACCGAGTTTGGTGACAATTATCAGATGATCCGGATAGGGATGAAGTGCCCGCTTAATGATCTGATTGGTGACATGCGGGCCGTAGTAATCGCTGGTATCGATATGATTCACGCCGACGGCAACCACCTCTCGCAGAACAGTAATCGCAGCATCAACGTCGCGCGGCGGTCCGTAAACCTGGGGACCAGCAAGTTGCATGGCGCCATAGCCCATGCGGTGCAAAGCGAGCGTGGTACCGGGGAGCGCGAAGCTGCCGCCAAGGTCCAGGTGTTGGGTCATTCTTGTCTCTCCTGTGGTGTCAGTGTGTCACCATTTTCCGTTGTCGGTTACGGTTGATTCGATGCAGAGAAGTTCGAATTATCTATTCCGAGCCCAAATGCATCCATATCCTTCATGAAACCGCCATGCGACGAAGCCGTAATTCGCTCAGGCAAAGCCGCCGTTCCCTGCGGGGAGCACGCCCGACGTTGGATCCTGGCAGCAACAATTCTGGGCTCCAGCATGGCGTTTATCGACAGCACCGTCGTGAATGTGGCATTACCGGCGCTGCAAGGCAGCCTGCACGCCACCGTCGTGGGCGTGCAATGGGTGGTCGAGTCTTATGGATTGTTCCTGGGGGCTTTGATTTTGGTTGGCGGCTCGTTGGGCGACCTGTTTGGCCGGCGGTTGATGTTTCTGGGAGGCGTAGGGATTTTCGCGGCGGCTTCTGTCGCTTGCGGTTTAGCCACCAACATACAGCAACTGGTGATGGCAAGAAGTGTTCAGGGGATAGGGGCAGCGTTTCTGGTGCCAGGCAGTCTGGCAATCATCAGTGCAAATTTTGACGAAAAAACCCGAGGCCAGGCGATCGGCACATGGTCGGGCTTCACGGCGATCACCATGGCAATAGGGCCGGTTCTGGGTGGCTGGCTGATTCAGCATGCCTCATGGCGCTGGGCATTTCTTATCAATATCCCGATTGCGGCGGCAGTGATTGCACTTTCGCTGTGGCACATTCCTGAAAGCCGCAGCGCGACGGCGGAGCGCGTGGATTGGTTGGGAGCGGCGCTGGCAACCGGGGGATTAGGTGGCGTGGTGTATGGATTCATCGAGTCCGTAAGTCTCGGTTGGGGCGATGCGCTGGTTTTCGGAAGTTTAACTGCCGGCTTCGCCTGTCTGATTGTTTTTGTGTTTGTGGAGGCCCGGGCAAGTTCACCCATGGTGCCGCCAGCGCTGTTTCGATCGCGCAGTTTTAGTGGCGCGAACCTGCTTACGTTGTTGCTCTACGCCGCGCTGGGAGTCTTTTTCTTCTTATTCCCTATGAACCTGATCCAGGCCCACGGATACTCCAGCACCGAGACCGGTGCTGCTGGGCTGCCGCTGATTCTGCTGGTTTTCTCACTTTCGCGATGGTCTGGCGGACTGGTGTCCCGCTACGGGCCAAGGGCGCCGCTGGTGGTCGGGCCGCTGATTGTCGCAGCCGGCTTCGTGCTTTTCGCGATTCCTGGTGTGGGAGCCGGTTACTGGAGAGCATACTTTCCAGCGTTCCTGGTGCTCGGATTTGGAATGGCCATCAGCGTGGCCCCGCTCACCACCGTGGTTATGAGTTCCGTGGAGCAGGACCGTGCAGGCAGCGCCTCAGGCATCAACAATGCAGTTGCGCGGGTTGCGGGCGTACTTGCCGTGGCAGTCCTCGGAATCGTCATGGTGAAAGTATTCGGTTCCAGCTTGAATCGTAGCTTGACGAGCGTCGAGATCCCGCCCGGCGTGCTGCAGTACATTCGCTCGAACGAGATCAAGCTCGTCGGCCTGGAATTGCCTGCCGGGCTGGATTCTGCCGCAGCAGCGCAGATCCACGCCGCGATCTCTCATGCGTTTGTTCTTGGATTTCGAACCGTAATGTTGATCTGTGCGGGCTTGTCTCTGGCAAGTGCCACGGTGGCAGCGGCAATGATTCCCCCTAAAACAAAGTAGAACCAGGTTTGCGCTCGATCGTGCGTGATCGGATGCGGAGAATTAATCGTGCAAAGCGCGGGCGGGATCGGTGCGTGTGGCGCGCCATGCAGGCAAGAAGCACGCGGCCAGTGAGGCGAGAGTCATCACAGCGAACGCCGCGGCAAAGACGAGTGGTTCGCGTGGGCTGACGTTGTAGAGAAGATTTCCCATTAGACGCGTTAGGGCGAGCGCCACTGCAACGCCAAGGAGCATGCCGCCCGCGGTCAAGGCTAAGCCACGCGAAAACACCAGGCGCAACAAGTTCGATGGATCCGCGCCAAGAGCCATGCGCAACCCCAACTCGCGCGTGCTCTGCGACACCGCATACGACATCACGCCGTACAATCCAATGGTCGCAAGCAGCAGCGCCAAGGCGCCCAATACGCCGACTAAGGTTACAGCCACGAGTTGCGGCGATGTGGAGCGATCGAGTTGCTCTTGCAGCGTGATCACTTCATACAAGGCGAGGTTCGGATCGATCGCGTGCACCTCGCGCACCAGCACCGAGGCGATCGTCTGAGCGCTAAGTGGTGTTCGAATATACAAGCCCACTCCGCGTGAAAAATTCTGGCGCAGTGGCACATAGAAAAAAGGCTTCGGTGTCTCGCGGACGCTCTCGTACTTGGAATCCTTCGCGATGCCGACAACCTGCATCCATCGCCCCTTTGCCTGGACGCGTTCGCCGATGGGATTCCTACCACGCCAATACTGCGCGGCCATGGTTTCATTGACTACAGCGACCAGCGCGGCGTTTTCATCGTCGGCGCGAGTGAATTCGCGGCCGAACATGACGGGGATGCCCATGGTCACGAAGTAGTCGGGGCCGACTTCGTTGTACTCAATGGTGGGCTGCTCCTCCGGGGGCGGTTGATAGCCATCCACGGAAACGAGCGATTCGGAATAGCTTCCGTAGCTGAGCGGCGTCATGCGGGCAAACGCTGCCGACTCGACGCCGGGAAGCGGCCTCACGCGAGCGAGGAGTTCGTCCTGGAAATTCTGGGCTCGTTGGGCATCATATCCCGCTGCCACCAAATTGACGCCAGTATCCAGCACTTCGCGAGTAGAAAAACCCGGACTGGTATTCCGGATTTTCTGCAGGCTGTGCAGCAGTAGCCCTGCTCCGACCAGCAAAACGAAACTCAGCGAAACTTGCAGTATCACCAGGCCCGAGCGGACCCACGCTCTTGCATGGCCCCCAACAACACCGGCGGAGTCGGCTTTCAAGGAACTGGCTAGATCGAGTTTGCCGGTCTGTATCGCGGGGACCAGCCCGACTAGAAGCGTGGCGATGACGCAAATGCCAGCACTGAGCGTGAGCACGCGCCAATCAATTTCTCCCAGTAGGTGCATCGAGATGCCACCGCGCGCGGGGAACAGCAGCACCAGCGCGTGGCGGCACCAATGGGCCACCAGCAGTCCGCCGGCTGCGCCGAAGGCCGAGAGGATCAGACCTTCGATGAACAGTTGCCGCAACAATCGACCGCGACCGGCGCCAATGGCCAGCCGAACGGTCATCTCATGCCGTCGCGCGAACGACCTGACCAGCGACAGATTGCCGACGTTGGCGCAGGCGACGAGCAGTACAAAAGCAACCACGGCGAGCATGATTTCGAGCGTTGGCAGCAAGGTGTGCGCGTTATTGAATGGCGTTTGCCATAGCGGCCACAGCCTGATGCCGCGACCCCGGTTCGTTTCCGGGTAGTCCGCTTCCAGGCGCTGGGCGGCGGCAGAGACTTCTTGCTGCGCCTGCTGGCGAGTGACGCCGGGCTTGAGGCGCGCGAAGGCTTCAATCCAGCGCGCGCCGCGATCTTCCAGTTTGTAGCCACCCGACTCAAATATCTCTTCCATCGACGCGGGCACCCAGAACTGCATGGCCCAACCCACAAATGTGCCGTAGAAGCCCTCGGGCGCTACGCCGATAATCGTGTGGTACACGCCATTGAGTCGCTGCGTTTTCCCGATGATTTGCGGATCACTCTTGAATCGGCGCTGCCATAGCTGGTAGCTGATGACCGCGACGGGGTGAGCGCTCTGGCCTGAATCTTCGCCGGGTTCGAATCCGCGGCCAAGAATCGGATGGACGCCGATGGCGTCAAAATAGTTCGCCGACACGATGCTGCCGGTTGTGACCTCTGCGCGGTCGCCGATGCTGAGGGTAGTTCCCGTAATTTTGCTGACAAAAAATGCGTCAAAGAGCGTGCAGTTCCGCTGCAGATCGCTGAAGTCGGGCCACGAAAGAGGGGTGGCGCCAGGTTCGGCGCGAGCTGTGCCGGCAAGAGCGAGCAATCGTTCCTGATGAACTACAGCCGGATAGGGGCGAAATAAAATTCCTTCGATCCAACTGAAGACTGCGGCATTGGCGCCGATCCCGAGAGTCAGGCACAGGATCGCGAGAATTGAGAAGCCGGGGCTTCGTCGAAGCATGCGCAACCCGAAGCGCAAATCTTGCAAGATTGACTCGAGCAGGGGAAGTCCCGTTTGGTCGCGGTAGCGGTCTTTGGTTTGCTCGGCGCCACCGAAGCCGCGCAGCGCCTCGCGGCGAGCGTCCTCGGGACTCATGCCTTTGCTGACATTCAATTCGACAGCCATCGCGAGGTGCGAGCGCAGCTCTTCGTCGAGGTGGTCTTCGAGGCGACGGCGACGAAACAGCGCAGCCAGGCGGTGGATGAAGATGCGGCAACGTTCGCGCATGGTCTAAGTCGTCCTCAGCACCCGATTGATCATGGCGGACATGCGCCCCCAGCTCTCCGCCCGTTCCGCGAACTGCTTGCGCCCTGCGCGTGTCAGAGCATAAAACTTGGCTTTGCGGTTGTTGTCCGAAACGCCCCACTTCGAGACGATCCAGCCGCGCTGCTGCAGCCGCAGCAACGCAGGATAGAGAGTGCCCTGGTTCAATCGCAGCAGATCTTGGGAGACTTGCTGGATGCGCAAGGCGATGCCGAAGCCGTGCAGAGGACCCATGGAATCGAGGGTCTTCAGCACAAGCAAGTCGAGAGTTCCCTGCAAGACTTCGGTTTTAGATTCGGGCATAGGTTCCTTTAGACGGTCAACAGGAGAAAAAGGAAGGTTGCCACATTCCTGTTGAATGTCAACGGGAGTTTTTGCGAATGTCAAGCCTCTTTAGAAATGTCCCCTTCCTTACCTCATTAGAAGTGTCCCCTTTCTTTTGATTTGCTGTTGTCGTTGGGGAGTCCGCCGGAGCGAAGCCCTGCGCCGCGGTTTGTGCGGCGCGTTTAGGGCGTAGCGGAGGCGGACTCCCCAACGAGTGTTGACATCTGCGAGCCATTCAACTTCTGCAACTTCATTCTCTGCTCATAACCTTGCCGCCACGGATGATCCTGCGCCGGCTTACCTGCTACGCCCCTGACTGGCGCGTGGCGCGGCTTGCTTGGCCCTGCCGACACCGCCTGCGGTCGCACCACCAGATCTTTGTAGTCCATGCATTCTCCGCGATAGTGCACTTCTACCGCCCCATCTTCCCACTCACAAACCAGTGCTTTGGCTTTCGTGGGCCCATAGTGCCTGTTCTGCGGCTGCAGTTGCAGAAAATGCCCCCGGTACGGCACCACCCAATCGTTGCTGATCGATCGTTCCGTCTCCAATCGGAAAATCTCTCTCAGCTTCGCCGTGCTCGGCGCCCGAACGTGATAGTTCTCTGCTCGTGCCGCTTCTCGCGCAAAACGCCGATTGTGTTCCGCAAGATATTCCCCTTCCAAATATTCGTTCGTAGCCTCGTAGCTCTGGATCCCCTGGCGACGCAGTTTCTTCACCAGGCGATCTTGATGCACCCCGTTGTTGCGCTCCACGCGCCCTTTCGCCTGCGGAGAACTGGCTGCAATGATGCGAATCTCTAGCCGCGCGCACATGCGCCCAAACTGCGTTTTCGCCGCTTTCCCGTGCAAGCGCTCTCCTGCCGTCGGCTGCCGCTTATAGACGTTCTTCCAATCGGTATACAACGCTCGCGGTACGCCATACCTTGCGATCCAGGATCGCAGCACTCCTACCGCTGCCCAGATCGTTTCCTGCTCTCCCAGCCGACAGCACGTCGTCCCCGTGGCATCATCCACCATATTCATCAGACATCCCCGGGGTCCCCGCTCCTCAAACCACGCATGGAAACTGCCATCCAGCTGCACTAGGTCGCCGAAGTGTTCCCGCCGCTCCCGGCGCTTCCGGTGCGCTTTGCGTCTGCGCATGCGGCTCCACAACCCCTCCGCCAACATCCAGCGTCGTAGCGTCTCCTCCCCCACTTCTAGCCCATCCTCATCCGCCAAATGTTCCGCTGCCAGCGTAGGTCCAAACCGCTCCTGCTCCGTTCCCGAGTACTTCTCCCGGATCAACCGCAGCACCTTCCGCCGGAATTTCTCTGGCTTCGCTCGATTCGAACTTCTGCCGGCGCTGCGATGCTGCAGCCCTTTGGCTCCTTCTTCCCGATAACGCTGCCACAGTCTCTTCGCCTGCCGATAGCTCACCTCCAACATCCTTGCCGCGTCTACCAGCCTCAGCGTCTGCCCCTTCACTCGTCCCAGAACCTCTGCTCGTCGAAGTTCCCTCGCACTCATCGCTGTCCTCTTCAATCGGACCTCCCCAGGAGGTCGTAGTGTAGGGGACATTTCTAATGGGGGCTGGAGGGGACATTATCAAAGAGGTTCAACACGGGAGTTTTTGCGAAGTGACAGGTGCGGCCGGAAGATACGCGGACACAGGCTGAAGCCTGTGCTACGAACGCTAATGAGAAGGCGCTGTGGCTTTGCGAAAACTGGCGAAGCAGGACGCTTTGGTTCGTTTGCTGGACAGGGCGAGGTAAGTGTGCGAGTCTAACGGCCGGTCTGCCAACCCAGAGCAGCATTCCAGTTCGGGAGGTTCTTCGTCATGAAACTGCGTTCTTTGACCGCTTCTGTGTTTTTGCTGTGTGCCGCTTCATTGGCCGCGCCCGCGGACGGCACCTGGACAGGATGGATTTCCGACAGCCAGTGCGGAGCCAAGGGCGCGCACGAAGGCGCCGGTGAGTGCACGACAAAGTGTGTGAAGGAAAAAGGCGCGAAATATGTATTTGTGAACGACGCCGACAAGAAAGTGTACGTGGTCGATGCACAGGACAAAGTTGCCGAGCACGCCGGGCATCACGTGACCGTGAAGGGCAGCGTCGACGGCGACACGCTGAAACTCGCCAGCATCTCGATGGCAAAGTAGCAGACGCCAGCGTTTCAAGAAGCGCTTGTCACCTTGGGCAGGATTCAACTCCTGCCCATTTTGTTTTTGCGCGCGCCGACTTTTCCGTTACGATGAAGCTTCAGCCAGGACCCTATGACTACAACATTGCTGCATGCCGGCCGCGCTTTCACTTCTTCAGGAGAACTTCACGATGCCGCGATTGTGACTCGCGACGGCGTGATTGAATCCGTGGGGCCGCGCAGCGGCGTGTCGCTGCCCGCGGGAGCCACGGAAATTCAAGCAACGGACCTGATTGCCACGCCGGGGTTCGTTGACGTGCACATCCACGGCGCGGGCGGCCACGACGTGATGGAAGCGACGGACGACGCTTTGCAGGCGGTCTCCAAAACGATCGCGTCGCACGGCACCACTTCGTTTCTTGCCACCACGGTGACCGCCAATCCGGATGCGATCTGTAAAAGTTCAGAGGGAATCGCCAAATACATCGCCATGCAGCACCAGTCCGCCGATTCACGCGCGGAAGTGCTGGGGATTCACTTCGAAGGGCCGTTCATCAGCCCGGTGCGGCGCGGCGTGCATCCGCCCGAATGGATTCACCTGCCGTCGGCGGACATGCTTGCAAAATTCATTCAAGCCGCCGGCGGTCACGGGCAGCTCATCACCATTGCGCCGGAACTGCTAGGCGCCACGCCTTGCATTGAGGCGGCGCGAAATGCCGGGCTGGTGGTTGGCATGGGGCATACGGATGCGAATTACGAGCAGGCGCGCGCCGCGATTGCGCACGGCGTGCATCACGCGATCCACGTTTACAATGCCATGCGCCCCTTTTCGCATCGCGATTCCGGCGTGATTGGCGCGGTGCTCACTTCGCCGGAAGTCACCGCGGAATTGATCGCGGACGGGATTCACGTTGAAGATACCGCCATGAAAATGTTGCTGCAGGCCAAAGGCGCGGCGGGCGTTATCCTGATCAGCGATGGCACCGCGGCTACGGGGATGCCCGACGGAAAATACATGTTGGGCGAAATGGAAGTTATGGTGAGCGGGGGAGTTTGCCGCAACTCGGAAGGAAAGCTTGCCGGCAGCGCGTTGACGCTGGACCGCTCGCTGCGGAACATCGTGAAGCTGGGTATTCCATTGGGAGACGCGTTGCGCATGCTGACGCTGAATCCCGCGAAGCTGCTGGGCATCGAGTTCAAAAAGGGATCGTTGCGCGCGGGCGCGGATGCGGACATTGTGCTGCTGGACGATGCGCTGAATGTGACGCGAGTGTACACGCGCGGAATCGCCAACTAGAACGTTTCGCGGCGCAATCAGTCTGCCAACTCCAGGATCAATTCGATTTCGAGACAGGAGCCCGTGGGTATCTGCGCTACGCCGAAAGCGCTACGGGCATGTTTTCCCTTGGCGCCGAATACTTCCTGCAGAAGTTCGGAAGCGCCGTTTGCGACCAAATGTTGCTCGGTAAAATCCGGCGAGGAATTCACTAGGCAAAGCATCTTGACGATGCGTTTGACCCGATCCAAATCGTGGAGTTCGTGGTGAAGCGTCGCCAGCAGATCAATCGCTGCGTTGCGAGCTGCCAGTTTTCCTTCTTCGGTGCTGAGGTGAACGCCTAGTTTTCCGACCCACGGTTTTCCATCGCGCTTCGCGATGTGGCCGGAGACGAAGAGAAGATTGGTTCGCACCGTGGGAACGAAGGCCGCAACAGGCGCCTCAGCCGCGGGCAACGTGATCTGCAGTTCCTTTAGCTTCGCATATGCGGTCATGGCGATTCCTTTCCCTTTATCGGTTCTGACACCTGACATGCCGGAACCAAACCCTCAGGCCTGAAGGCTTGAGTACAGTTGATTCAGCGGGAGAAATCTACGGCGGTGGTGTTGCCTCCGCAGATCAGGACTGCCACGCGCTCACCGTTTCGCGGTCGATAAATTCCGCTGGTTAGGGCCGCCAATGCCGCCACGCCGCCCGGCTCAGCCGCGATTCTGGCGGACTTCCATAACAACTGCTGCGCGTCGCGAATCTGATCGTCAGAAACGAGCACGACCTGCTGCACAAATTTCTGCGCGATGGGAAACATCAGCTCGCCGACTCTTTTAGGCGCCAGCGAATCTGCGGCAATTCCTCCTGCGTCGGCATCGACGGGATGCCCGGCCTCAAGCGCGCGCGCAAGAGTTGGCGCGGCTTCCGGTTCGACTCCAATCAATGTGATTCTTTTCTGGTACCACGCGGCAATGCCGCCAATCAGACCGCCACCACCGACCGCGACAAACAGGGTATCCAGCTCCGGCACTTGTTCTTCGAACTCGAGGCCCACGGTGGCTTGTCCCAAAAGCGTTTCGCGCTGGTCGAACGCGTGAATCGGCATCGCTCCGCACTCCACTTCCCAAGCTTTGCTGGCTTCCAGCGCGTCGGCGTAACGGTCTCCCGCGATCACCAGATCCGCGCCATAGCTCTGGATCAGTTGGCGTTTTGCCACCGGGCAGACGCTAGGTACGAAGATGCGCGCGGGAACGTTGAACTTTTTTGCCGCGAAGGCGACCGCGACTCCATGATTGCCTCCGGACGCTGCGACCACGCCGGCTGACGGCACTTCGCGGAACATCAGATTCGTCACTGCTCCGCGCGCCTTGAATGAGCCGGTGTGCTGCAACAATTCAAGTTTCAGAAATAGAGGGAAATTTCCCAAAGCGAAGTCGCCGCCCTGGGTCTCGAGGACAGGCGTGCGCCGGACATACTCGCGAATGCGCGAATAGGCATCGCGGATGTGTCTTTGGTCGGGAAACGGTATGACAGTGGCGTTCATGGAGCGATCCTGCTATCATTTAGGCGTTTAGCTAAATACACAAGTACCATTTTGGCTCAAAGGGATGAAGACATCAAACACAATTTTTCGCGCGCTAGCCAACGAAAATCGGCTGCTGATCCTCGATTGGCTGAAGCACCCGACGAAGCACTTTCCGCCGCAAAAGGATGGCGATCTGGTGAAGGACGGGGTTTGCGGCCTGCTGATTGCGCGAAAGCTGAAGGTGAGCCATCCAACCGCGAGTGAGCACCTGAAGATACTGTCGCAGGCAGGGTTGTTGCGCGGAAAGAGAATCAAGCAATGGACGTTTTACAAGCGCAACGAGGCACAGATATCCGCTTTGAAACAGTCCCTATTCAACAGGATTTAGCGGGTCAGGCTGGTTTCAAGAATTCAGAGAGATTTTCAGCTCGTCGGCCAAGCGTTGCGCGCTGAACGGGCTGCATGCGAAATAGCGTTCGCCTACCTTCAGCGTGGGCACTTTGCGTTTGCCGTGGTTCACGCGCATGACCAGATGCTCACTGTCCGCATCTTCCTCGATGTTCACCTCGCGGAACTCTACGCCGCGATCTTTCAGGAACTTTTTCACCCGGTAGCAGTCCGGGCACCAGGTTGTGCTGTAGATGGTTACGTCTTCCATGCTAAATCTCCCAGCCATGTGATTGAAAAAACGAGGGAAGGTTACAAGGCAGTGGCGGCACGAGATGCGAGCCTCAGCGGGCGTCAACCGGCGCGCCGCGGTATTTTCTGGCCACATGGATGCGGATCAAAGCGCGCTGCAATGCGATGGTCGCGCGGTCCCAATCAATACTCGGCTCATGAGAAGCCATGCGTTTCTCTGCCCGAGCCAGTGCAGCCTCGGCGCGTGCCAGATCGATTTCCTCGGCGCGCTCAGCGGTTTCCGCCAGAACCGTCACGCGGTCTGGCAGGACTTCCGCAAAACCGTGAATGATCGACAGTGTGGTGGACTGGCTAGAAGTTGCCGTGCGGTAGCTCAGCTCCCCGATTCCCAGTTCGGTGATCAGTGGCGCGTGACCGGGCAGAATCCCCAACTGGCCGTCCAGACCGGGGATAGTCACCTCAACGACCGTTTCCCGCAGCAGTTGCCGCTCGGGTGTCACCACGATCAGTTCTATGGCTTCCGGAAGCATTTTTCTTCCTTAGACGCCCGCCTTCATTTTTTCGGCCTTTTCGAGCACTTCATCAATGGTGCCGACCATGTAGAACGCTTGTTCCGGGACATCGTCATATTTGCCTTCGACGATTTCCTTGAAGCTGCGTACGGTGTCTTCGATCTTGACGTACTTGCCTTCCAGCCCCGTGAACTGAGCCGCCACGAACATGGGCTGCGACAAGAATTTTTCGATGCGGCGGGCGCGGGCCACCGTGCGCTTGTCTTCGTCGGAAAGTTCTTCGATACCGAGAATGGCGATAATGTCTTGCAGGTCCTTGTAGCGCTGGAGAACGGACTTCACCGCGCGCGCAACGGAGTAATGCTGCTGTCCCACAACGCGCGCATCGAGGATTCGCGAGTAGCTGGCCAGCGGGTCAACGGCAGGATAGATACCGCGTTCCACGATTTGGCGACTGAGGTTGGTGGTTGCGTCGAGGTGCGTGAAGGTGGCGGCGGGGGCAGGGTCGGTGTAGTCGTCGGCCGGAACGTAAATGGCCTGCACAGAAGTGATCGATCCGGTCTTCGTGGAAGTGATGCGCTCCTGCAACTCGCCAATTTCGGTGTTGAGGTTTGGCTGATAGCCGACGGCGGATGGCATGCGTCCGAGCAGCGCCGATACTTCGGAGCCAGCCTGAACGAAACGAAAAATATTATCGATGAAGAGCAGAACGTCGAGATGTTCCTGGTCACGGAAATATTCCGCGACGGTGACTCCGGTGAGACCCACGCGAAGACGAGCGCCGGGCGGCTCGGTCATTTGTCCATAAATCAAAGCGGCGCGAGACTTTTCGCTATTTCCCGGCTCAATGACGTGAGATTCCGACATTTCCAACCACAAATCGTTTCCTTCGCGCGTGCGTTCTCCGACTCCGGCAAACACCGACAAACCACCGTGCTGCATGGCGACGTTATGAATCAGCTCGAGAATCAGCACGGTTTTGCCCACACCCGCGCCGCCGAACAGCCCGATCTTGCCGCCTTTCACGTACGGCTCCATCAGGTCGACAACTTTGATGCCGGTCTCAAACATTTCAAGATTGGTGGACTGATCTTCCAGAGAAGGAGCCGGGCGGTGAATGGGGTAGTACGTGTCGGTGACGATGGGTCCGAGCTGGTCGACGGGTTTGCCGAGGACACTCATCACGCGGCCCAGCGTGGCGCGCCCCACCGGCACGGCAATCGGCTTCCCTGTGTCGAAGGCTTTCATGCCGCGAACCATGCCTTCGGTTGGCTCCATGGCGACGGCGCGGACGCGTCCATCACCGAGGTGCTGCTGCACTTCGACGGTGACGTCCAGCGGTTCGGGGACGTTGTAGCCTTCGCTGGTGATGCGCACAGCGTTGTAGATCGCGGGCAGGTGGCCCGCTTCAAATTGAATGTCGAGGACAGGTCCAATGACTTGGACCACGTGTCCCACAGCTGCGTATTGCTCTGCCATCTTCGACTCCTGTAATTTCGAAACGTGATCTTCACGAGTCACGATTCACAAGTCACAAATCACGCGGTACTGGCTGCTCCGCTGACAATTTCGATGATCTCTTTCGTAATGGCGGCCTGACGGACTTTGTTCATGTGCAGCGTCAAAGCGTCGATCACTTCGCCGGCATTGCGCGTGGCGGCTTCCATGGCGGTCATTCGCGCTGCGTACTCGGCAGCGCTGGATTCCAGCATGACCCGCAAAATCTGCGTCTCGATATATCGCGGGAGCAAGCGGTTCAGAATCTGCTGCTCAGGTTGTTCGTAGATGTAGTCGACTTGCGTGGTAGCAGGAGCCGCTGCGGTGCCAGGTTCGCTGTCGTCCTTAATTTCTTCGACGGGCAACAGTTTGTCGACCACCAGGGTTGGGGCCAAAACGTTCTTGAATTCGCTGAACACGACGTACACCGCATCAATTTCATCTTTGGCGTACAGATCGCTCACCAGGTTGGCAATTTCGCGCGCGACTTTGTAGTCCACACGCGCCAGCACATTCACATATTCCGCGGCGAATTGAAAACCGGCTTTGCGCAACGAGTCGCGGCCCTTTTTCCCAATCGGGATCAGCGTGATTTTTTTACCTTGTTTCCCGCGGATGAATTCGTGGGCCTGCTTCAGAACGTTGGTATTGAATGCGCCGGCGAGTCCGCGTTCACCCGACAACACAATCAGCAGGATGCGTTCTTCGGGGCGCTTTGCCAGGAGAGGATGCTGGGGGGACTCGATACGCGCCATGGTCGAGCGCAAGACACGAGCCAGTTCTTTGGCGTACGGACGCGCCGCCAAGGCGGCTTCCTGTGCGCGCCGCAAACGGGCCGCCGCCACGAACTTCATCGCGCGGGTAATCTGCTGCGAGCTCTTTACCGAGCGGATGCGTCGCCGAAAATCAAGCAGTGTGGGCATAGTTTCTGGTCAGGCGTCTGTTTAGTGCGTCGCTCCAGCGGTCAGCGCCGCGGTGAAACGTTCCTTGAAAGCATCCACAGCGGATTTGATGGAAGCCTTGATGCCGTCATCGAGCGCCTTCTTCGTGGCAATCTCTTTCAGAACGCCGGCGTAATTCGTTTCGGCGAGCTGCAGAAATTCCTTTTCGAAGCGCCGCACTTCGCTCACCGGAATAGAGTCGAGCGAACCGCTGGTGGCGACGTAAAGCGCCAGCACCTGTTTTTCGACGGAGAGCGGCTGATATTGATCCTGCTTCAGCACTTCCGTCAGGCGCTGGCCGCGTGCCAGTTGCGCTTGCGTCACTTTGTCCAGTTGATCCGAGCCGAACTGCGCGAACGCCGCCAATTCGCGGAATTGCGCCATGTCCAGGCGCAGCGTGCCGGCGACCTGGCGCATGGCCTTGATTTGCGCGTTGCCGCCGACGCGGCTCACGGAAATGCCGACGTTGATGGCGGGACGAATGCCAGCGTTGAACAGATCCGATTCGAGGTAAATCTGCCCGTCGGTGATCGAAATGACGTTAGTTGGGATGTAGGCTGAGACGTCGCCGGCTTGCGTTTCAATTACCGGCAAAGACGTAAGCGAACCGCCACCAAGCTTGTCGTTCAACTTTGCGGCGCGTTCCAGCAAACGCGAGTGGAGATAGAATACGTCGCCAGGAAACGCTTCGCGGCCTGGCGGACGGCGCAGCAAGAGAGAAATCTCGCGATAAGCCTGCGCGTGTTTGGAAAGGTCATCGTAGAAGGTGACAGCGTGGCGCTTGTTGTCGCGGAAATATTCGCCCATGGCGCAAGCAGCATAAGGTGCGATGTATTGCAGGGAAGCGGGCTCCGCGGCGGAGGAGGCCACGACGATGGTGTAATCCATGGCGCCGGCGTCGGTGAGGACCTTCACAACTTGCGCAATCGTCGAACGCTTTTGCCCGATGGCGCAATAGATGCAAATCATATCGCTGCCCTTCTGGTTGATGATGGTGTCCAGAATGACGGCGGTCTTTCCGGTCTGACGGTCGCCGATAATCAATTCGCGCTGGCCGCGACCGATCGGGATCATAGAATCAATCGCTTTGATACCGGTCTGCAGCGGTTCGCGCACCGGCTGGCGGTCCAGCACGCCGGGGGCAATTCGTTCCAGGGGATTGCGCTGTTTGGTGGCGATGGGACCTTTGTCGTCTTCCGGTTCGCCGAGCGGATTCACCACGCGGCCAATCAGCGCGTCGCCGACGGGCACGGACATGACCATATTGGTGCGTTTGACGGTGTCGCCTTCCTTCAACTCGGAAGATTCGCCGAGCAGCACCGCGCCCACTTCTTCTTCCTCGAGGTTCAGCGCGATTCCGAAAACATTGTGCGGGAACGACAACATCTCGCCCGACATCACTTTGGCCAGGCCGTGAATGCGGGCAATACCGTCGCCCACGCTGATCACTGAGCCGACTTCGTCAACCGAGACGGTCTGCTCGTAGTTCGCGATTTGTTCGCGCAGGATTTTGCTGATTTCGTCCGCTTTGATATTTGCCATGCCTGCTCCGTTCCCGAATTCCTATTCCGCCGCCAGGCGTGCCCGCATCTGGCTCAGCTGGTTCTTCAATGAGCCGTCGTAGATGGTATCCCCGATGCGCACGACCGCTCCACCCAACAATGCCGGATCCAACGAGTACTTCGCCTGAATCTTTTTTCCGGTGACGCGCTCCAGGGTCTGCAGCAACTGTGCTCTTTGCGCGGCATTCAGTTCCATGGCGGATTCAACTTGCGCCTCCGCAATGCCCTGGCGCTGGCGGATGACTTCCTGAAAGGTTGCGATGATGTGGGGAAGTTGCTGGGTGCGAACGTTATCGACCACCACAAACAGAAAGTTTCGAATGATTTTGCTGGCGCCGAGACGCGCCACCAATCGCTCGATTACACCGTGCTTCGCTTCCCGCGACACGGAAGGGTTGCTGAGAAAGGTTCTCAGTTCGGCCGACTCGGCATAGGCCGCGGAAAAATCCGCCAACTGGTGCAGCACTGGGTCGGTGGCGCCTTGTTCCAGAGCGATCTCCGCCAAGGCGGTGGCATATTGCAGGGCTGCCGATTTCAATTGGGTCTCCCCTGCAAGCTTTGCACGAAGTTATGAATCAGCGAGTCTTGCACCGCAGGCGTCATTTGCCTGGCTACAAGGGATTCGGCGCCGTCTACCGCGAGTTTTGCAGCCAGGGCTTTCAGCGCGATGCGAGCCGAGCGTTCCGCGGCTTCGATTTCGGCTTTTGCCGCGTGTCCAATCTTCTCGACGTCCAGCTGCGTCAGTTTCCGAAGACGTTCGAGTTCGGCTTGCGCTTCTTTCTGTGCTGTCGCGCGGAACGCGTTCACTTCCTGCTCCAGGCGCGTCAGCTTCACCGCGGCTTCTTTCAATTGGCGCTCGGCTTCGGCTTTGGCCGCCGCTGATTTCGCGATGGCTTCACTGATGATGTCGGCTTTGCGACGAAAAATGGGAGGCAGGACCTTCCGGAACAGCCACAGCAGCACAACCACAAGAATCAGAAAATGGATCCACTTGAACAACAAACCGATCGGGCCTTCCGCGGAACTATGGCCGGCTTCGGCGGCTTGCAACGTCGTCGCGTAGAACAAGGTCGCGCCCAGAGACAACAGCGTGTTCACCATCAGGAGGCGTCGCTTCATCGGGCCTCGCTCGCCGGACTACCCGGGGCACTGGGGGTTTGCAACACGCGCCGGGCAATTTCCACGGATAGTTGCGGTGCCGTGTTTCCCAGATCTTTTTTGGCCGCCGAAAATTCCGTGTCGACGCCTTGTTTCGCTGCGTCTACTTCCGCGGATGCCTTGGCTCGCGCTTCCTTCAGGAACGCCGCGCGTTCTTCCATCAGCTTCTTTCGAGCCGCTTCTTGTTCGGCGTACACCTTGGCGCGCGCTTGTTTCAGGGCTTCTTCATACTGGCGAATCTTTTCGGCAGCCGCCGCTTGAGCCGCTTCCGCGGATTTCTGCGCGCCCAGGGTGCGGGCGTCGCGCTCCGCCATAACTTTCAGCAAGGGTTGGAAGAAAAGAGAACGGAGAACCAGATAAAAAACCACGACGATCAGGGCTACAGGCACAGCCCCGAGGAAAAGTTCCCCTAGTTGGTGAACCAAATCTGGCATGAGATTGTTTCGCCTAAATTTCAGGAAGGCAGCCGCGCCGTTCTCTCGACCCGGTAGGAGCGTACGGAGGGCTTTGTGCCGCCTCACAGAACTACCATTTATAACATTCGGTGCGAGTGCGCGTCAACGAATCGCAAGTGCATTGGAACAGAATTTTCGATAGAAATGCTGCGGAAACAGGAGTTCCAAATTGGAATTGAGCGACTTCATTTCCTACCGGGTTCCCGGTACTTCATCCGTTCTAATCCTCGCTATAATTCTCTTTCCATTTTTCGCTTTGCGTTCGTCAACCGAATTGAGAGATGACACTCATGTCCAAAAGCTGGAAAACCAAGCTGATTCATACTGATGCGAAGATCCCGCAGGGATACCGTTCGCTGGTCACGCCGGTTTATCGCGGCTCGACAACTGTGTTCCCATCGGCTGCAGCCGTGCGCGACACGTGGGACCAGCTCCGCGTCGGCTACACGTATGGGCTGTACGGTACGCCAACGGTGCTGGAGCTTGCCACACGCATCTGTGAGCTGGAGTCCGGGAAGCACACCATTCTGACGCCTGGCGGGCAAAACGCTATCGCCCTTGTCAATCTGGCGATGTTACAAGCTGGCGATCACATGCTGATCCCTGCAAGCGTGTACTTCCCCAACCGCAAGCTGGCCAGCACGCTGCTGGCGCGCTTCGGCGTTTCCGCCAGCTATTACGACCCGATGATCGGCGGGGGGGTTTCGGCTCTGATTCAGCAAAACACTCGGCTGGTGTGGTGCGAAAGTCCTGGCTCCATAACGATGGAAGTGCAGGACCTGCCGGCGATTGTCAAAGCCGCTCATGCGTGTGAGGTGCGCGTGGTGCTGGACAATACATGGTCGGCAGGCGTTCTGCTGGACGCATTCCAACACGGCGTGGATATCACCATGCAGGCGGTCACGAAATACATTGGCGGACACAGCGATCTGCTGCTGGGGTCCGTTACCGTACGCGATGACGCTCTTTACCAAAGGCTCGGAGTTGCGCAGCAGGTTCTGGGCAGCAATGTATCTCCCGACGACTGCAGCCTGGCGCTGCGCGGACTGCAGACTCTGGGAGTGCGGCTGGCGGCGATTGGAAGTTCGGCGCTCACGGTGGCCAAATGGCTGGCCGCGCGGCCGGAAGTCGAGCGCGTGCTGCATCCCGCGCTGGAGTCGTGCCCCGGCCACGAGTTCTGGAAGCGCGATTTCCTGGGCTCTTCGGGTGTGTTTTCGATTGTGTTTAAACCCGGCCCGACGCAGGAGCAGGTTTTTGCGTTCGTGGATGCGCTGCAGCTTTTCAAGGTGGGTTACAGCTGGGCAGGAGTCACGAGTCTGGCTGTCGCTTACGATATTGGGCGCATTCCCGGGCGGCCGTCGTACGACCATCGCATCGTGCGGTTGAGCATCGGCTTGGAGACCACGGAAGATCTGCTGGGCGACCTTGAACAGGCGCTCAGTAAACTGAAGACGTGACTCGCTGAGTCTGCGAAAAGCGCCGACTGAGTTTACTCCGCGGGATTCACAGCGTCGTATACGTAATGAATGGTGACGTCGGTGTTTTTCTTGCCGAGATTCAGATGCACATCTTCGTATAGTTGTAGACCGTCTGCCGACAGTTCATAGCTGCGGCTCATGCTGCCGTTCTTTCCCACTTGTTCTTCCGAGACCAGCTTGGTGCCGTCCCAATGCGCCGAGAGCTGCTCCGGGCCTTGTTGCGGATCCTTTTTGTCCTTGGGCTTGTCGATCGTTCTGCCGTCAGTGTAGAGAATCATTTTACGGCTCTGATCGCCGGTGAAGGTTATTTCAGAGGCTTTCGGCTCTTTTTGTTCGACGTTCAGCCGGATCGTGGGGTCAACCAGTCCCTGCATCTTTTCTTTTTCCGATGCACCAGGATCGCCTTGCGGAGGCCGATTGCCGCCATAGCCGCCGCCACCCGGCCAACCACCGCCACCACCTGGCCAGCCACCGCCCATCCTGGGTCCATTGTTCGGATTCCCGCTGGTGCCATGGGCTTGCTGGACTTTGCGGTGCGGATCGTCGCTTTCGTCCTTGTTCAATTGCCAATCGCCCGCAAAGGTCTTTCGCGCAGCCACTTGCACGCGCTTCGGCGCAGGAGTCGGCGCATCCTCCGCAGAGGCTGATTGGGGAGGCGGGGTGAGCGGCCCGGGTGCCGACTGCGCAAACGCGGCCGTCGCCAGGACCAGACCTGCACCGGTGATTAGGAATGTTCTACCCATCGACCACATCGTTGCACCTCAGAAAGCTTGCTTATTATCCACCAAGAAATTCCCTGCCGCACCCGGATGGGTTCCCGGCGCAAAGCTATTTTGCCCTACCTTTGTGATTCGCGCAGGAGGTAAAGGGCTGCTTGCGGCGCTTTTTCTCGGGTGCTCGCAAACACCGATACTACAACTTAGCTAGACCTTCGCTCCCCGCGCGACCACGCAGTTGGGCGAAAAATCCTCAGACCTGAAGGCCTGAGCTACAGAAAGACGGTTACTCTAGACAATGCTCCACATCGCGCGCTCGTTCCAATAGCTTTAAGGCGCCTAAGTCGCGGAATTCTTTGGCGCGCTTGCGGTAATCGTACGCGCTCTTGGGAAGAATGGCCATGAAGGGCATGCCGGCGGCCTTTGCTGCCAAGGCATCATCAATGTTGTCGCCCAAATAGAGAGCGGTTTGCGGTTCGCGCTTACCCAGGATCAGGCGCAGCCCCTGCGGGTCCGGCTTCTTTTTGGCATCGTCCATGGTGATGACGGTGCGGAAACAGCGAGCAGCAGGCCAGCGTTCGAACGTGTAGGTGAACTCCTGGCGAGTTCTTCCCGTGAATAGATTCAGCTCGCGCTGATTGGCCCACTTCTGGATGATTCGCGGCGTGACCAGCAACTTCTCTTTCACCACGTTTCCCGGTTCACCGTTTCTGCCCCAGTAAAACGGCTGGAACGCCAACCTAGCTTGTTCGTAAGTGGTTGGCACGCCAAGCGCCGTGGCCCAGCGTGACACCATCATCCAGTCGTCGTTATTTCCGGGACGTCTTTTCCAGGCGTGAAACTCCGCCCAAGTGACTTTCTTTCCGGTCAAGGCTTGCATGGTTTGCAGGCCGGAGCGCCAATAGGTTTCTCTGACGTCCACCAGAACGCCGTCGACATCAAAAATAAGTATTTGCGGATTGAATTTGCCCACCGTGTTCTTTCGCTTCTGCCCCATCTGGACTTTCCCTTCGTGTTTATCCTTCCAGTGTACCGTGACTCCCCACTGCACTCTGTGTTAAACCTGTGCTTGCCCCATTGCTCGCCGCTGAAAAAAGTTGCACGTTCTCGCTCGGGGCGCTTCCCTGTGGAGTCAAGATGAAAAGGCCGTTTCTGGCGACAATGCCGATCCTTGCAGCAACCGCTCTGTTGTGCGCGAGTGGCTTGGCGTTGCACTCAGCGCCGCAAACACCGGCTGCATCACCGAAACTGGCCGCGACGCCGCCAATGGGTTGGAACAGTTGGGATTCGTTTGGCACTGCGGTAACCGAAGCTGAAGTGAAGGCCAACGCCGACTACATGACCAAAAATCTCGCACAGGTTGGCTGGAAATACATCGTCGTGGATATTCAGTGGTACGCGCCGACCGCCAAAGGCCACAACTACATTCCCGGCGCGAAACTGGAGATGGATGCTTACGGGCGTCTGATTCCCGCGGTCAATCGGTTTCCTTCGACAGCTGATGGAGCGGGCTTCAAGCCACTGGCCGATTATGTGCACAGCAAAGGACTGCTGTTCGGAATTCACATCATGCGCGGCATCCCCAAAGAAGCCGTCACCAGGCGTTTGCCCATCGAAGGCACGCCGTACGATGCCGCCGACATCGCCGACCCCGACAATCTTTGCGTGTGGAATCCCGACATGATGGGAGTAGACACGACCAAGCCCGGCGCTCAGGCGTATTACGATTCGCTTGCGGAACTTTACGCTTCCTGGGGCGTCGACTTCATCAAAGCCGACGACATGGCCAGCCACCTTTACCAGCCGGCCGAGATCCGCGCGCTTTCATCGGCGATTCGCAAGAGCGGCCGGCCCATGGTTCTGAGCTTGTCCCCCGGCCCGGCTCCGATTTCCGAAGTGGAGTTTCTCCGCAAATTCGCGCAGATGTGGCGAATCTCCGATGATTTCTGGGATTCCTGGCCGCGCCTGAAAGAACAATTTGCGCGCGCGGCGGCATGGGCGCCGCTTTCGCGGCCCGGAGCATGGCCCGATGCGGACATGTTGCCGCTAGGGAAAATCGGCGATCCCGATGACAAAGGCTCGCGCCGCTGGACAAATTTTACGCACGACGAACAAGTCACGCTGATGACGTTGTGGTCGATGATGCGTTCTCCGCTGGTTTTTGGCGGCGACCTTCCGGCCAACGACGCGTTCACGCTGGCGCTGCTGACCAATCCGGAAGTGATCGAAGTGGATCAGCGAAGCAGCGGCAATCATCAAGCGGTTGAATCAGCCAGCATGATTGCCTGGGTGGCGGACGCGCCAAACACAAAGGACAAGTATGTGGCGCTGTTCAATCTAGCTGACAAAGAACAAAACGTTTCGTTGACGTTTAGCCAGTTGAAATTGCCCTTTGCGAAAGCGAGCATGCGCGACTTGTGGGAACGCAAGGATTTGGGCGCGACGGATCACGTTGAGGCAAAATTGCTGGCGCACGGGGCGGCGCTTTTCCGCGCTGCGGCGAACTAGCAAATCTTGGTCGCAGTCGCGCCGTAAAAAAATCAGTGGTACGTCATTCCGAGCGAAGCGAGGAATCTCTCATTTGCGAAGAAAAGAGAGATTCCTCACTCCGCAGACTCCGTTCGGAATGACAACTGAGTTCTGCCGCGAGCTGTGAACTCGTGTCCTTCCGACCCACCGGAATTTTGTGGATTAGTGTTTGCCAGCGGCTGCGGTCGCGGCTTTTTCTGCTGCCAACTGCGCAGCCGTTTTTGCCACCATGCGAACGGTCCAGAAGTCATCGGCCAGGTTGCTGTCGGAAAGGTAGGCATAGGGTATAGTGAAATAACCGCCCATTCCCCAGCCCGGGCCCCACGAGTTTCGCACGATAAACGTTTGCGTGCTGTCGTCATAACCGACAGCCACTACCGCGTGGCCGCCGAGAGTTTTTTCGCTCGGCGCCGGCATGGGAACCGCGCCGGATTTCGCCACCGCATCGCTTTCGAAGCTTTCGTACACGGTAAATCCAAACACGAACGGGTATCCGGCAGCGAGGCATCCCTTCATTTGGCTGAGTACCTGAGGCACGCGCTCGTATTGCAGAGCCTTCCCGAGCGGAGCGTCTTTGAACGCCGGTTGCGGAGGCTTGTCAGCAAATTTTGTGATGTCGTAGACCCAGACGGTTTCCGGGCACGCGCCAAGGCTGCCGACACTTTTTATGCCGTCGCGAATCTGCGCGCCGCTGTCGGAGTTCACCGTGCCTTCCATGACGCGTTCGTTGTAGTAAATGAACAGCCGGGATGCCGTAAACACCTTGACGGCTTGCTTCATTTGGTCAAATTCGAGGGCACCAGCAATTGCGTTAGCGGTGCAGCTTCCCAACTGCCCCTGGTCATAAACTTCTTTGGGACATTGCGGGCGCAAGTCCGCCTTCGCAAGAAGCGCAGCCAAATTCTCAACGGGAGCAGCGAACAGAAAATCGCGATGATCGGGGATGTCGGGAACCCATCCATACTTGTGCATTGTCATAATTAGAACCCTCCTGGGCACATACCTCCGCTAGCCCTGCGTTTTGAGGGTGAGTTCGGGGGCTGGCGCCGTCTATCGGCACATGCCGATGGTGGATAGTGCAGTAATTGCTGAAAACGTATCAATCGAAATGAGGGGATCCTTCGTTTCGCGCAGGATGACAAACTCGTCTTGGATCGCGTGTCGATTATGCACGGCTGGCCTCTCGTCGCGGCACTTGCTACACTTCTCTCGCTGCGCGAGCGCACCACCAAGGATTGACCCATGCCCTCATTCTCCGGCGTCGATTTCATCGATTTTGATTCCCAATTGAATGACGAGGAGAAACTGGTGCGGCAAATGGCGCGCGAATTTGTCGACAACGAAATTCTGCCCACCATCGAAAAACACAGCCGCGAGGGCACGTTTCCCATGCACCTGGTGCCGCTGCTTGGGGAACTGGGATTCTTCGGCGCTAATCTTCAGGGCTACGGTTGCGCTGGAATGTCGAATGTGGCCTACGGACTGGTGACGCAGGAACTGGAGCGCGGCGATTCCGGATTGCGCAGTTTCGTTTCCGTGCAGAGCGCCCTGGTGATGTATCCGATCTATGCATTCGGCAATGACGCGCAAAAAGATAAATGGCTGCCTTTGCTGCAGGAAGGCAAAGCTATTGGCTGCTTCGGTTTAACGGAGCCGCAATTCGGCTCGAATCCCGGGGGCATGCTGACGCGCGCCGCGAAAAAGGGAAGCAAGTACGTGCTGAACGGCGAGAAAATGTGGATCACCAACGGGTCGATCGCCGACGTCGCGGTGGTTTGGGCAAAATGCGAAGACGATAAAGTTCGCGGCTTCCTGGTGGAAAAAGGCGCGCCCGGCTTAAAAGCCTGGGACGTGCATGGCAAATGGTCGCTGCGCGCTTCCGTCACTTCCGGGCTGGCCATGACCGATTGCGAAATCCCCGAAGCCAATCTGCTTCCCGGGGTTACCGGCTTAAAAGGTCCGCTGAGTTGCCTGAACCAGGCGCGCTACGGCATCGGTTGGGGCGCACTGGGTGCGGCGATGGCCTGCTACGATACCGCGCTGCAATACGCAAAGACGCGCAAGCAGTTCGCGAACAAACCAATTGCCTCGCATCAACTGGTGCAGGAAAAACTGGCGTGGATGATTACGGAAATCGTGAAAGGGCAGCTGCTGGCGCTGCACGTGGGGCGGTTGAAGGACAAAGGCAAAGCCGATGCGACGCACATTTCCATGCTGAAGATGAATAACGTAAGCATCGCGTTGGATACGGCGCGCAAAGCACGCGACATTCTGGGAGCCAACGGGATCGTCGACGACTACTGCGTGATGCGCCACATGAACAATCTGGAGAGCGTGTACACCTACGAAGGCACCAACGACATTCACAAGCTGATCATCGGAGAAAAAATCACAGGAATTTCCGCGTTCGTCTGAAACCTATGCAAAACCAACACCGCCTGTTGCTGCTTCGTCTCGCCGCCGCCTGGTTCTCACTCTCTGTGTTCGTTTCCGTTTGCATGGCTCAAACTCCACCGCAAGCTCCCAAACCTAAAGTTCGCACCATCACCGCGTTCATCAATATCGAACGCGGGCGCTATCAGATTCAGGTTTCGGAAGCTGTCGATTTCTTGACGAAAGCCAAAACCTCATTCGAAAAGCAGGGTTATACGGTGCAGACTTTGCGCATCGTCACCCAGCCCTTTCCCGAATATACCAAGGGAGTTTCGCGCGCCGACGCGCTGCAATTCTTCAAGAACCTGGACGGCATCGCGCAACAGGACCACCTGATGATCTCAATCGGCCCCGCGTACCTTGCGGGTGACGATGGCGGCGCGCAGGCCGAGCTTCTTGCTGACATTCTGAAAAACACGAAATCGCTGTACGGCACCGTGATTGTGACCAATAGTGATGGCGTAAATTGGCCGGCCGTGAAATCCGCTGCGGGCATCATCAAAACGCTTGAGGACAACACGCCGCACAGCGAAGGCAACTTCCGTTTTGCGGCCACCGCGAACGTGCCTGCATATTCGCCATTTTTTCCGGCCGCTTATCACGCCGGCGCCGGCCACCAATTTGCCATTGGACTGGAATCCGCCAACACCGTCGCCGCTGCATTTCAGGGCGCCAGGGATTATGCCGATGCGCGTCGCCGGTTGATCGATCTGTTGTTTCCGCAAGCGTTCGATGTGGAGCACATTAGCGTGCAGATTGGCGGCGATCAGGGGTGGAACTACCTGGGCCAAGATCTTTCTCCTGCGCCTTCCGTCGACGCTTCCATTGGCGCGGCGATTGAGCTGTTGTCGAAGCAGCCATTCGGCGCCAGCGGGACGATGACGGCCGTTGGCACTATTACTTCCGCGCTGAAAGAAATCGGCGCGCGCCGTGTTGGTTATTCGGGCTTGATGCTGCCGGTTCTGGAAGACCCGACGCTGGCGGAGCGCTGGAATGCCGGACTGTTTTTCGTTGACGCGTTGATGAGCTACTCCGCGGTGTGCGGCACGGGCCTCGACACGGTGCCGCTGGCGGGCGACACCAGCGTAGATACGCTGGCGCGAATGATCGGCGATGTCGCCACGTTGTCGGTGAAATGGAATAAGCCACTTTCCGCCCGGTTGCTGCCGGTGGCTGGGAAACACGCGGGTGACCACACGGAATTCACCGACCCACGGCTAATCAACGGCATCATTCAACCGTCCAATACAGAATAGCCGGCAGTACTAGCCGCGGTGGTGCAGGACGACGCCGCGCACGCATTACAGCCGCTGCTGAGGACACCAAATCGGGGGTACTAGCGTCTAAGAAAGTGGTGCCCTGATCACGGACTGAAGCGTTTTGCGCTAATTCTGCAACTCTTTTCTTTCGTTTGATTTGGGCCTACAATAGGCTTGTCGGTAAGTTCACTACAGGTTGCAGCAATTCGAGTTGTTGGCCTTGCCCTACAAAATCGAAACCGCGACGGTCCGGTTTCGCCTTTCCAGCGAAACATTTAGCCCCCGTGGGGCGTATTTAGTTTAGGCGCTAGGCTCTCCAACAACGACGAGTGTTTCCCGCACCGGGTGGTCCGTGGCGGATGCGCGAAAGGAATCGCATGAAGACGTGGCAGAAGGTCGGTATCGGTCTGGGCGTGGCCGCGGTGTTGGGAGGGGTGGTCCTCTACAGCATCAATCAAGCCAACAAAGGCGTGGTAACGGTTCAAACCGCAAAAGTAGCCAAACAGGATTCACTGGTATCCGTAGTAACAGCCTCCGGTGAAGTGAAGCCCACCACGTACACAAACGTAACGGCGCAAGGTTTTGGCCGCATCACAGAAATCCTGGTGAAAGAAGGCGACCACATCAAGAAGGGCGACCGGCTTCTGCTGCAGGAAAATGTGCAGGCCAACGCCGATGTGCAAGCGCAGTCCGCCTCCATCAACGCGAGCGAGTCCGGTGTGCAGGCTGCGGAAGCCAGCTACAAAGCGGCGCAAGCGGATTTGATTCAGCAACAGGCCAACCTGGAAAAGGCCAAGCTGGATTACGATCGCGGGCAGGGCCTGTACAAAGACGGCTTGATCCCCAAACAGGATTTCGACCAGCGCAAGACCAGCTACGATGCGGCGGTGGCCGCGGTGGATTCATCGCGAGCGCATTTGCTTTCGCTGAAGGCACAAATGGAAATGACGCGCGCGCAACTGAATCAGAGCAAAGCCGTGCTAGTACACACGAAGGACATCCTCTCAAAGACGACTTACACTTCGCCGATCAATGGAATCGTCAGCTACCTGCCGGTTCGTCTGGGCGAGTACGTCGTGCCGGGCATCCAGAACGCCAACGGCAGTTTCCTGATGACGCTTTCAGACATGTCGGTAGTGACGTCGGAAGTGAAAGTGGACGAAACGGATATCGTTAACGTGAGGATCGGGCAAGATGCGGACGTAACCATCGACGCGGTGCCGGGAAAAGTGTTCAAGGGAAAAGTGACGGAGATTGGTTCGCAGGCCGTGCTGCGTAGTTCCGGCCTGGCGACGACGCAGACGACCACGAGCAACCAGGAAGCCAAAGACTTCAAGGTAGTGGTGACGCTCGCGAATCCGCCGGAAAATGTGCGGCCCGGATTGTCCACCACCGCCAAGATCAAGACCGCCGAGAAGAAGGACGTGGTGGCAATCCCGATTCAGGCGCTGGCGGTGAGGTCGCGCAAGGATCTGGAAGAGGCCGCGAAGAACGCCAAGAAGAATGGCAGCGTGACATTGGCGGCGCCGCCGCCAGCAGCCGCCGGCGATCCGAAGAAAGACGAAGTGCAGGGCGTTTTTGTGGTTAACGGAAAGAAAGCAGCGTTCCGGCCCGTGGAAACCGGCATCTCTGGCATCACGGACATCGAAATCACCAAGGGCTTGCAGGCCGGCGACGAAATCGTGGTGGGCAGCTACAAGGCTCTGCGCACGCTGAAGCCGGAAGCGACAGTCAAAATCGATAACTCCGCTCCAAAGAAGACGGAAGACCAGCAGTAAGTGACGTCCGCGACAAATGGGGAGAAAAAGATGCCTGTTGAGATGACATCGTCTGAATCGTATCGGCAGGACCTGGTAGATTCCGGTGTGGTGATCCGCACCGAGGGGCTCACCAAGGTCTACGAAATGGGCGCCGAGCAGGTGCACGCGCTCAGCGGAGTCGATGTCGAAATCCACAAGGGCGAATATGTTGCCATCATGGGACCTTCGGGGTCCGGCAAATCCACGCTGATGAACCTGATTGGATGCCTGGATTCCCCCAGCGCCGGCCGCTACTGGCTGGCAGGACGACTGGTAAGCGAACTGGACGACGATGAGCTAGCCTACATCCGCAACAAGGAAATTGGCTTCGTGTTTCAGACCTTCAATCTGTTGCCGCGCGCGACGGCTCTACACAACGTGGAATTGCCGCTGATTTACAATGGCACTCCCGCGGAAGAACGCGTGGAAAAGGCCAAGCAGGCGCTGGAGCGCGTGGATCTGACTTCGCGAATGACGCACCGGCCGAATGAACTTTCGGGCGGTCAGCGACAGCGCGTAGCGATTGCGCGCGCGCTGGTGAACGACCCTTCGATTGTGCTGGCGGACGAGCCGACCGGAAACCTGGACTCCAAAACTGGTGAGGAAATCATGGGGTTGTTCGCGAATCTGCACAAACAGGGCAACACCATTATTCTGGTGACCCACGAAATGGATATCGCGCAGCATGCGCATCGCGTGATCTTCATTCGCGACGGCAAGATTTTCTCTGACGAAAAAGTGACCAAGAACGCGCCGCAGAGCGATTAGCAGGCGTCTTCAGAATCTCTGCGGTCGCATGCTCACTTGAGAGAAGAGAGATTCCTCACTCCGCAGACTCCGTTCGGAATGACAAAAACCAGGACTTGGCGCCGATTGTGAAGGCATGCACCGCTAGCAACCAACTGTGCTGCTGCGCTTAATGCGTCGTGGCAGTGTGTGGCGCGTCCAGATCGGTCAATATGTCTGGCGCGGTCAAGTATGTCCCTGACAGGCGGTCGTGCCAGGTCAGCGAATCCTCGTCCCAACAGGCCCATAAGAAGCCGAGAAAGAGCGTGCCGGCGGACAACATGTAGCCCGTGGCCCGCAGCAGCAGGTGGCGCAGCGTGGGCATTTCGCCGGCAAAGGTAGCCACCTGCAGCCCGCGAATCATCATTCCCGGAGTGGTCCCGCCGAAAATCGTGAACAAGCCAAAATATTGCAGATAAACAAAGGCAAACGTAGAAAAGCAGACCGCGGCGCTAAGCTTGCTGAACGTGAAATGCCCGCCAAGCGAGCCGAACAACGCCAGGAAGCCACCGTACGCAAAGGCCAGGCAGGCGGCGTCGATTAGAGCCGCGCTGCGGCGGTCGTCCAGGGAAGCCACGGGAAATATCCCGGAAGATTGAGGCAGCACGACGGGTTCACGGCTGACTTCTTGAGCCGTGGGCTGCTCCTCTGGCGGCACGGAAACGTCGATCAGCAGGCGGGTATCGTTGGGATCGTGCCTGCCCGCGATACGCCCAATGGCGATGGTGAAGGCGAAATCATCCTTGGCATCGTGGGTGTCGCGCGGAGTTTCTTCCACCTGAACAGCAACCGTGCTGCCAGCGCCGGAGTCATTGCCGTTGAACGGCAACTCGCTTTGCGCCTCGTTGGGCGCGGATTTGCGCCGCTTGGCACGGTAGGCCTGCAGGCGCTGGTTAAGCTCGCCGCGCCACTCGTTTTCGATGGCGGCATGCGGCGCCAGATGGGCCTGCGTGGTTGTCGAATGGTCCCCGATGGGGACGGACTCCGAAGAGTCACAGAAGTTGCATAACAGCGCACCCTTTGTCAGGACTGCGCCACACTGCGGACATATTTTATTCACCGGTAGTTTTTGCGCTGCGGACGCTCTCACTCCGGTAAAAGAGGAGACGTTTAAGCATAGCACCGATATCAGGAACTAGAACAGAAAGTGGAGTGAAGAGACGCGAAAGAGATATTGTCGGGCGCGATTCAGGACTCAGCTTGTTGCGTCAGCATTTCGCGGCTCAAGGCAATCCGCTTGTCGAGAACGACGGCCACGAAATAGGCACAACTGGCTCGCTCCGTTTCCGACCACGAGGCGAACGAAGGCGCAATGCGGGAGATCGCGGACTGCGCCGCGCTCAGGAACGAATAGTACAGCTGCACCGCCTGCAGTCCCATGCGATCCGCGGGGCGATCAGGGCACAACTGGAGCAACTGCATCACACGCGTGAAGTCGCGTCCGGAGGCGCGCGATTGAATGCCGGTAACGTCGCGTACTTCTTCGGAGAGCGCATGGCTGGCGGAATGCGCCGTCAGCGAGCGGCAATACGACACGAAGAACATCATCATCGTAACCAGGGAAACGACAAGAATAATCGCAGCCATCATCGCGGCACCGCCACAAGTTGCGCGGGGGCGAGCCGTGCATCTTCCGAATAACGCATGATCGTAACGCACCAGGCCAGGGGAAGCAGGCAGCCGAGGAGCGGGCTGGCATACTTCACGACAGTTACTCCGGGGGCCACATTCACTAAGGCGTAGCTGGCGGCGTAGGCGCTGAAATACAACCCGAGTGACAGCACCATCTGAACGACGCGGGTACGTGTCTCACGCAGCTTCAGGACAGCTCCCCAAAGCAAGTAAGTGAGAATAATACCGACGAAATAAAGGTTTTGAGAGAGTTCGTATGCGAAGTAATGGGCCAAACGAGTCCCTTGCTGGGCAACCACTGCATACGAAAAACCCGCGGTGCCCAGGAGTAGCACCACGGCCGCCAACTTCATGTGCTTTGCAAAACGTAATTCACCGAAGACGCGCGAGTACAAACTGATCAGCAGGACATACAGAAGCACCGTCAGCAGCGCATCGGTGTAGTAGTAGCACTGCATGTACCGATCGGAATCAAGCCCATCGGTGCGAAGTACCTGCCAACGCGCAACATCAGCCAGCACGCTGAGCAGCATGTACAAATTGAGGAAAAAATAAGTAAAGAAGGACCTGCGCGCGATTGAACACACCACAAAGGCCAGCTCTAAGGCTGTTCCCAAGTACCAAATGAACAACTCGACTGAACCAGGCATAATCTCTTTCGGTCCGGTTCAGCCCGCGCGGTGTGTTTAGTCCGCGAGTGCTTCTTACTGACCAGGCTTCCGGATCGGCGGAACTGGAGCCGGTGTATTGGCAACCGTCGTACCCTTCGCTACGTGCGAGGTGATGGCTGCCTTAAGACCAGTAGCTCCAACAAGAATACCCAATGCAAGGGCGATTGCGCTGAGTCTACGTGACATGAGAGTGCCTCCGAGGGAATGAGAACCAATGGAGACACTCTATCCCTTATTGGGATAGTGTCAAGTAGTACACACGCAAAATCTGTTCAAAACTGCCAGTACCAGTCCCTCTCACCGTTTCGCCCTTTGTTCGACTGACAGTGAGCGAAGGCTGCTGTGGCATCGAAGAGAATAGGAAATAGGAGACTTAGGAACAACAGTACGGCAGTCCCAACTCACTGGTACTAAAGTACTACGAGGATTCGACGGGCACTTTTCCGATTAGGGTCACTTTTCTTAGCTTGGTTTGTGGATTTGTGTGCTCGGTAGCTGGCCGTCTTCAGGCGCCCCTTGAAGCGCAGCCCGACTATTTACTGATTGACAATCATCACACGCCAATAACGGCTGGACGACATTGCCAGACTGACACCATTTCTAAAGTAAGAGTACACTCATCAATTCGGTGGAGGCTGCTGGCTTCTTCGGGTGCCGGATCCCCGGCCAAGCCACTGCTTGGTCTTGTTTACGTGTGCCTCCTTGACACCCCTGCGCGTTACTCCGTAGCATGGAGAATTGACCTATGCCGGCGTAGCTCAGTGGTAGAGCGAGGGTCTCATAATCCCTAGGCCGTGGGTTCGATTCCCCCCGCCGGCACCACTGATTTCAGAAGACTTAGCCTGCTTTTCTTCGCCGGATAACCGCCAAGCCCTTGCCTCATTGTTGCGGCTGTTTTGCGCTGCGCTGCTTTTGTAGTTCCGCCAGACGCTTCTTCAAGTATTCCTGATATTCCTGCTTTAATTTGGGATCGGAGGGCGTGGAATAAATCTCGCTCGATTTGTATTTCCCCTCGTCGAATTTCTTTCTAGTCCATTCGTCGTGAATGTGAATTTCATCGGCCCGGTCCAGAACCTCTTTCACGAATTGCGGAGGAATGAAGTAAACGCCTTCGCGGTCGCCGACGGCAAGATCTCCGGGCATTACCGTCACGCCTCCAATGCGTATCGGGACGTTGATTCCGGTGAGCATGACATTGTCGATCGGGGTGGGATCGGCGGAACGAAAATAGGCCGGCATATCCATGGGAGCGATTCCATCGAGGTCGCGGATGCTGCCGTCGACAACGAGTCCGCCGCCATGCGTGGCTTTCATCACGTAATAGAAGAGATTGTCTCCAACGATGGTGCCACCAACTTTTTTTCCAAAAAGATCGACGACCAGCACATCGCCGGGCTGGAGCATATCGATAGCCATCTGATTGGTGAGTTGCGGAAGCCCGTGAGCCTTCGCTTTCTTCTCCGCGACGTCGTCAACATCGGCGCGCGAGGGCATAAACTGCACCGTGAATACGCGTCCGACCATGGTCTTGCCAGGATGCAGTACGTAAAATCCGTCGGCGTACTGGTTGTTGTATTCCTTTTGTTGCAGGACCGCCCAGACTTCTTCCGAAGAAAGATCACGAGCCCGCTCCATGAATTCATCGGGCACCTTGGGCCTGCCATCGGGAAGGCGATCGAAGGGATTATTGGGAGTGTATTCGATCAGATCCTGCTTGGTGAATGTTAGCAGTTGTGCGCGCGCGGAATCGGGAAGCAGCAACGCGGTTGAGCATGCGGCTAAGGAGAGCGTAAAAACCATTCGACGGAAATGCCTGCTGACAGAGTTGGTCATAGGGAACACCTGATGCAGCGATGAGAAATTAGGAGCAAACACGGGAATGCTATCAGATTGGCATCTGTGGCTGGCGGGAATTCTAAGAGATGATTCGTCAAACTCAGCCATGCCGTGACGCGGCGGTGATACGATGCACTCTGAATTCAGAGGCTTAATTTCATGAGCGAAAAAAGTTCCAACGGGTTCGAACGTCGCGAGATTTTGAAGGCTTCGGCGCTGGCTTTGGGAGGCGCGCTGTTCTGCAAGGAGTCGCTGGAGGCTTTCCCCAAAGGTGTGAACACCAACTCCAGTCCATCGGCCCTGCGAATCACAGACCTGCGCGTAGCCACGGTGGTGAAGCCGGGCCCCAGTCCATGCCCGATCATTCGCATCGACACCAATCAAGGAGTTTACGGACTGGGCGAAGTGCGCGACGGCGCGAGTCCCACGTACGCGCTGTTTCTGAAAAGCCGCATCGTGGGAGAAAACCCACTGCAGCTTGACAATATTTTTCGCAAGATCAAACAATTTGGGGGTCACGCGCGGCAAGGTGGCGGCGTGTCTGCTATCGAAATGGCGCTGTGGGACATCGCCGGCAAGGTTTACAACGCTCCCGCGTATGCGCTGGTTGGCGGCGGCAAGTTTCGCGACAAGATTCGCATTTATGCCGACACGACCGAGTCCAATGATCCCAAGATTTACGCGCAACGGATGAAAGAACGCAAAGAACAGATGGGCATTACCTGGCTGAAGATGGATTTGGGAATTGAGATGGTGGCGGACACGCCCGGCACGGTAACGAATCCGACGGACATCGAGCAATGGAAGCCGAACCAGTTGCCGCACCCACTGCTGGGAATGGAAGTGACGGACAAAGGCATCGCCATGCTGGAGCAATATGTTGCCGCGGTTCGCGATGCCGTGGGCATGGAGATTCCGCTGGCGATGGACCACCTGGGGCATCTGGGAGTGAAGTCCATCATCCGGCTGGGTAAGGCGTACGAAAAATACAATTTGTCGTGGATGGAAGATGTAATTCCGTGGACCTACACCGACCTGCTGAAGCAAATTTCGGAACAAAGTCCCACGCCAATCCTCACCGGCGAAGATATTTACCTGAAGGAACCGTTCCAGGTGCTTTGCGAGAAAAACGCGGTGGGCAAAATTCAGCCCGACCTTGCTACGTCAGGCGGAATCCTGGAAACGCACAAAATCGGAGATATGGCGGAGGAATACGGCGTGCCCATGGTGATGCATTTCGCAGGAACGCCGGTGAGTTGCATGGCAAATGTGCATTGCGCGGCGGCCACGCAGAATTTTCTGGCGCTGGAGAATCATTCGTTGGATGTGACGTGGTGGTCGTCCTTGGTGGAAGAAGGCGTGAATACTCCGATCGTGAACCACGGTTGGATCGAAGTTCCGGACAGGCCGGGACTAGGCGTGACGCTGAACGAAGACCTGGTGCGGCAACACCTGGCGCCGGGCACCGGTTACTTTGAGCCTACGCCGCAATGGGATCAAGAACGCTCGTGGGATCGGCTGTGGAGCTAGACGCGTCCGCACCCCAATCCGTGAGATCGCGCGATCTGGTGCTCTTGAATCCGGTGGCGGGCGGGGGAATCGCCAACGATGCCGCTCCACGAGTGGAACGATTTGCCGCTGAAGTTGGTTGGCAAGTGGGCTTCCGCCGCACCGCAAGCGCCGATGATCTGGCCGCGCAAGCACGCGCAGGGGTGGCTGCCGGTTACACCCGGATTTTCGCGCTGGGTGGTGACGGAACATTCCAGCAACTGGCCAACGCGATCGGCGTGGGCAAAAACATCGTGCTGGGTGTTCTTCCGGCCGGCGGCGGCAACGACCTGGCGCAAGCGCTGGGACTTCCTCTGGATCCGGTGCTTGCGGCGAAACTGCTGCTCGATGGCGAAGTTCGTCTCCTCGATGCCGCGCGCGTGCGGACCTCCGACGGAAACGAGCGGCTGTACCTGGGAGGCGGAGGAATGGGCCTGGACGCAGCGGCCGCGCAATTTGCCGGCGGAGTGTACCGTAATCTTCGCGGGCGTCCTCGCTACCTGTTGTCGATGATTCGAGCGCTGATCGGGTTCCACGCGTTGCAGATTCACGCGTCGATCGAATCCGAGAAAAATATTGAGTGGCGATCCGATGCTTTCGTGGTGGGAGTTCTGAATACCCCCAGTTACGGAGCGGGACTGCGGCTGGCTCCCGAAGCGAAACTCGACGATGGAATGCTGGATCTGGTTCTGGTGGAGAATCTTTCGCTGCTGCAAATCCTGCGCGTGCTTCCGCGCGTTATCACTCATGGCGAACTGCGGGCCAAGCGGGTGCGGCGCCAGACGTTCCGGCGCGTGCGCATTGAGACGAAGACGCCCGCGAAGTTTCACGGCGATGGAGAAATCCTGGGTTGGACGCCGGTAGAAATCGAGGTGGTGCCCGGGGCGATTCGCATGCTCTGCCCGCGAAATGGTATTTCAAAACGCTAGTTGGCCGGGGAAATCGGAGAGCGGTTATCTTTCACATCGGCCTGCTGGTGTTTCTTCTGGCGACGCCGATTTAAGTACGCCCCAAGGTCCGGCGTGAATTCCTTCAGTTGATTCCATCCCATATTATAAATCTGGTTGATGGCCCATCCAGAAAACAACCCGCCGACATTGCGATTCACCTCTGGATAGTACGACAGGGAAATGCTGGCTTGCCCCAGTTGTCCAAACACTTGCGGAATATTGAAGGTATTCTTTCCGGAGTCTGTCCTGCAGATGACACTACGCGAAGCGGCATAGCCGATGCGTGATAACGCGGAGCCGCGCCCCTTGCGGAAATAGCGAGGATCGTCGTGCAAAATCGTCGGCAGAACGCCATAAATCAGCATGGCGCCCGTGAATTGATCGCCTTCCTGCGCGGCGTACCGCTTGCCAAACGCGCCCCAGCCTTGCCCGTAGTTTGGGATTCCATTCGCGGCTTGCGAGATGCTGGCTTGCAGAAGATTCCCCAGATGCGCGCTCACATCCCACCATTGATGCCAGGCTATGTTGAATTTTTCCTTGGGCGTAAGTGGGCCTAGGTTCTGGGGTTGATCGTTCGCGGTCATGAAGTTGGGAACGATCCAGAAAATCCGTTTGGGAACCTGGTCGTTTACTTCCTTGTCTGTCTCTTCGACGTTGGAATCAGTTTTGGAAGGAGTTTGCGCGCTCTGAGCGGTTTTTGGTTGCGGGCTGTCTGGTTTTTCCTGCGCGCAGGAACACCGACTCAGCATCGCGAGGGACAATAGCGCGATTCCCCGTCCCAAAACAGCCAAGCGCCGGGCCATCTTCCTCCCGCACACACCATCGGAGAATTTTCGACAAGGGCTGGAATGGGTAAAAACTGCGCGATCTAAACCACGGTTGGCAAATCCCCCCAAGCTTCACGCGGACCTGGTTTTTCGAAATCCCGCCAGATCCTAGCTTTTTTTACGGTCAATCTTCAGATTCACGAGAATTTCTTTTCGGCCGTCCAGCGAAGAAATCGTCTTTGTCGGCGACTTGGCCCCGTCCAACTCGGCATGGATTTCGTAGTCCACGTTCGGGTCCAGGCCGCTGAAGCGGTAATTTCCGTCGTGGTCCGCGAACCGGCTATTGATCGTGCCAGTACGATTGTTCTTCAAAAAAACGACGCCTCCCGGCAGTGGAGTATCGGCTTTATCGGTGACCGCGCCGAGCACGGTACGCAGCGGCGACTCCTTTTTCGAATTCTGCGCCGCCGCAAATCCCGTCACCAGCAACAAAAGAAACGCCATCCACGCCAATCTTCGCGTCGCGTTCATTTCTTCTCCCCAGTCTTGCCTTGGTCCACCGGCTGCATGCGGATGGACAATTGGTCCTGGATCACTCCGCCCTTGGCGGATACGAACCGCGACACATCCTGAAAGTGTTTCACATGCACGAACACTTCGTAATCCGGTCCTTCTGGTACACGGACCGCAAATTCTCCCCGCGAATTCGTGTAGGTATCCCACTTGAATTTCTTATCGCCTTTCAGCCTGACGCGCACCTGCACCCCGGGATAGGCTAGCGCCTTTTCGTTAAACACCGTTCCCAGAATTACGAAGGGTGGAATCTTACTTTTTGTTTTGTTGGTTGAAGATTCTCTTACCGGCGGGGCGTTCTGTGGCGGGGCGCTAGTGTTATCCGGAGTCACCGGAGGGACTGGCTGTTGGGGCTGCTGAGCCCGCGTTGCAACGGAAAGGCAAACGCAACCTGCCAGAAACACGGCAGGAACAATTAACGACCGCGCGACATTCAGGGGGAGTCCTTTCACTTTGCTTTAGATGACAACGGAACCAGCAGAAGATGCACGCGGTGCGCGACGCTCGGGATTACTCCTCGTCTTCGTCGTCTTCCTCGTCGTCGTCGATGAGGTCGCCATCTTCGTCGAATTCCTCGTCTTCCTCTTCATCCTCTTCCACTTCTTCTTCTTCCTCGTCTTCCTCTTCTTCAATGTCATCGGAGATGGGATTCAGCGCCACCGGATGCGTCTGCGAAACTTCCAGTTCGCACTCGCACTCCGGGCAGCTGAGGATCTCCCCTTCTTCCACTTCGTCTTCATCCACGTCAATTTCTGCGGAACACTCTGGGCAGCGGAGCACGGCTGCTTCCTCCGATCTGATCTTCAGTTGTGCTGGACAAGCGACGCGCCAACACCTTCCAGCTATTATATACGGAGGCGGGTAAGCGAATGGAAGCACCCCGCCCCGTAGTGCAAAGTTACCCTACAGATTGGCTTGGGGAAAATCAAGCGAATGGCGCGTCAATATCCGGACCGTCCCGTCGTCGGTGTCGGCGGAGTGATTATCGAGCAAGGCCGGGCGCTGCTGATCCGCCGTGGCAGCGAACCTCTGCTGGGGCAGTGGTCCATACCTGGCGGCACGCTGGAGTTGGGAGAAACCCTGCAGGAAGGGGTTGCGCGGGAATTGCTGGAAGAGACGGGCATCACCGTGCGCGTTCTGGACGTCATCGAAGTATTCGACCGAATTTTTCTCGATCCGGACGACGTCGCCAGCCAGGCCGATGCGCGCCCCAAATTTCACTACGTGATTGTCGATTACTTATGCGAGCGCATTTCCGGTGAACCGCGCGCCGCAAGCGACGTGACCGATGTTGCGTATGCCAGCGAAGAAGACCTCGAGCGATTCGAGTTGACGCCTACGGCTACGCGGGTGCTTCTGCGGGCATTCGCGATGGATCGCGAGCGGCGCAAACGGCCCTAATCCTCGCAGAATTCCCGTCGCTAGCCGGTTTGCGTCTCTATTTCGACAATTTCAGAATGTCGATCGAGCCGTTGGCATTGATGAGCGACAGGGTACAGCCTCCATTGCCAATCTTTCCATTCAACACATCGCCGCTAAGCTGGCCCGTGCTGGTCACCGGAAGTTCGCTGTTGATTCGGCCAAACGAAGTGCGCGCGGTCAAATCGTAGCCAGCGCTTTCCGGCAGGTGCACCTGGATGGGAGAGAAGGAAGTCTTGACGCTAATATTTTGGCACGCTGTCGATTGCCGGGCGGCGGAAAGCAGCACCGCTCCGTTCTGGTTGTCGACGGTGATGGCGCCGCCGATATCGTCGAGTGTCACGGAGCCAAAACTGGTTTTCGCCCAGGTAGTTCCGCTCACCGAGTTGGCGGTGACTGAGCCGTTGGAATTCTCCAGGCGAAGTGAACCGCTGACACGCTGGGCGTTGATGGCGCCGAAGCTGGTCTTAGCGAAGGTTTCGCCGGCAATGTCGTTCAGAGAGATTCTGCCGTTGCCGGTAGTGACCTTTGCGCCCTTGCGGATGCCGGTGGCGTCGATGGCGCCGAAGGAACTGTTCAGAGTTGCGTGGCCCTTCACGTCCTTGACAGTGACAGCGCCGTTGGAATCGTCCACCTCAACGGAGCCGCCAATATTTTCCAACTGCACTTCGCCAAAGGAGGTCTTGACGTAAACATCGTCCTGCACCGGCCCTCCCTTCACTCTGCCGTTTGACGAGGTGCATCGCACGTGGCCATTCACGTTCGCGAAAGCAATCGATCCAAAGCTTCCGTTTAATGTTGCGGAGCCGCTGACGGTGTTGGCATCGATCGCGCCATTGTTATTGTTCACCGTCAAATCGCCGCGGATATTGCGGGCATTCACGATGCCAAAGGAATTGTTTACCGTGGAGGTGCCGGTGTCACTGATTTCCACGGCGCCATTTCCGCCGGATATGGTTGTGGCACCCTGAACGTTGCTGACGGTGATGGAGGCAAAGCGGTCCTTCACATCCAACGTGCCCTTCACGGCCGCGACCGTCACTGCGCCATTGTTGTCGTCCACCGTGACATTGCCTTCCGCTCCATTCACGTCCACCGAGCCGAATGAGTTGGTCAGCTTCGCGGCGCCGCTGTCGCGCACCTCCAGCTTGCCGTGGCCGTTCTCCACGTCGGCCCAGCCGCGAACACCGCGCATCTCGATATTGCCGAAATCATTGTGCAGCCAGATCTTTGCATCATTCGGCACCGCGACGTCGTAATCCACGGAATAGGAAGGCCCGCCCTTTTCGATGCGAATGACCCACTTGCTCTGATCCTGATAGACGGTGCGTACCTTGATGCCTTGCGCGTCCTGCGAGACTTCAATCTTGATTTCATCCGCCTTGCGATCCGCGTCGTCCTTGGTTTTTGCCTGGGTGCGAATGGTGGCGGAGATTTTTACTTCGCGGCCGCTTTCGCCGTGAATGTGGACATCGCCAAATTTGTTTTCCATGGCGACAGTCTGGTTAGCGCCGAGTGTCAGGGTCTTGTCAAAATGACGCGTGGTCGTTTCCTGCGCGGCGTTTGCGGCGCGCGCGGGCACAGTCATAGCCAACACGGCTAACGATACCGCAATCACGGCAAAACTCTTCACAGCAAATGAATTTAGGGCGGGCTTCATGGTTTCGTCTCCAATACCTCCTGCAACGTGGCCTGTTTTTCCTGGTACATCGACAGCAACTGGTATCGCAAATGCGCGTTCGAGGGGTTCTGCCCGGCGTGCATGCGGAGTTCGTCAATGGCGCCGTCGAGCATGATCAGTTTCTCGCGATAGTTGGCCATCAGCGGTGAATCCGGTGTGTCCAACTGAGGTTTCGCTTCCGCGGCGAGCTTGTCGATGGCCTTCATGTAATCGCGTTCGGCGCGTTCCACTTCGGCCACTTTGCTGTCCCGCAGCAGAGGGTTGTAGGTCTCAACTGGACCCGGCGCGGGATGGCGATACACATAGACATATCCCACGCTAACGGCCATCAGCAGCACTAGCGCTCCCGCGATAGCGGTCTGCCAAACCATCGGGACATTGCGCCAGAAAGATAGCCGCTCTAGCCAAGAATGAGACGCCGATTGCTGAGCTTGTTGTGCCAACGCGGCTTCAATTCGCGGCCAGAGCGCTGGGCTTTCCTGATAATCACGCAATTGTTCTGCAGCGATGCTCAGTGACTTCCAGGCCTGCAGCTCTTTCGCGCATTCGGCGCACGAAGCTGCGTGCAACTCCAGCCCGGCCCACTCTTCCGCGTTGCCATCCAGAAAAATCCGTTCGCGATCTTCACATTTGATTTGCATCATGCTCCTCCCGCCTGACTGCTCCGGGGAGCCTCCAACGTCTGCCGCAAATTCTTTTTTGCTTGAAACAAAGTGTTCTTCGAAGCTGTTTCCGTAATTTCCAGCATTGCCGCAATCTCCGCATGGTGAAAGCCTTCCACTTCGTACAGCAGAAAAACGCTGCGCTGGTGTTGCGTCAGCGTAGCAATAGCTCGTTCCAGCGCCAGCTTCAGGGAAGGGTGTCCGCCCGGCGCGCGTGGTTCCACCGGCATTGGCCCATCTTCCCGTTCGTCTGGCACGAATTCCTTTCGCCGCGTGCGGCTACGCCGCAAATCGTGGCAGGTGTTCACCAGGATGCGAAACGTCCAGGTGACGAACGAAGATTGGCCGCGAAAGGTCGAGATGCTTCGCTGTATCTTCAGGAACGTTTCCTGCACCGCGTCTTCCGCGTCGCTCTGCGTCCCCAACAAGTTGCGCGCCAGGTTCCTCATGCGCGCGCCCTGCAGCCGGTACAGGCGCTCGTACGCGCGCAGATCGCCCGCCCGGCATGCGTCGGCCAGTGCTGCGTCCTCTGGGTTAGTGCCTGCAGGATTGCCTTGCGCTTCGCGTTCGGCTGGTTCCACTCGAGCTATCCCCTCGCGCGCTACCGGGGAGATTCTATGCTCCCAGGGCAGCGTAAGTCCCACAGATCCCATTCGTTTCTCCTGGGGTATAGACGACGGAGAGAAGCAATTCGTCGGTGGGTGGGGAACGACTCTTCAGCGTTACGCTAACGCGTCTAGAATGAATGGGTTATGGGATTCAGAGGAATCTCGTGCCGAAGCTGTACACTAGCATTCGCTCGGCAAGGCGCCGCGGGTGCGCTCCCGTTGGTCAAATTCCTTTACCGCGTCTCGCAGATCGGCGGGCGTGAAGTCTGGCCAACGCTTTTCCAGAAAGACAAATTCCGCAAACGCGCACTCCCACAGCAGGAAATCCGACAGCCGTTGCTCGCCACCCGTGCGTATCAGCAGATCTACGTCGGTGGATCCGCCTCGTAGCACTTCCGAGAGCAGCGTTGCGAACGCTTCGCTGGAAAGGTCCGTCACTTTGTAGAATTTGCTGGCGGCCTGATAGATGGTGTGACGGGCTGAATAGTCGATGGCCAGTCGCAGGTGCAGCCGGCGGCCCTTCACGGTCATCGCCTCTGCCTCGCCAACCGCTTCGCGCAACGTGGCAGGTAAACGATCGCGGCGTCCGATAATGCTCAGGCGAATTCCTTCCTCGACGCAGTGAGCGGTTTCCTCAATGAGATATTCCTCGAGGATCTTCAGGATCGCGGCCACTTCGCCCGCCGGCCGCTTCCAGTTGGCCGAGGACAACGCAAACAGGCTAAGCGTATGAATGCCCAGGTACGGCGCGCATTGAATGACTCGCCTCGCCGTTTCCGCCCCCGCTCGATGGCCTTCTGAGCGGTGCAGCGCTCGCGAGGTGGCCCAGCGCCCGTTTCCGTCGCAGATAATGGCGACGTGCAGCCGCGAAGCTACCATCGCGGGTGCTTGTGCGATGCGTTCGAGAACCGACTGTTGCGTTAACATGCCCATGCCTTGCTTTCTCCGCCGCCATCCTCGCAATGTACTTTACTGTACAAAGCGGAGGCTCAAAAAAATTTACCGCTCGCGCGTCGCCCGGATCAGCGCCTCCATGTGATCCAGGTACTTCTCCAGCGCGCGACGGCCCGCAGCCGTCAGCCGGTACTCCGTCTTCGGCAGACGCCCGTCAAACGATTTGGTGCACACGATGTAGTCCGCTTCTTCCAGCTTTCGTGCGTGAACGCTCAGGTTACCGTCGGTGGTTTTGAGCAGGGCTTTCAATTCGTTGAAGGTCAGCGAGCGATTCACCGCCAGGGCGCTGACGATTCCCAAGCGCATACGTTCATGGATCAGGCGGTCCAGGCTGGAGGATACTGGTTCCGCCGCCTGCCCGCGGACGGCTGCCGGGCCTGCCTCGCGCGCGCTTCGTTCCTGCCGAGCTGTGGATGATTTTGCCATTGCTTGATTGCCCTGCTTGTTTCTCAGCCTCCGTAACGCACTGCGATCCAAATCCCAAAAAAGATCTGTACCGCGCCGAATCCCGCGGCCATGAACAGGTTGCCCCAGGCCGCAGACGTGAACAGCGCCACGCCACCCAGCGCCATCAGGCAAAGTCCCATGATCGGCACGGCGCGCACGGAAAATGCTCCGCCGGTCACGATGGCGGTGCCATACAGCAGCAGCCAAATTCCCGGCAGATAAGAAATCCCACCGGACTGAGCCATGGCATAGGTAAGAAGGCCGCCAACAAAAATCGGGGGCGCGAAACTCAATACGAACTTTCTGCCCGGTCCGGTGAACAGCGATGAATTTGCCCGCCGAGCTTTGGTAGCGGCCGCGGGTGCCGCAATCGCTACGGCCACAAACACTTCCGCAAGCCATACCGCCAGCCATGCGCGCGGCGTCGTCTGACGTGCAGCCAGCCAGGCCGCGGCCGGCGCCGTCATGCCCATGGCTACTCCGCCCCAACCGGGAACGGCAGTGAACTCGGCGGCTCGTTCCATGGTTTCGCGGATGTATTTCAGGTGATCGGCGGCACGCGCGTCGATGGGGATGGGTTCGGGGCGAGGAGCGCGGATTGGATGGGAGAGAGGCACGAGGCAGATGATAGGGTGCCGGGGAATCCCTGTCAAGTACTTTGTAGCACAAAGTCGAACGGCATTCCCGCAGGCCGATCGCCCTATTTCGCCTTGCGGTACCGCCCCTGCAACGCGTTCCAGCGAATAATTAGGATGTCCAGAAACATCTGCGCGCTGTCGCGCAGCATGTTCACCTTGGTGGCTGGAGAGTGCGACCAGCGCACTGGCACCTCGATGGTCGAAAGTCCATGATGCCGCGCCAGGTACAGCAATTCCGGATCGAAGCCGAATCGCTCGATGGTCTGCTGCTCGAAGATGATGCGGCTGGGGCCGCGACGGAACGCCTTGAAGCCGCACTGCGTATCGACAAACGGCAGGCGCAGGATGACACGCACGATGGTATTGAAGACGATGCCGGCAAATTCGCGGAACGCGGATTCGTGAACTTCAATCAGGCCGCGGTCCATTGCGCGCGAACCGATGGCCACGTCGTGATCCTGCAACACCGCGAGGAGTTTGTCCGCTTCTTCAATCGGCGCGGAAAGATCGGCATCGGTGAACAGGATGACGTCGCCCTGGGCCTCCAGCGAGCCATGACGGACGCTGTAGCCCTTTCCGCGATTCACGCCATTGGAAAGCACACGGAAATTTGCGAACTTGCCGCGATAGGATTGCGCCACCTGCGCGGTGCGGTCATTGGAGCCATCATCCACCACGATCACTTCGGTGTTTCGCTGCGACGACTGGATGTAGCTGGCGATTTTGTCGAGGGTTGCCGGAAGGCGCAGTTCTTCATTGTAGGAAGGAATGATGATGGAAAGTTCCGGTGCTGCCGGCGGCGTCATAGAAGGTCCAAGCCCTTCCAACCAAATCTTCCGACCAGCGGAACGAACCGGCAGCCTTCGTGCCAGTCGTAGGAGACAGCGTTGGCGCGTTTTCTGGCGCACACCAGGTTCTGGTGGGACGGATCGCCAACGGGAGCGACGAGGCGGCCTCCCTCAGCCAATTGCTGCAACAGCGGCTCAGGCAGCAGGGGAGCGGCAGCGGCAACCACGATGGCATCGTAGGGCGCGAACTCCGCCGAGCCGGCCGAGCCATCGCCGCAATGAACGTGAACGTTCGTGAAACCCAAGTTCTGCAGGCGCTCGGCGGCACTGCACGCCAGCTCCGGGCGAATCTCCACGCTGTAAACTTCATCACACAGGCACGAAAGCACAGCCGCCTGATATCCGCAGCCTGTTCCGATTTCAAGGACTTTGTCAGTCGGCTGTAACTGAAGCGTCGCCGTCATTACTGCGACCATGTAAGGTTGCGAGATGGTCTGGCCGCCTCCGATCTCCAGCGGCTCATCTTCGTAGGCGCGTCTCCGCGACTCCATCGGCACGAATTCTTCCCTCGGGATTCGCGACATGGCTTCGAGTACGCGCTCGTCCTTGATACCCCGCCGGCGGAGTTGCATTGCCACCATGCACTGCCGCGCTTCCCTGGCGTCGATTTCTCGTTCATTTGTGGGCGTGGAATTCATCTGCAAGCTCGCAGCCTTCGATATGCATAGTGTAACCGAAGCTTCGCTGTGCGGCTTCCGTTTTGCTATCGGCAAGAGTCCGTAGATCGAGCAAGCTACGGCGTTTCCTGCACCTGTGGCCAGTGACCGAACTAGCAAAGCTGCACCGACGAGCAGGCGCGCCGGGAAACCCGTCTTCCTACAATCAATTCTTGAAGGCAGATGCGATTGCTCTGCATGCGGTGGTTTGGTTGGAGGCAGTTTATGAAGGCCGTTCTCGCGTTGGTGGTGATATACGTCGTCGCGTTTCTGGTAGCGATTCAAGGCAGCGCTCCCGCGGCTGTGGAAGCTTCGCCGCAATCTGCCGCCGCCAAACCTGCCGCCGCGCATTCTTCCTCCATCGATCCCGCGAAAGAAGCTGATATTCGCACGCTGCTCGATCTGGTGGGCGCCCGCGATCAGGTTCAAGAATCCGTGAATTATTCGGCGGAGCAATATCGCGAGAAGCTGCTGGCCACGGTTGCCAATAGCGATAAGAACCAGGCATTCGTGAATGCGGTCGTGACCGACTACGAAAAGAAATTCGATGTGGACCAGGTGACGGAGCAACTGATCTCCATCTACGACAAACACTATTCCAGTGAGGAGATCAAGGAACTGCTGCAATTCTATGGTTCGCCGCTCGGCCAACGCGTGGCCGCAGAAGCGCCGAAGATCTCGCGTGAAATGCAGGCCGTCACTCGCGCCACCGCCGCCAAGGCTGTGAAGGACGCGCTGCAGGAAACCAAGGAAGAGAATCCGGGCGTCGGCCAAAACGTGCACCTGACCACCGCTCCGGCACGGCGATTCCAGCAGCGGCGCACCGCGCAAGACGGCACACAGGCTGCGCAACAGCAGGATCAACCCTAAATCTAACGTGGTAACTCGAAAAAACTGTCTGCAGAGTTGGGAGCTTCGCGTTTACTGCAGGCGTTTTTTAATTTTGACGTCGATGCCGAACGTCCCGTTCTGATCCAGCAGCGCCACCACCGACACATTGCGATTCACGATGTATTCCACCTGAATCACTTGCTGCTGCGTTGAGTTCACATTCGATTCGTACAGCACCGTCAGGTTCCTGGTCACTTGCTGCTCCACCGTGATTCGCGCTGTCGCGTTTTGGCCGGACCCTGTCGCGGTCACTCCGTTCAGCCCGGGATCTACACGGAATCGTGTAATGCCGAACAGACGCTCGACGCGCCCTCCCAATTGGCTAGAAATCGCTTCAGAAAGCAGCGCGGTCGCTCCGGTGTTGCCGGTCTGCGTTGTTCCTCCGGACCGCAAGGTGGATTCCGAGGTGGTCTGTCCCAGCGCGAGCAACGTGATGATGTCGTTGGCCGGCAACGGCGGATCGGAACGGTAGGACAGGCTCAGCTTGCTGGATTGCCCGTTGAAGTTCAGCGTGATCTCGTATTGCTGGATGTTGGTGGTTGCTTCGACGTTGATGACCGGGTCCAGCCGAAAAGGGTTGGCAAAGTTCAGGTCGCCGCGCGCCACGCGATAGCGATTGTTGTGGAAGTACAATTCGCCGGACAAAACGTGGATGTGTCCCAGCATGATCGGATGTTCCGCGGTGCCACGAACGCGCAGGGCGGCATCCGCCTCCAACTGGGCGCCCGGCCACTCCATTCGCGCGTCCGGCGTTGAGGTGGCTTCCACGTCGAATTGCAGATTGCGCAAAAAACTGGAAGTCGCGCCGCCGGTGTCGGGCGCAACCAGCGTTCCGGCGGACTCCAGGCCTGCGTTCATGTTCACGCGCTGGATGATCACTTTACCGGTCAGCAAGCCGCCATCCAGTTTGCCCGCCAGCCGAAGGCCGCCACCCAAAAGCCAACTGATTCCTTCCGGGTAGCGCACGCGAATGCGATCAGTTTTCGCGGAAACATCGTAGCGCAGCGGCTTTTCCGAATAATTCACGCTTCCGCTCAGCGCCAGCACGCCGCCTCCGGCTTCTCCCGTGACATTGTCGAAGAACAGGCGGTTGGCGTCGAAGTTCAAATCACCCTTCAGATTGCTCAATCCGGTGGGAAAATCCGCCGAACGCACCGAAGCGTCCAGTAACTTCATTCGGCCGATAATTCGCGGCCGGTCCAGCGTGCCTTCGAACGAGGCATTCGTGTCCAGGTGACCGCCTATATCGACGTCCTTGATATAGGCGCTCAGCAACCGCAGATCCAGCGTTCCATTCAGCTTCATCGCCACGGTGCGCCGGCCGGTGAATTGCACCGAGCCGCTCAGGTCGATGTTGGTGTTCAGGCCCTGCAGGCGCGCGCTGATGATTTTCAGATTGTCGCGCGTAGAGGTGAGGTGAATCGGTCCGGAGTTTTCCAGCTTCAAGACGTCGTAGGTAAGCACCAGCTTGCTCAAATTGCTGTCGACCACCATGTTCTCGGGATGCTTGAGCTCACCCGTTACGGTAATGTCGCCGTCCGCCGTGCCATGACCCGGAAATGACTTCAGGTGCAACGAGGTCATCAGGAAAGGATCGAGATCGATGTTCTGAATGGATACCTTTCCGTCCACCGGCATGGGATCCGCCAAGCCAACAGAAATTTCGCCAGAGATCGAGCCGGTACTCATGGCGGACTTGAGTTTCAGGCGCGCTTCTTTTCCGTCGGAGTGCAGGTCTCCATCGAAACTTCCGATAACTTCCTTTCCGATTTGCAGGTCCACTACGCGGAATGAGCCTTCCGCCACCGGTTGCGTCACTGGCCCGCTGGACTTCAAGCGAAATGTGATCTGCCCATTCAGCGGCAACGTCGACGATTGGATTTTCCCGATGTTTGCCAGCGGCAGCGACGCTCCCACAAGCTCGGTCACCAGCGAGCGGTCCGCGTATCGGTACGCGGCATTGCCAGTAACGATTCCTGCTCCGCCCGTCTTTTCCGTGCCCGGCGCAAAAAATCGCAATTCCGCGTTCGACAAGCGCACTTCATCCGGCAAGACATTTAATTGCCCGCGCAGCCGGTTGAACGTCATTCCGTACACGTCACCGTCTGCCCAGTCAAAATTCCCGGTCACCGCTGGCTCCGCGCGCGTTCCGCGGCCATGGAATTGCCCCGTCACCGTGCCCTTCACGGGATACTTATATCCGGCCAACTGCTCCAAACCTTCCAGTGGGACTTTCTCCAGATTGATTTCGCTGGACCACTGGTTGTCGGGCCGAAACTCCCAATCCGTCAGCGCCAATTTTCCTTCGATTCCCGCCTGCGTCACACCGCGGTACGCGTGCGCATGCGTGAGCACCAGTTGGTCGGGGGAATACAGCATGTCTCCATCGGTCGAATCGAGTGCCACTTGCCCATAGTGAATGTTTTCGCCGCGAAAGTGCCCTTGAAACGCGGGACCACCCGATGGACCCGTGAGAGTGCCATCCCACTGCAGCGAGCCAGCCAGCTTCACGGCCGCTTCTGGAGTGCCAGGCTTGTCGCCCGAGATGGCATGAATGAAATCGTTCCAGGGTTCCAGCGCGCCCGCGTTTACATGCAAATCGAGACTGGTCTCCTTTGGCGCAAGGATCCCGGACACCGATCCGCGAGTGGTGGGAGTTTCGAAGTCACCTTGCGTCAGATACAAAGTGCTGGTCAAATCGCGGTACCGCAAATTCCATTCGCCAGTCACCGGCAAGTGTCCCGGCAGCAAGTCCGCGGGTTCGATCCAATGCATTCGCGCGGAAATATCAAAATCGAGGAAATTGGCGTGCCAGGTTTCGACCGTATCAGCGGAGATGACGGAATCCCAGTGCAACGAATCGATGGGAAATCCGGCGTGATCGATGGCGGGCGTGACCGCGGACAGCCGCACGTCTTGCACCTTGGTCTCAGCGCGAAACAGCAAGCCGTCGTAGCGTATGGTGACGCGGCCTTTAACGCTGCCGCCCAGCGCGTAAGCGGCAAAGTCCGGCAACACCACGCCTTTCTCCTCCAGAATGTAGCTGGAACGGCTGGATAAGTTTGCGGAGTGAAAATCCTCAAATCCCAGCGTAATGTTGTCTCCGGCAAAACTTCCTTTGCCCAGAACGCTGCCGTTCGCCACCGTGCCCTGTCCGCGCAAGTCAACTCGCCCCAGCGGAACTTCCGGCGTGCGGAAGGCCTCACGCAAGTCTAGCAAGTCCAGCCAGCCCCGATAGCGATAGGTGAGATTGAATTCCGACAAATCTGGCATCTTGGCTTCAATATCGAAATGCGAGCGCCCGACATCCAGAATCGCTTGTTCCAACACGAATCCTTGTTTGTCCAACGAGAACTTCGCCGAAAGGTTGGCGGGAACGGGAACATCGCGCCGGCGCGCCAACTCAATGGAATCCCAATCCAATGCTCCCAGATATAAAGGGCTGCCCGGAGTTCCCGCCAAAGCCACGTTCAGAGAGAGTTCGCCGCCCTCGACAGCCACCAGTTTGCGCACATCGTTGTAGAGCAACCAGCCATCGGTGATTTGCAGGTGCCCCACATGCAGGTCGAGCAGCGTCTGGTTCAGGGTTTTTTGCGAACCTTTAGAGCCCGCAATCGTCGGCAAATTGCTGGCGCCATCTTTTTCCACGCGAACGTGAAAGCGTAGCTGCTGCAGAATCAACTCCCGCAACGAAACCTTGCGTCCCCAGAACGAGTCGATCCGCAAACCAATTTTCGCTTGTTCCACACTCAAAAGAGGCTCCGTGCCGCTCGGCTCTTTTCCATGCACTACCAAGCCTCTGACCGTCGCATCCAGCGAGAACCAGCCGATCGATACGGTGCGCACTTCCACCTTGCCGCCCGTCAGCGCTTCCATGCGGCCCACCAACCCGCGACGCAGCAGTGGATTCGCCAGCCCGCTGTATACGGCAATAGCCGCCAACGCGATAGCCAGCAGCGTCCACGTCCCCAGCACCCACAGGACGTGTTCCAGCCACAGGATCTTCCGCCAGCGCGTCTCTTTCGTCATTTCGTGTTCTCGTTCAGCAAATTCTCTACGCGCACGCGCGACCGGCTCTCCTTCAACCATTTGTCCGATTGCTCATTGATGGCGCGTTGCACCAGCGCTTCCTGGATGAAATCGTGCGCCGCTTCCAGGGTTGGCGGAGTCTGGCCGCGCGACTCAGCGCGCGGCACCACGCGATCCTTGTAGAACGCGGCAATGGCGTTGTCGTCGATCTGGATGGAAGCGCGAAACCGCGAGTCCAAATAATTGCTGAGGTACAGCTGCGACTTCAGCTGCCGCAGGATTTCTTCATCGGTCAGGCCGCTCTGTTTCTTTCGTTCTTCGAAGGATTCAGAGTCCGAGAAGGAGCGTTTCAGCCGCGCCAGGCTGCGTTCCACATCCTGATCGAAAGGCTGCGGGAATCGCGCGGCGGCGGCTTCGGTGCGGACGATCCACTGGTCAATCAAGCGTTCCAGGATCTGCTCGTCGCTTTCGGCTTTACCGTCGACGAATACCTGATACTCGGCCAGTTGGCGAATGTCGCTCATCAGGATGACGTCGTTTTCCACACGCGCGACAATCCGGTCGATTACTTGCTGCCCGTGGCTTGCGCTGGTCGCAAGCAGCATTGCCGCCAGCATCAGAAATGGGGCGAAGCGTCTCATCAGAAACTCGATCCCAGATTGAAGAATACCTGCAAACGAGGCAGCCGTGTTCCCTGTTGGCAGAACACCGAACTATTCGGGCACGGGATCACAAACTGCGGCCGGTTCAATTCATATCCCAGGTCCACTCGAATGGGGCCGACGGGCGTTGCATAGCGCAACCCGAACCCAATGGTATGCGACCAGTAATTCAATTCGTTGGTGCAGTTGTACACGCACTGTTGTGGATTGAATCGATCGGGAATTTTCCCCGGATAAGCCGGCTTGAACACCGGCGCCGGAGGAAGCCAGCGCAAGTTTACGTGGCTCAGCTGGCTGTAGGAGTTTCCGCCGTCATAAAAGAATGCTCCGCCCAATCCCTTTCCGGCAAACGGAACTTTCAGCGGAAAGCGCAGTTCCTGATTCAGAATGATCATGGCTTGACCGCCGACAGGGAATCCCGTAATGGAATCGCGTGGTCCCGCCTGGTTCAACGCAAACCCACGCAACGTGCTGCCACCGCCGGCAAACAACCGTTCCGGAAGCGGAATAACTTGTGCCGGAGGTGTGCCGGTCTGCGCCGGGAACGCCAAAGAAACGGTGGATGCGTAGGGAACCAAAACGCCCAGGCGAATCGAACGCGCATACACCCAATCCTTTTTCAGCGGCGTGAAACCCGAATTCTGGAAGAACAGGCTCAAAAAGCTGGCGCTGGATCCAATGGCCGTGCCGGAAACGGCGAAGTTGGCGCTGTTGAAACTGCCCTTGTGCGCATCGGCAGGATTGTCGCGAGTGTCGCGGTACCACGTGGTGCTGAACTGGGAAACGAGCGTGGGCTGATTGAATAGCGGTATTTCATCCGCTGGAATATTCAGATTGCTTACCGTAACTTTGCGGAACGAGTAACGGTACAAGATGCGGGAAAAGGAAGACAGCTGCTGGGTAATCTGAATGTTTCCCTCATAGCGGATTTCCGTAAACGTATTGATATCCTGCGTTTTTTCCACATAGGTATTGGCCTGCAAGGTGAACTTCGGATTTTCGAATGCATTCGGCGCGTTATAACCCAGCAGCGCGCGCCATTGAATCGTGCTGGCACGCAGTTTCAGCGTCAGGGAGTCCGCTCTTCCCGTCAGATTCTGCTTTGAAATTTCCAGGATGCCGCGCGGCGAAGCTTGCACTTGTCCGCCAACCGGATTGGAGGTGCTGGCCAGGCGCTGCGCTTCGAATCCGCCACCATACGCGATGGTGTAGCGCTTGGCTTCTTCCACCAGGACAACCACATCCTTGTCGGGATCAGTGCCGGTTGCGTTTTGCGGCTCGATGGTCACGCGGTTGAAAACGCCAAGATTGTAGAGTTTCTGCTGCGACTCAACGATTTCACCCTCGCGCAGCGGCCCGCCCGGCGTCACCTTCACCTCGCGACGGATGATTTTTGGCCGGGTGTGGTCGTAGCCGGTCAGGAACACGTTGCGCACATGAAACTGCTCGCCCTCCTCGATCTTGTAGGTCAGCACCATGGGCTGCGCTCGCGCAATCTTGTACCCACCGTCCTTTTCGGAATTGTCCTGAGGCTTGGCGCTGCCCGCCGCAGCTTTATTCCCCGGCGCGTCGTCATCCGAAGATTCAGCCGCCTCCGCAGTGTACGTAAAGGTGGCATTGGGGAAACCTTCGTTGTAGTACAGCGCGAGAATATTGTCGCGGTCGGCTGCAACGTTGGTGTCGGAAAACGGCTGTCCCGGCGAGGAGCCTACAACGCTGAGGATTTGCTGTTCAGGAATCGCGTGGCCCCCTTCAATCTTCAGATCGGCCACCAACGTTTGCTTTCCTTCATCGATCAAGAACTGAACAATCAGGTCGTTGGATTTCCCGGGAACGCGCTCAGACTTTGGCTCCACTCGCGCGGACAAAAATCCGTTGGCCGCATACAGGTTCTTCATGGAGACGGCGTCGGAATCCATCAGTCGTTGACTGAAGCGCGGGCGGGTAAAGAGTGAACTGGGGGAAATCGTCAAGCGGCTGCGCAAGATATCGGTGCTGAAATAGTGATTGCCAACGAATTCGATCTTCAGCAGCTTGCTCTTGTCTCCCTTTGCCACTTCGTAGGTGATGGTTTCCTCCGAACCTTTCCACCCGGTTTTCTTTCCTTCGATGTCGTGGGCATTCACGCTGTACTCCACCCGGGCGTCGAAATATCCATTGCGTTCCATGCGCTCGCGAAGGTTGCGCTTGCCTTCCTCCAGCAGATCCGTATCGACGGAGCCTTCCTGATAAATCGGCACGAGTTTCTTCAGGTCGCCTTTGGAGATCTTGGCGCCAACCACGACCACCAGCACCCGCGGCCCTTCGCTCACTTCCAGAGTCAGCGGTATCGTGTTCGTCGCCGGGTTATATTCGCCGCGCCGCACGGAAACGCGCGCGCTGAGGTGGCCCTTCTTCTCCAGAAATTTTCGCAAACGCTCCGTGCTGGATTGCACGCGCGCCACGGTCAGCGGTCGTCCTTGCGACAATTTTGTCAGCTTGATCAGATCGGCGTCGCGATACTCCGTGTTATTGGTCAAATCGATTTTGGCAAGCCGCACGCGTGGGCCCGGCTCGACGTGCGCAATAATATTGATTTGATGCGTGAACTCATCGGGCTGCTGCGTGGCCGTAACTTTGGCCAGATACAAACCCTCGTCGCGTAGCAGATCCCGCAGGCGATCCAGCGCTTCATCTACATCCTGCGAATGGTAGGTTTGCCCCAGCGACAGCTGCATGGCGGCAACAGCGGACGCTTCCGTGGGTGGAGTCTTCAAACCCTCCACCAGCACCTGGCTGACGAACAAGTTTTCTCGCGCGATGAAGTCCAGGCGCATTCCCCCTTCCACGGGAGTGCCCACCGCGCGCAAATCGGCATAGTCGCCGGTGCGGTAAAGAACACGAATGCTCTCTGCCACCTGCTCGGGCGTCAGCGGTTCGCCGGACTTAAGGGGAATGCCTTTGGGGTTGTCGACCAGAACCTTGCCGTGTACGTTGACCACGCGGACGTCAACGATCTTCGCACCAGCCGCAGCCTCGGCTGGCGGCGCCGCGTTGGTTTGCGCCTGAGACTGGGCAAACGCGCCCCTTCCCCCCAGTAGAAGAGTCAGGAGGAGCAGACCTTGTAACCCATTGGCCCAACATGATTTCATCCGTTTCTATACTCAGACGAAGGGTAGCACACGCGCGTTGCTTCTTCGGATGCCTTTGGCGCTATCATGAATGAGCTTCCCAATTAAGGCTGGACTTCTATTTTACGTGACCCATCCGCTCCATGAGAAATATTCCCGCCAGATGCTCTTTGCTGGCATTGGCCCGGAAGGACAGGAACGCTTGCGGACATCGCGCGCCGTGGTTGTGGGCTGCGGCGCGATCGGCGCGGCCGCGGCGAATCTGCTGGTTCGCGCGGGCGTGGGGCACTTGCGAATTGTGGACCGGGACTTCGTGGAGCCCTCGAATCTGCAGCGCCAGACGCTGTTTGAGGAGGCCGACGCGCGCGAGGCGTTGCCCAAAGCTGTTGCCGCCGAGCGCAGGCTTCGCGCAATCAACTCGGATGTCATCGTCGAAGGCATAGTTGCCGATCTGAACGCCGGTAACGCCGAAGAACTGCTTGCCGGATATCCACTGATCCTCGATGGCACCGACAACTTCGAAACGCGTTTCCTGATAAACGATTATTCGGTTAAGTCCCAGACACCCTGGATCTATGCGGCTGCCGTTTCCAGCTACGGCCTGACCATGACCATTCGGCCCGGGAAAACGCCATGCCTGGCCTGCCTGCTGGAATCTTCCAACGGATTGGGTGTGGAAGAGACCTGCGACACCGTTGGCGTGCTTGGCCCAATCGTGAATTTAATCGCGTCGCTGGAAATCGCGGAGGCTTTGAAGATTCTTGCGGGTCGCGACTCTGCTTTGCACGGGCGGCTGCTGTCCTGCGACGTGTGGAGCGGCCGCATGCAGTCTGTAGTGCCTGAGCGCAACCCCAACTGCCGGGCCTGCGTGCGCCACGATTTCTCTTATCTCGAAGGCGAAGCGCAGCCACACATTACTCTATGCGGGCGCGATTCCGTGCAGATTCACGAGCGCAACCGCAAGCTGGACCTGCCGGCATTGTTGCAGCGGCTATCACTCACGCTTGGCGATGTGCGGCAAAATGGATTCTTGCTACGCTTTCGCGCAGATGCCTACGAGGTGACGGTTTTCAACGATGGCCGCGCCGTGATTAAAGGTACCAAGGACCCAGCGGTAGCTCGCTCCCTCTACGCAAAATATATCGGTGCTTGAAATGTACGTGGTAAGACCGGCGGGGTAGGATAAAAACCAGCGCTACACGGAAGACAAAACTCTTGAAAGAGTGAATTACCGCCAGACGCCGCCGCGGCCGGTTGGCGTGCGCATCGAAGCGCGATCGAGGTTTTCGCGCAGGTTCATCAACGTCAAAAAGGTGCTCAGCACCCGCGCTTTCAAGTCATCAGTCAAATGCAGGCCGCTGGTTGCCACCCTGGCCAGCTTTTCGCCGTGCTCGGTGATAAATCCCATGATTTCGCGCTGCCGGTCATGGGGCGTATTCCCCAAGGCAGTCTCGCGGCGCATCTCCGCGCAGCTGGATTCCAGCGAAAGTGTGAAATGAAGAACGCAGAGTTTCTGCTCGGCCAAAGCGGCCGGCACGTCGTGCTTACATCCACCGATATGGCACAGGTCGCTCATCGGCAAAAAAGGGTGATGGCAAGATAGGTAGCATTCCCAGCGCGGAAAATCCAGCGTTATCCGCGCTGTGCCGCGAATTGTGCATCGTATGCTACCTGTCCTCACCACCTGTCCGTTCGGTCAGACCACTTCCAGCGCGTCTTCCAGGTCGGCGATAATATCGTGCCAATCCTCCAAACCCAGCGACAGGCGGATGCCTCCGGGCTGCAATCCGCTGCGAATCTTTTCATCCTCCGGAACCGAGGCGTGCGTCATGGAAAACGGGTTTTCGATGAGCGTCTTGATCTGCCCCAGGCTCACTGCCAGCGTTACGGTGTACGATTTCTCCGCGATGTAGTCGACAAATCGCTCCGCCGCCTCCGCCGCGCTTTTCACATCCCCATTCTTCCCCTTCAACTCAAAATACAGCATGTGGCCAGGCGCGAACGATCCGTCCGGCGTGGTCATCTGCCGGTGCGCCAGTTCGCGTTGCGCGAAATTTGCCAGCCCCGGGTACACCACTCGCCGAACCTTTGGCTGCCGCAACAGGAATTCCGCCACCTGCATCGCGCTTTTCTGTTGATTCACCATTCGCGCCGCCAGCGTCGGCAAGCCATACACCAGGATCGGCCACGCGCACTTGGGGGAAAGCACACCTCCAAAATCCTTGCGGTACAGCATCAGATGATTGAAATAGGTGCCGGAACCGATGACCGCGCCACCCATCTCCGTTCCAAATCCGCCGATATCCTTGGTCAGGCTGTGCACCACAATATCCACGCCATGTTGCAGAGGCCGCTGGCAGTACGGCGTGGCGAATGTATTATCAACGACGATGCGGATCTTTTCTGCTTCCGGACGCCCCTCGTTCAGCCGGTCGACCACTTGCCGGATGGCTCGCAGATCGATCAACTCCATCGTCGGGTTCACCGGCGTTTCCAGGTACACCAGACGACAATCCTTCGTGGCCACCTTTGCCAGCGACTCTGACTTGGTCAGGTCGCAGAAATCCGTGTGGATTTTGTAGCGCGGCAGCCAACTGGTCAGCAGGCTGTGCGTACAGCCATACAGAATCTGGTGCGCCACAATCTGGTCGCCCGTCGCCGTTAAAACTCCCAACGCGCCGCTGACGGCCGCCATGCCCGTGGCAAACGTTACTGCCACCTCGCCACCTTCCGCTGCAGCCAGGTTTTCTTCCAGCATGCCGCGGCTCGGCTCATCCAGCCGGTCGTAAATGTAAATCGGCGCGCGACGGGATTCCGGCGTGGCAAACTCCACGAAGCCCTGTGCCCCGCGATGAACGGAAGAAAGACGGTAGGTGGCCGAACTGGATTGCGGCGGAACGACGTGATGGTCGTAGTCCCAGCGGCCAGTGGCGAAACTTCCGTGAATCAGCCGGGTGCGCAGGCGATATTGTTCGCGCGGTTTTTTGGGAGTGCGTTCGTTGGGCATGGCTGGCTCCTGATTGCTGTGCGGAACCCGCGAGAGGTGAGGCACCCCGGCGAACGGGTGAGCGATCCTGGCAGTACTTCCATGATAGTCCAACAAACGCGCGGGCGAGTTCCGGCGCCGTTAGCGCATGCGACACAAACAAAATCGCGTTTCTTGTTTGACAACCCTCGCAGGCACCCTGTATAAATATACAGTTGGGTGAATATTGTATACAGCATGAGCGCCACCAAAACATTTCGCCACGGCCAGATCCTGCGGCTGGTTTCCGCCGAACGCGTCGGCAATCAGGAGGAATTGCGCCGCCGCCTGGCTCAGCAGAAGCTCCGCGTCACGCAAGCTACACTGTCGCGCGACCTGCAGGAACTGAAGCTGGTGAAAACCACCCAAGGCTATAAGCCTGGCACCGCGGTTTCGGACGACGTTGCCTCCGTACCGCCTCTGACTCGCGCGCTCCGTGAATTCCTTCTGGATATCCGGCCAGCGGAAAATCTGCTGGTATTGAAAACGCCTCCCAGCGGCGCTCAGCCCCTGGCCGCCGCCGTGGATGGAGCGAAATTCCCTGAAATCGCCGGCACCATCGCGGGCGACGACACCGTCCTGATCATCACACCCAGCCGCAAGACGCGCGAATCGCTGCAGAAAAAAATCGAAGCACAGGTGAAATGAGAGATCCCGGCAGCATCGCCGTCATTGGTGTCACCGGCTATACGGGTTTTGAGCTGGCCACGCTATTGCTGCGCCATCCCTCGATCTCCAAGCCGGTCTTTTACGTTCGCGACACCAACGGCAACCATTGTCTTTCGCAACTTTTCCCGCAAATCCGCGGCTGGGGAGAAGCGCCGCTGCGCCCGCTTTCTTTGGACGCCATCACGGCAAGCAATGCGGGCACTGCGTTCCTGGCTACGCCGCATGAAGTTTCCGCGGAACTTGCGCCGGAATTGCTGGACGCGGGACTTCGCGTCATCGATCTCAGCGGTGCCTTTCGCTTTGCCGACGCCGAAACTTTTTCAACCTGGTACAAACTGCCTACTCCTCACGCGGCGCGCCTTAATGAAGCCGTGTATGGCTTGCCTGAACTGTTGGCAACGCGATTGGCAACTGCGAAGCTCATCGCCAATCCCGGATGCTATGCCACCAGCGTGATTCTGGCGCTGCGGCCCCTTGCCGACGCCGGCATTCTTGCGCCCTCACAAAGCGTTGTGTGCGACTGCAAGTCGGGCGCCAGCGGCGCCGGGAAAGATCCGCGTCGCGACCTGCACTTCGTGGAAGTGGACGAAAATTTCCGCGCCTACAACTTGTTTTCGCACCGCCATACGCCGGAAATTCTGGAGCACTCGGGCGTTCCCGGGTCGCAAATCGTTTTCTCGACGCACTTGCTTCCCGTGGCGCGTGGCATCCTTTCCACCATTTACGTTTCGCTCCGCGACGCGCACAAGCCCGAAGATATTGAACGCATCTACCGCACATTTTTTGCTGGTCGCCCTATGGTTCGCATCTGGCCCGCAGGCTCGCTGCCCGAGCTGCAACACGTGGTGAAAACGAATTTCTGCGACATCGGTGTTGCACTGGATGCCACCGGCAAGCGCCTGATCGTTGTGTCCTGCTTGGACAATCTGGGCAAGGGTGCGGCGGGCCAGGCCGTCCAAAATCTGAATCTCACGCTCGGTATCGCAGAGCAGACGGGACTTCTATGAGAATTGTGATCAAATTCGCAGGCGCGTTGCTGGAAGATGCCACGATGGTGCGCGAACTCTCGCAGCACGTCGCGAAGCTTGCCGCTCACGGCCACGAAATCCTCGTCGTGCATGGCGGCGGCCGCTTGTTCACCGCTACGCTGAAGCGGCTGGGCATCGAAAGCAAATTTGTCGGCGGCTTGCGCGTCACGGATGCAGAGACGCGCGATGCCGCGGTGATGGTGTTTGCGGGACTGCTCAACAAGCGCCTCGCTGCCTCAATTACTGCCGCTGGTCAACCAGCTGTGGGCGTTTCCGCCGCCGATGCCGCGTGTTTTTCCTCCTCGCCTCTCGTGCATAACGATGTGGAAGGCGGCCTGGGCTTTGTCGGCTATCTCACCAGCGTCAATGTTCGCTTCCTGGAATCTTTGTGGCGCGAAAATCTGCTGCCGGTGGCCGCGTGCCTCGGGCTGGGCGCCGATGGCGAGCTTTATAACATTAACGCCGACCACATGGCCGCGGCTTGCGCGGAGTTTATCGCCGCCGATCACCTCATCTATCTCACCGATGTCGCGGGCGTTTTGCACGGCGAAGAAGTGATCTCCGCGCTTTCCTGCGAACAGATCAATCACCTCATCGAATCGCGCGTGGTCTCTGGCGGCATGATCCTGAAGCTGGAAGCGGCCAAGCGCGCTCTTGAAGGCGGAGTCCACGAAGTGCATATCGTCGGCGGTGAATCCGCTGCGGACGCGCTGGCGCCGCATCTTTTCGCATCAATCGCGGGCAGAACAGTTTTTTCGGATGTGCCTGGGACGCGTGTTTTGCGGAGTTCTTTTTCCTCCGAACACGCTTCCATCGCGACAGTGTAAGAAAATCATGAACTACGGAGAAGAAGGATGACGGCAACGCTCTCAATTCCAGTTTCGATCGCAAAAGATCTCCTCACCGGAGCCGAATGGTCTCCCGGAGACGTTCGCGACCTGCTGCACCGCTCCTCCGAGATCAAGGCTCGTCCTGCGCGTTTCGCCAATGTGCTGCGTGGCAAACACATTGCGCTGATCTTTGAGAAACCTTCGCTGCGCACTCGCGTCACGTTTGAAGTCGGCATCCAGAGCATGGGCGGCTTTGTGGTTTTTCTTGACCATACCCAAGCGCGGCTGGGCGAGCGCGAATCCATTCCGGATGTGGCGCGGAACCTGCAGCGCTGGGTTCATGGCATCGTCGCGCGCGTTTACGAGCAGCGCGTGCTGGAAGAAATGGCGCGCAGCGCGGACATCCCCGTGGTGAACGCGCTCTCCGACAAGTTTCATCCTTGCCAGGCGCTTGCGGACTTTTTCACGCTGGAAGAAAAATTCGGCTCGCTGCGCGGGTTCAAGCTTGCTTACGTGGGCGACGGAAACAACGTCTGCCACTCGCTTATATTTCTGGCCGCCAGGCTGGGCGTGAACATCCGCATCGCCACGCCCGCGAACTATGCGCCTGACGCCGATGTTCTGGCCGATGCCAAACGCGTCGCCAAGGAGACTCGCTCCAAAATCGAATTGTTCACCAGCCCGTCCGAGGCCGTTGCAGGAGCGCAGGCCGTGTACACCGATTCCTGGACCAGCATGGGTTTTGAAGCGGAAGAAAAAATCCGCCGCAACATCTTCAAGGCCTATCAGGTGAACCGCAAACTGATGGACCAGGCCGCCGAAAATGCCGTGTTCATGCACTGTCTGCCGGCGCATCGTGGCGCGGAAGTTACCGACGAAGTTCTCGACGGTCCATCGTCCATCGTGCTGGACCAGTCGGAAAATCGCATGTACGTGCAAAAGGCTATTTTGCACGCGCTTTATTCTTGATTCTTATTGCCATACCCGAGGAGAAAAAACAGAGTGAATCAGCAGCAGCAAAAACCTAAGAAAGTCGTCCTGGCCTATTCTGGCGGGCTTGATACCTCCATCATTATTCCCTGGCTGCGTGAGAATTACGGCTGCGAAGTGATTGCCATGATCGGCGACGTTGGCCAGCAGGAAGATCTGGAGGCCGCGCGCAAGAAGGCTATCGCTACCGGTGCTTCCGCGGTATACACCGAAGACCTGCGCGCCGAATTCGTGCGCGATTATATCTGGCCAACGCTGCGCGCCGGTGCCGTCTACGAGCATACGTACTTGCTCGGCACTTCCATGGCCAGGCCGGTGATCGCCAAGCGCCAGGCGGAACTTGCGCTTTCGCTGGGCGCTGACGGGTTGTCGCACGGCTGCACCGGAAAGGGCAACGATCAGGTGCGGTTCGAGTTGGCGTACAAGGCTATCGCGCCGAACCTGCAAATCATTGCTCCCTGGCGCGAATGGGACATCGACTCGCGCGAAGACGCCATCGCCTACGCCGCCAAACACAGTATTCCCGTCGAGCAGAGCAAGAAAAATATCTACAGCCGCGACCGCAATATCTGGCACTTGAGCCATGAAGGCGGCGAATTGGAAGATCCTGCCAACGCGCCCAATGAAGCCATGTGGCAGTGGATCGTCTCTCCGCAAAAGGCGCCGGACACCGCCGAGGAAGTCGAAATTGGATTTGAGGCGGGCACACCGGTTTCGGTCAACGGAAACACGCTTGGGCCGATCGACTTGCTCAACGCGCTGAATGACATTGCCGCGAAGCACGGCGTCGGCCGCACCGACCTCATCGAGAACCGTCTGGTTGGCATGAAGTCGCGCGGCGCCTACGAAACTCCCGGCGGCACGCTGCTGGTCACGGCGCATCGCGAACTGGAGCGCCTGACGGTTGATCGCGAAACCGCGCATTTCCAACAAGCGCTTTCCGTACGCTATGCCGAGTTGGTCTATTACGGCTTGTGGTTCTCGCCGCTACGCGAAGCGCTCGACGGCTTCTTTCAAGTGGCTCAGCAGCGCGTCACTGGCTCGGTTGGCTTGAAGCTGTGGAAGGGCACGCTGAATGTCACCAAGCGCATTTCGCCCTACTCTCTCTATCGCGCCGATCTCGCCAGCTTTACCATGGGTCGCTACAATCCGAAGGACGCCGAAGGCTTCATCAATTTGTTTGCGCTGCCGGTGACCGTTCGACCGATCGCCAAGGCCGGTACCGGCAAACCGTAATCGTTCACCGGACGGGCAACGCGCGCTGTGCCCTGTCCGGCCACACTTCTGCCCTGTGTAAGGAAGGGAATGACCGAACGCAAAGACGATCGCTTGTGGGGTGGACGCTTCGACAACGCGCCTAACGCGGATTTCGATGCGTTCCAGCGCTCTTTCGCGTTTGATCGCCGGCTTCTTCCTTATGAGATTGCTGTCGACCGCGCGTGGGCCAAGGCTTTGCAGGGCGTCGGCATTTTCACGGAAAGCGAAGTAGAGCAGACCCTCGCGGCACTCGACACCATCGCCGAGCGTGCTAAGAACGATTCGGCATGGGTGGAAAAGTTTGGCACAGATGCCGAAGATGTCCATCATTTTGTAGAAAAAGCCCTCGTGTCAGAGTTGGGTCCGCTTGGCTGGAAGCTGCACACGGGCCGCAGCCGCAATGAGTTGGTTGCTACGGATTTCCGGCTGTTTGTCATGGATGCGGCCGACCAGATTCAGAGCTCACTGCGCGAGCTGATTCACACGTTCCTTCAACAGGCCAAAGCAAACATCAAAGTCCCTATGGCGGGCATGACTCACATGCAGCATGCCCAGCCAATCCTTCTTTCGCATTTCCTGCTAGCGCACGCCGAAGCCTTTTCTCGCGACGTCACTCGCCTGCAACACGCCGCCAACGCCGCCGATTCGAGCCCTATGGGCTCGGGCGCGCTGGCCGGGTGTTCGTTCGCGGTGGATCGCAACGCCATCGCGCGCGAGATTGGTTTTTCCCGTATCTCGGCCAACAGCCTCGACGCCGTCAGCGATCGCGATTTCGCTCTCGATTATCTTTTCGCGCTTGCGGGTATCGCCACGCACATTTCGCGCCTCGCGGAAGACTTCGTTCTGTTCGCATCGCAGGAATTTTCTTATGTCGTTCTTCCCGACGAATATTCCACCGGCAGCAGCCTAATGCCGCAAAAGAAAAATCCCGACTCCTGGGAACTTCTGCGTGGCAAGACGGGCCGCATCACCAGCGCTCTTTTCAGTCTGTTCACAACGTTGAAGGGACTGCCCACCAGTTACCAGCGCGACCTTCAGGAAGATAAAGAAGCGCTATTTGCCGCTCACGATCAGATTCTTGCCATGCTCGGCGTGGCCACTGGCGCATTGGCCGCCACAAAGTTCCGCGAAGACCGCTTGCGCGCTGCCGCTTCCAACCCCGCGCTGTTTGCCACCGATGCTGCCGACTACTTGGTTCACCGTGGAGTGCCGTTTCGTCAGGCCCACGATCTTGTCGGGAAAATCCTTCGCGAAGCCGAAAAGCAGGCCAAACCCTGGACCGCGCTTTCCCTGGAGGACGTTCAGAAAATTTCGCCGCTCTTCGAAAAAGACTTTCTAACCAGTCCATCCGTCGAAAACGCCATCGCCACCAAGCGCGTTCCTGGCGGTACGGCCGAAGAATCCGTTCGCACCGCCATCGCGCAACTCGAGCAGAATCTGCAGCACGGGGAGAAGAAACCATGAGCCTCGGCTCCGTTCTCTACTCGTTAGAACCCGCATCGATTCATGCCGCGGACTGGGGGTCCCTTCGATGAGAAGCGCGATCCTGCGGAACGTGGTGCTATGAAGCAAACGCTCTCCGAAGCCGCCGTCCCTCGCGGATTCCGCTTCTCCGCCACCGCGTGTGGATTGAAGAAGACGGGCGCACTGGATCTTGCGCTCCTGTCCAGCGACGTTCCTGCTACGGCTGCTGCGGTATTCACGCAAAATCTGATTGTTGCCGCGCCTGTGGTGGTCTCGAAAAAGAATTTGCGTACCTCGAAAGGGCGTATGCGTGCCGTCATTGTAAACGCGGGCAACGCGAATTGCGCCACCGGCGACGCGGGCTATGTCGCTTCGGTGAAAATGGTTGAGGAAACCGCGCGGCGTCTCGGCTGCGGTCCACAAGAAGTGTTTGTCTGCTCCACCGGCGTGATCGGCGTTCCCTTACCGATTGAAAAAGTTCTGCGCGCTGTTGCGGGAATCGCGCGCAATCGTCGGCCTTCGGTGCGCTCATTTGCGGAACTGTCTTTGGCGATTTGCACCACCGATACGCGCCCGAAAACCGCGGCCAGTTCATTTCGCATGGCCCGGCGGCGCATTCACTTCATGGGCTGCGCGAAGGGCGCGGGAATGATTCATCCCAACATGGCCACAACGCTGGCTTTCGTGGTGACCGACGCCGCCATTTCTCCTTCGCTGCTGCAGAAAACTTTGCGCGATGTCACTACGCGAACCTTCAATGCCATCAGCATCGATGGCGACACCTCTACCAATGACACGCTGCTGGTACTGGCCAACGGAGCTTCCGGTGCTCCGCGAATCAAGTCCGGCACCGCGGCTCATCGTTCCTTCGCCAAGTCTTTGGAGGAAGTGTGCCATTCGTTGGCGCTACAAATTGTGGCCGATGGCGAAGGCGCGCAACGCGTCATTCAAATCGAAGTTCGTGGCGCAAAGACGGAATCCGCGGCGCGGCAGATTGCGCGAACCATCGCGACTTCTCCACTGGTGAAAACGGCTTTTGCCGGCGGTGATCCCAATTGGGGCCGCATCTTTGCCGCTGCCGGGCGCGCTGGCGTGAAATTCGATCCCGGCCGAGTGGATATTCAGATGGCAGGTGTTCCCGTGCTGCGCCGTGGACAGCCGCTCGATTTCAACGAGCGCGACGCCAGCAATCGCCTTCTGCAGCGCGAGGTAATGATCGTCATGAACCTGCACGCGGGCCGTGCGTCCGCTCGCTACTGGACTTGCGATTTCACCGCCGAATACGTGCGCATCAACGCTTCCTATCGAACCTAGAATCAAGGGAATATTGTCGGTACATCTTGGCGAATTTCGCGGTAGTCCTGTCAAAGTGTGAATCGAATACGCTGTATGCTACTGTATTCATTAGGAGCGTTCTATGGCGGACTCGACAATCCTGACATTGCGACTTGATCACAATCTCCGAAATCGGCTCGACAAACTCGCCAAGTCCACAAAGAGATCGCGCTCATTCTTAGCCGCAGAGGCCATCCGCGACTATGTTGCGCTCAATGACTGGCAAATTGAGGAAATTCAAAAGGGTATTGCGGAGGCGAACCGTGGCGAATTCGCAAGCCCGGCCGACGTCGCTCGCTTAAGGAAAAAATGGACGCGCCGTGCGCGTTAGATGGCTTCGCAAAGCGCTCGACAATTTGCAGTCCGAAATCGAGTTCGTCGCCGAAGAAAATCCTTCTGCGGCAATTACTCTGGCCAGCGAGTTATTTGAGGCCACGGACCGCTTGGGAAAATTTCCCGGCATGGGGCGTGCTGGACGCGTTCCAGGTACCCGCGAACTTGTGATTCCTGATACACCGTACATCCTTCCATATCGCGTCCGTGCCGGCGCTGTCGAAATCTTGCGCGTTTTCCATGCTGCTCGCCGGTGGCCAGAGCACTTCTAAAGAAGGACTCTATCCGGGTAGCAACTGTGCCTATTGCTTTGGCAAATTCTCGCTGAAGAAACGCAAGGCATTCCCGCCCATTACCGCTCGTACCTCCGCCGCGCTGAAGCCTTCCTGAATCAGCGCGTTGGTCAATTCCGCTAGATGCGCGGCGTCAAACGGAACGGTGACGCTGCCGTCGAAGTCGGATCCCAGCGCGATGTGCTCGATTCCTACCACCTGCACCGCATAGCGAATCGCACGCGCGATGGCTCTGGCATCCTTTCCGCAAACGGCCGTAGGCCAAAAGCCAATGCCAATGATTCCGCCGCTTCCCGCGATTCCTCGTGCTTCCTCGTCCCTCAGATTCCTGCGGTTATTGCAGTTTCCCTGCAACCCGCCATGAGAATAGATCACCGGGCGTTTCGACTCTGCCAGCACCTCGCGAATTGTCTGCGGCGAAGTGTGCGCCAAATCGATGATCATTCCGCGCGCGTTCATTTGCCGAACAAGCTCGTGGCCCAGCGGAGTCAGTCCGCCCTTCATTACTCCGGCCGACGAACCCGCAAACTCATCAAAGAAATGGGTCAGCGACATATATCGATAAACCGCTTGGAAGAGCGGTTCCAGGTTTTCGAGCTTCCCGTCCAGCGCTTGCGCCCCCTCAATTCCCAACAGCCCGGCGGTGATCTGGCGATTCTCGATTCGCCGCTTCAAGTAGTTTGCGAGTTCCTCGGCCGTGTGGATGGGAACGAGCCTCCCGTTCGATAGAGCTACAGTGCGGTCAAATCGTTTCGCCAGGTACAGGGCGCGTGCTGTCAGGCTGTTCCACGTGGATGGCGGCCAGTGCTGCGCCAGCGCCAACCAGAAAATATTGTCGGAGCTGGCGTCATTTCTCTCATAGTTGAGTCCACGCGGAGTCTTGGTGACGCCGTAAACACTTCCAGTGCGACGTTTCCTTCAATCAATCGCGGAACATCCGCATGGCCTCGGCTACTCCATTCCAGCAAGTCTCGCCCCCACAGCAGCGAATCGGCATGCAGATCTACGATTTCCAGATTTGCGTGCAACTCTCGCGCCTGATTCGATACGCTGCCCGAGGTCGGCGCTGCAACCCGATTTAGCGTGTACTCGACCAAAAGAATTTTTCCATTGTGGATGGCACGACCCTGTTCTAATCTGCGCTATTTCATTCCCATTTCCAATTCGCGAATTGCTCGCGCAGCGCGATCTTCTTGAATTTTCCCACGCTCGTTCGCGGTATCGATTCCACATACACGAACGCATCGGGCAATTGCCATCGTGCAAAATCCTTGCCCGCCAAATATTCCCGCAATTCTTCGTCCGTCACCTTCGCTCCATCCTTCAATACCACCGCGGCCAGCGGACGTTCCTGCCATCGCGGATGCGGCACGCCCACCACACAGGCTTCCTTCACTGCGGGATGGCCCATCAAGGTATTTTCCAGATCCACGGAACTGATCCACTCGCCGCCGGACTTCACCAGATCTTTTGCGCGGTCCACAATTTTCATGATTCCGTCCGGATCAATCGTGCCTACGTCGCCGGTACGGAACCAGCCATCCTCACTCCACCTGTGCGCCTGGTCCGGCGATTTGTAATATTCGCGGGCCACCCACGGTCCTCGTATTTCAATCTCGCCTGGCGTCTCTCCATCCCAAGGCGCCTCGCCTTCCGGACGCATGGCACGCAGATCAATCAGCGGCACGGGCCAACCCTGCTTGGCGCGAATCGGATAAGTTTTCTCCACCGGCCAGTCCAGCATGTGCGACCGCAAGTGTCCGGTGGTGGCCAGCGGCGACGTTTCGGTCAATCCCCATAAATGGAGGATATGAATGCCGAACCTGTCCAGCTTGCGCATCAATTCCAGCGGTGGGGCGGTTCCTCCGGATACCACCCGCACCGGTTTTGGGAAATGCCAGCGTCCCGGATATTTCTCCAGCGCTTCCAGCACGCTGATCCACACAGTAGGTACGGCGTTGGCGGTGGTCACTTTTTCCGCTACCAGCAAATCGAGAATCGCCTCCGGTTCCACATTCGGCCCCATGAACACCATCTTCGTTCCTGCCATCACCGCGGTGAAGGGTACTCCCCATGCATTCGCGTGGAACATGGGCGCGAGCGGCATGATGGTGTCATGATGGCTCAGGGCAAACGTGTCCACCATGGCCTCCGACATCGAGTGCAGCACCAGCGAACGGTGCGTGTAGATAACGCCTTTCGAGAAACCGGTGGTTCCCGACGTAAAGCACATCGCGGCGCCGTCGTTTTCATCGATTTTCGGATACGGGAAATCGCCCGTGGTCTCGGCCAGGAATTCTTCATAATTGATGTAGCCCTCGGGCGTTTCGGGAAACCCAAGCGGCACCACGATCACTTTCTCGAATTTCACGTCATCGCGAAATTTTTCGTATAACGGCAGCAACACATCATCGACGATCAGGAACCGGTCTTCCGCATGGTTGGCGATGTTGGCGATTTCGTGTGGGTGCAGCCGCAGATTCAATGGGTGCAGAATTCCTCCAGCGCACGGCACGCCGAAGAACGCTTCCAGATGGCCGATGTGATTCCACATCATTGACGCCACACGCTCGCCGGGCTGCATGCCCAGTTTTGTCAATGCTTCCGCCAATTGCCGCGCCCGCTTGTAAAATGCCCCGAAGTTCGAACGGACCATGGTGCGGTCTGGCCTGCGTGAGAGGATTTCTACATTCGGAAAGAGCTTGCCGGCACGTTCCAGAAAAGCCGTCAGAACCAGCGGATACTCCATCATTGTGCCGCGCATTGAGCCCCCTGGATGAAACTGGATTGCCGCGGATACTATCACCAATGCTTAGCGGACAGGAACTATTCCCGGGCATTGGCCGGGACCGGTACTCGAAATGGACTGGTACCGGGTATACCCCTTCTCGGGTATTTATTTGGTTGCAAATCTGGACATTTTTCGAGACCATCTCCGGGACCACCGAACAGCTTCCCCCGCGCTGCGGCACGTCCTCTGGTCTGCCTCGTTGCTGGGAAAGGTCTCTTCGGTGCGCTCCGCAACTCGAGGTTAGGTTCCGGGCAGAAGGAGTCCGCAAGTGAAGAAGCTTTACGTCGGCAATCTTCCGTTCAACGCATCGGAAGAACAGCTGCAGGAATGGTTCGGGCAAGTTGGTGTAAATCCCTCGGCAATCAGTCTAATTCGCGATCGTTTCACCGGGCAGTCTCGCGGTTTCGCGTTCATCGAAATTTCCAACGATGAAGAAGCGGACCGCGCGATTACCTCGCTCAACGGTCAGAACTTCGGGGGCCGGAACCTGGTGGTGAACGAAGCACGGCCGCAAACCGAACGCTCGGGTGGCGGCGGTGGTCGTGGCGCCGGTGGCGGTGGCGGTTACGGCGGTGGCCGTGGCGGCGATCGTGGCGGGCGTGGCGGCGGTGGCCGTGGTGGAGATCGCGGAGACCGCGGCGATCGTGGGAACCGCTGGTAGTTCTCTCGTTTACCCCATTTTCGCTCCACTTCTATTAACCAAAATAGTATTACGCTTGGGGTTCGCTTTCCGCCCGGTGGCCTCCCCGCAAATGCTGTCGTGATTCCCTCCCTCCAGCCCCTTTATCGTTCCCCGGCGCTCCGACCTCTTATTCACAGGCAGCCTAATTTTCTCTGGTCATTCCCTGTCCTTGGATGTACTATCCGGCCCGATTGAGCCCGCGGCCCTCTGTCTCGCGGTCCTTCCGCTCAAGTCCCCGCGCCTGGCATCGCTCTTCGGTCCAAGGTTTTGTGCGACCGAAACATTGCGCGGGGTGACGTGTTTGATACACCAGGCCAAGTTTTTTCTTCGCTCCCTACGGCTTGGAGTGTATGTAAAGGTCTACTTGAGCTGTATTTGTGGTCCGGCAAAACCTGATGCGATCCGTGTACGCAGAGACCTTTCCGCGGATTAGCGCATCAAACGAAACGGAGCACATAGAGCGTTCGTGCGATGAACAACTGGCAAAAACGCGATTGGAAACAATTTTATGAACTGGCGCGCCGACCGTGGCAGCGTCACCGCCCGCCCAGACCCGTGTACCCAGCGGGCATGAATCGCGTTGCTCCTGCGGCGGGCTACAGTCTGTCTGAACTCGATGACGCCGGAGTCGATCTCGATCAAGCCGAGCGCCTCGGTCTTCCCGTGGATGCAGGGCGCATCGGTGCGTACGGCCCTAACGTCACCACGCTGCGCGATTTCGTCCGCTCCTCTCGCCAGCCGCTGTAGTTATTCACGCCTCACTTCTGTAGTATGCTCACGCCTTGTTTGAGGCGCGTCTCTTCATGAAACATCTGCTTCTGCTGTTCTCTCTATTCTGGGGATTCAACTCTTCTCCGTCCCGGGCGCCTGATTATTCCATCTATGCCATTCGCTACGCGGACTCGCCCGGAGATTCGCTCGCGGACTTGATGGTAGGCGCGCCCAAGGACCAGAAGCTCGACACCATTTACGCGATGTGGTTAATCCGCGGCGCAGGACACAACATTCTTTTCGACAGCGGCTTTCACCGCCCGCGCTGGTTCAAGGAATGGACCATTTTGAATTATGTTCGTCCCAACGAAGCCGTAAAACTAGCCGGCGTCCAGCCCGAGGAAATCACCGACATCGTCGTGAGTCATGCCCATTGGGATCACATGGGCGGCATCGATCTGTTTCCCAAAGCCATCGTCTGGATTCAAAAGGAAGAGTTTCGCTATTACACGGGTGAGGCCTGGCAAGCCGGCGGCGACCATGGCGGCATCGATGCGGACGATGTTCAAGCGCTGGTGCGCCTGAATACGGAAGGTCGTGTTCGTCTGATCGACGGCGATAACGTTGAGATATTTCCCGGGATTCACGCTTACATCGGCGGACGCCACACCTACGCGTCGCAATACCTGCTGGTCGCAGGCACGCCGAGCTTCGTGCTGGCCTCCGACAATACTTATCTGTACCGCAATCTCGAAACGCACATGGCCAGCGCCACGTTCCGCGATGCGGATCACGCCGCCAACATCAAAAATCAGCAACGCATGATTCAGCTTGCCGGATCCATCGATCGCGTCATTCCCGGGCACGACGCGTTGCAGTTCCAGAAATTTCCCACGCAAGGGCGCGTCGCAACGCTCAAGGCCCCTTAATAGCAGTGTTTGTCAGCGTCATCAAATCCACGTAAAATTAAGGCTCGGAATCTGCAAATGGCTTCGCCTTTCAACATCATCGCCAACGGCAACCTGCCTCCCGCGCCTGCGCCCGACGCCCACCCTCGCCCTGATTGGCTGCGCGTGAAGTTCTTCGGCGGCGAGCGCTATCACGATTTGAAGCGCATCATGCGCACACTCGATCTGCATACCGTCTGCGAATCCGCGCGCTGCCCCAACATGGGGGAGTGCTGGGAACATGGAACCGCCACCTTCATGATCCTCGGAGATATCTGCACGCGCGCTTGCGGCTTTTGCGCTGTGCCCTCAGGCAAGCCCGTCGGTCCTCCCGATGAGGAAGAACCTATCCGTGTGGCGGAAGCAGCTGCGCGCATGCGCCTGCGCTACGCCGTCGTGACCAGCGTGAACCGAGACGACCAGCCCGACGGCGGCGCGAGCATCTTTGCCCGCACCATCCGGGAAATCCGCAATCGCCTTCCCGGCTGCAAGGTAGAAGTGTTGATCCCCGATTTTCGCGGTGATTGGAACGCTCTCGATACCGTGCTTGCCGTCAAGCCCGACATCCTGAATCACAACACCGAAACCGTGCCGCGTCTGTATCGCCAGGTGCGCAAAGGCGCACTGTATGAGCGCTCTTTGGAACTGCTGCGCCGTTCGAAACAGACTCATCCAGACGTCCCGACGAAAACGGGGATGATGCTCGGTCTGGGTGAGCAGAAGGACGAAGTGCTATCCACCATGCAGGATCTTGCCGCGCAGGGCACGGACATCCTGACTCTCGGCCAATACCTGCAACCAACGCGCGATCATCTGCCGGTGATCCGCTTCGTTCACCCTGAAGAGTTCGCCGAGTACAAGCGCCTCGGCGAACGGATGGGCTTCAAGCACGTGGAGTCGGGCCCGCTGGTCCGCTCTTCCTATCACGCCTTCGATCAAGCCGAATCCGCTATCCGCTGACGGCAGCGCAGGCAGCCCGGCACGCTACCGTTCCGTGTGGAACACTGCCCCAGAGCACGTCGACCAGACACACCCCGGCGCCCTTTCAGGCGCTCGGAATGGTCTACTTAGAAGGGGGAATACTGCGAATTACGAACGGGCAGCGGCAGCAGCGGCCTTCTTGCTGGCCTTTGCAGCGGCAGATGCCTTACGGCGGCGCTTCGTCTTGGGCGGGGTCGCGGGCGCTTCGCCAATGATTTCGGCGGACAGTAGGCTGGTCACGAACAACTTGGAGCCATGATCGTCGAAATCGACCGAGGTACGCTCGGGATCCGAGGAGAGTACGATCCCCATCCCGAAAACTTCATGCTTGATGGTTTGACCTTCCTGCATTACTTGCACAACTTCCTCCTTAACAACCGCTCGGCTTCTGGTCTTAAATTTGTCTTCTCTCTGAAAGTGAGAGGTCCCCGACCCCTCGGGGACCTCTCCAATGCACAGGCTAGAGGCTTGTGACGTTCTCCGCCTGAAGGCCTTTCGGGCCCTTCTTTACTTCAAACTCCACCGCTTGACCTTCATTCAGCGACTTATACCCTTCCTGCTGAATTGCGGAGAAGTGCACGAATACATCTTCTCCCGTCTGACGTTGGATGAACCCGTAACCCTTCGAAGCATTGAACCACTTAACTGTTCCTTGTTCCTTCACTGCTAAACCTCGATATTGAATTGCTTTGCCTCTCTTGGTCCGTCCCCCCGGTTTCCCAGGCGTCCCGACTGCCTCTAGCCCGAAAAAAAGGGCTGCGAGTTTGTTCTCACAGCCCCCTGAACGAGTCAAAAGGTAATACAAGAGCAACAAACGCTATACCTAACACTATCACAAGAAAGGGCTTATTGTCCATCGAAGAGTAGCTACACGTTTCGCCGCTACCATAAATTGTAACCTGTTGGATTTATAGGAATTATTCGCCCTTTTGGCCATTAACTGATTTTAATAACCGAATTCCGCTACTCTTCCAGGGATTCAGGCTGCAAGCTCAAACTTCCCCCGCCTGCTTCCTTCTTATCCCAATACTTCTTCACCCAAGCTTCCCAACTCTTGCCGGCGGCGGTGTCGCGCCCCGAGAAGGCGAGCGCCGCGATGTCGGCATAGGCGATCTTCTGCCGCTGGTTGGAGTCTTTCGGCAGGATGCGCACATAAGACGTCGCCAGTGTCGCACCACTGACACGGTCAAAGATGTAGCCCTCTATTTTGGAGCCGTCTTTCCCCGTAATGGTCACGTCGCCGCGGTAGTCGAAGGCCTTCTCCAGCGCCTGCCGCAGTTCTTCTTCGCTGGCTAGCTCTGGAATCCACCCTTGCAGCGTCTCGTGCACGAAACCGGGCGCTACTTCCAGCTCGTCCGGGTTCACGGTGTGCTCGGGGCGGTCGGCGTGGCGCGGTCCCGTCATACCCGAGTTTCTTCCAGCTTGGAGGATTTGGAATCGATCTGCACCAGCGGGTTGTAAGAGTGAACCGGCGCGACCGGCTCGTTCAGCATCAGCAAAGCCTCGTCGTCCTGATTGCGCGTGAATAGCGTGGCCTTGGCGGCGGCTAACAAGCCTTTCAGTGAACTGAACGCGTAGTCCACGCCGGAGGCTTCGTAGCCGCTGTGCACCATGCAGTTCGCGCACTTCGGATTCCCGGATTCTGTGCCGTAATTGCCCCATTCCGTGGTCGACATCAGTTCTGCAAACGAATCGGTGTAGCCGTCCTGCAACAGGTAACAGGGCTTCTGCCAGCCAAAGATCGAGTACGTCGGCATGCCCCATGGCGTGCACTTGAAGTCGCGCTTGCCCATCAGGAATTCCAGGAACAGCATGGACTGATTGAATTGCCAGGTGGGCTTGCGATTGGCCAGGATCGCACGGAACAGGCGCCTCGTCCGCGCGCGTCCCAGGAAATGCTTCTGGTCTGGCGCTTTATCGTAGGAATAGCCCGGGGAAAGCATCATACCTTCCACGCCCAGCTCCATCATTTCGTCGAAGAAGACGCGTACGCTCTTGGGATCCGCGCCATCGAACAGCGTAGTGTTGGTGGTAACGCGAAACCCGCGCTTCAACGCCTCTTTCACGCCTTCGACAGCCAGTTCATAGCCGCCTTCGCGGCAAACCGAGAAATCATGGTGTTCTTTTTGCCCGTCCAGATGCACGGAGAACGTTAGGTATTTGCTGGGCTTGAAGAGGTGCAGCTTTTCTTTCAGCAGCAGCGCATTCGTGCACAGGTAGATGTACTTCTTCCGCGCCACCAGTCCTTCAACAATCTTTTCGATCTGCGAGTGCATCAACGGCTCGCCGCCCGGAATCGATACCATCGGCGTGCCGCACTCGTCCACGGCCTTGAAGCATTCTTCCGGCGAAAGCTCCTGCTTCAGCACGTGTGCCGGATACTGAATCTTCCCGCAGCCTGCGCAGGCCAGATTACAGCGGTACAGCGGCTCCAGCATCAGCACCAGTGGATACTGTTTGCGTCGTTTAATCTTCTGCTTCAGGACGTAACTCGCCACCGTCCACGCTTGTGAAATTGGTACAGGCATTCCTTCCCCAGTTGTGACGGTTCGCGACGGTTGCCGCGCCGCACATCGATTCGCTTCAAAACACGCGGCCGAAACGTGGGCTGTTTGCAAGACTCTTGCGCTTGCTCCCCCAGCCCTGAAGCTTCTAGTTTACCTGAGAAGCCCCTTCCCGCGTCACCCTAAGATTCTACGGCGCTTTCCATGGTGCCTCCATGTGATGCAGTGAAAGGCGCTTAGGTGGCACCCGACGTGCTCCTCGTCGATTGAATGGCACCCCTGCTTTACGAATGCATCCGGCGTATTATGTCCCCGCTCGCTCTGGAGCCTTAATCATGCCCCGCCCCAACCTGCTCTCGCTGCTCAATTCGTTTGGGCGTTTTGCCAAAGACCCGGCCGTCGTCGAAAGACGCGGTTACCGTCGGGAATCGCTGACATATGCGCAACTGCGTTCCAACGCATTGTCCTGGGCGCGCGTGCTTGCCGCTCGCGGTGTCGGCCCCGGCCATCGCGTTCTTCTCTGGGGACCGAACTCGTCCGCGTGGGTCACCGGGTTCTGGGCCATCTTGCTTCGCGGAGCCGTGGCCGTGCCCATGGATCCAGGCGCGAATCTGGAATTCGTGCAGCGCATCGTTCGCGAGGCACAGGTGAAAGCCATCATGCGCGATGCTACGCAACCTGAGTTGCCGGGAGGTCCGGCTTCTCTGGTCTACAACGATTTGCACGCTGCCATGGCTCCGTCTGCTCCTGTCGCCGATTCTGTCGCCGCTCCCGGCGAGCAAGCCACGCGAACCGATGTTGCGGAGATTCTCTTCACTTCCGGCACCACCAGCGAGCCGCGCGGCGTCGTTCTTACCCACGGCAATTTTCTGGCGAACCTGGAGCCCATCGAAGCGGGCATTCAGGAATATGGCAAAAGTGAAAAATGGTTTCATCCTTTGGGCTTTGTCTCGCTCGTTCCACTGAGCCACGTTTTTGGCCAGTTCATGTCCGTGTTCGTGCCGCCGCTGCTGGGCGCCACCGTGATATTGGAAAATTCTCCGCATCCCCGAGACATTTTTCGCACGATCAAACGGGAACGCGCCACCATCGCAATCGCCGTTCCCCGCATGCTCGACGCGTTGCGCAATGCCATGGAGCAAGACATCGACGCGCGTGGCTGGCGCCGTTGGTTCGATGCCACCGCTGCCGCCTACGCCAAGGAACACTTCTACATGCGCGCCTGGCGATTCCGCCGCATCCATCGCCAGCTTGGCTGGAAATTCTGGGCCTTCATTTCCGGTGGCGCCGCTCTTTCTTCGCAGGCCGAGGAATTTTTTAAATTAATCGGCTACGCCGTCGTGCAGGGTTACGGCATGACGGAAACAGCGTCGTTAGTCAGCGTCAATCATCCATTCAGGGCCGCGGAGGGAACCGTCGGCAAAATCCTGCCGGGCAGGGAATTTCGGCTCGCGCCCGACGGCGAAATTCTGGTTCGCGGCGAAAACGTTTCTTCCGGCTATTTTGAGAAGGGCGCGTTCCAGTCGCGCGCGGCGGAAAACGATGGCTGGCTGGGCACCGGCGACCTGGGCGAACTCGACGCGGAAGGGAACTTGCGCTTTCGCGGACGCAAGAAGAACGTCATCGTCACGCCTGCCGGACTGAACGTTTATCCCGAAGACCTGGAAGCCGCGCTTCGCCGCCAACCGGGCATTCGCGACGCGGTGGTCATTCCGCTGGACTCCGCCGCCAACGCCGAGCCTTTAGCCATCCTGCTCCTGCAACCATCCGTGGGCGCACCGCCGCCTGTTTCAGCTGTCATCCCGAGCGCAGCGAGGGATCGTGGCAACACTGCCGCGCCATCACAATCGATGGAATCTGCCACGGTCGACGCATCCTCGCTCCCCGCCCAAGCCGCCATCGACGCCGCCAACTCCTCCCTCGCCGACTACCAGCGCATCCGTCGCTGGCTCATCTGGCCTGACCCCGACTTCCCGCGCACGCCCACCGGCAAGCCGCGTCTACCCGCGCTGGCCTCCCGCGCGTTCGAACTCCTCGCTCCTCCCACAGGCTCTGCCACAGACACCAAAAATCCGGTAATCCTCACCAGGAGTTTTGTCATCCCGAGCGAAGCGAGGGATCGTGGCAACGCTACAACGTCACCACTACCCTCCACCGCCGACCTAACCTCCATGTCCTCGCTCGACCGCGTCGAACTCCTCTCCACTCTCGAGCACCGCTACAACATCGAACTCAACGAAACGCAATTCGCCGACGCCAAGTCCACCGCCGACCTTGAACGCCTCATCGCGCAGCCGTCCGCCCGCCACACGGACTTTGTTTACACCAGTTGGCAGCAAAGTGAGCCCGTTCGGCTGATCCGCATCGCCGTGTACTACGCGCTCACCTGGCCCGCCACGCTGCTTCTGGCGCACGCGCGTATCGTGGGCCGCGAGCACGTGGCTAATCTGAAAGGCCCGTTCATCTTTGTCGCCAATCACGTCACCCGCCGCGCCGACATCGGCCTCGTCCTGGTCGCGCTTCCGCCGCGCTTTCGGCATCGTCTCTCTGCGGCGATGGGCGGCGAGGAACTGCAGTCATTCCGCCATCCACCAACCAAATGGTCTTTCGCCAAACGTTTTCTGTGGAGATTCAAATATTTTTCGGTAGTCTCGCTCTTCAACGTTTTCCCGCTTCCGCGATTTTCCGGTTTTCGCGAGAGCTTTCGTTTTGCCGGGGAATCTGTCGACCGCGGTTACAGCATCCTGGTTTTCCCAGAAGGCGATATCAACATGCGCGAAACGCCCGACATGGCGCCTTTCCAATCCGGCATCGGCCTGCTGGCGCAAAATCTCAACATTCCGGTAGTCCCCATGCGCGTCGATGGCCTCTGGCTCATGCAAAAAGAGCACCGCCGCCTCGCCCATCCCCGCGAAGTCACCGTCTACATCGGCGCCCCAGTCACTTTCCCGCCAAACACGCCTCCAGCCGAAATCGCCTCCCACCTCCAAGCTCTAGTCCGTTCCCTGTAGCGGCGGCTTTATGCCCCCAACGTTTTCTTGCTCGCGGACTGCCTTAATTCACGGTTCCATCCCGCCCAGCCCGATAAGCCAACATGCGGCGAGATGGCGAGGCACCATTTCACTGAATCCATGTCCACCAGCCTCCATCAGACGACCTGAATCACCGCCAGTGAATCTCTGTAAACAGATAGGCTCGTGCATGCCCCTCCCTCACTCAATGATTCGCGCTGCCGCACTATTGGTTCCTTTGTACTGTGCTCAGCCGATTCTCAAGCCAGATGATCCCCCTATTAAAGTCCAGCGTTCCCCAGCCGTACAGATCAGCGTACCTTCAGAGTCCAGGGCACCATCGTTGCTTTGAACAGCCCAACGGCGCGAAAGAGGCGATACATCGACTTTCTGCAAGCGCCAGGTACTGGCTTGACGAGGATGCCGTCTACATCATCACTCCGGGAGAACGTTGCACATTTCTGCGTCTGGAAACCGACGAGGAGAGGGATCAGTTCATCGAGCAATTTTGGATTCGTCGCGCGGCTGATCCCATTTCGCTGGACTATGATTTCAAGTCAGAACACTACCGCCGCATCGTCTTCGCTAATGAAAAGTATGGCGGTACTCTCCGGCTGGAAAACGGACCGCGGAAGGATTTATGTGTTGTTTGGACCACCCGACTCGGTGGATCGGGGACCAGCGGGCATGAGGCCGAGCCAAAGTTCAGAGACGCACCTCCGTCTCAAAGAGAGGTGGAACTATAAACACATCAAAGGGATCGGTGAGAATGTGCAACTCGTGTTCGAGTATCTGGACGATTACAGGGGCTATTCGCTGTCTGTTGATTCGTTTGATCTGCTAACTCGCGGTGACCCAAATCCAGAACGTTTCCGTGTGACACCGGAAAAGATGGAGTTATATGTCGGAGTTAATCGATCTCTCCAAGTGCAGTTCAAAGATTTGGAAGCAATCGCGGTTTCTCGGATCGCTCGCGACCAGGTAAAATTCAGCCATCGAATCGGGTTCGCCGCCGCGACGCAGGCCACGATTTTGACTCGGATCGACATTAAAATACCTTGCGAAACTCATACTCCTCAGGCACAAAGTGTTCCGTCGCCCGCATATCAACTGTTTATCCGGATCAGCAAGCCGTCGGGTTGGGTTGTTCAAACTTCGGAGCTGAGTGTGGGTGGTGATTTGAAGGATAAGTTCGATACCCGATTCAGCGTGAGCGCGCATCTGGACGCCCCCTTGACGCCGGGAAGATATCAGCTTGCGATCGTCGCTAAGAATGCGACCACAGGCGAGGTGGGCGAATCCGCACTCAGTTGAACGTGCCAACCTATGAAGCATTGGAAGCAAAGGAATGAGCAGGCCCCGGCGAAGTCACCGTCTACATCGGCGTCTCAAACACCCCGCCAGCCGAAATCGCCTCCCACCTCCAAGCTCTGGTCCGCTCCCTGTAGCACGCGTTTTCCCCCGGTCTACAAATTCGGTGTAAACTGAACTCAAATAATGTTCTCTGATGCCGATACCGTCCCGACGTTGCAACCAACAATTTATAAATTAGAACCGAGTCGCTTTGCTGGGCGTCGTCGAGAACTGCTCATCCGGCTGGGTATCGTAATCCCGCTCGTCGGTGGGGGAATATTCTATTTAATGTGGCGTTTCGACCGAGACGGAAGCACCTTTAGTTTTGTCCTTATCCTTGTTCTCATGATCTCGTTTGTGTACGGCCAATTTAGAGACCAACGAAGCAACTGGCAGAATTTGGCATTTGAGTCTCGGGATGGCAAGTTCATTCGAAGATTGGACAGGTATCCCACTGTTGAGTTAGTACCAAGTGAAGTCACGGCAATTATTGAATCCCCGCGGGGAACCGTAGTCCACACGAACGACCGATTTAAGAAGCTGTTTCTTTCGAATAGCTTGTCCGACTACGAGGGGCTTCGCGGCCGATTGCTCTCCTGGGCTCCTTCTGCAAAGGTCTCCAACTGGAGAGGCACAGCGCCCCAGTCACTTTTCCGCCAAACACGCCTGCAGCAGAAATCGCATCCCGCCTGCAAGATCTAGTCCGCTCGCTGTAGCGGCAACTCGTGCCTCAACGGCCCTCGATACAATTCGTGCTAAATTCAGGTTCCGGAAATGCAAAGCAAACTCCCGATAGATCTCGAAGAATATCTTCCGCCGGACGGTCCGCGTTGACACGATGACTGACATCTCCTTGAAACCTGCGCGGCGTTTTCCTTACCCAAGGTGGCTTACACTTTGGCTCGTTTCTGCATTGTTGCTCGGGCTGATGCCGATCGCGGTGACGGGCGCTTATTATTTGCTCAAGGCGCCAAGCGATTTTGGCCCTGGGCTATTGCTTTTCCAACCTGAAAAACCTGTTTGGGCCTTACGTGTCGGTGGAGCGTCATGCGAGAGACCCGGCCTAGCTATCGTTAGCAAAAGTTTTGGAGTCAATGCGTACAGCCCGAGTTTCGATCGTGCTCGGTCCAAGGTCTGGGACAAAGATTTGTACGGCACCTACCAGGCTACCTACGTTGGTTGGTTCCCTGCCGACGTCCTGCCAGAAGTCTTTACAGTTTCCCGAGATGTTGGTCACCATGGTGATGTTTCATACGCTGCGTGGCGAAATGGCACCAAACCAATCGAAAAATATGCCATGTTCAGTCTCCTCGCTGGAGGACTAGCCGTCTTTTTCCTCGTGTTTGTTGGTACGAAAAGAGTCGGTGCCCAGGGAACAACTTAGAGTTTACATCTGCGGAATAACGTGGCGCTATCTCAAGAGTTGGTCGAATCTAAGCTACACTCAGCACAATGGATCAATCGGGGACGCTGATAACAGCCAACTCTTTAATCGCCTTGTCGTTCGCGATCGTCATCCTGCTTCTGCCCATTCTCTTGCCTTTTGGGGTTCAATGGATATCGGCGAAGGTCTTCGGTGCTACACCGAAAGATGCTTGGGCCAGGTTTCGCGGACGCGGACGCCTGATATTGACATGCTCGGTTGCGGGTTGGTGGGCAATCTGGGAATCACGGGGTCTTTCTACTCTTGTTTCGCGATTTTGTTTCTCGAGTTCAGGACCGCTGGAGCCTGTAACTTGTAAATCTCTGTTATTTTGGTCACCGCCATTAGTGAGCCTTGGGATTTTCTTGATCACGTGTTATGCCACCGATCGAAGACTTCTGAAATTGCACTGGCCGACTTCGAACTTAATATTCCGAGCGTGGTGGAGGTTAACGAGCTTTGTCATTCCGTGGTTGATGCTGGCGGCCGGTTTCGATGCCCTTACGGAAGGGAAGGCATGGGGCATCACTTGGCTTTTCGTCGCGGGCGTAGTCGCCAAAATTGGGACAGCGTTTCTCAGGCGAGCCGAAGGAATCAAACTAAATGCCCTAAAATCAGGCGAACTCCGTAACCGTGCTCTCCAACTGGCAAACGAAATGGGAATCACCCTTCGGAGGGTTTTCGTAGTGCCATCCGGCAAGGGACACCTGACAAATGCATTTGGAATGTCCAACGCTATTGGCCTTACCGATAATCTCGGGAAATATCTAACGAAGGAGCAGGTGACGTTTGTAATCGTGCATGAACTGGCACACGTTAAATTAAAGCACGGGCGGAAACAATTGCTGTTGATCCTTGGCACGTACTCTGGTCTCGCACTTGTGCTGTTTCTCCTTCCTCATTTCGCAGCACTGCCAGGAGCGATTCTCAGGATCGCTATCGTCGTGGTTCCCGTACTTCTGATGAATTGGTTTTCGCGGCATTTTGAATACGCAGCTGATCAGCAGGCGGCGGACTTTACCAGCGAACCCGAGGTAGCCATTCGTGCCCTTACAAACATGTACCAAACTGACGAATTGCCCAGCCGCGCCGGCCCAATCTCTGAATTATTCATGACGCACCCCGCCTTCACTCGAAGAATCGGCGCTATCGCGTTGGGGGGACACGTGGCGGCGGACCGCTTAGCCAGGATTCTCGTCGACGAAGGAATAGTTGACGCCGGAGTGCCCAACCACTAGATATGGTTGCCGGCAGGATTAGCGCCGGCCTGCCTCTTTCAGTCCTGCCCGCCTCTTATGGCAAAATAGAAAGTCTGTAGAACAGACCTATGGCTAACCGTGTCACCATCGCTCCCGACAAGCTGTCCAAATCAGCGAAGAAATCCGCCTCGCCCAACGGCAGCAATCACGCCGAACGCGAACGCATCTTCGACCTTTTCCGACGCTGGGGCTTTTACGAAGCCACGCTCGACCCGCTCGGCTTCTTCGCTCCGCTGAAATTTCCCGACCTGCAGGGCCTCTCCGGCGAATACGCCGAGGAAGCGCGCCGCTACTATTGCGGCACCGTCGGCGTGGAGATCAATCACCTGCCCGAACCGGAGCGTCGCCGCTGGATTGCCGAACGCATGGAAGGCCCGGAGTTCGAGGTCAACCAGCCAAAAGTGCTGGAGCGGCTGATTCGCGCCGATCTGTTCGAGCAGGTTCTGCAGAGCCGCTATCTGGGCAGCAAGCGTTTTTCGCTGGAAGGCAATACCGCGCTCATTCCGCTGCTCGACGCCATTCTCGATGTGGCCGGCGAAAACGGCGGCGTCGACTCCGTCATGGCCATGAGCCATCGCGGCCGCCTGAACGTGATGACGCACATTGCCTGCAAACCGGCGCATGAAGTTGTGGCGGGCTTCGAGGATGTCGACCCGCGCAGCGTGCTGGGCGCGGGCGACGTGAAGTATCACGTTGGCGCCACCGGCCTGTACACCACTTCCGCCGGCAAACAATTGAACGTGCACCTGGTTTCCAATCCCAGCCACCTGGAAGCCGTCGATCCCGTGGCCATGGGACGCGCGCGCGCCAAGCAGACCCGCCACGGCGTGAGCGGCGCGCAAATCGATCACTCACAGGGCGTGCTGAACAAGGTCTGGTCGATCGTCATGCACGGCGACGCAGCCTACGCCGGGCAGGGTGTGCTGGCCGAAACGCTGAATCTTGCCGACCTCGCGGCTTATTCCGTCGGCGGCACCGTGCACATCATTGTCAACAATCTCATTGGCTTCACCACTCGCCCCACGCAGGAACATTCATCGCGTTTCGCTTCCAGCATCTCGCGCCGCCAAAGCATTCCCATTTTTCACGTCAACGCGGAAGATCCCGACGCCGTGGTGCGAATTGGCCGCATGGCAGCGGAATATCGCGCGCATTTCAATTCCGACGTAGTGATCGATCTGATCGGATACCGCCGCCACGGCCACAGCGAAGTGGACGACCCCACCATTACGCAGCCTCGCCTGTACGAGCGCATCAAGTCTCATCCGCAGCTTTGGAAAATCTACGCCGAGCATACCGGCATCGACGCCGAGCCCATCGCCGCCACCGTCCGCAAGGAATACGAAGAAGCGCAGCGCAAAGCCGGCAAGCTCACCAAAATTCCGCGCCTTCGCAAATTGCCGGACTACTGGGCGCCGTACAACTACGGCAAATACAATTCCGCTTTCGAAGTGGACACCGGCCTCTCGCGCGAAAAAATCGCGGAAATCACGGATGGACTGATTCGCCCGCCCGCGGGCTTCCACGTGCATCCCAAAATCGTGAAACTGCTGGAGCAACGCAACGAGATGGGGCACGGCAAGCGTCCCATGGATTTTGGTTTTGCGGAACTTCTCGCCTTCGGCTCACTCGTGCTTGAAGGCAATCCCGTGCGCCTGACGGGACAGGATTCGCAGCGCGGCACCTTCAACCAGCGCCACGCCACCTTGATCGATACGCAGACGGAGCAAGTGTACCTGCCGCTCGCGTATCTTTCCCCGTCGCAAGCCTTCTGCGAAATTCACAATTCCTCGCTCTCGGAGTTCGCGTGCCTCGGTTTCGAATATGGTTTTTCGCGCGACTATCCCGAAGGCCTGGTTCTTTGGGAGGCGCAGTTCGGAGATTTCGTCAACGGCGCGCAGATCATCATCGACCAGTTCATCAGCGCCAGCGAAGACAAGTGGGGACTGCCTACCGGCCTCGTCCTGCTGCTTCCGCATGGCTACGAAGGCCAGGGCCCGGAACATTCCAGCGCGCGCATCGAACGCTTTATGCAACTCGCCGCTGAAGGCAACATGAACATTTGCCAGCCTTCCACCGCCGCCCAATATTTCCACTTGTTGCGCCGCCAGGCACGCCGGCTGTGGCGTAAGCCGCTCATCGTTTTCACGCCAAAGAGCATGCTGCGCCATCCCGACGCTTCTTCCACCATTGAAGAATTCGAACGGCCACGATTCCTTACGCTCGTTCCCGATCGCGAAGTCACCGACGCACAGAGCATCCTGATCGCCAGCGGTAAGGTGGGCCACGAACTCCGCGCGGAGCGCCGTCGTCGCAACGACACCACCACCGCGATCTTTTTCCTCGATCAACTTTATCCGCTGCCCAAAACCGAAATCGCGGCCGCCATCGACGCGCATCCTAATGTGCGCGAAATCGTCTGGGTGCAGGAAGAACCTGCCAACATGGGCGCGCTCTTCTACGTGCTTCCGCGCCTGGAACGCATCGCCAAGGATAAAAACATTCGCGTGCGCTCGGTGAAACGTTCCGCCAGCGCCAGCCCGGCAACGGGTTCCTCGAAGGCCCACGAACTCGAGCAAAAAACCCTGCTCACTCTAGCTTTCGCCACAACTCCCAACTCCTGATCACGGCGCGAGCTCCCGATTTTTCCTAATGTAGCGATGGCTTTTATGCCAGCTGTAGTTCGCTCGCTAATTCGAGGGGCGATCATAAGAGTTAGCGCTACATGAAACACGCAAATCTTTCTCCGAGACCGCGCATCTGCCGCCCACGAGTCACGAATCACGAGTCACCAATCACTAACCGCGAATCACAACGCGTAACCTTGCCACCTTATTTCGCATCTGCTGTTGCGAAGGAGAATGCCTGTGACCACCGCTCCTGACAACGGACTGATCCACCTCACAAGTTCCTATTCCGTCGCCGAAACCGCCAGGCGCCTGGAGGCCAGCCTGATCGCTCACGGTGTCACCATCTTTTGCCGCGTCGATCACAGTGGCGAAGCCGAAAAAGTAGGCTTGCACATGCCTCCTACGCAGCTTCTAATCTTCGGCAGCCCCAAAGCCGGCACGCCTCTGATGCTCGCCTCCCCAACCGTCGCCATCGATCTGCCGCTGAAGGCCCTCATCTGGCAAGATGCCGGCGGCAAAGTCTGGCTCTCCTGCAATTCCCCGGAATACTTGCAACAACGCCACAACATTCCGCCGGAACTGATCAAGGACATTGCCGGTCCTGCGCCACTGCTGCAGGCTGTTGCCGCCGGATGAAACTCCTGCCACAAATATGAATGCAGTGTTAACTCCCGCTCATTCCGCTTCTTAGCGGCGTTTACAGTTCATTCATATTCTTGTCATCTTGCGCTCACCACGTTCTCCGCTTCCCCTGTCACAATATTCTCGACTCATGCAGATTGCAGGGGGTTCAATCAAATCCATGCCTACCACGATTCGGCGGTCTACGGTAGACTCCTACCGATGCGAGCCGCAGTTCGAGACCGGTTCATGAAGCGCATCCTAATCATTGAAGACGATCGCGACATCGTCGAGCTCGTCCGGTATAACCTTGCAAATGAAGGCTTTCAAATCAGCGCCGCGCTGGATGGCGCCAGCGGTCTCTCCTCGCTGAAAAAGTCTCCTCCGGATTTGCTGTTGCTTGACCTGATGCTTCCCAAGCTCTCTGGCCTGGATATTTGCCGCGAAATCCGCAAGGACGAATCCTTGAATCGCCTGCCTATTCTGATGCTCACCGCTCGTGGCGATGAAGCCGATCGCGTCGTTGGCCTCGAAATGGGCGCCGACGATTATGTCACCAAGCCCTTCAGTCCCCGCGAGTTGATTGCGCGCGTCAAGGCACTCATTCGCCGCGCTGAGCCTCCCGCCGACTCTCCTCGCATCCTGGAAATTGGCCGCCTGGCCATTGATCCCGCGTCCTATCGCGTCAGCCATGCGGGAAAGCCCGTGCCGCTCAGCACCCTTGAATTTCGTTTACTCTATTACCTGGCTTCGCGCCCTAACCGCGTCTTCACTCGAGATCAGTTGCTCGACGCCGTCTGGGGCACCGACCGGTTCGTCACTCCGCGCAGCGTCGACGTTTACGTCCGCCGCTTGCGCGAAAAAATCGAATCCGACCCGGAAAATCCCCTGCACTTGAAGACCGTGCGCGGCGCCGGCTATCTTTTCGAAACCCGTGCGGCCTAAAATCTTTTGGAAACTCGCGCTGACCTTCCTGGCGCTGCTGCTGAGCGTTTTGCTCGCGGTGGATTTCCTCGCCGAGCGCACTCTTCGCAACAGCTATCAGACCCACGGTTTCCAGGAACTCAAAGCGCTCGCCACCATTCTTCGCCGCGAGCCCTTGCCAGCCGGCTCTCCGCAAACGCTGCCCGACAACGCTGCTCTGAATAGCTGGGTGAAGAACGCTGCTGCGAATGGCGCCCGCGTCACCTTGATTTCTTCCGACGGCACCGTGTTGGCCGACTCCGAATCCGAAACGCAAACCATGGAAACCCATGCGAGCCGCCCCGAAGTGCTCCAGGCTCTGCAGAACGGCGAAGGCCAATCCACGCGTTACAGTGTGTCGGTCAGGCGTCCGCTTCTCTATTACGCCGTGCGCGCGAATTTTCCTGACGGCACTCCCGTGATTTTGCGCCTGGCTTTGCCCGTGGAGAGTATCGACCAGGAATTGGCCACCTTCCGCACCCGTCTGTGGCTGTGGTCTTTTCTCATCCTGCTTCTCTCCGCCGTCGTGGCTTTGCTGATTTCCCGCTCCTACACCGACCGCATTGAGCGGCTGCGCCAGTTCTCAGTGCGCGTGGCCGAAGGAGATTTTCGGCCTTTGCCGGGAGATGGCAAAGGCGACACGCTGGAATCTCTTGGCGTTTCCCTGAATCAAACCGCGCAGCGCCTCGATCGCACCATCCGCACTCTTACCGAAGAGCGCAATCTTTCTTCGGCGATTCTCGGCTCCATGGTGGAAGGCGTCGCGGTGGTAAACGGCGTCGAGCGCTTGGTCTTTGCCAACCCCGGCTTCGCGCAGATTCTCGACCTGGATGTGCCGCCAGTTTCGGGAAGTTCGCTTCTGGAAGTTGTACGCCAAACCGAACTCATCGAAGCGGTGCGCCGCGTTCTCGCCGGCGAGCCGCGCGTTGAAGCGGAAATCGTCACCGGCACACTCCGGCAGCACCATTTCGCCGCCACCGTTGCGTCCGTTCGCGCGGGAGAAACCTCCGGCGCGGTCATTGTGCTGCACGACATTACGGAACTGCGTAAGCTCGAGCGCGTCCGCCGCGATTTCGTCGCCAACGTCTCGCACGAATTCCGTACGCCGCTCACCGCCATTCAGGGCTTCTCCGAAACGCTTTTGGCCGGCGCCGTCAACGATCCCAACAATCGCGACCGATTCCTTGGCATCATCCTTGAACATTCCCGCCGCCTCGCTCGCCTCACCGAAGATCTGTTGCGCCTTTCTGAAATGGACGCGGAGCGCCTTGAACTTGAGGTTCGGCGCCTTGCCGTCTCGCAACTCGTCGAATCCTGCTACGAAACCGCGCAACGCCGCGCCGCCGAGAAGGGGCTCGCGCTTTCTCTCCAGCTGCCCGGCCGTCTCCCGGATATTGCCGGAGATTCCCGACGCCTGCAGGAAGTGCTGCAAAACCTTCTGGACAACGCCATCCAGTACACTTTGCCGGGCGGAAAAATCGTTCTTAGCGCCGAATCCAAAAATGATGAAGTGATTTTCACCGTCAGCGACACCGGCATTGGCATTCCGCGCTCCGACCAGCCGCGCATCTTTGAACGCTTCTATCGCGTGGATGCGGCACGTTCCCGGGAAGCCGGCGGCACCGGCCTCGGCCTCAGCATCGCCAAGCACCTCATCGAAGTTCATGGCGGGCGCATCTGGGTGGAAAGCGAAGTGGGTGAGAGCTCCCAATTCCATTTCTCCATTCCCGTCTTTGATCCAGAGCGCGCTGCGACCCGTGCCGCTGTCTCCGCAGCCGGCAGCCGCGCCAGTCGCGTATATCCCGCCAATTCATGAAGTTGCGTTGAGCGTCCCTTCGCCTCATATTCACCTGCCCCTCAACAACCAGTAACATCACTCCCCCACACTAATCGTAGCGTGCGAAGGTGTTTCGGTTTGCCTCGCCGCGGAGGCGTGAATGGCTGCCACCCCTGGGCTGACGGAAGTCGTGCTGTACGACACGCTGATCAACTATCTGATCTCCATGGCTCGTCTGGTTGAAGGCGCCATGAATCGCGCTCTCGACGCCATCGTCAGTTTTGAGAGTGAACGCACCGCCGGCCTTCCCGGCGAAGTTTTCCTGCTCGAGCCACGCATCAACGAAATGGAAATCGTGATTGACGAACACGCCGTCCGGCTGCTGCGCCGCGGCTCCTTCACTGAAGACGAGACCCGCCTCATCGTTGCCGCGCTGAAAATTACCAATGATCTGGAACGCATCGGCGACATCGCCGTCAATCTCGCTGAGCGCGTTATCTCGCTTCGCGAAATGCCGCAAGCACAAACTCCCGAGGAACTGGGTCCCATGACGGAAGCGGTTCGCTCCATGGTCAGCCGCAGTCTGGGTGCGCTGATTTTTCGTAATGCGGAGCTGGCCGCGCAGGTTCTGGAGTGCGACGACGTCGTGGATCAGTATCGCGACCGCATCTTCGAGCATTTGCTGCAACGCATGACCCAGGACGTCTCGCGCGTCACGCCCGACTTGCAGTTCGTCCTGGCCACTCGGCACCTCGAACGCATCGCCGACCACGCCACGAACATCGCGGAAGACATCATTTTCTGGGTACGCGGCCTCGATGTCCGCCACGGCCGCGGCCTCACCCTTCTTCCCGAGCAGCAGCAGGAGGATGTAGTCGTGCGGCGTTCCGGCGAGGTTACAGACAATTCATCCGCCCTTCATTCGGGCGTGACTGCTTCGTGCGAGACTCAACGCGTTTAGTCTTCACTCAAAGTCCTACCATGGGGACCGGTTGCACCCCTGGCTCCGGTCCCTTCTCCTCCCCCCTTTTTACGGCACGCGTTTCATGCATCCTATTGACGGCCATTCCGAATCTAATCTATGGTTGTTAGATGGAGAGAATCAGAGTGATTGATGGGCCCGCACGCAGAGGTAGCCCTGCGATATGGCGGGTGTGCGTCTGCCTTGTCTTAATTGCCTCAATTCTCTACAACCCATTCTTCGCCTTGAAGATCCACTCAGACGGGCTGGCTTATGCTTCCTTGGCTCGCCACCGCTCGACTGTCGGTTCGTCGGAAATGCAGCACTATCCCCCCGTCCAGAGCGAGTACGCGCAACCCGATGCGACGGTCCAAGAGACTGTCAGCCAAGGATCAGTTGTGAAGGTGGCGCAGACCGAGTACCCGGCCAGGATCATTTTGGATCAAACGCTGCCGCCTCAGCCGGAACTGATCGCCAGTATCTGCTTCCGTCCCCCGCCTTCGCTGTAGCTCTCTAAGGCCTCAAGCCTGAAAGTAATTCATTGTTTCGGCCGCCCTTGGTTTTTCGGGTGCGTACCCTATTTAGTCCATCAAGCATAGGCGCGGTTCACAATTCGTTGTTTCCGACCCTAGGCAGGAAAAGGTATGACAAACAAAAAATATCTGGTAATCGCGGCTCTGGCCCTCGTCGGAGTGCTTGTTTTCTGGGGACTTTTCCGCCACGGAAAAACCGAAGCCGATGGTGCCGACAATCCCGAGCACACCGGCGCGCCCGTTGCGGCCGTCGTCAAGGTCGGACACGGCACCTTGGGCACTCCACTGACGTTGGCGGGTGGTTTTAAACCCTTTCAGGAAGTCGATCTCCATGCCAAGGTTGCCGGCTACATCAAAACCATGTATGTCGACGTCGGCTCGCACGTCAAAGAAGGACAAACTCTCGCCGTCCTCGAGGTTCCGGAACTGGCCGCCGAACTTTCCGGAACCGATGCGGCTGTACGTCGCGCCAAGGAAGAAATTCGCCGCGCACAGGGCGATGTGCAGCGCGCAAAATCCGCTCACGAAGCCACCCACGCGATGGCGGACCGATTGACGCAAGCCTCCGATTCCCGCGCAGGTCTTGTCGCTCAACAGGAAGTGGACGATGCGCGCGCCAAGGACCTGGAAGGTGAAGCGCAAGTCTCCAGCGCTCAAGCTGCCCTCAGCGCCGCTGAACAGACGCTCGACGTCGCCGTAGCCACTCAACAGCAGTACAAAGCGCTTTCCGACTACACCAAGATCACCGCCCCCTTTACGGGCGTCATCACCGTGCGCTATGCCGACACCGGTTCTTTGATCGCCGCGGGCACTTCCTCCAGCACGCAGTCCGCTCCTGTGGTCCGCATCGCGCAAATTTCCGTGCTGCGATTGGTGCTGCCCATTCCCGAATCCATCGCCGGCCAGATCCGCCTGGGCGATCCCGTCAAGGTTCACGTCCAGGCATTGAACCAGGATTCCATCGGTAAAGTCTCCCGCTTTGCGGACGCCCTAGACCCGCAAACCCGCACCATGGAAACCGAAATCGATTTCCAGAATGCCGACGGCAGGCTCTTACCCGGAATGTACGTGGAAGCCAAGATCGGGGTGGCCGCGAAGACCGACGTCCTGATCGTGCCCCTGGAAGCGGTGGAAACCTCCGGACCGGAAGGTACCGTTTTGGTGGTGAACGCACAAAATACGCTTGAAGAACGCAAGGTGCACTTGGGGCTGCAGGGCAGCACCCACGTCCAGGTCCTTTCCGGGCTCTCCGACGGTGAACGTGTGGTGATCGGCAGCCGCAACGAATTTCGCGCAGGCATGAAAATCACTCCGAAAGAAATCGAGCTCGGGCGACCGGGCGTTCCAGGAGCGAAGTAATGCCCAAGTTCGCCCTCGCCTATCCCTACTTCATCATCATGATCTGCCTGGTAGTGGCAGTCGTAGGTGTCACCACGGTCGCACGGATGCCTGTGGATCTGTTCCCGCAGATCAACATCCCTGTCGTCGTGGTGGCCACATTTTATTCGGGCATGCCACCGCAACAAATCGAAGCGGATATCACCAACACCTTCGAGCGTTTCTTCACTCTCGGCAGCAACATCGATCACATCGAGTCGCGTTCATTAACGGGTGTCAGCCTGATTAGGGTTTACTTCAAGCCGGGAACGAACGCCAACGCCGCGCTCAGCAACATCGCTAACCTGGCGATGGCGGACCTCCGTCGATTGCCACCCGGCACGCTCCCCCCGGTTGTGCTGAAATTCGATGCGGCCAGTATGCCGGTGTGCCTGATCACGCTAAAGGGCCAGGGTCTGAATGAAACCCAGTTGAAAGACTTGGCGCAGTTTCAGGTGAGAAATCAGGTTGCCAATGTGCAAGGTGCGTCAGTGCCGCAACCGTTCGGAGGAACGTACCGGCAGATCCAGGTGTACGTCGACCCGGTGAAACTGGAGGCGCACCAGTTGAGCCTGATGGACGTGGTGCAAGCGGTCAACGATTCGAATCTGATTCTGCCTGCTGGAGACGTGCGCATTGGCAACCGCGATTACAACATCTACGCGAATAGCCAGGTTGCCACGCCCGACGACGTCAACAAGATCCCTTTGAAAACCATCGGCCTCGGTTCCGTTCTTGTCGCCGATGTGGGCAAAGCCCAGGACGCGGGAGCGATCCAAACCAACATTGTGCGTATCGATGGCCAACGATCGGTCTATATCCCGGTGCTGAAACAGGGAGGTGACAGCAACACCATCGCGATCGTTAACAGCGTGAAGGAAGCCACCAAACACCTGGTCGATGTTCCAGACGTGTTGAAGACCGCTGTGGTGTTCGATCAGTCCATTTTCGTTAAAACCGCCCTCACCAACCTCCTGAAAGAAGGCGGCATCGGTTTGGTGCTTACGGGGCTGATGATTTTGTTGTTCCTGGGAAGCCCGCGCGCAACGTTTGCCGTTCTGCTCTCCATTCCGCTTTCGGCGCTGGCTTGTTTTCTGGTCGTCAATGGCATGGGCGGATCGATTAATACCATGCTTCTTGGTGGACTGGCGCTGGCGTTCTCCCGCCTGATCGACAATTCCGTCGTGGTGCTGGAGAACATCTTCCGATTCGGCGAGCAGGGCGCCTCGCCAAGGGAGGCAGCCGAAAAAGGCGGGTCCGAAATCGCCCTGGCGGTGCTGGCGGCGACCTGCACAACTTCGATCGTGTTTTTTCCGGTGACGCTCTTCTATGGCGTCAGCCGCTACCTGTTTGGCGATCTGGCCCTGGGAGTGGTGTTGTCGATCTTTGCTTCCTATATTTTCGCGCTGACCGTGGTGCCTCTATACTGCGCGCGCTTCATCCGCATTCGCCCGCATGGGGAAGCGAACCAAACGAATTCAGCAGGCATGCTTTCGAAACTCGTTCATCGATTCAACACGGAATTCCAGAAACTGCTGGCCTATTACGAGAAGGCTGTGACCCGGGCGCTGGTTAAGCCGGGAAGGACCGCGGCGTACCTTCTCGGCGGGATTGTGCTTGCCGTGGTCCTGGTTTTTCCATTCGTGGGTCGCGCCTATTTCCCGCGAACCGATCCCGGACAATTCGTCATCAGCCTTAAAGCTCCCACCGGGACGCGCTTGGAAGTGACCGACAAGTATGTCGCTCGGGTGGAGGACGACATTCGTTCGGTGATCCCGAAGCATGACCTGCAGATGATTGTGTCCAACATCGGAATCACGCCGGACCTTTCCGCCATTTACACCACAAATTCCGCCATGCACACCGCGTTTGTACAAGTGAACCTTACCGAAGATCACGCGGTGGGAAGCTACAAATACATGGAACGGCTGCGCCGCAAGCTGGCGAGCGACCTGCCTGAGTTAAGCACCTACTTTCAAGCCGGGGGCTTGGTGGATTCGGTGGTGAACCAGGGTTTACCGGCGCCTCTGGACATTCAAGTGAGCGACAACGACTTGACGGAAGGATATGGCATTGCGCGGAACCTCGCCTTGCAGCTGAAGGGTTCAAAACGCGTCAGCGATGTGCTCATTCCTCAGGATATCGACTATCCGGGACTGGAACTCAATATCGACCGTAAACAGGCCAGCTTGCTGGGTTTGACTCCCAAAGATGTAGTCGACAACGTCATCACCGCCCTCACTTCCAACGGCATGATTGCCCCCAGCTATTGGATCGATCCCAAGAGCGGCAACAACTACATGCTTACGGTGCAGTATTTCAACAACAAAATCGACTCGATGACCATGTCGGACTTTCGAAACATTCCTCTGCGCGCACCCGCTTCCTCCTCCTATACACCTCTGGAATCCGTCGCCACGATTGCACCGATCAATACCCCCACTGAAGTCGATCACTACCAGATTCGCCGCGTCGTCGACGTTTTTGTCATGCCCAAGACCGAGGATCTGAGCGGCGTCTACAGCGAGGTGCAGCACATGCTCAAGGGACTGGCATTGCCCAAAAACGCCCGTGTGCGAGTGCAAGGCGCGGTTATGGGCATGAACCAGTCATTCACCCGCTTTGCTGTGGGACTGCTGTTGTCCGTGGTTTTGGTGTACCTGATTCTTATGGCGCAATTCCGGTCGTTCATTGATCCCTTCATTATCCTGACGGCGATCCCCCCGGGACTGGCGGGCGCGCTCGTGTTTCTGTGGATGACCGGGACAACACTGAACATTATGTCGCTGATGGGCGTGATCATGATGACCGGCATTGTGGTGTCCAACAGTATTTTGATCGTGGAATTTTCCGGCATCCTGCATGAGAGAGGAATGGCGCTAAAGGAAGCGGTGGTGGAAGCGTGCAAAGTGCGCTTGCGTCCCATTTTGATGACCTCCCTGGCGACCTTGCTGGCCTTGTTGCCCATGGCCTTGGGTATCGAGGCTGGCAGCGAACAATATGCTCCCTTGGCTCGCGCGATGATTGGCGGACTCGGTGTCTCTGTGGTCTTGACCGTATTTCTGGTGCCGGCGGTGTACCTGGTAATTCACGGAAGGAAGCGAGTGGCGGAGGTCCAAGCGTGAGTCTGGGCCAACTGCAGACCACCGCCCGTTCCCTCGCATGGCGGCCGTGCGAGGTTGATGCGGGCGATCATGCCGACGTGGGGGGCAAATAATGCCAAAGTTTGCCCTGGCCTATCCTTACTTCATCATTATGGTTTGCCTGGTGGTTGCCGTTGTGGGTGTAACCACCGTCGGGCGCATGCCCGTGGACTTATTCCCGCAGATCAATATCCCCGTGGTTGTGGTCGCAACGTTCTACGCGGGAATGCCACCGCAACAAATCGAAGCGGACATCACCAACACCTTCGAGCGCTTCTTTACCCTTGGCAGCAACATTGACCATATTGAGTCACGCTCCTTGACCGGCGTCAGTCTGATCAAAATCTATTTTCAACCCGGAACGGATTCGGACGCGGCTTTAAGCAACATCGCGAACCTTGCGATGGCTGACTTGCGACGACTCCCTCCCGGAACGCTGCCGCCGGTGGTGTTGAAGTTTGATGCTTCGAGCCTCCCTGTTTGCCTGCTGACTCTGAAAGGCCAGGGACTCAGCGAAACGCAGCTGAAGGATTTGGCGCAATTCCAAGTCAGAAATCAGGTCGCCAATGTGCCGGGAGCGTCGGTACCGCAACCGTTTGGCGGAACGTACCGGCAGATTCAGGTGTTTGTCGATCCCATGAAACTCGAGGCTCACCAGTTGAGCTTGATGGATGTGGTGAAAGCCATCAATCAATCGAACTTGATTTTGCCGGCAGGCGACGTGCGCGTTGGCAACCGCGACTACAACATCTACGCCAACAGCCAGGTTCCAAAGGTCGAGCAGATCAACCAGGTCCCGCTCAAGAGCGTTGGCCTCGGCTCGGTGTTGGTCGCTGACGTCGGTAAAGCAGAAGACGCCGGCGCCATTCAGACCAACATTGTCAGGATCGACGGACAAAAATCCGTATACATCCCGATCTTGAAGCAGGGCGGCGATAGCAACACCATCGCGATCGTCAACGGAATCAAGGAAGCCACTAAAGATTTGGTCGACGTCCCGGATGTGCTGAAGACTGCCGTGGTCTTCGATCAATCCATCTTCGTAAAGACCGCGGTCGTTAACTTGTTGAAAGAAGGCGGCATCGGTCTTGCGCTCACCGCATTGATGATTCTGTTGTTCCTCGGCAGCCCGCGCGCCACCTTCGCCGTGCTTCTCTCTATTCCGCTCTCTGCGCTGACCTGTTTCCTGGTAATGAACGCCATGGGCGGTTCCATCAACACCATGCTTCTCGGAGGCTTGGCGCTCGCCTTCTCCCGTTTGATCGACGATTCCGTCGTCGTCCTCGAAAACATTTTCCGGTTCATGGAGCAGGGCGTGGCTCCCCGCGAAGCCGCCGAAAAAGGCGGCATGGAAGTCGCTCTTGCGGTGCTCGCCGCCACTTCCACCACCTCCATTGTATTCTTCCCGGTCAGTTTCTTTTACGGCGTCAGCCGTTACCTCTTTGCGGACCTGGCTCTCGGCGTGGTCATCTCCATTTTCGCGTCCTACATTTTTGCCATGACCGTCGTTCCTCTCTACTGCGCCTATTTCATTCGCCTCGATGCCCATGGTGAAGAACGCCACGAAAATTCCAAAGGCTGGCTGGCCAGCGTGGTCCACAAGTTCAACGAATTCTTCCAGCGCCTGTTGAATTATTACGAAGCAAAGGTCACGCGCGCGCTGGAACGCCCCGGCCGCACCGCGATCTACATCCTCGCCTCCATCGTGGTGCTCTTCGCCATTCTTTTCCCCTTTGTCGGACGCGCCTACTTCCCACGCACCGATCCCGGTCAATTCGTCATTAACGTCAAGGCGCCCTCCGGCACGCGCCTGGAAGTTTCCGACAAATACATCGCGCAGGTTGAGAACGATATCCGCTCCGTCATTCCCAAAAGCGATCTGGAGATGATCGTCTCCAATATCGGCATCACGCCCGACCTGTCCGCGATCTACACCAGCAACTCCGCTATGGACACCGCCTTTGTGCAAATTAACTTGCGCGAAGACCACAAGGTTGGCAGCTATGAATATATGGAGCGCGTGCGCCAAAAGCTGGCCAGCGATCTTCCGCAACTGAGCATCTATCTGCAGGCCGGCGGCCTTGTCGATTCAGTTGTGAATCAGGGTTTGCCCGCGCCGCTGGACATTCAAGTCAGCGACAATAATTTGGACGAAGGCTACAGCATCGCGCGCAAACTCGCCCTGCAGCTGAAAGGCTCCAAGCTTGTCAGCGACGTGCTGATCCCACAGGCCATTGATTTCCCTGGGCTGGAGCTCAACATCGATCGCCAACAAGCCAGCCTGCTTGGCCTTACCCCTCGCGATGTCGTCGACAATGTCATCACCGCTCTCACTTCCGACGGCATGATCGCTCCCAGTTACTGGATCGATCCCAAAACCGGCAACAACTACATGCTCACGGTGCAATACTCCAACGAAAAAGTCGGCAATATGACCATGACCGATTTCCGCAATATTCCCTTGCGCGCGCCAAAAAATGCCTCCTACACACCGCTACAGTCTGTTGCCAGAATCGTACCGATCAGCACTCCCACTGAAGTCGATCACTACCAGATCCGGCGCGTTATCGATATTTACGTCATGCCTCGTACTGAGGACCTCAGCGGCATCAACAGCGAGGTCAATCATCTGCTGAAGGGCTTGACCCTTCCCAAAAATGCCACCATTCGGGTACAAGGCGCTGTCGTCGGCATGAATCAATCCTTCCTTCGCTTTGCGCTCGGTCTGCTTCTCGCCGTCATTCTGGTTTATCTCATCCTGATGGCTCAGTTTCGTTCCTTCATCGATCCGTTCATCATTCTCACCGCCATCCCTCCGGGTCTCGCCGGCGTGCTCATTATTCTCTGGATGACCGGCACAACGCTGAACATTATGTCCCTCATGGGCGTGATCATGATGACCGGCATCGTGGTCTCCAATAGCATTTTGATCGTCGAATTCTCCGGCATTCTTCACAGTCGCGGCCTTCCACTCAAGCAAGCGGTCGTGGAAGCGTGCAAAGTCCGCCTGCGCCCGATTCTCATGACCTCGCTCGCTACCTTGCTTGGTCTGATTCCCATGGCCCTTGGCATCGAAGCCGGCAGCGAGCAATACGCGCCGCTGGCACGCGCGGTAATCGGTGGACTGGCCGTCTCTGTTGTTGTCACCGTGTTTCTCGTGCCGGCTGTCTATCTGATCATTCACGGAAGAAAACAGGCTCATGTCCCGGAGGTGGTGTCGTGAAGCAGTTCGTTCAGTTGGCGGCAATGTTACTCGCCGTGTGTGTGGCTCCGTCTGTGGCGCAACAGATGCCAACGCCTCCAGCGTCCGCTTCTCCATCCGCAACTCCAGCCACTCGCCAAATCACCTTGCAGCAGGCGGAAGCCACTGCCATCAAAAACAATCCGCAGATCACCGTTGGCAGGTTACAGGCGTTGCAGGCGCACGAATTCACTCGCGAGACTCGTGCGGCGCTCTACCCTCAATTGAGCTTGAACGTGACCGCCGTCGGTTCCGATCCCGGCAGCCGCATTTCCGCGGGCTTCCTCAACAATCCGACCGTGTATCCCAGGGTTGCCGCCGGCGCCGCGGTCAGCCAGTTGATCACCGATTTTGGCCGTACACAAAACCTGGTGGCCAATTCCGTGTTTCAAGCCAAAGCCCAGGACCAGAACGCCATTGCCACTCAGCAACAAATTGTTCTGGCCGTCGATGAAGCTTTCTACAACACGCTGGAAACGAAAGCGCTTCTCCACGTAGCCGAAGAAACCGTGAAAGCCAGGCAGGACCTCGTTGACCAGGTGCAAGCTCTCACCAATGCCAAATTAAAATCGGACGTCGATTTGAGCTTCAGCAAGGTGGACTTCGCCCGCGCCAAGCTCTTGCTCCTGGAATCCCAAAACAGCTACGAGGCCTCCCTCTCCACCCTTTCCGCTATTCTCGGTTATCCCGACCGTCAGGATTTCGCCCCAGTCGAGCCCGCATCGCAAAATACGCCGCCTGCGGTCGACCCCGCCCCGCTCATTCAACAAGCGCTCAGCCAGCGCCCGGAAGTAAGATCGCTCGAGGATGAAGTAACCGCCGCCACAAAATTCAGCAAGGCAGAGCACGACTTGTGGTGGCCAACAGTAGCGGCCACTGGCGTGGTGGGCGCGGCACCAATTCGAAACGACAACATTTCAAACTGGTACGGCGCCGCTGGTGTGAACATCAACATCCCGGTCTTTAACGGATTCCTTTTCAATGCGCGCGCAAAAAGCGCCGATCTGGATACCGAGGTGAAACGCAAACGCCTGCAGGATCTGCAAAACAACGTTGCACGCGATGTCCGCAATACCTGGCTCGACACCGAAAAAGCTTTCGAGCGTCTTTCCGTCACGCAGCAACTTCGCGAACAAGCGCAGCTCGCGCTGGAATTGTCCCAGGCACGCTACAAGCTCGGCCTCGCCACCATCGTCGAATTAAGTCAGGCTGAATTACAGAAAACCGAAGCCGATATCGACGATACGGACGCCCGCTATCAATACGCGGTCTCGCAAATCTTTCTCGCGTACCAAATGGGTATAACGCGCTAGCTCACTGCCCGTTTTTGAAACTCTCCAAAACTCCCTGAATTGTTCTTTTCGCTTCCTGTTTTCGGTCTCGCTCTTGCTCTGACAGGACAAGAGGCGCTAGCATTGTTGCAACTCTTTAACCTTAAAATGACGGCCTGAAACACTTCTGATGCAGACCCTGTCTGCCTGATTGTTACCGGCCATCCCTCGCTTCCATTGACATCGGCGTCAGAGTCTTCCCGGCTTAGTCTGCATTTCTGCCGCAAAAGAGAGACGCAATGAAAAGACTCGCATCATCACTCGCACTTTCGCTGTTCCTTAGCGCCGGAACCGCGCTTGCTGATTCCCCAAAGGACGCTCCCAAGGGTTCCGCTGCAGCTTCCAGCACCGCGCAGCCCGCTAAACCCGTCGCGGCAAAAACCAGCTCTGAAATTGCAGCCGAAGTCGAGGAACTGCGCGAAACTCTTCAATCACAACAGAAAATACTTCAGGTGCAGCAGGAAGAGCTCCAGCTTTTGAAGGAAGAATTGGCTAGACGCGATAAGCAGATCAAAGTAGCTCGCGGAATCGCCGCTCCTGTGAATGCTCGCGCCTCGGAAGCCACCGTGAAAGCCGGCGAAGTGGCTACGACTTCCTCGGAAATAAAATTCGCAACCCCTGCGCTGAATTCGACTTCTGCGTCCGGCCTTGCCGCAGGTAACGCTGCGATTGTGAACTCCTCCACCGCCGCGAATCCGCAGGTTCAGCCAGCCAACGACGAGAAAGGCCCGACCACCATCCGCTTCAAGGGCGTCAGCCTCACACCTGGCGGATTTGTCGGCGCCGACACCGTCAACCGTCAACACGCAGAAAGCGCCGATGTTGGCACCCCTTTCAACTGGATTCCTTATGCCGGAAATTCCACCGGGCACCTCACCGAAATGAATTTCTCGGCTCGCCAGTCCCGTCTTTGCCTGCTCTTTGGCGCCAAGGCCGGCTCAACCACCCTGTCGGGCTACTACGAAGCCGATTTCCTCGGCGCCGGCACCACTTCCAATAACCGTCAAACCAATTCCTACGTATTCCGGCAGCGCCAGTTGTGGGGCCAGGTAGCGCTTGCAAACGGCCTGACTTTCAGCGGCGGCCAAATGTGGAGTCTTGCCACGGAAGACAGAAAGGGCATCGCGTTGCGGCAAGAATCTCTTCCGGTGATGATCGATCCCAACTACATTGTGGGATTCACCTGGCAACGTGCCAGCGCTTTCCGCGTCACTAAAGCCTTCAACGACAAGATTGCCGCTGCTGTTTCCGTCGAAGGGCCGCAGACTACCATCGGAGGCCGCGGTTTCAGCTCCTACACCAATACTTCGGCCACCAGCGTCGTCACCACTTATCAGAATTTCTTTTTCAATGCTCCGGGACTCGGCGGCGGATTCTTCAACGCTTTCGATCCTACCGGATACACGGTCAACAAACTTCCTGACTTCGTCGCCAAGGTGGCAGTGGAACCAGGCTTTGGCCACTACGAGCTGTTCGGAATCTTTTCCGACTTTCGCAATCGCATCTATCCCTGCGCCGTGGCCGGAACTACCGCAAAAAATTTCCCGACTCCCGCCGACCCAACCGTCATTTCCTGCAACGACTCCACAACACCCAGCGCGGCTCTTGCCTATAACAATTCGTCCTTCGGCGGTGGCCTTGGCGCCAGCGCCACGGAGACTCTGTTGGCCAAGCGACTTGATGTTGGAATTAAAGTCGTGGGCGGCGACGGCATCGGCCGCTTTGGCGCCGCACAACTTCCTGATCTCACCGCTCGTCCTGACGGCACTCTCGCCCTGATCAAGAACCTGCAATATCTCGCCAAGGTCGAAACTCACCCGACGCCCAAGTGGGATGTTTACGGCTACTTCGGCGGAGAGTACGACGCCCGCGCCGCCTACACCGGCTACACCAGCATCAAGATCGTCAATACCCCTGCAATTCCGGGCTGCGGTGGCGTTGGGCAACAACCCTGCTCCGCGCCTGGAACGATTCAGCCCTCCTATCCCGCCCTGACCACGACAACCATTTCCAGCGACGGCATCGGCGGCTACGGCTCGCCCTATGCCAACAATTCTGGTTGCAGCGTTGAAGTTGCTCCCGCGGGCACGGGCACACCTGGCGCTGGCGGTACCTGCGCCGGCGATACCAAGTACCTCTTCGAAGCTACTGTCGGTTTCTGGAACAAAATCTACCAGGGCGAAAAAGGCAGGCTTCAGTGGGGTCTGCAATACTCTTACTTCTCGCGTCACGGCTGGTCCGGCAGCAATGGCATCAACACAAACACCGGCATCGCCCCTCATGCGGTCGACGATATGTTTTGGACGTCCTTCCGCTACTATTTGCCTTAACTCTCAGCAAAATCTTTTCGAACCAGGGGCAGCTTTTTGGCTGCCCCTTTTTTGCCTAATCCGAATCTTACTGTGGCAGTGCGAAGGCCACGTACACTCCACCCGACCGAGTACGCGAATCCTTGCCGCCGCCTGCAGCGATGACCACGAATTGCCGGCGCTTGATTTCATATGTGGCAGGAGTGGCATTGCCGGAGAACGGCAGAGAAGCTTCCCAAAGCAGCGCCCCGGTGGTTTTATCGAATGCGCGGAATTTCTTGTCGTAGTTGGTAGCGCCAATAAACAGCAGCCCTCCGGCGGTGACGATGGGCCCGCCATAATTTTCTGTACCGGAATCCTTCAGCCCTTGCGCCGCCAGTTCCGGATATTCACCGAGAGGAATCTTCCACGCGTACTCGCCGGTGTTCAGATCGATCGCATTCAGCGTGCCCCAAGGCGGAGCCACCGCCGGATAACCTTCTTGATCGAGGAAGCGCTTATATCCGGTCAGGTGGTAGGGAATCTCAGCCGATTCGGGCACGATACTGGCCAGCTCCTTGCTCTCGCCGCTGCTGAGGAAATCCACCAAAGCATAAATTTGTTCACCGGAAAGATTGGGGAAGCCGGGCATACGGCCTTTGCCATCCTGAATGGTGGCGGCGATGGCTGGTGCGGAAAGCCGCTCGCTGACGCCAAGCAGCGAGGGCGTGCTGGGAGGAGACCCTACGCGATTATCCGCATGGCAAATGCTGCACTGGCTCATGTACAGCGATTTAGTGGTGTCTTCGTGAATGTTCTTCGCCAGCGCGCCGGTCCACGCGATGTCGTTCGCATTGATATAAATGATCGCTGTTTCGGGATCGACGGCCGCGCCGCCCCATTCCGCTCCTCCATCGAAACCGGGAAATACGACTGTGTCTTTACCGATGCTGAAGGGCACGAACTGGCCGTCGTTGCGAAAGCCGCGAAACTTCTCGAGCGCCAGTTGGTGGGCTGCGGGCGTGCGATTGGTCAGAAGATCCTCGGTGAGAGTCTGCCGCGCGAAAGGCGCAGGCTTTGTCGGGAAACCTTGTTGAAGAGCGGCATGCTCGCCGGGAATGTTGCTGGGCGGATAGTTGCGGTACGCGATGGGAAAGAGCGGTGAGCCATTGGTGCGATCGAAAAGATACACAAAGCCCTGCTTGGAAGTTTGCGCCACGGCGTCGATGGATTTGCCCTGGCGCTTCACAGTAAGAAGCACCGGCGGCGCAGGAAAATCTCGATCCCACAGATCGTGACGCACACCCTGGAAATGCCACAACCGTTTGCCGGTTTCCGCGTTCAGCGCGATCAAGCAATTGGCAAACAGATCGTCGCCCAGCCGGTTTGCTCCATAAAAATCGAACGCAGCGGACCCGGTTGGAACATACAGAATCCCGCGAGCTGAATCGAGCGACATGCCTGCCCAATTATTGGCCGCGCCACTGGATTCCCACGCATTCTTTGGCCAGGTGTTGTAACCGAATTCTCCCGGATGCGGAATGGTGTGGAACGACCACCGCAGTTTGCCGGAACGCACATCGAAGGCGCGAATATCTCCGGGAGGAGCGGGAAGCGTTTCGGGATTACGGCCGCCAACGATGACCAGATCCTTATAGATCACAGCCGGACTGGTCAGGTTGATGGATTGCGCAGAGGCCGGCTCGCGGCCAAGCCCTTCGCGCAGATCGATGCGCCCGCCTTGCCCGAAGGAAGGAACCGGTTTGCCGGTCCCAGCATCAAGCGCGTACAGAAAATGCATCACGCCCACCAGGATGCGTTTGTCGTTGCCGTCAGACCAGTACGCCAGACCGCGGTCAGCTTGTGTGCCGCGCATCCCGGAATCAAATTTCCAGAGCAGTGCGCCGCTACCGGCGTTTAATGCGAAAATTTTTTGCGTGGGCGTTATGCCGTAGAGCACGCCGTCAACAATAATCGGGCTGGTCTGCAGTCCGCCTTCTTCCCCTGTGTCGAAGCTCCAGGCCACCTGAAGCTGCTTCACATTTCCGCGATTGATTTGCTTCAGGCTCGAATAGTGGTTGTTTTCCGGCGCGCCTCCATACACCGGCCAATCGCGATTCTCCTGCGCACGCCCAGGCGTGGCAAAGAACAGCACAAGCGCAAACAACGTTGCAGTTTTCAAGTTTTCACCCGTTCAGAATGCACCGAAGATATCACTGCTGTTGCAGATTCTGCCAATGGGAATTCATCGAAGCAGTTCGGATGGAACGGATCAGCGGTAGTCAAACAAAGTCATGAACCCAAAATCCATGTGCAGCTGTTGATGGCAGTGGAACAGCGTCAGGCCAGGATTGTCGGCCACAAAATCAATTTCCGCTTCCTGGTAGCCGCCGAGCATCACAACGTCTTTGAAAATACCCGCCGTGGGCTTACCCGCCAGGCTGGTCAGCTCAAAACTGTGGCGATGCAGGTGGATGGGATGGATGTCGTCGCTGGCGTTGCGCATGCGCAGCCGGTAGCGCTTGCCTTGCTTTAAATGAAATGCCGCCGGGACCACTTGCTGTGTCATGGGAAAAGCCACGCCGTTGATGGACCATCGATTGAAACCTTCTTCGGCGGCATTATCCTTCGTGAAAGTCATTTCGAACGTTTCATCCGGAGAAGCAGGCACCGCAGCGGGCTTCGCAAACCTTGCATAGTTCCATTTGAACACCGGTGGAGCGACCCAAACCGGTTTCCCCGTGCGGCCGGAATACTCCACCACGATGCCCATGCCATGCTTGCGATCATCGTCAGCTAAATCGCCCAAAATCCAAACGCCAGGATGATTCATTTCGACGATCGCGGAAATTCGTTCAGCGGTGCCCAGCCAAAGCACCGGCACGCGCACCGGATTCGGCACCGGATTTCCGTCGAGCGCCAGCACTTGAAACGAGTGCCCCGGTAAAGCCAGGCTGCGAATTTCGGTGGCACTGCCATTCAGAATGTGGAACAGCACGCGTTGCCCTTGCTTCACGCGAATGGGTTCGCCGTGGCCAAGCATGCGCCCATTGATTGTGAACGAGGCGTAGCCGACTTCGTAGCCGTGCGGCATGTCCTTGGCAAGCGAAGCTTTCCTGGAGGACTCGCCGGCTTCTTCCAAGGATTTCACGCGCGTCGACGGGAAAAGGAAATCCTGAGCCATGTCGCCGCCACGACTGAGCGTCGGCTCGAATTCCTTCAGCACCAGAAACACTTCCTGATCGAATCGGCCGGGCTCTTCTTTCGGATCAATGTACACAGCACCTACTTGACCTGAGTATTGCCCTGCGGCCAGATCGGCGCCCGCGCGGTTGTGCGTGTGATAGAAACGCAGGCCCGAGGGATTCGGAGTAAACGAGAGCCTGCGCATGCCGTGAGCCGGGATAAACGGCGTGCCCTCCTCGGCCGCTCCGTCCACATCGGTGGAAACGCGCTGTCCGTGCCAATGCAATTGCTCGGGAGTGTCCGTGTCGTTGAAAACGTCGACAATCGTGGGGCTGCCCTCCTTGAAACGCAGCAGCGGCCCAGGGAACTCACCGTTGTACGTCACCGTAGACAGGATGCGCTTCGGCGCAATTTCGATTGGGCTGGCCTTGATGTGCAATGTGTAGTCAGCCGCTTCCGCAGGGGGCGTTGACGATGAAGTCCGCAGGCCGGAAATTGCTGGCGAAAGGAAACATCCCGCAGTTGCCGCGCTAGCTGTCTGCAGGAAGTGACGTCTGGAAATGCGATCCGTCATAGCAGTACTCCTGAAGAAGGCCGGCCCGTGGCTACACCGCTGTAATGTACGAACCATCCGTGGCGACATAACCGTAAGCCATGCGCGGTGTGTTAAACGCGAACCCCGGGGTTCCATTTTTGTCCAACAGGATCAACCCTCCGGTGCCCTTGCCCCGCTTGGCCAGAAGTTCCACGGCGGCTTGTGCCGCACGCGTAGGAGAGGAACCTGCCGGCCGTAGAAAATCAGCGGCGGTTTTGGCCATCACGATCTTCATAATCGCTTCCCCGAAGCCTGTGGACGACACGCCACCGGTTTCGGCGTCGGCATAGCAGCCACAACCGATCAGCGGCGAATCACCGACGCGGCCCGGAAGCTTGCAGCAGGTTCCTCCGGTGGAGGTGGCCGCAAAGAGACGGCCGTGCTGATCGAGGGCCACAGCTCCGACGGTGCCCTGCTCATGCCCGCGATGGTGTTCGGCGGCATGGGCGTCTCTCCGGCACAGTAGCCATGCCTCACTTTCGGCGGGCGACACGAGTTCATTGGGATCGCAAAGTGGGACGCCGTGTTCGGCGGCGAAACTTTCCGCACCGTCCGAAATCAGCATCATGTGCGGACACTTTTCCAGTACCGCTCGCGCCGCGCGAATGGGATTCCTCACGCGGCGCAAACCTGCGACGGAACCCGCGCGCAGCGTGGCGGCCTCCATAACGATGGCATCGCACTCCACGTGCCCATCCAGGTTCAGGTGCGAACCGAAGCCCGCGTCGAATACCGGATCGTCTTCCAACACCATGATGGCGGCTTCGATGGCGTCAAGGGCGTGCCCACCCTTGGACAGCACCGCCCAGCCGGCGCGCAAAGCGTTTTGACAGCCGATGTTGCAAGCAACGACAGCGTCATCAGGAATATCCCACGCGCCGCCGTGCACAATGAGCGAAGGTTGCATGGAGAAAAAGATATCAGATATCAGCGATCCGTTATCAGCAAACAAGAGGGGGATCGCGTCCTAAATGTATCGCTAGCTTTTATGCTAGCCCCGCATTGCCAGGCACGCCCTGCTTCAAAGCTGACATGAAAGTCAGCGCTACATTAAAGAATCGTTAAGACGCCCACAGATCACACGAAGAAATCGAGAAAGAACAAGAACACGCCGAGAAAAAGAAGCGCTGCGCCCCAGCAAAATCGGCGTTGCGGAAGCTTCGTGACAGAATGAAACACCGTGGAAGGAACCACGCGAAGACGCGATTGCCCGCGAGGCTCATAGAAAGGGCCCGAAGGAACGTGGCGCGTAAAACTTCTACGCAGCACCGAAAATTCGCTTTCCATCCAGTAGGAAAGTTCTTCGCGGTAGCGCCAAAGATAAACGGCCCCGATAACAAAAACAAAATACCCTAGAAACGTTAAAAGGCCGAGAGCCGGTCCTGAACCCCAATAAAACATTGCACCTCTCCGCGGCTGAGCGGAAGGAATTAAGCTTCTTCGTGAATGGTCACAAGTCGCACAATCTCAAACTCTTTGTTCCCGGCGGGCGTGGCCACCTGCACTTCATCGCCAACTTTGCGGTTCAGCAACGCGCGGCCAATGGGAGACGTCGTGGAGATCATCCCCTTTTCAACGTCCGCTTCTTCCGTGCTTACCAGCTTGTACTCCACTTCAACGCTGCGTTGCGTGTCGAGCACCACGATGCGTGAGCCGTAGCCCGCGCGGTCCTTCGGGATGTTGGTCAGATTCAGCATGCCAAGGTCGCCCATGCGCTTTTTCAGATGACCGATTTTCGCGTTCACATATCCCTGGCGTTCCTTCGCGAACTTGTATTCCGCGTTCTCCGACAAGTCGCCATGCGCGCGCGCAACCGCGATCTCCTTCGGAAGTTCCACGTTCAGTTCGTGTTCCAGCGAATCGATTTCCTGCTGAAGCTTTTTCTTAATTGCTGCTAAAGGATCTGACATAGTTTTCCGCTGTCGAGAAAAATGACGCGGAGTCCAGCGTGGCCGGACTCCGCGTCCCATTATTATAGGGTGTAGCGAAATGAAGGGACAAGAGAAGAAGAAGTGGTAAGTACAACGGAAATTCGGTAGACCCTCGCTTACTGTAAGTTACAGATAATACAGACTCTTATTAACTTTAGCGGTCCCTAACGGACTTGCACTTCCACGCTCTGTGTAGCCCGCTGGCCCGCGGCATCCGTAATCGTCAGCGTATACGTGGTGGTTTTCTTTGGCGCGAGATCCAGGCACCTCGAATGCGACGGCCACACCTCGCCCTCCGGAGGATCAAGCGTCACGGTTTTGGCGTTGGCTACGTCGTAACAAAGTTGCGCTTTTTCGCCGCGATGGATCTCACGCGGCGAAACGTAAAGAGAACGGATGGCCAGCTCCGATCCGCCCAGTTGCTCCACTGCGCGGCGATCCTCCTCGCGTTGCTGTTCGGCTTTTTGCGCTGCCTGGCGCTGCTCGAAATCGCGGTTGGATTCATAGCGCGTGATCAAAACGAAGCCCATGTAGATGGCCACGAGGGCCAGCACTGTTCCGGAATATAGGAACGGGTTCTTCCAGGGCGATTTGTGCGGCCCGTGAGCATCCGGTTTGGTAGAAAACTCCATCGTTAAATGATGCCCGAGAAGCGCGAAGCGGGCCATCAGGTAAAAAGGGGACCGTCAGGTAAGCGTGAATAGTGTATCCAGAACTTCGCCGGACTTTCGCAGCATGCAATCATCAAAAACCGCGCTGTTTGCGGGCGCTTCCGACCCCACATAGAACGTCCGGGCGCGAGCGGCGACCTCCGACACAAAACTGGCGGCGGGCTCAACCGTGCCGGAAGTGCCGATGGCGACGAACACGGTGCATTCGCTGAGTGCTTTGAAAATACGGTCCAGACGGAACGGTGTTTCGCCAAACCAGCAGATGTGCGGCCGAATCAGCGCGCCGCAAGAGCAGCAAGGCAGCTCCGCGGGCAACTCGTAAAGATTGCCGTCTTCAAAAGGCGGCATATGGCAGGAATCGCAGCGGCTTTTAAACAGTTCGCCATGCATATGCACGGCGCGCCGGGAGCCAGCCTGCTCGTGAAGATTGTCGACATTCTGCGTACAAAGAAACAAACGATCCTCGAGTCTTGCTTCCAGCGCAGCGAGCGCGAAGTGTCCGCGATTTGGCTTGACCGTGCCAGCGACGCGACGGCGCATAGAATAAAAATCCCACACCAGCCGCGGATCACGGCGCCACGCATCAGGCGAAGCGACTTCCTCGATGCGGTACTTACGCCACAGCCCGCCTGCATCGCGAAACGTGGGTATGCCGCTCTCCGCGCTGATGCCGGCACCCGTCAGAATGAAAAGCCGGTCGTTGGGAGCGATCGATATTGCCACCATGAATTCTTCACGAACTAAAGATTTTTTTGCCAGAACACGCGCATGGTGCGGTACAGATGAATGGTCGCCGCGCGATCGGCAATGCCGTGCTTGCGCATCGGGTAGACCATCGTTTCGAAAAGAATGTTGTGGGCAATCAGCTCGTTGGTGAACGCCTGCTCATTCTGCGGGTGCACATTGTCGTCGTACGTGCCGTAAACAATCAGCAGATGCCCAGAGAGATCGCCCGCATGTTTGACCAGCGAAATGCGATCGTACATTTCGCTATTGGTGGAAGGCAGCTTCATCAGCGATTCCGCCCATTTGGAATCGTAGTAGTGCCAGTCAGTGACCGGAGCAACGGAGACGCCCGCCTTGATTTCCTTCGAGCGAGTCATGATATTCAGTGTCATCGTGCCGCCGCCGCTCCACCCCCACACGCCAAAGCGCGCAGCATCGACCCACGGCTGCGATTTAAACCACCGAATCCCGGCCACCAGGTCGTCGGTCTCTGAAGCAGTCGGATTGGCGGGAATGGTGTTTTCCAGTTTTTTGCTGATAGCGGTAGCGGCTCGATTGTCGATGGTGATCAGAACAAATCCATCCTTCAGCAGCAACTGGTCGCTCAGCAGGTCGCCCGTACTCCAGGCATCCAGGACGGAAGGCGCGGAAGGGCCTCCGTACACGTACAGAATCACGGGATACTTGCGCGCGGCATCGAAATTGGCGGGCTTCAGCATTTCCGCGGGCATGGCGAAGCGGTCTGCAGCCGGAACGGTTAGAAATTCAGGATACTGAATTCCGGCGGGCAGAAGTTCCGGGCGAGGCGCGGCCAGCGTTTGCAGAAGCTTGCCCTCGGCCGAGTGCAGACGCAAAGCGGGAAGCGTGCGCGCGCTGGAAAAATTGTCGAAATAGAATTTGGCATTGGGCGACATGGAAATGCCGTGCGTTCCCGCTTCGGACGACAAGCGCGCGAGTCCAGAGCCGTCCGTCTTGATGCGGTACAGATTGCGCTGGATGGACGAATCTTTCAGCGAAGTGAAATAGATCCAGTCATTCTGACTGTCGATTCCCACAACCGCTTGACGCACCCAATAGGCAACGCCGCCGGAAGAAGCCATGGCCCAATCGCCCGTGGTGATTTTATTCGCCAGTGAGCCGTCCATGTTGAAACGATAAAGGTGCATGAAGCCATCGCGCTCCGAGGCCCACAGGAAATGCTTGCCGTCAGGCAGGAAGAAAAGGTCGTCAGTGACATTCACCCAGTAGGCGTCGTTCTCGGTAAGGATCAGCATTGTTTCGCTGCTTTTGACGTTGGCAAAGAACAAATAGCTTTCTGTCTGCGCGCGCGTCATGGTTTGCACGCTGACGCGTTGCGAATCCGGCAGCCACTTCACGCGCAGGATCCATTCGAACGGCTTCTCGCTCAGATTGATCCACCGTGTTTCCGGCGAAGCAATGTTCAACACCCCAACGCGCACACGCGGATCTTCTTCCCCGGCCTTTGGATAGCGCTGGTGAATAATGCGTTCGCGCACCGGCTGGAAATCGACGAAAGTGCTTTCCGGCACGCCGCTTTCGTCCGTCTGAAGATAAGCGATCGACCGGGAATCGGGAGACCACCAGTAGCCAATGTCGCGCCGGCCAAAAATTTCCTCCCAATAGACCCAGGAGAGCGTTCCATTCAGCAATTTGTCGGAGCCGTCCGAGGTCAGGCGCGATTCCTTGTTCGCGGCGATGTCGAACAGGTACAGGTCGTTGGACCGCACGAAGGCGAGGAAATGGCCATCCGGAGAAAATTCCACATCTTTTTCTTCGGCGGGCGTGTTGGTAACCCGCAAAAAGCTCGAAGACGAAAGATCAAGAAGAAAAACATCGCCGTGAAACAAAAAAACGGCCTGCCGCCCGGTGGCGTCGAAAGCCTCAGGCCACGGCAGCGCCTGCTGTACCTCGGCCGAACTGTCGGCGGCAACAAGAGAGGCAACAGCTTTGTGCATATCAACGATCGGACGGCGTTCGCCCGTTGCGGGATCCAGACGCTCGTACGTGCGCTGCGCTTCCGGCTGCCGAACGTCGTAAACAATTGCGGAATTATCCGCCAACCACGTGAATTGCGGAACTTCGGCGACTCGTTCAGCCTCGTCACTGAAAATCCATTCCGTAGTCAGGTGGGCGGGCGCTGTTTGCGCGAGCGCAGGAGCAAGTGAGGCCAGGATCAGGAAGGGCACTACAAGCAACAAAAGGGCTGGGCGAAAGTTCTTCAGCAACGGCAATCTCCTTCTTTGGAACAGAGCGGAATGCGGCGACGACGCGGGCGAGGACACAAAACCCAAACGGAGCCTATCCAAGTAAACGACCGGAATCAAGCTGCTAGGGACAAAAGCATAGCCGGCAATGAAAAGCTAACGACGTGGAAAAAACAGCGTGTGTCGAGATTTTTTCTTTAATGTAGCGCTGGCTTTCATGCCAGCCCCAAGCTACACCGCGAATCGCGTCAAGCGCGCGCGGTATAAATGTCCAACAATTGCAACCGCGTGGCATCGAGCCGCGCCGTAATGATGTTGGAAAAACGCTTCAGCATCTCGTACCCGAGATCGTGGTCTTCCTCGCATTTGGCGCGCAGGCAGTTGGCGTCAAAAACCAGCGCGCGCGTCGGCTTCAGCGTTCGCGCGTTAAAGTGCCAGTGATATGGCGGCGAAACCCACGACCAGCCAAGAATCTCTCCACCGCCGACGGTTTGCACGCCTCTCGGGCCGCTGTTTTGCACCATCAACTCAATGGAAACCGAGCCTTTGCGGATAAAGTAAAACTCGTTGGCCGGGTCGCCTTCCGTAAACATCACGTGCTTCTCCGGGAACGAGACATTCTTGGCGCATCCGGTGATGAAGTCCAGATGCTCGTCCGACAATCCGTGGAAAAACGGATGCTCTTTAATCACCAATTCCAGTGTCTGTATCATGATAATCGTCTCCTTAACCCGCAATGTTGGCGTGACACGTTTTCCGGTCTCGACGTGATCCTGGGGCCGGTATGGCTCCGTGCGGTGGCGGCATCGGCAAAGAGGATCGGCTAGTTCGAGCCACGGCTCTCGGTCGGGCAGTCCACCATTCGTCCCATAGCAGGAACCAGGGTGGAAGCCCCGAGGCGCCTTGGAGAGTGTCAATCGCTGTCACTCTCTCCGTCGGTCCGGACAGGAGCGGGTCCGGCGCGCAATCCACGACTTTCTTCTATAACTGGATATACTCCTCTGGCTGTGTGAACGCAATGGCAGGTATCACGTCACAGAATTAAAGATTAGACATCCACGCGCACCCTCAACCAGCGCACCAAAAACGACCCCATTTTCGGTTGACGGGCGAAATAGCAACAGCTACATTCGGTGTGTATTGAATCGTTTTAATTAAGCTATTCGGCTGAACTCACGGCCGTTCACCACCACGAGGCTTCTCCATGTTGACCAGCACGCAAGATCGCGATCGCATCCTTTCGCTCGCTTCTTTTTCCACCAGGCAGCGCGACCGACGCAAAATCGCGCTTTACCTCATCCCAGCGGCGATCTGCCTGTTCGTCGCGACCTTTCCGGCCACCTCATCGGCGCAGAACATTGTGGTGGACGTTACGCCCAGCCACGTCACCAACACCATCCGTCCTACCGAAGCCGTCGGCGCGGGGATTGACCGTATACCCTACGGCGCCGCCGACAAACTGTATGTCGATTCCACCGTAAAGCAGGTGCTCGCCGCGGGCTGGCAAACCGTCACCTATCGCCAAAATACCGAGCTGCATATGGAAGCGTGGCACTGGAATCCGCAAGGCACTTGGAGCGATCCCGCCGGCAAAGGATACTTCACCGGCAGCGCCACTCCCGGTACAGAACTCATTCGTCACTCCTACGGCTATCCCTTGCCGCACCGCGGAGTCACTCGCGACGACGGCACCGATACCGAAGGCTATTCGCGCCTGACGGATGGCGACGCGGACTCTTACTGGAAAAGCAATCCGTACTTGTCGGCCACGTTTACCGGCGAGAACGACGCGCTCCACCCGCAATGGGTGATCGTCGATCTGGCCAACCGGCACGACGTGGATGCCATTCGCATCGAGTGGGCCGAGCCTTACGCGGTTCACTATGTGGTGCAATATTTCACGGGCGCCGATCCCATCAGGAAACCTACCGAAGGCGTCTGGCAAACATTTCCCGGCGGAATTGTCACACAAGGCAAAGGCGGGGCACCCGTGCTGCAACTTTCCAGCGCGCCGCTTGCCGTGCAGCACATGCGCATCTTGATGACGCAATCTTCAAACACCTGCGACACGCACGGAAACGCCGACAAACGAAATTGCCTGGGTTACGCGATTCGCGAACTGTACATCGGCACTACGACCGCCGACGGAAAATTTCACGACCTGGTCCGCCACACTCCCGATCAGGATCAGACCATGACGTACTGTTCTTCCGTCGATCCCTGGCATGAGAACAAGGATCTGGACGAAAAGGCCGGCGACCAGGTGGGCTTCGATCTTTTTTATACCGGCGGCTACACTCGCGGACTTCCCGCCATGATTCCCATCGCCATGATTTACGGCACGCCGGAAGATGCCGCGGCGGAAATCGCGTATGTCGAGAAGCGTGGATATCCCATCTCGCATGTGGAAATGGGAGAAGAGCCCGACGGACACTTTATGCCTCCGGAAGACTACGCCGCTATGTACATACAATTCGCGGCCGCGCTGCACCGCGTTGACCCAAAACTGAAATTAGGCGGCCCGATTTTCACCGGAGTGAATAAAGACATCGAAACGTGGCCTGACGCCGAGGGACGCACGTCGTGGACCCGTCGGTTTATCGACTACCTACAGAGCCACGGAAAACTCGGCGAACTGGCCTTCTTTTCCTTCGAACACTACCCCATGGAGCCGGGAAAAATTCAGTGGAGCAACCTGTATCACGAAGCGGAGCTGGTCACCCACATCATGAAAGTGTGGCGCGAGGATGGCGTCCCGGAAAATGTTCCTCTATTGATTACGGAATCCAATCTTTCCTGGGTCAGCTCCGAGTCGTTCGTTGACATCTGGGGCGGCCTCTGGCTTGCCGACTACATCGGCGCATTTTTAAATGGCGGCGGCCAGGCGGTCTACTATTTCCATTATTTGCCGCTCGGCGTGCATCGCGGCGCCAACGGCTCTATGGGCACCTTTGGCATGTTTTCCACAGATGCCAACCTGCAGATCAAGCAGCCGCTTTCGCAATTTTTTGCCAGCCAGCTGATCACCCTGGAATGGCTGCAACCCGGCGACGGCGCGCACAAACTGTTTTCCGCGGAGAGCGACATTCGCGACACGGCCGGCAACAACCTCGTCACGGCCTATGCGGCGGCGCGGCCCGATGGAACATGGTCGCTGATGGTCATCAATAAGGATCAGGAAAACGCACAGACTGTGCACATATCGTTCGCGGATGATTCCAGGCACACGCGGCAGGAATTTTCCGGAGCGGTTAGTGTGAAAACGTTCGGCAAAGCACAGTATGTGTGGCATCCGGACCCAACCGGCGGAACCGCCGATCCCGACGGTCCCATCGCCGTTTCTTCGCTAAACGCTGGGCCGGGAACGTCGTTTACGCTGCCCGCCGCTTCAATCACCGTTTTTCGCGGAAACCTGAAGGCCGTTGAGAGCAGCGCGAAAGCGCACTAAACCGCGCGCGGTTCGTGCTTACGACTTCGCCGCCCGCGCAAGTTCCACGGCCAGCACTAGAGCTTTCGCGCCGGCCACAATTTTCTCTGGATTGTTGTCGCGCAGTGCCGACAGGTCCACCAGATCAGCTCCGACTCCCAGCGCAAAGGCGCCAGCCGCAAAATATTCCGCGGCATTTGAAAGATTCACGCCGCCCGTCGGAATAAACTTCGCATCGGGAAAAGGCGCTCGCAGCGATTTGATATGCTTCGGCCCGCCCACGCTGCTGCACGGGAATATCTTGATCACTTCCGCGCCGGCTTCTCGCGCTTGCATTACTTCCGTCGGCGTTAACGCGCCCGGCATCGCCAGAATTCCGCGCTTTGCCGCAACCTCCAGTACCGCCACGGAAAGCCCCGGACTTACCAAAAATTGTGCTCCGGCGTCGATGCACTCTTCCGCGGCTTTGCCATTTGTCACCGTGCCTGCGCCAATCAGCACTTTTTCTCCATGCTGTTTTCTCAGTTCCTGAATGATTTTCGTCGCGCCAGGAACGGTCATGGTGATCTCGATTACCGGGATGCCGCCCAAATGGATCGCCTCCACCGCGCGACGCGCTTCGTCCACGCTCGACGCGCGCACCACCGGTATGATGCCCGTTTCCCAGATTCGTTTTCGCACACTTTCCGTAGTCATAGTTCCTCTCTCCAGTGAATTTCTTGACGGGCTTGCGAATTAGCGCGAGATTCGCGCGCTTTTTCCCTTCATCACCTGCAGCACTTCCGGTAACGTGGCCATCGACGTGTCGCCCGGCGTGGTCATTGCCAACGCTCCATGTGCGGCGCCGCAATCCACAGCCCACGCAAGGTCCTTCCCGCTCAGCAAGCCGTAAACCAGCCCGGAAACGAAAGAATCGCCGCCGCCAACGCGATCGTAAATCTCCAGGTTCTCGCGCAATGGTGTTTCGTGGAACTTCCCCGCCGAATACGCGATGGCGCTCCAATCATTCTGCGTGGCCGTGCGCGCATTGCGCAAGGTCGTGGCCACCACGGCAAAATTGGGAAACTCTTGTGCCACTTTTTCGATCATCGCCTGGAAGCCGCGGTGATCCAGTTGCGACGCGGATTCGTCCACCGCCGGCGCCGCAAATCCCAGAGCCGCGTTGAAATCCTCTTCGTTCCCGAGCATCACGTCCACCAGCGGCGCGAGCATGCGGTTAACCTCTTGCGCCTTTTTCTTTCCCCCAATGGATTCCCACAGCGACGCGCGATAGTTCAAATCGTACGAAATAATCGTGCCGTTGCGTTTCGCCGCTTCCATCGCCTCTCTCGCCACTAGCGGCGTCGTCTCCGAAAGCGCGCAGAAAATTCCGCCGGTGTGAAACCATCGGGCGCCTTCGCGCGCAAAGATTTCTTCCCAGTCAATCTCGCCTAGCTTCAGCTGCGAGACGGCGGTGTGTCCGCGGTCCGAGCATCCCACCGCTGCGCGAACGCCAAATCCGCGCTCTGTGAAATTCAATCCGTTCCGCACGCTGCGCCCAACACCGTCGTAGCGCACCCACCGCAGATGCCGCAGATTCACGCCGCCTTGCAGCATAAGATCTTCCACCAGCCGGCCCACGGGATTGTCGGCCAGCGCTGTGACAATGGCGGTATCCATCCCGAAACAGCGCTTCAATCCGCGCGCCACATTGTATTCTCCGCCGCCTTCCCACGCGCGAAACTCTCGCGTCGTGGCGATCCGCGTATCCCCCGGATCGAGCCGCAGCATCACTTCGCCCAACGCTATCAAGTCCCACTGGCACTTCTCTTTCGGCTTGATCTTCATCGCGGTCATCGCTCTCTCCCAGTCCTGCCCGCAGCGTCGTCGCATTGCTGCGCGGCTGCGAGTGCTGCACCTGCTTGCGAGGGATACAAGAATCTGCGGGCAAACGCGCTGCCTGTGAGCCAGGCTACGCGCCACGCAAGAATGAAACTGCACTTCACCAGGTGAACGCTTCCATTCTACAGAGCTGTTTCACAAATTCAGAACGATTTCGCTTCGCCCAACACGCCATCGACGCCGCGCGATATTTGCTACACTGGCTGCTTCTTGTACTAAATTGCTTACGACAACATTGGAGGATTCGCGATGGGCCATCCGCTTCTCGACCTTACAGGCAAAACCGCCGTGGTAATCGGGGGAACCAGCGGCATCGGCCTGGCGCTGGCCAAGGGACTGGCTGAAGCGGACGCGAACGTTGTTCCGACCGGACGACGAACAGAATTGGTGCAAGCTGCAGCGGCGGAAATCGAAAAACTGGGCCGCAGCTCACTGGTGTGCCCGTGCGACGTCACCGATGCGAAGCAAATCGAGCGCGTCCTGGCGGAATCGTTGGCCAAGTTCGGCGCCGTTCAAATATTGGTGAACTGCGCGGGACAAACCAAGCGCATGCCCACACTCGATTTTCCCGAAGCAGACTGGAACGCCATCATGGAAACGAATCTCAACGGCACTCTTCGCGCTTGCAAAATCTTTGGCCGCCACATGATTGAACAAGGCTACGGCCGCATCATCAACATCGCCTCACTCACTTCATTTGTTGCCGCGTTTGAAGTTGCCGCTTATGGCGCCAGTAAAGCCGCTGTGGCTGCGCTCACAAAGTCGCTCGCCATCGAGTGGGCCATGAAAGGCGTGTGCGTGAATGCGATTGCGCCCGGGGTGCTACGCACGGCGTTGAACGAAAAGCTGCTCGACGGCACCGAGCGGGGACGCGAGTTTCTGATGCGGACGCCGATGCGGCGTTTTGGAAAAGTGGATGAACTGGTGGGCGCCGCGGTTTTCCTGGCGTCCGACGCTGCGAGCTTTGTCACCGGTCATCTCTTGGTTGTAGATGGCGGATTCCTGGCCAGCGCCGTCAATCAATGATGAAATCATTCCTGCCCACTCGTTTGTCGTTCCGAGCGAAGCGAGGAATCTGTTTCACCTCGCACCAATCATGCCGAGAAACTCTTACCGTCATGCAGCCGGCGAAATGTCCAGCCGCACCGCCTCCAACTTGGGCGCAAGCAGTTGCATAACGGCCAGCGCGAGAAGATACGCCGACCCAGCAATAAAAAACGGAATCGCATAACTCCCGGTCCATTGAAGAATGTGCGCTACAACCTCTGCGATCAGCATGCCGCCGAATGCTCCCGCCGCTCCGCCAAGCCCTGCAACGGAAGCGACCACTCTCGCCGGAAACATGTCCGAAGGCAGCGTCAACAGATTTGTCGAGAATCCCTGATGCGCCGCAGCAGCCAAACCAACCAATAAAACTGCGGCCCACACGGAATTTACTCTCGCCGCAAAGATAATCGGGACAACGCAGACAGCGCACACCAATAGTGCCGTCTTGCGCGCTAGGTTCACCGTTTTGCCGCGATGAAGCAGAAAAGACGACAGCCATCCACCCGCCACGCTCCCAAAATCGGCCATCACATAAATCACCAGAATCGGCAAACCTATTTGCCGCAGTGAAAGTCCGTGCCGCCGTTCCAGAAAATCCGGTATCCAAAACAAGTAGAACCACCAGATGGGATCGATCAGGAACTTGCCGCTTACAAACGCCCAAGTCTGTCGATGCCGCAGAATCTCGCGCACACTGAATTTGCCTGAGCTTTCGGTTACGTCGCTTCGAATATGTTGCAATTCCTCAGCCGAGCATTGCAAGTGTTTCTCGGGCGGCCGATAAAGCCACAGCCATAGCGCAAGGCCCACGAACCCTAGAGCTCCCACAGCAAAAAAACATCCGCGCCAGCCCCATCGTGCATAGATGAACGGCACTAGCAAAGGAGTCAACGCGGCGCCAACGTTTGTTCCAGCGTTGAAGATTCCAGTGGCCAGCGCGCGTTCCTTCTTCGGGAACCACTCCGCGACGGCCTTCAGGCTCGCAGGAAACACGCCAGATTCGCCGAATCCCAGCGCAAAACGCGCCACCAGAAATCCACCGAGTGAATTCATGAAACCGTGCGCCACGGAAGCCAGGCTCCAGAACGCAATCGTCACCGCGTAGCCGACGCGAGTGCCCAGCCGATCGATGAACCGGCCCACCACCAGCATGCCCAAGGCATACGCGGTCTGAAACGCAAATACCAGGTGTCCATACTGAATCTCATTCCATCCAAATTGATGTTGTAAATTTATTTTCAGCACCGCTAGAACCTGGCGGTCCATATAGTTCTTGGTCATGCCAAAGAAAAGAACCGCGCAAATCACCCAGCGAAAATGAGCAAAAATGATACCTTTGACGGAAGCGATGGTACGGGGATTGGAGTGCCTAATGGAATTCATCCACGATGATTTCTTGTTGCATTCAGAGACGGCTCGGCAACTCTACCATAACTACGCCGCAGGCGAGCCCGTTCTGGATTACCACTCGCATCTTTCGCCTGGGGATATCGCCGCGGATCGTCGCTTCAATGATCTGTCGGAAATTTGGTTGGAAGGCGATCACTACAAATGGCGCGCCATGCGGGCCAACGGAATTGACGAGCGCTTCTGCACCGGCAACGCCACGTCCTACGAAAAGTTTCTCGCGTGGGCTCGCACCGTGCCCGCAACTCTGCGCAACCCGCTCTACCATTGGACCCACCTCGAATTGCAGCGCTACTTCGGCGTCAGCGAGCTATTGAACGAACACTCCGCGAGAAACATTTGGAACCAAGCAAACTCACTGCTCGCCACTCCGGAATTCTCCGTTCGCCAAATCCTGAGAAAATTCCGCGTGACAGCCCTGTGTACGACTGACGACCCGTGCGACGATCTTTCTCACCACAAGAAAATCGCGGCGGATCGTCCCGGGTTCCGCGTCTTCCCCACATTTCGTCCTGATCAGGCACTGCAGGTGAGCGCGCCCGGCAAATTCAATTCCTGGCTGGAGCGTCTCGCCACGGCCAGCAACCATACCATCCTGAAGTTCACCGATTTTCTCGAAGCGCTCCAGCAGCGTCACGATTATTTTCATGCCAATGGCGCAAGACTCTCCGATCACGGACTCGCGCGCTGCCCTTCCGACTGGCGTACGGAATCCGAAGCCGCAGCGATTTTCGACACAGCCCGCGCAGGCACGCCCGCGACGGCCGAAGAACATCTGCGCTTCGCCTCATTCCTTATGCTATTTTTTGGCCGGCTGGATGCGGAAAAAGGTTGGACCAAGCAGCTGCATCTTGGCGCCCTTCGCAATGCCAACACTCGTCTGGTGCGCCAACTAGGTCCGGACACCGGCTTCGATAGCATTGGCGATTGGAATCAGGCCGAATCGCTCTGCCGCTATCTCGATCGCCTGGATCAGGAGCGGGCATTGCCAAAAACTATCGTCTACAACGTAAATCCCGCGGACAACTACGTTTTGGCCACGGCCGTTGGTAATTTTCAGGACGGATCAGTTGCGGGAAAAGTTCAATTTGGCAGCGCTTGGTGGTTTCTCGATCAGAAGGAAGCGATGGAGTGGCAATTGAACGCGCTTTCGAACACTGGCCTGCTTTCCCGATTCGTCGGCATGCTCACCGATTCCCGTTCCTTCATGTCGTTTCCACGGCACGAATATTTTCGCCGTATTCTGTGCGACATGCTCGGCCGCGACGTGGAACGGGGCGAGCTTCCCAACGACATTCCGCTCCTCGGCTCGATGGTGAAAAATATCTGCTTCGGAAACGCGCGCGACTATCTAGGCCTGGCGCTCGACTGACTTCGCATGCGTCGATGCAATCACCAGTTGTGCATGGTGCCATCAAGTTTGCGATTTACCGGCAAGTACGCGCGCTCGTACGGATATTTCGCCGCCAGCGATTCATCAATGTCGACGCCAAGTCCCGGCGCCTCACCAGGATGCATCAGTCCATTTTCAAAACTGTAGGAATGCGGGAACACTCGGTCCGTCTCCGGCGTATGCCGCATATATTCCTGGATGCCAAAATTATGCACGCTCAAGTCGAAGTGCAGCGCCGCAGCCATACAAACCGGACTTAAATCAGTGGCGCCATGCGAGCCCGTCCGCACCTGGTACATCTCCGCAAGACTGGCAATCTTCTTCAGGTGCGTGATGCCGCCGGCGTGCACCACGGTAGTGCGAATGTAATCGATCAGCTGTTCCTGGATAAGCTGCGCGCAATCATAAATCGTGTTGAACACTTCGCCCACGGCCAGCGGCGTTGTGGTGTGGCGTCGAATCAAGCGGAATCCGTCCTGCAGTTCCGCGGGAGTAGGATCCTCCAGCCAGAACAGATGAAACGGCTCAAGTTCCTTGCCTGCCCGCGCGGCCTCGATTGGAGTCAGCCGGTGATGCGCGTCGTGCAGCAAGTGCACGTCGGGTCCGAATTCCTTACGCAGGCGCGTAAAAAGCTGCGGCACAAAGTTCAGATACTTCTCCGTTGACCAGTGATTCTCCGGCGGCAGACCTTTTTCCGCGGGCTCGTAGTGCATCTGTCCGCGCCCAACGCCGTAGGTACTTTCCAGTCCCGGAATTCCCGATTGCGCGCGAATCGCCTTGTATCCAAGTTTCAAGTAATGTCCGACCGCAGTCACCGTCTCTTCGATGTCGCCACCGCTCGCGTGCCCATACACCAGAACCGCATCGCGCGACGCCCCGCCCAGCAATTGATACAGTGGCACGTTCAGACTCTTCGCTTTGATGTCCCACAGCGCTGTATCCACCGCGGCGATCGCCGACATCGTCACCGGGCCGCGCCGCCAGTACGCTCCTTTGTAAAAATATTGCCAGATGTCTTCAATCTTGCGGGCATCCCGGCCAATCAGCACGGGGATGACGTGATCCGTCAAATAGCTGGCCACAGCCAGTTCGCGTCCATTCAGCGTGGCGTCGCCCAAACCATACAGTCCGTCTTCGGTGATGACTTTCAGGGTGACGAAATTGCGTCCCGGAGAGCAAACAATCACTTTCGCATCAGTGATTCGCATTCAAGTTTTCCTTTGATTCGAAGCCTACACAAATCCGCAGCGACCAGCGAACACGATTGTATCGCGTGCAGACTCTGCTTCGGCACGAAATCAAGGGTTAGGAGTTGGAGCAGCTTGCGAAGGCGCTGCGGGCGTGGAATCGGGCGGAGCGGCAACCGCGGTCGAGGAAGACAGCGTGCCCCGCGAAATAATCTGCTGCGGAGTGGGAAGAGTGGAAGAATCCCAACCTCCTCCGACAGCTTCGACCAACTGCACGCTGGCCACAATCTGTTGAATACGCAAATTCACAGCGATTTGCTGGTTGCTGAACAGCGTGGTTTGCGCGGTAATCACGTTGAGATACGGATCGATTCCCAGCCGGTAGCGGTCTGTCGCCAAATTCAAGCTTCGCTGCGCCGACCGGATCGCGGTGTCTTGCTCCTTAATTTCCTTTGAGAGAACGCGCAACGACGCAAGGTTGTCTTCAACTTGCTGAAACGCAATCAGCACCGTCTGGCGATAGTTGGCCACCGTTTGATCGTATTGCGCGCGGAACTGTTCCATGGTCGCGCGGCGCAGCCCGCCATCGTAAATCGTTTCGGAGGCGCTAGGACCCGCTGACCAGAAACGGCTGGGCCACGTGAACCAGTTGCCGCCCTTGGTAGTTTCAAATCCGGCCGAAGCGCTCAGCGTGACCGTCGGAAAAAATGCGGCCTTCGCGACACCGACTTGCGCATTGGCCTGTGCCATTAAACGCTCCGTCGAGGCCACGTCGGGGCGGCGTTCCAGCAGTTGTGACGGAACGCCAAACGGAACCGCGGGCGGAGGCGTCTTCAAGGGCTCGATGCCGATCGAGAACGAAGAAGCCGGCTGGCCAACCAGCAGCGCCACGGCGTGTTCGTATTGCGCGCGCAGAATGCCCAGTTGTGTGTCTTGCGCGCGCGTCGCTTCCAGTTGCGTTTCCGCTTGCGCCACAGCTTCGTCAGAGTCGATGCCCGTTTCGTACAGCGCCTTGGTCAGTTCCAGCGACTGCTCGTACGCCACCACGGTGGAATCAAGCAGTTGTTTCAGCGCGTCCTGGCCCCGCAGTTGAAAGTAGTCGACGGCCAGCTCAGCCTGCGCCGTCAGGCGTGTATTCTCCAGGTCCGCGGCGCTCGCTTGTGCGTTGGCCACGTTCGCGCGCACCGTGTTGCGCACCCGGCCCCACAAATCCGGCGTCCAGGACGCGTCGAACGGCAACGAATACGAAGTAAAAGTATTTCCGGAAGCGGCCGCGGCAATGTTGCTGTTATTGCTGGGCTGGTGTTGCCCGGTGATGCTGACGCCGACAGAAGCCGTCGGATAATATTGCGCGCGCGCCTCTCGCACGATCGCTCGCGCCGCCATAAAGCTCGCAAAAGCCGCGGCCACGTTTTGGTTGGACATATTCACTTGTTCTTCCAGCGCGTTCAGCTGAGGGTCCCCGAAAATTTCCCACCACTTGCCGTGAAGCGTCGCATCCTGCGGCTGTGCCACTTTCCAGCCGTCCATCTGCTTCAGATCGTCGGGAGTCACTTCCTTAAACGTTGCCGGCACGGGCGCGGATGGCGCCGGTCGATTATATTTTGGACCGACATCGCAGCCCTGCAGCAGCAACGCGCCGCAAAGAAGCGCCGCCGCCGAAGATCGCATCCAGGTTTTCGATTGCATCGCTATTCCTGCCTCCCTGGCGATTGAATCATCCGGCGCTCTCCAGTGGAGCCGGGTTTTGTAACTTGCCGTGTGCGCGCAGCCACTTCAACCGCAAACGGTCCAGCGCCAGATAAACCACCGGAGTGGTGTACAGCGTCAGCATCTGGCTCAGAATCAGTCCGCCAATAATCGCGATGCCCAGCGGCCGGCGAAGTTCCGAACCTGTGCCGGTGCCAAACGCCAACGGCAACGCGCCGAACATTGCGGCCATGGTGGTCATCAAAATAGGCCGGAATCGCAAGATACACGCTTGAAAAATTGCTTCTTTCGGAGTCTTGTTCTCGCTGCGCTCCGTCGCCAGCGCGAAGTCGATCATCATGATCGCGTTCTTCTTCACAATACCGATCAGCAGAATAATGCCAATCAGCGCAATGACGCTCAGATCGGTCTTAAACAACATCAACGCCAGAACCGCGCCGACGCCGGCCGACGGCAATGTGGAAAGAATCGTGATGGGATGAATGTAGCTTTCATACAGAATGCCCAGCACGATGTACACCGCCATCAATGCGGTAATGATCAGAAACGGTTCAGACGAAAGTGAAGACTGGAACGCCTGCAGCGTCCCAGAAAACATTCCGCGAATCGTTTGTGGCATACCAATTCTTTGTTCCATCTCGATAATCGATCGCGAAGCGTCGCTGAGCGCTATGCCGGGCGCCAGATTGAAGGAAATGGTCACCGAAGGATATTGCCCCTGGTGGTTCACGGACAGTGGCGCGGTGTTCGCTTCGTAGCTGGCCACGGCACTTAGCGGAACAACTTTGCCTTGCGCGGTGCGGATGTAAACGTCCTGCAAGCCAGTCGGCGACTGCCAGAATTTTGGATCCACTTCCAGAACCACGTGATATTGATTGATTCCCGTGTACATCGTCGAAACCTGCGCCTGGCCAAACGCCTGGTACAAAGACGTGTCGAGCATTTGCGGTGTGATGCCCAGTCGCGAAGCTGTCGCTCGGTCGTACACCAGCGTCATCTGCAGGCCGCTGTTTTGCTGGTCCGTGTTGACGTCCGTCAAAATCTTCATCTTGCGCATCTGTTGCAGCAGCACCGGCCCCCACTGAACCAGGTCCTGCAAATTGTCGCTCTGTATCGTGTACTGGTATTGCGCGCTGCTCTGCCGCCCTCCAATGCGCAGGTCTTGCCCTGCCTGCATGAAGGTGTTCGCACCGGATACGGCCATCAATTTCGGGCGCAGCCTGTCGATCACCTGGCCGGCATTCACTTTGCGTTCTTGCAAGGGCTTCAGACCTAGGAAAATGAAGCCGCTGTTCGTGGGGCCGCCGCCGCCCGTAAATGCCATCACGTTTTCCACCGCCGGATCGGTTTTGACGACATCAACAATCCGCTGCACAGCGTTCTGCATCGCCTGGAACGATGTGTCCTGCGGCCCTTGAATCCCTCCAAACACCGTGCCGTTATCTTGCTGCGGGAAGAAACCCTTGGGGACAATATTGAAAAGGTAGATGTTGAAGGCGATGGTGATGCCGAGAACCACCAGCGTCAGCGTTGAGTGCTCCAGCACCCAGCCCAGCGTTCGTTCGTAAGTTTCCAGCACCCACTGAAAAAATCGCTCCGACGTACGAAATGCCCAGCTGCGGTCCTCTTCACGAATGTGTTTCAAAAGACGCGAACACATCATCGGTGTCGTTGTCAGCGAGACCAGCAAAGAAACCAGAATCGCCACCGACAGAGTAACCGCGAATTCGCGAAATAACCGGCCAACAATGCCGCCCATCATCAGGATGGGAATGAACACGGCAACCAGTGAAAGGCTGATGGAAAGCACCGTGAATCCGATTTCGCGCGCGCCCCTCATCGCCGCCTGCATCGGCGGCACGCCTTGCTCGATGTATCGTGTGATGTTCTCGATCACCACAATCGCGTCATCCACAACGAAGCCCGTGGCAATGGTCAGCGCCATCAACGAAAGATTGTCGATGCTGTAGTGGCACAGATACATCACGCCAAAAGTTCCAATCAGCGAAACAGGCACCGCCACGCTTGGAATCAGCGTGGCCCGAAAATTCCTCAGGAACACAAACACCACAAAGATCACCAGGCATACTGAAATCACCAGCGTGCGCTCTACATCCTTCACCGAAGCGCGGATCGTCTGTGTACGGTCCAGCACCACGCGAACATCAATCGCCGAAGGGATCGAGGCCTTCAACGCCGGAATCGCGTCGCGCACGCGATCGACGGTATCGATGATATTTGCGCCCGGCTGCCGAAAAATAATGATCAGCACCGACGGCTTGCCATTCACGAATCCCGCGGCCCGGATGTTTTCCGTCGAATCCTCCACGTTGGCCACATCGGATAACTTCACCGCCGCACCGTCGTGATACCCGACGACCAGCGGCATGTAATCCACGGCCTTCAACAATTGGTCATTGTCCGCGATGTCTGCGCTGCTGGTTCCGTCGACAATCTGCCCCTTCGGCGCGTTGGAGTTCTGCCGGCTCAGCATGGAGCTGACATCCTGCAGCCCAAGCCCGAAACTGTTCAATTGCGTGGGATTTATGTCCACGCGCACCGCAGGCAGCGAACTGCCTCCCACGTTTACCTGTCCAACTCCCTGAATCTGCGAAAGCCGCTGCTGCATGATTGTGGAAGCAGCGTCGTAGAGTTTCCCGCGGTCATATACGTTTGACGTCAACGCCAGAATCAGAATCGGCGCATCCGCCGGGTTAACCTTGCGGTACGTGGGGTTGGCGGGAAGGTTCGAAGGCAGGTAACTCCGCGCCGCGTTGATGGCCGCTTGCACGTCCCGCGCGGCGCCATCGATGTTGCGGTTCAGATCGAATTGCAACGTGATGCTGGTCGTCCCGAGATTGCTCGACGACGTCATCTCGTTCACGCCGGCAATTCTTCCAAATTGACGTTCCAGCGGCGTCGCCACCGACGAGGCCATGATTTCCGGACTCGCGCCGGGCAAGCTCGCTCCTACGGAAATTGTCGGGAAATCGATTTGCGGCAACGCCGACACGGGCAACACGCGAAAAGCCACCACGCCTGCCAACGCGATTGCCGCCGTCAACAATGTTGTGGCCACCGGCCGTTTTATGAATGGAGCAGACAGGTTCATAGCGCTAATCCGCCGGCACCACCGCTGCGTCGCCTTCCGACGTGCGGCGAGAACTGAATCGCTGCGCCAGCCGGTCAAAGAAAATGTAAATCACGGGAGTGGTGTACAGCGTCAGAACCTGGCTCAGCAGCAGTCCGCCAACCATGGAGATACCCAGTGGACGCCTCAACTCGGCCCCGATGCCAGTGCCCAATGCCAGTGGCAAGCCGCCCAGCAGTGCCGCCATGGTGGTCATCATGATCGGCCGGAATCGCAGCAGGCACGCTTCGTAAATCGCATCTTCCGGTTTTTTCCCGTGGTTGCGCTCCGCTTCCAGCGCGAAGTCGATCATCATAATCCCGTTTTTCTTCACAATACCGATCAGCAGGATGATGCCAATCAGCGCAACCACGCTCAGTTCCTGCCCGCAAATCAGAAGCGCCAGAATCGCGCCCACTCCCGCGGATGGTAGCGTGGAAAGAATCGTGATCGGGTGAATGTAGCTCTCGTACAAAACTCCCAGCACGATGTACACAGTCACCAGCGCTGCCAGAATCAAGATTGGCTCGTTAGACAGCGAAGCCTGGAACGATGCGGCGGTGCCCTGAAACGCGGTTTGCACGCTCAACGGCATTCCAATGTCTTTCTGAGCTTTCTCAATCGCTTTCGTTGCCGCTCCCAGAGACGCTCCGGGCGCCAGGTTGAACGAAACCGTCACCACCGGAAATTGCCCTTGATGGTTTACGGATAGGGGCCCGCTCTTCATCTCGAAGTGCGTGAATGTGCTCAACGGAACCGCCGCTCCGTTAATCGAACTCACCGCGCCCGGTGCGGCTGATCCCGTGCTCGCTGCGGTGTTCGTCGAAGCTCGCGGGCTCGACGTTGTGCTCGCGGATCCCCCCGAGGCCGTCGTCGCGGTTACCACGTCCGTGGATGCCGTCGTCAATGCAGAAGGCGCAATGGCCGAACGCACGTAGATGTCCTGCAACTTGGCGGGGCTGGATTGAAAATCCGGCTGCGTTTCCAAGATGATGTGGTACTGGTTCAACTGCGTATACATCGTCGATATTTGCCGCTGCCCGAATGCGTCGTACAGCGTCTGGTCGATCGTCTGCGGCGTGATCCCCATGCGCGAAGCCGTCACTCGGTCGACGATCAACGACGCGGATAGACCCGAAGTCTGCTGGTCAGTCGCAAGGTCCCGCAATTCCGGAATCGCGGAAAGCCTGGCCATCAGCTTCGCCGTCCAGTAATTCAATTCCTGCAAATCCGGATCTTCCAGAGTGTATTGATACTGTGTGCGGCTCACCCGGTCTTCCACCGTCAAGTCCTGCACCGGCTGCATATACAACGTGATGCCGTCGATTTTCTCAAGCGGCGGTTGCAACCTCCGGATCACATCGGATGCGTTGATGCGCCTCTGATCGAGCGGCTTCAGATTAATTTGGATGCGCCCACTATTCAGCGTTGTGTTCGTTCCGTCGATGCCGATGAATGAAGAAACACTCTCGACCGCCGGATCTTGCAGGATGGTGTGAACCAGTTCCTGCTGCCGTTGTGCCATCGCCGGAAACGATATGGATTGCGCCGCTTCGGAAATGCCCTGAATAATTCCCGTGTCCTGCACCGGGAAGAAACCCTTCGGCACGATAATGTAAAGGATGATGGTGAGCACCAGTGTCGCCGCAGCCACAACCAATGTGGCGAATTGATGCTTCAACACCCACTTCAGCGTCCGGCCATAGAATGCGATGGTGCTTTCGAAGGCGCGCTCGGAAATTTCATAGAAGCGCGTCTTCTTCTGTCCGTGCGTGTTCTTCAACAAACGCGAACACATCATCGGTGTCAGTGTCAGCGAGACCACAGCGGAAACCAGAATCGTGACGCTCAGCGTTATGGCGAACTCGCGGAACAGCCGCCCGACGATGTCCCCCATAAACAGAAGCGGAATCAGCACGGCGATCAACGAGATGGTCAACGACACAATGGTGAACCCGATTTGCTCGGAGCCCTTCAGCGCCGCTTGCAGCGGAGGGTCGCCCTCTTCCAGGAACCGGATGATGTTTTCGATCATCACGATGGCGTCATCGACCACGAACCCTGTCGAAATCGTCAGCGCCATCAATGTCAGGTTATTCAGGCTGAAGCCCGCCAGGTACATCACACCAAACGTGCCGACAATCGAAAGCGGCACAGCAACGCTCGGAATAATGGTGGCCCACAAATTGCGCAGGAACAGAAAAACCACCATCACCACCAGCGCAACCGTCAGCAGCAATTCGAACTCAACATCCGACACCGACGAACGAATCGTCACCGTACGGTCTGTCAGCACATCGATTTGCACCGCCGCCGGCAGGTTGCTCTTCAACAACGGCAGCAGCTTCGTGATGCGGTCGACAACCTGGATGATATTCGCGCCCGGTTGCCTTTGTATGTTTACAATCACCGCCGGCGTTTCATTCATCCATGCGGCTTGCCGAACGTTTTCCACGCCGTCTTCCACCGTCGCTACGTCGGATAGTTTTACCGGAGAACCGTTGTGGTACGCGATGATGACATTCTTGAAATCCCCGCTGGTCATCAATTGATCGTTGGATTGAATCTGGTAGTCCTGCTGCGGCCCATCGAAGTTGCCCTTAGCCTGGTCCAGGCTCGTCTGTTGCAGCGCTGTGCGAACATCCTCCAGGTTGATTCCGTAGTGCGAAAGTTGCGTCGGATTCACCCGCACGCGCACCGCGGGCTTTTGCCCCCCGCTGATGCTTACCAGCCCAACTCCCGGCAACTGCGAAATCTTTTGCGCGAATCGCGTGTCCGCCAGATCTTCCACCTGCGAAAGCGGAAGCGTCTTCGAAGTCAGCGCCAACGTCAGAATCGGTGTGTCAGCGGGATTCGTCTTGCTGTAAATCGGTGGTGAGGGCAGATCGCTGGGCAGGTACGTCTGCGAAGCATTGATCGCTGCCTGTACTTCCTGCTCCGCCACGTCGATATTTAATTCCAGGGAAAACTGCAGCACGATGATGGAGCTGCCATCTGAACTCGTCGACGTCATCTGATTCAGACCGGGAACCTGCCCGAACTGCCGCTCCAGCGGTGCCGTCACCGCCGAAGCCATTACATCCGGACTCGCACCCGGGTAAAACGTCACCACTTGAATCGTCGGATAGTCCACTTCCGGCAGCGCCGACACCGGCAATTGAAAGAACGCAACCGTTCCTGCCAGCAGGATCGCCGCCATCAGCAGCGATGTTGCCACCGGCCGCAGGATGAATGGACGTGACGGACTCACTGCGCGGATCCCCCCTTCTTTCCGCCGTTGCCGTTGCCTTTGCCGTTTTGTCCGTCTGACGAACCTTGCTGGCCCGATTGCTGGCCTGGCTGCCCGGTGTGCCCTCCTTGGCCCTGGCCTCGCATACTCACCTTCGCGCCGTCTTGCAGTTTGTCAAATCCGTTGGTGGCCACTACTTCCCCGGCCTGAATCCCATCCACAGCCGTCACCGTTCCATCGGTCGCTCCAGGTGTGATGTTGCGCACCGCCGCGGTTTGATCACTTTTGATCACGTACACAAACGCTCCTTGCGCGTTCCGCTGAATAGCCGGCGTGGGAATCAGCGTCACATTTTGCAGCGTATCTACCAGCAGCCGTGCATTCACGAACTGGCTGGGAAACAAAGCATTGTCGGTATTGGGGAAGACGGCCTTCAATTTCAGAGTTCCGGTGGTGGTATCGATCACGTTGTCCAGCGTCAACAGCGACCCACTCGCCAGTTTCGTTGTTTGGTCCCGATCGAACGCGTCCACCGTCAGTTTCTTTCCTTTGCGCAGTTGCTGCTGAATTTGTCCCAGATGATCCTCGGCGACGCTGAAAATCACCGTGATCGGCTGCAGTTGCGTGATTACCACCAACGGCGTGCTGCTGTTGGCTTGCACAATATTTCCTGGGTCCACCAGTCGCAATCCCACGCGTCCATCAATCGGCGAAGTGATATGCGTGTACGTCAGATTCACTCGGGCGTTCGCTAGCTGCCCCTGATCATTCTTGACGGTTCCTTCGTCTTGCAGCACCACCTGCTGCTGGTCGTCCAACTGTTGCTTGGCGATTGCGTTTCGGCTGAATGCCTGTTGATAGCGTTCCTGATCGATCTTCGCTTCATTCAGCACCGCTTCATCGTGCGCCAGCTGCCCTTCCATCTGCGTCACCGCTGCTTCATACGGCCGCGGATCGATTTCCAGCAACGAATCTCCCTTGCGCACCATTTGCCCTTCGCGATAGTTCACTTTCATGATTTCGCCCTGCACTCGGCTCGTCACCGTCACCGTGTACACCGGCGTCACCGTCCCTAGCGCATCAATATTTATCCCAATGCTTCCTTGTTTTGCTGTCGCCGTTGAAACCACGATCGCGCGCGCCGCCGGATCGCCCGTCGTCTTCGCCTGAGGAGTAGAACCACGCCGCTGCCAGATAATGATTCCCGCCACCAGAACCAGTGCGATCAATAGCCACACCCACCAGCGGCTCTTGGGCGCAGGCGGCCTTTGCATCTTTGATTCAGGCGCGGTTTTTACTTCAAAGGTATCCGTTCTGTTTTCCGTCACAGGCACTCCCGCAAGCGGCCATTTTGCAATATGTATTAGATGACCCGTATGTGGAAATTGTGCACGATACATCAGGCAGGTCTTCGGACCATCAACTCAAATAGCCAGTTCTCTCCTGACGCTAGCACCATTTTCCGCCACTGATCCGCTGTTCTTTCGACGTGCTGGAACCTCCGCGCGTTTCAGCAACATACAAGCAACAAGCCGCGGGAAATCACCTGCCATTTTGCCTAGGCCTTGCGCTTGCTACCCGTGTTTTAAACCCATCGGTAGACCTGTCGGCCGCGCGTGGCGAGAGTACCTCTGGACAGGCAAATGAACAACGTTTCTTCCGAATCCTGCGATACTCGCGGGCGAAAGCAACTGGCTCGTTGCGATATCGCTTTGGCGCAACCAACTTGGGATGCATCCTCACGTCAGCAAAGATCGGGACGCTCAACCCGGTCGTCATCTGTCCGATTCCGAGACAAGCAAATCCCAAAAGCGACCGATGGTCCCGTTGCCACCACCCGCGATGCACAGCTAAGTGTTTTGATTTCTGTAGTACGACTACTTCGCCGCTGGACTCGAATGTGCCTAGATTCAAAGCCGGATCGGTGCGTGGAGGTGGCCACATGGAAGCACTTTGGAAAGACCTGCGTTACGCAGCGCGCATGCTAGCGAAGAGCCCCGGCTTCGCCCTGATTGCCATTTTCACGTTGGCGCTGGGAATCGGCGCCAACACCGCCATCTTCACCGTGCTCGATTCGGTCCTTCTACGCTCCCTCCCAGTCGCCCACCCCGAACAGCTGGCGGTCCTCACCGATCCTGACTTCCACGGAGGCACTTTTGGCAGTGAAACCGGCGAGCGCGAAGCACTCGCCTATTCGGAGTTCGAATATCTGCGCGACCACAACAATGTCCTTGGTGGCATTTTTGCGGCTGATAGCCAACTGCCCGACGTGGAAGTAAACATCGGCGATTCTTCCATCGGCTCCGCGGCAGGCAACGAAACCGCTCGCGTCAAGTTGGTAAGTGGCGAATATTTTTCAACTCTCGGCGTGCAGCCCGCTGCCGGACGTTTCTTCAATTCCGAAGTGGATCGCGCGCGCGGCGGTTCGCCTATCGCTGTCGTCAGCTACTCTTTCTGGAACCGGCGTTTTGGTTTGAGTCCCGACGTGCTCGGCAGAACCGTAAAGATCCACCACAGCTCATTTCAAATTGTAGGCATTACGCCGCCAGGATTTTTCGGCGAAACGGTTGGCGAAGCTCCAGACATCTGGGTGCCAATGATGATGCAAGACGCCATCTATCCGGGACGCGACTATCTCAGCGCCTCGACGCAGGGCGTCTTGAACCAACACATGTGGCTTCAGGTGATAGGCCGCTTGAAACCTGGAATTTCCTTTGCCCAGGCGAAGGCCAGCATCAATGTCACCTTCAAGCAACTGCTGGAGTCTGCCGTGGGACCGCAGTTGACGCCCGACGAACGCAAAGAGGCCTTGAACCAGCAAATCAACCTGCAACCAGGAGCTCGTGGCTCTTCCACACTTCGCTCTGATTTTGGTAAGCCGCTCATTTTTCTTATGGTATTGGTCGGGCTGGTTCTGCTGATCGCCTGCGCCAACGTGGCGAACCTGTTGCTCGCTCGTGGAGCTGCTCGCCAAAAAGAATTCGCAATGCGCGTGGCCATGGGTGCTGGACGTGGCCGTCTAGTTCGCCAACTTCTCACCGAAAGCCTGCTCCTGGCTGTGCTCGGCGCCGTCGCCGGAATATTGTTGGCGCACTGGGCGGATGTTTTGCTGTTGCGCATGGTTTCGGGATCAGCGACGCCCACCGCGGTGCAGCTGAATCTGCAACCCGACGCACGAGTGCTGGGTTTCACACTGGGAGTCACGCTGGTCACCGCCATTCTGTTTGGATTGGTTCCTTCTCTGTATGTCACGCGACTCGATCTCTCTCCAGTTCTAAAATCCGCCACGTTGCGAATGGCTGGCGAGTCCCTGTCGCGACGGTTGCCCGTCGGCAAGTCTCTGGTCGTTGTGCAGGTGGCCGTGTCATTAATCTTGTTGGTTGCGGCAGGCGTCTTTGTCCGCAGCCTCTCCCGGCTCAGCGAAGTTAACCTCGGTTACCACCGCGAAAATCTGCTGTTGTTCCGCGTCAACGCTGCTGCCGGCGGGTACAAGGGTGCCGCCGCCACACGCCTGTATCAGGACCTGCTCGAGAAACTAACCGCGATCTCCGGCTTGCGCGGAGTCACTGTCTCTCACAATGGCGTGTTCTTCGGTTCGGAATCCGGCGACCCCATCTCCGTCGAAGGCTACACGCCGAAGCCAGATGAAGAGATGCATTCGAGCATGGATCACGTGGGTCCCGGCTACTTCTCCACCATGGGCATTCCCATCCTGTTGGGACGCGAAATCGAGCCACAGGACAGTGGCAACGGGCCGCGCGCCGCCGTCATCAACCAAACTTTCGCGCACCAGTTCTTTCCCAATTCAAATCCCATCGGCAAACACGCCCGCGATACCTATCCTGGCAACCCCGAAGATATGGTCATCGTAGGCGTGGTCTCAGACGCAAAGTACAACAGTTTGCGCGAAAAAATGCTCCCGCGAATCTATGCGCCGCTGTTCAATCCCATGTGGGAACAGGCCGCTGCGGTTTTTGAAGTCCGCTCCTTCGCCGATCCCGCCAGTGTGAGCGCGTCGCTTCGCCAGGCTGTACAAGCTGCCGGGCCTTCACTTCCTTCCGTCGAAATCCGCACTATGTCCGGACTGGTGGACGATTCGCTTCAGACTGACCGCTTCATCGAACAACTCTCCGAAGGTTTCGGCCTTCTTGCTATGCTCCTTGCCAGCGTCGGCCTGTACGGAATCATGGCTTACACCGTCGCCCGTCGCACTCGCGACATCGGTATTCGCCTCGCGCTTGGCGCCGCCCAGGGAAATGTGCTTTGGCATGTCTTGCGCGAGACGCTGCTCCTCGTCCTGGTCGGAATTGTCATTGGCGTGCCCCTTGCATTGGGCGGCACGTATCTGGTTCGAAGCATGATATTTGGATTGGGCTTTGCGGACCCCATCGCCATTCTTGCTGCGGCAGTTCTTCTGGCCATCGTCGCTGCGCTTGCCGGATTTTTGCCGGCGTGGCGCGCTTCTCGCGTGGATCCCATGGTCGCGCTGCGCTATGAATGAAATTACCTACTCGTGAGCCCCTAGAGGGCGCAATCTCTTATCTTTAAGATCACTACCGGCACCCCGACCCGATTTTGTTCCATTCGGTTTCCGTGAAAATTCTAAACGTCCGCGCTCCCGAACCGGGTGAGATCTCCCGTTTCTTTCCAGTTCGTTCAGCGGCGCTGCGCGGGAGGAAAAGAGTTCGCCCTCCGGGGTATACTTTTCCGGGAGTCTAGTTTGGTCTTCGATGTTTCAACAATCTCACCATCCAATCACTTTGACAGTCGCCGGAGGGATTCCCGGTGGCTGAACAGCGCTTCCGTGTCCTTGCTGTCGCCACGCATCCCGTCCAATATATGGCGCCGATCTTTCGGCGCATGGCGCTCCATCCTCAGCTCCAGCTCAAGGTCGCCTACTGCTCCCTGCGTGGTGCCGAAGCCTCACTCGATCAGGAATTTGGCGCTACCGTAAAATGGGACGTCCCTCTGCTGGACGGTTACGATTGGGTCGAAGTCCCCAACAAGGGATCCGGCGCGGAATCCTTCTTCGGACTTAGCAATCCTGGCCTCTGGCATTTAATCCGCAAGGAAAATTTTGACGCCATCCTTTGTTTCGTCGGCTATGTCCGAGCCTCGTTTTGGATCGCTTTTGCCGCAGCGCGTCTCGCGAACAGCGCCTTCTTGTTCGGCACGGATGCCACTAGCCTTGTGCCTCGCGATTCCCGTCACTGGAAAATTTCTGTCAAAAAACTTCTCTGGCCCCGCCTCTTTCACCTCGCCGATCAAGTGATCGTGCCGTCGTCAGCGGGCGTCGCCATGATGCGCTCCCTTGGCCTCCCCGACGATCGCGTCACGCTCACCCAGTACGTGGTCGACAATGATTGGTGGGCCGCTCAGGCCTCTCGCGTTGACCGCGCCGCAGTTCGTGACTCATGGGGTGTCGCGCAGGATGGCCTGGTGCTTCTCTTCTGCGCAAAGTTGCAGTCCTGGAAGCGGCCCTCCGACGTCCTGCAGGCCTTCGCGCGTACCAATCTCCCAGGTGCGCTTCTCGTTTTTGCTGGCGAAGGCCCGCTCCATTCGCAACTCGAAACAGAAGCCGCGTCTCTGGGCATCGCGGACCGCGTCCGATTCCTGGGTTTCATGAATCAATCGCAATTGCCCGCTGTGTACGCGTCCGCGGATTTGCTGGTTCTCCCCTCGCAGTATGAGCCTTTTGCCGTCGTCGTGAATGAAGCGTCCTGCTGTGGATGCCCGGTGGCCGCAAGCGACCGCGTGGGCGCTGCGCGAGACCTGATTTTGCCGGCGAATCCCGATTTGATCTTTCCCTGCGGAGATATCGACGCGCTCGCTCGCGTTCTGCAACAATATCTTTCCGACCGGGACAAGCTTGCGACTGCCGCTCGCAATGCCCGCGCTCGCATGGACGCCTGGTCGCCCCGCGAAAACATTGCCGCCACGGTGGAAGCCATCCGCTTCGCGGTTCTCAGACGCCGTCGAGCGCCCTAAGACAGCACAGTCTTGCGCCCAAGCCAGCGTCGAATTACTTTCCGCAACGTCTGCCGGCAGATTCCCTTACGGGGCGCCTTGAAGCATTGAACTCTTCCGCAAGGCGGATTCGGAAAGCCTCGGCAAACCCCACAGGATGCCCAGCATCAGCCAAAGGTAAGCGTTCAACACAAAATCTTGGTACGGCTGCATTCCGGCGAACGTGGAAGGAAATAGCAGCACGAACGAATACCAGAAAATCACAAAGCCCACGGGAAAGAAGGGTGAGCCTCGCAATCGCACCACGACCTTCCACGCGGAAATGACGATCGAAAACGCCATCACCAGCCACAGAATCAGTCCTAGTTGACTGTAACAACCATTTATAGACTATAATCGTGTCCATGAGAGACGCGATCACCCTGACAAATTCGGAGCTTAAGGAATTGACACGGCGAGCTACCAGCCGGACGGATCGGGCTGAAGATGCCCGGCGGGCGCGGCTGATTTTGTTGCTGGCCGAAGGTCATACCTGGGATGAAGTGTCTGAGCGCATCGACTGCAGCCGGGGTTTTGTCGCTAGTTGGAGCAGACGATTTACCGAGCAGCGCATCGCGGGACTCTACAGCCGGCATTTGGGGCAAGTTGCTACCGTGCTCACCCCGGAATTGGAAGCACGGATTCTGGAGGCGACACGACATGCACCGCCGGGTGGAGTAACCCACTGGAGCACGCGCAAACTCGGAGCGCATCTGGAGGTCAGCCACATGATGGTGGCCAGGGTGTGGCGTAAGCACGGACTTCAGCCGCATCGTATGGAACGCTACATGGCCTCGAACGATCCGGATTTTGAGAAGAAGGCTGCCGACATTATTGGGTTGTATCTGAACCCGCCGGCGCATGCGGCGGTATTCAGCGTGGATGAAAAGACTTCCATCCAGGCCCTGGATCGCAAGGATCCGGTTCTGCCGCTGTCCCCGGGACGCGCCGAACGGCACGGTTTTGAATACTTTCGTCACGGCACCTTGTCGCTGTACGCCGCCTTCAACACTAAGACAGGCGAGGTGCTCGGCAAAACGACGGCGCGGCACACCTCCGCCGAATTCGTCGCCTTCCTTACCGACATTGTGATCGATCAGCCTCGCGGCAAAGAGATCCATGTGATCGCCGACAACCAATCTGCGCACAAGAGCAGGCCGGTCACGGACTTCCTGGCGGTGCATCCCAAAGTTCACTTGCACTTCACTCCGACCTACTCTTCATGGCTGAATCAAGTCGAGCTGTGGTTCAGCAAGAGCGAGCGCGATGTCATCGCGCGGGGAGTATTCACTTCCGTCTCTGATCTGAAGAGAAAGCTCTTGCGCTACATTCGGCAGTACAACAAATCGCCCCGTACCGTGAAGTGGAAATATGCCGATCCATCGCGTCATCTCAGTACACAATCAGTTGGTACAGGCCACTAGAATCCCCATTTGCGCCACCAGCGATCCATAACCGCTCTCCACGGTGATTCCCGATGGCTTGACGTGAAAAATCCGCGATACATACTGCGTCCCGTTACCTGCGCTGCCGATCCCATATCCGTACGGCCAGCGCTCATCGAATGCACCGAGGAAGTTCCGTACCGGATAGTCCCAGGTTCTCGCTCCAAGTTCGCTTGTTGAACTGCTGGGAAGGAGCGTTTCGGAGTACAGTGCCATCCGCGAGCCCAGCTCCTCGGGAAAAACCACCACCAGCAGCACACCCGCCAGCGCAGTGCCGATCGCAATTCGCATCAGCGTTCTTAGGACTCGGATGACCTCTCGTTCCCGCCAGGGAGCGGCCCATACGAACGCAATTGAGATCACCGTAGTATCAATGAAGAGCCACATAAAAATGCCGCGCGACCCCGACAAAATCGCGCCCGCAGCCGTCACCGCCACCGCAACGAACGCCAGCCAGCGGCCCTTGCGGTACCGCAGCAACAAGTATCCGCTATAGCCCAGCACCAGTGGCAAGGCCACCAATAGGAAATCACAGTAACGCCCGTGACTCACAAAGACCGAACACGCCCGATAAACGCTGGCGCCTGACGGAGACACGCGGTAAAGCGTGCTGAGATATGCGATGTCTTCCTGTAACGTCTGCGGATTCAGAAATGTAGGTCCGATGATCGATTGCGCGATTCCTAGCGAAATCACAATCAGGCTCAGCACCATGTTCAACGTGAAAAATCGGAATTCGCCTTCTGTATTGATCAACGAGTATCCGATATACATCAGCGGAATATAGTAATAAAACATCTTGAAGCCCATCAGTCCGAACCAGATGCTGCTTGAACCGGGATTGAACACCTGCGCAACGCCAAGCCAGACAAACAACAGTACGGGCACCAGGAATGGCGGGTGGAAGGCCTTCTCCTCGCCTCGTCGCAGCCTGAGATAAAACCCAGGTACACCACGGCGACCAGAACGTCCTTGCAAAAAAAGATCGCCATGTTGTTTCCCATGTATTTGCGGACGATGTCTTCAAACATCAGCCAGCTGAGAAAAACATACGCGCCGGTTCGCCAATTTCTCAGCATCGGAGCAACCACAACCAATAACCCGAACGGCAGCGCCAGCATCACCAGCCCAACCAGGTCATCGTTGATTACGTATCCCGAAACCAGATACGCACCCAACGCGGCCGCGACAAGAAACACCGCCGCCATCACTTGTTTGTGCGAAAAGCTGTTGACTGCCCGTGCGATCTGCCAGTTCATCGAGAATCCATTGTTGCGTTCGAACTCGGTCTGATTTCAGGCATTCGATTCGAAGAAGCCCACTCTTTCACTCTGATCTAGATTCTCTCATAAGCTTTACGGGCGGGCATTCTCATTACCCATTCACACAACATGTACGTCACCGGTAATAGCCCAGCTCTATGCGGGTTTCTCACCACTCAGCACGGGTGACGAACAACTTACCCAAGCATCCTGCCCACGCCAAAGGACCGCCACGGTGCGGGACCAAGCCGCGCTTTCGCTCGATTTGGGTCCCGCGTCGCCAGGTAATTGGGCACCGGTCCCCATTTTGGATCCGACCAAGGCCGAGCGTCCGGCAGGCACCGTACCCCGGCGAATGATCCCTCAAGCCCAAAAATCGAATATCCATACGATTTCAAATACTCATGGGTCGCTGCCGGGAAAGTTCCTTCTTCCTCAAATACGATATCCCTCACAGCTCCGCGTTCAAGCACGCGAGACATCCCTCGCAGTACATCCGACTCATACCCCTGCACGTCGATTTTCACTATGCCGATGCTTTCATTCGTATCCAGGATGCTGTCTAGATTTTGCACCAGTACTTCACAGTCTCGCACGTCTGAACCGCTTTCCTCTTTCTCAGAAATCCACCCGGTCCCACGATTTGTCAGAAACCAGTCGCTGGTGTGCAGGAACGCTTTTCCGGTTTCCTTGCCCAGTGCGGCCTGGTGCAGTAGAAATGAACCGCATCGCTCATCCTGTTTCCACCGCTCGACGTTTTCCGCCAGCGACGCAAATACCTGCGGATGTGGTTCGAACGAGTGAACCCGCCCCGCTGGGCCCACACGCACACCCAGAATGCTTGTCGTGTACCCAATGTTCGCACCAACATCAATCGCCAAATCTCCGGAATCCGTCAGCCTCCACAGCGTTTCGGTCACCTCTTTCTCGTACAATCCCTGTGCCGCGATCACGTTCCCGACAGCCTCATGCGGATTCACCTTAATCGACAAGCCCCATGGCAGTCTCACAACCGCTTCGGTTTTCGAGCGCCACAGATACTCCAGTCTTAATCTCTTCAGAATCTGTAATGGCTGAAAAAAGTACGTTGGTGTCGCTAATTGAAGCAGGCTTCTTGGCGTTAACATTGTGTTTTCTGCAGGAGGGTTGAAGTTTGACTCGTACGCCGCCCATTGCACCCGAACTTTAAGCCCCGGTCAGTACCTCAGTAGGACCCAATTCCCAAGCAGTGCCTTAGCAACCAGCCTTTCGTGGCTTTCTGGCTAGGAGTTTACGTTGAGTCCGCGCTCTTAAGCAATCAGCCCCCGATTGACTTCCACGCGAAAGTTTTTTATTTTGATCTTCAGCGCGAAGGGCACATCCAGTCCGCGGAAAGGGCCGTGCCCACCTTCTGTTTTACATTTCGACGAATCTTCTTTCCAGCCTGATGCGTGCGGACTCCAGGCGAAACGCGAAAGGAGCTTCGTATGCCTGACAGAGATCTGCCCGCTCGCCCGAACCTCGAACAATACAAAAAGCAAGCCAAGGACCTGGTTAAAAGTTTTGCCATCGCCGATCCTGACGCGCTTGCTCGCATCAAGCGCCACCATCCCCGCTTTCACAAACTTCCCGAACCGAATCTTCACAGCGCGCCGTTCGCCCTTACCGATTCGCAACTGGTCATCGCGCGTGAACATGGCTTCGAGAGCTGGCCGAAGTTCGCCCACCACATTGAAACACTCAATCTGATTCGTTCGCTCGCCTCTCTCACCGATCCCGTTTCCGCCTTCATCGAAGTGGCTTGCGTGCCCTGTCACTCCTCCCACGGCTCCGGCACGCTCGAACATGCTCAGATGATCCTCTCGCGCTATCCTCAACTCGCCACCAGCAACATCTACACATCGGCAATTCTCGCGGACGAACCCGCCGTGCGCGGCTTTCTCGCTCGCGATCCCCGAAGCGCCACAGCTACAGGCGGTACGTATGGCTGGGACGCGCTCACCTATCTCTGTTTCTCGCGCTATCTCAGACTCGATCGGAAGCGTTCCGACGCCTTCATAGCCACAGCTCAAGCCCTCCTCGACGCGGGTGCCAGTGCCAACACCGGTTGGAACGAGATGATCGATCATCCTAATCCTCGGCCTGTATTAGAGAGCGCGATCTACGGCGCGGCAGGCATTGCGCGGCATTCGGGCCTGACGCGCTTGCTGCTCGAGCGCGGCGCCGATCCCAACGACGAGGAGACTCCCTACCACGTTCCAGAGACCTACGACAACGCAGTGATGAAGATCCTTCTGGAAAGCGGCAAGCTGAACGCTGTAAGCCTGACCACGATGCTGCTGCGCAAAACCGATTGGCATGACGAGCAAGGAGTGCGGCTCGCGCTGGAAAGCGGCGTCGATCCCAATGCCGTCACCAGGTGGGGAGATAACGCGCTGCATCATGCGCTGCGCCGCGATAATTCTCTGAAGATCATCGAACTGCTGCTCGACCACGCAGCCGACGCGTCCCTGAAAAATCCCCACGACGGCACATCCGCCACGGCCATGGCTGCGCACAGAGGACGCGGCGATGTCCTTGCTCTGTTCGATCAGCGTGGCATTGCTCTCGATCTTCACGGCCTTGACCGCTTGATTGCCGCCTGCGCCATCGCCGACCGCGCAACCATTGCGTCTCTGGTCGCGCAGGAAGCTCTTGTTGCCAACCAACTCGTCGCGCACGGCGGAACACTTCTCGCGCACTTCGCAGGTAACAATAATGTTGCAGGACTGCGCTGCCTTCTCGATCTGGGCGTTAGCGCCTCCGCTCTCTACCGTCAGGGCGATCCCTATTTCGACGTTGCCAACGACAGCTCCGCATTGCACGTTGCCGCATGGCGCGCCTGGCCCGATGCTGTCAAGGAATTGCTGCAGCGTGGCGCTCCCGTGAATGCTCTCGATGGAAAGGGCCGCACCGCCCTTTTTCTCGCCGTCAAAGCCTGCGTCGCTTCCTATTGGACTGCTCGCCGCTCGCCTGATTCTGTCGAAGCTCTGCTTAGCGCTGGCGCCACAACCTCCGGCATCGCCATCCCTTGCGGTTACAAGGAGGTCGACGATTTGCTTCTTCGAGCCGCCACCTAGCCGTGTCTCAAGAAAAATGTTTAATTCAGCACCACCGCTCGACCATAAGCCACACTTTGTCTTAATATAAGCGCCGCGGAGGGTGCCCTTCATGGAAGAGCAGCTTAGTCTGGAATTTTTGCGCGTGGTCGAAAATGCCGCCATTGCCGCGGCGCGCACCATGGGCTTTGGTGACGGCCATAAAGCCGATGAAGCCGCTGTCGAAGCCATGCGTAAAACCATGGACCAGGTCGAGATGGACGGCACCATCGTCATCGGCGAGGGTGAACGCGACAAGGCCCCTATGCTCTACATCGGCGAAAAAGTCGGCCTCGCCACTCACGCTCCCAAATCTCTTTTTCCCTCCGTTGACATCGCTGTCGACCCTCTCGAGGGCACTAATCTTTGCGCCACCGGCGCTCCCAACGCCATTGCCGTTCTTGCCGTCAGCGAGCGCGGCGGGCTGCTCCACGCTCCCGATCTGTACATGGAAAAAATTATTGTTGGCCCCAGTTGCAAAGGCGCCGTCGATCTCGACGCTCCCGTCTCCGACAACTTGAGAGCCGTGGCCAAGCGCCTCGATCGCGACGTTGAAGATCTAGTGGTCATCGTCCTCGATCGCCCTCGCCACGAAAAACTTATCGCCGACATTCGTGCCGCCGGCGCGCGCATTCGCCTGATCGGCGACGGTGATCTCTCCGCTGGAATCTCCGCCGCCGTCATCGGCACCGGCGTACACATGGTCATGGGCACCGGCGGCGCTCCTGAGGGCGTTCTCACCGCCGCCGCGCTTCGCTGCCTCAACGGCCAGATTCTCGCTCGTCTCGTCGTCAGCAAACCCGAGCATCATCAGCGCCTCGAAAAAATGGGCGTCAAAGATCCGAAGCGTATCTACGACACTGCCGACCTTGCTCCCGGAGCAAAAATGATCTTTGCCTGTTCTGGTGTCACCGACGGCAATCTCCTCAAAGGTGTTCGCTTCTTTGGCGACGGCGTGCGTACTTCTTCCATGATTCTCACCCTCGACGAGCGCCAGGTCCGTTTTATCGAATCCGTCCACCTGGAAAATCGCCCCGACATCAAGGTCCGCTTCAACTAGCTTCGCACCCACCGTCCCAAATGAATGCAGTTCTCACTGACGCAATCCTGTAGCTCACCCCTTCAGGGGTGAGGCCGTTCCCCAGCGCATCGACCACCTTATTCCTAAATGTAGCGCTGACTTTCATGTCAGCCCCGCTTCTCCACCACCCACCCTTACGCATTCCTTAACTCATTCGCGGTACCATCCCAATAGCACGCAAAGTAAAGTTCAACGGGAGAAAACAGGTTATGGACATTTTCAGGCAGGGTCGAGGCGGCGATTCCGAATTCACATTGAGGCCGGCAATCCCGGGCCTCCGCAACATCATCATCATTGCCGCTGTCGTTTTGGTAGCACTTTTTCTTTTATCCTTCGCGGTGCGCGTTACCCGCATCGAGGCAGGCCACGTCGGCGTGGAGATCAACCTCGCCGGCCGTCAGCGCGGCGCTTCGGAAATTCCCGTTCGCACCGGTTGGGTTCTCTATTCGCCTCTCACTACGCAGATCATCGAATTTCCCACTTACGTTCAGACCGTCAAGTGGACTAAGGACACCACCGAAGGCCATCCTCTTAACGAGGAAATGGGCTTCAACTCCAAAGAAGGCATGGAAATCTTTGTCGACGTCTCACTTTCCTATGCCATCGATCCCGCCAAAGCTCCCGATTTCTACGTCAAATACCGCGTTGATGATCTCGACCGTTTCACCCATGGCATCTTGCGCGATATCGTCCGCAATTCCCTCAACGAAGTTGCCTCTACCTACGTCGTTGAAGATATTTACGGCGAAGGCAAAGCCGAATTCCTCCACAAAGTGGAAGCCATGATTCAGTCCAAGGTCACTCCGGTTGGCGTCGGCGTGCAACAATTTGGCTTTATCGGTGCGCCTCGCGTTCCTCAGGTCATTGCGGCGGCCATCACCGCGAAAGCGCAAGCCATCCAGCAAGCGGAACGTGCGCGCAACGAATTGGCTACCACCCAGGCGGAAGCAGCGAAGAAAATCGCCGAAGCCGAAGGCGACGCCAAATCCATGGTGACACGCGCGCAGGGCGAAGCCGACGCCAACCGCATTCGTCAGAATTCACTGACGCCGCAACTGCTCGATCTGCGCCGCATCGAAAATTCTCGCGCGCTCATCGATAAATGGAATGGCCAATTGCCAACCGTAGAATCTGGCCAGGGCAGCGGCATGATGCTCCAACTACCGAAGCCGTAGTTCAGTGGCGAGTTCGTCTCATCATTCAGAGCGCCTACTCGCATTGTCTGTTAGTGGATTGTCATCCCAAGCGGTCGGTTCACATTGCCTAGGCTTGAATTGTCATCCCGAGCGCAGCGAGGGATCTGCTTTTCCTTGGCGTGATCGCAATGTAGGTGAATCAGGCCGGCGCGACCAGCGCAAATTCCACACGGTGCCGCATCGGGTCGATCCGCTCCGCCCGCACTCGCACGCGGTCGCCCAGTTTCCACTCCAGGGGTGTCGCAGGTTTTTTCCCGCGACGCCCGCGACGATCTCCATCGCCTCCGGGCAGCGCCACAATCGCGTGATCGCGCTCACGGTACACGCAGCGCGCTCCCGCGGCCTCTTCCAGCGCATTGATGGGCAGCAAGCCCTCCACAAAAATGTCAAACAACTCCACAAAGCAGCCATATTTCTGTATCGAAATAATCAGCGCGTCAAATTCATCGCCCAGCCGCTGCTCCATATACTGCGCCGTCTTCCAGTCGAGCAGCTCGCGTTCCGCATTCGCCGCTCGCCGCTCTGTCTCCGACGTCTCCGCGGCAATCTCCTCCAGATGCTTCTCCGAATACAGCGAAGCCTCCTCGCCGATCGCAGGCTTGATGAACGCGGGCGCGGGAGCGTCGGGATGCGCCAGCACCCATTTCAAAACCCGATGAACAATCAGGTCGGGATAGCGCCGAATCGGCGAAGTAAAATGCGTGTACTCGTCGAAGCCGAGAGCAAAGTGCCCCAGCGGGTCCGCTGCGTAGCGAGCTTGCTTCAGCGAACGCAACATTAGATACGACAGGATGCGCTCTTCCGTCTTCCCGGAAATTTTCTCGATCAACCGTTGATAGTGTTGTGGCGTGATGCTGATTTCCGTGCCGGGAAGCGCCACACGCTGTTGCCGTTCGCGCCCTTTCCCATACGAGTCTGGCCGCCCCGCGCGAGCCGGCGCCGGCACCTTCCCGTGCCGCACCGTCACTTCGCGCTGGTGGAGATCGGCCACGCCCAGGGAAAAGCCGAACGCCCGCGCGATTTCCTCAAATTCCAGCACCTTTCGTGCGTCTGGCTTTTCGTGCACGCGATGCAGTGACTTGATTCCTCTCGCAATCAGGTAATGCGCCACCGCTCGATTCGCCGCCAGCATGAACTCCTCAATGATGCGGTGCGCGATGTTTCGTTCGCTACGAGAAACGGCCGTCATGCGCTGCTGGTCGTCGAACTCGATTACGCGCTCCGGCAGATCAAAGTCGATCGAACCGTTTTCCTGACGCCGCGAGTTCAGCAAAAGCGCCAGTCCCTTCATCCCGCGAAAGTGGTGATTCAGGTGCGCATATCGGGCGGTCATTTCCGGGTCGCCGTTCAGCACCTTGTTCACGTTCGTGTACGTCATCCGCTCCGCGGACCGAATCACCCCTTGCACCATCGACGAATTCGTCATCCGTCCTGCCGCATCGAAGTGCATGATCGCGCTCATCACCAGCCGCTCTTCCCGCGGCTTCAACGAACACATGCCATTCGAAAGTGATTCCGGCAGCATCGGCACCGCACGGTCGATGAAATACACGGAGTTGCCACGTAGCCGCGCTTCGCGATCCAGCGGCGATTCGGGACGGACATAGTGCGCAACATCCGCAATGTGCACCTGCAGGAGCCACCCGCCGTCCTCACGGCGCTCAACGTACACCGCATCGTCGAAATCGCGCGCCGTCTCTCCGTCGATCGTCACAATCGGCAGTTCGCGGAAATCCACCCGGCCCGCTCGGTCCGTTTCCGTCACCGCCAGCGCCATCCGTTCCGCATCCTGCAAAACCTCAGGCGTGAAGCTGTACGGAAGATGATGTTTACGAATGATGATCTCGGTGTCGACACCCAAATCTCCGGGACGCCCCAGAATTTCGATCACCCGTCCAACCGGTGCTGCTCCTCCCCGCGGATAGTGCAGCAGCTCAACGTTCACCACCGCTCCATCCAGCTTCGTGATGTGCGGCAACCGCCGGTTGCGTGGCGACTGCTCCTTGCTTGCCGGAAGCAATTGTTCGCGCAGCGCGGCAGAAAGCTCTTCACCGGGCAACAACTCGATTTCGTGCTGCACGCGTGGATCGTACGGCACCACCACCGCACCGCGGGATACATAGCGAAACTGCCCGACCACCGACGGGTGCGCGCGCCCAACGATGCGCACAATGCGACCTTCTGCTCTCCGCGCTCCCGCCTGCCCGCTCAGCCGCGTGATCTTCGCCACCACGTGGTCGCCGTGCATGGCATCTTCAATCTGGTCGCGCGGAATGAAAATGTCGCCGTCGACGTTCGGCAGCGCCACGTCGGGCACCACGAATCCATACCCATCCGCGTGGTGCACCAGCCGGCCGCGGATTTCGTCGCGCGCCGTTGCCTTGTGTTGCGGAATCTTTTCCGGCGCGGCAGCGGGCGTCGTGGCGGACGCGGGCGCAGCGTTACGCTGGCTGCGTCGAAACAGGAACCGCTCGTGCGATAACGCTTCCACCAACCCGCGTTTCTTCAGCTTGGCGAGCATCCCCAGCAGTGCTCCGCGGTTACCTTTTTTCACATGCAGCGATCGCGCCAGTTCCTCCAGCGACACCGGATCATTCCTAAGTTGTAGCAAACGCAGGATGTTATCCGTGCTTAGTTGTGTGGGCCGGGGCATTCGCGATTGGTCTCTTTCCGGGAGCGAGGCAAGCCATCAAGATTTTAGTCATTTTTTTCGGCTGGGTGTAACTTTTTTCGCGTCCCATCCATTTCATAGGTAGGCCAACACACGACCGGCTAGCCGCCCTCCGTCAGGCTAGTCGGATTCGCCGAAAGGCGAATATGGGGAGGCGGGAAGACCTGGCCCGCCTCCCTTCTTATTTTATTCTTTTATTTCAATACTTTACGACGATGCTTGGCGCGAAGATGAAGCTAGTGGGTCCAAATGGGTCCACGAAGTTTTGAGGTCATCCACGAATTTCTCTTGCCGTCCCTTGATCCAATGGCTGTATCTTCGCTCCGTCATCTTGATCGAGGAGTGTCCGAGAAGTGTGGAAACGGTCTGCAGGGGTACTCCATCTTGCAAAAGAAAGGTGGCTGCGGTGTGCCGAAAAAGGTGAGGGTGGGCCCGGGGGACCCCGGCAGCTTTGAATATTTTGGCCAGGGACTTTTGGTAGCCGCCTACCGCGCTCTTGGGCTTGGAGGCGCCATTCCAGAAATACCAGCGGTTCTTGGCCGGGATAGCTCCAAGGGCTGTTACAGCCCCTGGCGGGAGGGGGCAAAATACGTCGACTCCGGTTTTCGCCGTCCGGAGAAACAACCTATTTCCCCGCACAGAGTCGCGGCGCAGGGTCACCACGTCACGAATCCGCAACCCCGTATAAAGAAGCACCAGGATCATAGCTCGTAGTAGCAAGCCGCGGCTCTTGTGCGAATGCTTGTCGCAGGCCTTCAGTATCTTGACGATCTCATCAGGCTCGAGCGGCACGATCTTCCGGTCCACGACCTTCGCAGCCTTCAAATCCTCGGCGTAGTTCTCCTCGATCCACTTCGACTTCTTACAGAACCCGATGAAGGCGCGCAGATTCCCTAGCTTGACCCGGGCTGACTCGTTCTCGTTCGGCCACGTAGCCCTGAATTGGCGCAGGTTGTCCACGTTGAGGTCGGATATGAATACCAAACCTTTGTCGTCACCGAACTCCTGCAGCTGACGAAACAGCAATCGAAACTTGTATAGCGTTGGATCTTTCAGGTCACGCGCCTGGGCGTCCTGCATGTAGCGATCGCACGCATCCTTGATCCCGAGGGATGTCGTAAGCTGCTTGATGCCATCGCGCTCTTCCAGTCGGTGGATCGCCAAGGCTTTCTGGTAGTTGCCGGTCTTCATGCTCTTGCGGTATCGCGTGCCGTTGACACGCCATTCCTTGAAGATCGGGCAGGAGCATTGTCGCATCTCTTCTCGATGCTTTACTGGACATCCCGGTACGTGTCTGCGCCAGAGCATGATTTATCGCGTTTGAAGAACCGCGGTCAGCCGCGTATGAACACGAACGGCAACGGATTGCGGAATGCGCAACGTCACATAGCTGCGATCACCATCACCTTTGCCAGGGAGGCGCATAACGCCGGGCTCCATGCGAAAGAGTTGACGGACTTTTTCCGCTGACAAACCCCAGGCCTTCGCAAGATCGGCCGGCGCGTAGTGTTTCTCGTCAACAGCAAGATTGGTGTAACGTTTCCCTTTGTACGTGAAGGGCCGGCCTCGTTCTAGACTGATCGTCTGTGGCTTCTGGGGCTTCGAATCTGGGGACCAGGATAAAAAGGACGGAGAGCGCAGCAATTCCTCGCGTAGCTCATCGTTCAGGGTGATCATTGTTTCTTCCTGATTCTTTCTTGGATAGCTTCGATAACAAAGATGCGCAAGGTTTTGCCTTCAAGAGCAGCTGCTGCTTTCGCGCGACGGATCAACGAAACGGGTACTCCTCGCAGATTGAGGCTTGCTTTATCTTCGGACATGGAACACATGTAACATGTCTAACCTAGGATGGTCAATGGAACTCCACGAGGCTCGGCACAAACAGAAAGAACCACACCCCTTTTGAAGCGGTGGCTCATTCGTCGCGAATAAAAGGGTCGAAGGGGACAGTCTTGGCGACAATTTTCAAGCACAAATAGAAAAAGCGCCGGCCATCTCGCGATCAACGAGGCAACCGGCGCTGGGACTGCAAATTTCAATCTCCGATCTTGGCTCGCCACGACTCACTCGTGAGCAGGAAAGACCCATTCTTCTTTGCCCCTGGGTGACGGCCATCACTGAAATCTGCTATTCAGTGTGGTAAACAGAAATTGTCGCGCAGATTGTCTCCCGCACGGAGACAGCACGTCTTGATCAGAGTTGGTCTGATTAGACGTCATTCGACAAGATAAAGCGCGATATTTGACAGGCCCGGCGCAATGGCACCGGGCCTTTTTATTGTGGCCGTCAGGGTTGTACGAAAGGCACGTATGCGGCACGCTTTGTCGGCCAGTATTGATGTGCACACGGCGCTTCCCACACCGCCACGTCCCCTCACAATGCCCGTGCGTTCGGACATTTTCTCGTGGCGTACTGGCGACTGAGCCGTCTTGTGTCCCGTACCACCAGTACTTCACATTGACGGGAATGCTGCTTCCGTCAACTTGATTTGGCCCCTTTTGATCTTCTCTTTTGGCCCCACCCTCTGGTGATTCATCACTCTGCCCCCGGTCGAAGCGAAGCCCTGCACGGGAAGACAAACGGGGCAGAGGAAGGAATTGGGCGGCCCTTTAACCGTGATGAGAATGCCCCGCCAGCAAGTTGGTGGTCGCGAGCCACCGGGTCAAAGGGAGTTTAGGATCTCTAACTGTGCGAGTCCAGCAATTTGATGTGAGTTGTGCGGATCAGCGGGTAAGGGAAACAGGCATGTGTTTCCCCGACCCTGGCCTATTGCTTCTTTGCTTCAAACTGGCTCGTAGTGCCATGCAGGATGTCGTTGACCGCGACGGTCAAGGTCTTGCCGTCAGGGGACACAGTGTTTTGCGCGACGCCGATCACTTTTCCGTCGCGTTTGTCAGTTTCTTCGAAAGAGTCCTTGCCCGTCCGCTTCACGGATACACTGGTGATACCTGGGTCGCCCTTGTACGGGGCCTCCGTGCCATCGAGTTTTGCCGTGTAACTCTGTCCTGTCGGAGTGGTCATGGTCAAGGTGTCGCTTTCAACTTTGAACGTAACCAGAAGCCCGTTGTCGGACAGATTGTCTAACTTGGTAGTCCGCCAGGAGCCGGAAATCAGGTGGGCGCCAGCTGGACCCTTCGCTACTCGAGTAGCCTCACCCTTGCCAGTGACTGGGTCGGCGTTGGTGTTAGAGCTATCGGTGAAGACAAAGGTCATGGTGTTGCCATCGGGAGAGACAGTCGTTTTTGAAGTGCCGTTGACCTTCCCGTCCTTTTTGTTGGTTTGCTCGATTGTGTGATCGTCCACGATCTTGACACTGACGGTGTCAAAGTAAGGATACCCGGTGACTTTCTGGTCCTGTCCATCAGCTTTGACTTCGATTGGGGGAATGCATGTCTTGCAGGAGTACATGCCGTTTTGAAGCAGATAGACGTCTGGTTTGTTGGGAAATTGTGCAGTGGTCAATTCAAACTTCCACGTACCATCAAAGGCACTCTGCGCCATAGCCGAAACTGGCGTCAGAAATGCGACTAGCAATCCGATCCATAGCAGCTTTCTCATCGCGTATGCTCCTTGGAATCAGCCTAGGTTTTTGATTGGGCCCTGGGGGAATGTGGGCCACTATAGCTCTTTGCGGCTAAAGCCGCAATGCAACGGACTAGCAGGCGAACGACATGTGTCGGGAAGTCTCTCACAATCTTCGGTGTGGCAATCGACGGTACAAGTGACCCGATGTCCGAAGTCTCACGCGTTTTCTCCACCTGCTCTCTCGTTTGAATGGCTTGGATAGCGGCGCGAACTCAAGACCGTCGTATTCGGGTTCTCAACTATTCCAATGAGGAACTAATCGGAGGGGTGTACTATCACCACTCCGAGACGAATGAATGCCCCGCTTTCCTACCTCCGAGGGCCGCCGCTCTAAGCGCGTGATGTTGAAGAGGCGTGCCAGCCTGGTTGTCAATCTAGACCGCGATCAAAAAAGGCTTCCTTGTCTCGTGCTCGATTCGTCGAAAGAAGGCTACAGGCTGCGCGGAAGTTTCCATCTCCGGCGCGGACAATTTGTCGAAATTGTCTTTGATCCAGAACCATTCCATTCGGTGCGCTGTCGTGTGGTCTGGGTGGGCAAAGTTGGCTCCAGGCAGGAAGGAGAGGTTGGACTGGAGATTGTGTAGTTGATGAACAGATTTCCATTTGCGTGACCATTCTTGCTGCGTGGTGCGGACGGTGGTGCGGGCTAACGATGGCAGACCTATCAAATCTAAAGGCCCCACCCGACGAGTGTCTGGGATGTAAAGGTCGGGCCCTTTTGTAATCGCGGCACTTGCAGCCCGGAAAGCGGCATGTTTGGTACTCTGAAGTTCGCGCATTGTTATGGTGTTTGATTTAAGGCGGGAGGGCTCCATGAGCATCAAAGAGGAGCAAAAACCCGCGAAGGAGCTTCGGCCCCCTTTTGAACGGGCAATGACCCTGATTCAACAACGATATCCCTGGGTTGAAGCAAGCAGAAGAAGTCACGATTTCAGAATGTCTGGATATGCTTATCTGTTTTGCATCGGACGAGTTAGACGCTTACAAAACAAATAGGGGTGAAAAGAATCTGTAGCCTTTTCGCTTCAATCGGTCACGACCTCCTAGGAGTCAGCGTGAAAGAGAACGGGGCTCAGCTACTGAGCTTTTATTCAGGCACTCAGCCAGATGACCGAGGACGATTCCTCCGCAATATTCTGCAGTGGTCTGACGATGAGCTGGAACGTACCCACGATTACGTCCAGTGGCTTTTCCCTCTGGCTGAAAGAAGTGCCTTCAACCCGGCCGCCCCGATTCTGGACGCCGGGACCATAAGCGAGTTTCGGTCGCGGCCCGAACTCCGCCGAAACGTGCAGGCGTCGTTCAAGCGAATGCTGGCCTTCTACGGCTTCGAATTAATTGAGGAGAGCCCTCTCCGGGTTGTTCCGTCTGAGTCATTCTTCGAGCGGTCGAGCACTTGGCTCATGTCGTCGAATCATAATCATTTGCGAATTACGCGCATCCTGAAATCGCTGCGACTCTTGGGCCTCGAGGAAGAGGCGGCTGCGTTCTTTCGCTGCCTTGAAGGCCTGTATGGAAAGGAATCCGTGGCACCAAGGCCGCGGATCACGAAAGAGACCTTCGGCTATTGGCGATCGGCAGCCGGCACCTCTTCGGACTCTTTCTGAATCAGGCGTCGCAAGTCACCCACAGCGGATTCCTTCCTTCTGCGCCACTCATTGCGAGCTTCCTCCAATTGCAGTAGGAAATCCGCTAGCGGTGGCATTCCCATATTCGCTCTCGGAGAAACCATGTATCGTGCCGCCTTACCGAATTTGCGCAGGTCTTCGTCGGACATCTTCCTGAGCCGCGTTCGCAACGCTTCGACGTCCAAGGTCGCAGCTGAATGGATTGCATGATCGCACTCCCGACCGCGGATTGGCGAAGGATTCTATTTTGGTAGGGGAGGCGAAGAATCGACATGATAAGCTCCTGCACGATGCCCAGCAAGAAGAAACCACTCAATTCCGAGCCGACCTATGGAGTCGGCGACCGCGTTAAGGTCAATCTGCATACCGGCAGGATCGTAGACGCAACGATCAAAGCCGTCATTGAGCATACGGATGGCAAGCGGCTACAGGTGGATTTTGGACAGGATGAGACCGCGCTTATTCATTTGTGGCAGGTAGTCGAGAATGTCCGCTGAAACGAAGTGTGGTATCCAGCTCGACGCTCGATTACTTCTTTGAACATTATAATTGTGGGGTATATGGAAGACAGGACGGAATAATGTCCAAATATTCACGGAAAGCTATCTTGAAGGCAACGGACCTCCTCGAAAACACTGGCCATGATGGCTTGGACAGATTCTTACTTGAGCACGGTCTGGAAGGCTTTCACTGGGTTGGTACTGTCAGGAATCGGGTCAATTTGCTCGTAAGATATCTACTGGAGAATCCGCTTGTTGAAGAAGATGGCGTGAACTTAACCGACAACATTGTTGAAGAGCTGGTCGGCGAAGCCATCCGGTACAGGCAGCAACCACAGAGAGTTCGACTACGGTAGGTTCGTAGAACGATACGCTAATCTCAATCGAGCGTTGGAGCTAGACGGGTATACGGTCGAGGAAGGCCAACTTCGCCCGACGCTTCCTCAGGCCCTTGACATCCCGCAAGCCGACGATGAGGTTCACAGGCTCTTGCAGCGTTATGGCTTCGATGTGCCGCTCGGACATCTCGATCAAGGAATCGCGGCACACGGACGGGGCGAGTGGGCCGGAGCGAACGGTCAACTCAGGACGTTTGTCGAAGGACTCTTCGACGAGATCGCTCAAAGGCTGAGCACGCATTTTCACGTTCCGGCGCCAGTCAATGGAAACGCCAGTCGCCTTTGGCTCGCCGCTCTGAATCCACCCTTTCTCATTCAAGAACTCAATGAGTGGAGTGGACAGGGGACGGGATACTTCGAAGCATTCTATCGGCGGCTCCATCCACAAGGAGCGCACCCGGGTCTGTCAGATGAGGAGGATTCGACTTTTCGCCTCCATTTGGTACTACTCGCGGCGCGATTGTTGCTACGGAGGTTGGAAGAACGGTTGAGATAAGGGTTATTGAAAGTCTGCTGACTAACTGACTGTCACAGCGGGCAGAACAGATGGCGGTGATCGCAATTGTCGCCGCCATCCTGGCAGCACGGAAGTTATCTACGGTTCCGCAGAACAGTCCGGCATACGTCGCTGCGATTGTTGACGCTGTCGCCGATGCAAGAAGAATCGTTGACCGGTAGAGAAGGCCTTCCAAGCCTCACCCAACATGAAATCATCAAGTGAACTAGGACATTAAATTACGCACAAACACAAAGTCGGCGATCACGTTCTCGTGAAACTCTCTGGGGAAGAATCGTCCAAGCAATCATCAAGGCCATCATCGATACAACCGAGGGTGTCAGGCTGCAGGTGTCATCAGATGTTTAAGGCCTACCTTGCCCTGAAATATGAACGGCCCCAAATAAAAAAGAGGGAACGGGTGGGACGTTCCCTCTTTCGGGCTGAACACCGCGGTGGTGTCGGGCAGTTAGTGGGAGATGTTTGCGGCAACGATCACGAGTTCGGGCTTGCTATTGTTCTTGGCAAGCTGGACTTGGGCCTTGCTCATCCGGAGCTCGCGGCCTGTGGTATTGCCTTCAGTCCAAACCTGATAGAGGAAATAGTTGTCGCCCAAGCGCTGGAAAACCAAGGTGGTTCCGTCGGCCGGTTGACCCTTCTGGCATGCGTTTGAGAGGGTCATGCCCTTCTCAGACTCGTCGGCATTATCAATGCGAATGGCGGCGCTGTTTTGGGACAGAGATTTAACAGTGTATTCACCAGCAGAGTAGGTGTGATCGCCAACGACAAAGTCGAAGGGGATGCTAGCCTTTACGTTGGTCGTCTGAGCCTGGGCGGCGGTCGCCAGCAGCAGGACGGTCAAAGCGAGAAGGATAGAGCGTAGGTTTTTCATAAAATCTCCTTTTTGTCGGAAGCGAAGACCTGACTCCTGTTTGACTTTCCAACTGCCGACGCAGATAAGGAAAGCAGACGGAGGGCCAGACTCGTATGGACGGCAGAAGGGGACAGGCCGGAAAGTGAAGTTCCAGATTCGATGGGAATTAGGCGCCGGGCCAGAAACCAGCAGGGATGCGAAAGAAGGCAATTACACGCTTGGGCTAACCGAATGGTTAGGCAACACTCTCCTTTCGGTTAGTGCGAGGAATATTTCTGACGGTGGCGTCCGTCGCAGTCCTTGAACATGTCGTGGGCGATCTGAGCTAGGCGAGAAGAACACACGGAAAGACCAAATCGGTGCCTGCGGACTGCGAGACGGCCGGGGGTCGGGGGTTGAACCACGGTGCAAGCTCCCACAAGCCTCCACCGTGAAGAGATTATCAGCTCCGGCCACAAAGAATATAGTTCGCTCAAGTTGTGCTTGGCCGTGCCGCTAATCACAGTGACGGCGTTGGTGACGAAATTGACAACGGGGTGATAGCGAGATGGATTGGCCGGGAATCCTCCAGCACACCGCGTCGATCCCGCGTACAAGCGCTGGCGGTCTGTCGAGCGAAGAGTGGCACGGGCTACAGGTGCCAGGCCTATCAAGTCTCAGCGGTTCTTATTCCATCAGGGGCGGAGGATTGAAACGTCTGACCAAGTAGCCCGTGAGGAGTGCTCAAGCATATGTGATGCCAAGCAAGAAATTGAACTTCGCCATCCCTGAATGGCGCTAAATCTAACGTGCGACGTGGTATCCGGCTAACAACCACGAATGGCGTGATCCCCTACGTACTATTCTCAGGCGCAAACTTGCAAACTCTTTCCAAGAGTGTGCAAATTACTTGACAGCGGGTAATAGCTCGATGGGAAGTGGCCGGGGGCGGTTCAGCTCGGTGAGAGAACGCCTAGCGTTCTTGCCGTGGTTGACTGCTTCCCGGCCAGTACATAAACGATGCTCTGCTACGTTGACTGTGTCTGTATCGCGGGTCACGGCAGAGCATTGGGCAGGCCTGGGTCGAATACCTTCCGGGCAGCTACGTGTCACATAGAATGCCGCAACAATGCGCAAACATAAAGTCGGCGACCACCTGCGGGTAAAACTGTCGGGCGGCAGAATCGTGGAGGCGACGATCAAGGCCGCCGTTGGTACGACAGATGGGCGTCGTCTTCAGGTTTCATTTTGGGAATGAGACGGCGCTGATCTATCAGTGGCAGATGGTTCCATCGGATGCCTAAGGCTGGTCTTGCCCGAAATACCCTGGGATATAAATAGCCCCCGAAGAAATTATCCCCGGGGGCGTTGTGTTCCAGCCGTGGTTGCGCCAGCGGCTGTTCTGTCTCCTACGAGTACCTTCAAAAGAATACCTTGCACGGCAGCGGGCGTCATTGCTGGCGCCCAGCCCTCTAAGAACGAAAGTCACGCAATCCTGTCTGATAGCGCACGAGATGGAATACCATCAAGCAAGTTAGTCTCCTGAGCACACCTGTACCTTCGGGCTATTCAAGGCTTGCTGAAGAAACCTCAGACTGAAGAACATTGAGCCTTCGACCTCGACGAACACTTTGTGGGGGAGACAAAAATGAAGAAGGTCTTTTTATTAGTGTCCACAGGCATCCTGTTCACCACTCTAGGTTGCTCAGGGAATTCCCCGGATGCCGTCTCAAAGAGCGCGCCGGCAGTGGTGCAGGCATCGGCTGCGCCAGCCAGTACATCTCCCGTAGTAGAAGACCCAGCGGCTGCGCTTCCTGTGCCGTCGGTCGGATGGGCGAATCAGCAAGCCTGGCGTTCTGAAAGTGTCAAAGACCGCCTCGGCAACGCCGTTGCGCTGAAGGGGACTTCGTTAGACGGCAAATTTGATTTAGTTATCCTCCAGAAGGGAACGTATTCTTTTTTGTCTTTCGTCAGGCATGCGCGCTGGGAGTCAGTCTATAACCAGCCAGCCAAAGGCAAGTTAATGTATCTCCGCGTAAAATTTGAGGACGGACAGGAGAAGCGCATCGAGTGGGACGAACTGGGGTTCGCCACGGAGAACCTACACAGCGTCTTATGGTCATACCCGGCTAAGACAAGCGCTCCCATCGGTCCAGTGCTGGCAGGCCCCACAGATGATTCTGTTGGGGGTGACCAACTCCTTATTCAAGACATGATGAAGCACAAGGCGATGCTTTTAGAAGTCGAACCGGGGGTCACGACACAGTTCGACATGACCGGGCTCGCGCACGAAATAGAGAAAGTTCGTACTCCCAAAACGCAGGCAGTCCTGGAAGCTAGGCAAACCGCCGAGTAGGTCACCCCAATGAGAGGTAAGACGGAGTCACCCATGAACTTCACAAATCGAGCTGCATATGGCGTGGTCGCAGTGGTGCTTGTGACGCTGGGCATCACGATGCTGAGCGTGGGAGCACGAGCGCAAGGCGAGGGATGGTTGATTGTCCGCGCGGAGTACGGAACACGGAGTCAGCGCAACGATGTCACGGATATTCTGAAAGATCTGATCGCCCGCGGGGGCGTGAATGGCCGCGTGGTTGTCAATAATCAGATTATGGGCGGAGATCCAGCGGTTGGCGCAGACAAGACGCTGTACATTTTGGCCAGAAACGCGCGGAATGATCAGCGCGAATTCGAATACCGAGAGGGTTGGTTTGTGCCCGTTGAGATGTTCAACGTGCGCCGGGACGATCGCCGCGACGATTGGAAGGACCGTGCGCCGAATTACCCAGCCTCGGGGAGGCGGGATTTCGAGGGCTTGCGCATCCTCAGCGCGTACTATGGCGTGCAAGGCAGAACGGCGGACGTGACGGAATTCGGGCGCAGACAAGTGCGTGGGGACTCGGTCAGTCTGACGGTGACGAATCGAACGTTCGGCGGGGATCCGGCGATCGGGGCGGACAAAGTGCTCATTGTGGTCTACCGCTACCAGGGAATGGAGAGCGCCACGGCGGTGCGCGAAGGAAATACGCTGACCCTGCCATAGGCAAAAGCGGCCGCCATCCTTGTTTGGCTCAGTAGATTCTGTCTGAGAATTAAGCCACCTTGTCCCCAATTTAAAAGTCGAACTTCGCAGGGTCGCTAGCAAGCAACCCGAGAATTACTTCAGGTAGACGGACGCCTAAGCATCAGCGCAGAATTTCCTGGACAGATGTTGTCTTTGGCAAAACAAATTCGGCCGCAACTTTCAGATTGATGCTTCCTGCTCCTCGAATCTCCATTAACCGTCCACTTCAACTCGAGCAAACTCGCCCTCGGAACTAATGCAGCTTCGCGTACTCCGCTTTCGCAGCGATGAAGATCGGAATGTCAGGGTCGGCGTCCTTCCAAAGCGTGAGGAAATCCTGATACGCTGCCTTGGCCTTGGCAACGTCGCCCTGCATGGCGTAGGCGCGGCCTAGCTGAAGGTGTGCTAGTGCGCCGATGGGTTCGTTGAGTACAATGCCGCGATGGTCGAGGATTTTCTGGAACTCGGCAGCAGCCTCGGTTCCCTGATGCGCAGCCAGATAGGCTTCGCCGCGCACATAAACGGGGAACAAGGCGGTCCATCCGTAATTACCGTGACTTCCGAGTTCATACGGCGCGGCAGGCGCGAGACCCTCGATTGCCTGGGAGGCATTTCTCTTGTTGAGCGCAAGCTTTGCGCGGAGGGTTGGAAGGAAGTTAAATTGCTGGATTGTGGCTTCCGGGAACCTCTTTCCCAAATCGGCGGTCAGCGCTTGCGCTTGCTTGTCGTCTCCCGCATACGCCAAAGCGAGCGCAGCGCTGTACTGCACCCCCTGGTCTCTCGACGAGCGCTGCATTTCCATAGTCGCGCTGCGTCGCGCTTCATCTGCATTGCCGAGTAGGGCTTCCCGCAAGCCCGACCTCGCGAGGTACGTTGCGGCGGCTTCCTTTTCGTCTGCTAGTTCGGAGGAGTCCATTGCCCGGCGGGAAAAATTCCTCGCCTCCCTGAGCCGCCCCGAATAAGCGGCTGTATCGGCTTGCAAGGACAGCATTTCGTTCTCTGCTCCCGGCTTGCCCGTTGCCCAAGCAGCTTGATGCTCCATCCCTGCCGCATCGTTTTGCAAGAAAGCAATCAAATAAAGGTCAGTATGGAAGTTAGGGTGGTCCAGTTTGCGTTCGAGAGCTTGTCTATAGCTGGCCATGGCCTCATCGAGGCGATTCAGATTGACGTAGTTAAACCCGAGGATGAAGTAAGGGATGGGACTGTTGTCCGGATTCACACGGACTGCCTTTCTGCCTTCTTCAACCGCATTCTCATACTGTCCAAAGGTCGGATAGATTGGCCCCGACAAGAAAATATGCGGCAGCGCTAAGCGGGGATAGGCTTGGGCCCAAAGCTCGCACGTTTGTTTGGCCTTCTCCAAATTCCCTGTGACCACGATATCGAACGAGGCCGTGATGAAATACCTTTCTGCCTCGCTGGTTGGTTCGCGGAGTTCGTAAGCCTTTCGGGTGTAATCGGCAGCAGTTTCGTTTTCCCCGAGGTTCCTATACGTGCGCCCCAACCATGCGTAAGCAAGGGCAAAATTCTTGTCGATCTCGACGGCATGTTTGAAAAACGGAATGGCTTCAGTCGAGCCTGTTGTGTACATAATGTTATAGCCTGTGCTGAAAGCTTTCAGGGCCTCAAGCGATCGCGTACTGGCCTGTTCAAGAGGAGTATCAAACCTCTGTACAGTGCTAAAGGATTCGCCCAGTTTGCTCCGAATGTCCGAGGCTGCCTTTCCCAGAGCTTCGAGGATATGGTTCTTGTCGCTGGCCTGAGCTTCCGTGCTCGCCAACGATTCACCGCTTGCGCAATTGACCGCTTTGAGGGTCAGCAGATACTGCGTGCCAATCTGCGCTATCGAACCGTCGAGGACGGCGGCGCCCGCCGTCCGCTGGCAGAGTTCCCGCGCAATCTCCGGCGTGAGTTTCACATCCGGCTTCTGGCCCATCATCTGCAGGGACTGCTGGATTCGCTGGTCAGAGATAATGCTCAGGAAGGGCGATTGTTCCAGTTGTACCGATAGCCCCTGTCGCAGCGTGCCGTCAAACACCGTATCGCCCGTCGCATTCGTGAAATCAGCGAGGACAATAGTGTCCTTGTCGCTGAGTTTCGGGGGGCGATGAAAATAGAAGTATCCGGCTGCAGCAAGCACCGCAACCACTAGAGCAACAGGAACAACCACTTTCCAAAGTTCCCCTCGCTGTTCGCCCGCAGGAATTACTGCGCCTGTTGCTGCTGGTAGCCATGCCGAATCTGAATCACGCTTCAGCCGCTGCAAATCCGTGCGAATATCGGCGGCGCTCTGGTATCGTAGCTTCCGGTCCTTCTCCAACGCCTTGTTGATGACCTCTTCGAGCTTTGCGGGAAGGTCTGGATTCAGTCGAATTGGCGCAACTGGCCTGCGATTCAAGATCGCTTCCGTAATCACACCAGAGGTCTCGCCCCTGAAGGGCAGTACCCCGGTCACCATCTCGTAGAGCACCACACCAAAGGAAAACAAATCCGTGCGCGCATCCAACTCTTCGCCCCGCACCTGTTCGGGTGACATGTATAAGACGGTGCCAATCGCCGTACCAGGTCTAGTGAGCATGTCTCGCTCGCTGGCTGTCGGCATCGTCGAAAGATTCAGTGCAGCCCACGCAGGTACCAGCTTCGCTAGCCCAAAATCCAAAATCTTGGCGTGGCCGCGCTTGGTCACGAAGATGTTGGCTGGCTTAATGTCGCGGTGGATGATGCCTTCCGCGTGGGCTGCTTCAAGCGCCTCTGCTATCTCAATCCCCAGTTCAAAAACTTGTTCTTGGGACAGAGACCGATCGTCTATCAAGTGCTTCAGCGTCTTCCCGTCGAGAAATTCCATCACAATAAAAGGCTGGCCGTTGTGTTCGCTGATTTCATGGATGGTGCAAATATTGGGATGGTTCAGGGCGGAGGCAGCCTGTGCCTCACGGTCGAAGCGGCTAAGAGCTTGTGAGTCTGGCGCGAACCCGTCAGGAAGGAATTTTAAGGCAACAAACCGGTGGAGCTTGGTGTCCTCAGCCTTATAGACAACACCCATACCGCCACTGCCGAGCTTTTCGAGAATGCGATAGTGCGAAATGGCCTGCCCGATGAGCGATGAGGAGTCCGCCATTTGGTGCTCATCTTAGGTTGCGTAAGAGGGCAAGTCAACGAACACAAACTTCTCACAACACAAACTTCTCATCGGGACTCAACAGAAGCAGCAATCATTTTGTCCTTTGGTAGCCCAAGTAGCCCAACTGAGGGACTGAAAATCGCTGTCTTTCCCGGCAAGCGATGCCAAACAAGGCATTTAGATTTCTGCATTCTTCGGCTGTTAACCGAAGCGCTGCTGGTTCCATCTAGTCCGGGTCACTTTTTGCCAGCGATACATCACGTACTGACCGCCAACCTGCTAGGTTTCTGAGTGTAGGGAGCGCTGTTGTAGAGATTGCCGAAGAGTATTGGCCGGTCGCCGAAGTCCCAGGCGCCGTTGAAATAGTCTTCGGTGCCTGTGCCGATGGATGGCGGGGGTGGTGGGATCGTCGATAAAGGTCATGTCATCACCTTCGCCGAACCATCCGGTGGAGTTATGCACGATGCCGAGGTTTACATTCGAAAACAGTCTCAGTCTTTACCTGGGGGCACTTTCCGGCGGAGCTCGGCGAAAAAGTTCAGCAGGACGGTGACACTGTCGGTGGACCTCGCTTGCGTCCCGCCTGAATTCAGAACCACCGCGAAACGTTTCCCGTCGGGCGCCAAGTCGTAAGGGTAATTACCGCCCAGAGACGGCAAGTTCTCCCGGGCCCAAACCTGGGGTCTTCCGGCGGCGAAGGAATCGCCTCTGGCGGTGCAGTTGGTCACCATGATGAGCCAATCCGGCGTAAGGAAAAAAAGCTTGCGTCCATCGCGCGACCAGAGGGGGTATGAGCCGCCGCCGGTTGAGATCTGCGACTTGCCTCCCGGTCCTGGGAAGGGTCGCACGTACACCTCCTCTTTCCCAGACTCATCCGAGGAATACACTAACCAATGGCCATCAGGCGAGAACGCTGGATCCCACTCGGAAAATGATGTACGTAGAAATACTTCCGCCTTTCCGAGCCGCAGATGGTCCGGGTCGCCTTCCATCGGTGCTGTCCAGATCTCCGCACGGAAGCCGGAACTTTCCTGAGAAAAAGAGTAAGCGAGCCTTTTGCCGCCCGGCGAGAACGAATGCGGGGACTGAAAGGTTTTTAGGTCCGCCTCGGTCAGCCGTTGCGCCTCGCCCACACCGTCAGCGCGGATCCAATAGATGCCCGAACCTGCCCAGTCCCACGATTCGAAAACAATGTTCCTGCCGTCCGGGGTCCATACGGGGAAATTGTTCCGGCCCGGCAGGTTTGTGAGACGCGACACAGTGTCGCGCTCAAGGTCTTTCACCCAGATGTCCGCTCGCACCGAAGCAGATGCCAGCTCAAATGCCAAGCGCTTACCGTCGGGTGAAAAACGTGGATTCTCATACAATCCCGGGGGCACGTGTAACGCCTTGGTCTGGCCCGTGCTCTCTAGCCACCATATCGAATAGGGAAACGGAATTGGCACTCTCGAGCTCACGTACACGATGGTTCCGTTTTGGGAAAAGTCGAAATCGCCCCCTCCACTAACGTTGCTGTTGACGTCTTCGAGCACCGGCTGTGGGGCTCCGGTAACTTCCAGCCGACGGAGATCAAACGGAGCGGCCCACAGGGTATTCTGGTGCAGGTAGACCAAATGCCCACTTGGCAGGTAGCGGCCGAAGGAAGCGCCACCAAGAAGGGTTTTCCGCTCGCCAGTCTTGAAGGTAAAGACGACGATTTCTCCGTCGTCATAACCGCCACTGCCGTAGGCGGTGAATAGGACCGCTTGGCTGCCAGGCAGGACCTGCGGCCAAGCGTGCGCAGTTTCGTCTTTGTCCTTGCTTAGCTGGGTTACCTGCACAGGTGCACCTCCGCCTGAAGGAACTCGCACTAGGCCGGAAGAGCCCCCACTGAATGCCGCTATGATGTTGCCATCGTCACCCCAACTTGCACCGCTGCTGAATCCGGGCGCGTCGATTAGAGTCACAGGCGCGCCGCCCTGTACCGCCAACTTCTTGAGCTTGTGATCAGCAAAGAAGGCGATCCACTGACCATCGGGCGAAAAGAAGGGCCGGGAAGCGTGGTCGGCCCCGGACAGTGGCACAAACTGACTCTGATCCAGACTGCGCATGGCCAGGCGCCAATTGCGGTCCGGCTCGTCCTCGGAAACCACGATGTGTGTACCGTCGGGGGACAGTGCCAGTTGAGCGCCAAAGAACCGATCAATTCCTGCGCCAACTGGCAGTTCGGCACTGAGCTGCATCGGCGCGTAAGTCTTACGTGAGAAAAACCACCAGCCGCCCACAACCAGTCCGACAATCACAATTGTTGTACCAACCGCCGCCCACAGAAAACCGGTGGATTTCTTGGCGGGCTTTACCTCGGCCTCCGCCACACCAGAGCTGGCTCCTGAGTCCAGTGCCCTTGGCAAGTTGACTGGGAAGATGAATCGATAGCCGCGGCGAGGTAGCGTTTCAACATAGCGTGGAACATCTGCGGAATCTCCCAGTACCGCCCTGAGCTTGGCGACCGCGACGTTTACGGCGTGGTCGAAATCGCCAAAGGAATCTTCCGGCCAGATACGACGCTTCAGCTCCTCCCTTGTAACCACCTCGCCCGGATGCTCCATCAAAGCTATCAAAATTTTTAGGGGTTGGTCCTGCAGCTTGATCCGTGTGCCCGCTTTCCGCAGCTCGCCCGACCGTGTGTCCAACTCGAAGACCGCGAATCGGATTCTGAAACCATCTTCGGGCTCGCCCATCAAGCACCTCGGAACCGCCCCCCGCTACCCCAGCGCGCTCAACTCAGCGTGGAGACATCTGAAGCTAAGTGCCTGAATTATCCAATCATTAGAAGTTGACGAAGTCAATGCAAACAGACGACGCACCGTGAATTGAGGTATCCGTTCGCCCGCTCGAACCTCGGCTCCAGCCGCTCCTGCGGCAGAGGCGAACGCCGTGCGTCATTTACTTCTCTTTGCAGGCAATGCCATCTTTGGCCTTATGTCCATATCCGGTCTGAACGCGCAAGAGTCCGGCAAACTATCTGTTAGTCCAACGATGCCCTTCGAACTGGTCTCGGGTTTTCTCGTGGTCGTAAACGGTGAGATCGGAAATTTGCACGGCTTGAAGTTCATCTTGGATACCGGTGCATCCCATAGCCTGATTGATCGGAAAGTGGCCGATACACTGCGGTTGCAACGACACTCCGGAGAAGTCATCAGTTTCGGCCGCCGCATTTCGGTAGAGTGGGCGGACATTTCGGAGCTCCGGGTTGGACCCTTGCGAGCTGAGGCGATCCGGATCATGGTCGTAAAGCTAGCCGAATATTCCGAGTTAGCGGACCATGCGGACGGAATTATTGGACTCGATCTGCTGAGTAAGAGTAGGAGGTTCTCCATCGACTACGATAGAAGAACTGTTTCTTTCCAACTGGAAAAAGATGGAACTCCTGAACGTTCCCCCTCCGCGTGTTTTGTCGTTCCTCTCGTCGTTCAGGGAGTTCCAGTCCATGTCGTAGTCGATACCGGATTGCAGGGCATCCTCCTTTATAAGCATCGCCTCCACAAGCGGTTGCCGAAAATGAGAATTGAGGGAGAATCTACCAACGCAGCGATGGGGCGTTTACGAGCCATACAGGTAAGACTGCCGGGCGTGCAAATCGTGGGCGCACAAGTGGCAATCACGGTTTTTTTGATTGACGGTCCCGACGAAGATGCACTGCCTGGAGTCGATGGTTATCTGGGTCCGGCGGCCTTGCAGGCAAAGCGCGTCGAGTTCGATTTTGATGCTGGGGTATTGCGTTGGCAGTGATCTCCTCGTGGCCAAGTTTGTCTCCTATCTAGAGGCGTCATATCTTCTGATGACTTTCTGGAGAGCTCTCGTCGAGCCCAAGCCCGATTAACGCATTATAAAAGGACGCTTTTTTGAAGTGGCCCTCCAGAAGAAAACCACAAATAGCTTGAGTGTCTGCGGTAATCCGTTCTCAATCCCCACCCCATATCAAAATGACCTGTGAGGGTCAAGCCGACACCGCATTCTGCGCAGTTCCCAGAAAATCCGCCATGCCGTGGAGTGCCGGAGCCATGCCCCAATTCAAAGTCGGCGACCATGTGCTGGTGAAATTGTCGGCGGCAGAATCGTGGAGGCGACGATCAAGGCCGTCGTCGAAACGACAGAGGGCGTGCGCCTGCAGGTATCATTCGGAGAGGAAACGGCCCTGCTCTAAAGCCTGATTCTCGCTTATGATCTTGTGCAGTACAGCGAGTCGGTGCAGCATTCTGCAAAACGAATAAGCACCACAGTAGCGCCGAGAAAAGAACGGAATCAAAGTCATGGAAGAAGAAGACAAGCAGATATTCTTTGCAGCAGCCATCTTACTCGCCGCTTCAGTGGGACAAAAACACGAACCAGTCGACGAATCGCAAGTTCGCCTCGCGGTAGTCAACGCGCACAAGTTACGCATCGAAGTGGAAAAGCGCAGCGAAATAATTGGCGCCGGAGAGCCTTATGTGCTAACAGAATCTGAAAAGCGGCAAGGTAGCTGAAAGGCCGGGGCAACTCGGCCTTCAAGTGCAGAGCATTTTCGGGCAGTGCCGGAAGCCACTTTTCCGGTAACGCGACGCAATACCAGACTTATAAGAACCCGAGCCCAACTTTGTTCTGTTATTGGATTCATTTCTGACTCAGAAGATAGAGGTCCGCATGACCGCCGGGGCGCGCATAAACTATGGTGGAAAGGTCTCTGGAGAAATCGTAAGCGCTACCGCCGTAATTCATTGGAAAAGCAAACGGAACCTTCAACGCGACCTGGGGAGTCCCGATGGTTTTACCGTCCTTCCAAGGTTGACGGTAAATCGTGACTTCGGCGCGGGAAGCCACGGCATACAAGAAGGACTTGCCATCGCGAGCAAAAATTGCACCGAAAGTTGCCACGCCGGGAAGCAATGAGATGCATTTCCTATCGGAAGTGGACACGTCGTAGATTCCAGTCTTTTCTCCATATCTTCCGAAGCCAAGCAAGTACTCGCCGCCGGGGTCGATGTCCGAAATCAAAGTACAGTTTTCCACGATCTTTTCCGGATTTGAATCGTCCATGGCCCATTTCCAAACGGTCGGTATCGAAGTCGCCTTCTCCTCGACGCTGACGTAAAGTGATTTCTGGTCAGGACTCCATACCGGATTGTCGGGGATCCCGCCCATCGGGGGCAGCTGACGAAGTCCGCTGCCATCGGTCCCAACGATGTAGGCTTTGGCCCCTGCGCTGGCGCCTGATTCACTAAACGTCACGTGAAAATTGTCTGGCGCCCAAGTCCCAGTCCACAGACCCTCTCCTGTGGCGATCTTGAATTTGTTGCCACCATCGAGGTCCGACACCCAGAGTTGGGACCCGTGGGTTGAGGGAAGCGTGACGTACATCACCCGCTTCCCATCTGGCGAGATGCTCGGCCCAGTTGCGTCCTCGGCAATGTCCGTGGACTCCTTCGAATGAACGTGGTACGCGGTCAGGGACCCGGAGGATTTGCCATTCACAAAATAAATGCCTCTTCCTTCCGGATCCGGCATGGGAGCGTAGTCCGGTCCCGTTCCGAAAGTAATCTGCGTCAGACTCCGGTAGCTCAAGTTGTAACTCCAGATGTTCATCAGTCCATTTACCACCCGGCCGAATAGCACGGTCTTCCCTGGTTCGCCCCACACGGCGTCAAACGCATTCGCGGACACCTCACCTAAATCGACTGCTACATGGCTGGTCAGGTTTATTCTGTAAAAACGGAATTTGGATTCAAAGGCCACTTGAAAACCACCTGCGAGCAGGTCGTCGCCGCCCGGAAACGGCAGTATCGGGATGAAGAACAGACCAGTGCCCTTGGCGTTGTAGACCAATTCTTCGTTTAGCCCGGATTTCCCTGCGCGGAATATTCCGGAGCCTTCCGACTTCGCATAAAAAATGGAAGCGCCATCCTGAGAGGGAACCATCCATCGCGCAGCTACCAAGCGCCGGGCACTGCCCCCAAGTGTTGGCACCGCCCAAGTTTCGTCGCGGCCGAGATTCTTTTGGTAGTAGATTTCTTTACCGTCAGGCGAAAAATTGTCAATATCCTTGTCGCCTTCGTCATTTGTGAGCTGCAGAGGTTCCCCGCCAGAAGTGAGCATCAGGAACACTTGCGCGATGCCGCTTACCGGGGAAACAAATGCCACGGCGTGGCCATCGGGAGAAAGCCTAGCGTCGTCCAGCGGCTTGTTCCACTGGCTGATTTGCGTAATCTTTGCGGGACCACTAGGAATCTCGGTTCGCGGCCAAAGGTAATACGCCACAAAACATGCCACAAGTAGCGCGGTACAAGCGGCCAAGGCAATGTAGAGCTTCCGAGTATGCCGCTCAGACGCCTGAGCCGCTGCCCGTGTTGAGGCAGTTGCAGTTCCTGTATCAGAATCGCGAACCACCTTGGTCCCTAAATACAATCCTCGATCCGAATCCGAATCCCGCTTCAGCCGCATGAGTTCGGAACGCATTTCCGACGCATGCTGATAACGTAGTTCTCGGTCTTTCTCCAGCGCCCGATTGATAATGTCTTCCAGCTTCGGCGGCAGGTCGGGGTTCAGTCGAACCGCAGGAACTGGTTGTCGTTCCAGGATGGCATGGAATATTGTTCCCGAACTTTCCCCACGGAAAGGCAGCGCACCTGTCGCCGTTTCGTATAAGACCCCTCCGAACGAGAACAAATCCGTGCGGGCATCCAGCTCCTTGCCGCGCACCTGCTCCGGCGACATGTAAGCGACTGTGCCAAGCATAGTGCCGGGGCTGGTCAGCAATTCTCCACTTGTTGCGGTTCCCATGCCAGAGACACCGTCGGCGAAATAGGCAAGTTTCGCCAAGCCAAAATCGAGAATCTTGGCGTGACCACGCTTGGTGACAAAAATGTTGGCTGGCTTGATGTCACGGTGGATGATGCCTTCAGAGTGAGCGGCGTCGAGAGCGTCAGCAATTTCGATAGCGAGCGAGAGCAGAGTCTCTAACTCCATAGGGCGACCGCCGATGCGGTGCTTGAGCGTGGCGCCTTCAAGATATTCCATGGCGATGAACGCCTGCCCGTCCTGTTCGCCGATATCGTGAATCGTGCAGATGTTCGGATGGTTCAGGGCCGACGCCGCCTGCGCCTCTCGCTGGAAACGCGCCAGAGCTTGCTCATCGTTCGCGACATTGTCCGGCAGGAATTTCAGTGCGACATTTCGATGGAGGCGCGCGTCCTCAGCTTTGTAAACGACACCCATACCGCCACCACCGAGCTTCTCGATGATGCGATAGTGCGAGATCGTCTTGCCGATGAGTGATGAAGAGTCCGCCATTTGGCGCTCATATTAGGTTGAGGCAGGAGGCAAGTCAACGAAGACAAACTGCTGGGGCCAGTTTAGCGCCTGCAGGACCTCGTCGAAAAACGGCGCGTTCGACGGCAGGCGAGAGACAGAAGAGGAATAGAAGCGTGAGCTCAAGACAGGCGAGGGAAGCAGCCTCGGCGTCGGGTGATGGGTAAGGTTCCGATTGTTTGACCAGGAACCTTGAATTCAATCGTTAAATGCAAGGGGTTTATCCGGCATACACCATGTGGAGTCAAGCAATACCGCTATCCCAGTTCTAATTGAGAGATACGACAAATAAACTTCCCAGGAATTGCCTGGGATTGCAACTATCGCTGCGTTTTGGTAGAAGTAACGCCTCTGCCATATCCTTGGTTTAGCGGGGTTGTCGCATGAGTGTCCCCATTCCGTTCCTGGAACCGATCGATCAGACGACCGATACCATCATCGTCCGCAATTTGATCCCCGGTGCGATGCTCCACGTCTCCGTTAACTCCAAAACCCTCATTCGCACAAGCGCATGGCAAATGATAGGAGATGAGGTAACTGCGCGGGACTTATCCCCGTTAGGCGCAAGGGTGCCACTGCCGCGCAAGCTGTCACCAGGTGATCAGCTAAGAGCTATTCAAATTGTTGCGACTGGAACCAGCGATGAGAGCCCACTTCGCACGGTCGAGTACGCCGTCACGACGAACCACTACGACAATGCAAGAACGGGATGGAATCCAAACGAAAGCCGCTTGACGGTTGCGGCTCTCAAGCCTGCCGATGGCACCGAGACAAAGTTTGGCAAACTATTTAGGCACGCGATCGATGGACAGGCATACGCTCAACCGCTTTACGTCAGTAATCTGGCACTTCCAGGTAAGGGAACACACAACGTAATCTTTGTCGCAACGGAGAACGCCACGGTGTATGCATTCGATGCAGACTCCAACGACGGAATAAATGCGACTCCATTGCTACAAAGATCCCTTTTGAACGGCTTGGAACGCCCGCTCACCGTAGGCGACGTCGGTGACTGCCCTAATATCAGTCCAGTGATCGGAATTACGGGTACGCCCGTGATCGATGTGGCCAGTCAGACTTTGTATGTCGTAGTCAAATCGGTCGCGCTCAAACCCACCACGCTGATCGACGACAACTTAGGTACTGTTTATCAACAACGCCTGCATGCTTTGGACCTGGCGACACTACAGGACCGACCACATAGTCCCGTCTTAATCGAAGCCAGTATGACAAATCCTGAAACCGGAAATTCCGTTTGTTTCGATTCTCGCTACCAAAATCAACGGGCTGGTCTTCTGTTGAACCGCGGCACTCTTTACATCGCTTGGGCAGCGCACTGTGACCAGGGAGAGTATTACGGTTGGATATTGGCCTACGATGCTACCTCGCTCCTTCAGACCGCAGTGTTTAACGCGATCTTTGCAGGTGCTGCCGATACGCGACCTCCAGTGCTGGTCGAAACTATTGGAGATGCAAACAGGCGTGGGCACGATGGCGCAGGGATTTGGCAGGGTGGCATCGGTCTCGCCTGTGACGCGGATGGATATGTCTATTGCGTGACAGGCAACGGGTCATTTCGAGGCGGAATGGGCGTGGGCTTCGGTTATGGCAATTCCGTTTTGAAACTCGACTCTAGCCTTCAATTGGTTGACTTCTTCACGCCCTTCAACGTCGCTAACCTCGATCCACTTGACTTAGACCTTGGTTCCGGTGCCCCCATTCTAATACCGGCGCACGAAGGTGGCCCAGCTCTGCCGCTATTACTGGTATGTGGAAAAGAAGGCAAGATCTACGTTCTGAATCGATTGCACTTGGGTGGCTTCACCAAAGTTCTGGGCGCTGCTTCAGACGCGAATATTGTTCAGACGGTGTTTTTGTATCCTGGCCGAACACCTCCCGGTCCAGCGCAGCCGACAGGGACAGACAGTCACCAACCTGGCGTATGGGGCGGACCGGCCTGCGCAACGCTGGGGCAAGAGCAGTTCGTCTATTATTGCGGAAATTACGGTACTGGCCCTGGAGGTTCGTTAAAAGCGTTCCTACTACGTAGGCCCTTCCGGCTAGTCGCGGGTGGCGAAGGGGTCCTGGAGGAGGCACTACTCCCAGGTGGGGTGCTGAATCAGTCCGCTGACCCGGCTGGCAGTACAGTTGATCGGTTGTTTCCGCCTATCAACGCCGGCGGTGCAACGCCGGTTGTATCCTCAAATGGGAGTCAGGCGGACACCGGGATTGTGTGGGCGATTCGGCGTGTGAATCCGCTTCGTCTCATGGCTTTCAATGCAACGGACCTTACCCAGAGCCTCTTGGAAGACGGGAACGTAGCCGGATTGGAAGCAGGACCATGGAACAACAGCCAGGGCGCGCCGATGATCGAGCCCACCGTCATTAACGGAAAAGTCTACGTGGGGTCGGACGGCGAACTTAACGTGTTTGGCCTTGCGGGATAAATAACCTTCCCAACGTCGAAAAGAAGTTGCTGAATCTCAGGACGACTAACGTCGGTCCGCTTGTAGGCGGATTTTGAAAGGTGAACTTGCACAGCGCCTCCTGGCCGAGCGTCCAGATCGAACGGGCAAAAATTGGTCATTGCCCTTTGGTAGAAGACACCCCGGGACGGACTGCCGTTATCGTCCCCGAAACATCGCGAACATCCGCAACAAAGAGTTGGCGCGTGACCATTAGTTAGCGGACAGTCGCGCTACATTGGCTTCCCATCCTTCGCACGTCGAACATGACAAGCAAATTGCCGGTCTTATGTGGCGAGAACGGCTTGCGAGCGGAAGTTTACTTTGGAGGTCGTCTGTTTACCGTGGGCCGGTGGATTTTCTTTGGAACGGGAATGCGGGCGACAGCAGGGGGAAGTTGGGGAAAATCCGTGAAGGGGGCGGATTGATACCAATAGGCGACGGAGTAGAAATCGTCGAACCGGTTATTCTGGTCGCCGTGTTCGATGGTGTGGCGGAGGTAATGCTCGAAGTTGATCGGATTGTCGGCGTGCCAGCGATACATCACGTACTGGCCGCCAACCTGCTGGGGTGTCTGAATCCAGGGAGCGCCGTTGTAGAGATTGCCAAAGGGCACTGGGGGGTCTCCGAAGTCCCAGGCGCCGTTGAAATAATCTTCAGTGCCGGTGCCGATGATGGCGGGAATGGTGGGATCGCCGATAAAGGTCATGTCATCTCCTTCGCCGAACCATCCGGTGGAATTCTGCACGATGCCGAGGTTTACGCCCATGAGATGTCCGCGGCCCGTGGTTTCGACGAAGACATAATTGTGGGCACCGTCCGTATTGGGGGCGGTGAGATGCGCAGGTCGATTGGGGACGGCTTGGCGATATTGAGCGTGAAAATAAAGGGCCTCAGGAGGAACTTCCATGTTGCGGAAGTCGATGTTCCAGTAGAGGGATGAAGGGGGGGCGAGTTTTCTGCCGGGCTTGACGCGAGTGATGGCGACGGCGGGACCTTCGTTGCTGATGGTGATACAGGCGGAGCGGCGGAAGGGCATAGAGAAATAGCAGTTCAAGCCCTGAGCAGGGGAACAGTTCAAGAACGCGGACTGATAGCTGAAGTACTGATTGAGGTTGAGACCAAAAAAATCTCCCATGGGAACTTCAATGCTAGGCTTTTCGCTGCCTTCCCAATAGGCGCGGATAACGAAATTCTTAAGGCTATTGGGAGCATCGTCACCAATGGTGATCCAGATGTGAGTGATCACGCCGGAACCAGTGAACTTGAAGATTTCGTGAGACTGTCCCGGCGCCAGGTGGATATTGTCTAGATTGCCTCCCTTGATATCGTGACTGGAGTTTTTCAGCGACGTGCCTTTCGAACCGATGGCATAGCCAAAGAAGGATGGAAAAGGGACCATGATTCGACCTCCTGGCGGATGCCGCGCGCTCCTCCAAGCGGAAAGACGGTGAGCGCCTCGAAACCAAGTATACCTTTTCCAGAGATCAAGGTGGTCTAGTCGCAAGGACGTCTGAGTATCGATCAAGGGTGGCGATCAGCATCCAAAATTCCTGGTTCTGACTTCCGGGTACCCTGTACTCTGGGAGTTTGCCGAAGGATGTCTACCTTGTAACTTCTGGAGATCGATCAGCCGCTTGCGGCGCAGCGTGACTGAGAAACCCTGGAAACCTTTCTGAATTAGCTTCGAGGTCAGCACGCGTCGCGCTCAATCGTGACCCAGTCTGATTCGTCTGATGCTGGGAGCACTGCCAGAAGGGCTCTGGTTACCGTAAATTGACCCACTACCGGCGCCGATTTGCATGCGGGGCCTGCGACGGTGAAGACGGAGTTGGACAGACCCGTGCGCATGTCTTCCTTATTATTAAGTGTGGAAAGAGTCGCCGGTAAATAGCCTGTTTTCATTAGTACATGTGTACTGCTGGGAGGGTATTTAAGCCCGGAAAAGTTCGCTCCCAGCAACACGATGCGCTAAATCCGAAAAATCTGTCTGCAAGCTATAGATTTCGCAACAGATATAAACGCATCTAAACCATTCCTCACGCTTCCTCACTTGGCTTTAATCCCACCCTCTCCGCCATTCCTAAACAATCTATATTCGTCGAACGCGTGTTCACGTCCGCCAAATTCTATTAAAAAAAGCTACCTAGCCTGGGGTTTGGCAACAAGTGTTTTATGCCCACATTGGGCGTGGTTGGTGTCGAATTTCGCCGTGGTGTCTCCCAGTCGGTGGGCTACGTAGTTATTCAACGATGCGCCCGCACTTGACTGCCCAGCCATAATAGGACGAACTGGAGGAATTGAAGAGAGATTCGCAACTGGGCAACGGGCAGGTTGGCTTCTACCGCTTCGATGACGGCCATCGCGAGTCTATCCGGCGCATCATTTCCGCCGCCAAATCAATGCTGTCTCGAAACGCCATCTCTCGTGCTGGTGATGGCTTACCGTCCAGCGCAGACAGTTTCCGGCACGCAAAGATCGCTGCGATGACGCCGAGAGTTCGTTTACGGCCTTCATCCATTTCTTTTTCCATCGGGGTTCTCCGCAAGAATTTGCGGCAAAGGAAGGGAACTACAGTCTACTACTTCTTCTCCCACATATCCCAAAACAACTTGACCGTCCTCGGCCCATGTCCGGCATACAATTCCACTCCGCACTTCATTCTAAGGACTATACTGTCCTCAATTACGAAGCCACCGCAGCCGGGACCCCAATGGCAGCGGAACAAAGAAGTGAAATATGGCGCATTATTCTTACTGGGTGAAACGGTACAGCAAGAAAAGCAGACGGCAAGTCTCCTTGATGGTTATTGGTATGGTTGCGGTTCTTGTCGGCAGTGTTGTTGCGCTGCAAGAGAGTGAAACTGAACGTGAGAGGAACGTTAGGGTTCAATCGGAGTTCACGGGGCGACCTCCGATTCAACGTAGCTACTTGATGAAGCAGCAGGATGAATATCTCCGGTACGCATGTCTTGACGGGAAGGACGCTTGCGACAAAGCCAAAGGAGAAATCCAACAAGAGAACTGCCAGCTCTTCGGAGAAAGCTGCCCTCGAAACCTGAAATAGAAGTTAAAAACAGCATCGCACGAACTAAACCAGAAGAATCGAAACCAACGGAGTCTAAAGCATCGCTTATTTCTTCTGCTCCCACATGTCCCAAAATAACTTGACCGTATCCGGCCCATGCCCCGCGTAGTGGTTGTTGGCGTAAGCATAGACCTTGAGATCCCTCGAAACGAATTGCCGGAACAGTTCAGCCCAGTTCTCAAGGTCGTCAGTCCTGTTGATAATCGTTTTGTCCCATGTCGTCGTCAACGTTTCCATGCCTTTGCGGTCTCCAAGCCAACGAACGCAGACGAAATCAGTCGTTACCCAATCAAACTTCTAGTCTTTAGTTTTGTAGGCCGCAAGATTAAAGATGGCTTTGCTAGTAGCACTGTTTGCTTTTCTGATTCAGTGGCACATCAGCAAGTATGGGAGCAAGTTACGGATTTCCCGTGCCGGGACTTAACCGAATCTCCCAACGATTCTTGAGCAATTAGGTGGGCCATTGAAGCTTCGCGTACTCCGCCTTGGCCTTCGCGGTATCGCCTTGCATGGCATAGGTGTGCACCATGCGGCCATTTGAGAATTGCTGTGCGTCCTTGCGCTCGAAGAGTGCGGATCCGTTCCGCAGGAATTAGCGCTGATCTGCCTTTCAGTACCGCTTGGCAACATCTGTGCTGCAAGACTTGGAATTAATTGTTCTTGGAACAGGCCATTTATCTCGTATAATGCAGACCTCGACCAAGTTGGTAGAAGTCTGTGTGGTGAATAACGGGACTGTTAATCAATGTCTAGATACTCTGGAGGGTATCATGTCCAACCACCCCAAGGTTCCAGCCACCTCAGCAAACTGCGAAGAAGACCACGAAGCCAAGCTGAAACTCAATGAGGAATTCGAGAAATTCAAGGAAGTGGTCGAAAATGCAGCGAAGATCTCTCCAGATGTTCAAAAGTTGAAGGTTCCCTTGAAAAAACTGGAGAATGCGGTGATCATTGCGGCCCATGGCAGGTATCTTGTTCCCGTGAAAGTTGAGAAGAAGCAGCGGGCTTAAGCGGGACGAACCATCACTACGGTTGTCGAGCGTGGAATAGCTTTTCAAAAATATGCATCGGCCGCGAGGGACGGGCAACACTGCCAAGAAGCTACTTAAGCGGTCCGCCTGCCTGGTATTTTCCTTCGAGAATGAAGGTCTCCGCTGCACAAACTATCTAACCGGGATAACAGTCGCAAGTACTCCTATACTAGTCGCGGTCCTGAACCTCTTCGATCGCTGGAGGACCTCCGAAGAAATCCAGCACCTGCTCCGCGGTTATAGTCTCACCTCCGTTCGAAGAATCCTCCGGCAACTTCTGGACCACACGTTGTTGATCGAAAAGGACTCGGCTGAGGCGAATCGCGAAGCGAGCTTGGAGTTGTGGAAGGTATGGGATCTTGAGGCGCGTTTTTTCCACTTTGCGACCAAGAATGCCTTCCGTTTACATGCGCCATTACCGGACGAAACCAAGTTTGCTCGTGCGCTGTTGCGCAAGGGTCCACAGCCGGAGCTGATCAAAGGTTACCGCAGCGCCGATCATATCGTTCTGCCAAGCCCAGGTCCTTCTCTGAACTCCGAGTTTCCACGAGTACTGCTTGGGAGGCGCACTCTTCGGCAGTTCGGCCGCGGAGGGCTTTCACTCGAACACCTTTCCGTTCTGCTGTGGCTGACATGGGGTGTGACCGGACGGCTGGCGTGGCCGGGCCTAGGAAAGCTAATATTGAAGACGAGTCCTTCCGGCGGCGCTCGTCACCCGATTGAAGCTTACTGCTGGGCGTTGCGGGTCACGGGTTTGCCACGCGGCATCTACCACTACCGCGGAGATGGGCATTGCCTTGAACGACTTCACAACGGTGCACAATCTGCTCGTGTTGTTGAGTTGTGCGCTCGTCAGGAATGGGTGCGCGACTGCGCCGCGCTTTTCGTTATGACGGGAGTGCTCCCCCGGGTGATGTGGCGTTACGGCTTTTCTCGCGCGTATCGCGCTGTTCTTTTGGAAGCGGGACATTTTTGCCAGACGTTTTGCTTGGTTGCCACCTGGTTGGAACTTGCGCCGTTCTGTACTGCGGCTCTCGTCGATCAGGAAATCGAGACGGACCTGGGCCTCGACGGCACCAGCGAATCAGTCCTCTACGCTGCCGGCGTAGGAGTGAAAAGGCAGCAGAAGCAATCGGTGGACTAAGAAGAAGCGGCGGGGAGTAACGGCTCTTGTGTGTCGTGTCGTGTGGCCTCCAGCCAGGTTTGTCGAGCAGATTTCAGGTAAGCCTGGAAATCTGGATCCTTTTGCAGATTCTTGTAGAGCGGATTGCGAGCGAGAAATGGGTAACTGCGAATACCGAGCTCATCTGCTCTTCGCAGCCAGCGAAGTGCTTCGCCATTCTGATGGGCAGCGGCCAGAACTTCTGCGACGTCTATACAATACCCGGCGTCGGACCAGTACACACGTTGATACTCGCCGAGCCATGCCGATATAGAAACGGGCTTGCCTCCTAAGACGTCGAGCAGCGTTACCAGGCCTTGGACAGTTGGGTCATGAGGTGACCGCTGCAAGAGAATGCGGACGGTTTCGCCAGCTTCAGCAAGTTTGCCGCGCGCCGCCAAAATACGGGCCAGCATTACTTCGCCGAGAAGATCATTTGGATGCTGGCTGAGCGCTTCGCGGGCCTGTTTCTCGGCTCGATCTAAATCAAGTTGATACCGATAGGCGATGGCCAACTCTCGACGGACTAAGTTGGGATCCAATTCTTTGGCACGCAGAAACGCACGTACACTCTGCTCGGGGAGCCCACGATCTATGTAATAAAAGCCGGCCGCATAGTAGGCCAGTGCGGAGCCTGGCGAGCGCGCGAAAGCTTCGCGCAGGCGGGCTTCCGTTTGACTCAATTGCCCCTCTTGAAGTGCGATGAGCGCCAGGGCCGCATAAGCCTCTCCAAGGACAGGATCCAATTCGATAGCCCGGTTGGCTTCCTCGAGCGCCATACGAAGACTTGTTGGAGCGTCCGAGTATCCCCAGAATACGGCAACCCAGTGCAGTTTAGCTAAGCTCACTAAAGCCAGTGTGAAGCGCGGGTCAAGCTCTAGCGCTTCGTTTAGCCGTTGTTCAGCGCGCGCGAGTTGTTCCGCACTCGGGCTTCTCCAGAACACATCCATCTCGTAGTTGCTGCGAAGATAAGCTTGAAACGCATCTGCTTGTTGCGTGGGAGGACTGATAAAGCGAGCCCGTTGTTCCGTGTCGGCAGAGGCCTTAAGTGAATCCACGATCTCACCGGCCATCAAGTGTTCAACTTCAATCGCCTCGGTAAAACGCCGCGTGTAGGCATTTCCGGCGATCTGCACATTCCTTCGAACGTCGAGAAGTTCAAAACTGAAACTCAGAATTCCACCTTCGATCTGGTAGCTGCCGCTCAACACCACATCCACTCTCATTCCTCGGCCCAGTCCAAGGGGATCGAGCTTCGGGTCCGCGAGATTGACTGTCGCCGGAGGCGGGTGCACTTCGAGCAGCCGCGCGTTAGTCAATTTCGCACTAAGGACATCGGCGAGGCCGGCACCAAAATAATCGTATTCTCCAGAACCACCGATTCTCCGAAAAGGCAGGATCGCGATCGAGTGGATGCTGTTCACATTTGCTACAGCTGAAGCCTCGGCGGTTGGTTGGCGTTGCCGGTGAATCCACCAGATTCCCGTGGCAACCGCCAAGATCAAAATGACCAGCACAGCGAGCCCCGCTCGAAGCAGCTTCACGTCGTGCCTGATCTTCGGCTCGATGGGCATCGGTCCGGTGATCCCGCCCGTAGCCGCGGTGCGGGCTGCTTCCGTGTCGCGTTTCAGACGCTGCAAATCGGTGCGAATGTCCGCGGCATTTTGGTAGCGCAGGTTACGGTCCTTTTCGAGAGCCTTGTTTACAGTCTCTTCGAGCTTCACAGGAAGATCAGGATTCAGTTGAATGGGAGATACCGGGATCCGGTTGAGGATGTCATCGAAGATCACGCCAGAACTTCCACCACGGAAAGGTGCAGTACCAGCCGCCATTTCGTAGAGTACAACACCGAAAGAGAAAAGATCCGTGCGAGCATCGAGCTCTTTACCGCGGACCTGCTCAGGCGACATGTAGGCTACCGTGCCCAAGGCCATTCCCGGGAAGGTGAGATGTTCTGGGTCGTCAGACAATGTCGGCCCAGTGTATGCATCGGCAGGATCCGAGGTGGTGATTTTGGCGAGGCCGAAATCCAGAATCTTGGCATGACCACGCTTAGTTACGAAAATGTTCGCTGGTTTGATGTCGCGGTGGATAATGCCTTGGGCATGTGCCGCAGCAAGCGCATCGGTAATCTCGATTCCTAAGTCTGCAACCTCCTCGACCGGCAACGCTTTGCCGGAAATGCGGTGCTTTAGCGTCTGGCCATCGAGAAACTCCATGACAATGAATTGCTGGCCATCTTGCTCTCCAATGTCGTAAACGGTGCAGATGTTGGGATGATTCAAGGCTGAGGCGGCGCGAGCCTCGCGCTTGAATCGTTCCAGCGCATGCGAATCGTGCGCAAGATCTTCGGGCAGGAATTTCAGCGCGACGAAGCGGCCGAGTCTGATGTCCTCGGCCTTGTAGACCACACCCATACCGCCGCCACCGAGCTTTTCTACGATACGGTAGTGCGAGATGGTTTGACCGATGAGCGAGTCAGTGCCTGGCATTTGCCGCACATGTTAGGTTGCCCAAGAGGGCAAGTCAACGAACATAAACTTCTCGTGTGCCTGAACTGAAGCCGCAATCATTTTGTCCTTTGGTAGCCCAACTGAGGGACTGAAAATCGTCGTTTGTCCCGACGTTTGGTGTCTCTTGCAAGGCATTTAGATTTTGCATTCTTCGGTTAGCTACCCAGCTCGCTCATCTACTTGTTCCCAGTTGTGCCCGCGTTTCTGTGCCTGATCATACCAGGGAATATCCGATGGTCGCTTTCTGTTGGGCCCTTTAGAAAGCTGGCACGTTCGAGCCAGTCGGTCCTGACTTACTGGGTCCCGCCATCCAAATCAAAATTCTCGACTAGCATCACGTTGCTGCCACCTCGTCCATTTGGTGCATACAACAACCAGCGCTCATCGGGCGAAAGGCTGAACCCTTGGTAAACTCCCTGTTTGAGAGTGGCAACTTCCTTCGTCTTGTTGTCTGCGAAGCTCACGAATTGAACTAGTTTGGTATCGGAACGCGTGTCCGGCTGGCTCATGTAGTAGAGTCCGCGCCCTGTCACTGCAAAATTGGAAATGACAATCCCCTCCGCAATCTTGGTTGGTTCGCCTCCCTCCACGGGCATCTTCCAGAGGCTTCCGATTGGGGCCCTGACCTGAGTGTAATAGAGGTATTTACCGTCAACCGTTTCGACGCAAGCGAAGCCCCCGTACTTCGTTATTTGCACGGGATCTCCACCCTGCGAAGGCATTTTCCAGATTTGATCCGTCCCGCTGCGGTTCGACGAAAAATAGATCCAACGACCGTCTCTCGACCAGACCGGGAAAAAATTGTCCCACGCGTCGTTCGTCAACCGCCGCAATCCTCCCCTTTCTGAATTCATACTAGATCTGTCCCCTTTCTTTCGGCCTCGAGTAAAAAACGATTTGCCGCCCGTCGGGCGACCAGTGGGGCAGACCTGTTGCCGGATTCCCGAAGGATGTAAGCATTGAACAATCTGCACCACTGCTTTGACACGTCCAGATTTCCAGGCTGCCCGAGCGCCAGGACTCAAATGCGATCTTCTTCCCATCCGGCGAATACTGAGGCGCGAACTCATCGCTCGTCGAGGGAATCAAATCTTCCGCATCACTAGCACCACTGTTTTTCTCACCTCTCTTGCTTCTTTCGTCCAGTCCCAGTCGCCAGATATTCAGCGGTCCTCCATACGGCTTCACAAACGCCATACGCTTTCCCATCCTGGCGATCACTGGCCATGTGGCTCCATTTCCGAACGATCCGATCTTTTGTGGCTGGCTTTCGATGCTCCCAGATCTTGAAACCGTGACTTTCCATAACTCATCCCCCTGTGAAAGAACGATGTTGCGTCCTTCTGACGTCCAGGCGACCCCAGCAGTTGTCCAATTGAAATGGCTGATCCGCTCTGGCTCACTCGCAGACGAATAGTCCTTCTTTAGTTTCACCATGTACAAATCAGCTGGGCCTACCCCAGTCATCCGCGAGAACACCAGTTGCGAACCATCTGGCGACACGGCGGGTGAGCTATCGCCAAGCGTTCCCGCCGGAGCGGTCGTTATTTGCCGCGTTTCCCCGCCGTCGACTTGTACCATGAACAAATTCGTCGAATGTTCAGGTGCGTCCTTATTCGAGTAGATGATCCACTTGCTGTCCGGCAACCACGCCAGATACGGGCCCGGAAGCCACTCACTTTCCGGGACGAACACTTCAAGAAGCTTGCGCTCCACTCCTCCCAGTGCCGGGATCAGATAGACGCCGAATTTTCCCGATCCAAAATCGCGCAGGAATGCGATCGTTTGTCCGTCCGGTGACCACGCGGGCCGAGAATCTTGTGCTAAGTCATTTGTAAGCCGCAAGGGTGGCCCTGGACCAATCAACTTCACATAGATATGGCTGACGTCCTGTTTCTCTCCGTTCCATGAATACGCAATCTGATTTCCATCGGGCGAAAACGAAGGCGCAGTCTCATCACCGACGTTGCTGGTTAGGCTAACTACTTTGACCGCAGGTGGAAGCTTTCTCATTCGCGGCAGCAAAAACCATATCGTCGCAGAGGCGATTACGCCGATGACTACTGCTACCAGCCACCATTTCCGTTTCGATGCTGAGGTTGGGTTGGCTACTAGGGTGCCAGTGGCGAGCCGTCCCGATTCCGACTCCTCTTTCAACTCCTGCAGAGCCACTTTCAGATCTGCCATACTGCGTAATCGCCGCTCCGGATCCTTCCGCAGACATCGCGCGACGAGTCTCTCTAACTCTGGCGGTATGCCTTCCACGGATTCATGCAATGGCGGAGGTTCCTCACGCAAAACTTTGGCCACCGTGCGCATCTGATTCTCGCCTTGGAAAGCTCTCCGGCCTGACAACATCTCGTACAGCACGACCCCGAACGAGAAAATATCCGAGCGTGCATCCGTGGACTTGCCTTCGGCCTGTTCCGGCGACATATAGCCCGCTGTCCCCAAGATGACACCCTCTTCTGTCCGGGGTGGGCTGTAGTGTTTCGTGCTCCGCGTCTCAATGGAGTCCTCGCTGTTCGTCTCCGTCAATTTCGCAAGCCCGAAATCCAGGACTTTCACCAGACCATCCTGGGTAACCATGATGTTCGACGGCTTCAAATCCCTGTGCACAATGCCTGCGGCATGAGCTTTGGCCAATGCATCCGCGATTTGCGTCGCGATCTTCAGAGCGTCATGGAGTCCTACCCCTTTCCGTGCTATCACCTGACTCAACGTCCGTCCAGACACGTATTCCATTGCTAGGAACGGTTTCCCATTCGCTTCGGTCACGTCGTAGATGTGAATGATGTTGGGGTGGTTCAGTGCCGATGCTGACTTCGCCTCTTGCACGAACCTCTGCCGGCGAGTCTCATCCGCCAGCTTTTCCGACGGCAAGAGCTTGAGGGCAACGAATCGGTCCAGATGAAGATCATGGGCTTTGTACACCACGCCCATTCCACCTTCCCCGACCTTTTCAAGGATGCGGTAGTGCGAGATGGTCTGGCCGATGAGTGATGAAGAGTCCGCCATTTGGCGCACATATTAGGTTGAGGCAGGAGGCAAGTCAACGAACACAAACCTCTCACCAATCATTTTGTCTTTTGGTAGCCCAAGTAGCCCAACTGAGGGACTGAAAATCAGCGTCTTTCCCGGTAAGCGACACCAAACAAGGCATTTAGAATTTGAATTCTTCGGCTGTTAACCGAAGGGTTGCCAATTCGAATCCCCGGCATGGCGTGGAATAGAATGCCGCAACCATTGCCGAATACAGAGTCGGAGACCGCGTCCTTGTCAAACAATCGGGCGGCAAAATCGTGGAAGCGACCGTCAAGGCCATCGTGGATACAGCCGATGGTTTGCGGTTGCATGTGTCGTTCGGAGAAGAAACAGCAAAGATATTTCTGTGGCAAATCGTCAAGGAGGATTGAATTCATTCTGATGTAGAATGTGCGCGGAGGACTCATGAACATTCTGCAGGCGTTGAAGAAAGAGCAGAGCAACTTGGCGAAGAAGTTGGCGGGAATCACTGGCGCGATCGAAGCCTTGGTCGGCAAACAAGCGAAACCAAAAAGGAAGATGAGTGCCGAGGCCAGGAGAAAGATTTCAGCGACACAGAAGGCGAATTGGCGAAAAAAGAGGGCAGGCAAATGAACAGCTACTGGGTCCAAAATGGGTCCGACTTCCATAATTGTGTGAACTGTGCTGGTTCTATTACCTTTAGTTTTCAGTAACTTACATGCTGTCAACACGCATAGGCGGGAAGACCTGGCCCGCCTCCCTTCTCATTTTCATCCCGCCGCAATTCACCGGAAAATTTGCCTGAACGCCGCGATTCAGTTATCGTGCATCCGCATTTCGGAGACGCCTCTCGTGAAGGAAAGTTGTGCGTGGAAGTTATTGTTCGTCGCTCTGTTCTTGTTCACCGCATCCCGCGCCTTTGCCCAAGCTGGCCCGGAAGGCGCTAGCAGCGAATGGCAGGTCTGGACCGGCGGAGGCCACGGCATCAACGGCAGCACCTCAGAGACCGGCGTGTGGAACTTGGGTCTGCGTTACGGCATTGTGATCACTTCGCCCCACGGCCCGGGATTCATGAAAGGCCAATTGGAGTACGCCCTGGACGTCATTCCCGCCTGGGTCATCGTGCAAAAGACGAACACTGCCTACGGTGGCGGCATCAATCCCTTCGCCTTCAAATGGATTTTGACTTCGCCGAAAAAGGTTAAGCCTTATTTCGAAATTGAAGGTGGCACTCTCTTCACCAACACCAAAGTCCCTGAGGGCACTTCGCAGATCAACTTCACCACCAGCGGCGCGTTTGGCGCTCACTTCCTCGGTGAAAAACACAACTTCACCGCCGAAGTCCGCTTCATGCACATTTCCAACGCTGGTATGACCAAGCCCAATCCCGGAATCAACACCATGCAGGTCCGCATCGGCTTCGGCTCCTTCCGCAAGTAACCAGGAGCGCCCCGGGTGTCTATCCGAGGCCGTCCGCCAACAAAAATGCTTGTCTCCCGATCGACGAATGTCGCCTTTTCTTTGACCTTTGACTTTTGACTTTTGACTTTTGACTTTCAACTTTCAACTCCCCCCTTGCAAATCCTCCTTCAAATGTGGAAAGTTACCCTCCCCCGCTCTAACAAAATGATCACTTCCTACAATCGCATCGCCGGCCAAAGCGTCGAGCGCCTTGCGGCTCTCAGCGACGGCATCTTCGGCGTCGCCATGACACTTCTCGCCATCGAACTGCACGTCCCAGCGCGGGAACTGATTCATCACGAGCGCGAACTCCGCCAAGCCCTGCTCGCGATCTCGCCGGAGCTCCTGGTCTACCTCATGAGTTTTCTGACTCCGGCAACGCCTTCACCGTGCCTTCCGGTACCACATCTACTTCTTCCATCACCTCTGCAACGGTCAAGGTGATGTTCCGAGTCAAGTCGCGGCCCGGTTCCAGCGCCAGTTCCGCGGCTTGATAGGTCTCGAAACCACGCTTCATCACTTTGATTTCGTACTCTCCGGCTGGCAACGCTCTGAACCTGAAATTGCCCTCCGCGTCCGATACCGTCATCACCACGATATTTGATTTGTGCCCGGTCAAAATCACCGTCGCATTCCTTACGCCGGTTCCGCTCGGATCATGAATTGTGCCGCTGACTTTTTCCGACAGGTTTTGTCCAGGCAGGCTCAGCGCGGCAAGCGGCAGCAACAAGCACAGCGCCGCGACAACGCTCAGGATTTCCTCTCGGCGTGAAAGGCGGCGTCGGTCAATCGATGGATTTAACATGGCCATGAATCTCCTCTCCAGATAACTTGGCTGCGCAATCGCCAGCGCGGCCGACCAATCCCTGCTCGGGTTCTCCAGTGTGCGGGCAAGATCAAGCAGTTGCCTGGCATACTCCGATGCCTCGATTCCGCCATTCAGGACGGAATCGTCGCAAGCGCGTTCGCTTTCTCGCCGCAAGTTTCGCGCCGCCATCCAAGCCAGGGGGTGGAACCAGTAAAATCCTCGGGCCAACTCAGCTGCGATTTGCAGCGCCCAGTCGTGACGCGCCACGTGCGACAGTTCGTGGGAAAGCACCATGTGCATGCGGCTGGCCGGCCATTCCGCAGCCTTTCGTGGCAGCAGCACTACTGGCCTCAGAATTCCCCAAGTCAGTGGCATAGCCGCGGGATCGTGGCTTTGCAACATCCGCACTGCCCGGGAAATCTTGTACCGATCGCATAACTCCGCCTTACAACACCGCCAATCCTCGCGCAGGCGCGGTGACGCCTGGCGCGACACCCATGCCAGCCGAACCAATCCTGTGCTGAGCCTCAGCGTCACGATCAAAAAGCCCAAAATCCAGACAGCCAACACAATCCCGGCCCATTTGCTGGACAGCGGCGCAGCCGCGCTGGCCTTCACGATCATCGCCGGCAAGTTTTCAAAGATTGCCATCGCGCTCCCGCTGTGGACGCTCCCTGTTCCGCTCGGTTCTGTCAGTGCCGTTGAATGCCATGCTGGCAGCAGCGTCGTGAATACCGGCAGCGCCAGCGAACTCAGAATTCCTGCCGCCCACACCCGGTGTCGCAGCGCAGCCGATCGATTCCGCAATGCGATTGTCACCATCCAGGCCAGCGTCAGCAGAATGGTTGCTTTCGCGGCGACCGCAGCCAGAAATCCCAGCGCCGCTTCAGGGCTGTTCAGCAGGTCCATGATCAGCTCTCCTTCTTTTCTTTAGCTACCAGGCGCGCCAGGCGCTCCAACTCCTCCGGAGAAATTCGCGAAACCTCGCCACCTAGCAGCGCCGCGACTACCTTTTCCGTCGAACCGTCGAAAAATGTCTCTACCAGGTGCCGCAATGCCGATCGCCGTGCGACGTCGTGAGGGACGGCCGGAAAATAGACATACCTAAGCCCCTGCTCTTCGTGCCGCACTTGACCCTTCTCTTCCAGCACGCGAAGTTGCGCGCGAACTGTCGAATAGTTCCGCTGCTCGGGCAAAGCTTCAAGCACTTGCCCAACCGTCGCGCTCTTCAGTTTGTAAAGGACATCCATAATTTGTCGTTCGCGTCGTGCCAATGCGTTCCGTGTCGTTTTCTTCATCGTTGTATGCTAGTCCTCTAGCATAAGTGCTAGAAAACTAGCACCATGAAATGCAAATGTCAACCATGATTTGTTTCTGCAAGCTGCGTCTGGAGATTCGGGGGTTAGCTTTACTTGGAACTTAAAACTGACAACTGAAAACTTTCTCACTGCCCGTACTTCGTCTGATCCACGAACTGCGCTGCCACTCCCTTCGGCCCCACGGCCCATCCTTTTCCAAACGCAAAGTTCAGCGCATTCAGGTCCGGTCCGCCGATCGATTCCCATTTTTCTCCGTCGCGGCTGGTTTCCGCGCCGTTCGGTCCCACGGTCAGGAATCCGGCGTCAAATGTTTCCACCGCCGAGCGAAATCCCATCGGAAGCTGCGATGAAAGCTTCCACGTCTTCCCTTGGTCCAGCGAATACGCCGCGGTTTTTTCGCGATGCGCCGGTTCCGTGTAGTCGCCGCCAACCGCCACGACCGTATCGCCTGCCCTCACAATCGAGAAGATTCCAGCTGACGCTCTCCCGCTCAGAATCGGCGTTTCGCTCACTGTCCAGGCCTGCCCCATGTCCGTGGAATGAAAAACACGCGCTTTCGGTCCGCCAGTGCCGAAATACAGTTCGTGATTGTCGAATACCAGCAGGCCGGAATTGCCGGCTGCAAATGCTCCTTCTTTGGGCAACGCATTCGGCATGTGCTCGTTCGGAATTTCCTTCCAATGTTTTCCGTCTTCCGTGCGCAGCAACAGGAATTTTCCATCCACCGGATCGCTCAGCGCCACGCAATGCGTTTCATCGCTGCATGCAATGGCATCCAGAAAAAACGATTTTCGCGAATCCTTAACCTGTTGCTCCCAGGTCTGCCCTCCATCCGTTGTCTTCCAGATGCCTGATTTTTCACCATCGCCGCTGGCCAGCACGTAGGCCGTGGTGCCGTCGAATGTCTGCACTCCGCGAAAGTCTCGCGTCTCTCCGTCCGGGATCGAGCATTTCTGCCAACTCTCTCCCTTGTCTGTCGATCGCAGCACCGTGCCCTTTGAACCCGTGGCCCACACCGTCGTCTTTCCGTGCAACACCGCTACCGCTACGCCGCGCAGATTCCCCTCCGCGCCCGTGGATTTCACGAACCACCACGACTCCTCTTGTGGCACTAACATCAGCAACGCACATATCGCCAGGTAGCGCATGGCCCAAAGTTTACCATTTGGAGTGCGGCGGCTCGCCGCCGCTTTTACGACCTCATCGCCCTGCGTCTGTCATTCGGAGGACATCCGACAAGGCTGTCCGAAGAATCTCAACGTCAGATGCTTCTACTCACTCAACGTGTTTTTGGGGATGGTTTCGATTCGCGCTTGAAACGAACTGCTATCTCTTAACCGGTGTCGGAATGCTTCGCGCGTCGGGATGCTTCGGCGACCAATCTTCCGGCGGAAACGTCACTCGCCAAAATGTTGGCGAAGGCGCGGAAAACTCCAGTCCAATTTCCGCTTTACCGGAGCGCACCGGGCCAAGAAATGCCACGTGGCACTCCTCTTCCTCTCTGGTCGCGTTGTGCAGCATCAGCACCTTCGATCCGCTGGTCAGCCGCGTCTGCAAAAGGATCAGCGCGCCGTGCGCATTGATCGCCAGCGTCGCGGTCTCTTCTTCAAAAGAGTTGCCTTGGGAGTCCTTGCCGCGAATCCGTACCGCCACTTGCATCAGTACGCGCTGACTCCGTCGCCGTGGACCCGGATGAGGATGAGTTGGGGCGTTCTGGGTTTGGCCCATAGAACCTCGTACACTTGAATATACCCCGCGGGAAAAGAAAGTCGAGTGGCAAGAAAATGCGCGTATACAAAGAGGCTACTCCTTCCGCAGGAACAGCCCTGGTAAGAAAGTACTAACCAGCTTCAATTGACAGTTAGCCTGCCCGGCGGGTCAGGAGCGTTGATCCATGGGGACATACGACCGCGTATCGTGGCCCAAATAAATTTGCCGCGGCCGCGCAATCTTTTGTTCCGGGTCCAGCAACAATTCTTCCCACTGCGCCAACCACCCCGACATGCGCGGAATCGCGAACAGCACCGGGAACATGGTCATCGGGAAGCCCATCGACTGGTAAATCAGTCCGGTATAGAAATCCACGTTCGGGTACAGCCGCCGCTTCACGAAGTAGTCGTCTTCCAGCGCGATGCGCTCGCATTCCAGCGCAATCTCCAGCAGCGGATTCTTTCCCATCAGCTCAAACACTTCGTAAGCAATCTGCTTGATGATCCTGGCGCGCGGGTCATAGTTCTTGTACACCCGGTGGCCAAATCCCATCAGCCGCGTTTCCCCTGCCTTTACGCGGTGGATAAAGTCCGGCACTTTCTGCACCGACCCAATTTCCATCAGCATGCGCAACACTTCTTCGTTCGCGCCGCCGTGCAGCGGGCCATACAGCGCCGCAATTGCTGCCGCGGTCGCCGAATATGGATCCACGTGCGAACTCCCCACGCTTCTCACCGTGTTCGTCGAACAGTTCTGCTCGTGATCCGCGTGCAGAATGAACAGCACATCCAGTGCGCGCTCCAGCGTCGGGTTCGGACGGTACCTCGTCTCGCTCGTCCGGAACAACATGTTCAGCACATTTCCCGGATAGCTCAGTTCATTGTCCGGGTACACATACGGCATTCCCAGCGTGTGGCGGTAAGAAAATGCGGCGATGGTCGGCATCTTGCCAATTAATCGGTACATCTGCTTGCGCCGCGAAGCCGGATTAAAAATGTCTTTCGCGTCGTGGTAAAACGTCGACAGCGCCGCAATCGTCGAAATTACCATCCCCATCGGGTGCGCGTCGTAGTGAAATCCGTCCAGAAATTTCTTGATGCTCTCGTGGATGAACGTGTGGTGCGTTATGTTCCACTGCCAATCCGTCAATTGCGCCGGCGTCGGCAATTCCCCATGCAGCAGCAGGTACGCCGTCTCCAGGTACGTCGATTTTTCCGCCAGCTCCTCGATCGGGTATCCCCGGTACCGCAAAATCCCCACGTCGCCATCAATATACGTAATCCGGCTGATGCACGACGCCGTGTTGTTGAACGCCGGGTCGTAGCTGATCATCCCGAAATCCGCTGCATTTACCTTGATTTGCCGCAGGTCCATCGCCTTGATGGTGTCGTGCTTGATGGGAATCTCGTAGCTCTTCCCGGTGCGGTTATCCGTAACCGTCAGCGTCTCGCGCCGTGTCGAGGAATCCTCGTTATTCGTTTTTGTTTTCGTTTGCGTTGCCGGCAGAGCAGAGTCCATGCAAATTACCTCAAAATGTCGGCCTGGCGCGCGGCCGCCCCGTCCGTCCACTTTACACCAAAGCATGGCAGCGTGGAAATCATACGCGGCGCAGTCCAGGAGTTCCGCTTCGAGCCGCAGCGGTGTTACCCGGGTGGGCTGGCCAGCTCAGGCGAAGGTGCATGGAGCGCACGGGGCCGCCAGCGCAACAACTGGTTCTGTTTTGTGAGTGAGCCTCCTTTACCACGCCGAGAGGCGGGCTGGTTAGGGGCCGGTGCGTCCGCGCCGCCCAGTTAGCGCGGGTCCGGCGCGGCCTCAGCTGGTATCGAGCAGGAAAGCTGCCCAAGGAATGGGCTTGGGGAGGGTGGCCATGTCGCGAAGCATGACCTCAACGATGTGCCGGATCGTGTCGGTCGGATCCTTGGGCCTGCGGCGACGACCCAGCCGCCGGTACACGAACATCTGAAGCAGATTGAAGGCGAGCGTCCAAAGAAGCAGGACGGCACTCAGAGCATTCTGCGTGTGCCGAAAAACGTGCCCGAGATTCCAGTAGCGGATCCACTGATTAAACGCGGTGTTTTCGATATGCCAACGTGAACGCATGATCTGTAGCGCCGTTCGGCGACCGAGCTGGCGCGCGCGCTGGCCAATGATGGCGAAGCACCAGGTCGTGGGATCTTGGTCCGGCTTGGTGACCAAGGCGCGCACCGCGCGGACTTTTCCTTTGTAGCTATTCAGTGTTTCGATCTCGTCCACATCCCAAAACTCCACCTGTTCTTTGCGATCCGGATCCTCGTACTTCTCGCACGGTCCGTGCATCTGCCAGAGAGTCAGTGCTTCCTTGAAAGGCTCGTCCTTTTGCTTCTTGAGTACGAGGAAGCCGCTGTAGCCGTAATTCGTGAGCTGGGTCATCACTGGCCCATTCGCGTAGAGAGCGTCGAGCACGAAGGCGTCGATGAACCCTCCATAGGTATCGTGCAGGGAATCGATAAGACGCCGCGCGGCAGTCAACTCGCCTTCATGGCCTTCATGCTCGGGGTCGATATCGCGGAGAGCTTCCTCGTTCAGCACCCGTTCGATCCCCAGCACCACATCGAGGACCGGCCCGAGCAACAGGGCCACCACATAGTGGTGGTAATACTGTTCCACTTCTTCGAGCTCTCCCGTGCGTCGCTTCACTTTGACCCTGCGCACTAAACAGTTCGGGCAATGCCGATCGTAGGAGGAAAACGGTTCCCAGCCATCGACGGCCACGCAGCGCAACGCGCTGTAACAGCCGTCGCGAAAGGCCTTGTTTCGCTCGGCTTTGTTGATGACCTCATGGATCGCTTTGCGGATGCCCTGCAGTTGGAGTTTGTCGAGAACGTTGGCCACCACGTCGGCGCTGAAGGCCTTCACATCCGGAGTGGGCTGACGGCCAATGAGCTTCTGAAAATCGCTTTCGCGCAGGTCCCCTTCCAATGCATTGATGCTCGGGATGCGCAGCACCGCTGTGTGAAACAAGCTGTTGGCGACGTCGAAGGTGGGAATTTTCGGTGCTCGCCGGGTATCGACGAAGCTGGCTAATAAATCTGGCAGGCCAAAGACAGTACATACGTATTTTTCAAATTGCTGGAGCTTGCCGCGGGAATCATCGATCCAGGCGGGCACCGCGGCACGGCGCAGCTGCCGGCGAAGGGCTTCGTCCCGTTCCCGACAGCACCGTTTGTATTTGACGCCGCTACCACAGTGGCACGCCTCGTTGCGGCCTACGAGCGGGGGAAGGACGACCTCACTCACCCTGTTCGAAGTTTCCTGGTTCAGGGTGAGACCCATGGTCAGCCAAAAAATCCCACGCGCCAGCAGAGTCGCGGGCCGCTCATTTCTTCTTGGCCTTCTTCTTCTTGGACTGTCGGCGCCAGAGCGCCAGCAGTTGAGCGTTGGCGGCGAAGATCTCGGCAACGGCGTCCTTGAACTCGCGTCCTTGCTCGACCAGTGGGCGAATCTGCTCCACCCATTCCTCCGGGATATGTTCGACGCGCTTCTTGCCGTCAACCATGAACGTCAGCGACCACGCCGTATGCCCCTCTCCCTCGGCGCACCAGCAGGTGGGTTTTCCGCAGCGTTTGTGAGTCAGGGCGAGCGAGCCGGGCAGAGCGTCGGGAGGAATTTCGAGACTACGGAGCAAGGCATACTTGCGCTGGCGCAAGCGGGCAGCGGAATCGCTTTTGGCGTCGTACCAATTCATCTTACCGTATTATTACGGAAAGAAGCTATATGTCAAGGTCATTCTCTGGCTGGGGGAATTTGCGTACGGCGCCGGCCCGGAGATCCTCAATCCCTACGTGGCATTACAGGTGTGGGCCGGAACTCCTGGGCGCAGTCAGGCCGCTGGAACCGCGCGGTTTGTCAGCTAACCGCGTGATCCTACGCCACATACCGAGCGCGTTTCGGGCTACAATGTGCCTCTTGACAATAGTCGTTATAACATATATTATCCCCTCGACCTTTTCAGGAGGTTCTCTATGATTCTCGTCCGCAAAAGCAACGACCGCGGCCACGCCGACCACGGCTGGCTCGACAGCCGCTTCACTTTTTCCTTTGCTGATTATCACGACCCGCAGCATGTGCAGTTCCGAACCCTGCGCGTCATGAACGACGACCGCATCGCCGGAGGCGGTGGTTTTCCCACGCATCCGCACCGCGACATGGAAATCGTCACCTATGTCCTCGAAGGCGCGCTGGCTCACAAGGACAGCATGGGCAACGGCTCCGTCATCAAGCCCGGCGACGTTCAATATATGAGCGCGGGAACCGGCGTGGCGCACAGCGAATTCAACGCTTCGGATTCCGAGACCGCGCATCTGTATCAGATCTGGATGTTCCCCGATCGCCAAGGTCACAAGCCGGTTTACGACCAGAAGCATTTCACGGCTGCGGACAAGCGTGGCAAGCTTCGCCTGGTGGTTTCGCCCGACGGCCGCGATGGCTCGGTGCAGATTCGCCAGGACAACGAACTTTACGCCACGCTTCTCGCTCCCGGTGAATCCGTCGAACACGCGCTGAAGCCCGATCGTCACGCGTACGTGCAAGTGGCGTGCGGCAGCGTTACGTTGAACGGCGCGCAACTCGAAGCCGGCGATGGCGCGGCAATCTCCGCGGAGAAGTCTCTACAACTAACAGGCGTGAACGACGCGGAAGTCCTGCTGTTCGACCTGGCGTAAGCAAGCGCAGCGCTTGCGACTTAATGTAGCGCTGGCTTTTATGCCAGCCAGCTTTTCTCAAACAATAGGATCGGCATAGGGGGGACGGTCACCCGTCCGCCCCTGCCACACCACCCGACATGCGGGTCCGCATCGGGCGGTTCAGAGGGTTACGCTAGGTCATCGAAGAGTCGAGGAAGGCCGAGGGCATCAAAGTAAGCGATGGGAAGCGCGAATTGCAGCGCGGGACTATTCGTCAGTCGCCACGGGCCGTGAGGACTGCCCGCCGTTTGTGCAGCGAGATCCTTGCCGACTCCGAGGTGGCGTAGCTTCCGGTAGCGCGTTGAACCGCGTTTCCATTGCTTCCAGATCAGGGACCGCAGACGATGGCGTATCCACTGATCTAGTCGCTGGAGCAGTGAGGGTGTCTGACTGAAGCCGAAGTAGCCCTTCCAGCCCCTTAAGTAGGCCGTCAGTTCCTTCAGCATTTGTTCCAGGCCGATTCCTCGCGTCCGTCGCGTCAGCTCCCGAATTCTTTGCTTGCAGCGCAACAAAGCTTTCGGCGAGATGCGCCGCTTTGGCTCTTTGTTGTTGCTGAAGCTGAACCCAAGGAACTTCCGTGTCTCCGGTCGAGCCACCGCACTCTTTGCCTCGTTCACCTTGAGCTTCAGTCGGCGTGTGAGAACGCGCGTGACGTTCGTCATCACCCGCTGTCCTGCTCGTTGGCTGCGGACGTAAATGTTGCAGTCATCCGCATACCGTACGAAGCGATGCTTGCGCCGTTCGAGCTCGCGGTCGAGTTCATCGAGCACGATGTTCGATAGAAGCGGAGAAAGCGGACCGCCTTGCGGTGTCCCTTCTTCCGCCGGACTCACCAGCCCGTTCTCCATCACTCCCACTTTCAAGAATGCTCCGATCAATCGGAGCATTCTCTTGTCGGTTACCCGCCGTGCGACCGCCGCCATCAGTTTGTCGTGGTTGACCCGATCAAAGAATTTCTCAAGATCGAGGTCTACCACCCAGCGATGGCCCGCAGCAATGTATTGCTGTGCTTTGGCTACCGCTTGATGCGCCGAGCGTTTCGGCCGAAACCCGTGACTGTGTTCGGAGAACGTCGGGTCCCACCTGCGTTGCAGAACCTGCATTACCGCCTGCTGGATCAAGCGATCCAGCACCGTTGGGATGCCAAGCTTTCGCACCCCGCCGTCCGGTTTCGGGATTTCCACCCGTCGCACCGGTTGTGGTCTGTAGGTCCCGCTCAACAGTTGTTCCCGTATCGTGGGCCAGTGCTGCTTCAGATAACCCGAGAGATCCCCGACTTTCATGCCGTCGATTCCCGGACTTCCTTTGTTTGCTTTGACTCGCTTGTAAGCCTGCCAGCAGTTTCCCCGCTCGCAGACTTCTTCCATCAACTGCTCGTGACGAGTTGGACGTTCGGTTTCGCATTTCGCCGTAAGCGATTCGGTCCCTTCCTGAGAAGCCTTCGGAGTTTCACTCCTCCCCTCCTCAGTAAAGGCCAGCACTAGCTGGTTCTTCTGCCGCTTGTCGCTCATCGAGTCCTGCGTCCTACTTGCCGCTCCCTACTGTTTGGGCCTTCATCGCTTCCGCAACTACTACGCCCGCTGCTGACTTCTGCCGCACGGTCAGAGTGGATCGCTCCACTCTCAGTCACGATTCCGTGACATGCAGCAGATCTCCCGAGGTAAGTTCGATCGCCTTCCACGCGCAACCGCCGGATCTACCACCAGTGCCTTTGATGGATTGTGGGCTTCGCGATCATTGGCTCGCTCGCCCGGCACCGTAGGCCTCTAATCCAGTTCTTGTTCATCGGCTCGCGTATTTGCTCCACGCTTCTTTCAGACCTCACCTCGCGGCTCGGCCCTTGCGCTTCGCTATCACTTCGCCTCCATCAGGCTGTGAAGAGGACTTTCACCTCCAAGCTATCAAACATGCTCGGCACACCAAAAAAAAGAGGCGGGAGCAATCCCGCCTCTTCCTATTTCCGATTCCTATTTTCAATTTTCTGATTTCTAATTCCTATTTTCCAATTTCCAATTTCCAATTTCTATTTTTTGCCGCTCGACCACGCCGGCGCTGCGACAATCACGCCCAGCCCAATCGCGGCCAGCAGCACCACCAGCGATGGAACGAGCAGCGGCTTGGCGGTCATCAAATACACGATGCCGATCGCCAGCATGGTGCGGATGCGGATCAGCGTAACAATCACGGGATCCTTCACGTGTCCCAACACTTCGCTGCTCAGCGCTGCCGTTCCCTCTGACGCCTGCAGCGCCGGCCGCATCTTCTTGAAGCGCGGCAGCAGCAGCCCAAATCCAATCACCAGCGCCACGGCGATTCCGATCCAAGCCGCGATCACCCAGCCTGCGGCGCTTCGATCGGTCACTCCCGCCATGTATCCGCCGGTCAGGATCAGCAGCAGCAATCCCGGCCCGCTTACCGGCAGCGACCCGCGATAAATCCGTAGCCACGACCGCGCCTCGCCCACCGTGGTCGCTCGACGCAGCAGCGCCGACGCGGCCCACTCCAGTCCATAGCCAACAAACAGCGCGGCCATGCCCACAAAATGGAAGAACAACACGATCGTGTAGGTGCTCATAGGGACACCATCTTACCCGCGTGCGCGCTGAATCTCCCGCATAAATCCTGTGAGCGCCTGCACCGCGTCCTGCTCCACCGCGTTGTAGAGCGAAATGCGCATGCCGCCCACGGAGCGATGTCCCGGCGTGCCAATCAATCCCGCCGCAGTGGCTTGCTTGGCGAATTCCTTTTCCACCGCTTCGTCGCCGTGAGCCGCGGCGCTGCCGCCCACGCGAAACACCACGTTCATCAGCGAACGCGAAGTCTTCTCCACCGGGCAGTGGTAGTAGCCGTTGCTGCCATCAATCGTTTCGTACAGCAGCTTGGCCTTGGCTTCATTGCGCTTCTGCATGCCGGCCACTCCACCCTCCGCCGCCATCCATTCCGTCACCAGGCTCAGGATGTAGACGGCAAACGTGGGCGGCGTGTGATACAGCGACTTCTCCTTAATGTGCGTGCGGTATTGCAGCAGCGTGGGCAGGTTTTTGTCCGCGCGCTCCGCCAGATCTTTCCTGACGATCACCACCGTCACGCCGCTGGGCCCCAGGTTCTTTTGCGCACCGGCGAAGATCAGGCCGAACTTGCTGACATCGATGGGGCGCGACGCGATGTCTGACGACATGTCCGCCACCAGCGGCGCCTGCGAAGCTGGCACGTGATGATATTGCGTGCCTTCAATGGTGTTGTTGGTGCAGAAGTAGGTGTACGAAGCGTCTGGCGACAGCTTGATCTCTTCGGCACGCGGCACGCGCGTGAATTTCTCCGCTTCCGTCGACGCGGCAATATTGTGCGGGATGCCCTTCTTCAGTTCGCCGATGGCTTTCGCCGTCCACGCGCCGGTGTGCAGCACATCCACCGGCTTTCCCGGCAGGCACAGATTCATGGGCACCATGGTGAACTGCATGCTTCCGCCGCCTTGCACAAAGATCACCGCGTACTCTTCCGGGATTGCCAGCAGCTTGCGCAGGTTCTGCTCCGCCGCATTGTTGATGGCCTCAAATTCCGGGGAGCGGTGCGACAGCTCCATCACGCTCATGCCCGTTCCGCGGTAGTCCAGCAACTCCTCGCGGATGCGCTCCAGCACAGGATGCGGCAACGCGGCCGGGCCGGCATTAAAGTTAAACGTCCGCTTCGCGCGGCTTGCAACGGATGTGGTGCTCACAGTGGTCATGCCTTTCGCAGAAAGATTGCGGCGCTTCCGTAGCGGATAAGCTGAGGTTTGCTCCGCTCCTTAGAATACCAGATGAGGCGCGCCTCGTGATTCGTGACCCGTGCTTCGTGAGCGCCGAGCAGCGGCCAATTTGGCGACTCGTGTAGGGGCACGATACATCGCGCCCAGCGACCGGTGTGTCCGAGCCCGCACGAGCGACTGAAAATGTCGGCGGGCCGACAATTGGTTGTAAGTTCACAGTGATCAGTTTTAAGTACGGCAAAAGCGGTGCAGGCGAACGGAACTTGGAAAATAAGAAGGCGGTTTCCCGAAACGGGAATGTCGGCGCGCCGCCATTTATTGGATAAGGTACTGAATCGATAATGGTTAGCCATTTTGCGGAATTCGGCGAAGGGATGGAAAGTGAAACTAATACTTGATGTTGTGTGCGCGCTGCGTTGAGATTCTAGGCCCCCGCCCCCCGCTATTTCGTATGTAAGGGAAACAAAGGAGTTACGGGCACTTTTCGTGTAAGTACGGGAAACAAAGGACTTAGTGGCGAATCAGCGGTGGGAAAAAACGAGGCGAGGAGTGGCGGCGGGTAAACACAGAGCCGCCGAGGCGCGAACATGCCTCATTATGGTCTAAGATAGCTACATCGTCAACAGTATTGTGTAGTAGCACACCAAAATGGCGCGGAAGGATTATTTCCGTTCGGACTCGCGTAAGCAAGAGGAGCCGACCCGCCCTTTCAAGACCCAGCCGCGGAACGGCAGTGTGGACTCTGAGAGCGATCTAACATCGTTATGTTCGGCATTCGGCAACGGTATTAATCAATGGATGAACGCTCGATGATTCAGCGCTTGTAGGTTGTCGGGAGTATTGTTTAAATCCATGGTGAGCATCCGATGCAGAAAAGTGAAGTGCTGCCAAGATTTTACACTCTAGGGCATCAGTCCCATTCGTTCCTCACGATGGTTAAGCTGCTCACCAGCAATCGCGTCAGCATGATTGTCGATGTACGGCAAAATCCAGTAAGCAGAAAAACTGGCTTCTCCAAAAGGCAACTCGAGGAAGCCGTTCCGAACTTTGGGATTAGCTATGCACATTGGCCTGAGCTTGGGACACCACCATCAATTCGAAAAATATATCTGGCAACGGGAAACGTAGAAAAGGCACTGTTCCGATACGAGCAGCATCTACGTGCCCGCCGACGGACACTCAGGGCGTTTATCCAGACTGTAAAGTCCGAGCGTTTTTGCCTGCTCTGCCTAGAAGCTGATCATAGGTCGTGTCACCGTAGTATAATTGCACAAGTATTAAATGAGATGACTGGATGCCGGCCGATTCATCTTCACTAGAGTGGCGCAAGGAGAAGGTCCTAATAATCGGTAGAGCCTCGCCCGAACCCAGCAGGAAGCACATAGAGACAGTGTGTACAGGCGGGATTACGGAAAACGGTGAGGTACTGCGGCTGTATCCAATACCGTTGCGTTACCTTGAAGAGGGAGAGCGCTACAGGCAATGGACTTGGGCGGAATTCGAAATCGCAAAGGACCCGAGCGATAAGCGAAAGGAAAGTCACAGGGTTCGAGAAGGCTCCATTCGCATTTTGAGCCAATCGGATGACTGGTCGGAGAAGTTCGCGTTCCTCAAAAACGCTATAGTAAAAGACAAGGAGTCACTGGACCAGCTCTACCACAAGGATTGGACGAGCATAGGAGTCGTGGAAATAGAGCTAGTGGAGTTTTATGCCAAAACCCAGGCGAAGAATTGGGAGGAAGATAAGTCCTACATCAAGCAGTTCCTCCTTTACGAAGATCGAAAGCCACTCGAGCAACTGCCAATTGAGTTGCGGCTTACCTTCCGCTGCAAAAATAACCCCGGATGCAAGACGCACGACTCCTCTCTTATAGGTTGGGAATACATGGAGGCGTTTCGCAAGTTCAGAAAGACGTACGGGTCGGCGGAAAACGCGGTCGAGGTTCTGAAGCAGATTGTATAGGGTAAATTCAGTGACTCGCACCGCAATGCCTATGCTCTGATGGGCACTCATCGCTTTCATCCAATTTGGATGGTCGCTCAGCTCTACTTTATTCCGAAAGATCTTCCGGAGCGGCTCTTTTCATAGACGCCTATTCCCAACTCGAGTCTTAAATGTGCTCCCGGTGTCTGGTTTCCTTGGATGGTAGACGCTTCAGTGGCGGAATGGAGTAGAAATGCCTGATACAGAAGCGAAGCAAGCATCCACCCTGGAATCCGGAGAAAACAGAAAGCTGCTAGAACTGTTTTCCTTTGGTTTCGACCGATGGCTGGTGAGACATTCACCCCCCGAGGTGCGGGAGCGCATCTTGGCTATAGACTCAAATCCGTTGGTCGCTCGCAGCTAAACCAACTGCTTCACCTTTGCCATGAGCCCGGAGTTTCCGAGGGACTCTATCGCTACTATTGGCTCTCGCTGCCGAAGAACCATGCGTTCGACGTAACTAGTATTCCTTCCTATGATCATCGCTTCACGAGTGGCGACCTCATTGTGTCCTTACAGCACCTAAGATGGGGTTTATACAGGATGTATGTCGATGCGCTACTCTTCTTTGGCGATGTTCGTCACGCTTTTAACCAACTAAGAGTCTGCAACGGAGTTCAACTCGAGGCATTTTTCGCAGCAAGGCGGTTTGACACAGAAGGTTTAAAAAAGCGCGGCCCCGCCCTTCCCCTGGTAAACATTGCCAAGGACAATCGATATCTAATCTCTGAAATGGCATGTAAATCTTATGGGGCCATCGGAGAAAAGCACGGCGACCTGAAGGCATTTCTTATGGGGGCGTTTAGGGACCACGAAGCCGGCGGTGGTGGCAAAGTGAGCATCAGGACTCTGTGTCAATCGGCTTTCGCTGCGAAAAAGAGCGAGAGGCAGACCGAGTTTCTCTATTCCGCGGACGGATATTGGACGAGGAAGTGGAAAATGCCCTGCAAGTCGAGGAGAAGTATCAGGGACTAGTTGAGCTCTTCGATGATGCCCGAAAGGCCGCCCTCAGGAATACGCAATACTTTCTTTCCATGGCGAACGACCTAGACGTCTACGTGGCGACTAGCATGAGAACTCGATCCGACTTCAGGAAAATGGCTGATTTTTGCGAAAAGGTGTTTCGCCATGCATCACTCAAGGACCTGACCCTCCGCTATTTTGATCCGACGGTGAGTGCGGCTGAAGGACATGAGGAGAAGGGGTTGATCGAATGCCTCATGGTTAAGTCTGCGAAGATACTCGTCTACTGTGCTGGTGAGAGGGATAGCTTCGGCAAGGACGCCGAAGCGGCGATGGCTCTGAGCCTAGGCAAGCCGGTGATCTTTTACTGCGATGCCGCCGAACGTGAAAGATTCTTCTCCGAAGTCCATCCCTTAATTAAGCAGACTCATCCAGTTTGAAACGGGTGTTGCTGTCGGTGCCCTCGTCACTTCGTCCCAGGATGAGGTGATCACGTTGATTCACAGAATTTTTCACAACACGATGGAGTATGAGCTACAACAGAAACCGTCAGGGCTAAAGTTAGTGGACCGGCTCACAGGATCGACCGTCCGGTTGCAGACAGGGAATGGTATGCTCAGACAGACTTTCTGGAATTACTACCATACTAAAGTCTAGTGAAATTGGTTGTGCCGCTCTGCAGTCTCTTTGCGTCTCGCGCCGTTTCGTTGTCCGTTCTTTTTATGCAGGCGTTCGCGGGATTCCACAAAGTATTGATCATGGATTCCTAGGGGCTGAAGCCCAATTTAGGGCAGGCCGTTAATGTCGGAGCTAAAGCTCCGACCCCCTAACGAGAAAAGCAAAACCACAACCGCTTAAGAGAGAAGCAGAACACTGCCCCACAAAACAAAGAAGGCCAGTTAGTTTGTGGAACTTTCTTCTAGTTTGCTGAGCGATCGGGCAAAAAACACGGCGAGGGTTGACGGTGAGTCAGGTGCACGTGCCAGTGAGGCACGCCTGCGATGGATCATGCCGCGATCCCTCGCTGCGCTCGGGATGACAAATTCGCAGGGCTGCAACATTGACCTGGACGGTGGGGGCTTATAGACTCGCGGCTGCTCTATGGGGCGCGGACTTGACGGAGTACGTGCCCGGGCCATTTCCATCCACAAAAAACTAAGAGGAGAATCGATGAGAAAAGCTCTATGGGCCATTCTGTTTGTTGCGACGTTGCTAAGCGCGTTGCCAAGCCGGGCGCAGAATCCCAACTACGATGCCGGGCCGGTGTGGCGGGTGACGTACTACCATCTGAAGCCGGGGCAGGGAGAAGCGTTCTGGAAGGATTTTCGCGAGAACCTGAAGCCGGTGTACGACGCGGTGAAAAAAGAAGGCATGATCACCGATTACAAAGTGTGGACCAATGCGACCACGGACGCTCCGGGAGACTGGGACATCGCGGTGGGAATACTGTTTCCGAATTGGGCGGCGCTGGATCAGATCGAAGCGAAGGCGGCGACCATTTCGGCGAAGCATTACGGTTCACGCGAAGCCATGCTGGAAGCGGGGAAGAAACGCAGTGAGATCCGCGAAGTGGTGATGAGCAAGTTGGCGCGCGAGGTGATGCCGAAGTAGAGGCGACGACGCGGTGAGGCCCCAGATGGGTTTTTGGTGGAGCGTTCGGGGCCGCTGGCGGTGGTGACGCTGGGTTGGGTGCGCGTGACAGCGAGGTGGCCGGCGATCGATCAAGCCACGATCCCTCGCTGCGCGCGGGATGATTGTCGCGGAGAGAAACGGCGACAACGTAATGAAAGAACCGACCTAAAGGTCGGCCACTACAGAGGTTTGCTTGTAGTGGCCAGCCTTCAGGCTGGTTCTGTGGTTTTCCATGGGGCGATCCAGGTAGAACCTTTGGCCGAGTGTTTCATCCAATCGATGGTCTGGGAACCGGTGAACGGGAATTCTTGAGGGATCACGCAGAGTTGCTTGCGCACGGGATTCCACCAGATGTAACAGGCTACACCTTCGATGGAGTCGGAGGGACGGAGCACATAGTCGTAGTAGCTTTTTTCCCAGAGCCTGTGGCGACAGGTTCTCTGGAACGCGAAGGAAGTGTGCTGTTTGAATATACGAATGAATTCGCTGAGGTCGGAGTGCGGCTCGATGCCTTGAGCGAGAACATGGAGATGGTCCGGCATAACGCAGAAGGCGTGGAGAAGAAACGAATATTTCGCGGCGGTTTGCTGCAGAAGTTGTAAGGCACATTGAGCAACAGCCGTGGAGCGAAGGTAAGGGCTTCGGTGGTCGCAGCAGATGGTAACGAAATAGGCGCGGCGGCCGAGGTAGTCGCAGTGCGGAAGGCGGGTGTTCTGGCGGAAGTGAGGCATCCCAGAAGGTTAAGTATAACGGCAATAATATGGAAGAAACAAAGACGTGATTAGCCGCACTTCTAGAACCGACCAGCCTAAAGGCTGGCCACTATACAAAGTATCTACTTGGGGAGGGCCAGGAAGACGCGGTCGTCTATGGGGATGGTGGGAGTGAGGGGGGTCGGAAGTTTTGCCGTCGGCTAAGGCAATTTGTTTTGCCAGGCCGCTGAGGGCGGGAGCCGCGGGCTTGGAAGAGTCGGCGGGAGCGTCGCCCGGTTGCATGGAAATGCGCGTGGTCTTGGGCGTGCAATTCGGCGTGTTCAAGCAAGTATCGCGCAGGAAGACCTGGCGGAGGCCGCTGTTGGGAGTTGCGGTCGCAGGAGCGGTTTGCGGTTTCGCGGCGGAGGATTGCGAATCGTGGCTGGGCGTGACTGCAACGAAGGCTACGAAGCGCCCGGACGAACTGATGGACGGAAGAATGGCTTCGGTGCCGGTAAGGGCGCCAGCGGGATCGGTGGAAATCAACGAAGTGGCGGGCTTGCACGCACTGGATGCGCCGATGCACATATCGCGGAGATAGACCTGGCGTCCTTCCGGCGCGCCAGTGACGAGATTGGCCGCGGCGGAACTGAACGCGACGTAGCGGCCGTCGGCTGTGATGACAGGAGAGTGGCTGGCCTCGTTGCCCGCGGTGCCATCCTTCGCGACGGAGACGGTTTGCGTGGTGGGAGCGCAACCACTGGGCGCACCAACACATGTGTCTCGTAAGAGAATCTGCGTCACATCATTTTCCTGAGAGGTGTAGGCGACATAGCGGCCATCCGAGCTGATGGCCGGCGTTTCTTCCGCGGTGGCGCTTGCCGTCGAGTCTGCCGCTGGTGCGGCTGCGCCGACAGAGAAAGTTTGCGACGAGGGAGTGCAAGTGGGGTCGCTGCTGCAATTCGTGTCGCCGCCGCCCAGATTGGGGCAGTTGACAAGGCACACTCCGCTGGGCGGATTGATGACGTTGATCTTCGCGGCGGGATCGGCTGTGGTCAAGTAGGTTGCGGGAATGACGGCCTTGATTTGCGTGGCGGTGACACCGGACGAATTGATGGCGGTCTCAATGCCGCCGGTGGCGAGGCCGGTGTACGTAACAGTGGAAGCGCCATTGGTGGAGGAGGGAAGGAAATTCGTACCCGTCAACGTGATCGTGACGGAGGCACAACTTTTCGAACTGGAGCACACAGCGGTGGTGGCGGGAGAAATCGAGGTAAGGGAGGGCTTAGGATTCGGAGAGCCGTAAATGAGAAACGCGAGGGAGTTGGACAAACCGTTGTTGCCGGTGCCCGATTGCTGGTAGTGGGTGTTGACGTATGCGGTGCCGGGCTTGGCGATTAAGCTGGCGGGCACCACCGCGGTTAACACCGTGTTGCTGATCGCGGTGGTCACCAGGTTCTGGCCGTTCCATTGCACGGTGCTGACGGGAGTGGCGGGAAAGGGATTCTGTGCAGAGGCGACGACCGTTATCGTGAAGGAAGGGCCGCCAAAGACCACACCCGATGGCGAAATATTCAGGACGGTTGCGCCGGTCGCGTATTGCACGGAGTTGTTGTAATCGTTGCAGCTGAGGCATGCGAACGCAATCAAGGCTACGGCAACCGTGGAGCAAAACCGCTTCATCGAATCTCCTTCACGACGTTTCAAGCGAGTAGCGCTCTCTTGCCGCCCGATCCGGGACGGACAAGGAAATAGAGCGCCTCTGTTTGGGGTGAGATGCAAAAACCGCAGCACGCGTTGACCTGCCGCCGGAGCCCGGCTCCCGGCAGGAATACAACCCCCGATTAAGCTAATCCATTATCCCTCAGGTGGGGATTCGGGAAAAGTCGGCAATGAGGGCGAGGAAGGCTGGGGAGCGGTCAGTTTGCGGGAGGGCCCAAGGCGTCGAGCGACAGGCGGACGAGCAGGGCAATCTTCTTTTGGCGGTCTTCGTCCGGATCTTTGGCGGTTGCGGCGGCGTGGTAGGCGGCAGCGGCGAGAGATTTTCTGCCGAGCTTGGCGTAGAGGTCGCCCTGGGTGAGATGGAAGATGGGATTTTGCGGATAGCGTTCGACGAGAGGAGTGATTGTGGCGAGCGCTTCTTCGTAACGGAAGTCGTAATTTTCCAGATTCACGGCGAGATAGAAACGCGCGAGCACGGGAGTGAGTTGGCCATCGCGGATGGCGATTTGCATCAGGCGGATGCCTTCCGCTTTGGAACCGCCGGGAATGCCCATGAAGAAACGTAGGACGCGGGCCATCGTGGAGAGCGTGTCGACATAATAGTCGTAGAGGCCGAGGCCAAAGCTGGCGTCCGCAGCGTCGGGATCGAGGGCCAGAGCGCTGAGGAAATGTTCCCGGGCGCGAACGCCTGCCTTGGCGGCATTGTGGTTTTCTCCGCGGAGGCTGTAGAGGCGAGAAGCGAGCGCCTCCGCCAATCCGGCGTAGATATTCATAGCGGCGGAATCCTTGCGCTTCAGATCGGTTTCCGCCAACAGATAGGCCTTGGAGGTGAGTTCCAGGTAGTGCTGATCCGCAGGAAGCTTTTCGCGGTGGCGCGGCATGCTCATGCCGTATTTGAATTCAGCCGAGAGGCACCACGTTTTCCACCACAGCGCTTCGACTTCGAGTAGATAGCCCAGAGGCTGATCGGTAGACTGCTGCTGCATCTGGCGAGCTGCGGTGATGGCGCGGTCCAGTCGCCAGGAATAAATATCGTCGAGAATGGCGGCGACGTTTTGCGGCAGCGCGGGAGCAGGCGATGCGGAGGCGGCCTGATTCGCGGGCGCGCAAGCTGCAAAGCAACACAGGGATAGAACGGCAGCAAAGAAGCAACGAAGCATTGGTGTCGGGAAAGGGCGAGGAACCTCACGCCTTCCGTGGCACGAGTTTAAGCTGTTCGGCGAGAGTTGCAAAACGAAATGGTTTTTGCAGGAAAGTCGCTTCGGGCGGAATCTGCTGATCCATGCCGCTTTCCGCGTATCCGGACATAAAGATGACATGAATATCGGGCTGAAGGTCCCGGACCTGGCGGGCAAGCTCGGGTCCGCGAAGCTCGGGCATGACGACGTCGGTGAGGAGAATATCGATGGGAGCAGAATGATGGCGTGCGAGTTCCAGAGCGTCCAAGGAGCTTTGCGAGTCGAGAACGTGATGGCCGATGGAGCGGAGGTATTCGGCGACGGCGAAGCGAAGAGCGACTTCGTCGTCGACAAGAAGAATTGTGAGCGCGGCAGAATCGGGAGGGGCGGACGAGACGGGCGGTTGTTGCAGCGGTTGTTGCGACGGAGTTGGGAGAGCGGATTCGTCTGAGCGAGGTTGCGTAACGGGAAAGAAAATCCGGAAGCGCGTGCCAGCGCCGAGTTGGGAGTCCAACTGAATCTGGCCACCGAACTGGCGAACGATGCCGTACACGGTGGAAAGACCGAGGCCGGTGCCCTTGCCGACCGGCTTGGTGGTGAAGAACGGCTCGAAGACATGATTGCGCGTGGCTTCGTCCATGCCGCTACCGGTGTCGGTAACTTCGAGGACGAGCCAGTCTTGTTGCGCCGTTTCGCCGCGAGCAGGCGCGGAAATGCTTGCGGGAAGACGGCCGGCGTTGCTGGTGGAAATTGTAAGGCGGCCGCCGAAGGGCATGGCATCGCGGGCGTTGATGGCGAGATTGGCGATGACCTGTTCGAGTTGCGAAGGATCGGCGAGCAACCAGGAGCGAGCGGCGTGATGCGCGAATGTGAGTTGAACGTCGGAGCCGAGGAGACGCGGAAGCATGAACTCGCTTTCGGTCAAGACTTCGTGCAGATCGACAGGCTTGGCGTCGAGCACTTGCTTGCGGCTGAAGGCCAGAAGCTGGCGAGTGATGGCGGCGGCACGCTCGGTGGTGCGCTGAAATTGTTCGAGGTAAGGCCGGCCCTTGGATTTGGGCGGCAAAGTTGCTTCCAGGAGTTCGGCGGAGCCGGTCAGCACCATAAGCATATTGTTGAAGTCGTGCGCAATTCCTCCGGCTAGCTGGCCCAAGACTTCCATTTTTTGCGCTTGGCGGAATTCCGATTCCAGGCGAGTGCGCTCTTCTTCCAGACGTTGACGCGTGAGGCTCTGCCGGTAGTTGTCGTACAGAACGCCGACGGTCTGGGAAATTGTCTCGAGGGAGCGCACTTCCTCTCCGGTATAGCCGCTGGGGCGGTTGGCCACTCCGATTACGCCGACGATTTCCGAGCCCTTGAAAATCGGCATTCCCAGAAAACTTTGGAACGACGGGTGTCCCGCGGGAGCATGCTGGGAATGATGAGGGCCTAAGGGATTAATGGAGACTACTGTCTTTGCTTTCTGGATGACGTCGCCAAGCAGATTTTGCGGGTGCTCCAAGTCAAAATATCCGCACTCTTCGAACTGTTTCAACCTTGATTCGTAAGGATCGTGATCGCCGGGTTCGCAGGAATGAATGCCGTTGTGAGCGAACACGCGCAAGACGGGGCCCTCCAGAACCGCGCCAAGAAGACCGAACTCGCTCTGCGTTTCATTGAGCGCAAAGGAGAGAAGGTAGCGGCTGGCGGCGCTCCAGTCTCCCGAATCGAGGAAGGTAGTCAGCGCGTGGTTGACGGTGGCGAGAAGGGCTGATTTTTTTTCAAGTTCCAGTTTGATGCGCTGGTGCTCGGCGGTATTGTCAGCGGTGGTGGAAGGTGTGGCGGCATTTTCGCGTTGCGGCAAAAGACCGATAGCACCGGCGAGGAGCAAAAGCAGGATTGCGATTGCGAGACCGAGCCATGAAGAGTTCGCGACGCGCAGAAGCAAAAGAAAGGTTATCGAGCTGGCGAGATGAAGAACCAACGTTGTAATTCTCAACTTGTCTGGAAGGGAACACGCAACGTCTGGAACGTGGCCGTGATGTTCAGGCCGCAGATGGCTTGCCAAGAGGGAAAGAGCAAAGCCGCCTGAATTCACCTTACGCCGGAAAGTTGCGGAGCGCAGCTACCGGAAGCATCTCATGTGCTTCATCGAATACGAGCAGAATAAGTGAGGAGCGCGGGTCGGGCGTGATGTGTTGCGTTGAGCTCCTTCGGGCGCAAACCGCGCGCCTTCAGGATGACAGCCAACCGAAGCAAGGTTTCGCAGCTTTTGCTATTCTCGCAACGAATGGCGAAGCCCTCCCATCGCGCGAACTCCGCAATTTCCCAACCTGCACTCGAGCGCGGCCTCGGCCTGAAAGAGGCTGTGGCGCTGAACATGATCGAGATCGTGGGGATTGGGCCGTTCGTGGTGAGTTCGTTGGTAATCAAGGCGATGGGCGGCCCGCAAGCGCTGATCGCATGGCTGGCAGGCGCGCTTCTTGCGACGCTCGACGGATTCGTGTGGGCAGAACTTGGCGCAGCGATGCCCAAGGCTGGCGGCACCTATGTGTTTTTGCGCGAGGCGTATGGGCCGGGGCGCTGGGGGCGGCTGATGTCGTTCCTATTCGTGTGGCAGACGTTTGTGCAAGCGCCGCTTTCCGTGGCTTCGGCGTCGATCGGATTCGCGCGGTATGCCGGGTATCTACACCCACTGACTACGGTGGAGTCGAAGATGATTTCCGGCGGGCTGGTGCTGCTGCTGGTGGTGCTGCTGTACCGGAAGATCACGACGATCGGGAAAATTTCGATGTTGCTGTGGACTGGAGTGGTCGGGACGATGCTGTGGCTGATCTGGGGAGGGATCCGGCACTTCGATGCGAAGCTGGCCTTTGATTTTCCGCCGGGCGCGTTTCATCTTTCGTCTCTATGGTTCGCGGGGTTGGGCGCGGCGATGGTGAACACGGTTTACAGTTACTGGGGCTACTACAATATCTGCCATTTGGGCGGTGAAATTCGCGAGCCCGAGAAAAATATTCCAAGGGGCATTTTTCTTTCGATTCTGGGAATCACGGTTTTGTATCTGGCGATGCAAACGAGCCTGTTGGGAGTGGTTCCGTGGAGACAGGCGCAGAACTCGCCATTCATCGCGAGTTTGTTCGTGGAAAAACTTTATGGGGTGGGCGCGGCGCATTTCGTGACCTGGATGGTGCTGTGGATTGCGCTGGCTTCGGTATTTTCACTTTTGCTGGGGTACTCGCGAGTGCCGTATTCAGCCGCGCTGGACGGCAATTTCTTCCCAATTTTTGGAAAAGTGCATCCAACGAAACATTTTCCGCACATTTCGCTTCTAATACTGGGGGGCCTGGCCTTCCTGTTCAGTATTGCGTTGAAACTGGAGACCGCCATCGCTGGGATTCTGGCCATGCGGCTGATCGTGCAGTTCATCGGACAAGCCGTCGGCGTGATTCTGTTGCACAGGCGGTGGGGACCGGAACGGTTGCCATTTAAGATGTGGCTATTTCCTGTGCCGGCCGTTTTGACGATGCTGGGGTGGGCGTGGCTTTTCTGGCAGACCGGCCCGGCGCGCAAATGGGGGCTGCTGGAGATCGGACTGGGCATATCGGCATTTCTGGTCTGGACCCGCGTAATGAGACAATGGCCGTTTGCAGTTGAGACCCGCGAGCAAGCACGCGTAGGGGAGGAAGCGTGAATCGATTTGTTTTTCGTTGCAGCTTATTCATAGCCAGCCTGTTGATTCTGCCACTTGCTCATGCACAATTTCCTGCCGCGCCCGGCACAGGCCCGGGTCTTCCTGAAACGATTGATGCCATTGATGGAGCGCGCGTGACCACGCGCATTCTGTACATCACGGCGCATCCGGATGACGAAAGCGCGGCGTTGTTGACGTACCTGGCGCGCGGGCTTCATGCGGACGTGGCGTTGCTGACGCTGACGCGAGGAGAAGGCGGACAAAACGCGCTTGGCCCTGAGCAGGCTCCGCAACTCGGCTTGATCCGCACGGAGGAATTGCTGGCGGCGACGCGCGGGTATGGCGTGAAGCTGTACTTCACGCGCGCCAAGGATTTCGGTTTTTCCAAGACGGTGGCCGAAACCGAAAAAATCTGGGGCGATGCGGTGCTGGAAGATATGGTGCGGGTGATTCGCGAATTTCGTCCCGACATCGTGATCAATGGCTGGGGCGGGGTACACGGCGGGCACGGACACCATCAGACGTCGGGACTGTGGACGCCGAAAGCGGTGCAACTGGCCGCAGACGCGAAGGCCTATCCAGGCTTGGCGAAGGAAGGGCTGAGTCCGTGGAATGTGGATGGCGAGGCGCCGGTGGTTCTGGATGTGGACCGCGGGTCGGACAATCCGCAAGGTTATGTACTCCCGCTGGACGAAGTGTCGCCGCTGTATGGGAAGACGTGGCGGCAGATGGGGTTGGACGCATTCGTGAACCATCACAGCCAGGGGATCGCCGGGTTTCTGGGATCGGCATTTTTGCGGCGACCGATTGCGCTGAAGCGGGAAGATGGCAAGACTTTTGATCCGTCGACGCTGGCGGTTCGTCTGCCGGAATTGTTTGGAAAAGAAAATGGGAAGGTTTGCGGCGAGCATAAGGATTGGTGCGAGGCGCTGAAGCAGTCGGACCAAGAGCTGCAGCAGGCACGCGCGGCGGCGTTGACGCTGGATTTTTCGGCAGCGACGAACCTGCTGGTAGATGTGCAGAAGCGGTTGGCTGCGATTCTGCCGGCTGGTCTGGTGTCTGGCGAAGGAAAAAGCCTGACCGAATTCGAGCTTGGTTTGCAATTGGAACGAGTGACGCGCGCGCTGCGGTTGGCGGCTGGATTCTTTTTTGAGGCAGAGGCGGATCGAAGTGAAGTGGTGATCGGCGAGCCGGTGTCGTTGACGGTAAGCTACCATTGTCGGCCCGGGGTGCAATGCCCGTTTCAGGGGCCTTTAGTGGTGACCGCAGGAAGTCAGCAATTTCAGCCGAGTGGAGGAGACGCCACACAAGGCGTGAAATTTAAAATTACGCTGGATGCGGTGCCGCCAGCTCCGCCGGCGTGGGCGCAGTTGAGCGCGGAAACTCGTCCCATCATCTTTGTTTCTATTAAAGAGCAGATCGACGCGCAACATGAAATCCTGGCGCCCACAAATGTTTTTTATCCGTTTGCTTCGTCAACGACGGTGGCACGGGTTCCGCTGCGCATCGTGCCCGCGTACACATTGTCGGTGCAACCGACGCAAGCAGTGGAAGTGCTGAACAGCAAACACAAGCCGTTTGATATTTTGCTGCGGGTACATTCTTATTCGGCGAAGCCCGCGAAAGTTTCCGTGGGGCTGGATCTTCCCGACGGGCTCACTTCAACGCCAGCTGCCGACGTCAGCTTCGACGGCGCCGGAGATCAATACGCGAAATTCACGGTGACGCCACCGGCAAAGCTGGAAGCCGGCAATTTTACGATCACAGCGTATGCCAAGCGCGGCGACGAGAAGTTCAGCACCTCGCTGGAGCCGCTGCCTTCGATGCCGACGATATTGTGGAGCGAGCCGGCGCAATGCGTGGTGCACGCGTTCGACATCAACGTTCCGCCGAATCTTCGCGTGGGCTACATTTCCGCGGAAGGCGAGCCTATTCCGGAAGCGCTGAAACGGTTGGGAATCAGCGTGGACCTGCTGGATGCGGCGGCGCTGGCGTTTGGCAACCTTTCGGCTTACGACGCGATCGTGGTGGGCGTGCGCGCTTACGAACTGCGCCCCGAGCTCGCGGGCGCCAACAAGCGGCTGCTGGAATATGTTTCGGATGGCGGCACGCTGGTGGTGCAATACAACCGCGACTATATCTGGGACCGCGTGCAGCCCGCGCCGTATAAAGCAACGATCGGAAGCCCGACACCGCGCATCACGGATGAAAATTCACCGGTAAAATTCTTGAAGCCGGACGATCCGCTGCTGAATCGTCCGAACAAGATCACGCCAGTCGATTTCCAGAACTGGAAGCAGGAGCGTGGGCTGTATTTCTGGAGCGATTTCGACGCGAAGTATACGGCGGTCCTGGCAATGAACGACCCGGGAGAAAAGGATTTGAATGGCGGCGTGGTGTACACGAAGTACGGGAAAGGCACGTACATCTATACCGGATTGGCGTTTTTCCGCGAGTTGCCGGATGGAGTGCCAGGGGCGTACCGGCTATTCGTGAATTTGCTTAGCGCGTCGAAGGCGGAGTAGGGGTGCGGCAGAAACCCAAGAGAGATTCATCGCACAAAAGGCGTGCGATGGCGCAGAGTTCCTCACTCCGAAGACTCCGTTCGGAATGACAATGTGGTAAGGATTGAAGTCGTGAGCTACAGGACAAACTGGGCTGGCATAAAAGACCAGCGCTACATTGAAGACAGGAAGAAAGAACCTCGGCTTGGGCTACAGAATACGGGCTCTTTAGATATCGGATAAAGGTGAGGAATAGAGTTGGGGCTGGGTGCGTCGCACTGCGCTATGCTCGGTGTGTCAGCTTGGAAACAGTGAATCGCATTGGTTGCTCCGGACGAAGTGTGGGCAGCCTATTTGCAGGAGTGTACGAAGAATGAGTCCCAACGCAGCTGGAATGAAAAACTCGCGAGCGAGCCGCCTGTTCGCCGCGATCGCGCTAGTACTGGTTTTTGCCACGACGGCGCCGGCGCAGCAAAAAGACAAAAAGAAAAAGCAGGCGGACCAGGCGCAGCCGCAGCCCGATGCCACCAAGGCACTGCCCGATGAACAGCGCATCGACCTGCTCATCTCTGACATGCTGGGCGCGTGGCAAATCGGCGATACCGACAAGCTTCATAAAGACATTGCGGACGACGTGGTGGTGGTGAATGGGAATTGGGCGCCGCCGGTTGTGGGCTGGGCGGAATATTTGAAGGCTTACCAGATGCAGCGGGCGCGCGCGAATCAGGTTCGACTGGAGCGCTCAAACACGCTGATCCGTGTCAGCGGAAATGTGGCGTGGGCTTGTTATCAATGGGATTTTTCAGGAATCGTGGATGGGAAACCCAGCGGGGCGAGGGGACAGACCACCTTGATTTTGGAGAAACGCAACGACGCGTGGATCATCGTGCACAATCACACGTCGATTGTGGAAACCGCGCTGCAGCCCAGCCCAGCGGCCACTGCTCCCGCACCCGCACCAGCAGCGAAGCCGTAGTGTGGCGCTGACCTTTTGCGGCGCGGCCCGGCGAGTTTAGAAATTCTTGAGGCCGTTGTAGACGAAGATTCCAGCAATCGCCAGCAACAGCACGCCTGCCATGATCCCACTGGTCAGGATGGGACGAGAGAGCTTATTGATCTTGGAGACCAACGCCCTCTGCTCTTTGGCCATATGTTCTTCAGCAGCATCCAGGAAAATTTGGTCGTCTTCATGACTGGTGAGCACGCTGCGCCAGATTACCAAAACCAGGAATATGGCGGTCACAACTCCCCAGGCAATCAGAAGATAGAGGAACGGTCCAGGTTTCAACAACCCTTCTAAGGCTTCCATAGAATCCTCCCGCCGGGAAACGGTCGGCGATGCCTGCCTTCCCCAAGGCAGACAGGGCTGATTTGCGCGCAGTATAGCACTCTGGTTGAAGAATGGAAGTGATACGAGGGCTGAAAGCGGTGGGAAAGTTGGTGCCAAGAGCGCAGGGGGTTTAACAGATTCGAGAAGTGGAGGGCTGATAACTGGCGGTGACGAGATGCTGAGCCAATTACTTATGGCGTTGGTAACAATACGACATTAACGCAATGCAATCAGCGGGTTAACCCCCGCGTCGAGCTCCAATTTGTCTGGCTGGATGCACAGAAGGAGCGGCAGCCTCGTTGTTCGTACGTGATTTTGTCCAGCGGATTTGCGTGCCAGGTGGCATTCGTTGCGGAAAGCGGCGCGAACAAGGTAGAATCAAAACAGTGCCCGAATGGCGGAACTGGCAGACGCGCCAGGTTCAGGACCTGGTTCTCGCAAGGGAGTGGAGGTTCGAGTCCTCTTTCGGGCACCAATCATCAAGTCATAAATTCCACCCAGGTTAGTCCCTCACTTACATTTCGATTCCGTTGGTTTTCTGTTTCAATTCCAAAAATAAGCTTTGGAGGACGGAAGTTTGATCACTCCGCAGCCAGGTAGACGTAGCGCAGGATGAAGAGTGCGGTGAGGATCCAGAGCAGGATGCTGACTTCGCGCCACTTGCCTGCGGCAACTTTAGCGAGCGTGTAAGTGATGACGCCGAGACTTAGTCCCGTGGCGATGCTAAAGGTCAACGGCGTGGCCAGCAAGGTAACGAACGCAGGGAAGGCTTCGGTGAAATCCGTCCAATCGACTTTGGCGATCGACTGGGTCATCAGCGCGCCGACCAAAATGAGCGCCGGGGCCGTGGCGAAAGCCGGGATGGAAGCGGCGAGCGGCGAGAAAAACATGGCCACCAGAAATAGTCCCGCCACCACCACGTTGCTTAGACCGGTGCGCGCGCCGGCGGCGACTCCCGCGGCGCTCTCAATGTAACTGGTAACGGTGGATGTGCCGGTAAGCGCGCCGAAGATGGTGCCGACGCCATCAGCGAGCAGCGCTTTTCCCACGCGTGGAATTTTGCCGCCTTTGACGAAGCCGCCCTGCTCGCAGACGCCTACGAGCGTGCCTACGTTGTCGAACAAATCGACGAAAAGAAAAATAAAGATGATTTTGATCAGGCCGAGGCGCAGCGCGCCGCGCAGATCCAGTTTCAGAAAAGTTGTTGAAGGGTGGGGCAAGGCCAGGAACGCGTTTGGCCAGTGGGTGAGTCCGCGAAATATGCCGAACAAGGTGGCGCCCAGGATTCCAAGGAGGATGGCGCCATTCACGCGTCGGACCATCAACACGAGAATCAGCACGATGCCGACGCAAGCCGCTTGCACTTCGCGGTTGCCGAAATTGCCCAAGCTGACAAACGTGGCCGGGTTGGCGACCACCAGCTTCGCGCTGCGCAATCCAACAAACGCGATGAACATTCCGATGCCACCGGCGGTGGCGTGCTTCAAGCTTTCCGGAATGCCGTTGACGATCTGTTCGCGAACGCGCGTGACGGTGAGCAGCACAAACAGAACGCCGGAAAAAAAGACCGCGCCGAGCGCCACGGGCCAGGGCACATGCATTCCGAGGCACACGGAGTAGGTGAAATAAGCGTTCAACGACATGCCCGGCGCGAGAACGATGGGATAGTTAGCATAAAGGCCCATCACCAGAGTGGCGACGGCCGCGGAAAGGCAAGTGGCAAAGACGACGCCGTCGGGCGGCATGCCCGCTTGCGCCAGGATTTGCGGATTGACCACGACGATATAGGCCATGGTCAGGAACGAGGTCACTCCGCCGACGACTTCTTGCCGCGCGGTGGTCTGATTTTGTTTGAGTTGAAACAGTTTTTCGATCAACGTGGGCGCCCGCCGCAATTCGGGTGTGAGGCTACCGGCGAGGCCACTGTAGGTGTGGCGATGCGCGAAGTCAATGTCGCGAAGGGCTGGCCGAATCGGGGTCCGGCTGGTGTAGTATGGCCTCGGTTATGAAGAAGAAGTGCGGAAGAGAGGCGAGCGCCGTGCGGAAGAACTGCGAACTGTTGAGCGGTGTGGGATTGATGGTGATGGCAGGATGGCTAGTTGCGGCGCCTTGCGCGGCGCAGCAATTGACGAACGAGAAGGTGTCGTTGAGCGTGAATGCGAAAGATGGCTCGTATCAATTGGCGGTGCGCGGCGGTCTGCCGATATTCAGCGGTCGCGTGGCGGCGCAGATCGACCACCAGTGGGTCCGTTCGAGCGATTACCCTCGTCACCAAGTTTCTGAATCGACGTTCAGCGATGAGCTGGGACCGGGGCACGCGGTGACGGTCACGTTCAGCGGACTCGACGGCAAACCCGACCTGATTTATGTGGGGCAGGTTTATGACCAGCGTCCCTATGCTGCTGTGCAAGTGCAGGTGCGCAACACAACAAATCGGGAACTCACGGTGCAAGCGATACGGAGCGTCGAGGCGATTGGCGAGGTGCTGGTCGACCTGGGCGGCCACGTGGCAGCCGATCGCATACTGTCCGATAGCTTCAGCGAAGACTGGCCGGAACTTCATTTGTATGACCTGGGAAAAGCGCTAGGAGGAATGCACCTTGGCGCCGGCAGTCAACTGATCTACAACCGCGAGAGCAAGCAGAGTCTTTTCCTTGGCGCGCTGAGCTGTGACCGGTTCCTAACGCTGCTGCATTTGCAAGCCGCAGGCACGGGCGAGGAGACGAAGATCGCATCGTTTAGTGTGGATGCCACCGGAACCACAGAAATGCAAAAAGAGTTCGATATGAAGAACGCGCGGGCAGAAGATCAGATTGAACTGAGTTTGCCCGTTGCACCCGGGACAGAAATGCATTCCGAGCGGCTGATGCTGCAGGCAGGGCCCGACTACCACAATCAGCTGCTGGCCTACGGCGAGGCGATTCGACGGCTGCACCACGCGCGGGTTTCCGTCGACACGCCAATCGGATGGTGGAGTTGGACGGCGTTTTATGGAGGAATCAACGAAGGTGTGACGCTGGCGAATGCGGATTGGCAAGCGGAGCATTTGAAGGCGCTAGGCTACAAATATTTTCAGATTGATGAAGGTTACCAATACGCGCGCGGAGAGTACGCCACGGGCAATGCCACGCAATTTCCGGATGGACTGCGTTTCGTGGGGCATCGGATTACCGGGGACGGGCTGACATTCGGCATCTGGACGGGTCCGTTCGAAGTGACCAGCCGGGCGTGGGTGTACGAGCACCACAAAGAGTGGCTGGTGCACAACGCCAAGGGCGAGCCCATCCGCAATCGGCAGGTGTGGAACCAGAAGACGGATGTGCTGTACACGCTGGACACGACACATCCAGGGGCGCAGGAATATCTGCGGCAGACGTACAAAACGCTGGTGCGGGAATGGGGAGTACGTTTCATCAAGCTGGATTTCATGGATACCACGGCGATTGAAGGGTATCGCTACCGGCCAAATACGACGGCGCTGGAAGCGCAGCGCATCGGCTTGCAAGTCATTCGTGAAACGGTGGGCAACGATGTTGTGCTGGACAAAGATGGAAGTCCGATGCTGAATGCGGTGGGATTGGTGGACACCGGGCGGATCTCGACGGACACGGCGCATTCGTTTGAGGCTACGAAGGAGGCGGCGCCAGGAATTGCCGCGCGGTTTTACATGCATCGCAATTTTTTCGTGAATGATCCGGACGCGTTTAACACGACGTCACAAGCGTTTCCGGATATGCGCCGCGAGTTGCCGGCTTCGCTGGAACTATCGGCGGCGCAAGCTTCGATTGCACTTTCGGCGGTGTCTGGCGGAATGTATGAAATTGGGGACGACATGACGGTGCTGGGCACGTTGAAAGACCGGCTGGCGCTGATAGAGAACGCGGACCTTCTGAATATGGCGAAGATTGGACGAGCGTCGACGCCGATGGATTTGATGACCTACGAGGCCGACGACGAGCAGCCGAGCATTTTCTTTTTGCAGGAGAGCCCGCGGCAGTCGATGCTGACAGTGTTCAATTGGACGAAGAGTCCGCGGTCGCACACGTTGAAGGTGGCGGAACTGGGATTGCGTAGCGAGCGCACGTATGCGGCGTCGGATGTACTGAACCAGAATGCGCCGGCAATTATTTCGGACGGCACCGTGCGCATTGAGAATCTGGCGCCGGAATCGGTAAAAGTGATCAAGCTGATCGATAGCAGCGTTGCGCCCGCCGCGCCTGCGGTGAAGGCGGAAGTGCCTGCCAGCGCGAAGGCTGGAGAAACGATTCATCTATCGGCGCAGAGTGAAAATGGCGGCGCACCTGCGTTGGGCTACCACTGGGAATTTGGCGATGGTACCAGTGCCAATGGTTCCAAGGTTTCTCACGCCTACACGCGAGCAGCGGAATTCACGGTGCGGCTGACGGTGGACGGAGTGGATGGCATACCGGCGGTACAGAATTTTCCCATCAAGGTGAGTGGAAATTTGACGGCGTTTCCCAAGTTGAGCGACAACAAGCGTTTCCAGGAACCAACGGACGAGCCAAAAGACCATTAAGAGCGCAACGAGAGATCGTTGGCGTGGGATGTTTTACCGGCCGGGCTGGCATAAAAGCCAGCGCTGGTACGTTGGTTTCTGAGGGAAACTCGTTACGAGGTGTAGGCGAGTTGCTCTGGCGGGGAGGCCGCCCAGCGCTAAGGCCGGAAGTGCGAACTTTGCGAGCCTGCATGTAGATCGGCCCCCCGCCCTAATTTCCTAAAACTGAAGAGAATCACAGGCCACAGAGCCTGCATTTACAAGCTCAGTTGGAAATAGCGCAGGGTCGGGGAGCCCGAGCCACAGCCTACTCCAAGGAGGCATGATGGACAAGCTGGTGCTGTGTGGAGTGGAAGTGAGCGCCCAGGAGTTGGTGGTGGCGTGTAGCGTAAAAAAAGACCAAGTGGTGCTGCGGCGATTTGCAAATACCGCGGGAGGACATCGGGCGTTGCTGCGCACCCTCACCCGCGGGGGAAGCGGGTGAGGGTGGTGATGGAAGCGACGGGCCTGTACGGGCTGGACGTGGCGCTGTTGCTGAGTGCGCACCCGGGAGTGCAGTTGATGGTGGCGAATCCGCGGGCGGTGCGGGATTTTGCGAAAGCCATGATCCAGCGCAGCAAGAGCGATCCACTGGATGCGCGGATGCTGCGGGAGTTCGCGGCGCGCATGCCGCCAGCGTTTGGCAAGCTGTTCCCGCGCCCTTGCGCCGCAGCATTCAGCGAATGCTGCGATCTTTGCAGCGCGAAAGCGAACAACTGCGAGCAGAAGCGCAGCGATATATCGCTGCCGATGACCAGTTGCAGCGAAAGTATCAACTGCTGTGCAGCGCCACGGGTTTCGCGGAAAACAGCGCCATGCAAATGCTAGGAGAACTGGCCATGTTGCCGGCAGATCGCGACGTGCGGCAATGGGTGGCCTTTGCGGGATTGGATCCGCGAGAACATAGCTCCGGAACCTCCGTGCACAAACGCCCGCACATCAGCAAAATGGGCAACCGTCACCTGCGACACGTGCTGTTCATGCCCGCGCTGGTGGCCAGCCGGCGCGAACCCCATCTGCATGGGTTCTATGAACACTTGCTCGCCAAAGGCAAAACCAAACGCCTGGCGCTGATGGCCGTGGCTCGCAAACTGTTGCACGCCATCTATGGCATGTTCCGCTCCGGTAAGCCCTACGACGGCGCCCGCGTCTACCAATTGCCTTCTTCCCTGCCAACACCTCTAGCTCAACTTACCACTTGAATTTCAAGTGAGAATCTACATTTAAGACAAAGGACAGCGAGAACGGTATTTTTTGGGCAGAATCGTTTTTCTTAGTCACGGCTGCACCATCCTTGGACATCTAACAGAATGAGGAGGGCGAAAACATGCGAAACGAGGAAGTTTTGATCGTGGGAGCTGGACCTACCGGACTCAGCATGGCCATCGAGTTGAAGCGGCTGGGAGTGCCGTTCCGGGTGGTGGAAAAGTCGCTGCGGGGGGCGCAATATTCGCAGGCATTGGTGGTGCAGGCGCGAACGCTGGAGCAATTCGAGCGCTATGGGATTGCAGAAACCGCGGTGAAGAGCGGGAGACCGCTGAAACACGCATCAATGATCAGCGAAGGACGGACGATTATCTCGTTTTCTCTGGACAAAATTCCCGGCCACTATCCATTTGTTTTGTTTTTGCCGCAGAACGAAACGGAAGCGTTACTGATCGAGCATCTGGAATCGTTGGGAGGGCGAATTGAACGTGGAGTAGAGATGATATCGATCAAAGAGAAGGGCAATGGAGCGGAAGTGCAACTGCGCGCGGCAGACGGCACAGTTGAAGACACAACGGCCAGCTGGGTGGTGGGATGCGATGGAGCGCACAGTAGGGTTCGCGAAGGCCTAAAGATCCCGTTTTCCGGAGCCAAAGTAGGCTTGAACTTTTTTCTGGGCGATCTGGAATTGGAAGGGCCGGATTTGCTGGGCGACGAACTGCGCATTTACCTTCACCGGGGAGACGTCGTGTTCATCGCCAAGTTGAAGGAAAAGGTGTTTCGCGTGATCGCGGCGTTGCATTCCGAGCAGGATGCGGCACAAGACGAAAGGCAGCTGAAGCTTTCTGATTTTCAAGAGCCCATGGATCGCGCAGGAATTCGTTTGCGGGCGACCTCAGCATCGTGGATGACGCCGTTCCGCGTGAGTGATCGGCGAGCAGAACGTATCCGGCAGGGGCACATTTTCCTGGCGGGCGACGCTTCGCACATTCATTCGCCGGTGGCGGGACAAGGAATGAACACCGGGATCCAAGACGCGGCAAACCTGGCGTGGAAGATTGCCGCGGTGCGCAACGGAGCGGACGAGAAGCTGCTGCAGAGTTATGAAGAAGAGCGGGGAAAGGTGAGCGAGCAGCTTTTGAATAATACGTCGCGCGTGTTGAAAGCGGTTACGACGACAAATGTTTTGTTAGAGAAGCTGCGTGACGCTTTTTTGCATACGACAACGCAGATTCCCTATGTGCAAGATCACGCTGTGGGATTCATATCGGAGACGGCGATTGGCTACCGCGATTCGTCGGCGGTGATGGATTTCCCAAACCTGGGGTCAGTGCACGCCGGAGATCGCATGCCGAATCCGGAGTTGGTGTGGAAAGGGCGGCGCATGAGATTGTTGGATCCATTGTCGAGCGCGCGAGCGCTGCTGGTGGGGCTTGATGTAGACGAACCATTTCGACAGCAGGCGCTTTTACCAAACGCCGACTCTCTGTTCTTCAACTCCAGCGATCTTCAGACCGGCAAAGAGGAATTGAATGAGTTACTGGGCGAAGGCGGCGTGGTATTTGTTCGGCCAGACGGCTACGTAGGCTTTCGTGGCGCTAGTTCAAATCTGGATGGACTTGAAGAGTTTGCACGGAAGGTGGGCGGAGCATTTGTGGGACCTGCAACAGAATCCCCGAAAAAAGGGAAGGCCGCCGACGTTCGCTAGATTGGCGATTGAAAGTCGCTGTTCATCTCGGGCCACCGAAGACTGACCCATTTTGTGGAGATTTCGCTGGCAGGTTAGCACCGGTTCGCATAGAGTACCCTCGGAGTGCGAGGCGCGCGCCTTTCGCCATTTTTGCGAACGCCACGTTCCTGCTCATCTCCGCCCACTAATTTCCGCTCGCCTTAGAACGCGATAGGCCGTAGCAGCGCTTCGCGAATCCACTCACTTTTCGGAGAAGACGATGAACAAATATCTGGTGGAACTGATTGGAACCTTCTTCTTGGTTTTGACGGTTGGTTGCACGGTTATTGAAAAAGGAGCAGGGCCGTTGGCGCCGATCGCCATTGGCGCCGCGCTGATGGTGATGATTTATGCCGGCGGGCACATTTCGGGCGGCCACTACAATCCCGCGGTAACGTTAGGCGTGTGGATGCGCGGGAAGTGCGATACGAAGGACGTGGGGCCGTACATGGCGTTTCAGATTGTCGGCGCGGTGCTGGCGGCCGCGGTGGTGAAATTTTTTAAGGTTGGGACGACCGTGACTCCGGGCGAACCCGCAGTGGCTGCCGCGCTGCTCGCCGAGTTTCTGTTCACGTTTGCGCTGGTGTTCGTGGTGCTGAATTCGGCCACTGCCAAGGGAACGGCCGGCAATTCGTTTTACGGGCTGGCAATCGGTATGACGGTGATGACCGGCGCGTTTGCCGTCGGCAACATTTCCGGAGGCGCGTTCAATCCCGCGGTGGCGGTTGGGATCAGCATTATGGGGCTTTCGTCCTGGTCGAACATCTGGATATTTCTGGTGGCTGATTTCGTTGGCGGAGCGGTGGCGGCGCTGACGTTCAAATTCGTGAATCCCGGCGACTGAGGTTCGCGCTGGTTCACTTCCAGGACGGCTACACCAGGAAAAGTGCATTGGTCAAAACCCACGTGCAAAACCGGCACCAATCGGCGCTGAGAAATTAGGAACCAACCTTCCGCGCATTAGGAAGTGAGATCCCCGACAGGCTTGCATGACGGAACGCGTTCGCGAAGCGCGCTGCAACGGCGCTGGTGCGGGGAATTTGATTGCGTGAGGGGCAGGCGTTTGTTACGCTTCGCGCGAAAGCACTCCTGTGGAGGGAATGTCCATGGCATTTTGTAAAGCGTGTGGCCAAGAGATTGGAACGGCGACGTTTTGCCCAAAGTGTGGCGCAAGCCAGAGCGCAGCACCTCCGGCAGCGGTGCCGGCAGTTGCTGCGGCGTCGCCGACGGAAGGGTTACAGGAAAACGTTGCGGGTCTATTGTGCTACGTGTTGGGATGGGTCACCGGCCTTATATTTCTGCTGATTGATAAGCGGCCGTGGGTGAAATTTCACGCGGCGCAATCCATCGTGGTATTCGGTGGATTGACAATTTTGCGGATCGCGCTGGCGTTTATGGGCGGACTATTCGGAGGATTTCTTGGCTGGGGAATCTTCGCATTGCTCGGGCTGGTTGGCTTGATTCTGTGGGTATTGCTGATGATCAAGGCATACCAGCACGAGACATTTCGTGTGCCGATCGCCGCGGACATTGCGGACAGCATCGCGAAATAAAAGACCTCGGAACAATTCAGGCGTGGAGATGGAAGTAGCCGTCTTCGCGATGTAGGCGAACAGGAACTTCAAACAGAGCTGAAAGCTGCTCGCTCGACAGGACCACATCCTTGGGTCCATCGGCGAGCAGTTTTCCTTTTTGCAGCAGAACGACGCGGTCAATTTCCGGAATAATTTCCGAAACATGATGAGTAACCAGCAGGATGCCAAGTCCGGCGCGGGCGAGTTGGCGCATGACGTGGCGAAGCTCGAGTTGGCCGCCAATGTCGAGGGTATTGCCCGGCTCGTCGAAGAGCAGTGTTTGCGGATCATGAACCAAAGCGCGGGCGATGAGCGTGCGTTTGGCCTCACCTGAAGACATTTCGAGGATCGGACGCTTCGCAAGATGGGTGATGCCCATCCGGGCCAAGGCGTCGTGCGCGCGGGCGTGATGTTCGGGATGCGGGTGGTGATTGGGAAAAATGCGGGTGCTGCTGAAGAAGCCGGAGAGCACGACGTCGAGACAGGTGGCATCAGTGGTGCAAGCCGCCAGAAGGTCGGGAGAAACGATGCCGAGCGTAGAGCGAAGTTCGAAGATATTCCACAGAGAGCGGCCCAGGATGGAGATGGAGGAATCTTCGCGCTGCAGCGGGTAGCACTCGCGCGTCAGGGTCTTGATGAGGGTGGATTTGCCCGAGCCGTTGGGGCCGAGGATGCACACATGTTCGCCGGCAGAGATGCGCAGGGACAGGCGGTCGAGGGCGACGTTCTGGCCACGAAGCACCGTAACGTTTTGCAGGTCGAGCAGTGGGGGAGTCATCGCCGGAAGTTTACCCTGTGAGGGTGGAAAGCCGAAGGCGGTTTCAGATCTGTCCACCGAAACAGTGGGGGCCGGGCGGACGGCCTCAGAAGGCCGTTCCTATAAAGGCTGGGACAAAAAAAGGAGGCGAAAAAGTGAATATTCCGCCTCCCGGGGTGGGGTGGGTGTTGCCGAACGAAACCCTAGGCGAAACAGCAGTGCCTGCCCTGCCAGGCAGGCCTGCGATCTCACTCGCGAAACAGCACTAGCTATAACGAAAGGAGACTCACCACCAGAGGGCTCGTCTTTCGGATTTATTAACACCGGGGGTTGCCGGTGTCAACGGTAAAAACAGGACCATGAGTACTAAAAAACCGATTGATTACTATTGGACTGGCGGCGAAACCACAGACAACGGGCTGGTGTCAGACAGGAACGGCACCGGCAATGCGCAGCCCTGCCCGTTGAGTCAGGCCGGGACGCAGGGGCGGGCGAGATCCAGGATTTCGCGCACGGCACGACCCAGAGCCGTAGGGCTATAGGGCTTCTGGAGATAGCGGGAAGACGGAAGGTGTACGCGGGAGCCGGCGGATTCCGAGTAGCCGCTGGTGAACAGAACGGGCAGGTTCGGGAGGCGAGCCAGGAGAGCCGCGGCAGTGGCGGAGCCGCCCATACGAGGCATGATGACATCCAGGATAGCGAGCGCGGGAGTCTCGCTTTCGCAAAGGCGAAGGGCTTGCTCGCCGTCGGAGGCAGCCAGAACGCGGTAGCCGAGGCCGACCAAGGTCTGACGAACCATTTCGCGGATGGAATCGTGGTCTTCGGCGATGAGGATGGTCTCGCTGCCGTGAAGATTGAGCGTAGGCGCGGGCTCCGCGGAGGAACCGCGGGCCAAAAGGGAAACGTCCATGGCAGGCAGATAAACGCGGAAGAGGCTGCCCTGCCGCGGTTCACTGTAGACATGGATGAAGCCGCCATGTTGCTTGACGATGCCATACACGGTGGCAAGACCCATGCCGCTGCCTTGCCACGTTCCTTGGTGGTGAAGAAAGGCTCGAAGATGCGTTCGCGAGTTTCTGGGTCCATGCCGATGCCGGTATCGGAGACGGAAAGAATGGCGTAGGAGCCGGGGATGACGTAGGGATAGAGGCGGCAGAAGGAGTCGTCCAGGAGCGCCATTTCGGTTTCGATGGTAAGCCGACCGCCATCGGGCATGGCATCCCGCGCGTTCAGGCAAAGGTTCATCAAGACCTGCTCGATTTGGGCAGGGTCGGCTTTGACGGGCTGAAGATCGGCGGGAATGAATTTCATTTCGATATTTTTGTCGATGACCTTGTCGAAGAAACTGGCAAGGCCGTGGAACGCGGTATTCAGATCGACAGGTCGGGGCTGCAGGTTTTGACGGCGCGCAAAGGCCAGGAGTTAGCGAGTGAGACAGGCGGCGCGGTCGGCCTGCTCGCGGATATGCGCGAAGCGTTCGGCGATGACGGGATGAGCGCGGCTCTGTTCGTAGCCCAGTTCGGCCCAGCCAAGGATTGCGCCAATCACGTTATTGAAATCGTGAGCGATGCCTCGGGCAAGTTGACCAATGCTCTCGAATTTTTGCGCCTGCAGCAACTGGCGTTCGAGCAGGCGCAGTTCCGTAACATCTTCGGCCACACCTTCGATGGCATCCGCGGGACCCGGAAGGGAGAGATAGCGCAAGTGGAGACGGACCGAGACCAAGCCGCCGTCGCGACGGCGCCATTCCGTTTCGTCGCTATGAACCAGGCCATGCTCGCGGCAGGAAGCCAGCAGCCGGGAGAAGTTTTCCGGATAACGAAACACGTCGGTCGCGAGATTGACGGATTGCAGTTCGTGTGAGGAGGGACAGGCCAGAAGCTGGAGAAGCGCGGGATTAGCCAAGAGGAAAGATCCTTCCAGTGAGACACGGAAGATGTCGTAAATGGAGTTTTCGATGAGTTCGCGGCTGCGAGCTTCGCTTTCTTCCAATTGAAACCGGAATTGCGCATTCATGTCGCGAAGTTGCTTTCCTTCGACAGCGCGCTTCAGGGCGACAGGAAGACGCACCAGACGATCTTTCAGGATGTAGTCCGTCACACCGTGCTGCGTACATTCGACCGCATCTTTTTCGGGGAGGATGCCGGTGACCAGGAGAAACGGAGTGTCGTTGCCGGTCTGGCGCAGGTGAGAGAGAGCGTCGAGACCAGTCCAACCGGGGAGAGAGTAAGCAGCGAGGATCGCGTCAAACTTTTGCGAGGAGAGCGCGGCTTCAAAGTCCGAGCGTTGTTCCAGGATAGTCGGCAGGATGGAAATGCCGGCGTCGCGGAGTTCGCGAAGAATAGAAGCGGCGTCGTGCGAGGAATGCTCAAGCAACAGAACGCGGAGAGGAGCAGCGGCCAAAGGAGACTCGAGTTGTTCGGCCGAAGCGGATTTCATGGCAAAGACCCTGGCGAGTGGGATTGTTGCAAAGCAGCGGACGACGCGATCGAAGCAGAGTCTCCTGATGGAATGGCAGCGCAGGGCCAACGTTCACAATGAACGGATAGCGCGAGAGCAGGGTCGCAGAGCTGATTTTCGGGACAGAAGCGGGAAGTGATGCGGCGGTGAACGGCGAGCAGCGAAGATTCGCAGGAATCGGCAACTACGACCAGGAATTTATCCGGGGCAACGTGGGCGATACGATCGCCGCGGCGAACACATTTCTGCAACTGGACAGCCACGCGCTGCAGCGCACCGTCGGCCATCAGCGCGCCTTCAACCGCGCGAAGAGACTCGAAATTGGTGAGCTGCACGGAGAGAAGAACCGGCGGAATCGCAGCGGAATCGGAGTCCACAGAGGGTTGGGGATCGCGAGGCAGTGCAAGGCCATCCGGAGAGCGAAGCGCATCTTGCAGGGCGCGACCAAGGGTACGTTCATCCATAAAGCCTTCGAGCATGTGGTCCGTTGCCCCCACCTGAAGACAAGCGATAGCAAGTTCCTTATCGGCGAGCTCGGCGAAAAGTATTAGGGGAATGTGGGGAAGAGATTGATGGAGAGAATAGATCGTTGCAGGTGGGTCAGGATGGAGCAGAGAAAGAGAGAGAAGAGCGACGTCGGGTCGGAAATCGCGCAGCGCTCGAGGCAGGCTGTCCCGGTTTGTGACATACACGAGCTCGAGCGTTCGACTTGTTTCGGCACACAGCGAACGCAACGTGACTCCGGCTTCCGTCAAGCCAGATTCCGCGAGAAGAACACGCAGACGAGACGACTCCATGATTGCACCCTGCTGATCTGAAGCGAGCACGCGAGGACGAGAAGTGCGTGGCGGACGCACGAAACTCACAGAAGGGGACTAAAGTGTGCACATCTGTAATATTGCTGTCAAAATATATGTTTAAAACAATGGTTGAAATACAGTGGAAATGTGAAGAAAAGGGGAGAACACCAAATTGGAACGCGGCGGAATGCAGTTAGTCCCGGAATGAACCAGGCCGAGACTCAGGCGCCGAAGATCTCGTTAATTTTCCCAGCAAGTTGAAAATCGAGATTGCTGATGCCCTGAACGCTGTGAGTGTTGAGATCGATGACTACCTTGTTCCAGACGTTGAACCACTCCGGATGGTGGTTCATGGCTTCAGCGATCAGCGCGACCTGGGTCATCCTGCCGAAGGCGGCGACGAAATCCTTGCACTCAAAGGCCTTGTGCAATTTGCCGTTAACGAGCGTCCAGCCAGTGGCGGATTGCAGATGAAGCTGAATCTCGGCGTCGGTTAGTTTTTGCGCTTTCATGGGAGGCCTCCTGTGAGCTGCAGGACAAATTGAGCTGGCAGGAACGCCAGCGCTACATTGAAGAGATAGCACAAAAGTCGAGAGTTGAAAGTTAAAAGTTGAAAGTTGAAGAACTGCACTTCGTGCGGACGTATTGCAATCTTGGCTGGCCAGGAAAGCCAGGGCTGCGTTGAAGAGGTTGTGGTCACGTTCAGAGCGGTTGGGGTTCTTTGTCTTTATCTTTATCCTTTTTAGCTTCGGCGAAGTATCGCTCCAGGGCCTTGCGGGCCAGGTCCTGACCGCCTAATCCGAAAGCGATGGCCAAGCCCAGCATGGTGGCGCCAAAAACAATGGAAAAAGCGGAGATGACGGTTTGCCGGGCCAAGCCGAGTTCTTCCAGAGTCATGGTAATGGCAAGAATCCAGATCACGAATCGGATGGACCAGCTGAGAATTCTTGCGGAAGGATGGCCGGCGTTGACGGCTGCCAGTAGGGCGGCGCGCGAAAGAAAATTGGCGATGGCCACGCCGAGAAACATGATCAGGATGGCGACGAATACTTCGGGAAGAAAGCGAAAGAGACGCGAAATCTGTTCCTGAAAACCGGGAATGCCGAGGACGCTGATACCCACCAGAAGAAAACCAAGCCAGGTGACCCAAAAAATGGAGCGGCTAAGCAGCTCGCTCATGGAAGGTAGGTGCGCCATGCGAAGAACGCGCGAAGCGCCGGACTGTTCGGAAACGCGATCGAGCTTGGTGAAGCCCAGAAGCGCGCGGAGAATGTAGCGGAACACGAGAGCAACCAGCAGGCCAATCAACACAATGATGAGCATCACCAGAAAGCGCGGGAGGAATTCGGCGATCATGTGGACAAGTTTGCTGTAGACCTGTTCCAAGCCCTGTAGAATGATCTCTTTCATGATGCCACCTCGACTTTAGTCTTCCATCTCTCTCTTAAATACGGTTTTTGCAGCTCGAATTCGGAGCAGAGCATTTCGCTGGCCGCCTCCATTTCCGCGGGCGAGGAATCGGAATGTTCCAGAAGAAAAGAGTGCGTCATGCCGCGATACAGAGGAGCGAGAGCCTGCACCAGGTGGCCGCGGTTGATGACGGAATGATGGTAGGAAGCGGCAAAATCATACAGGGTGCGAACCCAAAGATCGGGCTTGAATCTGAATTTGCCTTCTTCAATGGCAACGAGATTTTTGATTTCAGAATGAGTTTCCGGATCCAATATCGATACCAAGACGGGCTCCAATTCCGTGACGCCAGTGCGGAACATCTCGAAAATTCTGTGGGGATCCAGGTCAGATGGCTCAATGGTGAGCTCGTGATCTGGTCCGATAGTGGTGAGAGACGGCGAAGGTTCGCCGTCGAGCCACGCAGATGGACGAGTTTCCAGGCACCAGAATAGAGTACCTACGGTTTGCCGCAGGACTTCGACGATATCCGTTGCGGGACCGCGCCGCGCCGGCGGTTTTTCGCCCAGAAAAGTCTGGCAGAAGCGATAGTTGGTCGAGAGCGCGGACAGCGCCATCCAAGCTTCGGGCCGCGCCTGAATGGCTTCTTCGTGCCAGATGTCTTGACTGAGGCAAGAGGAAGCGAGGCGGCCGGAAAAGCCCCATTCGTCGGTGTACAGTTCGCGGATGGCGGCGCCAAACAGCGCCCGGCACATCGGATACACGAGATTGCGCGCCAGCAAGCCTTGAAACTTGTGGCGAGAGTAAAGTGGCGCAACAAAATCAAACTTGTCCTGAAACGCAGGGCGCAACAGATGCGCGATGGACTCGGGCGTTAGATTGCACGTGGCAGGCGAAACGATGGCGCAGCCTCGCGCGCGCAATAAATCGGCAGAGGCGAGAAGAATGCGCAAGGCGGCGCCGGAAGAAGGCGTCACGGAAAATGTCGCGTTCACATGGTTGATGGTGCGCAGCGAAGTGATGCCATGGCGAGGAACGCTGGTTTGGGCGCTTTGCGCTTGCGGGGCATTGGAAACCGGAGAAACCGATGGATCGTCGTGTTGCGGTTGCTTGTCGCCGCCATCGATATTGACGATGACTACGCGTTGCCGAACAAAAAATTGCTGAAAGCTGCGCTCAATGGCTTGCACCGCTTCGCCGAGTTTTTCGGGCGCATTGTGGCAAACGACCCCAACGAGCAGGTCCACTTCGCCGACGCTCATCAACTGGCGAAGCAAATCGTCCGGTAAAAAAGTATCCTCAGCCAAGGTGCGCTAATCTCACTTTCCAGCCGCATGTTCCGCAAAGCTCCACGTGCGTCAGCAAATGACGCAAGAGGATCAAAGGCGGCGAAGCTGAAACCAATAGAACTGGTAAGGCCCCAAGGTCAATAAATAGGCCAAATCTCCAAACCTGGGAAATAGATTTCTGCCAAACATCTCGATGGGGACATAGCCCTTGTAGCGTTGCACGTTCAGTTCAACAGCTTGCGCAGAGTTCGACAGATTATTCACCACCAGGACAATTTCGTCACCGAATTGACGCGTGTACGCCAGGACCCGGGGATTCGCGGAATCCAGGAACTGCAAAGTTCCGCGGCTGAATGCGTGGAAGGCATTGCGAACCGGGATCAGGGCTTTCATCCAGTTGAGCAGCGAGTGCTCCGAGCGTTCCTGGGCTTCCACGTTGACCGCCTGGTAGCCGTACACGGCGTTGGAAATTACCGGAGCGTACAAGCGCTCCGGGTCCGCCTGAGAGAAGCCGGCGTTAACTCTGGGACTCCACTGCATGGGAGTACGAACGCCGTTGCGGTCGCCCAGATAAATATTGTCGCCCATGCCGATTTCGTCCCCGTAATAAATGATGGGAGTTCCGGGCATGGACATGAGCAAACCGTTCAGCAGTTCGATGCGCCGGCGATCGCTATTCATCATGGGAGCGAGGCGGCGACGAATGCCGCGGTTGATGCGCATGGTTTTGTCGGTGGCGTACTCGTCGTACATGTAATCGCGTTCGACATCGGTGACCATTTCAAGGGTTAGCTCATCATGGTTGCGAAGGAAAATAAACCACTGGCAGCTTTCCGGGATTCCCGGGGTTTGACCGAGGATTTCGACGATGGGCTTGCGATCCTCGAGCTTCAAGGCCATGAACATCCTGGGCATCAGTGGAAAATGGAACGCGGCGTGGAATTCGTCGCCATCCGCAAAATAGGCGCGAACATCGGCGGGCCACTGGTTTGCCTCGGCGAGCAGCATGGTGCCGGGATAAGAAATGTCCAGGCGCTTGCGGAATTCTTTGATGATCGCGTGCGTTTCAGGCAAGTTTTCGCACAACGTGCCTTCGCGTTCGACAAGAAAGGCAACCGCGTCGAGCCGGAAACCGTCGACGCCAAGATCCAGCCAAAACCTCATCACATCCCAAATCGCCTCGAACACGGCGGGATTGTCGAAATTCAGGTCGGGTTGATGGCTGAAGAAACGGTGCCAGTAATAAGACTTCGAGATGGGATCCCAAGCCCAGTTGGAAGCCTCGGTGTCCACAAAAACGATGGGCACACCCTTATAGCCGGTGTCGGTGTCGCTCCACACATACCAATCGCGCCGGGTATTGTCGCGGGAGCTGCGCGCCTCTCGAAACCAGGGGTGCTGGTCGGAGGTGTGATTGAGGACGAGTTCGATGATCACGCGGATGCCGCGAGTGTGGGCGGCGTTCAGGAAAGCCTTAAAATCCTCCAATGATCCATAACTTGGGTTCACCGAAATGTAGTCGGCGATATCGTAGCCGTCATCGCGCAACGGGGAGGGGTAGAACGGAAGCAGCCAGATGGCGGTGATACCGAGTTGCTGAAGGTAGTCGAGCTTCTGGGTAAGGCCGGGAAAATCACCAACGCCGTCGCCATTGCTGTCGAAGAAGGTGCGGACGTGGAGCTGGTAGATGACCGCGTCTTTGTACCAGAGATTGTCCCGTTGCAGCGCCAAGGGTCGACTCCTTTGCGTAGCGGAAGTACAGCCACGAATGAGGGCTGACGGCGTTGACCGGGCGAGGGGCGAAGGGAAAAGGTCAACGGCTCCGAGCTATCAAAGATATCGTGTATTTTTTGGCAAGTCATCTACGGAGGAGCGTGTAATTTTGTGGGCGAGCGGGGGAGGCTGGCGGGAAGGAATGGCGATGGAGTTACAGGTGTTTCGATTGAATGAGGTGGAGAATTCCAGTAGGCTAAGAGGTTCGGTGGCAGGGAAATTTTGTGCTGTAGCTGCGGCGCAAGAAAAGTCGGAACGGAGACCATTGTGAAAAAGAAAATACGGGCGATACAGTACGGAATCGGGCCGATTGGGGCGTCGATCGTAAAACTGCTACGGGAAAAAGAAGCGGTAGAAATCGTGGGCGCGATCGACACCGATCCCGGCAAAGTGGGTAAGGACCTGGGAGAAGTGGTGGGAGCAAGCGACGCGCCGTGGGGAATCAAAGTATCGGGAGACGCGAGGGGAGTGCTGTCGCAGTCGGCGGATGTGGTGATGCACACCACTTCGTCGTCGCTTCCCAAGGTGATGGACCAATTGCTGGCGTGCCTGGATGTGGAAGCATGCGTGGTGTCGACGTGCGAAGAGCTGTCGTACCCGTGGCGCACGCACCCGGAGCTGGCGGCCAAGCTGGATAAAGCGGCGAAGGATTCGGGAGTGGCGCTGGTGGGGACGGGAATAAATCCGGGATTCGTGATGGACAAGCTGGTGGTTACGCTGGCGGCAGTGTCGCAGCGCATCGAGCACGTAAAAGCGCTGCGCATTGTAGATGCCGCGAAACGGCGCTTGCCGTTGCAGAAGAAGATTGGCGCGGGAATGAGCGTCGAGGAGTTTGAGGCCAAGGTGAAGGAAGGCGTGATCAAGCACGTGGGGCTGCCGGAATCCGTCGCTATGGTTGCGGATAGCCTGGGACTGCAGGTTGACGAGATCACCGAAACCATTAATGCCAAGGTGGCCACGGAAAGAGTGCAGACGGAATTCCTGACGGTAGAAGCGGGACAAGCCGCGGGAGTTCACCAGATTGCGCGAGGACTTTCCGAAGGCAAGGAATTGATTTACATGGAACTGCAGATGTACGTGGGAGCGAAAGATCCCTCGGACACCGTGGAATTGCAGGGACACCCGAACATCAGCCTGGTGCTACCGGGAGGCGCGCACGGGGATATTGCGACCGCGTCGGTGGCAGTGAATTCGATACCGTCGATCCTGGAGTCGCCGTCGGGATTGCGGACCGCGAGGGATTTGGCGATTGGATTTTTTCCGCCGAAGAATTTGAGGTAGAGAGGGATCAGGCACCAGCAATCAGGAAGTAAAAGAATCGGAGCGAGGCGGGTTTGCAGCCGCCTCGCTTTTTTGTTGAGGACCATACCGGCTGAGGGCACAGACTGAAGTCTGTGCTACCGGAGGTGCGTGGTCGCACGAATATGGCCGTTATTATTTTTTCCAGAAGCGCATTACGCCGGAATAGTCGAGGTCGTCCGGGGAAGTGCCTTTGACGTAGTTGTAGACTTCGCGAGCGGCGGCGGTGGCAGGAAGGGCTACGCCAAGCTGGTTGGCGAGATCGAGCGCCAGGCCAAGATCCTTGTGCATCAGCCGAAGCGGAAAGCTGGGCTTGAAGTCGCCTTTGACCATCAACGGCGCTTTGATGTCGAGCACGCCGGAGCGAGCCATGCTGGATTGCATCACTTCGATGAGCTGTTCACCTTTGAGACCGGCTTTGGTGACCAGCGCGAGAGCTTCCGCCATGGCGCCGACTTGCAGGGCGAGAATGGCGTTCATGGCGAGCTTGATGGTTTGACCGGCGCCATTTGGGCCAAGGTGAAACCACTTTTTGCCCAACACACTGAGAACCGGTTCAACTTCACCCAGCGTGCCGGCTTCACCACCAATCATGAAAACCAGATTGCCTTCGCGCGCACCCCAATCGCCTCCGGTGACGGGAGCGTCGAGATAACGCACGCCATGCTCGGCGCAGGCGGCGGCAACGCGTCGCGTGAGAACGGGCGCGACGGTGCTGGAGTCGATGTAGATGCTGCCGCGGCGAAGCCCGGCGAGCGCGCCATCGTTGCTGCCTTCGTGTCCCCACAGAACTTCTTCGAGAGCGGGCGGATCGCTGACGATCGTAAACAGAATGTCGCCAGCGGCGGCAGCTTCGCGCGGGTTTTTGGCGAGCGTGGCTCCAGCGGCGACCAGTTCCTGGGCGCGAGAAGCGGTGCGATTCCATACCGTAACCGTGTGTCCAGCTTTCAAAAGATTCATGGCCATGGGGCGACCCATCAGCCCTAGACCGATGAATCCGATTTTGCGAGGAGAGGAAGAAACGCTCACGAAATGCCTCCTGTGAGAAAAAAAAATGAAGACGCGATGACGCAGAGAAATTGTAGCCGATTCAGGGAAAGACGTCGCGGAAGGGATTAGATGGTATCGGTGCGGCGCGAAGAGGACAGGTATGAGGAGCCAGAGGCGGCATGAGCGGCGCGCGTTGCCGGTCGCGCCGAAGGGTCGGCGGACTGCGCGGGAAGTTCAGCGTCTGGCGCAGGTTTCTCCTCGGGCTCGATGGCTTCCTCGATGCGATGGATATATTGATAAGGAATTTCCCAGCGGAAGTAGCTGCGCTTGCCGCGCTGTTCGATGTGCTGCTCAAGGAAAATGGAGCGGCCGGAATCGGCGGCAAAAAGGCCCGAGGCAGGCAGAAGGATATCGCCCACACGATATTGCACGGTGACCGTCCGACCTAGAAACTGCGAATAAGACGCCATTCGAGCGAGTCTGTAGGGGGCTGACTAGCGGGTCAATAGTACCAACGGGCTGTTACGAATGGGGATGTGGAAAAGGAGTGGAAAGCGGCGTGGGGCGAACCACAATGTCGGCCGCGTAGAAAAGTAGAAACGCGGAGCCGAAACAGAAAGCAAGAAACGTGATGACAAGCCGCAGCAACCAGTTCACGCCGGTATGAGGAAGTGGAAGACGGAAGACGACGAGGGCAACGAGGAAGCCGAAAAGGGAGTCCAGCAGGCGGCTTTGCCGGGAGAGTTCGAGCGCAGAATGGCAGGTGGGACAAGTAATTTCGTATGAAGAAGTTAGGACGACGAAACGGGAAATTCTGGTGAAACAGATGGGACAGGCTCGGTTCCACATAAAAGCTCCTCCGGTTCGAAATGTTACCGAGAGAGATCGGAGAACACTGCTTCCGCCGCGCGCGTTCCGCTGACAAGAGCGCCATTGATTGACGCGTTGTCGCGGTGGTCGCCACAAACATAGATGCCGGGACGAATGCGAATGGGTCGCTGCGGAGGTTCCAGCGCGCCAGGCAACTGCTGAGGCTGGGCATGAGCGATGCGATAGCTGCGCAGCAATTGCCACGAAGAGGCGACTTTGCCAAACCAGTTTTTCATTTGCGCGATGATGAAGCCGCCGAGTTGTACATCGGTGAGGGCGTGAGTGCCGAGGACACTGACGGAAACCAGGTGTTTGCCCGAGGGAGCATAAGCGGGAGCGACTTGCGAGATAACGCAGAAATTGTTGACGGGACCGGCGCCGTCGCCGTTAAGGACGAGGATGGGGAGGGGTACGGGCGGCATTTCGGCGGAATAGTAGAAGCAAGTGACGCTGCGAGAAGCGGGCTCGACTTCGCCAACGAGGTGCGCGGCGGAGGGGCCGTCCGCGGCAATGACGACGGCGCGAGCGCGCAGGGATTCTCCGCCGACCAGCGTCAATTCGTTTTCGTGGAGAGCCTCGACGCGTGCGTTCAGCCAAATCGAACCAGCGGGGAGCTTCTCAGCAAGTTGCGTGGGAATCGCGCCCATGCCGTGGGAAGGAACGCAAATGCTTCCTTCGGAAAGCATTTTGAAAACAAACTCGAACATACGGCTGGAAGCACTGAGTTCGCCATCGAGAAGAATGCCGCCGAGGAACGGCCGGAAGAAGCGCTGCACCATTTCCTTGGAGAAACCTTCGGACTGCAAAGCATCTTTGGTCGAGCGGTCCGGGCGGCGAAAGATTTCGTCAGTGGAAGAATTGCGGAGACGGCGGCGCAGTCGAGCGATACGCAGCTTGTCCGTGAGAGAGCCAAAATCGGATTGAAGCGCTTCCTTCCAGGCGCCAGCGGTACGCCATGGATCGACGAGTTTGTTCATGCGGCCGGCATACCAGGAGAGCGCGCCGTGAGCGAAGCACCTTAAGTCCAGTAGAGGATAGTTCAACTGGCCCTGCGCCTCGGGATAAGCGGTCAGCAGAACCTGGAAGCCGCGGTCCAGCAAGAAGCCATCAACGTGATCGGTGCGTACGCGGCCGCCAACACCATCAGAGGCTTCGAGGATTTGCACGCCGACGCCTTTTTCATGAAGCTGGCGCGCGCACGACAAACCGGCCAAGCCTGCCCCAACAACTAGAACATCCGGGCTGGAAGACATTCGCCTTTACACCTCGAGCCTAGGAAAGAGTGAATCAGCAGCCCAAGGACGCGGGCCGATGCAATATCCTGCGGCAAAAGAAGCATGACGCGCAAGGGGAGGCTCACCGGTTCTTTTCGGCAGGCGCCTTTGCACCATACCGGCGCAGATAGTTCTTCACGGACAACTTGCGCGCGGTGTTTTCTGAGCTCATGTAGCGGATGGAACCAAAGATGGGGCGGACGGGAGCCCAGGGACGGTCGTAGCGGCCAAGTACCCAGAAAATCCCGCTGTAGGAGTTGGGGTCGCGGCCGTCGAGAGCATATTTATTGTTGAGGTGGATCATGATGTCGGCGGCGTCTTCGGGAGAGCGAGACCATTGCAGGATTTTTTTGCCCCACAGCATGCGCAGGTAATTGTGGATGCGCCCTTCGAGAAGCAGCTGAGTCTGCGCGGCGTTCCAGAGAGGATCGTAAGTGCGCGCGAATTCGAATTGTTCAAGGGTGTAAAGGGGGTCACGCCTGTCACTGGCGTGGTCATGAAGGGTTTTCTGGACCCATACGGGAAGTGAGGAGAACTTGTCGGCATCGTCGCGATGAGCAGAAAAGTTGAAACCGACTTCGCGCCAGGTGACCAGCTGGTCAAGAAACATTTCGGCGGCGGAACTCATGTTCCACCAGCCTTCGCGGCTGCCGTTGGAGCGCAAAGAGAGTTTCGCGGGCTTCCATTTTTCATGACGGGCCAATTCAGAGAAAACTTCATGGGCGGAAAGATGGCCGAAATGCAGGAAGGGCGAAAAGCCGCTGGAGACGTCGTGGTCGGGATCGTTGCGGAGCTCGGCATAACGAGAAAAGTTTGTACCGAAGAACTGCCGCATGTGGGCGCGGGCGTTCGTATGGCCGCCACGAAGCGCCGTAGGCTTGACGGAATGGTCGATGGGAAGACTGTCGAGTGAGCCAGGCTTGCCAGTGAGGACAGCTTTGCTGGCGGCGGGCCAGCGGCGGGTAATTTCTCGAGGAACGGCAGGCGCGGGCGGCAGCTTGGCCTTGGCGAGCGGATTCGGGTGCGGGAAATGGGCAAGATGTTGCGGCAGCTCTCTCTGCAGGAAGCGTCGAAAATCGAAGGCGCGCCGAAACGTTTGCTCCGTGGCGCGCAGCGGGAACAAGCCGTTGGAGTCGACAGCTTCCAATAAAACAGACAGTTTATTTGCGGCGGCGGCAACCATTCGCGGAAGAAAGAAACAGGGAAAATCGTCGGTGACAACCACGCAAGCGTTCTGCGCAAGAACGGCGAGCAGCCCCTTGCCCGCGCGAGAAGCGGGTTCGACGTACGGATAGTAACGCACGCCGAGCGACTGGCACGCGCCAGCGTTGTCCGCCATTCCGTCGAGGACGAAACGGTGGAAGCGGTCGCTGGCCCAGGGGTAGCCCACGCGCAGCGGTTCAAAAATGAGAAGCGGCTTGGCAAACGCAGCGCAATGCTGCAGCGCTCGATCGAGCGCGAAGTTGGAGTGAAGGCGGCGAGTGGCGATCATCCAATAAAGGACGTAATCCGCTTTGGGCCGCGCGGGAGATTGATTGCAGTTGCGGATGCGGATGGCGGGAACGGTGGTCAAAGTGATTTGTCCTGGCTGAAAAACAGTTCCATCGCGTCGCTGACTTTGGCTTCGCGCACGGCAGGCGGGAGTACAGCGAATTCAGTGTACAAAGAACAGCGGGCAGTCGCCAGTGGGGATGCTCCTTGACATTTTCTGCTGGCAGGATAAAGTCTGCCTTCCACCAAGAAAGCCAAACGGAAAAGGGAGAGCCGCATGTTACGCCGAATCGCGTTGATTTTTCTGACCAGCCTGATTTTTTGGGTGCCGGGCTATGCACAACAGCAAAAACCTGCCACCAAGACCTACGTGTTGAAAGCTGCGCGCATGTTCGACGGCAAAAGCAATGCACTGGTAACGCCGGGGCTGGTGGTGGTGAGCGGCGGCAAAATTGCCGGAGTGGGGACGGGCGCGGCAATCCCGGCCGGAGCAGAAACGATCGATCTTGGAGATACCACGCTGCTGCCGGGATTTATTGATGCGCACACGCACTTGACCTTTATGTACGTCGAGGATTTCAAGCAAGCGCGACTGGACTCGTTGCAAAAAACAATTCCGGAAATGGCCTTGGACGCCAGTACGAATGCGCGAGTAACGCTGATGGCAGGCTTCACCACCGTGCGCGATGTGGGTTCCTCAGATTATCTGGATGTGGGACTGCGTAACGCGATCGCCGGCGGCGTTGTGCCGGGACCGCGAATGCTGGTGACGGTTCACGCGCTGGGAGCGACAGGCGGTCACTGCGATTCCGAAGATGGCTACCGGGAAGGTGTGTTCGGGCACGAATCGGGTCCGCTGGACGGCGTAATCAACGGAGCGGACCAGGCGCGGTACGCGGTTCGGCTGGATCACAAGTACGGCGCGGACATGATCAAAGTGTGCGCATCAGGTGGCGTGCTTTCTCCCACGGACGATGTGGATACGCCGCAACTGACGCAGGCGGAGTTGGATGCCATTGTGGACGAGGCGCACGCGCTACGCAGAAAAACAGCGGCACACGCGCATGGAGCGGACGCGGCGAAACGGGCCATCCGTGCGGGCATCGATTCGATCGAGCACGGTAGCTTTCTGGACGACGAAGCGTTGGACATGATGAAGCAGCACGGCACGTATCTGGTGCCGACCCTGATGGCGATTCAAGGATTGCAGGAACGATTCAATCGCGGGACGTACGTGCCGCCGGCAATTGCGGCGAAAGCGCACGCGGCCACCAATGCAATTCATTCCACGTTTCAGCGGGCGCTGGCAAAGGGCGTGAAGATCGGGCTTGGGACGGATGCCGGAGTGTATCCACACGGAAGAAATCCGGAAGAGTTTCACCAGATGGTGGATTTGGGGATGAAGCCCATTGATGCGCTGAAGGCGGGAACTTCTTCCGACGCGGAACTACTGGGCATGGCGGACAAAATTGGAACGTTGGAAGCCGGTAAACTGGCGGACGTGGTGGCGGTGCCGGGGGATCCGCTGCAAAACATACGAGTGACGGAACAAGTATTTTTTGTGATGAAGGAAGGCGTGATTTACAAGAACGAAAAGGCGAAGTAAAGGACATTCGGTAATTGGGGTTGCGGCCGAGCAGAGAGCCGGTAATAACGTCGGTTTGTCATTCAGAGCGAAGCGAGGAATCTCTCTTCGACGGAAACCCGATAGAGATTCCTCACTCCGCCGACTCCGTTCGGAATGATAAGGGTGGGAATGGAGCAAGTGTAATGACCGAGCTATCGAGAGTAGTGAAAAACGCGCTGGCGAACGAATATCGCGAGCGGGCCGCGGAGTTGCACAAGTGGGCTGACCCGCTGGATGAAGAACAGTTCTGGGGGAATCCCTATGCGTATGGGAACAGCGTGGGGCATCTGGTGCTGCACTTGACCGGGAACCTTAGTTATTACATTGGTGCGCAGGTTGCCGGCACAGGTTATGTGCGGCACCGGGATCTGGAATTCACGGAAACGCGCCGGCCGTCGAAGGGCGAAGTGCTGCGGAAGCTGGATGAAGCAATTGCGATGGTGGTGGAGACGATTGAAAAGCAAGGCGAGCAGGATTGGACATTGCCGTATGCCGGGGAACGGGAATCGGAATCGAAGGATCGATTCACAATTTTCTTAAGGTGCGCGGTGCATTTCTACAATCATGTGGGACAGATCAACTATTTGAGCCGGGAGTTGCGGAAGAAGTAGGCAAAGCAAGTGAAATCGGCCCGGGTGCAAAAGACGAAAGCAGATCCCTCGCTTCGCTCGGGATGACGAGCTCAAAGCAACGAGTGGATTAGGATTCGAGCTTGAAGCGGGTGGAGGCCAGGCGGTACAGGCGGCGCCAGACCAGGCGATTGATCAGGACCACGACGGTGGCCATAATCAGCGTTGAAGCCAGCAGCAGATCGAAGTGGCCAGCGTCGCTGGCGCGGCTGATGGTGCTGCCCAGCCCGGGAGCTTCCACAATTTTTCCCTGAAAATGAAAATATTCCGCGATGATGCTGGCATTCCATGCGCCGCCCGAGGCGGTAACCAATCCAGTGACCAGGTAGGGAAAAATTCCGGGAAGGATTAGATAGCGCCAGCGGTCGAAACTGCCGAATCGAAAAACGTGGGAGACTTCTTTCAAGTCCGTGGGAATGGCCATGGCGCCGGCAATGACGTTGAACAGGATGTACCACTGAGTGCCGAGAAGCATCAGGGCCATTGCGGCAATCTCTACGCCGCCGCGCAAGCGAATCAGAAATAGAAGAATGACCGGGAACAGCGCAGTTGCGGGAATGGACGCGGCGAGTTGCACCAGCGGCTGAGCAATACGCGCGAAACGAGGGTTGAAACCGATAGCGACCCCCACCGGGACCGTCCAGAAAGCGCCGATCAGTAACGCAAGATTGACACGGAGAAACGTAAGCCCGGCGCTGCGCAACAACAGGAAATAATCGCCGCGGTGCAGGTGCGAGAGTTCGCCGATGGTGCGGTAAACGCCGTACAAGACGAAGAGAACGGCGATCGCCGCGAAAAGCCAGCCAAGCCAGCGACGCGAGCTGCGCGAGTTCGCAGCCGAAAAAGTCTTCACAGCGCGTGAGGCGCCACGGGCAAAGTTCAGCGTAAGCCAATCGACGATGGGATGTAGTATGCGGCGATACGCGCGGATCAGAAACGATTCCCGGCGAATGAAACTGAGCAGCGAGTTCTGCGCCGTGGAGCTGCTTTCGACCTGCTCAAATTTGAATTTGTCGGCCCAGGCGATCACCGGACGCCAGATCAGCGCGTCCATCAACACAATCACAGCGACCATGGTGGCAAGTCCCCAAAGCATAGCTCGCGTATTGCCGCTGCTGGCGGCGGTTTGCAAAAAAGAACCGAGGCCGGGCAAGCGGAAGTCCTTGTCGCCCAGAACAAACATTTCGCACGCCATCAGGAAGAACCAACCACCAGCCACCGACATCATGGAATTCCAGACCAGGCCGATGGTGGAGAATGGCAGATCGAGTTCGAGAAAACGTTGCCAGGGGCTGAAACGGTAGATGATGGCGGCTTCACGCAGATCGCGAGGAATAGTTTTCAACGAAGAATAAAAACTGAAGGCGATGTTCCAGACCTGGCCGGTAAAAATAAGGATGATGGAGCCGAGTTCGACGCCAAGCTCACGGCTGGGAAAAAGAGCCACCATAGCCAGCATAACCGCTGGAAGAAAACTCAAGACAGGAATGGATTGCAAAATGTCCAGAAGCGGGATCAGGATCATCTCCGCGCGCTTGGATTTTGCCGCCGCGTAGCCATAGGCGAGGGCAAAAACGAGGCTCAAGCCGTAGGCAACGAGGATGCGGACGAGCGAATAAAGGGCATAAAGCGGCAGGCTGCGCGGATTCTGCGAAATTTCGGCTTCGACCTTGACCGGTCCGAACCAGGAACGGCCGATGGAATACAGGCCGAAGATGGCGGCGAAAACCGCCACGAATACGGCAATGTCGATTAGAAATGCCCAAGCCCGGCGAGAGCCGGCAGGCCGAAGCAGCGTCGGAGGAATGGGCGCAGGTTGTGTAGATACAGCGGCGGGAGTGGACACAGGTAGATCAGCTCTCGGTCAGCGTCAATTTACCGCTGGCGGCATCGTAATCGAAGAGTTCGGCGTAGCGGCCCCACTGTATGGCGGTTTCAAGCTGGCGGCGCGCTTCGTCTTCGCTGAAATGTTCGTCGAGCAAATCCTGAAAGAATTCGGCGGGGAGAGTGCGATTCGTTTTGGCTTTCAGCGCCTGCTCCATTTGGCGAAGCAGCGGGATATTGGCCAGTGCGGCCTTGCGAAAGATGGCTTTGCGTTCCTGAATATCGGCTTTGGCAAACGCCAGGCCTGCGGGAGTGATGATAGCGTCGCCCTCCTCGACTTTCAGCAAGCCGAGTAGCGAGGCGGTGTCGACGGTGGGAAGAAGGGCGTCGACTTCGAGGCTGAGCTCGTCGGCGAGCACGTGCAAATCGGCGCGGCCAGTTTGATCGACAAGAATTTCGAGCAAGCCGGCCATGCCGCCGGGGCGCGTGTGAGGAAGCATCAGATAGCGCTTCTGCGTAGTCATGCCATGATCCGGAACCTGCTCTGGAGCGAGGTCGGGATGATCCTGACGCGTGAGCGCGCGATAAATAAGATCCACGAGTTCGGTGAAGCGAGGAGTTTTGCGGTCGCGCGGGTACGCCAAATCGACCGAGAATTGCGCATGAATGTGCGCCGGATTGCGGCCCAGAACAATGATGCGATCAGCGAGAAGCACGGCTTCTTCGATGTTGTGCGTGACGACAAAGATGGCGCGCGTGGGAATCTGCTTGCCCAGCCAAAGTTCCAGTAATTCGCCACGCAGTGTTTCGGCGGTCAGGACATCGAGCGCGGAGAAAGGCTCATCCATGAAAAGCACTTCGGGTTCAACGACCAGCGCGCGAGCCACGCCAACGCGCTGCTTCATTCCGCCGGAAAGTTCCTTGGGATAGGCGGACTCGAAACCGTCGAGACCTACGGCATCAATGATCCGCAAGGCGCGCTTGTGGCGCTCGACTTCAGGAATTCCGCGGGCTTCGAGCGGCGCTTCGACATTTTCAATCACCGTGAGCCAGGGAAAAAGAGCGAAGCTCTGAAAAACGATGGAGACGTTGGGGGCTTCAGCGCCCACCGGGTGGCCGTGCCAATACACAGTGCCCCCGGAAGTGGGCGAGAGCCCGGTGAGCATGCGAAGCATCGTGGATTTGCCGCAACCGGAAGGGCCCAGCAAACAAATAATCTGCCCGGGATAAATGGCGATCTCGGTGGGAGAGATGACTTGAATGCGGCTGCCATCGGGCTGCGGATAAAACTTTTCCAGAGCGCGCGCTTCGATGATGGGCTCGGTTGCTATGGTGACGGTGCTCATGGGCGCGTGTATTATCGCTCAAGTCAGGTGCGCTCGCCTACGAGCAACAGAGAATGATGGGGAAGATCGCGTCTGCGGTTACAATTCCATGAACATCCGATGACAGAGCCGAGCGCAACGCAAAAGGCCGTAGGCAGAGGCAGAATCCCTGGATGGCTGTTGGCGCTGGGCCTGTCGCTATTGGTATCCGTGGTGATCGTGCTGCCGTTTTACTGGTATGGCAGTGCCTCGGGCCACGATTTCGAGTTTCACGCTGATTCCTGGTTTGATGCGGCGCAGCAGTGGAAAGAAGGAGTGCTGTACCCGCGCTGGACTGCCTGGACCAATCATGGGTTCGGCGAGCCACGCTTCATTTTTTATCCGCCGCTCTCCTGGATGCTGGGAGCGGCGTTGACGCGCGTGATGCCACTGACGTGGGTGCCGGTGGTGTTCATCGTGCTGACGCAGACCTTCGCCGGGCTTGCCGCCTTCCTGCTGCTGAAACGGTTGACGACCGAACGCGCCGCGATTTTGGGCGCGGCTTGCTATGCCATGAATCCCAACGCGCTGCTGATGACCTATATCCGCAGCGATTTCGCGGAGCAATTGGCCTGCGCGATGTTCCCGCTGGTTCTGCTGGGTGCGCTGAAGCTGTGCAATTACCTGCAGGATTCGGAATCGAGGATATCCAGCATCGTTTACTTTGCAATTCCTTTCGCGGGCGTGTGGCTTTCCAATGCTCCGGCTGGCGTGATCGCGAGTTATTCGATTGCGCTGCTGATGGCATGGGCCGCGATTACGCAACGATCGCTGAAGATTGCCGTGCGCGGCGCGTGCGGCCTGGCGTTGGGATTGAGCCTGACAGCCTTTTACCTGATACCCGCGGCGTATGAGCAGCGCTGGGTAAATATCGGGCAGGCGCTCTCAAGCGGGCTGCTTCCTTCGCAGAACTTTCTATTTACCGCCATTGAAGATGTGGAGCACACCTGGTTCAACTGGATCGCATCGATGTGCGCGTTGATGCTGGTGCTGTTGCTGGGAATTTCCGCGCTGTTGTCGGGACGGCTGGGCAAGCGGGGCATGGCCCGTGGTGCGCCTCGAAGTGGCTGGACAGCGCTGCTGGTGGTTGGCGCGGCCGCGACGGTGTTGATGATGCGCTTCACGCTGCCACTGTGGGGTCTGCTGCCAAAGCTGCGGTTCGTGCAGTTTCCGTGGAGATGGATGTCGATGGTGGCGCTGATATTTGCATGCTTCGCCGCCGCGGTGTGCGAGAAGCGACGAGGATGGCTGCTGTTTGCCGTGATGGCGGTGGTGAGCGTGCCGATGGGACACCTTCTGGTGAGCAACGGTTGGTGGGATACCGATGAAATGCCGACGCAGTACGCCGCAATCGAGCGAGGGACGGGATTCGATGGAACGGACGAATACGATCCGCTGGGAGATGATCACTCCGATTTGCCGGTAGGCGCGCTACTGGTCAGGATATTGCCAGAGAGCAAGGATGGCAGCACTGCGCCGCAGGCGCAGGCTCACGTTGTGGAGTGGAAGACGGAAAAGAAAGAAATCCGCGTGGATGCGAAGGACAACGCGCGCGTGGCGCTGCGGCTGCTGAACTATCCGGCGTGGCGTGTGGAAGTGAATGGAAAGGCGATTGCCCCGGAAAGACTGGACGACTTTAACGTGATGGTGATCCCGGTGGAGAGTGGAAGCTCGGTGATTCGCGTGTGGTTTGCGCGGACCGCGGATCGGACGGTGGGGATCGTGGTGAGTGTGCTGGCGGTGATTGTGGCGATTGGGTTGATGGCTTGGGGGAAGAACAGAAATTGGAAAATGGAAAATGGAAATTAGGAAACCCAGAAACCTGTGCGCAGAGTTGTACCTGCGTAGGTGGATTTGTTGCGGCTAGAAATCTTGCCGCGATCCCTCCGCTCCGTGCCGCAAAAGGCGCGGCACTCCGGTCGGGATGACACTTTGCGGATGGCTCCGCGTTACCTTTGGCGTTGGGTTGCGTTGCAAAAGCGGCGAGCTGCCGCACTTCTATAGTTAGCGGCGATCGACGGACGGGTGGCGGATGTCCTGGCCCTGCACGATGTAGATTACGTCTTCGGCGATGTTGGTGGCGTGGTCGCCGATACGCTCAAGGTTTTTGGCCACCAGAATGAGTTCAAACGCCGGGAAAACCACGCTGGAATCGCCCATCATGTAAGTCAGCAGTTCGCGGAAAATCTGGTCGCGATATTGATCCACCTGATCGTCGCTGGCCATAACCTTTTGCGCAAGCTCGACGTCGCGGCGAACCACGGCATTCAACGAATTGCGCACTTGCTCCTCGACCACTTCGGTCATGCGCGGCAGATCGACGTACGGCTTGACGCGAGGATGGCGAAGAATGCGCAAGGCGCCTTGCGCAATGTTGACAGCCTGATCGCCGATGCGTTCCAGATCATTGTTAATGCGGGAAACGGCCAGGACGAAGCGCAGGTCCGCGGCCATCAGCTGGTGCAGGGCGAGCAGCTGCACGACGCGGTCGTCGAGTTCAAGCTGCAGCTCGTTGATGGCATCTTCTTCATCCAGCACACGCTTGGCGAGCTGTTCATCGGAATCCAGAACGGCGTGAACCGACTGATGAACGGCGCGCTCGGCCAGGCTGCCCATCCAAAGCAGGCGCTCTTTCAGCTCGTTCAAATCCTTTTCGAAGTGTCGTTCCATAGCAGCCTTTCCCTATGCGTCGAAATGGTGGCGACGACGCGAAACCGAAGCAACAAGCAATCTCATCCAAACCTTCCGGTAATATACGCTTCCGTGCGCGGATCGCCGGGAGTCGTGAACAGGTGCGGCGTGGGGCTGAACTCAATCACCTGCCCGGTGAGGATGAAGGCAGTGAAATCGCTGACGCGCGCCGCCTGCTGCATATTGTGAGTGACGATGGCGATGGTAGTCAGATTCTTCAGGTCGACAAGCAGCTCTTCGATCTTCGCCGTGCTGATCGGATCCAGTGCGGAGCACGGTTCGTCCAGCAGCAGCACTTCCGGTTCAACCGCCAGCGCTCGTGCGATACACAGCCGCTGCTGCTGCCCGCCGGAAAGATCGTAGGCGGATTTGTGTAGCTGATCCTTCACTTCCTCCCACAAAGCGGCGTGTCGCAGACTCTTCTCGACGATGTCCGCGATGGAACCTTTTGCGCCGTTAATACGCGGACCGTAAGCGACGTTGTCAAAAATGGATTTGGGGAAAGGATTGGGGCGCTGAAAGACCATACCGACGCGGCGACGAAGGGAAGTGACGTCCTGCGCGATAATATTTTGACCGTCGAGCAGAATTTCGCCCTCTAAGCGAGAGGTGCTGACGGTTTCGTGCATGCGGTTCAGAATGCGGAGCAGAGTAGATTTGCCGCAGCCGGAAGGGCCGATGAGGGCAGTCACTCTTTTGTCCGCGATGCCCATGTTGATGTCGAACAGGATTTGCTTGGCGCCATAGAAGAAATTGAGTTTCGAGACGGTCATGCGCATGGGAAGGGTGGCAAAACCCTCGCGGGCACCCGGAGCGCCGGGATTCGTGGCGATGTTCAAAGACAGACTCGGTTTTGTGGACGCTTCCATGGCTAAGACCTCGGAACCGCGATGCCTCGCGCAAGGATTGTGCGGGCAACAATATTGATGATCAGGATGAGCGCAAGCAAGACCAGCCCGCCGGCCCAGGCCTGCCGATGGTAATCCTCATACGGGGATAACGCGTAGTAGTAAATCATGACGGGGAGGGAAGCGATGGGCTGCGTCCAACCCCGATTCCAATAAGGATTGCCTAAAGCGGTGAACAGCAACGGAGCGGTTTCCCCAGCGACGCGAGCCAGGGCCAGAAGAATCGCAGTCAGAATGCCGCGATAGGCTGCGGGGATAATCACGGTGCGAATCGTTTTAGATTTGCTGGCGCCCAGAGCCATGGCGCCCTCACGCAAGTTGTTGGGAACGTTTTTCAAGAATTCTTCGGTGCTGCGCAAAGTGATCGGAATCATCATCACGCCCAGAGCAAATGCGCCGGCTAACGCGGAAAATCCTTTGAACGGCAAAACCACCATGCTGTACGCAAAAATTCCAATGACGATGGAGGGGACGCCGTTAAGAAGGTCGGCAGAATAGCGAACGATGGAGGCCGCGAAGCTACCGCTGAATTCGGCGAGGTAAACGCCACCAAGGAAGCCGATGGGCACGCCAATCAGCGACGCCGCCAAAAGCAGTTTGGCGCTGCCGACAATGGCGTTCGCCATGCCGCCACCGATCTCGCCGGTGGGCTTGGGAAGCTGGGTGAAGAAAGCCCAGTTGATGGAAGTGCCGCCGTTGTAAACCAGATAGCCAAGAATAAAGAAGAGCACGCTGACGGAAATGAGCGCGCAAACACCGGTCATGGTCATCATGAAGTTGCTGACAAATTTTCTCCAGCGAACGCGGCCGTTGCTGCTCATCGCGTGACCCCGCTTCCCTTCTGGGTAGTGACGAGGATCAGGAGACGAGCCAAGCCATTGATGATGAAGGTGAGAATGAAGAGAACCAGGCCGAGTGCAATTAGAGATTGGGTGAAGAGCGAACCGGTGGCTTCAGTGAATTCATTGGCGATGACCGCGGCAATGGAGTAGCCGGGAGCAAAAAGCGAAGCAGCGATTTTGGGAGTGTTGCCCACCACCATCGTGACAGCCATCGTTTCGCCGAGCGCGCGAGCAAGCGCGAGAAAGATGGAGCCCATGATGCCGGTTTTGGCGAACGGGACGACAACCTTCCAGGTGGATTCCCAACGCGTGGCCCCGAGCGCTAACGCAGCTTCGCGCTGATCCCGCGGAACAGACAGCAACACTTCACGGGAAACCGAAATGATGTAAGGGATGACCATGATGGCCAGCACGATGCCCGCGGTAAGGAATCCGACGCCATAGGAAGGACCCTTGAAGATCGGCAAGAAACCCAAGGGCTTATTGATCATCGGATAGATGACGGTGCGCATGAGTGGCACGACGATAAAAACGCCAAGCACGCCATAGATAACGCTGGGCACGGCGGCGAGCAGATCGATGAAGAACTGCAAAGTATCGGAGATGCGCTGAGGAGCCAGTTCCGCCAGGAAAATGGCAGCGCCGATCCCCAATGGAACCGCGATAAACAGGGCGACGGCGGAAGTGACCAGCGTTCCATAGATGAACGGAAGAGCGCCGAATTCATCCATGATGGGATCCCACACCGACGTGGTGAAGAAGTTCAGGCCGAACTTGTGGCGGGGGAGAGCGGAATTGACCCACAACTGGTAAACGAGAAGCACGGTGAGCAACACCACGGTCATCGCGAATATGAGCGTGACCAGCCGCGCGATCTCATCGCCATTGCGCAGCTTCGAGAGAAATGAGCGCGGGCCGACAGCGGGGCCCGCGCTCCCGTAAGTTGTACTCGTTGTAACCACAGTTTCCCTGGCGTGTCACTGAACGCTATTGATCGCCTTGGACTCCTTCGCTACGACTTCCTTCGGCAACCTTGCATATTCAAGCTGTTCGTTATAACTCTGGCCATCGGTAAGCATCCACTTCAGGAAGCCCTTGATGGAATCGCGCTTCCCGGCATCGGAAATTTTCTGCGGGATCAGCAGCCAGGTGAAGGTGGAGATGGGATAGGCGCCTTTGCCAGATGCATTGGTGATAGATACGCGGAAATCGTCGGGCATGTCCTTGGCCGCACCTGCAGCGGCTTCACTGACGCTTTTCAAATCCGCCTTGACGAACGCGCCGCTGGCATTCTTTACCGCGCCATAGGGGATGCTGTTCTGCGCGGCGTAGATCAGTTCCACGTAGCCGATGGAATTGGGTGTCTGCTTGATCAGCCCGGTTACGCCTTCATTGCCTCTGCCACCCAGGCCCACGGGCCAGTTGACGGAAGTACCTTTCTTGATTTTGCTGCCCCACTCGTCGCTGACCTTCGAAAGATAGTCGGTCCAGCAGTACGTGGTACCGCTGCCATCGGAACGGTGGATCACGATGATGTCGTTGCCGGGCAGGTTGACGCCTTTATTCGCGCCAGCAATCGCAGGGTCATTCCACTTCGTGATTTTGCCGAGATAAATGCCAGCGAGCGCTTCGGGGGTAAAGTTCAGTGCGCCGCTCACGGCCGGGACGTTGTACGTGGGAACGACAGCGCCTAGCACGGTCGGAAAGTGCAGAATCGCGAAGCCGTGCTTATCCTGGTAAGCCTTTAGTTGCTCGTCATTCATCGGGCCATCGGAGGCGCCGAAATCGACGGTGCCATCGGTAACCTGCTTGATGCCAGCGCCCGAGCCAACGGACTGATAGTTGAACTCAATCTTGGGCTCTTTCTTGTGGTATTCGGAGAACCATTTCGTATAGATGGGATTCGGGAACGTGGCACCGGCACCGTTGATCAAAAGCGCGTTATCGGCCCAAACGATCGCCGCAAGGGCGAGCGCCGCGACAAGCAAACCTGTAAAACGTTTCATGAGATTCCTCTCCTGGACAGAGTACGGCATGCAATTACCCTTCAGTGTGGTCTGCCGCCATTACGGGATTGTTACAACGAGTGGAGAGTTTGTTAAAAATCCGAAACAAAGGCGAAGGGGCGCTAAGGCACTCGTAACCATCGGCTTGCATGAATTATCCACAAGGGATGGACAAAAAAAAGGGCAGCCGGGTGAAGGCTGCCCTTTGCGGGAACGTATTGCTCCGAGGTTAGGGCAGGTAATAACGGAACGACGTCCAGATCATGTTGTCGACAGCATGCGGGGTGAAGCTGGTGGCAGAACTGGCGCCGTTGCTGCCGGACCATGCCCACCGGGAGAAGTAAGAGTATTGCAGACCCCACTGCAGCCTGCCCTTTTCGCCCTGGTAGATCTTGTTCCAGAAGCCGAAGGTCGCTTCCGTGATGTATCTAGTGTCGCCAGCGCAGGTGCCGCCGGCGCCGGGTGTTCCCGTCGCGCCCGGGGCAACTTCCACTGCGCAGCCGGTGTTGTTGGCGTACGGAGAGCCGTAGCCACCAATCCCGTTGGTCGCGATGGATGTGGTGGTTAGCGCCGGGTAGCCGGGCTGTATGGTTCCAGCCACGGAGCAGGGCTGCTGACCTACGTCGCCGCAACCTGGAATTGCAGGAGTATTAACGATCTTGACGCTGGCGTAACCGGTGTACCCCGCGCGAGCGGCATACTCTCCACCGTAGTAAGCGTAGAAGTCCCACTTCGGAGTGGGATGGTACTCGATCCTGCCCAGGTAGGTCAGGCCCTTGATAGGAGCGAGGGTGCCATCCGGACGGGCAGTCGAGTCAGGAAGTTGCGCGGAACCGTAGCGCCCGATACCGTCGCCGGCGAGGACTTTAAGCCCAACGTCAAGTTTCTTCTCAACGAACTGCAGTTTGGCGCTGGCGCCAAGGCCACCAGCAAAGCGTGAATCGTTGTAGGCGCCAATGCCGCTGGGTGTCGTGGAGCCGTTGATTGGGCAGGCCAGCACACTCGGCGTAGCCGGAGTGGGGAAATTCTTGGCCGTGGTTCCAACAACCGAGCAAGGATAGATGCGGTTCTGGTAGTCGGAGGCGATTCCGAACACTTCGTAGTGACCAAAGCCGGGATCGACAGCCAGCTTCACGATGAAGTCGGGCAGTTTGTTGGGAGAGTAACCAGTGGTATCAACGAAATTGTAGAGCCCACCGCCGCTGCCCGGAGCAAAGGCGAAGAAGTTCTGAAACGAGGTGACAGCGCCAATGGCAGAGGTGTTGGTGTAGGTGCTAAAGCCACGGCCGCCAAAGGTGGCTTGCGAACCTTCGACAGAAACCGCCGCCGCTACCTGATCGCTGAAGGTCTTGGTAACGCGGAAAGCATACTGGCGTTCCCAGTTAAACCCTACCTGATATTGGGAATCGACAGTCAGAGGAATCCACTCCTGGCGAAGCGCGATGCCCTTGATGTTTTCCGTCGCAAGACTCCAGGTTTGGCCGCCGCTGAACGTCAGCCCGCTTTCCAGACCAACTTGTCCCCAAATCTGGCGCTGGCGAAACACATAGCTGTTGCTCTCGCGGTTGTTGGAAGTGACGCCGGTGCCCAGCCAGTCAGCTTCGTAGTAGCCGGTCAGTTTGGTGCTGCCGATTTTGCTGTCGACCAGTAAGCTAAGACGCGACTGGCGAGCGGTGAAATTCATTTCGCTGAGATGGCCAAGTGAGTTTCCGCCATACGGAATGCTGTTGAAGGGGGTGTTAATGTCGGCGCTGAGCGCGTGCTGACGGTTCACCGTTTCCGCCGCGATGAATCCGCCCGGCGTGATGTTGACGCCCTTGAAGCGAATTGTGGTTGGACCCTTCTCCTCATTAGCAGGTTGCGCCTGAGGATTCGAGGCGGTGGAGGTGTTCACGACCGCGGCTGCCGCGGCGTTGCTCGCGGCCAGACTGGACACCGTCGAGTTGAGCGCCGTGGTGGTGGATTTCACTTCCGCGGAAGTTGTGGCCGCTTCGCTGGCTTTCACGGTTGCTTCCGAAGCGCGGGCATTCGCGGAAGCGGCGGTTTCCCGAGCTTCTTCGATCTGCTTATCGCGCTTTGCCAATTCTTCCTTCAGAAGCTGAAGCTCTTCCTGCTGCACCTGAAGAGTCTGGCGCAGCTCTTCCACTTCGGCCGCAATTTCCGCGCTGGTCTTTGCCGCGGCGGGTTTAGCGGGCTGCGCGGTCTTGGCAGCTGCAGCCGCATCCTTGGGAGCATCCTTTGGTGAGTCTTTCGGTGAATCAGCAAAAGCGGTTCCGGTGGTAAGGAACAGCGATAATGCGAGTGATGCGAGTTTTTTCATTGCCTCTCTCTTTTTGAAGCGAAGTTCGAGCTGGGAACGTAAGAAAATACAAAACCACCCCGAGGCAGACGGTAAAGGCAGCGTCTTACGGTTGCGTCAATCGAATGTTAATATCCCGTTACAATCCCTTCAGGTTCACGGCAACCAACTGATATGCAATGCGTTACAGGATTAAGAATAGTCGGCAACAAAACGGCCGAAGCGGGAAGGCCTGTGGCAAACGAGAATGTCGGGCGGGGCGGCGCTGCGTCATCGCGAGGCGAAATTTCGCCACGGGTAAAAATGTGACTGCGCATTAGGAATGTGCGGATTGAGTGAGCACGCGCTACGCGCTCTGGTACAGTTTGGTCATGACGAATTCGCGGTGCCCCAACGATTCGGCGCAGGTCAAGCGGCCGTTGCACGTGCGCAGCATGATTTCAATCAACTGATCGCCGGCCTGGTCGAGCGTCAGTTCGCGCCGCAAAATTCCAGAAACGTCCAGATCGATGTGCTCACTCATGGTTCTGGCGGTTTTTGGATTCGCGGTGAGTTTGATGACCGGCTCAATCGGATTGCCGATCACGTTGCCCTGTCCGGTCGGAAAAAGGTGCACCACGAAACCTGCCGCGGCTTGCAGCGTGACGCACTCCGCCGCCGCCGAAGAAGTATCCATATAGTAGAGGCCCGCACCCTTGGAAGGAGCTTCCGCTGGTTTCAAGACATCAATGAACTTTGTCTTCTTGCCAATCTTCTGCAAATTGCCGAAAGCTTTCTCCTCGATAGTGGTCAGGCCGCCGATGATATTTCCTTTGGTAGGCTGCGATTCGGAAAGATCGCTGGTCTTGTGGCGCTCAATCACTTGCTGATAATCGTTGAACACCTGCATGAAACGCTCGCCCACTTCTTTCGTGGCCGCGCGGCTTGCGCACACCAGTTCAGCGCCGGTGAGCTCGGAAGTTTCGCCGAAACACGTGGTGGCGTGAAGAGGATCGATCTTGTCGATCAGGTTGCCAACTGTCGGACAAGATCCCAGGCCAGAGGTGGTGTCGCTTTCGCCGCACTTCGTGGAAACAAAAAGATCCTGAATCGTGCAGACTTCGCGCTGTTTTTCGCTGGCCCATTGCACAAATTCGCGCGTCTTGCGAGACGCATTGGCGATGGTGGTGATGTCGCCGTTGCCTTCAATGGAAAATCCCGCCACAGGCTTCCCGGTTTTCGCGATGCCATCCACGACGCGCGCGGTCCAGCCGGGTTCAATGCCGATCACCACGCAAGCGGCTACGTTGGGATTGCTGCCCGTGCCAATGAGCGTGCGAAAGAAGAGCTCGAGATCCTCTCCAAACTGCAAGCGGCCATAGGCGTGAGGCAGCGCCATCGTTCCCCTAATGTTGTTGGCAACCGCTTCGCAAGCAGCGTTAGACAAATCATCGAGCGGAAGAATCACCACGTGATTGCGGATGCCGACTCTTCCGTTTTCCCGCCGATACCCGAAAAATTGATAACGCTCCATCATTACCACCTCTTGGTCTTCAAATTGTGAACGTGCACGTGATTGCCTTTGCCAATCGGGGCAACTGCGCGGCCAACATCGTGGCCGTACTTCAGCACGGTATCGCCGGAGCTGATTGCGTTGAGAGCGATCTTGTGGCCCAGCGGAACGGCATCGAGCGCTTTCAGCGTGATGGTTTCATCGGTTTCCATGATCCAGCCCGTCAGTTCCTGGCCGGCTGCAGAATTTTCGACCACCATCACGCCGACGGTGTCGGTTTTGTCGTGAACAATAAAGTGTGTTGGCATTGTTTGACCTCAACGATTGCAGAAAAATAGTAAGTCAACTGGCGCACAAGATTCCAACGCGCGACTGCGCCGTCTCATCCTGAAGTAGATTGAAGGAGCGATACGGACGGTGCCTGACGAACAGCATCTTCCCACGGCTGCGGCGGCAGCGAAAGCAAGAAAGCATGTCTCCCCGGAGCCACGCAGAAGCTGCCGAGGGCAAAATCCTGGGTGTGCGATATTGAACATGCACCCTTCTGTTGAATGCTACACTCTCCGGTGTGGAGAACTGTCAAGGACCTTTGAATTTTTCAGGAGGTTGCCGATGAAAATGACTACAAGCAATCGACAAGTGGGCAGCGTCACGGTAGTAGACATCAGCGGACGGATTGAACTTGGTGAAGAAAGCGCCGCCTTGCGCGACATCGTTTCCGGACTGCTCAACAGCGGGCAGAAGCGGATTTTGCTGAATCTTGGCAATGTCAACTACATCGACAGCTCAGGCCTGGGCGCGTTGGTTAGTTCCTTCACCAGCGCGCGGAAGAAGGGCGGAGAACTGAAGTTGCTTAACCTTACGGACCGGGTGACCGACCTGATGCAGATGACGAAGCTGTACACCGTCTTCGACATCCACGGCGACGAAGCGGCGGCCGTGAAGTCCTTTGACCATTTAACCGCCGCCACCGCATAGCCCGCCGATCAAAATTAGCGGCTGCATCTGGCCTCGAGCTAATAATTTGACCCAACTCCCATAAATATGGGAATATCGGATTTATGAAGACCACGCTGGAAATTCCAGATCCTATCTTTCGCCGGGCAAAATCGAAGGCAGCCCAGCAAGGGATTCCTCTACGACAGTTTGTCACTGAGGCGGTTGAGGATAAATTAAAAACATCTTTCGCGAATGGCCAAAGACCTTGGATGAAACATATGGGCAAACTGAAGGATCTGCGCAGGGAGACGGCACGGATTAGCAAAGTCATCGAAGAAGCGTTTGAAGAGGTCGATCCGGAGATATGGGCGCAGGAGTCGAAGGGTTGATCGTAGACACAAATGCTCTTTCTGCGGCAGCAGAGGAACATCCAGGTGTTATGGTGGTCTTGGCTCAGATCCAGCAGTTGGCGCTACCAGTTGTGGTGATAGGCGAATATCGATATGGAATAGCCCAATCGCGCCACCGGGCCAGATATCGACGCTGGTTGGACGATCTAATCGACGATTGCACCGTGTTGGACGTCGACGAGCAATCTACACATCATTACGCTGCGATCAGCGTAGAGCTTAGACAAGCGGAAAAACCCATTCCGACCAATGATCTGTGGATCGCGGCGCTTTGCCGGCAACATAGTCTTCCGCTTTTGAGCCGAAACCAACATTTCGATGTGGTTTCTGGAATCCGGCGCGTCGATTGGTGAGCCTGATATTCCTCAGGTCTGACAGCGCAAAATTTAGCAACGCGAGCAGTCTAGATCAGAAAAGCGCCTCGCAATCCAAAGAGTGTTTACGGCGGTCCTGCAGAGCGCGTTCCTAAAAAGTTACATCCCAGATTCCAGCGGTTTGTTCCAGCGCAACTAGCGCGTGGGCATGGTCGACAAGCGCCTGCGCGTAAGATAGATACACATCCGCGGAAGTTCTTTCCGCGTCGATCACTTCCAGCAAGCTTGCGCCGCCTCGCTGATACGCATAAAGACGCGCTTCCAGAACCCGGTCAGCATCTTTCAGCAATCCTCCGCTATACAAATGGAGGCGCTGCACACTGGCCTGATACCGAGAGTAGGCGTCGCGCACTTCCGCTTCGACCCGCAACTGAACGGCGCTGAGTTGAAGTTCCGCCTGAGCGCGATTCGCTCGAGCGGCTTCCACTTCCCCCTGATAGCGCAAGCGGGAAACCGGCAGGTTTACCGAGAGCCCGAAGCTAAGCACATTATCAACCGGTTGCAGAAAGTCGCCTGATCCAACGCCGGTGTGCGCGAACGAGCCGCCGAAGCTCATATCGGGAATCAAATTGACGCGTGCCAGTTCAATGCGCAGATCGGCGGCTTTCACAGCACGCTCCTTGGAAATCACGTCAGGCCGCTGTTGAAACGCGGTTGTCACCAAGTCGTCGACGTTGAATGTACGCTCCGCTATGGCCAGTTTTCCTGTGGGCACGGGCAGCTGCGTGGACAACTTCTGGGGCTGGCCCAATTGTTCCCCAAGCGCCAGGTCCGCGCTTACAACATCGGCCTGGGCCGTAATCACGTCGGCGCGAAATTGATCGCGATTGACGCGCGACTGCACCAGCTCAATTTCACCAATGTCTCCCACGCGCACGCGCTCTTCATTTACATGAACGATCCTGTCGAATTCCCCGAGGCTCTTTTGCTTCGATTGAAGAATGTCGCGCGAACCAAGAGAGTCGATGAATGCATCGGCTGCCGCCGCACGAGCCTGGCGAACAACGTCCTGATAATCGGAATCTGTAGTTGCCACGTCCGCCGTTGCCGCACGAACGCGCTTCTTCTGCTTGCCACCCAGTTCAATCGGCACATTCAAGCCGGCGCTCCAGGTGGTCGGGAATCCTTGATGCGACAAATCCGCGGACGGAAACCCAACGTCCGCCGACCAGTCCGGGCGTTCCTTGGCCGAAGTGACACCCGCCTGAGAGATCGCAATCGAGGACCGTTGAATCGCAAGGTCAAGATTGTGGCGCACTACTTCGTTCAGGTACTCGTCAAAGCTGATCTTCGGGCGATTGTCTTGTGACGATGGAGTTGCGGCAGTGGCCGGCGCTTGAGCGAAAGCGGGAGTCACACCGGAGACGAAAAGCGTCATCAGGTAAAACGCTGAGATGCGGCGGATCGTTCTCATCACGAATTCTCCCATTCGTCCGGCACCGCTGGATGCGTTCTCTCAGCCCGCAGTTCGAGAAGCAGGTACATCGCAGGGAGCACAAAAAGGGTTAGCAGTGTCGCCGTAATCAAACCACCGACAATCACCGTAGCCAAGGGCCTCTGGACGTCGCTCCCAACCCCGCGCGCCAGCGCCGCGGGTAAAAGGCCGAGCGAGGCGACCGTAGCGGTCATGAGCACAGGACGGAATCGGCGTGTAGCGCCTCGAACCACAGCGTGATGCAGATTCTTCAGATTTTGGTGCTGGTAGTTGAGGCTGGCGACCATGATGACTCCGTTTTGCACCGCAACACCAAACAGAGCGATGAATCCCACAGCGCTTGACACATTCAGAGTCATGCCGCGAAGCATCAGCGCGATCAGCCCTCCCAAAAGCGCAACCGGAACGATCGTCAAAATAAGTCCGGCGTGCCGCAGTGTTCCGAAGGCGGCGTAAAGCAAAATAAATATCAATGCAAGAACGGCGGGGACGATGACGGCAAGTCGATGCTGAGCGCGCTGTTGGTTTTCAAACTGGCCGCCCCATTCGATTTGGTATTTAGTGGAGTCGAATTTGACCTGCCCGGCGATTTTGTCCTGCGCCTCTTTCAGAAAGCTTGATAGATCGCGGCCTCGCAGGTTCAGTCGCACCGTCAGGTGGCGGCGATTCATTTCGCGGGTGATGCTGCTCTCTCCCGTTGCAGTACCGATCTGAGCGAGCTGCGAAAGCGGAATGCGCGCGCCGGTGGGAAGCGTCACGGTCAGACTTCCAATCGCATCCGGACTGCCGCGAACCGATTCCGGAAATCGCACAGCGATGTCGTATTTTCGTTCGCCAAGAAACAGCGTGGAGATTGCTTTGCCTCCGATGCCCGATTCGATGATCGCGGCAACGTCGGCGATGTTGATGCCAAAGCGCGCCGCCGCTTCACGATCCACTTTCACGAGAATTTGCGGAAGCGGAGGCTCTTGATCGATAGTGACATCCGATGCGCCGGGAATCTTGTCGAGAGTAGCAACCAGTTCCGCTGCGATGCGCCGCATTTCACCGAAGTCGTGGCCAAATACCTTCACAACAAGGTCGCTGTGCGCGCCGGCAATTTTATCGTTCACTCCGTCAATCATGGGTTGCGAGAAACCGACCGTCACGCCGGGTATGCGCTCGTACCGTTCGCTGAGTCTCTTAATGAGTCCCTGCTTATCGCCACCGTCCTTCCATGTGGAGTAAGGCTTCAGTCCTACAAAACACTCGATATGAGAAGGCGTCCACGGGTCTGTGCCATCATCGTTTCTGCCCAACTGGCTGACGATCGTAGACACTTCCGGGAATTCCAACGTGGCGGCGCGCAGTTCATCCGCCATGGCCGCAGCCTTCGGCAACGAGAGGCCCGGCGGCAATTGCACTTGCAACCAGATTGAGCCTTCATCGAGATAGGGCAGAAACTCTTTGCCAATGGCGATCGAAAGTGCGACAGCCAATCCAGCAGCGAGTACTCCCGGAATTATGGCGTGAAGTGGATGGTGCGTCAGATGGTGTACGGAGCGTTCGTAGCCGCGTCCCAGGGCTAACAAAGCTTTGTTGACGAATTGCCGGCGTGGGCGCCTGTAAGCCACATACGCCAAACCGGGGATGACCCCAAGCGCAAAAAGCAAAGCTCCGACCAGAGAATAGCCCACGACATACGCCATGGGAGAAAAGAGCTTCTTCTCGACGCGCTGAAACGCAAAAAGTGGAAGATACGCGGTGATGATAATCAACGTTGCAAAGAAGATGGGTCGCGCAACGCGAACGGCCGGAGCCAAAGCGTCCGATTCGATCAGCGTTTTCCCCGGGTCTTCTTCGCGGCGGCGAAGAACGTTCTCCATCACCACGATGGATGCGTCCACGATTATTCCGAAGTCAATCGCGCCGAGGGAAAGAAGGTTGGCGGGAATATTTGTAAACCGCATGCAGATAAACGCAAACAACAGCGAAAATGGAATCGTCAGAGCCACCATCAGCGCCCCGCGCGTGCTGCCTAGAAAAAGCAGCAGCACCAGCGTTACCAGGCCGATGCCCTCAAGCAGCGTCTGCGACACGCGATGCACTGTGGTATGGACCAGTTCCGTGCGGTCGGAATAAGGCTCGACCTTTACATCGGGTGGAAGAATCCCTCCATTCAAAGCGTTCACCTGCTCATGAACGCCATCCAAGACTTGCGACGGATTCATCCCGCGCAGCAAAAGCACGATTCCCGATACGCCGTCAGGATTCTTGTCTTTCCCAAGAATTCCCCGCCGTTCCAGCGCCCCAAGTTGCAGCGTCCCCAGATTCTTCAGAAATACTGGCGTGCCATTCTTAGCCAAGATCACGATGTTGCCCAGATCTTGCAAAGAACGAATCAGGCCAATTCCGCGAACCACATATCCTTGTTCGCCGCGATTCACGATGCTGCCACCGGAATTGGCGTTGTTGGCCTGCACTGCTGCCGTCACTTGCGCAAGAGAGACGTTGTACTGCGCCAGCTTCGCTGGATCGACGATCAACTGGAACTGCGTCGTCTCCCCTCCAAAATTGGTAACATCCGCGACTCCTGAGACTTGTTTCAGTCGAGGAATGGCTACCCACTCCTGCAATTCCCGCAGTTCGCGCTGATCGCGAAATGTGGACTGCAGCGTGTAGCGATAGATTTCGCCGATCGGCGACGTCAGCGGGTCTAACCCGGGATTGGCGTTTGGCGGAAGATCGACGCCGGCGATTCGTTCCTGAATCCGCTGCCGCGCCCAGTAATCGTCGATGCCATCTCGAAACACAAGCGTGATGAGCGACAAGCCGAACGTGCTGTGCGAACGCATCACTTGCAATCCGGGAATGCCGTTCAGTTCGCGTTCCAGCGGCACCGTCACTTGCTCTTCTACTTCCTCGGCGGCATGGCCCGGATACTGCGTAATGACTTGCGAGGTCACATCCGCAATGTCTGGGTACGCCTCGATTGCCAGGGCTTTCCACGACATATAGCCGAATATGCAGATGACCAGGACGATGAGCCACACAAGTTGACGACGGTGCAGACAGAGCGCGACAAAACGATCGATCATTGCAGTAATGCTCCCTCGCGAATCAGCACCTTCTCGCCTGCCTGCACTCCACTCTTGATGATCGTGCGCTCGCCCTGCTGCTCTCCCGTTACAACTGGTCGTTGCTCATACGTGTTCGCCGCCACTTGGACAAATACTGTGGTGCGGTCGCCCGACATAACCAAAGCGGTCGTGGGCACTGTCAGTTCCTGCGTATCCCAGGTTCGAAGGATTACGTTGGCGAACATGGCCGGCCGTAAGCGGCCATCTTTATTGGGATAAGCGATGCGGACTTTCGCCGTGCGCGTGTCAGGGTCCAACACATCCGCCACGAAAAGCACCTTGCCTTGGAATGGCTCGGTGGGATAAGCGGCGAAGGTCGCGACCGCAGGATCGCCTCGATGCACGAAATGGATGTCTTTCTCCTGCACATTGGCGGTGACCCAAATGTCGGAAAGGTCCGCGACGGTCATGAGCGGAGCCGTAGGATCGTTGCGGAATTCTCCCGTTGCTGTCAGAACATCCAGAACTTTGCCGGAAACCGGCGAGCGCACGATGAGCGGCGAACCGAGTTGAGTTTTCTCAGGGTCCATTCCCAGCAAACGAAGACGGTCCTTGGTTCGATTGAAGTCGCTCAATGCCGAATCGCGGTCCGTTCTCGCCTGGTCGACATCACGTTGACCGATGATTCCGTGCGCCGCCAAATCTTCCTGCCGACTTACCGCGCGTTCCGCCTGCGCCAGCACACTGCGAGCCTTCGCATAATCTGTTTGCGCTGCCACAAAATCCGGCGCGTCAATGGCCAGCAGTTCCTGGCCCTTCGTCACAGAGTCGCCGGGGTGCACAAAGAGCTGAAGTACACGCCCATTCAGCGGTGGCAAGATTCTCGCGTAGCGCGCCGGGTCCGCCTCAACCGACGCTGGAGCCGTAACCTGCCGGCGAATTGTGCTCATCTGCGCGGGTTCCACTTCGAGCCTGCTGGCCAGTGGAGATTTTGCAGGCACCGTAACGCGGTTTCCTTCGTGCACAACGACTGTGGTGTCGTCGGACTTCACCGGCTTTTCGAGCTTGTCGCAACCGCCGCAGACAAATAGAAGACCCAGGGAGAGGAAAGTTGCGCCACAATTGGCAGGTCGCAGCAGGTTCATTTTTCACGTCCAGAAGTCGGATTTCCTGGGGCCATTAGAACCCGGGAACATGAACAGCTTGTAACAACCATCCGTTGATACTATACTGGGTATAGTATTTCAAGGAGAACCACCCCATGGCCCATACCGCCGACGAAAAGAAAAAACTCCTCGCTCGCATCAATCGCATCCAGGGGCAATTGCAAAGTATTCGCGAAGCCATCGAGCAAGACAAGGAATGCGCCGACGTCCTGCAGCAGATTGCCGCCTGCCGCGGAGCTGTAAATGGGCTATTGGTGGAGATCGTCGAAGGCGAGATTAAGTTTCACGTGCTCAGCAAGGATGCCAAAGTCGGCTCTCGTGAATCGAAAGCCGCCGAGAGCCTGGCGGAAATTCTCCGCCGCTACATCAAATAGGCTCGCTTCGCCTTGCAAGATAATTACTTTGTGAAGACGCTCTGAAATTGCTCAGCCTGCCGCACGCAGGAATATGTTCTGTCCGACCGCCAGCTGCCCGATGCGTGTAACCGTGCCGTAGATTCCCGCGTTGTTCTGGTTCGCGCGAACGATAGTCTTCAGCACTTCCGGCGCAGAACTTGCGGAGTCGGGATCCAGGTTCACCATCGAGCAGCGCACGTCGCGCATCGTCACGGAAATTTCAGCAGCATCGTCCTCTTCCCCGAAGCACAACGTACTTCCCAGCCACTCGTCTTCCTGGAAAGAGCCATCTCGCAGCAAGCGAACAGCAACATTCGGGCGAAATCGTCGCACGTCCAGGTCCCGCCCTGCGAGCCGGCCGATCTCGCGCACCGTATCGCACGCGATTACGGAAATGCTCGCTTCATCGAAGATGCCACGACTCAAGTGCATCATTTGCACCGCAGATCCGTGCCGCCGTCCGACCTCCGCAGCCAAATCCTCACCGAAGACGGGCATCTCTTCGCCGTCCGGCGTGCGGATATGCGTAGGAAGTCCACCCAGCGCATTGTCTTCGTGGCGAATCGGAATATAGCGCACCAGGTTCGGAAGTCGGCTTGCCGTCAGCCACGGCATCCCGCTGCGATCATCCATCCGCCGGAATGCAAGTCGCCTGTCACCAGCGATGCCGTGCCAACCCAAGTTGGCAACCTGGAGGGATTCGCCAGCCATGGATTTCACCGCATATCGAAAGATGGCTTCCACATGTCCGACTTTTATTAGCATGCTCAACCCGACTTCTCCTCCAACAGGGGAAGAACGGCATCAGCGGAAGGAACTGAAATTTTAGAAGAATTTGGCTCCCCGGGCTAGATTCGAACTAGCAACCCTTCGGTTAACAGCCGAAGAATGCAAAATCTAAATGCCTTGTTTGGTGTCGCTTACCGGGACAGACAGCGATTTTCAGTCCCTCAGTTGGGCTACTTGGGCTACCAGCGCTGCAGCCGCCGGTCAAATTCAATCGCTAATTTAATTCTGCTGACTGCTGTGCAGGGACTGGACGTCTCTACCTGACCATCCAGTGAGTGGGCCTAGAGCACGTGCGTGGTCACACGAATCGCAACACCAGCGGCTGCATTTGACAGATCTTTCTCGAGGTTGGGCACAGATTACTGCCAACGCAACACCTTGGCATCGAAGTCGAACTCAATGCGCTTTGCCTGCAAAGTTGTGGGCCCTATATACCCGTCCACGCCAGGCAGAGCGTTGTCATCAGGACCGTCCATCAATATGGCAGTAGAGACCACTTCCGCATCAACGATTCGTACGCCAGGCAGTCTCACCTGTGTGCCTCGTAAACGCCCCATCACAACGTTTGTAGATTCTCCTTCAATGCGCATTTTCGGTTCAGCCAAGTGTTTCCGGTCACATGGAGCCTTGATCTCAATTACAGCCACACATGCAGCGAGCAGTGTATTGTCGAGTCGAATTGAGTCAATCATGCATCTAATAATCTTGAGGCTTGACCATATGACATCGGGAAACCAGTGCCAAGTGAAAGACGATCTTGTGAATCAGCTCATCGCGTTGAACAACAAACTGAATACTCTCAGTCCCGCTTTGTTACACAGTGAGCAAGCGCGAGAGGAAGTCCAGCAACAACGAGAGAACCTGTACGTCGAAATCAAGCGCCACCGGGCGAAAGGACATGGGGGCAAGCCTTGTCCAGCCGTCCAGCGTTTCCCGTTTCGATGAGAACCAATGGTGTGAACCGTTCAGAACCCCAATTGTCGATGTTTTCCAAACAGACCACAGACGAGGAACGATTTAATGCCTGAATTGTTCCAGCTGGATTCCTAGCACCCCACTTGTCCGATTTGTCAGGGGTGAAGTCTTCGAGCATTAGAATGTGTTAGGAGGTTGTCAATGAGCATGACGACAAGCACTCGACAAGTCGGTGGTGTCACGATTGTGGACATCAAAGGGCGGATTGTACTTGGCGAAGAGAGCGCCTCAGTGCGCGACGTTGTTTGTGACCTGTTAAGGAAGGGACATAAGCAGATTTTGCTCAATCTTGGTGCTGTCGATTACATCGACAGCATGGGCCTTGGTTCTTTGGTCGGTGCCTTCGCGAGCGTGCGGAAGCAGGGGGGAGAGCTGAAACTTCTCAACCTCACAAATAAGGTCACCTACCTAATGCAAATTACAAAACTATATACCGTCTTCGACATCATGAATGACGAGGCGGCGGGCGTGAAGTCTTTCGGTCAATCGACAGCGGCAGCTAAGTCCTGAGTAACAAAACCGGAAACTTGAAATTCAAATGGACGGGTACGGCGTGTATCAGGACTTAGACTTTGTTTGGGATTCCCCCGGTAACATCGACTGCAGCCGGGGTTTTGTCGCTAGTTGGAGCAGACGATTTACCGAGCAGCGCATCGCGGGACTCTACAGCCGGCATTTGGGGCAAGTTGCTACCGTGCTCACCCCGGAATTGGAAGCACGGATTCTGGAGGCGACACGACATGCACCGCCGGGTGGAGTAACCCACTGGAGCACGCGCAAACTCGGAGCGCATCTGGAGGTCAGCCACATGATGGTGGCCAGGGTGTGGCGTAAGCACGGACTTCAGCCGCATCGTATGGAACGCTACATGGCCTCGAACGATCCGGATTTTGAGAAGAAGGCTGCCGACATTATTGGGTTGTATCTGAACCCGCCGGCGCATGCGGCGGTATTCAGCGTGGATGAAAAGACTTCCATCCAGGCCCTGGATCGCAAGGATCCGGTTCTGCCGCTGTCCCCGGGACGCGCCGAACGGCACGGTTTTGAATACTTTCGTCACGGCACCTTGTCGCTGTAGGCCGCCTTCAACACTAAGACAGGCGAGGTGCTCGGCAAAACGACGGCGCGGCACACCTCCGCCGAATTCGTCGCCTTCCTTACCGACATTGTGATCGATCAGCCTCGCGGCAAAGAGATCCATGTGATCGCCGACAACCAATCTGCGCACAAGAGCAGGCCGGTCACGGACTTCCTGGCGGTGCATCCCAAAGTTCACTTGCACTTCACTCCGACCTACTCTTCATGGCTGAATCAAGTCGAGCTGTGGTTCAGCAAGATCGAGCGCGATGTCATCGCGCGGGGAGTATTCACTTCCGTCTCTGATCTGAAGAGAAAGCTCTTGCGCTACATTCGGCAGTACAACAAATCGCCCCGTACCGTGAAGTGGAAATATGCCGATCCATCGCGCCATCTCAGTACACAATCAGTTGGTACAGGCCACTAGTGGCACGTAACAGCTATTTATGGACTATGCTCCCGCTACGATAGACGCGAAAACGTTGTCGGTACGCCGATCCTTCACGCCATATCAGTACACAACCAGTCGTTACAGGCCACTAGTACCCAAGTTTCCGGTTTCGGCGGTGGTCTCAATAGGTCGATGCAACACTCTGTTCGAACACTTTGCGTTGAAAACAAAAGCTAAAACCCCTCGCTAGGTTAGATCAGTCGGAACGCTACCCTGGCTAGGTTTTGACCGAGTGCAGCCAAACAGATCCGATCTTCAGGGGAAGTATCGTCCGATCAACTGATTGGATGGTGTTGCGTCGGCCGTCTGAGCCGGCAGCGTTAACCAGATGGACCTTGGAGACGATGACTCATACCCATCGGACGTGCAATTTTTAACAGTTATGCGTTCCTTGGTGGCTCATACTGTATTGATTAGAAATTCCCCTTAAATGAAAATCTTACTGTACAACCCTGACAACGGTGTGACGCGCAACTTCATGCCGCATCTTTGGATGTTCCTGCTGCAAGCACTGACTCCGCCTGGCCACGAAGTGGTGCTGATTGACGGCAACGCGCAGCCCATGGATGAAGAAAGTATTGCGCGATACGTGCGTGAACAAAATGTGGGACTGGTCGGCATAGGTGCGATGACCAGGATGATCGCCAAGGCCTATCGCATGGCGGACGCAGTGCGCGCCGTGGGAGTAAAGGTCGTAATGGGCGGCCCTCACGTCACGGAAATGGCCGATGAGGCTCTCGGGCGTGACGGCGGCTCGCGCCATGCCGACGCGGTTGCTCTTGGCGAAGCTGATGAGACATGGCCCAGAATTGTGGAAGATGCCGTGCGGGGCACGCTCAAGGATGTCTACGCGCCAGTGGACGACTTTGGCCAAGAGCGCAAACCATCGCTGCAGCCTTATCCGGACATTCCCTGGGACAAAATCAAACTGGACCAATTCAATTTGCTTCCGAGCATATTGCAGCCACTACTCAAGCGAATCGGAGCTGGCTGGGGAACCTTTCGAATGATTCCCGTGGAGTCCGGGCGCGGCTGCCCTTACGGATGCGAGTTTTGCACCGTGACGGGATTTTTTGGCGACTCCATCCGCTTTCGTACCAATGAAAGCGTGGTGAACGAACTCTTGCTGCTAAAAGCGCGCGCGCGGGAGGAGGGCGGTCAGATAGCCGTATTTTTCATCGACGACAATTTTGCCATCAACGTAAAGCGCACAAAATCATTGCTGCGAGACATCATTGCAGCTGACGCGCAAGTGCATTGGGTCGCCCAGATCAGCGCCAATCTACTGCGCGATGAGGAGCTAGTTGATCTGATCGCGGCCGCGGGAGGCAAGTGGATCTTCATCGGAATGGAATCCATCGATCCGGCCAATCTTGCTGACGTAAAAAAGGGCTTCAACAAGCCAGGTGAATATGGCGTGGTGCTCGATCGGCTCGCCCAGCGCAACGTTTTTGCCATCACCTCTTTTATCTTTGGCATGGACAATGACACGCCTGGAGTGGCCGAGCGAACACTGAAGGAAATTCGCAGTTGGCCACCGGGGCTGCCTATCTTTGGCTTGATGACCCCTCTTCCTGCGACGCCCCTGTACAAAAAGCTGGAAGCCGCGGGGCGGCTCACCCGCCCGAAACACTGGCAAGAGTTCATTCCCTTTGCGATGGCCCATACGCCGCTGAAGATGAGCATCGACGAAGCGCATAACGAGGTACGCAAGGGATGGATCAGCTCTTACAATCCGGAGGCAATCGAAAGGGCCGTGGATTCACTGAACCACAAGCCGCTGGGTTATCGCATCAACATCCTAATCGCACGCCTCTGCTTCCGGGGAATTTATTTTCCGCAAATGGGCCGCTTCGCATGGCTGAAAACGATTCTTGAAAATCGGCGCACGATTTTCAAACTCATAAAGCAGGGATTCGGAGGAGGGCTGCACGCAGCCGTGCCGTCAGTCGCAACCCAGCCGGTCACAGAGCTGCGGGACTGAGGCTGGCGTTTTTTCAACGAAAGATTGTTGTTCACGAAAAGCTGTTTTGGCCCAAGGTAAGTTTCCGCTGCAGGAGCAACCACTGAGAACGAAATTAAAGATTTGTACCGAAACGGATTACTTGCAGGCCCACCTAACGGCCATTGTGGGGGAATCTCGCCACTGGAATCCGGCCTTCTACAACCTCAAACAGTGGGTAACGTCGATACTGAAGAAATGGATTGGGGCAGCGAGCTGCGCCAGATCCTGGTAAGTCGCGTTACCGGAGAAGTCCTACTACTGCCCGAAAATGCTCTGCACTTGAAGGCCGAGTTGCCCCGGCCTTTCAGCTACCTCTTGCCTGGCTTCTAGACCACATCAGAATCGCTCTGCAGTTGCTGGGTGAAGTCCGCGCGGAGGCGTTTCTGCGGGAACGATCTGCCACGGATAGATCAGCGGCGTCTCCTCCCCAAATGTTAAAGAAACGGTACTATTTGCACCGACCGCGCTTTTCGTGATAATGGGCGATGCCCGACAGCAATTGGCGGTGGGTGAGGTACCGATGAGAGTTCTTAGCGTGAAATTTGAGCGGCTGCGATATACAAAGAGACAGCCAAATCATTCTCGGTTTGTTGCGGAGACCGACGAAGCATTGCCTCACGGCGACAAAGGATTCAGCGGCATCTTGTTACACGATGGTGTTCGATGGAAGGCCCGAGCGGACGTTTCAACGACATGGTCTAAGGCAGGTGTGACCCGCAAGCAAGCAGTTAAGAATTGCGTCGATGAAGCCATCAAGTCGTTCGCGGACTTCGAAGCGGCAAGGCTGCGTCAGGATGCAGAAGACAAACGGCGGAGGCAACACCTAGCAAAACTGAACGAGCAGCTACGCCAAACCATTTGTGCCAACGCCAATCGGCATCAGGAAAAACCTGCTAATAACAACGGGATGTTCAACGGTTTAAGCAGGAAGGAAATTGAGCTGTTCTTCGGTGTAGCGGTCGAAAGTGATGCGCGAACCGACGAAGCGCAGTCAGAACATCGTGGACGAGACATGGGCATATATGGATTTATAACTGCCTATCACAGCCGTAAAGAGCCGCCCCCCTGCACCCCACCAGATAAAGACAAACCACGAGGTCCGTACGTCCCTTTGGCTCTCAGAAAATAAAAAGCCCACCGCTTGTATAGTGTGGGGCCTTTTTCTGTTTCTGGGTCATCACGGTCGTACTGTTGACTGCAACGGTTGCCGCTTCACTTCCAAATCCAACCACACATCCATTTCACAACTGCGTCGTTGAGCGCCTTTTCAATAGAAGAGGCCGTGATTGGAGGAATTGGCATAGTTTTAGTCCTAGTTCTCCGATAGATGACAGTCACCATTCCGTGGAGTGTCTTTTGGGGATTACTCGACTTTTTCAAGAGTTGGAGCGATTGTTGTCGCTTCGCCGGGAGTGATTGTTAGCGTTCTCTCCCAGGGTTTGAAACCGGGCTTTTCAAGCCTTATCAAATGGTCTCCCGCCGAAGGATGAAGTGTTGTCGGTGTGTTTCCGACATATTTGCCATCAACGGTAATATCGGCTCCATCTGGATTCGATTTGATTTCGATTGTGATCGTCGGGATCGGGTTTTCGCCACTCTGAGGAGTATCTTTTGTCGTATCCAGCGGCTGAAATTTCTTAGGGTCGAGATTAATGTCCCCACTTACGTAAGCAGTTATTTCGGTTCCTTTTGGGATTGTGATGTCCTTGCCCTTCATTAGTAAGAAGAGTGGAGCGGCTGGGAAGAAAACAATGCTGGTTGCTACAATCGCCCCGGTCATTGCACCGACATGGCTGCCACCCTTTACTTCCTTAACGGCGCGCAGGGGGGCCTTTTCTCCGTCAGCGAGCTTCACGTTGTCGATATTGATGTTCAGTTTTCCAGCCCTCCCCATGCGTCGTTTTGACTGTGCTTCGGTGACAGTTGCCCATGCAACCCCACCTCTGGGAATCACAACCACGTCATTGCATTTAATCTCTTCCAGAACTTCAAAATCCACGGTGTCTCCTACTTGAGCGTCTTCGGAGGAAACGTTGCGATTGATTCGGAGTTTGACTGGTGTTCCGTCCTCGAGGCCAAACGCTAGAACTGGCTTCGGAGTGATTACCTCAGGTGTTTGGCTCGCTGGCTTTTCCGTTTGCGGTTGAGCTGTTGGGTTCTGAATGGCATTCCCATGAAGCAGTAGTGCTGAAAGGAGACACGAAACGATCATTTTCATGAAGAGGTTCTCCACCAAAGAGCGGAGCGAAGTTGACAGGCCGATTAATGGTAAGTATACGTCTGACACTACTAACTACAATCACTAAATCGTGCGGCGTTTCCGGAGAATGACCTATAGGAAGAAAACAGTCGAAAGGGCACGACGCTGACAATCGCCCTCAGTCGTTTCGACGACAGCCTTGATCGTCGCCTCCACGATTCTGCCGCCCGAGAGTTTGACCAGAATGTGGTCGCCAATTCAAGGTCTATGCTTACGCCAACAATCACTATGCCGGACACGGGCCGAATACGGTCAAGCTGTTCTGGGAACGGTGGGAGAGGAAATAGACTGTAGTTCCCTTCCTGCCGTGAATCCAATTTCAGGCATATCCAATGTGCGAGTGTGCATGAACCGTTCGGTTTCGTGACCGGAGGGGCGTCGAGCATTCAACGGAGGCGCGAGCCACGAGTGTTTAGGGCTAGCGTCTTGAAGCGCTTACTGGCCTCTGATACGCTGCTTCTTGTGAGGTATTTCATGGATAAGTCACAGTTGATTGCCTCCCTTCTTACGGCTCTTATAGCTGTGGGCCTTGTAGCGTATCGATTGCTCTGGGCTGGGTCACAACTGGCTGCAAGTCTTGGACTGAATCGATTTCCAAACAGATGGGTTCCCAAGAAATTAAGGCGTTGGGTTTTTGGCGAAACCGAAACAAAAACAACCCATTGATTAATCCTCAGCAGCGGTGATTTGAAAAAGACACCCGAGAGGTCTAGTCTGTAGTTCCCTCCTCTGCCGCATATTCTTGCGGAGACCACCATGACCGAAGAACGTAAGCACGCCATCCTGTTCGCTGCCACCTTGCTGTCTGCACGTAAAATCATCGACGCACTGGATTCGTCCAAGCCGAACCCCGGAAAAGATTTCTTCATTGAAAAGGCCATCAAAGAAGCGGCGTCGATCCTGGAGAAGATAGATCAGCGATGGCCTGCGGAGGGTGTCAGCGAGCGGGAGCGGCGAGGTTCATGATTTCTTCACTGGCTTGTAGTCTGTGCACTTGCAGCCCGGATATCTGCACTGGCTATGGAGTTTCTCCTTAACGAGCCTAGTGTGATGATGGGACTTGCCGTGGCTGCACTCGCATGGTTGTTTTCTGTAATCTCTTGCCATACCAGATGCTAACACGGGTGGATTGCATGAGGAGGGGCAAGTACAGCGGTTCGGAAGTGCTGATATATTGCTAAGATTTCTCTGCGAAGCACGACTCGCTGATGCCAATTCCAATTTACCAATGGAGTTCCGCCACACATCGATACAGAATTTCTCTGATCTCGGTTATGACTCCCAAGTACGATGCACCACAACCCGCGGGCTGCTTCTGCGAGCCGACAACAAAAGCGTAGAGTGTGTTGTCATCTGAAGTCAACTTGATGCAGTCAAGAATCCTACCAAGCACGTCTCCTTTACCGGGCGATTCAACGTTGAAAAGTTTGCCAGACCGCAGACTTGGGATGATTTCTTGAATCTTCGAGAACGTATTCCGTGGTTCGGGGTCGAAGCCAGAACGCCCGGCAAAGGTGTTGGCGGCAGCAACATAAAGCGTGCGCCCGAACTTCTCCGCGTTTGCTGGTTTCATGACTAATTGTGCGATGTTGTCCGCGTACATGCATAGGAATGAGGCGACCGTCTGGTATGTTCGTAGGTATATGGCCTCGTTTAGGATCTGATGGCTGGTGGGGTTCATAATAATCGCCAGATCGGTTGAGATTGCTTGTATCCCAATAGTTGCATTTCAAAGTAACTTTCAATGGCCGCTTCGGTGGGGCTGTCGTTCGGTTCAATCTTGCGGTGGCCGCTGAATCCGATAATCGACCCGGTGAGTTGCTCGGCCATTTTTGGGAGTCGTGAAGCAAATCTTTCGGCGTATTGCGACGGGTTAGAAACGGCTCGGGCCAGCCAAGACTTCAATCCCATATATGCCTCGGTGTTCTTTGGAGACTATCCATTGACTTCAAGGTATTTGGACGGATGGTATCACGCCACAGCTTTTGCGAAGTCCCTGTCCAGACCTGCATTGGGCGATTTCGATTTGTGTTGCCGTGGCGACCGCCACTTGATAGACGATGCTGTTTTCAGGACGCTTGCAATTGTGCCAATGATGGGAATGCCGCCGCCACGCAGACGTGATGGATTTCCCTTCCCTTCGATCTGGATGAGTTGGTAAGGATAATTAAGGAAGAGCCCGAAGCCTAGGTGAAGGAGCGTTGGTTCTCCTTCGACTTGATGGTGGAAGGAAGTGTTATTTGGAGGCCCGAGCCTTTGAGCGCAATTCGGAAAGAAATTTGGAAAGAACTCTGACGTACTCATCCGTGGAGCGTTTTAGTTCCTTGGCCAAGCGTAGGTGCAGGGGAATATCAACGGTACGCTGTTCTGATCTTTCGACGTACTCCCGGAGAGCCGCCTGTGCCCTCAGCATTTTCCCTTCTGCATCTCTTACTTGCTGCTGCGTTGCCATTTCGCAGGATTGTACCATGGCTCATTGAGGTTCGGAACGCCCGGCGTTTTCACTCACCGTGTACAAGAGCGTGGTGACGAAGTGAGGGCATGGGCTCCTCCGAAATGCACTTGCGCAGATACTAACACGTTCCGCAGTCGACCCTCAGTGCGGATCCATACGCGTTCGTGTAGACTAAATTTTCCGCCTCTGCCGCAAATCGTTGCGGAGAACCCCGATGGAAAAAGAAATGGATGAAGGTCGGAAACGAACTCTCGGCGTCATTGCCGCGATCTTTGCGTGCCGAAAACTGTCCGCGCTAGATGGCAAACCCTCGCCAGCGCGTGAGATGGCATTCAGCGACAGCATTGATTTAGCAGCGGAAATGATGCGCCGCATAGATTCGCGATGGCCCTCAGCGAAACGATAGAAGCCAACCTGCCCCGTTACCCAGTCGCGAATCTCTCTTCAATTCCTCCAGTTCTTCTTATTGTGGCTGGGCAGTCAAGTGCGAGCGCATCATTTATTAAGGACGGCATTCGCATTAAGCCTGTTCAACTCTTTCTTCACCGCCCCAGGCTTCCTGCAAGTCGATGCCGGATACTGATTCTGCTCCATAACGCGGGGGCCGTTTTCCAAGCGGCCCCGCCCGTGCCCCGTTATGGGGTTTCGATTTGGCCTCATCTCGGTGGCCCGGCCACGAATTTGTGACCCCGATGAGCGAATCGCGCGGCGAACTTAGCCACTGCTTCCGGAGTCACCGGCTCGTGAATCGCCGTTGTTAACGGCTCATCAAGAGTTGGGCCCACTTGCGTCGCGTCAAATCGGCTCTCACTGCGGTCGTCGAGTGGAACAAGCACGAAAGCATGCTCATCACCATTCGCAACGTATCCCGTCACAGCGATCTCGCCTTGTTCATTGATGAAAACTCCCTCACGCAAAAGAATGCCTGAACCTGGAGTAACGAAGGAATTCAAATCTATCATCGGTCCGCTGTTCTCCCATAGGAACGGATGAGGTTGGTCACAGTCGGGAGAAGAGTTTCCCACCACCTGACCCTTCGAATTGCTGCTCAACGCTATACTGCATTGATCGCCGTTCAGGCTGCCCAGGTTAATCATCCGGCCATTTATCCACCGAAATGCTCTGAATAGTAGACCCTCGGTGAATGAGCCCCCCACAACCCCTCCGGCCTCATCAATCCAATTGCCGAAGGCGGAATTACCTCCCAGCGTGCCAAGATCGCGAAGTAATCCCCGCTGCCAAAGGAAAGGATGGGCTGCTTGGTCCCCGGCCAAATCTGAGGTACCTGCCACTTGTCCTCTATTGTTCAATCCACTTACGGTTCCAAATACTCCCCCGAGGGTACCGATGTTTGTCATATGGCCGTCCTGCCAAATGAAGGGCGCTACAGTGGGAATACCGGTTTCAGGATTTGGGACTGAATTGGTAAAGGAGTTTCCGACTACCTGGCCACGCTCATTCACAAAGAGAGCCAACGCATCGTTTCCACCCAATGTTCCCAAGTCTCGCATGCTGCCGTCCTGCCAGAGAACCGCACGGGTTTGCGTTGTCCCAAAGAAGGGTGCAGGCGGAATCCCTCCGAATGGATCAGCGATCGTATTCAGACCTCCTCCGACGACCTGTCCGCGATTATTGATGTCGTTTGGGGCAGCAAATGGTCCTCCCAGAGTCCACAAGTCGCTGATCTGACCATCCTTCCATATGGCCGCATCTCCCCGGGGTCCGATCAGAGGATCAATGACGTCGGCCAATCCGACGATGGTGCCTTGGGAATTTATGGCGCCGCCAAAACTGTCTTTGCCCCCCGGAAGTGTACCGAGATCTGTCAAAATGCCCTTCTCCCATTGGAAGCCGTGGGCCTCATAGCAGCTGCAGTTTTCGTCGAAAATGGACGTATCCGCTACACCCACGACCGTGCCTCGGCTGTTGATGATGACGGCACCAAATGTGTAGCCGCTGGTCGGGCCTCCGAAGGTACCCAAGTCTATGACTTTATAGCGCGTGTGTTGCGGACCCTGGGAACGTTCCTGCGCTGTAACTTGAGTTCCACTCGCAAGCACAGCAGACAGCAACGCTAGAGTGGCCACCACAATCCCTAACATTTCTTTGTATTTCATAAGCTTCTCCTTTAAGTTTTTGATTACGGAATGCTCTTTTAGTGCACTGGTCCCCAGGCCGGGTTGTTATCTTTCTCAGGAGTGAAGTTGACTTGGATTACGTTGCTGCCATCAGCATTCATTACAAAGAGATCGGCATGAGGTTGACCGTCCGGCCCGATCGTCGTTGAGATATCCGAATGGGCAAGGACAAGCTTCTGACCGTCGGGGGACCAACGTGCACCATTGGATTTGATCGTGACTCCACTTACCGGTGCGTAATGCGTGATCTGGACGAGGCGAGTGCCGTCCGGGTGAATTGTGAAAATCTGCTGCGGTGTCTGATCATCCGCGGGTTCAGCGGGCGACTGGAACACGATGAGTTCTCCATTCGGCGACCAGTCAGGATCTCCGACGTCCATTCCGGCCGGAGTGATTTGGCGTCGGCAGGAGCCATCGCGATGCATCACCCAAAGTGAAAATGTGCCGGTGACGTCTCCATGCTGGAAAACGATCCTGCGAGCATCCGGTGACCAGTGCGGCTCGTCGTCTCCGGTACAGGGTTGAGCACCGCTTGGTGAGAGTTGCTGCGGGTGAGAACCATCGGCGTGAAACTTGAAGATCCCAGCAAATGCAAGGCATCCATTGTCGTCAAACGGCCCGACAAATCGCACGGCGAGAAACTCCCTGTTGTCCGGAGAAATCGCCGGCTCATCGTCCCCGAAGCAGTCTGGATCGTTGCTGCAATCGGTATGGATTTGAGTGAGCACGCCACCTTCAACGGGCACCGAGAAAACGCTGTCAGGCGCATTGTCGAGAACCGCCCAAAAGAAAAGCTTGGATCCGTCGCGACTGAAGACAGGGTTGAAGGCGCCATTGGGGATGTTGGTTAGGAAATTGTAGGGTCCTCCATCTTCTGACAACGTGGCAATCTGATTGCTTGCGTAGGCGCCGTCTATAACTTGGACTGCACTCACTGCGAGCGGGCCGTTCCCGGGCTTATCGTGATGACGGCTATTTGTTTGACCACTGTTGTCTTTGCCCGTAGTTTGATCCTGATTTTCCGAAACAACGCTCGGGATTGGTTCCTGCGCCGCACCCTGTTCCTGGGCCAACGCCTCACACAAACACAGAATTGCGATCGGCATAACTAGGTTCTTTTTCACGTATACCTCCTTTGGATCCTTTGTCGACACACTCTCAGATGAAACAGTGGGGTGCTCAGGCAATTACAAATGTTCATCTCTGTCTATGCATGCGCATTTCCGAGCCAGAACCGATCATGAAAAGAAGGGAATTCAAGCCGAGTAGTGGGCAGACGCGAGAGTGGGGTCTGACTGTCCGATACGCTCACTCAGCAAGAACAACGCTAGGGGCACAAGTACTATGTCTGATGTTAAGAAGTGATCTTGCTGACCTACTTAGTTAGGACGCATCAACGGTTCTCAGAGCTCCGGCTGACCCGGACCGGGACGATGAGGCAATCCTGCAATTAAAACACAGAAAGAATTGGCAGCGAGGATTTCCTCCGAAGGCGACCGATCAGCAGATCTACGCCATATCGAAGGTTACAGCGGCACTTGCCAGGGGCAATAAGGTCACTCCCATCTGATCGTTTTCAGTGCCGAGTTAAAGGTTATTCGTGTAGCGTGGAAGGGGGCGATTCCAATGCACCCATCTATTCCGTCAATCTTGTCTACTGGAGGGCTTTCAATCAACAGAACTCGCCCATCCATCAGTGTTTCACCCAGGTGCATCTCGGGGAGAGTCGCTAGTTTTCCGCTCATTCGTCCTCCGATAGTGACTTTCTTAATTCCGGCTACTCTCAGTCTGGGGACTTGGGCTCGAACCCTGTCTTCATAAAGCAGAACGCCCTCGACTCCAGTATCGAAGATGAGACGAATGAGATGACCTTGCACATTGATTTTCACCGTGAAACACATTGGCTTCGACACTTTTTGAGTACCCCGAATATTGCTATCGATAGGCTCAAACAGCACTCTTCGCAGATTGTAATCGAACGTAAGATTGTTAAGCTGCAATAGATCCAAGCCGATGACAGCATCTATGTGGCTTGCGTACTCTGAAAATTTTCCAAGATTCATAATGCTCATCTCTTTGTCAATTGCGTCAACTGGTCCGAATTGCACTTCGGACACTGTTGCCGACTCTAGAGGAACTGTTTTGTCAAAGTTCTGTAACTGAGCTGGATGACGAAGAAGTGCTAGCTTGTCAGCAATCTTCTTGGACAGAATGCTTTGGGTCGTCCCTGTATCCAGAACAAATTTCAATCCCTGCAGACTACCAATTCGGCCTTCAACGACGATCAAGTAGCCGCTGTATAGCTGGAATGGCAACCCTAAATTCGCAGGAGAGGACTCGGCCGCAGGATCTTGCTGTGCTGCGCTGGAAAGAGGAATGGAGAGGGCAATTAACCAAAGATAGAGCAATTGGCAGATTGAATTTTTCACAGCGCACTCTCTCTATCTACTCGTGCGCATTTCCAAGCCAAGACCGATCACAAAAAGAGAGTGTTTTATCGGTGAGAAGAGCGCGGATGTGAGCAGGAGGGCGAAGGTGTATAATCCGTTCACTCGATCAGGTCGGCACTAGTGACATGTGAGCCATGGCTGACGCCCATGAAGTGACGGGTCTTCTGGCCGAATGGGCCAAGGGAAACCCCCAGGCCCTTGAGGAACTCACGCCGCTCGTGTATCGAGAGCTACGACGACTAGCGGCAAGTTACCTGCGCAGGGAACGCCAGGGACACACACTTCAACCTACTGCACTGGTCCATGAGGCGTACATGCGGCTTGTTGATCAGTCAAATCCAACCTGGCAGAGTCGGTCGCATTTCTACGGAGTGGCGGCTCGCCTGATGCGCCAGATACTGGTGGACCATGCCCGTCGAAAGCATGCCCGAAAGCGCGAGGGACAGAAAGTTTCGCTTGAAGAGGTTGTAACTTTTTCGCAGGACCGCGGACAACTACTAGTGGCTCTCGATACCGGCCTCAACGCACTAGAGAAGATTGACCCGCGGAAATGCAGAGCGGTCGAGCTTCGTTATTTCGGCGGCCTTTCCATGCAAGAGATTGCGCAGGCACTGGATGTCTCGGCGGTGACCGTCCGGCGCGATTTGCGCATGGCGGAAGCGTGGCTACACAACGAGATGCAATACGGAACGGTGTCGCGTGACGCCTGAACGATGGGCGAAGATCGAGGAGTTGTTTCATCGGGCCTGTGAGTGCGAACCCAGGGAGCGCGTGGCTTTGTTCAACGAGCTCTGCCAGGATGATCCGGATTTGCGCAGAGAAGTTGAGGCGCTACTGGCGAGCGAGGAGACTGCCAGTGATCATTTGCAAGCTGCCGTCCATGGGCAGCTCGAGGCTTTCGAGTTCCCGCTCGTTGGCGAAACGATTTCTCACTACAGGATTCTCGATGGACTCGAGGGCGGAGGCATGGGATTGGTATACCGAGCCGAAGACATCAAGCTTGGGCGGCGGGTAGCGCTAAAATTTCTGCCGGAGGAATCGGCGAAAGATAGTGCCGCACTTGGGCGATTTGAACGTGAAGCCAGGGCGGCCTCCGCGCTCGAGCATCCTAACATCTGCCCCATTTACGAATTTGGCGAACATGAAGGCCAACCGTTCCTCGTCATGCAGTTGCTTGAGGGGCAGACTATTCGGGAATTGGTCTCTGTCGCGACTCACGGGAAGTCACTCCTTTCACTGAGCAAGCTGCTTGATCTCGCCATTCAGATCACGGAAGGACTGGACGCAGCGCACGGCCAGGGCATCATTCATCGCGACATCAAGCCGACAAATATATTTGTTACCAGCCAAGGCCAAGCCAAGATCCTAGATTTTGGTTTAGCAAAACTAGCTTCCCTGATCAGGGCTACTGAAGACTCATCGGTTACGCTCGACAGTGAGGGCGATAAGAGACTGCGACGATCCGCGGCCGAGTCAACGTTGTCGCCAGCTTCCGATTTATCCATAAGCCTTACCGGCGTGGCCATGGGGACTGCCGGGTACATGTCGCCAGAGCAAGTACGCGGCGAAAAACTTGACGCCCGAACAGACCTATTTTCGTTCGGCTTAGTCCTTTACGAGATGGCCACAGGTCAACGCGCATTCAAGGGCGACACCGAGCCCGTGCTGCAGAATGCCATTCTGAATCAAGTCCCAACACCAGTGCGCGAACTGAACCCTGGAATTCCGACGAACCTCGCGCGGGTCATCCACAAGGCGATCGACAAGGATCGCGAGAAGCGTTATCAAACAGCCGCGCAACTCTGCACCGACTTGGAGGCAGTAAAACAGCAGATACACTCCCGCCGACAATTCGCATGGCCGATGATTATTGGCGGAATCCTTGTTTGCACCATTATCGCCGTAAGCTACTACCGATGGCGCAGCAAGGGCCCTGATCTTCAAGATATGCAAATCACCAGGCTCACCGATAGTGGCCGAGTCGGTTCTATGGCTATTTCTCCTGATGGACGATACGTAGCTTATTCGCAGAAAGATGGAGGAAAGCAGAGTCTTTGGTTGAATCGAGTGGCAACTCGCGGCAATGTCATGATTTTACCGGCTGAGGCTGTTGACATTGCCGGCCTAACATTCTCACCGGACGGAGAACGCATCTATCTCGTTCGTTCGGCCAGTCAGTCTGTAGAATATCGTAGTCTCCTTTCGATACCCACACTGGGCGGTCCTGAAAAACAGTTGCTCACTAATATCGATTCTGCGGTCAGTTTTTCACCAGACGGGAGCCAGTTCGTCTATACGACTGGAGTACCAAGACACAACTCCATTGAGCTGCGGATTGCCAAATCTGACGGTAGCGAGGATCACGTGCTCTGGGCAATGAACGATACCTGGATCGGATTCGAGCCCGGCGCGGCTTGGTCGCCCGACGGACGCTCGATTGCGGTTTCCCGCATGCTCGATGCCGCGAAGCCGCCCTTTGTACTGGATATTATTTCGGTTGCTGACCGCCGCGTACGTGAGCTTTATAGGGGCACTCGGCCCATGGGGCGACCCCGGTGGTTGCGACGGGGAGACGGATTATTGGTGGTGTTCGACGACCAGAGTGGCCGCGGGCAACTTTGGACGGTTTCGTACCCTCGCGGCGAAGCCCGACAACTGACCAACGATCTCGCTAACTACGAGGCTTTGATTGACGCAACGCCTGATGCGAGAACAGTAGCCACATTACAGTCCCGAATAGTTTCAAATCTTTGGTCGCTCTCTCCTAAGGATCCGTCAAAGATGAGGGAAATCACCACCGGCGAACTTCCGACGATGGGGGTGTTGACGGCCTCTGACGGAACACTGGTGGTGCATGGTGACGACGGCAAATTGTGGAGCTTGGACGGAGGCGGCAATCGCCGCTCCGAGCTAGCTGAAGGACTTTCTTGGCCTGTTGCTTGTGGGCCGTACATCATCTTTATTTCGAACCGTGACGGTGTCGACAGGGTCGTCCGAATAAACAACGACGGTTCTGGCGCAAAGACGCTAACTTCTGGCGGGATGTGGGGGCCAGGCTGCACGCCCGATGCGAAATTCGTTTTCTACGCCGTAAACGCACTGCCACGGTGGAAAATTCGTCGTGTGAGTATCGATGGCGGCGACCCGGTCGACATCACAGAGAACCCGGGGGAAAGCATCCCTGGTCGCGTAACGATTTCCCCGGACGGAAGACTCTTGGCGTTCCCTTTCGATGAATACACGCCCCCTGCGACAAAACTTGCGATTGCGTCGATCGGCGGGGGACCCCCTCTCAAGACAATTAAGGCACTACCTGGACTCGACGGCCCTCGATGGTCACCGGATGGGAAGAGCTTACAGTACTTGGTCACGCGAGATAATGCGACTAATCTTTGGGAACAGCCCGTCGCGGGAGGAGCGCCGCGGCAAATCACGAAGTTCAACTCTGGACAGATCTTCGATTTCAACTGGACAGCGGACGGGAAACAGTTGTTGATCACTCGCGGCGAGGTCACCAGCGATGTGGTGCTGCTGAGCAATCTGCGCTGACCATCGCCCTTCTGACTAGCCTAAATCTCCCGCCTTCCGTCGAACGCGCCGTTCTTCAACAATTAGGGCGGAACTGATGATCAACGTGCCTCTATGACGATCTGCCACGGATAGATCAGCGCAGTTTCTTCGCCGAACGAGACCTGCAAGCGCTCACCCTCTGTCGTTTCGACGACGGCCTTGATCGTCGCCTCTACGATTCTGCCGCCCGAGAGCTTAACGGGTACGTGATCACCGACTTTGTATTTGCGCGTGTCCTTCTCGGCTACTCGCCGCAAGCTGTCCTATCGAACAGGTAACTGATTGTTGCTTTGCCTTCGGCAGTCATATTTGAGGCAAGCAACCGTTCCGATAATCTAGTCACGCAAGAACGAAAGACCAACAAAAGAGGACCCATGAAATCAACGTTCGTTCTTCTGGCGATGTGCCTATTGCTAGGCTGCAGCGGCGGAAGTAACTCGAGCAGCTCTTCTACTCCTGGGGACCCATCACCGACGCCGACACCACAAGTACTTCAGGCGGGACAGTGGGAGTTCACTTTTCCTCTGACTGGCAGTGCAATAAATGATGTCGGATACATGGAAGCCAACGTGCAAGTTTCGAATGGCAACATCTCTGTGGCAGCAAACGGGCTGCAGGGTTACGCCCCTTACTTTACTCCTTCCGTGCCGCCTACGGGCTGGTTTGTAAACGGACAAATATTCCCCAACGGATTTGTCACTTGTGAAACGAATGGAGAAGCTGTAATAGGTTCGATTTCTTCCTCAACATTCAAAGCTTCGGTTAATAGCTTTGATGGGCTCGATTACGGAGACCTGACTGCGCAGATGCCTGCGTCCGGTTCTACCGTGAGCTATCTTTCCGGAAACTGGTCCTACACCGGAACGAATCTCGATTATGCACCTTGGCTTTGTGAGAACGGAGCGGATGCATCTGGAACGTTTACCGCACGATACATTAGTCCGTTAAGCGGAACCTATAGCGGCACCCTGAACACATCTTCAGGAGGCACCGACGTGGTTGCTATCGTGGCGACGCAGAATGGTTTCTCTGTGTCGGGGACCGGAACCGCTTCCCCTGCTACGCTAGGTCCTTCGTTCACTATCAGTGGGGCTAATGTGACTGGTGCCCTGATGTGGGGCACCGGCATTTCTTCCAACAGCGGCGTTCTTCCTTTTAATTTTGGTGCCCGCATTGATCCTTCGGGGAACTCACTCGACATCGCCATTCGTTACAGCATAGGAGGCGGTTCTGGTTCCAACGTGGAGTGGGGCACGCTCACAAAGAACTGATTATTTGCTACGGCTATCTCGTTTCCTCCCCACACGGTCGCCGACTTTGTGTTTGGGCATGGTTGCGGCAACATAGCACGTCATGCCGGGAAAGCGCCCAAAAGTCGAGCCAGTCTGAAGTCCGACGCTGTTCGAGAAGATTTGAACCTGCACGGGTGTTGTTAAGTTCAATCCGTAATCTCTGCTGCGGCCCAAATCGCATGCCGTGCGGTATCGTGGTCAACGCCGTGCATTTGCATGTATGCCTTAATTGCGTTCCTCACCAAAAGTCGGGCCGTCTCCCATCCTTCGTCTTCTTTCCTGCACTCTTCGATGGTCTGCTGGGCTTCTTCTTGGCTGGTGTAACGGCCTACAATCTCGTTTGAGGGGTCCACGACGATGAACTGACGGCCAACGATTTCTACGCGGTATTCAGGACTCATAGAGTTACTCCAATGGCACTATACGCCTAATGGGTTTGTGCGGCAGCAGTCACTTTCCCCTTGCAGCATAAAAACGCATTGGTATTGGTGCTATCGACTAGTCAGACTCGACCACGGTAGAAATGTCCCAATCCTAAAAGACGAAAGGGGCGCTCGGAGAAAGACGCCCACTTCGGTCAAGTCAAGAATTCCGATTGTCCAAATTGTGCTGCCCCAGAATGGGCGACACAATACGGCGTTTACCGTAAATCGCGCCTTAATCGACATTGGCTGGAAGAAAGCGTTTGCCAAGCGTTCCCAGCTAAGAACGGCGAGTTGAGGGACGCCGTCCGAACCCAGTCGTAGTACCCGGCCAGTATCTTTCTCGCCGTCCAGCAGCGTATCTTAGCGACTGTCAACGGTGCGCTGTTCATTTCTACACAGTTTCTGGAGATTTCTTGACCCCTGGGAGATGACGGAGGCGATACTTTCGGACGGACAAGTCGCCCCGGCCTAGTACCCTTCCGGGCTTTCTTATATACCTTTGAAAATTGCAATGTGGAGGTGACGTCTCCCTAATCTCCCGCCGAGTCACCTGCTTGTACCGTTGTGAGCGAATGCGGTCTCGAAAAAGGCGCTGACATCACCGGGTAGATGATCTAAGGAACTGGGCTGGGCTATTCCGGCAATTTGTCGCGAGGAATCTCAAGGTCTACGCGTACGCCAACAACCACTACGCCGGACATGGGCCGGGAACGGTCAAATTGTTCTGGGACACGTTTAGCGGTCAGCGGTGAGCCAGAGGGATATACGGGCTTGGGGGAAATTCTTCCTTCGGCGGCTTATATGGCTCGGTTGGCGGGGGCGGTTGCTTGATAAGGTCACGTAACCACAACAGCGAGTAACCCGTGGCGCGAGGGCTGCTGCCTACGACCTTCGGATTCTCGCTGGAATCCATGGCACGAAATTACGTCCATCGAGAACCAGAGTCAATACGGAATGAACGGTAGGCGAATTGCACGTTGCGCGTCCGCAATCACTTTCGGCAAAATGCCTGTCCGCTCCCATCATTCTAAGAAGATGATTTCTCCACTCGATCTACGATTCTCTTTGCGTCGGAAACCGCGTCAGCGATTGCAGCGACGTATGCCGGGCTGTTCTGCGGAACCGTTGACAACTTTCTCGCTGCCAGGATCGCGGCGACAATTGCGATCACGGCTTGCTTGCGGTTCGGGTCACACGCTTCTTCTGGAGACTAGCGTATATTCGGAAGCGGGAGAAAACAGAAGTTCAAGCCCACCGTCATCCCACCTTACGCAGATTCTCTCCTCCTCATCCTGTGCAAAGTGAACTCTTGTCACCGTTCCCGGTTGCTCCCATTGGTTCTTGATGTAATCACCGACCTCGGGAATTTCACCAGTTGCGTACGGCATAGTCACCTCTGATGAAAGGTCGGGGCCACAGCAGTCTTCCAGCCGATGGCGAGCTACCGCGGCCCCTATCTTGGAGCTAAAGGACCTATTACCAACAGCATTTGTGTGGGTCAAGTGGATTCAGAGCGTCCTCCGAACGACGCTCGCCCATATGGCGGTGCGGTGGCGAACGACCCGCCGAAGCGAGACCACCATCGGGTTATAAGCTTCGGATGTCCAAAACAATCGAGCAGTGGCTGCTTGTCAAATACGTCGGTCTTGAGTTCACGCCGTTATCCAAGCCATTCAAAACGAGGGAACAGGCGGAGAAGGCGCGCGAAAAATATCCTGAGAGTCTGCGCAAGGCGATTGGGGTCGGTGTGATTCGAATGAAGAAGCAATCGAATGTCGGGGCTAAGACTTAGTTTCAGTTTGTCGGAACACCCGTGAGTTTACGCTGGACGAATTTCGTGGCGAAGCGTTGAGCGGGTCGAACCTTGCCATCTAAATCCCGGTAGTTTACTGTCTCGCTGATTGCGATTGGGATTTTTGATGGAGGGAACAATGCGCCTAAGGCACTGGATAAAGCACCTAATGCGCCCCAAGAAAGCAAAGGTCACGCCGGACCTCGAAAAACTACAGCGGGAACGCGAGCATTTGGAGACTTTGTTTGCTGACAGAATTAATTTCTATATGGTTTTCGCGGCTGGCGTGCTCGTATTTCTACTCGATAACGAACATGCCAATGACATTTTGAAGTTTGCGCTGATAGCAGTGATCGTGGCTTCGGTGTTTATGCTCATTGCGCTGGTGCGGACCTTGTGGCTTGTGATGATAGTCCTCGATGAAATAGTCGATGAATATCCAGAAGAGCCCTACTCGCGATACCACAAATTCTTATGGTTTCTACCGAACGCCAACCCTGTGCTTTTGTTCTTGCCAATCGTGATGACAATATTTTTCGGTTTTGCACTCTACCGAGTGAGCCGCTAGTAGTTAACCAATGGAAGATGACAGGGGGAGATGGCCTCGACATTGTTCAATTCGGTGCGCACACCTGGAAAGTGTTTTCCACATGTCGTCCCAACATTCGTCGGAGAGAACTTCCGGCTCCAACTGGCACATGGTTGCATATATACCCTCGCTTGTTGAAGTTAGCTCCATTTGCGTGTGTCGAACTCATGGTTCGTGCCTGGCATCAAATATGCTTGCGTATTCCTCGCGGGCTATTCGGTCGGATACTCGAATCCCCAGCCCCCGAGGGACAAGGGAGGCCTAAGATTTGAAAGGTCTGCTATCGTTAGCCCGCACCACCTTTCTCGCTATACAGCAAGAATAGTCAAGCAAAAGGAAATTTGTTCAGCACCTAGACAGCCTCCAAACCAACTTCTCCCTCCAGCTTGGAACCTGCTTTGCCCACCCAGACTATACGGCAGCGCACTGAACGGAACGGTCCTGAATCAAAGACAAGTTCGACAAATTGTCCGCGCCGAAGGTAGAAATTTCCGCGCAGCCTGTAACCTTCATTCGAGGAATCGAGGATGAGACACGGGGACCTTTTCTCATCGCGGTCCAGATTGACAACCAGGCTGGCGCGCCCTTCAACATCACCCGCTTCGAGCGGCGGCCCTCGGAGGTGGGAAAGCTTGGCATTCTGTAGTCTTGGAGTGACGATAGTACACTCCTGATTCGTTCCTCGTTGGAACAGTTGAGAACCCGTCCCCTTGTCGGGCTTTCCCAAGCCTGGAATTATCGGGCAAATACACAACAGTGAGGCTGGACACCCGGTCCCCGTTCTCTTACTATCAAGGCCCTTCGGAGGTGGGAAAATGCCAACCCCAAGAGGATGGGTGAGAATCTGTGAGCTGGAAAAAGCAGCAATTGAAAATCAGTCCGTTGAGAGGTGGATCGAGTTGGAGCGCAAACTTGATCCCAACTGGACCGAAGAGAAGTCGAATGCTTTGTATCAGCGCAAAGAAGCGTGGCTAAAGGAATCCACCGAACGCCTGGATGAAGCCCGTGCCAACCGACGCGCTGCAGAGGATGTAGATATTTTGTCTCTCCTCCAAGCCGGAGAGGGAGATACCAGCCGTGCTACAAATGGTTCAGCGCAGGACGATGAATGACCGGCAACTGGGCAGTGACACGGAAAGGAAAGGCATCGAATGCCGCATAAAGACAGGCGAGATTGTGCGCTGTTCACTTTTGCACATTTTGGGGAGATTTTTTGATCGCACTTGAGCAGTGAATGAAAACAAGGGCGCTCCGCTAGAAAAAGAGCGCCCCACACTGTCTGAACTTCTGAATATAGCCCTAGAGTGAGAAATTACGCCCGCCGAAATGCACATGCGTCAGACGGCGATTTCGATAGCCTCCCAACCGGCGTTGTAGTGGCCGCCGCTCCAGTAGCCGTTGATGATAGTGCGGTCCCACACCTCCACGTAGACAAGGTAGCAGCACGGGACAATGTTGGGGTCGCTCCACGGGTCCCACAAGAACGTTGTAGGCACCACGTATCCCTGGTCGAGGATGTTGCCGTTGTAGGTCTTCGAAAGCGGGACTGCGGTGGTACTGACCACCGGAACCGACAGGCCGGAATTGCCGCGCGATGAGATGCGTGCGGGCCGGATTGTCAGCAGGAAGAAACGCCAGACGCTTAAGCCCGCCACACTGGCAGGCTATCAGGCAGCCGTGAACTGGCTGAATGAAACGATTAGCGGCGTAGCTCTCGCTGACATCAAGAATGAAGTTGCCAAGCAGCTCGTGATCAAAATGCGAGCGGCTTGCCTAGCCGACAAAACGGTGGTCAATTACTTCCAAGTCGTTACGGCAGTGATTGCGTCAGCCGTATCGAGCGAAGGCGAGCAACTCTATCCTCGGAACTGGAACTTCCACTTCATCGGACTGCCGATTGTGGACGAGAGCCAACAGAAGAAACCAACGCTCACGGTTGCAGAGATCGAGCAAATCATCACGAAAGCCAGAGGCCGCTATCAGGTGCTGTTCGCTCTGCTGGCAGGCTCTGGCATGCGAATCGGTGAAGGGCTCGGCCTTCGGGTCGAACATCTCACCGATGACTTCTCAACTGTGAACATCACCCAAAGCGCATGGCGAGGAAAAACTCAGTCGCCCAAGACGGCGAATGCGGTCAGAAAGATTGACTTGCATTCGTCTTTGTCGGCGATGCTTAAGACTTTCGTCAACGGACGAGTCGAGGGTTTTCTCTTCTGTTCCGCTTCGGGCAGGCCGCTCACGCAACGAAACGTTCTCCGTGACGGATTCGGGAAAATTCGTAAGGACCTCAGTCTGGATCAGGACGGCATGGGCTTTCATGCCTTCCGTCGTTTCCGCACAGCACACTTGAGAAAAAGCCGTGTGCCGTGGGATTTGGAAAAGTTCTGGTTGGGACACGCAAACAAGAACGTCACGGACAAGTACTCAGAGCAGTTGAAAAAAGATGTCGAATGGCGCAAGGAAGTAGCAGAGAACACCGGATTGGGGTTCAAGCTGCCGACTGTAGAAAGTTCAGTTGGGCTACTTGGGCTACCAAATCAGCAAAAATCGAAGTTGAAGAAAGTCGCTTAACTGATTGAGGGATTGAAGATTAAGTTGGCTCCCCGGGCTAGATTCGAACTAGCAACCCTTCGGTTAACAGCCGAATGCTCTACCATTGAGCTACCGGGGAACAGGACTGACTATCTTTCTCCAATTGTAGCAAATTCCCCCGCATGCTGTTCAAGCGCCGTCACGTTTGCCGATCATCGCGGCGCACCCGCACGGTCATAGCACTCGAGTCCAGTTCCTCGCTTTCGCCTACTCGTCGCCAGGACTAGGGCCAGCCCCCTTCGATTTTCGTAGGCACTCAGAAACCGCATACCGCGCCAAGCGCCTAGGTCTTGCCGGCAGACTCTTCGGCTCCAAATCGCAACGACGCTGTAGCGAATACCAGCCGAAGTTTAAGTAAACGCTGAAAAAGCGGCGGGCTCAAATCCATAACTTATTGAGAATCACGGAATTAGTGTTTGTCGCGCCACTGCCTCGTGTCTAGCGGCGGCCGTAGGCCCAGTCCCCTGAAGCCCGCCACGATTTTCGCGAAAATTCGATGCACGGGTGTGAGTGCCATCAAAAAAGCTCGCATCCAATCGCAGGCAAGCGCAATCCAAGTCCGCAGGCCCATGTGTCGATGTGGTGTGGTGCGGGGCGCTACCCGGGGGGGAAGCATGAACCTACTCTCAAAATATAAATTCTGGATAGCGGGGGCATTCGGCCTGTTTGTAATCGGCTTGATTATTGGAGCGATACGCCCCAAGCACGTAGCCGGAGCACCGGCGAACGCGCCGCTGGAAGTCGAGGTGGTGCAGGTTGAGCAAAAAGACGTTCCGATTTATGGCGAATGGATCGGCACGCTCGATGGTTTCACAAATGCCGACGTGCGGGCTGAGGTCACCGGCTACATCATGCGCCAAGCCTACCAGGAAGGCGCATTCGTCAAGAAAGGCCAGCTTCTTTTCGAAATCGATCCGCGGCCATTTCAAGCCGCGCTCGACCAGGCTGAAGGGCAGTTGGCGCAGGCCAAAGCCATGCTTGCCAACGCCCAGGCGGTTCAAGGCAGAACTCAGCTGGACGTCGAGAGATACGCGCCGCTAGCCAAAGAACAAGCCGCCAGCCAGCAGGATCTTGATAACGCGGTTCAGAATAATTTGGCGGCCAAAGCCACAGTGGCCACAGCAGAAGCGCAGATCAAAACAGGCGAAGCAGCGGTGGAAACCGCAAAGATCAATCTCGATTTCACGCGCCTGGTTGCGCCCATCGACGGCATAGCCGGGCAAGCGCAACTTCAAGTTGGCGCGCTGGTGAATCTCAGCAGCGGTCCTGTCACCTCCGTATCTACCGTCGATCCCATCAAGGTTTATTTCACAGTTGGCGAGCCGCAGTATCTGGCATGGCGGGAACGGTTCCCAACCGAGGCGGCGCGCCTGGAAGCAGACAAAAATCTTCGTCTCGAACTCGTTTTGGCCAATGGCTCCACGTACCCGCATACCGGCTCATTTTATTTCGCCGATCGCCAGGTGAATGAGAGCACTGGCGCGATTCGCTTGGCGGGACTATTTCCCAATCCAGGAAATGTTCTGCGTCCTGGCGGCTACGCCAAGGTTCGCGCTGCCGTCCGTCTGGAGCAGGGCGCGTTGCTTGTACCGCAACGAGCTGTGACGGAATTGCAGGGTGGCTATCAAGTGGCGGTTGTGGACAGCGATAACAAGATAAGCATCCGACCGGTGAAATTGGGCGACCGCGTCGGCAATAGTTGGGTTATTGCCGAGGGACTGAAGCGCGGCGATCGCGTAGTTGCCGAAGGCGTACAGAAGGTGCATCCCGGCATGCCCGTAAACCCCAAACCGTTTGCCGCGGCAACTGCGGACACTAAAGGAAGGTAGAGCCATGTCAAAGTTTTTTATCCACCGACCCATCGTTGCCATGGTGATTTCCATCGTGATGGTGATTGTGGGCGCCATCACCATCCTTACTTTGCCGGTCGCGCAATTTCCCAGTATCGCTCCGCCAGAAGTTCAGATTATCGCCACGTACACGGGTGCGGACGCGCAAACCCTGGAGCAAGCGGTGGCCACTCCCATCGAGCAGCAGATGAGCGGCGTGGACAACATGAATTACATGTATTCGCTGAATGCCACGGGTAATTCCACCACGAGCCTGATTGTGGACTTCGACGCAAAGACCGACCCCAACACCGATTACATCCTTACGCAAAGCCGCGAAACGCTGGCTGCTTCTCAGCTTCCCGCGGATGTCATCAATTACGGAGTGACCGTTCGAAAATCCGTTACCGCTCCGCTGATGCTGGTGGCTATTTACTCGCCGCGCGGAACGTACGACGCCACCTTCCTGGCCAATTACGCGTACATCAATCTTGTGGATCCCGTCCTGCGTTCCCCGGGCATCGGCAACGTTCAAGTATTCGGGGCCGGCCAATATGCGATGCGCTTGTGGGTAAAGCCAGACACCCTGGCTAAGCTTGGCGTCACTGTCCCAGAAATCGTCAGCGCTATTCAGTCGCAAAACACCGTGAACCCCGCCGGAAAGGCGGGCGGAGAACCCTCGCCCAAGGGCCAGGAATTTACCTACACCGTTCTGGCGCAGGGGCGCCTGGTGTCTCCGGAAGAATTTGGACAAATCGTGGTACGCGAAACGCCCGACGGCGGCACCGTGCGCGTCCACGACGTAGCGCGAATCGAGTTGGGTTCCCAGGACTACAGCACCGCGGGACGTTTGAATGGAAAGCCAAGCGCCATCGTTGCCGTCTATCAACTGCCTGGCTCGAACGCCGTCGATGCGGCCGCGGGCGTCAAGAAGCTCATGGCGCAAATGAAGGAGCGCTTTCCCGCGGACGTGGATTTCGTAGTGGCGTTGGACACCACGCGCGCGGTCACCGAAGGCATGAAGGAAATCGTCATAACCCTGGTGATTGCGCTGGGACTCGTGATCCTGGTGGTCTACCTTTTCCTGCAAGGCTTTCGCGCTACCCTGATTCCCCTGCTGGCCGTGCCCGTCTCGCTGGTGGGCACATTCATACTCTTCCCGGTGTTCGGTTTTTCCATTAATACGCTTTCTCTGTTTGGTCTGGTGCTGGCCATCGGCCTGGTGGTGGACGACGCCATCGTCGTAGTCGAAGGAGTGGAGCGCCACATTGAGGAAGGCATGACGCCGAAGGACGCAGCGTTGAAAGCCATGGAGGAACTTTCCGGCCCCGTGGTCGGCATCGCCCTGGTTCTTTCCGCTGTCTTTGTGCCGACAGCTTTCATTCCTGGAATTACTGGCAAGCTGTACCAGCAATTCGCGGTGACCATCGCCATTTCTGTTTTGCTCTCCGCGTTCAACGCGCTCACGCTCAGTCCGGCGCTGGCCGGACTGCTGCTGAAACCAAAAAAACCGAGCAGCGGAATGTTGCAGCGATTCTTTAATTGGTTTAACCGCACCTTTGAGCGCGCGACGGATGGCTACGTGCGTTGGAGCGCGGTGCTGGTGCGAAAGACCGCGGTCGTGGTTGTGTTGCTGCTGGTGTTTTGCGTAGCGGCCGGCTTCTTTGCCAGCCGGCTTCCCTCGAGCTTCTTGCCCGACGAAGATCAAGGATACGCATACGTGAACGTGCAGTTGCCGAATGGATCTTCACTGGAACGCACCACGGCGGTTACGGCGAACGTGGAAAAGATTCTGATGAATACGCCGGGCGTCGAAAACGTAACCTGCTTCGTCGGATTCAGTTTGCTCAGTTTCGTGCGCACCACGTACAACTCCACGTTCTTCGTCACCTTCAAGCCTTGGGATCAACGCAAAACCAGGGCCGAGCAATTTCAATCCCTCAAGGCAAATCTCAATCAGAAGTTGAGCCGACTGCCTGAGGCGGTCGCTTTTGGCTTTTCTCCTCCTGCCATTCCCGGTGTCGGCACCGCCGGCGGATTCACATTCATTCTGGAAGACCGCTCGGGCGGCGATGTTCAGTTCCTGGCGAAAAATCTGAACACCTTTCTGGAAGCGGCACGCAAGCGCCCGGAAATTGCCAGCCTCAGCACCACTTTTCTGGCCAGCGTGCCGCAACAGTTTGTGCGGGTGGACCGCGACAAAGTCTTAAAACAAGGTGTGGCTCTCAACGATGTCTACCGCACCGTTCAGGCCTTCATGGGCGGCTATTTCATCAACTACTTCAATCGCTTTGGCCGCCAGTGGCAGGTCTATATCGAAGCGGAAGGCGAAGACCGCGCCAAGGCGGAAAACGTTGGGCAATTCTACGTGCGCAACAACAAGGGAGAAAACGTTCCGCTCTCCACGCTCGCCACTCTGACGCCGCGCCTCGGTCCGGAATTTACTCTGCGCTTCAACGAATATCGCTCCGCGCAGATCAACGGAAGCGCCGCGCCGGGCTACAGCGCGGACCAGGCTACTGCTGCGCTCGAAGACGTTTTCAAGCAAACCATGCCACGTGAAATGGGTTTCGATTATTCGGGCATGTCGTTTCAAGAACAAAAGGCGCGGCAAGGCGTGCCAGCCCCAGTGATCTTCGGGCTTTCGCTGCTTTTCGTTTTTCTGATTCTGGCGGCGCTGTATGAAAGCTGGACACTGCCGTTCAGCGTTCTCCTGAGCACGCCCGTGGCAGTATTTGGCGCCTTTGCAGTTTTGTGGTTGCGCCGCGTGCTGCTGGGCGTTTTTCTGCCGCCGTACATGGTGCAGATCGAAAGCGATGTGTACTCGCAAATTGGGTTGGTGATGCTGATCGGCTTGGCGGCCAAGAACGCGATTTTGATCGTCGAGTTCGCCAAGGAGCAGTATGAAAACGGCAAGCCGCTGGCGGATGCCGCGTTGGAAGGAGCTCGGCTTCGTCTGCGGCCAATCTTGATGACCTCTTTCGCGTTTATCCTCGGTTGCGTTCCGCTGTGGACCGCTACCGGCGCGGGTTCCGTTGCGCGTCAAATCATGGGCACTACGGTGATCGGCGGAATGTTGGCCGCCAGTTTCATCGGAATCTTTTTTGTGCCCGCGATTTTCTACATGGTTGAGAAATGGTCAAGCACAAGCAAGGAGCGCGCTTCGGGAGCGTTGCCGGCAACGCCCTCTCCGGCGCCGGGAGACTAGCATGCACCGTCGCGACCACATCGTGAAACAAGCACGCCATAGGTCACCGATGAAGAAGCTGTTATCGTTCACGGCCGCTCTGATGGTTTCGGGGTTAATCGCCGGATGCAAAGTTGGCCCGAACTACAAGCGCCCCGCGGTGCAAACTCCAACCTCCTACCGCGATCTCAGCGAAAACCCCCAGCTGCAGGCTCAGGCAGCCTCTTATGCCGATCTTCCCTGGTGGCAAGTTTTTCAGGATCCGCAATTGCAAGAACTCATCCGCACAGCGCTGAAGCAAAACTACGATTTGCAACTGGCGACAGAGCGCATCATCGCGGCACGCGCGCAGGTTGCCATCACACGTTCCAGCCTGTTTCCGCAGGTGCAAGCCAACGGCAATCTTGCCGGCGGACAAGAAAACAACTTTCAAACCAGGTTCAACTTCCTGACTTTGACCGCCGACGCTGCGTTTCAGTTGGATTTGTTCGGTAAGCTGCGTCGCGCAACGGAAGCGTCGCGCGCACAAGTGCTGTCAACCGAGGATGCGCGGCAAACCGTTATTCTGACTCTCGTCAGCGACATTGCCAGCGACTACTTCGCGCTGCTGCAACTCGACCTGCAACTTCAAATCACCCACGAGACCGTGAAGACGCAGCAAGATTCCGTCAAGCTCACCTCCTTCCGCGTCGAGCACGGCGTCGCTACCAAGCTTGACGTTTTGCAGGCTCAGCAAGTTCTCGACGAGGCCAATGCCACCATCCCCGATTTGGAGCGCCAGATCGCTCAGCAAGAAAATGCCATCAGCATTCTCCTTGGCAACTATCCGCAGTCTGTATCGCGCGGACGCCCGCTGGTGGAGCAGCCGCTTCCCCCCGAGGTGCCGCCGGGCCTGCCTTCAGCGCTCATCGAACGGCGTCCCGATATTCGCGAAGCGGAGCAAAAATTAGTGGCCGCCAACGCCGTGATTGGAGTCGCCAAAGCCGAGTTCTTTCCGCAAATCGCTCTCACCGGTTCCGGCGGCGGCTCCTTCGGACGTAGCAGCGCCTTTTCTGGTCTGATGAGTTCGCAACTGGGCATCTGGGCTTACGGTGTACAGGTGAGCCAGCCTCTTTTCACCGGCGGAGCGCTTACCGGAAACCTGAAACTGGCGAAATCGGAGAACCAACAAGCTCTCATCACCTATCGCCAAACCATTCAGCGCGCATTTGGGGATGTGTCCGACGCGCTGATCGGCTACGAGAAATTTCATCAGGTACGGGTTCGCCAGGAAAATACCGTCGCGGACTTGCAGGAGTCCGTTCGCCTGTCCAACATGCGCTACAAGGGTGGCACCACGACCTATCTTGAAGTTTTGGATGGCCAGCGATCCCTCTTTTCCGCCGAGCTAACCCTCGCGCAAGCCCGCGGCACCGAATTCCAAAGCCTGGTGCAACTTTATAGGGCACTGGGCGGCGGCTGGCAGCAATAGGCTGGGCTTCGAACTCAGACTCTAACCTCAACCTATCCCCCTTATTATTCAATCGGCGAGCCCCGAGCCTGCGCGCTGTGTTCCAGTTTCGGACCGCCCCTATTTATGCTAGAGTTGAACGGTTCGGCGGAAGAGTGGCGGCTTTTTGCCACTTCTCCGTTGCGCACCGAAGGTCTCCGCACAAGTGGCCCCGCATCTCAGGTTGAATGGCCACGCGTCCATTCCTTGGCAGGGGCGGGGTGCCATTTAACCAAAATTTACATGGCCGGATACCGGTCACGAGTTACAAAGAGGATGTGTCATGTCTGGGCATTCAAAATGGGCAACCATTAAGCATAAGAAGGCGGCCACCGACGCAAAGCGCGGCCGCGTTTTCACCCGAATCATTCGCGAAATCAGCATCGCCGCGCGCATTGGCGGTGGCGATCCCAATTCCAATCCTCGCTTACGTACCGCCATTTTGGCGGGCAAGAACGAAAACATGCCCAATGAAAATATTGAGCGCGCCATCTTGCGTGGCACCGGCCAGCTGGAAGGCGAGGTGTACGAAGAAGCCACATTTGAAGGATACGGCCCGGGCGGCGTGGGCATGCTGATACAGGTCGTAACCACCAACCGCAACCGCATCGTCGGTGAATTCCGCCACCTCATGAGCAAGAACGGCGGCAACATGGCCGAAGCCGGAGCGGTTGGCTGGATGTTCCATCGCAAAGGCGAGATCACCGTTCCCAAGGAAGGCGCGTCGGAAGAGAAGCTGCTGGACGTGGTTCTGGAAGCGGGCGCCGAAGATATGAAGGACGACGGCTCCTCGTGGTACATCGTCACTCCGCCGGAATCGTTTGAACCTGTGAAGGAAGCCTTGAGCAAAGCCGGCCTCAAGCCGGAATCGGCCGAACTCGCCATGGTGCCGCAGAACTACATTAAATTGACGGGGCAGCAGGCCCAGCAGATGATGCGCCTGGTGGAAGCGCTGGAAGAGCACGACGACGTGCAGCACGTTTACGCCAATTTCGACATCGACGAGTCGGAAATTCAGGCCGCCGTGGGCGCCAACTGAATTTCGCCATCACTTGATCCGGCCATCGGGTGCAATTCTCGGTGGCCGGTTTTTCTTTTAAGGCCCCAAGCAGCACATTTTGTTGGAAGGCGTGGGTGCTTCGCCGTAGACTACTCACCATGACCGCTATTCGCGAATTGCCCCTGAAGAATGGCTTGCTGCGTGTGCTCGGTATTGACCCTGCCGCGGTTGGCCCCACGGGCTACGGCATTATCGATAGCGACGGGCGCGCGCATCGCGTGCTGGGATACGGCGCGCAGCGGATTTCCGCGAAACACAGGAAAGAGTCTTCTGGCGCGGCTTTGCACGATGTGCATAACCTGATGTGCCGCCTTCTGGAAGAATTCAAGCCCAATGTGATGGCCGTGGAATCCGTTTTCACCGCGCTGAATATGAGGACCGCATTGCGGTTGGCGGAAGTCCGCGGCGTTGTGCTGCTGGCTGCCGAGCAATTCGGCGTGCAGGTTTATAGCTATTCCCCGCGTGAAGTGAAGGCCTGCGTCGCCGGCTACGGCCAGGCGGACAAACGACAGATGCAGATCATGGTTCGCGCGCTATTGCAGATGAAGGAACTGCCGGAACCATCGGACGCCGCCGATGCCCTGGCTGTTGCGCTGTGCCACCTGCAGGCAGCGGTACTGGAACATCGATATGGATTGTCGCGGGGGAAGGCGAAGGCCGGCGTTCCGCGAATCGACGTGCGTGCTGTAGCTCCACTCAGCGCAACACCTCTTCGCAACTCCGGCGTCCAATCAAACCGATGAATTCCCTTCAGCGCAAAATTCTGATTGCCTCGCTCTTGGTCGCCATCGTCGGCATGGCCAACTGTGCGCTGGCTGTCGCCGCTGACCCCGTCTTTACCTATAAACGCGTCTTTAAAGAGAGCGTGCCGGAGTTCATCGAGATCAAGATCCCCCAGAGTTCCGGCAATCCCACCTTCGAGATCAGGCAGTTGGACGAAGAGCCCGGAGCCACGGCCTTCGAGGTTACCCCCGCGCTGCGCTCCAAAATTTTCACCCTGATCGGCCAGCTGAATCATTTCAAGGGCGTGGATCTGGATGTCCACCGTAAAATCGCCAACCTCGGCGAAAAAACCTTTCGCTGGGAGGATGGCGCCGAATCCTTCGAAGTGAAATTCAATTACACGTTGAACGCTCCCGCCGTGCAGCTGTTGCAGATTTGCGAAGGCCTGGCGCGTCAACAGGAGTTGCTGGAATTGCTGCAGCGCCGCATGAAGTACGACCGGCTTGGCGTGAACGATGCTCTCATGCAATTTGAGACCGACCTCAACAAGGGCGTTTTCCCCGAACCTCAACGCGCCCTTCCGTTGCTCGACCAGATTGCCGGCGACTCGCGCTTCGTAGATATCGCCCGGCAACGTGCCAGGGCCCTGGCCGAGCGCATTCGCCACTCCAGCTCGTAAGACTCGAGCCCTCATCTATGGTTTCCTGTAGCGAGCCTATGAAACCTATGAATACCTGGAAGTAAACGAGCCATCCCTGCGAGAACGAGCTTCTAACTTAATATAAATAAACAAGTTGTTGAAGCGACCGTCGTGCGCTATGGCATAAAACGTGCCATATAGAAACATAACGGTTGCCGTTTTTGCGTGCTTATCGGCCCTCCGACGGGGATTTGGAGTGAGGGGATGACGCCGATACTGCTCAGGTCTTTACGTCTCGCAACCGACTCTTATTAACGCGTTCGGTGGGTTAACGCAGTTTACGCGTGTAGAGACTCAAACAAACTATTTAGTGTGGAAATCTAGAGGAGGTTTTCAGTGCGCTCAAGAAATAATTTTTCTGCGGGCATGGGGCTGTCAGGTTTTGCCTGCATGTTCGCTTTGTTTTTCGCTTCTCTTTTTACAACTCCAGCAATGGGCCAGTCGCTGATCGCTGGCGACCTTGCAGGACAGGTCGTTGATCCCAGCAAGGCGTTGGTTATAGATGCAGACGTAAACCTCGTCAATAAGGAAACCGGGGCGACAGCACAGGGCAAAACCAACACCGAAGGCTACTTTCATTTCTCCCTTTTGAAACCTGGGAATTATGAAGTCACGGTGAGCAAAACCGGATTTGCCAAGGTCACCCAGAACGCGGTCGTAGAGGTTGGCAAGACCACCACGATCACTATCTCGCTTGAGATTTCGTCGACTACGGCAACGATTGAGGTGACCACCACACCGGAATTGATCTCCACCGATACGGCGCCGAGCACCACGTTTTCACAGCAACAAGTTGCGTTGCTGCCGAGCCCGGGCGGCGACATCACCAACATCGCTTTTACCTCACCTGGCGTCGTCGTTGCGGTTAACCAGTCGGGCATGAACGGCTACGGCAACTTCACGGTCAACGGACTGCCGGCTACCTCGAACCTGTACACCACCAACGGCGAAAACAATATGGATCCGTACTTCAACATCAACAACTCCGGCGCCACCAACCTGACTTTGGGCAGCAACGAAGTTCAGGAAGCGACCGTCGTCACGAACCCGTACTCGGGACAATACGGCCAGTTGAGCGGCGCGCAAGTCAGCTACATTACCAAGTCCGGCACCAACGATTTCCACGGCAACGCGCAGTACTGGTGGAATGGCCGGTATTTGAATGCCAACGATTTCTTCAACAAGTGGACGACTCCGGCAGGGGAATCGAACCCAGCGCCATTTGGAAACGCCAACCAGTGGGCCACCTCGATTGGCGGCCCGGTCATTAAGAACAAGACGTTCTTCTTCGCCGATTACGAAGGATTGCGCTTCGTTTTGCCCAGTTCCTCCACAATCTACGTTCCCACCCAAGCCTTCTCTACCGCGGTCTTGAACAACATTGCAATTAATCAACCGGCGGAACTTGCCATGTACAAGCAGATCTTCGGACTCTGGGCAAACGCACCCGGCGCGGCCAATGCGACCCCTGTGACTCCTTCTTCCTTTTGCAGCGCTTTAGTGCTGCCGGGGTTTGATCCTTCCGCCGGTTGCACGGCGCAGTTCGCCTCGTCGCCCACGGCGCTGGCTCACGAGTTCATTGTCGCGGGCCGCGTTGACCAGAAACTGGGCGATAAGGACAACCTGTTCGGGCGTTTCAAGATCGATCGTGGACTGCAGCCAACTCACGTGGACTCCATCAGCCCCAATTTCAGCGCGTTGTCCAATCAGCCTGCTTGGGACGTGCAAGTCAACGAAGCGCACGTCTTCGGCCCGACCAAGACCAACGTGTTTACTGCGTCACTAAGCCACTATGTGGCGCAATTCGCTCAGGACTTTAATTCGGCCTACAGCACCTTGCCTTTGTCCATCATTACATCGGGTCTCGGAAGCGCGGTTGATTTCAGCAACGTCAATCCGATGTACGAATTTCCCCAGGGGCGCAACATCACTCAATACCAGTTTATTGATGACTTCTCTTGGAATAAGGGAAAGCACTCCTTCAAGTTCGGTGGAAACTTCCGCCGCTACGATGTGAGCGACCACAACTTCTTCTTTAATACCCCGGCCGTATACTTCGGCTATACCTCCAACGGCTTGCAGAATTTCGCGGATGGACTGGCATACCAATATCGCCAAGCGGACAACCTGGCCAGTGATGTTCCGGTTGCCCTTTGGGGCCTTGGGCTGTATGCCGAAGACCAAATCAAGGTGACCAGCAATTTCACCCTGACTCTGGCGTTGCGTGCAGAGCGAAATTCCAACCCCGTCTGCCAGACCAATTGTTTTGCGAACCTCAAGGGCGACTTCACTTCACTGCCCAGTTATCAGGCAGGAGCCGCCGGCGCAGGAGACGTTCCCTACAGCCAGGATATCAACTACAACCAGCACCAGGCATTCCAAGGTGTTGATGCGGTGGTGTGGTCCCCGCGCGTGGCCTTCAGCTGGGCTCCCGGACAGAGCGATCACTTCCCGTTCTTTCCCGGTAACGGCAAGACCGTGATCAGCGGTGGATTCGGCATCTTCTATGACAACCCGGCGGCAGGACTTGTCGATGACCTGCTGGCAAACCCACCAGTTTCCGTAACCTTCCGCGTGCGACCCGCAGCCGGCGTTCTGCCTTTCGATCCAGCCGGTGGCCCCGCGACGTGGGCGGCAGCAGCGTCCGCTTTTGACATTACCAAGAGCTTCAACCAGATCCAGGCTTCCATGCCGGCTGGTGTAAGCTTTACCCCTCCGTCCTTCGATGGGATTGTCGGAACGATCCACGCTCCGATGGCCAAGGAATGGAACTTCCAGATCCAGCAGGAGATCGGACGAACCACCGCCCTGTTGGTGAACTACGTCGGAAACAGCGTTACCCGCTTGCCGTATGGCAGTGAGTGGGGGAATGCCTGGAATCAGTTCGGGGTCTATGCTCCCGGACTCATACCGGCTGCGGCTCCGGATCCGATTTATGGGACCGTTGCCCAAGTTCAGAGCGGCGCGATTTCCAACTATAACGGCCTCAACGTTACCTTGCGCGAGCAGTTCAAAACTTGGATCGTCGCGCACCTCAACTACACCTATGGTCACAACATGGATGAGGTATCCAATGGCGGTATCTTCCAGTATGGATTCGCCTCTGGACAATCCATCACCGGCACCGCCGGCCAAATTCTCCCCACCAGCCTCCGCGCCGGCAATTACGGAAACTCCGACTATGACATTCGCCACTTGATCAGCGGCGACTTCGTCGTGAGTCCTACATTCCACGCTGACAGCGCGTTGAAGCGCTTCGTAATGAATGGATGGCAGTGGTCCGGTAAGGTTTACTGGCACACTGGCATGCCCTATTCAATCATCGATGGCAACGACAATGGCGGCATCGGAAACGGCGGGGGAACTATCCTGGGATCGATTCTTCCTGGTGCTCCCGTACAAACGAGCAGTTGCGGAAAAGCCGCCCTCAATAATCAACTTCCAGGCGCCAATCCCACACCCTGCTTGAATGCCGGGGCCCTCTACGATACCTACAACAACCTCATTTCGTCGTTCCCGAACCAGACCCGCAATCAATTTCGTGGCGCTGGCTATTTCGACATCGACATGGGGCTGTTCAAGAATATCCAGATTAAGGAACGCATGAATCTGGCGATCGGCCTGATGGCGTACAATGCGCTCAATCATCCCAATCTGCCTTTCCCGAATAACACCTTCGCCACCGGAGATTCCACTTTCGGTACGATCACTGCTGGACCGGGTGTCGGCGTCCCAACCAGCCCATATGGAAACTTCCTGGGCTTTGACTCTTCACCGCGAATCGTTCAGCTCTCGGCGAAGATCACTTTCTAAAACAAATCAATCTCAACCAAAAGGGGAGCCGGGCAACCGGCTCCTTTTTTTTATTGGCAGCAATATGTCGCAGACAACTGCCAGACACGCCAGAGACACTGAGCTCCAATTCAGACTCTGCAAAAAGAAAAATACCTACAGGAACCTGTATAAACAATCCAACATTCCGGAACATTTCCGGGCCACCTCTATAAACGACTCCCACCCCCCGTCATAAATCATTGATATCGACGCATATATTTCCTTTCGTCCATTGGCATTTCTCTTGCTCTACGGATTCCCGCCCTGAATCGTCATTTGCTCCAAACGCCGAACAGGCGTTCCTACCGGGTGCGAATGACGGCGGAATGCTGCGAGTGGAAAAAGTGGATTACCCGGTTCGCAGCATACGGTCGAGCTAACAAAATATCAGTCAGCACTGAAGCGTTGACTTCACAGCTCGGTGTGTCTGTGTGCTTTGCTTCGTGCGGTTTCCGCATCGGGTCGTAAGGTGGCGTGTTGAAGTTCATCTACATGAGAGGAATCAATAATGAAGAAATATTTGAGGCACGCTTTACTTCTCGCTCTCGCGCTCACGCTGTTCGGCGCCGCGGGCAGTTGGGGACAATCCATCGTTACCGGAGGTGTCGCAGGAACCGTCACCGATCCTACGGGAGCGGTGGTTTCCGGTGCGGACGTGACCCTGAAAAGTGCATCTACCGGCGCTCAATTCAAGGCCACCACGTCGTCCAGCGGTGACTATGTTATTTCGTTGGTAAAGCCCGGCGACTACACACTTGAAATTGCGAAGGCCGGATTCAAGACCTCCGCGCGCAACATCACCGTGCTTCTTGGAACCACGGTTTCCGGCAACGCGGCTCTAGAAGTTGGCTCGGGCACCACAACGGTTGAAGTGTCCGCGGAAAATGTGGCGCAACTGCAGACGGAAAACGCCAACATCTCCACAGTTTTTGAGACCAAGCAAATCCAGGAAGTGCCGAACCCCGGCGGCGACGTCACTTATGTGGCGCAAACCGCACCCGGCGTCACCATGAGCAATACCGCCGGCGGCGGATACGGCAACTTCAGCACTTTCGGTTTGCCCGGCACTTCCAATCTGTTCACCATGAATGGTAATGATTACAACGATCCCTTCCTGAACCTCAACAATTCCGGCTCCAGCAATCTTTTGCTCGGCGGCAATGAGTTGCAGGAAGTCTCCGTCGTCAACAACGCTTATACCGGCCAGTATGGTCGCCAGGCTGGTTCCCAGGTGGACTACAGCACCAAGTCCGGCACCAATTCCTGGCACGGCAATGCCGTTTACAACTGGACCGGCCGCTACCTGAACGCCAATGATCCCATTCTGAAAGGCACCACGGCGCCCGGCGACCCAATTCCCGATCGCCCCTTTGAAAACAACAATCAGTGGGCCGCATCGTTTGGCGGGCCAATCAAGCGCGACAAAGCGTTTTTCTTTGTGAACACGGAAGGGATTCGCTACATCTTTGGTTCTGTGAAGCCAGCGACGGTTCCGACTCCGGAGTTCGAAGGCTATGTGATGGGTAACATCCCGCAGGACGCGGCGACGCAAGCCTTCTACCAGAACCTCTTTAAATTGTGGAATGCCGCTCCGGGCGTCACTACCGCCACCCCTAACGCAAACAGCTGCTCCACGAATGGCATTGCCGCAACAGGAATGCTTTCTGCTGACCAGTGCACACAATCCTGGACTGACAGTTCCGCTGCCGGCAATAAGGAATTCCTGGTTACCGGGCGGCTGGATTATTCCTTCAGCGACAGGGACAAGATCTTTGGTCGCGTGAAATTCGACCGCGGCGTTCAACCAACTTATACCGACGTGATTAATCCTGCCTTCAACACCGATAGCAACCAGCCGCAAAACGAAGGGCAGTTAAACTACACGCACGTTTTTAGCCCTACGATCGTCAACAACTTCATTGGCTCCGTGCTTTACTACTCAGCGATTTTCGGCAAGATACAAGCCAGCTCGCCGGCACTCGGTCTGATCCCCGGCAACCTGGCCTTCACCGATAACTCGCTATCGAATCTCGGATTCGGTTCCGGCCAGGGAGGTTATCCGGGATTTCTGTTCCCGCAAGGCCGCAACGTAACCCAGTGGGGCTTGGTGGACGACTTGTCGATCACCAAAGGGAATCACTCCTTCAAAATGGGCGTGAATTTCCGCCGCGACGACATCAGCGATTTCACCGCGTCCTCGTTGGCGGTTTATCCTGCCATGAACACCACGCTGGCGCAGTTTGCCACCGACACGGCGCAGTATACCCAATACAACTTTGCGACGAACCCAGTCCAGCCTGTCGCCTTCTACACCTTCGGCCTCTATTTCCAGGATGAATTTCGCGCCAATTCCAAACTGAAGTTTACGTTTACCCTCCGCGCTGATCGCAATTCCGGCGGCGTCTGCCAGCATAATTGCGCCGGCCTCCCTGTTCAGCCCTTCGACCAACTCACCCATGGCGCAGACGTTCCTTACAACCAATCATTCCAGACCGGCAATCACACCATCATTCCGGGTATTGAAGCGGTTGCCTTCCAGCCTCGCTTAGGCGTTGCCTATTCGCTCAACAGCAAGACCGTACTTCGCGGCGGCATCGGGCTATTTGCTGACCTCTATCCCGGCACCATTCTCAGTCCCATTGACACCAACTTCCCGCAAGTTAACCTCTGGACTGTTCCTGGCGGAAGCCTGGCTTGGGACTTGAACTCGCCCTCGACTACCGCGTTCCCCACTAGCGGTGTCAGCTACGTTCAGCAATGCAACTCCGCGTTCACCGCCAATTACAACAACGGCGGCAACCTTAACACCTATTTGAGTTCCTTTACGAATCCCGCGCTGGCGGCCTCTTGTGCCACCACGCCAACTCTAACGGACGTAACCCGCAGCCTCTCCAATCCGAAATATTTGCAGTGGAACGTGGAACTTCAGCACGCGCTCACTCCCAACACCATCGTTTCCTTCAATTACGTCGGCAACAAAGGTTACGACGAGTTGTACTACAACGACTACTTGAACGCGTTCGCGGGCGCAGGCCAATTCGGATTCGGAGTGCTGCCTGCTACCGCGCCGGATCCGCGTGTCGGCCGCGTCAACTTCCTCAACAGCGGCGCCATTTCCAACTACAACGGCTTGACCGCTTCTATTCAGGAAAATAGTTGGCATGGCTTGACCGGCCGGTTCAGCTACACCTTTTCGCATGCTTTCGACGAAAACTCGAATGGCGGCGTTGAGCCGTGGAGCATCTACAATAGTGTCTTGGGTCAGATTGACCCCAACAACCTGCACGACAACTACGCCTCCGCGGATTACGACGCCCGCCATCAGATCAGCGCCAGCTATATCTATGCGCTGCCGTTCAAGAGCAGCAATCGTTTGTTGAACGCAGGCATCGCTGGTTGGCAGCTTTCCGGCACCGAGTTCTGGCGCACGGGATTCCCCTTCACCGTGAATGACTCCGCGACAATCGCGGGCCTCGCCGGCCAAAATATGGGCCTGGGTTTCGTCACTCCCGGTAACGCGGTCATCCTGCAACCCCTGTTTACACGGCGCGACTTCTCCAACGGCGGCGCTTGCGTCGTCAACGCCTGCTTCGGGATTCAAGGCGGCGTGAACCCCACCGCACCCTACTTGTTCGCGCAACCGACCGGATTTACCGGCAACATTGTAGGTCGCAATGCTTTCCGCGGTCCCGGCTTCTTCGGCGGCGATATGAGTATTCGCAAAACGTTCCAGATCAACGAGCGCATGAACTTCCAGTTGGGGCTGAATGCGTATAACTGGCTCAACCATGCGAACTACGGTGCGCCATCCTCGCAAACGCTGATTAGCTTCGGAAAGACCATTCTCACTTCGTCAACGCCGACGACTCCGTACGGAGCGTTCGCGTCCGCGGCAACCGACATGAGAATGGCTCAAATCACGGCCAAGCTCACCTTCTAACCATTCGCGAAAACGCAAACAAAAAAGGGCGGCTCTCAAGCCGCCCTTTTTCTTTTATCGCGGTAACTGCGCGTAATCTGTAGCTCACCCCTCCAGGGGCGAGGCTTTCCTCTTGGGTTGACTTCGTAGCGAGGGCGTACCGACTCGAGGACCTGGTAGGTTTATTTCTTCACTGTAGCGCTGGCTTTTATGCCAGCCTTACCGGGGCGTTACGGCGCGGCAACAACCGCCTGAGCCGCCGCCAACTGCTTCAACGATTCCGTGAACGGCGCCTTGGCCACTCCCCGCTCCGTGAAAATCGCGTGAATGTATCGATTCGGCGTGACGTCGAAAGCCGGATGCGCCGCAGGCACGTCCGGCGCGATGCGCACTCCCTGAATGTGCGTGACCTCTTCCGCGCTGCGCTCCTCGATTGGAATGCGCTCGCCATCGGGAATCGACAAGTCAAACGTGGAAACCGGCGCGGCAATGTAAAACGGCACATTGTTTTCTTTTGCCAACACCGCAATCTGATACGTGCCAATCTTGTTGGCGGTATCGCCGTTCGCTGCGATGCGGTCGGCTCCCGTGACGATCGCGCCAACTTTCCCGGTCTTCAGGAAATGCCCCACCATGTTGTCGGTGATCAATGTCAGCGGGATTCCGCCGCGATGCAGCTCCCAAGCGGTCAGCCGCGCGCCTTGCAGATACGGCCGCGTTTCCGGCACCAGCACATGAATCTTTCGTCCCTGCTGGTACGCAACGCGAATCACGCCCAACGCCGTGCCAATTCCCGCCGTCGCCAACGCTCCGGCATTGCATTGCGTCATCACCTGGCCCTCTTTAGGCATATACTCAGCGCCAAATCTGCCGATCGCTTCATCCGAAGCTTTCTTCTCCAAATGAACCTGCAGCGCTTCCGCAATCATCGCTTTGCGAATCTCCGCCAGATCGGAAGTAGAGCCGGTAACCACCGCAAAGCGCGCCTTCATCCGCTCCAGTGCCCAGAACAAGTCGACCGCCGTCGGCCTGGTCTTTGCCAGCGTGTCGCAAATCTGTGCGAGTTCCTTTTTCAGCTCTTCTACGGAACCAGCCTTCGATTTCTGCACCCCGATCGCGACTCCCATGGCGGCAGCAACGCCAATCGCAGGCGCGCCGCGAATCACCATGTCTCGAATCGCTTTGGCTACGCCGACATAATCTGTGTAGGTATGGTTGATCTCTTCGACCGGCAGCCGCCGCTGATCCAGCATCACTACGCCGTGCTCGGTCCATTCAATGGGCTGTGCTACGTACATACTTGCGCGGTTCCTCTCCACTTTTTATTTTGGCGCACGAAGTTTTTGGCGCGTATCGATCACTTCCCGACAGGCGCCTGCGTGAATCCATGTGTGCCGATCAGTGCGGCCACCGAAATCAGCGAGTTGTATCCCAGATGCATCAGAAAGCTGGCAAAAACGCTGCCGGTTCGCGCCCGCACCCAAGTGAAAACGACTCCGACCAGAATCAGCATCGCCACCAGTCCCCACGTCCAGCCCAGTTGCGCTCCATGCATCATTCCAAACAGCACGCCGGTGATCACAATGCCCGGCGTTATTCCAAACGATCGTGCAAACAAAGGATACAGATATCCGCGGAACAGTGTCTCTTCCACCAGCGGCGCGATTAGCACCGCCATAGCCACGAACAATAGCGCGGTCTGGCGATTCTTGAACAATTCTTCCATCGGAGAATTATCCGGCGCTTTCAGCCGCGAACTCAAGATGGCAACAATCAGCGAAAGCGCACATCCGGCAAAAAAATACACGATGGGATTTCGCGAGCGCTCTCCGAGCCGCGCCGAAATCTTGCGCCAGCCCAGACATTCCCAAAAGGAATGCCCGCGCAGCAGTGACAAAGTCACATACAGAAAAAAGAAAATCGCCGCGTACCAGATCACCATGCTGCCCAAAGCGAACTGCGGCTTTGACAACAGGTACGCTTCCAATTGTTGCGCAGACATTGATTGGTGCGGCGCATAAAACACCATCAATACGCCCTGGATGACCGTCAAACTGATGATGGCGAATAACACGAACAGAACTAAATGCGGCCAGGACCAGCTGATCTGCAAGTCCGCTGGATAGCGCAAGTCGTAGGAAGGAGTTCCTATCGCGGCAACAGGCGCGCCGCCGGCCGTTGGCTCTACCCAAGCTTGCGGCGGCGGTTCCGCTTGCGGAGTCAGAGAGGACGATTCTCTGGAATCGGGAGCAGGCTCGGGAGGAACGGGAAGGTAGTCGTCGTCAAACAATCTCAAGCTCTCCTGCGCTTCGCGGATTTTGGCCAACCCTCCGCCAGCGCCGCAGCAACCAGCGGGAAAAGCAGTTCGTGGTGGCCGGTGATCGCAAAGCCTCGCGATTCCTTGCCTTTACCTTCCTTCGATGCTGCCGTCGGGCGCTTCACTACATTTTGCAGCGGCCGGTAATGCTGAATGAAATCGAAATTCGCCGTGGTGATCGGCTGCAACGCCACACCCAGATTGCGCACCACCGAAACCGCTTTCAGGAATACTTCCGGCAACAACACCGCCGAACCCCAGTTCAGATAAGCCCCGCCGCCATCCATCTGCCGCACCAGCGCGCAAAATAAACGGAAATCGTTGAAGCTCGCGGCTCCCAGCGCGGCCCCATCCGCGGCCGGATGCATATGCGGAATGTCCGTGCCGATCGCCAGATGAACGGTCACGGGAATCCGGAGACGGTAAGCCTGCATCAAAACGCTTTCGTCGCTGTGTTTCGGTGAGAGCACTCCGCTGCTCAAATACTGTCCCGCTGCTTCTCCGTAACCCATTCGCAAACGCTGCGCCAGTTTCGCGATTTCATTGATCGTCCTGCCGGTTTCTTCGGCCATCCCAAATGCGCCCGCGCCGATTCCCGCTTCCACATCCTCCGACGTGTTGCCCACCAGCGCGATTTCGAAATCGTGAATCAGTGCGGCGCCGTTCATGGCCATACCCGAAACGAAACCCCTTTTCATCAGGTCAATCAGCAGCGGTCCAAGCCCAACCTTGATTACGTGCCCGCCGATCCCCCAAAGAACCGCGCGCCGCAATTTCTTTGCGCGCTGCACCGCCGACAACACCTCGCGCAAATCCTGCGCCGCCAGAATTTCCGGCAAGCTATTCAGAAATTGTTTCAGTGATCTGCGTTTCCCGGCCGGCACCGCAAACTGCCGCGTATTCACCTTGCTCTTGCGCGTAGCCAGAGGGTACGTGCGCACACCACCAAGAACCAACGGACGAATTGAGTAGACGCTCATGCGAGTGTCATCACTGTACGAGGAAGCGCAACGACGCGCAAGTACCCGAAAGTTCTAACGCAGGGCTCCAGGTTACGCACCTTTTTTCAAACCGCTTTCATTCCCATTCGCGTAACCATTTAATCCCAACGACCTCGCCATAGCCTGCCCCGTGTACGATTTCTTTACTCGTGCCACTTGTTCCGGCGTTCCCTGCGCCACAATTCGCCCGCCACCCTGCCCGCCTTCCGGACCAAGATCGATGATCCAGTCCGCTTGCTTGATCACGTCCAGGTTGTGTTCGATGATCAACACGGTGTTGCCAAGCTCCACCAAACGCTGAAGCACATCCAGAAGTTTGCGCACGTCGTCGAAGTGCAATCCTGTAGTCGGCTCGTCGAGAATATAGATCGTTCGACCAGTTTGCCGCTTGGAAAGCTCGCGCGCCAGCTTGATGCGCTGCGCTTCGCCGCCCGACAGCGTGGTGGCGGACTGGCCCAGTTGCACATAGCCAAGGCCAACCTCGACAATCGTCGACAGTTTCTGCTGAATCTGCGGAATATTCTCGAGCACCTTCACAGCATCGCTCGCGGGCAGATTCAAAATATCATTGATGGAATTCCCTTTGTAGCGAACCGCCAGCGTCTCCGCATTGTACCGCCGCCCGCGGCACACTTCGCACATTACATATACGTCCGGCAAAAAATTCATTTCGATGCGCCGCAGTCCTTCTCCCTGGCAAGCCTCGCAACGTCCGCCCTTCACGTTGAAGCTGAACCGCCCAGGCCGATAGCCGCGTTCCCGTGCTTCCGGCAGCATCGCGAACAGTTCGCGAATGGGCGCAAACACGCCCGTATAGGTGGCCGGATTCGAACGCGGCGTGCGTCCAATCGGCGCTTGATCGATCTCGATCACTTTGTCGATGTGCTCGATGCCCAGAATCATGCGGTGCGTTCCGGGCGGCTCCATCGAGCGATACAATTTTTGCGCCAGCGCGCGATAAAGAATGTCGTTCACCAGGGTGGATTTGCCGGAGCCCGACACGCCGGTTACCACTGTGAACAGTCCCAGCGGGAAGCTCACATCCACGTCCTTCAAATTATTGGCCCGCGCGCCCAGAATCTGAATCGCTTTGCCATTCGGGCTGCGCCGCTTCGCCGGCACTGGAATTTTTGCGCGCCCCGACAAATATTGCCCGGTTAGTGATTCCGCCGACGCCTCGATTTCCTCCGGCTTGCCCGTCGCCACCAGATAGCCGCCAGCGTTGCCCGCTCCCGGCCCCAGGTCCACAACATAATCCGCGCGACGGATCGTGTCTTCGTCGTGCTCCACAACCAGTACGGTATTCCCCAAATTGCGCAACTGCTCCAGCGAATGCAGCAGCCGATCGTTGTCTCGCGCGTGCAACCCGATTGACGGTTCATCCAGCACATACATCACGCCGCGCAGCCGCGATCCAATCTGTGTAGCCAACCGGATGCGCTGTGCTTCACCGCCCGACAACGTAGCTGCCGAGCGCTCCAGGCTTAAATATCCCAGCCCGACCGCCAACAGAAAATCGATTCGTTCACCCACTTCTTTCAGCGGACGGCCCGCAACTTCCATCTGCCTCGGTGTAAGCATCGAAAGAATTTTGTCGACGGCAGGCCGCGCCTCGCTCAACGACAGCGCCGTGAAATCCGCAATCGACCACCCTGCCAGCTTAACAGCCAGCGATTCCGGGCGCAGCCTCCTGCCCAGGCACGTGTTGCAAATCGTCGCGGACATGTACTGCGTCATCCACTCGCGGTAAGAATCGGAATTCGAATCCTCAAAGTTGCGTTCCAGGAATTTCAGAATTCCCTGGAAACGAAATCCCTTTTCTCCGCTCGCGGATTTTCCAGCCGCTTCGCTGCCGCGCTTGGCTCCCGCGGGAGGATATCCGTACAACAACAAGTTCTGCACGCGCGCAGGATATTTCTCAAACGGTGTATCCAGATGGAACCCGTGCGCATACGCCGCCAATTCCAGCGTGCGCTTCAAAATTGCAGAGCTGGAGCCCGGCCCCAATCCTCCATCGAACAACGGCCGCGTCCAGTCCGCCACAACTTTCGCGGGATCAAAATCGTACTTCGATCCCAAACCATTGCACGCCGGGCAAGCGCCATACGGCGAGTTAAAACTGAACGATCGTGGCTCCAGCTGCGGCACGGACAAACCGCAATCCGGGCACGCCAGCTTTTCAGAATAAACGTGCTCGCTGCCGCCCACCACGGCCACAGTCACCAGTCCTTGCGCCAGCTTCAGGGCCGTGGCGATGGACTGCTCCAGCCGCGCCGCCACTCCCTGCTTTACCAGAAGCCGGTCGATCACCACCTCAATCGTGTGGTTCTTGCGCTTGTCCAGCGCAGGCGGCTCGTCCAACGGATACAGCTCGCCATTAATCCGCACGCGCACGAATCCGTCCTGCGCCAGCTTCTCCAGTTCCTTGCGATATGCGCCTTTGCGGCCGCGCACGATCGGCGCAAGGATCATGATGCGGTCATCGGCCTTGCACAGTTCGCCCTTCAGGATGGCCTGCACAATTTGCTCGCTGGATTGCCGCGTAATAGGCTTGCCGCAGTTCGGGCAGTGCGGAACGCCCACGGAGCTGTAAATCACGCGCAGGTAATCGTAAATCTCCGTGATGGTGCCAACGGTGGAACGGGGCGAACGTGTGGTGGTTTTCTGCTCGATAGCGATGGAGGGAGAAAGCCCTTCGATCACATCCACTTCCGGGCGCTCCATTTGGTCCAGGAACTGCCGCGCATACGCCGACAAGGATTCGACGTATCTTCGCTGCCCCTCTGCATAAATCGTGTCGAATGCAAGAGATGACTTGCCGGATCCCGACAAACCCGTGATTACAGTGAGCGAGTTCCGCGGGATCTCCACGTTGATGTTTTTTAGGTTGTGCTGCCGCGCCCCCCGCACAACCAGTTTCGTCAGTCCCATAATTCGTGGCAGCCCCCCACGGCAGCCTTGGCGCTCAATGGTTGGAATGAGCCCAATATGGTCACGATAGCAATCGCGCGCAGTGAGGTCAAGGCGCCGAAGGACGCGCAGAATCTAAATTGTGGGAAATTTATTGCCACTCGCACTTCGCGCGCGTACCAAACGTAAATTTTTCCTCGGGGGTAGCGCGTTTTTACCAACCGGCCATTGCTCAATGCACTGAAAAGAAACACGTTAGGATGGTCAACAGCGTGCAACCCTCCTAACCCGTGGGGGAGGCGAGCCGAGGATCCCTTTAGGGGATTGAGGGCTGGGCCGGCTCGTACTTCCCCTCACTTCTAATTCGCTGCATTTCGCAACAACTCACCTAGCAGCAAGTCACAAAACAACTCAAGTCGACATCAATCGCACGCAGCAGCTTTGCCTCATGCGCATGATTGCGCAGAGTTCGGCCGTCGGTCGGCTTGTAAAGATGTGTTGAATAAAAGGAAACGGAAGCGGTCAGCTCTGACGGCTAGTCGTCTCGCTGATCGCTTGCGACATCGGGAAGCGCACTCCGCGATAATCCACGCGCGAGATGTAGTCGCTCATAGTCATAAACAACAGAATCGCCAGCCAGAAAATCCCGGCGATAATCACCAGCTGCGTGCGCCGCGGAGTATATTTCGCGTGCATAAAGAACAGCACCACCAGAGTCGCCTTGGCGGTGGCAATCGCCAGCGCCACCACGATGTTGAATTTGCCCAAATCCACGAACGCCGCCGCCACCGTCAGGCCTGTCAGCGCCATCAGCGTCAGTATGATCGTCAGGTACATCCCCGGCGAAACAATATGATGACTGCCGTTATTTTCGGACACGCGCGTCACTCCCTACTTGTGCCGGTCAATCAGATATAACAACGGAAACAAATAAATCCACACAATATCGACGAAGTGCCAGTAGAGCCCCACGGTATCCACCGGAGTGTTCCACTGCGGCGTATAAATTCCTTTGAACGAGTTTTTCAGCAGCCACAGCAGCAGGCCCGCGCCGATCACCATGTGCAGCGCGTGCAATCCGGTCATTCCGAAATAGGCGGAATAGTACAGCTGCGCGTGCGAGTTCAGGTCCGGGTCCGCGTCGCTCCACTTTTTCAGCAGGCCGCGCTCCGTTTCCATCTCTTCCGCGTTAATGTCCGCGCACTTGTCGGGATTGTTCGAGCAGTAAAAAATATCGAAGGATTTTCCGGGAACCAGGTGGTGATGGAATTTCTGCGCGTATTCCACGTACTTAATGCCGAAGAACACAAATCCCAAAAGAATCGTCAGCACCAGAAACAGCGAGATCAGCTGTTTTTTGCCCACCTGCGCCGACCACACCGCCATGGCCATCGTGAAGCTGCTGGCCAGCAGCACGATGGTATTCGTTCCTCCCAGCTCCAGGCTCAACGTATTGCTGCCCATCGCGAACGCCGGAAAATACACGTGCCGGTTCAGCGTGTACACCATCATGATGCCGCCGAAGAACATCACTTCGGTCACCAGGAATATCCACATCCCGAGATTCGCAGAGTCCTTCTGCTGCTCGAGCGTCTTAAATTGTCCGTACAGTTCGCCGGTGCGATGCACTCCGCACTCCTCTAACGCTCAGTTTCAGGCGCGACCCTTGCGCCTACCCTCCGGACCCAAGTCCAGCCTTCAATCGTCCCCGTGAGCTGGCGCGTGCGCCAACCCCCCGGGAACTTCCAGCCCAAGGTCCGGCCGATTATGGAAATCGTAAGCTTCCCACGTAACGACCGGTGTGACGGTGAAATTCTCGGTGGGCGGCGGCGATGCGGTCTGCCATTCCAGCCCCGTGGCCGGCCATGGATTATTTCCCGCTACTTTGCCGAAGAACGCCGCGTACGTCAGGTAAATCATCGGCAGCAAATAGCCAACGGCAAGGATCGACGCGCCGGCCGTGGACATCACGTTGTACACCTGAAATTCCGGGGGGTATACATGATAGCGGCGCGGCATGCCCAGATAGCCCAGCACAAATTGTGGAAAGAACGTCAGGTTGAATCCCACAAACAGAATCACCGCGGCCAGGCGCGCCAGCCATTCTGAATACATGCGGCCTGTGATCTTAGGCCACCAGAAATGCAGCCCGCCCAGGTAGCCCATAATTGCGCCGCCCACCATGATGTAGTGGAAGTGCGCCACCACGAAATAGGTGTCGTGGATGTGGATGTCGGTGCCCAGGCAGCCGAGGAACAAGCCCGTCAATCCGCCGATCAGGAACAAGCCGATGAAGCCGAGCCCGTACAGCATCGGCGTATCGAACGAAATCGAGCCGCCAAACAGCGTTGCCGTCCAGTTGAACACCTTCACCGCGGAAGGGATGGCCACCAGGAAAGTGAGGAACGAAAACGCCAGCGCCGCATACGTGGACTGGCCGGTGACGAACATGTGATGCGCCCACACCAGGAAGCCGATCACCGCGATCGCCAGGCTGGCTGCCGCCACGAAGTGGTACCCAAAGATTTTCTTGCGCGCGAATGTCGCAATCAGCTCGCTGATTACGCCCATCGCCGGCAAAATCATGATGTATACGGCCGGATGCGAATAGAACCAGAACAAATGCTGGAACAGAATGGGGTCGCCGCCCATCGCGGGATTAAAGAAACCCAGACCGAAGAGGCGCTCCATGCCCGCCAGACCAAGCGTAATCGCAATCACCGGCGTGCCCAGAATCATCACCACCGACGTGGCATAGTGCGCCCAGATAAACAGCGGCAGCCGGAACCATGTCATACCCGGCGCGCGCATCGTGTGAATGGTCACCAGGAAATTCAGGCCGGTAAGAATCGACGAGAATCCGGTGATGAACACACCCACGACCGCCGGCGCCACTGCCGAGTTCGAATACACCGTGCTCAGCGGCGTGTAAAACGTCCACCCGGTGTCCAGCCCGCCATTGATCATGGAATACAGCGTGAACGCGGCGCCCACAACGTACACATACCAGCTCAGCAGGTTGATTTTCGGGAACGCCAGGTCCTTTGCGCCGATCATCAACGGAACCAGGAAATTACCCAGCACCGCGGGAATGGACGGAATCAGGAAAAAGAAAATCATGGCCACGCCGTGCATCGTGAACATGCGGTTGTACGTATCGGCGGAGAGCAAATACCCGCTGGGCGTCAGCAGGTGCAGGCGAATCATCATGGCGAAAAAGCCGCCAATGAAGAAAAAGAATGTTACGGAAAAAAGATACAGCAGCGCGATGCGCTTGTGGTCAGTCGTCAGCAGCCAGGAACGAATCCCGTGCGTCTCGTTCAGGTAGTGCTTCTCCGGAAACACCGGCTGCGCCGCGGTCATTGGTTTCGTACTCATACTATTTCTTCCCTGCCGGTGCCGGAGCAACTCCAGCGCCCTTCGTGGGCACGGGTTGCGTCTGCAGCGACTTGATGTACGCGGTCAGATTCATGATCTGCTCCTCGGTCACCAATCCCTGGAACGTGGGCATCACTGGCGGATACCCGGCCACGATTTTTGCTTTGGGCTGAAGAATCGATTCGCGGATGTAGGCTTCATCCGCCGTTACCGTCGAGCCATCCGCCAGCGCAACCTTGCCATCATAAACGCCATTCATCGATGGGCCGCGCCCGGTGCCGTTTGGCAGGTGGCAAGTGTTGCAGGCCAGTTGCGAGAAAAGTTTCTCGCCCGCTGCCACGGGATTCAGATCGCCGCCTTCATCCGAAAGCCATGCCGCGTATTCCGCCGGATCCATCACCGTCACCCAGCCGCCCATCACGGCGTGGTTCGTGCCGCAATACTGCGAGCAGAAGAAATGATACTTGCCGATTTTTGTCGGCCGGAACCACATGGTGTTGTAGCGTCCCGGAACCACGTCCATCTTCACGCGGAATGCCGGAACGTAAAAATCGTGAATCACGTCTTCGCTGCCCATGATCAGCTTGATGTTGCGGTTCACCGGTACGTGCAGTTCGTTGATTTCCTTGCGGCCGTTGGGCTGCTGCAGCTTCCACATCCACTGCTTCCCAACCACGTAAATATCCAGCGTGTCCTTTGGCGTCGTGCGGTAGTTGACATATACCGCCGCTCCCCATGCAAACATTCCCAGCGCTATCACCAGCGGGATCAGCGTCCATCCCACTTCCAGCACCATGTTTCCGTGGTCCGCGCTGCCCACTTCGCCCACGGTCTTCCTCTTATATTTCAGCGCCGCCAGTATGATTAACAGCGTCACCAGTACGGAAAAAAACAGACAAGTCAAAAGAATAAACGAGAACAGCGTGTCCACATTTCCCGCGAAATTGGACGCCTGCTCTGGAAAAAATGGAAGCGGTGACTGCACGGCTCTAGTGTGCTCCTTGCATCGGCGAACCCTGGCCCGATTTCCCGGAAGCGTCCGGCCGATGCTCGCGGCGGCGGAAAATCACGAACCCGAGGGCCATGCAGAACAGCGTCACAACTCCGCCCATGCGGATTACGCCCAATATTGTGGCGCTGTAACGGGCCTTCGTCGGGTCGTACTGATAACAGAACAACAGAATGTGATCCACCGGCGTGCCGATTCTCCCGGAGGATGCGTCCACCAGCCCCAGGCGTACATTGCTGGGCGGATAATCGACGCCAAAGAAATAGCGTGAGATTCGGCCATCCGGCGTCAGCAGCAGAATTCCGCTGGCGTGGCCGAAAAGTTTGGTCTTCGCATCGTAATTGAAACGGAAATCGGCGGCTTTCGTCACCGCGTCAATCGCTTCTTTGGAACCTGTCAGGAAATGCCAGCCCGGTTCGGTCCCGGAGCGCGCAAAACGCGACATCGCTTCGTGTTTTTTCTTCAACGCTTCGTCCGGCGTATCAGAAGGGTCGAAGCTGATGAACACCACGTCGTAATCCGTTCCCGGATTGAACGAAATCATTTTCAATGTGCCAACCAGCGTCTGCTCCACCTGGTTGCACAGCATCGGGCAAGTGAAGTACACAAACGCCAGCACTACCGGCTTCTTGCCGAAATATTCCTTCAACTGCACCGAACGGCCGTTTTCGTCGGTGAACGCCACGTCCGGCGGAATCTGCTTGTTCAGTTCGGGATCGAACCCGACGTTAACCAACGCGGGCGGCAAACCATTTGACGACTGCCCCACGTTGTCGGGAATCATTTGCGCCTGCGCAGCGGAACCCGCCAGCAGCAACATCGTTCCCAGGATCGTACTCAACGCTTTCATCGTTACTTCTTTTCTGCCGGCACTGCAGCCACCGCCGGCAAGCCTTTCGCAACAATTAGATCCATCGCATCTTTTACCGGGATCTGCGCGATTCCTTTTTGCTGGTCAACCCATTTCAACTCATTGTTCGCCGCGGTACCTTCTTTAACCATGTTCCGCCAATCTTCCTGTGGATCGCTCAAGTGGCCGGGCATACCCTGCAGCATCGGTTCGGGCGGCATTGTGGAACTGCTGTCCGTGCGAGACGGCGGCGGAGGCGGATAGGTGTCTGCGAAATACGTCGTCAAACCGCGGTAAACGAAAAGTGCAATCACAAAAGAAAGAATCGTGCCGACGCCGAGATAAATCAGGAACTTCAGAATCGGCGTGACCTGCACGTCTTGCGGTTCATACGCTACGTCGTTATTTACCGGCACGCCCGTTATCGGGCGGCTGTGCTTGTGAGGATCAGTGCTCATGCAGTGCCATGGCCTCCTCAAGCTTGGGATCGCCCAGCGGCAACAAGGGACGCTGCTTCAAGTTCATAGCGAAGAAGCCCAGCCACAAACCAACCAGAGCCACCGGTACGACAATGTCGATCCAGGTGGGCCAAGCGCTGGATGTAAATTCCGGCCGCGTCATCCAGTACAAATCCACCAGCCGCAACAGAATCATCCACAGCGCAACTTTCCAGATCAGGCTGGTATTCCTCTTGATATCGCGCGACAGCAGCAGCAAAAAGGGAATCGCGAAGCTGAACAGCAACACGATCACCGCAACCACTCCCCATTGCCCATACAGCCGCGTGCGGTAAAACGTAATCTCTTCCGGCTGGTTGCCCGACCAGATGATCAGCAACTGTGAAAACGCGAAATACGCCCACAGCATGTTGAAGGCGAACAGCAAGTTGCCCAGGTCGTGCAGATACCGTTTCTTCAGCACCGTGAAGAACGGCTCTGATTTGCTCAACATCACCACGGTAATGATGATCAACGCCATCGCCGTAATCGCTTGACCGCCCACGAAAATGAAGCCGTAAATCGTAGACGCCCAGTGCGGCGACAGCGACATCACCCAGTCAATCGCGGCAAACGTCAGCGCCAGGATGTACAGAATGATTCCAGGCCCCGCAAACAGTTTGATCCTGCGCCGCAACGCCCGGTCGTCGCGGTCCGTGTCTTGCCGCTTGGACCACGCGTTGAATATCCAAACCAGCCCGAACCACACGATGAAGTAAATTACCGCCCGCGTCAGATATCCGCCGCGTGTCAAATAATTTTGTTGAAACGGAGAAAGCGCGTGTTCACCGGTCTTCGGCGAATTCAGCCAGCCCAATTCCTCTCCGTTCCCCGAATAAAGGTGATTCATCCCCAGCACCACCGGGATAAACATCACCGCCATGAGCCAGATGTTCCGCGAAGCGGCTTCCAGCGGCCTGCGAATCACGATGCCCCAGTTCCCGCCCGTCAGATGCTGCAGCATCAGCAGGCCCAGCGAGCCCAGCGTCATGCCCAGCACCCACATATAGCTGTACAAGTACGCGTGATAAAACTTTTCCGCCGATGTGACCGCCCCGACAATCGCCAGCAACAATGCCACGCCGCCCACCACGAACCCGATGCTCTGAACGCGGTTGACGCCTTCGGGCGCCCTGTATTCTTGCGCGTTCATTTTCCGGCTCCTCCGGCCATCAATTTCTCCCTCAATCTCGCCGGCAATTCATTCACGGGCGCGTTCCGGCTCAATTGCAACGCGCGCAAATAAGCGACGATCGCCCAGCGGTCGCGCGGCGGAATCTGCGCTGAATAGCTGTACATGGCGCCAAATCCGTTGGCGATCACGTCATACACATAACCATTCGGCTCCGCGCGCAGGCGGTCCTGATGAAAACTCGGCGGGTGCTTCATTCCGCGCATCGCCACCATTCCTTGCCCATCGCCCTGGATGCCATGGCACGGCTGGCAGAAAATTCCGTAGCGTTCCTGCCCGCGTTGCAACAATTCCTTCGTCAGCGGCAGCGGAAACGCGTTCGAATCCTTCGGCACAACCAGCGCATCTTCTTCCAACGCGCCGCGCATCACCGTGTTCTCTACGATCGGCCGCGCCGACCGGCCATCCGCATAAAAGTGCGACGGCGAAAGAGGATTCTCGCGCGGCTGATTGGCCATATCCTGTCGCAGAGTGTAGTTGCAGCCAGCGACGCCAAAGCCGCCCAGGCACACCAGCGCGAGCGCGATGAGTGAGGTCTTATTCCTCATCCTTCACCTCGTCGACGTGCAACGCCTTCACGCTCTGCAGGAATTTCGCGGTCTCCGCCAGATTGAATTTCGCATCGCGCGACTCAATCAGCAGAAAAAATCGGTCCGTCGAAGCGCGCGCGAAACGCTCCACGCTAAACACCGGATGATACGGCTGCGGCAATTTATTCAGCGCCAGCATCCCTACAACCGCGCAGATGGATGCGCCCAATACCGTCAGCTCAAACGTAACGGGAATAAATGCCGGCCAGCTGTTCAGCGGACGCCCAGCGATATTTTGTGGATAGGTAATCGCCGCAACCCAATACTGCAGCCCAAATCCCGTTAGGCCGCCGCCGAGGCCGCCAAGCAGCGTAATCAGCGGCACCGCTGTCCATCGGAAGCCAATAGTCTCCGCCAAACCCTCGATCGGGAAAGGCGTATAGGCATCAATATGCTTGTAGCCAGCTTCGCGAGCCTGCTTCGCGGCCGCCAACAATTGTTCCGGCGTCTCAAACTCGCCCATCACGCCGTGCATGTGTACGCCGTGTTCTCTCATTCGTGGCCCCGCTTCGAGTGCGATTCGTGCGCCACCAGTTCACGCATTTCGGCAATCGCAATCGCGGGCAATCCCCGCACAAACAGGAAGATCAACATCACGAACAATCCCAGCGTGCCAATGAACGTGCTGTAATCCCAGAATGTTGGCGAGTAACGTCCCCAAGCCGACGGCATGAAGTCGCGTGTCAGCGAAATCACCACGATCACAAAACGCTCCAGCCACATGCCGGTGTTGATCACCAGCGACATCACGAATAGCGCCGCCACGTTGCGCCGCACCTTCTCAAACCACAGCAACTGCGGCGTCAGGATGTTGCACAAAATAAGCGCGTAGTAGAAATGCGAGTACGGGCCGTGCAGGCGCTGCTGCGCCAAAAAGACGTCGAACTTATTTCCGCTGTAAAACGCCATGAAAAATTCAATGAAGTAGCCGTAAGCCACAATCAGGCCCGTGGCCAGCATCACCTTGGCCATATTGTCCAGGTGGCGCATGGTGATGAAATCTTCCAGCCCGTAGGCTTTGCGCAACGGAATCGCCAGCGTCAGCACCATGGCGAAGCCGGAATAAATCGCGCCAGCAACGAAGTAGGGAGGAAAGATGGTGGTATGCCATCCCGGAACGATAGCAACCGCGAAATCGAAGCTCACCACCGTGTGCACCGAAAGCACCAGCGGCGTTGCCAATCCGGCCAGCAGCAAATAGGCCGACTGGTAGCGGTGCCAGTGCCGCGCGGAATTTCGCCAGCCCATCGCCAGCGCGCCGTAGATCAATTGTTGCCAACGCGTTTTTGCGCGGTCACGCAGCGTCGCCAGGTCTGGCAGCAAGCCAACAAACCAGAATAGTAACGACACCGTGCCGTAGGTCGACACCGCAAACACGTCCCAGATCAGCGGGCTGCGGAATTGCGGCCAGATCCCCATCGTGCTGGGATACGGCATCATGTAATACGCCATCCACGGGCGCCCGGTATGAATCAACGGAAAAATGCCGGCGCAAGCTACCGCGAAAAGCGTCATTGCTTCCGCGAATCGATTGATCGAGGTGCGCCACTTCTGATTCAACAAAAATAAAATCGCCGAAATCAGCGTGCCAGCGTGGCCTATACCGATCCACCAGACGAAATTCACGATCGCAAAGCCCCAGCCGATCGGAATGTTGATTCCCCAGATTCCGACGCCCTTCACAACCAGCCAGCCAATCGAGCCAAACAGCACCATCACAAGGCTGAACGCCAGTGTGAATCCCGCCAGCCACCCCAGTCCCAAAGGACGCGACAGCACCACCGCGGCAATTTTGTCCGTTACCGACGCATAGGTGTGCCCCGGTTCCAGAACCGGTTCGAGCCGGCGAATTTCAGGCGAATCCAAAGGTGGCTTCGTCACGCTCATGCCTTTTCCAGCTCCGCGTTCGGGTTGCGCACTGCCGCAAGATATGTGGTGCGCGGCCGCGAGTTCAGTTCACCCAGGATGGAATAATTCCGTTGCTGTTTTTTCAATTTGGCCACGCGGCTGTTCGGATCATTCGCGTTCCCGAACACAATCGCCTCCGAGGGGCATGCCGACTCGCACGCGGTAACAATTTCGCCGTCGCGGATTGGCCGGTTCTGTTTCTCGGCATCGATGCGCACGTTGTTGATGCGCTGCACGCAGTACGTGCACTTTTCCATCACACCGCGGCTGCGCACCGTCACTTCCGGATTACGCATCAGTTTCAATTGCGGCGTCTCCCAATCCTGGAAACGCAGGAAATTGAAGCGCCGCACTTTGTACGGGCAGTTGTTGGAGCAGTAGCGCGTGCCCACGCAGCGGTTGTACACCATGTCGTTCAGCCCTTCCGCGCTGTGTACCGTCGCTCCCACGGGACAAACCTGTTCGCACGGCGCGTTTTCGCATTGCTGGCACGGCACTGGCTGGAAGAATGTCTGCGGATTATCCAGTGAAGGATTGTAGTCTGCGGGATCGTTGGTTGCCGATTCCGCCTGGTAATACCGGTCGATGCGAATCCAGTGCATTTCGCGGCCGCGCATTACCTGATCTTTTCCCACCACCGGAATATTGTTTTCCGATTGGCACGCCACCACGCACGCGTTGCAGCCGTTGCATTTATTCAAATCGATGGCCATGCCCCACGCATAGCCCGGGTAAGCGAATTCCTTGTACAGCGACATATCCTTCGGCGGCATTTCCTCGCCTTCGTGCGCAAACGCCGGATTCTTCTTGTACTCCTCCAGCGTTCCGGTGCTCAGAATCTGCCGGCCTTCCATGTTGAAGTGATATTGCGTGCACGCCAGCGGATAGCTGTCGCCATTCGCGGTCATCTTGCCGTCGAACGAAGTCCACAATGCGTTCGACGTCCTCACCACGTAGGCGTTGAATCCTTTATTTGTTCCGGTGTAGCCCGCTCGACTGCGTCCGTAGCCCAACGGCAGAACGATTGTGTTCTCCGCCTGCCCGGGCAGTGTCCACGCGGCCGCCGTCACTTTACTTCCATTCAATTCGATGTCCACCACGGCGGAACGCACCTGGCCATGTTCACCGCCGCGGGAAACCACTTTGTGCGCCAGGTCCATGGTGTGCGCCAGTTTCGGGCTCACCAGCGCTGCGTTGTCCCACGTCAACTTGGTCACCGGCTTCGGCAATTCCTGCAGCCAGCCGTTGTTCGCGAATCGCCCGTCATAAACCGTCGGGTCCGGCCGGAAAATGTATTCCACCTGATCCGCGGGCGCGGGCCGCAGCGTTGGAAGGCTTGGCGCGCTGAATTTCAACTCTGGCGTAATCGGTGCATATTTCGTTCCCGCCACCACGCCATCGTTCAACCATTTCCGCCAGCCGGCATCCAGCGACGTTCCCGAATGCGAGGCAGCTTCCGTCCAATACGCTCGCACCGCTTCAAACGCGGGCATGCCCGGCTTGTCGCTGAACGCCGCCACCAGATCGTGCGCGTTCTTCGTGTAGTACAGCGGCGCAATCAGCGGCTGCACGATGCTTACCGTGCCGTCATGCGCTCGCGCGTCGCTCCAGCTCTCCAGAAAATGCGATTCAGAGACATGCCACTTGCAGTACGCCGAAGTCTCGTCGAAATACGGGCTCAAGTGAATGCTGGTGTGCACGCGCTTCAATTTCGAGGTGAAATCAAAATCGTGCGGCGCGTCGTACACCGGATTGCCGCCCAGAATCAGCAGTAGATCCACTTTGCCGGCGTTCATGTCCACGCACAAATCGCGCAACGATTCCAGGTTGTTGGTGGGTTCCGCGTCCACCGGCTCCGTGTAGTACACCGTGGTTCCCACGTTTCCCAGCGACGCGTTGATCGCATGCGCCAGCGCGTGTACCACAGCCGGCTGGTATTCTCCCGCAATCACCAGCGATGCTCCGTGCGACGCCTGCAAATCCTTGGCAACCGTTTCCAGCCATTTTTCCGCTTCGCCCTGTAGCGCAACCGCCGGGCCAATCCCTAATTTTCCGGCCAACGCCCGTGCGAACAACTCCATGTCGCTGGCGCGCAGCGGTAGGCGATGATCGGCATTCGATCCGGTAACGCTCGGCGTTGGTTCTACCACGTACAAGCGGTTCAGTGAATCGTTCGTCCCATCCAACTTTCGTCGCCGCGCAAACTGTTTGGCATATGCAATGTGCCCCGGCCCGCTCGCCAGAAAATCCGCATCCAGCGACAAAATCACATTCGCTTTGCCCGGCGCATACACCGTGTTCACATAGCGCCCGAACGCCTGCCTCCCGCCTTCTTTTGCGCCGTCGCAGATGGCCGGTTCCCATTGATGCCACTTCGCCTGCGGGTATTGCGCCAGCAATTTTTTGATTTGCGATGCCAGCGTCGGAGAAGTTACCGTGCCCGTCAAAATGCGGAAGCCTGCGCCATTCGTGGCTTTCACGTTCGCCGTCATTACCGGCGCTGCATCCAAGAACGCCGACCATGACCGGATCTCGCCCTCGAACATAGTCGTTTGCGCGCGATCCGGGTCGTACAAACTCAAAATCGACGCCTGCACAATCGCGCTCGTTGAGCCCAGGCTCGACGGATGATCGGGATTGCCCTCAAGTTTCGTCGGCCGCCCTTCGTGGCTTTCCACCAAAACTCCGACCGCATCCGCGCCAAAGGGCATCGCCGTTGCGAAAAAGTTTGGCCGCCCCAGAACCACGCCGTCCGGCTGTTTCACGTACGGCACCACGTGCGTCTGGTCCGGCAGCCCGCAACCCGCCAGTCCCGCCAGCGCCAGCGAAGCACCCATCAATTTCAGGAAATCGCGGCGATCCACCGCGTCGTCCCATTCGGAAGCGTGGCGTGGAAATTCGCGGTGCACCAAATCCGTGAAATGCGGATCGTCCGCCAGTTCTTCCAGCGTCCGCCAGTATTGTTTGCCGCTTTTTTCCCGCAGCTTTTCGCGAACCGCGGCGAGATCCAGTTTGTTCTCGCGCACCGTCAGATCTTCCGGTTCGTCTGCGTCGCCGTGTTCGTCGCCGCGCTCGGCCTGGTGGCTTGGCGCGGGCTGTACGATGCGAAACTCCTTGTGGTTTGCCTGATCGCTCATATCGTCCGTTAGCGGTGACACGTCGAGCAACTGGTCAGCTCGGTCGTGCTTCGCAATTTGTAATCCGCGGCAAGTTTCTTCCCAACTTCTTCCTGATTCGCCGGGGCTTTCCAGTTCATATTGAAGATTTCTTCTTTTGGCCGCAGATTCTCTTGCGGATTGCGGTGGCAATCCAGGCACCATTGCATGGTCAAAGGCGATGCCTGGAAGATCAGGGGCATCTCGTTCACCGCGCCGTGGCACGAAGAACAGCCAATCCCCTTATTAATGTGAATGCTGTGATTGAAGTACACGTAATCCGCCAGCCGGTGTACTTTCACCCACTGAATCGATTGCTCGGTCCGGTAGCTTTCCCGCACCGGCTCCAGGTATCCCACATTGTTGAACAGCACGGAATGGCAGTTCATGCAGGTTTTCGTCGGAGGGATTCCCGCATACGCGGAAGTTTCCACGCTGGTATGACAGTAGCGGCAGTCGATGCCGTCGTCTCCCACGTGGTGTTTGTGGCTGAATTGAACGGGTTGGTCGCGCGTCACTCGCTGGTTGGTAATATACGGTGACCTCGCCACGACCAGCACTCCAGTCAAGGCGAGCCCGGCCAGGAGAACCCCTCCAAGCAGACTAAATCGAGCCAGAAAATTCGCACTGCGATGAAAAATTTGAGCCATGTCAGCGTTGCGCCTGAGCCGGCCAACTCCCCGGAAAGGATGTTGCCTCGGGAGAATTGCCCACTCTTATGCCGGACAGCGCGTATCCAGGTCCCCAAACGACCGCCTAGTTTCCATCAAATCTGGAAGGAATGCAACTCGAAAGCCCGACTCGCGCGAAGCGAAAATTTCGCGTGCTGAAATTTTGAAATCCTTGTTTGCTTCGTAAGTTGCGAAACGAATTTTTCTGTGCGCGCCTGCGCTTCGTCTCGCGCAACATGAATCGTTATTCCCGTGTTTGTCGGCCTTGTGTTCCAGAAGCGAACGCTCTCTGCCCCTCATATTCATAAGCATTTTTTATATTGCTTTGCGGCGCGTCCCGCTTTTTCTGATACCACGAGCATGTTATTCTGGATTCGTTGGTCGCTGTTTCTCTTGTAGGGCAGCGCCTCACTGCCTTGGCTCTTCCCCGGGGCAGTCGCTCTACGCCGCTGGGGCGTGGTCCAACTGGTAGGACACCTCACTGTTAATGAGGACGGTGAAGGTTCGAATCCTTCCGCCCCAGCCAATTCCTTTAATTTCCCCGCACCTCGCCTGCATCCGCCGGTTCGCTTCAGTTTCTCGCGTACAGCCACGCAACATGTGCGCATTTGCACAGTCGCGCCCCGGCAATGTCCTTATCCTTAACTGGGGCAGTAGCACGGATCGCCCAGGTCGTCGGGCGACCACTAAACCTGCGCCTTCAGCTCATGAACTCTGCACTTCATTCACTCTTTTCCCGTCTCCGCCGCGCGCTTTCGTTCCTGCCGGCGCTGCTGAAGAAATTGCCAGGCATGCAGCCACGCGACAACGAGGCCCCGCGCAATCGCATGTGCCCCTTCTGTGGACTCATCACCCCCCGCTCCAAACGACATTGCCTGGAATGCGGCAAATCCCTGAAGCCAGCTTAGAAATCCATGCAGAATCAACAGTCCGCCGCTGATAAACGCTAGCACTCTATCGGAGGCGCGTTCTCAGGAAAGATTAGAGTGGGGCGCGGTGCTCTGCGCGCGTTCGATAGACCCGTTTGCACTAAACCGCTAGCGCGGTAGTGGTGGCGCTGTAGTTGTGTCGGCTTATCCGGTCATACTCGTCGCTGTTCCAGTTGAACATATCTCCCCTACGGAAGTCCTCTTTGCTAAAGCATGGAGCGGCTGCTCACAGCAGCACATTCCATCTTGCAAGGGAGTTTTCCATGACATCTCTTCGTCAACGGTTCACCGAGGACATGCAGGTCCGGAACTTTTCGCCGGTAACACAAGCGTCCTACACTCGAGAAGTCTCGGGATTTGCACGACACTTCAACAAGTCACCAGAGTTGTTGGGACCGGAACAGATTCGTGCCTATCAGGTCTATCTGACCAACGAAAGGAAGCTGGGGGTAGTTTCGATCAGCGTTGCCACCTCAGCGATTCGCTTCCTCTATCGAGTCACCCTCAAAAAGAGCTGGTACATGGCAGACATGATCCCGGCTCCCAAGGTGCCCAAAAAACTGCCCATCATTCTCAGCCCAGAGGAAGTCGCTCGGTTTCTGGACTGTGTCGCAATGAGAAAGCATCGTGCCGTCTTAACCACCTGCTATGCAGCCGGCTTGCGCATCTCCGAGGCCGTTGCTCTGACACTACCGGCGATCGACAGCCAGCGCATGGTCTTGCGTGTCGAGCAAGGCAAAGGACAGAGAGATCGTTACGTGATGCTCTCACCTAAACTGTTAGAGATCCTGCGAGCCTGGTGGCGAATGGAAAGGCCTGGACACTGGCTCTTTCCGGGGGGCACCCCGGACCAACACATAACCACGACTTCGGTTGCGGCGATGTGTCGGAGAGCCCGCCGTATTTCCGGAATTCCTAAACCGATCACGCCGCATTCCATGCGGCATGCCTTTGCATGTCACTTGCTTGAATCGGGCACCGACATTCGCCAGATTCAACTTTTGCTCGGCCATCGCAGCCTGACGACCACAGCAAAATATCTGCACATCGCGACCAGCAAAGTGTGCTCAACAGCGAGTCCACTGGATTTGCTGCCTCGCCCTGTTTCGATGGAGGTCCAGCCTACTCCGCAGCAACACCGCTAACCGCCGGGCCCCTTGGATCGCCCGAAGCTGGAAGTGGCGGACATCTTCCGCCGCTACGGTGAAGCCTATCGTCAGCAGCATGCTGCGTCGCTATCCCCCGCTCAACGGCGCGTCATGACCGCGATCGAGGTGTGTCGAACCGCAGCTCTCGGCGGTCATCTCGAGCGCTGCGACTGCTGCAATCACGAGCGGCCCTGTTACGACAGCTGCGGGGATCGTCATTGCCCAAAATGTCAGTCACTCGTGCGTGCCGAGTGGGTTGAAAAACGAACCTCCGAAGTTCTCGACACGCACTATTTTCATGTCGTCTTCACCATTCCCGAACCGATCGCTTCCATCGCTTACCAGAACAAAGATCTCGTCTACGGCATGCTCTTCCGAGCCACTGCCGAGACCTTGTCCACCATCGCTGCCGATCCCCAACATCTGGGCGCCGAGATCGGATTTTTCGCCGTACTGCACAGTTGGGGACAGAACCTGTTTTTCCATCCGCATCTGCATTGTGTCGTCCCGGGCGGCGGAATTTCACCGGATGGTACCCGCTGGATCCCCTGCCGCCCCAACTTTTTCTTGCCCGTACGGGTGCTCTCCCGGCTGTTCCGCCGATTGTTCTTGAAGTATCTGCAGCAGGCCTTCGACGCCGGCAAATTGCAGTTCTTCTCTTTGCTTCAGGCACTCCAAGATCCAGAGGCTTTCGCCCGTTATCTCGATCCAGTGCGAAACGTGGAATGGGTCGTCTACGCCAAGCCACCTTTCGCCGGGCCACAGCAAGTGGTGGACTATGTCGGCCGCTACACGCACCGGGTGGCCATCTCCAATCATCGGCTCGTCGACATCGAAGATGGCCAAGTGAAATTTACCTGGAGAGACTACCGCGATAATAATCAGCAGAAAATCATGCCCCTTTCCGCGGACGAGTTCATCCGGCGATTTTTGCTCCACGTTCTACCGAGTGGGTTCCACCGCATTCGCTACTACGGGTTCCTCGGCAATCGACACCGCAAGGAGAAGTTGCAGCGTTGCCGCGAACTTCTCGGCATGGCTCCTCCCAAGGAAGGCTCGGCCGAGCCCGCGATACAAGAGGATTATCGTGATCGATACGAGAGGCTCACGGGCCGCTCTCTTCGGGAATGTCCTGTTTGTCATCGAGGTCGCATGATCGCGGTCAAGGTGCTGCCTCAAGTGCGCTCTTCACCGACCATCCAAGACACTTCATGAGCGACCGTAAACGAACCCGAATTGCTCTCGCCACGAGCTCTACACTCTCGAGCCAACGGAGGGCTGTTGCTCCTTGCCGTTCACATCATCCCGCAAACAGCCAAGCATCCCGCACTTTGCCCCACAAGTTCCCGCAGAAGACAGCCAACTGCAACCCAGCATGCTCGTCTCCGCACTTACCTACCCGCCTCTGCCCACTACGTAGCGTCCCACTTATCAAGCAAAACCCATAGCGCACACACCTTGCAGCGGTTTAGTCCAAAACATTTTTAGCTCACCGGCGCGCCTCGTTTACGTTTCCGCTCTGCTACGCCTACTGTCGGCACGTCGCCAAGCTAAAAATGCTCTGCATTGGAGGAAGCCGCTGGCGCGGTGTGTGGGCAACTATTTATGCGTTTGCAATGGTGTTTCTTGGGGAGGGAGAAACGAGAAGCACGGTCTGGGAGATAGGACGTCTAGCGAAAAGTGTGATTTAGGATCGACGTTGATGAAGCAAAAGAAATCATTCACGGTCGAAGTCATCCCTTTCCAGAGGTACGGACACACCCCCAGCAACTGGGACGAAGAGCAGACGCGCAGAGTGAAGGCGAGTTGAAGGGTTAGGAAGTGTCAAGGATGCACTCCTGCCTCCCTGCGGTCTCAAGGAGCTGTGCGGCGGTCAGCCGTTCCAGGACGGACATCGGTGCGTGGCAGCGGGGACAACGCCAGAGAACGGGCTGGCGAGAATGAGTTGCGGAAATATTGTCCGCCATTTGCGGGAGAAGAGCGCGACAGAGCGGAAGTAGTTTGCGGCGTCTTCGATTGGCGAGCCAGCCGAAGTAGCGAATGCGCGGAAATCCTTTTGGCAAGATGTGTTGTAGGAAGCGGTCCAGAAATTCCTCACAAGTCAAAATCATGGTGCGTTGCTTGTTGTGATGTGCATAGTCCTTCCATCGGAAAGCGACGTGGGAATCGCTTACCTCGAGAATGCGGTGGTTGGAAATAGCCACGCGATGCGTATAACGGGCCAGATAGTGCAGGACATGTTCGGGACCGCCAAACGGTGGCTTGGAGTAGACGACCCAGTCCTCTCGAAACAGGGTGCGCAGGAATGCCGCGAACTGTGTTTCGATGGCCAGCGAGAGGCAGTCTCCATAGAACGCCAATTGGTTCGCTCGAAAAGCGCGTCGCAATCCGGCCACAAACTTTCCGCGAAAGACACGGCTGAGAACCCGAACCGGTAAAAAGAAGTGGGCGGGGGTAGAACGCCAGTGCTCGTGATCGGGCGACAGTCCTCCGCCCGGCACAACACAGTGAATGTGTGGATGCGGTTGCAGAGTCTGTCCCCAGGTGTGCAGGATGCTGAGGAAGCCGATCTCGGCACCGAGATGTTTTGGATCCGCGGCAACTTCCAGCAAAGTGGCAGCAGCGGCATCGAACAAGAGAGTGAACAAGACTTTTTTGTTCTGCCAGATCAGCGGGACGAGTAGGTGCGGCACGCTGAAGACGAGATGAAAATAGTTCACCGGCAACAGTTCCTGTTGGCGCTTGGTGAGCCAGGTCTCGCGAGCGCCGGTCTGACACTTCGGGCAATGCCGGTTCCTGCAGGAGTTGTAGGAGATACCGGTGAGATATCCGCAACCGGTGCATACATCGAGATGGCCGCCCAGTGCGGCAGTACGACAACGGGCAATGGCCCGGAGCACCTTGACCTGCGGCCAGGTCAGCGATGCGCCATGGTTTTCCCGAAACCTACTGCCTGCGATGCGGATGACGTCGGCCACCTCCCAGGGTGGCCTGGTCACTAAGGTTTATCCTCGGACTGCGGCAGATGTTGCTGGTTATGAATCGCGAGTTGATCGAGTGGATCAATCGCGGTCTGCAGGTGACGGTGCGAAAGATGCAAATAGACTGTCGTGTGCTCCAGGTGTGCGTGTCCCAGCAGCAGCTGGATGGTCCGTAGATCGGTGCCGGCCTCCATGTGGTGCGTGGCAAAACTGTGGCGCAGAGTGTGCGGTCCAATATTTTTCTGGATGCCGGCACGAACGGCAGCCTCTTTGCAGATATTCCAAACCGTCTTGTCGGAGATAGGTTGTTCCACACCCCGATGACCTGCGGTACTAGAAAACAGATAGTCTTTGGGCTTTTTCCAACGCCAATATTCGCGTAAGGCTTCCAGCAACTTGGGCCTCAAAGGAACATCGCGGTCTTGGGAACCTTTGCCATGGCGAATGTGAATCACCATGCGTTGGCTGTCGATGTCACTCACCTTCAACAACGATGCTTCGGTTCGGCGCATACCGGTACCGTAGAGAACCATGAGGATGGTGCGATGCATGGGGTGACGTGCTGCTTCAATCAGCCGTGCGACTTCTTCGGGACTCAGCACCACCGGTAGCTTTTTGGGTCTCTTCGGATAAACCAGGTCATCGAAGGCGAGATCGGGTCGCTTCAGGGTCTTCTTGTAAAGAAAGCGCAAAGCCGACATGCGGATCTTGACCGTGCCTGCGCTGACTTTCTTTTCTTTGAGCAGGTGAAGCTGGTAACGGCGAATCTCCTCGGCACCTAGTTTTTCGGGAGACTGGCCGAAGTACTGGCAAACTGCTTTACGGACAGAATGTAACTGCGGGTTGTCGCTGGAGAATAGTTGCGACGTTGGAGTTCTTCCAACATCCTTTGTCGAAGTTGGGTCACAGGGACCTCCTCTCTGTGACCTCAAAACTAAACCCGTGCGGATCTCGTGAGCATTCCACGCCACCGCGTCCGCCGCGACAGCGGCTTAGTCCTAACGCCGAAATCGGAAATGTGTGGGTGTTAGTACCCGATTACAGACCCTCGAACGGAGGTTTGCCTTGGAGTCTTCTCACGAGACTGCGTAGCCAATCGAGTGGGGATTCGTCAGAACGGGTGACCATTCCACCACATCGTTCGCATTTGCCACTCCCGACACACATGACACACCTTGAGGCAATAGCGCTTCCAGTCCCGTTGCAGTCAGGACAGCGGCCAGTTCCATGACATGAAGGGCATCTACCACGCGCATGCGGCATGGTTGCAAGTATATCCACAAAGTCCTGGTAAACGCGGTGGTCTCAATAGGTCGATGCAACACTCTGTTCGAACCGACTTTGCGTTGAAAATAAAAGCTAAGACCCCTCGCTAGGTCAGATCAGTCGAAACGCTACCATGGCTAGGTTTTGACCGAGTGCAGCCAAACAGATCCGATCTTCAGGGGAAGTATTGTCCGATCCATCGATTAGATGGTGTTGCATCGACCGTCTGAGCTAGCAGCGGTAATCGTACAAGTTGGCACCGGAACAGCTTCCGAATCGCGTTGATTTTGCGGTAGGTCTACAGATCCTTCTTTGTTGGACGATAATGAACTCCGTCATGACTTCTCGCGATGTAATGGAGCACAATCAGGGCTCGTGGTCTGGCCTTTTAGAGACACTGCAGCTAATGCCCGACTTTTGGCCTGACTGGAAGCCCTTCGTGAAGAGAGTGCTTCAGTGCGGCATCGATGCGGGCTGGGACAAGCATTTCAGAGCTGGCCAAGCATTCGACCAAATTCTCTTTTCGACCTGTGAGCAACACGGGTTTGAAAGGTTCAGTCCACCTCCGGCCCGGGTAACGCTTGCGAGATACCAGGGGCAGTACTCTGTCGCGTACTCGCACATCGATGTGCGCAACAGTCCTGCGGAGCGCCGGGATTTCGTTACGTCCACCACCGTTCTTCCGGTTCTGCGCTCCTACCTCGTTGCACTCTGGCGAGAGACACGACCCACAGAACCAGAACCTGAGTTGAATGCAACGTAGCACCGAATAAATGGTATTTACACACGAGGGTCCTCAATGGCCATCCCTACCCGAAGCAACTTCACGCCTCTAAGAGCACTTCTCGTCGCTCTGACTTTTCTTGCTCTGCGCGTTCTCTACAGTCGAGTTGCATTCGGCTTTCTGGTCAATTTGGCCCGGACCAAGCAGATTGCTCGATTTGATCAGTATTTGAACTATTCAGACCTCGGAGGCAGCCTTGTGTTTGGCACCGGGCTAGCGATTGCCCTCTTCTTGGTGGGAGCGAATCCAGCGAAGGCGCAACCTGGCAGGGCAAGGCTTTCAACTGCCGGCGTTCTCGCCGTAGGCAGTGGCTTACTGATTCCATTTTTGTCACTTCCAATAACGCTTAAAGCTTCCGAGCCACTCGGGATGGTCGAACTGTTCGTGAACAGTTTCACCCGACCGGCACCGATCATTATTTCGGCGCTGCTCCTGGTCGCATTGGGATTTATGTCGGAAAGATTGTTCCGGGGATTCATTTTTTCCAGTTGGAGAGAAAGATATGGATTGGTTGCGGCCTCGCTGGCGGCTTCACTGGCATCTGCCCTCTGCTGGCCAATGACCGATGTCGTAACGGCTTTTCTGTTGGCGATGGTTGCTTGCTTTCTATTTGAATGGACGGGCAGGCTGTGGCCGGGGGCCGTAACCTACATCGTAGGAACAGCCTCGTGTATATCAATCCTCACCTGGATCGCGCTCACCCGCGGATAACACGCAGACCGTCAACCTTGGCTTTCGGTTCCAATCGCTCGACAACCTGGCATCAGAACGATATGCTCCAGCGCATGTCTTCAAGGCCGCCGGGGGTCAACAGGTCCATTTTTCTTCAACTGGTCGCGTTAGCCATCGGACTTATCGCTACCTGGATTGATTGGGGTCATCTCAAGAGCCTCGGACCGATCCAAAAAGTTGTCCTGGATGCAGTCGTTACGCTCGTCCTCCTCAGCTATCTTATTTGGAAAATGTCTCAAGGAAAAAATTGGGCTCGGATTAGCTTGCTCGTTCTTTTTCTTCTCGGTCTGCCATTCTACTTCTCTTTCGTCAGAGCAGAATTTGGTCGCTCAGCCATTGTCGCAGCGCTCAGCATAATGCAGGCCCTATTTCAAGGGGCTGGACTTCTGCTCGCTTTTATAGCACCCGCCAAATACTGGTTTAAAAAACCTGAAGGAGCGACCAATGCCTGATAGCGCCACCAGATCAGATGGCCGGCGCAGCACTAGCATTGATATTTATCTCAAGGCTCTGAAATCCAAAGCAGAAACGGCTTCCGAATCGCGTTGATTTTGCGGTAGGTCTACAGATCCTTCTGCGTGGGATGCCCCGCTGACACCCAGCCTTTCCATCCGCCGTCCATCGATTCCACGTTCGTGTATCCCATCTTCTGTAAATTATCCGCCACCAGCGCCGAACGGAATCCGCCGCCGCAATAGCAAATCATTTTCGTTCCCGTATCAGGCACGCGCGCCTCAACGTCTCGCTCGATAATCCCCTTGCCCAGATAAATCGCCCCCGGCAAATGTCCTTGCGCCCACTCGCTCTCTTCCCGCACATCCACCAGCACAAATTTTTCTCCCGCATCCATTCGCCGTTTCACATCGGCGACGTTTGTTTCTTTAACGCGTTTCTTCGCGTCGTTCACGAACCCCAGAAACTTCGGCGCATGAGCCATATCAGCCTCCCGTCCTTTTACAGATTGTCGCGACCTAGCATACCGCGAAGCGCCGCCAAATCAATCGGGCGTCCCCGGTACAAGGGACGCCCGAAAGCGAATAAGAGCGGTGTGTCTTGTAGCTCATCCCTTCAGGGATGAGGGTTTTCCATCCAAACTACTGCGCTGGCGCTGCTGCTGCCGGCTTCATCGAATACGAACGCACCAAATTCACCAGATTCCACCGCGTCGTTTCCTTGGTGCGGTCTCCCTCGCCGCCCGTCATTTTGCCGCGCCCGTTCGTGATGATGTAGAACAGCTCGCCATCCGTCACCTTCGCCAGCGAATCCGGATCGCGCCAGTCCTTCAGTCCCAATTTCATGTCAACCGCAAGATCTCCCTTGCCGTCGCCTTGTTCTCCATGGCACATCGCGCAGTGATACTTGTACAACCGCTTGGCTTCCGCCAATCCTTCCGGTGTCGGCTTTACCGGGTTCTTTTTTTCCGCATCGGCTGCGGGAATCGGCGCCGATGGAGCATCGGTTTGCGCCTTCGCGTCTTTCTGTTGCGCTAGGGCTACACCCAAACCGAGGAGAAGAACAGCTGCACTGAGGAACCACACAATGCTGCGTCGCATATACACCCCCTGGGGTCAATTGTCTGTGGAGCGATAAGGACTATTCGCTTTGATTCTACGCCTGCGGCGCGCGCAAAAGAAGGGCCCACGACCGGCCGCGACGCGGCAGTAACCCCGGCGCCAAGCCACCTTCAACTCTAGTCAGAGGAACGTTTTCTCAGGGCTTCAGCTTCAGCACGCTTGCCATCGATGCCGGCACACGGCACCCGTGCGAAGCGTTGCTGTTGTTGCCGTCGCGCCCTGCCACAAACCGGCTGGTCTCGCGCACGCGCGTGCGCAGTCCATCGATCACCGCGGGAATGCCGCTCACCGATGCCCCGTGATTCACGTAGATCAGCAACGCGGCCTCGCCCGGCGCGTCCACGCTGGACGTAATCCCCACTCCCAAAACTCCCGGCTGGCTCAAATACTCAGCCTGGTGCGCTTTCTGCACGGCCTTCGCGCGCTCCAGTTCTCCCGAGCGAAGCGTGTAGACCCCCAGCGGATCCGCAACACCGCTCAACAGCTGCGTGCTCTCTTCGCTGCTCAGCATTCCGTGCAATCCCCATGATGTTCCCTGAATCACACGCGTGCTCACGCCGTTGATGCTCTGCGGCAATCCCGCCAGCGACCCGCGCGAATTCACAAAAAGCAGGATTGCGGCTTGCCCAGGATGGTCGTAGCTTTGCCCAACGCCAATCGCGTCCACAGCGATATCCCCCAGCAATTCCGGCGCGTGAAGATCGCGCACCAGCGAAGCGCTGCGCAGCGTTTCCGCGGAGACTTGCGCGCTTCTAGCTTTTGCTACCGCCGGCGTCAGCGTCAGACTGCATCCCAGCACCTGGTGCGTCGTCCCGCCCACAAACGTCGGCGCTCCGTTGTTCCCGGTGAACGCATTCAGCACATCGCCGATGGGATTTCCCACCGAATCCGTATCCGATCCGGCAAACAGCAGTGCCACCGCTTCCGCCGTGTCCTGCGTAACGATTAACGATCCGGAATCGCCGCCGGCGCTGAAATCTCCGCCCGACACGGAAACCAGGTCGGTGTAGCTCACCGTAAACGCCACGGTGCTATCGCCGCAGTGCGCGTAGTAATCCACGTTGGACGACACGTTCATTGCCAGCACTGTCGAGCAAGTCAGTCCCGTGGTACGCCCGCTCTTCGCCACCAATCCATTGTGCGGCGCAGCCATTGCTTGCGTTGGCGTGATTCCCGAGCCTTGCGCGGGTGCGCCCGGATCCGGCACGCCATTCGTTTGCGTTGCTCCCAGCAATACAATGTTGCCGGCGCTATCCACTTTTCCGGATGCCACCTGCGCCAGCGCCGCGTCAACCTTCGGCGTCGGTCCGCTCTCTAAATTGAAGAACTGCGAAAGGTTCGCGACTGTCTGCGTCCCCGTGGTGCTGCAATTCGTCTCGATCAATCCCGGCTGGCTGATCGCATCTCCCACGATTCCGCCATCGCTCTCGGCCATCACGTGATTGTTGCTCAAAATGAATTGCGTCCCACCTAACGTGACGAGCGACCCCAGGGTTCCCGCGCAGCACATTCCACTTGATGTGTCGTTGATATTCCCGCCGGACGTGCCCAGCTTCACCGCGCCGGCCTGCGTCGCCTGTTGTTGTGTCAGCAGCGTGATGGTGGCCGTTCCCGTTACTGTTGAATCCCCTTGCGAGATCGCCGTGATCGTCAGCGTGACATTGTCGCCGCTCGCGGGAATCAGGCTGGGCGTAATCTTTAATGGCGCGCTATACGCGCCAGCGCTGGAAATCAATCCTGTCGTCTGGCTGCCACCGGCTACCCCATTCACCAACCACGTCACCGTGCTGTTCGACAGGCCTGATACTGTCGCCGTAAACGCCTGCGTTCCGAATGGCTGCACCGTCACCGCTGCCGGCGACACAACCACGCTCGATCCTTGCGTTCCGCTGCCGCTGCCGCTTCCGCCGCTGCCTCCGCTGTTGCTGGTGTGCTTCAAATCCGTTAGACCACTGCAGCCCGCGACGCTTACCAGCAGACTGGCAATCACAAAGAGTTCGGTTGTTCGGCGCATTCTTCCCTCAGTTCCACCACGCGCCTCAGCGTAGCACGCCGTTTTCTTCGCTTCTCGTTAACGCGGATTCAACGTGCCGTATCAGAATCCTGTCCCCCAGGACAGGTCCCGCGCCTTCATTCTTCCATGTAGCTGAGACCACCGCGTTTATCAGGCACTGGGGCGAGCTGAGTGCCTCACTGAATCCGGATCATGGTCGGCCTACGGAACAAACAACCGCCGCTGCCGATGATGAGTATGTCCATGAGCCCACAATATGGTCCTCCATGGCCGGTGATGAGCCCAAGTTTATGAGCGTCTGGCGGGACATGAAAGACACGCAGGGTGGTAGCAGACTCCAGCGGCCGGAGCAGTGTATCCAGCGGTACGGCGGATGGAGCGGGGTCGGGAGGGTAGCGGCGACCCCGATCGTCAATCAGATAGATCCACGCTCCATTTGCGCGTTGCGTGACGCGTTTGGCGTGGCTGAAGATGCGGAGTTCAACGTTGTAAGAAACCTGCGAAAAGCCGGCCGTCCGATCCACTTTTTCAACTGTCAGACACCAGTCGTCAAAGCACCATGGATCGCCTATGCTCATCACCCGCTGCGGTTTCAAAAACGCGATCGCAACGGCAATAGCGAAATACCCGGCGGCGCAGATGCAATAGAACCAGAGAATCTTGAGCGCCCTCGGAAGTTGCCCTCGAATGGCAAAGGCTGCGGCAACCACCATGGTCACCACAGAGATTAGAGACACGATGATGAAAAGTAGGTCAAAAACAGTCATAGTCGTAGCACGCAAAGTACTTCATATTACAAAGTGCACTGTTGAATCGCAAGACTAATATTCTCGGCCTGGGGCTAACTCCACTTTACCGGTTACGATTGCCGGGACGTGCCGCGATAGAATTACCGGCATGGAACGAGAACTCATAATAGGTCAGCAGAAAATCCTATTCGATCGTGATGCCACGGTTGGCCTATATCGAGAAACAATCAAAGTAGCCGGGTCTGAGAGTTGCGACTGCATCTATTGCAAGAACTTCGCAGCCCAAAAGCAGAGTGTATTTCCAACGAAATTCCTCAACCTTCTGGGAGACCTAGGCATTGACTCGACAAGGGAATGGGAAGCGTTTGAGTATGACTTTGACGCGAGCAATTCACAGAAACTCATCTTGTACGGTGGATGGTTCCGCTTTGTCGGCCAACTTGTAGGTGGGGCAGAGACTCCTCCTCCTGAGGATCGTTTCGTGTTCTGGGTAGTCACATCATTTCCGACTGGCACTTTGCCTTCGAACGTCCATCTGTGTGCGGTGCAGTTCCTTACAAGAATCCCTTGGGTGCTCGCAGAAATCCCCAGATCGTAAAAGCCCAGGGACTGTCCCCCGATCTCCGGATTTCCGAGTTAGAAGCACTCCACGAATCGGTGAGCCACTAACCCTTCATGCTATGGTGCCGCACATATTTGCGAGCGCGTGGGAGTTGAGTCGAGCCATTGGCCATCAGAGCAGAGTTGAAATTTGCCGTTCAGTATCGCACGGGCACCATCGGTAAACGTTTGTAGTGGCGCCGACCGGTTCGGTCTGGCAGTACAATCGTTTGCAGCCGGAGTGGGATTAAATTCAACGGGAATTGTTTTGGGCTTGCATTCCTCACACTTGACAGCCCGATCTACCCACCGTCCGTTTTGACAAATCTGACACACTCGTCCATTTAGGTTCATTTCATCGTCGGCAAATATCTTACCAGCCCATGCACACTCCTGGCCCGTCGTAGTCGATATAGTCAGAAACGCGACGAAAATGAGTAACAGTGTGCGCACGTCCGACCCTTGGTTATTGAATCGATATCTTATGACTGAACTAACGCGAAGTCTATGTTTAGGAATGACCATTGTCAATTATGGTGCTGGCCCGAGTACTCAAGTGCTTCTTGCCCGAAGGTGCAGCGAGATTTTGGGCCGTTCTAACTGCGCGGGGGGCAGTACACTCGTCGACCCGTTGAGGCCGCCGCGTTATCTCTAACGATGCCGACCGTTGCAAGAGATTTTTCTTAAATTCATTGCTCGGATTGAACACACGTCTTCGTCGGCGCAGTAAATGCGTCTGTTTCTGTATTTCATGTTTATCTGTGTCACCCTAAGTTGCTCAGCCTTACTGTTCATCGTTTGGTGTTGCCCACCAGTCATCTCTTCGATCACTAACGACCATGATGAGTTTTTCGATCTCCCCTTTCAGGGAGGCGGGTAGCCTAATCAATCAGCCGGTGACTTTGCACCATAACGCGCTGCTGGCATCCCCGCACAGGCATCACCACTTTTCTGCTGCATCTGTCCACGACGACAGAACTCGTTGTACTCGATACGATCTCGCAACATAATCCACATTCGGATTCCCAGTTTGCGCGCCACCGCTGCTCGCGCTTTTCCGAGTCCTTTCTGGATTAATTTACGGCGGTAAAACTGTTTCAACTCGGGATCCCGGCGTACTGCATGGATCGCTGCTTCACTCCAAAGAAATCGTAGCAGCGGATTGCCCTGTTTGGTCAGGCCGCCTAGCCGCTGCCGCCCTCCACTGGAATGTTCTCGAGGAATTATCCCTACATAGCTGGCCAGTTCTTTGCTGTCTCCAAATCGGGCTGGATCGCCCAGGAATACTTCGGTAGCTAACGCCGTGATCGGTCCCACTCCAGGATGCGTCATCAACAACCGTGCCCCGGATCGTTCACGAGCTTGCTGCTCGACTCGCCGATTTAGTTCTTCGATCTCCGTCTCGAATTTCACATACATCGCCTGCAATTCATTCCGCCGATAGGCAGCGTGCGGCGACAACGGCAGAGATGCGATCGCCTGTTGGCCTGCTTGCGTCCACAGGGAGGAGCCGCGTCGGAGGCCATTCGCCAACGCAATGGCCTGCAGCGCATTTTGTAGTTTGACCCGCAGGCACACCCATTGGTGACGGTGCCGCAATAATGCCCGCAGGTCTAACAGTTCTTTCGTGGGTAACCAGATCGCCGGAAAGCGGCCTTCGATCAACAGCGATAGAAGTAAATCCGCATCTCGCCGATCATGTTTCTGCTTTCGTGGTTCGGCCGCTCGAATCTCTGACGGATGTCCCACCAGACATTCGATTCCGAGTTGTTCCATGAGGTTTACAAACCACTGCATGGATCCTGTAGCTTCGATCCCCACACGCACCGGCCGCGCAAGGTTGGAATAAAACTCTCGCACCTGGTTGCTTTCGTGCTTCAGAGTCGTCTTCACGACCTCGCCGGTGGTGGTGTCCAGCATCGCCAACGTCTGCTGGCGAGCATGCAAATCACATCCTATAATTTTCACCTCGGCCTCCTTCGGTCCGAGCTCTGTAGGGTGAACACCGAACAGTCTACTCGGGCCGTCGCGAGGCCGGCATCGTTAAGACATCAATCAGGAGTCGCGGATGCTCGAAGCGGTCTGCAACCTGAACAGGCCACAGATGAGGCCAATGAGCGACCCGGTCCACAATCCGAAGCAGGCAAGTCGCACTCGGGCAGCGCCTTCGGGCATTCGGATGACAGTCGGAGGTTCGAGCACGCGGAAAGTAAGATTCGTCTTTTCGGCCACATTATGCAGCAAGATAAGACGCACGAGTTGCAAGTTCACGCGGTCAGCGACATGGGCGTCCCGGTAGTCAAACTAGACATCGAAAATGCGGGAATTCCTCGCTGAAGCGGCTGGCCCAGCATTTACGCGGATGTTGTCGGTAATTTCTTCGATGAGCGCATCCTGGGACAGGCGACCGCGGTCACGAGGGTACAGATCGTAGTCTCGAATGAGCGACGCGAGTGCATGGCGGTCGAAAGCACTTTCTTGGACCACACGGTTCGCCATTAGCAGCGTGGACTCGTCGGCTGGCTCGACTATGAACCTTGACCGCGAAACGTAATGTTGAGGCAGAGTGAACGAGATGGCAGCCCCCACCGTCATTCCGAGAATCGAAAAGACAGCGATGATTCTCATCGAGCTCCACGTTGCCGGGTGCATTTTCAGAGGTCTCTGCAAGCGATGATACACCTGTCGCATGCTCTCGTTATCAATTTCGCCGCATGGTACGCGGTCAGGAGAATTCTTCCGCTCAGCCGAACAGTTGAAAAAAAATCACAAATGTAGTCGGAGACGCAAATCGGACGAGTGGAAGCCAGTACCCACTTCGACCGGTTGTGCCGGCAGCGTTTATCAGAACTCACCGGAGTGTGCCGCGATAGAATGACGGGCATGGAACGAGAACTCATAATAGGTCAGCAGAAAATCCTATTCGATCGTGATGCCACGGTTGGCCTATATCGAGAAACAATCAAAGTAGCCGGGTCTGAGAGTTGCGACTGCATCTATTGCAAGAACTTCGCAGCCCAAAAGCAGAGTGTATTTCCAGCGGAATTCCTCAACCTTCTGGGAAACCTAGGCATTGACTCAACAAGGGAATGGGAAGCGTTTCAGTATGACTTTGACGCGAGCAATCCACAGAGACTCATCTTGTACGGTGGATGGTTCCTCTTTGTCGGCCAACTTGTAGGTGGGGCAGAAACTCCTCCTCCTGAGGACCGTTTCGTGTTCTGGGTAGTCACATCATTTCCGACTGGCACTTTGCCTTCGAACGTCCATCTGTGTGCGGTGCAGTTCCTTACAAGAATCCCTTGGGTGCTCGCAGAAATCCCCAGATCGTAAAAACCTAGGGACCGCGTTAATCGGGACCTTGGTCGGATTCCAACTGCCAAATTCCGGGGAGGAGTTCGCCAGCGTTCTTGCATCCGCTGGGCAGCACCAAACAGTTTGGGTTCATCTGAAAGGCTTTTCGCCGCTCGTGCTCAGGAATCGAGGATGGAAATTCCACCACGGCATCGTATGGCTTGCGGTGGCCGAGCACGCGGAGGTGATTTGGCAGCGTTTCATCGAACCATTCGTGAATCCAAACGGATGCCACCGGATACCATCCCGTCCATTGAATGACAGTGACGCTTCGTAGTTTTTGGCCCCGCATCGTCAAAGCAACGGTGACTCCTGTGGGTTGAACAATACGCAACCGGGCGATGGCCAGACTCGCTATGGAAGCATCATAGTTGTGGTCCCCGCCCGGATGGTCGCTTTCGATCCAAAAGTCATTCCCTGCACGGACCTTCCACGCCGCAATTTCTCGCTCAGCATCTTCTGTGGTTCGGATTTCGCGTGCGGAGGCGATTAGTTCTGTAGCCATGCTGCGAATGTGGCCGAGATAGGTTGCAATCCCACCGACCAACAAAACGAGGACGATCGCAAATACGACGAAAAGCGCACGTATTGTGCGATGGAACGCAGGCGACATTCGGGACCCACCTCTACATAGATTAGACACCGCAAAAATGGTGCTTGACGCGCCGTAGTCACGGCTTGTGTCCGATTAGCCGCCCACGGCGAAAGCTGGGGTGCTGATACAACTTGGACGATTAGCGCGTATATCGGGACTTGAGCGTTTTTCTTGACGGCCCGATTATCTCAACCTTTGGATTGCCTGAATCAGTTTCGCAATTATGGCCAACAGAGGAAGCACAGTTAAGAGGGAAAGGCGTTTCATGTGCGCGGATGTTTGAACGCTTCGGCGAATGAGCCAAATACTCACCGAGAGTCCGATTAGCAACGGCACTCCTGTGGCGAAAATCACCCAGTTTGTTGCGGTCATAGAGAATAGAGCAAAGAGGATCATCGTAATTACAGGAGGCATCCACATCCAGCGAGTTAGAGCGGTCCACCCGTGCGGCGGTACATGCGCCAGCGGCATCCAGCGGCTTAGCCTCCGCCAACGATGGCTGGTAACGAATCCCGGTGCCAAGTTTGGCCGAACATCTTATACACAAGAACAAGCGCAAAAAGAATTGCGCCTGCTAATACCATAAGGCTCAGTCTCAAGACTTTATTGCGAGCCGCCGTATACCCTTCGGGGGACAAGTGGTAGGTTCTCACAGTATTTGGGGCGGGTTGATTGGGCATGATTGGCATTGTATGCCACGCGAAACTGAGCTGTAAGTTTACTGCTCTAAGTGTCCGGGAAGTCGCGTAACCGGACATCTTGCTGCCAGCACTGACTCACCGCTCTGTCGTCGGAAATTCGAGAAATTCGATGTAGTTTGCCCAGCGTTCCGCAAACCAGCTCTTTGCACGCTCGGTGGAGAGAACAGCCAGTCGCACCGGTGCCACTCTTCGATTCCTTACTCCAGGTCGCGCCAGTTCGGCCCCGTGCCGATTTCCACCACCAGCGGAACAGCGAGTTTGTGGACCCCTTCCATTTCTTCCTTCACCAGCTTTTCCAGCGCTTTCAGTTCTTTGATGGGCGCCTCAAACAGCAGCTCATCGTGCACCTGCAAAATCATCTGCGCCTGTAACTTTTCCGCAGCCAGGCGCTTGTCGATCGCGATCATGGCGAGCTTGATCAAGTCCGCCGCGGTGCCTTGCAGCGGCGAGTTCAGCGCGGTGCGCTCCGCAAAATTACGCAGCTGCACCTGCGGCGACACGATATCCGGAATCGGACGGATTCTGCCGAACAGCGTTTTTGCCACGCCGGTCTGCCGCGTCTCCACCAGCACGCGATCCAGATAGTCTTTCACACCCTTATAGCGCGTGAAGTATGCGTTGATGAATTGCGCCGCTTCTCTCTGCTCAATTCCCAGTTGCTGCGCCAGGCCAAACGCCGACAAGCCATAAATAATTCCAAAATTGATGGCTTTCGCCGCGCGCCGGTGCTCCGCGGTCTGCGCCATCGGTCCTACGCCAAAAACTTCCTGCGCCGTTCGGGCGTGAATGTCTTCGCCATTGCGAAACGCCTCGATTAACACTGGATCCTGCGAGAAATGCGCCATCACGCGCAACTCGATCTGCGAATAGTCAGCCGAAAGCAGCAGCTTGCCCATGTCCGCCACAAACGCCGCGCGGATCTCTCTGCCAAGCTCGCTGCGAATCGGAATATTTTGCACATTGGGATCGCTGGAGCTGAGCCTGCCCGTCGCCGCCACCGTTTGCGAAAAACTGGTGTGCAGCCGCCCCGTCTCCCGGTGAATCAGCTTTGGCAACGCGTCCACATACGTGGATTTCAGCTTCGCAATTTCCCGGTACTCGATCACCTTGCGTGGCAGTTCGTGTTGCGCGCTCATCGCTTCCAGAATGTCCGCCGCAGTCGACCGCACTTTCTTGCCCCCGCGACGCCCCGGCGGCTGCAAATTTAATTCGTCGAACAGAATCTCCGCAAGCTGCGTCGGCGAGTTCACATTGAATTCCGCGTCCGCCAGCAGCCAGATCTCCTTCTCGATTCTCCGTATTTCTTTTTCCATCGACTCCGACATCTTCTGCAGCGCTTTGGGGTCGACTCGAATTCCCACGCGCTCCATTTCCGCCAGCACTCCGGCCAGCGGCAGCTCGATCTTTTCGTATACGCCCAGCAAATCCTGCGCTTCCATCTGCTCGCGCAAAGCCGGCGCCAACCGTTGCAGGTAATCCGCCCGTTCCCCCGGCCCTCCACCCATCGGCACATTGAATTGCCGGAAAATTACATCGACAAAGTTGTGGTTCGCAGTCGTCGGCCGCAACAGATACGAATAAAATTGTGTGGCGTGTTCGATATTTTCTGTCTGCCCCGCCAGCAACTGGAACAGTTTGGGGTCGTGCACGATCTTCCGCCGCTTGGCGTCGCGCAATACCGGCTCCAGCGCGTTCAGCGCCTCCCCTTTTTCGTCCGCCCACACCGCGCGTCCTTCGCCCGCTTTAGACGACACTTCAATCGACGCGACCCGCGTTCCAAATCCCTCGCTTCCGCGTTCTCCCGCTTCCAGGTTCAGCCAAATCGCCAGGGAATCTTTTGCCGCCAGGTTTTTCAGATAAGCGCGGAATTCGTCGGCATTCGCCAGCTGCGCATAATCTTTCGGTGTCTGCACCGTCGCGCTGTCCGCAGCAGCAGCGCCCAAAGTTGCGGCGGCGTCTCCGCTTTGTTGCGGCGCAGCTCCGACTGCCAGCAATTCTTTCAGTAATGAGTTAAAGCCCAGCTCGCGATACAGCGCCGACAGCGCGGCAACATCCGGCTCGCGCGCCTTCAGTTTCTCCGTGTCCAGTTCCAACGGCACGTCCATTTCAATGGCCGCAAGCTGCTTGCTCAGCTTCACTTGCTCCACCTGCTGCTGCAGCGCTTCGCGATAACGTTTATTGGGCACTTCGGCGGCATGCTCCAGCGCGCTGTCCACGCTGCCATATTTCTGGATCAACTCCGTGGCGCCTTTTTCTCCGATTCCTTTTGCGCCGGGTATATTGTCAACGGTGTCGCCCAGCAGCGCCATCAAGTCGATCACTTTGTCCGGCGTCACTCCCAGAATTTCTTCTACCTTCTTTGCGTCAACAATTGTGTCCGCTTTCGCTCCGCCCGTGCCGGTGCGCAAAATCTTTACGCCTGCGTTCACCAACTGCATCATGTCCTTGTCGTTCGACACCACCAGCACGTCCAGGCTCTTCGCTTTCCCCAGCTTCGCCATGGTGCCGATTACGTCGTCGGCTTCATAGCCATCCAGTTCCAGAATTGGCAGATTCATCGCTTCCATCAGCCGCCGCACGTACGGCAGCTGGATGCTCATTTCGTCGGGCATAGGCGGCCGCTGCGCCTTGTACTTTTCAAATAATTTGTCGCGGAACGTCGGCTTCCGGGTGTCGAACACGATGGCCACGTACTCCGGCTTGTAGTCCTTCAAAATCCGCCGCACGATGTTCAAAAATAAAAATGGCACTTTCGTCGGCATTCCGCTGGGCGCGTTCATCCGCACCATTGGCGCGTAAAACGCCCGGTAGATATGCGCCATCGCATCAATCAGGAAGAGTTTCTTTTGTTCGGCAGGCATCCCGGCGAGTATAGCAAGCGCGAGCCGCTGTTATCGAATCAACAAAACAAAAGGGCGCACTCGCGCGCGCCCTCTGCTCCACAGTTGTGCAAACAAACTACGATTTCGGCGCCGCTGCTGCTCCGCCGCGGCCTTGGGTCACCAGCAACAGTTGCGTGTCGCTGTCCAGATGCACGTTTTTGCCATTCGACGTAATTATCGAACCTTCGGCGGGATTCGTCGTCGTCGGACGCAGACTCGCGTCCTTCGTCCCGTAAATGCCGCGGCTGTCGGGTGTCAGTCGTCCCGTGGCGTCCAGACCTTTTTCTGGTGGGGCACCGTTCGTGGCCACTGTGGTATCTACCGGAGGACCCGTGGGAGCGCTTGGTGTTGCAGGCGTCCCTCCCATCGCGCCCGTAGAACCAGGTCGGCCCATGTTAGACGGCACACCCGGCGAAGTAACTGGCTCGCCGCCGCTGTTGTTCATATTTTGTCCCGCGAACGCCGATTGCGGCGGTGCCACCGCGACAATCGCGACGTTCAAAGGTAGTTCCTCGCCGCCCTTCAGGATTGCCTTGTCGAACGCAATGCCCAGAGAAGAATCAGCGCCACCTTTTGCGCGCGCCGCGGCCTCGGTTACGTGCCCCACCAGCGTCGTCCCTCTCGGCAAAATGGTTTTTCCGCCGGCGCGAATGTCTGCTGTTGTGCGTGCAGTCACCGCGTCGCCCTGCTTCGTTTTCTTGGAATCAACCGATGAACTCAGTTCCGCAACGATGGGCGAACCGTCTGCCAGCGAAGCATTCAGCTTCGGATTTTCCGACGACGGCACCGCCGTAGCTGAACTAGCCGTCTGCGTTCCAGCCTGCGCTGGCGGCTGCGTCTGACAAACCGCGGCGCCGGCAAAAACTAGCGTTCCTAAAATTATGAATCCGGTGCGTTTCATTCTAAAACCTCCAACAGCCCTCGATGATTTGGCTGGAACAAAACCTTCCAGACGGAAGGGCAATCAGGGCCCACCAGTTAGATGGCAAAAACCATGCCAACAGTGCGGCCGCTTATCTTGAATTATTTAGCTGGGCTATAGGGCAGGTTCTCAGATCGACAAAAACACTCAACAAAAAGAAGAATTTACAAAAGAATGAGGCGGTTCTAGGCGACCAAGTGAATTTCCGTTACACGATTCCCAGAGGCCTGGCCACTTCAGCCAAAATGCCTGCCGCCTTCAACAGATGCTCGCGCTTGTGAGCCGCACTCACGATGGCCCGTAAGCGCGCCTTGCCTTCCGCAACCGTCGGATAGCCGACCGCCGGCGCAAACACGCCCGCGTCAAACAATTTCCGCGAAAACTCAAACGCCTTCGCCGCGTCGCCCACATGAATCGGGATGATTGGCGTCTCGCTGGCCTTGAACTGAAACCCGCGCTTCTTCAATTCTCGCTTGAAGAATTTCGTGTTAGCCCAGAGCTTCTTGACCAGTTTTTCGCCCTCGGTAGAATCCAGCAATGTGAACGCCGCCTGGCAAGCCGCTGCTGTGGCGGGCGGATGCGACGTGGAAAACAAAAACGGCCGCGCCCGCAAATAAAGAAAATCAATCAGGTCGCGCGATCCACAAACATAGCCGCCCATCGACCCGATCGCTTTGCTCAGCGTTCCCACCTGAATGTGCACGCGGCCGTGGCAATCGAAATGATCCACGGTTCCGCGACCGCTGCGCCCCAACACGCCGCTGGAGTGCGCGTCGTCCACCATCATGATGCAGCCATATTTTTCCGCCAGCTCGCACAGCGCCGGCAGCGGCGCGATATCCCCATCCATCGAAAAAACCCCGTCGCTGATAATCAGTTTTTTGCCGGGAAACGACGCGTTTTCCTGCAAAATCCGTTCGCAATCCGCCACGTCCTTGTGCTTGAACACCTTGATGGTCGCTTTCGAGAGCCGCGCCCCATCGATGATCGACGCGTGATTCAGCTCGTCGGAAATGATCATGTCGTCTTTGCCTAATACCGCCGACACCGTTCCCGCGTTCGCCGTGAATCCTGACTGAAACACCACGCAAGCTTCTGTGTACTTGAATTTCGCGATCTGCTCTTCCAGGTCCATGTGCAGCTTCATGGTGCCCGCGATGGTGCGCACCGCTCCCGCGCCCACGCCCAGTTTTCGCACCGCTTCGATCGCCGCTTTGCGCAACGCTTTGTGCGACGTCAGCCCCAGGTAATTGTTCGACGCCAGATTGATCACTTCGCGCCCGTCGAACATGCACACCGACTTCTGCTCGCCTTCCAGTACGCGCAGTTTCGGCGCAATTCCCTTGCTGCGCAAATCCTGCAGCGTTTCGCTGACGTACTGCAACGGATTCTGTTTCGTTTGTTGTGCACCGGATTCGTTCATTTCGTCCTTCTCCAACTCTGCGCTCGGTCTTCTCTGTGGTGAGTTCCGTCGCTACTTCTTTGTTCCATTTGGGTACATCAGAATTTTGCCCGCGAGTCCGCTATTCAGTTTCGCAAATGCCGCTTCAAAATCGTCCAGCACCATGCGCTCGCCAAACAATGGCTCCAGGTTCACGCGCCCGGCCTTCAGCAACGCGGTCATCTGCACCCACGTCCCGTACATCCGCCGCCCGTAAATCCCTTGAACGGTCGCGCCTTTGAAAATCACATCCTGCACCAGGTCCAGCGGAACGTTTTCCGTCGGAATCCCCAGCAGCGAGGCTCGTCCTCCCGCGCGCAACGCCTTGAACCCTTGCTGAATCGCCGCCGGCTGCCCGCTCATTTCCAGCAGCACATCCACGCCCGTGCCGCCCGTCGCATCCAGAATCTTTTTCACGGGATTTTCTGAGAATGGGTTGATCACGTGATCGGCGCCCATCTCTTCAGCCATCAAGCGCCGGTGCTCGTTCGTCTCTGTCGCAAACACGGTGGAACTGCCGCAAGCCTTCGCCACCGCGATCGACATCAACCCGATCGGCCCGCATCCCGTTACCAAAACCGTTTGCCCCGCGATTGCTCCCGCCAGCACCGTGTGTACGGCATTCCCCAGCGGATCCAGAATCGCCGCGTAGTGCTCGGGAATGGCTTCATCCAGTTTCCAGATATTCGTCGCGGGAATTTTCACGAACTCGGCGAACGCGCCGTCCAGATCGATGCCGATGATCCTCAGATTCTGGCAGATATGCGCTTCGCCCAGCCGACACTGGTGGCAGTGACCGCAATTCACGTGCATCTCTGCGCTCACAAAATCGCCGGGCTTCACCGCGCTCACGTCTTCGCCAACTCGCTCTACGATGCCGCAAAATTCGTGCCCCAAAGTTACCGGCGGCTTGATGCGCCCCTGCGACCAGCGATCCCATCCATAAATGTGCAGGTCCGTCCCGCAAATTGACGTCGCCGACACACGCACCAGCACATCCAGCGCGCCAACCGACGGCACCGGCACCTCTTGAATTTCCAACCCCTTGGCCGCATTTGTCTTTCGCAACGCCTTCATGGTTGCAGACATTTAGGCAGGCTCCTCAGGCAGGCCCTTTCTGATTGCAGATTTACATGCTAACACACCGTGCGGTTCACGATCAGATTACAACACTGCTGCGTAACTCGCATGACATCAGACTACTTCGCTTCTTCCACCACGCCAATTTCCTGAAGCGCTTTCAAATATTCCTCAACAAGCTGCACCGGCACTGGACCATATTCTGCCGACACCGCATCTGCGATTTGCTGGACATTTCTCTTACCATCCGCGAAATTCAGCACCTCGTAAGCGTACTCTTCTCCGCCGCCCCACACTCCTTCGTACTCCAGCAGTTTCGGCTTCGTCGTGTGTCCCCGTTTCGTCCACTCCGCGTCGAAGTAGTCGTACCCAAACACCACCAGCGGTCCTTTAGGACCCGACTTTCGCTGGTAAACCCGCGCGGACTCCCTTCCATCGTTGAGCGCCCTTGCGGACATTCCTTCAGAGTTGCGATCGAGATTCTGGCTCATGTGAGCCAGCGTGGAGGTGCCACGGTTGAACGGGACACCCACAAAATTCGTCACAGACTCAACCAGGGGGCGAATCAGAGTGCCTTCCGATCTTTGTATTTCGCCTCCGTCGTCCTCTGAGACTCGATTTCGTTTCTGTGCAATCTCTTGAACGATCCGCAGCGAGTCCAGATCAATCAGCCGCAGAACCGCCGGAAGGTTTCCTTCGTTCATCTGCGCGAGAAAATAACCGCTGGCGGCGCCGATGAAGCCTGCGCGTTTCAGTTTTGTGGGATCGATATTCGCCGCGGTATCCAAATTCGTGTGGATGTAGCGGTCCGGCCAATCGTTCAGATAAATCGACGGAATTCTGAACGACGAATCCTGGTACACATCGTGGTCGCTGCCCATGCTGTGTGCGGAATACTCTGCTCGCAGCGGCTCCTTGCCACCTTCCGGCGACACCAGCGGGTACGCCGCTTTCCCCGTGGCCGCATAATCGTAAGACTCCTCATTCACCCACTCCGCAAATGCCCACGCCACATCCCGCACAAAGCTCGGCAGGCTCATCGGCCCGCGTGTCACGTGGAACACTGCCTTGGTTTCCGGGCCGCCGCCCACCATGTCCATGTGAATCACCGCTTTGATGCGCTTGGCAAATTCCGGTTTGCCGTTCAACAGCGCCATCGTGCCTTCAATTTCCGGTGGAAATACAAAACGCACGGTCCGAGCCGGCCGCGCCAGCTTTCCTTCCCCGATCAGTTTCTGCAGCGTTCGCGCCACTTCTAGGATCGTCGCGCAGCCGCTGGCGTTGTCGTTCGCCCCGGGCCGCTGGTGATCCAAGTGGCACGAAAATACAATCTCCTCGTCTTTCAGCTTCGCATCCGCGCCGGGAATCGTTGCTGTCACAACTTCATAATTCCCGGGATGCTGCCCTGCCTTCACCGCCGCGTGCAGCGTGATTTTCTCTCCCTTCGCCAGACGTTCCTTGAACTCGCGAGCGGTTTTCAGCGACACCATGAACGCAAATGTTTTGTTCGCCGAAAACGTTTCCAGATGCCCCCAGCGAATGGCGTCCTGGTTTTCGCCCGACCACGCCGTCTTCTGGTTCTGCGCGTAACTCACAATTCCCACGGCTCCGAATTTCCCCACCGCCAAATCCTGCACCGCGCCCGGTTGCGCACTCACCAGCACGATTTTCCCTTTCACATCCTTTCCCGCGTAATCGCTCTCCTGCGTTCCTGCTCCTACGTCCACCAGATCCGCGGTCACATTGGCCGACTCGCTGTCTTCCGCCAACACCACCGGCTCAGCCTCAAAGCTTGCCAACTTCACTGCGCCGCTATCCTTTGTCTCCCATAATTCCCCAAACTCCGCGTCCCACGCCGGCCGCGACCTTTGCGTGCCATAGAAAATCTTTCCATCCACGGGAAATTCCAAAATTGCTACGTTGCTCAATCCATACCCGCGCAACCGCTCCGCCACCAACTCTGCCGCGGCATGAAATCCCTGCGAACCCCGCTGCCGGTGAAACCGCGCAATGCCCTCCAGGTTCCGCTTGGCCGTCTCGCCGCTGATTTCCTGGGCAATCGCCGACACATCTTTCTCCGGCAACAGCGGCGGCTTTTGCGCCCAGGCGGTTCCGCCCGCCAACAAACCGGCCAACACCGCAGCAATCCGTTTCATCGCTCTCCTTCGCAAACGAAGCCCACCAGCCGTTATCCCTGCAAGTTCTGTCTCCTGAACCCTGATTGCTGGTCCCTGATACCCGACTTCGGGCACAATCTACTTCGCGCGCTTCTTCGCCTTCATCGATTCCATCGGCTCCTTCTTATTCAATCGCGCTGCCGCCTCAATCAATTTCCTTATCGCGGGTGTGCCCACATCCTCCGCGGTCCGCAACTTCACATGCCGCAGATTTTTCCCCGTCCCTTCCAGCAGCCCCGCCGGATCGGGCAGCGACGTTCCGCGCAAAAAGCCGAACGCCACATGATATTTCCCAACCATAAAAAAGCACATTGGCCCATTGGACTCGAAGGTCGGTATCTTCCACGGATTCACCGATTCCTTTGTACCCTTCACCGTCTTCTTCACCAGTTTGCGCAATTTCTCCGCCACATCCCTCAATTCCGCTGGCTTCGCATCGACATACAAATCGATCCATTCCTTTGCGCTTTTCCCATCCAGCATTGCCTGCTTCCCTCCTTTGCCTGCTTCCACGCCCATCAGCAACCCGCATTCTATGCCCTTTTTGCTTCGTTGGAGTTTACACCGCAACTCGACTGAAATTTTTGTCCCTGTTTCGACGTATCATTACTGCGCCATTTGATCGCTGCCACTATGCCCAACGCCGACTCCGCCATCCACTTGGAACATGTTTCCCGCTACTACACCATGGGCGAAAGCAGCGTCCACGCAGTCGACGACGTTTCGTTCTCGATCGCGGAGGGCGAATTCCTCGCGCTGCTTGGCTCATCCGGCTCAGGCAAATCCACGCTTTTGAATCTCATTGCGGGACTGGATCGCGTTACTTCCGGCTCGATTCTTGCCCGCGGCCAGAACCTGGCCGAACTTCCTCCTCTCGAACTGGCGCGCTATCGCCGCAACACCATTGGCATGGTCTTCCAATCGTTCAACCTTCTTCCGCGCATGACGCTGGAAGAGAACATCGAGCTGCCGCTGCGACTCGCGGAAGTGGAACGCGCCGAACGAGCTGGGCGCGTTCGCGAGGCTTTGGAGCGCGTGCGGCTGACGCACCGTCTGGGTCATCGCCCCACGGAACTTTCCGGCGGAGAACAGCAGCGCGTGGCCGTCGCGCGAGCACTCGTGAATCGTCCCAAAATTCTTCTCGCGGATGAGCCGACCGGTAATCTGGACTCCGCAACCGGCGAATCGATTCTGGCGCTGCTGCGCGATTTGCAGCAGCAGCTTGGCATGACCATCGTGATGGTCACGCACGAACGCCCGCTAGCCGAGCGCTTTGCCGACCGGTTGGCGACGATGGGCGACGGCAAGTTGCTCTCTGCGGCAGCGTCGACGAAAGGCCTGTCCTGATGAAGCCTCGCGACCTTACTGACCTGGCGCTGCGCAATCTTCGCGAATCCATTCTGCGCAACACGCTCACGACGTTGGGCGTCGCGGTTGGCGTCGCTTCGCTTGTTGCCATGCTTTCGCTGGGCGTTGGCTTGCAGCAACTGGCTTCGAAACGCCTTTCACAAAGCGGTTTGTTCGACACGATTATCGTTACTCCCAAAAACAATTTTCGCGGCATGGGACGTCCGCAGCGCGAGCCGCAATCGGACAAGCCTCCGCGCGTTCTGGATGACGATGCGCGCAAAGAAATCGAGAAGCTTGTCAACGTTGTCGAGGTTTATCCGCAAGTGCGGTTTTTTACGGAAGTGCGCTACAACGACAAGCCATTTGCCACCGTCGTTGCCGGCATGCCGGATTCGTCGCGAAATTCCGGTTCATTTGACGGCATGACCGGTAGCTTCTTCTCGTCGTCAACCGCGAATGAAGCGATTCTACAAATCGAATTCGCCAAGGATCTGTCGGACAAACCGGCTTCGCTGGTGGGGCAAGACCTGGTGCTGCGCTACGCTGAACGGCAGGCGCTTCCCGCCGACAATTCCGGCAGTACAACTTCGGATGGATCAGGCGGCGGATTTTCGGTTGTGCCCAAAGAGCTTCGGCTGAAGATTGTGGGCATTGTAGAGACCGAGCCGGCGCAAGGTTACGGCGGTTACGGAAATGCCCGGTTGCTGATGCCGCTGCAGACTGCGGCAACGTTGCGCGCGGCGCAGGTGAACGACCTGCGCGACATCGTGCGCGACGGTGCGGCCAACAAGACTACTTATCCTTCTCTCTCCGTGCGCGTCAAAACTCCGTCGCAGGTTGAGGCCATCGAGACGTCCATCAAGGAGATGGGATTTGCAGCGTTCTCGTTGCTGGATGCATCCAAATCCTTGCGCACATTTTTCTCGGTGTTCGATTCGCTGCTGGGAATTTTCGGCAGCCTGGCGCTGGCGGTTTCCACGTTGGGAATTGTGAACACGCTGGTGATGGCGATCCTGGAACGGCGTCGCGAAATCGGCGTGCTGAAGGCGCTGGGCGCGACGGATTCCGATGTGAAGAAGCTGTTTTTTGTGGAAGCTGGAGTGATGGGATTTTTCGGAGGGATTTTCGGAGTGTTGTTCGGCTGGTTATTGGGGCGAGCGATTACGATTGGAACAAATCTGTATTTGAAGCGGCAGAATTTGAATCCGATCGAGCTATCTTCCGTTACGTGGTGGCTGATCCTTGCGGCGCTGGTGTTTGGCGTGCTTGTCAGCATGGCCGCTGGACTTTATCCTGCTTCTCGTGCGGCAAAACTCAATCCGGTTGACGCGCTGCGTTATGAGTAGAGTGGCTGTGTGGCTCGCGTTCGCGATGCTGCTGATAATTCCCGCGCCGTCCCATGCGGCAATGGGGCGCGTGGAATGCAACCAGATACAGAGCAAGATTCTAGAGCGCAGCGTCAGGTATTGCATCGTTCTTCCCGCGTCGTTTGACGCAGACAAAACAAAACATTTCCCGATTCTGTATTCATTTCATGGACTGGGCGACAACGAACAGTTCTTTGTACATTCGGGATTGTGGAACCTTGTGGAAGACATGCAAGAGAAAGGGGAATTGAAAGAATTCCTGATTGCGACGCCGGACGGCGGAGCGGGTTTCTACATTAATTCAAAGGATGGAAAGAATCGCTACGAAGACTTTTTGTTGCAGGAATTCTTCCCATTCATCGAGAGGCGTTACCGGGCCGCGACCGGGCGAAGCAACCGCGCGATTTCGGGGGTGTCGATGGGCGGATATGGCGCGCTGCACATGGCGTTCAAGCATCCGCAGATGTTTGTATCCGTGAGCGCGCACAGCGCGGCTTTGATTGAGAAATTGCCGGTGTTTCTTGGCAACGCGCCGGAATCGCCACGGGCGCGAGTGCTCGGCGGCGTATTCGGCGCGCCACCAGATCTGGCGTTTTGGGAGCAGAACAGTCCGCTGACGCTGGCGCGGACAGGCAATCTTGCGGGGTTGCACATTTATTTTGATTGCGGCGATCGCGACGACTACGGATTCGATGCTGGCGCGCAGGCGTTGGACAAAATCCTGACGGCGCGGCACATCGCACACGAATTCCACTTGTATGCGGGGCGACACGATGTGACGTACTTCGCCGAACATTTGCCCGCGTCGCTGGTGTTCACTTCCAAATACTTCGGCGCACAGTAATCGACGCACAAATCCGCGTAAAGCCTAACCATCCGGGCTGGTACGGATGGCGCGGTTTGGGACAGTGGTTAAAGTGGGCGGGTAAATTCACCCTTCCATTTGTGCAGAATCTTACACCACGTTTCGTGATTTCTGATTGGCTTGTCTCGTATATGTTGATAGCGGAAGGATCACGCGGATTACTGCGCGGCGTTCGGGTGTAGAATGCTGACCTCTTCCGAGAGACTAGATGCAGGAGGATTGTGATGCGCCGATTCACTGGCAAATTGTTGATGCTGGTTGCTGTTTTCTGTGCGATTGCTGCGATGTCCGCAGCGCAGGACAAGCCCGCTGCGGCGGCGACAATGTCGGTTCCTGGACCGCGCGGAGAGTTTCTGGATGAAGTGGCTTATTACGAGCAGAGGTTTACACGGCTTGCCGATGCGATTCCCGCGGACAAATATACGTGGAGGCCAGCGGAAGGTGTGCGCTCGATTGGCGAGGTGTACGCGCATGTGGTGTCCGCGAATTATGGTTTCGCGAAAATGCTGGGAACGGATTTTCCAGCGGGAGTTGATCCCAAGGCCATCCTGGCTACTGCCGGCGACAAAGCCAAAATTGCGCAGGAGCTGAAGGATTCGTTCGCGCAGATGCGCGCTGCGATCCTGGCGATCAAGGATTCTGATCTGGAAAAGCCGATGAAGTTGCCCGGAAACCGCCAGTCGACGCTGCGCGGCGCGTTTATTTTCATCACTGGACATTATGGAGAACATCTGGGGCAATCGATCGCGTATGCGCGGCAGATTGGGATTGTTCCACCGTGGACGGAAGAACGACTGAAGCAGGAAGCGGCCAAGCCGAAGCAGTAGCAGGTACGAAAAGCGAAACACGAAAAACGGAACGCGCCGACAGGCTGCTCTGAGAAGTAAGGAGTTGTGTGGTAAAGTAAGGAATTGGGTGGCTACTATGAAGAAACAAGCCAAAATGACGAGCAAGGGACAGGTTACCGTGCCTCGGGAAATCCGGCGGCGGCTAGGAGTGCGCGCGGGCGACCGCTTGCTATTTGAAGAGGATGGAAATGGAGTAAGGGTGACGGCGGTGCGCAAAGAGAGTCCGTTCAAAAAGTATCAGGGGATCGGAAATCCAGGGATCGGTAAAGGGAGAAAAGGAATACAGAAATGGATGCGAGAGTTGCGCGGTAAATAGTTAAGCCATGACGACGGCGATTGACACCAATATTCTGGTGGCTCTTTGGGACTCAGGTGATTCACTGCATGTGCAAGCACGGAAAGCTCTGGACGAGGCAGTCGAGAGCGGAAGTCTGTTGATTTCTGGTGTGGTATACGCAGAACTGCTGGCAGCGCCGGCTCGCACGGAAGCATTCCTGGACACATTCTGCGATGAGACGGGAATCGAGGTCGAGTGGAATCTGGCTGAGTCAGTCTGGCGGACGGCGGGGCGCGCATATCAGAATTATGGAGTGCGAAGAAAGAAGCGGGCGGGATTTGCGCCGCGGCGAATATTGGCGGATTTTCTGATTGGGGCGCATGCGCTGGTGAACGGATACAGGTTGCTGACGCTGGATGCAGGAACGTATCGATTGTCATTCCCGAAGTTACAGCTTGCCGAAATATAAGACAGACGAAAAACGAAAGTCGAAATGACGTGAGTTGTGACTCGTGATTCGTGAAGCGCGGGGCGACGCGGTGGTGCTTGAATCTACAATTCGAGAGGCAGTTTACACCTCAAAAGCGAGAGCTAGCTCTCGCACTCCAAAAAATGTCGGCGGGCCGACATTGGGGACCCGGGGTGGTGGTGGAGAGAAAGAATGACAGGGGGAGGGGAAAATGTGCGCGGGATTGAGGAGGATTGGGAGGCGAGGAACGGAAGGGATGGAAGGTAAGTAGTTGATTGCTGCGGGAGTAAACTGGCGGGGAAAAATCGACTCCTGAAGTGGAAGCAATCCTGCTGTTAGCAGCGGACCGGCCAATCCTTTAGGAGGAACGAGTAATGAACCGGAAAATTCTACTGTCGGCGTCGCTGGGCAGTCTGTTGCTGGTAGGCGCGCCAGTGATCACGAGCAGTGCGGCAGCGCAAACGGCGCAGCAGGGCCAAACGAAAGCAGCACCAAAAACAGTAACCGGGAAAGTGACGACCATCGGCGACCAGGGAAAATCGTTCGCGGTGGAAGTGGACAATGGGGGAGCGAAACAGACCATGCAGTTTGTGGTGGATAAGAACACGCAGGTGGCGGGACAAGTAAAAGCGGGGACAGTGGTGACGGTGGATTATCAGCCAATGGATGGTGGACAGAATCTGTGCGTGCGAGTAGCGCCGCAGAACACGTAAGCGGTCACAGGGCCGATCTCATGAAGAAGAGTGGCGACCGAGCGGGCTGGGAGCGCTGGTCGCCACTTTTTTATTGCTGGCGATATTGTTGATGGTTTGTTGCTTCGCTTAGCGATGAGCGAACTGGAAGTATGCGGCTGCGCTGTGGCTAACCCCTCCCCCTTTTTTCGTAAGTATTGATTCTAAAGACAGATGGCGGGGCACTTCTCGGAAGTGTTGATTCTAATGCGGGTTAGGCCCTGTTTTGGTTGAGTTGCGCCGGTTGGGAGGCGGAAGGAGTGGCGGGCGGCTCGGCGTTTGATGGCGATTCGGGCTCCGGCGGATTAAACGCCGGACCCTTGCGAACGACCTGAGGCCAGGGATCCTTGAACGATTCGAGGAATTCTTGATTGGCGCGGCGCTGGGTCTGTTGCATGAGCTGAGCGAGATAGCCGAGGGCGCAGGCCGCCTTGGGTTTGATGAAGCCCTGGGCCGTGGCGGTGAACAGAGCGGCGAGGGCGCAGTTGAGATCACAGGCGGTGACGATGTCGGTTGCGAGGAATTGACCGACATTGCGGCCGGCTTCTTTGGCTTCGAGGTTGGCGCGATATTTCTGGCCGTGGTGGAAGCAGAGGCCCAAGTCGTCGGGGAACTGGGGCATGGCGCAGCGGCGTCCATCGGCAAAGGTGAAGTGACACAAGTCGGTGCGATCCTGATTTTTGGACATAGGAGTCTCCGGAAGAATTTGAGTTGGAAATGAAAAAGCCCGCGCGGAAGGCGCGGGCGCACATTGCTATGCGAGGAGTCTGGCAGGCAGATATGGGGTTGTCAATAGATATTATGGTATATGATGGAAGGGCGGATCGCAGTGGACAGTGGATGGCAGGGAGCGTAACCTAGGTTCAGGAGCGGAAGAATTCGATGAGCGTCATCCTGGAACGCGAGTTTGCCACGGCCGAGGATACAGCGGCGGCGCTGGGTGTGTCGAAGACAAGGCTAAAGAGGCTATTGAGGATAGCAGGTCCGCAGAGCAGGACGAACGGGGCTGGCTATAAAGCGGAGCGAAGCAGGAAGTCAGCGGTTTCCCTCGGGAGAAACGGCCCGAGAAGGAAGCAGACGCGTGGCAAAGCGAAGAAAACGTCCCACTAGAGTATTCCTGAACATTCCTTACGACAAGAAATTTGAACGGTTGTTCCTTGCGTACATCGCGGGTATCAGTGCGCTGGGATTGATTCCGCGTGCGACGTTGGAAATCACGGATAGTAGGCGGCGGCTGGACAAGATACTGAAACTGATTAACGAGTGCGAGTATTCCGTTCATGACCTGTCGCGCGTGGAGCTGGATCGGCGGAAACCGCGGACTCCTCGATTCAACATGCCGTTTGAGCTCGGATTGTGCGTTGCGGAAACGAAGCGAGCCCACCGGGACAAGGAAAACTGGCTGGTGTTCGAAGCCGTCGAGCACAGGATAGATAAGTCGTTGAGTGATCTGAAAGGAACGGACGCCAAGATTCACGGGGGGCGAATCGACGGAGTGTTTGCCGAGATATGCAACTCGCTTAAGCCCCGAGGAAGAAGGCCGACGGTACCGCAGATGCGGAGGATATATCGCGAAGTGCGGAAGGGACTGCCGGGAGTGTTGCAGGAATCGGGGTCAAAGAACGTGTACGGGGCGCGAGCGTTCGCGGATATCAGCGCAGTGGCTAGCGCCTGAGCGGACCGGATTGTAGCTTAGGGATTGCCCTCGCAGGGCGTTGGCAAGTATCAAAGAAAGGTTAAAGCCCGCGCCGTCAAACCTCAAGGGTGCGGCGCGGCACCCGGCTGGTCAATTCTACTAGGTCAACCGGTATGAGCCTTCTCCCAAGAACTTGAGTAAACCCAGGTCGCGGAGCACCTGGAGTTGTTGGCGAATCTTGGGGCGAATGTGGGAATTGTTCGGGTGAAGTCGCGCGAGGCGGTTTTCGAGGGCGTAGACGTCGGCAAGGTTGAAAGTGGGTTTGTTGAGGGAGCGGATGGCATTCAGTACGTCGAGGGTCCAGCCGCGCTTCTCGGCTTTGAGCGAGGCAAGGGGCTTGAGTTTGCGGAAGGCGCGGCGCGCTTCGGCGGCGGGGATTGGCCGATTGTCTGTCACAAGAAGGATCCGGGCATCAGGCGGAATTTGGTTCAAAAGAATGTTGCAGCCAATCCAGCCAGCACGTCGCGCAGTGGCGGCGAGAGGTGCTCTGCATTCCAACGCAGAGAGCGTGAAAGCGAAGTCAGGTATGAAGATGAGGGACGCGACCATGAACGGGTTGAGTTGATAGTGCAGGAGAAACAGGTTCGGCGTGTGGCCTTGGAGAATGGCGGAGCGCATTTGGCCGTAGGCACCGTCGGTAATTCGGCCGCGAAAAGCAGAGGCGCCGCTTTTTAGTTGGAAACCGGATTCGCAATCAGGACAGCGAAAATCGACGACGGGTGTGTTACCCGGGAGCGTGTCGAGAGAATTGGATGTGCAGCGTGGGCAATAGAGTTCGCGTGCGGCCCAAGATTCGTTGGAAATGCGGGCGCGCTGAGAAGCACTTTTGTAATTTTGTAGACCTTTGGTAGGAAGACGCAGGTCCATGAGGGGATTAGATCACGGAGTCCTCAGGGGCTGAAGCCTAATTCGTGATTGGGTTTTTATGTCGCGGCTGAACAGGCTGCGGAAAAAGTGGTTGGGTATGTCTTTTCGAGCGAAGCGAAGAATCTGTCTTGGCCGAAAACCCAAGAAAGAGAGATTCCTCACTCCGCAGACTCCGTTCGGAATGACAAGTAAGACTTTTTCCGCAAACTCTGAAGCCGCGACCCGCTAAAGAGGCCGAAGGAAGGCTGACATGAAAGTCAGCGCTACATTGAAGACGGATGAACGGGACGGTGATGCCAATGGTTGAGTTGGCGGACCGCCTCGGAGGCGGTCCCTACACAAGAAGGAGAAGAACCAGTCTAAAGACTGGCCACTACAAAACGAGCGAAATGCGCCCGCCTCGGAAGGCGGCCGCTACAAAAACGGAATCAGGCGAGGAAGATTTGGGTTTCGGTCTTGATGATGAAGAGGGCGTCGGAATCGGAGAGGCCGGAGGAGCGGAATTTCTGGATGGCGTCGTCGAGCGTGGGAGCCTGGACGGTGAAGATTACGGCGCGGTTGTGGCGGCCGATGAAGTGGAAGCGGCACTCCTGCTGAACGAGTTTTAGAGCGATGGACATTGGCTGGGGCTGAGCGCCGAGCTGGGGCTCGCTTGCGCGATCCGATCGATCCACAGGATCGGCGAAGAGATCAAGAGAAAAGTGAAAGGTAGAGAGAGAAAGGCGGACGTGTGCCAAGTTGGAACAGATTCGTTGGACGGCGAGGCTCACATGTTCATAAGAAAGCTCCAGGCCAACGGCGGTGCGACGGTGCGCAGGGCCGCTAGAGTTGTGGTGCCGCTGCCAGCGAAAGGGTCGAGGACGAGGTCGCCTTCGTTGGTGGAGGCAAGGAGGATGCGTTCGAGCAGGGCGACGGGTTTTTGCGTGGGATGTTTGCCGAAGCGCTTTTCCCATTTTTCGGGCGGCTTGATTTCCCAGACGCTCTTCATCTGTTTGCCACCGTTGGTTTCCTTCATGAGCTTGTAATTGAAGGTATGGCGAGACTTTTTGTCGCGCGCGGCCCAGATGATGGTTTCGGTGGCGTGGGTGAAATAACGGCAAGCAAGATAGGGAGGAGGATTGGGCTTGACCCAGGAAATGTCGTTGAGGAGTTTGAAGCCGAGCTGCTGCATGGCAAAGCCGACGGAATGGATGACGTGGGCCGTGCCGCTGACCCAGATGGAGCCGTTGGGTTTGAGGACGCGCTGGCAGGCAGAGAGCCAGGCGCGATTGAAATCGTGAGTGGCGGCGGGGCCTTTGGATTTGTCCCAATCGCCCTTGTTGACGCTGACCATGCGTCCGGCATGGCAGGTGATGCCGCCATTGGAGAGGAAGTAGGGAGGGTCGGCGAAGATGAGGTCGACGGAGGATTCGGGGATGAGGGCGAGGAGTTCGAGGGAATCGCCTTGATAGAGATGGATGTGGTGCTTGGGGTCGTCGAAGGCGAGATGGTTTTTGAGGAGAGAGAGGGAGGAGGGAGGATGAGGGGATTTGGTCATGAGAGGTTGATCGATCTGGATCGTTGATCAGGTAGGAACGGGTGTCAAGCGGGGGGAATGGCGGTGATCAGTTGTCAGTTTCGGAAAGAACCTGGGACACAGGCTGAAGCCTGTGCTACTTGGGCACGTTGCTGAGAGCGCTCCGTTGCGCGGATCGGCGCGGTGGTCGATGCGGTCGGATGACAACATTGGAATAGGAGAAACCCAAGAAGGCACGATGTATCGTGCCCCTACCGGAGGAAGAACGGAGTCCTCAGGGGCTGAAAGCCCAAACCTGAGCAGAGCTGTATGTCGGAGCTAAGCTCCGACCCCCTAAAAAGCAAAGCACGCACGTTGAAAGGCGCTCCCTGCAAAACGAAGAGAACGGAACCAGTCTAAAGACTGGCCACCACAAATGAGCCTCAAGGATGGGTGCCGCGATCCCTCCACTGCGAGCCGCAAAAAGCGCGGCTCTCCGGTCGGGATGACAACGTCTGAGGGGAGGAGTTGTAAGTTGTGAGTTGTCAGTTTCGGCAAAGTGAGGACACAGGCTTGTTACCGACGACGGGCGAGGCAAGGGTTAAGTTGAGGTCCTTCGCTTGGCTCAGGATGACAACGCAAAAAGAGAGGCTGGCGTGAGAACCGACCTAACGGTCGGCCACTACAAAGGACGAGAGACGGGTTGCGGGGGAAATGTTGATATGATGTGCGGCGTGGCGGGGCGGAGGACGGATGAGCCTGGGGCAGCGGATCGAGGAAGTGAAGAGCGGATTCGAGCGGTCGTTCTGGGTGGCGAACGTCAGCGAGATTTTCGAGCGGCTGGCGTATTACGGGTCGTTCGCATCGCTGGCGAATTATCTACGCGAGACGCTGAGTTTTCCTACACAACAAACCGGAACGCTGACGGGACTTTTTGGCGGGATGGTGTGGTTTCTGGCGATTTTTGGCGGAGCAGTGGCGGACAAGCTGGGATTCCGGCGAGCGCTTTCGCTGGCGTACCTGATTTTGACGGCGGCGTATTTTCTGCTGGCGTCGATTGGAGCGCCGTGGCTGGCTCCGGTGCGCAACGCGGTGCCGCTGGAACTGTTTGTGGGATGCATATTGATTTTGCCGGCGCTCGGGATATCGCTGGTGAAGCCGAGCGTAGTGGGGACGACGGCGCGGGCGTCGAAAGAAAACGTGAGGACGCTGGGATACTCGATTTACTACACGATGGTGAATATTGGAGGAGCGGCAGGACCGCTGGCGGCGTCGCTGGCGCGGAGGCACCTGGGAGCGGGAAAGATTTTTTATATCGCGGCGGCGGTGGTGTTCGTGATGTTTTTTCTGGTAGTGACGATGTTCCGCGAACCGAAGCGCAGCGACGACGTGCCGAAGCCGAGCGTAGGAGAGACACTGCGGAATTTTTGGACGGTACTGCGCAATCCGAAGTTCATGATCTTTCTACTGATCTTTACGGGCTACTGGATTGTGTTCTGGCAGCAGTGGATTCTGATGCCGGTGTACCTGCACGAGTATGTAAATAAGGATATCGACGTGGAGTTGGTGCTGGTGACGGACAGCATCCTGGTGATTTCGTGCACCATCCTGGTGAATCATATGCTGCGGAAAATGGCGGCGTTCAGCGCGATTGTGCTGGGGACGCTGGTGACGAGCGTGAGCTGGGTGGTGCTGGTGTGGAGGCCGTCGATGTGGGGAGCGGTGGCGGCGATTGCGGTGCTGGCGACCGGCGAGATCATTCAGCAGCCGAGGTATTACGAATATATTTCGAAGCTGGCGCCGCCGGGACAGCAGGGAACGTACATGGGATTCGCGTTTTTGCCGCTGGGGATTGGGTCGTTGATTGGCGGATGGTTCGGCGGGAAGATGCTGCACTATTTTGGCGAGGAGATGGGAAAGCCGCAGTATGCGTGGTACGCGATTGTGATTGTGGGATTGGCGACGACGATGATGTTGTGGATTTACGATCGCATTGTGAGGCCGGTGGAGAAGGCGGCGTAGGAGAAACTCGTCGGAGAGGAGTGTCGCGCCTACGGCGCTCGCATGTGGTGGGCGACGCGTACCCAGCCCTTACGGGCTGGGCTAGGTTTCTGGCGCGACTCCGTCGCTTGAGAGGACGACCAACCTAAAGGTTGGCCACTACAAACTTAAAACTAATTGACCAGGCGGCGGAGAGAGGCTAAGGCTTGGCGGGCCAGGGTGTATTCGGGCTCGACGTTGAGGGCTTCCTGGAAACAGCGGATGGCCTGGCCGTACATTTCCTTGCCGAGATACGCCCGGCCGAGATTGTAGTGCGGGAAATGGCGCGGCTCGTAGCGAGGAGCTTCGACGGCTTGCTGCAACCAGGGAATGGCTTCATCGAACTGGCCAAGCTCGATCATGTAAGCCCCAATGTCGTTGTAGGGATTGCCGAAGTCGGGATCGAGAGAGATGGCGCGTTTGCATTCGGAGATGGCATCGAGAAGCTTGCCCTGATAATGATAAGTCCAGCCGAGAAAGGTGTGAGCTTCGGCGGTGGGATGAAGATCGAGCGAGGACTGGTAAAGCTCGACGGCGCGATCGTAGTCGCCTTCCATTTGTGCTTGATAAGCGTCTTGCAGGACTTCCCAGGCGCGAGTCAGGGTCTCCTGATTCATGGAGCCATTGTGAGGGGAAAGAGTGAGTGGGTCAAAGGTACGAAAGTTCTAGGTGTGCATGGCGGGAACCTGTACCTTTTGACGGGGAGCGAGTGGAAATTGCTTGCAAGAAAAGAGAAGATGGAGGCGCGGTTTCATGAGGAAGCGAGGGGGAACAGTGAATCGGATAATGCGGAATAATATGTTGATCGCGGGATGCGCGGCGGTGCTGGCGGCGGGAGCGCTGATGGCGCAGGATTCCGGGAAGAAAAGTGGAAGCGCGAGCGGGAACGCGGCGGCAGTGGCGCGCGGAAAGTCGGTGTTCCAGCAGAAATGTGCGGTGTGCCACTACGATAACAGCGACCAAAAGAAAATCGGGCCGGGATTGAAGGGACTGGCAAAGCGCGGAACGTTCAGCGTGAATGGCGCGAAAATCACGGACGAGAGTTTGAAGACGTGGATCGAGAACGGAGATCAGTTGATGCCGCCGTTCAAGGAGACGCTGGAGCCGGGACAGATTAAGGATGTGATTGCGTACGTGAAGACGCTGTAGGGTGCGCGAGGAGAAACGCCGGAGAGAATCCTCACTCTGCGGACTCCGTTCGGAATGACAATCTGCTCTTGCTTGGCACCAGGGAAAAGCAGATCCCTCGCTGCGCTCGGGATGACAACTGTTTAAAATTCTGCGTGAGGTGCGAAGTAGTATCTCTCGAGGTATTAAAGAGAAACCCCCGGTGGCCTGCGAAAGGCAGGGCCGGGGGTTTGCAATTTTGAGGCGCTCCCTTGCGGGAGAGAAAGCTACTTCAGAACGGCGTCTTTCAGCACCTTGGCAGGGCGGAGACGGACGACGGTCTTGGCCTTGATCTTGATCTGTTCGCCGGTCTGCGGGTTGCGACCGATGCGAGCCTTGCGATGAGCCTTGACAACGCGGCCGATGCCGGGAATGACGAACTTTCCGGCGGCGCCCTTGGCTTCCTTCACCGCGAGCTTGTGGAGCTCTTCAAAGAAAGTGGCGACAGTCTTCTTGGACGTGCCGAGTTTCTCCGCGATGTGCGAAACGATTTTGGTTTTGCTGAGTGGCTTAGCTGCCATTTAGTCTGCTTATCCTCCTGGTTTGTCTATCCGCCTCGAACGAATCGAGGCCAGCCACGAGCGGAAAAACCCCTAATTTTCAGTGAAAAAACTCGGGCCGGAAGGACTATAACCAAGGAAATAGAGGAACGCAAGGGGGAAACCGCAAAAAAGGCAGGAAAAATGCGGTTTTTTTAGAGGCATGTGCAAAACGTGCAGGATTCATGCGGGTAAGAAGAGTTCGGGAGAACGGGAAATGGGTGAAGGGGCGTGTGCTATGCTCTTTTTTCCAAATTGGACGAGGAGAACCCGCTATGAGCACGGCAACAAGTTGGAAGTCGCTGGACGAAAAGATAGCGCGAATCGTGAAGCAGGGGCGTCGCGCGGTGGCGGTGAGCTTTCGCGATAGCGAACCGGCGGATGTGAAGAAGTTCGAAGGGACGGAGCCTTCGGGATGCAGCTTCTGGAGGCTGGCGGCGGAAGGAAAGACGTTTTACACCGTGCCGGAGAATCATTTTAACTGCGCGGTAGGTGCGTACACGCATAACATCGCGCTTTCGCCGGAACGGGAGAAGGAAACGGAGCAGACGCTGAAGATGATGTTCGACCTGGGGTACGTGAAGCCAGAGGAAGTGCCGCAGATTCCGCGGCTGGCGAAAGGGCCGAAGGCGATTGTGTATTCACCGCTGGGGGATGCGCTGGGAGAGCCGGATGTGGTGCTGTTCGCGGTGAAGCCGGCAGGAGCAATGCTGCTGCAGGAAGCGGCGAATCGCGCGGGAGTGGGAACAGGAGTACCGGCACTGGGCCGGCCGACATGCATGGCGCTGCCGGCTTCGCTGCAACACGGGACGATCACCAGCCTGGGATGCATTGGAAACCGCGTGTACACGGGGCTGAAGGAAGATGAGATGTACGTGGTGATGCGCACGAAAGATCTGGCGAGTGTGGTAGATGCGCTACAGACCATCGGAAATGCGAACGTGGCGCTGCAGAATTATGCGGAAGGGCGGCGGGAACAGCTGTCGACGGTGTGACGTTTGTGGAGAAGGCATGAGTTTGAAGCTGAGGTCTTTCGCTTCGCTCAGGATGACAGTCCTGAACAGACTGAGTGAAAGAACCGACCTGAAGGTCGGCCACTACAGGACAGCGGCGCAACGCTGTCTACACAGGCCAACAGCAAAACTGGGAACACAGGCTGAAGCCTGCGCTACCAGGAGGGCTGGCATAAAAGATCAGTGCTATGTGGGAGCCCTCAGAAATCAAGAGCGTGGCGGCCGCCAAACCCAAGAGAAGTGCAAACCCAAGAGAAAGCCTCACCCCTGAAGGGGTGAGCTACAGGATGGCGGGGTTACAGGTTGGCCAGGTCTTGGTAGAAGTGGGCTATGGCTTTGATGCCGCCGTAATAATTCTCCAGAGCTAGGTGTTCGTCGGGGGCGTGGGCATTTTCGTCGGGCAAACCAAAACCGATGAGGACGCAGGGAATCTTGAAGGTGTCGTGCATCTGAGTGACGAAGGGGATGGAGCCGCCTTCGCGGATGAACGAAGCCTTTTTGCCGAAGCCCTTCTGCAGGGCGGATTGAGCAACCTGAAAAATGGGCGCGTGATAGGCAGCCACCCAAGGCTTGCCGGTACTTAACACTTCAAATTTGCAGCGCACGGACTTCGGAAGGAGTTTGCGCACGTGCTTTTCCACGAGCTTGGCGATTTTCGCAGGATCCTGACCGGGAACGAGGCGGGTGGAAAATTTGGCATAGGCCTTGGAGGGGATGACGGTCTTGGCACCTTCGCCCTGATAGCCGCCCCAGATACCGTTCAACTCGAGAGTAGGGCGGATCCAGAGGCGCTCGACGGTGGTAAATCCCTTTTCGCCGCAGTATTCGGGCGCGCCAACGGCTTTCTTAAAATTCTTGGCGTTCCAGGGAAGCGCGTTGAGGGCTTTGCGTTCCGAGGCTGGCACGGTATTGATGCCGTCATAGAAGCCAGGAACAGTGACGCGAAAATTTTTGTCGTGAAGCTTGGCGAAAAGTTCAGTGAGGATGGTAAGGGGATTGGGGACCGCGCCGCCATAAACGCCGGAGTGAAGATCGCGTTCCGGGCCGGTCAACTCGATCTGGTAGTAGTTGAGGCCGCGAAGTCCGTAGGTGATAGAAGGGACGCCTTTGCCGAGCATGGCAGTATCAGAGACGATGAGGGCGTCGGACTTTAGTTTGGCTTTGTTCTTTTGAACGAAATCCCAGAGGCTGACACTGCCGACCTCTTCCTCGCCTTCGATGAGGACCTTAATGTTGATGGGAAATTTCCCGTTGACCTGGTGGAGGGATTCGAGGGCTTTCAGGTGAATGTGGACCTGGCCTTTGTCGTCGGCCGTGCCGCGGCCAAAGATGTTGCCATCGCGAACGGTGGGCTCAAAGGCGGGAGAAGTCCAGAGGTCCAGAGGTTCGGCGGGCTGGACGTCGTAATGGCCATAAAGAAGGATGGTGGGCTTGCCGGGGGCTTCGAGGGATTCGGCATAGACGAGAGGGTGAAGATTGGTGGGGATAATTTCGACGGTTTTGAAGCCCGCGGAACAAAGGCGGTCCGCAACCCAGTTCGAAGCACGGTCGATATCGGGTTTAAGTTCGCTCTTGGCGCTGACAGAAGGGATGCGGAGGAACTCAAAAAGCTCGTTGAGATGCTGTTCGCGACGACCTTCGATGAATTCAGCAAGGTTCATGATTGGGCCTCAGGGGACAACTGTTCGGTCCGGTGAATTAAATACGTAAAATTTCGAACGAAAGTTGCGGCGACGGAGGAGCGGCAGCGAACAGATGCTGCTGTGGTCGCTATCTATATAGTACGGCTGGGCGATGGTCGTGTACAAGGCATGCGGGAAGAGGGCGAGCAGGGTTTGCATCGCAGATTTAAAGGAGTTACGTGCGTAGATGTCCAACGGGGACCCGCCCAAACTGGGCCAGGAAGCTGCTTGACGATAGGAGACACCTGTCCCAAAGGGCAATTGACGCGTCCTAGCGGCAACCGCATCATGAGCATATGAACGAGACCGCATTTGCTACGGCCCGGCGAAGCCAACGCATCTTTCACAAGATGCGGTTGCAGGCGCAGGGTCGCGGGCACGACGGGCGTAAGTTCCGCGAAGTGTGCGAGACAGTAGTGGTGAACGCGCACGGCGGCTTGCTGATGTTGAACAATGAAGTGGACCAGGGAGAAACGATCGTCCTGGTGAATCCGCTGACGCAGGATGAGCAAGAGTGCCGCATCGTGTTTACGGGTGACAGCGGAAGCAAAGGGATTCGCGTGGGAGTGGAGTTTTTGACGCCGGCGCCGCATTTTTGGGGCATTGATTTTGAGGCGAGGTATTCTTCGGGGCCGGGCGACGCGGGTAGGTCGTAGAAATAGGGATCAGCGATCAGGTATCAGGGATCAGGAAGCACACCGATAAGTAGCAGTCGTCACCTCAAAAACCACACAGTTCTGAAGAACTTCGTTTGGCGGTGAATTCATCGCGACAATACTTTTGGGAGATTTTAGGTTGGGATTCTTCGGGCATCCTTGTCGGATGCCCTCAGAATGACAGGGTTAGGTTGTGGACGAACACAGAAGAACAGGGTTGCGGGTTGTCGGAAAAAGCGGGAGCGGACAGGCGGCGGCGTAAAGCCGAGTCGACAGAAGCGACGGCGAAGAACGCAGGCTGAAGCCTGTGCCACTGGAAGATCGAGGCGAGCATTTGTGTGAGCGGACGGCCTCGGAAGGCCGTCCCTACAAAGAGCAACCCAAGAAACCGACCTGAAGGTCGGCCACTACAATGGTTTCGGGGACATTGTATTCGCGGCGGCTGGGGCAGCTGGAGCTAGCTTGCCCTTTTGGTTTAGAAACCACGTGGCTACGCGCCAGAGGAGAAGGACGGCAAGGATTGCGGCGTACGTGAGGGGCTCGCGGACATCGGATTTAACCAGCCAGTAGTAGTGAATCACGCCGCAGATGGCGGCAACATAGATGGCGCGATGGAGAACTTGCCAGCGGCGCCCACCGAGGCGACGGATGCAGCCCTTGGTGGAAGTGATGGCCAAGGGAATCAGCAAAACAAAACCGAGGAAGCCCACGGTAATGTAGCGGCGTTTTTCGACGTCCTTCCACATTCCGGCGAGACTGAACGATTGGTCGGGGCCGATGTAGGTAAGGAAATGCAGGCAGACATAGAAAAAAGCGAACAAGCCGAACATGCGACGAAAGCGAATGAGTTCGGGAAGATTCAGGAGTTTGCGCAGCGGTGTGATCGCGAGAGTGATGAGCAGAAAGCGCAGCGTCCAATCGCCGGTGAAGTGCTGGATGAACTCGACGGGATTGGCGGTAAGGCGGGCGTTGAAACCGCGATAGACGAGATCGCCAAGGGGCACGAGGCAGAGCAGAAAGACGGGGAGCTTGGCCCATTTGCTCGACAGGAGTTTGCGCAAGAAGGAACTCACGTCAGTGATATTTCTTCAAGTCCATGCCGGTATACATGCTCGCGACCTGGTCTTCATAGCCGTTGAACATGAGGGTTTTGTGCATAAAGATTTCACCGAGGCGGCGTTCGGTGGCCTGGCTCCAGCGAGGATGATCGACGTTGGGATTCACGTTGGAGTAGAAACCATATTCCGTTGAAGAGTACAGGCCCCAGGTGGTGGGCGGCTCGGACTTCACAAAACGGATTTTCACCAGAGACTTGACGCTTTTGTAGCCGTATTTCCACGGAAGGATCATGCGAACCGGCGCGCCATCCTGATTCGCCAGCGTTTCGCCATACATGCCGACGCAGAGCAGGGTCAGAGGATGCATGGCTTCATCCATGCGCAAACCTTCAACATAAGGAAATTCGATGCCGGCGTGGCTGGCCTGGGGCATCTGGGAACGATCGAAGTACGTGGTGAAGGCGACGTACTTGGCTTTGTCCGTGGGTTGAGCGAGTTTTACGATGTTGCTGAAGGAATAGCCGATCCAGGGCACGACGATGGACCAGCGCTCGACGCAGCGATGACGGTAAATGCGTTCTTCGAGCGGGGCGAGCTTCAGAATGTCGTCCATGCTGAGTTTCATGGGCTTCTGAACTTCGCCTTCAATGGAAACGGTCCAAGGGGAAGTGCGGAAATTCTGGGCGTACTTTGCGGGATCGCCCTTGTCGGTGCCAAACTCGTAGAAATTGTTGTAGTGCGTGACGTCTTCGAAGCTGGTTTGCTTTTCGGTGGTGCTGAATGGGCTTTTGGAGGCTACGGCTAATTTTGTTCCGGCGTAGACATTGGTATCCGGCAAGGCGAGATTGGAAACGAGCTTTCCGCCGATGGCCATGGCTCCGGCGATGCCCATGCCGCGGAGAATTTGGCGGCGATTGAGATACACCGATTGGGGGGTAACGTCGGCGTAGGTGAGATCGGGATTTTTGTGATTGGTCATGTTGATTTGATTCAGCTTCCGAGCAGTTTTTGTCGAATCTAAAAGCTCCGACCCACTAAAGAGAAACCCAAGAACCCACACGCAAAACCGGCGTGTGGGGCACCCGGCGTTTTGAGAGAAGCGGATCCCTCGCTTCGCTCGGGATGACAACGAATTTCTAACCCCGCAGCTAACATTTCTTTAGATGCGGGCGGGGCAATGGACGGCGACTTGCCATCCACGCATGGGATTCGGGTAGCCTGCGAAGGTTACAGGAGAGTTGGTGGAAAAACCAGCCAGGAGCGAGGCTGATTCGGGCTATTTAATGTCCACTTTGCCGGTGAGGGGCAGATCCTGGGACGAAGGTCCAGCCATGAATGTGTAGCTGCCGGGAACAAGCTTCCAGCCATCGGGATTTTCCGTGTAGATGGAAAGATATTCGGCCGGGACGTTGACGGTGAGTTCGCGGGTTTCGCCGGGATTCAAGTGAATTTTGTTAAAGCCGACGAGCCGCTTGAAAGGTTCGCCAGCCCTGGAGGGAAGCGCTGCGTAAACTTGTGCGATTTCGTCTCCCGCGCGCGAGCCGGTGTTTTTAACGTTGAAGGTGACAACCGTTTCCGTGCCGGGATTCACTTTAAGATCGGAATAGGCGTAGGTGGAGTAAGAAAGACCGAAGCCGAACGGAAAAAGGACGGGCTTTTGTTCCGCTTCGTACCACTTGTAGCCGACCTTCATTCCTTCGTCATAGGTCACAGAGAACGTGGGTTTGGGGCGGCCTTGCGAGTCCTTTGGGGGACCGACGAGATTGGGATGGGGCAGATCGGCTTCGCTGCGAGGAAAAGTCATCGGAAGTCTTGCGGAGGGATTCACATCGCCGAAGAGGATGTTGGCGACAGCGTCGGCGCCTTTGCTTCCGGCAAACCAGGCTTCGACGACAGCAGAAACATTGTCGAGCCAGGGCATGAGGACCGCGGTGCCTGATTCCAGAACCACGATGGTGTGGGGATTAGCAGCGGCAACTTTTGCGATGAGTTCGTCCTGACTGTCGGGAAGCGACAAATTTGGCAGGTCCTCTTCTTCGGAGGTCCACTGAGTGGCGAAGACGATGGCAACATCGGATTTTTTGGCGAGATCGGCAGCAGCGGCGGGATCTTTGCCGGAAGCGAAGGCCACCGTGGCGCCAGGAACTTTAGCGCGTATCGCTTTTAAGGGTGAGGTGGGAAACCAGATGTGCTCTTTCCACTTTGAAGGAGGACGGCCGGGAGCGTCTACCTGCGCGGAACCACCGCCGGAAATCATGCCGGTATCGGCGTTTTGGCCAATGATGGCGATGGAGCGGACTTTTGCGCGATCGAGAGGAAGCGCGGCGTTAGCGTTTTTCAGGAGGACGGTACTTTGTTCGGCGATGCGGCGGGAGGTATCGAAGCTGCCCTCGACGTCGATGACACTTTTTTGCATGGGGAAATCGACGAGGCCGGCGGCGAACTCCGAGCGGAGGATGCGGCGGGCGTGCTCATCAATTTCGGAGAGAGGAACTTTGCCAGACTGCACGGATTCTTTGAGTTTTGCGGCGAAGAATTGGTCCAGGGGTTGCTCATTGTCGAGCCCGGCAGCGGAAGCTTTGACGGTGCTGTGCGTGGCCCACCAATCGGAGACGACAAAACCGGGAAAGGCCCAGTCTTTTTTGAGAACGTCGGTGAGGAGGTATTTGTTTTCGCAAGCGTAGTCGCCGTTGAGCGCGTTGTAGGAGCACATGACGGCCGCGGGATTGCCGATGGCGATGCCGATTTTGAAGGCGAGGAGATCGCTTTCGTGAAGAGCTCGTTTGCTGATGATGACGTTGACTTCATTGCGGCCGCTTTCCTGATCGTTGACGGCGTAATGCTTGATGTCGCCGAGAACGTGCTGGGCTTGTTCGCACTTGATGCGATTGCCAACCATGGTGCCGGCGAGAATTGGATCTTCACCCTGGTATTCGAAGGTGCGGCCATTGCGCGGTTCGCGAGTGATATTGGTGCCGCCGCCGAGCGTCATGTTGAAACCCTGCGCGCGGAGTTCGCGGCCGATCAAAGCGCCATATTCGCAGGCGGCTTGCGTGTCCCAACTGGCCGCAGCTGCCAAATTCGAGGGAAGCGCGGTGGAGTAACGGCCATTTTCGCCGCTGTTGCGAATGCCGTAGGCGGCGTCGCTGATTTGAATCATAGGAATTCCGAGGCGTGGGATGCCGAGCACGTAGCCGGCACCGCCATTGCTGAGGGCGTCGCTGGGGCTGGGCTTGGTGACGCCGCGCATGCCGTTGCCGTGCAGCAAATCGATCTTCTCGTCGAGGGTCATTTCTTTGAGAACGAGATCGGCGCGGGCATCGGGAGAAAGTTGAGAATTCATCCAGGGCTGCTGCTGAGCGAAAGAAGGAAGAGCGACGAGCAGAAGAGCGAAGAGTGCCGCCGCGAGAAAGAAATAGCGGCGGAAAAGCAGGGTGATAGTCATCAGGGCGGCTCCGAGAGCGTTAAGTTGCTGCGTTCATCATAACCAGAAAAGAGGAGTTGGCGCTGCGTTGAGTGGGCAAAGTGCGAACTAGTAGTAGACGCGAAACTTGGGGAGCATTGATTGTCACTGAAGTCGAATGGACAGGACCACTGTTGGATGCGGAAGTGTTCCAGAGGTCCTGCCCACGACGGGGCGAGCGATGAAGTTGCCAGTCAGATTGCGGGATGGTGTGCCGGTGTCATCGTTTGACGAGAGGGCTCGGACGCAGCTTTCCAGGTTCTTGCCTGGGCGATGCAAATTACGTGAAAAATCATGTACAGGGGCACGAGGAACGTTGGCACCAGACTAAGCGGCAGGACGGTCATAGCGGCGGTCGTAGGTCCCTGCGGGCTAAGCAGCGCGGCGGTGGTGCCGAGGCTAACCGCCAACACAAGGTCGAGGATTCCAAATATTTGCCAGAGAATGAAGCTGCTGCGGTGGCGGGGAGTGACGAGGCGCCAAGCGACGAAGGCTGCAGTCGCGCCGATGGCCATGTCGCCGTATCCCGCGGGCAATGCAAAGACCGCCGGGAGGATGCCGCGAGCTTCAAGGAGGACGAAGGTGAACCCGATAAGTCTGGAGGCTTGCAGCGAAGTCAAGATCGTTGGGTTCAAAGACAGACTGAACTGCCGGAACTGCTGCGAAACGGCAAACCACAACGCGAACAAAATAAGCGGCAGCGACGCAGCGATGCCCACACCGACTCCGATGCGATTCGAGCCGTTCTGAAAAACATGCAGAGCCGCAGCAGACAACGCGAGAATAAACCAAGCGACGAGCAGTCCCGTGACGAGTTTTGCGTAATTCTTCATAGCGAGCCTCCTTGTTTGGTAACCATGGCAGTCAGTTCATTCGAAAGACGAAAAAGATCAGTCCAAGCTTTATCGCCAAGTTGAAGGCGCAGGCGCGATTGCACTTTCTCCCAAAGCGGCAGAGCACGGCCGAGTTGTTCTTGGCCGGCTTTCGTTAACCGTAGCCAGCGTTCCCTGCGGTCGTCGCCGCGGCGCTCTGCAATCCAGCCTTGGCGACGCATGATTCCGAGAGTTCGCGTCAGACTGGTGCTGTCCATTGCGAGGATTTCGCCGAGCCGTCCCTGAGAGCACTCACCGGTGCGCACCAAGGCTTGGAGAATGGTGAACTGCGAGGAGCGCAGGCCGAGTGGGCGAAGCGCCTGCTCATAGAGTTGAGTGAGTGCGCGGGAGGACCTGCGGAGCGTGCCGCAAAAGCAGGGCAGCGCAGGCGGCAGGGAGTGGTTCGGTTGGATCGAGTGGCCCATGGGAATATAGATGCATATACATCTATATTGGTTACGCACGATTTTCGCATTGGCCGGGGCGGATCAAAATGCGGACCGGTCCGGCGATGCAGGTTGGTCCTTGCGGCAGTGGTTTGCCGGGGCGTAACGTAGTTGATTCAGAGGCTTGCCTGGAGGTGCGTATGTTCTGCAGTGCGTGCGGAGCTCAAATCCAACCGACTTTCAGCATTTGTCCGAATTGCCAGCGTCCGGTTTCCGCGGCGATCACTCCATCGCTGCCGGGCCGTTTTGACCGGCACGTGCATACGTTGGGGATTCTGTGGATCATTGTTGGCGCGCTGTTCGTGATCCCCGGATTCGTGCTGCTGATCATCAGCAACATGGTGCGATTTGCAATTCCGGTGCATGAAACGATGGGACGATTCACTGCGCCGCTGGTGTTGTCGGTCATCGGAGGGTCGCTGTTCATCGTGGCGGCTTGTGGAATCCTGGTGGGCTGGGGATTGATACGGCTGCAGCCTTGGGCGCGGATGGCGGCGATCGTGATCGGCATTGTCGCGCTGCTGCACCCTCCTTTCGGCACCGCGCTGGGCATCTATACGCTGTGGGTGCTGCTGACTGATCAGGGCGGCGCGGAATACGACCGCCTGGCTCACGCGGCCTGATGCCGATGCTTATCTGTTTCAGATAATCATGAAGCTGCGGTTGACGAGAATCAGGCTTTTGCGCGGCTGTGAGCGCGGCGATCCGCAACTTTGCCCTTGTGCGACAAAGCCGCTGGACCTTTAGGAACTTTCAGGCACGAGTCTTCGTGGGTCAGAAAGTGAAGTTGGCTATCGAGCGCGTCGGGCTGTGAACTCTTAGCGCTACGGGCGTAATGGCCGTCGCTTTGTAGATGATGGGATTTTTTTTCGTCGGCCAACTGAACGGTAAGAACATCCTTCAAGCGGCGAAGCAACTTGGGATTGGTCACCGGGAAAATAATCTCGACGCGATGGCTGAGGTTGCGTCGCATCAGGTCCGCGCTGCCAAGATAAATTTCCTCGGCGCCGCCATTGCGGAAATAATACACGCGACTGTGCTCGAGGAAGCGGCCGACGATACTGGTGACGCGGATATTGTCGCTGAATCCCGGCAGCAGGGGCCGCAAACAGCAAAGTCCGCGTACCAGCAGATCCACCTGCACGCCCGCTTGCGAGGCGCGATAGAGCAGCCGAATCATTTTCGGATCTTCCAGCGCGTTCATCTTGAAGATTAGATGGCCGCGTTCGCCTTTCTGCTGGAAGTCGATTTCGCGCAGAATCATTTTTTCAAGGCGCTGCCTTAGATTGACAGGGGCGACCAGAAGCTCGTGGGGTTCGTTTTTGCGGGAATAGCCGGTGAGCGAGTTGAAAAAGTAGGTGACATCGTCGGCGATTCGTTCGTTGCAGGTCAAAAAGCCGAAGTCGGTGTACATGCGGGCGGTAGAAGGGTTGTAGTTGCCAGTTCCCAGGTGCACGTACCGGCGAATCACGTCGCCTTCGCGGCGGACGACCAGCGCGACCTTGGAATGGACCTTGAGCCCAACCAAACCGTAGACCACATGCACGCCGGCATCTTCCAGCATTCGCGCCCACTCAATGTTGCTTTCTTCGTCGAAGCGGGCTTTGAGTTCCACCAGGACGGAGACCTGCTTGCCCTGCTCGACGGCTTCCAGCAGAGTGGCAACGATCGGCGAGTTGCGACCCACACGATACAAGGTGACTTTAATCGCCAGGACGTTTGGATCGTGCGCAGCTTCCTGCAAGAATTCCACGACCGGCTGAAAAGATTCGTAAGGATGATGCAGCAGGAGATCTTCGCGGCGAATGGCGGAGAAAACGTCTTCCTCGGAATCGGCGGCCAGGCACGGGGGAATGTAAGGCAAGAAGGGCTTGTCCTTCAAATCGGGCCGGTCAATGGAGCAAAGGTCCATGAGGCGGCGGAGGCCGATGGGGCCGCGGATGCGGTAGACGTCTTGTTTGTCGATGGGAAGATTGCTGGCCAGGATCTCCAGAATTTTCTCGGACATGTTGGTGTCGACCTGCAGGCGGACGACGGAGGTGAAGCGGCGTTTGCGGATGGCCTCTTCAACACTTTCCAGCAGGTCGTCGCTCTCCAATTCCTGGATGGCTACTTCGGCGTCGCGAGTCACGCGGAAGGGGTAAGCCTCCACAATCTCCATTCCGGGAAACAGTGGTTGAAGATTTGCGGTGATCAATTGCTCTAGCCACACGAAGGTTGTTGCCAACTTTGCTGATTTCGAAGACTTTCCTTTACCTGCACCGGAGACTACCGGAACGAGCTGCGGCAGCGAGTCTGGCACTTTCACGCGAGCGAAGTTTTCCGTGCCCTGGTTGTCTCCCACGACGACGGCCAGATTCAAACTGCCACTGGAGATATGGGGGAAGGGGCGGCCGGGATCGAACGCCAACGGAGTGAGAACCGGGAAGACGTTTTGCAGGAAATACTCATCCATCGCGGAGCGTTCTTCCGGGGTTAAGGAAGGGAGATCCAGGACGCGAACGCCTTCGCGATCAAGAGCCGGCAGAAGCGTGTCGCGCAGAAAATCATGGATTTCTTCAACGAGCTGCCGAACTTCCTGGCGAATCAGTTGAAGCTGAATGGCCGCGGGCAGGCCGTCGACGCTGGCCTCTTGAACGCCGCTGGCCGCCTGCTCTTGCAGACCCGCGACTCTGACCATAAAGAACTCATCCAGGTTGGAACTGACGATGGAGAGGAACTTGACCCTCTCGAGCAGGGGATTTTCCGGATCCTGCGCTTGTTCCAAGACCCTTCTTTGGAACTGCAATAGGCTTAGTTCGCGATTGATGTAGAGCTCGGGCGACTCCAGGGAGAGATTTGGGGGATTGGCTGGGGCTTCCGAAGAAGGCGGAGCAACGGACGAAGTTGAGGAGCCGGAAGACTCTTTCGGCTCGTGCGAATTCAATTCGCTGATTGGGGAAGGCTGCATAGAGGCCCCTGCTGCACTTGGTTCTTGCACGAAACAACTCCCTTAGGTCTAGCACCCTGGTGACCGCCCCACTAGTTTCCTCGCCACAGCGTGCGATGTCAAAGCGGGCATGACCCCAGGTCAACGAGCGCCGCCAGCCGAGGAGGAGGACGAATGTGCCTGAGATTTGGTGGCATGGTCTTCCGCTCTTGCACGCAACACCAGTACCGGGCAGGCGGCCTGCTCTACCACTTTCTGAGCCACGGAACCAAACGCAATGCGGCGCCAACCGGTCATGCCGTGCGTGGCGATGACGATCATATCGGCGTGGTCGTGCTCCGCAATGCGCACCAATTCCATGCCCACGTCGTTTGCGGTGCCGACTTCCGTGCGCACATCCAGATTTTTGGCCTGCAGTCTGGTTGCAAGGTCCGACAGTTGCTTGGAAGCTGCCTGATGGAGTTCGCTGTCGAGCACGGCTGAGCCGAGGCGCGATGCCATGTCTGTGGCGACCTCGAGGGATTGTCGGGAAGACTCGCTGAAATCGATGGGAACGAGGATCAAGTGAGGGGGCATCATGGTTGTTCCTTGGCGCGGACTTCCAAGCGCCGATAAGGGCGGAAGCCATGCTATCAGAGGAATTTTCCGGGATATGACGGATGTATTGCAGTTTCGTTAAATTCATCGTGGAGGATTTGCGTCGCGTGACTGTGCGGCCTGGCCGGCAATCTGAAGGTGGAGTACCCCTGGACGAAGGCTGGTCTCCAGTTAAATCTAGATTTATCTTGTAGAGAGCCGCAGGCGAGATACAATGAGGAGAGGTCAGTTCACTATGGCGAGCAAATCCACAGTCAAGATCGGGCCAGAGATCGACGCCAAACTCTACAAAGAATTCGCGACCGTTGCCAAGAAAAACGGCCAGTCACAGAGACATCTGCTGGAGAAAGCGATCGAACATTACATTCATAACGTCGTGCCCTCGCAGCATTTGGTGCGGCCGGAAGTGATGGAAGCGTATCGCCGCTCGAACGAAAAGTTTCGCGATCTTTATAAGCGATTGGCGAAATAAGTGGCTGGCCGTATCTATCTGACGATCGCCGAGATTTTAGCCATTCACCAACTGCAAATTGAGGAATATGGGGGAGTTCACGAAGTGCGGGATCGAGGGCTCCTGGAATCTGCAGTGTTCCGCCCGCAAGTGGGATACTACGCGGACATCACAGAGGAAGCTTCGGCGCTTATGGAGTCCCTCGCGAATAATCATCCGTTTTTAGACGGAAACAAACGCGTGGCCTTCGCCGGCGCGCACACGTTTCTGCTGATGAATGGATATGATCTGGATCTTGAACCAACGGAAGCCTACGAGTTCATGATGAATTCCATCGCCAATAGGGAATTCCGTTTTGCGCAGATCCTAGCTTGGCTTAGATCGCACATCGTGCACACTTAGCAACGTCGCTGCAGTCTTCTGCGCTGGTAGCAAGCTGGCCGCTAACTCATCGAGTACGCTAGAATCAAAAGCGGAGGAGTGGGTGAGCGGTTGAAACCGGCGGTCTTGAAATTTGCTAGGCAGTACTCCCACCTGATACAAATCAACAACCTTACGGAACACGGTACTACATTAAATTGGGGTGTTTTGGGCGGTCTTGGCGAACGTTTTGTGCAACAGCGGCTACTACTTCTTCTTGTCGGAATCGACGAATCGACTACAAAACACTTGATAACCCGACTTACCAGACTTTGAGGGAAGCAGGGTGCAGAACGCCGAACCGAGGGCTTTGGCCATGCTGTCGGTGCTATCACCTTGCAATAAAACCTTGGCACATCCTCGTGGAAGTAGTACAACGTCATGGAATGCGCGGAAGAAACGCTAGAGTGAAGCCGCAAATCTTAATTGCTTTTTCCGCATTATGCATATCGTTTTGTTCAATACCGGCAACGCCACAAACATCCCAATTTAAGTTCCTGGAAAAGTCTGGGCCATACCCGACGGGTCTAAAGACCGTGTATCAGTATGACCGCTCACGTTCTTACCCTTCCGCCCCGAAGGATTCATCAAAGCCCTCCGCGGGCGGTGGCGCGCGCCCTCTGCAAACTCTGGTCTGGTATCCATCGTTGAAAAGCACAACCAAACCGATGACCGTTGGCGACTATGTCCGACTGGCCGACACGGAGATCCACTTCAACGCGCCAGATGAGCGAGGGAATCGGTGGCACTCGCTGTTGAAGACGTCCTTCGATATCCCGCTATCGGCGGTGCGGGAGGCGAAGCCGGCAGAAGGGCGATATCCCGTTCTTATCTATGCTCCTAGCGATTCTTCCGTTGCGTGGGAGAACGCCGATCTGTGCGAGTACCTTGCGAGTCATGGCTACGTCGTTCTCGCAAGCCCGTCTATGGGCGTATCCACTCGCGACATGACGGACGATCTTGACGGGATCCATGCACAGGCTCGCGACATCTCTTTTCTCATCACGTATGCCAGGTCGCTGCCCGACGCGGATTCATCTGAGGTTGCCTTGGTCAGCTGGAGCTGGGGTGGAATCTCGAGCCTGTTTGCTGCAGCACGTGACCCTCGCATCGCTGCCCTGGTGGAGTTAGACGGCAGCGTTCGTTATTACCCAGGCCTCGTGAAAAGAGCAGGCGACGTTCATCCAGAGCGAATGACCATACCGCTTCTTTTCTTCACGCGAAATGTGAGCCTTGAAGATCTGGAAAACGACGGCGCTCCGGCCACAGACAAGTTTGGTCCGAACGTTCTCAACGCTTGGATCCATGGTGATCTCCTCACAGTGAATATGCTGGGCATGGCGCACCCGGAGTTCAGTTCCATGTTCCAACGCAGGGAAAGTGCGCAACGCTTTGCGGAAAATCAAGTGGCCGATTACGGACGGGATGACGCCAACACGAGTTATGGCTGGGTTGCGCTCTATACTCTAAACTTTCTGCATGCCTACCTGAAACACGACGCTTCTGCGAAAGCGTTCCTGGAAAGGCCCCCCGCTGAAAACGGCGTTCCGAAGCACTTTATGGCCATCAAGTTCCGGCCTGCGCAGGAACCATCTGAATCGATCAGTAGGTAATCTCTCAATTACAAACCGTAGAAGCGTCGACCTTTCCACCATAGGCTATCCGGAGGTAATCCATATGCCTGATTGATGTCTTAACGATGCCGGCCTCGCGACGGCCCGAGTAGACTGTTCGGTGTTCACCCTACAGAGCTCGGACCGAAGGAGGCCGAGGTGAAAATTATAGGATGTGATTTGCATGCTCGCCAGCAGACGTTGGCGATGCTGGACACCACCACCGGCGAGGTCGTGAAGACGACTCTGAAGCACGAAAGCAACCAGGTGCGAGAGTTTTATTCCAACCTTGCGCGGCCGGTGCGTGTGGGGATCGAAGCTACAGGATCCATGCAGTGGTTTGTAAACCTCATGGAACAACTCGGAATCGAATGTCTGGTGGGACATCCGTCAGAGATTCGAGCGGCCGAACCACGAAAGCAGAAACATGATCGGCGAGATGCGGATTTACTTCTATCGCTGTTGATCGAAGGCCGCTTTCCGGCGATCTGGTTACCCACGAAAGAACTGTTAGACCTGCGGGCATTATTGCGGCACCGTCACCAATGGGTGTGCCTGCGGGTCAAACTACAAAATGCGCTGCAGGCCATTGCGTTGGCGAATGGCCTCCGACGCGGCTCCTCCCTGTGGACGCAAGCAGGCCAACAGGCGATCGCATCTCTGCCGTTGTCGCCGCACGCTGCCTATCGGCGGAATGAATTGCAGGCGATGTATGTGAAATTCGAGACGGAGATCGAAGAACTAAATCGGCGAGTCGAGCAGCAAGCTCGTGAACGATCCGGGGCACGGTTGTTGATGACGCATCCTGGAGTGGGACCGATCACGGCGTTAGCTACCGAAGTGTTCCTGGGCGATCCAGCCCGATTTGGAGACAGCAAAGAACTGGCCAGCTATGTAGGGATAATTCCTCGAGAACATTCCAGTGGAGGGCGGCAGCGGCTAGGCGGCCTGACCAAACAGGGCAATCCGCTGCTACGATTTCTTTGGAGTGAAGCAGCGATCCATGCAGTACGCCGGGATCCCGAGTTGAAACAGTTTTACCGCCGTAAATTAATCCAGAAAGGACTCGGAAAAGCGCGAGCAGCGGTGGCGCGCAAACTGGGAATCCGAATGTGGATTATGTTGCGAGATCGTATCGAGTACAACGAGTTCTGTCGTCGTGGACAGATGCAGCAGAAAAGTGGTGATGCCTGTGCGGGGATGCCAGCAGCGCGTTATGGTGCAAAGTCACCGGCTGATTGATTAGGCTACCCGCCTCCCTGAAAGGGGAGATCGAAAAACTCATCATGGTCGTTAGTGATCGAAGAGATGACTGGTGGGCAACACCAAACGATGAACAGTAAGGCTGAGCAACTTAGGGTGACACAGATAAACATGAAATACAGAAACAGACGCATTTACTGCGCCGACGAAGACGTGTGTTCAATCCGAGCAATGAATTTAAGAAAAATCTCTTGCAACGGTCGGCATCGTTAGAGATAACGTCGTATCAACCGGAAACTTGAAGTCCTGGTACGGGACATGTCCGGTAACCCGACTTCCAGATGGAGTTGAGTCGCTTCCCACACCTGGCTGGACTCTACGAATCTGGGTGTAATTGGCGGTAAGGCGGCAAACCGCTCATAAGAGAATATCTTCTATACTTCTACTTCGGCAGATGAAAGGCGGACATATGAAGTCGCCGCATACTTCTGTTGCGCTAGTCTCCGGGTTGCTCATGATGGCTTTTGCATGTGCGACGGAGCGAGTATCCCAATCTCAGTCTGAAGTAGAGACCGGGTCCGCAAAGCAAAGGGGAGTTTTCAAGTTGCCGTCTACGACCGGACCTTTCGGAGTTGGGCGTGTTGGCTACGCATGGACGGACGAATCGCGCCCCGACAGACATGCAGCCGATGCTGAGGCCCATCGTCGATTGATGGTTTACCTTTGGTATCCCGCACGGAAAGTGAAAGGTGCCACATCGGCAGAATACCTACCCGGCGCGAAGCAGATGGATGCAGAAGCCGTTGTCGCACCGGCAATGCGCGAAGAGTTTGAAAACGCTTGGCCACTCATTGTTTCGAAAGCAGCCTCGTCGCTCGCAATCAAGAATGCACCCATTGCTCAATCTCATAAGAAGTTTCCGGTCGTGATTCTGACCCATGGTGCAGGAGGAACAACGTTTGAGTACACGTCGCTGATCGGGGACCTGGTAAGCCATGGGTATGTTGTCGCTGCGGTCGAGAATACGTACGTTGCGCCTGCTGTTGTATTTCCTGACGGACGAATTGTCGCGGCTTATCACGAACCTGCTCCACCCAACCTGTCGCCGGATGAGCGGTTCCAGTGGATGATGAAAAATGCAGGCATGGAGATGGACACTGGCGCACGGGACATCGTGTTCGTGTTGAATCAACTCGCCAAGCTGGATAATGGGGATGAAGAAGCATTTGTCCTGAAGAAAAGGCTCGATCTGAATCGTGTCGCGTCGATGGGGCACTCGGCGGGCGGAGCGAATGCGACTCTAGCTTGTCAATTGGACACCCGATTTAGAGCCTGCCTTAGCCTTGACGGACAGATGCCACCAGTTGCCGCGTTTCCAGAGAACCCAGAAGGTAAGTGGTTTACGCAGCCTGTTCTTCTCTTGGAAGTGGATCACAACGGCGGTTGGATGGGGTTCAATCCAGCGCAGAATGATGCGTTCCTCAAAAAGAAAGAGGATCAGCTGAATCGATGCCCGGCGGGAAGCTACGATGTGCTATTGAAATCGCCGGGGTTGGTCCACGGAAGCTTCAGCGACTATCCACTGTTCGCTGCGATGGGCAAGTCAGCCGAAACCAAAGACGCTCTTCAGAATCTGACCCTGATCGAGTCGTATATTGAGGCTTTCCTCGATCAGACCCTGAATCAGAAGCACTCACCCCTCCTTGAAAAGGCAGCCGATCATCGCGGGGCGACCGTGAAAGAGTACGGTCACTGAAGTATGACAGTCGGACGAGTCTGATTCATTCAGTGTCAGGTCCCGGTAAACGCCGTATCGTCAAGTGGATTCACGCACCCGGCAAAGCGAATGATCGAATTGTCGTACCGGTGAATTCGAAAGAGAAGTGCAGCAAGAACCGCCTATCGATGGCGGAGCCACAAGAAAAATCCGCAGACGCAGCCCAAAGGAACAGTGAGTGCGAGAAACCAGCGTGCTTCCGGTAAGCCTACAAAACCCATAAGAAGCAGACCAACAACAATCACCAGACCAATAGGATGGCCAGTCCAAAGTCCTGCTCCGTAAAGACCGAATGGAACGACCTTGGTGGGTGGAGGTAAGAGGTCGTGCGAGGCTTTCGGAACAGCGCGGAGATGAATATCCATAGAAATCATGTCCTAAATATCCTATACGCCTCGGAAGCGTCCACGGCAAGCTTTTGTACTCTGGCGGTAAGATCGACGCCAGTTCCTGAGTAACGCCGTATCAAGTGCATCTCAGGCTGCGTGGCCAGTTTTGCGAGCGGTTTTCTCCATATACCGCACGACTCTCACCATTAAACGAATGACAAGAAACAGTTCCAGCACAATGAAGACCCAAAGGCCAGCGCCAAAACGCTGTGCAAAGATTTGGGGAAAGACGAGGACCGTTACAGAATGTAAAAGGCACGCCGCGAGGACACACACGACTGTCTGACCGACCCTTGCCCTTAGCTTCCGGGTCTCGTGGACGACCATATAGACCATGAAGCCTACGGCGTTAAACGCAAACCTCGATGGCATCCACATCTCGCGGTTGTGACTGTCTGAATAGAACGCGTCAAACGCCAATAATGCTGCGAGACCGATACCTACCGCCAGATAAACAAGATTGTCACGCGTTTGCTGTTTCATGGGATTTAAGAATGAACCCAATGATATACCCGACTAGCTCTGGTAAAGCGGTTATCGGACATGTCCGATCTTAGGACATGTGACCGTATTGCGGTAACCCAGAGAATACTCCCGAGATTGTGATGCGCATCACAGACCTTACTTCCTTGGTTGATACACGCTCAACACATTTCTCAAACTAGATCGGTGTGATCTGTTGGTCGGCTGAAAATTGAAGTCTCATTCGAGAATGTTTTTTGTATGCACGATAAAATATTTGGTCTCCGGGTTCATGGTCGAGACCATGGACAGGGCGATCCGAACTGTCCGGGTTGCGAAGCCATCGACAATAAGCCGTTCCCGCGTCCGCACAAAGAATTCGGAACGAGCTGTCTAGGTTTGGTTCACGCCGAGCGATTGACAAACAACAGGAACGAAGTGAAGAAAGTTCTCGTTTGCGATAGTTGCTATCAGAACCCCAGGGCATCTCCCGGCGACCATTGAATCTGTAAGGAATGAAACGACTCCCACTGAACCGCGCAGCTAAAGACGTGGGCGCTATCTAGCGGTCATTCTGAGACTTTTCATGCGCATGCTTCGTAATATAGAGGAGGAATTGCGATGAAATCCTCTTTGACATTGTTTGTGCTTGTCCTACTGTTGCTGAACATTCTGGCTGGATGTGCTCCGGGACCTAACCAGTTCAAAGGAACGGCCAGCGAACACGACGTGGTCGCGGGCTTCTGGCTTGGGCTCTGGCACGGCTTTATTGCGCCGTTCGTGTTTGTGGCCTCGCTGTTCAAAAGCACCCTCAGTATCTACGAGGTCCACAACAACGGAGCTTGGTACAACTTCGGCTACCTGTTCGGCCTAGCCTGCTTCTTCGGTGGTGGCGGCAACCGGGCGGCGCGTCGGAAGTAAATCCCGACAGTAAGTGCCTGGTAAACGCATTATAAAAGGGCGCCCGAACGCCGCGATGAGTGATTGCTCGTTGTGCACTGGGGGAGTGTAACGCAGACGCGGAACCCCAAACGGTCGGCAGATCGGAGACAATCCTGAACGAAACAAATCAAGCCGGTCGGGTCCTGGTAACGCTAGACCGTCGCAGCGAAATCGTGAACTCGGGAAAACATGAAGTCAGCTCCGAAGACCTTCAAGATGCGATTCAGTTCTGCGTTCGTTCTCTCTTTGAAATTCTTACCTTCGCGGCATCTTGGAGAAATACGCAAGATGCCTGTTTGAAGAGATCGACCGCCGCAAATTTAGTTAAAAACGCTACAAGGTCTGCTGAATCGTTGACACTCGGCCACCTTGAGCAGATACCCCCCCGGGGTCGCAGTAGTTTTCGCTGCTGGAGTAGATCTCTCGTCCGTTTCTTTCTCTTGTCAATCGAAGCGGAGTTTTTTGCGGGCGATCACGCATCCCGTTCGCGAAGCAAAACGTATGCCGTGCTCCTTCCGCCCGCCTCGTCCTGTTTCAGGATTCGCTTTTCGATCAGATCCTGGATGTCCCGAAGCGCCGTGTCGTGGGAAGTCTTCGCAAGCTTTCCCCATTTTTCCGTCGTCAGTTTTCCTTCGAACCCGTCGAGCAACATATTGATAATGTTTTTTTGCCGTTCGCTGACTTCGATCGATTCTTCCTTGAGATGACGCCAGAATGCGTCTTTTTCAAGCACTGCCGCCGTCAGCGTTTTTGCTTTCGCGATCGCCCGTCCCAGGCAATCCAGAAACCAGACCAACCATTTCGTAACATCCATTCCGGCTTTTTGCGTCGCTTCAAGAATCTCGTAGTAGGCTTTGCGTTCCTCTCGAATCTGTGACGACATGCTGTAGAAACGCTGCGGACTATTTTCCAGACGTGCCAGAGACATTTCGGTGATCGCGCGCGCGATTCTTCCGTTGCCGTCTTCCAAAGGATGAATCGTCACAAAATACAGATGCGCCAACGCTGTCTTGATGAGCAGTTCGCTCACCGCATTTTTGTCTTCATACCAGCCCAAAAACTGTTTCATTTCCTGTTGGACATGCTTTGGTTCCGGAGCTTCGAAATGAACTTTTTCCTTTCCTTCTGGTCCGGAAACAACTTCCATCGGACCTTCCCGCCAGGCACCCGTTTTTATCTTGCGCATTCCGCTGCGCCCAGTCGGGAACAATGCCGCGTGCCATCCAAAAATTCTTTCTTCGGTAAGGGGAGACGCGTAGTGCTGTGTGGCATCGAGCATCATCTCGACGACTCCTTCGACGTTCCGGTCGGCGGGTCGCGTGCCCGCGGCTTCGAGACCCATGTGGCGGGCCAGCGAAGAACGGACACTCTCTGGATCTAGTTCTTCCCCTTCGATGGCGGAGGATTTGACTGTTTCTTCGGTTAAGGCCGCGAGCGTCGCTTCATTCTTGAGTTGATAGCCCAAGCCTTTCATCCGCCCTAGCAGCAGCCCTTGCTCGTACCGAGTTGCGGACAGACGTGGAACGACGAGCTCCGCGTTCCAAGCGAACTGGGGCCAATCGGTGGACAGATAGAGGTAGGTCATATTCGACGCTTATTCTACGCATTATTCTACGCACTGTCTCTAGCAATCTACGCATAAGCTACGCACTATTCGACGCATGTTTAAAGCCTTACCCTACAATTAGATACAAGCATTTTGCTGCCACGGAGATTAATCGCACCCCTCCAGATCGACTGCGAATAACCTTGCTAAACCTTCGGATTCCTCAGCTGGCGTTCTTCGATTGCCTTCAAAGCGCTCGCAAACAGATCCTGAAGATCGTTCATATTTGTATTCCAGAAAGTGACCGTACTGCTATCGTCATCGTCGGGGCGATGCATGAACGGTCCCTTATACTGTTTTCCGTCCACTGTGGCTGGCAGATGTAAGTAGAATCTGATTCCTCTGAGCTTTCTTGATTTTTCGCGGCAAACTCTGCAACGCAGCGGCTTTTGTCTCTTCTTCAACCTCAACGTAGTATTTCAACGTCACTTCGGTACGGAATTGTCGACAAGACTCGAGTCTCCGGTTTCGACCTCGTGTCTCACAAGATAATCTGGACATATCCGACGACACATGCCGTGCGGTCAAATGCGGTTCGGATTGGAGACCGCTTGTACTTCGTCTCCGACGACCGTGTGGTTCATTGCATTTCAGTCAGAGGCAAGCCCCTGTGGGCGAAGCCGTTGACCTCGAATCCCACCCTGGGAACGACGGGGCCGTCGATCGTTGCGGCGTTGGGCCGGCTGTTCGTGCCAGACGACAAGTCCGTGTACGCCGTAACCCCCGATGGTCAGATCCAGACGTATGCGATGGGCGAGAACGTATCTCGGAGTCTGGTGCAGGGGCGGCGGCGGGTGTTTTCGGCCATTCACAACGGTCCACTTCTGGTGTTTGACGACCCGGCCCAAGCACCAACTCGTGTGAGTACCGGGCTAAAAACTGCCGCGCTATCCGCGTTCGGCGACGCGGTCTGCGTCGTGAGCTTTGGTCCGACGTACCAGCTCCAATGCCTGGAGCAAGAGACACTTCGCGAGCTGTGGCGCGCCGATCTGCCGAATGAGTTGGGCGCATATAACGGGCTTGAGCAGGACGGCGAGAACGTGTTCGTCCTGGCACAGGGCCGTGCACTGGCCTTCAACGTTGCGACGGGGAGCCGGCTATGGGCCACCGACGAGTTCACGAGCTTTGCATTTTTCAAGACCTTCGGTCGAGCGGCCGTGACGCGCAACGGCCATTTCGACCTTGAGTGGCGTGACGCGTCTTCGGGCGAAGTGATCGCAATATGGGGAAAACGAGACGGCGGCTTTGCCTCGAATGTTGTGATGGCCGGTGGCAATGTCCTCGTCGAGATCAGCGACAATAGCCATCGGGGTGATGGCCTGCGTCTGTTGAGGGTTCCAGACGCGCTCAAGCAGCGACTCAGCAATGCCACAAAAGGAGCAATGCGCTGAGATTGACCTGATTATGCGAGCGAGTTTTTCAAAACGTTTAGGGATAATGGCGATTCTCGGAATCCCGAGATAATCCATCGAAAACATAAACCGCACGAAACTACACAGCGGCCTTGCTCTGTCTAGGACCACTGAGTCCTGAAGGTTTCCAAGGTCGGAGGATTTCCATCGCATTCCCGCCAGCTACAGCGAGGCAATCTCTGTCAGTCGCAAAATAATGGTGCCGACTCTTTCTTGGCTCGCGGCGTCCGGAGGCACATGGCTGGGGAGAGCGTCGTTAAAGGCAGGGATCGAAATCAACCTCTTGATTTCCTTCGCCAGGTAACTGCGCACATTGCTCTCCGCAGCTCGAATGTCTCCGAGCAATTCAGCACGACCGTCGACAACAGCAATAATGTCTTCCAGATCCCTGCTCCCGGCAAAATCATCATTTCCGCGCCGCTCAAAAGCCTCGAGCTTTGAAGCGCAGAAATATACCGGCGCCACCAACCGAATCTTCAATCCATTTTCGAGCTCGCGTTCTTCCGAATGTTCCATTGCCGGCCGATACCATGAATTCGAGAAACCGAGAACCTTTGGATCGAGCGGCATCACATCAAGAGTCGTCGTCTCTTGCCGCCAACGGCAGCGCGGCGCGTCTTCTCTTGTGTCTTCTTGAAAGCCGAGCTTTTTGAGTCTTTCCGAAAAAGTATCGTATCCAGCATAGGACGTGATTTCCGCAATCGCATCCACATCAAAAGTTGGACGCACGTCGGCCGCTGCCTTATCTGTGATAAGCAGTGCCGTCGCACAACCGCCCACGAACACCAATTCTCCGAGCAGCGGCTCGAGCAACTTGGCTGCATCCGTCAGAAGTTCGAGATTAGGATTGGCCATGAGCCGACCTTAACCTGTGGACTAAATCGCGCTCAGCTAGATTTCGCTCGCGCGCGCGTCCATCCCGAATTGCATCTACGAGCGCCAGAAATTGGTAGAGCGCTGGGTCACGTAACGCGGCATGCGGCACGCTTTTGTAGAGAGGATCGAGGCTAACACCACGGGTTTCGCCGTCAGGCCAGGGCCAGACTGGCGGCAAATCGTTCGAGGTGGCGATTTCACTCTTCAGCGGCTCGGCTGCATACGAAGTGGCAACGCCCCTCGTCACCTCGCCGTGCTCCGCAGGAAAGGCGTATTTCAGTCCATGGACCAAGAATTCTTCAAGACCAGAAATATTCAGTTTGTCTTTCAGCGCGGGACCATGCAGAAGCTTCGAGCTTCTCAGGCGCTGAATGGCTCCATGAACTTCCGAGGGGCTAAGGCCAAGATCACTCGCTACAATCGACATTGCTGGACGACCGTTCGGATAGCCGAAGAGCTTCAGCGCAACCACGACGTCTTGGGGCTTCAGGTTCATGGTTGACATTCTATATTCGCGATTCGCGAATAGCAAATGAAATCTTAGGGAGGCATAAGTCCCTTCTTTTGCCAAACATCATAGTTAAGACGACGACACCGCTGAGCTGAGAGTTTTGGCGACTGAAGTTTAGAGGATGCGGAACGCGCGATGTAACTCTCGCTACGCTGACTTGGAAGGGGAGGGCGGGGTCAGTATGTGAACTCTGATTCGCGTGGCGCCATGTTGTTGTGAACACCGCCGCAAAAAAGGGCACGTCGAGCGCGAACGGCGAGTACGTAAAGCTGCCGCGCACACGAGTTACAGTGAGTCGCGGAGTCCCATCGGGAAAGAACGGCTGCTCTCCGCACAGTCAAAGCGAATCTACCGATTAGCCATTTTCTGGGCCATGTATAGAATAAGCTTGCGATCTTCTTCCTCCGCTTTACTCAAGTACACCGTCTCCGCGTACTGTTGCAGGGTCATTAGGCCCGTTGACTTGCAGGCCTTGATTCAGCGGGTCAAGAACTTCATCGGCCAGTGGACGGACACTACGCTTAGTGCGATATTGGTCGTTGTAAGTCGGCCAGCTTGCGCGACACCTGCTTACCGTCCACACGGTAGCGGACATGCCAAGCGCCGTTGGTCTGGTAGATGTATCCCTTTTGCATGTCGAAAATCTATCGGACCAAGGGTGAATGTGCAACAGAATGTGCAACGCTGGTTTTCACAAGTGCAATAGAATCACTGCGGAGGAGTGGCAGAGTGGTTAAATGCGGCGGTCTTGAAAACCGTTAGACTCGAAAGGGTCTCGGGGGTTCGAATCCCTCCTCCTCCGCCAGTTTTGGGTCCAGCCCGGACACATGGGTGACACAACGTACCGGAGACATAAGTAACACTTTTGGGCCCGTGGATTTTGGACAGGCAACAACGAGAACCGCCGGTAAGCAACAGCATTCAAGAATTTCCGATGCTTTCTGTTTCAACTCTGTCGAGGATCATTGCGATGAATCGAATTTTCACTGTTTCCACGAGGCTGTTGCTGGTGATGCTTACGGCAGCATGGGTGACAACGTTTGAGGCAAAAGAGCCGGCGCACTTCGTTCCGGCGAATGTGAGCAAAGCAGGAAATATTCCGTATCCCGCGGGTAGCCTGGACGCGGGCGTGGTGACATTTTCGGTAGACCTGGACGAGACAGGCCAGGTATCTGCAGTGACAATTCTGAGGGACATTCCCTCGGTATCTGGGCCGGCCACGGCGGCGGTGCGCTCTTGGACGTACACGGCCGCGACGCTGGATGGAAAGCCCGTGGCATCGATGCTGACGATCAACATCGTGTACGATCCCGGCTTTCTTGGCGCGGACAACATTCCGCTGCCACCGCCGGCGCAAACTCAACCCATCTCCAAGAAGGATCCGGCATTTTTTCCGCCGCAACTGAACACAGCCAGCTTTGCGCCATATCCTGCCAAGACGAGCGCCCAAGGAGCGGTGGTCCTGAACGTGACGCTGGATCAGAATGGAAATGCCGCCAAGGTCGCGACGCTGCGGAGCGTTCCGCTGCTGACGGCGTCGGCAACCGGCGCCTTGGAAAAATGGAATTTCAGCGCCGCAACGTACGAAGGGAAGCCGATCCAATCGCACATGGTTGTGGCGTTCGTGTTCCGGCCTGCGTCCGCGCCGGTTCCCTGAGAAGAAGGGCCACGAATGGAATCGCCGCGCATTGTAATACACAATAATACGTGATATTGTTCCGGCAATATGAGCCGCAACGAGAAAACCATCAGTTTCCGCGCTGTCGCTGAGACGATCGAAGAGCTCGATACGCTGGCCGCCGCGCAAGACCGCCCGCGCAGCTATTTGATCAACGAGGCCATCGCCAGCTACATCGAACTGCACGCTTACCAGGACGCGCTGGTTCGCAAGGGCCTGGAAGAGCTACGGACAGGGCGCGTGATAAGCCATGAAGAGGTCGTAAAGGGACTTAAGAGGCCAAGGCCCGCCCGCCGGTGATCCAATGGACAGAGCAAGCCGCACAGCAGCTGTACCAGGCTAAAGAATACATCGCGCTGTCCAACAGCGAGGAAATCGCCGCGCGAGTCATGATGCAGATCGTTTCCAGCATTCAACAACTTGCTACCTTCCCGATGTCGGGGAGGCCAGGCCGGGTTCCCGGCACGCGTGAGTTGGTGATTCCCAAAACGCCCTTCCTGGCTGCGTACGCCATCGAGAAAGCGGACATCGTAGTGCTGGCCATCTACCACGGCGCACAACGCTGGCCAGAGGGCTTCTAGTCACTGCGACGTCCTGTTGCCCTGAAGACGCGAAAAGGACAGGAGATTCCTCACTCCGCAGACCAAAAGCCTTCGCACACTTCAGTCGTGCGGCAGGCCGACGGCACGAAAACACAATTGCTGCAGGCGGTGAACGAGGCGGGCTCGGTTGACATGCTTCTCTTTGATGTGCGCATCGTCAACTACACCGTGCAGCGCGCTGAACAGGAAAACAGCGACGAAGCGAGGATCCTGGACGGACCAGGCGCGAGCGCTCGAGCCATCCTGAAGTAAATCGCAGAGAAAATCGATGGTGACATTCTCGACCAGCCCTTCGCGGGTGGGAGGGCGGGAGCTGTAGAAGAGAATGTCGTGCAGGCGAATGGAATCGAGATAACCCGAGACGGTAGACGCGGCCCATTCCGCAAGTTTTCCCTTCCAGTCGTCAGCGGGCCTTTGAGCCACCGCGGCTTTCACCTTCGCCAGGCGCTCTTGCCCGTAGCGATCGCCGAGCGCGGCGAGAACATCGTCTTTGGAGGAAAAATAAAGATAGAAGGTGCCTTTGGCGACATCGGCGGTGGAAGTGATTTGCTCAATGGTGGCGGATGCGACGCCGTGCTGCAGAAATAGTTGCTGAGCGGCATTCATCAACTCACTGCGGCGTTCTTCTGGCGGCTTGGTCCTGGGACGAGGTTTGGATTTGGCGGACATGGAGTCGATGAGCCTCTGCGACTGAACGCGGGTCAGTGACGGTAGGATAACGGACATGGGTGGCGAACGCGAGAGGCAAGAAAAGGCAAAGTCGGGGTTGCGATTCGGAAGAGACGAAGTGTGGCTGGCATAAAAGCCAGCGCTACGTTGAAGACAAAAGCCATGTGCGTTCGTGCCGGTCGGGCGGCGCGACGAGTCAAGCCCAAGAGCACAGCCTCTACTCTTGAAGGAGTGAGCTGCAGGATTCGACATCGCGGGCCGTGACTAGCTTGTCGGCAGTGCGAAGTTCGGGGAACAACCTGGCCCAGAGCGTCACCACTGCCAGCGTGCCGACGCCACCCAGAAATGCCGCGGGCACGGTGCCGAACAGCGCGGCCGTGGCGCCAGATTCGAATTCGCCCAGTTCGCTGGAAGCGCCGATAAACATCCATTGCACGGCGCTGACGCGTCCGCGCATCGCGTCAGGCGTTGAGACCTGCACAAGCGTTTGGCGGATGACCATGCTGACCATGTCGAAAGCGCCGGCAGCGGCCAGGGCAGCAAGCGAAAGCCACAAATTTCTGGAAAGAGCGAAAACGATGGTGGCAAGACCGAAGCCTGCCACACAGAGAAGCATGCGCTTGCCCGCGCGTCGCTGGATGGTGCGATGCGCGAGGATGAGGCCAACGACGGCAGCGCCAATGCCCGGCGCGCAACGAAGGCAGCCGAGTCCCGCGGGGCCGACCGCGAGAACATCCTTGGCGTAGATGGGAAGCAAAGCGGTGACGCCGCCGAGGAGAACGGCGAAAAGGTCGAGCGAGATGATGGAGAACAACAAGCGGTTCGAACGAATGTAGCGAATGCCGCCCAGAGGACTGGCGTCGTTCGGTCCGGTTTCTTCCAAGCTGGCCACGGGTCGTTCACCGGTAAGGCGCAGCACCTGCGTAAGTGCGACGAGATATAGCAGCGCGGAAAAGGAAAACATGCCGGGACCGCTGAGGGCATAGAGCAATCCACCAATGGCCGGTCCTACCAGCGCACAGACCTGCCACGCCGACGACACGACGGCGACGGCGCGCGGGAATTCTTCGGGGTCCACCAAGCGGGGCAGTGTTGCGGACATTGCTGGAGAGCAGAAGGCTTGTGCCGCGCCGATGATCGAAAGAAAAAGATACACCGGCAAGATAGAGAGCGTGCCGGAAGCAGACAAGGCAGCGAATGCAGCGACACAAAAGGCCTGTAAGAAGAGGGAGAGGCCGATGATTTTGCGGCGGTCGAGGCGATCGGCTGCGTGCCCCGCGAACAGAACCATGGCGAAATTGGGCAAGAAGCGCGCCAATCCGACGTAGGCGAGACCCATGGCATTGTGAGTGGCGGAGTAGACGTACCAGCCGACGGCGACGTTGAGCATTTGGGAGCACAACTCGTCCAGAGCGCGGATGGCGATAAAGCTGCGAAGGGCGGGTTGGCGGCGAAGGAAGTGGAGTAGAGGGAGAGGGATAGGAGTGTTGCAGGCGATAGCGGCCATGGTGAAGAGGCTCCTTCAGTGCGAGCTGAGACTATGTTGACTGACCGTCGGTCAGTTGTCAAGACAAAGATCAGACAGGACGTCGCGCTCAAACCACGCCGCCCATCGAGCACACCTGGATTCTGAGAAGTCCCCTCTAACCTCGCCGGTTTATGCTTTGGCCATCTGGGGATGAGCTGCTTCCACTGGGAAGGGCGCGACCGCCTAGAATGTAAGTCAGCCCTGAACATGGTGAAATCTCGCACGAGCATCTGGATCGCAGCCTGGATTGTTTATCTAGGCGTGTACGTCATGGTGTCTCGATACCTGGGGCCCGGGCGGCCGCTGAATACGTTTGGCGATATTGCACAGTGCTGCGTGCCGTTGCTGGCCAATGCGGGCCTGCTGATCAACGCGGGCACGCCCCACTGGCGGCGAAACGTGTTCTGGATGCTGCTGGCGCTGAGCTGCACGATGTGGATGGTCGGGCAGTTCCAATGGACGTATCACGAAGTGTACCTGCAGCAGGAAGTGCCGGGCCTAAACGCCTGGGACATTATTTTTTTCCTGCGCGGGATTCCGCTGATTGCGGCGCTGACGCTGCGGCCTTACTTACGACGCGGGGAGTTGCGCATCGGTTTGGGTTACATGGATTTTACGTTGCTGCTGACGTGGTGGACGTTCCTGTATGTTTACGCGGTTTTGCCGTGGATGTACGCGACGCCGACGCTGGCGTACTACGACCGTAATTTCTCGATTTTGACGAACATCCAGTTTGTGGTGGTGATGGCGGGGTTCGCGGTTTTCTGGTGGAAAACGCGCGGGGCGTGGCGGATTGTATGCGCGCATTTGTTCGGGGCATCGATGTTGTACACGGTCGCATCGCTGTTGACCAACCGGGCGGTGACGCAAGGAACGTACTACACCGGAAGCTGGTATGACCTGCTGTTGATGACGGTATTTTTCTGGTATGCCCTGGCGGGCGCAATCGCATTTCAAAAGCGCAATGAATTGGACGGGCCGATGGAGTCGAGCCCGACGGCAGACACCGAAGTGGTATTGCGCGATAGCGTGTGGGCGACGCGATTCGCGATGGCGGCAGTTTTTTCGCTGCCGTTCTTTGCGTTGTACGCGCAGTGGTTTGCGCACGACACACCTGCGGTGAAGGACTTCCGGGTAACGGTAAGTTTGATTGCGTCGTTGCCGCTGGCGCTGATGGTGTTCTTGCGAACGCACCTGGCAGACGCGGATCGCGCGCGCTTGCTGGCGCAGTCGGAATCGTCGGTAGTGAATCTGCAACGCCTGCAAGCGCAAATGGTGCACTCGGAGAAACTGGTATCGCTGGGACAACTGGCGGCGGGAGCGGCGCACGAAATCAACAATCCGCTGACGGCGATTCTGGGCTATTCCGATCTGCTGGCCGATGACCAGGGTTTGCCAGAACGGACGCGGATAACCGCGATAAAAATTCGAGACCAGGCGCGGCGCACCAAGAATCTGGTGCAGAATCTGTTGAGTTTTGCGCGGCAAGTTCCGGCAGAGCGAACGTTGCTGGACATCAACACGGTGGTGACGAATGCCGTGCAACTACGCGCGCTGGATCTGCACAATGGTGGATCGCGGATTGAGCAACATCTGGAATCGGTACTGCCCGGCGTGCGCGGCGACAGCAATCAGTTGATGCAGGTATTTTTCAACATCATCAACAACGCGCTGGACGCCATGGCCGAGCAGGGCGGCGGCGTGTTGACGATCAAGACGCAACGCGATCGCGCCAATGTGGTGGTGCTGTTTTCCGATTCGGGACCCGGCATTCGCGAACCGCACCGCGTCTTCGACCCGTTTTACACCACAAAACCAGTGGGCAAGGGCACGGGCCTGGGATTGAGCATTTGTTACGGAATCGTGCAGGAACACGGCGGCAATATCCGCTGCTACAACGGGCAGACCGGAGGAGCGGTGTTTCGTGTGGAGTTGCCAGCAGTGCTGGCGGCGCTGCCCACGCGCGGAGGTTCGTCATCAGGTGCCACACCGGTTCCATCGAGCCACCGGATTTAGTTTCGTAGAATCCTCACTGATACTTGCGGCAGCGGCGTGCGTAGTTACTCATGATAGAGTTTTGCGGACGGGTGTGAGCGAAGCGAGCTGAATCCATGCCAGAAATCGCGATCAAGACAGAAAAACTGACCAGGCGGTTCGGAGCGCTGACCGCAGTGGACGAGATGGACCTGCAGGTCGAGGCAGGACAATTCTTCGGATTTCTGGGACCGAACGGAGCGGGCAAATCGACCACCATCAAGATGCTGACGGGTTTGCTGGCGCCCACTTCGGGACGAATGGAATTGCTGGGCGTGGATTTCACGGCGCATCCGGTGGAAGTGAAGCGGCAGATTGGCGTGGTGCCAGAAGGAATGGGACTGTTCGAGCGGCTGACCGGCGTGGAATATTTGCGATTCGTGGGCAGGATGTACGGACTGGATCGCGGGACCACCGAGAAACGAGCGCAGGAATTGCTGGAGTTCATGCAACTGGCGGACCGCGAAAAAACGATGGTGGCTGACTATTCACATGGGATGCAGAAGAAACTGGCACTGGCCGCGGCGGTGATTCACGGGCCACGCATTCTGTTTTTGGATGAACCGTTTGAGGGAGTGGACGCGCTGGCCGCCGGAGCGTTGAAGGCGTTGCTGGGAAGGATGACGGAGCGCGGAGTAACAATTTTTCTGACGACCCACGTGCTGGAAATTGTCGAAAGGCTGTGCAGCCACGTGGCCATCATTCACAAAGGAAAGCTGGTGGCGCAGGGATCACTGGAAGAACTGCGCGCGGGCGTGCCTGGAACGGAAGGCGAAGAAGGGCCAAAAACGCTGGAGCAGATTTTCCTGTCCATCGTCGGACAAAGCGGCGGAGAGCGAGCGAAGTTTGAGGAACTGACGTGGCTGACGTAGCGCAAATGCCGAGTGTGTGGCAGCAAGTGAAGCTGATTGGCGGGTTGCGCTGGCACATCCTGCGAAACGGTTTGCGGCGAAAGAACAATCGCTGGGACCTGATCGGGATGATCTGGGCGGCGGTTTTCGGCGGAGCGCTAGTGTGTGGCACGTGCTTCGGATTTTACGCGGGCATGTACGAGTTTCTGATGAAAAACCGCCCGCAGTGGATCGCGCTGCTGTTCTGGGGACTGTTTGCGTGGTGGCAGATATTCCCGCTGTTCGCGGCGGGATTCGGAGCAAATTTCGAATTCAAAACGTTGTTGCGATTCCCGATGAGCATGCGCGCGTTCTATCTGCTGGGAATGGGCTACGGGCTGGCGGACTTTGCGGCGGTGTCGTCAATTGCGTGGATCCTGTCGATGCTGGTTGGGGCGCTTGCGGCCCGGGCCAGCGTTGTGCCGGTGCTGCTGCTGGTAAGCGCGCTGTTTGTGTTGTTGAACGTGACGATTGAGCGGTTGATCGGGTCATGGCTGGAAAAAATACTGGCGAAACGCAGGACGCGGGAGCTTTTCTTTGGGCTGTTCATATTGTCGATGGTGTCTCTAAATTTTCTTTCGCCCATTATGCGGAGGATGGGAGGCGCTCCCAATCCAAGATCCTTTGAGTTCGTGCGCTACTTATGGTGGACGCCGCCGTCGCTGGCAGGCGGCGGAGTGGCCGGAGCGGCGCATGGCGACTTGCGAACATTTCTGGTGGGCTTTGCGGGACTGCTGATCTGGATAGGAGTCACCAGCGGATTTCTGTGGAGCCGGTTTCGGGCGCAATACTTTGGCGAAGAGCTGGGCGAAAGCGGCGCGCCGAAAGCGGCGAAGAAAAGGGCGTGGCGCGCCGACGATTCGGGCGAGCTGCCGCGATTCATTTCGACGCCCGTAGCGGCCGTGATGGCGAAGGAGTTCCGGTATTTGACGCGGAATGGCTTTGCGTTCATCACATTCCTGCTGCCGCCGATCATGGTGATCTTCTTTTCGATGCAATTCGCGGGCAAGAACTCCGTTTTGAAGGAACATGGACTTTCGACGGAGATGTTTTTTCCGGCGCTGATGGCCTACCTGATTTTGATTTTACTTTCGCCGGCGTACAATTCGTTTGCGTTTGAAGGCAAAGGGATTCAGACGTACTTCATGACGCCGGTGCGATTCCGCGATGTTCTTTTGGGGAAAAACTTGTTGCTAGCGGTGCTGGTGATTTTGGAATTGTCGATCTCGGTGGGGGTGATGATCTGGCGGGTGGGCTGGCCAAGCCCGGCGATGTTTGTGTCCACGGTGGCGGCGGTGGCGTTCGCGGTGGTGGGTCAACTATCGATTGCGAACTGGTCGTCGCTGATGTTCCCGAAGAAAATGGAAATCGGGAAAATGAAGGGACAGAGGAATTCGGGCGTGGCGGTGTGGATCGCGTTTGGCGCGCAGATAACCATCGGAGGAATCTGCGCGGTGATTTTGTTTGCGGGAAAGTGGACGGGGAATCCTTGGCTGCCGGCGATTGCGTTCGCGGGTTTGACCGCGGCGGCGGCGGGTGGGTATACGGCAGCGCTGGGGGCGATGGACCGGCTGGCGGAGAAGAAACGCGAGTTGCTGATCGAAACGCTGTGCCGGTAGGAAGAAATCACCACAGAGGACACTGAGTTCACAGAGATCGGAAAAACAATCGACTGCTTTTCAAAAGGAGGGAAGAACGTGTTTCTTCGAACGATGGTTCTTACGAGCGCGATCGTGGCCTGCGCGATCTGCGCATTGGGACAAGAGAACAAAGCGAATCGGGATTCGCGGAGTGTGGAAGGGACAGTCGCTGTAAGCGGGTACGAACAGGCGCTGTCGGCGGGAATTGCGCGCAAACTGACGAAGTTCGGACCAAAGACAGACAACGTGGGAAACGTCTGGGTGACGGTCGGGACCGGGGCGCCGCACAGGCTGATCGTTGCGCCCATTGATGAGCCCGGGTACGTGGTGAGCGAGATTACCGCTGACGGTTATCTGCGAGTGCAGCGACTGCCGCAGGCGCCGCCGAACCCGTTGTTTGATGCGCTGCATTTTGCGCAGCCGGTTTGGGTGATGACGCGCGACGGCAAATATGTGAACGGAGTGTTTGCGGGCTTGAGCGTGCACCTGCAGCCGGGACGCCTGGATCCGCCGAAGATGAATCACGTGGAAGAGTTGTATGTGGACATCGGCGCGAGCAGTGCAGCTGAAGTGCGAGCGGCGGGAGTGGATCTGTTGGACCCGATTGCGTTGCAGCGAAAGAGTTTTCCGGTGGGTGATTCTGGTGTAGCAGGTCCCGGGGCTGGGGAAGCGGCCGGAGTTAACGCTCTTTTGGGATTGTTAGGACAAGGCCGAGAGATCAAAGCCAAAGGGACTACGACAATCGCTTATGTGACTCAACAGTGGACTGGAGGCCGAGGGCTGAATCGTCTACTGACGGAAATTCATGCCGACGAAATGGTGTTTGTTGGGCGGGTGATTCCGCCACCCTCGGCGAATAAGGATGCGCCGTTGGAAGAACGGAAACCGGGCAGCGGAGTGGTGCTCGGCACGACGGCGGATTCCAAGAATGGCGCGGAGAGCCTGGCGGAGCGGCTGAAAGCGGTTGCCGAAAAAGAACAGATCCCGTTGCAGGTGATGAATGCAGCGGCGCCACGAATCGCGGGCTATGCGAAGAGCGCAACGTTGCCGGAAAACTTTGTGGAGTTGGGCGTGCCTGAACTTTGGCCAGTGACACCTGCGGAGACAGTGGCGCGGGGCGATGCGGCGCGATTGGAACGACTGCTGAGCGTGTACCTTGACGTCGTGAGTTCGCCAATCGCTACTGGGGTGGGTGGCAGCAGAGCAGCAAGTATTTCTGCAATTCGTGAGCTGACCGAGGCGTATGGAGCGAGTGGGCACGAGGCAGCGACGCGCGAGACGGTAAAGAAACTGCTGCCGAAATGGGCGCAGGACAAAGCAACGACGGATGCGGCGGGAAATCTGGTGCTGCATGTCGGTGATGGAAAGAGAGACGAGAAGACGCCGCGGATTGCATTTGTCGCGCACATGGATGAAATTGGGTACGAAGTGAAGAAGATCGAGGATGACGGGCGCTTGCAGGTGGAAGTTCTGGGAGGCGGATACCTGCAATATTTTCTGGGGCATGTGGTTCTGGTGCGTGCGAAGAAGGGACCGGTGGGCGGCGTGCTGGAACTGCCGAGCGGTTGGGACAAGCCGGGATTCGAATGGCCGAGCGGGCCGCGCTCGATGGATGAGCCGGCGCACGTTTACGTGGGAACGCATTCCAAAGAAGAGACCGAGACGCTGGGGATTGTGAGCGGAGACTACGTGACGATCCCCAAGGAATACCGGCCACTGCTGGGGACGCGAGCGAATGCGCGAAGTTTTGACGATCGCGTGGGATGCGCCGCGCTGATTGCCGCGGTGAACGCGATTGGACCGGAATTGAAAGGGCGCGACGTCACGTTTGTGTGGTCGACGGAAGAGGAAGTGGGATTGAAGGGAGCGGCAGCGTTCGCGGAGCAAGCGGCCAACGAAGGGCGCGTGCCGGATTTTGTGTTTGCGATTGATACGTTTGTCAGTTCGGATTCGCCACTGGAGTCGAAGCGCTTCGGCGACGCGGAGATTGGAAAAGGATTCGTGGTGCGCGCGGTGGACAATTCGAACGTGGTGCCACGGGAATATGTGGATCGCGTGGTGACGCTGGCCAAGGGAAATGGCATTCCCGCGCAGTATGGCGTGACGGGGGGCGGAAATGACGGCGCGGTGTTTGTGCGATATGGGTCGGTGGACGTGGCGCTGGGCTGGCCGCTACGCTATTCGCATTCGCCGGGCGAAGTGATCGACACGAAGGACTTGGACGCGTTGAGCAAAATTGTGGAAGTGCTGGCGCGGAAGTGGTGAAATCAGCCGTTCCAGCGTATGACAGCGAAGCGCACCCAATCCTGGCAAGACTCATCGAGCTGTTCGGTCGCCTTGATGCTAATGTTTATTGCACTTCAGCGGCCTACATCCAGTACAGAGAAACTACTGCGGATCATTGCCCGCACCGTCGAAAGTTCGCAAATTGGGGAGTCCCCCGGAAACCTAGTGGCAGTTGCATGCTAATAAGGTTGGGTGTAGGTTATCGGTCGGGCCGGGAGGTCAAGATTCGATTCCGCGCTGGATGAACCTGTTCCAAGAAGGGCAACTGAAGGCGGTAAGGTCGTCGGTCACGAAAGTACCGTAGTAGCTACCATTTCTCACGTGCATGCAAATCCGACCTGGAATGTACTCTAGCCCAATCTCAATGGGGAGGAAGTAGCCATGGGACATTACGTTACGCTGATCCGATACACGCAGCAAGGCGCGGCGAAAATCAAGGAAAGCCCGGCGCGGCTGGACGCGGCCAGGAAAGCCGCCGAGGCCGCCGGCGGAAAGATTCACGCTTGGTACTTGACCATGGGAAAGTACGATGCCGTAATTATCTCTGAGTTTCCCAACGACGAGGCGAGCGCGAAATTCATGCTGTCCACGGGATCAACGGGCAACGTCACCACGCAAACCCTGAAAGCCTTTACCGAAACAGAATACCGCAAAATCGTCGCTTCTCTCTGAGCGTACCGTAGCGAAAAGAGCGGTGCATACGTAATGAGTTTCAGTGACGCATCGGGGAAAACCATCTCCGACAGAGGAAAGTATTTGACCGTGTGGAAGGGGCACGCGGAAAGCCACTCGGAATCATACTTTATTCATTTTCTCGAACCGAACCTTTCGGCGCTTTCGCGCTGACGAACGGTGCGCGGCGTTGCGAGTCACAAACTTGTGGGCCATGCCGAGCAAATCCTGCAACACATTGGAATTGACGCGAGAGAGGCGAACGAGCACCGCGTTATAGCCGGCGTAATGGTCCGTTACGTAGTAAACATCGGGGTCCGCAGCGAGCAGCTCAGCGCGAACATCGAAATCCACGCGAAGGACAAGCGAATCGGGTTCGGCAGAGCAATTAGCCGGGACACACGCCAGGAGTTTTCCATGGACCTTGAGTGCCGGGAACCCATACGCTGTGCTCTCCTCAACGCCGGGCAAAGCAAGTCCGATATTCCGTACGGTGTCGAAGTCGATTGTGGTTCTGGGCATTGGTCGGAGCGATTTCTTAGAACTCACTGTTCTTCTTTGGCTCGCTATAGGCAACGAATATGTTCCGCAGTTGACGTGGCTGTGATTATCCCCAAGAGCCGGAACCCTTTCAAGGATAAGTCTTGATAGGACGAGTGACCGACAAATGGCCTCGGCTCCAGACGTAGGATTCCGAGGATTCCGGAAGGTTATGTCGTTAATGCGGGAGTTATGATCTGTTTAAGTTGTAAGTTCCGGGTGGCGGAAGCAACTCGGGAGCGAGAAGCTAATGCGTGCGCATCAGGAGGCGGAACCTTAAAGACAAGTTCGTCATCGGTTTTTTCTCCTGTCTGTGCCTGCTGGTTGTGCTTGCCGTTTGGGCTCCGCTCCGCGCTCAGAGCGATACGAGCTACGGCATCAGTGAGGCGAAGAACGTCATGGTCCCGATGCGAGACGGAGTAAAGCTTGCCGCCGACATCTACCGCCCCACACAAAACGGTCAGCCCATTGACAACAAGTTTCCGGTGATTCTGATGCGAACGCCGTACAACAAGGACGATGACGCGCCGATTGTGAATTCCTTCGTGCCACACGGATACGTGGTCGTGCTTCAGGACGTACGTGGCCGCTACAAGTCGGAAGGGCATTGGTATCCGGTCATCGATGATCCGAATGACGGATTTGATACCTCCAAATGGATTGGGTCGCAGGCGTGGTGCCATGGTGGCATCGGTACGATCTTTTGGACAGTTGCCTTCGGAAACAAGCGGCCAAGATTTCAAAAATCACGCGGCAGTTCCGTTCGTCCTGGCGCCTGGCGGCTGCAGCGACGATGGGTTCGGCCGAGGAACGTAGATGCCGTCTTTCCGACTGGCGGCTCCTCATTTGTACCGACACTGGGAAGAATCGGAGATCCACCACGCACTGCTTTTGACTATCCGCGCGACGTGACAACGAATAATTGTTAGAGCAGCAGGTTTTGCCGTGGGTCCGAATTCGTTATACTCTGTGGCGCTGTCCACGCACCACCTGCCCAGGTTGTCCCGCTTTGGTGAGGTGGACTGGACCCGGGGTGCGGGACAACGCTTCCATAGAGTTGGATAGAGCGAAACCAGTGGAAAAAGCAGGTCAGGAAAACCGGCCGAGCCGGGAAGCTAAGGACATCATTGTCGTAGGCGGCTCTGCCGCGGGACTGTATACGGCTAAGCGGGTAGCGGCCGGTGGACACAGCGTGCAGGTGCTGGAGTCCCGGCGCGCGCTCGATCCGGCACGACGAACCTTGATCGTCACCGACCATTTCAAGAAACAGATCAGCGCGGCGGCGCAGTCAAGCATCCTGAACGAGATCCGGCGATTCGAGTTGTTTACCGATGGGCGATCGGCCCAGGTGGCATTGCGACGCCCCGACCTGATCATTGAGCGCTATCAGCTGATTCGCACGCTGGCCGAAGAAGCAGAAGCCGCGGGCGCGAAATTCCGCTACGACACGCGGTTCCTGGGATTAGCGGCAAATGGACGAGGTCTGCGGGTTGAAGTGGACGAAGCCGGACAGCGCAAAGAATTGCACGCGGAAAGCGTGGTGGGCGCGGATGGCGCCGCCAGCCGTGTTGCTCGGTCCGCAGGCTGGCCTGCGGTTGAGACTGTGCCGCTGGTTCAAGCGGTCGTGAAGCTTCCCAAAGACTGCCGCCCGGATACCACGCGCGTGTGGTTCGTACCCGACGACACCCCCTATTTTTATTGGATGATTCCGGAATCGGCGGAGCGCGCGGCGGTCGGCGTGATCGGCGAGAATGGTCGCGCCACAAAACAGTGCTTCGACCGTTTTTTGGAGAAGAAGGGATTCGAACCGCTGGAATGGCAGGGCGCGCGCATCCCGGTGTACAAACGCTGGGTCCCCACGCAACGTACTATCGGCAATGGCGAAGTTTATCTGGTAGGAGACGCGGCGGCCCAGGTGAAAGTTTCCACCGTCGGCGGGATTGTCACCGGATTTCGTGGAGCGCGCGGCGTGGCGGACGCCATTCTGCAAAATGGCAAGAAGGAATTGCGTGCGCTCCGCCGAGAGTTGGGGACGCACTGGCTGATCCGGCGAGCGCTGCACTATTTCCAGCAAGAAGACTACTCGCGGCTTGTCGACATGCTGAACGTATCCACCCGAGAATCGCTCGGAGAGATTAACCGGGACGAGTCCACGCGACTATTATGGACGGTGGTAAGAAATCAGCCAAAACTGGTGCTGCTCGGGCTGCGCGGATTGTTGCTGGGAAGAAGGTAGAACGACCTGGCGCGACACTTGCGTCCTTGTAGTGCAGAGAGAACTCCAGGATAGAGGAGAAAAACAGTGCGCCTCGCAGTGATTGGGTGTGGCTACGTTGGACTGGTGACTGGGGCTTGCCTGGCGGCGGCTGGTCACGAGGTATTCTGCACCGACATCGATGAGACACGCATCGATCAATTGAAGGCCGGTAAGGTCCCGATTTATGAGCAGCACCTCGAGGAAGTGCTCAAGCGTGCCGCCGCCGACAAAAAGATCACCTTCACAGCCGATGCCGGCGAAGCGATTCGCGCCGGCGAGGTGATTTTTATCTGCGTCGGAACGCCGCCGAGAGAAAGCGGTGAAGCGGATCTTTCCGCTATCGATCACGTCGCGCGGCAAGTGGCCAAAGAGGCCCGCACATCAAAGCTGGTAGTGGAGAAAAGCACGGTGCCGGCGCTCACCGGCGTACAACTTCAGAAAGCCATGGCCGCCTACTCCCGCGGGGCAGAACTGAAATTCCGGGTGGCATCCAATCCCGAATTCCTTCGCGAAGGGACTGCAGTAGGAGATTTCTTCCATCCCGACCGCATCGTAGTGGGAGTGGAAGACCAGGATTCCGCCGCAAAGTTGCGCGAGATTTACCGTCCCATTCTGGAGAGGAAATTCCATTGCCCCGTCCACGCGGACAAGTGCCCGACAAGTCCCGCAGGTGAACTGCTGGTGACGACCATCAACAGCGCCGAATTGATCAAGCATGCCTCCAACTCGTTTCTGGCGCTGAAAATCAGCTACGCCAACGTCATCTCTGATTTGTGCGAGCGAATTGGCGCCGACGTGGAGGAAGTGACCGGCGCGATGGGGCTTGACCCGCGCATCGGCACGCAATTCCTGAAAGCCGGTCTGGGCTTCGGCGGTTTTTGCTTCCCCAAAGACATCCAGGCGTTCATTCACTTGTCGGCCTCGGTGGGCGTGGATTTTGAGATGTTGAAAGCGGCGGAACGCGTAAACAAACAGCGCATCGATCGCTACTTCGAAAAGATCCGCAAAGCGTTGTGGGTGGTGAAAGGCAAGCGCGTCGCCGTGCTAGGTTTGGCGTTCAAGGCCAACACCGACGACATTCGCTTTGCGCCCGCGCTGGAAGTGATGCGTAGGTTGTTGGAAGAAGGCGCCGAGATCCAGGCCACCGATCCTGAAGCAATCGCCCGGACAAAAACCATATTCCCCCAGGTTGCGTATTTCGAAGACCCGTATGAAGCGCTGAAAGGTGTGGATGCCGCACTGATATGCACGGAGTGGCAAATCTTCCGTAAACTTGATTGGGAGCAGGCAGGCAAAGTTATGGCGCGACGGCTAGTGATCGACGGCAGAAATCTGTATTCGCCCGGCAAAATGCAGCAACTGGGCTTCGAGTATCATTCGTTCGGCCGGCCATAACTGAGGTGCCGACGGCGAGAAGAGTCGTCTCTGGTTGCCCTGCCTTCACGTGCGAAGCGGGGATAGACGCGCGACCCTTGCCATCCCTGATCCTCGATCCTCTCTCCTGCCCTCACGCCCAGGTACTGTTTAGGATCAATCCTCGCGACAATTCATTGTCCTGCCGCACCCAACATTTATTATGGATACGTATTCCCTCATGAAAGCCATTCGCGAGGTTCGAAATGCTAAAGCACCTTTGGATCTTACCGTGCGCCTTGCTTGCTATTCCCGCGCTGTGTGCGGGTCAGGCCGTACAGCCCAAACCTGTTTCCAAGAAGAGTTCTACCTCTGCAGCAAAGTCGGCCAAGTCCACAAACCCCGCGCCTAAGCCGGTGGAGCAACCCGCCAAAAGTGTTTACGCTGAGCTGACCATCGGTGAGTTGATTGCTGAAGACCCCAATCGCTGGTCCGACAAAATGTCTGCGCATGCGGCAGTCGGTGGGTTCGTCACTCAGGTGGAAAAAGGGAACGACGGCGACACTAACATTCGCATTTGTGAAAACCCCAAAATAGAGGGCATGGATCGTGCGCGTTGTATTGTCGCCAAGTGCATACCCAAGATTCCTTGCGATGTACCGCTGGTCGGTAAGCCCATTACAGTTAAGGGCATCACCCGATACGACGCCAAAGTTGGCACACACTGGTGGGAGATTCATCCCATTGAAGAAATAGAAAAATAGCCGCACCAACGACTGCCGAAAGAAAATGGCATCCCCGCACCATACGGAGTGATCGGCGGAGCAAGCGATGGAGCCGTGTTTCTGCGGTATGGCTCGGTGGGTGTGATGCTGGGCTGGCAGCTTCGCTATTCGTATTCTCCGGGGAAAGTGATCGACGAAGGACCTCGACGCGTTGAGCAAAATCGTGGAAGTGCTGATGCGGAAGTGGTAAGCACGACCGCAGAACGTCCCCGCGCAGAATGCGGAGACTTAGTGTCCACAGATTTTTGAATTGACTCTCGTAACTCCAGCGCGCATTATTCAGTCAGAACAGAACGCGGTAGCTCCTTCAAAACACCACCGACCAGAACGCCGAAGAGTTTCCAAATTTATAATGGGTTGATTCATCGAGGCGACCATAACTGAGCTTTGGAGCCGAAAGACTCCTGGTACCGTTCGAACGAAGACAACCAAACAATAGCGAGGAAAAGAGTCTTAGGCCGATTAAGAGAAAACCCGACATTGTTCCTATGCCGCCTGATTTGCGCGTGGCTATAAGACAGGAAATAGAAATTTTGTGAACGGCAAGCAGTGCAACGGGTTGCACGCGCAGCCATGAGACGACACATCCCCGGTCTGCATTCGGGACAGCAGGATCTGGTCAGCAACCTGGACGGAATCTTCTTGGTCCGGGTCGAAAGCGCTTCCTATCGGTGGCATCCGCAGAGGCCCTTTTTCGCACTGCGTTTCTGCATCCTCGAGCCAACCTCGCATGAAGCTCTTTCGTTCACGGGACGCCTTTACTGCACCGAACGCGCACTTTGGAAGCTCAATTGGTTCCTGCGGGACTTCGGCTACGACACCGAACTCCTCAGTCGAGACCAAGTCGATGAAAAGGCGCTCTTGAATCTTCGGGGCGTCATCCGGACTACCTTCACAAATCTCAACGGGCGCTCTTACCAGGATCTCGTTGCGTTTGCGCCGGAATCGGAGTGGGAAGCACTCTCCTGTACGTCCAGTGACGAGGACCAGAAGGAGGCTGGCCTCGATGCTCTTTAGTTACACGCAAATCGCCCAGTACCTGCGCTGTCCGCGGAGCTATCGTCATCGCTACTTGGACGGCTGGCGTGAGAAGGAAACACGGGCCGCAATGATCTTCGGTCGGTGCTTTGAAAAGGCACTTGGTGCTTATTTCTGCGGAGACGATTGTAGCGCGGTGCTTCATCGGGAGTGGGGTGAGTTCCGCGACGCTCGGTTTGAGTTTAGAAAGGGGGAAACCTGGGATCGTTTGATCCATCAGGGTGTTCATCTCCTCGAACGCTTTGCCCAAGACAATCGCATTCGAATCCCCCAGCCACACCAGAATCTTCAAATCAAAGTAGTCCGCGAGCTCCCGAACGTAAATCAATTTGTTGCCTACGTCGATGCCATCGGCGAACTCGACGGCGTTCGTTGTCTCATGGACTGGAAGACCACAACCAGTCGTTACTCCGAGCAACCAGATGGTTTGCTGTCACTCGATCCTCAGCTGATCTGTTATTCCTGGATGACGGGAATTTCTGAAGCGGCGCTTGTCGTCTTCGTACGGAAGCATCAACCCGAGATCCAATATCTGAAGGCCTCCATCTCGGAGGAACAGCGACTGGAATTTGGTCGCCTCGTTGAAACGACAGTCGGGCAGATCGAGGCCGCCCAGTTTCCTTCTCACAGCGGGATTCGTTTCCCGCAAAACGGTTGCGTGAGTTGTCCGCATCTCGGCCTGTGCCTCGACAATCAACCTTTGATCGCGACAAATCTTATCCGCACTTCTGGAGTGAATGACCTTGCCTGGTTGGACGACCTTGTGGATTAACAGGGACATGATGGTGACTCCGGAACTCAATCACCGGCGGGCTGCCTTCGTTCTCGGGAAGATCGACGAGATCTTGTCCTGGGAGAAGACGAAGGAACAGGAGAAAGACGTCCGCTTTGTGGAGTTGGGAGAATATCTGTGCGAAGTCCGCGCCAAGCAGTACTGGCGTTTGGAGAAGCTGAACTCGTTTGACGAGTTTCTGGAGAAGCGATTTGTGGATTCACGCCGAAAGGCATATTACCTGATGGCGATTCACAAAAATCTGACACGAATACCAAAGCACGAGCTTCAAAAGGTGGGCTGGAGCAAGGCCACAGAGCTGGTCAAGGTGGTGCGCAGGGATGGAGAAGAGTTTCGACTGTGCAACCTGGTTGCACAAGGCCAAAGAGATGCCGAAGGACGGGTTCAAGTGTGAAGTCGAGCGACATCTCACGGGGAAAGAAACCGAGCCGTGGGAAATTCTCTACTTCAAGGTTTACAGGAGTCAGCTACAGGTCGTCGAGAAGGCTCTCGAGACAGCAAGTTTGATGTTGGGAACGGACAAATCGCGAGGATATTGTCTGGAGATGATTTGCGCGGATTTTCTGGCGGGGGCTGCTCTAGAGAACACTTTGGGTCAATCTCCGTCAGCTAGGACAAGTGACGTCACTGAGAATCCAAAAATAACCTGATGGAAGACGACCTGGAGAGTTCATGAGTGGATTGCGTCAGCGAAAGCCGCGATTAAAGCTGCCGTCTCACGAATTTGCAGTCCTCCGGAATCAAGTTCTCGAAAGAGACAAATGGCGTTGCCAGTTCTGCGGTTCCTCGAACAACTTGCATGTCCATCATCAAAGATCTCGCGGCAAGGGCGGTGACGATTGCTTAGAAAACCTAATCAGCTTATGCGCCGATTGTCATCGGTTCGCGCATGAGGGTTCGTGAGCGGCTTGATAGTCAGCCCCTGCTCCAGAAAGGGGCAAAAGTAAGTGGAGGGTCGGCACACATGGGCGTCAGGCGCCAACGTAGTGCTGCGTAAGTCTCATAGCACCGTGAAGACCACGCGCCTGACGCCCGAATGGATCGTCCCCACTCTGCAGCGAAGCTGCGCCTGGCCCCAGGAAGGCTGCAGTCTGACACTGCGAGAACACGAATCCCAGAGGCGTTCGACGCGGCCTTATGGCTATGCGGAGATTGCGCCGCGATCGAAAGTGATGCCGAGCTCGTGAGAGGGCACGACCGAACTGGGTGGGCATGGCGCTGACGCGACGCAGATGTTTCGTTCTGCTCTAATTCGCACCAGTGCGGATCATTGCGAACAACGAAGAAATCGCCGCTGCGGTCTGCCGTAAAAAGCGGCTCGGTACGCCAAAACGGCGAAGCGAAGACGCTGCAACAGATGAAACATAGCCGTTCAGCAGTTACTCCTGAGATTCAATCTTGCCGATTTAGATACTGCGCCACGAGGCCATTTAACAGCTGGCAAAGTCGGAATCCTGCATGGCTTAGAGCGGTGAGACGCGAGACCTGCAGGAGGTACTTCTGAAGCCAGGATACCGTGCGGGGCTTGGTCGATTGAGCTGCAGCAAGGTTGACCTTCGCGAGCCATGCGCATACGGCGCTGGCCGACTGCAGCATCGTGACGATGCGCGGCAGATTATCGATGCGCTCGATACCCGCAAAGCATCTTTCCTGGCGTACATGCGCCGCACGGGTCTCGCTGCGAAGGCTAAGGGACAACTGACCTGTCGAGCACCTGGAACGATGCTTGAGCATTTTTAGCGAGCACAGTGATGACTGTATCTCGTAGATGCAAGCTGGCATATTTGGTCGCGGGAGAGATGGCAACGTACGGGTTCTCGATTCCGAAACTGCGGGCGTCATCGGTGACAGGCCCTCGCCGATCCGGGCTTTCAACGTAAAACCGGGACTCGCCGATGGCTGCGCCGTGGACCTTGCACATTTTCTGGCGTCTGTCTCTACCCGCACGTGGCGAAGACCGTAGATTTCGTGGGACACGAGCGTTTAATCTCCGCACTGCAGTCAGAATCGGACAGGAGATTGCCGCGCGGCTCTGGCAAACTGCTAAGTCTCCTCGACAAGCCAAAGATGCCGATATAAGCCCTCTCCGCTGTAGCGCCTAGTGGTGAGCGCGAGTACCAGGCGAATATGTCTACCTGTCTCTTCCCGGTCGACAGTTTAACGTTGCCAGGAGAAGGAGTGACAGGGTTATCTACCATTGACACCATTTGAGCTCTATTGACGAACCGTTTATCAAGTGAGAATATTCAAGGCTTCTAGACGGCAACCTCGACGGAGGAGGTTTCCGGTGCAGGATGCCCCCAAACTGCGCGCGAACGCTGTTTCCACGGTTCGTGGTGTGGGGCGGCCGCAACACCTGTGCACCCAAGCGTGGCCCCGCCGTATCATTCTCAACCTGCCCTTGCGTGGATTTCTCTGCCCTCGCGCCGTTAACACCAAAAGGAGCTGTGTATGAACGATCTCTTTCGCTTTTTGATTATGCGGCAACCCGATCAACCGCCCTCGGACGCTGCGACTCCACTCGCGTCGAATACTCCTCTCCACGATCAATTGATTCAAGCAAGCTCCTCCGGCGATCCTCGTACCGCTATGCAAAAAGTGGCGAGTGATTTCCTCAATTCCTCTCAAGCGGCACAGTCTCTATCTAGTCTTAAGTTGGGGGACAAGATCATTCCCTTCTTAGCTCAACTTCCTTCGGCTCATTCGAGAGATGAACTAAATCAATTAATCACAAAAAGCTTTGGACGAGACGCGAAACAACTCGCGCAATCAGCCGATTTTACGGAGGACCTTCAGCGACTCTCTGACACACTCCTTGCTTTACCCCTCGTCCCGGCTCCTTCGGCCGCTGCCACTAAAACGTCTTTGATCGATTCCTACCGGGCTCTTCTTCTTGTTCAACAACTCGCGGTCGGAGGATCCGCCTCCGATGCGCAGCTGTCCGCCTCCATGACTAAACCCTTAACTGTTCCAGCAGGTCTTTTCCCCTTACCGACCGTTCAGGAACAACAGCAGGCCGCACCATCCTCTCCTGGGATGACGGAAGCGGATCAAGCTGCGCTCGTGAAGAAGGCAACAGATTTGATAAACGCGCTTGAAGCACTTTCCCGTGTATCCACGATCGAAGTGGTGCAGCCGGCTGCTCCCAGCCCAAAAGCAAAACCCACCACTTCCGCCAAAGAGCGCGTCGCTCTTACGTCCCTTACTGCCGATCAGCGTATCGTCGAAGCCGGACGGATCCGATCGCTAAGCACAATTGCATCCATCCCGGGAACGGCCACGGTTCCCTCCGTCTTTGAGCAGTTGCCTGCAAGCGCGGTCACCACAATTAAGAGCCTCGGAGGCCAGCTCACCGACCTTCCCCTTGGACCACTCACGACCGCTGTACGTCAGGAATTCAGCAGTGTGGTCTCTCAGTTCATTCGTCCGGGCCTTGGTGCCATAATTGGTCGCTGGCAACCCACATCCGAACCTGCCCAGCATGATGACGCGACTGACGCTCCACCAAGTGTTCTCAATGCGCCACCGAATAGCCACGGCACCGTCGCACCCGCTGGCATCGCTGACCTACTCGTCGTTCGGCAGCATATACTTCGCTATGAGCCCGGAGAAGTGGCTTACGTTGAAAACGTAGCCGCCGCAGAGGATTTTCATCGGAGAACCAAACGTGCCAACGCGACTCAGACAACAGTGACAGTCGATCAGACCACCACCTCTTCTCAAGAGCGCGATACACAAGCTACGTCCCGTTTCGATTTGAATCGACAGACCAATGACGTTCTGGAATCTGACTATGCGCGTGTCCCTGGCGCTCCGAATTCGGAAACCTACGGCGCACTCGTGCAATCTGGGGGATCTAAGACGGATGCAAGCAGCTCCGCTACAAACTTCGGTCAGGATGTAACCAGTCGCGCCGCAAGCCAAATCACACAACAGTTCCACACTCAGACCGTGACGCAGACAACCGCTAGTTTTGAAGAAGAAATAGCGCACCACTTTGACAACTCAAAGGGCGTCAGTGACAAGGTCGTCGTCTATCAATGGCTCGACAAAATCTGCCAAGCTCAAGTTTTTAGTTACGGGAAGCGCCTCCTGTACGACATTAATGTCCCAGAACCCGGGGCGTTCCTTTTAAGAGCACTCGCCCACCAGCAACCTGATGTGCTCACAATTCAAAAGCCCCTGCCATTCACCGTTCGGCCTGACGAATTAGACGATCTCAGCTACCTTTATTACGCAGCCGGTTATGGGGCAACGGGCGTGCAGGCCCCGCCCGATTTGAATCGGACCCTGTGTATGCCTTGGGATATCCCGCCAACGGCCGGAGACCAGCCAACCATCAACACAACTCGCTCGACTACAATGAACATCCCAGATGGGTACTCGGCGAGTAAAGCCATCATCACCGTTTATTACGTCTTCTGGGAGACCGGCGCGGATCCAAATTTGACGTTGACTATCGGACAGCGGCAACTTCATTTCGGTGGTCCCACGGACGGCATCAAAAAGGCAACTTCACTTGACGGTGAATTCGGGCAAATTCCCATGAGTCTCCTTGTCGACGGGCCTGTATACGATTGCACGATCGTCGTCGAAATTCTCTGCACGCGAACAGACTCGAACTACACCAACTGGCAACTCCGCGCGTACGATACGATCCTCCAAGCGTCACGTGATCGTATTTCGGAATACGAAACGAAATGGGCCACATTGCGCGCTGCCCTGCAGTTGCTTACGTTCGGTCAGGATGCTGATCGGAAACGTCAGCTTCAACGTACCGAATTACAAAAATCGGCCCTGGCGGTTCTCACCAATCAGCAGTTTGATGGCCTCAGCGCTGTCGAGCACAGTCCCCAAGGATATCCGCAACCGTTTTTGCCCAATGTCGAGCCGGTCGGTCGTTACGTTCGTTTCCTCGAACAGTCCTTTGAATGGGATCAGATGATGTATCTGTATTATCCCTATTTTTGGGGAAGAAAGCCGTATTGGATCGACCGCGTGCTTGTCGAAGATTCCGACGATCAGTTCGGCGATTTCATCCGTGCTGGCTCGGCGCGCGTTATTGTTCCGGTCCGCCCGGGTTTCGAAGGTGTCGTCGGCAATTTCATGGCGACCGGCGTTGTTCCGACCACAGCCGAACTCGGTCAAATCACGAGCGCTGAGTATTTACCCTTTCTTGCAGAACTTCAGGGGCAAACCGACGGACCGGACACCGCTACACCCTATGGAAATAAGTGGGAAGTGCGCCTACCGACGACGCTTACGATTGTCCGAAAAGATGCAACCCTTCCTCGCTGGAAACAGCAGACGGATGCCGGTGGACTCATCACATGGGTGGACGATGGCTCCGATCCTGTCGGCTAGCGTAAGTCCCCGAGTCCCTTTCGGTCTCTCCTACCGGCAAACCGAGGTAGCGGCTCGTGTTCAATGCTATCTCGAAAAAATTCTTCGTTCGCTGAACGTTACTCACCCCGGATGGCAAGCCGAACAAGGGTGGACCGACGCTGATTCAAAACCATATAAAGACGCCAACGAGGATCCTACTGTTTGCGATGTACTTCATTACAAAAAACCCGTTGCGACTCGTTGCTCTGACGTCGACAAATTCCCTTTCGATCCTCCGATGCAAGATCTCTCGGTTCTGAGAGGTATTGCTCGCATTGAATTAGTGCGACGCCGTCCTGAATTACAGCAAGCCATTTTTGGATGGAAAACGCCAGCTCCGAAAGACACCAGAGGTTGGCAAGCGTTTGAATCAGCAAAGACGGCTTATTGGGACAACTGCACGCATGAGAACCGCATGGAGATGCACACGCTGCAAGATACTGCAGACTTCCATGCTAACGATCTCTTGCGGGCACTCTATCTCTACGGTGAAATGCCTGTCCACCTTCGAACACCTGACTCTGTCTGGCGGACTTCCAGTGAGTTCGGACGCGACGATAATTTCTCGGCGACGATCGAGAGCCAGATTTTGGACCGGCTTTTGATGTTCAAGTATTGGATCGATGAGCCTTTCGCCATTGACGATCCTGCGCGACCGGGCGACACAAAGTTAATCACAGCAGAGCGCGCCCGACTTGCGGCAACCAAGAAACATGTCGGCGGACCAGCTGGGCCGAACGATGATCGAGAGTATCCGAAGGACGACGATTCCAAACTGGCCGAGATGACATTTTGGTCCGAGAATCATCAGTTTCTTTTCGCCACCGCCGAACATCTCGCCGGCCAATGGTTGCCAACTTCCGTCTTCCGGGCCGGAAACCCATACCGTAGCGAGGGACCAGACCGCACTCGGCCAGGCGACCTCACGGGAAACCAACACATGTCCAAAGCACGCAAACGTTTGATCCGGTGGCTGGACGACCGGTTGCGCTTCGGATTTAGTGAATGGAACGCACCCGGATATTACGAAGAAGACCTGTCGCCTCTGTTCAACTTGGCTGATTTCTGCTTAGACGAACAAGTGCGAACCCGGGCGCACATGGTTCTCGACCTTGTGGCCTTTGACCTGGCTCGCTTCTCAATGCGCGGAAGCTTCGGTGTTTCCGCTGGCCGCGACTACTTCGAGCACAAAAATTGCGGGTACGGTCAATCCGTCGGTGATCTCATCGAAGTCTTGTTCGGAACACGAAATAATATCATCGTCGACGGTAATTCCGGCTGCGCCATAAGTTTCGCATCGAGCCGCCGCTATGTTGTTCCGGACGCTTTGGTCGAGGTTGCTTCTGATCCGCATCCCCAGATGAGCGACCGCAGCCGGGTCTCGGTAACATTCGACGACGCTCCGCTCTACGGTATCGGTGTCGAGAGCGATGAAGATGTCATGTTCTGGTGGAGCCGAGCTGCGTACTTTGTGAAGCAAGTAATTCAAAACACGCACAAGCTGGCGTCAAAGTCTCATTTGCTCGACACCGCGCCGTTCAAAGACATTTTGCCCAAAATCGATACGGGTGGAACGGTCGTGGCCTTCGGAGACGGTCTTGCGTACTTGGCCGCCGCGATGGGTTCACCTGCACTGGCGGCAGCGTTGATTCCATTGCTCGGCAGCCCCCTTTCCAACAAAGAATCTGACATCGCTAACGCCGTTTCTGTTCTCACCGAAGGTTCTGCCCTGACTCGATCGAATCTCTACACATATAAAGACCGGAATGCGATGCTATCGAGTGCCCAGAACTTTCGACCCGGTCAGTTCAACTTCCAAACCCAAGCGGTTATGGCAACGCTAAGCATGGAGGCCATGGTCTGGACGGGCCACCCATCTGCCGGCGCTTACATCAGCAAAGAAGCCTTGGAGACTTCTGGAGAGGTTGGTGGCGCTGTCGCTGGAGCAGCAGTTGGCTCTGTCTTTGGTCCATTGGGAGCGATTGCTGGCGGCGTTCTTGGTGCCATCGGCGGTAAGAAAGCGGGCGATGCCCTAGCAGGTAGCGACCCAAAAGGTATCGAGATCTACCCTGCAGATACGCATGACGGACCCAATTGGTGGACAGGAACGGTCACTTCGCCACGCGTCGTGCAGCGCGACAATGCCGCGATTGCCATTTATAAACCGCAAGACTTTCAGAAGTTGCTTTTCGGTGCACGTACACATGCATGGTTCCCGAAGGCAGCGTTTGACGAAGGCTCTGTCTTCCAGAGAGGCGGCAATTCTAACGTCGACGGTCTCTGGACGTTCGGGCGCTGCGGCGACGGATACATCGCTTTGTATTCCGCCAAGCGACCAACTTGGACCTCAGGCGGTCCTTGGAAGGATAAAGAGCTTCTGATCGAAGAGAACGGCAACATCTTTATTTACCAGGTGGGCAGCGTCGACGAGTTCGGAAGCTTCGATTCGTTCGTCGACAGCGTGTGCCGCGCTCGAATTCATGTCGACGATCTTGACGAGTGCAGTTACGACATCCCCAATCGCCGCCGCCTCGACTTACACTACGACCATGGGGTCCGCTATAACGGGAGATCGTTTTCTGATGATCGCTTTCCCCGATTTCAAAATCCTTACGTAAGTGCGGGATGGGTGGGATGGACCCAATACAATTACACCATCTCACACAATGGCGCGACACTGACTCACGATTTTCGAGAACTAAAGACCGTGAGAAACGACCCGAAGGTGTACCGCTACGTCCAAGGAACGGTTCGCAACGAAAACGATCACTTCCTCGTCATCGCCCATCACGGCTCTCCCAAGACTTCCGTCGAGAATACACTCCAAAGCTGCCACCAGGCGGTACAAATCGAGCGGGCGAACGCCCTCGAAATCGACCTGTGCGTTACGAAAGACAATCAGATCATATTGTGGCATGACTGGAATCCCGATGACGCTGTCGCGCTAGTGCGGCAACTCGGAGAGCAGGGTAACAATCGATTTCGCCCTACGAATCCAGATCTCATGAGCTCCTGGCGCAAACCTGTAAATGAACTCACGCTCGAGGAATTCCGCACCCATTACGGATATGAAGAAATTGAAGGTCGCGATTACGCGGGTGAAATCAATCCCGTCGACCCACGAATCCCGACGTTACTCGAGTTTATGCAGGCTGCTGCGAATTGGGACAACCTAGAACACTTATTTCTCGATATCAAGATGCCAGATGCCGACGCTGACGGGGCGTCCAGGCTGGTAGACCTGATCAATCAAGCTCTGGCTGCGCCCCACCAATTTGCGGTAACGGCACTCGTGCCCCATGAAAAAGTGCTACAGGGCATGAAGAACCGGGCTTCGGAAATGCAGGCCAAGATGGCATTTTCTTGGGACCGGGAATTTCCTGCCGGCATCGTTCTCGATTCGAGCGATTTCAGCGCGATCGATGGCGCGATAAAGTACGGAAATACCGTTGCCAGCGTCGGCCGCCCGACCTCGCTGACATTTCGACCTTGGCACGTCTACCAAACGATCATTCAATATGACACTCAAAAGTGGGACCAATTCAATCTGGATCCGAAGACGAATCAAGGCCGCCAGATTGACAAGCTAATTGCGTGGACCATCGACGACGCAAATGAAATGGATTGGCTGCTCACTCAAGGTGTCTCGGGGGTGATTACAGATGATGTCCCTATGCTTCGAGAGGCGGCGGAGGCTGCAGAGTTGCCCCTCTAAAGTGCATTGAGAGCGATGATGTGTTGTGCTGTCTGCGATTAAGTAAGGGTTACCGACATCCATGATAAGTCCGTGTCAAGCGGGCAAAAGCTCTCCCGACGCGCTTCGGAGGAGCGCGTGCATAAAATTCTTAGGTGCTTCAGCTCGCGTTCGTGCCTCTCGGCGGTGGTTCCTCTTCGATTGAGAACCAGACATCCATTTGCTGTCTCAGCCCCGAAGGGGGCCTGCACAGAAGATTGAGTTTGTGATCTCCTGCCAGTCTCGAAACAATTCGATGGGGGCCTCGGGAGCTTACGCTCCGTCGCCCAGTCGGCAACTGACGAGACCTGGCAGGCTGCGCGCTGAAGAAATCCTCCTGTATTTCGCACCCGCTACGCAGCGGTGCGATTTTTGTTTTCTACTACCAGAAAGCCTTTTTGCCGGCGATCCACAGCGACCAGGTACGCCACCATCTTCCGCGCCACGGCCAGTGTTGCGCGGTTGGCATTGCCTTTTTGTTTCTCCTGTTCGTATACCATCGCTAGTTCAGGGCTATTTCGCGGCGCCATTTTTGCCGCCTCAATCAGAATCGTCTGCAGATGTTTGTTGCGTTGTTTCGACAGTGGCGTGCGCATGGTGATATTGGCCGAACTTTTTTCCGCGCCGCACAGTCCGCAGTAGCTGATGGCCTTCTTGATCGAGGAAAATCGCTGCACGTCGCCAACTTCCAGCGCCCAGGTCAACGCGGTGATCGGTCCAACCGCCGGAATGGTCATCAGCCGTTCCACGCGTTCCACAAGTAAAGAGTCGTGCTCCAGCGATCGCACCAGCGCGCTTTCCGTTTTCCCCAGGCGCACCACCGTCTCCCGGCACAGCCGCAACAACGGTTTCAGCCCTTCATCGATGTCCTGGTTGGTGGCCAGCAGTTCACGAAAGTATCCGACCTTGTGGAGCTTCTGTTTGTTGTAACTCACCCCGGCTTCCATCAGCAGTACCGCAATCTTATTCTTCATCTGCACCGCCTGGCGGACCAACAGGTTCCGATAGCGCAAGGTGCGCCGTCGTTCGCGAATCTCCGTCGAAGCCATGTAGCACTCCGGCAGAAAATCGCAGCGCAGGCAGTCGGCAATCTTTTTGGCATCGATGCGGTCGTTCTTTTTCTTAGCCACCGCAATCGCTCGTAGCATCAGTGGATGTGCCACCTTCACCGCTGCGGCATGCGGTTTCAGATGATCATAGATCCAAGCCGTGAAGATGGTCGCTTCCATGGCCGCCGTCCACGGCTGGGGAAGCGTCTTCATCCACATGTCCAGAGTCAATCGCGTGGCGGGTATCGAACCTTCCGCATAGATACGGCCACTGCCGTCCTTCACGCAGTAGTTGATCGTTTTCTTGTGAACATCCAAACCGATGTAGTACATAGTCTCCATGGGGGAGCCTCCTTAGTTGTATCTGAATCAGCGTGGTCGCTGAGTTCAGCTTTTTTACACCAAGCGCTCCTCCATGACTTATTCATTCAAACAATCCGGCCAGAATCGTCCAATTCGCTTCGCAGGTATAATTGCCGCGCGCATGGCGGGAAGCCACATAAAACCTTTTCGCTTTTAATTCTTCTCACTTCAACGAGTCTGTGAGTCGATGTACTGATAACTCGATCTTGAGGAGGTCAAACACCCAGCACTATTCCTCCCGCAACGCTACCATTGGTTCGACCCTCGTGGTCCGCCATGCCGGGATGAGTGTAGCGGCGACTGCCACCGCGGCCAACAGCGCCGGAACTAAAATGAAGGTAATTGCATCTGTTGTGCTCACACCGAACAACATGCTGGCCATTACGCGAGTCAACACGACCGCACCAGCGAGACCAGCCAAAATACCAATTGCGGCTAGTTCCATCCCTTGTCGCACCACCAACTTGATAATGTCACCAGGCAGTGCGCCCAATGCCACCAGCACACCAATATCGTGAGTGCTCTGGGTTACAAGGTATGAAAGCACGCCGTATAGACCCATGGCGGCCAACAACATCGCGAATGCCGCAAATGCGCCCAGCATCGTACTCGAAAAGCGTTGACGCGCCAGCGAATCGTAGAGACGTTCCTGCATGGTCCGAATTCCGTAAACCGCAACGGATGGATCGACCGTGTGGATTTCCTGCACGATGGCAGAAGACAGCCCGGCCGCGTCGGAGGAAGTGCGCGCAACGAGGAACATGCCAGTCGAGGGATCTTGCTCCTGCGGGAAATATGTCGCGATCTTGCCATCGGTCTCAAGGCCATATTGTTTGACGGTTCCTACTACGCCGACAATCGTGATGGGCTTCTTGGGATCAAACCACACGTGTTTTCCGACGGCATCACCGGCCGGCCAGAAGCGCTGCGCGAATTTGTCGTCAATGATTACGACCCTCGGCATATCCGCGTTGTCATATTCGGAGAAGAATCGGCCTTTGAGCAGCGGAATCTTCATCGCTCGAAAGTAGTCCGTGCTCGCAGTGCGGAGGTCCACCTGCAACTCCTGCCCCGGGGGCGGCGTATAACCTTCCACTTTGATGCCTCCCCAACCCACTGAACCGGTCAGTGGCAGAACCGAAACCACGCCTTCTGCAGTCACGCCTGGCAGGCGGGAGATACCTCCTTCGATTTCCCGATACAAATTGGCTGCGGCTTTGTCGTCGCGGTACTTTGGATCACTGGCAGCAACTTCCATCGTCAGCACGTGGTCTGTAGCGAATCCCGGGCTAACATTCTGTAGACGTACGAAGCTGCGAATCAGCAGGCCGGCTCCGATCAGCAGCATCAGGGAAAACGCCACCTCGGAGACGACCAGTAAGCTGCGCAAACGGTGCCGCCGCAGATGCAGCCCTCCATCGCTCTGCCCGCTTCGGCCGCCGGCTTTCAACGACGTATTAGGATCTAGTCTTATCGCGCGCCAGACTGGTGCCGCCCCGAACAGAATGCCGGTCAGCAGCGAAATGCCGAACGTGAATGCCAGCACCGCCCAGCTAATTCCGATGTCCTCAAGTCGCGGAATATTGCCTGGATTCATTGTGCGCATTACGTAGATGCTCACCCGAGCAACCACGAGCCCCGCAGCGCCGCCGAGGATTGCCAGGAAAATGCTCTCGGTAAGTAATTGCCGCGCCAGCCGCTGCCAGCTTGCTCCCAAAGCCGTCCGGATGGCTACTTCCTTCTCACGTGCCGCCGCGCGAGTGAGCAGCAGGTTCGCGACGTTCGCGCAAGCGATGAGCAACACCAACGCCACAGATCCCAACAGTACAAGCAGTGCCCGGCGCACGTCTCCAACCACCTGCTCCTGCAGACCTACTACATGCATGCCGAAGCTGCTGTCACGCTTGTCCTTCTCTCGGATTCGGCTGGCAATCACGTCGACATCGGCCTGTGCCTGTTGGACCGAGATTCCGGGTTTTAGCTTCACGACGATATTGTAGTTTTCGTCGCCTCTGCTTTTCACCGCGTCGGCTCCCAACGGCAAGGGAAGAAAGACGTCCACTTTGTCCATGGGTCCTTCCGACGGCATTACTTCGGCGTTGAGCACGAACCCGCGCTGCAGTACTCCGGCCACCGTAAAGGACTTGCCATCGAGCGTGATGCTCTTGCCCACAATGTTCGGATCTGAATTGAACACACGCTTCCAGATTCGGTCGCTGAGAATAGCGACCGCCGGTTTCCCGGGCTTGTCCTCCTCTGGCAACAAGAGACGGCCAAGAAGAGCTTTTGCGCCGAGCATCTCCAGCAAACTGGATTGCGTTCGCATTCCGTCAACCAACTCGGCCTGCTCGCGGCCAGTCAACGTGAAAGGGCGGCTCTGCGCGAGCGCCATCTTTTCGAACGAATGGTTCTCGTTTTGCATGTCGAGGAACTGGCCCGGAGAAGGCCAGTCGCGGAAAATGCCGATTGCCGGTGAATGCAGCCAGACAGCCGCCAGACGTTCTGATTGTGGATAAGGAAGCGGGCGCAGCAGCAGCGCGTCCACCACGCTGAAAATGGCTGAATTCGCACCGATTCCGATGGCCAAGGAAGCTAAAATCAGCAAAGTCGACAGCACGTTTTTTCGCAACATCCGCCAGGCGTAGCGAACGTCTTGCAGCCAAGCGCGCATGATCCCTCCCGCGTTTGAATGCACGATGATATGACGCGCCCGGATTCCTCGCTAGAAGGATCTCGCGCGAGTTCAGTCGCCAACTAATTGTTGTTTTCTGTCAACGGTGACCGCGCCCCACTGCCCTGCTTGGAAGTAAAGCACTGCTGCCTACACAATCTCAGCCGATCAGCAGGCGTTCAGAAAACCCTTCAGCAGATCAGGTTGGAAGTGATTGATATCTCGGGGCGAGTCGGTCAACTTTTCATCGTTCGGAATTCATGTGATTTTTGAACTTTCCTGTCTCAACTATTCAATGGCAATGGGAGCGATCCAGCCATCACAAACTCCACCATGATCCCTATGGTTTGCCAGACATGCCTTCTGCTCCCCCACATGCGAACCAAATGAATGATTGAATATCTATGAAATCAAGTGGCTTAAGTTCCTTCAAGACGTGCGTCAGCGTGTCAGCAAGGCGAAGGACAGACTGATACGTTGCCGCCTGACACCCGCGCATCTTTACCTTACGGTAGAGGAGCTTCGACCTCTTCGAGTATCCACTTGTCGTTGGCTTCGAGATGGCAATCATAGCCGTAGAACCGATTGTTGAAGATGTGTTGAAACAAGCAGGCACGCTGCCCTTTCATCACGGGATTTCCCGCAACGGGCTGAAAATCGCCGTCAGGAGCATTGGCCGCGAATACTTTTACCTGCCATTCTCCCTCCGAATCATTTGTGTAACGGTGTGGATAGATTTCCGTGGCCAAGTAATAGATCCCGGAATCCTTTCCTGTTGGCTTGACATAGAGAAGAGTGGGTGCAGCAACCGTTTCGGTAGAGCGAATAAGAACTTTCTCCCTAGCTTTACCCAGATTTGAGACCGCAGCGGCGTTACGGCTGACGATCTCAAATTGATCTTTATCATTCCCGCGATAATAGGTTAGGAAGAACCGACCAGACACTGGATCGCGAAAGAGGTTCGGATTCTGATTGCGCTGATTAGGCACGCCGCGGACGAGAATCTTCTTTTCCTTCAGGTGTATGCCATCACGGGAAGTCGCGAGCACAATATGGCTGCTGGGGGTGTCGTAATCACGCACGATGGCGAAATAGAATAGCTCGGGATCTTTCGGGTCAGCTTTTTCGAGAACGCTGGGCCAGCGGGCATTGGTCCAGAGAGGGTTCTTCTCGTATTTTGTCCAGTGAACCAAATCATTGCTGCGCGCCAGTCCAATTCCCATCCCTTCGTTGAGGCCGTACCAACCCCAGTAGCGAAAGCTATCGCGATTCAGTTCCAGAACACTCAGGGTATGAGGAAATTCCTTGCCTTCCCACTCTTGGGCATCGGGAAGGACATGCTGAGGTTTGCTAAGGTCGAGGTAAGGCGAGGCAGGCGATTCCTTCTGTTGCGCGAATGCCATCGACCCTGTGGCCAAGAAAGCCGCAATCAGGGTTTCCACCAGAACGATGCTAGTTTTCAATTCATTTCTCCTCTTCACAATCTGGACATTCGGCAGCGAAAGCCTGGAGCTTTGCCGCGCAGTTCTGCGCGTATTTCAGTTCTCCTTCTTCTGGAGAAAGGTGGCGTTGGTAATGAGCGGCTTGGCCCAGAAACCGACGCTCAGGACGCAACCAAAAGTCAGATAAAGAAATGACATCCCTACGCGCAGGCCGAAAAGGTCGCCCAGGCGACCGATGATGATCGGACCGAAAGCACCTCCGACAATTCCGGTACATAGAATTCCGGCGAAGGAGCCATGATGCTCGGAAACAGAATTGAGCGCGAGCGAGGAGATCACAGGCCACATGATGGACGCAAAAAATCCAACCAGCGGAAAGGCTACTACGGACACTTTTGCAGTGCCAAATAGAGCCGCCGTGAGACACAGAATCGTGGCAACGCTGAATCCAATCAGGACGCGACGGCTATCGAACAGTTTCAGGAGGAACATGCCCAGCAGACAACCCAGAGTGAGTAGTCCCCAGAACCAGGAGACGGCATTAGCGCCGGTGTTGTGCGGATCCGCATGGTGATAGGTGGCGAGGAATTGGGAAATCCAGTTGGCCGTTCCCTGTTCTGAGGCGACATAGGCAAAAACACAGCCGAAAAATAACCACACTACGCGTTTGCGGAGGAGATCGCGGTACATGCTCAAAGTGCCCGCCTGTTCATCGGCCTGGCGGTCGACACGGGGCATGTGGCTGAAGATTAGGATGACGATCATGACGATTGTGGCCGCCGCGAAGATCCAATAGATGGCGACCCACGGGAGGTTCACCGGCGTAATGCGATCCAGTAGTTGCAGGGGAGGAAGGGCAGAGGCCGCAGGCCCCCGGTGCTCAACGATGTAGGAATAAACTCTGGGGCTCAGGAACGAGGCAGCGCCAAAGACAAGCTGGGCGAACGCAGAATTAAAAGCGAAGTGCTCCTCGCCGCCGGCAACACGCAGCAACGGATTGATGGCAACTTGAAGGGCAGCCATGCCCGCGCCGATCACGAAGGAAGAAATGATGATGACGATGAAGGAAGGATGCAGGGCAATGCTCAGAGAGCCTGCCAGGCCGGCTGCAAATGAAGCAATCATGACTGGCTTTTCGGAAAAACGCTCTACCAGAAAGCCCGCGGGGATGGACATGACCCCATAGGCGCTGAAAAAGAAAAACGGCAGGAGCGCCACAATCGTCAGACTCACGCTGAAGTTGATGATGATGTCTGGGATGATTGCACCGGGAATGTTCGTCAGAAACGACATGACGAAGAAGATGAGCAGGATCAAGCCAACAATGTAACGGCTGCGAACCATGAACTGAGCCTCCCGGAAGGTCCTGCCCGTCTACTCTCTCGTCGTAATTTTTGTGGCGAAGCGAAACTTTCCGGGCTGGCACACCTTTATTGCCGCCAGTGCGAGCGTCATCATTTGAACCGGAAGGATCTCCAATACGGGCAAGAGACTGGCCGCCACGTTCGGCAAACCGTAGGCGCACTTTTCGGAGTCGTGCCCAACCAGTTCAGCGCGGCCTTCGTGCGCCCGAATATCTTGCAAAAGGCGGCTGTTCAATTTTCTTGCTTTTGCGTCGCCGGCAAAAATCACGACGAGCGTTTCCGAGCCCAGCATTTCAAAGGGGCCATGTCGAAAAGCGGCGCTCGACAGCCCTTCGGCAGGGAATTGCGTGGATTCCTTCAGGATGAGAGCGCCAGTGCCCACCGCTGCCAGCGAAGGACCGCGGCCGACGAGAAAGAGCTGGCGCACTCCGGCGAGCCTCGGAAGCATGAATTCGACGTGATCTTTCCACCGGGCGAGATAGTGGCTCACGGACGGCAACACGGTCCGGAGTTGCTTCAGGGTGCGGGTAAGGGGCACACGGCACAGCTGATCCCCCAAAAATTTAAGCGCAAGAAGAGCGCTGACGTAGGTTTTGCAGGAAACGGAGAACTCTTCGCCCGCGCAGGTGAGAACGAGGGCATCCGCGCGGCGGGCAAGAGGGCTGTCAGAGGTGTTAGTGACCGCAATGACTGGAGCGCGCCCGCGATTCGTCTCCAGCAGACGAATCATTTCCGCGCTTCGCCCCGACTGGGAGACCGCGACGATCAAGGATTCGGGGCTTAGAAGCCGGCGCCGGTAATAAATGAGTTCGGACGTTTCGACGAGAACTGCGCAATGCCCAGCGCCTGTGAGTTGAAGAAGCACAGGATTCAGGCCGTGGAAGGACGAGCCCATGCCCGTCAGCACGACGGATCTGAATTTTCTCTTTTGCAGGCGAGAAGCGAGAGCTCGCAGCTCTTTGCTTTCCCTAAACTGCCCCAGCGTATCCTGCAACGCTTTTGGCTGGCTGAGCAAGTCACGGAAGTAGTCGCCTTGCACGACAGAAAGATCAACCGGCATGAGAGCCTCCGCTCGGGGCGAATCTGTGGTACCAGACTCTTGCGGCTCCAATCAGGTTCGCGTCTTCGCCGAGCGAGGCAAGCGCCACTTCGGTTCGCTCGTACGGGACGAAGTGGCAACTTGCTGCAATGATCTTGTGAATTGCGTCCATCCATAGATCGGAACTTTTCATCAAGCTGCCGCCCAAGACAATGGCGTCTGGGACGTAAAGCGTGATCAGGTTGGCTAGTCCGAGGCCGAGATAGCGCGCCTCCCGCTCAACCGCACGCAGAGCAAACTCGTCACCCGCACGCGCTAATTCGCAGATCTTCTCGGCGGTCAGATTTTCGCGGTGCTGATAGCCAGGGGGAATGATGTTCGCCATCCAGGACTCCATCGCGGGACCTGTCGCCACCGATTCCCAGCAACCCCTGAAGCCGCAGTAGCAGGGCGGCCCGGAAGGATCAATCAGGTGATGGCCGATTTCCGGGTGGGAATAATCCACCCCGCGATAGACTTTTCCGTCGAAGATCAAGCCCACGCCGATGCCGGTCCCGACGGTGACATAAATCAATCGGGTCTTATTGCGCCTTGCCCCCCAACCGGCCTCGCCTAAAGCGGCGGCGTCGGCATCATTCTCGATAGCAACTCCCACCCGGAAGACACGCTCCAGATCCTTGACGGGGTTTTCTCCCTTCCAGTTGGGGAAAAAATTGACATCGCCGATCTCGCCCGTGAGCGGATAGACGGGACCGGTGGAACCGATCCCAATCCCAGTGAGTTTCTGGTCGACTTCCTTTTCTGCTTGGCGGAGCATCTGCACGACGGCATCGAAGGCGCTGCGATAACCGGCTTCCGCCTTTGTGGGCACTTGCGAGCGAGTCAGGACTCGTCCTTCCGCATCCACAATTCCCGCGGCAATCTTGGTTCCACCAATATCCACGGCGCCGATCATGGTTGTCTCCCGGAGCTTGCTGAACCGAAAAACCTCATTACTTCCACTCGAGAATAGCTCCTTCAAACGGGCCAAGGTGGAGCTTTGCGTTCGCGCCCTCGAGAGCCACCGGCCTGGCACCCTCCGGGGTAATCCAGGTGTAGGAGCGCACCGGAATGGCAGAAAGAATGGTCAGGTCCTGCGGCTGCTCACTGTGATTTACGACGGCAAGATAGCCGCGATGGTCGCCAGTGAGAGAAGTGACTTCCACTTCCGGACGGTCAGAACGAAATGTGGGGGTCACACCAGCCCAATCGCGAAAGGCCGCATAAATGTGCTGCGTGTTTTCTGGCTTATCAAAGGCGGCGGGCACACCCGCGAGGTAATGTTCGATCGGATAGGCGCTCAGCAGCGTTTTGCCCGCGCCGATCGAATTGATCACGAGTGCTGGGTGGCCATCCTGATCCACGGCAATGACTTTACCGCTGGACACTTCAAGGACAACTCCCCAGGATTGGATGCTTGCCGACGGAACGGTGTAGCGAAAAGTGTCTCCGGGTTTCAAATTTCCGAACGGCTCCACCATTTTGATCGTGACCTCAGAAGAGATAGCACGATCCACGATACGCGCGCCGAAGAGCGAAGTCATTTCAGGCACGGCTCCATCGGAAGCCACGGAGGCGTACAGAAATCCGCCCTTCTCTACGTATTTCCTGGCCTTCTCATAGAAGTCCGAGTGGACATGTACGAGAAATGGATCGGACGTGCTGGTGATGGGTGATGGGAGGAACAGCATGAGGCGTTTCTCCCAATCTGCGTACTCGCGCGGGAAATCGGCCTTGAGGCCGGCTTGCCGGGCAAGGATGAACGACGTAAGTGCGGAGGACATCAGCCACTGGTTGGCGGCGCTAGTATCCGGTTGGGGACGGCCCGGGATGGCATCGCCATCGGCCTGAGAAACATAAGGTGTTACCGCCGGTCCGGTCAGACCAAAGCGCGAGAAATCGCCATGCACTTTGGCCCATTCGTCGGGGATAACGATCCCCACCTCCGCGGGAGCAGGAGCGATACCGGCGAGATCGAGTTGCGAGATAACCTGGGTAAGCTTTTTGAATTCGCGGGCCAATGGTTTGTCCTTACGGTCCCAGGTGGTCATGCCCCATCCCGTTTCCTGCGGCGTGCGGAGATAGGGGACCTTATGAAACTGCTCGGGGGAAGCATCCGTGTAACACCAGAGGTCCACGCCAATGCTTCCGGCACCCAGGCCAGAATAGATTTGCGCACGGTCGTACGCTGCAACGAGTTCAGGTGAAAACTGGGCCGTGGACGCACCCATCTCATGGATCATGACCGGATGGCCGGCACCTTGAGATAGGGCAATCTCAAACGCAGCACCATAAGTGCCACGCGCGGAGAGCAGTGCGTCCGGGAAGAGATCGGGAGCATAAAGCGTGAATGGATGGACGCTGAAGAAGTCCACAAATTTCGCAATGTTGTCGGCGCGAAATGGCCCGTGACCGATCTCTTCACCGCTGGTGCCAATCACAATAGGATGCATTTTGTCGTGTACGCGAATTCCATCGACTATCAGGCGGGTCCAGTTAATAGCCATCGCATCGGTGGTCTGCGGACTGGGCACGATCCAGAACGGTGGCTCGTCGGTAAGGTCCCAGCCGATAATGGAAGCCTCGTTGGCGTAGCGGCGGCCAAACTCCTCCGCAAAGTTTGTTTCAAGACGCAGCATCTCGGGATCGGAATGGGGGTGACGGCCCAGGCGCCACGGAACATCCCAGTAGGCCTCGCCGACTTCCCCGCCGATAAACAAGCTGGGATGGAGATAGATTTTGTACTTGTTCGCGAGGGAAACGAGATAGTCCAACTGCTGGAACGCGACGGGATTGTAATCGCCGGGGCGCGGCTCAAACCAGGGCCACATCACGTCGAAACGCACAATGGTGTAGCCCAGCTCGTGCATTTTCGCGAAGTCGGCTTCAATGTCCTTGGGATCCCAATCCACATTCCATTGCATGGCAGCCTTGGCGGGTACCCAGTGGGCGCCCATGGGCAGGAAGCGCTTACCGCCTGAGGAAAAGTAGGCGCCGTCGAGATGAACTGGAGAAAGCTTGGTGGTTGCTTGTGGCTTTATCTCTTGAGCCCTGGTCGGGAGAGCCAAGGAAATCACTACACCGACGAGCAGAGCACCCTTGAGCCAACCATAGATATGGTGTTTCATTTGACCTCTTCGAAAGAAAACTGAAAAAAGATTCTCTCAGAACCTGAATCGCACGGCGATCTGCAGTTGCCGCGAAGAATGCACCGTACTACTGATGGAGCCCGAAAGGCCCGGAATATCTACTGTGTTATTAGGAGGAGCAAATTCCGGGGTGTTGAATAGATTGAAGACCTCGCCGCGCAGTTCCAGGTTCATCGATTCTTTGAACTGAAACGATTTGAATACGGAGAAATCCACGTTGTATTGCGCTGGCCCTCGCAAAGTTCCACGGCCAGCGTTGCCATACAGACGCGCGAAGGTTTGTCCTGAAGCCAGCGAGGGGTAGACAAAGGTTGTGGGGCTGGTCTGACCGAAGGCTGCTGGATTATACCAGCACTGCAGCGTCTGCGAATTCGTAGGGCATCCAGCTTCTGTGGCATTGCCGAAGGCGTAGGGACTGAGAGAAACGTCGGGACGGGCCCCCCCAGAGCCTGTATTGGTGTCGTCAAAGGAGAGCAGCGGCGTGATTGACTGCCCGGAGTACATGGCAACGATACCGTTCAGTTGCCACCCACCGGCAACCCAGCGAATCGGACCATTGGAATTGGCGTAGCGCTTCCCCGGGCCGAAGGGCAATTCGTAGGTCCACGCCGCCGTGAACTGATGGCGGAAATCAGGACTGATGTCGCCGCGCTCCGCGCGCATGTCGTAAGTATTCTGCGGCTCGGGACCAACGGCCTCATCTTCGCTGGTGACGCCGATGCTGTGCTGATAGGTATACGCCGCAAGCATGGTCCAGCCGGCGGAAAACCTCTTTTCGAAACGGATCTGCAGGGCGTTCGAACTCATGCTCGCGTCGTTGTTGGAAGTACGAATCGCTCCGATTTGCGGAACTGCGTCGTAGTAAGGCCTGCCGAAGTTCGAACCGAGGCCATCCGCACAATAGGGATCCGTTGGAGTCGGACACACCTCGAAATTGGAATCGAGTGGTTGGGTGGCCTGGTTGAGATTACGCAGATAGGTCAGGTGGACGCCGTGTACACCGACGTAGGCCACTTGCAAAATTGTATCTTTTGCGATTTGCCGCTCCACGTTCAAGTTCCACTCCTGAATGTAAGGCGTAGGATTGTGGAAGGGGATCGCGCTCGCGCGCCCACTCGGATCGGTCAAGCTAGAAGGAGGCAGGCCGCCGGAGGGGCTCGAAGGAGTGGCGAAGCCCGTGGAAAGCTGCAGGGTGGGAATAGAATTGGCATTGAACTGAATCGTCTGATTGCTGAACAGACCGGTGGGATTGTAGGCCAGTTCCGCATCGTTCTGATCCGCCTGGAGGCTGTAGAAAATGCCGTAGCCGCCACGCAAAACGGTTTTTGAGTCGTTAAACGGAGTGTAAGCAAAACCGATGCGAGGAGCGAAATTCTTGTAGTTGGTTTGCACGTTGCCGGTGTCACTGACGCCGGGCATGCCGGGCGCGATGAATTCACCCGTGGCGAAATTAAAATTCGCAATGCGGTTGTGCTGCTCGACCATCGGAGTGAAGATGTCGTACCGCAAGCCCAGATTGAGCGTGAGCTTGGGCGAGACACGGAAATCGTCCATGAAATAGCCGCTGATCTCCCACCAACTCATGCCGAACGAACCGGTAAGACCATCGCGGAAAGAATAGATGGGATTGCCAATCAGGAAACTCGCGAGAGCGCTGCCGGGAGCCGAAGTAGTGTCGTTGAGGTTTTCAGTGAATTGTTGATCGAACGTGAAGTCCCCGCGAGGGTTCTGTGTCTGGAAAAAGCCGTGCTGGCGTCGGATGAGGTCGCCACCAACCTTGAACGAGTGGCGGCCGTGCGTCCAGGAAAAGGAATCCTTCAGCTGATAGTTGTTTTCCTTGAGAATTTCCGGAAACCAATCTTGATTCCCTAGTGCGCTGTATCCCGAGATCATGATGTTCGGCATTCCACCGGTGTTTGAGTCTCCGGGAATATTGATTCCCGGTATTCCCAATTGCGTGGCCAGGGCTACATTCTCAAAGAACGGGATAGCGTTCACGGTATAACGCGTATAGCCAATCTTCAGATCGTTTGTCTTGGTGGATGAAAAGGAGTGCACATCACTAATGCCAATTACATACGCTTGGTTGGCGATATTACCGGAGAACGAGCCACCGCCGGCCTCCCCGGGAAACGGGTCAGGATGGACAGAATTTACATTCCCAAAACTGAACGTACCGGAAAGACTGTCCGAGCGCCACTGGTGGTCCACGCGAATGTCGAAGGAGTCCTGATTGTTGCTGGCGACCGGGTTGTAGAGGAAATTGTTCGCGCTGCCCGCCCCGGGAATATTGGGCTGTGGATAGAGATTCATCACATTGAGGGCTGCAGGATCAAGGCAACTCCCTCCGGTAGCACTTCGGCGGGTGGTTCCCACGCACGGAGGGATGATGTTTCCCGGAAAGGCCGTTCTCTGGTTCGTGACCGGGTCCGTCGTAAGCGGATCGAAAATCTGGCCGGTTATGTTGCCTTGCGAGTCCGTCCCTAGCAGGTCCGAGAAATCGCCCGTGCGCTCTGCGCCAGTTGGCACGGTAGAGATAAAGGTCTGGGACTCGCGAATTCTTGTGCCCTGATAGTCGACGAAGAAGAATGTCCGATTCTTAATGATCGGGCCACCAAGCGTCCCTCCAAATTGATTCTGTTTGAATGGCGGGATGGGGGAGAGCGGGTCGTCGAAGAAATTCTTCGCGTCCAGATAGGAATTGCGGAGAAATTCGAACGCGCTGCCATGGAAATTGTTCGTGCCAGACTTGATGACTACGTTGACAACCGCACCGCCCTTCCCGATATCAGCTCCGAAGTTGCTAGTCTGCACCTTGAATTCGTCGATGGCTTCCACCGGCGGCTGCAAAACCTCGAAACCGATCTGCTGCTCGTTGTTGTCAAATCCGTTCAGCAGAAAATTGTTGTTCGTTGCCATCAGGCCGTTCACGTGGATAGAGCCGTTGGCGCGTTCGTTCTCGGGAATTCCACCCTGCTGCACAGCGCCGACCTCGCCCTGATTGACGCCAGGGCTGAGATAGGCAAGTTGCACGAAATCGCGCCCGTTCAAAGGAAGTTGGTGCACCTGCGTTTCTTCAATCACCTGCCCAATGGAAGAGGTTTGCGATTCCACGAGCGGCTCGACGGCGGAAACTTCCACATGTTCCGTTACCATGCCTGGCACCAGGGTCACATCGACGCGGACAACCTGGTTGACGTCCAGCTTGAACGCAGGCTGCACCGCCTTCTTAAACCCTTCCAGCTCCACGCTCACGGTGTAGCTTCCAGGCCGCAGTTCAGTAACCACGTATTCGCCACCGGCCCCTGTGGTCACTTCGTGCGTGACACCGGTGTCCACATTGCTGACAGTAACCTTGGCCCCTTTCACCATAGCTCCGGTGCTGTCCTGAACTTCACCGAGCACCTTCCCTGACTCGACTTGCGCAGGAAGGGGCGATGCCGCCAAGAAGACTAGGAGCAGGGCCAATAATAATGTCGAACCAGGTATCAAACGAAGAGAGCGGACGGTTTTCAGTAAGAGCATATGCTGTACCTCCCGGAGGAGCGTGCGACCCTTTTGCACTGCTTGAACTACATATCTGTATATGGTGTCAAGAAGAATCTTTGCAAACCGGTCGCAGAACGGACCGATTGTTGTTAGGCTCACTAACACTATGTATTTAAATTAGTTAGACATAATAGTTCAGGCCTTAAAGTCGATTGCGCCTCGGGTGGCCGCTCTAAGCATTGTGATGGATACATAGTATACTACGTATGTATGTTTCGCCACTTAGGAGGCCCCGGATGGCTATCCTGCCGACTCCCCATCCCCCGGTGACCGTCGAAAAGCTCCAGCTCGCGCTGGACAACCGCAGTTTCACTCCCTACTACCAGCAAATCGTCGATCACGTTCGCACTTTGGTGGAGAAGCAGAAGCTGAAACAAGGGCAAACATTCTGTTCGGAGGGTGAGATCGCTCGTCATCTTGGCATTAGCAAGATGCCTGTCCGTCAGGCGTTTCAGAAACTCCGCGCGGAAGGCATCCTGGTGATCGCCAAAGGGAAACGGCCCATCATCGGGTCCGGTCGCGTTCCATGGAACTTCCAGCAGTTGCGCGGCTTCAGCGAAGAGATGCGCCGGCGAGGCCTTCATCCATCCGCAAAACTCCTGCACCTAGAGATTCGAGATCCGGAATTAGATGTTGCGCAAGCTTTGAAGCTCACGCCCGGTGAACGCGTCTATTGTGCCCGCCGATTGCGATTCGTGAGCGGAGAACCCGTTGCCGTGGTGACGAGCTTCCTTCCGGCCAGACTGTTTGCAGGCATCGAGCATCAGGACCTAGAAAAACAGTCGCTCTATTACGTCTTCGAGCACATTTATAATCGCAAGTTGCAGTGGGCGGAAGAATCAATTGGTGCCGTAAATGCCACCGAAGAGGAAGCCCGCGAACTCGAAGCGGAAGTGGGCAGCCCTCTGCTGATTATTAAAGAAACCACCTACGACGATCAGAATGTGCCGATCGAATATAGCGTATCGTTGCTCCGCGGAGATCGCTATACAGCTTCAGTGGTTTCAGTTCGCAAGCCGGCGGATCGTTCATGACGGGCACGGCGGTCAAGTGTGAAGTCGAGCGGCATCTCACGGGGAAAGAAACCGAGCCGTGGAAGATTCTGTACTTCAAAGTTTACAGGAGTGGACTGCAGGTCGTTGAGAAAGCTCTTGAGACAGCAGGTTTGATGCTGGGACAGACAAATCGCGAGGATATTGTGTGGAAATGTTCTGTGCCGATTTTCTGGCCGGGGCTGCTCTAGAGAAGACCTTGGACCAATTTCCGTCACCTAGGACAAGTGACCACTGAGAATCCAGAAACAACCTGATCGAAGACGACCTGGAGAGTGCATGAGTGGATTGCGTCAGCGAAAGCCGCGATTAAAGCTGCCGTCTCGTGAATTTGCAGTCCTCCGGAATCAAGTTTCTCGAGAGAGACAAGTGGCGTTGCCAGTTCTGCGGTTCGTCGAACAACTTGCATGTCCATCATCAAAGATCTCGCGGCAAGGGCGGTGACGATTGCTCAGAGAACCTGATTACCTTATGCGCCGATTGTCATCGGTCCGCGCATGAGTGTTCTTGAGCGGCTTGAGAGTCAGCCTCTGCTCCAGAAGGGGCAACGTAAGTCGAGGGTCAGCACACATTCGGGAGTCAGCTCTTGGCTTCACGATCTCGCGACGCGGCGTCGCAAGCCTGTTGCGACGGCAACCATGCACACGTTCGGGACCTACGTTCGGCGTTTGCTACCGATTGTTGGACCGGACACAGAGCTTGCCACCTTCGACCATGGCGCCATGAGATTCCTTGTGACGAAGCTGTGATGAGGTTCCGCTTCCCGGCCACCGAGCACTGCACCGCGTTTGCGGTGTGCGGGCCTCCAGCTTCTTTAACTGATTCTAGTGGTGATGTGGACGAGTTACCTGCACAAATCCTTCGCAGATTGCGCGGCGAAGGTTGCCTCTCTAAGCGGGATTGGAATTTCAGACTGGGCTGCGGCAGCAACAGATGGGGTAACAATAGCTCCGTCCCTAGCCAGAGACCAAACGAGTGCTACAACCCAGCCAATCAGAGTCCAACCTATGAGAAGGTTCACGTTAAAAATCATAATTCGATTTTGCCTGTGCCTCGCTGCCGCAATGAACGTGGGAACCAAGTACAGGAACATTAAGACTAATATAATGAATGTCCCCCCAATCATTCCGTGAAATATCCCAAGAAGCATGTGCCCTCCGTTCGACTGCTCAAGGCAACCTGAACCGGTAATCTATAGTTTGCAAGGTGCAGGTACGCTGCGACAGGCAACATTCGCCAAGCGATGTCGAATGAACAGCTAACCGATAGGGCAAACAGACAGGACGGTGCTGGGCGCTCCAGCGTGGCGGAACCCTTCGAGCGGTGAAAAGACGTCGCTGGTTACGGCGCAATCCAGCTCTGCCTCAGCAGAAATCCACCTGACCACGTGACGTGAATCGAAGGTCGCTCACTCCTTCAAGCATTCGAGCGTGATGAGTTCTTTGCCAGGTTTGCCGCGAATGACATTTCCTTCGCGAATCTCAATGCTCTGCGAAGCACACGGAATAAGGATGCCGTCAGCCTCCAGGCGCATTAGCGACGCGCGAATGACAATCGTCGCTGAGCACCCGTACCTCCTTGGATGTGGCTATAGCTCCATGGAGCGCTCGCGAGTCGCGACGCAATATCCGGATCAGTATGGCCCTTCGTAACGCTGTCGTCGGACAATTGGGCGTGGCGAGCCCTTGTCCCGAATCTGACCTTGTGACCAGTAGTATCCGCTCGCACGGAATTTCATCATTGGCCTCCCAGTCAATCAGTCAATCCCTCCCTCTAGTCCATGGTGGAGCGGGGGCAACGAAGGGGGTGCCAGGATGTCTCGCAGTCTACCCTCCCAACGAAATCTTGAAGATGTTAAGAAGGAAGCCAGAGAGCTGCTACACGAGTTGCGACGATGGGACGCCACCGCACTCAGACGTCACTCTTCGCTGGACTGCGAAGGCGGAAGGTTCCACGCAAGGCTTGCCGATGCCCAATACATAATCGCACGCGAATACGGCTATAAGAGTTGGCAGAATCTGAAACAGCGCTTGGAAACCAATCTCCAAGACATTTCGTCCAGCGCCTCTACCGTTCTTCGTGATAAATGCGCTAAATTCTAATTAAAGCATCAATCGGAGAAGGGGCCCTGAGCGTTTCGCGGGGAGGAAGGGAAGCAAACGAATTGACAGCATTGACGGCAGGAGAGCACACTTCCATCGTTGTGGCAATCCCTCCTCTGCCCCCAATATCGCTTGGTTCTTTCTGACTTTTCAACAGGCGCGTGCCATGAACAGAAAAATAGTCCAAGTTATTTCTGTCCTATTCTTTGGTCTTCTCCCAATTCCTAGCCTGGCGCAGTGCAGTGATCAACTTTGCAAAAATCTGCAAACCATACTCGATGCAGCTGTAACTGACTTTAGAGGATATCGGTTGAACAAGGAAGTGGGTCCTGACGTCTCGATCGAGGGGACGAAAGTCCCATGTCAACCGTCGACTTGGGCGAACAATGTGCCAATGTATATCTGCCACGCTCAAGTTCCATCTCCAGACTCGCAAAGATGGTTTGCCAGAACACTGCAGGCATTACAGAGCTTCAACCCCGCGTGGCACTTCCAGATCAACTCCCCAGGTGAAGACCACTACGTGGATGCGGGCCCACTAGATTGTGAGATTACGCCCACTGAAGGACCGTACATCGGCCAATGTCCGCTCCACCTACAGGTGGAGAAGCAAGGCGACGGAACGGCGAAGGTATATCTGTGGATGAACTCGCTATCATCGCCTTATCTGTTGAAAGCATGCTCTGGCGCCTGCTTCGAAGACTGTTCCACCAAGCGTTGAGGGTTGCGATGATTTCTGCCAGAGCCTCAAGAAGGCGTTTGAGGCCCGCGTGAATGCTTTTGAAGACATTCGCACTGTCAAATCGGATGGTGGGACGGCAGGCACAACCGTGAGGCTCGGAGGGGCGAAGGAGTGCATTGTCAAGGTAGCCGCTGAGCCGAACCAAATTGGAACGCAGTTCGTGTGCTATTGGCGGGAAACTTCCGGCTCTGCTGCGGAGAAAAGATTCCGCGATTTGGTCTCCCGCCTCCAGGTCTTAATTCCCTCGAATTGGTCTACTCACCAGGAAACGGAGACGGACGATTTCATCGGCGCGGATATGACGGCCTGGCATGCGGTCGAGCCAGGAGGCAAACATGACGTTCGCGTGTATGTCTCGGCCGAATCCGTCGGCCTCCATATCACGGCGTGGAATTAGCGGCGTAGTAGCAGCCGATTGGTCGTTTAAAGAGCACATAGCGGCTACCGCCGCGGGCGTCCGTAAGCGTTCTTGCGTCTCCGCAGCGTCCACGGCCGGAGAGTCGAACGCTGGTCCACTTTCTGAATTGAATGAAGTCCGCGCAGCGTTCCGGGAAGAACACGAATGATTATTCCCGAACGAAGCGATCTACAATGCCAATCTCAGCGAGTTTTGCCTGGTGGTAAGTTTCCAGGAAAAACCCACGTTTGTCGCGAATCACTCTGGGTCATAGCTCAAGAACACCAGAGAATGAGGTCTCTCGTTACTGCTGTACCACTCAATCGTCTGGCGCAGCCCGTTGGCCAGGGAGATCTCAGGCTTCCAGCCCAACTCCGCCTCGATTTTACTGCAAGTCAATGCATACCGGCGATCGTGTCGCGGACGATCCTTCACATAAGTAATCAAAGTATCTGGTTTTCGGGGTGGTCTCAATGGGTCGACGCAACACTAGCTCGAAGTCTAGATGCAGGAGTTTCAAAGGCTAAATTCGTTCGCGAAGCTCAATTCAAAGAAAAGGCTGTCCTGTTTAAGTATGCGTTAATTGTCATCGGCGCAGTCATGAGAGTTCGTGGCTTGATAGTCGTCCTCTGCTCCAGCAGGGGGAAAAAGCAAGTGGAGGGTTAGGTATCATGGGGCCAGGTTGCCTCGTCCTGCTTGGAGTATTTCATCAAGTAATAGAAAATCGCGATGGGCGAGATCACAGCACCACAGGCAAAACCGAACAGAAATATTATCAAGGATCTTACATTGAGCATTGTCGGTCCCTTAAGAATCCGGGAAACGTCCCGCTTACTAAGAGTATAACCAATTGTATTCCACCAAATACTTGATCGTGCAGCCATCAAATCAGAAATGGAGTGTAAGCGGTCTGACCTGCATCTGAATTTTCGCTCAGTCTGCGGGGCTCGCTAAACCGGATTGCCCGCACTAACCCACCAAAACGCAGATGGGGTCCGTCGATCTTTATATGTGCCGGTGGCCTAAACTGATTTTTTCGCCGATGTGTACTACAACGACGTGAAAAGAATCGCGGACCGTACTCGGACACATGTTTCTTGAACGTCTCGAACTCAAGTCGTCGAAACGGACGAATGGCGTCGCCAGTTTATCTGCTCTAATTGTCATCGTGCCCTCCATGAGGGTGCACCACCTTTAAGATGACTGTTCGGACGGCAGTGCGATTTTGCTCCAGCCGCTTGCCTTGGAAATTCTGGACGTCTGCGCTTGCGAAGGGAATAAGCTCGCCCGTTTTCTCCAGTTCGTGGAGTGGCGCAGCGATTTTCTCGGGGTAGTCGGGCGATCGGACAATATAGCCAATGCCGTTCTTACCTAGGAAGTCTTCCCAAGCTTGCGGCGTTTGCATCCGCTCAGGGTCAACTTCGAAGCTCGTGCTCGGGTCGCCATTTACGAAGGGAATGTTCAGGTAATAGAGGTGCCGGAAAAAGACCAGGGTTTTCTGTTGGTTTTTGCGTCCGCTCAACAAATGACTTGCAGTCTCCGCGATTTCAAAATCTGGCGCTCTTAGTTTCAAGTACTCGTTTTGAGCTTGCAGTCCGATTGCCGGTCGTAGCGGCGCTTGCACGTACAGTACAAACCCGACTGCACCTACGCAGCCGGTCACGACCAATAGGCCCGTTGCGGTCCGGCTTATAATTTTCCATCTCGCCCGCACGGAAACGTCGAATCCAGCGGCGACGCACGACAGTGCCATCGGGAAAAGAGGCAGGAGGAATCGTGGCAGACCGGAGGAAAAGAAGATTCCCAGGTTCGAAAAAAACCACACTAGAAGTGGAACGCGCCATGCCTTCGTACTGCGGAACGCAAATAGAATCAGAGGAGCCAGAGCAAGCACGGTAGGACCAAAGAAATCCCAAAAGCCTGGGCTATGTTGCTGTGCGACTGCGAAAAACAAAAACGGAAAGAGTAGTGCCAGCCCGTGAGTCGAAGAGGCACCCGTGTCCCTTGCCAGATCCTGCATCGCATAGGCCGTCACGAGGTGAGGCGACAGTCTTGCTGAGAGAAACGGGAAAACCGGATTTCCTGTCCACAGCAAATTCCGGAGGTAGGGCCAAATGCCTGTTGCCAGAACACTCGGGAAAAATACGAGGATGGTGAGCTTGGAGCGAAGCTCAACAAGTACCACGAGCGCGAAAGCCGTCGCGATTATGCACCCTGTGTATTTTGCCCCGGCGATGCCACCGACCAGATACCCCGCGAGAAGTGCTTGCCTCCATGTATCGCCTTCGACGGTTCGCCGGAGCACAATCACAGCCGTAGTTGCCAGAAAAGCCATGTAGATATCGGGAGACCCGGAAGAAACGATCTGCCAGAACGTGATCGGTGTGAGCAAGAAGAGAAGTGTGAATCCTGCCACGATCCAATCGCGAGCCCAAAGCGAGGCTAAGCAGGCGAGGGACGAGGCTGTGAGAACTCCTCCCACAAAGATGAGACCAAGCGCTAGCTTCTCGCTGCCCAGTGCCAGCCCAAACAGAATAAGCAGGTGATGCTGGCCGCACAGGAAGCTGTGCGAATTCGAAAAGATCGGGTGAAAACCCAGCTCCAGGATTTCCTTCTGCACTGTGAAGTGATAGTGCAATGCGTCCGATCCGGTGAGGGGAGCTAAGGAAGAAAGAAACGCAACGAATACCGCGATGGCGATAAGAACTAATAGAAAACGGCCGACCTGGGATGCCGGGACTGTCTGGTGGGCTATGCGTCTGCAGTTACTCCAAGCCTCCTTCCAGTCCAGAATGAGCACGATGCACAGGCAGACGGCGATTCCCCAACACCCTTGTTTGATGTAGTGTGTGAATTGGATGAGAAATAGAAGAATCTCCGTGGTGACCAAACCAATCGCAGCGGCCACCAAAAAGTGTTCTCCGGCCGATTCCGTTTTCCAATGGACAGATCGCAGGATCCTGTATCCCAGGCTGGCAAAAGCCAGGATAATACCGAGGAGTTCAAGAGAGATCAGAAACGCTTGCGCTAGTGCCATATTCTGTGCAACAAGCCATGAAGGACTGGACTTATGACGGGAAAAAATTGACAGAAGTACCAGATAGATGCCGCAACAGCCCAGCAAGAGACAGTGATTTGAGTATTTACTTTGCTCGTTCCTGGCTCTTCGTTCCGCATCCCGGACATCATAATGCACTATTCACTCAGAGAAAAAAAGTGTTCGGCTTGCGGAGGTAGACTGATCTTTGAATCTATGTCAGCGTCATCTCACGCAATATAAAAGGGCGCCCCTTTTGGAGTAGGGTTTTGAGTGTTCAGTTCAACCCTTCCAGAAAGGACACCCTTTATGACTAGCAACATTAAATATATCGGGATGGACGTACACAAGGAAAGCATTTCGGTGGCGGTGATGAATGCGACTGGAAAGTTTGTGATGGAATGCGTGATCGAAACGAAAGCCAGCACGATTCTGCAGTGTATCGACGGGCTGCGCGGGGATTTGCACGTGACATTTGAGGAAGGAACCTCGGCCGCCTGGCTGTACGACCTTCTGAAACCGCACGTCACGAAATTGGTGGTGTGCGATCCGCGAAAAAACAAGTCCATGCGGGAAGGCAACCAGAACGACAAGATCGATGCTCGCCGATTGGCCGAGCTGTTGCGCCTCGATCATCTCACCCCGGTGTATCACGGCGAACATGGCCTACGAACACTGAAGGAGTTGGTGCGCAGTTATCTGACCATCACCAAAGATCTGGCCCGAGTGAAGTCACGGGTGAAAGCAATTTATCGAAGTTGGGCCATCCCTTGTACCGGCAAGCAGGTGTATGGGCGGCGCCATCGTGCCGAATGGCTCGGGAAGATCAACGAGCCAGGAGTGTGCCGGCGGGCAGAATTTTATTATCAACAACTCGATGCGCTGCGCGTGTTGCGCCAGGAAGCACGGCGGGATCTACTCGCGGAGAGCAAGAAACAGAAGGCTTGGAAACGGCTCTGTGAGATTCCCTCGATTGGCCCGATCCGGGCGGCGGTGTTGCTAGGCATCCTACAGACGCCGCATCGTTTTCGCAGCAAGCGGCCGCTGTGGAATTACGGAGGTTTAGCGATCGAGATGCACAGCAGCGCCGATCACCGCAGTATCGACGGACAACTGCAACGATCTAGGAAGAACGTTTTGGTGCGGGGCCTCAACCGCAACTGCAATCACGTTGCCCGCTGTTTATACGTCTGCGGATTTGCTGGTATTGCCTTCGGAGTATGAACCGTTTGCTGTTGTGGTGAATGAAGCGACCTGCTGCGGATGTCCTGTCGCGGCAAGCGACCGCGTAGGCGGCGCGCGAGACCTGATTGCACCTGTCAATCCCGGCTTGATTTTTCATTGTCGAGATGTCGAAGGGCTCGCGCGAATCTTGCGTGAGTATCTTTCGGACAAACCACGGCTTGCGAACGCCGCCCGCAACGCGCGTTCTCGAATGGACACTTGGTCGCCAAAAGAGAATATTGAAGCGACGGTCGAGGCCATCCGAATCGGGATCACACGTAAACGGAATCCGCCTCATGACACCACTTGGCTGGAAAAACTCAAAGTGTGATGCACTTTTGTGTCTCGACCTAATAAGGATGTGTCCCACACTCGAGTTCGAATGGGTAAAGGGGGGTTGGACGCATTGGCCACGGGCCGTGTGGCGGAGAAGACAGTAATTCTCCTCGGTATTGCGATCCCACGGAAATTCCCGATGAATGACCAAGAGGCAAAAGAGAACAAACGCCGGTCCGGTGCAGAATCGGAATGAAACGCTGAGGTAGATTCGCGCTTCCCTCGGTGAGTGGCAAAGGAGAAAGACAGTGTGCCTTGCAGTGATTGGGTGCGGCTATGTTGGACTGGTGACTGGCGCTTTCCTGGCGTCATCAGGTCACAGGATATTCTGCACAGACATCGATGAGACGCGCATCGCGATCACGATCGCGTTCGCCTGCGGGAGTTGAGACACGCCGCAAGACGACATTTGGAAACGTGGTCCCCAGGGGAAACATCGCCGGAACAATCCAGGCGATTCGGCGAAAAGCAGCACGATCAAGAGGTCACATGGCCGCCACGCCCGCTGACCTTTCTTCGACGAATGAATGCTTAGTGAAGGGAAAGTAAAGGCTCACCAAGTGAAACTCCTCATCTACTCACACTTTTTTTCGCCCACCGTCGGCGGAAACAGTTGTTTTGGCTTTTGCCAAGGGGTTAGCCGGCGAGGAGGCGGCCAGACGGAACTCCGGAGTTCGAAATCACCTTTGTGACACAGACTCCCTCCGGAGCGTTCCGGGACGCGGATTTACCGTTTCGGGTGGCACACCAGCCGACGATGCTTCAGCTCCGCCAAATGGTTCTGCAAACAGACGTGGTTCATGTTGCTGGCGCAGCAATCTCTTCGATGGCGATGGGACTGCTCGCGGGGAAACAGCGGTGGTGAACACTATGACTTTCAATTAATTTGCCCGACTGGACCACGGTTGACCTATGCGGTGCGACCTAGACCCCCTCGGACGTAAGCACAGGCAATTTTGGGATACAGATGAGCGCGCACAATAGCGATCTCGTAGACGGCACCGCGACCATCGGGGTAGATTGTATTCGCATCACCGTCATTACTAATCCGTCCGCCGCCAAATCTTTTTGAGTAAACCAATGAAACGACTCCTCATCGCACTTTTGCTAATCACACCCACAGCCTTCCAACAAACGCCAACTGGGCGCGCCGACAACGCCGGCCAGGGCACCTTTTCCTCCGTCGTCAACCTGCAGACGGTGGCGGTTACGGGTGCGACGCCATCCGTTGCATCCAGCAACATCTTCAAGGCAAACAATAGAGGCGCGAACACTATCACCAACTTCGTCGGCGGCGTGGATAGCCAGCGAATCGCGCCCATCTGCGGCGACGCGAACACAGTCATCGCCAACAACTCCAACATCGCCACCAGCACGAGGTCGAACATCGCTTGCACTGCCGAGCAGGTGAACGAATTCGTCTGCAGCACTACTACGCTCCAATGGTCTCAGATTGGGTCCGGAAGAACTGGAGCGGGGATAAGCTCGTACAAAGTCGCCACGCTTCCATCCAGCTCCGCCACGAACACCAACGCAGGCGTGACTGATGGCAACGGCGCATCATGCACATCTGGTGGAGGCTCGACACAAGTCTTCTGTCGCTGGAGTGGATCCTCATGGACCGTGCCGAGTTCGAGCGCGAGCGGCGGCGCCCCATTCTCCACCACGAGTGACTCTAAGCCCAAAGGGCCAAATCCCTACGTTGATGCGAAGGGCTACGGCGTCCGCGCAGTATCAGCCAACGTAGCACCTGCCATCCCCGGCATCACGGCAACGATTAGTTCGGCCTCCAACATTGCCGTAATTTCTTCCGCCAGTACGTTTCAGAATGGGGATGGGATAGTCATCTGGGGGGCAGGCGCAACCAATACAATGTCCACTCCAGCGGCTCCAACGGTGACTCCCAGCGTTGCGGCTGCCAACACGGGTAGCCTTCTTGACGTAGCAGGTCCAACGGGAGGGACTTCTTACAGCTATCAGATTGTCGCGAGAGACTTAAATGGCGGCTTGACCGCAGCCAGCTCCGCAACAAGAATATCGACTGGACAAGCTTCTCTTGGTCCGCAATCAGTTAGCGTATCCGCAATCACACTTTCGAGCAACACAGTTACCGTCACCACTTCAGGAGCGCACACGCTGGCGACCGGAGCATTGGTGGTTATTGAGGGTGTGACGGTTACAGGCGGGGCAAATCCCTTTAATGGCTGGTTCATTGTTTCGGGTTCCACAGATAACACGCATTTTACTTACGCCACCATGTCCGACAGCCGCAACGGTGCCACGACCGCAGGTTCCGCAGGTATCGCGCACTGGTGGAACTGCAATCACATCAAATGGACGCCAGTATCGGGAGCGTTCCAGTATTACATCTATGGCCGCACGGGCGGCAGCATGACACTTATCGGAGTCAGTTGGCCGCAGAATGACGCTCAATCAGAGTTTCAGACAGATCAAACTTATCTGGCGTTTGACGATTTTGGTTCCACGTTGACAATTCCTCCGACTCCTCCAGCTTACGTTCCCAACACGCCTCCAGTCGCGGCCACAAACGATATGCTCATCACCACAATCGCAAGCGGGGCCGGAACAACTTCTTTGATGCTAACGGGTAGTGCTGGAAATACCGTCTCCGGTAAAACGATTTTATTCGATGACGGTGTTACGCTTCTGGCTGCTGCGGCTGCTGCATCCAACACTGCGGGAAGTGCATCAGGAACGCTTTATCTGCCTTGGGATCGATTGGACTATGTGATTAATTCTCCGGTTACGCTTCCTACCGATTTAGCCATCCTTCAGGGCGCTAACGTAGCACTGAATGAAACCATGATCGCTACGGGCGTGACTTGGGCAGGTACGTACAGACCGAATGGCTCTCGGGCCAGTTTCGGAATGGCCAGGACGCAAAATATAAATGTGAGCAAAGCATATCCTGGAATCTATTCAACCGGGAATATGTACTTTTCCTTCGTCACTATAAATGGCGGAAATTCCAACGTTTTGATGCTTCAGGATGTAGGAGACATCCCCAGCAGTACGTTCGACAAGGTGCAGTTCACCATTGGCGGAACCGACCATATGAGCATGGGCTTGCTTTTCAGAGGTGGTCGCATATCAGCCATCAGTTCAGGAGCGTTTTTACGCTATACACTTTTCACCGGCCCACAAAATAATCCTTACACCTCGGATTCCACCCCGGCGTTTTACCTGAACAATTTCGGACAAGTTACCTTCGACCATATAATGTTCAGCGGAAAAGGGGTTCTGAACCGTCCTGCATCTCCCGGCAGCAGCGTCATAGCCGATAGCTTCGTTTACACCCAAGGCGGATACATGCCACTGGTTGCCTTTACCAACCGCGATGGCGGCAACATAACCGGGAGCATAATGCTGACGAACGTCACTTTAGACACGACCCTTCTACCCGCCTTGGCGAATCTTGGAGGTATGTCCATCAACGCGACCCTTGAAAATGTTGCCGGAACTTCCGGTCCAACAGTAACAGGTTCACCAAATACATTCGTGACCTTCATCGGCGGCGGCGTACCTGTTCCCGGCCAGAATACTTCCATTGAGGGGCAAAGCAATGGCAGCGTCAACGATGGAGTTTTTGGGCGCACTTCGGCAATGGGGATTAAAAGCCTGGATGCCGACCTAGCTCTTGGTTCGGGATATTCGCTGTTCGCAAATAGCGTATTGCCAGCAGCACCAAGTTGTCCCGTGAGTGCTGGTGGTTCGGTGCCATTGGGAAATATAACCTACTTCTATGTTCCGATCTGGCCGAATGGTTCTGAAGGAAGGCGTTCTGCTGCATGCACGGCAGTTACAAGCAGTGGAAATCAGACCGTCACCGTGTCGTGGCCAGACGTTTTAGGAGTCTTCGGCTACAACGTGTACCGATCAGGTTCTCTCGTTAACACCTCCGGTTGCAGCACGCCGCAATTGGGAGCGCTTATACATACATATACAGACAGATACAGTTTTACCTGTGGCCCAAGCGCTCCTAGTAGCGCTTCTGGCGGTCCCTCTGGGATCAACAAAACAGGTTTATGGGCGCCGCAGCTATATCTCTCGGCAACAACTGTAGCTGCGCTACCGGCGGCGGGCGCGGCGAACGCAGGGCAGTGGAGAACGGTTTCTGATTCATCCGCCGTGACGACAGAAGGACAGACATGCGTTGGAGGAGGATCGGAAAGAGCAGCAGCTTATTCAAACGGAGTCGTGTGGAAATGTTTTTGAAAAACTGATTTCCATTATGCTGTTACTGGCTTCCTTCGCTACTTTGGGCGTTAACGATTCCCAATTGCCCGGCACTCCCAAAGCTGCCGACCTGTTCTTTCTGCCCTCGGAGTATGCTCTCCGTCCTATTGAGCCCATGTGGTCATCGGACGACCGGAAATGACCGCTCCGGGGAAGAACGGTTATCTTCTGGAGCACTTGAAAGAGGCTGTCGCGCGACTGATGGAACGCTGGACCACGGAGGCTGGATTCCTGGTGTTGAGTTGACGAAACAGCTCAAAAAAGGCGGCCAATTAGATACAAAGAGATGAATGGTGCATCCGAGTGCTCCCATTTCCAAGTCGCGAGGGTATGATGATACAACGGCCATCGGGTAGCGATAGCGAATGAAAATGATCGAGACACTGCCAAGGTTGCGCAGGCCCCGCAACCTATTGTTAACGTTCGGATTGATCGTTCTGGGGGCTTACGGAGCATACCAGGCTGCGCAAGCTATCCTCGCCGACGACGTGTCCACACTGGCGTACGCGGCCATGTTCTCCGTCGGTGCTGCTGTCGTGATCGCGATTTTAAATGATTGGCGCCGTGGCCTGTACATCCTCGTTGGCTGGATACTTTTCGAGGATTTTGTCCGGAAATTCCTTGGCAACAACATGGCCATTTATTTTGCGAAGGACCTCCTGGCGCTCATTCTGTATCTGTCTTTTTTTCGTTCTCGGCCGGCCAAGCTCGTCGGCGCATTCCGCATTCCCTTCCGTCTATCGCTGTTGGTGTATTTCTGGTTTGCTTTCCTGCAAGTCTTTAATCCTGCTTCGAACAGCATCTTTTTTGGCATCTTGGGGATGAAGGTCTATTTCCTTTATGTGCCGCTCATCTACGTAGGATATGCCCTTATTCAGTCTGAGGAGGATCTGCACCGCTTCTTCTCTTTCACCTGCGTGTTGATTCTTATTGTTGCCAGTCTGGGTCTCGCGCAATCCATCATCGGGCCGAGCTTTTTAAATCCCGCTCAGATGCAGGAAGACATCCGTGAGCTTAGCAATACCTACCGCGTCGCGCCCATCTCCGGACTGGTGGCTTATCGACCCACCTCCGTCTTCGTGAGCGCGGGCCGCTTCATGGATTTTCTCATTGTTGCTTGGTTGATTTCGCTGGGTTTTGGCGGATACCTTCTGTTGCGCAGCCGGCGAGGCCGGACGCTTGCCTTTACTACGATCGGTGTCGTTGCCGCAGCGTCCCTGATGTGTGCTTCACGTGGTGTTTTCATGTGGAATAGCGGCATCGCTCTCATCATCGCCGCAGGATTCCTCTGGGGAGCACCGTGGCGGCAGAGGGAAGCCCTGCGGACATTGCGCGCAATCCAGAGGACTGCACTTTTTGCCGGAATCGGGATTGTATTGCTCCTGACCATTTTCCCGGAGGAGTTGGGTTCTCGTCTGGCAATTTATTCCGAGACCCTAATGCCGAATAGTGCCACAAGCGAACTCCTTCAACGCACGCAAACTTATCCCCTCCAGCAGTTAGGTTATGCGTTCGATGATCCTCGCTGGCCCTACGGTTACGGCACCGGGACGTGCACCTTGGGCGGTCAATATGTGGTTCGCATCATGCATGCTGAGCCCATGAGAATTGGGGTCGAGAGTGGCTTCGGGAACGTGATTGTGGAACTGGGCATCGTGGGCCTGATTCTGTGGATTGTCCTCGGTTATTCGATCGCATTGTCAGCTTGGAAAGTCGTTAAGGAGCTTCGTGGCACACCCTGGTTCCCACTCGCTTTCGCAATCTTTCTGTTTGCTGTGTTGCTTTTTTTCCCGATGACGTACACTAGTTTTAGCGCCTACCAGGATTTTGTAATCAATTCCAATCTTTGGCTGCTCTTGGGTATTCTCTATCGCTTGCCTCAGTTTCTTCTGAAGTCCGGGGCGTCAAGTAAGTGAACATCCGTGATCTTCCGTAGCGCTGGTCTAGATTGAGGCTCTGGCTTTCTCTAGGGATTGGAGGTTTTGACGGTTGCTTCTGCACCCGGAATCGCGCAACTGTCACCATTTCAGGAAGGAATTATTGGGGCGTTTTCTGCGCCCAGATTTTATCGGCGGCCAGGAACTGGATAGAATAGCCGCAAGAGGACAGGAATTCCTTGCATTCTTGCGTTGCTTGTTCCGTGTGAAGCGATAAGAAGATGACGGGGGAGAATTCCTGAATGAGCCGCCTTCCACCCAAGAGTATTTCTGTCTCCGCGCCTTCTGCGTTGATTTTCATCGCATTGGGTGGGCGCGCTCCGCTTCCACTATAGAAAAAGTCGTCTAGCGCAATCATGGCAACTTCCACGGCACCGGTCCGCGATAAGTGGGCGGCCGAATCGTGTGCCGTGGGATCGAAACGCCCGCAGCCTGCCCGGTCCGAAACCGCAACTTCGACGACCGTGCAATTGGAGATCTCATTTAGCTCAATATGGCGCCGAAGGTACTGCACATTCCGTGGCAGAGGCTCAAAGGAGTAGACGTGGCCCTGGCTTCCAACACGTTTACTTGACAGTAGCGTATACAGGCCTACGTGGGCACCAATGTCGTAGACCACCGAACCGAGCGCTAGATGAGACGCAAAGAGTCTCAGATTATCCGGTTCCCAAAAGCCCAACCAAAAACCGCGAGTGCTCGAATTCGAGATCCAACGAATTCCGCGTGCCGGGCCCCTCAGTATGTGCACCACACTACCTTCCGGGACCAACCGAAAGGGCAGCCTAATGAGTTTTCCTAGCAGCGTTTCTGCAGAAATTTGCGACCAATTCATTGTTATCATTGTGGCGTGCGACATTTGACGATGTCAAATGGGCAGGAGCAGCGAGAAGTCGGTTTACCTCGCTGCGCGGTTTGAATTTGCCATTTGTTCCACGCTACACTACTCTGCTGAGAAGAGCCTTAGATCCAAGCTTGCCCGTGAATTCCCAAGGTGACCTTTGACGGTTCTGCTCACATACATCCTGTTTCCCAAGGGATCACCTGAAGCCGAATTAAGTCCGCACGCGAGAAACCCATTGTGAGGCTTCTCTATTACTCCCACGCGTTTCCTCCACAAATCGGCGGAATTGAAACCTTCTCCCTTCGGTTTCTGGAAGGTCTTCTCGCAAGCCATGGCACCAAGGACCCGTTCGAGATCACGGCGTTGACACGGACCCCCGCTCCCGCAGGCTGGCGCAATCCGGAGCTCCCAGTCACTGTGGTTCGACGCCCTCGGCTGCTTCAAATCTGGCGTCTTGTCGGCCAAACCGATCAGGTGGTCTTGGCCGGGCCTGCCATCGCGCCCTTGCTCTTTGGCATTCTCCGCGGCAAAAGAGTAATCGTCACCCACCACGGCTATCAGAGTATCTGTCCCAATGGGCTGTTGTTTCATCTTGCCAACCTAAAGGATTGTCCCGACTTCTTCAGGCAACGGCAATTCCGAGAATGTCTCCGCTGCGGAAGGGAAGAACTCTCTCTTGCTAGGACCGTCTCGCGCCTTCTGTTCACGTTCCTGCGTAGCTTTCTCGTCCGGCTTGCGTTCCGCAACGTCTGTGTCTCTGAGCACCTTGACCAGAGACTGCAACTGCCGAATTCTGTAGTGATCCGCAATGCGATTTCGGAAATACCCATTGCGCAATCAGATATAACTTCACTGAAGTCTTCTGAGTGCGCCCCATTCGTCTATATCGGGCGCCTCGTTGTGGAAAAAGGAGTAGAGGTTCTCATCACAGCGTCCAGCCTGCTGAAGAAACGGGGTCGTTCATTCCAAGTTCGCATTATTGGAGACGGTCCTAACCGAGCGGCATTGGAGGCTTTGGCGAAGAACCTCGATGTTTCTGAGGAAGTCCAGTTCATGGGCTTCAAAAAAGGTGAGGAACTCGCAACGATACTAGAGCTGCCGTGCGTTCTAGTTATGCCTTCCATCTGCCAGGATGTTGCCCCATTTGCTCCGCTAGAGCATATGATACGGGCTCGACCTGTAATCGTATCCGACATCGGTGGTTTATCTGAAGAGGTAGGCGAGGCCGGCCTGAAATTTCCGCCAGGTGACACAGCAGGCCTCGCTGATCAGATGGAAAGAATTCTGCTCGACCCGGTGTTGGCGGAGCGTTTGGGTAAAGCGGGACGGGAGAGAGTGTTGGAGCGCTACACCTCTCCGCAGATGATTCGCGCCTACCTGGATCTACTTCGCAGCTAAATGGTGTAAGTTTCTGGGAAGGGGAACCTTCACTGATGGGGCATCACTAGCGAAAATGCGCTTTGAGCGGGCCGGACGCTCATCCGCAATCCGGACTCTGCGGACTGCACCGCTCTCTGTATTACCGATCATTGTGTTTTCTGGAAAACCGTGTTCCGCCTCTCGCCAAAAACTGCGTTATTCCCCCGAAGACGCCGTCCTCCTTCTAGTCGGTAACGAATTCCGCAACAAAGGGTTGCCCTCGCTCCCTCGACTCCCTCAGTCGGTGCCGGAATCTTCCTCTCCGTCTGTGCGTTGTGGCAAGTGACTCATCTTCCGACGGCGCCGAGAGGGTAGTTCTATTGCGACTTCAGGGTAGAGTTACCTTGCTGGCGAAACCGACGAAATCCTGGTCTTTTATGCCGCTGCGGACATCTTTGTTGCGCCTTCGAGAGAAGATTCCTTCAGTCTGCCGGCGTTGGAAGCCATGGCGTCCGGATTGCCGGTCGTGGTCAGCACAAAAGCAGGAATCAGCGAATACCTCAGCGATGGCGTCGATAGCTTGCTGCTACGAGAGCAGGAAAACCCAGTGCCACTTTGCGAGATTCCGTCCCGCCTTGCGCAGGATTCAGAACTGCGTTGGAATCTTGGTCAAAACGCGACCAAACCGCAGCTCGCTTGTCCTGGGACCGCCACGCCCGAGCGATCTACGCGCTTCTTTCAGCGAACCGAATTGTTTCTGAGCGCTTCACCTTTCAGGGGATGCGAGGACTGCCTTATAGAAGCCCTCTCGAGTGTCCAAAATTTGGACACTTAGGAAAGCCAGGTTACCTCTCTTGGTGTTCGGTGATTTTTCTTATGCATGTGAGTCATTAAGTTATCCTCGTTTTGCTTTGGCGTTTATTGTCGTTGCGCTCTAAGATACCTAACTATGGAAATGGCCCCCGACGCAGCGGTTCAGATCCAGCGCCGCTACTATACCGAAACGGCAGCCTCTTATGACACCATGCATGAGCGGGAAAGTGTTGACTCACCATATTGTCTAGCCCTGGTGACCGCAGTGCTTCGCGGTCTGGAGATTAAGAGCCTGCTGGATGTTGGTTCTGCCACGGGGTGCGGACTGCGCGCGTTCGCAGCCGCTCTTCCCGGTACGCTTGTCTGCGGTGTCGAGCCCGTTGCTGCCCTTGTGCAACAGGGTGCAGTTGCGGGCGTCACCGAATCCATCTCATTGCTACAAGCGTCCGGAGACGCCCTTCCATTCGCGGACGCCAGTTTTGATGCGGTGAGCGAATTCAGTGTTCTGCACCACGTTTCGGAACCCGCGGCAGTAGTTGCGGAAATGCTTCGCGTGGCGCGTCGCGTGGTCGTCATCGCCGATAGCAACCGCTTTGGACAAGGTTCGTGGCCTATGAAACTCTTCAAATTGTTCCTTTACAAAGTCGGCTTGTGGCATGCCTTTAACTTTGTGCGCACCCGCGGCAAGCGATATCAAATCTCCGACGGGGACGGCCTGTTCTACTCCTACAGTGTTTATGATTCCTACGACCAGATTGCGCAATGGGCCACGCGCATCCTCGTTTTGCCCAGCGGCCCGATTAGTTCGCGAAGCTGGTTCCACCCGCTCCTTACTGCCGATGGAATCTTCCTAATTGCCGTCCGAGAACCATGCGAAACCCATCCGAACAGTTAACTCTTCATTTTTTGCATGCTTCTTTTGCTCGCTGACTACAAAACTGATTCCAGAGTCTGCCGCCCTCAAAGTGTGTTGTCTTTACCTTCGTGAGTGCCGTAAGGGCGCCATCCCCGGCTTATTACAGTCGTGCCACAAGACCCGGCTACTGTGGACGAAGCAAGGTGGCGAAGAGTCTGGAGATAGCGGACCAGGAGAAATGTCCCTGATAAGCGGCACGGCTGCGTGCAGCGAGTTCTTTGTGGAAAACGGGATCCGAGAGCACGCGCACGAGCGCTTTGTTGAGTTGATCGGGTTGATGCTGCGGAACTAGCACAACGCCGGAGTCGGTGATTGGGGACGCAGTTTCCGAGCCGGGAAAAGCGACCACGGGAAGACCGCAGGCGATACCGGCAATGGCGCTACCGCGGCGCGAGGAGATGCTGCCACGCACAAACAGAAGAACGTCGGAGGCACGGAGCCGCTGCACGACCTGATCTGAATCGACGACGCCTTCGACCGAGAGTTCCACGGGAAGATCACGCAAGCCATTCTGCAACGCGCTTTCGCGAAGTTCTGCGTGCCGGCCAAAGACCAGAAGGCGCAATCTGCCGAGTTTAGCAGCGGCGTAGCGCACCGAGTCGAGAATGAGCTTTGTTTCGCGCGCTCCAGAGTCGCCACCGGTGATGCTGAACACACCAATCGTGGGCACGCCATCTCGCGCAGGGACCGAGACAGAGTCAGCAGAGATGGGAAGATTAGCGCCAACAGGAATGAACTCTGAACGGGGCGCACTTGCAGGAATCCAGGATAGTTTTTCGGGTGGCACGGTGAAGATGGCGAGATCGCAAAGAGCGAGAGCGCGGCGCATCGTGCGGACCTGGAGGAACCGGCGAATCGAATCTACCAGGTGCGTGCCGTGATAAGGCTCCACATCGTGGAAAACAATGCCTACGCGGGCGCCCGCGGACTTCAGAATTTTGAGAACGCGAAGGACCTTCTGCGGCAACCCTCGCGACGACCATGCCAAAGCGGTGTATTGCACGAGCACCCACGCACCGCGCCAGTGCGTAGCCATGAGTTTCAGCACATTCAGCGATTCGGACCAGCCGTGGATTTCCCATGGCACGCGCCGAATGTCCAATTGAATCTCGTGATCTTCAAGGGCCCGAGAGAGATAGCGGCAGTATTCCTCGACAGCGTCGGTAGGTTCATCTTTGCGGCCAAGCAACGCAATGACGACCTGGCTCATGGCAAGCAATCGATAGCGCCGCGAAATTTCGGCACGTTACTTCTCCACCAAAAAGCTACCGAGCACGAGCGCGTCCATGCCGGAACTGTAGAACGTCCGGATCGCGTCCGTAGGCGTGTGCACAATGGCTTCGCCGCGCAGATTAAACGAAGTATTCATGATGACGGGCACGCCGGTGCGCTTGCCGAATTCATCGATGAGCCGGTAGTAGAGCGGATTAATGTGCTGTTCGACGGTTTGCGGCCGCGCGCTGCCATCCACGTGCGTAACTGAGGGAATTATGGCGCGTTTTTCAGGGCGCACTTGGGCGGTGAGAATCATGAACGGCGAATCGAACGCCGATTCGAGGTATTCGGGTGCGGCTTCCTTCTTGAAAGAAGGAGCGAAGGGCCGCCACCATTCGCGAAATTTCACGGCGTTGTTTACCTTTGTATTCATCTCCGGATCGCGGGGATCGGCAATGATCGAGCGGCTGCCCAGCGCCCGCGGGCCAAACTCCATGCGGCCCTGATACCATCCGAGGATTTTGCCCTGCGAGAGAAATTCGGCGGCAGTAGCAGCGGGATCGGAGAGACGCGACGCGCGGATTTTGTAGGTGCTGAACGCGTTTTCGATGGCACCATCGTCAAACACGGGCCAAGATAAGCGTGACGCATAGGCTTTAGCGGCAAGCGCTGGCCTCCATCCAGAAACGGCGCGAGTGCTGCGCCAAGAGCGACGCCGTCATCGGAAGCGGCAGGCTGGACGAAAATATTGTCGACGATTCCGGCAGCGGCGATTTTGCCATTGGCTTTCGAATTGAGCGCCACGCCGCCCGCGAGGCAAAGATTTTTGCTGCCGGTCTTCTGCAGCGCCAGGCGCACCACGTTCAGCATCGCGGTTTCACACAGGTCCTGCACCGCGTAAGCAATGTCCTTGTGAAGATCGTTGATCTCGCTTTCCGGTTCGCGCGGGTCTGCCAAGCTCCTTCGGCCAGCCTGCGTACGGATTGCTCCCGGTGCCGTGGAGCAGGTTGGCGTGGGCCTTGTAAGGAGTGGTGTGAACGTCGAGAAACATGCTCAAGTCCACGCCCGGCTTGCCGTAGGGAGCGAGGCCCATCACTTTCCATTCATCGGAGTTAGGAACAAAACCGAGGAACCCAGTGAACACCGCGTAGAACAGCCCGAGCGAGTCAGGCCAGTTGATCGTGAGGATCGGGTAGACGCGGCCTTTCTCGACCATGCCAGATGGAAGTCGCCTCCCACGCGCCACGGCCGTCCATCACCACGATGGCAGCATCGTCAAAGCCGGAATATGAATAGGCACTGAGCGCATGAGCGAGATGGTGATCCACGAAGCGAAACCGCGCTTTCGTAGGACTGAACTGGCGCTGGAAAGGATTTCCGCCTCCATTCTGATGCCACATGCTGGCGAAATGACGCGTGGAGTTCAACACGTTCAGATAGCTGATCGGCCACTGGCCCGTGGCATACAATTTCAGGTCGTGACGAAACGTCGCGCCAGGAGTTTGCCAGCCGACGCACACTTCGTCGACCTGGTCGGCTCGAATCTTGGCGAAATCAAGACAGGCTTGGATCGCGAGGCCGGGAAAGCGCGCGTCGTGCTTTACGCGACTGATGCGTTCCTCGGCAACCGCGAAGAGCAGTTCGCCATCGCGCACGAGGCAAGCGGAGGAATCGTGCATTTGAGAATAGTTGAGACCGAGTGTGATCATTCATGACGTCTGCCCTTCGGTGGCAATAATGCGACGAAATGCTTTTCCAGCTTGAGCGCGAGGCGTTCTCAAGTATAGCTTGCCATGGCTTGACTGTATCAGCTGTCCGGCACGCATCGGTCCAGACACTAGAGTTTCGCTCCATTGCACCGATCAAGATACGCGATACTGGGCAGTACTGATAAGAGTATAGGGTGCCTTGATTCTGACCGGAAATGTGTGCAGTTCAGTTAGTGACCGATTGAGCCGCGGAGATATGATTCCATCGGACGCCGGTCAATTCGATCGACCGGTTTCCCCACGAGTCACTAGATAGATCTTTCCGGATTCATTGAGAGCTATTGTACGCAAAGACCAGCCTCGTTCATTCACACTGCTTGTGAACCAGTCGTACCCATCCTTCTCCGAATAAACCAGAAACGGATGACTCAAATTCATAAAATCTGATGCGTCTCGCACTCGAACGGGCCAGTAATATTGCAGAAAGACCATGCTTTTGTTGATGGCGTCCCACTTGCCGTTCTCAGATGGATAAGGCAAAAACGCAAGCCGGTCCCTCAATCCAGCAGAACTGTAATGGGCGAGCGGTAAGTATATGAAAACATCGGGAACCAAGATCGGAAGTTCAGGATGGCCGGCACTGTTGATGAACTGCTGTACCATCGCGCCCCTCGATCTCACGCCACGAATGTCTCGGGCGACGAATCGCCAGAAATGAACTTCGTGAACTCGCGACACAGGAAAGGACAAAAACCGCCGAGAGAACGACTGCTTTCCCACTGGCTCGAGAAAACGTGAAGCCGAAAGTCAGCACGAATCCAATCACTGTTGGAAGGACATAGCGGGTGGTTAGGCCGGAGTGCATTGCTCGAGTGGTGACGTATGCAATTAATGGCAGCAGAATGAAGCCGGAAAGAAGTACCGTTTGGGAGAGATCTTCGCGAATTGCCTTATCTTGACGTTCCGCCTTGGTTAGCGACCAAAAGTAGACCCAACCGATTCCGACAAGTGACACAAGCTACAATGCCGCCCCCAAACGAGCTTGGCTCCAGAAAAAACTCACCATACATTCTCGGTAGATCGGTGAAACTGAGATGAGCCCAAAATGCGGTCCATAAAAATCTCTGTCGATTGCGAGGATCTTCCACTCCAGAACCAGCGGCAGTACTCCGAAGCACAATGCACCCCAAACGGGCCAACGAAACTTTCGCGCTCTTAAGCGATACAGCGGCTTCCGCTAAACCAAACGGAACCATAGCCAATACAGCATAGTAATGAAAGGACTGAGCTAACGCGAAGGTCGCCGCCAATAACCAAGTCCAAACCGTTGATGGCAAACGCTGGTAGCAAACGATCGCAAACGCGAAACAAGCCACCAGCATGCTGTACGGTCTCGCCTCGACTGAATACGTCTGAAACACGCTGGTCATTAGCAGCAGCGCCGCGCAGAGCACTGCGACCATCTCTTTTCCCCGTTCCTTCACGTAAATGAAAACGCAGGCATTGCCGTGAATAGAAACGCAACAATAGAAGGTAAACGATAGGCTATTTGTTGATTTCGAATCAGGTCTGACGCCAGGCTTTCCACAATGTAACACAATGGCGGCTGGCCATCGATTGGTGCATGCAAGGCGGTAACAATTCCTTTCCAGCTTCCTTGGGAGGCACCGCCAAGGTGAGCACCTCGTCATACCAGAAAGGTTTTCCTGCGGCTGCAAATAGACTCCTGACAAGCGCGTAAAGCATCAGGCCGACAAGCGCGGCATAGGCTAGGTTTTTGTTAGATATTACTTCCGATGCAGCTATTGCTCCTTTAGGAGCCATCATCTCCTCCTTTGTCACAAGGAGTTTACTCCCAAAGGGATGTGGGTACCCGAGGAGAGCTCCCCTACATTCTTCGCGGCCGCAGGATATAAAATGCGGTGTCCATAGCGAAGCGGTAGGTTTTACTTGCTCCATATTTCCGATGCGTTTGCTCCGTTGGACTGCACCAAAATGAGATAGCGCAATTAAATCGACAGCAGTCCTCTATTTCAAGATAGAAACAGCGCTCGATTTGTATGCTTTACGTCGTACCCTGCATTTGAGGGATTGGAAGATACTCTAACCCATGTTCTGGCTCTTTCTGAGGGCAGTCTTCGGCTTGGGACTCGTGGCAGTGGCCGCCTTCGGTGCAGGCGCATGGATCGCCGTAGTCTTGCCTTCAACCTATCGCAGATTTGAGCGCCTAGCATTGGCCCTGCTAGGCGGTTTGGGCATATTGTCCTCAGCGATATTCCTTGTTGGGCAAGTTTGGTTGACACCGTTCTCTATCGGCAGCACCTTAGCTGCTGGAATCGCCTTGGCTTTTGCGTCGTTTCACAAGATTTTTGCAAACCGGAGTTCACCTCCGCGCCCTGAGATCGGTGCCCAAACTCCCAGCCGTGATCATTGGCAGTCTCCTGGTGATTACAGCAGTTTCCGGCCTCGCCGAACAGACAGGGGATTGGAACGACGATGCTGTGGCTTACCATCTGCTTGGGCCAAAAGTGTGGCTTAGAGAAGGCAGAATCCGTCCAGTTCTTGATAACTGCCATACCGCTTTCCCTCAAGTACCGGAAACCCTATTCGCGATTCTCTGGAGCGTGGGAGGTAGCAGAGCACCAAATTTCTCCAGTTTTTTGACTTTCGGGTTGCTGTTGGCCCTGTCGGGCTCAATAGCAATGCGTTGTGGGCTAGGCGACGTTGAGGCTTGGTGGGTTGCTGCCATTGTCTCAACGATGCCAGCTGTATATGCGGGAGCACACGGGTGCTTTGTCGATGCTTTTTTCGCAGCATTCGTGATTGCCGCAACGAGAGTGGGTTTAGATGCTCAGAACTCGTCGGAATGGAGCATTCTGGGCTTGTTTTGCGGTCTTGCACTCGGAACGAAATATACGGCTTTGCTCGCTGTGCCCGTTGTTCTGATGTGTGTTCTTCTACTACCCCTCAAACGCCGCAGCTGGAACGCACCTGCACTAGCAAAAAAGATATTTCTGGCTGGCGGAATAGCCTTCTTGATCGGTTCGCCGTATTACATCCGGAATTGGCTGGTTTTGGGATGCCCGATTTATCCACCCCCACCTGGTTACGCCGCATGGTGTTCACCCAAGTATCTGACCCCAGATTCAATTTCACAGTTCCACGCTTACATACGGCAACGAGGGATTGGGTTGGGCCGAGGGTTCTCTGCGTTCCTACGGTTACCTTTCAATATTACGTTTTACACATCGAATTTTCATGGAGCTGGTGGCATAGGTCTCTGTCCCCTCGCTCTTGGTCCAATTGGACTTTTGTCCTTTCGCAACGACCGTGCGATCAAGTTTTTGGCGGTCTTGTCTCTGGTTCTTATTTCAGCCTGGTTTGCCACACAACAGGAGTCTCGTTTTCTAATCCATGTGTATGTCTTTAGCGCCGTTTTCGCTGTGCTGGGGTGGCATTCAGTGCGAGGAATGGCGTCGAAATTATCGAAGTACCTTACCATCGCCGTAGTGCTCATTTCCTTTTCTTATGGGTACTTCATGATTGCCAAGGAAAATCTCGGAGCCATACGATCGGTGTTTTCATCTCGATATGCAATGCTAAGGCACGAATCAATACCCTACTGTGCTAGTTTTGAATATTTGAATAATCACGATTCGGTGCGCAAAGTTCTGGTTCTTGATCAAAGCGTTCCGGCGTTGTATTCGGATAAGAGTTATGTGAAACCTGTTGGACAGTGGGGTGAGCGGACCCTTCCTGGAGGGCCGGACAGTTCCGAAGCCCTCAGGTGTGCCCTTGCACATCAACTGGACGTATCCCATGTGCTGGACGTGAGATCGGAGCTATCAGGATTTCAAATTCGTTCGGACACGAAGGGCCTGACGCTAGTGTTCGAGACTGACGATCAAAGGATCTATCGTGTGGATTAATACTTTGGAATGAGCCAATTCAACCGGAGAACTCCTTTGACTTGCTGGTGCAATGTAGCGCAAGCGTTTGTCAAGCACTTCTTATCGGTCTCAATAAGACTCAAGACGACCGCGAACACCCCCAGCCCATCTGATAAAATCTCAGTTTGACTGCTCATCTTGAGTCGACAATTTTTCTTCGTAACAAACGCAAACAACCCATAGGATGACACTGATTAGCCAACGTACGGCAAACCCCGTGGGTCAACTTAATCTCGTATGAAACAAACTAAATCGGCTCCGGCAATGTCTGACAAAAGCTTTGGCGAGCAGTCTAGCGCCATCAAAGGTTTCACGAAAGCCGCGTCCAGCAGTTCGACGGTACTGAGCGGCGGCGCAATCGAAAAGCCCATGAGAAGCGTAGAAATCAAGAGCCATTAACCGTGCTCGCGATTCGGGCCAGAAACGAGCTGGGGCGAGCCTTCTGTTGCTGGCGGAGCTGAGATGTGAAAGCAAAGCGTCGACGCGGCAATCATAAGTGTGCTCCGCGAGAGTCTTCGCGCGGGCAGCAGAACAGATGCGGTGGCGTGCCGGCTCATCGTCTAGAAATCTTCGCACGAGAGGGCAGATTTCGTTTTCCTGGCGATAACCGACAAAGTGAACTCCTTCTTGAAAACCAATAGCCGAGAGTTCCGTAGGCAGCGACGTGAGCAGGAGAGCGCCGGAAGCCAGTACCTCAAATGTGCGGAGGTTAGCGTCCTGACGAAAATCATCCCTACCAATGTTAACGACGATGCGAGATCGACGATACAGATTGGCGACTTCCTCCAAGGAATAACTACGCGACAGGTCATTCATGTGAAAGTTAGTGGCTAGCCTAGGGAGCCATTCGGCGCGTCGTTTATATATCGAACCGTGCGACTGCCCGACCCAACCGATTTCAAATTCACGGGGGAGTTCTGGTCCATCGAAGAGTTCACGACGGACGGCGTGAGGTAGCAGGAACGCACCGGGGTGCCCAGCATGAGCGAAGATAACTTCATAGCCGGGATGAAAGACGGCGACGTGATCAAAAAGAAACGACCACCGGATCCGACTGCTCGTGAAAGCATAGGTATCCGGATGAAAACAGACGGTTGGGATTTCTGACTTTTCTAGTCCCTGAGGAAGCAGCGGCAAACTGGATTCGAAATGAAAAATCCACGACGGCTTACGGGGGCAAAGCTGAAGGATCTGATCGAGAGTCGGATCAAATGGCGGATTGGCGTCGAGGCAAAAAAACTCGACGCCGCGACGCCGAAAAGCTGATGCGTAGCCAGGGATCAGTTTCCAATGAGACGTCTCAGGGCATAGGCAGAGGATGAGCATGAAAAACAAGATCACCGTTGGTGCGAATAATACAACAAGTGGTCCTAATGCAAACCATATTCGAAAGTCACCGCATCGGAAGCAAAAAATGAATTCAGTAACTGCGTTCGGATGATCTCGACGGAGTATCTCACGTTGGATTTTGAACGGTTCATAACGCCGATTTCACATCCTCGAGAAGGGTACATCACCGAGATGAAGAGAATCTATTGTAATTGCACTATTCGGCACGCATCCCACCGCTGAATCTCTCTTACATAGCGTGATGACCTGGTCGACCTAAAATGAGCTAATTGTCCAGCGGCGAGCCGTTGTTTGACTCTGCACGCAGCACGCAAGGCGTGCACAGGTCGCCGAGAGGCTGTTAGGAAATGCTACAATCACTGTGTACGTTCCATGCGTATTCCATTCACTAAATGGCGCGTTCCACTCGGGCGCTTCGTAGGACCATTTACACGCCTTGTACCCAAGAGTTCCGTGCTGCCGATCGTTCAGGGGCCAGCACGCGGCCTGCGTTGGCTCGTGGGTTCCGGAATGCCGAATTTCTGGCTAGGCACCTACGAACGCGAAAAATACGAACGGTTCAGCAAAGAACTATCGCCCGGAATGGTAGTTTACGACATTGGAGCGAACACGGGAATCTACACGGTGCTTGCATGTCGGGCAGTCGGAGACAACGGCTTAGTATTTTCTTTCGAACCAGCGCCATCAAATTTACTTTTCCTTCAGGAAAATATTCGGGCAAATCGCTTCACTAACTGTGAGGTAGTCCCGAAAGCGGTGACCGATTCCGACGGTACGGTGCAGTTTGAATTTACGGGTGAATCCTGCCTAGGTAAGATTTCGAGCAAGGGGCTACTGAGCGTACAGAGTACTACATTGGATTCTTTTAGCCGCGAGAAACCAATGCCGCAGCTCCTAAAAATTGATGTTGAAGGAGCTGAACATAATGTATTGACCGGCGCTATGAATGTTTTGGTCAACGCCAGACCAACGATCTTTCTTGCCACTCACGGAAAGGAAGTTCACGCAGCCTGCTGTGAGCTGCTCCAAAAAGTCGGGTACACGCTGGAATATCTAGCAGCAGATGAGATCATCGCGCGCTTTCCAACCGGGACATTGCACGCAAGGCCCGTTCCTTCGGAATTCAAATCAACACTCCCGAAGCACAACTGGGTCCGGAGTCAATGACGCGGCTTTCTAAGTCTACGAAATAGCTAAGGAAGATCTAGGCCGACCAGTGGTAACGCACCCTCCGGATGAAATCTTGGTTATTGCTGTTGCGCAGTCCGCTTCATTGAAGCTTCCGTCCATGCGCTGTTGCGTCCAACAGAATGGTTAACGCTTAGTTTCATCGAGTCCTTCGAACGGTGCGTACTGGTCTTTTCCTTAGAACGCCGCCTATCATTGATGTGCAGCCCAACGAAACGTGGTCTCAAAAACCATCAGTCTCGATCGGTAATCCGGCCGGTAGACTTCACCTCGGCCTGAGCAGCTTGCGGCAAAGGCGCAAACTTGCGGCGCGCACGTTCGTACCACGATTGTGAACCAAGCCAACGTCGACCGCGATAGAACCAACGCGGAGGAAGCAATAGCGCAGGAACCATGGAGATCGCTCTGAATATTCTGCTCTTCCTGGGAGCATCTGGATGCTGAATACGGTAGAGAGTCCGTTCAGCATGAAAAGTCGCCCAAGGCGGACCACCGTCAAGTTGCAATCTCAGTTGGTTAGCTTCGGCGTCGACAAGTTCAAGCACAGCGGCGGTGGCCTCGGGGGGAGTCCCGATAGCGGGAAGGGTGCGTCGGAGTTCGGACGCAAGTGCAGAAATAGCGCGCTGCTTCCTGCGCTCCCCTCCTGAGAACGCACCAGGGGCCATGAACAGATTAGCGCCGTGAATTCTGTAGTGCGTCAGCGGATCTCTAAGGACGATCGAATCGGCGAACGCCGCTGCGAGAGTAAAAAGGTATTCGTCTGCCTCAATAGTAAGTGCTTGGGGAACAGGGCTAACTTTACGAACGACGGATGAGCGCAAGGCAAGCCGACTAGTACCGAAATAGCACCGATGCAGCCGGAAGAACTCCGCGGAAGAACGCGACTCTAGGCGGAAGCGAGTTTGGGATTCAGGCGCAATAATGCGCTCGGTGCCGTCATTGAAGGATTCGATTATGGCATGTCCGACCATACCGATGGCTGGATCCCTGTCCATAAGTTCAGTAACACGCTCTAGCTTTCCGCGCTTCCACCAGTCATCGCCATCAAGAAACACGATGATCTCACCTCTGCACTCGGGAATCGCGAGATTAAATGCTGAGGCTTGGCCCCCATTTGATTTGTGAAGGACGCGAATCTGCGTTCCAAACCTGGCGAGGAGTTCCGGTGTGCGGTCCGTAGAACCGTCGTCCACGACGAGAATCTCCCGGTCACTGGCGGGATAATCCTGGTCCAAGGCGCTCGCGACGGCCTGTTCGATGAAGGCTTCATGGTTATAAGTGTCTATGAGTACGCTGACAAACGGTCTAGGCATTCGGCCATTTCCATGACTCGTCGTGTTTAACTGCAAGAAAGGCCAACTAAATCATTTTTAGCGGTCCTGGGTGGCGATTATAGAATAGGCCTTACGCAAAGAGAATCAGGACTATCCCCGGTTCAATTTGGAGCAAGTACGACCCTTTCTTCCATGCAACCTTACTTTCCGCGAATACCATTTCATGGCGAATCAACTAAAGTAAAGCCTGTATAACTTCTCCTGCAACTTTATGTAGTATATGGGTTATAATTTGCCGGGGTCAGGGTCCGGTTCACGCAAATCATGAAACGTAGAAGGGGTAAATGGTCCAAGAACGCAGTACGTTTCGGTGTGTCCTTATTCTCTGTTTTTTCCTTTTAAGCGTAATCAGCTTCTCGGCGGGCTGCGGATCATCCAGTCCGGTAACTCTTACCATGAGTCCGCAGACACTTGCCATCGGCACGGGACAGAGCACCCAGTTCACCGCCACCGTCAGCCGTGGCACAGTCACTTGGATCGCGTCGGCAGGAACCATCGACTCGACTGGCAACTATACGGCCCCTTCGGCAACTCAAAGCATGACCGTAACCGTGACGGCCACAAGCATGCAGGACAGCACGAAATCGGCCAGCGCCACGGTCAATGTGGTGGCACCGGGTCAAGTGGCAGCGACCGCGAATGTGCAAGTGGCGAGCTATAGCGTCAGCCCGGCTGCGTCTGGCAACGTATCCGTCCAGTTTGGCACCGACACGAACTACGACCTGACTACCTGGACGCAACCGGTACCCACGGGAGGCGGGCCGGTGAGCTTGTTCGTCGCCGGAATGAAGGGCGACACCTTGTACCACATGAGAGGCGTAGTGCAGTTCGCCGACGGCTCGCAATACATGGATTCAGACCTGACGTTCACCACGGGCGCGTATCCGGCAGCACAAGTCCCGGTGATAACGACGACCACGACGCCGGGAATGACGCCGCAGAGCGGGGCGGAATTATTGGACTTGGTGGGCGCGCCTGTAGCCGTCGCTCCTGTTGCTGTTGTAGATTTGAGCGGCAATATTCTCTGGAACTACAATCCCTTGCTTCCAGGAGTGGGGGCGAATCCGATCAAACTGCTTCCTAATGGACATTTCTTGATCAATTTCAGCGGTGCTGCGAAGGATGGGTCAAACTCGGTCCTGCAAGAAGTGGACCTGAGCGGGAAATTAATTTGGCAAATGACCGCAGCGGATCTGAACAAGGCATTAGCAGCAGCGGCATGCGCTGGATGCAATATTACCGTGGTTGGGACACACCATGACTTTGTGATGCTGCCAAACGGACACCTGTTGGTACTAGCGGCGACACAACAAACTGTTTCAGGGACCACCGTGACGGGAGACGTAATTATCGACCTGGATCAAAACCACAACCCGGTCTGGCTGTGGAACGCATTTGATCATCTCGACGTGACTCGTCAACCGATACATGTTCCCTGACTGGCTGCATACGAACGCGATTCTGTATTCGCTGGACGACGGAAATGTGATCATCTCGATTCGTCACCAGAATTGGCTGCTAAAGATCGATTACGCGAATGGAGCCGGAGCGGGAGACATCATTTGGCGCCTGGGGTATCAAGGCGATTTTGCTCTCAGCGGTGGGACGGACCCCACCGACTGGTTCTACGCGCAGCATGGACCGTCGTTCGTGAGTACGAACACGACCGGAAAATTCTCATTGGCGGTGTTTGACAATGGAGACGACAGGTTCTTCCCCACAGGTCAAGTGCTGTGCACTACGCAATCGGCAAGTTGCTACAGCACCGCACAAATTTATGAGCTGGATGAGACAGCGAAAACTGCCAACTTAATTTTTAACGCGCCCGTGCCGTCCTACTCCTTTTTCGGCGGAAATATGGGAGTGTTGGCAAATGGCAACGTCGAATTTTGCGCGTCCGCAGAATCGCCAAGCATAGTGGCGGGAGATGTGTACGAAATCACGCAAAGTGGAAGCGCTCAAACGGTATGGCATTTGAAGGTTAGTGGACAATGGATATACCGGGGTCAGAGACTGCCGAGCCTGTACCCAGGCGTGCAGTGGTGAAATCTCCGAGGGTGGCGTCTAATTCAGACGCGCAAGCATCGTATCGATGACTGGTGCAACGGCGATCGGGGAGGCGGTCCTAGTGACAGGAGGTGCGGGATATATCCGACTCCGGATCACACGGCGATCCGCGAGTATGTGCATATCAATGATCTAGCTGACGTGCACCCACTGGCATTGGAATATCTACGAGGCGGGGGCAGTTCCGACTTTTTGACCTTGGGCAGCCAGCAGGGATGCTCGGTTCCGGAAGTAATTGACTGTGCGTGCCAGATAACCGGAAACACTATTCACATGCGAGTTTGCCCCGCTCGACCTGGTGACGCCACACGCTTGATTGCCGACAACCTAAAGGCGGAGAAAGTACTCGGGTGGACGCCACGTCACTCCGATCTTTGCACGATCATAAGCTCGGCATGGCAATGGCACGTGATGCACCCTAGCGGATACGGAGAAATCAGCCGGTACCTGGGCGTCGATCCTTGATGCCAGTTGGAATTTGGGATATAACCACCGAAGCCATTTGCTATGACCAGACCGTTTAGTCTCTCGGTTGCCATTCCCATGCACAATGAGACGAGTGTGCTGCCGGAACTGCTGCGGCGGCTGAGAAGTGTCCTCGACAATTTGACGGGCGGTCCCCACCAGATTGTATTTGTCGATGACGGAAGCACCGACGCGACCTTCGATATGTTGGCGGAGGCAGCGCGAAATGATCCGCGCATTCTCGCATTGTCGCTGTCGAGGAATTTCGGGCATCAACCGGCGATCACTGCAGCGCTGGATCATGTTAGCGGCGATGCCGTGGTGGTCATGGATGGGGACCTGCAAGATGTTCCCGAGGTGATTCCGCAATTTGTGGGGAAATTCCAAGAAGGTTTCGACGTAGTGTATGCGAAAAGAGTGCGAAGGAAAGAGCCGTGGCTGCTGCGGCTGTGTTATTTCGTTTTTTACCGGATGATGGCGAGGCTTTCCGACATTCAATTGCCGCTGGATTCCGGCGACTTTGGATTGATGTCGAGGCGGGTGGTCGATCACCTTCGGCGGATGCCAGAACACCACCGATATTTGCGGGGAATGAGGACCTGGATAGGTTTCCGACAAATAGGAATTGAAGTAGAGCGAGCAGAACGGCATTCAGGGAAAAGCAAGTACGATCTGATGCGGTTGCTGAAGCTCGCCTTTGACGGAATTTTTGCGTTTTCGATCGTGCCGATCCGGGCGGCGGCGATCTTTGGCGCGTTTGTGATGTTCATGTCGACGCTGTTCGTGGCGTACGCGGTGTACGCGCGAGTGTTTCTGCACGAATCGCCGAAAGGGTTCACCTCGCTGTTAGTGGCGGTGACGTTCCTTTCGGGCATCGTGCTATTTTTCCTAGGAGTGATCGGGGAATACGTGGGGCGGATCTACGAAGACATCAAGGCGCGGCCGCATTACGTGATCGAGCGGAAGATCAGCCGCGCGAGCGCGGAAGCGGATGAGGCCGAAGCGCGTGTGCTGGAAAAGGGAATTTTGCGGTAATGGCGAACACGTCTGAAGCGCCGGCGGCTGCCGAGCGCAAAATCGAATACCTAACTCCTCCGACAAAAGTGAGCATGACGGACGGCTACTTCAAGCTGGCGTCGCTGGGGCATTTTTGGGTGCGGCGAAGGTTCGAGGTGTTCCAGAAGCTGGCGGGGGAGCTGGTGAGCAGCGCGAGAGAGATGGCGGAAATCGGCTGCGGGCAGGGGCTGTTGCAGAGGCAGATCGAGCTGGCCTACGGTCGAGAGTTGACGGGGTTCGACCTGAACGAAAACGGTCTGACGCACAACCTGAGCCAGCGCAGCCGGGTGATCTGCTACGACGTGTTTCAAAAGGCGAAGGAATTCCGGGAACGGTTCGACCTGATTTTTTTGTGGGACGTTCTGGAGCATCTGGAAGACGAAGACTCTTTCTTGCGGGCGGTGCGATTCCATCTGGCGGCCGGAGGGAAACTGGTGTTCAACGTGCCGGCGGGAGAATGGGCGTTTTCGGGATACGACACGGCGGCGGGGCATTACCGGCGGTATTCGGAGCGCAGTTTCTTCGCGGCGATCGGGCGAAATGGGCTGGAAGTGACGAATTGGACGTATTGGGGATTGCCGCTGACACCGACGCTGTTGTTCCGGAAGATCTGGTTGAAGCGGGAACAGGGGACTTCTCAGAATTATTCCATAGGGTTTGGAAAAGGCAGCGGCGTGATCAACGGGGCCTTGCACTTGGCGTCGAAGTTCGAGGGGATACCGCAGGAGCTCGGGGGGACATCGCTGATGGCGGTCGTGCGGGGCGCGGAGCCACGGACATGAGAACCGCAGTGGGCGAGAGTCCAATCAGGTCTCAAGACGTCGTCGACCCAGCGGGTGCCAGCAAGAACGGGCGCGCGGCGGAGATTTTCATCGCGGCGCTTTGCGTTTACGTGGTCCTTCGAGGACTACGGGGAGCGATATCCAGACCGTTCTGGTTTGACGAACTGTTCACCGTTGCGGTAGCGGGCCAGAAAAGTCTAGCGGACATGTGGATGGCCATGCGGCGGGGCTTCGACAGCGCGCCGCCGTTGTTTTATCTAATAGAGCGTTTCGCATTAGCTGTACCCATTAAAAGAGAGGTAGCGCTGCGCTTGCCCTCCATCCTGGCATTTCCCTGCACATTGGTAAGCGTGTATGTGTTTGCGAAGAGACGCCACGGGGAGATGATTGCCTGCGTGTGCGCATTCCTCGTGCTGTCGACAATCCTGTTTCATACATACCTAACTGAAGCTCGCCCGTATAGCATGATGATTGCGTGCATCGTCTTCGCGATGGTGTGTTACCAGCGCTTGCCGTCGCGGCGTTGGACGATGGCGTTTGGGCTCAGTTTGATCCTGGCTGAGTCACTGCATTACTACGCGGTCCTGGCAATGGTTCCGTTCTGGTTTGCGGAAGGTTTTTTTGTGCTACGAACGCGTAGTATACGCTGGCGAGTGTGGGCTGCTCTGGTTTGTGGTGTTCTGCCGTTGATTGTTTTTTGGCGATTGATCATGGCCTTCAAGATGTTCTATGGGCCGAACATTTTCGCCCGTCCGTCTTTCGAAGCGGTGCACGGTTATTACGCATCGTTTTTTCTGTTGAATGAGAATGATATTGGCCGCACGTTGCTAGTGGTTGCAGTCGTTTCGGTTATTTGGTGGGCTAGTTCCACATTCAAAGAAGGCAACCAGATAGCAGTTGAGGCCATTCTTCTCTTTTCGATGGCTGCGTTGGCGTACATCGTTTATGGGTTGGTGAAGTCATTGCATGGGCTGCTATTGATCCGCTATGTGATGGTTGCAAGCGTTGGGATCATCTTGGGATTCGCGTGCACGCTGTCCCTTGCAGGACGAAGGGCCACGGCGATATTCGCTTTATTCGCTTTGTGCGTAGTGGGGATGCGGGAGTCGAGATTTTGGCGAGCCCCAACGTACGACCCGTTCATGCAATGGTTTTCGGCGACGTCGAAACAGAAGATACGCGACGTGGAGCAGATAGTGCGGGTTGGTGGGCACGGCGATCTGCCAGTGGTCGTTAGTGACTGTCTTCTTTACAGTCAGCTCGCATATTACTTGCCGCCGAATTTTACGACCAGGCTCGTGTACCTCACAGACGAAAAACGGGAGCTTCGGTACACGAGGGCTGATACGAGCAGTAGGAGCGTCTTAGGTGCTCGCGACTTTCTGCCCTTTCACCTTGCCGATTATTCTGAGTTCCTGGCGGATCATGGAGAGTTCCTGTTGTACTCTGAGGGTCTGGACTGGTACTCGCCAGCGCTTAAGGATGAGGGCGCCTCTATGGCCCCCTTGGGAAGGGGCCTATATCTCGTCAGACTGAGGTCGTCGCCCTGATCGCTCTGCCTTTGAAATAGATCATCTTCCAGAGGCAAACGTTGGCTCGTGAAAGGTCGTAGGGTTCACAGATCACCGGTTCGAAGAAATCCATAAACATCTGACGCCAATGCTCGAGAGGGCGCGGGAAATTGCCGCGATCGGCACGCGCAAGAAACAGGGGAATCGAGGCGTGCCGGGGAAGAACCAACTCCAAAATGTGAACGTGGCCGTCATCGGTGAGGAGGCGAGCGAGATTGGCGAGAATGTTGCGGGTCGTCGAGTCGTCCACATGATGAAGGAGACTGTTGACGAGGATGAAATCGAAGCGTTGGTCGGGAGGGGCGACGAAGGTGGAAGCATCATGGGCTTCGAAACGCAGGTGGGAGTTGGAGGCACCATAGCGACGTTCAGCATCGCGAATGTATTCGGGATTTAAGTCGATGCCGAGATAATCGGAAGCGGCGAAATGAGTAGCATTTGTGCCGGGACCGCAGCCGACATCGAGGACGCGGCAAATGCGCTGCATGTCGTTGTGGGCGGCGATAGGAGCAAATTTTTTCTCGGCAAAGGGCGCCATCCAGAGGCGGTAAACCAAGGGTTGGCGCATGATCAAATCCAGGGCACTCATGTCCCTCACCTCAAGTTGGTTGCGACGCTTCAAGGAGCAGAGGCATATGTTACACCTGCCCGGCGGGAAAACGCAGGGGCCAAAAATTTGACTAGCATAAATGGCTGGTAGAAATGTAGACTTTTACCGTTTCTCAGTAGAGATTCCGATGACCGTCGAGTCGATGGCTCAGCATTCCCGACCGGCACCTGAAAAGTTGGGACTATGTGCGCACTCTCTCTACTTTCTGTGGTCATTCCTGCCAGGGATGAGGAAGGGTGTATCGGCCCGACGGTGGAGCACCTGTATGTTGAGCTCCGACTGAAGAATATCCCCCACGAAATCGTCGTCGTTGATGACGGAAGCACAGACGATACCTGGAAAGCCCTCAAAGAAACCCAGGAGAGAATTCCGACACTCGTCCCCATGAAGAATCCAGGGCCGAATGGATTCGGTCGTGCCGTCGTGCACGGACTGGATCACTCCACCGGAGACGCTGTCGTCATCATGATGGCCGACGAATCTGATGACTGTCGAGACGTGGTCACGTACTGGAAAGTGCTAAATGACGGATTCGACTGTGTCTTTGGCAGCCGCTTCGTGAAAGGCGGCGGTACCATTGATTATCCGTGGCTGAAGCTGAAAATCAACCGCCTGGCGAATTTTTTCCTTCGCATACTATTCCGAATTAGCTTGAATGATACTACGAACGCTTTCAAAGCTTATCGTCGCACCGTAATTGATGGTTGTCGCCCTTTTCTTTCCCCGCACTTTAACCTCACCGTGGAGATTCCTCTTAAGGCAATCGTTCGCGGCTATACCTGGAAGGTTGTTCCAATCACCTGGCGGAATCGGCGGGCGGGCGAGCCGAAGCTGAAGATCAAGGAAATGGGTAGCCGATACCTGTTTATTTGCCTGTATGTTTGGCTGGAGAAGTACTTCAGCCGTGGAGATTATAAACGCTCTGCCGAGAGCGCGCCCTCGCCTGTGCTGGCGACTACAAATGCTTCAGCACCCAAGGAACGAGCCGCTCATTTGTGACACGGATATTCCTCACAACATTGCATTCATTTCGATCTCGGTACTCGGTGTCACGGTTTTTGGGCCAGAACCGCAATCGAAGAGAGACCTTTCGTATGTAATCGAAGGTCGAGATTACAGATAAAATATTCCCTTTGGGTAGCACTCGGCTCGTCGGCTTAGATGAGCACTCATCAACCGCGGTTAAAGAAATTAAATAGGGGTTCGAAGGGACGAGAATGGAACGGGAACCACAATTCGTGGCGCAGTCGCCGGTAGAAGAACTGGCATTGAGGGCAAAGGAGATCTTGCCAAGAGGCTTGGTGACATGGCTTTTGGGATCGATGCTGCTGTATGTAGTTATCCGTGGAATTGTCGCTGCAGCAACGAATCCATTGTTTTTCGATGAGATTCTTACGTTGGCGGTGTCGTCACAGTCGAGCTTGAGCGGCATATGGACAGCACTCAGCCGGTCAGTGGATGGACAACCGCCGATGTTCTACCTCATTGAACGAGCCTTCACCGGCATTCTAGGAAACACACAAGTTGCGTTGCGGTTGCCATCGGTCCTCTCAATGGCCGGCACTATGGTTTGCATTTTTCTGTATATCCGACGACGGCATCATGAATGGATCGCCTTTCTGTGCACCATGCTCTTGATGGTGACAGGCCTTTTTCTCAATTATGCGGCGAACGCAAGACCTTATAGCATACTCATGGCTTGCATCGCATTCGCTCTGGTTTGTTACGACAGACTACCCTCGTTTCGGTGGGCGATTCTATTTGGGCTCAGTTTGGCACTGGCGCAAGGAGTGTACTACTTTGCAATATTTGCAGTCCTGCCGTTTGCCTTAGCCGAAGTCGTCGTGTTAATTGAGACGAAACGGATTCGATGGCAGGCGTGGCTCGCATTTGTGTTCTGCGGCTTACCTTTAATCATCTTCTGGCCGCTGTTGTCGCACATGAGAATGTACTATGGTTCGCATTACTGGGTTCCTATGGCTAGTGTTGCGTCCTTACCAAAATTCTATGGGTCGTACTTGTTCCTAGGTGCCGCTTACGCTGGCGGCTTGATAGCGGTCTTATCTGCGGGAGTCATTGGCATTCACTTTCTAAGACGATGGCAAGAGCAAAGCAAATCGAAGACAGTCCGGGTCGACGGTGCGTTGATACTGACTTTCTTGGCATTACCGATTATTGCGTTGGTCGTAACCAGGATCATGCGGGCCGGTATGCTAGACCGATACGTACTGGCGACTATTTTGGGGGTCTGCCTGGCGACTGCGTGCTTGCTTGCAAGGGCAACGCTGTCTACCGTTCTGCTGTTCGCATTGTTCCTTGGGTCTAGTGTCGGCCTTCATGAAATCTCCTTTTGGCGAGGGATCCACGGAATACATCCACAGTCTGATACCGCGAGCGTGGAACAATTCATTGATACAGCTGGTCATTCGGAGCTTCCCGTTGTCGTGTCAGACGGCCTCTCCTACTTGTCTCTCAATTACTACGCGTCTCCAGCATGGTCAAAACGGTTCATTTTTGTGGGAGATGCGGATTTGGCAGTGAAATATCTGGGCACCGACAGCGTTGACAAGAACGTAATGGATCTTCGCCCCTATCTACCGATTCATGCGAGCAAATTTTCTGAGTTTGTGTCAACGCATTCAGAGTTTCTTCTTTACTCCGAGGATCCCGGATATGGCTTTGGTTGGCTGCCATATCATTTAAGCCGTGGCCCGTGGTCTTTGCGCCTCTATCTAAAGGCGCCGAACCGAACTCTATATCTTGTAACGCGAACCGAGGGCGCGCTCCGCTGAGCGACTCGGTCTGGTCCAATGAAGCTCCGCCGATCAGCAATACGGATCAGGCATGAACTGTGCAGGGTATCATCCAATTTACTTCTGACCCCATCGGAGAGAGGAAATGGCGAACAGTCGCGGAACCAAGAATACGAACTACGAAGAACCAGATAACGACAAGCGTAATCCACAGGTTGACTGCCCAAGGGATCAGTGACCCTGCCGCCCTCGCGAAAAAGTCCTTAAGTTTGCCTTTCTAGACCATGCCATCTCGCCGCACAACGAAGGAGTTCATTTCTTGGAATAGCAATCAGATGTTTATGAAATTGTTCTTCACAATAATCAGCGTAATCACGGACCCTAAACCGCGTGAAGGCGTTGAGTGTGGTCAGCAATGATCTCGCGGAAGATCTCATCGAGGCTCACACTGATGTTCCAATTCGGATAATGCGATTTGAATTTAGATAGGTCAGAAATGTAGCAGATGTGGTCACCTTTGCGGTTCTGATCGACGTACTTCCAATTCAGTTTCTTCCCGGACATTTCTTCCACTTTGGCAATAGCCTCGAGCATGGAGATACTGTTTTCCCGGCCACCTCCCATGTTGTATACCTCGCCGGTGCGCGGGTTGGCGGCGAATTCTTCTATGGCGCGGACCACATCGTGGCTATGAATATTGTCGCGAACCTGTTTCGCCTTGTAGCCAAACACGGAATAGGTCTCTCCGGTGATCGCCACCTTTACGAGATAGGATAGGAAGCCATGAAGTTCCACGCCGGAATGCGAAGGCCCAGTTAGGCAACCCCCTCGGAAGATACAAACCTTCATGCCGAAGTAGCGTCCGTATTCCTGCGCCACTAGGTCCGCAGACGCTTTGGAAGCACCAAAAAGCGAATGCAGGGTCTGATCAATACGGCAATTCTCGGTGATGCCTTTATAATCTTCCGGGCGCGCATAGTCCCATCGAGTTTCCAATTCCTTAAGAGGCACTTCATTCGGCGCGTCGCCGTAAACCTTATTCGTACTGAAAAGGATGAAAACTGCCTCGGGACAATGAAGGCGTGCGGCCTCGAGAAGATTGACAGTTCCGAGCGCGTTGACTTCAAAATCGACAATAGGGATGTCGCGCGCCTTGTCGTGGGATGGTTGCGCAGCGCAATGGACAATCAGATCGAAGCGCTGGGCACGGAAGAGTGTTTCGAGGCCAATGCGGTCACGAATGTCCAGATCGTAATGCGTAAAGTTTCTTGTGGCTCGCCGCAGTCGACCGAGATTCCACGATGTGTCGCCGGGATCACCGAAGAAAATCCGCCGCATATTGTTATCGATGCCGTGAACCTGACAGCCCTGCCGATCAAAATGTTCGACAGCTTCCGACCCAATGAGACCGCTGGAACCTGTAACAAGAACTGTTTTCGAGGACATGGTTTGTACTCTCTCAGATTGACTCGAATAGAAAAACGCAACCGCTCTTTCTATGTATCAATTCGAACCCCACTGGCCCGATGCTCACAATCATGCCCTCCGAGCTCTTCACGCACAATAGCGAGCGCGAAGTTCCGTCTCATTCTCACGAATCCAGTTAAAGATGCGTTCGAAGCCGGTGCGCAAGCCAGTTTGAGGCCTCCACCCAAGGCGCTCCGTGGCCTTGCGATTGTCCGTCCAATACAAGGCGATGTCCCCCCGGCGTGCTTTGTCTGATTGCGTTACCGGGGCGGTGCGCGACGATAACTCCTGCATCATTGCAGTAGCCTCAAGCAATGAGATTGAATTTTCCGCGCCACCGCCCAAGTTAAAGACTTCACCGCGGAATTCGTGCAGCTTCTTGATTTGCAGGTCCAGCAGAACCAGCATGTCTTCAACAAACAAAACGTCGCGTACTTGTTTACCATGCCAGCCAAGATAGGTGAGAGGAAGCTTGAACCAATGAGCAATGGCCCACCAGACCACCCAACCTTGGTCGGTGTGCCCGAATTGGCCGATGCCGGACAGCACACCGAAGCGATTGACGATAATCGGTAAATCATATGCCTGTGCGTATTCCTGGCAGGCAGCATCAGCAATGAGTTTGCTAAGCCCGTAGATACTGCGTTGGCCGCCATCGATGGAAAACTCCTCGGATACCCCATGAATCGGATCGAAACCCGTGGGGCGTTGTTCTGCGGGAATGCGATTCCACACTTCCGGGTCATATTCGTAACGTGTTGCAGTCTCTCGTCGTGGAAGAGCGTTCAGCCGATCGGCACCGTAGACTCGATTGGTACTCCAGAAAATGAGCGGGATCTTGTGCAAGCGAGCGTACTCGAGAATGTGAATCGCGCCGAGTCCATTGTTGGTAATATCAAAGCGGGGATTCGCGTAACCTGTGACGACCGAAGGCTGCGCACTGGTATCGCAAATCAGGTCGATGCCGGCAGGCAAATTCTCCAGATCTTCTGGATTTCGCACGTCGCCATGGAAGAACGTGGCGCCATGATGAGAAAGTATCGAGATGTTCCGTTCGCTGCCACGACGCACCAGATTATCCATTACCGAAACCGGGTGGCCCTTCGCGCGTAAGTGCAGCGCGACATGCGAACCGACGAACCCACAACCACCGGTCACAAGTACGTGCAAGGAACGGGCTCCCTTCCGAAGCGGTGCGAAACAGACGGCAGAAGAGTCATATTGACGACCTCCCTTTCTGGCGCAAGCCGAGGCGATGGCGCACGGGACGGGTCAGATTCAGGAAGCGAAACCAGGTGGGAGACAGGTAATCGTAGAAATTGCGTTTCATCTGAATCAGCCAGTGACGATAGCTGCGGTGGAGGCCATCCGCCTGGAGAACATGCGTGGCGTTTTCCAACGTACAAAATTTCCGGTGGCGGTCCAGCAATTGGTAATTCTGCTGGGCTTCCTCGCCCTCCCAAACACCCTTTTCGCCGTCGGGGTGATAGCCATAATCATGATTCTGGTGAACAGTGCAAACAACCGGAGAGGCGTCAATCAGGGCAGCGCCCGAATTGCGCGAGAACCAAAGTAACCAGTTATCCCAGCCGGGCCGGCCGATAACAAATTCGGGGATTTGCCGATAGAACAGGCCTTTGCGAAACACGAAGTAATCGATCCATTGAGGAGGCCGTTGGCGATTGGTGCGTAGAGCCAGATCGCGGACTTGAGCTCTCCAATCCGGCGAATCAAAAGAAAGCGGAACCTGTATATCCACGTCCCACCGTCTGCCGGCCATAAGAAACATCCCCGGCTGGCTGGCAACTTGTTCTACAGCGCGAGGGAAATCCTCGACCAGAAGAATGTCGCAATTTAAGTGACAAAGAATGTCGTGACGGGCCAGCTCCTGGGCCTGGTCGTAGATGCTGGCCAAATACTTTGTGCCGTGAGGATTCCGGCGCACATTCGGCAAATGGCGAATGCCAAGCTCGTGGCAGACTTCGGCTGCGCCCGCATCGTCGCCAAACAGCAGAATCTCTACATCGGGATGGATGCTTTGCCAACTTCGGAGGGCGTTGCGCTGGATCACATCGATGTGACCGTGAAAGGGCTTCGCTGTTGTGAACAACGTAAGCATAAGTATTTCCACCCGGCTTGGCGATACGACTTCAAAATCATATCGAGAACGGACCGAATGCGCCAATTCTCCACTGCGGTCTAGGCCGAAACCCTCCGCAGGAAGGGCTGGATTTGCTGTATTCTCTCCTCGGGAACGGCGACAAGGTTATGGTCGTAAAAATCAAGCGTGCGATCCGCATTGACCAGTTCTCCCTTGCCTATCGGCGCGAACCAGCGAAAGCCCTTTTGCTCGAGAAGGGAGAGAATCTCACGAGCGTGGTAGCCCCAGGCTTTTGTGCGCAGATCCGAAATCTCCGCCAAAATCACGGGACGCGGAGAGAAATGCAGCAAACCCAGGGCACCCTGAAGGACCGACAATTCCGCCCCTTCGATGTCCATTTTGATGAAGTCAATTTTCGGTAGACCGTGCTCCTTCAAGAATTGATCGAGCGGTACCACATCCACTTCGACGGGAACCGCGCCGGGGACACCGTCCGGTTGCCGCAGGCTGTTGCAGCCATCTTGACTCCCTTGCACGAGAAACAACGTGGCCGTGCCGGGTTGCGCACCCAGAGCGCTCGAATGAATCGTTACATTTCCACAGCGGTTCAATCGCAAGCTCCGTTGTAATTGCGAACGCTCCCGTGGAGAAGGCTCAAAGGAGTGAACAGCCCCGTTGGGATGAACAGCCCGCGAGGCTGCGAGTGAATAGAATCCGTGATGAGCTCCGATATCCAGGACCGTCATTCCCGGCTGAAGATAGCGTTGAAAAAATAGTGCTTCGGCATCTTCAAATCCGCCGAGAAGAATCCGTTGGTCCACTTCACTGTCTCCGACCAGGTACCAGGCGCCGCAAGGCAAACGGATGGGAATCGGGAGTATCCGGAATCTAGAGCGCAAACGCGTCATTAAGGAGAGATATTGTTGCTTTCTGGACTTTCGGGAGAATCTGAATAGCCGGCGCCAGCCGGAGAGGGAGCGTGCGTCGTCCTCATCCGCGACAGGGGGCAAATGGGCGCCGTCGCTCATGCTTCACTCGAAGGGGAAGCGGGAGAAATATCCAGCTTCGAAGGGATATTCAAAAATCCGGCGGCGTCATCGCGGTAATGGGTCACCGGGCGAGTAACAACCTGCATTTGCGGCACGCACTCCCAGTCATCAATTCGGACTCCCGCATCGTAGAGAGCCACCCGCCAGGAATAAACACCCGGGCGCAACGGAAGACACGGCAACGTGTAGCGGAATTCGTAGAGACCGGGCTCCAGGGTCACTCCATCCAGGGCATTTCCCCACAGCAGATGCCGATCCTGGTCATAGAGGGCGATCCCATGATGAACACCGCGCAAAGGTTGCCCCACGCGCAGCAAAAAACTAACCGAGGTTTCGCCGTCAGAAGGCAAGATGTGGTCAGAGGCTCGGTTTGCGCCGATGAGGTTCCAGCGCAGAAACTGAGCGGCTCCCTCTGCCGGGCGAACATCCTCTACACCGCTCGAAGTCATGTTCTCCTCATAAGCGCTGACCACTTCCGCCGTGGGGCCGGTGCGGCGCAATTCTCCACCATCCAGCCACACCACTCTGTGACACAGGCGCCGAATCTGATTGAGTTGATGGGTAACCAGGATGACCGTGCGACCAGCACGCGCAACGTCCCCCATCTTGCCCAAGCATTTTTTCTGGAAACGGATGTCGCCGACAGCCAATACTTCGTCCACCAGCAGAATCTCCGGCTCCAGATGGGCCGCGACGGCAAAGGCCAGCCGGACGTACATGCCGCTCGAATAATGCTTCACGGGCGTATCAATGAATTTTTCCAGTTCAGCAAAAGCGATAATCTCGTCGAACTTGCGCGCGATTTCCTGTTTGCCCATTCCGAGAATCGCGCCGCTCAGAAAGGTATTTTCACGCCCGGTGAGCTCCGGATGGAATCCCGTGCCAACTTCCAGCAGGCTTCCGACGAGGCCGTGAATTTCCGCCCATCCTTCGGTTGGACGCGTGATACGCGAGAGAATCTTCAGGAGGGTAGTCTTGCCGGAACCATTCCGCCCGATGAGGCCCAGCACCTCGCCCTCTTTGACTTCCAGTGACACATTGCGGAGTGCCCAGAACTTCTCTGCGCGTTGCCGGCGAAAGAGCGAGGCAGGTGAGCGCATGGCCTTGGCGAGTGTGTCTCGAAGCAGGCCGCTTGGACCGCCAAGACCCCGGCGGTACTCTTTCCCCAAACTATCCGTTTGTATAACCGTACTCGTCATACGCGATCAGCAACCGTGCTTTCCATTCGATTAAAAAAAATTAGGCCGCCGAAGACCGCGACACAGACCATGGCCACGGAGGCATAAAGAATGGCGGCAGGGGGATGGCCGTTGCCGGTAAGTGCCCATCGGAAGCCATCAATGACACCGGCCATCGGATTCAGGCCATACAGCCAGCGATAACGCTCCGGAACCATAGAACTGGAATAGTAGACGGGGGAAGCAAGGGTCCAGAACTGGATGAGGAACGGGATGAGATAACGGACGTCTCGATAGAGAGCATTCAAGGCCGAAAGCCACAGGCCGACGCCGAGGACTGTGAGAATTACGAGTACTAAGAAGAACGGGATGAAAAGAATTGTCCAGCCAGGGCGAAAACCATAGGAGAGGACAAAAATCAGTAGGACGATGAAGCCAATGGAAAAATCAACGAGTCCAGACAACGTAGCGGAAATGGGCAGAATCAAGCGGGGAAAATAAACTTTCGTGATGACGCGCTGATTTTCAACGACGACATTGGTTGTGTTCAGAATCGCCGACGAAAAATACGACCAGGGAACCACAGCGGCAAAAGAAAAAACGGGGTAGGGGAGCCCCTGGAAGGGAGCTTAGCAAGTTTGCCGAAGAAAAGAGTGGCAACGAGCATGGTAAGGAGCGGCTGAAGAATGACCCAAACGACGCCAATCGCCGTCTGCTTGTAGCGTATCTTGACGTCGCGCCAGACAAAAAAGTAGAGCAGTTCGCGGTAATCCCATAGCTCTTTCAGGGGCAAGTTGAACAAGCCGCGTGGAGGCTCAATGCGGATGGTACTGTAAGCGAGTGACCGCTTCGCCATAGGGCCCGCAACCGTTGAGTTGGAAGTCAAAGTAGACATAAAGAGCAAATCAATTCAGTCACCGTTGACGCCTTTGATAGAATAACAGAAAGAAATCAACGCCATGGGCTGCCCGCCGGCCAGGAAACCTTACACTCTTTTTTGAAACCCTGTGGGGGTTCGGCCCTGTTTTTAGCTAACCAATAAGGCGCGACCACGAATTACGGGACCAAGCCACCCACAGCTGGTCCAGAGGACTCAGGAAAAAGCTTCCCACTATCACAGGTAGCCAAGCTTTCGCGACAGCCAGTCGCTCCGGCGGTTATTACGGGGAGTTCTTTTTGAGCTGCTCGATATCTCGCTGCTCGATCTGGCGCATCAGATCGCTGCGGTGAAAAACATAGTAGCGCAAGTGAACTGACAGCTGGCGGGGAACCTCATAAAACTGGTTGTGCACCGCCTCACGGAAAGAGATAGGTCCCCGGACAGGAACGAGGTGTGCGCCCCACTGGTAGATCATGCCGAGATTCCAAAGAACAAAACACCCCAGGATTCCGGAAGAGAGCAGGAGCGCGAGGCGCGGCCGGGATAGGAATTCGGCGAAGCGCAGCAATAAAGCGGCAAGGCCAAAGACATAAATTGGGGTCAAAGAAATGAAGAAACGGTTCCCGAAAGATGCCATGCCATGCCAAAAAGGATAGCTGGAGATCAGATAGTAGAACGCGGCAACAGCCACCGCAAAATACAGAGCAAGGATCCGAGCCGCACGTGGCGTGAAGAAAAGACCGATGAGAGCGAGAGCCAACAGGGGTGTCCAACTGAAAAGCCCATGGTTTGAGGAGAATAGGACCGAAAGCCAGTGCGGCGCTGACCAGTCCCAGGAAAGATGTGAGTATGAGCCAAAACGGAAGTAGCCTCCAAAGATTATCCGCCGGGTGATGATCGTGGGGAGAAACGCGAAACAGATTGTGAGAACAAAAATCAGATTTTGCAGGAACAGCTTGCTGCGCTGCTTGTGGCTGGGATTTCAGATACGCCGCGTACCCAATTAAGGATTCAATCAGTGGCAGGAAAAGGAAAACGCCATTGGGAAAGTAGATGTCGACCATCAACCCGGAGATGAGCCCTAGGATCAGCCATTGCGAGGTCGTGCGGGCGGGACGCGTGCGGTCCCAATACCAGAGGAAGAGCGCGACGGCGAAAGCCGAATGCGCGTGCGACCAGGCGGGGTTGAAATACATATAAACGGGGAGAGAACTCCCCCACCAAATGCCCACGGTCGCGAGAAATGCCCACTGTTCTCCAACATATTTTCGGGCAAGCGAGAACGAGAGCAGAAGCCCCAGAAAACCGTAAATTGCCGTACCCAGTGCCATGGCCACGAGATAGGGAATGGAGAAACCGTTGGCGGCAATGGACATTCCCAGAAAGTTCAGAAGCAGAACGAGCAGGTGAGCGAACAGAAGAAAAGGGAACCAAAGAATGGCTGGACCGATCGTGAACAGATTACTGACGTAGCCCGTTTCCGTGTACTCTTCCGGCAAAAGTTGGCCATCCCGCCGAGTTCGGGATTGCGAAAAATTCAGATTGGCGTGCCGCCAGTCTTCCTCGAAGTGCAAGCTGTGTTCTATCAGGGGAGCACGCGCATAGGCATAGTATCCGACTCCATCGCCATGAACGATGGGATTGATCAAGGGCAGGGAAAGAACGAAGAGCAGAAGGAGAATATGCTTGAACGAGACTCGGCGCTCCGGGGCTTGTAGGTTCGCGTTCAAGGTGCCTCTCAGGCTGTGGATCTTTTGGCGGCTGCAGACCCGGCCAGTAAGCCTTCCTTTTGGCGGAAGTACGTGGCAACCCGATCGATGATTTCGTTCAAGCTGGTTTGGGGGCGAAAACCTGTCAAGGCTTGTAGCTTATCAATGCACGGAACGCGGCGCATCATATCTTCGAAACCGGGTTCATAAGCCTGGTCGTAAGGAACGAACTGGATGGTCGAGCTGCTGTTGGTGCGCTGTTTGACGAGTTTCGCCAAATTTTCGATGGACACTTCCTCGGTATTCCCGATATTGATCACTTCCCCAACCGCGCGGTCCAGCGGAATCAGCCGGAGCAGCGCTTCCACGGTATCGCGGACGTCGCAGAAACAGCGGGACTGCTTGCCATCCCCATAAACTTCGATCGGCGCGCTATCCAGAGCTCGCTTCACAAAGTTCGGCAGAACCATACCGTAGCGGCCGGTCTGGCGCGGACCCACGGTGTTGAAGAAACGCGCGACGATGACGGGCTGGTGTTTCTCTTTCCAGTAGGAGAGAGCGAGAAACTCGTCGAGCGCCTTGGAAGCGGCATAACTCCAGCGCCCCTTGGTAGTCGGTCCGAGGACCAGATCTGCATCTTCGTGAAAAGGAACTTGCGTGTTCTTGCCGTAAACTTCCGAAGTGGAAGCGATAAGTACGAGCTTCTTCTTTTTGCAGGCAGCTTCCAAGATCATCTGCGTGCCATTTACATTGGTTTCGATGGTCCGTACGGGGCTTTCGACGATGAGTTTCACGCCAACCGCCGCGGCGAAATGAACAATCACGTCCGCATCATCCACAAGTTCCGCGAGCAGATGACGGTTTTCGATGCCGTCGAGATGATATTCGAGAAGATTCGATCCTTTCAGATGCCGGATGTTTTCCATGCTTCCGGTAGAAAGATTATCGAGGAGAACTACCCGCTCGCCTTGTTCGAGGAGTCTCTCCGCCAAATGAGAGCCGATAAAACCAGCACCACCAGTAATTAGATAACGCAAACTACCTCCTCAGAGCTTTTCGGAATCGTCTACATCCGAAGAACGAACCACAGCGGCGGGGACAGAAGAATCCTCGTGCGTCGGTTCCAGGGCTTCCTGGGGACCGTAACCGTAAGAATACGGGTAGTAACGATAAGAATAGTAATAGTCAGGGGCGTTGGCATCCACGGCGTTGAGCACCACCCCCAGCATACGGCTCTTGACGCTTACCAGCAGGTCACAAGTCCGCGTAAAAGCTGCCTTGGGAGTTTCGCCGCTCCGGACCACCAGCAACACTCCGTCCACCTGCACGGAGAGAATCACAGCGTCGGTGGCGGCCATGACTGGGGGCGAATCGATGACCACAAATTTGAATTTCGTGCGAAGTTCCGCGATAGCATCCGCGAGACGATGCGAAGAAAGGAGGTCGGCCGGGTTCGGAGGCAGGGGACCTGTGGGGATGGCCGCGAGATTCGGGATCGATGGATGCGCCACACTGACGAGATCCAAACTCGAAACTCCCGCCAGATAAGAACTCAGACCGGCGTATTTTCCGCTAGCGAGATTCAGCATTCGCCCGATACCTGGCTTCCGCAAGTCCGCGTCCACCAGGACCGTCTTGTCGCCGAGCTGTGCCAGCGTGACGGCGAGGTTCGCTGCCGCGGTTGTCTTACCTTCCCGAGGAAGCGCACTGGTTACGAGGATCACCTGTGGTGGCTGGTCGGGCTGCGATAAGAGCAAAGCAGTTCGCAAAGAGCGAAACGCTTCTGACACCTGCGATTTGGGCGAATGTTGCGCGACGAGTCCGCTGCGCTTCTCGTGACCGTTGGATGACACACCCTTCAGTAAGCCCTTTTTTCCGCTCATGCTGGCAGAATCTCCGAAGGCAGGCACAACCGCGAGCGAAGGCAAGCGAGCAAGGGTTTCGACGTCGTCGGGCGTCTTTACGGTGTTGTCAAGATATTCGCGGAGAAGAGCAATACCAACACCGCCGACCAGTCCGATGAGAAAAGCCAGCGCAATATTGCGCGCTCTTGCGGGCCGGGCTGGACTAGAAGGTATCATGGCGGGATCGATCACCCGAATATTGGAGGACTTGAGGCTCGCGGCGATGTTGGCTTCTCTGAGCTTCGTCAAGAGTCCTTCGTACAGTGTTTTATTGGCCTCGGCTTCCCGTTTGAGGATGTTGTACTGGACCATCTTTTCCGACATGGCATTGGTCTCGGCCTTCTGCTCTTCGAGGCGCTGGGTCAGGAGATCCTGACGCGCTTTCGCCTCGTCGTAATCACTGCGGAGCTGGACAGTTATGCCTTTGCGCTCTTTTGCGATTTGATCGTCCATCTCCTTGATTTGCGCCTGCAGTCGCTGCACTTTAGGAAAGTTCGGCCCGTACTGATTGAGGCCATCAGTGTACAGGAGGGAAAGATCCGCTCGCCTCTTTTGCATGTCCTGGAGAACAGGGTTGTCCCGGATCTGCGGTACGGCGTCTAACGCCCCAGACTCAGCGAACTCATAGAGGGCCCGTTTTTTTAGCGTTTCACTTTCCGCGTCGGTAAGCTCCTTGTTCAAATCGAGGAGGCGCTGAGTGGTCATATTCTGCTTGTCATCCACGCCCCAAATCTGATTCTGCCGCTCATAGTTGATGCGGTCATTTTCGGATTTTTCCACTTTCCGCTTGAGGTCCGCCTGTTGTACCTGTAACCACGTAGTTGCTTCCGTGGTGGCGGCGTAGTGGCCCTGCATATTTTGCGCTTTGTAGCTCTCCAGATGGGCATTCAGCATACGCGCGGCCTGAACTGGGTCCGATGGATTCGTACGTGACTTCCATCAACCGGGTGTTGGGAATGCGCTTGACACTCAGGCTTCCCAGGAACGCCGCGATCTCCGGAGGACGCTTTTGGTTCGCGAGACTGCCAGTAGCGATGGCTTCGGAAGGAACATCATCACTCGAAAGCTCCGGACTGCCAGCAAGGCCGCTGTTTCGAATGGTCTGCAGGGCGAGTGTTTCGCTGGTCAGAATGCGGGCCTGCGTCTCGATGTAATTGTCGACGTCCATCATGTAGTCGTAGGAATCTGCGCCCGGAAAGGGAAGAACGTTGGTGTTCTCGCGATCGATCTCTATTTTTGCGTTTGCAACGTAGACCGGCTGCATGCGAAACGTCGCGATACTCACGAGCGTAACTACAGCAAGCATGAAGGAAAGAATCAGCCACAGATGCTTGCGGAGGATGAGCAAGTAATCGTAAAGATGCGGCTCGCGGGGAGAGAGTTCAAGCGAGGTAATTCGCGAAGGAGAAACGCTGCTCTCCACAATTCCCGTTGGTCGGGGATCCCGCGGCATGATTCTCGAGTCTTCGGCCATAGCTTCTTTCTAGTGATATGTTAGGCGGTAAATGGCCACGCTGGTGCCCATCGCGATGGTGAGCGCAATGGCCTGCAATGCTACGGCCTTCGCCACGTTTTCCGGCACATAAAGAATATCGCTGGCCCGCATGGGCACGTCTTCGGCCTGGTGGTTCAGGACCTTTTTCAGATCGATTTCCGAATGCGTCTGTTTTCCTTGCGCATCCGGCCGAATGATGTAGGCGTGGCTGGACTTCGCGGTCCTGGTGAGGCCGCCTGCCAGGGCAAGAATCTTCATGACTGTTAGTTGCGTACGGTCGTTGGCGATAACGAATCCACCGGGACGGTTAACCGAGCCTAAAACATAAACGATTCCGGCGTGCGGAACAGTGACCACATCACCGGCTTGCAGAGGAATGTTATTGCGCATGTCGCCGGCTTCGACGAGTTCGTCCAGATTGACGGTGATGGCATTGGGGGAAATGGGCTTTTTATCCGAAGCTGGCGGTGCATTGGTATCGGCCGACGGGGCAGGACTCTTGGCCATCTCTTCCGCCGAAGGGAAGGAGGTGCCGGATGCAGGGTTGTTGTCCTGCGTTGCAGTTGAGGCTGCACTCGCTGGAGCCTTGAGATCGGCAGGCTCGCCTGAGCCAGGAGGTTGATTCGGAGTGATGGAAGTTGGATTAGGAATCTCGACAAAAGTCGCGGTGTGTGTTCGGGAGACAATCACGCTGTCTCCGGCATCATTTGTTACTCCGCCAGCTTGCGCAATTGCTTCGAGAAGGGTAACAGGGCGGTCCGCTTCATACACCATGGGGTGGGCCACGGCTCCCACAATTGTGATGGGTTTGCTCTTGTGCTCTTTTACCACGACGCCGACCTCAGCATGGCTCACCAGACCATTTGCTTCAAGCACTTCCGCGATCTTCTGCTCTGCTTGAATTTCGTTCAAGCCAGCTACTTCGAGTCGAACAGGCACAAGAGGGACACTGATCGTCCCCGTTTGACTGACACGAACGTCACGGGTAAGTTCTGGCACATCAAAGACTGTGATACTCAGAAGGTCACCATTTCCAATCACATAGTCATGGACAGCGGCTTTGGAATTGCTCGCGAGTTCCTTAATGCGCTCATTGGTCTGCTGAGGCGTTCCAGCAACGGTGACCTCCTGCGCGCGAAGGGCCGACGCCTGAAAGAGCAGCACGCCCACCGTCATCCACGGGACTAAGAATTGCCGACTCACAAGTTTACCTTGGACCATGGACCCACCTGCCCCCGGCTCATTATACAATTTGTCCCAGACAAGCTAACTACTGTTTTCGAGATCTGCGGTGGCGAGGCCTTCCGGGCGGCATACCCGGAGAATCGGACTGGATTCGGGCGGTAGCCAAATGGGCTGCTACAAAGAATAGCAAAGCATTAGCCGGGATGTGCAGATTAAAGTCGACAAAGCTATGGACCAGGATTCCACAACAACCCACCAGGCCGGAGAGGTTCAAGGCCGAATTGAAGGAACTACCTAAGGTCACCAGACCCTTAAAGGATTCCACCAGCAGGATCCCGAGAAACCCCGCACAGCACAGACCCCCGAGGATTCCCGTTTCCGCCAGCGCCTCTAGATAGTCGTTATGCGTATGGTTCACGATCCTGCCGTCATAAAACGTGTCATAGGGCGGAAAGACCATCTGCAGCGTGCCCAAGCCTGTGCCCAGAATAGGATGATCTTTAAATATCCGCCAAGTGTCATGGCGCATCGCGGCGCGCTTTCCGCTGGTAACCTCCAGCGCCGAGTTGCTGGAGAATCGTCCCAACACCCGCTGGACTCCAATCCAGGACACTGCCAAAAGTGCCACCATGACAACCACCCCGCCCAAGAGCACGTACTTGCTGCGAATTCTGCGCACCAGGAGCAGGACACACAGAAGGGCCATCTCCACGACGAAGCTGACGATTCCTCCGCGTGAAGCGGACAACAGCAGCGCGATGATGGGTACAAACGCGAACAGAGAGACCAGAAAGAGCCGTTCACGCCGGACTTTCCCGAGCACGAGCGGCACCAGTGCAATCGGGATCACCAATTCGGCAAAGCCAGCGAAGTGATTCCGGTTCACGTAGGGACCAAAAGGTATTCCGCCATAGCGCATCTCGCGAAACCAATACAATTTTCCGTTGAACGTCAATTGCTGCAGGATGCCGAGCAGGCAGACAAAGAATCCGAGTCCCATCAGGAACCATACAAGTCCCCGCCAATGCCGGGACTGCAGGTAGACCTGGCTCATGATGTGAATCAGGATGAGGTAGGCAATCAGGAGCTGGAGCTCCACGCGGGTATGATAGGGAGAAGCAGTAGTGCGAGAGGCCAGCTGGGCAACCACGACCAGCAGGAAAGCCGTGAGCGGCAGAAAAAATGGCGAGACGAAAATCTGTTCGGTTTGCAGGACAAAGAAACGAATGGCCCAGTAAATCAGCAAAATCGCCGCACTCACTTCGAGGCCGGCCTGGGCCCACTCTTCCACTCCACCAAAGGCCAGTACGCTGAACGCAATCACCACGCAGAAGGAAACGCGCAGAATTTTCATGGCTTGCGTGACTCCGCAGACTGCGGCACAAGGTTTACGTCGTCCACCCAGGCGGTACCGGAAATATTCGCATTCGGTGTGTCACTGGGTTCTCGCATGACGCAGATCGCGGCTTGGCGCACCTTGGGTCCCGCTGTCCACGGCGTGTCGATACTTGTCCAAGGATTTGTGCCGTGGATTTCGCGTGTCTGGCTGACGGTGGACTCTGGGTCACCCTGCGGAAGAATACGAAAACCGATGCCGCTATTCGTGGTGAGATTCTGGGTCCGTACCCAACCGGAAAAGTGATAAGTGGTGTTGGGCTCGACATTCACTATTGTGCAAGCCGCTTGCAGATTTGAATTGTGTTTATTGTCAAACGTGAGTCGTAGCGACTGATTGCCCGAATGTTTCTGTGTCCGGTCGAGAGAGATCTGCACTCCCTCGAGAAGTGGTTGGTACCGCCAACTGAAGGAGTTACCTACGGCCCCTGATTCAAAACTAGGGTCCCAAACCACGGAATCCTCTGCCTGCTCGAGAGGAGGCAGAGTCATCGTCGCGACACCTTCGTCCCACACGCGACGTGCATTGGTCGTTTGTCCTTCTGCCAAAAGCTCCGAAACGAAAGGATCGAAATCCTGGGAAATGCAGGTGCGGATGCATCCGTAGCAAACGCTCCCACATCGTCTGCGCAACAGCAAGTTGCTTGGAGCGAACCACTTCGTGAAGCACGTCCACATACACGCCAGGCTCTTCCGGGAGGACTTGCTTCAGTATGGCGTCGATGTCCGGGTTTGCTCGGTAACAGCGTGAGAAAGCAGTCGCAGCGCGATGCGGGTCGAGTCTCACTGCTAGTTGAAGTTCGGCATAGGCAGTTGGCACGTCCCCTGCCCGCAGGAGGAAGTTTCCATAACGCCAGGAGACTTCCGCCGATGAAGGATAACTGAGCTTCGCCCGCAGGAAGGCCTCACGCGCGGCCTTAGTTTTCCCGTCTAATTCATAACTGGTACCAAGATCGAGCCAGGCATCGGTGCTGAGGGGATTGAGATTTATGGCTCGGCGAAAATAGAACTCCGCGAGTGCAGAATCTGGCTGTTCCAGATTGAATTGTTGGAAATGGCCAAAGCGATACCAGTATTCGGGGTTGTCGGGTTCGAGGCGAATTGCCGTATCAAGACCATTTTCGGTCTCTTTTTCGGCCGCATTTGCGGCCACAGCCATGCGCACACTGAAATAGGTAAGGGGTGCTGCAATCGCAATCGCGACGAGGACCACCAGAGCTCTTGAGAGGGGCTCAGAAAGGCGCAAGATCATCTCGAATTACTCTGCCTAGTCAGCAGCGGGGACGCAAGAATAAATTGAAACTGCTTCGATACGAATACAATGCCTCGCGGTGAACGCCAGTCCACGGAGAACCGAATCCTGCTAGTGGGAATCGACGGCTGTTCAAAAGTGAACGTCTCGTCATCTTTGTTTTCAACAGAAACTCTTTGTACTCTGATCTGAAGCGAAAGGCAGGTTGACCCAGACCAAGGTTGAAGGCTCACACGCTGCTCAATTTCTCCGTGCCCCTCACGTTTCGTCGAATGCACGTGAAGGATTCCGGTTGTTGAAATGTTATCAGCTCCTTGGGCAACACAACCCGCGGCGAACTTCCTTGCTTTCAGTATAATCGAGAGCAACAACCTACCGGTCGCACAAAAGCGTTTGGCCGACTTTGATTGCCGCGACCGAGTTATCGTTTAGCTTCGCGTATCTTCGTTTTCGCTTGGTCGCATGGGCCCCGCCATCTTCCGAAGTTTGGTGACCCCCAGATGTACGCGTAACAGAACGGCTGTTTGATTCTGGTGTGGAATCCGTTTTCGTAGTCGACAACGCCTTCCGCAATAATGAAATCGTCCGTATTAAGAATTCGTTTGTATTGCTCCTGGCTCAACTCAAAGGGGTAAACAAAGTCCTCCCGAGCTATGGCGTTGCTTGGGCGAATTGCGGGAATAGTTTCCGTCTTGTAGAGGATCTTGCGTCCGCGTGCATTCAATCGATGCTCGTTCGATTCGTTGAGAGTAACAGTCAAAGATAGATGAACATCGTGCGCGGCAGCATGCCCGCTATTAATAAGATTTGCTATAGCTTCGCCACGAGGCGGAAACGGGAAACTAATATAGACTCCACGAGGCAGGTCGATTTTGGCCGCATCGATGCTTTCCATGTGCTTACGGGTTACGTCGGAGCTCCCCTTCGCGGCCTCGGCGGCAGTTTGTGTCGCGTTAGTAGCCTTCCGCATTTCGTCGAGTTGGCCTCCAGCAAAACAAATGTAGGTCCCCGTGATTCCAACCAAAACGAGCGCATACGCTGCCTCAATCCATATTCCTGCCTTGTGGAGATTGCGGTTGCAATAGTATTTGAGGCGTTTGGACTTGGGTTCTCGATTTAGGGCGGAATTGCTGACGCATTGTGCTCTCGAATTGCTTCTTGGCTGTACTGTCCTATTTGTATTGCTATCGGTTGGAAGGTCACTCATGCGTGTCCCGCTTACAGATGTTGGTTTGGGTAGGGGCGTGAATCATGAAAAAATCAGAGTGTGTAGAAGGCCGCTAAGCAACGGAGAAGTTTTAGCGTACCATGACAGCTCTATTTCGGGCACCCAAAGCTGAAATCTGAACGTTTGCTGAGGATCGGGCGTTAGACGCTCACACGCTGCTCAATTTTTGCCTGCCCTGTGCGTTCCGAAGAACGCACGTGAAGCGTCGTTAGTCGTTGAAAAACTTTTCCAGAGTTGTATAATGACCTGCCTGTGGGACTGCAAAACCGAGAAGAACTCCTTTGTTTTCAGTGCAATCTAGTGGTTACTGACGTGCAAGGTATCTAGTACCGGAGACCGCAGACTCACGCATTTTGGGGAGCACTATGAACCGAATTACATTTCGAAGTCTGATCGCTGTCCCCGTACTATTGGTTTTTCTTTGCGTTCCATCCTTTGCCTTAGCGGACGGGATAACTTGGAATTTGAGTGGTGTGACCTTTGACGACGGCGGGGCAGCGTCGGGGTCGTTCGTCTATGACGCGCCTACGAACACGTTTAGCGCCATCGACATTACCACCACGCCGGGATCCGCGTTTGCAGGTGCTACTTATACAGCCCTCAGCGGCGCCTTTGGTTCCTCCAGCACTGGAATGCTACTTGGATCGAGCGGTGATCTTACAGACACAGCTTTACTGTTTCTAATGTTTGGTGATGATTTAACAAATTTGGGCGGCACCGTTTCCCTGATTGGCATTGGCGAGGGTACCTGTGACAACTCAGATTGCAGCGATAATACCGAAGTACGGTCCATAACAGCAGGTAGCGTGGTCGGAGCGGTCGCAACCCCGGAACCGTCGACGTTCTTGCTTGTGGGCATGGGGCTTGTAGCTTTGCTGGCAGGTGCCACGATACGCAAAGTATCGCTCGGCTGATTCCTCAACATCGCCCTTCAGCGAGAGTCAGGCCACTTCTCCGGGAAGGAGAAGTGGCCTTTGGCCTTTGTTTATTGGCGGTGACAGAATACGCTTCCCTAAACGTTATCAGTAATTCGATTGAGACGAGGGCGGCGCACGACGACGGGATCACAAGGTGCTTCGCATCCGGAGACCTTCTATCGGCTGTACTCTTGCGAGATCGCGCCGGCATACGATAAGGCTTGCTCCGACCTTGAGAAGCGCTGAGGGAATTCCGTCACCAGTCGGTGTGCAATCTCCTCAAGCGAAACTTCTCCGTCCATCAGCTCAAACGTTCTGCGACGCAGGCGACCTTCCTCGGACAGGTGCGGAACGTAGTCCGCCGCCATTCTGTGGAGTTTTGCGGCGGACATCACCTCGCCCGTCAACTGTGATTGCTCAAAATTGATAAGAGAATTACCCGATCCCTCCGGTGGTTCGATGCGTGTGGTCCATCGCCAGAGGTAATCGGTTTCCATCAATTTCGCCTCAAGGCGCACGTTGACGGCTTGACCCGGCGCGAGCGACACGGGCTGCATCCATGGGAAGAACATCGAATCATAAATTGTCGCGGGTGCCGAGGGAGCGTTGGAGAACCCGGTACCCTCGGCCAAGTCCGCATCGAACCACACCAGAATCCCATGTCCGGTACCACCTCGCTCGAGCCTCCAGCTCAGAGTGCCTCGGACATCGGGGTTTTCGACACTGCCATAATCGAGCGTGGTCCAGAGTTGATGCGCGGTCAATAGCTGGTTGGGACTCACGCGTATTTTCTCCTCGTTGTTCACGACCAGCCGCCGAGCTGGGCTCAGGTCTTGGCCGAACGGATTGTGGTCCCATGCGTCCACTAATTCGCTGTATTGTTTTGGGGCTTCCACGATCGCAGCCCACACGGTGTCCTTTCGTGGGATCAGGGTTCCGCCGGGAGCAAGAAACCGGCGCCGAGCATCCACAATCGCAGGGATATGACGTTGAAAGAGCGGCAACACACCACGGAGATCGGAGAAGACGACATCGGCCCGCAAAGGAAGCGTCACGCGGCTGGAGAGTTCCTCGAAGAACTCGATTTTGTCAGCGCAGCCGTTGGCAGCGGCAACCTCACGAGCGACTTGAATGATTTCACTCGGCTCGATGGCATAAACCCGGCTGGCGCCAAGCTGGCACGCCAACACCGCGAAAATACCCGGCCCTGTGCCGATTTCGAGAACGACGGCGCCCTCGCGAATTGTTTGACGGAGGGCCTGAGCATAAGCCTCCACGCGAACGCGATCCGCGACCATCGAGCCATAGCCGCCCAAGCTATACATAGAATTAGTCGTGCCTCGAGGTCGCATTCGACGGAATGCGTGCCATCACGCGTCGCGCATCGGTCGCGATGGCTTGGCAGAGGTCAAAGACGGCTGAGGGGTCGACCGCGGGGCGCACGGAGCGAATGGGGATGCCAGCCACTACCCGGCTGAGCAGGTCAAATTCCCGGGACCGCATGCTGCGGTCGAGTAGATAGTTCACATAGGTGTTGGCGACGAGTTCCACGAGGGCATCGCTCCCGGCAACCGCTTCCACGACCGGAGTGGCAAAAGCCGCTTCGCGTGGACCGAGTAAGTAAATTGCCCCCAGGGGCAATGGATTTGAGGCGAAGCCAAGACCGTTGTCGCCAAGCGCCACGTACCGTTTGTCCCAGGTCGGTGTGATCCGAGGCAACGCCTCGTCTGAACCAAATAAAACGTTAGCCGAGTCAGGCCACAAATTCACTCGACGATAACCCGGCTGAACCAGAAAGTTACCTCCGGCTTCCGCCAAAGCCACCAAATCATCGGCAATCACCGGAAACCCGCAACGAGCAAACGCAGCCGCCGTGGTGGACTTGCCTGCACCCGCGAAGCCTACCAGCGCAATCGCATGTTCACCGACGGCGACGGCACTCGCGTGCAGGCACGTCATTTCACGCAGGCGCAAAACGAATCCGATCACCGGTCCGAACAAATAGGTGCAGGCATCTTCTAGCGTGTAGTTTTCAGGCCAGTCGCCCCACACCTCGTGGCCCCGACGTTCGACGGCGAATCGCACTCCATCGCTATAAAAGAAACCGAAATAATCCCCACCAGGGAGCATCCCGACGCGCAAGTTCGGATCGGGGGACGCAGCGTCTTTAGGACTGGTGTAAAAAAAATCGATGGACTCAGACAAAGTCGAGGGGAATACGGCCCAGTCCTGCAACCGTATCCTTACGTCACACGCGTCGGAATCATGCCGAAGGGGGAGGCCAGGAAGAGGCATGTTGGCCAGAAGTCTCAAACCATAAAGTACATGCGATACGAACAAAGGTTCCCCGGGGAGATGATCGTTAGGAAGTTTTGAGATTCGTGCCGAATGCCATTTTGCCGTCCTTGTGCATCCGACCGGAAGCAACTGCCTGGGTCATCGTTCGGATATCGCCGTACACCCGGAGCATGGGCTTTTGGTACGGCTTTTTCGAAGATTCTTGTGTGTTCTCTTTCAAGACACCTCTCCCCCCACTTTTATATCCGATGCGTCCCGGGACCGCAACCAAAAGTTCAGACTGAGCGGTCGAAGGTGAATCCATGCAGCCCAGACATCCTTTTCTCCAAACACTTTAGGGATGAGATGCCGCTCTACGTATCGGCCCAATTCAGGAACACTTTCAAAGGAATCGATCCACGCCGACTCCGGCTGCTGGAGAAGCGCGATCAGGGGGTCCGCGAGGAGAGGGGACTTACGTCGCAAACGCACCGCCTCAGGTAGGATACCTCGAGCTGCCTCGCGCAGCAACTCCTTGTCGGAACACCAAGGCAGCGCCGGCAAAGCCAGCAAAAAATCCACTAATCGCAGATCAAAAAAGGGATGGCAAACTTCCACTGGAACACGCGTTACCCCAGGATCGCATCCTTCAAACAAAATCGGCCAGACGGGGTCAACCATTGATCCATATGCTGCCGGGCGTACAGCTGCATTCGGAGCGGTAGCTTGGGTCGACGCTCTCCAACGATCGCGCAGACCCAGTTGTTGTTCGAGTTCCCGGTTCAACCATCCCGGATAATGGGCCGCTTGACTCTTGGAAGCAAACCATCGCTGCCAACGCGTGCGAAGGTATAGTCGCGAGAACCTTCTTTCAGCCGCCAGATATCGCATCGCTCCAACCAGCGCGTGAATAATCTGCTTTTTCTTAAGCAAATCTAGGAAATGAACCGAGAGCAGGCATGAAAGAGCGGGGTCGGCCCCAAAGCCGGTCAAGGCCAGGCGGTGCCGGACGGCAATCTGGCGCAGCTGCGCCCGTGACCCTTCGGACCCTGGTGAGTGCACGGGCTCGGGCCAAAGGCTGTCTTCGTGATTCTGATACTCCCACAGCCCCATCTCATCCGCTTGAAATTCAATCGGAATTTTCAGCGCTTCCGCCACAATTCCCGCATAACGGCGCTCTTCATGCGGGATCAAACTTTCAATGACTTCCGTATAGGCGCACAGTCCGTTAGCGGACCCATTGCGAGCCAGTATCCGCTGGGCACTGGCCGCCACCGTGGGTGAATCAAGTCCACCGCTCATTAAAACGCCCACGCTATTGGTTCTCAATCTGTCGGCGACTGCTTGATCTAGCAGCTCACGGAATTGCTCAACGCACTCCATCCGCCGTTTGTGATGAATGGGGGCGCTCACCGGCAGTACCCAGTAGCGGCGAAGTGAGATACCGTCTCGCCGACAGACGAGGGTGTGCGCGGGCGGCAACCTTTGGATGTCCGCGAACGAGGTAGCCGCTGGATCCCGGATCATGTCGAAGAGGAGAAAATCGGCGATGGCAAGATCATTCAGTCGCCCCGAGACGGCGGGATGCCGACGGATGCAGTCGAGCGTGTTACTCAGGATCACCACCGAACCTACGCTGGCATAGTAGAAGGGTTTGATCCCAAACTGATCGCGCGCGCAAAATAGCTGTTTGGTGTGCTCGTCCCAAATCGCGAAGGAAAAATCACCCCGCAGATGTTCCACGCACGCAGCGCCCCATTTCGCATAAGCTCGAAGGATCAGCTGAGAGTCGGGAATGGAACAACCGATGTCGCTCTCCGAAAGATCAAGCGCCGCCAACAGCTCTCCGCGGCTGTCGAGCCTGGCGTCCGCCGTGATCCAATACCGGCCCTCGAAACCAGCGGGCTGGCGCTCAGCAAGCGACTCGCGCGTCGTGCTCAGCAGCGCATGGCCCAGCCCAATAGAGGATCCCATCCAGGTCTCGCGGGCATCCGGACCACGGTAGGCGAGAAAATCTACGAGCGACTGCAGCAACGTCCGCTCAATCGGCGCACCGTCTCGGTGAAAAATGGCGACAATCCCACTCAATCATTCACCTTGTCATCGATGAATCATGCTTCGAATTCCCGAAGGCTATTGTCCTGCCACCATAGTTGAAAGTCGAATCGCGACCAGGCGGGAAGTATATTCTAATGGCACTATTCTTACCCAGCAACCGAGCCCTTCCGGGAAAATCATTCAGAACGGTCTCCGTTGAAACTGATTGGCAGCCATGTTTTCGAGCAAGTTCGGATTAGGAGCGGCGTCGCCCGCGCAGACAATCCCCGCAAACTCGCTCATTGCGATTCGGGTGGCAGCGACGCGAGGGCGGCGTCGAACGCTGCGTAGTGCTGATGGTTCGTTTCCGGCTCGTTCAAGGCTGCTCCCCCACACTCGACCCAGGCATGTGCCTCAAACTTTCCTCCGTCCTTGCGAACTCCCACGCACAAGTCTGAAGCGATGCCCTGCCGTGCTACTAGCCACCACAGTACCAACGATACCCTGAGGCAATTAGGCTGGCCGATTCCATAGTGCTCCGCGGCTCGCACCATCTGCGCGGTCAAAGCGGCGCGGGCCTGTGCGTCCGGATTCTGGGAACCGTGTGAAACAGAAAGGAAATGCTGGAGTAACCCCTTGGTTTTGCGAAATCCGAACCATTGCACACTGTTAGAAACTAGAGGTAACAAAACGGATGCTTGCAGAAACAGTCCGCGAGCCGGTCGCTCCAGCTCTTTAAATCGCCGGATTTGTTTCAACGTCAGCATGATGGACTTTGAGCAAGCCGATATCTATCAGCCAGGCGAGGAATTCCGACAGATCCTGACGAAGCTGCTCCGCCTCGACGTCGAATTCTCTCAGCAACTCCGCGTAAGCACCCTCGATGTTAGGCGCGGCCGTGACTACTTGCCACATCCGAGTGCCGGTTTCATCCAGTCCGTAATAGCGTTCAGTGTCCAGGTTCAGGAACACGGACTCCTTATCGAGAAAGCGCACCATTACATGCGTCGGCACTTCAACGCGATCCGAGAAAGAAATCAACTGAGCTCCTCAGTGTCGAAGGCAAAGATGCCGTTCTTGAAACTCACTGGGATGGCCAATCCCCTCGTTGATATCTTACTGGCGAACGGAATCGCCCGCCACTGTTACTAGCCCTCTTGATTTCACGCCAGGGGCACACTCAGAGTTTGTTCCGGCGGCCGTATTTACGTGCGAGACGATATGGACGGCGCAGCGCATCGAGGAGGCTGCTCCGACTTTCCGCAGTACCTTGT
>CAVYTB010000006.1:0-74753 GCA_963771295.1 Candidatus Acidiferrales bacterium
AAATCTCCATCGCGATGCGTGCGAGCCAGCAGCTCTTGGGCCATGTCTCCCAGGTCGCCATGCTTCAGATAAGTGGTTGACAGGTTTTCGCCGGTTCTGCCCGTTGCTTCCGCGATCACCCGCGAAAGCGTCCGTCCGCCAACTCCCAGTGTTCGCTCGTCATAACCCGCAAACGGATGCGCTGACAGGAACCTTGCGCCAAGCGCGGCGTCCGTAACGCTCAAATTCCTAAAAAATTCACTGATCAGCCGCAGCTTCTCCAACTTTTTCGTGGTTGCCCCGACAGTGTCCGCGAGTTGCACAAAACTGCGCATAGTTCATTTCGTCTGTTCTTCCGGCGCGCGCCGTTCACACATGCGGTGCCCAGCCCTTTTCATATTCCCGCCCCCACATTTTCATCGCGGCTGGATCGTTCTGTATTCGTCCGTCCTTCGAATCCAGATGCAATTCCCGGTTAACTTCCCACGCGATGTTGGAAAGTTGCAGCATCGTCACCGCCACATTGCCCACCGCAATAGGAGCGTTCAGCTTTTCGCCTTTGCGGATTCCCGCAATGAAGTTCGCAAAGTGTGCATCCGTCATCGAATCACGCCCGACCGTGTCAGCAGAGGAAGTTGTGCTGCCAACCTTGAATTCACTCGTTTTTTTGCCTTTCAAGTCGTACACCTCGTAGCCATCGCGGTCGACGAGCACCGTCCCTGTGGTTCCCATAATCGTCGACCCGCGATCGCGTCCGTAGTACTTCATTCCTTGGCAGCTCTTGCCTTCCCACGAAATCATCTTGTCTTCGTACTCGAAGCTGGTCACCAGGGTGTCGTAAAACTCCCAGTCATCTTTGAACTGGTACCTCCCGCCCGATGAAGTCACCCGCATCGGATAATCAACGCCCAGCGCCCACCGGCACACATCCACTTCGTGCGTGCCGTTATTCAACGTTTCGCCCGTTCCATAAATTCGGAACCAGTGCCAGTTATACGGCTGCACGTTGTCCTTATACGGACGCCGCGGCGCCGGACCCTGAAACAATTCCCAGTCCAGTTGTGGTGGCACCGGCACTTCCTTCCCGACGCCGATCGACTTTCTTACATTGCTGTACCATGCTTTCGCAAAATACGGCCTGCCGATCAACCCCCCATGAATCTTCTCGACGATCTCAATCGTGTGCGGCGAAGATCGCTGTTGCGTCCCCATCTGCACAAGTTTTCCGTACTTCTGTTGCGCTTGGATCAGCATCTCACCTTCAGCCGGATTGTGGCCGCATGGCTTTTCGACGTACACGTGTTTGCCCGCCTGCAATCCCGCAATCGCCATAGGCGCATGCCAATGGTCGGGGGTCGCAATCGTGATCGCGTCCACATCCTTCTGCTCCAGGATCTTGCGAAAGTCTTTCTCGGTAGCCGTAGCCTCGCCCATCTCGTGCTGCACACTGCCCGCGAACTTCTTCAGAATGTTGCTGTCCACATCGCACACATGCGAAATACGGGCCGCGCTTTTGTTCGCCTTCAGCGACGAGAGATGCGCATAGCCACGCCCGTTTAACCCAATCACCGCAAAGTTCAAGCGATCGTTGGCGCCCACAATCTGGCTATAGCTTTTTGCCGTGGTTCCCACAGCCAGTCCCGCTGCACCCACTGCAAGTGCATCGAGAAACTCACGTCGTGTAATCATGATTTCCCTCATCGCTGGCGTCCATCGCCGCGCGCTCGTCAGCTGACAGCATAGCTTGCGACCCGCAACGGATTCCAGCGTTTGTCATCGACTGCCGTTGCAAACGCCACAGCCATCGCATCTGCGGCGTGATAATATGGCCGCGTCTTTTAAGGTCGTATCGCCTCCGAGGACTAACCGCCATGAAGCAACCCACCTCCCCTGACCGCCGCAGTTTTCTGAAAGCGGGCGGCGCTATCGCCGCGGGCCTTATCACCAACAGCGTTTCGTTCGCCCATCCCGCAACTGCCTCTTTCCCCCCTCTCCCCGCGAATATCAACACCCTTGCAGCCATGCCGACCCGCAACCTCGGCAAGACCGGTTACAAGGTTGGAATTTTCAGCCTCGGCGGACAAGCTGCCCTCGAAAAGCCCAACAACTTCGACGCGGCTGTTCCCATCATCGAGCGCGCGCTCGATCTCGGCGTCAACTACATCGACACCTCTTCCATCTACGGTGGTCCCGAGCGTTGGAGCGAGCAGTATGTTGGCCGCGTCATGAAGACGCGCCGCCACGACGCCTTTCTTGCTACCAAGACCAAAGAACGTACGCGCGAGGGTTCTTTGCGCATGATCGAACAGTCCCTCGCCCTTTTGAATACCGATCACATTGACTTGTGGCAATTGCATGACATCGGTTTGCCTGAAGATGTGAATGCCGTTTTCGCTAAGGGCGGTGCTATGGAAGCGCTGCTCGAGATGCAGCAACAAAAGGTCGTGCGTTTTCTGGGCGTCACCGGCCATTACCGTCCCGAAGCGTTGATCGACGCCGTGAATCGCCACTCCTTCGACACCATCCTGATGTCTCTGAATGCCGCCGATTCGCACATTCACAGCTTCACTGATCAATTACTGCCTTTAGTCGTCGAGAAGCAAATGGGCATCATCGGTATGAAGGTACCTGCGCGCGGCAGATTACTTTCCACTTGGACTCCACCTCCCCTGGAGCAGCAACAACATTCTTGGGAGGGCTCGGCAATTGCCACGCGCCCCGGCGTCATGAACATGCGCGAGGCGATGAATTTCGTTCTCTCCCACCCCGTTGGCACCGTCATTGTCGGTTGCGACAATGTTGCCCAGCTTGAAGAAAACGTTCAGATCGCCCGCGAGTTTACTCCGCTCTCGCAATCTCAGATGGTGGCGCTCAACAACTTGGCGGAACCCGTTGCAAAACAATCCTTGTTCTTCCGCTTCACCGATCGCACCAAGGGCTGAACGAACAAGTCACACGCAAGCCTACCCGCTACTGAGGGTTTGCGTTACAACGGCTGTTTTGCTGAATGCATGGCTTCACCGTCGGTGAAAAAGCTACTAAACTTTGTCATTCCGAGCGCAGCGCTAGCGTTTACGCTAGCCCGGGTTTCACTTCAAGGGTTCTTCGCCTTCTGCTCATACCACTGCCGCAACATAAAGAAGGCCTTCTTTTTCTCGCCATGATCCGACACCAGCCCCTTCCGGTTGAAGTAATCCTCAATCCCCGGCAGAGTCCTTCTCGGACTGCGAAAATCCATCAGAATCCATGGCGTCGTTCCGCGCAGAAAGGTAATGCGCTTCAGCATCGCAATTTGATGTTCGTACAGAGTCTCCTGATACTCCTCCGTGAAGCGTGTCTGTGCGTCGCCGTGATTTCCGAATTGTGCGTCCCCTCCGAACTCGCTCATGATCAGAGGCTTGTTATACTTCGACACCCAGTCCGTGCTGTCCAGGTCTGCGATGTTGTGCACATACCACCCGATATATTCGTTGTTCCCCATAACATCGAGTTCGTTGGCAATCGGGTCGTTGATATGAATCGTTAGCCGGTTTCCATCTTTGGTCTCTTCCGCCTGAAGCGCGGCAGACACCAGCCGCGTTGGATCGTTAGCGTGCGCAAGCTGAATCAACTGACCCAGAAACCGGTTCCGCGCTTCGCTGATGGGTGTCTCGTTTGCCACCGAATAAATGATCAGCGCCGCCCGATTGTGATCGCGTGCAATCAATTCGCTCAGTTGATTCTCCGCGTTCCGCAGCGTTCCGGGGTTTTCCCATTGAATTGTCCAGTACACCGGCACTTCCTCCCACACCATAATTCCCATCTGGTCGGCCATTCGTATCATGGCTTCGTTGTGCGGATAGTGCGCCAGGCGTACGAAGTTGCACCCCAGTTCTTTCGCCCAGCCCAGCAGGATCCGCGCGTCGTCTTCGCTCCATGCTCGTCCTGAGCGCATCGGCGCTTCTTCGTGGATATTGATGCCACGCAAGAAAACTGATTTTCCGTTTAGAAGAATGTCTGTTCCTTGAACGCTAATCGAGCGGAACCCTATCCGGTCCGTCAAGTCGTCTGTCTCGCTGGCGATCTCTACCCTATACAGCTTGGGACTTTCCGGTGACCACAGGGTCAGATCTGCCTCAAATGAAAATTCTGCGCGCCCCGCTGCATTCGTCTGCAGAGTCTTGTTCACCCCGGCTTCCGCAACGCGAACCGTAACTTTCTGCTGAAGCTGTTTGCCATTCAGCTGGATCCATCCCTTGATTTGCCGTGTCGATCCTTTCTCCAATTGCACCGAGTAGTCTTGAATGAAGGTCTCCGGCACCTCCACCAGCGTCACCGGGCGTGTTAGCCCTCCATAGTTCCACCAGTCCGTGTTCACCGTCGGAACGTAATCTTTCCCTCTTGTGTTATTCACCCGAACAACCAGGAAATTCCCTTCAGGACGCACCCGGTCTGTTATTTCGAAATCAAAAGGGGTAAATCCGCCTTCGTGTTGCCCCAGTTCCTCTCCATTCAAATACACGTATGCCATATAATTCGCGGCGCCGAAATGCACGAACACTCTCTTCTTCGGGGCTTTAATGTAGTTAAACGACCGCTTGTACCACACGCTCCCTTCATAAAACAGCAATGCGTCGCGTTGGGTATTCCAATCGCCCGGCACATTCAAGCGGCCCGAAGTGTCAAAGTCGTATTCGACCAATTCTGATTTCGACTGAGGTTTGTAGTTTTTGTAAAACGCGCCGTTGCCCTGCAGCGCGTGCGCGTGGTAGTCCACCGCTCCAACGTCGTATGGGTCCACAATCACTTGCCATTGCCCATTCAGGCTGGTGGTCGAGCGTCCTTCGATGTTTGCGATCAGCGGGGCAACCTGCGCGGCACTTCGGGCTGCACCGAACACATGCACACAAACAAACCATCAAGCAACGCATAAAGGTAGTCATAGTCGACTATTCTATGTCGTTTCTATGCGACTGATCGATGATCCTCTTGATTCCCTCAGCGCTCAGTTTCTCCCACCGCGCTTTCCACGCTCTCGATATCAACCAGTCCGTTGCACCCGTACAACGCTGGCAAAATGTTCTCCGCTTTGTAACGCCGCCGCAGCTCCGCCACGCGTTCTGTCCCGGATCGATAAGCAGGAAGATACATTCGTCCCAGCAATGGATGTCTTCCCCAGGCTCCCGACAATTTGTCAGCCCGCTCTTCGGTGACCAGAAACTCTTGCCGCAGAATCTGCGCAACCTTTCGTTGAGCAACCTTCTCTTTCCACGTTAAATACGACGATTGGTTCTTCGCGTCATCCTGCAGCAGCGCCAGCAGCACGCCTATCTGCAGATCTTCGTCCGGCAACTCGTCAATCTCCGTCACGCCGTGCGCGATCAAAATGGCATTATTCGCTATGCCTTCAAACAGCGTTGCGGCTCTCGTGTTCATCGTCAACACCGTCGCTTCGAAGTCCGCTTGTTTCTGTGCATAGCGGTTCTGCAGGTACGCGAACGTCGTCACGTGCCCCGGCACCACTTCGTGGCTGATCAACTGCTCGAACTCTGGGACGGAGATCTTCAACGAGGCATTGATCTCATACGTCGCTTCGTACTGCGGCGCACCTTCTGCTGTCCGGGCCCTCCCCAGATAATTCATTGACCCGGAAAACCACGCCTCTTTGATCGGCAAAAACTCGATATTGGCTCGGGGCACTCGTGCCAGTTCCTTCGGCAGATAGGGTGCAAGGTTGGCCTCGCTCAATCGATCAAAGTGCGCAATCACCGCCGTGCTCAGCGCTCGCATTGACGCCATCGGCACCACGCGATCTCGTCGCCACGCGTCCACTGCCGGCAAAATGTTTTTTGACTTCTTCGACAGGTACCCGGCTCTCCTCAACAGCTCCGCCACCTTCTCCCGCTTCCGTGCCGGCTTTGAAGCCTCGGGCGGCTTTCCCGTAGATGCCTTCACGCATCGCTCATAGCTGACCGCCTCACCCTTCCCCACAGTCTCCATCGCCAGTTCCAGCATCGTTTCCATGCACAGAGCTAGCCCTGTCAGATATTTTCCGCGCAGCCCGCCGATCTTTTCCGCCTCGCTGCGGACACCCGCCACCGCGCCGCTGATGTCCACCTGTTTCAGGTATTGCTCGATAGCTTTTCGATCCGCCTTCTTACCGGTTACGCCGCCGACTTTTCCTGATTTTTCCCGCCGTAGCTAGTGTGTAAGCCTTTGGTAATGGCTCATCGGAAAACCACGAATCCGCAATGAACCGCCCGGTCCCCGAAGCGCACATCACGTCTCCGCCCCACAATGTATCGATTCCCAAAATCGCGTCAGCCACATATTTGGCAACTTTGTCCATTAGCTCCCCTTCTCCTTATGCAGCGAACCCTTCCACACATAAATGCACAGTCCGACAAAAAACAGTGTGGAAACAATCTGCGAAATCACTTCATTCCCGTAGAAAGGTGTGCGAATAAGCTCTTCGCGATATCCCGGTATCAGCCGCAGTCCCGCGCCAAACACCCCTCCCAACGCTCCTCCGGCCATCAATCCCGACGCGATAATCACTCCGCGCGACCGCACGCGTCTTCCCGGTTCCGTCTCCATTTTCTCCGATCGTTTGTTCAGCCAGTGCGACAGTGCGCCGCCAACCAGTGCCGGCGTATTCAACTCCAGGGGCAGATACATTCCCAACGCGAAAATCAACGACGGTTGTCCCAGCATTTCCATGATCAATGCGATCATTGCGCCGGCCCCAAACAGAAGGTATGCAATCGGCTGGTGGCTCATGAATCCCTCCACCAACGCTTTCATGATCGACGCTTGCGGCGATGTCAGTACAGGCCGCAAATCCCCCGCCGCGGCCTCTCCAAATTGGAATGTCCGCGCCAGCAGAATTATCGTTAGTCCAGAAGCGATCGCCGCAGCAATCACTCCCAGGAATTTCACCTTTTCCTGAGCCGCCGGTGTTGACCCCATCCAATATCCTGTCTTCAAATCAGTGATCGTCTGGCCCGACACCGACAGCGCTGTGCACACGATCCCGGCTATAGCCATCACGAAGAACATTCCCGTTGTGCCAGAAAGCCCGAACCGCAGCAGCACCGCGGACGACAAAATAATTGTCAGCATAGTCATGCCAGAAACGGGATTACGCGCGGTCGTTGCAATCGCGTTCGCTGCCACCGAAGCAAAAAAGAACGAAAAAATCACCGTTAGCACCAAGCCCGCTGCCATGATCGTCCACGAATGCTGCAGGTTCCCAAGGAACGCGGCAATACCGATCGCGCTCAGGACGACACCCAGCAGAATCGTTGTGACAGGCACGTCCCGATCTCTCCGCTCTCCTACCGCGCTCTCTCCCTTTCGAAATACACGCAATGCAATCCCAAACGAACCGGCCACGATCTGCAGCGATTTCAAAATTCCGAAAATCCCCGCCGTCGCAATCGCTCCAACCCCCACGAATCGCACGTAATTTCTGTAAATCTGCACCGCCGTCATCTTTGCGATTGGGATTGCCGCCGGATACACCGCCGTGTCCAGGGTGGCTCCCCACAAACCAGATCAGTGGCACCAACACCATGTTCGACAGAATTCCTCCGGCACACAAAATCAGCGAACTCCGCAAGCCCGATTACGTACCCCAGTCCCAACGTGAATCCAATCGCGTCAAAACTGAATGCCATTCGTGCCCGTTCGGCCAGCATTCTCACCGCCGGCACAAACCGAAAATCCAGATACTCTTTCCAGACCTGAAAGGTCGTTACAAGAAAATCATAGACTGCCGCGATCGCCGTGGCCTGTAGAAGTAACTTCGCCTGCGAGCCGCCTTTCTCACCTGTCACCAGCACTTCGGTGATTGCTGTCGCCTCAGGGAAGGGAAGTAGCCCGTGCTGCTCCCGCACGAAATACCGCCGCAACGGAATCAGGAACAGCACCCCCAGGCATCCTCCTGCCACGCAAATGAAAATCGTCTGGATTGGGTGCGGGTCCAGCTTCAAGATATACAGCGCCGGCAACGTGAAGATTGCTCCGGCCACCACCGATCCCGCCACTCCGCCAATTCCGGTGATATTACTTCTATCCAGAACGAAGAGCACCTCCGGTACATCCTCGCCAATCCAATCACCAAAATGGAGATTGGAATCGCCGACTCCATCACCTGCCCAACTTTCAGCCCCGAATACGCCGAAGCCACCGTGAAGATCACGCAAAGAAATAATCCCCATCCTACCGATCTCCACGTCAGTTCTGGCAATACTTCTCCCGCGAGTACCAGGGGCTCACAAGCTTCCCCAGGTTTTAGAGGCGTGTAGGCATTTTCTGGCAGAGACTTCGTAACAACTTCAGTCATGGGCGGGTCGTCCTCCATCCGAGAGGTCGCTTGCTTCATTTCAATCCATCAATGGGGTTCGACTCGGAGCGGGAGCCAGCGATAACCCAGTGCTTTGCGGCCGTTCCGGACTTCACCATCTTAAACACGCCGAAGCAAGTGCGCGGGTCACGCGTGAACTATTCAGGTTTCCAGGTTTCTCAGGCAGGAATTCCAGCTGTCAGGCGGGTTTCGATCACGCGGAAGCGGTTTTAACGTGTACCCGTCGTTCCTCTAGAATCAGGCTCCGCAGTTTCCGCAGGTCATTCAGCACTCGTTTGCTCACCACCATGTGCGACTCCAGCACCGTCAGCTTGTACTTCACCAGTTGCAGCGCTTGCTGTTTCCGGGCCAGTTCCGGTCGGCTGGCGCTCGTGATTTCCGTCTCCACGTGCTTTTGCGCTTCCCTCGAGGCCTCTAATAGAAACCCCACATACTCCAGCGCACCCTCAATGTTTTCAAACGGCGTTTCCTGGCGTGCCATGGCTTCTCTCAACGCCTTTCTTCCTCAGGCCAAACTCGACATCTGCTACGTCTATTCCCGCAATCCAGTTGCCACTGTTCTTATTGTTCCTAAAGGTTTTACTGCCGCAACCGCCTCCCTCTAACCTACCCTATTCTTCATCATCAGTAAATCTCTTCTCTAGATAACCTCTCTCTCCCACCCCAAGTGACGCCGGTCACATCCCACCTGCCCATCCATCCCACACAATCATCCTGTGAAGTATTTGACGCTGAGCAATCTACGGCGCCTTTCGCAGATCCTTTTCCTGAGCATCTTTTTACTGCTCTTACTCCGCACCGAGTTCCGCGGCTCGCTCCAGGCCAGGGGGGACGAGATCCGCTTGCCTTACCCTGTCCAGTTGTTCTTCCAACTGGATCCCTTGGTCGCCATCTCCAATGCCCTCGCTAGCCGTGCCCTCTATCATGGCTTAATTTGGAGTCTCCTGGTCCTGATTCCAACCCTCTTTTTCGGCCGCTTCTTTTGCGGTTGGATTTGTCCCTTGGGCACCCTCAATCACTTCTTCGGTAGCCTCAAATCAGAAACCAAACGCGGCAAGCAGCTCATCGCCTCCAATCGCTACAAGCCTTGGCAGAAAACCAAGTATTACCTCCTGATCGCCGTCCTGGTAGCCGCGCCTCTCGGAACAGGCCTGCTCGGTTGGCTCGATCCCTTCTCCTTTCTGGTCCGTTCTCTCGGCCTCTCGATTTTCCCTGGTTTGAACTATGCCGTGAATGCCGCACTCAATGCCGTCGAGCACAGTGGCTTTGCTCCGCTGCAAGTCGCCGGCAGCCTTTTGCACTGGCTCTTGGGCGTTCTCGTCCTCAATTTCAAACAACCTCACTTCCGCCAGGGCTTCTCCCTCGGTTTTCTGTTTGTCTTCATCATGGCATTGAACTATCGCGTCACCCGCTTCTGGTGTCGCGCGATCTGTCCTCTTGGCGCTCTGCTCGGTACCGTCTCCCGTTGGTCGATCTTGGGTTTGCACAAAGATCCCGCCGCTTGCGACAACTGCAATCGCTGCTTGCTCGCCTGTCAGGGTGGCGACGATCCTATCGGCGGAGTGCCTTGGCGCAAGTCCGAGTGCCATCTCTGCCTGAACTGCCTCGACGCGTGTCCGCACCACGGCTTGGCGTTCAAGTTCTTCCCCAACAGCGCAGTGGTCGAAGGCCCGAACCTGAACCGCCGTAAGGCCCTCACCTCTATGGCTGCCGGTGCAGCTTTGATTCCTCTGATGCGCAGCACCACCGGATTTGCCAGCGAGAAAAACGATCGCCTGCTCCGTCCACCAAGCGCCCTGGAAGAATCCGACTTCCTCACGCGCTGCGTCCGTTGCGGCGAATGTATGAAAATCTGCCCCAACAATGCGCTGCAGCCATCTTTTTCCGAGGCTGGGCTCGAAGGTCTGTGGACTCCCGTACTCGTTCCGCGTATCGGCTATTGCGAGCCAAGTTGCGTGCTCTGTTCGCAAGTCTGTCCCACTGGCGCCATTTGGGAGATCACTCCCAAGTCCAAAGGTTGGGTCGTCGGCGTCGACAGCGACACCAAACCCGTCAGAATCGGCACCGCCTTTTATGATCGCGGCCGCTGCTTGCCTTGGGCTATGGCTACTGATTGCATCGTCTGCGAAGAGTGGTGCCCCACTTCTCCCAAAGCCATCTACATGCGCCCCGCCGAGGTCATCGATAGTCACGGCAATGCGCGCGAAATCAAACAGCCCTATCTCGACCCCGCTCTCTGTGTCGGATGTGGCTCCTGCGAATATGCTTGCCCGGTGCACGACCGCCCCGCCGTCTACGTCCTCAGCATCGGCGAGACTCGCTCCAAAACCAACCAGATCCTCCTGAATCACCGCAAAGCGAGACCGCATCCATGATCAAGCCCCAGCTGTCCCACATCATCACATCGACCGCACTGACTCTCGCGTTGTTCTTCAGCTTCGGCTGCGGCAACAAGACGGGCGCCCCGACCGCCAATCCCTTTCCTGAGTCCAATCAGGTTCAGGGTTGGACGCGCGGCGACGAGATTCGCACCTTCCCCGCCGCTGAACTCTGGAAGTACATCGATGGCGATGCCGAGAAATACCTGAAGTCAGGCGTACAGAGCGCTTCCACCAGCGATTACAAGTTCCAGGATAAGTTCGAGGCGGTCGTCGACATCTACACCATGTCCTCCGCGGCCGGTGCCAAAGCCATCTTCGATTCGGAACCCTCACAAGGCGCAACTACTCCGCCAATTGGCGACTCCGCGCGCCTCTATGAGCAGAGCCTTGTCTTCCGCCAGGGAAAATTTCTAGTTCGCATTGTCGCTTACCAGAGTTCACCGCTCTTGGCCCAGGGTCTGCTCGATCTGGGTAAACGCATTGACGACAGATTGATCAAGTAGCGCCCACGCTCGCGTCGGCAGAAGGAGTTCGCATGAACAAAAAATCCGATAGCAGCCGTCGTTCATTCTTGAGGACCTGTGTTGCTGGTGCCGTGGGCTTGGGCGCAACCAAACTCGCGATTCCCGCGGCAGTCCAACCAGACAACACTCTCAAATCAAAAGTGGTCATCGCGCGTGATCCGCAGCTCTATGGCACGGGCTCCCACTTGGATCCTGTGCGCGTGCAGAAGCTCCTCGATCGCGCCATGCTGTCTTTCTACGACCTGCAGGATCCCGTCGCAGTCTGGAAGAGCGTGGTCCACCCTGGTGATGTGGTCGGATTAAAGGTCAACACCATCGCTGGCCCAGGGCTCTCCACGAGCGTCGCTCTTGTCGATGCCATTTGTGAACGCCTCAAACAAGCCGGCATCAAACCCAATGACATCGTCGTCTGGGACCGCACCAATCGCGAATTGACGCGCGCGGGCTATCACCTCTCCTACGATCCCAATCGAGAGCGCGTCATCGGCACCGACGACAAAAGCATCGGCTACGAAGACAAGCAATCCGTTTACGGCAGCACCACCACCCGCTTCTCCAAGCTGCTCACTCGCACCTGCACCTGCATGATCAATGTTCCCATCCTCAAGGATCACAGCGGCGCCGGTGTCACTGCGGCTATGAAGAACATGTATGGTGTCGTCGATAATCCCAACGACTTTCATTCCAACAACTGTTGCCCCTACGTTGCCGACCTATATATGCATTCCGTAGTGAAAGACAAATTCCGTCTCTCGATCTGCGATATGTTCACTGCATGCTACGAGGGTGGCCCCAGCTTTCAGCCGCAACATACCTGGAAGTTTAATGGCCTGATGATCGCTTCCGACCCGGTCGCGCACGACTACACCGCCTGGCAGATCATCGAACGCAAGCGCGCCGAAAAAGGCTTGAAGACTCTCACCGCAGCTGGCAGGCCTCCGAAATACATTGCTGTTGCTGCGGATGCGCAACATCGCTTGGGTACCAATGATCCGCAACGCATTACTTTAGTCGAGCTGTAGTCACTGGCGGGAGGAAACACCATGGCAGAATCCAGCGATAGCGGTATGGATCGTCGCCAGGCCCTCCTGCGCCTGCTCGGCCTTGCCGGACTCGGTGCGGGAACCATCGCCGCCGGCAGGTGGCTCAGCCATCGCAGTGAACGTCCTACGGATGAACTGGTCGTCAACGCCAAGCGCTGTCACACCGTCCCTGCATCGCCCGACTTTCCGCAATTAGCTGTAATCGCCGGTGGTGAACCGGAGCAACTCGTTCGCCGCGCGCTTCAGGAAATGGGTGGCATCAAGCGCTTCATTTCACGCTCCGATGTCGTCATCGTTAAGCCAAACATCGCCTGGGATCGCACTCCTGAACAAGCCGCCAACACCAATCCTCAGCTCGTTGCCGAACTGGTCCGCCAATGTTGGGATGCCGGCGCAAAAAAAGTTATTGTCACCGACGTCAGCTGCAACGACCCTCGCCGCTGCTTCCAGCGCTCCGGCATCGCCGAAGCCGCGCGCCAGCAAGGCGCCGAAGTTCTGCTGCCCGAGCCTTCCCGCTTCAAGCAAGTTGACCTCGGCGGCGATTTCTTGCAGAACTGGCCCGTCTTTCAACCCTTCCTCGAAACCGATAAGGTTATCAACGTTCCTATCGCCAAGCATCACAGCCTCACCGGCGTCACTCTCGGCATGAAGAATTGGTACGGTATTCTCGGCGGACAACGCGCCCAGCTTCACCAGCACATTCACGAGAGCCTCGTTGACCTTGCCGATTTCATTCGCCCCACTCTCACTCTCGTTGATTCTTACCGCGTCCTTCTCCGCAACGGCCCAACCGGCGGTAACCTGGAAGATGTGCTCTTGAAGAAAACTCTTATCGCCGGCACCGACCCGGTTGCTCTCGACGCCTATGTCGCGAAGGCTTACTGGAATATGGACGTCAGTGCGATGCCTTACCTTAAACTGGCCAGCGCACGAAATTTGGGCACCCCAGATTTTGAAAAATTGCGAGTGCAGGTCGTCAATCTCTCTTGATCGAACCGGCGCAAACCTTTAACCAATCGCAATTTCGCACTCTCACGTTGTGATGTAGACTTTCTTACATGTCCGGTTCAGCCGCGCCACAAAAAATGCTAATGCCTTTCCTCGATTTGCAGGCGCAGTTCGCCACCATCCGCCAGGAAATTCTTGATGCAGTCACCCGCACTCTGGAAGCCCAGCAATTCATTCTCGGTCCGGAAGTCACTGCGTTTGAGGATGAAATCAGCGCGCTCACTGAATGCTCTTATTCCATTGCTTGTGCTTCCGGCTCGGATGCCCTGATTCTTGCTCTCTTGGCTCTTGAAATCGGTCCCGGCGACGAGGTCATCACCACCCCGTTTACGTTCTTCGCTTCTGCAGGTTCCATCGCTCGCGTAGGAGCCAAACCCGTCGTTGTCGATATAGATCCGCAAACCTTCAACATTTCTCCCCAAGCCATCCACAACGCAATTACGTCGCGAACTCGTGCCATCATTCCCGTCCATCTTTTTGGCTTGTCAGCCGACATGAATCCGATTCTTGAGATTGCTTCTGCGCAACGCATTCCCGTCATCGAAGACGCGGCCCAGGCCATTGGCGCGCGCTACGCCGGACGCCCGGTTGGCAGCTTGGGCCTGATGGGCTGTTTCAGCTTTTTCCCGTCCAAGAATCTCGGCGCCGCTGGCGATGCGGGCATCATCACCACCAACGACGCTGCCCTGGCCGATCGGCTTCGCCTCTTGCATGTGCACGGCGCCCGCGACAAATACGTCTACGAGTTGCTGGGTATGAATAGCCGCCTCGACGCCCTTCAGGCTGCCATTCTCCGCGTCAAGTTGAAGTATTTGGATAAATGGGCGTCTGCCCGCCAGCGCAATGCCGATCGTTATCGCGATCTCTTCCGCGAATTCCATCTAGAATCGAAAGTGTCTTTGCCTGTTGTCCCTCCTCACTCCATGCATGTCTACAATCAGTTCACCATCCGCTCCACCAATCGCGACAACCTCCGTGAGCACCTCAGCACCAGTGGCATTCCGTCCGAAATCTACTATCCGATCCCTCTGCACCTTCAGAAAGCCTTTTCCTATCTCGGTCACAAGCCCGGCGACTTCCCCGCATCCGAAGCGGCCAGCCGCGAGGTTCTCTCACTTCCCATCTATCCCGAACTCACCGAGGCTCAGCAGCGCTCTGTCGTCTTCGCAATCGCCGCCTTCCATCGAGCCTAGACGCCCGAGCCACTGCTCCTAAGCACATCACGGGCTCTTGTGACGTGTAGCACAGACCCGTGTGTCCCCTGATTAGATGATGCTTGCAGCCGCTCTCGAAAGGACCTTCTATGTCCCTGGCACCTTCCCTCAAATTGGACTCCCTGCGCACCTTGCCCACCGATTCTGCCCGCCAAATCCAATGGCGCTTTGCCGACCGCTACGATTTGCAGATGCTCGTGCAGTCTGCTCGCTCTGTCGCCCGGGGCCCGGTAGCCAAACTCGTTGCGCAAGGTGGCCGCAATACCCATGAATGGACCCCTGCCAAGGCCGAGATGCTCGAAGCCTTCGATCGCGCTGGCCTAACCGCTGTCTTCATGGACCCCGAGCAGGGTGGTTTCATTTCGGGACCGCGCAACCTGGCATTGGCACTCGTCGCTTTCGAATTGGCATGGGTGGATGGCGGCGCCGCCACAGCTAGCCTGGCTGGTTGTCTTGCCTTGGCGCCTATCCACGAACGTGGCACTAAAGAACAGCAGGATCACTACATGAAGCTGGCGGCCCCACCCCAGCCCGGTGAAGATCGCAAGCCTTGGCGCGGTGCCTTCTGCCTTACCGAGCCCATTCCTTACGTTGGCGTGGATACCGGCATGCTCGATGGCAAAATCCGGATCGTCGAGTGGAAACCAGGCGAAGAGCCTATCCTGCAAGTTGAGAAGCGCGGCCGCTTCATCACTAACATTGGATTTGCCAACTTCGTCACCGCCGCTGTGGACTCCGACGACGACCGCGTCAAGGGTAGTTGCATGGTCATTCTCGAAGAAGGCGATCCCGGCATCTTCGATCGCGGTACTCCCACGCGCAAAATGGTCCACCAGCTTTCCTCCACCGGCGATCCCATCTTCAACCTGCGCATCCCGGCCAGCCGCATCGTTGGCGGCTACGACGTCAAGGACGGCCAGATTCTCCCGCGCCACTCCCACAGTGAAGTCATCGAAGCCGTGTTCCGCCGCACTCGCGTCACTGTTGGTGTGATGACCGCCGCAAAATTGCTTTCCGCAGTCGAGCCCATCATCCGTTACCAGCGTGGCAGGTTCCGTGGCGCTACGACCGCCACGCCTGGCTCTGTCCGTTACCAGATGGGTTTGCAGGCCCGCGAAGATTCTCTCCACCGTCTCGTCGATATCTGGGCCACTGGCGAAGCCAGCGCTTCTCTCGCTTTTGCTGCCGCCCGCGCCTTCGATGAACTCGATCCGCTCGAACGCGAAGCAGAGACCATCCTCGCAAATCGCGGTGTTACCGGCTCGCGCGCCCAAGCCAAACTCCTTCGACAATGCTCGGAGGAAGCCGCGACTCTTCTCGGTCTCCCGGACAAAGATCCTCGCAAGGAACAGCTTCGTTCTGATCCGCTGTATCGCTTCCTTCAGTTGGATTCTCTCGCTGACATCCTCTGTCCCGCCGCCAAGCTCTGGAACACCGGCTGGGGCGCTCAGATGATGCGCGAAGCAGTCAGCCTCATGGGTGGTTACGGCATCACGGAAGACTGCCCGGGTTTTCTCGGCAACAAGTGGATGGACGCGCAACTCGAAGCCACCTACGAAGGCCCGGAGGCCGTCCAGCGTCGCCAGCTTTCCATCACCATGACGAATCCCGTTTTCCTCGCCCAGTTCCGCAACTGGATTCGCGAAATGCGCGGCATTGCTTCAGACCATCCTGGCACAGGCGCTTGCACTCTCGCCACCGCCATGACCATGTGGCTGTGGACGCTTGAGCGTCTGCAACACACTACCGATGGCGATGGCAACAAGCTGTATCACAGCGCCCGTCAGGGCGTTACCTTCCCGGTTGCCGACGCGCTTTGCTGGCTGCTCGCCGCGCGTTGCCAGATCCTCGACGTCCTCGAACTGGAACGCCACGGAGCGCAAGATGCCTCCGTCGAAGACGGCCTGCCCGGACTGGTGAACTTCATGACCGATCTCTGCCATGTCCAGTCCGCTCGCGCCAGCGGCGAAGTTGCCCGGATCTGCGCCGAGTTGGTATTCGGCTACAATCGTCACCCTTCTTGGGACGAAGCAGGCGCTCGCGGTTGTTTCCTTCAGGACGAAATCGACGAACTCGAAGGCTTCATTCCCGGAATCTCCGCTTGCACCGTTGACATCCTCGGCACCGACGGCTCGCATCCGCAAAAAGCTGGCCCATGCGCCAAATGCGCCGGTGCCGATACTTTCCTCGCGCTCCACAACAAGCTCGACACTTGTCTCACTGGCGCTCGCCTCGCAAAAGATCGCGCCGCCGACAGCGTCTCCAAACTCATGATCCCGGAAGTGTTGGACTATCCCGCATGAACCCTGCTGCGCCCGAATCAACTACCGCCGTCGAGCGTCAGCAGATGCTGGTGGACATCGCCTGCGTCGGCTTTGGCCCCGCCATGGGCGGCTTCCTCACCACCCTCTCGCGCAACTCTTTGCATCTTGACGGTTCGCCCCGCTTCGACAGTCCTTCCGCTCCCGGCACTCCTCTTCAGGTGATTTGCTACGAACGTGCCGATGGCTTGGGCTTTGGTGTCTCCGGCGCCGTCACGCCAGCCCGCGGCATTCGCGCCAGCTTCCCCGATCTCGACCCGACGCAAATTCCTATGGCCACGGCCGTAAAAAAAGAGGAATTGGTTTACTTGCTCGATCCCATCGGCGCCAGCAGGCGTTCTCTCGCGCTGCGCACTGCCGATAAGTTTATTCGCGGCTTCCGCAAACTCTTGCCCTTCCGCGATCACGCCGTCGAGTTGCCGTACATCCCCAGTTTTCTCGCCAAGCACGATGGCCTCGTCATGTCTCTCGGCCAATTCAATCAATGGGTTAGTGAACAACTTTCCGCGTCCGGCCAGGTTCAGATCTGGCCCAGCAGCCCCGTCTCCTCACCACTGATCGAGAACGACAGCGTCGTCGGAATTCGCCTCGCCGATCAGGGCACGGATCTCACCGGCTCGCCTCAAGATGGATTCATGCCTGGTATGGACGTCCGCGCTTGGCTCACCGTCGTCGGCGATGGCCCGGTGGGCGCCGTCGGCCGCGCCATCGACACGCATTTCGGCGTTCCCGACAACTCTCACGTCCCCGAATGGGCTCTCGGCATGAAGATGGTTATCGAGCTTCCCGAAAACTGCTCACTCGAACCTGGCACCGTCCTTCATACCTTTGGTTATCCCGAACCGGAAATCTTCGGCTTCCTCTACGTTCATCCCAATCGCCTCGCCTCCGTCGGCATCTTCATTCCGTCGTGGTTCCGCAGTCCCGTCCGCACCGCCTATCGCTATCTCCAGCATTTCGTCCTTCATCCTTATCTCTGGCGTCACATCGAAGGTGGCACGCTCAAATCTTGGGGCGCGAAGTCCCTGCAGGAGTCGGGTCGTCACGGCGAACCGTTCCTTGCGGGCAACGGCTACGCCCGCATTGGCGAAAGTTCTGGAAGCACTAATGTCCTCGCGGGCTCCGGCGTCGACGAAGCTTGGTCCACCGGCGTCCAACTCGGCGAAGCTGTCTTGGAACTCCTCGAAGACCAGCGTCCTTTCACTCGCGAAAATCTACAATCCGCGTACATCCGCCGTCGTCGTGGCAGTTGGGTCGATCGCGAATCTCGCGTTGCCGCCAATTCGCGCAACGGCTTCCACTTCGGACTGCTTCCTGGCCTCTTCGGAATGGCGCTAGCAGGTTTCACAGGTGGTCGGCTTTCGTTTCCTTCGCAACGCCGGCAGCGTACCGCCGCATCCCTCAGCGAAGTCTACGGCGCCCGCGTTACTTCAGCTGACTTGCAGCGCCTGAAAGACGATGCCATCGCCCGCGGCGTTCCCCTTCACGATCAGATCATGACCCGCTGTGGCTGGCCCGAAATTCCTTTTGATGGAAAACTGCTGATCTCGCAGCAAGATGTTCTGCTCATGGGCGGCAGCGTGCAGGCGCAGCCGGGCTACGCCAATCACGTAATCTTCGTTCGCCCTCAAGTCTGCCTTAACTGCGAGCCCAAACTGTGCGTCGAAATGTGCTCGGGTCAGGCCATCACCCGCGGTGAAATTGGCGTCCCGAATTTCGACCGCGAAAAATGCATCTTTTGTGGCGCCTGCTTGTGGAATTGTTTGGCTGAAACAGCCAGCGAGCCGGGCAAGGTCGATTTCCGCGCCGGTTCCGGCGGTTTGCACTCAGCGTTGAACTGAATTGAGGACATCACCACTATGAGTAGCGCTTTCCATATTGTCGTTTGCGGTGGCATCGTGCCCGATCCGTTGCAAACTCTCGAGCCCGTCGAATCTCCCGCTGGTCCGACTCTCAAAAATGAAATGCTTCTTCCCGCGATCCTCGATCCTTGGGCGGCTCACGCGCTCTACGAGGCCGCGAACCTCGCTTCTCTTCATTCGGGAAGCAAAGTCTGGCTCGCCAGCCTTGGACCCAAGGCCAAACTTCAGCAGGTCATGATGACCATCGCCCAAAAAGTCAGTTTCGAGTTACTCGCCATCGATGGCTCTGCCAGCGGATTTTCTGACGCTCATTGCACCGCCGAAATTCTCGCCGCCGCGATCGCTGCCTTGCCAGGCCTCGATCGTTCGCGCCTCTTGCTCTTCGGTGGTTGGGAATCCGCGTCTCGCGGCGCCGGCGTCACCCTGCAACTAATCGGCGAGCGCCTCGGCATTCTCGATCAGTTTCAAGGCGTGGACCAGCTAACCGTCCTCGCCGATGGCTCTCTCGAAATCCTCGAGCGCATCGAGGGCGGGCGCCACCAGGTTTCCGTTTGTGCCGGCCCGCCCGCTCTGCTGGGTTGGGCGACCGGTAATCTTCCCGAGCCGCGAAACAATCCGCAGATCGGCATGGCCAACATGCGCACCATCATGCCCGCTCTCCAGAAAGCCAAGCCTGCACCGCCTTCCCAGCCGGGGCTGCAGTATCGCAGCGCTTCGCCTCCTAAACAGCAGCGTGCTACCCGCGTTGTTAAGGATCTCGGTGCCGAAGAAGTTGCCCGCGAGATCGCAGAATGGATCGCAAAATCATGAACGAGAAAATCCTTTTCCTCGCCCACGTCGATGAATCTGGCACCTCCTTGCCCAAAATCGCCTTCGAAGCATTGGGCGCCGCCCTCGCTCTTTCGCAACAACTCAACTCCCCACTGGAAATCGGCCTCATCGGTGAGAACGTTCAATCCTCCGCCGATTCCCTCGCCTCCGCCGGTGCCGCTTGCATCCTTGCCGTCCAAGGCCACGATTTCGCCAAGCCAAGATTCTCTAGCGACGCCGCAGCCGCCGAAGCTCTTTGCCGTGCGTCCGCCCCGCAATTGGTTATCGCTCCGGCGACCGCGCGCTTCTTCCGCGCGCTTCCTTGCCTCGCCCAGCGTCTCAACGCGCAAGTAGACACGCACATCACATCGGTCAATGTCACAGATGGCGCCGTGGCTGCCACTCGCTGGTTCTATCGTCAGCGTATCGAAGGCATCTTCCAGCGCAAAGCTCGTCCTTGGATTCTCTTGCTCGATTCCGGCTGCAATGAACCCTGGCATGCAGCTCCCGCACCCGTCACCTTTCAGGAACTCGCCGTCTCTCTTCCACCGCAAGCCAAGCGCACCTCCGTCACTGGCATTCGCGCTCCAAAGTCCGATTCCCAGACGATTCGTCCCGATGCGAATCTCCTGTTCGTCGCCGGAGCTGGCTGGACCAAAAAGCAAACCGATGGCAAGATCCATCCCGAGCAAGCCGAAACTCTCATTTTGAATTTCCTCCGCGAATCCGGCGCCTCCCTCGGTGGCAGCAAATCCCTTGTCGATCAGAGCGGCGAGAATCAGGCCGTCCTTCATTTCATGACTCACATGAATCAGGTTGGTCAAACAGGTTCTACGCCCCGCCATCCTAAAGGCCTTTCCACCTGCTGCCATGGCGAAGAGCCTCACGTCGTCGGCTGGCGTTTCATCAACGACCGCCGTGCCATCAACCTCGATCCCAATTGTGGTTGGGCGCGTGGCAAAGCCGACGTCCTGTACGTAGCCGATGCATTTCAAGTGATGGAAAAGCTGAACGCGATCCTAACCGAGCGCGCCGCGGAACTTCAGGCCAAGTAATTCATCATTCTGCTATTCCGAACGGAATCTGCGAAGTGAGGAATCTCTCTTCTCTCTAGACACTAACCCACCGTGTGTGGCACCGTGGCGCCGACCGCATCCGCCGGCTTATCCGTCTTCAACTCCGCATCCAACGCCGCTTCCGTTTCCTGTGCGTCTACTACCGCAATCGCCGCGATGTTCACGATTTCTTCCACCTCGCATCCGCGTTGCAGCACATGCACCGGCTTCGACATGCCCATCAGGATCGGCCCGATCTTCTGCGCTCCGCCTATCCACGATAGCAGCTTGTAACACGTGTTCGCCGATGTCAGGTCCGGGAACACCAGCACGTTCGCACCGCCTCGCAGCTTCGAAAAAGGATACGTCTCTTCCAGAATCCCTGGCTCCACGGCCGTATCCGCCATCATCTCTCCGTCGACCATCAGCGTTGGATCGGCCTCCTGCACCAGCTTCACCGCTCTCTGCACTTTTTCTGTAAGTGGGTGCGGCGTGCTGCCAAAATTCGAAAACGACAACATCGCCACTCGTGGTTTTACGTTGAACCTGCGCGCTGTCTCCGCCGCGCACAACGCTATTTCTGCCAGGTCTTCCGCGCTCGGCTCGATATTCACCGTGCAATCCGCCAGAAAATACATGTCTCCGCGTTTTGTCACCAGCGCATACAGGCCCGACACCTTATGCAGGCCCGGCCTTGGCTTGATGACTTGCAGCGCAGGCCGGATCGTGTCCGGAAAATGTTGCGTCACGCCTCCTACCAGCGCGTCCGCGTCTCCCATGTGTACCATCACCGACCCAAAAATATTTCGGTTGTTGATCAGTGTCTGCGCTTCAGTAAGCGTTACTCCTCGCCTCTGCCTCAGTTCGTATAGCGCCTGGATATACTCCTCCCTCTTGGACCACATGTTCGGATCCACCACCTGGATACGCTCCAGGTTTACGCCCAGGTCTTCTGCCTTTTCTCGGATGACTCTCGTGGATCCGATCAACATTGGCTGCGCTATTTTTTCTTCCACCAGGATGTGTGCCGCGCGCAGAATTTTTTCATTTTCGCCCTCCGGAAACACCACACGCTTCGGACGCTGTTTCGCCTTGTGTACGATTACGCGCATCAATTCGTGCGCTCTTCCCAGTAGCCGTTCCAGCCGTTCCCGGTATTCCTCCAGATCCACTGGTTCCTTCGCCACTCCGGATTCCATCGCAGCTTTGGCTACCGCTGCTGCTTCCCAGACCAGCACTCGCGGATCAAACGGTTTTGGAATGATGTACTCCGGCCCAAATCGGATCCGGTCCACTCCATAGGCATGGCAAACCGAGTCTGGCACGTCTTCCTTCGCCAGCGCCGCCAGCGCGTGCGTTGCCGCCATTTTCATTTCTTCATTAATCGCCGTAGCGTGCACGTCCAGCGCGCCCCGAAAAATGAACGGAAATCCCAGAACATTATTCACCTGGTTCGGAAAGTCCGACCGGCCTGTCGCTATGATCACGTCCTTGCGCGCCGCCAATGCTTCTTCGTACGTGATCTCCGGATCAGGATTGGCCATCGCGAACACGATTGGCCGGTCCGCCATCGTTTTCAACATTTCTCCAGTAAACGCGCCTTTGACCGAAAGCCCTGCGAATACATCTGCGCCCTTCACCGCCTCTGCAAGCGTTCGCAGTTCTGTCCTCCGCGCAAATCGCGCCTTGTATGGGTTCATTCCTTCAGTTCGGCCTTCATACACGACGCCTTTCGTGTCGGCCAGAATTATGTTTTCGCGTTTAACTCCCAGCCTTACGTAATGCTCCGCGCACGCGATTCCCGCCGCGCCGCTGCCGTTGAACACCACTCGAACCTGCTCGATCCGTTTTCCTACAATTTCCAGCGCATTCAGCAATGCCGCGCCGGAAATGATTGCCGTGCCGTGCTGGTCGTCGTGAAACACCGGAATCTTCATCGTCTTCTTCAACGTCTCTTCGATGTAGAAGCATTCCGGCGCCTTGATATCCTCCAGGTTAATCCCGCCAAAGGTCGGCTCCAGCAACTGGCACAACTTGATCACATCATCTGGATTTGTCGAATTCACTTCCAGATCGAACACGTCCACGTCCGCGAATCTCTTGAACAGGACGGCTTTTCCTTCCATCACCGGTTTGCCTGCCAGCGCTCCGATGTTCCCCAGTCCCAGGACCGCTGTGCCGTTCGTCACCACCGCGACAAGATTTCCCTTCGCTGTGTATTTGAATACATCGCTCGGTTCTTGCTTAATTTCCAGGCAAGGCTGTGCCACCCCTGGCGTATAGGCCAGGCTCAAATCGCGCTGCGTGCGGCAGGGCTTCGTCGGCGATACTTCTATCTTTCCGGGGCGTGCTCCGTAGTGATAGGCCAAAGCTTCTGTTTTTAGTATTGTCATGGCCGTTCTCCTGGTGTGCTCTACTTCATCCAGCACTGCCTCGCTGGCGCTCTTACCATTCTTTGGTGGTCAAATACTCGTGGATCGATTTCGCGGCTCGCCGCCCCGATCCCATCGCTAAGATCACCGTCGCGCTTCCCGTTACGATGTCTCCCCCAGCGAACACGCCTTTTCGCGATGTTCGTTGTGTTTCCGGACTGGCTTCGATGTACCCGCGCTGATTCGTCTTCAGCCCCGGCGTCGTTGATTGGATCAGCGGATTCGCCGATGTTCCCGTCGCGATGATCGCAACGCTCAGTGGAATCTCAAATTCCGAGCCGGCCACTGCCATCGGCCGCCTCCGGCCCGACGCGTCCGGCTCACCCAATTCCATCCGTACGCACCGCGCTGCCCTCAGCCAACCGTTGCCGTCATCCAGGAATTCTACTGGATTGGTCAGCACCTGGAAGTCGATCCCTTCTTGCTTCGCGTGTTTCACTTCTTCGGCGCGCGCCGGCATTTCCGCCTCGCTCCGGCGATATAACACGTACGCTTTATCCGCTCCCAGCCGCCTTGCCGATCGAATCGCATCCAATGCCGTGTTTCCGCCTCCAATCACCGCTACATGTTTGCCTTTCAGTTCCACGATCGGTTCGTCGTAACGCGGGAATTCATATGCGTGCATCAAATTAATCCGCGTCAGGAACTCATTCGCCGAATATACGCCGTTCAGATGTTCCCCCGGAATGTTCAGGAAGACGGGAAGCCCCGCTCCCGTTGCGATGAACACAGCATCGTAGCCTTCTTCTTCGAACAACTCGTCGATTTCTACCGTCTTCCCCACCACCACGTTGGTCTCAAACTCCACTCCCATTGCGCGCATCGTATCGATCTGTTCGCGAATCACCTGTTTCGGCAACCGAAACTCCGGAATCCCATACATCAGCACTCCGCCGATCTCATGCAATGCCTCGAACACATGCACTCGGTGGCCCCTCTGCACCAAATCTCCTGCCGCGCTTAATCCCGCCGGGCCGCTTCCCACAATCGCCACCTTCTTCCCGGTCGAAGGCGCATTCACTGCCGGCGCTACTCCCATTCGCTGCTCGTAGTCCGCAACGAATCGTTCCAGGTAACCGATTCCCAGCGACTCCACCTTCTTCGTCAACAGGCAATTTCCTTCGCAGTGATCCTCTTGTGGGCAAACCCGGCCGGTAATCGCCGGCAACACGTTATCTTCGCGAATCTTCGCCGCCGCTCCCAGGAAGTTGCCTTCCACAATCAGTCGCACAAACTCCTTCACCTTTACTCCCACCGGGCAATAATCCACGCACGTTGGTTTCTTGCACTCCAGGCATCGCAGCGCCTCTTGCCGCGCCAGTTCCGTCGAATATCCCAGATTCACTTCCGTAAAATTGTGAACCCGCAGTTCCGCTTGCTGTTCCGGCATGTGCTGCCGCGGAACTTTCATTCGATCTTTCATCTTCAGCGGATTCGGAGAGATTTCCTTTACCGGCTCCATCACTTGTCCTCCACCGCTACGCATGCGATCCCTTTATCGCCGCCTCCGGCCTTGCAATGCCCACCATCTTTCGCCGCGCTTTGGAATTCTTCCAGCGACTTTCGTTCCGACTCTCGGTACATCCGGTTCCGCTGCATCAACACGGAAAAATCCACCTCGTGCGCTTCAAATTCCGGCCCATCCACGCACGCAAATTTGCTTTTCCCGCCCACAATTACTCGGCATCCCCCGCACATCCCCGTGCCATCAATCATGATCGGATTCAGGCTCACCATCGTATGAATCCCCGGCTCCTTCGTCACTTCCGCCACCGCCTTCATCATCGGCACCGGTCCCACTGCCAGTACTTCATCGATCTTCATTCCTTGCGTGATCAGTTCACGCAACTTGTCGGTCACTAATCCTTTTTCTCCATAGCTGCCATCATCCGTCGTTACATACAACTCATCGCTCACGCCTCTCATCTCGTTCTCAAGTAACACCAGATCCCGGTTTCTGCCGCCTAGAATCGTTACGATCCGGTTTCCCGCTCGCTTCAGCGCCACCGTCGTCGGGTATGCCAGCGCCGTCCCGACTCCTCCTCCAACAATCACCACCGTTCCGAAATTCTTGATGACCGAAGGTTTTCCCAGCGGTCCCACTACATCCAGAATCCCGTCGCCCGTCTCGAGCGCATTCAACAGGTTCGTCGTCTTTCCCACCGACTGCACTACGATCGAAATCGTGCCCTGTTTCGCGTTTGAGCTTTCAATCGTCAGCGGAATCCGCTCGCCCTGCTCATGCAGCCGCAGAATCACAAATTGCCCGGCCTGGTGTTTTCGGGCAATCCGCGGCGCTTCAATCACGAATCTCTTGATTTGTGGAGCTATGAATCCTGCCTGCTGAATCCTGAACATGCACACCCCTCGCACACACGGTCCACGCTATGGATTTGCAAGACGAAAGCCATCTTCCTACCAATCGTTAGCACGCTAAGTTGTCTATTATCAATTAGATGGGAGTCGAGCTCGCCACGCAAACGTCGCGCAAATCGTCTTCCCTGAGAGAACTACCCCAACTCGGTCAACTTCCTGCGTTACCTCACCCAGCGCCGCCTCAGCCCATTTCGCTGCGATTTAGCCCGGCGAAACCGCCTGTTTCAATTCACTCCCGACGCGGCTGCCCCTTCCGAGCTTGCCGCCGCCTTAATCAGTATCGGCCACCTCGGAAATGCGTAGTTCCCGCCCACATCGTCGATCACATTGATTTGGCACGTGTAGAATCCCGGCTTCAGCGACTGCAGCGGTATCTCCATCTGGAAAATCACGGCCTTCCGGTCCGCCGCTGTCATCTCGTGCGCCACAATGGGCTTCGTTTCATACACTTTGCTATCACCTTGCAAGAATTCAATGCTCGTCAGTACGCGCAACGACCCCTTCGGTTCTTTCGGCTCGTTCGTCCCATTCCCTGTCTCGGCTGCCTTGCTTTTGGCCGCGTCATACACTTCATATTGCAGGAACAGCTTCTGGTCCTGCGTGAACACATGCGTCACGCTCGGCACCAGTTCCGTCTGTTCGCTCACCAGCGGTTGAAAGCCTTTTTTCTTTTGTGTCGATGGCACGCGCTGGCTGCTCAATACCACACTGCTCATCCGCATTGGCGTTTTCCGCAAATCCGGAATCCTCACGTCCGTTTCGAATGACCCCATCCGCCCGGTCCGATTTTCCCGCACGATAAATTTCAAATGATAATTTCCCGGTGCCAGCACGAAACTCGTGTTGTACTGCACGTTCTTCCGTCGCACCTGTTGCGCGTTATCCACGGCCAGCTTCACCGTGTCGCGCAACCGCCCCACCGGGAATTTCCCGCCTTCCCTCACTTGCCCGATGATGTCCAGTGTCGCGCTGTCCTTGTCCTTCCCCTGCACGAATGGAATCTGTGATCCCGGCACCACCAACGATACTGACAAGTAGTAGTGCGAATCGTCCGCCCGGAAATAAGCCGTTCCTTCATACACTGCCACATCCGTCTGCGGCAAGTCTGCCGCCAGTTCGTCCTCCAGCTGCTCCTCGCGGTCCGTTTGCTTCATGTGTTGATAATCGCGATCCGCGTAATATCCCGCTCGATATTCCAGTTTCACGTCCGGTCGGTTGAGTTGTACCTTCAGTCGCCGGAAGTGCCCATCCTTCAAATGGTTTGTGCTTGTATATCCCAGAACGTAGTATGCCGAAGTATCCTTCTGCACTTGGCTGAACACCGCGCTCAAATCGTTCGTGTCCATAAACGCTTTGCCGCCCGTGTCTGCCGCCAACGTGTACAACGTTTCCTGCGACGCATCGTTCCCGTTCAAATCGTTCAACACCGAAGCCCCGCTGTACGCTGATTGACCATGCAAGCTCGCTGCCTGCGCCTGCCCTCCCGGCGGAAACGCCGATAGTCCTCGCACGTCCACCGGATAGATCGCAACGTTGGCCCTCACTGCCGCCGCCGTCGCTGCCCGCAATGCCGACTGATTATCCACACCGGACTGCGTGATCCCATTGCTGAAATAGATCAAACTCTTTTTCTGCGGAATCTTTCCCATCGCCTGCATTACCGCCTGCAGCGCCAGCAGCTTCCGGTCCGCGCTGAAGGTGTTGTAGTCCGTGTCGTCTGGTGTGTACGACCCGGTCGTCTCCGCCGCGCCCTCGGAGCTTCCCGTGCTTCCGTTTTCGAATCCCTGTCCTTCGCTCGAGTTGTACGAGGCAAGCTTGGCCAGAATCTCGCTCTTGTCATCGCTGAAATCCAGGTCCAGGCTCAAATTCGTTGCCAGCGACATCAGCGCCACCAGATCGGCTGGCTGCATTTTTGCGTTCACGTATTTCTTTCCTGCGTCTACCGCGCGGTCAATGTCGTCCGGTTGCATCGCCGAAAAATCAAAAAACAGCAGCATTAGCCGCCGGTCGCGCCCTTCCAGGCTCTTCTGTTGACCTTGACCCGAGCTCAACAATTTTCCCAGCCCTGCCGTTCCGCTCACCGTCGTTTCTGCTCCGCCCGCCATCGCTAATTCATCCACATGCTCGAAGTCGAAACTCACCAGGCCCTGTTTCTTTCCGTCTTCGAATACCGTGAAATCTTCGCTCTTCAAATCCTTGATCAGGTTCCCGCGCTTGTCTCGCGCCACCACGTTCACCAACACCACTTCCGTTGACACTCGTACCCGCGCGCCGCTTTCGACCGGTGCCTGCGGCTGCTGCGCTAGCAGACTCCCGATGGTCAGCCACACCAATAACAGCGCCGTTGCTGTTCTTCCAAATTTTGTCGTCAATCGCATATTTCCAACGGTCAGAACCGGAATCTCGCCACCATGCTCACTCGCCTCATATTGCTCGCTCCCGTCACTTGCCCGAACGTCAGCGAATTCACTACCGTATTAATGTTTGAAAAATATGGTGTGTTGAAAATGTTGTTCGCCGTTAATCGCAAGTCCAGCGATCGCGACTCGCGAATTACAATCGTTTTGTTCAGCGACATGTTAAACGTGAATTGCGCTGGCCCCAGAATGATATTCCGCCCCGCATCTCCGTACGTCGTTCCGCCTGCGCACCCGGGGCCCGGCACGCAGAACGCCGCTGTATTAAACCACTCGCCTGTCGTGGGGTTTGAGATTCCCAGCGGTTGGCCAGCCACCACGTTCGCTCGCTGCGATCCGCTCACCCCTCGGTTGATGTCCACCGATGCTCCCAACACTCGCGGCGTGAAATATAGCCCCGACCCAATCGTGAAGCTGCCGCTCCACTGCCATCCGCCCAGCACGTGCGACATTGGTCCTGTCCTCACAAACCGCCGTCCATCTCCAAACGGCACGTCGTAGATCCAGTTCCCGGTGAACTTTTGCGCTTGATTGAAGCTCGAAAGCCCTCGGTCTCCCGGCAAGTAAAATGGATTCTGCACCACCACCTCTCCTCCGCCTCCGATCGAAGACGCGTCATCGATCGACTTGGAGAATACGTAGGTCGCGCTGATTCCCAGTCCCTTCGACATCCTCTTTCTCACTCGCACCGATCCAGCGTTCAATATCGAATTTCCTTCCGACGATTCGTATATGAACGGAGCGGCAGCTTCATTCGACGAAGTCTCGCAGGTGTCCGTCGCCGCACAACTCGGCACCAGCGCCCGCTCCGTATCCAGGCGCGTGCCCTTGGCTCCGTTGTAGCCCACATTCAGCTGCACGTTTCCCGGAAGCTGTCGCTGAATATCCAGATTCCAGATCTGTACGTAAGCCAGCTTGTAATTCGGATCCAGTGCGTAGTTGTTCGTCACCGATGGCTCTGGACTTACCGGAAATCCATTCTCCAGCGTCAAAAAATTTCCAAACGGACTTACGTTCGTCGCGGTCGTCGCAAACGGTGGCTGGTACGCAAAATTCCGGATGAACGTGCCGTACTGTCCCAGGTTGTAATTGATTCCGTATCCTGCGCGCACCACTATGTTCTTCTCCGCTCTCCACGCCAGTCCTATTCGCGGTGCCCAGTTATTCCGTTCTGGCTTCACCAGTGACGCCGGAAAAACTCCCGAATACGGCCCAGTTTGCCCGGGCAACACGCGGAATGCTGAAATCGATTCAGGACTGAAACTCGTGTCCATGTTCGCGATCTGATTGTCGGTCTCCGTATACGGCCCAATGTATTCGTACCGCAATCCTATGTTCACAGACAATTTCGCAAATATTCGCCAGTCGTCCTGTACAAACATATCGTACGAATTCGCCCGAAACTGGTACTCCGACGTTCCCGATTGCAGACTCGTTTGTTGCGGCAATCCCAGCAGGTAGTCCGCAAAATCAATTCCCGTTCCTGGGACCGCCTGCGTGTTTCCCGGCAAGTATTCCGCCGTGGCGAATCCCGTAAACACGAAACTTCCTTCTGCATTTCTCGCCGAACGAAAATCCTGCAGGATTCGCCGGTAATCGCCGCCGAATCGCCAGTTATGCTTTCCGTGGTTCCAAATCACCGAATCGGTTATCGTGTACGTCTGATCGAGTTCGCGGCTCGGCACCGGTCCACTCAGCCCTGCAAAACTGTTGAACGAAATTCCCGGCAATCCCCAGTTGAAAGGGTCCGTCGAGATTCCTGTAATACCGGCGTTGCCCGCTACGTCCACCACTCCCGAATACAAGTTCGTCGACGACACACGGTTGTGGTTGTACGTGAAACCTGCCGTGTTCGTGATGCGCCCTTTCCCGTACGTCCATCTTGCGTTTCCGTTCCATCCTTGCGTGTTCGTGCTTCCCGCTAACGACGGAAATGGATTCACAATTGCCGTCGTATTTCGCGACCAGTTGAATCCCACGTTCAAATTGTTCCGCGGTCCTCCTCTTCCTCCTCCTCGCCCTCCGCCGCCTCCCCCTGGCGGCGGCCCGAATCCCGGTCCTCCTCCGCTGATGAAATTGTGGATCAGCCGCATGCTCAGACTGTCCGAATCGCTTTGGTCCGACGTGATGTAGTGGAAGTTTTGCGCCGCTCCCGGCAAATTCGGCAACGGGATGTAGGGCAGCAGTGCCGTGGCCGCGGAACTGAACAGGCTCGGATCAATCATATTGTTAGCGAAAGGCTGGCCCGTCGCTGGATTATAAATCGTAATCGGGTTGCCGTTCTTGTCCGTCAGCCCGGAAAAATTTCCATTTCTCTCTGCCACTGTTGGCACCGTACTGAATGCATCGTAAGGAGTGCCCCCGCGCGTTCCGTTCCATCCCACGGTAAAGAATGTGCTTTTGCTCCAATCAAACAGCCCCGGCACTTTCATCGGTCCGCCTACGAACGCCCCGAACCGTAGTTGGTTGTAGCTCGCTTTCGCCGCTTCTCGTCCTGTCAGTGAATATGACTGCGCATCCAGCGCCGCATTGTCGTCTTGAAAATACAAAAATCCATGCGGCTGGTTGGCGTTAAACCCGCGACCCAGTCGCCCCATCATCACCGGTCCTCCACCTCCCCCTGGTCCTCCTCCCGGGCCTCCTCCTCCCGGCCCTCCCCCCGCTCCACCACCCATTGGCCCGAACGCTCCGCCACCTTCTCTCTGCTCACGATCTCGAAATTCCTGCATCCGCTGTTGCAGTTCGTCCTCGTTCCCGCCTCCAAAATCCTGGCTGCGCCCTTGTGCTCCTGCAATGCTCACGGACTCTGAGGAAATATCCGCCCCGGCTCCATTCATCGGCAGACTCGACAATTCGCTCGCTCCAACAGCTCCATTCTGTGAATTCCCAGTCGCCAGTCCCGATAGCGCGTTGTCTACCGCCAGGCTTTGAAACCCGCGGCTTGCCGTTGTTGCCGCGTTGGCTCGCTCTGTCTGTTCCTGTTGCCGCGATGCCAACACTAACTCTGCTTCCACTTTTCCCGCAGGATTCTCCGGATTCAGTACCACTTCACTTGTTTGCGTGGCGAAACCCATGAATTCAATCTTCACCACGTATCGGCCGCGCGGCAGGTCTTTGAACACGAACGAACCGTCCACTCCGCTCGCCACGCTGTACTTTTTCCCCGTCAACGTGTTCGACGCAGTTACCGTCACTCCTGGCAGTGTCGTCTTTCCGTTTTTCACCGTGCCGCTGATTTGATAGCTCGCTACATTGGTTTGCGGCGACCCTGCCGGCACTGATGGCTCTTGCCCTACCGCCAGACACACAAACACAATCACGCAGATCAGCGCCAGGCACAGCAACACTACAATTTCGCGCAATGCCCCTTTCACAATTTCTCCTAAGGCTTTGGAGGCATGGCCTCGCTGCCCGGCGCCATTTGACCGCTGTTCTGTTCCCTCATCTCTTGCATCCGCTTCCACTGCTCGGCGTTCATCACCATCACTCCCTTTGGCACGAACACATCCTTCTCCATTGCCCCGCGGGCCATCACGTGATCGCCCACTTGAATGTCTGCCATCGTGATGCTGTCCCGCCCTTTTCTCAGTGAAGTCTCTTCGTTCAATTCCAGTGTTTGCGTCACGTTATCGGGGCGCAACACCGTCAGCCGCGGCGCTTCGATCGCCTTCACCTCTCCCACCACATAATCTTTCCCCAACGTTCCCATTTGTCGTCCACCGGCTCCTCCCGGTCCGCCGGGACCCCCCGGGCCTCCCGTTCGCGCTCCCACCATTCTCGCGGTTACGCTGTGGTCCGCGTTCTCATCTCCTCGCACCATCACCGTGTCACCGACCTTGAAATCTGACGCCTTCGCCGGCTCACGATCCTTGCGAAATTCTGTCTGGCCTGTCAGTTTCACCGTCAGCGTCTGGCCATCCGGCGTTGTCAGTTCCATTGCTCCATCTCGTATAGCCGTGATTTTCCCGAACAACGGCCGTGGTCCGCCTTCTCCTCGTTGCCGTGTTCCCGGATTCTGCGCGGGCGCTGCCCCGCTCGCCGGGTCCTGGCTCCCCGCGCTTGGTGGATTCGCCGTGCCCGAATTAGCTGGTGCTTGTGCGCAGGTGCCCACGGTGCCCACTAATCCAAGGCAGCCAATCCCAATCGTCAATAAAATATTTCTCCGATTCACTTTGCACCTCACTCCTGAATTCATCCTGCCTTTTAGACGCGTGCCCTTGCTTCGGCGTGTCGCGATTGCAGCCTCTCTGCAGCTACACATCTACTAAACTTCCCCCCAAATCCCCGGAAGGTTCCCGCCCTCGCCCTCGATTATTGTCGTGAGTTGTAGAACTTAGCTAGTGACGACCGCGAGTCTCACACCCTCAGAAAATCCTGAGAATACGACCTGAAACACACCCTTTTCAACTCAGAGATCTAGCGCTTTCACAGCCTTCTTTCAGTATCCTTCGGCTCGCCTCAACCAGGCTGCTCGCATACAAATCCGCTTTTCCTTCTGCGGATTCCGGGTTTGCCACTAGCTGCACTGTCCTGCAACCCGCCCTTCGCCCTGCCTCAACGTCCGTCTCCGAATCTCCGATCATCCACGAAGACCGCAAATCGATCTGATGTTCCTTCGCGGCCGCCAGCAACATTCCCGGTTCTGGTTTGCGGCAATTGCACGCGGCATCCTTCTCGTGTGGGCAATAGTAAATTCCGTCCACTTTGGCCCCCGCTGCGCCAAGCTCCTCGCTCATGCGCCGGTGTATCGCTTCCAACACTTCAATGCTCAGCAGACCTTTGGCCACGCATCGTTGATTGCTGATTACGATGACGCTCCATCCCGCCCGGTTCAGCAACTTGATTCCATCGGCCACTTCCGGTAAGAAGTGGAAATCTTCCCAGCGCGTTATGTAGCTATCTCCGTCCGCTTTGCGATTAATTACCCCGTCGCGGTCCAGGAACGCGCCTCTTTTCATCCAAACAGCTCCTGCTCCACCATCTCGCAGATTACGTGCCCGATCAAAATGTGGCACTCCTGAATCCGCGGCGTTTCATCGGCTGGCGCGCAGATACAGTTGTCCACGCTTTCAAAGCCTCTCAGTTTTCCGCCGGTTTTTCCTGTCAGCGCCACCGTCACTAGCCCATTCTTCTTCGCGGTCGCCAGCCCTTGCAACACGTTCGCCGAATTCCCGCTCGTCGAAATTCCCATTGCCACATCTCCCGCTCGCCCCAGCGCCTCAACCTGGCGTGCGAATACCTGCTCAAATCCGTAGTCGTTCCCAATCGCGGTCAGGCTCGATCCATTCACCCCAAGCGCAATCGCCGCAAGCGCCGCGCGGTTGAATGCAAACCGCCCCACGAAATCAGCCGCAATATGTTGCGCGTCCGCGGCGCTTCCGCCGTTTCCAAATAGCAGCACTTTGTTTCCTTGACGGAACGCAGCTACAATCGCGCCGCAGGCCTTCACAATTTCCGCTATTGCCTGTGCATCAGCCAACAGGTTCTGTTGCGCGTCGATGGAACTCTTTATTGATTTCCGGATCCTGCCCTCAAAATCACCCGATTGTTTCATTCACTCTCCGATTTCACTTCCAAACCGCTCTCACTTCCCTCGGTACCCTCTCCCACACTGAAATACGTGCAATCGGGATGCTGAAACACCAGCGCGCTCACGCTCGCCTCCGGATCCATCATGAATCCTTCCGTCAGTTGCACTCCGATATCTTCCGGTTTCAGTATTTTCCAGATGCCCGCTTGATCTTCCAGGTCCGGGCAGGCTGGATAACCGAAACTATACCGTTTCCCTCGGTATCTCGATGTGAACCGCTGCGCCATTGTCATTTCCGCCGGGTCCGGAAATCCCCAGTCCTCCCGAATTCGTCGGTGCAGCCACTCCGCGCACGCTTCCGCGGATTCGATTGCCAGCGCCTGCAGCCCGTGCGACCTGAAGTAATATCCTTCATTCTTCGCTTTTTCCGATCGTTCTCGCACTCCTTCTCCCGCCGTCACCACGAACACCGCCACGTGGTCTCGCTTCCCATCCTTTGGCTCCAGCACATAATCGCTCAAGCACAGTTGGTCGCCGCCTTTTTGCCGCTTGAATTGCCACGTCACAACAGCTTCTTTGCCGCCCGGCTCGTACAGGTGCAGTGCTTCACCCTCAGCTTCAGCCTCAAAGAATTGCCACACCGCTCGTACCTTCATGAACTCCGCGGCTTCTTTCTTCACCTCTTCCATCTCATTGAACAGTTCAACAGCCTTGGTCTCTCGCGCCGCCAGTTGCCGTTCGAAGTTGCCCTTGTATCCCATGTGGCGTCCGTACAGCATGAACGGGTTAATGTAGCTCCAGATTTCCCGCAAATCCGGCACCAGCCGCACCTTCCGGTCCACATAACCTACCGGCTGGATTGGCAAATCCGCGCGCACTTTTGGCGAACGCTTCACCGCTGGCTTTTCCACAACTTTTACCGTCGTGGTAACGCTCATTCCATTCCCGCTCGCCAATTGCTCGCTGATCACCTTCGCTCGCGTCGCCGGATCCATCAGTTCATTCATCAACCGCAACCCGGTCATCGCATCCTTCGCGTAGCACACTGCGTTTCCATAACTCGGCGCAATCTTCTGTTGCGTAAACTTCGCGCTCAGCGCCGCTCCTCCCACCAGCAGCGGCACATCGATTCCCGCGTCCTTCAAATCGTTTGCCGTAATCACCATCTGTTGTGCGCTTTTCACCAGCAACCCCGAAAGCCCTATCGCATCCGGCTGATGCTGCTGATATGCCTTGATCAAATCTTCTGGTGGCACCTTGATCCCCAGGTTCACCACCTCGAATCCGTTGTTCTTCAAAATGATCTCGACCAAATTTTTCCCAATGTCGTGTACGTCTCCCTTCACCGTCGCCAGCACCACTTTCCCACGCTTCGCCGTGTCCGCTTTTTCCATGAACTGCTCAAGGTGGCTTACCGCCGCTTTCATTGCTTCCGCCGACTGCAGCACCTCCGCCACAATCAATTCATTTGCGTTGAACAGTCTCCCTACCTCCGCCATCCCCTCCATTAGCGGCCCATTGATAATCGCCAGTGGCGCCGCACCTTCTGCGCGCTTCAAATCTAGATCACTCACCAGGCCGTCGCGTGTCCCTTGAATAATGTAGTTCGATAGCCGCTGATCCAAAGGCAGGTCTTCCGCCTTCACTTTCTCTTTTTTCGTGGCTCTTCGGGAGTGTTCCGTGATCGCTGCAATGTGATACTGGTTGATTGTCGCCTTCTGCTCTTTGCTTTGCTGTCTCCAATCATTCGGCACATCGTGCAGCAACGCCGCTTGCGGATGGTCGGCCGGAACGTCCTTCGGTGCATGTTGAAACAACAAATTTTCCGCCAACCTACGTTCGTGTTCCGGAATTGACGCAAACCGGTCTAGCTTCTCCGTGTTCACAATCGCCAGATCCAGCCCCGCCTTCGTGCAGTAATACAGAAATACTGAATTCACTACTTCCCGCGCGCCCGCCGGCAAGCCGAACGACACGTTCGATATCCCCAGTATCGTTCGCGTATCCGGCAGCCCTTCCTTGATCAGCCGAATCCCTTCAATCGTCTCCACCGCGCCGCCGATGTAGTTTTCATCTCCTGTCGCGCATGGAAACACCAGCGGGTCAAAAACAATATCTTCGGGCGCCATCCCATATTTCTTCGTCAGCAATTCGTAAGACCGCTTTGCGATCTCCAGTTTTCTTTCGCGTGTAAATGCCTGCGCCTGCAGCTTATCCTCGTCGATGCAGCCGACCACGATCGCCGCCCCATAATCATGCGCAATCGGCACAACCTTCTCGAATTTCTCCTCACCATCTTCCAGGTTGATCGAATTGATGATCGCTTTCCCTTGGCAATATGTCAGCGCTAGTTGCACCGCCGTCGGATCGGTCGTGTCGATCATGATCGGCGCCTTGATCTTGCGGATCAGCTTTTCGTAAAACTCCGGAATATCCTTCTTTTCATCCCGCTCGGTGCTCTGCAGGCACACATCCACGATGTGCGCTCCGCCCTTTACTTGCCTGCGCCCAATTTCCGTCGCCTCTTCCCACTTTTCTTCCGCCACCAGATTCTTGAACAGTCGCGATCCAATCACATTCGTCCGTTCGCCCACCAACAGCGGCCGCGTCTGATCGTCGGCCTCGATCGTCTCAATTCCCGAGTACACCGCTCGATGCGCTTCCGCCGATCGCACCCGCGGTTTCTTTCCCTCCACCATCTGCGCAATCGCGCCGATATGTTTTTCCGTCGTCCCGCAGCAGCCTCCCACGATGTTCAGCCATCCGTGGTTCACAAATTTCTCAAGTTGCGCCGCCAGCGTTGTCGGCGTCTCCAAATACCTGCCTTCCTCGTCCGGCAGGCCCGCATTGGGATAGCACGACACGTATTCGCCCGTCAGCGTGCTCAGCGTCCGGATGTGGTCCGTCATGAATTCTGGCCCAGTCGCGCAATTCATCCCGAAGGCCAGCGGATGCGCGTGCCTCAACGACGCCCACATCGCCTCCACCGTTTGTCCCGCCAACATCGATCCCATCGGCTCGATCGTCACCGACACCAGGAAGGGAACTGTCATTCCAATTTCTCGGCCCAATTTCTGTATCGCCAGAATCGCTGCCTTGATGTTTCGCGTGTCCTGGCAGGTCTCCACCAGCAGCAGGTCCGACCCACCTTCGATCAGCCCTTTGGCTTGCACGTAGTAGTTATCCAGCAAGCCTTCGAACGTCACGCCGCCCGTCACGGTGATCGCCTTCGTCGTTGGACCCATCGATCCCGCCACAAATCGTGGCTTTCCCGGCGTCGAATATTCTTCCGCCGCTTGCCGTGCCAGTGTCGCCGCCCGCTTGTTCAACTCGTGCGCATCCGCTCCCAGCCCGTATTCGGCCAGCACCAGCGGCGTCCCCCCAAAGCTGTTGGTCTCGACGATGTCCGATCCCGCTTCAAAATATTTTCGGTGGATGTCCAGCACCACGTCCGGCCTTGTTCGCACCAGATTTTCGTTGCAGCCTTCCAGCGCCGCCCCGCCAAAATCCGCTGCCGTCAAGGATCTCTGCTGCAGCATCGTACCCATCGCGCCATCCAATACCAGGATGCGCTCCCCTAGCAGCCCCCGCAGTGCCTTGTCCGATTCCTTCAGGTTTCTCATTCAGGCCTTTTTTCCCTCGGCTTCTCGTAACCTTGTGTCCCTACTAGGACTTTTCGTCCCTCTTTCGCATCCCACCATTTTACGTGGCTTTCCTCCCAGAATCGACTCCCGCCCCTCTCATCCCAACCCTCTGAAAACAAGTCCAATCTGTCAGTAACAGTTCGTGAACATCTGTCCCCAAGGCCCTTGCCCCTTCGCCGACCTTTCACTACCCTCAAGTACAGTGGCTACTAAACGCATGTCTCCGAAACTAACTGTCTGCTTGCTGTCCCCACACCCGCTCGTTTTGAGCGAATTTGAGCGCCTTCTTGGCAAAGCCTCTCAGTTCAAGGTCATTTCCAAGCAGCTCGAATCCACCTTGGCCCCCGACCTGCGCAATCTTGAGCCTCCCCGCGCTCAGGTCTTTGTCATTGACGCGCATGCCGCGCGCCAGGCCACCGGTGCTCTGCTCACTAACATTTTGGAACGCTACGCTGACGCCCGCCTCATTGTCGTCGGCGACTCCGTCAACGAAGCCAACGCCTACTCCCTGTTGCGACTCGGCGTAAAAGGTATCCTCACCTACGCCGAAGCTCGCGATCAGCTTGCTCGCGCACTTCCTCTCGTTTCCCAGGGTGGTTTCTGGGTGCCCCGTTCCGTGCTTTCTGGTTTCGTCGACTCCATCCTTACCAGTCAGGGTCGCCGCCTCAAGACCGAATCCATCACCAATCTTAGCCGCCGTGAACAAGAAGTTCTCGACTCGCTGCTCGAGAATCTTTCCAACAAGGAAATCGCCAGCAAACTCAATATTGCCGAGCGAACTGTAAAGTTTCACGTCTCCAACTTGCTCAATAAATTTGGCGTTCGCCGTCGCGCCGACTTGATCCTCTTGACCTTTCAGCGTCGCATGGCTCAGGCCTAGGCCCACTCACAATATCCCATCAGCATCTATTGGATGACATCCTCCATTTCTAGGCTATGCCATGTGTGAACGCTTCTGCCGTTGACTGTTAAATGATATGTAACTACCGGAAAATAGGGATGTTAGAAGTTCGTGCTACACTACTAAAATTGTCCCCAGTCCAAAGTCGAGCGAATTAGTCTAGTTTGCGGCTGGGGGCTCCTTTCTTGAACGCCAGATCTGACAGCAGCAACCTCGACTTCCTCCGCTCCTGGGCCATTCTCTTCGTGGTTGTCTTTCACTTGCTCCTCTATTTCCAGCACACCTCAACACTGCGCGGTCACCTCAATCTGATGCCCATCGGCCATTTCGGCGTCCTCATCTTTTTTGTTCACACCAGCCTCGTTCTCCTGTTCTCTCTTGAACGCCAGGACTCTGGCGCTTCCGGCACCCCTCTGTTCACTCCCTTCATCGTTCGCCGCATTTTTCGTATTTATCCGCTGAGTATCCTCGTTGTTTTGCTCGTCGAACTGTTCCGCCTTCCCGTTGGCCATCTTCGCGACGGTCAGTTCTTTCTTGCTCACCTGCACGCCACCGGCATTCTCTCTAACATTTTTCTCCTTCAGGATCTAACCCACTCGGAATCGGCAATTGCTCCTCTGTGGAGCTTGCCTTACGAAATGCGCATGTATCTGCTTCTTCCGCTTATCTATCTCATCGCAAAAAAGTGGCGCTCTCCTCTTCCTCTTGCTTTTCTCTGGATTGCTGCTGTGATTGCCGGCTGGGGCTCTCACTACGTCGAAAAACTCGGCTTCCCGGACTGGTTCATTTTTGCCCCCTGCTTCATGGCTGGCGCCCTCGCCTACAAAGCGTCATCTCTTCCTCGCCTGAATCTCTCCGCGGCGCTCTGGCCCATCACCCTCGCTTTCGTCACGTTGTTCTATTTGCGCCACGACACCACCGCGCGCTCGTGGTGGAGTTGCCTCGCTCTCGGGCTGTTGCTTCCGCAATTCCGCGAAATCTCCACCCCGGTGTTCCGCGAGATCTTTAAACATATTGCTCGCTACTCTTACAGCGTCTATCTCACCCATTTCATTTTTATCTGGTTGGCTTTCGACTTGCTCCATCACCACTCCCTCTGGTTGCGCTGGTTCGTCTTTCTTTTCTCCACCATCGTTTCGTCCGTTCTCCTCTATCACTATGTGGAAGAACCGATGATTGCCTTGGGCCACCGCCTCAGCAACCAGCTCCAGGAACGCCGCAACATTCCCGAAGTGGCCCCAGCAAACTGAATTCACCTGCTGCATTTTTTCTGCCTCCGCATCCGGACTGTTGCTTCCTGATCCCTGATAACTGATCGCTGATATCGCCTCTCCTATGCTTAAATATTCCTTTCAGCCAAACCACATGACCACCTTCTACATCGAACAATTCGGCTGCCGCGCCACGCAAGCCGACGGCGCCGCCATCGAGCGGCTATTGCGCGACCAAGGCTGCTCCGTCTCTTCCGATCGCTCTTCTGCCGACGTCGTCATTCTCAACACCTGCACCGTCACCGCCGCCGCCGACGCTCAAGCCCGCGACGCCATCCGCAAAATTCACTCGGCGAACCCTTCCACGCGCATCATCGTTACCGGCTGCTACGCCCAACGCGCCCCGGAAGACATCGCCCCTCTCGCGGGTGTTTCCTTGGTCGTGGGCAATTCCCACAAACCGCAAATCCCTCGCCTTGTACAGCAGCTCCCCGGCCCGCCTATTGTGGCCAACAACTCATTGCCAATCCTGCAGGCCCCCTCTGCCTCCGGCACTGATGCCGCGATTGACTCGACCCCTTACCACAGCGCCCCCATCCTTACTGGCGACATTTCGCAGCTCACCGATGTGCTCGTTGCTCCAGTTCTTGGCGGAGAAGGGAATCACACTCGCCCAACCCTCAAAATTCAGGACGGTTGCAATTCGCGATGTTCTTTTTGCGTGATTCCGTTTGTTCGCGGCAAATCCCGCAGTCTTCCTTCGCACTCGGTCATTTCTGAAATTCAACGTCTAGCCGATTCTGGCTTTCGCGAGATCGTCCTCAGCGGCATCAATCTCGGCTCTTACGGTCGCGATCTCTCGCCCCGCGTCGAATTCCTCGATCTTCTTCGCCTCATCCTCGATGAAACTTCTGTGCAACGCCTCCGCATCAGTTCCATCGAACCCCTCGACGTTACCGCCGACCTCATCGATCTTTTTGCCTCCACCCATCGCATCGCTCCTCATTTCCACATGCCTCTGCAATCTGCCTCAGACCGCATTCTCGCCTCCATGCATCGCTGGTACCGCGCCGAACACTATTCCCGCCGCGTTGAACTCATTCGCGAGCGCCTTCCGCACGCCGCTATTGGTGCCGATGTCATCACCGGCTTTCCCGGCGAAACCGCCGCGGATCACGCCGCTACTTTCCGTTTCATCGAAGATCGTCCCTTCACCTATCTCCACGTCTTCTCTTATTCGCGCCGCCCCGGCACCAAAGCCGCCTCTCTGAAAAATCACCTACCCGGCCACATCATCAAAGCTCGCGCTCGTGAACTCCGTGCCCTGGCCGAAGCCAAATCTTCCGCCTTTCGCAATTCTCAAATCGGTCGCACCTTGCAGCTCCTTACCCTGCGTCGCGGTCCCGCTCACACTCATTCCACTCCCGCTCTCTCGGAAAACTTTCTCTCCGTCGAACTACCACTTTGCCTTCCTCCCAACCAATTCGTGTCCGCTTCTCTGACCGACCTCGACGGTACCGTCCTTCTTGCATTGCCCCCTGAGCCTGCCCTCGTGTAAATTGACCTTGGCGTTTGACCGGACGGTTCATGTTCGTTCTTGGCATCTCCACATTAGGCCGCAGTTCCGCCGTCGCCCTTCTCAATGATCGCGGCGTCCTCTTTGCCATCGAAGAGGAAAAGCTCACTCGTTTGCAGGACTCCACCGAGGTGCCTCGTCTCGCGCTCGATCGCTGCCTCCTTGAGAATCATTTGAAGCTTTCAGAAATCCGCGCCATCGGCCTTGCTGATCGCGTTCCTCCCTCCGCGCGCCCTCGCGGCAAGCGTCATGTCCGCTCCGCTGCCCAAGAGCTTCTTCACCAGCTTCTTCGCGACGGCCCCCGACCTGCCCACTTCGATCATCACCTTTGTCACGCCGCCAGTGCTTACTACACTTCGGGCTTCGATCGCGCTTTGGTCCTCTCCCTCGATCAAGGCATCGGCTCGCAGTCCGGCCTTGTCGCCCTTGGCGATGGTGATGAACTCGAACCATTACTCTCTCTGAAATTTCCCGATTCTCTAGGTTGGTTTTATTCCCGCGTCACTGAACTAGCCGGTCTTCGCCCGCTCCGCGATGAACACAAGATTCAATGGCTCAGCAAAGATGGCCAGCCGGAATTTCTTCCTGTGTTCCGCAAGTTGTTTGTGTGGAAGTCCAACGGCAGCGTCGCTCTTAATCGCCGCTATTATCTAACCGGCCCCGACCATCGCGGCATTTTCTCGCCCCAGTTCTATCGTGAACTAGGTGTCTCCTCGCGCGGCTTCTCCCGCACTCCGGCTTGGCGTGCCAATATCGCTCGCAGTGCTCAGGATTATGTCGAGGAAGTTGTCCTGCAACTCGCCACCAATTTTCGCGAGCGTACTTCCGCGCGTTGTCTTTGCCTCGCCGGCGGTTTGTTCTTGAATGTTTTGCTTGTGCGCGCCCTCGAGTTGCGCGGCGGCTTTGATCGTGTTTACGTCCAGCCCGTCTCCGGCAATTCCGGTACCGCCCTTGGCGCCGCTTATCTCGCGCTCAAGAAGGCTACCGGCCATTCCACCCGCGCTCCGCTTGCCACTCTTTCCCTTGGCATGCACGCCGATTCCCAGGAAATCAAAGCTGTCCTCGACAACTGCAAAATCACCTATCACTACCTCTCCGGCGAAGATGAACTCGTCAGCGAAGCCGCGCGCCTTCTCCATCGCGACAAAATTCTTGCTTGGTGCCAAGGCAGCTCCGAATTCGGCCACCGCGCTTTAGGCAATCGCAGCCTGCTCGCTTCGCCTTTTTCCGAATACATCGTCGAAAACGTCAATCAGTACATCAAGCATCGCGAGGAGTTTCATCCCTTCGCTCTTTCTGTCCCCGCGGAACGCGCCGCAGACTTCTTCGAAGCTTCTCCCAACTGCCGCTTTATGGCTTCGCTTGCCACTCTCACCAAACCTGTCGCCGGTCTCGAACGCTTCGCCTTCCATGGCAATGCCATCCGCGTTCACACCGTCGAGCGCACTGCCAATCCGCTCTTCTGGAAACTCCTTCACAAATTCGGTGAGTCCGCTCCCGCCCCCATCCTCGTCAACACTTCCTTCAACCTCTTCGGCGAGCCTCTCGTCACCGATCCTCGCGGCGCAGTCCGCAGTTTTTATTGCGCTGGCATAGACGCCTTAGCCCTCGGCCCCTTTCTGCTCGTGAAGTAACTTTTGTACTGTTTCTTTGTTTTTTTGTAGTGGCCGACCTTCAGGTCGGTTTCTTCACTCGCGCGTTTTTTTGACGTGCCATCCCGACTGCATTTTCAGATGTCATCCTGAGCGAAGCGAAGGACCTCAATACTTAACCCTACGTTTACCGTCAGCGAGTTGCCTTCAATGTATCGCTAGCTTTGATGCTAGCCATGCTTGTCCCACGCCCACCGGTCCTGCCACCTTGGCCCGAGTTCTCGCTCTATCCCTCAAATATCACCTGTGCCATCGCCTGCTCCGCCGTATGCGTGATGCTCACCGCAATATTTTTCACTCCCAATCCATCCGCAATCTTCTTCGCTTCACCCTTTAGCGCCAACGTGGGCCGGCCTCCCCGCTGTCTTACCACTTCCACATCCACCCAACGCACCCCGCGGCTCCATCCGGTTCCCAGCGCCTTCATCGCCGCTTCTTTCACCGCGAATCGACCCGCATACCGCTCGTACTTGTTCTTGAACTGCTCGCAGTAAGCCACCTCATCCACGGTATACACGCGCCGCAGGAACCGCTCTTTCTGCGCCTCTATCACCGCTTGAATCCGTGGCACTTCCGCAATGTCGATTCCCATTCCCACAATCATGGCTCACCTTCGCTTGCGGCTTCTTCCCACTGCTTGGCGCGTTTCTTGGGTTCTACTGATTGCGATTATACTGTTCAGATTGTGGCCGCCACGAAAACATTCAAGAGAAATCATCGCACGCGTCAACATGCCAAGCTCTCCACTCGACGTCCATCCGTTTCTTCTCCCTGGTTGTTGAAGCGCTCCGCCGGCCTGCAAGTCTTACAACTTGCTCCCTTCACAAAATTCCCCTGGCTAGTCCATGGCTTCAGCACGCGCGTCGGCGGTACCAGCCTCCTCGATGGATTGAAAGTTCTGAATCTCGGCTTCATGGACTGGGATTCCCGCGAAGCCGTAACAGAAAATCGCCGCATGTTCCAATCCGCGCTAGCCGCCAAAGGCTTCGTCCTGCTCCCGTTGAAACAGATCCACTCCGACGTCGTTCATCTTTTCTCGAAGCCTGCAGCCGAGCCATGCAAGGGCGACGCCTCCCTCACAAACATCCCTGGCCTGTTGCTCGCCGTTCAGACTGCCGATTGCGTCCCCATTCTCATCGTCGATCCCAAAAAGCGTGTTTTCGCCGCGGTTCATGCCGGTTGGCGCGGCACTCTCTCGCGTATCGCCCAAAAGACCATTGGCCGCATGCAGCTTGAATTCGGCTGCAAGCCCGCCGATCTTCTCGCCGCGCTCGGTCCTTCCGTCGGTCCTTGCTGCTATGAGGTTGGCGTCGAACTTGTCACCAAATTCACCGCACAGTTCGCCGACGCCCACGACTATTTCGACGAGCCTCGCACCGGCGACGAACCCAACCCCATTCAATGGCTCAACATGGCCCCTCCCGGCCACCAGCCTCCCCCAAAGAATGTACGTCTCGATCTTCGCAAGGCCAACCGTTCTCAACTCATCGTCTCAGGCTTGCGCCCCAACAAGATCTATTCTTCTGATCTTTGCACCGCCTGCTGCACCGATCTCCTCTTCAGCTACCGCCGCGAAGGTCCCCTCTCCGGTCGTCTCATGTCTGTTGTCGGAATTCGCTGAAACCCCAGCCTTTTTCCTGCTTTGCAGGAGTTGTCTCATAAATGATTTTCGTTAGGGCACGGCTTCGCGGCTGGCGCAAAATCTCTCATGTAGTCATTCCGAACGGAGTCTGCGGAGTGAGGAACCTCTCTTGCCTTCCTAGCCAAGAATCGGCAGCGGCGAACTCTTCACTTCCATCAGCGCCAACTGCCCGCACGCTGCCATCACATCTCGCCCTCGCGAATAACGCACAAACGCCGGCACGCCCTTGTCCGTCAAAGCTTTCTGAAATCGCTCAATCGTTTCCGCGCTCGATTCCTTGTACGGCAATTCACCCGGATTCCACGGAATCAGGTTCACCTTTACGCGATCCACCGCCGCCAGCAATTTCACCACCCGCCGCGCATCTTCCACTTTGTCATTCACCCCGCCCAGCATCACGTACTCGAACGTCAAATGCTCCCAATTTCGCAGCGGATATCTTCGGCAAGCCTCCATCAGCACTTTCAGTGGATACTTCTTGTTGATCGGCATCAGTACGTCGCGCTGCTCATCGCACGACGCATTCAACGAGATCGCCAGCTTCGGCCGAACCTCTTCCCTCGCCAGTCGTTCGATCCCCGGCACCACTCCACTCGTTGAGAGCGTCACTCGTTTCGCCGAAAGCCCCACGCCCTTTGCATCCAACAAGATCCGCAGCGCCGCCATCACGTTCTCGAAATTCAGTAGCGGTTCGCCTTGCCCCATCAACACCACGTTCGTTCGTGCCGCAAGCCCCGAACTCTCCACCTCACTCTCTGTGCCTTCCGTTTTTCCAGCACTCTCTTTTCCGCCCATCTCCATCAGCGGCAATAATACCTGCGCCAGCATTTCTCCGGCCGTCAAATTCCGAATCAGCCCCAACTTCGCCGTCAAGCAAAACTGGCAATCCACCGCGCAACCTGCCTGCGCCGAGATGCAGATCGTCTGCCTCCCCTCGCTTGGCATGAACACTGCTTCCACCGCAGCGGGCTTCATTCGTGCCGCTTTTGATATTCCCGTCGATGCCTCTTTCCCAGCACTCAATCCAAACAGGTACCTCACCGATCCGTCGCTCGATTCGTACCTCTGCCGCACGACCGGCAAGCTCACTGCGGCCTCTCGCCGAAGCTTTTCTCGAAGCGCCGCCGGCAAATTCGTGAAGCTCGCGACTTCGAACTTTCTCTCTGCATACAGCGCGTGGTAAATCTGCCCGCCCCTGTACGCCGGTTCTCCCAGCGCCTTGCAGTAAGCCTGCAGCTCTTCCCGCGATTTCCCCAGCAATTCCATCAACGCCAAACCTCGTTCACCATTCTCTCATTTTCTTGGCAGCAGCCTGCCCTGTGTCACCCACCGTACCCAGTTTCGGTGATTAGAAGTGCTCGCTTACGGGTTCCGCATTAAGCGCCCAACAGCCCTCAAGCTTACAAAAATCTGACAGTAAAGCACTTATCTAACTCTCGCCTCCTGCCCCACCCTATGCCACAATGTCTTATGACTTCGACCACGCGCGACATTCATCGCCACGTCCTCCCCAACGGACTCGTTGTCATCACTGAGACTATGCAGCACGTACGCTCCGTCTCTGTTGGCGTCTGGGTTCGCAACGGTTCCCGCCGCGAAGCCGCCACCGAAAATGGCCTTGCTCATTTCCTCGAGCACATGGTTTTCAAGGGCACCGAGCGCCGTTCCGCCGAAGACATCGCCCGCGAAATGGATTCCGTCGGCGGCATGCTCGATGCCTTCACCTCCAAGGAGCAAATCTGCTTCAACGCCAAGGTCCTTGACGAGCATCTCCCCATCGCCTTCGACGTCATCGCCGATCTTATCCTTCGTCCCAAGTTCGACTCCGGCGACGTCAATAAAGAGCGCCAGGTTGTACTCGAAGAAATCAAGATGGATTTGGACAATCCCGAATACCTTCTCCACGACGTGTTCACCCGCGGCTTCTGGCCTGAACATTCCCTCGGCCGTCCTATTCTCGGCACTCCCGAAACCGTCCGCAATTTCAGCCGCGAATCTCTTCTTCGCCGCTTTCAGGATTGGTTTGCGCCCGACCACATCGTCATCACCGCCGCAGGCAACGTCACCCACCAGCAGGTGCTCGATCTTGCGCAAAAGGAATTTGGCCACTTGCAGCCATCCGGCCATCTCGACGCCGAATCCGTGCCTCTCACCGCCGCGCCCATCAATCTCGAAACCAAGCGCGACCTCGAGCAGGTTCATCTCTGCATTGGCGTCCCCTCCATTCCACTCGCCGACGAACGCCGCTTCGCTGCCGCGGTCCTCAACAATCTCCTTGGCGGCGGCATGTCTTCCCGTCTGTTTCAGAACATCCGCGAAAAGCAGGGGCTCGCCTACGCTGTCTTCAGCGAACTTACTCCTTATTCCGACGCCGGCATGTTAAGTGTCTACGCTGGCACCGCCAAGGAAACCGTTGGCCAGGTTCTCGATCTCACCATCGCCGAATTTCGCGCCATGAAGGAATCGCCCCTCACGGAAGAAGAACTGCTCCGCGCCAAGAATCATCTCAAGGGCTCGCTGATGCTTTCGCTCGAGTCCACCAGTTCCCGCATGTCCAATCTCGCCCGCCAGGAACTCTATTTCCATCGCTTCGCTTCTCTCGACGAGATCCTTACCTCCATCGACGCCGTTACTCGCGAAGATGTTCAGTCTCTGGCTCGCCGCTTCTTCCAGCCCGACCAGATCGCCGCCACCGTCCTCGGCCCCATCAACGGCTTCGCCCTCTCCCGCGAGCGCCTCGCCTGCTAAATCCGCGTTTGTAGGACAATACATTGTGCCCTCTTGGGTTTCTCTTTTTCTTTTGCCGTCAGCATTCCTAGGCATCCACCTCAGTTCACCCTTTCACCCTTAGAGCTCCACAGCACTTCTTATATTTCTTGCCTGATCCGCAATAGCAAGGATCATTGCGCCCGATCTTAATCTTTGCCGGCACGTCTTCGCGCCGCGTCTTAGCGCGCGTAGCGGGCTCTGTATCCCTTTCAACTCGCCGCTCATACATCACCTTCAAACCGGCCGCAGCACCGGAAATCAATTTTGCGCGAAGCCTTTTGCCAACAGGTTTTTTGTACGGTCGCACTTCGGGATCTGGATCATTCTCGTAGGCCAGCGCCATGATTGGAATCAGCGGCGCGAACTCGCGCTTCGCTAGCTTGCTCCACGCTTCGCGCCTCATATCCATTCCCATCATAAAGCCCCGGGCCCAGTCATTCCCTCGTGCTACTCCCTTCTCATCAACCAACAACAACGGAAAATGCACTCCATCCGATCGCAGCTCGATAACAATTGAATTCCAGTTTCGCAGTAGCAACTCCAACAATCGATCCAGTGTCTCTTCCTTAGGGCTCACCTTGGCGTTTTCGAGCTCTACTCCGAGGATTTTTGGTAGCAATTCGCTGACATGCACTATCTCGGGGCCGCAGATCAACGCGCTCTGAAATCCGTCCAGTTCTTCCATGTTCATCGCGCCCCGCCCACCGATCTGCAAGAGAATCTCATCCAATTCGTCCAACTCAACATTCGTCAATGGTTCGTTCTTCAATTCCATGCCATGCGTTTCCTTCGTGTTCATGGGACCTCTAGTGAACTTTATCATCCGCACCCCGCCTCTGTAGGGCGCGATATGCGCCGCCATCTTGTAGGGAGGCAGTGCCTTCAACTCCGACGTTGCGCGCTAGGCTCTTCCACCCCGGAATTTCCTCACACGCCTCCTTTTGCGCATTGACGCGATTCTCCCGCTCTGCCATCATCTTCCAAGTTTCGCATTTTGTTCCTCGGGAGATTCTCCGATCGGTTTACGTGTCTCCATTCTTGCGTCTGGCAGCTCGGGCAATCTTACCCTGCTCGAATCCGAACATACCCGCATCCTCGTTGACGCTGGCCTTGGTAAACGCGAAACGCTCGCTCGTCTCGCCGCCGTCGAATGCAACTTCGATCACCTCGACGCTGTCCTCATCACTCACGAACACTCCGATCACTGCAACGGGCTTCCGCAAGTTCTCGGTCTCTGGAAGGCTCCGCTCTTCGTCACCGAGCCCACTATGAGCGTTCTTCAACGCATTCTCCCCGAGACTTTCGGCAAGCGCCTCCGCGGCGTTGAATCCATTCAACCTGGCCAGCGCTTTTGCATCGGCGACATTGACGTCCACGCCTTCGCTATCCCTCACGATGCCATCGATCCCATCGGTTTCACCTTTCGCACCAACGGCACCAAGGTGGCCATCTGCACCGACCTCGGCTACATGCCTGAACTCGTCAAAGTCCACCTCCGCGAAACCGATTGCCTCATCCTCGAATCCAATCACGACCTCGACATGCTCAAGGTCGGTCCTTATCCCTGGGTCGTCAAGCAGCGCGTTCTTTCCCGCACTGGCCATCTTTCCAATCACGCCGTCAGCGAATACCTCTCGGATCCCGACGGCTTCGATGGTCACGCCCGCTATCTCGTTCTCGCTCACATGTCGCAGGAAAACAACAATCCCGATCTAGCCCTTCTCTCTGCGGAAGAGGCTCTCCGCCGCCGTCCCGCCGAAGCCGCGTTCGCCGGCGAACTTCTTCTCGCTTCTCAGACCGTTCCCCTTAAGCCTCTCCAGCTTTGATTTGCTCGCGCAATCCTCCATTGACAGCCTGCATCCCCCTCCTTTAACTTGGATGTGCTTGATAGAGGTGCGAAGGCCATCAGTAACTGGGCTTGCTGTTCCGATCCGTTTCGGAAGCCCGGCCAAAGGGGCCCGCTTCGTGGCACGCATTCGCGTCGCGAAGTTGTTTTGTTCGCCGAAATCGCTGTGACACGGTTCGCAGCGGTTGGGGGACAGGTCTAAGGCTTGTCCACTGCCATCCGGATGGTGCCGCGCAGTCCGGCCCGTCAGCTAGAATCGAAACGGATGGAGCGCTATTGAGAGGTTGTTGTTCCGAGGTCCTTCCTCGCGGCTCCTTCCTTTCTCGCGCTCCCTCTTCAAATCTTGATGAACCCTATGGATCTTTTTTCACTTACGCGCGCCCTCGTGGACATCGACTCGACCACGAAATCCGAACGCCAGGTTGGCGATTTCCTCGCCGCGCACCTTGCCACTTTGGCTTCCCGTTTTTCCGGTCACTTCGGGCGCATCCCCTCTGCGCCCGGCCGCGACAATCTCTTTCTTACCTTCGACTCTCCTGTCGTCACTCTCTCCACTCACATCGATACGGTTCCCCCGTTCTTCGCTTCGCGCGAAGATCCCCACTCTATCTGGGGTCGCGGTTCGTGCGATGCCAAGGGTATTGCAGCAGCCATGACCGCTGCCGCCGAATCGTTGCTCTCTTCCGGCACCCGCAATCTGGCACTTCTTTTTGTCGTTGGCGAAGAACGAGACAGCATCGGCGCCAAAACCATGGCTGCATCGCCTCGCGGTTCACGCTTTCTCATCAACGGTGAACCCACGGAGAATCAGCTTGTCCTGGGCTGCAAAGGCGCGCTCCGTTACGAACTCATTGCCCACGGCAAACTCGCTCACTCCGCCTATCCCGAACTCGGTCACTCCGCTGTCCATGCCTTGCTCGACGTCCTCCAGCAGATTCGTGCGATTCCTCTTCCGGAAGATCCTCTCCTCGGCAAGACCACGCTGAATGTCGGAGTCATTTCTGGCGGCCGCGCCCCCAATGTCATCGCCGATGAAGCCCGCGCCGAAATTATGTTTCGCATTGTTGGCGATACCGCGGACCTGCGGCGGGCTGTCGTCGCTTCCGCCGCGCGCGTTGAAGCTCGCGAAGTTCTCTTCACTCCGGCCATCCGCCTCACTCCCTTCGATGGTCTTCCAACAACCGTCGTAGCTTTCACCACCGACATCCCGTTTTTCCGTGGTGCCTGGGGCCAGCCGTTTCTCATTGGTCCTGGCAGTATTCATGTCGCCCACACCAGCGAAGAGCACATCCCCAAAAAGCAGCTTCTCGACGCCGTCCAAATCTATTCGCGCATGGTCAAGCAACTCTTAGAGAAGGGAACCGCGACCCTATGACCACGGGCCTCGCTATCGTCGGCAACGGCAAGATGGGCAAGCTTGTGGATTCGCTGGCCCCTTCCTTCGATTTCGAAGTTCGCGCCCGCTTCGCCACCCACAATAACGCTCACGCCACGGGTCTCACCCGCGAAGCTCTTCAGCACGTCGACGTCGCTATCGAATTCAGCACTCCGCATTCTGCGCCGGAAAACCTACTTCGCCTTGCCTCCCTCGGCGTTCCCACGGTAACCGGCACCACCGGATGGTATGACCAACTTCCCGTGGTGCGCGACGCCGTCCTCGAAGGAAACACTTCTCTTGTGTGGGCCCCTAATTTTTCCATCGGCATGAACATCTTTATGCAAGTCGTAGCGCAAGCCGCTGCGCTTTTTGCAAAACAATCTGACTACGATGCTTGGGGTTGGGAAATTCATCACGCCGCAAAAAAGGATGCTCTCTCCGGCTCACTCAAGAAGCTCGCTGAGGAAATCCGCGCCGCAGGTTACCCGCGCCCCGTGAATCTCTCCGCCAATCGTGCCGGCTCTCATCCCGGCACCCACGAAATTGGTTTCGATTCTGCCGACGACACCGTAACCCTACGGCACACCACCCGCAGTCGCGAAGGCTTTGCACGCGGTGCTCTGCATGCCGCCGCATGGGTCGCCGGCAAAAAAGGCGTCTACGAATTTCGAGAAATACTCGGCGAACTCAGCTGACGCGACTTCCCCTGCCGCGCGTCGCTGTGTTTTTCCGTGAATTAAGGAGATTTCATGTTTACTGGATGCGGTACAGCCATGGTTACACCGTTTCATCCCGATGGTTCCCTGGATGAAGCAACGCTGCGCTTGCTCGTACAGCGTCAAATCGACGCAGGAATCGATTTTCTGGTTCCCTGCGGCACCACCGGCGAAAGCCCCACACTCTCGCACGAAGAGCATCTCCGTGTTGTCGAGATCACCCTCGAACTAGCCAAGGGCCGTGTGCCGGTGCTTGCCGGCGCGGGTGGCTACAACACCGCCGAAGTAATTGCCCTCGCTCAGGAACTCGCCGCCATCGGTGTCGACGGCGTTCTTTCCGTTACCCCGTATTACAACAAGCCCACTCAGGAAGGCCTTTACCAGCACTACAAAGCCCTGGCCTCCTCGGTTTCTCTCCCTATCATTCTCTATAGTGTTCAAGGACGCACCGGCGTCAACATCGAACCCGCCACCGTAAAGCGCCTCGCCAGCGTTGAAAACATTGTCGGCATCAAGGAAGCCTCGGGTAACATTGCTCAGATCGCCGCCATCCTTAACGCCGTCCCCAACGATTTCCTCGTACTCTCTGGCGACGACTCCATCGCTCTCCCACTTATCGCGCTCGGTGGACGCGGCCTGGTTTCCGTTGCTTCCAACGAAATTCCCGCGGAGATGACCCTTCTCGCTCGCTTCGCCCTGCTGAATGACTTTCCGGCTGCGCGCCAGCTCCATCGCCGCTATCTGTCCCTCATGGAAATGAATTTCGTCGAGTCCAATCCCATCCCCGTTAAGGCTGCCATGGCGGAGTTGGGTCTGCTGAAACCCGTTTGGCGCTTGCCGCTCGTCCCGCCGGCACGCGAAAATATGGCCCGCATTCGCGCAGTACTTGAATCGCTCAACCTGGTCGAGAAAGCCCATGCTGCATTCCCAAATTGAACATCTCTTCGACGAACCGGCCCCCCACTTCACTGCGGCGCATTTCGATCTGTTTCAGCGCTTCAAAGACGCTCTGAATCGCGGTGAGATTCGCGCCGCTGAGCCCGATCCCTCCTCCAATACCGGATGGCGCGCCGTCCCATGGGTCAAGAAGGGAATTCTTCTTGGGTTTCGCATGGGCGCGGTAATTGATATGTCGTCAGATTCGCGCCGCTTTGCTTTCATCGACAAGTCTACTTATCCCACTCGTCCCATGTCCGTCCAAGACGGCGTTCGCATCGTTCCTGGCGGCTCCAGCATTCGTGATGGCAGCTTCATCGCGCGCGGCGTTATTTGCATGCCGCCTATGTTTGTCAACGTCGGCGCTTACGTCGGAGAAAATACCATGATCGATTCGCACGCCCTGGTGGGCAGTTGCGCCCAGATTGGACGTAACTGTCACATCTCAGCTGCTTCGCAAATTGGTGGCGTGCTGGAACCGGTCGGTGCGTTGCCCGTCATTATCGAAGACGAGGTTCTCGTCGGCGGAAACTCTGGCGTCTACGAAGGAACGGTCGTCAAACGGCGCGCCATTCTCGGCACGGGCACCATCCTTAATCGCTCCATCCCCGTTTACGATTTGGTGCGCGACGTCATCCACACTGCGAAGGGCGACGAACCTCTTGTCGTACCCCCAGAAGCTGTCGTCGTCCCTGGTTCCCGTGCGATCACTCAGTCCTCCGGCGCCAAATGGGGACTCTCCCTGCAATGCGCCGTCATCGTCAAGTATCGCGACGCAAAAACCGACACCCGGGTCCAACTCGAAGATCTCCTCCGCTAATCCGCAGCCGCGGGTTCCATTCTTAAGTGTAGCGATGGCTTTATGCCCGCCACTGTAGTTCACTCCTTCAGGGGTGAGGCCGGTCTCACCTCGTCATTCCGAACGGCGTCTGCGGAGTGAGGAATCTCTCTTCTCTTGGCTTTCCACCCAAGAAAGTCTTCTGGCCTCGCCGGAGATGACGAGCCCAGCTACTCGCAGTCTGTGACTCTTTCTCCAGCTGAGTACTACCGTGAATAAATTTCTCAAATATTCACCTCCCGTTTTGCCTTCTTGACATCTCTTCACCCTCCTTTTACCCTCCTCTCAATCGATTTGCTGCGTCGAGGATGCTGGCGGGGGCATGGCTTTGTTTTTTGCTGCCGAAAGGCAAACAGGAGCAATGCGCGTGTTCTACATCCAGGCGTCACACCAATTTAATTTCCATCTCTTCATCTTATTTCGAGGAGTTCACTCATGATTCGCTTCCGCGCGCTGTATTTCGTCTTTGTATTTTTTCTGCTCGCCATTCCTTCTTTTTCTCAGATGGGAACCACCGCTCTCCGCGGTAGCGTTTTCGATTCCTCTCATGCCGCCATTTCCGGCGCCAGAATTACGCTCGTCAACCCCGCCCAGGGCCAGCGGCGCGAAACTACCACCAACGCTTCCGGTGAGTTCGAATTCCTGGCGCTCCAGCCGGGCGCCTATACCATCACTGCGGAAAAAGACGGCTTCAACCGCTTCGAGCGCACTGCCATCGAACTGCTCGTCAATGTCCCGAATACTCTGAATGTCACTCTCCAGGTCGCCTCGGTCGTGAATACCGTCGAAGTTTCGGCCCAGTCCGAAACCATCAATACCACCGACGCGTCTCTCGGCAATGCTTTCGGCGAAAATCAGGTCAAGCAACTCCCCCTCGAAAGCCGCAACGTTCCCGATCTTCTTTCTCTGCAGCCCGGTGTCGTCTATACCGGCAATCGGACTGATATCAATACAGACAAGGACACTCGCAGCGGTTCCGTCAACGGCTCTCACAGTGATCAGAGCAACGTCACTTTGGACGGTGTCTCCGTTAACGACAAAGGCGCGCACTCCTTCACTTCCGTTCTCCCGGTTACTCTCGATTCCGTCCAGGAATTCCGCGTCACCACCACCAACTACAATGCCGACGAGGGTGCCTCCTCCGCCGCTCAAGTTGCTCTGGTCACCAAAAGCGGCACCAATCAATTTCACGGTTCCGCCTACGAGTACAATCGCAATTCCTACTTCAGCGCCAACGACTATTTCATCAAAGCCTCGCAGCTTGCCAGCGGCACTCCCAACAAACCCAACCAGCTCAATCGCAATATCTTCGGTGGTTCCGTCGGCGGGCCCATCCTCAAGAATCGCCTCTTCCTCTTCTTAAACTATGAAGGCTATCGCGATGCCGAATCTGTCAGCGCTCTTCGCACCGTTCCTACCGCCGCCATGCGTGACGGCGTTATTCAGTACCTCTGCCAAACTAACCCTGACGGCTCCCCAAACACGTCTCTCTGTCCCGGCAACACCGTTGCTGGCCTCAGTGGCGCCACCTACACTGCTCCTTCAGGCTACATGGCGCTATCTCCGCAGCAGATCACCGCGATGGATAGCACCAGCCTCGGTCCCCACGGCCCTAATCCCGTCGTCATCAAATACATGAATTCCCTCTATCCGTTGCCCAACGACCAAACTACCGGCGATCTCGTCAACACCGCCGGCTATCGTTTCCGCGCTCCCACCGACACCACAAAAAATTGGTACATCGCCAAACTCGACTACAACATCACCAAAGACGCCAAGCAGCGCATCTCCGTCAGCGCCGCTCTCGCCAACGAAAACTCCGCCGGCGCCCCGTTTCTCCCCGGCACCGCTCCTGAGCAGGACACCGTTAACTTCAACAAGGGCATCATTTTTGGCTATTCCGCGGTCCTCACTTCTACGCTCGTGAATAATTTCCGCTATGGTTACGTCCGCGAAAGCCTCGGCACCCTCGGCGATTCCAATCAAGCTTGGAATTATCTTTTGGCGCTCGATCAGGGCGTCACCTATTCCTCTTCGTTTCAACGTCCAGTCAACAACTTCACTGACGACCTTTCCTGGAGCCACGGCAAACACTCGCTTCAATTCGGCTTTCAGTTTTCTTTCCTTCGCAGTCCTTCCTCAAACTTCAACAACTCCTTCAGCAGCGGCTCCGCGAATCCTGATTGGCTTCTCAACTCCGGCCTTTCCACCACTTCTGCTTCTCCGCTGAATCCCGCGAACAGCGGTTACCCTGGCGTCGATTCCAGTTTTAACAGCAACTATGACTATCCTTTGACCTCGCTTCTCGGCATGGTCACCCTCGTCAACGCCAACTACAACTATGGTCGCGACGGAAACCCCATTCCTCAGGGGGCTCCTGTCGCTCGTAATTTTGCCGAAGATTCCTACGAAATGTACGCTCAAGACAGTTGGAAGGTGAAGCCCACACTCACCGTTACCCTCGGTCTTCGTTATTCGCTCTTCTCTCCTCCTTGGGAGCTCAACGGCCTTCAAGTCTCTCCAACGATAAGTCTCAACTCTTGGTTCAATGAGCGCGGCACCGGCATGCAGCAAGGCATCCCTTCCAGCGCTGCTCCTCTCATCAGCTACGATTGGGCGGGTCCTGCAAACGGTAAGCCGGGCTACTACAATTGGGATTACCACGACTTTGCTCCGCGCATCGCGCTCGCCTGGTCTCCGGATTATTCCTCCGGCCTTCTCAGCGCTCTTTTTGGACGCAAGGGCCAAAGCAGCATCCGCGCTGGTTTTGGCATCGTCTATGATCGCGTGGGAGAGAGTCTCGCCGACACCTTCGACCAGAATGGTTCCTTCGGCCTCGCTACTGTGCTATCGAATCCTTCCGATATCCAGACTTCCCAGATCGCTCCCCGGCTCACCGACATGAATACCATTCCCACTACCGACTATGCCGGCAATCCCATCTTCATTCAGCCGCCGGCCGGCACTTTTCCCAAAACCTTCCCAAGCAGTTTGAATACCGGCGGTTCCGCCATCACTTGGGGTGTGGACAATACTCTGAAGACTCCCTACTCCTACGCACTCGACCTCGCTTTCAGCCGTGAACTTCGCTCCGGCTTTACCATCGAAGCCGCCTACGTTGGCCGCCTTTCTCATCGGCTCCTCGCACAGGACGACCTCGCTATGCCTCTCGACATCTACGACAAAAAAGCTGGCATCGATTATTTTGCCGCTGAAGTTGCTCTTGCCAAGCTATTTCGCCCCGCACTCAATGCCGGCAAAACCAACGCCACTCTTTCCTTCAATCCTAATCAGCTTCCTGCCAATGTTCGTCAGTTTTGGACCGACCAGATTCAACCTCTCCAGGCCGGCGGTGCCTACACTATCAATGGCTGCACCGGTACGGACCCCAGTGGCAATCCCATTCAGATGGCCACCAGCAGTCCCGTCGTCGCTGCCTTCGATCTTTTTTGCAGCACACGCTTCAATGATTCCTTGGCTCTCTACAACCTTGATTCTTACGGCATCGCCGATTTCAACAATCCCAACGTTTCCTATTTCCCGACCACCGGCCAATACACTTACTACAGCCCGCAATACAGTTCTCTCTATGCTTGGCGCTCCATGGCCAATGCCAACTACAACGCGATGCAGATTTCTCTCCGTCATCGCATGGTCAATGGCTTTCAGTTCGATCTCAACTACACTTTTTCCAAATCCATCGACCTGGCTTCCGATGCCGAACGTATCGGCCCCGCTAGCTATACCAGCAGCCTCAACAACATCATCATCAATGCTTGGGACCCCAACCAGGAGCGCGGCGTCTCCTCCTACGATGCCACTCATCAATTCAACGCCAACTGGCTCGTTGAGTTGCCCTTCGGCCGCGGTCGCGCCGTCGGACGCGACTCCAACCGCATCGTGGACGCTTTTATCGGCGGCTGGCAGGTTTCCGGCCTCTTTCGGTGGACCAGCGGCTTCCCTGTCAACGTCGACAATGGCTATAGCAATTTCCCTACAAACTTCGAGCAAGAAGGCAACGCCGACCTCGTTGCTCCCGTCAAAACCGGAGCCTTCTTCAACACAGGCACTCCCAATATTTTCGCCAATGGTCCTGCTGCCATCGGTTCTTTCGCTCCTGCTTATGCTGGAGAGTCGGGACAACGCAATGTCATCCGCGGCAACGGCTTTTTCGGATTCGACCTCGGAGTCTCGAAGCGCTGGACTATGCCCTGGAGTGAGTCTCAAAGCCTTCAATTTCGCTGGGAAACCTTCAACGTAACCAACTCCGTTCGCTTCGACGTTCAGTCCAGTCTGCTCTCGTCCGCTCTTACTCTCGGCAGCGGCGGCAGCTTCGGTAACTATTCTGGCCTGCTCACTAACCCGCGTATCATGCAATTCGCCTTGCGCTTCGAATTCTGAAGCATAAGCGAGGCCGCGATTTAAAAGGCAGAAGGGGGGACATGTCTCCACCTCGTCATTCCGAACGGTGAGGAATCTCTCTTGGGGTTGTCTTCGGGTGCCCCACACGCCGATTTTGCGTGTGGGGTTCCTCTGTCCCTCACTCCACGTTGTCATTCCGAACGAAGTGAGGAATCCCTCTTGCTTTCTTGCCCACCGGCGACCCCTTACTGCGTCAACACCTTCTCAAAAAATTCCAACGCCCTCGGATCATTCGACTGTCCCAGCCAGAACATCGCCTGCTTCCGCACTTCCGGATTCTTGTTGGTCTGCGCCACTTGAATCAGTTTCGGCACTCCTTCTTCCTTCGGCATCTGGCTCAACGCAAATACCGCTTTCTTCTTTACCTCGGTGTCCGGGTCATTGTCGATCGCCCCCGTGATCGCGCCCTCCGCTTTCTTCCCGGCCTTTTGTGCTAGCCAGAACAACGCCTGCCCTCGCACGTGCGTGCTTCCATCGTCGTGTGCCATGCTGATCATTTCGTCCACTGCGCTCGGCTCCGGGCTCACGTACAACGCAAAGCTCACTTGCGCCCTCACGTCCGCGCTCGGGTCGCTCTTCGCCATTTGCTTCAGCAGCGCCAGTCCTTTTTCTCCCCTAGCCGCTCCCAGCCAGAACGACGCTTTTTCTCGCAAGCCTTGCGGCTGCGTCGGCGACACGAACGATGCAAACGCGCGATCTGCCGCCGCGTCCGCGTGCATCGCAATTGCTGTCAGTGCCTGTTCGCTCAAACCGTGTTCGCCGTGCCCCTCGATTTCTTCAGGCCGTACGTAACTCCTCAGCAGTCCTACGCTTTCCTCGCCCTTCACTTCTGTCAGCCACAGCACACGCAATCCTCCTGGATCCAGTGTGCAATCCTCTGACGCGACCCGGATTTTCACGACGTGTTTCTCCGCCACTCGCAACAGCACCACCAGTTGACGGCCCTGCTCTAGTTTCACCGTCCCGCTCGAGTGCCGGTCATTCATCGTGCTGCCATGTTCGTTCTCCAGCCTGCAGGTGCCGCATCCCACGTTGTCGCCATTGTTATAATTCCCGCAGCACACCGTTCTCTCGCCGCCAATTTCTTCCACGCTGTATGCGATCCACAGCGGCTTGGCTCCTTCGCTTTCAATCTGATGGACCGCATTGCTCAGATTCGTGGCCACGGTTCGCGTTTCCACTTGCCCATCCACGATTTGTGGCTGGCCCATTTTTGCAGCCTGCTGGCCGAACGCCGAACCAGCCACCATTCCTGCCACACAAATCGCCACTCGAATGCGTTTCACTCGCATCTCCCACCTCACTTCTGCAGCAGTTCCATCAAATAATCATTTCCTTCTTTGGAATTCATTAGCGCCAGCTTCTCTACCGCCTTCTTTTTTAGCTCCGGGTCTTTCTCACTCTTTGCCACCGCCACCAGTGCGCTGGCGTTTCCTCCGAGAAAGTACGCGTTCAGGATTTCCTCTTTTACTCCTCGGTCCGTTTCTTTGGCGTAGATTACCTGCAATTCCGGCTCTCTTCCTCCCATCAAGCCCATGTTGCGGATCGCCGCACGTCGCAACTCGGGATTCTTTTCATCCACGGCTACTTGTCCCAGCTTTTGCGAATCCCCTGCCAGAAACAGTGCCTGTAGCACTTCCTTCCTCGCCTCTGTCGAGCTGTCGCTTTGATAAAGCTGCTGCAATTCGCTCTTGCCCCCGGTCAATCCCAGGTTGCGAATTGCTTCCCGCTTCAACTCTTCATTCTTTTCGTTCTTCGCCAGCACCACCAGTTGTTCTCGGTCTCCTGAAACCATGTAACTTTGGATTACCGCGCGTTTGATGCTCGGGTCACTCGTACTCGCGTACACTCCCGCCAGCGTCTGTGCCGCGCGCTTCCCGCCGAAGATTCCCAGGTATTGCACCGCTTTCCGTTGCAATTCCGGATTGCCTTGTCCCTGCGCAATCTTGCCTAGCACTTCCAACGCTTGCGGGGATCCGCTTTGTGCTAGCACGAATAGCGCCTGCTCCTTTACAGCCGGCGAAGAGGAACCGCTCAGTTGTTTTTCCACCAGCGGCATAGCCTTCGCCGGGTCACTATTCATCAGCGCGCGCAGGGCCAGCAGTTTCAATTCTTCATCGTTTACCGCTTCGGGATTCGTCTTTTGCCCAGAGTTTTGCCGAACTTCCATCTCCAGAGCCGTCGCATCCTTTGTCCATCGGCTCTGCGGGTAGCTTTTCTTCAGGTCGGCAATCCTCGCCAATGCCGCTTCTCTCTTGCCCTGCTTGTTTTCCGCGTACGCCAGCCAGTACAGTGCCGCGTCCGACTGTGGTCCCTTCAGCTGATACAGTTCGGCGAATTTCTTCCCCGCCACTCCGTACTGCCCATCGTCCAGCGCCTCGCGTCCATCGTCATACAACTCCTGCAGACGTTCCGCGCGCTCCTGTTCCTGGTCCTTTTTCTCTTGCTCGCGGTCGCGAATCTCCTCCTCCCGCTCCCGCGCCTCTTCCTCTTTCTCTAGCTGCGCCTGTTTCATCTCATCGCTCATCGCGGATCGCTTCGCATCACTTTGTGTTTGCGGTCCCTGCGACCTGGCAAGCAGCGTGCCGGGCCCCGCCGCCAGCAGCCCCGCCACTGCCGCCACGATTCCCATCCGCTGCGCCATCTCCTTCAAGTTCTCCGTCATCATCCGCCCTCTCATACCTTGTTCCTTTCCTTCACTCCTGATTTTTCCTGCGTCGGCGATGGCTGTGCCGCCTTTTCCCGCTCCCGCAGGTCCTGGTTCACCACTCGTACCTTGAACAGAATTCCTCTTGCCTCGATCCGTTTCCTCAGCGCCTCAAACTGCGCTGGCGTCACTTCATCCGGACTGTTCGCGATATCCAGCAGCACTCGTTCCAGTTCATCCAGCGTGCTGGCCATTGCCTGGTCGCCTTCTTTTAACGCCGTCTGCCGGTACAACCGGTTTTCTTCCACCAGATCTTCCGCCCGCCGCTGCGTCGTCGAAATGTTGATCACTTTCTGCCCGCTCTCCGCCGGCTGGGCATTTTCCAATTCCATCAGCATCATTTCAGAGCGTCCCAGGTGATCTCCTACCGCCACCACCAGTACGCGCTCGCGCACTTTGCCGGTATCCGCAATTTCCCCACCGACTTCATGACGCCCTTTGCGTACTCCAATCACGAAAGCGAGCACGATCAGCGCTGCCATCGCTCCCGCGACCGCTAGCGGCTTCCACGACAACCATCCTTGCCAAAAACTTGCCCGCTTCTCCGGCAAACGATCCGCAATCTGCCGCCACACCCGCTGCCCGTAGTCCTCTCCGGGGTCCGGCACCGGCATCGCATCCAGCGCCGCGAATACCGCTTCGATCCGTTCCATCTCGCTGCGGCACTCGTCACATTCCTTCAAGTGCATCGCGATTTCCTCGCGATGCTTCTGTTCGCCATCTCGATATCCAATCAATTCTTCTTCTGTCCTGTGTTTCATGATTCCGTTCCCATTGCCCGTGCGGTTCGACCCTCCGCAAATGGCCCCAGCGCGCGCCGCAGCTTCCCCACCGCGCGAAATACTGTGTTCTTCGTCGCGTTCGCGTTCGATTTCAGCACTTCTGCAATTTCCTCGATCGCGCAGCCTTCCCAGTGACGCATCACAATCGCCGTTCGTTCCGCCGGTGTCAGCGCGTCCAGCGCCTCTTTCATCTTCAGTGCAAGTTCTCCGCTTCGCGCTAACCGTTCCGGCGAAGGCCGTCCATCCTGCACCTGGCTCAGCGGATCCACTTCCAATCCATCGTCCGTTGCTTTGCTGGGCCGTTCTCGCCGCGAATCCTCCACTTTCCGTTGTCGCAGCAGGTCGATGGCGTAGTTCGCTCCAATCCGGTAAACCCACGTCCCAAAATTCGCATTTCCCGCGAACTGCTTCAGCTTGTTGTAGCCCCGCAAAAAGGCCTCCTGCACCACTTCTTCCGCGTCCTGCGTGTTGCCCGTCATCCGGTGTGCCATCTGGTACACGTTTCTGCTGTGCCTCTCCACGAGGACACGATAGGCATCACGATCGCCCCCGAGCGTTCGCTCGATGGCCATTGCGTCGCTGACCCCGCCAGCCTCAGCCCTCTCGATGCTCTCGTTCATCCTCACGATTAGACAGGTTTACCCCTCTCCGGTTAGGCCGCCTGCGCTCTCTCTAGCCTTTGTGCAACATCCTTAGTATGAGTAACTTACCGGTCGAGCCGCATTTTCTCTCTACGACCTGCTTCGCTGTCGATTTCCGTACCTCTGAATCGTCATCTCTCTGCACGTCAATTACGCGCGATTTTCGGACTATACTCGCGTTCTCTAGGAGCTCACTATGCCTCAATTCATTATTCTGCTTTACGACGATCCCAAGAAGTTTGCTGAATTTAGCCCTCAGGAAATGCAGGAAGCCTTCAAGAAATATCATGGATGGGGGCTGAAAATGCGCGAGCAGGGCCGCCTCATCGGCAGTAACAAACTGACCGATGGCGCGGGCCGCGTCCTTCGCGGTAAGTCGCCCACGCGCGTCACCGATGGTCCTTTCACCGAAGGCAAGGAAGTTCTTGGCGGCTACTACATGTTTAACGCCGACAGCTATGAACACGCCATCGAACTCACTCGCGATCATCCGCAACTCGAATATGGCGGTATCCTCGAAGTCCGCGAAATTCAGGATCTATCGCAAGCCGCACGCAATGCCTGACTCAAGCACCAACATCGCTTCGGTTGTGGACCATCTGTTTCGCAGTTCTGCAGGGCAGATGGTCTCCTACCTCACGCGCGTTCTTGGCCCCGCGCATTTGGACTTGGCCGAAGAAGCCGTGCAGGATGCCCTTGTGAAAGCGCTGCAAACTTGGCCCTTCTCCGGCATTCCTGATAATCCGCCGGGTTGGCTGCTAAACGTCGCACGCAACCGCGCTCTGGACCTGGTTCGCCACCGCGGAGTGGTATTGCAGAAAACTTCGGAAGTTGTCGCCGAACTCTTGCGGCCTCAGGCTGAGTCTCGTTTGGAATTGCCCGAAGCCTTGCGCGACGACGAACTCTGCATGATCTTCCTTGTTTGCAATCCTGCCCTCCCTCGCGATTCGCGCGTTGCTCTCAGCTTGAAAGCGGTCAGCAGTTTTTCCGTCAAGGAAATTGCCCGCGCTTTTCTTTGCGATCCCGCCACCATCGCGCAGCGCCTGGTCCGTGCAAAACGGCAGATTCGCGAACAGGGTTTTAGTTTTGAGCTGCCTCCTTCGCACGAACTGGGCAAATCTGTCGACTCCGTCCTGGAAGTCATCTACCTCTTGTTCAATGAAGGTTACGCCGCCCACGAAGGAGACGATCTGGTTCGCCACGATTTGTGCTCTGAGGCGTTACGCTTGGCGCTGCTCGTCGCTGACTCGCCGGTATCCCAACCCAAAGCGCAGGCCCTCGTTTCCCTCTTGGCGTTTCAGGGTGCTCGGCTCGCCGCCCGTGTCGACGATCATGGCGAACTCGTTCTCCTTCAGGATCAGGATCGCTCCAAATGGGATTCACGATTGACCGCTCTCGGCGCGCGCCGCCTGGCTATGAGTGCGGAAGGCGAAGAGCTTTCTCAGTTCCACGTGCAAGCCGCCATTGCTTCCATTCACGCGCAAGCCAAGGATCCTTCTACCACCGATTGGGAAGCGATTCTCGATCTCTATGACGACCTGATGACTCTGAATCCCTCTTCCGTCGTGGCCCTCAATCGCATCGTTGCGTTCGGCAGAGTTCATGGCCCGGAATGCGCTTTGCATGAACTGACCACGATCCAGGATGATCCCTCGCTTCGCGACTACTATCTCTTGCCTTCCACTCGCGCGAGCTTGCTTGCGGAGACCGGAGAATTCGCCCAAGCTGCCAATGACTTTGAAGCAGCTCTCCGCCGTCCCTGCTCTGAACCAGAGCGCCGCTTCCTCACGCGCCGCATGCAAGAATGCCGCGATCAAGCCCTGCGTCTGCAAAAACCCTCTTAGGTTTAACGCCGCTCACAAATGCCGTATCATGGCAGTAGATTCCCCTGGAGAGATCCACGTGATACCTCGCTATACTCGCGAAGAAATGGGACGTGTCTGGAGTGACGCGAACCGTTACCAGAAATGGCTCGATGTTGAACTCGCCGCCGCCGAAACTCTCGCCGAAGCTGGTGAAGCTCCCAAAGCTGCTGCTGTCGCGTTGCGTTCCAACGCTAAGGTTGACGCCGGACGCATCAACGAACTCGAAGCAAAAGTGAAGCACGACGTCATCGCTTTCACCATGGCGGTTGGCGAATCTATTGGCGATCCGGAAGCCGCGCGCTGGCTGCACTACGGTATGACCTCCAACGACGTGGTCGATACTGCGCAAGCACTTCTGGTGCGCGACGCTTCGCACATCATCGAACGCGACCTGGTAATCCTTGGTGAAGTCCTGGATGTGCGCGCTCACGAATTCCAGCACACACCCCAGATTGGCCGCACGCATGGCGTTCACGCCGAACCCATCACCTTTGGACTGAAGATTGCCAACTGGTTCGCGGAGAATCAGCGCAACATCGCTCGCTTCCGCGAAGCCGCTCACGGCATGGCGTTCGGTAAAATCTCCGGCGCTGTTGGCAATGCTTCGCATCTCGGCACGGACATCGAAGAGAAGATCTGCAAGCGTCTGGGTCTGCAAGTCACCCCCGTAGCGTCGCAAGTAATCCAACGCGATCGTCACGCGCATTACCTGAGTGCGCTGGCCTTGATTGCCACCATGCTGGAGAAGTTCGCGCTGGAAATCCGCCATTTGCAACGCACCGAAGTGCGCGAGGCTGAGGAGCATTTTGCCCACGAGCAGCGCGGCAGTTCCGCAATGCCGCACAAACGCAATCCCGTGAACTGCGAACAGATCTGCGGGCTCGCGCGCCTGGTGCGCAGCAACATGCAGGCAGCGTATGAGAACAATGCGTTGTGGCACGAGCGCGACATTTCGCACAGCAGCGTGGAGCGCATCATCCTTCCCGACTCAACAATCCTGGTGGATTACATGCTCGCGAAGATGACCCAGATCATCAGCGAAATGCGCGTGTTCCCTGCGCGCATGTTGCGCAACCTGGAAAGCACGCAAGGATTGGTGTTCTCCGGACAATTGCTGCAGGATCTTGTGGAAAAGGGAATGCCGCGCGACGACGCTTACAAAGCGGTGCAGACAAACGCCATGACGGCGTGGGAAACGGAATCGAGTTTCCGCGAGCGCGTGGCGAAGGATGAACGCATCACGAAATACATGACGCCGAAGGATCTGGAATTTACTTTCGATCTGAATCGTCAATTGCGAAACGTGGACAAAATTTTCGATCGCGTGTTTGGCTCCCATCCCGCCGGAGAGCGCGGCATCGCCAACATGGCGTAAACGGCGCAAACGCGGACTACTCTACGCGTTGTACGTAGCGCGCTTCGGATGTGTCCACGCGAATGCGGTCGCCTTCATTCACGAACGGCGGAACATTCACAACCAGTCCCGTTTCCAGAGTCGCCGGCTTCATCACCGCGCTGGCCGTGGCTTTCTGCAGCGTTGGCTCGGTCTGGACAACTTTCATGTCCATGGTGTCGGGTAAATCCACGCCAATGGCCTTGTCGTCGAAGAATTCGATTTTGACGATGGTGTTGGGAATCAGGTAGTAGACGGTTTCCCCGAGTTCATTGCGGCTCATCTGCATCTGCTCGTAGGTTTGCGTGTTCATGAAATGAAAGTCGTCGCCCTCGTTGTAGAGATACTCGAATTCGATCTCATCGAGGATGGCACGTTCCACAAATTCTTCAGCGCGGAAGCGATAATCGATCATCACGCCATTCCTGAGATTTTTCAGGCGTGTCTGCATGGAGCCGCGCTTGTTTCCCGGGGTGCGGTGGTCGGTGCTGAATACGGTGTAGAGTTGGCCCTCGTGCTGGATAACCATGCCGGGGCGAAGTTGCGTTGCTTTAGTGCTGCTCATAAGTTCGCGCGGCCGCGAGAAACGGCCGAAAGCTCCCTATAAAGGTGATAGAAGATTCGGAAATTCCAGACGGCAGCCCAGAGGAGCAGCGCGTGGAATGACACGAGGCGCGCAGGCCGGAACAGCGGGCCAAACGCGAATCACCAGTATAAGCGGGCCTGTTCCCGATGGTCAATGCAGGCTGGGGTATGCGGATATGGCCGGAAAAAAGGGACCACCCCCCCCGGGGACAACAAGGCTGTCTTGGGTAGGCTTGCAGCGGGTTGTTTGCGTGCGAGCTCTTTAAATAGGTCGTATAATGGCGCGAATCGTGAAACTTGAAAGTCGTTGGGTGTGTATCGCAACCAATAGGCAGATTGATCTTGCGGCATCAATTTCGAGCATGCTGCATGAACAGGGGACATATCTTCCGTTTTTCGAATTTCCAGACGTCGAGACTCCGTACTCACACTCACGCGATCTTAACAAGGACGGCTACTTCGCAAATTTAATTGGTGAACGTGCGGCATACAAAATAAACAACGCACTTGCACGAATACAGCCACTATCGATTTTGTTGTTAGGCCTCACGCCGAGCGAACGGACCTACCTAGCGGCACTTCTCCCAGAGCGGAAGCTTCTAGACATTAACTCACTCGACGATTTTACCAGCAAGTTTCCAGAGATTGTTGGGAGGCGACACCCTATTGAATGCACCCCGTCACAGATCATCGCGGGCTTATTGCTGGCGCAATCTTCCGGCAAGCGCCTGATTGTTAACGACAGTGCGCCGGTTCTCCCCGCTGGCCGAGTCGAGGGAGCAGAAGGGATAGTGATCCTGGAAAACACAAATTCGATAGACGACATTGCGAGCATTAACTATGCCGCTACTGTTGGGGCCGACGTGCTGTTGCTGCCAGGGGTAGATCGTCGCGAGATTAGGGAGCTGGCGCGCGAGTTGTACGTGTGGAGCAAGGATCGTTCGCACCCTGCATTCAGAACGCTAAAGAGGAGAGTTAGCAAAAACCTTCAGAACATTGACTTCAGTCGATATCGTTATGCCACATTTTTTACAGTGGGCGTTCCGTATGGTCTAGCACTCGAAAACAAAATTCCAAGCACCCATGTGTTGAAAGACGTAGATTGCGGTGTCTTCCTCGCGAATAATCTAATCGAGGAAACTGATCCGCTCTTGTATGACAGCGCTTTGCTCTTTTCCCCTCAGTTGTTTGGTTCAGACGAAACAAGTGAAATAGAAAAACTTCTTACCAACGACAACTACGTTGTGAGAGGAATTCTCGGCCGGCAAGCTACGGTAAGAAACCTGTCTGATCATGTGATGTTCTACCCTTTCGATATTTTGCATATTTGTTCCCACGGTGGCGAAACCGATGGCTATTTTGTCACGCAAGAATACTCGGACCGAAAAGGGGGCAAGCATACCGTCGAATTCTATGAAATTGTCGGATTCTCCCCGACCAAACCCCAAATGGTGAAAGTCAGTCGCAAAATTATCTTCAAGACTTTCGACGGATTTCCATGGGGCAGTGAAGAACTCGGATCGAAGGCCCACTATATCTTTGAGGATATGCTCAAGGCGCTCAAATTTGAACGGGAGGTCGGTGTGAAGAGGATTAGAGCTGATTATCCGATCGCCCTATCCTGCCATATACAATGCAGTGACAGCATTCACCAAGGAGATTTTGATTCCTTGGCTGGATTCGGGCATCCGATAGTGTTCAATAACTCGTGCTCATCCTCTCACGAGCTAGCAGCTAATTTCATTCACGCTGGTGCGCGTTCCTACATAGCTACCCTGTGGAGCGTCGGAAATGAGACAGCGCAGAAGGCAGCGAAAGTCTTTTACGAAGAACTTTCCAAAGAACAGAACGTACTGACAGCCTTCTTTCGTATGCAAAAATCTGTTTCCAACGCTCGATATCAGAACGTTTATGTCTTTTGGGGACTTCATGTGAGTAGCTATCGTAAACCGGCTCATAAATCCAACCTCAAAGTACAAGGGGCACTAGCGAATACCTTTTTTCTTTTGAGAAATTCAGAGAGTACCAGTTCGAATGCCAACACCAAAGAGCATCGATCGAGCGCCATTGGGTTTTTGTGGCATGAGATGATGAGCAATGCCTTTGGCGGAAGAAGTTTCAAGCCTGCGGATATCAAACCCTGGACAGAAGTAGATAACGAGCGGCACGGGTCGATCTCGCAGGATGATTTTAGTTGTGGAGTGAACGAAATCGAGCTGGAAACCGAAACTGAGCTACGTCTAGGGGACCCTCCTACCGAAAATTGAATCTGTGCGACTTTCAAGCGCTACTCTGTGATTCAACTCCGCCCCTAGCGCGGCCAGCGAGCTTCCCGCAGTCCCATAGCTACCTTCATGAGGGTCGACATCTTTACTTTCTTTCCGCTTAAAATCGCGCGAATCGTTTTGCGATCAAGCCCCGTCTGTTTGGTTGTTTTCCGCAGTCCGCGTGCCCTGATCTCTGCAACTAAACTTTCGTTAGCGGCCACCCGTCCGCCGTCATAATGAATACACACATCATCGATGTTCTCGATGAAATCGTCTTTGCCTTGTTCAAACCGCGAAACTTCTTTTCCAATGCAATGCTGTAGGCCGCCGTTGATCGTCATCCGGCGCAGCAATCCACGTGTATGAGCCTTGCATTTCTCCCCGTCCGGCCCGAGCGATTTGATTTCAGGGTGTTGGATATAGCCGCACAAAATATCGCCCAAAGTGATGATATCCGCTCGCGAGAGTTCGTCCAGACGATAGCTCTTTCCATCATGCGTGTTGATGCATAGGGAATGCGCCCAACCTGCGCGGTTTTTGCTGAACGGGGTGAGCAGCGTGAGCTTCAGCTTGTCACGTGTTCGAGGATGCAAAACAAATCCGAACGGGCTGGCTTTGCCTTTCATCTGATCCAAATAATGAGGCGTTGAGATTCTCATTTTCATCATGGCCGGTAGGCCAATCCATGACGGTTGGCCATCGACATCGGTGGCGGTCTCGGCGTTTATAGCGCGCCCGGCAACCATCAGAACGTTAAAATCTGGCTCGATAATCTGCTTGAATTCGAGCGTTAAAAGAAAACGCCACAATTCCCACCACCATTTCGGCAGGCCGTTCTCGCGCTCCTCGCTCGGCGCAAAAAAGATTAGACCGTGGGCTTTGGGGTCAACAATTGTGACGCAATTGCGATGACTGCAATATGGTTGGCCGCATTTCGTTGTGTAGAGCGCATAGCGTTTAGCCGCTATCGACAATCCGAAAAGCTGGCGTTGATTGCCGTTTTTGTCGAAATTTTCATCGGTCAGCCGCAAAAGATGCGGCACAATTTTGCGGTTGTACGGGGAAAGAGAATCGAATCGAGTCCGTAATCTGTTCGACTTCGCTCCATGAAAGTGCTTTAATCGGGGGAGCGCCGTCCGGCATCTGGACTGCTCCGCCAGCTTTGCTTGCGACGATAATTAATGCATCCGTGTCACAGCACAAATACGTCCCGCCAGCATCCCGAACACAACGCTCAATCATTGCCAGCAGCAAGCCGTCCGCCCGAGGTAATCAGAGCGCCGAGCAGGGGAAAGTAAAAGCTGCCGGGCTGCTCGATAGTGTCCGGCGCGGGCTGCTCGAATATGTGCTCGCCGGAATAAACTGTGATTTTGGGGCGGTTGCTCGGGTCAATCTTTACCGGATTCAATTCGAGATAGGTTCCGTAGGACGTGCTGTTCGCTAGAATCTTGAGGAAATATTGCAGCCGATCATCAGCCTTATTTTGTTTCCGGTACTCGATAACGCGAGTGAAGAAATCTTCTTTTCTCGGGTCAACTGAAATTGCGCCACGCAGTTTAACGGGCTTGAGGCCGCGCTGTTTTCCATGCGGAACGATGCGGAAAGCTTCTTGGACATTCGGAATATGGCCGCTCAATAAGACGCTGGCAATTAGATCAGGTCCAGCAACCCACATCGGCTGTTTCCAGTGCAATGCGTTTAAGCCGATATTGCAGGTGCCAGATTTGCTGTCGTATACGGAGCGGACCGGCAGAATATCGCCCTCGGGGACGATCCGCGCATAGAAGTTGAGTTGCTTCCAAAACGCGGGCTGGAACAGGTCATCCAAAGTGACGTTTGCCAGCAGCGCCCGCACGTCCTCGGTCGCGTCCTCTGTCGTGAGCCGCTGCCGCCGTCAGCACATCCCAGATGCCGAGCAGCGCGTCAACGCTCGGGTATTCGCTCGTCAGGTCAACTGGCACGACCGGCACCGGCCAGCGCCGGATACGGCATTCCGCCCGCCCGCCGTAATAGGCCGCCATTGCGATTCCGTGAATCTTCGGCGGGATGTCCTTGAATTTCCGCATCGGTTCCACAATTCCCATTGCGCGCAGATACGCTTTGCCGATGGATGCGGGGCTGTAGGCCTTGTCGGGCCGCAGGGCAATGGGATGCAGCTCGTACTCATGTTTTAGGGCGTTGAGCAAGCCGAGCGTGGCGCGCACATCCTGACGCGCATAAGTGATTTCTTTCTCGGTTATATGCTCCGGTCGGTTCGTGCTCCATTTTCTCCGGTCGTGGAGCCGAACGCCTCGATTGCGCCCGCCAGCGAATAGCTGTTGTCCGTCAGCGCAAACGCGAGCGTATGCAAATCCAGGAAACGGCCGCGACGCCACCTATGTTGCTCATTTTTTCGGCGCACGGCGGTTAATTCGATCTGTTCAGCCACGCCATTCAGAGGCGCGATACGGATGCGCGGACGATGGAGATTCTCAACTTGCTTTTTGCTCAACTGGCTGAGAACAAAAGAGAATCCGCCGTTATGCGCGGTCGCCCAATGCACGGCGATGCGTGAGATATCAAACGGGAGATTGAAGCCCACAATCAGCGCGCCAGCGCGGACGGATTCCCAAAATATCCGCTCGACAAATGCGGCCCGCGAGAGCACGGTCAACTCTCGGTCTGCGCCGCTTGCAAGACCGTCGGCGAGATATTTTTGCTTGTAGGCAAGAATTGTCTGAATATCTTTAGGGCCGAGCCCATCGCGATAGAAAATTCCCTCTTGGACGGCCACGTACTCTGCTGCCCTGAAGCTGGCAGAAACGCCAGACGCCAAAATTGAGCGTCTGTTCAAGATCAAGCGTCGTCTCCGTATCCCAAACAAGCGCGTAATCAGGCCACAGCTTAGGCGAGACGAGAGCGCTTCGCAGGTTTTTCTTCCTGCTCGTCGCCATGCCGGCGAAACAACAATATGTGCGCGTAGATAGAGATCGTGAATCATTGTTCCTCCCTTTCTAGCAATTCTGCTTGTCTCCGCTTGCTTCGGCCAGCATTTCAAAATGAACGGCCTCTGCCCGAAGCATCGCTGCGACTCGCATAACTGGTTCGGACTCCGGCTCCAAATCAACTCCGCGTCATAGCAATTCGTGCGCGACCGCATGGCAGTTCAGGCAGACGAGGACGCTAACTCAGGATCATGGTCCTGCCCAATAGGTGATGTTCTGGAGAAATTTGCGTGACACTCGACGCAGAGCTACGGGTTCCTCATACCCGCAATAGATGCAGACGGGCAGCTCGACACCGAGCCTCTCGTGCCTCTGTCTTCGCCGCGCTGCGCGGGCCGGATTTTGCGGCGGCCCATGCCTACTTCTCGTGCCCCCGCGATTATCGCGATAGAGCGCGTCCAACTTAACCAAACCAGCGTCGGCTAGTTCGCAAGCCGGTCGGGATCAGTGAGCAATTCGACGCCGCCGACACGCTTCCCAACGAAAGGCTTGAGCAACTCGGGATCGCCTGGGGGTCTTAGGAATCGTCCTGCCGCGATCAGATGCTGAGAGGCAAGATGCGCCTGTTTCGAGGAGCGAACCACAACGGGTATAGCCGTCGAAACCAAGGACGTTAATGTCGCGCCGGAGAGTGTCCCCGCGCGTGGCTTGTAGCGTCCCGAGCTTTAACGCTTGAGCCGCCTTCCGATGAGCTTCAGCACAGTCCATGGTCTGGTATGTTCGATACGCACGGCCTCTGAGAGCGATTCTCCACGGCGCATCCTGCAAGCACGGCCAACGCACGCCGCCGTGCGAGCTGATGCAATCTTCTGATTTTCTTTGGCATAACTTGGTTCTCCGATGAGTCAGAGTGTGGCGCGATGACGTTTAAGTCCGCGTCCACTTTCACACTATGAAAGAGAACCGAAGTGTGTAAGTGCAGATATCAGGTCAGGATTTATTGGGAGCAGGGAAAGGAGTGGAATTGTTTAGGGTGCAGGAAATTGGGCCAGATTTTCTGCCCTGCAGGAAATCGATCTATTTTTCTGCAGGGCCATCCTGGTTGGGCTTGGCTTCAGTTTCGATTGGGAATGGTTTCCCAGTTCTTTCAGCGTAGCTTCTGACGCCTTCAGAATTCGGTTCGTGAGGTTTGCTTTTTCTTGGAAAGAGAGAGGAATTTGGAAAGTTCGTCCGTCAAACTCCTCTTTTATTTCGGGGTTTTCCTGCAGAGCGTGACCGGCTACTTTGGGCCATGACAGTCCTGAAGCCTTAAGTTCGTACTCCCGAGAATAGTCCTTTGTAGGTCGTCCCGCCTGACTCGATAACAGGGGCCGAAACGGGGGAAGAAGATCCGGTCGCATCGAGTAAGAGAGCCCTCGACCGCTTCCAATATCGCTGAGCAGACTACTAACCGCCTCGGCCAGATCGGCGCGAACTTTATCTTGTTCCACTTGAGGAACAGAGTCATCTGTCAATGAGCTTCAGAACCGGTTCGAGTTTGGAAGGCCAGTCAGCCAGTTTTGTGAGGGCTGCGTCTTCGGTACTCAACGCCACGCCATCTGCGAAGAAATTCACGAAGCCGTCGTAATCATCGCCGAACATCCGAATGACATCGAAAAGCAATGAGAGACGAATTCGGGCCGCCGCCAGCTCCCCGATTATTTTTTGTAGCTGGTCGCTCCATCTATTTCGCACGGGGTTAGCAATACCACGAACGATTTGATGCGCGAGAGCTCGCTTCTCAGCAGGAACCTTTTCAGCATTCGCCTTTTGTAGTTCAACGGCTCTAGCAAACTCGCTATCTGATACGGTCCGCTCAAAGAAATGGGGCAGTCGGATCGTTGTTTCGAATTCCTCTACCACACGTGCGAATTTATGCGTACCTTCGAACGTGTTCAGAACATCCAAAGCCTCAGGTAGTACTTTTCTTAGTTCCCCGTGTTCCGCGGCCGTGAGTTTGTAGCTGCGCAGACTTGCTCGGGTTCCTGCAAGAAAGGCGAGTCGTATGGTTCCCGTCGTCGCGAGTGTAGACAGGTACCTAATCTGAGTCTTATTTTTTAGATTGAATGGAAAATAGCAGTATCGTGGCAATGCGCGTGTGGGGTGAGACCTAGAGCACAAAACAAAGTAACGGCCCGCTAGGCCAAATCGAGAATATCGTTCTTACGAGAATTGCCTCGCCGATGGCCTGTTCTCGTTCGACATCGCTCCAATTGATGCAGAGGAGGTTCTTGCTGAACTGGAGGGTGCAGCCAAACCGCGCCAGATTTGATTTGTGCTCCTTCGTTAATTTCATAGCGATCTCTGTGAGAATGATTGTCTTAGATTGCGCATGTGAAAGACAATCTAGATTTGACCTGTTGAACAGAATTCTGTTGAGTTACAAGAAGTAGCCAACAACCGCCAATGGTGACATATATTGACATACATAGTAAAATAGGTCCGATGAAGAAACGCACAACCGTATGGCTACCAGATAAACTGCTAGCGAACCTCAAGAAGGTGTCTAAGAAGACAGGAGCGCCGATGGCTGAGCTCTTCCGCCGTGCTGTTGAAACTTATTTGAGGAAGTTTTGAACAAAGCGGGCCTGCCGCCTGTTAGCGCAGACGACAAGCCCTAACCACCAAGGAGGTATACTCCATGGCAGCTTCGGAAAACTTACCCCAACCCGAATCCTCCCGCAAATCTCCCATCAGCAAAACCGGCGTGCTAACGATACACGGTTTCGGCGTCGCGTGCGGATGCAGTCCGGCCATCTCGAAATCGAGGATGGCATCGGCCCGGAGCGCCGCAAGATCAGGCTCGCCCGCGTGGGCCACGGACTGCGCCGTATCGTGATGATCGGTAGTGACGGCTTCATTACATTCGAAGCTCTCCGTTGGCTCGCCGACCAGAGCGCTGCTTTCGTTATGTTGGAACGGGACGGCTGGTCCTCGCAACCACAGGTCCGGTCCGACCTTCCGACGCTCGATTACGGCGGGCACAGGCTCTGGCGGGCAGCAACGACACCGGAGTTCGGCTCGCAATCGAATTGATCGCCAAAAAGCTCGCTGGCCAAGAGAAAGTCGCGCGGGAACGACTGAACAATCTTGTCGTCGCGGAAAGCATCGCCAAATCGCGAAGAGGCCTCCGGTCGGTCCGGCGGCTGGAAGCCGTGCTCTCAATTGAGGCGAGTGCAGCTCTTGCTTATTGGTCGGCATGGTCAAATTTGGAAATTCAGTATCCGCGAATTGATCTTCGCCGTGTCCCGGATCACTGGCAAACCTTTGGTGCTCGCGTTTCGCCTCTAACCGGCTCCCCTCGTCTCGCCGTGAATCCCCCGAATGCAGCTCTCAATTATCTTTATGCCATTGTCGAATCTGAGGCTCGTCTGGCGGCAGCCGAACTTGGGCTCGATCCTGGGTTAGGCGTTCTGCACAAAGACACGCCGAATCGTGACAGTCTCGCGTGCGACCTAATGGAGCCGGTCCGACCCCTAGTGGACGCATATGTGTTTGACTGGATGAATCGCGGCCCACTGCGAAGGGAATGGTTTTTCGAACAAGCCAATGGGAATTGTCGCCTAATGGGATCGTTTGCGGCGCAACTTTCGGAGACAGCAGCAGCATGGCGAAAAGCAGTCTCGCCTTATGCGGAGGAAGCGGCCAAGATTTCTGGCAAGGCGGCGCGAAGAAATCTAGATCTACATTCCTTCCAACTAGGCTGACCCAAGCGAGGCGCAGCCTGGCAAAGGGTGGCAATTTAGATTGTGAATGTTGCTGACGATCCCCAAGACAAACCCCCGTTGTCCGCTTTGCGGTGCAAATGTCACAACCGGCTCGCTGTATTGCGCGAAATGCGTTCCGGCCGTGAATCGAGAAAGTCTTCTCGAGCAGGCGAAATTGGGCCGCATCGCTACTCACAGTGCGATTGCCGAAGCTCGAAGGTCCGCTACTCAAACGAAACAAGCGCAAGCACTGCGTAAATGGAGTCCTTCTGACTTGCCGACGTGGCTCGATGAAGATTGCTATCGACGGGAAATTCTGCCTCGCCTGTCCAAATTCACTGTGAAGAAGATACGCTTGGCGATTGATGTCTCTCATCCTTACGCAACGCTCATCCGACGCGGAGTATCGATCCCTCATCCGAGGCATTGGATGCCTCTGGCGGAACTCGCAGGTTATCGTGCGTGAAAGGAAACGCCTAGACACACTGTTTCCCGAAATCCCTCCTATAAATTCTCGCCAGTCAGCAAGTAAAATCTGAGGAATGGGGACAGGAACCGAAGCAATGTCACAAACACAGGGTACGGACTCCCGAACCTTATACCCAACCCTGCCCTCGTACTATCGCGCCAGATACTACGATCCAGGCACCGGAAGGTTCCCCAATGAAGACCCGCTGGAAGGAGGGGGCGCTGGGCCAAACTTCTACCGATATGTTCTCAACAATCCTACCAATTTGGTTGACCCATTTGGCTGAACCCATACGCTCCGACGATTCCATGGCCTTGGCCATGGAAACCCGTTCTTCCCTCAATTCCTTGGGGGGAACGCGGTAGGAGCAGTCGGGAAGAGCCGTGACTATTGGCCTTACCGTGGTCTACAAGTTAACGCTTGGTGCGAAACCCTTCAGGAATAGACGACGCGCGAGCCATCCCTAAGCCAAAAGCCGCCTTGCGACAAGAACAAACACGATTGTGACAAGGAATGGGCAGACGCTTACTCAATGTGCCGTGAA
>CAVYTB010000007.1:0-92069 GCA_963771295.1 Candidatus Acidiferrales bacterium
ACACCAGGACTGGACTCTTGTTTACGTTGCTCAGTCCTGGAAAATGAATGTCAACCTCGGAAGTAAACTTCCCCTGATCAACTGACCCACATGAATTACAAGCCACGTCCCACCGCCGATTTGCCGATTTTACGAAACATCCAATTGTAACTACTGTTCTGGGCGATTGGTCAAATCCTGATAAGTGGCGTTCTCGTCCATGTGACCGGCAGCCTTTAGCGAGGACTTCAAGTCTACGATTACGCTGTTTACCAGGCATCCAACCTATTGGGCGCAAGTGGCACCCAAGCACTGACTGTCGTTCCTTTGCCGGGCGCAGATTGAATGCTGAATTCCCCGCCGAGTAAGCGTACCCGCTCCTCCATGCTCAGGACACCGATTCCCTTTTTCTTGGTCACCTCTTTCATATCGAATCCACAGCCTTTGTCGAGTACACCCACTAATAGTTTTTCACCATCCAGCTGCAAACTCACGAAGGCCTGTTGCGCGCCACTGTGTTTTTTTAAATTCCGAAGCCCTTCTTGAACAATGCGAAAAATACATAAGGCAGTGTCTGGATGGACCGAACCTGGAATACCATCTGAGGTAAAGTCAATTTCGACCCCATGTTGGGCAGTAAATTCCCCACACAATGCTCTGACAGCGGGAATTAGCCCTAGACTCTTAAGCGTGGCAGAATGTAGCCGGTGAGACAGGGTATGAAGGTCAGTTCCGAGCTCGCTCACAGAATCTATGGCCTCGCGTAATTGCCTGTCCGCTTTTTCTGGAGAAGTAGAATACGTCTCTGCCACATCTTCCAGATGCAGAGCAATAAGGCCCACTCTTTGGCTAAAGTCGTCGTGGAGTTCACCGGCGATGCGGGTACGTTCCTGTTCCTGGGCCATGAGGAGACGGCCGCTGAGAGCCTGCCGCTCTTCCCGGGTATGATGGAGTTCGGTTACGTCAATCGAAATGCCAACAAGATAGACTGGGCAGCCAGGCTGACGAACGACATTGACGACTTGACGGAGCCAAACGGTATGGCCATCGGCGGCGAGCATGCGGTAGTCGAATTCGTAATTGCGGCCTTCCTCAACAGCTTTGCTGCTGTCGCGTAGAACCCATCCAAGGTCGTCGGGATGAATGTGATTCTTCCAGAGGTCCTGGTCGTTGAGCCAGGCGTGCACCGGGAATCCGAGGATTTCCTCGACCTGACCAGAGACGAAGGTGGTGCGAAAGGTGGGAACATCGGCGGTCCACACGACAGCCCGAATGGAATCGAGAGTGCGGCGTTGGAGTTCTGCGGATACCTTATATTCCGAGATGTCCATGTGGGAGACTAAGGCGCCACCTTCGGGAGAGCGCCAAGGGGTAACCGTGAGAAGAAACCAACGGGAAATCTCCGGGGCGTCACAGCGATACTCACAGCGGAAAATGGGCGAGGCACCACTAAGCACGGAGAGTAGGCCATCGAGCACGGGACCTGCATCGGGGCAATCCGCAGCCTTGCGGCAGACGTCGAGATAGTTGACGCCGACGGTGATAGACGGAAGGAGAGCACCATTTTCGCAGCCGAAGCGCGTCCAGGCATCGTTGACGGCGACAATATTGCCGCGTTTATCGAGAAGAGCGGCGTTGGTATCGAGAGAAGCCAAAAAGGCAGCTTGACCAGCCGTGGGAGGCTCAACCTCCGCGGGATGCCGCGTTAGTACACCTTTCATCCGGAAAACCTCAATAGAAAACTCGTGGGAAGCCGTTGAATTGAACTCAGGATATAACAAGTGAATTGCACTTACAAGAAAGTGGGGAGTGGTCGGGGCGAATGAGCTTACTTGTGTCGGTGTTGCGAGTACCCAGGGTTCGGTCAAAACTCCTTCCATGAGAAGGCCGATCCCTGTCAAGAGTGTTTTGCTCTTTACATGAGTGTTTCTCTCGTTTTCGCCGTTCAGCCAAGCCGCCTCTGTCGCCACCCTTCCATCCGCACTCTTTGGTGAGCGATGTTTGCTCGGTGCAAGTTGGGTATTCTCGATGCAGTAGGTGCTGCCACCTGATTTGCGTCCTCGGCTTCTCTCTTTACGAGGGAAGTTTGGGCCCAGGAGTTGATCGCAGTCCGGCGCGTGTCAACGACTTTGAGACAGGTGCTCACGAAATTTAGTGAGTTTTTTGTCTGTTGGATTAGGATGCCCAGCTTTTCACAAGAAATTTCGCGCCAGGATCGCGTAGCAACGACGATCGGCAACTCGGTCGACCCACAGCATCCCTGTTTTTGTCGCTTCTCAGGTGCATTTCGCTTTTTCAAAAGTAGATCGCTGCGGTTCATCTGCATTCTCCCACAGGCAGCGTTTCCGGAGTGGACACCGGCTTGTTAATCCAGACCTCGCTGGGAAGCGCCGGTGGTTTGGGAGCGCTGCGTACGAAGCGCTCCGGGTGAAGTTGATAAGCAACATCGAGCACATCCTGGCGTTGCCGCAAGACGTTTTCCGCTTGGCCATAGTGAACCGTGGCTGGCGTCAACAAGCCTATCCCAGAGTGACGATGCTCTCCGTTGTACCACCGAAAAAAACTCTGAGAGAAAGCACGACTGTCCTGGATGCACCCAAAGCGGTCCGGGAACTCCGGCCGATACTTTAGGGTTCGGAATTGGCTCTCGGAAAAGGGATTGTCGTCCGAGACGTGCGGCCGACTATGCGTTTTCGTGACCCCCAGATCGGCGAGTAACAGAGCTACCGGTTTGGACCTCATCGAGGTGCCACGATCGGCATGCAGGGTGAGTTGACCGGGCTGGATGTCTTGTTTCTTGCAGCTCTCCTCGATCAGTCGCTTGGCCAACTCCGCGCTTTCGCGATAAGCGACCATCCAACCTGTGACATACCGGCTGAACACATCGAGGAGTACGTACAAGTAGAAGTACGTCCATTTCGCGGGCCCCAGTAGCTTGGTTATATCCCAGCTCCAGAGCTGATTCGGAGCGGTGGCCATGAGCTCGGGCTTCTGGTAGGGCGGATGCGTCAACTGATCGCGGCGCTCGCGAACCTCGCCGTGCTCGTCGAGCAAGCGATACATGGTGCGTATCGAGCAGTGATACTCGCCTTCATCGAGCAACGTCGCATAAACAGCGGCTGGTGAGCGATCTTGGAAGCGTTCTTCGTGCAAACGAGACAAGACCACTTCCCGTTCCGCTGGGCCGAGTGCGCGTGCCGGCGAAGGCCGCGACGCGCTCACCGCCGGAGCAGAAGTCTTACGGCCATCCCGGTAGTAAGAGGCGCGCGGCATACACAGAGCCTGGCAAGCCGCGCTGGTGCCGACGTCGTTCGCTAGTTCGGCGACAGCGGCCATCAGGATTTCTCCTCCGGGTCCGGGTCCTGCTCCGGAATCGGATGACCCAACAGCGCAGCCACTTTTTTTTGGACGTCGATGATGATGTGCGCCTTACGCAGATCTTCGGTCAAGCGGGCGTTTTGTCGGCGAAGCTTCTGGACTTCTTCTTCCATGGGGTTGCGTTTGGACTTCGGCCCGCGTTTCTGTGGGGTCAGAGCCTCGAGGATTCCATGGGCCCGTTCTCGCCGCCAGTAGGTCAGCAAAGACGAGTACAGACCTTCGCGGCGGAGAAGGGCGCCCAGGCCACCTCGCGTCGTCGCAGCGACTTCGGCTTCTTGTAAGATGCGTTGTTTGTACTCAGCTGTGTAGGTCCGCCGCTTCGCTTTGGCAACTACTTCGGGATCCGGCCGCGAAGCCGGCACCGGATCGGCGCCCGCTTTGGCTGCCGCTCCACTGCGCTGCGGCTCGCCAGGAGGCGAGCCTTCGCTTCGTTCCGCGGCAGCCAAACCCCCAGAGGAAAGAGCAACACCAAGAGAATTCCCGTTCATCTCTAAGCTCAGCTTTCTCGCCCTTCTGCTCATTAATTAAGGGTACTAGACTTGTCTCAGAGATGTTGGCACGGAGGGACGAAGCGAAATTCGCATTCGGCACGTCGAAATGCCTGTCGTGGTTTGTGATGCCACCTCCGAATACCCTTCAGTTGCTGCACTTCTTAACTTGTGGCCACTGCTTGTCGCGGCTGAGGTCGAGGTTGTCGATTGCACAAGTGAAGCTCGGAGGACTCTACGTCGTGTAACTTCTGAAACGCTACTAGACCCATCTACGTGGAGAAATTTAGCTTTCTTTGCATCGATCAAGCCATCCGGTGAAATCCTGCCGGTCCGTTCTCTTTACGCTGATTCGGATAAACCTAATGTCGAGAAGTCAGACCAGACTAAAACTGAGAAGTCGAGTAACACGAACATTGGCGTAAACCCTCTCTTCTCTGCGAAGCCGATCTGGTATGCGGGGCCAGATCTGGCAGCTGCAAAACTCGGGGCAATGGGCACTCCGCGCATCATGCAGGCATTTAAGCTTGTTCCCAAGGGCTTACAGTTGGGGATGAAATCAACATCCATCGGCAACCGACAGATTGACCCCGAAAAGGATGACTTTTTCCGTGCCATCATCGAAGAGCGAAAAAACTTACCCAAAAAACATCCACATAACCTATTACTGAAAATAATTGCCAACTCTTTGTACGGTATTTTTGCAGAGCTGAATAAGCATGAATATGGGAAGAACAATGCCAAAGATCTAATGGTTTTTTCTGGCGAGAACAGATTCGAATGGTCAACTTGCGAAGTAGAGTACCCTGGGCGCTGGCAATTTCCGCCGGCCGCCGCCTTGATTACGGCTGGAGGACGGTTGGTCTTGGCTCTCTTGGAAGAGATGACCAAACATATGCGCGGTACGTATCTGCTTACAGACACTGATTCCATGCTTTTTGTTGCATCCAAAAATGGTGGCTTGGTGCCTTGTGCTGGTGGTCCCCATAAAATGCCGAATGGCGATCCAGCGGTAAGAGCGATCACGTGGAAACAAGTGAAAGAAATGTGCGAGCAGCTGAACAGCTTGAATCCTTACGATCGAAACGTCGTGGCGGACATTCTTAAAATCGAAGACTGTAATTATGATCGTGCTGGCAATCAGCATCAATTGCACGCCATAGCGGTTTCTGCCAAACGGTATGTCGTCTATACGCGAAAGAAAGGCGCTATAGAAATTATCAAGCCAAGTGAACACGGTCTGGGAATGGTGTATGTCCCCGACAAACGAAAGCCAAAGCGATACAAACCGACTGATTGCAAGGATCAAGATACCGATTATCCTCGGTGGGTAGTTGAGGCGTGGGAGTATCTTCTAAACTCTCATCTCCAAAATGTTACTGATCCCGAAAACGTCATTGTTAAGCACAAACTATGGTTTGGAAACTTCCCTGCGGTCATGCGAATTCGTGTTACGACGGCGAATGTAATGAGGGCTTTGCGCAAACGCGATCCTGGAGGAGGATGTCCCGGGTTTAGTTGAAACTTGAGAACAAGAAGCAGCGGCTCTCGCCCGAACTCGGATAGAGTTCGGGTTGCGAATCCCTTTTAAAGGAGAGAGCCGCCGTGAGAAAGAAATATCAGAGGAAAGAGCGCAAGTCCAATCACAAGTTCGAGGTGGTGCGAGGGCAAGAGTTGCTGGTGCAGGTGCCGTTGCCGATGGCCGAAGTGTGGGCCGAGCTGCAAGCGCAGGTAGAAGAGCTAACCGGGCAAGCCGGGTTGCAGATCCTGCGCGCGATCCTGGAGAACGAAGTCACGCGTCGAGTAGGACCACCGCATCGGCCGAATCCTGCCGCTGGCTGTGTGCGCTGGGGGAAGCAGCCGGGTTATGTGGTTTTTGCGGGACAGAAAATCCCGCTGGAACGGCCGCGAGTACGCACGCGGGAAGGCCAGGAAGTGGAACTGGAGAGCTACGGTCAGTTGCAGCAAGACGGGAAACTGCAACGCGCGGTGCGGGAACGCATGGTGGCCGGACTGTCGACACGGAATTATCGGCGTGCGGTAGAGAGTGTTGTCGAAGGCTACGGGATCGAGAAAAGCAGCGTGAGTCGGCAGTTCGTAGAGGCCAGCAGCAATCAGCTGCGGGCGCTGTGCGAACGGCGCCTAGAAGATTTGCATCTGGTGGTGTTGATGATCGATGGCATTCACTTTGGCGGTCAGGTGTTAGTGGTGGCCCTGGGCATCGCGGAAAGTGGAGAAAAACACGTTTTGGGAGTGTGGCAAGGAGCCACGGAGAACACCACGGTGGTCAAAGGGCTGTTGGAAGATCTGGTGGACCGCGGACTGGATGTGCAGCGGCGGTATCTGGTGGTGATTGATGGATCGAAAGCGCTGCGCGCCGGTGTGGAACGCGTTTTCGGTGACCAAGTGGAAGTGCAGCGCTGCCAGATTCACAAGCGGCGGAATGTGAAGGAGTATCTGCCGGAGAACTGCCAGAAAGACTACGACCGGCGGATGCGCAATGCCTACGCGATGAACAACTACGCGGAGGCCAAAGAAGCCTTGCAGAAAATCTTTCGACAACTGGAGCGAATCAATCCGAGTGCGGCCCGCAGCCTGGAGGAAGGGCTGGAAGAAACGCTGACGGTGCATCGCCTGGGTATAGGACCAGTGTTGCGGCGCAAACTAGCCACCACTAACCCGATCGAATCGTGCTTGTCGACGGTCCAGCGGGTGGCGCGAAACGTAAAACGTTGGCGAGAAGGAAGTCAGCCGCTGCGCTGGACCGCCACCGGACTCTTGGAAGCAGAGAAGAAGTTTCGGCGCATCAAAGGCTTTCAAGAAATTCTGTTGCTGAAAGAACGCCTAAACCCGTCGCGCATTCAGCAGAAGGAGGTTCGAAGCGTAGAAGTCGCTTGAACTTGGTTCGAGGTAAGCTTACAGTGCCGAACATCGAGAGTCGCTGCAATCAACTAAAACTCGGACATCCTCTCCTGGAGCGGCAAAACCCTATAATTTCGCTCTATCGCCGATACTCATCAAGCCGATACCGGATTGCACGCTAGTCGGATCTTTTAGCAAACACCCGGAGGAATGGCTTAACCGGAATTACATCGAGATCCACACCGGAAGAACGGTCAAGTTAAATGGGGAATATCGGGGTAAGAAACTTAAACCACAGACTCTCGCAAACGTGGTTTGGCGTCACTTTTTGCACCCGGAAGCTAAGTCCCTGCGGCCCGATGGAAAGCACTGCGGTGCCTATACAAATGGTCTACTCCAGCGACGCCCCATTGAGGCAATGATTCCCTTTCGGCTCATCGGCAAAGAGATAGAGCGCAAGTCGCAAGAAGGCGAGGATATAAGTGCGCTCGAATCTACTGGTCCGATTGAGTATCAGTACGGCAAGACAGCCAAAACGCACGCTGCGGATACCGGGTTGATCATGAGAGCGAAGCGTTTTCAGGACTCCCAGCTCAGACATGAGTCCGGGAAATCCCAACACGCTGTTGAGAGGTTCCTCGCCGGTGATCGTGTTCAGCCCTCTACGCGTGCGAGATTGCTAAAGGCGGCGGAGAAACTCGAACGGAGGGAGAAACACTCAGGCAATTTAGTTACTGGGATCCGATAATTCTCCGCATCACTTCCTAGTGAATACGTGAGATGGTATCCTTCAGCGAAAACGAGGCTTCATGCCAGATTTCTATACAACCGAAAAGCGGACTCTCGGAGTTGTACTTAGCAATACGACACCCCCACTGCGTATTCCGGACTATCAGCGCGATTTCAGTTGGGAGGAACAACAGATTTCGGAGTTTTGGAATGACTTAGCTCATTTTGACCTGCAGTATCCGGGTGGCAACATTAATGGAAAAGAATATTTCCTCGGTGCCACAGTCTTTGTGAACAACCAGACATACAATCTGATCCTCGACGGTCAGCAACGCCTTGCAACGGCTACCATACTTCTCGCGGCACTTAGGGACAAAATACGCGAATATAATCTGGATGCTGCAAACCAAATCCAAAGTAACTTCATTTCATTCCAGGACCACTTGGCTGGAGGGAATCTTCCAAAACTACAATTGAACGAATTCGACAGGTCATTCTTTCGAGACTCGATACAAAGCTTTCCCAGACTCGAAACTGCTCCAACAAAGAATTCCCACAAGTTGATTTTAAAGGCGTACGTATATCTCGCGGCGCGGGTGAAGGAAGGGTGGGACGGAAATGGAGGTGGTGAGAATGGATTTAGGTGGGCTGCGAGACTCACTAAAACGCTCGCAGACCACGTCTCACTTGTAACAGTAGTTTCGACTGACGAAGACCACGCTGCGTCCATTTTTGAAACATTGAATGACCGGGGAATCGGCCTATCCACCGCCGACCTACTGCGTAGTTGGCTCTTGCATCATTCTCCTGTTGCCGACAAGGAGGAAATCATCGAGTGCTGGTCAGATGTGTTTGACAGTGCAGGCACTAGCGAGGGAGCGCAGGCGCTAATTCGGCTCTCGTGGGTATCGAGATACGGAGATGTGAAAGAAAGGTCCTTGTATAAAATCATCTCGCGCAAGCTCACCGATACGCACACTACTTCTTTGGAATATTCGCGACAGCTCCGCTCAGATGCACTTTTTTATAGACGTGTCCGCGAGGGGGATACCACCGACGTTCGTGAGCGTGACGTATGGCTTGGGCTTGCGACGGTCAGAGCCCAAAGCGGCTACGCTCTCCTAATCGCTGCCAATAGACATTTGACCGAAGATGCACGCCGGCGAATTTCTTCCGCGCTGTTTTCCTTAATCACACGCCATAACATCATCTGTGACAAAGACCGTGCAAAATTCGAAAGCACGATGTTTGCGGCGGCAAAAACAATTTCAGACGGTGGCGACGAAAATGCTGCGTTAGCCCTACTTCGAGCTTTATCGCCTACAGATGACGAGGTTCGACAGAGCTTCGCGACTTTAAGCTTTCCACGTTCTCAGAGCAGTATCGCCCAATGCGTACTGCGGCCATTGGAGTATGCACTGAGGGGCACCGAGGAATTGATAATCGCGACGCCCGAAAAAGTGCATTTAGAGCATATTTATCCTCAAAAACCCGCCGCAGCAGAGCGGTGGCCAAATCATGACGAATACGTGGGACGAATCGGGAATTTGACTCTTCTTGACCGGCGTTTGAATCAGGAGGCTCAGAATACTGGATTTGCGACGAAGAAGGCTGAGTTCTATGCTCACTCCCAGCTTCTGCTAACTAAAGAACTGTTGGATAAGAATGTGTGGACCGAAGCTGAAATTATCGAGCGGCAAAAACACCTCTGCGACCTCGCAGTTGACGTGTGGCCTCAGAATCTGGTTTAAGCGCAAGTGGTGCAAATGAATTGCCGACGACTAATGGCCATTTTGAGCCGGATTCTATCCCTCGATACGCTTTCATAGCCCCCCCAACTGTTAGGCTGCTGTGATTAACGCGGTGCCAGAGCACAACCGGTAAGCACGGGTGTAGCGGTATAGCTTATTTTTTCCCGAAGGATACTACCCCGTCAATGCAGGCTGCTGAGCTACGGGATGGGTATTGGCAGATCTCATTGTTTTGTCTCGGCGGCGCGCTGCTTTGCGGCTGCGGCCATGATCTTTTCGATTTCGTCGGGGTCGCGGGTAAGTTTGCGGCTTAGAAGTTCGTAGCCAGAGTCCGTAACGAGGACGTCGTCTTCGATGCGGACACCGAGATTTTCCTCGGGAATGTAAATGCCGGGTTCGACGGTGACGACCATACCGGGTTGGAGAGGTCTGCAGGGATCGCCGGGATCGTGAACGTTGAGCCCGATGTTATGTCCCAAGCCATGGATGAAATACGGGCCGAGCGGTTTGCCGTGCTGGTCCTTGCCGTGGGAATTGATGTAGTTGTAAGCGACGTTGAAGAGCGAGTTTTTCTTGTCGCGACAGCCCATGATGGCTCCAGGCTTCAGCGCGGCAAGAGCGGCATTTTGCGCGCCAAGGACAATGTCATAAATCTCGCGCTGGCGCGGGGTGTATTTGCCGTTCGCCGGAATGGTGCGGGTGATGTCCGCGGCATAGCCGGAGAACTGCGCGCCAACATCCATCACGACGATATCGCCGTCCTGGATTTTGCGGGAAAGCTTGTCGTAGTGCAGCGCCGTAGAATTGGGGCCGGCGCCGACAATGGGGGCGTAAGCTTCAATTTCTGAGCCTCCCATCGCGTGGACTTCCACCATTTTCGCAGCCATCTGATATTCCCACAGGCCGGGGCGCATCATCTTCATGGCTTCCAATTGCGCGTCGACGGAAAGATCGATGGCCTGGCGAAGAAGAGCGATTTCCGTAGGAGATTTGATCACACGAAGATCGGTGACATTGGCGCGGATGTCTTTGACGTTTTCCTGCGGGACGGCTTGCTTTAGCCAGTCCACAACTTCCTTCTCATGCGGATAGCCGCCCAGTTCGCGCTGGTACGGGAGAATGGTGTAAACCGTGGGGAACTCGAGGGCGAGGACTTCAAGAATGGCGCGAAGTTCGGAGTAGGGAAGGACCGTGCCGAAACCGGTTTTTGGTTTGATGTCTGCATCTTCCGGCGACATGCGCACGCCGTTCCAGACTTCCTTGCGGCGGTCTTTCGCAGGCAAAAAGAGAATCTCGGGAGCCAGGCCGCCGTCGACGATCGAAGATTTCATCTTTTCTCGAGTCTCCGGCTTAGGGACCCAGGTCTTACCGCCGGGCAAAAGTAGTAGAGCCGCTCCTTCTTCGTTGTGGCCGGTGAGGTAATAGAAATTCTCTTCCTGAGCGAATACGTAGGACTGCGATTCTTCTTCGCGACTGGTGTAGCCCACGAGAAGAATGGGGCCATCTACTTGCGCGGCGAGCTTGGCGCGGCGCTGGGCGTAAGCTGAATTGGGCTCACGCTCGCGGCGCTGTTGCGCAGCGGCGGGAAGACTGGCCGCGAGACAAGCGAGGGAAATTGCAAAGGCGAAGACTACACGACATTTTTTCTGACTTACTGCATTGAAGCGATTCTTGGACCGCAGACCACTCATCCGATCACCTCGCAATTGGCCCCAGGGCAAGTAGGGCAAAGCGAAGATTGTAGCCGATGTAGAGACCGGTTGCTGTGAGGTAGGGCGCAGGCGAGCCGTAGGAAACTTAACACCTCCACCACTCCCCCCTGGTTTCCGTAAGAGTGGCAAGCAAAGGGCTTACAACGGAGGAGTTTGTAAGGGGCGGAAGCAATGGGTTTAGGAGAGGCAGTTGAGAGTTCAAGGCAAGCGAAGGCGTGATGCATTCCAGTTTGGGAAATGTCGCACGCTGAGCGGTGCCCGCGGTTTTCTGGGCGGAGAGTGCGCAGGAGATTGAAAACAAAGGACGGAACATGCTGGCGGGAACGGACAGGAGGGAGAGTGCGGGGTGAATGTTCGAACGCGGATGGACCGTACATACCGAGATGTAACACAATCAGTACCTATTGTCAAGTGGTATAAGATGATATTGAATTTTCGACCCTGACGAGCATTTCAACCCGTCTGAAATTTCAAAGCCAAGACCCAGGTTGAAAAGCGAACCTGGGGCGCCCTGCTAATGCTGTGCTTGTGCGATGAGCTGAGCCACTTTTGAGTTCGGACCTACCGGTTCGACAAACAAAAGGGAATTGGGATTCAGGTACATACGATCCGGCTCGTGCAGTTCCTTGCCGCGCTTGACGAGGACATTATTCGATTGCTTGGTCTCGGGGTTAGTTTGCGTCACGATGTAGTACACGTCGGTCAGGACGGGATTGTGGCCACCATAGCCCTGAAGATGCCCGAAGTACACCGAGCCATTGGTAAGCAGCACGGCCTGAAATGGGGTGGTGAAGTTGGTAGTTGAGGCTCGCAGTTGCCACACGATGTGTAACGTTGCGGCTGCGATCACCAAGAGTCCCGCGAGAGCCCAAATTGTTTGAACCAGAGCACTGCCTCGCTGGTTGTTCAGCATACGCATCCCTCCGGTTGTTAAAGATTAAGGCGCTTCGTATGAACTTGGCTGGATTCTACTACAAGCGCGATGTACGAAGCTGACTGCTTTCGCTTTCCGCGTCATGCGGGGATGCGGCGAGGCTCTTTTCTAAAATATCTGGCGAGAGCGAAGATGCCGATCGCAAGCAAGAACAGCGTAGAGGGTTCCGGAGTCGTGGGCGGAGGCGGTGGTGGCGGACCCACGTTCGGCCCGAGATCGAAGCTCAAGCCATTGGCGGTAAAGGATTCCGTGAAGTCCGTGCCTGGAACCAAGCCGTTGACATCCACCGTAACTCCTGAATTTCTGAGCCCCAAAGCCGCGGAGATAAGGTCAAAGGTATCCCCGGCGATGGGTGCAAAGCCGTTCTCAAAATTGATATCGATCGTGCCGCCCGTGAAATTCGCCAAACCGTGAACGAAGAGTTGGTCAAACTGGCCGGGTTGATCGCCGTCAATGTCGAAGACCAAGGCGCCGGAGTTCTGAGTGTAATTTGCGGTGATGGTCATGAGTCCCGGGCCATCCGTGGGAGTGACGGTGCCGCCGTTGTTCGTGACATTGCCGGTGACACCCTGCCCGGAGAGAGTTCCGCCAGAATTGACGTTAACCTGGTTCGCGATTACCTGTCCTCCGTTAGAGACCATCAAGAGGGCGGCGCCGCCTGCGCCACCGACGTTGATGATGCCCGAGCCTTTTTGAGCGGTGGCGTTCCAGGTCGACTTCTGACCGTCGACGACAACCGAGCCGCTTGATCCGGCAGCCCCGCCAATCTGCCCCGAGGCGCTAGTCACAACGCCACCTTCTTGAATGTTGAGTATTCCGGTTCCGCCTTCACCGACAGAGAGCGCGCCTTGAACGCTCCAACTCGAGTTGGCGCCGGTCACGGTTACAGTTCCTGTGGACTGGGCCCCCTGCGCAATGTGGGCATCTCCGCCGCCGACCGCACCTCCGTTTTCTATTTTCATCGTGCCGGTGCCGGAGGCTCCGATGATGAGGTTCTGCGGCATATTGAACTGCCCCTGCACGTCGAGGGAACCTACAGACGAATGTTGATTTCCAATGGTCACGGCACCGACGGTTACGCTGGCGAAACCACCCTTGAGGACCTCCACGCTGCCAAGGCCCTTGTCGGCAATCACCAGGTCATTCGTGGTGGTCCAGGTACCGCCATTTTCCACCGTGATATCGCCCGAGCCGCTAACTGCTTGACCGATTGTGGTCGAGAGACTAGTGACGGTTCCACCGATATCGAGGCCGCCGTTGCCGGCTTGGCCGACGATCAGGGACTGGTGGATGGCCCATTGCGACGCGGTGGGTTGCAGGCCGATGCCCAGTGCCGAGCCGATGGTTACTTGGCCGTTCGATCCTGCTTGAGCGCCGATGATTCCGTTCAGGCTTTTGACCTCACCTTGGTCGTCGGGAGCGGAGGGATCGACGGTGAACGTACCTTTTGCGGCGTCGCCAACAATCAGATTGCCGACGAGGTTGAGAGTGCCACCGGTCATGCTGACAGTGCCGTCGCCGCCCCCCAGCGAGCCGACGCTCATATTGTGGGCCGAGACTTGGGCCTGGTCTTTGATCTCCAATGTGCCGGTGCCTGCGAATCCGATTTTCAGGTCGCCGTTTGCTTCCCACTGGGAGTTTTCGCCTTCGATTGTCGCGAGGCCATTACTGCCTGCCATCTGGCCGATGTAGCCGCTGACACCGTTAGTATCCGCTTCGCTGGTAAGGGAAGCGCCACTAGCGACGTCGAGTCCACCTTTTCCGCCGAGGCCCACCGCGACCGCTCCTCCCGTTTTCCAAGAGCTGCCGGTGCCAGTGATTAGGAAGGTTCCGTCAGCGCCAGCATTCAAGGCAATGGCCATGTCTCCTTGATTTGATCCGGAAGCTCCACTCTGGATGGACATGATGGCGGGTCCCGTCTGCGCCGGAAACCCTGGGATCGCGGGCAGGTTTAGTCCGATCAGCAGGTCCTGCGTATTTCCTGGGTCGGAGATCGTCCATGTGGCGCCCGACTCGACGCTAATACTTCCCGTAGCGATGCTCAGGTTTCCGCCTGAAATCACGCCATGATCACCAACGGTTACAGAGCCGGCCAGCATAGACATTCCGCCGCCCGGAACGCCACCCAAGTTCAAGATGGACCCGTCACCCTTGACGATTAGACTTGAGTTCGTGGAGGCCAGCAGAACCGATGCAACGGAGACATTGGATGCGTCCAAAATATTGACAGAGCCACTCTGAATCGAAAGTTGCGTGGCGCCCTGAGATTTCAGTGTGCTGCCGTTAAAATACAGCCCGTCGTCGCTGGTGGGGACAACATTTACGACGATGCCAGCTGCGGCCGATAGAGGACCTATATTGATGTTGGTCAGAGTGACGGTGGAAGAAATCAAGTCCAGCAAGCCTGTGGAACCGGGGTTCTGGCCGACAATTAGAAGAGAGGTGTTCCAGGTGCTATCGGTTACGCCCACCGTCATCTTGTCGTTGACGACGGCCTCTTGGGTGTTGAGAAGAGAGTTGTCCACAAACAGGGATCTGGAGCCCTCCAGGAAGAGGTTGGTGGTGGTCAATGCCGAGTCGTCGATACGATTGAACCCGAGAAGCGTTGTATTGCCCCGACCTGTGTCAACTCTGGCCCCATTTTTGAGGGTCAAGCCCCCATCAACTTCCAGATCTCCCGAGAATGTGCCGCCGGGGTCGCTTGCCGCAGTGTGGACGGTCAACGAGGTTCCGTCCAGAGAGAGTGCCGTCGAACCGGTGCCGTCAAAATTCGAGACATTTGCGTTGATGTCCAGCGTGATTGTTCCGCTATTTGCATTGACGAGGAAATCCCCACTCGGAATGCAGGCACCGTCGGGGTCGGTACATTGCCAGTGATTGGCGTTGCCCCAATTGCCACTGCCGCCAAACCAAGATGCACCCCGTTGCGCCCGCGCGGAAGGGCAAAAAATCGCGGAGACAAACAGTGCTACAACTGGGGTGTAGAGCGCCATCTTCCGCGAAGGCATGTGAACCTCCAAGACCGATGAACTAAGCAATCACGATTACGCACCCGCGCTGCCCGGACAAACTAGTAAATGGCCTATGACGAAGACTTTTGCGATATCGACGACTGGCCCTTGGGTTAGGGACACGTACCCTCGGAGGCTTGTGGGCGGCAGAGCAATTTGACGACCACGTGCTGGAGGTCACAAATGACGGGATTCATGAGAAACGGGCTGGCGGGCAGCGCAAGATTTTTCCGCAGTTGCGCAACGGATTCGCTTACAAGAGCCAAGACAGTGATGCCTCGTTCTTGAATTTTCCCTGAAAAATCTCTTTTGAAGCCCAGACAACTGGTAATAGAATCTGCGTTTCGAGTGAGGACCAGTTCAGGATGAGTCGGTTTCTGGGAATTGGTGGGATTCGGGAATGAAACGACGAACATTATTGATGGCGGCGCCGTTTGCGGTGCTGGTGCCGCGCGAAATAGTGGAAGCGATGGAATCGACGTTCGCTTCACCTGCGGGTGAAAGTTTGGCTGGAGGCGAGAGAGCACAGGGCGGCGCGATTGGAGGATCAACTGTGGTGTATGAACTGCGGATTTATCACGCGGTCCCCGGAAAGCTAGAGAGCTTGATAGCGCGGTTTCGGGACCACACGATGAAGCTTTTTGCGAACCATGGAATGAAGAGCGTTGCATATTGGACGGCATTGGACGAGCCGGCGAAAAGCAGCATGTTCTTTTATATTCTGGAGCATCCGAGCCGGGAAGCGGCGGCAGCGAACTGGAAAGCGTTCCAGGACGATCCAGAGTGGAAGAGCGTGAAGGCGAAATCGGAGGAGAACGGGAAATTGGTCGAGAGCATTGACTCGACGTTCTTGACATTGACGGATTTTTCGCCGCGGCTGGCGTGACGGCTTCCCCGGCACGTTGCGAGGCTTCTCGTCCCGCTACTGCTTTGGGTGGGCCAAGGGAATCTGCGAAAACAATTGCAGATCGACGATCATGGATAGGCGGCGGTCCAATTGAAAGAATGTTGCCGCCTTCTTTCCGGGCAAGGCCTGGGTGACCGGGGCGACATATTTGAGGCGCAAAGCCTGAGCCGCGGCGTCTACCTCCATCCAGTGGCGGACATAGATGAGGGCATCCTGGTCGGTCATGGTTGACCAAGTCTCGGCGTACTGCTTCAACAAGGCATACTTTGAGTTGTTCAAATCATGTAAGTCGTCGGCGTAGTGTTTATAGATCGGCCAGAACTTCTGCGCTTCGGTGTCTGACAGCGACATATTCTGCCCGATGACTTCCATCTTCATGGCGCGTACATCTTTGCGCAGCAAGGCGATGTCCTCGTCCGTTACCGTGGGGCTGAAAACCCGCTGCAGAGTAACGTCCTGCCCCTGCGACGCCGCGTGCGTCTTCGCTCCCGCGGCAGCCATCGCGCCACTTAACGCCGTAGCTACCACCATGCCCGCAAGAAACGCTGCGGCCAATCCCGCTGTTCCAGTTATCTTGTACTTCATGTTCCTTCTCCTTGTCTTTGTGCCCTTGCGACAAAGAACCTGAGAACCACACGCCCGAGCAATGCATATTAATACAGTTGCGTTGTTAATGGATGGCTATCCGCATTAATCGAGAAAGGGCCGTCCGATTGGAGATAGGGGACCGGGTGGGCGGCGTTTACAATCTTATTACGTTTTTATGACTTCTTTGTGGTTGCAGAACTGCCCGAATGCGCATAGGCTCGCAGCCCCCGTGTATCTTGGGAGGAGGAAAGACCGATGAAAATGATGGTGAAGAGCCTATATCGCATAGTGCTGGCGGCGGGAATTTTACTGGTGGTGGGTAGCGTGCAGCAGGTTCTGGCGGACGGCACGGCAGACAATTTCAAGCAGACGAATCTGGTGTCGGACCTTCCGGGAGTAGCCAAAACCACAGATCCGGATTTGGTTAACCCGTGGGGCGTGTCGTTTAGCGCCACTTCGCCGTTCTGGGTATCGGACAACGGAACGGGGCTGGCAACGCTGTACAACGGAGCCGGGGACAAACTGGGATTGGTAGTGACGGTGCCGCCGGCGGGTTCGACGCCTACAGGTCAGGTTTTCAACTCTACGGCCAACTTTAATGGCGATCTGTTCATTTTTGCGAGCGAGGGCGGCACGATCACGGGATGGAGAGGGGCTCTGGGCACAACAGCCGAAACACTCTCTAGCTCAACGGCAGGGGCTGTTTACAAGGGCCTTGCCATCGCAACTACCCCGGCGGGTACCTATCTTTACGCAACAGATTTTCACAATAACCAGATCACCGTGCTTCCGGGCACTGGCGCGCCAGCTCTGACCGGTCATTTCGTCGATCCGAATCTGCCGGCAGGCTACGCGCCGTTTAACATACTGAATATCGGCGGGCAGCTGTATGTGACGTACGCGTTGCAGGACGCGGCAAAACATGACGACGTAGCGGGCGCCGGCAATGGGTTTGTGGACGTGTACGACCTGCAGGGGAATCTGGTAAAGCGGCTGATCTCAAATGGTCCGTTGAATTCCCCGTGGGGATTGACGATTGCGCCGGCGGGCTTCGGCAATTTTGGAAACGAACTGCTGGTAGGGAATTTTGGCGATGGGACAATCAACGCGTTCGATCCGACGACGGGAGATTTCCTTGGGGTGGTGGATGGGTCGGACGGCAAGCCTCTGATCAACATGGGGCTGTGGGATCTCACGTTTGGAAATGGCGGCAGCGGCGGCAGCCCGGATGATCTGTACTTCACGGCAGGAATTCCTGGGACTGGCAAAGTAGAGGATCATGGCTTGTTTGGGAGCATTTCGGTGGTGCCGACGCCGGAACCGGGCACGTTGACGTTAATCGGCACGGGCTTGCTGGGGCTGATTGGCTACAGACGGCGGCGCAGCAGCTCCATTGCTTAACGAGTAAGCCCTTTTCCAGGATGCGCTAAAAGCAAGATTATTTCTTGCGGGACCAGCGATAGACAATTCCTGCGCCCACCAACAGATTGTTTTGATGGTCGTTGGTGGCGTTGACGAAGGTCGTGAGGTAGTAGTCGATCTGAACGACGCGCACCGAGAAGTGCGAGTTCAGCGGCACATCAATTCCGCCACCAATGCGCGTGGCAAACCTGTGGGAGCCGTCGGCTACGCCAGCTTCTGTGCCTCCGGCGTGCGCGGCCCCCAAAATAACTTGCGCGAAAGGCTGCGGCTTATGATTGCCCTGAAACCAGGGCTGCGGGAGCTGGTAGCGCGCGCCAGCCAAATACGAAACCAGGGTTAGAGGATTATTTGCCGGAGGTGCGCTACCGGTATTCTCGGCGCTGATGTCGACGACAGCGGACCATGGGCCATGAAAGTTCCAGGAGCCTGAGACGCCTCCGCCATTCATGCCGAAACAGCCACACTGACCGGGGCCGGCGTTCGTGCGAACCCAGTGATAGACGGCAGCGGCGTCGCCGCTGTAGGCATCCTGTTGAGCCACGGCAGCCGATGCGCCCACGAGTAACAGAATTGTGGAAAGCAGAAACGATCGCATACCGAATTCTCCTCGGGCGGCTGGCATTAGTTTGCAGGCACCGAAACCGCGGCTGAGACGTTGCTGATGACGGTGTCTTCATAGGAACCACCAGTGGAAGCGGTGATAAAAAGATAAGCGACGGGCGGAGCTGTAATAGTTCCAGAGAAAACCTGGATGCCGTCCATGGTCGCGGTGACTTGTCCCTGCACGATGGAAACGGTGTAATCGTGCGAGATGGGCATGCTGCTGGAGACGACAGCAGGTATGGTGGTGTTGACGTTGAACCAGGGTTTGCCAAACAGCGCGGTTTCGCCTCGGCCCACGGCAAGGTACGGAACCGTTGGATCGCCCGCATTGTGGTAGGTGTCCAAAGCAAACATCGCGCCGGGAATGCCTTCCGCGCCCAAGCCCATGCCTTGAGCTCCTAGACTGGTTGGTGTGGCGCCGAGGGAAGGATCAGCCAACAAGACAGTAAAGCCGTCGGCGGGCAGAGCGCTGGGATTGCTGAGCGTGACGGTAAAACTAATTTGAATGTTGCCGGTAGAAATGAGCGTGGGCCACACAATTTCGCCATGCTGATTGTTGGCAGCGGGAACAAGCTGGAAAGCGCAGCCGGGCTGCGTGACGGCATTGCCAAGAGCGGACCAACCGGTATCGCAAAGATCGGGAACGCCAGCGAGTGGGCCAACGAAAAGGCCCGCGGAGTTGCTGGTTACGGACGAGGTAACGCCGTTGCTGACGACAACATAAAAGACATCGCCGTTGTCGGTGGTGGCGGCTGAATCGAGAGTGTAGGTAGAACTTGTGGCACCATCGATGGGCGTGAAGGTGGAACTGCCGGGAGCGGCTTCGTACCACTGATAAGACAAAGGGAGAGAAGAAACAGCCGTGACCTGATATGTGGCTGGAGCGCCGACGTCGACATATTGCGTGGCGGGTTGTCCGGTAATTTGCAACAGAATTCCGTTGCCAACGGCAAGCGGAGCGAGTTGCGAAGTAGCTTGGCCGTAGGGGTTGGACACGATGACGTAGTAGGCGTCCTGATCGTTGGCGCTTGTGGTGGCGGTAGCCGGAACGTTGTACGTGGCGGAAGTGGCGCCTGAAATGGCCGTGCCAGTTTTTTGTCCCGCAGGGATTCTGTACCACTGAAACGAGACGGTAGGAGTGCCGGAGGCCGTGACGGTAAAAGACGTCGTACCGCCGACGGCAACCGTCTGGCCGACCGGCTGCGTGATGATTGTGGGCGGAACATTGCCTGCCGTGACGGTGAGAGATGCGTCTGTACTGGTCATTGGGCCGCAGGAATCGGTGACGGTGGCGTAGTACTGAGTGCCGTCGTAGGAGATGTCGACGGGTGGTGTGACGTAATTGCTGGAGGTTGCGCCGGAAATAGCAACGCCGGTCATTTCACCTGATGGGATTTGAAACCACTGATACGAAAGCGGGCCAACGCCTTGGCCGGAAACCGAGAATCCGCCCATCTGCGTGGGATGGAGAGAAATGCTGGCGGGATTCGAAGTGATCGACGAACCCACAGCGACAACGGCGACGCTGGAAGTAACGCTGCTCACGCCGTTGGTGACAGTGACGGAATAATTTCCTGCGTTTGCGGGAGTGGCGGAAGAAACGTTGTACGTTGAGCTCGTTGCGCCGGGAATGGCCGTGCCGTTCAAATTCCACTGATAACTGGAAGCGTAAGAAGCGGTCACCGAGAGCAGCAGTGCGCTAGCGGTGCAAACATGCTGGCTGGCGGGCGGAGTGGTGATCACAGGCGCGCTGATGGTGATTGTTGTGGTAACGAAAACGGATGGTTGATCGACGCTGGTGGCGGTAATGGTGTAGCTGCCGGGAGTGGCGGGTGCGTTCCACACGTTGCCGGTGAAAGAGCCCGCTGAGGCAGTCCAAGTGAGGCCATTGGTTGCGCCGCCGGTTGCGGTGGCGGTGAACGGAACCTGTCCAGGAGCAAGGGTCTGATTGGCCGGAGAGATCGGAGTGATGGAGACGCCGCTGGGCGTGACCAGGCAAGTGGTGGAAACAACGTTGCCTTTGGAATCGGTGACGGTGAGGGTGTAGGTGGTTGGGGAGGTCAGTAATGGAGTTGAATAAGAACCGCCGCTCACCGCAGAGGCCGTGATGTCGGAGCTACCTACGCCGGTGGAACCGATGACGGCCGTGCCGCCAGAAAAAGTGGCGACCAGCGTTACCGATGAGTCGTAGGGAGGAGTTGCTGAACTGGGAACAAGACTCTTTGCAAGCGGAGGCGGAAACTGAACCGTGAGAGTTGCCGGGCCGCTCGTTACGGACCCGACAGAGTTCGAGACCAGGACGGTGAATGCAGCGCCGGCATCGCCTGCGACGGTTGGCGGCGTGGTGTAGGAACTGGAATTGGCTCCGCTGATGGGATTTCCGTTTTTGAACCACTGGTAGGTGAGGGTGCCGGTGCCTGTGGCGGATACGGCGAATGTCGCGGTTTGACCGAGGGGAACAGTGGTGCTTGCAGGCTGCGAAACTGTGGGAGCTACGGGCTTGTAGCCTTGAAAGCCGCCGGCGCAGCCAGACAGATTGAGCAAGGCAAGGGAAACGGCGAGCACACACAGCATTTGGCCGGAAGCGCGAGCTTGCAATCCGCGAAGACGGACGAGCAGATTACGCAGAGCAGAGGGAGGCAGACTTGGCATTGCGAGAAACCCCTAGTGTGACTATACCCAGCCCGAGGAACTCGCGACGGCGAGCGAAAGGGTAGTTGCGCAAAGAGCTGATAACACTTTCGCGCCCGCTGACAGGCCTGTTTTTAGGCGAGAATCAATCTGACCCAGACCCGGGTACTTGCGCTGGCGAATGGAGGCGACAAGTTACAGAGAAAGAACATGGCAGGCACTGGCGTCTTGGGTGTAACACCGGACGTTTTGCGACCTTTCTACCGCGACAGATTAGCGCGAGTGCAACGGACTCGGACGCCTTGGGAGAACGATTACGAGTGTTCATCTGCGGGCCTGTATCGCTTATTCCGCATGCGCGTGGTTTCTCTGGGCGGTGATCACCTATTGGTGGAGAACTCGCTGCGGGTTGAGCAGGAGCATAGAGTGGATCGCCCTGCAGTTTTGCCATGGGAACACATATACATGACGCAAGACGGATTGGTCACCATGTGTGTGCACTGCCGCCGGACGAAGAGAAGCGTTGCATTTCCTGAGACGCTGAGTGAACTTGCGGAAACCGTGTGGGACTGGGTTCCTTCGTATGTACAAACTCCTCCGCAGCACGTCTCCGATGGGATTTGCCGAATGTGTTATCCGCTGTTCTTTGAATCGCTGAAACCTAATGAGCCTGGAAGTTTGAAGCAAAGAAATGCTCCTCCGAACTAATCAGGCTTTGCGAAGCGACAGGCCGTTCGCGCGCCAACGACGTCTGGCCAGGATTTAATGCACCGGATGAATTGAGTGTGCTAGTCTCTTCGTCTCTCACTGGCGGATTTCGCCCTTTGAGCGACGTAGCCTGAATACGGCTCCACTGTGGCGTATATCCGACCTAAAGACCACATGAAGGAGCCCCTAATGCCTGAACCCAAACCAGCAAGAGAATCCACGACAGCGAATCGCGACAGCGGTAGCAAGGAAGCGACGAAGGACGACGCAGGCGTGGCGAGAGTGGCCACGAAGCTTGAGGTAATCGTGATTCCGGTTTCGGATGTCGACCGGGCGAAGGAGTTCTACGGACGGCTGGGGTGGCGGCTGGATGCGGACTTCGCGAGCGGCGAAGACTTCCGGGTGATCCAGTTCACGCCACCAGGTTCTGGGTGCTCGGTCATATTCGGAAGGAACGTCACGGCGGCGGCGCCCGGGTCCGCACAGGGCTTGTACCTGATTGTGTCTGACATCGAGGCGGCGCGCGAAGAGCTGGTGGGTCGCGGCGTAAAAGTGAGCGAAGTGTTCCACGGCGCGGGCAATGTGTACGCCGGCACGGACGAGCCCTACCTGTTTGGGCGAAAACGAGTGAACGGCCGTGATCCCGAGCATGGCAGCTATCGCTCGTTCGCTTCGTTCAGTGATCCGGACGGCAACGGCTGGTTGTTTCAGGAGATAACGACGCGGCTGCCCGGTCGCATCGATCCCGCGACGACGACGTTCGCATCGGCGAATGATTTAGCGAACGCGATGCGACGTGCAGCGGCGGCGCACGGTGAGCATGAGAAGCGGATCGGCAAGGCAGATGCGAACTGGCCAGACTGGTACGCCGAATACATGGTGCGCGAACAGGCCGGCGGGGAACTGCCGCTGTGATGGATCTCGCCGAAAGATAGAGTTGTCACGCGAGTTTACAAATCGGGACTGGCATAAAAGTCAGCGCTACATTTAAGCCCTTGCGATACACACATCGCGGACCTTGCAGGGATGGCGGCGTAGAGCCGCCTCTGCAAACCGAGGATTTTCGCGCAGACTGTGAAACTGTGCTGTCTCGGGTAGCGTTTAGGAGTTACTTATTCAACCAGCCTTGTAGCTGCAGCCATGCGGCAAAGGTGTCGATCCAATGATCCGTGGGGATGCCTTGCTTATGCATGCCGAAGCCGTGGCCACCCTTTGCGTACATGTGCAGCTCGGCCGATTTGTGAGCGGCGGTCCACTTCTCGTACAAAACAATGCTGTCCGGGGCGAGTCCTAGCTGATCATCGGTGGCAGCCGCTGCAAACAACGGCGGAGCATCGGCAGGAACGGAATCATTTTTGAACATCTCTGCGGCGGCATAGATCGGGGCGACAAAGGCGGGCCGACCATTGGGTTGATAACGGAGGGCAACCGCAGCGGTGACGGCTCCGCCAGCGGAAAAGCCAATGATGCCGACGCGGTCGGAGGAAACTCCCCATTCGGAAGCGTGCTGGCGAACATAGGTGACGGCGGCCAGGCCATCGGCGATGGAGAGGGGAACGATCTTCGCTAACAGCTCCTGAAATTTTGGTTTGTCGTCAAACATGGCGGCGAACTCCTGCGTCGCGTCGTCGCCAGTGTGGGCGATGCGGTACTTCAAAACGAAGGCGGTGACGCCTTTTGCTACCAGGTATTTGGCAACGTCGATGCCCTCGCTGTTGATGGAGAGAGCCATAAAACCACCGCCCGGGCAGATGACCACGGCGGTGCCGTTGCGCAATTTTGGTGAAGGCTTGAAGACGGTGAGGCTGGGCTTGGTGACATTGGCGACGACTTCCGTGTTCCAGAGTTTGGAGAAATACCCCTTCTCTGGATAGCTCTCTTGTGTTGAATCAGGGGGAGTGGCGACCGGGAGTGGGATGACTTGTTGGGCGGCGAGTTGAGTGGCAAGGAATGCGAGTACACAAAGAGATCGAAGGAGGAAGGTTTTCATGGCCGCCAGTCTAGCAGAGAGCGGCGGGTGTGAGATTGAAGATCAGTAGCGCCGGTGAAATGTGCGGGCTGATAGCAAATCCACTCGCCAGCCGACTTTCAGCGCAGTACTATCCTTGGAACAAATCGCGTGTGGGATGGAGGAAAAAGTGATGCTGCCAATCGAGTGTAAGCCGGACAGACGCAGTTTTCTGAAAGGCGGGATGGGAATGGCAATTGGGATCTCCAGTATCGCGGCACTTCCGACGCCGAGCGTGGCTGCAGACAACGCGTGGATTGTGGGACCGCAGCCCGGGTTCACACCGGAGATTGGGACGTTGACATCGATGCTGGCGTTCACGCGGATGCAGGTTGAACACAACGTGAAAGGGCTGACGCAGGCGGACCTAGACTTTCTGCTGGATGGCAAAGCGAACACCATTGGCGCGCTGCTGCTGCATCTGGTGGCCACCGAAACTTACTATCAACTGAATACCTTTGGCGGGATGGCGTGGGATTCGTGGCCCGAGGAAGTGAAGAAGAAATGGGATATTCCGATGAATCTGGGAGAGCCGGCGCGAAAGGCGATTAAGGGAAACAGTCTGGACTACTATCTGGATGCGTTGCATCAAGTACGAGAAAAGAGCCTGGCGGAATTTCGCAAGCGCGATGATAAGTGGTTGGCGACAGTGGTTACGCAGGGAGATTTCTCAGCGAATAACTACGCAAAATGGTTTCACGTGGCGGAACACGAATCCAACCACGATGGGCAGATCAAATTCCTGAAGAGCCGCGTGCCGGGGGCAAAGCCAGCGTCTGAATAAGGGAAGAGTCAACTGTCCGAAACAATTTCTGATTGGACGAGCTTCAATTCCGAAAGCCACATTTCCACTAAACGATTCTGCCTTGAAGAATGGGACTCTAGACTGGGACCATGCGAGCTGGTGCTGAAGTTGATTGGCCTATCGGTATTGAAATATTTCTTATAAGCGCCAATCCAATCGGTTGATATGTCGTTCTGCGCGGTTGTGAGGTCGAGCTGGCCCGAGCAGACCAAATTGTGCAGCCGCTCCTCCAGATCGTCCTTAACTCGAGCGTTCCAGACTGGAGAGTCATAGGGCTGGGGCCAGAGATTTTGCGCGTCTTCGGTGCCGCCGAGTAGCGGAGCGATCAGGAAATCGATTTCATAGTCACGCTGGCGTTTCTGTGCGATTCCATATTCGCCAAGAATGCGTTCGCGCAACGCGGCGGGAACATCAACCACCACTTCTTCATGCGGCAGGGCGCATACGTCGCGCATAGAAACGCGACGTACAGCGCCCGGGGTGAGATTCGGATTTGGTTCGTCGGTGTCGTCGACGGGAGAGGCCACCGCGACTTGAGCAGGGACCGACCATAGGGAGCGCAGGGATGGTGTGATGAGCAACGCAAAAAACAGCGACGCGGCAAGCAATCCAAAGCCAAGAGAAGCTGTCGCGTACCGTGCGTCCATAAACCGGAAGAAGGCTCGGGCTGGATGGACCTTGGATTTGGCGGGGACCTGGGAAAGCCGGGCGCTGAGCTGTGCGCGAGACCAAGTGATCGGCGGCAATTCGCCGTCCAGAGTGTCGTGATGAACGCGAACAAAGTCGACGATTGCCGCTTCCAAATCCGACATTCGCGCACGGCAATGCCAGCATTCCAGAAGATGAGAGCGAAGCGCATTGGCGCGAGGAGCTGGCAGCTCGCCATCCGCAGCAAGCAGCAATTCCTGATCCGTGGGATGAGAATTTTCGTGCAACATGATTCAACTCCTGTCTGCTCGCAACAGACGTCCAAGCGACCGGGTTAAGGAGATGGACACCGCTCCGAGCGACATCCCCAGAACTGAAGCAATTTCCCGATAACGTAAACCTTCGGCGCGCAGCCGAAGGCAGTATTGATCCATCTCTGGAAGGGCTTTCAGAACTGCCAGGAGGCGCTGGGTTCTCCGGTCAGCGAAAAATCGCTCCTCGGGATTGGGGGAAGGATCAGCCTGGCGGTGAGCGTCGATCCAGTCGAACGAGGTGGTCTGAATCTGCTGATGGAGAGTGGTACGCTTTTTCAACGCTTGATTGTGCGCTACACGAAATAGCCAGCCACGAAGATTCCTACGTGATTTCTCGGATTGAAGGTGGAGAAAGAGCGCTAGAAATACCTCCTGGATCACTTCTTCCGCGTCGTGGACGGAGATGCGGAAAGAGAGGGCGTAGCGCAGCAAGGGGTTGCGAAATTCCTCGAAAAAACGCATCACTTCGCACTCAATCGCAGCGCGATGCGGCAAAGAAGCGCTGGCTGCCAGGGCCGGAAACGAAATGTGGTCGATCGATCCCATGTGACAAATCCGCAGGTCTCTAGTTAAATATTCCTATAGACGCGCCCTTGTTCACAGTTTTTTGCAGGAACAAGTCAGAAACTTCGCCCAGCGTTCGGGCAATGAACTATACCCCAGGGACAAAAAAACCCTGAACAGAAAGACGGCGTTGGGAATATTCCTAGTGGTGGCTTAAAGAAGATCGATGATTGGTGACCAAGCCGCTCTACCTGGGGGCTGTATACCGTATCGTTATGAAAAGGCTGACACTTCTATTGCTCTTTTGTACTTCGACGGTGCTCTGCCAAAGCAATCGTGGCGAGTTACACCTGAAAGTGTTTGATCCGAATGGAACTGGTGTAAAGGTGTCCGTTCAGATCAAGAGCGAGGCGAATGGGTATCAGAGCGTCCTGACGACCGACGATCAGGGCGGATTGGATGTGCGCCGGATGCCCTACGGAATCTATCAGCTAATCATTGAACAATCGGGCTTCGCGGTGAGTTCGGAAACGGTGCAAATTAATTCGTCGCTCGCGATTGACCGTACCATTCAGCTGAAACTGCAGGCACTGAATCAGAGCATCGTCGTGAACGCCACCGATACCTTAATCGATCCCGATCAAGCCGGTTCCATCAATCAGATTGGTCCGGATCAAATCGAACACCGACTAACTTCGGTGCCGGGACGTTCGGTTCAGGAATTGGTGATTACCCAGCCGGGATGGATTTATGAGGGGAATGCGGTATTGCATCCCAGGGGCTCGGAATATCAAACGCAGTTCGTGGTGGATGGAATCCCTCTTACTGACAATCGCTCTCCCAGTTTCGGGCCGCAGATCGAAGCAGACGATGTGGAATCATTGAGTCTGTACACCGCCGGATTCCCAGCCGAATACGGGAGAAAAATGGGCGGGGCCATCGAGGTAAACACGACGCCGGATTCTCAACCCGGCTTCCATGGGCAAGCCGCATTGTCAGGCGGGAGCTTCGACTCAGCGGCAGCGTTCGCGAAAGGCCAATATAGCTGGGGGAAAAATGTTATTGGCGCGAGCGCGAGTGGAAGCATGACCGACCACTATCTGAACCCTGTGGTGCCCGAGAACTATTCGAATACCGGCACGCTGGGTGATTTTTCGGCCAGCTACGAGCGCGACTTGACTCCGAATGACCGGTTGAGATTTATCGTGCGGCATGAAGTTTCGCGCTACGACATTCCGAATGAGCTAGTGCAGCAGGCAGCAGGGCAACGACAAAACGCGAACAATCTGGAAACCATGGGAATCGTATCCTACGACCACACTTTCTCGCCAAATGTGGTGGCAGATTTCAGGGGAATGGTGCGAGATAACGCCAACAATTTTTACTCCAATGAGGATTCAACTCCGATCCAGGTGTTTCAGCACAACTGGTTTCGCGAGGGATATTTCAAGGGCATGGTTACCGCAAACCATGGGCGGCAGGAATGGAAATTCGGCGTGGAGTCAGACAACACATTCCTGAACGAGGATTTCAGCTACAACATCACGGACCCAAGCCAATTCGACGACGATACTCCGCTGACCTTTGCCTTCCGCGGAAACAAACCGGATCTGGAGCAGTCCGCTTTCGTGCAGGATTTGATTCATCTGGGCAAGTGGACCATTAATGCCGGATTACGATGGGATCACTATCAACTAGAGACGAATAACCAGGCGTTTTCGCCGCGAGTGGCGATATCGCGCTACTTCCCTTCCGCACAGACGGTTATCCATTTCTCCTACGACCGCGTATTTCAGACTCCGTCGTTCGAAAATATTTTATTGTCGAATTCGACGGAGATCTTGTCATTGGATCCAACGAATTTCTTGAGATTGCCGGTCGAGCCCTCGCCGGGAAATTATTTCGAGATTGGATTGTCGAAATCGTTTTGGAGCAAGTTGAAGCTGGATGTGAACTATTACCGGCGGTATGTGAACAACTACGCGGATGACGATCAGATTTCCAACACTACGATCAGTTTTCCGATTGCATTCCGTAAATCCATCATCTATGGGGCCGAGGGGAAAGTTTACATTCCGGATTGGCACGGATTCTCGGGACTTGTCAGTTACTCCTATATGGTGGGCAATGCCTGGCTGCCGGTCACGGGCGGCCTATTTCTGGGTGACGATGCTACGGATGCGACGAGTCAGACCACTGGCCATTTTCCGATTTCACAGGATCAACGCAACACGGTGCGAGGCCGGGTCCGCTATCAGGTGAAGCCTCGCTTCTGGCTTGCGTTTGGCGTGCAGTACGACTCAGGCCTGCCGTTTGAATTCCAGGGCGACCCTGCGGAAGCACTGGCGCAATATGGGCCGCCAGTGATTAGCCGAGTGAACTTCGATCGCGGCCGAATTGATCCGACGTTCCAGGTAAATGCGTCGGCCGGAGCGGACATTTATAGATCAGATCGTTGGAATATGAAGATACAGGCGGACGGACAGAACCTGACGAACGTGCTGAATGTAATCGATTTCGGTGGTTTGTTTTCAGGCAATGCAATAGGGCCTTCGAGGAGCTTTGCTCTGCGCCTGACAACGAACTTTTAGTCAGTTTGATTCCTGGACATTCGTCGTAAACTGCGTGGCATGAGACGCGGGCTGAAGTTCCTGGCAGCGATCGGGTTGGTTGCGAGTGGTATTTGGGTTGCCGCTTTGGCGCAGCCCGGGGCCAAGGAAACGGCATGGATCGCTAGTTGGGGGACTTCGCAGCAGATTCCCGAACCGCAAAATGCTTTGCCGCCGGACGATTTGCGTGACGCTACGGTGCGGCAGATCTTTCACCTGTCTGCCGGAGGACCGGCGGTGCGGGTGCATCTGTCAAACGCGTTTGGAACTGAGGCGCTGCACTTCACATCCGTGCACATTGCGCGAGCCGTGTCTCCCTCATCGCCGGCGATTGCGGATGCCAGCGATCGGGCACTGACGTTTGCAGGCGCGCCAGATGTGACCGTGCCGCCGGGTGCAGAGTTCGTAACGGATGCGCTGGAGTTTGCGGTGACGCCGCTGTCGGACGTGGCAGTAACGTTTTACCTGGAGATGGCGCCGACGAGAGAGACGGGGCATCCGGGATCGCGAGCCACTTCGTATTATGAACACGGAAACGCGGTGAGCGCGGCGACGCTGGCGGACGCGAAGCATGTCGACCACTGGTACCAGGTTTCAGAGATTGATGTGCAGGCGGCGCCGGGAGCGGGAACGGTGGTGACGCTCGGCGACTCCATTACCGACGGACACGGAGCGACGACGAACGGAAACGATCGCTGGGCGGATGTGGTGGCGCAACGGCTGCAGGGGTCGGCGGACACGCGCAACATTGGAGTGTCTAACCAGGGCATCGGCGGTAATCACTTACTGACGGATGGGCTGGGGCCAAACGCTTTGGCGCGGTTCGATCGCGATGTGTTGGCACCCGAAGGTGTGCGTTGGGTGATTGTGTTTGAGGGCGTGAATGATCTAGGCGGACTGGCTCGTGATGGCGAAGTGTCTGCGGCGGAACATGCGGCGCGGGTACAAGGAGTGGTGGCTGCTTATCAGCAGATCGTTGCTAGAGCTCATGCGCACGGGCTGCGCGTTTACGGGGCGACGATTACTCCTTACGTGGGCTCGACATACTACCATCCGGGCCCGTTGAGCGAGGTTGACCGGCAGGCGGTGAATGAATGGATTCGAGGCGCGGGACACTTCGACGCGGTGATCGACTTCGATAACGTGGTGCGCGACCCGGAGCACGCCGAGCAGCTCTTGCCTGAGTATGATTGTGGCGACCACCTTCATCCCTCGCCTGCCGGGTACAAGGCGATGGGAAATGCCGTTTCACTGGCGCTGTTCGCGCGGTAATTCTTTTTTGGGAGAGTGCTTTGAGATGGAAGAAGCTCCATTGTCTTGTTAGCTGCTTACTGCTTGCGGTGATTGCGAACGCCGCGGAGGCGCCGAGGATCGCGAAGTCTGCCGCTGGGGGACAACTGATTGTCGGCGGGAAGCCCTATTTAATTTTGGGAGGCGAACTGGGAAATTCATCAGCGGGAACAGCGGCGCAGGCAGACAGCGCTCTTCCGGCGATTGCGAAGATGCACGTGAATACGGTTCTGATGCCGGTGGCGTGGGAGCAGATTGAGCCCGCGGAAGGAAACTTTGACTTCAGCATTCTGGATCATTGGAGTGATGTAGCGCGGGAACAGCGGCTGCACCTGGTGGTGCTGTGGTTTGGAAGCTGGAAGAACGGTGTTTCGAGCTACGCGCCTGCCTGGGTGAAGAAAGACAATAAGCGATTTCCGCGAGCTGTTTCGGCTGACGGCGATGAACTGGAAATACTTTCCGCTTTAGGAGCCGAAACAGCGAAAAGCGATGGCCGGGCGTTTGCGGAGTTGATGAAGCACATCCGCGAAAAGGATGCAGAGCAGCAGACAGTGCTAATGGCGCAGGTAGAAAACGAGGTTGGGTATTTGGGGCGAGGGCGGGACCGATCAGAAGCCGCAAATCGATTGTTTAGAAATCCCGTGCCGCCAGAGTTGATTCGCAAACTGCGGGGTGGCCGGGATTCGTTTTCACCAGAGCTTGGCGCGCATTTCAATGCGGCGGGAACGACGTGGACGGAGGTGTTCGGAGAAGCGGCGGATGAAGTGTTCATGGCGTGGAACTATGCGAAATACATCGAGGAAGTGGCGGCGCAGGGCAAACGGGAATATGGGTTGCCGATGTATGTGAACTGTCAACTGCCAGCGCCGGGCGAGCGAGCGGGAGAATATCCAAGCGGAGGACCGCATCCTTATTACCTGGAGATTTACCGGGTAACCGCGCCGACGATTGATTTTTACTCGCCCGATATTTATTGGCCGAATTTCGAGTATTGGATCGATCGCTACAGCTTCAGCGGAAACGCGGTGTTTGTGCCGGAGGCGCGGCTGGAGAGCGCGCCTTACAATGCATTTTACGCGTATGGAGGCCGGAGCGTTTGGCTTTTCGCCGTTCGGAATCGAGAACGCGACGAGCACGGCGGAGTCGAGCGGAGACCCAACCATTAATGAGGTATATGAGGCGCTGAGTAGCTTGAGCGACGTGCTGCTGTCGCATCAGGCTTCGAATGGCACGCGAGGCGTGGTGCTTCACAGCAATAGCCCGCGTCCGACGCGTACGGTGGTGCTTGGCGATTACCTGTTCGAGGCGACGCTTTCGCGATCGTGGCCGGCGAAAACGCTGTTGACGGACGACGGAGCGATGATCATCGTGCAATCGACACGGGACGAGTTCTACATTGTTGGAACTGGCTTGACGGTTACTTTCTTCCGCAATCCTGACATCGATAACGCGGTGGGCCGAATCGAAAGCATCGAAGAGGTCAGCCGGTCGGACGGGAAATGGAGCACACTGCGGCGGCTGAACGGCGACCAAACCAACCAGGGGCGGCAGTTGGTGATGCCAGCTCACCAGGTGCGGGTGTATCGGGTGGTTCTGTACGCGACAGCCAGGAAACTTCAGAGTCGATGATCGTGCCGGCACACTAGATGTTTTGATTGCTGCTGCAATCGCAAAAGCGACGGCTAGCCCGCCGCACTCCAAATTGTGGTGGCTTGACTATGGTGTAAATGGAAATTAGGGTGGGTGTATCTCGAAGGAGATCCATTGACTGGTGCGGTCAAGATTCCCACAAAACTAAAGTATTTGATCTGGGCGGGTACGATCGGGATTTGGATTGCCGAGGCCTTGGCGGCAAGAGAGCCCCTGAATGCCGATGCCGTGTCATATCTGAACATGGCTGATTCGTATCTGGGCGGCACGTGGCACGCGCTGATCAACGGGTGGTGGAGTCCCGCGTATCCGTTTCTGTTGGCGCTGGTCGTGAAGATTTTTGGTCCGAGTCCATTTCATCGTTCGTTGACGATGCACTTGTTCGCGGTTGGCAGTCTAGTGGTGGCGCTGGTGAGCTTTGAATACTTCCTGCGGACATTTTCCGCCTATCGAAAAGAGTTCCGTGCCGAGCCATCGGAAGCCGGAGAAGCGATTTTCGACGATGCAGTGTGGCTAATGGGCTACTCATTGTTTTTCTGGATCACGACATTTCTGACGCCACCTTCTCTGGAGCAACCCGACATTCTAGTATTCATCGTGTACCTAATCGCTTGCGCGTTGTGCATGCAATTGGTTTACCGGCGGGAATTGTGGTGTTACGCGCTGCTGGGTTTGGTTCTTGGGATTGGTTACCTGGTAAAAGCGGTAATGTTTCCGCTGGGCTTTGTATTTTTGCTGGCGTTGCTTTTGCAGAGGATTGAATGGCGCGCGTTTTCGCGGGTGGTGCTAGCCACAGCAGTTTTTGTCGCGGTGAGCCTACCATTTTGCCTGGCGCTTTCGCGAAGCAAAGGGCGATTCACATTCGGGGACGTGGGCACGCTGGCCTACCGGCACGTGATGGGGTTCGAGGATGAGACGCTGCCACCTACGGCGATTGCGAGGCCGGTGGCGACGCCGCACATCCTGGAATATACCGGCATTCTGCAATTGGGAACGTATCCTCCGTGGGCTGACCCTTCGCATAACTTCAAAGGGGCTGCGTTCCAGTTCAATTTGCGGAGGCAGGTTAACCGAACGCATGTGGTTTTGCGGGATTACTTCAACGTGTACGTCGAGAAATTAGGTGTGCTGGATTGTGGTTTGCTGGTTCTGATTATCTGGGGCGGCGCGCGGTTGTTTGCGAAGCGAGCTTGGCGCCACGTTGTTTTGTGGCTTCCCGCGCTCGTGGGTCTGGCGTTCTATGGAACGATGCGAGTCGAAGATCGATTTTTGGCGGGTTTTACGGTCGCCTTGTTCGCGGCGTGTGTTGCCTCTATTCGCTTCACGGATTTGCCGGAGAGCGCAAAGATTACAGGCGCCGTCACGCTGGCGGTGTCTTCTCTGCTGTTTGCTCAAGCCGGAGTCGAGGCTGGCCACGAAGCAATTAAACTGCTCGGCCGCGCGCAGCACCAAGACTGGCAAGTTGCCAACACTCTTCATCAGATGGGCGTCACTGCTGGAGACCGGCGAGTTACATGGGCTATGGGCTTGGGGATCACGGATGGGCTGACGTGGCTGGAGTAAAGATCGCGTCGGAAATTCCTTTGGAAGACGCTTCCAGTTTCTGGGCAGCGGATCACGAACGACGAGACGAAGTGTTGGATTGGCTGGCGTCCACGGGCGCGAGGGTGCTAGTGACTCGCGATGTTCCGAGCACCGCGATGGCGATGGGTTGGCGAAAAGTGGGAGACACGGACTATTACGTGATTTGGTTGCCGGAACTAGGACGAGAGAAATAGTTGCGCGGGATGCGTGAGGGTCTGGCTGCGGGAACCGTCGCAAATCATTGCCGCCGCACTGCAAGGTTGTGAATTGTAGAACACGGTGGTTGCGAGGACGGAAAAAGGGGATAAGAGAGGGATAGGATAGAGATAACCCCAGCCAAGGAGGCCACCGTGGAACGAGAAAGACGCCGCACGCCCAGGTACGTCTTCTTTGCCAGCGCGGAGTTGTTCGAGCTGAAATCCGAAGTGCGAGTGGCTTCGCGGGTGAGTGAGCTGAGCTTGAACGGCTGCTATCTAGACATGATGAACCCGTTCCCAGTGGACACGATGATACTGCTAAAGATCTGGGCGGAAGAGAAGCTGTTCGCGGCGAAAGCAAAAATTATTTACTCGCAGCCGAACATGGGCGCGGGCGTTTTGTTCCTGGAAATAGAGCCACAATACCAACCGATCTTGCAGCACTGGCTGGATGAAGCAGCGCAAGGCAAGTAAGAGTTGCCGTTGCACGCTGGTAGACGGCGGTTACGCGGAGAAATTCAGGAGCGAGGCGGGATGACCGTGGAGAGAACCGCGAAGTAGTGGCAGATGCTGCCGGCGAGAACGAAGATGTGCCAGATGGCGTGGCTGTAAGGCATGCGTTTGGCAGCGAAGAAAATGACGCCACCGGTGTAGGCCAGTCCACCAGCGAACAGCCAAATCAACGCGGTGAGCGGAACATGAGTGATAACCGGCTTGGCCGCAATGACTACAAGCCAACCCATGGCGATGTACACGGCGGTCGATAAGATCGCAAAACGCTCCACAAACCAGAATTTGAATAAGACGCCGGCGAGCGCGAGTCCCCAGATGACGCCGAAGAGCGACCAGCCCCAGGGTCCGCGCAAACTCACGAGGAGGAAAGGCGTGTAGGTGCCAGCAATCAGGAGATAGATTGCGGAGTGGTCGAAGATGCGCAGGGCGCGTTTGACGCGCGGGGAAATCACGGCGTGGTACAGCGTGGAGGCAGTGTACAAGCAGATGAGAGTGACGCCGTAGATGGAGCACGCGACGATGTGCCACGCGGTGCCACGCAACGCGGCGAGAACGAGAAGCACCACGAAGCCAGCGACGCTGAGCAGCAAGCCGATGCCGTGAGTGATGGCGTTGGCGATTTCCTCGACGGAATGGCGAAGCTTGGGCATGAGAGAGGTAAGAACTATTGTTTCGCGACGCGGCGGTGAGCACAAGGGATTTCGCGGAAATTTCTAGAAGAGAGAGAGGAATTCACCACAGAGGGCACAGAGAAACACCGAGGAAAGAGAACCATGACGGGATAAACCGGCCGCTAGAGGTTAATCAGAAGCCGGGGGCTCCGGAGGATGCAGGGCGCATTTCCGGGGCGTTGACGCCAAAACGGAGATGCGCGAACCAGGATTGACTGAGGGACATGAAGCCGGTGTAGAGATAGCCCCATACGAAAAGCAGCAGGAAGGGGACGGTGGCGTAATTCTCGTTGGTGATGGCGTAAAGAATGGCCAGGGAAAAGTACAAGCCCAGAGCGATTTCGAAATAAGGCATCCAACCGGATTTGTTGCGATATTTTTTTGCGGCGAAAGTTCCAGCCTTGCCTTCGATCTTGAATTTCGGGGTGCGGGCAAACTCAGATTTCTTTCCGACAATGGCTTCAAGCACGGCCTGGGCATTGCGAACTGAAAGACCGATGCCGGTGGCCATGACGAACGGCATGTAGAGGAAGGTTCGCATCCAAGTCTTGGGACGGAGTTCTTTTTGCGCGGCCAGATAGAAGCTGGAGATCGAACAAGTGGACGCGAGGAAAAGCGGAAGATCGATGACCAACATCTGAAACCAGCCCTGATAAAAACGCACGATCATAGCGGGGAGAAGCATGGTGGAGAGAAGCACCATGAGCGGATAGGAGATGTTGGCGGTGAGATGGAAGAAGGCTTCGGACTTCACGTGGAAGGGAACATTGGAGCGCAAGACCTGGGGAAGAATTTTCTTGGCGGTCTGCATCAATCCCTTGGCCCAACGAGCTTGCTGGGCTTTGAAACCGTTCATGTCGACAGGGAGTTCCGAGGCGCACTCGATTTGGGGGAGGTACAGAAATTTCCAGCCCTTGAGTTGAGCGCGGTAAGAGAGGTCGGTATCTTCGGTGAGGGTATCGTGTTGCCATCCGCCCGCGGCATCGATGGCGGCGCGGCGCCAAACGCCCGCGGTGCCATTGAAGTTGAAGAACGTGCCGCGGCGGGAACGTCCCCCGTGTTCGATGACGAAGTGGCCGTCGAGCAGAATAGTTTCGACGCGAGTGAGCAGGGAATAGTCGGAATTCAGATACGTCCAACGGGTCTGCACCATGCCGATTTTGTCGCCGCCATCGGGGTTCACAAAATAAGGAATGGTGCGGCGCAGGAAATCGGATTGGGGGATGAAGTCGGCGTCAAAGATAGCGACGAATTGACCTTGAGCGGTGTGAAGACCGTTTTCGAGCGCGCCGGCCTTGTAGCCTTCGCGATTGGTGCGATGGATGTAAACGATCGGGAGACCAGCGGCGGCGTGGCGTTCGACACAAGCGCGTGCGACTTCGCGAGTTTCGTCTGTGGAATCGTCGAGGACCTGGATATCGAGGAGGTCGCGAGGATAGTCGAAGAGAGAGACGGCGTCGACGAGGCGCTCGATGACGTAGCGTTCGTTGAAGATGGGGAGTTGTATAGTAACCTTGGGCCAGTTGATGACGGGCGGCGGCGGTCCAGGAACATTTTTGCGGTACGCGTAGTATTCGTAGAGCAGGACGTAGCGGTGCATGCCATACATTGCGAGGATGAAGAGAACGATGAAGTAAGGAATCATCATCGCAAGGTCGAAGGCGTTGGCATGATAAACGCCACTGAAGGTGCGGTCGGTGATCTTATGCCAGTAATGCCCGAAAGAGGTTTGCTGGGCAGCGAGTAGAGTTGGAAGCAGGTTGAACAAGACTAAGAAATCTCCGAATGCCCTCTGAAAATCAAACTAAAAGACTGCAAGTGGGGCTGGTGCTGGGAGCAGGCGCACTGCTGGAAGCCTGCTATCTGGGGATGCACCACCTGTACTACCTCAAGAACCACGCCATCGCGTTCATAGAGCTGGGGCTCGCCGCAGGCATTGTATACCTGATAGCGCTGTACGGGTTCGGACAGACGCGCACGACGCGAGCAGCATTTATTTTACTCATTTTTTCGGGGATTGTATTCAGGGCAACGCTGTGGCCGATGGAGCCCACGCTTTCTGATGATTTGCAGAGATATCGCTGGGAAGCGAAGGTGCAGGCGCACGGATGGAATCCTTACGCGATAGCGCCAAACGATCCGCGGCTGGCCGGTCTGCGCGACAAGTATTACGAGGTGATGCCGGGCAAAGAGATTCCGGCGATTTATCCACCTGCGACGCAGTTGGTGTTTCGCGCGACGTGGAAATTCTTTCCGGGGCCAACGGCGTTCAAGGTACCGTTTGCGGCGGCGGATGTTCTGGTAATGGTGATTCTGGCGTGGATGTTCAGAAAGGAAAAGGATGCGCTATTTCGCGTGGCGATCTACGCGTGGAATCCGCTGGTGATTGTGGAGTTTGCGGGAAGCGGGCACAACGACGTGTTGGCGCTGTTGGGAATTGCGTGCGGGCTGGCGATGGTGCAGAAGAGGCCGGTGTTGGCGAGCGTGCCGGTGATGTTGGCGACGATGGCGAAGGTGTTTCCGGCGGTGCTGCTGCCAGTGTGGATCCGGAAAGCGGGTTGGCCGGAAAAACGAGCAGGGTGGTGGGCAGTGGCGTTGGCTGGCGTGACAGCGCTGCTGGTGGTGGCGCCGTACTGGAATGCGGTCGGGATGCTTCGCACGACGATGACGTATTACGAGGCGACGTGGAAGAACTATAACGCGAGCCTGTATACGCTGATTGATTGGGCGACCGGCGGAAAAACAAGAATTCCGGCGCTGACGGGCGTGCTGGCCAGTTGGGGACTGGCGTTTTGGCTCGCGTGGAAAAAGGAAGAGCCGGCGCGCGCGGCGTTCCTGCTGATTGGAACGATACTGGCCTTCGGGCCGAACGGGTATTCGTGGTACTTCACATGGATGGTGCCGTTGCTGTGCTTTTTTCCGAATCCCGCGTGGCTGATGGTGACGGTGCTGCAATTTCTGTCGTATAACGTGCTGATTGGCTACGGAATTCTGGAGGAGTTTAAGTTCGATCCACGGATGCAGTGGCTGGTATATGGACCGTTTTATGCGGTGCTGGTGGGCTATTGGTGGTACGGACGCAGGACGGGGCAGCGCTCGCGGACGGCCTCAGAAGGTCGTCCCTACAAAAACCTCAACATAAACGACGAGAAGCGGTCGCCCGCTTAACGGAAATCCACTTTTTTGAAACCGAGACCTTGAAGAAGACTGGAAATTGTGGAACGCGCGTTACTATCCGCGGTCTTCAGAATATCTCCGTGCATCGCGGCTTCCTGGAGTTGCCGCTCGGCTTCCTGGCGAACTTCGCTTTCTAGGTTCGGATCTGGTGAAGAAAACAAACCGGTGTCGCGGGAATACACGCGAGTTTGGGCATTGTCGAGGCGGGTGACGAGAATCTGGGATTGGGGAAGATGAAGCGAGATGGACTGACCCTGAATGGAGACGTCGTCGGGTTGCAGCTTGGTGAGGTCAACGCCGCCGATGACCTCGCCATGCACGACGAGAAGGAGGCGATCGCTGACCAGGAAGGTGGGCAAGTAGGGGCTGTCGTGTTCACCGGAAATGATTTTGTCCATGGTGAAGCTGACGGTCTCGAGACGCTGAAGCTGTTGGATCTGTCGGACGACGGTGGGCTGGTCAATGTGAATCAGAGTGCCGGCACGATAGGAGCGCAAAAGAGAAAGCAGGCCGGTGCCAGTGGCAAGCCAGATGACGAGGCCCACCGCGAAGAGCGCCAGAAGAAAACCAAAGAGAAATATTTTCATCCACGGGAAGGACGGGCGGTTGATGCGCTGAGTATGGTAAGCAGTGTTCATGGTGGCTGGACCCGAAACAATAGAGTAAAGAAAAAGTGCGAAGGTGTCATGTGAAGGTTGAGGGTGGGAAGAGATCGAAAAGCTGCCGCGAGGAGTGATTGCCAAGGATTGGTGTTCGCGGACGGCCTCAGAAGGCCGTCCCTACAAAGGCTAAGAAGCCCCATGGACGAGACGACGAAGAGAGGTGAAGGACGAGGAACGCTTCGCGAGATTGCGAAGGAATTCCTGCGGCTGGGATTTGTGGCTTACGGCGGGCCCGCGGCGCACATTGCCATGATGGAGGAGCGTTACGTGCGCAGGCGGGGGTGGCTGACGCGCGAGCGTTTTCTGGATTTGCTGGGAGCTGCGAGTTTGCTGCCGGGGCCAAGTTCGACGGAAGTGGCGATTTACCTCGGGGAAATCCGAGGGGGAATCGCGGGGCTTATCGTGGGTGGTGCGTGTTTCATCTTGCCGGCGGCAGTGCTGGTGACGGCGCTGGCGTGGGCATACATGAAGTATGGCGCGATGCCGCAGGTGGCGGGATTGCTGTTTGGGATCAAGCCGCTGGTGGTGGCACTAATCGCGCAGGCAATCTGGAATTTGGGGCGAACGGCGTTGAAGAGTGTGTGGTTAGGCGCAGTGGCGATCGCCGCGATAGGATTGGCGATGTGGGGAGCTTCGCCGTTAATGGCGCTGATCGGCGCGGGAGTGTTGTGGGCGCTGATTCGAGAGGGAAAGAAAGTGGCGCAGGATAAGGCGGCGTTCATGGGGCTGCTGGGAACTGGAGCGGCCAGCACGAGCGTGGCGATTGGCGTCTTGCCCATATTTTGTATTTTCTGAAAGTGGGAGCGGTGCTGGTGGGAAGCGGGTATGTGTTGCTGGCGGTGCTGCGGGCGGATCTGGTGGTGAAGATGCATTGGCTGAGCGATTCGCAGTTGCTGGATGCGATTGCCGTGAGCCAAGCGACGGCCGGGCCGTTTTTTACGGTGGCGACCTTCATCGGATATCTGCTGGGAGGATGGAAAGGGGCGATGTTGGCAACTGTGGGGATGTTTTTTCCGGCGTTCGTGTACGTGGGAGTGACGGCGGGGTTTTTGCCGAAGTTACGGAAGTCGGCGGTGGCGAGCGCGTTCTTAGACGGAGTGAACGCGGTGGCGGTGGCGTTGATGGCGATGGTGGGATGGCAGTTTGCGCGGGCGGCAATCGTGAACGTCCCGGCTGTCGTGTTGATGATTGTGAGCGCGGTGCTGGTGTTTCGCTACAGAGTGAATTCGGCGTGGCTGGTGGTGGGAGGAGCGATTGTGGGCGTCGCGCTGCGCGGGCTTGGTTGGGTTTAAGAGCAAGGCAGCAGCGGCTGGAATAAAAGCCAGCGCTATATCTAAGAATAAAATTTGGCGCGGAGTGAGGTCGGAGACTCAAGAGCAGTAGTCCTTTTCCCATTATTGATGGAGCTGGCGGCGGAGACTACAGTTGCGCCACTCGGCGCGGCGTAGCGGGGTGAGCTGCTCCGGGAAGCGGCGTTTGCAGACGGGGTGTCTGATCCAAGCCGCGGAAGGCCTCGGCACTTCCAGAAAGAAAAACAGATGAAAAAGGTATTCGTTCCGCTACTGCTATTGGTGTTTGCTTTTCCATTGTTCGGGCAAAGCAACTATGCCGGGCTGACTTGCAGCGTTACCGATGGGCAACATCTGCCGATTCAAGGGGCAACCATAGAGATCAAGGCGGCGGCTACCGGCGCAACGCGGCATGTCGTGACGAATGAGCACGGACTGTTTGAAGCCGCTGCGCTGCTGCCCGACGACTACGAACTAAAAGCGGAGGCGCCGGGCTTTGCGACGGCGACCCAAACGTTGCGGCTGGAAGTCGGAGAGAGACTGGCTGTGGATATCAGCCTGAAGCTGGCGTCGCTGGAGCAGGGAGTTAAGGTGAACGCCAGTCCCGAACTTCTGCGCACGACGGATGCGAGTGTGGGTGAGGTGGTGGAGCCCACGTCAATTGCGAACTTGCCGCTGAATGGGAGGATGCTGATCGACCTGGTACTGACGGTGCCCGGAGCGCACGTTGGCTTCGGAGCGCAAACGGGAAGCACGAATCCCTTGTACTGGCGGCCCGGACAACGGTCAGCGGTTGTGATTGGCGGCGCGCGCGACAATGCGAATTATTTCCTGCTGGACGGTGCAACGAATACGGATCCCACATTCAACACGCAAAATCTCAGTCCGTCTCCGGACGCGGTAAGAGAATTTCAAGTGGAGACAAGCAGTTACACGGCGGACATGGGAGGAGCCGGAGGCGGGCAGATCAACATCGTGACGCATTCGGGTTCCAGCGAATATCGCGGCACGGCGTACGAATTCGTGCGCAATGGCGCGCTGGACGCGAGCACGTTTGCGTCGATGGGAAACAAGTACCTGGTGCAAAACAATTTTGGGGCGTCGGTGGGAGGGCCGCTGCATTGGAAGGGCACGTTTTTCTTCGTGAATTACGAAGGATTACGGCTGACGCAAAACGACGCGCAGGTACTGACGGTGCCGACGCGTGCGGAAATTCAGGGCGATTTCAGCATGAGTGGAGTGAACATCTATGACCCGACCACGGCCGTGGCGAATCCGAATTACAACCCGCAGTTGCCGACTGGTCCCAGCAATTATCCCTACATACGCTCACAGTTTCCGGGGAACATGATTCCGGCGGATCGCATCAATCCGAACTTGGAAGCGTTTCTACTGCAATATGTGCCGGCGCCCAACATGGATATGGGGGCGATGAGCGGACCGGATTCCAACAACTATCTGGATATCCGGAACGAAACGCATTTGCAGAACCAGGGGATGGTTCGTATCGACCATGTTTTCTCCAACAGCGCTACGATGTTCGGCCGTTACTCGGCGGGTGGAGAGAACGGATTTTCACCGAGCAGCGGAGTGACGTCCACGACGGAAAATCTTCCTGGATTTGGCGTGAACTTCAACAATCTTTCGCAGCAGGCGGTGGTCTCGTGGAATCACGTTTTCTCTAGCAACAAACTGAATACGGTTTCTGGCGCGGTGTCGCGGCTTTCGATGGATCGCACCTCGCAGAATGACAACGTGAATGACATCGTCGGACAATTGGGAATCCAGGGAGTCGGTTTCGGCGGCCCGGGGGCGTGGGGTGCGCCGTGGTTCGCGGCTCAGGGATACACCGGGATCGGGGATACGTTCGCGGCGACGCCGATGCACGCGTGGGACACCATGGTGGAGATCCGCGATACGTTTTCGTGGCAAAAGGGGCGCCATAGTTTGAAGTTCGGCGGCGATTCCATCGCTACATCTGGCGATGCTTCTTCCAAAACCGCGGCTATTATCAGTACACCAACGGGTACACCACCGAATTTGGAATCAATGACGGCAGCGGCTCGGGTTTCGCGAGCATGCTATTGAGCCTGCCCGCGGTGAAGCAGCGCCAGGCGGGAATTCCACAGATGGATCTACGGTCGTGGGGAGCGGATGCGTTCGTGGAAGATAGCTGGCAGGTAGCACAGACGCTGACGTTGAATTTGGGGCTGCGCTACGAGTACGCCGATCCGCTATACGACAAGGACAACACCAATACCAACATCATCTTTCAGGATGGCACTCCGTCAGTTTTTATCGGCGGGCAGTTGGGCTACCCGAAAGGCTTGATGTTTGCCAACAAACATAACTTTGCCCCGCGAGTGGGGATTGCGAAAAACTTGCCGAGATCGGGGCTGCTGATTCGCGCGGCTTATGGAATCTTCTTTACGCCGGTGGATCTGAATACCTGGTGCAACCAGCGGCACAATGCACCGTACGTGTTTCCGGAGACGCAGCAAGCCGACAACTTCACGCCGCCAGCGGCGCTGTTTAATACTGGAATGAATTTTGGTATGCCAGTGCTGGGCGTGGGCGCGCTACCGGCAACGACGGTGAGTTTCACGGCATTCAGTGCTCGCCCGGCTGCACAGTACGTTCAGCAATGGAACACCTCGGTGGGGAAGAGTTTCGGGCAGCACACCTCGCTGGAAGTGGGCTACATCGGAGCTCGCGGATATCATTTGCAGCGCGCACATCTGATCAACAACACGCCTCCCGGGCCCGGGCCTCTTGGACCACGGCGTCCGTACAAAACGTTGACGTTTTTGCCGGGAACGGTGCTGACGCCGAGCAGCACTGATGCGGTGGTGCAAAGTGATACGTTTCCGGTGAGCACGATCAACCTTCTGGAGAACACGGCGCAGAGTTGGTACGACGCGGGATATGTCAACTTCCGGCGGCAATATTCGCACGGTCTCAGTTTTCTGGCCAACTACACGTTTTCCAAGAACCTGACGAATGCGCCGGACTTCCGTTCGCCGATGGATGAGTCAGCGATTCCGCAAAACAACAGCGATCTGGCGGCGGAAAAGGGGCCGGGGTGTGACGTACGGAACCGATTTGCGTTGAGCAGCGTGTACGACATTCCTGCGTGGAAGCGAACGGAATGGACGCGGGTGTTGACGCAGAACTGGCAATTTTCGATGGTGTACCAGGTGCAATCGGGGATGCCGTTCACGATCTCGGTGTTTGGAGATACCGCGAATTCCGGAACAGTACTTGGAGAAAATCCCATCCGCGCGAATCGAACAGCGCAGCCGGTTTTTGGATCGGGAACGCATACGGCGGCGGAGTGGTTCAACCCCGGGGCATTCACTGCGCCTCCGGCCTACACGTTTGGAGATGTGGGGCGGAACTCGGTGTATGGACCGTCGTTGCAGACGATGGACATTGCGTTGGTGCGCGCCATGCGAATCACGGAGAAATTGAATTTGCAGGTGCGGGCCGAAGCGTTCAACGCATTGAATCACACGAATCTGGGGACGCCGAACCGGTACGTGAACGAGCCACAATTCGGAACGATCACCAAGGCAATGACGCCAGGACGCGAGATTCAGCTGAGCGCGCGGTTGTCGTTCTGACTCGAGGCAGTTGGTGGGTCTCGCGCCTACAAAGACTGGCTGGCATAAAAGCCAGCGCCGCATTTAAGACTAAAACCTCGGGCGCCTCGGCATTCGTGGTTGCGGATTCTAGGGGATTAGGACAATTTTCCCGAAGGCTCCGGGGGCCAGGACTTCCTGGTGCGCTCTGGGGGCGTCCTTTAATGGGATTTCCTTGCCGACGATTGGGCGGAGCGTGCCATTTTCCAGGCCGGCGGCAATGGCAGCGTGAATCTCCGCGGACTCTGCTTCGGTAGCGGCCCACAGCGTAAAACCGCGAACCATGGCGCGGCGTGCCATCAATTCACGCGGATTGATAGTGGTTTCACCGCGATTGCCAATGACGATCACGCGTCCATGCTGAGCCAGAAGTTTCATGTCGGTGGCCAGGTTCACATTCGCGAGCATTTCCAGAACGACATTCACACCTTTGTTTCCCGTCGCTTTCTGAATTTCCTCCGCGTATCCCGCTTTGGTGTGATCAAAGGCGTGATGCGCGCCTTCCGCTTTGATCAGTTCGAGGCCGCGCTGTGTTCCGGCAGTGCCAATCACCGTGAGGCCCTGGGCGCGCGCGAGCTGCACAGCGGCAGTGCCGACGCCGCCGCTGGCGCCGTGGACGAGCAGCGTTTCACCGGCGCGAGCGTGAGCATGATGATGGAGCGCGGTGAAGGCGGTGCCGTAAGGAACCCAAAGACCAGCGCCCTGCGCGAACGAGACTTTTTCAGGCAGCAGGTAGACTTGCGATTCGCGCGCCAGAGCATATTCGGCGTACGCGCCCGTGATGGTTGTCGCGGTGTAGACGCGATCACCGGGTTTCACTTTGGTGACATTCGGGCCGACGGATTCAACTGTGCCGGCCGCGTCGGAGCCCGGAGTGTAGGGAAGAGGCGGCTTCACGGCGTAAGTTCCGGCGCGCATGTAGGTGTCGTAGGGATTCACGCCCGCGGCGCGGACATGAACGAGGACTTCTCCAGGGCCGGGTTTTGGAGTGGGGATTTCTGCGAGGGCAAGAACTTCGGGACCGCCGAACTGATGAACTTGAATGGCTTTCATGAGCGTTCTCCCGGTAATTGGATGATGGGCCGAGGTAAAAGATATCAGATATCGGAGGACAGGGATCAGGAAGCCAGATCAAGGGCGCGAGGGGTAGTATCGCGCTTTGCTGGCAAATACTTTTGTTGGCGGACCGTCCCTACACGCGCTAAGAAACTGTCTTCTCTTGTTTCCAGATCGCTGGTCGCCGATACCTGATATCTCTACAGACACAGAGCGAGTCGAACCTTGCTCTCTCAGAAATGGTCGTCGTGGAAGACGGCTTCGCCTTCTGTGGCGACTATGCCGGAGGTGCGGCCCCAGGCGGTGGTCTGCCAATTGTCTTTTCCTTTTTTTACGGGAATCCAAGGCGGCAGGGATTGACTGAGGTGGTGCGCCAAGGCATAGACGTAGGGTTCGTACATGGCGCGCAGTTCGACCAGCTTTTGATCGGCTTCGGGCGTATCGCGCAATTTCACGCCGAGTTGAGTGAGTTTGGCACGCAGGCGAAGCAACTCCTCAGCAGGAAGGCGGTCGTGAGGGAGCGCGCGAGGCGTTGCGGCGAAGACCTGGGAGAGATCAACGACCGCGTGGCGCGAGATGGCGAACGTAAGCTCTGCTTGTTTGGCACAGGCTTCGTCGAAGCTGGCAATGGCCATGGCGCAAGCGTCGAGAATGGCGGTGAGCGAGGCGATCCAGGATTGGTTGTCGTGCTGAGAGCGGAAATAGGCGAGCACCGGATAAGAGAGATGGCTTTCCATGAGCTGTGCGCTCCAGAGTTCCCAATCCTTCAACAAAGAGCGGAGGGAATCGTAGCCGTTGGGGTAACTGTGGCGGCGGAAGAGTTCACCGGCGGTGGGAGGAGTGCCGGCACGCGAGTCGAGCAGAGAGATGTTGACCTCGCGCTCGGCGAAAGCCCCGTAGATGAACGGGAGGTAGCCGATCACGGCGGCAAGAAAGCCGAAACCAAAGCCGGCTTCGGAGACAACCAAAAGGCGAGCGAGGCCGGAGCGCGGAACTACGTCGCCAAGTCCCAGGGTGAAGAATGTGGTTCCACTGAGATAAAGATCCGTGTACAGGCTGGGCTCCTTGCCGGTGAGATTGACGGCGGAGCCTGCGCCGTACTGCATCATGCCAAACGAAAGAACCAGTCCAATGGCCCAAACGCCAATCAAAAAGAGCAAGGAGATAGGTCCGTAGAAACCCAGAAAAGACTCGCGGCGCTTGGGTGAAGAAATGAGCCCAGCCAGGGCCTTCCAGGTGGCCCACGAGGTGCGGTAGTAGAAGCGCGCGAGCCGAAACTTTCTGGTTACGCGGCGGGGAAGGATAATGGCTTCGAAGGCGTCCCACGCGACGATCAGAAATATCACGACACCGGCGACGAACACACCTTGAGCGGGAATCATGCGCAGCATTGTACTCGCATTGAGATGGTTAGAGCGTTCAGGCTGAGATCGAGGAAACCAGCCTGGCGTTCACGGAGATTTCGGCTTTGAAGAGCTTGGAGACGGGGCAACCGGTTTCCGCGGCTTTAACGGCGGCGTCGAACTTGGCTTTGTCGGCGTTTGGAATGGTGGCGACAAGGTCGAGATGGCTCTTGGTGATGGCAAAGCCTTCGCCGACTTTTTCGAGGGAGATAGTGCAAGTGGTTTCCAGTTTTGATGCGGTCATGTCGGCGCCGCCAAGCTGCGCGGAAAGGGCCATGGTGAAACAGCCGGCGTGAGCGGCGGCCAACAGTTCTTCCGGATTGGTGCCGACGCCATTTTCAAAGCGCGTGCTGAAGGAATATTGGGTGTTCTTGAGTGTGCCACTGTCGGTCGAAATTGCGCCTTTGCCGGACTTCAGGTCGCCTTGCCAAACTGCGGAAGCTTTGCGTTGCATAATGAATTCTCCTTAGATTGCGAGGTTACGATGGGCGAGGAAGTTGTTCCGTGGACTTGGATTCGTAGACCGCAAGCTAGGTTATAACAATTTTGTAGACGTCAGTTCCAGCGGAATGATTTGAGGGATTCGAACTCGATGGATTCGGCTTGCCGGGCCACGGCTGGGGTAAATTTGACTTCGGAGTTGGAGTGGAGCGAAGAAAATCATGGAACCTATCTTGGACCAGGTTTCGCACCGCCCGTGGCCATTGCCAAACGGCCCATGGGTGATGGAACAACAATGGCACGACCTGTTGTTTGCGCACTGGCGTGTTGATGAGGGATTGTTGCGGCAACACGTGCACCTCGGGTTGGAGATTGACACGTATCAAGGACAGGCGTGGTTGGGAGTCGTTCCGTTTCGCATGGAGGGAGTGAGATTGAGATACGCGCCTGCGATTCCAGGGACGTCGCGTTTCCCGGAATTGAATGTGCGGACGTATGTAAAGCACGGCGAAAAGGCGGGGGTATGGTTCTTGAGTCTTGATGCCGCGAGCAGACTGGCGGTGACTGCGGCGCGGGTCTGGTTTCACCTACCTTATTTTTTCGCGCGCATGAGTTGTGACGAGGAGGCGGATGGATTGAATATGCGAGTGAAAGAAAAGATCGAGGCGCACCGGCTGCTTCTTTACATGGGACATATCGCCCTGCGGGAGAAGCCTTTCATGCGGCGAGAGGAACGCTGGAGCACTTTTTGACAGAGCGCTACTGCTTGTACAGCGCCGATGCGGAGGGAAATTTGAAACGAGGAGAAATTCACCACCCGCCCTGGAATTTGCAGCTTGCTAAGGCCGAGATTTCAGAGAATTCCATGACGAAAGGGCTCGGGCTTACTTTGGGGGCTCCGGATTTGCTGCATTTTTCGCGGCGCCAAGATGTGGCGGTGTGGCCTCTGCGTCGAGTGTAGCGGATCGACTGGAGTTACTCGATCTTCGCGCCCTTTGACAAGTTGTGCTCCGCGCAGAGCAACTTGATATTGTTGGCGCTTAACGAAGAACCACCCTTGGAAAACGGCAGGTCGTGATCAAAATGAAGATTCTTCTTGCTGCCACATAGTACGCACTGACCTCTGTCCCTTGTCCAGACTTCGAGCTTTACCACGGACGGAATTAAGCGGTTGTGCAGCAGTTCCTCGGGTGGCTGCTCTTGTGCTTCTTCTGCATCCACAGAGAGCTCAAGTCGGAATTTGAACACACTGCGCTGGCCATCAGATTCGGTCCATGAATCGGTGAGGCGAAAGCAACCGTTGAAGCCCAAATTCCGGCATGAATTTTCTCGTAAACCGCAGCGAGTTCAGCTCGGCTCGAGCCATTCTTCGCTTTTGCCGCGGCCTCTGCAAACATGCCGTTCTGCGTGAGCCTACCGGATGGCGTGACGCGAGGCTGGTCGACAAGTTTCGGATTAGGCCCCGCGGGCGAACGAGAAATGTCGTGACCTTCATAGATAAGCGCGTTGCCATTTTCTTCAATACGGTCTCGATACAGAGCATTCTCCCGCCGGCTCATCAGGATCACACTACGGTCAGGTCGTAATCTAAAATTCATGCCTCTCTGAAGGCTCGTACTCCACGCCTGGCACATCTCGATATATGAGATGACCTCCCCTGCAGTGTGCGAGAGCCGAGGCATCATTTAACTCGATTGTCAGGCATTCAGGGTCAGGGAGACGAGGCCTGGGGGAGTAGCAGGGACGATGGGAGGAAGCTTGGAGCGATCGATTGGATTGTAAAGCGTGTCGCGCTCGACAGGAACGCGGCCGGCAGCGCGGATCAGGCGCTCGAGTTCGGTGCGCGGGGTGAACTCGGCGGTATTGGCGCCAGCGTCGTGATAGATCTTTTCTTCGACGACAGTGCCATCCAGATCGTTAGCTCCAAAACGAAGCGCAATCTGCGCGATGCTGGGCGTGAGCATGATCCAGTAAGCTTTAATGTGATCGAAATTATCGAGCAGCAGGCGCGAGACGGCGATGTTGCGCAGATCGTCGTAGCCGGTGGGTTTGGGAATGTAGGACAGCGGCGTATTGTCAGGGTGAAACGCCAGAGGAATGAAGGCAACGAAGCCGTGCGTTTCGTCCTGCGCTTCGCGGAGCTTCACGAGATGATCGACGCGCTCTTCGGTGGTTTCCACGTGGCCGTACAGCATGGTGGCGTTGGAGCGCAGGCCGATGCGGTGCGCCTTCATGGCCATGGAAAGCCACATGCGCCCGCTGACCTTGTGGTCGCAGATGATTTTGCGCACGCGCGGGTGAAAGATTTCGGCACCGCCGCCGGGGCAGGAGTCCACACCGGCTTCTTTCATTTTGCGCAGCGTTTCATCGACGGAAATTTTGGCGATGCGGGCGAAGTAGTGAACTTCGACCATGGTGAAAGCCTTGAGGTGAACGTGCGGATGGCGCTGCTTTAGCCCGCGGATGAGTTCCAGGAAATAGTCGAACGGCAAATCGGGGTGGAGGCCGCCGACGATGTGAAATTCGGTGGCGCCTTCACGAACTCCTTGCGCCGCGCGTTCGTAAATTTCTTCGAGCGCGAAAGTATAAGCTCCGGGCGCGCCAGGATCGCGGCCAAAGGCGCAGAGCTTGCAGTGGGCGACGCAAACATTGGTTGGATTGATGTGGCGGTTGACGTTGTAATACGTGACGTCGCCATGGCGCTTTTCGCGAACATGGTTGGCGAGCCAGCCCACCGCGAGCAGGTCGGGCGAGCGATACAGCGCCACCCCATCGCCGAAGTTGAGGCGCTCGGCAGCTAGCACCTTGTCCGCGATGAGTTTCAGGGAAACGTCAGTGATGGTCAGTTCGGCCACAGTTTTCTCTATCTGTCTCTATCTATAGGATGCCCCGTTTACGCCGGAGTCGCAAAATGAATTCGCATTTCGAAAACTGCGAAACGTTCAAACACGCCAAACGGCTGCGGCAGCGCCCCAAAACAGCAGGAACAACATACTAATATAGCCGTTCACGGTAAAAAACGCAGCGTTCAGCTTGCTGAGATCGTTGGCCTTCACCAGCGAGTGTTCGTAGGCGAGCAGCCCAGCGACCACTACTACGCCGGCCCATGCGGGCCAGGGCAAGCCAAAGCTGGCTGCGAGCCATCCGAGCAACAGCACCACGCCGACGTGCATGGCGCGAGCAATCCAGAGAGCACTGGCAATGCCAAAGCGTTTGGGAACGGAAAAGAGGCCGGCCTGGTGATCGAATTCGAAGTCCTGGCAAGCGTAGAGGACGTCGAAGCCGCCAACCCAGAGCGTGACGGCGGCGCAGAGAATCAGCATGTGCCAATCGAAGCTGCCGGTAATGGCGATCCAAGCGGCGGCGGGAGAGATGCCGAGGGCGAAGCCAAGAAAAAGATGGGACCAGGAAGTGAAGCGTTTGGTGAAGGAATAGAAAAAGAGAATGGCGATGGCCAGGGGAGCGAGTTTCAGCGCCAGAGGATTGAGTTGCCAGGCGGCGAGAAAAAAGACGGCAACGGCGATGAGAGTGAAGATCCACGCGAAGGAAACCGAAAGAGCCCCGGTGGCCAGCGCGCGCATCTTTGTGCGGGGATTTTCCTTGTCGTAGCGCAGGTCGGCGATGCGGTTGATCGTCATGGCGGCAGAGCGGGCCGCGACCATGGCGACAACGATCCAGAGAATCTGGCGCAGCGTAGGCCAGCTGTGTTGCGTGGCACGCGCGGCCAGCAGAGCTCCGGTGAGCGCAAAGGGCAGCGCGAACACGGAGTGCTCGAATTTGATCATTTCCAGGATGATGCGGATGCGGCTCGCCATCGCGTCTACGGCTCCAACCGTTTTCCAACGCTGCTGCCGGTCCAGCGGAACATGTTGTCCTGCGGAAGGCCGGCCTGAGCGAGCACGCGGCAAACGAATTGCGTGACAACATCATCGATGCTCTTAGGGTTGTGATAGAAGGAAGGAACAATCGGCATGATGACGGCGCCAGCTTGTTGCGCGCGCAGCATGTTTTCCAGATGAATTCGATTGAACGGAGTATCGCGAACGCAAAGGATCAGTTTGCGTTGCTCCTTGAGCATGACGTCAGCGGAACGGGAGAGTAGGTCGTCGCTCATGCCATCGGCGACGGCGGCGAGCGCGCCCATGGTACAGGGAATGACGATCATGGCGTCGACGTGGTAGCTGCCGGAGGCAATGGAAGCGCCAACGTCTTTGTTGGAGATGGCCTCGATTTTCTTTGGAGCGCGGCCCAGGATGCGGGCGGGAAGTTTCTTCAGATCGCCGGAGGTGATGCCGAGTTCTTCAGAGAAGAGTCGCTGGCCGGTCTCGGTGGTGAGTAGATGAATGCGTGAAACGCGCCCGTCGTTTTCGAGAAGGGAAAGGGCTTTCTGGGCGAAGATGACGCCGCTTGCGCCCGTTACGCCAACCGTAATGATGGATGCTTTGGTCGAAGGCATGATTTTCGGCGGATGTATTCAGTCTGTCAGCGGCACTGCGGCAAGTCAAGCCGAGGCGGTTGCGAGAGCACGGCAGCGGACGGTTCGCAGCGTATGCTAGACTTCGCGATTGAGCGAGGAGTGATCATGAGCGGGAAGTCGCCAGTGGACACTGTGCTTGCCTTCCTGGGACAAATCAATGCTCGTAATGTGGATGGGTTGTGCGCGTTGATGACGGAAGATCACGCATTTGTGGACGGTCTTGGAAACCGCATGCAGGGAAAGGAAGCGATGCGCAAGGGTTGGGCCGGATATTTTCGCATGTTCCCAGATTATCGGGTCTCGCACACGGATATTTTTTCGGAGGGAGATGTAGTTGCGGCCTTTGGCTCGGCCGAGGGAACACTGGCCGTCAAGGAAGAACTCCCGGAGGCGAACCACTGGAGCGCGCCGGCTGCATGGAGAGCGGTGGTGCGCGATGGCTTGATCGCGGAATGGCAGGTGTACGTGGACAACCAAAGCGCCAGAAAAATTATGGGTATGCAAAATCCGTAGACAGATAAGGATTCCATGAACGAACTCGACATTCGCGAATTGCTTGAGGCGGTGGGAACGGGGAAGCTGTCGCCGGGAACGGCGATGGAACGGCTGAAGCATATGCCGTTTGAGGATATCGGCTTCGCAAAGGTGGACCATCACCGCGCGTTGCGGCAGGGATTCGCGGAAGTGATATTTGGGAAAGGCAAGACGCCGCGGCAGGTGGCGGAAATTGTGCGCGCGATGGTGGAGAAGAAAGCGTCGCGGCAGAACGTGTTAGTAACGCGGGCTGACGAGAAAATGTTTGCCGCGGTGAAACGAGTAAGCCGAGCGGCGAAATTTCACGAGCTGTCGAAAGTGATCACGATCGAGCGAAGCAAGGAGATTACCGGGAAAGGCGTGATCGTGGTGGTGTCGGCGGGAACCAGCGATATTCCGGTGGCGGAGGAGGCGGTATTGACCGCGCGCATGATGGGAAATCGTGTCGAGCAGGTGTATGACGTGGGAGTCGCCGGAATTCATCGGTTGCTCGATCATCGTGGCAAGTTGAATGAAGCTCGAGTGATCGTGTGCGTAGCGGGCATGGAAGGCGCGCTGCCAAGCGTGGTGGGCGGATTGGTGGGAGTGCCGGTGATTGCGGTGCCGACGAGCACGGGATACGGAGCAAGCTTTGGCGGAGTGGCGGCGCTGCTGGGGATGCTGAATTCGTGCGCGTCGAATGTGACGGTGGTGAATATCGATAATGGATTTGGGGCGGCGTGCGTGGCGTCGTGCATCAACCGGCTGTAGATCAGCTGTCAACCTTGCAACAAAATCTTCATGACGCCGGGCTTTTGGGCGCGGATGATTGCCGTGGGTGCATCTTTTAAAGGGAAAACGCGCGAGATCAGTGGAGTGGGGTCGATTTTACCGGAGCGCAGCAGGGCGATGGCTTTGGCAAATGGGCCGCAACGCGAACCGACTAACGTAATTTCCTTTACCACGATCGGCCAAGTCTCGACCGGGGCGGCGCCATGGAAAGTGGATTTAAGCAGTAAAGTGCCGCGCGGCTCGGTCATCTGTTGCGCGAGAGTTAGACCGGTGGGAGAACCAGTGGCCTCGACAACCAAGCGATAGTTTTCTTTCACATTCTTTAGGTCGCGCGCGTCGCCATGCACCTTCTTCGTGTTGATTCCTGCTCGTTGAGCCAATCTTAATTTGGAACTGTGCTTGCCATAGAGTGTGACAGCGATGCCCGAGGCGTGTAGAACGCTGGCGATCAACTGCGCGAGTTTGCCATCGCCAAGAACGGCGGCAGACGGGAATTGGCGAATATTGATCTGGTCGAGAATCTGGCAGGCGGCAGCGAGTGGTTCGACAAACACGGCCTTTTCGTCGCTGACATTGTTCGGAATGAGATGCAAGTTTTCCAGTGGCAGGGTCAGATACTCGGCGAAAGTGCCGTCGTGCGCAACGATGCCCAGAACGGTGCGACGCGCGCAGTGCGTTTTCAGGCCGCGGCGGCAGAATTCGCAGACCGGCTTGTAGCCGTAGGCCGAGCAGGACACGTTAATTTCGCCGGCCACGCGCTTGCGGAGCCACTTCTTTTTTGTGGAGGCAGAGACGCCGCGAACCGCCGCCACTTCGCCGACGAATTCGTGGCCCAGGATGCCGCGAAAATTGTGATATCCGCGCAAGATTTCCACGTCGGTGTTGCAGATGCCGGCCAAGCGCATTCGAATGAGCGCCCAACCGGGACGCAATCGGGGAGCACCAGGATTGACAGGTTTCAGACGGCCCCGCGACGCCACAAAAGCCAACATGAAATGAGTATGAAGAAGTTCAATGCAGCGCGGCAACTAGAGAATCGCGCAAGGCGGCATCCTGTTCGGGGAAGACAGTGCGCAGGTCGAGAAGCAGATGGTCATCTTCAATGCGCGCGATAACAGGAATGCCAGAGGAGGGGCGGCGCAGGCGCACTTCGAGTTGCGTGGCGGAATGACGAGCGCTGCTGATGCGAATTACCTTGGTGGGCAGAGATTGCGCTGGGGTTGAGCCGCCGCCAACCAGGGACGCGCCGTCGGCGATTTCCAATTCTGCATCGGCGTTGACGAGAAGCGGCTGAAGCGAGCGCAAAAAGTTGGTGGCGCGCTGAGAAAGTTCCGCGGTGGTCAGGCGGATCATGCGCTGCGCTGGCAGAGCGATCCAATCGGCGCGCAGATAGGCGCGCAGAGTGCACTCGAGAGCGGTAATGGTCAGCTTGTCGACACGGAGTGCGCGGAACAGCGGATGGCGGCGAACTTTGGCGACGAGTTCTTTCTGGCCCGCGATGATTCCAGCTTGCGGACCGCCCAGAAGCTTATCGCCACTAAACAAGACGAGCGAGAATCCGGCGGAGATGCTTTCGCGCGCCGTGGGTTCAGTGATGCCGTGTGCGGATAAGTCGACGAGGCACCCAGATCCCAAGTCCTCCACCACAGGAAGATTGGCACGCTGGCCAAGGGCGACAAGTTCAGCGACGTCGGGCTTTTCCGTAAAGCCAGTCACTTGAAAATTGGAAGGATGTACGCGGAGAAGCACGCGTGTTTTTTCGTTGATGGCGCGCTCGTAATCGGCGAGGCGCGTGCGATTGGTAGTGCCAACCTCGCGCAAGACGGCGCCGCTCTGCTCCATGATTTCCGGGATGCGAAAGCCGTCGCCAATTTCGATCAGTTCGCCGCGCGAGACGATCACTTCGCCGCCACGAGCAAGGGCCGCGAGGGTAAGCAGCACTGCGGCGGCGCAATTGTTCACGACGATGGCGGACTCGGCTCCCGTGAGGCGTTGAAGAAGTTGAGCAGTGTGAACGTCGCGTTTGCCGCGCGCGCCAGCGGCCAGGTCGTACTCCAGATTCGTGTATTGCGCGGCGATATGGCGCAGGTCTTCGATCAATTGCGAGGGCAGGGGCGCGCGCCCCAGGTTAGTGTGAAGAATCACGCCGGAAGCGTTAATCACCGGCTGCAGGGAGGGCTCGAGGTCCTGTTGAACGGCGTGGACAATGCGTTGCTCGAGAGCAGCGGGCGATATCGTTTGCTCTGCCGAGACTTCTCCAGCGGCGATTTCGCGGCGCAATTGCGAAAGAACTTGACGAACGGTGTCGACAACGAATCCGCGATCGATTTCCAAGCAAAGCGTGGCTACCCCGGGCAGCTGCAGCAGCTCGTCCACGGACGGCACTTGACGCAGCAACGATGTCTGGTCGCAGAAAGGTGCGCGCTTGGCGGGAACGGTCATGGCGACATTTGAGCACAGGAGCGAAACTGCCGCAACGGATGCGTGAAACGCGGCTGCCCGAACGGGCAAGGCGGTGTTCGGGAGTCCGTTGTTTCATCCGCAGCGGCAACAGCCTTGCCGGTTGACGCTTGCCCCCGGCGCTCCTAGCATGAAGGGACAGGGGAGTCTGCCTTCATGGCCACTATCGACGAGGAACTGGGGCAACTTGAGCGCGACATCCGGCAATTGAAGATCGAGTACGAAATGTACTTCGGCGGAGGTCGGAAGCGCCCGCCCACGGAAATCGAGTGGCGCGTGGAGTTGATGGTGAAACGCTACGCGGAGCGCAGCGGCGAGCTGAAATACGGGCAGCGGTTCCGCTACAACAACCTTTCTCAGACGTACGCAAAATATAAGGACATGTTCCGCAAGCGGCTGCAGCAGCGCGAAGAAGGAAAAGTTCAGCGGCATTTTGGAGCCGCCGCAAAAGCCATTGAAGCGGAGCGCGCGAAGCTTCAAGTGACCACGCAGACGGGCGCGACGGTCGGGAGCAATGCGGAGGATGCCAAGGCGTTTCGCATGGTGTGCTCCGAGCCGGAGAAGGAAACCGAAAAGGTCGATCAGCTTTACGACGCATTTTTGCAGGCGAAACAGGCCGCAGGCGAAGAGACGGCCAAGGTAACCAAGGCGGGGTTCAGCGAATTTGTGAGAAAGAAGACCAAAGACCTGCAAGAAAAGAAGAACTGCCGCGACGTGGAGTATGTCGTGGAGGTGGTCGACGGCCAGGTGAAGCTGAAAGCGCTCGTAAAATCGTAGCTCGTTTTTCCGCAAGTTTTTCCCACAGACGCAGACTTTCCGAAACTCCGCTCCTCCGCGTACACTAAAGTGTTCTGAAGAGCACCGGAGGAAGACATGGGAGTGGAGCGGGCGCTGCTAAGTGTATTCGATAAAACCGGGATCGTGGAGTTTGCCAGAAGGCTGGCGGCGTTGAAGATCGAAATATTGTCGACTGGCGGGACGGCGAAATTGTTGCGCGACGAAGGCGTGAAGGTGAAGGATGTGTCTGAGTTGACGGGCTGGCCGGAAATGTTGGGCGGGCGAGTGAAGACGCTGCATCCCAAGGTGCATGGCGGTCTGCTGTACCGGCGCAATCACGCGGACGATCAGAAGCAAGCCAAGGAACACGGGATTGCGGCAATCGACGTGGTGGTGGTGAACCTGTATCCGTTCGAGGCGACGGCTGCGAAAGGCTATCTGACCGCCGAGGAACTGATTGAAAACATCGATATTGGCGGGCCGACGATGCTGCGATCAGCGGCGAAGAATTTTGAAAGTGTAACGGTGGTGACCGACCCGGCGGACTACAGCCGCGTGGCGCAGGAACTGGAAGCGAAGGGTGAGACCACGTTGCCATTGCGAGTGGAACTGGCGCGCAAAGTGTTTGCCACGACGTCGCGTTATGACGGTTTGATTGCCACGGAACTGGAGCGGCTGGCGGTTACGGGGCAGGGCATGGAAGTGAGCGCGCGAGCGATATTGCCGGAGCGTGTACACCTTTCGATGCGCAAGCAACAGGAATTGCGCTACGGAGAGAATCCGCACCAGGCGGCCGCGCTGTATATACCGGCGGGGCGCGCTCCGGAAGGATTGGCAGCGGCAAAGCAGCTGCAGGGCAAAGAGCTTTCCTACAACAACTACGTGGACCTGGAAGCGGCGCGCAGCCTGGTGGCGGAATTCGAGCGGCCCGCCGCGGTGATCATCAAGCACAACAACCCGTGCGGCGCGGCGCAGCAATCCAGTTTGCTGGATGCGTATTTGAAGGCTTACGAGTGCGACCCGATCTCGGCGTTTGGCGGCGTGCTGGCGTTCAACCACATCGTGGACGCGGTGACGGCGGAAGCAGTCTCGCGTCTGTTTGTGGAGTGCATCGTGGCGCCGGGATTTGCGGATGAGGCGCGAGATATTTTCGCGGCGAAAAAGAATCTGCGGCTGCTGGTGCTGCCGCAGGGGGGGCTGGATCACGACAAGGAACTGCAACTGAAGCGCATTTTGGGTGGCGTGCTGGTGCAGCAGCCGGACCTGGGCACGTTAAAAGGTAAAGAATTGCGCGTGGTGACGAAGCGCGAGCCGAGCGAAGCGGAACTGGCGGACCTGCGGTTCGCGTGGAAAGTGTGCAAGCACGTGAAGTCGAATGCCATCGTGTTTGTGAGGGATGGAGCCACGGTCGGCGTTGGCGCGGGGCAAATGAGCCGCGTAGATTCGGTGAAGCTCGCGGTGATGAAGGCGCAGAATTCGCTGCAGGGGACCGTGCTGGCTTCGGACGCTTTCTTTCCATTTCCGGACGGCGTAGAGGAAGCCGCGAAGGCGGGAGCCACGGCCGTGATTCAGCCGGGCGGGTCGGTGAAGGATCCCGAGGTGATTGCCGCAGCAGATCGATTGGGCATGGCGATGGTGTTCACGAGCATGCGGCATTTTTTGCACTAGAAGGCGCTAGCGCGTTTGAATGGGACTTTGCGCTGGTGCCACCGGGAACCAGTGACGTGTGCGGTTGCACATGCGGCATACTGATAGCATAACCGGTACTTCAATTAGCACGCCGACAACCGTAGCCAAGGCTGCGCCAGAGCCGGCTCCAAACAAAGCTATCGACGTGGCGACGGCCAGCTCAAAGAAGTTACTGGCACCAATTAGCGCGCCCGGAGCTGCCACCTGGTATTCCACGCGAAACAGGCGCATCAATCCGTAGGCCAAGGCCGAATTAAAGTAGACCTGCAGAAGAATGGGTACGGCAATCAGCAAAACATGCAGTGATTTGCCGGTGAGATTCTCCGCCTGGAAGGCGAAGATGAGGACCAGCGTGGCCAGCAACGCGAGAATGGTGACCGGTGAGAATTTTGGCAGCAGAACATTCTCGAACCAGTCTTTTCCGTGGAGGCGGAGCAATACGGCGCGCAAGGTTACGCCAACGGCCAGAGGAATTACGATGAAGGCGACGACCGAGAGAAACAAGACACGGAAAGGAACGGATAGGGATGCCGCGCCGCTGACGAGGAAACGGACAATCGGCGCGAAGAGAAACAGCATAATCAGATCATTAAGGGAAACCTGAACTAGCGTGTAGGCAGGGTCTCCGTCCGTCAGATAGCTCCACACAAAAACCATCGCGGTACACGGAGCGGCCGCGAGAATAATCGTGCCGGCGATGTACTGACTGGCTTCGGCTGGGGAAATCCAGGCGGAAAAAACGTGGCGGAAGAACAACCAGGAAATCAAAGCCATGGAAAACGGTTTGACCATCCAGTTGACGAACAGCGTGACCAGCAGTCCTTTGGGCTTCTTGCCCACCGCCCGAATCGCCATGAAATCCACTTTCATCATCATGGGAATGATCATCAGCCAGATAAACACGGCGATGGGCAGATTGATCTGGCTTCCCGTTCCGAATTCCAGAGCGCGCAAGTCGCCCACAAGAGCAGGCGCGAATTTTCCCAGCGCAACTCCGGCGAACATGCAAAGCGCAACCCACAGACTCAAGTAGCGTTCGAAGAAATTCAGTTTTTTCGCGGCTGGCCGCGTGGTGAGCGCAGGACTGGAGTCAGATTGCCTCATCATTGCGCGCCAATCCGATCAATTTCCTTCTTAATGACCAACTGGTCGAGAGTGGAGAGCGGCAGGCTGAGAAACAGCGCGATTCTGCGGTCGAGAGTAACGAACGCTTCGCGAAAGGCGCGAGTGATTTGATCGGACGAGCCGTCGACGGCAGCGGGATCCGGCACACCCCAGTGCGCGGTCATGGGCTGTCCCGGCCAGATCGGACAGGTCTCTTTTGCAGCGTTGTCGCAAACGGTAAAGACAAATTGCATCTTGGGGGCGCCGGGCTTGGCGAATTCCTCCCAACTTTTGCTGCGCGCACTGGCGGTGGGTAAGCCGGCGGCTTCGAGTTGCTGTAACGCGTAAGGATTGACGCGGCCAGTGGGGCGACTGCCGGCGCTGAAACCGCGGAACGTGGGTGCGCCGCGACGGTTCAGAATGGCTTCGGCGAGAATCGAGCGCGCGGAGTTCCCGGTACAGAGAAACAGAACATTGTACTGTGCTGGCATGGATGTAACTTCCTACCCGCAGCAAGACGAATCGCAGCAAGCTGCCGCCGCCGGCTTTGTGGCGCGGATAAAGGCACTGATAAATTTGCCGTCGATCAGCGGAGCGACGCGGTCGGGGTCGAGACCAGCAGCCGCGAGGAAATCGCGCGATTCTTCGGCGTGATAGATGCGAGTTGGTTGGACTTCCGTGGAAGTAAAACCAGCCGCTTGTAACTTCTGCAAATATTCGGATTCCTGAAGCGCGCCGGCCATGCAGCCTACCCACAGTTCCATGCTCTTGCAAACGTCGGCGGGAACTTCGCCGCGAACAACTACGTCAGAAACAGCAAAGCGTCCGCCGGGCTTCAGCACACGAAACGCTTCGCGCATGACGCGGTCTTTGTCTCCCGAGAGATTGATGACGCAATTGGAGATGATGACGTCGACGGAGTTTTCCGGGAGAGGAATATTCTCGATGGTGCCTTTAAGGAATTCCACATTCTGCACGCCAGCCTTTTTTTGGTTCTCGCGGGCCAATGCGAGCATCTCATCGGTCATATCGACGCCGTAAGCCTTGCCGGTGGGACCAACGCGCCGAGCGGAGAGCAGGACGTCAATGCCGCCGCCGGAGCCGAGGTCCAGCACAATTTCGCCAGGCTTCAGCTCGGCCAATGCCGTGGGGTTGCCACAACCGAGAGAAGCGGCCACGGCATCCGCAGGCAGCGCGGATTTCTCCGATTCATTGTAAAGATTGCGGGTGATGGGATCGCAGCCGCTGAGTTCGGCGCCTCCGCCGCAGCAAGCGGTCTTGCCGGCCGAAACCTGCTTCGCCGCCGCGCCATATTTTTCCTTCACTGCTTCCTGAATGTTGGTATCGCTCATGATTATTCCTATCCTTTCGAGATGTGGATAATGGCTTCTTCGGGGACGGCGCGATTCCGTGTACAGCACTCGTCGTAGAGAAAACCCAGCACTTCACGGAGCGCGTCGGTGCTGGCCGTATACCAGAGAAATGTGCCGGCGCGGCGTACGCAAACCAGGCCGACCTGGCGAAGCTTTTCAAGATGGTGCGAGAGAGTCGAGGCGGGGATGTTCAGTTCGTCCTGAATTTCGCCGGCGACCATGCCGGTGGGGTGCGCGGAGAGCAGCAGGCGCACAATTTGCAGACGAGGCTCAGCACCGAGGGCGGAGAAGCGATCGGCAGAGCGGGTAACGAGGAGAGGATCGGGCCTGGGCATATTTCGATAGTTGCAGAAATATAGTAGGAAGGCAAGCGTTTTCTTTCCCACCTTTTTCCCGGCTGTCCGCATCCTAAGTTTGTGGACCCATGAACCTTTGAAACGCTTCCTTTTTCGCTTTTGACCGCGTTCCTCCTGCATGGGATACTTTAAAACCCTGGACAACCTATGAAGACAAGTCGCTTCGCTCTCACCCTCGCCGTCGCTGTAGTGGCCGCGCTGCCAACCCTTGGGCAGACTATGAGCACTGCTTCAACGAGCGCGCCAGAGAAGATGTCTCCCCGCGCCGAGGCCTATTACAACTTTACGGTGGGCCACCTTTACGAGTTGCAATACGAGCAGACCAGCCAAAGCGAGTACGCCACGCGTGCCATTGAAGCGTACAAGCGTGCCTATACGCTGGACCCGAAGTCGCCCATCATCGGCGAGCGGCTGGCGGAAATGTACTGGAAAGCGCAGCGCGTACATGACGCGGTGGTGGAAGCCAACGAGATTCTGAAGCGCGACCCAAATGACCTGGCCACGCACCGGTTGCTGGGGCGGATTTACCTGAAGAGCCTGGGCGACATCAACGGGACCGGCGTGCAAACAGAAATGGTGAGCAAGGCGATCGCGGAATACAGCGCGGTGCACCGTCTGGATCCCTCGGATCAGGAGTCGGCATTGTGGCTGGCGCGGTTGTACCGGCTGCACAACGAGCCGGATAAGGCCGAGGATGTGCTGCGGGCGATGTTGAAGGAAGACCCGGAAAACGATGCGGCGATGGAGCAGTTGACGCAGTTGTTGCTGGACGAGAACAAAGCGGAAGAGGCAATTCAGCTGCTCGAAACGACGACCGCGCGTACCCCTTCACCGACGCTTTACGATCTGCTGGGCGATGCCTATACCCAAACGAAAGATTATGCGAAGGCGGAGAAGGCGTACCGGCAGGCCGTGGAGCTGGACCCTTCGGAGTTGAGCCATTTGCGCGGGCTAGGGCAGACGCTGCTGTCGGAAGAAAAATACCCGGAAGCGTTGACCGTCTACCAGAAGTTGGTGGAAGTGATGCCGGAAGACTCCGACAACTATCTGCGGCTGGCGCAAATCTACCGCGAACTGCACCAACTAGATAAAGCGGAAGACAGCCTGATGAAGGCCAAGCAGTATGCGCCGGGCAGCCTGGACGTGCTGTACAACGAGGCGATTGTTTACGAGTCGCAGGGGCGGTTCGAGGATGCGATTCGCGTACTGAGCGACGCGCTGACGCGGGTGAAATCGCAATCGACGGTGTTGCCATCGCGGCGGCGTACTCTGGCGATTTTGTACCAGCAACTAGGGCAGCTGTATCGCGACACGCAAAACATTCCCGCCGCGATTACTTCGTATCAGGAGTTGGCGCACCTAGGAGATGAAGAGGACCGCCGGGCGCGGCTTCTGTTGATGGAGACGTATCATCAGGCAAAAGATCTGACCAAGGCGCTGCAGATCGGAAAAGAAGCGATCGCGAAATACCCGAACGATGGAGCGATCAGCGCAAGTTATGCGATGTTGTTGGGCGAGAACCAGCAAACCGACGAAGCGGTGAAGCTGATGCAAACCGCGTTGAAAGGCGGCCCGTCGGATCGCGACGTGTATCTGAATATCGCGCAAATTTATGAACGCGGGCATCAGTATACGGAAGCGGAAAACAGCGTTCGCAAAGCACAGACGCTGTCGAAAGACCCGCAAGAGAATGAGATGGTCTATTTTCTGCTTGGGGCGATTTACGAGCGCCAGAAACAGTTCGATAAGGCTGAGGAGCAGTTCAAGAAGACTCTGGAGCTGAATCCGAAGAATGCGCCGGCGCTGAATTATTACGGCTATATGCTGGCCGACCGTGGAATTCGACTGGACGAAGCGCAGGAAATGATACAGCGCGCGCTGGATCAGGACCCGTACAACGGCGCTTACCTGGACAGCATGGGCTGGGTGTACTACAAAGAGAACAAACTGGACGAAGCCGAAACGAATCTGCACAAAGCGGTGCAACGCGATCCGAGCGATCCGACGATTCGCACGCACTTGGGAGATATCTACGCGAAGCAGGGCCGTTCGGAACAAGCCGCGGCGGAATGGGAAAAGGCGCTGGCGGATTGGCACAAGTCGTTGCCCTCCGACATGGAAAGCGATAAAGTCGCGGAGTTGGAAAAGAAGCTAGGCCAGATGAAGCACCGAGTGGCGCAGAAAGCTCCAGCGTCCGACGCAAAACCCTGAGCTAACCGAATGAAAGAAGTCCGGATCCCGGCGCACGCAAAAGTAAATCTGCGTCTTGAAGTTCTGGGTAAGCGCGCAGATGGCTACCACGAATTGCGGACCATCTTCCAGACCGTGTCGCTGCACGACAATTTGCGGCTGCGGAGTTCGCGCCAGCCGGGAATTACGCTTTCCGTCACGGGCAACGAAACGCTTTCGCAGGAACCCCTGGAAAAGAACCTGGTGTACCGCGCTGTGGATGCGCTGCGACGCGAATTAAAAGTGCGCGCGGGCGTGGAGATTCTGCTGGAGAAGAGGATCCCCGCCGGGAGGGGACTGGGCGGCGGGTCCAGCGACGCGGCCGCTGCGTTGCTGGGTTACCTGAGGCTCACAGAAAAGAAGATGAGCGCGGCGCAAGCGATGTCGATCGGCGCAGGACTAGGAGCGGATGTGCCGTTCTTCCTGTTTGGAGGGCGGGCGTTGGGAGTGAGCAAGGGGGATGAAATCTATCCTCTGCCAGATATTCCGAAGGTGAGCCTGCTGATCGTTTCGCCGAAAGACATTCATGTGCCGACACCGGACGCGTACCGCTGGTTGCATGCGCCGGGATTGGCCTCGTTGACAAAATCCGCGGCAGCCCATAAGCTATATGGGTTCTGTGCTCTGTGCTGGAGCGCGCAGGAAGAGAGCCTTTCGAACGATTTTGAGGCGGCTGTCTTCCGGCGTCATCCCCGTCTTGGAAAGATCAAGCGGGCGCTGCTCCGGGTTGGGGCGTCAGAAGCCTTGCTGGCTGGTAGCGGTTCGGCGGTGTTTGGAGTTTTCCCGAGCCCAGCGAAGGCGCGCCGAGCCGTTGTCGGGTTCCCGCAAGACCAGACCTTTGTTTGCGAGAGTATCTCGCGTGCGAGGTATGCGCGTTTGGTGAAAAGCGCGATTGTGGGTTAGACCGCAACGTCTCTCCGTGTTTCTGACTCCTAATTGAACTGTCTCAAGCTGCAGATCCAGGTCAGTGTCGCCGCAAAGCGGTGACCGGGGTGGCATGGCGTGCACGACGAGCGATTCAAGATTTTTAGCGGGACCGCGAATCCGATTCTGGCGGAATCGATTTGCCGTCATTTGAATGTTCCGCTGGGCAAAGCGCTGCTCGGGCGGTTCAGCGATGGCGAGATTTATTTCCAGATACTGGAGAACGTACGCGGAGCCGACGTTTTTGTGGTGCAGCCCTGCAGCTATCCGGTGGACAACCACCTGCTGGAGCTGCTGCTGATGATCGACGCGTTTAAACGCGCGTCGGCGTGGCGGATTACCGCGGTGCTGCCGTACTACTGTTATGCGCGGCAAGACCGCAAAGACAAGCCGCGCGTTCCGATATCCGCGAAGCTGGTGGCGGACTTGCTGGAAACCGCGGGAGCCAGCCGCGCGCTGACATTGGATTTGCACGCGCCGCAGATTCAGGGCTATTTCGACGTGCCGGTGGATCACTTGTATGGTTCGCCGGTGCTGGTGGATTACTTCCGGAACAAGAAGCTGCCGAATCTGACAGTGGTTTCGCCGGATGCGGGCGGCGTGGAACGCGCGCGGGCGTTTGCGAAGAAGCTGGGAGCGCCCTTGGCGATCGTAGATAAGCGGCGCGTGGACCTGGACGTGACCGAAGTGATGAACCTGATCGGCGATGTGAAGGGAAGAAACACGCTGATCGTGGACGACATTATCGACACGGCGGGCACGCTGGTAAAAACCGCGGACGCGCTGATTCGCGAAGGGGCAACGCAAGTTTTTGCGGCTTGCACGCATGCGGTGTTTTCCGGGCCGGCAGTGGAGCGGCTTGAGAATTCGAAGATTACGGAAGTGGTGGCCACCGATTCGGTGCCGGTTTCGGAAGCGGCCAGGAATTTGAAGAAGGTCACGATCTTAAGTGTTGCGGATTTGCTCGCGCGCGGCATTCGCTCGATTCACGAGGAGACTTCCATCAGCGAGCTGTTTATTTGATTTTGTCCGGCGCGATTGGGCCGGAAGAGATTCCACGGAAGGAAAGAAGCTATGGCTCAAATTATTGTTGAAGGGGCGCCCCGCTCTCAACGGGGCAAAAACGAAGCGCGCCGCATGCGCCAGACCGGCAATGTGCCGGCGGTGCTGTACGGCGGAAAAGGCGAAGCGCTGCCGCTGTCGGTAAACGCCAAACAGGTGACAGCGATTCTACGGTCGGAAACGGGGCACAACACGCTGTTCCAGGTGAATCTGGGAGGCAAGCAAGAGCCGGCGATCGTCAAGGATTGGCAAGTGGATCCGGTCAGCGGACATTTGCTGCACGTGGATCTTCTGCGCATTGCGATGGACGTGCGCATGAAGGTGAAGGTGCCGGTGCACACGTTTGGGGAACCGTCGGGCGTGAAGGTGCAGGGCGGCGTATTCGAAACGGTGATGCGCGAAGTGGAAGTGGAATGCTTGCCTGCGGACATTCCGACGGAGTTCAAGGTGGACGTAAGCGGACTGGCATTAAACCAGAGCTTGCGAGCCTCCGATCTGCCGCTAGACAAGGCGAAGGTGAAGCTATTGACGGATGGGAACAGCGTTGTGGCGCACGTCGTGGCTTTGCGCGTCGAAGAAGAGAAGCCGGTGGAAGCGGCGGTGGTGGGAACAACGCCTGCGGAGCCGGAAGTCATCAAGAAGGGCAAGAAGGACGTGGAAGGCGAAGAAGGCGCCGAGGAAGAAGGCAAGCCCAAGGCGGCAGAGAAAGCGGAAAAGCCGGAAAAGAAGAAGTAATTCTTTTCGCCGGTCTGGTGCGAAGCGCTATGCGGCTCATTGTTGGCCTTGGCAATCCTGGCCCCGAGTATCAGTGGACGCCGCATAACCTCGGATTCCTGGCGGTGGACGAAATCGCGAATCGCGCGTCCATTCGGGTGGAACGGCCGGAGGGCAAGGCCCTAGTGGGTCGCGGCAAGGTGGCGGGAGAAGAAGTTGCTCTGGCCAAGCCGCAGACGTACATGAACCTGAGTGGCATCTCGGTGCGCGAGCTGCTGGGGAAGTACGAACTGGAACCCAAGGACCTGCTGGTAATTTTTGACGAGCGGGATTTGCCGTGGGGAATGATTCGCGTCGGGGAACGCGGACGCCCGGGAACGCACAACGGCGCGAAGTCTATGACGAGCGCCGTGGGAACACAGGAGTTCGCCAGGATTCGGCTGGGATGCGGTCCGGATCATCCGGTTGGCGACCTTGCTGCTTACGTTCTGCGGCCGATGAAAAAGGCTGAGTTGGAAGTGGCGGCGGAAATGGTGGCGGAAGCAGCGGATGCGGTGGAGTTGCTGCTGACGCAGGGGATTGCCGCCGCGATGAATAAGTACAACCGGCGAGTGCCGCCGCCGGAAGAAGCGAAGTAGCGGCGGAGTTTTCGCCAGGTAAAAACGAATTTGCCGGGATTTGCGCCCGGAACAGGAAGAAACGAGGTCATCATGGAAGAGCGTTTGTACGATTTGATTTTTATTGCCCGCCCGGCGACGCCGGAAGAGGAAATCAAGAAGGTCATCGCCACTCTTGAGCACGCCTGCGAAGAAAAAGGCGGAAAGATCGAGAAGACCGAGCATTGGGGAACGCGGAAGCTTGCGTACAAGGTGATGAAACACCGGGAAGGCATCTACGTTTACCAGCAAGTACGCACCAATCACGGCGAGTTGGTGCATGAACTCGAGCGCCGCCTGGGCGTTGCGGATTCCATCATCAAGTATCAGACCGTGCGGCTGGACGAAGACCTGAAGCGCCAGAAGAAGTTGTCGCACAAGCGTGAAGTGCGAGCTGCGCGGCGTCCGCGCCGCACACCTGCGCCCGCACCGGGACCAACTCCGGCTGCGGCGCAGGCGGAACCGGCCACCCCGGCGAGCTAAGCACCGGTTGAGGATGGCAAGGCGCGCGATTTGATGTGCGCTTGTCGCTCAGGAAAAGATTCGATTGGGAAGCTCCGCTCAGCAAAGCCCGGAGCACATGGGAAAGGTAGGAACGTATGTCAGAGGAACAGAAACCAGTGCCAGCCGCCGCTCCGTCGGCGCCGGCACCGCGTGAAGCGCGCGAAGGCGGTGGTGGACAAGGTGGCGGCGGAGGCCGTCGCGAGGGCGGGCATAGCGGCGGAGGCGGAGGACGTCGTGAAGGCGGACCCGGAGGTCCCGGTGGACCGGGCGGGCGGCCTCGCGGCAAACGGCAATATTTCCGCAAGAAGAAGGTCTGCAAGTTCTGTGTCGAGAAGATGGACTTCATCGACTACAAGCGCGCGGACATTCTGGCGCAGTTTGTTCAGGAACGCGGAAAGATTTTGCCGCGCCGCATGACGGGAGTTTGCGCGCGGCACCAACGCTGGCTGGGCGTGGCCATCAAGCGCGCACGAAATATTGCTTTGCTGCCATTTGCCGGCAGCGCGGCGGGAACCCAAGCGCCACGCGTGGTGGTCCCGGTAGTTGAGGCCCCGAAGGCCTAAAGGTCAGGAAAGGGAGCTAGGGATTTCATATGCAGATCATTCTTCAAGAAGATGTCGAAAAGTTGGGCAACCGCGGAGATGTTGTCACCGTGAAGCCCGGGTACGCGCGGAATTTCCTTTTGCCGCACAAGCTGGCGATTGAAGCCACGGCCGGTAACATGAAGGCCTTGGAACGCATTCGCGGTTCTTTGGCGAAGAAAACCGCCACGGAACTGGACGCTGCGAAGAAGCAGGCCGAGTTGCTGCAGGGAGTGTCGCTGAAGTTCACGCGCAAGACCGGCGAAAATGACCAGATGTTCGGTTCAGTGACCACCGCTGACATTGCTGACGGACTAAAGGCACAGGGCTTCGAAGTCGACAAGCGGCAAATTCAGTTGAAGGATCCGGTGAAAGCGCTGGGCGAATATCCGGTTATCGTCAAGGTGTTCCGCGATATCACCGCCGAGATCAAGATTCACGTCGACAAAGAAGCATAAATCTGGACGATTATCGGAGTTCAACCAAGAGGCGCGAGCAATCGTGCCTCTTTTTTTTGTTGTGGCGTTCAGGCCAGGTAGAGATTATTTTTTGCCCACTTCAAAAGCTTCCGCAACGGCCTTCACCTCTTCCGTCTTCCATGTGCCCTCAGAGAGATTTGTAACCAGCGCCACGACCACACGGCTGTCGGGATAGATGATCAATTGCGACCTTCCACCGACTGAGCCGCCGGAATGTTCGTAAAACGGTTTTCCCAAAGGAGTCTTGCCGATGCCCCAGCCGATGCCGTATCCAGTTTCTTCGCCGGCGCGGGTTTTTTGCGAAGTGAACATGGTTTTCAGAGATTGCGCGTTCAGGATGCCGGGCTGCAGAAGCGCGGAGCCGAAGCGAACGAGATCCTCGGCAGTGGAAAGAAAACCGCCGCCGGCCCACTTGTAGCTGTTGTCGACGTACGGAGCGTTTTCCACCGGCCCATTCTTAGGCAGTTCGTAGAAGCGCGAGCGCTGCTCCACGATCTGCGAATTCAGGTCCGGTGTAGTGTGCACCAAGCCCATCGGCGTGAACACACTGGCCCGCATGTAGGAAAGGAAGTCCTGCCCTGACGCCGATTCGATTGCCGCACTCAGCAGGTTGAAGCCGTAACTGGAATAGTTGAACTTCGTTCCCGGAGGCGAAACCAGGGAATCGTTTTTGAAAATAGCGAGGCCCTCAGTGACATTGGCATAATGCCTCTGAATGACGAACTCTTCGCCCTGATAATGCCGGATACCGCCAAGATGACCACCCACCATGCGCACGGTAATCAAAGCGCCCTTATCAGGAAAGGACGGCACGTATTTCTGGATGGGAGCATCCAGATCGAGCTTTCCGGACTGCACCAACTCCATGAGACCGACGGCCGTGAGCGGCTTGGAAATGCTGCCGATGCGGAATTTGGTGGTCGGCCAGACGGGCACGCGCTCTTCCAGATCCGCGAAGCCGAACCCTTCGGAGTAGACGATTTTTCCGTCGACGGCGACCGCCAAAGCGAGGCCGGGCGTACCTCGCGCGATCCATTCCTTGGCTTGGCGATTGGCGTTGTCAACTGCCGCAGCGTACGGCGAAGCTGAAACGATCTGCGGCGCCGCCGTCTGTGCATAAGCGGTAACCGCGCCACTGGCCAAAACCGCGGCAAAGCAGATTAGAAGTGCTGCTGGGGCGCGCCATGGCCTATGGTCTTGGTTGCGGATGTTTTTCATTGAGAGTCGCCTTTCGGACTTGTGGCACGAGCATCTTGCCACATTCACAAAAAAAGATTTGCAACGTTTTCCTTCGCGATTCACAAGCAGTGTGATTGACGCGCACAACAGACACGCGCACAATCAGCGCATCACTTCGACGCAGGGGAACGCAAACAACGGAAGAATGAGTCCGCACTTGCCTTCCAGCGGGAAAAATGCTCCAATAGCGAAGAGAAAGCGAAAATAGAACGGCTTCGTCCGTCTCATCATGCCTGCTGACACCACCATCGAGAAACCGTTACCCAGCAATATCGACGCGGAGCGCTCCATCCTCGGCGCAATTATCCTGGACAACAACGCGCTGAACGCCGCCATCGAATCGCTGAAAGCCGAAGACTTTTTCCTGCCGCAACATCGCAACGTATTCACGCAGATGGTGGCGCTGGCGGAGGCGCAGCAGGCCATCGACCTAGTCACGCTGACGGAAGAACTGCACAGGCACGGTGAATTGGAGGCGTCGGGCGGTGCGCCGTATCTGGCATCGCTGGTGGACGGGATGCCACGAGTCTCGAACGTCGATCATTACGCGCGGATCGTGCGCGAGAAAGCGCTGCTGCGGAACCTGATTCACGCGACGCACAAGATTCAGCAGAGTGCGCTGGAAGGCGAGGATGGGGCGGACGTGATCCTGGACAGCGCCGAGTCCAGTATTTTTGCGCTGGCCGAAGATCGCGTGAAGGCCGGGTTGATACCTATCAAGGACCTGGTCCGCGACAACTTCGAACGCCTGGAAAAGATTTTCCGTGAAGGGAAGAGCGTCACCGGGATCTCCACCGGTTACGGCGAATTGGACAAGCTGCTTTCCGGTTTGCAGCCTTCGGAACTGATTATTCTTGCCGCGCGTCCGTCGCAAGGCAAAACGGCGCTGGCGCTGAATCTGGCGGAAAATATTTCGATTCGGGCTGGGATGCCGGTAGCGGTGTTCAGCCTGGAAATGTCCAAAGAATCGCTGCTGCAACGTTTGGTGGCTTCGGTGGCGCAGATCGACGCGCACAAATTCCGCTCCGGGCATTTGAGCCGGGAGGATTGGCGCCGTATGACGGAGGCGCTGGGAACAATTTCCGCGGCGCCGCTGTGGATTGACGATGCGGGTTCGAACAGCGTGCTGGAAATTGGCGCGAAAGCCCGGCGGCTGAAGCGCGACAAGGGCCTTTCGCTGCTGATCGTCGACTATCTCCAGTTGATCACCGCGCGCGGGCGCTTCAATTCGCGCCAGGAAGAAGTGGCCAGCATTTCGCGCGGGCTGAAGGGGCTTGCCAAAGAGTTGCAAATTCCCGTGCTGGTGCTGAGCCAGTTGACGCGCGCCCCGGAGCGCGAGGAACGTGGGCCACAACTGTCGGACTTGCGTGAATCGGGCGCTATTGAACAAGACGCCGACGTGGTGATGTTTATTTACCGGCCCAATTTTTTCAACCTGAATGCCACGCCGGAAGAACGAGACATGGCGGACATACTGATCGCCAAGCAGCGTAACGGCCCGACGGATAAAGTGAAGTTTGTTTTCCGCAGCCGATTGACGCGATTCGAAGAAGCAGCGCCGGATGCGTTCTCGCAATTTGCCGGTGGCGACGAGATGTAACAGCGGACACACCGCGTCTCATTGAACACAGCAACGAAGAAAAGGCGCGTTGCACACTTTGTAAGTAAGCCGAGGGCAGCTACCACGGGCTTAATAAGTCGCAATAAATCAGCAATTTAGCAGCGATGCGCTGGCTACAGCCTGCGTTTGACGATTCCTGCCCGCCCGCAATTCCGTTGGCTAGATTCGTGCTCTCTCCTGTGTTGTCAATCACGCGCTTGCGGCCGCAGCTTTCACTCACAGGTTTTAGGCGGCATCGCGGGAATGTCGTAAACTAGATTTTTCAGGAAGATTCATGCGCAGCAGGAAAAACGATCCAAGCAAATTCGTTGGCCGCCCGGTGTGGGCGGAAGTGTTGGTGTCGGCGCTGGCGGCGAACTACCGCGCGATTCGCGATTACATCAATCCTGCGTCCGAAAAAAGGAAGACGCCGCGCAAGGTGCTCTCCATCGTGAAGGGCAACGGCTATGGCCACGGTGGCGCGCAGGTGGGGAAAGCCCTCGAGAAAATTGGTTCGGACTGGTTCGGCGTGGCTTCGGCGGCAGAGGGAATCGAGATTCGGAAGCAAGGTGTGCGCACGCCCATCCTGGTGCTTGGGGGATTCTGGCCCGGCGAAGAAAAGAATTTTCTGGAATACGATTTGACTCCGGCGATTCATCGCTGCGAACAACTGGGCATGTTCGAAGCGGCCGCGGCGAAGCTGCGCAAGAAACACGTAACGATTCACGCGAAGGTCGATACCGGGATGAACCGGCTGGGCATTGCGCCAGGTGACGCGGATTGTTTCGCGCGACAATTGGCCAAGTGCCCGCACTTGGAACTGGACGGTGTGTTTACGCACTTCGCTTCCTCAGAGGTGCTGAACGATTCACCCACCGGGGTGCAGACGCGGCTGCAAACGGAACGCTTTTACAAGGCAGTGGAACGATTGCGAGCATTGAAGGTGGACACCGGGCTATTGCACCTGGCAAATAGCGCTGCGATTGCGGCGCGTGCGGAAACCTGGGCGGACATGGTGAGGCCCGGCGCGATTCTGTACGGATATCATCCCGGACTGGATCCCGTTGAGCGGCGCAACGAAATCGAATCGAAACTTCCGCTGCGGCCAGTCATGAGTCTGCGCGCGCGGCTGATCGGCGTGCGCACTGTGGCCGCGGGAGACAGCGTAGGCTACAACGCCAGCTGGGTGGCGCACCGGCCATCGAAGACGGCGGTGATGTCGGCTGGATATGGCGACGGTATTCATCGCTCGCTGGGCAATCGGGGCTGCGTATATATCCGCGGACACCGCGCGCCCATGATCGGGATTATTTCCATGGATGTGACGCTGCTGGACGTGACTGATGTTCCGGATGTGGCTATCGGAGATGTCGCGACAGTCTACGGGACGGACGGAGAGAATGTTTATCCGGCGAATGTGATTGCCCGCAGCATCGGCACGGTCACCTCGGACATGTTGTGCGCGGTAAGCCAGCGCGTGCCGCGGTTCTACCTACCCTGAGTGGTCGTGCTGCGATCTTTTTTTTGTGTTATCTCTTGGCTCAGCGCGGGTTCTAACCACTCGAATGAGCTTCATAAAAAACGAATTTGCACCAGTCACATACAGATTCGGTTTCGTCGAATCGTCCTTCCCTACATTGTGTGAGGCCTTTCAGGAATGGTTCAGAACTACGGACTCTAAGTATGGTGTGAAGACGGAATTCCAGAGTATCGTCGCGCCTCTGGGGTCCGCCCTGCTCAGCCTAGAGCCCTTGACGACTCCTTCAGGCCGTTACTTGTTGGTGGAAACGAAATCGAATTGGACCGCAATTTTTGCAAACGGACTGCGGGTCAATGACGTTTTCAGTGCCGTTAGCTATCTTCTCCTTCGTCTGAATTGACGCGGCCTAGAGATCGGATATACACCGGACCGCTGTAGGTCGGACCGCAAAGATTCAATCCATGTGTGGGCCATGCGCTCTTTGCCCTTTACGGCCCAAACGATACTGACTCGCTGAACAGGATTCGTTATCTGTCGATCTCGAACGATGCAGACGATTGGAGTTTCTCTGAAAGCGGGAACGTCCAACCATATGAGGAGCTAGAAGCGTATAAGAAAGGTAGGATTCAAGAGCGGCTCACACTTGAGATGCTGGGTCGATACTGCAGAGCACTTGCGATCGATGTTGACCAACTGGACTTCTATGGACCACGAGGCTGTGTCGTGAGAATTACCGGCCAGAAGCATCGTGGTACTTTATCAATGTCGATAGCCGAAGCGAACTCACGTCTTAATTTGTGATTTAGGGTAGAGAAAATTGACCACTTGTCAGCTCAGCGTGGGCTTGACTCGAAGCCTAATGGGAGAGTATATAGACAGCCTCGTTACTAGCTTCGTGAAGCGCAGTCAGTTGCCCTGCTGCAGCAAATCGCGGAGACAGGGCAATTCTTGCCGTAAGGTGAGGATTCATGGGCCACAATCACGTTTATCCGCAGATTCATGCAACTTCTGATGTGCCGGGCGCGCAGCCGGTCGGCGACGCTTCGCGCAAGAAGGTTCGCGCCAGCCACTTCTTGAACCAGAGCTGGGACTTTTGGGTGGCGCGCCTCGCGCTGGTTAGCGCGGTGGTCGTGTTGTGCTACTCGCTTAGCCCGTTTGGCGCTCACGGACTTCCCGCCGCGGGTCTCGGCTTCCTAGTCGCAATGGTGATACTGCTGGCGGAATTAAGATTGCGTCGCGCGGAGATCAGCGGGCTTATGGGGGGAATGATCGGCGCGGTCCTCGGTCTCCTCGCGGCCCTCCTCATCACCTTGGTTATTTCCCGAACTGCTGAGCCTGAACCCACCAAGTCGTTCTTCGAATTTACGTCTCTGTTTGCGCTCGGATATTTAGGACTAGCGGTAGGGTCGCGCAAAGCGCACGACTTTCATTACCCATTGCCGCATTCCGTCGCCGTGCCTGCAGCTGCGAATTCATCCTGCCTGAAGCTGCTGGATACCAGCGTCTTGATTGACGGGCGCATCGCCGACATCTGCGAAACGCATTTTCTGGATGGCACGTTGGGGGTGCCGCGATTCGTGCTGCATGAACTGCAACTGGTGGCAGATTCCGGGGATTCGCTGAAGCGCCAACGCGGCCGGCGCGGCCTGGAAGTTTTGCAACGCATGCAGAAAATGCCAGGGCTGGAAGTTCGCATACTGGAAGAAGACATCGCGGCGGGAACGGGAGTGGACCAGAAGCTGATGGAACTGGCGCGGCGTTCTTCGTGCAAGATCGTCACCAACGATTTCAATCTGAATAAAGTGGCGCGAGTGCAGGGAATTGCGGTGTTGAACGTCAACGAGCTTGCCAATGCGATGAAACCCGCGGTGCTGCCGGGCGAGCCAATGCGCGTGCTGATCCTGCGCGAAGGCAAAGAATCGAGCCAGGGCGTGGCTTATCTGGACGACGGCACAATGGTGGTGGTGGATGGAGCGCGGCGGCTGATCAATCGCACCGTGGACATTATTGTGACTTCGGTTCACCAGACTCCCGCGGGCAAAATGATTTTTGGACGGCTGGAAGAGCGCCATGACTCTTCCGCCGCAAGGGCCAATGGGACCGCGCTCAGCCCGGTCGAGGCGCTTCCCGCTGACAACGCCAACGGAAACGGCCAAGCTCGACCGGAATCGTCGCAGCGGGCGGAGACTGGCTCGCGGGCGGTATTCCCAGATACCGAACGGCCTTAGTTTGGCTTCCGAGCTAACCTTTTTCGTTTAGTACCTACGACGTCAACGCGCGTTCCCTGGATTTCGCTTCCAGCCCTCGGTTGAGGTACACTCATTTTTCTGCAACCCGGCGCCAAGCCGCTCAGACACTGCTTCAGCCGGACTGCTTTCAAACCATGAGCCAGATCGTTGCCATTCTTCCCGCCGCAGGACTCGGAACACGCATGGGCGCGGAAACTCCCAAGCAGTTTCTGGAGCTGGACGGCGTGCCAATTGTGATTCTGAGTCTTCGCCGGATCGCGGCCTGCCCGCTGATCTCTGAAATTATCGTGGCCACGCGAGCGGAAAACGTAGAGCCGCTGAATGCGCGAATCAGCCAGGAAAAGTTCAAGCAGCCGGTGCGCGTGGTGAAGGGCGCGGACTCCCGGCAAGGCTCGGTTGCCGCGGCGTTGAAGCTCGTCGGAGACGACACGGAATTGGTGGTGGTGCACGACGCGGTGCGGCCGTTTGTGACCGTGGAACAAGTGACGAAGGTGATTGAGCAGGCGCGGCGGCACAAAGCGGCGATACTCGGGATTCCTGCGATGGACACAGTGAAGGAAGTGAAGCGCGCCAGCTTGCCGGAGGATGTGGCGGTGATCACGGCGACCGTTCCGCGCGAGCGTGTGGTGCTGGCGCAAACGCCGCAGGTATTCGAAACGCAGTTGTTGAAGCAAGCGTTTGCGGAAGCGGAAGGCGACGGGCTGAATGCCTCGGACGAAGCCGGGCTGGTCGAGCGCCTTGGGCAGAACGTGTTTGTGGTGCCGGGCTCGGAGCGGAATATCAAAATCACGAAGCCCTCGGACATGGATCTTGCGCGCTTTTATCTGCACTCCGAACAAAAAACCGCATGAGCATTCGTTGTGGCATCGGGTACGACCTGCACCGCCTGGTGGAAGGCCGCAAGCTGATTATTGGCGGAATCGAAGTGCCGTTCGACAAGGGCCCCGCAGGGCATTCTGACGGCGATGTGGTGGCGCATGCGGTGTGCGACGCGCTGCTGGGAGCAGCTGGGCTTGGCGACATCGGCAAACACTTTCCTGATACGGATCCGAAGTGGAAGGGCGCGAACAGCCTGCAATTTCTGGAGTACGTACGGAAGCTGCTCGACGAAAACAAATTTACGATTGAGCACATCGATGTTGTCGTGATTCTGGAACGCCCCAAGCTTGGCCCGCACTTTCCCAAGATGCGGGAGGCGCTGGGCAAGCCGCTAAACGTGACCGCTGAAAAAGTGCATCTGAAGGCCAAGACCAACGAGGGCGTGGACGCAGTAGGACGCGGAGAAGCGATTGCTTGTCACGTGGTGGCGACAGTTTCAGCGAACTGAACTTCATGGCGTCGTCAGAACACATCCAGTCGCACCCGGTTGCCGTTCATTCCTATGTTGCGAGCGATGTGCGGGCAATTCTTGCACAGCAGGGCTGGCTCACCACAGAGTCAACGCGGGAGCTAGACGCCTGGTGCGAACGTGCCGCGTCGCTACTGGGACAATTCGCGGTTGATGTTGAGGGATTGGCGGAATTGCTGCGGCTGGTATTTGAATATGACGCCGCAGAAATCCTGAAGCGCGTAGACGCGCATGCGGTGCTGGCGCGTTACGCTGCCCGCGATGTAATTCGTCACCTCGCTTTGTTATTGATAGATCCCGCGCCGCTTACGTCTGACCGTTTCAAAGAGGTGGTCACCTCACTAAAAGAAAATCTCGATCTTCGCGGTCGCGATCTGTTTCATCCCATACGGTTGGCGCTGGCGGGTCGGGCCGGTGAAGGCAAACTGGATCGCGTGATTCTGTTACTCGATGATGCTGCGGCTTTACCGTTCGTCGTGACCGTGAAGTCTGCTCGCACACGCGTGCTGGAATTTTGCGCTGCGCTCGACTAGGGCAAAAGTTGCGCGCGTCAAGGCTTTCAACTTTAATCGTTCAACTGTAAACTTCCTTTCCATGGATCGATTTACCGGCATTCATGCGATTCGCGAAGCGCTTGAGGCGGGCAGCACCTTTGACCGCATCCTTATCGCCAAAGGGCGACAGGACTCCCGCGTGGAACAGATCGTACAACTGGCGCGCGAGCGAGGAGTGACGGTTCGCTTCGAAGATCGTAGCCAGCTTGATCGCGTGGCGAATACTCGTGATCACCAGGGGGTAGTGGCTATCGCCGCGGCGCGCGCGGCCACCACGCTGGAAGATATTCTGGAGCGGGCGAATCAGTCCAAGGGGCAAGCGGGGCTGATCGTGCTACTGGATGGCGTGGAAGACCCCCACAATCTGGGTGCCGTGATTCGCACCGCGCTTGCGGCGGGAGCTCACGGCGTAGTGATTCCGGAGCGACGCGCCGCTGGATTGACGGACACGGTCGCGCGCGCGTCCGCCGGAGCCCTGGCACATCTTCCTGTTGCGAAGGTGACGAACCTGGCGCGTTCTATGGAGGAATTAAAGGAAGCGGGCTATTGGTTGGTTGGACTCGACGAAGCGGGAGAGAAATCCTACATCGAAGTGGACTACACCTCGCCCACTGGAATCGTGATGGGGAGCGAAGGCAAAGGCCTGCACGAGCTTACGCGCAAGCGTTGCGATTTTGTGGTTTCGCTGCCCACTACCGGCCCGGTGAAATCGCTGAATGTTTCCGTGGCCACCGGCGTTGTGCTGTTCGAAGCGATCCGTCAGCGGCGTCATCCAAGAAAGTAAGGCAGCACATCGCTGCGCGTCACTTGTCGTATTGAATTAGCGAGAATACATCCAGCCCATGCAATTTGGCGCGGCCCTTCAGAAAGGTCAGTTCCACCGCAAACGCGGCTCCCTCCACCACCCCGCCAAGCGATCGAATCAACTGGATCGCAGCGCCTGCCGTGCCGCCGGTAGCCAGTAAATCGTCGCAAAGCAGCACGCGTTGCCCGCGAGTGATGGCATCTTCATGCATCTCGAGGGAGTCGGTGCCATATTCCAGCGCGTAGGAAATTTTTGCGGTCTTGGCGGGCAGCTTTTTGGGCTTGCGAATCGGAACGAAGCCCGCTCCCAGACGGTAGGCGAGCGCCGGAGCGAAGATAAATCCGCGCGCTTCAATACCCGCTACCAGGTCAATTTGGTGACCTTCATAATGAGCGCACAAGCGGTCGATAAGAATGTGAAATCCCTGCTTATCCTTCAACAGGGTTGTGAGGTCGTAAAAGAGAATCCCGGGCTTGGGATAGTCCGGCACCTCGCGAATCAACTTCGTCAGATCGTCCATTCCTTGCGCTCCTCGTTAAATGGTCATTTCGACAGTGAAATCGCCGTCGTAGCGGGTATCCAGTGTTGCGGGTTCTTCAGCCACTTCGGCCACACGAGACATCATCGGGCCCTTCTGTAATCCCTGGCGCGCGAGGCGCAAAGTCTCTGGCGTGCCGATTGCGAGCACTTCCACGCGGCCATCGCGCAGGTTGCGCACGTAGCCGCGCAGACCGAGCTGTTGCGCTAATTCCTGTACGAAATAGCGGTACCCGACTCCCTGAACGCGTCCCGTGACGAAAAAACGTCTGGCGTGATTCTCGTTCCTGTCCATTTGTTAAAGAATAAATTGTAGCAGAGAGCGTTTTGTGAATCCCGCAAAACATCGCGGCCCGATGCGCTTGGTTGCGCTACACTGGCCGTGGACCGGAAGCGGCGTTTCAAGACTTTGCCCGCATCTAACTGGTTAGAATGAAAGCCATCTCTCGAACGATCGCGAATTTTCGTTACCCTTCGCTGGTGTTGACGGCGCTGCTGATGCTGTTGGCAGCAGCGCGCTTGCCGGGGCAGGAAACAGGCGCGGGTCCACTTACGGAGCCTCCTCCCGAACACGATGTGAAACGCATCATTGGCGTGCCGGAGCCGGAAGCGCCTCCTTCATTGCCGCCTGCCCAGATCATCAAAGGGTTCACGCAGAAAGAAGATATTTACGTTACCGCGCGGCCGCAATACTCCTATCGCAAGACCATCCGCATCCAGGAATTCGGACCTGACGGACAGCCATCCGGCGAGTATCAGGCAACGTATGAATCCGGCCGCACCAGCGATGGGACGATTTATGAGAAGGCGATTTCCTCGCCGCAATCGACACTGGAGTACCTGCAATTTGAGCCGGACGACGTGCAGCGAATGTTTCGCGCGCCCGAGTATCCGCTGACGACCAGCCAGCTGCCCAAATATGTTTTGCAGTATCTGGGGACAGAAACGGTTGATGAGGTGGAATGCTACATTTTCCAGGTACACCCGAAAACGCTGGATCGCCAGCATCCGTACTTCGACGGCGTGATCTGGGTCGACCAGAAGTATCTGGAAGTGGTGAAGACGTACGGAAAATGGGTAACGGACCTGGGGGAATATCGTCCGTCGAGCTTGCCGTTCAGCATGTTCGAAACGTACCGGGAAAATGTCGACGGTAAATACTGGTTCCCGAACTATTCGCGGTCCGAAGATGTCGTGAAACTGAAGATTCGCAATGTGCCAGTGCGCGTGACGGTCAAATGGTCGAATTTCAAGCCATTTCCGGCAAGCGAGACTCCTGCGGCGCCAGCCCCGGCTGCTCCCACGCCGCCGGCTGCGAATCCACCTGCGCCGGACAAACCCTGAAAGGCAAATCCGGCGTGACGGTTATGCGCGCCGTTTTGTCTTGGGCTGAGCTGTAAACAACCTTCGCAACAGCTGCGGTAACTCCTCCAATTTTTCCAGAAGGAAATCCGGTTTTTCGGCGCGGAGCTTCTTTTCCGTGGGGAACGGCCCGAGCACAGCGATGGCGCAAACTCCCGCGGCGCGCGCCATCTGCAAATCTTCCGGCGTGTCACCTACATACACACATTCCAGCGGGTCGACTTTCATTTTGCCCAGGGCCTTCAGCAGCGGTTCGGGGTGCGGTTTCTTGTTCGCGGTGTCGCCACCACAAACACGCGCGTGAAAGGTCTGGGTGAGACGGTACTCACGAAGCTGGCGGGTGACGCGATTGCGATCGCCGCTGGTGACCAATCCCAGCCTGTGGCGACTGGCCAATTGCGCCAGAACCCTTCGCGTGCCGCGCATCAGTTTGGGCCGATGGCGCGCGTAATTTGCTCGCCACAGCGTGTCAGCTTCGTCCCACCGGGAATTGGGAATGCCGGCGGCGCGGTAAACGGTATACCAGTCGGGAGAGTAGTGCAGGTCCAGCTCCGGCAACCCCCACGGAATACCCAATTCCTGGAACATCGCCAGATACGCCTGCGAATCGGCGTCATAGGAATCGATCAGCGTGCCATCCCAATCGAAAAGCACGCCTGCAAGTGGTTTGCGGGTGGACACGACTCCAGAGTAGCAGAAACTGATTTGCGGTGAGAATGCAGGCGAAAATTGATGGCGATCAGTCCGGGGAGAAGCGCATCGGAATGTTGTCATCCCGATCGAACGCGAAATCTTCGAAGCTGGCTGCGATTCCGAACCATCCCGGCATATTGGCGGGCTCAACGCGACGCACGAGAGCTTTGGACGAAACCACAACGTTTCCGTAACCCAGCGGGCGACTGACCAGGACGATATCCAGTTCGATCGAGGTGTCGATGGCCAGCGACTTGGGGCAAAGGAAGTAAACGCCGGAAGAACTGATGTCGCGGGTCACCAGCGACACGGGGAAGTTCTCCATGACGCCGGAAACGCTGCGCAATTTCAGAGGCAGTTGCAGCAAGGCGCGCGGTCGCTCGCGCTTTTCCAGGTGCACGCCAACGGCATACGTGGGAACACGCACGAATCGCCGTGGCTGCGGAGAGCGGAGCAGCGGCATGACCCGCAAGGCGGGCACGCGTGGAACAATTGGTTTTTCCGGGAGTGCGGGAGCCGCGCCCAATTTGGCGGTCGGTTCCGGCAGCAAAGGCAATCCATCCCAGACTAGCGCGTTGCTGGCACTCATCTCGCCCCTCAGTGAGATGAACGTACAGAATTATAGAACTAAGGCGGTAATTCTATTGCCGTACAGCGATCGTGCTGGTCTTGCTTGGTCGTGCTGAAACGAGATCCCCGAGCCCAAAGCGAAAGCACCGAAACGAAACAGCGCACCGATGAAGAATGGTGTGGAGTGCCAAAATGCCACATGAGAGGTTGCCTGTCAACCTGTGGAAATGGGTAGAAGTGTCCTAAGATCAAACACATGGTAATGGTACCGACCATGCGTCGTTGTCCTGTGGGTAACTTTGGGGGCAACTCGTTCGTCGATTCTTTCCATTCTGGGACTCCAGCGATTGATAGCGCTCGACCTGCCTTCGGGCCTCCAAAATGGCCCTCGGGGCTGCTTAGAATTCTTGTTATCGTCCATCTACAGGTCCCCATGACCACTGGAACCACGTCCGTAGAGGCCCGGCCAAGCTCTGCCGGGATTCCCACGGCTGCGGCAGGCAACCGCACGCTGCTGTATCTGGCTTATGCGGCGGTGTACATCATTTGGGGCTCGACATTTTTCGCGATTCGCATTGGCATTGAGTCCTTGCCGCCTCTCCTGCTGCCTGCGTTGCGCCATTTTTCGGTCGGGTTAATTTTCTATCCCATTTTTCGGTACGTAAGCCGAGAGAAGCCGACCCTGTTTCAATGGCGAACAGCGATCGTGACCGGATGCTTACTACTGTGCATTGGCAATGGCACAGTTTCCTGGGCAGAAAAGATCGTCCCTTCGGGCATTGCGGCGTTGTTAGTGGCCACGGTTTCACTGTGGATGGTGCTGATCGACTGGCTGCGGCCTGGCGGAAGCCGGCCAGTCGCACGTGTACTTGCAGGGTTGGTGCTGGGCTTCGCGGGGATGGCGCTTCTGATTGGCCCTAAGGATCTGGGTGGTTCGGATCGCATCAATCCATTAGGGACGCTTGTGCTGGTGATTGCCTCGTTTGCCTGGGCTGCCGGCTCCGTTTATTCCAAGCACCATCCGCAGCCAAACTCGCCACTGTTGGGAGTGGCGATGCAGTGCCTCGCCGGGGGAGCGGCTCTGCTGATTGCGGCGGCACTGAGTGGCGAACTTCGCGGCTTCCACTGGGCACAGGTGACGCACCGCTCGTGGATGGCGTTGTTGTATCTGGCAGTGTTGGGATCGGGAGTTGGATTCAGTGCATACGTGTACGTGCTGAAGCACAGCGCAGCCACGCGCGTGGCAACGTATGCGTTCGTGAATCCCGTGGTTGCGCTTTTATTAGGATGGTCGTTGGGCGGAGAGGCACTGACGTTGCGCACCCTGCTGGCGAGCGCCATCATTCTGGTCGCGGTTCTTCTGGTGATCACGGCGCCGCACCGAGATACGGTGCAGGCCGACGAAAGTATACCCACCCCAGGTGAAGCCTAATCCAATAGCAGGGAAAATTCGGCGCGCGAAATCGGATAGATTCCTGTTTATCGCGCGCGTAATCTAGGCACCATGAAGACACACTCAATCGCGAAATCCTCCAGCCACCTTTCGCCGGGAGCCGAGACGAAACTCTGGCAGGCGATGCTGGCCCGCGACCGCCGCGCCGACGGCTCGTTCGTGTTTGCCGTTCGCTCAACAAATATCTACTGCCGACCGTCGTGCCCCGCGCGCCGGCCGCTCCGCAAGAACGCTTTGTTTTTTCGTTCACCCAAAGAGGCCGAACAGAGTGGCTACCGTCCGTGCCGGCGCTGCCGTCCGCAAGAACAGCAGGAAGGCGCGAACCTGGTACGCCGCGCTGCCAATTTGCTCGCGAGAGCAGACGAAGAAAGCCCGCGCTTGGAAACGCTGGCCGGGCAACTGGGCGCCTCCAGCGCGAAGCTGCGCCGCGCCTTCCATCGCACAACCGGGTTATCGCCTAGGCAATTCGTTGAAGCATTTCGGGTGAAGCAGTTCAAGAAATTACTTCGCGAAGGAAAAGAAATTACCGAAGCGCTATACGAATGCGGTTACGGCTCACCTAGCCGCATCTACGAAAAAACAAACGCACATTTGGGCATGACGCCCGCGTCGTATCAAAAAGGAGGATCAGGTATGGAGATCGGCTACGCTATCGCAAAATCATCGCTCGGAAACGTGCTGGTTGCCGCCACCGAGCGTGGCATTTCAGCAGTTTATCTGGGCGAAAATGAAAGGGCACTAGTCGCGGAGCTGCGCCAGGAATATCCGCGCGCGGAAATTCAACCGTCACCCGGCGAGCATGAAAAGTGGGTTCGCGAAATCGTGAAGCGGGTCGAAGGCGACGCCCCGAGCGTGGAACTCCCGCTCGACATTCAATCCACCGCTTTTCAACGGCGCGTCTGGCAGGAGCTGCAGAAAATTCCGCTGGGCACGACGCGCACGTACACGCAGGTGGCGAAGGCGCTGGGCAAGCCTCAGTCGGTGCGAGCGGTGGCGCGGGCTTGCGCGACGAATCCGGTATCGATCGTGGTGCCATGCCATCGGGTGATTCGCGCGGATGGACAACTGGCAGGCTATCGCTGGGGCCTGCAGCGCAAAGAAAAACTGTTGGAGCGAGAAGCCGCGCGCGCCTAACTATGCAGTGCGGCGGCTCGCCGTCGCTTTTGCGATTTTGACAATGGGGTTTTATTGAACAGCTGACGGAGCGTTTTATAGCATAAAAGCGGGAACAAGCCGTACTCCAAAGAGTTCCAACTAACCGCCGTGGTTCTCTGCTTTTGTGCCCTTAGGCCAGTCCGGCTTGAATTTACTGTCGCCGATATTCAAGTTTTCTAGAACGTTCGTATATTTGGAAATGAAATAGTCGCCGGAGCCGGTTTCGAAGAATTTCTGCTGCACCGGTAGCCATGACGCCTCATCGACCCAGATCTGGATTTTGTCGATCTGCTTTTTAGCCTCTTCGTTCAGCGGAACTAACTCCAGCACGGCCATTTTGCGGCCGTCGAGAGTGTCCTCAGGGGCAAGCGATATCTTGAAGTTCTTCTTCAGCCGCTCGCTCTGGCTGCCGAAGCCAAGCGCCAGATACTGGTCAGCCATGTCGAGATGTTTGCCGAGGTTGTATTCTTCAACGCGGCTGATCTTTGGCGTGTAGATGTAAAGATGATCGCCGTCGCGGATAATGGTGCGCGGATCAGGGTTCAGGAAATCGATGCGCATCTTGGAATCTTTTCTTACCCAGATTTTTCCCGTTTCCGTGGAGGTATCTCTTACCACGGCGGTGTACTTGATGTGCTCGATATCGGCGGTCAGCGTCTTGAACCCCTGGCCGGCATGATCCATCAGCTGCAGAACGGTATCGAGGGTGAGTTTTTCAGGCGCTTGGCCCGTTTTCGCGATGGAAATGCCGGAACACAGGCCGATGACGAGCATGGCGATCAATAAGGCGGAATTTGTTCGTCTCAAAGCAGCCCCTATAGCAAAAATCGCTTCACAAGGTATCTTTAAATCGTAGCACAAGCCCGGAATCTTCCCCAGTCGCAGCGGTCGCAGCGGTCGCAGCGGCGCCCATCAGCAGTGCGGGAAAGTGCTGGTGTGCGGGGGCAAGGGCCAAGCCAAGCGAGATCGTCGGTGGATAAGCGGAGTAACGTTTTGCGAAGGTTAGTGCCGGATGGCAACGCGATACGCGACCACATTGCCCTTATCATCGCGGATCGCCTCGATGTCTCGTATGGAGAACCGGCCATCGTTCAACTCTGGCTGTGCTTTTTGTAGCACGCTGTGCAGATCGTTTTGCAGCGCCGGGGTGCGTTCCGGCGGCGCCAATACCCGTGCATCCACTCGGTAGACTTCATCTTCGCCATTTTTTAGGAGCTGTTCCACCTGGCTGGCATTGGCCGGCAAGCCCACTTCCGGCTGATCGCGGAACCAACGGCGAGGCGTGGCGAGCGAGAAAATAAGGATCAGCACCACAGCCACATCGTATTGCCACGATCCTCGCTCGTAGGACCAAAAAAATGTGCGGTATAAGATTTGGCCGAGACTCGACATTTCAGTCTGCCGGAATTCCGTCAACAATAATGCCGTCGCGCATGTGTACAACGCGATCGAAATAGGTGGTTGCCTCGGGATTATGCGTGATCATCACCACGGTTTGTCCCAGGTCTTTGTTCAAACGGCGCAACATTTCCAGAACAATTTCCGAGTTTTTGGTGTCCAGGTTACCGGTGGGTTCGTCGGCCAGCAGAATTTTGGGTTCATTGATAATGGCGCGAGCAATAGCCACGCGCTGCTGCTCGCCTCCGGACATTTCCGAGGGTTTGTGCTCCAGCCGGCCGTCGAGTCCCAGCATTTTGGTGACGACGTCGAAGCGGTGCGGATCGTAACCATCGCCGTGGATGTACTGCGCGATGGCGATGTTGCCGCGGGCGGTGAGCGTGGGCAAAAGATTAAAGCGCTGGAATACGAAACCGATTTTACTGCGGCGCAGCTTGGTGCGCTCGGCATCCGACATGCTGGACAAGTCGTTGCCGTCGACCAGCACTTTGCCGCGGGAGGATTTTGCCAGGCCACCGATGACGTAAAGCAAGGAAGACTTGCCGCAACCAGACGGACCCATCACCGCCACGGATTCGCCGGGCAAAACGTCGAAATTAACGCCGCGAAGCGCGGGCACTTCCACTTTGCCCGCGTGGTAGAGCTTCCAGAGGTTCTCGGTCTTAAGTATCGGCTCCACGGCCCTCAGCTCAGTGCTGGCGTTCGCGTCTGTGAGTGGACGTATTGTAACTGTGATTGTCATCTCTCGCTAGTTTCCAATCCCTTTAGTCATAAGACAGCGATTCGACCGCGTCTTTGCGGCTGGCCACCCACGCAGGGTAACTGGCCCCAAAAATTGCGCCCGCCAACGCAATGCAAGCGGCCCGGATAATCCATCCAAGCGTAATCAGAACCGAAAGCGTTGGGAATATGGCAAGAAACCCGGCGCGAACCAGGTAACTTAATCCTACACCCGCGGCGACGCCCATGGCGCATAAAAGCGCGGTTTCCGAGAGCAGCGCGCGGACAATCATAAAATTGCTGGCGCCGAGAGATTTCAGTACTCCAATGTCGCGGGTGCGCTCCAAGACGGTGGTGTACATGGTGAGGAAGATCACCAACAACCCAATAGCGACGGCCAAGGCGATCATCGCGTTGATGAATGTTTGCAGTCCTGGAATGTTCGTGGAGGTCATCAGCGTTACGAAGTCTCTGAGCGGACGCACCGGGTAGCCGGGAAAGGTCGCCTTCATCTCCTCGATGACATCGTCGGTGTGCTCCGGACGCGTACACTTCACCAGAAAAATGGAGGCTTTGTCATGAGCGCCCACAAGATCTTGCAGCGTAGTAAGGGGCACAAACAGCCGCGCACCCTTTCCGTGTTCAACGATTCCCACCACGTGCCAATCATGATTCAGCAGATTGTAAGTATCGCCGACCTTCAAGTGCTTGGCCTTGGCCGCCCAGTCGTCGACCAGCAAGTCGTCAGGTCCCTGCATATCGTGGCCGGAATGGAAAACAAAGCCACCTGAAACATCGCGGAAGGATTCAGGGTCGATACCATAAATGACATCCACACCGCCGCCCACATTGAACTGCAACAGGGCCGGAGCAACCGATTTCACGTATTTCAATTCGCGCAGCTTGTCGGCAATCTTGATGGGCATCGGCGAGCCGCTAAACGCCAGGAAAATCTGCGCCGAGGGCGACTGCAGCATCACGTCGGCGCCAATTCCTTCAATGCGTTTCGCGGTCTCCGTCAACATGCCGGAGGTGAGCCCAACGATCAGCACGACCAGCGCAACTTCCACAGCAATTGCCATCACGCCAATCAAGGTGCGCATGGGCCGGTGAAACAAGTTTTGCACCACCATTTGACCCATCATGGCGTTTGTCCCTTGCTTTCATCGCCCACGTGGACGATTTCCACTCCCGCGGGCGGCGCCAGCGTAAAGCGATCCGCCTCCAACGGCTCGTTCAGCACGACTTTCTTGACGCTCATGTTCAGTTGGTATTCATCGCGAGTGCGATCGATGTGAATGTTCCTTGGGTAACTCTGTACAGCATTACCGGCTGGGGCCGAATTTGTTCCCGGCGACGGGGCGTCCACGGGCTGCCAGTCGGAATAGCGCACGTCAGAGAGAAGTACTCCCTTCGGGCCGTAAGTCTGCAAACGAACCACGTTCAGATCGGCGCGATCGAACCAGACCTTGCGCAAAATTTCCGTCTTGTAACCGCCGCGCAGCACCGTCAACACGTAATACCGCGCGGATTCGTCGTTGGATTCTTCAATCAACACTGCTTCTTCCTTCAAGATCTCCGGCCACAGAAGTGCTTCCAGAAGATGTTGCGGGCGCAAATTCTCGATGGGCTTGTCGCTTTGCCGCGTCAATGCGACCGGTCCCTCCAAAAATTTGTTCCGAGGAGGAATTGATACTTCGAAGGTGCGGCCGTCGCTGGCCATATCGAAGATGGTTTTCCCCACCACGGGTACCTGGCCGATCATTCGAATGTACGAAGGACGCGCCGCCAGCACAAAGGCTTTTACTTCGTGATATTCGTTGATCACGCCGCTGTACGCAGACCCAGTGCTGGTTTTCAACTCCACGGTGGCGTTCAATGCCTTCACGCTTTTTGCCAACGCGTTGTAGCGATCCGCCAAATCTTCCTCGGTCGCCTCTTTCGCCACGGGACGCGTTGCAGACGGAATGACCTTGGTGGTTTTGACGCCCGCGTTCTTGCCGCCGCAGGCGCACGCCAGCGCCGACAGTGTCAGCAGAACTATCCAGTTCCGAACAGATTTCATGCGACAAATTTGCATTCTAAAGGCCAAACTAAGCAATTTAGCAACCAGGGCGAAGGGCGTCAAACCGCAACGCAGCGCTCCGTAGATTTCCAGCTTGCCGCCCATCAGGTCTAATGGGGACGAGCCAAATAAACGTCAAACGGTTGAAGCGCCGGCCGGACGCGGCGGACAACTTCGCTGGCCCACAGTTTTTCGCTGAGCAGCGTTGCCCAAGCGTCTTCAGGTTCGCACACGGCGCAAAATGTATACCGAGAGTAGGCCGCCTGATATGCATCGAGCCGGCGATGAGACAGTTCATTTTCCAGTGCCACATCTTCCTGCTCTGCCTGGGTGCCCACGCGAATCCCGAATGTCTCTTTTTCAAAACGCTCGAACACCAGACGCAACTGTTCCTGTGAAGGCTGCGCCAGCACCAGACACCGGCTGGCTGTTTCGCGAAATACCAGGCCGTGCAGCTTGCAGAATTCGCGAACTCGCTCCAGATGGTTGAAGAAATCCACCGCGAGGTTTTCCTTCGCTGCCAGTGCCGGAAATGCCGCGCTCCAGATTTGCGACGCGACGGCTCCGCGCAAAGGTTCGCGGCTTTCGGTCTCCAAAAGTTCCAGTCCGATGGCCTTGGTGTCGTCGCCGAGCTCCATCGGCTGAATATCCAGGGAATAGGGAGGCAGGTCTGGCGCGATCATTTCCGAAGACAACGTCATTCCTCCTCGATGTCTCCGAATTTTTCAGCGAACTCCGGCGAAGCCTTGCGTACCTCCAGCCAGTCGAAGAAGGCATCTGGCGTTTCCAGCCAGATGCGGAACCACTCGCCAATCTCTTTTTTTTCTTCGCGTTTGGGCGCTTCCACTTTGCGGTTGTGCGAGATCATCTCGGCGCGGCGTTTGCCCAATCGCGCAATCTCCAGCACGCGCTCCATGGCCGCGGTTTCGCCGTGAGCTTTGAAGCGCCGCAGCAGTTCATCCAATCGCGTCAGGCTGACTTCGGCGTCCTTGAGCGTCTTGAAGTGCAGGATGTCTTCAAATTCCTCTTCAAATCGTTCCTCGGCCTCTTCTCGCTCCGTGAGCTGCAATTTCCAACCCGTCTCTTTCAACACGTCGGCGATGTAGTCGTTGGCGGTTTTTCCATTTTCGCCATGTTCCGCCAGAAGTTTTCGACGCAACTGGTCGATTTCCGCGGTTGTCCATCGCTGGATGCCCATGGCGCGCGCGGTCTCGAGGATCATCTCTTTCTTGGTTTTTAATTCATCCGTCATTTTTTGCCTTTGTGGTTCGGCCCTCCGGCGTGCGCGTGTTGGGCTTCGCTTGCCGGCGCTTCCGCAGGCTGGCCGTTCAGCAATCGATGATACTTGGCCACATTTTGGTTGTGTTCCGCGAGCGTGGCGGCGAAGAAGTGTCCTCCCTGCGTGTTGGCCACAAAATAAAGATAATCGGTCTGCGCCGGTTCCAGCGCCGCACGAAGCGAGGCCTCGCCGGGATTGCCGATGGGACCAGGCGGCAGGCCGGAGTGAATATAGGTATTGTACGGCGAATCGTAACGCAAATCCTTGAACGTGAGAGTGCCCTTGTACGCGCCAATCTGGTCAAGCGCGTAAATGACCGTGGGATCGCACTGCAGAAGCATGCCCTTTTTCAGGCGATTGGTATAAACGCCGGCAACCACCGGGCGTTCCTCCGGGTTTGGCGTTTCGCGTTCCACCAGCGACGCCAGCGTGACGACTGGCAAAATCGCGCTGCTGGAATCCGCGCCATTCGATCGCGCCGCAGAAAGCCGCTGCATAGCCTCGCGGAATTTCCGCACCATCATGCCGGTCAACTCCGCGGCGCTGGTGTGACGCGCCAGGTTGTAAGTGGCGGGGAAAAGAAAGCCCTCCAGAGTTTTTGCTGCAGGAGCAATGTCCTGAACGATGGAAGGGTCCTTAGCTGCCTGCAGGAAGTCAGAAGCATCCATGTACTTGGCTTGCTGGAGGTCGCTGGCAATCTCGAAGATCGTTTCGCCTTCGCGCACGATAAATGGCCGCTGGTACACCTGGCCGTTGGCGATCTTCCAAAAAACTTCCTTGCCGCTAAGCGGATGGTCGAAAAAATATTCACCTGCTACCAAGGTGCGCTTCTTCTGGCGGCGGGAGTAGAGTTCAAACGCCAAGGAACTGCGAATCAAGCCTTCCTTTTTCAGAATGTGGGCCACGCTGCGCTGCGATGTGCCATGGGGAATCTCGACAAATACGCCATCAGGAGGGATGGCGCCGTAGGGTTTCTCCATGGAATACCACAGGTAGATCGCCGCAATTCCAGCGGCAAACATCAAAATCAGCAGCAGCACCACCAGGAATCGCAAGCTATTCGCGCTCCTTCGCCCCGGGTTGCCGCGACAGGTATTCCCGCAGGATTACCATCGCGGCCACGGCATCGACAGTATATTTCGTGTCGGCGGTCCGGCTGGTCTTTTTTCGTCCCAGATGTGTTTCCTGATGCATGAGTTTGCGGCCCAGTTCCTCTTCCAGAATGCGCTCGGCTTCCCAGCTGGTCAGGCGCTCGTCCACAAGTTCTACCGGAACGCCAACCTGTTTGCGTACGCGTTCGGCGAAGCGCGTTACTTCCTCGGCCATGTCGCCTTGTGTGCCGTCCAAACGCAACGGCAGGCCCACGACGATCTGCTGAACCTGTTCCTGGCGCGCCAGTTCGCGCAGCCGCCGCATATCCTCATTACGATTGATGCGCGCGAGGGTGGCGAAGGGTGCAGCGATGCGAGCCTGAACATCGGCCAAGGCTAGTCCGATCTTTGTGCGGCCGTAATCCAGCGCCAGGATCTTCGGTGATGTGCTGGCCGGATGTTCGATGTCGCGCTTCGATTTTCTTGGGTTTTCCGCCACTTTACCAGTATAGCGTGAACCGCATCTTACGGCTTACGCGGCCTGTGGGCAGCCACGTGTTTTGCACCCGATGCTCAAGGCTTGCGGCCGCGCGCGCCGGATTGCCAGGCGTCCCAGTAGCCTTGGGTCTTCATGTCCTGATCCAGGCCGGATTCTTTCATCAGCGTTTCCATTTCCGCGCGAGACAATCGCTTGCCAACGGGCTCCACGCGATCGGCAACGCCCCACGCCGTAACTGCGCCGAGCACGGTATTCAACTTCAATTCGCGGATGTCCACTTTATCCAAGGTGTCGGAAGCGGCATGATAGTTCAACAAGTAGTTGGCGATTTCCTGATTTGCCATGAAGGTGGGTACGCCCTCCAGCAGAAAATCGAAATTGTCGGTGCCAATCGGAGCGTCATATGTAAAATTCTCAACGTCCCATCCGCCGAAGGGCTTCAGCACTTCGCGGACGCCTGTTTCCGTATCGTGCCGTCCGCCCAGCGAATAACCGGTCACGCGTCCAATTCCGGTGTCGAAAACCACCATCCCCCGATATTTGTCCATCTCCGCGCGGTGCGCCTGCACGTAACCGAAAGAGCCGATCATGCCTTGTTCTTCGCCGCTGAACAGAATGAAACGAATGGTGCGGCGCGGCAGTAGGCCGCTCGCCTTGATCGCGCGCGCGGCTTCAATCACTAGCGCGGCGTTGCAGCCATTGTCCAACGCGCCGGTGCCGAGCTCCCAGGAATCCAGATGCGCGCCGAGAACCACGATTTCGTCGGGTTTCTCGTAGCCGCGAATTTCGCCAACGACATTCTCCTGTTCCACCGGTCCGGCGATCTTGTTTGGCATGGTTAGCCGCACGCTGATTTTTCCGGGATGCGCCGCCACTGTGCGCGCCAGGCGCATTGCGTCTTCTCGAGCGAGCACTGCTTGGGGAAGGCGGTCGACCTGCCCATTGAGCGCGTTGGTGTGGCGATAGAGCAATTTGCGTTCGCGCGCGCCCATCCAAAGGATGGCAACCGCTCCGCCATTCACCGCACGGTTAATAATGGCGGGCGGCCGAGAATATTCCTCGAACAAAGCCGCCCAGCTCGAACCGATTTCGCTGTGCACCAGCAAAATCGCGCCTTTGACTGCCGCGCCTGCCTTGGCAAATTCTTGCTCCGTGCCGTCGCCTGCATCAATGAGTTTCGCTTCCAGTCCGCCTGCGGGCGTTGCCGGAGAAAGTCCTTCAGAAACGAGCGAGACGGGGAATTGGACCGGGCCAAGGACTTCCAGACGCGTTGCGCCTTCGCTCCAGGCTACCGGCAACGAGTATTTTTCGGTGTGTACGTCGACGCCCGCGGCGCGAAATGCCGTCACGCCCCACTCCACGGCTTTGGCCATTTCTGACGAGCCGCTGACTCGTCCGCCAATTTCGTCGGTGAGTTTGCGAAGATTTTCCTGCAGCGGCGAATCGCCCATCACGATGGGGATGATCTTCGCGGCTGCTTGTGCGCATGCCGAACTTTCCGTGGCGGAGCATGCCGCCGTGCCTGGCGTGCCCTGCGGTGCGCGCAAAACGCCAGTGTTTGCCGGTGGCAACTGCGCGAAGACGCCGAGTGCGAATAGGAGATATACAACGGGGAGAGACAGGCCCAGTCGATGAAAGTGGCGCATCAAGATTCCTTTTTCGTAAGGTGTAGATTTGCCCGAAATGTCTGCGTGCAAATTATATAAAATTGTCAGCGCTTCGCGGATCTATGTGCGGAACCGCGGCTCGGATGTAGCAGGCAATCACTAACACGGGCCACCTGAACCATTTCGTCGACGTCGTGAACGCGTACAATGTGTGCGCCATTCAGAATGCTTGCAGTGACGGTGACGGCAGTGGCCCAGATGCGCTCTTCAGGCCGAGCGGGCTTGCCATCGCGGGCCAGCGTGGCGCCCAGAAAGCCTTTTCGTGATGTGCCCACGAGCAACGGATAACCGAGTTGCGCCAGGTGTGGAAGTTTGGCGAGAAGTTCGTAGTTCTGCACGAAACTTTTGCCGAAGCCGATGCCGGGGTCGAGAATGATTCGCGACTTGGCAACACCCGCGCGCCGCGCTGTGGCAATTGATTCGCGCAAACCGCGAGTCACGTCATTCAACACATCTTTCGCGAAGGGTCCCTTTTGCATGGTGCGGGGCGTGCCTCGCATGTGCATCAGAATGAGCGGAGCGCGGAACTTTCCAGCCACAGCGGCGAGGCGCGGATCATTTTTCAGTCCAGAAACGTCGTTCAGGATTTGTGCGCCGGCACCCAGGGCGATTTCGGCTACGGTAGCCTTTTGCGTGTCCACGGAAATGGGAATCTTCAGCCGTCCGCGCAACGCCTGCAATACTGGCAGCAGTCGTGCGATCTCCTCGCTTGCCCGAATGCCGGTAGAACCTGGCCGCGTCGATTCCGCGCCGATATCCAGCAGGTCCGCTCCCGCGCGCTCCATGTCCAAGGCGGCTTCCACCGCGCGATCCAAGCGAAAGAATTTTCCGCCGTCAGAGAAGCTGTCTGGCGTGACGTTTAATACACCCATTACCAGCGTGCGTTCGCCCAGCACGAGCGTGGTGTGCTTCAGTTTCAGGCGGTAGAGTTTGCGTTTGGTCATTCGCGCAGAACAGTGTAGCGCAACTCTTCGCGGGTCTAGCGAATGCAGGCTACCACCGTGGCAGAATTCTTCAACCGCGGCGGCGAAAGTCAGTGACGGGTAATAGCCGTGAGCGCAGCGCAGGATCTCAGCCCTGCTGGGCTGATGCCCTACGTAAGGCCGCCCACTCCGGACGACTGAAGGGCTAGTCCAAATCGAAATCGCGGATGGGCTTGCCGGCGGGCGCATCCTTGGCCTTTTTCATGGCCTCTTCGAACTTCTTTTTCAGAATGTCTTCCTTGTTAGCTTCCTGGAACCATGAGTCCGCGAACTTGTCCTCGCGTTGTTTTTTCTGCTCTTCCAGAATGCTGGCCGCCTTGGTGAGGTCTACGTCCGGCCCAGGCTTCACCGGCGCAGTGTGTGATAGCACCGCGCCAAAGATTGGATCGATTACCAGCTTCGCTTGGCAGCACGGGCAGGTTACATTCAGGTTTTCGCCGTCTTTCAGTCCCATGGCCGTATTCTAC
>CAVYTB010000008.1:0-645241 GCA_963771295.1 Candidatus Acidiferrales bacterium
GCCTGCTTGGGAATTTAAAGGAAAACTGATATGTGATTAAGGATAAATTGGTCAAACCGTCCAACATTGGGGAACGAATTTTCCCATTCCTCAAGCTACTGCACCCACCAGGCCCCTCCGCTTATTCCCGCGCGAACAACCCGGCCTAGGAAACGCAACGCTTGGCCCTGCGCCATCCGTGTGGACCACTAGCTATGACCACGTAGACAAATGGGCACGTCCAGGTATGTCGCAAAATCCTTTTCCCTCCTCTACACCAAGCAAAAGCGGATCCAGCAAAGAATGCTCAATCATCTTCTGTCGCCACAAAAGTATTCAAGAGCCAATTGGCACACAAACCACTCGAGACTAGATCAGATCTGCAGCGAACGCAGCTGCGCCCGGCCCGGTTACGGGTTTGGCAGTTGCGAAAAATATATTAAAGGACTGGTCGGCGTTCTTCGCCGGGTCGTTTCCGTCTCATTCGTTCCCCCTGCGCATCGGACACCAACTTAGGAACATTCGCGGGCGTCAACGTGTGGGAGACTTTGTCTGGCAACCAGCCGGCCGGCGTGGGGTCTGGCATAACCAGCCCGGTAGTTTTGAACTACCCATCGACAACCTGGCGCGCACCCTAACGGTTCAAAGTTACACTGCGCTTGGGGTCGAGTGTCCGTTCTCTAGCTGTCCGACGATTTCGGTTACGTGTGATGGCGTCACGACTGCACCACCCAACCCAACTGTCAGTCAACCCTTGACGACGACTGGCACTGGCTACACCTTCACGTTTGATTTCGAATTGGGTTCGGGTTTGCTAGCCGATGTAATCAGTGGCTACAACGTGTACCGCTCCCCAACCTCGAGCATGGTCAACGCGACCGTCGTGAAGCATATTCCACAGCCAGCCACGAACAACATCGGTTCGACGTACGTGTACCAGGAAGTCACGGGCGCAACTTATTATTATTTTGTAACGTGCGTTAACACCTCCGGGCGTGAATCTGGCACTACGGCTGCACAATCCGGCTTGGTTACAAACGGCAGCAACATCAACGCCGATGGTTCGGGCAACAACAACTCTTTCGGCAAGAACTTGCTGACGAACCCGGGCTTTCGAGCTGAACGGAACCGCTAACCATAACAACACTCCGGCTTCGGCTGGATTGGTTTGCAACGGCTGGGCCATTCGCTCGCTTCAGGCTCCAGTATTGGCAGCCTATGACTGAGAGTGGCGTTGCGAGTGCGTCACACACAGGCTCGAACAATCTACTCATCCGTCTTGCCACTGGAATATCGCTGCCTTCCGACAACACCTACCGTTGAGTGCCGAATCTACACAGCGAACGCTATTCCCTGTTTACGGCGGTCAGCAGCTACAACTGAACGGTTGGAGGACAGTGGGATTATCAAATACGTCTGTCCTGCTGGTGTACCGTAGTTCAGCAGAGAGTCATGCTGATATTCTTCACAAGGCAACGGGACGCAGATTCTCGAAACAGGCCCTGCCGACCAGACTGAGCCCAGCGTGCATACGCCAACACCGGCTATGCCACTGTTGCCGTTCCTAGTCAACGCCGCCTACGTGCAAGTCCGGTGTGTTGACCGTTTCATCAAGAACAAATCAGCGGAAGCACGTTCACCACAGGCAGCAACCATTACGCCGACCTACGCTTCGATGACATCGAGTTTGGTTCTAATCAACAACATCTGACAACGATGTCACCGACGGGTTCTCGGTACCAGCGCAGCGTTATTGGGCGCGAGTGCTCACCCCAGACTGCCCGTTCAATGGTGATTTTGAACAATTTGCAAACGGTCAGCTTGTTGCAGATGGCTGGACGCAGAGTTTCGAGACAGCAGGTAGCGATATTCAGTATGCCCGCAACGCAGCGGCAGTTACAGCGGGAACTATTCGCAAGCCCTAACTAATGGCACTGGTTCTATCGGTGGCAGCGTTGCTTCACGCCCATTCAGTGTCAAGGCCGGGGTAACGTACACCCTGTCTTTGCTACGCCCGTTTCGTCCGTCGCCAATCCCGGCAGCATGTATTTCCGTGTTCTCTGGTACACCCAAGACAGCGACTATAGATTCCGTGCAGGTGCGGCTTCAACAAACGACGTTGTGTCTGCTGCTGGGCCCAACATCGGCGAACGTGTTCCAGCACTTCACGGGAACAGTGCTGGCCCCCGCTGGCGCTCTCTACGGTCGCATTGCCCTCTATAACTGGGTAGGTAGCAGGCACACCAGAGCACGATTCTGTTCGACCGTGTCTCGATGGTTCCGACCACGTACGACTTGGACAACACCATCGCAGATGGGACGACCTACCAGAAGGTGCTTGCTTCCAACCTATCCAGTGGCGTTGTTTATAGCTACAAAGGCGCTTTGGAACAGCGGCACGGCTTACGTTCAAGGAAGCGGGTTGCCTACAACGGAAACTACTACATCTCTATCTTGGCTGGCACGAACCACACTCCGGCTCCTGCTGGCACATCTTACTGGGTATGCGCAGGGCCAACCACCCTCGACAAGGTTGTGGATGGCTCGGTCTACGCCAGAATCAAGGCCACTGAGATAACTTCCGGTGGTCAAGGCTACATTCCTCCTCTGAACTCGGCATCTACCGACACTTCCACTGGTGCCATTCTCAACCAGATTTCCAACAGCAGTTCAATCAGCGTGGCTGGGTGGACTATTCCGTCGATATGATGGTGGGGCTGTAACTTACAACTCAAGCACCACTTCAGCAGCGAACAATACTGCTGTGGGATATGTCTACACATCTGACAGCAACTTATGCTGGCGGAAGCGCCACTACCGTCTTCACAACGGCCTACAGCAACTTCTCAGGCGGGTCAGGCAACATTATGATTGGGAAGATTCAACTATTGGTCTGGTGGTGGAGCTTCTGGTGGCGGTGGTGGCGGCGGAACTGGTAACCCTTGTTTCCACCCAAGCGTCAAGGTAAGAACCCCCAACGGCGTCATCCACATCATTCAGTTGAACGAGGGCGACCTAGTTCTGACGAACAAAGGCCCCCGCAAGGTTGCGCAAGTTCACCCAGCGATTCTACTCAGGCCCGATGTGCAACATGGGCGACGGCCTCGTTACCCCAGAACATCACTTCGTTTGTGGCAACAAAGAGGTTCAAGCAAAAGACCTCTGGGAACCAACCGAGAAGTACACGGGCGTTGTCATCAACTTGGAAATCGAGACCGAACTGGAAGACGAACGCAACTACTTCCTAGAGAACGGCATGCTCTCACACAACATCAAGGCAAACACCTGTTAAGGAACTTATGGACACACACACCAGTAGTGATTGAAGTCAAGCAAGTCAATAACGAGTACGTCGGCTACCGAATCGTCTGCTGCGGGTTCGCAATGCGACGTAGGACAACCTGACGCCAAGTGCATGCCCTCGCATCACGTCTGCGAGGATACTTGGCACACCGCGCACATCACTGGGGTGCCGGAGCCCACGAAGTTTGGGTGGCCAACAGACTGGCTGAGGTAGCCACACGTCACCAGACCATGACCGACTTGCTCAACAACACGCTTACCAGTGCGACGTTTGCCTCGGCAGCAACAACCACTATCGCAGCATCGACTGCCCAGATAGCTCAAGTAGCAGCAGTCCAAGAAGCAGCACTGGCATCCCGAGCAGCGGCTCCGGTAGGACCCTCTACAACATAGATCAACCCAAGCAGCACCAATCCAAATTTAGTAACACCAGTTGGCTCGCGCCGACCTCATAGGAGATTTACATGTCTGACCAAGCACAAATCATTCAGTCGCCCGAGCCGACCATAGAGTCGTTGCAGGGACAGCAGAACGTTATGGATACCGGTAGTGCAGAACAGCCGCGTCGTCCTGCCCCAGAAGCTGAAGAAGCAACTCCTGCGGTACAGCCACAGTCGCAACCACAGCCTTCGCCCGCCGGTGGACAGGCGAGTCCTCAACCGCAGCCCGGAACAGACGCTGCAGCCCAACAACATCAGTCAGCCCTAGGCGAAATCTTCCAAACACTAGCCGGTGGTAAAAAGAAAGTCTGGCAGCAGACTCACAAAGGCCCCGTCGCCACATACGAAGACCTCAAACCCGGAGAGATGGCTCGAGGCATCTTAGCCGCTGCGCTGAGCGGACTGGCCGGGGGATATGATCCTGCTCGTCGTGGGAAGGGTCCAGCTATGGCTGCGGCATTCTCTGGTGGCTTCAAGGCCAACGAGGAACGCGTTGAAAAGCAGGAAGCAGGCAAAGCCGAGGAAGCTCAGAAGCAATTCCAGAACAGCAACATTGCTGATGAGAAGATGCTCCAGCTTCATCGCGATGCGCGTGAGCAGCAGGAATCCATCGATCGCGCTCATGAGAGCTACCTGCGCCAGACAGAAATGAAAGATCAGATTGCCCGTGGCCAGTTGCACGACAAAAATGACGCAATCGATCGGGATAACATCGACGCTGCGAAGCAGCAAGTATTAATCAACAGCGGCGCCACTCAGGTTCAGACCCCACGGGAAAAGGTCCGCTCAAGTTCACAAGCGAAACCGAGATGTTGAAGTGGGTCCAGCAGGATCAGGCGAATGCCAATCATGTGCTGCACCCAGGCAAGTTTGACACGGTCCTCCAGCGCGACCCCACGGACGGAACATGGTCTGTTTGGGAGAAGCCCCAGGACTACGACCATCCGAGGTGGTACGGCGTAGAGATAGAAGTAGACGGCATCACCCCGAAGAAAGATAAAGACGGAAAGATGATTGCCGACAAGAAAGATCCACTTTATGACCAGAACGGGGGTAAGCCTGCCGTGCCGGCCGGTATGATGCCCCGCTCCCAGTTCGACAGACAGAACGCACAAACTCTAAGAGAACCGCGCAAGGATTGAAGAGCAGAAGATGCACGCTCAGGAATATGCCGCGAGGGCTGCGGAGCTGAAAGAGCAACAAGAGAAAAACTCTGCTCTCAAGCTGGCTCGCGCGCATTACGATGCTGCGGGTGGAGACCCCAACGCAGTCGACCCGAAGACCGGCATGTTCTACATGACGCCAAGCGACCGAGAGTGTACGCGGAATCGATCCAGGCTGAATTCAAAATCCAGCAGGCCACTTTGGTGTCGGGTCTGAAAGAGCTGTCCAACATGGACCCGAAAGATCCTGCTAGGGCTGGACTCCAGGAAATCGTGGACGGTGCCAAAAGCGCCATCAACAATCTCCAGAACCGTCAAACCCTTTTCAACAACCACAACACCGCTGTCGACGTGACCGTTAGTAGGTTGGGCCAGAAGTACACCGACCCAACCACCGGCAAAGTCGACATCGACAAGGCCTTTAAAGACCTAGCCGGAATGCCAAAGTCGTCTGTTGACAGCGTTATCAGCAAGCTCAAAAGCAGAAAGCGCGGCCATCGGACAGCCAAAAAGACGCATTGTCGGACCCGAAGGTATTCCAGGTGGCCCAGCAACACGCGGCTGGCCTACTGAAGTCCGGAAAGAGCGTTCAGGAGGTTGTTGGTGAAATAAATCAAACCCCTCAGTTCTCGGCGAACGACAAGAAGCGTTTGATCGAAAGCGTGGCCGGTGCGGCCGACAAATCTTTATCGATCACCGATGCTTCCAATACTGTGTTCCTGTCTCCGAACGGGGCACCAGATCATCCCGAATGACGCAGCGGAAGCCTTCAAAGCAAACCATCCTGACTTCAAAGGACTCGGAGTCGGAACGAAACAACCCGACAAAAATAATGAACAGGCCTCCAGGTAAATGAACAAGAACAACATGGCTTCTCCGTCTTCTCGGGACGGAGAGGCCACCAATTGGGCTCAGCTGTCACAAAGGAAAATAGAATGTCCACTTCATTCAGTAGTTTACTAGGCGAACCGACACCGAACGCTGCTCCGGCGACCCCAGCGGGCCCGACACCGGGTCCAGAGACTGCGGGATCGTCTTTCAGTGCGCTTCTCAAAGAGCCGACAGACCAGACTCCCAGCACTGCGGGGCCAAGTGTTGCTCTTCCGTCGCCTGTATCTTCGTTCAGCGATGTTGTGAAGATGCCTGTGGCCGCTGCGCCTGCGCCTGCACCGGTCGAGGCGACGTCGTTTAGCTCCATCCTCGGTGGTCAGACGCAAGCGGAAAAATATACCGGCACTGATCGCGGCCTAACTGGCGACGAACGGGCGTACGGACAAACTGATCCCACCAAGATGGAAGACGAACCCTGGTACAGCAAGGCGTGGGAGTGGGCCAACAGCCCGCTTTATGATCTACACAAATGGGGAACGCGTGAAGGTGCGGGAACTTTTGAGCGTGGGTTGGAGACAGGGCTCGAGGACATCGGGTCTGGTTTAACCTCTCCTCTCATGGTCGGCCTAACGATTGCCACCTTTGGCGGCAACACAGTTGCAGGAGCCGGAGTAGGTGCTCTTCGCGCGATCGGCATATCCGAGGAAGCCGCGCCCATAGTTGTTCGCGGGGCCAAGCCCTAATGGACGCTGGATTCACCGAGCAAATGATCGGTGGTCTGGTAACCCAATCTCCAGAATTCCTAGACGCACTGAAAGATGGCGACACCGAGATGGCAACTCGTCTCGGCACCAACATCCTGGCAACGGGATATTTGAGCAAGAGCGCGAAGAGCGGAATAGAAGATGCACAGACACTTGCGAAGGGAATCAAGAAAGCAAGGACCGGCGTAGAACCAACGACTACAGATCGGCTTGCCGAAGTCTCCAAGATTTCAGGAGAGTATGACGCATACAAGAGCATGGCGAGCGACGATGCTCGAGCACAAATGGAGAAGGTCCGGGATCTGCTGAAGTCTGCAGGTGCCGACGACAAAACAACTCAGGCTGCCATTCGGCACTTCGTAAGTCAGGATGGCGACACTGCTCGAATCCAGAAGATGATTGGAATTGCGGAAGGCACTATCAAGCCCCGCGAATACACTCCGGAGGAGAGCGCAGCCCAGGAGAAAGCCACAGAGCTGCGCGCATGGTCCAGCAAGAGCAAGAACAGCATTCTGAATGAAGACGGCAGTCCCAAACCATATTATGTGACCGACGGTGCGGAAGGCACCTTCAAGCTGGGGCAAACTCTGTCCGCTACTGGCGACGAGGCTGATGCTCATTTCGTGCGGGTGACCAACCCACTCGAGTTGAGGACCGAAGATAGCCTGCAAAGCTACATCGAGAAGGCTGGTGGCGAAACGGAAGCCAAAGCCAAACTGCAAACTGCGGGCTACGACGGCATCACCTACGGCGATGGCACGGACAAGAAAGTCATCACCTTTAACGACGATCAATACAGGCCAGTTCAGAAGTATGAAGGTGCTGCAAACGTTTGGAACAAAGAGCATGTGTACTTCGCCACGGACAAGAAGTACTCAGATCAGATCCTGAACGCTGGTATCAAGAGCCCGCGCGCGAAAGAAGCGCAATACTTCGCGACGCCGGAAGAAGCTCTCAAGAATGCTGTCCAGCCGGCAAGCGGGAACCCCAAGGACCTCAACGTCTATTCCGTTCCTCGGGCAGAAGTTGAGAAGGGTGTCCACGAATACGAAGCCAGCAAGGAAAAGAGGGATCCGGATTATTCTACGAAGATCGGGGACGACGCGCTGGTAACAGACAAGTCCCACATGCCTGGCCATCTCCTCGAGCTGGGTGACGACGGCAAGTTCACTGGTCGCTCTACGCCGCTGCGCCCGTTCGATGCGGAAGATCTCCCTGGTGACAATTCCAGATTCAACAACTCCTACACCGCTGACGAGAAGGATCAGTATATCGAGGGATTGCGGAAGGCCCTTGATCTCACGGAAGACCAGAAGGAAGTCGCGAAAACGCTGCGGAATATTTATGACAACTCATTCATGATGGCCAAGTCCCACGGTTTGATTCGCCAGTGGGTCGAGGCATATCACCCGCAAGCTTGGGCCGGCCAAGAAAGCGGCATGTGGCGCTGGCTGTTCAACAAGAACGCGGAGCCCGTGGTCAACAACGCTTTGAACGAACTGCGCCACGATACCAACACCGGCAACTTCGACACCAACCTCAATGCCGCAAAGCATCGCGTCTACAACACTGAATTCCAAGGCATCATGGCCGGCGAGAAGTTTAAGACTGATGACCTATCCATGCACGTCTTCAATCACGTGAAAGCCATTCAGAACGCCATTGCCGCGCGCAACTTCATAGACAGCCTCCGATCCAAGGGCACGAAAGCCCAGGACGGGCGCCCAGCTGCAGTATTGGCAGGCACCAGCCGCAAGATTGGTGGAGACGAGAACCCAGCCCTAGCAACCGATCCTGGAGCCGTGAAGGCAATCAACATTAAACCAGAGTTGGTCGAAGCGATGCAGCAAGGCATCAATCCCAAGACCGGCATGAGTGAACTGGAGTTCGGCCTGAAGAACGGAACGATCGAGAAGCTACCATGGACCATCGAAGTAGAGAGAGACGGGAAGGTGCAAAAGGTTCCTGCCTACGCATACACGTCAGAAGGGTATGAATCCATTGACCACCCTGCACTGCGAGAGTGGGGATACTCAGGCCAGGACACGGCGGGGAAGCCCGCTTTGTTGTACGGCGACATCATGGTTCACCCCGACTTCGCAGAACATGTTCGTCAAGCAATCGGCGTACAAAAATCAATCTTCCGTGAGAGCCCGACGCTATCAGCGATCGGGACAGTATCTGGAGAAGCGAAAGGTCTGCTGCTCTCCCTGTCTCCATTCCACGTAATCCAGGAAGGGCTTCGCGCAGCCATGATGGGTATCAATCCCTTCAAGGCCGACCACATCAACATTAACGAGAACCCTACGCTGCAGGCCGGTGTCAAAGCTGGTCTCGTTCGCAACGACTACCATGCCAAAGATCAATTCTCAACAGGCTATGCCAGCCACTCGAAGCTCATCAGCGCCGTCCCTGGGCTAAAACAATTTCAGGGTTGGATGCAGGAGTTCCTCTTCGAGAAGTACATTCCCAGTCTGAAGGACCGCGCTTATCTGTCGATGCTCGACAAGATCCGCGACGCCAACCCGAAGCTGTCTCTAGACGAAGCTGCGTCCAGAACTGCCGACACCGTCAACGACGTGTTCGGCGGACAGAACTGGCGCAAGCTCGGGATCTCTACAGCATCGCAAGACTTCATGCGAATGACAGCGTTGGCTCCTGATTGGCTGCTATCCGAATTGCGCATGCTCGGTCGTGCTTCCGGCGTTATCGGCGAAGACACCACCAATCACTACGCGAAAATGCAAATGGCCAAGCAAATGGGAGCTGTCTGGCTCGGTGCGCGCGTTATGAATATGCTCGTCTCCGGCAACATGCATGCCGAAGCACCGTTCGGTGTCGTCAGTAAGAACGACAAGGGCGAAGAGACGGTCTATTCGATTCGCACACTGCCCACGGATTTGATTCACGTGATGAGTCAGCCGAGGGAGTTCATGGCCGGTCGCGTCAACCCTCTGACCGTTCGTCCCGTGATCGAAGGCCTAACCGGGCGCGATTCGTACGGGCGCCGCGTTACCGCAGGCACTCAGGTAGCGGACGCTTTCCACAACTTCCTTCCCATCGCTGGACAGAACCTTCTCAAAGGCAGCAGCGACTTGACCAACACGGACCAGCTGTACAAAGCAACGGGTGGCAGCATCTACAAGTACCGCACTGAGGCTGAGAAGCTGGCCCAACAATATGCCTCCGACAGGATGCCGACGGGGCCGGTGTCTGAGAAGAACCTCAAGGCTCACCAGGAAGACATCCAGCTCGAAGACGCGCTCCGCAAGGGCGAGATTGGCCGCGCATCTCTGGTGGCGAAAACGTCAAAGCGTCGCGCCGATGAAATCATTCGTTACGCGTCGCTTACGCCGCTACAGGCCAGATTCGACAGGTTGCCACTATCGGAAGCCATCAATGTTTTTGACGCAGCCACAAAGACAGAGAAGGATCAGTTGAGTTCCGCGCTTTGGAAGAAGCGTGTGGCTTACATGAAACAGAACAACGCCGCTAAGCGCAACGATGATGCAACTTGGAGAAAACTCCAGAGCGTCTACGCCGATCTGAGATAACAATCAAACACAAACACCTCTCCCTCCGGGCGCGGATAAAATTCAAAAAGACCGCAGTGAACAACACTCCTGTCGATGCAGTACCGGCAGGAGTGCTTATGTACGAACAGAGGACCAAAGCCTGGATCGCGCGGCAGAAAGCCGCGGGGAAGTGTCTTCACCACAAGAACGAGCCTGTTGTTGTTGGGAAGACTCTTTGCCAGAAGTGTTTGGACCGCAACAGCAGGATCAGTCACCGAAGAAGCGTTTCGGGCGTTTGCCATGTCCACAAAAATCGCAGGGTTGAAAAGGGCATGACGGCGTGCAGGGAGTGCCGCAGCAAGCTCCGAGCATGGCGCAGAGAACAGATTGCAAACGGCATGTGCCCCAACCACAAACACGAAACGGCCGCAGTCGGACACGTGTGTTGCAAGCGGTGCCTGCAGGCCAAGATCGATTGGTACGAAAATAGGAAGCTAAGGAAAAGAGGAGACAAGCATGGTGGCAACGATAGAGGAAAAAGCGGCCGGGCTAAGGTGCCGGTGGGAAGAGCTGTTCCCGAGAACAGATGACGACGAAGGGTTGTTTGGCCCACCTATCACGCGGATCTCGGATAAGCACACACTGAAATTTCCAGCCCCGCGCGTGGTCACAAACTACAAGCAGGCGACGGAGTACACAGAAGTCATGATCGAGATGGTCATGAGGGGGTCGCTGACAGAGGAGGAGTACGCTTACCTGCGGTTGCTTGGCGCCCTGGCCGATCAATACGTCGCCAGTCAACACGGAGTCCTGCCGGAAGACTTTTACACAGATTTCTAAGAGTTTCGCAGGGCGGCGATGCGTTGGGCGGGTCCGCCCGGGTTCTTCCTCAACCCACTTACACCCACCCACACGGCGCCGGTTGTCCCTTCGCGGGATGGCCGGCGTTTTTCTTGGTTGACAAATATACAAAATGTTGTATACTTGGTTTGTGCCTAAGGGTCCTGAGTATGCCGACATTGATTGGGGCGGTGACAGCTTGGAAATTTTATCGTCTTGGCCGCAGGCCGTTAAGGACACGATGGGCTTTGAGTTGCGCAAAGTGCAACGCGGTGAAATTCCAGATATCGGCAAGCCTATGCCGGGTATCGGTTCGGGAGTCTGGGAGCTTCGGGAAGACGAAGCCAATGTGTGCTATCGGCTGGTATATCTGCCAAGGAAAAACGATCTCGTCTGTGTGCTGCACTGTTTCGAAAAGAAGACCGAGCAGACACCGAAAAATGCCGTGGCAAACATTATTCGCCGCTTCAAGCGTGCGGTAAGGAAGAGGAAGGAGGAAAAATAATGAGAACCAAGGGTGATGTGTTTGATGCCATCTTCTCTCCTGAAGAGGCGGTTGTTGTGAAATTCAGGGCGGATCTCTACGAAGCGATCCTTAAGGCTGCTCGCGATTACTCCGCCCGGGATCTTGAAATCATTCTGCGCGAACCGCAGCCCCGCGTGAGCGAACTGCTCAACGGAAAACTGGGCCACAAGAGCCTGGAAAAATTGCTCATCTATGCGGGACGACTCGGTATCGAGTATCGTGGCACCTTCCCGCAAGTCCGCAAGGACGTGCCGAAGAAGCAATTGCAGATGGTAGCTACTAGCTGAGCAATCCAAAATCAAAGAGCCGTGGCCTCCCAAGGGTCGCGGCTCTTTTTCTATTTGTGCCCATGTGCTCAGGTTGCAATTGTGCCCAGGTTACGAGGAGCGTATGGAAAATCGTGGGCGTATGGAACAAGTTTCAATTTCCAATACGCTCCTTGCGAAAATTGTGCCCAAATTGGGATTAGACTATCCGTTTTCCCGCTTCTGTCCGTTGTATAGGTATTGATTCTACGTAACTTACTGGTTCTATTGGACCCGGGGCGCGTTCTACTCCCACTCGCTCAAAAAAGTGGGGGCACAACCGTCTGTGCCCCCGATAACAAAGTACTGAAAACTTGAGGTTGCCCTACGCCTTCGCGGGAGAATCTCCTCGCGTAAAGCCCGGCGCCGGTCGCAACTCGGGCCGCACCACCTTCGGATCCGTACCCGGTGCGGCTTGCGGAGGCGTCGTTGGAGGCGTCCGCACCTTCTCCGGCAGCGGTTTGCCCTCCATAAGCATTTTCACTTCGTTGGCGTCGAGAACTTCGCGTTCCAGCAATGCTGTGGCGATGCGGTCCAGCAGGTCGCGATTGTTGGAAAGCAAGCTGTGCGCCTTGTCATAAGCCTCGCTGACAATGCGCTTCACTTCCTTATCGATGTGCAACGCGGTGTCTTCGCTGAAATCACGATGTTGGGCAATTTCACGGCCCAGGAAGATGGCTTCTTCCTTCTTGCCATAGGCCAGCGGCCCCATGTTGCTCATGCCCCATTCGCAGACCATGTTGCGGGCGATGTCGGTGGCGCGCTCAATGTCGTTGCCCGCGCCGGTGGTGATGTGTCCGAGGAAGATTTCTTCCGCGGTACGGCCGCCCATCAGCACTGCCAGCGTGCCTTCAAGAAATTCCTTGGTGTAGGTGTGCTTGTCTGCTTCGGGAAGCTGCATGGTCAAGCCCAACGCCATACCGCGCGGGATGATGGTGACTTTGTGTACCGGATCAGCGCCCGGTGTCATCGCGGCGACCAGTGCGTGCCCCGCCTCGTGATACGCCGTGTTCTTCTTCTCCTCATCGGAAAGAATCATAGACTTGCGCTCGACGCCCATCAGCACCTTGTCTTTAGACATCTCGAAATCAGCCATGGTGACGAATTTGCGGTTTTGCCGAGCCGCCCACAACGCCGCCTCGTTCACCAGGTTGGCCAAATCCGCGCCAGAGAAGCCCGGCGTGCCGCGCGCGATGATGGACATCTCAACGTCATCGGAAAGAGGCACCTTCCGCGTGTGTACGCGGAGAATTTCTTCGCGGCCTTTCACGTCGGGGCGCGCTACCACTACGCGTCGATCGAACCGGCCGGGGCGCAGCAATGCGGGATCAAGGACGTCGGGACGGTTGGTTGCCGCAATCAGGATGACGCCTTCGTTTGACTCAAAGCCATCCATTTCCACGAGCAATGCGTTCAAAGTTTGCTCGCGCTCGTCGTGTCCGCCACCAAGGCCGGCACCGCGATGACGACCAACGGCGTCGATTTCGTCAATGAAGATGATGCAAGGCGCGTTCTTTTTTCCCTGTTCAAAGAGGTCGCGTACGCGGCTTGCGCCCACGCCCACGAACATTTCCACGAAGTCAGAGCCGGAAATCGAGAAAAACGGGACATTGGCTTCGCCGGCAATCGCCCTGGCCAGCAGCGTCTTACCCGTTCCTGGAGGCCCGACGAGCAACACGCCCTTGGGGATGCGTCCACCGAGCTTCTGGAACTTCTGCGGATCCTTCAAAAACTCAATGATTTCCTGCAACTCTTCCTTGGCTTCGTCGCTGCCCGCCACATCCTTGAACGTGGCTTTCTTCTGCTGAGCTGAAAGCAACCGCGCCCGCGACTTGCCAAAGCTCAGGGCTTTGTTGCCGCCCGCCTGCATCTGGCGCATCAGGAAAAACACAAACCCAGCGAGCAACAATAAGGGGAGGGCGTTCAACAGGATCAATACCCAATCGCTGCTGCGGACTTCTTTCACATTCAGCTGTACCTGTTTGTCGCGCAGCGCCTTGGTAATCTCCGGCGCATTTTCCTTCGGCACGGTCACGCGAAACTTCTTGTTCTGCTTCGCGTATTCGCCCTGCATCTCATAACTGTTAGGCGAGAGATACATGGTGACTTCTTTGACGTCACCCTCCTCGACCCGGGCCATGAACTCACTATAGCTGGGAGTGTCTTCGCGGGGCGTCTGGGTATTGGCGGAGACCAGTCGCCAGAGCATCACGCCCAGAAAGACAATCGAGATCCAGAAAAGAATTGTTTTTGCCGTGGAACTAGAATTCACATTACCCTCGCTATTTTCCAAAACCGCCGAACCCTGAATCTCCGAGCCCGGCTATTTCTTGCGCCCCTGTTTGCTCTTCACCGGCCGATTTACCGTCTTCCCAGCGGCCAACTGCTTCCCGTTTCCGCCTGTGCCATCCGTGCGAGCTAACCCGTAGCCGGACCACAGTACGTTAGATGCAGTTCTGAAGCCGAAGTAATCGGGCTCCAGAGCCACGCGACGCTTGGACGTCTTGTCCAGCAGCACCGCCAGCCGCAGCGACCTTGGCTTGCCTTCCCCAATGCGCCGCAGCAGAAAATCCTGCGTGATACCGCTGTCGATGACCGCATCGACCAGCAACACATCGCGGCCCTTCCACGCTGGCCGCTCTTTGCCATCCGAGGTCATGGCTGCGCGGTTCGCAAAAAACACTTCGCGGCGGGCCTTGCCGGCCAGATCAACGTCGCGAACGTCCTCGCGCAGAAAATGCAGGGCCACGGGAACATCAATCGCTCGAATCAGATCCGCGGCGAATATAAAGCCCCGGTCCATGGTTACGACCACGTCCAATCTCCGGCCGTGATACTCGCGCGAAATCTCCAGCCCCAGTGCGCGAACTCGGTTTCCAATTCGCGCCGCTGAAAAGGTGGCGCCACTCGTCTTGGTCACAGTGCTGGTTCCTCAGTGATCAGGACTGCTCTCCGTGTCTTTGCATCGGCCGCGAACTCAGCGGAAACCGGCAAGCCACGGACCCACGCCAACTCCCCGCCGCTGGTTAGCACCGGCCAACTTTCTTTTTCCCAGCGGCTGACCGACTTCTCATTCAGAAGCCGCGCCAGTTTGTGGCGCTTCTGATGGCCCAAAAGACGAATCGCATCGCCTGGCCGCCAGTTCCGCACCACAAGGGGTAAACGTAACCTGTCGCGGTCCAAGACCGCCCCTGTCTCACTAGTTTCTCGCCCTTCGGCGGGCCAGTCAATGACTGTAAAGGACAAGCGGCACGATAGTGGCACAAGGGGCAACTGTGCCGAACCGGAGCGCAAATCGATCTCGTAGGAGTATTGCCGTGGAGTGAACTTCCTCCGCTCTTTCTCTGCCGTAATTTCTGTAGCGCGAAAGCGCAAGGAATCGCGGTCGCGCCGCACTTCTACTCCGCCAGGCAAATACAAAGCTTTGCCACTATCTTTCTGCACGGCCAACTCAAGCACAGCCGCCACATGAATTGCGCTCAACTGTCCGGCGCGTGGCTTTACGCTCTGCACAATTTGCCTCAATAGCCTAGTCTTCAGCGCCTTCGCCCCCGCGAGCAAATCAGCCAGTACTACGCGAACTTCGATGGGCGATTGCTGGGCCAAGGACTGGCGCCATTCAGCGACTTGAGCGTCAAGATACGCTTCATCCTCGCGCGCCAGTTCGGCCAATTGGCAAAGATGCTCGACGACTGCGGGCTGAAAGTTTTTCCTCAGCAGTGGCATGAGCTTTTGACGAATCCGCGCCCTCATTCGTTTGGTGTCCAGATTGGTTGCGTCATCACGCCATCGCTGACGTTTCGCTCGCAGATACTTGCGCAAATCTTCGCGGCGCACGCTGAGCAGCGGGCGAAATACCGCTCCCGCTTGCGGATGAATTCCGCCAAGTCCGGCGAGTCCCGTTCCGCGCAGGATGTGCGCCATAACAGTTTCGGCTTGATCGTCGGCTGTATGCGCCACAGCAATTCTTGTTACACGTTCCTCGCGCACCAGTGTTTCGAAGAACGCATAACGGGCCTTCCGGGCCACTTCTTCCAGATTGCCGCGTTCGCGTTTCGCGCGTGCCGCAATGTCTTCGCGCGCGACGAAAAACTCAAGGCCATGCTCAGTGCTCAATTTTCTTACGAATCTCTCATCGACTTCGGAGGCTTTGCCGCGCAGTTTGTGATTGAAATGCGCCACGCTCAGAACGATCCCAGCCTGCTCGCGAACCTCCAGCAGCAAATGCAGCAACGCAACCGAGTCGGCGCCGCCAGACACAGCAACGGCGATGCGCTCCCCCGGCATTAGAGACGCGCTTTTTCGCAAGGTCCTATTCAGGTTTTCCGCGAGATTTGGCAGCTTCGCGGACGCGCGGCGCGAAGAAGTTTTGCGGCGAATCACGTTTTCAACAACCTCTGTGTTTCGCGCATCCTAGCATGTTGTAAGGACTTACAGGCATCGCCTTGAGGCACTGTGGAAAATAGGGAAAATCCTGTAATCGTGTGTTGACATTTTCGCATGGTCTGCTAATCTTAGTGAGTTCGTTGGTAGCCACTCTGCAGGACAGGGAGGCAGAACAAACGCTCTTTGACAACCGATACGATGTGCCAGAATCTGTTCGACCCCATTCGGGTTTTCGAGCGCGAATGGGTTTTTGAGTTAATTTGAGCGACTCATAATTTTGCTTGGTAGGCTGGCCCGGGGCAACCCGGGTTTTTTTATCGCCAAGCTACAGGCTTCAAACGAGAGTTTGATCCTGGCTCAGAACGAACGCTGGCGGCGTGCTTAACACATGCAAGTCGCGTGCGCAGTTTCCGTAGCAATACGGGGATCGGCGCACGGCGCACGGGTGCGTAACACGTGGGCAATCTGCCCTCCGATGGGGAATACCCCCGCGAAAGCGGGACTAATTCCGCATAACATTCCTTGGATTAATTTTCGAGGATTCAAAGCAGTAATGCGTCGGAGGAGGAGCCCGCGCCCGATTAGCTAGTTGGTGAGGTAACGGCTCACCAAGGCAATGATCGGTAGCTGGTCTGAGAGGATGGCCAGCCACACTGGAACTGAGACACGGTCCAGACTCCTACGGGAGGCAGCAGTGGGGAATCTTGCACAATGGGCGAAAGCCTGATGCAGCGACGCCGCGTGGGGGATGAAGCTTTTCGGAGTGTAAACCCCTTTCGACTGGGACGAATGCCTCGCAAGAGGAGTGACGGTACCAGTATAAGAAGCCCCGGCTAACTACGTGCCAGCAGCCGCGGTAAGACGTAGGGGGCCAGCGTTGTTCGGAATTACTGGGTGTAAAGGGTTCGTAGGCGGTGTGGCAAGTCGGGAGTGAAATCTCTGGGCTCAACCCAGAGACTGCTTCCGAAACTGCTGTGCTTGAGTGTGAGAGAGGCTCGTGGAATTGCAGGTGTAGCGGTGAAATGCGTAGATATCTGCAGGAACACCCGTGGCGAAAGCGGCGAGCTGGATCACTACTGACGCTGAGGAACGAAAGCTAGGGGAGCAAACAGGATTAGATACCCTGGTAGTCCTAGCCCTAAACGATCAGGACTTGGGGTGCCGCCCGTTCGGGCGTCGTCCCGGAGCTAACGCGTTAAGTCCTGCACCTGGGGAGTACGGTCGCAAGACTGAAACTCAAAGGAATTGACGGGGGCCCGCACAAGCGGTGGAACATGTGGTTCAATTCGACGCTACGCGAGGAACCTTACCTGGGCTCGAAATGCTAGTGACCAGCTTTAGAAATATTGCCTTCCCGCAAGGGACACTAGTATAGGCGCTGCATGGCTGTCGTCAGCTCGTGCCGTGAGGTGTTGGGTTAAGTCCCGCAACGAGCGCAACCCCTGCACACAGTTACTACTCGCAAGAGAGGACTCTGTGTGGACTGCTCCGGATAACGGAGAGGAAGGTGGGGATGACGTCAAGTCCGCATGGCCTTTATGTCCAGGGCTACACACGTGTTACAATGCAGGGTACAAACCGTTGCCAACCCGCGAGGGGGAGCTAATCGGAAAAAACTCTGCTCAGTTCGGATTGCAGTCTGCAACTCGACTGCATGAAGCCGGAATCGCTAGTAATGGCGTATCAGATCGACGCCGTGAATACGTTCCCGGGCCTTGTACACACCGCCCGTCACATCACGAAAGTGAGTTGTACTAGAAGTCGCTGCGCTAACCGCAAGGAGGCAAGCGCCCAAGGTATGACTCATGATTGGGGTGAAGTCGTAACAAGGTAGCCGTAGGAGAACCTGCGGCTGGATCACCTCCTTTCTAAATAAGAGAAATCTACTCCGCTATGGTGTGCGGACGATGGTTTCCACGCATCCTGCAGCTCTCACGGGCTGTGGTTTGCTAGACTCAGTTAACTTAAAACCCTGACGGCTTATGCCTGAAGGGCGAACAGATTCTGGTAGATCGCTATCGGCTGATCAAAGAGATCAAAGTTTCAACGAAGGGCCGCTGTTCATTCAGCGGCCCTTTTCCTTTTTTGGAGTCGGCGGTCGAGCCACTATTTTGCGCTCGTGGTTCGAGTTGGCCCGTCAGTTTCAAGATGGCACGCGTTCCCGATTTGGCGTGTTCCAATGATTTCAGCAGATCCCCGCCTGTACAAAGAAAAAGCGAAGCACGCTCATCACGGGAAGTCTTTTAGTTGTCGTGATGGCATTTTCCTAGATTGGGAAAGGCTTTTTGAGGCTGTCACTTGACCATGTGGAAAGTCTCATGCAGGTGTGAAGTTCCAAAGCCGCACAGACTCCTTCGTTCTGATCCAAATCGGACTAGGGGAGAAGTTCGACGTACAAAGATCGAGGCCAATCTTCATGAGAGCCAAAATAAAAGGCAAGGACGCATTTGAGAGGTTTCTTCATTCAGCCATAGATATGGTAGGATTCGTTTATGCGGACTACGGTCGACATTCCCGACGTTGTATACCGGGAACTAAAGGCAAAGGCGCTGGGCGAAAATCGTTCCGTAAAGGAGCTAATTTTGCGCGGTGTGGAAACCGTACTACGATCGAAGTCTGTAAAGAAAAACAAACGCATATCACTTCCATTGGTTCGCTCCAAAAGACCAGGCAGCCTCGAGGTCGACAATGACAAAATCTACGACCTCATTTCTTTTCCCTGATCTGAACGTGTGGTTGGCTCTGTCGCTGCAGAGTCACGTTCATCATCACGCCGCAGCGCATTGGTTGGAAGCACTGTCTGGTACGCAAAGACTTTGCTTCTGCCGAATCACGCAGTTGGGTCTGCTGAGGCTGTTGACGACCGCGCAATTGATGGGCGAGGACGAGGTTCTTACCCAGGCAGAGGCGTGGAGCGTGTACGACGAGTGGGTGTCGGACGAGAGAGTCCAGTATCTTGATGAACCAGTTGACCTGGAAAAGTCGTTGCGGGATCTTACTCGGTTCCGCCGCGTCGCTCCGAAAGACTGGGCGGATTCCTACTTGATTGCGTTCGCGAAGTCGGCTGGAATCCGACTGGTTACGTTTGACAAAGCGATAGGTCACAGGTCGAGCGATGCGATTCTGTTGTCAGGCGTTTAGAAGCAGCTTCAGAGCCAATGCACTGCACTAACATTGCGATGTTCATCGGTATCTGAGGTTCTGAGGGAATACTCCGACTTTGCCTAAGCCGGCGGCATAATCGGGATGGACCTGATCGAGTCCAGCAACTTCAGCATCGCTCACGCACTCTTCTGCTGAGATAGCCGACAAAGGGTGACGGTAATTTGACATCTTCGTGACACTCCTCCTGAGGCCCACTGCTATTGTGGTTGCGACATCGTAATGTACTGCCGTATGCGGAGAAAAGCGAGTCCACCAGCAACTCGTTCGGCTTCTACAAACTCAGCCACCTCTCCCTTAGTTCGAACAGGTAATAAAAAATCCACACGGAAGGAATGGACTCGCGGATGGAAACGCTAAAGCTGTTTGCGCCTACCTTAGAGGCGGGAAATCCAAGCGCGGGCGCCGCCGGCTCAAAAACTTCACAGGAAACTGCCATGTCGTTTGAAGAGCGCTTCTGGCTATGGCGCGGCTCACTATTCTTTATCGCTTATCGCGTTCTCGGCGACGCAAGAGTTGCCACGGAGGCGGTCGAAAACTGTTTCCTTACCGCGTCTCGCAACGCGCCTAGGTTCGCTTCGGATGGTGCGTTTGGCAGTTGGATTCTGAGGATACTTATCGACGAAGCTGTGCTTATTCACTGTGGCCAGAAAAGCAGAGCCAGCGAGGCTTGCGATCAGGCCGCCTCCGGCGTAAGCCTGGCGCTTTTTTAAATTCATCACGGCGCAGATTCCACCATTCTTGCGCCCGCGGGCAATGATTCACTTCCTGACGGTTAAGACTGGGCAGGTTGCGCTGCGGACTACATCGTAGGCTGTGGCCCAAGGCATGTGCGAGACGGTGTCGATGTGAGTTGAGCGGTTCAATCCCATGATGATGAGATCGGCTTTGAGAGTATCGGCGACTTGCAGGATTTTCTTGCTGGGCAAGCCGAATTTGACCATGAATTGAGGCTCGAGTGTCAGCGGATCGTTATGCTGAGCCAGTTCCTGTAGCAACTGAAGAGACACGGCACGCGCATCATCTTGCATCAAGGTGACATCGGCGGTGGTTTTGGACCAATGAAAACCCTCGGGCATCGGCATGATAGGCGCAACGTGAAGCAGAACAAGTTTTGCGCCAAGTTGATTGGCGAAGGCAATGGCGTAGGGCAAGGCGTGCAAAGAGGCTGGACCGAAATCAGTAGCGAACAAATAGGTGCGAGGCGCGTCGATGTGCTCGAGCGAGGAGTTTTCGAAGGAGCGCGGGCCCACGGTGAGGACCAGGCAATCGGCATGGCGAAAGATTTGTTCGGCGACAGATCCCAAGAGAAGTTTTCCGAAACCTTTGCGGCCGTGAGTGCCGATTACAAGTAGATCAGCCTGTTTCTGGCGAACCAGTTCCTCGAGTTCCTGCCAGACAATGCCTTGGCGGACCAGGAATTCATGATTCGGAACAGCCAGCAATCCGCTGTCGACCAGCTGCTGCTGAAGCTGTTCGGCATCTCGCGAGGCGGCGTCGAACGCCAAATCGAGGGCTTGCGGGCCGGCGAGCGTGTATCCGAGAGAAGAGACGACATGCGCCAAATAGAAGTTGGCACGAAAATGACGGACGATGGTGAGGGCATGGCGGAGAGCCTTGGCGGATGCTTCTGAAAAATCACTGGCTACCAGGACCGATTTCAGCCTGACACCAGGAGTGACAGCAGCATTCGGCATAGCGACCTCCTTCCCGGTGCGGAGCGAGGCAGCGGCCATTTCCACTTGCAGTGATAGCAGGAAGTGGCGTGAAGCGCTGTGATGCTTGACCAGCGTGGACAGGTGCTGCACTGCACCCAATACACGACGCGGTGATCATTCGGCAGGAGCGTGTTGCACGGAAACGAGAGTAGCGTCGGTGATGGAATCCGAGGGATTCTCGATCACCGAGTCGTTCGCGGTGATACCGGAGAGCACTTCGACGGTGTTGCCGAGGTCTCGGCCGACCTGGATATTCTGGATGCGCACGCGGCCGGAATCATCGACTAACGCCGCTTGCGTGCCTTGCGCCCGGAACAGCAGGGAACTGCTGGGAATGACAAGTGTGGGCTTGGTGTTATGCAGGTGGAAGGTGACTTCGCCGAACTGCCCGGGGACGAGCGCGAGATTGGGATTGGGAACGCGAATCTCCGTGAGCAAGGTGCGAGAAACGGGATCGATGGCGCCCGCGGTGCGAATCACGTGGCCGCTGAGCTTGTTGCCCGCCACGGCTGGAGTTTCTACCTCGACAACAACGCCGGGCGCGATATTTTTTGCGTCGGCTTCGGGAACATTGGCGTAAACGCGCAGAGTGGAGATGTCAGCCAGACGAAACAAAACGGTGTTGGTGCCGGAGGCGATGAGGGCGCCGGTATCGATGTAGCGGGCTGTAATGGTGCCGGGGAACGGAGCGGTGACCTTCTCAAAGGACTGCATTTCTTTGAGCTGATCGACATTTGCAATGGCGGCTTTGAGATTAGCCTCGAGAGCATGGAGGAGGCCGGTGGCCTGATCCGTGTCTTGCTTGGAGACGGCGTCGTTTTTCATGAGGTCTTGATAGCGCGCAGCCGTGGTGCGTGCGAGATCGAGATTGGCTTGCACTTGAGCCTGGGCGGCCTGGGCTTGGCGCAACTGTTGATCCAATTCCGGGGTCTCGATTTCCGCCAGAAGCTGGCCGCGTTGCACGTGGCCGCCGATGTCGACTAACCAGCGTTTGATATAGCCATTAGTGCGGGCGTAGATGGGCGTCTCGATATAGGCCTGGATGTTTGCGGGAAAAGTAACGCTGATCTGCGAGGAGCTAAGCTGCGGATGGGTTACGCTGACGGGCGTGCGCGCCTGCTCATGGGCGTCGGCAGCAAGGCCCGCGCGTACCGCGCGCTGGTGACCGAGTCCGAACAGCAAAGCGATGGCAAAGAAGGCTGCAGCTATGATGGTTACGATAGCGACATTTCTTCCGGTCTTGGTCCAATGCTTTGAATCGGTAGGATCCTTGCGGCTGTCCGCCAAATCCACTGGAACCTCTTCTTCTGTTGGGATGACGCTTGCCATCTTCTCACCTGCCTCTTGCTGCGTTCGCATCAGCGCTTCTTCGGGCTGTTCAGTTGTGCTTAGCGCGCAATCTCCGGTTCGCCTTCTTCAGTAGCCAGCCGGTGGTATCCCTTGCGGTGCAGATAACTAAAAACCACCGGAACAAAAAAGAGCGTCGCGATGGTGGCAATCAACAGGCCTCCGATGACGGCGCGTCCGAGGGGAGCGTTCTGCTCCGCGCCTTCGCCGATGCCCAACGCCATGGGCAGCATGCCGATGATCATGGCCAGAGCCGTCATGAGGACGGGGCGCAGGCGGACGAAGCCGGCGCGATGCGCCGCGTCGAGGGCATACTTACCTTCCTTGAGCTCACCAGTGGCAAATGTGACCAGCAAAATGCTGTTTGAAGTGGCTACACCAATACACATGATCGCGCCCATCAAAGCAGGAACGCTGAGAGTGGTGCGCGTGATAAAGAGCATCCAGACAATTCCGGCCAGGGCTGCAGGGAGCGCGGTGATGATGATGAAGGGATCGAGCCAAGACTGGAAATTCACGACCATCAGCAGGTAGACAAGAATGACAGCGAAGAAGATGCCGTAAGCCAAGCCCTTGAAAGACGAGTGCATGGTTTCGACCTGGCCGCGTTCAATCATGAAACTTCCGCGAGGCAATTCGCCGCGGTACTCGTTCATGATTTTGTCGACGTCGGAAGCGATGCCGCCGAGGTCACGCCCCTGGCTGGCTGCGTAGATGTCGATGACGCGCTGGATGTCGTAGTGGCTGACGACGGCCGGAGCTTGGGCGCGACGAATGCCGGCGAGATTGCCGAGGATTTCTCCTTGAGGAACGCTGCCGCCGCTGATGGGAATGTTGCGGAACTCTCCTAGAGTATTCATGCGGTATTGCGGGATTTGCGTTACGACATAGTAGCTGACGCCTTGCGGGCTGAGCCAGAAGCTCGGCGCAGTTTGGAAACTGGAGGTGAGGGCGACAAGGGCATCGCTGGCAATGTTGGCCTGAGTGAAACCCATTTGCTGGGCTTTGGTCTGTCCACATCGACTTTGACGACGGGTTCGTCGAGGGCTTGCTGGATGTGCACGTCGGCGGCACCGGGAATCTGGCGGATGCGGGAGACCATTTCGTTGGCAATCTTATAGTTTCCGGATATGTCCGCGCCGACGATTTGAATGTCGATGGGAGAGGGAAGACCGAAGTTCAGGATTTGACCGACGATGTCCGCAGGTTGGAAGAAAAACTGCGTGCCGGGAAACTCCTTGGGCAGCTTGCGGCGGAGATCTCGGATGTACTCGGGGGAGGGACGATGTTTGGGATTCAGCGAGACGAGATCTCAGCGTCGAAGGTGCCGATGACACCGCTGTTGCTGTAGGTGAGATTGATACCGCTGTAGGGCATTCCGACGTTGTCGAGAATGGTGTTCAATTCGTCGCGCGGAATTTCCTGACGAATGGATTGTTCCACGCGCTGGCAGAGAGCGGAGGTTTCTTCAATGCGCAGGCCCGTGGGGGCTCGAAAGTGCAGACGAATCTGGCCGGCGTCGACGTAAGGAAACAAGTCTGAGCCGGGCAGCGGAACCAATGCCAGGCTTGCCACACAGAACCCGAGAAAGACGGCGCCAAACAAATGGGTGATGCAGGCTCCATCCCAGGAAAACAGCGTATTGTTCGCGGAAGCGGTTGAAACGATCCTCGAAACCAGATGGAAACGACGGAAAGACCCAGATCCACGGTGCGTTCATTTTTTGCTTCGCTTCTAGAATTCGTTCGGCGCGGTAGAAATAAAACATCATGGTGGGGATGAGAGTGCGGGAAAGCAGGTAGGAGGCGAGCATGGCAAACGCTACAGCTTCCGCCAGAGGACGGAAGAGGAAACCGGGGATGCCGGTCAAGAACATGATGGGCACGAAAACAATACAGATAGCGAGGGTGGCCACCAAGGCAGGAGTGGCAATTTGGCTGGCGCTATTGAGGATTGTTTCGCGCAAAGAGCGGCCTTCTGGCAGCAGGCGATTAGTGTTTTCCACTTCAACGGTGGTGTCGTCAACGAGGATGCCGACGGCGAGAGCGAGGCCGCCGAGGGTCATGAGGTTAATGGTCTCGCCGAGCGAAGTGAAGGTAAGCAGAGACGTCAAGATGGCAAGCGGAATGGAAATGGAAACGACAAGGGTCATGCGCCAACTGCCGAGGAAAATGAGAATCATCAAGGCGGTGAGGAGTGCGGCGACGACGGCTTCGCGGAGGACGCCCTTGATGGCGTCGCGCACGAATAGAGACTGATAGGCAATGGGATCGACTTTCAGGGCGGCGGGAAGGCCGGCTTGAATTCGCGGCAGCTCCTCGCGGACGCGGGAAACGATATCAAGGGTGGAGGCCTTGCCAGTCTTGAAGACGCTCAGGACCGCCGAGCGGTGACCATCGACATGGACGATATTGGTTTGGAAGCCGAAGCCATCATGAACGTGAGCGACATCGCGGATGTAAACCATGGTGCCGTTGACCATTTTGATGGGGAGATCGTTGAGTTCCGCGGCTTGCACGGGGCTGCTGTTGAGCGCGACGTCGTACTCGCGCGAACCAAGTTTGATGGTGCCCTGCGGAAGAATCAGATTCCGCGAGCTGACGGCGTTGACCACTTCGGCCCCTGAGACGCCGCGCGCGGTCATTGCCCGCGGGTCAAGATCGACGCTGATTTGCCGCGGCCTGCCTCCGTACGGCGCAGGGATGGCCGCTCCCTCGATGTCGGCCAGCTGAACGCGAAGGAAATTCACGCCCAGGTCGAAGAGTTGGCCTTCGGAAAGGGTGGGGCTGCTCAATCCCAACTGAAGAATGGGAACGCTAGAGGCGGTGTAGGCGATGACGAGTGGGGGTGTGGTACCCGGCGGCATTGACCTAAGAACGGCCTGGCCGATGGCGGTTGTCTGGGCGACAGCACCATTGATATCTGCACCTTGCTGGAAGAAGATTTTGACTATGCCGAAGCCGTAATAGGATTGCGACTCATATGTTCGATATCGTTGACCGTAGTAGTGACGCCGCGTTCGAAGCCCGTCACCATGCGGCGCTCCATCTCCTCAGGAGCCAGGCCGGTATAGCCCCACACCACACTGACAACAGGGATATTAATGTCAGGGAAGATGTCGGTGGGTGTGCGGACAACTGAGACGATGCTGAGGATCAAAATGAGCATGGACGCTACTATGAAGGTATAGGGGCGGTTCAATGCGAGTCTGACGAGCTACATCATGGCGGGTGTCTCTCACGGAAAAAGCTCCGCGATCAGCCGGTAGTCTTGACACCCATTGTCGCACCTGTGGACAGGGGTTCCGTGACCAGCATCACATAAGCATTGGAGATGTGCTGTGGAGTGGACCAATTGCGCGAACAAGAAATCCGCTGCGACGGCTAGCACGCGGATGGCCGCACGAGAATCATGGCTGGGCGGATTCTTCGACGAGCAGGAATTGATCGGCTTTGACGGCGTGCAAGATTTGGTGGATACCGGAAGGCCAGCGAATTTCGATGTCGGCTGTGGAGGCAGATCCAAGGCCAAAGTGCAGACGTTTGTCGTTGGAAGAGAGATAGCTGCCGGTGGCGGTGGCGAAGCGGACCTGGCCATTGACTTGGACGCGAGCGCCGTAGCCATCGCGATTGCTGCGTTTTCCACGCAGCGTGATGGTGAGCCAGTGCAATTTGCCGCCGCGGTTGAGGAACAGTTGGGGATGTTCACCAAGCGCCGTGGTGACAACGTCGACCCAACCATCATTGTTCAAATCGCCGAAGGCCGCGCCACGTCCGGCAACGGGAACATCCGAGCCGGGATTGCCCTTTTCGAAATGTCCCTTGTGATTTAGGGCAAGCAAGGGCGGGTCTCGATAAGAGTAGGCTGTGTAGATTTCAGTTGCGAAGACGTGCCCTTGAACAATGAAGGCGTCCTTCCAGCCGTCGTTGTCGAAATCTTCCAAGCCGACGCCCCAACCGGAGGATTTTCCGGAGAGCGTGCCGAAACCGGTCTCCAATTCCTGAGCGCTGAACGCGCCGTGACTGTCGTTATGAAAGACGACATAGGGCTGACGCGGAAGTTGTGTGACAAGAAGATCGGGGAGGCCGTCGTTGTCGTAATCCTGGAAGACAACACCCATGCCGGATAGCATTTTGCCGTCGTTGGTAAGGGCAGCGCCAGAATCCAAACCTACTTCGGTGAAGGTGCCATCGCCATTGTTGTGAAAGAGAAACTGCTCGATCACATCGTTGGTGACGAAGATATCGGTGAAGCCGTCGCCATCGTAGTCGGCGAACGCCACGCCCAGGCCCTTGCCTTTCTTTGCGGCAATTCCCGAGGTGACGCTGACATCTTCAAAGGTGCCGTCACCGCGGTTGTGATACAGGATGTTGGTGACGGGGCCAAACTCGCCAGGAGGGCAATAGGTCGGTTTTTCGGAGCCGCAGGTCTTGCTCTTCTCGACGCTCCAATCGAGATAGCGGCTGACAAAGAGATCGAGTTTGCCGTCATTATCGTAGTCGAGAAATCCTGCAGAGACGGACCAGCCACCCGCGGCAACACCAGCCTTCGCGGTGACATCGGTAAACGTGCCATCGCCATTGTTGTGATACAAAATATTTTTGCCGTAATTGGTGACGTAGATATCGGGGAAGCCATCGTTGTCGTAATCGCCGACGGCAACTCCCATTCCGTAGTTGGTGTCGCCGGCATTGGCCAGACCGGCTTGTTCGGTGACATCGGTGAAACTGCCGTCTTTATTCTGGCGATAGAGACGATTCCAGTAGGCGGGATCATGACGATCGAAACTGAAAGGTGGGCGCATGGGGTCGCGCGTGTGGCCGGCGTTCACCAGAAAAATGTCCAGAAGCCCGTCGTTGTTGTAGTCGAGAAGCGCGACGCCGCCGGGCATGGTTTCGATGAGATATTTTCGAGGAGTAGGCGAGTTGCGGAGGACGAAATCGACGCCCTTCAAGGGACTCAACTGGAACAGCGGGTCAGGCTTGAGCTTTGCTTCTTGAGCAAGCAGACAGAATGCGCCGAGCAGCGACAACAAAGCGGTTCTGACCTTGGGTACCCCGGGCAATCCGAATTCCTTTTCCCTGAGCGGCCGGCAATGAACAACGCAGGGCGTTTTGGTGCGTCGAGTCGTGTTACCGCCCGCCAAGTTTCTCAGTTCGACTTGCGAATATCCAGTTCAGTGCCGTGAATTTTGTCATCGAGTTCCACGGTGAGCATGTGTTTGTGTGTATCGACGGAAGCCGCGGGATTGGCGTTGCCGTTGATAGTGACGGAGCCCGTTGCCGAATCCCATCCGTAAACTTCGAGGTGCACGCGGTTCCACCAGGGATGGAAGGCGCCCTGGTGCTCGCCGATACGGAGAGTGAGTCCGTCGGGAGTGATTGCGCAGGAATATGCGATGCGCAGGAATTGGCCGCGCGTGTAAGCCAAGGTCTTGCCATCCAAATAAAGTGAGCCGCGGCAATCTTTGCCGGGATAGACACGGAGAGTCAGCGGTCCTTGTGGAGTTTCGTCGGTGCTCTGTACCAAGGGCTGGAGCGGGAGAATGGCACCCGCGCGAACATAGACGGGGAGGACGTCGAGCTTGGGTTGAATGAGGAGATTTGGGGCAGCTCCGTCTTTGGGCGGCGCGTCAGTCTGAATTTTTTCGCCCGTCCAATAGTCGTACCAAATCGCGGGGGGTAGCTTGACCTCGTAGCTATCCGACTGTTCCGGAAAAGGCGGTGGGGCGATCAACAAATCGGGACCAAAGAGGAATTCGTTGCCAGCGTCGAGATCGAGTGGATGCGAATCCTTGGTGGCGTTTGGAAATTCGAGGAAAAGCGGCCGCACGACCGGCAAACCTGTGCGGGAGAGTTCCTCAACCGTGGTGTAAATGTAGGGCAACAGCCGATAACGCTCTTCGATGTAACGGCGACGAATTGCTTCTTGCTCTGGGCCGTGAACCCAGACTTCCTTGCTGCCGGAGCCCTTGTTGGCGTGGTTTCGGTCAATTGGCTGGAAGGTGCCGAGTTCAGTCCAACGGGTGAGCAATTCCGGGCCAGGAGTTCCGATGAAGCCGCCGGTATCCGCGCCGCAGAGACCGAAGCCGCTGAGTCCCAGATTCAAGAGCATGGGCGTGGTCAAACGGAGATGATTCCATGAACTAGTGTTGTCGCCGGTCCAAGTGGCGGCATAGCGTTGTCCGCCGGCATAAGTGGCGCGAGTGAGGACAAAGGGGCGCAAATCGGGATTGAGCTTGAGCAGGCCTTCGAAGGTGGCGCGGGAATTCTCCATGCCGTAGACATTGTGAATCTCGAGATGGTTGGCGGTGCGCGGGCGGAAACCAGGCTCGTCGATGCGGTGTTGCGCGGTCTCGGGCATTGTGAAATTGGGGGTGAGAAAGACCGACGGCTCGTTCATGTCGTTCCAAAAGCCCGCGATGCCCTCTGAGAGAAACTTTTTGTACTGCGTTCCCCACCACGCCCTGGTTTCTTGCCGCGTAAAGTCGGGGAAACCCGAAGGTCCGGGCCAGACTGTTCCAACGTATGTCGAACCGTCCGCATTTTTAACAAAATGATCGCCAGCAACTCCCGTGTCGTAAGGAGTGTAGGAAGCGCCGGGTAGCCGGGCGATATGCAGCTCAGTGATGGCGACGACGTGGAAGTTTTCATGCTTGAGGTCGGAAAGCATTTGCTGAAAGTGCGGGAATTGCTTGGTATCAACGGTGAACGGGCGATGTTCCTGCTGGAAATCGATGTCGAGGTAGAGAACATCGGCCGGAATCTTGTCAGCGCGCAAATGAGCGGCGATTTCGCGCACGCGTGATTCCGATTCGTAGCTGAAGCGAGATTGCTGAAAACCGAGCGACCAGAGGCGAGGAAGCGGAGGGAGGCCAGTCAACCAGGCGTAGGTGCGAAGGACCTGCTTGGGGTCCGGGCCATAAAGAACGTAGTAATCAATCGGGCCGCCCTCGGCGCCAAAGGAATAGAGATTGCGCTCAACACGGCCAAAATCAAAACTTGTGGACCAGGTATTGTCGAGGAGGAATCCAACGGAGCGGCCTTCGCGCATGGTGATGAAGAAGGGAATGCTTTTGTAGATGGGATCGGTGGATTCCTGGAAGAGGAAGGCGTCGGTATTCCAGAGGCGGAAGGATTGTCCGCGGCGGTCCAGCGATCCGACGGTATCGCCGAGACCGAAGTAGTGTTCATCGAGGGGCATTTTCTTGTAAACGCGAAACGCGCTGCCGTGGGACTCGACGGGCCAACCGGGCGCGTCTTCCTGGAGCACATCGCCTTGCAAATCGGTGACAGAGAGAGCGAGTGTGGCGCGGTCGATGCGAACCCGGAGGGCCTTGGTGTGAAAGCCAACAGAATTGGCAGCGGCTTCCTGAGCGACTGCAACACTCGCGTGGCGAATCTCGGCGGGAACAGCCCACGAAGCATCTTCGGGTAGTTCTCCCGAGACGGACTCGCGAACGCGGAGGACGTCGTCGCTTAGCGCGACAACCTGCAGAATCATTTTGTCGCGGTGGGTCTCAATACCATTTGGGAGGGCGCTGCTTACGGCAGCATCGATTTGCGATGCGGACTCTGCGGCGGCACCGGATATGCGGCTGAACGAGACCGACGGGAAAAGCAAAGTTGCGGCGAGAAGAATAAGTCCGGTACAAGAAAATCGATTTTTGCGTGGGGTGTGAGTTTTCATTTTCGAGTCCTGGTTGCTGCAACGACTCCTACAATCTGTGTGGTGCACTGAGTGGCTCGGACCACGGCCGGGCATTGCTGTTCTGTTACAGACCTTCGGTAAGACGAGGCTCTCCGAATTCACAAACTTGGAGTGGAGCGTTCCCGGCTAAGAAGAACTCATGCTGGAGGAAACCTTTGGTAGAGCCTGGCAGGCGACGATGGCCACAAAGTTTTGGCCGGTGCGCTTCCTGCCAGGCTCTCGCCCCCCGGGGTGTCTGGGGGCCTACAGCTTGGGCGGAGCTAGCGGTTAAAAGTAGAATTTACCTGCGAACTGCAGGCTGCGCGCCGGATAGGCGCCGGTAATTGTTCCGAAGTGGGCGTCGCCCAGATTGCTGTCTGGAACGAAGAAGTTGGGATGATTGAAGGCCTCTCGAGGCGGCGAGCAATCCGCATGATCTAACGAATGCGATGGCGCGATATTTTGCGGGAGAGGTTACGGCGATCGATAGCTTGCCAGTGCAGACGGGCGGCACAGCTTTCCAGCGCGAGGTGTGGGGCGCGCTGCGAGAGATTGCCTGTGGCACTACGCTTTCCTACGCGAAACTTGCGGAGCGAATCGGGCGGCCAAGGGCCGTCAGGGCCGTCGGACTGGCGAACGGTTCGAACCCGGTGGGAGTTGTGGTGCCTTGTCACCGCGTGATTGGGTCAGATGGTTCACTCACCGGCTACGGTGGCGGTATCGAGCGGAAACGCTGGCTTTTGGAGCACGAAAGCAAACACGCAGCCTTTCGCCTGCAGGCGTAAGCTCACCGCAGTCATCCAAGATAACGGCCAAGCGCGGTCTCGCGATCGCTCGCACGCAATCCACTTGAGCAGGATTTCCAAATAGGGCGGCGGGAGTTGTATGGAATGGGAAAAGAAGGTATGAAAGACGTTGCCGGATTCGCGCGTGAGGCGGGAATCCGCGACACGAACAATGAGTGAGTCTATACGCTACTTACGCGCACTGCCAGGAACGCAGCCAGAACCGCTTCACCCGTCGTATGTATCTTCGCTGAAACGCGCGCCCAGGAAGCCTTTGGTGCCTCTGACCCAGACAGTATCGGAAGTTACGGGGCCAATCTTTGCTTCGGGTGTGGCGAAACCCGGCAGCTTCGATCTTACGCGGCAACATTCGGGCGAGCCGCTGGGAGAGCGGATCGTTGTGGGCGGGCTAGTGCTAGATGAAAACAATCGTCCTATGCCGCGCACACTGATCGAAATCTGGCAGGCGAACGCCGCAGGCCGGTATCTTCACGCGGTGGATCAACACAATGCGCCGTTGGACCCGAATTTCACGGGCTGTGGGCAGGTTTTTACGGACGAACAGGGCCACTACCAGTTCGTGACGATTCGGCCGGGGGAATATCCCTGGCGGAATCACTACAACGCCTGGCGGCCGGCGCACATTCATTTTTCGGTGTTCGGGCCGGCATTTGCCACGCGGCTTGTCACTCAGATGTACTTTCCGGGCGATCCTTTGCTTGTGCGCGACCCGATTTTCAATTGCGTAGCGGATGAAAAGGCCCGCGACCGGTTGATTTCGGTTTTCGATTGGGAACGCACGATTCCCGAGCAAGCGCTTGGGTATCGCTTTGAGATCGTACTGCGTGGACGCGAAGCCACGCCGATGGAGGAATGAGTTGCGTTTGCCGGCGACGACTTCCCAAACCGTGGGGCCATACTTTCAGTTGGGCTGCGGTGCGCTTTATCGTAGCGAACTGGCGGGGCCGGGAGTGAGCGGAGAGCGAATGACCATTCAAGGACGCGTGCTGGACGGCGATGGGCGGGCTGTTCCGGACGCGGTGTTGGAAGTGTGGCAGGCGGATGGGGCTGGCGAATATGCTCAGCGCGTCGAGCTCGACGCTCACACTGGGGAGGGCGCGTTTTTTGGGTTTGGACGCATACCGACGGACGACGACGGAAAGTTTCGCTTCTCGACTATCAAGCCGGGTTCCGTGAGCGCGCCCGATGGAACGCGGCAGGCCCCACACATCCTTGTGTCCGTGTTTGCGAGGGGACTTTTGACGCGGCTGGTCACTCGAATTTATTTTCCTGAGGAGCCGCTGAACGAAAGCGACAATGTGCTAAGTAAGGTGGAGACAGAGCGGCGAGGAACGTTGATGGCCTGTCCCATAAGCAACAATAGAGAACTGCGAGAATGGAACGTAATCCTGCAAGGCGCGGACGAAACGGTTTTTTTCGATTTGTGATTGTTCCTCAGGAGCGCGATGCGAACGCAGGTGGGCATTGTGGGCGCAGGCCCGGCAGGGCTGATCCTTTCTCATCTGCTGCAGCAGCAGGGCATTGATTCCAGCATCATTGAAAAATACAGTCGGCAGCATGTGGAGGAGCGCGTGCGAGCAGGCGTGCTGGAACAGGGGACGGTCGAGATGCTGGCGGATCTCGGTCTTGCTGAGCGAATGCAGCGCGAGGGGCTGGTTCACTATGGAATTGAGCTGAGCTTTCTTGGCCGGCGTCATCGCATCGATTTCAAGGAACTGACTGGGCGCGGCATCACCGTGTACGGTCAAAACGAAGTGGTGAAGGATTTGACCAACGCGCGACTGGCGAGCGGCGGAGAAATTGTTTTTGAAGCCGAAGATGTCCGCGTGGCTGAGCTGGATACACGTGCCCCGCGGATTGAGTATCGAAAAGAAGGCGAGTGCGGCGAGGTCGTTTGCGACTTCATCGCCGGGTGCGATGGTTTTCACGGGATTTGCCGGACTAGCATTCCCGCGGGAGTGCTGACGTCGCACGAACGAGAATATCCCTTTGGCTGGCTGGGAATTCTGGCGGAAGCCGCGCCATCTTCGCAGGAACTGATTTATTCGAATCATGAGCGTGGGTTCGCGTTGCTGAGCATGCGGTCGCCAAAAATCAGCAGGCTGTACTTGCAATGCGAGCCGGACGAGGACCTGGGTCAGTGGCCGGACGAGCGAATCTGGGAGGAACTTGAGACGAGGCTAGGGATAGAGGGATGGAGATTGACGCGCGGGGCGGTGGTGCAAAAGGGCGTAACGGGGATGCGCAGCTTTGTGGTTGAGCCGATGCAATTTGGCCGGCTGTTTCTGGCGGGAGACGCGGCGCACATCGTGCCACCGACCGGAGCGAAGGGATTGAACCTGGCGGCGGCGGATGTGCGGGTGTTGGCGCACGCACTGACGGAGCACTATAAATCTGGTAGCATGACACTTCTGGCCCGCTATTCGCAGGTGGCGCTGAGACGCGTCTGGAAGGCTCAGCGCTTTTCGTGGTGGATGACTTCGATGCTGCACCGTTTCCACGGCGAAAACAGCTTCGACCGCCGCCGGCAGTTGGCGGAGTTGGATTACGTCACAAGTTCGCGGGCAGCAGCGCAAAGCCTCGCGGAGAATTATGTCGGCCTGCCCTTTGATCCTTACTAAGGGTTGAGAGATGTTCAGCAGCTGCGTTTTCCAGCCTATTAGGGTGGTGGAAAACGAAATTCGCTCCAGTAAGAGAACCGAAAACGAAAAGGATACCGAACATGCGAAGAGCTCTGACTCTGGTGGTAATTCTGTTGGTGTGCATACCGGCGTTGGCGCAGGCACCCGCGGCGACAAGCGCAGACACGACAAAGCGCGCCGATTCGTATGTCAGTAAGATGTCGCCCGAGCAGAAAATTGACTACATTGGCGGCACGGGATTCGCGATTCGCGCGGTTCCGGAGTTGGGACTGCCGGCCTTGCAGATGTCCGACGGGCCTTTTGGTGTGCGTAGCAACGAGCGATTTCCGTCGACAGCATACGCGGTCGGCATCAACCTTGCGGCGTCGTGGGACATTGATCTTGCCGAGAAGGCCGGTGCGGGTATTGGGAAGGATGCGCGAGCCCGCGGGATTCATTTCATGCTGGGACCTGGCGTGAACATCTACCGGTCGGCATTGAATGGGCGGAACTTCGAATATTTTGGGGAAGACCCGTTCCTGACGTCTGCGATTGCGGTTGGGTACATCAAGGGAATGCAGTCGCAAGGGGTTTCGGCGACGATCAAGCACTTCCTGGGAAACAACTCCGAGTACCTGCGGCACGATTCGGATTCGTTGATCGATGAACGAACGCTGCGTGAAATCTATCTTCCTTCGTTCGAAGCAGCGGTGAAGCAAGCGCACGTGGGCGCAATCATGGATTCCTACAACCTGATTAATGGGGAACACGCTACGCAGAATGCGTATTTCAATACGGAGATCGCACGCAAGGAATGGGGCTTCGAGGGCATCATGATGTCCGATTGGGTGGCAACGTATGATGGAGTGGCGGCGGCCAACGGCGGGCTGGACATCGAAATGCCGACGGGAGCGTTCATGAATCGCCGCAATCTGATGCCGGCGCTCGCGGATGGGCGTGTCAAGCAGGCGACGATTGACGAAAAGGTTCGTCGCATCCTGCAGACCGCTGAGCGGTTCGGCTGGCTGGATCGACCGCAAAACGATCTATCAATTTCGACGTACAACGAGCAGAACCATCAAATAGCGTTGCAGGCGGCGCGCGAGGGCATGGTGCTGCTAAAGAATGACGGCAACGTGCTTCCACTGGACAAACAGAAAATCAAGACGGTGCTGGTGGTTGGGCCCGACGCATATTCCGCGGAACCGGTGGGAGCCGGCAGCGCGCGTGTGATTCCGTTCGCAGCAGTCAGCGCGCTGCAAGGAATCAGCACATTGCTGGGGCCATCCGTGAATGTTTTTTACGAGGCAGGTTTGCCCAGCGTGGCTGCGGCCGCGGATGAGACGAAGTTCGTAACGCAAACAAAAAATGGCAAGCCAGGTCTGAAGCTCGAGATTTTTCGGAATGCTGAGCTGTCAGGAAAGCCTGAATCCACACAGGTAGTGCACCATTTGAACGAGCCCGGCACAACGTTCGACGACCTGGTTCTTGACCCAGAATCGCTGGAAGAATTGTTCAATGCCAAGCCGAAGCCGATTTCCAAGCGTTGGAGCGGATATTTTGTCGCATCCGAGGCTGGTCTATATGAAGTGGTTGCGCAGGGCTGGGGAGAAGGTGGGGGATACCGGTTGTACGTCGACGACAAACTGCTTTTCGACAATTCGAAGCTGTGTAAAGCGTTTCAGGAAGGCACGGTGTTGCAGCTGAGCGTGGGGCCGCACAAAATCGTGGGCGAGACATTCGTCGATTCGTTTGTTGGCGGACGGCTGCGGGTAGGAATCATCAAGCAGTCGAAGATGGTGTCAGATGCCTCGAAACAACTGGCGGCGAGGGTGGACGCGGTGATTGTGGCGGCCGGATTCAACAACGACAGCGAAGGCGAAGGAGCGGATCGTACGTTCTCGTTGCCATTTGGCCAAGATGTACTGATTCGTGAGATGTCTGCGGTAAACAAGAACACGATCGTTGCGATTACATCGGGAGGCAACGTAGACGTGGCGCCATGGATCGAGCATGTGCCAGGACTCATCGAAATGTGGTATCCGGGCGAGCAGGGCGGCACGGCACTGGCGGAAATTTTGTTTGGCGTCGTAAATCCGTCAGGCCATCTACCAGCGACGTTCGAAAAGAGCTGGCAAGACAACCCCACGCATGGGAATTACTATCCGGAGGAAGGAACGGTCCGGGTGGCATACAAAGAGGGGATTTTTGTTGGCTACCGCGGGTACGAACACAACAACGTGAAACCGCAATTCCCATTTGGCTTTGGGCTGTCGTACAGCACATTCAAATTCAGCAGTCTCTCGGTTGCTCCGGCGGAGGCGCCGACCATGGCGCCGAGTGGCAGGCCAGCGCTGTATACCGCAACGTTTGATGTTGCGAATATTGGCTCGCGAGCGGGGGCTGAGGTTGCCCAGGTTTATGTTGGTGAAGCGAAGCCAAGTGTGCCGCGCCCGGCAAAAGAGTTGAAGGGTTTTGCTCGCGTGGAGCTCGACGCAGGCGAAACGAAGCACGTGACGATTACGCTCGATGCGCGCGCCTTCGCGTTCTACGACGTTACAGCCAAGCACTGGCAGGCTGATGCGGGGACATTCTCCATTCTGGTTGGAGATTCGTCGGCCGACACGCCGCTAAGCGCAAGCGTGTCACTACCGAAAGCGATCAGCGTCAGCACGCAGGAGTAACTTTGGGAACAGTCACAGATTCTTGGCCTCACTGCCGCACGCAGATGCAGCAGTTAGTAGGGTGAGGTAGGCTCAAAAGGAGTACAATTGCGGAATTCATTGAGAGACGTTGAACAGGAGAGTGTTATGAAGGTTCGATCTGTATCCCCGTTATTCCTGATGTTTGGGCTGGCCTTGTCTTGCCTCACGGTAGCGCAAGCGCAGAAGGCCGATACGCCGCCCGCCACTGAAGGAGTTCTGAGCGCGAAGGAAGTTGGCACAAAGCTTTTTCCGGATAAGGTATTTTTCCGCGGGCAGGTGGCCAGTAGCCAGGAACGCAACACTGGGGGAGTGCGTTACGCCGATGGATTCCTCGTGCTCGCAAGTTTGGTGGACAATTCTGGATACTCCAGCGGCATCCGCGAGAAATATCAAGCTTATCTGATTACAGAGGTTGCCATCGAAATCGGCGGTCAGACACTAAAGCCGGGGGCATACGGTTGCGGCTTCCTAGATAACAACAAGTTTGTGGTGATGGATCTGGGCGCAAGTGATGTGTTCACGGTTGCTTCGACAAAAGATGCTGATATCAAGCATCCGGTGCCGCTGCAATTCTTGACAACGGGTCAGGCGGGGAGCTACCGGATGTATCATGGGCGGGATTATGTGGAATTTCACCGAGCAAAATGAAGTGAGGAAGAAGTAATGAAGTAACGAAAAGAATTAGACATCAAATAGAGAGAGGGGGCTGAGTTCAGCCCCCTCTCTGCTTTTCGGCGAAAGAAGCGTTCGCCTATGCGGTTTTGATTTGGCCCGACGCGGCATCCCAAGTAACGGTGCTCTTCTTGAAATACGACGTGTTGGACATGTGGCAGGCAAGCGCGGCGTTGTGTCCGAAGACAGCATCCTCCACGACAGGCTTGCGGGTGCGCACCGCTTGGAAATAGGTCCAGAGGTGTGGCTTCAGGTCGTCCCAGGAATCGCCCTTGTATGCATAGCCCTCGGCCAATGGCTCCTTGCCTGGCGGCGGATCGTTTTGTTCGTGCCACTCCTTAATGTACTGGTCGCGATAAGGCTGCGGGAAGCTGGCCGTGGCGTAGTAGCTGGGAGCGGTATCCTTTCCGCTCTGCGGGTAGTAGGTGATCGTGAATTCGGTAACCTCCAGAATTCCTTTGGAACCCTGGAAGCGATAAATCTCTGGCGTCTCGCAGCCAAGGTTTAGCCGCAGGTAGACCGGAATCTTTCCGTATTGGAAAAGCGTAGGCTGCACGTCGGGCATGTTGCGCCCATCCGGCCAGCGAAGGATTCCGCCAATCGAAGTGGTGGGTCCGGGAGGTTCGTTCCAGCCGAGCATAAAGTTCATGCCGCTGACAAGGTGGACGAGCAAATCTCCGGCGACACCGGTGCCGTACTGGCTCCAGCAGCGCCACCGCGCAAAAATCTTCCCATCGAAAGGCACCTTGGGCACGTTGTTCTGCCAAGTGTCCCAATCGAGAGTCTGAGGCGAGAGGTCGGGAGGAGGAGGATACTCCCAGCAGCCGGTGGGATCGTTGCGGCCGAGGGAGCCTTCGACAAGATTCAGATCGCCGATGATGCCCTGGGCGAGCATTTCCTTGGCCTTAGCGCAGATCACGGAGCTGACGCGCTGCGAGCCGACCTGGATGATGCGCCCGGTTTTCTTCTGCGCGTTTACCATTTCGATGCCTTCCGACGGCGCATGCGACATGGGCTTCTCGATATAAATGTCCTTGCCCGCGTTCACCGCGTCGGTCACCACTTTCATGTGCCAGTGATCGGGAACTGCGGCGATGAGACAATCAATTTCCTTGTCGTCGAGCAGTTCCTGATATTTACGAGTGGTCTTGATCTTGTTCCCGGCGATTTCCTTGGCCAGCGTGTGCCGGCCGTCGTACAGATCGGCAGCAGCAACGCACTGGACGCCGGGCAACGTTACCGCCGTGCCAAGCAATCCGGAGCCCTGCATGCCTATTCCGATAATGCCGAAGCGAATTGTGTCGTTCGCAGCGGCTTCCCACCCATAAGGGATGCGCGAGTCGCTGAGCATGATCCGCGGCATGGCCATGGCAACGCCGGTGGTAGCGGCACTGGCATGAAGAAATCGCCGCCGTGACATCTGATTTTTGTTCATGAGTCTCTCCCTGAATACGCGAGATAATTTCCTGACGCTGGCAAAGCTACTTCAACGACTGAATTGCAACTTCCTTGAAAAACACGATGTCGTTGTCGCTGTGATTCTGCAACCCAATCCAGAAGGAGGCCCATACCGCCGTGAGTTTTGATCAGGCCGTCTTCCACGGTCATGCCGCCGGGCCCGACGTGCTTCCAGCCGGTCAGATCCTTTCCGTTGTACAACTGCTTCCACTGTGGTTCTGACGCCTTCGCTGCTATCAGGAAGACAGCGGCGAGCACAATGAATAGCGCATTTACCTTACGCATGTAGTCACAACCTCCTTTGAGCAAACTACGAAGCGAACACATTCCGTAGCATGAACCACAGATTCGCAGGGCGCTCTGCCAAGCGCCTGACAAACCAGGGATACCAGTAAGTGCCGTAGGCAACGAGCACGACGGAACGATGCCCGTCGCGTGCCAGACGCTCCTGCTCGGCGCGCTGGATGCCATAGAGCATCTGCACCTCGAATTCGGAATTCGCGTAGCCTTCTGTTTTGACGAGGCTCGCCAGGCGGCCGATCAGCGCGACATCGTGCGTGCCGAACGCAGCCCGGGGGCACTGGCCCGTTGCCCTGGCGCTCAACAAGTCTCGAGCCAGCGCAAAATAGTTCGAATCCACATCGGCCTTTTTAGGAAAGGCAATGTCGGGCGGCTCTTTGTAGGCGCCCTTTACCAAACGGACGGCAGGATGAAGGGGAAGCAGGTCAGCCAAATCTTTTTTCGTGCGATAGAGATAGGATTGCAGGCAAATTCCAAGATTGGGGTGACGGCTCAGCGCGTGCCTATAGATGTCGAGCGTGGCATCTACATAGTTGCCGGCTTCCATGTCCACCCAGACAGTCGATTCCTTTTTTTCGCGGGCGATGATGAGTTCGAGGTTCTCGGCGCAAAGATCGGGGGAAAGATCCAAGCCGAGTTGCGTCAACTTCACCGACACTTCCGTGGCTAGCCCGGATTGATGGACGCGATCTAAAACTTGCAGGTAATGTTCGGTAACCCGGCGGGCTTCGTTGCGGTCGGCCACATTTTCGCCCAGGTGCGTGAACACACTGCCCACGCCTTTGTGGCGAAGGGATTGGGCGGCGGCGAGTGCGTCCTCGAGAGTTTCTCCCGGCATAAATCGCGAAACGCTGCGCTTGACAAACGGATACTGTACAGCGTGTTCGCGTAACCAGACATTTTGCGAGGCGGCGAGCAGCATCGTGCGCATCAGCGCCATGGGCGTTCCGAGCCTCCAGGAAGGGAGCGAGAAAAGCAGGTAAGAACGTGCGGCCCCATTCTAGACCGACAGAGCGGAGAAAGACACCACGGTTTTTTGCGGCAACGAAATGTGGGCGATCAAGTCTACATCGAGTCTAGACGAAGAACATGTCGGGGTTGGCGGTGGGGCCGTCGAGGTGGCCGACGAGACGGTGCTCCATTCCTTCACGAGAGGACGAGAGCGATTGGCGGAGTTGCTGCATTTCGGCGTCGCTGAAGGGCGAGAATTTTCTCGCGATAGCCACATTTTCCTGAAGCATCTCCAAATGAGGCATTCCGACGACGGCGGTGGTTACCGGTAAGCTCATCGAGTAGCGCAGCAGGGAACTGATTTCCGCTTTGCCTGGAGCGTTGCCCAGAAGAAATTCCTGGCCGGTAATTTTCATGGCGATGACACCGAGGTTCTTGCGATTGGCGGCCGGCAGAGCCAGTTCCTCAAAGTGTCCGTTCCGTGAAGCGTTCAACGCCATTTGCACGCAATCCAGATCGTTGTGGGTGATGGCTTGGGCCATTACTTCTCCATTGGTGTGGCTGGTCATTCCGATGAAGCCAGTCATCTTTTGCTCGCGCGCTTCCAGCAAGCCCTTCATGGCGCCATCGGGAGCTTCGATTTTTGCCAGATCATCGGCCTGACCCAAGCTGTGAATGTGGACGAGGTCGACGTGGTCCGTCTGCAGGCGCTTCAGGCTGGCTTCGAGGCGTTTCAGGAAAGCGTCGCGGGTGCGATCGGGAATTTTAGTCGCCAGCCAGACGTCATTGCGGCGAGTGGCCATCACTTTGCCGACGCGCGTCTCACTTTTTCCATCGCCGTAGGAGTACGCCGTGTCCAGGTAGGTGATGCCCAGATCGATGGCTTGATTCAACGCGGCTGATGCCTTCTCTTCGTCCTCGTACATCAGAAAGCGGCTGCCGCATCCGAACGCGAGAATGGAGACCTTTGCGCCAGTCCGCCCGAGCGTGCGGGTGGGGAGCGGCGTGGTGCGTGCGGGGCGGGCCTCGGCGAGCGGGCTGAGAAGGGAAAGGCTCACCCCAGCGGCAGTGCCCAATCCAACTTGTTCCAGGAATTTTCTTCGAGAGAGATCTTTGTTCATGCTGGACTCCCCGATGACTTATGTGCCGATCGCGGCATGCGGATGGTTAATCGGCGCCGGTTTTGCGTACCCAACCGGCGGGGCTCGGATCGGCAGCCACATTCTATCGCAGATTCAGGAATTGGCAGGAGAACGAGTTCAGCGATGATTGGGGGCAAAGGCGGCGGCCGGGAGCGAGAGGGCTTCAGAAAGCAATTTGGAAAGCTGAGCGGGTAGGGAGTTCGCTACTTGGCCAAGGCGCGCCGCGGTTTCCTGACGAGCCTTCACGATGGCGGAGAGTTGCTCACCGGGCGTAGTGCTCATCAAATCTTCGGCGCGATAAAAACATGCGAATACGAGGCGTTGTGATTGATTCTGGCGGCGGAGAAATTGTCCGAAGTTGAACCAATCAGATGCCGCGGCGCGTGGTTCACCTCGCGTTTCATCCAACGTCACTGCATCTTGAAACGATTGAGCCGCCGCGGCAATTTCTCCGGTGCGCTCCTGGATTTCTGCAGTACGAACGATGGCCAGGCTTTGCAGCGACACATTGTCGAGTTTCTGCGCGAATCGCGCGGCGGCCTGATAGCCAATTAAGGCCTGCTGCGGGCGCTGGGCGTCCGCGTCGGCGTCCGCCACTTTCAACAAAGCGGAGATGGCCGCGGGCCCTTCGCCAAGATGCTCGTTGGGATGCAGGCCCACCACTTGCAAATAGGCACGGTAGTGGCGCGCGGCAGCTTGGACTTCACCCTGCTTTTCGAGAGCCTGCGCCAGGTACAGCTGCGCATTGGTTTGCAACGGATCGATATCGACGGCACGCTGCCAGGAATCCGCCGCTTCTTCCGTGTGACCAAGTCGCTGGGCCAAGACGCCATAGTTCACCAGGGAATCCACGTCGTGTGGTGAGCGCGCCAGCAGTTTGCGATACAGCTCGTAGGCGTCGGCATCGCGGCCCGAGGTGATTAGTCCGCGGGCATAAGCTTCCTGCAAGCTCTTCTGGTCTGGATTCACTGTCGCAGCCTGTCGCAATGCCGCGAGGGAAGCATCGCGATCGCCGGCGGTTTCCGCTGCGTGGGCCAGGCGCATTTCCAGAACGCTATCGTTGGGATTCAAGGAGGAAGCGCGACGCAGCGAGGAGAGGCTTGCAGAAACATTCACCCAATAAAAATGAAGGCGGTCGATGCCGCCCCACAGGAGGAGCACTAGAACTACCATGATTCGGATGGCGCGGGCGGCCGGCGTGGCACTCGCCAACCAATGAGTGGCAGTGGCAAGCCTGCTGGACGGCCGGACCGCAACTTCTTCGGTGGATTCGCGTTTATGTACGAGGAAGGACGCGATACGCGAATCGCGCAGCTTCCAGAGGGCGCCATCGAGAAGGAAATGGTGCAGGTTCACGAGCGCCGTGAAGGTGAGAAAACTGGAAGCAAAGTCCGCATGAAACACCCGGCTGACAATCCACGGCCCGGGTACAAATAAAGCAATGCCCCCGGCCACCAAGGTAAGCAGGTAGCTCGGGAAGCTCCAGGAAAGATTGCCGGCGGCGCGGGCCTCTTTCTTCTGGTAATAGCTGGTGATCCACAGGTACTGCGTGGAGTGCAGCACGGCCAAAATGCCGCTGGAATAGCGGGTTTGCGACACTTCGTGGCCACTGATGAGTTCAATCAATGCGGGAAGCAGAAACCACAAGAACTGTGTGGTGACGAGAGTGGCGCTGGGGAGCACTGCCCGCCAGGGTGCGCGTCGAGCCAACGACGCAAGCGCCCATCCGCTGGCGGCGAGGAAAAAGACCACTAACATGCCGCGAGCGGGCAGAGTGAACTTGGCAGGGAGATCGAGCGAAAGGATCAGGGGGTCCGCCGAGCGGCCGGTATGGAAGCTGAGCATCAGCAGGAGGAAAGAGGCAATGAAGGAAAGATGCAGCGCCTGGCGTTCCGCGTCGGTAGGCGAGATTCCGGCACGCCGAGCGAACATCATCAGCAAGCCGTAGTTTTGGCCGGTGTAGTGCCAAGGACTCCAGCAAATGTACAGGGTGAAAATCCACGGCAGCAATGGATACCAGAGATGGGCGATCAAGCCGGCAAGAGCTAGGAGAAGGGCGATGTGAACCGTGAAGTAACGGTATTTGGTGAACTCGTCGTAGGAATGATAGGCGCGGTAAATCGTGGCCATGAAATGGGGATAGTTGAAAAGCAGCGCCAGAAGATAAAACGCAAAGGACCACGAAGTGGCGCTGGAAGCGGCGACATATGCGGTCAAAATCAGTAACGGAGCGGACCACGCGCCACAGCCGACCAGCAGATCGATCCACGGTGAATAGATCCACACACGGCTGGTCTGGGCATTGCCAGGCGGGGCATTTTCGACCCTTGCATCGGTGATGGTGACGGAATCCAGCATTCTTTAGCAGCGTAGCGCAGGCTGGGTTCGCTCCATGGAGCCAATCGAGAGGGCATGCAGAAAGGGTTACCGTGGATGGCGAAGCTGGCAGGTTAAGCATACGAACTGGCTTGAAGATGCGCGATTGCTGACTTTTCGGGGCAGGACGTGATATATGCCAAGGCACGCCTTGAGGCATCTAACACAAAAGGAGATAGGAGAGTATCGATGAAATACAAGAATGCAGTGGCTCGGTTAGGCCTGATTCTCGGCGCGATGCTGTTCGTGTTTGCGGAAATAAGCGCGGCACAAAACAAGCTTCCTTCGGCAGGAATGGTGACCTTTACGGTTACGGCTGTAGGGAAAAAGGACGCGAATGCTTCCGCAATTACCATGGATGACGTGCAGCTTATGGTGAACAAAGAGAGGAAACAGATTGGGGATTGGAAGAAGAGCGACCAGCTGTTTCTGGCGATTTTAATCGATGATTCGATCGATACCAACGCGGCCGGGCAATGGAATGACCTGAAGGCATTTATCATGGCCCAACCGCAGTCGACACACATCGCGCTAGGTTATATCCGCAACAACACCACTATGGTTGCGCAGGATTTTACTCAGAATAAGGAATTGGTGACGAAGGCTCTGCGGATACCGCTTGGCCGGGGAGGCATAGGCTCCAGTCCATATCTTGGAATGATTGACATGTTGAAGCGCTGGCCGAATACGGGACCGACGCGGTCTATCCTGTTGATTTCCTCTGGCATCGATTATTTCCGCGGCGCCAGCTTTGGACCGTTCTATCCTGACCTGGACCCGCTGATTCAGAGAGCGGAGAAACAGAACACCAACATATGGACGGTGTACTACCCAAGTTCCGGACACCGCGGCCACAGCTTCTTTGAAGGCAACACGGCGCAGAACAATATCGCCAAGCTGTCCGAGGAGACAGGCGCGGAGTCCTATTTTCTTGGCTACGGCACGCCGGTGAGCTTGAAACCGTACTTCGACGAGATCGGGGAGCATCTGGGCAACCAGTACCTGTTGTCGTTCGCCGGAAACGGTGGGCCGAAGGGGAAGTTTGCGCGGGCGCAGGTGAAAACGGAACTAAAGGACGTGGAGTTCTTCATTCCGTCGAATATTTGGTTGACCCCAGCCAAGTAGATTCTGTCGGTAAATTATCACTTGAACAGAAAGAGGGCGCCTTGGAGTCAAAGAGGCGTCCTGTCTGTTTGTTTGCGGTGGCCTTGTCAGGAGCAAGGGGGCGAGCTAAACTCTCCGCAGACGTGCACTCCTGGAGTAAAACTCTTATGAATCGATTTAAATCAGCATTTTTGTTGAGTTTCGCCCCGCTCGCAATTTTCTGCGCTTTTGTTGTCCCGGTCGCGCGCGCAGCCGAGGAAATCACACTAAAGGATGGTTGGGAGGTGCAGTCGTCCGCGAAAGTGACGGCGGGTGGAGATAAAGTATCCGAGAGCGGATTCGACACGTCAGGGTGGTACAAGACGTCCGCGCCGAAAACGGTTTTTGCCGTGCTGGTGGAGAACGGCGTGTACAAAGATCCTTATTTCGGCATGAACCTGCGGTCTGTGCCCGGAGTTGAGTACCCTATCGGCGGCCAATACGCCAACATCGACATGCCCGCGAACAGCCCGTATGCCGTGCCATGGTGGTACCGCAAAGAATTCGAAGCGCCGAAGCATTTCAAAGGGCGCACGGTGTGGTTGGCGTTTCACGGCATCAACTACCGCGCTGACATTTGGATCAACGGGAAAAAGGTAGCGGGATCAGACGAAGTGGTGGGCGCGTTCCGTCGCTACGAATTCGATGTGACCCAGTACGTACACGAAGGCTCGGGAAATGTGGTGGCTGTCTCTGTGACGGCGCCAAAGGCGGGAGAACTCGGCATCACGTTCGTGGACTGGAATCCCATGTCGCCGGACAAAGAGATGGGACTGTGGCAGGACGTGGTGTTGAGCGATAGCGGGCCAGTGGCGATGCGGCACGCGTTTGTCGATGCGAAGCTGGATTTGCCCGGGGCCGATAAGGCGCACCTTACTGTGCGCGCGCAGTTGCAGAACTCGACATCGGCTGCAGTGAAGGGCACGCTGAGAGGGAAAATTACCGGCGAGGCGAAGCCCATCGAATTCTCGCAAGCTGTAGAGCTTGCGCCGAAGGAAACGCGCGAAGTGGTGCTTTCGGCGGACTCAGTGCCAGCTCTGAATGTGGAGAAGCCCAAACTGTGGTGGCCTTACCAGATGGGCGAACCGTACCTGCACAATCTTTCGCTGGAATTTGAGAAGGAGCACGACGAGGTATCGGATGAGCAGGCGATTTCTTTTGGCATCGTGCAGACGGATTCCGAGTTGACGCCAGACGGATATCGTTTGTTTAAGGTGAACGGAAAACCCGTGCTGGTGCGCGGAGCTGGTTGGACACCAGACATGATGCTGCGTGTCGAGGAGCCGCGGCGCGAAGCGGAATTCCGTTACGTAAAAGAAATGGGCATGAATACGATTCGCCTGGAAGGGAAGCTGGAGGATGATGCTTTCTTTGATCGCGCGGACAAAGACGGAATCCTGGTGATGGCAGGATGGTGTTGCTGCGACGCGTGGGAACACTGGAACAAGTGGGGCGATGAAAACCGCAGCGTCGCTGTGGCTTCGCTGCGCGACCAATTGTTACGCATGCGGCAGCATCCCAGCGTGCTGGTGTGGCTGAACGGCAGCGATAATCCACCTCCGGCCGAGCGCGAGCAAGCTTATCTGGACGTAGAAAAGGCCATTAATTGGCCCAAGCCGGTGATTTCCTCCGCCACCGCGAAGAAGGCGGAAGTAAGCGGAGAGAGCGGCGTGAAAATGAGCGGGCCGTACGAATACGTTTCGCCGAATTACTGGCTACTAGATACGAAAGCCGGTGGCGCGTATGGCTTCAATACAGAAACCAGTCCCGGACCTGCCGTTCCGCCGTTGGAGGGGCTGCAGAGAATGTTTCCCGCCGACAAAATGTGGCCGATGAACGAATTTTGGGATTTTCACGCCGGTGGCGGAAAGTTTAAAGACATCCACGTATTTACGGAGGCGCTGGAGCAGCGTTACGGCAAGGCCAAGGATGCGGCTGACTTCGCGTGGAAATCGCAAGCGACGACATACGAAGGCGAGCGCGCGATGTTCGAGGCTTACGGCCGCAACAAATACAAGTCCACGGGCGTGATTCAATGGATGCTGAACAATGCGTGGCCGGGACTGATCTGGCACCTGTACGATTACTCGCTACGGCCGGCTGGCGGTTACTTCGGAACAAAGAAAGCGTTGGAGCCGGTGCACGTGCAATTCTCGTACGACGATCGCGGAATCGTGGTGGTGAACAGTACGCAAGACGCGCAGAAAGGACTGCGCATTGTCGCAAAGACCTACGACGTGAAGATGAAGGAACTGTTCAGCCGGGAAGGAACGACGGATGTTGCCGCGGATGGAGTGGCAAAGGCATTTGCGATTCCAGATGCACCCGCGGAAAACACCACCTACTTCCTGAGCCTGCAGCTGTTCCGTCCGAGCGGCGAGTTGGTGAGCCGCAATTTCTACTGGCTGTCGTCGATGCCGGACATACTGGATTTCAGTAAGACAGAGTGGTATTACACGCCGCTTACTTCTTTTGCAGACTTCAAGGCTTTGCAGGATTTGCCAAAGGCCACAGTGAAAGCCTCCTTCAAAACCCACGAGACGGGCGACGAAACCGGGGGGCACGTGACACTGGAAAACAGTGGGACGGGCATTGCCTTCCTGGTGCGTTTGCGCCTGTTAAAGCAGAAGGGCGAGACGGAAATTCTTCCGGTATTTTGGGAAGACAACTACTTCAGCCTGATGCCGGGAGAAAAACGCGACGTCGCGGTGAATGTGCGCAAAGGCGATGCGGGCGACGCGAAACCGGAGCTAGCGGTGGACGGGTACAACGTTGCGCCGATGACGGTTCACGCGGGACAGAAATAGACAATTCGCGTGGTCAGGTGCGGCGGGTTGAGTCGCGAATAACCAATTCCGGGTGAAGTTTTTGCGAAGCGAAATGCCAGTCGCGGCTCTCCCGGCCCGCTTTGATGGCGTCCATAACTACGTTTACGGCGACGCTGCCCATGGTTTCCAGCGGCTGGCGAACGGTGGTCAATCCCGGGGCCGAGAGCGCTGACAGCGCAACATCATCAAAACCAATCACAGAGCATTGCTCCGGGACCCGAATCCCTGCCTTGGTTAGGGCGCGGATGGCGCCGAGGGCTGTTAAGTCATCGAATGCGAGCAACGCAGTGAATTTCTTTTTGCTGTGAAGTAATTCTTCCGTCAAGCGATAGCCGTGTTCGAAACTGGCGTTGGGATCGAACACGTCGGGCAGCTGCATGACGAGACTGGAATCGAGCTTAACTCCGACGGAAGCGGCGAATTTCTGGATGCCGCGCCATCGAGGAGCGCTGTCGATGAGGCGCTTGGGGCCGCGAATGATGGCGATGCGGCGATGTCCGAGTTGATGGAGATGCTCGAGAGCGAGGCGGCCGCCGGCTTCATTGTCGACCATGACGGAGCTGATGAGGTTGCCCGGGAGCTCCCAACCGATGGTAGCAGCGGGGATTTCGCGTTTATTGAGATCGGCAAGAACGTGGATGTCGACGAACAGCCAGTTGGCAACCACGATCAACGCGTCGACGTGGCGCTCCAGCAGCATTTCCAGATAACGTTCAAACCGTTCGCGTTGATTGTGCGCATCGGCAAAAATTGGAAGATAGCTTAGCGGGTAGAGGGCATTTTCGATGCCGCGCAGGATGGGAGTGCAGAAGGGGTCATTCACATCGAACAGCATGACGCCGATGCTTTGGCTGCGCTTACTGCGCAGGAACCGCGCCATAGCGTTAGGGCGATAGCCGAGGCGTTTCGCGGTTTCCTCGATGCGCTGGCGCGTGGAGGAAGCGATGTAGCGAGCGAGCGGCGCGTTATTCAAAACGATGGAAACGGTGGCGGGAGAAAAACCGGTGGCCTCTGCCACGTCGCGCATAGTGACCAGGCGGCGTTTGCTGCCGTCTTTTTTCATGGAGGTGCCTCGTGTGCCCCCATCTTCCAACCAGAGCACTTCAGAAAGCAATGCGAAAGAGTAGCGCGGCTAGTCCTCCGGAGGAAGCTCGAAGGAAAGCTGCTTGCGGAAGCCGTTGGTCTTCCAGATACCGAAAGCGATGCCCGCGGCCATCCAGATGGAGCCTACGATGATGGCAGGCCTGCTGAGATTCACCCATAACCCAAGACAGATCACAAAACCGAGAACGGGCGGAATCAGAAAGCCCAACTTTTTCTGATCCGAACGAACGTAGTAACGCAAAAAAGCGGCGGCATTCACACCCATGAAGGCAATGAGCGCGCCGAAATTCAACATTTCAGCGCCCAAGGCATATGCTTCGCCGCCATTCAGGATATTTTTGACCGTCTCCCATGTGAGCGGGTTGGTGCCAAGAGAGTAGGTTTTATAACCGGCAACGATTTCCAGAAGGAAAGCACCGAGGATAGCGACAGCGCCGACAAGGATGACATTGTTGCGAGGTACGCGGTTCTTGGGATCAACCGCGCCGAAGAAGGATTTTGGCAGCGCTTCGCTTCTGCCCATTCCATAAAGCAAACGCGCCGCGCCAAGTTGTGCGCCCATTCCGGAACCGAAGTTAGCAAGAAGCAGGGTGAAGCCAACGACAGTGAATAGCGGCGCCCAAGAGCGTCCGGCAACATAGGAATAAGCAGTGTTGATGTCCGGGAAAGGCTGTGAGGCGGGCCAGATGAGTTGGGCAACATAGACTTCGATGGCCGAGAGAACGCCAATAACCAGGCAGGTGAGGACGGTTGCCAGGAGGATATTGCGGCGGGGATTTTCGGCTTCTTCGGAAAGGGTGGAGATGCCGTCGAAGCCGATATAGGTCAAGACGGCGATGGAAGTACAGCCAAAAACACCGCCCCAGGAAAACGTGTGTGGATCGTAGAAGGGTGTAGTGAAGTACGACGCGCCATGCGGAGCGCCGAAGATATAACGAGCGGCGGCGATGACCACAACGACGACGACCATGCCCATGAGAATCGCCATGACCGTGTTGATGCGTGCGGATGTTTTAATGCCGCGAATATTGAGAAGGGTGAAGACTACGCCAAAGAAAATCTTCCAGACCCAGGAAGCCACGCCGGGAGCAAATTGATGCGCTTGGCCAGCACACCAAATGGTGCAGATCAGGGGATTGAGCATGTAATCCATCACCATGCTCCATCCGGTTACATAGCCGACGGCGGGATTGATTTCCTGAGCGACGTACGTGAAAGCCGAGCCAGCGCTTGGGTAAGCTCGCGCCATGCGACCGTAGCTGATGCCCGTAAAGAGCATCGCCACCATGGCGATCAGAATCGCGGTAACGACGTGCCCCTTGCCCCGGTCACTGAGGACACCAAAAACAGACATTGGCGCGACGGGTTGAATAACGATGATGCCGTAGAGAACAAGGTCCCAGAGGGTAAGAGTGCGTCGCAGGCGAGGACCCGCGGTGGTGGTGCTGGCTTCAGCGCTCAAGCACCTCTCCTTTTCGCCGCGCGTCTCCCCACAGAGCGGAGCACCACGGCACGTGTCAGATTTTTCGGTGCGTCAGGATTGAGACCCTTACGCAGTCCGACTGCCGTTCCCAATAGATGAGCAGGAATCGCGCTGACAGCGTATCGTGCAAACTCCGGGCCGTCCAGAGCAAGTTCAATTAATAAATCGCTATTCTTTTTCAACTCCGGCGTGGCGCGATTCACGATTACACAAGTGGCGGCGCCCAACTCCTTCAATTCCGCGCAGAGAGTAGTCTCCGCTTGTGCGGCGGCATCGGAAACGAAGAAGGTGATCAGCGTGTCAGGACCGGCAATGGAGCGGGGGCCATGGCGAAATTCCAGAGAATGATAGACCTGGGCGTAAGAAGAGGACATTTCCGTAATCTTCAGGCCCGCTTCCTGAGCGAGCCAGTAATGAACGCCCTGGCCGAGAAAGACGTAGTCGGAGAATTTGCGTTTGGCGGCAAATTCCTGAATTTTGCGCGCATTTGCATCCATCCAGATCTGCCCCTTGTGCGGCAGTTGATCCAACGCACCGGACACCTGGTTATCGCCCACAAACTGCAAAGCGAGGCGCTGGAAAGCCAGCAGGATGGCCGTAAACGAGCGCGTCATCACCGTGCTTTTCTCATCGGCCCAATCGAGCTTGAACGTGTGGGTGCACAGCCGTTCCAGTGGACTGCGCGGGTTGCAGGTTACGCCGAGCGTTTGCACGGTCTTGTGGGACTGCAGCAATTCCGCGGCGCGCAACACTTCAGTGGTTTCGCCGGAACGCGACATCAGGACGATCTGTTCCGCGCCGATCCGCCGCAGCGTTTCTTCTGGGGCGAACAGAAGTTCAGAGGCGGGGACGCCAGTCGCGGGAATGTAGAAATGCTTGGTCCAGAGCGCGGCGATCAGACGCGAGAGGTAGTAACTTGAACCGCAGCCGACGAAAAGCCAAGGGCTGCGAGGTGAAAGGATTTCGGCCAAGTGCTCAAGGGCGCCCGAGGCTTGGAGTTGCTTTTCGGTCTTAGCCCAGATGTGAGGCTGCGACAGGATTTCCGCCAAGGTATGTTGACCCGGCCGGCCTTTGCTGCCGGTTTTGCGAGTGGTTGACGAAAGGGTGCGATTGGCCAACGGCGAGCTCCCTTATTGAAACGTTTCAATAGAGGATATTGTGGGGAAAAGCGGCATTTCACGCAAGCCCTATTTGTGGCCTGTGCCCTGTCCTTGAGGACGGTAGCGCATTACACCTGTGCCGGTTATCTTTTCACGCACCGCCCCAACTGAGGCGCAACAGGATCATGAGTTTTGGCGTCTAATAGGGGAACGAGGCCAACCAGCCAGCCGCGGACAAAAGGTACCTTTGGCAGCTGCTATGGGAGAAGTTTCTCTGATACCCGATCGCCGACACGTACAGCCTATCCTGCTGCATCTAGTTGGGTTCCTGCTGGTAGTTCTGGCGGCAACACTGCTGCGCCAGGTTTCTCTGCGTCCCGATCCTATTTTGCAGGGCTACCTGCAAATCACCACCGGGCTGTTCGCGTTCGTTTTTGCAGCGGTGGCGCTGGTGCGTTTCCAAGGAACGCAAGATCGCCTGTCGTTGATTCTGGGGTCGGGTTTCCTGGTTTCGGGAGCCACTCTGACGGGCTCCAGTATTCTGTTTTTTCAGCTGATCCACGAGACGCAGATATGGACGCTTCTGGCGCCGCTGGCGTGGTGGATCAGCCGGATTCTGTTGGCGCTTCTTTTCGTGGTTGCTTTGCTGGTGGAGCATTTCCTGCCGCGCTCGCGGCACCCAAAGCTGGAAATTGCCGGGGCTCTGTTCACGGTGGTGGCGTTGACGTACTTGATTCCCGCAGCGCTGCGCAAACTTCCGCCGGAAACCTCGAATCATCCTGATTCGATCATTCCGAATCCGTTACAGCTGCTGCCGGCGATCATCTTTCTTGCGGCATTGTTCGGTTATCGCCGGAGGAAGTACTTGTTGGACTCCGCTTTCGACCGCGCGATTTACGCGGCGGTGTGGCTAAGCCTCGCGGCACAACTGGCTGCCTGCCAGTCCGAACGTTTGCTGGACGGTCCGTTCGTTTTCGCGCAGGCCATGAATGTGACAAGTTACGTGATTCTACTGGGAGGGGCGCTGCTCGATAGTGCCCGGGTGTTCGAGCAAGTGCGTCATCTGGCGGCCAGCGATCCGCTGACGGGCTTGGCCAATTATCGCAGGCTTCTGGATGTGCTGGACACGGAGACGGAGCGTACTCTGCGCACCGGGCGGCCGTTTGCCGTTTTGTTGCTGGATCTAGACGGGTTGAAGAAAATCAACGATACCTATGGCCACTTGGTGGGGAGCCGGGCGCTTTGCCGGGTTGCCGATATTTTGCGCTTCCACTGCCGAGCGATCGATACGGCTGCGCGGTACGGAGGCGACGAATTTGCCCTGGTGTTGCCGGAGGCGCGTGAAGAGGAAGCGCAGCGCGTGCTTACCCGCATCCATGAGACCATCGCCGCCGACCTGGAGCAGCCACCGATTTCTGCCAGTATCGGCGCGTCTGTGTATCACGGCGAAGGGGAGCGCGTAGAGAAACTGCTGGCACAAGCCGATCAGAATCTTTATGAGGAAAAAGCGCGGCGCAAGGCGGCTACAAAAGTACACGATTCCTCGGCGCGTCGCCGGCTGAAAAAGAGTTAACTTTTTTTGTTTGCCGCTATTGCCTAGTTCGCTGTTTTGTAGGGGGTCAGTTGGTCAGCGATCTTTGATTGATCGCCTACGACTACGAGGATCATCTCATTCGGCTTGATGTATTCGGTGGTCATCTTTTGCACATCCGCCGGCGTGACCGCGTTTACCCGCTGCACATAGTTCTTCAGGTAGTCGGCGCCGAGTCCCTGCAGATCCACATATTGCAACTGATTAATGAGCGCTTCGCGGCTGGAATTCTGGATGACGAAGAGTCCCGAAAGGTAATTCTGAATGCCCTTCAGTTCCGCGGCGGAGGGCGGTTCTTTCTGCAGCCGATCGATTTCCAGGAAAATTTCCTTCAGCGAAGGGCCGGTAAATTGTGTGGTGACGTCGGCGTGCTGCGCCCAATACGCGTCGTGATAGCGACGCGAGATTTCGCTGAACGGCGAGTAGGTGTAGCCCTTTTGCTCGCGGATGTTTGAAGTGACACGCGAATTGAAAGAGCCGCCAAGAAGCGAATTCGTGACGCCGAGTGGAATGGCATCGGGGCTGGTTGGCGGCACAACGGGCAGGCCAAGCATGAGCGTGGATTGCGGCGCGCCGGGGCGGTCAGTCACGTCCAGAACTTTTTTCGCTTTGGGCGAAGGTACATCTTCGACGCGAGCCGGGCCTTTAGCCCAGTTGCCAAAGCTTTCCTGGATGGATTTCTTTACGGCAGCAGCGTCGAACTTTCCGGCTACATAGAGGTGGGTTCGCTGCGCGCCGAAATTCGAGGCGTAATAGTCTTTGACATCCTGAATGGTCAGTTTCTTCACGTCGTCGGGCGTTGGCAGTAGCGTGCCGTAAGGATGATCGCCATAAAGAATCTTGCGGAAATGCATTGCGGCAATCGTCTGCGGCTGCGAGGTTTGCACTGCAATCTTACGCAGGCTGTCGTTCTTCAGACGGGCAAGTTCCGACTCCGGCAGGCGAGGATGCTGCACCACGTCGGCTAACAAGCGAACGGCTTTAGGTGCGAATTCCTGCAGGACGTCGAGTTCGAGTTTGGTCTGGTCCGGGCCCACGAGGACATTCAAGGTGCTGCCCATAGCGCCCGTTTGCTGTGCCAACTGCTGAGAGGAAAGCGTGACGGTGCCTTCCTTGAACAATTCACCGGTTAAATCCGCCACGCCGATGCGATTTTTGCCTTCGTTCAGGTTGCCCGTATCGACAGCAATGCTGATGGCGGCCTTGGGAATAATTCCGTAGGGCACCACCGTCACCTTCATCCCGTTAGGAAGGGTGTAGGTTTCATTGGCAGGCACGGTGAATGGTTTCGGGGGTGTGCCCTCGGGCGGAGTTTGCTTTTGCGCGAACGCCGGCGGCATGCCAATCAAACAAGCGGCAAGAACCAGAAAGCTCATTTTGCGTGTAGTTGTTTTCATTGAGTGCTCCCTTTCTACTGATTCTTCGCCGGCGCCTCGGGTGCAGCCTTAGGCGCGGGTTCTACAGTAACGACGGTGCGATTTGTGGGGCGCAGATATTCCTGCGCGGTCTTTTGTACTTGTTCGGGCGTAACTTTTTCGAATTGCGACACCAGTGTGTTCACGCGGGCGGGATCGTCGTCAAACAACGCGAAGCTGGCGAGCAGATCCATCAATCCAAAGCCGCCAAATTGCCCCATGGTGTCGTAGAGAATGGAGCGCAGCTTGACGCGCGCGCGATCCAACGACGCCTGATCGACTGGTTTGGTACGCAGCGGTTCCACGACGGCATCGATGGCCTCAATTACAGTTTCCGTTTTTGTCGTGGGATCGTAGGTAAGGTTCGCAATCATCAACATCGGTCCGTTGTAGTCGAACATATTGCCGAGGAGATTGATGCCGCCGTCCACCGAGTCGGTCAAGCCGCGCTTTTGCACCAGTTCTTCATGAAGGAGGCTGTCATCTCCTTCGATGAGCATTTGTTCGATCAAACCCATGGCGTAGTATTCGGGAGTGTTGCGATCCGGCATGTGGTAGCCGACAGCGACGGCCGGACGCGGAGCGAGGGGATCTTTCCTGTCCACCTGCTTTTGTTTTTCCTGCTTGGGTTCGGTCAAATCCGGCTGTGGCGGGAGTTGCGATGCCTTGATGGGTGCAAAATATTTCTCGACCATCTTCTTGGCTTCGGTGGGATCGAAATCGCCAACGATGGTCAGGACCGCGTTGTTGGGGGCGTAGTAGGTTTCAAAGAATTTCTGCACTTCGTCGAGTTTGGCGGCTTCGATGTCGGTGAGGTCGCCATAGAAATTGTGGGCGTTGTACCAGTTGGAGTTTGCCGCCATGGGCATGTCAATCCAGGGAAATCCGCCGTAAGGCGCGTTGAGGACCGCGACCTTCACTTCGTTGCCGACCACACCTTGCTGATTTTTAAGATTGGCGTCGGTGACGGCGAGGCCGTGCATGCGGTCGGATTCCGCCCAGAGAACCGTTTCCAGTTTATTGGACGGCATCACCTCAAAGTAGTTCGTGAAATCGAAGCGCGTGGAGCCGTTCAGGATGCCGCCGTTCTGTTGCACCAGCTTGATGAATTCCATCTTGCCGAGATTCTGAGAGCCCTGGAACATCATGTGTTCGAATAGATGAGCGAAGCCGGTGCGATCTTTCGGCTCAATGCGGAACCCGATGCGGTAATAAACGCCCACGCACACAGTCGGTGCGGTGTGATCGGGTGAGAGGACCACGCGCAGACCGTTCGGTAGCTTGTAATATTCCACTGGCACGTGGAATTCATCGCCAGTGGCCGGGGCGGATCGCGCCGGAGCGGCTAACGATATTGCCAGAAGTAGCGCGGCGAGCACTTGGCGCGCCCGTCTTCTTGCGTGAGCTTGCATAACTCCTCCTTTGGAGGGTTCCTTCAAAATGGCCTGTGCAATGATATAGGACAAACTTCTACACTCGGTAAAGACGCAATTTCTCACGGAAAGTTTCGCTGAATCCAGAGTTGGCCTAAAAAACCGCGCGTTTTTGGTGCGTAGCCTTGGTGGCGAGGCTGAATCTCGGCTCTGCTTCCCCCCGACCACTCATTTGCCCTGCCAGGTATTCCCCTAATGCGGGTCCGTGCTTGAAACCGTGGCCGGAGCCGCCTCCCGCGAGCCAGACGTTCGCGAAGTCGGGATGGCGATCGATGAGGAAGTCGCCATTGGAGGTGTTTTCGTACTGGCAGACGCGCGTCTCGACGATCGGCGCGTTTGCCAGGGCGGGAAATCGGCGCGCAACGAAACTACGCGCCCACTCCACACCTTGCTTCGAGACCAGCCGAGATTGCGTATCAGGGTCGACGCGTTCGCCATGTGCGTCGCGGGCAAGTTTCAAGCCTCGGGCCTCGATGTCGGGCATGCCGTAGACTTCTTCCTCCTGGAACAGCCATGTCGGCAAAGAAGAAGCCGTGAAGCGCCAGTCGCCGGCAGGCGTGCCAAAGAAAAAGACTTCCTGGCGCGTCGGGAAGATTCGTTGGCCTAGTAATTCCGGGAACACTTTGCCGAGCCATGGGCCGCATGCGAAGACGAGTTGTCCCGCGGAGATTCGCGCTCCGCTCGAAGTCTCGATGAAATCAAGCTTATGGTTTGCGTGGGGTTGCGGCGGTGAGATCTGTGCAATCCGGAACTTTAGGCCGTTGCTTAGCGCATCTTCGATCACGCATGCTACGGCGCGTCGAGCGAGGAGAACGCCGCTATCCGGCTCCAGGAGGCCGCTTGAGATGTTGGTGAAGTTTACCTGCGGGTAGCGTTTTTCCAGTGCTGCGTGGTCCAACAGTTCCAGCTTTACGCTGCAATGCTGCAGAGTGGAGATGGTTTCACGCAATCGAGCGTCTTGTTCGGCTGCGAGCCACAGGACGCCTGTTTGAACAAACAGTGGCTGGTTCGTCGCGCGGAAAAGCGTTTTCCACTGCCCAAGCGAACGCAACGACCAGCGCGTATAGGTTTCGTCTTCGCCGTAGCCCATGCGGATAATGCGCGTTTCTCCACCGGAACTGGCGCGCGAATGCGCCGGGCCGTAGGCATCCACGAGCAGCACGCGCTGCTTTTGTGCTGCCAGATGCCAAGCCGTCCACGCGCCAAAAACTCCGGCGCCAACAACTACGCAGTCGTAAGTCGGGGTATTGGCCATCGCGCCGCCATCGTATCCAATTCAATGCGTCGCGGCAAAGTGGTTTCCCGGAAGAATGGCTTGCAGCGCGCCAAGCTATTCGCGCAGCTTTGCGGCCCAATGAGACAAGTGGTTTAGCGATTCCGTGTGCGTGGGATCCAAGTGCAACGGCGTGACCGAAGCTTCGCCAGCAAAGATTGCGGCGTAGTCGGAGTCCGCGTCCAATTCCATCTCGCGGTCCATGCGCTGCTCGCTCAACCAGAAATAGGGGCGGCCCTTAGGATCTTCGCCTTCGCGCAATACCGTGCGCGTGATCTTTTTGGACTGGCGAGAAAAACGAATCGCGCCTTTCCACGATTCCGGCACATTCACATTGAGGAGCACTTGAGGCGGCAGGCCTTCCTTCAGGACCATCTCCGCGGTGCGACGCGCGAGTTTCGCCGAGGGCGCGAAATCCGCGCTGACGCGCTTGGAGCAGAGCGACATCGCGACTCCGGGCACGTGATGAATCACGGCTTCGCGCGCCGCGCCGACCGTTCCGGAGTAATAGACGTTCTCGCCGAGATTCGCGCCATGATTGATCCCGGAAATCACCAAGTCCGGCGGCTCTTGCAGCAACTTGTGCAGCGCCACGATTACGCAGTCTGCAGGCGTGCCGTCGATGGCCCACTCATATTCTGCGATGCGATGGCAGACAATTGGTTGGCGCAGGGTGAGGGATTGCGCGGCGCCGCTGCGTTCCCAACTGGGGGCGACGATCTGAACCTGGGCAAAGTCCTTGAATTCCTCGGCCAGCGCGCGTAATCCGGCGGCCTGGTAGCCATCATCATTGGTCAACAATACAATTGGTTTCTTGTTGTTCTTCACACACACTCCCAACTTACCATTGTAATCGGAACCTGCCCTTGAGATGTGGAAGGGTTTCTACGGTTCCCAAGGATTGAAAAGGGGCACGCCAGTGATGGCGACGTCCTTAGCGTTCCGAGTCACGAAGGTCAAATTGTGGTGCAAGGCCGTTGCTGCCAACATCCCGTCGATCAGGGGAAGCGGATGTTTTTGCGGCGTGGGCCCGGGCAGCAATTCGTCCCCATCGGTCGGCGACAGCCCGATCGATTCCTAGAATGCGATTTGCGAAACGGATGGCGAGATCGTGGCTCAGCCAGGATTCGAGCGCAATGCGTCGGGAACGATGAGGCAGGGAATCGGCGGACCTGGAGTCTGGCAACCGACTCCACCAGCTTTCCTGCCCGGCGCTACTCCGTGGTTGGGACAAATGCGCCCGTTCACAATGAAAAGCGCATCCCAATTTTTGCCCGACGGGCCGACACCTTTGGACAGTGTTGAATGGGAGCGCGACTACACGATTACCCGCGTCTTTGGCGCCGCCAACGGTTCTGTGCGCACTCCTGCCCAGACGGAAATTGGCCTGTTCTGGACCGAACACGCCGGACAGCAATATGCGCGCGCTTTTAACTGTCTTGCCGAAAATCAGAAACTCGACGTCGCGGAAACTTCCCGGCTTATGGCCGTTCTTTGGACCGGTTATGCAGATGCCGCCATCGGATGCTTCAACGGCAAGTACCACTACAATTTCTGGCGTCCAGCCACCTCCATTCCAGCGGGCGGTGGGAATTCGGAGTTAACCGCCGATCCCACCTGGACCGCGCTAGGGCCGACTCCGAACCACCCGGAATATCCGGCGGTTCACGGATGCGTCACTGGCGCACTCTCCGATCTGATTGGCCGATACTTTGGCACTTCGAAGGTCCATATTGTCGTGGATAGCCTGGCATTCCAGGATGGAATTCATACCCACACCTTTGAACTACCGATGACCTCTTTGGTGAGGTCTTTTGGGCGCGCGTCTACGCGGGCTTTCACTATTTGCATTCGTTCGAGGACGGTGGCGCTTCAGGCCACCGCGTTCCCGGACAACTCGTGTGCGGACACTTCCGGCGATTCGGCGAAAGCGGTGACGATTGGTGTGACCGGAAAGAAGATCGCGACGCTCACAGATAGGAATCGCGCCTGACTAATTACGCAATCGGGATGGGTGCTTGACTGTAGCGAGTTTGCCTCACCCGTCCCGAATTGCGATTACAGACAATGACTCGCACGCGAAGAATCCATTCTAAATGGACCGGAGAAGCAACTTGGTTGCCATTTGTAAATGTGAGACCCTAGACGAACTCGGAGCGTTTCGCCGGCAGGAGGGTGCCGCGTGGAATCGACAATTTCCTCTCTCATCGGGGCAACCGAAGCGGGCGATAGCGCCGCGGCGGATACGCTCTTCAGCACACTTTACTGTGAACTGCACCGGATGGCGAAGAGGGAGCTAGCCCGATGGGGAGCCCCCGTAAGTTTGAATGTGACCACGCTGCTGCACGAAGCGTATCTGGACATCTCCGCACGTGAAGGCAAGTCATTTCCCGACCGTCCGCGTTTCATGGGGTACGCTGCGCGTGTGATGCGCGGACTGATTATTGATCACGCGCGAAATCGAAACGCGATCAAGCGCGGGCGGCAGTTCGAAATAACTTCGCTAAAAACGGACGCAGGCGAAAATGCGGTTGACGCGAAAGAACTGACGTTGATCAGCGATGCGCTGGATGAACTGGCTAAGGTCGAACCTAAGCTTGCCGAGGTGGTGGACTTGAAGTTCTTCTGCGGATTTTCCTTCGCCGAAATCGCGGCCTTGTCGAACGTGTCCGAACGGACCGTACAGCGAAAGTGGGAGAAGGCACGCATCTATCTCCATCGCACCATTCGCGCGGATTTGTCAGTTTGAGGAACTAATGCCCCAGCTTAGCCCCGATGAATGGCGGGCCCTTAGTCCACACCTCGATGAAGCGCTGGACATGACGGACGAGCAGCGCTCGACCTGGCTGTCCTCTCTGCAGACCGAAAACCCAACACTGGCATCGCAGCTGGAAATACTTCTTCAGGAGCACCGCGCGCTAACTGAGGAAGGTTTTCTGGAAGAGAGCGCTGTGGAATTGCCGGGTGAGCCTGGCCTGGCAGGTCAAACTTTCGGTGCCTACACGCTGGTATCGCAAATCGGACATGGGGGGATGGGCAGCGTTTGGTTGGCGGAGCGAAACGACGGGCGATTTGAGCGGCGTGTTGCGGTGAAGGTTCTGAATATTGCGCTGATGGGGAAAGGCGGCGAGGAGCGGTTCAAGCGCGAAGGCAGCATTCTGGGGCGGCTAATCCATCCTCATATCGCCGAGCTTATTGACGCGGGAGTGTCGCCAAGCGGGCAGCCATTTCTTGTACTCGAGTACGTTGAGGGCGATCACATTGACCGTTATTGCGACGAGAATACGCTGGACGTCAGAGACCGGCTGCGGCTGTTCCTCGATGCATTGCGCGCCGTAGAGCTAGCGCATGACAGCCGTATCGTTCACCGCGATCTGAAGCCTTCGAACATACTGGTGCGAACGGACGGGCAGGCGAAGCTGCTGGATTTTGGAATTGCCAAACTACTGGAAGGGGAGGGACAGGCCGGCGAGTCGCCGCTCACGCTCGAAGGTGGAAGGGCGATGACACCGGAATATGCGGCTCCCGAGCAACTGAAGGGCGGAACGGTGACAGCGGCCACGGACGTCTACGCCGCGGGAGTTCTTTTGTATGTGCTGCTGACGGGGCAGCACCCTGCCGGCGCCGGTCCGCATACGCCCGCGAGCCTGGTTAAGGCCACATTGGAGACCGAGCCTCGTCGCCCTTCGGAGATCGTGGCATCAACGCAGGGAAACGCAGAGAACTCAGTCGCGAACGCCAAGAAACGCGCGACGACGCCGGACAAGCTGGCGCGGACGCTGCGCGGCGATCTGGATACGATGGTCGCAAAAGCGTTGAAGAAGAATTCGGAAGAGCGCTATCCCTCGATCAAAGCCTTCGCCGACGACTTGCAGCGATTTTTGCGATATGAGCCCATCAGCGCTCGACCGGACGCTATCGGCTATCGCGCTGGCAAGTTTGTGAGCCGACATCGGAGCAGCGTTGTCGCGGCGCTGGTGGTAACGCTGGCCCTGGTCGGCACAACGTTGTTCACATGGTTTTTTCCGCGTCGTTCGCAAGCTCTGCCCCAGTACAATCAGCGAAAACTGACCGCGAACGCGCAGGATTCGCCGGTGTTCAACGCTGCGATCTCTCCCGATGGCAAGTATTTAGGGTACGCAGACCAGCAAGGCATTCATCTACAGCTTGCCGAGACCAAAGCAGCGCAAAATCTGCCTTTGCTCGCCGGTGTTCAGACGGGGACAACTTTCTGGGAATTCGGGAGTTGGTTTCCTGACTCCGCACGATTTACAGCGTCTGCCAGCGTGCCAGGAAGGCCGAGCACCGTATGGTTGATTCCGACACAGGAAGGGGAAGTACAGAAGATAGCGGAAATTGAGGATATGTTCGGAGGCGGAGCCGTCTCGCCTGATGGATCCAGCATTGCTTACCAAAGGGTGCGGAGTTCCGATGGAGCGCGCGAGATCTGGGTTATGGGGCCTCACGGAGAGTCGCCTCACAGAGTACTGACAGCTGAAAGCCAGACAACATTTCAGGCAATCGCTTGGTCGCCGGCCGGAAACCGGCTTGCCTACCGCTCCAGGCGTGCCAAAAACAATCATACAGAAATCAAGGTGCAGAGTTGCGACCTGAGTGGTGCAGACATATCGACGATTGTGCAGGATAACCACTTGAGCGCATTCACTTGGACGCCGTCAGGACGTTTCATTTATTCGCGAAACGTCGAATCTGGTTCCGCGCAGTCCGATAATTTGTGGGAACTCAAGGTCGACGGAAAGAACGGAAAGCCGCAAGGCAAAGGACGCTTGTTGACAGATTGGTCGGGGTTTGCTGTTTACAGCCTGAGTGCGACGGCCGATGGAAAGCAATTGGCTTTTCTCAGAGGCACTGATCACTCTTCAGTTTTTGTCGGGGACCTGGCCAACAAGGAGAACCGCCTCGTTAATTTCCGTCGACTTACACTCGATGACAACTACAATATCCCTTCTGCGTGGACGCCAGATTCTCGGGACGTCATTTTCTCATCGGAGCGGGCTACAAACCGGCAAATGTATCGGCAGTCGCTAGATCAAGGCAGTGCTCCTCAGTTGCTTAGTCCCGCTGCCAATACGAATTTCTATTTGGCGCGGCTAAGTCCGGATGGAACATCGATCCTGCTTGAGGGCGAGCCGCTCGCCTCTCGCAAAATGGGTCTATATCGAGTTGACCCACAGGGTGGTGTTCCCCAGCGAATCTTTGATATTGAGGGATTCGTAATCTTTTCGTGCTCGAACAAGGCCGCCAATCTTTGTGTTTTTGGGCGACCGTCAGCGGACCAGAGCGAGCTTGTAGTTGCTTCATTTGACCCGCTCAGCGGTACTGGGAAGGAACTGGCACGGATTCCGCTGGAGGCGGGCAGCAGCGCTGACATTGGATTCGATTACTGGTGGCAACTTTCTCCGGATGGTTCGCAGATCGGCATCGTGAAATGGCACTCGCATGAAATCCGGCTGGTGCCTCTGCGTGGAGGTCAGACGAGAACGATTGCGGTGCAAGGCGTCCCTGACCTGCTGCATTTGGAATGGGCGAATGATTCGCAAAGCATGTTTGTGTCGGCCGTTGAGCCAGGTGGCGCGACTCTATTGCGCGTTATGCTGAACGGCGATGCCTCCCCTGTCTGGCACCAGCCACAATCGAAAACGACATGGGGATTTCCGTCACCGGACGGTCGTCACCTCGCGATCATGGGCGGATATCAAGAGTCCAATGTGTGGATAATTAGCAACTTCTGAGCCGCAACGGCGCTGGGCCTACGTTTGTTCGCTCGGCCACACTGACCTTGAAATTTGTTTGCTCGGTAAACCAGTCGTATCGACCTCCCAACCTGGCCAAATCTTACTGTCCTCGTGTCGTCTTTTCCGTTCCGTTTCCGATATCTCAAGTAGGGGGAAATCGCTCCGGTCTTACCCAAGCGCTACATTTCATCCGCGGCTTGAAGGTAAAGGTAAATGTCGGGGCGCAGCCTCGGGGGTACCGTGCACTTGCACAATCTAGATCAGAGGAAGAAGGAGAAAGAAGTGGACAACAATTGCAATGGTAAGTTTCTGGACGGAGCGGCCGCTCGCGTCGTTCGCAAAACAATGGCGGTGTTGGCAGTGCTGGTTTTTTCCGGTGTTGCGTACGCTCGTGAGCGAGGCCAGGACAAAAAAGAGGATATTAACTTCGGCACGATTCCAAGTCCGACGACACCAGAGAGGATTACGCCGGCGGTGGGGAACTCGGCATTTCTATTGGGCCACGCAGCCGGCACGCAGGGCTATGTTTGCCTGCCTGATGGCTCGGGTGGAGCTTCCTGGACCGTCGCTAATGCCCGCCCCGAAGCCACACTGTTTACCCATGTTTTCGGGGAAGCCGTGCAGATTATCACTCACTTTCTGAGCCCGGTAGAAAATCCCAATGACATCGGACCGACGCCTCCACGTTTCGGCGACGCGACGTGGCAGAGTTCGTTCGACAGCAGTCGCGTGTGGGCACAAAAGAAGGATTTTACGACCGCTGGCACCGATGCGAGTTGCCCGAATGGCGGCTCAATTGATTGCCTACTGCTACAGGTGATCGGCACCGATGAGGGACCGACGGGCGGCAGATCACTGACCAAGACCACTTTTATCCAGCGGCTGAATACCAACGGTGGATCGGCTCCTGCAACAGGATGCGTGGTTAGCGGCGACGTAGGGAAGCAAGTTCTGGTGCCCTACACCGCGGACTACTACTTCTTCCGCAAAGATCGGTGAGAACCAAGGTAGCTGTCGACCCTGCAGATCCGCGCATGGTGTTTGGATGCGCGGATGCTGCAGGAACCTCTCCGCGGAGTCTGATCGAGATCTGCAAATAGTACGAAATCAGCTGTCCTGCAAGGAACAGCAATCAAAAAGTTGGGAGATAAGCCGTGAAGTTCAGGACAGTCGTTGTGTGCAGCAAATGCCAGCAACCAATCGTTTCGGGAGAGGGCTGGAGTTTTGTGTGCTTCAAAATTCCGGGCCAGAAAGGCTATCACTTCTTCCATTACAGGTTTCGCACTGGGGACTGTTGGGGAGGCTACTTGAAGGAACGTAAGTAACAGGTATTTAGAAAAACGAAGGAGATCGTGCCATGGGCGCAGTCGCAAAGAACTCGATTCCAGAACTGATGACAGCCGCGTCGCAGCCATTTTCGAACTTTTTGCTGAATGATCCGTCAGCACCAATGCGAATCATGGGCTTGAATGAAGCGCGGCAGTTAGCGCAGTTCGTAGCGGTGATCGTTTTGGTGCCCGCGTCATCCACGGATGACGCAGCCGCTTCGTCGAAGACCACACGGAACAATTCATCGGGCGCGAGCGCGGCAACGTCGAAGCTGATCGAATTTTTCAGCAAAGGCACGCCGCCATTAAAGGCCGAGAGCAACGAAAGCGACGTTGTGTTCGGTGGAGTAAAGGTGAGCTTTGCTTCGATGGAGGCGTCGCGCAAGGGAAAGCCGGTGATTCTGACGGCGCTGGAATTCAAGACCTTGAAATATCTGGTGCGAAATGCGCGGCGAGTGATCTCGCGCGACGAATTGCTGAATGAAGTTTGGGGATATGAAAACTATCCCTGCACTCGCACCGTCGACAATCACATGTTGAAACTACGCCAAAAACTGGAAAGAGATCCATCCCGGCCGGTCCATTTTCGAACCGTGCGCGGCGCCGGTTACAAGTTTTTGCCTTAGAAAGCTGCTTTCGAATCAGACGCAGGAATGAAATTTGCCGGGAGCTCATGGAAATGAATAAGACGGACATGGTTGGGAAGCGCGCGACAGTGGCGCCGAGCGTGAGAGAAACAGTTGCCTTTGCACTGCGTGGCGATGACGCGGCTTTCCAATGGCTCGTCGCAGTTTTCCATTTTTTCTGTTTCTCGATTCTGGGATTCGTGCTGACGGCGAGCAATGCCACAGCACAAACGATCGGCTACCGCCAGACCAATCTAGCCTCGAACTTGCCGAACATCGCGAACAGTTTGACGCCAAACCTGGCGGACCCCTGGGGGATTGCATTCTTGTCAGGCCAGCCATTCTTCGTTGCTGACAATAAGGTTGGGCGAGTCACCGTTCATGACGCTAGTGGGTTCGGCGCCGCGCCCGGGGGGTTCACGATCCCGAATACCACCGGTACCGGGTTCGACAATCCAACCGGAATTGTTGCGGACCAGAATTCATTCTTTGGAAGCTCATCGCTTGTCAAACCGTTCGTAGTGGTTACCAAGCAGGGGACGGTGTTCACCTGGGGACCGAACGATGTCGGCGACGTTCCGGAGCATGCAACGCTGGTGATCAATCACTCTTCGCAAGGCGCGGTTTACAAAGATGTGGCAATTCTGAACTCTACCGTAGCTCAACCCGCGCTAGCAGTCACCGATTTCCACGGCGGATTCATCGAGACTTTCCTACCAGGATTCGATCCGGTGGCGCTTGCGGGCTCGTTTACAGATCCAAATCTGCCGGCAGGTTATGCGCCGTTTGGGATAGAAGTGATTGGAAGCCAGGTGTTCGTTACGTATGCGATGCAAGATAGCGCTAAACACGATCCCGTCGCCGGACCGGGGAACGGCATCGTCAGCATTTTCGATATGGATGGCAATTTCGTGCGGCGCTTCGCCACCGGCGGAGCTTTGAACGCGCCTTGGGGGGTTACTCAGGCCAGCGCGAATTTCGGTCCATTCAGTAATAACATTCTGATTGGCAATGCCGGTGATGGAAACATCAACGCGTTTGACCTCGCTACCGGAAACTTTGTGGGCAAACTGAAAGACGGCGACGGCCACGCGATTATCGAAACCGGTCTTCACGGATTGGCATTTCGGTCCGACGGATTTGGCAATCCGGACACGCTCTATTTCACTTCGCAAATCAGCGACGGAGACGGTGGATTGTTTGGGGCAATTACTACCGGGCTGGTCGCTTTAACTCGAGTATCCGCTCCAGACACGCCTGTCAACACAAGCACCACGATTACGGCCACCGTTGCCGCGGCACTTGATAACGCGGGCGCTCCGGCCGGTACAGTCACCTTCCTGAATGGCACCAATGCGCTAGGGACGGCAACGTTGGCCAATGGTCTAGCAACGCTCGATGCGGTCCTTACGGGTGTGGGCACCCACGTGATCGAAGCACGGTACAGCGGAGATGGGGTATTCCTGCCGAGCAGCTCGCAAGCAGAAGTGCAAGTGACGGGTCTGACCACGGTGTTGACTCTGGTGGCGTCGGCAGATGCCGCTCCCGGGTCAGCCGTGACATTGAGCGCGACCATTAACTCGGCGGGAGGAATACCCACTGGGGAAATTGTGTTCCACGATGGGGATACGAACATAGGGGCTTCTGCGCTGAACGGCAGTGGTGTTGCGATCCTGAGGATCGACACTCTGGCCGTGGGTGCCCATTCGCTTACAGCGTCCTATGGAGGGGATGACAAATTTAACGGCAGCACGTCTGCAACAGTAGCCATTGATATTGCCAATGCGGATTTCTCTCTGGCAGCATCTCCTTCCGCCGCGATAGTAAAAGCCGGGCTCTCAACGCAGTTCATGCTGACGGTAACACCTGCCGGCGGGTTCGCGGACAATGTCACGTTCACTTGCGCGCCCGTTACTGGCATCAGCTGCAGCTTCAGCCCTGGGACAGTGATTCCCGCCAACGGTATTGCGAGCACCGCGTTGACGGTTACTACCTCGGCCGGCGTTTCGCGTTACGGGATTCTGACGCCGGAGCTACTCGGCGTGTGCGATCTATTCTTAGCGCTAAGTTTGTTCAGCCTCGCGATGCTGTGTAGCGGGAAATTACAGAACAAGAATCGACCTTCAATCGTGGCTGCTGCGGCATCGTTGACGATTGTGATGCTGGTGCTGGCGATGGGAGGTTGTGGAGGGGGCGGATACGGGAGCAGTACGCAGGCAAACCGGGGTACGACTTCCATCGTGGTCAGCGCCCAATCCGGAAGCATTGCACACACCACGACGATCAACGTCACCGTGCAGTAGCACGGCAGAACGCCGATGATTGAATCATTTTTATACGGAACTTGGATTTGCGGCCAAGCTCTCTATTGGTTTTATCTGAGGGACCAGAGCGCGGTGCGCGAGGAAGAGTGTTGGCGAATTCTGAATATCTTTATCGGCAGCGGGCCCACGGCTATCGGCACCTCCGCATGTAACTCCGTTTAGACAGATCCAGAACTTCTCATCCAGTTCATTTTGCTTGTCGTGTTTTCCCTTCCATTTCCGATATCTCAAGTAGGGACTAATAATTCCGGCTTTACTCGGATGTCTTGAGCACTCAAGTCGAACGATTGAGTCGCAATACCGCCCAAAGGTCCTGAAGGAGTGGGCGCGCACAGAAGCTTGAATTAACGAATTCTGGCGCGACTGCACCTTGAAATCGAAAAACTAAGGAGAAAGAAGTGGACAACAATTGCAGCAAGAAGTTCTGGAGCGGGAAAGCCGCCCACATCATGATTCCTGGATTGCTGGCGGCGCTGGCGGTTGTAGCTATCGCCCCGCGTTCGGCAATCGGCAACGATAGGCATGAAGATTCGCTGGTGCGATTTGATCAGGGCATCGGCGTGGATCCGATTTCCAACGTCGTCGTCAACGGGACAACTACAACAGTATCGCCAAACCTGGTGCGGGGTATTTCTCCCGCCGGCCAGATCTGGCGGATAGCGGACCTCGATGCGAGTGTGGCCACTGACGGGCGCATCCGCGTTCGCGGGCGCGGACTGCTGTTGGGTGGCGGAAACGCCATCGGAACGAACGGTGGGCAAAGCGTTTTCGCGACGCTGTTTTGCGGGCCTGCCGCAACCGCAACCTCTTCCAGTTCCAATGAAGTCGGCGTAGCCCTTGACGCTGACGGAGACTTCACCATCGATGATGTTCTATCGCCGGCGCCACCGAGTTCCTGCGAAACGCCGGTACTGCTGATCCGTACAGCGGCGGGAGCTCACCCCTGGTTCGCAGCAGGGATCGAAAAGTAGCCTCGGCGCAGGTCAGTCTTCCACGGAATCAGGATGAACGCGTTGCGGCATCCTGATCCGTGGGTTTCTTGCTGGACCTGCAGCCTTGCCGCTGGCATGCTGATCGCCCCCGAATATTTCGGGGTCTGCAAGGCCACCAAACTATCCGTATCGCACCTCGCCGATTTCGGATCGGTGACACATTGCTTGCCGATGTTTCCAACAAAGTGCTCCGTGACCTCGTTACTAAGATGGTTGCCGCTAATCTTTCGCCCAAAACAATCGTGAACTATACACAAGTCGTGAAGCTCGTCGTCGCCTCGATGGTAAAACGAAGACGGTGACCAGATTCACCCTCGCGCCCGATCGCCCTCTATTCCTGTCTTGCTTTTCGGCGACGCCGTAGTTCGGCTGCAGTCACTGCCCGGCGTACCCACCGCCTCAACATCGCTCAGGAGATCGCCAAGCGTCTAAAGATGAATTATGTATTTGCACGTGAGTTCCAAGAACTCACCCAAGGCTCCCACGCATCACCGGCATTTCACGGCCAGGCTACGCTGTCTCGTTGGCCTCTGTTCAACTCGCGTATCGTCCGCTTTCAACAGCAGTCCCACTTTTGGGACCCACACTGGTTTCTGCCTGAAATCGAGCCTTTCCAGGAGTGAATCGGGGGCCGTCTGGCGCTGGTCAGTCAGATTCAGATCGCACAGTTAACATTGGTCTCCTATAACCTGCACCTGGAGAGTAGGTCGAATGACGATTTGCGATGTTCCCAGCTGCGCGAGACCTTGGATGATGTCGCCCGCTACCGACTTGATCTACCCATCGTATTAGCTGGTGATTTGAACCTCGAGGTTCCCCAAACGGTTGCCTCTGGCCTATTCGCCGGTGCCCAGTTTCGCGATGCATTTCAAAATGACCACTCGCCAACAACGCCGCCTCGGTCACTATTTCAACGCCAGAGAGTCATCGATTGGATCTTTACCCGGGGACCGATTCACGCGACGAGTGCTACAGTTCACAGCTCCGTTTCCGCCTCCGACCATTATCCCCTCTCGGTGGTCTTCCCCTTATCTCAGCCGTGAGAAGGATTGTAGAATCCTGCATGGTCATGAAGCTGCGAACTGCTCCCGCTCTTACTTGCTCCTCTGTGCCCGCAAAAAGCGACGCCACGTGCTCAGTTCGGGGATCCAGCTGATCTCGTAAACTAGCTCGCGTTCTTCGTTCCGCCGCTCCCGCTCGTTCCACACCACCCGATTCTCTGTTTCGTAGTGCAAGTCGATTCCCTCAAGCAGCGGCGGTGTCGTGGGGGCCATCGAATGGGTCGTTCCAATGCTCATACGCCGATACCATGCAACTGAGCCTCCACTCAAGCTCGCTGACCGCTCGATCGGATTCTATTGGCAGGCAACGGTTTACACTCCTGCGATCGTCCTTGCTACTGTCCTGCACCTTGCAACCCGGACATTGGAACGCAACGTGTTCTTTCCTTAATTGCCATACCCTGTTCCGTGGGGTCAGTACTGCCTATTATCCTTGCTTTCGATGCCATGTGCGTCTCCTTTAAAAAACGGACTTCATAGATATTGGTTGATCTCACGGGCGGAGGACAACTAATTAGATACGCTGTGGTCTAGTGGGCCTGCCCGCCGATCACCAAACCTTCATTCCACCATCGACGACGATATCGACTCCGGTGACGTACGAACTGTCATCGGAGGCCAGGAACAAAGCGACGTTCGCCACTTCTTCCGGCCGGCCGAGGCGACCCAACAGCGTCTTGCCGAGCATGTAGTCGGCCCATTCTGGATCCCTGAGCTGTTCGCGCGTCTGGTTGGTTTCGATCACTCCCGGCGAGATCGAATTGGCACGAATCCCATGCTCCCGGCCTTCCATCGCCAGCTGCCTCGTCATGCCGATGATTCCAGCCTTTGCTGTCGTGTGCGCTAGAGAGCCCACGACGCCACGGCTCGCCTTTAGATAAGGCCATGCGGCACGTGTTAGATAGAACACCTAGTCGACTTCACTGCGCCGACTGCGATCCCACTCTTCGTCAGAAATGTCTTCGAGCCAGTTGAAATACGCCATGGCAGCGTTGTTGAACAGCACATCGATTCGCCCATAAGTGCGCACAGCAAAATCGACCAGCGCCTGGCAGTCAGCCGCCTTCGTCAAATCGCATGGCTGCATGGAGACCATCGTTCCACCAGCAGCGCGAACTGCCGCAACGGTCGCTTCCGCATCGTCGACGTACAGACCAGAGCCAACAACCAAGGCGCCTTCTCGAGCGAAGGCTAATGCCGCTTCGCGCCCCATTCCTCCACCCGTGCCGGTGATGACACAAACTGTTTCGGAAAGCCTATTCGTCATACTTCACTCATCCGTTTCTGTTTAGCTCCTGGACCACTAACGGCTCGGGCTTGATCTTCGTTGGAATCGGCACCAGAGTCGCAAACCAGACGGTCGCGAACGGCAGGGGCTACTTTCGTACCGAGTAATTCCGTCGCGTACATTCTTTTCGCATGCGGCAGCGACGCAACGCTCATTTGGATGCTGGCCGTCTCGATCCCTCCGAGGGTCTCGTTCGCTAAGAGGAATTTATCCGCGACAGATCGGGGATTGCCGACAAACAACGCGCCGTCCGGCTCAAGCAGTGCTTCAAACTGGCGACGGGTAACCGGCGGCCAACCACGCTCCTTGCCAATGTCGGTGAAAGCCCGGGCGTAGCCCGGAAAGAATTCATCCGCTGTTTGTTGGTCACTATCAGCAACATGGCCCAGCACGTGAATTCCAACCTTCAACTGATCCCGAGAATACCCCGCTCGCCGACCAGCCTCGCGATAGAGATCAATCAAGGGCCGAAACCGGTGCGGTTCACCGCCGATGATAGCGACCATTAGCGGCAGTCCGAGAGTTCCTGCGCGCACAAAAGACGCAGGTGTCCCTCCCACGCCCAGCCAAATCGGGAGACGTTCCTGATAGGGCCGTGGGAATACAGCCTGTCCGGTGAGAGAGGCGCGGTGCGAACCAGACCAATGAACGTGCGTGTTGTCTCGAATCTTCAGCAGCAAGTCCAGCTTGCTTGTGAAGAGCGAATCGTAGTCGGAAAGATTGAGACCGAACAAAGGAAACGCTTCGACGAACGATCCACGACCTACAATCATTTCGGCGCGTCCGCGGGATAAAAGGTCTATCGTTGCGAATTGCTGGAACACACGAACCGGGTCGTTTGCACTCAACACTGTAACCGCACTGGTGAGACGGATGCGCTCGGTCCTGACTGCCGCTGCAGCCAGAATCGTTTCGGGGGCAGAATCGAGAAACTCCGCCCGGTGGTGCTCCCCAACCCCGAACACATCGAGCCCGACTCGGTCCGCAAATTCGATTTCGTCGAGAAGAAGCTTCAGCCGATCAGCGGGGCCGAGATTCTCGCCCGTGAGCGCGTCCGGCACCGCCGCGACAAAGCTGTCGATTCCGATTTTCATCATGTCCCCTCAGCGTTGAAAAATACCTTTGAATGCTGGCCAGACGCTGGAAACCACGAGAATCCAGAGAACGGTAACGAAAAGAGCCAACGGCAATCCGGCTGGCGCCATAAAGATGTGAAAGCACAGTATGTTGAAGATAATCGGCCCCAGAATCGTAAGCGCTAGCGGAACGTACCGATTCACAAGCAGTAGGACCGCGGGCACGATCTGCAGAAGAAAAATCACTACATAAAGTCGGGACACAAACAGCGCCCCGAAGAACTGTGCCGCGACGCCTGTAGGCGGGGGCATGGGAATAAAATGCAGAAATCCGTTAAGCCCGAACGTCAAAAAAATCACACCCAACAGATAGCGCGCGATCGTGGAAGCGATCTTCATATTCTTCTCCTCGTGGCCCAGGCTTTCAGCTGGGTCATTGTACTTTGATGCCGAGTATATTGACATAGAGACATCGTGAGGACAACTATCTCCATATAAGAATTTCCAATGTTGCTGCGGTCAAAATACGCCCTTTATGAGCGCTAACGATGAAGGTCTCGGGGATTTACTGCCTTCTGGGGCTGCTCAACTGTCAAATCCACTCAAAACGGTCCTTTGGCGATGCAGGTTTCCACTACGCGGCGATGTCATCGTTGGCGTGAAGACGTCGGATTGGCGCTGTTGCTCAGGCTCTCGGCGCGCTTGCCAATCTTTTTCAATGTCGTTTCAAGGGATCGCAATTCTTTAGGGCTCGCATCGGCAAAGACTTTCCTGATTTCGGCTGCGTGGTTGCGAAAAATCGGCGCGATCAATTCTTTGCCTTTTGCCGTGAGCGAAACTACGCGTACGCGCCGATCCTCGGGACTCTCGATCCGGCTTACGAGATTCCTTTCGACGAGACGGTCAACGGCCGTACTGATCGAGCCCGGCGTAAGGTTGACCTTTGGGCCGATCGTATTTACGGGCAAGGGTCCTTTATTCAGAAGCACTTCCAGTACCCGGAAGTCAGTCTCGTCAATCCCCGTCTCCTCAAGTCCCGCATAAAGATATTTCGCGGTCGCATGGAAGGCCTTCATCAATACCAACCAACAGTGAATCGGGTCTCGTGAGTTCTTGTCCATGACAAAACTATCTTGCTCCTTCACGTAACCGATGTCCAGTAGAATGTATCTATGTCAATAGAATTGGAATCAATAGATACTAAGAAAGGAAGGCACACTGCAGAAAATGGGAACCACAGATAAGAAGCTCATCGCCGTAGTCGGCGCAACGGGACAACAAGGAGGCGCCGTAGTACGCGCCCTTCAAGCCGGCAATCAATTCAAGGTACGCGCCCTGACTCGCAATCCGGCCAAGCATCGCTCACTCGCCGACGAAGTCGTCGAAGCTGACTTGAATCGCCCCGAAACCCTCGCGTCCGCATTTAATGGTGCGTATGGCGTATTTCTGGTAACCAACTTCCAGGAGCACGGACCGGACGAACTGAAGCAAGCTACCGCTGCGGTACGCGCCGCCAAGGATGCCGGCGTCAACCATTTCGTGTGGTCCACGCTGCCGGACGTGGAAGCGATCAGCAAAGGCAAATTTGACGTTCCCCACTTTACTGGTAAGGCCAAGCTTGATCGGATAGTGAGAGAAGCCGGGTTTGCGAATCATACTTTCGTCATTGCGCCTTTCTACTACCAGAATCTAGTCGGCGTTCTTGGTCCGCAGAAACAGCCTAACGGATCCGCCGGCTGGACTCTCCCGCTAGACCCAACCGTACGGAGCATTCACATGGCCGACATTACCGAGCTTGGTGGCATCGTGGCCGGAGCATTTGCTCACCCCGAACAGGCCGGTCATGGCGAGTATCTGCCTCTAGTCGGCGATTTCCTGAGCTTTAATGAAATCGTCGATGCGCTCAATCGAGAGGGCCACAACTTCTCATTCCACCAAGTGCCGAAGGAAGTCTTCGCGGGATTCTTTCCTGGAGCTGTCGAGATCGCGGAAATGTTCGCCTACTTTCAAGCGCACACCTACTTAGGTTCTGATGCACGCGAACAAATCGCGCTCGCCAACAAAGTAACAGGCCAGCAGCCAACCAAGTTTTCGGCGTGGGCCCAGGTAAATTTCCCGGCTCCCAAAGAACGCAACTCAGCAGCATTCTGATTGAATAATAAAAGGAGATTGATTTTCGCTGGCGCCCAAGTCGTTTTCAAAAAACAGGTATACAAGGGGAACTTCACGCCTCTGATCTCAGAAGAACTGTGGCACAGCGTTCAGGACACGCTTCGCGGAAAGAAAAAGGCCGTACCAAAGAAGACTGTTGACGACAGCTTTCCGCTTCGCGGGTTCGTCAAATGCGGCTACTGCCGGGCCAAGCTTACCTCTGGCAACGCCAAGGGCAGAAGCAAGACCTACCCGCGCTATTGGTGTTGGAACAAACAGTGCAGCAACCCGGTCAGCGTGAGCAGAGAGAAGCTGGAAGCTGACTGGTTGCGCTTCCTCGAAGGCATGCAGCCAGCCTTTGATGCGCTGGTGAACGTTCTGCCAGTTCTGGCAAAGGCCAACGCGCACAAACGAATTGAAGACGCAGAGCAGAAGCAGCGTCACCTCGCAACGCAACTCTCAGAGAAGAAGGCACTGCGCAACTCACTGATTGAATCGAAGCTTCGCGGTGAATTCAAGCAGGAAGAGCAGAGTTTAGAGAGATGGCTGACATGATTGCCCATGACATTGAGGGCATTGAGATTGCTCAGCATTCGTTCGTTGCAGAAGCAGAGGCTGCGTTGCAGTTGACTGCCGATACTTCACGCACCACGATCCCTGCCAAAGCTCTATGGGCCAGTGCTCATTTGACTGACAAGTTGACGGTTCAAAATGCCCTCTTTCCTGAAGGAATTCTGTACCGCACGGATATCCGCTTCTTTGAACCACCCGATGACACGCTGCAAGCTATGGTATTCAGGATACTTCTAGCAAACGCGGGGGATCCAGATTGGGAAGAAATCGAAAGTGGTCGGGGCGCCCGGATTTGAACCGGGGACCTCACGCACCCCAAGCGTGCGCGCTACCAGACTGCGCTACGCCCCGACGAAACCGGCCTCAAGGGGTTTAAGGCTGCAACTTACAGATACAACGGTATCACTTGGTTTCGAGCAGCGTCAAGAAACTGCGGAGGGCATCGCGCAAATCCAGCAGCATCTTGCGGTTCAATTGCGTGGCTTCCGTTTCGCCGAGGCTCGCTGCGGAGCGGTCCGCCGGCGCCGGTTCGGTGGCGCTGCTATTTTCCAAGTCACGCAGGTGGCGGCGCGCGCCGGCAATTGTGAAGCCTTCGTCGTAGAGCAGTCGCTTAATCTTCAGGATCAGGTCGACATCTTCCTGGCGGTACATGCGGTGGCCGCTGGAACTCTTAACGGGTTCGAGCATGGGGAATTCCGTTTCCCAGTAACGCAGAACAAATGGCTTGAGGTCCGCGATGCGGCTCACTTCGCCGATACGGTAGAGGCGTGTGTGGTCCGATACTTCGATTGCCGCGCTGCTCATATCATTTTCCGGGGCGGGGATGCTTCCATCCTAGGCGAAAACCGCGGCAAGTCAACGCTGTTCGTCCCGCGCGTCCTCGCCGCTGGGCGAGCGATCTTCGCGCTTACGCATGCGCTGGATGAAGCGAATGGGCGTGCCGATAAAATCCCACCTGGCGCGCAGCTGATTCTCAAGGAAGCGCTCGAAGTTGAAATGCAGCGGTTTTTTTTGATTGGTGAAGAGCAGAAACACCGGCGGCGCGATTTTGGCCTGGGTCATGTAGTAGATGCGCACAGGCCGGGCTTTAGGATTCGACGCTCGCTGCAAATCCACATCTTCTTTCAGCCAGCGGTTTAATTCACCTGTGGAGATCTTGCGATTGCGCGCGGCTGCCACTTCATCGATCAGAGGGTACAGCTTTTGCGTGCGGTCACCGGTCTTGGCGGAAAGAAATACGATGGGCGCATAGCTTAGGAACCTGAATTTTTGCTGGACCATTTTTTCGTATTCTGCGAGCAACTTTCCCTTGTCGACTTCACGGCGCGAGACAATACCCACAGCGCCTTCGGCGGCCTTTCTCGCTCTGCCCTTGGAAGTTTTCGCAGCTTCGTCTGCGGCCTTTTGCGCCGCGGCCACGGCCAAGTCCCACTTATTCACTACGATGATCACGGAGCGACCGGACTGTTCGGCGTAGCTCGCGATGGTGGCGTCGCCCTGCGTGACGCCCTGCTCGCCGTCGATCACCAGTACGGCCACGTCGGCGCGTTCCAATCCACGGCGGGCCATCACAACGCTTAACTTTTCCGCCACCAGATTGGTTTTGCCTTTGCGGCGAATTCCGGCGGTATCCACAAAGCGATAGGTGCGACCCTTGTTCTCGACCTCCGTATCGACGTTGTCCATCGTTGTGCCGGGAATCGGCGAAACGATGGAGCGTTCTTCGCCGGCCAGGCGATTCAGCAGCGTGGACTTGCCGACATTGGGTCGACCGATGATGGCAATTTCTACCAACTTCTTTTCTTCCGGCTGGTCACTCGCGTCGTGGCCCTGAATCTGCCGTAGAGCCTCGTCGAGCAGATCGTCGACTCCGGTGCCGTGCTCAGCCGCAATGGGGAAAACCGGAACGCCGAGGGCATGGAAGGGCGAGACGTTCGCTTCCTGCATGCGCGAGTCTATTTTGTTCACCGCAACGACAAACGGTTTTCCGGTGGTGCGGAGGAGACGCGCCAATTCTTCGTCGAGGTGCGTCAACCCATCCTGGCTGTCTACTACCAGCACCAGCAGAGACGCGTTATCAAACGCCACGCGGGCCTGGCGCAATATTTCTTGAGGGATGAATGCCTTGTCGTCTGGGACGATGCCGCCGGTATCGACAATTTCCAGCAAGCGACCATTCCACTCGGCCTTGCCGTAAATGCGGTCGCGAGTAATACCGGGTTCGTCGGTAACGATGGCGCGACGCGTGCCCGTCAGGCGGTTAAAGAGCGTGGACTTGCCGACGTTCGGCCGTCCGACGATCACGAGAGATGGAAGTTTTTGATCCATAGTTTATAGAGCGCGCGGCTCAGGGGCTAATGCGCCACACCGTACAATCTTCCAATGTAACGCATCAGCAGGGAACTGGCGAGCGAGCAATCGTCGAGCGAGGCGCCACGGCTGGCGTGATGAATATGGCACTTGAAGAATTAAGGGCGTCGATGCGGGGCATAGGAAGATTTGATGGGGAACGACTTGATTCCCGGAAGGCATGTGGGTAGTGTTTGTGGACAAAGTTACCGGTGTCCGCAGGCGCTTTTCGGGGAAGTGCCTGAAAAATCTCGGGGTATCGAGATGATTTCAAACGATTGAAGGAGATAGGCAGATGATCAGGTCAATCCGAAACCTGAGTGCATTGGTATGTGTATTCAGCGCGCTCATGCTGTTGACTCCAGTACGCGCCAACTCCGGGCGATTTAGCGTCGATCAATCCGGTTGTCGCCAACATTCTGGCGCAGAAGGGCTGGCCGAAACCTACGGGCACGGGATCTTGCCTGGGAAACCCGGTTGACGGACCTGCCGTCGCGAGCGGAACCAATACGGTTTTGTCGACGCCGTTTTTGAACGACATCAACGGCGGAATCATCAAGGTCGATTACAACGTCAACGCGAATAATAGCCTTACGGGACGCTACTACATTGGCGACAGCACGCAGGTTTTTCCGCTGGCGCTGGTAGGTGGAGGAGCGCTTCCTGGCTACAGCACAAGTACTCCCACACGCGTGCAACTCATTTCCCTGTCGTTTGTTTCCGTGATGACGCCTGCGGTTGTCAACGAAGCCCGGCTTGGGTGGAATCGTTTCGCTGAGGGATTCTTTCCACAGGATGGGACGTTCGATCCCGCCTCGATTGGCTTGAACACTGGCGGACTGGCTACAACCTGGGAATGCCGCGCATCAACGTCGGTTCGTTCCCGCAATTGGGAGCCAGTTCCAGCGATCCGCGGAACCGCGTGGATTCGAACTGGCACTTCATCGACAATATCTCGTGGAAAAAAGGGAAGCACGACATCAAGTTTGGTTACGAGTTCCGACGCACGACGGTATCGCAAAATTTTAACGCGAATTTCCGTGGCAAACTGTCCTTTTCGTCTCTCGGCGATTTCCTGGATGGTGTACCCGATGGTGGCAGCCAGCTTGCCGGTGTTACTAACCGCAACACGTTTGAGAATTCTCAAGCGGCTTATGTTCAGGATACTTATCACATTCTGCGAAACGTGACCCTAAGCCTGGGCCTTCGCTACGATTACTTCGGCATCGTCACGGAAAAACACGAAAACTTCACCAACGTGGATCCAACTACCGGGCTCGGTTTCGCCGTGGGTCCCGGGCATCTCTACAATCCGGACTACAACAATTGGGCCCCGCGCGTGAGTGTGGCATGGGATGTCACTGGCAAACAGAAAACGGTGGTGCGTGCAGGGTACGGCATATTTATGGATGCCTTCTCTCAGGATATGTTCATGGGACATCTGCCGTTCAACAGCGGTTTTGATCCCGGTCCTGCTTACAACGGTCTCGTGGGACCGAATCTGATCTCCACGGTTGGACTCCTCGGCGGTACGCTGAATAAGGTGCTCCCCATCCTTCGGACCAAAATTTAGCCTTATTAAGGTGGATCGCTGCCTGCAAAACATTATAGATAGATCCTTGTTGTTGGGCCTGTGGGAACTGTGAAAAAGCCGAGCGTCTTTTGCGAGGCTCTTTTCAAGCTGCTGTGGGAATCCGCACTCTTTGCGGACTTCCATCAGTAGCGTCAGTTTCCACAGGCCCTCTTTTCTTTCTTTTTTGCTACTTTTTTCTTTCTTCGTGCCTCGCTCTAGTTTTCCACAGAGAAATTTCGCGCCAGGATCGCCCAGGAACGACGATCGCCAACTCGGTCGACCCACGGCATACGCTGTTTTGTCCCTCTTCAAACGCATTTCATCTTCCCAAAGTAGATCGCCGCCGGCGTCTGATAGCCCAACGACTGATGCGGGCGTTCGTGATTGTAAAAAGTGAAATAGCTTTTGAGATTGGAGACTGCTTCTAACACCCCGCCGTAATCCTTCAGATACACCTCTTCGTATTTTACCGTCCGCCATAATCGTTCGATTAAAATGTTGTCGATCGCTCGTCCACGTCCGTCCATGCTGATCGTGATGTCCTGCTTCTCGAGACGGTTCGTAAACACCTCGCTGGTGAACTGCGCCCCTTGGTCGGTATTGAAGATCTCCGGCCGCGTCGTCGTCAATGCCCAGTCCAATGCCGCCACACAAAAGGCGCTCTCCAACGAAATCGATACTTCCCACGCCAGCACATAGCGGCTGAACCAATCCATGATCGCCACCAGATAAACAAAGCCCTGCCGCAGGCGAATGTAGGTGATATCGCTGGCCCAAACGTGGTCGGGCCGATCGATCTTGAGGCTGCGCAGCCGATACGGATAGATCTTGTGTCCTAACCCGGGATCCGACAGCCGTGGCTTCGGATAGAGCGCCTCCAGCCCCATCTGCCGCATCAGCCGGCGTACCCGTTTCGCGTTGACCGCGTGTCCTTGCTCGCCGAGCCACCAACCCATCCTCCGGATTCCGTAAAACGGCGTCCGTGTGTATTGCTCGTCGATCAACCGCATCAAGCGCAGATTCTCGGCCGCTTCCGGTTCCGCCTCGTAATACCATCCCGACCGCGAAACCACCGCCAAGCGGCATTGCTGCCGGATGCTCAGGTCTTTGTGCGATGCAATCCATCCTTGCCTCTGCTCTAACGCGATAAACCGGACTTTTTTTTAAGCCAGTCCAGCTCCACCTGCAGCTGCCCGATCTGCTGGTACAACTCCGCCTTTAGCGCTTCCTCGCTCGTGTCCGGCTGCGAGCGCCGATCCGCGAACAGTTCCGGCGCTCCTTGAATCGCTTGCCGCTTCCAGTTCGCCACCTGGCCGGGATGTACGCCGTAATGCGAAGCGATTTCCTGAATGGTCTTCTGCTCCTTGATCGCCTCCAGCGCGATTCGTGCTTTCATCTCCGCGCTGAAGGTCCTCCGTTGCCTCGATTTCATTTCTGCTCCCTTTCCGAGACAGCGATTTTATACCTTATTGAGTGGTCCGAATTTTGGGGAGCACTTCAGAATTCAGCTTTGCCGGTCTTCAGCGGAATATCACCGATGGGTGATGCCTTCGGCGTGGATCAGGGAATCCGCACGCCGTACATGGAGAATTACAACCTGAACCTGCAGCAACAACTGACGCGGACGATGAGCTTCCAGGTTAGCTACGTAGGTTCGCAAGGGCACAAGCTGTTCCGTTTCCGCGATATCAACCAGCCGACTCAGGAACAAATTACGGCGGCGGATCTTGCTTGCGACTGCAGCAGTTCCTATGGAGTACCGCGCTTCTTCGCGCAGCCCGGCAATGCCAACCCCAGTCCGTTTTTCTATATCAACTATCTGGAAGGCTCGGCGAATTCTAACTACAACTCGCTGCAGTTCAGCTACCAGATCAATAACTGGCATGGACTGACTTCAACGGTGAACTACACTTGGTCTCATTCGCTTGACGATGCCAGCGACGGCGAGGATTACGTGCCCAACGCCTCGCAGCCCAACAACAGCCAAGCGGTCATCGGAGCGAATCGCGGCAATTCCAATTTCGACGTGCGCAACCGGTTCGTTTGGAATTTTATCTACCAAATACCGGACGCCAAGGACTCGCGGTACAAACTTATCCGCAACGGTTGGGGCGTGAACGGAATTGTTACGGTGCAGTCTGGGCAGCCGTTCCAACTGAATTACAACTTTGAAGATGATTTTGACGGCAGCGGCGAAGGCTTCGGGCGTCCCGATATCGTCGGGTCGGTGCATTACAACCAGCATGATCCCACCCAGTTCCTTGATTTGAGTTCCTTCGCGGTACCGTGTACTCCCATCACCGTTGGGGGCTCACCCGCCTTCGACGGGACAACCGGCACGTGCGTTCCGGGAACCCGCCATTTCGGGAGTCTTGGGCGAAACTCGCTCATCGGTCCCAACTTCCGCCAGTTCGACTTCTCTATTTATAAGGACACGCATCTAACCGAGCGGCTGGTTATGCAATTGCGCTTCGAAGCGTATAACCTGTTCAACCACCCCAATTTTGCCAACCCGTACCTGCCCAATTTTATTGCGGACGCGGCTCCCCATGGGTTCGAGACTACCGGTCGTTCCTCCGGGTTTTATAATTTGACGGCCACCGGTGACGTCGGAATTGGGTACCCATTCCTCGGAAGCGGAGGTCCGCGGGGTTTGCAGATCGCTGCAAAGTTCACCTTCTAACAGTATAAGTATGAGGGACTTAAGCGGATTCGGGGGTGTTCTCCGGATCCGCTTCATTTTGGGAATGACTCTGGCTTACGCCCGGTCCGACTTGGCGATGTGTCGGCTGTCTCCGGCTTTCGGCGCAGCGTCAGCGACCCTCGACTGGGTTTCGAACAGGCTCGGCGCTAGATTAGGCCTGTCTGTCACCAGTGCCGATAGCAACTTGTGATAGTTTTAGGGCCGATGGTGCGTACTAGGTTATGGAACCGCTGAAACCAGGGCGAATGAGCGCGCCGGGAAAAACGGAGCCGACGGAACTAATCGTCCGGGCGAGGACCGGGGATACCCAAGCTTGGGGCGATCTATACCGGGAGTATGCCCCGGCGATTTTTCGTTTCTGCCGTCGAGCCATGCCGACACGGGAGGATGCGGAAGACGCTACGATGGAGATCTTCATGAAGTTGCGCGACAAACTGATTCAGTACGATCAAAGCCGATCATTCACGGCATGGTTGTACAAAGTTGCCGCCAATCATTGCTGGGACATGTTGCGGCGCCGCAGAGTACGTCAGGACAAAGAAACGGAAGATGTGACCGAGATTCCACTGGAAGCGCCGGAACCGAATCAACTGGAAAAACTGATCGAAGAGCGCAGCAGCGAAGAAGTGCGCAGGGCGCTGGACAAACTGGGCCTGCGGGCGCGTATGGCGCTGGTGATGCGCTATTACTCGGACATGAGTTATGACGAGATTGCAGACGCCCTGGGCGTGCGAAGGGCGTTTGTAGGAGTGGTTTTGCTGCGCGCGCGACACGAACTCCGGCAAGCGTTGGGCGAGAATAATGCAGTCGCCGTAGGAGGGATACGGTGAGCAATCCTGAGGACAGCGCGAACAAGCACATAGACGAGATGACGCTGCTGCTATACGCGGAGCGGCAACTGGACCGGGAAAGCGCGCAGGAGGTGTCTCTGCACACGCAAACGTGCGAGAAGTGCCTGACGCTGCTGCGGGCTCTCGACCGTGAATCGCGGTTGCTGACGCGCGCAATGCTAGAGCAGGACGAACCGCTTCCGGCGCGGCTGGCGGAATTCCGGATGGCGGTGAAGAAATCGATGCAGTGGATCTGGGGAGTGGTGTTCGGGCTGGCAGTGCTTGGCGTGTATGCCCTTTACAGTGACTATATCGAACCGATGCAACAGAAACTGGATGCGGCGGGATTTGGCAGCAGCAGCCTGGTGAGCCTTTTGTTTTTCCAGGGGGCCTTTTGGAAAGGATGGCAATCGATGTTCACGCTCTTTGAATTTCTTGCTCTTGCAGCGATTGCAGGGTTTGGAATGTTTGCCTTCCGCAAATATGTGAAACGGGGATCGGCGCTGGCGTTGCTGTTCGCGAGCCTGGGTCTACTGGCCGCGCTGCCGAGCACCACGTCAGCCGCGGAATTTCGCAAGGCCGACAACGTGGAAGTGAAGAAAGACGAAACCATCAAGAGCGACTTCTACGGCACTGGCAATCACATCCGGATCGAAGGAACGGTAGACGGCGACGTTTATGCCTTTGGGACGCAGGTCGATGTGCCCGGGCACATCACCGGCGACCTGATTTGCTTCTGCCAAGTCAGCCGCATCACCGGGCAAATCGATGGCAACATCCGCGCATTCACGAATAACATCACCATTAGCGGAACGGTGGATAAAGCCGTGACGGCGTTTGACGAAAGCTTCACGCTGGATAGCAACGGAAAGATCGGCCATAGCTTGACGGATTTCAGCAAGTCGCTGGCGATTGATGGCAAGGTTGGCCGCGATGTGCTGGGTTTCTGCGCTTTCAGCAATGTTTCAGGAAATATTGGTGGAGACTTGCATGTGAAAGGGGATTCCCTGACGATAACCAGCAGCGCGGTGATCGACGGAAAAACCTCGTTTGAAGGAAACAAGCCGCCTGATGTTTCTTCGGGAGCCAAACTGGGCTCGCCGATGGAGTTTAAGCAGACCGAGCACAAATCGGAATTTGAGCGTGGTGGCGGCTACTATGTGTGGCGCGCGATCTGGACGGCTACCTCCATTCTGTTTGGCCTAGTGCTGTTCGGTCTGCTGCCGATTTTTGCCAAGGAAACGGCGGAAATGGGTGAGCACTACGGAGCTTCATTTGGTTTGGGCGTTCTGGTTCTGTTCGGTGTGCCCATCGCAGCGATCATCGTTTGCTGCACGGTGATTGGACTGTTTGTCGGTATCTCCACGCTTCTTTTGTGGGTGGTGATTCTTATGGCCGCGCAGATCGTGGTTGGCACGATCGTGGGTCAGTGGATCATGGGGCGCACCAGCGAATTCTGGCCGTTGGTGGCGCGCATGGCCGTTGGCGTTATCCTGGTGCGGATTGTAACTAGTGTTCCTTTTGTTGGCGGCTGGGCCAAGTTCGTGGTGATTCTGTGGGGCGTAGGGGCCATTTCTCTGGCGCTGTATCGCAGGCTACAGCCGATGATCGCTCCGAACATTCCGCCAGTGCCGATGACACCGGTTGGGCCGGTGGGAACGCCGCTGCCCCCTAACACGATGGTAGGAGGAATCTAGCGGCAACCGGGAACGAATTGGCGGCTTACTTCTACATCTGATTCTGAAAAAAAGACGGGCCCCGAAATTTCTCGGGGCCCGTTGCCTTTGCGGAGGCGGTAGAAATTCTTGTTTACGGGACGCGAACCTTTGCGGCCTGGAACGGCGGCGAGGCCCGGTCAATGTAAAGAGCGCGGATGGAAGCCAGTTGACTGGTTGTTGCACTCAAGCCGCTGACATCGGTGATGCCATCGAAGGATGTCGCATTCACATAGGTCATTACTTGCGGTGTGAGGCTTAGCGTCGGATTCAGGGTATTGATGTAACCGGGAATGTTGGCAAGGGTGAAGCTGTTTCCCGCGACGGAGTTCACAGTTCCGGTGAAACGTGACCAGCGCAAGACTACATTATTTGCCGTGGCGCTAATACCGCTGGTTGTCGAAGTAATGTTGGAAAGCTGCACGCGGACGGTTTGCCCGGCAAACAGGTCCCCGCTTCCGGTAAACAACCCGTTAAGGCCAAGATTCTGCGAAGAGAGAGTCTTGGTGTCCACGGAGTACGTAGTGCCCGTGTCTACCGTCAGGAATATGCCGGTGCCGTAGGTTGTGGTGGAACTGGCCAAAGGAGTCGTGGAAGTGATGGCCGTCTTGTCTGCGACGATCAGCCCGACTACTCCGGCCGTGGATGTCGGATAAATGGTTCCTTCCACTTCATCCAAAGCGGAAGCGTCCAAGACGTCGATTTCGGTTGCTGTAAGAACGCCTGAGGCACTCAGAGCGGCGTCGAGGCTTACGGTGCTGCCGGTGGTGACGCAAGCCGCGGCCGTTCCCTGGCAGTTGCTGTAGGCCACGGGTGCAAGGTCATACCCGGTGTTGGAGGAGATCGTTGCAGTCATGCTATTGCCCGTCATCCCGGATTGCACCGTGATGCTACTTGAAGTCACCGCGGTCACGACCCCAATGAAGTCTTCGATCGTGTCCACACTTCCAGAAGGAATCCCAGGCCGAACGGTTGTGGTGGCGGTCATAACGTTGGGCTGATTGAAATCTACGGCGACGCCGTTGGTGTTGGTGATGGCGTTTGCGAGATTGAAGTCGAGTCCGATCCATTGATTCTGATTCGCCGTCAGCGTGAGAGAAAGGGGAACCTGAATCGTTGTCGCCGCGCCAGAAGGCATCGCGCAGACAGCTCCATTTACGCAGGTCCCGATTGTTCCGCCGGAGGTGTTGATAAACACTCCGCTGGAAGCCGTAACGGTGATATTGATGGACGTGTAGGTCCCTGCGGGCACAGACAGATTAACTCCCACCAAGGCTGAGTCGGTCTGCAAGCGAGTCAGCTCATACGACGTAGGTGTGATTGGGACAGTGACTGCCGTGCCGCTGGAAGGCGTGAGCGTAATGCCGGCAACCGGAAGCGTGAAACTCAGAATCGAGACGCCTGCTGGCGGGAGATCGTAGAGAGTGATGCTGAGGTTGGCATTACCACCGCCGCAATTCGTTGTGCACCCCCCACTGCTATTAAGTCCGCTACAGGAGGTCAAAAGGAAAGCCGCTGCGGATAAAGTCAGGACAGAAAATGTCTTCATTTTCATCGCACACCCCAAGTCTGCGCACAACTGCGGGACGTAAGCTTAATCCCCCGTATCAATGTAGCGCTTACCGGGCCGTCGCGGTGTCCCAAGAACGGGCAAGGGTGCCCAATTTCTAACGGCGTGCGGGTGAGAGGAGGCCCGGAAACGGTTGTGTTATTGTTGATTTGTAGGGCATCAACCCGACGCGGTCAGGCAGGTTCTCTGGTCAAACGCAATTCCAAGGCGAATCCCTCAGAGGTTGAACAAAAGCGCAAGCAGCAGCCGATGGAGCGCGTGTACGTCCCGTTGGAGGAGGAGCATGCTCCTCGGCGAAAGGCGGCGCCACCCGCGGCTTACTCCCACCCAGAGGAATTTGACGAAATAGCGCCGGAACCTGTTTCCGAGCAGCACGTCGACACCGGTGACGCCCCCAGTATGCGCGATATTTTCGGCCCCGGCGGCTTGCTGGAACGGTCGATGATCGGAGGTTACGAGCACCGGCCGGGCCAGTTGCACATGGCCGAAGCCATCCATGACGCCTTTGCCAATCACCATCACGCGATTGTAGAGGCTGGGACGGGCACCGGGAAGACGCTGGCGTATCTGCTGCCCGCAATTTGCAGTGGGAGACGCGTGGTGATCTCGACAGCCACGAAATCCCTGCAGGAACAGCTGTACCAGAAAGATGTTCCGTTTCTCCAGAAGCACTTCGCGCCCAACCTGAAGGTTGCGGTGATGAAGGGTCGGTCCAATTTCCTTTGTTTGACGAAGGCGCATGCCATGTCTGACCAACCGATGCTACGGGGCATGGAGGAAGTAGACGCATTTCGCCAGATTCTGCAGTGGGCGAAATTGACGGAAACGGGCGACCGCACCGAGCTTACCTTTTTGCCCGACGATTCAGAATTGTGGTCGCGCATCGACGCGCGGCGCGACACCTGCACCGGCCAGAAGTGTCCGCAGTTCAACGAATGTTTCGTAACGCAGATGCACCAGCGCGCGAAGGATGCGGACCTGATCATCGTGAACCACCACCTTTTTTTCGCGGACCTGGCATTGAAGAAAGACGATTTCGGCAGCATTTTGCCGGAATATTCGGCGGTGGTGTTCGACGAAGCGCACGAGATGGAAGATGTGGCGAGCGATTACTTTGGCCGGCAAATTTCCAATTTCCGCTTTGAGGAGCTGGCGAGAGACGCGGACCACGCGATGCGGCTGACGCACCTGGGCACGCCTTCCTTGTTGCGACGCACGCAGCGAATCCGCGAGAGAAGTCGTGCGTTTTTCGATACGTTTCCGCCGCGCGACGGCAGGTTTCCGTTCAGCCGCAACGAGCGCGAAGCGTTCCTGGAACAGAATCGCGAAGCCTACGACGGCGTGATGAACGCTATGAAAGGACTGGAGACGGAGTTTGCGTCGCTAACGCAAAAGCCCGAAGAACTTTTACGCATCGCGCGGCGCAGCTTTGAGATTCGGCAGGAGTTGGCATTTCTTTTCGAGTCGAACGAGAAGAATTACGTGTATTGGTTCGAGCGGCGAAATAAAGGAGTGTTTCTGGCCGCCACGCCGATTGACGTCAGCCAGATTCTGCGGGAAAGGCTGTTCGAGGCGTTCGACACCGTGATTCTGACCTCCGCGACGCTGACGGTGGGCAAACGTTTTGAGTACATTCGCCAACGGCTGGGGCTGGACCATAGCAAAGAAAACGCGTTGCCCCACGAGTTCAACTACCAATCCCAGGCGCTGCTGTACTTGCCGCAGAAAATGCCGGACGTGCGCGACCCGGGATTTGCCGCCAAGGCAGCCGACCAAATCGTAGCGCTGTTGGAACATAGCCGCGGCCGCGCTTTCTGCTTGTTCACCAGCTATGCGCAGATGAACGATTTGTTCGAACGCGTGCGCAATCGGGTGGATTTTCCTTTGTTGTTGCAGGGCACGGCGCCACGATCGGTGCTGCTGGAACGATTCAAGAACACGCGGCATGCGGTTTTGTTCGCCACCTCGAGTTTCTGGCAGGGCGTGGACGTGCCGGGCGAACAGCTTTCTTGCGTCATCGTTGATCGCTTGCCATTCGCGGTACCCAGCGACCCCATCGTTGCCGCGCGCGTGCGTGCGCTTCAAGAGGAAGGGCGCAATCCGTTCTCGGAGTTTCAGGTACCGCAGGCGGTGCTGGCGCTAAAACAGGGATTCGGCAGGCTCATCCGCACGAAAACGGACCGTGGAGTTCTGGCGCTTTTGGACACCCGCATCACCCGCATGCCGTATGGTAAAATTTTCCTTGAGTCCTTGCCGCACTACCGGACGACGCAGGATTTGACGGAGGTCGAACGGTTCCTGTCCGCAAAGGCCACGCCTGAAGTAGAATCCACCACGAAGCAGAGTAAGCGGGCAGGCCGGGCACAGGATTGAGCGAGTGGGATAAGGGGAAGAAAGCCAGCTTATGTTCCAAGTGAGTGTGGAAGAGACGTTCTCCGCGGGGCACGCGCTGCGCGGCTACAAGGGCAAGTGCGAAAACCCGCACGGCCACAACTACCGCGTGCAGGTGACGCTGGAAGGGCCGCAGCTCGACAATATTGGGTTGCTCGTCGATTTCACCCAGCTCAAACACGTCGTTCGCGACATCATCAAGCGCCTGGATCATCAATTCATCAACGACCTGGAACCCTTCGTTACTGTGAATCCTTCGGCGGAAAATATGGCCAAGTATTTCTATGAAGAAATCACGGGGCAATTGAAGGACCTGCCCGCGGGCGCTGGGGTGAAGGACGTCGTAATCTGGGAAACAGATACCGCCATGGCCAAGTATTGGAAGCAGGCGAAGGGATGAATCGTTCGCACTTCATCATTCTGATTCCAGCGGTACTGGTTGCCGCGGGCTATATCGTGGTGCTGCGGCTGATGGGAATTACGCCCGGCTATCCACGACTGGCGGTGGCGATGGTGCTGTTCTTTGGAGCGATGTATTGGCTGTCGCGCAGATCTGTGAAAGAGGCCAAGACCGGGGAGTAAAAAAAGAAATTCCATCCGTAGTGCCCTATGTTCATCACCGAAATATTCAAATCGATTCAAGGGGAAGGCTCTCGCTCGGGCCTTCCGTGTATTTTTGTGCGGCTGACGGGATGTAACCTTCGGTGCACGTGGTGCGATACGGCGTACGCCTTCCACGGCGGGAAGAGGATGACTGTCAAAGATGTGGCGACGAGGGTTGATGAATTGAGCGGGCGCTGTGGCGAAGGGAAACCTAGAGTTGGCCTAGTGGAATTGACGGGAGGGGAGCCACTGCTTCAGGAAGAGATTTATCCGTTGGCGGAGCGCCTGCTCGCCGAAGGATACACAGTGATGATAGAAACGAGCGGCGAGCGGTTCATCGGGCGGTTGCCCAAAGAGGTGATCAAGATTGTCGACGTAAAGGGTCCTGACTCCGGCGAGCCCGATACCTTCGACCTACGAAACCTGACGGAGCTTTCTGCGAACGACGAGGTGAAATTCGTGCTGACGTCTCGAAGGGACTATGAATTTGCGCGTAAATTTTCACGAGAGCAGCGCCTGGCTGAGCGCGTGAAAGAAATTGTTTTTTCCCCGGTGCATCACGATCCGGAAGGCAAATGGACTGGACTTGAGCCGAGACTGCTCGTTGAATGGATGCTGGAAGACGGACTGACGGCGAGGTTGGGGTTGCAACTGCACAAGATTGTGTGGCACCCGACGACCAAGGGCGTGTAGTTCAAGGGGCACAGGAAGAGTATGGGCGACCAACGCAAAGCGGTTGTTCTGCTCAGTGGAGGAATGGATTCGTGCGTGTGCACCGCCATTGCCCGGGAGCGCCACGGCGATCGGAATGTGGGGTTGCTTCATGCGGGATACGGACAGAGAACACGGCAGCGGGAACGTCGCGCATTTGAGGAGATCGCCGACTATTACGAAGTGAAAGACCGTCTGGTGGTACAACTGGACCACTTTCGGGCGATCGGTGGATCAGCCCTGACGGATCAATTGATTGCCGTACCCGAGGATAAATTGGGCGCGCCGGCGGGCGTTAGGGGCGATGCTGAGATTCCGGTGACCTACGTGCCGTTCCGCAACGCCCATTTTCTGAGTGTCGCCGTAAGCTGGTCTGAAGCGACCGGCGCGGGCGCTATTTATATTGGCGCAGTGGCGGAAGATAGTTCGGGCTACCCGGATTGCCGGCCAGAATATTACAAGGTGTTTCAGGAGCTGATTCGAGTTGGGACGCGGCCGGAAACGAAGATTGAGATCATCACGCCGGTAATCGGCAAGAAGAAAAGCGAGATCATTCGGCGGGGGCTGGAGTTAGGAGCGCCGTTGCAGCTGACGTGGTCATGCTATCAGGGGGAAGAAGCCGCGTGCGGCAGATGCGACAGCTGCCTGCTGCGGTTGCGGGCGTTCGCTGAGGTGGGAGTCGAAGACCCCATCGCGTACAAATCGCGCGCAGCCAGCCAAGTCTGAGAAAAATGTTGCCGCCCATTGGAAACCAGCCCAGATGAGCGATAATGGGGTAGATACCGGCCAGAGAACCGGGGCCGGCGCTCCTCAAAGAACAAAGGAGAGTGGAGCATGTTGAAATTGAAGAAGGCGTTCGCGCTCGCCGCGATTTTGACGATGGGACTGGCATTCGCGCTGGTGCCCAAGGCGACCGCAGAAAACGATGGCAAGATCGCAGGCACAGTTATCGACTTTGAAGGCAAGCCCTTTGCTAATTTGCCCCTGAAGATCAAGAACGATCAGGGAGCCACGCAGGATGGCAAAACGGACGATCAAGGAAAGTTCGTATTCGTGAATCTAAAGTCGGGAAAGTATGTGGTTTCTTTCCTAGTGCCGCAGATGGCGCAGCCGTATGAGGCTGTGACGGAAGTTCATTCCGGGGACACGTCGAATGTGAATATCAACTTCAAGGAAATCCTGGAAAAACAGAACCCGGAAGCCGCCGCCAAGTACAAGCAGCAAAAAGAAGAGCAGGGAAAAGTGGCCGGCATGAAGGAGCACTACAATGCGGGCGTTGCATTGCTGGAACAGGAACGTACAGCCAAGGCTGATGCCTCTAAAGCCACGGCGGACCAGCGCGATGCGGCGAAGGCGAAGGTCACCGATCTTTCGAACAAAGCGGTAGCGGAATTCCAGGAAGCGCAAAAGATCGCCGGCGAAAAGGACCCGAACCAGGCCGTTTTCTGGGCGCGGCTGGGAGAAGCCTACGATCTGGCTGGCCGCAACGACGAAGCCATCAATGCCTACAAGCAGGCCGTTGCTGCGAAACCCGATAACCCCGGCTATTACAATAACCTCGGCAACGTGCTGGGGCGCACCGGCAAGATCGATGAAGCGCAAGCGGCTTATCAGAAGAGCGCAGAACTCGATCCGCCAAACGCAGCGCTGGCCTGGAGGAACTTCGGTATCAGTTTGTATCAGGCTGGCAGAATGCAGGATGCGATTGAACCCTTGAAAAAGGCGACAACGCTGGATCCGAAAAACGCGCAAGGCTGGTATTTGTTGGGCACCTGTATGGTTGCGGACCCAAGCATCTATAAACAGGTGGGCGACAAAATCGAAGTGACTCCCAAGCCGGGCACTGCCGAGGCCTTTCAAAAGGCAATTGAGCTGGATCCAAACGGGCCGATTGGCGCGCAGGCGAAGCAGGGACTGGAGCAGTTAAACCAACTGACAGGGGGAATTGATACGAAGGTAGGTAACAAGAAAAAGAAGTCGTAGGAACCCGCTTACACTCAGGTGGATCGAGCCGGCGCTGCACTGCAGTGCCGGCTTTTTTATGGAAATAGCGACACCCTAGCCTGGTTAATTCATGAGTGACCGGAATCGTAGCGAAAAAGATCTGCTGGTGACGCAAAATTAGAATTGTGTCCTATTGGCGACGTCCAAGTGGGTCTGTCGTAGTGCTGTTCGGCTCCTCGAACTGTTTTTCGAGACAGCTCCGCCTTGCCCTTCCCAAAGTGTGTTATCGATCGACGCAAAATAACTAAGAGGAGTTGCAGAGCGAGGCGGCTTGGAATAGATCTTGAAAAGGCCAGCCGCTGGCCAAGTGGATGCGGACGCAACGAGCTGTTTGACGAATGCGTGCGCCGATCTTGAACAACTGCGTGCGTAGGGTTTCGATTTGTGCGGAGCGCATCGACGAAGGCAATTGCAGGCGAAACAAGTTGACCAGGTTATAGGCGAAACTGTGGAGCAACAGTCGGAATGCATTGGCCCGAAAACGGTGGCAGTCAAGCGGTCGGCAGCGAAACCATTTTTGAACTCCTCAATGCGGTTCTCACATTCGCCGCGATCGTTATAGAAGGAAAAAACGGAGCCGCTCCGGCCTGACAAGTTGGTGACCAGGAAACGCAGGTTGGTGCCGGCAGCGGCGTGTTCGGCCTTGTAGCAGATGCGCCGCTGAATGAGACCAGGGGTGTGCGCGATAGCGAAAGCTGGAAAAAGATCGCTGTGGCGCTCCGGTTCGCCGATAACGTTTCGCGAGACGATGCTCGAGGCGCTGAGCTTCACCTTGCAACCGGGAGTTGGTGCCTATGCCGATGGCGTACTGCAGGCCGAAAAACTCACAAAATTCATAGAACAGTGGGGTGGCGAAACCAGCATCCGCACGTAACTTGATTCGGACCTTGGGAAATTCACGCTGAAGTCGCGGAACGATGCGTAACAGCAAGGGGATGATGCGGGCGTGACTAACAACTCTGCCCGGACGCAATCGGGCGGCCAGCAAACAACCGGTGTGACGCTCAAAGATCAGCAAGGGGTGGTACATGTGCTGGTTATAGCCACCATTGAAAAAGCTGAGCTGCTGCTGCCCGTGAGTGGGGTCGTCCGTGGAATCGACATCGAGCAGGATCTCTCCTCGTTTCCGGACTTGCTTCCCGCAGATGTTCACAAACCAATCGAGTAAAGCGTCCTGCAGCTTGAGGAGCTCGCGAGGCGAGGGCGAATTCTCCCAGCGGCTGAGGGTTGGTTGTGATCCGAGAGGTTCACCCAGCGGTTGATCCGCGAGAATCTGAAAAGCCGGATCGTAACGCAGCCGATCCGCGTCGTTGACGTCCTGGTAGCCCGCAATGATCTGGTACAGGCGTTGACGAAACAACGACAACACGGAATGACGAACCCGTTCCTCTTCGCGAGGATCGCAGACATGTTCTGCCAGCCCACGAGTAAGCCCATACCGCTGATCAAAGGCCCGCAACGGCAGCAGGCCGGCATCACTGGTAATCTGGCCCCCAGTGAAATCAGCTCGAACGGCTCGGTGTCGGTAGAAGGAAAAGGACAGCTGTGGTATACAAGATGTCATCTCTGGGTGCTCCGAAAGAGAATACTGGGTTCGCTAAAACCCAGTGTTCATCAATCTTTTAGAGCACCTTTTCCATTTTCGCCAGAAAAATCGTGAATAATCCAGGCTAGGTGTGCGTCAAAGTGCCGGTCATTTTAGTGCGGCGCAGCGCCCAGGCAAATGTTGCCGCGGAGGCAGGCAAAAGTATTACCGCGAAAACCAGCAGCACCAGCAGGGGCCTAGCTATCGCGAAGAGATTGGCACCATCCAGCAGCGCCGCCCTCATTGCATCCAAGGCGTAAGTGACTGGATTGAAGCGGGCCACAAATTGCAGCCAAGGAGGAAGAATGCTGATGGGGAATAGCATGCCGCCGACAATACTGGAGACGCCGACCACGAACCATCTGGCGGGATTCCCGCGCTTGAAGAGCAGCAAATAGCTGGCCGAGAAGATCCCCAGGCCAGAGAAGGCGAGTATCGTGGCGATCAGTACGACCAAAACAGAAAGCCAATTCGCAGAGCGCAGAGGGAAGCCGAACAGCAGCGCTCCCCACCCAACATACACCACGACCCGCAGGGTAGTGGCAACGAACGGGTAGAGGGCCGAGCCGGTCAGAATGACGGGCAGCGGAACCTGGGTCACCAGCAAAGGTTCCAGCGTTCCCGCGTCACGGGCTTCCATCAAACTCCTCTCGAACGTATCGAGAGCTGCGTTCAAGTAGTCGAAGAAGAGAAAGCCCACCAGCGAGTACGCGAAGTAGGTGTTGCCTTGCGGCAACGATTCGCGGAGGGCCGGCGAATCGACGAATCTTGCGACGTAATAAAACATCGCGGCGGCAAACAGGGCTTCAACCGCTTCCAAAACAAACGGACTGCGGTAGGTGCTGGCGATTCGCAAGTCGCGCGCAAAAAACAGGAACAGGTCTCGCAGCGTACGCTTCATGCCGGGTGGGGCTCCTCGATCGCTTGCACGCCGTGCCCTGTGAGGCGGAGGAACACTTCCTCGAGTGAGGCCACGGAATGCCTGGCTTTCAGAGCCGCGGGCGAATCGAAGGCAATGATGGCGCCTTGTTGAAGAATGGCCACGCGGTCAGCCAGAAATTCGATTTCCGGCAACGTATGAGAGGCGAATAGAAGGGAAGTGCCTTGAGTGGAGACAACTTCCTTTTTCAGGAAGCGCCGAAACTCGGCTGCGGCAATTGCGTCGAGGCTGCGGGTGGGTTCGTCCAGAAGAAGTACTTTGGGCTGGTGAAGCACGGAGCGAAGCAAGCTAAGCCGCTGAATAGTCCCTGAGGAAAGGGAACGCACCTGGCGATTAAGGGCTTCACACAGCTTGAATTGTTCCGAAAGAGAGCGAATCCGACTGTTGAGGTATTCCTCGGAAAGATGGTTCAGCCGGCCGAAGAATTGAAGATTTTCTTTGCCCGTCAGTCTGGAGTAGAAACCCCGATCACTGCCGGCGTGATAGCCGAGTTGGCGACGCACCGCAGCCGCTTCCCGCACCGCATCATGGCCGGCGAGTCGCGCGAATCCTCGCGTCGGGAGTAACAGCGTGGCCAAAATGCGAAGCAGTGTGGTCTTGCCCGCACCATTTGCTCCCAACAGCGCGACCGACTCTCCTTGCGCGACCTCCATCGAGATTCCCCGCAAGGCGGGAGTGGTTGCCGTCGCGAATGGCTGAAGGAAGGCTCGCCAGCCGCTATGGGTTGGAGGAAACCATTTTTCGAGCGATTCGACGCTGATGGCGGAGGCGGTCACTCTCGAACTTATAGCGTTTCCTACAAAAGAAAACAATCGAACGTGCCAGCTTCACCCGCATCGGCGATGGCGGGGAAGAGAAATCCCCGGTAAAATACCACAGGCGTGTTCCCGGGCCGTACGGCTAGCTTGACGCACACTTAGAACAGAATGAAGAGGAGCGCACGGATGGTCCCGTTTACAAATCGCGCCATAGTCCCATGCCAGGTGCTAGTGAGCCATCTGTGCGGCGAGTCGGTGCTGCTGAATCTCGACACCGAGAAATACTTTGGGCTGGACGCCATGGGGTCACGCATGTTCACGTTGGCCACCACCTCGCCCTGCATTGAATCCGCGTACGAAAAGCTCCTGGAAGAATATGAAGTGGAACCTGAAGTTCTGCGCAGCCATCTTGCCGAACTTTTGAGCAGCCTAGTGGACAACGGGCTGCTGGACGTGTCGCCTGCCGATGTGGGACCGATTCCGACGATTTAGCGCTCTGGATCCCGAAGCGCGGAAGTTGTTTCTTCGCGCCGCGGCGCTCCTTCCGTTTGTCGGGATGTCGCTGCATTCACGCGGTTATAGGAAGACGCAGGGTTGGTTGCAAAAACGCCTGGAAAGTCGAAAGGTGTCGGCACTGACCCCAGGTTCCACTGGCGAACTCGTGCATAAGACCTGCCGCATGGTGCGCGCCGCCGAACACCACGGCTTGACGCGATCTACCTGCCTGGAAGAATCACTGGCGTTGTGGTATCTGCTTGGCCGGCAGAATGTCAGTTCGCGCATTCGCATTGGCGTGCGCAGGCAAGCAGGAAAATTCGAAGCCCACGCTTGGGTCGAGTGTCAAGGGGAAGCGCTGAACCAGCCTGAGGAAATACACCGACATTACACGCCTTTTGAGAGTGAGTTCGACAACTTGCCGGCGGAGAAGTCATGAGCGGTTTTCTCGGGATATACCGCCAGGACGGGAAGGGGTCTGATGAGTGTCTGCTGGACGGCATCCTGCAGCGAATGCATTTCCGCGGTCCAGATGCTCAGAACATATTCGTTGAACGCGATTTTGCGTCGTGCTTTTCCCTGCTTCAAGTTGCTGCGGGTCGGCAATCCTCGCGCCAACCCGTTGTACTGGTTGGAAGGTATTGGCTCATCGGGGAGGTGCGGCTCGACGGGCGCGCCGAATTGGTTGCAGAGCTCGCGAAGCACGGGCCATCCCCGCAAGAGGGAAGCACGGACGAGGAACTTCTGCTGCAAGCGTGGCGGCTCTGGGGAGAAGCGTGCCTGCAACGAATCGTTGGAGATTTCAGCTTCGCGCTCCGTGACGTGGAACGAAAGAAGCTGTGGTGCGTACGCGATTTTGTGGGGGCTCGGCCATTCTACTATGCGCGTGCCGGAAGAATTCTCGCGTTTAGCAATTCCCTCCAGGTGTTGCGAGCGATCCCGACGATCTCCAGCAATCTGAATGAGGTTTACATTGCAGATTTCCTGCTCCACGGCATCAGCCGGGAACCCTCGAATACCGTTTATCACGACATTCACAGGCTCCCTCCAGGCCATGTGCTGCAATTTTCGGAAGCGGGTTTGGACATCAAACGATTCATGGTTCTTCCGGTCGAGCAGCCGCTGCGGCTGAAACGCGACGAAGAGTATGTCGACGCTTATCGCGAGCTCCTTCACGAAGTCGTTCAGGATCGTTTGCCGGACGGGAACGTCTCGTTAACGTTGAGCGGCGGATTGGACTCTGGCACGGTTGCGGCCTTCGCCACACAAATCGCCACAGAACGCGGTCAAAGAGAGAAGCTGAAGGCTTTTACAGCGGACTGGGATTCGTTTCTCGATGATTCTGAAACGGGATTCGCGGTGCTTACGGCGAAACATCTAGGGCTTGCCCACGAGATATTGCGGGACGCGAATTTGGTGCCATTTGCGGAAACTCGGGCGACTCCGGAACCGAGCTGCGATCCATTTTTGGAGCGCGTTCACAGATTCAACCTGCAACTCGGCAGTCACGCGCGCATCGTCTTGTCCGGGTACGGAGGCGATGACATCTTGACTGGTCAGGCGTGGCCCTACCTTGTGAATCTAGGGACGCAGTGGAAGTGGGCAGAAATCTTGCGGTCATTCGGAGGGTATGTGCTGGCCCACGGTCGGATTCCACCGCTGCGCGGAGGCTTTCGGGTGCGAATGCGGAGCTTTTTTAGGCGCGATTCAGAATGGGGAGGCTTTGCTTCATCGCGACTTTTGGGGAACGGTATTCGACGACGAAGACCCTGACTGGACGGGGACGGCTCTGGAGGTCCGAGCGCCGTTGTTGGACGAGAGCCGGCTCGCAGAATCACGAGCCGGCTCCTGAAGACCTGAGTGCCGCCATCAGAGATTTGTTCGATGGCTCTCGGAGTGAATATGTTTTTGCGCCGGCGCGGGAAGCTCGACGCTCAGCGTCAATGAGCTCTTGTTGCGAAGCACTCCCAGTGAAAATGACTTCGCATCTTTGCCGCTTCGGAGTTTGTCGCGCAACCCACTTGTTGAGCGGACCCTTTCACCGCTCACGCTGGTGATCACATCGCCGGCTTTCAGGCCAGCTTTTGCGGCGGGCGAATCTGGGAAAACTTCGCGGACCAGAACACCTTCTCCGTCCGGCGCTCCAAAGTAATTTCCGAAGTCGCCCTGCAGATCCTCCGCGTTAACTCCCAGGCGAGTCTGGCTTGGAACCATAAGCGCAAAATTACTCAAGTCTCCCAGGCCTGCGACTTCCGGCATCTCAGGAATATTGGGCATGTGAAACGCGAAAGTATCCGGACCATTGAGCATTCCAGTTCCGCGAGGGGCCTCCGATTTTCCCAGCGTGGCGCTGATAGTTTGTGACCGTCCCTCGCGCCAAACGGTTAATTGCACGGCGCGGCCCGCGGGGATTTCGTGAATCATGCGGCGGAATTGCGCTGTGCCTTCGATGCGCTGTCCATTGATTTCCGTGATTACGTCGTTTTGCTTGAGCCCCGCCTTGGCTGCCGGGCTATCGGGAAGGACCTTTCCCACAAGGGCGCCGCGTTCCGCGGGCAGCTTCAAGTCCTTGGTGTTTTGTTGCGTAACTTCCGACGTTTCCACGCCGAGCCAACTGCCATCGCCGCCCAGGAATACTTGCACATCGCCTTGTGTCTCGTTGGGGTCGTCTTCGAGCTGGATGACCTTATCGCTTATTTCTTGCGCCGACGCGATGGCCGGTGATGTCTCAACGGCACGCGCAGCCTCAAGTTGTTGCAGTTTCGCCGCTAGAGTCGCAATCGCGGAATTGTCGCAGTCCTGCATTGGTGCAGAGGAACCTGGCATAGCAATCAGAGAAATGCTTAGCGCCGCGAGTCCGAGACTCGTCAGCAAGAGTGTCTTGTTCATGGTGTCGTTCAGCTCCTTACGTCGTTTAGACGAAAGGAAAGCTAAACGGTTGACTTCAACGCGACGATTCTGATCGTTCCGTTCACTGTTCCTAGGTGGATCGGGACCACGCCGCTGCCGTGCCCCAGCCTGCCATGCAGCACGCGTGGCTGGTCCGCTCCCCGCATTACGAACGGGAGCTCTGAAGAGAAGCTCCCGTTCATGCAACGCGCCTCCAGGTCGGCACGGAGATCCGCAGGGATCGCCAGAAGCACCGAGCCATTCGTAGTTTCCGCAGAAGCCCCGTGCAGGTCGGCCGGATGCTTCCATTCCAGATACACATTTCCGTTCGTGGTGTGGGCATGCACGTTGCCGCTGCCCTCATACACCTCAATGTTGCCATTCACCGTATGCAGGTCGCCAATCGATTCTGCGTCCATCACGCGCAGCGTTCCGTTCACAGTGCTCAGTTTGTTCAAGTGGGCGCGACGCGGTACATGGACCGTGTATTCAACGGCGACTTCCGCTCCGCCTTGTTCCGGATAGCGGGTGGAAATGGAAAGAGCATCGGGGCGGGAATTAACCTCGATGGAAACCAGATCCAGCGCAGATTCCTTCTCGGACGTGGTTTTCACCGCCCGCACTTCCACCTCATCCTTGTCCCATGTCTCGATGCGCACCGTACCGTTCACGTTCGACAATTCGAATGAACCGTCGGCCTGCAGCGGGAATGTTTTGGTAATCTCGCGCGTTACTGCGAAGCATTGCGGAGCAGCGAGTGATGCGGCGAGCAGAATCGACGTGCACACGCCACGGATTGCGGAGCGAGTCATAATCGAACCTCCTTCGAGAACTTTCATCCGACGGAGCCCCCAGGACACCAACAAATTCTTGCCATCGATCTAATTGCGCGATGCCTCAGCGCAGCTGAAAATTGAAGGTTACCGTCGAGATTACGTCTACCTTCTTACCATCCCACTCCTCGGGATTCAGCCGCCATTGCCGGACCGCGGTTGTAGCCGCATCTACGAGTGCCGGTTCGCCTTCCAAAACTTTTTCTACCACTAAAGTTCCATCCGTCTTCAGTCGTACTTGCAGGCGCACAACACCTTGCACGCCAGCTCTGCGTGCCAGTTGCGGATATTCCGGAGGCGGCTGATTCAACACATGCTTCATGAACTCATCCTGGTCCTCGTGAAGGCCGCCAGTAAGCCCGATTTCCAGTCGCGTGATTACGGTATCGAACCAGTCGCCTCGCCCACCAGCAGCCACCGCCGGCGGAACTTCGGGAGTCTGGTTCGGTACGGTGGGCAGCGAGAAGCCTGTTTGTTGAAGTTTCTCTTCGATGCGATGTTTCTGTTCCTGCAGAAGGGAGTTGCGCAGCGTGCTGTCGGCGTCCAGATATTGCAGGCGAATTTTTCCGGTGGCCGTATGCAGCTTCAGCACGGCGCCTCCGCCATTCAGGCTGCCCATGGCGCGCACTGTGCCATCCGGGCGTGCTCGGGGTTTCAGCAGCAAAGATGGATCCGACTCGATTCGATTCGCGCCGCCGCGATCGACGGTGGCATCAATCGTGGCCGCGATATTTCGCGGAAGGTATAGAACGATGTCGCCGGCTTCAGAAGCCAATTGCGAAGGCCCAGGAAGCCGGACGATTTGGCGGGAATCTTCGGAGTCGGGCGCGATCCACGCGGTGATGGTGCCATCGCCGGTTGCGGCGCGAACAGTGTTGGTAACTCTGGTCAAACAGATGCTGCCGCCGCTGCTCACCACCTCCAGAGGGCCGGCGACGTACATCATGCGAATACCGCCGCCGCCGTTTTGCGCGTGCACCGAACCATGCACTTCGCCAAAGTCGATCTGGCCGCCTGCGGTATGTACGGTGACCAACGCGCCAGCTTCTCCGACGGTGATATTCCCGCCTTCCGTCTCCAGTTGTGCGACGCCTTGAATTTTTCCGGCACGAATATGGCCTCCGCCGGTCCGGAGTTTCGCGTTCCCTGCAATATTGCCGGCTCGAATGTGTCCGCCGGCGGTGTAAGCATCAAAGTCGCCGAACACGTCTTCCACGCTGATATGGCCGCCTTGGGTTTCGAGCTTGGCCACGGGATGTCCTGCAATCGCGGCAGGCCGATCAAAGCCAATGCGGCCGGTAGTGATGTTGCCGCCGTCCGTTTGCAGAACAACACGGCCACCGAGATCGGAGGTCTCAATATCGCCGGCGCCAGTGGAAACTTCCACGTTGTAGTCCACGGGAACACTCACGACGAATTTCACCCAGAACTGCGCTTGCTGCTGTTTTCCTTTTGCTTTTACATGTTGTTGAGGAATCGCGCCCGCGATAGTCACTCCGGCCGGAGTACTCGCAGCCGTCAAATTGTAATTCTGAAGTAGCTTCGCGGCATGGGGTTCGCGGGCATCCGTTTCGATGTGTACGGAGTACTGGACAGCGCGAGGGGATCCAGGAGGCTGCCTGTGGATGCTAACAGAACCCAAGTCCGTGGTGAGGTGCAGGGTCAGGCCTTGGGAAGTTGGAATTGCGCCGGAGCGGTCGGTGGAGACGTGAGGCGGAGTGTTTTCGCCGCTCCTAGCGGGAGAAACGGAAAGGAATAGCGTCAGAAGGAGCACGCCGCCCAGCGCGGGAAAAGTTCCGCGCGGCCGATGGTAGTCAGAAAGCGAGATACAGGGCTCCGTGCGCATGCGGTTAGAAAATCCGGATCGTTACCTTCACTGCTCATTACGCGCAGCAATTTGCCGCAACGCCGCGGCACTCTGCAAGCGCACATACCGGCTGGGATCTTTGCGCTGCAGATCCTCGAGAGTGCGGACCACATTGGCCATGGATTCATCCGCAGAGCCGGCCACTGATGGCGCATGTCCTTCCGGCAGACTGGGCATGGGCATTAGGGCTTCCGAGGAATTCTGCAAAGAACGGACCAGCAGGTTCACCGCCTCTACGCGAACTCCCGGATTCGTATCATACTGCAATGCCTGCAACAGGGTGTCGCGAACGGCTTGATCCGACGACTCGTCGCCCAGAGCTTCCAGCGCTTTCAGACGTACCGCCGGGTTTTGATCTTTGCGGGCCGCGGCCAGCAAGGCATTGCGCACCGCTGCATCCCTGGCGCGAGCCTTCAGCGCGTCGAGGCAATCCAGCCTAACGCCGGCATCGAAACGGTCGCCGTTTGCGACCACGTAAGTCAACACGCGCCGCACGTCGGAGTCATCGAGGCTGCCGCTTAGCTCGACCGGTTGCTCAGCGCTGAGTTGCAACCGCACATTCTGCTTGTCGGAGGAAGACGATGGCGTCAAGTTGATTCCGGCGACGGCCATTTTGGCGAGTTGATCGTCAGTCAAGCGCACGCTGGGACGGACGTCAATGGCCTGATCCATGCTGTTGCTGGGATTGCGGCTTGCGTACCATTCAGTGGATTGCACGCCCAGAATAAGTCCCAAAGCCACCAGGGCCGACCCGCTCCACACGGGATGAACGATCAACCAGCGGCGCAACCATGCGAATCGCAGCGGAGTTTCTTTCACGCGGGGCCGCGTCAAATCGTCGAGCTGCTCGGCCAGTTCGCTGCGGCACTGCGCCAGGAGAACGCCCGAAGTATCCAGTTCATCGGCTGCCTGGGAGATTCCTCCCATAGCATCCTGAAAACGACGCTCGTCGGAGAGTTGCATGCGGCAAGTCTCGCACTTGGCGAGATGCTCCTCGATCTTGGCGCGCTCGCGGTCGTCAACTTCATTGCAGAGGTAAAAGACGAAGAGTGGCGCGATCTCCGCGCAGATGTTTTTCGTGCTCATCGCAGCACTCCCAGTTCACTGCGGAGTTTCCGAGTCGCACGAAACAGCGAATTCTTCACGGTCTCTTCGCTGGTCCCCAGGGCGTCTCCGATGGCGCGGAGCTTCAATCCCTGATAATGCTTCATTTCGAATACGATGCGTTCGCGAGGAGACAGCCGCTCCATGGCGATAGCCAGCCGCGCCTGAATCTCTTTTCCGACCAAGTGGCGTTCGGGGTCCAGGGTGGGACGATACTCGCGTTGGCGCTCAAAGAAGTCCGTGCCCCCGTCCTCGTACTTTGCCGGATGCAATTCTGGGGCTTGATCCTCTGGGCGAGCTTGGCGGCGGCGAAGGTGGTCGAGGCAGACATTGGTGACGATGCGGTAAAGCCAAGTGTAAAAGCTGCATTCGAAACGGAAACGGTGGAGATTGCGGTAAACCTTCAGGAAGGCTTCCTGATAGACGTCGCGCGCGTCTTCCGTGCGCTTCATCAGGTTCAGTGCCAGGCGCAACACATCCCGGTCGTAGCGCCGTACCAATTCCTCGAAAGCGTCGCGGCAGCCCGCTTGCGCTTCCTGGACAAGATGTCGATCATCAAGGTCGGCCAACGAGACCACCCTAGCCAGAGAAGCAGTGGAAGCGCTAGTCTGGCTGGATTCATTCGCAAGAGCTAAAGCCAAATTGGGCAGCGGCATATTCGCTTTCTCTTTGCCGATTCCGGTGTATCCAGCGCCACCAGAAGATGTTAAGGGACAAAGTCCCCGGCAACGAAAATTCTTCTACCGTTACCCTTATTCGACGCGGTCTACACGCGATTGTGAGCAGTCCGCGACCTGGTTACCCGTTTCCCGACCACAATTCACCCGTGCACCCTTAGATGCGGGCGCAGTCCCTAGTAACAAGACGAAGTCAGGCAGGCGAAAGTTTCTCGTCTGCGCTCATTCGCCAAGCCACTAGCGGGAGTCCCAGCAGGAGCGCTAGGGTGGCCACCACCAGGTAACCCTGGGCGTGGTAAAAACTGTCTGGTTGTGCGAGCAGTTCGACTGCCCCTCGCGCCAAGTCAACCGAGGCGATTGCCAAAAGCAGTCCCAAAAGGTTAAAGCGAGATGCCAGGCGAATGCCGTTGACGATAATCGCCAGCAGAATGGCATTCAGCAGGAACTGCTTGAAGAAGTCAGCGGGCGTTCCCCAATTCGAGATCAGGGCAGCAGCCACTCCCAAGAACAGCAGCATGCGCACCCATCGCACGCGAACTTCTGCGCCTAGCACACTGGCGGCCAGGGCGAAAACTCCCGTGAGGAACAATGCGCGAACCAAGGTTCCGCCGATGATCATCGCGGCGGGAAACATGGCGTCAAACGAATCGCCGAAACGAGCGGGGACGGATTCATGTGCTGTTGGCCACCATTGCGCCACAACTCCCAGGAAGCGGTTCAGACCGATCCAGAGCGAAGCGCCCCCCAAGCCAATCCAGAATGCGTCGCGATAATAATTGCCCGGCATCCCAAGCCACGTGGGAATCCGTTCTTCCCCAAAGGCCCTGGAGGCAAAGTGCCAAGCCAGGCCGAAGAGCAGGATGATACCCCCCAAAATCAATGCGCTGAATATCAGTACGAACACGGTGGCGGTTCCCAGGAACATGCGCAGCGATATTTCGGTGCGATACTGGACCATAAGGTTCGGTATGCCTTTACCAAGCAAGATGTCTCCGAGGAATGCCGCAAGTCCCAGAAGTCCCCACTGAAACATTCGCCGCCAAGGAACATGCACCGCAGGTTCAGCACGCCAGCGCTTAAAATAAAAGACGATCACGCTGATCAGCAAACCCAGCCCGAGGAGTACTTGCCCGACGGAGATCAACGTGCGCGGCAAGGTCTGCTCCTCCTGCTTCCGCGCAAACTCCTCCGGGATCTTGACATAGGTGCGGTAGTTGGCCGGTTCGTTGCCGAGCACCTGCAACTCCATGCGGGCGTAGGCATGGTCGGTGGAATCCTTGGCGCGGGAATTTTCCGGATCAAGCGGCGTCTTCTGCTGCCAGGTGAGAACGTGGTCGGTGCGATTGGGGTGCTTTTCCGAATTCGCCTCGACCAAGTTCCACGCACTCAAGTCGATGTTTTTCAGTTCGCGCAGGAATGTTTCCGCAATTGCCTGCGCCTGCTCTTTGCTGAGATTGGCGCCTTTGGCGGCTTCCGCCATGGTGTGACGGAAGGCATGCAGGGTGCCATCAGGCCGAAGGGTTACGGCAAACTCCTCTGGCTGGGAATCATGGAAATAGCGCACCCGCCAGAGCGCGCCGGGAACACGCTGCTCATAAATCTTGTTGATATCGGCGATGGGCATGCGGCGCCGCAGGTATTCGTTGGCGAACGGGTTGGTGTTGTCCACAAACTGAGCCACTCTGTGATAACTATTCGGATCCAGGCCGTGTTCCTTCATGACCGCGTTGCCGCGTGTGATGGCCGCGCGCGCATTGACGGAAACCTTCAGGTAATCGCCGATCGTTTCGTGTTTCATCTTCCATGCCAGCAATCCGCCGCCGATCACGCACAGCGCCAGAAAGCCGATCATCCCGGCTGCAAGCGGGTTGTAACGCCGTGCGGTCGCTGCGTTCTCCACGGCTGGCCGGTCGGTGATGCTGATCTCTTGTGCCTCGACGCCGTTGAGCAAATCGTCTACGGGCTCGAAGCTTCCGCGCAGCAAATACGAAATGCCGGACCATGCCAATGGCGCAACCGCCGCCAAGCCCACTACGATGCCCGAAGCCTTGTAATAGAAATTGTCTGAGCGAATCAGCAGCAGCCCTACCAGAGACGCGTCCACAGTGTAGTGCCAGATCAGCGTGGCCACGATGCCCCACCGCAGCATCACCAGCCCGGCCACGATTCCGATCATCCCGACTTCAATCCCGCGGATATAGCCTGGCTCCTGGGGATATGCGCTGTGAAGAAAGCTCCAGAAAAACGCCGGCAGAATCACAGCGACGATTCGCGAACCCGTCAACTTTTCCAGGTACGGAATGGCAAATAGCCGGAAAAGAAATTCTTCGCTGGTGGCTGCCATCACGCCGATAGCTACGCCAGCGATCCAGGGAATAGCGGTATTGAACACTTCGGAATAATTCGTGTCCTGCGGCGCCCACACACCGAACCTGCTGCCAATCATATAGAACGCGACGATGAAGCCCATGTGCGCCGCGGCTAGAGAAAGGCCGACAATGGAGGAACAGAAAAATTCTTTGGAGCGCAAGCCGCGCCAGCTGAATGCCTCATACAGACGCATGCGCATCGGTTGCGCTGCCCGGTACAAGGGCTCGCCACCCGGCAGGACCAGCGTGACCATCAACCCCGAAGCCAGCGCACCCGCCACAATCTGCAACAAGGTTTTCAGCACAAAAGTGGCGTAGGTCACGTGGGTGTCGTAACCAGCCCGGTAGGCGTCCCATTGGTTCACTTGCATCAGGAAGTACAACACCGCGACAACGGCGCCAATTTTTACTGCGGCCGCCCATTTTGTTTTTCCTTGCCGTGTGAGCGAAATGCCCAGCCACAGCGCTCCGCCCAGCAGAAATCCGTAAGGAATCAGGGCAATCTCGTTGTAGAAATTGTTGGTCGAACGCAGCTTCTGGTAAGCGCGCGACCACGCATCGGGCACCTTCAGGGATTCCTGAGTGCTGGCGAGACGATCTCCATCCAGCCCCACGTGTAACCGGTAGGGCGCTTCCTTGGCCTTGAATCCCTTGCGCTCCCAGGTGAACGACCAGTCCACGCGAGTGGGACGAGTTTCGGAGTTTGCTTCTTCGGGGAGGAACTCCCAATTGTTCAGATCGATGGCAAACTTGCTTTGCAGAAATTCTTGCGCCTTGGCCAGCGCCTGATCACGATTTAGCGAATTTGCGGCGCGCGCTTCTTCGATTCTGTGCTCGTAGGCAATGACCTTGCCCGCCGGGCTGAGCCTGACCAGGTATTCTTCTTCCTGAAGCGGTCGGAAAAATCGCACGTCCCAATACCAGATGTTGAGTTCGGTAGACATCAACCGGTTCGCTTGCTGCAGGCCCAGTTCGCGTTCCAGGTAGGTTTTGGCGTTTTCGTCGACGGCAAAATTGATGGTCGATTGGTAGCCGTTGAGGTTCTCGCCCAGGCTCTCGACGAACTGTTTCGCACGATTCTGCGCGTCCGAGCGCGACACTTTGAAATCCACCGAAGCTTCGGGAAACGCGCGAAAGAAGTATTTTTGGGCGAAGACCAGTCCGATGATGCCGAAGATAATCCACAGAATGAGGGCGCGCTTATCCGACCCCGTCAATCGAGCTTCCGGCAATGGAGCCTCCCTGACCGCTGGGCAATGCAAAGGCCCACTGTACTGATACGCAGGCCTAAGACGCAAGTTTCACGAAAGGCGGAGGTTACATGGAGGTGGTATAAAGAATGAAGAGACATGTCCATGAGTCTGCAGACGGAAGTTCGCATGGTCAAGGGAGTGGGGCCGCAACGCGCGGAACTTCTGGCGAAGCGCGGCATCTTGACGCTCGAAGATTTGCTGAACTACCTGCCTTTTCGCTACGAAGATCGCATCCACTTTTCGAGAATTAAAGACATTCAGCGCAACGGCGTGTACACCCTTCGTGCCCGCGTGATGAGCGGCCAAGCGGTCCGCGGGATGTACGGCCGCGATGCCATCTACCACCTGCTGGTACAGGATGACAGCGGCTCGCTGCCCTGCAAGTTTTTTCACGGTGGATACCTGGAAGGACGCTTGAAGCCGGGGCAGGAATTAATTCTGCACGGGAAGATCGAGATCGACAAACTGCGACCGGCACGCCACGAAATGGTGAATCCGCAGATCGAAGTGCTTGGAACTGGGGACGTCGACTCCACCGAGATGGGGCGCATCGTGCCGATTTACGAAGCCATCGGCACGTTCGGCACGCGGATGATTCGGCGCGCGGTTTATGCCACGCTGCAGAATCTCGACCAAAATATTCCCGATGTTCTGCCAGCCGCACTGCGCGAAAGACTGCGGTATCCGTCGCGCCGCGACGCCTTGATTTATACCCACTTTCCATCGCAAGGAGAATCTCTGGAAGCACTGAACTTTTTTCGCTCACCCGCGCAACAGCGCCTGATCTTCGAAGAATTTTTTCTCTATCAATTGAGTATGGCACTGAGGCGAAAAACCGCGCGCAAGGAAGACGCCATCGCTTTCCACGTTCGCGAAGACAAGGTGCGTGACGCGTTAAAGCGTATTCTGCCTTTCAAGCCCACCAATGCGCAGAAACGCGTGCTTGCTGAAATTGCCGCGGACCTGGAAAAACCGGCGCCGATGAATCGCCTGCTGCAAGGCGATGTGGGCAGCGGAAAGACCATTGTTGCGCTGCAAGCCGCGGTCATCGCCATGGAAAACGGTTGCCAGACGGTGCTGATGGCGCCTACCGAAATTCTTGCTGTGCAGCACTATCTTTCGGCGCGGCGCATCCTTGCGCCCGGCGGCTACGCCGTGGAATTACTGATCAGCGGCCTGAAATCTGCTGAGAAGGCTGCCGCGCTGGAACGAATCCGTTCGGGGGAAGCTAAGCTGGTGATCGGGACACATGCATTGATCGAAGACAACGTGGCATTTCAGCGCCTGGGTTTCGTTGCCATCGACGAACAGCACCGCTTTGGCGTGTTGCAACGCAAGAGATTGATGGACAAGGCCACGATCCATGGCCACGCTCCTCATGTGCTCGTGCTCACCGCCACGCCCATTCCGCGCACGCTGTCGCTGACGCTCTACGGCGACCTGGATGTCTCGGTGCTCGATGAATTGCCGCCGGGCCGCACTCCGATCGAGACTCGCACTACGTCGGAAAAGCATCTTCCCGGCGTGTGGGAATTTCTTCGCCGGGAAGTGAAAGCCGGGCACCAGGGCTACATCGTTTATCCCGTCATCGAAGAATCAAAACTGGAGTTGAAAGCCGCCATCGATGAATACCAGCGACTTTCGAAAACCGTTTTTCCCGAGTTGAAGCTTGGCCTACTCCATGGGCGTCTCTCCAGCGAGGAGAAGGAAGATGTGATGCAGAAGTTTCGTCGTAACGAAGTGCAGATTCTCGTGGCTACCACCGTCGTGGAAGTTGGAGTCGATGTGCCCAACGCCACGGTGATGATCATCGAGCACGCCGAGCGATTTGGCCTGGCGCAGTTGCACCAACTGCGCGGGCGCATCGGCCGCGGCGCCTCGCGATCTCATTGCATCCTCGTTTCACCGTACCGGATCGGCGACGACGCGCGCACACGCCTGGAGACCATGGTGCGTACCACCAACGGTTTCGAAATCGCCGAAACCGACTTGCTGATTCGCGGGCCAGGCGAGTTTTTTGGCACGCGCCAGTCCGGAGAACTTGGCTTCCACGTGGCGAATCCGTTGCGCGATCGCGAGCTTCTGGAACTTGCGCGCAAGGAAGCGTTCTCTATGGTGGAAGATTCCGGGCAGAAAGACTCTTTGCAGAAGATGCTGCGCCTTTTGCCGCCTCAATGGCAGCGGCGCTACCATCTTGCTCATGTCGGTTGAGGGCGCTTCGAACGAACCATGCGAGTGATTGCCGGCAAATTTCGCAGTCGTTCCATTAAGAGCTTGAAGGGGCTGGCTCTGCGTCCCACCAGCGATCGACTACGCGAGACGCTGTTCAACGTTCTGGCCGATCGCGTTCCTGATGCCCGGTTCGTGGACGCGTTCGCGGGCACGGGCGCGGTTGGCATCGAAGCGCTCAGTCGTGGTGCTCGCGAAGTTATCTTCATCGAAAACCATGGGCCCGCCGTAGCGCTGATTCGCAAGAATTTGCAGGCGCTCGGGATTCAATCCTTGGGCCATGTTGTGGCGCTCGATGCACTTCGTGGACTGCAGGGCTTGGCGGCGAATAGTGCAGCAACATCGTCGTTGGTGGATATTGTTTTTCTGGATCCGCCCTATGCCGCCACGCAAGATTATCGACGGGTGCTGACGTTTCTGGGCGGCGCTCCTTTTTTGCAAGAAGGCAGCCTGGTAATCGCGGAGCACCGCTCTTCGGTCGAACTACCGGAAAGGTTTGGGAACCTTTTGCGCGTGCGGGTGCTACGCCAGGGAGACGCTACGCTTAGTTTCTATCGCTTTACTTCGAGCAACGTGCAGGGCGCCACGGAATCGTAGTAAACCCATTCCTCGTCCCGGACATCTATTCTGTTTGAGATTTCTCGGTTCCCCCAGCCTGCGCGAATGACGGCTAGCCGCGATATAATTGAGGATAAATGGCGCACAGGTTCCAGGTCACTTCGCTTGACGTGCTCGGACAAAGAGAGCAACCGCCTCCCTTTGTCCCGTCGCGGAAATTCCGTGTGAATCCGTTTGATCTACTGGGTCAGGGAGAAATCTACCCGTATCCCGTGCATCTCCCGGGCCGTGTGCAGCCGAAACTCACGATTGCCTGGAATAGTTTTCATCAGAACTTCTTCAGTGGCATTCCAGTGCTTTTTCAGGGTGGCCGGCTGATGAAAGGTGCGCCGCCGCCAAAGGTCTTTCGAGATTGTATTATTGAGCGCCCCATGCCGCGACGCGCTATTCTTGCGTCCTTCCTGCTATATGTTGCCGCGCTTCTTATGCCTTGGCCGGATCTTCCCGCGGCGCCGCTGCGTAATCACGCGTTTGATAATACCGAGCTGACGTGGTCGGGCCGCATCGAGGATTTGCCACTACTGAATATTCCCAAACAGAAATCAGCGGCGAAGCCAAAGGCTCCTGCGCCGGATCCTGTAACCGCCGAAAACACAGATGCGTATCACCCGCGCCAACGCATCTACACAGACCCGGTTCACCCCACGCATCCTCGACAAACCTTGGTCAATCCAGCCGCTCCTCCGGAAGCGCCAAAATTTCTTCCTCCGATGCCAAACGTGGTGCAGATTGCTGCGTCCGCACCGGCGCGGCCGCGAATGGAGATTAGCGAAAAGACGCTCGCCAAGCTTCGCCCGAAGCAAGCGAAGGCTGCTGCCACGACGGACGTGCCTCCACCAGATGCGCCGAACTTCGAGCAGCGCACCGCGGAAATCAGTTTGGCTGCTTTGCAGTCCGGTCCGGCTCGTCCCAAAGTTCAGATTAATGCGGGATCGGCCCCGCGAGTGGCGGAGCGATCGCAATCGGGAGAAAATGCGGCCGCACCTGACGCTGCGCTTTCACCCTCGAGCAATTCCGGCGGCGCTCCTTCCACTCTGATCGCGCTTTCCAATTCTCCTGCTCCCCCAATGCCGGTTATTCCTGTGCCTCAAGGAAACCTGGCAGCACGCGTTGCGATTTCTCCGGAAGGGAAGCCGGGCGGCACAGGCGCATCGTCGAACGGCGGAGCCGGTGGAACTGAGGCCGGCAATAGCAACGTGGGAGTCAGCATAAGCGGGGGAAGTCCCAAGCCAAATGCGGGTGCATCGGGACTCGGCGCACCAGCGGGAAAGCTTACTTTGCCCAAAGCACAAGTGGGCTACAAACGCTCGGACCCGAATCTAGCTGACGAAGATCCGCCTGAGCGCGTCGGGCCACCCAATTTTGCGGCGCTGTCGCCGGACGCGAAGCCAGAGCAGGTATTTTTGTCGAAGCGGGTGTATTCGATGAACGTGAACATGCCGAATCTGAACAGTGTCACGGGAAGTTGGCTGATTCACTTTTCGGAGTTGCACCTTGCTGATTACCGGCATCGCTCGGGGAATGTCAGCGCGCCGGTGCCGCTGCGCAAGATCGATCCCAAGTATCCGCAGACACTGATGCAGGACCACGTGGAGGGCCAGGTGATTCTGTACGGCGTGATTCGCAAAGATGGCACAGTCGATAGCATCCAGGTGGTGCATGGAATCGACGATCAACTGGACGCCAATGCCGTCTCTGCGTTTGGTCAATGGAAGTTCGAACCCGCCACGAAAGAAGAGCAACCAATCGATCTCGAGGCCATTGTGTACATCCCGTTCCACGCGCCTTCCCGGCCTTGAGGCAGGCTGCTCGCTGCTAAAATCCCGCCTCGAACAATTTCACTAGCGTATACAGAGTGTGATTCACCGGCACAGGCACTCTTAATGCTTCGCCCAGTCGCGCCACGTGCCCATTGAGCGAATCGATCTCGGTCTTTTTGTTGCGCGCCATGTCTTGCGCCGTCGACGACCGCGTTCCACTCATCTGCTCGGCGATCTTGAATGCTCCGGCGACCGCCGCGTGCGGGTCTTCTAAACCGGGCGGGTGAATGCCTTGGGCCTTGGCCACGGCCAGAACTTCATGGACCACTGTTTCCACGAGACGCCTGGCGTCTGCGCTGGCGATGATTTCTCCGTAAGTCGCCCGCCCAAGGCCGGAGACCGCGTTGAGCGCGCAATTCCACACCAGCTTGGTCCAGAGCTCGCCCTCAATATTTGGGGATATACGGCAAGGGACGTGGGCGCGCGAAAAAAGATTTGCGATCATTTCTGTTTTTTCGCTCTTTGGCCCGACAACCAGGTCGCCGCGGCCTAGATGCTTCAACTGTCCCGGAGCAGTCATGGCGGCAGCAACGTAAACCACAGCGGGCAATGCGGTAATTCCCGAGGCTCTGCGAATTTCTTCCACATTATTGACGCCGTTCTGCAAGCTAATCACGACCGCGCTCACCGAAACGTGTTTCGCCAATTCGAGCGACGCAGCAGGCGTATCCGTGGTTTTTACGCTGAACAGTACTACGTCGGCATCTTTGGCCGCGGCAATTTCTGTCGCAACCTCGGGATGTACCGTTTCGCGGAATTGTGCCGTGTCTAGCAGCAGCCCGGATTTCCTTACTGCGTCCACAAACGCCGCTCGGCCGATCATCACTACCGGAGCGCCGGCACGCGCCAGCGTCCCGCCGAAATAGCTGCCAACGGCCCCGGCCCCTATCACCGCGATTCGCGGCCATGTTGATTCGCGGCTCATTCCGTAATCACCCGAATCAGTTTATCGATATCCTGCTCGGTATTGTAAAGGTGCGTGGAAACTCGAATGTTTCCTTCGCGCAAGCTGGCATATACCTTCTCTCTTTTCAGGTGCTCGTGACATTCCCGCGTTTGCTCCGCGATGCGCGCTGCAAAACATCCGTACGGCCCCTGATGTTCTTGTTTGGTTGGGCTGGTTCGGACAAAGCGATCGTTTGGCAATGATTCGAACAGCCGCGACCTCAGCTTTCGATTGTGGGCGGCCACCGTTTCCACGCCAACCTCTTGCAGAAAGCGCAGCGAGGCGTCCCACCCCGCTAGATTGAAATAACTCGCCGTTTCCGGGGCGTCCCAGCCGCGCGCTCCTGCCGCAGCCTTCGGATTCTCAAAAATCAGGTCAGCGAAATGTTTCAAGCCTCCAATACCTTGCCAGTAGAACGGGCTGGGGCGGAATCTCGCCAGCAGCTCGCTGGCTCCCCAAAAGAATCCTGAACCATAAGGCCCCAGCAGCCATTTGTAGCCGGAACAGGTGATGAAGTCCGCACCAAGTTCCTTCACGTCCATAGGAATCGCGCCGCAAGACTGGCTCACGTCCAGCGCCAGCAGCGTGCCTTGCGCACGACACGCCGCGCCCAATTTCGCCGCCTCCAGCATTGAGCCATCATCGAATCGCACCAGGCTCGCGGAAACCACGCGCGTTCTCGGTGTCAGTGCGGCGATGAAGTCGTCCGCTGTGATCCACTGCTCGCGTGGACCAATCACCCGGAGCCTGACATTTTCTCGCGCTTCCATTGGCTTCCAAGTGGTGTATTGCACGGGGAATTCGCGGTGCGCTGTTAGGATTTCGCCTCCCGGCGTCCAGCCCAGTCCGAGAGCTAAGGCCATCAAGCCGGCGCTCGCTCCTGTCGTCAACGCGATTTCTTCCGGCCTCGCGCCAATCAGGTTCGCGATGGAAGTTCGCACGCGCTGCGGCAAAGCCATCTCAGCCTGATCGGTCAAGGCGTGCGGAAACTTTTTCCATTCCAGGGCAGCTTGCACGGCGTCTAACGAAACGCGTGGCATTGGAGCCTGGCCCGCGGCGTTTAGATACACAACCGCGTCATTGGCATACCAAGCCTGCCGATAGTCGACACTTGGCGTCATCGCTGTTGCCATAGAACGCCTCCATACAGCACGTTCCATCTTTTGTATAAAGAAGAAAACACACAAGCGCCAAATTGGGAGGGGCTAGGAGAGGCGACTAGAAATGATTGCGGAGTTCCCGGAACGCCGGCACGATCACCAACTTTCCGTTTCCCGCCATTACCGGTTCGTGCTCCAGGTGCCAGGTGTTCACATGCGGGATGTACACGGCATTCAGTCCCGCTTGCATCGCCGGGTTAATATCGCTGCGCGGGCTGTTGCCGATCATCCAACCCAGCGTCTTCACAATCCTATGTTTGTTGACCAGCAGACCATAGGTCTTGGCATCTTTCTCCGAAACGATTTCGATAGCCTCGAAGAATCCCTGCAAGCCAGAGCGTTCGACTTTCGCGGCCTGCTCAGCAGGTTCTCCCTTGGTGAATAAAATCAGCCGGTGGCGCGTTGTCAGGTAGGCCAGCGTTTCCGGCACGCCGTCAAGGATTTTTGGCGGGGTCTTCTCCAGTTCCATGACGCGCATGTGAACCTGCGCCAGGATTTCGCGTTTGGCCATCGGGTCCGCCAGTTTCAAATAAGTTTCTTCCAACGAGCGGCCAAAGCTGCGCACGCCGTAGCCGTACTGGCGAATGTTTTTGCGTTCCGTTTCATTCAGGATGTGGCGGATATAGGCGCGACTGTAACCGCACGGCTCGACGAGGCTGATAAAGTCTTCGATCAATTTTTCGAAGAAAACATTATTTTCCCAGAGCGTGTCGTCCGCATCAATCAGTAGCGTGTTGCGTCTCATAGTTGTGACTGGGTGTAGTGCTTCGTGCTCCTCTGGCTCACGTTTCGATCAAGTAGCTCGATTAGTGTAACAGCCTCAGCGCGTCTTCGACGATGACGCGTGCCGCATCCGGGTGCGCCAGTTGTGCCGCTGCGCTTTTCATCGCAGCCAATTTTTCCGGGCGTTCCAGCAGGCTGGCGATTTTCCAGGGTGCGGCAGGTAGATTGTTGCAGCGAACGGCTGCGCCCGCTTCCAGCAAGTGATCGGCGTTGCGCGATTCCTGCCCTGGGATTGGTGCAATCGCCGCGTGCCACAAATGCCTTTTCCAGTGCATGTGCGGCCCGAACTTGCCCTGCGCCTGACGACGCCGATAGCATCAGCACACGCGGTCTGCGATTCACCGGCAGAGCCGCTCATCGTCCGGAGGCGCCTAAGCGCTCTTACGCTGGCCTGCAGAAAGCTGCTCGAGGATGTTGCGCGCAATCTTCTGGATTTCTCCAAAGCGGGTGAGGTATTCCTGGAATTCGGAGTTGAGTATCTGCGCTTCTTGCGGGCCGAGCTGGTTTCGCAGAATCATGTCGCGCAATTTCACCGGGTGCGGAAGCAGGGCGTCTTCCTGCAATTCTTCGAGCGCTTGCTTTGGATTGTAGTGGTACATGGTTGTCCCCCGAGTCTCGCCGCAGGTATGCGGCAAACCGATCCGTCTCCATTCTACTTAAAAAGAAGGTCAACGAGTCGCACTGAGGAAGGCATTCCGCGAAGAGGATTAAGCGGCGGAGGCGCGAATAGGGACAAATTCGTACTTCTCGATTTTGGCGGCAATTCCTGTTTTGCCACTGTCGTCGGTTTCGATGCGTACCACACGACCGTGGCATCTTATGTTGACGTCGCCAGCGGTGATCATTTGCTGCGGCAACGTCAAAATAAAATCGATCTCGCTGCCGTCCTCGAATCGCGCTTCGGTGAGGAAGTATAAGCCACGATAGCTAACGTCTCTGGTGTGAGCCTTCAGTTCCGGGCCGCTGGCGTCTCGCGCCAGAACGCGCACCGGAAGGGTCATCACAAACCGCCTTGCTTCACGGCGGTCAGACAAATCGCCCATCAGGCCCCCTTATAGTTTCGACCACGGCGAACGTATCACCGGCAGCGGCAGACTGCAATCCGAAATTCCCACTTTTTAGCTCTAGTACGCCCCCTCCTGCTCTGGTGGGACCAGAACTACCATGTTCCCGGTTTACGGAACGAGTCTCATCATTTACGCCTGAAATTGTATCGGCGAGTCCAAATTAAACTGGTCGATTTTCAGTTACACTTGATTTTGCTCTTACACCCATCATGAATTCTCACGATTCCCAGACGCTCTTTTTGGATGGACCTGTCGGCCGCCTGGAGGCTATCCTCTGGACTCCCAGCCATCCGCGCGTTCCGCATTTCGCTGCGGTGATTTGCCATCCGCACCCGCTATTTGGCGGCACGATGCACAACAAAGTGGTGTATCAGGCGGCTAAATCGCTCGACGCGCTGGGCGTTCCCGTTTTACGCTTCAATTTTCGGGGCGCCGGTCTTAGCGCGGGAACTCACGATAAAGGGCGCGGAGAACAAGGAGATGTTCAAGCCGCCGTCGATTTTCTTGCCACGGAATTTCCCCGCACACCGCTATTGCTGGCTGGCTTCAGCTTTGGTAGTTGGGTCGGACTTCGTATGGGATGCGCCGATTCTCGGGTGACCGACCTGATCGGCCTTGGCGTTCCGGTGAACAACTCCGACTTTACGTACCTCGCATCGTGCGCGAAGCCGAAACTATTCGTCAACGGTTCCAACGACGAGCACGGTGCGCCGCAAAAAGTGGAAGAACTCGTGGCCATGCTTCCCGGAGAAAATCGATTCGTGATGATCGATGGCACCGATCACTTCTTCACCGGGCACCTTCCGCTGCTCGATCGCGCCATCACCGACTGGCTCGTGCAGCGCCATCCCGACCTTCTCGCTTCTTAGGCGTTCTCTCCACGCTGAAACAATTTGCTGAACTGGTCCAGACCTGCCGGTGCTGCCGCCACCACGTTGCTGTTTTCCTCTACGTGTGTGGTGCGCGACATTCCTACAAGCGCCGTGGTTATTCCCGGGGCCGACCGCGCGAACTGCAAAGCCCGCTCCACGTCGTTTGTTAATCCGAGAGCCTCCGCGACGAATCCTGGCAGGTTCTGCGCCACTTGTCCCTGTAATAGCGAAGCACTGGCTATCAACGTGATGCCCAATTCGCTGGCTGCTTCCATCACCGTTTTTTCGCCTCTGTCCAGCTTCTGATTCCCGAGCGTCAGTGCCTCCGTCATCGCCAGGTTAAAAGGTAATTGCACGAAGCGGAAGCGGTGCTGCTCGCCGGCTACTTCCCGCGCGATTTTCGCGAGTTCCCCCAGTTGCAACGCGTCTTTGGCGGTTTTCTCCTGACGAAAGCCGTTCCACGTGGCCATTCCGTAATACTGGATGCGTCCTTTCGCCGCGGCTGACTCCAGGAAGGAAAATGCGTCGCGCACGCGTTTCGTAAATTCCTCTTTGGAAATATCACCCAACTGCGTTTCGGGATTGTGCAGGTAATAGACATCGATGCACTCCACTCCGAGATTCTTCAGGCTGCGGATCAACTGGTTCTCTAAAAATCGCGTGGCTATGCAATGACTACCGCCGGCGATTTCTTTGGCCGTAAATATGCCCCGCTGAATGTATTCTTCGAAAAAATAGCGGTTAGGATCCGCGGGCATATTGCCGTCGGGTGTCAGGTAACCGCCCTTGGTGCAGACGACGATTTCTTCGCGTCCGAATCCCTTGTTGGCCAATACCTTCAGCGCTGCGCCAATGTTGCGTTCGCTGCGTTGAAAGCGGTAGTTGATCGCCGTATCGAGGACGTTGATTCCCGCCTGCACTGCCGCCACAATCGCCGCCGTATATCCGGCATCCTTGTCATCATTGGGCTGGCCCAGATAGGTGCCAATTCCCAGCGACGAGAGCACCAGGCTCTGCGCCTCGCGGAAATGACCTTCGCCGGCGACGCCGCGAAACTTTTCTGCGTACTGCGTAGTACCTTCTTTTGTCGCCCCTCGACTCATTGCAGTTCCTCACTTTTCTTGGGTGCTTCGATGGTTCCGGACTTTGGCGTTTCTTCTTTCTCTGGCGCCAGTAGCCGCGAGCACGCTCGCAGAATCCTGCGGTATGGCCAATCCTTATCGCGAAAGAAAATCTCGCCCTCACGCGGCTGGCTGTAGAACCATCGTGCCACCAGCCATAAATGATCCGTCAGGTCGGTGGCGCTTTGCCGCGTGTCCGGCACTTTGGGAGGTGCCGTGTTCATGACCCCTTCCAGATATTCGCGAACCGTTTCTTCTGCGGAACGCGGCTCGCTGGTGTCCCCAAATCGCAGAGTGAAGGGCTCAGCCAGCCTGCCTCCCCGCACCGCGTACACTCCAATGGCCTGCTCCTCGGTGGTGCGCTGCAGAATCACCGCATCCAGTTCCTGGATTCTTCTCACTAGTTCGGGACGTCCGCGCAGTACATCATCCAGCTTCTCCAGTTTTTTGTGAACCGCCGCCGCTCGTTCGAAGTCCAAGTCCTCGCTGGCCTTTTCCCGTTCGTGTTCGTAGGCATTGCGCAGCGAGGCGCTGTTTGTTTCCAGGAACGACACCAGGCGCTGCACCTCAACGTCATATTCTTCCTTCGTGCAGCCCGCAAAGCATGGTGCCAGGCACATCTTCATTTCCGAATACAGGCAGCCGGGAAACGTGGGGTCGCGCCGGATCTTGATCTGGCATCGTCGTACTTTGAAGAAATCCAAGAATTTGTCAGAAAATGCCTCCGCCATACGCCGCGATGCGAACGGTCCATAATATGTTCCGCCGGTTGGCACTCCCCCATCGTCTGCCGCAATTCGCCGCGTCACGTAACAACGGGGATACGCGTTACGCAGATTCACCTTCAACACCGCCGGAGGCCGCAGCCTCATCATGTTCTGGTAGCGCTTTGGGAAATGTTGCTTGGCGTTCTGATAGTAGGTCAGTAGTTGCTCGAACTTCGAAGCCGTTTGGCGGTAGCGCACCGCTCGAGCAAATTCGCGTAGGTTCAGCCGTTTGCTGGCTGGATCGGGCGGCCCCAGCAATCGCTGAAGGCGCCTGCGCAGGTCCGCGGTGCGAATGAGATACGGTTCCGCGCTCGGTTCGCGAGCTTCGATCAGGCAAACGCCGGGCTTTGCCGGCAGAAACGGGAAGAACTCTGCGTCGCGCTTGGGATCGAATTCGAGTCCGGAGTTAAGTTCCAGCACTCCGCCAGAATACTAGAGGTTCGACTAAAAGACCGCACTTCAGCAGGGCGCGTCGAATTCTAGGCCTTTTGTGGTTCCGTGACCGCACTGACAGGGAGCGCCTGCAATTCCGATTGCATGGTCTTGCGCTGCAGGAATTTGCGGACAAGGGAGGTTGGCCAAAGCCCGCGCCAAGTCATCAGCAACGCGCCCTTCCACGTCAACCGGTAAGTGCGCCCGTTTTTTGCCAGAACCATATAGCCAAGCTTCGCGTGCCGAGGACCGTAATTTTCCACCACGTTTATCAGCCGCCTGAGTTCCTGGTCCTTCGGCTCTCCCTGGGCCCACTGTGCACTGGCATGCTTCTGGATCAACTGCAGGTGCAGCCGATAAAGGGCCTGCGGCTCGCTAATCTCAGGAAACCGGAAGACTTGAATGTTGGGATTGTCTGGCGTCAGTGGCAGAACACGATTCGTGTTCGTTTCCAGCGTTAATCCATTTGCGAAGCGCGTAGAAAACTCGAAATACCCTGCGATTTTCTGTGGCGAGGCTGCTACCGTCACATTGGCGAAATCATTCGTCGAACGCTTCAGAAAATAGGCAACGTACCGTCGCGTATTGCCGGCTAACACTCCAAAGTCGTAACAACCCAGTAGTTCGAAGCCCAGGTTCTCCATTTGCGGAATTCGCAGAACAACATGTGAGGTGACTTCTTGTGGCAGCTTGTCCACAGGAACCACAATAGGCTTGCAGCGCGCCGCAAAACGAAATCCGCTGCGCACTACTGCGGGCGCGACCAGATGTAGCGCTGCTACAAGGACAGCCGCATCAAACCAGATGTTTTCGTACATGGTAATTATCGCGGGTGCCGCGAATCCTCCGTCTTCCACCTGTTTTTTGTTTCATTCCATTATTCGGGGGGCCGAGTGATAGAAGTGGGAGTTTCTAGCAGGAAGTTCGCAGTTTGCTAACGCGCATTTGGATACAAATCCTGCCCGAGGTGCGCTCGGACCGGTTTATGGAAGCTTCAAGGGAGGAGGCTCGGGGCGGCTACCCCTTGAGAACCCACGAAGCGATCACCAGCCTCTGAATCTCGCTCGTGCCTTCATATATTTCGGTAATTCGCGCATCGCGATAGGCGCGTTCCACTGGGTACTCTTTGCTATAGCCATAGCCGCCATGAATCTGAATTGCTTTGTGCGCCACGCGCGTCGCCATCTCGCTGGCGAACAGCTTCGCCGTGGCGGCTTCCAGGCTGAATCGCGAACCGCTATCCTGCTTCCAAGCCGCTTTGCGCACCAGCAATCGCGCCGCATCGAGCTCTGTGGCCATATCTGCAAGCATGAACTGGATGGCCTGGAATTGCGCGATCGGATGGCCAAACGCCATGCGCTGCTGCGACCATTTCAACGCCGCTTCAAATGCTCCTTGGGCAATTCCGGTGGCTTGCGCGGCAATTCCGATTCGCCCGCCGTCCAACGTGGAGAGCGCCACCTTGTAACCTTCGCCCTCTTTCCCGATGCGATTTCCTTCCGGAACTTCACAATCCGTGAAAACCAGCTCGCTGCAAGCCGTGGCGTTTATTCCGAGCTTCTTTTCTTCTTTTCCCACCTTGAAACCCGGTGTCCCCTTTTCCACCACCAACGCCGTGATCCCTTTTTCGCCTGTCTGTGGATCCGTGTTCACATACACGATCGCCGCGTCGGCCACTCCGCCATTCGTAATCCACGCCTTCGTTCCATTGATGACGTACTTATCGCCCTTTTTAACCGCCTTGGTTTGCAGCGCCGCCGCGTTGGAGCCTGCCTGCGGCTCGGTCAACGCGTAACAACCAATCTTCTCTCCGCGCGTGAAGGGCAGCAGGAACTTCTTCTTTTGTTCGTCGGTTCCGTAGCGGTGAATGGGATCGCAAAACAAGGAATTCTGTACACTCAAAATCACGCCGGTCGACGCGCAGCAACGGGAAATTTCTTCAATCACAATCGCGTAAGCGATGTGATCGAATCCAGCTCCGCCTTCGTCTTCCGGAAAGGCCACGCCGGTCAAGCCTAGTTCTGCCGCTTTCTTGAACAGTTCCCGTGGAAAATGCCCCGTCTCGTCCAGTTCCTTTGCTAGCGGGCGCACCTCAGACTCCGCGAATTCTCGCACGCTCTTTTGCAGCAGCTTCTGTTCTTCCGAAAGTTCCAGGTCCACGAAGGCCTCTCTGCAGGAATTCCCAATGCATTCCGGGATTCCAATTCTACCCGGCGCGTGCGAACTTGTGTAGCTGGCGTTGGGCTGAGACGGAATCTTATCGGCTCTATGACCGCAGTGCCTTCTTGATCCGTGCGTACGTGGTGCGCAATTCTTCCGGCTGCACGCGCGTTTCTGCGGTGACCGTCATGAAGTTTGAATCGCCCATCCAGCGCGGTAGTGCGTGCAGATGCAAATGTCCCGTGACGCCCGCGCCCGCTGCTCGTCCCAGGTTCATGCCCAGGTTCATGCCGTCAGGCTTGTAGTTGTCGCGATAAACCGCCTCCATCCGTTGCGCAAGTTCCATCATTTCGGTCAGGCCTTCCGCATCGCACAAATTCAATTCCGCCACGTGCGCGTACGGCACGATCATCACGTGACCCGAGGTGTATGGAAAGCGATTCAGGATGACAAAGTTCTTCTTTCCGCGGTAGACGATCAGTGTTTCTTCGTCGGCGTTTCGTTGAAGCGCGTCGCAAAAAATGCACTCGGGCTGTTTGCCGGCGGTCACTGCTGCCATGTACGGGTAACGCCACGGCGTCCACAGATAGTCCATGTCTGGTCCTCTCCGGTCCACAGCATATCGCAGATGGTGGGTGAGTGCGTTGGACGAGCAGGCCTGACTGAAAGAGATATCAGTTATCAGCGATCGGTGATCAGGAATCAAGAATTCAAATTTGCAATCTGATGACTAGCAAGTGACAGGCGCGTAGCGATAGGACTGAGTTTCCTGATTGCTGATATCTGATTCCTGATATCCGCATCAAAAATACAAACGCCCCGAATTTCTCGGGGCGCCTTCTTCACCTGAATCTCAGCTCTGTGGCTTTATTGCGGGGCGGCTTCTCCGATCGCCGTTGCCGACGTGTTCACGAAATCCTTCAATTCCTTGCTCGGTTTGAAAAAGGGAATCTTCTTCGCGGGCACTTCGACTTTCTCGCCGGTCTTGGGATTCCTGCCAATGCGGCCGCGGCGTTGCCGAGTGCGAAAGCTGCCGAACCCGCGTATTTCGATCTTGTCGCCTTTTTGCAGCGCGTCGATGATGCTCTCAAAGATCGTCTCGACAATGGTCTCCGACTCCTTGCGGGGAAGTTCTGCCACTTTCAGCACTTCCTCGATCAGGTCGGCCTTCGTCAATGTGGGTTGCTTTGTCATCGTCCCCTGCCTGTTCAGTCTAATCCCGTCTTGCCCGCACAACTCTTTGGAGCGAGGCGAGTTAGAGGGACATCGCCTCCCTGGCTGTCCCTCTTCCTATCATTAAAGTGACCCGCAGGTAAATGAATTTTCTGGATCGACACCCTGCGTGAAGCGAATTGCCGCCTAGGACTACCGGGACGCCAACTTCTGCTTCATCGCATCCCCGATTGTTGCAGTCGCAGAAGACTTCGACGACTTGTACTGCTCGATCTCTTTGCGCTCGATTTGCCGAACCGCCGCGCGGTAACTCAATCCAATTCGCCGGGTGTCGGAGCTGATCTTGATGATCTTGAAGTCGTATTCTTTGCCAGGCTCCAGCGGCCCCGCGCTCTTCAGCGGCCCGGTCGACGGACGGAAGCTCGACGAACTGTCATCGCGGCGCTTGCGCTCTTCGATTTCTGTGTTGTGGCACAAGCCCTCGATGTTGTCGCCCAGTTCCACGAAGGCGCCAAACGTGGCGATTCGCGAAACTTTGCCTCTTACGATCTCACCAACACGGTGCTGCTTGAACCAGTCGCCCCATATGTCGTTCACCTGCTTCATGCCCAACGACACCCGGCGGTTTTCCGGATCGATGCGCAACACTTTTGCCGTGATTGGTTCGCCCTTCTTGAACACTTCGTGCGGATTCTTCACCCGGCCGGTCCAGCTTACATCGCCAACGTGCACCAGTCCGTCGAATCCTTCTTCGATCTCGACGAACGCGCCGAACTCCGCGATGTTGCGTACCTTTCCGGTGACCACTGTGCCCACAGGATACTTTTCCGCAACCTGCATCCAGGGATCGGGCTGCGCTTGCTTCATGCCAAGAGAAACGCGACGGTCACTGGGCTTGATGTCGAGCACGACAACGTCGACTTCATCGCCCGCCTTCACAACCTTTGAGGGGTGCGTGGCCTTCTTGGCCCAGCTCATTTCCGTGACGTGTACCAGTCCTTCGATGCCTTGTTCCAGTTCCACGAACGCGCCGTAGTCGACCACGCCTACAACTTTGCCCTTGTACTTGCCGCCCGCCGGATAACGCTCGGCGGCGTCAACCCAGGGGTCCTTGCTCATCTGCTTCAGGCCTAGCGACACGCGCTGTTTTGCTTTATCGAACTTTAGGATGATCAGGTCCAGTTCCTGCTCGGGCTTCACCACATCGTTGGGATGACGCACGCGGCCCCAGCTGAGGTCCGTCAAGTGCAGTAATCCATCGATGCCGCCCAGATCGACGAACGCACCGTAATCCGTCACGTTCTTAACGGTGCCGTGTACTACCTGGCCCTCGCTCAATTTCTCCATCAACTCCGCGCGCTTGGCGTGCAGCTCTTCCTCGAGCAATGCGCGCCTGCTTACCACCACATTCCCGCGACGGCGGTTCAGCTTGGTAATGCGCACCTGCACATCCTGCCCAATCAAGCCGTCGAGGTTCTGCGTCGGCCGCAAATCATATTGTGAGCCCGGCAAGAACGCGCGCACGCCCACGTCCACCACTAGGCCGCCCTTGATGCGGTCTACTACCTTTGCGGTGATCGTTTCTTTGTTCTTATATTGCGTGTCGATGCGTTCCCAAGTGCGGCGCCGCAGCACTTTCTGGTAGGAGAGGATGACGAAGCCATCCTTGTGCTCGCCGGTGCGCTGCACTTCGATCACAGCGTTCGGCTCGGGCCGCGGAATATCCGTTTCTGAGAACTCGACCGCGGGGATCAGGCCTTCGGTCTTCCCGCCGACGTCCACCACCACGCCTTGCTCGGTGTACGCGACCACCTTCACTTCAATAATTTCGTTTTGCGACGCGGCTTCCTGAGGCTCGCTGTACTGCTCGATCAGCTTGCTCATTTCCTCAGCGCCAGCTGCTTCTTCAGCGGCAGCTGCGGCTTCCGCGTCCACCGCGGCCGTTTTTGCGTGCGCTTCCGCCGTCTCGTGCGCTTCCTCGACCTTCACCGGTGGGGCAGGAGGCGTCGCTCCATGACTCTCTTGTGGTGCCTGAGAAGTTTCTTCGAGCGGCGTTGCTTCCGTTTTCGGTGTGCCTTCGTTTTCCTGGGCGTGTGCTGCGGCTGCGGATGACGTGGGGTTTTCTGGGTCAAAAGACATGATGAGTCGCCTCCGGGATGTATATCCCTGTTTTAAGTTGAGTCAATCCTTGCCGAATCCCTACCGGGGTGATGCAAGGAGGGTTACAACGGGGCAGTGCAGGACAATACTGCTTCGAAGTAACTCGTTCACTTTCACTTGGATGCTGCGCGAACTGCGGGGGTCGCCGCACCCTATTGGTTCTCTCAAAGCATACCCGCCGCGCAAACCCTCTGTCAATCAGCGTGAAATCAAGATCGGCCTGCGCGACCTGCGTATTTGCTGGCTTCCTCGGGAGCCAGCTCGCTAATCATTAAGTCTTCAAAGCGTCGCGCGTGTCTCTCGGCAGGATTGTCCATCCAGTTTGCCAGGTTACCCGGCATTGGAGTCTCTAAGAGAAAAACCGCCCCGATATTTCATAAGTGCTCAGGGATCTTGGCGGTGGGAATATCCCAGTTAAACCCCGCCTTCAGCCAGACCGAGCCCATCTGTGCGGACTAATAACACCTTCGTCCACGCTTCGGGCAGGTGCATGACCACTCGAGCCGGCTCCCGGCAGAATCCGTTTTCTATTCCGTACGTCACGCCCTTGCGCGCCCCGCCTGGGTTCGTTCCCGGCGAAAATCTGGGGCATACACTTCGACGCTGCGGCACATCTCGTAAAGCCGCGAACGCATACGGGTTCCGATCCTCTGCTCCAAGGTATCTTCTCGGATAGCTGCCACCAGCTTGCCGTTGGGCAACCGCGTGGCTTCGCCTTCACTGGGCGGAGTATCCAGATAATTCGTGGTAATAATCGTGGTTCGTTTTTCGTTGTAGCGCGCGTTCAATACGATCCCAACGATGTCGCGCACCCAGTCGGACGGCTTGCTTGCCCCCAAATCGTCGAGCACCAGCACTTCTGTCGTGCGTACGGGCTCGAGCACTCCCATCTCCGTGGACTCGCTCGCAGGGTTATAGCTCGCCTGGATTTCCTTCAGCAATTCGCGGTAATCGCAGAACAATCCGGCGTGTCCGCGCCTTACGAGTTCTTTCAGCGCCGCCACTGCCAAATGCGTTTTGCCAACTCCCGAGGGCCCAATCAACAGCAGTCCTTTTTCGGCAGCCGGGTAGCTGCCCAGAAACCCTTGTACCGTCAACTTGGCATTCTTCAGTGAGTGCTCGTGTTGTGCCGTCCAGGTCTTTCCGTCGGCCAGATCCACTACGTAGCTCTCAAAGTCGCAGTGTTCATATCGCTTGGGAATTCGCGCCCGCTCCATTACCACGCCCGCGCGTTCTTCCATCCCGCACTCGCACGCGACTGCCATGCTGCCCGGCGTCCCATCCTTCCGCGCGACCAATTTCCATCCTGTCCCCCGGCACAACACGCAATCTTCTCTCGGCATGATGTTCCTTTGGAGTGCGGCAGCTTTCTACCGTTTTTGCGGCACTGGCCATGCGCCCAAACAGTCCTATAACCCAACAAGAACCGTCCAGTAATCTTCCGCTGCTGCCATCATACGGCCCCGCGCGGCATGCCACAATCTTCCTGCCTGCGGAAATCTGTGCACAAAAATAAAAACGCTCCGATTGCTCGGAGCGCCCATAAATTCCACGTGCTGAAAACTGATAGCTCTGTACTAAGAACTTCGCTTCACAGCGCGGATAATCGCTGTATTCGGCGCTTTCTCTTCGTTCCGCGCCATTCGCGACAATTCCTGCTGCACTACATGCGCGAACTCGCCCATCTGCCGCTCCATCTCGATCATCTTTTCCCGCATATTCAGAATGATCTCGATTCCCGCGAGATTCACGCCCATGTCTCGCGCCAGCGTCAGAATCACGTCCAGGCGCTCCAGGTCTGAGTCGGTGTACAGCCGCGTGTTCCCTTGCGACCTGGATGGCTTTAGCAAACCCACGCGTTCATAGAGGCGCAGCGTTTGGGGGTGCAACTTGTAAATTTCTGCCACCGCGCTGATCATATAGCCGGCCTTGGCCCGTTTTTTGGTCTTGATTGGCATAGTCGGTGCTCTTCGAAGTTCTAAGTCATAACTTATAGTTCTAAGTGAACCCGACCGCCGCGTTTCTGGTTAGAACTAAACTCATAACTGTTTGTCTCAGACTCCCGCTTTCGCGAACAAATCCTTCCGCGGATCCATCGGCGCAACCTCTTCTAGCTCTTTCATCAACGTGCGCACGCGTTCATCCGTCGGCTCTGGCACGACAATCTGAATCTCCACGTATTGATCGCCGCGCGCTCCACTCTTTCCGTGTGGCACACCCTTTTCCTTCAGCCGCAGCGTCCGCCCGCAGTTCGTACCGGGCGGAATGCGAACCAGCGACCTACCATCGATGGTGGGTACTTCGATTTTCGCGCCAATCGAGGCTTCCGGCACGGTCACCGGCACTTTGGTGTAGAGGTCATTCCCGCGCCGTTCGAAAAATTCGTGGGGCCGCACCATCACGCGCAAATACAAATCTCCCGATGGAGCACCCATGGTGCCCGAATTTCCTTTTCCCGGCACGCGAACGCGCCCGCCATGCACTACGCCAGGCGGGATGCGCACATCAATGGTTTCGGTTCGCCGCAGGCGTCCTTCGCCGCCACAGGTAGGGCACATCGTCCGCAACTTGCCCGTTCCTCCGCAGCGACTGCAGGGAACGTTGAATCGCATCTTACCGGCCGTCTGTTGTATCGAGCCTGTGCCATTGCAAGTGGGGCACGTCTGCGGAGTACCTACCGCGCCAGTTCCGTGGCACGTTTCACAGGTGTCCATGCGCGTGATTTGCAGTTTCTTTACGGCGCCGCGTACCGAGTCCCAGAAATCGATCTCGATCTGATATTCCAGATCCCCGCCTGCTTCGTGCTCGGGCTCCATGGTGGCCCCACCACGATGGCCGCCGAAAAACTGGCTAAACAGATCTTTGAAGCTGGACGAACTGGAACCGGCGCCACCGCCCGGTTGTCCGCCAAAATCAAACCCGCCAAAATCAAAGTTGACGTCACCGCCGCCTGCGTCCGTCCCTCCGCCATAGCCGCTGGGCGGAGCATTCTCGCTGTAGAAGCCATACTGATCGTACATCTGCCGCTTCTTCGTATCCGACAGCACGTCATACGCTTCCTGCAATTGCTTGAATTTTTCCTCGGCAGATTTGTCGCCGGGATTCAGGTCGGGGTGATATTTCCGTGCCAGCTTGCGAAACGCCGTGCGAATATCCTTTGCCGTCGCTTTACGCGGCACTCCCAGCAGTTCGTAATAATCTTGTTTTGTTCCCGTCGCCATTGGTCGGTCGATTCGCCCGTTCTGCTTCGCCACAACGCCGCCATGCTCAGCACAAATCTCTTGGTCCAGGTCTAGCGGCTGGTCTCTTCGATTCTTTGTTTCCTGCCGTGCGTAGGGGTCCAACCAGCCTGAACCCCCGCACACGCTTTAGCTATTACTTAAGACTGACGACTGACAACTTCGTTCAGTTTGGCTTCTTGTTGTCGTCCACGTCCACATACTCGGCGTCAATCACATCGCCAGGCTTGCCGCCTTGCTGCGAGCTTCCGCTGCCGGCAGCCGAACCTGGAGTCGAGCCCGCGCTCGCGGCTTCCGCTTGTCCGCCACCCGCTGCCTGCGCCTTTTTGTACAGCTCTTCCGCCATCTTGTGCAGCGCCTTCTCTACGCCTTCGGTGGCCGAGCGCAACTGCGCCACGCCGCCGTCGTTCATGGCCTTCTTCGCTTCCTCAAGCGCTGTCTCGGCCTGTTTCACGTCACTTTCGGGCAGTTTGTCGCGATTCTCGCGGATGGTCTTCTCCGCCTGATACACGATCCCGTCCAGACGGTTTCGGGCTTCCACTTCTTCCATCCTGCGGCGATCTTCTTCCGCATGCGATTCCGCCTCAGTGCGCATCTTCTCCGCTTCTTCCTTGGTCAAGCCGGTCGAAGCGGTGATGGTGATTTTCTGTTCTTTGTTGGTGGCCTTGTCCTTTGCGCTCACGTTCAAGATGCCGTTCGCGTCGATGTCAAACGTCACCTCGATTTGCGGCGCGCCACGCGGCGCTGGCGGGATTCCGTCCAGTTTAAATGTGCCCAGCGACCGGTTGTCTTTCGCGAACTTCCGTTCGCCCTGCATCACGTGGATTTCCACGCCCGGCTGGTTGTCCGAAGCCGTCGAGTAAGTCTCCACCTTGCGAGTCGGAATCGTAGTATTGCGCGGAATCTGTACAGTCATCACGCCGCCGAGTGTTTCCACCCCCAGCGAGAGAGGCGTCACGTCCAGCAGCAGGATGTCCTTCACCTCGCCGCCCAGCACCGCGCCTTGAATCCCCGCGCCAACCGCCACTACTTCATCCGGGTTTACGCCCTTGTGCAGTTCCCTGCCGCCGAAGAAGTTGCTCACCAGCGCCTGCACCTTCGGGATTCTTGTGGAACCGCCCACCAGAACAACTTCCTGGATGTCGTTCGGAGACATTTTTGCGTCTTCCAAGGCCTGCTTCACTGGCTTCATGGAGCGGTCGAGCAGGTCGCGCATCAGGTCTTCCAACCTGGTCCGCGTCAGCTTTTGCTGCATGTGGATTGGGCCGCTCGCGCCCGCGGTGATGAACGGCAGATTGATCTCCGTCTCCATCATCTGCGAAAGCTCGATCTTGGCCTTTTCCGCGGCTTCTTTCAGGCGTTGCAGCGCCATTTTGTCTTTACCCAAATCGATGTTGTGTTCTTTCTTGAATTCGTCGATCAGCCAATCGACGATTCTCTGGTCGATGTCGTCGCCACCCAGGTGGGTGTCGCCGTTCGTCGATTTCACTTCCACGACGCCGCTGCCTACTTCCAGTACGGAAATGTCGAATGTGCCGCCGCCCAAGTCATATACCGCGATTGTTTCGTCGCTCTTCTTTTCCAGGCCGTAGGCCAAAGCGGCCGCCGTCGGTTCGTTGATGATTCGCAGTACTTCCAGGCCGGCGATCTCGCCCGCTTGTTTGGTGGCTTGCCGCTGCGCGTCATTGAAATACGCCGGTACGGTGATGACCGCCTTCGTCACCTTCTCGCCCAGAAAATCTTCCGCGGCGCTCTTCAGCTTCCCGAGGATCATCGCGGAGATTTCCGGTGGACTGTACACCTTGCCGAAAATCTCGATGCGGGCGTCGTCGTGGCTTCCCTTCACCACCTTGTAAGGCACGCGCTTCATTTCATCGGCAACTTCGTCGTAGCGCCGCCCCATGAATCGCTTGATCGAGTACACCGTGTTCTCGGGATTCGTGACCGCTTGGCGCTTTGCCACCTGCCCAACCAAGCGTTCCCCCGTCTTCGTGATGGCCACCACCGATGGTGTTGTGCGTCCGCCCTCCTGGTTCGGAATAACCACGGGCTCGCCGCCCTGCATTACCGCCACCACGGAGTTTGTCGTCCCCAAGTCTATTCCTATGATCTTGCTCATAGCTTCTTCCTTCCTTCTCGTTCAGAATCTGTTGCCCGTCAAAATCTCAGATGCTTTTGCCCGCCACTTGTGCCCATCCTGTCGATACAGATTGGAGGGCCTCCGGCGATCTCCGTCCCGCAAAATCCACCTCACTATACAAGTTGAGTGGTTCATTGTCAAGTTATTTGACATACCCTGTAAACATATCACTGTCTATTAGTTACACTGCGCTTTGGACGTTGTTCGCACTATTCCAAGGTACATTTCGCCGGCTCTCATGCCTGCTAGACCCTTTGTCTTTCTTGTTTTCTTGTCACAAACACGGAGCCATCCGTCATGCAACCCCACGCTTTGCCATCGCAACCAACTTAGTACGGTGACCGGCCAGCCATCGGGGCTTGTGCTTCGCGGCCACGGCTCCTTGGCCCGTTCTCACTTCCACTCTTTACCTGTGATACTCTGGCCAAGATTTCATCTTCATCTCGACCCTGATTCGGAGGAATCTGTGAATCGCCGGCTTCTCCTTGCGTCCGCACTGACCTTAAGTTTTCCCATCCTCGGCACCCTGTTGTTGGTCGCTGCACCCTCCGACCAGAACTCGCAGACTCCGAAGAAGACAGCGGTCTCGGCGAGGACCCCCGCCGCAACGCAATCCGACGAACTTGCGCCGAGCTTGATCTCCGTAAACGGGGTTGGCGACATTGACCCGAACAAAGCGCTTGGCTCGAAGAGCGCGCCTGTCACCATGGAAGTCTTCAGCGACTTCCAGTGCCCAGCTTGCAAACAGTTGTTCACTACGACCATGCAGCGCGTGATGAACGACTACGTAAATACCGGCAAAATCTATCTTGTGCATCGCGATTTTCCGCTTCCAATGCACGCCTACTCGCGGGTTGCCGCGAGCTACTCCCGTGCGGCGGCACACATCGGCAAAGACGAAGTGGTGGAAGTGGCGTTGTTCCAGAATCAGGAAAAGTGGGAGAGCGACGGCAAAGTGGCGGAGACCGTGGCCTCGGTTCTGACGCCGGCAGAGATGAAGAAGGTCCAGTCAATCGTCGAAAGCAGGGCGCTGGATCCGCTGATTGAAAAGGACAAGCAACTGGCCCAGGCATACGCCATCAATCAGACGCCTACCACCTGGCTGCACACCAAGAGCGGGCAGGCTTTTCCGGTGGTTGGATTCGTGAACTACGATGTTCTGAAGACTTTTCTGGATCAACTAGTCGCACAGAAATAGAAACCATTGTCAATGCGAACGAAGCGAGGAACTTGCTTTTCCGCACGCTAGCGAGAACTCAGCCATGATGCAATCCGCGCCATTCAATTTCCGCCGCCTCATCATCTGGATCGGGCGCCTGGTCATCGCGGCGATATTCCTCTACGCCGGTTATGGCAAGCTGTTCCGCCCAGACATGACCCCGCGTCCCTCGATTCCCATCGCTCGTTCTTTGTTTGCTCTGCAGATTGATTCCTACCAGATGTTGCCGCCTTGGGCTGTTCTGTTGGTGGCCAAGTGGCTTCCCATAAGTGAAATTGCGATTGGTTTGCTTCTCCTGATCGGCGTCGGTCTTCGCATCTGGTCCGTGTTGGTCACTGTGATCATCGGCGGATTCTTCGCCGTGGTGCTGCGTGCTTATCTTTTGCATCTGGACATCAATTGTGGCTGTTTTGCCAAGCCCGAGCCTCTTACCGGATGGACCGTGCTTCGTGACGGCGCCTTGCTTCTACTGGCGGTACTTATGACGATCTTTGCCTTCCAGGAAGCCCGCAAGCCGCATCCCTGGTCTGCTGCCGCACCAGAACATTCTTCTTGATGTAAACGAATCCGGCCTCCTAATCGTTGATTTCTGATATCTGATATCCTCTCCCGGTCATCTCACCCTCATGCGCACTCTTCGTGAATACCTCGAACTTGCTGCCGTAGCCCACGGTCATATCTGCGCCGGCCAAGTGCTGGGTGTACGCCTCGCCATGCTCGGGCTTCGTGAACTTGGCATTGCGGATCCTATCGCCGACCGCAAGCGGCTCGTCACCTATGTCGAAATCGATCGCTGCGTTACTGACGCTGTTGCTCTGGTCGCCAACTGCCGGCTCGGCAAGCGCGCCCTGAAGTTTCGGGACTGGGGAAAAGTTGCCGCCACGTTCTGCGACCTTCAAACGGGCCGCTCTGTTCGCATAGCCGCCAAAGAATCCTCCAAACAGGCCGCCAGGGAATTGTTTCCGGAGTTGCCGAGGGAGGACGGCCAGCAAAAAGCCTACGCCCAGCTTCCCGACGACGTCCTCTTCTCAAAGGAATGGGTGAAAGTGGAAATTCTTCCGGAAGATTTGCCCGGGTTCAAGGGTCCGCGCATCGTGTGCGCGGCGTGCGGCGAAGGGATCAACTTCAAGCGCGAAGTTCTCAAAGATGGGACCACCCTCTGTCGGGCCTGCGCCGGCGAGCGGTACTACTCCGCGTCTTGAGACCTCGATGGAAACATCCTTTCGCACACCACTCTGCCTATTGAAATTTTGCGCTAGAATTTCTCTTTCATGCTAAGCCTGCCTCCGATCACCTTGCGCCTTCGCGGCTGGAAACTGATTGACCGCGTCGCGCTCGCGTTTCTGCTGCTCTGCGCCATCACGCTTGGCGCCGCCACGGGCTTGCTGTTCGTCTATGAAAGCGACCTGCCGGAAATTCGCGCGCTGGAAACCTATCGTCCCAACGTCGTCACGGAAATCTACGCCGATGACGGCCAACTGGTCGGCAGCTTCGCCCTGCAGCGCCGCATCCTGATGACTTGGGAGCAAACTCCCAAGGTTCTTTACAACGCCGTCTGCGCCATCGAAGACCAGCACTTTGAAGATCACTGGGGCGTCGACTTTCCGCGCGTCGCAGGCGCTGCTTATCGCAACATCATCAAGCACCGCCGCGCCGAAGGCGCCAGCACCATCACTATGCAACTGGCCGGCAATCTTTTCCTCGACCGCAGCGAGCGCAGCTTCCGCCGCAAAGCCCAGGAAATCCTGCTCTCCCTACAGATCGAGCGCCGTTACACCAAGCCGCAAATCTTTGCGATGTACGCAAATCAGGTCTATCTCGCCCATGGCAACTACGGATTTGCTGCCGCCTCGCAGTTTTACTTTGGCAAACCGGTCACCGACATCAATCTACAGCAAGCTGCGCTGCTCGCCGGAATGATTCGCGGTCCCATCTATTCGCCGCTCGGCGATCCTGCTCGCGCTTTGGCGCGCCGCAATTTGGTACTGCACCAGATGATGGAAGAAGGGAAGATTACGCCTGCTGAAGAAGCAGCCGCCAAGAAGACTCCGCTGGGTCTGCACGTGCAGTACCCGCGCAATGACCTGGCTCCCTACTTCTTCGAGGACATCCGTAAATATCTTGAAGCCACCTATGGCACAGAAGCGGTTCACGAGCGCGGCTTGCGCGTCTACACCACGCTTAATATCACCATGCAAAAAGCGGCCAACGAAGCTATCCACGACGGCCTGCACATTTATGATCGTCGCCACGGGTGGCGCGGCAAACTCGCCAACATCCTCAAAGACAATCTCGGCAAGCTCGATACTTACGAAGACGACGACTGGCGCCATCCTATCGAAAAGGGAAATTACGCTGCGGGACTGGTTCTCGCGGTCGACGACAAAAGTGCCACCGTAAAGATCGGCACCTATCGTGCACTTCTCACCGCCTCAGATATAGCCTGGACCGGTCACAAGAAACCCAATGAAATTCTCGCCGTTGGCGATCTCGCGCAATTCTCGATTCAGGATCTGCGCGAGACGACAGCTCGCGTTCAACTCGAGCAGCAACCTACGCCACAAGCCGCCATGATTGCCATCGAAAATGGCACTGGCGAAATCAAGGCCCTGGTCGGCGGCTACAGTTTTGAGGATTCCAAGTTTAATCGCGCGACGCAGGCATTCCGCCAGGTGGGCAGTTCCTTCAAGCCCTACGTTTACACTACCGCTGTCGAAAAAGGTGCTTCACCGTTTGACACCATAGTTGACGCACCTTTTTCTACGATCAGCGGTGGCCAGGTTTATGCTCCGCACAACTACGACGAGAAGTTTGAAGGCACCATCACGCTGCGCCGGGCGTTGGCTGGTTCACGAAACGTTCCTGCGGTGAAGTTGGCAGAGCGAGTTGGCATCAATTCGGTTGTGGACATGGCCAAACGGTTTGGCATCACGACGCCCCTGCCTCCCTATCTGCCTCTGGCGCTTGGCGCTGCCGACATGAAGTTGCTCGAGCACGTCTCAGCCTTTACGGTTTTCCCGAACGACGGCATCCGCATCGATCCGCACATGATTCGCCGCGTCACTAGCTACGACGGAGCGCTACTGGAAGAAGCCCACCCGGAGGTGCACGACGTAATTTCTCCGGACGTCGCCCACACCATGACTGCCATGCTCGAAGAGGTAGTGCAGTTTGGCACTGCCATTAAGGCGAAATCGATTGGGCGTCCCGCTGCCGGAAAGACCGGCACGACTCAGGATTTCACGGATGCATGGTTCATTGGTTTCACACCGCAGATCACCGCCGGTGTTTGGGTTGGATACGACGACAAACAGATTTCTCTGGGCAAACGGGAGTCCGGCGCGCTCGCGGCGCTTCCCATTTGGATGGAGTTTGTTGAAAAAGGCATGGCTGGAATTCCGGTGGTGGATTTTGCAAACGTCGTGACTTTGGAGGAGCAAGCCGAAGAGCATCACGTGCGCACCGATGTGCCTGACACGCGTCCCGAAGAAGAATTGCCACCGCCCGCGAAGGAGAAGCCGCCGGTAATCGCTTCGCCTCCGACAAGCCCGGCCGCACCTCCTCCGAGCCAGTGACGGCCAATATGCTTTAGCGAAATGGGTCCCAGCCCGCGGAAATCAACGGACGCAATTTTCCATCCTGTTCCACCAGAACCTTTTTCTCGCGAGTGATTTCTCCGATACGCGTCAAGGGCAGCCCACAAAATTCAGTTGCGATTTTGCTCGCATTTCTTGGACGCACCGCAAACAGCAGTTCGTAGTCTTCGCCGCCATTCAGCGCCAGCTTCGTCGCATCCCTGGCATCGCTCCGCGTCACGCACGGTAGGAAAGACGCCTTGATCCGCGCGCCCACCCCACTTTCCGAACAAAGCCTCGGCAGGTCGCTGGAAAGCCCATCCGAAAGATCCATCATCGCGGTTGCTAGCTGGTTCTTCGCCAGCCATTGGCCCAATCCGAAACGGGGCTCGGGATAAAGATGTTTGCGAACGAACGAACTTGACGATGCTTTCACCATTCCGCGCTTGCGCCGCAATTCTCGCAACCCCAACTCCGCTTCTCCGAGCGTTCCACTCACGTATAACAGGTCGCCGGCTCGTGCGCCGGAACGCAATATTGCGTGCCCAGCCGGTACTTCTCCGACCACTGTTGTGTTGATCAGAATCTTGTTTCGCCGTGTGGTGTCTCCCCCAGCCAGTTGACATCCCAGAACGCGCGAAGCGCGATGCAGTCCTCTAAGGAATGACCGAAGCCATTTACCGGTGCAGTCCGCTGGGAGCGCCAAACTCAACAGAAAGCATCGCGGTGTCCCGCCCATCGCGGCAATATCACTGGCGGCTCGCGCCAAACTCTTCCAGCCAATGGCATCCGGTGGGTGTTTATCGCGCAGGAAGTGTGTTGCCTCCAGAAGCCAGTCACAAGTGAGTACCACCTCTTGGCCACGGCCTGCTTGCCACAGCGCGGCGTCATCGCCCATGCCAACGCGCAGGGAACCGGACCGTTGGTCTCGGAAGGTGCGGTAGATTTCGCGAACCACTTTGTCTTCGTCGCGCACGCGAGGATCCCTATGCGTCATACCGCCAGCATAGACAAAAACACTTCGAACCGCACCCACTCGACCGTAGTTCCAGAACCCTTCGTATGCAAACTGTCCTGACGGACAGCCCAGTGCAGTTTTCCAGAGGCTGTCCGAAAAAACTGAAATACAGTATTGACGCAGCAAACCTACAAAATCTAATATCTAGGTAGCGAACCAAGGCTCACGGTTCCTAGAGATCGTGTTCGACGAGTAGGGTGCAGGCCCAGAGATCGACGGCCTGCGTAACATTAAGAAAAGAACAACAGCGAGGCCTGAGGGGCCTTCCAGTGATTAGCGGAAAGAACTACACGTTCTATATAGCTTCCACGCCAGGCAAGCTTCGAAAGCTTGTCGTGCCTGCGTATGTGCTTCATGGGCTTGCGGCCTTGGCGATCATTGGTTCCATCACCGTAGTCGGCGCCGTCGGTTCTTATAGCCGCATGCTTTGGAAGGTTGGCAACTATAACGCGGTGCGCCAAGAGCGCGACGTCTGGAAGAAGCAAGTCCGCGAGTTGCAAACCACTGTGCAGGACACTAACCAGCGCCTCGACGCTGTGCAGTCCCTTGCCACGGACGTAGCCATGACTTTCGGCGTGATGAAATATCACCCGGCGGCTTTTGATCAGTCGGACACCCCAACTACTCCCGAAGATGCATTTGACCGTTCCGTTGAGCAGTTCACTTTCCTTAAGCGCAATGCCGCGGCCATCGCACTCTCGTCCGGTGGACTTCGCATGATGCCCGCTATGGCCTTTGCCGATTCGAATTACACACCGGCGATCTGGCCGGTCTTGGGGCATATCACCGACGGTTTTGGCGCGCGGCTAGATCCGTTCTCGGGCGAAGGCGCATTCCACACGGGCGTTGACGTCAGCGCCGATTATGGCGCTCCCGTGCACGCGACGGCAGACGGCATTGTGGTCGATGTAGGTCAACACTCCGGCTACGGCCGCGTGGTGATTCTTGATCACGGATTTGGCATGACCACTTGGTACGCTCACCTTTCTTCTTTCGCCGCTGTTGCTGGCACTCGCGTCAAGCGCGGCGAAGTGATTGGCTACACTGGCATCAGCGGACGCTCCACCGGTCCCCACGTTCACTACGAAGTGCGCCTGAACAACGCTCCCGTCAATCCCTGGCGGTACATGAAGACGAATCCTTCCAACAATCGCGCCGGCGATTAGTTCCAAACAAACCAAAAATTTGTTGGGGCCGCCTTCTGAGGCGGGGGCTTTTGATTTGTTTAGCGCGATGCTGGTGCCGGGTTGCCCGTCAAGCTCCCGGTGCGCGCCGCTTGCAAGATCTTGGGTGTGACGTCAAAAACCACGCGCACTGATTTCGATGTTCCTCGGTCAAGCGACTCCACTTCGCTGGATTTCAGCAGTTCCAGGTAGGCATCGCGCACCTGTGGATCTAATTTCTTCCGCGTATCCGGAGTGTTCAGTCCGGCCTGCGCCAGCACGATGATTCCGCTAAAAAAGTCTTTCAACTGATGAATCGTGGTTTCGCTGGAACACTCGCCGTCGATCACCACTCGGAGCACGTCGCCTTCTGGCTTTCCTCCAACGCTGATCCACTGCAATTGACCCAGCAAGGAAGCGAGTTGTGGCGAACGAAAACCACCGGGCGCCTGTTCGGCTAGGGACGCGACTGCGCCACCATCCTGCCGCAGTACTGCAAAAATCGGTGCGCCTGCAAGCCGCGAAAAATGTTCCGCCCATTCTGCGGAGGACGAGGCGCTACGCTGCTTCTGAAACAATGCGGCGTAGGAAGGATCGTCGGTCCAAGCGATGCGGTTGTCGCGCAAGAAAGTGAAGAACGATGGTCGTGCGGCGTTCTTCCAATTGATTGAAAAAACCACCACGCCGTTGTGGCTGATGCGCAGCCCAAAGCGTTCCGCATATTCTTCAATTTTCTTGCGATCGAAGCGTCCCTCTGCAATCGCGAAGCGCAACGTTTCTCTCGACTGCTGCGAAAATGCCACCGCGAAGCGATCCAGGTCCGTCTCGTAATTGAATCCCGTCGCCTTCACAAATTGTTCGTAGTCTTCTTCTACTGCTGGCCGTGGCGCCCAAGCGAAAAGCTGCGCTAGAAAAGAGGAGGTACGAAATTGCGCCAGGTCGACGAACACCACCGCCGTCGCGTCTTCTGGCATCAGCGCAAGCAACTCGCTGCGGCCCGCGAATGAATCGCGCACATGCCAGTAGCGATACGCCAAGAGAAATGTCGCTCCCGCGAGCAAGAGCAACGCCGTCGACAACAGAATTTTTCGAGATTTCATAACCGGATTGGACAACCGTTCCAGCAGGCGCACATGGCGGCTATTGTCGCATTACCAAGGCGTAAGGCGCAAAAAAGAGGGGCACGAAGTGGGCGGATTTGGGAGGCAAATGCGCGGCTGTGGATAGCCTGAGGCTTTCGAAGCGATCGAATTGATTTAACCAATTGAAACTAGGCAGTTTAAGGGATTGTGATGGATTCACAGATTGTGCTTTATTTTCCACAGTTTTGGCTGGCTACTTGCTTGGAATCTGCGGCCCTCCACTTGCATCCCGTGTGCCTAATCTGTTATTCTTGTGCGGTTTGAGCAGTGCTGGCGTAGCTCAGCTGGTAGAGCATCTGATTTGTAATCAGAGGGTCGGGGGTTCAATTCCCTCCGCCAGCTCCAGCAGTTTCGAGCAGGGAGTGAAGCGGAGCGAATCCCGACATGGTAACATGAAAGGGCTGGTGTCTCTGGACACGAGTCCGTTTTGTGTTTTCGCTTGCAGGGCTCCCGAGGACAACATTGGCACGATTGAAACGACACGCTGTTGGTGTCTCGTGTTTTTTCCGCGGACGGGTGGGTGAGTGGCTAAAACCAGCAGACTGTAAATCTGCCGCTCCTTGCGGGCTACGAAGGTTCGAATCCTTCCCCGTCCACCAGCATCCGATCTCCGCGATTCACGTCCCGGAGAAATCTCGAGCCGGTGACTGAGGTAGTTGGACGAGTAAGAACGCCGCAGGAAATCGCAAACGCGATGTTCGAAAGCGGTAAAGTTCGCGGCAGTTCAGCCGCACAGAAATAGTGCGCCGCGAAGATAGCTCATTGGTGAATGGGTTCGGCCTGGGTAGCTCAGTTGGTAGAGCGCGTCCTTGGTAAGGACGAGGTCACCGGTTCAATCCCGGTCCCAGGCTCCAGGATAGGCTGGGCTTCCGAGAGGAAGCGCAGAGGTATAACGGGGAGAGAGAGTTTTTCCAGGTTGGGCGGGGGTAACTCAACGGTAGAGTCTCACTCTTCCAAGGTGATGGTTGCGGGTTCAAATCCCGTCCCCCGCTCCAAAGTTTCGCGCAAACCGCGGAAGTGCAAGGCGGTTTGAGCAGCAAAGGATGAGAGCAAATGGCGAAGGAAAAATTTGAGCGCACCAAGCCGCACGTGAACATCGGGACGATTGGTCACATTGACCATGGCAAGACGACGTTGACGGCGGCAATTACCAAGGTATTGGCGAAGCACAATCCCAAAGTGCAGTTTCGTGCGTTCGACACGATTGACAATGCTCCGGAGGAGCGCGAGCGCGGCATCACCATTGCCGTATCGCACGTGGAGTATGAGACGCCGAACCGGCATTATGCGCACATGGATTGCCCGGGTCACGCCGACTACATCAAGAACATGATCACCGGCGCGGCACAGATGGATGGCGCGATTCTGGTGGTTGCGGCGACCGATGGACCGATGCCGCAAACGCGCGAGCACATTTTGCTGGCCCGCCAGGTGGGAGTGCCGTACATCGTGGTGTTTCTGAACAAGTGCGACATGGTGGAAGACGCGGAACTGCTGGAACTGGTGGAACTGGAAGTACGCGAATTGCTGAAGAGCTATCAATTCCCAGGCGATTCGGTTCCGGTAATTCGTGGTTCGGCATTGCAGGCTCTGAACGGCGACGAGAAGTGGGAAAAGAAGATTGACGAGTTGATGGCCGCGGTGGATGCGAATGTGCCTCTGCCGGTGCGGGATGTGGACCGTCCGTTCGCCATGCCAATTGAGGATATTTTCTCGATTTCTGGCCGTGGCACTGTGGTGACCGGAAGAATCGAACGCGGCAAGGTGAAGACCGGCGAAGAAATCGAAATCGTGGGCTTCCGTCCGACACAGAAGAAGGTTGTGACGGGCGTGGAAATGTTCAAGAAGTTGCTGGACGAAGGGATTGCCGGCGACAACGTAGGTTTGCTGCTGCGCGGCACGGAAAAAGACGATGTGGAGCGCGGGCAAGTGGTGTGCAAGCCGGGTTCGATCACGCCGCACACGAAGTTCAAGGCGGAAGCGTACGTATTGACCAAGGAAGAAGGCGGGCGGCATACGCCGTTCTTTTCGGGGTATCGTCCGCAGTTTTACTTCCGCACCACCGACGTGACGGGCGATATGAAGTTGCCGCAAGGCGTGGAAATGGTGATGCCGGGAGACAACGTAAGCTGCGAAGTGACGCTGATTACGCCGGTAGCGCTGGAGAAGGGGTTGCGCTTCGCGATTCGCGAAGGCGGCCATACAGTCGGCGCCGGCGCCGTCACCGAGATTATCGAGTAACTTTTCGAATTTCTAACCAAGAAGTTGTTGGGAAAAAGGATTAAGGAATGAGGGAAATCATTACGTTGCAGTGTGGTGAGTGCAAGAACCGGAATTACACCACTACAAAAAATAAAAAGAAACATTCCGACCGCCTGGAGACCAAGAAGTTTTGCCGGGCGTGCCGGAAGCACACGGCTCACAAAGAGGCGAAATAGCGGCCCTCTGGGAATTCGGTTACCGGCACGAGGTGCGAGGGTTCGGGCGGTTTTGGTTTTAGGGGAGTCGTCCAACGGTTAGGACTCCGGTCTCCAAAACCGGGTATGGGGGTTCGAATCCCTCCTCCCCTGCCAGAAATTTGAAGGGCGCGCGCCGCAAGGTTCGTGCTAGTGAAGAGGATTCATGGCAACGCAGGCGGTTAAAGTGAAGAATGAAGAGTCGCAACCAAACGCAATAACCGGGGCGGCGTCAGGCGTCGCCCAGAAGGTTACCGGCACAGTCGCGGAGACGAAGGAATTTCTGCACGATGTTCGTGTGGAAATGAAGCAGGTCACCTGGCCCAACCGCGAAGACGTAATTTCCACCACTACCGTGGTGATCGTAACGGTGGCCTTCTTTGGCGTGTTTCTGGCGATCGTCGAGAAAATAGCGCAATTCGGTTTGGACAAGCTGCTCAATTACTTTCACGCAGCGTAAAAGAGGCGAGACGACCCATGTCGATGCAGTGGTACATCATTCACACCTATTCGGGCTTCGAGAAGAAGGTTAAGGAAAGCCTGGAGAGCCGTGTGGCCGCTTTCACCCTTCAGGACAAGATCGGCCGCGTGCTGATCCCTACTGAAGAAGTTGTGGAAGTGCGTGGCGGGAAGAAGGTAGTGGCTTCGCGCATGTCCTATCCCGGGTACGTCCTGGTGGAGATGGACCTCGATGAAGACACCTGGCATATCGTGCGCAACACTCCGCGCGTCACCGGCTTTGTGGGCTCGGCCACTTCGCCCTCTCCGCTTACCGAGGCGGAAGTGGATGGCATTATCAACCGCGTGCACACTCCGCAGGATCGCCCGAAACCCAAAGTGGTTTTCGAGCGCAACGAACAGGTTCGCATCGTCGACGGGCCGTTCGCAAATTTCAACGGCACGGTTGAGGAGATCGACAATGATCACAGCCGTCTAAAAGTTTCCGTTACGATTTTCGGCCGCTCCACTCCAGTCGAACTGGATTTTGCGAGCGTGGAAAAGCTGGGATAAACGCCTCGCCCCGCAAGGAGCGAGCTACAGAGATTGAGGTAAAGGAAAGATGCCACCAAAGAAGGTACAGACAACCATCAAGTTGCAATTGCCGGCCGGCAAGGCCACTCCGGCTCCTCCGGTGGGTACCGCGCTCGGTCCACACGGCGTGAACATCATGGATTTTTGCAAGCAATTCAACGCCAAGACCCAGAAGGAAGCCGACGGCATGATTTTCCCGGTGCTGGTCACGATCTATACCGATCGTTCCTTCACCTTCATCCTCAAGACTCCGCCGGCGTCCATTCTGTTGTTGCGCGCTGCGGGCATTGCCAAGGGTTCGCCCGAGCCGAATCGCAACAAGGTCGGCAAAGTAACAAAGAAGCAAGTCGAAGAAATCGCCAAGATCAAGCTTGTCGATCTCAATACCACCAATCTGGACTCCGCGGTGCGCACTGTGATGGGCACGGCGCGCAACATGGGTCTGGAAGTCGTGGAAGCCTAGGGAGTAACAGGCGCCCGGAGATCGCAGAGGTAGCAGCATGAAGAAGTCAGGTAAACACATGGAGACCGCGCGCAAGAAGGTCGAAGCGCGTCCCTACAAGCTCGCCGACGCGGCTGAGCTGATCAAGAAGACGCACCACACCAAGTTCAACGAAACGGTTGAACTCGCCATCAATCTTGGCGTGGATCCCAAGCACTCCGATCAAGTGGTGCGCGGAACCGTGGTGCTCCCAAACGGACTCGGCAAGGCGGTCCGCGTGTTGGTGCTTGCCAGCGGCGATAAGCAGCGCGAAGCCACCGAAGCCGGCGCGGAATTTGTGGGCGGCGACGATATGGTGGCGAAAATCATGGAGGGGTGGACGGACTTCGATGCCGTCATCGCCACTCCAGACATGATGCGCTCTGCCGGAAAGCTGGGAAAGGTTCTCGGTCCTCGCGGCTTGATGCCGAACCCGAAGACCGGCACGGTGACGGCGGACGTTAGCAAAGCTGTGAAAGAGACCAAGGCTGGCAAAGTGGAATTTCGCGTCGACAAAGCCGGGATCGTGCACTGCCCGGTGGGCAAGATTAATTTTGATGCCCCAAAGCTCGCAGAAAACGCCCACGTCGTTATCGTTGCGGTCGTAAAAGCAAAGCCAGCCGCAGCCAAGGGCAAGTACGTCAAGAAGATTACACTGACCTCCACCATGGGGCCCGCAATTCTAGTGGACCTGGCAGAAGCGGAGTTGCTGGCAGCCGCAGCCTAAGTCACGGCTCAAGGCGCAGAGAACAGGATTATGAAGAAGAAGAGCGAAAAGCAGCAGGACCTGGACAATCTGAAGACCGAGCTCGCGAAGGTGTCGACCGTCATTCTTACCACCTTTCAGGGCATCACCGTCGAAAACGACACCAAGCTCCGCCGCGCGGTTCAGGCAGCGGGCGGAAAATACCAGGTAGTGAAGAACACCTTGGCGGAACTTGCCGGCAAGGGTACACCAGCCGAGGGCGTCCTCAAGGACCTCAAGGGCACGCACTCCATCGCCTACACCCGAACCGATCCGGTGGCTTTGGCGAAGGCCTTAACCAAGATCGCCAAGGATGTTCCGGCGTTTCAATTCAAGTCCGGCGTTGTCGAGGGCCGCGTGATCTCGATTTCAGAGATCAAACAGCTCGCCGAGATGCCATCGAAAGAAGAGCTGATCAGCAAGATCATGTTCCTGCTGAATGCTCCGGCGCAACGGATTGCGATGGCGCTCAACGCGCTGCCGCGTAACCTCGCCGTGACTGTCAGCGAAGCGGTGAAGGCCAATAAGTTTAGTTCGTAAGGGTTTGGGGCTATGCGGGCATTGCCCGCCGCGTTCCGAAAATTTTGAATCAGAAATTTGAGAGGAGAAATAGCTGTCATGTCGAAAGTGGAAACGATCCTGGAAGAAATCAAGGGCCTGACGCTTCTTGAAGCGTCGGATCTCGTCAAGAAAATGGAAGAAGCCTTCGGCGTGTCCGCGGCGGCTGCCACCGTGGTAGCGGCAGGCGGCGGCGCGGCAGCGGCGGGTGCGGCTCCGGCGGAAGAGAAGACGGAATTCAACGTTGTTCTCACCGATGTGGGCGGCAACAAGATCAACGTCATTAAGGCCGTTCGCGAAGTCACCAGCCTGGGCTTGAAAGAAGCCAAGGATCTGGTGGATGGCGCCCCCAAGACCGTCAAGGAAGGCGTCACCAAGGAAGAAGCCGCGACCATCAAGAAGAAGTTCGAGGAAGCGGGCGCGAAGGTCGAGATCAAGTAGTGGGCTGCCGGCCAATCTTCGGCCGGCTCGCCTTGGTCTGGGCTTCGGATGCGGCGGCGCGGTGGGTTCAACGCATTTCCGCGCCAGGGGAATCAGGTACGCAAGCTACGACCGGTATTGCCAACATAATCTGGGTCCCGGGGGGACCTTCACTAACCGTGTGCGGGGCGGCTGTGGGCAAGTCGCGCGGCATCACGGTTCAGTGTCTTTAACCGCTTTTTGCACGCTGCCCGAAAGGGAATGAGGTATATCAGGCATGTCCAATAGCAACCAGCACGTTCGCGAACGCCAGCGCCTGGACTTCGCGAAGATTCAGGGGTCCATCCAGATCCCAAACCTGATCGAAGTCCAGAAGAAGTCGTACCAGCGCTTTTTGCAGATGGATTTGCTGCCCAGCGAGCGCGAGGATGGAGGCCTGCAATCGGTCTTCACTTCGGTGTTTCCGATCAAGGATTTCCGCGAAATGTCGCAGTTGGAATTCGTGGACTACGCCATCGGGAACTGGGAATGCAAGTGCAGCAACTTGAAGGGCCTGCACCACTTGCGCGCCACTTGTCGCAATTGCGGCGCTTCGGTCGTCACCAATCCTTATCAGACTGGCGACGTCATCTGCCAGAAGTGCGGCACCTTCAACAAAAACACTCCGACATTTTGCAATAAGTGCGGCGACCCGGTGGCCATGCAGTTGAAGTACGACGTCAACGAGTGCCAGGAACGCGGCATGACTTACTCTGCGCCGCTTAAGGTCACGATTCGTCTCACGATTTATGACAAGGATCCTGACACCGGCGCTAAGACCATTCGCGACATCAAGGAACAGGAAGTTTTCTACGGCGACATTCCTTTGATGACCGACAACGGCACCTTCATCATCAACGGCACCGAGCGCGTGATTGTCAGCCAGTTGCACCGCTCTCCCGGCGTCTTCTTTGAGAGCGCCAACAATCGCACGTACTTCCTGGGCAAGATTATTCCGTATCGCGGCTCGTGGGTGGAATTCGAATACGACACCAAGAACGTTCTGTACGTGCGCATTGACCGCAAGCGCAAGTTCCTCGGTTCCATCTTTCTGCGCGCCCTGGGCATGAAGTCCAATGAAGAAATTTTGCGCACCTTTTATCAGGTGGAGCGCATTGCCCTGCGCGATAAGGATCTGTTCTGGAACATTTCGCCCGGGCTTGTCGATCGCAAGCTCACTCACGAAATTCGCAATCCCAAGTCTGAGGAGGTCATCGTCGGCGCGCACAAGCGCATCACGGAGAATCTCTTCAAGGAACTCATCAAGGCCAAGATCACCCAGGTGCGTTCCACTCTCGCCGACCTCGAAGGCGCTTATAGCGTCGCCGACGTCGTGAACCGAACCACCGGCGAAGTGCTTCTGGAATCCAACAAGCCTCTCACTGCGGATCTTTGGCAGGCCTTTGCCGAAGCTGGGATTACCGAAGTCGATATCTTCTTCCCGGAGCGTGACGATATCGGCGTAGTGCTCTCGCGCACTCTCGACAAGGATTCCATCCGCTCTTCCAAGGAAGCGCTGATTGAAATCTATCGCAAGCTGCGTCCCGGAGATCCCCCGACGCTGGAAACCGCCACCAACTTGTTCCGTGGCATGTTCTTCGATCCTCGCAAGTACGATTTCAGCCGAGTCGGCCGCTTGAAGTTCAACATCAAGATGGGTCTCGATACGCCGCTCGATAATCGCACCCTGGATACCACCGACTTCGTTTCGGCCATCAAGTACTTGTTCAAGCTGCGTAAGAACATCGGCGTGGTGGATGACATCGACCATCTCGGTAACCGCCGCGTTCGCGCCGTTGGCGAACTCCTGGAAAATCAGTTCCGCATTGGCCTCGTCCGCATGGAACGCGCCATCAAGGAAAAGATGAGCGTGTACCAGGAAATGTCGACGGCCATGCCTCACGACCTGGTCAACGCCAAGCCGGTCATGGCGGCTATCCGCGAATTCTTCGGAAGTTCGCAGTTGAGCCAGTTCATGGACCAGACCAATCCGCTCAGCGAAATTACCCACAAGCGCCGTCTTTCGGCTCTTGGGCCCGGAGGCTTATCTCGTGAACGCGCAGGATTCGAAGTTCGCGACGTTCACCCGACTCACTACGGGCGTATCTGCCCAATTGAAACGCCGGAAGGCCCGAACATCGGTCTAATCAGCTCGCTGAGTTGTTTCGCGCGCATCAACGATTACGGTTTCATCGAATCGCCGTACCGCCGAGTTAAGGGAGGGCGAATCGTCGACTACGTTCAGATTCTGAACGCGGGCGACAGCGAGTTCAAAGCCGGCGACATCGTGGAATCTGATCGCGTCGAAGAGCTAAACGAAGAGTTGAAGCGCCGCAAGGTGACTGTCGAGCCGTACTGTTTCTACCTGTCCGCTTGGGAAGAAGACAAGTACGTCATCGCGCAGGCCAACGTTTCGTTGGACGAAAAGCTGCGCATCACCACCGAACTGGTCAACTGCCGTCAGGCGGGCAACTTCGTGCTGAAGCACCGCGATGAAGTCGACTATGTCGACGTCTCGCCAAAGCAGCTCGTGTCTGTCGCCGCCAGCTTAATTCCGTTCCTCGAGAACGACGACGCCAACCGCGCTTTGATGGGCTCGAACATGCAGCGCCAGGCTGTGCCGTTGATCCGTGGCGAAGCGCCACTTGTCGGCACGGGCATGGAGCGCGTCACCGCACGCGATTCCGGCGCGGTCGTGCTGTGCAAGCGCGACGGCATCGTCGATCAGGTTGACTCCGAGCGCATCATCGTCCGCGTCGAAAGCGATCACTCCGGCGTACTCAGCCGCGAAGTCGGCGCCGACATCTACACGCTGACCAAGTTCAAGCGTTCCAACCAGAACACTTGCATCAACCAGAAGCCGCTGGTTCGCGTAGGCGACCGCGTAAAGACCGCACAGGTTCTCGCGGACGGTCCTTGCACCGATCGCGGCGAACTCGGCCTTGGCCGCAACGTGCTGGTGGCGTTCGTGCCCTGGCGCGGGTACAACTTCGAAGACGCCATCCTGGTCAGCGAAAAGCTGGTCAAGGACGACTACTACACCTCGATTCACATCGAGGAATACGAAATCGAAGCACGCGACACCAAGCTCGGTCCCGAAGAAGTCACTCGCGACATCCCCAATATCAGCGAATCGTTCCTTCGCAATCTCGACGAAAGCGGCGTCATCCGCATCGGCGCGGTTGTGAAGCCGGGCGACATCCTGGTCGGCAAGGTTACGCCTAAGGGCGAAACCACGCTGACTCCAGAAGAGAAGTTGCTCCGCGCCATCTTCGGCGAAAAGGCCGGTGATGTTCGCGACGCGTCTCTGTACTGTCCACCGGGCATCGAAGGCACGATAGTCGACGTCAAGATCTTCACCCGCAAGGGTGGAGAGAAGGACGAGCGCCACAAGGCCATCGAGGCTTCCCAGGTGTTCAAGTTGGAGAAGAACCTGGCGGACGAAATCCGCATTCTCACCGACGAGCGCCTCAAGCGCCTCGGCGATCTGCTCGGCGGCAAGATCCTGCAAGCCGATTTGCACGACGAGAAGACCAACAAGCGGTTGCTCACCAAGGGCGTGGAACTCACTCGCGATCTGATCGAGAAGATCTCCACGCGGAACCTCAAGCGTTTGAAACTGAACGAAAAGGATCCGCTGCTGATCGAAAAAATCGAAGAAATCGAAGAGATGACCTCGCGCCAGATCGATGTGCTCCGCAAGATCACCGAAGAGCGCAAAGACAAACTGAAGAAGGGCGACGAACTGCCCCCGGGAGTCATCAAGCTCGCCAAAGTCTATATCGCCATGAAGCGCAAGCTCTCCATCGGCGACAAGATGGCTGGCCGCCACGGTAACAAGGGCGTCATCGCGCGTGTGGTTCCGGAAGAAGATATGCCTTATCTGCCGGACGGGACCCCGGTGGAAATCGTTCTGAACCCGCTCGGCGTGCCGTCTCGTATGAACGTCGGTCAGATTCTCGAGACGCACCTTGGGTGGGCCTCTCACGAACTCGCCAGCAGCCTGAAGCGCCTGCTCAGCAAGGAAGTCAAGGCAGAAGGCCTGCGCCGTTGGTTCCGCGAAGTCTTCACCGAAACCGCGATTTGGAAGTCGCTCTCGAAGTTGAGCGACGACGAGTTGCTGGAATACGCTGAAGGTTTCCGCGACGGCATCCCGTTCGCCACGCCGGTGTTCGACGGCGCTCGCGAAGCGGAAATTCGCCATCTGCTTGAAGTGGCTGGCTTGCCGCATGCCGGCAAGATCAACCTCTTCGACGGCATGACTGGCGTGATGTTCGATCAGCCCGTTACCGTTGGCTACATCTACATGCTCAAGCTGTCGCATCTTGTCGACGACAAGATTCACGCTCGTTCTATCGGTCCGTATTCCTTGATTACGCAGCAGCCGCTCGGCGGCAAGGCGCAATTCGGCGGTCAGCGTTTCGGCGAAATGGAAGTGTGGGCCCTGGAAGCTTACGGAGCCGCGCACATTTTGCAGGAATTGCTCACCGCGAAATCGGACGACGTCTATGGCCGCGCCAAGATTTACGAGGCCATTGTGAAGGGCGAACCTGGCATCGAACCCGGTGTCCCGGAATCGTTCAACGTGCTCGTGCGCGAGTTGCAGTCTCTGTGCCTCGACGTCGAGCTCATGAAGCGCCAGAAGCCTCCCGCAGAGAAGGCGGCCGACTAAGCAGAATCCAGCCATAGCGGCGTGCCTGTCCGGGCGCCGCTACCTGGCACTCGCGTCTTGAGTAGAAGTATTTCGTAGTTGGGTCTCAGCCGGTCCTGAAACACCGGACCGCGGCCCGCGCCGCAAGGTGCGGGAGGGAGGAAACGACCTTGTATCGCAGCAGCCCCTATGATCGTGCCAGTTTGATCGCGGATTTTGATTCCATCCGTATCAGCTTGGCCAGCCCGGAGAAAATCCGCTCTTGGTCTCATGGCGAAGTCACCAAGCCGGAAACCATCAATTACCGCACCTTCAAGCCCGAGCGTGACGGTTTGTTCTGCGCCAAAATCTTCGGTCCCGTCACCGACTGGGAGTGCTTGTGCGGAAAGTACAAGCGCATGAAGCACCGCGGAGTCATCTGCGACAAGTGCGGTGTCGAAGTCACTCTCAGCAAAGTACGCCGTGAACGCCTCGGCCACATCGAACTCGCGTCTCCCTGCTCGCACGTGTGGTTCTTCAAGGGACTGCCGAGTCGCATTGGCTACCTGCTGGACATTTCGATGCGCGATCTCGAGCGCATTCTGTACTTCGAAGCCTTTGTGGTTGTCGATCAGGGCGAAGTTGCAATCCTCAAGGAGCGGCAGGTCCTTCAGGAAGAAGAATATCGCAAGCTCACCACCGAGTATCCCGGTCAGTTTGTCGCCAAGATGGGCGCGGAAGCCATCAAGGAACTGCTGCGCCGCGTGGAAGTGGACAAGCTTGCTGATGAGCTGCGCGAGAAAATGAAGGCCGATCCTTCTCTGCAAAAGCGCATCAAGTTCGCCAAACGCCTGAAGGTTCTCGAAGCGTTCCGCAAGAGCGGCAACAAGCCGGAGTGGATGATTCTCGACGTGATCCCGGTCCTTCCGCCGGAATTGCGTCCTCTCGTGCCACTGGATGGCGGCCGCTTTGCCACTTCGGACTTGAACGATTTGTATCGCCGCGTCATCAACCGTAACAACCGGTTGAAGAAGCTCATGGAACTGCGCGCGCCCGACGTGATCGTGCGCAACGAAAAGCGCATGCTGCAAGAAGCGGTCGACGCCCTGTTTGACAATGGCCGTCGTGGCCGCGTTCTTCGCGGAACCAACAACCGCCCGCTCAAGTCCCTCAGCGATACGCTAAAGGGTAAGCAGGGCCGTTTTCGCCAGAACCTCCTCGGCAAGCGCGTCGACTATTCCGGCCGCTCCGTCATCGTCGTTGGCCCCGAACTCAAGCTCAACCAGTGCGGTTTGCCGAAGAAGATGGCGCTGGAGCTCTTCAAGCCCTTCATTTATCACAAGCTTGAAGCGCAGGGTCACTGCACCACAATTAAGCAGGCCAAGGAAATGGTCGAGCAGCAGGAACCGGTGGTGTGGGACATCCTCGAGGACGTTATCCGCGAGCATCCGGTGCTGCTGAACCGCGCGCCCACCCTTCACCGCTTGGGCATTCAAGCCTTTGAACCGACACTGGTCGAAGGTAAAGCCATCCGCATCCACCCGCTGGTCTGTACCGCGTTCAACGCGGACTTTGACGGCGACCAGATGGCCGTGCACATCCCACTTTCACCGGAATCCCAGGTCGAAGCGTCTGTGCTGATGCTGAGCTCTCGCAACATTCTCTCGCCCGCGCACGGTCTGCCTCTCGCCGTTCCTTCGCAGGACATGGTTCTTGGTCTCTACTACCTGACCAAGTCCAAGCCCGGCGCCAAGGGCGAAGGCCGCGTGTTCGGTTCGCCCGAGGACGTTACGCTTGCCCTCGAAGCCGGTGAAGTCGAACTCTTGACTCCCATTCGCCTACGTTACACCGGCGAAGTCATCGACCTGACCACTGCTTACGACAACCAGGACGTGACGCATACAGAATCGGTGCAGATGCAGCGCCAGTTCATTCAGACCACCGTCGGCCGCGTGATTCTGAACTCCAACTTGCCCAAGCACATGCCGTACATCAACGGCTTGCTGAAGAAGAAGGGCGTTCAGCAACTGGTCTATTACGCTTACTTGCGTTTTGGCCTCGAGGGCACCGTTGTGCTTCTTGACCATCTCAAGGCTCTAGGCTTCGCCTATGCCACAAAGTCCGGCATCTCCATCGGCATCGACGACATGCTTATCCCCAGCGACAAGTACAAGCTGGTCGAAAACGCCGAAAAGGAAGTCGTCAAGGTTCAGCAGCAATACCTCGACGGTGCCATCACCAATGGCGAACGCTACAACAAGGTCATCGCCATTTGGGGTGACGTTACCGAAAAAGTTGCCGACGAAATGTTCAAGGCCCTCGAAAATCAGGACCGCGAAGGCGTCATCAACCCCGTGTACATCATGGCGGACTCCGGCGCTCGGGGTTCCAAACAGCAGATTCGTCAACTTTCCGGTATGCGCGGTTTGATGGCTAAGCCGTCCGGCGAAGTCATCGAGACCCCCATTACCTCAAACTTCCGCGAAGGCCTTACCGTGTTGCAGTACTTCATCTCCACCCACGGTGCGCGTAAAGGCTTGGCGGACACGGCGTTGAAGACCGCGGACTCGGGCTACCTTACTCGTCGTCTGGTCGACGTGGCTCAGGACGTCATCATTAATGAACCCGACTGCGGCACATCTGACGGTATTTACGTCGAACCCATCATCGAAGCCGGCGTCGAAGTTGAGCCGTTGCGCGACCGCGTTGTCGGCCGCGTGTCGCTCGAGCGCATCAAGGACTTCGAAGGTAGCGTGATCGTTGAGGTCAACCAGGAAATCACCGAGGAACTCGCCAACGCCATTCAGGCTGCTGGTATTGAGCGGGTTCGCATTCGTTCCGTGCTCACCTGCGAATCGCGCCGTGGAGTTTGCGCCCTGTGTTACGGACGCAACCTGGCTACAGGCCGCATGGTGGAACTTGGCGAAGCAGTCGGCGTCATCGCCGCTCAGTCCATCGGCGAACCCGGGACTCAGCTCACCATGCGTACCTTCCACATCGGTGGCGCGGCTACCCGCGTTAGCGAGCGCTCCACACTCGAAGCCAAGAACCCTGGCGTCGTGAAGTTTGTTGACCTGCGCCACGTTGCAGGACGCGGCGGCGCTCCGATCGCCATGAATCGTTCGGGCCTTATCGTCATCGTCGATGAGAAGGGCCGCGAAAAAGAACGCTACCACGTGGTTTACGGCGCTCGTCTGCGTGTGAACGACGGCGACTCAGTTATCCAGGGACAGATCCTTGCTGAATGGGATCCCTTCACCTTCTCGATCCTGACGGAAACCGCGGGCTCCGTGAAGTTTGACGACCTGCGTCCCGGCCTCACGATCGAGGAACAAGTCGATGAAGTTACCGGCTTGTCGCAACTCGTCGTCACGCTTCCTCCGGGCGATGAAAAGCATCAGCCCGCCATCTTGATCCGCGATTCTTCCGGCAAGGTCCGCAAGAAGTACCTGATGCCGTCGCGCGCTCACTTGATGGTCCAGGACGGTGACGAGGTTCAGGCTGGCGACGTTCTCGCGAAGATTCCACGTGAAACCACTAAGACCAAGGACATTACCGGCGGCCTGCCTCGCGTCGTGGAACTCTTCGAGACCCGCAAGCCCAAGGATCCCGCGGTCATCAGCGAGATCGATGGCACCGTGCGTTACGGTGAAATCAGCAAGGGCATGCGCAAGATCTACGTCGAAAGTGACGATGGCAAAACCTCCAAGGAATATGCCATTCCGCGCGGCGTCCACATCAACGTTCAGGAAGGTGAGCACGTCCGCGCCGGTGAGGCGCTCATCGATGGACCGCTCAACCTGCACGACCTGCTCGCGGTTCTGGGCGAAAAGTACACCCAGGCTTACCTCGTCAATGCCATTCAAGAGGTCTACCGGCTCCAGGGCGTCAACATCAACGACAAGCACATTGAGACCATCTCGCGTCAGATGATGCGTTGGGTCAAGGTCGAAGACGTCGGCGATACTACCTTCCTCCTCGAGGAACAAGTGGACAAATTCCGCTTCCGCGAAGAGAACGACCGCATCATCGCCGAAGGTGGCCGTCCCGCTACTGGGCGCCCGCTGCTTCTCGGCATCACCAAGGCCTCGCTCTCGACCGATTCCTTTATCTCGGCCGCGAGCTTCCAGGAGACTACGCGCGTGCTCACCGAAGCGGCTGTTGCCGGCAAAGTGGATTACCTCCGTGGCCTCAAGGAAAACGTCATCATGGGCCGCCTGATCCCAGCCGGAACCGGCTTGGAACACTACCGCAGCCTTCAGTTGCTTACGGAAATGCCGGCTCCCGCTCCTGTTGAGGAGCTTCCCGAAGCTTCTGAATTCGCGGCTGCCGATGATGCTGCCGGCCTCGACTTCCTTGGCAACAAGGACGCCGACGAAGCGGCCGATGCCGCCACGGAAGGCCAGGACTAACACTCTCTTGGGCGGATACCCGCCCGGGAATTTCCAGACGGCGTCCCGGTCGATTCGGGGCGCCGTTTTACTTTATTAGTGTCCAATCGTACAGGTATGCCTCAGGTCGCATGTTGCGCGTCCAGTCTTGCTGTGCGCACCGGCCTGTTCTTATGATGGATACGGGATATTAGACTACTTAGCCACGTCTCTGTGGCGGATCAAAACTCGTGAACGGCCAGCACAATTCTGCCGGCGATTCCGGAGCTCCTGAGCAAAGAGATCCTCGCACCGGGGCAGAAGCTCGCCTGGAAAAATTCGAGAAGCGCCAGACCGAACTGTGGCGTCTCACCTTCTTCCTTCTCCTCATTGTCACCGTCGTGTTTGCCTGGTTTGCCTGGGCCAGCTTGCAAACCGACAAATCGCGCATGGAAGCCTTGGCGTATTGCATCGGCTTGGTTGTTTTGGTGGCGCTTTTCGGCGCGTATATCTGGAAAAAAACTCAGGAGATCGCCGAGCTAAAAGGTCTGGTCCGCGGCCTCGATCAAAAGGAATCCGGTCTGCCCAGCGACCGCCAACTCGATCAACTGTTCCAGATGATTTCCAGGTCGCAACAGGGCTTTCGCGATCTCATCGACTCTTTCGATGACATCCTCCTGGCTCTCAGCCTTGATGGCGAGATCCGCGCGGCTAATCGCAGTTTCACCGAGCTGCTCGGCAAGCCCTTCCAGAAAATCATCGGACGGTCGCTCACTGAATTGGTCGAAGATGAAGGCGTGGGAGAGGGCTCGAATGAATCCCTGGCCCGTGGCATGGTCAAGTTTTTGGAGAAGCGGCACTGGACCGGTGTGGTGCACATCCGCCTTAAGGATCGCGGCACCACTCACTACTTTGAATGCGTGGCTCATGCCATGCTGCGCGACGACAAAGTTCATGGACTTACGGTCCTCGCGCGCGACATTACCTCCCTGCGCCGCAATGAAGCCCGTTTTACCGAACTGTTTGAGACTCTGCAGGAAGGCATTTATATCGTCACTCCCGAGGATCGCGTTCTGGAAGTCAATCCGGCTCTTGTGCGCATGCTGGGCTACGCTTCCAAGGAAGAACTTCTAGGCAAAAAGGTCACCGAGGTGTTCGTCGACGATACCCAAAGAGCCGATATCGTCCGCGAAGTCAATAATCAGCCTTCCCCGGTGGGCCGCGAAATCACTTTGCGCAAGAAAACCGGCCAGCCCCTGGTTTGCCTGAACACTGCCACCGCCATTCGCGACACCAGCGGCAAAATCATCCGCTATCAAGGCGCCTTGGTGGATATCACCGAGCGCCGCGAAATCGAGAAGCGGCTGTACAAAGAACAGGAATTTGCGCGCCGCCTGGTCGACAGTTTTCCCGACCTTATCTTCGTCGTCGATACACAGAAGCGGTACACCTATGTCAGCCCCAGGGTTCCTGAAGTTTTGGGTTACGAGATTGGTGAATCTATCGGCATGGTGTTTGGCGAACGTACTCATCCCGACGAGCGTGGCGCCGTGCTTGGCATTTTTGAAGACATGCTCAAACAGCGTCGCAACTTCGCCTCCATCGAGATCCAGGTAAAGCATAAGCTCGGCGAATGGCGTCGTTTAAAGTGCAATTTCAGCCCGCTGTTCGACGAAAAAAACAAGATAGAGGGCGTGGTTATTTCCGGCCGCGATGTCACCGAAGTGAAGCGCCTGGAAGAGCAACTGATTCAAGCCGAAAAACTTGCCGCCATGGGGCAGATGCTCGCCGGCGTTGCTCACGAGCTCAACAATCCACTCACCGCCATACTCGGCGTCAGCGAACTCCTGCGCGACCGCCAGGGCATTGACGACGCCACAAAACGTCAGTTGGAAATGACTCACCGCCAGGCACGTCGCGCCGCACGCATTGTTCAGAACCTGCTCGAATTCTCGCGACCGGCCTCTCCGCAGAAAAAGTTGCTCGATCTGAACAATGTTCTCGAACGCACCCTGCAACTGCACGAGCATTCCCTGAAGCGCAACAACGTCGAGCCAGATTTCCACTCGGAGCCCGAACTTCCCTATATTGTTGGCGACGCCAACCAGCTCATCCAGGTATTTCTGAACCTCATCAGCAACGCCGAGCATGCTATTAAGGAAGTTCGCAACGCGGGACACATCCGCGTTCGCCTCGGTCAAGCCTTCAATCGCGTTTACGCCACGGTGCAGGATGACGGCGTTGGCATCAAGCCGGAAGCCTTGCCCCGTCTTTTTGACCCCTTCTTCACCACCAAGAGGCCAGGCGGCGGGACCGGTTTGGGCCTCAGCATCTGCATGTCGATCGTTCGCGAACACGGTGGCAACATCGAAGTCGATAGCCTTCCGGGCGGTGGCGCCTCGTTTACTGTCTATCTCCCTGTGGCGCTTCAGGAACGCGGCCGCAACCTCCCGCGTGACCTCGACACATCCAGTGGCGAATGGATCCCGCCTTCACTGGACTTGTTGCAGCATCGCTCCGTGTTGGTTCTGGACGACGAAGAGAGCATCCGCATGCTCCTCTCGGAAGGTCTCGCTGCACACGGCCTCAAGGTGGACTCCGCCGGCACTGCCGAGCAGGCACTCAGCCTTGTCCTCGGTCGGAAATACGACGTCTTGTTGTGCGACTTGAACCTCTCCGTGCCCGGACCCAACGGCGATGGCCGCAACGTTGCCGAACGCCTCGCTGTGGCTGCAGGTGCTAACAAGCCCGAGGTCATTTTCATGTCTGGAGAATTGGGCGGGGAAGATACCCCGGCGAAACCAGCAGCCGCCCGGTGGCTGCAAAAGCCGTTCCGCATTTCCGATGTCTTGAATCTCTTAGTGGATTATTTCAGTCACATTCCCACCGGTTCCAACCGCCGCTAGCACCGTGTTTTGCGCTGCCGTAGTAGTGGGCGCCTTCCGAGGCGTACGCGTTGTCCTTTTCTCTGTGTTCTCTGTGGTGAGCAATGCGTGGAAGAAAGGGGAAACGGCACCCAGGCAAGGTTTTATCCCATCCCTCCGTAACGTAGCTGACATAAAAGTCAGCGCGACATTGAAGAAGGAGAGACCGCGAAAGCCCTCAACTACTTTTTCGCCGCCGGTGCCGCCGCATCCACCCCAAAATCCCATACGAATAGATTCAACCCATCCGGAAGTATTTCTGCCAACACGTATTCTCCGGGAGTTAACTGCTCGCTTAGCGTAAACCGATACACGTTCTTCGCGACTTCCCACTGCTGGATGGAAATCGCATTCTTATTGACGGACATTTCTTCGCCGAACAATGTACCGATTGATTCGATTTCCCGCGAGTTCCGTCCCACTTTCACCCGGATCAACTCCACTTCCGGCCCCGATTCTCCTGGTCGGCTGCTTCTCTGGATCTGCGAAGGGACTTCCGGGTCAAAAGGCGGCTCACGCAGGAAGAACTCGGGGGTATTCGTTCGCAATCGCACGGTTGAGTGCGCTGCCGGTAGGATGATTGTTTTCTTTCCTGGGACTATCGGTACCATCACCTGTCCCGCCGTCCTCAGCAAACTCGATTTCGTCCTCGTTCCCGCCTGATCAAGCACCCGCACGGATTTGCCTTCCAGCACAAACATGCCTTCGCCCTCGGGAAGGAATACCCCTCCTCCCACCTGCAGGCTGGCATCAATGTCTGTCACGTTGTCCATCCGTTTCGCTTCTTCTTGTTTGTGTATTTTTTCAACTTCCGCTGCTGAAGATTTCTCCGCATCGCTTGCGGCTTTGGCGGTGGCGTCCCAGTCCACCAGCGAAGTGGGAATCTCCTCCCAGCCTCCGCGCTCTATGCTGAAATACTTCACACGATCCCCGTTTCGTTGGTATTCCCTCACGATCTGGAAAGTGCCGTCCTTCAGAACCAGCTTGGTTCCTCGCGGGAGTACCGGCACGCCGCTATCTTTTGAAGCAGTTGTGGGGTTTTGGGTAGCAGGGAACGGCGACAAACCGGCGGGCAGGCAAATCGCCATTAATAAGCCCAGTAAGCAGACAGGGCAACAGGACGCGGCATTTCTGCGCAAATTCATAAGCAACCGGGACGGCGCGCCGCAACAATTTCCGCGCACGCTCCCCTTAATTTAGAATAGCGCTCGGGCAGACGTCGCTGCAAGCGGCCTTGGATTACGAGAGGGTTATTGGGCGGAGGATAAGGGTATAACTGTAGCGATTCTTCCGCGACGAACGCGCTGCCTAGTGCGTGCAACGGGGAAACAACGTCGTCAGAACCATCAGATCGGACAGCGTGAACAGCCACTGGTCCGCTTGCGCACCTGCAGCTTCGGCAGCTCGAGCGATGAAGCCCAAGTGACGGCTGCGCGCGAAATTGTGAAGATGATCCACGCAGATTCCCGTCAGACTTGCTACTTCCGAGTCGGTAAAGATTTTCTGGCTTGACTTGACCTTAACCACTTTGTCCTCTCGATATCTCCGCCGCTCTCGATTTGCCCTCTACCTGGTGAGATGCTCGTCGCAGAATAGGAGATGCAAATAGACAGAGCAATAGTCGTTCCGTTTGGAACGCAACTAAACGAATTCTCTAGTACTTTTTCGATTTGCCTCTAAATCCCTACGTTTTCCACAGTTTTGGGACCTGTTCTGAGTTTTGTGTACCTGTCAGAATTAACAGGGGGTATGCAAAAACGTACCTCTTTCAGGCACTTTCTACAGCTTTTGGGAGACCCGCGGCAATTTCCCTCATTTGTTTCGTGTGTCGAATCTCGTGACTCGCGATCATTTCGAACCATTCATATCCGTTTAACATTCCCAGAAACGGATGCGGCCAGTAGTACCGGTCGAAGTCTTTCTTCGATGTCTCCTCCAGAAATGCCAACGATCGTTCGCGTGTTTCCCGCAATTCTCCCAGCATCTCTTCCTTCGTATTCAGCAGGCTGGGATCCAGGGGAATCGGCGATTTGCGCCGCATGATCCTGCTCTCCACCAGCCACATTGGGAAATGAAATCGTCTCAGGAATGGAATCGGTTTAGGAATCTTCTGCGTCACACGATCCGCGCTGCCGATAATCGATCGTTCCACCATCACCAGATGCGCCACCAGTTCCGCTGCCGACCATTCTTCAGCTTTCGACTTTATCTTCCACTGCTCCGCCGGGATGGAATCGGCCACTCGAAAGAACGCCGTCTGGGCGCAGGTCAACTTTTTAAGTATGGGATCGAGGGGCCGCACGCCCCTACTCTATCAGGAACTTGCAAGTTTGCATTTGCGATGACTTTGAAATTGGAGTGGTCGGTTGTAACTTCACGTTGCGGTAACGCCACTCAAAGTGTCGCGCCGCCCGCCTGCTCAAACGCATGCGCCAACTGCAGAACACGCGCTTCTCCAAACGCTGGCCCGAATATTTGCAGTCCCACGGGTAGCTTGCCTTCGATGCGGCCACAAGGCACCGAGATTCCGGGAATGCCGGCCAGGGATCCTGTAACTGTATAAATATCAGCGAGATACATCTGTAGAGGGTCGTTCACACGCTCCCCCAATCGGAACGGTGGCACCGGCGAAGTCGGCGTCACGATCGCATCCACTTTCTCGAATGCCTTCCGAAAATCACTCGCGATTAGTGCTCGCACCTTCTGACCCTTCAAATAGTACGCATCATAGTAGCCCGCCGAGAGAACGTACGTTCCCAGCACAATCCTGCGCTTCACTTCCGAGCCAAATCCCGCGCCCCTCGTCTTACGATACATCGCAATCAGCGTGTCGCCTTCCACCCTTGGCCCGAAGCGTACGCCGTCGTACCGAGCCAGGTTCGAACTCGCCTCCGCTGTGGCTATGATGTAATACGTTGCGATCGCGTAGTCCGTGTGTGGCATCTCGACATCCACAATTTCGCACCCGAGCTTCTTGTACAACTCGATGCCGGCCGCTATCTTTTTCCGTACCCCCTCATCCATTCCCGCGGCGAAATATTGCTTCGAGATACCAATGCGCAGTCCCTTTACCGGTTTGTTCAGCGCAGCGGAATAATCTTCCACCGGCGTTGCCGTAGATGTGGAATCCTGGGGGTCGCGTCCTGCAATAATCCGCATCACCGTGGCCACGTCCGCCACGCTGCGCGCAAACGGCCCGATGCGATCCAGCGACGACGCGAACGCGATCAGTCCGTAACGCGACACGCGCCCGTAACTCCCCATCATCGCCGGTATCCCACAGAACGCTCCAGGTTGCCGAATCGATCCGCCCGTATCCGTGCCCAGCGATGCTACTGCCAAATCCGCTCCCACCACGGCTGCCGATCCGCCGCTCGATCCCCCAGGAACGCAACCCGGCGCCATCGGGTTCTGCACTGGTCCATAGGCGGAGTTTTCGTTGGAGCTGCCCATCGCAAACTCGTCGCAGTTCGTTTTGCCTAGGATTACGGCCCCGGCGGCTTCCAGCCGCAGCACTGCGGTTGCATCGTACGGCGGAATATAGTTGCTCAGAATTTTGGATCCGCACGTGGTGCGCACTTCGCGTGTACTGATCACATCTTTTATGGCGATGGGCACGCCGGCCAATGGGGGCAGGGGTTTGCCCGTAGCCACCAGCGCGTCGATGCGATCCGCTTGCGCATAGGCCCGCCTTTCGCAAAGCGTCAAATATGCGTTCAGCTTGCTATTCTGCTCACTAATTCGCCGATAATACTCGATAGCGATCTCGCGTGCAGACGCCTTCTTGCCAGCAATCGCCTCGCGCACAGAGTCGATCGTCCACGATTCGCTCATCGCTCGATCACCTTGGGCACAAGAAAGTACGGCGGCTCCGCATCCGGCGCATGTTTCAAAACGTCCTCTGCGACCGCGCTTGGAACAACCAGGTCCTCCCTCAATGTTGCATCGGCGGTCTGGTCGTCGCTCAAAACCTGCGCCATCGGCTCCACTTTGCTGGTGTCCAGTTCGTTCAGCTTACTGATGTACTCCAGAATTTCATCAATTTGCGCGCGATACGTTTCCAATTCCGACTCGCTCAAGTCCACATACGCGAGATCGGCGACGCGCAACACATCTTCTCGTGAGATTTTCATGGTAGTGTTTTAATTGCTCATTTTCACTGGTGCGAGACGTTTCAAGTTTACCACAGCGGCGATTTGCCCCGTTTCGGAAGCCTCCTCGCCGCCTGCAATCTCTGCCGTGCCATTCTCATGTTTTGGACTAAGACCATTCTCGTCCTGTGCTTCGCTGCTTTCTTTCCTCAGAGTGGCGATATGTCTCCTACCCCTGTCACTAAGCAAACCGAAGAATTTGCCCTCAAGGCACACCGCGAAGCGCAAGCGGGCTCGCAGATTCCTATCCCTCCAGACCTCTTCACCAAAGTTACTGAAACCATCTCCGTCTATCCCACCATCTGCGACGCGCCGCATCGCGCCTGTTTACATACCTATCGTCTTCCTTATGAATACAAAGGATCGGAAACCTTCGCCGTTCAAGGCCATGGCTATTGTTACTGCTCCTGGGCAGGGAATTGCCGCTACTGGATTTATCGCAAGCACCGCGGCAAATGCGAAAAGCTTTTCGAAGACGACAACGTTCAGGCCTTTGCTTTCTTGCCTGCGCGCGGCAATCTCCCCCTTCTTTTCCTCTGGACGCGCAATTCCGCCGTTCGTTTCTCGGCTCGCGTTCTGGAATTTAATGCCATCGAATACCATGACTCCGATGGTTGGATCGAGCAATATCAATATGAAGACGAAGATGGCGATTTCTCCGTCCACGACGTTCCCCGCATCCCCAAGAAGTCCTTCCCGGAAGATCCCCCCGCCTGAGTTCGCGCTGCTCGTGTAGCGGCCAACCTTCTGAGACGGGCGCTTTGCACAAGGACGCGGGAAGGCGCTCAACATCAACCGTTTGAGACACTTTTCGTTGGGGAATGGTGTTCGCTTGTAAAAAGCCGCTACGGCGTTACTGTCTCCGCCGTCTTCCGCGGGTATTTGGTCGCTACGTAATCGTCCACGAGTTTCTGGAACGCCGCCGCCAGTTCGTCGTACGTCCCTTCCAGTGTCACGTCTTTCTGCCCGTCGATATACACCGGGCAGCGCGGTGCTTCACCTGTTCCCGGCAAGCTGATTCCGATATTCGCGGCCTTTGATTCACCCGGGCCGTTCACGATGCAACCCATCACCGCCAGTGTCATCGTCTCCACGCCTTCGTATTGGGTCTTCCAGGTTGGCATCATCTCGCGGATGTAGTCCTGCGTTCGTTCCGCAAGTTCCTGGAATGTTGAACTTGTGGTCCGTCCGCACCCGGGGCAGGCTGTCACGCTTGGCGAGAACGATCGTAGTCCCAGCGCCTGCAATAGCTCGCAACACGCATAAACTTCTTCGCGCCGGTCCCCGCCGGGCCGTGGCGTTAGCGAAATCCGGATCGTGTCCCCGATCCCTTCATACAGCATCACGCCCAACGAAGCCGCCGACCATACCAGGCCCTTCGTACCCATGCCTGCTTCCGTCAATCCCAGATGGAGCGGTTGCTGTGTTTTTGATGACAGGTCTCGGTACACAGTGATCAGATCGCGCGGCCGCGAGGTCTTGCACGAAATGATGATCTGGTCATTCCGCAGCCCGCACTCCAGCGCCAAGTCCGTCGACTGTAGCGCCGACAGCACCATGCAGTCGTTGATGATTTCCTCGGACTCTTTGCCCAGATTCTTATCCGTGTTCTCCTGCATCTTGTGCATCACCAACTCTTGGTTTAGCGACCCGCCATTTACACCGATGCGTACCGGCTTGCCGTGATCGACCGCCACTTTGCAAATTGTAGAAAACTGTTCGTCTCGCCGCTGTCCCGCGCCCACGTTGCCCGGATTAATTCGATACTTGTCCAGTGCCGAGGCGCATTCCGGATATTTGGTCAGTAGGACGTGCCCGTTGTAATGGAAGTCGCCGATGATTGGAACGCGACAGCCCGCATCCAGCAAGCGCTTTTTGATCACCGGAACCGCTGCGGCTGCTTCCGGCACGTTCACGGTCCAGCGCACGATTTCGCTGCCTGCTTCGGCCAGTTCCAGCGTCTGCTGGTACGTGCTCTCAACATCGGCCGTGTCCGTGTTGGTCATCGATTGCACCACGACTGGTGCGCCGCCGCCCACCTGTACGTGGCCCACCTTCACCCCGTACGTATTCTTACGCGGATGCCGCAGACCGTTCGAGTCAAAGCCTGATATCTGGTTCAACATATCCTTCTATTTTAGCAGCCCAGCGCCTTTTTGTGTCGCTCCGGGGTATCCAAGCTCTCAGGCATCGGTCACCTGATATGTTCATTGGCCCGCCATGAATTTGCTTAACTCGGCGAATGGCAACGCTTTCTCCAGGAATGTAAACGTTCCATTTTCCTTCATTTCCTTTGCCGCGGCCCAGAACCCTCCCATCGCGGCCCGATGTAAAGCGGAACCTGTGCTGATGCGACGAATCCCGGCCGCCGCCAGTTCTGCGACGGAACGGCCCGCAGCTCCAACCAGCGCGTTCACCGCGCGGGGCGCCACGGCGGCGCAAACCGCGCGAATCGCCTCCAGGCTGGGCAATCCCGGAGCGTAAACTACATCCGCCCCGGCCTCCGCGAAGGATTGCAACCTCTGAATCGTATCGTCCAGGTCCTCTCGGCCATGCAGAAAGTTTTCCGCCCGCGCGGTCAGTGTGAACGGAAAGGGCAAAGCCCGCGCCGCTTCCACCGCCGCTCTCACTCGCTCTACCGCATGCCCGTAGTCGTAAATTGGCCGCCGCTCGTCTCCCGTAGCATCTTCAATCGACCCGCCCACCAAGCCGGCCGCCGCTCCCAGCCGGATTGTCTCTCCGACCGCTTCCGGAGCGTGTCCGAAACCGTTCTCCAAATCCGCGGAAACCGGCAGATCGCTTGCCCCGGCGATTTCTCGTATATGCGCCAGCACTTCTTCGCGCGCCACCAGTCCCTCTCCGTCGCGCCGCCCCAAGGAGAACGCCAATCCCGCGCTTGTCGTCGCCAGAGCTTCAAATCCAAGCGTAGTAAGCATTCGCGCTGTTCCAGCATCCCACGGGTTCGGAATCAAGAAAGCGCCTGGCCCCTCGTGCAGCTTCCGAAATTTTTTTGCCTTCTCGCTTTGACTCACGCTCATGTGCCTGATCCCTCAGTCTGCATTGAGATTTCCAGCACAGGAGGGTACTACAGAGTCCGTGTAACAACATCGGTCTCTTGCGAGCGCGCGACGATCGGACATACTCATGCAGACTCTCGGGCCGCGAGACAATCTCTTTACATGCGAGTCATATTTCAATGACAAGCGCCATTGCCTCAGCTCGTAGAGTATAGGCTGACTTGCAACTCCGGAGTCGGAACAACGACGCGGGAATTGCAGAGAAAACGGGAGCGACTGGGGTTTGAATTTCCAGTCCTAGTCAGGGACATCTGGTCTGTCCACCGTCATCCCTGAATCTTTGGAGAGTTTCCGGTGTCCCTCTCGTTTTCAGGCAATTCCGAAGCGCATTTACTCATTGTCTTGCCCCGGGCCCATCAAGAACTTTTGACGTTCTTCAGTGACTCCTCAGCGGCGGACGGTTCCCGCGAGCACCGCGCGTGGAGCCGTCCGCATCCCTCCATTTATGTTTCCGAGTCGCACCGGTACGCGGCTAGACTAAATTCAGCGTTACCTCTTGGAAAGCCTCATCCCTGAAGGGATGAGCTACAGATTTGTTGCAGTGGTTTTGCTTTCCAATGCCGCGCGGATCGCGGGCAACGATTTTAGCGCGGCTTCTTCGCCCGCTCGAATCATTTGGCTCGTTTGGGTGAAATCGTCCCAGACAAAACCGGTGACGTCCGGTTCGATAATAACGTCGACGTTGCGCCGCCATTCCAGGTCAGCGTGTTTCTGAATGATGTTAAACGAGCGGCTGAGAATATCGGTGAACGTGCGGGGCTCATCGACCACGCCGGCCTCGAGGTACACCGCGATGATCAGGTCGGCACCCAGAAGGAGCGCGCCCTCGATGGGGACCAGAGCTGTGAGGAAGCCGTCGACCAGCGTTCGCCCTTCGTAATGGATGGGGACGAACAGACCGGGATATGCGCAGGAGGCGCGCAAGGGTGGACCGAGTGGACCGGCATGATAGTAGACGGTAAGGCCCGCGTTGATATCGGTAGCAGCGAGGGCGAGCGGTTTCTGCAAATCTTCAAATCGTTTCGCGGGCGTCAAGCGGCTGAGATATTCTTCCAGGCGCTGATTGGTCGCCAAGCCGAGCCAGGATGGCGTCCATCGGCCGAAGTCCGTAAACTTCGTGGTGCGCGCAATGCCCTCCATCTTTTCGAGGGAAGTTCCGGCGCAATAGCCGGCCCCAATTAGGCCGCCCACGCTTGTGCCGGCCACGACGTCCACCGGAATTCCCGCTTCACGAAACACGCGGAGCACGCCAATGTGCGCAATGCCGCGGGCGAATCCGCCGGCCAGTGCCAGCCCCACGCGCGGGCGCCCAGGGGTTTTTGCGTTACCGCCATAGGCAAACGAGCGGAAGAGTTCCTTCGCGGCTTGAAGGAAGTGCTGCGAGCCCGGCTGTTTCTCGTCAGGCATATCCGTTTATCTTAAGGTCGCTGGCGCGTCTTACCAAACACCTGTTTGACCGGCGCTTGCTGGTTTTGTAACCTAGCCTGTTCGGCGGTCTCAGTTTCGTTGTACAAGGCAATCTTATGACTTCTCGCATTCAAAAGACGGTGGTCCTCGGCGCGGGCACCATGGGCGCGCGGATCGCGGCACATTTCGCAAACGCCGGCCTCTCCTGCCTGCTGCTCGATATCGTGCCGAAAGATGCCACGCAAGCCGATCGGAACAAATTGGCGCGGGTTGGAATCGAAGCCGCAAAAAAATCGAAGCCCGCGGCTCTTTTCAGTTCGTCGCTGGCTTCTCGCATTGCCATCGGGAATCTTGAGGACGATCTTCCGCGCATCGCCGAAGCCGACTGGATCATTGAAGTCGTGGCGGAGAATCTGGAAATCAAACGCAATCTCCTGGAGAAGGTTGCGCAGTTCCGGAAACCCGGATCGATCGTAACCACGAACACTTCCGGATTGCCTGTGCATCGGATCGCCGAAGGCTTGCCCGAAGAGTTCCAGCAGCACTGGGCCGGGACGCACTTTTTCAACCCGCCGCGATACATGAAACTGGTGGAAATCATTCCCGGGCCAAAGACTTCCGCCGACGTGCTCGGAGCACTAGCGGATTTTTGCGACCGTCGCCTGGGCAAAGGGGTGGTGGTCGCCAAAGACACGCCTAACTTCATTGCCAATCGCATCGGGACCTATTCGATGCTGAACGCGTTGCGGCTGATGTCGAAGCTTGGCATGACTATTGAAGAAGTCGATGCGTGCACCGGGCCGGCCGTTGGCTGGCCCAAATCCGCGACGTTTCGCACCGCGGATATTGTTGGACTGGATGTGTTGACGCACGTGGTCAAAAATATTTACGAGACGGCGCCGCACGACGAGTCGCGGGAGTCATACAAGGTTCCCGTTCTTGTCGACGAAATGATGAAACGCAATTGGCTTGGCGATAAGACGGGGCAGGGCTTTTACAAACGCGTGAAGGATTCCGCAGAAAAAGAAATTATGACGCTGGATACGGGCGCAATGGAGTATCGCCCGCGCGCGAAGGCCCGCTTTGCGTCCATTGAAGCCGGAAAAGCCGTGGAAGATACTCGCGAGCGCCTGCGCACGCTGGTCTCGCCGCTTTTTGAAGGGCAGAAAACCGACAAGGCGCAGCAATTCATCTGGGACGGACTGTCGGAAATGTGCCTGTATGCGGGGCGGCGTATTCCGGAGATCTCCGAGCACATTGCCGATATAGACCGCGCTATGAAGTGGGGCTTTGCGTGGGAGCTTGGGCCGTTTGAAACCGTCGACGCGCTTGGCTTGCCGGCATTCGCGGAGCAGATCAAAAAAGAAGGCCGCGCTTTGCCGGCGGCGTTTGAGAAAGCGCTTTCTGCCGGGCGCAAGAGTTTTTACGAATCGGAAAATGGCGTTACATCCGTTTTTGATTTTGCCACGTCTGCGACAAGCAAAGTCGAGGAGCCCGCAGGCATTGTCATTCTGAAGAAACTGACAGATGCGGGGAAGGAAGTGGATCGCAATACTGGCGCGAGCCTGATCGATCTGGGCGATGGCGTGGTGTGCTGCGAATTCCATTCCAAGATGAACGCTATCGGCTCCGACTTAATCGCCATGATTCACAAGGGCATCAAACGTCTGGATTCCGATTTTGATGCGATGGTGATCGCAAACCAGGCGACGAATTTTTCGGTTGGGGCAAATCTGATGCTGGTGCTGGTGGGAGCGCAGGAGCAGGAGTGGGACGAACTGCACATGGCGGTGAAGCAATTTCAGAACGTCAACCTGGCGATTAAATACGCGGCGAAGCCTGTTGTTGTTGCGCCGCAGGGTATGACGCTGGGAGGCGGCTGCGAAATCGGGCTGCACGCCGCGAAAATCCACGCTGCCGCGGAAGCCTACATTGGGCTGGTCGAAGCTGGAGTCGGACTTATTCCTGGCGGCGGAGGCACAAAGGAAATGCTGATCCGCGCGAATGAAAACGCGGCGTCCGGTGACGACCTCGATCTATTCCACACGCTGAGGCCAATTTTCGAAAGCATCGCTACGGCGAAAGTCGGGACCAGCGCGGAAGAATGCCGCGAGTTGGGGTACCTACGGCGGACGGATACATATTCCATGAACCGCGACCGGTTGGTGGCTGACGCCAAGCAAACCGCACTAGCTTTGGCACGCGGCGGCTGGAAGCCTGCGGCATATTCCTGGCAGGATGGCGCGCAGGCAACGCAGATCAAGGTATTGGGCGAATCGTTTTTGGAGGCGGCGAAAATGGCAATCCACCTGATGGTGCGCGGCGGCTACGCTACAGACTACGACGCGCACGTGGCGCGAAAACTGGCGAATATTCTGGCTGGTGGCGCGCTTTCGGCACCGCAGCCTGTGAGCGAGCAATACGTGCTGGACCTTGAGCGAGAGGCGTTCGTATCGCTGTGCGGCGAAAAGCTGACCCAGCAGCGCATCGCTCACACGCTGAAGACCGGCAAGCCGCTGCGCAATTAGCAGGCTCAACTGGCCTTTTTGCGAAAAGCCGATCGATTTTTAAAAACCGCATAGATTCGTATTGCTAGTGCTTCCTGATTCGACTAATATCATTTGCCGGAGGTGCGCATGCAGAGACTCCTCGCACCGCGCGAAGCTGCCAACATCCTCGGTGTCAGCTATCCAACGCTGAAGCAATGGATTTATCACGGCAAAATTAAAACCGCCAAAACTCCCGGCGGCCATCATCGCGTGCCGGAATCGGAAATCGACCGTCTGATCCCAAAGAAACTGGATCGCGGTGATATCGCTTCGCGCCGCCTTAACTTCCGCAAGATCTCCGGCCGAAACCAGCTTATCGGTCGCGTCGTTGCCATCAAATACAGCGGACTGCTGGCGCAAATTACACTCGCGATTGGCGAACAGCACATCACCTCGATCATTACCGCTGATGCTGCCAAGGAAATGCGGCTGAAGCCCGGCGAACGTGCTGCTGCGCTCATCAAATCGACCGAAGTGATGATTCTCCGCGTCTGACACGCGCTTCACTGAGTCATGAATTCATTGGCACAATACATATTCCGTAATAATCGCGTTCGCCGCTCGGGTTGTTTCGTCGCGATTGCCGGCTTGCTTCTGTCGGTGCCAGCCACTCGCGCACAGACGGTCCGAGTTGCCGCCGCGTCCGATCTGCAATTCGCCATGGACGATCTCGCTTCCCGCTATCAGAAGCAAACGGGACAGAAGTTATCGGTAACGTACGGTTCCAGCGGCAACTTCTACGCGCAGATTCAGAGTGGCGCGCCCTTCGATATGTTTTTCTCGGCGGATACCATATACGCGCAAAAACTGATCGACAGAAATCTTGCGGACCCCGATTCACTGTCAATCTACGCTCGTGGGCAAATCGTTCTCTGGGCGCCTGACACGCGCCTGAATCTTTCCCGAGACGGATTCCCGGCGTTGCGCGATCCTCGCGTTGAAAAGATCGCCGTCGCCAATCCTGAACACGCCCCGTACGGGCGAGCCGCTATCGCTGCGCTGCAGCGCAGCGGACTGTACGACGAGCTCAGGTCCAAACTGGTGTACGGAGACAACATTTCCCAGGCCGCGCAATTCGCGCAATCCGGCAGCGCCCAAGTGGGAATTCTCGCGTTATCCCTCGCGCTTTCGCCCAGCATGAAATCGGGTGATTGCTGGCTGATCCCCTCTGACCTCTATCCGCCGCTGGATCAGGCCGCTGTGCTGCTGAATTCCTCCGCGAACAAGGCTGGGTCGAGTGCGTTCCTCAAATTCGTCGTCAGCGAGCTTGGCCGGGAAATACTTTCGCAACATGGATTCACGCTTCCGAAAGCGGTTGTTCCTAACGCGCAAAAACAAAAGCCATGAACCTCGACTCACTCTTTATCTCGCTGCGCCTGGCGGCCACCGTTGCACTGCTGCTTCTTTGTGTGGCAATGCCGCTGGCTTACTGGCTGGCGTTCTCGCGTTGGCGTGGAAAATTCCTGCTGGAGTCGATCGTCGCTCTGCCTCTGGTACTTCCGCCGACGGTGCTCGGCTTCTATGCGTTGCTGGCACTCGGTCCCCGCGGCCCCATCGGAAGGCTGTGGCAATCGATTTTCGGGCACGCTCTCGCGTTCACGTTCACAGGTCTGGTCCTGGCGTCGCTGGTCTACAGCCTGCCTTTCGCGGTGCAGCCGCTGATCGCTTCGTTCGAGTCGTTGGATCGCCGAATGCTGGACGCCTCCGCGGTTTTGGGCGCGGGCCGCGCTCGAACATTTTTCCGCGTGATTCTTCCTCTGTCATGGTCTGGCTTGGTAACTGCGTTGGTGCTGAGTTTTGCGCACACGCTTGGGGAATTTGGCGTTGTGCTGATGGTGGGGGGCAATCTTCCCGGAATCACCCGCACTGTCTCCATCGACATTTACGATCGCGCTCAGGCGCTCGATTATTCCGGTGCACACCGCATGGCACTCTTGCTGCTCCTGATTTCGTTTATGGTGCTGTCGGTCGTTTACGCAATCAACCGCCGCGTGTGGTCGCCATGGGCGGTGAGGTGACATCGCCGATGCTGCAAGTGGCCATTCACAAAGAATTTCGCCCGGGGGGCACGCCGGCTTTCGATTTGCAGGTTACCCAGGAGTTTGCCCCCGGTGTTACCGTTCTGTTCGGTCCCTCTGGCGCAGGCAAGTCGACGTTGCTCGATTGCATTGCGGGGTTGCAGACGCCGGAGGTAGGACGGATCACTCTGGGTCAAAAAGTTTTTTTTGACGTGGACCAGAAAATCTCACTTCCGCCTCAACATCGCCAGATCGCGTATGTCTTTCAGTCCCTGGCTCTGTTTCCTCATCTGAGCGTGGAAGAGAATGTGGCTTACGGTCTGATTTCGAATGCGCACTCACGGCGCGATTTGCGCGTCACGCAAATCCTGGATGCATTCCACATCACGAATCTGCGGCGACGCAAATCCGCCGAACTTTCAGGTGGTGAAAAACAGCGTGTCGCTTTGGCGCGTTCGCTCGTGACCGAGCCCCGCGTGCTGTTGCTCGATGAACCGCTTACCGGGCTGGATTTGCCGTTGCGGCGCGCGATTCTGCAAGACCTGAGGGCGTGGAATGACGCGAATCGCATACCGATTTTGTATGTCACGCATAATCGCGAAGAGGTTGACGCAATTGGCGAGCGGGTTGTCGCGTTGCTGCACGGCCGCGTCCTGGAATCCGGCGCTCTTCAAGACGTTTTGGAAGCACCGCGCTCGTTGGCCCTTGCCCGCGCCGCTGGCTTCGAAAATGTGATGCCTGCGACGGTTCTGGAAACGCGAGCGGACGATGGAGTCATGCGCGTGGCGTTAACTCACTCAAATTGCGAGCTGGAAGTCCCGCTGGGCCCAAACGAGCCTGGCGCACAACTGCAAGTTGCTATCCGCGCCGGAGACATTTTGCTGGCGACACAGGCGCCCCGATTCTTGAGTGCGCGCAACGTACTGCCAGGCACGTTGGAATCGCTGGAATCGAGCGGCACTCTGGTGACCGCGCAAGTGAATGCCGGAGTTCGTTTCATCGTGCACATTACTCCCGGTGCGGTGCGCTCGCTGCAACTTGCGGCAGGCTGCCCAATTTGGCTGGTACTGAAAACGCATTCCTGCCATCTGGTTTCGTCGTAAATTCTTGTTCGCAGCAGAATGCTCGCGGCGCCCTCTGCTATCATGGTCTCGCTCGATCCGAGGATTCCGTGCCGCGACAGAAAAAGAAACGCAAGTCAGCTCCCAAACCGCTCAGAGCGCGCAACTCTGTGCGCACCGGGTCGCAGGCTAAGCCTGCCACTCGCCTGGAAGAAGTGTTGCAGAGCGCGGCCAACATTTTTTTCGCCAAAGGGTTTCATGCGACGAGCATCGAAGACGTGGCGCGCGACGTCGGAATGCTGAAAGGCTCGCTGTACTATTACATTAAGTCCAAAGATGATTTGCTGTTTCAGCTGCTACTCGCCGGTATTGAGGACGGCGATGCATTTATCGCGCGGCAGATCGATGTAAACGGCGATTCTGTGGAGCAGCTGGAGCGGGCCATTCGCGCACAGATTGATTACATCATTCAAAACAAGGTGCCATTCGGGTTGTTTCTGCACGAATTCGATTCGCTTTCCGGTAAACGGCAGCACAAGCTGATCTCCGTAATGTCGCGTTACAATTCGCGATTCGTGGAACTGGTGCGGCGCGGGCAGGAACAGGGGAAGCTCATCGACGGCGAGCCGTGGCTTATCGTTAACGGAATCCTGGGGATGTGTAATTGGCTGTATCGCTGGTATGACGTCGACCAGGTGTCTGGACCTGAACAGATCAAGCAGGTATTTCTGCACATGATTCTGAGTGGCATCCGAAAATAGCGCTGGCCGGCTGGCCAACGCCGGTCAGGACCAACCAAAAAGAGAGTGGATACTATCCGATCGGTTAGCGCCGGCGTGTAATTTGTTCCTTCCCGTGGCTCGTGTGTTTTGGCCGAATTTCTAATTCCCAACGAATGTTGCGCATGGCGTCCCTGGCGTTCGTTTCCGCTTTGCCGATGCGAATGGCAACGCACCTGCATTAGTCACCCGCGTCGGCAGTAAAGAAAATCAGACAGGAGTCAGGCTAGCAAAAAAGGGCACATCGGCGTTGGCCAAAGGGCGCTATTTTTTCCTTTCTACCTCTCTCCGCTTCCGACACAAAGGAGATTTTATGAAAAACCTACGATCAGTTCTTTTTGGTTTGACAGTCCTGCTGCTGGCTACGGCCGCTCAGGCGCAGACGACAAACGTAAAGGCTGCGATCCCGTTCGACTTTGTCGTCGGCGACCACTCGTATTCTGCGGGTGAATACACCGTTGCGTCCTTGTCGCAAAACAGCCCGGCGCTGCGCATCGACAATGCGGACGACTCCGAGAAGGGCATGACGATAGCGCACCGCTGCAGCAAGCTCAAGCCTGCCGAGGGAACGACGCTGGTATTTCAACGGCTCGGCGACAACTATTTCCTGTATCAGATTTGGACAGAAGGCAATACCACTGGCCGCGAATTCACGATGAGCAAAGCTCAGGTACAGCTTGCCAAGAACAACAGCAAGCCGGAACTGGTGATCGTTGCTGCGAACCTCTCCCACTAGCCCCCCAAGCACTCCCCAGCAGTGTTGACCCCGAAAGAGGGAACGTTCTCCATCGTTCCCTCTTTTCCTTGTTAGCCGAAGGTTTCAATCGTTTTAATTCACGAGGAACAGTGAGTTGTTATGTCTCTCCAGCGAGTGTGTCCTGGCGGCTGACAATTTCAAAGGGAAATACGGTACGGAGGGCGATCATGAATCGTTGTAAGTTAATTTGTGCGAGTGGTATCGGTGTGATGGTTTGTCTGGCGTTGCTGCTGGCTGGCGCGCCTCGCTCCAACGGGCAAGAATCACAGGAAAGCGCCGCCAAGCTAACCAAGCGAGTTATCGCCGACTATGGCTATTGGAGCAGAACGCAGGATCCGCCTTACAGTGCGGAACAGATTCCTTTCTCGAAACTGACACACATTAATCACGCGGGTGTCGGGTTCGACGCCAATGCGAACCTCGTAGTTCCCGACGGATTCCTCGAACCGCGTCTGATCGACAAAGCACATGATTCCGGCGTGAAAGTCCTGCTGCTGCTCGGCGGCGATTTCACGGTGTTTGAAACCACGCCGGCGTTACTCGATACGCTGATCGCGAACTTGCAAAAATTCATTGTGAAGCATGGATATGATGGCGTGGACATTGACTGGGAATACCCATCGAGCGCGCAGGATGAGAACACGTTCCACATTCTGATGCTGAAATTGCGGACTGCGCTCCCCAGCCCCTACCTGCTGTCTGCGGATGTGCCGCCGTGGGAAGCTACGGGATATGATTTCCCCGACACGAAGTTTCTGGTGGACTACTACAACCTGATGACCTACGACTGCGCCGGACCTTGGACCGATTCCGCGCAGCTGAACTCCGCAATCTTCCCCGATCCCAACAATCCGACTTCTTACAATTGCGAGCCCGGCGGCAGCGTGAAAGAAGCCATCGACATTTATCTTCGCGATCCGCTGGTGAATGTACCGGCGCACAAAATAAACATTGGCACTCCCTTTTACGGATACGAGTACCAGAATGTGAGCGCGCTGTGGGGCTTTTGCACCGATTGCGACAACACCGTGATCAGCCAAAACTACGGCACATTCTTCAAACAGCACATCAATCAACATGGCTGGCGCACGTTCTACGATCAATACTCACTAGTGCCGTACATGCTGCGAACCACTGGCAATCCGGGGTTCATTACCTACGACGATTCGTTTTCGACTTTCTATCGAGTGGCGTATTCGGTGTGGTCGCGCGGGCTGGGCGGCAGCTTCATGTGGTCGCTGGACGCGGATTACGATGGACAATCGCAAGATTTGCTGGACGCGATGTACAACGCCAGCTTGCCGCAGGCGAAATAGAGGTATGGATTGCCCCGAGCATCGCTGACCGATTGATGATGGACGTTGGTAATGGTGGACCGACTCCTTTACAGGGCAAACAGGAGGCGGTCCTTACAAATGCTCTAGTGCCGTCATAGTGCGATCGCAAATTTCCTCGGGCAATCCGGTGGCGATAACCGGTACGAGCAGACCGAGTTCGCTGTAAAACTTGATCAACGGCGCGGTGCTGTTCTCATAGACGTCCAGACGCAATTTCACCGACTCTGGCTGGTCATCTTCGCGCTGATAGAGGTGTCCGCCGCATTCATCGCAAACACCTTCGACGCGCGAGGGTTGGCGTGTCACGTGAAAGACGGCTTTGCATTTTACGCAAATGCGCCGCCCGCTGAGCCGAGACACGATTTCTGGCACCGGCAATTCATAGTTGACGACGGCGCTTAGTGCCAGATTCTCTTTTTGCATTAATTGGCTGAGGGAATCGGCTTGAGCGAGCGTGCGCGGAAAGCCGTCGAGTACGAATCCGCCTTGGCAATGCAAGCAACCGCTGCGCTCACGCACCATGTCCCACACCGTGGAGTCAGGCACGAGGTCACCGCGGCGCATGTACTCCAATGCCGCGGCCATCGCGGGCGTCTGGTCGCAGGCCTTCCGGCTTCCGGCAGCGCGAAACACATCTCCGGTAGACAAATGACAAGCGCCCAAGCGTTGGTTCAACAGATGCGCCTGCGTCCCCTTTCCGACGCCGGGCGCGCCCAGCAATACCAATCGCCAGCACGGAGTTGCCACCGCCGGTGGCGTGGAGCATTTCGCGGAAGGGCCTTGCAGCCAACCGGCTCGATCATTTTTATTTTGTGCGTTCATCGGGACCCTTATCCACGATCGACCACAATTTGAAACGCGGGCGTCTCAAACGGCGGAAAAGTAGCACTGCGATGCAAAGTCTTCTGTCAGGAAGGAAGCGAACTCCAGCAGTACTCTGCTGCTAGTGTTAGCACCGGAGTGTGCGAGTTGCAAGACCTCGCGTCACAATTGTTCCGCGCGGCAGGCACAGGAGTCGGCCGCTACACAGGCGAATCGCACAAATGCTATGCTCTCCTCCCCCAGCGTTATAGGAGGTCTTGTGCCATGACTCGAGGGTTTCGAACTCCTGCGTACTTCTCCGCGCTTGCTGCCGCGATTATGCTTCTTTCTAGTGCTTGTGCCGCACAGCAAGTGCCGCGGCAACTCCAGCCGCCTGCCGACGAACAGCTGCTTTTGCAGGTGCACGCCAAAGGCGACCAGGTATACATCTGCCAGGAAGGTGCAACGCAATTCGCGTGGGCGCTGAAGGCTCCTGACGCGCAATTGTTCGTCAAGGATGGCAAACCGTTTGGCAAGCATTTCGCTGGCCCGACATGGGAAGCCAGCGACGGAAGCCGGGTGACGGGCAAAGCGGCTGCCAATGCGCCTTCGCCCGATGGCGATTCGATTCCATGGCTGCTCGTAGACGTGGTGAACCACGAGGGCAACGGTGTGCTTTCGCGAGTTAGCAAGATTCAGCGGCTGAATACCAAGGGCGGCAAGGCTCCCGCTTCCGGCTGCGACGCGGCGCACAGCGGCCAGGAAATGCGCGTTCCGTATTCCGCAGACTACTTTTTTTACGCGCCGAAATAACGCGCCCGCACCGCTCTTATTTAGATTGCGAAATGTAGGAGCTGAAAGCTCCGACCCGTTCCGGATACGTCAAGGATGGGTCATGTCTTCGGGTTTGACCAGTGCGTCGAATTCCTCGTCGGATAGGTGACCTAGTTTGACGGCGGCTTCTTTGAGGCTGGTTTTCTGGTGGTGAGCACGATGAGCGACTTTGGCGGCGTTGTCGTAGCCGATTTTGGGAGCGAGGGCGGTAACGAGCATCAAAGAATTCTTGACGTAGCCGTCGATGACTTCGCGATTCAACTGGATGCCGACAACGCAGTGATCGACGAAACTGTTGCAAGCGTCCGCGAGAAGTTCGACGGAGTGCAGGTAGTTGAAAATCATTACGGGCTTGAAAACGTTAAGTTCGAAATTGCCCTGCGAGCCAGCAAAGCCGATAGCGGCGTCGTTGCCCATAACCTGAACGGCAACCATGGTGACGGCTTCGGACTGCGTGGGATTCACTTTGCCGGGCATGATGGAGGAGCCCGGCTCGTTTTCGGGTAGCGTCAGTTCGCCCAAGCCGCAACGCGGACCCGAACTGAGCCAGCGGATATCGTTGGCGATTTTCATCAGCGAAGCGGCAAGAGTTTTGAGAGCACCGCTGGCGAAGACGATTTCGTCGTGCGCGGATAGACTGGCGAACTTGTTCGGATGAGAACGGAAAGGCAGTCCCGTGAGTTCGGCAATTTTTTTCGCGGCGCGCTCGGCAAATTCGGGATGAGCATTCAGGCCGGTGCCCACGGCAGTGCCACCAATGGCGAGATCGAGCAATCCATCCAGCGCCACGGCGATGCGGCCGCCATCACGATCCAGCAAGCTAACGTAGCCGGAGAATTCCTGGCCGACGGTGAGCGGCGTGGCGTCCTGCAAATGAGTGCGGCCGATTTTCACGACGGGGGCAAATTCCTTGGCCTTAGCGTCCAGCGCGTCGCGGAGTTTTTTCACCGCCGGAAGCAGGCGGCGCGAGGTTTCCATTGCGGCGGCGATGTGCATGGCGGTCGGAAAAGTATCATTGGAAGACTGCGACATGTTCACGTCGTCATTAGGATGAATGGGCTTCTTGGTGCCCATTTCGCCGCCCGCAATTTGGATGGCGCGGTTGGAGATAACTTCGTTGACGTTCATGTTGGTCTGCGTGCCGCTGCCGGTTTGCCAGACGCGCAAAGGGAAGTGCTCATTCAACTTGCCCGAAATGACTTCATCGGCGGCGTGGGTAACCAGATTGGACTTTTCCTCGGAAAGCTTGCCGAGATCGCGATTAACCAGAGCTGCGGCCTTTTTGAGGATGCCGAATGCGCGAATGAGTTCCGTGGGCATTGTGTCCTTGCCAATGGCGAAATGGATCAAGGAGCGGGCGGTTTGCGCGCCGTAATAGCGATCCACCGGGACATCGATTTTGCCCATGCTGTCGGATTCGATACGGGTGAGAACCGACTTGGCGTGTGTAGCTTCAGACATGTAGGACTCCTGGAGCGAACGAAGATAGTTTAACAGGTGAGGAGACCGTGGGTCAGGAGGGATTGAAGGGAATTGCGAATTGTATGCAATGTGGCGAGTGTTTCACAACAGAGGACACAGAGAGAACCAGCGGCGAAGCATCGCCAAAAAGGCGTCGAACCGGTATATCGCTGGGCACAGCAACCGGCGGAAACAGCGAGTAAGGTATAATTAAGGGCTGGGGGAAGTAGCGAAAAGATGAGTGTAGGTAGGCAAAAAGGGAAGGCGTCAGCCGAGACCTGGCGACGGAGGCGTTCGCGGTTTTATCGGACGCGGGCGCGAGAGCTTCGGGGTATCGCGAAGGCGCTGGCGTCGACGAAGCACCCATTTTTGGTACACATCATTCCGATGCGCCGCTGCAATCTGGATTGTGGCTACTGCAATGAGTACGACGACGTGTCAAAGCCGGTGCCGCTGGGAGAGATGAAACGGCGGCTGGATTTGTTGGCGGACATGGGCACGTCGATTATCACCATCAGCGGCGGCGAGCCTTTGATGCACCCGGAACTGGACGAAGTGATTCGGCACATCCGATTACGCGGAATGATCGCGGGACTGATTACCAACGGATTTTTTCTAAACCGGGAACGGATCGCGAGGCTGAACGATGCGGGGCTGGAGCACCTGCAAATCAGCATCGATAACGCCGCACCGGATGAAGTGTCGAAGAAGAGCCTGAAATCGCTGGATGGGCGGCTGGAGATGCTGTCGGAATGGGCGGAATTTCAGGTGAACATCAATTCGGTGTTGGGCAGCGGGGTGAAGAATTCAGAAGACGCCCTGAAGATAGCCCACCGTGCGCTAGAACTGGGGTTTACAAGTACGGTCGGGATCATTCACGACCACGACGGGCAATTGAAACCGCTGGCGCCGCGTGACCAAGAAATCTTCGAAGAGATTATGGCCCTGGGGAAGCGGTCGTTTTCGCGCTTTAATCAGTTCCAGCACAACGTGGCTATGGGGAAAGAGCACGATTGGAAGTGCCGCGCAGGGTCGCGGTATCTGTACATCTGCGAAGACGGGCTGGTGCACTGGTGCTCGCAAACACGGGGATATCCGGGGATTCCGCTGGGGGAATATACGGCGGATATGCGACGGCGAGAATTTTTGACACACAAGAGCTGCGCGCCGATGTGCACAGTGAGCTGCGTACAGCAGGTAGGGATCCTGGATAATTGGCGAGCGGCGCAGACGATGAAGCCGCGGGTGGTAGCAGCGAGAAAAGAAGAATTGGTGCAGATCGCGAAATAAGAAGTAATGAAGTAAAGACGCAAGAGAATTCTGGAAAATCCTGCAGGTTGCTTCCCACGAACACGACGGTGTGTAGCGCGTTGACGGTAAAGGCAGGGCGCGCGAAGAATAAGGCATGCCCAATTCAGCCATCGAGATCGAGAACCTGACCAAGGAATACCCCTTCGGTTTTCTAAATCTAAAAAAGAAAAGATCGCTCGAAAACCTGAATATGCAGGTGGAGGCCGGCGAGGTATTTGGTTTTTTGGGGCCGAACGGGGCGGGGAAATCGACGACTATCAAGTTGCTGATGCGGCTAATTTTTCCGACCGCTGGCACAGCGCGGATTCTGGGAAAATCCATCGACGATGTTTCCATGCACAAGGACATCGGTTACCTGCCGGAACAGCCGTACTTCTACGATTATCTGACCGCGCCGGAGTTACTGGACTATTTCGCGCGATTTCACGGATTGGCCGCCAGCGAGCGCCACGAGCGCATAGACCGAATGTTGCAGAAGGTTGGCCTGGATACGGCGAAGAAAATTCAATTGCGCAAATATTCAAAGGGCATGCTGCAACGCGTGGGACTAGCGCAGGCGATCCTGCACGAACCGAAAGTGGTGGTACTGGATGAACCGATGAGCGGATTGGATCCTCTTGGGCGGCGGGAAGTGCGTGACATCATTTTGGAATTGAAGAAAGAAGGGCGCACGGTGCTTTTCTCGACGCATATTTTGTCGGATGCGGAGATGCTGTGCGACCGCGTTGGCGTGATTGTGGGCGGGAGGCTGCGCGGGGTGGGAGCGCCGGAAAATTTACTGGGAATTGCAGCGCAAGGCATGGAAGTCCTATTCGAGTTGGAAGGAGAAGGCAAGCGACCGGAGTTGCTGGCACGCGCGACGCGCACAGGCAAACGCTATCGCGTGCAGCTAAAGGAAGAGGAGTTGTACGCAGCGCTTGAGGAATTGAAAGCCGCAGGGGCTCGAATTCTGTCGGTGGCCCAGATCAAGCCGACTTTGGAGGAGTTTTTCATGGACTTGGTGGAAGCGGACCGTGCGCAAGCATCCGCGGTCGAGGTGCTTGGGAAATGAAAAACGTTCTGACGGTGGCGGCGAACACGTTTCGCGAAGCGGTGCGCGACCGCGTGCTGTACAACCTGGTGGTTTTTGCGTTGCTGATGATTGCGGCGGCAATTTTTGTGGGGCAAATCTCCATTGGTATCGAGCAAAGCATCATCGTGAGTTTGGGGCTCACAGCGGTTTCCGTGATTGGCTTGTTCATCGCGGTGTTCATTGGCGTGGGACTAGTCTCAAAGGAGATGGATAAGCGCACGTTGTATGCCTTGTTGGCAAAACCGGTGGAGCGCTGGCAATTCCTGCTGGGAAAGTTTTTTGGGTTGGTGCTGACGCTGGCGGTGAATACGGTGGCGATGGGGGTCGGGTTGTTTTTGGCGCTGTGGGTGGTGAAGCATCCTCTGGAAAGAACCGATTTGTATGTGGTCGTGGCGGTATACCTGATTCTGCTGAAGCTGGCATTGGTTGTGGCGTTGGCGCTGCTGTTCTCGTGTTTCACGACGCAATTCCTGGCGATCCTGTTTACGATCATGTTGTACGTTGCAGGAGTATTCGCGGCGGGTTTGCGTACGATGCAAGGCGTGAATCTGACGCCAAGCACCACGGCGATGCTGCATGGAATCTCATACGTTCTGCCGAATTTCGAGAACTTCAACGTAATGGCGGTGGTGGCGCATGGCGGCAGCGTTCCCGGGTCCATGGTTCTCTACGCCACGGCGTACGCGGCGTTGTACGGGGCCATCGTATTGGCGGGTGCAGCGATGGTTTTTTCGCGGCGAGACCTGAAATGACTCGCAGAGCATTGGGCGAATTGTTGTTGGGTGTTGTCGTGGTGTTTGGCCTGGGCGGAGTCTGGAAGGTACAGCAGAAAATCGACGGCGAGCAGCAAGCCATGCATCTGGAGAGCGATGACCTGGCGCTGCGTTCTGGCAATCTGGTCAAAGGACTGAGCCTCGAATATGCGCCGTTGATGGGAGCGATCTACTGGACCCGCGCGGTGCAATACTTTGGCGCAAAGCACCGGATGCACGATCGGAACCTGGAACTGTTGTGGCCGCTGCTAGATATTGCGACGACCCTGGATCCGCACCTTATAGTGGCTTACCGGTTCGGGGCGATTTTCCTGGGCGACGATCCGCCGCGAGGAGCGGGCGAGCCCGATTTAGCCGTGCGACTACTGCAGCGAGGAATGAAAGAGAATCCGGAGTACTGGAGGCTCTACCAGGACCTGGGCGACGTCTATTATTTCAATAAAAAGGACTATGCGAAGGCTTCGGAGGCATTCCGAAAGGGCAGTAGCTATCCCGACGCACCGATCTGGATGAAGGTGATGGCCGCAAAAATTGCCGAAGAGGGCGAGTCGCTGGAAACATCGTATTTTCTGTGGAAGCAGGTTTACGACACGGCCTCCGACCCACAAATCAAGAAGAATGCGGAAACGCACCTGAAACTGCTCAGCGCACAGATGGCTATGCGAGAAATCGACCGGTTGGCCGCGGACTATCAGACGCGAACCGGAAAACACGCGACTCATCTGAGCGAACTGGTGCAGGCCGGACTGCTGAAAGGAATTCCGCTAGATCCCGAGGGCTATCCGTACGTTTTGGGAGAAGGCGGGCAAGCGGAACTGAGCGTGGAGAGCCCGTTGATGGAGCAGCAAGTGCTGCAAAAGAAGCTCGAGCGGTAGGGCGTGGCGCATCGCTGCGCGCACGAGTTTGCCGACAGATTATTCCGGAGCGCAAAGAAGCGTCATGTGCGGATCGATGAGCAGCTTGTGCGGCTCGGTCTGCGATGTGAAATTGAACGACGTTTCGTCGCCCCCGGTGACCACGGTTCCCAGAAAAATGCTGCGCCCTCCGCCGGCATTGATGTACAGCGGAACCGGCGCGATGAATGACCGCGGGACTTCAGACTGCAAGAGCTTGCCACGAACTTGGAAACCTTTGTCGGTGCGGCGGGTGGTGAATTCGACCTTATAGTGAGGGACGCCCGTGCCGCTGACGTACTCATCAAAAAACCAATCCATGGAGTGGCCACCTTCGAGATCCATTTTCGGGGTCATAACCGCTTCCACTTCACGCTGGAACTGCGCGGTGCTCAGCGGCGCCTGCGCATATTTTGCTTCGATGGTGCGCATAAGCTTGGTGAAACGAGCGTCGGGTTCCTGGGAATTGGGCTGGCGCAGCATCTCGTAGAGCATATGGATGACCCAGGCGCCTTTGGCGTAGACGATGACGTCATACGCGCCGGGAGCCTTGGAGGAGGTAAGCCGCGAGCCCAGGGTGAGCGGGCCAATGTCGGCAGGTGGCAGATCCTCAAGAGTAGATTTCGTGACCAGTCGCTTTTTATAGCCCTCCAGCCAAGCGTGCGCGGGGCGGCCAGAATGTTTCTGCGAGTCCGCGAAGAGTAGAGAGTAGTAGCTGGCCACGGCTTCGCTGAGCCACTGGTCGTGGTAACTCGACCAGCCCACGACGTTGCCCCACCACTGGTGCGCGACTTCGTGGAACGGAACAATATCGGTGAACTGTTCCTGGCCGGTGGCGCTCAAGCCAGCGCGTTCCTGCGCCTGCTGGGGCAGAAAGGAAAGTGTGGAGAGATAGAGAAGGCCCGGCCAGCCCTGCCCGAAAGTTCCCGGAATTTGAGAAACACCGAGGTGGTGAAAAGGAAATGGCCCGGAGAACTGTTCGTAAAAATGGATGGAAGCGTCAATCTGGCGAGCGAGTTGTTTGAGGGAGTCTGCGGGGCTGGGGGGGGCGGGGCGTATGGCGTTGTGTGGTGCTAACACCCCGGCTTCGCCGGCGCCGACCCGGGAACTGATGTCGAAATCGGATTGGGGAGCAGCAACCCGAGCCTGAATGGCCTGTTCGAGTTGGCGATTAGCGTAGACATCGACGGTGTGCTCGCCGGAGGTGACGGACCATGAAGCATATTCGCCAAGATTGAAGCCTGCCTCCGGCACCGGCTGTGAGGTCTTCCACTGAGCGGTGCGGAATTCGCCGTCTTCACGCTCATCGGATTTTTCGCCAGTGGCTACCAGGCGGAGACGTTTGGGCCACCGAAAGGAGAGATCGTAGAGAGCAAACTCGGAAGCGTCGCCGAAATGGGGATACCAGCTTTCGCGAGCGCCAACGAACAGAACCTCGTTGCCGGCGTCGGTGATGACATTGCCGCGATAGTGAAAATGGAGAGTGAAGGATGCGCCAGCGGCGGGAGTTTTTGGAAAGAAGACGCAGAGAGTATCGTCGCCGCGAGTACGAAGTTGCTGCTCTGTCAAACCTTCGTTCTGGAAAAAGGAAAGAACGGAGCCATTGTCGAGAGTCACGGAGTCAATCTTCAGGGAGCGAGCGAGTTGAATGAAGAGCACCTGATCGGTGCCGGTGAGGGCGCGGAAATCGACTGCCGTGGAGCCGACGAGAGAATTATCCGGTTGAATGGCGGTGTCGACGTTATAGTGCAGCGCCCGGAACGGAATTCGCAGCGGAACGGAATCGGGAAGCGTGTAGGAACTCCACACATCGTAATAAGAGACATTATTGGCGCGGCGGGATTGTCCGAGAAAAACATTTTCCTTGCGGGAATCATCGAGCAGGACGTCAAAGGGTCCGGTAACCATGCCATCGACGCCGGCATGAAAAAAGTGACGGGGCGACTGGTAGAATTTTTCCATGAGGATGCGGAGAGAGTGGTTGGGATTGAGGCGTTCGAGTTGCGGGCGCCACAAGGCAACGAAGTCGCCGTCGCTGGCCGGAGTAATACCGGCATGCTGCAGTTGATCGAGCAGACCCTGGGCGGCGTCAGTTGTAAAGCGCACATACATGGAGAGGAATTGCTGATCGAGGATAGGGGCGCCGAGGAATCGGGCCAGTTGTTGTTTTTCGACAGGATCGCGCGGAAGCGCCAGGGCGTGCCCCAGCCCGGAAAAGACAAAACCAGTAATGCGGCCTTCGAATGGCTGAAAAAAAGCGATTTTGCCTTCGGTAAAGTAGAGAGTGACGTCCGACTGGCGAATCTCAATGCGGTCTTTGGGAGAGACGGAATAAACCGCTTGGCTGTCGAGCTGAAGAGCATTAAGGGTAGCGAGAATCTCGCGAGGGGAGCCAGGGGTGCCGGGCGAATCGGAGGGAAATGCGCGCGAGGCCGGCGAAAGTAGAACGACCAGCAAAGGCAATGCCACGAGCGCGGGGCGGAACCTCATAACAAGAGTGTAGTCACATTCGGCATTTCGGAACAAGGCCACGCGAAGACAATCGGTGGAGGGGCTTAAAATAAAGGGATGCGAGAACGGAGCCGGATAAGAATAGTTTGCGCGTTGGCGGCGCTGCTGATCGCGGCGGCGACGCCGGCGAGGGCGGACAAGATTGTCCTAAAGAATGGCCGGAAGATCGTGGCATACAACGTGGTGGAGGTCGGAGACAAAATCCAGTACGAAACGGCGGCGGGGACGCTGACCATTCCGAAATCGATCGTGGATCACATCGAAAAGGGTGGTCTAATGCCGATCGCGGAGTCGCCGGCGGCGGCCGCGGCAAGCCTGAACATTGCACCTCCTGAAGTGGAACCAACAGCGGCTACGGAAGAGATTGATCGGGCGGTAGTTCATGACGGATCGATCGATCGGACATATATTGGCGGTTTGGAGGCGGAAGCGAGAGGAGGCGGGGCGAGCGCGAGCGAACGAGCCGCGCTGGCGCATCACGCCGCCGCGCAATTTGAGCTCGCGCGTGGAGACCTGGAGCACGCCTTAAGCGATGAGCAAACGGCGCTCAAGTATCAACCGGACCAGGCAACGTTCCTCATGAGCACGGCTTACCTGCATTTGCGACGAAGCGAATTCAAGCAATCACTGAATTATCTGGAGCGCGCCAAGAGCGTGGCGCCAGACAATGCGGATGTCTACAAACTGGCGGGCTGGGCATACTCGGGAATGAACCGGCCCGAGCAGGCCGTGGTGGAATGGAAAAAAGCGCTGGAGCTGCGACCCGATGCGGACACGCTGGCGGCGCTGGAGAAGGCGAGGCGCGATAAAAAAGAAGAGGAAAACTACAAAGAGAACGAGAGCGCACATTTTCAGTTGAAGTACAACGGAACAGCGGCACCGGCGCTGGCGCGCGATGTGCTGCATACCCTGGAAGGGCACTACGAACAGATTGAATCGCAATTAAACTATTCGCCGCCGGATCCCATTGGCGTGATTTTATACACGCAGCAGGGTTTTGCGGATATCACCCGGGCGCCGGGTTGGGTGGGAGCGCTGAATGACGGACGAATCCGTGTGCCGGTGCAAGGACTAACCGGGGTGGATTCTGAATTGTCGCGCGTGCTGCGGCATGAGTTGACACACAGCTTTATTCAACAGAAGACGCACGGGCGCGCCCCGACATGGATCCAGGAAGGCATGGCGCAGTGGATTGAAGGAAAACGCAGCGACGAAAATGCGGGTGTGCTGATCCAGATTTACGATGCGGGGCAAGCGGCGCCGCTGGGACGGCTGGAAGGCTCGTGGATGGGCCTGTCGGGAGATGTGGCGCGATATTCGTATGCGTGGTCGCTGGCGAATGTTGAATACATCGTCGAGACGCAGGGCATGGGCGACATGGAGAGGATTTTGGACCGGCTGGCCGCAGGAAGCGAGACGGAGGCGGCGGTGAAAGACGTACTGCGCGATGATTACGGCGAATTGATGAAGTCGACGGAAGAATATTTGAAGAAGAGTTATGGAAAGTAGGGGTTGTAAAGCCGCAGCGAACCGCCGCATTCCAATGTCAGGACGTGGCCAGGATGGCGGCTAGTAGCGCGGCTCGTTGGGGCATGGTCTTGAACAGGACATGCTCGTGGGTGGAGTGGGCGCCCTCACCTACGGCGCCAAAGCCGTCGAGAGTGGGAATGCCGAGAGCGGCAGTGAAATTGCCATCGGATGCGCCGCCAGCCGCGGCTTCGCCGAGAGCAAAGCCCATTTGTTTGGCGAGACTCTTGGCGCGACTGTAGAGTTCAACGCTGTGTTTGCGTTCGAGCGGAGGGCGATCGAAGCCGCCTCGCAACTCAAGTTTGACGCCACGTCGAATTGCTTTCAGAGTGCGGAATCTTTTTTCCAGAGCGCGCATGTCGGCGTGACGCCAGGCGCGAAGATCAAAATTAACTTTTGCTCTGTCGGGAATTACGTTGGTGCGAGTGCCGCCATCGACGAGATCCGCATTCACGGTAACGCCGTGACGAGGGTCGTTCCATTTTTCGATCCGGGCGATTTGCGCGGCGAGTTCATGAATGGCGTTAATGCCCCGGTCAGGATCCAGACCGGCGTGAGCGGAGCGGCCATGGACGATGAGTTTGACTTCACCAACGCCCTTGCGGGAAGTTTTGACCATGCCATGACCGCCGAGCGAGGGTTCCAGAACAAAAACGGCATCGCTGCGCTTGGCTTCCGATTCCAAAATCTGACGCGAAGATTCGCTGCCGATTTCTTCGTCGGAAGTCCACAGGAAAACCAAGCGCTTGCGAAGCGGCACTTTTGCCTGTTGTAAAGCTTCAAGAGCATAAAGAGCCTGGACAATTCCTGCTTTCATGTCGAAGGTCCCAGGGCCGTAGGCCTTATTGCCGACGATCTTGAATGGCATGTGCGCGAGGGTCCGAGATGGATAGACGGTGTCGTAATGGCCAAGAACGAGCAGTTGCGAACTTGTGCGCAGCGTGTCGGGAGACCATGATATGCGAAGATGATCTCCGCGATGCCGCTGCTTCAGTATCTGGACGGTGGCCCCGCGCAGCATCCACTCGTCAGCGAGATGATTGCAGCAGCGATCGGCGGGTTCCTTTTCCAGACTGGGCGATTCAATGAGCGTAAGCTGACGCAGACTCTCCAGCATGTGAGAGAGGCGCGGACGCAACACAGCCAGAAAGGTACGCGGAAGAGATGTTTGGGCCATAGTGGGGTTCATCCTAGCAGCGGCATCATATCGCGGCAATGACGGACGTCACTGTAAAGAGATCCGGCAAATGCGTGGGATCAGCGGCCAGTCAAGGCGCTACTGAGGGCCGCGGGCTGCACATTGTATTCCTTACAGTTGGCTTCGCACGAAACCAGCACGGGCCGATCGGGCAATACCTTTTTCAGGGCTTCGAGTTCGGGTTCGCCCGCAGACAAAGGTGAGGCAATCTGGCCGCGCTGCACCACCGATCGCAGCATCGCCATGGTGATCTCGAAACCTTCATAGGCGCGTTCGCCATTGCAGGGGTGAATCTGTTTGTCGTCATCGAGCCAGCGGGCCATGTCTTCCACGTACGGAGGCATCTCGGCGTCGTAGTTCATGCAACCAGGGCCGGAGGTTGCGCCCTGCTTCGTGACGGCTCGCCATCCGCCGCCGGTTAGGACTTCAGCGAAGCCGTCGGTGCCAAAAACGCCGATTTTGTTTTTGCGCCACCAATAATCGACTTCGGGAACGTCGGGTGCACCGGCGCCACATTCAATGATGCCGCGGACGCCGTTGGCGAATTGAATGAACCCGCCAATGTAGTCAGGAGAGCAGTGCAGGTCCGAGAATTTGCCGCGGCCGGCAGCTTGGGCCATCACCCATTCAGCGGGCACGTAATCGTTGTACCACCGCATGTATTCCAGGAGGTGAGTGAAAAGGTGAAGGAACCAGCCTGCTGAGTGTGCATGGATGGTATGGATGCGGCCAAGCGCGCCGCTTTCCACAATTTCTTTCATCTTCTGGTAGTGCTGGTCGTAGCGGTGCTGGTGAGACACGACGGTTTTGACGCCAGCCTCGTTCACAAGCTTGTGAATTTCAATGGCCTCGTTCATGGAAAGGGCCATAGGCTTTTCGTAGGCGATCAGTTTTGCACCGCACGCGATGCCGGTTTTGATCAGTTCCAGACGGATTGCCGGAGGTGTACAGAAGCAAAAAACGTCGGGTTGGATTTCTTTCGCGAGAGCGAGAGGTTGCAGCGATGTTTTCTGCACACCGAGTTCCGCTGCGGCTTTAGCCAACTGCTCCGGGCTAACATCGGAAAGTCCAGCGAGTTCAAAGCGCGGGTTATTTTTGAAGGCCTGGGCGTGATGCTTGCCACGCTTGCCTGCTCCGATAACCAAGACTTTATACACTTTTTTAGCGTTCACGGTGATCGCTCCTGGTGTGCGTTAGGTTACATTTACCAGCCGAATTGCGAGTCCCACTCTTTGAGCTTGGCTATGGTGTAGTCCACTTCTTCGGCGGTAAGTTCGGGGAACATGGGCAAAGACACGCATTGAGCGGCATTGCGCTCGGCGTTGGGCACGTGAGGCTTCAGGTCCGCGAGTTTTCCCCAGGGATAGCCCTCTTGCTGGTGGATAGCGATGGGATAGTGCTGTTTAGCGTCGATGCCATGATCCACGAGGAACTGAGTGAGGTGGTCGCGCTTGTGATGTTCGATCACATAGAGATGGTAGACATGGCGGTAGCCGGGCAATTCCGTCGGCAGGCGGAAGCTGTTGCCCTTGAGTCCGTCGGTGTAACGCTTGGCCCAGATGCGGCGCTGGTCGGTCCACTTGGAGATGTGCTTCAGCTTGACGCTGAGAAACGCGGCGTGAATGTCGTCGAGGCGGCTATTGAAGCCGAAGGAATGCACGGAGCGTTTTAGGGAGCCGTGGTTGCGCATGCGGCGAACGGCTTGTTCGATGTCGGGGCGATTGGTGATGAGGGCGCCGCCATCGCCAAAGGTGCCGAGATTTTTCTGGATGATGAAGCTGGTGCAGACGGCGTCACTGAGCTCGCCCTGTTTGAATCCGTCACCGTGAGCGTCGATAGACTGGGCGTTGTCTTCGACGACCCACAGCTTGTGTTTTTTGGCGATGGAACCGACGGACTTCATGTCGGCGCAATGGCCGTAGAGGTGAACGGGAACGATGCCGACGGTGCGCGGCGTGATGGCGGCTTCGATCTTCGTCGGGTCGATATTGTTTGTGACCGGATCGGAATCGACGAACACAGCTTTGCCGCCTGCAATCCAGATGGCTTCAGCGGTGGCGAAAAAAGTGTTGGCGGTGGTGATGACTTCGTCGCCGGGCTGCATGCCGAGCGCAAAAAAGGCGAGCCAGAGCGCGTCGGTGCCAGAGTTCAGGCCGACGGCGTGCTTCATACCAAAATATTGGGCCAGCTCCTTTTCGAAGCGAGCGAGAGCGGGCCCCATGACGTAGGCCTCGCTTTCCATGACGGCATGAAAGGCGTCGTCGATTTCGCGCTTGATGTTGTGATACTGGCGGGCGTGACCGTAAAAGGAAACTTTCATTTTTGTCGGTATTGTGGACGCGGGCATGGCATCCTCCTCGCTTGTAAACGATGCGGAAGTAAAGGCAAGTGGCGTTGGTCGGAGGCCAGGCATGGGGGCTAGTCGAATGGTTTCCTGAAGAGCCGAATGGTCCCGGAGTCCGATTACTCGTCTCGTGCGGATTGTATTGTAGCGCTAATTCAGAAACCCTGCACTGAAACGTTTTAATGAAGCGAAATGGCGGGGACCGCCGATGTGACGGTGGTCACGTTCAAAGACGCGTGGGCGGAGAAAATGCCACAGTAAAAGCACAAAGCACAGAGCCGGCAGCCGCGATTGATGTAGACTCGGTTAACGAACGCGCTCACCGAGTTGGTGGTTCGGAAGTTTTTCGTGTGAGGATTCTTGTGCCCCAGGAGAGATCGATGCCGCTGCTGACGAAACGACTCGCGATTGTCGTGGTTGGTGTTTTAGGATTTGCCCTTGGTGCCGTGCCGCTGCCGGCGCAAAATGTCGCGCCCGAGTCTACTCCTCCGTATCTGAATCCATCGCTTCCCATCGATCAGCGAGTGAATGATCTGATTTCGCGAATGACGCTGGAGGAAAAAGCGTCGCAGCTGGTGAATCAGGCGCGTGCGATTCCGCGGCTGCAGGTCCCTGCGTACGATTGGTGGAGCGAGTCGCTGCATGGCGTGGCGGTAAATGGAACGACGGAGTTTCCGGAGCCGATTGGATTGGCGTCTATGTTCGACGCACCAGCGATTCACGAAATGGCGATCGCTATCAGCACCGAAGCGCGTATTAAGCATGCGCAGGATGTTCGCTCCGGGCACAGCAACATTTTTGAGGGACTGGATTTCTGGGCGCCGAACGTCAATATCTTTCGTGATCCACGCTGGGGTCGCGGCCAGGAAACCTATGGCGAAGACCCGTTTCTGACCGGGCGCCTGGGCGTAGCGTTTGTCACCGGAATGCAAGGGGACGACCCGCGTTACTACCGCACGATTTCGACGCCCAAGCATTACGCGGTGCACAGCGGGCCAGAGCCCACCCGACACACGGCGGACGTGAAGGTGAGTAAGCATGACGAGGAGGATACATACCTGCCCGCGTTTCGCGCGACGGTGACGGAAGGCAAGGCGGCGTCGGTGATGTGCGCGTACAACAGCATTAACGGCCAACCTGCTTGCGCGAACGAGTTTTTGTTGGTGGATCAGTTGCGAGACAAGTGGAAGTTTCAGGGTTACGTGGTATCGGATTGCGGCGCGGTGCAAAATATATTTGACGGGCACCACTATAAGCCAACGCAACCGGAAGCTTCTGCGATCAGTCTGAAGCTAGGTATGGACAACGAGTGTATCGACTTCGTTGACAAAGTTACGGACAACCACGACTACGTTGCGTATATCGATGCGGTGAAAAAAGGATATTTGAAGGAAAGTGAAATCGACCTGGCGCTGAAGCGTTTGTTCACCGCGCGGATGAAACTGGGCATGTTCGATCCCCCGGAGATGGTTCCATTTACAAAGATTGATGAATCGCTGTTGGATGGCACGCAGAATCGGGCGCTGGCTCGCAAACTGGCCAATGAGTCGATGGTGCTGCTGAAAAATGATGGCGTTCTTCCTTTGAAGACTTCGGGCGTGAAGATTGCCGTGATTGGACCACTGGCCGATCAAACGAATGTTCTGCTTGGCAACTACAATGGGATCCCCACGCATTCCGTATCGGTCCTGGAGGGAATGCGGGCCGAGTCCCGCGGGGCGCAGATTCGTTATGTGCCCGGCACGCAATTTTTGAGCAAGGAAGTGGCGCCTGTTCCGGCGGAACTGCTGACCACCGACGGCAAGCCAGGCGTGCGAGCAAGCTACTATTCGATGAAGAACAGGTTCGCATTCTCGTCCTCGGGAGAGAAGCAGCCACCGCTGGCTACACGCATTGAACCGGGTATCGGCGCAGCGACAGCGGCACTGCCTACCGAGGTCGCCAAGATGGACTCGGTGATCGTAAGTTGGGAAGCGACGCTCAGACTGCAAGCTACGGGCGAATACGACTTGGGCTTTAAAGGTGATGGGTTCTACCGCGTTTCACTGGACGGCAAAACGGTGATACTGGCGTACCACACCAACGGCGTGGAAACGAAAGTTGGGCCTGCGCACCTGGAGAGCGGGAAGGCCTACGCACTGAAAGTCGACTACCAAAGAGCGGAAGGCAGTACCGAGCCGGGGCAACTGGTGTGGAGCAAGATCGATCGACGTCCGTCGCCGGAAGCGCTTGCGGCAGCAAAGGACGCGGATGTGGTGGTTGCGGTCGTCGGAATCACCAGCGAACTCGAAGGGGAAGAGATGCCGGTGAGCGAGGAAGGTTTCAAGGGCGGAGATCGAACTAGCCTGGACTTGCCGAAGCCGGAACAGGAATTGCTGGAGAGCGTCATGCCGGCAGGCAAACCGCTGGTCGTGGTGCTAATGAATGGCAGCGCGCTGAGCGTGAACTGGGTGAAGCAACACGCCAACGCCATTCTGGAAGCTTGGTATTCCGGAGAGGAAGGCGGCGCGGCTATCGCGCAGACGCTTGCGGGCGTGAATAATCCCGCAGGCCGCTTGCCCGTCACGTTCTACACGGGGGTGTCGCAACTTCCAGCGTTTGAGGACTACTCGATGTCCAACCGCACCTACCGCTATTTCAATGGCGCGCCGCTGTATCCGTTTGGGTATGGGCTGAGCTATTCGAAATTCGAATACAGCAACGTGAAACTCTCCACAAATAATTTGCATGCCGGAGATCCGTTGAATGTGGACGCGGACGTCAAGAACACCAGCGCGCGCGATGGCGACGAGATAGTGGAGATTTACCTGACGTATCCCAAGCTGCCAGGTGCGCCGATTCGTGCGCTTTGCGGCTTCACGCGAGTGCACGTGGGCGCAGGAGAAACGAAACATGTGAATGTGGCGCTGAAACCGCGAGACCTGAGCCACGTAAACGGGACGGGCGATCGCATCATCGCTCCTGGGACTTACAAGGTTTCCGTCGGCGGAGGGCAGCCGGGAACGGACGCGCCGGTTGTGGAGACGAACCTGACGATTACGGGCGAGGTTCACTTGCCCGAATAAGGCGGATGGTAAGAATCTCCGTCCCAAGTTCCAACGCTTCGCGCAGAGCGTCGAGGCATCCAAATATATGGAATCGAACGCGCAAGTAGGAAAAGTTGTGATTACGATTCCTCAGTTCGCCAGTGTGTTATGCCGGGACTCCCTCGACGATGGAGTCGGTGGCAGCGGTGGGGATGATGCGCCGCAACTGCCAGCCCGCGGCGACGAACAAGTCACGAAACTGCTTTTCGGTGCGCTCGCATCCACTGGGGAAAATCAACATCTGAAGATCGAGGAACTTGCCCGGAGAGAAATCATTGCCGGGCTCGATGACGCTGTCGACCACGAGAAGTCTGCCGTTGGCATTCACGGCCTTGCGGCACGCTTTGAGGAGCTGGATGCATCGATCGTCAGGCCAATCGTGAATGATGTGTTTCATGATGTAAGCATCGGCGCCAGCGGGCACCGAAGAAAACATGTCGCCGGATGCGAGGGTGCAACGTTCCATCACGGGCTGCAGCGGTCCGTTCACTGCTCCCTCGACCACGTGGGGCGCCTCATAAAGCGTGCCGCGCAAATGTGGATTTCCCTTCAGGATCGTGGCCAGCAGAAATCCGTGGCCACCGGCAACGTCCACAATAGAGTGAATGCCTTCAAAATCGTAGGCGTCGGCCACGGCCGGGCCATCAATCATGGACAACTCAGTCATAGCGTCGTGGAAAATCTGTCCTTCGGAGGGATGTTGCTTTAGAAAATCGAAGACGTGCGCGCCGTAAATCTTCTCGAGCGCCTGCTTGCCGGTGCGGACGCAGTATTCCAGGTGAGACCAACCGCGCCCATGCCACTCCCTGCCACCCATGATGGCAAAGGAGCGCAGGCTGGGAGTCGCGTTGCGGCGCAGAACCGTGGACATCGGCGTTTGCGAAAACTTTCCGTCGGGCCCTTCGGCGAGAACGCCGACGCTGGCGGTAGCGCGCATAAGGCGATACAGCGCTTGCGGGTCAGCTCCGATCTGGCTGGCGAGTTCTTCCGCGGACTTGGGAGCGCCATCGATGAGGTCCGCGATCCCGAGCTGCGCGAGGCAAGCGACAGCGCCCGCGACGTGACCTCCGTTCATGATCTGAAGTATGCCGACGTGTCCCGGCAGAGTTTGCGGCTGAGCGCCCATTCGTGATCACCTGGATTTGATTTTTCGGATTTCGAGCTGCGGAAGTATACCCTAAGAACTATGCAGATCATAACTTCCCGTGATAGCCGGCGCTGCAACGAAAATCGGACGGTCAGGCTAGCGTATTCGCGCCGTTCACGGCAAATTTCTGACCGGTGATGAAGCGCGCGGCGTCGCTGGCAAGGAAAGCGACCATTTTTCCTACATCCTCGGGCTTGCCCATGCGTTTCATGGGCACATTCGCGGTGTACTCGTCCAACTCTTTCTGCGTGGCGTTGGCGTGTCGCTCGGTGGGAATCCAGCCGGGTGCGACCAGATTGACCGTAATACCGGTGGGAGCAAGTTCGCGCGCCCAGGAACGAGTAAGTCCCAACTGCGCGCCTTTGGCGGAAACGTAATTCGCAAAGCGAGGATTGCCAAGCTCGAACACTTCACTGCCGATGTTGACGACTCTGCCGAAGCCGCGCTGCTTCATTCCCGGCAGAACTTGCTTCAGCAACAGCAGTGGAGACTTTACAAAAAATTCCAATTGATCGAGATAAGTTTCCCAGGTCTGCTCCTCGATTGAGAAAAACGGCTGAGGTCCGGTGGCGTTCACGACGAGCACGTCGATGGGGCCGAATACATCACCAATTTCGGTGACCAGGCGAATGACTTCGTCCTCTTTTCGCACATCTGCTTTGAAAGCATGCGCATGACCGCGCGCCTGCCGAATGCGCTGGCAGAGCTGTTCCGCGGCTTTATCACTGTTGAAGTAGTTGACGGCCGCGTTCAGGCCCGTCGCTGCTAGTTCAAACGCGATAGCAGCGCCAAGACCGCGAGATGCGCCGGTAATGAGAGCGGTACGACTGGAGTTTGCAGTGCTCACTTTTTCGCCTTATGGTTGCTGATGTTGTGCCACTAGCAGTATATCCTCGCACCGGTCCCAGGCGACACGGCTTACGGATGGGTAAGGAGCCTGGTCCAGTTTTGCAAGAGAGTTAGCGGACGGTTGTTTTCATCGGCGGCGACAACGAGGAGGAAGTGTTTGCCGTCGGGGCTCACGTCGTAGTTGATCAAGCCGAGGCGATATACTCGAGGCGAGGGCCGAAAAGTGAACAGTGGAACGGGATGGCCGATTTCGAGGCCATCTCCTTTTTCGTGAATTTCGACTGAACTCATGGTGTTGCGCATATTGACGTAATAGAGTTCTCTGCCATCGCGGCTCCAACGGGACCAGTGGCCTCCATCAGTAGAAACCTGCCACATGCCATTTCCACCTGCAAACGGAACGATAAAAATCTCGGGTCCTGAAGGAAGAAGGACCGTAACCGCCACGAATTTGCCGTCGGGAGAAAACTGTCCGCTGGAATAAGGGCCGGGGCTATTTGACGAAGGAATGACGGGTCGTGACTGATCACTCGACTGCAGGGAAACTACGGCGGCTTCATAAGATGTGGGAGTGTTGTGTTCGGTAAGGAGGAAGCGGCCATCGGGAGACCAGTCCGTAACAGCATTGGAATTTGCCTGCTGCGGAAGGGTGACGGATTCCCCTGAACCGGTGGAGGAGCGAGTGATGATGTGAAAAGTGTTGTTGGCCAGGCCGAGAATGGTCGTGAAGCGGGAATTGTCGGGAGACCAGGTGGCTTCGCCGTAGATAGTGTTGTCAAACGTCAGGCGGGTTTTGTTAACGCCGTCAGAACCGAAAAGCCACACATCATGAGAAGGATCGCCGTAGGTAATCAGGAAACGCTGGCCGTCCTTGGAAAGGCGCGGGCCGTTATACACGCCCTTGTCGCCGATATAGCTGAGGTGTGAACCGGAACGATCGACCCACTCGAGACGGCTTAGAGCCATGGCGGAGCCGGTCTGGTACACCAGGTTATCGGAGGAGAAAGAAGCGGCGACAGTGAGGTGCCAGATGCCGAGATCGACGACGACATTGTCGACGAGAGGCCGAGGGGAACCGCTAAGAGAAAATGAGTTGAGATCGAGCGGCTGAGCTAACAGAGCCGACTCCTTAGCGTAGAGAAGGTCGCCACGAGAGTACAGACCGGCGGCGGGAGAATTGACGAGGAAGCGATTGAGCTCGCCGTCGAGCGAGGCGATGTAAATACCATTTTGCTGGCTTTGCGCCGCGGCGTGATTGGAAGCGTAGTAGAGGAAATGTTGGCCATCGGGAAGGAACCATGGCCACCGGTGAGTGGAGTGGAGTTTGGTGTCGATGGTGGTGACGGCTGTAGGGTTGCCACCGTTGATCGAGACCTGATAAACGGCGTCACGCGGCGAAGGAGCGAACAGGATGATGCCGCTGGAGCCCCAAGAGCCACCGCGCGGCGACGGGGCATCGCAAAGGATGCGAACGACGCCAGTATTAAGGTCGAGCGTTTTCACCTTGAAGTCGGCGAAGAATCCAATACTTGTGCCATCAGGAGACCAGAAGGGATTGACGCCACCGTGAGCCCCAGTGAGGATACGGTCCGTGCCAGTGCGGAAAGAGTGCAGGTAAAGTTCACCACTCGCGCCGAAGACCAGCGAAGCGCCGTCGGGAGAAAGCGCGGGTTGCTTTCCGAGGTCGCCTTCGATTTCGAAGGAGGTGCCAGGCGGCGGGACGATGGACGAGTACAGTGGAAGGGCCGAGCCTGCGTGATTGAACCGCAAAATGAGGAGTGCGCCGGCGGCAAGAACCGCGAGAGCGGCAACGCACCAGGCGAAAAGTTCGCGCCGGACGCGACGGCTGTGGATGGGGAGAGCGGCTGCTGAAGATGAGGCCGGATCGGTGGAGGAGATGGATTTTAGTTCAAGGGCGAGGTCGCGTGCGGATTGCCAGCGATCGTCAGGATCCTTGGCGAGGCAACGGCGGACGATGTGATCGAGATTGCGCGGAGTGAGCGGTTTAATCGTAGTGATGGGCTCGGGATCTTTTTCGAGAATGGCGGAAGCAACGCTGAATTGGCTTTTGCCGGCGAAAGCGCGCTGGCCAGTGAGCATTTCATAAAGCACCGCGCCGAGAGAGAAGATGTCGCTGCGGCCGTCGAGTTCCTTACCTTCAACCTGCTCGGGAGACATGTATTGAAATGTGCCGACGATCATGCCTTTTTCGGTGACAGGAGAACTGGCGGGCACGTCGGTGAGAGTGACAGCGGTGGAGACAGCTACGCCGGGCTTGGCGAGACCGAAGTCCAACAGCTTGGCGCCTGTTTTGGTGAGCATGATGTTGCTGGGTTTTAAGTCGCGGTGGACGACGCCGCTGCGGTGAGCTCTGTCGAGCGCGCCGGCGATTTCCGTGCCAACTTTAAGAACTTGTTCGGTGGGAAGCGGGCCTCTTGCGAGACGGTCAGCGAGGCTTTCGCCTTCGATACATTCCATGACCAGGAAATCTGTGCCGTCCTGCGAGCCGACGTCGAAGAGGGAACAGATGTTGGGATGATTCAGCGCGGACACCGTTTTGGCTTCGCGCTCGAAGCGGAGTTTGCGCGCGGGATCCGCGGAAAGATGCGTCGGCAGGATTTTGATGGCGACGGAGCGATCGAGGCGCGTATCGCGAGCACGGTAAACCTCACCCATTCCGCCTGCGCCCAAGGGTGACAGTATTTCATAAGGACCGAGCTTAGTACCTGCAGCGAGGGGCATGGTCGCCCGAGATTATAGAACGGAAACCGCGGGAAGAGACGAGGTGGAACGCTTTTGGCTGAGGAAATCGGCAACGAGCCACGCCGCCCCGGTAATCGCCAAATTCTGCGCGTTGCCGGCCCAATTGATCAGTTTATGTGCATCGGCGATTGGAGCGGGCAGCCATACCAGCAGCCCGAAGCCGACGAGCATGACCGTAAGTAATCGAGCCGCCAAAAGAGCCGAGCGCCCGGAAAGTAGAGCCATAGCGGCGAGCGCAAATGCAATCGTCGTGGCGACTGCCCAGAACATTTGACCTGGAGGAATCCATTTGGGAACGAAGGATGCCGTACCAGAAAGATAAAAGAGCTGTTCGAGCGTGAAGGAAACAACACAGATTCCGAAAAATATGTAACCCAGCCGAGCCAGTGTTGCAGGTTGTTGCGACTCACGCGGGACTAATGAGCCGTAAACGATCAGCGCGCCCGAGACCAGAGAGAATTGCTCGAAAAAATTGCCCCAACGATCAAAAACGCGCGGCTCCGCAAAGATGTGCGGCACCCAGAGCAACGCGAAGATAAGGTAGAGGATTCCTAGCGCGAGAGCGCCGAGTCTGGCGGTTCGGGGCCATTGAATTGAAAAGCCGCCAAAGATCTCGATCGCGGCCGCAAGGTAGACGAGAATCTCCCGGTGAGGAACGACGCCGAGCGCACGAATCTGTTGCCAAGTGTTAAAGTCCTGCCAAACCAAGGTGATGACGCCAAAAGCGATAGCAGCGAATCCATATACGTGACGTCCGAGATAGATTCTCGTCATGTTAATCTCCGGTACAGGCGATGTTCTGCGGCATTGAGGAGTAACACAAAAACCATCCTTGGGTCCATATCTTAGGATTTCACAATCCTGATTTGACACACGAAGTTTTGGCGTCTTGTTCCGGCCGTTTTTTTTGTCTCTACCGATTTTCGATAATTCCTGGTTCTTCGCTTGACACTCCCTGAGCAAAGTAGCAGTATGTGCGCCTGCTTATTAAATGGGTTTAATACAGGCCATCCCCGCGGCAAGGAGGAAGCCATGTGGTCTTGCAGCGCCCACCTTTCCACATACATTCGAACAGTTTCATTCGGAATCATGTTATTCGCTGTGCTTGCGTGGGCATCTCCCGCGCGTGCACAGTTGGCCCATGTGCGCGTCAGTCAAGTTGGCTACGAAATCGGTGAGAAGCCGTTTCGCGCGTATTTAATGTCAACCGAGACGGAAACCGGAGCCACTTTCAAGGTATTAAACTCGAAGGGTAACAGCGTGTTTGCAGGGCACATTGGTGGCTTGCTTGGGACATGGAGTCACAGCAAGACTGTGACGTATCAGGTGTACGCACTCGACTTCTCCGTTCCGGCCGGCGGGCTCTACAAGATATCGGTGAGCGGTCCGGTGGCCGCGGATTCACCGCGTTTCGCGGTTGATTGCCCGGAGGCGCTGTACTCCGGCCTGCTGTTGAACTCGTTGTTTTTCTACGAAACGCAGCGTGACGGTGCGAACTTTGTACGCAACCAGTTGCGCACTGAACCGGGACACTTGAAAGATGCGAACGCTCATGTTTATCAAACACCGGCGCTCGATTCCGATGATTTCATCAACAACGTTCCTCCGGTAGTCCCTTTAGTTTCGGCAAAGCTGCCGAATATCGATGCCTCCGGCGGATGGTGGGATGCCGGCGATTATGAGAAATATGTGGAGACGACCAGCTATACCGCGGCGCTGATGCAGATTGGCGTTCGCGATTTTCCCGGACAAATGGGCGCGTTCGCGCAAGTGAATCCTCCCGCTCCGCCGGGCTCCGTCTCTTTTGCCGGAACGAGCGGGTCGGGAGCGCCCTCCTCGTCCGACTTCACCGACGAAGCCAAATTTGGCGTCGACTGGCTGTTGAAAATGTGGAATGAAAAAACGCGCACCCTCTACTACCAGGTCGACAATACCCAAGACTGGAATTACTACGGAGAAGGCGATCCGTCTTCCGCGATGGCCAACTGCGGCGGCACCTATCCCTCTCCATATTGCCTCATTACCGAGTACGACATCTGGACTCTTCCGCAGGCCGCTGACAGCTATCAACAGCCCGGAGACCCGCAACCGTGCGACGCGTTCACTACCTTCTTTATCTGCAATCGACCGGTTTATGTCGCTGGATCCGCCGGCTCGCGCGTCAGTCCGAATTTGGCGGGCCGTCTGGCCGCAGATTTCGCGCTTTGTTACCAGCTCATCCGCCCGACAAATCCTTCTCTCGCCAATCGCTGCCTCAAAAACGCCGAAGACATTTTTGATCTCGCGGATACTTCCTTTACAGATCCCGCGCCGACGGTCGACTCCGGCACCTGCACCAACTGCCTGTTGACTGTTGCACCCTTCGATGCGTATCCCGAAAACGTTTGGGAAGACGACATGGAGCTTGGCGCGACGGAACTTTACTTTGCGCTGCAATCCGCCGGCGGACCCAAGAATCTTCCTGAAGGCTTGCCGCACGGCGATCCCATGGACTACCTGCGGCAGGCGGCGGAGTATGCCAAAAATTACATCACAAACATTTATGCGCCTGGATTCACGGACACGCTGAATCTGTACGACGTGAGCGGCCTCGCGCACTTTGAGCTTTACCGCGCAATGGAAATCGCGGGTGATCCCAGCGGCTTGGCGATTTCGGCGTCCCAGATACGCAAACAACTCTTGCAGCAAGTGGAAGACGCAATCACCCAGTCCGGCACGGATCCTTGGGGCTTCGGATACCAATGGAGCGCCGGAGATACCACGTCGCACGGCGCGGGTCTTTCAGTAATGGCTAGCGAAGCTCACTACCTGACGCAGGCGGAAAGATATGAGACGTACTCACAAAGATGGTTAGCTAATATTTTGGGCACGAATCCCTGGGGTTCTTCGTTTATCGTCGGAGACGGCAGCACGTTCCCGAACTGTATTCAGCACCAGGTTGCGAATATCGCGGGGGCGCTCGATGGAACTTCGGGAGGCATGCCCGTTCTGTGGGGCGCGGCTTCCGAGGGCCCCGGAGGTTACGTTACGTCCGGCACACTCGACGGCATGATTTTGTGCCCTGCAAACGGAACAGACACATTCAAGAAATTCAATGGCAATGCTGGCGCATTTGATGCCTCGCAAAAGGCGGTCTACCAGGACAACGTGCAATCTTTCAGCACCACCGAGCCCGCGATTGACCTCACAGCGAGTTCGTTCCTGATGTGGTCCTGGAGATTGGCTCGACACCCCAGTTTCTAAACGACGCGCGGTCTCAAACGAGCTACCGATAAGGATTGAATTCGAGGGAAACCGTCGTGGTGGTGGCGCTTTCGGCAGACGCATATTTCCATTTCTTGACCGCTGCGACCGCGGATTCCCCGAGGATTGGATTTCCGCCAAGCAATTTTGGATTCTCCACGATCCCTTTGGGCGTGATCGTAATCTGTATCCTGACCGTCCCGCCAATCTGGCGCATCTTCAGCACCGGTGGATAGTCAGGCTCTACCCGCGTGATGAGTTTTCGCTCGGTCTTGGAGTCTTGTTGTGCGTGCGAAGCAGGCGCGAGGAAGCAAGACACTGACAAACAAACCACAAGCCACAGGAAAAGAGGCTTCATACTCACGCGTCTCCGTGCCGCGCGAATGCTGTTCATTGGTGCTGCGCCAAACCTCGACATGTCGTCGTTCCCTCATCACATCACGTTTGTTAACGCGATCATCCCAGACCCTGTACCATACGTTTAGCTACGGCAAATCCACTTGCAACTCGTAAATTTCGCGAACGCTGGCCTCCTGCACGAACAGCGCCGAGCCGTCGGGTGCACGGCCGGACCACAGTCCAAATGGACCAAGATATCGCTCGATGCCCTGTTGCTGAAACACATGTTGGTAGTGACTCTCGCCGACCTTAGCTCGGCAATACGCGCCTTCGCCGCTCACCAGGTCATCGAAGTAGATCGACTTGCTGTCTGGATCCCATACGGGATAGTTCAGCGCACCCGATTCTAACGTCTGCCACTGCGCCCATCTTTGCGCTCGTGTGTCGTACAACATGAGCCTGGTGAGATCTCCAGAAAGTGCGGCAATATAGTGGCCATCCGGCGACAATCGCGGACTGAAGAGACCTTCGGAACCCGGAATGGTAGTGAGTTGGTGCGTCTTGAGATCGTAGGCCTCGATGCTGAGACCTTCCGAGTTGTGCTGCGTGATGCGGCCAAAAATGATCTTGTCTCCGTCGTGAGACCAATTGATGTCGATTTGCGTGAGTTTTTCAGAAACCAGAAGCCGCGAGGCGCCACCATCCGTGGGCACGATGTGGATCGCCCAAGGTGCCCCTTCTCGCACATTTATGTAAGCGATTTGCTTTCCATCGGGTGACCATCGCGGAAGAGCGGCCCTTCCCGGCGGGAAAGTTAACTGCCTTTGTTGCGCGCCATCAATTCGGCACCGCCACAGCGTGCCTTCCGGAATCGAAATGTACGTAACCCATTGGCCATCGGGCGAGAAATCCAGATCGCTGGCAGAAATGCCCGCCAGGAATGGCACATATTTTCCGGACACCGGATCGTACTTCACCACCGCTGCCCGGATACTTAGCCCCAACGTCCAGATTCTTTTGCTATCCGCGGCAGGCACCGGACGCGAAAACGAGATCGACCCCTGGGTGAGTCTGACCGGCTGTTCGACTCTTTTTCTTTCGAATCGACCCGCCGGCTCCGCGAGACCAAAAAGATTTCCGCTACTACCCATGGCGTTTTCGGTGGCCTGAAAAATGTAATAGCGCCCGTCGGCGGTCCAGCTGCCGCAACATTTGGAGGAAACTTCCCGCCAGTCCGGAAGCAAGGCATGGAGCCCCGAGCCGTCGCTATTTACCTCCCAGATTGAGGAAGTATTCTTCGAAATATCGCCAATGCTGAACCGCACCCGCTTGCCATCAGGCGAAAATCGCGGGTAGTAGGGCGTCCCCGCCACGTTCACCAGCTCTTTTGCCGAACCGCCTTTGCTGTTGGCAATATACAGACCGGACCCTTTCACCAGTAGAACGTGCTGGCCATCGGGAGCCCATACGGCTTCTTGGCCAGTAAGATCGCCGAAACGCTGAGGCGGCCCGCCACTCAGCGGATACGTCCAAAAGGGATACGCGGAGGACGATTGGTTTTCAGCCGCCAGCAAAGAAGAATTGGCAGCCGAGACGTCGAGTAATTGGACACTCGGAAAAGTGGCCCGGAATTTGGAAACATCCCCGCCAGTGGCCGCCACCTTTGAAATGCTCGAACCGCTCTCTGACAGTTCCGTGAAATACAGCTTCGAGCCATCAGACGCCAAATTCGTTTTCACTAAGCCGTCGTGAGTGATTTGGCTGCTCCCGATGATCCGCGGTGGGACCGGGTCCAGATGCAACCACAGCCACCAGGAACCGACAGCGAGCAGCACAACTACAATGTAAAACAAGGAAGAAAAGGCTCTTCGCGGCACAGGGCGGTCTCCGACGACGTATATCTTCCAATATGCGCTGCTATGCCACGCAGTCAACAGGAGTTCCCAATGTCCAATAACCGATATAGCACCCTAGTTAGGTAGGGAATCACACAAGCGGAACCCGAGCGTGGCCGATCTGCGCCGCCCCAGTTGGTCGGCCAGCGTTCAGACGATTCTGCATATAGGAGCGAAAAATCACCGTTTCGGGTGGGATGAATTCGTCACGGGATCAGCCGGGCAGTCTTTGCGAGCTGCACGGCTTGGGTGCGTCGTTTTGCGCCGAGCTTATCAAATAGCCGGCTGGAGTGGGTCTTCACCGTGTTTTCGCTGACGAATAGCCGGTCGGCAATCTCGCGGTTGCTAAGCCCCGCGGCGATAAGCCCCAGAATCTCGAGTTCGCGGGCGGTGATGCCGAACTGGTTCAGGCGCTTCTCGTCGACGACGAACGGCTGAGTGGCCTGCACCGGTACGTGGACTTCCTTAATGATGGGAGCCGGCTTTTTCCTGGTAAGGGTCAGTCCCAGCCAGATGCCGAGCGCGGCAAACAACGCGGCGATCAGCGCGCCATAGATCTCCACGGAGTGCTCGACCACCAGAAAGCGGTACTCTGTGAGCCTCAGGACCACAATGAGTACGCCGCCACACACGCCATAAATCAGGATGTCGCGCAGCGCTCGGCGGCGCGACCTTGGGGCGGTTTCCGTTGGCGAACTCATCAAAGGGCCATGATAGCTGAAGACGGCAACGGTGGGGAAGCTGATCGGTCGCTGACGGTGAGACGGATGCTAGCGCACCACATAAGCATCGTTTATGCGATGCGGACAAACTAAAATTGGACGTATAGCTTAAATCAAGGTTGAATCATGTACTGGAACACTACGATGACAACAACACCTGACGTGAATCTGTGGGGCTCTGCGGAGCATGCGCTGGACTACCTGCGGCGCGCGGATTCGATTCCTCATCGCGTCGAGGGCGAATCCACCTTGCTGGAATTCGTGCCTGCTGGCGCAAAGCGAATACTGGACTTGGGCAGTGGAGGGGGAAGGCTGCTCGCGCTGGTGAAAGCGGCGAGACCTGGCGCTGAATTCGTCGCTCTGGATTTTTCGTTGACGATGCTGGAGGCGCTACGACAGACCTTTGCCCGGGAAAGCAAAGTCAGAATCGTCGCGCACGATTTTGCTAGCGAGATGCCAGTGATGGAGCCGTTCGATGCGGTGATTTCGAGCTTTGCGATTCACCACGTAGCACACCTCCGAAAACGCGCGCTGTACCGGGAAATCTTCGAGCTTCTGATGCCCAATGGCGTGTTTTGCAATCTGGAGCACGTGGCATCCGTAAGTCCGCGATTGCACGCCGAATTTTTGCAGGCAATTTCCTGCGCGGAAGAGGATCCTTCCAACAAGCTACTGGATGTTGAAACGCAGTTAGCATGGCTACGCGAGATCGGTTTCGTGGACGTGGACTGCCACTGGAAGTGGCGTGAATTGGCGTTGCTCGTGGGCGTCAAGCCCGCTTCAGTGATGGCCACAAAGAACTAACTGACTAACGGGGCTACTCGTAGCGCGGCGCTGGGATGTCCACGCCGGTGGACCATGCTGGCGGAATACATCGTGGCTTGCAGTTGGTTTCTGGCGAGATTGGTGCCCTCCAGCAAAGCTGGCCAGCCGGGCGAAACATCACCTGAGAGATTTCATGGCAGATCCTCCGCCTTAACGTCGAAGAAACGGGCGATGATCGCTGATGTTTGTTCCCAACCTTGCGTTTCTGCTTGTAGCTGCTTCCGTCCTTCGCGCGTCAGCTTATAAAAGCGCGCTCGGCGATTATTCTCTGAGGCGCCCCACTCAGAGGTGATGGCGCCCTCCTGCTCCAATTTCAGCAGCACTGGATACAGGGTGCCTTGGTTGACTGCCAGGACATCACCACTGATCTGCTCGATGCGGCGGGCAATTCCATAGCCGTGAAGAGGCCCGAGGACATCGAGGGTTTTCAGGACCATTAGCGCCAAGGTGCCTTGCAGGACATCGGCTTTTTGTTTCATGCTGTCGCCATTTTGGATACCAACAGGAGGATGGCACACTCCCTTTGGGAAAGCAACAGGTAGGTAGCTGGTAGGTTTTTCCCTGTGACGCAATTGAACCGTTCCAAACTGGCGTCCCCGCCCGCCTCGGCGAGTCGGGAACCGCTGCAGAGACTTTTGCGCTGACCCGATGTGCTATCGTGTGTTGCTTATGAAATCACGCCTAACGACAATTCTCTCGTTCGCGCTGGCGATTCCACTGGCAACTCTCGCGCAGTCGGCGCCGGTCCAAACGCCAGACCCCGATGCCTTCTATAAGTTGGGGCCTGACTCGCTGCCGCAGGACGGCGTGCCAAAGGGCGAAATCCGCGGACCGTTCGTGCTGCCCAGCACCGCATATCCCGGCACCCAACATACGTATTGGGTTTACGTCCCCGCGCAATACGACCCTGCCGTCGCGTCGAGCTTGATGATTTACAACGACGGCCAAGCCTTCATGAATCCTGACGGCGACATGCGTGCCCAGAACGTGATGGACAACCTCATCTTCCGGCGCGAGTTGCCGGTGATGATCGGTGTGTTCATCAACCCTGGCAGGCGCCCCGACCAGCCCGAACCCAACGCAAGCGAGTGGGGCGACCACACCACGAACCGCCCAACGGAATATAATTCGCTGGACGATAAATACGCTCGCGTGATTGTGGATGAATTGATGCCGGTGCTGTACAAGGAATACAACATTTCCAGGGACCCCGAGCAGCATGGCATTGGAGGATCCAGTTCTGGCGCGATCGCGGCATTCACAGTGGCGTGGCGGCGTCCTAACGAATTTCGCAAGGTGCTGAGCAACGTTGGCAGTTTCGTGGACCTGCGAGGAGGAAACGCCTACCCGGATATCATCCGCGCAAGCGAGAAAAAAAACATTCGCATCTTTCTCTGCGACGGAAGAAACGACAACCGAGGCCAGCGCCCTGGCGAAGCCTACAATGAGGCGCGCGACTGGTTCTATCAGAACGTGCGAATGATGCAGGCGCTTGGCGCAAAGGGCTACGACCTGAACTACGCCTGGGGGATGAACAAGCACGGGCAGAAAATGGGCGGCGCGGTTTTGCCCGATATGATGCGATGGCTATGGCGCGATCACCAGTTCTCCAGTGATCCGAAAGACATGGTTGAGCGCTCGTTCAACTTTCCGAAAAAGAGCGAAGAGAAGCAGTAGACTGCCAGTCGTCTGATGCAAGGAAGATGTCGATTAACGCACCTTTTGGAAAGTGATGCCGCGCGCCGGTTGTGAGTACAACGTCAGTCCCGAGTCATGAGGTTTGCCAGAAATCTGGAAAGCGATGGTTCCGAGATCGCCGGCCTGAAACTCATTGGCTGAGACCGGATTCAGATCCACGGCCGCTTGATCACCAAGCTTTAGCGTAAGCGCTCCTTTAACCAGCGATACGTGATACGTCGTGTCCAGTTCCTCGCTGTGGTAATTGCCGGTGAACTTGTTGAGTGCGGATTCGCTCATAGAACTGTGTGGCACTCTCTCACCAGAGAAGTATGTTTCGCTTTGTATGGTGAGCGTGGCGCCCATGGTGCCGTTAGCGCTTTTAAACACGATGGGGTTTCCGACTAGGTCCGAGAACTCGTTCGGGCCCAAGCGCTGCAATTTCGAACCCCATGCCATCAAGTCCCCATTCACAGCGATGAAGATGTAGACCACGTGGGTGCGAGGATCGAAATACGTGCCGGCAAAAGGTGCAGGATCGGGAAAGGATCCGGATCCGACGCTGGCTTCACGCTTCAATTGTGCTTCGAGATAAAGGTCAGCGATCTTGCGTGCCAAGACGTCGACATCGGCGTTCGCGACGTTGCAAAGAGTAATTACGCTGAATCGCTGTTCGGGAAAGCGCAGAAGCTTGGTTCGGTATCCGAACGTGCTGCCGCTGTGTTCCACGGTTTTCAAGCCGCGATACTCGCCTAGCCAAAGCCCTAGACCGTAATTAATCGGGTGGCCGTTGTTCAAGCTACCGTGGGTTTGCAGTTCGCTTACCAGCGTGCCTTTTCCAATCTTGTTGGAGTAGAAGTTACGATCCCAAAGCAACAGATCGTTCACACTGCTCATCAAACCACCGCTGCCCACCATATCGAAAAGAGTGGACCAGTCGACTCGGAAGCTGCTGCCTTCTTTTCCGGGATCGTAAGCGGCAACGCGGTTGGGCACGACAACACTGTTGTCATCGTAGAAGAGCGTATGCGTCATGCCGAGCGGCTGGAAGATATTCGCGGCGGCAAATTCGGCAAGGGACTTTCCGGTCGCGCGCTTTATCACCACACCAGCGAGAAAGTAGTTCGAGTTGCTGTAAACGTATTCCTCTCCCGGCACATTGTTCAGTCCTTTTTGACGGGCGATCAGTTTCAGGACATCGTCTGGCGAAGAAAGGGCTCGAGTATCCCGGCCCGAAAGATAAGTCAAAGCCAGGTAGTCACGGAAGCCGCTAGTTTGGTGCAACAGCTGTCGCAGCGTGATGATGTGCCCGTAAGACGGGAGTTCTGGGATGTACTTGCGCACGTCATCATCGAGCGATAGGAAACCTTGTTCCGAAGCCAGCACAATGCTGGCCGCCGTAAATTGCTTCGATACCGAGGCCATATAGAACACGGAGTCGGAGCTAAGCGGAACACCGAGTTCGAGGCTACCTTCACCGTAAGACTTGCGAAAGATGAAGCTCTCGTCGCGAATTACCCCAACCGAGCAGCCTGGCGAGTGGGGGCTGTCGTAGAGTGCGAAAAATTCGTCGATTTTCTGTGGAGCAACATCAGTTGAGTACGACGAAACGACGGGGACAAGAAATAGAATGAATACGGCGACGGTTCGCATAAAAAGCTGCTTTGGCCTGCGAGCGAGTATAACGCTGAATCTGGGATTCGGGCCCTCAGTAATGCAGCCCGAATCCGAAAGGAAATAACGGGGACGTCGAGTCGTGAGGAATGTCACTCTTTTGCTGACTCACGCTCTCAGGGGAAGATGGCAACTCGAAGGGAAGATGACCGGCGGGCGGCACCGCGCCGCTGATCAAGGCGAGCAGCGCATCGTCGGAGATGCCGAAATCGCCAAGAAGCGCGGTTGCGTGCGGCAGAACGTTGGTGAGGATTAGCGGGCGCTCCAGCGTGGTCAGAAACACGGTCGGAACGATCGGGCCGACGCGAAGCAACTCTCCATAAGCGGCATCTTTTTCTGTGAACGCAAGCCTGCCCTCGTGCTGTCTTGAACCAAAGAAAAACCCCAGATGCTCGCTCTGGTAAGGTGCGGGGGCACGAATGATCGCCAGGTCTGCTTGCGCAGGTTCCGTCACCACGATAAATCCCATGGACTGTGCCGCCTTGGCATCCACACCAAACAAGTAAACCCTTTTGCCCTGCAGAACGAAGGGCAGAAGCGGAGCGGTTTGTTGGTCGAGGTAATGATTTTATTCTTTAACAAGACGACGGCCCTGGCCTGGGCCACTTGCCCCTCGTGCACAAACTCCTTGTTGCCGGCGATTGCCGCGGCCTTTGACTCGTCTACATAGGGCTGTTCGAAGAGACCCAACTGAAACTTCTGCAAAAGGATGCGGGCCGCGGCCTCGCGAACGCGCGCTTCCGGGATCGAGCCGTCGTGAACATCGTCGATTATGGCTTTCGACTCCTCCGTTCCTCCCACCTGGTCCACTCCCGCATTGATGGCCTTGGCAAAGCGCTGCGCCACCGTCAGATCCTCTACTCCCCACGGCATGCCGATGTCCTTCGAGGCGGGCTTGTTCCCGGCGCTCGCGCCATAGCGGCAGGCCTCGGGGCAGTCTCTGGTAATCGCCCAATCGCTTAGAATGACACCGCGAAATCCGTATTGTTTTCGCAGCAACGCGTTCAGCAATTGATTATTAAAACCGGCTCCCACCTGCTCCAACGGATTTTCATCAATCGCCACGCCCTGCAAGATCGAGTAAGTTGGCATCACGGCGCCAACCTGAGCGGCGAATGCGCCGGTAAACGGAATCAGATGTTGCGCGAAGTTGTGTCCGGCAAACTCCGCGTAGCGGCCGTAGTAGTTGTGGCCATCCTAGCCGTCTTTCGCGGCTCCATAACCCGCCCAGTGTTTCACCACCGCGATCACACTGCCGGGGTTCAAGCCGTTCGCGCCGTTTTGCAGCCCCGCGACATACGCTTCGACCATGCGCTTCGCGATCTCGGCATCTTCGCCGAAAGTTCCGTTGATGCGGGCCCATCGCGGTTCCGTGGCCAAATCGGCCTGCGGCGCGAGCGACTCGCGAATAGCAACCGCTTCATACTCCTGGCGGACAACATCACCGAAACGGCGAGTCAGTTGCGTATCATTGAGCGCCGCAAAGCCCAAAGGCTCCGGCCACATCGAGAACGCTTTGTCCTGCGTGGCTGCTCCCAGGACCTGCTCAAAGTGGTGTCGCGGATCGGTAGAAATGATCACCGGAATCCCTAAACGCGAAGACTCCGCAATCGCTTGCACTTCGTTGTTCTGTTTGGCAAAAAGTTCAGCGCTCCCGTTCAGCCGGGTTATAAATGCGTTGACGCGATCTTGCTCGATGAACTTCCGCACTTTCACCAAGTCGTACTCGTTTCCCACGCCGAGCGGTGCCAGCGGTCCAGCGCTCGGCAAGGTACCGTGAACCATCACTCCCGCGAGTTCTTCGACGCTCATTCGCTGGACCAGGTCGGCGGTGCGGACCTCTGCCGGGAGCCGCCAGTCCTCGTAGGGGTCGAGTTTTCCGTTGCGATTGAGATCTTTGAACGTCAATCCATCCAGGTTAATCAATGGTGCGGAACGATGGCCGAGGATCGGTTGCTGCGGCTGGGTCCGTTCGCCGCCAATAGCCGCGGCTGAGCAGACAAAGAGGACGAAGGCGGAAAATCTCAGTTGCATTTGGGGACGCCCCTTTTTCTCTTCAGTAACTAACAGGGATGGTACTCGATACACTCTATCGAGTGTCACCAATCATTCTGAACAAGCAACTTAGCCCTCGCCAACCCAGGAGAATGCTTTAGTCGGGGGTGTAAACTGTCTATAATAGTAAGTTTGCGAGAACACGGAGGGCGCTGCAGACGGACCAGCGGCGCGGGAGCTTGCATGACTCTGGACATCAATGAAATACAAAAGTTTTTGCCACACCGGTATCCGTTTCTGCTCATCGATAAAGTCGTGGAAATGGAACGCTACAAACGCATTGTGGCGATCAAGAACGTGAGCATCAACGAGTCGTTTTTTCAGGGACATTTTCCCGGCAAGCCGATTATGCCCGGCGTGCTGATCCTCGAGTCGATGGCCCAAGCCGGTGGGTTGCTACTACTGCAGGAAATTCCTGACCGCGATAGCAAGCTGTTGTACCTGGCGTCGATGAACGACGTGAAATTCCGCAGGCCCGTGCTGCCCGGGGACCAGTTGCGCGTGGAAGTGGACATCCTGGCTTGGAAGGGCGACCTGTGCAAGATTCGCGCGAAGGCGTTTGTCGGGGAGAATCTGTCGACGGAAGCAACGCTGATGTGCGTGATGGTCGACCGCGACAAAGAGACGACTAGCGTGGGGAAATGAGCGCAGAGCCTATTCATCCCCAAGCAGTGGTTTCGCCGAAAGCGAAACTAGGGAAGGGTGTACAGGTTGGGGCGTTCGCGGTGGTGGGAGCGGACGTCGAACTGGGCGAAGGCTGCGTGGTGCACGATCATGCCGTGCTGCAGGGGCCAGCGAAATTTGGCGCCGGAAATGTCTTCCATTCATTTTGCGTGATTGGTGGCAACCCGCAGGACTACACCTACGCCGAAGAGCACGTGGAACTGGTGGTCGGTGACGGAAACATTTTTCGGGAGTATGTGACCATCAGCCGGGGAACGAAAAAAGGCGGGGGCACGACGCGTATCGGCAGCAATAATTTTTTTCTGGCGTATTCGCACGTGGGGCACGATTGCCAGATCGGCAGCGGGACGTTATTCGTGAACGGTGCGACGTTGGCAGGGCACGTGACGGTTCAGGATTACGTGACCATTGGCGCGTTTTCGCCGGTGCACCAGTTTTGCCGGCTGGGGCGCTATGCCTACATCGGGGCGTGCACGGTGATCACGCAGGACGTGCCGCCGTTTTCGCTGATCGTGACAGAGCGCGAGACGAGGTGTTATGGAGCAAACACGATCGGGCTGGAACGCAAGGGTTTTTCTGCGGAGAGAGTGAAGAGTCTGCAAAAAGCGTTTCGCTTGCTGACGCGCTCCAAAAAAAATACCTCGCAAGCGATTGAAGAGCTGCGAAAAACGATGGGGGCATCGCAGGACGTGAAGGAGTTGATCGAATTTGTGGGGAAGGCTGAGCGCGGGATCGTGAAGTAGGTCCAAAGTCATGCCGGAAGCTTTTCAAAACAATTCAGGATGGGGACTGATCGCAGGGAATGGACGATTCCCGTTTCTGGTGCTGGAAGGCGCGCGAAGCCAGGGAATTGAGATGGCGGTGATCGCGCTGAAGGAAGAAGCTTCGCCGGAACTGGAGCAGGTGGCAAAGCGGTTGCACTGGGTGAGCTTGGGGGAGTTGAGCAAGGCCATCGAGTTGATGCAGCGCGAAGGTGTGAAGCGGGCAGTGATGGCCGGGCAAGTGAAGCACAATAAGATCTTCAGCGCGATCCGGCCAGACTGGAAATTGGCGAAGCTGCTGTTTTCGCTGCCGAGGAAAAATACCGATTCGCTGATTGGCGCGGTGGCAAAGGTTTTCGAGGAAGAGGGCATTCAGCTGGTGGATTCTACGTTGTTTCTGAAGCCGTTGCTGCCCGAAGCGGGCGTGTTGACACGGCGTGCGCCCGACGAGCACGAAGGCGCCGATATGCAATACGGTCTGGAAGTGGCGCGCAAGCTGGCAGGTATGGATATCGGACAGACGGTGGTGATTGCGGACCGCGCATGCGTGGCTGTGGAAGCGATGGAAGGAACGGACGAGACGATTGCACGGGCCGCGCGGTTTGCGAATGGACGGCCGCTTGTCGTGGTGAAGGTGAGCAAGCCGCAACAGGACATGAGGTTTGATGTACCTGTGGTAGGCTTGCCCACCGTCAAAAGCATGGGTGATGCGGGTGCGACGGCTCTCGCCATCGATGCCTCGAGAACTCTTTTGTTTGACCGAAACAGGTTAATTGAGTCGGCGGATGCCGCTGGAATCGCTATTCAAGCGTTTCCTGTGGCCCAGGTTGTGGAACCGAAGGGCAGTTCCACGGGAATGAATAAAGAATGAGTGTGGGCGCGGGGACGACGGGGGAATCCCGAAAAGTTCGTGTTGCCGTGGTGGGTGCCGGTGAATTTGGCCGCAACCACGCGCGCGTGTATCGCGAAGTCCCTGGAGTGGAACTGGTCGGCGTGTTGGATCAGAACGCCGCGCGGGCCGCAGAAATCGCCGAGGAATTTCAAGCTCGAAGCTTCCGAAACATCCAGGAGTTGCACGGTGTAGTGGACGCGGCATCGGTGGCCGTACCTACCGTGCAGCACGCGGAAATCGGCTCCCTGTTGTTGGAAATGGGTATCGACACGCTGATCGAGAAACCCATGGCCAGCACGCTGGCGGAAGCGGACAGGTTGCTGGAAGCCGCCAAGCGGCACGGAAGAATTCTGCAGGTGGGCCACGTCGAACGATTTAATCCCGCAGTGCTGGCGGTAGAACCGATTGTGAACCGGCCGCTGTTTTTCGAAGTGCACCGTCTGGGAGTCTTCACGCCGCGCAGCCTGGATGTGGACGTGATTTATGACCTGATGATCCACGACCTGGACATCCTGCTGGCTTTGGTGAAGGAACCGGTGACGGAAGTGAAGGCCGTGGGCATTCCGGTCCTGACAGACAAGGTGGATATCGCACATGCACGGCTCGAATTTGCCGGCGGCGCTGTCGCTAACGTGACGGCCAGTCGCGTCTCCACGGAGCGCGTGAGGAAGATGCGGTTCTTCCAGCGCAATGAATATGTTTCGCTCGATTACGCACGGCGCGACGCTCTAAGAATCGGCGTAAAACGCCCCGGACCACAGCCGGAATTTGCTTTCGAGAAACTGCCCGCTCCGGCAGTGGAACCGTTGCGCGCTGAACTGGAGGCGTTCGCACAGGCGGTGCGGACGCGCAGGCCGCCCAAGACAGATGGAGAGGCAGGGAGAGCGGCACTGGAGCTAGCGGCGCGGGTAATGGAAAGCATCCGGGAACATCAAGCGCGCGTCCAACCAGTAGCACAGCAAGCAGCTCCCGAACATAGGAACCGATGATTCCAAGGATTCTAGTGCCCCCAGGTGCGCGACTGCCGTCGAAAGAAGAGACGGCCACAACGCGAAGACGTCCGTCCACGCTGGACGAGCGGACACTGGTTCCTTCGACACTCCCGATTGTGCAATTGGATGGGCATTCGACGATACCGGCGAATTTGCCGCTGGAATCGATCGCAGCGCGGATGGTGGTGCCGCGGGACGTGAACGTCGAGTTGTTGCAGAAAGCCGAGGAATCGGTTCTGCCGCTGCAACCGACCGACATGGACGAGCGCATCACGGTGCCGCAAGGCTCGGCTGCGCCGGAACTAATCACCGATATTCCGCTGCGTGTTTCGGAAGACTTGGTAGAGCCGGACATTATTCAGACCGGCGAAGTAACGTTCCTCCGTCCGGAAGGCGCCGATAAGCGAACGATTGGCGAGCGCTTGACTTCGATCGGTTCAGTAGCGCTGCACATTGCTTTGGTGCTGCTGCTGATTTTCGAGCCAAAAATTTTCGCACCGCATGTGCGGTCCAATGAAGAAGAAGAAATGGCGCGCAGGCAGATCACCGTGCTGCTCCCGCCGGGAGCGCTGGAATCGCTAAGGCCCACGCCGCAGCGAGCTCCGGCACCACACGCGCCTGTAAATGTGGATCCGAAAGTTCTGCGAAGGATTGCTCCGCCGGTTGAACGGCCCGCGCCTGCCCCAGTTCCCGTGCCGCAACCGGAAGCACCGAAGAGAGAGTTGCCAGCTGCACCAACACCGAAACCCAATGTGGTGACACCTAATCCGCAGCCCGCGCAAGGAAGTAAGGGCGATTTACCAAAGACGCCGCTAAAGCTGGATACCCCCGACATGCCCGTGCCGCAGCAAGGATTAATTCTGCCCAAGCAAGGCGAGTCTCCGGGAGACGCGATTCGTGATGCCATGAAGGGCTCCAAAATTACCTCGCCACGCCCGATCGGTGGAGGCGGACAATTACCGCCAGGCGCTGGCGGCGGAGGGGGTGGCGGGGGACGAGGTACCGCAGGCGCAGGCCTGCAAATGCTGACCGACACGGAGGGCGTGGATTTCAATGATTACCTCCAGCGCGTATACCTCCGGGTCAAACAAAACTGGTTTTCGGTCATGCCGGCGTCGGTTCAGTTGGGCGACCAGGGTGTTGTATCGCTGCAATTCAAAATCATGAGAGATGGCAGCGTTCCCGACGGCGATCCCGCGCAAGTATTTAGTTCTGGCAAAGAGCCACTGGATCGAGCAGCGTATTCTTCGATTCGCGCGTCGAATCCGTTCCAGCCATTGCCTGGGGCATTCAAAGGACCATACATCGAGCTGCGTTTCACGTATTATTACAACATCCAGCCGCCTAACCATTAGGATCACTATGAAACTGGCCCGTTCACAGGTGCTCGGCAGACTACTGCTGGCGCTGGTCGTACTGGTGATAGTGTTGATCCGGGCATGGCCCTTGCGCTTCCCCAAATGAACGACAAACAAGACTCTCCACTCATTGCCATCTTAGGCCCGACCGCATCAGGAAAATCAGCACTGGGAATCTGGCTTGCGCAGCAATTGGGCGGAGACGTGGTGGCATGCGATTCCACGCAACTCTACAGAGGATTAGATGTAGGCACGGCGAAACCGGCGCCGGAAGAGCGCGGCGGCATCCAGCATCATTTAATCGATGTGCTGGACGCCTCGGAAGACGCAACTGCCGGAGACTATCGGGCGCGCGCAATCGAAGTACTGGGGAAGTTAAGCGCAGCGCAACGGCTGCCGATTTTCACCGTAGGCACTGGCCTGTACCTGCGCGCGCTGTTGGAGGGTCTGGCGAACGTGCCGGTGCGCTCGGAGCCGTTGCGTCAAAAATTGCGGGCCAGCGCGGCGAAGCGCAGCCCCGGCCATCTGCACAGAGTGCTGCTGAAGTTGGATCCGGTGGCAGCGAAAAAAATTGCCGTGGCGGACGAACAAAAATTGATACGGGCGTTGGAAGTGTGCATTTTGACGCGAAAGCCGTTGACCGAGGTATATCAGAGCGGAAGAAAACGACTGGAAGGCTGGCGAGCGATCAAGATTGGGCTGGCACCGGAGCGAAAGGTGTTAGCCGAACGCGTCAACGCGCGAACCGAGACGATGCTGGCACTTGGATGGATGGAAGAAGTGCGCGGACTGATGGAGACCGGCCTGCGCGAAGATGCAAAGCCGTTCGATTTCCTCGGTTACCGCGAATTGCGGCTGGTCCTGGAAAATAAATGGACACTGGAAGCCGCGCGAATGGCCATTCAGCAGGCTACCCGCCAGTATGCGAAGCGGCAGATGACATGGTTCCGGCGCGAAGCGGCGGTATGCTGGCTGGTAGGATTCGGCGATGATCCCGCGATTCAGCAGGTGGCACTGGCGCGGATCCACGAGCAACTGGGCGCGGTGGTACCTTGACGGCGGCGAAACGACGTATAATCCACCTGATGAGGCACGACTCTCCCAGTCTTGAACAACTGCGGCCCATGAGTCCCACCTGCTTTTGCGCATGAAACTCCAACACGATACTTCAACTGCCGAGCGCGTCTTGCTCGTCGGCGTGGGATGGAAGCGTGCACCGCGTTTTCCAGGAATGCCCGCGGGTGAGCAGGGCCGTGAATCGTTGAGCGAGCTGGTGGAGCTGGCAAAAAGCGCTGGAGCCGACGTTGCCGCGACGCTCTTCCAGGTGCGCGAAGCCGCCGATCCGGCCACGCTTGTGGGTCGAGGCAAACTGGATGAAATTCGCGCCGAGGCCTACGCTTCGCGTGCGCCCCTCATCATTTTTGACAGCGAGTTAACGCCAGTGCAGCAACGAAACATCGAAAAGGCCACAGAACGCAGAGTAATCGACCGCACGCAACTGATCTTGGATATATTTGCGAAGCACGCACGAAGCCGCGAAGGACAGTTGCAGGTGGAGCTGGCGCAATTGAATTACATGTTGCCGCGTTTGACCGGACGCGGCGCGGAAATGTCGCGTCTGGGCGGCAAAAGTGGCGGAGGTGGATCCGGCGGCGCAGGCGGGGGAGCGGGGCGCATCGGAGTACGCGGCCCCGGAGAAAAAAAATTGGAAACCGACCGGCGCAGAATCCGCGACCGAGTGCGTAGGATTCAGGACGACATCGACGAGGTGCGCCAGCAAAGAGCCTTACGGCGCGAAGCGCGTAACGCTGTCCCGCTCGGAACCGTCACGCTGGTGGGCTATACCAACGCGGGGAAATCGACGCTCTTCAATGCACTGAGCAGGGCCGAAGTGCTGGTGTCGTCGCGCATGTTCGCGACTCTGGATCCGACCGTGCGGGCCATTCGCCTGCCGTCGAACCGCCGCATTCTGGTGTCAGACACCGTGGGGTTCATTCGCGCTCTGCCGAAAGGGTTGATTGCTGCATTTCGCGCGACGCTCGAAGAAGTGCAGGAAGCCGCACTGCTATTGCAGATCAGCGACATTTCGAATTTGCATCACGCCGAACTGGATCAGGAAGTCGACAAGATCCTGGTAGAACTCGGCGTGCTGGAACGCCCCCGTTTGCACGTCTTCAATAAAGTTGACCAGCTTACTCCTGAGCAACGGGAAGAATTTACGGCAGCGTGGCGTAATTCCAGCAGCACCGGCGAACCGCCAATCCTCGTTTCTGCGCTCACCGGAGAAGGCATCGATGAATTGCTAAGGAGAATCGAGAAAGCCGTGCCGATCGATCCAGTGGTCCGGCTGTCTTTGCGCATTCCGATGAGCGAAGGGCGGACGCTGGCATTAATCCATGCGCTGGGCCGGGTGGTGGAGTCGCACGTGAATAGTTCCTCGATGGAATTGCAGGCCGACGTCCCGGAAACCATCGTGCGGCGATTGAAGCTCAACGACTTCCTGGCGAAAGAAACATCTCGGCGCGGTTCTGCGTATAAACGATAAGGGGGTAAGACCATGGCTTCCTTTTTCCTGTGGTGCCTCTTGCTGATCATCTGCTGGCCGTTGGCGCTCCTGGCGCTGGTAGCTTACCCATTTGTATGGCTGTTGCTACTGCCATTTCGGATTGTCGGCATCGCCGTGACCGGCGTTTTCGAGTTGCTGCGAGCGATCCTGTTTCTGCCGGTACGCGTATTACGCGGGCCGCACGCGATTTGAAGACCGAGGAAGAATCGGCCCGTTACCTTACGGTAACGCCTTCGAAATCCCCAGTAATATGAATAGGATGTAAAAAAGATTTTGCTGTTTGAGTAGATGGCGAAGGGCTTAATTTCTGTGGAAAACGCTGTGGAAAGTGCAAGATGGTGCCTCAGAGCCGAGGGCGACGCGGGGAATCCGCAGGCGACAACGCATGTTAATTATCCCCGTAAATGGCAGATGCGCATGGAGTTAGCGCAGTTTACTGGATATTCATCAAAGGCTTCGTGCATGTTTCTGGTGCAGCTGTATCCCGGAGTTTTGCACAGCTTTGCAGCAATAGTGTTACGAAAGAGTATTCAGCGATTTCGCAAAAATCGACCCGCCCCGTAACCCAAGAGTACCGCCTAACGTCGAGCATGCATACGCCCTATCGGCGTTGACGCGTGGTTGGTTGGAGACTATAGTGAGCGAAGAGGCACCAGCTGGCCTCCGAAGAGCGCGCCGAGCGCCATTTCCCTTATGAACCTTCCGAACTCACTCACGCTCCTACGAATCTTCTTTGTACCGCTGCTGATTGTGGTTCTGCTCACGCGCAGCCCCAATGTGGAGCTATGGGGCGTAAGCATGCGCTTTGAGTTTTGGGGGGTATTAATATTGCTCATTGCCGCTGCCACGGATTGGGCCGACGGATACCTGGCGCGACGGAATTCGCAGATAACGACGCTGGGAATTTTACTGGATCCCATTGCGGACAAGCTCCTGATCACCGCGGCATTTATTGCGCTTGTGGATATGCACCTGGTTCCTGCTTGGATGGTGGTAATCATCATCGGGCGCGAATTCACGATCATGGGCTTGCGCAACATCGCGTCTGCCGAAGGGTTTACGATTGCGGCCTCGACGTTGGGAAAAACGAAAATGGTTTTGCAGGTTTGCGCGGCCGCCGTCCTTATCGGTGGCGTCAGCCGTCCGCGTCTGGAACCACTGGGCCGCATTTTGGTGTGGCTGGTGGTCATCAGCGCGTTGGTTTCCGCAGGGCAATATTTTTACCGATTCTGGAGTCATCTGGACGACCGCATCAAGCAACGACGCAAGTTGGACGTACTCGAATCGCGGAAGAAGCCGCAGGATGCAGTGCCTCTCTGAAGAGGAACGAAAAGCCATCCTGGCTCTTGCTCGCCAGGCATTAACCGAAGCCGTCTGTGATGGGCGCCTGCTTGCCTCATTTCCTACCGAAGGCATTTTTTCGTCGCGGTGCGGTGTGTTCGTCACATTGCATATTCGCGGAAAACTGCGCGGTTGCATCGGAGTAATCGAAGGACTCGAGCCTTTGGGCGAGAGCATCGTTCGTTGCACCGCTTCCGCTGCGCTGCAAGATCCGCGGTTCACCCAAATGCGGACTGAGGAAGTGGCGGACAGCGAAATCGAAGTTTCGTTGCTTTCGCCGCTGCAACGGATTCTTCCCGAGCAGATCGAGGTCGGCAAGCACGGTCTGGTCGTAGAGCAGGGAACGCGTCGGGGACTGTTGCTGCCGCAGGTCGCCGAGGAACATCACCTGGATCGCGAGCGTTTTCTGGAAGAAACCTGCTATAAAGCCGGGTTTTCACGAGATGCGTGGAAGCATCCGGAAACGGCAATCTACGGATTTACCTGCGAAATCGTCCACCACCAGAAGTAAAGCCGCTCCAAAAAGAAAAAGCCCACGCCGAAGACGACGACGCGGGCTGTGGTGCGAAGACCGAACTATTCGATTTCGACGTAATCGCCAGCGTAGGTGTCGATGGTGGTGTAAGTAACAAACATGGTACTGGAGTTCGGGCTGACGTTGATGACCACGCCTTCACCCAGAACCTCGCGCGGCAGATCATTCCACTCGTAGCGCTTTGGCGCGCTCCCGAAGCCATAGATCTTATACGCATAGCCCTTGGTGTTCGGAGCGGTCTCGTTCAATGAACCCTGGTAGCGGAATATGCGCAGATAGTCGCCCACCTTCACGCCCTGGTTGTTGCCCAGGTTAACGTACACAATCGAGTCCTTTCCGTAGGTCTCCGTAAACTCTGGTCCGACCACTAGCATCCCCACCGGCTTGCCGCTGACGGGCGCAAAGTGATCGAATTTCTCGGCCGGCTTGTAAGGCGGCGAGGGCCGTTCCACATAGGGACGAACGATATCGCCGCGCTGCATGTAATCACAGGAGTGCACGATCTCCGCGGTGGACGTATTTGGCTGGACGTTGACGACTTTCACCTGCCCGGTATCGCGATAGAACGTGCCCATGGCTTTGGTCAACTTCGTCTGCCACTTGAACCACTGCACCTTGTCGGGATCCACTTCCGGCCGAATCACGTCAAAACGGTCGCCGACTTTTACGCCCTGAACCGAACCTCGGCTGAGATACACATAGTCGCCACGGGCGAAAGTTATTTTGTCGTTGGACTGCTCCCCCGAGGCGATATACATCGTGTCGGGAACTTTCTCGCTACTGAAAAAGCTGGAGCAGTAAATCGCTGTGTAGTCGGGGGAGGCGGCCTCAGCGACACGCTCGGTCGAAGATACCATTTGGGTCTGAGCATTCCCTTGCGCCCAGGCACCGGCGGCGGCCAGCATCATTCCGAGACATAATCCTGCTGCGTTTGCGCGCATTATCGTACTCCTTAGATCACGCCAAAAAGGGCCGTGCGGGGACTTGCACCTTTGAAGCTAACAAGTGCCTCGGGTGGCGTCAACAGAATGGGCGGAGACGCTTTACACATTTGCAAAGGCATGCTACAAGCTTTATTTTCAATAGATTAGGAGGTGTTTTTGGCGCTCCCCCTGTTTGGTAATGCGACACATCGCATCTGCGGCGTCGCCGCGGCTAGTACTGCCCATGAACTGCGGCAACTGGTACGCCTGGCTCTGCGCCTTACCGGAACCGTGGAATTGCGCCTCGATTGGCTGCGGAACGATCAAGAACGCCAGAAATTTCTGGATTGGCTCAAGCGTGCGCGTTTTCGAAATGCGGTGTTACTTGCCACTTGCCGGCGTCGCATCGGTGGTGGCGAGTTTTCCGGCGATGCCGGCGCGGAACTCTTTTGGCTGATGAAGGCTCGCAAGGCGGGATGTCAATGGTGCGACCTGGAAATTGAGACCCTGCTCGAATTGCCGGGAGAAACGGTGCGTGGTTATGCGGTACCGGAAAAGGTGCTGCTCTCCATCCATGATTTTCGCCGCACCCCTCGACTGACGAAAAAGTTGAGTGTCCTCCAGAGTGGCGGAGTGGATGGAGTGAAAGTGGCGGCAATGGCGCGCAGCATTGCAGACAGCGTGCGACTATTACAATGGGCCCGCAAATCGCCGCAGGCAGTGGCAATCCCGATGGGCGAAATCGGAATGCCCGCGCGCATCCTGGCGTTGCGAGAAGGCAGCGCTCTGACCTACGCACCCGTCGCGGCGGCGACCGCTCCCGGACAAGTGCAACTGCGCGAGTTGAAGGAGCTATACCGTGCGCACCAGTTGACGCACAAGACGCAGATTTACGGAGTGATTGGGAATCCCATCGCACATTCTTTGTCGCCGCTGCTGCATAACACCGGATACATCGCCGCGCACAAAGATGCGGTGTTTCTGCCGTTCCTCGTCGAGCGCTTGCCAGACTTCCTGCAGGCCGTGCCGGACTTTGGCATCAGGGGATTCAGCGTAACATTGCCGCACAAAGAAGCGGTGTTTCGCCGGCTCGACGCCTGCGAGCCGTTGGCCGCGAAGATCGGCGCGGTGAATACTGTGACCGTGCGGCGAGACGGCTCGTTCTACGGAAGTAACACTGATTATCTGGGTGTGCTGCGCGCCCTCGAGAAAAAGTTGAAGCTAGCTGGCAGCCGCGTGGTGATTTTCGGCGCTGGAGGAGCAGCGAGGGCCGCAACGTTCGCCTTGGCCAGTGCCGGTGCTCAGATATTTGTTTGCGCGCGACGAGACGAGGCGGCCCGCTCGCTAGCCCGCGCGGTTGAAGGTGAAACTGTGCCGCGAGCCGCGTTGCGCAAATCGAAGTTCGACGCGATCCTGAATGCCACACCGGTGGGCATGCACCCGCGAGTCGGCGCTTCGCCTCTTGCGGCAGGCGAGTTAAACTGTTCTGTTGTTATGGACCTGATCTACCGCCCGATGCAAACGAAGTTGCTGCAAATGGCCGCCGCGCGGGGCATCAAAACAGTCTCGGGCGTGGAAATGTTCCTGGCGCAGGGGATGGCGCAGTGGGAACTGTGGATGGGCAGGCCAGCGCCGGAAACGGCGATGAGGAAGGCAGTGTTGGGAGCATTGAAGGAGAAAAAAGGATCGCGTCCCTAGCCAATCGCGATGTACAGAGAATTCGCGCGGCGTTCAAATCCACATTGAGAGCTTGCACATCTAGACCCAGGCCATGATCCAACCCACTTTTCAGGAATTTAAAAGGCTGGCAAAGCGCGGGAATCTGATTCCGCTCTATGACGTTTTTTCCGCTGACCTTTTGACGCCTGTGAGCGCTTACCTGCGCGTGGCTCAGGGAGCAAGATATTCCTTCCTGCTGGAAAGCGTGGAAGGCGGCGAAAAGATTGCGCGCTATACGTTTGCGGGTGCGAACCCTGAGGAAGTATTTCGCTATGCCGGCGGGGCGTGCGTGCTCGAAAGTCCCGAACGGATCATTTGGGAAGAGCGCGATCCGATTTCGTTTCTGCGCGAGCGCATGCAGCGATTCCGGCCGGTGCGCCTGCCGGGCTTGCCGCCGCTAGTGGCCGGCGCTATCGGCTACTTCAGCTACGACATGGTGCGGCTGATCGAAAGGCTGCCAAAGCGTTTGCGTGACGACATTGGTTTGTACGATGCGATGCTGATGTTCTATCACGGGATTATTGCGTTCGATCACGTGCAGCACCGCTTGTGGATTGTGCGCAACGTGTTCACCGAGGGTCGAGGCAGTTTGCGCGCGAAGTATCTTGCCGCGGTGAAGGAAATCCAGCGCACTAGAAAGCTGCTGGAGGAGCCCGTCGCAGCGGAACGCCCGAAGATTCCTGCAAAAGGGAAAGCGCGTCCGCCAAAAGTTACGTCGAATTTCAAACGTGCCGACTACCTGGAAGTGATCCGGAAAGCGAAACGGTATATCCGCGCGGGCGATGTCTTCCAGGTAGTTTTGAGCCAACGATTCTCAGCGAAAATAAAGTCGGCACCGTTTGATGTGTACCGCGAGTTGCGCGCCCTGAATCCTTCTCCGTATCTTTTCTACCTGCAACTGAATGATGTGCATGTGGTGGGTAGTTCACCGGAAATGTTGGTGAAGGTGCAGGGACGCGACGTTTTTTACAGGCCAATTGCCGGCACGCGTTGGCGCGGCGAGAACGAAGCGGAAGATCAGCGGCTGGAAAAAGAGATGTTGGCAAGCGAGAAGGAGCGCGCCGAGCACATCATGCTGGTGGACCTGGGCCGAAACGATCTCGGCAGGGTGTGCGAATACGGCACCGTGCGTCCCGAAAAGCTTATGACCGTGGAACGCTATTCCCACGTGATGCACATGGTGTCGAGTCTGCGGGGACAATTGCGTGAAGATGTGGACTGTTTCGACGCTTTGATGGCGTGCTTTCCCGCCGGCACAGTGTCCGGAGCGCCAAAAGTCCGGGCCATGGAAATCATCGAGGAATTTGAGAAGACTCGGCGAGGCATTTATGCGGGAGGGATTCTATACCTGGATTTTGTCGGAAACCTGGATTCATGCATCGCGCTTCGCACCATGGTCATCAAAAACCGTGTAGCCTATGTGCAGGCAGGCGGCGGCATTGTGGCGGACTCCACTCCGGCCGGCGAATTCGACGAGTCTGTAAACAAGTCCAAGGCTTTGCTGCGCGCGCTGGAAGCGGCGCACGCCTCCGGGCTTCCTGAAAAGGAGAAACCCAAGCGGTGATCCTGCTGCTCGACAATTACGATTCGTTCACCTACAACCTGGCGCAGTACCTCGGTGAACTGGGATGCCGGGTGGAGGTGCACCGCAACGACAAGATTTCCGTCGAGGATATCGTGCGCCGCAAACCGGAAAAAATTGTCCTCTCTCCCGGCCCGTGCACTCCGCAGGACGCCGGCATTTGCATCGAGTTGATTCAGAAACTCGCGGGAAAGATTCCAATCCTCGGCGTGTGCCTGGGACATCAGGCTATGGGAGCTGCGTTTGGAGGAAAGATCGTTCGCGCTCCGAAGTTGTTTCACGGCAAGACCAGCGAAATCGAACACGACGGAAAGGGAATATTCCGTAAACTTTCGAATCCGTTCACGGCAACGCGCTATCATTCGCTGATTGTAGAGCGCAAATCGCTGCCAAGGGAACTGACCATAACCGCGGAGACGCACGATGGCATCATCATGGGAATGCGGCACAAGCACTACCTCCTGGAGGGGGTGCAGTTCCATCCGGAGTCGGTACTAACCGTACCGGGCAAAGAGCTTCTTCAGAATTTCCTCGCGCTGTAGTTGGCGCCGCCGCTTTCCTCGTCTTCGCCTGCGACCGTATTTTTATGGAAAGCGAACTACATCCAACGGTACTATACAAAGTAGTATCTTAAATAATTAATTAAAAATAGTATGGTGTCGCCGTGGGTTCGCTCCCCCTTCCTTTCCAGCTTGTTGGGGGGGGGTGATTCATGTTTTCTCCCCGTACTTTGTTAGCTGCCCTGCTTTGCGCGCTGATTTCGTCACCAACAGCTTTGGCCCTGCCGGCGCCTGAGCTTGCTCTGGGCGTGCTGACGCGCGCATCCGACGCCCACTTGAACGCACTGCCCGCGTTCGTGGGGTTGTCGGTGTTCGAGGACGAGAACATCTCCACGGAAGTGGACGGAAAGCTGGGAGTGCGAATCGGGAGCGCAATGTTGGCGCTTTCGGGAAACAGCGGTGCCACGCTGCACCGCATCAGCGGCGGAACTCACGTGGATCTGGAATCGGGCTGGCTATACTTCTCGTCGCCGGCGAATTCCTGCGTGGAGATCCACGCCATTGACGCGTTGCTGCGCCCGGCGAAGAATCAACCAACCCAGGTGCGCGTGCGGATTGATACCCGACATGAGTTGCAGGTTTCGGCGATTCGCGGCGATCTCTTATTCACCTTTCAAGGCGAGTCGCGAATTATCCCGCAAGGCAAAACCTATCAGATCAATCTGGACTCGGAAGACGCGACACAGAAGCCGGCAGGTACCGCAGGCGGCGCTCCATCATCCATGCCACGAACCAAGATCGCGGCTTTTGTCGTCATCGGAGCTGCGAGCGGGCTCGCAGCCTGGGGGCATCCATGATCTCATCGAATCCAGCAACCGCCCGGAAAGCCCGGCCAAGCCGTGAGGAATGAGTTGGGGTTAGCCGACCCAAACTTTAGCTGAGCTATCGGCTATGCTCAGGGCGAGCAGGCTCAGCCTTCAAATCCACTATTTGAGGAAGGAAACCAGTTGGCGCAGTTTTTCTTTGGCCGCGCCGGAAGCGATAGCTTCCGCTGCTATTGCCGCGGCCGATCGGAAGTCCTCGGCATTGTCTGTCACCACCAGAGCCGCCGCGGCGTTCATTACCACAGCATCATGCGGCGCTCCGCGCTGCCCCTCGAGAAGTTCGCGAATCAGCTTTGCGTTTTCCTCGGGAGTGCCGCCGCGAATCGCCTGCAGCGGCGCTCGCTTCACGCCGAAATCCTCGGGTGAAACGGTGTAGCGCTTGATGCTGCCCGTGCGCACCTCGGCGATCTGCGTTTCGCCCGCAGGTGAAATTTCGTCCAGGCCCCCCGCGCCATGGAGCACCATCGCCCGCTCGACTCCGAGTTCAGCGAGCGTGGCCGCAACCAGGTCCATCACTTCGGCGGAAAACACCCCCAGAACCTGGCGCTGGGCGCCCGCCGGATTGGTGAGCGGGCCGAGCAGATTGAAGACCGTTCGCTTGGCGATCTGTTTACGCGCAGGAACAACGTGGCGAGTTGCGGCGTGGGCCGCGGGCGCGAACAGAAAACCGATACCAATCTCACGAATCGAGCGCCCGGCAAGCTCCAGAGGCAAGTCGATTCGCACGCCCAGCACTTCCAGCACGTCAGCCGATCCGCAGCGGGAACTGCCCGAACGATTGCCATGTTTCGCCACGCGCGCGCCCGCGGCAGAAGCCACGATCGCCGCTGCAGTGGAAATGTTGAACGTTCCGCTGCCGTCGCCGCCGGTGCCGCAGGTGTCCACCATTTTTTCCGGAAGCGCCACGCCGGCAGGAAAAACGGGAGCGGCATGTTGCCGCATAACACGTGCAAAGCTGGCCAGTTCCGCGGCGTCTACCGGCCGAGAGTTCAGCGCCTGCAGCAAGCGGACGATTTCCGCTGTCTCCATTCGCCCGGACAGCAGTTCTTCCATCAACAACTCGGCTTGCTTCGCCGTGAGCCGGCCGCCCGCTTCCAGGTTTTGTATCAGCGTCACTGTGGCATTCATCGTGTCGGTTGCGGCAGGCAAGTTGCCGCCTTGCTCCATCCCCATGTCTCAAGTAAACTTTACTGTTTGACGAAGCGCAAATTCTAGCATCTGTGCACGGTTCTATCGTCGCACAGTCCGTCGGTTCCAGTTCAATTGGGACCTCCAGAAGGCAGAACCTCAAATGAAGATCCACGAATACCAAGCCAAGGCGATTCTCGCCCGCTACGGGGTTACCACTCCTCGCGGGGAAGTAGCGTTCACTAAAGAGGAAGCGAGGGAAGCTGCACAGCGCCTGAAGTCCCAGGTGTGTGTCGTGAAAGCCCAGATTCACGCGGGAGGACGCGGTAAAGGTGGTGGTGTGAAGCTGGCTCGTTCGGCCGACGAAGCCGCGGAAATCGCGTCGCAGATTTTGGGCATGAACTTGATCACGGCGCAGACCGGTCCGCAAGGACGCATCGTCAAGCGACTGCTGATCGAAGAGGGTCTGGACATCAAGCGCGAGCTGTATCTTAGTCTGTTAATCGACCGTGAGACCGGGCGGCCCGTGTTAATGGCCAGCGCGTCGGGCGGCATGGAGATCGAGCAGGTGGCGAAAGAGAATCCCGCCGCGATCCTTCGTGAGCACATTCACCCCGCGGTGGGGTTGCAGCCCTACCAGGCGCGCAAAATCGCGTTTGGACTAGGCTTGACGGGCGAGCAGGCCACGGCAGCTACGCCGTTCTTCCAGGCGCTGTATCGCGCATTTATCGACACCGACGCTTCGATGGTCGAGATCAATCCGTGCGTGGTGACGGGCGACGGCAAACTGGTGGCGCTGGACGCCAAGATTACGTTTGATGACAACGCGCTGTTCCGCCACAAAGATTTGCGCGAACTGCGCGATCTGGACGAGGAAGACCCGCTGGAAGTGGAAGCCTCGAAGTACGGCCTGAACTATATCAAGCTCGACGGAACCGTGGCGTGCATGGTGAACGGCGCCGGACTGGCGATGGCCACCATGGACATCATCAAATACACGGGAGGCTCTCCGGCGAATTTCCTCGACGTCGGAGGCGGCGCAACAGCGGATCAGGTGAAGAACGCGTTCCACATTTTGCTCAGCGATCCCGAAGTGCGCGCCGTGTTCATCAACATTTTCGGTGGGATTCTGCGCTGCGATGTTTTGGCAACCGGAGTGGTGGCTGCCGCAAAGGATTTGCACGTAAAGATTCCCATCGTGGTGCGCATGGAAGGAACCAACGTAGAACGCGGACAGCAGATCCTGAGGGAGAGCGGCTTGAATTTTACGATTGCGGATGGAATGAAGGATGGCGCGCAGAAAGTGGTCGCGCTGGCGGGAGGCGCGCGATGAGCGTTCTGGTAAATGAAAAAACGCGATTGCTGGTGCAGGGATTCACGGGACGCGAGGGCACGTTCCACGCACAGCAGATGATTGAATACGGCACGAACGTTGTTGGCGGAGTGACTCCCGGCAAAGGTGGCACGAAGCATCTGGAGCGGCCGGTATTCAATACCGTATCGGAAGGCGTGAAAGCAACGGGCGCGGATGCCACGGTAATTTTTGTTCCGCCACCGTTTTCCGCGGACGCGATCCTGGAAGCAGCGGACGCGAATGTCCCTCTGGTGGTGTGCATTACGGAAGGCATTCCGGCGCTGGACATGGTGCGCGTCATGGAAGTGATCGGCAAGTCCAAGACGCGACTGATCGGTCCAAATTGCCCCGGGATCATCTCGCCGGGCAAATGCAAAATCGGAATTATGCCGGGTCGGATTCACAAGCAGGGAAATGTCGGCGTCGTCAGCCGCAGCGGTACCTTAACGTATGAAGCCGTTCATCAATTGACGCAGCTCGGCATTGGCCAATCGACCTGCATCGGCATTGGCGGCGACCCCATCATCGGCACCACCTTCCTCGACGCCATCCAAATGTTCAACGATGATGCGGACACACACGCCATCGTGCTCATCGGTGAAATCGGTGGCAACGCAGAAGAACGCGCCGCTGCCTGGATCAAAGTGAACGTGAAAAAACCGGTCGTGGGTTTTATTGCTGGACAGACCGCTCCCCCGGGCCGACGTATGGGCCACGCCGGCGCCATCATCAGCGGCGGCCAAGGCACTGCAAAGGACAAATACGCCGCGATGAATGCAGCAGGCATTCACACCGTCGAGACGCCCGCAGATCTCGGCTCGACAGTAGCCGCGGCGCTGAAGTAACAAATTAACGAGTAGGGCTTTTGCGTTCTTTCGTTGCTTCTTTGCGTCATTACGTCATTCTTTTAAGGAGCTTACTTTGGCACTCGAACGCACTTTCGCCATCATCAAGCCTGACGCGATTTCTCGCGGCCAGCAGGGAGAAATCCTGGCCCGCATTCACAAGGCCGGCTTCGCCATCGTAGCCATCAAATCCCTGCGCTTGACCAAGGAAGAAGCCGGCGGTTTCTATGCGGTCCACAAGGCGCGACCCTTTTTTGGCGAACTCACCGAATTCATGAGTTCCGGCAAGATTATCGCCATGGTGCTGGAGGCCGACGGTGCTATCAGCAAATGGCGCGACACCATGGGAGCCACAGACCCGAAGAAGGCTGCGCCGGGAACGATTCGTCACGACCTGGGCACCAGTATCGGCACGAACTGCACGCACGGATCCGACGCGCCAGAAACGGCAGCATTCGAGATTGGCTATTTCTTTTCCGGTTTGGAACTGATCTAACTGAGTTCCATCGGAAATCTCATACAGGATTTGGGCTACGGCTTGTAGCCCTGATTGGTTTAATTGCTCCCCTATACTGACCCCCTGCGTCCATGCATAATAGGGGCTCTGCACAGCCCGCCCGGGAGGTAACGATGTCTCGCTTCACTCGTCGGGAATTCCTGCATTGGACGGCCGCCGCGTCAACGTTCGCCTGCCTCGGCCGGAAGACGTTAGCCTCGCGCCTTGCTTCGCTTCCGGCTTCCTTGCCGGCGCTAAATCAGAAATTTTCCGCTACGGACACGGTGGCAATCGGCCAGACGGGAATCAAAACCTCGCGACTCGCCATGGGCACAGGCACGGTTGGCTCCGGCCATCACTCGAATCAAACCGCGCTGGGAATCGATGGTTTGTCGCGGCTGCTCCAGAACGGTTACGACAACGGTTTGCGATTTTTCGACGCTGCAGACTCTTATGGCAGCCACCCGCACGTCGCGGAAGCGCTCAAACATGTTGATCGCAGCAAGGTGACCCTACTGACGAAATCGTGGGCGCGCAGCGCTTCGGAAATGAACGCGGACCTGGATCGCTTCCGCCGCGAACTGGGTACAGACCATCTGGACATTGTGCTGATGCATTGCGTGACCGAGGGCGACTGGACCACCCGATATCGCGGCGCGATGGATGCGCTCTCCGAGGCCAAGCAGAAGGGCATGATCCGGGCGCATGGCTGCTCGTGCCATACCATTGAAGCGCTGCGGGCCGCAGCCAAATCTCCTTGGGTAGAAGTCGATCTGGCTCGCATCAATCCAATTGGCTCGCACATGGATGCCGAACCGGACGTGGTGGTGAGCGTGCTCCGCGAAATGCGCACGGCGGGCAAGGGCGTCGTGGGCATGAAGATACTGGGCCAGGGCGATATGCGGAATCGCCAGAACCAAGCGTTGAATTATGCGCTGGGATTGGGAATATTGGATGCTTTTACGATTGGCGCGGAATCGATCAATGAGCAAACTGATCTGATGAAACGCATCGCTGCGGCGTAGTCCGTTCAGCCCGCATGGACTCGTTTCGCGAACTCGGCAGGCTCTTGTTGATGCTTGGAGGTCTGTTGGTCGTTGTGGGTGTTTTTTTCTATTTTGGCGGCAAATTGCCGTTTCGGCTCGGGCGTCTTCCTGGCGACATTTCGTGCAAAGGCGAACACACGACATTTTACTTTCCGATTGTCTCCTGCATTGTGCTGAGTGTCGTTCTGTCAGTAGTTTTCTGGTTGCTCTCCCGTTTTCGCCGGTGACGCATCCCCGTGGCCGCAGGCCGTCCGCATCGCTGCAAAAATGAAAACGCGCCTATTCTTGCGGAAGCTCCTGCGCTAAACTCGGCACGGGTCGGAGGGCCAAACACATGAGGGGTTCACCTAAGGTTATTGAAGAACTAAATAAAGCGCTGCGCGAAGAACTTACCGCCATCAATCAGTATTTCTTGCACGCGGAAATGTGCGAAAACTGGGGCTACGAGAAACTTTCGGACTTTATCAAAAAGCAGTCCATTGGCGAGATGAAGCATGCCGAAGCATTGATGGAACGCATTCTCTTTCTGGACGGTTCTCCCACGATGAAGCCGTTAGAGCTGACCGTAGGTAAAGACGTGAAAGAGATGTTGGAAAGCGACCTGGGGCTCGAACTAGGTGCCGTGAAGGATTACAACGCCGCGATTCAGGTTGCGGTGGCAGAAAAAGATAATGGATCGCGCGATCTGTTCGTCACCCTGTTGAAGGACGAAGAAGGTCACGTCGACTGGCTGGAAGCGCAGATGCACATGATCAAGGAACTCGGCTACGAGCGCTACCTGACAATGCAGATGGGCGAAGACGAAGAAGAATAGACGTTCCATTTTGTCGCCGGCTCCATGAACCAGCTTACGTTTAATTTGCAGCCAGAGAAGCGAATCTACACCGTCAGCGATTTGACGGCGCGGATTCGCGATCTCCTGGCAAAAAACTTCACCGACATTAGCGTCCAGGGAGAAATCTCCAACTGCCGCAACGCCACGTCGGGGCACTACTATTTCACGCTGAAGGACGAGCGAGCGCAGGTTCGCTGCGTGCTTTTCAAGAACCAGACACGCGGAATGAAGTTCCGCCCGGAAGATGGTCTGAAAATGGTGGTGCGTGGCTCGCTGAGCGTGTACGAGGGTCGCGGCGAATACCAGATCTACGTCGAGATGCTGGAGCCAATTGGCCGCGGCGCGCTGCAGTTGGCGTTCGAGCAGTTGAAACGGCAGCTCGAGGCAGACGGATTGTTCGATGGGGCGCGGAAAAAGCCGTTGCCCTTGCTTCCGACTCGCATCGGGTTGATTACCTCGCGAAGCGGCGCGGCGGTGCGCGACGTGGTGCGCATCCTCACGCGGCGATTCCCCAACGCGCATTTGACGCTGTATCCCGTGCGCGTGCAGGGAGAAGGCGCGTCCGCCGAAATTGTCGAGGCATTGCGCTACTTTCAGAAGAAGTCGACGGCCGACGTGATTCTGCTGGTGCGCGGTGGCGGCTCGATTGAGGATTTGTGGGCCTTCAATGAAGAGATTGTGGCGCGCGCCATCGCGGCCAGCGCGATTCCGGTGATTTCCGGAATTGGACACGAGACCGATTTCACCATAGCGGATTTTGTCGCCGATATGCGCGCATCCACGCCATCGGCAGCGGCGGAAATCGTGGTGCAAACGCGGCGCGAATTCGATACGCACGTAAACGACTTGCGAGCTTCTCTGGAAGGTTGCATGCGCTACCGCCTGTTGGAGCTCTCCCGCCGCGTGCATGAACTGGCGGGACGCCGCGGATTACGCCGGCCGCTGGACTTGTTGCGGCAGCAACGCCAGCGTGCCGATGAACTGACCTCACGTGTCGCTCAAGGCCTGCGCGCGCGGCTGCAGCATTCTCGCAGGCGATTCACCGCAGCTCATCTGCGCGTTCGATCGTTTGATTTCAGCGGCAAGATTGGGGCACTCCGGCTACGAGTCGAGAAGCGAACCCACGACCTGGTGGTGCGCACGGAGCGGCTGTTGCGCATAAAGCGCGAACGGCTCGAAAGATGTTCACTGCAATTGCAAGAACGCGGGCCATTGAAGGCACTGGAACGAGGATATGCCATCGCAACGGACGCGAGGGGAGACATACTGTTCGATGCTACGCAAGTTTCCGTGGGCGACGGTGTGAACCTGCAATTGCACAAAGGGAAGTTGATCACCGAAGTGCGGCGAAAAGAGCCGTCATAGATTCGCGCGAGTCTTACTCCTCTTCGTCCCCGGAAACTTTCAGGACCGCAAGGAAAGCTTCCTGCGGAATGTCCACCTGCCCGACGCGCTTCATGCGGCGCTTGCCCTCTTTTTGTTTCTCCAGCAGCTTGCGTTTGCGCGAAATATCTCCGCCGTAGCATTTGGCGAGCACGTTTTTGCGCATTGCGGCAACAGTTTCGCGAGCGATCACTCGGCTGCCGATGGCGGCCTGGATGGGTACTTCGAACATCTGACGCGGAATCAATTTGCGTAGGCGGGTAACGAGTTCGCGGCCACGTTCATAGGACTGCTCGCGATGGCAGATCAGCGCCAACGCGTCCACCGGTTCGCCGCCTACCAGCACGTCGAGTTTCACCAGGTCGGACTCTTTATATCCAGCCAGGTGATAATCCAACGAAGCATACCCGCGGGAAACGCTCTTGAGGCGATCGTAGAAATCCAGCACGATTTCGTTCAGCGGCAATTCGTAAGTAAGCATCACGCGCGTTGGCGAAAGATACTCAAAGTTTTTCTGCGTCCCGCGTTTGTCCTGGCAGAGTTGCAGGATACCGCCGACGGAATCGTCGCTGGTGATAATCATCGCCTTGATGATCGGCTCTTCAATTTTCTCGATGTCGCTGGGGTTCGGGAATTTCGCGGGGCTATCCACTTCGATGGTCTCACCGCCAATGCGCGTGATGCGATAACGCACGCTGGGCGCGGTAGTGATCAGGTTCAGCCCAAATTCGCGTTCCAGTCGCTCCTGCACGATTTCCATGTGCAACAAGCCTAGAAAGCCGCACCGGAAGCCAAAGCCCAGGGCTACGGAATTTTCCGGCTCGTAGAAAAACGCCGCATCGTTCAGTTTCAGTTTGCCGAGCGCGTCGCGCAAAGGTTCGTAGTCATCCGCAAGCACAGGGAACAATCCCGCAAACACCATGGGCTTGATCGCTTCAAATCCGGGCAGCTCCGTTGCGGGACTGCCGGCTTCGACGATGGTATCCCCCATACGCGCGTCGGCCACTTGCTTGATGTTGGCGATCACGAAACCGACGTCGCCCGCTTCCAGTTCCTGCAGCACGATTGGCTTCGGTGTGAGTGTCCCGAGTTGCTCCACTTCGTACGTTTCATTTCCCGCGCAAAGCCGGATCTTCATGTGCCGCGAGATGCGCCCCTGCTTCACGCAGACCAGTACCACCGCACCGCGATACGGATCGAACCAGGAGTCGAAAATCAGCGCCTGCAGAGGATTCTCGGCGCTTCCTTTTGGCGCAGGCACGCGCTTCACAATCGCTTCCAGGACGTCTTCCACGCCAATGCCGCTTTTCGCGCTGATCAACAGGGAATCGTCCGCCGGAATGGCCAACACGTTTTCAATTTGTTCTTTTACGAAATCGGGCTGCGCCGCGGGGAGATCAATTTTGTTGATCACCGGTATGATCGTCAGATTGTGGCCGGCCGCAAGAAAAGTGTTGGCGACGGTCTGAGCTTCCACGCCCTGGCTGGCATCGACCACTAGCAAAGCGCCTTCGCAGGCCGAAAGCGCGCGCGAAACTTCATAGGAAAAGTCGACGTGCCCAGGGGTATCGATCAAATTCAGCCGGTAGGTATTGCCGTCCTTCGCCTTGTAATGCAGCCGGATGCTTTTGGCCTTGATGGTGATGCCGCGTTCTCGTTCCAGATCCATGGAATCCAGGAACTGCTCGTGCATTTCACGCTCGGTCAACGCGCCGGTCATTTCGAGCAAACGGTCCGCCAAGGTGGACTTGCCGTGATCAATGTGCGCGATGATACAAAAATTGCGTATGAACTTTGGGTCCATTCGTGTCCAAAACCGCCAGGATTTTTCCTGAGGGTAGATCCAGATAACCGGCGGGCCGCAGCGCCGGGTGAAACCCGTGTCATTGCGGTCGAAACCTAGCCGTGTGAACCTCTAGTTTGCCATAAGTGAAGGGAACCGTCAGCCCATCGGTCATTCCAATCGGTCATTCCAAGCGAATCGCGCGGCCTGGAAAGGTGCAGTCGGTCGCTCGCAGCTATGTTCTATTTTGTGCTTCTTGGCGCCGCGTTTGCGTGGCATGCTGTTCTGTTTGGTTGTGCCCCAGGAGGCCTCATGTCTGATTCCAGTCGTCGCGATTTCCTTAAACTCTCCACCGCAGCCCTTGCCAGCGCCGCAATCACCTCGAAGTTGTCCGCCGTTCCCAACGTTGCATCTCCTACTGGCGAAGTGCGTGCCTGGTCTACGTACGGCGGCACGCGACGCTTCGCTCCCGAAAGTGCGCTTCGTTGGCAGGCTGCCAATGGATCTGCCGCCGGCGCGATCACGCTCGATCCTTCCAAGCGCTTCCAGGACATTCTCGGCTTCGGTGCAGCCTTCACCGATGCCAGCTGTTACATGTTTAACGCTATGCCCCCAGTGGCACGCGACGAACTCTTGCATGACTTCTTCTCGCCCGACGCGATGAACTTCAGCGTATGCCGCAATTGCATCGGTAGCAGCGACTATTCGACCAAGGCCTACACTTACGACGACACGCCGCAGCCCGATCCCACGCTTAAGAGCTTTAGCATCGATCAGGACCGCGCGTACATCATTCCGACGATGGCCGCGGCCCGTAAGATCAATCCCGATCTATTTCTGTTCGCCTCTCCGTGGAGTCCCCCAGGATGGATGAAAGCGAACAACTCATTGCTGGGCGGCTCAATGCGCAAGGCCAACTACGCTCCCTACGCCCAATATTTTCTGAAGTTCCTGCGCGGCTATCAGGAAGCGGGTGTCAAGATCAATGCCATCACGGTGCAGAATGAAGTGGACACCGACCAGGATGGAAGAATGCCCGCGTGCCTTTGGGGGCAGGAATACGAAATCGAATTCATCAAGGGCCACCTGGGTCCAACTCTGCGCGATGCGGGAATGGACACGAAGATCTGGGCCCTCGACCACAACTACAACCTGTGGGGACGCGCCATCGGCGAACTCAGCGACCCGGACGCGTATCGCTTCATCGACGGCATCGCCTGGCATGGGTACGTTGGCGTGCCCGCGGACATGACGCGCGTCCACGATGCGTTTCCCGAAAAGTCCGCGTATTGGACGGAGGGCGGCCCCGACATCACAGCAGCGGACTACCAGACCGACTGGACGAAATGGAGCAGCAACTACGCCGAAATCTTGCGCAACTGGGCGCGCAGCATCACCGCGTGGAACCTGGTGCTCGACGAGCAAGGCAAGCCCAACATCGGCCCATTCCCCTGCGGCGGCACCGTGACCGTGGATTCGCGCAGCAAAGCCGTCACCCGCAGCGGTCAATACTGGGCTTTTGCGCATTATTCGCGGATGATTCGGCGAGGCGCGAAGGTGTTCTCCACGGCCGGAGGCTCGAAGGATGTGGCGCATGTGGGCGCGGAAAATCCCGACGGCACCCGAGTTGTCGTGCTGGCGAATAGTGGCGCCGATCGCGGCGTGCAAGTACGGCTGGGGGACAGTGCCGTGACAGTGCAAATGCCGCGCGACTCGGTCTTCACGCTCGCCTGGAAGTAGTCGCAAAGTCAGAAGTGACCAGGCTGCCCTTGGCTGATTCCCATCCTGCGGGCACACTCGTTTTGCCCGATTTGTGGGCCGGTATATATTGGACTATGGGTTCGAACCACCCGCGAGCCCATGCTCCAAACGACAGCGCAGCAGCCGAAGGCAAATCGAACAGATGGCCGCAGACGTCAGCAAGCAACTGGAACGCGCCAAGAAGTTCCTCGAGAAGAACCGCGTCGAGGACGCTATCGAAGCCTATCTGGGCGTCCTGGAATTATCTCCGCAGCATACTGAAGCGAGCCAGGCGCTCGGCGATCTCTACTTGCGGCAGGAGCAGCCAGAGCGCGCCGCGGTTTATTATGGTTATTTGTTTGACCTCTTGGTCGAGCCCAAGGACGAAACCAAGGCGCTGGCGATCTTCAACCGCTTCCTAAAAAATTCCCAGTCTCCGCAACCGCCCGAGCGCATCGCGCGCTACGCATTCCTGCAACAGAAGCAGAACCGTCCCGACGAAGCGATGGAACAATATTCCAAGGCTGCGGAAATGTTCAAGGACCTTGGACGCGGAGAGGACGCGCTGTTCTGCTGGGAACGCACGGCGCAACTCGACCCCGACAATATGTCGCGTCAGATGAGAGTGGCGGAGACCGCGGCGCAATTGGGAAAGAATGCCCTCGCCGCGCGAGCATTTCTGCGCGCCGGGCAAATTGCCACGACCAGCGGTTCCGCACAGGATGCCTTGAAACTCCTGGGACGCGCATACGGATTAGCCCCGCAAGAGCGCAGCGTAGCGCTGCTTTACGCCGAGGCAAAGCTGCGAAACGGCGAATCCGCGGAAGCCGCCGCCCTGCTCGAGCCTTTTGCCGCAAACGAAAACGACGTCGCGTTTTTGGATACATTTGCCGATGCTCTTCGTCAAGCCGGCCAACTGGATCGGGCGCGCGCGATTCTGGAACGTCTGCTGCGCGAGAGGAACGAAGGAATCACGCGGCTATTCGATTTGGCGGACGCGTACTCGGACACGGGTCAGGATACGAAGTCCGTGGAAATCCTGCAGACTCTCAAGCGACGCATGTTTGCCGACAAGAAACAGACCGGCTTCATGACGCAACTGGAAGAGCTGGGCGCCAAGCACCCGGAATCGTTGCCCATCCTGGAATTCTGGGCCGCCATGTATAGCGAGTTGAACCGCGAATCGCAATATTTCGAGACCCTCATCCGTTTGTTTGACGCGAATTTCAATTCCGGCAGTTTCGACAAGGCCAGCGAAATTCTGGATCGCTTGGTTGACATCGACGCGTACGACTATCGCAACCAGCAGCGCCTGGAAAAGCTGAAAGGCCACGTCGATGAGGGATTTTTGCGCACCGTCGCCGGCCGAATGGCCAAAGGCGCCACTGTCACGGCCAATCCGGCTCCCCCAAAAACCGTGTCCAGTTCCGAAAGTGTCGAGCCCCAGCCGGTAGGCGAGGAAGGACGCAAGATGCAGGCGCTGGACGACCTGATCGTCCAGACCGAGATCTTCCTGCAGTATTCCCTGCAGAGTAAGGCCGTGGAACGCCTGCAGAAAATTGCCTCCATGTTCCCGGGCGAAGAAGCCAGAAACCCGCGACTCCAAAATCTCTACCAGATGGCCAACTGGTGGCCGCCAACCGTGGAGAAGCGCGAGCCTCCGCGAGTAGCGGTGATTCCAGTGGAGGAAGCCAAGCCAACTCCGCCTACAGGCAGGACCGGCACGTACACTGCGGAAACACTTCGCGATTTGACGAAAATTTCGGAAATAAATCAGAAGATTTTCCGCCAACAAACTCCGCGAGCCATGCTGAATACCACTGTGAACGAAGTGGGAACGTATATGAAGGCGGGTCGCACGCTGGCGGTGATTGGCGCGCCGGGGCGTCCGCCGGAAATTGCCGCGGAACATTGCACCTCCGGTCTGAAGCCTGCGCCTGGAGCGCAGGTCGTATTCCTCATCGCGCAGATGGAAAAAGCCATCCCGGATGAGCTGGGAGGGTTAGTAGTCGACGCCAGTGAGGGTTCCATCCTGACCGAACTGGGGTTGGAGACGGCGCTCGGAGTGACCATCACCGATAAAGAAACTCAGGCCCCGGCCGGCATGCTGATCGTCGCGCATCAGACAGCGCACCACTGGAAAGCGAACGAAACCTATTTCCTGCAGGCCATTGGCGACCAAATGCTTATGAGCGTCAGCCACACGCGCTTGCGCTCGCTGGTTCGCCGCATGGGCGTTTCCGACGACCGCACAGGATTGCTGAGCAGGACGTCTTATGTGGGATGCCTGTTGAATGAGGCCGACCGCGCTCGCACACAAGGTACTCCGCTTTCACTGGCAATCTTGCAAATCGATCGAGGCGCGGAGATGTTGCGTCAGCAGGGAGAATCGCCACTCGAAAGATTTCTGGAGCAACTGGCGCGCTCGCTTCAGCCGATGGTGCGTCAAAACGATATGGCGGTGAAATACACATCCTGGGCGCTCGCATTCATACTTCCCGATACATCGTTATCGGGTGCGTCTAACCTGGTGGAAAAATTGCGCCGAGCCGCGGCGGGCGTGAGGCCGCCATGGGATTCCACGCAGATTACCCTCAGCGCTGGAATCGTGGAGGCGGCTGCCAGGCAGGAATACGATAGCGAAGACATTGTGACGGACCTGATTAATCGCGCGGAATTCAGCATGGAAGAAGCAAGAAAACGTGGCGGAGATACGGTTGTAGCGGAAGAACGAAAGACCTGAGGTCACGTACCAGCCGACGAGCGCAAGGCATCTCATTTCCCGGGACAAATTAAGAAAGGAAAATCATGTTTCCAACGGATGTCGTTATTGTAGCCGGTGCGCGCACGCCTATGGCCCGCTATACGGGTAGCTTCTCTGACGTGTCTGCAATCGAACTGGGCGTGCTTGCTTCCAAGGCTGCGATTCAGCGCTCGGGAGTGGATCCCGGCGATTTCGACCATGTCATTTTCGGAAATGTCCTGCAGACCAGCGCTGATGCGATTTATGGGGCGCGTCATGTCGGTCTGAAAGCGGGATTGAAAGTGGAGACGCCCGCCGTAACAGTGAATCGCTTATGCGGCAGCGGCATTGAATCGATCGCACAAGCCGCTCAGCGTTTGCTGCTTGGCGAAGCAACGATTGCTTTAGCCGGTGGCATGGAGAACATGACGCAAGCGCCGTTCGTGATTCGCGGCGCGCGTACGGGACTGAAGCTGGGCGGGGGGGCCCTCGAGGATTTTCTCTTTGTGGGCCTGACCGACAGCTATTGCGGGCTGCCGATGGCGCTGACCGCCGAGAAACTGGCGGAACAGACCGGGATCACCCGCAAAGATTCGGATGCCTACGCCTTGCGGAGTCAACAGGCCGCGGACGCCGCATATAAAGCCGGCCATTACAAAGAAGAAATCGTTCCCGTCGAAGTGAAGCAAGGGAAGAAAACCATTGTGGTCAGTGAAGACGATCATCGGCGCCCGGAAACGACCATGGAAACGCTGGAAAAACTGCCCCCGTCGTTCAAGAAGGACGGAATGGTGACAGCCGGCAATGCCAGCGGAATCGTCGATGGCGCAGCGGCACTGGTTGTTACACGAGAAGCTACGGCCAAGGAACGCGGGTTGAAACCGATCGGAAGAATTATCTCTTGGGCGGTTACAGGCGTGGAACCCAGCATCATGGGCATTGGGCCGGTGCCTGCGACAAGGAAAGCGCTGCAACTGGCGGGACTGAACCTGGAGCAAATCGATCGCGTCGAAGTGAATGAGGCATTTGCATCGCAATATCTGGCGGTAGAAAAAGGGCTCGGCTTGCTTCGCGACAAGACCAACGTAAATGGGGGAGCGATTGCTCTCGGTCACCCGCTTGGCGCGTCTGGCACGCGTCTGGTGATTACGGTGCTGAATGAATTGCGCCGTAAAGGCTTGCGCTACGGGCTTGCCACCGCGTGCATTGGCGGAGGTCAGGGAATCGCGATGATTGTGGAAGCCCTGAACGCCTGACGGAAGAGTCTTCGGAAGAAACCTTTGGTACACTCTTGTGGGTGGAGAATTCCCGCCAGATTGGCACGAATCCGCGGATTTAAGGAAAGAGCATGGCGATACACAGAGTTGGTGTTGTGGGGTGTGGACTGATGGGCGCTGGGATTGCGCAAGTTAGCGCGCAATCTGGATTTGCTACTGTTGTGCGCGAGGTCAGCACGGAGTTGCTGGAAAGAGGAATCAAAAGCATCGAGAAGAATCTGGCACGGCTCGTGGAAAAGGGCGTAACCACTGAAGCGGCGAAGACCGAGATTCGAGGACGGCTGAAAGGAACCACTTCACTGGAGGATTTGAAGGACTGCGACGTGGTCATCGAGGCCATCATTGAGCAATTGCCGGCGAAACGCGAGTTGTTTACCACGCTGGACGCCATTTGCCCCGCAGCCACGATTTTTGCCAGCAACACCTCTTCACTGACCATCACGGAAATTGCCGCGGCCACAAAGCGCCCGCAACGATTTGTCGGCTTGCATTTCTTCAACCCCGTCCCTGTGATGAAATTGGTTGAAGTCGTGAAAACGATTGCTACGGACCCCGCGGTGTATGAAGAAATGGTGGCGTTTGGTGCACAGCTGGGTAAGACGCCGGTGCGAGCCAACGATAGTGGTGGCTTCATCGTGAACCGCCTCTTGGTGCCGTACCTGCTTGACGCGATTCGCGCTCTGGAAGAAGGCGTGGGCTCCGTTGTCGATATCGACAATTCCATGAAGCTCGGCTGCGGCTATCCCATGGGGCCGTTTACCCTGCTCGATTTTGTAGGGCTCGATACCACGCTGTACATTTCGCAAATCATGTTTGACGAATTCAAGGAAAAGCGTTTTGCCGCGCCGCCGCTTTTGAAGCGCATGGTGCTGGCGGGATGGCTTGGGAAAAAGTCCGGCCGCGGATTTTATGATTATGCGGACTCCGCGAATCCGAAGCCTATGCACCTTTAAGGAAAAAGAGATGGCTTACGAAAATTTGATTTACGAAAAAAAAGATGGCATTGCTTGGATCACCTTCAATCGCCCGAAAGTGCTGAATGCGCTGAACCGCAAAACCATTGAGGAACTTCAATCCATTTTGACCGACGCTCGCGATGACGCGGCGGTGCGTGTTCTGATCCTCACCGGCTCCGGTGAAAAAGCGTTTGTCGCCGGCGCGGACATCAACGAACTGGCGCAGCAAACCCCCGTGGGCGGAAAAGAGTTTTCGCTATTCGGCCAGGGAGTATTTCATCTGCTCGAAACGATCGGCAAGCCTTCCATCTGCGCGATTAACGGCTTCGCTCTTGGCGGTGGCTGCGAATTGGCGTTGTCCTGCTCGATTCGACTGGCGAGCAAGACCGCGAGGTTGGGTCAGCCCGAAGTAAAGCTGGGAATTCTGCCCGGTTATGGAGGCTCGCAGCGCTTGGCGCGTTTGTGCGGAAAGGGAACGGCCCACGAGCTTTGCCTGACAGGAGAAATGATCACCGCGGAAGAGGCGCAGCGAATCGGATTGGTGAATCGCATTTACGAGCCTGCGGAATTGCTGCCTGCAGCCGAAGCAATGGCGAAAAAGATCATCGAGAAAGCGCCGCTAGCTGTGAAATACTGCATGGAGGCAATTGAACGCGGCGTGGAAATGCCACAAGAGGAAGGATTGTTTTTAGAGGCGACGCTTTTCGGCGTTTGCTGCGCCACAGCAGACATGCGCGAGGGAACGAAAGCGTTCCTGGAAAAGCGCCCGGCGAATTTTCAGGGCAAATAAATATGGCCATTGGGGAAAAACTTCAGCCTACAAGAATTGATGGCGGACTCAGCGGCGCGGGATTGCGTTTTGGAATTGTAGTGAGCCGCTTTAACAACTTCATCACCGAACGGCTGCTGCAAGGCGCGTTGGATGCGTTGCAGCGAGCGGGTGCCACCGACAAGGACGTGGACGTAGTGCACGTTCCCGGATCGTTCGAATTGCCACTGGCGGCGAAAAAGCTCGCGGCTACGGGCCGGCACAATGCTCTTATCGCGATCGGATGCATTTTACGAGGCGAAACCGCGCACTACGATTATGTTTGCTCGGAAACGGCGCGTGGCCTGCAACTGGCCCAGATGGACAGCTGCCTGCCGATCATGTTTTGCGTGCTGACATGCGACACGCTTGAGCAGGCCATTGACCGCGCGGGATTAAAGGGCGGCAACAAGGGATTCGAAGCCGGGCTCGGCGCTGTGGAAATGGCACAACTCATGAGGAAACTGCGCGCTCCGTCCCAGTCGCCCACTGGCGGCAAAAAGCGAGGCAAGTAACGTGTCGCTGCGAACCAAATCGCGCGAGTTTGCCATGCAGATGCTCTTTCAGTGGGACATGAGCAAGCAGGATCTGACGAAGTTGGAAGGCAAGTTCTGGAAGGGCGCAAAGGCTGCCGAGCCAACCCGCAATTTCGCGAACCAGTTGTTTGAAGGCGCGGCACACGATTCCACACCACTCGACGAATTAATCTCCAAGCACGCCGACAATTGGCGGCTGGAGCGCCTTGCGGCGATTGACCGCGCGATCTTGAAACTGGCGCTGCACGAAATGCGCGCCACGGATACGCCGCCGAAGGTCGTCATCAATGAAGCAGTGGAGTTGGCGAAGAAATTTTCTTCCCCGGAAGCCGGAAAATTTGTGAACGGAATTTTGGACGGCTACCGCAAGTCCCTGCAGGCGAAACTCCAAGAAAAGTAGATGCGTTGATCGCTCTACGTACGAATCACCCCTTCAAATACTTTTACTGCTGCGCCGCTGACGCGCGGCGTCAGTCTCTTTCCTGACTGCGTGACTTCCACTTCAATCTGGCTCGGGCGGCCCATCTCCACGCCCTGTGTCACACTAAGCGTTTCTGCCGCGCCGAGTTTGCCATGCTTCACAAGATACGCGCCCAGCGAACCTGCTGCCGAACCGGTGGCCGCATCTTCATAAAGTTCCCACGGCATCATCCCTCGCGCATACGCAAGATGGCTGCCCCCCAGCGTGAAGCAATACGCCAGCGCGCCCTGTTTGCCGAAGAGTCGCGCAAGTTCCACCATGTTCATCTGGATCTTTGCCAGCGCCGCACGATTGCGCAACGGCACCATCAGATTGAAGATCCCGGTGGACACGAATTCAGGTTCAAGTTTGGGGTCGAAATCCTTTGGCGAAAGGCCCAGAGCTGCCGCCAGTCTATTTTTCTGAATTTTTGCTGGTTTGAAGGCAGCTTCTTTTTGAGTCATGGTCACACGAAGTGGCCGCCCATCCTTAAAGCGAATTTCCACCGGAAGAACTCCGGCGCCCGTTTGCTGCAAAATGTGCACTCCGCCTTCCTGCGCAGGCACAACTCCAAGTTCTGCCAGAAGAAACCAGGTTCCAATCACCGGATGTCCGGCCAGCTTCAATTCTTCCTTGGTCGTGAAAATGCGCAGGCGCGCCAGCGCGCGGTCATCCGTGGGTTTCTGCACGAAGACCGTTTCCGATAGATTCATCTCGCGGGCGATCGCCAGCATCTGGTCGTTGGAAAGACCATCACCGTCGGTGATAACCGCCAGCGGATTTCCCTGGAATCGAGTGGTTGTGAAAACATCCAGCGTGAAAAAGCGGTGATTCATTTGATCTCCGTCAAAAAAACGTCAGGCAGTTCCATCGCAATCTTTCAGCTGCACGCCAATGCTGTCTTCCTCTTGCATCCGCTCACCCTAAAGCTTATGTACCGTTTCCGCCACAACTTGTAAAACGCGGCGCGTGGTTGCAGGATCGTTTGTCTCGGAATAGAGCCGTAAAAGATTTTCCGTCCCCGAAGCGCGCACCAACGCCCAACCGAATCCGTCGAGATAGATTTTAATGCCGTCCATATCTTCGCGGCGGGTAATCTGCCAGTCCTTTAGCTTCTTGAGTTTTTTGTCAGCGAAATAGCCGATCGCGCCTTCCTTCTGGCTCGGCGTAACGTCGAGATCCACGCGGCCGTAATGGTGCGCGCCAAATTCCGCGTGCAGCGCATTGATCAGTTCGCCCAGAGATTTGCCGTGCCACGCCATCAGTTCCGCGAGCAGCAGCGCGGATACGGTTGCGTCGCGTTCTGGCAGATACAGGCTAGTGCCGAGCCCCCCGCTTTCCTCGCCGCCGATCAGGATCTCGCGCTCCAGCATCAGTTCGCAGATGTACTTGAAGCCGATGGGTACTTCGTAAAGCTTGCGGCCATACTTTGCGGCCAGCTTATCGATCAATTTCGTGACGGAAAAAGTTTTCGCGATGTCACCCGGCAGATTGCGCGTACCGATCAAGTGCCATGCCATTAGCGCGAAAATCTGATGAGGATTGACGAAGCTGCTGTCGCGATCGATGGCGCCAATGCGGTCGCCATCGCCATCCGCAGCCAAACCCGCATCATATTTTCCCTTCAGCACGGCTTTGCGAAGCGCATCGATATGCGGCTCAATCGGCTCTGGGTGAATGCCGCCGAACTCGGGATCGCGTGTGCCGCGAATTTCGTCGCAGACCACGCCGTTGCGCGTGAACAATTCATGCAGAAGCCCGGCGGCGGAGCCGTACATAGGATCCGCCACAAAACGAAACTTCGCCTTGCGCAGCCGCTCCCAATCAATCAGTTTTTCTACCGTGTCCAGATAAGGCGCCCGCGGCTCAAGAGGCTGAATCAATTCCTTGCGAGGCGGAAGGGAAGGCAGGCCATTCGCCAATACGATGGCCAGTTCCTTTTCAATCTGTGCCACGATTGACGGCAACGCGCTGCTGCCATAGCTCGCCTTGTACTTGATGCCATTCCATCGAGAAGGATTGTGGCTGGCGGTGATCATCAACCCGCCAGCGGCTTGGCGCTGGCGAACCAGCAACGAAATCGCGGGAGTGGGGCAGGGCTTGTCTGCCAGCCAAACAGGAGTGCCCGTGGAACTCACTACTTCAGCGACAGCGGCAGCCACTTCTTCGCTCAGATGCCGGTGATCGTATCCGATCAAAACGCCTCGCCGCGCATCTTCGCCGCGCACCACGTAACGTGCAATCGCCTGTGCCACAATCCGCGCATTGGGCAGAGTGAAATCCTCGTCAATAATGCCGCGCCAACCATCGGTACCAAATTTGATCGTAGTCATCGCTCTGGAAGTATACGCGAAGCTGGGGGAGCGCTAAAACAGCCACGGGCCGAAAGGGCAGTCCAAAATGTCGCTGCGGATTGAATATTGCAGGATGCTTCGATCGACAGTCGTCGGGAATTCGAGCTAAAGCAGTTTCTTGTGATTACGTTCTTCCAGTGCCTTCACGATTTTGCCCACGTCTTGCGCGCGCTCTCGCGGGCAAATCAATAACGCGTCGGGCGTGTCGACAACCACCAGGCCGCGCACTCCAATCGCCGCAACGAATTTCCCTGGGCTCCATAGATAGTTGCCTTCTGCGTCTAGCGATTGCCCTGGCCCTTCAAAAATATTTTCGCCGGGATGTTTCGCAAGCAAATCGTACACCGCGCTCCACGATCCGATATCGCTCCAGCCAATGTCTGCGGGAATCACGAAGACGCGAGCATCGCCGGCTTCGCGAGTCGCCGGCTCCATGATGGCGTAGTCCACGGAAATGTTTTCCAGCTTCGGGTATACCTTCTTCAGGTTCGCTTGGTAGCTGCGCTTTCCAATGTGCGAAGCAAGCGACTCCAGCAGTTGGTGCGTCTTCGGCAGATAGCTTTTCAACGCATCCAGATACGTGGAAACGCGCCAGAAAAACATGCCTGCATTCCACTGGTACAGTCCTGTGGCGAGATATTCTTTAGCTGCGTCAACTTCCGGCTTCTCCGTAAAGCGCCGCACCGCGAACACCGGAAATCCTTCGGCATTCATCGCGTCGCCCATCCGTTCGATGTAGCCAAACCCAGTCTCTGGCCGCGTGGGAGGAATGCCAAGAACCACCATTCCGGAAGTCTCCCGCGCAAGATGGAGCGCAGCGGTCACGATGCTGCGAAAGCGGTCGGGTTGCGCAATGTAATGGTCCGCGGGCAGCACCGCCATGATTGCATCGCCGCTCGCCGCATGCCTTACGTGAATGGCCGCCAAAGCGATCGCGGCAGCAGTGTTCCGCCCAACCGGCTCAGTGAGCACTCGCTTCCTTGCCGGCGCCGGAATCTGCTTACGAAGCGCTAAGGCCTGCTCCGCGTTCGTCACCGTCCACATATTTTTCGCCGGAATCAAAGGCAGCAGGCGCGCCACGGTCTGTTCCAGCATGGTCGTCTTGCCGACGATGTTCAGCAACTGTTTCGGAGTGCGCGTGCGGCTGCGTGGCCAGAATCGCGTGCCGCGGCCGCCAGCAAGGATGACAGCGTGCGTTTGCAATGGCTTGTCTGTCATAGGCTTTCACTCCACGAACACTTGGGACACGGCCTTTTCATCGAGCCCCTGATTCAGCAATTGTTTTCGAAGCACCTCTGGCTGCGGCACATACACCCGCAGCAAAGAGGTTCCTTCATCCGGCTGCAGGTATAGGGTCGGCAGCGATGCTGGCAGGAACCAGGCCGTGCCGGCTCGATAGGTCATCGACACTCCATCATAAAGCCGTCCCGAGCCTTGTAGAATGATCAGTAATTGGAAATGAGTCGAGTCCGGATCGATAGGGGTGGTGCGGTCGCAGTCCCAGCGTTCGGTAGCAAAAAAGTGGCACGCGGCCAGCAAACGAATGTTGGCGTCAGGCGAATGCAAAGCGAGAGCGGACACCTTGCCCGCACGTGTCCCCGAAAAACTCGTCACTTCCAATGCTTTTTCGAGGTGTAGCGCACGAGGCTTACCCGAAGCGTCCACGCGGCCGAAGTCATACACGCGGTACGTCAGGTCCGAATACTCCTGCACCTCGCAGAGAATCATGCCAGGCCCGATGGCGTGCTGAGTTCGCGCGGGAACGAAATAAGTTTCGCCCGGGCGTACCAGTTCGTGAACGAAAAGGTCTTCGAGCGTTTTTTTCGATACTGCCTCCAGAAATTCTTCGCGCGTCACCCCGGGCTTTAGTCCAAGAAGAAGTTCTGCGCCAGGTTCCGCCGAAAGGATGTGCCACATTTCGGTTTTGCCGCGCCCGCCGGCGGCCTGCTCGTATTTTGCGGCATACGCATCGTCGGGATGCACCTGAATGGATAACTTGTCGTGCGGGAAAATGAATTTCGCCAGCAGTGGGAATTCGGGATAGTGGTTTACGTGCGTGCCTCGCCACTCCGCCGGCATCGCCTGCCAACTCTCGCCCAGCGGTTTTCCCTCGAACGGGCCGTTGGCGATGCGGCATTGCTGCCCGGTGAGCCACGCTTCACCAATCAGTTCCTGTAAGCCGGTCTTCTCCGGGAATAAAGGCGCCAGGGAACGAGCGCCCCAGGGGCGCGGACTGAAGATCGGCTCGATGCGTGATAGAACAGGTTCGAGCACGGTCAGGCAGCGGCTTCAGCGCGCGAAAAAAACTTCCCCAGCCGCCGCAAACCTTCGTCGATTCGTTCGATCGACGTGGCGTACGATAAGCGGAGGAAACCCGGAGCACCGAATGCCTCGCCGGAAACCAACGCTACGTGCGCTTTCTCAAGCAGCAACTTGGCAAGATCTGTGCAGCTTTTTGCGTGCGCGTTCTTGCCATCGCCCAGGTGCGCCGAAATATTCGGGAACGCATAGAACGCCCCGCCGGGCCATTCGCAAGTAACGCCCGGAATTGCGCGCAACCCTTCGACAATCCGCTTGCGGCGCTTAGTGTATTCCGCAAGCATCACCGGTACGCTGTCCATGCTTCCGCGCATTGCTTCCATCGCCGCGTATTGCGCGATCGACGTGGGATTCGATGTGGACTGGCTCTGCACTTTGGTCATTGCTTGGATCAGCGCTTCCGGCGCAAGCGTATAGCCGATGCGCCAGCCAGTCATCGCAAAAGTTTTTGAGACGGATCCGACGATGATGACATTCTGTTTCGAGCTCTTCGCACTCGCAATCGAGAAAGACTTGTGCGGCTCGTACACGAAATGCGAATAGCATTCATCTCCCATCAACCAGATACCATGTTTGTTGCACACCGCCAGAATGCGCTCGAATTCTTCCGGGTCGACCACTCCCCCGGTGGGATTGCTCGGTGAATCGATAATCACCATTTTCGTTTTTGGCGTGATGGCTTTCTCGATTTCGGCGGCCGTTGGGACAAAACCGGTCTCCGGGTGCGTCTCAATAATCACAGGTGTGCCGCCAGCATACTTGATGATGTCTGGGTAACTCACCCAGTAAGGAGCAGGAAGAATCACTTCGTCGCCGTTTTGGATCAGCACGGAAATACTGTTGAAGATCGAATGCTTGCCGCCAACCGTCACCACGCATTCCTTCGCCGAATAGTCTGACCCCAGTTCGCGTTTGTGCCACGCCACGATCGCTTCGCGCAACGGCATGATGCCGCCGGTGGGCGTGTACTTGGATCGGTTTTCCTCGATCGCTCTGATCGCGGCTTTCTTGATGTGGTCGGGAGTTGGAAAGTCTGGTTCGCCGGGGCCGAAGTCCGCAATGTCCACGCCCTTGGACTTCAGTTGCTCGGCGGCGCTGATTACCGCGGCAGTCGGCGAGATTTGAATGCGATTGATGCGATCGGTGAGTTGCACGGGCTCTCCTTGGAGCGAAGCAGCGGTCGTAACCTAGTAGTTTTCAGGAAATCGCCAACAATTTCAATGAGAACAATCAGTCCCGCATGGACGCGCTCCAGACACTTTGGCCCGTAGGCGCTTCTCGACCGACGGAGGCACTAGGCCCGCCAATGGGCCGCCGAAGTGTGCAATCTCGCGGACAACTTTTGCGCTCAGATAGCTGTACGTTTCGCCGGGCATCATGAATACGGTTTCCAGGCGTGGTTCCAGTTTGCGATTCATCAACGCCATTTGCAGTTCGTACTCATAGTCCGAAACCGCGCGGATCCCGCGCAAAATCACGGCGGCGCCTCGTTTGCGCGCATAATCGACCAGCAACCCCTCGAACACGTCGATTTCCACGGACTCCCATTGCCGAGTCACGTCGCGAAGCATCTCCACTCGTTCGGGCACGCTGAACATCGGCTCTTTCTCGGTATTCTTCAACACCGCGACGATCAGCCGGTCAAACATTTTCTCGCCGCGTTCAATTAGATCAAGATGCCCGTTGGTGACGGGATCAAACGAGCCAGGATAGATGGCGACAGAAGTTTTCATGCGCGAGAGTAGTTATCCGCAGCACATTCTACTCCAAACAATCCGCAAAGCGCGAGGAACTTGACCCGCAGCCGGACCGCTCCAACGCGGAAGAGTGTTCTTCTCGGAAGCCAACGTACCCCCATTTAGTGCGTGTTATAACGATTTAATAGAGCTATATTGTGCAGTGAGACTCCGGAGGCAACCAAATGAGTGGCCGTTCGTTTACACGCAGGGCGATTCTTGCGGCAGCAGTTCTATCTATAGTAGGAAGTATGAAAACAGGAGCGCAATCTCCATCTGAACTGAACGTGATGCCACTGCCCGCCAAGGCGGAACTGGCCAGCGGCGCACTGAAGATCGATGCCGGTTTCACGGTGGCATTTACCGGATACCGCGAAGCGCGCCTGGATCGTGCGGCACAAAGATTCCTGGTGCAGCTCAACCACGAGACGGGACTCGTCTTTGCGCAAGCCGCGGCTTCCGCGGACGCCGCAAAGGCCACGCTGGTTGTTACTACCGACCACGCCAGCAAGCCAGTTCAGGAACTGGGCGAGGATGAATCTTACACGCTGGAGGTGACGCCAACGGGCGCAAAACTCCACGCCGCCACTCCTCTCGGCGCAATGCACGGCCTACAAACCTTCCTGCAACTCGTCGCGATCACCTCTGATGGATTTACGGCGCCGGCCGTTAGCATCCAGGATCAGCCGCGTTTCCCGTGGCGTGGCCTGATGATCGATGTCTCGCGCCATTTCATTTCTCTGCCGGTGTTGAAACGTAATCTGGACGGAATGGAAGCCGTAAAGATCAACGTGTTCCACTGGCACCTTTCCGACAATCAAGGTTTCCGTGTCGAAAGCCACAAATTCCCAAAGCTGCAGGAGCAGGGCTCCGACAGCCTTTATTACACGCAGGATGAAATTCGCGACCTGATTGCCTATGCCCGTGATCGCGGCATTCGCGTAGTCCCCGAGTTCGACATGCCCGGCCACAGTACCGCATGGTTCGTTGGCTATCCTGAACTGGCCAGCGGGCCGGGCCCGTACCAAATCTGGCAGCAGTGGGGCGTCGCCGATCCCGCGATGGATCCCACCAACGAGAAGACTTACAAATTCCTCAACGATTTCATTGCCGAAATGGCGAAGCTTTTCCCCGATCAGTATTTCCATATCGGTGGCGACGAAGTGAATGGCAAACAGTGGGACGCGAATCCCCAGATTCAGGAGTTCATGAAGTCGCACAATATCAAGAATAATGAAGGCCTGCAGGCCTATTTCAGCCAGCACGTTCAGGAACTGGTCGTTAAGCACGGAAAAACGCCGGTGGGCTGGGATGAAATCCTTGTCCCAGGAGTGTCCAAGAACATCGTCATTCAGTCCTGGCGCGGAAGCGAGGCGCTGGCCACGGCTGCGAAGGAAGGCTATCGAGGGATTCTCTCCAATGGCTACTACATCGATTTGGGATGGAGCGCCGCTCGACACTACGCCGTCGATCCCATGGGTGGGGCCGCAGCCAATCTCACGCCCGAGGAAAAGGCGCGAATCCTGGGCGGCGAAGCCACCATGTGGTCGGAGTATGTGAACTGGGAGAATGTAGACTCGCGGATCTGGCCGCGCACGGCCGCGATCGCGGAACGCTACTGGTCTCCGCAAAGCACCACGGATGTTCCTTCGATGTACGCGCGCATGGAGTCAGAGAGCGTGCGCCTGGAATGGCTGGGACTCACCCACCGTACCTACCAGCGGCAGATGGTCCAGCGCATGGCCGGTTCCGCCAATCCCGAGGAATCCACGGCGCTCACTACTGTTGCGGAGGCGCTCGAGCCGGTGAAAGACTACGAACGCGAGGAAGACAAGGTCCCTCCGTCAAATCAGACTCCTCTGAACCGTGTGATTGACGCCGTCCACCCGGAAAGTGAAGTCTCGCGGCAATTCGCTGTGACGGTCGATCAGTTCCTGGCTTCCTGCAAGGACGCCGCGAAAGTTGCCGGTCTGCGCGCCCAACTTGTTCAGTGGGCCGGAAACGATGCCCATCTGCAACCGCTAGCCCAGCGCTCATCTCTGGTGCAGAACGTCAGCCCGGCTTCGGAAGCCTTGTCGCAAGCGGCAGAGCTTGCGCTTAGTGCCCTAGACCGGATCACGCAGGGCCTGCCTTCGCCGCCGGATCTGGTTAAGCAGCAAGTCACGGCGCTCAACGCGTATGAACAGCAGGCGCACAAATCGCAACTGACCCTTCCTGCGCGTGCCGCGTTCCAAAAACTAATTGAGGCAGCGGGCTCAGGCGGTGCCTGCGCCAATGGGAAGTAACGGAAACAGGGCGGACTTCGCTCTGGGAGACATTTGGAGTTCGCCGTTAACTCTGAATAATTAACCATTGAGCCCCGAAAAAGCGCGGTTCAGTACAAGAATATAGAAATCCGACTAAATCAGTCTTATTCTAAGTGCTGAAATTTTAACGATTTGCCTTCGCTCTTTAAGAGCACACGATGTTGACAATGACTACTTTCCCACGTATAGTTTAATTGCGACTCATTCAGTCGGATATGCATCCTACTGATCGCAAGGACGACCGGGAAACGATATGTTCAAGCTTTCTAAAAAGGCGGATTACGGGTTGATTGCGATGAAGCATCTCGCCAACCACCGTGCAGAACACGCTTGCAGTGCAAGTGAGATCGCCCAGGAGTACGGTATTTCTGGAACGCTGATGGCTAAGGTACTGCAGAAGCTGGCGAGGCAGAGTTTGGTAGTTGCCAAGCACGGATCCAGTGGCGGGTATCAACTGGCGAAGAATGCCGAGAAGATCAGCGCTTTGGAAGTGATTACGGCGATTGATGGACCGGTTTTAATCACCTCATGCGTGACGAACCACGGAAATTGTGACGCCACCGACCGCTGCTCCATCAAAGAACCATTGCAGCGCGTGAATGAAAGCATCCTGGGAGTTTTGGGCACCGTGACCATTGCGCAGTTGAGCGAGGACAGGCCGGAGGCAGCAGCGCTGGTGGAGTTAAAGGGAATTGACCACATAGCCGCAGTTCGCCGAGCGGAGTTTTTGAGTTGAAGGAGAACAGGGAAATGGCCGTCAAGCTGCCGATTTACATGGATAATCACGCTACCACGCCGATGGACCCGCGCGTCCTGCAGGCGATGCTGCCCTATTTCACCGAGAAATTCGGCAATGCGGCAAGCCGCAACCACTCGTTTGGTTGGGCCGGCGAAGAAGCTGTGGAAACGGCGCGCCAGCAGATCGCTTCCCTGATCAATGCCACCGCGAAAGAGATCATTTTCACCAGCGGCGCCACTGAGTCTGACAACTTGATGATCAAGGGCGTCGCGGAAATGTACCGCGAAAAGGGCAATCACATTATCACGCAGGCCATCGAGCACAAGGCCGTGCTGGATACCTGCAAGCGCCTGGAAAAGAACGGCTATGAAGTGACGTACCTGCCGGTGCAAAAAGACGGTCGCGTCAACCCCGAGGATGTGCGTAAGGCCATCAAGCCGACCACCATCCTGATCACGGTCATGTATGCGAACAACGAAATTGGCGCGGTCAACCCTATCGCTGAGATTGGCAAAATCGCGAAGGAGCACGGAATCATTTTCGCGGTTGATGGTGTACAGGCGGTTGGAAAGATCCCGGTGGATGTCATCAAGGATAACATCGACCTGTTGGCCATTTCCGCCCACAAGCTTTACGGACCTAAGGGAGTGGGCGCGTTGTATGTGCGCCGCCGCAATCCTCGCGTGCAGCTTTCCGCCATTATCGACGGCGGTGGCCACGAACGCGGCATGCGTTCCGGCACGCTGAACGTTACCGGCATCGTAGGATTGGGCAAGGCTTGCGAGCTTTGTCAGCAGGAGATGGCGGAAGAAGGCGCGCGGTTGGCCAAGTTGCGCGATCGCCTGAAGGCTGGTCTCGAAGCCAAACTGGATGAGGTCTACATCAATGGTTCGCTGGAGCACCGCCTCCCGAACAACCTCAATATGAGCTTCGCCTATGTCGAAGGCGAGTCGCTGCTGATGGGGATTAACGACGTAGCGGTTTCCAGCGGTTCCGCGTGCACTTCGGCAACCCTTGAACCCAGTTACGTACTCAAAGCACTAGGCGTAGGTGAGGATCTGGCACACACCTCGATCCGCTTCGGTTTGGGTCGGTTTACCACCGAAGAAGAAGTCGACTACGTGATCGACAAGATGGTGCAGGTTGTTACTAAGCTGCGCGAACTTTCGCCGCTCTATGAAATGGCCAAGGAAGGCATCGACATTTCCAAGGTTAAGTGGCAAACCGCGTAATTTAAGGAATGAATGAAGGGAAATAAAATGGCTAGCGTTATTGCAAGTGAAGGAACTCTCAGGATTCACCGGTCTATCGCCGGAACTTCGGCGCCGTTCCGTGTGACGTATCAGCCGTATCAAGACAGCGATGAGCCTGCGCCAGCCGCCGAGAAGGCGTTTTATCATCTCCAGGACGTTCGGGAATTCCTGCACATTCTGGGATTGGGCGCGGATTACATCCGTGAAGCTCTACGCGAACTGACCGCGGGCCGTTCAGCTTTCTTGACCAACGTCGGTTTGACCGAAAAGGCCATCAAGAATGCAGGTTTTGCAGCAACTCTCGCCGCGGCGAGAGGATAAGTTTCAATGAGTAGGAATTTAGAGAAGGAGCAACGAGTCCATGGCATACAGTGAAAAGGTAGTCGATCACTACAACAATCCTCGCAATGTCGGTAGCCTGCCTAAGGAAGATCCCAACGTCGGGACCGGCCTGGTTGGCGCGCCGGAATGCGGCGACGTGATGAAACTGCAGATGAAGATCAATCCGGAGACGAATGTCATTGAAGAAGCCAAGTTCAAGACCTTCGGCTGCGGCTCGGCCATCGCCAGCTCTTCCCTGGCCACCGAATGGGTGAAGGGCAAGACCGTCGAAGAGGCTCTCTCCATCAAGAACACGGACATCGTTCGCGAACTCTCTCTGCCTCCGGTTAAGATTCATTGCTCCGTGCTCGCGGAGGACGCCATAAAGGCGGCCATCGGCGATTGGAAAAAAAAGCACGGAGTGGAAGTTCCCGCGCACGAGAAATCTTCGCACTGAGCGAAGGATTGCGCGGCGTTAGTGGCGTCCTCCCGGCGGCAGCAAGTTGACCGTCGGAGGATGCTGTCGAGTGATTCGCTCCAGGAAGGTGCCAGGAAGCGCATTATGACGACGGAAGTCACAACTCCAACCACAACCAAGGCTGGCCTGGTGATTCATCTCTCCGAGCATGCCGCGAAAAAGATTGTCGCGCTGCTTGCCAAGGAAGGTGTCTCCGCAGAGACCGGCGGACTTCGTGTTGGTGTCCAAGGCGGCGGATGCTCTGGTCTGTCGTATGCCATGAGGCTGGATACCCAAGCGCGCGATCGCGACAAGGTTTTTGAGGAATTCGGCGCGCGCATCTTTGTCGACCCGAAAAGCTTGCTGTATTTGAATGGCACGACGCTCGAGTACGAAGAGACGCTCATGCGTCAAGGTTTTGTGTTTCAGAATCCTAATGCCGCCAGAAGTTGCGGCTGCGGAAGCAGCTTTACGGCGTAGCGGTCGCACAGCTCTCCGTCTGTGCCTTGAGTGCATTTCAGCTCGGTCGGACAAGTGGTTGGCTTCCGCAATTGCCAGCCACTTTTTTTTGTTCTGAAGCCGTCGGAATTTAAAGAGAGTTTATGGCCACGCCACTTCCCATCTCGAATCCTCCGCTGGTGTGCTGGAATTGTCACGAGCGAACCATCGGTACGCATTTTTGTCCGGGTTGCGGCAAAGTGCTGCAAGTTCCTGAACAGAGCGACTATTTCTTCATGCTCGGATTGCCGCGCCGGCTGTGGTTGGATATGGGCATGCTCGAACAAAAATTCTTGGAACTGAGCTGGAAGCTTCATCCCGACAATTTTGTGAATGCCACCTCGGAAGAGCGTGAGATATCGCTGAAGCGCAGTAGTGAGTTGAACGATGCGTATCGTACGCTGCGCGATCCCGTCTCGCGCGTGGAATACCTTTTGGCCATCGAAGGGATGCGCAAAGAAGGGCAGACCAAGCAGCAAGCTCCTCCGGAATTGCTCGAAGAAGTGTTCGAACTTAACGAGTCTCTGGATGAATTGCGCGAAGCGAAAGCCGCGGGCAGCGATATTGCCTCTCTTCGTCAACGTTTGACCGCGGCGGAACAAAGTTTCGGAGAAAAATTAAAAGCGGTAGATGGCGAGTTGCAACTGGCCGCCCGCAAATGGGATCAAGCGCTCGATGCCAACGCGGACGAGGATGCAAAAAAACGTGTAATGAGCCAGCTCAATGATTTACTCAATCGCCGCTCCTATATTCGGAATTTGGTAGTAAACGTCCAGAAGGAGTTGTTGTAGCTGTAGCTCTTTGGGCCTGGGTTACTTAGAACTTAAAACTGATAACTCGTATGGGAAGAATCGTCGGAATCGATCTCGGAACAACTAATAGCCTGGTGGCGTATGTTGACCCGCAAACAGGCCAGCCGACGTGTATTCCAGGCCCGTCGGGCAGCACGCTTTGTCCCTCGGTAGTCAGCATCGATGCCGATGGCGGAATCATTGTCGGCGAACCGGCGCGCCGCCGCTTGTTGACGCAGCCGGAACGCAGCATCTATTCCGTGAAACGCTTGATGGGTCGCGGGCCTTCCGATGTGCAGAGCGAATTGCGGCTGTTCCCGTTTCGCATCGATCCCTCGAGTAACCACGTAATTCGCGTCAAGCTTGGCGACAAGGTGTTCACTCCGCCGGAGATTTCTTCCTTCATTCTTCGCGAGCTGAAAAACTGGGCCGAAGTGTTTTTCGGTGAGGCCATTGACCGCGCGGTGATCACCGTCCCGGCGTACTTCAACGATGCGCAACGCCAAGCCACAAAAGATGCCGGCAAACTCGCGGGCCTCGAAGTCGTGCGCCTGGTGAACGAGCCGACCGCCGCGGCGCTGGCCTACGGCCTGCATGAGAAGCAACGCGGCAAAGTCGCTGTCTACGATCTCGGTGGCGGCACCTTCGATATTTCTATCCTTAAGCTCATCTCCACCGGCGAGGGCGACATCTACCAAGTCCTCTCTACAAACGGCGACACCCATCTCGGCGGCGACGACATCGACAATCTCCTGCAAGCCTTCGTTCACGAACAGATTCTGCAAACCGACCAGATCGACTTCTCGCCCCATGGCGAAATTGCTCAGGAGTTGCGCAAGGAACTCATCGCCATCAAGCACAAGCTTTCCGACGCAAATTCCGCGACGCTCCTTTTCCCGTTGCCCAACGGAAAATCGTTCGTCCATGAATTTACGCGTGGCGCCTTTGAGGCCTTGATCCGGCCGGTCGTCGATCGCACCATGGGTCCGGTCAAGCAGGCGTTGGCGGATGCGCAACTGAAGCCCAACGAGGTCGATGAAGTCGTTCTTGTCGGCGGCGCCACGCGCACGCCGCTGATTCGGCGCACTGTCCAGGAATTCTTTGACCGCAAGCCGCACACCGAACTCAACCCCGACGAAGTAGTGGCGCTGGGTGCCGCGGTGCAAGCCAACATCCTGGATCACGGCGTGAAGAATATGCTGCTGCTCGACGTTACGCCGCTTTCCCTTGGCATTGAAACTTACGGCGGCGCGGTTGCCAAAATTATTCCGCGCAATTCCACGATTCCGGCCAGTGCTCAGGAACTCTACACCACCGGGGTGGACAATCAGACCGGCATCGACATCCACGTGCTGCAAGGCGAGCGTGAACTGGCCAAGGATTGCCGCTCGCTGGCGCGCTTCACGTTGCGCATTCCCCCGGCCCCTGCGGGACTTCCGCGCGTCGAAGTGAAGTTCCTCATCGACGCCAACGGCATACTGCAGGTCGGCGCAAAAGATATTCGCACGGGCGAGCAGCACATTATCGAAGTGCAGCCCAGCTACGGCCTGAACGATGCGGACATCGAGCGCATGCTGGAAGAGTCTATCGAATATGCGGAACAGGATTTTGCGGAGCGCCAGGTGATTGAAGCTCGCACCGAAGCGGAATCCATCTTGAGCGCGACAGCCAAGGCGCAGAGTAATCCGAATGCGGGAGCGCTTTCTTCGCCCGAACGCGCAAAGATCGACGCTTCGATCGCGGCGTTGCGGGAAGCGGTGAAGGGCGACGACTACAAACTGATTCGCCAAAGGATTGATGAATTAAATCGGGCCACAGAGCACTTGGCCGAACTGCTGATGAACTCAGCCGTGCAGTCGGCTCTGGAAGGCAAGAAACTGGCTGAAGTTTAGGGAGAGGCATATGGGCGGCAGCAATCCTTATATCGAAGAAGTGAAATACAAGAGGGCCACCAGGAAATTCAAGGTGACGTTTCTACCCAGCGGCAAGACCGTGGAAGTCGATCCTGAAAAATTCCCCTACGGCCACAACGGTTTGCCCGGCAGCATCCTGGATATCTCCGAAGGCTTTAAGATGGGACTAGATCACGCTTGCGGCGGCGTCTGTGCCTGCTCCACCTGCCATGTGATGGTGAAAGAGGGCTTGGAATCGTGCAATGAGGCCACAGACGCGGAGCTCGATGAACTCGACGAGGCTCCCGGCATTACACCGAAATCGCGCTTGGGTTGCCAGACCGTGCCCGACGGCACCACCGATATCGTTGTCGAAATTCCCGAGTGGAACAAGAATTACGCTAAGGAGCTGGACCACTAAGCGAATCGCTAGCTGGATATTGTAGCGGCCGCTCGTCGTGGCGAGCGGCCGCCTTACGAATAGGAGCATCAAGCATGCCGCCGAGTTTTGATTGGGACGATATCGAAGACATCGCCATTGGGTTGACGGACAAATATCCTGACGTCGATCCCTACACCGTGCGTTTTACCGACCTGCACAAGTGGGTCACCGAATTGGCGGGTTTTGCCGGCGACCCCATGAAATCCAACGAAGGCAAACTCGAAGCCATACAGACCGCCTGGCACGAGGAATGGGAAGATCGCAAGAAATAACGAAGTTCTCAGTCCTTAAGATTTCAGCCTTAAGTGGAAGACAACCCCTGCACATGGCTCAGGCTCCGGGGTGCCTTTTCCGAAACTTAAAACTTATAACTGAAAACTGATAACTTCTTCGCCCGCGTGGCGCAAACTGTCCATTTCCCGTATAATTTAAGATTGTATTTCCCCCGGTGGCGCTATGGTGCAACGGTTAGCACGTAGCCCTTTCAAGGCTAAAATACGGGTTCGATTCCCGTTAGCGCTACCAATCTTGCTTCCGTCCTGCGAATTCCAGCGGTTTCCCTCTTTCCGGTTCACCGCTTGATGGTATTCTGTGTGCCTACCGCCCGCGCACAATCGGAGACTCTTCCAATGGCAAACATACTTCGCTCCAATAATCCCGTTCTGAAGGAAAGCGCGTTCGCCGGGCAGATCGCTTCTGGAGACGCAATGACCATGCAGGGCACGGCCAACAAAACCGGCCTGCTGCTGCTGTGTGTTGTCGTGACGTCTGCCTACACCTGGGGCCTGAGCCACTCGCAAACGCCTGAGGCAGCCGTCCCGTGGATGATCGGCGGCGCGATTGGCGGATTCATACTCGCCCTGGTAACAGTGTTCAAGCAGACCTGGTCGCCGTTTACCGCCCCCGTTTACGCGTTGCTCGAAGGATTTTTCCTGGGCGGAATCTCAGCGCTGTTTGAGAAGTCGTATCCCGGCATCGCCACGCAAGCGGTGATGCTTACATTCGGGGTACTGTTCGTTCTGTTGCTGGCTTACAAAACGGGATTGGTAAAGGCCACGCGTGGCTTCAAGTTGGGAGTCGTCGCGGCAACCGGGGCAATCGCATTGGTCTACGCCGCGAATCTGATCATGGGTCTCTTTTTCCACAGCCAAATGTCATTCCTGTATAGCAGCACGCCGCTGGGTATCGGTATCAGCGTGGTGGTGGTGATTATTGCCGCTCTTAATCTCATCCTGGATTTCGATATGATCGAAACCGGAGTCCGCATGGGCGCGCCAAAGTACATGGAGTGGTACGGCGCGTTTGCCATGATGGTCACATTGATCTGGCTGTACCTGGAAATCCTGCGGTTGCTCGCCAAAACGCGCCGCCGCTAAATTACTTTTGATCTGACCGATGGTCAATAAGCCGTCTCACAAATCCAAAACACACCAAGGGAAGACCTTCTCGAAGAAGTTTGTCGCCGCGCTATGTTATGCCGCCGATCTGCACGCTAAGCAGTTCCGCAAGCGTACCGGACGCCCATACATCGGCCACTTGCTGGGTGTAGCTTCCATCACCGTCGAATATGGTGGCGACGAAGAAATGGCCATCGCGGCGCTGCTCCACGATGCCGTGGAGGACCAGGGCGGCCTGACGCGCCTCCGTGAAATCCGCAGGAAATTCGGGAAGCGCGTGGCACATATTGTCGACGGCTGCTCCGATTCTTACACCCAGCCAAAGCCGCCATGGCTGGAACGCAAACGAGCCTATATTGTGCGCGCGGCAAAGGAATCGGCCGAAGTTCGTCTGGTTTCCGCCGCCGACAAACTCGCCAATGTGCGAGAGACCTTGCATGACGTCCGTGAACAGGGCGAAAGCGTGTTCGAGCGTTTTGAGGGCAAGAAGGAAGGAACGCTATGGTACTACCGCGAACTGGTGCGCGTGTTTCGCAAGGCCGGGAGTAATCCATTGGTCGAGGAACTGGGTCGCGCGGTGACGGATCTGGAAACCGAGTCCGCCTCTAGAACATACACGCAACGTACCGCAGCTAACGCGAAGAATGCACTCAATCTTCGCTTCTCGAGAAACTCCTCGGCCCTACCCCTCATCTAAGTCAATGCGGTCAAGTTGCCGAATTCATTCACAATGCCGCAGGGCGCCACATTGGCACTACTGCGAGCAGGTACGCTGAGTATCCAAAACTCTTTCTAGGCGAAGAATGAATCGCCTTTCGGAACGCGCTACAATTCTTGTGTCTCTGAGTCTCACTCATGAATCCTTCGATTCCGTCATCTAACGGATTATTTACACTCGGGCACTCTAACCAGGAGATGTCAGATTTCCTGGGCACGCTTCTTCGCCACGATATCAAAGTGGTGTGCGACGTTCGCAGCCGACCGGGCAGTTTCCGGTTTCCGCAATTCAACCGCGAGCCGCTCGAAGCGCGCCTCACCGCGGCAAAGATCCGCTACGAGTTTTGCGGCGAGCAGTTGGGCGGGCGACCGCTGGATCCGCAATTCTATCTGGCGAATGGCCTGGTGGATTATTCCAAGCGCCGCCGCGCACCCGCTTTCCTCGAAGCAATCGACAAGGCCTTGGCATTATCGCGCGATCGCAAGACCGCCATCCTCTGTGCCGAGGAAGATCCGTTGCACTGCCATCGTTTCCTGTTGATCTGCCCGGCGCTGGTGGCTCGCGGTGTGGCACCGGTGCACTTGCGTCGGGGAGGAACGGCGGAATCCCAGCGCGATGCTGAGGATCGTTTACTGCAATTGCATGGCTTTGCGGACGTCACCAGCGATTCGCTTTTCGCGCATGGCCGCGAGTCGGCGCTGGAAGATGCGTTGCGGCTGCAATCGGAGCAATACGGGTTTCGCACCTCGCCCGAAGCCATCGAGTATTTCTAATTGGACAAATCCCATGGTGCTTGTGCGTTCGCCGCTGGCAATTCGCGGCGGACTGCCGGATGATGTAAACTGCTAGCAATCAGGTCACCGGCTGTTCATGCGCAATTCTTCTTCCGCCGAGATTTAAGAGGGCCTTTCCTTGAAGCCTGCAGATGTCTACATCATCGGATCTAACAGCGCGTTTGGTTCGCGTGTGGTCGCTTCCGAAGAGGTCGATCAGGCATTCGGCATGCCGCTCGGTAAATTGAAGAAACGCGCGGGAATTCATTCCCTGGCTTACGCCGGCGAACACGAAGATGAAGGCACGCTGGGCGCGCAGGCCGCCTCGCAGCTCCTGGAACTGGCGCGTGAAGACGCAAAGTCCATCGATTGGATCGTTGCCGCCAGCGAGACTTATCACGTATATCCTTCGCTCTCCGCCGTTCTTCACGGACTTCTCCGGCTGCGCGAGGATTGCAGCGCGTTGGATGTGGGCAGCGGTTGCCTCGCCCTGGTGCAGGCACTGGCGGTGGCGCAGTCCATGCTGGCCGCCGGGCGCGGCCAGAAGGTATTGGTAGTGACTTCAGACGTGCACAGCCGGACTCTTGGACCGGGCCGCGCCAAGGGAGAGTTTGGCGGATTGTTCGGCGACGGCGCAAGCGCGTTTCTGCTGACTAGTGGACCCACGAAGCCGAGCCGTTGGGCGTATCGCCTGGGCGAATTTTTCTTTGGTTGCGCCGCGAAGTATGCGAAAGCCATTCAGGTCAGCGACTCGGGCGCCGGCGGACAACTGGACGTGCAATTTGACGGCGAAGCCCTTTCGCGCGCCGCGGTCAGCCGCATGGAAAAAATTCTGCGTGAAGCGGAACGGCGCAGCGGCATTTCGCGATCTGAAGTCGGCGCGTTTGCCACCCACCAGCCCAATCCGCGCCTCGTGGCGCTTCTGGCAAAGCAATTTGGCGTGCCCGCTTGTTCCTTTCCTTCCATTGCCGCCACACGCGGCAACTTGGGATCTTCCACCTGCGGCGCTGCGCTTCACGCGGCATTGGTCGAAGCTTCGGCGCAGCCCGTGGCGGAACGCAAGCCGGTCTTTCTCGCATCCCTCGGGCCCGGCCTCGTGTTTGGCGGCGGCTGGCTAGTCCCCGCGATTCCCTGAACGCAACCTGTAGCGCGGGCCCGAACTTTCCCATCCGCAACGACCTCATGTAAATGGCATCATGGCCTCACGGCCGCGTGCGCGTAGTGAATGCGGTGTCCACACTAGGCACCACGCAGCCCGCAAGTGGTGAAGCGTGAACTGCCGGCGATCCGTAAAGTTGAGCCGGGCCCCGGATTAGACGGGACGAAGCCGCTGCCCGTGACCAGTAGAGTGAATCCATCCGCCGCGCCGGCGTACACGCTGGCGGGTTGAAGCGTCAGTATGTTCGGTCCGCCGGAGATGCTGACGTTTGCGACGCCGACCTGTGAGCCGTCGGCCTAGCTGATGGCGAGTACTTGCAGATTGCTCGGCGTAGGAGCGTCCTGCGGAGCGGTGTAGGTTCCCGCGGAATCGATCACCCCGCACGCCCCTGCAGCTCCGCAACCGGTCCCCGAAATCTGCCAGGTAACACTCTGATTCGTGGACCCGAGCACATCTGCAATGAAGCCCTGCACTCCCATTGATGGCAAAGTTACGCTCGGCGGCTGGACTGAAACGAGAATGTGGTTGATAACCGTAACCTGTGTGGATGCGGTCAACGAAGAATTAGTGGCGCTGCTGGCCACGATCGAAAACGGATTTGGCGAGGGAATTGCTCCCGGCGCCAGATAATCCACCTGTAAGCGCTGCTGCTGGTCACAGCCTGGCAAGGATTGGAACCGGTAACGCAAATTTGTCCGAAGGTCGCATTGCCGCCGGCGATTCCATTAACGGTCCAGTTGAGCGCCGCGCTCGTCAGGCCGCTCACCGAAGCGGTCAGCGCGAACCGCAGATTGGCGGCGATGGTCTCCGTGATAGGAGACAGGCTGATCCCTGTGCCACCGAGAATCGTGACGGTCGCTTGCACCTTTTTGCTGGAATCGGCTTGCGGTGTGACGGTGATGAAAACGGTATCTGGTTGGGGCGCCAGCGATGGCGCGACATAATTTGCCGTGTCGGAGATGGGGTTCGCGCCCGCGGATTGCGTGGTAGTGACGGTAAGCGTTCCGCAAGCGAAACCACTGCAACCGGCGCCGGAAAGCGACCAGGAAAGGTTGGCATTTGGCTGCGAGCCGGCTACCGGTGTCATCGTCGCGACGCTCGCGCTGCTCACACCGGGCGCCAGACTCGCGGGCGCAGCAATTCGCAGTGTGAAGTTACTCGTGATGGTTATGCTCGCGGAGCTTTGTCGCGAAGGATCGGCGACGCTGGTCGCCGTGATACTCACAATCGCGGCACTCGCAGAATCTGCGGCGCGGTGTAATTTCCGTTGCCATCAATCGTCCCGCATTGCGCAGGGCACGCGCTTCCGGAAAGACTCCAGTGAACCGTTGTATCGGGGTGGCCGCTGCTGGTGATCGAAGCGTGAAAACCTTGCGTGCTGCCCAATTCGGCCGCGCTTGAAGCGGGGGAAACTGATATTCCCACGTCGCTCGAAACGGTTACGCTGACGCTGCTGGATTTCGTACTATCGGCGTGGCTCGTGGCAGTCACCTGTATCGATCCGCCTGGCGGCAAATCCTCCGGCGCCATATACACTCCATCGGCGGTTATCGTTCCAACTTGACCTGAACCACCAGAAATGCTGTTCACGCTTCAAGCAACCGCGGTGTCAGTTGTATTGGAGACGGTTGCCGTGAAAGTGAGTGTTTCACCGAGGAACGGTGTCCCGCTGCTCGGCGTTATCCCAACGGTGATGGAGGGAGGTGGTGGCGGCGAGGACGTTACTGAGCCTGCGCCTCCCCCGCCGCAGCCCAGAGTCCACGCACCCGCCGTGAGGAGAGCGCTGGCCAGCGCAAGCTGACGCAATCGTGGCTCAAAATTCTTCACTGTGAAACGTTCGTGGCGAGTTTGCGGAAGGGGCCGCATGAAGCCTGTGAAAGCAGGCGAATGACCAGCGAACGCAAGCCTTCCGATTGCTTGCTTCGCTAACCCAATTTCACCCTGTCATCCCAATAAGACTTGCAAATCCAGCGTGTTACCTCTCGCGCAAAGCGATGCCGCACGGAATACGATGGCAGCACGCAACCTCACACCGCGCGCGCACAGTTCCAAAGTGAAATCTCACCCTTCCTCCCTTCCCGAAAGGGGACTTGCACCCTCCGCATTGACTTTCCCCTGCGCCCCTCCAATAATCCGCCCATGGCGCGACCCGATGCAGTCCGTCGAGTGAAGACCTATTCCGCGGCGAATGGCTACGTTTACCAATATTGTTTCTACGAGGTGAATCGAATTTTACATCAGGGCAGCCCCGCTGGAGAATTTACCTACGCGATTTCGGCGGACCGGAAGACCACCTTTCCGTTGAGCATTTTGGTGCTGGAAAGCGCGCTGGAGTCGTGGGCGCGAACCAATGGCCGCCACTTAAGCAGCAGCGAAGAATATGCCATCGCCAAGATGCGCCTGTTTCAGGCCTTTGACGACGGCGATGTGCCCGTCACGGTCGATCGCGCCGCGGACCACGCGCGCCTCCTGGTCGACGATTCGAACCTCGAAGCCCTGCTGCAACAACTCCACATCTGAACCTCGCCATATCTATTTGATGAACCAAACCCACGCCCGCGGCGTCTAGCTTACATATAGGGTGGCGGGAGCCGGATTCCCGTCCAAGAGGCTGCATGCGGGAGCTGGTTCTGGTCCAGCCGGGACAACCACAAAGCATTGTGTCGCGCGACCCCACGGTCGAAGCGGTCCCGCGCGAACTGGAGCGCCTGCTCGCGGAAAACGCCCCGCTGGCCTACCGTGTCGCTCTGGGAGTTTTGAGGAATCCGGCCGAGGCCGAGGATGTCGCCCAGGAAGCTCTGATTCGCGCCTACCGGAAATTTGACCGTTTGCGCGATGCGCGGCGCTTCCGCAGTTGGCTGGTGCGCGTCGCGTTTCGGCTGGCGCTCGACCGTTCGCGTTCGTCGCGACGTCGCGAACTGCGCGAGACGCTTTGGGCTCGCCCGGAGCTGCGGCCCCCAACGCAGTCGGTCGAAGAAATTGCTGCCGCTCGCCAGTTCGAGGAGCGATTAGCTCGCGCACTCGAAGAATTGCCGGACCGCCTGCGGCTGGTGATCTTGCTGACGGCCATCGAAGGGCATTCTATGCAGGAAGTTGCGGCGCTGCTCGCCGTGCCCACCGGCACCGTGAAGTCGCGGCTATTCAAGGCAAGGAAATACTTAGCGGAGAAATTGCGATGAACTGCGGAAGCGTACACCACGAAATAGTCGACGCGATGGCCTCTGGTGAATCGGAATTGCGCGGAAAAGTGCATCAGCACGTGCGCGAATGCACCGCATGCCGCGCGTTCTTGGCAAATCAAGCGTCCCTTGCATCCGCCATCGATTCTTATCTGCGGCTTGTCGCCAACGAACCCGCGCCCCCGTCGTTGCTGCCTCGCGTTCGCGCCCGTCTCGAGCAACAAGCAGCTCCTCGCCAAAGCATCTTTAGCTGGCAATTCGTTGCCTTCGCCGCCGCCGCGGTTCTGCTCATTGCAATCGGCGTTCGCACGCTTCGTCCGAATACGACTATACGCGTACCGGAAGATGCTGCGCGGGTTGCGCCCGAACCCCCAATCGTGAATAGCCCCGTAAGTCCGCGGGCTGAAGAGCCTGCTCCCAAATCCTCTCGAGGCGCCGCTGTCGCTCGCAAGACCAACGTTCCCGCAAACTCTCCAGCCACCGAGATCCTCGTCCCGCCCGAGGAGCAGCAAGCCTTCCAGCGTTTCGTGAGCCACATTTCCCAGGACCAGGATTCCGCGAAGGCGTTAGTTGCTGCCGCGCCCGTCCATGCTGATGCTCCCGTCGAAATTGCGCTTCTGACCATCACAAACGTTGAAGTGAAGCCGTTGGAAGGTACAGATAGCGAATAAGTTCGCAGAAAAGTTTGCAGTGTGGTTCAAGCACCCAATAACGAAGCAACGGAGGATTGCATGAAACGACTACGAGGTTTGCTGGTGATGTGGACTGTCTTTGCGGGGTTTCTCGCGCCGCTATCTGCCCAGGAAAAATCTGACGCCAAACCACCCGCGACGACCCTGAAGGTTCAGGTCACCATCGCGGAACTGGACGGCGAAAAAAAAGTTGCCAACCTCCCCTATACCTACTTCGTCCGAGCTAACGAGGTCGGTCCGGGTTCGCCATGGACCAAACTGCGTCTGGGCAGCCGTATCCCGGTCTATGCCGGCAAGGACGCCGCGCAGTACATCGACGTCGGGACGAGCATCGACTCGCGCGCCATCAGTTCGGAATCCGGGCGCTTTGATCTCAGTCTCAACCTCGAGCGTTCCTGGGTGGAAGGCGAGGTTCTGGCTCCCATGGAAAAAGCTGCGCCGCAAACCACCGATGCGCACGTCGGGCCATTTCGCGACCCAATCATTCGCCAATTCAAAACCGAACTGAACCTCACCATGCGCGATGGCCAGACCACGCAAAGCACTCTGGCCACGGATCCACTCAGCGGCAAGGTCATCTCCATCACAGTTACCGTGAACGTTGTAAAGTGAGCCGCCCGATTAAGACAGCACTGCTGCGAGTGCGTCCGGCAGATTTGGGTACAGGAAACGATAACCGGCCTTTTCCAATTGGGCCGACTGCACGCGCTGGCTGGCAAGCAGCAGCGCGTCTGCCATTTCGCCCAGCGCTAGCCGCAACGCGAATGCGGGAACCGGGACCAGAGCCGGGCGGTGCAGGGCCTTCGCCAGCGCTTGCGTGAAATCCGCATTCCTCACGGGCTGCGGAGCGACTACGTTAATGGGCCCGCGCACCGTGCCGTCCTCCAGTGCCAGGCGTAAAATTCCGACCACGTCCACCAGGCTAATCCAGCTCATCCATTGCTGGCCGGATCCGATCGTTCCCCCAACTCCGAGCTTGAAGGGCTTAACCATTTTGGGCAGCGCGCCGCCATTTTTTGCCAGAATGATTCCGAAACGGACACACACCACCCGAATGCCAAGCGCTTCTGCCTTCAGTGCCTCGGCTTCCCATTCCTTCGCAATTTCGCTCAGAAAATCCGAGCCCGGGCCGCTGCCTTCGCTCAGCAGTTCATCGCCGCGGTTGCCGTAGTAGCCGATGGCCGAAGCAGACACCAGCACCCGCGGCCGTATCGCCATTTTGGCCAGCGCCGCGACCAGTGAACGCGTCGTGCTCACTCGGGTGGCGCGTATCATCATTTTCCGTTGCGCGTTCCACCGGGCTCCCGCAATCGGTGCTCCGGCAAGATTCACCGCGGCGTCCGCCCCGACAGCAGCGCCGCCCAGGTGGCCCGTTTCCGGGTCCCAGCTGACGTCGAATCCCTCCGAGCTACTCACCGACTCCGCCGCCGTGCCCGGCCGAATCAACCGGCATACCGTATGCTCGGTATTCTTAAAACTCTGCGTCAATGCTGTGCCGACCAGTCCGGTAGATCCAGTAACCAAAATTTTCATTGTGCAGTCTCTTCCGCTCCCACAGCTTCAGCGCGCTCTCCCCATCGGCCCCTTGCCAAGCCTTCGCACACCATCCAGTGGCGCCGGGACGCTGGCAGGGCATCACGCCTCAGGTTACAATTTCCCGGTGCCACAAGTCTCGCCTACTTTTCGAGTGAAGGTGCTTTTCTTCGGCCGCGTCCGCGAACTCGCTGGCCATACCGAAGAAACTGGACAATTGCCCGAAGGTGCCACAATTGCCGATCTCTTCGACCACTATGCGCGCCGCTTTCCCGCGCTTCGCGGCTTTCGCTCCTCTCTGGTGGCTTCGCGTAACCAGGAATTTGCCGCGTGGGATACAAAGCTTGCCCACGGAGACGAAGTCGCGTTCCTGCCGCCCGTCAGCGGCGGTTAAAGCCTATTCTCCATGACCACCATACCTCAGGATGATCTCTTTGAGCTGGTACAGACCCCGATTGATGTGTCTGCCCTCCACCGTCATGCGCGCGGGTCCGGCGACGGCGCCACTGTCATTTTCGATGGCTTCGTTCGCGACGAATCCCACGGCCGCGCCACAAAATACCTCGACTACGAAGCCTACGAACCCATGGCACTTGGCAAAATGCGCGAGATTGGCGCCCAGCTGCACCAGAAATTTGCCATCCACCGCGTCGCCATTGTGCACCGCTTGGGACGCCTGGAAATTGGCGAAACCAGCGTTCTCATCGCCGTCAGCGCCCCACACCGTGCCGCCGCTTTCGATGCTTGCCGATACGCCATCGACACCCTCAAGAAAACCGTCCCTATCTGGAAAAAGGAGTATTTTGAAGATGGCGCAGTTTGGGCCGATGGCGAATTGCCTCCGGCACCGCCCTCCGCAAAACCTGCATCCTAGTTAAAGTACGGCAAATCGCTAGCATCAATGGCCAGGCCGCAAAACTTTCATTGCGCGAAGGGGTTAGAAATGAGCAGTGACAATGGCTGTATTGGTGCGTGTGGCAGCGGGTGCGCTCAGGCAAGTCTTCCCGCCGGCTATCTCCCCAGTCGGTTCGACATTCAGCGAGACAGACCCTAGATGACACTCAGCCTCCCGCGAAAACTGATCGCCTTATTTGCTGGCCTCGCCTTTCTGCCCGCAGCCATCGTTCTGCGTGCCCAGGAAAAGCCCGACCGTCCTCCATGGGCGCAGCCTGCCGCAAGCGGACAAGGTAAACCCGCGGATGCCACGCAAAAAGAAAAGAACCAGGATGCGAGTTCGCCTCGCGGCACCATCAAGGTAAACGTCAACCTCGTGAATGTCCTGGTTAGCGTTCTCGACGACCACAATCGCCCTGCTCCGGATCTCCCCGTCGATGCCTTCCAGGTATTCGAGGATGGCGTGCAGCAGAAAATTGACGTCTTCGAGTCCGAAACCAAGCAGCCGCTGGATATCGCCATCATGGTTGACACCAGCCTGAGCGCGCGCAAGGAAATCGCTTTCGAGCGCGAAGCCGCCTCGAATTTCATTAAGCAAGTTCTCCAGGCTGATGACCGCCTCGGCGTCTTCTATTTCGACGAGACGGTCACACAGAACGGAGCTTTTTCTAACAACGTGCCGGCGCTCCAAGACGCAGTACGTCGCATCCCGGAAGGTTCCGGTACCTCCATCTACGACGCCGTGCTCCTGGGTTCGCAGGCCTTGGCACGGCGACCCGCGGACCGCAGGCGCGTAATTATCCTGGTCACCGATGCCGGCGAGACCACCAGCAAGTCCGATTTCGAGTCCGCGCGTCGCGCAGCTCTTCGCGCCGGGATTCTTCTGTACACTATCGTCATTCGCCCGGTGAAGAACGAGAATGGCCGCAACACCGCCGGAGAGCATGCCCTCCAGACCATCGCCGAAACAACTGGCGGCGCGATGTTTTTTCCCGATACTCCCCCGGAACTCGCCATGATTTTCGATCGCATCGACCACGAACTGCGTACCCAATATCGCCTGGCTTACTATCCCAATCCACGCGGCACACCGAATACTTACCGTACAATAGAAGTGAAAGTGCTCGAGGGCTACACCGCGCGACACCGCACCAGCTACCTGTCGGGCGCGCAGTGACCGCCCCGGACAGAGAGTGCGAATGACCAGGAATTATCTGGAAGCGGCGGTGGAGATAGCGCGCGAAGCCGGCAAAATACTGCGCGAAGAATTAGATCGTCCTCCCGATATCGCCTATAAAGGCGATTTCGATCTTGTAACCCAGGCGGACCGTCGTTCGGAAGCCTTAATCGTCAGCCGCCTGCAAAAGTATTTTCCGGACCATGCGGTCGCGGCCGAGGAAGGTACCGGCAAGGATACCGGTTCGGAGTTCCGCTGGCATGTTGACCCGCTGGATGGCACCACGAACTTCGCTCACGCCTATCCCTGTTTTTGCGTCTCCATGGCGCTGGCGCAGAAAAATGAGCTGCTCGCCGGCGTAATCTACAATCCCGTCTACGATGAACTGTTCACCGCGGCGCATGGCGAAGGTGCTATGTTTAACGGCAAAGAAATCCACTGCTCGAAAATAGCGGCGCTGAAAAACAGCTTGCTTTGCACCGGGTTTCCGAATCGCAAGCGCCATGAAAATCCCAACATTTATTACTACTGGGATTTTACGTTGCGTTCCCACGGTGTGCGTCGCGATGGCTCGGCCGCCTTGGACCTCGCCTATGTCGCTTGCGGGCGCTTCGATGGCTTCTGGGAGTTTGGACTGAATCCTTGGGACACCGCGGCGGGCGTTCTAATAGTGGAAGAAGCTGGCGGCAAGATCACCGACCTGGAAGGACGTCCCTATGTCCTCGGTGGCAAGTCTATCCTGGCGTCAAACGGCATCATCCACGATGAGATGGAGCAGCTTGCAGCGCAGATCGCCAAGCGCGGCACTCCGCCTCTCTAGATCACACTCTGCTGGCGCGGCCAAATATAACTTTGCTCAATTAGCCAGTACGACGATGAGTAATAATGTGTCAAGGGAAATCGAGCTCTCGCTCCACATCCTGCGACTCACTCATCGAACGATCGGTAGTTCGAACAAATCGCGGCTGAACTCCCTTCTTTTATCAAGTGCCGGGACAACTCTGCTCTCCGCTTTGACATCCGACCGGGCATGGCACGAATTCTTCAGGAGAGGTATTCGCGATGCCAGTGCACCGATCCCTGCCCCGGTGTTGTCTTTTAGCTTGCGCGTTGGGTGGTATCGCTGCGCCGGTGGCGCGCGGCCAGAGTCCGAGTTCACGGTTCGAAGTGGGCGGCCAGTTTTCCGACATTAAGCTGATCGACTCCAATGGGAACGCTTCGTTCAGTCCTGGCTTCGGTGGCCGCTTCGATTGGAATATTACGCCGCGAATCGCCCTGGACACCCAAATCGACTTCTTCCCACGCACCTACCCGTCCTCGCCTCAACAAGGCGGGCGCACTTTGCAGCTTTTTGCGGGTGTGCGCGGCCGGTTTGTGCAACGAAGGCGCTTCGCCATCTATGGCCTCGTGCGACCGGGATTGACCTATTCAAACAGAGCCATCACCGGTTTTACCGCAACATCGACAGGCTTCCAGCCGGCCTTCCTGCTCACCCCCAATTTCGGCGGCGCCACCTTCTTCACACTCGATCTCGGCGGTGGAATCGAATTCTATCCCTCCGACCATTGGATTCTGCGCGCAGAGATTGAAGCCAGTCCCTATTTCGTCGGGAATGCCGTCGTGAACTCCGCTTCGACATCGACGCCGGAAGGCCTGAAGGTAACCACTCCGGGAACAGTCACCGATACCTGGCGCGTCAGCACAGGAATGAGCTACCGCCCCGGCGAGGTTCAGTCCCGAGGCGGAACCGAAGGTGTTCGGGCGCAGCGATTTGAACTTGGGGCGCAATTTAATTCTCTCAATTTCACCTGGATCGATGGCGTCGATCAATCATCCACGGACCTGGGAGTTGGGCTCTTCGGCTCCTATAACATCTGGCAATTTGTCTATCTAGACGCCTCGCTGAATTTCTTCCCGAAGAATGAAGACACAACAGGGCCGAATGATGGCGGGCGCATCCTGCAGGGCTTCTTTGGAACCAAGGAAGGTTTCCAGACGCAGCGCTTCGGATTTTTTGCCAAAGTGCGCCCCGGATTTATCAGCTATTCGAGAACTTTGACAGGTGTTTCTCTCACAGGCCCGATGTCTTTTCGCTACGCGCGAGCCACAGACTTCGCCCTCGACGTAGGAGGCGTCGTCGAATACTACTGGACGCGCCATACCCTTTTTCGATTCGATGTAGGAGACACGGTGCTATACAACAGCCCGCGCCCATTCGACTTTAACGGCGCCGTATCCTACCCGCCAGTCCCCGGGCGCAGAAACTCTCTGCAAATCGGCATCGGATTTGGCATCCGTTTTTAGCCATGCCTAGGCGTTCTTCGCCGCCAGAGCCTGCACCGACGACTTCGCCTCCAGGTAATCTTCTTCGGTGTTCACCGCCCAAATGTTGGATTTGTCGGTGATGCCAGCGATTAGATTGTCCACCGCCGTCATTGCGGTCAGCATCGAGTGGTCCTGGTTGTTGTATTTGTGCATGCCATTTCGGCCTACTAAAAATAGATTCTCGAACTTGTCCAAATACGAGCGCAATTCAGGGAACTTGGCATAACTCCCAAAGTAGGCGGGATACGCTTTCGGCATACGCTCTACCACGGAGTCGACAATATCCTCTTTCTCGATCACCTGGATCTTTTCCAGCTCTTCCACCGCGAATCGCGTCAGCTCCTCATCCGATTTTCGCCAAAGCTCATCACCCTGATAGCAAAAGTATTCCGCGCCCAGCCACACCTTCGTGGAGTCGGCCACCAGGTACGGGCTCCAGTTGTTGAAGATCTGCAGCCGCCCCACCAGCACGTCGGGCTCCTGAATATAAATCCAATTGTCAGAAATCAGCTTGCCAGACGTTTCGCCGGGCTCGCGCAGTTTCAACCTCTTCAGCAGCAGCCCCACTGTGATGAAGTCCCGATACTGCAAGCCTTCCGAAACCGCTCTCAGATTGGCGGGTACCGTGTCTCCCAGCCCACGCATGAGCTCCTGCACCGAAGTTGTGGAGAAAAAATAGTCGCCCGTGAAACGCCGCACATTCCCATTTCCGTCTCGCGCGCTGACGGAAACAATCTGTCCGTCGCATGCTTCCACTCCCCTCACATCCAAATCGCTAAGTATCTCGCCTCCCATGCTGCGTACTTTGCGCGCCACTTCATCCCACATCTGCCCGGCGCCGAGCTTGGGATACAGAAATTGCTCGATCAGCGAAGTTTCCATCTTTTTTTCTGAAGCGCGACCACCGCGTTCCTTCGTCGAACCCTTCAACACATGACCAATCGCGCTACGGATCGACAGTCCCTTGATTCGTTGCGCTCCCCATTCCGCTCCGATCTCCGTGCACGGCACACCCCACACTTTCTCCGTGTACGACTTGAAGAAGGTTAGGTAAAGCTCTCGACCGAACCGGTTTATGAAAAATTGTTCCAGATTCGTGGCCGGCTCGATCGGAAACAGTACGCTCCGCAGATAGCTGAACCCGATTTTCACCGTCCGCCAAAAGCCCAGATTGCCGAACGTCTCCCAGCTCGGCTGCACCGGGTACTGGAAGAAACGCCGCAGGAAGTAGATGCGCGACTTTCGCGGCCGCAGCAGCATGTGTAAATCCTCCCGCTCCGCCTCGTCGCCTTTGGCCAGCGGCAAATGAGAAAACCACCAATCCATAACGCGATCACTCTTGGAGAAGAATCGGTGCCCGCCCAGGTCCACCCGGTTGCCTCGATAATTCACCGTCCGAGCGATTCCGCCCATGTACGAGCTCCGTTCCAGCACCACGGGATGAACGTCCGTGCGCGTCAGCAGTTCGTACGCCGCGGTCAGCCCGGCAGGCCCCGCGCCAATGATGATGGCTGTTTTCTCAGACATTTCTTGGCTTCACAAAATGCGCGGAACCAGCAACGGCTCTTTTGCGCCCATTCCGCGAGCGAATCGTAACTCCAGGTAATTGGGAAACTTTCATAGTCTAGCAGAAGGCTCGCCCCGGCCTAATTCCGACACCGGCTGCTTCGCCGCTTGCGCCTCTCCGTTTTCTATTGCGCTCCTGCGCCCTGCGTTGTACGCTCTGTCCGAAATTATTCCGCCCTGCCAGCCTGCCCGCCCTGCTGTGAAGTATCCGTACGCCGCCCATTTTGCCGCCCTTGGTGATTGTGTCTGTGTGAGCCAGTCGATGTTCTGTGCGAACTCATCCGGCATTTTCCTTCAGTAGCGAACAGTAACGAAACTCGGACGCCCACATAGCTTCAATTCATTTAAGGAGGATTTTCCATGGCAAGCCCAATAGTCACTTGGCTCTTGAGTCTGATTTCCGGTGCAGTCGGCGGAAATATCGGCGGCGCTTTGATCAAGGACCAAAGCCTCGGACCCATCGTGAATACGATTCTCGGCTTAATCGGCGGTGTCGGCGGCAGTCAACTTCTCGGAGCGCTTGGCGGGCTGCAGTTTCTTGGTCAGATTGGCAATATCGGAGCCTCCGGTATTGTCGGAGCGCTGCTCCCAATTATCATCGGCATTCTCAAAAACAAGTTCGCTAAGGCCTGAATCGCCCGCCACAAGGAATTGGTCAACAGAATTTGTCTCGTTGTTGAATTTCAGTCCAAAGGAGAAATGTTATGGCAGATCGATTTGAGCAACTCAAAGCGAAGTATCAGTCGGTTTTGAATTTTATCCAGTCCCAGGGCGTTCAGCTTCAGAACTTGAACATGGAGGGCGACAAGCTTCTCATCCGCGCTTCCGCTCCTTCTGCTGACCTCAAGAATAAGGTGTGGGACCAGATCAAGTTGGTCGATCCCAACTTCTCCGACCTCATCGCCGACATCCAGGCCCCGGCGGCAGCGGCTGCGGCAGCATCAGCAAACGCCCCTTCTGCCTCCGCCCGTAGCTACACCGTCCAAGCCGGCGACAGCCTCTCGAAAATCGCCAAACAGTTTTACGGCGACGCCAACAAGTACATGAAGATCTTCGAGGCCAACAAAGACAAACTCTCTGACCCCGACAAGATCAAGCCCGGAATGGATCTAGTCATTCCGTCTTAGTCCGACGACATCCTCGCTTCGATAGAGGCGGCTTTATGCCGCTATCTCTCAGAGCGTCGCAACATCCGGTATCAGGAGGACGCGGCCTTACAGCGTGAGGAACATCTCATCTGTCATTCCGAACGAAGTCTTTGCAGAGAGGAATCTGCTTTTTCCTTTGTATCTTGCGAAAAGCAGCTCACTCGCTTCGTTCGGGATGACAACGATTCTCGTTCTTCCCCCAACTGTTCCGCCGTGCAGAAAGTTCGAGATTGAGATTAAGGAGGGATGCAATGACTTGGACAGATAAAGTAGGAGATCTGCTGAAGCAGTACACGTCATCCGGCGGAGCGGCTGCAGCGGCGCAGCCAGCACCGGACGTTCACGCGCACTTCGATCAGGTGGCGCAAGCCGCTCCGCCCAATGTGCTTGCGGAAGGTCTAACCGCGGCGTTCAATTCCGACAAAACTCCAGCCTTTGGTCAAATGCTTTCTATGTTGTTTAACAATTCGACGGGCGACCAAAAGGCCGGCATGGTCAATCAGCTCTTGTCTTCCGTCAGCCCCGGCACTCTTACGCAACTTCTCTCGGGCGCCGGTCTTGCCGGACTCATGGGGTCGGGAAGCACTCAGTTGACCCCCGACCAGGCCCAGAAGCTATCGCCCGAAGTGGTGCAGCAGCTTGCCACTCACGCGCAAAGTTCGAATCCCTCGGTCGTCGAGTCGGTCAGCAACTTCTATGCCCAACACTCCACGCTCGTCAAGACGCTGGGCGGCGCCGCTCTAACAATTGCACTGGCAAAAGTCGCTGAGCGGCAACGCCAGGCTTAACAGGATTTGAGTTCGCCATCGATCTTGAAGATATGGACGCTGACATCTCGTTGCCGGCCACAGCGCGATTTGTTTGCTCCGTCCATCCTTCCTTGATGGTGTATAACTCCCATGCATCATGTACGTTTTTGTGCCTCGCCGTTTGATGGCGTGTGCGCAAAGGAGAGAACGATGAACCAACGCCGTATCTACCTTTGCTTTTTCTGGGCCCTTGTCGCTGTTTCTTTCTTCTCCACATCCGCTGCTGCACAGTACAACCAGGCTGCCGTCATGCCTGGTCCCGGTTGGCAAGTCATCAAGGCCGACTGGGGCTCCGGCAATCGCTGGATGGACGTTACCAGCCGCGTCCGTCTTTTGTTATCCGGCAACGGTATGGTTCAGGTGACCAACAGCAACCTCGGCGGCGATCCTGCGCAGGGCTCTGTTAAAGTTCTTCGTATCCAGGCGCGAAACTCTCGTGGCCAGTCCCGCCAGTTCAACTTCAACGAAAACGATTCCATCGACGCCAGCCAGTTTTACAACTATAACAGCGGCATTGGCGGCGGGCCCGGCGGCGGCAACGGTCCTGGCTGGCAAGTCATGTGGGCCGACTGGGGCTCCGGTAATCGTCGAATGGACGTCACCAACCGCGTGCGCGCCATGCTCTCCGGGAATGGCATGGTCAAAGTCGACAATGCCAACCTCGGTGGCGATCCTGCCGTCGGTGCCGACAAGGTCCTGCGCATTTCCGCGCGCGACATGCAGGGACAGACTCGCCAGTTCTCCTATAAAGAGGGTTCCAACATCGATGCCAGTCAGTTTTACAACTATGGCGGAAGCTATCCAGGCAATCCCGGCAACCCCAGCTATCCCGGTGGTGGGAACAGCAATCTGCAGATCGTCCGCGCCTATTACGGCTTGAATAATCGCACCAACGACGTAACGCAACTTCTGCGCAGTCGCGTGCAGAATGGCATGCTCGTCATTCAGGTCAATAACAACAATATGGGCGGCGATCCTGCCGTCGGCGGCGACAAGGTCTTGACCGTCATCTATCGCTACCAGGGCAGGGAACAGACCTCGACAGTCAAAGAAGGCAACACCCTCAGAATTCCGTGAGCACTGGCAGGGCTTCACAGAGCTGACCGGTTTTAGTCTTCAATGTTGCGCTAGCTTTTATGCCACCCCGATTTACAGAGCCTGCGCGCCAACTCGTAGCTCTGAAGAAGGCACGCCTCGATGTCGGGCTGAACTCTCGCGGCCGCTTTACGGGCCATGGTGCGGAAGATGCGATGTGTCGTAACAAGAGGGCACGACTTCACGACTGCGGAAAATCTCATCCCGTCATTCCGAACGGAGTCCGCGGAGTGAGGAATCTCTCTTCGGTTTTTTCGCGCCGAGTCTTGTGAATGTCAAATAGGAGGGGGCGGCTTTAGCAGTGCCGAAAAAGGTCGAGGTAAGACGAGGGCTTTAGCCCCCCGAGGTTTTCAGAATGAAATGAGTTGTAGCGGGCCCCTGGCAAGCAATAACCGAAAGCAACAAACAAAAAAGGAGCACGCACATGATGACTCTTCTCTGGGAAGCGATCATCGGTTTGATCGTCGGAGCGGTCGCAAAACTCTTGATGCCAGGCAAAGATCCTGGCGGCATCTGGATCACCATGGCTTTGGGAATTGCCGGCTCCATCATTGCCACGTGGCTGGGTCAGGCCATTGGCTGGTATCAAGCGGGACAATCAGCGGGCTTTATCATGTCAGTCGTTGGCGCGGTTTTATTGCTGTTCATCTATCGCCTGATTCGCAGCAAAGTCGCCAAAACGTAACCGCTTCGACTGCGTAGCCTACGTCGATGCCCAGTTGGTGCGTTCTACGAACGTGGGTGGTTCGTAAGTTTTGCCCGCGGCCAGGCGCCGTTCTTCGCGGCGCGCCATCCACAGCATGAACGGGCCCAGAATATGCGAGCTGAACCGCGCTGGCACACCAAATTCTTTCTCCACTCTTTTGCGCAAAGCTTGAATCTGTTCACTTACCGTAGAGTTGATCGAACGAAATTGGTGCTCCATCGCCCAGAGCGCCGCATTGTATCCGCTGCGCAGCTTCACAACTTCCCGTTCGAAGCGCTCCCGCACCCGCGGATCAGGATAGTCCCGATAACGCTTCCAGCCCTTCAGCATTGTTTCGCACATGCGGTACAGGCTGGGTCCGTTGCGCTCGAAATCGTGCCAGAACGCGAAGTCCAGGAATCGCTGCGAGTCGTCGCGCGAAATCGCGGCATGCTTGAAATTAAATTTGAACTGCCCATGAATATCCGCCAGGTCGATGGAATCCAGCATTCGTCCCTGTTCCTTCATTTCTTTATACAAAGGAGTGCCGGGAACGGGCGTATACAGCATGAACTGGTGGAAGTCGGTTTCGTGGCTTATAGCGTGCTCGATCTCTGCAGCAATATTGTCGGGCGTATGATGTTCCAGACCAATGATCGTCGACCCCTGCACGCGGATGCCGTGCTCGCGCAATTCGTGCGTCAGTTCGTGAGTGTCTTTGCCTTCCAGCTTGGCGTACTTGGAGTTGACTGACTCCAGCCCCATCCAGATCCACGAGACGCCCAACTCCACCAGTTCCTGCATGCTGTACTTGCGAATCGCGTTGGCCGAAGCAAACACCGCCAGCCCCCAGCTCTTTCCCGCGGCTTTCATATGTTCCAGCAATTGCATGGCGCGCGCCCGGTGCAGCAGGAAGTTTTCGTCCATCACAAAAAAGGTTTGCACCTTCATGGTGTTTTCGAAGCCTTCCATCAGGTCGAACAGTTCGTCGCCGGTCTCGTAGAAATTGTGGAATTTGCCCTTGCCACCAAAGAACGAAGAGGTGGTGCAGAAGTTGCATCCCATCGGGCAGCCAACTGACGGAATAATTGTGGCCGCGGTCGCGCCACGTCGTTCCGGCAAACGCACTCCCATGGAACGGGTTCGTATGCCCGAGACGATTTCAGGGTGCTTGATCGGCGCGTTCTCGTCTTCGCCAAGGTACCGCCGCATCCATGAAATCCCCTCGCCACGCACATAGTGGTCGGCGTCGGTCAGCGATTCGATGGCCGGTATTGCCGTCACATGCCCGCCCAGAACAATGGTGGAGTGGGGCGACAGCTTGCGCACCATGCGACACATTTCGCGCGCCTTACCGATATTGCTGATGATCGATGAGATTCCCACCACGTCGTAGTGCTGTGTCGTCAATTCACGCGCAAACGCTTCGCGGGTTGGGAAGTCTAGTACTGTGCAAGGTGCGGAAATGTTGGACTGGATCATCATGATGCCCCACGACCGGTGGAACATTCGCAAAGAAAATGCGCCTTGCGCACGCGTCACTTGGTTGTGGTACAGCTCCATCGGATTCAAAGCCCGGCTGCCGAACTCGTCGTCCTGGGCATAGGGTCCAAAGACGGAGGCTAGCAAAACACGGGCATGCGTGCCCTTGGGGTGAGGTGTCATCATATTTGGATTTTCAGATTTAGTGAGCAACATCAGAAGGCTAGCACGGCAGCGAACAAAACCATTGTGACGAATGACCCTCAGGCTGTGACGATGCAACCAGATATGCCCGGTTGGACACATTTTCCATTCATGAATTCCGCCCCGACGGTAATATTAATGTGGACGAACTCCTGTGATCTTCAGGTCGATCCGGTACACGCTGCTGCTCGCCGTTATGAACAGCGTCTTGCCGTCGTTTCCGCCCCAGTTCAGATTCGCCACCACCTCCGGCATTAGTATCGTGGCAATGTGTTTTCCTGCCGGCGAGAAAATCCAAAGGCCGCCCGGGCCTGAGCCATACAAATTTCCTCGCTCATCCACTTTGATGCCATCGGGACTTCCTGGGCGAGGGTCGGACGTCGCGTCGTAGAAAACGTCTCCCTTGCCGAGCGTGCCGTCGGCGTTGACGGCATAGCGCATCCAGGTCTTCTGCGGCTCGGAATTACTGACGTACAGGACCTTCTCATCGGGCGAAAACACGATGCCGTTGGGCCGCGGCAAATCCTTAATCAGGAGCTGCAACTTGTCCCGCTGCGGAGCCGCGCCGGGTTTCTGTCCCGTCGCGCTCGCGAGCCGGTACACGCCGTTCACCTTCAATTCTTTTTTGGGATCGGTATCTTTTTGTGTCGGCAAGCCGTACGGCGGATCGGTGAAGTACAACGAGCCATCTGATTTATAAACTAGATCGTTGGGGCTGTTCAGCCGTTTCCCTTCAAACGTGTCCGCCAGAATTGTCGTTTGCGCCGGATTGCTCAGCGATTCAATCCGGTACACGTCACGTTGGCCATGTCCGGCCACCGTCAATCGCCCATCCGCGTCCAGCGTCATCCCGTTCGAACCCGGTTCGTGCCCACCAAACGGCGCAGTTCCCAAATAGCCGCTCGGCTGCAGAAAGATGCTCGCGGCACCGCCCCGGGGCAATTTGCGAATCGTGTTGCTGGGGATATCCGCGAACAGCAGATAGCCCTCGCGAGTCCAAATCGGCCCTTCCGTCCAGGTGTAGCCCGTGCTCAACTTCACCAATGTTGCGCCATCGGGAATGATCTCGTTTGCGGCCGCATCCAGCCGCTCCACTTTTGCGGGGCTTTGCTCCGCGGCATACGAGCTCCCACCCACATCACGCAGCAGCGCCATGCACAGTCCCATCAATGTCAGTAAAACGAAGATCTTTGCTGGTGCCAAGGTCGGTCTCCTCAAGGCAACATTACTTCTCGCACGCAAACTTTACCTCTCTCCTAAATCAATTGTCACCGCTTATCTGCCGCCAGCTCAACCCGCGCTCAACCCGCGCTTGACTTCACTCCCGCCCGCGTCTACCGTAGTACCGTTCTCAAAGGAGAACGCTTTTGCGGATGAATATCATCCTCCACTGACGCAGCATTCGGCTCTTTGAGCCGAACGCTCGCTTGCCTGCACCTGCTGTTCCAGCAGGGGGGGCTTCGTTTCCTCTCTACTCAAATAGAATATGCTCGCGCCGGAATTGCGCGCGTGCGGCGAGGATTTCATGAGCAACTATGCTTTGGAAGTCGAAAACCTAGTGAAGGTGTACCGCGGGCGCAGCACCCTGTTCGGCCCAAGCAGCCAGCCGGTTCGCGCCGTCGATGGCTTAACTTTCCAGGTGCCCCGCGGCGCCATCTTCGGATTGTTGGGCCCTAACGGCGCCGGAAAAACCACTTTGCTCAAGATTCTTTCCACCCTGCTCTCGCCAACCAGCGGCCACGCTCGCATCGAAGGATACGACGTGGTATCGCAGCCCCTCGATGTGCGGCGCCGCATCTGTATGGTGCTGCAGGAAACGGCTGTGGAACTTTTTCTCAGCGTACGCGACAACTTCCTCACTTTCGCCAAATTCCACGGACTCGACCGACAACTCGCTGCCAAGCGTGCCGCCCAAGCCATCGCGCTCTTCGACCTCGTCGCAGAAGCCGAGCGCAAAGTGCAAGACCTCAGTGGTGGCTACAGGCGCCGCGTGCAAGTGGCCAAGGTGTTCATTGCCGACACCCCTGTCTTATTCCTCGACGAATTTTCCACCGGCATGGACCCCATTCTCAAGCGCGCCGTAATGGATTCGCTGCGCAAGGAAGCCGCTCGTGGCCGCACCATCGTCTTGACCACCCAGATCCTCAGCGAAGCTGAAGAACTCTGCGATGACATCCTCATCCTCGACAAGGGCCGCCAGATTGCCCGCGGCGATCTCAACGCCCTCAAGCTGCTCACAAAATCCGTCTCCGAAATCGCCATCACTTTCGCCGAACTCCCGCACGGCATCGAACAGGCCATCGCCAAGCTGCAGCCCTGGCAATCGAAAATCACCGGCAGCACCGTGGAGTTCGTCCTCAAAGCCGAAGAATCCCAGGCGCTCGATGCCGTCAGCACTTTGGCAAAAATGGGTCGCGTGCTGCGCGTCGAAATCGGCGGCGCCAGCCTGGAAGACATTTTCGTCGAACTGACCAAAAAGAATTAAGCCGCGCATCGCAAATCAAGGAGCACCTATGTCGGCCATATCCGCAATTCTTTATCGCGAAGGAAAAATCCGCGCCACCAACATGATCTTCGTGTTCTGGGATTTCTTCTATCCGCTGTGCTACCTGCTGGTATTCGGCGTGGGCATGTCCGCCGCACTGTGCGCGCCCGTTTCCATCCCGGGCGTCAACTACAACTCATTTTTTCTCGCCGGCGTTTTGGGCATGGCCAGCTTCGGAATCGCCTCAAATAGCTCATGGTCTTTCTTCATGGACCGCGACAATGGCATCTTCTACGAGATGCTCACCTACCCCATGAGCCGCGCCGAGTATCTGCTCGGCAAAGTCGCGTTCAACCTCTTCATCGCCGTCTCGCAGGCCATCATCACCCTGGGTCTGGGTGCGTGGCTGCTCGGAATCCACTTGCGTCTGGACCTTCTGCTCCTGCTCTTCGTTACTGTGATCGTGGGAACCGCCGGCTGGTTTTTCTTCTATACCATCTTTGCACTGCGCATCCGTCGCAACGACGTCTTCAATGGCGTCACCTCCGTGCTGTACTTCGTGTTCCTGCTCGCCAGTTCGATGTTTTACCCCATCGACCCGCTGCCGCGTGGCTTGCGCACCGTCGCCCTGTGCAATCCCATCACCTGGGAAGTCGACATCCTCCGATATGCCACCATCGGCTACGGTCATCCCGCCAAACTGGCGCTCGAAGCCGCCGCGTTCACCGCTTTCGCCGCCATCTGCTTCGCCATCGCCGTCCACAGCCTCCACAAAGAGTGAAACGTCATCCGCTCAACGGCAAAAACGCGTAAGTTGCAGGCGTGCGCAGGGCATGCGAAAATACCCAATCGGGTCAGGCGCGCCTTTGCGCCCTACCCTGCCTTCTTTGGCGATATCGTCTAGGGGTCCAGGACGCCGCCCTCTCACGGCGGAAACCCGGGTTCGAATCCCGGTATCGCTACCAACACTTCTCAAGCCTTTGATTCTCTAGCGCGTCCGGACAATCTCCGTGCCTCGGGACTACTTTCGGACTGTGAATTCGGCAGCAGTCCCCGGGAGGCCTGAGCCGATGCTTGAACACACTTCAGCTACGCCGTGAATCAAACCCACCTCAGCCTAACGACCACTGACTAGCTTGCGGGGACCGCTGACGAACGGGCTGCCCACCTCAAAGAAACGCAGCCGCCGTCCCACCTCGTACGTGATGCCGATGCGCACAGTAGTTCGAACGCGCCCCGTCTCTCGCACCGCAGTCCCAAGCCAAAGCGGCCCGCTGGCGCACAGGTCAACTCCATCCAACCGCATGTCGATCTGCAAAGCCGCGGCAAGCCGTCCCGGCCCTCTCCCCAAATCTACAATCTTGTCGGTTTTGCGGATCCGTTTCATTAGCTCGATTCCTTCAAGCGGCTCGATGGCGCGCAACAGCACTCCTGCCCCGACACCCGCCTCTTCAGCCGTCACGTTGAGCATGAACGACGTCCCATAGATGAAATACACATAAGCAAATCCCCTGCCCAGAAATAGCGATTGGTTTCCGGCCGTTCGTCCACGATACGCATGACCACTCCGATCGCCCGGTGGGTAAGCCTCTGTCTCGACGATCCGACCGCTAAGCCTGTTTCGCCCGTTCTTGCGCACAATGGTTTTCCCGATGAGATATCTGGCTAGCTCAGCGGAATCACTTGGCAAACTGGCGCGCGATAGCCGCCGGACTCCATTAGCGACTTTGGACGTGCTCTCCAATTGCACCCTTGGCGAAATCATTGTTGAGAGGCGCTAGCCGCCTTCTGACCGACCAGGTTGAGCAGATCCTTGGCTGCTGACGTGGACGACGCCGGATTCTGGCCAGTAATGAGTCGCCCGTCAACAATGGAAAATGGCTGCCAGTTTGCCAACTTCTCAAACTTTGCGCCTAGCCGCGTCAGTTCATCCTCCACCAGGAACGGCACGACTTTCGTCAATTTCACTGCTTCTTCCTCGCCGTTCGTAAAGCCCGTTACTCGCTTGCCCTTCACAAGTGGCTCGCCTTTGTAGCGCACGTGCCGAAGCACTCCCGGAGAATGGCACACCAGCGCAATCGGTTTGCCCGAGTTGTAAAAAGACTCCAGCAGCGCGATGGAAACTGGGCTTTCCGCAAGATCCCACATCGGTCCGTGGCCACCAACGTAAAAAACGGTGTCAAAATCTTCGGCCTTCACGTCGCTCAGCTTGACTGTCTCGGATAGCTCTTTCTGCGCCCTCTCGTCTTTCTTGAAGCGCGTCATTGCGTCCGTCTGGTTCTCCGGCAAATCGCTTTTTGGATCCACCGGCGGCTGCCCTCCCTTTGGCGAAGCCAGCGTTAAATGCACAGCGGCATCACGGAACACGAAATACGGAGCGGCAAACTCCTCCAGCCAGAAACCGGTCTTGCGTCCTGTGTTGCCGAGCTGATCATGGGAAGTTAACACCATTAAAATCTTCATGTACTTTCTCCTTAATTTTGGCCGCATCATTTTCGACTCTGCGGCGGCAATAGTCGCCATCAAATCAGCCGCCAGCGCCGCCCACAATTGGACGAAGGTATCGCCAATACTTAGGTATATTGTGGAACAGGCAGGAACTTGCGTGCCGCGCGGCGCCGGCCACTCCCACCGAAGGCCCTATTCCCCATAGCGGTTGAACAATCTCCCTGACCGCGATAGTGTGTAGGCCCACCCTTTAGGTGGATTCCGCCTTAAGGAGGGATTGGGTCATGAAGGCCACGGCTCCCATTTCTTTTGCGGGTTCACAGCTCGCTGAGACCCGTCACGTTTGTGCGTTCTTTCACAGCGAAGAAGAAGAGTATCGCGTACTGCTTCCCTTTATTAAGGATGGCTTTGCATGCGGCCACAAGGCCGTTCATGTCGTCAATCCTGGCCAGCGCAGCCACCACCTGCAGCGTCTGGTCGCCGAGGGGATCGACGCTGCCGAAGCAGAGCACTCCGGCCAGCTCGAACTCCGAACGAATAGCGAAACATATCTTCGCGAGGGCCGCTTCGACAAGGATCGAATGCTGCATGCATTCGAACAAATCGCCAGTGGTAATGCTACCGGCGGATTTCCGCTCAGCCGCATCGTTTGCCGGATGGACTGGGCTGCTGAAGGGCAATCCTACACAAACGATCTGATCGAATTCGAATCACGTGTAAATCACGTCTGGGAACACCATGACGACGCGGTGATTTGTACTTACCACCTCGGGCAATTTGGTGGCGACACCGTGATCGACATCATGCGCACCCATCCGATGATCATCATTGGCGGCATCCTGCAACGAAATCCCTTCTTCGTGCCTCCGGGCGAATTCCTTCGCGAGTTCACCGAACGACGAACCGCGCGCGCCACATCAACCTCAGCGGGTACCTGAAATGGCAGTCCAACCCGAAAGTTCCACGGAAGAGATTAAGCTTCTTCGCCGCTGCATTAATGATTTGGTGAGTGTCCTCGCGCTTCCCGCCATGTGGACCGGCGGTTCTCCATCGCAAATTGCCGGCAATTTGCTCGACGCTCTCATGAGTATGCTGAGCCTGGATTTCACTTATACGTGCCTACGGGACTCGAGCCAAGCAGGCTATGCCGAGATGATGCGCGTTGATCCAACGTGGATGCCGCAACCCGGTCTCCAAGAGATCGCTGAGCAACTCCAGCCATGGTTGGGAGTCGACCCTCAAGAACTGCCCCCGGTCCCAAGCATTGTTATTCGAGGGCGCGACATTGTGCTCGTTCCCCTGCAGATGGGTCTGCGTGGTGAGCTCGGACTCCTCATTGCTGGTTCTCGCCGATCGCACTTCCCACAACAGACCGAGAGGCTGGTTTTGAGCGTTGCGGCCAATCAGGCCGCCATCGGCCTACAAGAAGCGGGCCTGCTCAGCGCGCTCGATCACCGGGTCGCAGAACGAACCGCGGAACTTGCCGCCGCCAATGAAGAACTCAAAAGAGAGGTTGCCGCTCGCAAGGAAAAAGAGAAGCAACTGCACCTGAACGAAGAAGCTCGCCGCCTTGCCCAGGAAGCCCTGAACAACGCTCGATCGGAACTCGCCCAAGTTGCGCACGCCACCGCTTTGAGTGCCTTGACCGCCGCCATCGCGCATGAGGTCAATCAGCCGCTGTCGGGCATTGTCACCAATGCCAGCACCTGCGTTCGCATGCTCGATGCCCATCCTCCGAATCTCGAAGGTGCGCGCGAAACCGCAAAGCGTACGATTCGCGATGGTAATCGTGCCTCAGAGGTGATTACACGACTGCGAGCGCTCTTCAGCAATAAAATCCTCGCCTATCAGCCGTTCGACCTCAGTGAAGCAACCAGGGAAGTGATTGCGCTATCGCTCGGCGACCTGCAGCGCAATAAGGTCATGGTACAGACCGATCTTGCCGCTGAACTGCCGTCTGTCCTGGGCGATCGCATTCAGGTTCAACAGGTCATTCTGAATCTGATACGCAATGGCTCGGATGCCATGAGCGCGATTGAGGATCGTCCACGCGAATTGATCGTCAAAACCGCCCTCGACCACAGCGTCGGCGTCTGCCTGAGTGTAAAAGATTCGGGAGTCGGATTTGACTCCCAAACCGAAGAGAAACTGTTCGAACCCTTCTATTCGACGAAAGCAGATGGCATGGGAATCGGACTCTCCGTCAGTCGCTCCATCATGGAGAGCCATCGAGGGCGGCTTTGGGCAATTCGCAATGAAGGCCCTGGGGCAACGTTCTTGTTTTCTATTCCGTGCGGCACCGATACTTAAGTCTGATAGACGCGCCACCTCGGCAGACGCATTCTTGCTTCATGAAGCCGCTAGACGAGGGGAGCGCTTTTCAACGTCCATTGGTGGCCGTTGTCGATGATGATCAGTCTGTTCGCGAGTCGCTGCCGGACTTATTGGGCGAGTTTGGCTTTCGTAGTAAGGTTTTCTCATCCGCAGAGGAGTTCCTCGCATCCGGTACTGTTGGACAGATGAAATGTCTGGTTTCAGACGTCGTCATGCCGGGAATGACCGGACTTGATCTCCAGCAAGAACTTAAAGTTCGGGGGCACAAGACTCCGATTATCTTCATCACCGCCAGAAAAGACGACACAGTTCGTAGGCGAGCGTTGGAGCAAGGCGCTGTTGGATTTCTTCTCAAACCATTCAGCGATACAGCTCTCCTTGGCGCACTGAATACAGCGCTCGGTTTGTATTGAAAACTGCCGCAATCCCGCGGCTTGGGGAGTATGATGAATGAATTTGACGGAGACGCTAGGTCATAAATTGGAGTCATTTTCCATGCCCAACGCCACGTCGATTGTCTTTGTTGTTGACGACGATATTTCCGTACGAGAGTCGCTGGAATTGCTGATCCGCTCCGCCGGTTGGCAGCCGGAAACCTTCTCCTCGGCCCAGCGCTTTCTCTCCCATCCCCGAGCGCCTGTTCCCAGTTGCCTGCTGCTCGATATCTCCATGCCTGGCTTGAATGGCCTCGAACTGCAGAAACGCGTCGCGGTCGAACATCCCGATGTGCCCATCATCTTCATCACCGGGCACGGCGATGTGCCCAAGACAGTGCAGGCCATGAAAGCGGGCGCTGTCGAATTCCTCACAAAACCATTCAATGATGATGTGCTCCTTGGCGCCATCCGTCAGGCTCTCGAACGCAGCCGGGTTGCTTCCGGCCAGCAGGCGGAAATCAAGGAGCTCCAAAGCCGCTACTCCTGCCTTTCTCCCCGTGAACGAGAGGTCATGGCGTTGGTCGTCGCCGGCCTTTTGAACAAACAGGTTGGCGGCGAGCTTGGCATCAGCGAGATCACCGTGAAGGCTCATCGCGGTAAGGTTATGCAAAAAATGAAGGCCGATTCTCTCCCTCATCTGGTGAACATGGCTGGTAAGCTCGGTTTGGCCTTGTCAAAGGTCTGATGGCCTCTTCAGGATTCCGAGTTGTACTTCTTCTGAAACGCTACAATGCGGCCTTCTTACGCCACTTCAAAAATCAGTTCCAGCGCCACGGGCGTGCCCAGAGGCAGACTCGCCACGCCATTGATCAGCCGGCATGGGTTTTTGTCCCTGCCAAAAATATCTTGCAGCAAGTCCGAAGCACCGTCCGCGACTTTTGGGTGCTCGCGGCAATCTTCCGTCGTGGCCAGAGACACGCCGAGCCGCACGATGCGCGTGATTCGGTCGAGCGAGCCAAGGTATTGGCGCGCGACCGCCAGACCATTCAGCGCCGCTAGGCGAGCGGCCTGGCGCCCAGTTTCCACATCGAATTCGGCACCGGCTCGACCCACGAATCTCGCAGTGTGTCCTTCGGTCGGCAGCATTCCGCTCACGAACAACAGGTTGCCGCTGCGCACAGCTTCTGCATACGAGCCAAACGGTGTCGGCGGTGACGGAAGTTCGATGCCTAGCTCTTTCAGGCGCTCCTCGGCGCTTGGCAGCTTTGCCGCGGCGCGCAAGTGTCGAGCAGGTGCTGTGGCGTTTGAAGCCCCTGGTGGCATAACGAGTTCCCCTTCCATCCAGCTTTCATTTTCGAACGACGTGTCGATAAGAACAAAAGCGCAGAAGCGAAACAATCAGACGATGGTATCGGCCATACTTTAGCATTAAGTGTCGTCACTTCGACTCGAAGCATTGCTCCACTCCTTACCTGCCGTCTGCGTGGCCGCCGCCCCTTTTCGCTACCCGTTTGATAACCACGAAGAAGAAAGGATGTATTTTTTCGTGCTCCCACCGCAGCCCGATACGAAGGTGCCACCAATACCTTCGTTCAATTGTTTCCTTGCCGTTCCGCTGGCCTAATAACCCCTATCCAAGGCGTGATTGAGGGAAAGCGACATGGCAATGAACAAAACAGCAATCGTTACGGGAGCGCAGCAAGGCATTGGTGCGGGAGTGGTCGATGGCTTTCTGAAGAACGGCTATCGCGTCGTCGCAACGTCCCTTCGCGCCACCGAATCCTTGCGCTCTACCCCGGATTTACTGGTCCTCGACGGCGATATTCGCGATCAGGCGACCGCCGCGAAAAGCGTCGAAGCCGCGGTCACTCAATTTGGAACCGTCGATGTTCTGGTGAACAACGCCGGAATCTTCATAACTAAGCCCTTCACGGAATTCTCGACGGACGACTTCAACGCGCTCGTTTCCGTCAACCTTCTGGGATTCCTCCACATGACGCGGCTCGCGGTGAAGCAGATGCTCAAGCAACAATCGGGCTGCGTGATCTCCATCTCGGCCGCCCTCGCCGATAACCCCATCGCTGGTGTAAACGGCTCTGTTTCCATGATCACGAAAGGCGGCCTCAACACCGTCATTCGCCATCTGGCGATTGAATACGCCAAGCAAGGCATCCGCTTCAATGCGGTTGCGCCGGGCGTCGTCGATACGCCACTGCACAAAGACAGTCCCAAAGAAGATCTCAAAACGCTGCAGCCGATGGGAAGCTTCGCCGAAGTCAGCGATATCGTCGACGCCGTTCTGTATTTGTCCAACGCACGGCAAGTCACAGGCGAAGTTCTGCACGTGGATGGTGGCGCTCACGTCGGGCGCTGGTAGCGCGGAGAACAAAAGAAGGGGAGGGGAAGTTATGTTGGCATTCGAGTTTCAAACGAAGGAAAACGCAGCCAGAAGCCTGCCCCTGGCCACTGGTACTCAGGGCATAGGCGACGAACCTTCGCTGGTCGCTATGGCTAAGTCCGGACACAACGAAGCCTTCGCAGAATTGTACAAGCGTCATCAGCGCAAATCCTATTGCACCGCCCTTCGCATCCTTCGCAATCCCCAGGATGCCGAAGATGTGGTGCAGCGCGCCTTTCAACGGGTACTCGTTAGCCTGCAAAGGTTCCGCGAAGATTCCACGTTCTCCACCTGGCTCACCCGCATCGTCATCAACGAATCATTGATGCACTTGCGCCGGCGCCGCGCACGGCAGTCGCTCCACGAAAACGGGGTGGATGCTGCTCAAGATGCTGCTCAAGATGATGCTGGCGCAGAGATTGCCGACGGCAGACCCTCACCAGAAGAAATCCTTTGCGAAAACGAACGCCGCGCCACAGTTCGGCAAGCCATTGCGGAGCTCCGCGAGAAGCTCAGAATCGTTGTGTTCCACAGGGAGTTTCAAGGCCTGAGCAGCGCCGAGACGGCTCAGCTTCTTGGCTTGACCGTGAGCGCTGTTAAGGCGCGCACATTTCACGCGCGCAGGTTTCTCAGGAAGCGTCTTGAACGAAACCTTAAAAGAACAAGCGCCCTCAGCAAGCCGCGACGATTAAAAGTATCCTAACGCTATGGCTCGGCTGCTTTCAGTGAACGTTGGGCTTCCGCGCGACATCGCGTGGATTGGGCGCACGGTACATACCGGGGTCTGGAAGCAGCCGCTGTCCGGTCCCTGTCGTGTCGGCCGCTTGAATCTCCAGGGAGACGGTCAAGGCGACTTGGCCGGGCATGGAGGCGAGCATCGAGCCGTCTTCGTTTATCAAATTGAATCTTATCGCTACTGGCAGCAGCGGTTGAACAGAACTGATTTCGTCAACGGTCAGTTTGGCGAGAACTTCACAGTCGAAGGGTTGCCCGACGATGTCGTTTGCATCGGCGACCGCTATCAAATCGGGACCGCGCTTTTCGAGGTCACTCAACCTCGCGTGACCTGCTTTCGCGTTGGCATCCGGATGAACGAACCCCGCATGGCGTCCTTGCTCACCTCCAGTGGCCGCCCGGGTTTCTATTTTCGCGTTCTCCGCGAAGGTGAAGTGGCGGCCGGCGACGAAATCGTGAAGGTGGGAGAAGCGGTAGAGCGTATGACCGTCGCCGAGATCAACGCGCTGCTGTATTTGCCCGATCACGCGCGCGATCGTCTGCAACTCGCCTTGCGCATCGAAGCGCTTTCGCAAGGATGGCGTAGCTCGTTTCAAGCGCTGCTCCAGAGTCAGCAAAACGGTGAAGAAACGGGAAACGCTGGACTGGCGCCTGCCGCGGCTGCTCATCCAGCCTCGTCAGGGTTTCAGTCGCTCGTCGTCGCCTCCATTGATCGCGAGTCCGCGGACGTTCTCTCGTTTTCCATGCAGCACGCTGACGGTCACCCGCTCGCCGCGGCTTTGCCAGGTCAATACGTCGTCGTTCGTCTTAAGCCCAACGCCGGTGGCCCGGCGCTTTTTCGCAGCTACTCGCTCTCGGGTCCGCTCTCAACACAGCATTATCGAATTAGCGTGAAGATCGAGCCGAATGGCGCTGCTGGAAAGTACCTGAGCGAACATCTCCGCGTGGGCGACCGCCTCGACGTCAGCTCGCCGCGCGGAAGCTTTATTCTGCAGCCGGGAGAGCGACCGATTGTATTGCTCAGTGCCGGCATCGGCGCAACGCCAGTTCTGGCAATGCTGCACGCACTAGTTGCGGCAGCCTCCACACGTCAGATCATGTGGTTGCACACAGCCCGTGATGGACAGCATCATCCGTTTGCCGCCGAAGCAAGCCGCCTCATGCGCTCGCTAACAAATGGCCGCAGCTACGTCTGTTACACCAGGCCGGATTCAACCGACAAAATGGGTCAGGATTTCAACTCGATCGGTCGCTTCTCGCAATCGGCCTTCGGTGAACTCGGACTGCCACCAGACGCTGATCTCTACCTTTGTGGACCAACGCCATTCATGGCCGACATGAAAAAGGCGCTCACGGCCTTGGGTGTCGCGCCCCAGCGCATTTACATCGAGAACTTCATCGGCGGCGAGTCCATGACTCCTGGCGTGGTCGATGCAACCACGCGCCCTCCGCATATGCCCGCCGCCGACGCCAACACTGGCTCGCTGGTATCCTTCGCGCGTAGTGGCATTTCCGCGCACTGGGACGCGTCGCGCTACGCCAGCATCCTCGAAATGGCCGAGGCCTGCGATGTCCCGGTCCGCTGGGCCTGTCGAACCGGTGTTTGTCACAATTGCGAAAGCGGTTTGGTTTCAGGCGCAGTCGCTTACGATCCGCAGCCGCTCGACATTCCGGCCGACGGCAACGTTCTGGTTTGCTGCTCACAGCCACTCGGCGACGTCGTTGTCGATCTGTAAACCAGCGAGCTAACTACCTGCACGATCACGCCGACCTCCAGATATTCTCCTGCTATCGAATGGCTTCCGTTATTTTCGCTGAAATCCCAGCGACGCGCACAACTCGCGGTGCTATACTCCCCGCAATTTGCCGGAAATCGGAGGCCCTGTGGACCGGCTCGGTGCGTTTCTCTTAGTGTGTGTGTCTTGCCTGATCACTCCCTTCGGCAGTTTTGCCCAAAGGCCCGTCACTCTTGCCGGCTACGTCTACTGCGAAGAGAAATCCCACCTGCCGCAACTTGTGCTCGTTGATTTGCGAGCCGCCGATCAGGCGCAACTCGCCAGCGTCGCCACCGCCGACGACGGGCAGTTCCGCTTCGATGGATTGAAGCATGCCATCTACACTCTGAGCGTCAATGAGCCAGGGTTTGAGCCTGTCGCCATTACCGTGGATCTCTCGGACGCCTCACAAAAAGATATTGCCATCTGCCTGAAGCGCAGCGCCAAAGTCCAGGATTCACCCAAATCCAGCACCATCTCCACCCATGAACTCTCTATGCCTGCAAAAGCGCGCGATCTCATGGAGTCCGGCAAGAAAAAACTCTACCAGGACAAAAATTCCGCAGCGGGACTGAACGACTTCCAGCAGGCCATCTCGCTCGCGCCCGGCTACTACGAAGCCCACTATCAGTTGGCTATGGCTTATCTTTCCCTGGGAAATGCCCACGAAGCCGAAAAAAGCTTCAGGACTTCCATCAAAGTGAGCGACGACAAATACGGCGAAGCCGACGTCAGACTCGGCGCAATCCTGCTGGATCAGGGCAACTGTACCGAAGGTGTGAACGTCATCCGCCGCGGTCTTCAGCTAAGTCCCAACTTTTGGCTTGGCCATTACGAATTCGGCCGCGCATTGTTGAACCAGAATCACATTCGCGAGGCGCAAGATTCCGCGGAACATGCCCGCCTGCTCGCGCCCGGCACCGCCATCGTCTACCGCCTCCTTGCTAACATTCATCTGCAGCAAAAGGACTATCCATCGCTGTTGCAGGACATAGACGAATATCTGACTCTCGATCCCGACAGCCCCGCGGGGCTCCGCGCCAGGCAACTCCGCGATCAAATTACGCAGAAGATGGCCGCCGACAATCCAACCGCTGCCGCCAAGCCCTGATCTTTCGGCTCGCTGCCTCGCGTATCTTGGCACATTCCATTCGCCAAATTTCCTGATCGTCCATTCCACTCAATCCAGTAGAATAGCGCGCGGAGAGTTGTTCATGCCAAGGCGTCTGCATGAGGACGTCTGTGTGCTAGCACTTGTCATTCCGACGGCGTCCGCGGAGTGAGGAATCTCTCTTTCTTGGGCTTCCGCAACAACCAATGCCTAACAAACGCACCATGCAAACAAGCCGAACGGTGCCACCGGAAACCGACACGCTCTTCTTCGGCATTGAAGGCGCCATGGCTGCTATCAGCGGAAATCTCGATCTTCTGGGCCTGCTGGTCCTGGCGTGCGCCACTGCATTTGGCGGCGGCATCCTTCGCGATCTTTTGATCGGCGACATTCCGCCAGCTTCGCTCCGCGATTGGCGATACGTGGCGGTAGCCGTTGCCGGCGGCGCCTGCGTCTTTTTTCTGCACCGCCAGGTAGAAGGCACGCCCGGTTGGCTAATGACCGTTGTAGACGCGGCCGGCTTATCGCTGTTCGCGGTTGCCGGAACTGAGAAAGCCCTGCAGTTCAAAATGCATCCATTTATCGCCGCACTCATGGGCATGATCACCGGAGTCGGTGGCGGTGTTGTCCGCGATGTCTTGCTCGCGCAAGTGCCGCGGGTTCTTCGAGCGGACGTCTATGCCACCGCGGCACTGGCCGGCGCCGTCATCATGCTCGTAGCCAGAAAACTTCGTTTTTCTCCCACCTGGGCCGCGGTACTCGGCGGAACCGCTTGCTTTCTTTTTCGCATGATTAGCGTTTGGCGCCACTGGAATTTGCCAAAAGTCGGCGCGGGTTAGCTTCAATGAGCGCTTTCCACATTAACGGAATTGAACCTGTTCCGTAAGCTCACAGCGACCCATCGACACTCACCGCGGGATCGTGTGGAGGCGCCCTTTCGCGGGCACGGCCCACTCGCGAATCGTCACGTTTAATTCGTCCGCTTCCTTCGGCGTGGCCGGGGGACGATGCCCGGGAAGCGCAACGGCAAGAACCTCTCCGATAAAAAGGATCCCGACGAGCAGGAAAAACGTTTTTGCGCGCATACCAAACTCCTCAGCCACAGCACACGCCAATCCCCGCCCGCTATCTCACCTGCTACATTGGACGTACCCCGAACCCCCGCAGATACAACGAATATGGCGCCCACGAGACCTGCTACCATACCGTACGCGAAGGAGCGAACCGCAAACGTGGACTCGACACGCACCATCGTCTTGGCGCTATTTCCGGCGAACGAGCGCGGCAATATGTCGCTGCTCGGCTTGGCGGAACGCGCCGGCTCCTTTACTGACGCAAACACTCTCCGCACTCGCCTCGACGCCTTTGTGGAATTGTTCAACTGGCTGCGTGTTTCCGACCGCCGCATTCCTGAGCCCTTGCCCCGCGATCCGCAATCCCGCAAACGCAGCGCCCCGCAATGGAAGCGCGAACGCGTTTGGCTTTCCGTGTTGGAAGCTTCGCCGCAAGTGCTCGAACGATACCGCGCCGCCATGGCCGCAATCCTCGACGAAACGGATGCCGTGGCGCTCTTCGCGGAATCCGGCTTGCCGAACGACCGCGGCTTGGTTCCCGAAACGATTGACCGCCTCTTCCGTATCGTTCTGCCGGCGCCGCGCGAAGAGACGGATCTGGCTCGCTTGTTCCTCCGGCTGTTTCCCACGCAAAAAGAAGTCGACCGCTTTTTTGGCTTGCCTTCGGAGCTCTTCGATCGCATCACTCTTCTGGCATCTCCCGATGACGGTTCCCCATTGTGGGACAGGCCTCTCGCGGCGCTGCTCGACGCTTTCTGCTTGCTCGGCGCGCGCGTGCAAGGATTGGGACTCTCCGAGAAATTGCGCACTCGAAGCCAGTGCGCACGGGTGCAACAGTCCCCTTTTTACCGCTTGCCACGTACAGGCGATGCGTTAGTCGAGGCGGTGCGCAAAAATGAAGATGTGCCGGCAGCCGCGATGCTTTGGAAATCGACAGTAGGCGAATGTCGCGCCGAACTCGCGAGCATCGTCGATCACCTCAATACGCGTGGCGTCAACCTCGACATCGTTTACGCGCTCGACGTCATCGAAAAAAGCCTCACGCGCATGGAAATTATTTCAGGCTTGTTGGTGGCTCAGCCTGGCCAGCCCAAGTTGCTCACAGCGCAGCGCCTGATGAAGGAAGTGATTCGCGGGCGTGTCGGCGATCGCAGCCTCGTGAATCTCGCGCAAAACAGTTTTCGCCTGCTCGCTCGCAAAATCATCGAGTGGGCCGGCAAAACAGGCGAACATTACATCACCTCGAACCGCGATGAGTACGCGCAAATGTGGAAAGCCGCGCTCGGTGGCGGATTGCTCACCGTCGGAACCGCGGCTATCAAATTGATGGTGACGCACCAAGGCCTGCCGCCATTTGTCGAAGGCTTTCTCGCCGGCCTCAATTACGCCGTCAGCTTTGTCCTCATGCAAAACTTTCACCTCGCCCTCGCCACCAAGCAACCCTCCATGACCGGTGCAACCCTGGCTCGCATCATTCATCACTGTCGCGATGCCTCGAAAAGCGACGAGCTGGCCGACTACGTCGCGCGCATCACCCGTTCCCAGCTCGCCGCCGCGCTTGGCAACATCGTCGCGGTCGGCGCTGGCGCGATTGTCTTCAGCATGCTCTGGAAGTGGGCAACGGGCGTCCCTTTCCTTTCCGTCGAAACTGCGGAGTACGCAGTGACCTCCCTTAACCCTTTGCACAGCGGAACGATTTTCTACGCCATGCTCACCGGCGTCATTCTGTGGCTCTCCAGCCTCGCGGGTGGCTGGATTGAAAACTGGGCGGTCTATCACCAGCTTCCCCGCGCCATTGAAGAGCACCGCCTCGGCACCGCCGTCAGCCCGGAGACGCTCACCAGAATTTCCGAATCTCTCTCGCGAAATATTGCCGGCTGGGGTGGCTCCATTGTTCTCGGATTCATGCTGGGCATGACGCCCGTCGTGGGCCACTTCTTCGGCGTGCCGCTTGATGTGCGCCACGTTACGCTCTCCACAGGCACGCTGGCCCTTGGCCTAACCTCGCGTGGCCCGGAAGTGTTAGGGCGCGGCGCGTTGCTTTGGGCCGCGCTGGGAATTGCCGTGACGTTTGTGTTGAATCTAGGGGTCAGTTTTTACCTGGCACTAAGACTTGCCTTGCGCGCCCAGGATGTTTCCCCGCAGGATCATCTCGCAATCTTGCGCACTCTCTGGCACCACTTCCGCGCATCGCCCGCAGAGTTCTTCCTCCCGCTAAAACAAGAAGCCACCTCTCCAATCGTAACGTCACCCGAGTAGTGCCGGCTCTACGCCGCCATCTGTTGTTTTGTAGTGGCCAACCTTCAGGGTGGTTGCCGGTGCACCCTTGTGACTTTCAAGGGTGCGGGTTTTGATTTTCTTCTTCGCCCGTTCTCGAAGGCCCAACTCGCACGTTTCCTCTACAAAACCTTTTCAAACATCATCACCGCCGAAATCACATTTCCATCCACGTAGCTCTTGTGCGCATCTGCCGTCAGAATCAACTTGCTTGCCTCCAACGTCACGTGCCGCACGATGTCGGTGCCGGTCCATGCCTGATTCCACGTAACATCCAGATGGCAAGTCAGCGCCTTGCCGTCGAATGTGTACGTTCCCGCGTATGCGATCATTGTCTTGAACAGGTCAGCGCGCTGCTGCTCCGTCATCTTTTCCGGCTCCGGCGGCGCTGCCCTCTGCTCCTTCACCACCAGCATCATCATTCGCCCGTCGCTCCCGAACTGAATAAATCCCAATGGCGCTTTTCCAAATGTATCTTGCGCTTCTCCCGTGGCAACATTGGTTCGAGTGAACCGAACAAGCCGCCACGTTCCAGTAAGCTGTTCATTCGCAGGTGCTGGCGTGAGCTTCGCAGCGCCTGCGCGGAGTGCCATGGGGGACGGGAATTCAGCGAAGACCGCGAACACACCCAGCGCCATCATGCCTAAAACTGCTTTCATGTTCCGTCCCTCCACGCCGCATCATACGCTCCGCAATTATTTCCGGGTAGACGCCTTCGAGAGGCCGTCGCCTCACAGCTAGCGGAACGAGTAATCGGCTATTCTTGTAGTCTTAAATGTAACGCTGGCTTTTATGCCAGCCCCGGTTTTCCCGCCCGCACTTCTATGACCTTCGCCAGACGCCTAGGTTCGGCCACGCGCCGGGCGAAAGCCTCAGCGCAAATCCCGCGCGCGCTGAAAATATTTCGACGTCGGCGGACCCAGTAGCACGTATCCGATCACCAACAGCAGCACGACATGCGGCATTTCGTCCGCCAGCGAATTCAGCCCGCCCACCACCACGTGAAGCGCCAGCCACGCCAGAATCACCCAGCGAGCCCATCCCGTTCCTCGCAGCAAGAACACGCCCGCCACCACCGCCACTACTCCTACCAAAACGATGGCGATCATCCAACGATCGAGCGTGCCTGTCCACAAATGATAGGTTGTGCTGCCAATCCCGACGACGATGAACAGCCAACCCACGAATGTCACCTGAAATGGACGTGTCATGGACTCAACTCTTGTAGCGGCGGCTTTACGCCGTCACATCCCTCCAGACACCGCCGCGTTCTTAGTGAATCGCGATCGCGCTGCAATTCGTCCCCGCAAGTGAGATGATCACGGTGTTGCTCGCCGTGATCGACGCCAAAAAGCTGGCGTTCGCGCTTGTCGATGTGCACGCCGTATTCGCGGGCGTGTTCGGGTTCGCCTGGTCAATCACCGCCGCGGTCAACGTCGATGGTCCGATCGTCGAAGCCGTCGCAACAATCAAGATCGTTCCATCTGGACTCCGAAAGATTCGCGGCACATACGACGCATTGTTCGGCGCTCCATAGTTAAAAAAGTATTCGCCACCTAGGGGAAACAGCTGCCCGGTGGACAGGTCCAGGAACTGGATTCCCATCGCCTGTGCCGAAGTTCCATTTGTATGAGTATCCGCGTCCAGCACCACGCCCACCGTGCACAAGCTGAACCCAGCCCCGCCGATCCCGGTCGTGCCCGTGCCGTCCTTGTGGTAGCCCAGCGCATGTCCGATTGCCGTACCTCCTGAGTTTGTGAAGCTCGCCGTGTACGGAAACGTTGGCGCCGAGCAATTCACACCCGTGCAGATATTCAACTTCGCGGCTGCCGTTGAGCACTGCGTACTCGCGATCTTGCCCTCGATATCCATCGTTATCTCGGTGAACGCGCCTGGTTCCCGCGCCACGGTGAACGCCGCCGCTGCGCTCTTTACCGCCTGCACCGTCACGGTCACGTTGTTCGAGCCAAAGCTCGCTTGCGCCGGTACGCTGAAATTAATCGCTGTCGAAGAGCAAGGCGCTGTGGCCGTCGCGCTTCCCGTTCCAAACGTGATCATGTTGTTCGCACAATTCGCCGAGAAATTCGTTCCCGTGATTTTCACCGTCGTGCCCCTGGGTCCAATATTCGGCGTCAGCGAGCTGATCGTCGGTGTCGGCACGACCGGTCCGCTCACCGTGAATGTCGAAAGGGCAGTCGCCGTTTGCGCGTAGATGAACTGATAGTTGCCCGACGCTCCCACCGTGTGCTGTCCCGGCTGCAGCGCCAGTGTGGACTTCGCTTCTCCCCCTGTCGGTGTGCTGGTAATTGTGAACGCACTCGTCTTATCCGCGCCGTCCACCGTGAAGTGAATCGCAGTCATGTTCGAATCGTTCCAAGTAATGTCTGCATTCACCGGAGCGGTCACATTCGTACTGCCGTCAACCGGCGTCACAATCTTGAAACTGCTGCAGCCGCCCATTACAAAACTCGCTGCCACAAACGAAAGCAAGCACAAAAGACGCAGTCGCATGGGTTCCTCCGTTTTTCGACAAGCCGCCATCGGCAACGCACGTGCGACCGAGGATACAACTCACGTCGCCATCTGAACAGTTTAATTTCCTGGCCAGCACGTCCAAACCGCCTCGCATCGAATTAGCTAGCATTGCATGAAAACAGAAGTAGCAATTCTTAAATGTCGTGCTGGCTTTCTTGCCGGCTTCGATTCTCCTGTAGCCCATGCCTTTTGAATATAGGCCGGCTTTACGGGACTTCTCTCTGATCTGATCTATGAGGCGAGTTATGAGTTATAGTCTTTTGGCTTAGGAGGAGTTTGTGTCCGCCAAACAATCTCTGTCATCGCTCGGCCCCCCGGTGCCAGAGCTTCCGGTAGCCGACGTCGCGCGCGCGCAACACTACTATCGAGACATACTTGGATTTGAGGTTGCCTGGCTATATCCGACCAAGGACATTGGCGCCGTCACCCGCAGGCCAGTGACGATATTCTTCCGCAAGAGACAGCCGCCATTTGAGCCCGCGGTCCACTGGATCTTCGCTGAAGACGTCGATGCTGCCTACCTCGAATTGAAATCGTCCGGCGCAAACATCGTGGACCCGCTGGAAGACAAACCTTGGGGCATCAGGCAGTTCACCATCGAGGATCTCGACGGAAACCGCTTCTACGTTCACAGTGGTTAGATCTGTTCTATCCGCCGTGCTCACCGCGCGCAGTAAGCAACTTTGTCGCGGTGCCCTGATATACCTGTTTCAGTGTTTTATCGCTGAGCCCGAATCCATTTAGACTCCAGTGGTAGTCGAACTGCTCAATTTCGTAAAAGTGTTCGTCCTGCGTTTCCAGTATTCTGAACGTCACCCTGTACATCGGCTTATCAAAACCCATGTCGGTTCCGTACACCAGTCGTTGCGCATGCTTCTCATAAAACTTCGCCGCGAACCTCGGAATCGGTGCCGTCTCTGCGTAACGCGCGGAAATGTCCGCGTAAAGATTAGGATTGCGTTCTAACATCTCGCCCAGCCGCGCCAGGTCGTAATCCAGATTGGCGAAGTGGCACGCAATGAACGTCGTCTTTCGGTGCCTCGCCACCGTGCGATCAAGAATCTCGATCATGCCAGGCAGATCCACAATGTTCGGCTTATTGTCCAGTCGCCAGTGATACGCATTCATCAATCCGTCGTTCGTCTTGTCCATCTTGTGATACATCCAGATCGGGTCGGCCACATGCAGGCTGATCGGCATCTCTAGTTCGCCGCATTTCTCCCACACTGTGTGCATCCGCGCATCGTCGGGATGCATTCCGGGCGCTTTCGACTTGCCTGCCACCAGCCCGCTCCCCTTATCGTGGATTTCTCCCACTCCGCGCGCCCCTGCTTGCCGGCAGCGCTCCAGTTCCTTCACGGCCGCAGGCCCAAATCCCGGCTTGTTGTACCCAGACAAATCCAAGCCGCACCACATCTCGAAGCGCTCCGGATATTTCGAGTACTTGCGATAAATATCATCAAACTCCGCCCCGGTTGCCATGGTCAGAATCACGGTCTTCTGTACGCCCACCTCGTCCATGGTTTTTACCCATCCCTCAATCTGTTGCGCGGTCTTCGCGTATGGATGAGAATGCATGTCGATGATCGGGTATTTGGCCTTATCGATTTCCGTCACAGGAATCTTGTAGATCGATTTAGGGCGGTAGTCTTTCAGCAGAATTGTCTCCGGTGAACGCAATTCCTTCGCCGCGGAAGCCTCTCCGGCGTGCGCAGTCTTCGCATCTTGCGTCGGGATCGAGCTAGATTTCGTTGCCGCTGGAAACCACGCCGCCAGCCCAAGCACGTTTGCCCATTTCAGAAATAATCTTCGATTCACTTCATTTTTCATTCCCATATCCTTAGACTCCACGCAACTGTCCACTATCCAACCAGATCCTTGATCCTTCTCGTTGATGCCTACTCCCGCCTATCTCGAGCAGTCTCCGCAATTATAGTCGCCTATCCCAAGATAGTGGCGAACCACCAAACCACTCCAGTCCCCAGGAGTCGCATCTCAATCCTCACGGCTCCCAGCACACGAGGGGTAACGCGCGGGGTATCATGCCTGGCAATTGACGGGGAGCATTTATGAAGCTCATGTTCGGAGTGTTTCTTTCTTTTGGTTTGCTTCTCCACTGGGGTACATCCGTTTCTGCACAATCGGGAACAAACCCGTCTCCACCGCCCAATGCGGCTGCGGCAGGAGGCTCAGCTTTTGGTTGCACCATGACAATCGGCCCGATTTCTGCTGGTGTTTCAGGGCCTTCCCGCCCGTATTCGGCGGTCCAAGAAGCGATTCACACACAGACCCTGAGCGACGGAACACAACTCACCGAGAAGCACCTGATGCAAAAGTTTTATCGGGATTCGCAGGGCCGAGAACGGATAGAGCATCCGTTCTGTCAAGGGCCTGTTGAGTCGTTCGGATCATTCATTGTGGTCGAGATTCTTGATCCCATGATGGGTTATGCTTACGTCCTGGAACCTCAAGAGCACATTGCACACCGATTCAAGAGTGACCCAATCGTTCAAGTCGCACCTGTCCCTGAGCGCGACGCGGCAAGATTTGCTATAAGCCTCGCGCCCGCGGCTGCAGGCGTAAAACGTGGCAACGGCCTGCCCCAAACGGAATCGCTCGGTTCGCAGATGATCGAAGGCGTTTATGCCGAAGGCACGCGGACAACCCGCACGATTCCTGCGGGACGCGAAGGCAACGATCGGCCCATCAACATTGTGCAGGAGAACTGGGTTTCCAAGGAACTGGAAGTCTCGATCCTGAGCAAGTACATCGATCCGCGATCTGGAGAATCGACCACCCGCTTAACCAACTTAGATCTGTCCGAGCCAAGTATCGATTTGTTTCAACTGCCATCAGATTACAAGATCGTTGACGAAACAGATCCGGTTACGATCATCTACCACCTGCAGTGAAGTTACCCTGTTTTGGAGCAGCGTCGCACTTCCCGCTCGACCCGTTTTCTGACTCGTCGCTCCCGCAATCTCGCCCTCAGCGCGGCTTATAACTTAGAACTTACAACTTATAACTTATAGCTCATAATCTCGACGTCTATCGACTACTGCAACCAGACAAGAGTATCGTTCTTCCATTGCCAAACGGGAGGACAGAATGAATCGTCGAGACTTTGTCGCCGGCTCGCTCGCCGCCGTTGGTGCATCGGTTTTGCGCGGCGGTTCTCAGGCTCCCAATGAGCAGATCCCCGGCGCGCTTCCCGCTTCGGTGGTACAGCAAGCCCGTTTCCCTCAAGGCTTCCTCTGGGGAGCCGCAACCGCGGCGTATCAGGTCGAGGGCGCGTGGAACGAAGCCGGCAAAGCCGAATCCATTTGGGATAAGTTCACGCACACTGTCGGCAAAGTAAAGGGCGCCACGACCGGCGATATCGCCTGCGACGAATATCATCTATTCCCGCAAGATATGGCGCTCGCCAAACAACTCAACCTCCAAAGTTATCGCTTCTCCATTTCTTGGCCTCGCATTCAACCATCCGGAATCGGCGCACCCAACATGCATGGCCTCGACTACTACAGCCGCCTGGTCGATGCCCTGCTCGCAAACGGTATGCGACCTTTCTGCACCATTTATCACTGGGATCTGCCGCAAGCGCTCGAAGAACGCGGCGGCTGGCCCAATCGCGATCTCGCCAATTACTATGCGGACTATGCAGCCATTCTCGCCAAACATTTGGGTGACCGCATCACGGTGTGGGCTCCTTTCAACATGCCCTGGTCGTTCACTTACATGGGCTACGGCGTGGGTGCGTTTCCACCCGGCCGCGCGAATTTTGGCGACTTCCTGAAAGCCGCGCACACGGTCACGCTTGCCCAGGCTCAGGCTCTTCGCTCCATCAAGGCCGCTTCCGCCAAAGCCACGGTGGGTAGCGCGTATGGCATGTGCCCCGCCTATCCGAAAACGGAATCGCCGGCCGATCGCGCCGCCGCAGCGCGCTACCACGCGATGAACAATGTGTTTTTCCTCGAAGCGGCCATGAAGGGACGTTACCCCAACGCCTTTGTCGGCGAGTCGCCGTACGAACTGATGGGCTCCAAGCCTGGCGACGAGAAGATTATGTATGCGCCGCTCGATTGGGTGGGTTTTCACTACTACACGCGGCGCATTGTTTCTGACGTCAGTCACGCCCCCGCATTTGAAGGCGGCAATTTCAGCGGCACAGAAATTGAGGCGGACCCAGCCACTGGCCGCGATCCCTATACGCGATTTCGCGCCGTTATGCCGGCGGAGGGACCACTCACGGAATCCGGCTTGGAAGTTTGGCCGCGCGGCATCTACGACCTTGTCATGCAGATTTCTCGCGAGTACAACAATCCCGTCATCGAATTGACCGAGAGCGGTTGCGGCTATCTCGACGGCCCAAACGATAGCGGACGCGTGCCGGATTCCAGGCGCGTCGAATTTTTCCGCCAGGAGCTCGCGGAATTAGCCCGAGCCATTTCCGATGGCGCGCGTGTGCGCTCGTTCCATGCCTGGAGCTTGATGGACAACTTCGAGTGGGCCAACGGTCAGACCGAGCGCTACGGCTTGATCTATGTTGACTATCGCAATCAAAAGCGGACCATCAAGGATTCAGGTCATTGGTACGCCAAAGTTGCAGCCTCGAATCGCCTCGAATCCTGACCGCTCTTTGCTGAGAGCTAACATTGCCGGCCGCATGGTGGTATAAAAGAGCACTCTAGCTCGGGAGAATCCAATGCAACTAAATGTTCGCGCGACGAGTGCACTCAAAAAATCCCTGTTACTCTTCGTCGCCGCTGCCTGCCTCGCACCGCTACGCGCTCAAGACGCCAAATCGCCGTATCCCAGCATGGCTCCGCTCGAGCAATACTTGATGGAGCAAAATACCGAAATAGCCTTGGCACGCAGCGCCGCTCCGGAATCCATCTCGCGCGACGCCGAGGTCATGGTCCTCGGACGGCATGGCTACGAGATCGCTGCAAAAGGTAAGAACGGATTCGTCTGCTTGGTAGAACGCTCCTGGACCGCTGGAATCGATGATCCCGATTTTTGGAATCCCAAGCTCCGCGGCGCCATCTGCTTCAACGCGCCTGCCGCGCGAACTTACCTGCCCATCACACTCAAAAAGACCGAACTGGTATTGGCCGGACGATCCAAGGCACAGATGGTCGAGGCCATTAAAATCGCTTTCGACAAAAAAGAACTTCCGTCGATTGAATCTGGCGCCATGTGCTACATGCTGTCCAAGCAAGCGTACTTAAGCGACCGCGGCGGCCACTGGCATCCCCATCTGATGTTTTTTGTTCCGCTAACCGACCCTGCCGCGTGGGGCGCAAACTTGCCGGTTTCGCCAATCTTGGCATCCCAGTCCATCGAAGACAGACTAACCATCTTCCTGGTCCCGGTCGCCAAGTGGTCCGACGGCACTCTCGATTCCACCAGCGATCACTGACGGCAACCCTTACGTGCCACGAAGATAGCGCCGGCCTGGCCATTCAAACCAATAAGTTTGCGCCCACCCTGCCGCACCCGGCATCTAATTTTTGAATCCGGGCAGCAAGGACCCCACGCCAAACGGCTGGAGTTGAGCATGATTGAATCTCCTGATCTCCGCACGGCAAGAATTCCACTCACCCACGGAGCCGGCCGCATGCCCGCGCTCGGCTTTGGCACCCTGATTCCCGACCCAGCCGTCACCATATCTGCCACTAAAGACGCATTGCAAGCCGGTTTTCGTCACTTCGATTGTGCTGAGCGATACGGAAACGAGCGCGAGGTCGGCCAAGCCTTGCACGCCGGACTTGCCGCCGCGGGCATCGCGCGCGAAGAAATTTTCGTCACCTCAAAGCTCTGGAATTCCAATCATCGCCCCGACCGCGTCGAACCGGCTTTCCAGGCCAGCCTCGACCGCCTCCAGCTCAAGCATCTCGATCTCTACCTCATACATACTCCCTATGCTTTTCAACCCGGCGACAACCAGGATCCGCGCGATCCAAACGGCAATGTCCTTTACGATCACGACGTCACTCTGCTCGGCACTTGGAAAGCGCTGGAAAATCTGGTCGATCATGGCAAGTGCGGCGCTATTGGACTTTCCGACGTCGGTTTAGACGAACTGAAGCCTCTCTATGAAGCAGCCAGAATCAAGCCGGCCGTCGTCCAAGTCGAATCGCACCCCTATCTTCCGGAAACGGAGCTACTGGATTTCTGTAACCAGAAGGGAATTGTGTTTTTAGCTTTTGCGCCCTTAGGCCACGGCATCAGGCCGGGGCCGCTGGAGGATCCCGTCATTTTGTCGATCGCCGCGCGCGTTAAAAAAACGCCCGCTCAGGTGCTGCTGGCTTGGGCCGTGCAGCGTGGCACCGCTATTCTCACTACGCCGAGAACCGCGGCCCGTGCCAAGGAGAATTTCGACATCTCCGCCCTTCCGCAAGACGCACTCGACGAAATCACACGCATCCAGATTAGACAGCGCCTGAATGAAGTAGTAAAAACTGGCGTCCCCGGTTTCATTCCGCAAAGCAAATGAGCCGCCTGCAATACCCAGCATGGGCCATCTCGTCAATTCGATGCGAACTGTCTGAGTGCGAACCGTCTGTCGTCTCGCGAGAGCGCATTTGTCATCCCGAGCCAAGCGAGGGATCTGCTTTTCCACTCCATCCAAGCCGATCGCCTGTCCTTGCGTCTTAAATGTAGCGCTGACTTTCATGTCAGTTTCATCTTGCCTTGTCTCTCGCCGCCTTGGTGGACTCTCGCCTTCGTAAGGACTACGTTCCAACGCCCCAGGCTATCACCTAATCTCAATGTCTCCCGTTGTGTTCGTTCTGCAAATCCTTTAATCGCGACACGTCATCGCTCAACACCGCCCGGTCGCGTTCCGACAACCGATTGTCATCCGCTGACTTTCGCAGCGAGTCAATCACATCGTTCACATGCCCGTTGTCCCACTCACCGTGGTCCAGTTTCGCTTGCAAATCCGTCAACTCCTGCTTCGTTTTCTCCAGTCGTTCGCGTTCTTTGTCCGACGTATGCTTTTCGGGCCACACGTGATCCACATCGGACCTTACCTCTGCGAACACCTGCGACCTCCAATGATCCCCGTTGTACCGCGCGTCGCGGTCGTGATACCAATCCTGCGATTGCGCCGCCGCATTCAATCCGCAGAACATCATCGCAACCAGCCCTGTCATAATTGCTTTTTTCATCGTGGCAACTCCTGTTTAGGTCTACTTAGTTCGTCGCGCAGCAGAATAATGTACTAACGCAGACGCGCCTATACAGAGTTCACCGCAAACTCGATTCATACTTTCCAGTATTGGATTGAAGACCAACCCGGACGCAGCTACTCGTATCTTTATTATTATTCTTTCAGCGCACGCGGCCACTCAATGCCGCACAATTTGCTCGCCGCTATCCAATCGTCAAAGTGTTTCCCACGCGCTTGAATTGCTTCCCAATCAGCGCCGAATAAGCCGACGAAGCTGCGCTTACGCTCCCGATTTCCTTTCCACTATGGAAGTCGTGCGCCCCGTGCAGAGTCAGGTTCTCCGGCGGGTGATTCCCCAGAAAGAACAGCGTCACCCACAACTGCGCCGTGTTCTGCTCGATCGTTCCGCAGCTTACCCGTTTCACGCTCGAGTAGTTCGCCACGTGCTTGCCATTTTCCAGCACCTTTCCGCCTTCAATCTGCCAGCGCATGCCCGGGTCATCTATGTTATTCAGGCACTCGCGATGCAACGTATACGTCAGCGCTCCCGCCGCACTCGTTCCGAACGTCAAATGGAACGGCGCTGTCAGCCCTCCGCTCCCGTCAGGCACGAAGAAATCCATGAACGCCCCGCTCGGATAATTGAAGCGCATCACGTTTGCCGCGTTCTGCGTTGCCACGTACAGATTGTTGTCGGGACCGAACGCGATCCCTATCGGCACGTACAGGTCGCTCCCCGTATTCGCGAAGAAATCGATGAATGCTCCCGTCGCCGGATCGTAGCGTCGCACCCCAAGATTCCCTCCGAACGTTCCGCCAGAAATATACAGGTTCCCGTCCGGACCAAACGCCATTCCCGATGGCGTGTACAGTCCGCCGGACCCGATCGGGCTGCCCGCAGGCATCAGCAGGCCGTGCGACGCCATCGTTCCCAGATCGAATGTCTCCACCGTCGCTGCGTTGTAGTACAGCACGTACAAGCGGTTATTTGCGGAGTTCACCTTCACATCCCGCGGGCTCGGGTTACTCAGCGACGGCACAAAACTCCCGGTGTTCACTCCGGTAGTGCCGTCAAATCGCTGCACACTCTGCGTGGGATTCGAGTTCGTTACGTACAACGCTCCCTGGTAAATCGTCATGCCCGCCGGTCCTCCCAGGTTCGTTGACGCAAATACGTCCATGAACGCGCCTGTTGTTCCGTCGTAGCGCTTCACCTGGTTCGTCTGCCCGTCCGACACCAGCACATTGCCGTCGAGCCCGATCACCACTCCCAGCGGATCGCCCAGCGCTCCACCGCTCGCCGCCACCCTCACGAAGGCCCCCGTCGTCGCGTTGTACTCCAGCACACTGTGGTTGAATTGACTGGTAACCAACAGGCCGTTTGCCATGACGTTTCCTCCTTCTCTTCGCGCGTCTCTCTGTGTAGGGCGGGATCTGCTACCGGCGTCAAAAACAGCCGCGATTGTACACCCATTTCGCCACCTCGCCGCGTACACTCGGCCTTTTGGTTTTGTCTTCATTGCGCTCGCACGACAAACCGGGCCCTACGACCAAATATGATGGATTTTGCTTCTCTCATTTCGCCACTTACTCACTTATTGAAACTTGGGCCTGATTTGTCAGTGACGCCGACGACAAGGCCACCATTTCGTTCTCGACACTAAAACAAAGCGTTGGTGTCTAATTCTAATAATGGCTGCAGGCTCGATTCGCGGTGTCCGTTGGGCAATCGGTGCGCTAGCTTGGCGGCTGCTGGTGCCTTCCTCGCGTAGACAATTCTCTTTGGCATTAATCTGCGCGCGCGTTTTCGAGCTCAATCTCTGGTAACCGCAGTGAGTTCTATGCAAGTCGGCTCTACCACGTTAGAGGAAACCCGCCCAATCCTAGCGCAGTACCACGCTAGCACTCTTCCGGCTTCCTACAGCGACAGTACTCGGCCGATGTCGGTTTCTCTGTACGTGTGGCCCTCGAAAATATTGGAGAGTTGGGGGAGCGATTTTATTTCCTGCGTTATGTCGGGCTGGCTCGTTGGGGCTCTGGCGCGGAACTTTATTTCAAGAATGGTCGACTCTGCGATTTAAGATTCGGCGTTGGGACAGAGGTGAGCAGAAAAGGAGACTTCAGGGAAAGCTTCTCTTTGTCGACGCAACAGTCTCTTGGGCAGAACGAATTCGACCTGTCAGGGGGCCACGTGACAGGAGGCAGCCGCTACATTTTTTATCGGGTCCATAGTATTACACTCCTAGCCGATGCAACACCTACTGAGCGAGCTCACGCGTTTGCGTACGACTTGTCTTGTTTGACGAGACTCGGAGGTTGTCGAGATGTCAGCCAAGTACTCGCCGCAATGCCGATTCGACAGGATTTGGGACGCTCGCCACCCAGACTGAGTAGCAGTTCCGTCGGGATTTCAGTCCCCTTCGCCCCAACAACAGAACTCTGCTACTCTCTATCCAGCGATTCCAGTTGGTTCTGCACCGGCCACTCTTTCTTTCATTGGCTTCGCGCTCCTCAGAACTATCTCCGCCGCATCTTTTGACTTTGTGACGAACTTGCCTCGAATTTCTCAGAAACGGAGCGACACATGAAGCTTCTGCGCTGTCTTGCTCTCATATCCTTTCTGTCAGCAACCTGTGAAGCCGCACAGTTGCCCGAGTACTATCAATCTATCAATCGCGTCACCTGGCTCTCCCCGAACGTCGACGCGATTTTGCCCACTTGGATTGCCCTCGGCATGACCGACATCCACAAGTACCCGCACATCAAAGCCGTCGGCTCCGATCACGGCAAGCCCGTCACCATAGACACTTCGCAAGTTACCGGACGCCTCGGCAACCTCACCATCAATTTCCTTCAGCCAGTCCCAGGCCCGCTAAACTCCTACAATATTTTTCTGCAAGAGCATAAGGACGGCATCTTTTCTGTTGTCCACGAGGTTCCCACCCGCGAAGCCATGGACAAGGAAATTCAGCGCATGGCCGCCCTCGGTGTCACTGTCCTGCAGGAGGTTACTTTTGAAATCGACCACACCCCGGTCACCTTCACCTACTTCGACACCGAGCCTCAGGGCAAATTCGTTCTCGGCCTCGTCTACTGGCCCGGCGGCGCGCCTCAGCCTCTCCCGCAGAAAACTGTCTCTCACATCGCTCCGGTTGTTCGCGATGCGGCGGCGGTTGCCGCCTTCTGGCAGAAACTTGGCTTCCCCGGTTTCGATCTGGAGCACGCTACGCCGCGCGACGATTCCCGCTATCGCGGCCAGCCTCTTTCCCTGGCATTTGAAGTCGGCTTTCAACGCCTCGGCTCCATCAGTTATGAATGGATTCAGCCGCCATCTACTCCACCCAATGTTTACGAAGATTTTTTGAATCGCCATGGCGAGGGCATTCAGCACATTGGCCTGCCTATAGACGACCTCTCCAAAGCATCTGCCGTCTTTGAAAAACTCGGCTTCCCCGTCTGGCAGGCCGGCGCCTGGGGTGATGTCGGAAAGCCCGATTCCGGCCAATATCACTACATGGACACCGACAAAATCGGCGGCGTAAGCATCGAGCTAATCCACGCCTATTAACACCCAGCTTCGCCTCGCCCTATCGGCGTTGCTTGTCACGCCAACAGAAAGCCTACTCAGGCTGCCCTTTCCATTTCACTGAGTTCCCGCACAGAAACTGGTTCACTTAACCGCGAAGTAATCGGACGTCATGCATGCCTGATTGGTACTCGCATTATATTTACCTGATTCTCGGGCTCATCTCATTTTCCGGGGCTGTCGTTTCGACGTGCACCGGGAAAGCGCGGGCACGCTTTTCCGGTTGGGTCTACCGCGCGAAAGAACCGAGGCAGTTTTGGTGGGTAGTCGCAATGTATTATGTCGGCGCTGTTCTCTTCATTGGAATCTTCTTGTTCTACCACTGAATAACGCTGTATCTCTAATCTCGAGAACCTTTGGTCTGACCTAGACCTAGCTCTGCGCAACTCGCCGCAATCGTAGTGTCTCTCGATTAACCCTCCTCTCTCTAATCCGGTCAGCCGTAGGCGTTGAGACGTTAGCTAGTTCCTCGCGCCTCAGACCGCAACCCTTCGGCTATAGCTAATCCACTCCGTCCCCCGCCATGAAGAATGTCGTCGGGCGCAGACACACAATCCGCTCCACTGTAATCCACAGATATAACAGCGGCTCCATGTGCTTTGACTTTTAACTTTCAACTTTTATCTTTCGACTCTTTCCTCCATCCCCTCATCAGCCTCAGTTCCAGCCGTACATGGCCAATACCATCGTCCAATTGCTTCCTCTGAACGCCTGTGTTTCTATACATTCGGCAACACCCAGCTCCTTGCCAAGCTGAAGGCTCAACATGAGCGATCCACAAAAGAACGACCAGTCTTCCGTAGCGCGAGATCGACGCATCCGTGCGGCACTCGATCAGCATTGGGCCGCCTCCGATGCCAACGATTTTGATACCGAGCACCTCATCTATCACGAGGATGCCGTGTTGGAATATCCGCAGTCCAACGAGCGGACCCGCGGTCGTCGCAACATTCAGGGCCAACGCGCCAGTCAGCCCAACAAAAAGCGATTTACGATCCGCCGAATCATTGGCGCCGGTGATCTTTGGGTCACCGAATTCATCCTCACATACGACGGCAAGCCATCCTACACCGTCAGCATCATGGAGTTCACCGGCGACAAGGTTGCCCGCGAAACTCAGTACTTTGCGGATCCATTCGTGGCTCCCGCGTCGCGCGCTCAATGGGTCGAACGCATGGACACATAATCTCGATGCGCCAGAATTAGCCAACGCCGCCGCCCTATGGGGTGTCGGACGGCACATCCTCCGAGGGAGGCACAACACATGGATTGGAAACGGTTGGTCCAGTTTGCTCTGCAGGGTAGCTCTGATTTGCAACCATATGCCATCCTGCTCGTACGCGTTTCGATCGGGCTGTTCTTCGCCATCTCTGGCGCAAACAAATTGTTTGCCGCCGGCGGCATCAAACCTGTTTACGACACCCTCGTTCAGGCCAAAGTCCCGTTTCCCCACCAGATGGCTTACTTCGTCTCGGGTGTCGAATTCCTTGCCGGCTCCTTGCTCGCCCTCGGGTTTCTTTCCAGCGTGGCCTCCGTGGCTCTGTTGATCGATATGATTGTCGCCACCCTGACCAGCGCGATTTCCACCCTGCCGAAGGGTCTTTCGCCTCTCAACTGGCTCGACGATTTCCTCTACCTTCCGGAAGTCCTCTACGTCCTCTTCTTTATCTGGCTCATCTGCTCCGGCCCGGGAAAATTCAGCGTCGACCACTGGCTCGCCAACAAGCTTCTCAGGTGATCCACCAAACAGAGCCGTACGGGTGCAGCACCAAAAGAATGACGATAGAATTGCGACCATGCATCACCTGGTCTTATTAGGCGATTCTATCTTCGACAACGCTTCCTACACCTGCGGAGGCACGGACGTCGTATCGCAAGTTCGCGACTTGCTCCCACCGGGATGGCGTGCCTCGCTACTCGCCGTCGATGGGGCAACGACTCTCAACATTCCTGACCAGATTCAGCGTCTGCCAAAAGACTGCACCCATCTCGCACTTAGTGTTGGCGGTAACGACGCACTGATGGAGGCATCCCGGCTCGGCATCTCGTCTTTTGGTATGATTCGCCAACATCGCCACCGGTCAGCTCCATACGCTCCAATCGGTAAACCTGGCAGCCACAACTGAATCAACCTTTGCCGCCTTCTACGGTCAGTTTGACTCCGACCACAGTGGCCTTGTAACCCTGCAAGCCGACTGGCTCTACAGCTATGTATGGCTCATTGTTTGGGTGCTGAATCGAACCACGGGAATCTTTGAAAGGATCCCTGGTGTTTCCGCGACGAGAATCCCACTTCTCACCAGCACATGGTATGTCGACGAAAATGGTGCAGAATCGAACTCTGGGTCTCTCAACTACGCCACCGCTCGCTTGCAGTTTCAGGCTAACAATCCTCCACAGACCTATGCGGTCGGAGTCGTCTGTCAAGGCATCGCGGACCACGACATCCGCAACGTTGACGGGAATCCCCTGCCGCCGGCAGGAAATAACTTCATCGTCTATGCCCTCACTGCACTTGATGTGCCGGACATGTTCGTAACCAGCTAGCGTCAACTCCTGCTTACTTCAGCCTCGCCGCGCTGCCTCAATGGCCGCGACGTCGATCTTCTTCATCGTCATCATTGCTTCGAAGGCTCGCTTTGCCTCACCCCCGCCAGCTGCTAGCGCATCGGATAGCGCGCGCGGGGTGATCTGCCACGACAAGCCCCAGCGATCCTTGCACCAACCGCACTGGCTTTCCGTCCCCCCATACCCCACAATCGCGTTCCAGTAGCGGTCCGTCTCGGCCTGATTTTCTGTCGCGACCTGGAACGAAAAGGCCTCGCTGTGCTTGAACGCCGTGCCTCCGTTGAGACCCAGACAGGGAATGCCTAACACCGTGAATTCCACCGTCAACACATCGCCCTTCTTACCGCTCGGATAATCTCCAGGAGCCTCGTGAACTGCAGTTACCTTACTATCCGGAAACGTGGCGGCGTAAAAGCGTGCCGCCTCATGCGCGTCCTTGTCGAACCACAGGCAGATCGTGTTCTTTGCTTTCATGTTTGTGTGTCCCTTGCTCTTGATCTTGGCGAATGCTTCGCGACTTCCGCGAAGCCGATGCCTCCATATTTTATAGTCGTTTGGCGCAGGCCAAAATCGACAATTTGCGCCCAGCAATCAATTCTTCTGAAGTTACCAAAACTCACATTGCTAAATCGGATCTGCAAGCCAAGTTCGTCGCCGCCGCCAACCTTGACAAAATCATCACGACAGACAGATGGGTTAAATGCGGCGAAGCGCGATGCTAACCATAATTTCGGCCAAGGTCCAGGAAACACGCTATCTCTAATGGCGTCGGCCGCTGCAAGAGCTTTTTTCTAGGGTGTTGGCCTTCTCGGGAAAACCTCTAACTTGGTCCTCGTAGCCCGCCTCCACCAGCCAACCGTAATTTCATCTTGACATCTAGCCAGATCAATGTATACTATTTAGTGTAGTAACCCGGAAAGAAAAGGATTACCCTGTTCATGCTCCGCCACCCTGGACCCGCCGTGCACCCCGCCACTTTTCCCCCTCTTTCAACCTTAACTTTCAGCTCTCAACTGCTATTTCTGCTCTCTTTACTGGCCACTGGTCGCCGGTCGCTGGCCACTCTCCCCTAACTCCTTTAGCTGCCACTCTTACAAATCCCCACTCCCGTAACTCCTTTCCCTGCCACTCTTACGAAAAACACCCGGGGTGGAGTGTCTACTTTGCAAATGGGAAGGTCCCAAAATGAAATCCAGCTCTGGACTCTCACCCAATCCCCAGCTCCACCTCTCATCCCACCCTCTGCTTCACTCACGCTCCCAAGCCTCCCTCACCGCAGGCCATCATGGCCGCTGAACTCTCCGAAGCCGCTGGCTCCCTCGCCACTCCGTCAGAAGTCAACCACCTCCTTTCCAAAACGCTTCTCGCCTTCATCGCCGGGCGTCTACCTCACAAAAAGGCCGGCATGATCGGCTTCCTCGGACAAATTATTCTCCGCACTCATCGCGAAATCGCCTTCCACCGACAGCTCGATCGCGAACTCCATCCTCGCACCATCATTCACGATCTTCCTCGCCCGGATCGTGGCGAAGTCATCTGCGATCCTTCCGGGGCCCTTCTTCCTTCCTACAACAATCAAATATTCGCCACCGTCAACGCCGCGCCAGTCGCACCATCTGCAGACCCTCCATCCGCTACGCAAAATGATGCGCAGTCCGGCGCCTCACCAATTGCCGCGCCTCTGTCAACCGATCCAATCCCGGCGACGGCCACTCCCCCACCCACTCCCAACGCACCAGAAAAAATCCCTGACCTCAGTCACTTCTACCCACTCGACCCACGCGTCCACGCCTATAACCCGATTCCGTACATGCCCGCAGAGCGTTTAGACGACCCCGTCTGGCCAGGTGAACCACCTCCCGGCACGCGACCCGTCTACCGCAAATTTGCCTTTCGTCATAAACAGCGTGGAAGATTCAGCTCTGCTCACTAATCCAGTGCACGTTACACATTTCATTCCCGCCCCCTACCTGTTTCTGCGTATGGTCCGCCGCGTCGCAAAAGTTGTTTATGGTAGGTACGGCATTGTTGCGTCGCAATGTCGAAACCGAACAGTTACGGAGAGATTTCCATGGAAATGAATCGCTTGAAGCATCTATACGTCGAGGAACTCAAAGACCTCCACAACGCCGAAAATCAATTGGTCAAAGCCCTTCCCAAAATGGCCAAGGCCGCCTCCGCTGAGGATCTACGCGCCGGCTTTGAAGAACATCTGCAACAGACCAAGGGGCACGTCGAACGTCTGGAACAGATTTTCAAAGCCCTCGGAGAGAGCCCAAAAGGCAAAAAGTGTAAGGGCATGGAAGGCTTGATTAAGGAAGGCGCCGAAATGATCTCCGAAGATCCCGCTCCCGAAGAGCTGGATGCCGGACTGATCTCCGCGGCGCAGCGCGTGGAGCACTACGAAATCGCAGGTTACGGCTGCGTCGCCACCTATGCCAATCTGCTCGGCGAGGGCGAAGCCGAATCGCTTCTGCGCCAGACTCTCGACGAAGAAAAAGAAACCGACAAGAAGCTCACGCAACTCGCCGAGCGCATCAACCTTGAAGCCGAGGAATCGGTCGAAGCTGAAAACAATAACGGCAAGGGAAAGACCATGAAGGCGAAAGCGGCTCGCGCCTGATGCACCCGAAATTTACCGGCTGCCGACACGATCTGTGCCAGCAGCCGGTGCTTAACCGAATTCTGGAAATCAGAAAGGAGATTGGCCATGAGTAAGAATGGAATGCCTGGAACCATCCTTCCTTTTGCGGTAGGTCTTGGCTTAGGCGCGGCGGTGGCGTTGCTGTTTGCCCCAAAGGCAGGAGAGGATTTGCGCAGCGACATCACCGACGGCGTCACCGACGGAGTGAATCAGCTCCGTACCACCGGCAAACAATTAAAGAGGAAGGTGCAGCAACTGGCGGACACGGCGCAAGACCACGTCGATCGCGTGCAGGATGCTATCGACGCTGGCGAAAACGCCTACAGCCAGGCGGCAAAGAAGTTGTGAACATTCAGCTAGCAGTCCGCTTTTCTAAAAAAGGAGACGGCAAATGAAAGCACGCACCGGTAGGCACACCAAGGACGAAGCACTCTTGATCAGCATGGCCGAGTCAATCGGATCCACTCTGGGCAGCATCGCCGCTAAAGCGGATGCCGCGCAGAAAGCACTGAGCCCGAGTCATATTGCCGAAACCGTTCAGCGCGAGGGAAGAAAGCTGGTCCGAAAGAGCAAGACCGTTGCTCGACGCACCAGCAACAAGGCCGCTGCTCTACGTACCAACAAAGTGGCCAAGGCTGCTCGCCGCAGCGTGCGTAAGGCGGCTTCGTCTGCCAAACGAGCGGCGTGGCGTGGCACCAGACAGGTGCGTGCGACCACTCGACGCGCAAGGTCCAAGCGATAGGTGTATAACACCGGCTTGACTGGCTGGATGCGCTGCTTGTTTCAGCGTCCAGCGGAAGGGTGGTGAAATGGCTACTGCAACGATGACACACGATGCCGCTCCGCGGGATCTCGCGATTTCCCAACGGGGACTCGGCATCTTCTGGATCGTTTATGGCGCGTTGCGTTTGGGCATTGCGCTGTGGCTTGTCAATTTCACTCGACAAGCCACAGTAATGTTCGGCGCCACTCTAATAGAGGTGGCCCATCCGGAAAGCCTGATGGCCACTTTCCACATGTTTTATTTGTTCGCGATTATTTTGTCCGTGCTTTCAGGTTTGTTCGGTTTGCTGGCTGGGCTTGCGCTCTTGGCGGGACAGCGGGCAGGCCGCATGCTCGCGATTATTGCGGCGTTCTTGTCGCTCTGCGAGTTGCCCATTGGCATCACCCTCGGGGTATACACTCTGTTGCTGCTCTTCCCCCGTCGCGCGAAGTTGGATTGACGGTTGCCGTTTTGTATTAGACTGGACGCGCATTCTTCGGTCACCAGCCTATGGGCGGACAACTTTTGCGCGAACCGCGTTGGCCTGCGTTTATAGCGATGTTAGCTGCCGCGGGCGTTTACCTCGCTTTACCAGAACCTCTTTCACTGGGGCCGAGCTGGCTGCTCCTTGCGATCATCATTTTTTTATTGATTCCGATTGTGGTCTCGGATCGACGCGGCGACCATCACGTTACTCGAACTCTCACATTCATCGCCAATGGCATTATCACGCTCGCCATGGTTGCCGCTCTCGTTCATTTGATTCATGGCATTCCGCATCATCTGGAAACACCGAAAGCGCTGATGCGTTCCGCGGGCGCGCTGTGGATCACGAATATTCTGGTGTTCGCGCTGTGGTATTGGAAGCTCGATGCGGGTGGTCCGCTGCAGCGCGAACGTGGGCCAGGAATGTCGCGCAGTTCATTTTTATTCCCGCAGATGATTACCCGTGAAGGTGATGATGCGTCGTGGACCCCGCACTTCGTGGACTATTTGTTTTTAGCATTCAACACCAGCACGGCATTCTCGCCGACGGACACGGCAGTGCTGTCGCGGTGGGCGAAGCTGGGGACGATGCTTCAATCGCTGATCTCGCTGATCATTGTTGTGCTGTTGGCAGCACGCGCCGTTAACATTTTGTAAACCAGGTATGCGATAAGCGGTTAGTCCTACGCTTAGTTGGCACAAAAACCATCGCCACATTTTACAAAAAACTGTTGCGTTGCAGGTTTCCGCTGCAACGGTGAGACGTGCTTAGTATTTTAATGGTGTAGAGGTTGAAGCCGGAGTGCACCAAATTGGACAGTGAGCCGTCACGTGGACCGAATTCAGGTCTTTGCCGATAGAGCAGGCATGAGAGACCCCATACCCGAGCCACGCACGGCGGTGATGATCGTGGTGGAGACCTCATGGAAAGACGAGAAGGGAATTTTGCAAAGGGAGCGTGCGCGAAATGGAGAACACCTCCATTTCCGGTGCATGCATTCGGGTGAGGAAACAGATTGATGTAGGAGCAAAGCTAAGGGTGCAGTGGCGGTGGGAAGAATTTTCAGGAGTCGCGCGATATTGCCGCAAAGACGGGATGGATTATCTGGTAGGAATTCAGCGAGATGCGAAGAACAGCGCAGCGCCGAAGAAGGTTGTGGTGGCGAGCGTTCCGGCGTTGGAAAGTGTCAAGGTTGTGGAGCGGAATGTTCTGGTCACAGCAGTTCGATCGGAACAGTCACCGAAGCAGGAAGAAAGCAAACCGAAGGAAATAGCAAGAGAAGAAGTGGAGAGTGTGCCAATCATAACCGTCGAGCGAATTGTGAACCGGGTCCGTCCGCCGCCTGCGGTGCGGCAGCAGGCAAGCAGCCAAGAGGGTCCCGGCGTTTTGCGGGTGCAAGGGTCTGATGAAATTCTAGGAAAGGAACCGCAAAAGGAACAGGCTCTGAAAGGAAACGGGCAGGAAAGGAAACATATGCGAAGCAAATTGCTCGATCTGGCCCACTGGGGGAATAAGCAAGACGAAACGAATGGAAGCCGCAACGGAATTGGCAATGCTCCAAGCGAGATGGGCAAGAAAGTGCCGGAGGTGATAGCGGTGGCGACAGAAAAAGTTTCAGCGGGAGAAGGACGAGAGAGTGGCGAGAGCTTTCCGGGAGAGTTGCTGTCGATGGAAGATATCTACCGTGCGGCGGGAATCGTGGGGCCTCGCCGGGGCTACAGCATAAATAAAGTGGTCGAAATGCTGCACAGTGAACACATCCGGGGACTATCGAAAGAGATGAAACGCGCTTCGGTGCTGATGGCGCTGGACGCCGCGAGAGTGAGCATCGACGAAGTGGTGCGCGATGCGAAGGCGCGGCAAGAGGCGATCGATACGTACCAGACGGACCAGAGAAAGGTATTTGAGGCGCAGTGGGCCCGAAAGGCAGAAGAAAATCTTCAGATACAGGCGGAGCTCGAGACGGTGAAAGCGCGATACATGGAACGCGTGCGGCGCAACCTGGATGGCGTGGCGCGGGAAAAAGCGACGTTCGGGAATTGGCTGACGACCAAGCAGCAGGAAGCGCAAAGCATGGCGGAAGCCGTGGAACTTTGTGTAAAGGAAACGGCCAGCAGTCCGATGGCGGAGGCTAGCCTGATCGACGCAAGCGCCAAACCGGTGTAAGAGCAGCGCACGGGCGCAAAGCCTCGTCGAATCCAAGTACATCTACAAAAAAGGAAGGGCCGCTTTTTTGTGACGACCGCGCGGGAATGTCGCGCCTAAGGCGCTTGAACCTTGCGCACGTTGTGATCCCTTCGGCTGACACGCTGGGCTAGTTTCTTTCGCGCCTCCGGCGCTGGGAAAGCGAGAGTTACCCGCTGGGAGAGCGAGAGAGTTACTGAGGGGGAGAGGCGAGAAGCTTGGAGACAGCAGACTTCAGGGCGTCGGAGGAGGCGTCTGTTACGGTGCCGTGGGTTTGCCAAACGACATGGCCGCGAGAATCGGTGAGGAGGATGTAAGCATCGTCGGGCGCGGAGAAACCGACGAGCTTCTTCCACTCGTCTTCGTGATCGAGGATAGGGATGAAATGGGCTTGTTCGTCGGTAGGCATGTCTTTGCGCATGCCGCGAAGAATCATGGGGCGAACGAAGGAAGGGGCGCCTTGAAGGACGGGGAGTTGATAGTAGGCGATGTGAGTGTCTGAGCGGAAGTCGGTAGAGAGCCGCTTGCCCCACGGGGCGCAATTTTCGGCGCTTTTGTGAGAGAAACCCACGACAAGAACTAGAATCTGCGTACCGCGTGGCTGGGGCAGAACGATATTCGTGTCGGCGAGCGTTTTGGCTTTGATCGCGGGAATGGACTGGGCGTTGGCGGCGATCGAAAGTGTGAAGAAGAGAAAGGAAAAAGCAACGCGTCGCATGGGGTGTCCTTTGAGGTGCGAGAATCGTGTTCGGCCGAGAAGATAGTTTAGCAATGTGGGAGTTGGAAAGCAGGTCGCTCGGTTCGCTCGAGATGACAATTGAAATCTTGGGATGACAATGTGGAATCCCGAGATGACAACGGAAGGCGATGTCGCTTGGAGGTGAGGAGGGGTGGTATGCTCGTGCTCTGCGCGTGATGGGACGATCGAAATTGTGCCAAGGTGGTACGAGTTTAGGTGTGGAATGAGCGAACGAAGAGAAATGCGGCTGGAAATTTCAGATCGAGCAGGAAACCGTTTGGTGGCCGGGGATGCGAATCGAACCGCGACAACGATCGCGAAGCTGAATGGGCGGGAGTTGGTGGCGAACCGCGGGACTTCGCTGAATCTGGATTGGGTGGAACAGGTGCGGGTGAATACCAGCGCGGTGGAACGGCGAGCGGCGACGCTGGTGACGCGGAGGACAGTAAAAAAAGATTGGCAGATTGCATGGCTGCTGCGCGCGATCACGTGCATGGACCTGACGACACTGTCGGGCGACGACACGGATGAAAGAGTGAGGCGGCTGTGCGCGAAAGCGCGGCAACCGATTTCGCAGGAAATCGTAGAGAGGTTAGGAATAGGCGAAGTGGGGATACAAGTGGGCGCGGTGTGCGTGTACCACTTGTTTGTGGAGACGGCGAGAAGGGCGCTGGAGGGGACGACGATTCCAGTGGCGGCGGTGTCGACAGGATTTCCGGCGGGGCTGACGCCTCTGGAAGAGCGAATTGCGGAAATTCGAAGATCGGTGGAGGCGGGCGCGCAGGAAATCGATGTGGTGATCACGCGAGCGCGGGTGTTTGGGGGAGATTGGCAGAAACTTTACGACGAAATTGTGGCGTTCAAAGATGCGTGCGGCCCGGCACATCTGAAGGTGATTCTGGGGACAGGCGATTTGATGACGCTACGGAACGTGCAACGCGCGAGCCTGGTGGCAATGATGGCGGGCGCTGACTTTATCAAGACATCAACAGGCAAAGAGAGTGTGAACGCGGTGTTGCCGGTGGGACTGGTGATGACGCGTGCGATTCGTGAGTATGCCGAAGAGACGGGAATGGCGGTGGGTTTCAAGCCTGCGGGAGGAATCCGTACCGCGAAGCAGTCTTTGGAATGGCTGACGCTAATGAAGGAAGAACTGGGAAGTTCGTGGCTGAATGCGCATTTGTTCCGGATGGGTGCGAGCGGGATGCTGGGAGATATTGAGAGGCAACTGGAATTTCATGCGACGGGAAGATATTCGGCGGAATACCGACACCCGATTGCTTGAAGCAGAGAAGCAACGAAGAACTGTGGAGAGAGTTGGAAGCGATGAGCGTGATTGAAAAGTTTGCGGCGATGGACTACGGACCGGCACCCGAGGATCCAAAAGAGACACTGGCATGGCTGGACCGGCATGGCCTCAAGTTTGGCCATTTTATTGGCGGAGCCTGGAGGGCGCCTCGAGACGGCAAATATTTCGAGACGAAGGACCCATCGACGGGCGAAAAGCTCGCGGAAGTGGCGCAGGGAAGCGCGGCGGATGTGGACGCAGCGGTGAAAGCCGCGAGGAAAGCGCTGGCAGGATGGCAGGCGTTGCGGCCACACGAGCGAGCGAAGTTCTTGTACGCGCTCGCGCGACAAGTGCAAAAACATTCGCGACGGTTGGCGGTACTGGAGACGATTGACAACGGCAAGCCGATTCGCGAGAGCCGGGACATCGATATCCCGCTAGTGGCAAGGCATTTTTATTATCACGCGGGTTGGGCGCAATTGCTGGAGCAAGAGTTTCCGGGCTACGAAGCCTGCGGCGTGGTGGGTCAGATCATCCCGTGGAATTTTCCGCTGCTGATGCTGGCGTGGAAGATTGCACCAGCGCTGGCGACCGGGAACACGGTGGTGCTGAAGCCTGCGGAGTATACGCCGCTGACAGCGCTGGCGTTCGCGGAGATTTGCCGAGAAGTAGGATTGCCGGTTGGAGTCGTGAATATCGTAACGGGAGATGGCGCGACGGGAGAAGCGCTGGTAAAACACGCGGGTGTGGACAAGATCGCATTTACCGGATCGACGGAGGTTGGGCGAGCGATCCGGCGGGCGACGGCGAGTTCGGCAAAAAAGTTGTCGCTGGAACTGGGCGGGAAATCGCCGTACATGGTGTTTGAGGACGCGGACCTGGACAGCGCGGTCGAAGGACTGGTGGACGGAATCTGGTTCAACCAGGGACAAGTGTGCTGTGCGGGATCGCGGCTGCTGATGCAGGAGAGCATTGCGGAGAAGTTGACGCACAAGCTGCAGGCGCGGATGAGCACGCTGCGAGTCGGCGCGCCGCTGGACAAGGGCGTTGATATTGGAGCGATCGTAGCTCAGGTGCAGTGGGAACGGATCGATCGGCTGGTAAAGCAAGGCATCGCGGAGGGAGCGACATGCTGGCAGCCGGAAGTGGTGATGCCGGAGCGGGGCTTGTATTACAAACCGACGCTGCTGAGCAACGTGCATCCGACATCGATTGTGGCGCAGCAGGAAATTTTCGGGCCGGTGCTGGCGGCGATGACATTTCGGACGCCGCGCGAGGCGGTGGAGTTGGCGAACAATACGGTGTATGGATTGGCGGCAAGCGTGTGGAGCGAGAGCGTGAACGTGTCGTTGCAGGTGGCAGCGCAATTGAAAGCGGGCGTGGTGTGGGTGAACAGCACCAATTTGTTTGACGCGGCTTGTGGATTTGGTGGCTACCGGGAAAGTGGCTTCGGAAGAGAAGGCGGGCGGGAAGGATTGCTGGAGTATCTGGAGCCGGCGTGGTTCGGGAAGGCGCCCGCGCTGCGGAATGGCGGAAAACGGGAAAAAGGCGGAGTGGAAGTGGCGAGTCCGGCGATCGATCGAACGGTGAAGTTGTACATCGGCGGAAAGCAAGCGCGGCCGGACTCGGGCTATAGCGTGGAGATTCGCGACAAGAAAGGGGAATTGCTGGGCGAATCGCCGTTGGGGAACCGGAAAGATATTCGTAACGCGGTGGAGGCAGCGCGGAAAGCGGAGGCCTGGGGAAAATCTTCGGCGCACAATCGCGCACAAGTGCTTTACTACATCGCGGAGAATTTATCGCAGCGAGGTGACGAGATCACGAGGGGGCTGGCCGCCGCGGTTGGTAGAAAGCAAGCGGCAGAGGAAGTGCGGGCCAGTGTGGAGAGGCTTTTCTCGTACGCGGCGTGGGCGGACAAGTTTGATGGGGCGGTGCACAACCCGCCGATGAGGAACGTATCGATTGCGATGAATGAGGCGATTGGAGCGGTGGGCGCTGTTTGCCCGGCGGAGATGCCGCTGCTGGGATTCTTCTCGTTGGTGTTACCGCTGCTGAGTGCAGGAAATACGGTGGTGGCGGTGCCGTCGGAAAAGTACCCGCTGATCACGGGCGATATTTACCAGGTGCTGGAGACGAGCGACCTGCCAGGAGGGTCGCTCAATATCGTGCCGGGGCGAACGAAGGAATTGTTGAAAGTGCTGGCGGAACACGATGACCTGGACGCATTGTGGTGCTATGGGGATACGGAGACGTGCACAATGGCGAAAGCGCTGTCTGCGGGAAACCTGAAGCAGGTGTGGACGAATGAAGGGCGGGAGATCGATTTTCTGAACGCGCGAGAAGGCGAAGGACGATGGTTCCTGGAGCACGCGTATCAGGTGAAGAATATATGGGTGCCGTACGGGGAATAGAGGTTTCGAGAAGATGTCGGTGTAAAACCTAAGAGAAAGGCGCCCGCCTCAGAAGGCGGCCGCTACACAGGAAAAGAAAAAGGGGATGGCCGAAGCCATCCCCTTTTGGCTTTGGGTTATGCGGTGAACGCCGAGAGGCGTTCACCGCGTGAAATTATTGCACGGTGCTGAGAACGCCGACGCCCCAAGTGCCGAGGTCCGCGTTAACCGGGGAGCCGACCGCAGTGAGTGCGGGTCCGCTGGTATTTGAGATGCTGTAGGCCTGAACGCTACCAGGAACCGGAGTCGAAGCAGTCGGGTCGCCGTAGATGCCGACAAAGAGGAACGATCCAGTCGGGTCGACGGCAGCAGAGGTTGCCCCAGTTGGGGTGGTAACGGCGGAATTGGCTGTTACTGCGCCGGCGCTGGTGATGGCGAACGGAGTGACGGTGTTAGCGGCGGAGTCTGTGACCGCGAAGCCGCGATTGAGCGGATCAAAGGCCACAGCGGAGACGGTGTTTGCGCCAGGGATAGCGATGCCCATGGAGCCAGTGACCGCAGTCAGCGTGCCGCCAGTGCCAAGTCCTGCAACAGGAGCAATGGCGAAGACGGTGAGAGTGTTGGTGGCAGAGTCAACGGCGACAAGGTATCTGCCATCGGGACTGACAGCGCCAGCGGTCCATGTGCCAGTAACGGTGAGCGCAGGTCCGAGACTGATCGTGCCATTCGAGAGAGCCCCGATTGCCGTTATGGTGTTGGTTCCGAGGGCATAGATGAGTGTCGTCTGCGGGTCGCTGGCCAAGGACAGCACGCCGCCTGCAACAGTTACGGGCGAGCCGACCGGGCCGATAGCGGAGGATGACACGGGCACGGAAGTAACCGTGTTGTGGTCTGTGTCAGCGACATAGGCAAAGTTGCCGGTCGCGTCAATCACCACGCTGCCAGCCGCTCCGGGAAGGACCACAGGAGCAGCGATCTGGGAGAACGGTGTGGCGGAAGTTGTGTCGACATTGTAGCCGCCAAGATCCTTGGCAGTGTGGCTGGTCGTGAATATGGAGGTGCCAAAGGGAACATTGGCGACCTTGGAGTTGCCAGCCAGGCCGGCAAACGGTGAGCCGACGGCAGTCAAGGCGCCAGTGGAATCGGCGGTAAATGCGGACAATGTGCTGTTGGTGATGTTGGCAGCTACGACCGCGGAGACACTGGAAGTGGCCTCCGCAGCGCCGTTGATGAACACCGGGAAGGCAGGCGCGCCTGCAGCTTCAACCAAGTTGTCGGGCGTGAGTGAGCCATCCGCCGCCGCCGTGAAGACGGAGACAGTGTTGTCAGCATGGTTCGCGACCATCACGATAGTTCCGGAGGGATCGAGGACCACGCTATTGGGCAGGTTGCCGATCGCGTACGGACTGCCGCTGTTGATGGTCTGAGTGAGAGCGCCGCCGGCGCCGATACTAAGGGCATAGAGGTTACTGCTGGTACCGGCGTCGACCACGTAGAGGAATTTGCTGGTGGGATCAACGGCCACGGCTTCCAAGAAGTCCGTAGTAGTGAGAGCAGGAGTAAAGGTAAATGGGGTGCCAGCGGTCAAAGTGCCATCAGAGCCGATGGTGAATGCGGTGATGGTGTTGTCGCCAGACGTCGGGACAAAGAGATATGCGCTAGCCGGATCAATGGCGGAATATGAAGGAGCGTTCAGAACAGTGGTCGGGGCAGTGATGGCCGTGAGGGCACCGCCGGTGCCGATGGAGTACGCGCTAACAGAACCTGCGGCAGTGCTGTTAATGACGTAGACGAATTGATCGTTGGGAGCCACGAGGACCTGAAGGGGACTGGAACCGGTGGCAGTGCCTGTGCCGATGGCGGTAAGAGCGCCAGTGGTCTGGTTGACGGAGAAAGCGAACACCATGTTCGAAGTGCCATCAACCACATAGAGCCAGCGTCCGGACGGATCGAGCGCGGCGAATTCCGTGCCAGTGCCAACCGCTGGAGTTGCCGGCACGGCTGATGTCGAGAGGGCGCCGGAGACGGGATTGACGTTTAACACCCAAATCGTATTGTCGCTGTTGAGTGAATAAACGAACATGCCAGACGGATGTGGAATCAGCTGGCTTGCAGCAGACGAGGATTTTCCGAGCGGAGTAAAGGCGCCCGTCGCCGCGTGAGGAGCGTAGCCAGAGGCGCTGCCATCATTGAAGTTCAGAACATAGGCAAAGCGTGCAACCGCAGCAGAAACGGTCAGCATAGTGCTGCCGGATATAGCGGTGTCACCGGTGCCCATGGTTGCGGTGATGGCGGTCTCCCCTGCGGTAAGTCCGGTGGCCAAGCCATCGCCAGCGGTCTGGCTGATGATCGAAGCAACGGCGGGAGTGCCGGAGGTCCAGACAAGAGGCAGAGTGACGGGAGAAGTTGAGCCATCGGTATTGACGACGACGGCGGTGAAATCAATGGTCTGGCCTACGACGACGCTCTGAACCCGTGGAGAAATGAGAAGGGTTTGTGCAGCTGGTGCGCCGACAGTTACGGTGGTGCTGGCAGACGCGGTGCAGATGGAGGCGGTGACCGTGGTCGTCGTGCCGACGGCGCCAGTGGCGGTCAGAGTACCAGTGGCGGTGCCGATGGAGGCGACGGAGTTAGAATTCGTGGAGCCATCCGCGCTGGTGGTGCCGCCGGTGACGGACCAAGCCACCTGATTCGTGAGATCCATGGTGGTAGTAGAACCGCCGGCAACGGTGAGATTTCCAGTGGCGGTGTACTGCTGCGTGCCACCAAGAGGAACAGTGTTTCCTTCTGTTGGTCCAGTTACCGTGATGGAAGTGAGAATATCGACGGCGAGGTTGGCGGTACCGGATGCACCGCCCGCGGTGGCGGAAATGATGGAAGTGCCGCCAGCAGCGGAGACACCGGAAGCAGCGGAAGCGAGGCCGGTGGTATCAATGGTGGCCGCGTTCGTGTTCGAAGAACTCCAACCCGCGACACCGCTGATATCTTTTTGGCTGCCGTCGCTGTAATAAGCCGTGGCCGCAAATGGTTGCGTGGTGCAGGGAGTGATAGTGGTGGTAGTGGTTTCGCCGCTGGTAGTGGAAACTGCAGTAGCAAAAATCGTGGCACTTGCCGGGGCCACACTCACATAGCGTAGTGTGGGAGCGCAGTTGCAAGCAGCGAGAATCAAACTGCAAAGAATGGAAGTCGCTGCTAGTGCGGTACGACCGGGCTTTCTTCTCATGACGCCTCCTCAGCGCAGGAAAATACATAAAGACTGGCAACAGAGACAAATTAAAACGACGGGACTACCACTCGTTGGGCGGTACAAACACATTAGATGGGCGAGGTTCCCACTCCCAGACCAAAACGTCGGGACGCAATGTGTCTCTGTACGGGTGCAACGATACTTGAATCCGCATGGCGCAGCAAAGTATCTAGGGGGTACTTGTTAACGAAAGGATAAATATTTAAAGAAAGGGATAAACCGTTTGGGACAGGGGACTTAGGCTGGGAGGGGAGTGGCAGGGCGCGGAGTTGTAGCCTTGGCAGGCACAGGGGGAAGCTGGCGTTTTTGCAGAAACCGGAAGAACAGGTATTGTCTTAGCGAACCGGACAATGGGCGCACGCCCCGGGAAGCAAAAAATAGGGACAAGATGCGACCATTAAGGGCCGAAATGCTTCCAAGGACTGAGAGCGATGCCCAGACTACCAACCATTGAAGATCACCGACTGGAAGAATCCCGTGTGCGCAAGAAACACTGGAAGCGCTGGGGGCCCTATCTGTCAGAACGGCAATGGGGAACGGTGCGGGAAGACTACAGCGCAGGAGGCACGGCGTGGGAGTTTTTTTCGTTCGAACACGCGCATTGCCGTACGTACCGGTGGGGCGAAGATGGAATCGGAGGAATTTGCGATCGTCACCAGATGATCTGTTTTGCGATGGCGATGTGGAATGGGAAAGACGGAATCCTGAAAGAGCGGCTGTTCGGGTTGACGGGAAACCAGGGAAATCACGGCGAGGATGTGAAGGAACAATATTTTTATCTGGATTCCACGCCGACGCACAGCTACATGCGGATGCTGTACAAATACGGACAGAGAGAATTCCCGTACAAATGGCTGCTGGACGAGAACGCGAAGCGAGGAAGAAGCGAGCCGGAGTTTGAATTACTGGACGCGGGACATTTCAGCGAAAATCGATATTTTGACGTAGCGATCGAATACGCGAAATGCGATGTGGACGACATTCTGATACAGATCACGGCGAGCAATCGCGGACCGGAATCGGCGGGCCTGCATCTGCTGCCGACGCTGTGGTTTCGGAATACCTGGAGCTGGGGCAAGGATTTGCGGCGCCCGGCGGTGCGAAGAGCGCCAGACGCAGTGGGCGCGATGTGCGCGGAGTTGGAGCATTGGCAATATGGAAAGCGATGGCTGCTGTGCGACGGGCAGCCGGAATTTTTGTTCACGGAGAACGAGACGAACGCGCTAAAGGCGTTCAACCTGCGCAACCGCACGCCATACGTGAAAGACGCGTTTCACGAGTACATCATTCACGGAAACAAAGCGGCGGTGAATCCGGCGATGACCGGAACGAAACTGGGAGCGCATTACGTATTGCAACTGGGGCCGGGCGAATCCGCGACGGTGAAGATGCGGCTGACGGATATGAATCCGTTGAGCGGGATGGATTCGAGCGAAGCTGCGTCGGGAGCCAGTACATCTCCTGGAGGAAAAGAACGGGCGCCGGGAGTGCCCTGCACAAACGATTTTGGAGCAGGTTATGACGAGGTATTCAAAGAGAGAAGAAGAGAGGCGGATGAATTCTACGACTCGCGGTTTCCGAAGGGGTTGTCAGACGATGCGCGACTGGTGATGCGGCAAGCGTATGCGGGGATGTTGTGGTCGAAGCAGTTTTATCACTTCGACGTGCGCACGTGGCTGGAGGGAGATCCCGCGGGGCCGGAGCCGCCGGAAGACCGGTGGAACGGACGAAATAAAGAATGGCAGCATCTGTACAACGACGACATTATTTCCATGCCGGACAAGTGGGAGTATCCGTGGTACGCGGCGTGGGACCTGGCGTTTCACTGCATCCCGTTGGCGATTGTCGATCCAGATTATGCGAAGGAACAACTGATCCTGCTGCTGCGGGAATGGTACATGCACCCGAACGGGCAGTTGCCGGCGTATGAATGGGCGTTTGGGGATGTGAATCCGCCGGTACACGCGTGGGCGGCATGGCGGGTATACAAAATTGAGCGGCGCATTCGAGGAACGGGCGACCGGGTGTTTCTGGAAAAAATCTTTCACAAGCTGCTGCTCAATTTCACGTGGTGGGTAAATCGCAAAGATCCGGAAGGGCGGAACATATTCCAGGGAGGGTTCCTGGGGCTGGACAATATCGGAGTTTTCGATCGCTCGGCTCCGCTGCCAACAGGCGGACACCTGGAGCAATCCGACGGAACCAGCTGGATGGGGATGTTTTGCCTGAACATGCTGGCGATCGCGCTGGAACTGGCGAAAGAAGATCAAGCGTATGAAGACGTGGCCAGCAAGTTTTTCGAGCACTTCGTGCACATCGCACACGCGATGAACGATATCGGGGAGCACGGGAAATCGCTGTGGGACCAGGAAGACGGGTTTTATTACGACGTGCTGCACTTGCCAAACGGCGAAGACCATTTTTTGCGAGTGCGATCGATGGTGGGGTTGATTCCGTTATTTGCAGTGGAAACGCTGGAGCCGGAAATTGTGGAGCGTTTGCCGGGATTCGAACGGCGGATGCAGTGGTTCATGGACAACCATGCGGACGTGCCAGAGCATATTGAAACGACGCAGCGATCGGCGAGAGGAGTGAGGAGACTGCTGTCGTTGGTGAACCGGAAGCAATTGAGGCGAGTTCTGAATCGCATGCTGGATGAGACAGAGTTTCTATCGCCGTACGGAGTGCGGGCGCTGTCGCGGTACCACATGGAGCATCCGTACGAGGTACAAGTGAACGGACACATGAGCCAGGTGGAGTATGAGCCAGCGGAATCGCACACTGGGTTATTCGGAGGGAATTCGAACTGGCGTGGACCGGTATGGTTTCCGGTGAACTATCTGCTGATCGAAGCGCTTCAGAAGTATCACTACTATTACGGGGAAGATTTCAAAATCGAGTGCCCGACGTATTCGAAGAAAGAAATGGACCTGTGGCAAGTAGCGTCGGAGATTTCGAAGCGGCTGACGAGGATCTTTCTGCGCGGGAAAGATGGCCGGCGGCCGTTTGCAGGCGCGGAAGATTTATTCAACAAGGATCCACACTGGCGTGATCTGGTTCTGTTCTACGAATATTTTCATGGGGACAACGGAGCGGGAATCGGCGCCAGCCACCAGACTGGGTGGACGGGACTTGTGGCCAAATTGCTAGAACAGAGCGGAGAGTAACGCGTGTCTTTACTGGCGGAAGTGCAATTCGGGAGAGAAGTGTGCGGCGAGCTGGAAGCGGGCGAGGCGCGCGAGTGGCTGGTGACGAATGGGCTGGGCGGGTTCGCGTCGGGAACGGTGGCGGGGACGGCAACGCGACGGTACCACGGGTTGCTGATCGCGGCGCTGACGCCGCCAACGGGAAGGACGCTGCTGGTATCGGAGCTGGACGAAAGCGTGAGTTACCTGGGCGCACGATATTCGCTGGCGACGAATCGCTGGCTGAGCGGATTTGTGTCGCCGAGCGGTTACTTGCAAATCGAGAATTTTTTTCTGGAAGGGACGAAGCCGGTGTGGCAGTACGCGCTGGCAGATGCGCTGCTGGAAAAGCGGGTTTGGATGAAGCAGGGAGAGAACACCACGTATGTGCAGTACATGCTGGTGCGGGCGAGCGGCCCGGTGGAGCTGGATGCGAAGGTGCTGGTGGGATACCGGGATTTTCACGGGACGACGCGAGCCGAGAGCTTTCAAATGCGGAACGAACCGATGGAAAAAGGCTTACGGCTGACGGCGTTTGACGGCGCGACACCATTTTATTTGAAGAGTGCTGGAGCGTCGGTAGAGGCAAGGCAAGAGTGGTACCGCGACTTTTTCTTGCCGGCAGAGAGGGAACGAGGACTGGACGATCATGAAGATCGTTTGTATGCGGCAGAATTTCACGCGCGGCTGGGGTTGGGGGGAAGCGTGACGCTGATTTTTACCACGGAGCACGGCGCCTCGCTGGATGGCGAAGAAGCGCGCATCGAGCAATCCAATCACGAATTGAAACTGTTTCAGGCGTGGCAAGCGAAGCATGCGGAGACTTGCCAGACGACGGCGGAAGACGAACCAGGCTGGTTGTGGCAACTGGTGCTGGCAGCGGACCAGTTTGTGGTGAAACGAGCAGTGCCGAAGGATGGCGAAGGGCAAAGCGTGATTGCGGGATATCCGTGGTTCAGCGACTGGGGACGCGACACGATGATCGCGCTGCCGGGTTTGACACTGTCGCAGGGACGGCCGGAAGTGGCGCGAAGAATCTTGCACTCGTTCGCGCAGTACGTGGAGGCAGGGATGCTGCCAAACCACTTTCCAGATGGAGGAGGAGCGCCGGAATACAACACGGTAGATGCGGGGCTGTGGTACTTCGAAGCGGTGCGGCAATATTTTGAGGCGACGCATGATTTGGGGTTGCTGAGCGAACTGTATCCTGTGCTGGCGGGAATGGTGGACGCACATGTACGAGGGACGCGATACAACATCAAAGTGGATCCAGGGGATGCGCTGCTGTATGCAGGCGGCCCAGGAGTGCAATTGACGTGGATGGACGTGAAGATCGGGGATTGGGTGGTGACGCCGCGGACGGGCAAAGCGGTGGAGATCAACGCACTGTGGATCAATGCGCTGCACTCGATGATGGGATTTTCGCGGGCGCTGGTGAAGCCAGGGGAGGGGTACGCAAAACTGGCGGAAAAGGCGGCGCGAAATTTTCTGAGATTCTGGAATCCGGAACGGGATTGTTGTTACGACGTGATTGATGCGCCGGGAGTGGGGAACGATCCGTCATTGCGGCCCAACCAGATTTTTGCGGTGTCGCTGCCGTTCAGCCCGCTGGGAGAAAGACAGCAGAGATCGGTAGTGGATGTGGTGGCGCAGAACTTGTTGACGTCGCACGGGCTGCGAAGCCTGGCAGCGAGCGAGCCCGGATACAAAGGAAAATATGGAGGCGGGACGAGGGAGCGAGATTCGGCGTATCACCAGGGAACGGTGTGGGCATGGCTGATGGGGCCGTTCGCGCTGGCGCATTTCCGAGTGTATGGAGACCGGGAAGCGGCGCAGAGTTTTCTGGAGCCATTGGGGATGACGATTCATGCTGGAGGATTGGGAACGATTGGAGAGATTTTTGGGGGAGATGCGCCGTTTCCGGCGGCAGGGTGTTTTGCTCAGGCATGGAGCGTGGCGGAAGTGTTTCGGGCGTGGGAATTGTTGAATGCGAGTAAGGGGGAGGGGCGAGAGTAGGGAGGACTATAGCGAAGAAGAACCCAAGAACCTAGGTACAAAACCGGTACCTGGGGCACCCGCCGGAAACGCGGAGAAGAGTTATTCGAGGCGCTGAGCGGGTTCGTAGAGTTCGATGAGGACTTTATTGGCGCCGGGTGCGGAGAGAAGGAAGAAGTTGACGCGGGTGCCGTCGGCGCCGGGACGTGTCGCGGGATAGATCGGTTGCGAGGCGAAGGTGGTGCGGAGAATTTCCGTGGCGCGATCCACATTTTTGCAGCGGTATTCGATCTGTTGGATGCCTTCCCCAAATCTCTGAAGGAATTTGGCGATTGCGCCATTACCGGCCGGATCCTTGGTGGTGAGGACGTCCATCGAAAGCCCTCCGGGAAGATGGAGCTCAAATTCCTGGGCGTCCTGATCGGGCGGAACATCCGCAAGCCGGGGAGAGCCGCAAGCCTCGCGAATTTCGGTGAAACGCTGAGGAGTGACGGCGAGACCGACAGTGACGTGAGGATTGGGGCTTTCAAGCAACTCAGAGAGTTCCTGATCGACCCACCACGGGAAAACGGCGTGGTCAGCGAAGGCGCGGCCCTGGCGATGGATTTCCGTTGCGGAGACCATGCGAACTTCGGGCTCGGAAGAAGTCATGCCGAGAATGGCGCGGGTCAAGGATTCTTTGCTGGCTTCAGTCATAGTCTTACCGAATTGTATCCGAAAAAATAAGAAAGCAATTCAGAGTCTAAGGGGCAGTTTCCATCTTTTTGGGGCCGGCAAGGAGAGAAATGAGAATGGTGACAAGGAGGATTGCGCCGACAACGCCGAGCGACAGTCCGACCGAGATGTGCCACCAAGGCTCCGCAAGCATCTTCAAGCCGATAAAGACGAGGATCAGTGCGAGACCAATGCCAAGATAACGGAAATAGCCGAGCAGATCCGCGAGCAGGAAATAGAGGGCGCGCAGACCGAGAATAGCGAAAACGTTGGAACTGAAGACGATGAAGGGATCTTGCGTAATTCCGAAGATGGCGGGAATGGAGTCGACGGCGAAGGTGATGTCGGTGAATTCGACGATGAGAAGGACGAGGAAAAGAGGTGTGGCGAAGAGCTTGCCGTCCTGACGCTGGAAGAAATGCGCGCCGCGATACTCCTTGGTGACGCGAAGATGAGTGCTGGCGAAACGGAAAAGCGGATTTCGCTCGAAGTCAGGGGTCTTGTTGCGCTTCCAAAGCATGTGGATTCCGCCGTAGACCAGGAACAGACCGAAGACGGAGAGAATCCAGTGGAAGCGAGAGATGAGGAGAGCGCCGGTGGCGATCATGAAGCCGCGAGTAACGAGGGCGCCGAGTATGCCCCAAGCGAGGACGCGATGCTGGACGCGGTCTTCGACCTGAAAGGTGCGGAAGATGACGAGGAAGATGAAGAGATTGTCGATGCTAAGAGATTTTTCGATAACGTAGCCGGTGAGATATTCCATGCCGCGCTGCGGACCGAACCAGTGCCAGACGAAAAAGCCGAAACAAAGAGCGAGACCGATCCACAGGGCGCTGAAGAAAATCGCTTCGCGGATGGCGACCTTGTGAGCTTTGCGATGGAAGACACCCAGATCGAGGGCCAGCGCAAGTAGAACAAATAAAATGAAGCCAACCCACAAAAGGGGGGTGCCCATAGAAGCAGGATAGCGCAGTTCGGGGCGAGTTCGAGGGTCGGGGTGGTCAGACTACAGGGGTTAGCGTGGAGCTGCGTGGATGTCGATGGCGTTGAAGTTGCTGAGATTGACGCGCGTGGTCTGGGAAGCCTGAATGGAAGTGGGCACGTCCCAGCGAAGGTGGCGGTCTCCCTCGGCGGCATCCATGCCGAGGCTGCTGATCCAGTAATTGCCCGGGGCAAGGCCGTTGATGAGGGCGCGGCCGTCGAGGTCGGTATCCGCTTTGCCAACGAGGAATTTGGATTGAGCGATCTCAGGAGCTAACTGAGCGACGCGAATTTTATGGTCGTATAGGAGTTTGTCCCAAGCGAGTTTGGGATTGACGGCGCCGAGTTCGAGTTCCATGCCGGAGATGGTGCCCGGGTGAGCATCCATGAATTTCTTCATCGCGATCATGTAGTCCTGACGCTGCTTTTCATATTTCTCTGGGTTGGCTTCCTTGTCGGACTCGCGGAATTTGGGAGAGGGAAGGCCGACGGTAACGCCGCCGCTGTTGGAACGTTGGTAGGCGGTAAGGAATTCGGGGATGGAAATGATGTCCTCGGAAGTGACGAGCTTGTCGACGTCGAGTTGAGTGAGGTCCATGACGTCGTGATTTTTGAGCCAGCTCTTAAGTTGCGAAGAAACTTTCAAGCCGGAGATGAACTCGTCGCGAGTGGGAAGCTTGTCCTGCTTGTCGACTTCGGCGGTGATGTCGGCATAACTTTTGGAGAGGACATAGAAAGTGAATTGGCGGACGGGTTCCGGACGCGCGCCGGTGGGAGTGATGCGAGCGGTGAGATCAAGGGAACCGGTGGAATTTTGCGCGCGGGAACAGAGTGCGAGGAGGAGCAGTGCCGCGGAGATAGAGATAAAACGCAGATTGAATCGCATGGAAACATCGTAGCAGATTGAAAATGGGAGATTGAGGAAGTGTGCACAGGCGTGTCGTATTCGGGCAATGGTTAGGCGGAGGCAGGTGATCGAAGCCTAGTGCGCGAATTGGTACAGCCCTTCCTGAGTGACGGAGACTTTCAGCAGGCGATGATCCTTCTCGAAGTAGTCAAAGCCCTGTTTCAAGTTGCCCCAAAATGCGATCAGTTGAGTGTCGCCCCGATGGGCTTGCGCCAGGGTACGGTACTCGTCGTCAGTGAGACGAGTGGGAAAAATCCAGATAGGGATGTGGGATTGGCCCGATTGCTTGGCCAGGACGGCTAGCCAATAGACTTGCTTGATGCCCTCATCAGCGATGGGAAGGCAGCCGATCGTGACGCAGCTGCCGTGGACAAAGATGTCACCACCGGGATTGGAATGAGAAGCCAGAACCCGGTCCGAAGCATTCGCGTAGGAAACGTGAAGGCTGAGGTAATAGGCGCTCTCAGGATTGAAATGATCGATTTCATAAAAACCTTCAGGGACTTGAGAGTCGCCGTTGCGGCGCTTAGGGCCCAATTCCCCTGAGCTCGAACAGATTCGAAAGGTCTTCAGAAGCGTGTAATTCTGCGTGGTCGAGCTGGATACCCAAACCTCTAGCATCGCCTCTCGTTTGAAGGCGCGAAGCAAGATCTGCTGTGGAGGATCGACGAGATTTTTTTGTGCGAAGAGGGCCCGGAGCTCGAGATCTTTTTCGTGGGCTGCTGTCTTGACGCGCGGGTGAGCTAATTGTTCTTAACGGAATAAAGACGATGGTTGCTGTGGCGAGAGGACGGTGCCAAGGAAGAGAAGAAGGAGGCAAAGCGCGGCAGGTCGCATGAGTGAATCATAAATCCACAGAAGCGAGCCGCGGATTAGATGAGACGGAAAGCGGTCTCAATGGTAACCCAGACGGGGATGGGGTTGTGATGAGCGTCGAGAGCGGGAGTGAAACGCCAAGCGCGAATGGAGGCGATGGTCTGTTCGTCCAGGCCCTGGCCCAAGCCTTTAACGATGCGGATTTTCTGGGCGCGGCCGTCGACGCCGACGAGGACGCTGACGGTGATGTTGCCCTGGAGTTTCAATTTGCGGGCTTCTTCAGTGTAGGGAGGCTCGGGACAGTAGGTGCAAACGACGGGTGAGAGCACGTTGGCATAAGGGCCAGTGCCGCCGTCGCCTTCACCACTTCCGTTGCCGTCACCCATGCCATCGCCATTGCCGGTACCGATGCCGTTCCCTTTGCCGGAGCCGGAAGAATCGGAGTCGTCTTTCATCCAGGGGAGGCCGAGCTTGGTGACGACGGGAACAGTGGCTGGAGCGTTGGGATCAAAGACAGCAGGAGGAACGGGCAATTGTGCTTCTTGCGATTGCGGAAGATGCGGCGGAGCGAGCGGCATGGAGGACAGAGGCGCGAGGTCGCCATGGGTAGGCGGACGAGGCTCGTTGTTGCCGCTGCCGCCTTCAGGGCCGAGAGAGGGCTTGCCGAATCCAGTGGCGTCGAGGAGTTGAGGCATTCGCAGGGGGATTTTGGAGGTATCCACAGCGCCGAAGTGATTTGCGCGAATGGGATTGTGCGGGGAGTTCCAAAGCAGAAGAATCGCGCAAAGAAGTGTGGCGTGGACGATGGCGGCGTAGGCTTGGGCCGGGCCGCGGCGAGCGGACAGATGGACGTCGGCAAAATGGAGTGGCGCGTTGTTGGAGGGAGAGCGCACGTATTTGGGAAGAAGAAATGCGGCGCGAAGATTGTCGGCGACGCGATGAATCCAGTGCGAGTCCGGAGAATCGCTGGAGGAGAAACGGGGAAGAAGCCGGGCCATGGCTAACCTCCACTGAGGAGCGTGTCTAGTAAGTGAGAACGCGGGAGGAGACGGAAGGTTGCTTGCGAGAACATACCCGCGCGAATCGCTGCACGCTCCAATGTTGCCAAGATTGCTCCACTGCGTGCCGCCAACTACGCGGCACTCGGGTCGGCATGACACATTCTGACAAATCCGGTTCACGGTGAAGGCGGCGCGCACGACGAAATCGTGGCTGGCATAAAAGGCAGCGCTACATGGAAGAAAAGAGTGGACCGCCTCTAAGGCTAGTTAGTAGAGGCGGAAGTTGACTTCGAATTGGACGCGCGTGGGAACCGGGCGGCCATTTGGGCCGAGTGCAGCTTTGCAGCGCCAGGTGCGCATGGTCTGAACGGTAGTGTCGTCAAGACCAAGGCCGGGGCTCTTGATGACGCGGGGCTCGGTGACGCGGCCATCGACGGTGACGACGGCGTCAACAAGAACGACGCCAGAATATTTAGCTTTACGAGCTTCTTCGGAGTACGGCGGGTTGGGCATGTAGAAACAGCTGGGCGAGCCGACGCCGTTGACGCCAGCGCGGAATGCACCGCCACCCGTGCCGCCACCTTCGCCGGGGCCGAGTCCACCGCCGGAACCGCTGCCAATACCGCCGCCTTCACCGGTGCCAATGCCGCCACCGCCGCCGGGACCGTTGGACATGTTCACGGTAGAGGCGAGGGGATCACCGAAATTGGACAGCGCGGGATTGGCGACCTTCAAATCCGGAGGTCCAAGAAGTGTGGGCTCCGCGGGAAGCTTCGGATCGGGATTCTTGATGGTTGCAGATGGAGGAGTAAATTGCGTCCAGGCAAACCTGGGAGCCTTGCCCTTCGTAGCGGGCAAAGGAGAACGATCGCCGCCGCCACCACCGCCGCCAGCTTTATTGGCGCCTGCGGGAAGCTTCGAGACGTAAGGAGAGATGTCGAGCGGAGTGATATCGAGAGTTTTGCTTTTCGCTTCGATCTTGGGCTGCAAGAGATTGGTGAAGAGGGGAACCACAAGCAAAATGATGATTCCCGCGTGGACGCCAAGAGCGATGGCCTGAGTCCAACCGAAGTTTTCATCCTTCGACCAAATATCCTTGACCTTTACCGGCTGAATGCCCGGGGGAAGAGGAGCAGGCTTGGAGGGATGGAAGAATTCTTTCAGGCGATCAGCGAAGCTGCCGAAGCTGCCACCCCAATCGACTTCCAGGCGCTTGTTGACGATGGTCTTGGAAACGGCAGGAGCGGAAAAAAAGAAGCGCAAATTGTCGCGCATGCCGGAGCCGAAAGTATTTTTGTGGAAGGGGACATCGCTGCGTTCGGTGATTTTGACAGGGCGCTCGGTGAGGAACTGTTTCAGGTTGGACCAGAAATTATCTGGCATTAAATGCGAAGGGACGCCAAAGTCTGGTAACGCGGCATTCGAGACCGGAATAATTTCTTCGGGCTTGGAACGCTTGGGCCGACTGACCTCATCAGGAAGAAGATTGATGAATTCCTGCACCTTATTCCTCTCGACTAGGATAGACGCGGGCCACCCTTAAATAGTTCAGCCTTCGGGTATGATTCCGCCAACCTAAAAAAGGTTGCGCGCCCTAGAAGGCTGACACATCGACCTAGGTATTGTAACATACGTGGTTACACTGCTTTCCGAAGTTTTCCCGCCGTAAGACAAACGCTGTTGACCAGTGGTGGTCATTCAGAAAGCTGCGGCGTAAGAAGGGACAATTCGTAACTACCTCCATGTCTGAACCGTTGGAATTGAAGAAGACGCTAAACCTGCCAAAAACCGATTTTCCGATGAAGGCCAGCTTGCCGCAAAACGAGCCGAAACAACTGGAGGCTTGGCAGGCCGCCAATTTGTATGAGGGGATCCTGGCAGCAAGAGAAGGCAAGCCGCTATTTGTGCTGCACGACGGGCCGCCGTATCCGACGGGGACGATCCACCTGGGAACGGGGCTGAACAAGATTTTAAAAGACTTGATTGTGAAGTCGAAAAGCATGGCGGGCCATTACGCCCCGTACGTGCCGGGGTGGGATTGCCACGGACTGCCGATTGAAACGCAGGTGGAGAAGGAACTGGGTGGCAAGGGAAAAGTATCGCCGGCGGAATTCCGGAAGAAGTGCCGGGAGTATGCGACGAGGTATGTGGAGCAGCACAAGAAGGACTTCAAGCGGCTGGGAGTGTTTGGGAGGTGGAACCACCCGTACTTGACGATGAGCCACGAGTACGAGGCGGTGATTGCGGGAGCGCTGCTGGACTTCATGGAGAAGGGGTATGTGTACCGCGGGCGCAAGCCGGTGTATTGGTGCATTTACGACAACACAGCGCTGGCGGAAGCGGAAGTGGAATACGAGGACCACACCAGCCCGTCAATCTGGGTGACGTTCAAAGTGGTGGGTGGAGGGAGCGGCGCGGCGGCGAAAATCGGGCCGGATGTTTCGGCGGTGATCTGGACAACTACTCCATGGACGATTCCGCACAACCGGGCGCTGGCGTTTCATCCGGATTTTGAATACGTGGTGGTACAGACAGAAAAAGGAAAGTTGCTGCTGGCAGCGGATCGCGTAGCCGCTTTGCAAGCGGAAAGCGGCATCAAGCAAGCTGAGGTGCTGGGAACCTACAAGGGCCGGGAATTTGAGGGCATGAAGTTTCAGCATCCGTTTCTGCCGATTGAAGTGCCGGGAGTGCTGGCAAATTATGTGACGTTGGATCAAGGCAGCGGAATCGTGCACACGGCGCCGGGACATGGGGCGGACGACTTCGTCACCGGACAGAAATACAACCTGGAAATTTACGCGCCGCTGGACGACCGCGGCGTGTATCAAGAAGGTCTGCCGGAATATAAGGGCAAGGACGTATTTTCGGCCAACCCGATCGTGGTGAAGTTGCTGGGAGAGCGCGGAGCGCTGCTGGCCAATCATCCGTACAAGCACAGCTACCCGCATTGCTGGCGGTGCCACAATCCGGTGATCTTCCGAGCGACGGAACAGTGGTTCATCAAGATGGACCAGGCGGCACACGGAGCAAGCAAAACGCTGCGCGAAAAAACGTTGGAAGAAATTCCCACGGTGAAATGGATTCCCGGTTGGGGCGAAGACCGCATTTCAGAAATGATCGGGAACCGCCCGGACTGGTGCATATCGCGGCAACGATTCTGGGGCGTGCCGATCATCGTGTTTTTCTGCGAAGGATGCGGGAAACAGTTGGATGATTTCAAGGCGCTGCGGAACGTCGTGAAATGGTTTGAGAAGGAAGGGGCGGACGCTTGGTACACGCATACGGCGGAGGAGTTGCTGCCGCCGGGGACAACGTGCGCGTGCGGGCACACGAAGTGGAGAAAGGAGCACGACATTCTGGACGTGTGGTTCGACGCGGGATCGTCGCATCTGGCGGTGCTGCACGGAAAGGAATGGCCGGCGGATGTGTACCTGGAAGGGCCGGACCAGTATCGCGGATGGTTCCATAGTTCGCTGCTGATCGCGATTGGAATCAAGAACAAGCCGCCGTATCGCAGCGTGGTGACGCACGGATGGACGCTGGACGAACAAGGGCGGCCGATGTCGAAGTCGCTGGGCAATGTGATGCTGCCGACGGAAGTGAGCGAGAAGTGGGGCGCGGACTTGCTACGGTTGTGGGTGGCGTCGCAGGAATACCAGGCGGACGTGAAGATGAGCGAGCGGGTGATGACGCAGCTCAGCGAAGCGTACCGCAAAATTCGCAATACGTTCCGGTTCGCGTTGGGCAATTTGAATGATTTTGATCCGGGGGGCGATGCGGTGCCGTACGAGCAGATGGAGGAGATGGACCGGTGGATGGTGGAGCGGACGGCGGAGTTGGTAAGGAAATGCCGCGACTGGTATGGGACATACGAATTCCACCGCATCTATCATGCGATTCACGATTACTGCGTGGTGGACTTGAGCTCGTTCTACTGCGACGTGTTGAAAGACCGGCTGTATACCAAGGCGCCGAAAAGTAAATCGCGGCGCTCCGCGCAAACGGCGATGTGGCGAATCACCAGCGCGCTGGTGAAACTGCTGACGCCGATCCTGGTGTTCACTGCGGAAGAGCTTTGGAAATATTTGCCGAAGACTGCTGGGGAGCCGGACAGTGTGCACAAGGCCCTGTTTCCAGAAGAAGCGGAATTGCGCACCGGGATTGCACCGGCGACCGCAAATACGTGGGAGCTGCTGAGCAAAGTGCGCGGAGAAGTGTTGAAGGCGCTGGAAGTGGCGCGCAACGAAAAGAAGATCAATTCAGGCCTGGAAGCGAAGGTACTGCTAAGCGCGGACCTGGAGTTGAAGGCCAAGCTGAAGCACTACCTGGCGGTGTTGCCCGGGCTGTTCATCGTTTCGGAAGTGGAACTGGTGACGGCGGAGAAGGGCGACTACCGGTCGGACGTGGTGGCGAGCCTGGAGGTGACGGTTCAGCGGGCGGATGGTAAGAAGTGCGAGCGCTGCTGGAATTATTCGACGCATGTTGGGAAGAATCCGCGGTATCCGACGATCTGCGAGCGCTGCAGCGAGGCGATTGCGGAAATCGAGGGAGGAAAATCGTAGGCGGAAAAATGTGCCCTGTGAATCAAACCATGGGTGGCAATCTATTCCCTCTCAACTTTCCGCCTGAATTGGCTCGCGATGCCTTTATATCGGGCGGCGAGGCAGCGTGGCCGCCCAAGGCGGCTTCCATGGCAGTCGAGTGGTTCGCTGCGCACGGGTACGCGGTGCTTGGAACAGAGCTTTGGCTTCTACAAAATGGGGCCATACAGAGTTTACCCGTCGGTTTAAGCGGAATGAAAGAGGTGCACGGAAACACTGTGGACCGTGGAGTTGAGGAAGCATGGAGTGTATTCGTCTCTCGTGCAACTGCGGAAACCATTGCCTATTTGCAATCGTTTCACCTTGCGGAAATTGTCGAAGAGGGCGGAGTCTGTTTCAATGTGGTCTGGGTGAACGAAGCGGATTTTGAGAAGCTGACGCAATGGTCGACGAGTGGATGTAATGCCAAAACTCCAAAATTGAGATCTTATCTTGAATCCCAGTGAATTGACTTGCTCATGATCGTTCCGCGACGACTGCGGTGGTTGTGGCTGACACTGGCAGTGGTGTTTATGGACCGCGCGACGAAAGCGTGGTTTGAGACGCAGACGACGGAGGGGTGGCGGCACGAAGTCATCCATAATTTTTTCTATTTGGTGAACACGAAGAATCCGGGAATTGCGTTCAGCATGTTTGCGAACGCGTCTTCGCCCGTGACGCGCATTGTGCTGATTGTGGGTGCGCTGGCGATTGTCGGTTTGATTGCGTGGCTGCTGGTGGCGGGAGCGAATGTGAGCGCGCTGAACGCGGCAGGCCTGGCATTGTTGCTGGGGGGAGCGGCCGGAAATGTGGTGGACCGCATCGTGCACGGTGGCGTGACCGATTTTCTGGAATTTTATCTGGGGACGTACCGGTATCCGGCGTTCAATGTGGCGGATTCGGCGATCACGATTGGGGCGATATTGCTGGTGATTGATGTGATATTTGGAAAGAAGAAGTAACAGCAAAATAGAAAATAGAAAATGGTTCCGACTGCTTGGTTCTTTCTTACTTCCTTACTTCCCTACTTCCTTGGTCCCTAACTTCTTTAGGCGCGATACACTTTCAGTTGTGAAGGACGCTGCTCATTTGCAGATTGCGGTTGAGGCGGAAGATGCCGGGATGCGACTGGATCGCATCGTGGTGAAGGAATGCCCCGAATTGTCGCGGACGCGGGTGCAGGAGTTGATTGAAGAAGGATTGGTGCGGCTGAACGGGAAAAGCGTTAAGGACTCGCACAAGGTGCGCGCGGGAGACGTGATTGAGGTGGTGGCGCAGCCGAGGCCGCCGCTGCAAGCGGAAGCGGAGTCGATTCCGCTGGAAGTGCTGTACGAAGATGACGATGTGATCGCCATCAACAAGCCCGCGGGAATGATGGTGCATGCGGGGGCAGGGAATTCGCGGGGAACGCTGGTGAACGCGCTACTGGGCAGGGGCGAAGCACTTTCGCAAGCGGACGATCCATTGCGGCCCGGGATCGTACATCGCATCGATAAGGAAACGTCGGGGATTTTGCTGGTAGCCAAAAACGATTTCGCGCACGCGAAGCTGGCGGAAGGGTTTCGCTTGCGCACAATCAAGAAGACGTATGTGGCGTTGGTGCAAGGGCTGCTGAAGGAAGAACGCGGGCGGATCGAGTTGCCGATTGCGCGGGATCCCAACCGGCGCAACCGCATGACCGCCAAAGGCGCGGAGATGCTGCCTAATTCGCGTGCGGCCCGCACGGACTGGCGAGTGCTGGCGCGCATTGACACGATGACGCTGGTAGAAGTGCAGTTGCACTCCGGGCGAACGCACCAGATCCGGGTACACTTTGCGGCGCTGAAACATCCGGTGGTGGGGGACACGCTGTATGGGGCGGCGGGACAATTGCACGTCGGAAGCAGCACGTTGCCGCCGCTGGAGCGCCATTTTCTGCACGCGGCAAAAATTGTTTTTGCGCAACCGCGCAATGGGGAGACGATCCAAATGGCTGCGCCGCTGGCGGAGGAACTGCACGAGTTTTTGGGCAAGCTGGCGAAGGCGGCGGGCGACGAAGCGGGGCGAATTGACGCTGCATTGAAAGGCTTCTTATAATCAACTGACATGCGAACACGTTCACTGGGCTTCCTACTTTTGGTGATTTTGCTGGGATCGGCGATGTTATTCGCGCAGCAGCAGCCTGCTCCGCAGCAACCCGCGCCCCAGCCGCCGCAGGACAAGCCTGCCGCGCAGCAGCCGGGCACCGCGCCCGCCGGCACGCCGCAAGGACAAGAACCACCGGTACAGACGGGGCAGGTGTTCAGGACGACGGTGAACCTGGTGGATGTGCTGTTCACGGTGCTGAACCACCGGAACAAGCTGGTTCCGGAACTGGAAAAGCAAGATTTCAAAGTTTTCGACAACAACGTAGCGCAGGATATTCGCTACTTCAGCAAACAGAGCGACCTGCCATTGCGCATCGGCATGCTGCTGGACACGTCGAACAGCATCCGCGATCGCATCAAGTTCGAAGAGGACGCGGCCAACAATTTTCTGTTCAGCGTGCTGCGGCATGGAACGGACGAAGCGTTTCTGATGACGTTTGACGACGAGCCGCAAGTATTGCAGGGATTCACCGCGGACACGGGGAAATTGCGGGATCAGATTTTGCGCATGCGCGCCGGAGGCGGCACCGCCGTTTATGACGCGATCTATCAAGCCTGCGCGAATGAGCTGAGCCATCCGCCGCGGCCAGCAGGGGACCGGCCGGACATCGTGCGCCGGGTGATGATTCTGATCAGCGACGGCGAGGATAATTTATCGACGCACACACGCGCCGAGGCCATCGAAATGGCGCAACGCACGAACGTGGTGATTTATACGATCAGCACCAGCATCCAGTGGGTGACGATTGAAGAGCCGAACAAGCAAAACGCCGGGAACCGCAAATACCATTTGACCGAGGGTGACAAGATATTGCAGGACCTGGCCGACGAAACGGGCGGGCGATCTTTCTATCCCTACCACGTGGACGATTTGGACCAGTCGTTTCAGGACATCGGCGACGAACTGAGGAATCAGTACTCCATCGCGTACAACCCGTCGAATCATGGGTTCGATGGGCGGTACTACAAGATCAAGATTGAGATTCCGGAGCACAAGGGCTACCAGGTGCGCGCGAGGCGTGGGTATTATGCGCGAACGGTGACGACCGAACCGGCGCCAAAGCCGGCGGGAAGTGCAAAGTAGAGTTTCACGTTCCTACGATCATTGTTCAGTTAGTTCCAATATAAATTTCGCAATTGCGTAAGTTGAGATCCTTCGGGACGCAAACGGCGCGTCGCTCAGGATGACATTGCATCAACGGATGCGCTATTTGGTTGTGTCATGGAAGAGGACGGCGTCGGATTCCTGGGCGCCGCGCTCGAGGGCGATCTTCGTGCCATCCGGGGAAAATACAAAACGGAAAATTTGATCTTTGGTGAAATGAGATAGCTGCTTGTAAGCGCCGCCATCCAGAGGCTGCAGCCATAGATTTTCCACGCCTTTTTCGCGAACCAGGTAGATGACGGCTTTGCCATCCGGAGTGAAGGCAATTTGGCCTGGCAGGGCGCGTTGATCCAGGTCGTGATAGGTCATTTGTCCGCCCTCGGTTGAATCCAGGCGAAGGACGAGTTTGTGATCGAGTTCGCGAAGTTCGACAGAAGCCACGCTTTTGCCGTCTGGCGAGAGGGAGAAATAGAAGACGTCTTTGGGGACGATGGTTTCGGGAGAGCCGCCGTTGACGGGTATGCGTTTGACCAATCGCTTGTCACTATTGTCGACGTAATAAACCCACTTGCCGTCGCGGGAACAGGTGGGCGATTGCTCGTTGAGGCCGCTGGTGAGTTGTTTTTCGTTGGTGCCATCGGCATCGATACGCCAGAGATTGGCAGAGGCCGCGCTGGTGCGGCCAACTTCGCGGTACACGACGTAGCGGCCGTCGCCGCAGACCGAGACCTGGTCGGAAATGTGCTTGGTGTCTGAGGTGAGGATGGTCTCTTTGCCATCCGGAGTGACGACCTTGAAGGTGCCAGACTGCGGCAAGAGAAGAGAGCCATTCAGGAACCAGTCCCAGCGCCAGACAGAAAGTTGGGAGCTCAAGGGAACCGGGCGCGCATGATCCAGGTCATTCAGGTCCGCAATGCTTAGTTCGAACCGCAATCGTCCCTGGATGGCCGAGAGGGTTTTGCCGTCTTTGGAGAGGCTGAGTCCCTCGTAGTTATTGGTATCGGCGGTGAGTGGGTGGAGTTCGCCGTCGGGAAAAGTCATGTAGCCGATCTGACTCTTTAAAGAACCGACAGCGATCTGGCGCGAGTTGACGATGATGCCAGTGCTGGAGGGAAGCCATACGGCACTGTAAAAAATGCGATCGGCGGCAATGTTGCCCGTTTCCACTTTGCCGGAAGCGGCATCGACGTGCAGAAAACCGCCAATGTTGTCTTTGTTGGGCTGAACGATAGGAATCAAGATGGTTTTGCCATCGGGCGACCATGAGGGCACGTAACTGTCGCTCAGCAAAGTCTGATTGGTGAAGATGGGTTTCTCGAGAGTGCCGTCGGCTTTTGCGAGAAGCAGATCCCAGGTGGGAGAGTCGTGGAGTTCGCGCAGGAAAGCGAAGTGCTGGCCGTCGGGAGAAAAGGTGATGGGGCTGTCGACATCCTTGACCAAGATGCGGGGATTGCCGCCAAGCACCGGCGCGCTGAAGAGGACGGAGTAGGCTTCTTCCTGTTCATCACGGCGGACAAAGTAGATGTAGTTGCCGTCAGGTGAAAAGGTGAGACCGCCGTAGCTGGTGGCGGCCGGCTCGACGACTTCCTTGTTGCTGCCGGTGGGGATGTGATGGAGCCAGAGGGATTGGAGTCCCTTTTCTTCCAGCGCTTGAAGAAGATATTTGCCATCGGGAGAAATAGCGGCATGGGCTACGTGGCCGTTATTGGAAATATTTTCGATGGTGAATTTTTCGAAGGGCTGGCGTTTCTGCATGCTGACAAATTCGTAGGCGCCGTAGCCGGCAGCGACGAGCAAGGCGATGATCAGAGCAAGGATGGCACCGGCGCGGAATTTGTTTTGCTGGGCAGCCTGAACCAGCGCCGAGCCGCTGGTTGTTTTTGGAGTTTGCGTCGAGGGGAGAGAGCCGCCGGGGAGCACGGGAACGCTACCGCTTGCGGAGCGGCTGGCAACGACGCTGGAATCGGAATGCGGCCGGCCGGGCTCCAGTTCACGAAGAAGACGCTTCAGATCGGCGCGCACCTCGGCGGCGACTTGATAGCGGAAATCGCGGTCCTTCTCGAGGAGCTTGTTGAGAATGCGCTCGAATTCGGGGGGAACGGAGCTATTTAATTGCACGGGAGAAACGGGAGCGGTGTGCAGAATGTTTCCGAAGATGACGGCGGTGGTGGAGCCGGGGAAAGGGAGAGCGCCGGTGACCATCTGGTAGAGAACGGCGCCAAGAGAAAAGAGGTCGCTGCGCGCGTCCAGAACCTCACCGCGGGCTTGCTCGGGAGACATGTAGGCAATGGTGCCGACGGCGGTGCCCGGAGTGGTCTGAAAGGCGGTTTCGAGGTCGGCGATGGTTTCGGCTTCACTACTGTCGGGGACCATGAGTTTGGCGAGGCCGAAGTCAAGGATTTTGGCGTTGCCGCGTTGGGTGAGAAAAATGTTGGCGGGCTTGATGTCGCGATGGATGATGCCTTTTTTGTGCGCGGCGTCGAGGGCGTCGGCAACTTCGATGCCGATTTCGGCGGCTTTGGCGATGGAGAGTGGGCCAGCCGCCAGAAGCTTGTCGAGCGACTGGCCTTCGAGAAGCTCCATGGCGATGTAGGTGCGGCCGTCCTGCTCCTCGATGGCGTAAATGGTGCAAATTCCCGGATGGTTCATGGCGGAGGCGGAACGCGCTTCGCGAAGGAAGCGTTCGGTAGCGTCGGGATCGCGCACGGTGGTTTCGAGCAGGAATTTTAGAGCGACGCGACGGCCGAGTTTGGTGTCTTCGGCTTCGTAGACGAGACCCATGCCGCCGCTGCCGAGTTGGCGAAGAATGCGATAGTGACCGATTGTTTCGTTGATCATGAGAGCGAATAGCGATACTAGCCAAGGCGTTGCGTTGGGTCAATGTGGGGGTTGGCACATGGTGATGTGATGAGGATACGGAGATCAGGGATCAGCGATCAGTGATCAGGAAACGCGGAGAAGGCCCGCCTCAGAAGGCGGCCGCTACAAAGGCGTGCGAACCGGCACTCGCTGAAATTGCGTGCCGGCGTAGAGGCGGCGCTGCGGAGTAGAAGCACACAGGCTGAAGCCTGTGCTACCTGTCAGGTGCTCGTTCTGAGATGACAGAGTCTTGCTAGCGGTTGTGGTTGATCAGCTCGACTGCCAGGGCCACGGCGTTGCCTCCGCCCAGGCATAGGGCTGCGATTCCGCGTTTCAGGTTGCGGCGCTGCAGTTCGTATAGCAGAGTGACCAGGATGCGGGCGCCTGATGCGCCAATGGGATGACCCAGCGCTACCGCGCCGCCGTTCACATTCACTTTTTCCGGATTGAGGCGCAGCTGACGGGTCACGGCGATTGCCGCCACCGCGAATGCTTCGTTCAATTCGACCAGGTCCACATCGTTGTCGCGGTCCCAGCCAGTTTTCGCGAGCAATTTTTCCACCGCTTCCACCGGCGCCATCATTACCCACTTGGGCTCGATGCCGGTGACCGCTTGCGCGACGATGCGCGCCATAGGCTGCTTGCCGAGGTTTGCGGCCACACGCTCGCTGGTTACTGCCAACGCGGCGGCTCCGTCATTCGTTCCCGGTGCGTTGCCTGCGGTCACGGTACCGTCTTTTTTGAACGCGGGCTTCAGCTTGGCGAGCGCTTCCAGCGTGGTGTCTTCGCGCGGCGATTCGTCGTACTTGATCACCAGGGGCTCGCCCTTTTTCTGCGGCACTTCGATGGGCAGAATCTGCGATTCGAAGAAGCAGGATTTGCGAGCGCGAACGGCTTTCTGATGACTCTCCAGCGCGAACTTGTCTTGCTCCTCGCGCGTGGTGCCGTATTTCTCCGCCACGAGTTCGCCGGTATTGCCCATGTGAAAGTTTTCGTAGGCGTCCCACAGGCCGTCCCAGATCATGGAGTCGACGACCTTCTGGTCGCCGATGCGATAGCCGGTGCGCGCCTGCGGCAGCAGGTATGGGCAGTTGGACATGGACTCCATGCCTCCCGCCACTACGATTTCGCTTTCGCCGAGTTGCACCGCTTGCGCCGCCAAGGCCACAGCTTTCAGTCCCGAGCCGCAAACTTTGTTGATGGTCATTGCGGCTACGCGCGGGTCGCAGCCGCCTTTTAATGCGGCCTGTCGCGCGGGATTTTGTCCCAGGCCGGCTTGCACCACATTGCCTAGGATTACTTCATCGATTTGCTTGCCGGTCAGACCGGCGCGGCGGATTGCTTCCGCCACAACTTTTGCGCCCAGTTCTGGCGCGGTGAAGCTGGCTAGGCCGCCTTGAAATTTTCCGATGGGAGTACGAACGGCGGAAAGGATAACGGGAGTTTCCATGAGCGACCTCCGAAGACAAATCTAATTATAGCGAGAAGTTTGCAACGGAGGAATTCGTGAGAAGCGGTTAGCGGGCGGTCCAGCCGCCATCGATCAGGATTGTTTCGCCAGTGATCAGGGAGGCGGCGGGAGAGGCTAGAAACACGACGGCCCCAGCTACTTCCATGGGCTCGCCGATGCGGTGGAGGGCAGCGATACGTTCGACGGTGTCGGCACGAAATGCCGGATCGGCGAGGCAGCTTTCCGTGCCGGGTGTGCGGATGAAGGTGGGCGCGACGGCGTTCACAGTGATGCCATGCTTGCCCCATTCCACCGCCAGACATTTGGTGAGATGAGCGATGGCCGCTTTGGTCATGCAATAGATCGATTCGGTGGGCAGCGCCGCAAACCCTGCTTGGGAACTCATCATGATGATCTTGCCGCTTTTTTGCTGAATCATCAGGCGGCCAACGGCCTGGCTGGCGAAAAATGTTCCTTTCAGATTGATGGCCAAGGTTTCGTCGAAGTCTTGTTCGCGAACATTCTCGGCGAGATTTTCGGGAGCGATGCCGGCATTGTTCACCAGGATGTCGATGCGGCCGAAGTGTTTCGCGGCTTGGTCCACGGCACTGGAGATTTGATCCATCTTGCTCATGTCCATCTGAAGCGGCAGGGCTTTTCTGCCCAGCTTTCGTATTTCTGCGGCTAAGCCGGAGTCGGCGAGTATGTCGCGCAGGCCGAGTGCTACATCGGCGCCGGCATGTGCCAAGGCCAGCGAAATGGCACGGCCCAAGCCTCGTGCCGCTCCCGTTACCAACGCCACTTGGCCACTCAATGCAAACTCGGGATACTCCATTGCGTTTGCCTCCTTTCGGTTGCTGATTGTTTCGCGGTACGGTGTTTGAAGAACGTCCGAGTATAAATGATTCGGCTGACGGAACAGGCAGCGAGAATGGAAGATATCCGAGGAAATGTCGTGACTTTCGTGTTTGTGTACTCTAAGCTCCGTAGCACCTTGGCCGCTCTTTTGGAGGGGCCAGATTCTTCGAGTCCCATCAAGTCAGTGCAAGCGTACGAAATATGAGGAGGAGTGTCATGAAACTGGCTGTTTACTGCGTTCTTGCCGGGGCCATTCTGGTTCTTGCGCCAAACGCGACACGGGCCGACGGTCTTGCGAACACGACGATCAATGCCGCGATCACGCTTGAAGGGCAGGACGACAACGGGTTTTACACCGTCGACGTGTTTACCGGCGCGATCAATGTCGGCGCTGGTTTCGACAGTACGTACAGCTTCTTTCGCCAAGGCACTTATGACGGCTTCGCTACAGCCAGCAACCAACTCACCGGGACCATTGGCCTGTCGATAGCCGCGGACTCGATTACGCTGACCTTTAATGGGCAAGCTCAGCCAGTGGAGCTGATCGGCGACTTTACCGGTCTTCCCGGTGCGATCACTTCAGCAACGGAGACAGACTCGGGATTTTTGAATGGCGTCGCCATGCCGCTTTCGAACAGCTTTACTGCGACCTCTTTGACGATGAACGCCTTCTATTTTGGTTACCAGCCAGGCACCAGCACGACCCAGGTGGACACCTTAACATTTGGGCCCACGTCTTCTGTTGCGGAGCCGTCCAGCCTGTTGCTGACGGGAACTTCCTTGTTTGGTTTAACCGGAATCGTGCGACGCAAAATCCGTGGTCAGGCCAGAAGGGGCGCATGATACCATCCCCGGATGGCCGACTCTGCTTACATGCCAAATTCCGCTGCGGCCGTGCCTGCCACGGCGGCTAAGACTAAATCGCGGCACTCGGGTTGGGTGCGCGTCACTCACTGGATTATCACGCTTTGCTTTTTTGCTTTGCTGGTCAGCGGAATTGAAATTCTGATTTCGCATCCGCGCTTCTATTGGGGCGAAACCGGCAACGTGCTGACTACGCCGCTGTTTCAAATACCCATCCCTTCCTCGAGGTCGTTGGTTCCGACGGGCTACGGATACGTGATGCCGGATCAGAACGGCTGGAGCCGGTATCTGCACTTTGAAGCGGCGTGGGCGCTGGTGTTGACCGGCTTGCTGTATGGAATCTTCATTTTGCTTTCGGGGCACTTGCGGAAAAATTTGCTGCCGGGCAAAGGCGATCTTTCGTGGCGCGTATTGTCGAAGGAAATCTCAAACCATTTACGGTTTAAGAGGCCGAGCGGGGCGGAAGCGTGGTCGTATAACGTGCTGCAACGGCTGGCATACCTGTTCGTGATCTTCGTTCTGGTGCCGTTGGTAATTTGGTCGGGGTTGGCGATGTCCCTGGCATTTGTTTCGGCGTTTCCGGCGAGCGTTACTTTGCTGGGCGGGCAGCAATCCGCGCGCACGATTCACTTTTTCGTTTCGGTGGCGCTGGTGCTGTTTCTGCTGGTCCACGTGGTGATGATTTTTCTTGCGGGATTCAAGAACCGAATGCGCGCGATGATCACCGGGAAGGTGGTCGCAGATAAGGAGGGCACGTGAGCGAAATTTCGCGCCGCAAGTTGATTACTACTGGCGTAGCGGCCACGGCGGGCGTGTTGGGCCTGGGCGCGGCCGCGCGTATTGCGGAAAGGCATGGGCTGTTGCCTCCCGATCACAACGGAATCTGGGGCGTTGGGGAGACGTTGACGTACGCTTCGCAGCGGCTGCTGACGAGGCATTCATTGGCGCGTGAATTCTCACGAAGCCAGATTTCGAAGAGGCCTGTGCCGAACGAAATGCCGCCGTTGAATGACGAATACAAGCGGCTGCAAGCGGGAAAATTTGTCGACTGGCGGCTGGCGGTGGACGGGTTGGTTGACCGGCCCGGCGCATTTTCGCTGGAGCAGCTGAAGAGCTATCCATCGCGCAGCCAGATTACACAACTGGCGTGTGAAGAGGGCTGGTCGTATATCGCGGAATGGCATGGTGTGCCGCTATCGCACGTGCTGGATGTGGTGGGGGTGCAGCCGCATGCGCGCTACGTGGTGTACTTCTCGATCGATCCTGACTGGTGGGAGAGTATCGACATGGCCGATGCGTCGCATCCGCAGACTTTTCTGGCGTATGGATTGAATGGCGATGAGTTGCCAACAGGGAATGGCGGACCGCTGCGCTTGCGGCTGCCGCGGCAACTGGGCTACAAGAGCGTGAAATTCGTAACCCGCGTGACGGTCACCGACAGTCTGAAAAAATTCGGCAAAGGGCTCGGTTCTGCAGCACCCGAGGGAGGCTACGCCTGGTACGCGGGCATCTGAGATGTTTGCTTACTGCGCGGGTGGAATTGTTATTGGCGTAGGGATGGCGTCCTTAAGACGGCTTATCTCGGATTTCAGGGAGTCGATTTCTTGCTGCTGGGCATCGAGCTGAGCTTTGCCGGCGGTATCCTGGGCGTAATCGGACTTGGAATAGTAAGCGGACTGGTTGAGATCGAACTCGCGCTGCAATAGCTTCAACTGATTTTCCGCGGAATCAATTTGCTTCTGCACGGCTGCGTCCTTGGGTGGCTCGCAAGCAATGCGCGAAGCTTCTTTCAGGGATGCAACCCTCTGCTCGAGAATGACTTCATCGACGCGCGCCGGGGCTTGCGGTTGCGATTGCTGCAGCGGTGGAGACCCGAAGGCAAGGCCGGAAGAGCCGGACTTGAAATTCGTCATATCGACGTCGGGGCCGGAGATGGCTTGGGGATTGTAGGAAAGTTCGCGGCGAAGTTGGTCGAGTTCTTCCTGAGCAGCCTGCAGCTCTGAGTTGAGTCTTTCTTCGTTGGGATTGTGGCAGTCTGTCGTCGCAGGTGGCGGCGGCACGGGAGCTACGGAAGGCTTTGGCGCGGCGGCATTGGCCTGCTTTGGCGCGGAATCTGGAGAGGCCGGTGCTGCCGGCTCTGAGGAAACCGCGGGGGGGACGAGTGGCGGAGACTGCACGGCGAGGTCGTCGTTGGTGAAGACAACCTGGGGAGTTGCGGAATTCGACTTGCGCTGGCGAGCATTGCGGGCGGCATCAACGATTGATTCGGCGGGCTTTGGCGGTTCCTGGGATCGCGCGGGCTCGCCGGTGGCAAGCACCAGAAACGCGAGGCTTAATGGCAAGACGCAGAATGGCACTGGTCGTACCTTGAGTTTCGAGAGGATGATGCGAATGTTCATACGAGGCCCTCTGCTCAGGGGATACTACACCGGTCAAAGCTGGGGGCACAATGCTTAGGTCTGGCGGTGGTGACTCGAACGCAAACTCAGATGTGGTAGAAGGCAAGCAGGACTGGGTGACTCGGGTCACCGACAATTGCGCGCCTGCGCGTTACAGTGAAACTGATATTTTCCCTCATTGGATCGACGATCGTCTGAATCCTAGCGCGTGAATAAAGGCGGCGATGTGCAAATCAAAACTTGTTTGATCGTTGTGCTGCGAATCATGGCTGTTTGCCTGCTGTTCATTGTGTGCATGAGTGTGGGCACGGCCCTATCTGGTTTGAGTCGAGCGGCGTCGCAGGGTTTGGCGCCTCAGCAGCCAGCGCCCAGCGATGTTTTTGCGCCGCTTGCGATTTTTTCGCTTTGTGTGGGCATCGTTGCGTCGTATCTGATACTTCGGTCGCGCTGGCACGGATGGGTTCTGGCGGGCGCGATGTTTGTGGGAATGTACGGGATCTCGACGGTGACGAGTCAGATCGAATCGATCGTCTTTCTGTCGAACAAATTGCCCCATGGAATGATTCGAGCCATCTTCATTCAGGGAGCAATTGGCATGGCGTTGTTCGCGCCACTGGCCGTGTTGGTGCTGGGTAAATGGCGGGACGCAAAGCCCTCGGCAGTGCTGGCTGCTTCGGAGCACCTGCGCGCTTCTTCCGTTGCCTGGAAGCTTGCGCTGCTGGTTGGGGCGTTCGTGTTCCTGTATATGTTTTTCGGGTACTACGTAGCCTGGCAGAATCCCGAGCTGCGCAAGTTCTATGGTGGACCGGACTGGCCGACATTTTTGGCGGCGATGAAAGGGAACTGGCAAAACTCGCGCTGGATTTTTGCGATCGCCGCGTTTCGCGCGCTGCTGTTTGTGGGGTTTATGTATCCGCTGATTCGTATGCTGCGGGCAGGTCGATGGGAATCAGCCATTGCCACCGCGTTATTCCTGGCGTCGTGGACCACAGTGCTGCTATTGCCCAACCCGTTGATGCCCGTCAGCGTGGTGCGCAGCCATTTCTGGGAGACGCTGGCGTTTAGCCTGGTGTTTGGCAGCCTGCTTGGCTGGCTGTTGAGCTATCCGTCATCGCGAGTCACTCGCGAAGCTGCCGCCATGTAGTTTTATGGCATGTCCATGGGCGGCGAAGAAACCGCCCACGGCGCAGTGCGATGATTCAGTTGCTGGCGGAGGCTTTTGCGGGCGGCGGAGACATCTCGTCGGCGCTGGGGCCATACAAGCCGGGGACGGCGACGTCGAGCAAGCGGTAGTAAACCGTGAGTTGCGCGCGGTGATGGATCAAGTGATTGAACACCATGCCGCGAAGGCAGGCGACGCGAGGCATGGTAAAGATTTCCTTGCCGCCGGCCAACAGTTTCCAGCCCTTCATCATGTCCGCATCGCTGGCTTTGCTGATGGCTTCGCGCGCTTCCGCAACATTTTTGTCGAATTCCGCGAGCAGTTCTTTGCGATTGGTGATTTTGGGGGGCGTGTAGGAAGGGCCGTTCACGGGAGCGTAGTCCAGTTCCTCGGTTTGCAAGGTCATGGTGGCCCATCCGGGCAGATTGCCGACATGAGACGCGAGCCAGCCCAGCGTGCCGGACTTATCGTGGGGCTTCCAATTCCATTTTTCGTCGGGGACGCGCTCCAGCACTTTGCGGGTGTTCTGCATCTCGTTGTCAAATTCGCCAAGCATCATCTGGCCAAGGCTCATAACGATCTCCTTAAAAGAAGTTGCCATCAGGGCGAAGGCATTGTAGGCGAATAAAAAGCGAATGTCAACGAATGGCTTTCTGCGCCGAACTTGCCTACGTCTCACACTGCCGAATCTCTGCTAGCTTAGTTGCCGCAGATGAACCTGGCGTTACCAGGCATTCGGCGCGCCCGGACCGGTTGGGGCGCGGATTGAAAGACCGGACAGAAGGGACAGAATAAGAATATGGCACACCAACTAACTGACTCCTATTTGAAGGACTCGATCGCGCTCTTCCGCTACTACAAAAAACTTGCCGAGCGCGCCATGGAGCAGTGCCCTGACGAAGGATTGTTCGCGACGCTGGATAGCGAAACCAATTGCATCGCCGTGGTGGTGAAGCACATGGCGGGGAATATGCGGTCTCGTTGGAGCGATTTTCTGACGACAGATGGAGAGAAGCCCGACCGGCATCGTGACAGCGAGTTTGAGGAGCCGCCAAAAACGCGGGAGGAATTACTGGCGCTGTGGGAACACGGCTGGAAGTACGTTTTTGACGCGCTGGAGCCGCTCGGCGATGCGGAGCTGACACGCACGGTTACGATACGAACGGAACCGCATTCGGTGATGCAGGCCATCAACCGGCAGGTGGCGCACTACAGCTATCACATTGGCCAGGTCACGTATTTGGCAAAACATTTTGCCGCCAAATCGGGGAAGTGGTCTGCGTTGACGATTCCACGGAAGAAGTCCGGCGATTTCAACGCCAGAGTGGCATCGGGCGAAGCGTCACAGCGATGACAGTGGTTGGCTGGATCATTTGCGTGGCCCTGTTGATCGGATATTTCACATTTTGATTTGGACGCTGCTCCTGGACCTGGACATGTTTGCGCAGGTGAACTCGCATCTGCCCGCAGAAAAACAATTCCCGCTTCTTGGTGGAACTCGCAGCCTGGAATTGCGGAGACAGTACAAGGCTCTGTTTCCGGAGGGCAAGCTGCACACTCGATCCACTCGACTGTGGATAGGAGCAGTCAGGTGTTTCGTTGGGGCGATTGCCATCTATATCAGTGCTTCCATCTTTCAATTCGTAGGTAATGCCAAGTGCGTGGTTTGCAGGCGGCGTGATGCGATACTATGGTGTGGTTGAGGACTCAAAAATATCCTGCGAGTGATGCATACGCAAAAGATGGTATTGCGTGAAGTGATTCTAGAGTCCAATCTTAGCTGAAAACGAGTTTCGCTTTCCATTCGCTGCGCAGTGCGCTACGCTTTTTGAATCATGTCCACGCTATTCGACCTGGGAAAACCGGAGCAGGAAAGCGGGCTGAAGCTGAATCCGGCTCAGCACCGCGCAATCACGCATGGCGAGGGGCCGTTGCTGGTGATTGCGGGAGCCGGTACGGGGAAAACCCGCGTGATCACGGAGCGCATCCGGCACTTGCTGGAGACGGATCAATCCCTGCTGGGCGAAAACATTCTGGGGCTGACCTTCACCAAAAAAGCCGCTGGGGAAATGAAAGCGCGAGTGGTAAAGGCCGTTGGCGAGCGTGGCAAAGACGTGGTGCTGTCGACGTTCCACTCGTTTTGCGAAACGCTGCTGAAGGAAGTTGATCCGAACCGCGTCGCTTTGGAGCAGGTGGACCATTGGATCCTGTTGCGCCGAAATCTGGCTCGGTTAAAGCTCGACAAGTTCCGCCGGCTCGCGGAACCGGGACAGTTCCTGAGCGACTTCATCCAATTCTTCTCGCGCTGCCAGGATGAACTGGTTTCCAGCGACGACTACCAGGCCTTCGCCGACCAACTGGCTTCGGAGCTCGCTGCGGAAAAAGATTCGCTGGACGAAGACATATTCCAGGAACGCACCGAACACGTTGCGCTGCAGCAGGAAATTGCGCGCGCGTATCGCGCCAGCGAAGAAATTTTGCACGAAAAGCGGGCTGTCGCGCTGAACGGCCTGATCGCGGAAGCTGTGGCGTTGCTGAAGAGTGACGCAAAAAAACGTGGCCAACTGCGGGAGCGTTTCAAACACATCCTGGTGGACGAATTTCAAGACACGAACATTGCGCAACTGGAGCTGCTTTATCTGCTGAGCGCGGATCGCCGCAACATTGTCGTGGTTGGCGATAACGACCAGGCAATCTATCGCTTCCGGGGGGCGTCGTTCGGCAGCTTCAAACTGTTTTTGCAGCGTTTCGCAAATTGGGAAGAAGGCCAGGACTTCTCGCCATACCGAGTCGCGCTGATGGACAACTACCGCTCGACTCCCAACATACTGCGCGTGGCGACGCAGGCAATTTCGATGAACGAAGTGAGCCCGGAATTTCCGAAAAAGATTCTGCAATCAAACAAGTCTGAGGGCGAAAAGATTCGCATTGTCGAGCTGGAGGCTCCCGAGGACGAAGCCGCATGGGTTGCCGACGAGTTGCAGCGCCTTCACGCCGCGGGGCGCCGCTGGAAGGAATTCGCGGTGCTGTACCGGCAGCACGCGCATCGCAATCATTTGGTTGAAGAGCTTTCGCTGCGCAAGATTCCGTTCGTTATCTCGAAGCTCTCGATACTGGAGCATCCGCTGGTGCGGGATGTGCTCGCATATCTCCACCTGATCGCGCGTCCCTTCGACGATATCGCATGCGCCCGCGTGCTTTCCGCGCCGGCGTGGCATCTGACCGCACCCGACCTGGTGCGCCTGGCGGAACGAGCCGGGCGAAAACGCACCGTTGCGTTGTACGACGTGCTGCAATCGCCGCAAACGAATTTGCCATTCGATCCATCGCATGCGGCGATCGCCAAGCTGCTGGAATTTCTGGCGGAGCAGCGCAAGACTAGCCGGCGCCGCACGGCCCGCGACATTCTGGGCGATCTGGTGGAGTGGCTGGAAATCCACCCGAGGGCCAGCAGGCAAGATCGCAAATACGTGAATCAGTTGGCACAGTTCATGAAGGATTGGGAGCCGAAGAGCGAAACGGGCGGCCTGGCTGAATTCCTGGAATACCTGGATTACTTCCAACAAGCAGGCGGAACACTGAGCCTGGAAGACGACGCGCCCGGAGACGCGGTGCAATTGATGACCGTTCACGGAGCGAAGGGACTGGAGTTTCCGCACGTTTTTCTGCTGCGCGTGAATTTCAACGCCTTCCCCGCGCGCAATCGCGCTCCGCTATTCGAGTTTCCCGACCGGCTGATGAAAGAAGAATTGCCCGAGGGCGATTTTCACATCCAGGAAGAGCGGCGGCTTTTTTACGTGGCGCTGACGCGCGCGCAGGATCGACTGACCATCACCAGCCTGACGGAGAAGAAGGGCAAGGTGCCGGTATTCGTCGAGGACCTCCTGATGGATCCCGTGGTGAAGCGACGCGACTTGCTGCAATCCGCGCCGAGACTGAAGAAACAAACTCCACGGCCGACAACACTGCCGTTGCCGATTCCTGCCGCAGAGCTTTTTCCGGTGTCGGAAGAACCACCGAAGATTTTCTCGCGCATTGCGCGTTGGGCCGAGGAGTTCCACCCGCCTACGCCGGAGCCGCTGAAGCTGAGTTCTTCAGCCGTAGACAACTACCGGAAATGTCCGCAGCAATATGCGTTTAGCTATCTGTGGTCATTGAAAGAGGGCCCACGCGCGGCGCTGACATTTGGCAGCGTGATGCACACGACCATCAAGCGGTTCGTGGACCAACTGAAACGAGGCGTGAAGCTGCCGTTCGCGGAAGTGCAACGCATCTACGAAACGGAATGGACCAGCGCGGGTTTTGAGGACGACTACCAGGAAGCCGAATACAAGAAAGATGGGTTGGAGCAATTGCGGGCGTTCCACGCGAGCATGCTGGAGGCGTCGCCGCAGATTCTGGAGCAGGAGAAAGCCTTCGAATTGCCGCTGGCGAACGACGTGATTTTGACCGGACGAATGGATCAAGTGAACAGCCTGGGACGCAACGACGTGGAGGTTGTGGATTACAAAACCGGCAAGCCCAGGAAAGATTCCGACGCGCGCAAGGATCTGCAACTGAGTATCTACGCGCTGGCGGCCAAAGAAATCTTCGAGTGGAACCCGGTGCGACTGGTATTTCACTATCTACAGACCAACCAGATCCAGGTGACTTCGCGCGATGCGAAGCAACTCGATGATGCCGAAAAAATCGTGCAGGAAGCAGCCGCGGACATCCGGGCCGCGCAATTTCCACCGAATCCGGGGTTTGTTTGCCGCAGTTGCGCGTACAAGCCGATTTGCCCGGCGCACGAAGAAACGTTGGGAACGCCTTGATCCATGCTTCTCTACGCATTCTTGCTGAATCGAACGGGATGCCGCGGGTGCTGGGATTTGGGATGGCTGACGAGATCGGTCAAGATGTCGTCGATGCGGTCGGTAGCTTCGTCGATGCCTTGCAAGCGAGCCATTCGCTCCGCTGATAGGGCGGAAGTGGCGACCGCGCCGAGAGCTCCGCGGATTCGGTGATTCAGTTCGCGGATCAGGATGATGCGCTCCTTTGCGCTTTCGAAATCGTGCCTTCCGTGACTCGCGGAAAGAAAAAAATACACCGCAAGCGCACCGAGAATTCCTATGACCACGTCACTCACCATGGTTTTTGAGGCAGTTGTTCCTAACCGGTCGATTAGGAAATCCATGCCCCAGCTAGCGAGACATAGACCGACGCCGGTGATCAAGGCAGGGCGCACACGATCCCACATCCGTGGAAGTTCCGTTCGTTTTGTATAGGTCATAGCGCACCCCCTTGCGATCTCGAGGGCACTGCCCGGGAAGGGCAGGCACATCTGGGGACAAATGCGATTGCGGCGAAGCTACCACAGCGATGTCGGCTTGTATGTGACGCAGAGCAGCGTCGACGTGGCGGTCTTGGGGGCGACCTCTCTGGCGCGGGCCACCGCCGCCTTCAGTTTTCTTCCTCAGCGAACCTGATTCGCCTTAGTGCAATCCAATAGGTTAGCGTCCAACCACAGGATATTGACAAATCCAGAATCAAAGAAGAATCGAAACCGGAAACGCCTCGATGAAGGCTATTTGCGCTGCCAACACAGTTCGAAATAGCCGTGATCGTAGCGAGCGTGCAGAGGGCCAACAGTATGCGACGAGCCCTTTGGCTTCCTTCAAACAAGGCCACCAGCCCAGGTAAAGCCAGGAAAACGACAATTACCGAAAGGGAGGCAAATCGAATGCCGACGGGTCCGGCCCATGACATGTCGTAGCCCATATCCCGAATCGTGCAAGAAGAATACAATCCGCAGCTCGCGGTAAAGTGTAGAAGCGGATAAGGATCGACCGTCAGAAATATCGCAAGAACATGGGTAAAGGCGGATAATCGGTGAAGATACCAACAATTCCAATAAATAGATAAACGAGCGAGACCAATCCCTGGTAAGCCACACCTCCCGACCGCCGATTGAATCGTCCTCGCATGTCTCACCTTAAGTACGAAAACCACAAATCAGCATAGGCCGACCGATTAAGGTTTCGAGGGATTACAAAGCGCTACAAGCAGCTCTTTTACCTGCAGCCCTTATATGTGACGCAGAACAGCACGACGTAACAAGAAAAGCGCCCCTACGGATCGAGGCGCTTTTGGCAAATTGTGTCGGAAGTTCCCGGAACTACTTGGCCTTTTTGGCAGCAGCCTTCTTGTCAGCCTTCTTCATTTTCTTCGCCATTATATTCTCCTTCTCGTTGTCGCTCAAAAACAGCCTTTGGTGGGACCGCGGCACAGCTGCAATCCCATCCCTTGCTCTCCTCCTACGGAGGAGCAGCGCCAGTGTCAAGAAAAATCCAGATGATTCCGCGGAAGGGTTGATCGCGAACGCGAATTACTGAGGAACGCCTCCGTAATAGCCTTTGCGCGCGATGACGTTCAAGCCTTCGCGCTCTACGCGCACTTCGATGGTGTGGTAGCTCTCCCCCGGATTGCCCTTCGGGGAGTAATACAAGGTGTATTGGTTACGCGCCTGGTCTGCAATCTGCGCGTAGAAGTTCTCGAATGATTCGGCTTTCGCTCCATAGGACACGTCTCCGCCGGTTTCGCCTGAATACTCCACCAGGCGGGTGAACTTGCGGTCAAAATAGCTGCTGCCGGTAGCCACGCTGTAGACGATGATGTTGTAGCGCAGCAGTTCGTTGCGAACTTCATCATACTTGTGGTTGTTGAACTTCGCGCCATTCTTGCCGTCGGAGATGAGCAGGATGATCTTGCGCCTGGTATTCGGCTTGTCCTTCAGAAGTTGCGCGGCTTCGTAAACCGCGTCATCCAAAGCCTTAGTGGTTTGACCCTTGATGGCGATCAGCGAAGGATCCTGGTTCCCGGCTCCCGGAGCCGGAGCGTTGTTGATGCTGGGGCCGTTGAAAGGTCCGCCAGGCGGCGCAACGGAGGGCTGCGAGTCGAGCTTCGTACGCTTCAAGCTTTTGAGTAGGTTGTCCTGGTCCTTGGTAAAGCCCTTGCCTGGATAGAAATACTGGTCAAAGCGGCAAACATCAGCCTCATCGCTGAGGCTCATGCCGGCAATAACGGCGGGAAGGCTGGCATCGACCTGGTCGGCGTCTTTCTGCTTCATGTCATTGTCGACAAGGACGACGAGGGAGAGTGGGCGGGGATCGGCGCTCAACTCGGTGATCTTCTGCTCGATCTTGTCCTCGAATACGCGAAAGTCGTCCCTGCGAAGCCCCGGAACCATGTTCCCCGTTTTGTCCTTCACCGTCACGGGAACAACCACCACAGTCGAAGTGGTGGAAATCTTGCTTTGTGGTTTTGGCGTGGTTGCCGGCTTTTGGTTGCCTGCCGGGGAGGGCGGTGTGGAGGAAGGCGCCGGAGTGCCTGCGGGAGGTGGCGCAGCAGGTGGGGGATTTTGAGCGACGCCAATTTGCGGCGCAATCAAAATTGCCAAGGTCGCCCAGAGCAGGCTTTTTCGTGGACTTTTCGTCATCATTTCGCCAAACTTTCCAAACCTAGTATATCTTAGGCATGCTCGCCGGTTCCGTAAGACGCATCCTATCGACGGCTTAGTTGCATCGAAGTGCTTAGAAGCTACCGTGTCACAGAACCTGCGCTTGTAAGGATACCGGGAAACCGTGAAAATCGGAAAAATGAAGATGATGGTCTGCAAAGTCCCTTTGAGACAGCTTTTGGCCTGTTGTGCCGCTTTGGCTCTCGCGTTCCCTGCCGTTCCTCAGACTGCCAGCCAGGATCAAGGGCAGGGCCCGGTGATCAAGACGGAAGTTAACCTGGTCAACGTGTTTGCGACGGTGCGCGATAAAAACCACCGAGTGGTAACCGACCTGAAACAAGATGATTTCAAGATCTCGGAAGATGGCCACGAGGAGAAGATCGCCTTTTTCTCGAAGGAAATGAATCTGCCCATCACGCTGGGTCTACTGCTGGATACGTCGGGCAGCGAACAGAACATGCTGCCGGCGATTCAGGATGGCGGCAGCCGGTTTCTGCATCGGGTACTGAAAAAGGGCGACGAGGCGATGATCATCTCGTTCGATTCGGACGTCGATCTGCTTTCGGATTTCACCGATGACCGCAGCATCCTGGACCGCGCGATCAACAAGGCGCGCATCAATATTCCGGGTGGCGGCATGATGGCTGGAAATCCCGGGCCGGTGGGTGGAAACATTACCGGCACCGCGCTGTACGACGCCATTTATCTGGCTTGCGGCGACAAACTGAATGGCGAAGCCGGGCGCAAGGCGATCGTGATCGTAACGGATGCTCAGGACGAAGGCAGCAAGACCAGGCTGGAAGAAGCGGTGGAAGCAGCGCAGCGCACGGATACGGTAATCCACGTTTTGCTGGTTTATGATCCGCGCTATGGCGGGAATACAGGAGTTGCACGCAAGTTGACGGAAGATACCGGCGGGCGATTGATCATCGTGAACTCCGAGAAACGGTTGGAAGAAGCATTCGATCAGATTTCGGAAGAACTGCGCAGCCAGTACATGCTGGGCTACTATCCGACGAACAATACGAAAGACGGGAAGTTCCGCAAGATCAAGGTCGATATGACCAACCACGATTTGAAAGTGTTGGCCCGCAAAGGGTACTACGCGCCTAAGCATTAAGACGATTCTTCAGAGTGTGAATTGACCGCATGCAACGGCTGGGTGCGCTCAAGCTTGCTGCGTTGCGCTACGCGTTTGGTGCGCAAAGCGGCGGCCAGCCGATGCACTCCAAGCGGGCCGCATGCGGTGGTGTTTAGTTTGCGGACGGCCTCGGAAGGCCGTCCCTACAAAGGCAGGACGCCCACCTCGGGGGGCGGCCACTACAAAGTCGAAGCACAGGACCAGCCCAAGAACGGACTGAAGGTTTGGCCACTACAACGTTCGATTAAGAATTTGTAGCTGCTGAGGGTGGCAAGCGCGTAGAATGGCCGGAAAGCTCGCCTGCTGTATGGAGAATGCCATGAGGAAACAGTTGACGCTCAGTTTGGCCGTGGTGTTGTTTGCGTCCGGCGTGTTGGTGTGGAGTGGGAGCGCGGCGCAAGATCCGGCCGCGGCTGAGTGGAAAGTTCCGCCCGAAGCGGCGAAACAAGTAAATCCGGTGAAGCCAACGGCGGCTTCGCAAGCGCGGGCGAAGAAGCTGTACGGATTCGATTGCGCGATGTGCCACGGGACAAAGGGCGATGGACAAGGGGACTTGGCTGCGGACATGAAATTGAGTTTGAAGGATTGGAGAGATCCCGCAACGCTGAAGGATATGAGCGACGGCGAACTGAATTACATCATCACAAAAGGAAAAGGCAAAATGCCAGCCGGAGCCGACCAGATGAAGCCCGATGAGATCTGGAATATGGTGAGCTACGTACGCTCGTTCGCGGGAAAGAGCGTATCGACAAAGGAATAGGTTTCGGCTTTACAGCTGTTAGAGATCCGAGACGCGATCAGGAACCGGGTGCTTTCACGACCGGCGTGGGTGGCGGCACGACGACGCGGCGTGGCGGCTGACTCACGGGGACAGTGAGTTTCTTCTGTTTTGGCTTTTTTGCTTCGCGACTTCTTCTGTCTTTGTTTCCCATAGCCCAAATCATGCCACAAGAATGCCCGAGCAGCCTAATCGGATTTTTCCGCGGCTGCGGGGAGCAGTGGATTTGAAGGAAATAGCAGAACCCCGCGGACCGATTCGTCGCGCGGGGTTCTGGAATATCCTGACGGGATGGTGCCGGAATTATAAGGGTTCGCGCGCGGCTTCGCCGAAACCGGAAGGCGCGGGAGGTTCGGAAGACGGTTGCGGAAGATGAGCTAAGTCCGTGCCGCACTGCGGGCAGAACTTGTCGTTGGCTGTGATTTCGCGGCGGCATTGCGGGCAAGAAGGATGCAGGTTGTACTTGCAACTGGGGCAGAAATTGAAGCGGGCTGAAACGGTCGCGGAACACTGCGGGCACGGAAAGGGCAGCGGCTCGCGAACGAGCAAGTAGATGATGAGGCCGATGATGCCGTAGGCCGGGGAAAGAATGAGGACGAGCAAGGTCCAGAGAACGGGATGCATGCCGCGGCGCTGGGCGTCCTTGTAAACGTAACCGAGCATGAAGAGGAAGGCGGAGAGGAAGATGGCACCGGCGGTGATCACGCCGGCCAAGGCGAAGCAGGCGGCAATCGGATAGCTCAGCCATTCCGAGTCGGGCGGAAAAAAATTACTCTGATTGTGCCGCATGTTGTAAACGTTAGCGGAGACGCCGATGACAATGGCGATGAGCCAAAGGGCCACGCAGGTCCAGAACAGCCAGCGAGGAATAATGCGGAGTTCGTCGCGGAATCTGGTGCGCTCGCGCTTCCTGCGGAATCGAATCATACGCATGCGTTCGTTGAATGAGTCGCTCATGGTTTCTCTTCCTTCTTCGATATTCTGAGGTCCACTGGATTTCCAAATTTTCAATTTGGGCCTCGCGATGTACCGATGTTGAATCCCTTCTGGTGCAGCACAGCAGCTACGGCGAATAAGGCCGGAACAGCCCACCACAGAACAAATCCCATTTGGACGGCAAGTTTGGGGACATGGAGGTAGTTGCCCACCCAGGCAAATCCACGCCATATCAGAGGGGCGCTGAGGACACCGACGAACCAGCTGAAGCCTGTAATTACCCAAAGCAAAAAACTGCCTTGAGAAGGTTGCACGGATTCCTGAGCGCGCAGACGGACGCGGAGTTGCGTGCGGGCAGCAAGATCGCGCGGCACGGAGACCGGAACGTTGCGAAGCGCATGCAGGAGATCCTGGGTGGACGAGATTTCGCGGGCGCAATCGGCACACTCGCGGAGATGCTGATCGAGCCAGAACTGGTCTGCCGGGGCGAGTCCTTCGACCAACGATTGCGCAAAGAATTTCTGGGCGCGAATGTGAAAGTTTTCGGTCATACGGCACCTTGCGGCAAAGCTGATTTCAAGGCGGCGAGCCCGCGATAGAGGCGCGACTTCACCGTGGAAACAGGAGTGGAGATCATGGCGGCGATTTCTTCCAGGCCCATCTCTTCGTGGAAGCGAAGGAGCAGGACTTCGCGGTAATAGGCCGGGATTTTGAGCAAAGAGACTTGCACGGCTTGCTGATTTTCGCGTGCGACGAGAAGTTGCAGCGCCGAAACGGAATGCTCGTCGGGAGGATCGAAGGGTAGATCGCTGTCCTTGTCGCCCAGATCTTCGAGGCGAGGCATTTTCTTGCGGCGCGAGACGTCGATGACCAGATTGCGCGCGATGGCAAAGAGCCAGGACTCGAACTTGGACTTGGCGTTGTACTGATGGCCGCGTTCGAGGACGCGAATCCAAGTCTCCTGAAACAGATCCTCGGCGAGAGCAGGATTGCCGGTGAGGAAGAGGAGATAGCGATAGAGACGGTGCTGGTACATCTCGATGAGATGATCGAGCAGGTCGGGATCGCGGCGAGTGAGGCCTTGCGCCAGGGCTTGGGTATCGTCGGTCATGACAGCCGCGAAGAGCAGCGGCGACCTCGAAGAAGCTGAAGTTAAGGTGAATGCTTGTGCGCCCATACTATATGGGATACGGATAAGGTGGTGAGAAAGACGCAGGGAAGAGCAAGCGGGGAAGCCGTGAGGTAAGGAGGCGAGGATTGGGCGGGGTCGAGCTAAGTCATTTATTTGTTGCAGCTTAGAGGTTGAGATTCTTCGCTTCGCTCAGAATGACACCCCCCAGAGATAGGGTGAGATTCTTCGCTCCCTTCAGAAGGACACCATTCGCTACTGAGTGGATCCGGGGAGGCCGAAGGAGGCGTTTAGCTTTTGGATTTCGTCCCAGTTCTTTTCGACGAGATCAATGTTCGCGGGATTGACGACGCCGTTCCGTTTGTCGGCATCGGGGGCCTGACCCACTTTTTTGAAGGTTACCACCATGGTGGCCTCGACGAAGGCGTAGAGAGAAACCAGATATTCCCTGGTTGAAAAGCCATTCTTTTTGAGGACCGCGGTGGCTTGAGGGAATTTGCTATCGAAAATCCTGGCTTGTTCCGAGATGCTGCCGGCGTTTTTCAACTCGTCGCCGTCCATGCCTTTGGACGCATCGGGGTTCTTCTGTTCCCATTCTTTCAGTTCGCTGGTGGCCGTGGCTAGATGGCGAATTCTGTCCATGGAAAGGGAATAGGCGGCGATTTCCTTTGAGTCGGGATCGTCATCGCTGGCTTTCTGCCCGTGTGCCGGGAATGCGGATAAAACAAGAAGCGCGAAAGCGACACAGCAGGAGAAGATAGCAGTGCGTGCCGAGCGAGCGATGGGGATCAAGTGGAAGCCTCCAGGGCGAACAGCCAAGTGATACTGGCACCGTAGCATCGGTGGTATTCCGCGGCAATGGTACTGCGGTGTAGACTGCGAAATGCCATGATCTGTCCTGAATGCAAGGCGGAGTACCGGCCGGGATTTACGCGCTGCGCGGACTGCGACGTGGCGTTAGTGTGGGAGCAGGCGGAGGAAGGGACGGCATCTTCGGCATATGGCGCGGCTGAACCGGGAGATCCCAACGAAGATCCGTACTGCTCGTTCTGGAAGGGCGACGATCCCCGGATTCACGCGGATTTGTGCGCGGTGCTGGACGAAGCGGGCATCCCACACAATACGGTGTTTCGCCGCGATCATTTATTTAACCTGAATAACTTTCCGGCGTACCAGATTGGCGTGCCATTTTCATTGTTTGAGAAGGCTGAGAATGTGGTGAAGGAGGCGTTTGGGTCTGCTGACGACGAGGCGGTGAAGCTGTTGGAAGCGCCGCGACATCTGGTGGAAGGGCCGGACGGAGCCTGGAAGCTGCCCGCGACTCTGACGCCAGAAGAGGAACAGAATATTCCGGGGCCGCCGAATGCAGGCGAAGAGGGCGACTGGTATCCGGAAGATGCGGATGCACGAGTTTGGGTAGGAGAGAACACGGTCAGCGATTTCCTGATTGCCGCGCTGCACGAGAATGGAATTCGCTGCCGAGTGGAACGAAACGGGGCGCGCGCGAAGTTATTCGTGTTGCCGGACGATGAGGCGAAGGCTGGCGAGATTGTGCGCGAAGTGGTGGAAGGGAAGCCGCCGGAATAAGTGTGGGCGGGGCCGAAGAGCAGAGAGATTCCTCACTGCGTTCGGAATGACAAAATTAGCAAACGCGATGTAGTAGACTCGCGGCGATATGATCTGCCCGGAATGCCAGACGGAGTATCCCGAAGGAACGAAGAGTTGTAGCAATTGTGGCGTTGAGCTAGTGAGGCAACTTCCTGAGTTGCCCGAGGCAGAGCTTAGCGCACGCGCCATTCCATTCAGCGCAGAAGAGGGCGCGGCGGTTGCCGCACTGCCAGCGAATTGGGATTCGCGCAACGTATCTGTGGAAGTGTGGCAGGGAACGGATCCCGGCCGGTTGCAGTTTATTGAGCATTCGCTGCATGGCGTGGGAGTGCTGACGACTCGCATTGCGGCAGACGAGAATGTCGTTCGGCTGCTGATCCGGACTGAGGATGAGGAGCGCGGCCGGGAAGTGGTGCGGCAAATTGTGAACAATGCGGTGCCGCAGCAATCGCTGCCGGGCACGAAGGAATACGTCTGGCTGGATGAGCCGGTGAAAAGTTATTCGCTGATTTGGGCGCTGGCTGGGGCGTATTTGCTGCTGTGCTTTCTGGGGCTATCTGTGCCAGGGCTTTCGTTTGGAGTAACCGCGTTGCTGACGGGCGTGGTGGGGCTTGCGACTTTGGTGGCGAATGTTGGGGCGCTGTGGATGCTGTACCAGTCGATACGCTACGAGATTCGGCCGCCGCTGTTTTGCATATTGTCGATCATTCCATTTTCGTTCGTGTGGTATTACTACGAGCGCCATGCAAAGCGCAAAGGAGTTCGGCGGCTGCCGGTGGCCATCCGCACACGCGTTGCGCCGCCTTCCGCTTGACGATGCGGCTGTGCCGAGGCATCTTAGGTTCCTCCGTTTCCCTCTACCGCGGAGGCTTTCATGAAAAAAGCTGCGGTTGGTTTTCGTGTGCACTCCGGTTGGAGCGCCATGGTTGCTGTGTCGCTGGACAAGAACGGGCCGATTGTTTTGAGGCGGCAGCGCGCGCAGCTGGTGAAAACGTTCAGCTACACGTTCCGGCAGCCGTATCACACTGGGGAGAAAATGGGCGTTGCGGAGGCTGGTGAATTCATCAGCGGCGTGCGGGCGGAGGCGGAGGAGTTGGCGTGCAAGGCCCTTCACGCGATAGAAGTTGACTTGAAAGAGCAGGGCTTCCAGCTGGAACGGGCGGCGTTGCTGCTTGCGTCGGGGAGGCCGCTGCCGGAATTGGAGAAAATTCTCCAGTCGCACGCGCTGATTCATACCGCGGATGGGGAGTTGTTCCGCGAGGCACTGCGGAGCGCGAGTTCGCGGTGCGGGCTGCGGGTAGCGTGCACCAGAGAGAGAGAATTGCTGGAGCGGTGCGCAGAGGCGTTTTCCTTGAGGAAGCCCGTGGTGCTGCGACGGGCCGCGGAATTGGGCAAGGGGCTGGGCGCACCGTGGTCGCAGGATGAAAAGTTTGCGACGCTGGCGGCGTGGCTGGCATTGGCCAGTTCACCAGGTCGACGTAGCAAGTTACAAAACGCGGCGCACGCTTGACCTTCATTTCTTGGGCATGCATGCTGTGCTGTTGGCGTTGAGGATTTCTCGCGTCTGGAGGCGTGCATCGTGTCGATCGATTCAATCAAAACTGTAGCGGTGCTGGGAGCCGGAACGATGGGGAATGGCATTGCGCACGTATTTGCGCGCGCGGGCTACCAGGTGATTCTGCGCGACGTGGAACAGCGCTTCCTGGACCGCGGGATGGAGACCATCGCGAAGAATCTGGAGCGCGAGGTGAAGAAAGGGAAGTTGACGGAAGCGGAAAAGCCGGAAGTACTGAGGCGATTGAAGCCGGTGACGGATTTTGCGGCCATCGGCGCGGCGGATTTTGTAGTGGAGGCGGTTCCGGAAAAATTGGAGATCAAGCGGGCGGTGTTGGCAGAAGCCGACAAGCTGCTGCGGCCGGAAGTGATTTTGGCGAGCAACACGTCTTCGATTTCGGTGACCACGCTGGCGGCGCTAACGAAGAGGCCGGATCGATTTGTGGGCATGCACTTCATGAACCCAGTGCCGGTGATGGTCCTGGTGGAAGTGATCCGCGCCCTACAGACCAGCGATGCGGCGTTTGCGGCGACCCTGGAGTTGGCGAAGAAACTGGGGAAGACTCCGGTGGCGGTGAACGATGCGCCGGGATTCGTCTCAAACCGCGTACTGATGCCCCTGATTAATGAAGCCGCATATACGGTGATGGAGGGAGTGGCTATGCCGGAAGCGGTCGACACGGTTATGAAGCTAGGGATGAATCATCCGATGGGTCCGCTGGAACTGGCGGATTTTATTGGCCTGGATGTGTGCGTGGATATTCTGAATGTGCTGCTGGAAGGATTGGGCGATACGAAATATCGCGCGTGTCCGCTGCTGAAGAAGTATGTGGCGGCAGGCTGGCTGGGGCGGAAAAGCGGGCGCGGGTTCTACGAGTACGGCAAGGGGTAGGACGAGAGCGCAAAGGAGGGATCGAAAGCATAAGGCAAGAAAACAGCGCACCCCTCCAATGGCGTCAGCCTTAGAAGGCCGCCGCTACAAGGGTACTAGGGCGAAAGATAGGCGAAAATAGTATTTGCTTTTTGTTCGCCTTTTGGGTAGGGTGAGGGCTGAAGGGTTTTCAACAGGTGCCCTATGCCCCAGAAGCAGCTGGCTGTTCTATCCTGCATCGAACATGAGAGGCTCGAATTCGAACTGATAGAGATCCACGTGCGCAGCCAGTACCTTCTCCGGCTTCGCGGGCTCTCTCGCGGAGAGCAAGCGGAGTGGGACGGCAAGGAAGCGCTGGCGTGGGCAAGGCTGGCGGATCACGAACTGGAGCATGGTTGCAGCGGCTGAAGGCCTGGCGTGGCGAAGGAGAAGAAAGGTAGCGCACAACGGTACGAAGTGGTAAAGTCCCGTTATCGTAAGTAGCAGACGAAGTTGCGGCGCGGTTCCCGGCGCCCGCTTCGAAGGCGCGATCGCAACACTCATTCGCAAAAATTCCCAATTTCCTCGACCGAGGTGAGAGATGACGGACGAAAGAGCAAAGTTACTGGAAGCGGCGATATCGCAGATTGAGAAGTCGTATGGCAAAGGCTCCATCATGCGGCTGGGCAACAAGGATGTGCTGGTGCCGGTGAACGTGATTCCATCGGGATGCTTGTCTCTGGACGCGGCGCTGGGCGTGGGCGGATTCCCTCGCGGACGCGTGATTGAAGTGTATGGGCCGGAATCAGGCGGTAAGACCACGCTGACGCTGCACGTGATTGCCGAGGCGCAGAAACTGGGAGGGCAGGCGGCGTTCATCGACGCGGAACACGCGCTCGACCCGTCGTACGCGCGGAAGCTCGGCGTGGACGTGGACAATTTGCTGGTTTCGCAGCCAGATCATGGGGAACAAGCGCTGGAAATCGCGGAAACGCTGATCCGTTCGGGAGGCGTGGACGTGGTGGTGGTGGACTCGGTGGCGGCGTTGGTGCCGAAGGCGGAGTTGGAAGGGGAAATGGGCGATCCGCAGATGGGCTTGCAGGCGCGGCTGATGTCGCAAGCGTTGCGGAAGCTGACGGCGATTGTATCGAAGTCGAAGACCTGCCTGATTTTCATCAACCAGATTCGCGAAAAGATTGGCGTGATGTTCGGTAACCCGGAAACGACGACGGGCGGACGAGCGCTGAAGTTTTACGCTTCGATGCGCGTGGACATTCGGCGAATTCAAGCCATCAAGGAAGGCGACCGCGTGGTGGGTTCGCGCACACGCGCGAAGGTGGTGAAGAACAAAGTGGCGGCGCCGTTCCGCGAAGCCGAATTCGACATCGTGTACGGCGAGGGCATTTCGCGCGAAGGCGATTTGATTGACCTGGGCGTGGACAAAGGCGTGATCGAAAAGAACGGCACATGGCTGAGTTACGGTGGAGAGCGTATGGGCCAAGGGCGCGAAAACGCTCGCGTGTTCCTGAAAGAGAACAAAGACATCCGCGAAAAAATTGAAAGCACATTGCGGAAGAAACTGGAAATTCCAGGGCTGACGCAGAATCAGGCTCCTGCCGGAGCAAATGGAAGCGCGGCAGCGACGCCCGAGAAGGCTCCAGTGCGCGCAGCAGCAGCAGGTGCCGCTGCTGCAGATACAAAGGCGAGACCGGGCCGGTAAGGCCGGCGCGAAACTGGCACGAAGACGCCAGAACAATCAGGGTGGCTGGAACGGACGGAACAAATCAACGGTTCCGTCCGTTCCATTTTGCGACGCGATCCAATTGCGACGCCAAAGCATCAAACAAGGGCATTTTGGGGCCTTTTGATCTTGAACGGATGGGCAGGGGCCTGAAGCTGACTGGCCAGCTGGCCAGACGTTCAAAACAAAGCACATAGATTCGTACTGGGTCGAGATGGCTATTGTCAGGGCATCCTTAATACGGGTAAACTTCGTCTCAGTGTGGGACTAAGCGTTCTCGGAGATGATGCGATCTGATTAGTAAGAAGAAATCAAGGTAGTTTTCGCATTGTTCCCTGCTAGGACTACTGTGAGTAAGTTGAGGTCAAGGGCCGAATGATTCAAGACTTTTGCAAGTTCCTGACGGCGGCGGCGCTAATTTCCAGCCTGTCTGTTCCGGTGCTAGCCGCAGACGCCGCAGCAACGCCGGCCGCGAAGTCCAGTTCGACCTCGCATTCTAAGACTACTTCCAAGAAATCCAAAAAACATTTGGCGCCTTCGCGCTACAACGGATATGCGCCGACGTACGCGGATTCGGTAAGCGCGGATGATCCGAAGTTCGATGATCCAGTCGTGCGAGAAGCGGCGGTTGCGGCGCTGGGGCGGTACAACGGTTCGGTGGTGGCGGTGGACCCCAACACGGGGCGAATCCTGACGGTTGTGAACCAGAAGATTGCGTTCAGCGACGGCTACATTCCTTGCTCGACGATCAAGCCGACGATTGCGATCGCGGCGCTGCAGGAAAATGTCATTACGCGCGACACCATGCTGAAGGTCGGGCGTCGCAAATACATGAATTTGACGGAAGCTCTGGCGCACTCCAACAACACGTTCTTCGAGGAACTAGGCCGGCGCATGGGATTTGACACCGTATCCAAGTACGGGCGCCTGTTGGGGCTTGGCGAACTGGCGGGCTATGACCTGGCGGACGAGCATCCCGGTGCGTTCCCGATGCAGCCACCGGCGTTCGGCGGAGTGGCGCGCATGTCCAGCTTCGGTGAAGGAATTCAGATTACGCCATTGCAGCTGGCAGCGCTGGCTGCGGCGTTTGCGAACGGTGGGACGCTTTACTACTTGCAGTATCCACATTCGGCGGAAGAAGCGGATGCTTTTCAGCCACGCGTGAAACGGGACTTGAACATCGCCGGTGTGCTGCCGGAAGTTCGTGAAGGGATGCTGGCGGCGGTGCTGTATGGGACGGGCCGGCTGAGCTACGATTCTGGCGGAGACGAAACGCCGCTTGGAAAGACCGGAACTTGCGACGACCACACCAATCCTTCTAGGATCGGGTGGTTTGTTACGTATGCGGACGAAGCGCATCCCAAGATTGCGCTGGCGGTTCTGCTGCGTGGGAATACGCGGCGCGTGAAGGGCCCGACAGCCGCGCAAGTGGCTGGGTTGATCTACCGCAGATTGCGAGAACAGAATTACTTTGCGGATGCACCGAAGATTAAGTCGGTGCAGCCGGTTGCGTCTGGGAATTAAGGCTAATCCAAAAAATTGAATATGTGGGTTCAAGGCGCTCGGATTCGTGTGTTCAGATTTCGGCGATGTGAGCGGACCCGGCTCGATTTCGCTTGGCGTGTTAGTGTGAAAAGCGGCGGTCCTCCGCCGCGCTCCAAAGGCGCTCGCCTCGGAACGGTGCCATCCACAGGCTGGAGCCTGTGCTACCAAAAGCAGAAGCTGGTTGCACCATCGAAGGTTAGACAAATAGAAGGCCTCACCCCCCGAAGGGCTGAGCTACAGAACCGGTTCCAAATTAGAGGCTGGAACGGCGCTGCGGACGCGGGCGGACATGGACGCTGATGACTGGCTCGCGATGGTTCTGCATGGCGTCGAAGCAGTGCTCGCACAGCAACAAAGACAGTTGATCTTCGCTCTTGGCGTGGAAGCTGCGGTGACACTCCGAACAAGTGGAAAAAGAAGGGCGCTCGCGCATTTCCCGAACGTGAATTTCTGGATGGACTTCAAAGGTGATCATGAAACTCCCCCACCAGTGCAGGGGGCACGCCACATGCCAGAAACGAGGGACCGGACACGTTGCAGGCAAAAGAGTTAGGCTGAGCGTCGGCGGCGCGAATGAGTGATTTCCCCCAAGGCATCGAGAAGGGCGTGTGGAATGACCCCGTGGCCAATTGAGCGCAGACGGCGCGGCGAGCATTGACGTTGAGGAAGATTTGGGACACAACCAGAGCGTGCGCTATTCTGGTTAAAGCAAAGTCGTTGCGACAATCGCGCTGAGGCGCGCAAAGATCGACAATCAAGGGACCCTGGGGGAAGTGTGAACCGTCTTTTTGTGTTTGGGATCGGAGTGACTCTGGCGGCAGGCGCCGCAGTGATTGGGTATAGCATCGAGCAGCGATCGAACGCATCGAAAGAACTCCAACGACAAGTGGAGCTGGCCAAGGCGGAAGCGCAGCGGATTCGCCAGAACGTAATATTGCCGACGGTGAAGAGAATGCCCGTGGGCGAGAATTTTTCGGGCGCGTTGCAGAAACTGGGCCTCTCAATGGAAGAGGTAACGCATGCCACGGTGGCGGCGCAACACGCGTTCAATCTGCGGCAGCTGCGCGCGGGAAACACGATAACGGTGAACCGATCGGTGGAGGGCGGTCTGCGCGACATCAATTACAAGATCGATGCCGAGCGCATGCTGCACCTGGTGCCGCAACAGCAGGGCTTTTCCGCGGAAGTGCAAGAGATTCCCATCCATTCGGTGGTGACGATAGTGAACGGACGGCTGGAAGATTCTCTGTTCAACGCGGTGGAAGAAGCAGGGGAAAGCGCGGAAGTGGCCATGAAGCTGGCGCAGATCTTCGGTTACGACCTGGATTTTTATACCGACCCGCGGCGAGGGGATACCTTCCACATCGTGTTGGAGAAGAAGACCTACTTGACTGGCGAGACCGCCGGGTACGGCAGGATTCTGGCCGCGGAATACATGAATGGCGGAAAGAAATATGAGGCGCTGCTGTTTCACGATGAAAGAGGGCAAAGCGCGTACTACAGCTCGGACGGCAAGTCGTTGCAGAAGGCGTTCCTGAGATCGCCGCTAAAATTTGGAGCACCGGTTACATCCCACTTCAGCAAGTCGCGATTCCATCCAATTTTGAAGACGTATCGAGCGCACCTCGGGACCGATTACGGGGCTCCGGTAGGGACGCCAGTGCAGACGATCGGGAGCGGACGAGTGGTGTTTGCGGGGCGCAAGGGCGGAGACGGAAACATGGTGCACATTGCGCACTCGAACGGGTACGAGACGTATTACCTGCATCTGTCTCGAATATTGGTGCACGCAGGAGAGCACGTAGAGATCGGCAAGACTATCGGGCTGGTTGGAAGCACCGGCCTGGCTACCGGGCCGCACCTGGATTTCCGCATCGCGCAGAAAGGGCAATTCAGGAATTTTGAGACGCTAAGGCTGCCGCCATCTGAGCCGGTGGCGAAAAGGAATTGGACAGAATTTGCGGCGGTGCGAGAGAAGTGGCTGCCGCTGTTGCATGGAGAAGCACAGCCCGGGCTGGAAACAGCGCAAGCCCAGGCGGGCGAGACGGGAAAGAAGTAGACGGGCTGCAACCGGGAGCAGTACGGGACGTGTGCGAGCCTCAGTGTTCTGAATCTCAATAAATAATAGGCAATTTGGAGAAGTCCGTTGTGGAATCGTCGATGACGCGAAGGATGAGTAGCGTGCGGTCGTCGTGTGGAGGACGGCCAACGCCGGCATACTCGTCGGTGGCTTTCACGATTCGTTGTGCAATGGTGTAGCCGGGGTCGAACGGCGCGACCTCCAACAGCAGTTCTTTCAGGCGTGCGGTGCCAAACTCTTCCTGGTCTGCGTTGGTGGATTCGTGAATGCCGTCGGAGGCGAAGACGACCACGTCGCCCGGAAACAAAGCCAGAGTGACCTCATCGTATTCGACTTCGGGTAGCAGACCGAGGGGCACGCCGCTGATTTGGACTTCGGTGACTTCGCCATTGCGAAGTAGCAGGGGCAGCGGACCGCCAGCGTTGGAGATACTCAATTCCCTGAGGGCAGCGTCGTACACGGCGAAGTGCATGGCGATAAAGCGGGCGTCGAGACGCGCAGCCAGCAGGCGTGAGTTCATGAATCCCAACAACTCGGCGGGGGTAGCCTGCTTGTCGTTCACCAATTCACGAAGGATGCCGATGGCAAGCGAGCCATAGAGCGCAGCGGCGGTGCCTTTGCCGGAGACGTCGCCGATGGCGATGCCCAGACGTCCGACGCCATAGGGCAGGAAATCATAAAAGTCGCCGCCCAGTTCGCGCGCCGGGACATAAGCGGTAGCCAGGTCCAGGCCCGGGACTTCGCGCGCGCCGGTGGGAAGGAGCTGACGCTGAATTTCGCGCGCGGTTTCCAGATCGTTCATCAAGCGAGACTGATTGTCGCGTGCCTCTTCGAACAGGCGAGAGTTTTCCAGAGCGACGGCGATATAGGAGCCGAGGATGTTCAGCAAACGCTCGTGCTCCGCGGTGAAGGCGGCTACTTCAGTGCTTTCCAGATCAAGGACGCCAATCAAGCGATCCTGGCGAAGCAAGGGGACAACCAGTTCGGAACGCACCCCAACATCGGGGCCACATTGCGTGTAGCGGGGATCCTGGCGCACGTCGTCAACACGAATGGTGCGACGCTCCGAGGCAGCGGCGCCGGCGATGCCCTGGCAAAGGGGCATATTCAATCGCGTGGGAATGGCGTCTTCGTAACGCATGGAGAAGACGCTTTCGAGTTGCTGGATCGACTCGTTCCAGAGCATGACGGTGAAGAGGTGGTAGTTGACCAGCTTTTTCACGCGCTCGGCGATTCGGCGGAGTAGTTCGGCGCGATCGAGGATGGAGGTGATCTCGTGGCTGACCTCGTAGAGCAGCGAGAGCGTTTGTGCCTGCTCCGGCTGCTGCACAAAAAAGGTCGGAGGAACAGGATCTGCGTCGCCGAGAAGCGAAAACGGAATGAGTTGTTTGGCCTGGTCCATGGGAAAAGATTCTAACCGCTTCCCGTTAGATGTGGGTAAGAGAAGATGGTTTCACGGAAAGGGAAGAATAACGAAGATGCATGGGCTCGCCAATTTCGTCAACGTTTACGACACGATAGAGTGGCGCCCTCACAAAAGTGGCGCGGGTGCGAATGCCGGTGGCCTAGTGAATGCGCCGCCAATGAACCAGAAGAGGCAAAAGTATCAGACTGGAGAGGAGTAGAAGGAAACTGTCGGGCTCCGGAGTTGTCAAGGACAGCGGCGCTGGATAGCCAGGTTGTGGCAACGGATAAGAGGGGGAGGAAGGCGTGGAGGGCGAGGATTTTTGGCCGCAACAGAACGTGGGAAGGAAGGGAGGGAAACCGGGACCCGGGCCGGGCACAAGCGGCACGTCGTGCATAGCCGTGAGAACGGGAGCGGCGGAAGTTTCGGGCCATATCGGAAGCGTCGCGAGGAAACCTGGGTCGATGTTCACATGCGCCGGAACGAACGGAGTCGACAAAAGCGTTTGCGGAGGCTCTTGCGGTGAAATCGGGGCCATCGCTACATCCGAAATGCGGTTTCCGCAGCGCGTGCGGGCAAGATGCTTGCCATCGCTCAACAAAGTCTCGCCTTGGTGCAACTTGACCTTTGTTCTCGTCCAATAAATGCGATTGCCAAGGCGATAGGAGACGTAGGCAAGTTTGTCGTGTGGCAAGCGAATCACGCGAGCATCCGACACAGAAAATTCCGCGTAGTGAGCAGCGACGACAGGTTCTCGCCGCGCCGCTTCCAATAGCTCGCGGCTGCTGCGCGCGCCACCGGATATTACCGAATAAGGAAACACAAGTGGTGCGGTCGGAACCTCTTGTGCGACGAGCGAAGGATTCGAGAGGTCCGATGCGAGAGTGGGTTCATTGACGCTCGCCGGGGCGGAAACAAATGGCGAGTCATTTTGGAACAAGGGATAGAAGGAATACGCAAGGAAACTGAGGGTTAGTACCGCTAGGCCGATTGTTACTGCTGCGACCTTGGTTTTAGTTCTGAGTCTGCGACGATGTTTATAGGCTCGGCCGTCGATCATGAAAAGGGAGCATGCCCTTAATCTGCGGAAGACTACTACAGCGTAAGAGAGCAATTGACAGTCCAATAGCCGCACGAAAAAATGCACGCCTTTTACGGTGTTTCTAGGGGACCGTCCGGCGAAGTTCAGAAATTCGCGCTGTGTTTGAGCGAAGATTTACCGCAAACAGGAATATCGAGGGACGGAGAGAAGTGGAGGAAGCGGGTCCGATTTGGAACTGCTTCCTCCGTTTCAAGAACAGAAAACTATGCGCGCTACTTAACTTCCCAGGTGTCGCCTGCTCGGAGTAACTGGTTGAGGTCTCCGGCGCCCTTTTTGGCAATGATGTCGCGCACTTGTTCGTTGATCACATCTTCGTAACGCGGCAGAGAATCCCACGCGCGAAGAACGCCAAGAGGAGTGGGGAATCCGGGGCGATGTTCCATATGCGAAAGCAGGAAGGCATAGGAAGGACGCGGGTGATGAGCGTCGTGAACGATGAGATCGCTTTCAGTGATGCCGTTGCCGAGGTGGACGACTTCGATGTCGCCATCATCTTTGCGGCGGATGCCCTTGTCGCGATTTTTGCCGAAGACGAGGGGCTTGCCGTGTTCGAGTTGAATGACGTGCTCGCTGCGCGCGTCCTTTTCCGTCAGATCGATCCAGGCGCCATCGTTGAAGATGTTGCAATTCTGGAGAATTTCGACGAAGGCGGAGCCTTGGTGTGCGGCGGCCGCTTTCAGCGTGTCCTTCAGGTGCGCCTGAAAGATGTCGACCGAACGCGCCACAAAGGTGGCTTCCGCGCCGATGGCGAGGGAGATGGGGTTGAAGGGACGATCGGGCGAACCGTAGGGAGTGGATTTGGTGATCTTGTGAAATTCGGAAGTGGGGGAATATTGTCCCTTGGTCAAGCCATAGATGCGATTGTTGAAGAGCAGAACTTTTACGCCGACGTTGCGACGCAGCAGATGAATAGTGTGATTGCCGCCGATCGCCAGCGCGTCGCCGTCACCGGTGGCGACCCACACTTCGAGTTCCGGGTGGGTGATCTTGATGCCGGAAGCAACGGCTGGAGCGCGTCCATGAATGGTGTGGAAGCCGAAGGTGTTCATGTAATAAGGGAAGCGGCTGGAGCAGCCGATGCCCGAGACGACGACAAAGTTTTCGCGAGGGATGCCGAGTTCCGGGAAAACGGCCTGGACAGCGGCGAGGATGGCATAGTCGCCGCAACCGGGACACCAACGAACTTCCTGGTCAGTCTGAAAGTCCTTTTTAGTAAGCGGTGGGAGAGCTGTCGTGGTCATGTTCGGTTCTCCTAGAGTCCCAGCATTTGCTCGATTTTCTGATCGAGTTCGGCTTGTTTAAAAGGACGGCCCTGAATCTTGTTCAGGCCGGCAGCATCGACAAGATATTTGGCGCGTAGCATCCAGCGAAGTTGCCCCATGTTCAGTTCGGCAACCAGAACCTTCTTGTAGCGCTTAAGGACGTCGCCAACGTTGGCGGGAAGTGGGTTGAGGTGGCGAAGGTGCAGGTGACCGATCTTGCGGCCTTTGGCGCGCTGCGATTTGACGGATTGCGTGATGGAACCGTAGGTGGAACCCCAGGAAACGATCAGCAGGTCGCCTTCGGGATCTCCAGCGGGCAGTACGTTGGGAATGTCCTGCACAATGGCATCGATTTTGGCGGCGCGAATGCGCACCATATTCTCGTGGTTCAGCGGTTCGTAATTGATGTTGCCGCTGACGTCCTGTTTTTCCAGGCCGCCAATGCGATGCTCAAGACCCTTGGTGCCGGGAATGGCCCAGGGGCGAGCGAGAGTGTCGGGATTCCGTTTGTAAGGCATGAAGCCTTCGGGATCGGTAGCAAATTTGACGGGGATCGCGGGAATTTCCTCCTCGGTCGGAATGCGCCAAGGTTCAGCACCGTTCGCCAAATAACCGTCAGAGAGAATAATCACCGGCACCATGTATTTCAGGGCGATGCGGCAGGCTTCGACAGCAACCCAGAAGCAATCGCCGGGAGTCGAAGCGGCGAGCACGGGGATAGGCGCTTCGGAATTGCGGCCGAACATGGCCTGCAGCAGGTCTGCCTGCTCAGTTTTGGTGGGCAAGCCGGTGGAAGGTCCGCCGCGCTGAATGTCGCAAATGACCAGAGGGAGTTCAACCATGACGGCGAGTCCCAGAGCTTCGGTCTTAAGGGCCATGCCGGGACCAGAAGTGGTTGTAAGCGCGAGAGCACCGGCGTAGGAAGCGCCAATGGACGAAGTGATGGCGGCGATTTCGTCTTCGGCTTGAAACGTCAAAACGTCGAAATTCTTGTACTGCGACAATTCGTGGAGGATGTCCGAAGCCGGGGTGATCGGATAGCTGCCCAGGAACAGACGCAGCCCGGACTTTTTGGCGGCGGTGACAAAGCCCAGTGCCAGCGCCTGATTTCCACTGAGGTTGCGGTAGGATCCGGGGCTCAACTGAGCCGGCGGAATCTCGTAGCTGATCTGGAAGGCTTCCGTAGCTTCACAGTAGGAGTAGCCCGCTTTCATGGCCAGTTTGTTGGCTTCGGCAAGCAGCGGCTTCTTCTTGAATTTGTCTTCGATCCAGCGGACGGTGGGATCGGTGGAGCGGTTATAGAGCCAGTAGCACATGCCCAACGCGAAGAAGTTCTTGCAACGGTCCATGGTTTTCGCGTCGAGACTGAGATGCTGAAGGGAAGAACGAGTCAGGCGCTGAAGCTCCACCGGGAACACCCGGAATTTATCGAGAGAATGATCTTCCAGCGGATTGGTGGTGAGGCGAGCCTTGCGGAGATCGCCTTCTTTGAAGCTGTCGGAATTGACGATCAGGATGCCGTTGGCCTTCAGGTCGCCGATGTTCACCTTAAGCGCAGCGGGATTCATGGCGATCAACACGTCGATCGCATCGCCCGGAGTGTGCACTTCGCCGGAAGAGAAATTGAGTTGAAAGCCGCTGACGCCAGGTTCGGTACCGGCAGGGGCGCGGATCTCGGCGGGATAGTCAGGGAAGGTGGCGATATCGTTGCCGTAGAGCGCGACGGTATTGGTGAACTGGCTGCCGGTAATCTGCATGCCGTCGCCGGAGTCACCAGCGAAACGAATGACGGCTTGGTCGATGACCTCGCGCTTGGTCTTACCTGCGGGCACATCCATAAGCGTAGACATGGCGATGCTTAACCCCCGTTATCCAGAAACTCCTCGACGCCTGTGGAGAGGAGAGCAGCCCCTTTTAGAACGAGAGCGGTTCGGTTGACCATGTGGGGAGCGAATGCCGGACCGCAAGGAGCCAGCTTCTACAGGGTAACACACAGATGAGGCGGGAATGGAAGGGCAGTGTCACAGACGGCAAATCCCAAACAAGAGAGTAGGGTGCTGCAGTCGGTGGCCCTGGCAATTATTTGGATTCTTGCGAGGAACCCGCGAAATTGGCGGGCTGGAACTGAATCTTCACGCTGGGGCGAGTGAAATAGAAAATCCACCAGACGCTAATGGGGAAAGTAAAGATGAGCATGGCGACGGCGAGGAGCTGCTTCAATGATTCAGCATCACTAACGAATTTTTCCGGGATCACGAAAGTCTGATATGGACGGAAAGCAATGACGGAGAGAGAAAATATCAGGGCAATGACGGCCCACCAGAGAGCGGCCTTGCGCGCCCACGGCCTGAGCTGGAAGAGCCCAACGCCCATGCGAAGCCCGATGGCGATCAAGAGAGGCGGCACCAGGGCGAGGCTGAAAAATGCGATGGGGTGAGACTCGTAAGCGTGACGTCCGCTCGTATCGCGAGGCAAGGTGGCCAGGCCGCGAAAGATCCAGCCCCAGACCAGCAGGGCAGAAGCACTGCCCAACATGGCAAGAGTAGCGGAAGCGGTGATGCCAGCGGAGCGTGGGTTGGATGGCGAAGACATAATCGTGCTGAACGATGAGAGCACAGAAAGGAAGGAGGGGAAAGAGTACGAGCAGTGGGAAAGTTTCTAAATCGCCACTTGACGTTCGCTTTCTTTTCGCCTAGAGTGAGGAAGGTCGAGCGCGCCAATTGAACTGCATTGGCAGAAGCAGACCCCAGCCCCGCCGGCTAATCTGGCCTGCGGCTTGAAGTGGAGGCTCCAATGGCCCTGACAAAACGTCAAAAAGAAGTGCTCGACTACCTGGTTTCGTTCGAGACGCGACATGGTTATTCGCCGAGCTTCGAAGAAATTGGCAAAGGCATGAAGCTAACCTCGCTGGCCACGGTGCACAAGCATATCTCTACACTGGAGAAGAAAGGCTTCATCCGGCGCGGCTACAATCAGAGCCGTTCGATCGAGATTGTGCAGCTGCCCAAACCTGTGAAAGAGCAAGTAATCGAGCGGCGCATCCAGGAATTGCCGCTGGTGGGAAGAATTGCGGCTGGGCGGCCGTTGGAAGCGGTGGAAGAGCGCGAGACACTTTCGCTGGGAGATTTTGCGCGCGGCGGCAACTCATTCGTGCTGCAAGTGAAGGGCAGCTCCATGATTGAAGATCACATCATGGATGGCGACTTTGTGGTGTGCGAACAGACGCAAGTGGCAAATGCGGGCGATATTGTTGTTGCGCTGGTTGGCGGCGACGAAGCGACGCTGAAGAGGTTCTACCGGGAAGGGTCCGGAAAGGTGCGATTGCAGCCAGCCAATTCGGAGATGGCGCCGATCATGGTGGCGGCCAGCGACGTGAAGATTCAAGGCCGAGTAATCGGCGTCCTGCGCAAGTATTGATTTAACGGGTCGAAGTAGCCTGAGTTCCATCCTTCAAGCATCCGCGAGCAATTTGGGGTAAACTTTTTGCTCCCCGCGGGTTCCGCCAAACATCCAATCACCGTGGGCAGGGAAATCCAAGTGGCTCCATCCACAGAGAATGTGCTTCTATTCGCGGCTGATGCGTCGACGCGCGAGTCGCTGTTCGCCGTGCTGACGAACGCCGGGTATCAGGTGACGTCCGCGCCATCGGCGACGGAAGCGCAATGGATCCTGCGGAGCGGGCATGTGGACGCGCTTGTGATCGTGGACGGGACCTCCGAAGAGGCGGGGGATCCGCTGCTGACCGAAGTGAAGGCTTCCACCACCGGTTCGCAAACGCGCGTTGTGGTGCTGACAACAGGGGACCCGGCACAGCGTATGCGCTGGCTGGATCTTGGCGCGGACGCTGCGCTGAGCTATCCGGGCGACGAAAAAGAATTTCTGGCGTATCTGCGGGCGCAATTGCGGCAGAAGCACGCCATGGATGAGCTGCTGCGCAAGACGCAGATCGCAGAAGAGAGCACGGTAGTAGCGCAGACCGCGTTTCAGGCACTGGCGGTGACGGAGAAGATGACTCGCGACGCTTTTTCGCTGAGCCGCGTGCTGAAGATCGGTGTAGCGTCGCTGTTTGGCCTGGCGCTGGTGATTGCCGGGATTTTCTTTTTGTTTTCGCGCCGTGCCGATAAAGAAACGCGACGTGCGTACACGGTGATCGCGCAGCTAGAGCATGGTGTCAAGAATGAAGAACAGCTTTTGGCGTCGGCAAGAAAACTGCGAGAGGATACGGGCAATTCGGATGTTCTGACGCAAAAAGAAGCGTTGATGCAGAAGACGGAGTCGCTGAAGCAAAAGATTTCGGCGCCTGACGGAAGCGACGTCACGCAATTGCGGAAAGAGCTGGCAGACACGACCAGCAGGCTGAACAAGATCGAAGGCGTTTCGCAGCGTGCCGAGGGAGTCATCCGCAGTTATGCGAAGAGCGTGTGCCTGCTGCATGTGACCGTGGTGTTCAACGTAAAGGAGTCCGGAAAGAGGCTGCGTTATGGCGGCATAGGCAGTGATGGCGCACCGTTGAAAGACAGCGACGGGAACGTAGTTTATACGACGGAAGGACGCGCGCCGGAAGTACATGCGGATTTTTTTGGAACGGGATTCATCGCCGGCGACGGCAAGATCCTGACCAATCATCACGTGGCGCAGCCCTGGTGGCAGAACGAGGAACTGGGGGGAGCAACCAAACAAGGACTGGAGCCCCTGATTGGAGAGATGACGGCTTATTTCCCTGGCGCACCGGGAGGCATCAGCGTCAACATCTCGCAGATTTCCTCAGATGCGGATCTTGCGTTGCTGCACGGAGACCTCTCCGAACTGCAGCGGCCGGCATTGAAGCTCGACCCGCGACCGGAGGCCGCCGTGAGCGGCGAACCTCTGATTAGCGTGGGGTACGCCACGGGGCTGGATGCCATCCTGGCGCGCGCGGGGGACCAGACGGTGGAGCAGGTAATCAAAGCGAGCGGCGGTGAGCCCAAACTGATTTTGCAGGAACTGGCCAAGCGGCAACTGATTCGCCCGTTGGTAACCCAAGGACATGTGGGCGATATTCTTCCAGACAAGATCGTGTACGACGCGCAGACGACATCGGGAGGGTCCGGGGGGCCACTTCTGGACGACAATGGTGGCGTGATCGGCGTAACATTTGCGATTGTGCGGGGCTTCGGCGGGTCCAATTTTGGCGTGCCCATTCGCTTCGCCACGCCGCTTCTGAAACATTAGGGCCACATCTGATTTTTCACTCGCGAGCATTGAAAGATTCGTTCCGACGCGTGTCCCGGCGCGTGAAACAATGTAAAATTTCGCATCCACTATGAGAGTGAACAAACGCCGCTTATGAAGAGGAATCCATCTATCCGCAAGTTGCTGGCGGCCAACCGCAGCGAAATTGCTATCCGTATCTTCCGAGCAGCCAACGAGTTGGGACTGCGAACCGTAGCCATCTATTCGCAGGAAGACCGGCTGGCGTTGCACCGCTTCAAAGCCGATGAAGCGTACCAAGTGGGCGTCGGAAAAGGGCCGGTCGAAGCGTATTTGGATATTGCGGGAATTATTGCTGTCGCCAAAGAGCATGAAGTGGACGCGATCCACCCGGGTTATGGATTTTTGTCGGAGAACCCGGCATTCGCGCGAGCTTGCGCCAAGGCGGGACTGACATTTGTTGGGCCCACGCCGGAGCTGCTGGAATTGTTGGGCGACAAGACCGCGGCGCGGCGCCTGGCCAGTTCCGCGGGCGTTCCGGTGCTTCCGGGGACGGAAAAATCGGTTGCGTCGGCGGAAGAAGCGCACCGGATTGCGGAGGAAATTGGATTTCCCGTGATGGTGAAGGCCGCGATGGGCGGCGGCGGGCGAGGCATGCGCGTGGTACAGGGCGCGGCGCAGCTTACGGCCAGCCTGGAAGACGCGCAAGGTGAAGCGAAATCAGCGTTCGGCGATGCGTCGGTATTCCTGGAAAAGTATCTGCCGCGAGCGCGGCACATTGAAGTGCAGATCCTCGGCGATGAGCACGGGAATCTGCTGCATTTGTATGAACGCGATTGTTCGGTGCAGCGGCGGCACCAAAAAGTTGTGGAAGTAGCGCCTGCGAGCAATCTGCCCGCGAAGGTGCGGGAGGAATTGTGCGCCGCGGCGGTGCAAATAGCGCGGAAAGCGAACTATCGAAACGCGGGAACGGTGGAGTTCCTTTACGACGTAGATTCGCAGAAATGGTATTTCATCGAAGTGAACCCGCGCATTCAGGTGGAGCACACCGTTACGGAAATGGTGACCGGGATCGATATCGTGCGCTCGCAGATCCTGGTGGGGCAAGGCTACAAGCTACACGAGGAACCGTTGGCGCTCCCGCAGCAGGAAAAAGTTCCGCTGTATGGCGCCGCGCTGCAGTGCCGCGTGACGACGGAAGATCCTGAGAAACACTTCGCGCCTGATTACGGACGGATTTCTACTTACCGATCTCCGGCTGGATTTGGGATTCGGCTGGATGGCGGCACCGCGTACTCCGGCGCGATCCTGGCGGCGTACTACGATTCGCTACTGGTGAAGGTGACGGCGTGGGGCACGAATCTGACCGAAGCCTGTCAGCGCATGGACCGATCACTGCGGGAATTCCGGATTCGCGGAGTAAAGACCAACATTCCGTTTCTGGAAAATGTGGTCAACCACCCGAAATTCCGCGCCGGCGAAGTCACCACTGCGTTCCTGGATGATTCTCCGGAGCTTTTTCGGTTTACGGGCCGCGCCGACCGCGCCACCAAGCTGCTGTCTTATGTGGGCGACGTGATTCTGAACGGGAACCCGGAAGTAAAAGGAAAGAAGATTCCCGACGCGGTGGAAAAGGCTCCACTGCCGAGCGTGCCGGGGATTGCGACGCCGCCGGGCACGCGCGATCTGCTGAAGAAGCTCGGACCGAAGAAATTTGCCGCGTGGGCGCGCAAAGAAAAGCGCCTGCTGCTGACTGACACGACGTTCCGCGATGCGCACCAATCCTTAATGGCTACGCGCGTGCGCACCTACGACATGCTGGCGACAGCGGATGCGGTGGCGCAGCAGTTGCCGAATTTGTTCAGCCTGGAAATGTGGGGTGGAGCGACATTCGACACGTCGTTGCGTTTTCTTCACGAAGATCCGTGGCAACGGCTACGCGATCTTCGCAAGCGCATTCCCAATATTTGCTTCCAGATGTTGCTGCGCGGCGCAAATGCAGTCGGCTACACTTCCTATCCCGACAATGTGATCGAAGACTTTGTTCGAGAAGCGTATGAGCAGGGCATCGACATTTTTCGTATTTTCGACTCGCTGAATTCTATCGATAACATGCGCGTATCCATCGACGCGGTGCTGGAAACTGGCGCGGTGTGCGAGCCAGCGATTTGTTATACCGGCGACATTCTGGACGACCACCGGCCGAAGTATTCGCTGAAATACTACGTGAAGATGGCGAAACAACTGGAAAAGCTGGGGGCGCATTTTCTTGCAATCAAGGATATGGCCGGTCTGTGCAAGCCGTATGCCGCGTACACGCTGGTGAAAGCGCTGCATGAGGAGATCGGAATCCCAATTCACTTCCATACGCATGACACCAGCGGGATCAACGCATCGTCCCTCTTGAAAGCTGCGGAGGCTGGTGTGGACATTGCCGATGGCGCGATGGCGTCCATGAGCGGAGGAACGAGCCAGCCGAATCTGAATTGCGTGGTGGAGGCTTTGCGGCACACACACCGCGACACGCAGTTGGATATTGAAGCGCTGAACGAGTGTTCTGATTACTGGGAGACAGTGCGCAGCTACTATTTGCCGTTCGATTCGGGCCCAAAGGCTGGCTCCGCGCGCTTGTATCAACACGAAATCCCAGGAGGGCAATTTACGAATTTGCGGGAACAGGCGGCCTCTATGGGACTGGGGCACCGCTGGCGCGAAGTGGAGAAAACCTACGCGGAAGTGAACCAACTGTTTGGCGACATTGTGAAGGTAACGCCGTCGAGCAAAGTTGTAGGGGATATGGCGCTGTTTCTGCTGGCCAACGAGATGAATCCCAGCGACCTGTTGAAGCTTGACGACAAACATGACATTCCTCTGCCCAATTCCGTGGTGGAGATGTTTTCCGGAGCACTGGGAGTGCCACCTGGGGGCTGGCCAAAGAAGTTACAACGAATCATTCTACGAGGTCAGGCGCCGCTTAAGGGACGACCGGGAGCAAGTTTACCCGCGGTCCGATTTGAGGAAGAGCAAGCGGAGCTGGAGAAAAAAGTAGGTCACGCTGTGAAGCGCGACGCCTTGCTGAGCTACCTGCTGTACCCGGAAGTTTTTCTGAAGTATGACAAGTTCCGCCAGACATACGCGGACGTAGCGGTTCTGCCCACGCGGACATTCTTCTACGGGCTGCGGCCAACGGAAGAAATCACTGTAGAGATCGAGTCGGGCAAAACAATGATCGTGAAATTTCTGACCATCAGCGAACCGCATCCCGACGGCACGCGCACACTGTTTTTTGAGTTGAACGGGCAGCCGCGCGAGGTAACGATTCGCGACAAAGCGCTGCGCGTGGTGGAACGCAGCCATCCGAAGGCGAATCCGGAAGATCCGGGACAAGTGGGAGCGCCAACCGCGGGGCTGATCAGCGGCATCGCGGTGCAGGTTAACCATTCGGTGGAGCGAGGTGCTAAACTTTTGACTCTGGAAGCAATGAAGATGCAATCGAATATTTACGCGCCGATCGCTGGCAAGGTCACCAAACTTCTTGTTACTCCTGGCCAACACGTGGAGGCCAAGGATCTACTGGTCAGCATTGCTCCGTGAGCGGACCGCAACTAATCAAGCATGAACAATTCCCGTCGCGATTTTTGCGCAACCAGCGGGACCTGATTGTCTATCTGCCTCCCGGGTATCACGAACAGCAGCAGCGGGGGTTCCCGGTGCTGTTTCTGCACGACGGGCAGAATCTTTTTGATGGCGCAACGTCATTCATTCCGGGAATGGACTGGCACGTCGGCCAAACCGCGGATTACTGCATTCAAGCGGGCCTGGTCGAACCGCTCATCATCGTCGGGATTTACAATGCCGGGAAGCAGCGCCTCGGCGAATACACACCCACGCGCATGCCCAAGCTTGGGGGAGGCCGCGCGAACCGCTACGCAAAGTTTCTGCTGGAGGAAGTGCGGCCGTTTTTGCTGAGCAACTATCGGGTTCTAAGTGGCGCGGAAAACACGGGAATTGGTGGCTCATCGCTGGGCGGACTGGTATCGCTATACCTGGGGCTGCGTCTTCCACACGTGTTCGGCAAAATCGCGGCGCTTTCGCCGTCGGTGTGGTGGAACCAGCGTGTGATTTTGCGCTTTGCCGATGCCGCTCCCGTGGACCCGTTACCGCGGATTTGGCTGGACATTGGGACGCGTGAGGGTCCGCGCATCGCGGAAGACGTGGAGCGGTTCCGCGACATTCTCCTCGGTAAGGATTGGCGGCTGGGCCGCGACTTGCATTACCAGCGAGTGGAAGGCGCGGAGCACAACGAAGCTGCGTGGGCCCAACGAGTGGGGCCATTCCTGCAATTCCTCTTTCCGGCCGGCGAAAGACGGGTATAATCCGCGCATCCGTGCGAGGGAAATCGCGTGACGGCGAACCGGCCCATCACCATTCTTTGTGTCTCCTCCTATGAAAAAGGTCAGGAATTTATGCGCACGTGCAAACGGTTGGGCTGCACGGTGCTGCTGCTGACGGTGGAAAAACTTCGAAACGCTGACTGGCCGAAGGAAGCGATTGACGAAATGTTTTTCACTCCCGGCGAGATTCCTGTCGGCGAATTAATCAACGCGGTGAGCTATACCGCGCGCCATCGACACATCGACCGCATTGTGGCGCTGGACGAATTCGACATGGAGAACGTCGCGGCATTGCGTGAGCACCTGCGATTGCCGGGCATGGGCTTGACGACCATCCGCCATTTTCGCGACAAGCTGGCCATGCGCGCGCAGGCTCGGGAAGCAGGCGTGCTGGTGCCGGAATTCGTGCATGTGCTGAATTACGATGATCTGCGCGAATTCATGGCCCACGTGCCCGGACCCTGGCTGCTGAAGCCGCGCTCACAAGCTTCGGGCATCGGGATGAAGAAAATCCAGACGCCTGAGGAAGTGTGGCCGTGGCTGGATCAGTTGGGCGACCAGCAATCGGATTTTCTGCTGGAGCAGTTTGTGCCGGGCAGCGTGTATCACGTGGATGGCGTGGTGAGTGAACGGACCGTGGTTTTCGCCGAGGCGCATGGCTATGGCTCACCGCCACTGGATGTGTCGCACGAAGGAGGCGTGTTCACGACGCGGACTTTGCCGCGCGATGCCGCGGAAACGCAAACGTTAAAAGAGATACACGCGAAACTCGTGGCTGGCCTTGGTTTGGTGCGCGGAGTGACTCACGCGGAATTTCTGAAAGCCCACGCCGACAATCGGTTTTACTTCATTGAGATTGCGGCGCGCGTGGGTGGCGCCTACATTTCCGACGTTGTTGAAGCGGCTACCGGCATCAATCTGTGGAGGGAGTGGGCGCACCTGGAGGTGGGCGTAGGGAAACAACCTTATCAGTTGCCGCAGGCGCACGAGGAGTACGCCGGCGTGATTCTGTCGCTGGCGAAGCAGGAACAGCCAGACACTTCCGGCTATACCGATCCTGAAATTATTTATCGCGTATCAAAATACCATCACGCGGGATTCGTGCTTAAGTCGCCGTCCGCGCAACGAATTGAGGAATTGCTGGCGGCGTACTCGACGCGTTTCGCCGGAGAGTTCCTGGCCAAACAGCCGGTTCCCGACAAGCCGACTTCTTGAGCGCTGCAGTGACGTATGCCGCTGGACCAAGTACAGTGCTGCACCTGTTCGGGAGTCTAGTTACTCTCAGGCACGCATCTTGGATACTATATTTGCGACACGCATCGCCGCGGACTATTGTGTGCATACCCCTGGCGGAATTCTGCGTGGGGTAAGCTGTCCCGTTGGAGGTCCGATGTGGGGTAATACCAAGAAGCCGGATACGCCGCCGCAAGCCGCGCAGCCGGAACTGCCGAAAAATATTCCGATGAATCAGCCGCAGAAAACCTCTGCGGCAACCTGGGAGGGAACAACCGCGATGAGTACTGATGCGATGAGACCGATGGGAGCAACCGCAGATCGCGCAACGGCGCGACTCGGACCAAGCCTGCACGTGAAGGGAGAAATTTCGGGAAACGAGGACCTGCTGATCGAGGGATCAGTCGAAGGACTCGTGCAACTCGATGAGCGCAAGCTCACGGTTGGCGCGACCGCCAAACTGACCGCGGACATTATTGCGCGCGAAGTGGTGGTTTATGGGACCGTGAAGGGCAACCTGCGCGCCAAGGACCGCATTGAGATCAAGAAAGATGGATCGGTGAACGGCGATCTGACTACCGCTCGAATCATGATCGAAGACGGCGCCTACTTTAAGGGCTCCATCGAAATCGACAAGTCCGCCGAGAAGGAGTCCGGAGCGGGCTCGTTCGCGCGCACGGCTTCTGCGCCAGCAGCGGCAGGCGTCGGTCCGAAAACCATTTAACTTTCATAGCGAAAAAACAGTTTCTTCCCAAGCGGCGTCCTGTCCAGAGCGGGGCGCCGTTTTTGTTTATGCCGCAATCCGGCCTATGTATCTAGTATCTTGCGTTGCGGCCGGACCGCCCTCCGGCCCTGCTGCAAGTCGCGATTGGATTGTTATCTGGTTAGGAGTCCGCCATGTGGGGCGGCGTTCGCAGGTTTCCGACGACGGTGTTGGCATTAGTCTCATCCGCGGCGTATTGCAGTGGATGTGGTGGAGGCGGAACTGGGATCCAGCCTCCTCCTTTGCAGCCAGACTTTTTGCTGGCCTTGTCGGTGAGCTCTCTGAGTGTGGAACAAGGGGCGACCAGTCCAGCTGTATCGCTGTCGGTTACTTCAGAAAATGGCTTCTCCGACGCCGTGGAGATAACTCTCTCCAGCTTGCCTACCGGAGTGGTCACAAATCCTGCTAGTCCTTTTTCCGTGTCGCCTGGACAGCCGGTGGCGGTGTTGTTTGGCGCGGATTCCGGCGCCGCCACTGGCCAGTTCGCTGTTTCCGCGCAGGCAACGAGTGGAACGCTTTCCCATGCGGCAAGTCTGTCGCTGACAATCGAATCGGGCCCGTTGCTGAATGCACCGAAGTCCTCGTTCGTGCGCAACGATTCCGTCAACAGCGTAGATGCACCCGCGGGCGAGCCGCATCGGCGGCACATTGTTTATGATGCGGTGGGGAAGCGCTTCTTCATTGCCAACGGCGCGATGAACCGCGTGGATGTGTTGTCCACTGGCGGCGCAGCACCGCCGACCAGCATCGATGTTCCCGCGGCGTCCAGCGTTGACTTGTCGCCCGATGGAGCAACGCTGTGGGTCGGATCCGCGGTGGAATATGCTTTCGCGGTCGGCACGCAGAATTTGCAGGTCACTAAGTGCTATGCGGTTGCCGGGTTGACACCGATTCCCGGGGAGGTTTTCAACCGTCCGACCGAGTTAGTGCCGATGGCCAGCGGTAAGGTGCTGGTGCGCCTTCGACAAGCGACGGCATCGCAGGCTTTGCTGGCGCTTTGGGATCCCGTCGCAAACACCTTCTCGAATTTGACCAGCAAAGTTCCGGCTGTTTTCCAGAATGGCGTTGGCGTCATAGCGCGATCCGGAGATCACAGCCGCGCGTTGGTAGCTTCGAACGACGGCAGCGGAGAGTTAGCGCTGTTTGATGGAAGCGGCAACGTGATTGCTGGACCGCAAGCGCCCGGCGCGGGAACAATATCTTTTGCGGCAGTTAACAACGACGGCTCGCGCAGCGCCGTGGCGATTTCTGGTGGCAGCAACATGCAGGTATGACTGCTCGACGGCAATCTTTTGCCGTTGGGCAGCTATGCTACGTCGGCGGCAGCCGGACTGGTTTTTTCGCGCGACGCGTCGACGCTTTATGTCAACGAGCCTTGGGAAACGGCCGCGTGGTGACGGCGCTTTCCGCGAGCGATTTGCAAGTGCTTGGCCAACTCCCGGATTTGGCGATTCAGGGTGTTCCCTCGTTGCTCGAAGATATTGATGAAGCGTTATTTTTAGCAGCGCTTTCGAATCGCGGTGTCAGTTTTCTCGATGCTTCAAAGTTTTCCACGCTCAGTGCGCCTGCCCCCATTTTTGCGAATGCGCCCGTCACGCAACCCGCCGAGGGCGCTGCCGCGGGCGGAGCCACGGTCACACTAAGCGGAAGTAATTTCGCATCTTCCGCGCAAGTTCGCTTTGGAAGACAGAACCCGGTGAGCGCGACTGGCGTCAGCAATTCGCAACTGCAAGTCTCCTCGCCTGCCAGCACTTCGATTGGTGCCGTGAACCTGACCGGGTATTTTTCGAATGGATGGCCGGCGCTTGCTCCGTCGGGGTTCAGCTATGGCCCGTCGGTCGCGCAAATTCTGCCGAATGCGGGTGCGAAGTCCGGTGGGAACACACTCTACATTTACGGATACGGTTTTGGCGGCGATGTCAGCAAAGTGACCGTCACCATCGGCGGGCAGGCGGCCACGGTGAACAAGGTGGACGCTCTGCCCGCTTCATCCAGTGGGCTTTTCCTTGATAGTGCGTACCCGTTTCCTTTGGAGCGCATCACGCTTTCCGCTCCGGCCGGTTCGCCGGGCCCGGCGGACGTTACTGTGACCGCTTCGTCGGGTTCAACCACACTTTCCCGATCGTTCCAGTTTCTGGCATCGTCGCAAACCTACAGCAATCCCGGATTGTACAAATTCGTTCTGTACGATGTGTCGCGCCAATAAGTGTTTTTGACCGCGACCGATCACGTAGCCGTTTTCGATTTGCAGAATCAAGCGTTTCGCGCGGCGATACAGCCCCCTCCTAACGGGCCGCCACCAAACGCGGCATTGCGAGGTCTTGCGCTGACGCCGGACCATTCGCAGTTGGTGGTGGCGGATTTTGGAGCGCAGAGCGTTTACCTGATCGATCCGGACGGAGAGGTCGCCAACGGCGCGAAGGTGGCAGTCGGAGGAGTGGCGGGTTACGTGAATTCCGGACCCTCGCGCGTGGCAGCAACGAGCGCGCAAACCGTTTTCGTGGGGCTGAGTGGCGAAGGCTCGTCCACCGGCGCGTGCAATGCGGCATGGGGCAGCTGAACATTACCGCCGGTCCGCCGGTGTACCAGCCCGCGCCGCAGCCAGAGGTCACGTCGCTCACGGGCGCACCGTTACTGCAAGCAGATGCCAGTGGTGACACCGTTTATCTGACGTTCAGCAGCGCTCCCGGAGGGCCAGTTGCCTCGTGGTCCGCTTCGACGCCAAACGATTTTGCGGTTTCTTGCGCCAATGATTTGGCGCACGACCTGGCGGTTTCGTCCGATGGAACAATGTTCGCGATGCGTGCAGGGAATCAGACAGAAATTCGCGCCGCCGATCTTAGTCTGCTTGCTGTCCCGACTTCAGCCGAACTCGAAAGCATTACGCAGCGAGTGGCCGTGCCTGGCCTTACGCTCCATCCCACTGGAGCGTTGGTGTATGAACCATTCCTGGATGGGCCCGCTCCGTCCGCGCCACCGGCAAGCGGGATTCACGGAGGCATCGATATTCGCGACGCGCACAATGGACGCTGGCGCCTGCGTGTGATGCTGCCAGAACCATTCGCGATGCTTTCGACCGACGTCGACGGATTGCACGGCAATTTTCTGACCAGCGACGAATTCGGGCAGCGACTGTTTGCAGTGACCGCGTCGGGACTGACGATCGTGCAACTTGCCAACGTTCCATTGGGATTTGGCAGTGTTGCACCCGCATCGGGTGCCGCAGCGGGGGGCACGAGCGTCACGATTCGCGGCAGCGGTTTTCAGTCTGCAACCAAGGTTACGCTGGGGGGCAAGCAGGCTTCAGTGACGTTCAAGGATATGAATACCCTTAGTATCGTTACGCCCGCGCTTTCGCCAGGCCCACAACAGCTCGTTCTGATCAAGCCCGATGGCGAATTCGTGGCTTTCGACGCGGCCTTTTTTGCGCAATAATTTCACCTAACCATTCGCTAGGCTGGTTCATCCTAGTCTGTAAGAACTCCACGAGAGAAGGACAATGCAAACACGAAAATTGGGCAATTCCGATTTGAACATCACGCCGGTGGGATTTGGCGCCTGGGCAGTGGGAGGCGGCGGCTGGGAATATGCGTGGGGCGCGCAAGATGACAAGGACTCCATAGAGGCGATTCACCGCGCGTTGGAGTTGGGCGTCAACTGGATCGACACCGCGGCGGTTTACGGGCTGGGACATTCCGAAGAGGTAGTGGCGCGCGCGTTAAAAGACTGGCACGGCGCGCGTCCCTACGTTTTCACGAAGTGCGTGCTGACCTGGGATAGTGGCGGCAAGATCACTCCGAATTTTTCCGCGAAATCTATTCGCAAGGAGTGTGAAGACAGCTTGCGACGCCTGCAGGTCTCTGTCATCGATCTTTATCAGATGCACTGGCCGCCGGTGGACAGTGGCGCCGGCCTGGAAGAGGCCTGGCAGACCGTGGCGTCCTTGCAGAAAGAGGGAAAGGTCCGCTGGAACGGCGTATCGAATTTTGACGCCGCGCAAATCAAACGCGCGCAGAAAATTGCCGCGGTCACTTCGCTGCAGCCGCCCTACTCCATGCTGCGCCGGCAGGTGGAAGAAGAGACACTGCCGTATTGTTTGCAGCAGGGAATCGGAGTGATCAGCTACGCTCCGATGTTTTCCGGGATGCTGACGGGCGCAATGACGCGCGAACGAGCCGCAGCGCTGCCCAAGGACGATTTCCGCAGCCGCAACCCGGAATTCCAGGAGCCTAAACTTTCCAAGAATCTGGAATTGGTGGAAGTACTGAAAAAGGTCGGTACACGCCACGGCCGGAACGCTGGGGAAACAGCGATTGCATGGGTTCTACGGAATCCGGCGATAACGGGTGCAATCGTGGGTGCGCGCAATGCCAAACAAGCCGAGGGCGTGTTCGGCGCCGCTGATTTCCGGCTGAATGCGGAAGAGATCGCGGAGATCGAAAATGCCGCTTCCTCGCTCGCAAAATTCAAAACCGCGCCATAAACTGTCTTCGCCAAAAACTTCACGTAAGGGGACAACGCATGAACCTGGGCTTACAAGGTAAATTGGCGGTAGTGTCGGGCTCGACCGCAGGCATCGGATTCGCAATCGCGGCGACGCTGGCGCAAGAAGGCGCGCGCGTGGTGATTAATGGCCGGACGGAGGCGCGTGTGAGCACGGCGGTAGAGAAAATCCGCCAACGCACGAAGGGAGCGGAGTTGATCGGTGTAGCGGCGGATCTGGGCACGGCTGCGGGCGTCAGCGCATTTGTGAAACAGGTTCCGGAAGCGGATATTCTGGTAAACAATCTGGGCATTTTCGAGATCAAGCCGTTTCTGGAGATTCCCGACGCTGATTGGCAGCGTTTTTTTGAGACCAACGTGCTCAGCGGGGTACGCCTGACGCGCCACTACTTGCCGGGAATGCTGGAGAAGAATTGGGGGCGAGTGATTTTCATCTCCAGCGAGTCCGGACAACAGATTCCGACGGAAATGGTTCACTACGGCATGACCAAAACCGCGCAGGTGGCTATCGCTCGCGGCGTCGCGCAGACCGTGGTTGCCACCGGCGTGACGGTAAATTCGGTGCTGGTGGGACCCACGGCATCCGAGGGGGCCAGCGAGTTTATGCAAAACATCGCCCGCCAGCAGGCCATTCCGCCGGCCGAAGTGGAGAAACAATTTTTCGCCACGATTCGCCCCACGTCGCTATTGAAGCGTTTCGAAACCCCAGAGGAGATTGCCGCGGTGGTGACATTCGTTGCCAGCACGCAATCGGTGGCGATCAATGGCGCCGCCGTGCGGGCAGAGGCCGGCGTGGTACAAAGCATCTTCTAGAAGAAGTCGAGTCGCCGGCTAGGCGCGCAAATAATCGCCGCGCCAGTTCTTCACCATTTGCTTGATGGCTTTTCTGTTGCTGATCTTGTCGGTGAGGACTTTACTGACAAGGCTCGGCAACTCGGCGTCGCTTGCGAAGCGCAGAGCCACAAACTGCTCTGGAGTGATTTCTTCAATACGCGCTTTCAATTCCGTGGGCAACAGCCGCTCGCAGCGCTGCCGCTCTTCCATGCGAATCACGCGATCCTGCACTTTCAACGCAAACGTCCGTCCCAAAACCGCGAGCATGAACAGAGCCAGGGCGGTCAGCATGCTGATCAGCCAGACCCAGGTAATGCCCAAGGATCGATAACGGAAGACGGATGTGAAGAAGTTCGCGAGCAATACCGGCAACACAAAAAAATGAAACATCGGCACCCACTTCACGTGATTCGAATAATTCTGCTGCTCAGCCATTTGCGGTTCTCCTCTGTCGTCGATGCATTCTAACAGACCTGCTCGATGGGACAGTTACCAATTCACTCCATCGCACGTTGCTGGAGCCTCATTTTTGTGACAGCGAGCGCACAATGAACGAATACCCGCGCGCTATGCGGATGGAGATTTTTATGCCCAATGTAAGCCTTGCCCGGATTATGTATGGCAGCAGTGAAGGTCCGCGAAGCGATTATGGCCCGCACGCATCAGGGAGTTCGTTCCCCGACGCGTCTTCTTCTGTTTCGAGTCATTCTAACGGCAGCGAGACGCATGATGAGGTGACGCTGGAAAGCCTGCTGCACAAAGCGTGGGAAGCGCTTTCCGCGAAGCGCTAGGCGAAAAACTCCGAAGCTAACTCCGCTCGCCGGTGTTACACGCGACGCATTCACGTCCCCAGAAGATTTCCCTGAATTCGCTGATAGCCCTGCTCTTCGGCCCAAAAACTGAGCGGCAGCGCGGCCAGATCGTCGACGAGCGGGACCGCGTTCCCATCCTTGGTCAAATCGACAGTACGCAGAAAATGCTTGCAGGTCTCGCAGCTTTCCACACGAACATGGGGAAACAGTTCGGCAATATAGACGGGCAATTTGTCTTCGCGCTCTTCGCCGCACTTGGCGCAAAAAATTCGGCGAAACTCCCACTCCTGCGAACAAAAAGAGCACTGCAAAGACCGTTTTCCGCCATCGCCCTCTTGGCGCAGGATTCCGAGCAGTGGAAGGGAATTGCAGCGAGGGCAGCGGCAAGTGGTCATTAACAGGGTGGGTGGCAGCATGGCGCCGACAATGAATTCGGCATAGGGCTGCAGAAACGCGCGAGTCAGAAACTCTTTCAGAGGATCAGGCGCGCTGTCAGCATCGGAATCGCCGGCGGGCCATTCCGCCAAGCCAGACTTCCAGAATGCCTCGAGCGCGGTGGCCCACGCATTGGTTTCTTGCTCTTTCAGGTATTCCGCTTGGGCAGCGAGCGGGCGCGGCGCGTGGGCTTCAATGAGCGAAAGAAAGTTGGCGAAGGGCCGCACCAGGATGGGCAAATTGATTTCCGAGCGGAGCAATCCACTCGGCGGAGCTACAGGTTGCTTGCCCCACAATTTCGGGAGTGAGTCGTGCAGTTCTTTTTGGAAGGCGGCGATGCGGGCATAGAAGGTGAGGACTTCGGCGGCAAAGGGATGCCGCGAAGACAACAGTTCGGCGCGCGCGATGCGAGCGCGATAATTTACTTTCCCGGCCGCGAGAAAAGTCATTTCTTGGTGTCGGTGCCGACGATTTCTTCGTACCAGCCGGGATGATACCTCTTTGCGAAGGCCATGGAAACGTCGCCGCGGATAACGGAGCCGAAAGCGCCGCGTTCAGCGAATACGCCCATGTAGACGTGAATCATGAAATTGCCGATGGTGAGGAGGGCCGCAGCGGGATGAACAATCACACTGATGTAGCGCAGCCAGCGCAGGTTCCACGGCAAATAGTCGGTGAACCAAAGCACCAATCCGGAGAGCAGCAGCACCAGCGCACCAAAGAAGAAGGTCCAGAATAACAATTTCTGTCCGGCATTATAGCGGCCGGCGGGCGGCATTTTATCGTCTTGATTGGTGATGTAGTAGTGCAGCGAATTCCACCATTGCCGGTCGACTTCGGTGAATCGCATCTGTTTGTGCCACATCGCAAACATATAAGTGACCGCGGCGGTGAAAATCAAGCCAACCCACGGATGAATCATGCGAGAGACGGGCCCGCCTCCAAAGATGGCGGCAATCCAGAACAACCAAGGCGACCAAAAAGCCAATCCGGTCAGCATCAGATAAATGTAGGAGCCCGCGGCGACCCAATGATTCAAGCGCTCGTGGAAGGCGTACCGCAGCACGTGACCGTGGGGGACCACCTGTTCCGGATGGGTCATGACTGTGCTCCTGTAATGTCTTCGTCCTCACGCGCTTTCGGCCCGAATCTTAAATAGTGGACGAAGAGGCCGACGAGTCCCCCGACGATCGCAAGATTTCCGAGCCACTTGAGTGGATTCTTCCAGAGTTTAACGGCGAGAGGAATGCTGGGATTGCTCGGCAGTCCGCCATACAACTCGGGCTTGGTGACATCGTGTAAGACATAAATCACGCCGGTGCCGCCAACGCCGGGCGGATCGTAAACGCCGGCTTTGTCGTGGCCGAAGTGATCGCGCAACTGGGTTGCCCGCTCGCCTGCGAGCTGCAGCATGTCTTCTTTAGTTCCGAAATGGAGGCAACCAGTTGGACAGGATTTGATGCAAGCCGGCTCCAGTCCTTCGCTGATGCGGTCGGTGCAAAGCGTGCACTTGTAAACGCGCTTAGTGACGCTGTTGAGTTTGGGTACATTGAACGGGCAGCCGGTGATGCAATAGCCGCAGCCGATGCAATGATCCTGCTGAAAATCAACGACGCCATTGGTGTATTGCACAATCGCGCCGTCAGCGGGGCAAGCCTCCAGACATCCTGGCTCGGCGCAGTGCATGCACTGGTGCTTGCGCATCAGCAGCATCATGTCGCCGTTTTCCCGCTCGTGCTCGTTGAACAGAATCAGATTCCAGTAATTCCAGCGGGTGTCCGGCATCGTTTGGTAAGAATTGTCGAAGACGGTCTTGCCAAACGGCAGGTCATTCCACTCCATGCAAGCCACTTCGCAGGCTTTGCAACCGATGCACGTCGTGGTGTCAATCAGTTTGGCAACCGTGGGCAGTCGCTGGGTGTCCTCGCCCGGAATGCTGCCGGCGTGCGCTGACATTTTCTGGATGCGGAGTGTCGCCTGGCTCATCTTTTTTCCCTAAGCTTTTTCGACTTTGACCAGGAAGCCTTTGAACTCGGGTGTATAGGCGTTGGGGTCGGTGACTGCGGGCGTCAACAGATTCGCCAGCGTTCGCGCGTCTCGTTCTTCATCCTCAACGATTCCCCGGAATCCCTGATGAATGGGCAATCCAATCTGGTAAGTTTTCTTGCCGTCGATGAGCATCGGCTTGATGCGCCGGGTGACAAAGGCCTTGGCAATATAAGTTCCGCGCGCACTGGAAACCTTGATCTTTTCCGAACCGCGGATGCCGAGTTCGTCGGCCAGTTCCACGGGAATCTCGATGAACGGCTCGGGGATGAGCTGCACGTTCATGGGATTGTTCTTGGTCCAGTAGTGGTATTGCTCGGTTAGCCGGTACGTGGTGCAAACAATGTTGAAACCCTGGCTAACGGTCCCAAATTTGTCGTCGGGTGTCTTGAATTTCTTCACCACCGGATTAATCGATTGCTGTGGGTGCAGCAAGTTGGCCAGTGGACTTTCGGTGGGTTCGTAAAACTCCGGGAATGGACCGTCCGCAAACGCTGCCAGCGGCCCGAAGAGGCGGCCCACTCCTTCCGGGTTCATGATGAACGGGCCCATGTGGTCCTTTGGTTTGGAATCCGGCTTGAAGTCCGGCACATCGTTCCCCACCCACTTCTGCTGGTCCTCATTCCACCAGACTTGCGGTCGCGAAGCATCCCAAGGCTTGCCGTCCAGATCGCAGGACGCGCGGTTGTAAAGGATGCGCCGGTTCGCCGGCCAGGACCATCCCCAGCCTGGATGCACTCCCATGTTGGAGGGATCGGAGGGGTCGCGCCGCGCCGTCAAGTTACCCGCTTCGGTGTACGAGCCGCAGTAAATCCAGTTGCCGGACGTAGTTGTTCCGTCATCCTTCAACCAAGCGAATCCGGGCAACAGCTGCCCCTTCTTGATCTGCTGCTTGGTGGCCGGATCTTCCAGGTCGGCCAGCGCCTTGCCATTGATTTCTTTCAAGACTTCAGCGAGCGAGGGGCTGGACGGAGTGGTGTAATTCCACGTGAGGTTCAAGATAGCGTCGGGGAATTTTCCGCCTTCTTTTTTGTAAAGGTCGCGAACCCTCAGGAAGATTTGTGCCAGGATCGCCTGGTCCAAGCGGCATTCCGCAGGCACCGGAACGGCCGCATTTTTCCAGATCAGCCACCGACCGGAGTTGGTGAAGGATCCATCCTTCTCCGCGAATCCCGCGCACGGCAGGCGGTACACCGTGGTCTGAATCTGCTTCATTTCGTCTTTGGTGATTCCCGGAGCTCTCCAGAATTCGCTGGTTTCGTCTGGATAGATTTCGCCCACTACCAGCCAATCCGCCTTCTTCAGCGCGTTAATGTTTTTGGTGGAGTCGGGCCCAATCGCCACGCCATTCATTCCAAACGCGAATAGCCCTTTGACGTTGCCGTGATACATGTCGTCCCAGATGTAGGTCCACGAGTAGTTGCGGTCGACCTTCGGCAAATAGTCAAACGCCCAGTTGTTCTCTTTCGTGGCCGCATCACCATACATGGTCTTCAGAAAACTCACGGCAAACTTCGGCGTATTCCCCCAGTAGTTAAACGATTCCCACTGAGCGGGCTTGGAAGCCGTCGGCGTGATTCGCTTGGCGTAAGCTTCAAAGGAATTGTCCCCGGGAATGGGCACCTTCAGGTAGCCGGGCAAATTGTCGAAGATGCCAGCCATGTCCGTAGCGCCCTGGATATTAGAATGTCCGCGCAGGGCGTTAACACCCCCACCGGCGCGGCCGACGTTTCCAAGTACCAGTTGAAGAATCGCGGCAGTGCGCACCATCTGCGTGCCGGAGGTGTGCTGTGTCCATCCGACGGCATACAGAATCGTGCCGGCTTTTTTGGTTTCGCCGTCCTTGCGCACCGACGTGAACAAATCGGCAGCCTTGAGGAATTGCGCCTTGGGAACTCCCGTGATGCGCTCCACCATTTCCGGGGTGTAGCGGGAATACTGTTTTCGCAACAACTGAAACACGCAATTCGGGTGCTGCAGCGTAAGGTCGTATTCGACGATTTGCGGCAAACTCGGAGGCGGAGGCGCTCCGCCGCTCGGAGGGTGCGCCGCGGCGCCCAGCGAGTAGCCTTGCGCCGCATCCTTGCCACCGGCTTGGCCAGTCCCAGCATAATTCCAGGTGGATTTGTCGTAGGTCTGGGTCTTTTCATCGAAGCCGGAAAACAGACCATCCTCGGGAAGTTTGAAACCGTCCTTCACGATGAACGCGGCGTTGGTATAATTCAGAAGATAGTCTTTGGCGATGCGATTGTTTTCGATCGCGTAGTTGATCATGCCGCCCATGAAGGCAATGTCTGAGCCTGCGCGAAGCTGGCAGAAGAGATCGGATACCGCGGACGTTCGTGTAAATCGCGGATCCACCGAAATGAGCTTGGCATTGCGGTTGCGTTTGGCCTCCATGGCCCATTTGAATCCGCAGGGATGATTTTCGGCCGGATTGCCGCCCATGACCAGAATGATGTCGGCATTCTTGATGTCGACCCATCCGTTGGTCATTGCGCCGCGTCCGAAGCTTGGTCCCAGACCTGAGACCGTAGGGCCGTGTCAAACCCTGGCCTGATTTTCTATATGCACCACACCGAGCGCGCGCATGGCCTTCACGACCAGGAAGTTGAACTCATTCGTATCGGTGCAGCCGCCGGTCCAGGCAATGGATTCGAGCCGGTTGACGGTATGACCTTGCGCGTCTTTTTCAATAAAGGTGTCGTCGCGGGTCTTCTTTACCTTTTGCGCGATTTCCTGCAGCGCCTGTTCCCAGGAGATATCCTCCCAGTCCGTCCCACCGGGTCGCCGCACCTGCGGCTTCAACAGCCTTCGTTCATTCAGAATGTCCTGTTGCAGCGAAGAGCCCTTGGGGCAAAGGGTGCCGCGATTCGTGGGGTGATCCGGATCGCCTTCGACGTGAATTACCTGTGCGGTGACGTTCTTGGCCTTGTCGCCAATCGTGTAGATGATGGTGCCGCATCCCACCGCGCAATACGGACAGATGGACCGGTTTTCGCTGGCCCGCGCAATCTTCAGGACGCGCAGCTCCGCCCTGGCCGGCTGCACGTCAAATCCAAAAACAGCGGCGGCGGTTCCACCGATGGTGGCTAGCTTCAGAAAGTCGCGACGAGACGCTTCCACGGTCCCCCCTGGAGCGAGACGGAATCACTTGCGCAGAGTCCCCTTCTTATTCTTTTCGACAACATCTGTCAAGTAGTGTCGGAGCTCTACACCGGCACAGATGCTAGTCGCCGAGGGGTGGATGCAAAAATGTTTGAACCACTACGAAATATACGGGGAATCCCCTAGATCAGGTTGATGGATTTGGCGTGTTTAGTAAGCTCTTCACGGAAGTTCGGGTGCGCAATCGAAATCAGGGCCAATGCGCGTTCCCGTGTCGACCGTCCGCGCAGGTTCACCATGCCATATTCCGTCACCACGTGTTCCACGTCCATGCGGGTGTCCGTGGCCATGTGCACGTGCGGCACGATACTGGAAATGGTGCCATTCTTGGCCGAAGCCTTCAGTCCGATGAAGGATTTTCCGCCCTTAGAGAACGACGCTCCCTTCACGAAGTCAAACTGCCCTCCCGAGCCGCTGTACTGGTGCCCGTTAATGAATTCCCCATTGACCTGGCCATAGAGGTCGATTTCGACGGCGGTATTCACGCTCATCAGGTTGTCGTGTTGCGCGATCACGTGGATATCGTTGACGTAGGAGGACGCGTAACTTTCCATCGAAGGATTGTCGTTGATGAACTGATAGACTTCATCATCGCCGATCGCGAACGTAAAAACGTGCTTGCGGGGATGAAGCGTCTTTTTCCGGCCGTTGGCTACGCCACTGCGTACGAGTTGCATCAGGGCGTGGCTGAACAGCTCGGAGTGAATTCCGAGGTCTTTGCGGTCCGAGAGATGCAGCGCCACGGCGTTGGGCAAATTGCCGATTCCCAGTTGAATGGTAGCGCCGTCGGGAATCTGCTCGGCGATGCTCTTGCCAATCTTCATGGATTCCGGATCCGGAGCAACATAGGGAATCTGAACCAGCGGGGCGTCGTTTTCCACGATGGCGTGAACTTCCGAAACATGCACCAGGGAATCGCCAAACACCCGCGGCATGTTCGGGTTGACTTCCACAATCACATAATCGCAATGGCGCAGCACCGTGGAAGCGTAATCGTTGTTGGTGCCCAGGCTAAAGTGGCCGGATTTGTCCATTGGCGAAACGGTGACGACAAACGTATTCACATGAATGTGCTCGGTAAGCGCTCGCGGACAATTCGAAAAGTTGATAGGCACGTAACTGAGGTACTTTCTTCCTTCACTGATTCCCAATTTCACCATTTTGCGGTCCGGGTCGCCCATGAAAAAGCAGCGCGCGTCTACCTTCGACAGCACTTCGGGACGAATCAACGTAGCTTCGCTGTACTTCATGGAGTGCTGGTAGTACAGGTTCAGACCTTTCAGATCGCCGGCGGTAACTCGGTCGGCCACGGCCTTTGCTAGTCCGCCGGGCATGCCAACCGCCAGCGCCAGGCAAAGAGTGCTGCCGTCCGCGATGGGCAGGACTGCCTTATCGGTGGTGGTCAATTTGGCGGCATATTCCGCCTGCGGCGAGGCGTAAGCGCCGGATTCGTGGATTGAGGGATGCTCGAGGGTGGTTTGGTTCGGAGTGCGGTATGCCATGGGGCCTCTTATAGACTGTGACGTAGAGCTTCGAGGGGAGCGAACCGCGAGCTTAAGTTAATACGTTCCCTTACCCCTGGGAAATTTGCAAGTGCATCGGACACGCAGGTGTTAACCCATACCTGTCAGGTTCTCGAGTGGAGTTAAGACCGAGTGCGGCGGGCCCTGCCGGTGTACCCTTCGGTGTACTTAGCCAAGATTTCCTCAGTTGCCAAACCAAAAGTCTCCAGAATAGGAGGAACGTGTCCTCCTCCCCCAGGCCTGAAGGTAGTTCGCCCAGATTCTGGTCGGTGAGTTCGGACACTGCAAAGGTAAAGGCGCACCGACTGCACGGAACGATCTGACGGTGATGATGAAACTTGGGCAAACGCTTACTGTCTCTGCGATGGATGTTGATGGCCCCGGCCGGAGCACCTATCTGGTGTGCTCAATCTTTGGCGGGGCGGTGGTGGTGCTATCGCTATCGGCGGCTTATCTTTTTCCTAAGAGCTACCCTCTAACCGTTTTCGGCGATGGCATTCAAATTATTCTCATTACCGCTGCGACAATTCTGGCGTTCCAGAATTTTCAGCGCGGTCATTCCTATGTGCGCGGTTTTTGGTTGTTTGTGGCGCTGGGCTGTTTCATGTGGCTGGCCAGCCTGTGCCTGTGGTCAACCTATGAAGTTGTGCTGCGCCGTGAGGTTCCCGACATTCCTGCCGCGGACATTCTCCTTTTTCTGAAACTGGTTCCACTGACTGCGGCGCTGGCGTTGGAACCGCACAAAGGACACGATTCCAGATTTCGCGCGTTTGGATTGCTGGACGTATCGATTCTGATTTTGTATTCCCTTTATCTGTATGCGTTCAGCGTTTTCGCCTACCGCCTGGTGCCCGGCGGGATCGATCTTTACAATCTCCATTTTACGATTGCCGATGCCGTCGGCAATCAGATTTTTGTCCTGGTGGCAGCTGTTGCATTGTTTCGTGCCCATGGACCGTGGCGCGGCTTGTACCGCGTGTATTTTCTGGCGGCGGCGCTGTACTGCATCGCTTCGGACGTAGCCAACGCGGCCATTGACCGCGGGGTCTACTACACCGGCAGTTTCTATGACGTGCCGTTGACCGCATCGCTGGCCGCGGGCGTGTGCATGATTTGGATCGGCCGATCAGTTCCACAGGACGCTCCGCCTGTTCCCGAGGAGAACGGCGAACACGAGCCGCCTCGCCGGCTTGCGTTTCTTTCATCGCACCTGGCGATGCTGGTGACGTTATCCACGCCGGTGATGGGAATATGGCTGCTGCGGCACGGATTTTCGTCTTCGCCGATTTTCGTTTTCCGACTGGAGATTACTCTCGTCACCATCTTTCTGCTGACTCTGTTGCTTTCCATCAAGCAACTCCTGCTGACCACCACATTGCTCGGAACGCTTCAGCGGCTTTCCGATACCTATTCCAGCACCAGCCGGTTCATGCACCAGTTGACACAAAACGAAAGGCTCGCGTCGCTGGGTGAGTTGGTAGCGCAGGTTGCCAAGCAGATTAAAAACGCCATGGCGGTCATCCGCAACCTGGTTGTCAAAGTCACGTCGCCCCCCGAAACGCCGCCTGCGATTCGCTCCATGGCCGGAAAAATCGGGCAGTACGCGCAGCGCACGGATGATCTGGTGGAAAATATGCTGCGCTTCGCCCAGGAAACGCCGTTGCAACTGGCGCCGGTGGAAGTGCGGCCGCTGATCGAGAGCGCCTTACACCTGAGCCGTATCGCCAAATTCCCTCATATCTTCGTTGTGGTAGAGCAGGAAGGCGTCCCACCTTTGATTCAGGCGGATTCCAGCCAACTGCTTCACGTATTTCTTCAGATTATTTCTAATGCGATTGACGCGCTGGAAGAAGCCGGGGGTGGCGGCTTAAAGATTTCACTGCGTCCCTCGGAGCAGGGATTGCACATCGAGTTTGCCGATTCCGGGAAGGGTATTGTGGAACCGGTGCGCGTTTTTGAGCCGTTCTACACAACCAAGCCAGTTGGCAAAGGCACGGGTCTCGGACTCAGCACGTGCTACGGAATTTTGCAGCAGCACGGCGGAGAAATTTTTTGTGCCAACCGGGCAAATGGCGGCGCAATCTTCACGGTGGTCATCCCGTTCGCGCCTGCGGCGCTGCCGGCGCCATCCGGTATTGTGGCGGAGGGCGCGCCATGAAATTTCTGCCCCGCCATAAGCTCTATCTTGGCATTAGCATCGGCATTTTTGCCCTGCATCTGGCCGTTGCGGCAGTCGCTAAGCCATCCTTCAAGTTGACATTGCTGGGCGACGCGTTTCCTTGTGCGTTGTTGCTCGTTGCCATTTTGGCGGTCGCAGAGAACTTTCGCCGCAGGGACGGCTTGCTGCCTGTTTTCTGGAAGTTGATCGCCGCAGGTTTGGGGACGATGTTACTTTCGCAAATCTACTGGTTCTACTACGACTCGATGCGCCAGTTTGCCGCTCCCAGTCCCGTGCCTGGCGACACGCTCTTTCTGCTCGCGCACGTTTTTTTTCTGTCGGCCCTAGCGCTGCGCCCGCATTCCTCCAGCGCCGGCCGCGATCTGCGTATACGGCGACTGGACTTAGCGCTACTGACCCTATGGTGGTTCGCGCTTTACGGCTATTTCAGTTGGCCGTGGCAAGCCGTCGTGACGGATTTCTCCAAGTACAACCCGCACTACTATTTGTTGGCGTTAATCATGCACCTTGTGCTGATCTTCGCGCTTGCTGTGCTTGCTTACCGCAACGACGGCATGTGGCGGCGATTGTATCTCCATCTTCTATTTGCCGTTTGCCTGATTGCCGGCGGTAATCTGCTGCTCAGCGTGCTCATCGATCAGGGCATTTACTATGCCGGCGGTTTCTTTGATACCCCGTTCTTTCTTTCCGCCGTTTGGTTCACATATCTCGCCGGATTCGGACCGGCGCTGCAGCCGCGCGAGGACCCGCGCCCGAACCGCGAAGTGCAGCAAAGCTTGTGGACGGCGCGCATCGCGATGCTGGCAGTACTGACGCTGCCGGTGTTGGCGTTCCTGGGCTACTACGAACAAGGAATCCCACCGGCGATCACCGCATTCCGACTGAGGTTGGTGTTTGCAGCGATGTTCCTGATCGGGACGCTGGCATTCTGGAAACTGAGTTTGCTGTCTCGGGAGTTGGTTCGACTTGTCAACCTGACGCATAGCTCGGTGGAAAACCTTCGCGGCGTTCAGAATCGAATCGCGCAGTCGCAGAAGCTGGCCGCGCTGGGCCGGCTGGCTGCTGGCGCCACGCATGAGGTGAGCAACCCGCTTACTGCCATTCTGGGCTATTCGGAGTTGCTGGCCGACGTACCGACACTTTCGGAGGATGATCGCCAGTGCGCGCAGGAGATCCAGGTTCAGGTGCGACACGCGCATGCCGCGGTCGTTAGCCTGCGAAATACGCTACGAAGCGTCCCAAATGAGCTACGAATCCCCCTTGACGAGCATCCAACGGTTAGCGATAAAGACTCCTCCGCCACCTGATCGCTTCCGGGGTGCTGATAGTGCCGTTTCTACTGCTGACGCTAGAGTTCGTTGCCTTCTTTGTGATTCCGCCGCTGCTGATCTTTTTGCATATCGTTCCCAATCTTCCAATTCCTTACCTGCTTCTGGCCGCGGTGGCGGGTTTCCTGATTCTGCGCGGCAACCCGGCTGTACGTTCCGCGAAGCTGTTTTCCTGGCGGGGAATCTGGCCAAAGCTTGCGCCGGTGCTTTTGCGCGATGCCATCCTGCTGATTCTGTTGGGGTTGGCGGTGCGCATTTTTGCTCCCGAATTTCTGTTTTCCCTGGTTAGGCGGCAGCCGCTGTTTTGGGCGACGATTATGCTGTTATATCCGCTGCTTTCCGTTTGCCCCCAGGAATTTCTGTATCGCACCTTCTTCTTTCAGCGATACCAGCCACTTTTTGGCAGCGGTCGTGGCATGATTGCGGCCAGCAGCCTGGCGTTCAGCTTTGTGCACATCATATTTGGGAACTGGCTTGCCATAGGCCTGTGCTGTCTGGGCGGGCTGCTTTTCTCGCTCACCTACCAGCGCTCCGGTTCTCTGCTGCTGGCTTCTATTGACCATGCCCTGTTTGGCAACTTCATCTTCACGATTGGGCTGGGGCAGTTTTTCCACCACGGCCCCAAGCTCTGAACTGTTCGCTCAAACTCTCGCCTAAAACCTTCATTCCCGTTAGAATAGCCGTGTACCTCCTCTATCTTTCTAGTCATCGAAATTTATAGTCGATCAGGTACGTATCTACTGTCGGAGACCTTCCACATTTAAGGAGCAGGCGCCCTATGGCGACGCAACAGGAAACAGCCAGGCCGGACTTGTCTTCCCTGCGTATTCACGATGGGAAACGCAATAGTTCTGGGGCTGGCAAGCGCGTTTTTTGGGCCGCTGTCCCGATTGTTTTGCTGGCTGGCCTTGCCGTGGCTGCGTTCGCTTTTCGCAACCGCAAGCCGGAGGTAGAGGTCGCTACCGCGGTTAAGCCAGCCACCGGACCTTCCGGAGTACTCAACGCCAGCGGCTACCTCACGCCGCGTCAACGAGCTACGATCGCCGCCAAAATCACCGGACGAGTAACCGGCGTGTTCTTCGATGAAGGTACACGGGTGACGGATGGCCAACTGCTCGCCACTTTGGACGACTCCGACGTCGTGCGCGCTCTCGATGCGGCCAAAGCCGATCGCGATTCTTCGCAAGCCGCCATCGCAGACTACGAGGTGCAACTCCGTAACGCACAAATCGAACTTCGTCGCGCGCAGGAACTACTAAAGGCAGGTGTGCAGACGCAGCAGGCCGTGGACACCGCGGAGATGAACGCCGACAGCCTGCGAGCCAAGATTGCGCTGGCCAAACAGCAAGTGGTCGCCGCGGAAGCGCGCATTCGCGAACAACAGCAGGCGGTGGACAATTGCACGATTCGAGCGCCGTTCGCGGGCATCGTGGTTTCTAAAGACGCACAAGTCGGTGAGATGGTCTCGCCGGTTTCCGCAGGTGGCGGGTTCACGCGCACGGGCATCGCCACGATTGTTAATCTGCATTCGAACGAGATCGAAGTGGACGTGAGCGAGTCGTACATCGCAAAGGTCAAACCCAATCAGGCGGTGAACGCGGTTCTGGACGCGTATCCAGATGTAACTTTTCCTGGCAAGGTCCGTACGGTGATTCCGACGGCGGATCGGCAGAAAGCCACGGTAAAAGTGCGCATCTCGTTCACTGACGATTCTCACGTCAAGCTGATGGATCCGGCCACCGACCCGCGCATTCTGCCGGACATGGGAGTCAAGGTGACGTTCCTGGATGAGGAAGAACAGCCTAAGGCGAACGCCAAAGGTAAACCAGAGGAGCCCGCGTTCGTGGCGATGGTGCCGCAGGCGGCGATCCGCAATGACGGCACTACCAAATATGTGTTCGTGGTGAATAACGGCGCTTTGCAGCGCCACGCCGTAACGGTTGGTCCTGCGCGTGGCTCCGACGTAGAAATCCTGGCGGGCATTCAGCCGGGAGCGCAAGTGGTTGTAAAGGGTCCCGAGGGTCTCAGCGACGGTCAAGCAGTTCAGCTTAAACAATAGGAGTTTTCGAACATGGTTAAAGTCGACGGCAGCAGCAACGGCAAAAGCCTGATCAAGGTTCGCGATCTCGACAAAACCTATAAACGCGCCGGGGAAGAAATCCACGTGCTGCAGGGACTGAACCTGGACGTGGACCAGGGCGAGTTTGTGGCCTTTATGGGACCCAGCGGTTCCGGGAAGACCACGCTGCTCAACCTGCTGGGCGGGCTGGATGTACCGACGCGCGGCAGCATTACCGTGGCGGGCGACGAAGTGACGCACATGTCCGCGAGCAATTTAACGCAGTGGCGCGCTCGGCACGTGGGATTCATCTTCCAGATGTACAACCTGATTCCGGTCCTGAACGCGTTTCAAAATGTCGAGCTGCCGCTTTTGCTGACCAAGCTGTCGAAGGCGGAGCGTCGTACCCACGTGGAGACTGCGCTTTCCATCGTTGGCTTGGCCGACCGCATGCATCACTATCCGCGGCAACTTTCTGGCGGACAAGAGCAGCGCGTGACGATTGCGCGAGCGATTGTGTCTGACCCCACTTTCCTGTTGTGCGACGAGCCGACCGGTGACCTGGATCGCAAGAGCGCCGGGGAAATCATGGCGATTATCGAGGAGCTGGTGGCGCATCACAACAAGACCGTGCTGATGGTGACGCACGACCCACTGGTGGCGGCGCGCGCCCATACTACGCTGCATCTCGACAAGGGAGTTTTGGTGGAAGGCAAGATGTCGCAGGCTTCGCCAGCCGGGAGTTTCGCATGAAATTCGCTCGCATCATTTTCGCCAATCTGTTTCGCAAGAAGGTTCGGCTGCTGCTCACAATTGGTTCGTTTGCGGTGGCGCTGTTCCTGTTCGCGTTTCTGGCCGTTGTCAAAGACGCGTTTGGCCGCGGTGCCGACGTCGCTGGGGCGGATCGCCTGGTGGTCATCAACCGCACCTCCATCATCAATCTGATTCCTCTCGCTCACCGCGACAAGATCCTGCGCATCCCGGGTGTGAAATACGTCACGCACAACAACTGGTTTGGTGGCATCTACAAGGACGAAAAGAATTTCTTTCCGCAGTTCGTGATCGATCCGGAGAGCCAGCGGCAGGTAATGTCGGAACTGATTGTTCCCGATGATCAGTGGAATGCCTTCGTGAAGGATCGCGAGGGTGCGATCGTCGGCGCCAAGACCATGGAACGATTCCATTGGAAGATTGGCGACCGCATTCCAATCAAAACCACTCTGTATGGTGGCGGATCATGGGAATTCAATATTGACGGCGTTTACCATGGTAAGCGTCCACAGGACGATGAAACCCAATTCTGGTTCCAGTGGGATTATTTCGAAGAAAGAATTCCGCAAGCCATTAAAGGACAAATCGGCTGGTACGTCGTGAAGCTCGACAGCCCCGACGACGCAGTGCGTGTATCGAAAGCCATTGACGCCGAATTCGCAAACTCTCCTTACGAAACCAAGACCGAAACCGAATCCGCGTTCGCCGCCAACTGGGTGAAGCAGTTCGGCAACATTCAATTTCTGATCGTCAGCATCGGCACGGTGGTGTTTTTTACCCTGCTGCTGGTCACCGGAAACACCATGGCCATTTCTGTTCGCGAGCGCACTTCTGAACTTGCGGTGTTCAAGGCTATCGGCTATTCGGATCGCGCCGTATTGTTCTTTGTGCTCGCTGAATCTCTCGCCATTGCCTTGATTGGCGGAATTCTGGGCCTGCTGTTGGCCTGGGTGGCGGTCCCTGGCCTTGCAAAGGCGCTCAACGGCCTGCTGCCCAGCCTGGTGCTATCCAAATTGATGCTTCTGTTTGGATTGTTCCTTGCCATTCTTGTCGGGCTGATCAGCGGCATAATTCCTGGCATTTTGGCGATGCGCATGCGCGTAGTCAGCGCGCTGCGGAGGGTTTGACGATGGCGATTCCACTCATTTATAACGTTCGCAGTGTTCGCGCGCGTTGGACCTCGACGATTGTCGCGGTCCTTGGCATCGCCGGCACTGTGGGCGTTTTCGTTGCCATGCTCTCGCTGGCTCAGGGTTTCAGAGCTACGCTCGTCGCTTCCGGCTCGCCTGACAATGCTCTGGTCATGCGCGCCGGCTCTTCATCGGAAATGATGGGTGGCATCACGCTGGATTCCATCAAAGTGATTCAGGATGCGCCGGGGATTGCGAGGGGCTCGAGTGGTCCGCTGATTACTCAGGACGTGGTGGGAGTAATGCCCATCCCGCTGATCAGCACCGGTACCGATGCAAATGTGCAGATCCGCGGCGTCTCGCCGAACGTTCTTGAAATCCGCAAATTCGTGAAAATTGCCCAAGGCCGCATGTTTAATCCTGGTATGTCGGAAATTGTGGTGGGCAAGAACGCTTCGAAAACGTACTCCGGCTTAACCGTCGGCAACAAGATCGACATGGCGGGTGGGCATTGGGAAGTTGTCGGCGTGTTTGACGCCGGCGGCTCCGCATTTGACTCGGAAATCTGGACCGACAGCCGCGTGTTGAATGATATTTTGAAGCGCCCCAGCAATATTTTTCAGTCCGCCACGGTTCATCTGGAGTCGCCGAATTCTTTTCAAGCTCTCAAGGATTCTTTGACATCGGATCCGCGCTTGAATGTGGACGTGACGCGCGAGATCGACTACTACGCCAAGCAGTCCACCACGATGACAACCCTGATTAAGGTGCTGGGTGGATTTGTCGCTTTTATCATGGCCATCGGAGCCGTCTTCGGCGCCCTCAATACCATGTACTCCGCGGTTGCTGAACGCGGCCGCGAAATTGCCACTATGCGCGCTCTTGGATTTAATGCGTCCTCCGTGATCTTTTCATTCTTGGTGGAGGCGCTGCTGATCTCATTTATCGGAGGAGTTATTGGATGCCTAGTGGTTCTTCCGCTGAACGGGTTGACGACCAGCACGATGAACTTCCAGACTTTCTCCAACCTGGCGTTCGCGTTTAAAATCACGCCAGAACTTCTCGTCAAGGGAATCATCTTCGCGCTCGTGATGGGCGTCGTCGGTGGTTTGCTTCCGGCCGTGCGCGCCGCAAGCTTGCCTGTCGCCACCGCGCTGCGCGAACTCTAGCGCCTTTGGAGTGCGGCGGCTTGCCGCTGCTTTTGCGATCGCGACCAGTCCGCAAATTCGCCAGTCCAGTAAACCCCCATCCGCTAGAATGTTTTTTCTTCAATCCTTCTGGTGGCCGGATTGTAATCGCAATACCGTACCCACGTTGGACGCACCACAAAATAGGTAATGCCCGGCCAGTTCTCCCTCACGGGTCCGTCTGGAAATGCGGCGAAATATGTCTTCTTGTGCTTGGCCAGTTCTTCGCCCGCTAATTCCTCGGCGAGCCCTTCATATTGCACGGAAACTTCCGTTGTGCAGCCAACCAACCAGGCGACGCGCGGGTTCTTCTTCAAGTTCGGATATTTCCGCGAACTCTTCACCGTGTCGAAGATGATTTCCAATTGCGGAGTAACCGCCATGCCCATCAATGCGGATTGTGGTTGGCCATCGCTTGTGATCGTGGAAAGCACCGCCAGGCGCTCTTTGTTCATGAACTCGTACACTTCCTGGAGATTCATCGCGCACTCCTTTTCTTTCGGTACGCCGCTTGGCCTCAATGTTCCGCCCCATGTTACACTCCACTACTTCCGGGGAGACTTAATGCCGCAAGCGCTCCGCCTGCCTCACCACCATACTGCAATTTGTTTTCTTGCGTGTTCCGTATTCTTGTCGGCCCTTCTTGCAGTCCCTACTTGCGCCCAGCAACTTTCTGACGAACTTCTACATGGGCTCTCGTGGCGACTGATTGGAACGTATCGCGGCGGCCGCGTCACCGCTGTATCGGGCATCGCCGGCGACTCCAAAACTTACTATATGGGGACGCCAGGCGGCGGCGTGTGGAAAACCGCGAACGGCGGCGTGACGTGGAATCCCATTTTCGACGCAGCCCATGTCGCGTCGATCGGCGATCTGGTTGTGGCGCCGTCCAATCCAAACGTGATTTATGTGGCCACGGGAGAGCAAACCCCCGGGAACGGCGTGTGGAAGTCCAGCGATGCGGGGGCCACGTGGTCGAACATCGGAATCCGCGATGCGCGCACGATTCCGTCGCTACTGGTCGATCCGCATAATGCCGACATCGTTTACGTCGCCGCAGTGGGCGGGTTCACACCGAGCGAATCGCGCGGAATTTACAAGAGCAGCGATGGCGGCAAATCGTGGCGAAAGGTTTTCTTCAAGGACGATCGTACAAATGCTACGGAACTCTGTTTCGATCCTTCGAACTCCAGAATTCTCTATGCAGTGATCCGTCCGATACCTGCGGATCGAGGAGAAAAACCCCCTGAAGGCGTGGACTCCACGATCGTGAAGTCTACTGACGCCGGCGAGACCTGGTCGCCGCTAGCCGAGAGAGGCCTGCCCACGGAACGCCGGGGTCGCATCGGACTGGCGGTCGCTCCTGCTCCCTCCAACAACCGCATACTTGCGTTGATGCGCCAGGGGCTTTTCCGTTCCGATGATGCCGGCGCCAACTGGAAGAAAATCACGGGGGATCCGCGAATCCTCGGCAGCGAATATTTTGGGCGCGTGTACAGCGATCCCAAGGATCCGGACGTGGTGTATGTGATGCAAACATCCACGTACCGCTCCGCCGACGGAGGGCGCACCTTCGTGGCGTGGAAGGGAACGCCCAGCGGGGAAGATGATCACGTATTGTGGATCGCGCCCGAAGACACCAGTCGGATTTTCATGGGCACGGATCAAGGCGCGGTCGTCACTCTCGACGGCGGAAAGATCTGGAATAGCTGGTTTAATCAGCCAACTGGGCAATTTTATCGGGTCGCGGCCGACAATTTTTTTCCGTACCGGCTGTACGCGCCGCAGCAAGACTCTGGCTCTGTGGTCGTGCCGTCTCGCTCGGACTTCGGGCAGATTAGTTATCGCGATTGGTTCCCCAGCGGTGCGTTTGAGAGCGGTTTCATTGCGCCTGATCCTGTGAATGCAAACTTTCTGTATGCGATTGGCTGGTATGGAACGGTGCTTCGACGCGATCGTTCCACCGGCCAGCTGCTCACGTTGTTCGTGCCACCGGCCGACTATCGTGTCGCTTGGGAAACGCCGCTGTTTTTTTCTCCGCGCGATCCCCACACGCTGTATTACGGCTCTCAGTTTGTGCTGAAGACGAACGACGGCGGCTTCACCTGGAAGGAAATCAGCGGTGACCTGACGATGAAGGCCGGTGAGACGCCGGCGACGCCAAAGGGCGCGGCTGGCGGCGGGCACGTCCCGTCGAAAGATGATCTCGATTCCGACGAGGCTGATGACGACTATGACCTGGATGCACAGGCGCCTGCACGCGGCACCATTCAAACCATCGCGCCTTCTCCGCTTGATGCGAACCTGATCTGGGTAGGCAGCGCGACTGGCCTGATTCATATCTCGCATGACGGCGTCACTTGGACCGACGTCACTCCCGCCGGCCTGCCTGAGCGTTCCACCATCAACGCGATCGAGGCGTCGCCGCATGACGCAAATACTGCTTACGCCGCGATTTTTGCGCGGCGCGATGATCATCCGTATTTCTTGCGCACTCGCGATGGCGGGAAGGCCTGGGAGAAGATTGTCTCTGGCATTCCTGATTTCGGTATTGCCCGCGCGATTCGTGAAGATCCGGTGCGCAAGGGTCTGCTTTTCGCCGGCACCGAATTTGGTTTGTACGTTTCCTTCGACTTCGGAGATCACTGGCAGCCACTGCAGTTGAATCTGCCAACCGCGTCGGTTCGCGACCTGACGATTCATGGAGCGGACCTTGTTGCCGCTACGTTTGGGCGCGGCCTGTGGATTCTCGACGACATCTCGCCGCTGCGGCAGATTGGCGCGGATGTTTCCAGCGCGCCGGTTCGTTTTTTTACGCCCACCGCTGCGGTACGCGCCCGTTGGGATAATGATCCCGATACGCCACTTCAACCCGGCACACCATTGGCGCAAAATCCTCCCGACGGCGCGCTGCTGTATTATTTTTTCACTTCGCCGCCCAACGGCGAAATCACGCTGGATGCTCTGGATTCGCAAGGAACGCGAGTGGCGCATTTTTCCAATATGCCGGCGAAGGAATCCACGTTCCCTGCCAACGTTCCGGAGTTCTGGTTCTATTCTCCGGCGTCGCTGCCGATTTCCGTAGGCATCAATCGTTTTGTTTGGGATTTGCGGTATCCACATCCGGTCGCGCTTCCGTACGGCTATTTCGGGGAGCGTCTTGCCTACACGGAATACTCGCTTCCGGATCACGCGGTACCCGGCGCGACTCCGAGATTCCAGCCGCCCGGACCTCTGGTGGCCCCAGGCAAATATGATTTGGTTTTTACCGTGGAGGGAAAGACGTACCGGCAGAAATTGGATGTGCTGCCCGACCCTCGCGTGAGCATGACGACCGCGGATTATACCGACCAGTTGAATCTATCGCGACAGCTTTGTGATTGGATGGACGCCACCGCGAAGTCATTCGACAGCGTTGCGCTGCTTCAACGCCAACTTGACGAACGCAAGAAATCCATCCCGCCGTCTGCAACGAAGGAGTTAACCGATGCCGTCTCCGACCTGGATAAACAACTCAAGCTGCTCTCTGACGGCACCCGAGAAACTCCAGGTTTTGGGCCGCTCAATCGTGACCTGGGTCGCAACCTTGTCATGGTGCAAAGCGGTGATGTGCGGCCCACGGAATCCGCGCACACTGCCGCGCTTGCATCATGCAAAGGCTTCGCTAGCAAGAGCGCCGAGATGAACAAGATGTTGAACGAAACCATACCGACGCTGAACAAACTCCTCAGCGCGCAGAGCCTCGCGCCAATCGCTGCTAGCGCTCCTTCCGCTGTTCCTGCCTGCGGACCATAAAACAGGAAGGGCGCCGAGACGTTCGTCTGGCGCCCAAGCAATTCGTTTTTCTTTCGGTTTTCTAGTCTTTTACTTTGTGCCAGCTGCTGTCGGGATTGTATTCCGTCATGGCCTTGGCGATCTCCTCAGTTTGTGCGCCAAGATCCTTTTCGTACACCACGCCGTCCTGATTGACGATGAATGTCATTACCCCGCTCACCTTGTATTCCGCGGGATACGCGACGAGCGCCACGCCTCCGCTCAACTTTCCGTCGACCAGATAGCTTTTCGCACCGCCTTTAGCCGCCGCGCCTTGAGCCTTCATCACATGGAAAAGATAACCGTGGTACGGCTGGCCCTTTCCTTGCGGTGTGCCCGGAGCATAGCCTTGGTCACTGGCGCTTGCCAGATACGGCCCCGCAGGACTGGCCGGCTCACCCTCCGCGGTTTCCCAGTACAAGCCATTCTGCTTTCCCGGCTCACTCATCAATTTCTGTGCGTAGATGCCAGCCGGCAAGCCGTCATGACCCTCCGCGGCATAGTCGTGTTGTGCGTCGATGTAGCCGCGGCACGAGGCGATGGCGCCCAGTTCGTTGCGTCCGATGCGGCGATACAGCAGTTCCTCTTTTCCAGCGGAGGTGTCGAATCTCCATTTGCCACCGTCGTTGACGATGGGAATCGGCATCGGCCAGTCGTTTGGTCCGACCTGTAGAATCCGTGTCTTGTCGTCTTCGGTCACGATGGCGTGCTTGGTCTTGTAGGACTTTACGAATTTCTCCATGCCGGTCTTGTCCTGCACCGGGTCGCCGGAGTACACCAATTCTTTTCCGTCATCGCCTAGAACCGCCAGCATCTCGTCCTGGCTCCCATCCTCCGCAGCTTTCACCAGCGCTTGAACGGCCGCGGATGGCGACGCGAAAGTTTTCTGGTCTGTCGCGTACATTGCGCGCGTGCCCATGAACAGCAGCGCCAAAACCGCAAGCTTATTCGCTATCCGCATCTTTATCCCTCCCGCAGATTTTATTTTGGCATTCATGGGCTAGTGCTTCCTTTGTGGAGCTGCGGCTGGCTTGCCGCCTCCCGAACGCTGCTGCTGGGTTGCACCCATGCTCTGCCTGCCGCGATTGCTGGCGGCGCGGTCGGCCTTTGCGTTGCTGCCTCCGCCCAAAGCTCCGCCATTATTCGTTTGCGGCCGATTAGCCGGTTGCGTCGTTGCTGGCCGGTTGGCCGGTTGCGTATTTCCCGCAGGACGCGTGTTCGGCGAGTTGCCGGTGGCTGGGCGCGCCGCTGGCGCATTCCCGGTCGCTGGGCGCGTGTTTTGCATATTTCCCGTGGTCGGCCGTGTTCCGCCAGGCTGGCCAAAGCCGCGATCGCCAGAGGGATTCCGCGTCGGCGAGTTCCCGGTGTTCATGCGATTATTCGCACCCGCGTTGGCGCCGCCCGCTTTGTTCGCCCCTTGATAAGTGGATTGTCCCTTCCAGTTGTTATTCCCCGCACCTGTGGCAGGCCGCTGCGCGTTTGGATTGTTCGCAGCATTTCCGCCGGCGGGCCGCTGTACCGCAGTGTTCCCCACATTCGCGCCACCCGGGCGGTTCTGCACATTCGACGTATTCGGCTGACGGTTGTTGCCGCCCTGATACGTGCTGCTGCCGTTGTATTTCACTCCGCGGTTCGCTCCCGCATAGTTCCCCGAACTCTTGGCGTAATTGCTGTTAGGGTTGCGATTGTAGGGCACAGGCCGCGGTTTGTAATTCGGGTTCAAGTTGTTGTTGTTATTGAATCGGTTGTAGTAGTTGTTGTTTACATTGATGTTGACGTTGTTGTTCCCGTAGTGCACCGGCCGGTTGTACCCGTATCCGCCATGCCAGCCACCGTAATACACCGGGCGATAGGGAGGAGGATAGTAAGGCCGCGGTCCGTACCACACACCGCCGTAGCCCCACGCGGGATAATAGTAGTTGTTGCTGTTGATCGCCGCGCCCACCGCCATACCTGCTCCGAACGACAACAATCCAATCAGCACCGCCGTTCCCGTGCTCACGCCTTCTTTTTCTTTGACCACCGTGGTCGAGTTCGTGCTTGTGGCGGGTGCGGGCGCTCCCGCCGCGCCGGTCGTCGTTGTGGTCGTGGTGGTTACGCCGTTTGCAGTGGTTGTTGTGGTCGTCGTGCCAAATACCTGGTCAGGATTGTATTGCGGCACATATACAACTTTTGGATCTGTGGGCTCCAACTGCACAACTTGCTTGCCCTGATCCTGCTTCACGTCCACCGTCATTTGCGGCGAACTCTTCAGCGCTCCAGTGTCCACAGCCTGCGCGCGCAACCGCTGCACAGAGTCCAGCACCGCTTTTGGATCGGCAGCGTAGGCTGCTCCCAACTGCTTGGTCCAGTCGAATTGCGTGCACATCATGTCCACTACCGGCCCGAAATGCAGCAGCGCCATCATCACCGGAGTGAAGCCCGCTTTTTTCGTCGCTTCATCCAGCGCCGCGTCCTTCAAATTGCCGTTGTCGCCCACGGTCAGCCAGTTCCCACCGTCCATCACTTCCTGCGGATTCACGGCGGCTTGCAGCATGATGGCCAGGACCGGATCGGGATATAACGCGATCGGGGCCAGTAGCTCATCCAATCCGTCTGCCGTCAGGCTCACTTGTGGCAATTGCGTTTGTGGCGGATTCTGTGCCGCTACGGCTTCGTTCTGTTGTTGAACCTGATCGGGCGTTGGCGCTTGCGCGTCTTGCGGCGCTTGCTGATCCGTCGTGGTCGCGGGCGCGCTAGCCGGCTGCTGCGCGGCGGCTGCCGCAGGCACGCTTTCCTTCGAGCCGCAGCCCGCTAAGTCCGTTGTCCCGACCAGCAGGACAAGGGTCGATATCCATGCCATGCAGAATTGCATTCGTTTCATTGATCTCTCACTTGCGGAGTCGGGATTCCAGTAGCGTTTCTGCATTCTCAAAATGTGGCGGAAACTACCTGGGAGGGCGGAAGCCAGCGACATTCTCGCTTGCGGAGCATAGCATAACTCCGCGAAGCGTTCTACGAATCGAGAGTTTCGTTAGCGAGCCCAGTGAGATTGATGCGACAGGTTGCACAGCTGAGAGACTATTCGCCCGGCTATTCGGTGTCGCGACCCTTAGAGAGCGATATCTCGTAGCCCAGCAGGTTTCCTTCAATCCTGCTAGACGAGAATTTTGTCTGTGAAATCATGCGCTCAAACTCGCTCTTTGGATACGCGCGTTTCAGCAGCATGAAGCGAAACGTGAGCTTGGTCAAAATCCCGTTTACGGCACCGAGTTTCATGTCGTTCACGGCCTGATTGATGGATTCTTGAGGCGCGTCTTTCCGCAGATCGATAATCAGCGCTTGTCCGCCGGGCTTCAGAACGCGATACATTTCTTTCATGGCAGGCTGCGGCTCGCTGAAATTCTTGAACGCCGCTCGGCAAAGAAGGAAATCGAACGATTCTTTGGGGAACGGTAGGTTGGAAGCGTTTCCGCGGCGGAAGTCCACCTTTACGCCCGCTCGTGCGGCATTCTCGCGCGCAATTTCCACAAACGTCTCGCTGATGTCTAGTCCCGTAATTCGATAGTCGCCGAGCTTCGCCAATTCAATCGCAAAGTAACCCGGCCCGGGAGCGACTTCGAGCACACTACTTTGCGGTGCGATGCCTTCCGCTGTGCGTCGAGCCAGCTCCTTGAAGGCTTCAAGCGATTTTTTCGTGAGCGAGGCGTACCACCGTGCAACGGCGCCCTCCATGCCCAAGCCTTTATAGGGTTTTGCAGTTGATGCGTGAGCCGACATGAGATCCTCCTTGTCTGGAGTGATCCTAGCCCGCCCTACCAGCACGCTGAAGTTTGCTTCGGTGAACGTAGAAATGAGGTCGGCGAATGCCCGCTTCTGGCCGGCCAATCCAATACGCAATGGCTAAATGAGTTCCCCGAGAAGGGAGAAAGGCAGGAAGAGATTTTGGGCACTACCAATTTGAGGAGTCGAGTCAGGATTTCGGCCTCGCGGACACACTGAATCGGATTTACTTGCTGGCCGCGGCGCTTCCTTTGCTTGCTGATACGTCGGTATCCGTAACCGTCATTCCCACGGCGCGATATCGCACCAGCAGCAGCGTCAAATCGTCCGCCTGGCGTGCCCCGCGCGCAAAGTTTTCAACCGATTCCAGTACGGCCTTTTGTATTTCATCCAACTGCATGTCCGGTTTGCCCTGCAACACCCCTCGCAGGCGTGGCACGCCGTAAAGTTCTTCTTCCGGGTCCATCGCTTCGGTGACGCCGTCGCTGAACAGAACCATGGTGTCGTTGGGCTGCAATTGCAGCGTCGAAGTAGTGAACTCTGCTTCTGGAACAAGGCCAACGGGGAAAGAGCCTTCGGTGAACGCTTCTTCGACCGTGTCTTTGCGAATCAGGATGGGAGAAGGATGTCCCGCATTGATGAATTCCAGTTTGCCCGCATCATCCAGAATTCCGAAGAACATCGTCGCGTAGCGCCCGACTTCGGCGTGGTCGCACAGAAAACGATTGACGTGATTGAACACTCGCGCTGGATCGGTTCCCAAGGTCATGCCAGACAGCGCGCCTTGCAACATGGTGGTCAGCAGCGCCGCTCCCAATCCCTTGCCGCTCACGTCGGCCAGCAGGAATGCGGTGCGCTTGTCGTCGAGAGGAAACACATCAAAGTAATCTCCTCCCACCGACAAGCACGGAAAATTCACGCCGGAACAGGACAGGAAAGGGTACTCGCGAAAATTCTTTGGCAGCAGCGCTTGCTGGATATCGCGGGCAATGGCGATTTGCTGCTCCAACATTTGCCGTTCGCGTTCCTTCTCGACCAGTCGCGCGTTATCGAGAATGCTTGCGGCGTCGGCCGCCAGCGCGTCCAGAATCTGGCGGTCCAATTTGCTGAAAGCCGTGGGGCGCTTGGAATCCAGATACAGAACGCCAAGAAATTCGCCGCGGCGCATATTCGCCGCAGAACCTTCGCTGCTGGCACGAGAAGTGGCATACAGCGGGATGACAACGACGGCGCGCAAGCCCTGAGCCACGATGCTGGCGGCGGCTGCCAAATTCATTTCCGCCTGCGCCAGATCTTCAGTAATCACCGGCGATTGTTGTTTCACGGCAAGTTGAATCGCCGTGCCGCTTGGCGCCATGCTCTCCGGAGGCAACCGCTGGGCGCCGGTTCGCCGCGCCAGCCGAACTTTCAAGCTTTCGATACGCCCCTCTTCCGCTTCCAGCAGCAGCCCGCGATCGGCGTCGGTTACCGCCACAGCGTGATCGATCATCTTCGCCAGCACGGAATCCAGCGGCAATTGCGAGTGCAGCAGCGCGGTGGCTTCCAGCAGCACATTCAGTTTCTTCAGGCCGCCGCCCGTGGACTCGGCGCTGGTCATGTGATCGATGCGCGTCAGCAGTTGCGGAATCGATTCTTCCGATGTGCCGCTGGCCGCGCGGAACATCATCTGGTAGGAATCTTCCAGCCCAAAGGTGATCACGTCGCCGTCATTCAGCGCGCGGCTTTCCACCTTTTCGCTATTCACGTATAGGCCGCGCCGTTGCCCGCGGTCCTCCAGATAATATTTGTTGGCTTCCACGACGATCGCGGCACAGTTGCGCGAGATGCGCCGGTCGGTCAGTTGCAGGTGATTTCCGGTTTCCGCGCCGCGCCCGATCAGAAAAGGAGTCTGCGTCACGCGAACATACTTGCGCGCGCCGTCCGGCGAAATCACTTCCAGGACCGCTTCCAGTTGCGACAACGTCTCCGTCATTCTCGTCCCACCCTGCAAGTACCTGCCGAACCGCGAATTGTAGCATGCAGCCGCCCGGTTCGCCTTTCTTCTTGATTCGGGAGGGTTATCCCCGCCAGAATACAGCGGCGCCTCGATTTGAAGGGCGTTCGCCACTGGAATACTGAGGATTCCGCGCATGCTGAGTCTGCTCTTGCCGTTACACGGCAAATCTGTGCTTCTGGTTTTTGCATTTGCTGCGGGCGGCGAGCTTTCTCATGCCGACCCGGTCGTTCCCATTCTCATTGCGTCGATCTTCATAACGCTGGGTGCCGCGCTTGGCGGGCTGCTGATGAAGTGGCTGAAGCAGCCGGCAGTGCTTGGCGAACTGCTGGTAGGACTGGTGGCGGGCAACCTTGGCTACTACTTTGGGAATCCGGCGGTCACGGTGTTGCGCGAGGGCGACAATCTGGCGCGTATCTCTTCCGTAGCGCTTACGCAACCGATGAACCTGTCCGAGGCCACTCATCAAGTGCTGGCTCCGGGCCCGCACACTGATCTGATCGCGTCGCTGCTCTCCGGTCCGCAAGGTCAAAGCTACATTTACGTGTACTCATTTATCGACGTAATTTCGCGGCTGGCGATTCTGGTGCTGCTGTTCCTGGTGGGCCTGGAAATCAGCCTGGTGGAGATGAAGCGCGTCGGCAAATACGCTTCTTACGTTGCCATTCTCGGCATCGTTTTGCCGATGCTTCTGGGCATGGGCACGATGAAATTCCTGCACCCCAACAGCACGTTGGCAGCGGACTTGTTTATCGGTGGCATTTTAACGGCAACCAGCGTGGGGATTACGGCACGCGTGCTTCGCGACCTGGGGCGCGATCGAACCGAGGAAGCGCGCATCATTCTTGGCGCCGCGGTGATTGACGATGTGCTGTGCCTGATCGTGCTTGCGGTCGTCAGCGGGCTTGCCGTTACCGGCACAATCAGCGTCGCGTCCATCGCCATTACCACCGGAAAAGCCGCGCTGTTCCTGGTGGCTTCTCTGGGAATTGGCATTTGGCTTACACCCAAACTAGTCCGGCGGCTTGCGACCACCGGCGTGCAAAATCTGAAGCTGTTGTTTGGCGTGAGTTTCGCCCTTCTTTTTGCCTGGCTGGCAAACGTGGCGGAATTGGCGACGATTGTGGGGGCGTTTGCGGCAGGAATGGTGTTGAACAGCTTCTTCGACCGCGAAATCGAGGGGGCGTCGCTGCACGAGCTATTGTCGCCGCTGGAGTCGCTGGTGGTGCCACTGTTTTTTGTGTGGATGGGCGTTCAGGTGAAGTTGGAAACCATGGCGAACAAGGATGTGCTGATTGCCGGGTTGGCGCTGACCATCGTGGCGATCGCAGGTAAAGTCGCTTCGGGCTGGGGTTGCCCACCCACGCTTAACCGGCTGGCGGTTGGATTTGGCATGATGCCCCGGGGAGAAGTGGGGCTGATCTTCGCGGGTATCGGGAAGGGAATCGGCGTGGTGGATGAAGGACTTTTTTCCGCCGTGGTATTACTGGTGATGGTGACCACGGTTCTGGCGCCGATTATGTTGCGCGCGACGATGGGCAGCAGTCCGGCTGGGACAGCGGCGCCTTCCAGCGGACACCACTAACAAATACTGCGCTAGCGGTTGGTCGCCAGACGGCGATCTACATATTCCTTTACGTAGGACTCAAACGCATCGTCGAGCTTTTTCGTAAGCGCGCCGGGTTGCCCTGTGCCGATGGTCTTGCCGGCGATTTCCGTTACGCCAATCACGTTGCGGTTGGTCGATGTGACGAACACTTCGTCGGCGTCGTACAGATCCTCCAGCCGCAGGGTTTGCTCCGCGACGCTGGTGCCGGCGTCGGCCGCAATTTCCAGCAAAACGCCACGTGTTACGCCCTCCAGACAGCCCGAATTCAGCGGAGGAGTGAGCGCCTTGCCGTTTTTCACCGCAAAAATGTTTGCCGCCGTGCATTCGGCCACTTCGCCGCGTTCATTCAGCAACACCACTTCGTCAAATCCTTCGCGCTGCGCCTCCGCGGCCGCCCATACGCTGTTCAACCAAGAAATGGTTTTCACGCCAGCCAGTGGCGAGGCGGCATGACGTCCGTGCTGACGGATGGCCAGGCGCACGGCGTCGGGATAGTGCGGCAGGTCGGCGGTGGTAATGACCAGGTCGACTTCCTGGAATTTTTCGTCACTCTTCCAATAGCCGGGCGAATTCCACACCAGATAGATTCGGGCGCAACCGGATTGCACCTTGTTGGCGCGAATCACTTCCTGCAAATGTACCCGAACTTTTGCGCTGGTGTAGTTGAGCGGAACGCGCGTCAGCGCGGCATCTTTTTCCAGCCGTCGCCAGTGGCGCTCGTAGGCGAACGCTTCGCCTTGCACAATCCGCGCCGTGGTGAAAAGTCCCCAACCGCAGATCAAGCCCGCCTGGCCCGGAGACCACCGCGCCTTCTCTACTGGCACCAGTTCGTCATTGTGAAACACAAATCGATGAATCACGTCGCCACCTGGCCTCGTTATCCGGAGTAGCTGCTGCCTGACATTGTACCGAACCCCGGCGACGGCTGCCCACAGAAGGCGGTGGGCCGGTTGGACAGAGAGCGACTTACTGATTGCATAGGCGGAAAAGCGCGTTCGCCGGTGTGTCATATGCCCTTGCCGAAAACAGCCGGATGTGCGAGAAGGAAATCGTTGCAAAAGGAAATCGCTATGACCACCCTACTAGATACACCCACATCGAAATTCCTGGCCCTAGGCCGACTAGTGGGCAACACGCCCATGGTCACGATCCAGTATCGCTATCGCGGCTACGACCGGCTTATTTACGCCAAAAGCGAATACATGAGCCTGACCGGCAGCATCAAGGACCGCATGGCGCTGCGCATCCTCCAGCAGGCCTACACGGAGGGGAAAATCGAGCCCGGCTTCACGATCGCCGAGGCTACCAGCGGTAATACCGGAATCGCGTTTGCCGCACTGGGACGCATGCTGGGGCATCCCGTGAAAATCTTCATGCCAGACTGGATGAGCCAGGAGCGCGTGCAATTGATCAAGGGCTACGGCGCGGAAATCGTTTCGGTCAGCAAAAATGATGGCGGGTTCATGGGTAGCATCCGAATGTGCGAAGAGTTTGCAGCGTCGCGCAAGGACGTGTTTCTGCCGCGGCAATTTTCGAATGGCGCGAATGTGGATGCGCACGCCGAGACCACCGGACCGGAAATCTGGTCGCAATTGATGAGCATCGGCAAGAGGCCGGAGGCATTTGTGTGCGGCGTAGGAACCGGCGGGACAGTCATGGGAGTCGGCAGGTATTTGCGCGCGCACAATGCCGCGATTCGCGTGCACCCGGTAGAACCTGCGGAATCGCCAACACTCAGCACCGGCTGCAAAGCAGGAAGTCACCGGATTCAAGGGATTTCCGACGAGTTCATACCCGCGATCGTGCAGTTGAAAGATCTGAATGAAGTGATCTCGATTCACGATGGCGACTCGATTCTGATGGCGCAGAAGCTGGCAAGCAGATTGGGGCTGGCGGTAGGGATTTCCTCTGGGTGCAATTTTCTTGCCGCGGTGCGCGCTCAAGAAATGGTGGATCGCGACGCTGTGGCAGTGACGGTCTTCTGCGACGATAGCAAGAAGTACTTGAGCACCGCGCTGACCCATGAGGAGCCAGTGAAACCGGAGTACAAGACGCCAGAGATCGAACTGCTGAGCGTGGGCACGGTTGGCCGCGCGTGCGAATTCTGCCACTGAGCAATTTTCATCTTGCAAACGTCGGCGCTGAGTTCCTTCGATACTCAGTATGCACAGCCTGCCGAGAGTTTGCCTTGCGGCTAAATCGAAGAGAGATTCCTCACTCCGCAGACTCCGTTCGGAATGACGAGCGGAAATCACGGGCATTAGAGCAAGAAGGAAGTCCTGAGCGTCATGCAAGATCGCAGTTGCTTTACATACATCATGGCGGGCGAATCAGGCGCGATCTATATAGGTGCAACAAGCAACCTTCCCGTCCGAGTTGGACAACACAAAAAAAGGTTGATTCCTGGTTTCACGCAAAAATACAACATTACAAAATTGGTTTGGTATGAGCCGCATTCGAGTATTCTTGCGGCGATTTCACGAGAGAAAGAGATCAAGGGCTGGCGAAGGTCAAAGAAGGTTGCATTGATCGAGAAGGACAATTCGGCGTGGAGGGAGTTGAGCCTCCCTCAGACCGGTCGATAGCCCAACTACGTTATTCCGAACGGAGTCTGCGGAGTGAGGAATCCCTCTTCGATTTGGGCCCAAAGAGAAATCCCGAGCGACGTGAGGCGCTTACTTCGCGACGGGGCGCATCGGCAAGATGAATCCGCAGCCGAGCAGGTACTGGTAGAGATGATCGAGCGGCTGCGGTGGATGTAATTCATGCGCATGCACTAAGCCGTCGGTGGCGTCCCATTTCCAATTCGGTATTTTCCCCGACTCTTGCCATTGCTGCAGACTCGTTTCCGGCATGGGGAAAACACTCAAGTGCACATTTTCGCGGAACAGCTTTGCCAGGCCTTCCAGCAGGCTTCCACCGAGATCCTTGTAGCGATCCTGCAGCGCCCATATCGTAATCGATAGTCCCACCGCAAAATGAATCGGCGCTTTGGTGAAGCGATTCACAAACGCGCACATCTTGTACAACTCCTGCTCTCGAAAAACCAGCACCCCGCTTCCCGATTTATGCAGCTCCTCCACATGTTCAACAATCTGTGGGGCGGATAAGGGAGACTTCGTGATGGGATTACCTTCTCCGCTCAGGCAGAAGAATCCGATCGCTCCCTTGCTCTGCGCAACGTCCTCCTGCGGAATGTGCGCCAGCGTCGTCTCGATCAATTGCGCGTGGAAATATTGAACAACATCAAAGGCTCCGGGCGCCAGGACGACCGCTTTCTTGTACAGCACCTCGTCCGGCGGCAGCACTTTGCCATCGACGGGAAACACGATTGCCTCCGCCAGTCCGAGCGTGACGAGCGAAGCGTGGAGCAGAGGACGATCCCACTTCTCAAAGGCGGGCCCCGATAGTTCCACGCAATCGATCTCGACGCGCGCCAACGTCAGGTCTTCGGCAATACTCTTGAGGAACTCCTCTTGGTTGCTCAAATGATGAAACACGGCGTAGATCAGATTGACGCCCAGAATTCCGATAGCTTCCTGCTGGTGGAGATTGGTGGAGTCCTGCAGATTGACGTGCAGAACCACATCGCTGGCTTCACCCATTGGCTGCGTCTGGAAGCGCACCCCGAGCCAGCCGTGGCACTCGTTGGTGCCGGCAAAATTGCGCGCCGATACCGTGTCGACGAATGAGAAAAACCGCGTCTTCGCGCCGCGCGTCGCGTTTAACTGGGACAGTAATTGCGCCCACTCATTGTCCAGCATGGCCAGCAGGCGCGGTTGCGAGACGTATCGCGTCCCGGAACCGTATAGATCGTCGCTGACCTCCTTGTCATACGCAGAGATGGTTTTCGCCACCGTGCCGGAAGCTCCGCCAACTCTCAGGAACCAACGCGCCACTTCCTGCCCGGCGCCGATTTCAGCAAACGAGCCAAAGGCAGTGCCGTCCAGGTTAAGCGAGAGGGCCTTCTGGTGCGCGTCGATTTTGTCGGCGGTAGACATGGCATCGCTCCGGACAAACTAAAGGCGAACGAATTTACCATTCTGAACGGAGGTGGACAAGCGCCGGATTCCATTTGATTCCATTTGTCGGCGATTTGCATTCAGTACATTTGCAGCGCAGGTTTAGCGAGCGTTTAAGCGTTGGTGAGACTTCGCCAGCCAAAATGCAGCAATGCTGGTGGCGACTTTCGGCGCCTATTGGCGGTCGGCTGGTTTTTGCGGAACGTCGTCAACGGGTTCCTTCGGGACATACTCGCCGCCCACGCCGCGTTCCCATTTGCGATCCACGAGTTGTTCGGGATGCTGCCGCCGGTAATTTTCCGCAATGAAGCAATTCCAGCACACCGGCAAGAAATTCTGAAAGACGGCCGGCAAATTTTCTGCCGGAATTTCGCTCCACTGAGCGGTGTTGCGGTCCGGGCCGAGCAGAGCGGGTTGCCGGTCGTGCCAGTGGATGTCCCGGAAGGGCTTCTGGCAATAGGCACAGGACTTGCCCTTGTACCAATCGTCCACCATGCGCCAGACCATGCAGCTTTCCGGGTCGGCTTCAATCTCCGACAGGCATTGCTGTCCGCAATTCTGCCGCTCGGGCCAGCGCGAGCATTGATCGAGACGAATGTGGTGCTTGCCGAACATGGCTTCGCGGGCGGCGTTCATTACATTCACGTGCACCGCAGCGTGATTTTCGGTTTCCGGGCAAGTGATTACGCGCTTGCCGCGATAGCGAAGATACTCCCGCACAGCCATGGTCACGCCGAAGGCCACCGCGCCAACCAGTAGCACCGCAATCGCCGCAAGAATCAGACTGGAAATATTCATGGGACCTCCTAAACCGGCTGGAGGAAGACCGGGACTCCCGTAAGGAGAAAATGCAGGACCGGGACCAAAGATGACGAGGAATAAAAGAGTTTGCCAATGATTGAAAACGAAGAAGTTAGACAAAGACACTGGGCGGGCTACAAAACGGCTCAGCCGTGAAAGTGGAATTCGACGCAGCCCTGGTGCGCGTTCTGACAGAAGACTGAGCGGAACAGCCCGCAATCTCTCCCCCTCGCCGGCGCGAGGGACGGACTAGGACTTAGATGGGAAAGCGGCGGATGGTCAGCGAAATCGGCAGACCGACACAGAACATATGAATGACGATGCCGATGAGCATCATCGACGTGGACAATGGGCCTTTGTGAAACGCCGACAAAGGCAAAACGACGTATTGCATGAAAAAGTACACGGCGATGCCGAACAGGAATCCCGAGATTACCGAGTGCCGGGTAAGAAACCTCAGCTTGCGGCTTGCTCCGTAGAACACGGCAGCCGCTCCCAGTGCAATCACGAAATGCAAGGCTAATCCCAGCACTGCGGTCTTCGAGCCACCGTTGTACGCGTCTGGGCCAAGGATCCCGCTGGATATGCCTTGAAGGATTCGCTCGGGCTGCGCCCCATACCGCCCGTAGACAAAGAACGCGGCAATAATATCCAGGATTCCGGCGATCAGGCCGGCCGTAAGCGTGGCGGACACTGCGCGACGCTGCATGCGCGCAGTTACGGAAGAAGGTTCGGACATGGGCGGCGCGATCCTCCAACGAGAGATGGGATGCGGCGCTATCTTACGTCCAGAAGCGGGACAGGGTCGAGAAGATTCGCGCGCGAGACCCACGAGCCAGGCGAACGAAGAGTCGCACCGTTTGTGCGGCGAGATTTCGCGCTTGACAGACACTCAGCTCGCGTATACTGTTTTGCTCTAGGCCTAGAGCAACATGCCCTCGGTCGGGCCTCGGAGACCGCACCTCCATGAAGAATCGCGAGCATCGAGATCTTTTTCCCGGAGCACTGGAGATGATGATCCTGCGAACTTTGAAGCGCCAGCCTCTCCACGGCTACGCTCTGGCGCAGCACATCAAGCAAACATCCAACGACTTGCTGCAGATCGAGGAGGGTTCGCTGTATCCCGCGCTGCAACGTCTTCTGAAAGAAGAATTAGTCAAGGCAGAGTGGGGCGTTTCCTCAACGAATCGCCGCGTGCGAATTTACAAGTTGACCCCGGCGGGAACGAAGCACCTCGAACGTGAGGTTTCGCGTTTCGAGAAGATGCTCGACGGCATAACACGCGTGCTGGCGCCGGGTGAATTATGAGTTGGATCAAACAACTCCTTTCACGCCGCCGTCTTTACGGCGATCTCTCTGAAGAAATTCGCGCGCACCTGGAAGAAAAAATCGAGGAACTGGTCGAGGGCGGCATGTCCAGGAAAGAAGCCACGGCCGCAGCACGGCGGCAATTCGGCAACGTAAGTGTCACGGAAGAAGAGGGCCGCGAAGTTTGGCAATGGCCTTCGCTGGAAAGCTTTGTTGCCGACGTGCGTTTCGGCGCGCGCACGTTGCGCAAATCTCCGATCTTTACCGCGATTGCCGTGCTGACGCTCGCTTTGGGGATTGGCGCCAACACCGCGATTTTCAGTCTGGTGAACGGGATCCTGCTGGTCTCGCTGCCATATTCCCACGCCGATAAACTGGTCAGTGTAACGGGATCGTATCCGCAAGGCGCTCTAGTTGCCATGCGCGAGCAAGTGCGCTCGATGGATGTGGCCGGCTACGCCGAAGGCCATGAGTTGAATCTGACCGGCCAGGGCGAACCCGTGCGTCTCTCCGGCACCTTCGTCTCCGCCGAATTGTTTTCTATCCTGGGTGCGAACCCCGAACTCGGCCGGGTATTCGAGCGCGGCGAAGACATTCCCGGACAAGACGCCTACGTAATTTTGAGCCATGCCGTTTGGCAGCAGCGATTCGGAGGCGACCCCGCGATCATTGGCCGCTCCATAGCAATTGAGGGCATGGGCCGCCAGGTGATTGGAGTGATGCCGGCGGACTTCCGCTTCCCATCCACGAAAACGCAAATCTGGATTCCATTGCACAATGATCCGCGCAGCACCTACACCTACTGGGCGGGCGACTTCATGCCGGTAATTGGGCGCCTGCATTCCGACGCGACGATGCCGCAGGCACAAACCGAGATTCGCGTGTTTCAGTCTCGCGTGGGCGCTTTGTTTCCGTGGGCGATGCCCGCAAGCTGGAATGCCGACGTCAGCGTGATTCCCTTGCAAAACGGCATGGTTGCCGATGTGAGAGTGCGCCTGCTGCTGTTGTTGGCGGCAGTCGGTCTGGTTCTGCTGATCGCGTGCACCAACGTCGCGAACCTCACTCTCGCTCGCGCCGCCACTCGCGAAAGGGAGGTGGCGATTCGCGCCGCGATGGGCGCCGGACGCAAAAGAATTGTGCGGCAACTTCTTACCGAAAGTGTGCTGCTGGCATCCATCGGCGCATTGTTGGGGCTGGTGCTGGCCTTCGAAGGGCTTACGCTGCTGAAGTCGCTGCTTCCTGCGGACACGCCACGCTTGATGGATGTGCATATGGATTGGCGGGTGCTTTCCTTCACCGCAGGCTTGGCGGTTTTGACCGGGCTGATCGTTGGCGTTGCTCCGGCTCTGCAAATTTCGCGAGGTGCGCTGAACTCTTCGCTGAAATCCGGTGGGCGAGGTGAAGCGGTTTCCGTTTCGCAGCGGCTGCGCAGCGGGCTGGTGGTGGGAGAGATCGGGCTTGCGGTGCTGCTGGTGATCGCGGCGGGATTGATGATCCGCAGTTTCTGGGCTTTGTCGCACGTGAACCCCGGGTTTCGTGCCGAGCACATTCTGACTGCGCGCATCACTCCCAATCAAACATTTTGCAACGATTCGGCGCGGTGTTTGTCTTTTTATCGCAGCGTGCTCGATCAGGTTCAGTCGTTTCCGGGAGTGACAGGGGCGGCAATCGTGAACACGCTTCCGCTGGGAGGCCGGGTAACGAAGCGCTCGCTGAATATAGAGGACCACGTCGATCTGTCCGGCGAAACTGCTCCGCTGTTCTGGTTGAACATTGTGACGTCCGATTATTTTCGCGTCATGGGCATTCCTGTGCTCGCAGGCCGCGGATTCACCGACGCCGATGTTTCCGGCGCACCAGTGGCCGTGATCACTGCGGAAACCGCGCGGCGTTACTGGCCCAATCAAAGCGCGATAGGGAAGCACGTTCGTCTGCTAGACGATCATGACTGGCGCACCATTGTCGGCGTTATTTCCGATGTCCGCGCCTACGACCTGCAAAGCAACGCACCGAAGTGGATACAAGGCACGGCTTACGTGCCATACAATGTCGCCGCCACGCTCGAAGATAAACGCGTGCCTTCCGAAATGACCATAGCCATTCGCACGGCTTCGGATGAAACGCAAATTGCGGCGCTGCTGCGTGAAAGGGTTGCGGCGCTGAACCACGAAGTTCCCGTCAGTGAGGTGCAGACGATGGGCGCGGTTGTGTCGGAGGCGGTCTCTGCGCCGGCATCCACCACATCTCTTTTTGTGGCCTTCGCAGCGGTCGCTTTGCTGCTGGGCATCATCGGCATCTATGGCGTGCTTTCTTTTCTGGTCGCGCAGCGCACGCGCGAAATCGGCTTGCGCATTGCTCTTGGGGCGCAGCGGCGCGACGTGCTGATTTTGATTATGAAAGAGGGCGCGAAATTCTCCGTGGCTGGCATTGCTGTGGGGCTGATCGGAGCGTTGTTAATTACTCGTCTGATGTCCAGCGAACTATACGGCGTCAGCCCGCTCGATCCCATCACGTTTATCGGCGTAGCCATGGTGATGGTCGCGGTCACATTGTTGGCGTGTTACGTTCCCACACGTCGCGCGATGCGCGTGGACCCTATGGTGGCACTGCGGTACGAGTGATGGCCGCCAACAAAGGTACAAGCAGTAAAAGCGCTTTGCGGCAGGTGAATCATGCGTTGGCTTCGACAATTGTTTTCGCGACGCCGAGTCTACGACGATGTGTCCGCGGAAATTCGCGAGCACCTGGAAGAAAAAGTCGAGGAATTCGTGGCAGGCGGCATGTCCCGGAAAGATGCCTCCGCTGCCGCCCGCCGCGAGTTTGGCAACGCCACTCTCATCGAAGAAGATAGTCGCGCCGCATGGGGCTGGACGGCGCTAGAAAGTTTTTTCGCGGACGTCCGCTACGGATTGCGTTCTATGCGGCGCAATCCCGGGTTCACTGCTCTCGCGATTCTGTCGCTGGCGCTAGGAATCGGCGCGAACACGGCCATCTTCAGTCTGATCAACGCCCTGATGCTGCGGACCCTTCCGGTGCGCGACCCGCAGCAAGTTGTTGCGCTGCTGCACCATTACCCGGCGCCCGATGAACCGCACGACAATACCTTTTCTTTGCAGACCTACCGGTTGATGCGCGATCACAATGATGTGTTTTCCGGGCTGATCGCGTCTTCAAACAAGCAGCTGCATGTACGAGCCGAAGGGCTGGAATCGCAAATCGTGAACAGCAGTTTTGCGGAAGGCAGTTTTTTCTCGCTGGTTGGCGTGAATGCCGCGCTTGGCCGCCTGATCGGGCCGGAAGATGACCGAGCGAGTGAACCATCTCCTGTAGGAGTGCTGAGCTGGTCGTTCTGGAAAAGCAGATTCAATCTCGATCCTGCCATCCTTGGGAAAAAGCTCATCGTTGACGATGTGGACCTGACGATAGTCGGAGTCGCGCCGCGTGACTTTTCTGGATTGCAAGTGGAGACCAGCCAGGATCTGTGGCTCCCGTTAGCCATGGAGCCGGTCATCTCCCCGGGCGATCGCGACCGCGCCCAAATTTCCCTATTCGGCCGGTTGAAGCCGGGAGTTTCCATGGAGCAGGCGCGCGCGCAAATGGCCCGGCTGTATGAGTCCACCTTGGACGAAGACGCGCTGGTCTCTGGCAACCCCTACATTCGCAAGTTCAAGTTCGAAATGGAGCCTGCCAGCGCGGGCCTTTCGGTTCTGCGCGAGAACTTTGCCAAGCCACTGCTCGCGCTCATGGCGATTGTCGCCCTGCTGTTGCTGATCGCTTGCGCCAATGTGGCCAGCATGCTGCTCGCGCGCGGCGCCGCGCGACAACACGAAATGGCGGTGCGCGCCTCTCTGGGCGCAGGACGCGTTCGCCTGATTCGCCAAGTCCTGACGGAATCTCTGCTGCTTTCTGTAGCCGGCAGCTTGCTAGGCATCGCGCTCGCGTATTTTGGCGCCGCTCTGTTGGCGCGCATCATACTCGCGGCCAGGCGCATCGGGACGCCGCTGCAGCTGCACGTCCACACCGACGCGAAAGTGCTGCTGTTCACAATTGCGGTCACATTGTTCACCGCATTGCTATTCGGAATACTTCCCGCACTGCGCGCACTCCGTCCCGCTGTTGCTCCGTCGCTGCGGCAAACCAGCAGGGTCGGTGAAACTCCCTCGCGACGATTTTTTGGCAAGTGCCTGGTCGCGGGACAAGTGGCTCTCTCGGTGGTGCTACTCAGCGCTGCCATGCAATTCATCCGGCATCTTTCAAACCTGCAGCACCTCGACGTCGGTTTTGAACGCAACAATCTTCTGCTGGTTTCGCTTGATCCTGAGCACAGTGGCCTGGAGGGAGAAGAATTGTCGCGCGCCTATCGCGAACTGCTCACGCCATTAGCTGCGATTCCTGGCGTACGTTCAGTCTCCCTCTGCGGGGCAACGCCGATTTCCGGTGCCGGCGCAAACCGCGCGGTGATTGTGCCCGGCTACGATCCCAAGCCAGGCGCAATTCGCAACGTCGCGGAAAATTGGGTGGCGCCAAAATACTTCGAGACCCTCGGCACACCGCTGTTGGCTGGCCGCGACTTCGACTTCCGCGATCAGGGCCGTCCGTGGGTGGCCATCATCAATCAGACCATGGCGCGCTATTATTTCGGCGACCGCAGCCCGCTCGGCGAGAGCATTTCCTTCGACGGCGATGACCGGCGCTACGAGATCATCGGCGTTGTCGGCGATTCGAAGCTTTACGAAATTCGCGAGCCTACCTACCGCACAATTTATTTCAATATGTTCCAGGAGCCTTCGCCTGGTTCGCGTTTTGTGCTCAGGACCAATATTGATCCCGACGCCGTGGCTCCCCAGGTAATTCGCACCGTCCATTCCGCGCTGAAAACCGTGGCGATCAAGAATGTCAGGACCATGACCGACCAGGTCGACGAGACCCTTGTTCCCGAGCGCCTGGTCGCGCTGCTCTCCGGATGGTTCGGCGCGCTGGGTGCCGTACTCGCGGCCATCGGCCTGTACGGACTGCTGGCTTATACCGTTGCGCGCCGCATCAACGAAATTGGCATTCGCATGGCACTGGGCGCGACAAGCGGCAAGGTCACACAGATGGTACTCCGCGAGGCTTTGGTCATGGTGTGCGCCGGACTGATCATCGGTATACCTCTGGCATTTTGGGGCAAACGTTTCGCGGCAACGTTGATCGCTGACCTGCCGGCCGCGAGTTCCACGCCAATCGTATTTGCTTCGGCGGGAATGGTCACACTGGCCCTGTTGGCAGCATACGTGCCCGCCCGCCGCGCCGCCAGGGTCGATCCGATAGTCGCATTGCGCTACGAGTAAGCCCTGCTAAACATAGCGGGGCCATTTATGCCTGCGCGAGATATGGGCGAAATTACTTCTACTCTGGTGGGAGTTGCAGTTGCAAGCCGACCTGCAGATGCAGATAGTCGGAGACCTGCGGATTGGCATGAGCAAGTCGCGGCCAGTCGGCTCCGCGGCCAAGATGAACCCGCGCGAGAGACCACAGACTATCGCCAGCCTGAACTGTAATCACTGACAGCGAGCCGTGCACCGTTTTCGATGCCACTGCCGGGACGATCACCGTGCTGCCAGCCGCGAGAGCATCCGCGTGCGTGGCGAGACTGGGGTTTAAAGAAAGAAGTTCCTGCCAGCGCGCGCCATCCCCCAGATAGCGGCGAGCCATTCTCCACAACGAGTCGCCCGGCTGCACTCTAAGCTGTTGGAATTCTCGACTGGGCACTAGCGTCGATGGATTTACGTTCGGCGCGGGCGATGCATAAGACGGCATGGCTGGACGCGGTGAAAATGGTGAAACGCGAGACGGCGGCGTCGCAGGCCGGTGTGCGGGCGCAGGCGACGGTACTACGGGCACAGGCCGGGCCAAATTGGAAGGCGCGCGCAGCGGAGCAACCGGGCGCCTGGGCTCGGCAAATGTTGTGGAGGGGAGTTCAATCCGAAATGGAGCAGGCGCTTTCTTTTGTTTTGCCGCAGTCGCTTCCGTTTCACGCTCAGTCTTTTCTTGGCGATACCGGCGCGCAACTTCGCCCAGCGATTCCGGCAACGGATTCGTCGCATCGATAGTTGCGGGATTCTTGGTTGCCGGCGCAGGCGATTCCTTGCGGCGCGCTTCAGCCAGTTTTTTGTCTTCGGGTGTAAGGATTTGCGAACGCTTCAAGTCTTCATCGGTGTAGACATGGCGCGGCGTAGCCGGCTGTTGCGATTTGCGTGCCGGTTGCTGACGCGCGGCTTCGGCGACATCTTGATCTTGCGCGAACAAATTTGAGTGAAGGGACAACGGCGCCAGCAGACAGAAGAGGGCTGCTCCTGGCCGCAGCAAGCTCAGGCCCCGAATTGGAAGATGCAGCGTCATCAAACCATTGCGCTACAAGCTCGCCGGGGGGACAGGCCGGTTACTTCGGAGAGTCTGACGTGGAATTGTGCCGCGTGCAATAGCTAAATGTCCGGAGAGTAATCACCCCCCAGGTGCTCCGTCCGGGGTCGAATTGGGCTTGAAAATCATCCCCTGGCTGGAGCGCCCGTTCATCAGTACCAGCAAGGGATCGCTGAAGCGCAGATGCCGCACGCAGCCGCGTTCTTCCACGCAAGGTTGCGCCGACAACCATTTCCAGTCCACGGAGCCTTCGCCGAGATCGGGATTGACGGTGAAATATCCCACCTGGAACGCGGTGAGGTTCTGGAAGAAATGGCTGCCTTGCGAGGGCGTGACGCGAAAGTCGCGGAAGCCCGCCTCAACGATTACGCGTGCGCCGGAAATTTCGTCCCATTCCACGGGAATGCCCAGCCACGGTTCATTCGAGCCCCACCGCCCAACTCCAACCAGCAGGTAAGGTCGATTCTCGCTGGCGAGTTTCGAGTTGAAGTACGCCACCAGTCGCGCCACTTCCTGGCTGTGTCCGCGTTCGAAGCGCTGCGAGTCCACCACTACCACGTCGCAAAGATTCGCGATGCGGCCATTGCCAAGAACCTTCGTGCTTTGCGCCACCAGCCGTTCCGGATCGACGTTGTCCATGCGCAGTTGTTCCGTCTCGCGCGAAAGCACCAGAGGCCGAATCTGCAGAAAACCGAATTCAGAAATCTCCGCCGGTTCGCGCGCAAGCCGCACCGCAAATTCGATTTCCACCGGCTGGCCAAAAGAATCTTCCCCTTGCTTGATCAGGTGATCCAGAAGAGCGGCCAGCGGGAACGCGCCGTACTTCAGCATGGGTGCAAAGGTGACAAGCCGCATGCCCGGGCGGCTCAAGCCATCGTAAATCGCGTCGTTGTCCTGCGAATAAGTTGAGCCGAGAGCCGCGAGCGTGCCGTCTGCTTCAGCGACGTCCAGGGTGAATCGTACTTCGCGCAGGCCCGATGCAGAGCTTTGCGGGCCGTCGTGGTTTACCGGCAGCGCCCAAAAATCCGCCTGCGATTCCGAAAGCGTGTCTTCAATGTTCGAGAATTGCAGCAGGTTGGCCGGATGCCGCGGGCAAAATGTCAGGCACTTTCCTCCATCGACCACCGCACGCCCCAAGCCAAGCGCCACGGCTGCGATTCCATCTTCGAAATCCATCGGCGGAATGGGATAGAAATTGCGCGACCGTGCCACCCCGGAAAAATCGGGATAAAACCGCGGGCCATGAAACGCGCCCACCACCTGCTGAAGGATCACCGCCATTTTTTCTTCTTCCAAGCGGAATGGCGTGGCACGCACATAAGCTTTAGCGTGGCGGCTGAACGTGGAAGCGTAAACCAGCTTGATGGCGTCAGTGAGCTGCGCCAGGCGTAACGAATCGTTGGCGTTTTGATTGGCGAGCATGAAAGTCTCGTACACGCCCGTGAACGGTTGATACTGCGAGTCCTCCAGCAAACTCGAAGAGCGCACGGCCAGCGGGAATCGCGCGCCGGCTAAAAATGATTTCAAATCCGCAAAGAGACCCGCGGGAAGATGCGCGGCCAGGAAGCGCTGCTGAATTTCGGAATCGTCTTCGGCGTTTATGGCGAAGTCGACGAGATTGTTCTCCGCCAGGAAGCGGTCGAAAGAATCCGTGGCGATCACCACGGCAGGTGGAACGGAAACGTGAACATCCGGGAAGCGGCGCACAATGCGGCGCTTGTGCAGCATGTGGCGGATAAAGGCCAAGCCGCGTGCCTTTCCTCCCAGCGAGCCCGCGCCAAGGCGCAGAAAATAGGAGCCGCCAGACTGGAATGCTGCGGGCTTGAAATCGCCGATCAGAATGTCGCTTTGCTCGCGGCGGTATTCGCCAATCGATTCGATCAGGTTTTGTCGCAGGCCCTCAATGCTGGGGAAGTCCGTCACCTTGCGCGGACGAAGCTTCTGCGACAGCGCAAACTCCGTACGCGCCATCAGCCAGTGCGAGAAGTGATTGCGCTGGCCATGGAAGCCGATGCTCTCCGCGGGCACGGTATGCAACAGTTCTTCCAGCGAATTTAGATCCGTAGCACGCGCTACTTCCGCTCCGTCGGCAGTGCGAAATACGAAGTCCCCAAACGCAAACTGCTGCGTCAACAGTCGGCGCAAATCCCGCAGAAACGTGGGCGAACGTTTGCGCAGGAACGAAAAACCTTCGGCGTGAGCCTGCGAGCGGAACTGCGTGCGGCTACTCTGCAGTACCACCGGCAGGTCTGGCACCAGAGTGCGCACGCTGCGTGCAAGCTCGAAGCCCGCTTCGGGACTGAGGATGCCGCCATGCGGGAATTCCACGTCGGAAACGAGACCGAGCAGATTGTTGCGATAACGCTCAGCGAGTGCATAGGCCTCTTCGAAGTTCGACGTGAGCAGGATCTTCGGCCGTGCCCGCATGCGCACCAGTTTGTGCGCCAGGTTGAATCCCTCCTGAATCACGCGGCGCGTCTGCGAAATCAGTTCGGTATAGATCACCGGCAGAAACGACGAGTAGTAGCGGATATTGTCTTCCACCAGCAGCACCACCGGAACACCCATGATGGAAGTGTCGTGCTCCACATTGCGTTTGTCTTCGATGTATTTGACGATGGCGATCAGCACGCGCGCGCTGCCTTGCCACAAGAAAATCCGCTCGATATCCGTGACCGGATTGCGCGCCAGGAATTGTTTTATTTCGCGATAGTCATAAGCCAGCACCACCACCGGCACGTTCAAACCCGCGGATTTGATTTCCCGCGCCAGTTGCGCTGCGTCCATTTCGTCGACCGCAAGATTGGTGACAATCAGATTGAAGCGCGGCTCAGAGCGCGCCAGCGCCAAAGCCTCCCAGCAACTGGAAACGTGCGTGATGCGCGGGATTTGCTGAAGATGCAGGTCCAGCGATTCGCCAATCAGCAGTTCATTCAGGCGGCCGTCTTCCTTCAGAATGAAGGAATCGTAGAAGCTCGAAACCAGCAGAATGTCTTGCACGCGGAAGGGCATCAGATGATCGAAGCCCTCAAAGAGGAGTTCGGCGTCAGGAGAAGTACGGTTTTGGCCGGTAATGTTCATCGACTGAACTGACTATATAAGAAAGACGGCGGGATGAAAGGAACGCACCCCGCCGTCTCTCACAACATCGTCTAACGAACTAGACGAGCCCTTGGTCGAGCATGGAATCGGCGACCTTCAGGAAGCCGGCGATATTGGCGCCGTTCACCAGATTGCCGGGCGTGCCGTACTTTTCGGCGGTTTCGAAGCAAGCCTTGTGGATAGCGATCATGATCTTGTGCAGACGATCGTCCACTTCTTCACGTGTCCATCCGATGCGCATGCTGTTCTGGCTCATTTCCAATCCGCTGGTGGCCACGCCGCCGGCATTGGCAGCCTTTGCGGGACCATAGAGGATCTTCGCTTCCAGGAACAGCTTGGTTGCATCCAGGGTGCTGGGCATGTTGGCGCCTTCGGCGACCAGTTTGCATCCGTTCATCACCAGTGTTGCGGCGTCCTTCGCGTTGATTTCATTCTGCGTGGCGCTCGGGAACGCGCAATCGGCCTTGATAGTCCAAAGCGGGTTGTGGTCGAGCTTGGGGTCCGCAGGTATGAACTTCGCGCTCTTGAAGTGATCGGCGTATTCGCGAATGCGGCCGCGGCGGACGTTCTTCAGTTCCATCAGCCATGCCAGTTTTTCGCGAGTGATGCCTTCGGGGTCGTGAATGATTCCGTTGGAATCGGAAACCGCGATGGGGTTGGCTCCGAAGTCGAGCAACTTCTCGACGGTGTATTGCGAAACGTTGCCGCTGCCGGAAACCAGGCAGTGCTTGCCGTCCAGAGTTTCCTTGCGCGTCTTCAGCATTTCCACGGCATAGTACACGCAGCCGTAGCCGGTCGCTTCCGGACGAATCAGCGAGCCTCCCCAGTTCAAGCCCTTGCCGGTCAACACGCCGGTGAACTCGTTGCGGAGCCGCTTGTATTGGCCGAACAGGAAGCCGATTTCGCGTCCGCCCACGCCGATGTCGCCCGCGGGCACGTCGGTGTCTGGCCCGATGTGGCGGGAAAGTTCGGTCATGAAGCTCTGGCAGAAGCGCATGACTTCATTGTCACTCTTGCCCTTAGGGTCGAAATCCGAACCGCCCTTGCCGCCGCCCATGGGTAGAGTGGTGAGGGAGTTCTTGAAAACCTGTTCGAACGCGAGGAACTTCAGGATGCCCAGGTTGACGGATGGATGGAAGCGCAGGCCGCCTTTGTACGGGCCGATAGCGCTATTCATCTCGATGCGGAATCCGCGATTGATCTGAACGTTGCCCTGATCGTCGAACCACGGCACACGGAACATCAACACGCGTTCTGGTTCCACAACGCGTTCCAGAATCCGCGCTTTCTGATATTCGGGGTGCTTGCCAATCACGGGAATTAGGGAATCGAACACTTCTTGCACTGCCTGATGAAACTCGGGTTCGGCGAGATTCTTTGCGCGAACGGAAGTCAGTACATCCTTGACGTACTCCGCTGGAGCTTTCGTCACTTGCGGAGTAAGCGTAATCGTGCCCATAAGTTAATCCTCCTGAGAAACTGCGTGAGTTATACAAAAGCTAAGTAGCCGGAAGGATGCCGACGTACGAGGCTGACCGGAGAGCAAGGCCATTAGAAAGCATGGGGCGCAGCGCTGCTGTGACGAGCATCACGCACTTCCGTGCGGAATGCACTGGCTCCTGGCGCCCTCAAGCCCCACTGTCGCTGCAGTGGAGGTGTGGTTTATGGCGAACAGCAAAGTGGCCGACCTGGCTGGTCCGGGTATCGGCAATTACACGCAACTTGAAAAAGTCCTGCCGAACGATTACAGCAGCGCATTGACCCGGCGGGAAACACAAAAGGCGATTTTTGCGGTAAAGCGATTCATCGAGGACAACCTTTGCAAGGAATTGAATCTGATCATGGTGACGGTGCCGCTGATCGTCGACGTGGAGAGCGGCGTGAACGATATGCTGGACCGCGATGGTTCCCGCACGCCTATTCAGTTCCATATCATTAATGACCACAACAAACACGCCGTTGACGCTCAGATTGTGCAGGCAGCCACTAAGTGGAAGAGAACCGCGCTGAAACAGTTTGGCATGCGGGTGGGCGAAGGACTGTGCACCGATATGCGCGCCGTTCGCAAAGACTATTTCCTCGACCATGACCACAGCGTGTACGTGGACCAATGGGATTGGGAACGAGTGATTTCCCCAGCTGAGCGCAATGTGAATTTCCTGAAGGAGATTGTCGGTAAAATCTGGAAGGTACTAGTGGACGCGGAACGCTATGCGCAGGAACTCTTCCCCGATCTGCGCGCCAAAAAATATCCCAACCTGCCGGACAAGCTCACCTTCCTCCATGCTGAGGATTTGCTGAAATTGTATCCAGACCTGCCGCGCAAACAACGCGAGACCGCCATTCTTCAGGAGTGCCCAGCGCTGTTCATCGTCGGCATCGGCTATCCCCTCGATGATGGGTATCCCCACGAAATGCGCGCCGCCGACTACGACGATTGGGTGACGGAGACAACTGGCGCCGACGGCAAGAAGCTGCATGGTCTGAACGGCGACATCTTGGTATGGAACCACGTCACACGCCGCCGCCACGAACTCAGCTCCATGGGCATCCGTGTGAACGCCGACTCGCTCAAGAAACAACTGGAAATGTCCGGCCAGACAGACTTCCTGAAATTCCCGTACCACCAGGGAATCATCAAGAACGAAATCCCGTTGAGCATCGGCGGAGGAATCGGACAAGCGCGCACCATGATGCTGCTGCTCAGGAAAGCGCACCTTGGCGAAGTCACGGTAAGCGTGTGGCCGAAAGTGCTAAAGGAGATTTGCGCCAAGAAAAATATCCACGTGCTGGACTAATACGAAAAAATAGCGAGTGCGGGCAATCGGACAAAGCGCTGACGGAGCCGGTTGCCCGCTTTTTTATTTACGAATGTAGGCTAGTGCCCCAGGAATTTCTCGAGCTTGTCGAGTTCCTTGTCCGCCAAATCAAAATACTTTTGCGCGTTGGCAGTATCCTGAGCTTTCAGTGCGGCATCGCCTTTCGACAGGTACACCTGCATGCGTTCTTGCGATGACGCGATGTCGGCACGCAGGTTGTATCCCGCCGCGATCTGTTGCTTGCGCAAAGTGTCCACGCTTTGCGAAGCCGCTGCGGCGCGAACATTCAGCTTGTCGGCTTCATCTTCCAGTTTGGCCAATTCTTCCGGCGAGGGTCCTGGTGGCGTTGCGGGTGCAACATCTTGTTGCGCACCCATGTCGCGGGACGGCTTGGGATTGCCATTTGCCACGCCAGCCCCTGGAGTCCGTGGTGGCAGCACGCCAAGCGATCCATCCTGGCCGCTCATTTTCACCGAACCTGTCTTCGCGTCCACCTGGATGTTGCCCTTCGGCGAAGTCATCGAGACGCTTCCGTCCTCGCCTACCTTGATACTTCCCTGATCGCTCTGCAGCGAAACCGCGGGCACATCCGGTGCGGCAGGAGTCGTCGCAGCAGCGTTGTTCGCGTTCGAGCTCGCAGGGAACGCTGCCTTGTTTGGATCGGCGTGCGTGCCCATGTGCCGCGGGATGTAGATGCCGGCCGCAATCAGAACGCCTACACCCAATACAGCGCCAAGTGCCAGCCACACAGCGCGGCCAGAACCTGAGGGCCGTGCCGTAACGGGAGAGGGAACCTGCGGTGATGCTGTTGCGGATCCGGAGGCCACTGGGGCCGGCGTGGGCACTGGCGCGGGCGTGCGTGGCGGCGCAGCGACCGTCGAGATGCGCGGCGGCAATGGCGTTTCCACCAGAGTGGTGGCCGATGAAGGCTTCGGCGTTGTCCCCGGTTTCGGGGTCGGCGTAACCGTGGTGCCGGCAAACGGCAGCGGAGACACCGGAACGCTTTTCAGTGCCGCGCGAAACGCGTCCGCGGACTGGAATCGCTCCGCCGGATCCTTGGCCATCGCCATCATAATAATTTCGTTCAGTGAAGCGGGAAGGTCGTCGCGCAAAGTAATCGGAGGCGCAGGCACTTCGTTCAGATGCGCGGTCATCAGCGAGTATTGCGAATCGCTGTGGAACGGCAATTTGCCGGTCAACAATTCGTAGAGCGAAATGCCGAACGAGTAGATGTCCGAGCGCCCGTCGGCCGATTCACCGCGTACCTGTTCGGGCGGCATGTAATTCAGGGAACCTAGTGTGGTGCCGGTGGAAGTCAGCGTGCCGTCGGTGGACGAGCGCGCAATGCCGAAGTCCATCAGCTTCACAACGCCTTGCGGCGTCAGCATCATATTCGCCGGCTTGATGTCCCGATGGATGATGTTCTGTTTGTGCGCGTAGCTGAGTGCTGAAAGAACCTGGTCGGCATAGTTCACTGCTTCAGAGGTGGAGATCGGCGCGCGCGCGATGCGGTTGGACAGCGTTTCGCCTTCCACAAACTCCATGATCATCACCAATTGATTTTCGTGCGTCAGCGCGGTGCGCAACGCTGCAATATTGGGATGGTTCAACGTGGCCAGTAGGCGGATTTCGCGCAGGAAGCGATCGGCGAGACTCTGATTCGAGTGCAGGTCCGGCAACAAAATCTTCATGGCCTCGATGCGGTCGGAAATCACATTGCGGACCTTATAGACTTTTCCCATGCCGCCGGCGCCAAGAATCGAAAGAATCTCGTAGTCGCCGATGTGTTGTCCGGGAGTGAATTCAGCCGTCATGGAAACCTCCGGTGAATAGGTCGGTGAGGGAAAGAATACACCAAATAGAGACCGCTAAAACAGAAGCGAGCCCGCAAACATTATGCGAGCTCGCGAAGTCATAGCAATTTGTTAACACATTAGGGATTTTTCACCACGTCGCCGACCTTGGCAGGGCCGGATCCGCTGTATGTGACCGTGGCGGAGTCGTTGTCTGCTTCCGTAACCGTTGCTTCGCCGACTTTGTCTTCCACGGACTTGATGACCTTGCCCGTCGCAGGATCTTTCACGGTGCGCACCTGCCGAGTAACGATCAGCTTATCGCCAACGTGCACGCCGGATTTTTTGCCCACGTTGATGATCAGGGTGTTGCCGGAAACGTCCGCGACCAGGCCGCTGATTTCCATTTTTACGGTCGGAATTTTGTCGACGGAGGCGTCGAGCTGCGCGCCGGTGTCGTCGACGGCCTTGTGAACCGCTTCGCCAAGGATGGTGTTGGAGAAATTGCTGCTGCCCATATCAAGGCTGCCGCCGCCCCCTCCGCTCCAGCCGCCCCCGCCGCCCAATAGCGCAGTGCTGGAGCGTGTGGATTCGCCGGTGCCGGTGACGGCTACCAGGATTTCGCCGGTCGAGGTGTTAATCATGCGCGCGCTCACTCCCACCACCGCTTTCGCTTTGCTGGTGCCCACGCCGCCGATTCCGAATCTTCCCAATCCGTATCCGCCGCCGCCCACATTCGTATGCTGGTCGTCGCGGCCAAATTGCGTGATCGAGCCAATGATGATGCAGTCGATGCCAAGGATCTTTCCGATCTTCGCGGCGGTTGCGGAGTCGGCGCGGTCGCTGTTGGAGAAGTTTTGTTCAGCCAGGATCTTGTCGAGTGCGTTCCGCTCGATCACCGAGTATTTGCCATCCTGCACAAGTTTCTGGACCAGCAGATCGGAAATACCTTTCCCGACGTCCTGATCGGAGCCAAAGATTTGCGCCACGGTCGTCTTCACCGTGCCGTAATCAAAATTCATCACCGCAACGCGTTTTTTCGGTCCGGCGGCTGCCGCAGGCGCGGGTGCCGTCGCGGCATCCTGCGACCACGCGGAACCACAAATCACCGCGCCAGCAAACAAAGTCAGAGCAATACGCGAAAACCGGCTGAGCATCATGGAAACTCCTTGCAACGGACGGGTGTTGCGCGATGTCGAGGGACACACGCGAAACACTCCGCCTTAATCTGCCGCTATCTTAATGAAGGATTCCGCTCGCGGCAACGGGGAAAAGCAAACTACCACCACTACATTGCCGGACAGTATTCGGGCGATCACCTCTCGATGATCATTCACGTTCCGCCCAATAAGCTGCTTGCGGGCCGCTAACCCTTTCGCTATATTTCTCCGACATCTACGTAACGCACGAGTGATACTGCCCTCCAGATATTAGCCGGAGGTTAAATTGAAAACGTTTCTATACCTTGTGGTCCTCTTCGGTATTTTGGGAACGCCGGCACTGCGGGCCCAGGATGGACCATGCACCAACAGTCCGAAGGATGACGCTCCCGGTTCTTATAAACTTTTCACCGGCCCAAAAGGTGAGTACTACGCGCAGGTCGGCCGGGCCTTGGCCATCGCCGCTTCGCACAAAGGCTTGAAAATCGCTTGCCGCACCTCCAACGGTTCGGTTGACAATATCCGAGCGCTCGAGACCGGCAAAGCGGATTTTGCTCTGGTGCAAAGCGACGCGGCTCATCTGGCCTGGTTTGCTGAGGAACCATTTGACAAGCGTTCCACCATCAAGCTGATCGCGCCGTTATTCGCCGAAAAAGTGCAAATCCTGGTGCGGCCTCACCTCTACGTAACTTCTCCTGCTGGTCTACAGCGTCCAAAGAGCGTGTGGATGGGGGCAACGAACAGCGGAAGTCACCTCTCCGCGTTGCTGGTGCTGCAAGCCTCGGGAAAGACTCGCGAGCAAGCGAAAAGCTTGGAGTTTGAAGACCCATCCATGACGTTCGATATGGCGCAGCAGCGACTCCGGAATGGGGAATTGGATGCCGTCTTCCGCACCTCAATCGCACCGACAAGAGACATCGCCGACACACTGGCGAACAAAACCCTCGAAATACGGCTTCTCGGATTGGATCAGCAGTCGATGGACCTGCTCGTCAGCAACGGCATGTACATCGAGACCTCTCTGCAAAACATGGACTACCGCGAATTGCGATCGGGACTTTTTACCGTTGGCGTCGAGGCGCTGCTGCTCACCCGCGATGGCGTCGATGGCGACGACATCGCGACGTTGGCGGATTTGCTGAAGAATGGTCAGAGCGATCTTGAAACGCATTTACAACGCGTACTGGCAGGGGATTACGAGGCCGGCATCGACGCCAATGGCGAGTCGCCTGCTCCAACTCAGGCTGCACAGCAGGTAGTCGAGCCGTCGGCCCTGACGCTGCTGGGCACGCGCGTTAGGCAACCCCTGCTGGATCATGTTGACATGAACGCCAGGCAGTCTCTCTGGAAATTTCCGATCCGAAAAGAGGCGGCCACCCGCATGTTGATCCTCTCGGTCCTGCTTCTTGTTTGCACCGCGGGGCTGTTGCATCCGCGGGGCCGCAGGATTGTCGGCAAGTACACGCGCGCTATGCTGCTGGTGCTTGCGTCTGTGTTCATCTGGATGATCGTGGGCGCGTGGCTGCAAGCGTTGGAAGGCGGTTTGAACCAGAACTTCACCACGTTGCCGAAAGCGTGTTGGGCGCTGGCGGAAAATCTCGTCGCGAAACTTCAATTACCGCTCTCCGGAGTGCCTACGCCCACCACTCGGCAAGGCGCAACGGTTATGAACGGATTTCTGTGGATCTGCGTCATCTTGCTCACTACTTTTGCCTATCCCTGGCTGAAGAAGGTGTGGCAAACGCAGCATTTTCTGCCGTGGACGGGCGCACAAAAATCCAAAGAGAAATCTCAGTCGGGTTCAGGAACGCCAAGCGCCACGTGAAGAAGTGCTGAAGCGCGATTGCTCTGCCGCCGCAACCGCGCCTGTTCGGACTACTCTGCCGATCCCAGTTGGCCGCTCGGCTCAAGCTGCTGCTAACAAGCAAGCGGCTCGGTCGTCCATATAGCAATACCGACAATCGCGTCTGCCCGAACCCAAGACGCGCGCTAGGGAGGCACTCGTGCTCTCATTCGCCCAGGACCTGCGCTACGCCCTCCGACTGTTACGCAAAAGCCCCGCGTTTACGATTGTTGCGGTACTGACTCTCGCCCTCGGCATTGGCGCCAATGTTGCCATCTTCAGCGTCGTCTATGCCGTTGTGCTGCGGCCGTTGCCATTCCCACGGCCTGAACAGCTTGTGCGCGTCTTCGACGATCTTCGTGGCCCCAACGACCCGGACGTCGGCATGTCTGTGCCGGAGCTTTGGGATTTACAGAGTCGCTCGGGCATATTTCAGAACGTTTCGGCAGTGGCGCCAAGTAATTCAGCAGTCGGCGGCGGAGAGCGGACGGTGCGTGCCGAAAGTTTGGTCACGAGCCCCGATTACTTCACATTGCTGGGAGCGAAACCGCAACTTGGTCGCGTCTACACCCCGCAGGATGCGGTGCCGGGATTCCTTGAGCCTGTCGTGATCAGCGACGCCTTTTGGCGCCACAATTTCGCGTCCGACCCCAACATCGTCGGACGGAAAATGCGCCTCGATAGTGACATGTACACGATTGTCGGGGTGATGCCGCCAGGCTTCCGTCATCCGGGCCGCACCCTGAATACCGACGTGGATGTCTGGCTCGCTGCCGGTTTCAATGGCGCTCCGTTTCCCGCCCCGGCTGTAAGGTCGCAGAGAATGATTCCAGCAGCGATTGCGCGCCTTAAGCCCGGCTTGACCGTTTCGCAAGCACAAGCACGCATCGATGCCTATGTCGCGCAACTCAGCCGCGAATATCCGGCTGACTACCCCGCTGCCGCTAAATGGGCTCTGCGCATTGTTCCTTTGAAGGAAGACTTGATTGGCCCGCAGCGCACAGAATTGTTCATCCTTTTTGGCGCGGTGGGATTCGTACTGCTGATCGCGTGCGTCAACATTGCCAACCTTCTTCTAGCGCGCTCGTCCGGGCGGCGCCGCGAGATTGCCATTCGCGTGACCATGGGTGCTGGCCGCGCACGTCTGGCGCGCCAACTCTTGACCGAAAGCACGTTGCAGTCGCTGATTTCCGGCGTCATCGCCATGCTCACCGTTCTCTTCTTGAAAAATGCCATCCTGACTCTGGCCCCCGCGGATATTCCTCGACTCAACGAGGTTGACGTCAGCGCCGGAGTGCTCTTTTTCGCTTTCCTCATCTCTATCTCTATACTCACCGGCGTCCTCTTTGGCTTGGCTCCGGCGCTTCAAGCCGCCAATCCTGATCAGCTTGAGAATCTGCGCGAGGGCGGCCGTGGCTCGAGCGTCGCCAGGCGCCACGCTCGCGTTTCGCGGCTTCTTGTCGTGTCGGAAGTCGCTCTCTCGATTGTTTTGCTTGCGGGCGCAGGGCTTCTGCTTCGCAGCTTCTGGAGGGTGCTGGAAGTGCATCCCGGATTCAATCCCAGCCATCTGAGTACGGTGCAAATCTGGATTCCGATTTCCAACAATCCGGCCAATGACCCTTACAGCGTCGAAGAGAAGCGCGCCGATTTTCTCCTGAAGCTTTCTCGTCGCGTGTCTGCGCTGCCCGGCGTGGAGCGTGCATCCATTTCAGGGAACGACACTTTGCCCATGAATTCCGGCAGGAACTACTCTCCCTTTACCATTCAAGGCCGCCCTACGGAATCGGAGCACGGCCCGGTTGCCGACATTGCGGTGGTCGACAAGGAATATTTCCGCACCATGGAAGTTCCTTTGCTCTCCGGACGAAATTTCACCGACTTCGACACTTATGAAACAAAACCCGTCGCGGTGGTCGACCAGACCCTGGCGCGCCGCTATTGGCCGGAACAGAATCCCATCGGGCAAGAACTGAAATTTTCATTTGGGCGAGGCTTGCAGGGGCTCACGATTGTCGGCATCGCCGGCGATATCAAATCCGATGAATTCGAGGCTCCCAGTGTGCCTCATATTTACGTTGCCTTGGGCCAGTTCGCGCCGGTCAACGCCGTGGTTTTTCTGCGCAGCAGGCTCGACGCTGAACAACTCGGCCAGGCGGTGCGGCGCGAGGTGGAAAGTGTCGATCTGAATGTTCCGGTGCACAGCATCAGCACCATGGATCAAATCATTGCCCGCTCTGTGGCTGACCGCCGCTTTGCTCTCGAACTTCTGGGCGTTTTTGCCGCGGTAGCGCTACTGCTTGCCGCCATCGGCATTTATGGCGTGATGTCCTATTCCTTCAGCCAGCGCACCCACGAAGTCGGAATCCGGGTGGCGCTCGGCGCCCAGCGCTTCGACATTCTGCGCATGGCGGTCGGAGAAGGTATGCGCACCGTGGTAATCGGATTGGTTGCGGGTCTCGTCGGAGCCGCGATCATGACGCGATTCTTCCGCTCCATGCTTTTCGACGTTGGCACAACCGATCCCATCACCTTCCTTTCCGTTTCCGCGATTCTTGCCGGCGTCGCCCTGTTCGCTTGCTACATCCCGGCCCGCCGTGCAACTCGCGTTGACCCTCTCGTCGCCTTGCGTCAGGAATAACCACTCGTCGGTGCGGTGTGATCCTTTCCGCATCTCGTTCCCATGCCGTGTGCTGCCTTTTGAAAAGTGAATTACAATTCACGTTAAGCACCGGAGGACGTCTCTGTCCCGGTTTTCGAAGAAAGCTGGAACCTGCCCTTGTGTTCAGGATCATCAAGGGAGTCTATGAACCGCACCAGTGATGTGGCCGCCCCACCATCATCCTCTTCGTGCGTCGGTAACGGAGAAGAGAAATGGCAGTACCAAGAATCAAGATTGCAAAATTGATGCTCCGACTTTTGGGCGTCTTCGTTGCGGTCTCGCTGATTTTCATGCTTGTCGTTCCATTGCTTGGACCGGGATGGCACCTAGTTCATGGAGATTACATTTCGTACGGCGGTTGGAGAATCCCAGTTCCAAAACAGTTCTATTCGCGGATGTCGGAAAACAGCCCCACCATGTGGAAGCTGACGTTCGGTGTTCCATTTTTCGATGCGCCTTACGGACATATCAGTCTGTACGCCCTCGGCGCAAATCAGAAGCCATTTGCTTACGAAAGGGATTATTCCCGGTTTGAGACCGGCGTTACTCAAGAAGCAGCCCAATCCGGGTACCGTCTTGAATCAAAGCTCACGATCTCACCCGGCAAAGACGCGCGCTACTGCTTAGAGTTCGCACACTCCGGCGGCAAACCGCGCTCACTCTTAAGATGCGCAATTGAGGACAGCTTCACAATTCTCTTCTATGAGGGCGATTCTAGATATCTTGCCGATGTCATCGCGACTCTTCGTGGAATGTCTCGTGAGCGAGCGTACTGATTTAAAAACGGGGGTAGTCCCTGAATTTCCCCGATTTTTACATCGTGACCAATGTGCGTCGGTCATGTGTGGCGCTGGCTTCGCGCCTCGAAGGCAAACAGGCTCAGTGTCAAAAGGCTCAGCAGCCCGATACCAAGGAGAGCGATAGAGCTGGGCTCTGGCGTGGTAACGACTGTCCCTGAGATGCAAGCTTGCACGTCACCGCAGTATGCGACGGTGTGATTGTCAGACTCATAATTACCGATCGCAGGATTCTCGGTCACTTCGATTTCGTCGAAGAAACCGCTGGTGTCGACAAAATTGACGTACGCATAAGGCTGTCCGGAATCATCTCCCAGGAACGGAGGGTTCGGATTGCCGCAGTAGGAATTGCTCCCAGTGCACGGGCCGAGAGCAGCGATCAGATCAGCTGGGGTGAACGTGTCGACCACCGTACCGGCCTTTAAGAACTCAAGCTGGTTCCCCATGTCGAGCGCCGAGAGCCAATAACCGAAATAGTTCACGCCGGGGGAGGCGGCGCCGCTAGTGGATAGCATGATCGCGTAGCCGGCGGTGCCTCCAATGGCGTCGACGAATTGCCCGATACCGCCTGCGCCACCAAATTGAGTAGCTGGCGAAATGAAAGCGCCAGAGGAGTACGTCCCTGTGATGGCACCTCCGGTACCATAATTCGTGGTAAAACCGCCGAATCCTGGCGTCTGGCTGTCGAAGGTCTCGGTGCCGAGAACCGTGGCGCCGGCCATGATCGCACTGTCCGGCGTCTGCACGCCCGGAGCACCGAAAGTGATGACAAAGGAGTCGGCCCTCGCCGCAGGGCCGAGCAGCACTAACGCTGCTATCGCCGTAAGCAGGAAACTCAAGGTTCGCATATGAAATCACCCCTTCTGGCCTGTTTGGCCACCGACGGGGGCTGGTATCCGGGGCAGGGTCACAAGAACTAACACGTCGCTGCCAATATCGCTAGTGAAAAGAAGTGACGGTCAAAGGAAATATGCCGTGAGCCAGCGCCGCCGAAATTCTCTACTTGAGCGTGCGGCAGAGTAAATGGTTGACGTCAGGACAAGCTGTGTTCTGATGGAGCGAGCTTCCGTGCTGTAGAGCGCGACGCCATCGCCTTGCGGCGAACTTCGTTGACAAATTAAGGGGCAGCCCCTAGACTTAGATTTTGTCTTTACAGGGAAAGGTGTGACTGTTGCAATGAGGACGTATGTAGCCAAGGGAGCAGAAGCAGAAGCGCTGAAAGTGGGCGCGCAGTGGTTTGTTGTGGATGCAACCAACGTGGTATTGGGACGCCTGGCCACCAAAGTGGCGCGTTTGCTGATCGGCAAGGATAAGGCCAGCTTTACGCCGTATCTCGATTCGGGCGACCACGTGGTGGTCATCAATGCCGACAAGATTCGCATGACCGGAAACAAGGTCGAGCAGAAGGTCTACTATTCGCACAGCGGTTATCCGGGCGGCTTGAAGGAAGTCCCGGCGAAGCGTGTTCGCGAATCGAAACCTGAGTGGATGGTTCGCGAAGCGGTTTTGGGCATGCTGCCGAAGAACAAGCTGCGTGCGCGTCGCGCGAAGAAGTTGCGCGTGTATCGCGACGCCGCTGGTTTGGCGCGTCATGCAGGGCAAAAGCCCAAGTCCGTAGCGGTCTAAGGACCGTCTGGCACGGACTGGGTGCTTGAGTTTTTCCGCACGTAGGCTGTTCCCCCCTAAGTAGTGTCTTAGCAGGGAGACACCCCGACGTGAAGTTCGATGAATGCGGGGCGAAGCCTCGCCAAACGGGTTTTGAGGAGGAGCATTGAGCACTGTCGAGACGCCCGCAACGGGCAATAAGACGTGGTTTCAAGGCACGGGCCGCCGCAAGGAATCCATTGCGCGCGTATTCTTGCGCGCCGGTTCAGGCAAGTTCACGGTGAACGGCCGGACCACCAAAGAGTATTTCCCCAATCATGCCTGGGAGCACGATGCTACCGAGCCGCTGAAGTTCACCAGCCTGCTCGATCAGGTGGACGTCGTCTGCACCGCGAAGGGTGGCGGCGTCGGTGGCCAGTCCGGAGCGGTGCGCATGGGTCTTTCCCGCGCCATCAGCCGCTTCAACCCGGAGCTGCGTCCCTCGCTCCGCAAAAACGGATTTTTGACGCGCGATTCCCGTATGAAGGAACGCAAGAAGTACGGCCAGAAGGGCGCACGCAAGCGCTTCCAGTTCACCAAGCGGTAAAGAACTGGCGGCGGCAGGTTTGGACGGGGTTCGCTCCGTCCTTTGGGCTCTGGCGGCGCAGCGCAAGTTGCGCCGCTAAGATCACGGCCGGCAAGATGCCGGCAAGAGGCTGTTGCGACGCTGTCACAGTGCTTGGTTTCTTGCAAGCCAGAACACCGGACGACGCGAAAAACAGCTATCTACTTAGGAGGAAAAGTGGCAGTAGAAATCACCATGAAGGAGCTGCTGGAGGCCGGCGTTCACTTCGGTCACCAGACGCGTCGTTGGAACCCCAAAATGAAGGAATATATTTTTGGGGAACGCAACGGCATCCACATCATTGACCTGCAGAAGACCCTGAAGATGTTCCGCGAAGCGAGCCGCTTCGTGGGCGAGATTTCGTCGCACGGAAGAACAGTTTTGTTTGTCGGTACAAAGCGTCAGGCTCAGGAAGCCATCGCCGAGGAGGCGAAGCGCTGCGGTGCTTATTTCGTGAATCATCGCTGGCTGGGCGGCACTTTGACCAATTGGACCACCCTGCAGAAGTCGATCAAGCGCCTGAAGTTGCTGAAGGCCATGGCGGAAGACGGCCGCATGCTGCAACTCTCCAAGAAGGAGCGCGCGCGGCTGGATCGCGAGATGAAGGGATTGTTCCAAAACCTGGAAGGCATTGAGAACATGGCGCAGCTACCCGATGCCATGTTCGTGGTGGACTCCAACGCCGAAGAAATTGCGGTGAAGGAAGCGCGCCGCATGGGCATTCCGGTGGTCAGCGTCGTGGACACCAATTGCGATCCGGACATGGTTGACTGGATTATTCCAGGCAATGACGACGCGTTGCGCGCCATTCGCTTGTTCACCACCAAGATCGCCGATGCCGTTGCCGAAGGCCGTACGGCCTACGAGCAGTCTCAGGTGGCCGACCAGAAGGCTGCCGCGGACCAGGCGCACATCGATGGCGTCGAATACGTGGACACCAGCGCCTACGAGCAGTACGAAAAGCAGGAAGGCGACTTCGTTGAGGGTACCGAAGCGGCCGCTGCGGAAGTTGCAGAGCCCGCGGAAACCACCGTGCCTCCCGATGAGGAAAGCCGCTAACCAATCCGCGCAAGGGTACTAAATTCAAAAGGCCCGGCGCTGAGCGCAAAATCAACGCCGGGCCATTTTTCTAGTGTGTCGAGAATAGGAACTAAGAGAGAAAAGGATGAGTACATCTAAACCAGTCATGGAAATTCCAGCGAAGCTCGTCAAGGAACTCAGAGAGAGAACCAATGCGGGGTTCAGTGATTGCCGCGCCGCGCTTGTCGAGACCAATGGGGACATCGAAAAAGCGATTGATGTGCTGCGCAAGAAGGGTCAGGCCGCGGCCGCCAAGAAAGCCACTCGCGAAGCCACCGAGGGTCTGATCGGCCACTATATTCATGCCGGAGGCAAGATCGGCGTGATTGTGGAAATCAATTGCGAAAGCGATTTCGTGGCGCGTACCGATGCTTTCAAGCAGCTTTGCCACGACGTGGCCATGCACATCGCCGCCGTGGATCCGCGCTACGTGCGCCGCGAAGATGTGACCTCCGAAATGCTGGAAAAGGAACGCGAGATTTACACTGCTCAGGCGCGCGCCACCGGCAAACCGGAACAGGTCATCCAGAGGATTGTTACCGGCAAAATGGAAAAGTTCTACGAGGAATCTTGCCTCTACGAACAGCACTACATTAAGGACGAGACGCAGACCATCGGCGAGATGATTACCCAGGCGATCTCCAAGCTGGGCGAAAATATCGCCATCCGTCGCTTTGCGCGGTTCAAGGTTGGCGAGGGCGGCGGTCCATCGGCCTCCGGAACGCCCGAGCCTACGCCAGCGAATAGCTGAACGCTCGCTACAAAATAGATCCCGAAGCGCCTCGGGCAACCGGGGCGTTTCCCATTTTGGGTCACATAAAATTCGCGGAAAGTGCCTTACTCGTAGGCCAGAGCGGTGTATGTTTGTTACAATCGGCAGGGTTTCGCTCCGGTTGATTGGAGACACATGGCAAAGGGATCGAGCTTGGCGAAGAAGAGCGAAAAAAACCGTCCAGCGTATCATCGCATTTTGCTGAAACTTTCCGGTGAATCATTGCAGGGTCCGCAGGGATTTGGCATCGACGGAGAGACCATCCACGTCATCGCAAAGGAATTGCGCGAAGTACACAAGCTAGGCGTGCAGATCGCCATCATGGTCGGTGGCGGGAACATTTTTCGTGGCGCGCGGCAAAAAGGCTTCGAGATCGATCGCGCCACCGGCGATTACATGGGCATGCTAGCCACGGTGTTGAACGCGCTGGCTCTGCAGGACGCGCTGGAAAAAGTGGATGTACACACGCGGGTGCAAAGCGCCATCGAAATGCATCAGGTGTGCGAGCCGTTCATCCGCCGCCGCTCCACACGGCACCTGGAAAAAGGGCGCGTGGTGATTTTCGCGGCAGGCACCGGCAATCCCTACTTTTCCACGGACACTGCGGCGGCCCTGCGTGCCATGGAGATCAAGGCCGACGTGATCCTGAAGGCCACGCGCGTCGACGGAATTTACGACGCGGACCCGGAAAAGGTAAGCGATGCGAAGTTTTTCGCCGCCATCACCTACCGCGAAGTGCTTCACCAGAACTTGAAAGTGATGGATGCCACCGCGATTTCCTTGTGCATGGACAATGGCATGCCCATCGTCATTTTCAACATGAACAAGCCGGGAAATATTCGCCGCGCGGTATTGGGGGAAAGCGTCGGCTCGAAGGTGACGCCAGCGTAGGGGACAAGGGCAGTTATCAGTCATCAGTTCTAAGTTTTAAGTTCAAACTTCAGCGCGTTGGAATGTAAAGTTGCGAGCGCGGTTCGTTTTACTTATAACTGATTACTGAAAACTTAAAACTGTATTCCTGAGGTTAGAGAAATGACTACGACGATTGCTACGACAAAGGACGCCATGGCTGCGGCAAAAACGCGCATGGAGAAAGCTGTAGATGACTTCCGTAAGGAGCTGGCCAGTGTGCGCACGGGGCGCGCCAACGCCGCCATTCTGGATCATGTGCGCGTGGATTATCACGGAACTCCTATGCCGGTGAATCAACTGGGCAGCGTCATGATTCCCGACGCTTCCATGCTGGTGATCACGCCATGGGATCCCGGCGCTGTGCCGCTAATCGACAAAGCGATTCGCTCTTCCGACTTGGGATTGAACCCCACGACGGATGGCAAAGTGGTTCGCGTTCCGATTCCTTCGCCCACCGAGGAGCGCCGCAAGGAACTGGTGAAGCACATCCACAAAGCGCTGGAAAATCACCGCACCGCTGTGCGCAACATCCGCCGCGACATCAAGGAAGCCATCGACAAACTGGAGAAAGACAAGAAGATCAGCCAGGACGAGCAGAAGCGCGCGCTCGACGAACTGGAGAAAGTTTCGCACTCCGAAACCAAGAAGATTGAGGAGCTGTCCGCGCTGAAGGAAAAAGAAGTGATGGAAATTAAGTAGTTCAGTATTCAGTTATCAGTCAAAGGCCTTCCACTCCGGGGCAGGCCTTTTTGTTTCACTTAAAACTTAGAACTCAAAACTGAAAACTGAAAACTTCCTCAATGCTTCGGCTCGTTGTCTGAACCCGCTGGCACGAGCACGATCTGTTGCGCCTGATCATTCTGCACCGCATGCACAAACGCGTTATAGTCCATGGCACGCTCGGCGGAGACTGTGCTCAATAGAAATTTGATTTGTCGCGAAGCTGTCAGCATATCCGCAGTCGCGGAATACTTCGAAGCATATGTCGCATAGTCGCGTGTCACGGAAGTGCCCGCCGGCGTTTGCACCCTCGTTCCGGGCGGCAGGTGCAGCGTCAGTCGCGTTTCCACATTTAGCGGAGTGCCTAATTCGATGTTGGAAGGTTTTCCGTCCTCGGTGAGCTTTGTCGGCGGCTCCGGCAATCCAATCTGTGGCAGCAACGCCGGAATTCGCACCGGCTTTTTCGACCAATCAACAAATTTCGGCTGGGACAGCTCGTACTCGACGGTGAACGGTTCCTTTGTGGCCATCGGGTCCGACGCTTTGACGTTGGTCACCTGTCCCCGGAAGCCATCCGAAATCGCCAGCAAACTCGCCACGTCTTTCCACTTCTCCTTCGGTGTCTGGTGGAACGCCATGCGCAACAGCAATTCGTTGTATCCCCGAATTGTGTAGTTCACTTTTGCCGTCAGACTCCCGCTTTCCGCGAGTTTCGCATCCACCACCACCCGCTGGAATGCAGCGAATGGCGCAGTCTCCACCACGATGGGCCAAAGGGAGTTCACAGCCACGGCCGGCCCCACCAGTAACGCGCGTTGTCCTCGGAATTGTGATGGGATCATGAGGTAAGGCGCGACTTCCAGATTCAGATCCATCCAAACATTGATCGACGGATAGCCAGACATGGTCAGTAGGTGGTCGAAAACGGAGGGTCTCGGCAGTTCGCGCTCTTCCAGTGGCCGGGTGGAGTTCGTGAGCCCGGCCCTCGCCGGCCCGCAATAATTGTTGTTTAGCGCCGCAAATAACATGAACTTGTCTTCCGTCGTCGCATATCCGGACGACAGAATCTCACCCACAGGCCGGGTCTTAAATCCTGTGGCTCCGAGAGGAAGATCAACAGTCACAATTTTTTGAGAAACGAAATCATAGAACGCATTGATCCACCCGTCCGGCGTCGATTTTCCCTGCACAACTTCTTTCGCCTTGGCAGACTGTTCGCGCACCGTTTCTTCACGGGGAACAATCCGTTCTCCGATCCGGTCGGCGAGCTGTTTCCACGACGCAAAGGAAGTCAGAACCACTTCTGGCTCGGCTTTCTCGGACTTTGCGCTATTGTCCGTGAAGTCTGTCGCAGACAGGTCCCACCAATACCGAACGCTCGCCGCGTCGCCTTCACCGCTCTGCTCCTTTTTTGTGGGTGGTGTCGAAGCGGCAATGGCCAACTGCACTGGACGCGAGGCCGGCAATATCAGTTCGTATTGCTCTTTCAGCACCTGGCCGGAGCGGTCGAAGCTGTGCTCCAGCCAGAAATCCGGCGCAAGAGGGTGATGCGTTGTCGTTGTGATGACGCGGTAATCGACGGTATCGCCTTCTTGCAAGCCCAGGATGCGTACCGATTTGACTCGCACATCCTGGTATGCAGGAAATTTCTCAACTGCGGGATTTGCCGCGTCGCTGATCGCGCTTGGCAAGACTTCCGATGTGCCGCCATTGGCGTGCGTGATCCGCACCTGTGGAATTTCCAGCTGCTGAAACGCGCGATTGTAATCGAAAGCCAGTCGGGCAAACTCTCGCGCACCAAGAACGTTGTTCAGCTTCACGACCGTGTGCACTTCCTTGCGGGAATCACCGTTGGCTTCAAATCGGACGTGCGTCTCCAGTAGTTGAATTTGGAATGGAAGTGCGGGTTTCTCCGCCGGCTTTTGCTTCTCAACGGGTTTTTCCGGTGGTTTCGCAGCCGATTCCTGAGCAGCGGCTGACCAGAAACCTGCCTGCAGGAGGCAAAGCACCGCCAGAAATTTCGCGATTCGCGTGGAGAGTGTCACGTTGAAAGTGTAGGGGCAGGAACGGCGAGGGTAAAGTTGCGAGTATCGAGGCGTTTCGCGTTGAGCACGGCCCAGGACGCACCGAATTTTCGGTTGGCGTGAGTCGAAGCGGTTTTCGCTGAATTGCAACCGCAAAAGCGACTACAAGCCGCCGCACTCCGAACTAGCCCGCGCTCGGCTGGTGCGTCTAACAGAGCGTGCTAAAGTAAAAGTTCGTGCCCTGTTGGAAGTCCAAGGAGATTCTCGTGAACATTCGCGTGCTGGGGTTGGCGTTGCTGGTTGCGGCTGGGAGCTCTCCGGCCTGGGCCAACGACGTGATGAAGCCCAAAGGTCCGGAGGAAGATGGCACCAAGCCAGCTCTTGCACGGATCGCGGGGCAAGGCATGATGGATTCCCGCGCGTTCGACTACCTGACCGAATTGAGCGACGAGGTCGGCGCGCGCGTCACCGGCTCTCCTCAATCGAAGCAAGCCGTCGATTGGGGCCTGACGAAAATGAAGGCCATCGGGCTGCAAAATGTCCACGACGAAAAGTGGACCATGTGGAAGGGCTGGGCCCGCGGAAGCGCAGCAGCGGAGATGATCTCGCCGCAGCACCGCACACTGGGCATCGACGCCATGGGCTGGACGGGCTCAACGCCTGTCGGCGGCGTGGAAGCCGACGTGGTTACCGCGAATCTCTTCGATCTCGACGACGAGATCAAGCACAGTTCAAAATTTAAAGGCAAGATTGTCCTGATGTATCCGCAGGGTTCACCCAGGAAAAACTTCTGGGCCATCATGGCGCAATATGGAGATTTTCTGAACGCCGCGCACAAGGCCGGCGCCGCCGCGGTAATCGGCGGACAGGCGGGCTTCAAAGAGGATGGCCTGCACTTGACCCACACGGGAATCCTTGGTTTCGCCGTTGATTTCTCCATACCCGTTGTGTCCATGACGCGCGAGGACCAGAGCCAGATCGAGCGCTACCTGGTTGCCGGGAAACCCGTGCGACTGCGCATCAACGTGCAAAATTCTTTCAGCGGGCCGGTGGAAAGCGCCAATGTCGTCGGTGAAATCGTGGGCCACGAATTTCCAGAGCAGGTCGTCGTCGTGGGCGCGCATCTTGATTCCTGGGATTTAAGTGAAGGCACGACCGATAACGGCGTAGGCTCCGCGAGCGTGCTGGCCGCCGCCGACGCAATCATCAAAAGCGGCATGAGGCCGCGGCGCACCATCCGCTTCGTATTGTTCACGGGAGAAGAGCAAGGCCTGCTCGGCTCACTGGCGTATGTGAAGCAGCATCAGAGCGACATGAAGAATCATCTCGGCAACATCGTGCTCGATGCCGGCCAGGGGCCTATTAAGGAATTTCAACTCGGAGGACGCTCTGACTTGGTGGCCGACTTCGAACCATTTGCCGATTCGCTCTCCAACATTCGCGAAATCAAGGTGACGGAGAAGATCGAATTCGGCACCGACACCGGCCCATTCATTCTTGCGGGACTTCCCGGAATCAATCTCGATCAGGATTCGCCTGACTACAAATACACACATCATTCGGCGGCGGATTCGCTGGAAGAAGTGAAGCCGGACGTGCTGGCGCAGGATGCAACGATCATGGCCATGGCGGCGTTCTGGCTCGCCGACCGTCCAGAAAGATTTGCCACACCTTGGCCAGCGGAAAAAACGGCGAAAATGCTCCGAGACAAAGACCAATACGACATGCTGAAGTCATTCAATCTTTGGCCGTTTGGGGACTTGGGTGCAGACGGTAAAGGCGCGTCAAATAACTGAAAACAGGTAGCATAGCTTGTATTAGGATATTATAATCTGGCTTAGCACTAGAGAAAAGTTTGCGCAAAACCGCCCCATCTAGGCAGACTGATTGCCAAACCCTTCTTTTCCACAGTTTTTTCAACTCTCCTGTTTCGAAAGTTGTTTGACAGAACTGTCTTTCTTCTCTATACTTTGTGTTTTGTCAGGGGAATTTTCCCCAAGCAGTGCGGCCACCTCGTTGTTTGGGGTGGTTGGTTGGAAGGGAATTCTTCAGTCCCGGAACAAGATCGACGGAATGGGACGGAAGAGCGGCCGGAATGGGGCGCCAGCCCCGAAAAGCCGAGTAAGCCTCTCCGATTCGGAACCAAGAGCGGAACGATTGCCTCTTGGAGTGCGTGCGGAGTCTCTTGCTGGTATCTCCGGAGTCGCAGGAAACCTTTCAGCACCTTTGTGTGCTCTCGCGCTTTTCTCTGCGCGCCGCGTGAGCCACGTCAATTTGTCTGCGCGCAATGTGCGGTGACTTCGCTTCGCTCTCAGTTCTCGCGATACACCGAAGGAAAAAGAGGAATACTGTGCCGACGTTTTCGCAACTTGTACGCATGGGTCGAGAAGGGGTCCTGACGAAGACCAAATCGCCTGCTTTGGCGGGCTGCCCGGAAAAGCGCGGCGTGTGCATTCGCGTGTACACCCAGACGCCGAAGAAGCCGAACTCCGCTTTGCGGAAGGTCGCGCGTGTTCGCTTGACGAACTCCGTGGAAGTCACCACTTACATCCCCGGAATCGGCCACAACTTGCAAGAGCACTCCATCGTGCTGGTGCGCGGCGGCCGTGTGAAGGATCTGCCGGGCGTGCGCTATCACATTGTTCGCGGAACACTGGACGCGGCGGGCGTGGAGAATCGCAAGCAGGGACGTTCGAAGTACGGCGCGAAGCGGCCAAAAGCCGGCGCAGCCGCGAAGTAAGACAGTTTTCAGTATTCAGTTTTAAGTCATAAGTAAGCCACGGATTCCGGAATTACTTACAACTTAGAACTTAAGATTCAGAAGTTTTAGGAGCATGAAAAGCAATGCCTCGTAAAGGAATAGTCAGCCGGCGCGTGCAAGCGACCGACCCGGTCTACGGTAGCGATCTGGTGGAGAAGTTCATCTGCTCGATGATGTGGGAAGGCAAGAAGAGCACTGCGCAGCGCGTGTTTTATGGCGCCATGGATCAGGTGGCCAAGAAGACCAGCGACGATGCGCTGAAAATTTTCAAGAAGGCCCTGGAGAATGTGAAGCCTGTGCTGGAAGTGAAGACCCGGCGCGTGGGCGGCGCGAACTACCAGGTTCCTGTTGAAGTGAATCCGTTTCGCCGGCAGTCTCTGGCCATTCGCTGGCTGCTGCAGTATTCGCGGGAACGCGCCGGCCGAACCATGGTCGACAAGCTCGCCGACGAGTTGATTGACGCGGCCAATTCTCGCGGCGGCGCCATCAAGAAAAAGGAAGACGTTCACCGCATGGCCGAAGCGAACAAGGCCTTCGCGCACTATCGTTGGTAAGACAGGGAGCAAGTTTAACGTGACGGAAGCAGTTGCAACTCGATCAGGGGAGAAAAGGGCTGTTCAAGGGAACATGAGCCGTACATTCAAACTCGAAGATACCCGCAACATCGGGATTATGGCGCACATCGACGCCGGCAAAACCACTTCGACCGAACGCATCCTGTTCTATACAGGCGTGACGTACAAAATCGGTTCGGTGGACGAAGGCACTGCCACCATGGATTGGATGGAGCAGGAGCGCGAGCGCGGCATCACCATCACCAGCGCCGCAACCACCGCTTCCTGGACGCGCTTCGACAAGAAATATCGCGTCAACATTATCGACACGCCCGGGCACGTGGACTTCACCGTTGAAGTCGAGCGTTCTTTGCGTGTGCTGGACGGCGCCGTGTGCGTGTTTGATTCCGTCGCCGGCGTGCAGCCGCAATCCGAGACGGTGTGGCGCCAGGCCGACAAGTATCGTGTTCCGCGCATCTGCTTTGTGAACAAGATGGACCGCATGGGCGCGGATTTCGATCACGTGATCCGCACCATTCGCCAGCGTCTGGGCGCGCATCCTGTGCCTCTGCAGTTTCCATTGGGCCGCGAAGACAATTTCATCGGCGTCATCGATTTCATCGAGCAGAAGGTCATTGTGTGGCTCGAAGAAACCCTGGGCGCCAAGTTCGAGATTTTTGATGTCGCCAAGCTGTGGGACAAGGAATTCGTAGCCTCGCGCCCCGATGTTGCCGCGGCGCTCAAGGGTTCCGCGATCGACAAGGCCTTCTACGACGAGCATCGCAACAAAATGGTCGAGTACATCGCCGAACACGACGACGCCGTTCTCGACAAGTATCTCACCGAAGGCTCGTTGACCGTCGACGAAATGCGCAAGTCCATTCGTAAATCGACGTTGGCGCTGAAGATTGTTCCTGTGCTTGCCGGCTCCGCTTTCAAGAACAAGGGCGTTCAACCTTTGCTGGATGCCATCGTCGATTACTTGCCCTCGCCGATTGACGTTCCTCCCGTCGAAGGTATTAATCCCGAAAACGACGAACCAATTCTTCGCCGCGCCTCCGACGATCAGCCCTTTGCCGCGCTGGCTTTCAAAATCATGTCCGATCCATTCGTCGGCCATGTCACTTATATCCGCGTTTATTCCGGCGTTCTGAAGTCTGGAAGCTATGTGTTGAATGCCGCGAAGGGTACGCGTGAACGCATCAGCCGTCTGATGCAGATGCACGCAAACAAGCGCGAAGAAATTGAAGATGTCTGCGCGGGCGACATTTGTGCCTGCGTCGGCTTGAAGAGCGTTAACACTGGCGACACGCTTTGCGACGAAGCGAAGCCCATCATTCTGGAATCGATTGAATTCCCGACACCGGTGATTTCCGTGGCTATCGAGCCGAAGACCAAAGCCGACCAAGACAAGCTGGGCGTGGCGCTGCAGCGTCTGGCACAGGAAGATCCAACATTCCGCGTTTCGACTGAACCGGATACGGGGCAGACCTTGATTTCGGGAATGGGCGAACTGCACCTGGAGATCATTGTCGACCGCATGCTGCGCGAATATAACGTGCAGGCGAATGTGGGACGGCCGCAGGTGGCGTATCGCGAGACGATTCGCAAGAAGGCGCTTGCTGAAGGCAAATACATCAAGCAGACCGGCGGTAAGGGTCAATACGGCCACTGCAAAATCGAACTGCATCCACTTCCCAGTTCCGATCACGAAAATATGAAGGAACTGTCCACCGACGATCTCGATGAGTTGGCGAAGTCGGTCACTGGCAGCACGCCCGGCAAATGGAAATTCGACAAGGAACACCGCTTCCTGTTTATCGACAAGATCGTCGGCGGCTCGATTCCACGTGAATTCATTGCGCCCATCGAAGCGGGCATCCGTGAAGCGCTGGATAACGGCATTCTGGCTGGATTCACGATGGTGGATGTCGCCGCGGTGCTGGTCGACGGCAGCTATCACGATGTCGACAGCAACGAAATGGCCTTCAAGATTGCCGGCTCCATGGCGTTCAAAGAGGCTTGCTCCAGGGCCAAGCCCGTCCTGCTGGAACCGATCATGAAAGTTGAAGTTGTGGTTCCCGAAGAATACATGGCGCAAGTGTTTGGTGACTTGAATTCACGGCGTTCCGCGATTCAAGGCACGGAAAATCGCGCTGGCAGCAACGTAATTCGCGTGGAAGTGCCGCTGGCTCAGATGTTCGGCTATGCCACGGATTTGCGCAGCCGCACCCAGGGCCGCGCCACGTTCACCATGCACTTCTCGCATTACGCGGAATTGCCCACATCGCTCGCGGAAGAAGTCGTCAAGAAGTATCGCGGCGAAAAGTAACGAAACGGATTTTGTTTTTGCTGGAACTCGAGTGAGGAGCTGAAGAAGCAAATGGCGAAGGAAAAATTTGAGCGCACCAAGCCGCACGTGAACATCGGGACGATTGGTCACATTGACCATGGCAAGACGACGTTGACGGCGGCAATTACCAAGGTATTGGCGAAGCACAATCCCAAAGTGCAGTTTCGTGCGTTCGACACGATTGACAATGCTCCGGAGGAGCGCGAGCGCGGCATCACCATTGCCGTATCGCACGTGGAGTATGAGACGCCGAACCGGCATTATGCGCACATGGATTGCCCGGGTCACGCCGACTACATCAAGAACATGATCACCGGCGCGGCACAGATGGATGGCGCGATTCTGGTGGTTGCGGCGACCGATGGACCGATGCCGCAAACGCGCGAGCACATTTTGCTGGCCCGCCAGGTGGGAGTGCCGTACATCGTGGTGTTTCTGAACAAGTGCGACATGGTGGAAGACGCGGAACTGCTGGAACTGGTGGAACTGGAAGTACGCGAATTGCTGAAGAGCTATCAATTTCCCGGTGACAGCGTGCCCGTAATCAAGGGTTCGGCGCTGCAGGCGTTGAACGGCGACGAGAAGTGGGAAAAGAAGATTGACGAGTTGATGGCCGCGGTGGATGCGAATGTGCCCCTGCCGGTGCGTGACGTGGATAAACCATTCGCCATGCCGATCGAAGATATTTTCTCGATTTCGGGACGCGGCACGGTGGTTACCGGTCGTGTGGAACGCGGCAAAGTAAAGGTCAGCGAAGAAGTGGAAATCGTGGGCTTCCGCGAGACGCAAAAGAAGGTTGTGACCGGCATCGAAATGTTCAAGAAGTTGCTGGATGAAGGCCTTGCCGGTGACAACGTTGGACTGCTCTTGCGCGGCACGGAAAAAGAAGACGTGGAGCGCGGCCAGGTAATTTGCAAGCCGGGCTCGATCACGCCGCACACGAAGTTCAAGGCGGAAGCGTATGTATTGACGAAGGAAGAAGGCGGGCGGCATACGCCGTTCTTTTCAGGGTATCGTCCGCAGTTTTACTTCCGCACCACCGATGTGACGGGCGATATGAAGTTGCCGCAAGGCGTGGAAATGGTGATGCCGGGAGACAACGTAAGCTGCGAAGTGACGCTGATTACGCCGGTAGCGCTGGAGAAGGGGTTGCGCTTCGCGATTCGCGAAGGCGGCCACACAGTCGGCGCCGGCGCCGTCACGGAGATCATCGAGTAACTTTATGAAACAAGGCGATAAAATTCGAATTCGTTTGAAGGCTTACGATCACAGGATTCTGGATCAATCCACGCGGGAAATCGTGGAGACGGCCAAGCGGACTGGCGCGGATGTTGCCGGACCGATTCCTCTGCCCACGACCATCAATCGCTGGACGGTGCTGCGTTCGCCTCACGTGGACAAAAAATCCCGTGAACAGTTTGAAATGCGCACGCACAAGCGGCTGATTGACATCCTGGAACCCACTCCGGACACGGTTGACGCGCTGATGAAGCTCGATCTGCCTCCCGGTGTGGACGTGGAGATCAAGGCGTTCGGCCACGCGAGCAAGTAAGGCAGTCATCAGTAATAAGTTTTAAGTGATCAGTAAAACCTGAAACGCGGGGAACTTAGAACTTAATACTGAAAACTTAAAACTGTTTCACGCAGCCAATATTCGCCACCGGCGAACAAGCTGCTAAGAGAGAGACGAGACAATGGCAGTCGACGGGATTATCGGAATCAAGTTAGGCATGACGCAGATCTTCGCCGAAGACGGCAACCTGGTTGGTTGCACGGTGCTGCAGGCTGGTCCCTGCGTTGTGGTGCAGCGGCGCACGAAAGAGAAGGACGGCTACGAGGCAGCGCAACTCGGCTTGGTGGAATTCGTCAAGTCGCAGCGCGTCAACAAGGCCATGACCGGGCACTTCAAGAAGGCCAACGTTGCGCCGGTAAAGGTTCTCCAGGAAGTGCGCATTGGAGAATCGAAGGACGAAACCAAGGTCGGCGATCGCGTGCTGGTCGAGAATTTCAAGGCTGGCGAATTGGTTGATGTCAGCGGCGTCAGCAAGGGCCGCGGTTTCGCGGGCGGCGTTAAGCGTTGGCACTATGCCGGTGGCGACGCAACCCACGGTTCCATGTTTCATCGCGCGCCTGGCGGCATCGGCGGCAGTTCGTTCCCGTCGCGTGTGTGGAAGAACCAGCATTTTCCTGGACACATGGGAAATGCCAAGGTGACGGCGAAGAACTTGAAAGTGATCAAGGTGGACACGGACGAGAACCTGTTGCTGGTTCGCGGTTCGGTTCCCGGGCCAAGCGGACAATACATTTTTATACGCAAGGCGCTGAAGGCGAAGAAAGCAGCAAAGTAAACTGAAGATTGAGAGAGAAAAAGCTATGCCGGTCGTAGATGTAGTCAATCTGAGTGGTGAGAAGGTCGGCCAGGTCGAACTGGCGGACGCGGTCTTTGGCGCCGAAGTGAACCAGAACCTTCTGCACGAGGCTTCGCGCTGGTATCTGAACAGCCTGCGGCGCGGCACGCACAAGACCAAGGATAAGAGCGAAGTCAGCGGCGCAGGCCGCAAGCTCTGGCGGCAAAAGGGAACGGGTCGCGCGCGCATCGGCTCCATCCGGTCGCCTTTGTGGCGCCATGGCGGAACGGTTCACGGACCTCGCCCGCGCTCCTATGCCTATGCGTTGCCGAAGAAGATGTTGCTCGGCGCGCTGCGTTCGGCTCTTTCCGCGAAGCTTGCGGAAGAAAAGTTGACGGTCGTGGAAGCGTGGTCGCTGGACACGCACAAGACGAAGACTTTGCGTTTGGCGTTGGGCAAATTGAACGCGGAAAAGACCACGTTGCTGGTGGCCAATGGCGAGAATCGCAACCTGGAACTTGCCAGCCGCAATCTGGAAGGCGTCAAGCTGTCTGCTTCGAACGCTCTTCAGCCCTACGATGTGTTGCGTCACGATCGCCTGGTGCTTTCCAAGGATGCGGTAGCGCGGCTGGTTCGCGCGCTCGATCCGGATAGCCCCACGGTGCAGGCGCCGCACGTGGAATCGATCGCCCCTGCGCCAGCTCCGAAGAAGCAAGCGGCGCCGAAGGCAGCAGCGAAGATCACCACAAAGAAGCCGGCGGCAGCGAAGAAGCCGGCCACTAAAAAGGGGAAGGAATAAGCAATGGCAGCCCCTCACTATCAGATTATTCGGCGTCCCATCATCACCGAGAAGGGACTCGGCGTGAAGGAAACGCAGCACACCGTGGTATTCGAAGTTGCCGCGGGCGCAACCAAGACGGAGATCAAGGAAGCCGTGCAGCAGATCTTCAAGGTAAAAGTTTCGGATGTGCGCACAGCGAATTTCCACGGCAAGATGCGCCGCCGTGGGCAGAACGAAGGATACCGGCGCGATTGGAAGAAGGCGTACGTGAAGCTCGCCGAGGGCGAGAAGATGATCGAGTACGCAGAGAATCTGTAGGGAATTGAGTAGCAAGGGGAAGGGCCGCCACGGGGCGGAAAGATTTGGAAGGTAGAGGCAGAGATGGGACTCAAGAGTTTTAATCCATATACCGCGTCGCGTCGCTTCATGACGGTGCTCGATAAGAGCCACATCACCAAGCAGACGCCCGAAAAAAGCTTGCTCGAGCCGAAAAAGCGCTCGGGCGGGCGCAACAACCAGGGCGAAATTGTCATCTGGCATCGCGGCGGCGGACACAAGAAGCAGTACCGCACCGTGGATTTCCGCCGCGACAAGACCGGCGTGCCCGCGAAGGTTGCGTCCATCGAGTACGACCCGAACCGCAGCGCCAACATCGCTCTGCTGCATTACGCGGATGGCGACAAGCGCTACATCCTGCATCCGGTAGGCCTGGAAGTGGGCGCCACCGTTTCGACCGGCGAGAGTGCGGACATTCTTCCTGGCAACGCCTTGAAGATCCGCAACATTCCTCCCGGCACCATGGTGCATAACCTGGAGTTGTATCCGGGCCGCGGAGGCCAGGCGGTTCGCACTGCGGGCGCTGCCGCGCAATTACTCAGCAAAGAAGGCGACCTCGCTCTCGTCAAGATGCCTTCGGGCGAAGTTCGCAAGTTTTCGCTGGACTGCATGGCAACTGTCGGCCAGGTCGGTAACCTCGATCACGAAAACGAGACATACGGCAAGGCTGGCCGCACACGTTGGCGTGGCAAAAAGCCGACAGTTCGCGGCGTGGCGATGAATCCTGTGGATCACCCACACGGTGGTGGTGAAGGTAAAGTGAAGGGTAACCACCCGCAAACGCCTTGGGCTTTCCCGACATTGGGGAAAAAGACGCGGCACAACAAGCGCACCGAACGCATGATCGAGCAGCGTCGCAAGTAAAGAGTTTTCAGTTCTCAGTTGTAAGTTTTCAGTCTTACAGCTGAGAAGGACGGCACGAAGCAGAGTTTCAGCCTTAAGTTCTGGGTTTTTTGCTTAGAACTGACAACTGATGACTGACAACGGAATGGACGGGGCGTAATCCTGAACGAGAGCGCCCAAGGTAAACGAAGCAAGGAACGCAGATCCCGGCTGGCGATGGCAGAACTGGCTGGGGAGAGCGGGAACATGCGAGCAACACGGACACGAGCAACACGCGGAGCGGGACGCCGGACGCGGCCTGTGAAGCGAGCGGTAAAACGGACGGTGGCGAAGGCCGCTGTCAAACCTGCGGCGAAGGTAGTCGTACCACTCGAGCCGATGCTGTACAAGCTGTGCAAGCCCGGCTGGGCGGTGATTGTGGATCGTACTCCGAACGCGCTGGGCACGCGATTTGTTTGTCCGTTTTGCCCGAAGTCGCACCGAGTGCCTGGTCCGGTGCGTGGATTCAAAAAGATGCGGCACGCCCAATGGGGCCGTTTGCGCCGCGTGGAGGAATAGGGAACCGATGGCACGCTCATTGAAAAAGGGGCCGTTTGTGGATGGCCACCTGCGCGAAAAAGTCGAAGGGCTGAACACGCGCAACGAAAAGAAGGTAGTGAAGACCTGGTCGCGCCGTTCGACCATCGTGCCGGACATGATCGGGCACACCATCGCCGTGCACAACGGCAAAAAATTTATCCCGGTGTATGTGACCGAGCAGATGATCGGGCACAAGCTGGGGGAGTTCGCGCCGACGCGCTCGTTCAAGGGCCACTCGGTGAAGGCAGCCATGGAAAAGGCGGCCGGTGCGGCTCCAGCAGCGGGAGGCGGCGCGGCGCCATCAGCACCAGCGCCGAAGGCATAGGTTATGGCAGACGTGCAAACAAACGCAGGATTGATTGAAGCTCACGCGCTGGCGCGACATGTGCGCATGTCGCCGCAGAAAATGCGACTGGTGATTGACCTGATTCGCGGGCGCAAAGCGCAGGATGCTTTGCAGTCGCTGAAGTACACGCCGAAACGCGCCGCAAAGCATATTGAGAAAGTGTTGCGCAGTGCCATCGCGAACGCGGAGCGCAAGGCGGAAGATTCTGGCGCGCCGCTGGATGTCGACCAACTCTACGTCAGCAAGTGTTTTGTAAACGAGGGTGGGCGATGGAAGCGGTTGCGTCCGGCGCCGATGGGCCGCGCGTTCCGTTACCAGAAGCGCACTTCCCATGTCTGGGTTGGAGTTGCAGAGCACCACACCGCTGCGGCTGAACGCGTTGCCGCAAACCTCGCGGAAGCGGAAGCGCAGAAGGGCGTGCGTGGTACCGCGCGTCGTGTGCGCAAGGCACTGACCGGAAAGCAGCAAGCCGGAAAGAAGGGAAAGAAGTAATGGGACAAAAAACGCACCCGTACGGATTTCGGCTTGGCTATAACAAGCCCTGGAAGTCGCGGTGGTATGCGGATCGCGATTACGCGGACCTGTTGCACGAAGACGTCAAGCTGCGCAAAGAGCTGAAGGAACGGCTGAAGAGCGCTGGCGTCAGCTCCATCGACATCGAGCGCGCAGCCAACAAGCTGGTCGTGCGCATCGCTACCGCACGTCCTGGAATCATCATCGGCCGCAAGGGCGCGGAAATCGACAAGCTCAAGCAGGAAGTCAGCAAGCGCACCAAGCGTGAAGTGCACATCGACATCGTGGAAGTGCACCGTCCGGAACTCGACGCCACACTGGTGGCTGAATCTATCGCGCTGCAACTGGAAAAGCGCGTAGCTTTCCGCCGCGCGATGCGCAAAGCCGTGGACTCGGCGCTGCGTTTCGGTTGCAAAGGCATCAAGGTGCGTGTTGCCGGACGTTTGAACGGCGCGGAAATCGCGCGCAAAGAGTGGTACCTGCAGGGCCGTTTGCCGCTGCAGACGCTTCGCGCCGACATTGATTTCGGCACCGCCGAAGCCAACACCACCTACGGCGTCATTGGCGTGAAGTGCTGGATCTACCAGGGCGAAAACATTCCCAAGCGCAACAAGCGAGAGAATGACAAGCCCGAGGCAGTGGCCGCAGCGTAAGGAAGTTTTTACCGATAACTGATTTCTGATTACGGATAACGGGAAAGAAGAAGAAACCGATGTTGATGCCGAAGAAAGTGAAATACAGGAAGCAGCAGCGCGGACGCCGCAAAGGCAAAGCGTGGCGCGGCGGAAGCTTGGCTTTCGGTGAGTTTGGGCTGAAGGCGATGGAAAACGCTTGGATCACCGACCGCCAGATTGAAGCGTCGCGCGTGGCCATTACTCGCTTCATCAAGCGTGGCGGAAAGCTGTGGATCCGCATTTTTCCGGACAAGCCGTTCACCAAGAAGCCGGCAGAAACCCGTATGGGTAAGGGCAAAGGCGCTCCGGAACGTTGGGTCGCGGTGGTGAAGCCGGGCCGCATCATGTTCGAAATGGCGGGTATCGACGAAGCCACGGCACGCGAAGCGCTGGGCCTGGCATCGCACAAGCTGCCGATTCCCACAAAATTTGTGTCACGCACGGGAGGACTGTAGCAATGCCGCGGCGTATTGAGAAGATTCGCGAAGAGGGCGCAACCGAACTGGCGGCGCGCGAGAAGGACTTGACCGAACAGATTTTCCGGCTGCGCTTTCAGCTCAGCACCGGTCAAGCGGAAGCGTTGAAGCGCCTCCGTGAAGCGAAAAAGGATCTGGCGCGAGTGAAAACACTGTTGCGCGCTCAGGAATTGGCCGGCGGAGCAGTACCGGCGAAGGCAGGTAAGGCGTGATGACAACGGAAACACAACCGGCGGTGAACAGCAGCCGCGGCAATCGCACTGTGCTGACCGGCAAGGTCACCAGCGCGAAAATGGAAAAGACCATTGTGGTGGAAGTACAGCGACTGGTGCAGCATCCCAAGTACCGCCGCGTACTGAAGATTTCGAAGAAATTTTACGCGCACGACGAAAAGCGCGAAGCCAAGCTCGGCGACACCGTACGCATCGTGTCTTCGCGGCCGCTTTCGCGACTGAAGCGCTGGCGCTTGAAAGAAGTGCTGACGCCGTCTGCGTCGGCCAAGAAGTAAGGACAGGGGAGCCGAATCATGATTCAGATGCGAACCTGGCTGACGGTTGCCGACAATTCCGGAGCACGAAAGCTGATGTGCATTCTCCCCATCGGTGGCGATGCGGGCTTGAAAGCGGGATTGGGCGACATTGTCACCGCGTCGGTGAAAGAAGCGACGCCGGAAAGCCAGATCAAAGAAGGCAAGGTTGTGAAGTGCGTGATTGTGCGCATGCGCAAGGAACAGCGGCGCAGAGACGGCACCTACATTCGCTTTGATGATAATGCCGCCGTGCTGATCGATGATGCCGGCGAGCCTGTCGGGACTCGCGTTTTTGGCCCGGTGGCAAGAGAGCTCCGCGAAAAGAAGTTCACCAAAATCGTTTCGCTGGCTCCGGAGGTTTGGTAAGCAATGGCACGCACTAGGGAAGTTAAGCGGTACGTCATCAGCATTCGCAAGGGCGACAATGTGCGCATCCTCAGCGGGCGCGACGCGGGGAAAAACGGGCGTGTGCTGTCCGTAAACCCGCGCAAGAACACGGTGATCGTGGAACACGCGAACATCATTAAGCGCCATACCCGGCCGAACCCGGCCAAGAACATCAAGGGCGGAATCGTGGAACGCGAAGCCGCCATCAACGCTTCGAAGGTGCAGGTCGTCTGCGCCAGTTGCGGCAAGCACACGCGCATCGGCAAGCAGATTCTGCCGGACGGCAGCAAAGTGCGCTCCTGCAAGCGCTGCGGCAACACGCTGGATAAGTAAAGTTTCGGAAGGACAACGGGAATGAAGAGTCGGATGCACGAAAAATACAGCAAGGAAACGGTACCAGCGCTGATGAAGCGCTTTGGCTGGAAGAACATCATGGCCGTGCCCAAGCTTTCCAAGATCACTTTGAACATTGGTCTCGGGGAAGCCAGCCAGAACGCCAAGTTGCTTGATACCGCCTCCGTGGAACTCGGCCAGATTACCGGGCAACGGCCGGTGATCACCAAGGCCAAGAAGTCCATCGCGAATTTCAAGATTCGCAAGGGCATGCCAATCGGCTGCGCCGTAACGTTGCGCGGAGAGAAAATGTACGAATTCCTCGACCGCTTGTGCAACGTGGTGCTGCCTCGCGTGCGCGACTTTCGCGGGTTGCCCTCCAACGCTTTCGACGGCCGCGGCAACTACACGCTCGGCTTGAAGGATCAGTTGGTGTTTCCGGAAATTGACTACACGCGTGTGGACAAGATCAAGGGCATGAACATCACCTTGACCACCACGGCGCGGAACGACGAGGAAGGCCGCGAACTGCTGAAGGGTCTCGGTTTCCCGTTGCGCGAAAAAGGAGCAGCACAATAAATGGCACGCACCGCAAAAATCGCCAAGGCACTGAAGAAGCCCAAGTTTAAAGTCCGTGTGCGCAATCGCTGCCGTTGCTGCGGCCGCGCCCGCGGGTACATTCGCAAGTTCCAGATGTGCCGTATCTGTTTCCGCGGCATGGCGCTCAAGGGAGAAATCCCTGGAGTGACGAAAGCGAGCTGGTAGGAGAGTTATGCAGACGGATCCCATCGCAGATTTTTTGACGCGCATTCGCAACGCGACTGCCGCGAAGCACCAGCGGGTGGACGTTCCCGTGTCGAAGTTGAAGACCGAGATCGCCCGCATCCTGAAGGAAGAGGGCTACATCTCGACCTACAAAATGGTCGACGAAAATAAAACGCGCAAAACCCTCCGCGTCTTCCTGAAATACACGCCGGATCGCCGCAGCGTGATTACCGGGATGAAGCGCATTTCCAAGCCTGGACAGCGCCGCTATCTCGGTTCCACGGACATCAAGCCAGTGGTGGGCGGGCTGGGCATCAGCATCCTGACCACGCCGAGAGGTTTAATGACTGGCCGTTCCGCGCGCAAGGCCAACGTGGGCGGAGAAATTCTTTGCGAAGTTTGGTAGTGGCGTTCGGTAAGACGCCAGTGAACGAGTTCGAGAGACGAGGTTAGAGAAGATGTCACGTATTGGTCGCAAACCGATTCCAGTGCCTGCCGGCGTGAAGATCAACAGCACCGACGGTAAGGTCGAAGTGCAAGGCCCGAAGGGTAAGCTGCATGTGCTGGTGCCCAGCGTTATCAAGCTGGAGCAGAAAGACGGCGTGCTGACAGCCGTGCGTACCAGTGAAGAGCATCGCGCTCTCCACGGATTGGCGCGCGCGCTGCTGGCCAATGCTGTCGAAGGCGTCACACACGGATTTAAGAAAGAGTTGGACATCGTCGGCGTCGGCTACCGCGCGGAAGTTAAGGGAAAATCTGTAGCGTTCGCGCTCGGCAAATCTCACCCCGTGGAATTTTCGATTCCCGAGGGAATTCAGATTTCCGTCGACAAGCAGACGCACATCGTGGTCACCGGCGCGGATAAAGCGCAAGTCGGCCAGGTGGCGGCGGACCTTCGTTCACTGCGTCCGCCCGACCCGTACAAGCAGAAGGGCGTGCGCATTACCGGCGAGCGTTTGAAGAAGAAGGCTGGCAAGGCTGGCGCGAAGGCTGGAGCGGCGTAAAAAGTTTTCAGTTGTCAGTTTTAAGTTATCAGCTGGGAAAGTGGAACTTAAGACTGTAAGGGAGATACGACAGTGGCATCGGCACGAGTTCGCAATTTATCCAAGGATGCGCATCGCCAGCGGGTTCACGCCCGGGTGCGCACAAGAGTTACCGGTACACCGGAGCGCCCTCGTTTGTGTGTGTATCGCTCGGTGGGCCACATCTACGTGCAAGTCATCGACGATCGTGGCGGCCGCACGCTGTGCTCCGCCAGTTCGCTCGACAAGGAAACCAAAAAGGGCTTGAAGGGCGGTGGCAACATCGCGGCTGCCAAGAACATCGGTAAGATTATTGCCGAGCGCGCTAAGGCAGCGGGAGTCAGCAAAGTGGTGTTCGACCGCGGCGGTTATAAGTATCACGGCCGCGTCAAGGCGCTCGCAGATGCGGCGCGGGAAGCGGGGTTACAGTTCTAAATGTCGAAGCAAATTTTGCGCGATAGTCTGGCGGTACGGCGGCTCCTGGAAGTCAATCCTTCCGATTTGAAGGATGACGTGATCGCGATCAATCGCGTCACCAAGGTCGTCAAGGGCGGCAAAAACCTGAGCTTTTCCGCGCTCGTTGTGGTTGGCGACAACCACGGCCACGCGGGTTTCGGCATGGGCAAAGCCCGCGAAGTTCCCATGGCCATCAAAAAGGGCATTGAGCAGGCCAAGAAGAACCTCATCAAGCTCAACTTGAAGGGCACCAGCATTCCTCACCAGGTTACTGGGCGCTACGGTTCGGCTCAGGTTCTGCTGAAGCCCGCGTCGGAAGGCACTGGCGTCATCGCCGGCGGCCCGGTTCGAAAGGTGATGCAGGTAGCGGGCATCGCGAACGTGCTGACCAAGTCGCTCGGCACTTCGAACCCGCACAATGTGGTGAAAGCCACATTCGCGGCGCTGCTCAGTTTGAAGGACGCCAACCAAGTTGCGGAAACACGCTCCAAGACCTTGGAAGAAATCAGCGGCCGCCCGCCAAAAGCGGACAAAGTAGAAAAGGCGGCAGGGGAATAATTCATGGCAGGCGAAAAGAAAAGCGCGAAGAGCGCCGGAACCGTAAAAGTGAAGTGGGTAGTGAGCTTCATCAGTTGCACCGATGACATGCGTGCGACGATTCGCGGCCTGGGGCTGCGCAGATTGCATCAGGTGGTTGAGCGCGAGGATACGCCGGCAATTCGCGGCATGATCCATAAAGTGCGCCATCTCGTGGAAGTGGTGAAATAACTTATGGCTGACAAAGGCAAAAAAGAACACAACACCGTTTCTCTCTCGATGCTTCACCCTCCCAAGGGTTCGCGCAAGCGCAAAGTGCGCGTGGGCCGCGGTATGGGCTCGAAGCTGGGCAAGACCGCGGGCAGCGGTAACAAGGGACAGAAGTCCCGTCGCGGATATTCGCGGCGCCGTGGGTTTGAAGGCGGACAGATGCCGCTGCATCGCCGCATTCCGAAGCGCGGCTTCCATAATCCGTTTGGAGTTGGGTATTCGGTCGTGAACCTGGAAGAACTGAATGTGTTCCCCGCGGGTGAAACGGTTACACCGGAACTGTTGCGCGCGCACGGCTTCATCCGCCGCGCCACGGACCCCATCAAGGTTTTGGGCGACGGCGAGTTGAAGACCAAGCTCACCATTCACGCTCATGCATTCAGCGCCACCGCCAAGGAGAAGATCACCAAGGCTGGCGGCACGTTTGAGGTGGTAGCGTAATCGGGTTACCCGAGGAATCCGCATGAACCGATTCTTAAACGCATTCGCGAATCTCTTCCGGATCGAAGATCTCCGGAACCGGCTGTTCTTTACGCTGGGACTCCTGGCGGTCTATCGACTCGGCGCGCACATTCCCACGCCTGGCATCAATACGGGTGTGTTGACGGAATTATTCAAGCAGGCTGCCGGGTCTATGCTGGGCATCTTCGATCTGTTCAGCGGAGGCAACGCCCGCCGCATGACGATTTTCGCGCTCGGCATCATGCCGTACATCACCTCGTCGATCATCCTGCAATTGATGACCGTGGTGTTTCCGTACCTGGAGCGGCTGCAAAAAGAAGGCGAACTCGGCCGCCGCAAGATCACGCAGTACACGCGCTACTTGACGATTGTTCTCAGCATCGTGCAGTCCACCACCATCGCTACGGCTTTGCAGTCGCAGTCCCTGGCCGGCCAGTCGCTCGTATATCATCCGGGTTTGCCCTTCGTGCTGATGACCATTCTCACGCTGACTACCGGCTCCGCCTTCATCATGTGGTTGGGCGAGCAGATCAGCGATCGCGGCATCGGCAACGGCATGTCGCTCATCATTTTCGTTGGTATCGTAGTGGGCTTGCCCCGCGGCATCTTCGACCTGTATGAAAAGGCCAAGACGCAGGCGTGGGGCGCGTTTACCCCGCTGGCCATCATTCTCCTGATCATGTTGATGATCGCCGTCGTGGCTTTCATCGTGTTTGTCGAAGGCGCGCAGCGACGCATTCCGGTGCAGTACGCCAAGCGCGTAGTAGGTCGCCGCATGATGGGCGGTCAATCCACGTACCTTCCTCTGCGCGTGAATTCCGGCGGCGTGATTCCGCCGATTTTCGCAAGTTCGTTGCTGGCATTTCCCGCCACTGCCGCGCTGATGCTGGGAAGTCGCTGGCCATTCATCAAGAACATCGCGGAAACGCTGAAGTGGGGCGAGCCACTGTACACCGTCATCTATGTTTCGCTGATCATCCTGTTTGCCTTTTTCTATGTCGGCATCGTGTTTAATCCCACGGAACTCGCCGACAACATGCGCAAGAACGGCGGATTCATTCCAGGGATTCGTCCCGGCCGCAGCACCTCGGAATACGTCAGCATGATCCTGAAACGCTTGACGTTTATCGGCGCCGTCTACCTCGCGCTGGTTTGCTTGCTTCCGGAATGGATGATTGCCGGTATCCACCTGAATCACTTGCCCGCTTGGCTGGGTGGCAACTGGTTCGACCGTTGGCCGCAGTGGATTTTGAACGGACTTGGCGTGCAGTTTTACTTTGGCGGTACTTCTCTCTTGATCGTGGTCGGCGTGGCGATGGACACCGTGCAGCAGTTGGAGGCACAACTCGTCATGCGCAACTACGAGGGCTTTGCGCGGAAGGGCCGTTTGCGCGGCCGCCGCTAGGGAGACGACATCGTGGCGCTGCAAGAGCGTCCTGTCGAAAAACTCGACCGCGCGGTAATTTTTCTCGGGCCTCCGGGCTCCGGGAAAGGCACCCAGGCGAAAGAGCTGGCCAGAAAGTTTGGCATTCCGCATCTTTCGACCGGCGACATGCTTCGCGAGCACGTCGCCAAGGGAACGCCGCTGGGACTGAAGGCCAAGCCGCTGATGGAACGCGGCGAGTTGGTGCCGGACTCGGTGGTTTTGAAGATGATCGCGGAGCGCATCGAGCGGCCCGATTGTTTTCACGGTTTTGTGTTCGACGGTTTTCCGCGAACCGTCACCCAGGCGAAGTATCTGGGTGAATTGCTGAAGCAGAACGGTCTGCATCAGCCGTTCGTGATTCACATGATCATCGGTCACTCGGTGCTCATGCGCAGGATGACCGGGCGAAGGATCTGCAAGAAGTGCGGCGAGATTTACAATATTTTCGATCGGCCGCCGAAGGTTGAAGGAATTTGCGATATCGATGGCGGCGAATTGTTCCAGCGGCCTGACGATCGCGAAGAAGTCGTAAAGCCGAGGTTGCAGGCGTACGAGAAACAGACGGCGCCCCTGGTGATGTACTACCGGCGGCTGGGCTTGCTTCACGATGTCGATGCGCGCAAGAGCGTTGAGGAAGTGCAAGCGGACATCCTCCAGGCTTTGTCGGGCATTATTCGCGGAGTGCGGTAACGACAGATGGCCATTCAATTACGCAGCGCCGCGGAACTGGAAAAGATGTACCGCGCGGGCCAGGTAGTTCACGATGTTCTGAACGCGCTTCGTGAGGCAGTCAAACCGGGTATGACCACGATGGACCTCGAACAGCTAGCCGAGGAAATCATCGCCAAAGGCCCGGGTAAGGCGGCGTTCAAGGGTTATCGCGGGTATCCCTGCGTGCTGTGCACTTCGGTGAACAGCGAGATCGTACACGGGATTCCGTCGCCCAAACGCAAGTTGCGCGAGGGCGACATCGTATCCATCGACTTTGGCATGGAGGTCGACGGCTACTTCGGGGATTCGGCGGTTACCGTGCCCGTGGGACACATCGCTCCCGAGCTGCAGAAGCTCCTCGATGTGACTCGCGAATCGCTGGATCGCGCGATCGACAAGATGCGCCCGGGCAACCGCCTCGGCGATGTCGGCCACGCGGTGCAGAGTTGGGTGGAGTTGCACGGCTATTCGGTAGTGCGGGAATTTGTGGGTCACGGCATCGGCACCAAGATGCACGACGAGCCCAATCTGCCGAATTATGGTGAGCCGGGACGCGGACCGCGTTTGCAGGAAGGCATGGTGATCGCCGTCGAACCGATGGTGAACGCCGGCCGGCCGGAAGTGCAGATGCGCGGCGAGTGGGTGGCGGAAACGGCCGATGGCAGTCCGTCGGCGCATTTCGAGCACACGATCGCGGTGACCGCGAACGGGCCGTGGATTTTGACCCGGCCGAAGACTATGACCGGGCCGAGCTGGTGAAACAGTCTTAAGTTGTAAGTTTTAAGTAATAAGTAAAGCGGCCTTACTTAAAACTGATTACTTAGAACTTACGACTTACAACAACGGGAGAATATGCCGAAGCAGCCGTTTGAAGACAAGAAGAAAGGCGACTCTGGTAATCCGAAAGAGGACGCAATCGAAGTAATGGCCACGGTCATTGAACCGTTGCCCAACGCGATGTTTCGCGTGGAGCTGGAGAACAAGCACCAGGTTCTGGCGCATGTCTCCGGCAAGATGAGAAAGAATTTCATCCGCATTCTTGCGGGAGACAAGGTCGCGGTGGAGCTTTCGCCCTACGACCTGACCCGCGGGCGGATCGTTTACCGCTATAAGTAGCGGCTGGTTTTGGCGGCAAGGGTTTTGTAGTGGCCACGTTCAGGTGGCCGAATAGGAGCAAGCGGTATGAAAGTTCGGGCTAGCGTTAAAAAGATTTGTGACAAGTGCAAGGTGATCCATCGCCGCGGCGTGGTTCGGGTGATTTGCACCAACCCGAAGCACAAGCAGCGGCAGGGATAGGGCAGTCAAAGCACGCGAAAGTTTTTGAAAGGAACAAATAAACATGGCACGTATCGCAGGTGTTGATCTTCCGCCGCAAAAGCGCCTCTGGGTCGGCTTGACCTCGATCTATGGCATCGGACAGGTGCGCGCGAAGAGCATTGCCGAAAAGGCCAATGTCGATTTCACGAAAAAGATTCGCGACTTGACCGAGGACGAAGTCAACCGCATCCGCAACGTCATCGAGCAGGAAGGCCGCGTGGAAGGCGATCTCCGCAAAGAGATCCAGATGAATATCCGTCGCCTGATCGAAGTCCAGGCGTACCGCGGCATCCGTCATCGCCGCAATCTTCCGGTTCGCGGGCAGCGCACGCACACCAATGCGCGCACGCGGAAGGGTCCGCGCCGTGGCGCCGTTGCCGGCAAGAAGCAGATCAAGGGCAAGAAGGGCTGAGGCAGTTCTTAGTTCTCAGTTTTAAGTTTTCAGTAAAGAAGAAAGAAGAGTCTGGAGTGAAACGTGGCTAAAGAGCAGAACGCAGCACCCGACGCATCGGCAGTACCAGCGAAGCCGGCAGCGGCTGCGGGTAAACGCAAAAAGGAATTTAAAAAGAAGAAAGAGCGCCGCATTGTGCCCCACGGCATCGTGTATGTGGCTGCGTCCTTCAACAACACGCAGATCAGCATCACCGATCCGGACGGCCGCACGCTTTGCTGGTCATCGGCCGGCGCAATCGGCTTCAAGGGTTCGCGCAAGGGCACGCCTTACGCCGCGCAGCAGGCTTCGTTGTCTGCCGCCGGCACCGCTCGCGACCAGTTCGGGATGAAGAGCGTAGAGGTGAAGGTGAAGGGCCCGGGCTCCGGACGCGAGTCCGCCGTTCGCGCTCTTGCCGCCGCCGGATTGCACATTGTGGCTATCCGCGACGTTACGCCCATGCCGCACAACGGCTGCCGTCCGCCAAAGCGCCGCCGCGTCTGAGCGCCAGTAGCACAGGCTTTAGCCTGTGGGTTTTGAAAAAGGATTTTGAAAAAGGGATTTTCGAACAGTTTGCTGAAGGGAGAATAGAAGTTGGCAAGACATCGAGATGCAGTCTGCCGCCTGTGCCGCCGGGAAGGGCAGAAACTATTTCTAAAAGGCCTGCGGTGCTTCACGGACAAGTGCGCGATTGAGAAGCGTAACTTTGTACCGGGACAGCACGGGCAGTCGCGGCGCGCCAAAGTTGCCGGCTACGGCCTGCAGCTGCGCGAGAAACAGAAGACCAAGCGCACCTACGGTCTGCTTGAGCGCCAGTTCCGCAATTATTTCGAGAAGGCGGAACGTGCCAAGGGTCCTACGGGTGAAAACCTGATCATCATGCTGGAGCGGCGTTTGGATAACGCGGTGTGGCGCGCAGGCTTGGCGTCCTCCCGTTCCCAGGCGCGCCAACTGGTGCTCCACGGTCACGTGCGGATCAACGGGAAGAAAGTGAACATCCCGTCGTACCAGGTGAACGTGGGCGAAGAAATCGCCATCAAGGAAAAAATGCACCAGAACGCCATGGTCCTGGAAGCGCGCAATGTGGCGCAAAGCCAGAGCGCCGTGCCGTGGCTGGAGCAGGAGCGCGAGCAGTTCAAGGCCAAGGTTGTGGCCCTGCCAAAGCGCGAAGACGTGCAGACACCGCCAATCAACGAGCAGCTCATCGTCGAGTTGTACTCGAAGTAGTTCTAGGTTTTAAGTCTGAAGTCTGGTCTCACTTGAAACTTAGTACTTACAACTTAGAATTTTGCAGAGGTTTTGGCGGTTGGTTATAGCCAACCGCAGAAGGAAGGAACACGATGTGGAAGGGATTTCAAAAACCGAAGCGTCTCGCATCTGAGCCGGAATCGCTCACCGAGCAGTACGGGCGGTTTTCCGCGCAGCCATTCGAGCGCGGCTGGGGCACAACGGTTGGGAATGCACTCCGGCGCGCGCTGCTGAGCTCCATTGAGGGTGCGGCGATCACCGCGGTAAAAATCGAAGGCGTGTTGCACGAGTTCTCTTCGATTCCCGGAGTGGTTGAGGATGCCACGGACATCATCCTGAACCTGAAGCAGGTGCCCATCAAGCTGAACAACGACCTGCCGAAGACCATCTACCTGAACGTCGAGCAGCCCGGCGTGGTTACCAGCGCTCAGATTGAGGAAGACGCGGATTTCGCGGTACTCGACAAGAGCGTGTACATTGCCACCGTCAGCGAAGGCGGCAAGCTGCAGATCGAGATGCGCGTCAAGAACGGCCGCGGCTATGTGGCCGCCGACCGCAACTACGACGAAGATCTGCCCATCGGATACATTCCGGTGGACAGCGTGCACTCGCCTGTTCGCAAGGTGAACTACTCGGTGGAATCGGCCCGCCTTGGCCAGATGACCGACTACGAAAAGCTGATGCTGGAAGTGTGGACCAACGGCGCGCTGACTCCGCAGGACGCGATTGGCTATGCCGCGAAGCTGGTAAAGGATCACATGACCATCTTCATCAACTTCGAAGAACCGGTGGACAATGTCGAGCTGCCTCAGGATATCATCCACGATCCGCGCCTCGAGCACCTGGACCGCTCCGTCGAAGAGCTCGAACTCTCCGTGCGCAGCTACAATTGCCTGAAGAACGCCAATATTCAGTCCATCCGCGAGCTCGTGCAGAAGAGCGAAAACGAAATGCTGAAGACCAAAAACTTCGGCCGCAAGTCGCTCAACGAGATCAAAGATATACTGGTGAAGATGGGCCTCAGCCTGGGCATGAAGTTCGATGAGCACGGCCGCATCATCTGGCCGCCGCTCCCCAGCCAGACTTCCATGCCGAGCTCCGACGAGTCCGTCGGGCTATAGAACTTACAACTTACCACTGAGAACTTTTTAAAGGGATAAACGATGCGACATCTGAAGTCAGGCTCAAAACTCGGACGTAACCCGTGGCACCGCCGCGCGACGTTGCGCAACCTCGTCACCAACCTCTTCGAGCACGGACGGATCACCACTACGCTTACGCGCGCCAAGGCAACCCGGCCCGTTGCGGAAAAGATGATCACCCTAGGCAAAAAAGACACTCTGCAGGCGCGGCGCCAGGCAGCCAGCTACATCATGACGCCCGCCGTCACCAAGAAGCTCTTCAGCGAAATCGCGCCGAAATTTGCGGATCGCGCGGGCGGTTACACGCGGATTATTCCCGCGGGCATCCGCGTTGGCGATGGCGCGAAGGTTGCCATTCTTGAACTTGTCACCTACGAATTCAAGAAAAAGGAAAAGAAAGAGAAGAGCAAAGTCGAAGAAGCCGTCGAAGCCAAAAGCTAAGCAGCTCCGCAACAACATCCTTCAGCCCGCCACGGAATCCCGCGGCGGGCTTTTTCTTTTGGAGTGCGGTGGCTCGCCACCGCTTTTGACCCTGTCGCGCTGACCACAGGCTTAATTTTCGCTTGCCGATTCATACAATTCGGCCATGGCATTCGATCCAAGAGTCGCAGAAGCCCGGTTGGCGCTAGAACTCATCGAGACAGCTGAGATGCCAAAACTCGCTTGGGATGCTCTCGAAGCCGGACTCGATGGGCCAGCCTTCCGCCGCCTTGCGGCTTTTGAATTTCCTACCTTTGTTGAGACTCGCGACCTATTGCCGCGGGTGATGGAGGACATGCACCTGATGTAGCTGGGTGCAGGCGAGGCTGCGCTCCGTTTGGCCAAGATTCGCGCTCAGGAAGTTCTTCGGTCCAACGCGGATGTCCTTCGGCACGTCGGGGACTTTCACTACCTTTGGGTTCAAGCCGACTATTGCTACGAATTGGACGAATACGGAAGCCTTGGTGATGAAGCCTACGTGGCCCGCTACATGGGGCAAGCTGAGACGGAGATCCGCGCTTGGGTCCTGGACCGATTCAATAAGCTGGCTTCCGCTTATCCGTCTCAGGACTAGGGCACTCTGACTCGCATGGAGTGCGGTGGCTCGCCACCGCTTTTGACCCCGCACCCGCTAGCTGAAGCGATCGCTAGCAGTAAGTTCAAAACCCCGGCGGTCGCTGCGAGGCCACATTGAACGCGCGTTCCAGCGCCAATCCAGCCTGCCCTACGGTTCCTTCGTCGAACAGCCGCCCAATCAACGTAACGCCATGCGGCACGCGCCGTGGCGGCGAAAATTTTGGCAGCGGATGCCGCGGATCGGGTGCCCAATCGCTGCGTGCCTGGTCAACCTCCACGAATCCTGCGCGCAGTGTCAGCGAGGGGTGCCCAGTATTGTTGGTAATGGTCAGGATTTCGTCCCGCAAAGAGGGAACCAGCAGCAAATCGACTTTCGTAAACAGCTCCGCCATTTGTTCCGCCACCTTGCGGCGAAAACGATCGGTCTGCACAAAATCAACCGCCGACAAAAATCGCGCCTGCCGAAAAAGATTCGGCCACGAATCCAGCGTCTGCATTTTCAGCTGATCAATGTCATGCCCCAGCGTCAGTTCCTCGAACGAAGCGGCGCCTTCCGCGAACAAAATCAAATTCAGCGTGCCGTACGGCCAATCAGGAAGCGATACTTCGACTGGAACCATGCCCAGCTTCGGCAGCGTCGCCAGCGCTGCGCGATCGACGTCCGTCGCGGGATTCTGTTTCATCCACGCGGGGAAGTAACCAACGCGCAGGCCCTTCACTGGCGCCGCGGCATCGAAATCAAGCTTGCACGGCACGCTGGCCACGTCGCCCGGGTCCGGGCCTGAAATCGCCTGCAGCACCAGCATTGCATCTTCCACTCTGCGCGTCATCGGCCCCAGCTTATCCAGCGACCAGCAAAGCGTCATCGCGCCCGTGCGCGGCACTCGGCCATACGTCGGCCGCAATCCGGTCACTCCGCAGCGCATGCTCGGGCTGACGATGCTGCCTCCTGTTTCGCTGCCGATCGCGAAGCCCACCAGTCCTGCCGCTGTCGCTGCGCCCGGCCCGGCGCTGGAGCCCGACGAGCCTTCTTCCAGCAGCCACGGGTTCATCGTTTGCCCGCCGAACCAGATATCGTTCAGCGCCAGCGCTCCCAGGCTGAGTTTGGCAATTAGCACTGCGCCCGCGTCGTTCAGCCGTTTCACCACGGCCGCGTCATGCTCCGGAACGCGATTGCGATAAGGTTCGGCTCCATACGTCGTAGGAATTCCTGCGGTGTCCAGCAAATCTTTTCCGCCCCAGGGTATTCCATGCAGCGCCCCGCGATATTTTCCCGCAGCGATTTCCGCGTCCGCCTGTTTAGCCTGCGTAAGCGCGTGTTCGCGTGTCAATGTAATCACGCAGCGCAGTTTGGGATCGTACTGCTCGATGCGGCGAAGATAAATCTCCGTCAAGCGTGTTGACGTGAGCTTGCGCGACTGAATCCAACGAGACAGTTGCGTCACACTCGCGAATGCGATGTCGGTATCGTTCGCGGGCAGCGGACCAGGATCGGCGGCGCTGCGAACAAATCGATCTTGCGTCGGCCCCACTTTCTCGCCTGGCAACACAGAGTTGACATGTGAATAAGGCGCCAGCGTTGGCTCCAGCGCCAGCTTTCGCGGCCCGCTGCGTCGCTCGTACAGCGCCGCCATGGTCTGCCGCCAACTGTCCGCCGCGAGCTGCCGGTCCGCGGGCGTCAGTTCCACTTGAACCAACTTTTCCGCTTCGACAAACGTTTTCGCGTTTGCCTCAGGACCAACACCAGGACCCGCGCCGAATGCCGACGGCGCGCCGGGAGGCATCTTTGTGGGGTCTTGCGGTTTGGCGGGAAGCTTTGCGGCAGTGGCGGCGCCGATCAGTCCCAAAGAAGTCTCGGTCAGGAATTGCCTGCGGGATGTGGACATGTTTCCTCCCACAGCATTGTAGCCGAGACTGGAATTTCGGCGCTTCGCGTCCCTCGGGAGTATCTATTTTTCCGGCGCGGTGTCGGATTTCGTGGCGCCCGTTTCTTTCACAAGCAACTTCGCGGCGATTTGTGTTCCCGATGCCGGCGCATCCGTTTCGCGACTCAACTCCAGCAACAGCATTCTGCTGTCGGAGTAATATGGTTGTCCATTTTCCGTTTGCGCGCTGAACACCGGCGTTGCGTTGGCCAGATACTCTTCGCTTGCCAGCTGGTGCGTCTCCGCCAGGTTTCCGGCGATGAACTCGCGTTCCGCATCCACATTTGGGTCGATTCGGTGAAACAGCCGGAACCTGCGCTTCACAAATTCAATCGAAATGTCGTGTGTCGCGGCCGCCACCCACAACGGAACCCCGTTCACCGTGCGATCCGTTTTCCAGATGCGCAGATGATGCCGCTGCGCCACGATAAACCGCGGGTCTGGCAACGAATAGGAATAATCCTGCGATCTGCCAAACACGTACAGCTTGGTCATCGGCAGTTTCGTGTAATGCTTTCGCTGGCACAGCAGATGCCAGATAATTTGCGGATTGGATTTCTCGACGCGTAGCCAGCCGGCGCGCGCAAAAGTCGCCTGCAACTCATCCTCGTGCGCCACAAACAGCAAATTCAGCATATCGCCTTCGCGGCCTTCTCCATTCAGTGCTCGCGGAGGCAGCAGAGCCATCACCTCGCTCAGCGCGGAGGTATCTTCCCCGGCCGGCGGCAGATCCGCTACCGACATCGACGAAGGACTCTTGGTGTACGCGGTCACTTCCGTACCTTTTAACACCGTGCTGTCGCGGCCACGCGTCAGCAAAAATGCCGGTGCTGCCGGCAAATAGAACGCGGCGGTAACGGCGATCCCCATAACCATGCGGATGGTGTGAGACCGTCCCTTGAACTCTTTGTTCGCCGCCAGCTCGATTCGCTCGCCCAAAGTCGACTCCACCGAATCCAGCTTCAGAATTACATCGCCGCCCATTCCGAGCGGGCGCTTACCCTTCACGGCGACCACCGAACCCTCGGCGGGCGCACCCGCGCGAATCACTGTGAACCCGTCCACCTGAACGTCTCTCGCCACCACGAACCTGAGACGATCGCCCTTGTGCGCGTGAGCAGACGAGATCGTTTCCGCCAGTTGGAGTTGTACCTCAGTTCCGCTTCCCATCACCAGCCTGGCTGGGCTAGCAGGCAATTCCTCGCTAACAATTTCTTGGGGCAACAGCAGGAGAGTTACGTAGAACGGTAGGGCTAGGTGTTTGCAGCGAAACATCTGGCACTGCCTTTCTCTTGAGGCTGAACCGCTACTAGCGCAGCCTCGAGAGTGGCTGCCACATCGTTGCTATGGTTTTGCCTGTTCACATTGAATCGTGTTGGGGCCAACAAAACTGTTCAGAATTGCACATGGCGGGCGAGTGAACGCGAGTCTCTTTTACAGTCCGTGGGCGGCGCGGAACTCACGCACGACTTTGGCAGGGTCCTGCAGTTGGCCTTCGACGGCGTAGTTCATCCTGCGAATATCCGACTCCGAAATTTTGCCCGCAAGCTCCGCAAGGGCCCCACGAAGCTGCGGAAATCGGGCCAGCGTCGCCTGGCGAACGATTGGCACCGCATCGTAGGGCGGGAAGTAGTGTTTGTCGTCTTGCAGCGCGACGAGTCCTAATGAGTCGATGAGTCCATCCGTTGAATTTCCGGCGACGATGTCAACCTGGTGATCGACAAGCGCGCGGTAAATCAAACCCAAATCCATCACCCGCGGCTTGTCCCCGAAGTGCAGTCCATACCTTTCGGACCACCCCCGAAATCCGTCAGGCCTCTCCAGAAACTCGTAGCCAACGCCGGCGCGCCACTTCGGAACGATGGGCACGAGATCCGACATGGTGCGCAGATGCAGTCGCTGAGCATCATCGCCGCGTATCACCATGGCAAAGGTATTCTCAAATCCCAGCGGCTCGGTAACCTCAACATGAAATCGATCGGCATACAGCTCTTTGACACGCGCGCACACAGCGGACGAATCACCGGAGGGCACCTCGTTCAGCACGGCAGTGAGCGCGGTTCCGGTGTATTCGACGTACAAGTCCAGCTCACCCGCCAACAGAGCCTTGTGAACCAGCAGCGTGCCGCCCAGGTTTGTTTTTCTTTCAACGGGAATCCCGGTGCGCGCCTCAATGTGTTGCGCCAGAAGCTCAGCCAGAATCACTTGTTCGGTAAAAAACTTGGAACCAATGATGATCTTCTGTTCGGGCCCCTTGTGGCAGGAGCAGAGCACACTCGCGGCGCTGAGCAGCAGCACCAACAAGCAATTGAACCGCTGCACCGGGTGGCGCATGTCAGGTTACCTTCAGGCGGCGTTCCAGTCGCCCCAAAAGAAAATCGGCAAGAATGGCGAGTAGCGCCGCGGGAATTGCGCCCGCCAGTAGCAGTGCGTCATTCACCAGAGCGACACCGCGAAAGATGAACGAGCCGAGCCCGCCCGCGCCAATCGCAGCAGCAATTGTGGCGACGCCTATGGTAAGGATCGTGGCGGTGCGAATTCCAGCCAGTATCACCGAAAGCGCTAACGGAAAACGCACCCGCAACATGATTTGCCGCCGGGTCATGCCCATGGCTTCAGCGGATTCAAGAATCGCCGGGTCAATCGTGGTCAGTCCAACGTAGGTGTTTCGCAGGATGGGCAGCAGCGCATAGAGAACCAGCGCGACAATCGCGGTGCGTTTCCCGATGCCTCCGATGAACGGAATGGGAATCAGGAATCCAAATAAGGCCAGGCTTGGAATCGTCTGCAAAATGCTGGCGATACCAAGTGCAATCCTCTGCAGCCCTTTGTGATACACGATCAACATTCCCAGTGGCACGCTGATGGCTATGGCGATGACCATGGCGATCAGCACCAGTCCCACGTGATCCAGGGTCGCCGAAAGAATTTCTCCACGATGCTCGACAAAAAATTGCCAGGCTCTCATGCGGGCTCCCCGGAGCTGACCGCCAGGGAAGCGGCGAACGAGCGCACCTCGGGCTGTGGCAGCTTAAGAAACTCGCTCGCCGGCGCGCTGGCCACTACTGCCCCGGATTGCATCAACACGATCTGCGAAGCCAGCAGCAGCGCCTCTCGCAGATCGTGCGTGACGAAGACAATCGTCTTCTCAAGACGGCGCGCGAGTGAGCCAAATTCGCGCTGAAGTTCCGCTCGCGTCACGGGATCCAAAGCACCAAACGGCTCGTCCATCAGTAGAATCGGTGGATCGGCTGCCAGTGCTCGCGCAACACCCACGCGCTGCCGCTGCCCACCGGAGAGTTCGCGCGGCCGCCGGTGAGCGAACTCTTTGGGGTCCATGCCAACAAGTTGCAGCAGTTCATTTACGCGCGCGCCGATACGTGCTCGTGGCCATTTTTCCAGAGTAGGGACCAGTCCCACATTTTCGGTCACGGTAAAATGAGGAAACAACCCAGCTTCCTGAATCACGTACCCAATGGTCCGCCGCAGTCGAATAAGGTCCCATTGCCGGGTTGAGCGTTGCTGAACCAGTACGTCGCCTTCCGTGGGAATCAGCATCCCATTGATGAGCTTTAGCAGCGTAGTTTTGCCGCTTCCGCTTCGCCCCAGCAGCACCAGCGTTTTGCCGTGTGGAATCGTCAGATTGACGCCGGAGACGATCTCGCGCCCCGGAATTCCGTCGACGCTAAAGGAGACGCCGCGAAAATCGATCGAATTCTGTTGGGAATTGGTCGCTGGTTCGGTCATTTCTATCTGCAAGATCCGGCCTGGGAAGTGTAGTTTAATGGAATTGAGTAAATTACGGTGGTTTTAGTATGGCTTTCGGCGGCGGAACGGAAGTAACTTTCCAAACGCGAGAGTCATCGAATGGCGGGTTTGCTTTGTTTGCAAGGCCCTCGCAATTTCCTTCGTTCAATGAGGCCATGCGTCGTAAAGGGGTAGCCATGGAAGAGTGCAAGCATCTGAACCAGATCAAGCAAGTCACACCGCACACCAAGGGTTGCGAGGAGTGCCTGAAGACAGGCGACACCTGGGTACACCTGCGGTTGTGCCTGGAGTGCGGCCATGTCGGTTGTTGCGACTCCTCGAAAAATAAACATGCCACCAAACACTTTCACCGCAGCAAACACCCCATCATGAAGTCGCTCGAGCCCGGCGAGACCTGGGGCTGGTGCTACGTGGACGAACTCGAACTGGACTTTCGCTGATCGCTGGCCGTCTTGGCGCTGAGCTAACGAGTCGTAGCCCAAGCCGAACGGAGCGCAAGAACCCGCCATTTGTGCCGCTGCAGCAACAGCAAAAGTACTATGCTGATTGGAACTCTGGGAGCGACACGGCTTCTGCGATGAAGGTGCCAGGGAAACTTGCGAGCCGCCTTCCATCCCCAAATCTTCATTAACAACTTTGCTTACAATCACTTAGCGCCAGCCCAGCCACAATGATCCGTCTTTTCTCCTCTCCTCCCTTCCACAAACGATGGTAACTGTCCGGCTGGAACTCAGGGACGGGTGACTCCCCACTGCTCCGAACCAGTCCCTTCGTCCAGTTGTTGCGCTACAGATGAATGCGTTACAGATACGGTAGGACTGTATACCGGCAGAGAGGGTGTACCCGGCGCGAAAGCGCTGTTTCGGCACTTTCTCCGGCTCAAGGGCAAGCCCAAAGCGCCCAGAAAGCGCGCGGACTGCGCCCGTACTTTTATTCGCAAACGGTTTTCGCGGTCAAAAGGAAGTCGCCTATGAGACGTACTAAGAAACAACTGAACGGGTTCACGCTGATCGAAACGATGGTTGTACTCGCCATCATGATGATCATGATGAGCTTCGCCATTTTCCGCACCACGAACATGTTGCCCAACTACAAAGCGGATGGCGCTCAGGACGTGGTTGTCAGCGCGCTCCGCCAGGCTCGCCAGCTGGCCATCACAGAACGCCGCGACGTTCAGGTGTGGTTCGACCAGACCAACACCGGAGCAGATCAGGTGCAGCACATTAACTATCAGGTTGTGGCCCTGCCGGGCGGCGAGGCCCAGCAGGCGCTGGTAAGTGTCGCGCTGCCTAAGGGCTCACAGTTCTTGGTTGAGGCTGGCGTGCCTGACACCCCGATGCTGTTTGGCAACAGCGCTGCCGTTCTTATCGGTAGCAACAATGCAATGGTCAACGGTGGCCCGCCGATCATGAAGTTTCGCTCTACCGGCTCGTTCACAGATTCGGCCTATTCTCCTTTGAACGGCACCATCTTTGTCGGAGTTCCCAATCAGGCCTTTACAGCACGCGCTGTCACCATCATTGGCGGCACAGGACGCGTACGGCCCTACACCTGGACCGGAACGACGTGGATTGAATAGGAGATGACGCGTATGAATCATATTCGCCCCAACCAGCGCCAACGAGGCTTCACCCTCCTTGAGACCATGATCGCCATGGTCATTCTTTCCTTTGGCATTTTGTCCGTCGCCGCCGTCTACACCAAGGGCATTCAGGCTTCCAACAGCAACCAGATGTCTTTCATTGCTCAACAGAAAGCCCAGGAAGCCATGGAAACTATTTTTACCGCCCGTGACTCTGGCACCTTGACCTTCACCAACATTGCCAATGTCAGCGCCGGCGGCGTTTTTAAAGATGGCGCCCAGCCACTTTGCGACGCGGGTCCCGATGGCGTTCTCGGAACCAACGATGACAACTGCAACCTTCCGAATGTCATCGTCACTGGTCCGGGTACCGACAACGTTCTCGGTACTGCTGACGATACCGTCATCAACTTGAATCCGTGGATGACTCGCACCATCGCTATCGTTCCGGTTAACGGAACGCAAAAGCTGAACCAGGTAACCATCACGGTCAACTACACCTATCAGGGACGAACCAGCCAATTTGTTCTGGTCAGCTACATCTCAGGGTGGGCATGAGGAATTCTATGAGCCACAACACAAAACGCCGGGTCGCTGGATTCACGATGATCGAGCTCATGATCGCCATGGCCGTTACCATGGTGCTCCTCTATGCCGCGCTGCGTGCTTTCCGCGACGCTTCTCAATCCAGCAAGCAAATCTCGCTGGCCTCAGACATGACCGACAATCTCCGCGCAGGTCTGAACTATATTCAACAGGATCTGGTTCAAGCTGGTTCAGGGATTCCAACCACCGGCATACCCATTCCGAATACCCCCAATGGTCTCGGGACTTGCAACGCGGGTGCGGCGCTCAATCGGCCTTCCTTAAACGGCGGAACGATTTTCCCGCAGTGCAATTTCGTCCTTCCCTCCATCGAGCCTGGACAGGCCATGGGTCCCCTCATTACTTCCCCCGACGCGACTGCTGGCAATCCTTCGAATCCGGCGAGTTTCACAGATGAGGTCACCATGATTTATGCCGACAACAGTGAAGGGTTGGATGGCCCCACGGTCAACAGGCCACCTCTCGGCGCGGATCCCGGCTGTCCCAACGCTTCCATCGCCGTGAATGGCCAATCTCTCACTGTCGATCCCACGTGCATCAATCTGGCGAACCTGGTGAATTCCGGCGCGCAGCTGGCACCCGGCGATCTCATTATGTTCAGCAACACCAAGGGCAGCGCCTTGCAGACCGTGACCTCCGCTGCCGGAAACGTAATCAATTTTGCTCCTGGTGATGCCTTCGGTCTAAATGGTCGCAACGATCCCAGCGGTACGGTGCTGCAACTCCGGAACAGCCCTTGCACTACTCCGGCCAATTGCTGGTCTCCAACTAGCATCACCCGAATCTGGATGATCAGCTATTACCTGGACAACGTTGCCGACCCCACGCACGTGCGCCTGATTCGCCGCGTGAATTTTAATCCTGGCAGCCCAGTGGGCGAGACCATGGAAAACATGCAGTTCACCTATAACTTCGTAGATGGCGTCAACAACCCCGTCAATCAAGCCAGCGTTCCAGCCGCCAACACCGAAGCTCAGATCCGTTCCGTCAATATCTATCTTGGCGCCCGTTCCAACAGTTTGGTTCGTGAGGGCAACAAGACCCTGTATAGCAGAGACAACCTAATCAGCCAGGTTAGCTTGCGCAGTATGGCCTACGTGAATGATTACTTCTAAGAGGAGTTCATCAATGAGCTTGAACCTGATTGTCAGATCGAAGCGCCTTCGTCAAGACGCGGGACTTGCCCTCCTCACGGCTATCCTGATGCTCCTGCTGATGTCCAGCTTGCTGGTTGGCTTCACTGTCCTGCTGTACACGGACATCCAGCTCTCTGGAGCCAGCAATGATCAGGTGCGAGCGTTCTACGGCGCGGAAGCGGGCATGGAACAGATGACCGCGAATCTCGGCAATCTGTTCTCTCAAAACTATTCCCCGAGCATCGGCCAGATCAATGCGATCTCAGCCGCGCCTCCGGCTTTGCAAGGAATTCAGTTCTTGAAGGGCGATAACTCCAGCGGCTACTCCATCACTCCGCAATCCTTCGATGCGAATGGCAATCCTGGCGCCACCATCAGCACTATCAAGTCTGGCGCGTATCAGGGCATGACCGCCATGGCCACCGAGTACACGCTGATGGTGAATGCACGGACGACCGACGGCAAGGAAGTCACTCTGCGCCGCACCACGCAAACGGTCGGTATTCCGATGTTCCAGTTCGGAGTCTTCTGCGATATGGACTGCGCCTTTTTCGCTGGGCCAACCTTCAATTTTGGCGGCCGCATGCATACCAACGGCAACCTCTGGCTGGCCTCCGGTTCAACCCTCACGATGTCTGATAAGGTTGATGCCTACAAAGACGTAATCCGCACCAATCTTTCCAACGGTTTTTCCACTACCACTGGTTCGTACAACGGCGTTATCAACATCACTACGTCTCCGGGTTCCGGCAATTATCGCGCGCTAGCCTCTACTGAAGGCAGCCTTACTGGCATGCCTGGTTCCGCTCCCACTGGCAATTGGGGCAGCATCTCACTTGGTTCCACCAACTACGCTGGTAACCTGATCAACGGCAAAGGCAGCACCAGCCCCAACGCTTCCACCGGTGCGAAACAGCTGAATCTCGGAATCGTGACCATTGGCAACGGCGCAACTCAAGCCATCGACATCATTCGCCGCCCTTTTGTTGGCGAAGCCGCAAACATCACCGCGGAGCGCTATTTTGCCCAGGCCAGTTTGAAGATTCTTCTGTCCGACACTGCGGCTGACATCATGAGTCTGCCCTGCATTGATGGCACGACGCAGCCATTCGACCTTTCCACGATCGCCAAGATGCCTGGCGCCGCAGGCGTCAACTGGGTGGGCCCGGCGAACACCCTTTACAATAAGATGACCGCAGCTGGCGTCACGCAGCTTCCCCTCGCTGCTTCCGGAGCGAAAACTACGTCGGTCATGGGTACCGGTTACCAGGCTGCCGATGGCTATTGGTTGCCGTACGGCCGGCCGGTCATTCAGGGTTTCATCAAGATCGAGGAACAAACCTCATACGCCGGTAACCCTTGCGGGACTTGGAGAGACGTTACTCAGGAAATCCTCAGCCTCGGATATGTGGGAAAAAACATCAATCCGACAGCGGTCAACAACATTGGTCCGACCGCCGGCGCTGGGCAGCCTCTCCCCGCGCTGATCCCCGTTCCGAGCACCGCCGGAAATGTTGCTCTGGGTCCTCAATCCGCCAAGTGCGGCGGCGTGGATCCGCATCCTAAAGCTGTCATTCGTCTCGAGCGCGTTCGAGATAATCCTTCGAATGGAACGGTCGCGGCCCCCTGTGGCGGCCTGCTAACCAACATGGTTCCCTCTGATTTCTGGCCTAACACCCTGTTTGATGCTCGTGAAGGCACTCTTCGCGACGCGTCGCCAGCTGCCGCTGGCACTGCCAGCAATCTGTATCCCGCACTGAATGGTGTCATGCACTACATCGAACTGGATGCCAGCAACCTGGTGAAGTGGTTTGCGGGCACGATCGGCACAACGGGTCCGAGCACCAAAGACCCCGTCAACTCTCCCTACAACTTTGTTGTGTATATTTCCGACCGTCGCGGCAACTACGTACAGAACAAGACCTGGCCTGGCGCTTGGCCTCCGTTGTCCTCGCCCAGCCAAAAAGAAACCGGTGAATACGGGTGGACCGACTTGGTCAATCCCAACAGCGCTGCAGGTTGCCCGAGTAACACCATGGATACCGGCGAAGACTTGGATGGCACCGCTACGCAATACGTCTACGGTGCCGAAGACAGTCACATCACGTCGCTAGGCGCAGCCAATAATTCCGCGCAGGGCATTTACGGGCTTTACTCTCTCAATATGATTGGCGGCGCGTTGCTGGCGAATCCTTCCTGCGGCGTTCCTGCCTATTCAAACATCAACAATGTTTGGCCGATGATGTATGCCTCGGTCGCCAATGCGGCTCGTGAAAACCCGCCAATGTTCTTCCGCCGTGCTGTCAAAGTCGTGAATGGCAAAGACTTGACCCCCGTCGGCATTTGTCCTTCCGGCGTTTCTTGCGGTCTGACCATTGCCGCGGAAAACCCCGTCTACGTTGAGGGCGATTTCAACGCCAATTCCGCCGGTGGTGGCTGGAACGATCCGGGCATCCCCAGTTCGATTGCCGCGGACGCGGTCACCCTGCTCTCCAACAATTGGAACGATGCGAACTCCTTCTCAGGCCTGAATGTCGCCGGAGTCGGAGCTGACACTGGCATTTATGGGCAAACCTACCGCGTTGGCAACACCTCTTGGTATCGCGCGGCCATCATCGCTGGCAAGGGCCTTTCCTTCCCGCAGCCCGCCGGTACCGGACAGGACTTCGGTACCGACGGTGGTGTTCATAACTTCCTCCGCTACATTGAGAACTGGGGCACGAACAATACCACGCTGTGGTATCGCGGTTCGATCGTCAGCCTCTATTTCAACCGCCAGGCTACGGGCACCTTCAAGTGCTGCACTGTGGTGTATAGCCCACCAGGTCGCGGCTACAACTTTGACACCACGTTCCTGAACCCGACACTGCTGCCGCCGCGCACCCCGTTGTTCCGCGACGTCAACACCACAGGCTTCACCCGCCTGATGTTGCCGGGTCAATACCAGTAACCCTAACGAACCTCTGCCCAGCGTCCCGGTCCTCGCGGCCGGGACGCTTTTTTTCTGGTCGCACAATCTCATCCTGCTTTATGGCCTGCCGAAAGGCTCTGGCTCGTTGTCAACCCGAGCGGAGCGAGCGATCTGCTGTTCGCAAATGCCAAGGGAAAAGCAGATTCTTCACTACGCAGACTTCCTTCAGAATGACAAAAATGGAACTTTTCCGCGGCCTGTTCAGCGTTGGGATCACTCTCTGTGTCATCCCTTGGAATCCTACCGCCCCATCCATTCCTGCCTCATTCGTGATACCTTGGATTCAGCCGCCTGATTCCCGATTTGTTGAGTTCGCGAAGCCATGAATCCAATTCAAACTCTCAGTCTCGTCCTTGGCGCCGGCTTTTCCTCGGGCCTGAACCTTTACGCTACCGTCGCCACGCTGGGCCTTCTGCAACGCTTTGGCGTGATTCACCTCCCGGCGCATTTGCAGGTCCTCTCGCACCCTATCGTTCTCGGCGTTGCCGTCGCTCTTTATGTGGTGGAGTTTCTCGCCGACAAAATCCCTTACGTTGATTCCATCTGGCAGGCCGTCCACACCTTCATTCGTCCTCCCGCGGCGGCGCTGCTGGCCTTCGCCGCCACCGCTGCCGCTCCGGAGGCGTGGCGCTGGGCCGCAGCCTTGCTCGCCGGCAGCATCGCCCTCACGTCGCATGGCACCAAGGCCAGCGCGCGCGCCGCGGCAAACATGTCGCCGGAGCCGCTCAGCAACTGGGCGCTCAGTTTTGGGGAAGATATGTTGGCGGTGTGGCTGACGTGGTTCGCCACGGCTCATCCCAGGATCGCCGTGGTAGTCGTCATCATCCTGGTGGCGATTTCACTTTACTTGCTGTACCACCTGTTTCACTTTTTGCGCCGCACGCTGCAAAAACTCGCCGCAGCCTGATTTGCACCTTCACCGAGCGTAAGTGTCATCCTGAGCCGCGCGTAGTTTGCGCGCCGAAGGATCTCAACCGAAATGCGTCGCGTGACCGCCGAATGCAATTACTTCACGTAATCCGCCAGCCAATCCAAAAACGTCTTATACCAAAACTGGCTGTTCTGCGGCTTCAGCACCCAATGCCCTTCGTCGGGAAACACCACCAACTTCGATGGCACCCCTTGCCGCTGCAGCGCGCTGAAAAACTCAAGCGATTGTGTATACGGCACGCGGTAGTCTCTCTCTCCCGCTACCACCAGCGTCGGCGTCTTGTATTTACCCAAATCTGCCGCATACGTTGACGGCGACCACTTCTTATAGTTCTCCGGCGCTGTCCAGGGCGTGCCTTGGGAGTCGTGCTCCTCGAACCACAGCTCCTCCGTGGCGTACATGGAAACCTTGTCGTACACGCCCGCGTGGCTGACGATTGCTTTAAACCGGTCTGAGTGCGTTGCCAGCCAGTCCGCCATGTATCCGCCATACGAGCCGCCCGCCGCCGCCATTTTTGTTTTGTCGATGTACGGATACTTGGCGATCGCCGCGTCAATCCCCTTCATGACGTCCACATACGCGCGTCCGCCCCAATCAGCCGTGATTTGATCCGTAAACTTTTGCCCGTAACCGGTGGAACCGCGCCGGTTGATCATCAGCGTCACGTATCCCGCGCCGGAAAATACTTGCGCGTTCCAGCGATAACCCCACGCGTTTGTCCACATCGTTTGTGGTCCGCCATGCAGTAGCACCAGCATCGGATACTTTTTGGTCGCCACGGATTGCGGTGGCCGGATGATCATGGCTTGTACTTTGGTGCCTTCCGCGCCATCGAACCAGAATGTTTCCGGCGCATTCATTTCCACGGACGCCAGAATCGCATCATTCTCATGCGTCAACTGTTTCAGCCCGCTGCCGTCTGCCGCGGCCACAAACAATTCAGCCGGCATCGTCAGGCTGGTTCGTTCGGCCACCAAAATCTTTCCGTCGGCGCTGAACGAATACGCCGAGTTGTATCCATCCAGCAGTTTCTTCGGCGTTGCCCCGGCCCTTGGTTCTATCGCGTAAATTGGCTGCAGCGTTTCGTTCTCTGCCAGGAAGTAGATCGTCTTGCTGTCCGGCGACCACGCCAGGTCACTGGCGCTGCGGTCAAAATTCGCCGATATGCTTTCACTCTGGCCCGCTTCCCGGTTGTACAGCATCGCTTGCCAGCGGTCCGCCTCGTAGCCCGCGGTCATCTGCGCGTGGTAGGCGATATATTTTCCGTCTGGCGAGTACACTGGATTTCCGTCGAAGCCCTGATTTGTGGTGATACGCTTCGATTCGCCACCGGCTACCTGCACAACAAACAGATCCGCATTCGTGCTGATCGCTTCCATCTTGTCGGTTACTGCCGTGTAGCAAATCTCCTTGCTGTCGGGCGAAAAGTTAATATCCGCGCTGCCGCCTCGCTCGTCGGGCGGCACGTCGTAGTCCGCTCCTGCCGTCAGGTCGCGCGCCGCCGTGGTTCCTTCTGCGGGCTGAATGAAAATGTGACTGCGCTTGCCCTCTGACCAGTGATCCCAATGGCGGTACAGCAGATGCTCCGCGACGCGCGCCTTCACCTTGCTCTTTTCCTTTTCCTCGTCGCGTTGCTTGTTGCATGCATCATCTTTGCAATCGACATACACTCCTGATGTAAACGCGATGCTCTTGCCATCCGGCGACCACTTGAACAAATCCACCCCAGTTGAAAGCGTCGTCAACTTCTTGGCCTCGCCTCCCTCCATGGAAATAACGTAAACCTGGGAAGTGCCGTCGCGTCCCGACGCAAACGCCAAAGTCTTCCCGTCTCGCGACCAGGATGGCGCGGAATCCTTACCGCTCTGCGTCAACTGAATCGCGTCGCCGCCCGATGTGCTCACAATCCAGATGTTGCTGACACCACGATTCGCTTCCATGTCCGGCGTCGAAATGCCGTAGGCCACCCACTTCCCGTCTGGTGAAACTTCGGGCGAGGAAATGCGATGTAGCTTGATCAGGTCGTCGAACGCCAGCGGATGTTTCGCGGGTGCCTGCGCGTTCGCGCTCAACGCCATTCCCAGCATCAAGGGCAATAACCCGCTACGCCTCGTAATACGATTCATTTTCCCCTCCCACCAGACAGCCCGGCTCACATCCGTATCCAAAACATTGCATAATGTCACGAGCGCTGCGCGAATGCCAGATGCTTCGCCTTTCTGTCCGGCCGCTTGCCCATGTCCGTGTTCTTTTGATCCTTACCTTCGTACAAAAAACCAATTCACTAACGCGATCGTGCACGTCGTTCCCACCACAATGAATTCGCCACGATGCATTCGCGTTAACAACAGAGCAGAAAAAAGTAGCCCAAATCCCGTGAAAAAGTAAGGGAAGGGAAGCTGGAATCGCGCCTTGTTATCCTGCCTCCGCCTCAAAATCGGCACCGCCACCGCCATCGCGCCATATACGGTAAGCCGCGACACCGCTGACAGCACGGCGTTCCATTGAAATGTTCCCAATGCCGCAAACGAAAACACCAGCACTGCATACACAACGATCGAGAGGTACGGAGTTCGGTAGCGCTCGTGAATCACTCCAAAAAACGACGGAAAGTCGCCGCCTTCCGCAAGCGCGAAGGTCAGCCGCGGCGCATGCAGCAGGTTCGCGCTCAAATACCCGTAAGCCGAGACCAGCGCCGCCGCCGCAATCGCCATTGCTCCTGCGGGTCCCAGAAATCTCTGCGAGGCATCCGCAAGCGGTCTTACAGAGGCCGCAGCGTCCGGCAGCGTCTTCAGCGTAATGACTTGCACCGCGGTATAAATCAGCGCAATCAGCGCCAGCGCCGTCAACAACGCAATCGGCGTGTCGCGCTTCGGATTCGTCGACTCGCCTCCCACGGAAAGTGCGCCTTCAAATCCGCCATAGGCATACACCAGCAGCAACATCGCATCGAACCAGCTTCTTGCCGAAGCCGACGGCCACACCAGCGGCACCCGGATCTCCGGCCGGGCAATCAATGCCACCATTCCTGCAATCACAAACAAAAGCAGGAAGCCCACTTTCACCACGGTGAAAGAGTTGCTTACCTGCTCGCCGGTCTTCACACCAATGTAGTTTACGATTGCGAGGTGTCCGATCAACACCGCCAGAACCGCTAGCTCGCCCGCCCGCGTCCCCAAGACCGGAAAGAATTGTGCGGCATAGGTGCAAAATAGATTCGCCGCGGCTGCCGGCGCTGCGATTCGCGTCAACCATGTCAGCCACGCCACCAGCAGCCCCGCGAAACGTCCCAGCGCGTCGCGCGCGTATAGATACAATCCGCCGGTCTCTTCGTAGCGCGAAGAAACCTCGGCGATGCATCCCGCAATGATCAGGATTCCCGCGCCCGCCGCAAGGCAACTCAGCGGGCTGTAGGCTCCAATCTTTTCCGCCAGCAACGATGGCAAACGAAAAATGCTTACCCCGATGATCGAATTCACCATCAAGGCCGTCAAGCTCCAGCGGCCGATCGTGCGAACCAGTCCGTGCGAGCTCTGCATCACGCCTTGGGCGGTCCTCGCTCCTGTTTCTTTTACACGCGATTCGTCAGTTTGCAGCCGCCGTCCCCGCTGCTGGCGCCGCCTTCATCTTCGAGATTTCCGACAGCACATCCGTTTTCCCGCTAATGGCTTCCAGGTGCGGATATTTCTCGCCGCCGTGGTACTCCACGCGATAGGTTTGAAAATAATCGTTGTTCTCCGCCAGCAGTTCGATCGGTTCCTTGTTGTTCTTCGCGCGTTGGATGGCGTCGCGCAGCAGTTCCGGAGTCCATCGTCGTCCGTTCACCGCCAGCAGATGCATTCCCGGTGCAAGTCCGGCCTTGTCTGCGGGCGAGCCGGATGTCACGTCAAGTATTCGATCGCTTTCTTCGCCGCCGGTCGCGTGCACCTCAAAGCCCAAAGAAAACTGCACGTCCACATCCAGGCTTACGACTTCTTCCGAGCGCTGGTGCTCGTTCATCGTTTCCGTGAACACCAGCTTCCAGCCGCTGTTCACCACGCCGCCCAGTGGCGCGCCCGGTCCATGAGTGGTCAATCGTTCCTTGAAGAACGTACTCCAGTCATAGGGAGTGACCTCATTCATTGCGACAACCACGTCGTCAAACGTGTACGGTACTATTTTTGGCGTGCCGCTCTCGCCTCCCTCAAATTTGCGGCAAAAGTCATCCAGCGATTTCTTTCCATTACTTTCTTTTCGAATGATCGTGTCGGCTTCCAACCAGATCAATGTGCCTTCATCGTAGTAATCCACGCTGCGACGCCAGGATGATCCCGCCGTTGGCGAACTGTACAGAATTTGCGCCGCGATCGCCGTGTCTTGCAGATCGCGCCATGTTCGCCCGGGCCGGTCGTTCAAATATGCCGCGGTCGCCGCCAGATACTCCCGCAATCTTTGCGGCGTCCAGAATCCCGAGCGCGCCGAAAGCATTACGCCGTAGTACTGCGTCAGACCTTCGTACACCCACAGCAGATCGCCCTTCAATGCAGTCTGATAGTCCGGCGCCACCAATCCCGCGGGCCTGCGATATTTTCCATTCCAGGAATGCGTGAACTCGTGCGCCAGTAAATCCATTTGCGTTTCGCGTACGTCGGGGTCAAGGAACAGCGTTTCTGGAGTTCGATTATCACTCGACTCGTGATGCTCCACGCCGTCTGGCGGCATTTTGTCGCTCAGCGCCAGCAGAAAATCGTAGCGCCGGTAGTGGCGCGCCCCGAACAGCGCACCCGATTCTGCCACCAACTGCCGCAGGTGCTGCACCTCCGACGTGCTCGCGGCCAGCGCGGCCGGGCCATCCGCCGCGATGTGGATGGTGTGCTCGGGCTTTTGCCCCGGGGCTAAATCAATATTCCGGAAGTATTCACCTGTGATCAGCGGCGAATCGATCAGCGTTGTCAATGTCGCCGGTGCAAATGCGACTTCTTCCGACGTTTCCTTTGCCACCGGCAATGCAGTTCCATATTTCCATCCCGTCGGCAGCTGCAACGTGGCTTCGTATGTCAAATCATCCGTTTTTACGCCCTGCGGATAAAGCGTTACCAAATACCAGTTCAGTACCGCGATTTTAGCCGTCGCGTCAGAGCGCTCGTGCGAACCGCTGGCGTCTGGAGTCGACAAATAATCCAGGCTCACTTCCAGCGGTTCCGATCCCGGCGGCACATCCAAATGAAACGCGTACATGTCCACATCGTCGCGCTGCCACGCCACCTCTTTTCCGCCGGCCGACATTTTTACACCCGTTAAATTTACAATCGGTCCCGTCGGCGCGTGTTCCCCTTGGATCCACTTGGGATAAACCAGCGTCAGCGGCCCGGCCTTTACCGGAAATTTCAATTTTGCATGAAACACATGCCTGGGCGAATCGCGCAGGTCAACCGCAATTCGCACCGGTCCTTTTTCCACTTGCGCAAACCCGGCACTGGCGCTCAATAGCATAATTGCCGCGCCAATCCCGATCATCCGTACCCAATAATGCCTCATGAAGGAATTCCCTCCGAACCCGCGAACATTATCACACACCGCTGCCTCGGCGCCGTCACGTCGCCTCGTCGCTTGTTTGCTACAATCGCTATATGAGTACGGCTATCGATTCCTCCTCTTTATTTTCTCGCAATCTTCGCAAGCAATATCCCGTAGCTGTCCGCGGCGAAGGCAGTTGGATCATCGACTCCGAGAGCCGCCGCTATCTTGACGCTTCCGGCCAGGCTGCGGTCGTCAGTATTGGCCACGGCGTGCCCGAAATTGGCCGCGCCATGGCCGAGCAATCCAATCGCATCGCCTTTGCTCACACTTCGCAATTCCATTCCGAGCCCGCCGAAAGATTGGCCGCGCGCGTCTTGGCCATCGCGCCTCTCAATTTCCACCATGGCGGTCGCGTCTATTTCACATCGGGCGGTTCCGAGGCCACGGAAACCGCAATCAAGCTGGTCCGCCAGTATTTTCTGGAAACCAAGCAGCCTTCGCGCTTCCGCATCGTTTCTCGTAAGCAGAGCTACCACGGCAGCACGCTCGGCGCTATGTCTGTCAGCGGCAACGTCGGCCGCCGCGCCCCCTACGCTCCGATGATCCCGGAGTGGGGCCACGTCGCGCCTTGCTTCTGTTACCACTGTCCCTTTGACAAAACTTATCCGGAGTGCAACCTGGCCTGCGCCGATGATCTCGACGCTTTCCTCCGGGCGAATGATTCATCCACCGTTGCCGCGTTTATTTTCGAACCGGTAGTCGGTGCGACTCTTGGCGCCGTTCCTGCCGTCGATGGTTACACTGCTCGTATCGCTGAAATCTGCCGCAAGCACGGCATCCTCCTTGTCGCCGACGAAGTGATGACCGGCATGGGCCGTACGGGCAAGCCGTTTGCCAGCCTGCACTGGGGCCTCGAGCCCGACATTATTCTCACCGGGAAGGGAATCGCCAGTGGTTACGCCCCTCTGGGCGCCGTGCTGGTCGCTCCGCACGTCGCGGAAGCCTACGAAAAAGGCACCGCCGCTTTCATGCATGGCTTCACATATCAGTCTCATCCGGTGGCCACCGCCGCAGGCAACGCCGTGTTTGATTATCTGGAAGCCCACAAGCTCTTCGACCGCGTCACTCCCGCCGGCGAAACGCTTCGTAAGGCGCTCTCCGCTCTGGAAAATCATTCCCATGTTGGGCAGGTTCGCGGACTCGGCCTGCTGCAAGGCGTGGAATTCGTGAAAAACAAAGCCACGCGCGAGCCTTTCCCGAAAGAAGCCGGCATCGCCGAGAAAATCCGCCGGGCTGCTTTGGAGAAAAACGTTCTCACGTACCCTTCGCAAGGCACCGTCGACGGCACTCGCGGCGATCATGTTCTGCTCGCCCCGCCCTTCATCATCACTTCGCAGGAATGCCAATTGATTGCCGATGCGCTACAATTCGCCGTCGGCAAAGTTTTTTCATCCTGATAGGCTATTCTCTTTCCGGGAGATTTTATTCATGCGCCGAATTACGTCCTTATTCCTATTGTGCGTGGCTCTCTGTTTGCACTTCACAATCGTTTCCGCTGCTCAGGAAAAAACTTCCGCGAAACCTCGTGCACGTGATCTCGGCGTTCCTTTTGACGGCACCCCCGGACCGCTCAACGCCATCACCGACGTGCCCGGCGTTGCTGTCGGACACACCACGCTGATCTCTGGTGACGGCAAGCTTGTTATCGGCAAAGGCCCCGTCCGCACCGGCGTCACCGCGATTCTTCCTCGTGGCAAAGACACCATGATGGATCCCGTTTTCGCCGGTTGGTTCGCACAAAATGGCAATGGCGAAATGACCGGCACCACCTGGATCGAAGAATCAGGCTTTCTCGAAGGTCCGGTAATGATCACCAACACGCATAGCGTCGGCGTCGTGCGCGACGCCGTGATTCAGTGGCGCGTCACTCACGGCCAGCCCGACGCCAGCGGCTACTGGTGGTCCCTGCCCGTTGTTGCCGAAACGTGGGACGGATGGCTTAACGACATCAACGGTTTCCACGTGAAGCCCGAGCACGCTTTTCACGCCATCGATTCCGCGCATTCTGGGCCGGTCGAGGAGGGCAACGTTGGCGGCGGCACGGGGATGGTCTGCAACGGTTTCAAGGGCGGCATCGGCACGTCTTCGCGCGTGCTTCCTGCCAAGGACGGGGGCTACATTATCGGCGTGCTGGTACAGTGCAACTACGGCTCGCGACAGAATTTCCGCGTTGCTGGAATTCCCGTTGGCCGCGAAATCAAATCGGAAGATCCATACGCCTACCAGCCTTCGGCGATCTCCGAGCAAGGCTCCATCATCATTGTGGTTGCCACTAACGCGCCGCTTCTTCCCACGCAGCTCAAGCGCCTTGCACACCGCGCCACGTTGGGCATCGGCCGCGACGGCAGCATTTCCGGTAACGGTTCCGGGGACATCTTCATTGCTTTCTCCACGGCGAATTCCGGAGCTTCTTCCGCCACCAAGCCTGTCGACGTCAAAATGGTTCCCAATGATTCGCTCGATCCCGTTTTTGCCGCCACCGTCGAAGCCACTGAGGAAGCCGTCATTAACGCGATGATTGCCGCAGAATCCATGACCGGCATCGATGGTCATCACGTCACCGCGCTGCCTCACGATCAGCTCAAGACAGTCCTGAAAAAATACAATCGCCTCAACCAATAAAAAATAAGAAATCCTCGGCAATGTCGCGAGTAGCCTCGAACTGTCAGGTTCTTCGTCTTAAATGTAGCGCTGGTCTTTTATGCCAGCCGGTTTCCGCAGGCCTCAACAGTCGGCACAACGGGCTGCATTTGTCATGAGGGCATCCGACGAGGATGCCCGAAGAAACTCACGCAATGAAACGACCCTGCTCAGCGCACGCTATACTTGTCGAGTGACCCTTTCACGTGTCCGATCGTTGTCCTGTCTCACATTCATCTTGCTTATTTGTCTGATTGCTTGCTCCACGCCGCGACCGCCCAGCTTTGCGATAACTCATGTCACGGTAATCGACGTCACCGGCGCGCCTCCACAATCCGATTCCACGGTCGTCATCGCTGATTCGCACATCACCGCCGTCGGCCCATCCTCGTCGCTTCACATCCCTCTCGGTGCCAAGGTCATCGACGCTTCGGGTAAATTTCTTATTCCAGGGCTCGCCGATATGCACGTCCACCTCACCGGTGCGGGAGAACCCGTTGGCAGTCGCGAATTCATTCTTCCGCTGCTCATTGCCAATGGCGTCACCACCGTGCGCGACATGGGCGGCAGCGTCGTTCTTCTGAAGCAGTTGCGTCAGGAGATTTCTTCCGGCGATCGCATCGGCCCGCAGATATTTTTCACCGGTCCTTATCTCGATGGCGACCCGCCGTATTTCCAGCCATCCATCGTAGTCCGCAATGAACAAGACGCTGCCGCCGCGGTGCAACAGTTAAAATCCGACGGCGTCGACTTCATCAAGGTGCAATCCCGCCTGCAGCCTGACGCGTACTTCGCCATCGCTGAAGCCTCTCGCCGCGCTGGCATGCGCTATGTTGGGCATGTTCCAGACGCCATTTCCGCCCGCGCCGCCTCTGAAGCGGGCCAAGCCAGCATCGAGCATCTCACTGGCGTGCTGCTTGCCTGCTCCACCCGAGAAGACGAGCTGCGCCGCCGCCAACTTGCCGCTCCGTCTCCTTACGGTTCCGTAAATCAATCGCTCGAGCGTCTACGCGCCTGGCAGCAGGATCTTCTGGATTCGTATTCCGATAAAAAAGCCGCGAAGTTATTTCAGACCTTTGTCGCCAATCATACCTGGCAAGTGCCCACGTTTCCGTTGCTGATCCATCTCGCTTATCTGACCGCGGAGACCGATCTAGCCAGCGATTCCCGCATGAAATACGTCCCCGCCAGCGTGCGCAAGAATTGGGACGCGGGTCGCCTCGAAAACCTGGCCAACCAGGGAGCCGCGGAATTTCAGATGCGAAGGGAACTCGTGAAGCGTTCTCTTTCTGTGTTCAAACAGATGTACGCGGCTGGCGTTCCCGTCATGGCGGGCACGGACACCACCGCGCCAAATGTTTTTCCCGGCTTTGCCTTGCATGAGGATCTGAATTATTTTGTGCAGGCAGGTCTGACGCCACTTGAGGCGCTTCAATCCGCAACCATAAAGCCGGCGGAATTCCTGGGCCGCGCCGCCGAACAAGGAACCATCGCCCCCGGCAAACGTGCGGACTCAGTCCTTCTCAATGCGAATCCTCTCGACGACATTCGCAACACGCAAAAAATTGACGCTGTCATTGTGAATGGAAAATTACTGAATCGCGCAGACCTCAACGCGCTTCTCGCGAAAGTGGCCGTCTTCGCCGCTTCGCACTAAAGCGCCAGCGCGGCCGTCTTTCTTGCAGGATTGAAAAACGGCAGCGTCACCACTTTCGCTGAGACCGTCTTCCTCGCCGCCTCTACCGTCAGCTCCATGCTCAGCGATGCGCCAAGCGTCGCGCTTTCGCGGCTAACCGACGCCAACGCGATCATCCTCTTCAATGTCGGCGACCATGTGGTCGACGTCGCCTTGCCCACTTGCCGCCCACCGCGATATACCGGCACGGCCACTCGCGACGCCGTTCCAGGAACTTGCGGCGCCATGCCAATCTTTTCGTACAGCGCTTCCACTTCGCTCCAATTAATCTCCAGCCCCACCAGCGACCGCGCCGGCCCGCTTTTCTTCGCTTCCTCCGCCAGTGCCGCGCGTCCAACAAAATTCTCTTTCTTCAGGTCGACCAGCTTTCCCAGCCCAATTTCGCCCGGCGTATACTTTTGCTCGGCGATCAACGCGCGCTTGCTCGAGATGTAATCCACTTCAATCAGAATCAGCCCCGCCTCAATTCGCGCGATGTCCAGCGCCACCATTCCCGCGGGATGAATGTCGAATGGCCGCCCTTTGCTCATCAATTCATCAAACACCTTCACCGCGCTGTCCCACGGCACCCAGATTTCATAACCCAAATCACCCGTGTATCCGGTGCGCGAAATATCCACGGGAACTCCCGCGATTCTTCCGTGTGTGACGCGAAAATATTTCAGCTTGGCAATGTCCGCGTCCGCCACGGCATGCAACAATTTTCCGGAGGTTGGCCCCTGCAACGCCAGCGCCGCGACTTTTTCCGAAATATCGTCGATGTGCACATCCAGGCCCAGCGAATTCTGTTGGAACCATCGCAAGCTCGGGTCCGCTGCGGTCCACCGGTAGTCATTCTCGCCGAGCCTCGTAATCGTCCCGTCGTCAATCACTTTGCCTTCGGGATCGCACCAGCAGCAGTAGATTACTTGATCGATCGCCACTTTATTGATGTCGCGCGCGATGATGCGGTTCACCAATTTCGTGGCGTCGCGGCCCGTCACTCGGTACTTGAACAGCGGCGAAATGTCGATCAGCGCCGAGGAATTGCGAATAGCGTTGTACTCGTGCTCGTGCGTCATCTCGTACGCGCCGACAGTGTAGTACCCCGACCATTCTTTGAAGTTCAGGCTCTCGCACAACGCGAGCGTTCTCTCATGAAATGCGGTTCCGACGGGCACGGTCCCTCCGATGAAAATGCGGAACGAGAATGAGGCCTTGGCGAATGTCGCCAGTGTGTCTCTGAATTATAGGTTTGATTCTCGCGGCACCGCAAGCAGGCGTCGCAACTTATCGACTCGGGCGGGCACGTGCTTGTGAACCGGCCAGCCTGTCAGTAGAATGATGTGAACCGTGTTGTATTTCTTTCGTCCTCTTCATCTGGAGTCATAACGAATGCCTCAGTCCTATGATGTGGTCGTCATCGGCGGCGGCCACAACGGTTTGGTGAACGCCGCCTATCTCGCGAAAGCAGGCAAGAAGGTCCTCGTTCTGGAACGCCGTGGAGTCCTCGGCGGCGCGGCCGTTACCGAAGAAATCGTTCCCGGCTTCCTGTTCTCCGAGTGTTCCTACGTTGTTTCGCTGCTTCGCCCCGAAATTATCCGTGAACTCGATCTCCCTCGTCACGGTCTGGAAATTCTCCCCCTCGATGGCACCTTCTCGCCCATGCTCAACGGCGACTATCTCTGGCGCGTCAACGATCACGCCAAAACGCAGCGCGAAATTCGCCGCCATTCCCGCCTTGACGCCGAGGCTTACGACGAATTTTCCAAGATGATGACGCCGATGTGCCGCTTCGTGAAGCCCATGCTTTCCATGATTCCTCCGGATCCCACCACGCTCAATCCGAAGGATCTGAAGCAATTGAACTTCATGCTGCAGCGCTTCCGTGAACTTTCTTCCGACGAGCGCTACACCCTGGTCCAGTTGATGACCATGAGCTCCGCGGACTTCCTCGATCAGTGGTTCGAGACCGACGTGCTGAAAGCCACCATGTCTGCTTCCGGCATTATCGGCACGTTCCTCGGTATTCGCTCGCCCGGCACGGCTTACGTTTTGCTCCATCACTACATGGGCGAAATCGATGGCGCGTTCCGCTCGTGGGGATTCAGTCGCGGCGGCACCGGCCAAATCTCCAATTCCATCGGGTCGGCCGCGCGCGAAGCGGGCGTGGAAATCCGCACCAGGGCCTCGGTGGCGAAAATCCTGATTAAGAACAATCGCGCCAGCGGCGTGGTGCTCACATCCGGCGAGGAGATCAGTTGTAACGTTATCTCCTCGAGCGTCGACCCTTACCTCACCTTTGAAAAGTTCATCGAACCGAAAGAGCTGCCGTCTGACTTCCTGGAGAGTGTGCGTCGCTATAAATTCCGTGGCTCGTCAGGCAAGGTCAACCTCGCGCTCGATGCGCTTCCCAACTTCCGCTCACTTCCCGGCGTGGGCGCGCATCTGCGCGGCGCCATGTCCATCTCGCCCGGCATGGAATATATGGAGCGCGCCTACGACGACGCGAAGTACGGCCACTTCTCCAGAAGGCCGTACATCGACATGGTTATCCCTAGCCTGACCGATCCATCGGTCGCACCGGCCGGCAAACACGTGCTCTCCTGCTTCGTGCAATACGCGCCATACAAGCTCGCCGAAGGCACTTGGGACGATCAGAAGGAAGCCTTTGGCAATAACGTAATCAACACCATCGCTGAGCACGCACCCAACATCAAAGACATCATCATCGACAAGCAGGTGCTCACTCCTCTCGATCTAGAGCGCGAATTCGGTCTTACCCAAGGCAATATTTTTCAGGGTGAACTTTCGCTCGAACAACTCTTCTTCCTGCGGCCGGTTCCCGGTTGGGCTTACTACCGCACTCCTGTCGACAATCTCTATATGTGCGGCTCCGCTACCCATCCTGGCGGTGGCATCATGGGCGCCAATGGACGCATCGCCAGCCAGGTCATCCTGAAAGAATGGAAGAAGGCGGCGAACTGACCATGCCTATCGGACAGAAAGTCGTGCTCATTGGTGGTGGTCATAACGCGCTGATCACCGCGTTTTACCTCGCGAAGGGTGGCTTCAAACCGCTTGTCCTGGAACGCCGCGAAATCGTGGGCGGCGGCGCCGTCACAGAAGAGTTCCATCCCGGCTTCAAAGCTTCCACTCTTTCGCACACCCTCGGGCCTTTGCGCGCCGACGTAGCCAAAGACCTTCATCTCGACCGCTTCAAGTTGGAAATTCTGCATCCGGAGCCACGCCTCTTCGCGCCTGCTCCCGACGGCCGCTCCCTCGTTTTTTACGAAGACGCCGCAAAGACTGCCGGTTCGATCTCGCACATCTCCGCGAAAGACGGCGCGCGCTATACGCCGTTCGCCGAATCTCTTCAGGAAATGTCCGGTGTGTTCGGTCAGATTGCCTCGATGATCCCGCCAGGCATCGACAATCCTTCCCCCGAAGATCTGTGGAATCTCTTCAAGGCTGGGCGCAGCGTCCGCAGCCTCGGAAAGACCGGCATTTTCGATTTGCTTCGCTGGGGTCCGATGGCCGCGGCTGACTTTGTCTCCGAATTTTTCGACACGGAATTGCTGCGTGCGGTTATCGCCGCGCGCGGAATTTTTGGTTCCAGGCTGGGTCCCTGGTCCGCTGGCTCAACAGCCGTTTTGTTACTGCGTGCCGCGGCGGATGCGCATCCGGTCGGCGCTGCATCGTTTCCTCGCGGAGGCCTGGGTGAATTTAGCCGCGCCTTGTCCGAAGCGGCGAAAGGTGCCGGCGCGGAAATTCGTACCGGCGCAGAAGTCGCCCAGATTCGCACCAAGGATGGTGCCGTCACCGGCGTTGTTCTCGCCGACGGTGAAGAAATCGCCAGCGAAGCCGTGGTTTCCGGTGTCGACCCCAAACGCACCTTCTTCGGCCTTCTGGATCCGGCTAATCTCGATCCCGTCTTTGCTGGGCGCATGAAGAACTATCGCATGTCAGGAAACGTCGCCAAGGTGCACCTCGCTCTCGGCGACTTGCCAAACTTTCCGTCGCTCGCCAATGCCGTTGGCCCCGATGGGTTCCGCCAGGCCCTCTCTGGCCGCATTCACATTGGCCACGAGATCGATTATCTCGAGCGTGCCTTCGATGCTTCCAAGTACGGCGAGATTTCCTCCGCTCCGTATCTCGACGTCACCATTCCCACCCTGCTCGATCCATCTCTCGCTCCCGAAGGCAAGCACGTTCTCTCCGCTTACTTCCAATTCGCTCCGTACAATCTGCGAACGGGGAACTGGAGCGAGCGTCGCGGCGAGTTGGTCAACATCGTCATCAAGACGCTCGGCGCTTATTCGCCGAACCTAGCAAACATCGTGGAAGCCGCGCACGTAATCACGCCCCGAGAGTTGGAATCCATTTACGGTTTCACCGGTGGCCATGTGTTCCACGGCGAGATCGCGCTCGATCAGATCTTCACCATGCGGCCGGTTCTCGATTGGGCGCGCTATCAGACGCCTGTAAAAGGGTTGTTCCTCTGCGGCAACGGCACGCATCCCGGAAATGGCCTAACGGGGGCCTCCGGTGCAAATGCCGCCAAAGAAATCATTCACGAACTCAGATAACTGGCGTGCCGGCGCCTCGCACAATTCCTTCATGAGCTCAATTGATCGCGACAAATTGAAGAAACTGCAGCACCGCGAGTCGCAGAGGTTCATCACCGAACATCCGCGCTCCGCCGATCTCTACCGCCGCGCACAGAACTCTCTTCTTGGCGGCGTGCCCATGAACTGGATGAAAAAGTGGGCCGGCGCTTACCCGGTGTTCGTTACGAAAGCCAAGGGTGCTCACTTTCAGTGCGTCGATGGGCACGATTACGTCGATCTCTGCCTGGGTGACACCGGAGCAATGACAGGCCACTCTCCCGACGTTGTCGCCGAAGCGGTTGCACGCCGCGTGCGCGAGGGCATCACCCTGATGCTCCCGACCGAGGATTCACTTTACGTTGGCGAAGATCTCAAGAAGCGCTTCGGCTTGCCCTACTGGCAATTCACTCTGACTGCCACCGACGCCAATCGCTTTTCCATCCGCATCGCTCGCGAAATCACCCAACGCTCCAGGATTCTTGTCTTCCACTATTGCTATCACGGCACTGTCGACGAATCCTTCGCTGCGCTTCACGATGGCGTTGTGGGTCCGCGGCGCGGCAATATTGGACCTCCAGTGAATCCCGCGGAGACTACGCGCGTCGTCGAGTTCAATGACCTGAATGCTCTGGAGGACGCCCTCAAGCATCACGATGTTGCCTGCATCCTTGCCGAGCCGGCCATGACCAACGTCGGCATCATTCTGCCCGACAAGGATTATTGGAAGCACGCGCGCGCACTTGCCCGCCGCTACGGCGCCATTTTCATCGCCGACGAAACGCACACCATCTGCGCGGGGCCGGGAGGCTGCACCGCGGAGTGGAAGCTCGACCCGGACATGCTCGTTTTCGGCAAAGCTATCGGCAGCGGCATTCCCGGCGCCACATACGGATGCTCCGAAGAAGTCGCTCATCGCATTTCCGCGCGCATCCATCTGGAAGATTGCGACGTCGGCGGAATCGGCGGAACGCTGGCCGGCAACGCCCTTTCTCTTGCCGCGATGCGCGCCACGCTCGAGAACATCCTCACGCCCGAAAATTTCGCGAAAATGATTCCACTTGCGACACGCTTCAACGAGGGCGTCTCCGCAGAAATCAAAAAGCACAGCCTGCTCTGGAATGTGCAGCGCCTCGGATGTCGCGCCGAATATACCTTCTGCCAGAACCCTCCACGCAACGGCAGTGAATCCGCTGCCGCCGCAGACTTTGAACTCGAGCTCTTCCTGCACCTCTACGCGTTGAACCGCAGCGTGTTGCTGACGCCTTTTCACAACATGGCGCTGATGTGCCCGGACACGACTCCCGAGGATATTGATCAGCACACCCGGATTTTCGCCGAAGCCGCCGCCGAACTGGCCCACCCCTAGACCGGGCTGCTCCGCCTTTTCGTCCCCTGTAAGCGGTTGATTCTATACGGCTTACTGTCGCACCAGAAAAATTGTTGCTGCCTATATCCATCTGAATTAGGTATCATACCGGGCGATGCGCCGGACAGCCCGCCGGTGGAACTCAACTCATGGAGGGGCGTGTGTCAGACTATTTGCTCAAAACCGAACCCACCGAATATTCTTTTGCCGATTTGCAGAAGGATGGCGCAACGGAATGGGACGGCGTCTCCAATCCCGTGGCACTGCGAAATCTCCGCGAGATGAAACCCGGCGACCGCCTGATTATTTACGAAACTGGCGACCGGAAAAGCGCCGTCGGTACAGCTTCCGTGGTCTCGGTACAAGTTTCCAATCCCAAGAGTCCGGTAGTGAAAATCAAAGCAGGGAAGCCGGTCGCCAAGCCCGTACCGCTCAGCGAGATCAAAGCCAACAAACTCTTCGCCACGTCTCCCCTCGTCAAAATCGGCCGCCTGTCCGTCGTGCCGTTGACGAAGGAACAGTACAGCGCGCTCGCCAATTCTTAGCCTCGCCCACGTCACGGCATGTCTTCTGCGATGCCAAATTGGCTTGCTTGTAGGCATCCAATCGTCGACCTATAATTGAGCGTTACACCATTCAGGAGGAACCCCACTATGGCGACCGCCGAAGCCAAGCTGCACGTACCCGAGTTTACCAACGAACCCTTCATCGATTTCTCGAATCCCGACAACCGCAAGAAAATGGAAGAGGCCCTGAAAAAGGTCGCCTCCGAATTTGGCCGCGAGTATCCCATGTGGATCGGCGGCAAAAAGGTCATCACCACCGGAAAACGCAAATCCACCAATCCTTCCCGCCCGTCCCAAGTCATCGGCGTGTTCCAGGATGCCTCCAAGGAGCAGGCCATTGAGGCAATCGAAGCCGCGCACAATTATTTCAACACTTGGAAAAAAGTGCCGGCCGAACAGCGCGTCCGCTACATCTTCAAGGCCGCGCAGCTTGTCCGCGAACACAAGTTTGAGCTGGCCGCGCTGGTCTGCTATGAAGTGGGCAAAAGCTGGATCGAAGCGGACGCTGACATCGCGGAAACCGTCGACTTTTGCGAGTATTACGGCCGCGAGATGCTGCGCCTGTCTGAACCGCAGAAACTCACGCCCATGCGCGGCGAACGAAATTACCTCACCTACATTCCGCTCGGCGTCGGCGCCATTATTCCCCCTTGGAACTTCCCCTGCGCCATCATGGCCGGCCTCGTAGTGTCCTCGCTGGTCACCGGCAACACGGTGGTGCTGAAGCCCGCCGCGGATTCGCCCACCATCGCGGCGAAATTCGTCGACATCCTGTTCGAAGCTGGCGTACCCAAGGAAGCGGTGCAGTTCCTAACCGGTTCGGGCGGCGTGATTGGCGACACCATCGTGCAGCATCCCAAGACGCGCTACGTCGGGTTTACCGGCTCGAAGGAAGTGGGCTTACGCATTTCGGAATTGGCTGGCAAAGCCTCGCCGGGCCAGATCTGGATCAAACGCACGGTATTGGAAATGGGCGGCAAGGACGGCATGATCGTCGACGAGGAAGCTGACATCGACGCCGCGGTCGAAGGCACAGCGCAGGCCGCGTTCAGCTACCAGGGCCAGAAATGCTCGGCATGCTCGCGCGTCATCGTCAGCGAAAAAGTCTACGACACTTTCCTGAGCAAGCTCATTGAGCGCACCAAGAAAATCACCGTTGGTCCCAGCGACGATCCGAATAATTACATGGGGCCAGTCATCAACGAATCCGCGATGAAAACCATCCTCGGCTATATCGATGTCGGCAAAAAGGAAGGGCGGCTGGTGGCAGGCGGTGGACGAGCGGCCGGCGAAGGCTACTTCATCGAGCCGACCATCATCGCCGATGTAGATCCCAAAGCACGCCTGGCACAGGAGGAAGTTTTTGGTCCTGTGCTGACGGTGATCAAGGCGAAGAATTTCGATCACGCCATGGAAATCGCCAACAACACCGAATTCGGGCTCACCGGCTCCGTCTATTCCAAGAATCCCGACAAAATTCGCCGCGCCGAGGAAGAGTTCCACGTCGGCAACCTGTACCTCAACCGCAAGTGCACCGGCGCAATGGTCGGCGCGCATCCGTTCGGTGGATTCAACATGTCCGGCACGGACTCAAAAACCGGCGGCAAGGACTATCTGTTGCTATTCCTGCAGGCAAAAGCCGTCGCGGAAAAGGTCAGCTAAACCGAACTTCGCGGTTGTTTTGCGATTCATCCGGCCGGGGCGCACACGCTGCGCCCCTTTTTCATTTGCCATCAGTCAGCTAATTCAAGAGGCAGCAAACGTATCCTTACGCGGTCCGCGTCAATGGTGAGTAAAGGCCCGGCATCTAGTTCAACCAACGTATGTCGGAGGGCAGATATGATCTGCGACCAGTGGAAGGCCTCGAACCCAGATGACCGCAGATACGGAGCCCAACGAGGCGTCAGGTTCATATCCAGCAATATTTTCATGCGCTGGGAAGGGCAGCCTCGCGCTCTTCTGCAAGCCAGGCTGCGTAGCGCAAGGCCTGAAGGATGTCCTCGCGTTCCAAGTAGGGGTAATCCGCAAGAGGTTCATCGACGGTACGTCCTGCGCCGATTTGTCCTACAACATTGCCGACGGTGACGCGCAGCCCGCGGACGCAAGCCTTACCGCCCATGACCCCAGGAGTTTGAGTAATTCGGTCAAATCGGTTCATTGTAAGTCTTCCCGCTCGAAACCAATTTTAGCACGCGATACACCGGATAGCTGCACGCCAACGCCACCAGCGTCAAGATGCTATTTGTACGGTCTTCGCGAACCGCCTCTACCAGGAAGCCGATTGACCCGAGCAACGCCAGCGCCGTGGTCCACGGATATCCCCACGCGCGGTACGGTCGCGGCATGTTCGGCTCTCGGCGGCGCAGCAGAAACAGCGACACGAACGACAGCAAATAGTTGGTTACGAAGAAGAATGCCAGCATGGCAATAACGCGCTCGAAACTAAAAATGGCAAACGCCACGCCAACCAGCGCGCTCAGCAGCAATCCCACCGTGGGCGTGCCGCCGGCGTTTATGCGCGAAACGGTGCGAAAAAACAGCCCATCGCGGCTCATCGCGTAGATCACCCGCGCACCCATCAGGTGCAACGCGTTCAGCGAACTGAACAGCGCAATCACCATGATCGACCGAAAAATGAAATCGCCGTGTGCGCCAAATACGCGTTCCGCGGCCAGACCCAGCGAAAAATTGTTTCCCGCAATTTCGCTCATTGGCAGGACATACAGAACCGCAGCGTTGATGAGCACATAAATCATCACAATCGAAAATAGGCTGGCAAAGATGGCCCTGGGCACTAGGTGTCCCGGATTTTTGATTTCGTCACCGAAATAAATCACTCCGTCCCAACCGTCATACGTGTAGATCGTTGCCTGAACGCCGAACAGAAGCGCGGTAATCAAAGCCGCACCCACGGGAATGACGACAGGCGCCACATGTTTCGCTGCAATCGCTACTTCGGCCGCGTGCCGCAAATGGCCGCCGAAGGCAAAACACGTCACCACCATGATAAAAAACACCAGGCCCTTCAACACCGTCGTGAAGTTTTGCACCTTGCTTCCCATGCTGATGCTCTTCCATTGCAGCAGCGCAAACAAAATAATCGCAGAGACTGCCGTGATCTTGATTCGCAGCGCGCCATCGAACGAAGGGAACAGATGCGCCAGGTATTCGCCGATCACGATTCCCACCGCGCCCGTTGTCCCGCAGGTAGACAACCAGTCGCTCCAACCCACAATGAATCCGGCGAAATCGCCGATGGCCCGGCGCGAAAAGTTATACTGGCCACCGCTCTTGGGAATGCATGAGCCGAGTTCGGCCAACTGGAAGGCGCTCACCAGGGCGTACATCGCGCCGCCCATCCATACGCTGAAGAACAGCCAGTGATTGGGCAGCCGCGCGGCGATATCTCCCGGAGTACGCACAATGCCCGCGGAGATCGTGTTGCCCACTGCCACGGCGATGCCGAAACCTACACCCAGAATTTGCAGCAGCCGGCCGCGTTCTTTGCGGGCGACCCCGGGGGGCCTGGAGGCCTCGGTCGAAACCGCGTCAGTCGAAATGGACAATGTGGAATCTCAAGTGATTTCAGGAGCAGGCGTCATCATACGTTCGTGCGGCCAAAAAGCAAATCATTCTGATATGTCCTTCTGTCCGACTCAATTCCACGCTCGTCGCGTCTCGTGGCTGGCCGCGACCTAGCTCATTTTGGGCAGACGCCGCGACCCAGAATCATCCGCAATCTGTAGCACCATCCTGTCGGCGGAACTCTGTGCTTCGATGCGCAACGAGGCGCAATCATTCGCGATCCAATCCGCGCCGGCGTCGAGAAGCTCTTCATCCCCGGTCGTCGTGCGAAGCGCCAGCACCCGCGCACCTGCCGCTTTCCCGGAACGCACGCCGGATGGCGCATCTTCGATCACAACGCACTCGGACGGCCGCACGTTCAACTTCGCTGCGCCCTTCAGATACGGCTCGGGATCGGGCTTGCCACGCTGGATGTCGTCCACCGTCACCATGTTCTGCACGTACGGCAGCAATCCCGCCGCGCGCAATCGCACTTCCGCAAGCGCTCGAATCGCTGAGGTCACTACAGCCACTTGGCTCGGCAACAGCGCACTCAATAGCTCCTTGGTTCCCGGCAGGGCAATCACGTCGCTGAAATCCGCCAGCTCGCCCAGTTCCATCCAATGATTCTCGCGGCGATGCACTTCGCTTCCGGCGTTTGGCAACAGTTCTACAATCGAAGCCATGCTCGGGCGCCCATGCGCTTGCTTCACCACGCTTTCTGGATCCAGGCCGTGCATCTCCGCCCAACGCGACCATACCCGCGCAACCGCCGGAGTCGAATCCACCAGCACTCCGTCCATGTCCAGCAACAGTCCTCGGCACTCGATTTCCGTCATAACTCTCCAGTCCATCTCTCCTGGTCTTGAACGCACTGCGGTGCGCGAACCAGAAATCATATCGCATCGCCGAAGCAAGGCGAATCGCGCCATTCGAGCCGCCCCCAGCCGTCGGCGTCCCGCGTAGTTCTTTTACATTATTGTCCCTGTATCGTTCCGCACCGATAATCGCCCAACTTTCCATCGTCGAGGAGTAGCGCGTTGACAGACGCGTGTGTGTGTATGTGCGGCCAATCTCCGCCAGGGGATTGCATACGAGGGGGGAATCGTGAAGCGTACGAAGTGGGCAGGCAATGTTTTTCTTTTCTTATTGATCATTCTCTATTCTGGCGTCAGCACCGAAGCGCAACAGACCACCGCGAGCATCCGCGGAAAAGTCCTCGACGCCAGCGGCGCTATCGTTCGCAATGCGTCGATCACCGCTACGCAGGTGGACACCGACTTCTCCCGCACCGTTGAATCGGATTCCCTCGGCAACTTTGTTTTTGTAGAACTTCCGCTCGGCAGTTATCGCCTGGAAGCGGAAGCCAAAGGCTTCCAGAAATTTGTGCAAGAGGGAATCACCCTGCACATCAACCAGAACGCGAACCTTACCGTGCAACTGGCGGTGGGCACGTCCACTCAGGTGGTACAAGTCGACGCTAACGCTTCCATGATCGAAACCACCTCGACCAATCTGGGTCAGACCGTCGGCGAGCGCGAAATCCTCGATTTGCCTCTCAATGGCCGCCAATTCACGCAACTCGGTCTGCTGCAGCCCGGCGTCGTGCCTCTCACGCCCGGGCTCGAACAGGCTGGCGGCGTCGCCCGCGAAGGCCAGTCGTACGCCGTGAACGGCCAGCGTCCAGAGTCCAACAACTTTCTGATCGACGGCGCGGATAACTTCAATACCGTGGACGGCGGGTTTGTACTGCAGCCCCCTGTCGATGCAATTTCGGAGTTTCGTATTTTGACCAACACGGCGAACGCGGAGTTTGGTCATAGCACCGGCTCGACCACGAATATCGTGAGCCGCTCGGGCACCAATGATTTTCATGGCTCGGCCTGGGAATTTCTACGCAACAATGCTATGGACGCCAAGAGCTTCTTCGCAGATAGCGTCGAACCGTTGAAGCGTAACCAGTTTGGCGGAACCTTTGGCGGGCCAATCAAGCAGGACAAGACATTCTTCTTTTTGTACTACGAAGGCGTTCGCAACCGGCAGGGCGAAACCACCCGTACTACCGTGCCTTCGGATGCCGAACGCACCGGCAACTTTGCCGATCAATGTCCGCTGAACAATGGCACATTTAATCCCCAGGGTCTGTGCATCGACAATTCCACAGGCCAAATCAGTCAGAATGGCCAACTCTTCAATGAGTTCACAGGCCAGCCTATTCCCAACAATCAACTGCCTTTCATCGATCCCATTTCCCAGAATCTCCTGCCCTATTATCCACTCGCCAATTCCGGCGCGTTCACCTTCGTCGGTACTCAGACCTTTGTCGCCGATACCGACCAGTTCGGCGTTCGCTTGGACCACTACCTTACCGATCGCGACGCCCTGAATTTCCGCTACAGTTTCGGCCAGAGCAGCCAGACCGACCCACTTTCCAGCGCGGGAGCCAATGTTCCCGGATTTCCCGTTGGCGTGGATCAACGGCCGCAAAATTTTGTGGCCCAGGAAACACACACCTTTTCACCAACCGTGGTGGGACAATTGCGCTTCTCCTTTTTGCGCAATAAATTGCTGCTCGATCAGCACTTGAATCACACTGACCCTGCCAGTCTTGGCTTCACTTACGAGCCCACTCTGGAGTCGGCCAGCGGCCCGCCGTTTATTCAGGTAGGTGGCTACGCCTCCATCGGCGATCCCATTACCGGTCCCCGTAACACCTACCAGAATTCTTTTGACTACTCCGGTTCATTGACTTGGGTCCGTGGGCGCCACCAGTTCAAATTTGGCGGTGGCTATCAGTACGATCAAATCAACGTACTGCAGGGAATCGCCACCAACGGTTTCTTCGTCTTCTCCACTTTTCCGGTTAACAATTCCTTCGCCAGCTTCTTGTTCGGCCAGCCGGTTTTCTTTTTGCAGGGCGGTGGAAATTTCTCGCGGAATTTGCGCGGTCAGGCTTTCAATCTTTACGCGCAGGACACCTGGAAAATCACGCCGCGCCTCACCGTCAACTATGGGTTGAGATATGAGGTGCCCTCGCCTTACACCGAAAAGCACAACCTGCAGAATTTGTGGATTCCCGGACGGCAATCCACTGTGTTTCCAACCGCGCCCGAAGGCCTGCTCTATCCCGGCGATAAGGGCGTTCCCGCTGGCTTGATTCCTACCGATCGCGCCGGCTTTGCTCCGCGCGTCGGCATTGCCTGGGACGTTACTGGCACGGGCCGCTGGTTGGTCACCGCTGCTTATGGAATTTTCTACGATCCGTATTACACCGGCCAGGGCGGCCCGCTGCAGACACCAATCAGTGCGCCGCCATATTTGCAGACACCTCAAATCAGCACTCCGAATTTCGCCGATCCTTATAACGGGCAAAATCCGTTTAACGGCACTTTTGCGCAGCCCATGACGCTCCTGACTCTGAATCCGAACCTGCGCCTGCCATACGCGCAGGACTGGAACCTGAACATCCAGCGCGCCTTTGGCAACAACTGGCTATTTGAGATCGGCTACATCGGTACCAAAGGAACCAAGCTTCCGCGCTTTATTGAAGCCAACCCAGCGGTTTACATCCCCGGAGAAATCGACGGCGCTCCCATCTCTAACCAGAACAATGCGGACCAGCGCCGCCTCTATTCCGGCTGCACCGTTGCTCAGCCCTCCCCATGCACCTTTTCCTCGGCCGGCGAAATTGCCGGCATCGCCGATTCCACATACAACGCGCTGCAAGTCAGCCTGCGCAAGCGATTCAGCCACGGCTTATCGTTCCTGCTTTCTTATACCCTCTCCAAAACCCTCGACGACGCTTCCACATTCAACATTACCGGCTCCGCTTCGCAAAGTACCGCCGGCGAAAACGACCTCGCGCAGAATCCATTTGATGTGAAGTCCGAGTACGGCAGGTCCATGTTTGATGCCCGACAGCGTTTTGTCGCCAGCTACCAGTGGAACTTGCCCTGGTTCAGCCACCCGCAAAACTGGTACGGACATATTCTCGGCAACTGGCAGGTAAATGGCATAACTACTCTGATGAGCAACACGCCGTTTACCGTCTATGATTCCAGTAATCCCTCACTCCAGGGAAGCGCGCCGGAAATCTCCGGATTTTTCAGCAGCCGCCCCAATCTCGTTGGCAATCCAAACACCGGCACTTGTCCAATCAGCGGGGCCCAAGTCCGCACGCCGCAGTGCTGGTTCAATACCGGCGCGTTCCAGCAAGCGCAAACTGGCCAGTTCGGCAACGTGGGCCGTAATACCTTGAACGGACCTGCGTTTCAGCAGTGGGACTTCTCCGCCATCAAGATGATTCCCATTCGCGAGTCCATGAACCTGCAGTTTCGCGCGGAGTTTTTCAACATCTTCAACAATGTGAACTTCGTGCTTCCGAACAACGACATCAGCTCACCAAATTTCGGGCAGATTCAATCGGCGCAGGCGGGTCGCGTGATTCAGTTGGCGCTGAAGTTCGCGTTCTGAGAAGTGAATCCGGCGTCGCATCGCCACAGCAATTTTGTCGAGGAAGAATAGAAGCCCGGTGCGCGGGAAGGGCACGCCTCCGCACCGGGCTTCTGTATCTGGCTTCCGATTATTCGTAACGCAGCGCGATCATGGGGTCGACTCTGGTGGCGCGACGCGCAGGGATGTAGCAAGCCAGGATCGCCGCGGCCAGCAAAACCGCGGAAACGCCGATAAAAATGACTGGATCGTGGGCGCTGACCCCGAATAGCAGCGTGGACAGCACGCGCATCGCCGCAAGGGCGATCACCAGTCCTAGCGCAAGCCCGGCCAGCGCCAGGCGCATCCCTTGCCCCACCACGAGCTTCAATACGCGGCCTGTTTCTGCGCCCATGGCCATGCGTATACCGATCTCGCGCGTTTGCTGATTCACGGAGTAAGAAAGCACGCCATAGACTCCCATCACCGCCAGAAACAGCGCCAGCGCTCCAAACACGCTCAGCAGCGCGGCGCCCAGACGCGGCGCATACAGTCCCTGATCGATCAGTTCTTCGATCGTGTTCACATTCGTCAGCGCCAGATTGGGGTCCAACGATTGCGCCTGGCTGCGCACCGACGAGATCACCGCTTCGGGCCTCCCGCTGGTCCGCACCTGCATCGTCACCGCTGGAGAAAAGTCCTGTGTCAGTGGCAAATATGCCAGCGGCTGTGGCTCTTCGCCGATGGTGTTCACAACCGTGTTGCGCACCATTCCCACCACTTCCCGCAATTCCGTCTCTCCGAAAAAGTGGAAGCGTTTGCCGACCGCGTTCTGCTCAGGCCAGAACTGTTTGGCCATCGCCTCATTGATGATCGCCACTTGCTTGGTGTCTTTGCGATCGGCATCGTTGAATTCGCGGCCAGTCACCAGCGGGATTCGCAAGGTCTCGAAAAAATTCGGAGCGATGTCGTTGAGTGTGGTCAAAGTGCCCCGATAGCCAGACGCTTCGTCCTGCCCTTCGGGGAAAACAGTGCGCAGCAATCCCCCGCCGAGTGGAAAATTCGAGGCAATCGTGGCCGACTCCACGCCCGGAGTACCTTTGGCGCGTTCAATCGCGGCGCGAAAATACTGCTGTCCGCGGCCTTCATCGTAGTGCAGCGCTCCCAAATCGAAAGCGAACACGAACAGCTTCTTGGACTCAAATCCCGGATCGATTCGCTGGGCATTTTGCATGCTGCGAATAAACAGACCGGAGCCAACCAGTGCCACAAGCGCCAGAGCGATTTCCAGTACAACCAGAAGGCTTCGGAAGGGATTGCGCGTCCAACCAACCGTTCCACCGCGCCCTCCGACTTTCAGCGTGTCGATCAAGTTAGGCTTGGCGGCCTTGATCGCTGGGGCAACCCCAATCAGCACCGCGGTAAGCAGCGCCACACTCACAGTGAATAAAAGAACATGCGAATCGAAACTGAGATCGATGTCGCCATCCTCGATGAACGGCGGCCGGAAAGACCACAGCGCCGCGCGGCCCCCATAAGCGATGACAAAGCCAACAACCGCCGACAGAATCGCCAGCACCAGACTTTCCGTCAGCAACTGCCGCACCACCCGGCCACTGGTGGCGCCGAGCGCCGCGCGCAGCCCGATTTCTTTTTCGCGGCTGGCAGCTTGGGCGAGCAACAGATTGGCCAGGTTCACGCAAGCGATCAAAAGCACCAGTCCGACGATGCCCATCATCATTCCGCCGGCCAGGGCGATCTGCGTGCGGTTGTTCACTCCCACGGCGGCATCGGCGAGTGGAGTCAGCGCCACACTCCGGCTGGCATTATCTTTTGGAAAGGCGCTCTCCAAATGTGTGGCCATGGTCTTCAGCGATGCTTCCGCGCTGGCCACACTCACGCCGTCTTTCAACCGCCCGTACATTGTGGTGGTCAGAAACCGGCGGTCGTTAAAGTTATCTTTAAAGAAGCCCGCGAGCGCTTGAGGATACATGCTAACGGGAATCCAGACTTGCTCGGCGTTTCCAAACGTGAACGCGCCCTTGAAGCCGCGCGGCGCCACACCAATCACGGTGTACTGCGTGGCGTTAAGCGTAAGAACTTTGCCAACCGCGTTGGGATCGGAGCCGAATTTATTGGCCCACAAGCTATAGCTCAGCACCGCGACGTCGTTGCCACCCAGCTTGCTGTCTTCATCGGGCAAGAAGAATCTTCCAACAGCTGGACGCATTCCAAGAATGTCAAAATAGTTTGCGCTGACTAGCTGGCCGAAGATTTGCTTCGGCTCCGCGCCGCCGCTCCAGGTCAAGGGAAGCGGACCAACGGCGCAGCCGGCTGCGGTGAACACCTGGTTGTCGCGGGCATAGTCCTGGTAATTGGGAAACGACATGCCGAGTTTGGTGGCATTCGCCGCGGTGACAAGCGTCTTGGTGTCGATTGTGTCGACCTGCACGACGCGCGAAATGTCCTTGACGGGCAAAGGGTGCAGCAAGATCGCATTGATCACCGTGAAAATCGTAGTATTCGCGCCGATTCCCAGCGCCAGAGACAGCACAGCAATCGCGCCAAACCCGGGGTTCTTTGCCAGCAAGCGCAGCGCGTAACGCATGTCCTGCCACAGAGTCCGCATATTCCCCACCTCCTCAGCCCTGCCACTTGCGGAACTCACCGCGGCTCGTTGCAGGGCCCTCCGCCAGCGATGTGCGTACACTACCAGACTGTTTAGACGGATCAAGCCTTCTTCTGCCTCTAAAGAGGACTAAAAATTCACCAACTGGCTCGGGCAGCGCGCCACGAATTGAAGTTCCAACAACATTGGACTTAGTCTACGAACTTAGTCTAGTATGGATATATGAAAAAGGAAGTGAACACTCACGAAGCGAAGACTCAATTGTCCCGCCTGTTGCGCAGGGTCGCGGCGGGAGAGGAGATCACCATCGCTAATCGTGGTGTGCCGGTGGCGCGATTGGTGCCTGTGTCGAGGCAAAAGCCCGAGCGGCAGCTTGGAGCTTACGGCGATACGATCAAGATTGCCGATGATTTCGATGCGCCGCTTCCGGAGGAGATTCTGGACGCGTTTGAGGGGCGAGTCCAACGAAAGAAAAAGAAGCCGTGAGATACTTGGTGGATACCAGTGTACTCATCCACAGCCTTAGCGCACAATCCAAGCTAAGCCATCGGGCGCTAATCCTTCTTGCGGATAGTTCATCCGAATTGTATCTATCCCCGGTAAGCTCTTGGGAAATAACAATCAAGGTTGGCACCGACAAATTGAAATTACCGGAAAAGCCTGCCGAGTTTGTGACTCGCGCGATGCGATTGATGTCTATGCAAGCGCTGGATATCACTCATCTTCATGCGTTAGCCCTGGACTCATTACCGAACCATCACCGCGATCCGTTTGACCGAATGCTCATCGCACAGGCTCGCGTGGAGGGACTGATCCTCTTGACAGCAGACCGCATCTTTCGGAAATACCAGGTGGAACAGGAATATTGTGGTCGTTAGGAATTGGGGTGACAAGCTTGTTCCTATTTGAACCCAGCGTACTTGAGCGTGCTTTGAGCTTTAAGCGATTCGTGCTGAGCTTACAATGTCGATAAAGGCGTATCTTATTACATTCGAATCTTCACTTTGAATATTTGCGTGAAGTTCTGCCAGCACAGTGGGAGAATCCAGACGCAATGTACGGCAAAAACAGGGTGGACGAAATCATCATTTCGTTACGCCGCATCCTCAGCGGCCCCAACGTGGTGAGCGTGAAGGAACATTTTGCAGGTTACTTCGATGAGCTTGGAATCACGGTTGAACTCACTTCGGAATCAACACATGAAGACTTGCTGGCTCTTAAGGAAAAAGCTGCTTCCTACCTGCTGCCCGGAGTTCCCCTCGGCAAAGAGCCATTCAAGTGGATGCAGAAGTTTCGTCGTGTGGGGAAAGAAGAAGGCATTCTGTTTCCCGATGGAATGTTCGTGGTGGAAAAGAGACGAAAGTGAACTAGACCAGTTGAGTGTGCGGTTCAAAGCTCGTTGGGGTGGGAGACGGGATTTGAACCCGCGACATTCGGTGCCACAGGCGAACGCGCTTCGACCGAGGGACGTGTTATCAGTAGGATAGCTTCACTCTGGGTATGCAAAATCATGGTGGTTGGGCTGAGTTGGCTCGGTTGTGTGCAACCGGTTGTGCAACCGTTTGAAATCGGATTCATTGGCTGAGCCTTCAATTCGCGGGACCGTCCCCCTGAGCGAAAAGGGCATCTATCTTTATGCATGGCGCGCACCGCATCCGCGTCAACGGACTTGATGTAGAACTGGTCCGTCGTCGAGATGTTCGCGTGACGCAAGAGGCTTTTCGCCGCAAGAGCTGAGTCGAGCGACGTTGCGAGAGTCGCGCATCCGCGCCGTAAGGCATAGAATCCCCGCCATTCGATGATGGGTTTGTATTCGTGGCCGTTCACTTCGTGCTTTTCCTTCTGGCACGTGCTGCATTTCGCGAGAGCTGGACAGATTACACGCGACGCCAGGTTGTACAGGTCGATTGGTCTGCCTTTTGCCGAGGTGAGGACATACTCCGACATCTGCGGAGTTGCTTCCAAGAGATCCGCAAGAACTGTCGGCACGGGCACCGTGGCTACGGACGATGCCGTCTTCGGCGCCGTCGTAAAACTTCGCCACATGCTCCGCGCGATCGAGAGTGTCTTCGTTTTTGGATCGTAGTCGCTCCATTTCAATCCCCGAGCTTCTGACGGCCGCAAGCCACAGAAGAACATCACGGAGATCGCAAGTTTCGGTGTGCCTTCCAAGGAATCGAGCATCAGTACGATTTCTTGTGGGGTATAAGCATGGGTCGGGCGTCCGGAGTTGGCTGCCTTCGGGATCGCCGAATCGGTCACTGGATTTGCGCCATCGAGGGCTCCTAATGTCTTCGCGTGCTTGAAGATCACGGACAAGAGCACTTTGGTGTGGCTGAGCGTAGTGCGGCCCAGGCCATGCGAGTGATGGAGGCTCTTGAGCAAGTTGGTTGCGTCCACGCAACGGAAATCTCGGAGCGTGATTTTATCGAGATGTGGACGGAGGTAGAGTTTCCAGGTGTATTTGTAGCCGTTGTAGGTAGCGGGTCGCAGCTCGCGTTCTGCATTCGGCAAAAAGAATTTCTCTGTGTACTCGCGAATCGAGAGCGTTGATTCGGGCCTGGCTGTTCCTGCATTCAGTGGCTGAAGTATTTCGTCCAGGAGTGGCTGCACGTCCTTCTTCGTCCTGTAGCGATCGCTATAGTCACACAGCTTTTCACAGCGTTGGACGCGGACGCAGTTTCCATTCTGGATCTCGTCTTGTCGCCATCGTCCGTACCAACTTCGTCTGCGCTTGAAGATGTAACCCCTCTGTGTAGAGGGTTGCCGGTAGCTCATTTTATGTTCTCCTTTTTTTGATCGCCTTCCGCGACTCGCGCTGAGCTGTCTCATGTGGACCACTTTCTTGTCAATGTTGTGCGAGCAGCTCCTGGTTCATCGGCTCTCCGCCTTTCTGGTCGATTGCCGGTCCAGCCACTGCGACACGTCAGTCCATCGAAAGCGGACGTACTTTCCAAGACGGACATGCGGGAGAGGATCGGTGTCACGAATGAGGGCGCGTTCTCGTGTCTTCTCACGAATCCATGACGGCGAGACGCGAAGCATTTCTGCAACTTCAGCGGCCGTCAATAGGTGCTCGGATTGTTTTTGCGGCCTTGGAGTGTCCATCGAAATCGATCCTTTCGTGCAACTCTTGTGCAACGGACAAAATAAAAGCTCTCGACTTACACCCTAGTAAGCAACGGTCGGGATGTCCGCTATGGACGAACATCATCACGCGCTCTTGCGAAGGTTGCGAACGCTTGAGGCCAATTCCAAGAATTCGCGTCATACGCGCGCGCGTATGGAAAGTTCTTGGAAATAGACCTAAACATTCGCAACCTTCGCAAGATAACCCCCGGGTCTGCTTTCGCGTTACACATCGAAGCTTTGCTCGATCTGGACGCCGTACCAGAACCGATTTCCGTCATCACCCTTGATGCCAAGGCGATGAAGCTCTCTGCCAAACTTGGTCGTGGTCATCTGCCGCAAGCCATTCGCTTTGCTCCAGCGTGTGTATGTTGCGAACAATTCTTTGCGTAGGACTCTGACCGACTGGTCCATCCGACAGCATTCGCGAAGAAAATTCAGCACAATATCTTCATCAGTCCGGTACTCATTAGCCGCGAATTTCACTGCCGCCGGTTCGTCTAAATGGTTCTCAATCCACGACAGGCAGCCGAGAACGGCCAATCGCAGAATGCCTGGTCCCTCGACTGCGAGCAGCTCATTTGCGAGGTCGGGGATCCGTCTTTCTTCCGGCACGGTGATGTTGAACGGCACGACTTTCACGCGCCGCCAGATTGCTTCGTCCGTTGCTGGCACATGAGGCCGATGGTTCGTCGCGAGCACGAGCTTTGCTTGCGGCTTGAAATTGAAATAGTTCTCATGCTTCAGCGCAGCCGCTATGACATCTTCGCCGGTGAGCATCTTGATCTTTCCCACGTCAAGGCGTTTCCCTTCGTTTGTCTCGGCGCAGGTCGCTAAGCGAACGCCGGCAAGGTTGGCCGTTGCAAAGTCACTGGTGTTTTTCGTAACGAGGAAATAATTCTCAGGTAGCGCGAGCGCGTAAGGGCCGAGCAGCCCGCGCAGCACGTTGATGAGTGTGGACTTCCCGCTCGCCGTTACGCCGTAGAACATGAACCACGACTGCTCGCTTGTCAGCCCCGTCAAGCAGTAGCCCGCAAAGCGCGAGATATAGCCGACAAGTTCGGCCTCTTGCAGCGTTTCGCTAAGAAACCCGGAGAATTTTGGGCACTCCGCTTTCTCGTCGTATTCGATGGGAACCATCTTCGTCAAGTAGTCCTGGCGTTTGTGCGGGAGCAGCTCACCTGTTTGTAGATCGATAGTGCCGTTCTTGACGTTCAACAGCAGCGGATGGTTGTCGAAAACATCGGAGAATTTGCATCCACGGACCGAGCTGCGGATGCGCATTCGGGAGATAGCGCAAACGAGAGTGCGCTACGGATATCGGAAGATTCGTGTGCTGCTGAATCGCGAGGGCTGGAAAGTGGGGAAATACCTGGTGGAACGGATCTACCGGGAAGAAGGATTAACGCTGCAGCAGCGGCGGAAACGACGCCGACGAGTAGCGGAACACCGGCGAGAGCGTTTCCGCCCTACGAGGCCGAACCAGGTGTGGTCGATGGACTTTGTGGCCGATCAGTTAGCAGACGGAAGAAGATTTCGGTCGCTGACGGTGGTGGATATTTACACGCGGGAATGCCTGGCGATTGAATCAGAGCAACGGCTGAAGGGCGAGGATGTGGTGCGGGTACTGAACCGGATCAAAAACACCCGCGGAGTCCCAAAGATGATGCACTGTGACAATGGCAGCGAATTTTCCAGTCAAGCGATGGATCTATGGGCTTATCAGAACGGAGTGCGCATCGCGTTTTCCCGACCAGGGAAGCCGACCGACAACGCCTTCGTGGAATCGTTCAACGGCACGTTTCGAGCGGAATGCCTGAATGCACATTGGTTTACATCCTTGACGGAAGCTCAGCAGATCGTAGAGACTTGGCGAGGCGAATACAATGGGAGTCGTCCTCACCGATCTCTCGGGGAGAAGACTCCCAACGAATTCGCCAAAGAAATCGCGGCTAGCCGCGATTTCTTTGGGATGCAAACTGCCGAAAACTCACCCTAGGGTTGGTCTGAAAAAGCCGGGCCGATCAACTGATGTACACTCTCTCACTCGCGTTGGTACAAAAAGTCGGTCCGGTCAGGCCCCTACATCACCGATTGTTTCAAACATGATTTGTGCCCAACTCGATTCTCAACTCTGTTTGCTGGCCAAGCATAATAGGCTGACATATACGCGCTACGCAGACGATATTACGTTCTCAACTACCAAGAACATTTTTCCAAAATCGATTGGTATTACTGATGCAGTTTCCAATCAGATTTCAACGGGAGCTGAGCTAAAAGCCATAATTGAAGGGAATGGCTTTCACGTCAATGAAAGAAAGATTCGACTTTACCGGAGAGATCAACGCCAGACTGTTACAGGTCTGACTGTTAATCAAAAGCCGAACGTTAAAAGGGCTTTGCTGAATCAGGTTAGGGCCATGCTGCACTCCTGGAGAAGTGATGGACTAACTGTCGCCGAAACGAGCTTTCACTCAGAGTGGGATCGAAAATCCCGTAGAAAGCCTAAACCCGATTTCAAAAAGGTATTAAAAGGCAAAATAGACTTCATTGGTTTTGTAAAAGGCAAAGATAGCTCCGTCCATGCAAAGTTTTACTGGGATTATTGTGGGTTAGACCGAAAGTTTCCATTTAAATTCATCACGGCGACAAACGATGCAAGTGAACTGGTCCTTCTAGAAACACTTTGGGTCCTTGAGAGCGAGTACGGAGAATTGAAGCAGGGTACGGGAGTCTACATCCATGACTTCGGGATTGTAACGTGCCGCCACGTTTTGGCTGAGCACACGGAAGCCCACCATTGGAGAGAGCCCAAACGGAAATTCAGGGTAACTAGAGTGTGGGCCAGCGAGGAACACGATCTTGCCGTCGTGACAATTGATGCGAAACCCAAAGCGCAGCTCGGAGTTGATCGGTCATCGAGTTGCCAGTCCGGCGAACCGGTTAAGGTTTATGGATTTCCTGACTATCATGAGATGCAAAGTCCAGTCGTCACTCCCGGGCAAATTACGGGTAATCGAAAGTTTATTGCAATTGACCAGGTCCTTATTTCAGCTCTCATCGTAGCGGGAAACAGTGGAGGACCGGTGCTTGATTCTAGGAACCGTCTGATCGGCATCGCTTCGCGAGGTCCGGCCGACAACGCTGAAGAGGCAGACAAAACAATGAGCGCAGTGACAAGCATACGTCATCTTCCATTGCATTTATAAACGTGCGATGAACCGTCCGATGAACTTGTCCAGGATAAGCCTAGAAATTGGAACGTGTTAGCTCTTCATTGATGCTTGGTTGGAGTTCTGGACAAGCGCCCAAAATCATCTGATTTTGGGCAAGCGAAACTGACGAAAATTGAATGTGTGGAATCAGCTACTTGCGGAGTCAGGAAAGATGGGGTTTTTGGGCAGGCTTCATCGCAACCTAGGCAGCTCATCCAAGGTGGGGGCAGTATGCGTAGAAGCGCCCGTACGGTTCTGTGCGGGGGGCGACCAGTGATGATCGTTCCTACCGCGTCCATGTGGCAACCAAGTTTGAGATAATGCCGAAAGGATGGCCGACCAATCGGGAATGGTGCAGCGATTTATCGAACGTCGTTGGGTGCTATTTCCTCTCGCCTTGGTTATTGGCCTGGTATCTTCGATTTTGCTACGCTACGCGAAAAATCTGCCAATCGCGTCGATTCGCCATTACTCCGTTCGACTAGTAAGCGGCGACGCACCGCGCACCCGGCGCCTCGCAACTTACCAGGCCCAGCGCGGTCCAAACTCTCATATAAAAGTAGCGGCCCTGATACGGTGTCCCCACAACACTCGAGGAGAACACCATGCGTTTCATGATGATCATGTTTTCGAACGGCTACGAAAACGCAAAACCCGGCACGGTACCCGACCTCAAAGCCATGGAGCGAATGGGCAAGTACAACGAGGAACTAGGGAGAGCCGGCGCGCTGCTCGAGGTCGACGGTCTGATCCCGCCCGCGACGATGAGCGCACGCGTCACCTTCAAAGGCGGAAAGTCGAAAGTCACCGACGGACCGTTTGCCGAAACGAAAGAAGTGGTCGGCGGCTTCTGGATTATTCAGGTGAACTCGCGCGAAGAGGCGCTCAAATGGGCCTCCCGCATCCCCGGCTCGGATATCGCCGCTTTAGCATTGATTGTTCTGGTCTTTTTATCCTGTCCGATCTGTTTACGAGCACAGGTGGAAAAGGCTTCCTATCCGGCAATGGCGCCTCTCGATCAGTATTTGATTCCGGACGAGAATGCCGAGATCGCGCTGGCTCGCAGTGCTGCTCCAGCGTCGATTTCGGATCAAGCTGAAGTGATGGTGCTGCGACGCGATGGCTATGCGACCGCGGTGAAAGGCGCGAATGGATTTGTCTGCATTGTCGAGCGATCATGGGCGAACCCGAGCGATGCGTCGGACTTCTGGAATCCCAAAATGCGCGCCCCCACTTGCTACAATCCGGCAGCCGCAAGAACGTTTCTGCCTATCTTTCTTATGAAGACCAAGCTGGCACTCGCAGGAAAATCGAAAGCTGAGATCGGCGCGGCAACCGTGTCGGCGCTCGAGAAGAAAGAACTGCCCCCGCTTGCGCCTGGAGCGATGTGCTACATGATGTCGAAGCAACAGTATCTGAACGACGGCGCCAAGAGTTGGCATCCACACGTGATGTTCCTTGTTGCGGGTGATGTCGAAAAAAGCTGGGGAGCCAATCTGCCTGGCTCGCCGATTATAGCGGCCAATAACCCTGAACAACGCGTGACCATTTTCATGGTTTTAGCCAATGAATGGTCCGATGGAACACCGGGGCCGTCGACGGCGCACTGACCTCAGCTCGAACCGGGTTGCTCATGCAGGTCGGGTAGCGACCGGGGAGTCGCCCTGCCGGCATTACCACGTTGACGAGTTGCGATTGCTTCCGGATAACGCTAACCGAAAGTAATCTGCTCGCGAGCTGTTTCAAGTCCTTCCATGAGCGTGATTTTGGCCTATGTGGAATCGAGGACTTCGCGAACTTTGGCCGACAAGACTGCCGGCGTGTAAGGCTTTTGGAGGAAGAAAGTACCGGGATCAAGAACTCCATGATGGACGATTGCGTTGGTGGTGTATCCGGACATGTAGAGCACCTTGATCTTGGGGTGACGCGCTAGAACCTGGTTCGCGACCTCCCGGCCACCACCGCCAGGCATCACTACATCGGTTAGCAGCAGGTGAACGTCACCCGTGTGAGCGTCATATATTGACGCGGCGGTGCGCGTCGAGTCGGCAACAAGCACGGTGTATCCGCACGAGGTGAGAACTGCAGCCGCCAGCTCGCGGACCTGGGCTTCGTCTTCTACGAGTAGGATGGTTTCTGTGCCTTCTACGCGACTGGCAGGTCCTTGTGCTGCCTGCAGAGGCTCGGCGGGCGCTTCGATGCGTGGCAGATAGATCTTGAACGTTGTTCCCTGCCCGAGTTCGCTGTAGACCTCTATCGATCCTCCACTCTGCTTGATGATGCCATAGACTGTGGAAAGACCGAGGCCCGTGCCGCGGCCGACACTCTTTGTGGTGAAGAAAGGTTCGAAGATGTGGGATCGGGTTTCAGCGTCCATCCCGATTCCTGTGTCGCTCACTGCGAGCATTACGTACCGGCCAGCCACAGTTCCAGGGTGCTTTTGGGCGGAGATATCGTCGAGATCGACGTTGGCCGTTTCGAGAGTGAGATCGCCCCCGTTGGGCATCGCGTCACGAGCATTGACCGCGAGGTTCATGATGACCTGTTCTATCTGGCCGGGATCGGATTTGACGGAGCCCAAATTGGGCGCGGCGATGGTGCGTATGTCGATGTCTTCGCCGATGACTCGCTGCAGCATTTTATCGAGGTTCACTACGAGCGAGTTGAGATTGATGATCTTCGGTTGCAGCACCTGGCGGCGGCTGTAGGCGAGCAACTGGCGGGTGAGCGCCGAGGCGCGATCTGCCGCCTGGTCGATGTATGAGACCAGCGCGCGTAGCCTGCCGTCCTGTATGCCCCCGAGGAGGAGGTCGGTGTAGCCCTTGATCACCGTAAGAATATTGTTAAAGTCGTGAGCGATGCCGCCGGAGAGGGTACCAATCGCTTCCATTTTTTGCACCCGTTGAATCTGCTCTTCGAGTTGGCGGCGCTCTGTCACATCAAAAGCGACCCCGATGACGCCGATGATTTCGCCGGCGGGACCCAAGTGAGGGCTCTTGGTGGTGAAGAAGGTTCGGACGCCGGAAGGCAATACCATTGCTACTTCTTGAGTCCGCGTTTTGCCGGTGCGAATTACTTCTGTGTCGGTAGCTTTGATGGTCTCAGCGATGGTGGAGGGAAAAAGGTCGAAATCGGTTTTGCCAATCGCCTCTGAGGGCGAACGTCCCACCCGTTGAGCGCCCATCGTATTGATGATGACGTAGCGGCCTTCGAGGTCTTTCACGAAAATAACTTCGTTAACGCCTTCCATTATGGAATTAAGCAGTCGGTTGCTCTGGCGCAGAGCTTCGGCCTCTCGTTGCAATGATTCGTTTGCCGCTGCAAGTTCAGCAGTTCTTTCCGCAACCAGTGTTTCCAGATGAGCATGATGCTCCTCGATCTCCTGCGCTATTCGCTTGCGCTCGGTGATATCGCGCGAAATTCCCATTGTCCCGATGACGTTCCCTTTGGCGTCCAGCAGCGGCAGCTTGGTAGTGAGGACCCAGTTCTCTCGTCCATCCGGCCACGTCTCCTTTTCTTCCTTCTCCGGAATCGGCTGACCGGAACGGATGATGCGTTGCTCGTCGGCGAGGGCTTGCTCCGCATGCTCTTTGGTAAAAATATCGAAATCAGTCTTGTTGACTGCCTCGGCAGGGTCGCTGAGTCCAAAGTGGATCGCCAAGGATCGGCTGATGCGGACAAACCGACTCTCGCGGTCTTTGAAATACACATTGTAAGGAATGTGTTCGAGAAAGGCATGGAGGAGATACTCCTCCGTTCCCGGAACCTGTCGTGCGGGCGCGTTTTTGTCCTTCTCCGCCATCTGAGGAACCACTCTGAGGGAACTGTAGTCGCTATGACCTGAGATTTCAACGGCCCCAAATACAATCAGGAGCCATGGACGGTAAACGTTAATCGGGACTTTGCCTGCCTCTAATGCCCATTTCTTGCCCGTATACGACTACCAGCGCTCGAGTTGCCGGCGATGGCGCAGCAAGTGGCAAACCGCATGCTCGAGGATCATCTCCGGGTCGTATCGCGGACCCCAGCGCACCGCGAATGACAGCGCCTGAATTTCTTGCTCGGTTGCCTTCAGCAGTGGCTCGACGGTTTGCTCCGTCAACACGATTCCATCAGTTAACAAACCTCGGACATCCCGTGGGGAGTGCAACCGCGCAGGATCGGCCTCGTATCGTTCGACGAACTCAACGCCGAGCGCCTTGCGGATGTAGTGCGCGTATCGATGCGCCGCGCCAATCACGTGGAGGCAAATCGCGCGCGGCGAAATCGTGTTCGGATTGTTCGATGGCCGCTCGGCGTCGAACCGGAGGAGATCGAAACTTTCGACCACGCGGCAGAAGTCCTCTGCAGCGCGCTCGTACTCGTCCATCAGCGCGCCGAACGGGCCGGACAGGCCGGGATGATGGATGAAGGTGGTTGTCATACGTACCGCTGAGGGTATCACCGTCGGTCTTGATCGCTCAATGCTTACGGCTAATCGGCCAATCGGTCTGGGCTGGAGCAAACTTCCGGTAAGCGCATTAATCGGGCCCCTATCCTCATCCTTATCCTTTGCGAATCGCTTTCTGGCTACCTCCCGATTCAAGTGGCGTACTCGGAATGTGTGAAGTAGTACTTCACATTGACGCGAACGGCGTTCAGATGGGATGAGTTCTGCATGTCGCTCCGCGTCACAACGACCCATGAAAACGGGATCGGATTTAACTATGCTGTGCCAAGACGTGTGGTCCAGAGGTCTTCGGCCTTACTGGTGCTTTAGAGCCCGCGGATGAGTTTGACCCGGGATGCGCCTCGGCACAACGGACTGTAGCCTCCTCATGTGAGGAGAGCACGCGAGGGAGAATCATTAATCGGCGCGTCCTGGATCGCACGTCACGAGGAGGTTTCATCATGGACGTGCTGCACACGAGATGTTGCGGTCTAGATGTACATAAGAGCTCGATTTCCGCTTGCATTTTGGTACAGGTAGCGGGGCGAGTGCAGAAGCATCAACGTCGTTTTGCTGCGATGACCCAAGACCTACAGGAGCTAGGAAATTGGCTCAGGCAGTTTGATGCGACACAGGTAGCGATGGAGTCCAGCGGCGTTTATTGGAAGCCGGTCTGGAACATTTTAGCGGGGCAATTCACAATCGTACTGGCGAATGCACAGCACATCAAGAATGTGCCTGGTCGCAAGACCGACCAAAAAGATGCCGAATGGATTGCGCAGCTGCTGCAACATGGTCTCCTGCGGCCAAGCTACGTACCCTGCGAAATCATCCGCGATTTACGAGACCTAACGAGAATGCGAGCGAGTCTATCGCAAGAAGCGTCGCGTATCAGCAGCCGAGTTCAGAAGGTGCTTGAGGATGCAAACGTCAAACTGGCGAGCGTGGCCACAAACACGCTCGGGAAGAGTGGACGTGCCATGCTGGAAGAAATCATCGCCGGTCAAAATGATCCGAACTACCTCGCGTCCCTCGCCTTGGGACATCTCCGTGCCAAAACCCCGCAATTGAGACTTGCCCTGGAAGGAAAGATCCGGCCACATCACCGCTTTCTGCTACGGCGTTTACTTGATCAATTGCGTTTTGTCGAGCACGAGATCCTATTGCTGGATGAACGTTTGGAGGAGATCGGACGAGAACGGCCGGAGCTCTCAGAAGCCGTGGCTCGATGGGACTCCATACCAGGCATCGATCGACTAGCAGGATGGACTCTGCTAGCCGAAGTAGGTCAGAACATGGCGCAGTTTCCGACGGCTGAACAGTTGGCCAGTTGGGCTTCCCTATGTCCAGGTAATTACGAAAGCGCCGGTAAACGCTTGGGCGGCACAACCCGCAAAGGTAGTCCATGGTTGCGTCGCATGGCATGTCAATGTGCCTGGGCTGCGGCGCGGACAAAGAACACCTACTTGTCGGCGCAATTCCGGCGAGTGGCGGCCAGGCGTGGGAGCAAGAGGGCCATCATAGCGGTGGCACACAGCCTTGTAATCATTGGCTACTACCTGCAAAAGAATGAGCGTAACTACAAGGATCTCGGTGGAGATTATTTCGATCGCATAGATTCTGCCGGGCTGAGGCGATACTTCGTCAGACGACTCGAGAAACTAGGGCACAAGGTGACTCTAGTGCCGATCCAAGCCAACTAACCAACTGCTTCCCATCAGTGTTTTCGAGGGAGAAGGCCGGTCTCCAGCGGGATGCGATACGCTCCCAATGTTCGACGTGCTCGAGGCACAAAAAAGGAGACCGGCGATGAAGAAGATTAGCACTATGCACGCATTTAGTAATGAAATTTTAAAGGAGCAAAAGCTAACGATCGGTGTGGATCTGGGAGATCGTTGGTCGTTCTACTGTGTTCTGGATGAAGCAGGCGAAATCATTCTTGAACAGAAAGTCGCAACAACACCGGAAGCAGTGAAAGAGACATTTGGAAAAATCGCACGGAGCCTGATAGCACTGGAGACAGGAACACATTCTCCCTGGTTAAGCCGGCTGTTAACAGAATTGGGACACGAAGTGATTGTGGCGCACGCGCAGAAGGTGGAATTGATCACCAAGAGCAATCGAAAAGACGATCGACACGATGCGCGAACGCTGGCGCGACTGATGCGAATCGATCCTGAGTTGCTGAGCCCGGTGAAGCATCGCAGTGCGCAGGCGCAGTTGCACCTGACGGAGATCCGTGCACGAGCGGTACTGGTGAGCGCGCGAACTGCCCTGGTGAATGCCGCACGAGGACTGGTGAAGTCGTACGGCGAGCGACTGCGCAAATGTAGCACGGAACAAATCACTCGGGACGCCACGAGTGGATTGAGCACAGGATTGCGCGAAGCGTTAGACCCGCTGTTGCGAGAGGTGGACGCGTTAAACAAACGCATCCAGGAATATGATCGGCGCATTGAAATGATGGCCAAGAAGACGTATCCGGAGACGGCGCTGCTCAAACAGATAAAGGGTGTAGGCGACCTGATCTCCACGACCTATGTGCTGACCATCGAGGACCCACATCGCTTCCGAAAGAGTCGTGACGCGGGATGTTTTGTGGGCTTGCAGCCTGGGCGTAGGAACTCGGGCGAGAGCGAACCACAGATGCACATCAGCAAAGAGGGAGATGAGTATTTGCGGACGCTGCTGGTACAAGGGGCGCACTACATTTTGGGACCATTTGGGGAAGACAGCGACTTACGCCGCTGGGGACGAAAGCTCTCGGCGCGAGGAGGGAAAATTGCCAAGAAGAGGGCGGTGGTGGCGGTAGCACGGAAGCTGGCGGTACTGCTGCACCGGCTGTGGGTGAGTGGAGAGGTGTATGAACCGTTACACAATGGCCAGAAGGCGATGACCGTAGCAGCATAGAGAAACCTGGCAGAGAAAAGAGTTGTAACCGAACAGCTGAGCTCGACCGCCGAGTTTAGGTGACTGCGACTAGTGCCTGGGCCCAAACTTCCCTCGTAAAGAGAGAAGCCGAGGACGCAAATCAGGTGGCAGCACCTACTGAATCGAGAATACCCAACTGGCACCGAGCAAACATCGCTCACCAAAGAGTGCGGATGGAAGGGTGGCGACAGAGGCGGCTTGGCTGAACGGCGAAAAGAGAGAAACACTCATGTAAAGAGCAAAACACTCTTGACGGGGATCGGCCTTCTCATGGAAGGCACAAAGGCGCTATTCATCCGTGGTGAAGAATCTGCCAGGCTGCGTGCGATAACAAGATGATGCCAACGACAGCGAAGATGAGGCGACCAGCAAGACGGCCCTTCTCGTAAAAGGTCCATTTGGGTGCGAATCCGCAATAAATCGAACCGCAGCCCAATAAGATTTCAAGGACAACCCTCTCGCACATAGGGCGGATTGTATCCTAGACCGCTTCTACTTTCCGATTACGCTGTTTCTCGGGACTTTGTCTAAGCGCAGAGCTTCCTTCCGGAAGTACAATGCGGCAGCACGTTGGAGGACGCCATGGACTGGACACGATTCGTCGCCGTCGTCATCGGAAGTGGTATTGCGTCTTCACTGACCGACTGGTTCTTCGCGGGTGATTGGCTGCATCGGCGCTACACATATCCTGAAATCTGGCGAGAAGGGGCCGAAGGACGAGCAATTGCCCTGACCAGCCCACTACCTTTTCTGACCTGCGGAGTGTTTGCCTACGTCATCGATTGGCTGGGCCTTTACTCTGTAGGCGCTTCCGTCAAACTGGCCCTCGCTGTCTGGTTGCTCGGTCCCTTGCCGCTCATTCTCACGAATGCTGCGTTCATGAAACTGCATCGCGTTTTCGTGATGTCATACGCGGCCGGATGGTTGGTGAAATTGATTGTCGTTGCAGTGGCAGCTGGCTGGTTACTTCACTAATGCACAAACGGCCCGGCGCCAGTACCTACTTTTCCGATTTCGAAATGAGCTCGATAGGTACTTTTGACAATGTCATTCATTAGCCCCGCCCAACACACTGCCCAAGGTTTCTTTTCTTGTTACGCGGGGGGGCGCTGCCCAAGTCCTACGGGACGGTAGTGAAAGGCGTCTCCCCTTCTTTGGGAAAAAAATCTCTCTCTGAAGCCGTGTCGCCCACACGTTAGGCCCCCGTTCATGTTGTTGGATCTGCCCGTTGCTCGTCGGTGTATAGCCTTCAGACCTGAAATTCGACGAACGGAATTGGAATGTACAAAGGAGGGTACTTATGAAGTCAGGTAGAAAAATCACTTTCGCTTTGGCAGGAGTTGCCGCACTTTTCGGTGCGGCTGGAGCAGTTACCGCCAACGCGCAAGACAAACCAAATATCGTCATGCTGATGACGGACGACACCGGCTGGAACGATTTCGGAGTCTATAGTGGCGGCGGCAAGTCCCTAGGCCATCCAACGCCGAATATTGATCGGATGGCCAAAGAAGGCGCCACCTTCACCAGCTGGTACGGGCAGGCGAGTTGCACGGCCGGCCGAGCTTCCTTCATCACGGGAAGAATCCCCATTCGCTCTGCACTCTCCATCGTCGTTGCACCAGGCGACGAGAATTTCCTCCGCAAGGAAACTCCGACAATTGCGGAATACTTCAAGAAAAATGGTTACACCACGTACTTTTCCGGAAAATGGCATTTAGGCGATAAGCCGGAAGCTTATCCCACCGAGCATGGCTTCGATGAAATGAAGGAGTTCGCGGCCTACTATGCCGGCGTCTACTCCTACCCCGATACAGGCAAGTGGTTTCATCCCTGGTTCCCGTCGTACAACCCGGAATTTGAGAAAATGTGGGATTCCGTCGTAAACCTGGGCGAGTGGGAAGGAGTGACCGGTCAGCCCGCCAAGAGGGTGGCCACGATCACCTACGACTATATGGCGACGATGGACGAACGGCAGGCTGATTACGCGGTTGAGTACATCAAGCAACACGCGCACAGCGGGAAACCGTTCTTCATGGACGTGAACTGGATCAAGATGCACAACCCAACGAACGCCGCACCAGACTTCAGAGGAAAATCGCACCTGGGCGACTATTCAGATTCGCTCATGGAAATGGACGCCGATATCGGGAAGGTGTTGGATGAAATCCGTGCCGATGCGCCGAACACCATCGTCATCCTGACCGCCGACAATGGCGCATGGCTCGACGCTTATCCAGATGCAGGGACAACTCCGTTTCGGGGCGAGAAGGGCTCTGCCTATGAAGGCGGCTGGCGTGTACCAGCGATTATGACTTGGCCCGGGCACATTCCTGCAGGTGTGCAATACGGCGAAATGATGACCCATATCGATTGTTGGTCAACATTATCTGCGATGGCGGGCATCCCAGTCCCACCGACGGGCGAAATGAAGGACAACAACGGAAAACCCATCTACTTCGACAGTATAGACAACAGCGCCTACATTCTTGGAAAAGCAGAGCATTCTGCCCGGAAGTCTTGGATCTTTATTAACGGCGAATATCTTCATGCAATTCGTGTTGATGTGGGTGGCGATCCACAGGAACCTTGGGTCAACATTGCCTGGAAATTCGTCTGGACAGCGAAAGATACCTGGCTGGGACCAAATCTAGATACCGGTTCTATCCCGGCGGTTTACAACCTAACTATGGACCCGTATGAAAAGTACGACATGGTCTTCAACGGAGCGGCACCGGCCCGGGCATTCACGAACTCTCCGGGAAAGTATGCCGGACAGGATAACGGTTGGACGGCGGCACTATTCAGCTTGGTGCTCGCCGATTTCGACAAGACGATCATGAAATATCCCAGCATCAAGCGGTTCCCGGGTGGTGCGTCGAACGATTTAATCCCGAATCTTCAGCATCCGGAAAACCCGGTACCGGCGCTTGACCCCAACAAAATGCCGTCGGCTCTTCCCACGGCTCAATAAGAAGGAGAGCTAATACCGTCGGGCGGTTCGCAAGGGCCGCCCATTTTCTTGAGGTTCGATTCTCAAGTCCCGTTCAAGTGGCGAAACCGTACAAGTGCCGTACCATGACTTCAAGTGGACGGTTTTGCTGTTTAACAGGAGTTGAACCACAGTGCCGCCGAAAATTCGCCGTGGCCACCGCACCACTCTGTCTGTGCAATTCGGAACAGACGACTCAGTCAGTAGCGTATATACATAGGCCCGAACCAGCGGATAGGGGCTCCGGCCAATTTGTTAAAAAATCCAGAAAACTAAGGACGCCTATGAAAAAAAGTCTGATGTGGTGCTTAATCGGCTTGCTCTCATTGGGGAGCGCCGCACGCTCGCAAGCTCAGGCCGGGTATCTCGATGTTTACATCGCCAAGCTGAAACCAGAAAAGGCTAGCGAAGCCGAAGCCATCGCCAAAAAAATCACCGACGCTAACCGTCACAACAATGGCGATCGCGTTCTGGTCGAGCAGCCCGTCTTCGGTGACCCTTACACGCTCATCTTTGTAACACAGCGTGAGAGCTACGCCGATGTGGATAAGGGCAACGACGCCTTTATGGCTTCCGTCAGCAAGGCCTTCGGCAAGGAAGGCTCACAAAAGGTCTTCAACGAGTGGAACAGTTGCCTGGTTAGTGCTCGCAGTCAGCTCCGCATCCGCCGGGCTGACCTGAGCAGCAAAATGCCCACGGACCCGCAAGCTTTTGCCAAACTGGTCGGTGAATCCCGCGTCCTCCGCACCCTCGTCATCCACGTTCGCCCGGGCCGTGATGCGGAATTTGAGGCCCAAATTAAGGAAATCAATACCCACGCCGACAAAATGCCGGACGCTCACCCGGTTCTAGTTTCCCAGGTCGTCGATGGGGAAAACAGCGGAGCCTACTACATCACGTTCCTCCGCAAATCACTCGCCGACTTTGATAAGGAAGTCATGCTCCCGGATATCCTCGGTCAAGAAGGGATGGCCAAACTTGAAAAGACCATCGCCGAGGTCGAGCAACACTCGGAATCCGCTATCTATCGCTTCCGCCCGGATTTGAGCTATCCGCCTGACCAGATCGCGGGAGTCGCCCCGGACTTCTGGAACCCCAAACCTTTGATGGCCGCGGCCAAAACAAAGCCAGGCCCAGCTTCCGACAAAACCAAACAATAACTTTTTCGCTTTCTCCGCCAGGGCGCAGTTCGCTGCGCCCTCTTTTTTTGTTGATTAATTTGCTCAGCGTATAATTCGCTCAAAAGTTTCGGTACCTGCGTATGTCGCGATTGATTACCTAAAAGGCCTCGCCATGCTAATCGCGCTTCTCGCTACCGTGGTCATCCTCCTCTTTAGGATGCCAGAGAGCGGCTACTCTCAACTCGATAAACAAACTTCTCGCCTCGCGTGAGCATTGACCGCCTTGTCGCCAATCCACCACACCGAACCCTTACCCGCGCCGTTCCAGGATCCGCCCAAGTCCCGGTCAAGTGGCGTAACCGTACAAGTGCCGTACCATGACTTCAAGTGGACGGTTTTGCTGTTTCCCGGGACTTTGGGCATTCGACCGATTTCCCGGAACGCCGTATCTGGCCCGTGTCCGACAACCCAACCAAACAGACAACTTCCTCGAATCGGGCTTTTTACGTTCTGAAGATGGAGGCTCAACCTGCAGTGCGCCGGAGCCGGTGCTACATTAGGTTTATGAGAATTGTAAGAGGGGCGAAACTAGAGGATGCGGACGCAATCTGGCGAATCATAGAGCCAATGGTTCGGGCAGGAGAGACCTACCCGCTTCCACGGAAAATGAGCAAAGAGGAAGCGTTGACCTATTGGATGGGAGCCGACCATGAGGTGTTTGTCGCGGAAGAGGATGGAGATATCGTCGGCACATATTTCTTAAAGTCGAATCAGAAGGGCGGTGGGGCGCACGTGGCCAATTGTGGCTACGTGACGGCCGCAGCGGCACAGGGACGAGGAGTTGCACGCATGATGTGCGAGCATTCGATAAAATGCGCGAAAGAACGCGCCTTTCGGGCGATGCAGTTCAATTTTGTGGTGGCCACAAATGAGAATGCGGTGCGGCTGTGGCAAAGCTGCGGCTTTGTGATTGTGGGGCGGTTGCCGGATGTGTTTTTGCATCCAAGACTGGGGTACGTAGATGCGTTGGTGATGTATCGCTTGCTGTAAGAGGCGGCCCGGCAATAGAGCGAGGTTTGTAGCCGCAGGTCGCTCAGCCCCTCACGTTCCAAGCGATACTGCCAAGCGGTTCGAGGAAGCGAGCGTTCATCGAAGGTCGGTTGCCTTGCCATCTCCGCGAACGCGTTTCTGGCTGGTTTCCGAGTTCGCGACCAGACGCCAGGAATTTGCTTACCACGAACGGCATTCAAACAAGTAGCATTTGTTATGCGGTCAGTGGCCGACGATCATTTGACTTGAAAGACTGCCGTTCATTTCACCCACCATGGGAACTTGGGTTCAATCCTGAAGTCAGCGTGATTCCATTTTCCTGAACGAAAGTGAGTCTAAAACTCTAGCCGCAATTGAAACGCGATCATGCGTGGTGTGCTGTCACCGCGCAAACCAACTCCCAGCAAGCCTGTTGGCGGAGAAGTCGTGTAAGTAAGCGCACCAAAGCCAGTTTGGGTAGAAGGTTTTCCCGGAATGCCAGCCAGAACCATATTCGGAAGGCCAAAATTCGGATGATTGAATACGTTAAAAAACTGGGTGTCAAATCGCAATTTCAATCGCTCGTTCAAGGGAAATGACTTCGTCAGGTAAAAGTCACTCCACGTGAAGTTGGGACCACGTAGTGCGTTACGACCGAGGTTCCCGAATTGACAGTTCTTGAGGCTGTCGCCTCCAAAGCATGCACCAGTACTCGGGTCAACGGTCGACACAAAAGCATTGGGATTGAGCCACTGAACCGTGCCTGGTTGCGTGACACCTGGAATGGATTTGTGTGCGTAGAGCGGGAGGCCGGGAACAACGCTCGCGAATTGGGGTCCACTTCCGTTCACGATGCCATTTCCATTTGCTGAGTACGGTGTCCTTAGGACGGAGAACGGAATCCCGCTATGCCAAAACACGGTTCCCGACACCTGCCAGCCGTTCAGTGCGTAGCCAAGAAGGCGATTTTGGACCTTGGACGGAAATTGATAGACATATTGAGCGTTGAGATTATTCCGGATGTCGTAGTCACAAGGACCGTAGTCCCGTGCCAAGTCTCCTGGCAGAGGAGATAGTATGCCCCCGGCCGAGAACTGCAAGAATCCGCCGTTTGAGACGGTGTCCATGCAACGACTCCAGGTGTAATTGATTTGTCCCATCAGTCCGTGTCCCATGCGCTTCGTTGCTGACAGTTGTAAACCGTCGTAGTGACTGTTAGCGCCTGTAGACAATTGCGTGACTGCCCCGAATCGTGGATCGGTCGGCTGTTCATAAGGAAACGGCGAAAAACAACCCTCACACACCGTTTGATAACCGTTCACTTGCGTTAGATACGGCTGGTTTACTGCGCGGGTGCCAACGTATTGCGCTTGGAAGCTTGCTGTTGTTCCAAACTGATGTTCCAAGCCCAGACTCCATTCCATGAAGTATGGTGCGTGCAGTTCTCCGTCGGGCACCGCCGTGATTGCGACCGGAGGAAGACAGGTCGCAGGATTGGCCTGGGCAGACGCACAAGAAAGCTGCCCCTGAGAAAACCCGGAACTGAAGGTTTGATTGGCGGCCACGGTTGAATCAATCGCGCTGTTGGGTATACCGGGAGCAATTGACGTGCCTCCCACTGTTCCGAGCAGTCCGCCCTGGAAAGTCTTGACATAGGGTGGATTGAAGCCAATCACATCGGCAATGCTACCGGGCAAAATATCGCTGAAGAGTCCGAAGCCCGCCCGAAGTACGAATGTCGGCTCAAATTGCCACGCGATCGCAGTTCGCGGTTGAAGTATTGCCAGCGGCGTCGAAGAAAACACGTTTCCGAGCCCCGTTTGAATTGTTGCGGTTAGCGGCTGATTCACATCATGTGAAATGGAATCGAAGGAACCACGAAGACGAGCGATTTCCCCATGAGGATTGGAAGGGTTGGAATTGAACGTATCTCGAATGCCAAAGGTCCACGTCAGCTTCTTAGTCAGTTTCCATGTGTCCTGGGCATACAAGTCCAGATTCAGGAAATTGAAAGGTTGATTCGCGGAGGTGGGAAACGTCTCCGTTGCCGTCGAGGCCACTCCATAGATAAACTGCGGCAAGGTGGTGTAGGTCACGGTCGGAACAACGCCTTCACCAAAGTCATAATCATTCAGCCGGAGGATTCGTGTGTTGGTGCCAAACCGTAACTCGTGGGCGCCATGGCTCCAAGCGAGGTTGTCGTTGATAAAGAATCGGGAAGCGCGTCTCCCCTGGACCCATGTGTTGTTCAGGCCTCCTACTGTGGTGAAGGGGGCATTTGCACCACTGCCCTGCAAAACGATGGGAAAGGCTGAAAGAGTTTTCTGAAAATCTGCTGGCCCGAACAGGCTTTCGTACCAGGAAAACGCTGGGTTGAAATAGTTAACAAGATTTTGGGAAAAAACGTGGGTATATCCCGCAGCGAACGAGTAAAGGGGCTGAGGGGAGAGAGCGTTGAACAATGGGTTTATTGGATCTGTATAGGCAGCTTGGAGGCCAGTGTCAGCTTGAAAGCGATACCAAGTGGTGTTTTTCTCATCGAGGTTGTAATCGATCCTAACGGTCTGTACCTGCTCATGATCATCACTTGAATGGGAGATACTCTGGCGATTGGCGCATCCGTTTCCATCATTCGCAATTGATGGCGCACCTCCGCCTGTGCTGGCTCAGCCTGAAATGGAGAAGTGACGTTTTCCGTTAGTGAAGATTCCGCCCCTTGGGGGCGGGGATTTTCAAGGCATGGGAATCTATCGTCCGATGCTGTGACTGGTTGTGAATGCTCAGCGCGAGAGGGATGAACTCCCGCGCTATTGAGCATCGGCTCGATGAGTTCCACCAGGTTATCCCTCAGCATGGTTGCATCCCTGCAGAGCCCGCTTCCGTTTCGCCCGGCGAAGTCATTGTAATCGTGTTCGAGGAATGTGCAAGCAACGATGTGACTGCCCGCCGGAGTTGTCGTTGGTGACGTGCCTCCTCGAGCTTGCGATCACGTGTGGCGTGAATTTCGGCTTGTCGGCCGGCGAGCATATCTTGCGGTGTCACATAGCCAATGGCGCTGTGCAACCGCACGGTGTTGTAGTGTTCCACGTAGGTTTGAATTAAACGCATCGCATCTTCCCGGGTTAGCGGTGCGCCAGGTCGAATGCATTCCGATTTTAGCGATTTGTGCCAACGCTCCAATTTGCCGTTGGATTGCGGATAGCCAGGCGGCGTTCGCACATGAGTCATTCCTGCGATGCGAATGAACTCCTTGAAATCCCGGGCGATGAATTGCGGTCCGTTGTCGGAGATGATCCGTGGTTTTGCTTCCGGGTATTTCTCCCGCGCTCGTTGCAAGATGACTTCGATCTCCGCTTCGGTCATCGATTCTCGTAGATCCCAATGGACGATCAAACGGCTATAGCCGTCCAGAATGCTACACAAGTAGTAGAAGGTGCCGCTTACGTTGATGTAAGAAACATCGATATGCCAATGCTGATGCGGATGGGGTGGCTGCTCGAAACCGCACCCTTTGCGCGACGGCTTACCCTTCCATAGAGAGAGCAACCCGGCCTGTTGCAATACCCGCCAAACGCTGGAGGGGCTAACGGCCACGACATCCGCGTCGATCATCATGAACGTCAATCGTCGATAGCCTTCCAAGGGATGTTCCCGGTGGAAGTCGATGATGGCCCGCTTCTCCCACGGCGTGAGCCAGAAATCTCGGGGAATCCAGCCGTTGTGTTCATTGACGCGCCCGTAGCGCTCTCGCCAGTCGTAGAACTTGCTGGCCCGTACACCCAACCAGTGGATGAATCGCCCGGTGCCGATCTCGGTTTTTTCCGACCAGCACCGGACGAAATCTACCACCAGGTCCCGCACATCGTGCGGCACCCACACTTTGGTCAGAGCTCCCCAAGACTTTTTTTTAAAGCGATGTGCTCGGCCATCAATTCAGCCAATACCTCGTCCTTGGTCTGGATCTTTTTTTCCAGGAACTCGATGCGCTGCTGTTCGGCTTGGTGGTCCGGTCGGCTCTTGCCTGGAAAGGCGGCAGCGCCATTCTCGAAGAACTCTTTTTGCCAACGGTAGAACACCGTGGGCTGCAGCCCATGTTCCTCGCACAGATCGGAAACCGGCACTTTATCCAACAAGTGCCGCCTCAGGATGGCAACCTTCTCTTCCCCGGTGTAATGCTTTCGTTCTTTTTTCATGCGTCCTCTCCGCTATCTTAGCGGAAGAACGCCCTTTCCAGTTCCGGCTGAGGCAAGACACGCCAACATCGAACGGACATCCAAGTACCGTGAGAGGCGTACCGCTGGTATTGCCGTAGAGCGAAAACATCTTCTGATAGAAGGGCACCGACTGCGGGGATGGTTGGTAGACTGACCCTGTGACGGAATCCTTTCCACCTGAAGGAAGTTGCTGCAAGACGTAATTCTGGAATGCCGGAGCAGGGACGGTAGTGGCCGTGACAATAGGTAATGCGATGCGAACCCACTCACTATCGAAAAAGAAAAACAGCTTGTCGTGGACAATCGGGCCGCCCAAACTACCCCCGAAGTGGTTTACAGTTGATCGCGGCTTGTGGTTTCCAGGGGTGGCATTCGTAAAGTAGTTGGCCGCATTGAACTTCGAACCATTCCACAACTCATACAGGTTGCCGTGAAAGCTGTTCGAACCGGATTTTGTAACGTAGTTGACCTGGGATGCGCCGTACCGCCCCTGGTCGACGGCATAGGAAAGCGTGTTGACCGTGACTTCCGATATCGAGTTCAATCCTAGGACGAGATTAGTCGAAAGTCCGCTGTTCAGATTCGTCAGGGGATCATTCGTTTCCAAGCCGTCGACAATATAGCCGTTTGAGAGAGCGGGAAGTCCATTGAACTCCACATTGCCATACCCGTTCGTGCCGCCGACGAAGTCATTGCCGCTGCCTGCCGTGTTGACGAGGGCACCAGCGGCAAACTGAAGCGGATAGGTTAGATCACCACCTGGATTGGGAAGATCTTCTAGCGCGTGTGCATTGAGAGTCGTGGATGTATTCGCATTCTCCAGGTTGAGAATTGGGGCTTGACTGGTTATCGTAACGGTCTGATTTGACTGTGCAATCTTAAGACTGAAATCGACAGTTTGCTTCTGGCCGAGGGCGGAGGACACGGCATCATTCTGCTGTGGTTCGAAGCCTTCGGCTTCTACCTTCACCGAGTAAGGACCGGGCCTTAACTGTGGAAAGTTGAAGCGCCCCGAGTCATCGCTACTTGCGCTTCGTCTCAGACCAGTGTCCTTATTCGTGACAGTAACCTTGGCGTTGGGAACCGGCGCGCCGCTTGCATCGCTAACTTGGCCAATGATCGCGCTAGTAGTTTCACCTTGCGGCAGTGCCTTTGAAGGGCAGATTAGCGCAACACTCACCAGAAGAAGACTTGGGAGAAAAGCGCGCGGCATGAGCGAGATGCCAACTTTCTTGATTGTCTTGATCTGAGAGCATTCGCTCACGGACCAAATGTCGCAGTCTCACGTGACGGCCATGAATGAGATCATATATTAAGCATAGTTAATCTACTAAGTAAAGCATAGTTTATTTGGACAGGACACAGTCGTTTCCATGGAACGCGAAGTGCCGCCACTTTATCGGTGGTTTTCCAGACGATCTGACACGCGCATGGGAGTAAGTGGTGATAAAGTATAGCCAGATGCAGAGTTCCGTGGGTGTCATGATGATTACCATTTCCAAGGAGAACTATCTCAAGGCCATTGCGGAGGCCGAGGCGGAAGGCAATACCGTGATCTCGGCGCTCCTTGCTCATTGGCTTTCCGTAACACCACCGGCAGTAACCGCTGCTCTAAAGCGACTGAGAAGAGACGGCCTGGTCACCATTAATAAGAGCGGCCGCATTCAGCTGACTTCCGAAGGACGGAAGGTCGCCGAGCAAACCATTCTTCGCCATCACCTCATCGAGCGCATGCTCTCAGAGATTTTCGGCATGTGCTGGGTCGAAGTTCACGAAGAAGCGGAGCGTCTAGAGCATGCTGTTTCTCCGGCATTTGAGAAGAAACTCGTCAAAGTGCTGGGACATAAAGAAACCTGCCCTCATGGGAATGGTCTGGCCGTTATGAACCCCGAACAACGGCGAAGGAAGGGTCAGAGCTTACTCAGCGATGCCGAGGAGGGCCTGTCATACCGAGTGTTCAGCGTATACGAAAGGGATCGCAAGCTATTGGAATTTCTGGAAGAAAGAGGAATCCGTCCAGGCACTCAGGTGAAAGTGGAGTCCCGAAACTACGATGGGACCGCCATTCTAAAGGTCGAGGGAAAGCGCATAGCGCTGGGTTCTCCGGCGGCGGAGAAGATTTGGGTAGGACCAGAACACTAGCCGAACTGTTATTAATCTCAGTTAATAAAATCTGATATACTGCGCTTTATTTCGTAGGAATGCGTCAGTAAGTCCCAGGCACAAAAAGGAAAAGGGTGCCAGGGGACAATGAGGTACAGAGAGGGAATCGCTAATGGGGGCAGGACCTCCGTCCAGGCTAACGCCGCAAGCCGTCACCCAAGAAGATGTCGTAATCACCCACGAAGACGTCGACCGTGCGCACGACCGTGTCCGAGTTTCGGAGGCGCGCGCCCAGCGCGGTACCTTCTCCAAGTTCCGCCTATTGTGGTTACTTGTCGGACCCGGAATTCTCGTCATGCTGGGCGAAAACGACGGCCCCAGCATGATTTCCTATGCTGCGACAGGCGCAAGGTTTGGAATTGGGTTCTTCATTCCCTTCGTCATTCTGACGTTTTGTATGGCCATCGTCGTACAAGAGATGACCATGCGTCTCGGTTCCGCCACACATCGCGGTCATGCAGAATTGATTTTTGACCGCTTTGGGCCCTTTTGGGGCTGGTTCTCCATGATCGACCTAGGCATCGGCAATTTCCTGACGCTGATCACCGAGTTTATTGCTATCCGAGCAGGCCTGGGATTTTTTGGCGTTCCTCCATGGGCTGCGGTTGGCAGTGCTCTTGTGTTCTTGTGTTTGGCCGTTATGATGCACCGTTATTGGACATGGGAACGAACCCTGCTCGCTATCGCCGTTTTCAACCTAGTTTTCGTTCCCGTTGCCCTGCTCACTCACCCGAATTGGCACTCCGTTGGTCATGCACTCATTACCTGGAAGCCGCTCCCCGGAGGTTTGAGCCAAGACACCTTGATCATCGTGCTGGCTGACATTGGTGCAACTGTGACTCCGTGGATGCTTTTCTTTCAACAGAGCGCAACAGTCGACAAAGGACTTACCCGAAAAGACATCCATCTTGGTCGTTTCGATACGGTAGTGGGGGCGGCTTTGGCCGCGATAGCCGCAGTCGCAACCATTATTGCAACTGCCCCCTTATTCTCGCACCACATGACTGCCGAGAACTTCCAAGGCGCTGAATTCGCGCAAGCATTGCAGCCGCTGATCGGAAGATTCGGCGCCGCATTGTTCGCACTGGGCATCGTGGAAGCTGGGATGGTTGCGTCTGTCACTATTTCCATTTCCTCGGCTTATGCGTTCGGAGAAGTGGCCCGCAGGCCGCACAGCCTAAACCTACCAGTGACGCAAGGTAAGGCTTTCTACTCCGTGTTGTTCCTTTGTGCGGCAACTGCTGGAGCAATCGTCTTAATCCCTGGGCTTCCGCTCGTCTATGTGGTTCTACTTGTCAACGTGGTCGCAGTGTTGGCGATGCCCCCCGCGCTTGTATTCCTCTTCATGCTTGCGAACGATCGCGAAGTCATGGGCGACCTGGTGAGTCCGAGGTGGGCGAACATACTCGCTACCGGCGTCGTTGTCTTTCTCACCCTTGCTGGTCTGCTCTTCGGCGTCAGTGTGATTGCGCCGAATGCCTTCGCGTTTATAGGCGGAAAGTAGGAGGAACGTAGGATGCCCTCAAAAGACAAAGGACATAGTGCTATCACCTCTGCCGATCAAGAATTGGTGCTGTCGTCACTCGAGCCGGAACAACTAGCCGGACTGAAAAAGCACTTTATTCCCAGGCGTCACCTGAGGGGGCTTGAGAAATTCGTGATGTGGTCTCTTCGAATCTACCTGCTCTTCATGATGGTGGTAGTGATATACCAAGTGTGGGCCGGTCTACACTAACCGCGTGGCGATCGCCCGTAGTAACGCCAAAAAGTTGTTCAGCCTGTAACCCCGCGGAACTGGTGGGAAGCGAGGTCCCGGCAGGTCGCTCGAGTTCTCATCTCCTCGAACCCCGTTCTGGCTAGTGACGGACACTTGATCAAGCTACACAGGAGTCAGCCCTGGAGTCAGCCCCGACTGCCGGGCCGAAAGCTGTTGATATGGGAATTTATCAAATAGATCTGGCCTCTTAGGCAGGCCGGTGCCGCGGGGGGAATGCGCCTGGCGGGTGCGCGACTTACAGGTGGAACTTAAGCCGCCCTGCGTAACTCCCAGTAATTTTCAAACTCGCCATTGAGATGGCAGCAGCGGAGAGCCAGGATCGCGTTCGCTCCTCGAACGGTCCAGAACATTCCTGACCTTTTGAGGCGAAAAGCGACCACCGTCTTGCATCCGGCTTCAATGACGCCCGAACCAACAAATAGATGTTGGCCGCGGAACTTGGGGTATCGCATGCGCTCTGCATTCCGTTCAAAATAATCTGCCTCGGTGCGAATCTTCTCCGTTACTTCGGGGTTATCGGATTCGATCGAGCGGAGTGCACCAACCAGCTTTTCGATTTTCCCCCGATCCAGCAGGCGCTTCTGGTGGATCTTCGTCCAGGCTTTTTGTTTCCCTTCGTTATTCGGGTACAGCTTGCGCGCGACCTTCCAAAGATGCTGGCGGGCGTGGTAGAGATCGACAATCTGCAGGGCGTCGGAAAAATGCAGGGCAACAAGATTCCAAATCCATTCGGCGCCGTCGCCGATCACGACCTTCTTGAGTGCACGGCTCCAGCCGCGTCCGCAGGCTTCCGCATAGATTCGCCGGCCAAATTCTTCCGCACTCTCGATGGCTCCGGTATACGTGGTGGAATCGGAATCGCGGATTGGATAGCCTTCCTTATCCCACCGCGTCTGGGTGAAGATGCATCCCAGTTTGACTTCCCGAGTATGGGCTGGCTGGCCTTCCGTCTTGCCCTGCCGACCGACCGTCTCTTTCTTCACCACCGGAACTCCCGCCCCATCCATCTGCACGTACAGCACGGGAATCGGCTCGCCGGCAACGACGGGTAGTTCCAACTGCAGGGCTTTGTGAATCTCGGTTTGCTCGCGCTGAGCGATGTCGGCTCCGATGGCCTCTGCGGTACGCTCTACTGATTTGGTGGTCACTTCCAGGCCAGCCAGAACCTTCATCTGTTTGCGGCCGTGATCGAACGGCGCCTCCTGGCCCACCATCGCCTGCATGCGGCGTACGCCGGGAGAGAATTCCGTATTCTCGACATCCAGTTCGACATCCACTGGAAATTGGCCGACGCCGCAGTGTGCGCATGAATAGTAGGGACGTAAAACTTCCACCGGGCCCACGATGGTCAGCACGGGCTTGCTGCGTTGCTCGCGGTAGTGGGCTTGTTGACCGCAAGGGCAAGCCAGCCTGCGCCCTTCCTCGCTCGGAGCTGGGAATTGGAGCAGTTGGCTCAACGCAGTGGCGCCCGCCCGGTGTAAAGCTGAGCGCATGGCCATCTCGGTCGCTTCCAGATCGAGGCGCCCCGTGTTGTGCCGCTCCTGGAACACCACCCGCAAGAACTGTTCTATTTCGCGCGTGATCTCTTGCCGGATCGCTTCGACCGTTTTTTTTTCCGCTCCGTTTCTGCCTTCTCATCGAGAGGCCGCAAACGGCAGATCTCCGCGTTGGCTCCCAGAAACGTTAGAGCACAAGCGAAAAAGGCAATGAAATAATTCGGGAAGTGAAACAATCGTCCTGCACTCGATGCGTTCTCTCCCTGGAACGCAAGGGTTTAGCGGAAAAGACTGGCGAGTTCAGAACCGCACGCAATGGTGAGGTCAAGCCTGTATGGGCACGATGAGCTTCGGAATGAAATCGTCCAGGTATTGCGAGAATCGTAGAGCTCTCTTCTTGGCCAGTTCCGCCCTATATTCCCTCTTAGCTCTCCAGACGCTCTCGAGTGCCGCGTTAATGCCCTCTCCTTCAGCGACCGTGTCGCCCAATTTGCGGCGATCGCGCCAGAGGGCATGTCCAACCCGCATGAGTTGCGCTTCGCCTCTGTCCAAGTCCCTGTAGTCGTATTTCTGCCTTGCTGTTAGTTTCATCTGGCCCCTCCGCAAGTCGGGCAAGTTCATAGTGGGAAAACCTGCTAATCGGGAGGGTCCCGAGAGCTGTTGTGCAACAGTTGTGCAATAAATTTTGTCTCGGGTGAGCTTGGCAAAATCGGGAAAGACTTTGTTTTCAGTTGGAAAGGTTTGGGGTGGGAGACGGGGATTGAACCCGCGACATTCGGTGCCACAGACCGACGCTCTACCAGCTGAGCTACTCCCACCACTCCTTTCCAGTTTAGCATGACCTCATACCGCGAGGAATAGTGCGTGGCGCGTTCAGTCCCGTGGCCGGGCTGGCTGATATCAGATATCAGCGCTCAGCTATCAGGGGGCTAAGAGCAACAACGCAGATCGGCACCGGCTACTGCCAGTTGCCGTAATCGCACCTGCTGGAACTGAGCTCTACCAAGGAGTATGATCAGCGAACGTTTTATGCCGGGCTGCAGGTTCTTATGCCGCTCCTCCGAATCTCAAGAAGCGATGTTCCCCTTGTTTTTCTCGCGGCGGTTGTGTTCCTGATGTCAGGGAGTGCCACGCACTCCCAACAGGGCCATCTGATTCCATCTCTGCCAGAGCGACAATATCCAATCAAATTGGAGGTCCTGAGTTCATTGCCAGACGGGGTAAATCTCAGCCCTTACTTGGACCGCCTCTACTTCAATATCCGGCGCAATCTTCTGGCAAGGTTGCCGGAATCGGCTTTGAATGGAGAAAAGGGCGCGGTGGTCGTTATAGTCCACATAGAAAAAGACGGCTCATTGCCTGAAGGGGCCGTGAGAATCGTCTCTAGTTGCGGCAAGAAAGACGTGGATGATGCTGCCAAAAGCGCGATTCGTACGGCTGCCCCCTTCGGACGATTCCCCGAAGCATATGTTGCTTCGAAACTTGATTTGCTATTCACTTTCGGCTTCGCTCCTCAAGAGCCTGCGCAGAAGCCAAAGGTCGTTCCCGTGGAAACTGCGGTTAATCACATTCGCCAGACCTAGCGCAATTGACGTCGTAATTTCATTTTAGAACCCCTACCAAGGGCCAATCTCAGTGCGTAAGTTAGGGATTTGCGCCTCTTGCTTCCTGATATCCGATATCTGATCCCTGATAGCCGCCTCGCATATTAGCAAGCTGGAAACGCCCGCCCCACACGCTCCGGCCACCCAGCAACGCCCTTGTTAGACTGAGGCAGGGCAGCGTGTGTCCCGCGCATGAACCCGCAACCGACGGATCGTCTCCATTTCGATTTGCAACTCGCCTACGCGCGTCCCGTGATCGCGCTGCTCGCGATTCTCTGTCTGCTGGAGCTGCGCACCGCGCGCCAGGCAGAGCGCCCGCTTTCCTTTCTCATCGCTTACCTGTTCCTCTCTTTCATCATTCTTCTGCTAGAACGCGCTTTGCGCCGCGCCAATTGGCACATCCCGCTGGTCTGCGACATCCTCGTTGTTGGCATCTTTTTGTATCTCTCTCCTGAAGTTCTCCCGGCTTGGTTTCTGCTTTTCTTTGTGGCTTTTTCCGCGGGCTATCGTTGGAATCTACGCTCCTCCTTGCTGCTTTCTTTTGGGCTACTGCTTCTGGCGATCGCCTTGGAGATGCACCGCACTGGGGCCGTCGATGGTTCGCGCACGGTCATCTATTCGCTTCCGTTTTTTGGCGCCACGTTCCTCGGCGTTTCCGGCATGGCATTTCTGGGCGACCGCAATCGCCAGTTCGCCTGGCAACAGGCATTCCTGTCGCGCCTGTCCACCACCATGCACGTGGAATTGGGACTGGCCGAATCGCTGCGCCTGCTGCTGGAAGAAATCGCCATCGAATTTCACTCTGAGGAAGCCATCCTGGCCTATCGCGATGCCGACCTGGAGCGCATTTTCTTGTGGCGCTTGAAATCCGGCGAGAGCGAGCGCCTGATTCCCGATAACCTTCCCATGACACGCGCCGATGGGTTCCTCCTCGACGATATGGAAGCCTCTGTTTGCTGGAACTCCGTCGCAGGCCGCGGTTCCGGCTTCGGCTGGGACCGCCGCGATGGCCGCTCCCTGAAGTCTGTTCCCAGAATTCCCGGCCCTACGCTGCAGGAGTTCGGCATCCGCAATATGCTTTCGGTGGCCTTCGATCAAGATGGCCATGCCGCCGGACGTCTTTTCCTGGTGAATCGCAGGCCTGCGCGCCTGCCCTATACCAAGGATGACCTGGCCTGGTTCGAACAGATTTCCCGACACGTCAGCAGTGCCCTCGAAAACGTGTTCCTGCTGCGCCATTTGCGCGCCCGCGCAATCGAAGCCGAACGCTCCCGGATTTCCCGCGACCTCCATGACGGCATTCTGCAGACCTTACTGAGCATCGAGATCCAGTTGGACGTTCTCCGCCGCCGCGTCACCACTCACCCCGAGCAAGTGGAATCGGGCCTGGCCTCGCTGCAGCAGACCGTGCGCAACGAGGGCGCGGAGCTGCGCCACATGGTCACCGACCTGCGTCCCCTGCGTGTACAGTCCGCCGACCTTGTCGATCTCATGCGCGGCTTTGCCGAGCGCTTTCGTAACGAATCTACCCTGGCCCTCGATTTACTTGTTGATTCGGTTGATCTGCATGCACCTGACCGGGTGTGCAGGGAGATTTTCCAGATTTACCGTGAAGCACTCAACAACATAAAAAAGCATGCGAAGGCTTCCCATGTCGTGGTAAAACTGTCGCAGGACGACAGCCGGCTTGTCCTGGTGGTGGACGACAACGGAGAGGGTTTCAGTTTCGCCGGTCGTTTCACGGGGGATGAGCTCGACCGCCTGCGGCTGGGTCCGATTTCCATCAAGGAACGCACTCGTACGGTCGGAGGAGTTTTGACGGTGGAGTCAAACCCGGGGCATGGTGCGCGTTTAACGATTGAGGTGCCACTCGGCTGACAGCTCTATGGCGAAGACAAAACAACAGATACGCGTACTGATGGCCGACGATCACGCAATTTTCCGTGACGGCCTGCGAAAATTGCTCGACGGCGACGAAGAAATCACCATTGTCGGCGAAGCCCAGAATGGCGCCGAATGTATCAAGCTGCTCGCCAAACTCAAACCCGATATTCTTCTTCTCGATCTTCGCATGCCCGATAAAGATGGCTTGGCCGTCCTCGAAGAAGTTAATTTCGACCAGATTCCTACTCGCGTCATTGTGCTGACCGCCGCCGAAGACGACCGCGACGTGGTCCGTGCCATGCGCCTGGGCGCACGCGGCGTGGTTCTCAAACAATCCGCGACCGACTTGCTGGTAAAGAGTATTCACCGCGTGCATGCCGGCGAAATCTGGCTCGACAATCGTATGACCGCCGAAGTCATGAAAGCCTTTGCGAAATCTTCCGAGTCCGGTCCTCGCCGCGAGAAGCCGCTGCTCTCCGACCGCGAAAAAGAAATTGTGCAATTGGTCGCTCAAGGTTTCCGCAACAAGGAAATCGGCGAGAAGCTGTTCATCTCTGAGCAGACCGTCAAGAATCACTTGCACAACATCTTCGACAAGCTGGGAGTTTCCGACCGTCTGGAACTCGCTCTCTACGCCATCCACCATCGCCTGATCGACCAGTCGTAAAAAGCGTCGACATTTGAACAAATGGTGCGGGCCTCAACAGGCCGCCAGGTTTCGTCCCAATTCCGGGGCAGGAATCATTCTTGTTCTGCCATATGCTCATGTCATTATGACCATAGTCGCAACGGGGGAACTATGAAACAGATGCGTGCCAGTCTCTTTAAAGCGCATTGCCTGAAGATTATGGACGACGTCAAGGCGACTGGTGAGCCCGTTGTGGTCACCAAGCGCGGAGCGCCAGTTGTCAAGGTCGTACCTATCGTATCCGAAGATAGCGATCTGTTCGGGTTCATGGCTGGTGAAGTCAGAATTGTCGGCGACGTCGAGGCCCCTGTTGTTCCTTTGAAGCAGTGGAGAGTAACGAAGAAGTGATCTTGCTCGATACACATGTGCTGATCTGGCTCGCAACTGAGCCGTCGAAGCTCTCTAGAAATGCCGCCGAAGCAATTGCTTCAGCAGGCCGGGAGGGCGGCATCGCTATATCTGCGATCACGCTGTGGGAGTTGGCATCGCTAGCCACCCATAGGAGGCTGGACATAACGGGCACGGTGGAGGCATTCGTCGATAAGATAACTTCACGGGCCGCAATCCAGCCCATCACCCCACAGATTGCTGTTCTGGCCAATCAGCTTCCGCCAACTTACTTCGGCGATCCTTGCGACCGATTGATTGGTGCCACCGCTCTCGCTGCGGGCCTTCTGTTGGTTACCAAGGATCGAAGCATCCGCGAGTGCAAGCAAATCAAGACCATCTGGTAGGGGCGTACAAAACTCAGAGACACCTTACGACAACCGCCCGGCAAGGTACCATACGAGAACGCGACCTTCCTTAGCACCCTCACATTTTTTGGCACTTTTGGCCTACTTTTCACTTAGGTCCTAGTACATTCGTACTTTTTCCACCGTCTCCTTTTTTGAATCCCGAGTTCTATTGTTCTCCCGACAGGCCAAGGCTACACTCAGTCCTTCAAATAGGGAGGTTTCCCGTGACTGGCTCAGAACGCCGCACGACCCAACGTTTCTCGATGCGGCTGCCGTTAACCGTCCGCTGGACTACTGGCGCGGCAGTCGGCGAAACCGCGACGGAATCCCGGGATGTGAGTTCCCGGGGCGTCTACTTCTTCCTCTCCAAGGACGTAAAGGAAGGGTCGCCGGTTGAAATCCTACTCACCTTGCCCAACGAAATTACCCTGGCTGGCCCCGTCCGCGTTCGCTGTCTGGGACGCGTTCAACGTACCGAACCTCGGGACGAAGGCGCTGTCGGCGTTGTGGCTGCGATCGAACGCTACGAGTTCCTGCGGGGCAGCGAAGAAGTTTAGTTGCCCCCGGCCCTAATTCGCGGATTTCGGTAAGAGTTCCTTGCTCGCTCACTGCGGAGGCGGGCAGGAATAGCCGGGGTGCCTCGGCCCCTCAGCGGAGCTCCCCGGCTGAAATATGTCTAGCCCTCCCTTCATCGCAGATCCTCTCACGCAAAACCTACCTAGCTCTCGCGCCATTGCCCCACCCGCCGCACCTGTACTTCGGGTCAGGCGATTTCCACAGCTCCGGTAAGCCAAGATGAGTTACCCCGCCCTCGGGTACTGAACTTTGCCTCTCTTCGGAGAGAGGACAGGAAAGACCACTATGCCGGAAATGCCGGCGAACCAAATTCCCGGACCCAACGGGAACACTGACAACGTGTTTGAGAAGGGCACACCCGAGCGTCTGGCCACGCCCGCGGAGTTGGCCGAGTTTGGCGGCATTGTGCCCAATCCCGAAATCGAAGCGCGCATCCTGGAACTTTTGGAAGCGCAGATGAAAGAAGATATGGCCCTGGTTGAACCCATCGACCTCGCCGAGGCCGTCGAACTCTCCATTTCCGAACCCGTAACCGCACCGGTTGAAGAACCCGCAGAAGAAATTTCGCAAGCCTCACCGCAAGACCCGGCAATAGAAGCAGTGACGGAATCCGCTGCACCTGTCGAAGAATTGCCTATCCCCAAATACATTTCAGAGCCTTCCCTGCAGTCAACGGAGCTCCTTGTTCCTAAGCCTCAGCCTACGGTTGCCGAATCTCACGCCGAAATCCAATCTTCTAATCGTGTCGATCTGTTGGAATTTGCCGAAGCTTTGGACCAACACCGTTTGTGGGTTGAGACCGCCGGGAATGAAGGCACACGCGGCGATTTTTCTGGCGCAAATTTAAGCAATGCGGACCTGACGGGTGTGAATCTGCAGGGCGCCTGTCTGCAGAAGACCATTCTCCGTGGCGCCGATCTCTCCATGGCCAATCTGCGCGGCGCGAATCTGGCGGAAGCGGATTTTCGCGAATCGAATCTTCTGGGAGCCGAATTTTCCGGCGCCAACCTGATGGGCGCGAATCTCTATTTGGCGGAGGGCTTGTGGGCCGGGCGTCTTGGGGGCACAAATTTATTCGACGCCACACTGCCCGAAGGAGTCGCTGCTCAGGATGGCGGCAAGACCATCACGCAGTCGACACAATCCGCGCGCTGGTTTTATTTGCTGGTGCTATCGCTGTGCGCGGCAACCTCCAGTCTTGTCGCTCTTACCACCGACGTTCGCTTGCTGTTGGACAAAGCGGCACTGCCCATCGATCGCATTCCCAATTTCCTTCCTTTGCAGGGCTTTTATCTTGGCGCGCCGCTCTTGCTTACCGTGTTGTACTTGCGCCTGCAATTCCTGCTGTTGCGTCTGTGGGGCAGCATGGGCGCCTTGCCCGCCGTTTTTCCTGATGGGCGCACGCCGGAAAAAGACGGCTCGTGGTACCTGATGGGCCCCATACGGCCGAACCTACGTTGGTCACGTGACCCGCGTTCCCCTCTCGCGCTGATGGAAAGCCTTATTGCCAGGCTGTTGGTGTATTGGGCCGTACCTGCGACGCTGTCCCTCATCTGGCTGCGCTATCTGGTCATGCAGGACTATCGCGGCACATTGTTGCAGGTATTCCTGTTCACGCTGGCGGCTGGCGCGGCTTGCGCGTTGCCTCGCGTCGTCGCGCGCGTTCTACGCCCGGGCGATTGGACCGAGGAACCCACCGCAAGTTTCATGAAAGATGTGCTTTCCACGCTGCGAGTTCCAGTGGCCGCGGGATTCCTGCTCTTTGCCTTGTCCCTTGGCGTCATTCATGGTCTGCCGTCCGATCCCACCATTCGGCCCGACGTTAGCCGCGGCGATCCTCGGCGCTGGGCCGCTGCCGCCTTTCGCGTTGTAGGATTCCGTCCCTTCGCGGATATCACGGAGGAAAGCATTGCGTCACCTGCGGCGAAGGACGACTCGAAGGATTCCAGCGCGAAAGAATCCAACACGGGAGAAGGAACTGGTCCTCGTCTGAATGAAATGACTCTGCGTTTCGCTCGTGGCTATCGCGCCGACTTTCAAAATGCTCGCATGTGGCGCGCGAATCTGGAGGGCGCAAGCCTGTCGGAAGCGGATTTTCGCGGAGTGAATCTGCGTGAGGGAATTTTGCGTTCCGCAAAACTCGATCGCTTGCAGGCGGCGAAAGCAAATCTTGTTTCGGTAGACGCGCAATGGGCCAACTTCTCGGGTGGCGACTTCCGTAATGCTGACCTTTCGTTTGCCAATATGGAAGGTGCCACGTTGACCACGGCGAATCTGACGCGCGCGAGCCTGTACTCCGTGAATTTACGCCACGCGAATCTATTGCGCGCTGACCTGTCGCACGCCGATTTCCGCGACGTCAAGCTTGAGGACGCGATCCTTTCCCTTGCCGTCCTCGAAGAGACGGATATGTCGGCCGCAAAACTGATGGGCGCAAATCTGACCGGCGCGCAAATCAAGGGCACCATTTTTCTGGAAGCGGACCTTTCCCGAGCGGACCTGCGCGGAGCCACCATGACCGGCGCGATTCTGCGTCAAGCAAAACTCGATGGAGCGCGTCTGGATGGCGCAGACCTTCGCGGAGCGCTTGGCCTGGAAGCTTGGCAGGTCTGCTCGACGCAAGGTTGGCGCGGCGCGCAACTTGATATGGACGTCAAGCAAGCTGTGGAACAGAGCTGCGGCACTCCGCAAGTGTCCCCTCCACCTCCGGAACCGCGGCGTAAGTGAACGAATCGCCGGCGTGCACTCATTCCTTCCTTCTGATGCCTCCTGCGATGCAGTCACGCATCAAGGCGGCCTGCGACGCCATGAATTGCAGATTGCCTTTCCCTGCTTCTCTCAACTGAACATCTTCCCAACGCCCCTGCATGATACCGTCGTGACTGTGCGAATCCGTGCCCAGCAACAGATGGCCCACCTCGTGCGCAATCACGTAGCCCAACAGCTCCCCGTCGCCCAGCGGTAGGTGAGCGTTTGGATCGGCCAGGTGCGCGTAGAACAGCTTGACGTACGTTCCTTTGCCTTCGCTGTCGGTAAACGCCTCGCCAAAAATGTCCTCCCTCACGGATGGCACGGTGAGGACAATCCGCACCGAAAGATGCGAAGGGTAGGCGATGCGGGTGCACGGTGATGGCGGCTCAAACTGGTCGGGGACATGGGTGCCTCCTGACTCGCAATTCATCCACTCTACCTGGATCCCGGCCTGAGACAGAATATGTGCGGCTCGCGTCTCGCCCTGTGCAAGAGTTTCCCGTGGCACGGACGCATCATTGAATACGGAGAGAATCAGGGCTCTGGGGTTAGCTTCCTTAGGGCGGCCGAAAGCATTTGTGGTGATGACCAGCAGCATCGCGCAATAAGCCAGGAGCGAGTATGGCCTACGGACCATGGAGACCTCCGAGAGTTGCAGTTCTCGGGGCCAAGGTGCAGCGCCACGCCGGCTACCTCAATGCAGCGGCGGTTACCGGCGTCCTAAATGTAGGTAACTGGATAAGCGTTTTATTTTCAATCGATCAGGGGCGTAGGTAACCTGGGAATGGTGCTGAATTGGGGGCCGGAAAAAACCTAAATTATCGAGCCAATCTACAAATCGCGTTCCTGAAAATGATACAAAGCCAGCGCCAGTGCCACCAGCAGATAGAAAGCGGCGTATCCTACCATCGCCATGCTGGGCGCGGACTGGGCTCCAAAAGGTGAGAAGTCCAGGGTGCGGCCAAGGGTCGTCTGCATCACGTAAGACGCGCGGCGCCACAGCGCCTCGCTCGGCATCAGTAAGCTGGAGACAATGCCTACAGTCACCAGGCGCGGCGAGTCGGTCACCGAGCCGATTTTTTCCAGCCAGCCGCCCACGAACGCCAGCCCATGAAGGCCTAAAACGATTACGCCATTCGTCAACGTGGAAAACCAGGTCCCAAACAAAAATGTTGCGGTCAGCACCAGCAAGCATTCCAGGTAAATCAGCAGCGCCCCTTGCAGCGCGCCGTGTGGAACTACTCCCCCAACCCAGCGCCCAATCGCCAGCACTCCGCCAAACAACAATGCCACGAACATCGCGATCATTCCCGCGAATCCCAGCCATTTCCCGAGGAGCACTTGCCAGCGCGGTTGCGGTTTTGTGGCGATGGCGTGAATTGTGGACGAAGCGATTTCTCCGGAAATGGTATCAACGCTGGTGAGCACGGTCATGATTACGGCCAACATATCGATGGCATAGAACCCAACTTGCAGCAGGGTGCTCTCAATCTGGTAACGCAGCAACGGCGGAATCCGGGAACCTTGCAGGTCCCTGACTTGATAGTGCATGCCGATTCCGAACAGCGTCAGGAAAGCGGCACCGGCCAGAAGCGCGGTCCACAGAATCTTCCGGCGCGAGGCTTCCAGAAAGGTTACGCGGGTGATGATCCAGATATTCATTCGGAACTCCGCTCATCACCCATGATTTCCAGAAATGATTCTTCCAGGGAAAGGTGTTTGGGCGTGAACTCGTAAACCTCCACATTCCTGGCGACAAGATATCGCAAAATCTGCGGCAAATGCTCGTTGGAATTGATAGTAAGGGTCAGTCGCTCGCCGTCGTTATTGATCGACGAAGCCCACTGCGACAGTCCCGCGAGAATTTCCGGCGACAAATTCAGCGCGCGAATCGTTACGCGCACTTCGCCCTCCGGCGATTCGTGCAAGTCTCGCATGGCAATCACTTCGCCCTGCTTGATGAAGGCAACCGTATCGCAAGTGATTTCCACTTCGCTTAGCAGGTGCGAGTTCAGGAACACCGTGGCGCCGCGGCTGCGCTGCGAGCGGATGATGTCGCGTACCAACCTTCGGCCCATCGGGTCGAGCCCGGAAGTGGGTTCATCGAGGAAGATCAGATCGGGCTGGTGGATTAAAGCTTGCGCCAGGCCGATGCGTTGCAGCATGCCCTTGGAGAAACCGCGAAGGCGACGATTCTGGTGAGCGGAGAGATCGACGAGTTCGATGTACGCAGGGACGCGCTCGCGCAATTGTGCCGCAGTCAGACCGCATAAGCGTCCGTGCAGTTCCAGCAACTCCGAAGCCGTCAGCCAATCATAAAATCGGAAATCTTCTGGCAGGAATCCAATCTTGCGGCGCACTTCCACGCTGGAAGAAGGACATCCGAGAATTGTGGCTTCACCGGCACTGGGTTTCACCAGGCCCAGCAGCATTTTGATGGAAGTGCTTTTGCCCGCGCCGTTCGGTCCGAGAAATCCAAATATCTCGCCACGCCGAACCTGCAGAGACAGGCCGCGTACCGCCACCTTGCTCCCAAATACTTTTCGCAGATTCCGCGTTTCAATAGCCAGGCTGTCCGGCGATGGCAGAGCTTCCTCCCCGATCACTCAAGCGAACTGGCTAATTGTACCGCCATGTTGGGGTCGCCCCAGCCGACCAAACCGTAGATGATTCCATCGTCCGCCCAGACGAGCACATAGGACGGGCGGTCGTGATTGGGCAGGCGCATCAATGTGCCCTGGATTCCATTAATACTGACCGGCTCGTAGGAAGTGACGCCCCGGGGAATTGGCAACACCAGGGTGGACTTCCAGTCGATGGTCTGGCAAAACTTGCGCGCTTGCACGGGAGTCATCCCCGCCAACTGCAGTGCGGTTTCGGCCAGCTGCTGTAAATTCAGTTCTGCTGGCATATTGATCGTGGGGCCCGGAGCCTGAATCAGCGCCAGGCAATCGCTTGGCGCGCTTTGTGGGTTCTCATCCGCATCCGCCGGGGGCGCCTGGTGCCGCGATTTTCGATTCGCGCTGCAAGTCCCGTAGCTCACTTCCACCGAGCGCGGTACTTGCACGGAAACCTGCGCACCATCGAGATTCGCGGGGAGAAGCAGGTCCGTGCGTCCAGCCTCATCCAAAACTTCCTGCAACCGCGCGCGGTCAACGGTCATGTGGAACGCGTGCGCGCCCGACACGCGGAAACTCGGTGAATCCTGGCGCGAAGAAAGCACCTTCACGGGGAAGCCGGTCAATTTGCTGGCGGCATCCTGCGAAGCAGCGTCCATTTCTTTTTCGTCCGTAGTGACAACCACGTTGTCGGAGATCATCTGCCCAAGGCCCTGCTGCAGTTTGCGATTGCTGGAAGTATCCATCGAAGCAAAATCGAGACTTACGGGCTGCACTTTTTCTATTCGCAGGGTTGCCAGCAAACGTTGCGCGAAGCTGCGCGCCGAAGGAAAGGCAAGCGAGCCGGCCACGATTACAGCCGCCAAGGAAGCGGCCCAGGCAAACCGCCAGCGCGGTGCAAAGATTCGGGCCAGCAACGGCACACGTTCCTCTTGAGGATTCAGCCGCGCCTTGAAGCGAGCCAGCGCCATTTGCGGATTGCTTTCTGCCGCGGATACGGGGGCATTCAACGTCCCGAGCAGCGTGCCCACGCGCGCCGCGGCCGCAGAGACAGCCCTGCTGCGCGACTGGCAAGCAGGGCATTCCGCGATGTGCTGGTCCACCGCGGCTCTCTCCGCAGGAGCCAATTCTTCGTCCACACGCGCGCGCAGGATTTCATCCGTTGGGCAGTTCATAACGCCTCCGATTCTTTTTCCCCAAAAAGTTCGAGATAACATTTTTCAAAGGACGCTTCCGCTCGCATCAGCATGGTTCCCACGGATGCGGGCGACAAGTCCAGTTCCGCCGCGAGTTCACGGTAAGAATGTCCGGCGGCGCGCAACAGCAGGAGTTGGGCCCACTGCGCCTTGAGCTTGGCGAGAACCGCGCGAACGCGCTGCTGTTTTTCGGCACGCAACAGAAGTTGCAACCCATCGTCGCTTTGACGATTTGAAGCCGCAGCGGCGCTTGCTTCCCGTTCCAGACGATCGTGGCGCGAGCGGGCGCGAAGATCGTCGATGCCAAGATTCATGGCGGTTCGATAGAGCCATCCGGGCACATTCTGTTTGGCGGACGGCGGCAGCACCGTGGAATACAAGCGCAGGAATGCTTCGTTAGCTAATTCCTCCGCGCGGCCACAATCGCCGAGCATGCGGCGCAAAATCCCGACGATACTCGGGTAAGTACTCAAGAAAAGCTCGTCGAAGGTTTGAGGCGAGATCGAGCGCGAGGTTGCGCCAGGCTCTTTAGACGCCTGGATGCCTTGGATTACGCCGTCTAGCAAAGCCGCCTCCTGCTGTCTTCATCAGTTATACGCCCACGCCAGCAGGTTTGTGACAGTGGCGAATGTCGGCGCGCCGACATTCGACGTAACTCGTGAGTCGCGATTTGTGACTCGTGGAGAGCAAGTGCGCGGTGTCCAGCGACCTGCGACAAGTGAAGAAGTGCATGATGCGAAAATGTCGGCGCGCCGACATTTTAAAGTAACACATTAACGTAACTTAATCGATACCCCCCCCCTACCCCCCTGTATTTGCGTATGTAGGGGAAACAAAGGAGTTGCGGACGCAAAAAGGCGGAGGTATGTGAATCGGAAGGAGTTCGAGTGGCCCGGAGGAAATTGGTTTTCGGTCGCTGGAGGTAGCATCGGTTGGTAGGATGCGCTACGGCCGAGGCCATCTGCACTTTCTCACCTTCAGTTGAATCGCCACTTTGCCAGCCCTGCTGAGGGCCCAGAAGGGACGAGTCACCAGATCACGAGTCACGCTCGCGTAGTTCTAGCGTTCGTCGCCGAACATTTTTATGTCTTCGGGGCCTTCGTTCAGGGGCATGATGTCGCGGCCCTGAACAAGTTGGCGGACTTGTTCAACGATATCGGGGTTGGCGAGCGTAGTGATGTCGCCGGTGTCCATGCGATTGGAGATGGCGGCGAGCACGCGGCGCATGATTTTTCCGGAGCGAGTTTTAGGCATGTCGGGAACGATGTGGATGCGCTTCGGACGAGCGATTTTGCCGATCATGGTCTCAATGGTGGCTGTGACTTTTTCGAGAATCGCTTTCTTCGGCAGAACACCGGGCTTCAGCGAAATGTAAATTTCCGGCACGCGCCCTTTCACTTCATCGACGACCGGCACGACGGCAGCTTCGGCGATTTCGTGAATGGTCAAGCAAGCCGACTCCAGTTCCTTGGTGCCCAGGCGGTGGCCAGCAACGTTGATGACATCATCGACGCGTCCGAGGATGCGGTAGTAACCGTCGGGCGGAAGGACCGCGCCGTCGGCGGCGTAGTAAGGCCAGTCGCGCCAGTCTTTACTCTGTGGATTCTTGTTGTACTTTTTGTAGTAGTTGCTGACGAAGCGGTGCGGATCGCCCCAAATGGTCTGCATGATTCCGGGCCAGGGATTGCGAATGCAGATATTGCCTGCGGCATGGTCAGCGGTGACTAGTTCGTTTCCTTCCTCGTCGCGAATGACCGGATAAATTCCCAGGCAGGCAGGCCCGGCGCTGCCGGGTTTCATGGGATCCAGAGCCGGCTTGGTGGTGCAGAGGAAGCCGCCGGTTTCGGTTTGCCACCACGTGTCGACGATGACTGCTTCGCCTTTGCCAACCACTTCGTGATACCAGCGCCATACCTCCGGCTCAATGGGCTCGCCCACCGTGGTCATGTGCTTGAAGCGGTAGGTGTGCTTCTTGGGTTCGTCGCCCCCGGCCTTACGCAGCATGCGAATGGCTGTCGGCGAAGTGTGGAAAATGTTTACGTCGAGGCGCTCGGCGATACGCCACGGCCGCCCGGCATCGGGGAATTGCGGCACGCCTTCGTAAAGCACGCTGGTGGCTGCCAGCGCCAGCGGTCCATAGACGATGTAGGAGTGACCGGTAATCCAGCCGATGTCCGCCATGCACCAATAAACGTCTTCGGGATGAATGTCCTGATAAAACTTTGCTGTGCCGGTGACGTATGCCAGGTAGCCGCCGGTGCGATGTTGACAGCCCTTGGGCTTACCGGTGGTACCGCTGGTGTACATGAGGAAGAGAGGATCTTCGGCGTCCATGGAAACGGGATCTACGGTGCGATTGCGGAAATCTTTTAGCAGGTCGTTGATGAAGAAGTCGCGCTCCATGATCATCGGCGCGTCGGAAGAATAGCGGTGAGGATAGCGCTTCCACACCAGCACCTTGTCGATGTGCTGACCTTCTTTCTTAGCGGTTTCGACGGCGAGGTCGGCGCTGGCTTTGTGATCGACCCAGCGGCCGTTGCGGTGGTAGCCGTCGGCATAGATGAGAACACGGCTGCCGGAATCCGCGGCGCGCAAGCCGCAGGCTTCACCAGAAAAGCCGCCAAACACCACGGAGTGGATGACGCCGAGGCGAGCGCAGGCCAGCATGGTGACGGGCAATTCCGGGATCATGGGCATGTGGATGGTGACGCGATCACCTTTTTGCAGGCCGGCGAATTCGCGCAGCATGGTGGCGACTTCATTCACGCGCCGGTAGAGTTCCTGATAGGTGATGACGACGTGGTGCTCGTCTTCCGGCTCCGGAACGAAAATAAGCGCAGCCTTGTTCTTGTACTTGGCGAGGTGGCGGTCGACGCAGTTGTAGCAGGCGTTGAGTTTTCCGCCGACGAACCATTTCCAAAACGGCGGATGATCGGTGTCTAAGGTGGTGTGCCAGTATTGGTCCCAGTGCAGCAGTTCCGCATACTCGCGGAAGCATTCGGGGAAATTCTTCTCGCTGAAGCGTTCGACGATGCTGGGATCGTTGAGATTCGCTTGCGCGATAAAGCGCGCAGGGGGACGGATGTAAGCCTCTTCCTTCCAGTGCACGGCGATTTGCGCTTCGGTCAAGCCGTGCTTCTTGGTTTGGGGCTTCTTCTCAGCGTTCTTTCTGTCGACGGTCGCCACGATACGTACTCCCTCACAAGGTCCGGAACTACCACTGCGGTTCAGTTAAGGCGGCGAGATGTCGAGTCCTGCCAAACGCCTGCCTCCACCCGAGGCAAGAATCATGCTACCAGGAGAGTTGTGCCGTCAATCGGCGGAGGGTCAGCTGTGTGAAGCCCCCGTTTTTAAGGGCTAGTCTTTGATCCAGACGGTTTTGATGTTGGTGAACTCGCGAATGCCGTAAGGGCCAAGTTCGCGGCCGTGGCCGGAAGCCTTGACGCCTCCGAAGGGCACGCGCGGGTCAGAAGCCACCATCTGGTTGATGAAGACCATGCCGGCTTCGAGTTCGCTGATGAGTTGCTCGCGTTCCGCGGCGTTATTGGTCCACGCGCTGGCGCCGAGGCCGAAGCGGCTGTCGTTGGCGATGGCAATGGCTTCATCGAGATTTTTTACGCGGAAAATGCTGGCGACCGGGCCGAAGAATTCTTCGCGATAGGCGGGCGATTCCTTGGGAATATTCGTGAGCACCGTGGGCAAGTAGAAATTTCCCGGCCCGCTCACCGGCTTTCCGCCGGCCAGGAGTTTGCCGCCTGCTTGCAGCGTCTTTTCGACGTCGGCGTGGAGATCTTTTACGGCGTCGGGAGTTGCCAAGGGGCCAATATCGGTTTTCTCATCGAAAGGATCGCCGAGTTTCAAGGCCTGCATGCGGCTGACGAATTCCTTTTCGAACTGATCGGCAATTTGTTCGTGGACAATAAAGCGCTTGGCGGCAATGCAGGACTGCCCATTGTTGATCACGCGAGCCTTGACGGCGGTCGACGCAGCTTCCTGGACATTCGCGCTAGGCATCACGATAAATGGGTCGCTGCCTCCCAATTCCAGGACCACTTTCTTGATGCGCTTAGCCGCGGAGATGCCAACTTGGATGCCGGCTTGCTCGCTGCCGGTGAGAGTTGCGGCGGCCACGCGCGGATCGTTCAGGATGCGATCGACTTGCGAGGCGCCGATCAGCAGCGTCTGGAAAACACCCGGGGGAAAACCGGCGCGAAGAAGGATGTCCTCGATTTTCAGGGCACATTGCGGGACGTTTGAGGCGTGTTTCAGTAGGCCGACATTGCCGGCCATCAAGCCGGGAGCGATGAAGCGGAATACTTGCCAGAAAGGGAAGTTCCAAGGCATGACGGCGAGAACGATGCCGACCGGCTGATAGTGAATGTAACTTTTGGCGGCGGACGTAGCGATCACTTCGTCGGCGATGAACTTCTCGGCGTTTTCGGCGTAATACTGGCAGCCCGTGGCGCACTTGGCAGCTTCCGCGACAGCCGAGGAAAACGTCTTGCCCATTTCCAGGGTCATCAAGCGGCCGAGTTCCGTTTTCTCCGCTTCGAGGATTTCACCGGCCTTCAGCATCCACTTGGCGCGGTCGGCAAAGGAAGTTTTGCGGAAGGTTTGAAAGGCGCTGGCAGCCTTGGTGATGCGCTCGTCCACTTGAGCGTCGGTAAGGGCCTGGAATTGTTTCACGACTTCGCCAGTCGCAGGATTGATGGTGGCAATCGCCATGGTGTCAGCTCTCCGCGGGAAAATGTCCGCGGGCTATTGTATTCGCAAACCTTACTTTTTTACAGTAAAGATTTATGGCGGGCGTTGCCAGCGGATTTCACGGGCGAATGAACAAGTTTTTAAGCTGTTGCAGCTCCGCGAGCGAGGTGTCGGAAACCGCGCAGAATGTAAATCCATCTTGCTTCCAGGAAACCCAGTGATAGCCCTGGCGGTCGCCGGAGTCGGAATAGGGAACGGTGTCCTGGGACTTCCAGATGAATACATTCACAATGTGCTTGCGGCGGCCATAGATTAAAGCGGGCACGGTGCGGCCTTCGATGACATCGAGGCGCCCGCCCAGCAATGGAAATCCATCGGCGGCGAAATCACGAACAGGCGGGGCGATGTCTAACTTGCCGTCGAACCAAGGTTTTACGGTGTGCTGATCGGTCGATTGCACGTCGGTGAGATGGCCGGGTTGCAAAGAGCGAAGATGAGCGTCCAGAAGTGCAGTGGTCAGAGCAGCTTGCTGCGTGGAATTGATGGCTGGTGAGAACAGTCGCGAGCCCCACATCAGCGCAATGATCAACGCGGCCGCGACGGCCAGCCAGCGCCATGCTCCGGGATAGGCGGAAGAGCGAGCGGGCGGAGTGGATGTTGCCACACGAACTCTTTTGCGCAGGGATTCGGGGGCGCGTTGGTACAGTTCGGCCTGCTGCAATGAACGGCGAAGCTCTTCTGCGGCGTCGAGAGCTGACGCGCAGTCAGGGCAGATTGTCAGGTGCTGCTCAAAAGCGGCCATGCCCGGCGCGTCGAGTTCGCCATCGAAGTATGCGTGCAGATGAGTTTTGGGCTGGTCACACGCCATGGCTAATCTCTTTCTGCGCGGTTTTGGTGAGAGCCGATCGTAGCTGCTGGCGTGCGCGAGCCAGCCCCGACATGACCGTGCCAATCGGGCGCGCGGTGATTGCGGCGATTTCCTTGTAGGAACAGCCTTCCAGTTCACGCAAAACCAAAACTTCCCGGAAAGCCGCGGGCAATTCCTCGAGAGCACGCGACAGTCGTTCGCGATTGTGACTCTCGATGGCCAGACTCTCCGGAGTGGATCGTTCCTGCGGCATGGATGCTTCGCTCAATTCCGAGATGTCCTCCGTCGGACGATTCTTCTGCAGCCAGGTATAGCTGCAATTGCGCACGATCTGGAGCAGCCAGGCGCGCGCGTCTCCGGCGCGATACGTGCCGAAAAAACGATAGGCACGCAGCAGCGCTTCCTGGGTTACGTCCTCAGCGTCGGCGCGGCTTCGCAGCAGCCAGCGCGCCAGGTTGAAGGCGGCGTCGAGGTGCGGCAATACGCTCTCCTCGAAGCGCACCCTATCTTGTCCCTCCAACACGTCGGAACCTTCCTTCCATCTATCGATAGTAACCTTGGCGAGGCTGATTTTATTCCCATGTGCCCGGCTGTTCCAAAGATGACGGGGACGCTCGCGGGCGGGAATAAATCGGGCGAGCCCACAGTCTACAGGATTGAACACGTCCGGAAAGCGGCGCGGGCTTGGTGGCTCTCCTTCAAGTTCGCGCCGCGAAATTTTCGGGAAGTTCGTATTTCAGCGAACACCGTCGATCGGAATCACCGCCCCGGTAGTTTGAGCGGCTTTTTCGTCGGCCAACCACAGGACCAACTCTGCCACGCGCTTGGGATCCAGCCATTTAGAAAAATCAGCGTTCGGCATGTCCTTGCGATTCGCTGGGGTATCCATGGTGCCGGGCAGAACGACATTGGCGGTGAGGCCGGCGTCGGCGTTTTCCAGCGCGACGGTTTGCACCAGAGTGGAGAGCGCGGCTTTGAATGTGACGTAAGCACCCAGGTTGGGTTGCGGTTCCTTTGCGGCGAGGCTGCCGATGGCCACGACTCTGCCGTTCTTCGATTTACGAAGATGAGGAATGGATTCGCGGAAAGCGTAAAAGGCCGAGGTGAGGTTGAGGTCCTGCATGCGTTTCCAGGTGGCATCGTCGGTGGCGGCGATGGATTGACCGCCGGCAAAGCCGCCGAGGACGTGGACCAAAACGTCGAGGCGGCCGAATTCGGCGATGATTTTTGCAATCGCGTCGCGAACCTGTTGCTCATTGGTGAAATCGACGGACATGGCGCGGAAATTGGGGCTTGGAAATGCGTCTGACTTCATGCGCAGCGATGCCCCGATGACCTTGTCACCAAGCTGCAGGAAGGACTGGGTGACGACTGTGCCAAGGGCGCCGTTGGCCCCGGTGATGAAAACGATTCTCTCGCTCATGTGCGTTATGCCCCCGGATGTGCTGTTTATCTGAGTGTGGGAAGAGAGAAAAGGTTTCAGATTTCAGGATGAGGAGCGATTATCGGCCGCTCCACCACACGATGGTGACGCCAACGCACACCACCGCAATGCCCAGCCAACGATTGCGGCTGATGCGCTCGCCGAGGAAGGCCTTGGCTCCAAACGCCCCGGCGGCATAGCTGAGCGCGCTGACAGGCACAACGAAACTGACTTCGAGAAAAGAGAGGATGGCGAGCAAGGAGAAGAATCCCAGCGCCATCAGAGCAACGCCGAGCCACATCCAGGGTATGCGCAGAGCGTGGCCGATGAAACGCAGCAGCGCTATCGGGCGAAAATCGTGCACCTCGCCGATGCCCTTCATGGCGCGGCTTACGCAAAGTTCGCCGCCCGTACCGGCCACCACGATAAAAAAGAAAAGCAGGGCTTCGAGCATTATTCGACCCCCCCCGTGGTGCTGGGAGCGGTGCGGCCGACAATGAATACGCCGAAACAAATCACCGCGATGCCCAGCCATCGTAACGGCGAGACAACTTCGCCCAGCAGGAAATAGCTCAGCAGAGCGACGGTGGCGTAGGAAAGGGAAGTGGCCGGTTGGACGTAGCTGTAATCCGCCCAGGTAAGCAGCAGCATATGCACGATCATGAATCCCATGAGGCTGGCAATACCAAGCCAGATAAAAGGAGAAGTGAGCACACGGCTGGCGATTCCGAAAATATCGCTGAAGCTTTTCAGGCTAACAGGGCCGATGCCCTTCATGCCCTTGCCGAGCATGACATTTCCCAAAGGCCCAAGCACGATGCTGAGCATAATCATGGGAATGGATTTAAGGTGCAGTCGGCGAGTGTGTGTCACGCGATGAGTTAATCCAAGGTCCTGAACAGAGTGCGACCAATGGGAACAAGTCGAATCTGATGAGGAAAAGTTAAGTTCCAGTCTACGCGAATTGGCGACGTGCGGAAAGGCGAGTGGGTGTCGGTGCTGGCCAGTTTCCGAAGGTGTTGCAGAGCCGAAACCATAAGCCAAAAAAATGCTCGGATAGTTGTATGCTGGCGACCAGCACCCTGTGAGCCGCGTACTTGACCGACTGGCCAAGTCGCAGAATAAAATCACGAATCACGTTAAGTTTTTCAATTTAGGGACATGACAGCGCACGAGTGTGTCAATTGTGTATTGACGCCAGACCCTTCTGCACCAATTTGCGGCGGTAGAATCGCTGCAACTCCGGATCCTTGCGGGCGGCATGCGCTCCCGCCTCACCCCAGAGAAACCGCAACAGCGGGTTACCTTGTTTGCTCAACCCACCGAGCCGCTGTCGCGGTCCACTGGAATATTCACGTGGAATCATCCCTACATAACTAGCCAGGGCCTTGCTGTCCGCGAATCGGGCCGGATCGCCCAGGAACACCTCGGTCGCCAACGCTGTGATCGGCCCTACTCCGGGATGAGTAATCAGCAGCCGGGCTCCAACTCGTCCGCTGGCTTGCTCTTCTACTCGCTGGTTTAATTTCTCGATCTCCGCTTCGAACTTCTCGTACATCGCCTGCAACTCACTCCGCCGATAAGCAGTATGGGGCGCCAACGGCAACGCTGCGATCCTGCTTTGTCCGTCCTGGCTCCACAGAGCGGTGCCTCGTCGTAGGCCATTCGCCAGGGCAATCGACTGCAGCGCATTTTGTACCCGCGTCCGCATGCGTACCCACTGATGACGATGCCGCAACAAGGCCCGTAGATCCTGCAGCTCCTTCGAGGGCAGCCAGATCGCCGGAAAGCGATGTTCCGCCAGCAGCTTCAGAATCAATTCCGCATCTCGCCGATCGTGTTTCTGCTTTCGTGGTTCACAGGCTCGGATCTGTGCCGGATGACCGACTCGGCATTCGATCCCCAGCTCTTCCATGAGGTTCACAAACCACTGCATCGACCCCGTGGCTTCGATACCCACTCGCACCGGGCGTGGCAGTTTGGAATAAAACTCTCGCACGTTGTCGCCTTCGTGCTTCAGAGTCACAATCACTACCTCTCCCGTCACGGTGTCCAACATCGCCAACACTTGCTGGCGAGCGTGCAAATCACATCCTATAATTCTCATCTCGGCCTCCTTCGGTCCGAGCTCTGTTAGGGTGAACACCGAACAGTTTACTCGGGCCGTTGCGAGGCCGGCGTCGTTATGGCATCAACCGGAAACTGAGACAGCCGCGATTTGCCGCTCTAGCGAGGGCGCAGTTGACTAAGCGGGCTATGCTAGTATCAATAGACCCCGAGAAATTTGGGAATGAGGTGCTGTTCCGTTGAAGCTCTTTGAGTATGCCATCCTTTTTTTTGGCGCCATTCCCTTTATTTACTACTTTCTAGCGATTTTCTGCTCCACGCGCTATTTTTTGCAAGCGCGCAAGTATTCTTTCCAGAACCGCGATTTCACGCCGCCCATCAGCAATCTGAAGCCCGTGCGCGGGCTTGATCCGGAAGCATATGAAAATTTCGCCAGCCTGTGCCGGCAGGATTATCCCGAATACGAACTGATTTTCTGCGCCACGGACCAGAGCGACCCGAGCGTTCCCGTCATCCAGAAACTGATGCGCGATTTTCCGGAACGAAAGATTCGCCTGCTGTACAGCGCCGGACACACTGCGATTAACGACAAAGTTGCGAAACTGGGACTAATGTTTGGCGAAGCGCAATACGAATATCTGGTTTTCAACGATTCGGACGTGCGGGTGGAACCACAGTATTTGCGGAAATTGATTGCGCCGTTCCGGGACAAGAAGGTCGGCGGCGTGACGTGCTTTTACGTATCCACCGAGGACAAGAACATGGTCGAGCGGCTGCAGACCATGGGGATGATCTCTGATTTTTACGCCGGAATACTTGTGGCATGGCAGCTCGATGGCGTGCACTTCGCGCTGGGCCCGACGATGGTGTCCACCAAGGAACGCATTCGGGGCTTCGGCGGTTTTCCAGTGCTGGAAGGGCGGCCGGCGGATGATTTGCTGTTCGGTCGGCTGATTGCGGAGCAGGGCGTTGAGGTGAAACTGCTGCCGTACGCGGTGGAAACGGTGCCGGATTTCGAAGGGATTGGAGCGCTTTTTTCCAAACGCGTGCGCTGGATGACGGTGATGCGCAAGATGCGTCCCTGGGGACACTTCGGTCTGCTGTTCACGTGGGGATTACCGTGGACAACGCTGGCCGTGGCGGTGCATCCCACCGTGGCGGTGGCGGTGGCGTACTGGGGCGGGTATCTTGCGTGCCGAGTTTTAATCACCTGGTTGATCGGCGTGTTCGGATTGAAGCAGAGAACGCTTTGGACGAAGATGCCGCTGATTCCGGTGTGGGACGCGATGGCATTTTTGGTGTGGCTAACGAGTTTTGCGAAGAAATCGATTCGTTGGCGCGGCGTTGAGTATCAATTGGAAAGAGGGACCGGCCATTTTGTTGTGCCCTCGGCGCAGGGGGCGCCGCATGTTTCGACGCGGGTGGAGTGACGGCGAGTATTTGTGGCGGCGGACCGCCTCGGAAGGTGGTCCCTACAAGAACCTAATGCGCTACACAGGACAAAACGCCAGGCGGCGCAAAGCCGCCCCTAGAGAGGGTTAGCGGTCTTCGCCGGCTACGGCTACGTGGGACGCTACCGCTGCTTCGCGCTTGTGCAGGTTGCGCTCATTGTTGGGTTCACGCCAATTGACCGTCGGCATCATTAAGGAATGATCCACGCGATCGCGGTACTTCACTGCGATATTTACGAGCGAATCAAGCAGGGAATCGGAGAGCAGGTGCGGCTGCAGCCCCAGGTCGATCAGCTTGGAGTGCTTCGCGTTGTAGTAATGCTGCTCAGCTTCGACACGCGGGTCGGGCAAGTGGTCGATTTTTACATCGAGGCCCAGGTGTTTGCCGGCGACCTGAACTTTCTTCGCTAGATCGAGCACAGAAAACTGCTCGGTGAACTGGTTGTATACGCGGCATTCGCCCTTTCCCGCCGGATTCAGGCAGGCAATCTCAATGCAGCGAACGGTGTCGCGAATATCCAGGAAGCCACGGGTCTGTCCGCCCTTGCCGTAAACGGTTAGAGGCAGTCCAATTGCGGCCTGAACGCAGAAGCGGTTCAACACGGTTCCGAAGACGTCGTCATAGTCAAAGCGATTGATGAGCGTCTCATCGAGGGTGGTTTCGTCAGTTACAGTGCCGTAGACGACGCCTTGATTGAGGTCGGTGGCGCGCAGCCCCCAGATTTTGCAGGTGAACATCATGTTGTGGCTGTCATGGACCTTGGAGAGATGATAGAAGGAGCCGGGCTGCTTGGGGAAGGGCAGAACGTCTTTGCGGCCATTGTGTTCAATCTGGATGTAGCCTTCTTCGATGTCGATGTTGGGAGTGCCGTACTCGCCCATGGTTCCGAGCTTGATGAGGTGGCAATCCGGCATGGATTCGCTAATGGCGAAGAGGACGTTCAGTGTGCCGACAACATTGTTCACCTGCGTGAACACGGCATGCTTGCGATCGATCATGGAATAGGGAGCGGAACGCTGTTCGGCGAAGTGCACGATGGCTTCCGGCCCAAAGGCTTTGAGCGTGGGCAGCAGGAAATCGTAGTCGGCGATGTCGCCCACGAAAGTGTCGATGGACTTACCGGTGAGGCGCTTCCAGGTGCGCAAGCGATCGCTGAGTGGCGTAATGGGCGTCAGAGTCTGCGCGCCAAGTTCGTGGTCCCACTGGCGGCGCAAGTAATTGTCAATGATGGCGACGGAATGTCCCTTCGCCGAAAGATAGAGGGCAGTGGCCCATCCGCAATATCCGTCTCCGCCGAGCACGGCAATCTTCATATTTCCCCCTAAATTGAACAGCTACTCACTTGTTGGAACTTGTGGCCTTGGAGGACGCGAGCTGACCCGCACCTGGATGGTCCTTCTGCCAATGAACGATCCGACCCATGCCGAATATATAGTTTAGCAGCCCCAGCGCCCGAACGAGAAGGCTCCAAATACGAAGGCAGAGCAAGGCGTCAGAGTCGCGGTTGAGCGGGAGCTATGTTTGCGGCTGAGCCGGCGGCGCTATTCGTAACCAGCAATTTACCGCCGCTCTCCAGGACGGTTTCGAATTCGCCGGAGCCAATCAAGTCGCGCAAGCGCTGGACCGCTCTTTTGGAGCCCACCAGGTAGCAGCGTCCTTTGCTGGTCCAGAGAGCCGTGAACTGCGCGTCGGTGAGGAATACGTCGGGCACGCCCGGAGCGGCAGCACCGTACTCCAGGTTATTGAATTTGCCGTTCAGCAGCACCGGATCGAGGCCGGTATAAAAAACGACCGAGGAATATGTGTAGTAATGATGATCGAGAATCAGTTTGCCCGGAGGCAGGCTGCGCACTTTTTCGGCGATGGGCCGCGACGAGAGAAAAGGATCAAATACGACGAGAGCAAGTCGGGCGGCATGAAAGAAGAGGACCATCATGACTGCGCTGAGTAAAAATGCGCGAATGCCAGACCAGCGCAGATTGCCGACCGCTCCGACCAGAAAGGCGATGCCTGCGACGATGAGCGGCAAACGCAGATAAGCAAATGAGTCCAGGGTGAGGTCCAGCATGTGCCCGAGCGACAGCGTATACGCCGAGGGATGGCGCGAAAGTGCAGAGGAAATGTCGCCGGGTGTAGGCAGGTTGCGAACTTCGAAAGCAATTGCGATGGTGGCAATCGCGCAAGCGGCTGCAATCACGCCCAGCGTGCGCGTTCCGTAACGCACCCAGTTGTCCTCGGTGGCCATGGCGCAGCCGATCAGCAGGGCAAGCGCGGAATAGCAGGGCATGGAGTAATACTCCTGCGTGGTGGAGAACGTAAAGAACACCAGCAGGAAGCCTGTCCAGCAAAGAGCCAGAAGGCGGGTGCGGCCCGCGCGATCCGCGGGCTTGAAGGAGAGCTTGCAGACCGCGGGAAGATAAACGCTCCAGGGAAACAGCCACAGCAGATGAAACAACCAGAAATACAAACGTGGAACGGTGTTGTAGTCGCGCGGGTAACGCAGATTCAGGAATCGCAGCAGCTGTTCGTTGATGAAGTAGAACCACAGGAAGCCGTGATACAGGCCGGGGCCGCTCTTCAGAGTCCAAGCAAAATACGGAGGATTGCGAAGCGTGGCCAGCACGTGCCAAGGCACCGCGATCACCGCGGCAATTGCGGCGCCGGTGAACGGATGGAGCCGTTGCCAGGAGCGGCGAACGAAGAGTTGTTTTGTGACGAAGAGATAAATGAGGGCACCGGCAACGGGGAAAACGACGGCGACGAGGCTCTTCAACAACAAACCGGTGCCCAGACTGGCGGCCAGAATGACCGACCAGAGTCGAGGATGAGGCTCGTCTTGGTCGAGAGCGCGCAGAAAGGCCCACATGGCAAGGGTGATGGTGAACGTCAGCATCACGTCCGGAATCTGAATACGCGTGAAGAGGAAGAGGCCAACGCAGGTGCCCACCACAAGGCCCGCGTAGAGTCCAGCGCGCTTGCCGAATGCCCAGATGCCAACAGCAGCGGTGAGCAGGGCAAGACCAATCGAAGAAAGGGCCACGGGCAGGCGCGCAACCACATCACTGACGCCGAAAATTTTGTAGAAAATCGCAATCAGCCAGTAGATGAGCGGAGCTTTTTCAAGATACAGGACACCGTCGAGCCGCGCCGTTACCCAGTCGCCGGTGATCAGCATGGTTTTGGCGATTTGCGCCTGCACCGCATCGACGTCATCCATCAGCGAAGGCGGAGAGACGGTGCAGCCGAGATAGATCGCTCCGACGATGATGGCGACGACCGCAAACACGAACCAACGGCGCTGAAACAAATCGTTCATCGCGCGGCCAACGCGGGAATTTTCACCTGCCACTTTTTCATCCACAGAAACAGGATCAGAAGGCCCCAGAGGTGATAACCGACGTTAATTTCGCGTGCCTGGTGGCGGCGGTTCAGTTCTTCGATGCCGGCGCAGTTGAAGAGATCGCCGTATTCCGACAAGCCAAACTTCAGCGCGTCTTCGAGAAGATTCCGCAAAATGCTGCGCATCCACTCGTGCGCGGGAATGTCGAAACCGGTTTTTTTGCGGTGAATAATCGAGGGAGGCAGCTTGTCTTTCATTAGATCTTTCAGGATGACTTTCTGGCGGGAGCCGTCGATCTTCATTTTCGCGGGCAGCGTGGCGGCGAATTCCACGATGCGGTGGTCCAGAAACGCGGGACGAACTTCTACTGAATGCGCCATGCTCATGCGATCGCTTTTGGTCAGGATATCGTCGGCCAGATAATATTTTTGGTCGAGCCAGAGGAATGGGGCGAGATCGTCGCCGTTTCGCGGCAATTGTTGCATTTGGCCCAAAATTTCATTCAGCGAGGCCGGCAGGGGGCGATTCACGATTGCGCGCAGTTGGTCTTGCGCAAACGTGCCGTTCCAAAAGACATGCGCGCGTCCTTCGTCCATGCGCGAGCCCTGGAGCAAGCGGGTGGCCTTGTAATCGAAGCCCATCTTTTCATCGGAGACGGGCCAGTGGCGCAGAACCGCGAGGCCCAAGGCCGCGGCGCCGGGAATGGCACGGATGGAACGAGCCATGCGATTGGCGCGATAGGTCAAGTAGCCGCCGAAAAGTTCGTCCGCGCCCTCGCCGCTGAGCGCGACGGTCGTTTTGCGCTTACAAAGCTTCGAGAGGAACCAGACCGGCAGCGCACCGGCGTCGGCGCTCGGCTCATCGGAATAGTAGGCAAATTCCTCGATGGCGCTTTGCAAATCCACTTCGGGATTCAGATCCATCTCGTCGTGGTCAGTGCCGTACTGTTTCACCGCCGCGCGAATGTACGGGGTCTCGTCAAAGCTGCGGCCGAGGAACGAGATGGAAAAGGTCTTCAGTTGCGACGAACTTGCTTTCGCGGCGTAGTGCAGGATGGTTGTGGAATCAACACCGCCGCTCAGCCACACACCCAGTGGCACGTCCGATAGCAGATGCTCGCGAATGGAATCCTGAAGCAGACGGTCGAGTTCGTCCTGCGCGTCTTGCTGCGAAATTTTCTGCGTGGCTCCAAACGGCAGCGACCAGTAGCTTCCCGTGGTGATCTTGCCGTCTTGCCACTCCATCCAGTCGCCCGGCGGAACTTTTTTTGCGCCATCGATTAAGGTCCAGGGGGAAGGGATGTAGTTCAGCGAGAGATAGCAATCGAGGCCGTCCAGGCTTAGATTGCGCTCAATTTCCGGATGAATCAGGATGGATTTGAGTTCCGACCCGAAAAACAGATCTTCGCCTTTCTGCACGTAATACAGCGGCTTGATGCCCATACGGTCGCGAGCGAGCACAAATCGTTTCGCGGGCAAATTCCAGATGGCGAGCGCGAACATACCGCGGAGGCGTTTGAAGGAGTCTATATCCCACTGCAGGAAGGCCTTGAGGACGGTTTCGGTATCGGAGTGAGAAGTGAATCGGTGGCCGAGTTTTTCCAGTTCAGCGCGAATTTCCAGGTGATTGTAAATCTCGCCGTTGAAGACGATGCCCCATTCGCCGCCATTTTCAAGGATGGGCTGATTGCCGGTTTCAAGGTCGATAATTTTCAGACGGGCGGCGCCAAACGAAAACAGTGGCGACGAAAAAACGCCCTGCTGGTCGGGGCCGCGATGCTTCAGCGCATCGGTGGCCTCGCGGATTCGTCCTTCAGGAGGGCTCCAATGTTTATGCGTGAAGCCAGCAATGCCGCACAATGCAGCCCGCCTTTCGCAAACACAATGAATTTAAGATGGCGCGATCCTCGTAACTAAGCCGACTTCCCATCCCGCTCAAGAACCGCAAAAATTGGATGGATCACTCGGGAGTGAATGGTCGGGGCGCCGAGATTTGAACTCGGGACCTCCTGCGCCCAAGGCAGGCGCGCTACCAGGCTGCGCTACGCCCCGACTGAAGTGCTTCATGATTATAAGGCATCCACAGGAATGTCGCGAATGCGCCGGTGGTCTCTTCCTCTTATCTTGACGGGGATGCTTGAGACAGGACATGCTCACGCGGCGGGCGGTGAGGAGGAACAGGCGTATTTCCAGAGACATCCGGCCGGCCAAGGAAAAAATCAGGCGGCTGTCCAAATTGCCCGAATTCGTACGTCATCCTAATAGAGAACGGAAAGCGGGCGATGCTAGCGGCTTGCAAGCCATAAGGGAGGCACGACATGCAGTTCATGCTAATGGACTATGTGCAGGCGGAGGGTTTCCACGAGCTCACGCAGGACGAGCAAGCTCATTGGTTGGGGGCGTATCGAGCATATCTGGAGGCCATGAGGAACGCGGGTGTCTACAAGAGCGGCAATGGGCTGCATCCGGCCTCGACGGCCGCCACGGTGCGTGTTGTGGATGGCAAGGCTCAGGTGCTGGACGGGCCGTATGCCGAGACGAAAGAGCAGTTGGGTGGATTTCACATGATCGACGTGCCGGACCTGGATGCGGCGATTTCCTGGGCGGCGCGCAGCCCCACCGCGCTTTACGGTGTCGTTGAAGTGCGTCAGATCATGGATGTGCCGCCGTCGGAGTGGCGGCGCTCGTAGTTTCGAAATATCTAAATCGATAAGGGAGAAAAGAGATGCCGAGACTTGTGGTTTTCAATAATGTTTCGTTGGATGGTTACTTTGTGGACGCGAACGGCGATATGAGCTGGGCGCACAAACAAGATCCGGAGTGGAGTGCTTTTGTCAGCGAGAATGCCAGCGGCACCGCGGTGCTGGTGTTCGGCAGGATTACTTACGACCTGATGGCCAGCTACTGGCCGACGCCGCTGGCCATGAAGAACAATCCAGTTGTGGCGGAAGGAATGAACAATCTTCAAAAGGTGGTGTTCTCGCGAACATTGGACAAGGCGACGTGGAAAAACACGAAGCTGGTAAAGGGCGACATGCTGCAGGAAGTACGGAAGATGAAGAGCGAGCCGGGCCCGGACATAGTGATTCTGGGAAGCGGCAGCATTGTTGCACAATTGGCGCAGGCGGAATTGATCGACGAATATCAGGTGGCGCTGAGCCCAATCGTTCTTGGTAAAGGAAGGAGTATGTTTGAAGGCGTGAAGCAGAACGTGAACTTGAAAAAGACGCGGGCGTTCGGCAACGGAAAAGTGATGCTGTGGTACGAGCCGGCGGCGTAGAGAAGAGCGGAATTGGACATAGTGTCTCACGCGCTGTGGGCTACGGCCGCCGGGATAGGCGCGCGGCGAAAGGTGAAGCAGCGCATTCGCTTGGGCTGGGTGGCGCTCTGGGGCGTTCTTCCAGACCTGGTCGTGTTCGCAATTCCCGCGGCGGTTAGAATTTGGCGGTATCTGAGCGGCGCTTCGAAGACGCTGTTGCCCGATGGGAGTGGACCCCATTTCGACTGGGTGTGGGGGCTGTATAACTGCACCCACAGCGCGCTGGTATTCGCGGTTTGTTTCGGAGCGGGTTGGTTGTTGCTGCGGAAGCCGCCGCTGGAAATGCTGGGGTGGGCGCTGCACATCGTGATCGATGTGTTCACGCACCGAGGGATGTTCGCAGTCAAGTTTCTGTGGCCGGTTTCGCCGGTTCACGTCGACGGCATTCGCAGGGAGACGCCGTGGTTTCTGGTGGTGAATTTCACGGCGCTTACAGCGGTCTATCTATTGTTATGGATTTACCGGGCCAGAAAGCCGTCTCTTCCAGAACACTGAACCGAAGGAAATCTTGCAGATGTCTGGCACGAACGAGTCAGAAATTTGGAGCGAAGCTGGCAACTCTCCCGATCCCGCTGCGCAGGCTCGCAGCGTGGCGGACACCGTGGCGCGACGCAGCTACGGCAAGTTGGTTGCGTTTCTGGCGGCTCGAACACGAGATGTGGCTGCCGCGGAAGATGCTCTCTCGGAGGCGTTCGCTTCGGCGCTGACAGCTTGGCCGCGCAATGGCTGCCCCGAGAATCCTGAGGCGTGGCTGATGACAGTGGCGCGACGTAAAGCGATCGATGTTGCACGCAAGCGTTTCACGGGAGAAACGGTGGCCGGGCAATTGCAAATTCTCGCCGAGGGTTTGGAAGCTGCGGCGGCAGCGCACGGGGAAATCCCGGATCGCCGCCTGGCGCTGCTGTTTGCCTGCGCGCATCCCGCGATCGACACCGGCGTTCGCGCGCCACTGATGCTGCAAGTAGTGGTTGGGCTGGATGCCAGGACGATTGCTTCGGCGTTCCTGATGTCGCCCGCGGCGATGGGCAAACGCCTGGGCCGGGCCAAAGACAAACTGCGGCAGGGCGGCATTCCGTTCAGCGTGCCGGAACGCGAAGAACTTTCCAGCCGGCTGGAAAGTGTGTTGGACGGCATATACGCGGCTTTCGCGGAGGGCTGGAGCGATCCCGGAAAGGCGGATGTGATGCGCAGCGATCTGACCAGCGAAGCGATGTTTCTGGCGAGAGTCGTGACTGAACTGCTTCCTGACGAACCGGAGGCGCTGGGGTTGTTGGCTTTTCTGCTTCATGCTGATGCGCGGCGTCGCGCGCGGCGCAATGCGAATGGCGAGTATGTTCCGCTGGCCGAACAGGATTCGGCGTTATGGGACTGGGAAATGATTGGTGAGGCGGAGACGCTGATCCGGCGCGCCAGTGCGCTCGGATCGATTGGCCGGTATCAATTGGAAGCCGCGCTGCAGTCCGCGCATGTGTATCGTTGCCGCACGGGTGAATCGAACTGGGCGGACGTGGTGGAGTTGTATGACGTGCTGTTGGCGCTGACCTCATCGCCGGTGGTGGCGCTGAATCGCGCGCTGGCCATCGCGGAGTTGCGCGGCGCCGCGGCCGGTCTTGCCGCTATGCCGGATGTGAATGCGGATGCTCGGCTCGCCGAATATCAGCCTTACTGGGCGGCGCGCGCCGAACTATTGGCCAAAACGGTCGCGAACGACGAAGCTCGGCATGCGTATGAAATCGCTATCGGCCTGGAACGAGACCCGGCAGTGCGCCGCTTCTTGCAACAGCGCCAGGCGGCATTGGCTCCATAGGATTCTGCCGAGCGCGCAGCGTGCGTCGGAGTGGATTGTTCGACTAACTCCCTTACGCGCTCGCGGCTTTGCGTGCTTTCGGACGCGCTGGATCTCCCGTTGCCGCCTCTTCCACGTCGCCGCCGTTTTCTTTGGCAATGCCGGCAAGCAAGCGGCCGCTGAGCGCGGATTTGGGCTTCGTCAGAGTGACATCGTTGTCAGAAGCATACTTGTCGCGATGCTTGATGAGCAGCCACGTTGGTTTGCTGCTTCCGCCAAAACCGCGCGTGCGCACCAGCACCCACGACCCAAGAAGTTTTTTTCCGTGCAGCGTAAATTTCAGATCGCCTTTTTTCAGCGCGGCTTCCGGGTCATCCTGCTCCGGCGTCCACGTTCCGATGTCCCACACCATCACGGTGCCACCGCCGTATTCTCCCTTGGGAATCACGCCCTCGAATTTTGCGTAGTCGATGGGATGATCTTCCACCTGCATGGCCAGCCGTTTCACGGAAGGGTCGAGCGACGGACCTTTCGGCACCGCCCACGAGAGCAATGTGCCGCTGAATTCCAGGCGAAAGTCGTAGTGCAGTTGAGAAGCGCGATGCTTCTGTACCACAAAAATCAGGTCGGACTTGGCTTTTTGTGGTTTGCGATTCTTGGCGGCTCCCTGAGGTTCGGGAGAAACCTTGAAATTACGCTTTTCACGATATTTTGTCAGTGACATGTTGAGCCTTTCTTCGCGTAACGTGTGCGGGCGAACCGGCTATTTTGATCACAAGTGGGCTAATTGTTTCAATGCCGGTTGCAGCGATTGCCTGCGCGAGAAGAAATCTGCCCAGGGATCCTTTTTCTTCAAGCGCTTTGGAAATGTTTTGATATTGAATTCAGCCGGATCCTTGACGCGGGCTACTTCCGCCCAATCCAGCGGAGTGGAGACCGGGGCGTGGGGCTTGCGCCGGACGGAGTATGGCGTGACAACAGTCTGCACTGAGCCATTGCGAAAGGGATCCAAGTAGACGCGATCGCCGCGATCCGCAATTCTGTGCTCGACGGTCAGTTCTTTGGGATGCGTTTTTGCCGCTAGAGCCACCAGCTTTTCCGCGAAGGCCAGAACGTCATTGGCGCTCGGACCGGTTTTGATGGGAATGAAGATGTGCACGCCGCGGCTTCCTGAAGTTTTCGGAAACGACGTCAGCCGCAGCTCATCCAGGAATTTCTTTACCAGCAACGCTGCGCGGGCCGCGTCCTGGAAAGATCCGGTCATCGGATCGATGTCCAGGCAGACCCAGTCCGGTTTCGGAAACGTTTCCGCGCGCGAGCCCGTCACGTGGATGGGAATGCATCCGAAATTGACGAGCGCCATTTGCGTTTCAAGCGAGCCGCCAACAACGTAATTCGTAAAAGGGCGCGACCCGCTTTTGTTTGGCAGACGTTTCGTCGGAGTGCCGGCGGGCATACCTTTGGGCATTTCCTTTTGATAAAAACACTCGCCCTTCATCCCGTCGGGGCAACGTTCCATGGTCAGAATTCTTCCACGGACATAAGGCTGAAGCCAGGGAAACACTTCGCGATAGAAATTTGCGAGATCGCCTTTGGTGTATCCCTGTTCGGGCCAGAAAACTTTTTCGGGATGCGAAATTTGAACCGCGGAATCCTTTTTTGCCGGTTTCACTTTTGACGATTTCACTTACGCCTCCTTCCGTACTTCCTGCGCGGCTTTGTCGTCGCGCAGTCCCAAAAAGGCTGGGTGACGCAGCCGGCCGTCTTTGGTCCATTCCGTATATGCTATCTGGGCCACCAGCTTGGGGCGCACAAAGGTCGCGGTTTTTTCCCGGACTTCGTCGGCGAACGGGGATTTGTCTTGTCGCAGCTTCTTCAACTCGGCTGAAAGCTTGCGCAGCGTCTCGGTGTCAAATCCGGTTCCCACTTTTCCCGCATAACGCAACTGTTTTCCTTCATACACGCCGATCAGCAGGGCTCCAAGATATTGCCGCGAACCGCCCGGCTTGGTGTAACCACCGATCACAAATTCGCTTTCGCGGTTCACCTTCACTTTTAGCCATTCGCGAGAACGTTTCTCCACGTACTTCGCGTCCAGATTCTTTGCCACCAGCCCTTCCAGCTTGCGCTTTTTTGCCACATCGAAGGCTTTCAGCCCGTCGGCCGAGAGTTCCTCGGAGAGCACGATGGTTCCGGCGCCGCCTCCTCGCAGCAATGCTGTCAACGTTTCCCGGCGCTCGCGCAGCGGCGAAGTTCTGAAATCCTTACCGTTCAGGTAAAGACAATCGAAGACGGCATACTCTACAGGCCCTTTTCCTTGTTGCAGCAACTGAAAATGGGAAACGTTGTGTTTGTCGAACACCACAACTTCACCGTCCAGCAAGAGAGTTCGCGGCTTCAACTTGCTGACTGCCGCGGCGACGTCGGGATACCGTTCTGTGCGCACAATGCCATTTCTGGTGATGAGTGAGACATGTGAGCCTTCTTTGTAAGCGAGGATGCGGATGCCGTCATATTTCTCTTCGTAGATCCAGCCGGGCAGGTGAAAAGGCTTGTCGACGAGCGTGGCCAGCATGGGTGAAATGCGAAATGGAATCTTATCGCTCACGAAACTATGCTCCCGATGCAGCGAACCCGGTAGAAACAGAGACCCCGGCTTGGCGTATTCTGATGTTTGTAGCTGCAGAGCACGCCCATGTCAGAGAAACGAATTTCATTCCACGGCCACGCGCCCGGCAAGGGCCCACTGCAGGGGCCGTTGTCTGCCGAGCCGCACACTATATTTCTGCTCTCGCCCGCAAACTTGGCCGGAGTCCGAGGCAAACGGTTGCTGCAGGGTTCCTCCCACATGGAGCTGAGCCTGCGGCTGCAATCGTCGCAGGCCACGCTTGGTGAAATCTTCAGCTTCGTCAGCGGCTTGTACTTCCGCGGAAAGCTCGCTTACGCTTTGCAATTCGCGCGACCTCCCGTAGGCATTCCCGGGATCCGCATCATCACTTCCTCGAGCGGCTTGCTTCCGCCGGAATATCTTGCCAGCCTGGACTGGCTGCGCGCCACAACTGAATCCTCGATTGATCCAGAAAATCCGGAATATCGCGAGCCGCTGGTGCGCGACGCTCGACGGATTTGCAGCGAGCTTCCGCAGGGGGCCCGGGTGGTCCTTCTGGGTAGCATTGCCACGCCAAAGTACGTCGCACCCTTGCTGGAGGTTTTTGGTCATCGGCTGTTTTACCCTTTGGATTTTGCCGGCCGCGGCGACATGAGCCGGGGCAGCTTGCTTCTCCGATGCACACGGGAAAAAAGTGAATTGAGCTACGGCGTGCTTGGTTCGCTCGAAACGTAAGGCACCCGGACTTCATTCGAACTTTACAGATTTACAGCCTGGATTGCGGCTGCGCCATCAAGCTTTCGCTGTAATTCCCGCTATTGTCCCGTTCGCAGCGGCTGCTGGAAGAATACTTTTCGCTGGCGCGCCCGGTACTGCAAACTCTGTGTGCTTCCTACAATCTGCGTTGTATAGCGCCGGGTTTTGTTGGCGGATAGCCTGCAACTTGCGGGCGGCAGCAATTGTTGCCGGAACTTCAATGGCGCGGCGAGCACCCAGCGGGGCATGTTGAGAAATTGGCAAAATAACACGACTTCTTCCACCACAGCGGGCCAGATTCCTTTGCGGCCATTCGGAAACCATCAGGACGTGCGCATTTCCGCATTGGGCATGGGCGGCCACCACCTGGGTGATGCGAAAGATGAACAAACGGCGGTGGCGCTGGTGCAGGAAGCCGTGGACGGCGGCATTACGTTTTTCGACAACTGCTGGGAGTATCACCGCGGCAAAAGCGAAGTGTGGATGGGCAAGGCGCTGGTTGGACGCCGCGACAAAGTATTCCTGATGACCAAGGTGTGCACGCATGGCCGCGACGCTTCGCTTGCCATGCAGATGCTGGAGCAATCGCTAACCCGGCTGCAAACCGATCATCTGGATCTGTGGCAAGTTCACGGCGTTTCGTTCGAAAACGATCCGGAACGGTTTATGCGTGCGGGCGGCGCGGCCGAAGCGATGCGCAAAGCCAAAGCGCACGGGAAAGTGCGCTTCCTGGGATTTACGGGACACAAAGATCCGGCGATGCATTTAAGTATGTTGAAAACTGGCTTTCCTTTCGACGCGGTGCAAATGCCCTTGAACGCCTTTGACGCTTCGTTCCGCAGTTTTCAAACGCAGGTGCTGCCGGAGTTGAATCGCCTGGGGTTGGCGGTGCTGGGAATGAAACCGATGAGCGGCCACGGCGAGCCACTTCAAAGCGGAGCCGTGACGGCAGAAGAAGCTCTGCGCTATGCCATGAGCTTGCCAGTGACAACCACCATCACTGGAATGGAGAAACCGGAGATTCTGCGGCAAAACCTGCGCGTGGCACAGAATTTTCAGCCCATGTCCGCCGGGGAAATGCAGGGGCTGCAGGACCGCGTGAAACAAGCGGCGGGCGACGGGCGCTTCGAGCTGTACAAGGTATCGATCAAATTCGACAACCCCGAGGCTCGCATCGCTCACGGATTTCCGTTCGATATGAAGTCCGTGGAAGTGGAGGAAATGGTGAAAGACGCCGCGAATACTGGCCATCCGTATCCTGAAATTCCCAAGCAGTAAACCGAATCGATATTTGCAATTTGCGAGGCCAAGCGGCATGTCACAAGCGAACGACGAGCGATTTTCGAGGAGGGATTTTGTGAAGGGAGCCGCTGCATTTACGGCGACTGCAGCATCGGCAGCGCAGAATGCGTTAGCAAATAGCCGCGCGCGGACCGGCGAGCAAATTCCGCAGCATTCTGTCGATCAGGTTCCGAAGCGTCCGTTGGGCAAAACCGGAGTGCAAGTTTCGGCGATTGGCGTAGGCGGCTATCACCTCGGTTCGACGCGAGATCAGCAGGAAGCAAACGACCTTGTGGCCATGGCGGTCGATGCCGGAATCAATTTTTTCGATAATGCCTGGGACTATCACGACGGAGTGAGCGAAGAGCGGCTGGGGAACGCGCTGAAGGGCAAGCGCGATCAGGCCTTTGTGATGACCAAGGTTTGCACGCACGGTAGAGGTAAAGACCTCGCGATGCAAATGCTCGAACAGTCTTTGCGTCGCTTACAGACCGACCATCTGGACTTGTGGCAGATTCACGAAGTGATTTACTACAACGATCCCGACTTAATTTTCCGGCCGGGCGGCGCGGCGGAAGCGCTGCAGGAGGCCAAGCAGCAAGGCAAAGTGCGCTTCATCGGATTCTCCGGGCACAAGGACCCGGCTATTCATTTGCGCATGCTGCAGCAAAATTTTCCGTTCGATACGGTGCAGATGCCGCTGAACGCCTTCGATGCCACATTTCGCAGCTTCGAGACGCAGGTTATGCCCGAAGCGTTGAAACGCGGCATCGCCGTACTTGGAATGAAAAGCCTGGGCGGGTCCGGCGAAATGGTGACAAGCGGCGCGATCACCGCGCATGAGGGATTGCGTTATGCCATGAGCCTGCCGGTGGCAACGACCATCAGTGGTATGGACTCGATCGCGGTGCTGCAGCAGAACCTGCAGGTAGCGAAAGGATTTCAGCCGATGTCGGCGGCGGATATGCAGGCTCTGCGTTACCGCGTGAGGATTTACGCGGCAGACGGACGATTCGAACTATTCAAAACGACAAAGAAATATGATGGCGATGTGGGCCGCGAGCAGCATCATTTTCCCCCAACAGAGAAATTGCCGGCTTGAGCCACAAACTCGTTGGGAGGCACGCCAACTAGCCATAACACACCGGTATCCTGTATCCTAGAATTTCTCTCGTAGGCTCCCAAGCCTTCCTCTACCCTCCCGTGATTGAGGTGAATTGTCTCCCTTGAACCCTCTGGATACACAATTCGGTTCTTCCGCCGCGCTTGCATGGGCGCACCCGATTGTTCAGGAATGGTTTCTGACTCGCCTGGGGCAGCCCACAGAACCTCAGGAACAAGGCTGGCCGCACATTCTTGCGGGCCGCACCACCTTGATCTCCGCGCCTACCGGGTCGGGAAAGACGCTGGCCGCGTTTCTGGCTTGCATAGACCGGCTGGTACGCAAGGCACTCGCTGGTGAATTGCTCGACCGCGTGGAAGTTTTGTATGTGTCGCCGTTGAAGGCGCTGGGCAACGACATCCAGAAGAATCTGGAGATTCCGCTGCGCGAAATCCTTCAGTTGGCCGGAGAACGCGGAATGTTGATGCCGGAAATTCGCGCCGCGGTGCGAACCGGTGACACGTTGATGCACGAACGCCGCGCCATGCTGAAGCGGCCGCCGCATATTCTGGTCACTACGCCGGAGTCGCTGTACATTCTGCTGACGGCCGCGAAGAGCCGCGAACTCCTGACTTCCGTGGAAACCGTGATTGTGGACGAAATCCATGCGGTTGCCGACGACAAGCGAGGCTCGCATCTGGCGCTTTCGCTGGAGCGGCTCGAGGCGCTTACTGCGCGCGCGCCCCTGCGCATCGGCCTTTCCGCGACGCAACGGCCCATTGAATTAATCGCGCAATTCCTGGCGGGAAGCGATCGGCCGTATCCGTCCGTGGTGCAAATCGGGCATCAGCGCACCGCTGATATTGCGGTGGAAGTTCCTTCGAGCGAACTTGCGCCGGTGACATCGCACGAAGTGTGGGACGAAATCTACGACAGTCTTGCGCGGCTGGTGCGGCAGCATCGCTCGACGCTTGTGTTTGTGAACACGCGGCGTCTGGCCGAGCGGCTTGCCCATCATCTTGCGGAACGCTTGGGCGCCGACGCCGTTGCTACGCATCACGGCAGCCTTTCGCGAAAGCTGCGGCTTGCTGCCGAACGAAAATTGAAGGCGGGAGAGGTGCGCGTGCTGGTGGCCACCGCCTCGCTGGAATTAGGAATCGATATTGGCTCCGTGGAACTGGCTTGTGTGATCGGGTCGCCGCGCGCCATTTCCGTGGCATGGCAACGCATTGGACGCGCGGGCCACTGGCATGGCGCCATCCCGAAAGGCCGCATCTTCGCAACCACGCGCGACGAGTTGCTGGAATGCGCCGCGCTTGTGAGAGCCATGCGCCACGGCGAGCTGGACCGCATCGCGATTCCTGAGACTCCGCTGGACATTCTGGCGCAACAGCTGGTTGCCATTTGCGCAGTGGAAGATTGCGACGAAGAGCGTTTGTTCGCGCTGGTACGGCGGGCCTATCCGTTCCGCAATTTGCAGCGCGAGGAGTTCGACGAAGTAATCTCTATGCTTTCTGAAGGGATCAACGCGCGGCGGGGCCGCTACGGAACATATCTTCACCGCGACCGCGTGAATGCTCGCGTGCGAGGCAGGCGCGGCAGCCGTCTTGCCGCGATCACCAGCGGCGGAGCGATTCCGGACAACGCGTTATACACCGTGGTGGCGGAACCGGAGGGCGTCGTGGTGGGCACGGTGGATGAAGATTTTGCCGTGGAGAGTTTGCGCGGCGACATCATGCTGCTGGGCAACAGTTCCTGGCGCATTCGGCGGGTGCAGGCGGGGCGCGTGATTGTGGAAGACGCGCACGGCGCGGCGCCCAATATTCCGTTTTGGAGAGGGGAAGCGCCGTCGCGAACAGCAGAGCTTTCGCAACAAGTATCGGAATTGCGCGAAGAGGTGAACGCCAGAACGCTGGCGGTGGCGCCGGGCCCGGAACTACGCCGTTCCGCGGGATTTCGCGAGGCCGTGGCTTGGCTGCAAGGCGAATGTGGGCTGGATGTTGCGGGCGCGGAGCAGGTAGTCGAGTACATCATCGCGGGGCGCGCTGGTCTGGGAGCGGTGCCGACACAGAAGAAAATCATCGCGGAACGTTTCTTCGATGAAAGCGGCGGCATGCAGCTTGTCATCCACGCGCCATTTGGCGGACGCATCAACAAGGCCTGGGGACTGGCGCTGCGCAAGCGTTTTTGCCGTTCCTTCAATCTGGAGTTGCAAGCCGCTGCCACCGACGACGGCATCAATATTTCTCTGACCGACCAGCACAGCTTTCCCTTGGCCGACGTTTTTCGGTTTCTGCATCCGGCTTCGGTCGCGCAGGTTTTGCAACAGGCGGTGCTGACCTCGCCCATTTTCGCTGCGCGCTGGCGGTGGAATCTTTCGCGCGCATTGATGCTGCTGCGTTGGCAAGGCGGCAAGAAGGTTCCGCCGCAAATTCAACGCATGCGCGCGGATGATTTGCTGGCATCCGTGTTTCCCGACGCGGCTGCTTGTCAGGAAAATATTTCGGGTGAAATGCGCATCCCGGAGCATCCACTGATTCGCGAGGTAATGAAGGACGCGTTAACGGAAGCGATGGATATCGAAGGGCTGAAGGTGGTGCTGGGAGATATTCTGCGCGGCGAAATTCAGTGCGTGGCGATCGACACGCCGGTTGCTTCGCAGTTCTCGCATGAAATCATCAACGCGAATCCGTACGCCTACCTTGACGATGCGCCTCTGGAGGAGCGGCGGGCTCGCGCCGTGGAAATGCGCCGAGTGTTGCCCGACGCGGTTGTTTCCGAGATCGGGCGGCTCGATCCCGCTGCGATCGCGGAAGTGCGCGAACAGGCGTGGCCCGACGTGCGCAATGCCGATGAGCTTCACGATGTATTGCAGACGCTGGTGGCGCTGCCGGAGAATTTCGGTCCCGTGACGCAGCAGAGTGGGTCTGAAGTGATACAGACGGCGGTTCAAGATTCACTTTCTGGATGGCAAGAATTCTTTGAGCCGTTGACCGTAGACGGCCGCGCGACGCGCGCCTCGGTTTCCGACCGTGGGTATTGGGTAACGGCGGAAAATGTCAAAACATTCAGGCAACTGTTCTCCACGGCTGCCTTCGCTGCGAATCTTGCGGAGATCGCCGTGGAAAGTGCCTCGAGGGAGGACGCGCTGCTGAAAGTAGTTGCCGGATGGATGCAGCACGCGGGGCCGGTAACGGTGGCTGCGCTAGCGCAGTTGCTTGGGTTGCCGCCGGTTGAGATTGACGCTGCAATGCTGCGGCTGGAAGGAAGTGGCGCGGTGCTGCGTGGGCGATTTACCGAGCAGGCGCCCGAGGTGGTCGAGTGGTGCGATCGCCGATTGCTGGCGCGCATTCACCGCTTGACGCTGGGGAAACTTCGCAAAGAAATTGAGCCGGTTACCGCCGCGCAATTTATGCGCTGGATATTGCGTTGGCAGCACCTGGCGCCAGGCACGCAACTTGCCGGCGAGCGCGGAACGTTGGAAGTGCTGCAGCAGCTGCAGGGCTACGAAGCGCCGGCGAGTGCGTGGGAGCGCGAAATCCTGGCGCGGCGCATTAAGAACTATGACGGCGCAGTGCTCGACCAACTTTGTCTGAACGGCACAGTTGGCTGGGGACGGCTTTCGCCGCATCCCGCGTTTCTGCACGAAGCCGCCGATCGAAATTACCGCGTAGTGCCAACCAAGGTGGCGCCAGTAACATTTTTCCTGCGCGACAATGTGGAGTGGATCTTCACAGAGCATCATGCTGCCGTGACCACGGAGATGCGTGGACTGAGTTCGGATGCTAGCCAGGTGGCGCAGTTCCTGAAGACGCATGGCGCATCGTTTTTTGCGGATATTGTGCGTGGCGCGCGCAAACTGAAAGCGGAAGTGGAGTCCGCTTTATGGGAGTTAGTTGCCGCTGGGTTTGTGACCGCTGACGGTTTCGATAATTTACGGGCGCTGATTGACCCGAAACGCCGCGCGGGGCAGGGAAGCGGGCGTTCTGCGCGGCCGCGTCACAGTGGCGGACGCTGGGCATTGCTGTTTCCGCACGAAGTGGAGCAACCTGGTGACAAGAATCACGCGATTGAATCCATTTGCTGCATGCTGCTGAACCGCTACGGAGTGTTGTTCCGCGAACTGCTAACGCGCGAATCGATTTTGGCGCGCTGGAGAGATTTGTTGATCGCTTTGCGGCGCCTGGAAGATCGCGGTGAAATTCGCGGCGGCCGATTTGTCAGCGGCCTGCTGGGTGAACAGTTTGCGTTGCCCATCGCGGTCGAGTCGCTTCGCGCGATGCGCTCCGAGCCCGCTACCGGCCAGGTGGTAACCGTTTCGGCGGCTGATCCGCTGAATCTTGCCGGCATCGTGGTTCCCGGCGAGAGAGTTCCGGCCATCTCTGGACGATTTGTTGCTTTCCGTGATGGGGTGGCCATCGAGCCCGGGGCTTCGAATATTCACGCCAGCGCGCCGCCGGGTTTCCACGGTTCGACCGACGTGACTTCCGAATATACGGACTTGCCAAAAAGATTGAATTGATCGGCGGTCCGCGGAATCTTGCATGGCAATTCGCGCTGCGACAGCGCCGCCGCGCATTGCATTCCCACCATGATTCGCTACTATGGAAGAAACAGCTACGATCCGGCATTTTTGTTCTTTCGAGAAAGGAACTTTGCATGAATCGCGCATTTGTTGCTGCTGTGCTTGGCGCGCTGCTGTTTTGCAGCGTCGCGTGCAAGTCGCAGAAGGCGGACGATAAGGAAGCGATCCGGCAGGGGGTGGTGACGTATCTTACGTCGCTGAAGGGGCTGAATATTCCCAACATGGATATCGTCGTCACGCAGTATTCCGTGAACGGCAACCAGGCGCAGGCTCAGGTGGAAATTCGTGCCAAGGGTGGCAATGGGGCCGGCGGAAGCATGCAGCTGGCCTACAATCTGGAAAAACGCGGCGATCAGTGGGTGGTGCTGAAGAGCCAGCCGGCGGGCGGCACGTTGCAGCATCCCGGGCCCGGCGAAATGCCTCCAGGGGCCACGATGCCGCCGGGTCACCCGGCTGTTGACGGCAGCAGCACGGGCCAGCCGGTCCATTCCGATCTGAACGAAATCATGAAGTCGGCGCAGCCGCCGGCGCAAAAGCCGCCAGCGCAGCAATCGGCGCCGTCAACAAATCCACCCTCGAAGCCGTAGTTAGATTCGGCACAATCAGAAATCCCGCAGGTCGTCCGTCGGTAATGCCACGCGCACGGCGTTCAGCACCGCCAGCAAATCGATCAGCTCTTGCCCCACGGCTCCCCAGATCGGCGGCAAGAAACCAAATGCCGCGGCCACCATGCCGACCATGCTGGCAGCCATTCCCCCTAGCGCGCTTTGCAACGCGATTCGCCTCATGCGTTGGCCGATGTGCATCAGTTCGTCGATTTTCGCGAGCGCGGCTTCCAGCACCACAGCGTCCGCCGCTTCCGTGGTGATGTCGTTCTGCGAACCGAAGGCCACGCCGACGGTTGCGGCCATAAGCGCTGGCGCATCGTTGATTCCGTCGCCCACGAAGAGCGTTTCCGCCTTCGCAGTTTCTTCCTTCACAATGGCCACTTTTTCTTCGGGACTCTTTCCTGCATGCACTTCGGTGATTCCCACGCTCTCCGCGAGGTAGCGCACTTCCGATTCGCGATCTCCTGAAACCAACATCACTTTGCGCACGCCGTGTTTTGGTTTCAGGTGTTCGATGAACGAGGCGCTGTCTTTCCGCGGGGCATCGTGGAACCGGAACGCCGCGGCGTATCTGCCCTCGACAAACATCAGGCATTCCAGGCCGCTCACTAATTCTGGCAGCGGCAGCGTACAGTCAGTCACTTTTTTCCGGCCGGTGATCTCGATCAGCTTGCCGGCGATTCTTCCTTTCAGGCCTTCGCCGGGCTTTTCGCGGATTTTGTCGACTGGAAGTGTCGCGATCTTTTCCTGCTTTGCCGCCGTCACCACCGCGATGGCCAGCGGGTGTTTGGAGTACTGCTCCACGCTCGCTGCGTAACGCAGAACTTCGCCCCTTTCGAAATCCTTGGCGCAGATAATTTCGGTGAGGTTTGGCCGGCCGTAGGTGAGCGTGCCGGTCTTGTCGAAGATGAGCGTGTGGCATTTCTCAATGCGCTCCAGCACCGCGGGATTTTTGATGATGATGGCACGGCGCGCCGCCAGCGAAATCGCGCCGATGATTGCTGTTGGAATTGCCAGCAGCAACGGGCAGGGTGTGGCGATTACCACCACCGCCAGGAATCGCTCGGCTTGGCCGGTCAGGAGAGCAGCCACAGCGGCTACACCCAAGGCGATTGGCGTGTACCACGCGCCCAGCTGGTCGCCCAGCCTGCGCAATTGCGGTTTCTGTTGCTCCGTTTCATGCATCACTTTCATGATTCGCGCGTATCGTGAATCCTCCGCCAGCCTCTCCGCGCGGATCACCAGGGCCTTCTCTCCGTTGATGGCGCCGGAAATTACCAGCGAGCCCGGAGTCTTAGAAATTTCGTAGGGCTCGCCGGTCAGGTAGGCCTCGTCCATGATGCCGTGACCGTCGAGCACGACGCCGTCCACGGGGCAAATCTCGTGCGGCAAAACAGTGAGCTCGTCGCCGACGCGGATGTCAGCCAGCTTCACGTCGACGAGGCCGCTGGCTTCTTTTCGGTGCGCCACGTTGGGCATGCGGCGAGCCAGCGCATCCAATACAGATGATGCCTTCGCCGTGGCGTACTCCTCGAGCGCCTCGCCGCCAGAGAGCATCAGAACCACAATCGTTGCGACCAGATATTCGCGCAAAGCGATGGCCGTCAGGATGGAGACGCCGGCCAAAAGATCGGAGCCGAATTCGCGCTTGAATAACTTTTTCAGGAGTTCCCAAACCATGGGAACGCCGCCGACTAGCAATGCCGCAAACAGAGGGATGTCGTTGGCGGGGGCAGGAAGGCGCAGGGCGTACTTCAGGAGGATGTGCAAAAGTATTGCAAGTAGCGTGAACCCGGCGATGCAGGCTTCTTTGGTGGGAACAAAACCCGGCTTCGGCGAAGCCGTCATTGGTTCAACTTATCTCACTTCGAGGCGTACGAGTCAAAGGTGCAACGTTCTTGCGACTGGCCCATTTCACGCTAACTCGCTTGTTCTCCGCAGGTGCGTCTGAGGCTCGACGGTTCACACAGTTTTATCTTTGGAGTAACACAGTTTTTCCAGGTTGCAGTCGACGCATTTTGGTTTGCGGGCAAAGCAGACGCGGCGGCCGTGCCAGATCAGTTGATGGGAAAACTGAATCCACTTCTCCTTCGGGATGATTGTCATTAGGTCCAGCTCAATTTTCTTGGGATCTTCGTGGCGGGTCAGGTCCAGGCGGCGGGAAAGCCGGATTACGTGGGTATCCACCACGACGCCGCTGGCGATGCCGTAGGCTGTGCCCAGCACCACATTGCCGGTTTTGCGCGCAACGCCCGGGAGCGTCAGGATTTCCTCCATCGTTCGCGGAACCTGGCCGCCAAACTTTTCCACGATTTCCTTGCTCGCGCCCATTACTGACTTTGTTTTGTTGCGGAAAAATCCCGTTGGGCGGATCTCCTGTTCCAACTCCGCCGGCTTTGCATAGGCGAATGCTTCCGGGGTTGTGTATTTCTTGAATAGTTCCTGGGTGACCTGATTTACGCGCACGTCGGTACACTGCGCCGACAGAATCGTGGACACCAGCAGTTGAAACGCATTCTGATGCTTTAGTTCGCAGGTGGCGTCGGGATACGCCTCATCCAGTTTCGCCAGGATCGCCGCTACGCGCTTTGGATCCGTACCGGCCGCCTTTCCTGCCGCGGCCCCGGCGGCACCCTTCTTCACGATTTTATTCTTCAATGCAGCGCTGGCTTTCATGCCAGCCTTTCCACCAGACTTCTTGCCGGCCTTCTTTTTGTTTACCTTCATCTTCTTTGCCGCCATCTTGTCCTCTTCTTCTTTATTCCAACACTTCCATCAATCTGCGGAACGCTTTGCCTCGGTGACTCTGCTGGTTTTTCTCCTCTGCGCTCAATTCGGCGAACGCCTTGCCCAGCGCCGGATAGTAGAACACGGGATCATACCCAAACCCTCCGCTGCCTCGAGGCTCTTGCAAAATCTCTCCATCGACCTTCGCGGAAACCACCACACTCGCACGCCCGCGCATCGCGGCCGCAATCACGCACACAAAGTAGGCCGCCCGCTCCGGACCCTTCTTTCCGCGCAATTCATCGAGCAATTTCGTGTTTCGCTGTTCACTGGAAGCGCCGAGCCCGGCGTAACGCGCCGAAAGAACCCCGGGCGCGCCACCGAGCGCTGGGACTACCAGTCCGGAATCATCCGCAAACACCATCCCGTCGCAATGCTGCGAATAGTACAGCGCCTTGCCCGCGGCATTTTCCGCAAACGTCGGCGCAGCTTCTTCAAATTCCGGCAGCGCGGCATATTGCGGCAAGAGTTCCAGTTCCAGAGCGTGTCCCGCCGCCAGAATCTCAAATTCGCGCAGCTTACCTGCGTTCCCCGAAGCCAGATACAATTTTTTGCGTGTGACGGATTCTGTCATTTGCCGCGGGCCAAAAACTTTGCCGGCAGCACGGTGCGTTGTTCTTCGCCCAACACGCGAATGCCCACCGCCGCCAGCGCCAGCAATTCCTGTAATTCGCCGTTGGTATACGGGCGGCCTTCCGCGGTTGCCTGAATCTCAACATAGTCGCCGCTGCCGGTCATCACCACGTTCATGTCCACGTCGGCGCGCGCGTCTTCCTCGTAGCAAAGGTCGAGCAGCGCCACATGGTCGACGATGCCCACACTGGTTGCTGCAACCGTATCGATGAGCGGCGACCTGCGCAAGATTCCTCCTGCCACCAGCCGCTCCATCGCCAGCGCCATGGCCACGAACGCACCGGTAATCGACGCGGTGCGCGTGCCGCCATCGGCCTCAATAACGTCGCAATCCAGCCACACGGTGCGATCGCCCAGCGCTTCCTGATCCGTCACGGCGCGCAGGGATCGGCCGATCAATCGCTGAATCTCCAGCGTGCGTCCTGTCTGTTTCCCTCGTGTGGCCTCGCGCGCGGTGCGTTCCTCGGTGGCGCGTGGCAACATGCCGTACTCGCTGGTGACCCAACCTTTGCCGCTGCCCTTCAAAAATGTGGGCACACCATCATTCACCGTGGCCGTGCAGATCACCCGGGTCTTGCCCAGTTCAATCAACACACTGCCTTCTGCCTGCGAAATAAAATCCGGCGTGATTTTTACATCGCGAATCTGGTCCGCACTCCGTCCATCGCCTCTCACACTCTCCCCCTTCAGGTGCAGCACCGTTTGCGAACACGTGAGCAGCCTTGTTGCGTCAGTTTGAATAGGAGCCGCGCGGGTGTCAACATTTTGAAACCGCCGCGGCCTTACCAAGCGTTCGACGGTGTGCGGCGCTTCACTCGAAGAACCGAGAGAGGGCTTCGATGGCCTTTCCAATCCGCGCGCGGTCCCCCGTTGCCGCGAGGTCCAGCAGGAGCCCGCGAGTTGCGGCCAGAAGCAATGTTGCTCCGACCGTGTCCAAATTTGAAGGAATTCCAGTCTTTTCCGTGAGGTTTTGCCAATAGGCGAGCGGATCCTCGAGGATGCCGGGATAGTCCTCGGGATTTTGCAACGCGAGGGCATAGAGTTCATAGATCAAGCGAATCGCGGGCTTGGCTGCCGGCGCGCTCAAGCGCTTCCAGTACCAGCGGATGAACTGGGGCAGCGTGCGCGGCTGCTTCCCGGCCTTGAACCAGGATTGAATGCGAGCGTCCTCGCGCTCGCGCAGGCCAGCCAGAATCTCGCGCATCAGCCCTTCACGCGAACCGAAGTGATATACGAGCATGCGGGCATTGGTTTTCAAGGCCTTCGCTAAAGGGCGAAGGGACAAGTCTGCGACACCATGTGACAGCACATAGTTGACAGCCTGGCTGCGGAGCCTGGCGCGGATGGCAGGATTGCGGGGCCTGGCCAAAGGAACCTCCTTGCTCTTTAGTGTAACGACTGTTACAGTATCAAGTGCCGGAAGAAATAGCCAACGATTTCTTCCCGCGATTTGCGTCATCACTGCCCAGCGCCAGGGCAAGGAGGATCTATGTACAAAGTTTCGCTGTGGATGTTTCTTTTTGTGGCTTGTATTCCTGCGAGCGCGCAGCAACCCGCGGAACAGGAGCGAAACAAGCAGATTGCCCGCAGCTTTTTCGAAGAAGTACTCGATCAAGGGCACCTTGACCGGTACGCGGAGTCGCACGCCAAAGATTTCGTGGCGCATGCCGGCGATCACGAAGCGACCTTGGAAGAGGATATGGCTGCAGCAAGGGAGGAGCGCAGGGCTCTGCCGGACATGCGGGTAACGGTGAAGCAGATTGTGGCGGAGCGCGACTTGGTGGCGGTTTACTGGACTGCGGCCGGGACCAACACCGAGGCAGGAATGGGATTGCCGGCAACGGGCAAGAAGGTGAAAGTTGATGGCATGACCTTGTTCCGCTTCAAATCCGGCAAGATCTGCGAAGAGTGGAGTGTTTGGGACATGCTCTCAGTGATGCAGCAGTTAGGTTTATCCGCAACGCCACACTAAAGTGTGCCGGTTTGCTTTTCGCCGCCTAGCGTTTCGTGGCGGCTTTCATCTTTTCGTAGGCCTTTTGAATTGGCCGCGTGATGATGGACGGGCCAGATGGCACGGGTTGCGTGGTGATACCGCCGCCGCTGACCTGAAACGTCTGCGTCAAATCCAGATGACCTGCAAGCGAGTCCACTTCCTGTCCATGGATCAGAATCTTCAATCGCTGCACTTGCGGCACGTTCGCTTCTAGCGTTCGCGCGATTGAGTCCACGGCAGTCTGTTCGCTCTGAATGCCGGAGGGAATCGAGGTTCCCAGCGCCTCGGAAAAATCGGCGATTCCCGTGCCGTCGGGCAAAATGTAAAAGGCCAACAGCGCCGCGTCGGGTGGCAGGGTGCGCGCTTCCGGATCAACAGGCCCGGCTAGCAGTGTGTTCAATACCTGCTTGGCGCGGAGAGCCGGATCATCCGAAAGAGGCAAATCCACGATCACCGCCCGCAGCGTTCCATCTTGCGCGCGGGTGCCCCAGTACATTTTGGCTTTCACCATGGGGCCGCCGGTTCGCACTGGCGCAGGAGGAACCAGTTCGCGCCGCGCCTGTTCCGCGGTTTTTTCGGTCAACTGCGCCACCTTGTCCACCTGGTGCCGTAGCGACGGGAAGTACAGTGCCGCGGCGATCACCGCAGCGAGCAGTATGCCGGCCAGCCAGATCACCCATCGCGGAGTCATGGCTGCGTGCCTCCACCCGGGCTGGCAATCGTCGGGACAACGTACGACAGTTTAAATTCCGATACGCCGCGCGCGATGGCATCGGCGACCCCTGGCACCATGCGGTCCAGTTCCGCGCGATCCGCCACGGAAACACTGGAAATCTCCACCGCGATGGCGGGAGCAGCGGTTGTGCGCAACTGCCTGACGGGAGCAACCTGAGCGGTCGTGGGAGATCCCTTGAAGCGTTTCGCCAACTCCGCCTGCACCAAATCTCCCAGCTTTTTGCTTAAGCTTACGAATGGTCCTTGCGCTTTGTCCCACGGGATCAGCCCGTTGGGATGCTCGGCCGGAGGAAGCTCGGGCATCACATAGACGCGCGCTGTGCCTGCCAAGCCAGTGGAGGCCACATGCAAAGTGATGAAGACCGCGCCGCGCTGAGCGTTGACGCGCGCCGAACGGTCATCGAACGACGGGTTATCGTTTCCATCGCGCGTCAGAATTACCTGGAAGCCTTGGAACTCCAGAGACTTCTTCACCTGCGCCGCAAATTGCATCACGACGTCGCTCTCTCGGATTCCTTCGGTTCCACGCGCGCCCAAGTCGGTGCCGCCGTGGGCTGGATCAAGAACAACCATGCTTAGCCCAACGCGTGGCGGAACGGGCGGGGCAATTCCCTGAGGCGAACCGGTAGCCGGCGCGGGTGGAGTGACCGTTGTGCCTTGACTGGCTGGATTGGATTGCGCTGGCGCTGAAGCGGCAGATTGCGCAGAAGCGGTCGGAGCTAAGGCCAGTGCCAGCATCCCAGTAGCCAGCAAACTCGAAATCATCTCGCGTGATCTCACTTCGAGCAGCATACCAAATCTCTCAGCGACTGCGCTGGACCTCGGCGTTTCCCGGGACGAAAAAGGGACTGCGCCGCACGAATCGAAAAGAAAGCGCCCGGCTCTCGCGAACCGGGCGCTCGTTAGCGGCTTAGAAGTCGCAGTTTTACAGCATTGTCCAGCTCACGGCTGTGCCGGTGGTTTTGCCGCCTTGGCCGCTTCCATCTTGGACTTCAGCTGTGCTTGTTGGTCTGGCGTCAACACTTCGTTGAGCTTGGACATCGTGCTGCCGTGGAGCTCCTTCATCTTGGCTTTCTTCTGGTCATCGGTCAGAGAGGAATCGCTCCATACGGTTTGGCGTTTGGCTTTGGCATCGGCGAAGATGTCCTTCACCTTGGATTTCTGGTCATCAGTCAGGTTCAGGCTCTCCACTGCGGACTGGAGTTTGTCTCGCATCCCCATTTCGCCCTGCTGTGCAGCAGGAGCAGCTTGGCTCTTTGCCAAGGCCGCGGGCACGGCAAGCGCCGCTACCATGCCCAGCGAGACCAATCCCCCCAACATTCTTTCGATCTTCATGTAAATCTCCTCAGGTTAGATTCTGGGCTGGGTTGAGGGCGGTGGGCTCTTATTACCTACCACAATGATTTGTGCGGGGCGATAGGGAAAAGGCCCGAGAGGCTGTGACCGACAGCAAGATGGCGGCATAAAGCCGCCTCTGCAGAGAAGGATTTGGTTGCGGTGGTACTTGGCCAAGCCAGACGCGGACTGGGCTAGTCGGCTGGCAGCGGTTCTGGGGTAGCTTGCGCCTGGTAACGGGCTCGCATCTTCCGGGTGGCAAAGTAGACGCCAAAGCCGGCGAAAATGATAGCCACGCCAAACACCAGCGCGTTGATTCCCAGGATAGTCTCGTGCTCGCTCTCAACCATCGAGAGCAATAGCAAGCCCAGCGGGAAAATGCCGCAGCTGATAGCTCCGGCCATGCCTCCGGGCACGCGGAACCCTCGGCGAAGCTTTGGCTCGCGAATCCGCAGCGCCACCAGTGTGACGAACTCCAGCATCAGTGCCGCACCGTACAGCATGATGTCCAGCGTGATGAGCCGCTTGAATCCCAGCAGCAGGCAGGGTACCCAGCAAATCGCGCAGACCACAATGGCGACCCAAGGCGTTTCGTTTTTCTTGGTTACCGTGCCGAATACCTTCGGCAGCATGCCGTCGCGCGCCATGGCCAGCGGCAGTCGCGAGTAGCTGAGCACCAGCGCGTTGAACATTCCGAACGCGCTCATCATGCCGCCCAGCGTCACGAAGAACCGCAGCCACTGAATACCCATGACAGCTCCGCCAAGTTGGCCCGCGATGGTGGCCCAGGAGCCTTCCTCGTTGAAGGCGGAAGCTGGTATGCCCGTGAGGTAGACAGCCACAAAGGGCAAGATGTAGGTGAGCGAAACCAGAATGACCGCGGCGATCATGGCCTTCGGATAGGTTTTGCGAGGGCGCTCGACCTCTTGTGCGATTGTCGAGGCGTTGTCCCATCCCATGTAGTTCCACATCGCCACCAACACGGCGCCAAGCAGCCCAACGCTTGCGCCCGCTGTTGCGGCATGTGGTTGGCCGAATGCCGCCAACTTCACCGGAGCAATCACGACGATGATGGCGAAAGGCAGCGAGAGCACAAAGAACAGCCACAGCGATGTGATGCCCACGACGCGAATGCCAGCCAGGTTCAGCGCCGCGCAGGTGATCACGACAAACAGCCCCGCGTACAGGGCGTGGTAGCCTTCGCCAAACCACGGCACCATCTGCTTCAGGTAAATCGCAAACAGCGTGGGATAAATGGCCATATCAAAGATGCTCGCGGCCAGCGACAGCCACGCTTCCTGAAATCCCCAAAAATTACCCAGTCCGCGGCGCACCCAGGCGTAATAGCCGCCTTCCGCAGGCAGCGCGCTGGATAGCTCGCCGATCATGAACGCGGTTGGCAGGCACCACAGCACCGGCAGGAACAGCAATACCAGGATTCCCCGCCCGTAGCCGGCGCCGGAAACGATCTCTTCCGTCCCATAGGTGCCCCCGGACACCATGAAGAAGGTAGCGGCCACAAGCGGCCAGAGGGTCAGTTTTGCGACTCTCTTTTTCGCCGAAGAAATTGTTTGGGAAGGAATCTGTGCGGGGAGTGATAAGGTGCTCAATTTTTTTCTCTCGTCCTCCTAGTAGGACTGTCGCTCTCGAATCAGCGGAGCAACGTCATCTTTTGAAGAATACAATCTCTGCACTCGCATGCAAGAAGAAAATGCATGTTGGCGATTTTTTTTCGTGTCGCCAACCGTACTTTCGTACTGCTCGCGTCGCGATCAATGCCAGCGAAACGCATGGCAGACGTCGCGACGTGGTCCGAAAACCGCCTGTCGCACCTGCTGCCGTTCACTTTTCCGGGTTTTCCCGCTTGTGCTAAACTCCCGCATCGTCTGTTTTTCATTTTTTTTATGGAGTGACGCGCATGAAGAAGTTTCGCCCGGCTTTATTCCTCTTGGTTCTCGCGGCGGCCAGTTCCATTACCGTCGCCCAGCAGTCTGCCGCTCCGCGACTGATCGGCGTGGACGACCTGTTCGACTTCAAGGAAGCCCATGACCCGCAGATTTCTCCCGACGGGCAGTTCGTTGCCTATACCCTCAGCGCCACCTCTCTGAAGGACGACAAGTCTGAAACGCGGATCTACATGGTGCCGGTGGCGGGAGGCGACGCCGTTGCGCTGACGGCGGAAGGCAACTCGTCAGACCACCCGCGGTGGTCCCCCGACGGCAAGTATCTGGCGTTCCTGTCGGAGCGCAACGAAGGCAAGACGCAGGTGTACCTGTTGAACCGGCTCGGTGGCGAAGCTCAGAAGCTTACCGATACCATTCAAGACGTGGACGACTTCGTATGGGCTCCCGACGGCAAGCGACTCGTGCTCATGCTGCGTGATCCCTCGCCAGAAGAGTTCGAAGCCGCTGCCAGCAAGGGAAAAGAGGACGCCGACGACAAAACTGCCGCGCCGAAAAAGCCCAAAGCCAAGTCTCCCTGGGTGATCGACCGCTTGCAATTTAAGGAAGACACCATTGGCTATCTGGACCGCCGGCGCACGCACCTGTACGTCTTCGACGTTGCCGGCAAGACCATGAAGCAGGTCACCTCTGGTGATTACGACGACGACGATCCGGCATGGTCTCCGGACGGCAAGTCGTTGGCGTTCGCTAGCAATCGCTCCAAGCCCGATCCCGACGCCACCTATAACTGGGACATCTGGGTAGTTGCAGCGGATAACACCGACAAGGGCGCTAACCTTACCCAGGTCACCACTGCTCCCGGCGAAGATCGCTCGCCAGCTTGGTCGCCCGACGGCAAGTGGATCGCCTATTACACGCAGCTCGATCCACATCTGTTCCAGTACTCCACCAAGCACATCGCCGTCGCTCCTTCCACGGGCGGCGAAGCTAAGGTGCTGACGAAGTCGCTCGATCGCATGGCCACCACTCCGCGGTTTAGCCCCGACGGCAAAGGTATCTACTTCATTGCCGACGACGACGCGACCCAGCAACTCTGCGTGGTGAACCTGGCCGATGGCAAAATCACGCGCCCGGTCAGCGGTCGCGTGATGCTGGATGGTTACTCGGTGGCGAAAGACGGCACGGTGGCCGCAAGCCTCTCGACCATGGACCGCCCGTTTGAGATTTTTTCTGCGGTCGGCGGAAAGCTTACGCAACTCTCCCACGCCAACGATGCTTGGCTGGCCAAATTCAAGCTCTCCGCGGGTGAATACGTGTCGTTCAAGTCCAAAGACAGCACCATCGTGCACGGCTTTATGTACAAGCCCGCCGACTATGTCCCTGGCAAGAAATATCCCACCTTGCTGCGGCCGCACGGCGGACCGGTGTGGGCCTACTACTCGGAATTCCAGGATCTGGCCCAACTGCTGGCGGCAAACGGCTACGTGGTGCTGTTCCCGAATCCGCGCGGCTCGTCCGGATACGGCGAGGACTACTGCAAAGCTATTTTTGCGGATTGGGGCAACAAAGACTTCCAGGACGATATGGCGTTCGTCGATTACGCTATTGCTCAAGGCATCGCCGACCCCGACAAGCTGGGCGTCGGTGGCTGGTCCTACGGCGGAATCTCCACCGACTTCATCATCACCCAGACCACACGCTTCAAAGCGGCCATCTCTGGAGCCGGCGCCGCCGATTATTCCAGCATGTGGGGCCACGATCAGTACCAGCGCGACTACGTTATAGAGCTGGGCTACCCGTGGGAGCATCGCGCCACGTGGGAACACGTTGGCTACTTCTCAAAAATTAAGGACGTCACCACGCCCACCATGTTTGTTGGCGGCAACATTGACTGGAACGTGCCCATCCTTGGCGGCGAGCAGATGTACCAGTCGCTGAAGGCTCTGGGTCGCGAGACGCTATTGGTCGTCTATCCCGACGAATACCACGGTTTCAAGACGCCTTCGCACATCAAAGACCTGCACGAGCGCTACCTGGCCTGGTACGCGCATTATGTGAAGGCCGACGGCACTCCGGCGCGGCCGCCGGAAAAGCCGGTAGAAGTTAAGCCGGTAAAAGCGGGGAACTAGCCTTTAGGCGACTGTTGACGCTCTTGTAAAAAAGAGCAGGCCGGCCTCCGCACGGAGACCGGCCTTTTTCTTTTGCGTTTGTATTTACTTCCCGAGGCTCACGCCAATCACTTTGCCGCCTACGATGATCTCCACGCGCCGGTTCAGCTTGCGGCCCGCAGCGGTGCTGTTGTCAGCGATCGGGTCGGCTTCGCCCAATCCCTTGGACGTGATGGTATCCGCAGACAATCCTTGTGCGATCAAGAACTGCCGTACGGTATCCGCACGTTGTTGAGAGAGTTTCATGTTGAAGTCGGCCGATCCGGTGGTGTCGGTGTAGCCTTCGATCGCCAGATTCAAACCCGGGTGAGCCTGAATGATGCCCGAGAGCTTGGCTAGCTTCAGTTGCGCGTCGGTGCTCAGTTCATATCTGCCGGTTTGAAAGAGCACGTCGGCCATGTTCACCACCAGACCGCGTGGCGTATCTTTTGTCTGCAACACATCATTCAGCTGCTTTAGCAATTGCGCTCGCAACGCTGCGGTTGCGGCCTGCGCACGCGCCGCCTCTTCAGCCGCCGCCTGCGCTTGCGCTTGGGTGGTTGCTTGTTCCGCTGCCGCCTTGGCCGCTGCCGCATCCGCCGCAGCCTTAGCCTGCGCCGCCTGGGCTTGCGCCTCGGCCTTCATTTGAGCTTCCTTTGCCGCCGTCAGCTCTGCCTGGCGCTGTGCTTCTGCAGCCGCCGCAGCATTAGCTTTGGCCGCCGCCTCTGCTGCCGCCGTTTCCTTTTCCTTCTGGATGCGTTTCGCTGTTTCTCTCTGCACCGCCAGCGAGCGAGCATCTTCGGCAAACTGGATGGTCTGGCGCGCTGCTGAGATCACCTGGTTCTTGCCGGAGCCTTGCAGGGCGTTCTCTGCCATCTGCAAGCTGGAAGTTGCCTTAGCGTAGACCTCAGGGGCGTACTGCTCCGCGCCTCGTGCTTTGGCAATCTCCACTGCATTGCGCGCTTCGTACATGTCCAGCGGCACCTTTTTCAGGTCCAGAGTCATACCCAGTGGGTTGCCCAGCTTGGCGTATTCGCCGCGCTTCATGAGCTTGTAGCTGTTGTCGGGGTAAATCTTGCCCTTGGTCTTCTTGCGGGTCTCGTTCACCAGGACCACCACTTCGCTGGGCATGCGCACCGCATAATACGGCTCGGCGGTCACGATCAATGCAAACGTTTGCGCCTGGGCCCGCACCCCTAGTTTGCCCTCGCCATTCTGGTTCATCGGGATTTGACCAAGATTGGCTGTCGTGCCGTCGGGCGTCACCGTCCACAGTACATACGTCAGAAACTCGGCTCCGATTGAGGTGGGTTGCGGCATATTCGATACCTTGAGCTCGATGGCCGTTCCGCCGGTCTTTGCTTCCACTTTTGCTTCGCCGTTGGCCTGCGATGCCGCCGACGTTCCCACCATGTCGACCTTGATGCTGCCGCCGTTTACCGGGTAACCAATCGCGGCCACCGTACCACTAATCACGTTTGCAGCCGGCTCGGGCTGTTGTGTCTGCGCGACTGCCATAATTGCGGCCGTCGAGAAACACAACACCGCTGCCATATACTTCCAATTCCGTCTCATGTTCTTCTCCAGAATATCGGTTTGCCAGTGGGGATCGGGCGGCTGGCAGTGCCGTTAAGTCTATCAGATTCATCCTCAGTGGGGGTGATCGCCAACAGCCGCGGTAAGCCAGTTCATCTCATTTCGAAGGCCGCGGCGTGCTGTTCGCCCTTGGCCATCAGCCGTTCAACATTCTCCACCGACTCGATTCCGCCGCGCGCGCCTACTCCCAGGCAATTCAGGGCTGCCGCCGCGCACGCAAACTCCAATTGTTTTTGCATCGGCCAACCCTGAAGCAGCCCATAGATAAATCCCGCGTGGAAGATGTCGCCGGCGCCGGTAGTGTCGACGGGCTCAATCACGTAGGCCCGCGCGTAGTGAAACTTTTCTCCGTCCCAAACCAACACGCCCTCTTCGCCCAGGGTTGCGCCCGTCAGCCGGCAGCCAAATCGCTTGCGCACTTCTGGTAGCGACTTGCGCAAATCGCTGGCGCCTGTCAGCCGGCCCGGCACATCGCGACTGGTGATCAGATAATCGATGTTCTCCAGTAGCGTTTCCACGCCGGGATAGAGAGCGTCCAGGTCCGCGATCACCGGAATGCCCGCGGCACGCGCCCATTTGGCCCCAGTATTCGCCGCCTCGGTATCGTGCCCATCGAGGTGCATGGCTCGCGCGTTCACGATCCACTCGCGCTGCAACTCTTCGGGCCGCAGCGCCAGCCGCTCATCTCTCTTCCAAAGCACGGTGCGCTCGCCGAAGTCGTCCACCATGATGAAGGCTTGCTGGCTGGCGCAACGATTTGTGGTGAACAAGTGCGCTTCCACACCGGCGTTGTCGAATTCCGCGCGGTGCAATGCTCCGGCTCCGTCGTCCCCAATTTTCCCAATGTAGCGTGTGCGCAGTCCCCATCTTTGGCAAGCCACGATGGCCGTGGCGGTTTGCCCGCCCGGCAGAACCTTGGCCGAGCGAAATTCCACCTTCGACCCGCGCGCTGGATAGTGTTCTACCGGAATGAGCGTGTCCGTCGCGTTTAGTCCCACCCCCACCACATCAACCTGAGGAATCTGCGTCATCCGCCTCTTTTCTGTGCCTGGTCCGAAGCGCCTCAATTAAACTTCGTCGTCTTCCAGATCGCTGTGCCGCAAGCCACCAGCAAAATCAACATCGCCGCGATCAGGACTAGCGCTGGCCCCCAGCGAATCGAGAGCTGCGGCACGCGCGCGATTCTGGCGAATCCCACAAACACGGCTGTGGCTCCGGCGATCAAGATCCAATCCACTGCTCTTCTTTTTGGAGGCGCCTCTCCTGCGGCTTGCCGCCCGTCCATACGGGCTTCGATATGTTCAGCCGCGACGCCGTACCGATTACTCTCCTGCCGCGCCGCCTCTTTCCAATGCGACCGCTCCTTGCTGGTGGCCGACGAAAGCGCGATCGCTCCCACGCCCAGCATCATCAGCAGCGATCCGCTAATCACCTGCAGGTACGTGGCATGTCCCCTGCCGTGCAATTCGCCAAATACCAGAATTCCCCACAGCATGCCCCAGAGCTGATTGGTGTTCGACAGCGGAATCCCTCGGCTGATTCCCACATACTTCGCGGCATACTGCTGAAACAGGTCACCGATTACCCAGATGAATCCGCCCAGCATCAGCCAGAACATTACTCCGCGGGCGCTTGCCAATTCTCGCCGCAACGGCCCTACGCCGAGCGTGCTGATGGCCAGCGCGGTCATCATGCCGAGTTCGCCGAAGGTAAAGAATGTTACGAAGGAGAGCGGGTTCATTCCCGTGAGGTACGCTTTGCGGTAGGGGATGTACATCGTTCCCCACAAAATTCCCGCACCCAACGCCGCCCATACGCCGCTGAGCGAGTGCGCTGCTGGGCCCGGCGATGACGACGACGCGATTGCCAGCATCGCCGCGCCGATACACATCACCAACGTTCCGCCGAGCACTCCCGCCCAGCGGCGCCAGCCGGCTTGTTGCAATTCGTTGAAGAAAAGGAATCCCCACAAGATGCCGAGCAGGCTATTCGAATTCCACAGCGGAAACGCGATGCTCAGGCCGATGTCGCGGATGGCGTAAATCGTCAGCGTGTTGGCCACAGCCCACAAACAACCCGCCAGCAGCGCCCACAGGATCAGATGCGGCGCGCGTCCCACGTCCGCGCGAATCGAAGACGTGCCCAGAATTAAAGCAGGCAGGCTCCAGCGCGCCAGGAAAACTCCAATCACCATGATCAGTGAAATGACCACTGGCGAAACGCCGATGCTCACCAGTTTGGTGGGCGCCTCGGCCGCTCCCAGCCACGCTCCCGCCGCAAACCCGGAAAGGATTCCCAACAGTTGTAGCTTGCGCGCCCGCGTTGCATCTTTCGCCGCAATCGAAGAGCTAACCGCGCCGGAATTTTCCATGCGCCCCCGAATCAATCGCTACCGCACAAACCTCAACAGCAACAACCCGCCCACCAGGACAAGCACCGGCACCCAGAAGTGCACATCCGTCAGCACGCTCTTCAGCCAACGGCGCGGTTCCTTGTTTGTCGGATTGCCAGTGCCTGGTGTGACCGTCATAGTCGGCGCGATTATAGCTCAGGGCTTGATTTACAACACACGGGAGAAGTTTTCCGCCGCAATTTCCTGGATTTGCCCTCGCTGCCCGCACGCGATATTCTCCCTAGTTCGCTGGAGGAACTGAATGAATCGCTCATTGCGTTGCCGTGTGTTCGGATCGCTCGTGCTTGCCGGCTTCTCTGTGTTCTGCGCCGCACAACTCGCCACTGCGCAGCAATTCGATCCCAAGCTTTACTCCGAAATGCGCTGGCGCTGCATTGGTCCCTTTCGCGGCGGCCGAACGGTTGCCATCAGTGGCGTTCCGCATCAGCCAAACGTGTTCTATATGGCTGCGGTAAACGGCGGCGTTTGGAAGACCACCGATTTTGGCAATACCTGGACGCCCATCTTCGATGATCAGCCTTCCGGCTCGGTCGGCGCTCTTGCTGTCGCTCCCTCCGATCCCAACATCATTTATGTTGGCAGCGGCGAAGGATTGCAGCGCCCCGATCTTGCTGTCGGCGATGGAGTCTACAAGTCCACCGACGCAGGAAAAACGTGGATTCACCTTGGTCTGCGCGACGCTCAGCAAATCACGGCGATTATCGTCGACCCCAAGAATCCTGATCGTGTCTTCGTGGCCGCAGAAGGCCATCCTTACGGGCCTAACGCGGAACGCGGCGTTTTCCGTTCGCTTGATGGCGGCAAGAATTTCGAGAAGGTTCTCTATAAAGATGAAAACACCGGCGTAGCCGATCTGGTGATGGATCCAGGCAACCCGCAGACCCTTTTCGCCGCGCTGTGGGCCGCGCGCGTGGCGCCCTGGGAAGTTCGCAGCGGCGAATCCTTCGTGATTCCTGGCAGCGGACTCTACAAGTCCACGGACGGTGGCACAACCTGGCGTCTCATCACCAAAGGCCTTCCGGCGTCCGACGAACTCGCGCGCATCGGCATCGCCGTCTCTTTGAGCAATCCCCGACGCATGTATCTCAGTGCGGAATCAAAAAGAGATGCCGGAATCTACCGTTCGGACGATGCGGGCGAATCCTGGCAATTCGTCAACGGCGACCATCGTATTGGTGGCCGTGGTCCCGGCGCCATGGGCATCGCGGTCTCGCCAGACAATCCGGATTTGATCTATGTGGCCAACACCACAACGTGGAAATCCACCGATGCGGGAAAAACATTTGTGGGCTTCAAAGGCGCTCCCGGCGGCGACGACTACCAGCGTATCTGGATCAATCCCGAAAATTCGCAGATCATCGCGCTTACGGCAGACCAGGGCGCGGCGATTAGCGTGAACGCCGGCGCAACCTGGAGCAGTTGGTACAACCAGCCAACAGGGCAGTTCTATCACGTAACCACCGACACACGTTTTCCTTACTGGGTTTACGGCGCACAGCAGGAAAGCGGCAGCGCCGCCACGATGAGCCGCTCCGACTATGGCGAGATTACTTTCCGCGAGTGGAGCCTCCCTGGCGTATTCGAGTACGGCGACATCGCCGTAGATCCCAACGATCCCAATCTTGTCTACGGTGCCAAACTCACGCGCACTCGCCAGGACATTGGCGAAGTGGCTGACATTGCGCCCGAGCCGGTTCGCCGTGGCGAATATCGCTACAACCGCACTCTTCCTGTAGTTTTCTCGCACCCCGATCCCAAAACTCTGTACTTCGCTGCGAACGTGCTCTTTAAGACCACAGATCAGGGCCGCAGTTGGACCGTGATCAGCCCCGACCTGACTCGTACATCCTATGAACTTCCGCCGAATCTCGGCATCTTCGAAGCAGGCGATCCCGAAAAGGGTAAGCATCGCGGCACGATCTATGCCGTGGCACCGTCGTTCCAGGAGGCCGAGACCATCTGGGCCGGCACCGACGATGGCAAAATTCAGCTTACGCGCGACGGCGGAAAAAACTGGAAAGACATCACGCCGCCGCAACTCAAGCCCTGGAGCAAAGTGTCCATCATCGAAGCCTCGCACTTTGATCCCGGTACTGCCTACGCCGCGATCAATAGTTTTCGTCTAGACGATCTCCGTCCGCACATCTACCGCACTCGCGATTTCGGCGCCACGTGGGTCGAGATCACCAGCGGTATTGCTGACAACGCACCGTCCAATGTGGTGCGCGAAGATCCGTCGCGGAAAGGCTTGCTGTATGCCGGTACGGAAACCTCCGTGTATGTTTCGTTTAATGATGGCGATTCCTGGCAGCCGCTGCAACTGAACTTGCCGCACACGTCGATGCGCGACCTTACGATTCATGGAGATGATTTGATCGTCGGCACTCACGGACGCTCCTTCTGGATTCTCGACGACGTTACTCCCTTGCGCCAGATGAGCGAGGAAGTTACCAAGTCCGGCGTGTACTTGTTTGCGCCCCAGCAAGCTGTGCGCTTCCGCTGGAACCGCAATCCCGATACGCCGCTTCCTCCCGAGGTGCCTGCGGGAAAAAATCCTCCTGACGGCGCCATCATCGACTACTATCTGGCATCATCCGCGACTGCCGCGGTCACTCTGGACATTCTCGACCCTACCGGCGCGCTGGTTCGCCGCTACTCCAGCACCGACAAACCTCTTGCGATGGATGAGATTGCCGCCCACCATCCCATTCCGATGTACTGGGTTCGCCCCAAGCAAATTCTTTCCGGCGAAGCCGGCATGCACCGCTTCGTTTGGGATGTGCACTATCCTCCGCCGCATGCGCTGAACATGGAGTTTCCTATCTCCGCTATCGTGCACAACACGCCGCTTCATCCTCTGGGCGCCTGGGCTCTTCCCGGTAACTACACGGTGAAGCTGACTGTCGATGGCAAAAGCTACTCGCGACAACTCACGCTGATCATGGACCCGCGCATCAAAACTTCGGCCGAGGATCTGGCCAAGCAACATGAAATGGAAATGGACGCGGTGGAAGGCATGAATGAGAGCCTGGAGGAATTGGAGCAGGTTCAATCCGTACGAGCGCAGTTAAAAGATGCGGCCTCGAAAGCAAAAGGGAAACTAGCCGAGCAGGTTGAGGCTGTCGACAAGCCATGCGAGGAGCTACAAGGCGCCTCGCAGAGCGGCTTCTTCGGCTTGCCTCCCAGCGGGAAGCGGCCGGAGACCCTCTCGACTCTGAATCAACACTTTGCCGCGATCCTGGCAACAGCGGATAGCGCCGATGCCGCCCCTACCACGCAAGCCACTGCTGTGTATAAAGAACTCGATGAAGCTTCCGCAGCACTTCACAAACGGTGGAATGCGCTGAACGAAACCACGCTGCTGGAATTGAATCAGTCCTTGAAGCAAGCGGGCCTTCCGACAATCGATCCAAAAAAGCCACCGACCAGCGAACCAGCCGACGACTCTGACGGCGACGACGAGCCGTAGGGCGCACGAGAACAATCGCGTTGCAAAGAGAACCGCGGGCGTGCTTGCCCGGCATCTGACCATGGTCAGACCATGATTTGACTATGGTCAGATCTCCTGCTATCCTAACCCATGCAAGGAGTTACGCCATGGAGCAAATCGCTATCTCCAAATTCAAAGCGACCTGCCTCGCCGTTTTAGACAGGGTCAGCAAGACGGGAGAGCCCGTGCTCGTTACTCGTTTCGGAAAACCGGTCGCGACGATTATGCCGCCCGTAACAACACAGCGTGTACCCCGCTTCGGGACAGGTATCGGATCGGCCGAGATCCTCGGCGATATAGTCGGTTCCATCAGCGATGAATCCGATTGGGAAGCCGCGCGAGAGCCGGAATCTGATAAATGAGCCGACTTCTTTTAGATACCCACATTTGGCTGTGGGCGTTTCTGGAACCATACAAGCTTTCTTCCGAAGTTCATCAGTCCCTCAGCGATTCGAAAAACGTGCGCTTCCTTTCGGCAGTGAGTATTTGGGAAGCCATCCTCCTACTTGAGAAGAAGAGATTTAAGGTTTCTGAGGACTTCGGTCAATGGTTCGAGAAGTCAAAGCAAGAACTCAGCCTGACAGCGGTGGGAATGAATTGGAAAGTCGCTCACGAACTTCGTTTCACAATGATCGGCTACAGCGATCCGGCGGACCGATTCCTTGTTGCTACCGCACGGGTTTACGACATGACGCTCGTCACCGCCGATGCCAGAATCCTGCGGCTACCGAATCTAAAGCTGTTGCCCAACGTTTAGTGCAATCTGCTCTGGCCATTCTGGCTGATCCCGCTTCTGTCTATTTCAAGTACTTCTGGAAGAATGCCGTAGCGCGCTGCGAGGCGTCCGCCGTGGCTTCCGAGCGGTAACCATCTTTGTTATCCGGGTTTTCGAACGCGTGACCCGCGCCGGTATAAATCTTGATGTCCGCTACCTTTCCGTCAGCTTTCATCGCGGATTCAAACGCGTGCACTTTCTCCGGCGGAATGCCTTGATCGTCGGCGCCGAAATTTCCGAGCACGGGCGCTTTGATCTTGGCGATGTTCGCGGCATCGGTCGGCAGCGGGCCATAGTTCACTACGCACGCCGCTAGTTTCGGCTGGTCTACCGCCAGTTTGATGGACCATCCTCCGCCCATGCACCAACCAATAGAGCCGATCTTGCTGGCATCTACATCCGGCCGCGACGCCAGATACGCATATCCTGCCTCCAGGTCGCGTAGTCCCTGATCGTCTGCCAAACCGCGCATCAGAATGTGCGCTTCGTCCGGGGTCTTGGCCGCCTTGCCGCGATACAGGTCCACGGCCAGCGCCACGTATCCCTGATCCGCGAATTTCTGCGCCTGATTTCTCACCCAGTCGTTCAATCCCCACCATTCGTGGATCACGATGATCGCCGGATGCTTGCCCGCGCCTTCGGGCAGCGCCAAATATCCGCTGACCGTATCGTTGCCGCTCTTGTAGGTTACAGTCTCCGTCTTCGGCGCTCCGGCACGCAGCGCCATCCCAAATCCGAGCACGCACAACGCAAAAGCCGCCAGAAATTGTTTTCTGTTCACGGTGCAATCCCCCCAGAATAAGAATTGGCTCCGGAACTTTAACGCATTCCGGAGCCAGAAGTCACTCCCACGATACCGGGGCCCGCAGGAGAATTTAGCTGGCTGGGTTTTTCTGCAACTCGTCGATTGCTGCCAGCACTTCGTCGCTATGCTTCTTCACATCCACATTGGTCCAGACCTTCCGCACCTTACCGTCTGGACCAATCAGATAGGTGTGGCGCGAGGACAGTTTCGCGACTGCCAGATTCATAATCGAGTCATATTCCTGGGAAACTTTCTTGTCGGTGTCGGCCAGCAGTTTGAACGTCAAGCTCTCCTTGGCGCAAAACTCCTGGTGACTCTTTTCATCCTGCACGCTGACGCCGAGGATCACGGTATCCTTGGCCTGGTACTTTGCCAGGTCGCGTTGGAAATTGTGCGCCTCGATTGTGCACCCCGGGGTCATGTCTTTTGGATAGAAGTACAGCACCACCCACTTGCCTTTGAAATCGTGGAGACTGACAGGCTTTCCTTCTTGTGAATTCAGCGTGAAATCTGGCGCAACGGAGCCTACCGCGGGAGCGTTGTCGCCGGCTCGCGACCGGGATGCCATGGAAACGACAAGCAGGAAGGCCACCGCAATTGCCGCCACCGCTATAAAAAACACGGTCAACATACGCCCCACCTTCATAATTCACCCCTTCTTTCGTAGCCAGGATTTGCGCGGTATCAATCATTGTAGATGCGAAGCCGGGCAAATCGGCTACACCTGCTGGGCGCACCGGATTCTACTTCCTATTTGACAGGTTTAGGTAGATTTGCGTTGTGAATATTGAATCGTTTTGCTTCCGGGCTGCGCGTACTCCAATCGGATGGCGGGAATGCCACGCGCCAGAACCTTGGGCTCGAGTGCTTGAATTGAATACCGACCTCGGCAACTCCCGTTTGTCCCGGGTTGCAATCGACCACCGTGCAGACGATTTCCTCATTAGTCGGAATGTTACGCACGATCAACTCCTGGCCGGCGCAGACCGGTTCTTGCAGCACAATGAGCGCGCCATGAGCGCTGACCACTTCGGTCTTCGTGCGCTCAGAAAATGTCGCGCCATTCGCCTTTTTGCCGAGCACGATGATTCCCACACAAAGGAAGATTCGTTGGCTCCGCCTTTGGCTTGGAGTAGTACCGGCGCGTGTGACGGACGTGGTCACAATCCACACTTCTTTCTAAGGGCAGTGGCATGCATGACGGGAGCCAAATGCCGGCGAAAGAGCTGTTCTGTTGCCTCGCGTTGCTTCGATACTCGTGCTGCCTGTTGCTTGTTCGTAGAACGCTATACCGATGCGAGTCATTTGCCCCATCCTCATGAATACATGATGAGTACGGGCTAATTTGCACGACTGGGATGCAAAGATTTTGTTCTGGCCGGGCAAGTCTACTGGCCATGAGGTGCACGAGTGCGAGAGACAGCGGAATGAAGTGCGCCAGTATCTGTAGTGCGAAAGCGGTACGAGACGTTTCAGATTGGCAATCTGCTATGCGGGTTTAGTTGTTCGCCCAAGGTAAAAATGGATGGCGGGTGTCAGGATCAGCGACAACAGAATGGAACTAAGTAATCCTCCAATTACCGCGACCGCCAGAGGCTGCAGCATCTGCGAACCCGAGCCGATGGCCATTGCCAAGGGCAACATACCCGCAATCGTCGCCAGCGCAGTCATGGCGATCGGCCGCAGCCGCCGGCGCCCCGCCTGAATCATCGACTCTTCCGCGCTGAATCCGAATTGCCGGAATCGTTGATCGGCATCCAGCAGCAAGATGCCGTTCTTTGCCACGATTCCCACCACCATGATCATGCCCATGAACGACGCCACATTGAATGTGATGTGCGTGACCAGAAGGGCCAGGAATCCCCCAAAGGTGGAAAGCAGCGCCGACGCCAGAATCGCAGCCGGCGCGGAAAACGTGCGAAACTCGAACAGCAGCACCACGAACAGCAGCACCAGCGCCAGCAAGAACACCGTCAGCAGGTCACGGAAGGATTTCTGCTGCTCTTCGTATAGCCCGCCGTACTCCACGCGAATCGACGACGGCAATTTCAACTCCTCCACCGCCTTCTTCACTGACTGCATTCCTTCGCCCAGGCTCACGCCCTCAAATCGGCCCGTCACTTCCACCAGACGCTGCAAATTCTCTCGGCGAATTTCTGTCTGTCCCGGATCGGTAGAAATCGTGGCCAGTGATCCCAGCGTCGCGGTGCGGCCGCTCGCGCTGGTCAGCAATGTATTGCTCATGCGGTCGAGCGACGCACGGCTCTCTTCAGGAAAGCGCACGCGAATGGTGTATGCTCGGTCGTTCAGCACGACCGGAGTCGCTGCCGGTTCTCCCTCTAATACTGCCGCCGCATTGGTGGCCACTTCTTCCGGGGTGAATCCCGCACGAGCCGCGATTGAGGGATCCACTTGATACGTAACGGCTGGGCCGCTGATAGTGTTCTCGATGCCGTCGAGGACGTCGACCACGTGCGGCACTTTTTGAATCGCGTCCGCTACGCGCGGCGCCGTCGATGACAGCAGCTTTGCGTCCGGCGAAAACAGCTTGATTACAATCGGCTCCGGCGCGCTCGTCAGATCGCCAATCATGTCTTGCAACACTTGCACGAACTCGACGTCGGCTCCCGGCTCGGTGCGTTTAATTTCTGCGCGAATGTCCGACATAATTTCTTCGATGTCGCGTTTGCGGTCCTTCTTCAACTTCACCGTGAAGTCGCCGCGATTCGCTTCGGTCACTGCTGCAAGCCCCAACTGCAATCCGGTGCGTCGCGAAGTATTCTCCACCTCAGGCATCGATCGCACGATTTGTTCGATGTGTTGCAGGATGCGGTCTGACTCCCCCAGAGAGCTGCCAGGTGGAGTGTAATAGTCCAGAATGAAGCCGCCTTCGTCCATCTCCGGCAACAGGTCCGAGCCCAGGAATTTGTAGCACACGAACGTCATCACAACGATTGCCACGCACGATACGCCTACCATCACAGGCCGGTGCAGAATCTTCAACATGATGCGGCCGTAGAAGTCCACGATGCGCCCGAAGAATCCGGATAGATGCGCTTCTTCCGCGGCGAGCAACGATGCTGCCGTCGGTTCGCCCGCCGGAACTTCCGCTGCGGCCACGGCGTCCTTGCGCCGAACGAAATACTGGCTGAGCGTTGGCGTCCACGTCAGCGCTAGCAGCAGGGAACTGAGCAGCGCCACGGTCATGGTAATTGCCAACGCGCGGAAGAAGCTTCCAGTGACGCCGGTGGTAGAAATCAGCGGCAGGAAGACGACGATCGGTGTGATCGTCGAGCCAATCAAAGGCACGGTGATTTCTTTCAGCGCGCTTTGGATGGCTCGCAATCTGGATTCACCGGCGTCTCGATGGAGCACGATGTTTTCCAGCACCACGATGGCGTCGTCGATCACCAATCCCACGGCGGCTGCCAATCCTCCCAGGGTCATCAGGTTGAAGCTTTGTCCCGTCAGCTTGAGAACAATGAGCGTCAGCAACAGGGTCACCGGTATCACCAGGCCGGCAACAAACGAGCTGCCCCAATCGCGCAGGAACAGCACCAGAATGATGGACGACAAAATGATTCCCAGCAGCACGGCGTCGCGCACACTGGCAATGGAATCCTTCACAATCGTCGACTGATCGTAGAACGGTTCCAGGTGAACGCCGGGGGGCAGCGTGGGTCTCAATTCGGCAATTTTCTGATGCACCTCGTTCGCCACGTCCAGCGTGTTGCTTTCCGGCTGCCGGTGCACGCTGAGCAGAACCGCAGGTTTGCCGTTCGCCGTCACCATGGTGTACACGGGCGCTTCGGATGGCGCCACTTTCGCAATATCGCCCAAACGAATCGGCGTGCCATCCTTCGACGTCTTCACGACGATTCGCCCGATTTCTTCGGGAGTGCGCACTTGCCCGCTGATTAGTCCCAGCACCAGTTGATGCTCGTGCTCCAGCAGACCTGGCGAATCGATCAAATTGGTGCGGCGAATGGACTCCAGAATGTCCGTCACCGTAATTCCCGCCGCCAGCAATCGCGCCGGATCCGGAGTGACCTGGAACTCCGGGACGCGGCCGCCTTGTACCAGCACGCTGGCAACGCCATCCAGACGGTTGATTCGCGGCTTCAAATCGTAGGTGGCAATTTCCCAGAGCTTGCTTTGTGGAATGGTGTCCGACGTCAAGCTGTATCCAAGAATGGGAAACGACGCAAAGGTCATGCGGTGCGTCTCGATTTTTGCGGTTGTAGGCAATTCCGGCTGCAGCCGCGCCACTACGGCATCCACACGCTGCAGTGTCAGAATCATGTCCGATCCCCAGTCGAAGAACAGATCCACTTCGGCAGAACCGCGACTAGTAATGGATACGACTTTATTGAGGCCCGGCACGCTGTTCACGGCTTCTTCCATCGGGCGCGTAATGGTGACTAGCATCTGGTCGATCGGCATCACGCCGTTGTCGACGCCGATGATGATGCGTGGAAAATCTGTATTGGGAAATACCGCGACAGGAATGCTGAATGCCAGGTAGGCTCCGACCAGCGCCAGGCTCACAATCAGAAACAGAATCGGTTGCGACAATTTGCGGAACCACGGCACCGTGGCGCCTTGGGGACCTTGCTTTACTGGAGCCTCCCGCTCTTCCGGCCGCGAATCCATGCGCCGCTACTCCTTGCCCTTCGCAGGAACCGCGGGCGCGGTGGCCTTTTTGTCCGGAGCCGCGCCGACCTTATCGCTCGTATCGCCGGCATCTTTATCTTTTTCTGCCTCTGCTGCGGGCGCCGCTTCCACCTTGATCTTCGTGCCATCTGGTAACGCGTACCCGCCTGCCGTGATTACCAGATCATTTTCTTTGATGCCGGATTGAATCTCCGCCAGCTCTTTGTTGCGAATGCCGATCTTCACTTTCGCGAGATGCGCCTTGTCGTCTTTCTCTGCGAGCATCACGTAATCTCCCGCTTCGGGCGACTTGAACACTGCAGCCGTGGGCACGGTCAACGCATCTTTCACACTTTTGGCAATTGCTTCTATTTGCACGTTCATTCCTGGCTTCAGAGCCGCACTCGCCTTCAGCGCCTCCACCCAAATTTCAATCGTCGTGCTTCCCGGATCCAGCGCTGGGCTCACCAGCATCACTCGCCCCGGGATTGATTCCTCCGCTCCCGGTACATTCAGTTCTGCATGGTCTCCCACCTTCAGCAGTACCGCTTCACTTTGCGGAATATGTGCCTTGGCGATCAGCTTCGATGTATTCATCACCGTCAGAATTGGCTGGTTCGCCGTTGCCAACTCGCCCTGATACAGAGGCCGGTCGGTGACCACGCCGTCGATGGGGCTGCGAATCACCGAATAACTAAGCAGCGCCTGCGCGTTTTCATATGTGCCCTTTGCCGCGGACAGCTGGCCACTTGCAACCTTGAGTGCCTGTTCTTTGCCCAGCCGCTGCAAATCCGAGAGTTGTTTTTGCGCTTGTTCGTTCTGGCTGCGCGCCTGGATCATGGCAACTTCTCCTGTATCCAAGTCGCGTCGCGGAATCGCTCCCTGATCGAACAACTCTTTTCGCGAGGCGTAGACTTTTTGTTGTGCGTCGAAAGCCGCTTTTGCCGCCGCTGCATCCAGTTCGGCTTTTTGAATCTGCTGCGGTACGCTGGCTCCCGTAGTCGTCTTGTAGTTGGCTTCCGCTTGTTCGAAATTGCCCTTGCTCTGCTCTGCTGTGCCGGCCAGGTCCGCGTTTTCCAGTTGCGCTAATGATTGACCCTTTTTTACGCGGCTTCCACGTTGCACATAAAACTTGCTGATGGTCGAAGTGATCTTCGGCGTGATTACGGCTTGCTCCAGCGGAAAAACGACTGCCTCGGACGAAACCGTCAATTCAATCGGTCCGCGCTTTGCCGGCGTGGTCTGCACCGCCACGACCGTTTCCGGTTCTTTCTCCGGGCCGCCGCATCCTGTTAGCAGCGCCACGGCACACAGCGTAAAGAGCAGCGACTTCGGCCAGTGGCTCATCTTTTCTGTTTTGCTTTTCATTCGAACGCTCATGGAGTCGTCATCACTCCTGTCAGGGTCTGCAGATTTGCCAGCGCCACACGATAGCGCACTGCCCCGTTCTGGTAAGCAGCGTTGGCCTGCGCAAATGTGCTCTGCGCGTCCACCACCTCAAGCACCGTCCCCTCTCCGCCTTTGTAGCGCAACGTCGTCAGCCGCAAACTCTCCGCTGATAATTCGGCGGATCTTTGCAGCCCGCTCAATTCGTTCAGCGCCGTCTCTGCTTCCGAATACAGCGAGCGCATCTCCGCCAGCAATTTTCGCTGCGCGAACGACAACTCCTTCTTGGCCAGTTCACGTTTTAATTCCGCCTGCCGCACGCGGCTCTGCGTCGCGCCCCAATTCCACACCGGCAACGTCAGCGCCGCCATCGCCGAGGAGCCCAGGTTGGACAGCTTCTGGCCATCCACAACCGAATTGGTGGCATAGTTCGGCGCATCGATGCCGTACCAATAATCCAGGCTGATGGACGGCAGATATCCTGCGCGCGCCGCGGTTACGTCGTGTCTGGCCGCTTGTGTGTTGGCCAGCGCCTCGCGAATGTCTGGATTCTCATGCGCCGCCTGGGCTTCAAATTCTTCGCGCACCGGCAGTGGAACGTTCGCGTGGAGATCATCGGCCGTCTCGAAGTTGTCGTTAAAGTCTGGGAAGATCAGCACCGCCAAGTCCAGCCGGGCGTTCAGCAGCGTCAGTTGCGCCTCCTGCAATTGCCGCCGCCGCTCCTGCGCTTGCAACTCCGCCTTGATTACATCAGAGTGGGCAACTTCGCCGCCGTGTTCGAGCGACTGCGTCAATTTCAGAAATGCTTCGCCATCTTGTGCGGTGTGCTGTGCGGATTCCATGACTGCTTCCGCGGCGCCCACCGCAAAATAGCTTTGCACCACAGTCACTACCAGGCCGCGTGTGGCAAGTTCTGCGCGCGCCTTGGCCGCCGCTGCCAGTGCCGCCGTGCGCCGGTACGCGGCCACACTCGCCAGGTCGAGCAATTCATGCACATTTCCCTGGCTGATATATTCGTGCGGCGCATTGTTCGCGATGAACTTGACGGCTCCAAGCGAGTTGGGCTGCGTGTACAAACCCGAAGTATTGAAGTCCACACCGGGCAGCAAACCGGCGCGGGCTTGCACTTTGTCTTCGCGCGCCACACCCGCATCAGTCGCTGCCGATTGAAACTGCGTGCTGTTTTTTCGCGCCAGGTCGAGCGCCTGCTTCAAGGTGATGCGCTGAATTGAGGCACTTGCTGGTGGGATCGTTGCCGGAGAAGGCGCCACCTTGGGAACGGGTGCCGACGGCGCTTCCTGCGCGTGCAGCGGCAGCAGCACGGCTATCGACGCGAATCCTGCGAGAAATACTGTAGTTGTTGTCGTTCGCATAGAGGTATTTGGCCGCGCATACACTTGCCTGGAGCAGCGGCCTGCAACTCTTTCAAAGTAGCGAAGACAACCTAAATGTACGATTAATCGACTTGAACAAAGGGCAGACGGGTTCGCAAGTGAAAAGTTGTTGCTTCACACTTTTTTGACGCGAGGCGGCCGCCTCAGAAGGTGGCCACTAGGCATTCTTACCGACATCGCCCACGGGCAACCGCGCTGTAAACGTCGTTCCCGCTGCATCCGACTTGGTCAATTCCAGACGACCGTGATGCGCCTCTGCGATCCAGCGCGCAATCGATAATCCTAGCCCTGCTCCACCAGAATCCCCTTCGGCTCGCGAGCGCGCCTTGTCTGCCCGGAAGAAGCGCTCAAATATGCGCGCCTGCAGCTCCGCAGGAATTCCAGTTCCCGTGTCGTTGACACTGAGCGTGTAGTCGTCACCTTGTCGGCGACACTCAAGCGAGATTTGGCCGCCCTCCGGCGTGTATTTGATGGCGTTGTCCAGCAGGTTCAGCAGCATTCTGCGCAGCAGCGCTTCGTCCGCCTCGATTGGCAATTCCGGCTCGATCGCGGCAGACAAGGTAATCTTCTTCGCCAGCGCCAGCGATCTGGCCCTGCGCAGCACATCCGCGGTCAGTTCGTCCAGGTAGACGCTTTGCAGTTGCAACGGGTATTGACCAGCATCGGCGCGCGTCAGCGTGAACAAGTCCTCCACAATTCGCGCCAGACGCTGAGACTCGTCCTTTAGTATTCCTAGCGTTTCGCGGTATTCCTCGGGCGAGCGATCTGCGCGCGAAAGCGTCACTTCCGTTTCCCCGTGCAAAATGGCCACCGGCGTCCGCAGTTCATGCGAAGCGTCCGCCATGAAGCGTTTCTGTCGCTCAAAGGATTCTTCCAGCCGCTCCAGCAATTGATTAAAGGTAACCGCCAGTTGTCCCAGTTCGTCGCGTGGATTCAACACCGCCAACCTGGCGTGCAGGTTTGCCGCGCCCATTCCGCGCGCTTGTGTTGCCATCGCCGCCACCGGCTGCAAACTTTTTCTGGCCAGAACATATCCGCCGAGGCTCGCCACCAGCAATGCAGCAGGGATGGCGCACAAAAACGTATTGCGAATATCCTCCAGCATTTCGTGCTGCGGGTGCAGCGACTGCAGAACCACCAGCACGTACGTTCCGTCTGCTACCTCAACGCGCTTCGCATAGCCACGAAAGAAATCCCGCCGTGCTCGCAACGTGCGCATCGCCCGCCGTGAAGAGTCGGAAGCAGCTGCAAGCTCGCGGAACGATGGCGAAGCAAAAATGGTTGGCGTAAGTCGTTCCAGTGCGGGATCCGCTGCCGGCAGGTCCAGCGTGCTCAACACTACGTTACCGCTGGAATCAAGAACCACGAAAACGGTGTCGCGAAACCGGTGTTCCAGAATGGCCGCGCGCGCCGCCTCTTTCGCTGGATCGGGGCCGTCCTGATCCTTCAGTTCTGCCCGGAATGTAGTTGCGAACGCGTCAGCAATTTCAACAAGGTTGCTGTCGGTGCGTTGCGAACTATTTCGCGCGTACAGAACATATGTGAGCACCGCCAGTAGAATCAGCACCAACGCCAGCGCCAGCGTGTACCACACCGTCAGCCGTACCCGCACGGAATCAAGCATGAAGCTTTCTCGTGCCGCCTGCCGCGGGTGGCTTTCCAGGCTTCCCATTGCTCGCTGCGGCGTTTTCCTCGCCTGCGTACAGCACGTAGCCGCTGCCGCGACGGGTCTGGAGCATCGGTTTGGCCGCTCCCTCGTCGAGCTTCCGGCGCAGCCTGTTGATGTACACCTCGATCAAATTCGAAAACGGGTCGAACGATTCATCCCACACGTGTTCCGCGATTTCCGCTCGTCCAATCACCCGCCCAGCGTTGCGCGCCAGAAACTCCAACAGCGCATACTCCTTTGTCGTCAGCGAAATCGCGCGATGCCCGCGCTTCACCGTCTGCGCCGCCGTGTCCAGCACCAAATCTCCCACCACGATTTGCGGGGAACGCACGTCCTTCGGCCTGCGCAGCAAAGCCCGCAGCCGCGCCAGCAACTCGCCAAATTCAAATGGTTTTGTCAGATAATCGTCGGCGCCGGAATCCAGGCCGGTGATGCGGTCCTCCACGCCGTCGCGCGCGGTCAGCATCAGAATCGGCGTGCGTTTTCCCTTGGCACGAATTGCGCGGCAGGCGGCGAACCCGTCGATTCCGGGAATCATTACGTCGAGGATCACAACGTCGTAGTCGTTGATTTCCGCCTGATACACCGCGTCTTTGCCGTTCGCCACCACATCGACGGCATACGACTCTTCGCGCAATCCTTTCGCCACGAATCGCGCGATCCTCGCGTCATCCTCCACCAGCAGCAGTCTCATGCCCGTATCATACGGCAAATGATTCAGCGCGATAGCAGGGAACTATCGGCTTAACGCGCAAGCCGCTCTTCCATCTCATCCAGCGACCTGGGCCAATCCTCGCGCAGTAAGCGGCTCAGCGCGCGATCCGCCAACAATTTCCCTTCGGTCTGGCAGTGCGGGCAATAGTTCGTTTCGTTTGACGCATAGCGTATGCGCTGGATTTTCGTGCCGCACACCGGGCAAGGTTGCCCATATCTTCCATGCGCCGCCATTCCTTCGCGAAACGCGGTTACTTTCTCCGGAAACTTGTTACCAGCTTCTTCCCGCAAGCGCCGCGTCCAGTCTTGCAGTATATGCCGCACCGCTTCGTACAAACGTTCAATCTCCTCGGCCTGCAAGCGCTGCGTGAGTTTCACCGGAGATAGTCGCGCAGTATGCAATATTTCGTCGGAATACGCGTTGCCGATTCCGCTGAACGTGCGCGGGTCCGTGAGCGCTCGCTTCAACGTGTGGTTCGAAGCCGTCAGCGCCGCGCGGAACTCGTCGAGGGTCGCGTGCAAAACTTCCAGTCCGCCGGGATCGAGCTTCGCCAGTTCCTCATTTCCATCCACAACGTGCAGCGACGCGCGCTTCTTCGTGCCTGCCTCCGTCAACGTTAACGTGCCTGAATCGAAATCCAGCGCCGCCAGCGTTCGTCTCCCGTCGGGAGTCACCCGCTTCTGCACCCAATGCAGCCGGCCGGCAATCATCAGGTGAACTACCAGCCACAGTTCGCTGTCAAACTTCAGCGCGATGCGTTTCCCGACGCGCCTTAATTCCTTCACGGTGTGGCCTTGGATCGCCTCCACCGGAGGCTGCGCGGTTCGCAACAAAAATGGTCCGCGGATTTGGATTCGTTCCAGCACGTGTCCAAGAATCCGGCGCTCCAGCGCCTCGATGTACACGGTTATGTCAGGAAGCTCCGGCATCGGTTTTCAGAGGATGAATGCAGGCATTTCAGTTGGCTTTGCTGGCTTCCACGCCAAAGTCTGGGGGTGGGGGGGGGGGGGGGGGGCGGGGGGGGGGGGGTCGGGTGATCTTTTTTTACGCACGGCCGCAGGCTTGGGTACGTGGCGGTGCGATGAGTGGGCTGCCCGCGGTCCGGGCGGTCTACTGGCGATGCGCGTGCGGGGTGGATCAGCGGCAGGCCCCATTGACCCCGGCCTCCCGCCGCGGAACCCCACGTCTGGCCACGCGCCGCCACAATAGTGCGGGAATAACCGCAGGACATGGTGGTGCGGAACCGCCCGGGCGCGCCGCCAGGTGGCGCGAGCGAAACGCCCAGCCGAAGATCTGAGCCGCCACGGCGTGGGAGCGGCACGAGCCGCACAGCGGTGAGCCGACGACTGTCCCTGCAGAACCTGAGCCATCTGGGTAGAGGCCCGAACTGAAAGTGAGTCGTCCCACTTGATGACTCGGGTCAAGGCGTAGCAGCAGCACCAGCGCCAGGGAGGGGGGGTGGTCATGATTAAGCCTTTCTTTCGGGCGGTGAATTTCGCAGTACTACTTGGTGAGGGAGACTAGTCTAATCCCACCCGCGATGTAAACCCAATGAATGATCGGCTCTGAGCAGGAATTCGTAAAGCCACAATAAAAGAGCGGGTTTCCGTCCGGGGGATGATTCGGCTAGACTCGGCGGAATGCGTGACAACGAATTCACGAAAATCCTGGGATGGCCGGGGTACCGAGTCTACCGGCACGAAATCAGTGAAGCCGCCAAGACGCTGCGTTTATGGGTACGGCGCAAGCGAGGAAACCGCAAGCTAATCTGTTCGGGGTGCGGAAGAAAGTTTAGCGAGGCCCATGATCACAACGAACGGGAAGTGCGCGACCTGCCGTGGGGTGAGTATCGCACCACGGTAGTCATCGAAGTGTACCGGGTGTGCTGTCCGCAATGCGGGGTAAAGGTCGAGAAGGTGCCGCAGTTGCCGAGTAAAGCGCCGTTTAGTAAGCGCTTTGAAGAAGCCGTGGGGTTAGCGTGCGAAAGCGCATCGGTTCGCCAGGTGGCCAGGCAGTTCCGGCTGGCCGCCAGCACGGTGCGAGCGATCGACCTGCGGTATTTGCAGCGGTGGAGTGCGATGCGTCGCAAAGACCCGTTGGTGCAAATGGGCGTGGATGAGATTTACTTCGGCAAGCACATGAAGTTCATCACCGTGGTCAGCAACTTGGATACCGGCGAACCCTTATGGTTCGGCCAGGATCGCAAACAAGAAACCCTGGATGAGTTTTTCCAGACGCAACTGCACGCCACGCAACGGAAACGAGTGGCGGCCGCGTGCGTGGATATGTGGCGGCCATTCACCAACAGCATTACCCAATGGGCCCCGAACTGCCGCATCGTGTACGACAAGTTTCACGTCCTACAGCATGCCAACAAAGCCATCGATGAAGTGCGCCGGGCAGAGTTCTTCCGCAAAGGTGGGCGCATGCGCGGTGTGGTGAAGGGCAAACGCTGGCTGTTGTTGACGCGCTGGATGAATCTGGACAGCCAGAAACGCCAGCAGTTAAACGAGCTGTTCGCCCTCAATCGACGGGTGATGAAGGCCTATCTTTTAAAGGAAAGTTTGGAACGGTTGTGGACCTACCGCTATGAAGGAGCCATGCTGCGCTACCTCCAGAGCTGGATCGATCAACTGCGCTGGCAACGCTTGAAGCCCTTTCAAAATCTCGCCTTTATGCTACTGGATCATTTGGACGGCATCCTCAACTACTGCCGCACCAAGGTTCCGTTTGGGGTGGTGGAAGCCATCAACGGCAACATCAAAACCCTTCTTCGAAGGGGCCGTGGCTACAAGAATCTCGGCTATTTGTTGCTCAAGGCCCAACGCATGGCGGTCACCAAGACCGAATTCATCGTTCTTCAGAAAGCAGCCTAAAATGCGCGTCTCTACGAATTCTGGCAGAGCCGATTTGTGAAAAGACTGGCGCAGGCCAGCAGCATCCATTCGGCGAAACATGGTGCGATGGAGTAGAATCGGCCCACGCCCGCACAGAGACAGGTCGCAGTGACTTTACGGAGTGAACGATGAATCGAGCCGGAAAACCCAGGAACTATTTTCAACGCCACGGTGGCGCCGCAGCTATCTTTCTTTTTCTTTTGATCTTGATCCTGGCGCCGCAGGCATTCGCGAAAATGACCGTCGACTTTGATCCCAATCTCGATTTCTCGAAGTTCAAGACTTTTGCCTACATCGGCGGCGCGAATATGCTGGAGTTCCGGCAGTTGAATCCGAATTACATCACCGATCGGGTGCATTCGGGCGTGTCTCAGGCGTTGACGCAACGCGGCCTGAGAGAAGTAAAGCCCGATGAGAACCCAGATTTGGTGGTGCGCTATTGGGCCAACAGCCAATCATCGATTGTCTCGCCGTCGGCGGGAACCTGGGGACAATTTGGACAATATGTCAGCGACTACTGGGCATATACCTACGATCTGATGAAGTCGGAGACCGCCCTGGACGCGTCGCTGGTCATCGATCTGATTGCTGCAAAGCGAAAAGACCTGGCGTGGCGCGTGTACCTGGAGCAAAAGATCGTTGATGACGACAGCATCTGGAATCGAGTGCTGAATGAAATCTCCAAAGGCTTCGAAAGCTATCCGCCGTCTAAAAAGCAAATCGAAGAAAAGCGCAAGGAACGCGCCGAACATCCGCCGAAGTCTGCGGCGCAGTGACGGGAAGATAGCAACGATCTGTCAGCCGGCTTTCCCGAGGAGTTGGCGGGCGTATGCCGGAGCTTTGCCGGAATCTTCGTGTTTGCAGTAGGCATAAACGTCCACGCCTTGGGCTATCCAGGTGTCAAAACGTTTTTTCCACGCGCTGAGCTGCTTCGGCGTGTAGTTTTCCAGCCGCAGGCGCGCGTAGGTGAATCCGGCGGTGATGACGTCCGGTGGGGTTTGCTTCTCGGTTTCTGACAGGCACAGCGCGGTGTCATGCTGGCGAAGCACGGCGTACGTTTCATCCGTGTACCAGGATGGGTGGCGCACTTCGAAGGCGAAAGCAAAAGCGGGCGGGCGAAGCGCCAGAAAATCTTCCAGCAACGGGCGATCGAATTTGAAGTTGGGCGGCAACTGCACGAGGATGGGACCGAGGTGGTCGCCCTCGCTGAGCACGCTGGCCACTTCCAGGAAGCGCTTCAGAGTGCTCTCACAATCGCGCAACCTTTGAATGTGCGTAATTTTCTGGTTGGCTTTCAACGCAAAGCGAAAGCCCTCCGGAACCGTTTGCGCCCACTGCAACAGCACATTCTCTGTCGGCATACGATAAAAACTGTGGTTAATCTCGACGGTCGAAAATTGTTGGGCGTAGAAGCTGAGCATTTCGCGGTCCGCCAGCTTTTGCGGATAAAAACTCCCCTTCCACTCTTTATAGGAGTATCCAGACGTCCCAACGCGAAGCTGGCCCGACCCCGGCATGATGCACCTCCGTGCCCCGTCATTTAATCACGGCGCTGCGCCGCCAGAAAAGGCAAAGACTCCCGAATCCGGGCAATCAACGCCCTTTCGTTCGCGCCGGCATCCCTCGGCTGAGAAGCTCGATGGCTTCTTCCAGCCTTTGCTGCCGCTTCCAGAAGTCGCCCCACAGATCACCCTTTTCTTTCAGGCGCGCAAATACCGTCTTGATGTTCAAGGATTCGGGCCGCAGGTTTTTGCGCAGCTCTTGCGGCAAGATAGGCGCGGAAACGGGAGCCTTGGGAAACGCGCGCACGGAATAAGCAGCGGCCAGCGGACGTCCATGAGCATTCTGCTGAACATCGATCAGGATGCGGCCCGCAGGACGCTTCGCCACAGATCTTTCATTTGTCACCAGATTGGGATGCTCGCTGGTCACCGTGCGCGCCACAATCTCGGCAAACGTCCGCAACTGTTCATACGTGTAAACCGGTTCGACCGGAATATAGATGTGGATTCCCGTTGCTCCGGAAGTTTTTAGAAAACTGGCCAGCCGCAATTCTTGCAACTTTTCATGCAACGCTGCGGCAATCGTGACCGCAACGGAAAAGTCCGTGCCCTCGGATGGATCCAGGTCGAAGAAGAAATAGTCTGGATGATCCAGATCGTCATAGCGGCTGGACCACGGGTTGTGATCGATGCACCCGAGGCTCGTCAAAAACAGAAGCGAAGCGCGGTCATTGGCCGTGGCGTATTGAATTTCCTTGCCGCGTCCTTCGGAATCGACAGGCACGGTCTTGAACCAGTCGGGCAGCCCCTCGCGAACGTCTTTTTGAAAGAAAGCCTGACCTTTGATTCCGTCAGGATAGCGGCGCAAGACCAGCGGCCGGTCGCGGAGAAAAGGCAAAATGAAGTCGGCGATGCGGTAGTAGTAGGCCAGTAGCTCGCGTTTGGTGAAGCCGGATTCAGGAAAGTAGATTTTGTTCAGGTGGCTCAGCCGCACGCGTTTGCCGTCCAGTTCAAGGCTGATCGTTTCGGCGCGGCCCTTGAACAGTTCTGCTTCGATCTGAGCTTTCGTGTTGAGCACCTTGCCCGTAACTTGTGGCGCGTGAACGATAGCAGGCGCGGCGGTCACTGGCTCGGCCTCGCTCTCCCAGCGGCAATCGCTGGGACGCGCGTCCTCGCGAAGCCCGACGAAAACGGGGTGGCGCAGAGCGTGTTCCTGCGTCCAGCCGCTGAACTTGACGCGCGCCACCAGCGCCGGCTCTATCCACGAAGGCTTTTCGTTGGTTGCGGGCACGGTGTCGAACGGGCAGTCTGCGGATGCCAGCTCTTTCAACTTGCCACTAATTTCTTGCAACTTTTTTCCGTCAAATCCGGTTCCCACGTGTCCAATGAAGCGCAGCTTCTTGCCTTGGTACAAACCCAGCAGCAGCGAGCCGAACGGAAGAGCGGGAGTGCGCGATTCGCTCCAGCCGCCTACAACTGCGTCGAGGGTCTTCGTTACCTTCAGCTTCATCCAATATGCGCTGCGTTCGGAAACATACGGGCTGTCAGCACGCTTGGCGACGATTCCTTCCAGACCGGTCTGCTTCGCCAGCTCGAAAAGTTCTTTTCCATGTTCCAACTGGTGATCGGCATAGCGAAACCGTTCTGATACATGCGCCAAACGCTGTAATAGTTGCTTGCGTTCCAGCAGCGGCGCTTTGCGCAGATCGTAACCGTCGCAATAGAGAAGATCGAACGCGAAGAAAACGACCGGCGTCTGCGAAACCAGATGCTCGCTCGGCGCGCGTACGTGCATGCGATCCTGCAGGCGCTCGAAGCTGCTGAGGCCGTGCTCATCCAGAGCCACGATTTCGCCATCAACAATCGCGTCCGATGCCGCAAAGGCCTGCGGAAGAAACGCCAGCTCCGGATAGCGTTCGGTGATATCGGTTCCGCTACGGGCGCGCAAATTCAAAACGCCATTCTCAATTCGGGCCAGCGCTCGCACTCCGTCCCACTTAATCTCAAACAGCCAATTCGGATCGGAGAACGCATGCTCGCGGAGAGTAGCCAGCATGGGTTCCACGCGGGCAGGCATGGCAGTCTTTCGCGCGCCGTCCAATTCGCCGGGCTCGATCGGAGTGGCGCCGCGCTTGGGTGGCAACTCTTCAGAAATTTCCTTAATCGTACGGCCGGTAAGGACCGAGCCATCGTGTTCGTCGATGTTATACCCGGGATCCTCGTCGGCGTCTTTGTGCTTGATGAATAGCCATTCGTTGCCCTTTTCGCTGTGCTTCAGCTTGACCAGCACAAAACTCCCGTGCAGCTTCTCCCCGTTCAAATTGAATTTGATCTCGCCTCGTTCGATTTGCTTGCTGGCGCTGGCGTCGCCAATCACGCTGAACGTTCCGCGGTCCCACACCATCACCGTTCCCGCGCCGTAATTGCCCTCGGGAATCTTTCCCTCGAAGCCCGCATAGTCCAGCGGGTGATCCTCGGTTTGCACCGCCAAGCGCTTGTCGGCGGAGTTCAGCGAGGGTCCTTTGGGGACAGCCCAGGACTTCAGCGTCCCGTCGATCGCCAACCGGAAATCATAGTGCAGGCGTGTTGCGCGGTGCTTCTGAACCACGAACGTGTCGCCATGTTCGGCTCCGGGTCGGACTTCTAGTTGCGGCAATTTTGGCTTGGGCAGACGGGTGCGTTTGGCGGCCGGGGAGGGCGCCTGTTGGACCGAACCGGCGGCGGATTCGGGTTCGCCGGATGGCTCGGGCGTGCGGTCGAAGCGGCGTTTTCGCTTATATTCTTCGAGCTTGCCCATGCGTGGATTCTATATCAGCCCGTGTTTTCGTTGGGATTGTCTACATCTTCGTAAGGATTCAGAAAGACCAAGTACAGGCTTCGATGTAGGCCGCTTGGCCTTACCGTGTGGTGATTTCCAAAATGAGCAATACCGCATGGGTTTATCTTGATTCTCGCCTGCCGGGAGGCTAACCTTAGACCCTTGCGCCGTCCCTAGGCTTACCGAAGGAGTTCGCTCATGGCCACCACTGTCTGGAAGGGTCACCTCACCTTTGGCTTGATTTCGATACCCGTGCGAATGTTTGCCGCGGCTCGCGGTGAACGCATCAGCTTCAACCAACTCCACAAGGAATGCCATTCGCGGCTGAAGCAGCCCTTGTTTTGCCCGGTATGCAATCGCAACGTGGAGCGGTCGAAATTGTGAAGGGCTACGAGTACGAGAAGGATCAGTATGTCCTGTTCAGCGAGGAAGAGCTGGACAAGATCGAGCCTCCTTCGGCCCATGTGATGGAAATCTTGGAATTCGTCAAGCTCAATGAAATGGATCCGCTGTACTTCGATTCCTCCTACTACATCTCGCCGGAGGAAGCTGGAGTGAAAGCCTATAAGCTGCTGATGAAGGCTATGGAAGAGTCTGGTTACGGCGCCGTCGCCAAGCTCACCATGCACCAGCGCGAGCACATCGTGATCATTCGCCCAGGCAGCCGGGGCATGACGCTGCACACCATGTTCTATTCCAACGAGATTCGCGCTGCGGAATCTATTCCCACCGACAACGTCGAAGTGAAGGACCAGGAAAAGAAGCTTGCGGAGCAGCTCATCGCCAGCCTCGCTGCGCCGTTCGAGCCGCAGAAATATCGCGACGAATATCAAGAGAACGTGCGCGCCCTGATTGCTGCCAAACTTAAGGGCCAGGAAGTTACGGAAGTCGCCCAGCCGCATCTGGCGCCCGTAATCGACTTGATGGAAGCTTTGAAAAAGAGTATCGCTGAGAAGAAAGCTCCTGCTGCCGCCGCGGAAGTCGCCGCAGGGCCCGTGCCCGTCGGGAAGAAGCCACCCGCGCGAGCAGTGCCGGCAGCTGCAACCACGCAGCAGAAAAGGGCAGGCAAGAAAGCCGGATAATTCTGAATGGGTACGACCGACAGATTTACTCCCGAAGACGTGCAGCGCATTTTGGGTCTGACCGGGAAGCAGTTGGACCAATGGGACCGTTTGCGCCTGGTTTCTCCTCGAAACGAGTTGGGAACTCCGTGGTACGACTTTCGGGACTTAATCGGCCTGCGTACCGTTAAACAATTAGTCGAAAACGGAGTTTCAGCGAACCGTTTGCAGCGCACGATGGCGGCACTTCGCGACAAGCTTTCCCAGGTGCATGTGCCGCTGGCGGAGCTTCGCGTTCTTTCCGACGGAAAGGATGTGATTGTGGAACGCGAGGGCGCGCGCCTGGAGCCGCTTTCCGGCCAGTTCGTATTGAATTTCGAGACTCGAGAGCTCGACGAACGAGTTCGCGTCATGGCCGAGCCTACGGCCGACGAATGGTTTGCCAGAGCGTTGCAATATGAAGCCGACGGAGCCACCAGGGCGCAAGCAGTTGACGCTTACGATCACGTTTTGCGCCTCGATTCCCAAAGGCTCGACGCGTTGATCAATTGCGGAACCCTCTATTACGGAGATCGCAGTTTGGAGAAAGCGGCCGAGTGTTTTCGCCGTGCTCTCGCTCTGGATTCCGAAAACGCACTGGCGCATTTCAACCTAGGCAGTGTGCTGGAAGATATGGGCGACTTCGAGGGCTCGCGGCAACATCTGCGGCAAGCGGTGCGATTGCTGCCCGACTATTGCGATGCGCATTACAATTTGGCGTTCGTTTGCGAGAAGTTGGGCGCGTTTGCCGAAGCGCGAGAGCACTGGCAAGCCTATGTCGAACTGGACCCCGCGGGTCCGTGGTGCAACTATGCGCGCCAGCGCCTGGTTTCCGGCAAGGCGGCAAAATCGGCGGTCATCACTAGGGGCTAGCTGCGTTCGCTCGAACCAAAGCCCGCCTCGACTCATCTATCTTCTAGAGGTGCAACGCAATGTGCAGAAACATCCGGCCGCTTTTCAATTTCGATCCGCCTGTCACTCCTGAAGAGATTCGCGCGGCTTCGCTGCAATTCGTCAGAAAAATCAGCGGCTTCACCAAGCCATCCCTCGCAAATGAAGCCGCATTCCGGGCGGCTGTCGACGATATCTCCGCCATTTCTGCGCGCCTGATTCATTCGCTCGAGACCAGCGCGCCACCCAAAAACCGCGAACAAGAAGCCGAGAAAGCAAAAGCGCGCTCCGCAGCCAGGTTCGGCGATTAAACCCTCCAGGTCTCTCGAAGTTGCTCACGGCTTGCGCACCTGTCCCAGCGAACCAAAACGCCGCTAGTCCCTTGAAAATACTGCACTTTGTTCTTAAAACCGCGTGAATCCGGCACACCAGCCGTTTACAACTTTTTACAATCCTTTGCGATGTCTTGACACACTCCCTTTGCCGGGTCTTTATAGTCTTGTTTCGTAAGGCGGATGAACGAGGCTGAGAATGTCCAAGAAGAAGTGGCGACTAACGGACCGCACGCGAACGCTTCTGACGCTGGAGCTGGCCATCACGCTTCCAGCGGCGGCCTTGATGGCCTTCAGCATTTGGAACCTGAAGCATATCCAGCGCTCTGAGGCCGTCGAAGCGGCTATCCAGCGCGACTTCGCCCACGTGTTGGCGATCGCCGAAAAGAAAACCATGTACAAAGCCAACGACCTGATCACCCCAGTCCGAGAGGAATTCCCCGGTCCCGATCAGGACCACGCCATGATTAAGGCCAAGCTCGAGCACATTTTGGCCGAGCACCCCGAATTGTCTTATGCCTTTCTGTACGACAAAAAGAACAACCTGATGATCAGCCGCGCGCAGCCCGCACGCGACAAGGATCCAGAGTTCTGCGCGCGCACGCAAGATGCCATCAACATGGTGGCGACGTGGTTTCCCCTGGAAGCCTCCGACATGTCGGCCCGTGTTCGGATCATGGAGGAAAAAGACGAACCTCCCGTGGTGATCACCGGCGAGTGGATGCATCAGGACAATCAGTACAACTATCAGAGCCTGGTCTATTTTCTGCCTCCGCATACCCCGAAAGACCGCGTGGTACTCGGCGCCGTGGCGTTCGATGATGAATATCTAAAACACACCTTCATGCCGGCCATGATGAAAGAGGTGTTGAGCAGCAAGAGCGAGGTGCTAAAAGGTGACAATCCGCCAGTGATGATGATTCGCCCGTCAAAAGGCGATTACACACCCTGGGTCAGTTCCGGGAATTGGGCCGATGGCAAGCCGGAGGCAGAGCGTGCCTTTCAATGGGTTTTCCCGGGCTTAACTGCGGCCATCAAATACCAGGGGACTACGGTCTCAGATATGGTGTCCCGGTTTCTGCGGTACAACTACCTGGTTTTGACGGCACTCTCTTTGTTGATGATCGGCGGAATCTGGATGACCTATCGCAACGTCTCCAGGGAAATGACGTTAGCGAAACTGAAATCCGATTTCGTGGCCAATGTCTCACACGAATTGCGTACGCCGCTGGCCCTGATTCGCCTGTATGCCGAAACGCTGGAACTGGGACGGATCTCCGCAAAAGAAAAATATCAGGAGTATTTCCGCATTATTCGCGAAGAGAGCGAACGCCTGACCGCGCTGATCAACAATATCCTGGATTTTTCCCGCATTGAGGCAGGACGCAAGGAATACGAGTTCAAAGAGACGGACCTGGCGGAACTGGTTCACTCCACATTGGAATCCTATCGCTTTCAGATCCAGCAAAACGGTTTTGCGTTCGAGGAAAATATTTCCGGCGACATTCCGCCTGTAAACGTCGATCGCGAAGCCATCGCACGGTCCCTGCTGAATCTGGTGAACAATGCCCTGAAATACTCCAAGGATGACAAGTACATTGGCGTGAGCTTGTACCGCTCGAACGGCTCCGTGAACCTGGAAGTCCGCGACCACGGCATCGGCATCCCGGCCCACGAGCAGGAAAAAATCTTCGAAAAATTTTACCGCTGCGGCGATCCGTTGGTTCACAACGTGAAAGGCTCCGGTCTCGGCCTCTCGCTCGTGCGGCACATCGCGCGAGCGCATGGCGGCGACGTGCTGGTCGAAAGCCATCCCCAAAAGGGCAGCAAATTTATCATTGCGCTGCCGTTGGCTTTCCCTCAACAAACGGGGAATGCTGTTGCGTGAGGAACAAGGATCGTCATGGTGCAAGGCAAGCATAAGGGAGACGGCATGGGAACAGCGAAGATTCTGATCGTCGAGGACGAGCCGAACATGGTTGCCGGCCTGCGCGATAACTTTGAGTACGAAGGCTTCCAGGTGTTGACGGCGCTCGACGGTGTCGAAGGACTCGAGCGCGCGCTAAAAGATTCACCCGACCTGGTGGTGCTGGACGTGATGATGCCGCGCATGAGCGGCCTGGATGTTTGCAAACAATTGAAAGCCAAGCGTCCTTCCATTCCCATCATTATGCTGACCGCGCGCGGACAAGAGGTCGATAAGGTGGTCGGCCTGGAACTCGGCGCCGATGACTATGTCACCAAGCCATTCTCCATTCGCGAATTGTTGGCTCGCGTAAAGGCCGTGCTGCGCCGCGCGCAAACCGTCCCCAAAGAGCAGGACCGCTATTCCTTCGGTGACGTCGAAGTGAATCTGCGGAGCTACCAGGTGCGGCGCGGCGGCAACCCGGTGGAGTTCTCCAGCAAGGAATTTGACTTGCTCAAACATTTTCTATGCCATTCGGGAGAAACGCTCAGCCGCGAGCGCCTGCTCGACGAGGTTTGGGGCTACGAGAATTTTCCGACTACCCGCACGGTGGACGCCCACATCGTGCGCATTCGCCAGAAACTGGAGCCAATTCCAGACCAGCCGCGGTTTTTTCTGACCGTACATGGAGTGGGCTACAAGTTCGTGGGATGAGGATGAGGGGACATGATCATGGCAACCGCAGAAACGCTGATCGGAACGCGAAAGCCGCCTGCGAATCGTGTGGCGCGGGATAAAAAACGCGCTGCGCCAGACGGCGCGCAGCAGTCCTTACGAACCGTCGCGTCACCGAACCTCACGGAGAGCATCCAATTGTTGCGGGAAGAACGCGATGCGGTGCGCGCGGAACACGCCAAGCTGCAGCAAGCCATCTACGAGGCCGCTCAGGTCCAGCGGCGGCTCTGCGCCCCTCGCGAATTGGTTTCAGGCGAGTTCGAGATTGCCGGCGAAAGTTTTCCGGTGCGCCACCTTTCGGGAGATTTCTTCAAGGTGATGCAACTCGATGCCGTGCTGGGGCTCACCGTTGGCGACATCGCGGGCAAGGGATTATCCGCCGGGATTTGGCAGGCGCATCTGATGGATTTGATCCAGCGCAATGCGCGAACCTACCTGCGTCCGGCAGATGCCGTCGCCGCGGTGAATCGCGAGCTATGCCAGGACAAGAGTGAGCCGCCGATCGCGGCGCTGTTTTTTGCGCGGCTCGATCTGGAGCGGAATGAACTGGTGTATTGCAACGCCGGGCTGCCACCTCCTCTGATTCTCAGGCGCAACAAGTCCGTCGAACGGCTGGAAGAAGGCGGCCCGATGCTGGGCGCCCTGCAGCAAGCAAATTACAGCTCGGGGACGGTGCGACTGGATCCGGGCGACATGTTGTTGGCATATTCCGACGGGTTGACGGAATGCCGCAATCCTCAGGACGAAGAGTTTGAGATGGCCAGATTGACATCCGCAGCGCAAGCGCTCAGCGGCTCAAGCGCAAACCAGGTGCTGTTCTCGACTCTCGGCGCGGTACTCGACTTCGCCGATGCGTGCCCGCCGGGCGATGACTTGACGCTTCTGGTTGTGCGTCGCCGCGAAGCCACCGCGAATCGCGCTTCCGCGGACAACAACGATTTCCCGAAGACTCGCCGTCGGCCCACGTCAGTTGTGCGACCGAGGAAAGTTGCGAGCAGCGAAGAACGAACTACTGCGAACTAGCTAAATCGTAACGACGACCTCCGCAATTTTTTCGTGCAGGTCCGACAGTATTGGTGTGCAAATTGAAAGGAAAGGACTGGAGATGGCAACCGAATCAACTTCGATGCTTATGGAAGAACCGCAGGTCTCCTCAGCCCTGCGCCAACCGCAACCAATCTGCCCCGATGTTTTGGGCTCCATCTATGCGGATCACTACCAGTATGTTCTGCGTGTCTGCCGGCGATTTTTCCGCCGACCCGAAGACGCCGAGGACGCGGCCGCCGAAGTTTTCCTGAAGCTTTACCGCGTGCTGCATCAAAGAGATGTAACCATGCCTTTTCGCCCTTGGGTTTCTCAGGTGGCGGGGCGTCATTGCATTGATAAGCTGCGGCAAAAAAAGTGCGAACGGAGTTCCTCTTTGGAAGACATCGACGTCAACGATTTCGCCGATCGCTCCACTCCTTCGCCACTTTCCGAGATTCTGCGCAAGGACGAACAGCGCCAACTCCGGGAGCACCTGACGCGTTTGCCGGAAAAATACAAGGTTCCGCTCATGATGCTGTATTACAAGCGGATGAGTTATTCCGAAATCGCCGGGACGTTGAACACGCGGCTTCCGGCAATCCGAATGATCATCTTCCGGGCCAAAGATTTCCTGCGACGTAACTTGCGGCGCGAGCAGTACGGCGCGAACTAGCAAACCCGATCATTTCAAGTGAATACGTGTGCGGTGGTTTTCGAGCCGGCGGCAGGTTTCCTAGAAGTGAGGCTCTCAGTGAGCGGGAGAAGTTTTGAAGGCAGATACTGCCCTTATTACAGTGAGAGCCTCGGCCCAACAGGTTGCCCCGCCGGGATACCAGTGAAGATACGCTTTTCTACCGTAGATGACTAGCATAAAGTGGTAGTAAGGCTGTGCGGGCCAGGGGCTGGGTGACCGGCTACACGCCGAATGGCGGATAGCAGTCGTAATTTCGCTGCGAGACGATCTTTCCATCGCGAAACGTAAGAAACATCGCCACGAACGCCTTCATTTCGCTGCCGGCGGCCAAATTCATCACCGGAACGGCAAGGACTCCGTTCCATTCCAGTTCGACGGCTACCTCATCACCATTCTCAACAATCCGCCGCACCTTATAGCTTTGCGACTGCAGGATTTTGCGCCCCTGTTCGTAGGCGGCCCCCAGATCGGCGAAGCGACGGACACGGCCTTGCGGCTGAATGCGGTTCGGGAACTCGTGGAACACCGCGTCAGGAGCGAAGAAATCGGCGATGGTTTCGGGGCCTCCCAGGGCAGTGATCGCCTGCAGATATTGGCGAACGCGCGAAACATTGCTTGATGTCATGGTGCAAGCCTCCTGACGCATTGCGACATTTCGTCGCGACACTCGTTTTTTCCCGGGGTGCCGGCTGAATATCTCCCGACAGATCAACCGGATTGCAGGCTACAGCCCACAAGCTGACGTTGCATAACAGGGCACGCAACATTGTACGAGGTGACTAGGGTCACAGATGTCTTCTACCCGCGGCAGGTATCGTATACGCAATGGGCTCGTCTGTGTAACGAGGGACTGTTGCTGCCCTCTCCAAACCTCATGCTCGAGTTCGACGAGCCCGTTCACAAATACCATGCACTTGTTTCGACTGGATTATATTTCCTGCATCCTGACCGTTGGCTCGACCATTCTTATCGGTAAGAAGCGGTGGGAAGGCTGGCTGATCGCCGGCCTGAACAGCGCCCTGATCTGCGTCATTGCCCTGGACACGTCACAATTTGGATTCATTCCCGCTAATATTTTCTGCCTGGCGTTGTACAGCTATAACATCCGCGAATGGAACAAAATCTCGCAGCCTCCGAGCCAACAGGCATAGGAACTCAACAGGCTTTCTGTTTTCCGGCTTGTTCCACCCATCGGTTCAGTACGCCTGCGAAAAACTCCGGCATTTCGGTAAACGTCAAACCCATTCCTTGCCTCGGCTCCAGATACACCACCGTCGCGTGGGTCTCCAGGAATTCTGTCTCGGTATAGATTTCCATCAGTACGTTGGTGCCTTGCGGAAGCGGATTCATCATTTCCACGTAGCAGCCGTGCAGACTCAGGTCGCTGACTCGCGAGACGGTGCGAACGCTTTCCTTTTCATCAATGATTTCCGCTCTTGCGGTGAACGGATGCCTGGGTGTTCGGCGTCTTTCGGATTGCATGGGTGTTGGCCTATCAGGGGCGGGAATCTGCAATCCTAAACCAGTGTTTTGCGCGCAGCAAGAGGGAGCGTTTCCCGGCAGCGGTTTCGGAATTTCATAGGACTCTAGGAGAGAAGGAGCGGTGGAAGTAGTATTTTTTGCACACGTACGGAGTGCGATGAAACGGGTCTATTTTCAGACAGATCTTGTAGCTCGAGGCGGTGGCCTCCGGATGGGTATAGCGATGGGGCGTGCTCGTATGCGAAAGTGGGGACATCCAGTTTTTTCGGTTGGGTGTCAGCTGCTGTCGGCGGCACGCGGGCGGGAAAGACTGAGCCACAAGAAGAGCAGCAGCTGGGCGCTGCTGTGCACCGGATGTTTGCCGCGATGGAGGTACCGGAGTCGGTAGAGTCGTTCGATGGTCAAAGCCAGCATAGTAAGGAGCCAGCCGATCAGCAGACTGTTGGCATGATGATGACAGATGTGCTCGAGGCCGTGACGGCTCTTGGCGGCATTGAAACCTTGGTTCTCGATATCCCAGCGGCTCTGGCCATGCGGAACAGAGCCTGAGGGCCCACCGTGCGAGTAGTCAACAAAAATTGCGAAACCAGTAGGGTTGCGCCACGCTGCCGTTCCGGCTTTGCTGGCATAGAAGAACACGCTGAACCGGTAAATCCCAGCGATTGTTTCCACTGCTGGCGAATCGTCGCTGCCACATCCCGATACGTTGACAGGATCCTCACCATGACTAAAAACCGTGGCGGGAGGGCCTTGCGAGAAAGGAACGTATTCTGGGTGGCGGACAGTCACTTAGGCAGATGTCGCGCACATTTCCGCCAATGCCCACAATCGGCGACGGAATTCTGGCTCAGGTAGGAAAGGCGAACGAGATTTGCTTTAAGCGAATTCTCGTGCGACGACCACATACTGCGCAAAGGTTTGCCCACACTGTGACTGGCCGCCGACAATAACGTTGCGCGGCGGCGAACAGCTATCGCCCGGTCCAAAAGTGGAATCCCCATCGCAGTGCGGAAACAGTCGTGCCTGACGGAAACGTAGTCACACGGTAATGAATGTGCTACGCAGGAGCGCAGTTTCGCCGACGATTTCAAAAGTTATGGCCGACAGAGGTTCCATCCATGATTGGTTCGCCCCGGAAGCCGTCAGGCGAACTTCCAGACCTGCGGCGCGACCGTTGCATTTGCCGCGCAGTTCGTCTGAAAGTCGCGATCCAGTTGCGGAGCCGAATATTGAGCGGCGTGGCATCGCGAGACTTCATCTTTTCGTCGATGGCCAACTAAACCGGGATAGATGCGTAGTTACTCGTCCAAGCTGCCCGTTCCACTATCTTGCTTTTGAACAGCGATCGCAGCCCGCTTGTTATGTTTCGCAGTGAAAACATTTCGGCTTACTGCGCCTCCAAGATTTTGGCAATCGCCGCCACTTGCCTGCTCCATTCTCGCGTCTCGCTGCTCAGCCGCTTTTGTCCCTGATCCGTCAGAATGTAGTACTTTGCTCGCCTGCTATTCTCCGTGGCTTTCCATTCGCTTCGGATCAGCCCCGCGCGTTGCAAACGTTGAAACGCAACAAACAACGAACCCGCATTCACGTGGAACACGCCGTTGCTGATCTGTTCGATGCGGACGGTGACTCCATACCCGTGCATCGGCTCCAGCGCCAGCGTTTTCAAAATGAGCATATCCAGCGTGCCTTGCACCAAATCACTTGGCTCGTCCGTCATGAACTCGCTTCCCCCTGACAAACAAGAGGAGAATACGCCGTTCATCCTGATTGTCAAGAGGAATCCAGCCGTGAACCAGCGAAGCTGGGCATTGAGGACTTCCGAAAACGGAACGTCTCGATGCCTTGTAAGTTATTGTATTGTATATGGTTATCGTCCGTGGCGCGAAAACGAGAGAAATGGCTTGCAATTGATATAGTGTTGTAGTTAAGTATAACACATGGCCGGGCCGACGAATGGGTCAGGCCGTTCCGAGGAGAACCAACAATGCGACTATTTCCGTCAGCTCTTCTGTTTTGCCTTCTAACACCAACTCTTGCTTTGCCTCAGGACAATCCGAACCCGCTCAGCACATTCAATCGCACCGCCTATAGTGCAGTGAAGAATATCCTTCTACGCTCTGCCGAAAAAATGCCCGAAGAAAATTACAACTTTAAGCCCACTGACGCAGTTCGCAGCTACGGACAGATCGTCGGACACCTGGCCGATTCGCAATACATGTTTTGCTCCATTGAACTCGGCGAGAAAAATCCTGACCTGAAAATCGAACAATCCAAAACCTCGAAAGCCGATCTAATCGCGGCACTCAAAGGTGCGTTTGCTTACTGCGACAACGCGTATGACAGCATGACCGACGCGTCAGCGCCTCAAATGGTAAAGCTTTTCGGAAACGATATGCCGAAGCTGGGAGTGCTGACAGCCAACAACATGCACGATCTGGAGCATTACGGCAACCTCGTCACCTACATGCGGTTGAAGAGCGTCGTTCCTCCGACCAGCGACCCAAACTTTCAGCCAATGCCACAGCCGAAGAAATAGTGTGCGTTCGATCGATGTTGCGAAGCGAGCTTAATTCTCGTTGAGAAGCTTAAGGAGAATCAAACATGAAATACTTTCGATCTATGCTGTCTGTCGTTGCTCTGATGTCGCTTTCCGCCGTGATGTTCGCGCAGTCTGATGCGCAAAAGGCTCCGACTGATTCGCAAAAAGCCTTCGACAAACTGAAGACGCTTGCCGGTTCGTGGCAAGGCCGCGTGACAACCGCGCCGCCGCAACCCGCAATGGGCGACGGAGCGCTGACGGACATCTCGCTGCGCATCACTTCGCGCGGAAACGCGATGGTGCACGAGATGAAGGAAGCGGGGACGGCGGACGATCCGGCTCGTTACGATCATCCCGTCACCATGTTCTACCTGGACAGCGACCGCCTGCTCTTGACGCACTATTGTGATGCCGGAAATCGTCCACGCATGTCGGGTAAGATGTCGTCGGACGGCAAGACGGTCGAATTCGAATTCCTGGACCTCTCCGGCGGCACGCAGTATGGGCACATGGACCACGCCGTGTTCACGTTCATCGACGCCAACCATCACATCGAGGAGTGGACCTACCTGATGCCTGGCGACAAACCAGTCCACGCGCGCTTCGAGCTGCAGCGCACAAAATAACCGGAGGGCATCTCTCTGAGAGCGACGTGCAACCCATGATGGATCGTGAGTGGAACGACAGCCAGCCGATTTACCGCCAGATTCGCGATCGCGTCGTCGCCATGATACTCGACGGCGTGCTGAAGGAAGGCGATCCGCTGCCGTCCGTGCGCAATGTCGCGGCCGAGAATCGCGTCAATCCGCTCACGGTCCTGAAGGGCTATCAACAACTGGCGGACGAGGGGCTGGTTGAGACCAAGCGAGGTCGCGGCATGTTTATCAACACCGGCGCGCGCAATCTGCTGCTGCAGAGCGAGCGCCAGAAGTTTCTTGCGGAAGAATGGCCGAAAGTCTCCGCAACCATCCAGCGCCTCGGACTGACACCGCAAGAGCTGCTGCAAGCCGCCGCACCCACGCAACCCCCATCGAATTCCGCAGATGATAAGGAGGAGCCGAAGCCATGACAGTGATCGAAGCACGCGGACTCCGCAAAGTCTTCGGCACCACCGTCGCCGTCGACAACGTCAATTTGCATGTGGAAGAAGGCCGCATCCTGGGACTCATCGGTCCCAACGGAGCCGGCAAGAGCACCGCGCTCAATGCCATCCTCGGCCTTACGCAATATCAAGGAGAACTGAAGGTGCTCGGACGCGACCCTTGGATCGAGCGCGAACAACTCATGCGCGACGTCTGCTTCATCGCCGATGTCGCCGTGTTGCCGCGCTGGATGCGGGTCACCCAGGCGCTGGATTACGTCGCTGGAGTGCATCCGCGATTCGATCGGGCAAAGGCGGAAGGCTTTCTTGCCAAAACCGCCATAAAGTCGCGGCAGCAAGGTCAGGGAATTGTCGAAGGGCATGGTCACGCAATTGCACCTTGCGCTGGTAATGGCTATCGATGCCCGATTGCTGGTGCTCGACGAGCCCACGCTTGGCCTCGACATCCTGTATCGCAAGCAGTTCTACGATTCGCTGTTGAACGATTACTTCGATCGCACTCGCACCATCGTTGTGACCACGCATCAAGTTGAAGAAGTACAGCACGTGCTCACCGATCTGATGTTCATCAACCACGGCCGCATCGTCCTTGATTGCAGCATGGAGGAATTCGAGGCGCGCTATGTGGAAGTGATGGTCAATCCCGAGCAGGTCGCCACAGCGCGCGCTCTGAAGCCTATCCACGAGCGCCAGGTGTTCGGTCGCAGCATCTTGTTGTTCGAGCGTGTCGACCGCCAACAACTGGCCGGACTTGGCGAAGTGCGCACGCCCAGCATCGCCGACGTTTTCGTTGCCATGATGGGCAACACGATTGGCAATCCGGCGGCTCAGGCACCAGCAGCACAAGGAGCGGTTAGATGAGCACTGAATCGAACGCCGTGCCGCAGTCTCCCGTCGGCTCGCAGGCAACCGCGCCGGCTTCCGTCTCGATGCCTCGGCCCTTCTATTGGTCGGTGCGCCGCGAATTGTGGGAGAACCGTTCCATTTATTTCGGGCCGTTGGCTGTGGCCGCCGTGGTGCTGCTCGGCTCCGTGATCAGCCTGGTCGGTGTGCCGCGCAGTGTGCGTGGCGTGATGACGCTCGACCCCGCGATGCAGTCCGCCATGCTTGCTCACCCGTACGCCCACATTGCTATGTTGCTCCTCGCGACTGGAATCCTCGTCGGCGTGTTCTATTGCCTCGACGCGTTGCACGGTGAACGCCGCGATCGCAGCATTCTGTTCTGGAAGTCGCTGCCGGTTTCCGATCTTACGACCGTGCTTTCCAAGGCCGTCATCCCGCTCATCATTCTGCCACTGATTATTTTCGTCACCACGGTTGTCCTGCAGTTCATTATGCTGTTCATGAGCAGCGCAGTCCTGCTGGCCAGCGGTGTCGGCGTCACAACTCTGTGGACGCGGTTGCCGCTGTTTCAGATGCAGTTGGTGCTGCTCTACGGTCTGATCGTGATTACGCTCTGGCATGCACCCATCTACGCGTGGCTCTTGTTCGTCTCGGGCTGGGCGCGTCGCGCCACATTTTTGTGGGCCGTGCTGCCGCTGGTGGCAATCGGCGTCTTCGAGTGGATCGCTTTTCGCACCTCGCATTTTGGCGCCCTCATAAAGGACCGCCTGTTTGGATTCGCAGCCCATGCATTTTCCTTCCATCTGCCCGGGAATGCTCCGGTCGATGCGCACTTTATTCCCCTGGCGCTGCTCAGCCCCGGCAAATTCCTGGGTACTCCGGGTCTGTGGCTAGGACTGATCGTCGCCGCCGCATTTCTGGCGTTAGCGGTACGACTGCGCCGCTATCGCGAACCGATCTGATTCGCAAGATCGGTTCGAACCGAAGAGTCACTTGCCTGAGGAGAACGACCACAGGAGGTTTTATGAAACGCATCATCATTGCTACGTTGTTTGGCCTAGTTGCAGGTGGGCTCTGTGCAACCATGGCTTTCTCGGTCGGTCTGCTAAAGTTCACGATTATCAATTTGGTGTGGGTCTTGCTGAATCGCGCAGTCATGGGCTTTGCCATCGGCACTTCGGGGTTGAAACTGCATTGGGCCTGGAACAGCATCCTCATGGGGCTGGTAGTCGGATCGATCTTCTCCTACTTCCTTTTCATGAATGTAGGACCAGGAACGCTCCCGCTGGCCAATCTTCTAGTCGGCAATCCCATATTCGGGTTGATGATCGGGTTCTTCACCACCGTGGTATTCAAACAGCCCGCCACTTCGTCCCTATCTCTTGCCTAAAGAGACCGAACATGTTTAAAGCCCAGCTGTTTCGCTGCTTTCGACTCTCTACAATATTTCCGGCCGTCGTTCGTCTTCAATAATAGATGAATGAGCCAGCGAGGATCGCGGGGATGACCGAGCCAGACCGCCATATCTCCGAGATCGTCGCGCAACAACGATCCCGGCTGCGTAATTTCATCCGCCGTCGTGTGCCCAATCCGTCTGACGCCGAGGACATCGTGCAGGAAGTTTTCTATGAACTGGTGGAAGCGAACCGCCTGCTGATGCCCATCGAGCACGTTACCGGCTGGCTTTTTCGTGTGGCGCGCAATCGCATCATCGACCTGCTTCGCAAGAAGAAGCCACAGACCTTCAGCGACGCGGCGGTCGAGGGCGAAGGCGGCGAGATGCTCTACATTGAGGACCTTTTGCCCTCGCCCGATGCCGGGCCCGATGCGCTCTACATCCGCAACGTACTTCACGATGCGCTGGAACTTGCCATCGACGAGCTGTCCGACGACCAGCGCGACGTCTTTGTGGCCCACGAATTGGAAGGCCGCAGCTTCAAAGAGATGGCCGCCGCGACCGGAGTGGGCGTGAACACCCTGCTCTCACGTAAACGCTATGCCGTGCTGCATCTGCGCGAGCGATTGCAAAGCGTGTACGACGAATTTACGAAAGAATGAGGAACCGAATATGAAATGGAAGAAAATGATTTTCATTGCTCCGCTGGGAATCCTGGCGATGCTGCTGTTTGTCTTCATCGGCGGCGAAATCGTATTGCACTTGTGGAATTGGCTGCTGCCGCCGCTGTTCGGCTTTCGCCTGATCAACTTCTGGCAAGCGCTTGGGCTTCTGTTGCTCTGCCGCATCCTGTTCGGCGGATTGGGGCGCCACGGTGGTTACGGCCGCTCTCATTTCCGTCGCCGCATGGAAGAGCGCTACGGGCACACCACCCCGGAAGAACGCGAACAATTCCGGCAACGCATGCGCGAACGCTTCGGCTTCGGCCCTTCCAACAGCGAGAATAAGGGGCAATGAAAGCCTTGCGACAGCGCCACGGAGCATTGGCACGGAAGCCATTCACTAACAAGCGCGAGCGTGTGCAATACCGCACTATTCGCCGGCGGCATCGGGCGCATAATCATAACTGGAAGGCTTGCCACGCTATGCAAAAACCGCCAGTCGATGAAAAGAAAACCCGCGACCAACTGAAGGCCAAACGCGATCTGTTGCTCGAGGAATACACCAGGCAACCCATGAACACCCGCCTGGCCATTGAAATTCGATTGATTGACGACCAGGTCGCAGCCCTCACCGAGCGCCTCGTAGAACAACGGAAGGCCGAAGCCGACTAGATCGGCGCTCGATCGTGAATTCCCACAGCGCGCCTACGACCACATGTCCATCTGTGAATTTGGTGGAGGCGGGGGGAGTTGGCATATTCAGCCGTCTTGAAAATACGTAAGTTATTGAAAACACAAAACGACAAAAACGCTGAAATCGTCGAAAAAGGCATCAACTGGAACGTATCTGGAACGTGGGATTTTGCCTAATCCCGCGCGGCCGGGTTTTATTGTGTTCAAATGTCAAGTTTTATTGCAAAAAAACTTGACAGAATGTAAAGACAGAGCGATATTTTCTCCATGGGAAAAGGCGTCACGCCGGCAAAAGGCTCAGGCCGGGTCATGGCCTTAGTCCGCCGTCAGATCGAAGACGGCGGGGAGCGGTTGTGGCGACTTGACGACTTCCGCGATTTACCCTTCGAGGCGGTCGCGCAGGCCCTTTCGCGCCTGACGCGCCAGGGGCGGCTGGCGCGCTTAAGCAAGGGCATCTACTACCGCAGCCGGCAAACGGCCTTCGGCAAAAGCCAGCCAAACCCAGCCGCAATCCAGAAGCTCGCCTCCCGCCGCAAGGGCGTTTTCCCGTCCGGCATTGCCGCCGCCAATCTCCTCGGATTCACGACGCAGACGGCAAGCCGAAGCGAGGTTGCCACCAGCGCCCTCAGTCTGCCGCGAAAACTTGTCGGAAGCGATACCGTCATCCACACGCGCCGGCCGGAGGCATGGGCCAGCCTTTCCGAAAACGATGCGGCGTTGCTCGATTTCTGCGCCGGCGGGCAGGACGAGCGAACTGTCGCCGGAAGAAACGATCCGCCGAACCATCAAGCTCTTGTCGGAGAAAGGCCGCTTCGAACGCCTGCTCGAGGTTGCGGATTCCGAGCCGCCGCGCGTCCGCGCGATGCTCGGCGCATCGGAGAGCAGCTCGGGAAAGACCGCACGGGCGCTTCGCCGCCTGCGGGATTCCCTAAATCCGCTTCTCCCGGTTCGACTTCGGCCTGCTGGCCGGACTGCGGCACGCTCGCAACTGGCAGGCCAAGGAGCGCCGCTGACGTGAAACTGTTTGAACATCCCGGATTTCGAGCAGGCGATCCTCGGCGCGGCAGAGCATTTTCGCGGTCGCGGGCTTGCGCCCCGCCGATCATCGAGAAGGACTACTACGTCACCGAAGCGCTGCGGATCATCGCCGCCACGGCTGGCGACAAGGTCATCTTCAAAGGCGGCACGAGCCTGGCGAAAGGCTGGAATCTGATCCAGCGATTTTCGGAAGACATCGACATTTTCCTTGATCCCCTCGCTTTCAAGCCCGCCCTTGGAAGAACGCCATCGACCGGGAACTGAAGAAACTCCGCGATGCTGTCGGCGCCCACCCGGCGCTGACCTTCGTCGCGCAGGAGAGCCAGACTATCGGAGGCTTCGGGCGCAACGACCGCTTCTCCTACGCGCAACGCTTCGGCGGCCCGGGCGAAGTCGCCAACCGCGTACTCCTCGAAGCCGGCACCGCCAGCGGCCGCGAACCGACCACCATCGTCGAGCTGCGCTCATACCTCGGGCAGTTCCTCGAAGAGACGCACACATCGTTAGGCGCGGAGGACGAAGGTCGCTTTCCGATGCGGCTGCTGCATTTCCGGCGCACCTTCGTCGAAAAGATGTTCGCGATCCACAGCAAGGTGGAATTGTTCAAACGCGACGAGCAACCGCTCGGCAGCTATGCGCGGCATTATTACGACCTGTTCCAACTGGCTGCACAAGTGGAAGTGATCGCCATGCTTCAATCCGCCGAGTATGCCGACAATCAAGACGGACTACGACCCGATCAGCCGGCGCATTTTGAAAAGAGCTATTTCTATCCCGTGGGGATGAGCTTCGCCAAAAGCGATGCCTCTTTCCGTCTACGGAGCTTGCCAAGAGCATCAGCGCCGGAGTACGAGGCCCAGTGCAAGTTGCTCTGTTACGGCCCCTATCCATCGTGGGCGGAAGTTCAAGCGCGATTTCTGGAGCTTCGAGATCTCTTGTAAAGAAGGGCGTTTACGATTCCCGGAATTCTTCCAGCTGACCAGGGCCGACTGCACGATTTGCGTGGGTTTCGATGCATGGTCATCCCCGATATTTGTCAATCATTTTTCCATGGAGGCGAGGAGCTCTTCTTCGAGTGAGTTTTGTCGAGTTTTTGGCTATAGGCCAATTGAGCCGATCCATATCCCAAAGGCTGCACACTCTGGAGCGCCATCTATTCCTGCCTAAGGTGGGGCGCGGAACTATGCATGGCACGATCCGTTCGAATTTGATTTACAAGACTGTATTTCCGCACCATCGGTGGGATCGATCGAAGTCAGGGTGGGAAACTGTGTGCCGTCGGGAACGACAAAGTCTCCTCCGCCTGTGAGGTCCTTCCGAGAGCGACTTTTCGGATGAACTCCTGTCATTTCCTAATGGAATATTGAAGAAGATACGGCACGGGAATCGGAATCTGTCTGCAACGGGCGTTCCGCAACCAGTTCCGGAATGGGTTCCGGAAGGTAAGCACGCATTTCTTTCATTCTAAGACAGATTAAGGACCGCAGAAACGGCGACGGAGTACGGAGCAAAGTAACGAGCTGGGGCGGTAGCGACCCCCTGTGTGCGGCTAGACAGCCGCCCAAACCCTTTTCCGGTTCTGGGGGTCGCTACCGCCCGCGCTTTTTCAGATTTCTCAGCAACGCCAGTAGCATGTATGGATGCAGGAGTAGCAGCAGTTTTCAATTCTAAATTGCAGAAGGCGGCAGGGCTACACGCTAACGACGTTGAGCGACATGACGAAGTTGATAGAGAAGAAGAATTAAATGCAGGCTTGCAGAAACCTAATTGTAAGGCGCGAGGCGAGTGGAGTTATTCGCGAACTGAGACCTGGTTGAGCAGCGTTCGAACTGCTGTATTCCCCGGACCATCCTACGAGGGGGGGCTGCTCTCGCCAGATCCATGTTGTGGCCAGAAAAGCAGGTTACGATGGGACCGACGAGTCGTCGGGGTCAGATAGCAAGAACTCCTCCCCGGTGACTCACCTCAAATTATAGATGCGGACTATAAGTAGGCGAGCACAAAGTATTGGACGATGAATGTTTCGACCCGTAAGTTTGTAACGGCAAGGGTCCTCGTTGTGTTGGTGGATTGCTTGGAAGGACTTGTCCCCCCGCTTTTGCGAGGAGCTGCTAGGAACCGAGCGAAGACAATATTGCTGATAGCTGTCTGTAAACGGTATAACGAACTAGTTCACGAAAAACCATGGCTTCACTATTCCAAATCCAAACACCGGCCCTGGGTGAGCGGCACTATGCTGTTGTGGAAATAGCCGAGATTTGGCATTTGAGCACCGACAAAGTTCGCGATCTTTTTGAAGACGAGCCGGGTGTCCTCGCTATCGGTCGAAGTAACCCCCGCAAGCGGCGGTATCTCACCTTGCGCATACCAGAGTCTGTCGTCGAGCGGGTTTACCTCCGTCTCTCATCGAAGGCCGCAATTCGATAGGTGAACAGGTAAGAAAATCTGGGGGCTTAGCACGCCAATTCAGGCAAGTTTCCAGGCTTTTTCAATCGCCTCTTCAAGTTTCAGCTGTCGTGATCTCACCCAAGGCGAGTAGTGCCGCTCCGTGACCCTGATTGAAGAATGTCCTAACAGGACAGACACCGCCTCGATAGGAACGCCTGCCTGGAGCAGGTTCACTGAGAACGTGTCCCTGAATCTGTGGGCATGTCCTTCGATGCCAGCGATCCCAAATACCTTCGCGAGGCTTCGCTGCCAGTCGGCCACAGTAGACTTCGCGAGGCCTTGCCCTGACCAGAAGAAATACTCTCCCTGTGGGTTCAGCTCTTCCAGTTCTTTCGCGACATCTATCGGCAACGGAAGCCAGACCGGCTGGCCTGTCTTTTGCGTGTAGAGGAGCAACTTATTCCCGTGGAGTTTATCTCTTGAAAGGGTTGCTGCGTCCCGGATTCGAAGTCCCGAATAGCGAAGGAGGTTGACGAATGCTCGAACCCGTTTCCCGCTCTCGAAACCGTAGATGCCTTTATTGGGGTAAATTTCGGTGGCCCACAAAATTTTCTCGATGTCTCGATCGGTGAATGGAAGCGTGGGCATCGGCCGCGCAGCAGGAGCCTTAATTAGCTTCGCTAGATTGTCCCGCGCCCAACCAGACTCTATGCAGAACTTGAAGAAGGTTCGTAGACGCTCAAGTTTCTTCCGGGCTGAAACGGGAGCCATCTTCCAAGATTCACGGTATTTTCGCAAATCCGGGAGGGAGATCGCCCCAACCACTCGTGTGCCGAACGCGTCTTTCAGTTCCTTGGTGAGCAATGTGTATTTATAGAGAGACGTATCTGAAAGATTACGAGCTTCACAATCTTTCATGAAGGCTTCGGACGCGAGAGCGACTGTCGTGTCCTCGGTTTTCGCCTGTCCACCTTCCCAATCACGCACTAACTTTTGCGCGGCTTCCCAATTCCTCAGGTCCAGCGATTTCTTCAGCCATTTTCCGTGCAGCGTACCTTGCGTCCAGATAGGGCACTGGCATTTTTTCTGTGTACGTAGCCGGTGTGGGCAGGCTTTCAGATGCCTTCTGTAAAGGTTCAGCATCAGAAAATCTTATCATCACTGGAACGTAAATGGAACGTATAGTTTTTTCTCCATGTAAGTCATTTAAAATGAGTAACATATATGGTGGAGGCGGGGGGAGTTGAACCCCCGTCCGAAAAGCGCTACGCCACGGAGCCTACATGCTTATCTCAGTTCAGTTGGTTTCGCCTTCCGCGCTCAGAACGAGCAAGAAACGCAGCCGGCTAGTCCGATGGTTCTCGCCCAAGCCTTACGGACCGAAAGGCTCAGGCCAGCTCACTGTATGACGCTTCTTGCCGGGCCCATGAGCAAAGCCCGGGGAAGCGTGCGCTTAATTAATTAAGCAGCAAGTGCCAGATTGTTATTGGCAGTTCTAGTTTCCGACCAGTTACGGGTGGTTGGCCCCCGGCATGCCTCCGAGACGCGACAGCTTCCGTCGAAACCGTGTCGCCCCCTTTCACAACCCTATTTTACCACTCCCTGCAATCAATTCCGCGGAACCTGGCTAAACTGGCTGGGCCGTTTCAAGCCAACTGCCCCTAAGCGGCACACCTGCTGCCCATCCCTGTTCCTTGTTCTCTCCTAACCTGCTGACTCTTCACCGATTAACCCTTGCCTGACGGTAAATCCGTGGCGCTCCTATTGCACCTATTGGACTTGGCGGAGGTGTGGCAATACTCGCGCATGCCGCGCAGCGCCTTCGCCAAGCTGACTTCGCAGCCCTAATCCGGAGCGCTCTTGACCACGTTTCCCATCTCTTATTGCCGTCCTCCCAAGTCACGGGAGCCGTATGTTCGTCGGTGCGGTTCTGGCCGCGTTCTCTCTTTTCCTTGCGATTCGTTTTCGCGCTTTTTGTTTCGCTCTTCCATCTGTCAACTCCAATTTCTGTATGCGCACAATCCTCGACCGCTGAGTATCAATTGAAAGCCGCTTTCATTTTTCATTTCGCTCAACTCGTTGATTGGCCGCCGGAGGTCTTGGGATATCCGGATCGCGTGTTGACTTTTTGCATTGCCGATGAAAACGCGCTACTCGGACTTCTGGAAGGCACGGTGCGAGGAAAACGCGTCGGCTCGCATCTTCTGCAGGTGCGTCATCTTCTCGAAAACGACAATCCCAGGGCCTGCGATCTTCTTTTTGTCGTTCGTCAGGACAAAAAGCGCACGGCAGCTCTGCTCAAGGCTGTCAACAATGCCCCGATCCTCACCATCGGTGAGTCCGACGACTTCCTGCAACAGGGCGGCATCATCGGATTCTGCTTCCAGGGCAACAAGACTCGCTTCGATATCAATTTGCCGGCAGCCCGGCGTGCCAACATCAAAGTCAGTTCCCGGCTCCTGCTTCTTGCCAGGAACGTGATCGGGGACTCCAGGCAAGGATAAGCACAAGGTGACTCCATTCTCCCACCTCTCCTTCCTCCGCAAATTGACCTTGTTTGTCCTGGCCGCCACGGTTTTCGCTCTCTCCATGACTTTCGTTGCTCTTACTCTCTACGAGCGCTCCTCGTTCGCGAAGCCCGGCGCAATGAGTTGTCGCTCCTTGGCAGTAATCTCGGCCAAAATTCTGCGGCCTCTCTGGTGTTCAATGACCAGAAAACTGCTACCGACATTCTGGCCGCGCTACAAGCCGATCCCCATATCATCGCCGCATGTCTTTTCGACAACACCGGCAGAGTTTTCGCTGAGTATCCACACCCCATACCATAGGGATTGTGCTCCCTTGCGACTGCCTCGAGCGGCACAGCGG
>CAVYTB010000009.1:0-484539 GCA_963771295.1 Candidatus Acidiferrales bacterium
GGGTGAACCCCTCTGTTGAGACAGTTTGGAATTGGCACACATGCAGTTCAATGGTTTTTCCTTCTCATTCTTTCTCTTCTCTTTCAGGATGATGCTCGGCTGGTGAAGCGGAGGCGAGCTCTGCTGGAGAGCAACTCGCCGAGGAATAACCAGCTGGAGACTCATCGGAACGATGAGCCGGGGGGCGGCTCTTGGGTCGCTCCCCGCTACTATTTCCTCGTACATCGGACTGATAGATCTCCTCATGCCTGAAAAAACTCATTGTCGCTCCAGCAGAATTTATCCCTGGACTCGCTTCCTGCTCGAACTCTTCCGGCGGTCGATAGCCCAGCGCCGAATGTAAACGGCAGCGATTGTAGTACTGTTCGATAAAGATTTCGATGTTACCCAGCAAGTGTTCTAAATCTCGGTAGTCGTTCGCATAAATCTCCTCCCGTTTGAGTGTCTTCATAAAGCTCTCGCAACTGGCGTTGTCATAGGGGTTCGCTGGTCGGCTCATACTGGGAATCATCTGGCGCTGTTGCAAGATCTGGGCGTAGTCTCCGCACGCGTACTGCACACCACGGTCGGAATGATGCACCAGACCCGGCGGCGGCTGTCGTTGCGCGATGGCCTGCTCCAAAGCTGCGATCGGCAAACGGGCCGCCAGCGTGCGATCCAGAGCCCATCCCACCACCTTGCGTGAGAACGAGTCCAGAACCACCGCCAGGTAGACAAACTCCTTCTTCAAACGGATATAGGGGTGAGTAGGCCGGGGCATTGCAGCCCCAGCCCCTCGCAGAACCGGACGTGAACCTCTCGGCTCATCCGGCTCCCATCACCGAGCCGCGGGGAGAAATCCCCGCTCCCAATGCACAAATGAACTTGGTGCGGTTTCAGCGAGGCGGCCCAGTGCCCGGGCAGCACGCGTAATGCCGCGCGCCAGGGCCTTGTATTTCCGCTGCATCCAGCGCACCAGATAGTCGTTCACTTGCCTCCAAAGTGGTTTCAACGCCGTTGGATAGAATCGACCATAGTAATTTGCCCAGCCCCGAAGTATCGGGCCGAACATGTTCGATAGGTCATTCAGCTCTTGGTCGCACATCAGCTGAATGTGCCATCCTCGCACCGTTTGTCGCATCTTCTTCAGCGCTTCACGGCTGACGCCTGGAGAAAAGTTCACGTAGACCCGACCGTATTTATCGACCGCCTTACGCGGTCGAAACGTGTAGCCGAGAAAGGTGAAATGAATCGTTGGATGCGCGGCCTGCCGATTGACATCTTGGCAGTACACGATCCGCGTTTTCTCCGGATGCAACTCGAGACCGCACTCCCCTAGCCTCACTCCGAGCTTTCTGAGCACCAACCGGGCTTGCACCTCGCTCTTGCAGTGAATAACGCCGTCATCCGCGTAGCGGCAAAACCGAACGCTCCGCATCTCTCGTCGCATCCATGCATCCAGCGTGTAGTGCAGGAAGAGGTTCGCAAGCAGCGGACTGACGACGCCCCCTTGCGGGGTGCCTCGCTCACGTGCCACCTGTTTCCCCTCCTTGGTTTCCATCGGTGCCTTTAGCCATCTTTCAATGTACAGAAGGACCCATGGTGTACTGCAGTGTTTTCGTACGGCTCGTAAGAGAAGTTCGTGGTCAATGTTGTCGAACAGACCTTTGATGTCGAACTCAACGACCCAGTCATATTCCCAGCTTCGCCGCCTCACCAAGGCCACCGCATCCAAGGCTGATCGCCCTGGCCGATAGCCGAATGAGTCGCGATCAAAAACCGGCTCGAGCACGGGCTCAAGGACCAACTTGACCACCGTTTGTGCAACCCGATCGGCAACTGTGGGCACGCCCAACATTCTCGTGCCCCCGCTTTTCTTCGGTATCGGCACGGCTTTAACTGGCGGCGGAAAATAGCTGCCAGATCCCATGCGATTCCAGAGCTTGTACAGATTGCCGCCGAGACTTTTCTCGAACGCTTCGATCGACTCGTTGTCTACCCCAGCGCCTCCTCCATTTGCTTTGACCCGCTGGAATGCTTCCCAGACGAGCGCCTTAGGAATTACAAACGGCTTCGTCATTTGCTCACGCTCCTCCTACTCGCGCAGTTGGCGTGAACATTTGACCCGATGACGCGGCCCCTTCGCTCCATCGCCGTTGCGGCGACTTCAGCGCTACTACGAGCCGCTCCGTCCCTTGATCGCGCTTCGGTATTTTCGGCCTTGCGTTGTGCGCTTGTGCCTTTCCCTTTACACCGCGATCGAAGGTTCCCGCAGTTCAACATAGGAGCCCGAACCAGGATGGCGCTGCCTCTATGCCGGACGTCGCATGGCCAATAGGCAGGCTCCCGCCATGCTGATCCCGGGTTAACATCAACGCCCGGTTTCGACGTCGTCTGAGCAGTTTCGACAATTGAACGGCAGTTCACTTGTGTTCGCCTTCGTTGGTTCTCACCTGATGCCTTTTGGCACCTTTTCCGCAACGCTCACGACCAGGGCTTTTGACCCAAGCCGCTTGCGGTGGTTTGCACCCTGCTCCTGCAAGCCGGGCACGAGAGGTCAGTTCATTCCTTCTCTCATCTCCTCTGCTGCTTACTGCGGCACACTGATATCCGCTATCCAGAGCTGATTCATCCCCGTCAGTTTCATGCGACTGGCCAGGTTCAGATAGACCTCGAATTCGTGATCGGAATCCGTCGTCACCACGAACGCCCGCGGCTGTACGGCCAGCAGATTATCTTCCCGTAGGATCCGCAACACACGTTTGTGATTCACCAGCATCCCACGCCGCCGCAACTCGGCGCTGATCCGTCGATACCCGTAGCGGCGTCGGTGCTCGACCGCGATCTGCTGAATCACGCTCCGCACCTCCATATCTTCCTCGACGGGTGCTCGCTCCTGCAAAGAACGATAAAAACCGGCCCGGCTGACTCCGGCCAGCTGACACATGCGTTCGATGCTTAAGCTGCCTTGCAATGGCATCACTTCTTGGATTTCGTCGTAGATGGCTTCTCGCCACTGATACCGCTCTTCTGGCGTCGAGCCTCTACTTTTTGCAAGGCACCTTTGAAAAAATCCAGCTCCAGAGTTTTGTCAAGCACCACCCGCTTCAGCTGGTTGATTTCCTTGCGCAGGGCGGACTCACGCGAGTTCCCCGAAGGCGGTTCCTCGCCAGAGTCGAAAGGATCGAATTGATCTCGCCACTTGTAGAGAAGCCGTCGATGCACACCAAGTTCCTGTGACAATTCCACGATGTTGTCACAGGTCTTCAATCGCTCAACAGCCATCCGGCGGAATTTCTTCGGGTATTTCCCCACTCGTCTCTTTGCCACTCGCAGTTCCTTTCCCTGCAGAGTGTGCCTTATCCGAGTGTCTCAAGTTAAGGGTTCAGTCCATCTGTCTGTGCCTCCCAGAACGGCTCGTTTTTATTGGCACTTTGACACAAGAATCTGGCGGAGGCGTGTGGAAGTCGAATCCACCACCCGGTCCGCGAAGGACCGCGTCGCCGGCTTTGAAGGCCGGGAAGGTCACCGGACCCCGTTCGCCCCCGCACAAGAATATCATCACTGACAAATCTCCCAACTATGCTGCAACGTAGTCTCACAGTCGCAAGATGATCGTCGACAGCGCTTTATCCTGCGGCGATAATCGGGGGGCGAACCACGAATCAGAGGCTTCCATGAAGCTCGATCGCGCAGTCCTGCAGCGTCTCCCCAAAGTACTCTTGCATGAGCACCTCGACGGCGTGCTGCGGCCGCTGACCATCATCGAACTGGCAAAGAGCAACGATTACGACCAACTCCCCACGCAAAATCCCGAAGAACTGGCGCGCTGGTTTCATCAGGGAGCGAGTCAGGGAAGTCTGCCCAAGTACCTGGAAGGCTTCGCGCACACCATTGCGGTGATGCAAACCGAAGAGGCGCTGGAGCGGGTCGCTTACGAGCAAGCGGAAGATCTAAGCCGCGACGGAGTGGTCTATTTCGAGACGCGCTTCGCGCCGCTCTTTCACACTCGCAAAGGTTTGACGCATCAGCAAGTCGTCTCCGCGGTGCTCAAGGGCCTGGAACTAGGCCGCAATGACTTTGGAATCTCGTCAGGCTTGATCATCTGCGCGATGCGCAACATGCCCATGGATGTCTCGCTCGAAATGGCGCAACTTGCCGTTGATTTTCGCCAGCGTGGGGTTGTGGGATTCGATCTGGCGGGCGAAGAGGGCGGTTATCCTCCGAAGAAGCACGTCGACGCATTCCACTATATTCAGCGGCAGAATTTCAATATCACCGTTCACGCCGGCGAGGGCTTCGGGAAAGAATCGATCTGGCAGGCCATTCAGTACTGCGGCGCGCACCGCATCGGCCATGGCACGCGCCTGGTTGACGATATCGCCGTCACCGCCGGCAAGGTGGTGAAGCTGGGTGACCTGGCGCAATACGTTTTGGACAAACGCATCCCGTTGGAGATCTGCCTGCTCAGCAACGTTCACGTCGGCGCCGCGCGCAGCCTGGCCGAGCATCCCTTCAAGCTGTTCTATCAGGAAAAGTTTCGCGTCACCCTGAATACCGATAACCGTTTGATGAGCAACACTTCCATGACCAAGGAATTTGAGGCGGCTCGCGACACCTTCGGCCTGACCATGAACGACTTCGAGAAAATCACCATCAACGCGATGAAAAGCGCCTTCCTACCTTACGACCGCCGCTGCGAATTCATCTATTCCGTAATCAAGCCGGGTTATGCCAATGTGCGGAACTCTCTGCCTCAGCAGTGACACCGGGAAGACGATACCCAATCCGAATGGGATGGACAGGCCGGGACGCGTCACGTCGAACGGGTGAAATCTACGATCCCACACAGGCAGGTTCACACCAACCGGCAACTTGGCCGTCGAACGCTCCGGCAACAGCGCAACTCTTCTGCCAGACGGCAAGGTCCTTGTCGTTGGCGGAGTTGATCGCAGAGAAAACTCTCTCGCCAGCGCAGAAATCTACGATCCTGAGACGGGAAGATTTTCGCTCACGGGTGCGATGAACAAACCGCGGGACCAACACACCGCCACAATTCTGAAAAACGGCAAAGTACTGATTGCTGGTGGAGGGTCTGGTGATCATCCTTCACAAACCGTTTATCGCTCGACGGAAGTTTACGACCCGGCAACGGGCAAGTTCACGCGTACGGGAGAAATGACGGAGCGCCGACACAAGCACGCCGCCATCCTATTGCCCAGTGGCGTCGTCCTCGTAGCGGGCGGTTCGGACAACCGCGACTGGCGCGGCGAGTATTCGAGCTCAGAAATCTACGATCCAGCTACCGGCGCTTTTCACGCGACGGGTTCGATGAGTACCTCACGATTCAAACTGCTGGAAGCGGTGGTCTTGTTGAAGAGCGGCAAGGCGCTGATCGCCGGTGGTGGCCGATTCGGCGAAGTTTATGATGAAACTACAGGTACGTTCACGCCATCCGGAGGCACTTTCGGCGCTTCGCGATTCTTTGCACCCGCTACGCTGCTTCTTGATGGCAAGGCGTTAATCACGGGAGGATACGCCGATGGGGGCAGCGGATTGCCCGCAACAGCCAGCGCTTGGATCTACCAGCCGTAAATCAGCTCAGCTTTGCGGGGCTTCAATTCCTACAGACTGGGTTCTCTTCAGCGCTGCTACCAGTTCGTGCAGTGCCGGGCTGGTGCAGATTTCGTAGTAGTTATGGTCTGACAAACGCCCAATTTTCCCATCCGGCAGCAGTTGGCGCGCCAATCCCTTTCGCACCACGATCAATTCCACCGACTCGCCCATCGGCACTTCGCCATAATACAAAGTCACCTCCTCTTTGCCCCACGGCATTTCCAGCGGCGTCGAGAACGTGTCCAATGAAATTTCTTCCGCCAATTTCTGGAAGCCTTCCTCATTCAACTCGATTCCATTCAGGTTGTAGCGCACCAGGAACTCGTCCAACTCTTCCGCCGAAGCCCCTTCCATCGCGGTCAGAAACTGGAACACTGAAAAATTCGTCTTTCGTCCCGAAAGCATACGCTTGGCCAGTTTCGCGCATCCTGACAGGCGATCCGACAGATTCAGCGCTTTCGAAATCATGATTTTCGATTCGCCATCGGTCCAATACGTCGGCGCGGATCCCTGAAACGCCACTCCAATCCCGATTTCCAGCGCCGGAAGTTGCGTGGAAGCTGCGCGGTCGTTATAGGAATTGCACACCGTCAGAATCTGCCGCGAAAGCACGCAGGCCTTCGCCACCGCGCGCGCATAGGACTGACTGCCCTCCGTCTCGAAGATCGCCAGCACTATGGCGTCGCCTTCGATGAACACCTTCTTCGCCGAATAGCGGTCCAGCAAGCGCTTCACCGGTTCATGCAAATTCAGGCTGAAATGCGATGCCGGACTTAACCCTCGCGACAGCAGGTCCTGGGTCATTTTCGTCGACCCGCGCACGTCCGCCTTGATAATCACGTGCGAAACTACCTGGTCTTGCTCCGGTCTGGCTTCTTCCCTCAGCAGGCATTCGTATAGCTTGTTGTTCATGCGCGAGAGCTCGCGCACTTTTTCCGCCGTGATCAGATTGACCCGCTCCATGCAGGCTGTCAGGTGCTCCGCGTCGCGCAAGTCTCTCCTGAGCCGCAGAAAATCATTGGCGAAACGCAGCACCAGCACGTGCAGTTCTTCCCGCGAATATCGCCGCATCCTCTTCGACAATTCCTCCAACGGTTTCATGCTCAGCCGTTTCGCCGGCACTTGCTTCAACATCTCTTCTACGCGCTTGGCTTCTTCCTTGGTTACCAGGGCTTTGCGCAATTGTTGCAGGTGCACCGGGGGGCAAAAATCTGTGGCAATGGGACGAATTTCATAGCTCGCCAGGATATGCGGCATCACTTCGCGTTGTTCCAGCCGCTCCGTCAGTTGCGCCAGCAGATGCCCTCTGCCAGGCCGCGCGTCTTCCGGTCCCCATGATGGATCGAACAGCCGTTTGGCGTTTTCCGGTTCGTTCAGGTAGTCGCCCAATTTCCCCTGATAGTCTTTGCTGATGAAGTCCACCTGCTGTTTCGCCATGTCCAGTTGAGGAGCAAACTCATCCAGACGCTGCAGCAACACCGTCAGGCGTTTCTCTACATCACTCAACGCCATCCGCGTCTCCGAAGGATCGCCGGCGTTCAGCAATTTGTTGAACAGCCCGTCGCCCTTTTCCAGTTTCTTGCGCAGCGTTTCGCGTTCCTCCTCCAGCGCGCCGATTTCCGCCTTCAAGTGTTCCGCTTCCGCAAACAGCGACTTGTAGCTTTCCGCCACTTGCCCAGGCGATTCCGCCTGATCGACGCTCAAGCCCGCCTCTTTCAGAAATTCCTGGAACAACGCATCCATGGCTTCAAACCTGTCAGGATCGCGCGCGTAATTCCCCAATAAGACGTAGTGCTCCAAAAAAAAGAAGTCGTCCTTGCCGCCATCCAGGAACACCAGCCGGTTCTTCAAAATTTCGTAATACGAAGCAAATTCGTCGCCAAACAGCGCTCGCCTGGTTTTCGCGATGATATTGTCTTCGATGTCGGTCAGGATCTGCGCCACCAACTGCCCAATCAGCCGCAAAACGTCGCGGCGCGCCGACTGCATTTCGGACAACTTAGCCTTAATTACATGCGCCTGCTGGCCTCGTTCGAAATACTCTCCGCGTTTCCGGATGTATTCCTTGCCTTCCAGGATCACATTGCCGAACTGGTTCAGAAGTTCCGCAGTGAGAAATTTCAGTAATGCCACGCGAAACAGCAGGTCGATTTCAATATTTTTCTGGTGTTTGGCTTTCGTCAGCGAGCTCTGCAGTATCTGCGTCAGCAGCTTGCGGAAAGCCGTTGAATCCACTGGCTTTGTGTTTCGGAACTCGATCCCGGAGAGGTACGTGCCGCTGGTGTTTTGCCGGATCAAATCAAACAGGTAGTCGCGTGCCACCTGCACGAATTTGGGGCTCAGAAAAACGTCGTGATGGATATTGTCAACGCCAATGGAGAGCGACTCCAGCGGGAGTGTCACTCGATAGCTCTTCAGTTCGATACGACCGGAGTCCATCACCTCGGTATTCGTCAATGCATTCGCCATTCCGCCGCCTGGCCGTGCCACTTTTCAACCTAACAAGCCCTTGTGCGGTCCGCAAGCAAACCGGCGTACAGGGGTAGCCAGAAAGTAAGCCAACCCAGGCCTGGTGGGCATTCTTCGCTTCGTTGCTGTCACCATCTGCTGATCCTTCAGACCGTTATGTGCGGTGGCGGACCTAATCCCAAGTCCGCACTCTGACTGCGCAGGCTTGCGCGACCCGGCACATACTTGAAAACTTCTTACGAATTTCCAGTTCACCATGAGACTTTTCAACTCTCTTTCGGGTATAGTTCGTCGCTGTGATGGGGAGCCCGCGCCCGTCTCAACTCTGAATTCTTGGGGAAGGATATAGATGGAGCGAAAAAGAGGTGTGTGCTGGATTCTCATTTGGCCTTGCTGCGCGTTCTTGGCGGGCTTAATTAGCGGTTGCAACGGTAGTAGTCCGTCGGCCCCCATCAGCGTGGCGGTTACGCCACAGGTTGCGGCGGTGGGAACGGGTCAAACGGCGCAGTTCACAGCAATGGTCAGTGATATGAGCGGAGTGACCTGGAACGCCAGTGCGGGAACCGTGGACTCCAACGGGAATTTTACGGCTCCTTCAGGAAGCACGAGTATGACCGTGACCCTGACGGCTACAAGTGCGATAGACACAACCAAAACAGCCAGCGCTACGGTGAATGTCGTGGCACCGGGGAGCATTACGCAGACCTCGAACCCGCAAGTAGCGAGCTATGCGATCTCGCCGGCAGCGGCGGGGAACGTGTCAGTTCAATTTGGGACGGATACGAATTACGGCCTAACGACATGGACTCAGCCGGTCCCGACGGGCGGCGGCGCCGTTAGTCTATTTGTTGCGGGTATGAAAGCTAGCACTCCATATCACATGAGAGGCGTCGTGGCGTTTACCGATGGATCGCAGTATACCGATGCGGACACCGTGTTCACCACGGGAACGGTGCCAACCTCAAAATTACCAACGATTACGGTTACAACGACGCCCGGCGCAACACCTCAGAGCGGTGTGGAGCTGTTGGACATCCTAGGTGGCACCCTCCCTCGTGTACCGGTGGCCGTCAGCGATCTTCAGGGAAACGTCTTGTGGACCTACAGCTCAACGGCACCGGGGCAGGCGAACCCTATTAAATTGCTCCCGAATGGACATTTTCTTGTGAACTTTAGCGATACTACTGTCGAGGGTGCCAACTCCGTGCTGCAGGAGATCGATCTTACCGGGCGGTGATCTGGCAAATGACCGCTGCGCAACTGAATACCGCGCTAGCGGCTGCCACTTGTACTGGCTGCAGTATCACCGTTCTGGGAACGCACCACGATTTTGTGCAGTTGCCGAACGGCCATCTGATCGTGCTTGCAGCAACGCAACAAAGCATTTCGGGCACAACGGTAACAGGAGATGTAATCATCGACCTGAACCAGAATCACAATCCCGTCTGGCTGTGGAACGCCTTCGACCATCTGGACGTAAACCGCCAGCCCATGGGATTCCCCGACTGGACGCACGCCAATGCGATTCTTTATTCGTCAGACGACGGAAATTTGATCGTATCGCTGCGACATCAGAACTGGCTGCTGAAGATCGACTATGCCAATGGATCCGGCGCGGGAGACATCATCTGGCATCTCGGCTATCAGGGCGACTTGACACTAGTGGGAGGAACCGATCCTGCAGACTGGTTTTATGCCCAGCACGGACCTTCCTTCGCGAGCACGAACACCGCCGGGAAGTTCACTTTGGCTCTTTTCGACAATGGCGATGACCGGGTGTTCCCTTCTGGCGTGACCTGCGGCACGACTGGCAACCCACCATGTCATTACAGCACCGCGCCTATTTTAAATATCGATGAAACCGCAAAAACCGCGACGCTGACGTTCCATCCCACTACGCCGGAATATTCGTTCTTTGGTGGCAACTCGGCAGTCCTGAAGGACGGCACCGTGGAGTTCTGCGAATCGGCGGGGGGCCCGGGAACAGCAGGGCACATTTACGAAGTGACGCAGGACGCCAGCGCCTCTACGCTGTGGCACATGCTCATCACCGGTTCATACGTATACCGGGGACAAAGAATTCCCAGCATGTACCCCGGCGTGCAGTGGTGAAAGCGGAGGATTCGGGATTCGCACTTTTGCACAGCGTTCACTGTTCTTGCCTTACTTAAAACTGAAAACTGTAACCTGAAGACTGCTCTGCCTATAGGACGGTTATTTTGCGCGCGTCGCCGCCCAGATGCTGCAGCTGCAGGCGTATCTGCGGCCAAGCGGTTTTCAGGGGGAAATTTTCCGACCATTCAAGAATGACGATGGTAGGCTTCGCAAAAACATCTTCCAGTCCCAAGGTCTCAAAATCGTGGAAATTTTCGATGCGATAAAGGTCTCCGTGGAAGACCCTTTGCCCGCCGCCGTATTCGTGAATCAGCGTGAACGTGGGGCTCGTGACCTCGTCTTCGGTCGCCGCGTTCAGTCCCGCCACGATTCCCTTGGTCAGCGTGGTCTTTCCGCTGCCCAGTTCGCCCGAAAGCAGCACCAAGACGGGTGGCTGCAATCTCTTCGCAAGCCCCCGCCCCCACGCGATGGTCTCCTCAGCGGAGTGCGTGATGATTTCTTCAGGCACGCGCCTGCAACTCCTCCATCAGCTTTCGCCGCGCGTACGGAATCGCGTCCGCTACCTCACCAGCCAGAATCCCCGATGGATCACTTTGCAAACTCAGTAGTTCTGCGGCAGCTCCGTGCAAATAGGTTCCCAGCGCTACAACGCGCAACAAATCCTTCGTTCCAAACTGCGCGATCATCGCCGCCAACGAGCCCGTCAACACGTCGCCGGAGCCGCCCTTGGCCAGCCCCGCATCGCCCGTCGTATTCACGAACACCTCGCCGCCCGGCGACGCCAGCACTGTGTGAAATCCCTTCAGCACGACCCACGCGTTCCACTCACGCGCCGCATTCTTGGCGCACGATACGCGGTCCTTTTGCACCTCTGCCGTCGACACACCCACCAATCGCGCCATTTCTCCTGGATGCGGCGTCACCACCAGATGCGCCGCTTTTCTTTGCGCCAACAGATTGCTCTTTCCCACAAAGGCGTTCAGTCCATCGGCATCCAATACGATCGGTACTTCCGCGTTCGCCACAACATGGCGCACAAATTCCGTGGTATCGCCTTGTGTACCCAGCCCCGGGCCCAATGCCAGTACCGTCTTTCGTTCCATTGCCGCCGCAAATCGTCCGCTTCGAATCGCTTCCATTGCGATCGCACCGTCCGCACCTGCCGGCAGTGCTTCCGTCATGTACTCCGCGTGTGCCGCCGCTACGATCGTCCGCACCGGCTCCGCTGTTGCCACGGTCACTAGTCCCGCGCCCGCTCGCAACCCCGCCTTGCCTACCATTACCGCCGCACCGGATTTCCCCTGCGATCCCGCTACCACCAACACATGGCCATACGAACCCTTATTGGCATCGGCCGCCCTCTGCAGCGGCAATCCCGCGAACTCATCCGGCCCCGCCCAAAGAAGAATTCCCTTCCCAACCTCTTCGATCAGGGCCTCTGGAGACCCAATCGCCCGCACCACCAACTGCCCGCAGCACGCCGCGTCAACGCCAACTAATTGCCCGACCTTCGGCGCGGTGAACGTCACCGTCAAATGCGCGCGCAACACCGGTCCACTCGCAGCCTCCCCATCCGACGGAAGTCCCGACGGCGTATCCACAGCCACAATCCAGGCAGGCCGCGCCGCCGTGGCGCTCCGCGAAACGCGATTCACGTCCTCAATCGCCCGTACCATCAGCCCCTTCGCCCCGCCGCGAATCCCCGTCCCCAGCATCGCATCTACAATCACTTCCGCGGACGCCATCTCTGGCCAAAACTTCTCCCACTCTTTCTCGTTCGTCACCGCGTGAACACTTCCGCCCGTCTGCGTCCATCTCTCATAGTTCTTTGCCGCGTCGCCCTTCAACTCCTCCGGCGCAGCCAGTAGGTACAACTCCACTTGCTCGGCTTCTTCCTTCAAATGCCTCGCCACCACAAATCCGTCTCCGCCGTTATTGCCTTTCCCGCACAGCACGCACACCCGTCCCGGAGGTGTGGCGTTCCTTCTTCCATATTGTTCAAGAAAAACTTCGGCGACGCTCTTTCCAGCGGCTTCCATCAATTGCAGTGCCGGAATACGCAAGCGCTCCGTCGTCAGACGGTCCACTTCCTGCATTTCCGCCGCTGTCAGAGCTTTCATCTTAGTTTCAGGCCGACCTCAGAGCATCCAGCCGCCGCTAACGTTTACTACCTGGCCCGTGACGTACTCCGCTTCTTCGGAGGCGAAAAAGGCTACTGCCGAAGCCACGTCTTCCACCGTTGGTGGCCGGCCAATGGGATAGCGCGCATCGCGCAGCTTTCTGGCCTCTTCCAGCGTGAGATCTTTCTCGTCGATGTTCGAAGGATTCACCACATTCACCGTGATCGCGTTTTTCGCTTCTTCCAGTGCCAGCGATCGCGACAGCGCCACCACTGCCGCTTTCGCCGACGCGTACGCGGAGATTTTCGCCTGTCCAAACGCCCGCTCTGCGCCCACCGCTCCCAGATTGACAATTCTTCCCCAGCGCCCTTTGCGCATCTGCGGCAGCGCCGCGCGGCACATATAAAACACCGTCATTACGTTGGAATTGAAAATGCCTTCCCAATCTTCCACCGAAGACTCCGCCAGCGTTCCCCAGCGGAAATCTCCCACATTGTTTACCAGCACATCCAGCCGTCCAAACCGGTCGATCACCGCCTTCACCAGTTGATCCGCTCGTCCGGCCTGGCTGATGTCCGTCTCCACCGCCACGCAGTCCACGCCCATTCCCTGAATCTGTCGCAGCGCCAGTTGCGCCGCCCCTTTATTCGCGCGGTATCCAATAGCGATCCGTGCGCCATCCTGCGCCAGACGCATCGCGATCCCACGCCCAATTCCCCGGCTTCCACCTGTAACCAATACGACCCGATTCCGTAGCGCCATTCTTCTCCTCGACTCTTCATCCGAACAAAACGATATCGTACGGTCTGCCCGCCCGCTCTCCTACATTACCTCAATTTCGCCACAACAATCGTCATGTCATCCGCCTGTTCCGGACTTCCGGCCCATTCTTCGGTTGCCACCATCAACGATTCTGCAATTTTCCGCGGCACCGCGTTCCGCAACCGCTGGGCCGCCGCTTCCAGCCGCGGAATTCCGAACTGTTCTCCATAAGCATTCTCGGGTTCGATCAGCCCGTCACTGTAGGTGATCAGCACAGCGTCGTGGGGCACGGTGATCGTCTCCTGTTCAAATTCATAATCCTCCACGACGCCCAGTACGATCCCGCCTTTATGCAGGTAAATGGTACGACCCTCGGATAAACAAAAACCCGGCAGGTGCCCGGCATTCGTATAGCGCAAGGTTCGTGAAGCAGTGTCATAGATGGCCACAAAGAAGGTGGCGAAACGGTCGTCGCCGGTGTTGATCACCAGGTGCTTGTTCAGCCGCGCCACCAACTCCGCGGTGCTCATCTGCTCACTTCCTGGTACCAGCAGTTGGCTTCGCAGCGCCGCCTGCAAACTGGCCATCAACAACGCCGCCGAGATTCCCTTTCCCGATATATCGGCGATCGCAAATGCCACATGCGTCGGGCTTAGTTGAATGAAATCATAGTAATCGCCGCTCACCGTGCGCGCCGCTCGGCAAATCGCCTCGACCTCCACTCCCTCGACGTGCGGAAAGTTCCGCGGGAAGAGTTGATTCTGTACTTCGCTGGCGATGGAAATCTCGTTTTCCAGGCGCTGTAACTGTTTTTGTTCGTCGATCAGGCGGGTGATCGAGCTGGTCATGCTGTTGAACGAATCCCCCAGTACTCCCAGCTGATCCCTTCGCGTCACCTGCACCTTGTGCGTAAAATTGCCTTCCTGCACGAATTGCGTCGCTCGGTATAGGTCCGATACGGTGTGCGTAATCGCCCTCGTCAGCACCACTCCGATCACCAGCGCTATCAATTCGATCACCAGAAAGACAATCGCCACGATTTCCAGAGAAAACTGCTGCGCCGAACTCAAATCTCCCAGCGAAGCAAGGATTAACTGATTTAGCTGCGAACTGCGCGCCTTGAAAAATGCAAACACCGGGTGCCCATGCTCCACACCGCCATCCGGCCTCACGTATGCCGCTTCCATTTGCGAGAAGCCGTCGATCACCGGATCTATCCAGCTACTGGCCTCTGGCAACACTCGATCTCGCGTCTTCTTCCGGCCAAACGGCACCGGCAAATAGTCCTTCTTGCCAATTCGTACCGACTTCTGCAGATCGCGGCCGCTTTCCACTTGCTGCCACAGCGTCACATCAATCTGCCCAAAGCTGGTCGAGAGTTTCTCCAGAAGTTCCGGCTCGACCGGTGCGCTCAATTCCACCACTCGCAATCCCCTGGGTGTATCTACCTCATGGATTCCCACCAGCCGCAATTCGTTTCCGCGTTGCACCATGCCCGCGAAGGAACGGCTTCGGGGAGTGCTAGGATTCTTGATTTTCGCGAAAAACCCCGGGTCTACGTGAAAATTCACCGTCAAACCGGGCAAGTCCTTCTTCCGCGCTTCCAGAATCTGATCCGCCAGCCGCTTCTCTGCCGCCGTCTCATCCACGTTCGCAGGCAATGTCGCCTCCGCTGCGGCAACATCCTCCGACGAATCGTTCAGCACTTCGATACGGTCATGAATTTCGTGATACAGCAGGTAGGCGCCGAACTGAGAATAAATGATGCGTCCGGCCTGGATCCCGAGCATCAGCAACAACATAATCGGAACCACCGCAATGAATACGTACACGACAATCAGCCGGTTCCGCAGGCTCCACAGCAGCTCACTCCGCAGCCGGCTCCAGAATCGATACAACAAATATCCCGCGGCAATTACCGCCAGGTACTTCAAAAATCCCGTTCCCCGCGCCGTGCTGCCGATACCGGTTAGCCACAGGCCCGACACACATACCGCCAGCGCTACCCAATCGAGTAGCGACAGGCTCTTCCAAAATGCTTTGTGTGGTTTCTCTTTTCCGTCCATGGGTGGAGCAAGTGAAAGGACAGCTTACCCGATTCGCGGCAATCGCACGAGTCGTCTGTTGCAGTCCCAAGAGGTCTTGGGCCTATTGTTCCCGTAGCTGCGGGTTTCTGACCCGGCTATGGTGCCGGCCATAACCGAAGTACACCACCAAGCCGATAATCAGCCAGATAATCAAGCGCGCCCAGTTGACCCATCCGAGTTTGTACATCATGTAGCCGTTAAAACAGATTCCCAGGATGGGGACCAGCGGCACCAGCGGCGTGCGGAACGGTCGCGATTGCGCCGGGTTGGTTTTCCTCAATACCATCACGGCAATACAGACGATGACGAACGCCAGCAGCGTGCCGATGTTCACCATCTTCCCGATATCGTCAATCGGCGTCACGCTGCCTACAATCGCCGCCAGCAATCCCACCAGAATCGTATTCTTGTAGGGCGTGCGGTATTTCGAGTGTACCGCGGCAAAAAACTTGCGCGGCAGAAGGCCGTCATTCGCCATCGAATACAGCACTCGCGTCTGTCCCAACAGCATTACCAGCATCACGCTAGTCAGACCCGCCAGCGCGCCCAGTGTGATGATGTGCGAAGCCGTCGTGAGACCGCGGTCGAGAAAGGCTCGCGCCACCGGGGCTTCGATGTTCACGTCTTGCCAGTGAACCATCCCTGTGAGCACGCCCGCGACGGCAATGTAGAGGACCGTACAAACCAGCAGCGATACGATGATTCCGATGGGCAAGTCGCGCTGCGGGTTCTTGGCTTCCTGCGCTGTCGTCGAAACGGCGTCGAACCCGATGTATGCGAAAAATATATACGCAGCCCCGGCTCCAATGCCGCTAAAACCCATGGGTGCGAAAGAGTGCCAGTCATGTCCCCAGTTTGCGAAATCGATATAACGCGAGCCCAGGGCAATGACAAACAGCACCACCGCTACCTTAATCACCACGATGATGGTGTTGAACCGCGCACTCTCTTTGATTCCAATTGTCAGAATTGCCGTGATCACCAGGGCTACAAGAAACGCGGGGAAGTTAAATCCGATATCCACACCGAAGATGTGCGGCGCGCCCACCAGGTCGTGTGCTCGCTTCACCAGTTCCGCGGAATGCCCGCCGAGAATTGCATCCATCTTATCTAGGAATGCCTGCGTACCCGGAACCAGCGAAGGGTCAGCCGCCCGGGCCATTTGCCGCGCCACGATTTTCTGCGCTTCCCCGAGACCGGTCCAATGGTCATACGCCAACCAAAGCGGCATCTTGATATTAAAAATGTTCAATAGTTCAATAAAATGGTTGGACCAACCTGAAGAGACCGTGCTCGCTCCCATCGCATACTCGAGGGTCAGATCCCACCCGATAATCCACGCGAACAACTCTCCCAGCGTGGCATAGGCATAAGTGTACGCGCTTCCCGCGAGTGGAATCATCGCGGCAAATTCCGCATAACATAGCGCCGCGAACGCGCAACCCAAACCCGAGAGAACGAAGGAAAGCATCAGGCCAGGCCCAGCGTAGTGAGCTCCCAAACCCGAAAACACGAAAATGCCGGCTCCGATGACCGCCCCAACCCCCAGCGCTGTCAGCTGAAACGGACCGAGCGTTTTCTTCAGGCTGTGCTCGCCGGTCTCTTTCGCTTCGGCGATCAACTGGTCCAGCGTCTTCTTCGCGAACAAGGGGTTGCCCATGCAACTCCTCCTTTTGTCTTTTCGCTTTGCAGGAACTACTTTTCTTTGCTGGCCGCGCCCTTCTTCCGGTTCCACAACCAGTACACCGGAAGCCCCAATAGCACGATCACCATGCCACGCCCTGCTGTCTGCGTTTTATATAGCAGCAGCACCACCATAATTCCGATAGCGGCCACTATATACAAGAGTGGCAGCCACGGATACCCAAATGCTCGATACGGCCGCTCGGCGTTTGGCCTCGTTTTCCTTAGAACAAACACTCCGAGAATGGTCAGCGCATAAAACAGCAGCGCGGCAAAAACCACGTAATCCAGCAAATCGTTGTACAGATTCCCATATGTGCCATCAGGTTTGCGCGTGCGCAGCATGATCAATATGATGATCCAGATTCCCTGGTGCACCAGCGCCGTGCCTGGCACGCCTTTGTCGTTCAGTTTTCCCGTGGCTCGAAAAAACAACCCGTCTTTTGCCATCGCGTAAGCCACGCGTGATCCCGCCAGAATCAGTCCATTGTCGCAACCAAACGTGGAAATGATGATGGCGACAGCCATCATCCACGCCCCCTTCGCTCCAAATATTGCAGAAAGCGCGGCTGTGGCCACTCGGTCATCAGCTGCATTCTGAATCTGCGCCAGCGGCAACGCGCAGAGATAAGCCAAGTTCGCCAGACAGTACAGCGTAATCACGATGATTGTGCCGAAGGCCATCGACAGCGCCACGTCACGCTTCGGATTTTTCACCTCTGCGGCCGTAAACCCGATGTTGTTCCAGGCATCCGCCGAAAATAGCGACCCGACTTGCGCGACTCCGAAGGCCACCAGCAACCCAAACCACCCGCTGGCAGCCGTTACGGTCGGCAGCAAATTCTTCAAGAAACTAGTGCCGGGTTCGATGGGCTGCGCGCCCCGAATCGCCCAAAAATGCGAAAAATTGTCGGCAATCGCGGCGGCGTTCCTCGCCACAAACACGCACAGGAAAATCAGCCCCAATAGCGACAGCATCTTCGCCGAGGTAAACACGTTCTGGATCCACTTGCCCAGCTTTACTCCGCGTGTATTCAGGAACGTCAGGAAAATAATCATCAGCACGGCCACCAGTTGCTGCACCGAAAGGCTGATGGCGTAGCCAGACGAAAAATTCAGCGGTGGAATAATCCACGTCCTCGGCGAGATTGCCGGAAAGATCACGCCCAAATACCGCGCAAATCCCACCGCAACCGCCGCAATTGTGCCAGTCTGAATTACCAGGAACAGCGTCCAGCCATACAAAAATCCCCACAGCGGTGAATATGCTTCCCTCAAATAGACATACTGCCCGCCGGCGTGCGGGAACAGCGCTGCCAGTTCACCGTACGACAACGCCGCGGCTATGGTGAGGAAACCCGTCAGTATCCAGGTGAGAAGTAGTCCGCCGGCCGAGCCCGTCTGTCGCGAAATATCGGCGGCGACAATGAAAATGCCCGACCCGATCATCGAGCCGACGACAATCATCGTTCCATCGAACAAGCCGATAGCCTTTACGAATCCGTGCTCCGGTTTAGCCATCTCGCCGTGAACCTTGCTTATCGCTTCTGCCATTCGTTGCGCACCTCAGTGGCTCACCGTTGGCTTCACGGCTTCCAGTCGTCGAATGAACTGCCCGGCCCGCTGCGCAGGATTGTCCGCGCGCAAAATGTCACTGATCACCGCCACCGAATCTGCCCCCGCCTCGATCACTTCTGCAGCTCGCTCCAGCGTGATTCCGCCGATAGCAACGATCGGCTTCTCCGTCAAAGCTCGTACGCGGCGGATTAGTTCCGTCCCGACCACCGGATCAGGGTTTTCTTTTGTTGTGGTCCCAAATATCGGACCAACCGCCATGTAATCCGCCGAAGTCTGCGCCGCCGCCCGGAATTGCGCCTCGTTGTGCGTCGATACGCCGATCCATCCCTCCGGTCCCATCACCGCGCGCGCCTGTTCAACCCCCAAATCCTCTTGTCCCACATGTACCCCGCTGGCACCGCAGAGCTTGGCAATGTCCGCGCGGTCGTTTACGAAGAAATTCACGCCCGTGGAACGCACGATTCCCGCCACACTGCGCGCAACTTCCAGCACCTCGCAAGCGCTACCTTTCTTGTTACGGTACTGCAGCGCGAGCACGCCTACGTCCATCAGTTTTTTGGTTGTGTCTTCGATGGAACCCGTCATCAGTCCAGCGTCTAATATCACATAGAGTCTAGGTAGGCAAAGGCCCAAGAAAAGGCTCCTCTTTTGACGTTCTGGTGTCCCACAAGCAGGTTATCACGAGGATAACGGGAGCCGAACACTGACACTGAATCGCAGCGATCCGCTGCAACTTCGCCAGCGACACCACGCGCGATCTCAAACTCGTGGAAGTGAACTCTTCACTTCCACAATCACACGTTTCACTTTCCGGCGTTTCCAGACTTCGTATCTGTGGGCCATGGCTTGAACGCGAAGAGCCAAAGGGCGCCGAGGTTTAGCATCGGAAGGAGGCTGAGTATGCACCAGAGTGGATGATGGCCCGTCCGGCGAAGGAGCTGTACCACAGGGATCAGAAAGAGAAAGACACAAACGATCGACGCAACAAGCAAGAACTGAGGGAGCGATCGAAGGTCGTACTGTGACGCCTCTTGCAACACGAAGAAACGTATGGACGACAAACTCATGTAGCATTGCACCATCTGTTCCTCCAAATGGGCCATTCGGAGCGACCGGCAGCAGCTTAACACGGTGTCAGCTGTGGCATCACAAGGCCCAGCAGGATTTACTTGCCGTTGGTGTTCACTAACTTTTCGATGAAGTGCGTATCAAACTTCCCGCTCGCAAAATCCGGGTCGGCCATGATTCGCCGCTGCAACGGAATCGACGTCTTGATGCCCTCGATCACAAACATCTCCAGGGCCCGCTTCATTCTCCCGATCGCTTCCCCACGGTCCCGGCCCTTGACGATTAGCTTCGCCACCAGCGAATCGTAGTACGGCGGAATCAGCGCCCCAGTATAGGCCGCCGAATCCACCCGCACGCCCGTTCCCCCTGGCGCCTGGAACGTGGTGATGCGTCCCGCTGAGGGCACGAACGTCTCGGGATCTTCCGCATTGATCCGGCACTCGATCGAATGCCCAGTGAAGCTGATCTCGCCCGCGGCTTGCTCGATTTTCTCCCCGGCCGCCACCCGGATCTGCGCTTTCACCAAATCCACTCCGGTGACGAACTCCGTCACGGGATGCTCCACCTGAATGCGCGTGTTCATCTCGATGAAGTAGATGGCTCCATCGGTGTCCATCAGAAACTCAACCGTCCCGGCGTTGGTGTAGCCAATCTTCTCCAGCGCCCGGGTCACTTTTCCCCCGAGCTCTTTCCTGCGCTTGGCATCCAGCACCGGCGATGGCGATTCTTCCACAAGCTTTTGGTGACGCCGTTGAATCGTGCACTCGCGCTCGCCCAGATGAATCACTTTCCCGTGTTGATCCCCCAGCACCTGAATTTCAATGTGCCGCGGATGTTCCAGAAACTTCTCCATGTACACATCAGGCGTGCCAAAAGCCTGCTGCGCCTCGCTGCGCGCCGTCTGGTACGCCGCCAGCAGGTCCTGCTCGTTCTTCACTACCCGCATGCCACGGCCGCCTCCGCCTGCCGCGGCCTTCAATATCAACGGGTAGCCAACCCGATGCGCTTCCTTGGCGAGCGGCCCTTCCCCTTCCACCACGCCGTCACTTCCCGGAATCGTCGGGAGTCCCGCCGTTTTCATCTCGCGTCGCGCTCGATCCTTTTCTCCCATCATTTCGATCACTTCCGGCTTCGGACCGATGAAGGTGATCTCCGACGCTTCGCACACCTTCGCGAAGTTCGCGTTTTCCGAAAGAAACCCGTATCCCGGATGGATGGCATCGACGTTGGTGATTTCCGCCGCGCTGATCACGTGAGGTATGTTCAGGTAGCTCTCGCTGCTTCGCGGCGGCCCGATGCAAACCGCCTCGTCCGCAAAGCGCACGTGCAACGAATTGCGATCGGCCTCGGAATACACCGCCACCGTCGCAATCCCCAATTCCTTGCAAGCGCAGATGATTCGCAGGGCGATTTCCCCACGATTGGCTACGAGAATCTTCTGGAACATAGTTAGAGGCGCCGGCTATCTTTTCCGGCTTGGACGAATCCCAAACAGCGGCTGCCCGTATTCCACCGGCTGTCCGTTTTCCGCGAAAATCCGCAGCACTTCGCCGCTCACTTCCGACTCGATTTCATTCATCAACTTCATGGCTTCCACGATACACAGCGTCTGCCCTACATCCACGTGCAGACCCACCTTGACGAATTCCTCCGAGCCCGGGCTTGGTGACGAGTAAAACGTCCCCACGATCGGCGATTTCACCAGGTACAAGTCCTCGCCGCCGCGCAATTCCGCTTCCGCCTCCGACGCAGCACCAGCGTTCTGCGCTGTGGACGGCTCGATTGCGCTGGGCACGATGATCTCCGCCGGCGGTCTTGGCCCGGCGGACAACCCCGAATTGCTTGCCGGCTTCCTCAATCGGATGCGCAGGTCTCCCCGCGCATATTCGAATTCCTCAAGGTTGTGCTCGCTCATGAAGCGCAGCAATTCTTCTATCTGGCCCAGTTCGGGGCTCGCGGACAACGGGCTTTCACTCGCCTTCTTCGGCTTTTTCCGTTTCATGCGTTCTCAAATCTCAATGAGATCCCGCTTCACGCGGGTCAAGACTTCTCGTCCACCGGGTCGTACCGCCACGTCGTCTTCGATCCGGATGCCCCCAACTCCTTCGATGTAGACGCCCGGTTCTATCGTAATCACATTCCCTGGTTCGAGTCGAGTCGCCTGGTCTCGCGCTACTCTGGGTTCTTCGTGTACTTCCAGGCCCAATCCATGACCCGTACTATGCACGAACCACGTTTCCAGCCCGTGCTTCTTCAGGACTGCCCGCGCGGCGGCATCCACATCTCCGCAGGTAACCCCGGCTTTCACCGCCGCTACCCCGGCTTCTTGTGCTTCTTGTACTGCCCGGTACCAGCCCTGAACTCGCTGCGACGCCCGACCCAAGTGGACCGTTCGCGTCATATCGCTACAATAGTGGCCGAGTATAACACCCAGGTCTAGCACTACCAACTCATTTTTCCTCAGCCTCTTACCCGTGGGTCTGGCGTGCGGCAGCGCAGCCCGCGGCCCTGACGCCACAATGGTTTCAAAGGAGGGTCCGCTCGCTCCACCCTTCCTCATCTGGTACTCGATTTCGGCGCTGATTTCGTTTTCTCGCACACCCGGTTTAATCAGTTTCAGGACGCTTTCGAATACTTCCCCCACCAGAACCGCAGCCCTTCGCATTACCGCCAATTCTCCCGCGTCTTTCCTCATCCGCAGGCCTTCCACGATGCCGCCAGCCTCAACTCCTCGCCATTTCGCCCCTGCAGCTTTTCTTAGCACTTTCCAGTCGGCAATGGTCAGTGCCCCAGGATCGTAACCCGTCGCTCCCGCCTTCGTCCGCTTTAAATAATCTCCCAGCACCTTGTACAGCGACCCTTGCTGTTTTTCGATTTTCACCCCGCGGGTTTCTTCCTGCGCCTGGATCGTGAACCGCCCGTCCGTCAGCAGCGTCGCGCCCGCCTCTCCCAAGAGCAAGGCCCCAGATTCGCCGGTAAATCCGGTCAAGTAATACCAATTCGCGGCCCGAGTCACCACCAGGCAGTCCAGCTTTCTCCGCCGGAGTTCTCTCAGAGCTGCTCTGCGTCTCTTTGCGAAATCTACAGTCATAAAAAAATCGAGGAGACCCGCGTCTCCTCGATTCTAGTGTACCCGATTTCCGTTTTCTGGGCCGTTCAGCTCCAGCTATCAGCCAGGGATGATTCGCGGCGTCAGGAAGAACAGAAGTTCCGACGAGCTGATGTTGATGTTTGTGCGCTTGAACAAGTGACCAATCAGCGGCAGGCTTCCCACCACTGGCACTTGGGTAATCTGCGTCTGTTGCTGCGTGATGATGATTCCGCCGATTACCACGGTCCCCCCGTCAGCCACCAGCACCTTGGTTTGCGCTGATTGTGTGTCCAACGCCGGGATACCTTGTACGCGAGGAATACCGTTATCGATTTGCGTATTCTCCACCAGCACGTCCATGAATACCGTGCCTTCCGCCGTAATCTGCGGCGTCACTTCCAGTTGCAGCACCGCGTCGATGTACTGAACGGAAATGGTGTTGTTGATGGTCGTCTGAATCGGGATCTTCTGACCTTGTTTGACGATCGCTTTTTCGTTGTTCTGCGTAATGACCTTCGGCTTGGACAGTAGTTTTCCTACGCCCTTTGCCTCCGCCGCGGAAATGAACAAGTCAATCGCGAAGTTCGGCGAACGCTGGATGAATCCGATACCGCTCGTCGGCGCCGCTGCTCCCAGGTTCACGTTAAACGGAAGACCGGGGGTGGTTGAACCGCCCGAGGTGCTTGTTGGAGTAGCCACCAATGGCGGCTGCGGTAGTGCCGAGCCGGTTTGGATTGGACTCACTCCCACGTTCGGGTTGCCTCCATAAATCGACCGCCCGCTCGTTGTGGTCCCCGCGAAGCCCCACTGCACACCGATATCTTGCGCAAAGGAACGCGACGCCGAGATTACACGGGCTTCGATTTCCACCTGCTGCGACTTGCGGTCCAACTGGCGAATCAGGTTATCAATCACCGGTATGACCGATGGAATATCTCGAATGATCAGTTGGTTCGATCGGTCGTCAGAGAGGATGTCTCCGCGCGTCGAGAGGAACTTTTTCAGCGTGTCCTTCATCGTCGCGGCTTTCGCATAGCTCAGAACTCTCGTGAAGGTCACCGGAGCGACAGCCTCGGCCTGTGCCTTTTCCAGGTCCCGCTGCGTCTCGGCTTCCTTCTTTAGCGTGTCGCGAGTGGCTACGCGTAGCACGTTGCCGGACATTTGCTTGTCCAGGCCGTTATTCTGCAACACGATATCCAGCGCCTGGTCCCAGGGCACTTCATCCAGAACGATCGTCAGCGTTCCCTTTACGTTCGGATCCAGAACCACGTTCAAGCCGCTGATCTCGTGTATCAGTCGAAAAAAGTCCTTCAGATCCACGTCCTTCAGGTTCACCGAGATCGGTTCACCTGTGTACCGTCCCGCGGCTGCCGGCGGCGCGCTCATCTGTGCGCCGTTCTGCGAGGTCGCCAACGTGCTCGCGGCATTATTCGCCTGCTGTGCCGCTTGTTGAGCCGCCTGCTGCGCTTCCGGACGCGCTGGCTCGGTCTTTTCCTTCAGCGATGCCAACACCATCGTCGGCTGCGTCAAGTCGCTGGGCAGCGGGAACCGTGGTGCCACCGCGTCAGACGGCTTGCTCGCCTTGTTCCGCGGCGTGCCTGCAACGTAAGAAATGTCCCGACGCGTCTTCTGCGTCGCGGCCGAGTTGACCGGCGATGCTTCCACCGGCTGCTCTTCGGTCGTGAAATAGATCACCACGGCTTCGCCTTCATGCGCGATCTGATACGGAGCCGCGGTCGTCAGGTCAATCACCACTCTGGCGACGTCCGGACGGAACTGTCCCATGCGTACGCTGCGCACCGGTGCGGACACGCCGGGAATCGACGTCTTCTGCACGGTCATCGTCGCGCTCGCGAAATCCAGCACCAATCGCTCCGGATTCTGCATGCGCGCGGCATGCACGTCTAATTTCCCAGCTCCTTCCACGCGGATTGCGGCTCGCTGTGGCGCTTGCGTTATCGCCACGCTTGAGATCACCGCTGCGTTCGTGCTGGCTCCAGCGGGCGCCTGTGCGCGAACTGTTGCCAGGTTTCCCCCCAGCATCATGCTCGCTACTATCAGGCAGCCAATTCGAAAGGCCGGCCGGTTCGTCTTCATTGCTGTTCTCCTGCACTGGAGTAAATTCTCTTATTTACCTGGCGTTCCACTGGCTTTCCAAATGCGTCCTTGCCAATTTCATGGAACGAAACGCTGTCCATCCCAATCTTTTCCACGCGTCCGTCGTACAGCTGATCTCCATCTCGCAAAAAGTAAGTGCGAGCCTGGGGATTGGTAACCACCGCAATCATGCCGTTGGGCGCTTTCACGATGCCGTCCAACCGCAACGTCCCAATCTGCAGTCCGGGCTTGCCCGGAGGAAGGTTGGCTGCGGTCTTTGCCGCCGCATCCTGCCGGGTGGTCAGCGATTCGAACGGATCACGCCTTGCCACCTTTTGCTCGCTCTCGGCTGGCGCAGCAGCGGCGGCTCCGGAAGTGGCTTTTGGCGCGGCCGTCTTGCTCGTCTTGGCCGCCGCTTTGGCCGTTCCCGTTTTTGCGGGGGGTGGCGTCGGCGGTGTTTTCGTCTGCGCGTACAAACCGCTTCCGGCGGCTGCCAGCAGACTCGCAACTACCAGTGTTTTGCCTAGGCGCATGGCTCGCTCATTCCTGCTCACGGTTTTTTCACCGCCGGCTGATTCACCCCGGGAGCCGCCTTTGTGGCAGTTGCGGCTGCTGGGGTTGTATCGGCCTGTTTCGTAAAGTAGGTAGTGATCGTGAAAATTCCCGTAACCGTCGTTCCCGGACGAACCGGATATTTCGTTTCCTTGGAACTGGCCGCGCCCGGATCATCCAACTGCAAGTCTCCCACATTGATGATTCGCGAAAGCCTGCTCAACCGTTGAAAGAAATCCAGCACGTTGAAGTACGGCCCGTCGGCCTGTGCTTCAAACGGCATCTCGTAGTGATATTCCTTGCTGTCGATCTTCCCTGCCGTCAGCTTCCGCAACTGTACGTTTGCCGCGCTCGCCGCTCCCTGAATCTGCCGGATGAACTCATCCACTTCCTTTTCTTCCGGCACGATCGTCTTCAGCGTGTCCAGTTGCTTGTTCAACGAATCCATCTGCTGCTTCAGTTCGCCGTAACGCTGCTTGTACACCTGCAATTGCGTGACTTCCTGGTTCAACTTCGTGCGCGCTTGCACTGCCTGGTCGTACTCCGCGCGTTTCTGTGCCACTGGTGAAAACGGCAGATACAAGCCCACTAACACCAAGATCACCGCGATTGCCAGCGCTACCAGCGCTTGCATCACCACCGACATGTCTCGGAAAGGATTCGCCATGATTTCCCCTTATCCTTTCTTCGCCGGTGCTGCTGGATTTGGTGTCGCTGGCGATGGCGCGTTCGCCGGCTTCGTTTGTGGAGTTCCCGCCGCTGGTCCTGACGGCGCGATCTCCGCATTGATAGAGAAAACGAAAGTCTGTACCGCGGCATTCTTCTCGTCTTGCTTGGCTTCCTTGATTTCGATCTTCTGGAAGTATCCGGAGCGCTTCAGCGCGGTGATGAAATTCGCAACCGAATTGATGGAAGCCGAGGCGCCCTCAATTGTCAGGTTCGAGCCCTTCTTCGTCATCGACGTCAGCCAAAGATTCTCGGCGCGCGAAACCGTGTTGGCCACCTGGTCCAGCAGTTCCTGGCCGCCCATGCGATCGTGCTGCAGTTGTTCAATGGTCATCACTCGCTGTTGCAGCACTTGCTTCTGCTTCTCGAACTGTTCCACCTGCAGCTTCACTTGCTCCAGTTCGGTCTTCTGCGATTGCAACGTCTGAATGCGTTTCGTCTCGTCATTCAACTGCGCTTGCCACGAGTGGTAGAAGTAAAAAAGAAACAATCCGCCAAGTAGCACGCCCGCTCCGATGAACACCACCGGCAGCGCCGCTCCGGTGTCCGCCGGGCGTCGGGCGGCTTTGGGCCGCGTTTGTCCTAACAGGTTTATGCGGATCATGGCTAGTCGAAGCTCCTCAGGGCCAGTCCCACGGCAACAACCAATTTGGGTGCCAAATCCCGAATCTGATCTTCACTATGCTTTGCCGGGTTGATCAGCACTTTGCGGAACGGATTCAGTTCCTCCACCGGCATCGCAAATTCTTCACGCAACAAATCCACCAGGCCCGGTACTCGCGCCGTCCCGCCCGCCACCATGATGCGCTGAATATTCTCGCCACTGGCCGTCGCGCGGAAGAAGTCGAACGTTTTCTGAATTTCCAGCGTCAGAATATCCGATACGCTTCGCAGGATTTGTGATTTCTGTTCGTCCGTGACGCTCGGCAGCGTGTCGCCTTTCTTCAGCCGCTCCGCGTCGTCAAAGCTCAAGTCCAGTTCCTTCTGCAGTGCGTCGGTGTACTGGTTGCCGCCGACGCTCACGTCGCGTGTGAACAGCGGGATCCCGCCACGCACGATGTTGATGTTCATCACGCTGGCCCCGATGTTCAGCAGCGCCACGGTCTGTCCCGCATCTGGTTCGTAATTAATCTCGAAGCAGTTCTGCAAACCAAAAGCGTCGATATCCACCACCACTGGCGTCTTTCCTGCTTGCGCCAGCACGTTCGTGTGATTCAGGATCTTGTCTTTCTTTACCGCCACCAGCAGCACGTCCATCTGCGCGTCCATCGCTTCCAGCAACTGATAACTCAGGTTCACGTCCGCGATGTCGAACGGTATGTGCTGGCTCGCTTCCGACGGAATCCGGTCGTACAGCTCTTCTTCGGTCATTAATGGCAGCGGCACCCGCTTCACGATCACCGAATGCCCTGAAACCGATGTCGCCACGTTCTTCGTCTTCACTTTTTCCGTGTCGAAAATCTTCGTGATGGCATTCGCCACTTGTGGTGCGTCCATGATCGCGCCGTCCACTACCGTGTCCTGCGCAAGCGGCTCCATGCCATAGCTGACCAGCTCATATCCCGCCTTGGTCAACTTCAGCTCCACCGCTTTGATCGAACTGGATCCGATATCCAGTCCCACCAATTGCTTGTTTTTCTTTCCCCCGAGTAACCACATAGCGCGCCCTCTTTCCCTAAACTTTGAGCCAGAGCATTTCCTATCGGCGTTTGGTTACCGCTTGACTCATCTTCCGTTCCATCCACCGGTCCAGGATCGTCTTCCTTAGTTTCCAACGATTTCCCAGTTTAAATGCGGGTATTTCGCCCTCTGTGATGTAGCGGTACAGCGTGTCTGGGCTGATTCCCAGATACTGTGAAGCCTGCCGCACGTTCATCACTTCACGAGATTCGCTCACGAGGAACGCCACCCTGTCTGTTAACGCCCTTCTTGCTGAGCGTTGCCGCACCCTCACTCCGAATCGGAATTCTCCACAGGTGCAGCCCGTGGTCCCGTTATGTCACCCGCCTCACTCAACCGTCAAGCCTTTCTCTCCCGCAGTTGTCCTAAGAATGCCGGGAATCTTAGGCAATTCACCGGGTATTGTAGGCACCTCTCTCTATATGTTGTATGCATCCGATTTAAATACCACTACCACTTGTGCTTTTTCGAAATCCTGCTCCCTGTCCCACAGTACGGTTATCCTTTGTCTCCATGCTCCTCGCTCTTTTCTCTTCTCGCTCTTCTACACCAACAATTTTTCACCACTCGCATTCGCTGGATTATTTCCGGCTCCCGGCACACACTCTCTCCATCGTCTAACTCGCTCTTTTTGAAACCTTTTGTTCCGTCAGTCCGTAGTCTTGCTCAGACAGGTCCGGCGTTTTTCACACGGAGGTTCCGCAGGCATGAATCTGCTTATTGAAGCGGTTGCAAAACAATATCGTGGAAATGTTTGGGGGCTGCAAAACATCAGTCTGGCATTGCGTCCCGGCGTTCTCGGCCTGCTTGGTCCCAATGGCGCCGGGAAATCCACTCTGATGCGGATTCTCGCCACCATCACACGCCCCACACGCGGACGTGTGCTTTGGAACGACACCGATGCATTATCATCGCCAGATCCGCTGCGCACAGTTTTGGGTTACTTGCCGCAGGATTTTGGCATTTATCCGCATCTCACAGCGTTTGAGTTTTTAGAATATCTCGCCGCCGTCAAAGGTCTCGAGCGTTCCGCTGCGCGTCGCCGCATCGACGAACTTCTTTCCGTGGTCAATTTGACTGACGTTCGCGATCGTCCTCTCGGCGGATTTTCCGGTGGCATGCGCCAGCGCGTCGGCATTGCGCAAGCTCTGCTGAACGACCCGCAACTTTTAATCGTCGACGAACCCACGGCCGGGCTCGATCCCGAAGAACGCGTTCGTTTTCGCAATCTACTCTCGGAACTTTCCGGTGAACGCATCGTCATTCTTTCCACGCACATTGTTTCCGACGTGGAAGCCGTGGCCACCGACATCGCCATCTTGAATCACGGCCTGCTTCTCGCTCACGATTCTCCGGAATCCCTGCTCGCTGCCATCTCCGGGAAAGTTTGGGAGATCGTCGTTCCCAGTGCCGCTCTTCCCGTTGTCCAGCAGCAGCACCTGATCACCAGCACTGCTCATCGCAGCGACGGCGTGCACGTTCGTGTTGTGTCCGGCTCCGCGCCTATGCCGCAAGCACAGGCGCTCGAGCCAACGCTGGAGGATGCCTATCTCGCTTCCATCGCGAGCACCCGCTCAGCTGGCTTGGGAGTCGCTTCGTGAAGATTCCTCGCATGGTGTTTGCTTCCGCTCGAGCGGATTTCCTGGAACGCATCCGCCGCTACAGCTTTCTTTTTACACTGGGATTGGCGCTTTATTTCGGATATCTCGCCGCCGTTGGCAAACTCATGCTACGCGTCGGTGAATTTCGCGGCATCTACAATTCTGCGTGGATCGGTGCTCTTCTTGCCATGGTCGGCAGCACCTTCATCTCTCTTGCCGGCTTTTATTTCGTGAAGAATACCATTCAGCGCGACCGCGAAACTCGCGTCGGCGAAATTCTTGCCGGTACTCCGCTCTCCAAATTTCTTTACATCCTCAGCAAGTTTCTCAGCAACTTCGCGGTTCTTTCGTTGATGATCCTCGTTCTCGCTCTGTCCGCGATCGTGATGCAACTGGTTCGCGCCGAGGACTTGCATATCCACCTCTGGAAACTCTTCGCTCCTTTATTACTCCTCGCAATCCCTACGATGGCGGTAATCGCTGCCCTGGCCGTCACGTTTGAGACCATTCCCTTCCTTCGCGGCGGTTTCGGAAATGTCGCTTATTTCTTTCTTTGGACCGCTATGCTCGCCGCTCCTGTGGCTACCCGCACTCTCACGTTCGATCTCAGCGGCCTCTCCATCATGCGTGAAAGCATGATCGCTGCCTCCGGGCTGCCTTTGGAGAACACTGGCTTTTCCTTTTCTCTCGAAGTCGGCTCTTTGCGGGCTCCGGCTCCCACCTTCCGTTGGGGAGGCGTTTCCTGGACATCTGACATTCTGGTCTCCCGCCTGGCTTTATTCGCCGTCGCGCTGGGCCTCTCGCTCCTGGCGTCGCTTCTGTTCGATCGCTTCGATCCTGCGCGCCGTTACCGCCCATCGTCAGCATCGCCAACGCCCGCTGTGGCTGTGCCGATCTCCGCACCTTTTGTAGCCGCGGCTTCACCGGTGCGGACGCTCACGCCACTACCGGCCTTCGCAATTCACTCCCGCTTCCTGACAATTCTCTCCGCTGAAATTCGTTTGTTACTGAAGGGTCAGCGCTGGTGGTGGTATCTCGTCGCGGCTGGATTCATTATTGCCTCGGCCGCCGTTCCCGATCCCTCCGCTCGCGGCATACTGTTGGGATGCGCGTGGATCTGGCCCATCCTGCTTTGGTCTTCCATGGGCATTCGCGAAGTACAACACCAGACGCACCAACTTCTTTTCTCTGCGCCTCACCCCATCTCGCGCCAACTGCCAGCCGTCTGGCTCGCAGGTGTGCTCCTCGCGATTCTCACCGGCAGCGGATTCGCTCTGCGCCTGCTGCTCAGCGGCAATTGGCGCGGCTTGTTTGCTTGGCTGATCGGCGCACTGTTTATTCCCACCTCCGCACTGGCCCTCGGCGCCTGGAGCGGCTCCTCCAAGCCATTCGAAATCCTCTACACGCTGCTGTGGTATCTGGGCCCAATGCACGGCTTCGCCACGTTCGACTATGCCGCCTCGGCCCCCGCCACACCCGCAACGCACTATCCACTTTTTTACTTCGCGCTGACCGCCGCCTTCGCCGTAGCCGCGCTGCTCGGCCGCAAACGCCAACTCCTCGTTTGAATTTGCGCATCGTGCGCGTTTCTGTTCGCGTTATACTTGGCGGCTCAATTCTCTCTTTAGCGAGGTCATCGATGCGTCGCAACATCCGCCTGACTATTGGAGCGCCCTTCGTTCTCTGCCTTACGCTGATCGCTCCCTCCCTTCGCGCTCAGGGCTATCTCTTCGTCGCTAATCAGTTTGAACACACCGCCCTGCTCATCGATCTCTCTTCTCGCAAAACCATTTCCACTACCGGCGTCGACATCAACGGCCACGAGGTCACCACATCTTTCGATGGCCGCTTTGGCTACGTTCCGATCTATGGCAATTCCGGAGTGGGCAAGCCCGGCACGGATGGCGGCGCGATTGAAATCGTCGACCTGCAAACCGGACGCGCGATCGATATCATCAATCTCCCGAAACCTGTCCGCCCGCATTGCGCTAAGTTCGGCCCTGATGGCCTGCTGTACGTCACCGCGGAACTCGCCAACGCCGTCTACGCCATCGACGTCCATTCCCGCAAAGTCGTCGCCGAAATCCCCACGGGCCGTCCCGAATCCCACATGCTTGTGATTTCTCCCGACGGCTCTCGCGCTTACACCGCCAACGTCGCCAATGGCACCATCAGCGTTCTGGATCTTCGCAAGCACGCTCTCGTCACCGTCATTCCTGTTGCGAAGATGGTTCAGCGCATTTCGCTCTCGCCCGATGGCAAGTGGCTCTTCACTCACGACCAGGATGCACCCCGCATCGCGGTCATTGACACTTCTTCGAATTCCATCGCTCGCTGGATCGACCTTCCCTCCACCGTCTACTCGTCGCAGCCCACGCCGGATGGAAAAAGTCTCGTCGCGGATTCTCCTAAAGGAAAATTGTTCGTTGTGAATCTTTCCAGCGGCGCTGTGGATAAAACCTACGATATCCCCGGCGCTCTCGGCGAAGTCGCTCTCACGCCGGACGGCTCACACGCCTACGTAAGCTGCCCTCAGGCAGGCACGATTGAAGTTTTGAATTTGCGCGAAGGAAATCTGGAGGAACCATTGCATCTAACCAAAGGCGTCGACGGCCTCACCTGGCTACCTGCAATCCCGAAATAAGATTTTGTGGCGAGCGTCTTCTGAGGGCTGGCGCCCTTCCGATGTCCCGCGAGAACTCGATCGCTAGATCCCTAAACTCTTCCACAACCCATCGACGCGCCCTTTCGTTTTCTCATCCATCAAGATTTCGTCCGGCCACGGCCGCGCAAATCCTTCGCTGGCCCATTTCCGCGTGGCGTCCACTCCCATCTTTGACCCAAAATCCTGCATCCTGGCAGCATGATCCAGCGTGTCCATCGGTCCGAGCATAAACTGCACATCGCGTTCCGGGTCGATGGCGCACAGCGCCTTCCACACCACTTCGCGGTAATCGTGCACGTTCACATCGTGGTCCACCACCACCAGCACCTTCGTGAACATGGCTTGCCCCAGCGACCAGATCGCGTTCATCACTTTTCGCGCGTGTCCCGGAAACGATTTGCGGATCGACACGATCATCAGATTGTGCACAATCCCTTCCGCTGGCATCGACACATCCACGATTTCCGGATGCGTCATCTTCATCAATGGCAGGAACACTCTCTCAATCGCATACCCCATGTAGAAATCTTCCTGCGGCGGCCGCCCCACCACCGTCGTCAGATAAATCGGATCTTTCCTGTGCGTCACGCACTCCACATGAAAAACTGGGAACTCTCCTTCCAGCGAGTAATATCCCGTGTGATCCCCGAACGGCCCTTCCGTTCTCATCTCGTTCAGGTTCACATGTCCTTCCAGCACGATCTCCGCATTCGCCGGCACTTCCAATTCATTCGTTTCGCACTTGACCATCTCCACCGGCTCTCGTTTCAAAAAGCCGCTGAACATCATCTCGTCCAGGTCTGGCGGAATCGGCAGGATGCCTCCCAGCGTCGTTGCCGGGTCTGACCCGATGGCCACACTTACTGGAATGCGACCTTCCTGATTCTGCGCCCGCGCTCGACGAAAGTGTTCCGCGCCGTGCTTTTGCGTCTGCCAGTGCATCCCGGTGGTCCGTTCGTCGTAAATCTGCATCCGGTACATGCCCACATTGCGTTTTCCAGTTTCCGGATTTTTCGTTAACACCAGCGGAAAGGTGATGAATCGCCCGCCGTCCTGCGGCCAGCATTTCAATATCGGAAAATCCAGCAGGTTGACGTCGCTTCCTTTGCGCACAATCTCCTTGCACGGCCCATCTTTCACGCTCTTCGGGAAAAACGATCCCAGCTCCGCCAGCTTTGGCAGCATCTTTATCTTGTCGAACAATCCCTGCGGCGATTGCATGTCCATGAACCCGCGAATCCGCGCCGCTATGTCATCCAGCTTTTCCACCTCGAACGCCAACTCCATCCGGCGCTCGCTTCCAAACGCGTTGATCAACAGCGGGTACCGCGAACCTTTCGGCTTTTCAAACAGCAGCGCCATCCCGCCTGGATTTCCCTTCGGCCCCGGCTGCGCTTGCGCCCGCTGCACCACTTCCACGATTTCCAGCACCGGGTCCACTTCCGCTTTCACGCGCTTCAGCTCGCCCTCTTTTTCCAGCCGACGCACAAACTCCCGCAAATCCGCGTATCCCACTTCGCTCCTCCTGGGAAATTCCATTTCTGAGAGCGCCAACCGCTCACACTACCACGCCACTCGGAGCGGCGCAAAAGTCTTGCATCAGCAAACATAACTCCGCTCTTTTCGAACGAAACGGCCGTTCAAAATCGTGCTCGCCCGGCGCCGGGCTATAATGCCAACACGTCCCGCGTCGCCCGGAGCTGCCCATTGTGAACATCCTTCGCGCACTATCCCGCGTTCGTTTTCCTATATTCACGATCGCTGCCCCTTACCTGCTCTCCGTGTTGCTCGGCATCTTCATGGTTCACTCGCAAAATCATTTCGCTCTCGCCCGCAGGGACAAACTGGTCGGCGCTGCGCAACAATCGCAGATCCTTACGCAGCTCAACGCGGGGCATCCCTTTCGCGCTGCCACTCTGGATTTTGCAGGCAATCTCGTCGCTGGTATCTCCAGCACGGTTTCCGGCTTTTGCGTGCCACTCGCTTACCCGATGGCCGCGTATCGCGGATGGGTTGGCGGTATCGTTTCGGTCGACGGCGAGCACAAGAGCCGCTTCGCCCGTCCCAAAACAGCGCTTTATTACGTCGTCGTCATGTTGATGCAAATTCTTCCGTACTCGCTTGCCGAGGAGCCGGAGTCAATGTCGGTATTTCGCTGTTTCGCGCGAGCATCCGTCACTCTGGCCCGCGCTGGTGGATCTTTCCTCTCGAACCGCTCCACGACGTCGCCCGCATCTATGTGCTGATTGTCCCGCTGTTCTTGATCGCCAGCTTGGTGGAATTCTATTTCGTGTAGTTGGGGCGTCCCGACGGAAGCTATCCGCGTAAACCGCTACAAGGGCTTTGTCCCTTCTTCCTCTGTCGTTGCGGCATCATTCTTACCCTTACTTTCATCCTCAATTCCCCATTGGTGCTCGCAGGAATTGCAATTCCATCCCTTCATTTTGACGCTTATCGGCAGCCCAAGGAACAATCCGGCGCCTGCCACTCGTTTCATCAAGCCCTCGAAGCTCACATCCATCGAACCGCACTTCGGACATCTCGGCTGTTCGTATTGGTCCGCTCCTTCCAAATCAAATTTCTCGGGCACATTCTGCTCTAACAATCTCTGAGATTCCTCGACGTCTCTTTTCCTCACAACCAGCTTTACGCCACCCAGCAGATTGGACCACAGCCAGTCCAATCTAACCATGTTCTCGTTGAACAGATAGCACTCGATGCCCGCGCCTTCTAACACCATACGGTCGGTCAGTGCATCCGTCATGTCTCGATATACCCGCAGTACCTCCGGTACATTTCCCGACTCATCTGTTTTTACCGACGCTGCTTCTTGTAGAGCCGCCAGCGAAGCACCTTTCCCTGGCCAGTCTAGACCTCGCTTGGCCATTTCGTCGCGCAGCGCGCCAAAAGCCCACTCGCTAAGCGCCGTCGGTTCACTGCCGAATTTCTGCAACTCCAAATCACTCATATCCGCATATAACTTCGCTAGTCGTCGGCGTTCTTGTTCCGGATCAATTCTTGTCATGAATCGACACGACCTCGCTTCGGACACCCTTCTTGCCTGACTTAAAACTTACAACTGATAACTGAAAACTCCCTCATCCTAGCTCCCAGCTTCCAACCCGGCAACCTCTAATGTAATCGCTCGCGTGCATCGCATCGCATCAGCTCGCCGCGAATTGCTGTAGACTTGTTTCCGCCCGGCACTGGCCCCAATTCTTTGAGGTGTCCCCATGAAACGAACCCTTCTGCTGTCAGCGGCGGCCCTAGTGGCGGCGGGCATTGTTCAGGCCGGCGAGAAGCCGCAAGCCGGCACGATTATTTCCGAATCTTCCGTGGACTGTGGCTCCAAGACCGATAAGCACAAAAAGAGCACGGCGTTGCTCTGCCAGGAATATGTTGTCCGCACCGCCACCACCGATTACCACGTTCGGCAACAGAAACCTTCGAATCAGGCCTTGATTCCGGTCAACACCGGCGTCGAATTCACACTCAATAAAGACAAGATGAAGTTCAAAGCGAATGGCAAATCTTACGACTATCTCATCGTCTCCGAGTCTGCTGCTGGCTCAACAAAGCCCTGACAACCAGAAAGCTCTGTAGCCCTACGGGCAACGTCCATCACACGTTCTTCGCAGGCAACTCTCTTTCACATTTCCTTCGCCGTCACCTTCTTTTTCCGCTAACATTACTGCAGATAGACTCTTGACCCCTTCCCCAGGTTGCCAAGATGACGTACCAAAAGGTCAGCCGCAGCGGACGCATTACGATTGCAATTCCATCCTCCTGATCGGCAGCGATTGCGAAGGCCGCGTTTTCTCCGAAGAGACTAAAACCGTCATCATCAGCTTGCATGGCGCCGGCAGCCTGTCTCGTCACAAACTTGTTGCGGAGCAGGAACTGGTTCTCCGCTCGCTGGAATCCAATCGCGAAGCCGACATCCGCGTCGTCGGTGAGATCGGCGCCCAAGGCGATACCCACGCCTACGGCGTAGCTTTTGTTCACGAAACGCTCGACTTCTGGAAAACTAGTTTCCCTCCTCCAGAGGCGCCTCCAGAAAACATCTCGAGCCTTGCCCTTGAATGCGCCAGTTGCACCACGCCTTTGCTCCTGGAAAACGGCGATTTCGAGTTCGATGTTTGTGTCATTCATGGCGGATTGGTGCGTTATTGCGACCATTGTGGGTTTGCCACAGTCTGGAAATTTGCTTCGCAAGCGCCCTCTCCCAGCCCACAGTTTCAACCAGTGACTTCCGCGCAACAACCGCGACCGGTCGCAACCGCCGTGGCTTTGCTGGACCCGCCGCCCCGCCCAGTGCTGCGTCAGAGCCTCCTCCGCCACCGCTGGAGCCGGCGCCACTCAGTTTCGAAACTCTGCCGACTTCGTCGCTCCGCCCGATGCCAATCGCCGCCTCCATCGCCGCGCCTAGGTCAACTATTTCGCTTGCGTCCGCACCGAAACCTTTGGAGACGACATCGTCCCTTGCATCGACATGTCCCGCGGCAGCGTCAGCTTCAAGACCAGGCATCCCTACCCCATCTCTTCTCTCATCCACATCGCCGTTCCATTTGCTCGCGAATCCCCGCAAGCCCCCGCCATTTTCGTTCCCGCCCGCATCGCCAACATCAATCCCATCTCGGATTCAGACCTGTTTCGCTGCGGAGTCGCCTTCCAGCCGCTTCGCTGACGCTCGCAGGTTCGCGCCGTCACTCGGCCGCGCAGTGCCACGAATAGTCTTCCGCCGCGAGGTCGAAATCGATTGCCTGACCACGCAAATCGATGTACAACAGAAACGCAATGAGCTTCAATCATGCCAAGAAATTGGGGCTGACCTTCAAGGGAAAGCCTGCTAAGAACAAAATCGACTTGAGCAAGCCGGTGGCTTCCATGACACCCTCCGAGCAGGAATTCGCCGACAGCGTGCTACGAGAACACTTCGCCGAAGACCGCACTGAGATCGTGCAGCGAACCTGTTCGACCAAGCGCCCTACCTCTTGAAAAAAAGATAAACGCCAGCGCGAATTCCATAAAAACCAAGTGGGAGCTGAAGAACAAGGAGCGTAATCGTCCAAAGTACAGGAAGGAACTGGCGCGCCCGGAGAGACTCGAACTCCCGACCCTCTGGTTCGAAGCCAGATGCTCTATCCAGCTGAGCTACGGGCGCGTGCCGCCATTATACATTTCAACGGCTCTCTCTTCCGTTTTTCATCACTTCGTTACCTGGCCGCTTCCTTGCTTCCGTAATTGATTGCTTCATTGCTTCTTTAACTCATAGCTTTTATCCTGAAATCAGGTGTTTCTGTGCATCGTATCTATCTCGACCATAACGCTACCACTCCCGTCGACCCCGCGGTCCTCGACGCCATGCTTCCCTTTTTCTCCGCTGATTTTGGCAACGCCTCCTCCATCCACACGTTCGGCCAGCGAGCTCGTTCCGCCGTCGAAACCGCTCGCGAACAGGTTGCCGCTCTTCTGAACGCTCGCCCGCAGGAAATTGTCTTCACCAGCGGAGGCACCGAGTCCGACAATCACGCGATCTTTGGTGTGATCAATGCCGGAACGGCAGTCGCCACTGCCAAGCACATCATCACTTCCGCCATCGAACACGAAGCCGTCCTCAACACGTGTCAGGCTCTCGAAAAACAGGGTGTCGCCGTCACCTATCTCCGCGTCAATCGCGATGGCCTCATCAATCTCGACGACTTGCGCAAAGCACTGCGCCCGGAAACCGTACTCATCACCATCATGCACGCCAACAACGAACTCGGCACCGTCCAGCCTCTCGCCGAAATTGGCCGCAGCGCCACGGAAGCCGACATCTATTTCCACACCGACGCTGTGCAGTCCGTCGGCAAAATTCCCGTTGACGTAAAGTCGCTCCAGCTGGACTTGCTCTCCCTCTCTGGCCACAAGCTTTACGCACCCAAAGGTATCGGCGCTCTCTTTATCAAAGGGGGCGTCCGCGTGCGCCAGTTCCTCTACGGTGGCCATCATCAGCGCGGCTTCCGTCCGGGAACGGAAAATGTCGCCGGCATCGTCGGCCTCGGCAAAGCCGCGGAGCTCGCACGCATCGCTCTGGACTCAGACGCGCAGCGCATCTCTACTCTCCGCGACAAACTGGAGCACGGCCTTCTCTCGCGTATCCCTGATTCTCGCGCCAACGCCGCCAGCGCAACGCGCACGCCCAACACTTCCAACATCACCTTCCCCGGCATCGAAGGCGAAGCTCTCATCATCGCTCTCGACCTCAAGGGCCTCGCTTGCTCCACTGGCGCTGCCTGCTCTTCCGGCGCTGTCGAGCCTTCGCACGTTCTCACTGCCATCGGCCTGCCCGCCTCCGAAGCACGCGCCAGCATTCGCTTCAGCCTTGGACGCCTCACCACCTCAGCCGATATCGACGCCGCGCTGGAAATCGTTCCTGCTGCCGTCGCGCAACTCCGTCAGCTCTCTCCCACATACAAAAAAGAGGCTGCCGCGCGTTCTTGAGCCATTCCCTGTAAAATAGAAGCTGGCATGTCCACGCAGATTCAGCTCGACTCGCTCCCAGCCGCCACCGCGGTTCAGCCCGGCCTTGTCGCCGTCGCTATGTCCGGTGGCGTGGATTCGTCCACCGTAGCGGCTGTCCTGCTGCAACAGGGCCGCCCCATCGTCGGCCTTACCATGCAGCTTTGGAATCAGCGCCGCCTGCCCGAGCTTCAAGGCGAAGGCCCCGCGCAGCATCGTTGCTGCTCGCTCGATGACGTCTATGATGCCAAGCGTGTTGCGCAACATTTGGACTTCCCGCACTACGTGGTGAATTTCGAGGATCAGTTCGAGCAGCGTGTCGTGCGTCCCTTTGTCGAACAATATCTTGCCGGACGCACCCCCATCGCATGCACCAATTGCAATACCGATGTGAAGTTTGAGCCGCTGCTTCTGATGGCTCGCCAGATCGGCGCCGAGCGACTTGCCACCGGACACTATGCCCGCATCCGTCACAATGAACAGACCGGCCGTTTCGAACTCCTATGCGCACGCGACGATTCCAAGGACCAGTCCTATTTCCTTTGGGGACTCACGCAGGAGCAACTCTCGCGCAGCGAATTCCCTCTGGGAGAACTGACCAAAGAAGAAGTTCGCGCTCTGGCCCGCGAAGTAAAATTGCCAGTCGCGGAAAAGCCCGAAAGCATGGAGTTGTGCTTCGTGCCCAACGGCAACTACGTACAATTCATCCACGCCTACTCCAGCGAAGTGGGTAAACCCATCAGCGAGGCGGAAGGCGACATCGTCACCGCGGATGGCACGGTGCTCGGTCGCCACACGGGTGTGCACAATTACACTATCGGCCAACGCAAAGGTCTGGGTTTTGCCACCGGCAAGCCCGTCTATGTGCTCGCCATCGACCCAAAAAAGAATCGTGTCATCGTGGGCGAAGACGATTCCTTGCGCACCACTTCCTTCGAAATTGAAAATGTGAATTGGATTTCTATCGCAGAGCCCGCCGCACCCTTGCGCGCTCAGGTGAAGATCCGCCACAAGCACGATCCTTCGCCCGCCATCGTCGAAGCACTGCCCGGCAATCGCGCACGCATCACCTTCGATGCACCGCAGCGCGCCATCACCCCAGGGCAAGGTGCCGCAATCTATTCCGGCGATACAGTCCTAGCCGGCGGTTGGATTAAGTAGCTAGAACTTTCTCGCACCAGTGCAGCGCCTTTTCGCGCCATTGTGGTTCTTCAGCAAGAAATCCTTTTAAAAGAGGGGCGTCACGACGAATGGCTTCCCTCCACCGTGTCGCCTCTTTACGTTCGTATGTTCGAAGATATGCAGACTTCTTTTGAGAGCCGTAGCCCTTAGGTCTGACCCAACTTCGGAGTTGGAAGATGATTGCTCTCTTGTGCAAGCTTCGGACGTAGGGAACCTCAAATGCATCTTTCCCGTAAATGTCCGGACCGACGCCGGTATGCGCATTTCCGGTCGTTTCCGGCGAATGCCACCTCGCCAGTTTTCGCTTGATTACAACTCCGAGGGGTATGTCCGGGGTTTTCCTAAATGCTGACCGGCCTTTCGTGATGATGGTTGTCCTCGTCGAATCATCGGCCGCCGAGGCGTCGTCTTCGTTGGCGCTTTCTTTTAGCCGGCCCAGTATCAAGCCGACGGCACGACGTTCGTCCCTATGGCTGCGCTGTTTACCTGCTCGGATATTCTTGCGGCTGGACTTTGAGTTCTCTCCGAATGTGTTGCGCCTGTCTCTGTCGAGTCTGAGACTTTTCTTTTCTTGAGGAGATTTAATTCGGCTCACTGAAATCTCGTTGTACTCCGCAGGCGATCATCAAATAAACAATTCGTCTTCCTGCTCCACCGACTCTCGCGCCGGCGCGCTTCCTCGCCGCGCTCGCAGCACATCCAACCCAACCTTGATTCCTTGCACAATCGCCGAGGCCTTCTGCACCGGTCCCCAGAAGCCACGCTTCACGTTCACTCCCACATCCTCCACCGCTTCCAGCGCTCCCGTCAGGATGCGGTCCGCGCGCACCAACTGCCCGCGCAAACGGTCTGTCGCGTCCGTCATGATTCGGTCGACCTTCTGCGCCTGACCGCGCGCCAAATACACGATGTGCGAAGCGTCTTCCACCAGAGTTGCAATTTTTGGCTGCGTATCATCCAGCAACAATTGCGTTCGCGTCAGAATTGGTCCCATCCGCGCGTGCAGATCGTTCACCACCCGGTTGATGGATTCCGTTGTGCGCTTCAACTGCAGGAACAGCGCGATCAGGATGCCGACCTGCACCACCAGCGCAATTGCGGCTACGATGCTGAAGAACTCCATCCAGAATTGCATACACACCCCGCCTCTCCGCGAACTTCGCGGAAACCGCCTCGGCCCTCCCGCCTAATTTACGACTTCGATTCGCGCAGAAACGCTTCCCGCCCTGCTTCCACCGCTGCTGTCAACGAATCCCGCTTGCGCGTGGCAACATCCTTCCCGCGCTCGATAAGTTCATCCGCCCGCTCACGCAGCTCGCGTGCCTTTTTCTGTGCAAATTCGCGGCCGTCATCCGCTCGCTTGGAAAGAAAATCGCGCGTCTCTTCGCCGGACTTGGGAGCAAACAAAACGCCCACCAATGCGCCAACGCCCAATCCCACTAAAAAGTACGTTACCTTGGAACCTACATTGTCTGCCATGTCGGTAACCTCCACAGGAACCGTAGCATAGCAGCATGGAGGCCGCAATACACCTTAACCACCATTGTCATTTATAACGGTTAACTCGGCTCGCCCTTTCTCTGCGAAATATTGCCGTATCTTTTTCGCACTTTTCTTTGACACCATGCGGCTCAGTTCTTCCTGGCTGGCCCTCTGCAGATTCGCCACGCTTCCGAATCGCTGCAAAAGCCTCTGCGCGGTCACGCGTCCAATGCCCGGTATCTCCAGCAATGCCGTATTCGTTTGTCTAGCCCCTCGGCGCTGCCGGTGAAAACTCACCGCGAACCGGTGTGTCTCATCGCGTATCTGCTGGATCAGGTGCAGCACCGGATTATGCCGCTCTAGCACAATTGGCTCATTCTCTTGCCCAAGCACGTACAGAATCTCCTCCTTCTTCGCAATGCTGGCCATCGGCTGGTTAATAATCTGCAAAGCCTCCAGCGCCTGCGCTGCTGCGTGCAACTGCCCAAGACCGCCATCGATCAGAATCAGGCCGGGCATGGGCTTCTTTTCTTCCTGCAAACGCCGGTAGCGTCTCGTCACCGCCTCAAACATGCTCGCGAAGTCGTCATTCTGCCGGCTGTCCTGCGCCAGTCCGCTTCCCTCGTCGCCGCGGATGATGAACTTCCGGTAGTCCGATTTCTTCATCCGCCCGTTTTCCCACACCACCATGGATGCAACCGTGTCTGTCCCCTGGATATGTGAAATATCGAAGCTCTCGATGCGCTTCGGATCCTCGGGCAAGGTCAACGTATTTTGCAGCGCTTCGCTGATGGCTTTCGACGTCGGCTTCAACACGCGGAAGCGTTGTTCGAACGAATGCTTCGCGTTGTTTTCCACCAGGTCCAGAAACGCCCGCTTGCTGCCCCGTTGCGGCGTGTATATCTCCACCTTATGTCCTGCGCGTTCGCTCAACGTTTCTTCCAGCAACTCCCGCTCTTCAAACTCAATCGGCACATGAATCATCTTCGGCAGATATTCCGCTTCCAGATAAAGCTGCTTCAGCAACGAGGGCACAAATTCATGCGGGTCGAACAGTTCCACATCTTCCCAATAGAACTCGCGGCGATCCACCACGCGTCCACCGCGCAGGTGGAACAGATTTGCCGCCACCAGCGGCGGTTCTGCGTAATACCCCAGCACATCCGTGTCATCGCCCTGCACCGCCGCGATTCTCTGCCGTTCCTCAATATCTTCCAGGGTGCGTAGCAAGTCGCGATACGCCGCCGCCTGCTCAAACAGTTCTTTCTCCGCGGCCGCCATCATCCGTTCTTCCAGACTCGCGATCAGATCGTGCCGGCGTCCTTCCAGAAACAACCGCACATCCTGCGCCGCCTCCGCGTAACGCTCATCGGTTGTCAGCCCCGAGACGCAAGGCCCCAGGCAGCGTTTGATGTAGTACTGCAGACACGGGCGCGGATGGCTCTTCGTCAAATCCACAAAACACGATGGCACCAGGAATCGCTTGTGAACAAAGTGCAGGATGCGCCGCGCCAGTCCCGCCGGAAAATACGGCCCGAAGTACAGCGACCCGTCTTTCTTCACCTTGCGCGTGAAATACACCCGCGGATACTTTTCTGAAGCCGTGAACTTGATGTACGGATAGGTCTTGTCGTCGCGCAGGATTACATTGAATTTCGGCTTGTACTGCTTGATGAAACTGTGTTCCAGCGCCAGCGCTTCCCGCTCGTTATCCACCACCACCGTTTCAATGTCCGCGATCTCGCGCGCCAGCGAGCCAGTCTTCGCGTCCATCCAGCGCGATTCCAGGAAGTATGAGCGCACCCGGCTGCGCAGCGAACGCGCCTTCCCGACATATATCACCGCTCCGCCGGTATCCTTGAACAGGTACACCCCGGGCTTTTCGGGTAGCTGCGACGCTTTTTCTCGGGGTTCCATGCTTAGAGGTTTCCGGGGCGCCAACGGCATCCCCCGCTACTATTTTACGGCCACTGGCAAATCGGCGCGAGTTGGCCAAAGCTGGGGCGCCTTTAAAGTGCGCCTTCCGCCCCGATTTCGCCTCCCTTGTCGCAACAACTCTCTCTGCCTCCCTCCCCCGCATGGGTGTAGAATCCCCGGTGGCCAGGAGTTGAAGGATAAGAACTCCAGACTTCAGGAGGATTCATGAGCGCACCACAACCTGCTCTGACACAAGATTTTGCTGTTGCCCAACGAGAACTGATGCTCAAAGGATTAGAGCGAGAAATGGAAACCACGAAGAAAGTTCTGGCGGCCGTGCCCGACTCAAAACGTGATTTCCGGCTCGACCCCAAATCACGCACCGCTTGGGAACTGGCCTGGCATCTCGCCTCCAGCGACGTGCAGATGCTCGACGAAGTGGCCGATCGTAAATTCGATATGGCCCCGCGGTTCAAACAGGAACCCAAGGACATCGCCGATCTCGTAAATTGGTACGAAACAAACTTCCTGCGCGCCGCCAGTCGCGTTCGCGCCATGACTCCCGAGCAATTGACCACCCCAGTCGATTTCGCCGGCGTGTTCACCATGCCCGTGGTCTTCTATCTTGGATTCGTCAACAACCATTCCATACACCATCGCGGCCAACTCGCCGCCTATCTGCGGCCCATGGGCTCTCAGGTGCCTTCGATTTACGGTGGCAGCGCCGACGAACCCTGGAACGGATGAAGTCCGTCAAATCGTAAACGCTCCGAAACGGCCGTCGCGAGGCGGCCGTTTTCTTCAGCACGATCTGTGAACTATCGCACGCCGCATTTCTGTTTTACACTCCCGCCAGAGAACCACAAGTAGCATCGCTCCAAAAGAGGACACCATGAAAAGAATCACGCGTCGCACGATGCTGCAGAATTCTTCTGTCGCCGCAGCGGCGCTTACCGTAGGAATGTGGCCCGGAGTCACAAAACTGCTCGCGGCTTCCCCCAGCTCCGGCGTTGCTCCGGAGCTGAAATTTCCCACCGCTCCAAGAGACCGGCTGGCCGTCGCCACTTGGCCTTTCCGCGCCTACATCGACAGTCCCACCAACGAGTATCGCGACGAGAAGCAGCCTGGCATGGACCTCCGCGAGTTCGCCGCAAAAGTGAAAAAAGATTTCGACGTTCCTGGCGTCGAGCCACTCAGCGTGCACTTCCCTTCCACCGACGCCGCTTATCTGCACGGCTTCCGCGAGGCCATCGAAAAAGCCGGCGTTCACGTCGTCAACATTCCCGTCGACAATTCCTTCAGCTATTACGATGCCGATCCTGCCGTTCGCCAGAAGGCCGTCGACAATGGCAAAAAATGGGTGGACATCGCCATCATCATCGGCTCACCCAGCCTGCGCACCTCCATCGCCCAGGCGGAAAACGCCAAGCCCGATGTCGCCGTTGTCGCCGAACAACTGCAAAAACTAGTGGACTACGCCGCCCCGAAGAACATCCTCATCAACCTTGAAAACGATAATCTCGTCAGTGAAGATGCGTTCTTCCTCGTCAAGGTCATCAAGAAGGTCAATAGCCCCTATCTTCACGCGCTCCCGGATTTCTGCAATTCCATGCAATCCGGCAACGAGCAATTCAACTACGATGCGGTCACCGCCCTCTTTCCCCTCGCGTACAGCATTTGCCACGTAAAAGATTCCGAGGCGGGCGACGACGGCAAAGTTATCCGCGTCGACTTGAAAAAAACTTTTGGAATCCTGAAGGCCAGTCACTACCGTGGCTACTGCTCGATGGAATGGGAAGGCGCGGGAAATCCCTACGACGGAACCCGCTTCTTAATCAAATCGTCCGTAGAAAATCTGTAGCTCATCCTTCCGGAGATGAGTCTTTCCTGACGCTAGCAACCAACCTTAGTAGTGATACGACTCAATGTCATCCTGAAGGGCGCGCCGTCTGCACCCTGAAGGATTTCATCCATAGCTTCTGTGTGAACTAACCGTCAGTAAGGAATATCCACTGCCCCGTTCCGCGCCGCCATCTGCGATCCTTCGGAATCGCGCACCACTTGTCTCACCATATATTTGCCGGGCTTCAGGTCGAAACTCGATTTCAGGGTCAACCCGGTGCGCAGCACCCTCTCATAAGTGGGATCCAGCAGGTGCATTTGCAGCACTTTCTCGCCGCCGGTCACAAAGTTCCCGTCGTCGTCAAAAATCGCTGTGGCAAACGTTAAATTGTCGTTGTGGCGTCCATCGGCCGTTCGGAAATGCATGCCCCTCACCTGAAGCCGTGATACCACGCTCAACTGTGCTTCCGCCGCATCCTTCTTGAAATACTGCGTCTGCAATTCCAGCGGCAGGTCCATAATCTCGTCTCGCGAGAAGATCGCCTCCTGAATCTCTTGTTTCTCTTGCTCCTTCGGGTCGTTCAATTTTCGTGGCGCGTAGTATCCCCGTCGCGCCTGCACCGTATATTTCTCCTTGCCCGTCATTTTTACTTTGATGTTGTGAAACGACCCGTCCATCTTTTCATTCTGTGGAGAGAAGCCGAGCACATACGATACCTCCGGCGCCGACCCGATCATTTTCATTCCGCCGACGATGTCGTTGGAATTCTGGAAAAAAGCTCCGCCGGTTCCATAAGCAAAGTCCGCCAGCACATAGGACTGCTCCGTCTGCGCCGCTATGCGGTATGACCCCAATTGCGCTATCCCGGTGCGCTGCCTGGTTACGTCTCCCATATCTGGTGTATACAACCCACGCGCATCCAGAGTATTGATGACAATGTTTGCGCGATTCGCCTGATCCACCACCATCAACATGTCGCTGGTCTGCAGCCCCATGATGAATCCCGGCGACACCATCAACATCACACGCTCTCCCGGCATTGCCGCCAGCCTGCGCAGCGTGTCCTGCAGTGTTCGGTAGGTGTAATTGTTGTCCGACTCTGACTCCATCGCTACCCGCGGAATCGTCGACTGCGCCAGACTTACCGCCGCGTTGTACATCAGGGGGTCGTTGGCATAAGCGCACTGCCACGCATCATTCACAATTGCTTGAAAAGCCACATGGTCACTGCGATTCTCTACCAAGTCCGCTACGTAAGGCGAAACATCCGGGCAATCCGTCGTCGAAGTGTGTCCCACTTTTGGTCGCGGTATGATGCCCAGCAACTTCTGATTCAGCAACGCAAGGTCGGCCGTGAAATCTTGCGTCACCTCGCCGGATGTCGTGAATATACCCACGCGATCGGTGGGCGCCAGGCTTTCCAGAAACGCCTGCGCGGATTTCCTCGTATACACGGCATCTTCAACCGACAGGTGAATGTCGTCAAACTCCATCGCCACAAACCGGTCCGGCAGCACCGTCTTCGTTGCATCCGGTTCGCTGGCATCCGCTTGCGTCTTTGCCGCCGCCAACGCCTTTTCCTTGCGAGACTCTCGCGTCTCCACCGCAAACACGGTGATCGGCTGCAGCTTGCCCTGGTCGAACAGCTGGAAATCCTCGCGTTTCAGGTTTGGAATGAGGTTCCCTTTGCCGTCTCGCACCGTCACGTGCACCTGAACCAGGTTCACCCGCAATTTGAAGGTCGTCCCGGTGTCCTGTGTGGACATTTCTGATTTTGTATCGCTTTGGGGTTTCGCCGGCGCTTCGGGTGCCGCGGTCCCTTGCGGATTCTGAGAACTGGAAGCGGCTGGTGCACCGCTGGCCGCGCCGGTGCCCGTTTCTTGCGCGCGTAGTCCGAGGTTTATACACAGACTCAACACGACGCCCGGCAGGATCGCCCAGCGCCTTCCATTCCTGAAAATAAGCTCAACCCGGCGGAGTCTGTTCATCGATTCCCACCTCGTTTCGCCTGAAACGAGCTCTCTTTTTCGCGCGTGGCTAGGATTGTACAGGAACTCCCCGTTCCACGCGATTACGGCGGCTCTTTACGCGTGCTGACAAATGCGCCATCACGCCCAGTTCGTATATACTGGTCAGGGTTTCCCCACCACGCATTGCACAGGGACCTTACACTCCGATCGAAATGAGGAATATTCCGTGAAAATCAGCTTTGTCGTGCGCCAGATTTCTGCCGCGCTGCTGACCGCTGCTCTTTTGGCTCCGGCCGGTTTCGCCGACGAGGGTATGTGGACATTCGATAACCCTCCTATCAAGCTCCTTCAGCAAAATTACAATTTCACTCCCACGCAGCAATGGCTCGATCACCTGCGTTTGTCCTCGGTACGCCTCAACGACGGCGGTTCTGGCTCGTTCGTTAGTCCCCACGGCTTGCTGCTGACGAACCACCACGTCGCCCTAGGCCAATTGCAGAAGAACTCTACTGCTGAGCACGACTACGTCCGCGACGGTTTCTATGCCGCCACTCCCGATCAGGAAATGAAATCGCCTGACCTCGAAGTTAACGTCCTCATCTCCATGGAAAATGTCACGGACAAGGTCAACACAGCCACCAAGGACGCCAAGACCGAGGACCAATTCGCCAAGCGCAAGGCCGCCATCGCCGCCCTCGAGAACGAAAGCACGCAAAAGACCGGCCTGCGTTCCGACGTCGTCACTCTTTATGCCGGCGGCGAATATTGGCTCTATCGCTACAAAAAATACACCGATGTCCGGCTCGTCTTTGCGGTCGAAGAACAGGCTGCGTTTTATGGCGGCGATCCCGACAACTTCACTTACCCGCGCTACGACCTCGATATGGCCATCTTCCGCGTTTACGAGAATGGAAAGCCCATCGATAGCAAGGATTACCTCACTTGGAACCCCAAGGGCGCCGACGACGGCGAACTGGTCTTCGTCTCTGGTCACCCGGGCGCCACGCAGCGCCTCAGCACCTATGCCGAACTGGAATTTGATCGCGATACCTCGACGGCGCTAATCATCCAAAGTCTCAAACGCCGTATCGCCGTCCTTAAGGACTACTCAGCGAAAGGTCCGGAGCAGACCCGCCAAGCCATGACCCTCATCTTTGGCCTCGAAAACAGCCGAAAGGTTTTTGAAGGCCGCGAAGAAGGCCTGCAGAGTAAGAGCTTGATGGACAAAAAGCTCAAGGATGAACAGGACTTCAAGGCTAAGGTCGCCGCCAATCCCGAATGGAAAAAAGAATATGGCGACGCTTGGGACATTGACGCCAAAGCCATCGAAAAAGAGAAATCTCGCGTGAATCAAATGTTTTTCCGCGCTGTCGACTCCCAACTCGCGCAACTCGCCATCAACCTCGTCACCTACGTCGCCGAAATCAAGAAACCCGATGGCGAGCGACTCCCCGGCTTTCACGAATCGCAACTGGAGTCCCTGAAGCATCGCTTGTTTTCTCCGGCGCCTTTCTATCCGGACATGGAAATTGTTCGCATGAGCAGTGCCTTGCAAGCAGATCTCACGGGAATGGGCCCGGATGATCCGTGGGTCAAAGCCGTTCTGAATGGCCGTAATCCGCAACAGGCCGCCTCGGAACTCATCACTGGCAGCAAACTGGCGGATCCTGCGGTTCGCAAAGCCCTCGTCGACGGTGGCCAGGCGGCAATCGATGCATCCACCGACTCCTTGATCGTGATGGCACGCACGATCGATCCCATTCGTCGCGAGCAAATTACCTGGTTCGAAAAGAACGTGCAGAGTGAACAGCAGCGCGCCGGAGAAAAACTCGGCAAAGCGCGTTTCGCCGTGTTCGGCAAAAACGCTTATCCTGACGCGACCTTTACCCTGCGCCTTTCTTATGGCCAGGTGAAGGGCTATCCCATGAACGGCACCGTCGCCCCGTACAAAACCACCCTTTACGGCTTGTACGATCGCGCCGCCAGCTTCGATAACAAGGAGCCCTTCGACCTGCCGAAACGCTACATCGATGGCAGAGACAAACTGGATCTCTCCGCTCCCTTCAATTTCGTCACCACCAACGACATCATCGGTGGAAACTCCGGCTCTCCCGTTATCAATCGCAACGGGGACATCGTCGGCCTCGTCTTCGATGGCAATATCGAGTCGCTGGTCGGTGATTTCGTTTACGATTCCTACCAGAATCGCACCGTCGCGGTTCATACCGCCGCAATGACCGAATGCCTGAAGAAGCTTTATGGAGCTCAGGCGCTCGTCGATGAATTGATGGCAAAATGACCCAGGCAACTTCTCCCGCCTGTGACTGAATCGCAGGGGAAGGAGCAACCCTCAACTTGAAACATTTTTCGCGATTGTGCCTTGCACTGCTTCTTGCCGAGGGCGGGCTGTGTTTCCAAACTATGCCCGCTTTCGCGCAGGATCCTGCGCCGCCTGACGCTTCTCCCAAGCCGCCGGATGTGCCTAAGCCCAAGCCAAAGGCCAATACCGATACCGCGACAACTTCGGCGCCTGACCAGCCGACCTGGGATCCCTTGCGCGCAGAAAAAGACATCGAGGTTGGCAAATACTACATGCACAAGGGCGATGTCGACGCCGCTATCGATCGTTTCGAAGATGCCGTGCTGGCGAAGCCGGGCTACGCGATTCCGTTTCGCTATTTGGGTGAATGCTATGAGAAGAAAAGTAGAAAGAAGCCCGCGGTGAAGGCTTACCAGCGATACCTGGATCTGTATCCTCATGCCGAAGATGCAGACAAGATCCGCAAAAAAATCGAAAAACTAAATCAGGAAATCGACAAAGAAAAGAAGCAGTAGCGATGGTTTTCTCTTCAATGGGCATCAATAAACGTGCCCCCGTCACCTTCACCGCGCCAATCGATCCAAAAACTTTCGAGCCGGTTCAAACTGCTCAAACCGCTTTTCCTCCGCTCGAAACTCCGGCGAGTGCGAAATCAGGCTGCAACCCGACCGTCGCGTCGGATGCTTCACGTGCAGCATCTCGTGATAGAGCACATACTCCACTACAAATTGTGGAATACCCGCGCGGTCCATCCGCCGGTTCAGCAGGATCTGATTCGGACCCGGGTCGTAACAGCCGAACTGCCGTCGCCAGCTTCGCGTGCTCCAACCGATATGCGGGCGCTGCAGCACACCCGCGAAGTACCTCTGATTGAGCTCGTCGAACAGCGTCACCAGATCATATTGCTGCCCTTGCGGCGCCGTGTGTGCCAGGCGCACGCGCCGGCTGCGCATTCGGCTGATGCGGCTGCGTGTGCGGTCCGACCGCGCATACTCCAGGTACGGACGCACCAACGCGCGCGGTGTCCTTCTCCGGTACACGCGCGCTAGCAACAAAGCCGCCGCCCCTTCCAATACGTTCACTGGTGCCCGCATCAGTAAATCTGAAAATCGTACGTACAGCACATCCTCGCGGCGCCGTATCGTAATCACCAGGCTGCTGTAGGGATAAAATTCCACATGAAAATGCGGTGGGCGTTCCTCGCATCCGATCCGCGTGAACATGCGCAGGAACATCGCTTCTCCGCCCGGAACCCTTGTTGCGTTGCGCCGCCTCGGGCTCAATTCTTCCGCCTCACCGGCGGAGGCGCGGCTTTCTTCTTGGCCTTTTCCGCGTCGTTCATGGCATCCTGCGTGCCCTCGATCGCGTCATCCAGATTGTCCTTGTACAAATCCAGTTCCGGCCCTTGCGCTTTGATTTTTTCCAGGATTGGCAGAAACTCCTTCGTCCGGCTGGCCATCAGATCTACTCCCTCGCGAATGTTGTCCTGATGTTCCAATCCCACCTGAATAATGTCCGCCGCGTCATCCACGCAACCAATATAAGAGTTCATCAGATAGTTCAGCATTTCCGTGTGCTTATTGGGTGAAGGGTGCTCCAGCTCGTACTGAAACTTTTTCAAACGGTCTTGCGCGAACTCCAGAAACAGTTTGATGCGTTCGTTCGGTGTTTCCGCATCTCGAATCTTGTCCTCTTCAACGCCCGAAAGATAGTCCTTGTCGGGGCGTTGCGCGAAGGCGGGTCGTGGACAGGCAAAACCAAGCAATAACAGTACTGCAATCCAGGGCGCCAGTTTTCGGATCATCATGGTTTCTTCTCCGGAGGCGGTGGCGGTGGCCCCACATCTTTTGTGCGCCGCGGAAACAACAGTTGAATCAACTTGTCGTCCATGCTCAACAAATCCTCTTTGACGAGTTGCAGTGGCGGCTGCACTTCCAGCGGCACGATATTCAGCACCTCATCGACTTCCCTCAGCGCTCGCCGCGTCTGCAATTCCAGGTGCCGGTATGCATCACTGTGTTTCTCCGCATCGGGTTCCTGTTTCATAAGAAGGTCAAAACAGGTGCGCACGTTGTCCCGGTATTTTTCGAATGTCAGCCCAACCGCGCTGTAGTCCTCCGCCTTCGCCGCGTTCGACGCCGCCGCGAATTGCGCTGCTCCCAGTTTGTCCAGAATTTTCACCTTGCTGCCCGCGTGCGTTTCCTTGTCGAAACGCTCCTGCAATTCGTGCAGCCGTTCGACGGCCATCAGCGACGCGCACACCATCAACAAAAGAAAAACTGCTACGGCACTGTGGAATCCCCGCCCCGCTCTCCCCTTACTTCTTTTTTTGCACCGTCTTTTCGAGAACATGAATTCGCTCAGTGGCCTGCCACACTTGGTCGGGATTCCGGTTCTGATCCAGCTCCAGAAATTTTCGGTAGGCATCAATGGCGGATTGTGCCTGGTTCAGTTTATCGTAACAGAGCGCTCGGAAGAACCATGCTCCCGCACCCGGCGCTTCCTGCTTGTCGATCAAATCCATCGCAGTCAAGGCCGCTGGATAGTTCCCTGCCAGGTAGAAGGTTGAGCTTAGGTCCTTCCAGTAGACGACGTTATTCCGATCGAGGTTTAGAGCCGCCTTCAATTCTTTCTCAGCACTCACGTAATCCCTTTTGTCCATGTACAGCCGCCCCACACCTCCATGCAGTTGTGTATCGTTGGGAGCCAGCTGAATGGCCTGCTGCAATACGGCAATCGCCTCATCCGTTTTTTTCTGGCCTATCAGGATGTCCGCTCTCAACTTCAGCGTTTCCAGACTGGGAGGTTCAGTCTTCGGCAGTTTATCCAACTCAACCAGCGCCGCATCGTACTTCTTCTGCTCCATCAATGAATGGATCACGCGCTGTTCCGCGGCGGCATCGCTGGGCTGCACCGCTAGATAATTTCGATACGCCTCCGCAGCCTCCGGCTTCTTCTGCAACTCCAGGCTCTGCGCCAGACCCTGTAAAGCAGCCGGCGATTTCGGCTCGATCTCGAGCGCTTGCCGGAATTTTCCCTCGGCTTCCGCAGGTTTTCCCAAACGCAGCATCAAGCTGCCAAGATGCGTCAGCGCCTCTGCATCCTTTGAATCGAGATGCGTCACTCCTTCGAACGACTGTGCCGCCCCCGCTAGATCCCCCGAGCGCTCTTGCGCGATTCCCAACAAATATCGCGGACGGCTCTGCGCAGGCTGCAATTCCGCCGCTTTGCTCAACGGCGCGATCGCGGCCTTCGGGTCCGCATTCAGCAGCAGAATGCCCAGGTTCAACTGCGCTTCGGCCATTTTTGGATCTAGTGCGATGCACCGCTCGTATTCCGCTCGCGCGTCCGTTGGGCGTTTCAGCGCCGTATATGCGTATGCAAGTTGAAAGTGCGCGTACGCCACATCGGGTTGCTCCGCCAGAAACTTCTGCAACGGTGGGATCGCGGCTTCGTAATCGTTCTTGTCCATCGCCGCTCGTGCTTCTTCCAGCAGATCATTCAGCGGATTCTTCAGTTTTTGCGTTTTACCCTGCGAACTCTGCGCCTGCTGCCATCGCGCTCCCGCCATCTCTGAATTCACGGCAGCATCAGCGCGCACCGCCGCTAGCGATAGCAAACTTGCAGCGACCAATCCTGATGTTCTGGTGAGTCTTTGCGATTTAGAACCACGCCCCATCATGGCTCCGTTCTAAAGCCATTCACTCCGTTTGCCGTTCCCTTCGGCGCTTCCACAGCTTTGGATGCGCCATTGCCCGTGCGCCTTGCATAGCCGTTTCCATTCGCCAGCACTCGCGCAAGATATTTCCCGGTGTGCGATTGCGTGTTGCGCGACACCTGTTCCGGCGTTCCCGTGGCGATGATCTTCCCCCCTTGATCGCCACCTTCAGGGCCCATGTCGATCAGCCAGTCAGCCGACTTGATGACGTCCAGATTGTGTTCGATCACCAGCAGCGAACCGCCAGACTCCAGCAATTTGCGGAACGCCGCCAGCAATTTAGCAATGTCATCAAAATGCAAGCCGGTCGTCGGCTCGTCCAGAATATAAAGGATGCCGCGATTCTCCGTGCGCGTCAGATGCGACGCCAGTTTCAGGCGTTGGGCCTCGCCGCCAGACAACGTTGTGGCCGATTGCCCCAGCCTCAGGTACCCCAACCCAATCTCATTCAGAATTCGCAGCTTCGATATCACCTTCGGCACGTTCACAAAAAATGCCAGCGCCTCGCGCACGGTCATTTCCAGCACGTCGTGAATATTCTTTCCGTGATACCGCACATCCAACACGCTGCTCTTGAATCTCTGCCCTCGGCATTCCTCGCAAACCAGTTCCACGTCCGCCAGGAATTGCATCTCCACTGTCACCGTTCCGTCGCCTTGGCACGTCTCGCAGCGTCCGCCCGGTACGTTGAACGAAAAATGTCCCGCCGTGTAGCCGCGCCTCTTCGCGTCAGGCGTGTCCGAAAACACTTCGCGAATCGCGTCAAACGCCTTCAGGTACGTGGCAGGATTTGAGCGAGGCGTTCGCCCGATCGGGGACTGGTCCACAATCACCAGGTCGGTGATGTGCTCGTCGCCCTCCAACCGGTCGCAGAATTCCTTGATGCTCGCGCCACTCCGCTTCGCTTGCAGCGCGCGGTACAAAACATTGTGTACCAGCGTCGATTTGCCCGAGCCGCTCACTCCCGTCACCACCGTCAGCATCCCCAGCGGCAAGATCAGGTCCACATTTTGCAGGTTGTGTAGCGTTGCGCCGCCGAGCTTCAGGAATTTCCCGGCCGGCTTGTGCCGCGTCGCTGGAATCGGAATTTTCAATTCGCCGCTCAAGTAGCGACCAGTGATCGACTTCGAATCCTTCAGAATTTCCTCGTACGTCCCCGCAAACAGCAGCTTGCCGCCAAGTTCGCCCGCTCCAGGCCCGAGATCTAGAATCCGGTCGGCGCTCTCAATCGTGTCCGGGTCGTGTTCCACCACCAGCACCGTATTGCCCAGATCGCGCAGAGATCTCAGTATCTCGATCAACCTGTGCGTGTCTCGCGGATGCAGCCCAATCGATGGCTCATCTAGCACGTACAGCGCGCCAACAAGATGCGATCCCAGCGAAGTCGCCAGCTGAATCCGTTGTGACTCTCCCCCAGACAATGTCGACGTCAGTCGATCCAGTGTCAGATAATCCAATCCCACTTCATCCAGAAATTGCAGACGCGAACGAATCTCCTCCAGTATTTTGTCCGCTATCTTGGCTTGCGATTCCGTCAGCTGCAGGTTCCCGAAGAATACCCGCGCCTCTTTCACCGTCAGCTTGCACAAATCTGTGATGGACTTTCCCGTGATGCGCACCGCACGCGCTTCCGCTCGCAGCCGCGTCCCTCCGCATTCCGGGCAAGTCGCATATCCCCGGTAGCGGCTCAGAAACACCCGCACATGCAGCTTGTATTTCTTGCGCTCCAGCCAATTGAAGAATCCTTTTACTCCCTCGAAATCATTCTCCGGGTCGCCTTCCAGAATCAGCCGCCGTTGCTCAGCCGTCAGTTGTCGCCACGCCACATTCGTAGGGATCCCGCGGGTCTTCGCAAACTTTTTCGCATCCTGCATCAGCACGCGATAGCGCGGCTTGGTCCACGGCTCGATTGCTCCATCATCCAGCGACTTGCTTGGGTCCGGCACTACCAGGTTCAAATCGAAATCAATGGTGTTGCCAAACCCCTGACACCGCGGACACGCCCCGTACGGATTGTTGAACGAGAACAGCCGCGGTTCCGGCTCCTGGTACAACGTGCCGTCATTCTTGCACTCAAATCTTTCGTTGAACGTCAGCCGCTCGCCCGCATTGCCCGCTTGATCCGCGATAAATGCTAGAATCGCTTCCCCGGCTCCTTCGCGATAGCAAATCTCAATCGAATCCACCAGTCTCGACCGCGCTTCCGGATTCACCGACAGCCGGTCTACCAGCACATACACTGCCTTCGCAAAATTTACATCCAGCAACGTTTCCGGCGACGAAAACTCGTGTACCCGTCCGTCCTGATACAACCGATTGAACCCGCGCTTCTGCAGTTCCGTCAGTGTCAGCCGCAGCGTCGCGGCCGTAGGCCCCGCCGTCTTCTTCTTCGAGGCGCGCTTCCCGGTCGCCGCAGGCTCCGCGTTCGCCACATGCAGCAAATACATCACATAGAACCTGCGCCCCGGCGCCAGCGCCAGCACCTTGTTCGCGATATCCTCGGGCGAATCGCGGCGCACTTCGCTGCCGCACTTGATGCAAAACGTTTGTCCACAACGCGCAAACAGCAGCCGCAGGTAGTCGTAAATTTCCGTGGAGGTCGCCACAGTCGACCGCGGGTTCCGCGTGGAGTTCTTCTGTCGGATCGCTACCGCTGGCGCAATCCCCGAAATCTCATCCACATCCGGCTTTTCCATCCGCTCCAAAAACTGCCGTGCGTACGCCGAAAGCGACTCCACGTACCGCCGCTGCCCTTCGGCATACACGGTGTCAAACGCCAGCGATGATTTGCCGCTTCCGCTCACCCCGGTCACCACCGTCATTGCATTGTGTGGAATTTCTACTGTGACATTCTTCAGGTTGTGGACGCGCGCCCCGCGCACCAGTAGCACTTCTTGTTCTTGCACAACCGGATGCGTCGTTTCGCTTGTGGCCAAAGGGAAGCTCAGTCAGCGCGCTTTGCGCACACTGCCTAAACCTCAAATTATACGTCTCCTCCCCACCTCCGGCAAATCGGTCCCAAAAAACGTGTCTTCGGTAGGCTCTGACGATCCGCGTTGATTAACTATCGTTGACTGCGCTCTAGAAAGGCAATAGAGTCCTCAAGTTGTCCGCTACGGAATGACAAACCTGTCCGCATGTATCGAATACGCCTTGCTTGCAAGGATGTTTCAGCAAACACTCAAACACTGGCCCAGTCAGTGGGCGCGCAATCTCCGAGGAATTCGCGCGTAGGCCATGGCACGAAAACGTGAAATGTTTTTTTTGATGGATCAAGTCTCATTCTGCAGGCCGACAATGATTTCGATTCGAATGGGCTCGGTGTGGTTGATGAGTTCGCTGACTCTATATCGGCCTGCGTCAAAGACGGATTCAGCGGAGATATCGAAATTCTGTCGATCACGTCCTTATGAGCTACAACGTCGCTATTTGTATTCAGCCGATCCCGAGTGACGACAAGTCTGCATGGCTCGCGCTCGATGGCTTAATCGACGCGGAGGGCGCAGTGCCCCTCGTGTTCAAACAACTGCACGACCAACTGACCAGAAAATACCCGTGCATCTGCACGTTATCTGACGAGGAAGTCGACAGTGGGGTATGGAGTGATGGTCCTTTGTGGAACAACTTCGGTCACCGTGCGGCTGTCTTGGGAATAGTGTACTCACGCGTCGAGGAGGTTCTGCCATTCTCGTGCGCTCGGCCAACTTGCTCGGTCTTACGGTGTTCGACTGGGGCGGCCCCAACCATATACCGGCCCTAACCACATAGCTACTCCTGCTCCAGCTTGATCTGCCCAATCCCGCCCTCAACTGTCAGCCGCAGCGTCTGCGGCGATTTACCATACGCCGCGTTCACGTATCTCTCGTCCTCTTTCGTCAATCCGTGCACGTCCACCGACCCGAGCCCCCCATGCACCGTCGCCACCACACCAATATTCTTCGGCAATTTCACCACCGCCTGCCCGACCCCGCCCTGAATCGTCGCTTCCAAATCCTTCGCTCGTTCGCCCGTCAAATCCACATTCACCTGCCCGGCCCCGATATTCACTTCCAACCGCGTCAGGTCCACCTTTGCTAATCGGAAATCTCCACGCCCTGCACCCATATCAATCTTCAATTCCAATGGCGTGCTGTCGGTCACCTTCAAGTTCCAGGTGTTGTCCGAATTCCCGATGTGCGTTCCGCCGCCGTTTTGGTCAATCCGCAACGTTCCGACTCCACCTTCGACCGAGTAATCCACGTCCGGCGCCGACCACGATCCCGCATGATAGAAATCCCCGTTGAACAATTGCTGCGCCCCGCCATCAATTCTTAGTTCCCCCGCCGGCATCTGCACCGACATGCGCACTGCCTTCGCTCCCTGCAGTTCCACCGTGCGCGATTCATGCGATCGCGTCGTATCCGCGCTCAATTCCCGTGGGTAATACGAATGGTCGTGATACAGAAGGTAACCTATCAACAGCAGAAACAGCAGCGTTCCTATGGCGGTGCCAATCGGAAATGGCCGCGCTTCTCCCTGCGCTTGCATCTGATGTTGCCGCGTGCGATCCAGGATCATGCCCGCGCCAATCAGGATCAAAAACAAGGGCCAGTAACGGATCAACACGTGCCAGGGATGAAAATTCGGCATCCAGCGCCACATCAGCATCAGTCCGCCGAACCCGATCAGCAGCAGCGGGAATACCACCGACCCGCTTCCCACTCGTTCTCGTCGCTCAGACATGACAGACCCCTCCACTCTATTCATACGCAAAAATCGTGAAAAAAGTTCACCCCTCCCGCCGTTGCAGCGATACTAGGCCTCCCCAACCGCCCCGTCAATTCCTCCGGCACCGGCCTGTGTAGCGGCCGCCTTCTGAGGCGGGCGCCTTTGGGAGTGCGGCGGCTCGCCGCTGCTTTTGCGCACCCAGCCCCCATCGTCTCACCGCCACAGAGCGGCGCTCTCCCCTTTCTTCAATGTAGCGCTGACTTTTATGTCAGCCCTCGCTAGCTCAAGCTTCAGCCTCTGCTTCCTCCGCTATGCTAGAGTTCCCAAAGCACGGGGAGATTTCCGCATGACCGCAATTCAACGCGTAATCTGGATCGTTCTCGACAGCGTAGGCATCGGCGCGCTCCCCGATGCCGCCGACTACGACGACGTCGGCCGAAGCACCCTCGGTCACATCGCCGAATCGCGCCCATTGCGCATCCCCACCCTCGTCGAACTCGGCCTCGCCAACATCGCGCCGCTGAAATACTTGAATCCATCCGCCGCGCCTCGCGCCTCCTTCGGCAAGGGCGCCACTCGCTCTCCCGGCAAGGACACCACTACCGGTCACTGGGAAATGGCGGGCGTCTGGCTCGACCAGGCGTTCCCGGTCTACAAGCACGGCTTCCCTCCTGAGATCATGGCTCCATTTCAATCACAGATCGGCCGCCAAACCATCGGCAATAAACCCGCCTCGGGTACCGAGATCCTCAAGGAGCTTGGCGAAGAGCACGTGCGCACCGGCAAACCTATCGTGTACACCTCCGGCGACAGCGTTTTCCAGATTGCCGCGCATGAAGACGTGATTCCCGTTCCCGAGCTGTATCGCGTGTGCGAAATTGCCAGGAAATTACTCGATGGCAAGCACCGCGTTGGCCGCGTCATCGCTCGCCCGTTCACCGGCGCGCCCGGAAGTTTTGTGCGCACCTCGCGCCGTCACGATTACGCCGTTGATCCGCCCAAGCCCATGCTGCTCGACGTCTTGCAAGAGCGCCACGTTCCGGTCTTCGGCATCGGCAAAATTCACGATATTTACAATAGCCGCGGCGTCAGCGACTACGTCACCACAAAATCCAACGCCGATGGCATGGACAAACTCACTCTTGCCACTCGCGAGCGCCAGTCTGGCTTGATCTTCATCAATCTCGTCGATTTCGATATGCTCTTTGGTCACCGCAAAGACGTGGAAGGATTTGCCCGCTCGCTGGAAGAATTCGATGCCGCCCTCGCTGCCTACCTGCCGGTGCTCACTGCTCGCGACCTGCTGATCATCACCGCCGATCACGGCTGCGATCCCGATCCACGCTGGGAAACCACCGACCACTCCCGCGAGTACGTCCCCATCCTCGCCTTCACTCCCTTCCACATTCCCGGCGAAAATATCGGCGTGCGCGACACTCTAGCCGACATGGGCCAAACCATCGCCGAAATCTTCGGTGCCTCCATTCCTCATGGCACCAGCTTCCTCAAGTCTCTCTCTTAGCTCTTGACCCAAATGAAAACGGGCACCCATCCAGGTGCCCGCGCTCAATACCTCATGACTTCCTTACTTCCTATTTCCCGGTCGCTGCAGCCGCCTTTGGCGCCCCCGGCGCATAGTAGCCATTCCTCGTCCGCGCCACCAGCTTGCCTTTTCCGCGTGGCGGAATCACGTCCACGTGCACGCTGCGGAAGGTTCCGTCCTTCGTCGCATTCGACGGGTAATACCCCAGCGTGTACTGGTGCCGGATGTCGTGCGCCACCTGTTCGCAAATCGAGTGCACGTCATCCACATTCTCCGGAAAATAGGCCAGCCCGCCAGACGCCAGCGCAATCTCCGTTAGCGCCTTTTTTGCGTTCTTCGCGCTTCGTTTGCTCTCCTGGCTCAACAGCCCGATGGTATAAATCACTGTGTCGGTCTTCTGAATCTCGCGAATCGTTTTTTCCAGCGAATTGCGGCTGGTATTGTCTTCGCCATCCGTCACGATCAGTAGCACCTTCTTTTCTTTTTTCCCTTTTTTCAGGTGATCGATCGAACCAATAATGGCGTCATACAGCGCGGTGCTTCCTCGCGCGTCAATTCGCTCTAAAGCTTCCTTCAATTCCGGGATGCTGTTGCTGAAGTCCTTATCCAGGTCCAGGTAAAAATCGTCATTGAAGTTGACGACGAACGCTTCATCCTGCGGGTTGCTGTTCTGTACTAGCGTTAGCGCCGCTTCATTCACGCGCGGCCTTTTATCCCGCATGCTCCCGCTGTTATCGATCACCAAGCCCATGCTCACCGGTATGTCTTCCCGCTTGAATACCGAAATCTTCTGCTCCACCTTGTCTTCGTAAACTCTAAAGTTGTCTTGCGCCAGTCCCTCGACGAATTTCCCACGATCGTCCAGCACCGTCGTGTGCAATACCACCAGGTTCACATCCACCTTGATGTGACTCCCGGACTGTGAATTCCCTGTGCCCTGCTGGTCCGGCGGCGGTGGTGGCGGCGCATTTTGCACCGGTATCTGCGCAAATAGCACACTGCCACCCAGAACCATCTGTATTAGGAAAATAGCGAACAGGGGCGCAGCTTTACGCGCTCCGCACCACAACTCAGTGCGCCGGCGCGTAGTAGCCGGTTTTTGCGTAAACCGTAAGGGGCGGGAGTCCTTTCGGCGCGCGCAGCTTGACCTTGATCTTTCGCCACCGCGCGTCGTGTGTGTGATTGCTTGGTCGGTATCCCAGAACATATTGATTTCGCAGCTCCATGCCGATCTTGGACGCTATGTCCGGTAGATCATTTAGATGCTCCACGGCAAACACGCGGCCACCCGTCAATTCCGTGATATCCGCGAGCAACGACGGCCCGTTGAGCTCCTCCATCGTTCGATTGCGATACCCCAGTGGGTCAAATAGGCCGATGGCATAGAGCTGGGTATCGGCTTCCTTCACCAACCGTTTGATATCGTTTTCGTTGTACCTGCTATGATTATCCCCTCCATCGGAAAGAATGAGCAAGGCACGTTTGGCGTTATGTGCACCCCGCATCTGGCTCAATCCCAAATAGATAGCGTCCAATAGCGCCGTCCGGCCCTTTGGGGCAGTCAGCATCATCCGGCTTTGCAGATCCTCTACGCTGTTGGTAAACGTGCTGGTCAGTTCCGCCCGCTCGTTAAAACTGACCAGGAAGAATTCATCCTGCGGATTTGCCGTCTTAAAGAATTGCAGCGCCGCTTCCCGGGCCTTGTCCACCTTGTTGGACATGCTGCCGCTAAAATCAAAAATCACGCCAATCGATATCGGCACATCCTCTGACGAGAACGACACGATTTCCTGCTCGGTTCCGTCTTCGGACACCCGGAAGTTGTCCTGCTCCAGCCCAGTCACCAGCCGGTTGTATGGGTCCGTCACCGTTACGTTCACCAGCGCCAGATCCACATCCGTCCGGATTACTTTGCCCGGCACGATCTTCACTGCTGGCGTGTCGTGCGACGTATCGACAAGCTTCGGAGGCGGCGGTATTCTCTCGCTGGCCGGTTCGTTTGTGGGGTCTTGCGCGATCGCAAGTACTGGCAGGGTCAATAGAAGCAGGCAGACGACCACGCGGAAAGACACTTGACCGGTTAACACGCGAAATTCTGAACAATCGCGTTTCACAGCGCCCCCATCACTCCCGGATTCCCCGGTGAGCCGCGCGGAGCCTACATCATAGCACTCGCTTTTGGGAAGGCAAGCTCCCTGTTGCATTCTTTCGGTGCACCGTCAGCCACGCAATCCGCTCTTTGCTGTATGTGTTAGCATCCCCTCAGGAGCTGAACGAGGTTCTGGTTATGAGCGATCCACAAGTCGTTGTCGTAATTCCTTCCCGATATGCTGCCACACGCCTGCCCGGCAAACCATTGGTCAACCTTGCTGGTAAGCCCCTGGTCCAGCGCGTCTACGAGCAAGCCAAGCTCGCTCAGACGGTCCATAGAGTTCTGGTCGCCACGGACGATCGGCGCATCGTCGAGGCCGTGCAATCTTTTGGCGGCGAGGTGCGAATGACTCGCTCCGACCATCGCACCGGCACCGAACGTATCGCCGAAGTCGCGGCACATGAGCCCGGCGACGTGTTCATCAATGTTCAGGGCGACGAGCCCCTCATTGATCCCGTCGCGATCGACACCGCGGTCGCGGCTCTTCTCGAGGATCCCCCGGCACAGATCGCCACCGTTGCCACTTCAATTCGTCACGTCCCCGACATCATGGACCCCAATGTCGTTAAGACCGTTCTCGATTTCGACTCCAACGCTCTGTATTTTTCTCGCGCGCCCGTCCCTTGGGTGCGCGACACCCAGCAAAAAGTCCATGTGAAGTATTGGAAGCACCTTGGACTCTATGTCTTTCAGCGCGACGCCCTGCTCGAATATCCCACGCTTCCCCAAGGTGAACTCGAGAAAATCGAGCAGCTTGAACAACTTCGTTGGCTGGAAAATGGCTGGAAGATTCGTGTCGCCGAAGTAGAACACGACGCTGTGAGCGTCGATGTCCCCGAAGACGTGGCCCGCGTCGAGAAACTTCTTCAAAAATAACTCGGCTCGCGCCACGTTCTGTAGCGGCGGCTTCACGCCGCCATCTTGCTGTTCTCCACGAGTGCGGAAAGCGGCTATTTCTCATCCCGAGAATACGAGGTTTGTCATCCCGAGCAAAGCGAGGGATCTGCTTTATCTTGACCCCCTCCGTTCTCGCACTACTGTGTCTGCTGCTGCGTCACAACCCCCGCCACCACCCTGCTGCTATCGGTGCTCACGATAAACATCGTCGTGGGATTCGCCACGTACCCCTGAAAATCAAATGTCGTCGAAGATGATCCTCCGGTCACCATTTGCAGCGTGTTTCGGTTCGTTCCATCGCCCGAAATCTTCAGGTTCCCCGTAAGCGCTATGTCACTCAGCAACGTGCTGTTGCTCAGTCCCAGTTCCGTATAATCCACCACCCCGCTAATGTTGTTGCTCGTCGCATTCGACAATACATATTGCCCCACCAGATCTTCCTGGAACGGAATCGATGTCGTCACGCCCAATTGCACTCCATCCCAGTTCAAAGCGTAGCTGCCTGCCAGACTGGTAGTCGTAAACGGCGACCCGCTTTGCGCCAGCATCGGTCCAACCGTGACCAGTCCCGGACTGATATCTTGCACCACCGCCTGCGTCGGCGAGATCATGTAGAACACATTCGAAAATGTGCCCAGCCCGGAATCTTTGAACGTAAACGTGCCTCGCCCACTTCCCGGATGTGCCGTGTCAATCGCATACGTGGCGTTCGTCAGATTCGTGCCCGGCGAGATGCTGTTGATACTGCCGTTATTGTTGTCGTCCAATGAAACCCCGCTGATCCCGCCTTGCCCGTCCGACGTAAATCGTGCCGCTCGCGCCAATGCTCCCGCCGATCCCTGTACCGACGAACCGCCGACGACATACACGAAACTTCCCGTAAACGCCGCATTCGTCGTCGGAATCGTCCCCGACTGTTGCAACGCGCTGCCCACCGAACCGCCCAATGCATCCTCTTCTAGTAGCAGCACTCGCCCGCTATTCACGATGTAAAAAACGAACGTGTGTGCATTGAACGTCATCGTCCCGCGTCCAAAATTCGCTCCGTTCCCATTCGTCAAATCCATTTGATAGCTGCCCGGCGTCAACGCGATGGCGCCCGAAGCTGTGTCGGTGTTTCCGTCTTTCACATCAATGGTTCCGCTCGTGATATTCCCATTTCCATCCGCGGCCACCTGCCCGATCGTGGTAATCGGCGCCACGGTGTTCGTCGAAGAAAACGAGACGCCTGCTAAAGAGAACACGTAATTCCCACTGATCGCAGCCGCGGTGAAGTTCGTCGGCGTTTGCAGATTGAACCCTCCACTCGATGCGGCATTCAAATCGGTTTGTAACAGTTCTCCTTGGCTGGTTGAGGTCAGGATGAAATTCAGCTGTAATCCCCCGCCATTTGGGTTCTGCAGAATCATTACACCGCGCCCATTGGCCTGAACCTCGTACGTGCCTCCTGTAAAAGCAATCGTCGAAGCGGTTGGCGTGGCTCCCAGGTCGACAACATCCTCAAACGCCGCCGTGATCTTTCCGTTTCCATCGGCCGCGAAACTCCCGGCTCGCGCCAGATACGCTCCGCTCAGGTCCAGTCCGCCCATCGAAAACCCGTACTGCCCTTTCAGGCTGGCCACAGAAAAGCCCCCCGTAGGAGGCGGTGGCGTCTTACCGGATCCGCCGCAGCCACTCAGGATCATCGCGCCGCCGATAAGTGCGACTACCACCGGCCAACCAGCCATCCACGTCCTCTTCACAAATTCGCTTTGCTTCATGCCTTCACCGCTCCTCGATGCTGCGGCCTCTATTTTCCTGTTGGACAATTGCGGATCAATCTGGCATTCGCCTCTCAAATCAACGAAGCCTACACACTGAACATACCGCACTTCCTACCGCTCTCAAACCCGCGCCGCCTGCGAACGTTGCATCCATTCAGAAAAATCTCTGATTCTGCGCTCGCAAGACTTTGCATTGACAGACTTCCGCCTTCCGAACATAATTCTATGTACGTCAATCCTGCGGAGGTCTAACAAGCTCAAATCCGCTCCTGCGGAGGCGAGAACCCGGATGGCGCCAAAATATATCTTTGTAACTGGCGGTGTTGTTTCCTCTCTCGGTAAGGGCGTTGCTGCTTCCTCTATCGGTTGTCTCCTCGAAAGTCGTGGTTTCAAGATCACCATTCAAAAATGCGATCCGTACTTGAATGTCGATCCCGGTACCATGAGCCCTTACCAGCACGGCGAAGTTTTCGTTACCGAAGACGGCGCCGAAACTGATCTCGACCTTGGCCATTACGAACGCTTCACCCACGCCAAGCTCACTCGCGACAACAACTGGACCACCGGCCGTATCTACGAAACCATCCTCTCCAAAGAACGCCGTGGCGACTACCTCGGCAAAACTGTCCAGGTGATTCCCCACGTCACCGACGAAATCAAACGCTGCATCAAACGCGTCTCCGAAGGCGTCGACGTCGTCATCGTCGAGATCGGCGGCACTGTTGGCGACATCGAATCCCTGCCCTTCCTCGAAGCTATCCGCCAGATGCGCCTCGAACTCGGCGCCGAAAACACTCTTTTCGTTCACGTTACTCTGGTCCCTTACATCGCCGCTGCCGGTGAACTCAAAACCAAGCCCACGCAACACAGCGTCAAGGAAATGCTCGGCATCGGGATTCAGCCCGACATCCTGCTGTGCCGCAGCGATCGCCACATTTCCGTTGACCTGAAACGCAAGATCGCTCTCTTCTGCAATATCAACGAATCCTGCGTGATCTCCATGGAAGATGTGAAAACCATTTACGAAGTCCCGGTGGAACTCAGCAAGGAAGGCCTCGACGCACAAATCACCCGCCTGCTCCGCCTCGAGGATCGTCCTGCCAATATGCAGCCTTGGCTCGACATGCTGCAGCGCCTCCATCATCCCAAAGGCGAAGTACGCATTGGCATCGTCGGCAAGTATGTCCAGCTCGAAGATGCTTACAAGAGTTTGCGCGAAGCCCTTCTCCACGGCGGTCTCGCCCACAACCACAAAACCGTCATCGATTGGATTGAATCCGAGGAAATCGACAGCCTCGAGACTGCCGAAAAACTTCTGCGCGGCTACGATGGCATCCTCGTTCCTGGCGGTTTCGGGAAGCGTGGCATTCAGGGCATGGTCCACACCATCCACTACGCCCGCGAGAACAAGACTCCTTTCTTCGGAATCTGCCTGGGAATGCAATGCGCCACCATTGAATACGCCCGCGACCGCGCCGGCCTCAACCAGGCGGACAGCACTGAGTTCGATCCGCAAACACCCAATCGCGTGATTTACAAGCTTCGTGAACTCCTCGGCGTCGACGAAATGGGCGGCACCATGCGCCTTGGCGCTTGGCCCTGCATCCTCGAGCCCGGCTCCTTTGCGAATAAAGCTTACGGCAAGACCGAAATCAGCGAGCGCCACCGCCATCGCTACGAGTTCAATCGCGAATTCGAGAAGACCCTCGTTGCCGCCGGCTTAAGAATTACCGGCCGCACCCCCGACGAAAATTACGTTGAAATTGTCGAAGTGCCGGACCATCCCTGGTTTCTCGGCTGCCAATTCCATCCCGAATTCAAATCCAAGCCGCTCGAGCCCCATCCACTTTTTGCGGCTTTCGTCGGCGCTTCCCTCGAGCACAAGCTCCAAAAGCAGCGCCCCACCAATGCGGCCGTCGGCGGCGAACCCAAGCCACCAGCCCCAGTCCTTCGCGCCGCGCCCCAGCCCGCCTAATCGCACCGTGTAGCGGCCGCTCGCCATGGCCAGCGGCCGCCTTTAGCTATTCCTCAATGTAAGGCTGGTCTTTTGTACGAGCCTGATTCTTCCTCTCGAACGCCCATAGCTCCGCTTGTGATATCTTCGTTGTAATCAATGACTGTCACTCGCGAAATCTCTCTCGGCCCGTTGCGCCTCGGCGCTGGCAATCCGCTTTTTCTCATTGCCGGCCCTTGCGTCATCGAATCCGAATCTCACGCGCGCACCATGGCTGAACGCGTCGCCAAAATCGCCGCCGACGCCGGCGTGCCGTACATATTTAAGGCCTCCTACGACAAAGCCAACCGTTCTTCCGTGAAGGCCTTTCGCGGTCCGGGACTTGCCGAGGGTCTGCGCATCCTCGGCAAAATCAGTTCCGACCTGCATCTCCCCATCCTCACCGATATTCACGATGCCTCGCAGGCCGTTCCCGCCGCCGAAGTTGCAGACATCCTGCAAATTCCCGCTTTCCTCGCTCGCCAGACCGATCTGCTCATCGCCGCCGCCAAAACCGGGCGCATCGTCAACGTAAAAAAAGCCCAATTCCTTTCTCCCTGGGACATGGCGAACGTCGCCGAAAAGATCGCTTCCTCCGGCAACACTAAAATCATTCTCACTGAGCGCGGTGCCAGCTTCGGCTACAACAATCTCGTCGTCGACATGCGCTCCTTCCCCGTGCTCGCAAAGTTCGGCTATCCCGTCGTTTACGATGTCACTCATTCCGTTCAGCTCCCCGGCGGTCAGGGCCACGCCAGCGGCGGTCAGCCTGAATTCATCGAACCGCTCGCTCGCGCCGGGGTCGCCGCCGGTGTCGATGGTCTTTTCCTCGAGACCCACGACAATCCCGCCGCCGCCCTCTCCGACGGCCCCAATGCCCTGCCCCTCGCGCAACTCCCCCAACTCCTCGCTCGCCTCAAAGATCTCTCGGCATTAGTCCGCCGCTGGAGCAACATATGATCTTTGGCTCACGAGTAACAAGTCACGAATCACGGGTCACGTTCCCATGAGCCTCGACTCCGCGCGCCGCGTCCTTCAAATAGAAGCTCAAGCCCTCAACGATCTCCTCGCTCGCCTCGACTTTTCTTTCGACCGCGCCGTCGACCTTCTCTTCTCCTGCAAAGGCCGCGTCGTCGTCACCGGTATGGGCAAATCGGGCCTGATTGGCCGCAAGATTTCTGCCACCTTCTCCAGCACCGGCACGCCCTCCTTTTTCCTTCACCCCGCCGAAGCGCTCCATGGCGACTTGGGCATGCTTGCTCGCGGTGACGCCTTGCTTGCCATCAGCTACGGCGGTGAAACCCAGGAAATTTTGAATCTCCTCGAGACCCTGAAGCGTCTGCAAATGTGCATCGTCACTCTCACCGGCAATCCCAAATCCACCCTGGCTGGCGCCAGCGATGTTGTTCTCAACGTCAGGGTCAAAGAAGAAGCCTGCTCTCTTAACCTCGCTCCCACTGCCAGCACCACCGTCGCTATGGCCCTCGGCGATGCCCTCGCAATCTCCCTTCTCGAACGTCGCGGCTTCAATCCCGACGATTTCGCCGCTCTCCATCCCGCGGGACGCCTGGGCCACAAACTGCTCCGCGTCGAACACTTGATGCACTCCGGCGAAGCCATGCCGCAGGTGTCCCCACAAACGCCGATGCCCGCCGCGTTTCACGAAATGTCAGCCAAAAAACTCGGTATGACCACCGTTCTTACCGCCGATGGCAAACTCGCCGGCATCCTCACCGATGGCGACCTTCGCCGCCTGATGGAAAAACACGGTGGCGCCACGCTCTCCATGACCGCGGGCGACTGCATGGTGCGCACGCCGCAAACCATCGCGCCGCAACTGCTTGCCAGCGAAGCGCTCAACCTCATGGAAAAAAGAAAAATCACTTCCATCGTGGTCGTCGATCCCACATCGCAAAGAGTCGTCGGCGTCGTCCACCTCCATGACCTCTGGACCCTCGAACTGATTTAGCTCAAAGAAAGTTGCCCTCGCAAAGCGCTTTCCGCGAGGGCAAACTCTCTTTTCACCTTCGTTATATGTTTACGGAACCAGACTGACCTTCGCCGCTCGCACCGCCCTCTTGATGAACTCCTCTCCTTCTGGTGTTGAGCGGCTTGCCGCCTGTGCCTCCGCCGGCCAGTTGGCTCGGTCCGCCATCATGGCTTTCAGTCCTTCCAGGATTTCCGGATCGCCTCCCGTGAAATCCTCGATCAGTTTTTTCCAGCGGGCCGCGAGTTCCTGCCCCTTTGGCCCAGCCGGGTCTTCACCTAGCGACGACTCGACGTCGGCATGAAACTCCGCCCATTCCTTGTTGGCCCTCTCCAGGAATTCCAGAGACAACGCACTCCTTCGGGCCGACACTTTCAACTTTGCCGCCGCACTGAAGTACTTGCCCTTCCATTCCATTTGTTTTTGCATTTCAATCTCCTGCACGATGAGTTGAAACAGTTTCCAGTCCGGTTCGTTCCGTGACTGCAGCGATCGCTGGGCGTTGCCGATTGCCCGAATTGCCCGGTCCAACTGCAGGCGCTTTTCAGCCAGCACATTCAGCTGCCGCTGCAAAGCGCTCGCCAGGTTTGCTTCGGACTCCAGCAGCGCGCGAATCTGTTTCAGAGGGATGCCGAGAAACTTCAGCACCACGAGTTGTTCCAGCCGCGCGAAGTCTCGCATGCTGTAGAGTCGGTAGCCTGCCTCCGAACGCTGCTTCGGCCGCAACAGCCCCAGCCGGTCATAATGATGCAGCGCCCGCACCGTCACTCCCGCCAGTTCTGCAAATTCTTTCGCGCGATAAACATCCTTGGTTCCGGTTTTCACGGCTTCCTCCTCACGCAGCTTCCAGCCTGACGTTACGTCAGGGTCAAGCCTTTTCTATCTATTTTTCTCTGACCTCTGTGGCCCTCTGCGTCCTCTGCGGTAAAGCCTTTTCTTTCTTGCCGATCACTGAAAACTGATAACCGAGGACTCGCCTATCCCTGCTAGAATCACAGGTTCATCACCCAACGGAGGACCCATTGTCCAGCACCCTGAAGATCACGCCTGGCCTCAAAAAGCGCGCCGCTCAAATCAAGATTATTCTCATGGACGTTGACGGCACCATGACCGATGGCAGCGTTACCCTGCTCTCTCAGCCCGACGGCAGCGCCCTCGAAATTAAGACCTTCGACGCTCACGATGGGCAGGGCCTCACCTTGGCTCAAACCGCGGGCCTTCGAACCGGTTGCATCACCGGCCGCGAAAGCCCTGCGCTTCTTCGCCGCGCCCACGAAATGAAAATGGATTTCGTGTACATGAAAATTGCCCTGAAGATCCCCGCGTACGAAGAAATCCTTCAGAAAGCTGGCGTTCCCGATTCCGCCGTCGCCTTCATCGGCGATGACCTTCCCGACATTCCCCTGATGCGCCGCGTTGGCCTGGCCGTAGCTGTCGGCGATGCCGTTCCCGAAGTAAAGAAGATCGCCCACTACACCACGAAAGCACTCGCTGGTCGCGGCGCCGTCCGCGAAGCCATCGAACTAATCCTGAAATCCAAGGGCGTCTTCGAGGAACTAATCGATAAAGCCCGCGCGTGAGGCAGTGATCAGTTATCAGCAATCAGTGCTCGGAGTCAGCCTCCTTGCTCCGGAAGCTTCCTGATCCCTGATACCTGATCCCTCTATCCGTATCACTTGACTTACCCATCCTCCCGATACAGACTCTGCCCATTCCTCGGAGGTTTCCCATGCGCACAAACTATGCCGCTGTCCTCGTCGCGGCCGTTGCTTACTGGATTCTCGGTGCCATCTGGTACGGCGTCCTCTTCAGCAAACCTTGGATGGCTCTTGAAGGCATGACCGAAGCTCAAGCACGCAGCATGAATCCCGTCCTTCCCTATGTCATCAGCTTTCTCTTGAATATTTTGATTGCCTATTCGCTGGCGCAAATCTGCATCTGGCGTAATGCCAACACCATTGGCCGCGGCGCCTCTGTCGGTGTGCTCCTCTGGATTGGTTTCGTCGCCCCCATCACTTTCACCACCTATATGTACGAAATGCGCCCCAGAACGCTTTTCGCCATCAACCAGTTCTATCCTCTCGCCGGAATGGTCCTGATGGGCGCAATCATCGGCGCGTGGTCCAAAAAATCCGCCTAGCCTGTTGCTCGTCCTTTGCTGCGCGTTCCCGTTTCCTGTAGCTCATCCCTTCAGGGATGAGGCTTTCCGCTCAAACTCGCCGCTCGATCCGCCGTTTATTCGTTAACGCGCCTCTTACGTTTCTCTGTGCTCTCAGGCGATAATGGTTCGCACTCAATTCCCGTATGAGGACCATTTCTTGATGCATCCATGGCACGACGTCTCACCCGGTAAGGAATTACCCCGCGATTTTCAGGCCTTGATCGAAATTCCACTCGGCTCCAATGTGAAATACGAACTGGACAAGGCCACCGGTCTGCTTCGCGTCGATCGCATCATCCACTCCGCGGTCTTCTACCCTGCGAACTACGGCTTCATCCCGCAAACCTACGCGGAAGACAATGATCCTCTAGACGTTCTCGTCCTTTGCCAGGAAGCAGTCCAACCTCTCGCCCTCATCAAGGCGCGCGCTATTGGCGTCATGACCATGATCGATTCCGGCGCCAGCGACGACAAAATTATCGCCGTCGCCACCAACGATCCCGAATTCAGCGATTATCTCGAAGCGCGTGACCTGCCCAGTCATCGCCTGCTCGTTTTGCGCCGCTTCTTCCAGGATTACAAGCAACTCGAAGGCAAGCAGGTTCAGGTCGAAGACATCAAGCCCGCATACGCCGCTCTCGTCGTCATTGAAAAAGCTCTTGCGCGGTACCAGCAACTCCGCGATAAACTGATTTCAGGGGAAGCTCACTAAAAAGGACCATCGTTGAACCCATTCCTGAAATGGACGGTCATCGCTCTCGCCGCTCTTGTGGTGGGCGTGTACATACTTTTCTGCTTTATGGCTGGCGGCCCTAAAGACGCCTTCTACATGGTCCGCTATGCGCTTCCCCACATGCATCGCGGCAATCTGAAGGTGGGCGATACCGCTCCCGATGCCCGGCTTGTCGCGCTCGATGGCTCGTCCAGCTTTCACATTCGCGCAAAAACCGCGGGCCGCCCACTCGTCCTCGTTTTTGGCAGCTTCACTTGACCGCCTTTCCGTCGCCAGGTTGGCGACGTTGTTCAGCTCTACGACGATTACAAGGATCACGCCGATTTCCTCACCATCTACATTCGCGAGGCTCATCCCCTCGACGAGTGGCGCATGAAATCCAACGCTAAAGAGAAGGACGACGTTTGCTACGTGCAGCCCAAGACCTTGAACGACCGCATAGCCATTGCCAACGATTTCACCAAGCGCTTCAAATATCCCGTTCCATTCGGCATCGATGAAATGACTAACGCTGCCAACGATGCTTACGCAGCGTGGCCTGAGCGCCTCTATATCATCGATGAAAACGGCCAGATTTCTTACAAGGGCGGCAATGGCCCTTTCAAATACGATCCCAAAGAAGTTCGCGCCTGGCTCGCCCAACGTTACGGAGAAGTGAAGCACCCCGAGCCTGCGCCCTCCGAAAAGAAAAGCTGACCCCTTCTTCCACCATTCGCTTTTGTGGTGGCCAACCTTTAGGTTGCTCTCTTGGCCAGCAATCGCCGATTCCGCGCTAAACTCTCTTTAATTCACCGTGCGCCGCTCAAACAAAACGCACCCTTCATCCCCCTCCTCAAAAAAGCGAGTTGGTCTCGCCCGCGCGCTCTCCAAACTAGGCTTCTGTTCACGCTCCCAGGCTTTCGACCTGATTCGCCAAGGCAAGGTCACTCTAAACGGCTCTCGCCCCACAAATCCGTCCACTCCCGTGCGTCTCGACGTCGATCGCATCCAGGTCGAAGGTCAACGCATCGTCGCTGCCGAAAAACTTTATCTGATGCTCAACAAACCTCGCGGCATTGTCACCACTGCTTCCGACGAAAAAGGTCGTGACACCGTTTATTCGCTCCTGCCAAAAGACTTACAGTGGCTTGCCCCTGTGGGACGCCTGGATAAAGCCAGCGAGGGATTGCTTCTCCTCACCAACGACTCCGAATGGGCCTCGCGCATCACCGATCCCGCAACGCATCTCGACAAAACCTATCACGTACAGCTCAACGTGCTTGTCGGTCAGCCGCTGATCGATTCATTGCTTCGGAGCATTGAAACGCCGAACGGAGAAACTCTGCGCGCCAAGCGCGTCAGCCTGTTGCGCGCGGGCGAAAAGAATTCCTGGGTTGAATTAGTTTTGGACGAAGGCAAGAATCGTCAGATCCGCCGCATGTTCGACGCCCTCGGCATCGAAGTACTTCGCTTAATTCGCGTCGCCATCGGCCCGCTGCAACTGGGCACGTTGCCCAAAGGCCAGCACCGCCCTGTTCGTCCCGACGAAAAGGCCCGTCTGGACGAGATTCTGTAGCTCAGGCCTTTAGTCCTGAGCATCTCTCAACCGTCGATGCGGTCGCACCCGTCACTTTGCGCTTTCCAATTCGCTGGCACCATACAACGGCGAATCTTTCGGAATGGCCTCGCCCCAGATATAAAAGTTGAACCAGTCCAGATTCGCCTGCAACAGCGCGCGCCGCGATTTCGGCTTGTTCACTCCGTGCCCAAATCCGGTGTACAGAATCAATCGCGCTGGTACTCCCTGATCCTGCAAGCCGCGGTACAACTCGAAACTATCCGGCACCGGCACTCGCTTGTCGTTGCTTCCCTGCTGAATCAGCGTCGGCGTTTTGGCTTGCTTGATGGTCGTGATCGGCGAAGTCTTGGCATAAACTTCGGGGTCGTCCCACGGCGTTGCATGCAAATATTGCCGCGTAAACGGCGTGATATCCGTGTTGACGTAATACGTCATCCAGTCACTGATTCCCGCTCCCACCGAAATCGCCTTGAACCGGTCCGTGTGCGTCGCCAGAAACGCCGAAATATATCCTCCCTCCGACCAACCCATCGCTCCCAGTTTGTTCGGATCGGCAATCCCTTTCGCGATCATTGCATCCACTCCGCTCATCACATCCCACATGTCGCCTACGCCAAGATTTCGCACGTTCAACGCGCGAAATTCCGAACCATATCCCGCGCTGCCGCGATAATTCGGCTCCAGCACAACGGCGCCTTTCGAGAGGAATACCTGCACGGGATATGCGTACTCGTCCGGCGACAACGTCGGTTGCGATGTTCCCGTCGGCCCTCCGTGAATCATTACTAACAACGGATACTTTCGCGACGCGTCATAATCCGCCGGCTTGTGCAGGATTCCTTCCATCGTCGCTCCGTCCTGGCTTTTCCACGACACCACTTCCACCGTGCTCAGTTTCCAGTCTTTCACCTGCGCCGTAACGTCCGTCAGTTTCCGCGGAGCAAACGGCTGCGTGGCCGAAACATACAGTTCCGTCATGTGCGTCGGATCTTCCGTAATGAACGCCGCCGTCTTGAAATCTTTTGTGAACGAGCCATCTTCGATCAGCAGCGTATCCGGCGACGTGATCCGCTGGATCTCCAGCGTTCCGGGATTTACCCGATAAATGTGCGCGTTTGTCTTCTGCTCCGCCGCAAAATAGACTCCGTCTGGTCCCCAATCAACTGGTTGCGCATCCTCGTCGAACTTTCCCGTCAGATCCCGCACATCCGCCGCTGTCGTCGCGGGCTTCGTAATCACTGCCGCCACATCCACTACCGCGATGTGTGCGTTCGTATAATAGAAATATTGCTGACCCAGCGATGTGCCGAACATAAGTTGCTTGCCATCCGGTGAAAACATCGGCGAACTATCGGGCCCTGGCAAGCCCACTATCTTCTTCACGGAATCATTCGAGCCAAGTTCCAACAGATAGATGTCTTCCTCGCCGCTGTACGCCAGCAACGGATTCTTCGTCGCGCTGAACGCAATGCGCGCGGAATCCGGCGACCACGCAAACGAGTTGACGTTTAGCGTGGAATCGTTCGTCAGTCGCTTCGCCTTCGTTGGCAGGAGTTCTTTCGATGCGCCTGCCACGTCCACCATCCACAATTGGCTCTGCTGGTAATCCTTCTCGTACACGTCGTAGTCGCTATACTTCTCTTTGCGGTCTTTGCTGATCTGGGATTCCGGCGGGTTAGCTGTGAACGCAATCGATTTGCTGTCTTTCGACCAGTGGAAGCCGTCCACATCCGTTTCCGATTTCGTCAGCTGCCACGCCTCTCCGCCCACCGGAGAAATCACCCAGATCTGGCGGTCGGCTTGCTTGCCGCCAGCGCCTTCTTCCTTATCCTTCTCTTCTCCTTTTTTGTCTTCTTTCTTTTCTTCTGGCTTCTGCGCTTTTTCTTCCTTCTTCTCTTCCTTTTTTTCGATCGTCACTGGCTCGATGGCCGCCGGTTCCCGTTCCGTCACAAACGCCAGCCATTGCCCGTCCGGCGACCATTCCGGCTGGTTAGCCGATTTCTTCCCGCGCGTCAGTTGGAAACTGGCGCTGGTTGCCACGTTCACGAGCCAGATCTGCGTAACAAATTCGTTGTCCTTCCAGTTCGCTTGCCGCACCTGATACGCCACAAATTTGCCGTCCGGTGAAATCCTGGCGGTATTAACGGTCTTCAGACCCACCGTTTCGTCCAACGTCGGCGTGTGTTTTGTCTGCGCACTGGCCAGCACTGGCCCCAACAATGCGAACACAATTACTCGCGCAATCCTCATGAAACGTCCTCCTGGCAAATGAGCAGACTAAGAGTGTACATCCCGCCCGTCTGGAAATCAGTTACGGAAGTTTCCCGCTGAAAGTTCCCATCGCCAATAAAAAGGGCTCCGACCCGCCCGGATCGGAGCCGTCTCCCTGCTGTGGAAGAACTGCTTCGGTCAATCACCTCGTCCAATCAGAGATTGCCCGAACCTCCACGGCAAAGCTCGCTCATCAATTCCCTCTGACGCACCGAAGAGTTCCTGCGATCACTGGATATATTCGCTTAAGGCCCGCCTTGTTGTTTCGCCGGGACGTCTTCAATGATTGGCAGATTCGACGCGATCTGCAGATCAATCAGCATCTGAGGCTGATTGTCGAGCTGGAAGAACCGCACCGCCGGCACCGTCGGCAGAACCTTTTTCATCAGTTGGTGGTATTTCTTGCGCAACGCCGTCCGCTCCTCTTCCAGTACCATCACTCTTTCTTTGCGCCAGTTCGCCGGCCTTGGCATCGTCCATGGTCATGAAGTCCTTGGCATAATCCTGGATGATGGCCAGCTTCTGGTCGCCCAACTTTTTTTGTTGCCGCCCTATTCGTTGTAAAACCGGCCACAAGGCGGCCGCTTGGTTCTCATCCATCCCCTCTTTGATCACGCCCAGCCGTTTCGCTTGCACATCTTCGCGCGGCATCCCACGTGTCGGCCGCTGCGCGATGTGAGAATTTGTTACGCCAGCCGCCCAGTTGAGTAACTTTTATTCCCGGGAACGTATGACCACGACGCCAACATGCGCTCATCAATTATTTTTCTGCTATCGAATTGAACATTTCCTTCTTTCTTCCTCGCATCGCCGTTGACGCTCTCGTCCCGCCAATCTACCATCTTCACGGTATTGATTTTTTGTAGAAGGCAGGTCCCGGCCCATGCGCATCCCCTCCCTCGTGGTTTTGTGCCTCGCAACAATGCTCGCCAAGCCCGTCCATGCACAGACTTCCACCCTCGAACCGGTTCACGTTTCTGCAGGAACTGTGTTGAATTTCCACCTGCAAACTCGCTTGAATCCAGCCTCCGGAAACGACGTGGACATTCTGCCTGGCGGTACACTCCTCCGCGTCAAGATTCTTGATACCATCGATTCGGCTGCGGACCGAGACGGCTCCGAATTTCACGGTGTGGTTGTTTCCCCGGTTCTTGCCGGAAAAACTATTGTGCTGCACGCAGACGCAGAGGTGCGTGGCATCTTCGCGCTGTTGCGCAGTCGAAATCATCCCGAGGGTTTTCGCTACGAACTCTTGATCACCGGCGTGAATGACCGCGGCAAGAGTTACGACCTCACCGCATCTTTGAATTCCTCTTTCCGCGAAGCGGGCGAGCAGCAATCATCCGCTGTGCCCACAGACATCAGGGGTGTCCACAAAGATGCCGCTCCCGCTGCAACGAAATTGTCTGTTCCGCTATCCAACTAGCCAAGCACCTGATCCACGCTCGTTTCCGTGCGATTGCTCTTTAAAAATTTGCCTCAGGATTTTCCTGTAGGAAGACTTGGAGTCCATCCGGAAGAGTTTTCCGGCTACAGTACCCGCGCCACAAAATTACCCACAGCTTCGTCCTACCTCGCAAACACTCAGTTCTAAAGGAAATAGAGAATTCGCAGCGCGTCGAGCGCACGATGGCGCTCGTTATGCTCTAGACAAAGTACCAGTCAAAAATCTTCCAGGAGGCTTCACCAATGAAAAAGGAATTAAAAATTGTTTCTTCCGCTTTGGCCAGCTTGGCGCTCGCCGCTGCGACTTTCGCTGTTCCCGCTACCACCAACGCAGCCAAGCAGAGTTCCGGTCAAACCCAGCAAATGCAAACGCAGTCGGTTTCCGGCAAGATCGCCTCGGTCGACAAGAGTTCCTTCACTTTGAACGTGGGATCCTCGGCCACTACGCCCGGAAATCAGATGCAACAGACTGCTCCTAAGACCATGACCTTCATGGTCGACAAGAACACCACCGTTGATGGCAAGCTCAAGGTCGGCTCCAATGCTGACGTCACTTATCGCGAGGAAGGCGGCAACAATATCGCGGTCAGCGTTCGCGTTTCTCAGTAACTCCTTTTCCTGAGGAAGCCTCAATTTGGGTTCCCCGATCAAGATCCGCCCTCGAGGAACCCATCCCCTTTTTTGGCCTCATATTGTCTGGTCCGCCCACGCGGATTTGTTCCAAGGAAATACGGGAAGCACGGTATCCATTTGCTGGCGGTGCACTCGTATTCTGAGGCGTGGACTCTCCAGCCCTGAATCGCGAACAAATTGCCTTTGACTCTTCTCAGAGAGAACTACGCCGCTTCACACGGCGTTTGCGGAATTCGTGGCACTTCGCTAGCTGGAGGATGCAAGAAGGCTGGCGCCGTCTTACCGCGGGAATGGAAATCCAGGAACTGTGGACTCAGTTCAAGTTCGAAGCGCACGCCAGTTCCCGCCTCTACAAACAGGATGTCGATTGGCGCGCGGTGGAAGCGCACGAATCCTGGAAGCAGCCTTTCAAAATAATCGGGTTCGTGTTCAGGGGGATTCTCAGCAAATTGTCCCCGCCGCGCCGCTTGTATCTGTTGTTCAATTTGATCCTCGCGACACTTTCCATTGTTGGAGTTTCTTTTTTCTTCCTCACACGCGAACTTGAGTTATTTGTGGCATTCCTGGGGATGGTCATTCTTCTGGTCATGGTGTTGGCTGACCATGTCACCATGAAGCGCGACATCGAAATCGCTCGCGAAATTCAGCGTTGGCTCGTTCCCCGCGTCCCTCCAGAGGTCCCGGGAGTCGATATGGCCTTCGCCACACGGCCCGCCAATACCGTCGCCGGAGATTATTACGACGCCTTCCGCCGCCCCGGTGACGGCCCGCTACTGCTGGCTGTTGCGGATGTTGCCGGCAAGAGCGTTCCCGCAGCTATGCTCATGGCCAATTTTCAGGCCAGCCTTCGCGCGCTCGCCGGTGCGCACAGCTCCCTCTCCGAACTGGTCACAGACCTGAATCGCCTCGCTTGCCGCAACAACTTGAATGGCCGCCGCTTCACGACCGCGTTTCTTGCCGAACTGGATCCTTCCTCCGGCCAGCTTTCCTACTTGTCCGCTGGCCATAATCCTCCGGTGCTCTTGCGGCTCGATGGCACCGTGGAGCGCCTGAAGTCAGAGAGCATTCCACTCGGCATCGAACTGAACGAACGGTACGACGCCGGCTCGACGTTTTTGCAGCCCGATGAGTTGCTCGTGATCTATACCGATGGCGTAACGGAAGCGCGCAACAAATGGGGAGAGTCCTTTGGTGAATCGCGGCTGCTGTCCTCTTTACAGCTCCGCATGGGAGAACGCGCGTCCATCACCCTGGCAGGCATCATGAAAAATCTGGACGACTTCGTGGGAACAGCCGTGCAGCACGACGATATAACTTGTCTTGTGGTCACGCGCAGAGCGTCCTCGCACGATCACTTGTCTTGACATTCTCGGAGACGAATCACGGCACAAAGGAAATTATTTCAGGTAGTCCAGCAGCGTGGGCAGGCTTAGAACCTTTGCCGTGGCGTTGATGGTTGCCTGACTGGCGATTTGCGCCTGCGCAAAATTTGTCGCCACCGCTGCCATGTCGGCGCCCGCCAGCCCATTTTCCTGCTGGCTCAGGTTCAACTGCTCCTGGTTCAGAAAAGATTCGCTCTGATTAATCTGATTCAACGCATTTCCGTAAAACACGCGCTGACCGTCCACCTGCTTCAGCGCGTTACTGATTTCAGTCACCGCCCCGGAAACGTTATTGCCGGTTTGCAGCGCGGTATACAAATCCTGCAGCGCGCCCATCACGCTTCCACCCGCATTCTGAACAATTTGGCTGCCCGGCAGATTTGCGCTTATGGAATTCCCATTCGATAGTTCTACCGACGTACTTGCCGTGTTTCCCTGGTAAGTCACCGTATTTGTCGCCGTGTCTAGAGTGAACGGCTGGGTGTTTACCTGCGTTCCCCCGAAGAGATACGCGCCCTGGCAAGTGGAATTGGCCAGACCCACCGTCTGACCCAGCAGTCCTTGCACTTCCTCGGCAATGGACTGGCGATCCGCTGTGGTCATCGTGCCATTCGCGCCTTCCGTGCCCAAACTCAACGCCCGCGTCAGCACCTGCGTCACGTTTCCCAGCGCCGAATCCGCAACCTGAAAACGCCCCTGCAACGACGTCAAGTTCTGCAGGTACTGCGGGTCTTGATTCTCCTGATCGTGAGTGCGCACCAGCGCTGCCGAGGACGCGGGATTGTCGGCCAGTTGGTTTACGCTTCGCCCCGTTCCCATTTCCTGCGTGGCGATGGATTGGTTTAGCTGGCTTTGCTGCATCGAAGCCAGCAGGTCGGGCAAAAGATCGGGGTTCAAGGGGATAGTCATCGTCACACCATGTTCAAAATAAATCAGCACATTGCAGCAGAAAATTAGGTCCATGCCTTTCATAAACAGCATCCGGCTATCGTCGTTCAGATTCAGCCGCGAGAACGTAATGTACGCCCTCATTTCGTCGCGCACCCTCAGCTTTCCGCCTTCCGCTGGTGAAAAATACTTTCTCTTGAACGAGTCTGAAGTGTTCCGCAGCGCGTAGTCGCCATAGATTCCCGCTCGCGCCGTCTCGATGGATCTGTCGTTCAAATCCGTCGCGTGAATCTCGAAGTTCCAGCCTTTCAACAATCCCGCTTTCTCTTCTTGCAGAAACATTGCCAGCGTCTATGGCTCTTCGCCCGTGGAGCACCCCGCGCTCCAGATCTTCAGCTTCTGCAGCCCAATCTTTAAACGTTCCGCCACAATTTCCGGCAGTATCACGTTATGCAATGCGTTCAACTGCGGCTGGCTGCGGAACACGCAAGTCTCTCCAATCGTGATTTCGTTCAACAATTCCCGCGTCTCCACGTCGCGATATCCCGAACCCGTCAATAATTCCAGATACTCGCGCGGACCGGCGGACTTTACCTTTTCCATCCTCCGCTTGCACGCTACCAACAGATACAACTTCTCTTCCGAGTGATAGATGCCGCAGGAAGGCCGTGGCTGGCGAAGTTGGGCATGTGGACGCTGTACATCGAGCCGGGAAGTCCCTGGGAGAACGGCTACTGTGTAAGCTTCAAAGACAGGTTGCGAGACGAATGCTTGAATGGAGAGATTTCCTACTCGTTGAGAGGCACAGATCATGATCGAAAAGTGGCGGGTGCTGTAGAACAGTTCCATGTGGGGAACGATCCAAAATGCTAGAGGGCAAGGGGCGTTGGCGCAGGGCTAAATAGCGCAATTTAATGCGACCTATTTTCTATTCTGGTGAGTTGGTCCAATCCCGGATTGAATTGAATGATTTGTCATCGGTCCAAACGAATATGTCGCGAAAGGAGATGTTCTTGAATGCTTCGCGTCCTGCCTGCTTGTCACCGAACACGGCGGACATGGCGGCGTACAGATTGGCATTGTAGTTCGATGTGCCATACGTATCGGTCAGGTTGGCATAACCGAGTTTGAGCTTATTCCAGTCCGCCGGAGCAAGTTGTTTTGTCATGCCCTGACAGTAGCAGGCTACTTCGCTCATGACTTGAAAATAGAGGATCGAACCGGCGGGCTCAGGGTGCTTTGCGGCGGCCTCTTCTGCCAGCCTCTGGATATCTCCAGCGTTGCCATACCATTGTGGAAGAAGGTAGTGCGCGTAAGAGCGATAGAAAAAGGAATTAGTGGACTGCACTGCCAGCGCGCAATCGAACAGCTCGCGAGTGTCCTGGTTGCTCCAGCCCGCGTCCAAGGCCAGATAAAGCATAGCGTCAAACCAAGCGGGATCGTGTTCCTTTAGTTGCGCAGCGTCGACGAGGATTTGCTGTGCCACTCCAGTACGCTCATTGAAAACCTGCCACTGTTGGTCGGAAACGGAACTGGAGTAACCAGTCCCGCGGCCGAAATTCGCGAAGTTCAAATACAATCTGGCCAAGCTGATGCGAGCGGCCGCGGATTCTGGGAAAGCAGCCTGCCACCGTTTCGCCTTTTCGATGTAGCTCTCGTAATTCGCATCGACGAGAGGATGAAAAGAGACCGGCGACTCAATGGCGTTATAAAAATCACTGCTCTTCAAAACTCCTCCCGCGAGAAAAGCGGGTTCGTCTCGGTTGGTTTTTGCGATTTTCTCCAAATCGCCAAAATTTTCTCCTAAAAAGACAGCTCGGATGTCATCCCGATATTGCCATGCCTCCTGAGAGGACACGACTGGCCGGTCGGACGTTGGGACAGAGAGACCAAGGCCGTACGTACGTACCGAAGGCATGGCCACGTTCATGGGGCGCTGAGAGTGCGCTGTCTTTTGATGGTGTCGGGAGAAACCGAGGAAGGCGAGGACCAAAAAAGGTACCAAAAAGATCAGAATCCGAGGCACGCCTTTCTGCTCGGGCTTGATTTCCATAAGGAAAGCATAGGGTGGCCGTATTCCGAAATAAACTGTACTAAGGGGCTACTGTGACGTTGGGAGCGTGGCCGCGCTGTTCAGTAATGAATCGACTCACATTCAGGTCGCTTGTGTCTCTATACCTCACACAAGGCCGGATGGCCCTGGCATAAAATGCACCTTCAATTTTGCGCGGGCTCTGGGTAACCGGGGTCTGTGTCCCTGATCCCCTTAAAGTTTGTCCTGTTTCGCCGATGGGCCGGGCGTGCGGCTCTTCTCCTTCATCTCGAGGAGGCCTTCGTCAGAATAGGGCTTAGAGAATTGCGCCGACGTCAGAGGGCGTTGACCAGCCTTGACGAACGCTTCGATCGTGAATACACGATGCGGCAAATTGTCTCGAAACGCTTGCCGGACTGAAAACTGGCCAGCTTTGTCGACTCGCGTTGTTGCAGTAATAGACGCTATCTCGCGGCAGCGCAACAAAATTTGCTCGCCTGCTGGGAAACCTCGCCCCGCGACTGTGAGGTACTCTTCGGACGCGCCACCCGCGGCCTGGGCGAATGTCAGGAAAAGCTTCGGATTGTCGGGCGAAGCGACGCCCCGCGGAGTGGGCGCCGGACCCGTGCGCGCAATCGCACCCGCGTTCGACAGGCCAACATTCACTTCCGGCGATTGATCCCATTTAAAGCTATAAGTTTTGGGGCAGCCTTTCGCAGAAGTCATCTGCCACAGCCCATTCCCATAGCTCGAGATATAAACCGAGCCGCTCGGGTGGAAATGGAAGGCAGTGATGTACTTGATTTTGTCCGAATCGTAAATCGTGCGCCACGTGCGTCCATCGTCCGCGGTGCAGATGATGCCGGCGTCGCGCGTACCCACCAGGATGCGTCCGGGCTGATAAGGGTCAAAGGCAATTTCCGTGACTTCCATCAGATCGGGCTTGCCCCCCCACATTGTCAGCTCACCGCCTCTGAGCACCTCTGCCGTCAGACCAGTGCTGGTCTTCCATGTCCTACCCCCATCGTATGTGTACTTCACGTCGTTGGCGACGATGTCGGGAACAATGAGATATTCCCAGTCCGTGGGGTGCACGGCGTACACGGCGTGGACGTCCCACTCAGTGAAGCGGGTCCCGATGCTGCCATTGTTCGGCAGGCGTACCGCGTCGCTGTCGTCATAGGTGGGAGGAGGGACGCCGGGCGGTATTGAAGTATTGAGCGGCACGAGGCCAACCAGGTTGGGGTTGCCGCCGAGAAACACTGGTAGCCACGACACCGTGTCGACCGTCCGCATTTCCCCCGTCGCGGCGAAATTAATGGTGGCAATTTGGCGCCAATTCGCGCCGCTATTGTTGGAGTAATAGGCCTGGCGCAACGGCATGGGCGCCGGATTGCGCAGGCGCACCCAATTACTCGGCTCGTTCCCTAGCTCGCTTACAAAAAACGGGCGTTCCATATTGTCGAGTGCAGCGCCGTTTTCATCTACATTCGGCACAGGGCGTATGTTGGCTAAATTTGTGTCCGCAAAGGCTGTCCCTGCAGTAGTGACCCCGACATAAGCCACCTGCGCGGGCGCGCCCGCCGCTGCGTCGTGGCGAACTTCAATGCCGAACCCCTCTCCGCCGTCTCCTACCTTCCAGGTCTGTCCGCCATCCGGAGATACGTACAGCGCATTGTCCTGCGTCGTCAGATACAGCGAAGTTTGCACGCTACCGTCCGGCATGTGGAAATTCGTGCCGCCCATGTCGGAAATTTGCAGCGAGTTCATCCCGCTGCCCGGCGCCGCGGCGCTCATCCATTTGTGCGAGCCGCCAATTTGCCACCAGTCGTTCTGCGGGCGTTCCTTAAAGATTCCGCCGTCGCTGCCGAGGTAGGCGGGAACTGCGCCGCTATCGAGGCCAATATCGCCCATATCGGCGTGGATGCCCGCCTCAGCGATGAAGCTGACCCAGTCGTCCCACGTCGCGTTCGAGAGCAGCCCGCGGAACGCAGCGGCGTCCCCGCGGATCACATAATAGCCATCCCAGCCCTCGCCCACCCACACGCGATAGCCACCGTAGAGGAAATCCCTCGAAACTCCGACGAACGGGCCGCGCGACCTGCCTTGTGGCAGATCGAGTTTCGTCTTGGTGTCGGTGTCGAGCTCGTAGAACCATAGCTCGCCCGCGCCCTTTCGCGGATCAGTGCTGGTGTAGTGGAATTCCTTAAAAATAAATGCCCAAGGCTTGTCTGCGGGGCGAGCCATCTTGTTGCCGCTGTTTCCGACGTTGCCGTTTGCTGGCGCGAAATCACTGAAATCATCAGTGATGACAATGCGCCAAGTCGTGCCGCGATCGTCGCTGCGGAATACGCTAGTCCCCGTCATCGCTAGAACACTGCCGCCTGGAAACGCCAGCACACTCTGCGCACCCTGGGGATTCTCGCCCGGATTGACATACAGGCCTACGTGCGTCCATGTGGCGCCATCATCGTGGCTGATTGCAACCCCGTAGTCCGTACCGGCATACCACAAGCCGCGTTCGTCCGGCGCGTGCGACACCGAATACGCGCTCGTCGGTCCGGGCGACGCAGGGTTCATTGGTGCCACGCCAGTCGCCGGCAGCGTCCAGAAATCGCCGTTCGTGTGGCTGACGTAGATGCCGCCACCATTTTGCGTTTTATTGTCCCGGAAAACTGTAGCGACCACGGTATTGCCGTCCGCCCCGTACTCGGCATCGGTCACATAAACTTCGGGTAGCGTATAAATGCGAAACCAGGCCTTACCGGCATTGTACGTATGCCACATGCCTCCGAACTGTGTCGCTATGATCGCGTTGTTCCAATTCGTCGGATTCACTGCAATCGACTGCACCCGCCCACCATTCGCCGCATTGGACAGGACGCTTTCGTATGCTTCCGGCATCGCGGGTGGGATTTGGCGCAGCGGGCTGGAGGTGCAGCCCGTAATACTCAGGGCCAGCGCTGCAACGAGGTGCGAGCGTCTAGACATTGTCCGCTCCTCTGTCTTCGCAACTAAACGTCTACACAACTGATCCGCAGAGCATAACAAAGTGCGGCCTTATGTGAATCGTGAAATCTCTCATGTCGATGGATTTTCCTCGGGCCGGGCCGGGCGGCCCGGGCATAAAATGCGCCTTCAATTTTGCGCGTGGGTGCCCCGCCGTCGGTTTCTTGAGGGTGGGCTTTTGGGCTCACCTGCCGATCCCATTCTAAGAGCGCGTTCGAGCGTTAAACCTGTGAATACTATCTGCCAGCATACATCCACGTTCGGGCACCCCCATCCCCTTTCCTTTGATAGGCATCCACAAACAGACGGGGGTGGGTGTACATGGATCGCTGCTCATAGGCTTGGCCTAAGCCTTAAAGGGTCGCTGGCCACCCCCCTAAATCCTTTGTTTCCCACACATACGTAAAATTGGGGGGAGGGGGTCAATGTCGGCGCGCCGACATTCTCATACCGGAACCTCGCAGTTTTCCTATTTTCCATTTTCCAATTTCTCGTCGCCCTATCCTTATTAAAACTGACAACTGTGACCTTACAACTAAATTGTCGCTTTTTGATCTGCCAGGGGAGCCTTCGCTTCTCAGCGCTCTACTGGAATTTCTCGATCACTTCCTTCGGAATCGCGTGGCTCTTCGCTTTCGTCGGATTCCCCGACACGCGCACCGTCCACACCCGCTTCTCCACACCCTCCACCGCCAGCGTTTCGCCGCGAAACAGCTTGTGTTGCACGCTAAAACTGCTGCTGCCCCACTTCGTCACGCAAGACTCCACGCTGACCACGTCCCCAAACGACGACGGAACGAAAAAATTGCAGCTTGCCTGTACCAGCGGTATTCCGGCGATCTGGAACCTCTTCAGCATCTCGGCCTTCGGGAATCCCAGCGCTTTATGAAACAGTGCATTCGTGCATGCATCGAAATATTCAAAGTAACGCGGAAAAAACACAATTCCAAACGGGTCGCAGTCGCCCCACTCAATTAGAATCTCTCTTCGATTTGTCAGCATTTTCGATCTCGTCTCACGTGGCCAGTTGGCTCTGCCGAGTCTACTCCACTCTTCCATTCCCCCGCATCGCATTTGCTCTTCCACTATGTGTTTACGGTAGACTGTCTTCGAGGGAACACAATAATTCCATGACCTTTGCTTATATCTGTGACGCCATTCGCACGCCCATCGGCCGCTATGCAGGCTCACTCGCCTCGGTCAGAGCCGATGACCTTGCCGCCATCCCCATCAAAGCTCTCTTGGAACGCAACCCCAGTGTCGATTGGAGTGCGCTCGACGACGTCATTTTCGGCTGCGCCAATCAAGCTGGCGAAGACAATCGCAACGTAGGCCGCATGGCGCTGCTTCTCGCCGGTCTTCCCAAGGAAATTCCCGGCTCCACTGTGAATCGCCTGTGTGGCTCGAGCATGGACGCCGTCGCCGTGGCCTCTCGTGCCATCAAAAGCGGCGAATTGGACCTCATCATTGCGGGCGGTGTGGAAAGCATGTCGCGCGCTCCATTTGTGATGGGCAAAGCGGACTCGGCATTTTCTCGTACCGTGAAAATCGAAGACACAACCATTGGCTGGCGCTTCGTGAATCCGGCAATGAAAGCCAAATACGGCACCGATTCCATGCCTGAGACCGCCGAGATCGTTGCCGAAGAGTACAAAGTATCGCGCGGCGATCAGGATGCCTTCGCCTTCCGCAGCCAACAACGTACCGCTGCGGCGATGAAAGCTGGCCGTCTAGCAGAAGAAATCGTTGGCGTGCCTATTCCGCAAAAAAAGGGTGAACCGATTCTGGTCACTACGGATGAACATCCGCGGCCCGACACCACCATGGAAGCGCTCGCCAAACTGAAGGGCATCGTAAAACCCGATGGCACCGTAACCGCCGGCAATGCCTCTGGCGTGAACGATGGCTCGTGCGCGCTATTGATTGCTTCGGAAGCTGCCGTCAAGAAATTCGGCCTCACACCCAAGGCGCGAATTGTTGCCGCGGCTGCCGCTGGAGTTGCACCTCGCATCATGGGAATGGGTCCAGTCCCGGCAACGCGCAAAGTGCTGGCCAAAGCGCAACTCGCCATCAACCAGATGAATGTGATCGAACTCAACGAGGCTTTTGCCTCGCAGGGTCTCGCTGTCCTTCGCGAACTCGGTGTCCCCGACGACGCTCCGCACGTCAATCCCAACGGCGGCGCTATCGCCATTGGCCATCCACTCGGCGCCAGCGGTGCGCGGCTCGTGACCACTGCGCTCTATCAGTTGCAGCGCACTCGCGGACAATATGCCCTGTGTACAATGTGCATCGGCGTTGGCCAGGGCATCGCCGTAATTCTGGAACGCGTATAAACTGCTCCATGTCTGGAGACACTCCGTGAGCATTTTGGATCCGTTGTTCGGCAGCGCAGCGCTGGACCAGGTTTTTTCCGACGCAGAGCGCGTGCAAGCCATCTTGCATTTTGAGGCTGCGCTGGCCCGCGCCGAAGCTGCCGTAGGAATTATTCCCGAAGCCAACGCCCGTTCCATCTCTGCAAAGTGCCGTGTCGAAAATCTTGACCTAAGTCTGGTAGCACAGGACGCGGCACGCGCTGGCAATCTGGCAATCCCCATCGTCAAACACCTCACGGAAGCAGTCTCCAAGGACGACAAGGACGCGGCGCGTTTTGTTCATTGGGGCGCCACCAGCCAGGATGCCATCGACACGGGCGTAGTGCTGCAACTTCGCCGCGCACTGGAATTGTTTGACCAGGATTTGCAGCGTCTCACCGGCACCCTCGTCAGCCTGGCGGAAAAACATCGCGCCACTCCTATGGTGGCACGCACCTGGATGCAACAAGCGCTTCCCACCACTTTTGGATTTGTCGTTGCCGGATGGCTGGATGCGATTCTTCGCCATCGTGTTCGGCTTGCGGAGATTCGCTCGCGAGTCTTCACATTGCAATTCGGCGGCGCCGTTGGCACGCTCGCCGCTCTTGGCAGCAATGGCCCCGCTGTCGCCAAGGCGCTTGCGCATGAGCTCAAGCTGGAGCTGCCTCCGGTTCCCTGGCATGCCCATCGCGACAGAATCGCCGAAGTCGCCACCACCCTCGGTTTGTGCATGGGTACACTCGGAAAAATCGCTCGCGATATTTCCCTGCACACGCAAACGGAAGTGGCCGAACTATTCGAGCCGGCTGGCGAAGGCCGCGGCGGTTCTTCCACCATGCCCCACAAGCGCAACCCCGTCACTTGCGCCGCCGTTCTCGCAGCGGCCCAGCGTGTCCCCGGCCTCGTCGCCACATTGCTGAGCGCCATGGTCCAGGAAGAAGAACGCGGGCTCGGCGGCTGGCATGCCGAATGGGAAACGCTGCCGGAACTCGTCTGCCTGGTTGGCGGCGCATTGCATCACCTCGCTGATATGTTGCCCGGCCTGGAAGTTGACACGATGCGCATGCGGCAAAATCTGGAAATCACGCACGGCCTCATTTTCGCCGAAGCTGTCAGCATGGCTCTCGGCGACCGCATGGGTAAGATGCCTGCCCACATGCTGGTGGAAGCCGCGTGCAAAAAAGCGCTCGCAGAAAAACGCCATCTCAAGGATGTTCTTCTTCAGGAGCAAGGCTGGCGCGGACACTTGACTCCAGCGGATCTCGAGAGTCTTTTCGAGGTGCGCAATTACCTGGGAAGCGCCGAAGAGTTTACCGCTCGCGTGCTCAGCGAAGCAGCGAACTTCGCAGCTCGCCGCTAACCGGAACAGGAGGCCGCGATGCCATTTGCCAAGCTCGATGATGATGTGCGAATTCACTACGAATGGGAAGGCCCCGAGGACGCTCCCGTTCTCGTTTTCTGCAATTCGCTGGGTACAACTCTTCGCATGTGGGATCCGCAAATCGCGGATTTCTCGAAACGTTTTCGCATGCTGCGCTACGACGCCCGCGGCTTTGGCTCCTCCACCGTTACGCCGGGCTCTTACTCGATTGCACAGTTAAGCTGGGATCTAGTGCACCTCCTCGATGCGCTGCAGATTAGTTGCGCACATTTTTGCGGCCTCTCGATGGGCGGCATGATCGGAATGTTTCTTGGCGCCGACGCCCCAAAGCGTTTTCACAACATTGTTCTCTGCAACACGGCAGCGAAATTCGGCACGCCAGAAACCTGGAACGCACGCATCAGCGCCGTCGAGTCTGGCGGCATGAAAGCCGTGGCTTCCTCGGTGATCGAACGTTGGTTAACTCCAGCCTATCGCGCAACTCATCCAGCGGAGACCGCTTCCGCAGTAGCCATGCTGGAATCCGCCAGTCCCGACGGATACATTGCGAATTGCGCCGCCGTTCGCGACATGGACCTGCGCGGAAAACTAGCCAGCGTGCAAGTTCCCGCGCTGGTGCTCGCCGGCTTGCATGATCCGGTTGCAACTCTCGCTGATGGCCACTTTCTGGCTGAACGCATCCCCCGAGCTCGTTATGCAGAGGTTTCCGCCGCTCATTTGTCCAATCTGGAAGCAAGCGCCGACTTCAATCGCACCGTCCTGAACTTTCTGGGAGCCTAGGGAGAGCCGCACTATGGATGAAAAGAAGCGCCATGAAGAAGGTATGAAGACTCGCCGCGCCGTTCTGGGAGACGCCCATGTAGACCACGCGGTGACAGCGCAAACTGATTTCACCGCGGAATTTCAGGATCTGATAACACGCTATGCCTGGGGCGAAATCTGGACGCGTCCCGGACTCGACCGTAAGACGCGCAGCCTGCTCACAATCGCCATGATGGTGGCGCTGAATCGTTCCGAAGAGTTGCAATTGCACCTGAAGGCAGCTTTAAAAAACGGAGTTACCCGCGCGGAGATCAAAGAAGTCCTGCTGCAAGCGGCAATCTACTGCGGCGTGCCCGCGGCAAATCACGCCTTTCACCTGGCGGAGCAGGTTTTTTCCGCCGCGCCTGCTCAGGACTCCGCCAACAATTCGGGCTGAGAGAGAACCGACTCGTGCGTCAGAACCATGGTGACCCATTCCACCGATCGCAGGTACAAATCAGGCAGCAAGTCCTCATCCATCCCGATCGCGCGCGCCGAATCCGCCAGTTGTTCCCATGTCCCCGACTCGTAGTCCAGCACCACTTCAAACACAGGACGATAGCGGCTTGGAAATCCCAGCAGCGCTTCTTTGATTTCCTCGCCCACTGGAATCTCCGCCAACACATCCGCCATGCGCATGTTCAGCAACGCATCCATCACCGACAGCAGACCCATCAGAAACAATTCGTCCGCTTCTCGACGCATGCCGATCTTTTTCCCAAGCAATTCGCAGAACATTGCGCGCAACAGCGGCAACTTCAGCAGCCCGTCTGCCGCTTCATCCCCCAGCGATGCAATGCTCGCCTGCGAAATCCATTTGCGCATGGCCCGTTCCCCCATCAGCGAAAGCGCGTGAGGAATGGAGCGGATCTCCGCATGCAGCCCAAAGAGCGGAGAATTCAGAAAACGCAATAACCGGTAGCTGAGCGATACATCGCGCTTGAAGATGCCGGCGATTTTCAGCAAATTGAATTCGATTTCGTTCGCCGCGCGCAGCAGTTCCAGGTACACCATCTTGTTCGCCGCCACGCTGCGGCGTTTCACCATTTGCGGACGGCAAAAGAAATACCCCTGAAAAAACGCGTAACCCAGGCAACTTGCAAATCTGAAATTGCTGGTCCGTCTCTACTTTCTCGGCGATGGCGGGAATTCCACGTTGATGGCACACCGCAACAATTCGTCTCTGCTCTTCAAAGCTGGTGGTCAGCACGTCGATCTTCACAAAGTCCGCAAAATCCAGAAATGGACGCGTTTCCGCGGAATCGCAATAGTCATCCAGCGCGAAAACGTAGCCTTGGCTCTTCAACTGCTGGCATGCCCTCATTACCGCCGGGTCGGGCAACACCGTTTCCAGTATCTCCGCCACCACCTGTTCGCGCGGCAGCAGCCTCAGATATTCGTTCACCAGAAAGTTCGAGGTGCAGTTGATGAATGCGGGCAATCCCTCCGTCATGGTGGCGATGCCGCGCAGGAATAGCTCATCAACCGCGTTGACATTGATCGTTTTTTCCGTGGCTGGACGGCAGTAGTTCTCCGGTCCATATCGCGAAAGTATCTCGTAGGCGTAGGACTTCTTGTCCACCGTCAGAATCGGTTGACGCGCGAGAAAGCGATTCAGGGATTCAGAAGAGGACATGGCGTAAAACTGCGCACTCCCAAAAAGCCAGCAGTAAAAAGGAGCACGAGAAAGGCCAAATCAGAGCACACTTCTTTTCTTCAGCTTGATTCTTGTTGACCCAGAATGTCCGGCAAACTGTTCGCAGCGTTTGGTTTTGCTTCTATTCTTCACACACGCCGGATATGGACAAAGCCACTCCTGAAGTGAGCAAGCAGCCACAAAAGGAATTCCTGTTCGACTTTGGAACAGCGCCCGAAACAATTCATCCCGTTCTACGCCACTTAGTCTGGTACTTCCGTTGCTCCGTTATTTTGCCACTCCTGACACATTTGTTCTGTCCGAAGAGGGAGGCTGGCGTTGCAGGTGTCGTGCAGAGGCGAATTGTGAACCCTGTTACATACGAGATCCTCACGCAGCGCGTGAAGCACCTTGGCAGTTTGCCGGCGTTTCCATCGATATTGCGCACGCTGAACGAGGCGCCGAGCAGGCAGGCCAACGAAATCAATGTAGACCGCGTGGTTGAGGAAATTTCCTACGATAAGTCACTCACCGCCCAGTGCCTGCGTCTCGCGAATTCCGCGCTGTTCCGGCAACGTGGCGACGTTGCCTCGGTGCGTGAAGCTGTTTTTTCCTTGGGCCTCTGGCGTAGCCGGGATTTGGCCTACTCGTGCAGTCTGCCCTTGCTGTTTGTGAACCCGGGCAGCAGCATCAAGAAGGAAGATCTGTGGCGACATGCGCTGGGGACCGCCATGGTGTCGTCGGGACTTGGCGAGGAATTTCGCGCAGGCAAAAAAGAACAGGTCTATCTCTGCGGCCTGCTGCACGACATCGGGTTGCTAGTAAACGGGCTGCTATTTCCAGAGGAATTCAAACACGTACTGCAAGAGGGATCACGCGGCGTCGCCGCCCTTGAAGACGTGGAGCGGCATGTCCTTGGATTCACGCACGCGGAGAGCGGACGCATTTTGGCGGAACTCTGGAAGCTGCCTTTGGAAATCGCGCTGGCGATTGAATATCATCACCATCCCAACAAGCTGGCATCGAAGAACGAAAACGCCGTACTTGTATATGCAGCGGATCAGATTTGTCAGCGATTCGGCCTGGGATACGGCTACGAACTTACCGAGGCTGCGGCCGGCTCGTTGGAACAAGTGTGGACCACGCTCAGCGAGTCGATTCCGCAGGCCGCGGACTACTCCGCGGAACGGTACCTGCCTCTCATCGAGCAGCAAGTCGCCACAGCCCACGCTTTGGTGGATGAAATCTTCTCGCCAGCGCCGATCCACGGATCTAGCGCGCGAACCTTATTTCAGTCATTGAAGACGTTCGCTCTCAGCGTGTAAGAGCTCAGCACCTTCATGTAGTTTCCGCGTTCGTACGCCGTGGGATTCGGCACGGACCCATGACTCATGCTGCCGCACATCTGCTGCACGGAAACATATTCATGTTCGTCGAGCCAGCGGTTCAGTTCCTTCAATACGTAAGCGGCATGGTGCACACCGTTGCGCAGGAGTGCCGAGGTCATAAAGGTAACCTTCGCGCCCGCCAGTATGCTCTTGATGACGTCGCGCGCGTTGTGAACTCCGCCCGTAATTCCCAAATCAGCCTTCACGTGACCGAACAGTATGGCGGTCCAGTGCAGCCGCAGCAGTAAATCTTCTGGCCGGCTCAGGCTCAGACTGGGAGCAACCTCCAGCGTCTCAATATCGAAATCCGGCTGATAAAAGCGATTGAACAGCACGATGCCGTCCGCATGTGCCTCGTCAAAGCGGACTCCCATATTCGCAGGCGCGCTGAAAAACGGCGAAAGCTTCACGGCCAGCGGAATGCGAACACTTCGCTTCACCTGCCTTACTAAGTCAATGTAGGTCTTCTCGATGTCGGAGCCGCTCAGCGCTGGATCTGTCGCAATGGAATAAATATTCAGCTCAATTGCGTCAGCGCCTGCTTCTTCCATCAGCCGTGCGTATTGCAGCCAGCCTCCACCGGAAATGCCATTGATGCTCGCGATGATGGGTATCTTCACCGCTTCTTTCGCCTGCCGGATCAGCTCCAGGTAGCCGTCCGGTCCCAGATTGTAGGTCTGCAGGTCTGGAAAGAAATTGGAGGATTCCGGAAAACTATCCGAGCCTCGCGCTAGATCGCTGTCCACGCTTTGGCTCTCCAGTTCCAGTTGTTCTTCGAACAGCGACGGCAGAACCACGGCGGCAAGGCCGTGGTCCTCCAATCGCCGGATGTTATCGACAGATTCGCAAAGCGGCGAAGCCGAAGCCAGCAGCGGCGATTTCAGATTCAGGCCCAGGTATCTGGTGGACAGGTCGCTCATTCATCTTCTCCTGTTTTCTTTACGCTTTCCGCGCTGGTTTCTTTTTCGGGAGGAGCAATGTGTGGGGTGTCGGCTCGGCCCGCCATCGCGGCGCGATTGGTATAAACACGCCACTGGCGTTCCACGTCATCCTGGGCCATGGTGAGCAATTCGCGCGCGGCTACCGGATCGCTGCGCACCAGCATAGTGTACCGCGCTTCCTGATACGCGTAATCCTTCAAGGGAATGCTGGGAGCCTTGGAATCGAGTTGGAACGGATTCTTGCCCTCGGCGCGCAAAGCCGGGTTGTACCGCATCAACGGCCAATAGCCCGACAACACAGCTTTCTTTTGTTGATCCAGGCCCATCACCATGTCGTATCCGTGCGCGATGCAGTGGCTATACGCGATGATCAGCGACGGTCCATCATGGGCCTCAGCTTCCGCAAAGGCTTTCAATGTGTGCGTGTCGCTGCCTCCCATCGCCACTCGGGCTACATACACGTACCCGTAGCTGACCGCTTCCATCGCCAGATCTTTTTTGCCGGTATGTTTTCCGCCGGTCGCAAACTTTGCTACCGCTCCTCGCGGCGTTGCCTTGGACATCTGCCCACCGGTGTTGGAGTAAACTTCCGTGTCCATTACCAGCACGTTGACGTTGCGCCCTGCGCCCAGCACGTGGTCCAGTCCGCCGAACCCGATGTCGTACGCCCAACCGTCACCTCCCAACAGCCACACGCTCTTTTTCACTAGCGCGTCGGCAATCGGCAACAGAGATTGCGCTTCAGCAGAATGGATGTTCAGCAGTTTCTTCTTCAGCTCCAGAACGCGCTTGCGCTGCTCTTCGATGCCTAGTTCCTTGCTCTGATCTGCTTCCAGCAAACCCTTGACCAGTTCATCGCCAATCGCGCCGTTGCAGCGAGTCAGCAAATCGCGCGCATACTGGTTTTGCTGGTCGACAGCAAGCCGCATGCCGAGGCCAAACTCCGCGTTGTCTTCAAACAGCGAATTCGACCACGTCGGCCCTCGTCCATCCTTGTTTTGCGTATAAGGTGTTGTCGGCAAATTGCCGCCGTAAATCGACGAACAGCCCGTGGCGTTCGCGATCATCAGGCGGTCGCCAAACATTTGTGTCAGCAACTTGATGTAAGGTGTCTCGCCGCATCCAGAGCACGCACCCGAGAACTCAAATAGCGGCTCCAGCAGTTGCGAGTCCTTCACTTGCGCGTGCGACAGCTTGTTGCGATCCAGTTCCGGCAACGCCAGGAAGAAATCCCAGTTGGCCATCTCGAGCTTCCGCAGCGGATCCTGCGGCGCCATATTCAGCGCCTTGTGCTTCACTTCGCTCTTGCTCTTTACCGGGCAGATTTCCACGCACAGCTTGCAACCGGTGCAATCTTCAGGCGCAACCTGCAGCGAGTACTTCAGGGTTTCAAACTCGCGCCAGCGCGGCTTCGACGACTTGAAGGTTTCCGGCGCGTTGTGCAGCAAGGAAGAGTCATACACCTTCGCGCGGATCACGGCGTGCGGGCATACCAGCACGCATTTTCCGCACTGGATACAAATCGCGTCGTCCCACACCGGAATTTCTTTGGCGATGTTGCGCTTTTCCCACATTGCCGTTCCGGTTGGGAAAGTTCCATCCACTGGCATCGCGCTTACCGGCAAGCTGTCTCCGTTGCCGGTGATAATTGTGCCCAGTACATTGCGCACAAACTGCGGCGCTTCGGGCGAAACTGCTGGAAGCATGTCAAATCCCGCCGAGACCGTGGCCGGGACTTTTACTTCGTGCAAGTGCGCCAGCGCCTGGTCCACCGCGGCGTAATTCTTCTGTACCACGGCGTCTCCGCGCTTCCCGTAAGTGTCTTGGATGGCTTTTTTGATGGCCTTGATCGCGTCTTCGCGCGGCAACACGCCGCTGATCGCGAAGAAGCACGTCTGCATGATCGTATTGATGCGGCTTCCCATACCCGCTGCGCGCGCCACCGAATATCCATCGATCACGTAAAATCGCAGGTTTTTGCGGATGATCGTTTCCTGTGTCTGACGCGGTATGGAATTCCAGACTTCCTCGGGCCCAAATGGCGCATTCAACAAGAATGTCGCGCCCGGTTCTGCCGCCGACAGCACATCGATACGATCCATAAACTGGAATTGATGACACGCCACGAAGTTAGCCTTCGTGATCAGGTAGGTAGAACGAATTGGTTCGGTTCCAAATCGCAGATGCGATACGGTGACAGCGCCCGCTTTCTTCGAGTCGTACACAAAGTAGCCTTGCGCGAAATTGTCGGTTCCCTTCCCGATAATCTTGATGGAGTTCTTGTTCGCGCCCACCGTGCCGTCGGATCCCAATCCGTAGAACAGCGCGCGAACGGTCCGCGGATCTTCGGTTGAGAAGTCCGCATCGTATTCCAGGCTGGTGTGCGTCACATCGTCCTGGATACCCACGGTGAAGTGATTCTTCGGCTGCGATTTTTTCAGTTCGTCGAACACCGCCTTCACCATCGCCGGCGTAAATTCCTTCGACGAAAGTCCGTACCGCCCGCCAATGATGCGCGGAATGCTGGTCGCGCCGTTGGCGGTATGCCGTTCCATGTACGCGGTCAGCACATCCTGGTACAGCGGCTCGCCCAGGCTGCCCGGTTCTTTCGTGCGGTCCAACACCGCGATGGACTTCACGCTGCTCGGTATTGCGCTAAGGAACGCTTCCGCCGCAAATGGCCGGAACAAGCGCACCTTCAACAAACCCACTTTTTCGCCGGACTTCCGCATAACGTCCACGGCTTCTTCCGCGGCGCCTGCCCCGGATCCCATCAAGATCACCAACCGCTCGGCGTCCGCTGGACCGTAATATTCGAACAGGCGGTATTGGCGCCCGGTCTGCTTGGCGAATCGGTCCATCACGTCCTGCACAATCGTGGGGCATGCGCGGTAGAACGGATTGCAGGCCTCGCGCGCCTGGAAAAACACGTCGGGGTTTTGTGCCGTTCCGCGCAAAATGGGCCGGTCGGGGGACATGGCGCGCTCGCGATGCTGGCGCACAAACTTGTCGTCCACCACTGCGCGAAGGTCGTCGTCAGCGAGTGGCGCGATCATGTTGACTTCATGCGAGGTGCGGAACCCGTCAAAGAAGTGCAAAAACGGAACGCGCGCCTCCAATGTCGACGCATGCGCGATACATGCCAAATCGCTCGCTTCCTGCACCGAGTTTGACGACAGCAGCGCGAAACCCGTGGCCCGTGTGGACATCACATCGCTATGGTCACCAAAAATGGACAGCGCGTGCGTGGCAACCGTACGGGCTGCGACGTGGATCACCGCCGCGGTCAGCTCTCCCGCGATCTTATACATGTTCGGGATCATCAGCAGCAGCCCTTGCGATGCCGTAAATGTCGTTCCTAGCGCTCCCGCCTGCAGCGCCCCGTGCAGGGCACCAGCGGCTCCGCCTTCGCTTTGCATCTCGATCACATCGGGGATAGCGCCCCAGATGTTCTTCTTTTTCCCTGAGTTCCACTGATCCGACCACTCCCCCATGGGCGAGGACGGGGTGATTGGATAGATGGCGATCACTTCGCTGAGGCGGTAAGCGACCGCTGCAGCGGCTTCATTGCCGTCGACAATCGATGTAAAGCGTTTCATTGGGTTCTCCGGAGCAAGGCACAAGGGCTCCACGAAAATGGTAGGGCCTGGATGGGCCGAACGCGCGTGACGCCCGTCACATTGCGGTATGTCCGACTCTCTAAGTCGTGTTTGCCGTTATTCTTTGGGACCGCTCACGCTCTAAGTTGCATCTTCCCACTCGCTATCCGCAGCGGGCAGGTGGTCCGTGTCGCGAGCCACCCAAACATACATGGTCGGCAGCAGGTAGATGCTGATGAATAGAGCAGCGAGCAATCCACCGACAATCACGATGGCAAACGGTCGCTGCGAGTCCGAGCCGATGCTCCGGGAGAGCGCGGCGGGCAACAAGCCCAGAGTTGCCACCAGCATTGTCATCATGATCGGCCGTAAGCGTAAAATCGCGCCCTCCACCGCGGCGTCTTCAATCGAATAGCCTTGGGCCCTCAAGTGGTTGATGTACTCAATCATGATCACACCGACCTGCACGGAGACTCCGAACAGCGCCAGGAATCCAACGCCGCTCGAGACGCTGAAATGCGTACCAGTCAACAGCAATGCCAGAATACCTCCCAGCGGCGCCATCGAAACGTTCGCCAGAGTAAGCGCCGCCCATTTTGCCGACTGGAACATCGTGAACAGGATGATATAAATGACCAGAATGGTGATGGGCAAAACAATTAGTAGGCGACGCTGAGAGCGCTTCTGGCTTTCGTATTCCCCAGCCCAATCCAGGTGATAGCCCACCGGTAGTTTCACCTGTGCGTCAACCTTGCGCATGGCTTCTTCGACGGCGCCGCCGAGGTCGCGCCCGCGGATGCTGTATTTAATGGCGATGTAACGCGAGTTAGACTCGCGATAAATTTCGGAAGCGCCATCTTCCACGCGAGTATTTGTCAACTGCGCGAGGGAGACGCGTTCTCCCGAAGGCGCAAGCAGGCGAATGTTCTCGATGGCCTCGCGGGTGTCCCGGTACGGAGCCTGGTAGCGCACGACCAGGTCATAGCGCTGTTCGCCTTGGAGAACTTGCGTCACCGCTTTGCCACCGATTGCGGTTTCCACGGCATCTTGCACGTCCATCACGTTGATGCCATAACGCGCGGCCTTCTGCCGGTCGACGCTTAGATTCAGATTCGGCTGACCCAATACGCGAAACAGTCCGAGATCCTCCACGCCCTGAACGCCCCGCATGACGTTGACAATTTCATCTCCCTTTTGCTCCAGCAGCTTCAGATCATCGCCGTACATTTTCACCGCGAGTTCCCCTTTTACGCCGCTGACAGCTTCTTCCATGTTGTCCGAAATGGGCTGGGAAAAATTCCAGAGGACCCCGGGAATTTTGCTCAGTTCCGAATCCATCGCGGAAATGAGCGCTTCTTTATCCTCCTTGAAGACTGGTCTCCACTGATCTTTTGGCTTAAGGTCTACAAAATATTCCGTATTGAAGAAACCTGTCGTGTCCGTGCCATCATCCGGCCGCCCTACCTGCGACACTACTTGCTTGACTTCAGGAAACGCCGCCAGAATCAGCCGGGCCTCGTCCATCACGCGTGTGCCTTCGGTTGGTCCGGTGCTGGGTGCAAGAGTGCCGCGGACCCAGATGGCGCCTTCGTCGAGATGCGGCAGGAATTCCGAACCGACAACGCCACTAAACAGGAGCACGACGGTAAACGCCAGTCCAGCAGCGGCCAGAGACAATGTGAGTTTGCGATGCCGCAAAGCCCAACGCACCGTGCTTCGGTAGCGACTGCGCAGAAACTCCATCACTGGGTTGCGCCACTCCTTAACCCCATTTTCAAAAACGATTTCGGCCAGGACTGGACCGATGAAAATTGAGAAAACCAGCGCGCCTAGCAATGCAAAAGAAACGGTCCACGCCATCGGCTTGAACAGGCGGCCCTCGACGCTCTGCAACGTGAAAATCGGCAGATATGCGGTGATAATGATGGCCCGTGCAAAGAACACCGGCCGCAACACTTCGTGAACTGCGCCGCGGATTCTGTCCAGCGGTGTCTTGCCGGCATTCCCAGGCAAATTAAAATGGCGAACGATATTCTCAATTACCACCACCGAGCCATCCACCACCATGCCGAAATCCAACGCGCCAAGTGACAACAGGTTGGCCGGAATTTTGTTTAGATCAAGGCAGATCGATGCGAACAACAGGGAAAATGGAATTGTGAGCGCAACAATCAACGCGCCACGTGCGTTGCCAAGGAAAAAGAACAGGATGATAGAGACGAGCAGGACGCCTTCACCGAGGTTATGCAACACGGTGTGTGTTGTGTAGTGCACCAGGTCGCTGCGATCGAGGAATGGAATGATCTGTACTCCGGGCGGCAGAATATGTTCATTCAACTGCTTCACTCTTGCATGAATGTCTTCGAGCACCGCGTCAGCATTGGCTCCCTTGCGTAGCAGCACTATGCCTTCCACAACGTCATCGTTGTCGACGATTGTGCCGTCATCCCGCCGCAGCGCTTTGCCAATCTGTCCAAGCCGGATGCGCGGCCCTTCCGTCACCGTGGCAATGTCGCGAACGTGCAGCGAGGCGCCGTTCTGCGCTTTCAGCACCGTTTCTTCGATGTCGTTTAAACTGGTGATCAGACCGAGCGCCCGCACGTTGATCTGCTGCAACCCGGACTCGATGAAGCTTCCGCCCGCGTTCAGGTTGTTGTTGGCAAGCTGTTGCTCGACCTGGCCGATGGTGAGTCCATAAGCGACTAGCTTGTTAGGATCTACGCGCACCTGGTATTCGCGGGTGGTTCCGCCGAAACTGACGACATCCACCACGTTGGGCACGGACTTGAACTGCTTCTCAAGAACCCAATCTTCCAGCGACTTCAGCTCCATCAAGTCGTACTTGGGGTTGGTGCTCTTCAGGGTGTACCAGTAGATCTGCCCCACCGGGCTGTAATCCGGCCCAATGCCTGGCTGCAGATTGTTGGGGAGGTTCACCTGCGACAGCCGTTCCAGAACCTTCTGCCGGTTCCAGTCATTTACCGAATCGTCGTCAAAAATTAACGTCACGCTGGAAAGGCCGAAAAGCGAAGCGGATCGCAGATGCTGCAGGTTCGGCAAGCCGTTCAATTGGGTTTCGATCGGAATGGTCACTTGCTGCTCCACCTCTTCCGCCGCACGTCCTGGCCATTGCGTAATCACTTGTACGTAGTTGTTCGCAACGTCCGGGTAAGCCTCAACGGGTAGATTGCGGAAGGAGATCGCGCCCCACACCAGTAAAAGAAGGGTCAGGGCTATCACCATGAACCGGTTGTTCAACGCGAATTCCACCAGGCGTGAGATCATCGGTGTTCCTCGGTGTTCCTGGTCGCGAACATTCCTACTGTTCCACCGTGTTCTGGAAGACCAAGGCGCTGGCGACCACCTCTTGTCCTGGCTTGATACCCGCCCGAATTTCCTGCATTTTGTCCGGCAGATTCGAGCCAGCCTGTACCTCGACGCGCCGGAACTTCCCTCCACCAACGGGCAAATAGACCCAGTCACGGTCGTGCAGGTGCAAAACAGCCGTTGCCGGTACGGACACATGCCGCTCTTTCTTCTGCCCGTGCAAGGTAGCCGTGACGAACATTCCGATGCGTATCAATCTGTCGGGATTCGCCACCTCGATCCGCACTTTGGCCGTGCGCAGGCCCGGATCGAGAATCGGGCTGATGTTGCTGATCTTTCCTGTCAGCACTTTGTCGGGATAAGCATTTAGTCGAATCTCCGCAGTCTCTCCCACCTTCACACTCGACAGTTCGTTTTCGTACACATCACAAAGTACCCAGACGCTCGACAAATCCGATATCGTGAAGGGATTTGTGGAAGATAGCCCCTGAACTCCTGACGCATTCGTCACTTGTTGATCGGTAATCACCCCTGAAACGGGGGCCACAATGTCGGCCACGCCACCGGGATGATCCTTATCCACTCCCAGCACTCGCAGATGCTCGAGTGCCGTTTGTGTGTCCACACGCGCCTTTGCATCCGCGTCCTGCGCCACCTGAGAGTCATTCAGCGAGATGGCGCCCCTGTCGTAGAGAAGCTGCGCTCTCTCCGCCTGTTTTTCCACCAGGCTCTCGTTCGCAACAGCTTTGCGGTAGTCGGAAAACGCCATCGCAATGTCCGAGCTCTGCACGCGCAGCAGCACCTGCCCTTTTTTCACCGTGTCGCCCAGCCTCGCTTTGATCTCTACTACTCTTCCGGAAGCCAGGGAGATCACAGGTACCGTCCGGCTCACATCGGGGCTCACAACTCCAGTGCCTGACAGTGTCGAGGCAGCCAGATACTCCGTCGCCTTCACCAACGCAAACTGTTCCGGATGCTCTACTTGAAGTAAGCTGACGTCCGTTTCCTTCTCAACTTTTGCCGGCGGCGGTGCGCCGCTTTCTGAGCCGGGCTTTCCGCCGCAACACTGCACAAACAAAACGACGGCGCAGATGATTTTGCTGAATCGCTGCATTTCTCTACCCTCGCGTTTGAAATACTTCAGGAACCCCGCTGCCAGTTGCGGGCAATCCGGGCGCTCGGCTCGCCGAGGCCTGATGCACATTTGCCGTCGCTATGCCTTTTCGGCGAACGACAGATTTGTCTGGCTTTGTTGCGGAGGCGTGATGCGATGCTTAAAGAAGAATCGAGTGCGTTGGAGGAGAACGCCCCGACGTGGCGCCAACTCGCCAGCGCGGGGAATTTTGCTGCTTTGTTAAACGAAACCTTTGTGCCGGTGCGACAGAATCAAATCCCGCCGCATTGCTCCCTTCTTCCAACCCGGGGCAACGCGATTGCAGTACAGGGTGCTGTGTGCATTCCGGGGCTAACGGAGCATCCAGACGACAGTCGCTTTCTGACCTCAGTTCGGGAAACGCGCCCTCTTCTGCAACCGAGAAATTCCCATGCCCATCATTCACAAGCACCATTACCAGCTTGTGATCAACAACCGTCGTCACCACCAGGTCAATCGCGCTGTCCCCATTTACGTCCTTGGCAGAAAGTAGCAATCCGCCAAACGGGGCTGTGAACCCGATCGCAGAACTCGTCCCAAAACTAAGTTGCAAGCGAATCGAATACCGTGAGTCGCGCTGCGTATCAGGATCCGATTGAACCGTCGCGAGGTCCGGTTGCTGGTCGCCGTCAAAATCGCCAATCGCGTAATAGGGAGCGGCCAGTCCCGCGCCCGAGAAACCAGGACCACTCGCCGCCGACGATTCAACTGCTCCGCCCGCCAGCGCGAGGCAGAGCAATAAGCCGACCAGAATCAATCGTCGCGTGATAGCTCTTGTGAACATAAAATCAAACAATTGTAGCGCAAAGGCCACGCGCATCGTTAAAACAGCACCTCCGTCGCAGCCACAGCCATTAGAATGGATACTGGAAAAGGATAGCAGCGGCAGAGTTATGGGAAGTGTGCAGGCGGTCCCAGCAGTGTGATGTGCGTCACAATTGGCTGTGACGACTAGCACCGCACCCTGTGCGCACCACGCGCTACCCTCCTCTTCGCTACACCTGGCTGCGTAATCCGCAGTCTGCTGTATCGTAAGCAACTGATAGTACAGCCGTTAGTCGAAGGGAAGGACGAGCTGACCATGGCCCAGGAACCTGACTCACAACCCGCATCAGCCACCGCCACATGGAAGACTCGCCATGTTTCCTTACTGGCGGCGGTGGCCCTAGTAATCGGTCTGGTTGCAGGGTACTTACTGCTGGGAGTCGGCGCAGCCAAAACAGCCAAATCCGCTGCTGCCGCCGCGACTCCGAAAATGCCGGCCGGGCATCCTCCGATGACTATGGAGCAGATGAAGGCGATGGCGGACCGGAAGGCCGCGCCGCTTTTGGAAAAGCTCAAAACCGATCCGGCTGATGCTGCAGCACTCACGCAACTTGGCGCGCTTTATAGTTCCGCGCATCAATTCCCGCAGTCGGCCGAGTATTATCGCAAGGCGCTCGAGTCTGACCGGAAGAATCTCGGAACTCGCACGCAACTCGCCTCCAGTCTGTATTACAACGGAGACGTGGATGAAGCTCTGAAGCAACTGCAGTTGGTGCTCAACACAGACCCGAAAAACGCGAATGCCCTTTTCAACATGGGGATGATGAAGTGGAAGGGCAAGGACGATGCCGCTGGGGCGGTCGCGGCGTGGGAAGAACTGCTGCGCAGCAATCCCAATCTTGATCGCAAGTCGACCGTAGAGCAAATGATCGCTGAGGCCAAGAGCCAGCCAGCGGGCACCAGGCCCGGCTCAACCACAGCGCCATAACATCTTCAGGTTCAGGCAAAGGAGCAATCCCTTGGCAGAAATTGCAACCGTGTCAAACGAAAAGTGGACCAGCGGGCAAGCGTACGGCATCGCGATCGTGTGCCTGTTGCTCGGCTTGGCCGGCGGATGGTTTATCAGAAGACTGCAAGTGCCTGGGGACAACGCGCAAGTCGCGATCGCTACGCAGGCAGCCATGCCGAATCCGGCCAGTGCGCCCCAGTCTTCAGTTCCGGCTCCGCCACCTCTACAGCAACTGCAGCAAGCAGCCGAAACGCAGGCGGCTGTACTGCTCGTTCAATTGAAGTCCGACCCCAACAATGCCACGTTGCTCGAGAACGTGGGCGATATTTATTACGACGCACAGCAATATCCGGCCGCGATTGAGTATTACCAGCGAGCGCTAAACGTCCAACCATCCAACACCAGCGTGCGCACAGATATGGCCACGGCGATTTGGTACACCGGCAACGCCGATGGTGCCATTACCGAATTCAAGAAATCCCTCTCGTACGAACCCACCAAAGCCAACACGCTCTTCAATCTCGGAATCGTTCTGTGGCAGGGAAAGCACGACGGCGCCGGTGCGACCGCTGCATGGCAGAAACTTCTGGCCGCGAATCCGAATTACGAGAACAAGGAAAAAGTTCAGCAGCTCATCGCCGAAACCAAAAAGTAGTCCCGCACAATGACGGAACCGCCTATTCCTGAAGAATCGCCAAAAGCAGCCAGCCGCTGGAGGTATTGGGGACCACGCCTGGCCACGGCTGTTTTCGTTCCGCTGCTGCTTCTGGCACTAACGGAAGGCGCGCTTCGGCTCTTCAATTTTGGCTATTCGACCGAACTCATGAACGATTGCACCGTCGGCGGCCAGCCCTCTTACTGCTACAACCTGTTCTTTGCCGCGCCATTTTTTCCACCGGGCATGATCAAGGCTCCGCAGTTCTACACCATCCCCAAGGTTAAAACTTCCGACGCCTACCGGATTTTCGTCTTAGGCGAATCCGCAGCGATGGGCGACCCCGATCCTGCCTACGGTTTCAGCCGCTATCTGGAAGTGATGCTGCGCGAGCGCTTCCCGAATACAAAGTTCGAAGTGATTAATACCGGCATCGTGGCCATCGATTCGCACGTCATCCTGCCGATCGCGCGGGACCTGGCACGCTACAAGCCCGATCTATTCATTATTTATGCCGGCAACAATGAGGTCGTCGGTCCTTACGGGCCCGGCACCGCTCTGACCGGTTCTTCGCTGAACCTGTCCGCGATTCGCACCAGCATTTTCGTGCGTTCCACACGCATTGGCCAACTGCTGACAAAGGCCAGCCAACCGCGCTCCGACTGGAAGGGCATGGAAATGTTTCTGGACAAGCAGGTGCGCGCGGATTCCCCGTCGCTGCAGCATACCTACGCGAATTTCGCCAGCAATCTTCGCGATATCGTGGACGTGGCGCGGGCTTCAGGCGCTCGCGTTCTGCTTAGCACCGTGGCTACCAATCTGAAAGACTGCCCGCCCTTCGCTTCGCTGCATCGCGAAGGGCTAGCGCCCGAGGCTCTGCGCCAGTGGAGCTCGCTTGTGCAACAAGGCGCTGTACTGGAAAACGCACGGTCTTTCCAGGACGCCCTCAAGGCATATACGGCAGCCGCACAGATTGACGATCAGTACGCCGAATTGCAGTTCCGCATCGCTCGCTGCCTCTGGGCGCTCGGAGACTACGCCTCTGCCAAACAACATTTCGTACGTGCACAAGACTTGGACGCACTGCGCTTTCGCGCCGACACGAAGATCAATGACATCATTCGTTCCGTCGCAAACTCTTCTGGCAGGCAGGTCGACCTTCTCGATGCGCAGTCCGCTTTGGCCGGTGAGAGTGCCTACGGCGTCACCGGCTCTGAACTTTTGTACGAGCACGTGCACCTGACTCCGCCGGGCAATTACATTCTTGCGCGCGCGGCCTTCACGCAGATTGTCGAGAATTTTCCGCCAGCCGTTCGTACCTCGGCGCTGAGCACTAATCCGCTTTCCGAATCTCAGTGCGAGCAACTGCTTGCGCTCACCAGTCACGATCGCTCCCGCGTGGCCGCCGAAATGATTCAGCGCCTGCGGCGGCCGCCGTTCACAAATCAGTTGAATCATGCGGAGCTGATTCAGAATTTAACGCTGAAGGCCATCAGTTCAACGGAGAGCTTCCCCGCTACGTTCAGCGAATATCAGTGGGCCATCGCGCAAGCGCCCAGTGATCGCATCCTCCATTCCAAGTTTGGTTTTGTGCTATTTGACTTCGATCGCAACGCTTCCGCCCAGCAGTTCCTGCTCGCCAGGCCCAGCGACGACTTTCCCGTGTTCTTACCCGACGGCACGCGAATCCGCTAGAGGGGATACATCCAGGGCGCAACGGAGGAAAGCTGCGCAAGCGCGAACAATATTCCAATCAAAAGCAGCAACACCGCCAGCGGCAGCAACCACCACAATTTTCGCTGCCACAAGAATGCGAATACCTCGCCTACAGTCGAAGATCGCTGCGTCAGCTTCACCAGAAAGCTCATACGCTTCCCTTCTCCAGCCTATAGTTTCCTGCGTATAAGACGTCCAGTCCACTTTTCTGGAAGGTTCGCAGCGCATCCTCAGGGCTACCGACAATCGGTTCGCCACGAACGTTGAAACTGGTGTTCATCAGCACCGGAACTCCTGTCGCCTGCCCAAAGCTTTCCACCAGCGAATAGTAACGAGGATTCCATTCGCGCCGCAGCGACTGCAACCGTCCCGTTCCCATGTGATTCACCGCCGGCACCTGCTTTCCTGCGTCGTCTTTCCAGGGCACCACCATCAGCATGAATCGCGGTGGGACTTGTTGCTCCAGCCCCGCGGGCGCGTCAAACCAACGGCTCACGCACTCTTCCGGCAAGACCGGCGCGAATGGGCGAAACGGCTCGCGAAACTTGATCTTGCGATTTACCACTTTCTTCATCTTTTCGCGACGCGGGTCAGCCAGGATACTGCGATTCCCCAGCGCGCGCGGACCCCATTCAAACCGCCCCTGGAACCAGCCCAATACTTTCCCCACTGTAAGATCTTCAACCGCGCGCGAGATTAGTTCGCTGTCGCTCTGGATTTGTTGCGCACCCGTACCGGCCAGCGCCGCGCCGATTTGCGATTCGCTGAATTCCTCTCCCCAATAGGCATGCTCCATCACGAACGAGCGCGGCTTCCCCAACAGGCCGTGCCACGCATATTGAGCCGCGCCCAGCGCAGCTCCGGCGTCTCCCGCTGCCGGCTGAATAAAGATTCGCTCGAATCCCGCGCTTCGCAGCAATTTCGTATTCGCCACGCTGTTCAGCGCTACCCCACCAGCCATGCACAGATTCTTAGCGCCGGTCGTGCGGTGCAAATGCGATGCCATTTTCACCAGCGCTTGTTCGGTGAATTGCTGCACGCTTGCGGCCACATCGGCATAGTGCTGGTTACGACGCATTAATTCTTCCGGCCCCTGCCCGGTGTCCGCGCGACCTGTAACGAATTCCAGCTTGGGATCGCGTGGCGTTCCGAACAGATCCACGAATCGGTGCGAAAAACTGCGTTGCGACGAATATTGGTAAGAAAAGTAGCTCGGCTCCAGCCGCAAACTTCCATCGTCGAAAAGTTGCGCTACTTTATGCAACTGGTCCAGATAGCGCGGCTCCCCGTACGGCGCCATGCCCATCACTTTGTATTCGCCTTCGTTGACCTCGAAACCCAGGAACGCGGTAAACGTCGAATACAACAATCCCAACGAATCGGGAAAACGCATTTCGTGCGACAGTTTGATTTCGCAGGGCGAACTTTTCGCCACGCCTAGCGTCGCGGTCGCCCATTCGCCCACTCCGTCCACCGTCAACACCGCCGCATCCTCAAATGGCGAGCAGAAGAATGCGCTCGCGGCGTGTGACATGTGATGCTCCACAAACAATATCTTTTCCCGCGGAATTCCCAGTTCTTCCGTTACCCGCGCTCGAATCCACAGCTTCTGCTTCATCCAACTGACGCTGCCGTCCTGGAACAGGCTGCCCGCCTTCGGCCAGTACGACAGAGTGGAAGTCAGAAATCGCTCCAGTTTCAGCATGGGCTTTTCGTGCAGCACAACATAATCGAGTTCTTGAGGTTTGATTCCGCCAGTCGCCAGGCAAAACTGGATCGCGCGCAACGGGAACGACGGATCATTCTTGATGCGGCTGAAGCGTTCTTCCTGCGCTGCGGCCACCAACATTCCGTCGCGCAGCAGAGCCGCCGCCGCATCGTGGTAGTAGCAGGAGATTCCGAGAATATTCATCTAGAAGGGTCTCCGCGCCGCTTCGATCCCAGCCACATCGCCGCGCGGCACCCACGCGGTCCCCGACTCATGGCCGGCGCTGCTTCCTTTTCTCAATCGAAACACAAGAGCAAAGGGACCAATCACTAACAGGTAGCACGCCAGCAGCATCAATCGGAATTCGTAGTCGACGACAGCTCGCGATGCGTTCAGCCACCGCTTCCACAAACTAATGTCGCCGCTTGCCGCGCGTCCTTCTTCGAACTCTCGTGTGCCTGCCACAGCGTGTTTCCTTCGAAGCAGCATCACGCTGCCCACCACCGCGCCGATTAGCAACATTCCCAGCGCACAGACCGCGGTGTATCGAGCGGAATAGTGCGCCCTCCGCAAAAACAAACTGCCCAGCACCACCGCTAAGGCCAGCAGCATTTCCAACGGATGCACCGTTCCGCCCGGCACTTTTGCACGCCACCGCCGCACCGTTACAACTCCCGTGGCGTAGGCCACAAACGAAATGAATGCGATGAAGATCGTGTGCATAGTTAAGTGTCGCGTCCCAATAGCCTATCGCTGCGTGTCCTTCAGGCCATTCATTCTGAACGAAGCTTGCGCCGAACCACAAATTATCCTTTGCATCGCTATCCAGCAGCGCAAGTGGCGTCGCACAGCCACTTCAGGCCGCATTTATTCCGGCTGGATTCTTATTTAATGGGAGTGACGCTTCCGCGCGGGCTGGCCACCATATTCGCCTTCACCGTCCCGTCCGGATTGTGCGCTACGTTGTGGCACATCAGGACGCAGCTATTCGCGCCCCGGCTATAGGAAATCGGCGCGCCCTGATTCTGTCCAACCACGTTGATATCGAAATTCACGAGCCGCTCTCCGCTCACGCTGGCTGTCCCGGGCGACATGCCATGAGCCGTGTGGCACACCGAGCAGGAGAATCCGTCTTGCGAGACGTGGCTGCCATGCTGCGGCCAGCTGGTGTTCCCCATAACCTTGGTTAAGTCGTGGCATTTCGCGCACATCGCGTAGGGACCTTGCGGGCTCAGGTCCGGCGTCGGATATGTGTTGGTGACCAAGCCACCAGGAACCGTTGCCTGCGTTGTCTGATAGTTTCTTTCCAAGATATGGGGATAGATGGAACCGTGCGGGCCTGCGGGACCAGATCCAACTCCGCCGAATTCTCGATTGTCGTCGCTGTTGTGGCAGTCCGTACAGAAAATCCGCGAACCCACCAGCCGCGAAGATACGGACCCATTTATATTGGTCATGTTCACCAGCAAGCTCGGCTGAGGCAGCGGGCTGCTGCGATCATGCGCCACCGGATGGCTGGAGGTTGCCGTTGAACTAAACTGCGGCACCAGATTGAGAGGATCCCCGGTGAACACCAGTCTGGTCGGCAGGTAGCCATACTTGATCAACACTTGTTTACCAGGACCGAGTCCGTGGCATCGCAGGCAGTTTTCAAACTGATTGACTGCCGGTCGCAATAGCGTCACGCCATCCAGCCCGCTCACGCCACTTACTCCCGTTTGCGGCGGCCGAAGCGCTGGCGGCGCTGTAAAGGTAGTCATCGGATTCGACGCGTGCGGGCTGTGGCAATCGACGCAAGTCGCGTGCCGGTTGTTGTTCAAAACCACCGCTTCCGCTTCATCATGCCCGTTGTTCCCTGCGGGGAATGGGTGCGAGATTTTTGAAAACTCGCCGTACACATTCGGCGCCACTGGAGCCACGTTCGATCCGCCCGCGTGGCACGTAATGCAGGCCTGCGTTGTGGCATCCACTCCCGACGTTGCAGGTGTCGCCGGCCTCAACAGGCGAGTCGGCCCTCCCGCGTTGTGTTCCATATGGCACGACGTGCACGCATTCTGCGCCACGGTTCCATAGCTACCCACGTTCGCCGTTAGCGCAACCTGGTTCGCGGCGACCGCATGAATGCTGCCCGTCCATCCCGCCAGCAGATTCACCTGCCCGTTCATTACGCGATTGGGATCATGGCAAGCCAGGCACATTTGTCCATTGGAGCTGTCCTTCACCAAAAATTTCTGCGCTATGGGATCGACGGCCTGCGCGTGCGGATTGTGGCAACTGACGCACTCCACATTTCCATTGATGAGTTCGATCTTTCCCGTCGCGTCGGCCGTTTTCTGTTGCGCCACCAGCGTGGCCACAAGGTTCGCGGAGTCTTTCATTGGCAGCACCAGGCTGAACGGGTGCGAAGTCGTCAGGTTTGTCCCCAGCACATCCATGTTGTTCATGGAACCGGTCGCCGGAATCTTGCCAAACACCGCGGTCTGTCCCACGGCGACTGTGCCGTCGTGGCAGCTTAAGCACAGGCTGGTGGACTTGCCGAGTGTTGGCTGCGTGCTGCCTTGTTGCTGATAGGTGGTGCTAGTGTATGGCGTGTAGGTCTGCGCGGACAGCGTCTGATTCCACAGCGGCGTGTTGCCGCCAATGCCACTGTGCGGTGCGTGGCAAAACGTGCAACCGAGGCTGCCCTGCACTGTCACCGACGACCCGCTTCCGGGTGTGAGGTTATGCATACCCAGCGCGTCACTCTGAATCGTCGGGGCTGGCACCTGCGCGCTGGACGTTTGGCCTAGCAATCCCGCCATCATCACGGCGAGCAACAGTGTTTTTCTCACTGCGCTCCTCCTGCATGTGCCGGCAATCCAAGGTAGTGATACACCTGCACGCGCTTATTCAGCGAATCCACCACATAAATCCGATCGTTGCCGTCGATGCGCAATCCAGCAGGCAATTGAAACGCTCCCGGCCCCGTGCCCAGTTGCCCAAAGTAGTAGAGCAGTTGGCCTTCGCGATTGAACACCTGCACCACGCTCCACATTCCGTCGACGATGTACAAATGCCCCTCGGAATCCATCGCGATTCCCTTTGGCCGGAACATTCCGCCCACTTCATCGCCGATTTTTCCAATGGCGTACTGAAATTCGCCCGCGCGATCCAGCACCTGCACGCGGAAGTTCATGGCATCTACCACTAGCAGATTGGGTCCGTCCAGGTGCAACTCGGTAGGAAAGTTAAATTCTCCGTTGCCGGTGCCGTTCTGGCCGATCTTCTTCAACACGCTGCCCTGCATGTCCATCAGGAAAATCTGGTTGCGCAGCGTGTCGCTGACGTAGATTCTTTGCGCCGCCGAATCGACCGCAATGCCTGTCGGTCGCTTGAAGAATCCTTCTCCGTATTTCAGGCTGCCAATGGTTCGCTCAAACTTCCCGTTTGAGTCAAACGCGAAAATCTTCCCGGCTTCGGAGTCGGTTACGTAAATATTGTCCTGGGCGTCCACCGCCACGCACTGCGGCGATTTCAGCGGATCCTTGCCGTTCTCCAGCCGCGAAATGAACTTGTATTTTTCTTTTGCGAAATCGAAGATGTGCACGCCGTGCGCGCCCGGGTCGGTCACAATGATTCGGCCGCGCGAATCGGTCGTGATGCTGTAGGGCCGCACCATGCTGTGATAGTTCGGCGCGCCCACCACCACGTCCACCATTTTTGTCCAGAAGCCTTTCTTCGGCTTCACCTCTTGCTCGGAACTGAAGCTACGTTCGTAGCTCAGCTTTCGCCCGCCATCCAGCAGCAAGTCTGGAATCGCCGGGCCTTTGGCATCTTTCTTGGTGTCTTTCTTTGCCGAGGCAGGCATTACCACAAGCATGCTGGCTACGCATGCCGTCAACAATTTCAACAGCAGGTTGCGCCCACTTCTCAGAAGAAGTTGATCCATCTTGATACGCCCACAAAAAAGGAAGAATCCCGGGCCGCGGGAAAGCCCGACGCGCTGATTCCTTGCGTAAATTGCGTATATCCCGCCAATAGGCTGATTCTCCGGAAGCGGTACTGCAATTGCGAAGCGAATATCTGGGTTTTGTTATTCGATTGGATCGTGCTGCTCAGCGTGTCGCTGACGGTGTGCGAATAGTTCGCAGACAGCGTCAAGCGCGATGTTGGGGTCAAGGAAACTCCGGCGCCGTAGCTAGTTCCATTGTAGATAATCAAATATCCCAGCGGCAGTCCCGGCGTCGGTGGCACCGGTTGTAGGCCATTGCTTGTCAGCACCGATGTCCCATCCGCTTTCGAATAGTTCCCCCCGACGCTCACTAGCCTGGTGGCAAGACTGGTGGAGTAAACTTCAGTATGGTTGCTTGTCCCGGGCTGATTCGTAAACCCATTATGGCTCCCGTTAAACGCCGCCGTCCACTGCGCCGTGCGCCAAAATCGCCGGTGTATGTTTCCATTGTAGTTGTAATACGACGTGGTGTACGTAATCAGATACGATTGCACGTTCTGCGCGTAACTGAACGCTCCGGACGTTTCCCATAGGCCGAAGCGGTGGTAGTAGTTAACGTTCGCAATGAATCCCAAGCCGTTGCTTCCCAGCCCATTCGAGCTTTCAATCACCGAACCGGAAAGTGTGAACAGATCCCACAAACGCCGCCCGTAATTCAACGTGCCGCTCACATAGGTCCCTCGGTAGCTGTTTCCGAGGTACGCTTGATCGTAGTAGGTAGCCTGCGCCACGCCCGACAAATCCTTCGTAAATTGGTAGTTTGCGCCGCCGCCAAACGTCGTCGAATGCGATCCCGTTCCGAGTTCCACCGGAGGCGCTCCGCTGCCGGTGTTCACCAGAGCCTGATAGAAGTATCCAGACAAGTTGCTGATGTAACTTTCGTCGGCGAACAATCCCAGTTTCAACGTCGGATGGAAACTGACGTAAGCGGTTTCGGAGTTTGTTGTATAGGTCGAGTCATTCGCATTCTGTCCAATGGTTGATCCAAAATCGCTTTTTACGTCGGTGTAGTTGTAACTGGCAGAAAATGCGCCGTGCCACGGCAAATCGTGCGTTCCGCTGAATCCAAAATCATTGACGCGCGAATTCGAGAAGTCCGTTCCCTGTTCGCCGGTCAGAAACTCCGGAAAGGTCGTGTCGTATTTTGTGTGGTCGTAATATCCGATCAAGCGGAAGCCGCCCAGCAGGTATGTGGAGTGTGCGTTGATGGTCTGGGTGTTCGAACCCGTTTCCTGGTTGGTGCCGTAGATCGTGCCGTTGCCGCTGCCTTGCGTGTAATTCACCGACAACGTCGGCCAATTCGGCAGCAACTCGCTCCATCCCACGCTGAATCCTTGCCCGTTCCCGATCGTCGTGAAGTTCGGCTGCCCCGCGACGCCAAACGTTCCGGTGCTGTCGCGGTCGTATCGATAGCTCGCATAACCAGGAAAATGGCTACCCGAAAAGAAATTTACAATCCCGGTAACGCCGCTGCTGTCGGTCAGCGACTGGAAACTGGAATCGGCGCGAGATTGGTTGTAGTAGGGAGAAACCGTAAAATTCAAAAAATTCGGGTCATGGTAGGACCCGGTAAGATTGCCATCCGCTCCGAAATTCAATCCGTGGTTCGACCCAATCACGTTGCCATAACTTCCGTTGTAGCCCAAGGTCAACAGGCCACTGGCGTTCATTCGCAGTTCGTCGCCAATTTGCAACTGCGCGGATGCCCGCGGCACAGCGACGAAAAGCATCAGAGCACCTACGCAGATGGCAGCCCATTTCAAATCAGTCTTCCCTTATCCGCGGTGATTTACTTGCCGTCGGACACCTTGTGTAAGTGCACAAGACATGCCAATCTGTTCATTCGTCACACCCGCCCAAGCGACAGGAAAAACAGCACTTAGAGACACATATGGCGAAGGGACAGCGGCCCATCCACAGCTTGTTGGGGCATCTCACCCACGGCTCCGTGCTGAATAACTCATCAGCTCTATTTACCACCGATCCGCACAACTCTCCGCCGATTGCAGGTGGGGACAGAACTGAAATACGCGGGGTTTCTTGCAGGCCTATTCTTCGGCTTGTCGTCTCGAGCGCGGGCGGATGCTCCTGACATGCTAGAGAATTTCAACTTTCGACTTCGCGCGCAATTGCTTATCCAGATTCGCGCGCAGCTTTTCGTACTTGCTCTTCTGCAGGTCTGAGCGCAGTTGCGTTTTCACTTCTTCGTAGCTTAGTTTGTGCGCGGGAGAGTGGGCATTCAAACGGATGATGGCGAACGCCTGATCAATCTGAATCAGGTCACTCACCTGGCCTGGCTTCATCGCCACTAGCACTGCGATCACTTGCGGTGGCAATTTGTCGCGCTCCACGGCCTTGTGATCGCCCATGTTTACGCGGTAATCGTCTTCGGAAATTTTTTCGGCCAGAAGTCCAAAGTCCTGGTAGCTGTTGGTGACTTTGGCCTGACTCAGCGCGTCCTGCGCATGCTTCTTTGCTTCCTTCAGCTGCTCCGCACTGGCATTGTGTGGCGGCAGCATGGAGATGGACTGAAAGTTGAATGATTCGGCCACCTGATATTTCGCGGGATTGTTGTCGTAGTAGGCCTTCGCTTCAGCCGCGCTCACTGCCGATTTGTTTTGGACCTCGAGCTTCAGCACTTGTTCGATGAGCAGTGACCGCTGGATCTTTTGCCGTACCATGTCCTTCGATCCGCCCATCTCTGTTTGCACAAACTGCTGATACTCTTGCGCGCTGCTGAATTGCTTACGAAAGTCCGCTTCGGCGGCCTTCAGTTTCTCCGGTGATACCGTCAGTTTCATCCGGATCGCATCCTGATAAACGAGTTCCTCGAAGATAATCATTTCCAAAGCGCCCTGGCGAATCGCGGCCTCTTGTGCTTTGGGAAATCCACTGTGCTGTTTTGCGTACGGAAAAATCTGGTACATCTCTCTCAGCAGGTCGCGGTCTGTCAGCACTGCCCCGTTCACTCGAGCGACTGGTCTATCGCTGATCTGCAGCGGCGATTCTGTCTTGGCTTTTGGCTGGGCTGCGCCGGTCGGCGCGTGCGATGCTACCTGGGAACTTGCGGTTACCGCGGTGGCCAGTAGTAGAGCGAAAACTACCAGGTACTTCATATTCTCCCCCGATTCAAAAACTCTAAAAAAATAAGGGGAGAGAATTGCTTCTCTCCCCCGTGATTCAACTATCTCATTGGAATACGGTCGTTACGCCAAACTGGTTGTTCGCTTCGTTCGCCTCGCCAAAGTGGCATTGGCGGCAGAATTGAGTGGTGGAGGGCGCGTTCAGATTGTTGTTCGCGCGGGTAATGTTCGGGTTGTACGGACCGTTGATGAAGAAGAAGGTGGCATAGTATTTCCCGCCGCCATCGCCTGCGATTGGGCTCTTTGCCGTCGATGCGTACACGTTCATCACGTGCTGGTCGTGGCAGGTGGTGCAAAGTACGTATGCTTGACCTGCGCCGTTCACGCCGTACGGGTTGCTCCAGGTTCCCGGAGCCAGAGCCGGCCAGCCGTAGTTCTTAACGAACTTGTCGTAGTTGCTTCCCGGGGTAACCGTGAAGGCGCCGCCGCTGAATACCAGACCATTCGCAGCGCTCGCGCGGATCGTTGCGTTTACGCCTACCGGGTGATCGTTGTTGTAATTGCCGCCCGTCGAGGAGCCTACGCCGGTCGTTCCATCATTGCCCAGCAAGGTCGGAATTGGGCTGCTGCCGTAAGCAGGATTCGTCAGAAGGCCAACTTTCTGTTCGTACAGTTGATTGGTCATCATGTTGTTCGGCGTAACGTTGCCGTCGTGGCAGCTGAGGCAGAGAAGAATGCCGCCCACTTCAGGCGAGTTCGCGGTCAGCGTTGAGGGCAATACTTCGGTATAAGTGCCGCCATCGCCGAACGCAATCGTTGCGCCGTACAACGGGCTGGCATCTTGTCCCCACAAAGCATAGTTGCCCGTGTCAGGTGCATAGTGCGCCTGGCCCGAACCACGCGCGCCGCTGTGCGGTTGATGGCAGCCCGCGCATCCGCGGCCGCCGTTGTTGTGGGCGCCGAGGACGTCGCCTTGGGGTGTCCAAGACTGCCCCATCGCCAATCCCGCGCTCAACAATGCGAATACCCCTAATAGAATTACTCTCTTCATAAAGTCTAAGACCTCCATTTGTCTAGCTGCGCGTTTCATCCACTTCGAATATCGAGGCCAAGTGCGGGCCTAATCTTCTGGTGTGTCCAAGTGCAAACGGTGTGCCGAACCAACCCTGTGTGACAAGCAGGTACACCTGTGACCTAAAGCATTTGTAACGAGAGAGTTAGGCTGCGACGCGAGGGGATATGCGACATTATGATTCCCATTTCGGGAAGCTTTTCTGGGTGATATACCGCAGCGGTGATGAGAAATCACTCAAGTAAGTGCTGTGAATCTAATGTGTTGTGAGTCACAAGGGGATGTGATGCGCGACGAAACGCGCCGACTAACTTCAAATTTTCAGGATTCTTCTACTGCTGTTGTTGCGGCTTCGTCGCTGCCGCGGCCGGAGCAGTTGGTATGGCGGGTTCCACCTTTGCAACGGTGCCCTTCAGCCGTTCCGCTTCTCTCCGCTTCTTCAGTTCTTCCGCCTGCGCATCGGTTACATAGAGGAATTGCTGCGCGCGCCCAGGGAATATTTCTGTGGTGAAAACTCGGTTGTCCTTGTCGATGCTTATGCCCACGAGTCCTTGGAATTGTCCGGGGAGCAACCCATGTCCCCCCAGCGCAATCAGCAACTGCCCTTCGCGATTGAACACCTGCACGCGATCTTGCATGCCGTCGGCCACCCAGATGTGCCCATCGCTGTCGACCGCAACGCCCTTGGGCCTTCCAAAGTAACCCGGGCCATCGCCTTCCTGTCCGAACATGGTGATCAACTTGCCATCCGCATCAAAAATCTGGATCCGGTTGTTCCAGGTGTCAGCTACATACAAGTTTCCTTCGCGATCAACGGCCACGCCCGCTGGCTTCGCGAATTCGCCCGGTTCAGTCAGTTCGTGTTTGTGGCCGGCGGTGCCCATCTTGCGAATCAACTTGAAACTATCCGCGTCATACACCAGCACCTGGTCGAGATCCAGGTCCGTCACATACAGCAACCGATTTTGCGTATCAATCGCCAATCCACCAGGACTCACCATCCCTTCGCTGATCACGTCTTCGGCCTTGTGCTCTTTGTTGAACACCAGAACATGCCGCAGCCCAGGATCGGATACGAACAGCCGGTCGTTGTCGTCCATCGCCAGCCCGATAATGCGAACAAAGTGCGCGTGTACGCCATTCTTGATCAGTTCCACTCCTCGCGTATCCGTATTGAAAATGAAAATGGCGCCAACTTTTTGATCGGCAACATAAAGGTTTCCCTTTGAGTCCACGGCCGATCCGTACGGTTCCAAAAGAGAAAACGGCAACTTGTATACTTCCTGCTCCGTCTGCGTTCCAGCCAACCGGTCCATCCAACCGGACTTCTTGCTGACATTTCCCTTCATGTTGCGTTGCGCCCGATCCGACGCATACCAGGCCTGATAGCGAATGCGCGGAATTGCCGGCGGGTTTGGCCACACGATGTTGGAATAATCCACCGTCTTGGGTTTACTGTCTTCCGCGGCCGGTGCGGCCTTCTTCTTTTTCTGGTCGGCATGCACGCCGGTTTGTGGCGCCCACGCGAACCCCAACAGCAGTCCGACCGCCGCGATTTTCCGGCCGGCCTGCATCCAGTTTGTGCACGTTCTAAACATCTTCCCTCTCCTCGCTCGTACCGTCGTCACCTGGTCTTCAGATCCTTGTGACAACTGCCGCAGAACGCCATGTTGTTGGCCTGATCGTTCACCAGCAAACCACTCTTTGCCGATGCGTGCGGTTGATGGCACGAGAGGCACGTCAAAGTCGCTCGAACTTTCGTTACGTCCGTGGGATCCGCGACGTCTGCCACCGGATGTCCCGCCGTCGGATGGCCCCTGCCGTATTTCAGTGGGAGGATCACAACCCGGTTCTTCTTGTAGTAGTCGTCGGGCAGTTCCACTTTTCCGGCGAAGATCTTTAAGGTGCCGGTAGCCGGATCTTGCTTGGGAAGCGAGTCGGGCCCGTGGCATTCCAGGCAAAGCGCGTTTCCTTTGGCTCTCAGCAGCTTCTCGTTATCGCCACCATGTGGTTCGTGGCACGTCCCGCAGCCCTCGGTAAATGCCGGTTGGTGATGGACGGGCTTCTTTTCCAGCTCCGCGATATCCGCATGGCAAGCCAGGCATGTGGATACGCCATCGGTCTTGGGCAGTCCCGGCTTCTTGCTGGCATGCGGCGAGTGGCAATCGGTGCAATCGCCCGCGGCTCCAGGATGTTGCACTTTCGCACTCTCAATTTGCTTGGCTTTGTCGTCGTGGCACGTCACGCAAACGGATTTGGCGTCCGCCTGCGTCAGTACTACTTTTCCGTCCTTCGCGGCGGCGTGGCACACTTCGCATTGCTTCTCAGCAAATGGCGGGTGCGGATATCTGGCGATGAGTTTCGGCAGTTTCGACTGGTGCGGGTCGTGGCACTCGATGCAATTGGCGGTAGCAAACGGCTGGTCGCGGTGCGCTTTCTGCAAGCCTGCGTCCTTGGGATCGTGGCAGTCCGCGCAAAGCGCCGGCGGCGCCTTCGTCAAGTGATAGTCAAATTCCGGGTTGCCGCGTTCGCCAGTCTTGTGCGTCACATGGCAAGTCTCGCAGCCCATGTCCAGCGCGGTGTGACGGCTGCCCTTATCGGGCACATTCAAACCGGTGGTGTGGCAGCCCAGGCAAAGATTTTCTTTCTGATCCCCGGTGGTCGCCTTCACTAACTGAAACTTGTTGTCGGAGGAATGCGGGTCGTGGCACTTCATGCAATCGCGCACCGCCGGCTTGTGCACTGTGCCCTTGATGTCAGCGGCGTTTTTGTCGGCGTGGCAGGTCAAGCACAAGCTGTACGGCGTGGTGGTAACCAACTTCACGCGGGTTACATCTTTGTTGACGCGCACCTCGTGGCAACTGGTGCATCCGGCCGATACTGCGGTGTGAACGAATTTCCCTTTTGCCTTTTCCGCGTGGCATTCCAGGCACTGCGCCGAAGTGGCGTTCTTTTCCAGCGGCACGGGATGGATATCCGCGCGCAGCGTCAGCACCGCCACAAAGAAAATCACGGCCAGACTGAGCGGTATGATTCTTGAGGATCGCGGCGAGATGGCTAGATGCATTCCCATCCGATTGGCCCCTGTGGCAGCGAGTGACCGTCCGTCAGAATGGTCTGACGGAGCGCTTGCTTGTCGCCCCGCGAGTCATGCTCTGCCGCCAGAACCAGCGCGGTTGTGAGCGCCACAGCCAATAGAAGTAAGCCGACGATATAGGCGACTCGGTGGGAGCGATTTGTGAGTTTCACCGTCATACGTTTTCCCCGATGTGGCAATTGCCGGTGCTTCCGTATAGCCAGGTCCAGGTGCCGCGAAAACTGCTAGACGCCGGCGGACATAGGCATGCGAACTGGGCAAACCGCCCGCTCGGGAGCCCGAAATTCGTTGTTTTTGAATGCACCTGGTATGCCGCAAACCGGCAATTGGACCGAGACCGGCCACTTTAGCGCTAACTGTTTATACACCAAATGGTTGCAGGCTGCCGGAAATGTGACGACGGACGTGGACGGGCCTGCAGAGCGAACGTTCTCTGCGTGATATACCCCAGCTTGTGACGGCAAATCACACAAAAACCAACCGCCCCCCATCGCATCATTCTGTCATTTGGGCACTTCCGACTCTTACGTTCCCACCGATTCGTCGTCTACATCCCAATGCTGTAAACTGGTTATGGCGGCGATCGTTCCCGGCATCGCAAGCCACCTCCAGGAGGAATGTTGCGTTTCATTTTTGCTCTGCTTTCTCTTACTGCCTGCCTGTTCGCTGCGGCGTCATTGCCAACCAGCGGAGCATCGTCGTCCGATTCCTCCGACGCGAATGTTCACCGCCTGCGCCTGTACCACACGCACACCGGCGAGCGCATCGAGATCATTTACCGGCGCGGCGACACATTTCTTCCCGAAGCGGAGCAGCAACTCGATTATTTTCTGCGCGACCATCGCACCGGAGAAGTGAAGCACTACGATCCGCGCGTTTTCGACATCCTGTCCGATTTGGCGGCGTCCGTCGGCCATGCCGGAGCGGAGATTCAGATTATCTGCGGCTATAGAACTTCCTGGAGCAACGAGTTCCTGCGAGCTCGCTCTTCGGGTGTAGCCAAAACCAGTTTGCACATGCAAGCACAGGCCATCGATATTCGTATCCCCGGCGTTGATACCCTGACGTTGCGGAATGCCGCGCTGCGCATGGCGCGAGGCGGCGTAGGCTATTATCCCCGCTCCGGTTTCGTCCACGTAGACACAGGTCGCGTGCGCACCTGGTGTTACGGCTGCACTTCCGCGCAGAACTAAAAGCCTTTTCGCAGCTTCGTTACTTCCTCACTTCGTTGCTTCTTTACTTCCATAAGTCTCCGCGATCAGTTTTTCCAGTTTTGCGTCAAATCCATAAATATCCGGGAAAAATTCCGCCATGCCGCTCTCAGGAACTACCGCCGTACCGTAGACGATCAGCACGGGAATGGTGTTCGTCAGATTCACTTGCTGCTCTTTTTGCGCTTTGAAGGCAGCGTCGATTTTCTCGCGCGTCCATCCAGGATTGTTGCGCAACACCCATTCCGCGAGCGCCGCCGGATTTTCCACGCGGATACACCCGTGACTGAAATCTCGTCTGCTTCTAGCGAACAGGCTCTGCGACGGTGTGGAATGCAAATAGACGTTGTTGCTGTTCGGAAAAATAAACTTGATAAGGCCAAGAGCGTTTTTCGGACCGGGCTTCTGCCGCACCATCAGTTTTCCGGCGCGCAACTGCGCCAGCACGTCCTCGCTCACTACATCGTCCGTCACCACTTGCCCGGAATATGTGGCCACTTCATAGTTGTTTTTCTGGATGTACTCCGGATCCTTCGCGATCTTCGGCACGATCTCATTCCGCAGAATACTGGGCGGGACATTCCAGTACGGCCAGAACACCACGTATTTCATGTCCTGTTCCATCACCGGCGTCTCTGTGCGCATCGCTTTTCCAACCACCACGGGCATCATCAACATCGGGTTGCCATCTTTGTCGTACGCGCGCAGCTGAAACTCAGGAATGTTCACCACAATCGGCGGTTGTGGGAAGTCATGAGGCAGCCAGCGCCAGCGCTCCAGCGTCAGCTGCAATTGCCGCACGCGGAAGCTTACGGGGCGGTTCAATTCGTCAATGGTCTGCTGGCCAATCCGGCCGTCGGTGTCCAATCCGTGCCGCTTCTGGAATCGTCTCACCGCCTCGACGATGTCCCCCTGATACACCTGCGAATCCTGCGGCATGCTCGCGGTTGCTGGCAGATCGCCTAAGAACTTCAGCCGCGCCGCCAGTTTTCCCAAGTTTTCGTAGTTCTGTCCCGGGTCGATCGGTTTCTTCACTGCGGGCAGCGGATCCGGCACTTCTTCTTTCGCCAGTTGCAGATATTTGTCCAGCGCCGCAATGGTTCGCCGGTAACCGGGAAATGGCGGCTCCACTTCCTGCAAGGCTTGCTTCACGCTGGCAGCCGGCATCACGCCCTGCCGCAAAAACTCCGCCAGGTCGTATTTATGGACCACAGGATCAAAATCGCGATGCAGCGTCCTTGGATCTACCAGTCCCAGGTGCAGGTCAGAGATGTAGCGCATCGCCGAAACTGTCAGCGCAACATCAAATTTCACCAGCGTAGCTTCATCCGCCGGTGCCGCTCCATCCAACGCCTTAATCCTTCCGTCCCAGCGCTCGCCGTCATAGTCTTTGCTATCCAGGCCTTTCTCGCCAGCATCGTCCAGTATCGTTATCAATTCTCGCGCTTGAGTTGTGGGTTTCCCCCCGCCTGTCCACGCCAATTGGTAATTTCCCGAGTCGTAGAACTCTTTCACCCACTTCCCATAATCCGAGAAGTCTGGCCACTGCAAATCGGTCAGCCGGCCGCTGTCCAAGATAGAGTGCAGTTCCTGCTGGCCATTCGAGCTTAGCTGTTCCGCAGTGGCCTGTTTCGCTGCGTTTGCGCGAGCACTTCCTGGCGTGCTGCCCGGCGAACAGCCCGCCGCCAGTAGACACACCAAACAAACGACTACCGTCCGCATTTCGCTTTTCATTTCCCCACCCTGGCTGGCTAAGCTTCCACCCGCAAAACCGCAGCTCCCGAGATCGCATCGTTCTTCAAAGTGTTCAGGGCCGCATTCGCCTCTGCCAGTCCAAACACCTGCACGCGCGTGCGAATTGGAATCTGCGCCGCAATCCGCAAGAACTCTTCCCCGTCCTGGCGGGTGTTGTTGGCGACGCTGCGAATCATGCGTTCTTCATAGAGCAAATCGTAAGAGAAAGCTGGAATCGTGCTCATGTGGATTCCACCCAGAATCAGTCGTCCGCCCTTGCGCAAAGCCTTCAGCGCCGCCGGCACAATCTCTCCCGCTGGAGCAAACACAATCGCCGCATCCAATTGCTGCGGAGGCGCGTCCAGCGTTCCGCCAGCCCACTTTGCTCCCAGCTCCATGGCCAGCTTCTGGTGCCTCTCGTCGCGAGTCGACGCATACACCTCAACGCCCCAATGCAGGGCCACCTGAATCGCAATATGCGCAGCAGCCCCAAATCCATAAAAACCCAGTTTCTCGCCCGCCGATATCGCGCTCATCCGCAGGCAGCGATAGCCAATGATCCCCGCGCACATCAGCGGTGCCACCTGCTCGTCGGCAAACTCGTCGGGAATCGCGTAAATAAAATCCTCGGGCGCAACCGCGTACTCCGCATAGCCTCCGTCCACCGTGTATCCGGTGAACTGCGGCGCGTCGCAAAGATTCTCCTGGCCGCGAAGGCAGTACGCACAGGTGCCGTCCGTGTTGTGCAGCCACGCAATGCCCACGCGTTTCCCCATGGGAAAGCGCTTAGCTTGAGGCCCCAGTTTTTCGACGGTTCCTACAACCTGGTGGCCGGGAATCAGCGGCGATTTTACCGGCGCAAGTTCGCCTTCGATCACGTGCAAGTCCGTGCGGCACACTCCGCACACCTTCACGCGCACCAGCACTTCTCCAGGCCCTGGTTCGGGCGTGTTCACATCTTTAAGCCTTAGGGGATTGGTTTCGATCCGGCCAGCCGCGCTTAGGACACACGCTATCATGTAAGGCCTCGGCTCCATATCCTAAGCGCGAATCAAGTAGGCGGCCAACACACGTAGTACTGAATAAGATACCGCAAACCGGGCAAGGAGAGAAGCACTCTCCACAGACTTTGCCCACCGATCGCGTTTGTCGAAACAGCGCTGTTGGATCTCTCCTTCGCCGACAAAAAAAGAATCAAGCTGCACCTCATCGCTGCCTCGGCTTGCTTTCCTCACGCCGAAACCCTAACCTGACATGTCTATGCCAGATCTCTCCCCAGCAGTTCTCTTGACCGGGTTCATCTCATACGTCGTTTTTCTTTTCTCCACCACGTGCCACGAAGCGGCGCACGCGTTCGTCGCGAAAATGGGTGGAGACACCACCGCTGCTCTCGGCGGACAAGTCTCCCTAAATCCCATTCCCCACATTCGCAGGTCTCCTTTCGGCATGGTGGTCGTTCCGCTCCTTAGTTTCCTCTTCTCCGGCGGAATGATCGGCTGGGCTAGCGCACCGTACGATCCTCTCTGGGAACGCCGCCATCCTCGCCGCTCCGCTTGGATGGCCTTGGGCGGTCCTGCCGCAAACTTTTCACTGATGCTGCTCGCGGCCTTGGGCATTCACGCCGTCCGAATTTTCCATCTTCCTGCCAGCGACCCCGCCACCGGTGCTCCCAGCCTGCTGCTGGTCGTTCTCGAAATCACGTTCATGCTGAATCTGCTTCTCGGCACGTTCAATCTTCTGCCCGTCCCGCCCCTCGACGGCAGCACTGCCATCATGCTGCTGATGAACGAGAACCGCGCGCAGCGTTATCTCGACTGGATCCGCGGAAACAATTACGGCATGGCGGGACTGCTGGTCGGCTTGCTGGTTTTCCGTGAGGTTTTCCCTTACGTGCAAACCTTTGTTCTGCACTTGCTCTTCTGACGCTGCCGCCCGACAAAAGCACGCTGCTCCGTTCCGGCACATTCCTGCTTTCCCTTGTCTACTCTCTGCACACGCCGCTCAATTCCCTTCCCGCAAAGTCTTTTTTTTCAATCCGCTCTTGGCTGCGCAACTGCTCTTCGTTCTGCGGAGGCACTCATGGCGGCTCTGGACACACCTCTATTGAGCGGTTGCTACCGCGTTGAAGTTTCCGGCTGGGATGAAGATGAAATGTTTTTTGTCGAGAAGTCGCAGCTCGCTGGAAACGAACTCATCGGCAGGCACATCGTGCTGAACCACAAACTCGCTGAGGGAACGATTGTTTTCGTGCGTCTTCTGCATTCCACCGCCTACCAGCAGTCCTGCCCGGCGGCTTATCAGGTGGAGTTCATCGGCAACGATGGTTCAGGGTCCTACGAGTTTCGTCTGCACCCAGCGCAGCCTCGTTATTCTGGAATGCATTACCCGATTAATTAAAGAGCGCGTCCCACCCATTTCGGTACAACGGCCCGTTTCGGAATGACCTCAGCCTCGCCTTTCAGCACTCGAACTCGCACGTTCCAGCCTTAACTTTCCTTTTCAATTCTGTACCTCTCTGACTACTCTCCACTTAGCCAACTGTTCTCCCCTGACTCACCATTCCGGGCACGCCGTCCCATCCGAAACCAATCCGTCATTTCATTTGGCACACTTGTTGCCTCTTGCACCGTCATGGCATACGCAACTTACAAGACCGTCGAAGTGGCAACTCCCCGCATGTCGCTCACTCCTTGCATTCTTGACGATGATCCAGCCGAACGAGAGTCTCTCGCCGCTGTGATTTCTGACATGGGCTATGAAGCCCTTCCTACTGGCGATCCTGAGGAAGCGCTTCGCCTGGGCCGCTGTCGCCTTTTGCTTGGCAGCGTGCATCTCGATGCGCCGGAACCTTACGAGTTTCTCGACCGCGCTTTGCGTTGCGATCCCGGCCTGCATTTCATTGTGATGACAGCGGGCTACACCCTCGATGCTGCACTAGCGGCTATTCGCCGCGGCGCCGCCGATTTTCTGCCCAAGCCGATTGATCACATTCGCCTCAAACGCACACTCGACGACGTGGCTAACTTGTATGACCAGCGGCGTCGCGTTCGTGCCCTTGGAAGAGCGACTCCTGAAAGACCTCGAATTCCACGGCATCGTCGGCAAAAACCCGGTGATGCTTGAAGTCTTCGACTTTGCAGGTAAAGTCGCGCGGCACTATACCAATGTTCTGCTGGTCGGTCCCACAGGCACCGGCAAAGAGCTCGTGGCTCGCGCCATCCACCAGATTTCTCCCGTCAGCCAGCAGCGCCTGGCGGTGTGCAATTGTTCCGCGATGGTCGACACTCTTCTGGGAAGCCAGTTGTTCGGCCACGTCCGCGGCGCCTTCACCGGAGCCACCGACACTCGTCCCGGCTTGTTCGAATACGCGAACGGCGGCACGGTTTTCCTCGACGAAGTAGGCGAAACTTCGCTGGCCATGCAGGCCAAGCTTCTTCGCGTCATTCAGAATCGCGAGATTCAGCGCGTCGGCTCGCCAGAGGTCAAGCAGGTGAACGTTCGCCTCATTGCCGCAACCAATCGCGACCTGCGCGCCGAAGTCCTCGCCGGGCGCTTCCGCGAGGATCTTTTCTACCGCCTCAGCTCCATCCAGATCCGCGTTCCTTCGCTCTCAGAGCGCCTGGAAGACATTCCGCCGCTGGTCCAGTTCTTCCTGAAGAAATACAATGACGCGTATACGAAAAATATTGCCGGGCTCACTCGCCGGGCACAAACCGTTCTCCTGCAACACCCCTGGCCCCGGAAACGTTCGCGAACTAGAAAATGTGATTTCCACCGCCTGCAGCACCGCCACGGGTGATTTCGTTGACATCAGCGACTTGCCGGAAAACTTGCAGCATCGCAGCCCGCGTTTATCCGATGAAGGAGACTGGCGGCCGCTTTCGCTGGACGAAGTCCGCAAGCACCACATCCAGAAAGTTGTGCAGATGTGCAATGGCAACCGCCTACGCGCCGCGCAAATCCTCGGCATTGGCCGCACCAGCTTGTATCGTTATCTCAAACGCGACGGCTACGATGTTCGACCGCATCCGCACAGCTCCGGCGCCGCCGCCTGATCGATCTCATTCCGCCTACCCGCGTATCGGCGAGTTTGTCTCCACTCGCCGGTACGCGCGTCTTTAAGACACGCGCTCACTCGTAGCGCAGCGCCTCAAGCGGATCCACTCTTGTCGCCCGCCGAGCGGGAATCCAGCATGCCAGGCCTCCGACGACCAGTATCAGCATCACCGCTCCCGCGAACGTCCACGGATCGCTTGGCGTTACTCCATACAATTCGCTGGCAATCACGCGCGCGGCTGCCAGCGCACCCAAGACACCGACGGCGCTGCCCAACGCCACCAGGCGCAGTCCTTGCCACAAAACCATTCGCAGCACTTCCGACCAGCTAGCGCCCAGCGCCATGCGCACGCCAAACTCCTTGGTGCGCCGCGTCACGGAATACGACACCATTCCGTAAACGCCAATTAGCGCCAGCGCCAAACCAATCCCAGCAAACACGCCCAGCAGCGACATGTGCATGCGCTGATCTCCCACAGAGTCCGCGATGGTCCTCGTCAATGTGGTCACGTTGGTGAGTGGCTGATCCGGGAAGCTCGCCCAAATGCGCCGCGAGATCGTGTCCGCCATGGCGTCGGGATTCACCTGCGTGCGCACAATCAGGTGCTGCGAGCCCACTCCCCATTGAAATAGCGCGGGGTAATATTCCGGCTCCGGCTCACTCTGCACATCCAGGTCGCGAGTGTCCGCCACCACACCGACGATTTCATTCCATTCGGGATTTCCCTGCGCGTCCTTCGAAATACTCATGCGTTTTCCGACAACATCTACGCTGCCCCAGAATTTCTTGGCCATCGATTCATTTACGAGCATGACTTTTTGTGTGTTCGTCGAGTCTCGCTCTTCAAATTCTCGCCCGCGGACCAGTGGAACGCCCAGCATTCGGAAATAGCCGGGCGACACTTGCCGCAAAACCACGCCCTGAGCGACCTCTTCGTCTTCCGGAAGCGCGCCTTCCAACTGCATGCCGGCATGCGAAGCTCGCAGTCCGTTCAGCACTCCGTGGTCCGCCGCCACAACATCGACGACTCCGGGAAGTTGCCGCACCTGTGCCAATATTTCTTTCAACCGCGCAATCTGCCCGTTTTTGTTCGCTTCTTTTTCCTTTTCGCTCAGCGTCTGCGGCTGGGGCAAATCGAATGTCAACAGGTGATCGGTATGGAAGCCAGGATTCTGGTGCAGCAAGTGAGCAAGCGTCTGCATCAACAGCGTCGAACCGATCAGCAGCACGAACGCCAGGGCCACCTCAACGACGACCAGCGCGTTGCCAAAGCGCGAGCCATTTTTAACGCTGCCGCCACTGCCATCTCTTAGAAGGTCGTTCGGCGTCATTCGTGCCGCTCGACGCGCTGGCGCCAACCCGCACACGATGCCGCACACCAGCGAACTTCCCAGCGCGAACCACAGCAAAGTCGCGTCTGTGGACACTTCGTTCAAGCGCGCCGTATCGCTCGGCGCAACCGCCCGAAAAAGATGCAGGCCTGCCACGGCCAACACGATTCCGGCGATTCCGCCCAACAGTGCCAGCAGGCAGCTTTCCACCAGCGTTTGCCGGTGCAGACGCCAGGATGAAGCGCCCAGGGCGGCCCGCATGGCCATTTCGCGATGTCTGCCCCAACCGCGCGCAAGGAACAAGCTCGTCAAATTCGCGCAGGCAATCAGCAGCAGCAAGGTCGCGGCCGCCAACAACACCAGGTAGCTCTGGCGCGCGTCCTCCACTCGGCTGTCAAGCATCGTTTCCGCAAGAAGTTTGTACTCGCCTGCAAACTCTGGCCTTTCTTTGGCCAACTGGCTTTCCAGTCGCGGCGCGATGATGCCCAGTTCGGCCTGCAGCCTTGGCAAATTCTCCCCTTTCCTCAATTTTCCGAGCACTCCCAACATAAAGAATGTCGGATTCTCCTGGACGTCCGCGGTCAAAGCGAGTGGCGTCCAAACTTCGGCGTCCTCGGGAAACGCAAATCCCTTCTCCGCCACGCCAACCACCGTGTACACCTGTTTGTCGAGGGTCATCGCCCGCCCGATTACCGCGGGGTCCTTTGCGAAACGCGTGCGCCAAAGCGTGTCGCTGATCACCACCAATCGGTTTTGCGCTGCCTTCTGATCTTCATCGCGCAGCAGCCGCCCCTGCTCTGCCCTGGTTCCCAGCAATTCAAAAAATCCATCGGAAACACTGGCAACGTTCAGAACCGCCGCCTGGCTCGCACCGGTCAGCGTCTTTTCTGTCTCCCACCAGGCTGCCGCGTCCTTCAACGAGCCAGCCTCGGCGCGAATCTGCTGAAACGCCGGCCACGAGAGACCCAGCGTGAACGTGGGAAACATCGCGTTTTTGGTGTGAAACGCCACGATTCGCGAAGAGTCTTTGTATGGCAGCGGCCGCAGAATCACCGCATTCACAATGCTGAAGATCGCCGTGTTCGCCCCGATTCCCAGGGCCAGCGTGATCACCGCAACCGCGGTGAATCCTGGATTCTTCCTCAGTACGCGCGCGCCAAAACGCAAATCTTGCAGCAAGGATTCCAGCGCGGGCAACCCGCGCCGTTCGCGGTACGACTCTTTCGTCTGCTCCACTCCGCCGAGTTTCAGCAACGCCGCGCGCCGCGCCTCTTCCGGCGACATGCCCGCGCGAAGGTTGTCCTCAATGTGCATCGCGAGGTGCGAGGAGAGTTCGTCGCCAAGTTCGCGGTCGAGTTTCTCTCTCCGCAGCAAGTTCCGCAGGCGTAAGAAGAGCGATCGCAAGCCTCTCACGTGCACCTCACTCGTACCTCAACGCAACCATTGGATCGACGTGCATCGCGCGCCAGGCAGGGATGAAACAAGCGGCCATCGCGACCATCGCCAACAAAACAGCGACGCCCACAAATATCAGCGGATCGCTGGCACTTACCCCGAAGAGGAGACTAGAGAGCAAGCGCGTTAGCGCGAATGCCACCGCCGCTCCGGCGATGACACCGACTCCCGCCAGCCTTGCGCCTTGTCCGAGGACCACGCGAGAAATATCGCTGGGTTGGGCACCAAGCGCTATTCGCAGACCGATTTCACTGGTGCGCTGCGCCACGGAATAAGCCATCACTCCGTAAAGGCCAAGAGCCGCCAGAAACAGCGCCACGCTGCCGAGCACACTCAGCAGACTGGCGGAAATTCTCTGAGGAAACAGAGACAAGGCGATGCTGTCATTCAAAGAAGTAGCTTCGAGAAGAGGAACTGACGGATCGACGGCTTGAACCTCTCGCCGCAACGTCGCGATCGCACCATCGATCGGACCGGAGGTGCGCACGAAGAACACCAAACCCATCTCGGGGCGATAAATCTGGCGGATAGGAACATAAAAATACGGCATGGGAGCTTCCGTGAGCCGGTAAATCTTGCTGTCGGAAACCACGCCGACGACAGTGAACCACTTTCCCCAGCCCTGCACGCGGCGTCCGATCGCGGTCCCACCCGGAATGAATCTGCGCACAAACTCCTGGTTGACGATCATCACTGGCGGCGCATTCTGGTCGTCGCCCGCATCGAAGTCCCGGCCTTCTAACAACGCAATTTTCATCAGGCCGAAATAGCCAGGCGACGTAAGGGTACGGTAGATTTTCATATTCTCGCTCAGCCCAGCCACATAACCCTGGACCTGCAAGTCCTCCCATGAGCCCGCCGAAATACTCAGCGGAACATAATCCGTGTAACTGACGGCATTCACGCCAGGATCGCCTTCGAGCTTTTCCCGTAAACGGACGCAAAATGAATTGGCCTGTTCGGCGTCGTAGTTCGCAGCGCCGAGACTGAGCTGCGCGATGGCAACATGATCGGGATCGAATCCCGGACGAATTTCGCTGGCATGATGGAAGCTCTTCACGAACAGTCCCGCGACAATCAATGCCACGGTTGCCAGTGCCATTTCCGAGGTGACGAACCAGCCCAATAGACGCACAGAACGAGCGCTTGACCCGCCGGTTCGGCCGCCCTCTTTGAGTGTTGACTGCACATTGCTCTGGGCGGCATGCATCGCGGGTGCGATTCCCGCTAATAGAGCCACCACGCATGTGAGCGCGATCATGAAAGACATCACCCCAGCGTCAATGGGCGCTTGCGCGAGTGTTGGCAGAGAAGTGTGCGGAATCAGGGCTGCAAGCGAACCACCCAGCGGAATCGCAACCGCGAGCCCCGCCAAAGCCCCAGCTGCGGCAATGAGCAGCGACTCGGTAAGAAGCTGGCGAACTAAACGAGAGCGCGGCGCGCCCAACGCCAAGCGCACGCTAAATTCCTTTTGCCGGCTGGTCGCTCGAGCCAACAACAGATTAGCCACGTTCGCACAAACGATGAGCAGCAGAACGCCGGCAGCCGCCATCAAACTACTAAGCGGGCCCAGCAGCGAACTTTGAATCCCGTAGTGAGCTTTCCACAAAGGCAGAAGAGTCGCGCTCATACCCTCGTTTGTATCGGCATCTCGCCGGGCCATCTCGTTTGCCTGCGATAGAACTTGGGCTCGTGCCTGCTCGATGGACACTCCGGGCGAGAGGCGGGCAAGCACGCGGAATGTCCGCCACTTTCGGTCGCGAAGCGTCTGGTCGCCCGTGGAACTTAATTGGCCATACATTGTTGCGGGCACCCACATCGAAAAGGAAAGGCCGGCCATGGAACCATGAAATGTCTTGGGCGCTACGCCGATGACGGTGTAAAGGAGATGGTTGATACGTACCGTTGATCCGATGGCTTCAGGGTCTCCGTGAAAATGGTTGATCCAATAAGAGTAGGCGATGACGACCAGTGGATGAGCGTTCTGCTCGTGGTCAACCTCCGCGGTGGAAAAGAAACGGCCGGCTTGCGGTTTGACCTGCAACAGTTCAAAAAAGTTTCCTGAAACCGCTTCGCTCCACACATGCTCCACGCTGTTGTCATTTCCAATCGCAAGCACCATGGGCTTGGTTACGGACATCGACTCGACCAGTTTGCAGTTCTCCCGCAGATCCCGAAAATCCAGGTAGGAAGTTGGCAGCCAGTCGCCGTCGGGGGCCAGGGTTTCGAGTGCAACCACGCGTTCCGGGTCGCCGCTGCCGGGAAGAGGATTCAGCAGCACGGACCGCACCCAACTGAAGATTGTTGTGTTGACGCCGATTCCGAGCGCCAGCGTCAGAACGGCGATCGCCGTAACTCCCGGATTCTTGCGGAACATGCGTAGCGCGAAACGGAAGTCCTGAAGCAGCGTTTCGAGGAACGGCAGCCCGCCTCGCTCGCGATAATCTTCCTTGGTTTGTTCCAGACCGCCGAGTTTCAGCAACGCCGCGCGCCGCGCCTGTTCCGCCGACATGCCCGCGCGCAAGTTGTCCTCAATGTGCATCGCGAGGTGGCTCTCGAGCTCGTCCGCGAGTTCGCTGTCGCGGCGCCGCCTGTGAAACAACCCGCCCAGCCGCAACAGCCATGCACGTAACGGGCGCATCAGGATTGCTCCGCTGCCGACAAGAATTTCGCCAGAATCGCGGTGGTCTGTTCCCAGTCACGCGCTTCCTTTTCCAATTGCTTGCGGCCCGCCCGCGTCAACTTGTAATACTTCGCGCGCCGGTTGTTGTCAGAGACGCCCCACTCGGAAGCCACGTAGCCTTCCTGTTCTAGTTTCAGCAGCGCTGGATATAGTGTTCCGTAGTTCACGGAGAGAATGTCGCCGCTGATCTGCTCGATGCGCCGGGCAATTCCGTACCCGTGCAGCGCACCCATAGCCTCGAGTGTCTTCAGGATCATCAACGCCAGCGTGCCCTGCCAAACATCTGCTTTATCGCCCATAACGCTCCTATGGCCTTGCCATAGGGAAGATGCCACATCTCCTATGGCTTGGCAATAGGTATTTTGCTTCGCCCACCACTCCCCAACCGTGACACAATCGCGGGTACCACAGGAGACTCCATTGAAAACTCGCCGCGAATTTCTGCACTCCACGCTTGCAGCCTCGGCCGCGTTCTGTTTTTCGCGATTCCCTGCCCGTGCGGCAAGTTCCTCCGACGCCAAGATCGAAATCCTGCTGGGCGAAAAACAGGGCACGATTTCCCCCAACATTTACGGCCACTTCACCGAGCACCTCGGCGGAGTCATCTACGACGGCATCTGGGTTGGCCCGAATTCCAAAGTGCCGAACATCGACGGACTCCGCCGCGACCTGGTCGAGCACATGAAGAAAATAAAGGCTCCGGTGATCCGCTATCCCGGTGGTTGCTTCGCCGACAGTTACGACTGGCGCGACGGCGTCGGTCCCACAGACAAGCGCCCGCGCCGCACGAATTTCTGGTATTTCAGCGACCAGTCGCCCGCGAAGCACAGATACGAGGCCAACGAATTCGGCACCAACGAATTCGCGCGCTTCTGCAAAGAAATCGGCGCGCAGCCGTATCTTGCCGCCAATGTGCGTTCCCTTCCCGCGCAGGAGTTTTACCGCTGGGCCGAATATTGCAACTCGCCTGCCGGCAGCACCACGCTCGCCGAAGAACGCGCCAAGGCAGGTTCTTCCGAACCATACAATGTCCGATATTGGGGCGTCGGGAATGAATCCTGGGGCTGTGGAGGCAACTTCACCGCTCAGGAATACGCCGTGGAGTTTCGCCGCTACACCGCGTGGGTCCCGACGTATGGCAAGCCTCTGGACTTCATCGCCTCCGGCCCGAACGGCGACGATCTCACGTGGACAAAAGGTTTCTTCGAGGAAATCCTTCGCAAGGGGAAAGAACAGCTAAACAGCATCTACGGCATCGGCCTCCATCACTACGCATGGAACCTCAGTCGCGGCAAAACCACGGACTGGGACAAAGGGAAAGGCGATGCTCTGCAGTTCGATGTCACCGACTGGTATGAACTTCTGCGTGAAGGCCAGCGGCTGGAGTCGATGATCGATTCGCACTGGCAGGCTATGGGTGAATTTGATAAGGACCGTCACGTGAAACTCGTCGTCGACGAGTGGGGACCCTGGTATCGTCCTGGGAGCGAAGCCACTCCCGGCGATCTTCTGGAGCAAACGCCCACGCAACGCGACGCCGTGTTCAGCGGCATGACCCTGGACATCCTGAATCGCCACGCCTCTCAAGTGGCCATGGGCAATTGCGCGCAACTGATCAACTGCTTGAACAGCTTGTACCTGGCGCACGAGGACCGCTTCGTTGTCACGCCTGTGGGCCACGTCTTTGATCTGTACTCCGGCCATCAGGGCGCCGAACTGGTGCGCTCCGTCTTCTCTGCGCCAGAAGTGCAATATGACCGCGATGGCAAATACGCCACGTTCTTTGGCTTGAATGGTTCGGCATCGCTGCGCGGCAAGGACTTGCTGGTAACGGTGGTAAATCCAGACACCAAGCAACCTCGCGAAACCATCATCGCTCTTTCCGGAGCGTCCGCCTCATCCGCCTCGGCTCGCGTGCTTGCCGCTTCGGACATCCATGCGTGCAATACATTCGCGAATCGCGAAGCCGTCGTTCCACATTCCGCCGACGTGACGGTGCGGAGCGGCGCGATTACGCATGTATTCCCACCCGCGTCCGTCACCGCGATGGCAATTCATCTGGCTTAGGTTTGTCCGCCAGCGGGCGCAGCTGGAATCTTAGAGTCTCTTATCTGCTCGACTTCTCATCTTGGCGGGCGGCTCCGTCTCAAGCCGAGAGGCAACGTGAGACCTCTGAAAATTGCGCGGAAAAACGCCGCGGCAAGCGCGGGTGACCCTGGGCAATTATGAATCCAGCTAACATCCAGATTATCAGTGCTTTAACGATAGAACAGCCGCGTATTGCCTCTTTGGAAATTCCCCCAAAATTCATCTCGGACTGGTCTTGTCCGTGCCACATCCAGCCCAGCAGCAGGTTGCCATGTTCCAGGGACGCCCCCGCCCGGGCGATATGATTTGTCGATGAGTGAAGACAGAAATCACAAAAAGCTGGTGCGAGGCCTGACGTGTGGTCTCTTGTGCCTGCTCTGCACCGGGGCGCTCTTGTCGCAGGACATCGCCAGCCGCAAAATCTTGAAGAAGGTAGCAGCACAATATCCTGCGATTCTGAAACAGCGCGGCATCGGCGGGGTTGTGAAACTGCGTGTGTTCGTCAACCCCAACGGAAGCGTGCGTGATTCGACGGTGGTCGGCGGAAACCCGATTCTTGCCAACTGTGCGCAAAAGGCCGTCAAACAGTGGCTGTTCGCTCCCGACAACAGCGAATCGGAAGTCGAAGTCTCGATCGTATTCGACCCCAATTCCCAAAGCCAATAAGCTCTCAAGCCAGCCGCAACGGCACTATTCTCCGGCTGACCCGCCGATTCGCGAGGTTTTTCTTCCGTGTAGAGCTGATTTTTATGTCAGCAAAGGTTTTCTCTGCGGAACCGAGTTTCGCGGTTTTAATCAGTGAAACAAATCCGCTCACAGCAATGGACGAAATCCTGCCGAGGTAAGCAATCAATTGTTTGGAATACGACTTCGCGAACGATTATCAGAAGAGTCTGGCAAACAGGACGTGCGTCAGAACGACACGCCCCAGAACGACGGGTCGGGCGATGACAACGCAATTCCGATGTCCCAAGCTTCGTGACCGCGCCACACCACTTCACCTTCCGCTGCCCGGCCGTTTTCCGGTCGAATGATTCGAACGCGGCGTCGTAACGGAAGATCCGCACCTACCACTGCCATGCACCCTGATTGACTCACGTCTACGGTAACGCCATTGGCCCGGCGCGGGACGTTTCCGTCTTGCCATTCCACCAGAAAGCGCAGGCTGGCGACGGCCCGCTTGTGGGAGCGGAGCCTGGCCCAGCGTTGTTCCAGCTCGTCCATCGCTGGCGATAGCGGGCTCATTGTTTCTGCGGACATTGGGGGACCTCACAGATAAAAATTTCGAACCAAGGGAAGGGCAAAAGAAACCATAAAACCATGCATTGAAGGAGTCAATGGTACTTATGCAAAAAAGTTGGGTAGATCGCCTGGCGCGACCGATTTGAAACGAAAAAGCCCCACCCGAGGAGCAATCCAAATGCCAGAGGTGGGGCTAATTCAGTTGAATCTGCCTGCAAAGGCCTAAAATTGGTTCCAAAGAAACTGGTTATAGACCTCGTGGTGATATTGCACCTCAGGCGCTTTCACAAACGTGCCCAAGGAACGCGCGCAACGGTCCGCCGAGGCCCTCTTCAGGTCCGCAAAGCGCGACTTGACGTCGCCGCCCAATAGTTTCGTCGTCCATTCGGCCTTTTCGAAGTTCTCCAGCGCCGTATAGATATTGTCCGGCAGGTACCGCTCGGCCTGACGCAGGTTCTTCAACTTGGCCGTATCTCCTTCCAGACCAGTGCGGAAGATGGAGTACATCACCAGATACGGGTTGGCATCGGGCGCCACGGAACGGAACTCCACGCGCATGCTTCGCTCATTGCCGATCGGGATACGAATCATGGAGCCGCGGTCGACAGCCGAAGCCTTCAACTGGTTCGGCGCCTCGAAATGCGGGTCTAACCGGCGATAGGAGTTAACGCTGGAATTCATCAGCAAACAAAGATCGTTCCCGTGGGTCAGGATGCGATCCACAAACGCCCAACCGGCTTTGCTGAGTTTCTCTTCGCCCTTGGGATCCCAGAATAGGTTCTTGCCGTCCTTGGAGATAGAGACGTTGGTGTGCATCCCGCTTCCATTCACGCCTACGACCGGCTTCGGCAAGAAACTCGCGGTCAGCCCCATCTTGTTGGCAACCTGACGGCAGATCAGCTTGTAAAGCTGGATCTGGTCGGCCGCGCCAACCACGTCGGTGTAGCTGTAATTGATCTCGAACTGCGACGGCGCCACTTCCGGGTGGTCCTTTTCATTCTGAAATCCCATGGCGCGCTGCACTTCCGCGGTGGTGTCGATAAACGTCCGCAGCGGATCGCCCGGCAGCGAGTGGTAGTACCCACCGGTGTTCACGTATTCAAACTTCTGTGTCTCGTTGTAGTGCCGCTCCGCTTCCGCATTCTTGAACAGGAACCCTTCGATTTCGTTCGCGGCATTCAGCGTGTAGTTTTCTTTCTTATACAGCGTGTCGGCGTAACCTTTCAGAACGCCACGGATGTCGGCGCTGTACGGCGTACCGTCCTTGTCGATCACGTCGCCAAATACCAGCACCTTGCCATTCCCGAAAATGTCTGCTGGCGCCCAGTAGAAGGCGCTCCAATCCATGCCCAGGCGAAGATCGCTCTCTCGCTGCGCGGTAAATCCGCGGATGGAAGAGCCGTCAAAGGTCAGGTTGTCGAAGCTCTTCACCAGGAATTTCTTGTCATAGTCCAGCATGTGCAGCCGGCCTTCCAGGTCGGTGAACAGCACGGTCACTGCTTTAATGCGCTTTTCGTCGGTCAGGTACTTCAGGCGCTGCTCTTGAATCTTGTGGAAGGGGGTGCGGGCTTTTCGTTGTTCTTTTGCTTTCAGGTTTAGATCTTCGAGCTCTTCATAACTCAGCGCTAAAAAATTACGCAGATCGTTCGACATGAATCTCCTCAAATTGAGTTGGTGGAAAAATTGGCGGCAAAGATGGGGTCGGCATGCCGGGCCTTTCGAATGTAAAGGTATCGCGTGGGTCTCTACAGCGTCAAATGGAAAAACCGAAAGCACAAGAGGAAAAACAAATAAATCGGATAAAAAAACCAGATAGGCGAAAAACCTAGAAAAACAAAGGCGAAACAGAGCATGCGCAGATTGTAATTTCCACAGCTGCCCGTTCCGGAACGGAACGGGCTTTCCCGTCATGACTCACCCTGCAAATCCGTCAACCGCGCTAAGCGATTGCGCTTCCAGCGTTTTCTAATCTCCCAGTCATGGCATCCCTCCTGCACTTGATGTGGCAGAAGTTGCTTCATGGCCCGCGAAACACCTTGATGCTTCAACCCCAGATCAAGCGTTGTTTCCGAGTTGGTATTTCATCCCCCGGGAAATACCTCGAACGGCCTGCCAGAACCCCCTCGGGCGCCGTGAGTTGACCCTGACAAAACTCACGGCGCCCTTATCCTCTTAAAAGGTGCATCGCGCAAGTTCGCCGCTTCCTGTGCTCGGACTTTCAGAGTCTGTGTGAGAACGTCTGTTTTTCGGGATCGCATGGCTTAACAGCTTGCGGAAAAAGTCCCACATTGTCATTCCGAACGGAGTCTGCGGAGAGAGGAATCTGCTTTTCCCCTGGCGTTTTGCAAAAAGCAGATCCCTCGCTGCGCTCGGGATGACAACGAACAGCATTTCTCCGCTGGCCGTTCAGCGCACACATGCAGAAGTAGAGATCTTCTGCGAGATTTTCTACCGTGACTTTGTAGTTGTGTCGCCAGACGCGTTGCTAGCGGCGACAAATGGCACGGTTACGGTGCTGTCCAACCGCACCAGCATGGCCTGGTGGCGGCGCGGGATCGACGATCGGATTGATCGCCGGCTGCCTGGGACGTGGCATGGGCATCGGCTTCGCCGCGGGCGCGATCTACGTGGTGGCGCGAAAGGCAAGGAAATTAATATGCGGCCCGCAAGCGCAAGAGCTAAATCAAGGTTTTTGGGCGACGTTGGCAGTGCAAATCGGCATTAGGATCGCCGGCAAAACGATTCTTCCCTCCGCCGCATCCAATCCGCGTGATTCCATTCTCGATTCTCGATCTGTCGCCAATTCCTCAGGGTGCTTCCGCAGGCGAAGCCTTGCGCAATTCCCTCGATCTTGCGCAGCACGCGGAATCCTGGGGCTACCACCGCTTCTGGCTTGCGGAACATCACGGTATGCCCGGTATCGCAAGCGCCGCAACATCCGTCGTAATCGGTTTCGTCGCCGGTGGCACGAAAACCATCCGGGTTGGGTCGGGCGGCATCATGTTGCCGAATCATTCGCCGCTGGTGATCGCCGAGCAGTTCGGTACGCTCGCAGCGCTTTATCCGGACCGCATTGATTTGGGACTCGGGCGCGCGCCAGGCACCGACATGTTGACCATGCGTGCGCTGCGCCGCGATATCGCTTCCACCTCGGACAGATTCCCGCAAGACGTCGAAGAATTGCAGGCCTACCTCGAACCAGCGACAGCCAATCAAAAAATTCGCGCCATTCCTGGTGCAGGCTCGCGCGTACCCATCTGGTTGCTGGGCTCCAGCTTATTCAGCGCGCAACTTGCCGCCGAGCTTGGCTTGCCGTTTGCCTTCGCATCACACTTCGCGCCCGCGGACCTGCTGCAAGCCCTGGAGCTGTATCGAGCGAACTTCAAGCCCTCGCGGCAACTCGATCAGCCCTACGCGATGATCGGATTAACGGCCGTCGTCGCGGAAACGGACGCTGAAGCCCGCTATCAATTCACGTCCATTCAGCAATCCTTCGCAAATCTGCGCCGCGGCACACCAGGCCAGGTTCCTCCACCGATCGAAGATATCGATTCGTTTTGGTCGCCTGCGGAGAAAGCCAATGTCGGCCAGGCGCTTCTCTGCTCCGTCGTCGGTTCGCCAGAAACAGCGAAGCGCCGACTAGTGGCTCTTCTGGACCTCACCCGGCCGGACGAGATCATCAGCACAACTCATATCTACGATTACAAAGCGCGGCTGCGTTCCTTTGAACTTCTCGCACAGGTTCGGGCTAGCCTTGCCTCTTCGGGAACCGAGCACGCCACGTCGGCGACTATTCCCGCGGGTCGCGTCTGAACACCAGCACTCTGGGTACCGTCACACAGAATTGCCCCAGCAAACCGGCCGTAAAGCTCCATTTGATTTTGGGCTATAGCGTTGAACGTACGCAGGCCCTATACTGCTATGACTTTGACACGTGACTTACTGGATGTAGACAGCTTCGCTGGGATAATGCCGCTTTCAGGAGGGTTCCGAGCTTTTTCTGGCCGCCCGATTTGAGGTAATCATGGCTGCGACTCCAATCGATCGAAGGACCTACAAGGCGCTACTGGACCAGGTAAACGATGGCGTGTACATCGTGGACCTGGACCGGCGCATTTTGTACTGGAACGAGGGTGCCTTCCGCCAGACTGGCTACGAACCCCATGAAATGGTCGGCCTGCGCTGTCCAGAGGATGGGCTTTGCCACGTGGACAGCGAGGGCAAGCGCTTGTGCGCTCACAATTGTCCTCTGACAGCCAGCCTTAACAACGGTCGCTCTCACGAGGTTGAAGTCTTCTTGCGGCATAAGCAGGGCCGGCGGGTTCCCGTGACCGCGCGGGTTCAGCCTCTTCGCGCCGCCGACGGCTCAATCATCGGGGCGGTGCAGATATTCAGCAACAGTACCGCCGAGCAGGATGCGCAGCGCGAGATCGAGCAAATGGGACGACTGGCATTTCTCGATCAAGTCACGCAACTGCCGAATCGCCGCTTCGTTGAGATGGCGCTGCAGACAGCCTTCAGTGAATTCCGCATACACAAGGAACCGTTCGGCGTACTGCTGATTGACCTCGACCGATTCAAGGCCATCAATGACACTTTCGGGCACGCCACCGGCGACCACGCTCTGCTGGAAGTGGCTAAAACCCTGACGGGAACGCTGCGCCCTGCCGATGTGATTGGCCGCTGGGGTGGTGATGAGTTTATCGCAATCGCCCATCACGTGAACGACGAGATTCTGACTCACTTGAAGGTGCGATGTGCGGCCATGGTCGCACAAACCCTGTTCACCTGTGATGGAAGCTTGCTGTCTCTGTCGGTCTCGATCGGCAGCACACTCGCACTTCCCGACGACACCGCCGAAAGCCTCATCAAGCGGGCGGATGAGTTGATGTACCGGAACAAGACTAAATAGTGCGCCCGTAATCGTGCACATCTCTGCCCGTCACCCCTTCAAAAGTCACCCGCGCGACGAAAAGCTTCGCGCCCATGCTATAACTCATCTCACCTAGTTGGCCGTGGCTTCCTGATCAGCACATTGCAGGCTGCAGCTTGCACAAGAGGAGGACTGAATGGTTCGCGTGACGGGGTATATTTTTTCGTTCGTTCTGCTACTCACTGCCTTCACAGCCATTGCGCCGGCGCAGAGTACTGGCGGCAACAGCCCTGCGCCATTGCCGGCTGTCGCCAATCAACAGGCAACGCGCGAACCGTTCGACGTTAACGCCGCTGTGAACGTGTATCTCGCCAAGATGCCTCCGGCGCAACGCGCCCGTTCCAACGCGTACTTCGAAGGTGGCTATTGGATGCTGCTGTGGGATTTTCTCGCGACCGTAATCGTAATGTGGATCTTGCTCCGGTTCCGATGGTCGACGCGGATGCGTGACTTTGCCGAACGCATCACGCGTTTTCGCCCTCTTCAAACCGCTCTTTACTGGCTGCAATTCATTATCGTTACGTCCGTGCTGAGCTTCCCGATCACCGTTTACGAAAGCTACTTCCGCGAGCGCAAGTATGGCTTGCTGAATCAGACATTCGGTCCGTGGATGCGCGATCAGCTTATGGCGCTGGTCGTTGGCGTGATACTCGGCGCGGTTCTCGTGGTTCCACTGTTCGGCTTGGTGCGCCGTCTCGGAAAAAACTGGTGGGTATGGGGAGCGGCCGTTACCATCATCTTTCTGGCCTTCGTCATCCTTATTTCTCCGGTTTACATCGCTCCGCTATTCAACACTTACACCAAGCTGCAAGATCCCCTCATTAAAGATCCTATTCTCAGCATGGCTCGCGCCAACGGAATCCCTGCGACCGACGTCTACGAGTTCGACGCCTCGCGCCAATCCAACCGTGTCAGCGCCAACGTCAGCGGCTTCGCCGGCACGCAGCGCATTTCCCTCAACGACAATCTCCTGAAGCGCTGCACTCTGCCCGAAATTGAAACCACCATGGGACACGAGATGGGCCACTATGTTCTGAACCACGGCTACAAAGGATTAGTAATGTTTGGTGTGCTGGTGGTGTTGGGCTTCGCGTTCTTGAATTGGTTCCTCAACATTGCCCTGGCGCGTTGGGGCGATCATTGGGGCATCCGCGGCATAACCGACGTCGCAGTGCTGCCGCTGGCGCTCATCGGTTTGTCCATTTACTTCTTTCTGCTGACGCCGGTCACCAACACCATCACGCGCACGATGGAGTTCGAGGCGGACATGTATGGCCTAAATGCAGGTCGTCAACCGGATGGCGAGGCCAACGTGGACTTGATGCTCGGTGAATATCGCAAACTCGATCCAAGGCCCGTTGAGGAGTTCGTCTTCTTCGACCACCCTAGCGGACGTACCCGCATCACCGCTGCGATGCGCTGGGAGGCCGAGCATCCAGAAACCGCTTCGCCCGAAGAGCTCGCCAGACCCCTTTTCACTACTCCATAGCGCATCTCCAGCCTCCTGAACACAGTCGGCCAATCGCACGGTGCCATTTTCTCCGGTTACCCGGGCCCTTGGTATCTTTGACAATACCGCCCGTTCGCGTCTTCGCTTATTTTTTCGACACAAATCCACCACGGAGGAACAAGTCGGTGAAAACCGCAATACGGAACTTTATTGGAGTCTCTCTTTTGAGCTGCTTAGTACTGGCAGGCTGCGGCGAGCAACCAAAGGTCACACAAGACGTGAAGGAGCTGCAATCATTTGAAACCGCCAAGGATGCCTATGTCTATGCGTATCCATTAATGACCATGGAGATGACCCGTCGGGTGACAACCAATGTGGTTGCGCCAGAGGGCACCTCCGCTCCCATGGGCCAATTCGCCAAGCTTCGCGAATATCCAAACGCATCGTTCAACGCCGTAACCGCGCCAAACGCCGATACCCTATACACCACCACATGGCTCGATGTTTCCAAGGAACCTTGGGTCCTCAGTATCCCGAACATGAAGGGGCGTTACGCTCTGTTTCCGATGCTCGACGGATGGACCGACGTCTTCCAGGTTCCAGGCAAACGCACGACCGGAACCGCGGCACAGAAATATGCCATCACCGGCCCGGGTTGGAGCGGAACGCTCCCGGCTGGCGTCACGGAATATAAATCGCCGACCGGAATGGTATGGCTGCTAGGACGCATCTATTGCACCGGGACACCTGAGGACTACAAAGCAGTGCACGCGCTGCAAGACCAAATGTCCGCTGTGCCGCTGTCCTCTTACGGCAAGCCGTATAAGCCGACGCCGGGAGTCGTTGATCCTGCGATCAACAAAACGATCGCCGTTCGCGATCAACTGAACACCATGGACGGCGCTTCCTACTTCAAACTCTTCGCCGAACTCTTGAAAACAAATCCTCCCAGTGTGGATGACGCACCGATGGTCGCGAAGCTCGCGAAAATTGGAATCGTGCCGGGTCAGGATTTCGACGCATCTAAGCTCGAACCCAGCGTGGCTGCAGGAATCGCCAAGGCTCCAAGACCGGCGCAGGACAAAATCTCGGCTTGGTTTAAAGAAGGAATCGCCGCGGGAGATGCAAAACTCGAAAATGGTTGGGTGTTCACCACCAAGACCGGTCTCTACGGCACCAACTACATTCAGCGCGCCACCGTTACCTGGTACGGCCTGGGTGCGAATCGCCCCAAAGACGCCGTTTATCCAACTTCCGAAGGTCCGGAAATTCTTCAGAAATACAATGGCGCCAACAAATATGTCCTGCACTTCGACAAGGGCCAGATGCCGCCGGTCGATGGCTTCTGGTCGGTGACCATGTACAACGCCAAGTATTTCTTCGTCGACAATCCGCTCAATCGCTACAACGTCAGCCAACGCAATAAGTTCAAAAGCAATGCCGACGGCTCAACCGACATTTACATTCAAGCGGACTCTCCCGGCAAAGACAAAGAATCCAATTGGCTGCCCGCGCCGAAAGATGATTTCGTCTTGATGATGCGCTTGTACTGGCCCAAAGAAAAAGATCCGTCTATCCTGAACGGTTCGTGGAAAATCCCCGCAGTGAAAAAAGTCGCGTAGAAAAATGACGAGGGGGCGGCGTATCCGCCTCCTTTCTGATTCCGGCCACCTCTCACTCCTGGCCACAATTGGAGCGGGTTCGAGCGTTGTGCTAAGCTTTGCTTTGCAGTCATGCTTGAACGACTGCCGAGTCGTGGAACTTCGGACTTCGTGCAACGAGGTCCCGCGAACCCCGCCAGGCCCGGAAGGGAGCAACGGTACCGGGTAAGCCAAGTGTGCCGCGGAGATTCCGAAGTTCCTCGAATTGAAGAAGTTCTCAGTGATCAGTGTTAAGTTCTAAGTGAGGCGAAGTTGCTCGTTGCCTGACCTTCAGCTCACTCACGATTTTTCCAAACACTTTACCTAGACACACAAGCATCCGCGCCGCAAAGTGTTTTGACTTTTTCCGCGCGGCTGGTGAGAATGCAAGACACGTATGACCTACCAAGTGATCGCACGAAAATGGCGGCCGCAGACCTTCGCGGATCTCGTCGGACAAGAACACGTCACCAACACGCTGGCGAATGCCATCAAAAATAATCGCGTTGCGCATGCCTACATCTTTTCTGGAGCGCGAGGCGTGGGAAAGACAACCGCCGCGCGCATCCTGGCCAAGGCCCTGAATTGCGTGAACGGGCCCACCGCGGAGCCCTGTGGTGTCTGCGATGCCTGCAAAGAAATTGCGGCCGGCACCTCGCTGGATGTAATTGAAATTGACGCGGCTTCGAATCGCGGCATTGATCAGATCCGGGAACTGCGCGAGATGGTGCGTTACGCACCCGCGGCCGCGCGCAGCAAAGTTGTGATCCTCGACGAAGCGCACATGCTCACTGGTGAAGCCTCCAACGCGCTGCTGAAAACCCTGGAAGAACCGCCCGACCGCGTGATCTTCGTGATGGCCACCACGCAGCCTGAAGATCTCGAAGACACCATCCGCTCGCGTTCGCAACATTTCCATTTTCGCGCGCTCACCTTCAACGAGATCACTGACCACCTAAAGTTCATCGCTGAAAAAGAAAATTTGAAAATTGACGGCGGCGCGCTTTCCGTCATCGGCCGTATGGCCGAAGGCAGTATGCGCGATGCGCTCTCGCTGCTGGAGCAGGCGCGCGCCTACTGCGGCGACAATATTACTGACCAGGCTGTGCGCGAGTTGCTTGGCGTGGTGCCGGAAGACTCGCTGCGGGAACTGGTGGAAGCGATCTCCGAGCAATCCGCGGAGCGAGCTCTGGGCCTGGTGCACACGTTCCAAAAAGAAGGGCGCAACCTGCAGCACTTCTGCCGCGAAGCCATTCGTCACATGCGCAATCTGCTGATTGCCCGCGTCTGTGGCGCCGATTCGGATTTGATCGCGGCAACGCCGGACCAGCGGCCCGGCCTGGCGAAGGCCGCGGCGCTTTTCACCGAAGAAGATCTCACGCGCTTCTTCCAGATCCTGCTGCAAACCGATGACGACTTGCGAAGGAAACCAGATCCACGAGTGCATTTGGAAATGGGTCTACTGCGACTGGTAAACGCGGCCCGTCTGGCGCCATTGGAAGAATTGTTGACCGAAGCACGCGGCGGCGCAGCGGGCGGGTCCGGCGGAGGAAAGCTCGCGCCGAAGACCACGGCTCAAAGTGCAATGCCTGCTCCTGCGTTTCCTGCTCGCGCCGTTTCCACCAGCTCCGTCAGTTCGTTCGTGACTCCTGCTGCTGTAATCGCAGAACCAAAAACCGTCGCGATGCCCACTGCGATTTCCCATGCCGCAACGGCAACCGCAGCCGCGCCCGCGATGAAACCACTTGAAACCGCTGCACCGCCGGTGCGCGAAACACTAGCGGACACGCAAGCGATCGGAATCACCGCTGAACAGGTGGCGGAAATCAAAGCGGCGCTGCAAGCGCAACAAAAATTTGTCGCCGAACTTCTGGAACACGCCGCGCGATGGGAATTGGATGGCAGCGAGTTGCGCATTTGTTTTCGTCCCGACAAAAGCACTTTCGCCGGATTGATGGAAGGACGCGAAACACTGGAGAAGATCCGTGTCGCATCGAGCAAGGTACTAGGGCGCGCGGTTCGGGTCTGTGCTAGACTCGAAAGTAATGGAGCGAAGGAAGAAAATTCTTCGCGTCCCGCAGTAAATGGTGAAACGAGCACGCAGGAACTTCGGGCCCAGTTTGAGAATGATCCGATGGTGAAGTCCATGCTGCAACGTTTTGGGGGAAGAATTTTAGAAGTGAAGCGGCAAACAGAGGAGTAAGGTCACATCGCAAGATGCGGCCTTAAAGAACATGGAAGTAAACGCGCTCCAACAAATGCTCTCGAGACTTCGGCAGGTGCAGGAAGATCTGCAGCGGCAGGTAAACTCGGTGGCGGTGGAAGCTTCGGCAGGCGGCGGAATGGTGACCGTCAAGATGAACGGGCAGAAGCAAGTGCTGGAAGTGAAAATTGAGAAGGAAGTGTTCGCCAGCAAGGACCACGAAATGTTGCAGGATCTGGTGCGAGCGGCGGTGAATGAAGCGTCGCGACGTGTCGACGAAGAACTGGCCAACCAGATGAAGAGCATGGCTAGCGGCATGCCCGGATTGCAGGGCTTGAAGATTCCCGGATTGTTCTGAATTTCCCCAATTCCCCTTCGAAAACTAAGACCAACGCAGTGAATCTCCGCCTGTATTTGTACGCCCGCAACAGCGAATCTGCGCGATTCCTGACATGGCCCCACATGGTGTAAGATTCACGGCAACGGTGTCCCGCCTGAAGAGTCGTTCCGCCCGGAAGATTGACGGTCAGGAGCAGGTTGTGGCAAACAGCGTATTCCAGTTGAAACCAGAAGATCCGGCGCTTCGCCAGAACGAAGAGCGCGACCGCCAATTGGTGCGCAACGCGCCGGTCGCCATGATCGTCTCTGATCGCAATACCCAGCAAATCGAATTGGCCAATGATCGCTTTATCAAACTGTTCGGCTATGGCCTGGAGGATATTCCCGGCGTGGATGACTGGTGGCCAATCGCCTATCCCGACGAAACGTATCGCGAAAAGGTGAAGGCGGAGTGGGCTGTGCGAAGCAAGAGGGTTTTTGATGATCCCGAACGCATCGAGCGCACGGAAGCGCGCGTGCGCTGCAAGGATGGAACCTTTCGCGACATCGAGTTCCACCTTTCCGTTTTTGGCGATTCGTTTCTGGTGACCTTCGTCGATTTGACGGACCGAAAGCGCGCCGAACAAGCGCTGCGCGAAAGCGAAGAGCGTCTACGGCTGGCGGCGCAGGCCGGAAAAATGTACGCCTTCGAATGGGACGCCGCCACGGACAACGTGCTACTCTCCGCCGAATCTGTCGACGTTCTGGGATTTTCCACGGAACCGGGACAACGCACCGGCCAGACATGGTTTGTGCGAATCTTTCCGCAAGACCACGCAAATTTCCTGAAGACAATCGCGGACCTTAAGCCCACCCAGCCAACCTATCAAACCAGCTATCGTATCGTCAGCCCGAGCGGCGCGCTCATCTGGCTGGAGGAAAGTGGTACAGCTTCCTTCGACGCGCAAGGCCGCGTCGTGCGTGTCGTTGGCATGAGCGCGAATGTCACGCCGCGCAAGGAAGTAGAGCGGGCGCTCGCCACCGTCAGGGGAAAGTTGATCGAGGCCCAGGAGCAGGAACGCCGGCGGATTGCGCGCGACCTCCACGACGACATTAATCAGCGGCTTGCGCTTCTGAACATCGAGATGCAGAGGTTGGCGGACTGCCCCCCGGACTCGCAAACCGAACTGCGCCAGAGAGTGCAAGAATTGTGCCAGCAGGCTTCGGAAATTTCCTCCGATGTTTCCGCGCTCACCCGGGAATTGCACTCGCCAAAACTGGAGCTACTGGGAATCGTTCCGGCCATGCGCGGCTTCTGCGACGAATTGGCGCACCATCAGAAAGTGACCGTAGACTTCCGTCACAGCGATGTTCCCGGCCGCTTGCCGCCGGACGTATCTCTGTGCCTATTCCGTGTTTTGCAGGAAGCGTTGCGCAACGCAGTGCGGCACAGCGGCGTTCAGCAGTTCGAAGTGCAGTTGCTCGGGTGCCCCCAGGAAATCGAATTGAAGGTTCGCGATGAAGGTGCGGGCTTCGACCCGGATGAGGCCAGCCGGGGCGACGGCTTGGGCCTGGTAAGCATGCGTGAGCGCGTCAGCCTGCTGCATGGCACAATCTCCATTGCCTCAAAGGCAAACTCCGGCACTGAAATCACGCTGAAGATTCCACTCCCGCCATCAGAAAATTGGCGCGACTGCATGCCTGCGCAAGAATCATAATTGTCATCCCGGGCGAAGCAGATTCCTCACTCCGCAGACTCCGTTCGGAATGACAGATCCAGAGTCGCGGGGCATCGTGACGAAATCACTTGGTCTGAAAAGTCGGCCTGCACACTCCTGGAATTTGCGTCCATGACTGCGCTTGTGCTACACAAGGAACATGCCTGATTTTGCCGCTCCTGTTGAACGACTCATCGATGAATTAAAACATCTGCCCGGCATTGGACAGAAAACCGCGCAACGCCTGGCGTTTCACCTGTTGCGTGTCACACCCGAGGAAGCACTGTCGCTCGCCGAGGCCATCCGCGACGCTAAAGAAAAAATTCGCACCTGCACCACGTGCTACAACATCACCGACACGGATCCGTGTTTGTATTGCGTGGGACCTACCCGGAATAAGCAAACGATTTGTGTGGTGGAAGAGCCGCATAACATCCTGGCAATTGAAAAAACCAGGACCTATGGCGGGATGTATCACGTGCTGGGCGGTTCGCTTTCTCCTTTGCAAGGACGAGGGCCGGATCAGCTGCACATCAAGAGTTTGATCGAGCGCCTGAAAGGCGGCACGGTGGAAGAAATCATCATCGCCACGAATCCCACTGCCGAAGGCGAGGCCACCGCGATCTATCTTTCAAAATTGCTGAAGCCGCTGGGGGTGCGTGTGACGCGCATCGGCGTGGGAATCCCGGTGGGCGCGGATTTGGAGTACGCCGACGAAGTCACTATGTTGAAAGCCATGGAAGGCCGGCGAGAACTGTAGATAAATCAGGGCGAGCCTGAATCTGCCGCCAAAAATTTCACAAAAAGTTTCGGTGCACGCAGGTCAGGGCTTTTTTGCAGGGAAAACGGGGATGGGACTGATGGGACCTCGGAGCTAGTACGTACAGAATGATTCTACCTCTAGGCAAGCAACCCAATCCGGGATACAGTTCTGTTCCCGTGGTGGAAGTCCCCGCCAAAACGCTGCTGTTTCCGCGGTAGCGGTTAGGAGTTGCGCTATGCCCGGGTTGGCGCACTACATGGCTCAGTATGACCATGAACACAGTTCAGTCTGGAACAAGGTTCTGCACGGTATCGGTATTCCGCTGATTTTTGCAGGACTAATTCTCCTCGCTCTGCTCCGATGGCGCTGGGGAATCGGTTGTTTTCTTGGTGGCTGGGTGCTGCTCTTTCTGGGGCATCGCATTGAGGGAAACAATCCGGCGTTTTTCCAGGGCGCTGTGTATCTGATGGTTGGACCGATTTGGGTGGCGAAAGAAATTTGGACGTTTGTGACGGCAAGCGCCTCCCGGAAGGCCAAGTCAACGAGCCAATGAAAAAGTCCTGAAGCGCGCAATTATGCGAGTTGGACAGAATCCCAGGAAATCATGCAGAGAGAAAATGAAGGCCCAGACCTGTCTCCGCACGCGGCCGATGATCCGGCAGATATGATGAATGAAAGCGCGGTCAACGCCAGTTCTGATTTGCGCAAGCGTCGCAGCACGCGCATTGTGCAAGCGGTGCCGCTGAATGTCACCGGCGTCGATGCGCTCGGCCGGCCGTTCAACGAGCGAACCTCCACGCTGATTATCAACTGCCACGGATGCCGCTATCAATCCAAGCATTACGTGCTGAAGAATATGTGGGTGAACCTGGAAGTGCCACACCCGGAGTCGGGCCAACCGCCCAGACGTGTGCGCGGCAAAGTGGCTTGGATCCAACGCCCACGCACGGTGCGGCAGCTATTTCAGGTTGCGCTGGAGCTGGAGACTTCCGGTAATGCCTGGGGCATCGCGTTCCCACCGGAAGACTGGTTCGCGTTTCCGGCTGCGGGCGAACCGCGCTTGGGTGAAACACTTTCTTCTGAAATACCCAGCGATCTGCTGACCGCCACTGGCGGAGATTTGCCACCAGCGCCCGGCGAAAGCGAAGTTGCGGGCGGAGCACCCGATAATTTGCGTGTCTTCCCTGCCCCGGGGAGCACCACTGACGCCTCCATGCAACTGGCGCGGCAGGTGGCCCGGTTGCTGGCCGAAGCGAAACAACAGATTCAAGCGGCGGCGCGGGAATCGGCGGTGCAAGCGGTGTCTGCGGAGCGCCGGGTTAGTTTTGAACAATGGGATCAAAAGTATGCAGCGTTTCGCGAAGAAGTCGCGCGGGAGACGGCGCACGCGATTGAAACCATACAAGGTGAGTCGGCCACTCGTGCGCGCGAAGCGCAAGAAGCTGCGGCTGAAGCGCTAAAGATCGAGCTGCCGAGATGGCTGGCGCCGCAATTGGAACAGCTGACCCACGAATTGACAGCGCATCTGGCCAGAGAAGGCGCGGTCCAACGAGACCAGCACGAAAAGCAATTGTCGAGCGCGCAGGAAGCGTTGCAGACATTGTGCAACCAGGCGGAAGAAGCTGCAGCGAAATTGCGCACGCAGGCTGAAGTGGCCGAATCACACGTTGCCGAGAGGATTGAAGCAACCGCCCGCCGCGCCGAAGAAGAAGCGCGCAAGCGCGAAGAATCCGCCGGGAATCAGCACGCGGCATTGAACGCGGGATTGCAGCTGATCCAGGAGCGCGTCAGCGGCACGCTGGCGGAAGCGCAGAATTCGTTGCGCGAGCAATTGGCGCAAGGACTTGAGCCGGCAAAGGCCAACCTGCTGGCCCAGGCGGAAGCCTCTTTGCGGAAACAGCATCAGAAAGTGGCGGAGGACCTGCAGGAAAAGGCTCGCAATCTGCACCAGGAAATCCTGGAGGCAGGTCAGAAGCAAAGTGCCGAGGCTCAAGCGGCGCTGGAAGTTCAGTCGAAACAACTGGAAGATACGCTGGCTCGCGCCAACCAGGCCACCGAGCGCCTGGAGCAATTCGCTGGCCGCATTGAGACGGTGCAGCAACAAGCCATCGGCGGCTTCCAATCGCAATTGGACGACGTGCTGACATTGCACCGCAATGAGCTGCACCGGCAATCCGACAACCTGTTTGAGGAGATTCACAAACGCATTCAGAGCAGTTTTGAAGCGGCCAACAGCCGCGCGCTGGAGAAATTTGAAGAACAAGTCGCCTCGCTGGTGGCTCCGCACGTGCGTCAAGCGGAAGAGGCAGTGCATCGCCTGGCCGGAGGACGGTCGCTGCTGGATGCCGCGATGACCATGCAACAGGATCGTATTCGCGCGTCGGCGGATGACGCCTTCGCCGAGTCCATGTCGCGGTTCCGCGAGAACCTGGGGAGCGTGGAGCAGTTGCTGACGGAATCCGCCCAGACGATTACGAACCGAAATCTGGAAGAACTGGAGAACCGCACCAACGATTTGAAACACCACGCTCTTGAGGAAATGTTCAAGTCGGCGGAGTGGTACGAAAAAAAGGCCCAGACGCAGCTGCAGAACATAACCGAAAAGCTCGTGGATCAATCGGGAAATCAGTTGCGAGACAAAGCCGCGGAGCTTTCCAGCTTGTTCGCCACGGAGTTGAGCCAGTCCAGCCAGGCTTACGTCGGGCAAACAAACCAGAAAATCGACGAGACCGTGCACGATGCCTTTGAACGCGTGCGGCTGCTCTTTGCCGAAGCCGCGGACACTACCTCAGCGGCGTTCACCGATGAGATCCAGCGCAATGCTCGCCAGGAGCTGGAAGGATTCACGGAGCTGATGAATAAGACCGTGGAACTTTCGCGTGAACGCCTGGACGCCACGCGAGAAGAAATCACCCAGCGCGTGTCCGCCGAGCAGGAAGAATTCCTGCGGCGATTCCATGCCGGGATCACCGGCGCCATCGAGAAGAGCCTGAATCAAGCGCAGGAAGAGGTCAGCACAAGTTTCGCGGCCCTGCTCGAATCCTGGCGAACGATGAGCGAAGCAAAACGCGGCGAATTGCGCGAGATGTTCGGGAAAATCAGCGACGAATCCGCCGTGGGCTACCGCGACCGGCTGGAAAACATATCGAATTCATGGATGGTGGCAACCGTGGCGACACTCGATCATCAGTCTCGCGACGTAATCGCGAAGATCGCGGCAACCGCCGAAGAGCGCTTGAGAGAAGCTTCTTCGGAAGTGTTCTCTCGTTTCGGAGACACGTTGCGCGAGCGGCTGCAGCAAATCGCCATGGGATTCGATACCGGCAAGAACCCGCCAAAGTCGTAACCTTAAACATTGCGCCCACGGTTGGCGCCGAGGCGCCGTAGCCTTGTATAATTCTTCGGATTAGCTATGGCGAACCGGGCTTACCTGCGCGTCTGGACGCGCGATTTCAATGAACAATCGATGATCGCGCAATTCGCGCGATTCCTGGCCACTGCTCCCATCACGGAGCCGGGACCGGGATTCCAGCGCTTGCTTGTGCAGCCCATCGATAGCACCGAAACACCTATCGCGGAGTGGGATCTGAAGACCGGCAAGTTTGGTCCTCCCGAAGTAGCTGCGCTGGCGGCGCACAACCTGGCGTCAGACACCGCGTACATTGTGGACGCGAAGTGGGATCTGTGGAACTTCGACATTGAAACACTGAAGTGGAAGCAGGAGCCTCTTCCTCTGGAGCTGCGGTGCCAAGGACCGCTCTATGACGAGGGCATAGCCGCAAGCACCGGTAATTTTTTGGCTGACCTGGGATTTGAGCATCACTTCACCGGCCACGCGGGATTGCTGGCCCCGGGCGCGGCGAAAAATCCCTTTGAAATTTCAGATCATCCGCTGGAAAAGACCTTCCGCAGCTGGATGAGCAGCGGCGAGAACCTGAAGCAATATCACGCAAAGACCCGCGAGAACATCCAAAAACTATTCCGCTGGGTGGAAGCCATCGAGGCGGCATTGCCAGTAGAACGCAGCGAATTGTTGAGTGAGGGAGAAGATAATTTTGAGGCGCGGCTCGATGCCATTCTGGCGCAAAGGTAATCGGCCGGCGCGGATGCCGGACTTGCTTCGGCTGTATAGCAACACCTTTCTGAAGCGGGCGCTTCTGAGTTTGTACCTGATCACCACGATCGCAATCGCCACTGTAGCCCACCCCTCCAGGGGTGAGGCTCAACAGAAGCCCGCGCCCAAACCGACTGCGACGAAGAAAGCGAATGAATTGACGCTAGCCGGCTTGCGCCCGGGCAAAGATACAACCGCCCGGCTATTTCGTCTGTACCCAAATTTCAAAACTTCCGCGACGACGCAGGATGGCCAGATTTCCTGGGAGGATCCCTGCCGTCAAGAACGCCTGACCATTGATGTCGATGGCAGCAAGAACGTTCAGGTGATTCGCGTGGGACGCCTGGAAGAGTCAAAGGCAGCGCATTGCGACGCGGCGTCGGTCCCAAGCCGCTGGAAAACTGGGCTAGGATTGCGCGTCCTGGACAACTCGCAAAGCGTCATCCAACTCTACGGCCAGCCGGATTCGCGTAGTCCTAGCACGAAGGGCGGCCAGCCGTTAGAATTGTGGTATTACGCCTTCGACTGGGCCGGCCCTGATGTGCCACAAGTGATGGAAGTGGTTTGCACCAGGGAGAAGGACGGGCAGGCTGGCCGCGTTGTGGAAATTACGCTGGCCGCGCCGAGCTTGTAAAGAGTTGTAAAGAAAAGGGCCACGGTCGAAGTTTCTGGTTACACCCGCGCGCGGTTTACGTCTATTTGAGAAAGGACCTGAATGTTCCGCTCCCTTTTTGCTGCTGTGGTGCTCGTCGTAGTGCTGGTTGGATGCGGGTCGGAAGCACCCAAGCCCGCTGCGGAAGCTGAGAAGAAGCCCGAGGCCGAGAAAAAGCCCGAGGCGCCAGCCATTCCCGACGAAGTTCAGGATGTCGCGAAGAAACTGCTGGGAAGCGATGCCCAAGTGCTGCTGTACGGCGACCTGGCAAAAAATGGCAAGCAAGAATTCCTGGCGGCGAACGTGGTCCCCAATACTCCGAAAAGCGTGGTAGCCGGAACGGTGGTTACACGCGCCGTAGTTGCGGAAAATGATGACGGCAAGTGGGTGGAACTGGTGCGCGCCGACGAGCACTTGAAAAATTCAAAGGGATATCTGGCGTTGACGCCGCTGCAAGCGGTAACCGGCTGGAAGCTGCAGTACGAAGACAGCCCGGAAAAAGGCATGTCGCTATACTTCACCCCGATCAAAGCCGGGACGAGCGAGCGAACCCTGCCCATCGCCGTCCGGTGGAATGCCACGACGAAGCGCTATCAATCGATGGACCCGTCGTACCAACACTTCCTTGGCGAAGCGGCATCGCTCGAAAATCCGAGGTCCAGTTTGCGATGAGTACGGCGGCAACAGCTCCGCGAAAAGCAGCGACGAACCAGTCGAAGAAATCGACCTGGCAGAACCTGCGCGGGCTGGTGCCGTATCTCGGGCGCTACAAGGGCGCGATTGCGCTCGGGCTTCTCACTCTCGCTCTGATGGGCCTTATCGGAAACATCGTGCCGCTGGCAACCGGAATCATCACCGACACATTAGCGGGAAGCCCCAGACCATTTTCGCATCCGATGCACGGCGTTGCGGGCTCGGTGGGCTCCGACGGGCTCGGCAGCTTAGTGCCGTACTACCAACCCGACAGCCGGCAAACTTTGGCATTTTATTGCCTGGTGATGGTGGTGTGCATCGCGCTGAAGGGCTTGATGTCGTTCGCCACGCGGTGGATTCTGATCGGAATTTCCCGCGACATCGAATTTGATATTCGCAGCGACTTGCTGGACAAGCTGCTGGTAATGGAGCCGGAGTTTTACGTGCGCAATCGCACGGGCGAGTTGATGTCGCGCGCCACGAACGATCTGAACGCGGTGCGCATGGTGCTGGGCCCGGGAATCATGTATAGCGGCACCACCATCGTCACCATGGTGCTGGCGATTGCGTTGATGGTGCGATTGTCACCCTCGCTTACGCTGTGGGTGTTGCTACCGGTGCCCGTCGTGGCTGTCGCCGTGTGGTATTTCGGGCAAGTGATCCACCGTCTGTACGAAAAAATCCAAGAATCGCTGGCGACGCTTTCGGCGCGGGTGCAAGAAAATTTGTCGGGCGTGCGGGTAATCCGCGCATACGCGCAGGAAAGCGCGGAAATGAAGGGATTCGACGGACCGAATCGCGAGTACGTTGCGCGAAACGTGCAACTGATCCGCACGTGGAGCATGTTCATGCCGTCGCTACAGGCGATGATCGGGACTACTTTCCTGATTGTGCTGTGGCAAGGCGGTTACCGGTTCTTGCATGGGCAGATGTCGCTGGGTGCGCTGATCACATTCAATACTTACCTCGGATTTCTGGTGTGGCCGATGATCGCGCTGGGCTGGGTGACAAATATTTTTCAACGTGGCGCCGCTTCCATGGGGCGCTTGAATTATATTTTGGCCGCCAAGCCGCAAATTGATGATCGCGGCGCGAAGCTCGCCAAAGAAACTAGAGTTGACGGCAACATCGAGTTCCGAAATCTGACGTTTACGTATCCCACCAACATTTCCGGCAACGGCGCGGCCAACTCCAATGGACACAGCAAGGAAGCTCGGCCGGTTCTGAACAACATCAACCTGAAGATTCCCGCAGGTTCGACTCTCGCGATCGTCGGACCAACGGGAAGCGGCAAGACGACGCTGGCGGCTCTGGTGGCGCGACTGTGGGAAGCTCCTGAAGGCGAAATCTTGATCGACGGCCATCCCATTCGCGAGTGGCCTCTGGAAACATTGCGGCGGGCAATTGGCTATGTGCCGCAGGATACCTATCTGTTCAGTGAAACGGTGGGCGAGAACATTTCGTTTGGATTGCCCAACCATGAACCGGCGCGCGTGAGCGAAGCGGCAGACATTGCCGATTTGCACGGCGATGTCGAAGCGTTCGCAAAGAAATACGAAACGATGGTGGGAGAACGCGGAATCACATTGTCTGGCGGGCAGAAACAGCGTTCGGCAATCGCGCGCGCGGTAGTGCGCGACCCGCGGATTTTGATACTGGACGATTCCCTTTCCGCGGTCGATACGCAGACGGAAGAGAGAATTTTGGCGCGGCTGCGCGGCGTGATGCATGGCCGGACGACAATTTTGATCGCGCACCGCACGTCGACGGTGCGGGATGCGGACCAGATCGTGGTGCTGAAGGACGGGGAAATCATCGAGCATGGCACCCACGATGAGTTGCTGGAACGCGCCGGCTACTACGCGGATTTGTACCAGAAACAGTTACTGGAAGAAGAACTCGAGCGGGCATGAGCAACGGTCACGAAGAAGAGGCACTCGGTAAAGCGTACGACTCGCGGCTGATGAAGCGGCTGCTGGAGTACCTGCGCCCGTACCGCTGGCGGGTGATCCTCGCATTGGCCCTTGTGGCGATCGTGACGCCTCTGGAGCTGGCGCCGCCGATTTTGTTCCAACGCGTCATTGATCGATTCCTGGTGCCTGGCGCTAGCGGCAGTATTCCGATGACCACAGCATGGCGCGGCGTAGTCCTGATCAGCGTCTTCTACCTGGGCGTGCTGATTTTCGATTTTCTGGCGCAATACATTCAAATCCGCATCATGCAGCGCGTTGGGCAGCAGACCATGTACGACATGCGCACGGAAATTTTCGGGCACCTGCAGCGCTTGCCGATGAGTTATTTCGACCGCAATCCCGTTGGCCGGTTGATGACGCGCGTGACTACGGACGTGGACGCGCTGAACGATCTGTTCGCCGCCGGCGTCGTCACCATGATCAATGATTTTTTCCTGCTGGCGGTGATGGCCGGGCTGCTGTTCTGGCTGGACAAACGCCTGGCATTCGACACCATGCTGGTGCTGCCTGCCATCCTGGTGGTGACGCTGGTTTTCCGCAAATACGTGCGTGAAGCAAACCGCAAAATCCGCACTGCCATCGCGCGAATCAATTCCTTCCTGCAGGAATATATTTCCGGGATGAGCGTGGTGCAGCTGTTTAACCGCGAAATGAAAGCGCGCGAAGAGTTTTCGAAGCGTAACAAGGACAACATGCTGGCGTGGCGCGACGCGATTCTGGCCTACGCGCTGTTCTATCCGGCGGTGGAATTCCTGAGCTTTGCGACCATCGCGCTGATCTACTGGTCCGGCGGAAACCGCATTTTGGGCCATGCACTCTCTCTCGGCGTACTGATCGAGTTCACCATGTTCGCCCAACGCTTTTTCCGGCCCATTCAGGACTTGAGCGAAAAATTCAACATCCTGCAATCGGCGATGGCCGCTTCCGAACGAATCTTCAAGTTGCTGGATGAGCCCATCACCATTGACTCGAATCCGAATGCGCAGATCCAGGTGGCGCCGCGCGGAGAGATCGAGTTCCGCAACGTGTGGTTCTCTTATCGCAACGTCGAGGAACCGAAGGATGAAGACTGGGTTCTGCGGGACGTTTCCTTTCGCGTCGAACCGGGGCAGAATTTCGCAATCGTGGGCCACACGGGAGCCGGGAAGACTACGCTGATTTCGTTACTGCTGCGCTTCTACGATATTCAGCGTGGGCAGATTCTGCTGGACGGCGTGGACATACGGCTACTCAACATGCAGGAGCTGCGCAAGAATTTCGGAATCGTGCTGCAGGATCCTTTTCTGTTTACCGGAACGCTGGAATCCAATGTGCGCCTGGGAACTCCAGGAATCACAGCCGAAACTGTCGAGCACGCGTTGCAAGAGGTCGGACTCGGCGAGTATTTGAAGGGTTTGCAGGAAGGACTGGCAAGCGAAGTGAACGAGCGAGGGTCAACGTTATCCGTGGGACAGCGGCAGCTGATCAGTTTCGCGCGCGCGTTGGCGCACAATCCGCGGTTTCTGATCCTGGACGAAGCGACATCCAGCGTGGACACCAAGACGGAGTTGCAGATCCGCGAAGCACTGGATCGCTTGCTGTCTGGCCGAACCGCGCTGGTGATTGCCCACCGCCTGAGTACCATTCAACACGCGGACCGAATTCTGGTATTCCACAAAGGACGCTTGCGGGAACAGGGCGCTCACCAGGATTTGTTGGCGCAGCGGGGAATATATTATCGTCTGTACCAGTTGCAATATAAGGAGCAGGAACTGCACGATGCCAACGGAAATCATCGTGCTGCGGGAACGACGCCTTTCCCGACGCCGTTGCCGGCCAGTGACTAGGCGTCCATTTCAATGCCATCCATTCCTATTCTTCTTTCAGCCGGGGAAACTTCCGGAGACATGTACGCTGCGAGTTTAGCCAAGGCGCTGCAGGCCCGATTGGACGTGCAGATCTTCGGCATGGGCGGACCGCAGATGCGCGAAGCCGGCGTGGAAATCATCACGGATTATTCCGAAGTGGCCGTCGTAGGCATTACGGAAATTGTGAAGCACTTGCCTTCGCTGCGCAGAGCCATGGAGCGAATGGTTGTGGAAGCGGAGAAACGAAAGCCGGCGCTGGCGATCTTGACGGATTTCCCGGGGTTTCATCTGCGGCTGGCACGTAAACTGCAGCCGCGGGGGATTCGCAACGTGTACTACATTTGCCCGCAATTCTGGGCGTGGCGGCCATGGCGCGCCAAATTAATCCGGCGGCGATTCGTGAAAGCTCTGTGTATTTTCCCGTTTGAAGAAAAGTTCTTTCGCGACGCCGGAGTTGCCGCCGACTTCATCGGGCATCCCCTGGTAGGAGCGGTGCAAGCCACGAAAGACCGAAAGCAATTCTGCGAGGCGCACGGATTGGATGCCGCGAAAACCGTGGTAACAATTTTGCCCGGAAGCCGAACCGGGGAGTTGACGCACCATCTACCGGTTTTGCAGGAGACATGCGCGCGAATCAACGGAAAGAAACCCACACAATTCGTGGTGGCGGCGGCGCACCCCAAAATCGCAGAACAGATCAGTGCCGGATGGCCTAGCGGGCTTACGCTGCGGATTGTGGAAGGGGAAACTTACAACGCGCTGGCCGCTGCGGACGCCGCGATTGTGTCCAGCGGAACGGCAACGGTAGAGGCGGCGCTGCTGAATGTGCCGATGGTTGTGGTGTACCGGGTGTCGCCGTTGACGGCGACGTTGGCGAAGCCGCTGGTTCGGACGCCGTATTTTGCGATGGTTAACTTGATCGCGGAGAAGGAAGTAGTCCCGGAGTTGGTACAGGACGATTTTACCCCGGAAAAGGTGGCCGGGGAGACACTGCGGCTGCTGCAGGACCCCAACGCGCGAGCCAGCCAGCGCGAAGGCCTGGGAGAGGTAAGAAGGCGGCTGGGGCCTCCGGGAGCGGTGGAACGGGCGGCGGAGCTGATTGCCGGCATGATCGGAGGAGGCGCTGGCAACGCTTCATGAGCCATTGTTATCCTATTATATAGTTCCCACGAAGGTGCTCCCGAAAGGAATGCGATGACGCGACGTGGAAAGGTATGGACTGGGCTGGCGCCGGCCATCCTGCTGTTGACGGCTCTTGCCGGAGTGCGGACGGCGGCGCAAGAGACGCGAGGCCCGAGCTTTCTGGCCGAAAAGTATGAAGTTTCAACATACGTCGACACGGCCTCGCAAGGCATCAACGCGATCGCGAAGATCGAGTTTCGGGCGCTTGAAGTGTCGCAAAACGTACGCGTAGAGTTGCATGAAAACCTGGATGTGAAGGAAGTGAAGGGGCCGGACGGGAAGCAACTGCAGTTTCAACGTGAGAATGACAACCCGTTGTTTGTGTATGTGACCTTGCCGCAACCGATCGGCGCAGGGAAAACCGTGTCGTTGACATTCACCTACGGTGGCTTCCTGGCCAACGAAGAGAATAGCCCGGTTCCGAACGTGCGCGTGGCATCGGTAGGAAAAGATTGGGTGTATCTGCTGCTGCCTTCACGATGGTTTCCGCTGACCAACTATCCCTCGAACCGCTATACCGGGACGTTCAAGTTGAATGTGCCGGACACGATGGCGGTGGCGGGCACGGGAAAGGCTGAGTCGCCGCAGCCAATAAAGCCGAAGTCATCCGCCGAGGGCAACCGGCTGATGTACACGTTCCACTGTGATCAGTCCGAAGCCAACGGATCATTTGTGGCGGGTCCGTTGCAGTTGAGTCCAAAACAGGCTGAAGGTATCGATGTGGCGGTTTATGCGCCGCGAGAGTATTCGGCAAGGGCGCAGGAATTCGCCAACGTGGTGGCGCACCAGGAGATCGTGTTTTCAGATTTGTTCGGGTCGCTGCCGGACGTCAACATGACGGTCATCCAATTGCCAAACGGGACGCTGCGGGATTTCGCGGCGCCCGGCGTGATCATGCTGAGCCAGCGCGCCTGGGATCCGAAGGGCAGCGATCGCGAGATGAGCCGGTTGACGGCAACGCAATGGTGGGGAATCCAGGTGTTGCCGGCGTCGGCGGCCGATGTGTGGATCACGGACGGATTAGCGCGATACTGCGAGGAGTTGTACGCGGAGCAGGCGTTTGGAAAAGAAGCGGGACTGAGGACGATTGACGACTTCGCTGTTGGCGCGCTGATGTACGAAGGCTCGGTGCCGGTGGCGCAAGCGGCGCGGTTGGTGCCCTATTCGAGCGAGTTCCGATCAGTGGTGCTGAACAAGGGCGCGATGCTGTTTCACATGCTGCGGGTGCAGATGGGCGATGTGCCATTCCGAACGTTGCTGCACAGCTTCTATGCAAAGTACGAGGGAAAGACAGCAACGATTCAGGATTTCGAGGCCTTGGCGGTTTCCACGGCGAATGCGGCCGCGAAACCCAATGAAGGTCCGCCAAACCTGCAGGGATATTTTGCACAGTGGCTGAATTCCACGGGGATCCCGGAATTTTCTTTGGAATATGTGGTTTACCGGACACGAAAGGGATTCCGCGTGGTTGGAAAAGTTCACCAACCGCTGGACACCTTTCACATGCCGATGCAAATACGCATCGACACAGAAGGAAATCCGGAAACCAAGTGGATCGACGTGACGGGAACCGATTCCGACTTCATGGTTGAAACGTTTGGACGGCCGAAACCGGGCGGAATCAAGATCGATCCAAATAACTACGTGTTGAAGAGCACTCCGAATCTGCGAGCTAGGGCAGCCATCGCACGCGGCGAAGAGTTGGCCGAAGCGGGCAAGTACTACGACGCGATTCTGCAGTATCAGAAGGCGCTCTCGATACAGCCAAATCGCTCGCTGGCAAATTTCAGGATGGGAGAAGCGTTCTTCTATCAGAAGAACTATCAGGCGTCGGCAAACGCATTTCGCGAAGCGCTGGCGACGGTGCCGGAGCCTTCGGAGAAGTGGACTGAAGTATGGAGTCACATTTACCTGGGTAAGATTTTTGACCTGCTGGGGCAGCGGGAACGCGCGCTGAACGAGTACAGCAAAGCGCGAGCAACCAACGACAATACCGGCGGCGCGCAGGATGTGGTGGAAGCGCTGGTGAAGAAGCCGTATACCGAGGCAGGAATGCCGCCAATCACGCCGTCGAACAAGGACGCCTCGCAACAACAGAAGAAGCCTGCAGCGGATGTGCCTCCGCCAGCGTCAGGCGATAAGCCAACGTTCAAGAAGCCCTCACCGTAAAAGTAGTAGGGTGTATTTTCAATCCGGTTCAAGAAGCCCTTGCCAAGTGCAGCCGGGGAACTAATCCCATTTGCGATGCGTATTAACGGACGAAGAGGATGAAGGCGAAGGTGTGCACGGGACCTATGGTGTCGGCGTTCGTCCAAGGAAACAGGTGGGCCATGAGAAGACTGCGAGGTTTCGCGGAATTGGTAGCGGTGCTAGTGATTCTAGTCCCCTGCTCGTTGCACGCGCAGGGCGCTCTTGGACAAAACGAACCGCCATTGAAGAAGCCGGACCAGACAACAATTGCGGCTCTGAAGAAACGCATACCGGAGTTGCTGAAGGAAAGCTCTGTGCCGGGACTTTCGTTGGCGTTGATTCGAGATGAGAAAACATACTGGGTGCAGGGATTCGGCGTGCGCGATGCGAAAACCGGGCAGCCCGTAACCGATGACACGATTTTTGAAGCAGCTTCGCTGAGCAAGCCGGTATTTGCTTATGGCGTGCTGAAACTGGTGGATCAAGGGAAACTGGACCTGGACGCGCCTCTGACCCGTTACCTGCCAAAGCCATATATCGAGGGAGACGCTCGTCTGGAAAAGATCACGGCACGAATTGTGTTGAGCCATCGGACGGGTTTTCCGAACTGGAGACCAGGCGATGGGCTGACGATTCGCTTCACACCGGGAGAGCGATTCAGCTATTCGGGCGAAGGGTTCGTGTATCTGGCAAAAGTAGTGGAGCAGATAACAGGAAAACCATTGAATGGCTACATGACGGAGGCCGTGTTTCAGCCCTTGGGAATGAAGAGCAGCAGTTACGTGTGGCGGCCGGATTATGATGCGCGCACAGCGACCGGGCACGACCCGAGCGGCCGACCGGGAGAGAAGTGGAAACCGAATGAGGCGATCGCCGCATCCAGCCTGCACACAACGGCGGGAGACTACGCGCTGTTTGTTGAGGCGTTAATGAATGGTACCGGCCTGAAGCCGGAGACATTGCGAGAGATGGAACGGCCGCAGATCGCGGTGGATCCGACGTGCACGAATTGCGCGGACCGAGAGCCGAAAGAGCTATCGAAGAGCGTGTTTTGGGGGCTGGGAATCGGCATACAGGAGACTAAGCAAGGCGAATCACTATGGCATTGGGGCGACAACGGTTCGTTCAAATGCTATGTGGTAGCGTTTCCGAAGCAAAAGATCGGCGTAGTGATGTTTATGAATGGGGCGAATGGACTGTCGATCGCGAGCGAGGTTGTGCGGATCGCGATCGGAGGGGAGCAACCGGCCTTCCAATGGGTCAAGTACGACCGCTACGATTCGCCTGCGATGCGGTTCGCCAAGGCGGGGCGGGAAAAAGGGGTTGAAGCGGCCGTCACAGAATTTCAGCCGGCCTTGCAGCAAGGGGAAATTTCCGAGGAAGCGATCAATTCGACTGGCTATCAGCTACTGGCGCTGAAGAAGACAGCGGATGCGATCCGCATTTTCCAGTTGAACGTGAAACTGCATGCGGAGTCGTCGAATGCCTACGACAGCCTGGGCGAAGCCTATCTGGCGAATGGGGATAAGGAATTGGCGATCAAGAACTATGAGAAGTCGCTGGAGATGAATGCGAAGAACAACAATGCCGTAGAGATGCTGAAGAAGCTCAAAGCAGAGTAGCGTTTGCTAGAAGTAATCCACTTTCCCCCTGTTTTTTGGAAGTGTTCATTCTAAGAGACTTGGCATTTCGCTAAGAACTTTAGAATGAACACTCACAAGGCCCGTGGGAAGTATTCATTCTAAAAGAGTTACAGAAGCAAAAACAACGAAGCCAACACCCGCAGTGGCCGCACTGCGTCAGAACGCAGCCCACAAACTGACTATGAAGAGCAGACAGTCATCGACGTAGCTAGACTGGCACTCTATTACTTAGATGTCAGTACAGTCGTTTGGAATTCGCCCGCGCCAACGCTAAGTGGTGAGGGTTACGGCGCCGGATTTCAGGTCGTAGACTGCGCCGACAACCTTTACTTTGCCGTCTTTGACACGCGGGGCGAGGATTGGCTCCAGACCCTGCAAGCGCACCATTCCATTTTTGACATTTTGGACGATGGCGTTTTCCAGGGGATCGCCAGGCTGACCTTGGCTTTGGGTGACGGCGGGCTTGATGAGTTCGACCAAGCCATTGATGGCGCCGGGGAGAGAATCCTTAGCGTTGATGTGCTGGATGGCAGCTTTGACGGCGCCGCAGTTGGAATGACCGAGAACGAGGACGAGCGGTACGTCGAGTTCGGCGACGGCGTACTCGGTGCTGCCTTTGACGGTGACGCCGGCGCCGTCGACGACGTTGCCGGCGACGCGAACGACGAAGAGTTCGCCGACGCCGACGTCAAACAGGATTTCCGGAGAGACGCGCGAATCGGAGCAGGTGATGATGACGGCGTGGGGATACTGGGCCTTCGCGAGGGGAGCGAAATCCGCGGGACTGCGGCGCGGATTGAGGATCTGACCCTTCACGAAGCGTTGATTGCCGGCGAGAAGCACGCGCAGGGATTCGTCGGGAGTGAGGGGTTTGGGCTTTGATTCAGTGGCGGTGGATTGTGGAGCGGCAAAAGAAAAATGTGAATATGTGAGACAGAAACCGGCAGCAGAGGCGAGACGAAGGAAATTGCGTCGTGAGGTTTGAACGAGAGTGTGCATTGGTGTGACCTCCAAAGGCGGACATTGTACACGAACGCCGTGGATGGGCGTCAACCGATCCGTTACAGCGTGAGGACGATACCTAGGCGCGGCAATACCCGTTCCGGACGAGAGGCAACCTACCGTTAGAGCGGAGCGAGGCCAGTGAGGCTGGCGGCGCCGATGCCTTTTTGTTGGACCAGGACGTGAAAGCGTTCGCCCATGCCTTCTGGAAAGATCAGTGTTTTGAGCTGCAGGCGGGCGCGAAGCCGCGCGGTATCGTCCATGCCATCGTCGTAGAGATCCGCGAAATCGTTTCCCTTGCCCAGGGCGAGAAGGAAAGCGGTTTGTGTGACGAGGCCGAGAGTTTCGAGGCCGTGGTGCTGTCCCCACATTCGCAGCGCGGTGAAATTGACGTGTGCGGTGAGGTCTTGCTCGCCGGGAGCAGCGTAGAAGTCTTCATTGGCTCGGTGATTGGCGTAAGCGAGGACTGTGCCGGCCATATGGTGAGAATCGAACAGGTCGGAGGCTTCGTGACCATAGTCAATGATAACTACAAACCCGCGATCGAGACGGCGAGCGATCTCGGCGATCCAGTCGCAGGCTTCGAGACCGGCTTCGGCGTGCTGGCCATCCTGGAAAGAGATTTGTTGGGCAGCGAAATACTCAGTGATGGCGCAGGTGGAGAGCGGCAGGGAAAGTTCAGTGAAGCGCGTGCCATCGCAAGTGACGAAAATTTCGCTTAGGGAGTTTTGCTGTTGAAGGACACGGTGGACGGGCAGCGCGTCGAGGAGTTCGTTGGAAAAGAGGCATCCGACAGGGATGCGAGCTGGAATTTCGATGGATGGTAGGCACTTCCCTTCCCGGAGAAATGGGGAGAGGCGGGCCGCGAGCTGGTCGCAACGCGAAGGCGAGCGTTCGACGGCAACGTAACGGAGAGATTGATAGAACTCCGGCAAATTGGCTTGAGCGAATTCGAGGATGTGGCTGGCGAGACGACCTACACCTGCTCCGGCTTCAACGAGAAGAAATTCCGCGGGACAATCCAGTTGCTGCCACATTTCAGCGAACTGGCGAGCGAGCAGGCGGCCGAAAATTGGATGAACATCAACGCTGGTGTAGTAGTCGGCGAACCGCTTCGATTCAGCGCGGCTGTAATAGCCATGAACTGGATGGTAGAGACACTCGCGCATGTACTCGGCGAAGGTGATGGCCCCAAAACGACGGACGCGCTCGGCGAGGAGAGAAGCGAGAGGGTTCACGCCGGGGCGGCTCCGAAGGCGAGATCTTTTTGCATCTGTTGCCAGATCAGCTGGAAGACATCGTAGGCAGCGGAATCGAAGAGAACAAAGTAAACAGTCTCGAGAGAAGAGCCAGCCTTCAGATGCTTAACGACTTCAGCGAGCATGATGCGAGCGCACTCGTCCATGGGGAAACCGGAAACGCCGGTGCCGACGGCGGGAAAGGCGATGGTTTTGAGTTTCCGGTCGGCAGCGAGACGCAGAGAATGGGCCGTAGAAGTGGCCAGCGATTTGGGAGTGGTGGCGGTGCCGCTAAGGCTCATGCTGGCGGCGTGAATGACGAAGCGAGCCTTGAGTTTGCCACCGGTGGTAATCGCCGCGTAGCCGACGGGGATGCTGCCAAAGTCGTCGCACTCGCGCTGAATTTCGTCGCCGCCCTTACGGCGAATGGCGCCGGCTACGCCACCGCCGAGAATGAGATCGTTGTTGGCGGCGTTGACGATGGCGTCGACGTCCATTTCGGTGAGGTCGCCCTGCTGGATTATGATGCGTTCGGAGAGAGGAGTCATTGGAAGGATATTGTAGAACAGATAGGAGGGATCAGAGATCAGGGATCGGGGATCAGGGCCAAGAAAAGGCGGGGGTGGCGGCTAGAGATGACGAATGATCGTTGGTTTGCCGCCCATCGCGTGGAAAAAGCGGCGGCTAGCCGCCGCACTCCGAAGGTTCTCCTCGAACAGACAATTGTGCGCGGCGATTTGGAGCAGCCTCGCCCCTGAAGGGGCGAGCTACAGCTTGCGGTAGGCGGGATCGTCGAAGCCGACGATGATTTGGGAGCGACGGACAAGTAAGGGCCTGCGGATCAGGTTGGGGTGCTTGGCCATAAGTTTGAGGGCCTCGGCGCGAGTGGGAGGATGCTTGGCCATTTGGCGGGCGCGATAGAGTTCATTGCGAGGATTGAGAAATTCCTTGTAGTCGCGCTTGCCGATGAGTTGATCGAGTTCGGATTCGGTGAGGGACTGCTTGTCGAGATCGCGAGGAGTGAAGTCGAGTTTCCGTTCGAGCAAGAGACCTCTTGCTTTGCGGCAGGTGGTTCATGTGGGCTTCTGGTAGAAGGTGATGTTCTTGTTGGACATTTGGTGATCTCCTTGGGCGACGGTTACGTTTGAAGTTGATATCCTTCGGCCAAACTGCGGCCTCAGGATGACACGCCCGTTGGGCGATAGCAAAAATTAGTTGAGCGAGGTTGGGCCAGGGTTGGAGAAGCCTCGCCCCTGAATGTGCGAGCCAGAGGGACGAGCTACAGTGGTGCGACAGGATTTCAGAGAGCGAAGGATTATGCTGACGGCATCAGTAGCGCGGGACTTTGGGATCGACTTCCAGGGACCAGCGATCGATGCCGCCAGCCATGGACTTGGCGGATTTCACGCCCTGATGGCGAAGCCAATTGGCGACATCGAGGCTGCGCATACCGTGATGACAAAAGCAGATGACATCATCGTCAGTGTCGAGCTTCTGAAGATTGGCGGGAATCGAGCCCATGGGGATGAGCGTGGCGCCTTCGATGCGGCAGAGGGCGTGTTCGTGGGGCTCGCGTACATCGACGAGAAGGAGTTTGTCGCCGCGGTCGAGGCGTTGTTTGACTTCAACGGCGGTGATTTCTAGATCGTTCATGAAAGCTCCCAAGGAAAACTGTGATCGACGACAAATTGTTCAACTTCAGGGCTCAAGACCTAGGGGCAAAAACGGCACATGGGCACCCGCAAGAAAAGCGACTAGTGGGTGGCCACGAGGCCGCCCAAGATGGCGAACATCATGAAGAGCATGATGCCGACAACCAGGGAACCGAAAACCAAGCCAAGTATTTTCGCCGGGTTAAGTTTAGCCACGATATTGTACCGAACTATTGGATGGAGCCCTTGGCGGAGATCCATTGTTTTTCGACGGACTGAATCTCCTCGACAAGAGCCAAATCTTCGGGCTGCGGGAGCATTTCTTTCAGGTGCTCGGCATAGGCTTGTTCGCTGAGCAGTTCACCGGTGACGCTATATGGTTTCTTGGCGTGCTCGCCGATGTAACGGTTGAACTTCACATCGGGGACGTAGAGTGGCGCGTGGCCAGCGGGAACATTTTTGTTGATCATGTCGACGAGCTTGACGCACTCCTGGCGGTAGAGTTCGCGGCTATGCTCATTCATGCGAGCGAGGTCGGCTTCGGCCTTGGCGGTGGGCTCGTCGTAGCGGCCCTTCAGTCCCCAAACATAAAACCAGTGTGCGGAGCTGGAATGATCGACGCCGAAGAGGTCGAGGCTGACGGGAATCCACTTGTTGACATATTTCTGAATGACGTTGGTGGGAATGACGCCAGCTTTGACGATGCGCTTGATCCCGTCCTGACCCGTGCCAAGATGGAAGGACTCTTCCTTGAGCATGGGAATCATGGATTGAGCGAGCGGCGCGAATCCGGAATAGCTGAGCATGGTGAGCTGGTATTTGCCGTCGCGATCGACAAAGTCGGTGTAGACGAAGAAGTCGAGCCAATTGTTGACGTCTTGATTGAAGGCCCCGAGCAGGCGCTTCTGATCGAACGCGCGCCGCTCCAGCATCTTCTGCGCTTCGACGCGGCCGGAATAGCCGAAATGATTCATGAGCAGGTAGCACATCTGCCAGCCGTGCCGCATTTCTTCAGTGACGACGCGACAAAGGGACTGGCGATCGTATTCACTGGGAGAGGTTTCGAAGAGTCGGCGCTGTTGCTCGACAGAGGCGAATTCGGTATCGCCCTGGTAGACGATGAGATTCAGCAAGGCGTCGCGCATGCGTTGGTCGGGAATTTGCATGACGCGCTCCCATTTGGGACGGCCACGGTAGGCGCCGAATTCGACTTCGTTGGAACGAGTGGGGCCGAATTTGGCTTCAAACTGATAGTTGGTGATTTCCGGGTAGGCGACCCCAATGTCTTTTTGCCAAACGCGAAAGAGATCGACCCAATCATCGAAAGTGGAAAGACGTGTTGCCGGCATGAGCGTTTGCCTCCTAACGATTCGTTACTGAAAAGCGCCCGCTTCAGAAAGCGGCCGCTACAAAACCGGAGACACAGGCTGAAGCCTGTGCTACTAGCGTCAACGGCCTTCGAACTTGGGAGGCCGCTTTTCCTGAAAGGCGCGAATGCCTTCCATGCAATCGTCGGAATGAAAACATTTGAGCTGGTAATCGACCTCGCGCTCAAGGGCCTGCGTCAAGGCGTCAATGTCGCGGGCAAAGAGCGTGTTCTTGACGGCGCGAATGGCGATTTGCGGACCGGAAGCTATCTTGTGGGCAAGGGCGCGGACTTCATTCTCAAAGCGGTCAAACGGAAAAACGTGGTTTAAGAGGCCGAGACGGTGAGCGGTCTTGGCGTCAATCATTTCGCCGGTATAAAACATTTCCGAGGCGATCGAAGGGCCCACAAGCTGCGGAAGGAAGAAGGTGCCGCCGTAATCGGGGAACAGGCCGACATTGGCGAAATTCTGGCCAAAGACGGATTCCTCGGTAGCGAGACGAATGTCCGCAGCGAGGGCAAGATTCATACCAGCGCCAGCGGCCGGACCATTGACTGCGGCGATGACGGGCTGGGGCATGGAGCGCATTTTCAGGACAGCCTGCATGCCGGAGCGAAGAATGGGGCCAAGTTCGGAGGTGTCGCCACGCTCGCGTCCCTTACCGATTTCACCGAGATCGCCACCGGCACAAAAAGCGCGGCCTGCGCCGGTAAGAACCACAACGTTGATAGTGGAGTCGCTGGCGATGCGAGCGAGTGCATCGTTAAGAGCGTTGGAAAGATCCTTGTTGAGGGCATTGAGGCGCGTGGGGCGATTCATCACCAAAGTGACGATGGGGCCCTGCCTGTTTTCGAGGAGGACGGGCGATGAAGTTTGTGGAGCCTGGCTCATGAAAAGTCCTTGGCGCTGCGTTGTCAGGTGTGATGCGAGTCGCGGGCTTTCTCGGTTTTTTCAATCAGTTGGGCCAGTCTTCTAAAGAGCCGGATGCGGTCGGACTTGCTACGCGAGTTTTGGTTGCCAGTTGAGGGCACGACGAAAACTTGCGCGCCGTACAGCAGGCCCTTCTGGAGGCCGAAATTGCATTTGCGCTGAGCGAACTGCTCGTAGGTGAACTTGCCATTGAAAGCAACGACGCGGGGAGAAAATTCCTCGAGCTTCTGGCCGAGTACGATGCGGCCCTCGGCGTAGTCCTCGCGCGTGAGTTCTTCGACGGCTTTGGTGGGACGCTTGACGAGGTCGGTGAGGCCGATACCGAATTCGATGATGCGGCGGTCGTCGGGATAGTCGAACGGTTCAGGGACTACGCCGCTTTCATACAGCGTGGGCCAGAATTGATTGCCGCGTCCGGCGTAATAGTGGCCAGCGCGGACAGAAGACTCTGTGGGGTTGCAGCCCACGATGACGAGCTTCATGCCTTTTCGAAGATAGTCTGGAAGTGTTTTCATCCGAGTTGCGCTTGAACCCCGAACTTAGATTCTACTTCCCTTTGAAATTGGCGGCGCGCTTTTCTACGTAAGCAGCAAGGCCTTCCTTGGCGTCTTCGCTGGTGAAGAGGAGCTGCTGCAATTCGCGCTCCAGGCCCAGGGCTTCGGCAAAGGGGATTTCGATGCCAGTGACGACGGAACGCTTGATGCGGCCGACGGCGCGGGAAGCCTTGTTGGGCGGGCAAAACTGACGGGCATAGTCCATCACATCCTGCCAGAAAGTTTCTTTTTCGTAGATGTAGTGAATGAGATCCATCTCGAGGGCTTCTTCGAAGCTGAAGGTGCGGCCGGTTGCCATCAGTTCTATGGCGCGGGCGCGGCCAATGGCGCGGGCGAAGCGCTGAGTGCCGCCAGTGCCGGGGAGAACGCCGAGATTCACTTCCGGAAGGCCGATCTTGCCGCCCTCCTTTTTGGCGATGCGAATGTCGCAGGCCAGGGCAATTTCCAGGCCGCCGCCGACGGTGTGTCCATTGAGGGCGGCGATGACGAGTTTGGGAGTTTGTTCTAAACGGCAGAGCGTTTCGTTGGCGTGAAGACAGAAATAATATTTGAACTGGGGGTCGGCCTTGGTGAGCATCGGGATGCTTGCACCCGCGGAGAAGAATTTCTCGCCGGCGCCGCGGATGATGATGACGTGGACGGATTCGTCCATGCGGGCTTTGAGGATGGCGGTGTCGAGCTGCTGCATCATGTCGTAGGAATAGGTGTTGGCCGGTGGATCGTCCATTTCAAAGATGGCAATGCCGTCTTCGACGCGGTATTTGATGAGTTCTTTGGTGGCGATGCTGGTGGTGGTTGCCATGGTTCTCTCCTGCTCTCTCTTCGTTCTGAAACTTGCTTCACAGGCTCAAGCCTGTGCTGCTAAGGAACAGCCAAGCTTGCGGCTGGGACGGTGTCCTTTGCGGCGGCTTCCGTGGGGAGGACGCCGTGGAGGAAAATTCGGACGATGTGGTCGGTTAGTTCGTCGGCGCCGGGATCGACTTCTGGGTTATGCCATTTGTAGACCCAGTTCATCATGCCGAATAGGCTGAGAACGGCTACGCGGGGATTCAGGCCCGGGGTTATGCCGGCGGCGGCCAGTCCGTCGAAGACCTTGCGAGCCAGCGCGTAGTATCTGCGCTTGATGGCGGCCACTTCGGCGTGAAGTGGCTCGTCGAGGGCGTCTTCCTCGTGGGACAGCACCTTCATTTCGTTTGGATGCGAGAGGAAGTACTCAATGTGGTTGGCAACCAGGATGCGCAGTCTAGCCACGGGATCCGAGGCGCTAGGGAGGCGCGATTGAAGGCGCGCGAGAATGAATGTAAAGGTATTATTTTGAATTAGATAAAGAAGTTTCTGTTTGCTATCGAAATAGTAGTAGAGGCCGGAGAGAGAGATGCCGGTGGCGCGGCTGATATCGCGGATGGAAGCGCCCGCAAAGCCCTTTTCGGCGAAGATACGGGCAGAACGGCGCAGGATATGGTCGAGTTTGGCTTCGGTGTCGCGAGGATTGGGGACAGAAGGAGGCATAGGAGCGATTGTCGAACGATCGTTCGATACTGTAAAACGGTGGGCCCGGGCTGTCAAGAGGCTAACTAGAAGGCCAGAAGCAGATCCCTCCCTACGGTCGGGATGACAACTCCTGTGTGGATGCGAGATGAGAAAAGGATCCGAGGAAGCTAATTCGCTAGCTTGATCAGGGCGAGTTTGCGGATGGCGGCAAGATCTGCCGCCTTTTTAACCTCGAGGCGCACGCCGGTTCCCTCGGCGTAACGCGGAGCGTCGTGGATTATTTTTAGCACAGGCTTGGGGAGATCACTTTTCCGGGCGGCTTTGACCGCGCGGTCACCGAGGATGAAGACGACGCGGAAGCATTCTTCGCAAGGGGAGAGGTGCACGATAGTTCGCTTTTTGAGTTTCAGGCGGAGGGACCAGCCGTATTTTGGCGAAATGCACTTCCATTCCTCGAGTGCGACACCTTGTTCGCGGGCCATCCAATGCACGAACTGCTGCCAGGTTTCCGCGCTCGGACCGAGGGCCTCAAAGATCTCCTGCGCTGAAGGCTTTTGGGTTTTGCCAATAAAGGCATTCGGCGTCATCGAACTATTCCTGAGGAGCGAAAAGCGGTAATTCGCGGCCTAGATGATGCTGTTGAGCCAGAGCAAAAACTTTTTCGGCGACGGCAAGGTCCCATGCAGCGATGCCGTTGGATTTAAAGAGTGTGATCTGCGAGTCGGTTTTGCGGCCAGCAACTTTTCCGGCGACGAGATCGGCGAGCTCGTGGACATCGTTCCAACGCTCGGGGTGCTGCTGGAGGCCGATAATCAGGTCGCCGGCTTCCTGCTTCGACTGCGCTAGGGAGTCGACGAAGATGAGATTGGCTTTGGCGATGGCGGTGGCGTCAAGTTCCTGCTTGTGGGCGTGATTGGCGCCGATGGCATTGATGTGAATGCCGTTGGGCAAATCCTGGCCGGTAAGAACGGGATGGGCGGAAGTGGTGGCGGTGGAAACAATTTCGGCGGCGCGCACCGCGTCGGCCGCGGATTCCATGGGATAGACGTTGATGCTGAGACGCTCAGACACTTCCTCGCAAAACTTGTTGCGGCGCTGCGGATCGCGCCCATAGACAAAGGCGGACTCAAGAAGGCGCACCGCATTGATGGCCTCCAACTGAGTTCTCGCCTGCCCGCCCGTGCCGATGATGGCGGCGGAACGCGAGCCCTTTTGCGAAAGATATTTGGTGGCCACGCCGGAAGCCGCGCCGGTGCGCTGGCGTCCGAGATAATCCGCTTCGATAAGCGCGAGCAGTTCACCAGTGGAAGTGCTGTAAAGAGGAACGAGAAAGCGGAGGGTGCCCTTCACGTAGGTGTATTGCTTCATGGCCACGAAGCCTGCCTCGCTGTCCATGGCAGCCATGTAGTGGAAGAAGCCGCCGCCTGGAAGTTCAAAACGGCGGCGCGGGTGGACGATGACGGTGCCAGCGGCTTGTTTGCGGGAAATATCTTCGACGGCTTCGATCGCCATCGGCATGGTGAGGAGTTGACGAACCTCGGATTCGTTGATGTGCAGGGTCATGAGTTATCAGCGAGAGGATAGCACGGGAGCGGCGGGATGAGGATTTGGGTCGTAGAGGTGCGGTAAGAGCGGGGCTGGCATAAAAGGCAGCGCAGCAATACGGTTGGTCGGTACGGCTACAGTGGCGGGCGGCCTCGGAAGGCCGTCCCTACAGAAGCGAACCCTGGAACCTTGGTACAAGAGTGGAACCTGGGGCACCCGCTAGCGGTGCGCGGCGGATTTTTTGGGGGTGACTTTCCTTGGAGTGGAATCGTCGCGGACGCGGCGGACGACCGTTTGTATTAGGTGATAGACACGCTCTTCTTTGGGGTCGTCCATTACGCGAAAGCGAAACTCGGGTTCGTTTTTCGGGTTTTTGCCGGTGCGAATGGGAAGGGCGCCGCAAAGATTGTTTTCGATGAAGGCGGTTTCGTAGCGCGACTTCTTGCGATTCCAGGTGAGTACGCGAAGAGTAGTGAAATCGCAGGGCTGGCCTTCGGGGCCACGGGCCCCCGCAATCAGGTATTGAGGATGCTCGCCATCGTCATCGGTCACGCGACTTAGTTCGAACCAGGCGATGGGGCGAATGTTGGCGGAACTGCTGCTATCGCGAACGGGGTCAGGAAGGTCTAAAGAGACGAAGCGAGCGACAACCCATCCGGCGATCGGAACGGTCTGATCTCCGGGCTGCGTGGTGGTGTTCGCGGCGGAGTTGCGGATGGCGCCTTCGCCGGGAGGGCGAGAGGCAATGGCGCGCACCAGGAACCAATCCTCTTTTTTACTTTCTTGTGGCTCGTTGGAAGATTCTTTTTCGTCGGTGACCTGAACCCAATCGGAAACGGCGCGACCCACAATCTCAACGGGCATGCCGCGCGAAAATTGGTACAAGCGAGGAGCGGTGCGGCCAGGCTGCACGCGCAAATTAGTGGGAACCTTGGTGCGTCCGCGAGCCTGGATGGGCATAACGCGAGTCTGTTCGAGTAGCTTCTCGCTGCGCTGCCACAGGTCCGGCTCAATCAGATAACGGCCATCAACCCAGCCGGTGAGACCATTGGCGGTGCGGACTTTCACGCTGTCGTTGCGGCGGGCAAGGACTTCGACGCGATCGCCATAGAGCAAAATGCCAGTCTGCTCGCGAACCTGAGCGACGCTGCTCCAAAGAGTGATGGTGCGTTCGCCGATGTAGGCCTCGCCAAGAGATTCGTGTTTGGGCCGGAAGAGCCAAGCGAGCAGGACCACCAGACAGAGCAGTGGCACCGCCACGAGAAGCTTTCGCTTCATGCGCTATCACCGAACGTGATTCCAACGGCGCGCGCGGCGTGGACGATCTCGCTGGAAGGATCGATAAACTTCATTTTCTCGAGTGCCTCATCAAGGGATACTGAAGCCATTTTACCAGCCTTGAGGCACACCATGCGGCCAAATTGTCCATTGGCGACCAAATCGGTGGCGGCAACGCCGAAACGAGTGCCGAGGATGCGATCGAACGGGGTAGGGGAACCACCGCGCTGGACGTGGCCAAGAACAGTAACGCGGATTTCCTTCTGGAGCATTTCGCGCAGGGTGAAGGCGATGCTGTTGGCGACACCGCCGGGCCCGACTGGAGGAATGGGCTTGCCCAGAGGGATCGGTAGCGGGCATTTTGACGCCTTTGGCAACGACGACAAGGCTGAAGCGCTTGCCGCGAAGTTCACGGGCACGCACCGCGTCGCAAATGGCTTCGAATTTGAAGGGCAGTTCGGGGACCAGGATGATGTGCGCGCCTCCACCAATGCCGGCATGAAGCGCAATCCAGCCGGCGTCGCGACCCATGACCTCAATGAGCATGACGCGATGATGACTTTCCGCGGTGGTGTGAAGGCGGTCGATGGCCTCAGTGGCGATGACCAGTGCGGTGTCGAAGCCAAAAGTGACTTCGGTGGCGTCGAGATGGTTGTCGATGGTTTTGGGAATGCCGACGACGTTGACGCCCTTGTTGAAGAAATCGCGCGCAATGTGTTGCGTGCCGTCGCCACCGGTGACAATCATGGCGTCGACACCGAGACGCCGGGCATTCTCCATGCACAAGGAGGAGTAATCGTGAATAACTTCCTTGCCGTTCTCCATGGACTTGTAGGCGAAAGGATTACCGCGATTGGTGGTACCGAGAATTGGGCCGCCACGAGGCAGAATGCCGCCGACGGATTCTTCCGTGAGTTCCTTCGCGCCCTCGGGCCAGATGAGTCCATCAAAGCCGTTGCGGATGCCGATGACGCGCATGCCGTGTTCGTAGATGGCAGACCGAACAACGGCGCGAATAACGGCGTTGAGTCCGGGAGCATCACCGCGGCCGTTGACGAGGCCGATTGTGCGCACAGCTTTCATATATGTACCGTCACACGAAGTTATCGAGAAGTTTAAAGGATTACATGAATTGGGCTACGTGACACAGGACACGAAGGCGTAAGTGGAAAGAGAGGAGGATAGCGAATAAGGTAAGAGGTACAGGGAGAACCAAAATGAAATTCTTGGGCGGGTTACAGCCTCTGGGACTGCTGGTGTTGCGGCTAGCGCTGGCGCTGATTTTTATTTACCACGGCTATCCCAAATTGGTACATCCGCTGCCAGAGATGCACGAGTTTTTCGTGCAGCATGGATTGCCAGCATATTTTGTAAGCGTGGCAGGGATACTGGAATGCTTTGGGGCACTGCTGCTGTTTTTGGGGTTATTCACGCGGCCGGCGGCGCTGCTGCTGGCGATTGAAATGGGCGTGGCGATTTGGAAGGTGCACATCGCACATGGGGCACTGGCGGTGAGAGATTACGAGTTCCCGTTGGCGGTGGGAGCGGCGTGTTTTGCGCTGGCGACGGTGGGAGCGGGATTGATTTCGGCGGACCACCTGGTGTGGGGAGAAGGCGGGAAGAAGAGGAGTAGTGGAGTGAAGAGGAGCAAGGAGTAACGCGCAGGCTCGTGGAAGAGACTCAAGCCCCACGTACAAATCCGGTACGTGGGGCACCCACTAAACCTACTTCCTCAGAAAGTGGTCAGACGTGGGCTGTTGAGCCGGGGACGCTGATGGCCTGGGTTGCGGGCGCGCAAGGCAGAACAATCCACAGGATGATGTAGACCAGGAAGCCGGTGCCGGCGAAAAAGATCGCCAGGAGCCAGAGAACGCGGACCAGCGTCGGATCGAGATCAAAATATTCGGCGAGGCCTGCACAAACACCAGCGATCTTCTTGTCCCTGGTAGACCGCATGAGACGTTTTGGAGCAACTACACCAGGAGCTGGCGCCGGAGAGCCGGTAAGATTGGCGCCGCAGTTGTAGCAGAATTTGGAGGCGTCAGCGATTTCTTTTTGACAGTTTGGGCAAAGCATGAAAGACCCCCGCGAAAGAAGTATTCAAGGCGATTCTAAACTTAAATACGAGAAAGGGCGAAAGAAAGTTTCGAGGGGCAAAAATGTGACGAGGAATATAATTGCAGGTTGCTATGTTGCACGATAATGCTGCGCCATTTGCGGTGTGAGAGGATGGGTCGAAAAGCGGCGGCTACTCGCCGCACTCCAAATTAGTAGGACAGGAGGTGGCGGATGGCGTCGGCAATGGTGTCGGTTTGGGGAAGGATGGCGTCTTCGAGCTTGGGCTGGTAGGCGCAGAAAGTGTCAGTGGCCGCAACGCGCTTTACCGGGGCGTCCAGTTGGTCGAAAAGTTCTTCGGCGATGCGGGCAGCGATTTCGGCGCCATAGCCCCAACTGAGCATGTCTTCGTAAGCCACGACGACGCGATGCGTTTTGCGAACTGTGGCTGCGATGGCTTCCCAATCGTAGGGAGAGAGCGAGCGCAGATCGATAATTTCGACGGAGATGCCTTCGCGCTCGAGAGCGGCGGCGGCGACTTCGGCGCGATGAACAACGGCACCGAAAGTAATGATGCTGACGTGCGCGCCTTCTTTGACGAGGCGAGCTTTGCCGAATGAAACGGTGAAATCCGGGCCGGGATATTCAGAACGGTTGTACGGCTGACGGTAGAGATGTTTGTGCTCGAGGAACATCACCGGATCGTCGCAGCGAATGGCGGTGCGCAGAAGGCCGGCGACATCGAGCGCGGTAGAGGGCATAACCACGCGCAAACCTGGGCAGTGCGTAAAGATGGATTCGCCGCTCTGGCTGTGGTAAACCGCACCGCCGGTGAGATAACCGCCGATGGCAACGCGAATGACGGCAGGACATTTGAAATTGCCGTTGGAGCGCCAGCGCATGACGCAGAGTTCATCGCGAATCTGCATCATGGCGGGCCAGATGTAATCGAAGAACTGAATTTCCGCGACGGGCTTCAATCCACGAGTGGCCATGCCGATGGCGCGGCCAACGATGCTGGCTTCGGCGAGCGGCGTGTTGAAAACGCGATCAGCACCATACTTGCGTTGCAAGCCGGCAGTGGCCTTAAAGACGCCGCCCTTCCCTTTTACTTCACGAAGATTTTCTTCGCGGCTGGCATCGGCAACGTCCTCGCCAAAGACGGTGATGCGATCGTCGCGCCCCATTTCATCGTGGAGCGTGGCGGCAACCATTTCGACCATGGTCTTGGCGCCACCTTGAAATTTCGGCTCGGCCGCAAAAATGGAAGACATGGGATTGATATCTGCGGAATAGACGTGATCGTAGATCGTCGAAACTTCGGGAGGCTCGGCCGCAAGAGCCTGATCGCCGGCTTCGCGGACTTCGCGATCGACTTCCGCTTCGAGGACCTCGATTTCCTTCTGGTCCATGAGGCCTTCGCGAACGAGGAATAGCGAAAACTTCGAAAGTGGATCGCGGCGAGCTTCGGCTTCGCGCTCCTCGGGAGACTTGTAAAGCTTTTCATCGTCAGAGAGCGAGTGAGAATAAGGACGCGTGACGTGGGCGTGAACCAGCGCGGGACCGCGACGTTCGCGAACGTAGGCCATTGCTTCTTTGCAAACGGCGTAACTTTCGAGCGGATCGGTGCCATCACATTCGGCGATGTGCAAACCGGGAAAACCTTTGGTGAGTCGCGAAATGCTGCCGCCAGCGGTCTGAACCTCAACGGGAACAGAAATGGCGTAGCCGTTGTCTTCGATGAGATAGAAGAGCGGAAGCTTTTTTGCGCAGGCGACGTTGAGGGATTCCCAGAATTCGCCTTCGCTGGTGGCGCCGTCGCCGGAAGAGACATAGACAATTTCGTCGGGCTGGTGATTGACGTGTTCGCCTAGAGGAGCTTTCCGGGCCTGCTCCAGCGCTTTCGGGTGGCGCTCGTAATAGAGAGTGGCTTCGGCGGCGCCTACGGCCTGAACAAATTGCGTGCCGGTGCAGGAAGAACGACTGACGATATTCCAGCGATTGTGTCCCCAATGGGAGGGCATCTGGCGTCCACCGGAACTTGGGTCGTCTTTGGAACCAACGGCTTGCAGGAGGGTTTCAAGCGGGGTCACGCCGAGCATGAGGCACAGCGCCCGGTCGCGGTAATAGGGGTAGACCCAGTCTACCCCCGGACGTAAGAGCAAGGCCGTGGCGGTGGTGACGGCTTCATGTCCGGCGCTCGAAATCTGGAAATAAATTTTATTCTGGCGCTTGAGCTGGATTTCGCGGTCGTCGAGGCGGCGCGAGAGGAACATGTTGCGGTACATGCGGACCAGGGTGTCACGGTCGAGTCCGTGATTTTTCGTGGATTCCATCCTGGCCACTTTGACGCGAGTTTGTACCGCCATTCAGTCTGCCCTCGAGTTGGAATGGAGCGATTTGGCCGCGAGTTTCGATTATACCGGAGGTCGCGGAGCAATGGACAATAGGGCTAATAGGGGATGTGCAAAAACGCAGGTACTAGGACAAATCCTCGAATTGCTTTTCGGTGTCGGCAAACTCCGCGTCGTTTGGCTTGATGAGCTTGGGAGAGGCGGTCTGGAACGGATCCTCCGTGGGGATGCGATCGATCCAGCGCTGCTCGGAGAGCTTTTCGTGGCTGGAGAAATCGAGGCGGATTAGTAGTTTCACGGGCTCCGACGGGGCGGCTTCCTTAGTGTCGGGGGTGGCGGCGTCTGCGCCTTCGGATTTGGCTTTGGACTTCGACTTGTCTTTGGATTTTGCGGCACCCTTAGATTTGGCTTCCTTGGCAGGTTTGGCGGGCTTTTCTTCCTCGGCGGGTGGCTCGGCGCCATCGCCGGAAGTGGCGCGGTCGAATTTGTAGAGGAGCTTTTTGTCGAGGCGAAAAGCTTGCTTCCAGGTTTCCAACTTGTGGCGAGCGAGCTGAGCTTTTTCTTCGTCGGTAGCGAAGTCGAATAGCAGATATGTGTGTGGCATGAACTGAGTTTGCGGCGTGAGAAACGGCAAGTCAAGCGAGGTGGGACGCCAGCGCGGCAACGGTGTGGAAAGTGGGTAGCGGTTCAGGTATTCTCTAAGCTCACGTTATGAGCCGTTCGCTCCACGCTCCTATCGCTCCGGGAAGGACTGTGGGGGCGTGTGTGTGCCTGATTGCGGTACTGCTGTTATGGACGCCGATGTGGGCGTCGGCGTGGATGTTGCGAGGCATGGCGTGCTGCACGGGAAACATGTGCGCGGCGCATGGACACGGAAAGACGAACTCGCCTGCAAAGACCGGATCGGGATGCGAACACTCGTGCGGTGCGGAGATGGCAGCTTGCAGCATGTCTTGCTGCCCCGAGGAAGACGCATCCCTGGTAGTAAATAGCGGCGTGTTCGTGTTGCCAGAGCCAGCGCAGATTGCGGCGCCGGCGGAGATAATGAGTTTGGCAGTTTCGGCGAAACACGAACAAGTCTTGCAAGTGTTTGCACCTCCTTCCCCTCCCCCTAAAACTTCCCTTTAGCTCGTTTTCATTTCCATCAGAAGGCCAAAAAAACAGATTCCTCGTTCCGTTCAAAAAGCGAACGGGACTCGGAATGATAATTTCTGGTCCTTTTCGCTGCTTATCGGCTGACGGCATCGGCGAACTTCCTCACCCCTGAAGGGGTGAGCTACAGGATACGGTTCGGATTAGCCGCCTCGGAAGGCGGCCGCACAGAGGCAACCTACGGGAGAAGGATTTATGTTACGACGAAGTTTATTTTTGGTGGCAGTGGCCACGGTTTTGGTCGCAGGAGTGATGGCTACGGTGTTTGGATCGGTGCGGGGAGTGGTGCACGATCCACAGCACCGGCCGATGGGTGGCGCGCACGTAGTGCTGCAGGCGAACAATTCCGCGTACAAGCAGGAAACGGACACCAATGCGGATGGAGTGTTTGAATTTCAAGCCGTGCCGCTGGGACAGTACAGGGTGACCGTGCAAGCGCAAGGATTCGTGGAACAGTCGCAAACGTTGCTGGTGGTATCGGGGAGCGCACCGGTACTGCACTACGCGATGGCGCTGGCATCGACCGCGGAAAAAGTGACGGTGACGGCATCGCCGGAGGATTTGAACCCGGATTCGCCGCGAAGAGACTTGTTGATCGACCAGGAGCAAATTTCGAAATACGCAGGAGTGGATGCCAGCAACAGCTTCAAGATCATCACGGAATTCGTCCCCGGGGCGTACATGGTTCACGACCAGTTGCACGTGCGCGGCGGCCATCAGGTGACCTGGGCAATCGACGGCGTGCCGATTCCCAATACCAATATCGCGTCGAATGTGGGAACGCAGTTCAACCCGAAGGATATCTCCTACCTGCAGGCTGAGACGGGAAGTTATGCGGCAGAATATGGCGACCGAATCTACGGCGTATTCAATGTGGCGCCGAAAAACGGATTTGAGCGCGACCGGCAAGCGGAACTGATCGCCAGCTACGGCAGTTACAACGGGACCGACGACTGGCTGAGTTTTGGGGACCACACGGAAAAGTTTGCGTACTACGCCAGCGTCAGCGGCAATAACACAGATTGGGGCCTGGAACCGCCAACACCAGTGAACACGCACAATCAGGCGATGGGTGGCGGCGGGTTCACTTCCCTGCTCTACAATCCCACGGAGAAAGATCAATTGCGATTTGATGGCGGCGTGCGGCTGGACTACTTTCAGGTGCCGAACGATCCGGACCAAACCACGGTCGGATACAACGATCGGCAGCGCGAGCAAGACGTTGCGCTGGTCGGAACGTGGGTACACACATTCAACCCGGACTGGCTGTTTGTACTATCGCCGTTCTATCACTTCAATCGCGCGGTGTACCAGGGCGGGCCGACGGACGTACCAACAGCAGCCAACAATCGCGGGTCAAACTACGAAGGCGGGCAAGCGACGATTTCGTGGGTGAACAAACGAAATAATGTGCGCGCGGGGATTTATGCGTTCGCGCAGCAGGACGACTCGTTTTTTTCGGTGTATGCCAACGATGGCACGGGAAATTCCTTCAGCCAGCGCGTGCAGCCAACAGGAAATCTGGAAGCGCTGTTCGTGGAGGACCAGCTGAAGGCGACGTCGTGGCTGACACTGACGGGGGGACTGCGTTACACGCACTTCGCGGGACAGATCTCAGAGAACGCGACCGATCCGCGGATTGGCGCGGCCATTCAGATACCGAAATTGAACTGGGTGCTTCGCGCGGCATACTCCTACTATTACCAGGCACCGCCGCTCGACACTGTTTCCGGGTCGTTGATCGAGAATACCGGTTGCGACGGCTGCGGGTTTTTGCCGCTGTACGGGGAGCGAGACATCCAGCAGGAGTATGGCGTCACGATTCCGATACGCGGATGGGCGCTGAGCGAGACGTATTTCCACACCTCGGCGAGGAATTTCTTCGACCACGATTCGCTGGGAAATTCAAACATTTTTCTGCCGCTGACGATTCAAGGCGCGGTAATCAGCGGATTGGAAACCACGGTGCGTTCGCCACTGCTGCTGAAGCACTATCGCGCGCACGTGGTGTATTCAAACCAGAAAGCGCAAGGGGTAGGAGCGATAACGGGCGGACTGACGGATTTTACACCGCCGGACAGCGGGAATTTTTATCTGGACCACGACCAGCGGAATACCCTTTCCGCAGGCATGGAAGGTGACTTGCCGTGGCGCAGTTTTGCGGCAGTGACAATCAATTACGGTTCGGGATTCCTGAATGGCGACGGGCCGAGCCATTTGCCGAGCTATTACACCCTGGATTTGTCGCTGGGAAAGAATTTCGGCGAGAGCTTCACGCTACGCTTTGTGGCCACGAACATTACGAACCAGAGGTATATGCTGGATACGAGCAACACGTTTGGCGGATCGCACTACGCAGACCCACGAATGATGGCGGCGCAGATTCGCTGGCGGTTTCACTACTGAGGAGCGGAAATGAAGCGATTGCTGATGGTTGTTTTGGTGGCGAGCGGAATTTTGTGGGTGGGATGCCATCAGGAAACGGCGAAACATTATGCGGTGTCAGGCGAGGTGATTTCCGTGGATGTCCCGACACAGAGGATTATGTTGAAGCATGGCGACATTCCTGGATTCATGCCGGCAATGACCATGGACTACAAAGTGGTGGATGTAAAACAAATGGCGGAACTGAAGCCCGGGGACCTGATTAGCGCGGACCTGGTGGTGAGCGAGAATATTGGGCATCTGGAGAAGGTGGTAGTAACGGCGAAGACTGCGCCCGGTGCGATGCCGGCGGAGACTCCGGTGAAATAATATTCGGTCGAAAAATCGCTTTTGAGTCGCAACAACACCCTTCAGGGGGCGGCTGAGAAAATGGAGCACGGCTTGGCTGGCATAAAAGCCAGCGCCCCATTGAAGAAAAAAAAGGCGTGGTGGCGAGATGGCGTACTGCGATTACGGAAGGCTTGTTTGATAGCAGAGTGACGGATAGACTGAAATGGAAAATTGGATGGCGATGGAGTTCGCCAGAACCGTCCCGGCGAGAAGAGGGACTGATGACTCCTGGATGCCGCGCGGCGCCAGGAGTTTTTTGTTATCGAGGCTCGCAGCAAGAAGAGAGGAGAACCCTTGCGATTATTGCTGATTGCCATGTTTGGAGCGGTGGGGACGCTAGCGCGCTATGGTTTGCAGGGCCTGGTGCAAATCAAGATGGGCAGCACATTTCCGTATGGCACACTGCTGATTAATTTGACGGGCTGCTTTTTGTTGGGGCTGATTGGGCAAGCCACGTTGAACCGCATGATCGTTCCACCGGAATGGCGCGTGGCGATTGCGGTGGGATTCTTTGGCGGGTACACCACCTTTTCGAGCTTTGGATGGGAGACGGCAAAGATGCTGGAATCGGGCGAGTGGCTGCGCGCCACGACGTATGTGGCCGCCAGCGTGATATTTGGGCTTTTGCTTTCGGTGGCTGGAATCCATCTGGCGAATCGATTCTAGGAGCGCGCCATGACACATGAGAAATTTGAAGGCGAACGAACGTTGATGCGGATTCACATCGGCGAGTCGGATAAATGGCACGGCAAGTTGCTGTACGAGGTGATTGTGGAGATGCTGCGCAAGGACGGATTCTCCGGCGTGACGGTGCTGCGCGGCGTGGGCGGATTCGGCGGCTCCAGCGTGTATCACACCGACAAATTGCTGCGATTATCGCAGGACTTGCCGATCATCCTGGAAGTGATTGAGTCGCAGGATCGCATCGAGCAAATTCTGCCGCGGCTGGATGAAATGGTGGAAGGCGGATTGATCACGCTGGAAAAGGTGCGGGTGATTTTGTACCGAGCCGCGCGGCGATAGGCGACTTCCGCAATCTGTTTTTCAATTTGCGCCGGGGCTTGTACACTGGCGCGTGTGAATTCCCAAGAAAATAAACCGAAAGAAGAAGGCAGAGGCTGGCTGAACCGCACGGTGCTGGGCGTGGGGCTGACGAGTCTGTTCAGCGACTGGAGCCACGAAACGGCGACGGCGGTGCTGCCCGCGTTTTTGGCGGTGATTGGCGCGGGGCCGGGTTGGTTGGGAGCGATTGAAGGAATTGCGGACGGACTGTCGAGCTTCGCAAAACTGAGCGCGGGCTATTACACGGATCGATTGAAGCGCCGCAAGCCGCTGGCGGTTTTTGGATACGCAGTGACGGCGCTGGCAACAGCTTCGTTCGCGTTTGCCACGCATGCGTATCACGTGCTGGCTGGGCGCACAGTTGCGTGGCTGGGGCGCGGCGTGCGTTCACCAGCGAGAAAAGCGTTGCTGGCGGCGGACGTTTCGCCTGCGGCGTACGGCAGAGCGTTCGGGCTGGAACGGCTGATGGACACGCTGGGAGCGATCGCCGGACCGCTGACCGCAATGTGGTTGCTGCGAGTGACGCACCATTCATATCGCACGGTGTTCTTGGGGACGCTGTTGCCGGGAATGATTGCGGTGGCCAGCTTCTGGTTTTTGGTGCGGGAACGTCCGATTGCGACGCGGAAGCAGGAATCGTTCTGGAGCGGATTGAAAACGTTGCCGGGATCATTTCGTGAATTTTTGCTGGGCGTGGGCATATTCGGGGCAGGCGATTTTTCGCATACGCTGCTGATACTGTATGCCACACGAATGCTGACGCCAGCTCACGGGGCGGCGCGAGCGGCGAGCATTGCCATCGGTCTTTATACCTTGCACAACGTGTTTTATGCGGGATCGGCGTACGCGAGCGGTTGGATCAGCGACCATGTGCCGCGCCGGAAGGTGATTCTTGCCGCAGGATATGCACTGGCGGGCGTGACGGCACTTTTTCTGATGGCGGCGCCGAGTTCGCTGTGGTTGCTGGGCGTGATCTTCGTGCTGGCAGGATTGTATGTGGGAACGGAAGAGGCGCTGGAGGATTCGCTGGCGGCGGAGTTGATCCCTCGGGAGCAACATGGAATGGCGTTTGGGACGCTGGCGGCGGTGAACGCGGTGGGAGATTTTCTGTCGAGTATGGTGGTGGGATTCTTGTGGGCAGCGGTTTCGGTGAAGGCGGCGTTTTCATTTTCGGCGGTATTGTTTTTTGTTGGGGCGTTGATGATTCTGCGGTTGAAGGAAGACCGGTGATGGCGCTGGCGCATGATAGAACGCGCGCGAAGTTGAGGGTGAGATCCTTCGGCGCGCAAACTACGCGCTCCTCAGGATGGCATCTGCGAGTTCCCTGCTAAGACAGTTTGGACGAAGATTGTTTGGAGGCACGCATGCGGCGCTGGACTTCGGCTTGGAGATAATTGCGCAAATTCGGGGGGACAATGCCGGGCGCGGCGAGATCGCGAAGATCATTGACGGTGAGTTCCGGCAAAAACGCGAGAACGGTGGCGAGAGGCGCGGAAGGATTGCGGACCAGAGCGAGGCGCACATTGTAGGCGTGGGACCATTTGCGATGAGATGCCAAAGCCTGAACGACCGGAAGAGAGACCTTCTCGCGCGCCAAGGCCTTCAACACTTGCGCTTCGGTGAGATAAGGATTGTCCAGAGCGACGGGCAGAACCTGAGAGTGGCCTTCGGCGAGCAACGCTCCCGCGACGCGCGCAGGGCCGCGACGCGCTAAGGTGATTTTCTGGCCGAGGGGAAGTTGTGGCAGGCGCGCGAGGATTTGCTCTTCGGCGTGACGCTTGAGTTCCGGGGAGACAGCCGGCGCGAGTGTGAACTGCACAAGATCCATCAGATAGAGATCACGCAAAAGCCGCAGACAGACGAGGCGAGGGGCGCGAGGATGGAAAAGCAAAGCGCGCTTAACAGCGTAGGTTTTCAATAGAGGCTTACGCGAGCCAATTTCTTCCAGCAGTCCGGCGGGCAAATCCTTCCGGGCGAGTAGTAGACACACCGTCGTGTCGTCGAACGCAGGATTTTCGAGGAGCGTCGACAAGACCGCGGGATCGGGATGATAGACCAGTTTGGAAAGCTCGTCGCCGGAAGCGGTGCGGGCGAGTTGCAGATCCTGATCAAGCTCCGCCATGATGCTGCCCTTCCTGATGTGGCGTGGACAAGAGCCGGAGGGCGATGCGCGCCGCAGCCTCGCCGGGTGAAATCGCCAGGGCGCCGAATTGCGCGTTGGGCGCGGCTTCGCGCAGGCGCTGATCGATCAGCTCGTCGAAATAAGCAGAGCGACAAAGCATGCCGCCGCTTTTGACCAATAGAAATTTCTGATCGCCGAACTGTAGTCGATCAACGAGATCGTGTACCAGCGACCCGAGTTCCGCGGCGGAGATTTGCAACAGCTGGCGCGCGGCGACATCGCCAGTTTCGGCAGCGGCAGTCACGATAGGGAACACCCTAGGAAAGACATCGTCAGGAGCAGAAACGGCGCGCGCCTGCAATTCCTGCCAGGACGCAAAGCCCAATTCACCGAGAATGCGATCGCCAAGGAGAGAATCCTGCTGCGTCTTTTCGAACGCGCGCATTCCCGCCATTACCGCGCGGCGCCCGACATCGTAAGCGCTGCCTTCGTCGCTAACAAGCGGGCCGTGGCCGCCAATTCGCACAACCTGCCCAGCGCGATCGCGGCCGACGGCTGCGGAACCAGTTCCGGCAAGAAGAACGACTACGGTACCATCGCCGGCAGCCTCAAGCGTAAGCTCCAGGTCGGTGCAGATCCGCACGATGGCGCCGGGAAATTCCTGCGAAAGGAGAGACTTCATTCGTTCGGCGTCTTCCGGCTGGCCGGTTCCGGCATTGCCGGCACAGATGGCGGCGAGATCGTCGACGGAAACGCCCGCGCCTTGCAGAGCGAGGCGCGCGCCGTCGCACACGGAAGCCATAGCGCCGCCAAAACCAACGCGCATGGGATTGGAAGGTCCGCTGCGGCTCTCCGCGAGGATGCGGCCTTGGGTATCGATCAGGACGCAGTGAGTTTTGGTGCCACCGCCATCGAAGCCGAGAGCGAGTTGCATGGAACAAGAATACGCGAGCGGAGGAATTTTCGCAGCGGTGGCGTGATGAAGTTGCTGAACACGCAGCGGCGGACGGGCAACGAGCGCTGAGAGGTTCCTTGACGCTTGGTGCGTCCGCCACTATTCTCAAAACACTTCGCGGCGAGGTTTTCAAATTGTCGCGCAGCATAACGAATGCACATTCATCCGCTCGATCTGGTTATCGTGATTGTCTACCTCCTTGGCGTGACCGCGCTGGGATTGCGTTTCCGCGGGCAGCAGAAGGATGTGCGCGATTACTTTCTGGGTGGAAAGAGCGCGCCATGGTGGGCGCTAGCGTTTTCCATTGTGGCCACGGAAACATCGACGCTGACGATTATTGGCACGCCCGCGCTGGCCTATGGCGGGAATCTCACATTTTTGCAGGTGGTGTTTGGCTATATTGTGGGACGCGTGCTGATCTGCATTATTTTGTTGCCCGGCTATTTTCGCGGGGAATATCTGACCGCTTATGCGCTGATTGAGAAGCGATACGGCGCCCGCATGCGATCGATTGCGGCTATGACGTTTCTTGTGACGCGCACATTGGCGGAGGGAGTGCGCATCTCGGCGATCGCGCTGGTGGTCAGCGTGGCGCTGGGAACGTCGGAACGCCTGGCGGTGGTGATCGTGATTGCGCTGACGATCTTCTACACGTTCGAAGGAGGAATGAAGGCGGTAATCTGGACGGATGTGGCGCAATTTTTGCTGTATCTTTCGGGCAGCGTGGTGACGTTGTTTCTGTTGCTGCACCGCATTCCGGGCGGGTGGAACGAAGTGACGCAGGTGGCAGCGGGCGCCGGGAACAAACTGCAATTTTTGGATTTTTCGTGGAATCTGGCGACCAAGTATACGTTCTGGTCCGGAGTGATTGGCGGGTCGTTCCTGACCATGGCGACACACGGAACGGATCAGACGATCGTGCAAAGATTGCTGGCGGCGCGCAACGAAAAAGATAGCCGGAAGGCGCTGTTGAGCAGCGGATTCATCGTGTTATTTCAGTTCACGCTGTTTTTGCTGGTAGGAGTGATGTTGTATGTGCTCTCGCAGCACACGCGGTTGTTGGCGCAGGGAGAGTCGACGGACCGCATTCTTCCGCTGTTCCTGGTGCGGGAAATGCCGACAGGACTGGCAGGATTGCTGCTGGCGGCGATTCTGGCGGTGGCGATGTCGAACGCGAGCGGATCGTTGAACTCGCTGGCGGCAAGCAGCGTGATGGATTTTGCGGCGCTGAGGGGACACACGCGCGATCCCGAAAAATTCATGAAGCTATCGCGGCGGATGACACTGGTGTGGGGCGTCGTGCTGATTTTTCTGGGACTGGTGCACTGGGGACCGGTGCTGGAGGCGGGACTGACCATCGTATCGTTTACATCCGGATGTTTGTTGGGATTATTTTTGTTGGGCACGTTCGATGCGCGGTCGAATTCCAATGGGTCGCTGATTGGAATGATCGTGGGATTGGCGGTGGTGCTGCTGGTCGCGCGATTCACACCCTTGGCGTTTATGTGGTACTGGATGATAGCGCCGTGCGTGACATTTGCGGCCGGAGCGATTGCCAGTCGAGCGTTTCCGGAACGGGTCGGTGCTGCTTGAGGATTCGGGTTGCGACGATCGTAGAAAAGCAGATCCCTCGCTTCGCTCGGGATGGCAATCGCGCGCGGACTTTGCCGGACGGCATGGCGGGACAGCACTTTGGCAGTGGAGTGCGATGGCTAGCCGCCGCACTCCAAATGAGGGGGCTATGAGCGAGAAGCGTCTGGAACTGGTGCGCGGGCTGGGGCCGTGGGCTTCGGCGGCCATTGTTGTGGGCACAATGATCGGCACAGGAATATTCCTGAAGCCGGCGGAAATGGCGCGCGAAGGACGAAGCATCTCTGTGGTGTTTGTGGCATGGATTGTGGGCGGATTGCTTTCGCTGTTTGGGGCGCTGTCGTATGCGGAGCTGGGCGCGGCGATTCCGGAAGCCGGCGGAGAATATGCGTATCTACGGCGCGGATTCGGACCGGTGTGGGGATATTTGTTTGGATGGATGCACTCGATTGTAGGAAGGCCGTCGTCTGCAGCCTCGATTGCGGCGGGCATGATGCGCTTTCTGGCGTTTTATCTTCCAGCAGTGGCCGCACCAATTTTCACGGTGCACGTGGCCATTCCCGGACTTACGCAATGGATTCCGCCGTACGATTTTGTGTTTACGTGGGGGCAACCGATGGCGGTGTTCTGGCTGGTGGTGATGACAGGCGTGAATTATCTGGGTGTGCGGCTCGGCGGAGGAGTGCAAGTCTTCCTGACCGCGATCAAAGTGGTGAGCGTGATCATTGTGATTGGCGTGGCGTTTCTGCTGCCGGGAAGCGCGACGCATGCCGGAGACACGATCTGGCCATCGGCGGTGAATGCTGGATTGCTGAGCGCGTTCCTGGCAGCGTTGGCGGCGGCGCTGTGGGCCTATGATGGCTGGGAAGATTTGAACCTGGTGGGATCGGAAGTGACGGACCCGCAACGTAATTTTCCGCGAGCGCTGGTGGGCGGAGTGGCGTTCGTGGCGCTGGTGTACATATTGTTTAGCGCAGCGTGCTTGAAGGTGCTGCCGTTTGGCGAAATGGCGAATTCGCAGCATGTGGCGTCGGATGTGCTGGCGCGGGTGATCGGCCATGGTACGGCTACGTGGATTACGCTGGCGATGGTGATTTCGGCGCTGGGTTCTATGAACTCGTCGATTCTGAGCGGGGCGCGTGTGCCGTACGCCATGGCGCGCGATCGAATATTTTTCAAGGTTGCCGACGGGATACACCCGAAATATCGCACGCCGGGGCGCGCGCTGATTTTTCAGGGCACGCTGGCCAGCGTGATGGCGCTTTCGGGAACGTTTGAAGAGTTGACCAGCCTGTATATTTTTGCGGGCTGGATTTTTTACGGACTGGCGGTGATGGCGCTGTTCCGCTTGCGCAAGACGGAACCGGACTTGGCGCGGCCATATCGCTGCTGGGGCTATCCGTGGGTTCCGGGACTGTTTGTGGTGGGAGCGTTGGCGCTGACGGTGAATATCTGGCTTCAGCGGCCGGGACGATCGACGATTGGATTGATCTTGATTCTGGCGGGATTGCCGCTATACCGGTATTGGGCGCGGAGGAATGCGGGGCAAGATCGAGCTGCGGCGCATGGCGAATGAAGCAGGGCAAGAGAGATTCCTCACTCCGCAGACTCCGTTCGGAATGACAAATAAGAGAGCGGTTAGCGGAAGGACTGGAAATCTTTCCAGAAGGCGGGCCACGGCTGGCGTAGGCCGCGGCAGACGAACATGTCGGGATCCTCGAGGGTTTCTTCGTTGGCCGTACCATAGCGGTTCCAGGGATGACCAGCTAGTTGGCAGGATGCGAAGTGAGAGTCGACCCACTCACGCGGAAAACCCACAACGATCAGCGTTTCGGGAGGCGGGTCGCCGTAGCCGCGCTCCCAGAATGAATTGACGCCGCTGATGGCGCGCGGCAGGCCGTAGCGTTCGCCATACAGATTCAAGGCGCCAACTTCGCCGTAATTCCCTGCCAGGATGCCAAGGCGGGCGCGATCTCCGGCGGGCAGGGTGTCGCGGATATTTGCGACAGTCTCGGCAAATTCCCACCAGCCAATTTCTTCAGCCAAAGTGCCGTTGACTCTGATCGCGAAGTGCCACCAAGACGAGCCAACGGGAGCAGTGGGTAAGGCGAAGGCAATGGCGCTGGCGACGTCGATCAGCAGCGCTGAGAAAACGGCGACGCGCAGGACTTTGGCGCGGCTTGCTTGCAGGGTCGCAAGCCAGTCATCCAGGAAGACGGCGCCAGCGGCGTACAGCATGGGATATGCAGGAGCAAGGTAGTAGCCGCGCCCCTGGGCGACGAGAAAGAGCGCGAGGGGGATGAGATACATCCACGCCACCATGCGAAAGCGGCGGCCATCTTTGAAAAAGAAATAATAGAGGCCAGCGAGCGCAAGGGGAAAGGCGAGAAGGGCCAGTTCAACCTGGTCGGGGAGAAATCCCGAAGTCTGGCCTTCGCGGACGTCGCGTTCATGGATGAATCGCAGAAAATCGAGCGAGACGAAATGATGCCGGGCTTGCCAAAGGAGATTGGGAAGAAAGATAAAAATGGAAATGGCCACGCTCAGCCAGAGCCATTTGCTGCGCAGGTAGCGGCGCGCATCCGTGAGCAGGACGGCGCCGACAATGCCGAGGGTGAAAAAGCCCATGGTGTACTTGGAGAGCATGCCGAAGCCAAGTGCGGCGCCGATGGCCAGCCACCAACGCGGGTCGCCGGTTTTTAACAGGCGAAGAACGAAGTAGGCGGCGAGGACCCAAGAGAGGTAGTCGAAAGAGATGTAGGTCATCAGCGCGCCGCCACCGAGGCAGAATGGAACCGCGGCGAGAGCGGCGATGATTTGCGCGCGACGGGAACCGCCGAGTTCGCGCGCCATCAGGCCGCTGAGGACGACGGCGATGGCTTGCACAAGCCAGGAGAAAAATCGGAATCCGGGAAGCGAAGTGCCGAAGAGAAGCAGCGAGAGTCGCGCGAAGAGTGGAGTGATGGGGGGATAGGCGACGTAGCCCCAGGAGAGGTGGCGGGCGTCGTCGAGGAGAGAGAGCTCGTCGCGATTGAAGCCATAGCGATTGCCGGTGAGGAAGTGGAGTAACAACGTGGAAAGAGCGATGGCGAAAAGAGGGACGAGATCGCCGCGCCAGAAGGAACGCGGTGGAACGGCAAAGTGCGTGGCGTCTGCAAGTGTGACGGTGCGCGAATCGAATTGGGAAGGCCCGGGTAACAAGGTGAGGCTCCGCCAGGAATAGACAGCAAGACAGCATATCGGAAATTAAGCCGGAGAGATTCATTTTGCAGGGCGGGTTCGGCGAAAGCGTGACGGAAGGACGAGATTCGGATCGCGCGTGATTTTGGTTGAGATCTTTCGCGCGCAAACGGAGCGCTCCTCAAGATGACGAATCGTCACCGCATCGGGTACAAGAAAGGAAAGAAAAAGCCCCGCGACTCGTGAGCGCAGCGGGGCCTGGATTGAGAGCTGGTTAGCGCAAAGCTTCGAGATTGCTCAGTTAGTTGGCGGCATATGGCAAATAGCGCCACATGTCGTTGAGATAGCCATTTCCGGTTGTACTGGTGGCGTCGTAGCCTTCACCACCGAAGAGCCAGAACTGGCCAAGTGAATCGGTCCAATGGGTGGCATTGCTGCGGCCACCCGGGGTGAAGGTGTAGTGAGTGTAATACCCGCGCGTCAGCGTGCCATAGATGCCGTTCTGGCTACCGGTATTCGAGCCTTTGACCCAGGCCCAAGTGCCTGGTTGGCCGTCGGTTGCATTTGGAGTGTAAACCCAGAGGTCGTCGAGTGCGCCGTTACCATTCGTGGCGGTGGAATCGAGGCCCCATCCACCAAAGAGCCAGAAATTGCCACCGGCATCAACCCAAGCGCTGGCACCCCAGCGCGAGCCTGGGAAGAAGCCAGAAGTGTTGACCGGCGAGCATAGGTATTGGGGAAGAGGTTGGCTGGGATCGGGATTGGGATTAACGAGACCGCTAGCGAGGCCACAAGTGTTCGCCGCACTGGTGGTGTTCACCGCTCCGACTACAGTTGACGGCTCATAAAGTCCGGTCTGGTTGGCGATTCCGATGGCTTGGGGGCTGGCCTGGACGGCGCCCATCACATAGGTCCACTGATTGTTAGCGATGCTGTATTCCCAAAGGTCGTTGAGGATCCCATTGGCGGTGCCAACGGAATCTTCACCTTCTCCCGAAAAGAGCCAGAGGTTTCCATTGGTGTCGGCCCATCCGGCCGCTTCATGGCGTCCACCGGGAACATTGGAAGCTGACGGGATCCCGGCAGTTCCGTAGATGCCAAGCTGGTTAGCGGCATTGGTGGTACCACCAGACACCCACGTCCAGTTGCCGCCCGGGGTGTATTTCCAGAGATCGTTCAAGTAACCGATCGTACCGCTGCCGTCGTAACCAAAGCCCCCAAAGAGCCAAAAGTTTCCAGAAGCATCGGTCCAAGTGACGGGGTTTACGCGAGAGCCCGGAGTAAGTGTGGCGGCAGCGCCAGAGTAAGTGCCCTTCTGGTCGGGAGCAGTCGAACCTTTAGCAAGGGTCCACTGGCCTTCCTTGATGGTGTAATTTGAGCCGTTAAAATTGCTGGTATTGTAGACCCAGAGGTCGTTGAGGAATTGTGCACCGACAGATTTTCCGCCGAACATATAGAAATTGCCGCTGCTGTCGGTCCAAGTACCAGCGCCTAAACGAGCCGGGGGAACAGTGAACGGGTAAGGTGCGTCGGCCACCTGTTGAGCTCCGATGATAATAAGAGCGCCAATTGTGCTTGTGCCGCTGACCGTGGGGTCGTAGGCACCGACCAGCTGCCATTGACAGTCGTCGAGGTCATATCGGACGCAGACCCAAAGATCGTTCATTGGATAGTCGACGGGGTTAGGGGTGGCACTTCCTGCCAATTCATAGCCGTTACCGCCGAACAAAAACTTATTGCCGTACTTGTCGGACCAGCCCGCCGCGGAATAACGCGCGCCCGGTGTGTTGGTGAAGGGGTTGGGAGTATTAGGTGGCGCTGATGTGGGGAATGATCCGTAATTGGGTGCTGAAGGGACCGTGATTCCGGCAACTTTGGTGCCATCGATCCATGTCCAGTCGTTATGACCGCAATCAACCTCGATGTTCGAGATGTTTTCGGTCACCACGCCCTTGTATCCCCAAACCGTGCAGCCCTGAAATTGAGTGCTGGGCGAGTGCAGCATCGAGATTTCGTATTGGTCGTTGAGCGCTTCCGGGGTGGCAAAGACGAAAGGACCGTTTTCGGTGATGGTCAAGGTGTTACCCAAAACATTTTGAAGGATAAAAGTACCGTCTGTTAGGGCGCCATTACTATGCGGAACGCCTGCCAAGCCAAAGATTGTTCCGCCAACGCTGTAAGTAACCGCCGGGCAGGTTACCGCAACGCTGGTCACATTCGTAGTGGCAGTACCGCTGGCGGTCCCAGGAGTAATGACGCAGGTCTGCACAGGGCCGGTGGGCTGCGCAAAGATGGATACGGTGTAGGCGGTGCCGGTCGGCACGAGATTCTCGAAGGCGAAGGGCTGATTGCCGTTGGCAGCGCTGATGGTGAGTTGTTCGTTATCGCTGCTGTTTTGGAGAATAAACCCGGTGCCGACAAGTCCGGTTACGGTGCCGCCGATGCTGAAGCTGGCCACGCAGCTAACCGCTACATTGGTGACGTTGGCGGAAGCAATGCCGCTGCCAGTGGTGGGATCAACGGTGCAAATCTGATTGGGAGTGGTGGGCTGAGCATTGACCGTGACGGCGTAGGCGTCGGTGGGGCCGGTAACTGGGGTCTTGAAAGTGAATGGGCCATTCGCGGTAAGGGTAAGAGCGTCGCCGCCGTTGTTCTGGAGAATGACGCTGCCGCCGGGTGAGAGTCCGGAGAGGGTGCCGCCGATGGTGGCGGTGACGGCATTCGTGGCGCACGCCACGCCGACGGATGTGACATTGGCGGTGGCGGTTCCCGAGCCGTTGGTCACGAGGCAATTTTGCGCTGGATTCGACGGCTGAGTGAGAACGGTGACCGCATAGGTAGTGACCGTGGTCTTGAAGGTAAAAGTGCCGTTGGCGGAAATGGCGAGATTATCCGCGCCATTGTCTTGCAGCACCAGGCCTGAGCCAGACAAGCCAGTGACCGTGACACTGACAGAGAAAGTGTTGCCGGTGCCACCGCCACCACCGGAATTGCCGCCGGGAACACCGCTGCAGGAGGCAAGGACGAAAGCAGTCAGGGTCAAACAGGCGAGAGCAAATAGCTTTTTGGCGGGCATCATAGAGATTCTGTTCTCCTTCGAACTTCGCCCCTCATAAGGCGATGGCCAGCAACAACGCGTTCGGTACTCAAATGCAAACGATGGCGCGACGACCGGGCTATTCAAGAACAATGGCGGGAGCATAGAGCGAGCCCGAAACAGCGAGCAGGGCGTTCTCCTTCACCATTTGGACTGAGAGTACTGTAACCATTTGAGGGCTATCAATACGCACGGCGGAGGGTGTGCCTACATGCGCAATAACTGGTTGCGTCGGAGTACAGGGACCGCAGGAACGGGAGTAAGGACAGGGCTAACTGTCCCCAAGGACAGCCGAGGGAATTGAGCAGATCATAGCAGAAAGCCCCACATGGATTGCTCCATGCAGGGCTTTTCTTTCGGGCGGGGGGCAATCCGGTAAACAACTGGACGGCCGGATTGCCAGAAAATCAGTTGGGGCGGAGAACGCCGTCGACCAACAGCGAAAAGGAATCTTCCAGAGACAGGCCGGAGTCCATGAGCGGCTGGACATAGAGCTGGTGGAACTCTTCGGGATAATCCTTGGAGCCAGTGAAAAGGTAATCCAGGGTTTCCAGCTTTACGTTCAAATCCTTGTCGATGAGGTCGAGACGGCGGCGCACGTCTTCGGTCATGACCTTGGTTTCCTCTTTCGACTTGATGCGAATCTTGCGGTCTTTCATTTGCTTCTACTCTTTCTTTCTGGGCGGTGCTTGCTTTCATCGGCTTCGCTTCCGGCTTTGTGCCAGCCTTTTCGGGCTGGCACAGAGCCCTCCGCGGAAGCGCAGGAATTACGCGGCGATATACAGTGTTCGACCGCCGCGATTGACGAGCAACAGCGGCTCGTCGCCACCCTTCTTAAGCGCGCTCTGGAACTCAGAGACATTCTTCACAGACTGGTGGTTTACTTCCTGAATTACGTCGCCGCGGCGCAGACCAGACTCCGCCATCTTGCTGGAGGGATCCACACCGTTAACAACAACGCCAGTGGTGCTGGACGGCAGGCCCAGTTCCTTGGCAATTTCGGGATTGAGGTTAGAAACTTCCACGCCGTTGAGTGCTTGATTGCTGCCCTCTTCCTGGGAATTCAGTTTGGCGGTTTCCATGGGCATTTCTGCAAGTTTGACGGTGACATCGCGCTCCCTGCCGTTGCGCACGGTCTTGAGCTTGACGCTGGTGCCCGGCGGCATCATGGAAATGCTGTTGCGCAGTTGATTGCTATCGTTAACGGGCTTGCCGTTCAGTTCCAGAATGATGTCGCCGCGCTCGATACCGTTTTCTTGCGCGGGGCTGCTGGGAGTGACGTCGCCAACGACCACGCCCTTGGCGTCTTTTTCACCGAAGGCTTTCGCCATGGTGGGAGTAACGTCTTGCGGCAGAATGCCGAGATACGCGCGGACAACCTTGCCGTTTTTCAGAATCTGGTCCATTACCTGGCGAGCAAGATTCGCGGGAACCGCGAAGCCGATGCCCTGGCTGCCGCCGGAACCGTGCGAAATGATCGCGGTGTTGATGCCGATGAGTTCGCCGCGATCATTGACGAGCGCGCCGCCGGAATTTCCCGGATTAATGGGAGCATCGGTCTGAAGGAAATCCTCATAGTCTTCGATGCCCAGTCCGCCGCGGCCCTTGGCGCTGATGATGCCCTTGGTGACGGTCTGGCCGACGCCGAAGGGATCGCCCACGGCGATGGCTACGTCGCCCACTTCAACCTTGGAAGAATCGCCAATGGTGAGTGGAGCAAGGTTGCCGGCGTCAATTTTGAGAACCGCAACGTCGGTCTTGGGATCGGCGCCCACGACACGCGCTTTGAATTCGCGCTTATCGGAGAGCGTGACTTTAACGTCGGTGGCGCCATCCACCACGTGATTGTTGGTGAGGATGTAGCCTTCCGGGCTGACGATTACGCCGGAGCCGAGAGCCTTCTCGCGACGATCCTTGGGGGCTTCCATGCCGCCCTGTCCGAAAAACTGGCGGAACATGGGATCCATCTGATCCATGGCTTCGTCGTTCGCTTTGACAACTTTCGAAGTGGAAATATTCACGACCGAAGGAAGCACTTCTTTAACGATGGGTGCATAGCTTGTGGAACTGGGACCCTCTTTGGGATCGGCGAGCTTCAATGTCGCGGGAGGATTCTTTTCGGACGCGGCGCCGACTTTCTGCGCCGCGGTCGAATTCTGAATCGTGCGCGCAACACCCAGGCCAGCAACACCGAGCACCAAGCCGAGTGCGAGTGCGGCGGTCCTGGACTTCAGGGATGACGAAATTCTGGTCATGTGTCCGTCCTTACGCTTGTGGCGCATCTGCCCTTCCGCAGGGTCAGTCTGCGCAAATTATGGTCTCCCTGAATCAGACGCGGTTGGGGGCGCGGGTGATTCTCCCGGGCGCTGGGGATATTGAGTCCCGGCGATTGGGTAGGGCGTAAGTGGATGAATACTATGAGGTTATAGGATCGAGTAGGAGGCGAGGAGCGATCTCAGGAGGCCCCTGCGGCCTTGCCGAGAAATTTTTGGGCATAGTCGCGCGCGAATCGGGAAAAGGCTGTGGGTTCATTACCGGTGATGTCGCGGACGGTAGTAGTGACCAGGGAGGCCTCACGTCGGCGGTACTGCTCATAGTCTTCCGCGACGCCCTCGGCTTGCCAGGGAGGAAGACCGAAACTAAGGAGTGCTTCGCGGAAGGCCTCGAGCGGGACGTCGACGTACTTGATGGGCTTACCCAATCCTTGGGACAGTTGCTCTGCCATTTGCGCGTGAGTGAGTGCTTCCGGGCCGGTAATGTCGTAGGTTTTGCCTTCGTGGCCGGATTCCGTCAGAGCACGTTCGGCGACGGTGGCGATATCGCGCACATCGACGATGCTGACTTTGGCATTTCTTGCCGCGGCGAAGAGCGTGCCTTGCGACGAAAGCGCGGACCGGAAATTAAGCAGCGCTTGCATGAACAAGTTGGGACGCAGGAAGGTGTGAGCAATGCCAGACCGCAGAATATGATTTTCGACGGCGCCATGATAACGCTGGAAGCGCCCGGGCGAGTGCGGGTCCGCGCCCAACTGCGAGAGCTTAACGATGTGCTTTATGCCGCTCTTTTTGGCGGCATCGACAAAACCGCTTTGCTGCTTTTCGACTTGCGAAGAAGAAGGAATCAGCAAGAACAGGCGCTCGATTCCCACCAGAGCGCGCGCGAATGATTCAGGCTTCGTGAAATCGCCCTCAACAATTTCAATTCCCGGAAGGGCAATCGTCTGCGCGTTCGCTCGATTGCGAACAAAGGCGCGGGCAGGAATCCCACGCTCAGAGAGTTTCTTGATTACTTCGGCTCCGACGGTGCCGGTGGCGCCAGTGACCAAAATCATCGAACCCTCCTTGACGAGCGCTCGGCGGGCAAGTATTTGGATGCACGGCCACGGCGGATTGTTTCGTTTGTTTGGCGGCTTAACAACATCTTTCGGGTTGCGCGCTGTGCTTTACGAGATGATGCCCTTGCGGACTGCGTAGAGGATGAGTTCCGGGACGCCGCGGAGATTCAGTTTTTCCATGATGTTGGAGCGGTGTGTCTCCACGGTATACACGCTCAAGTTCAGAAGATTGGCCACGTCTTTGTTGGATTTGCCTTCGGCGATGAGTTGCAGGATTTCGCGTTCACGCGGCGTGAGCAAGTCATAAGCATCTTCGGCGCCGGAACGCTGCAGTTTGCGCACGTAGTCGTCGAGAAGAACTTTGCTGACGGCGGGACTGAAGAAGGATTTGCCGCCCGCCACGGCATGCACAGCGCGAATCAGATCCGATTCCGCGGAATCCTTCAGCAAATAGCCTTTCGCGCCAGCCTTCAGAGCGCGCAAGACGTAACTTTCGTCGGAATGCATGCTCAGGATCACGATGGCGGTTCCGGGATTTGCCTGAGTGATTTGGTGGGCGGCTTCGATGCCGTTCAGATTGGGCATGCCGATATCCATCACCAGCAGGTCGGGCTTCAAAGAGGCGGCCAGGGCGACGGCTTGACGGCCATCGTCGGCTTCGCCCACCACGGTAAGGTCGGGCTGCTGCTCGATGAGCGCCTTCAGACCGCTGCGCATAAGTTTGTGGTCGTCGGCGAGGAGGATGCGGGTTTTTCTCATCGGGTTAGGGGTGCGGTGTGACGTGAACGGGTAACTCTGCTTTGACGGTGGTTCCCTTCCCGGGCGCGGACTGAATCGTCAAGCTGCCGCCGAGTCGGCGCACACGCTCTTCCATGCCAAGGATGCCCATGCCGCGCATGCGTTGCGGATCGAAGCCCTGGCCGTCGTCGGTCGTTTCCACGGTGATCTTGTCGGCTGTCTGCACGACGGAGACTTTGGCGTTTTTGGCTTCCGCGTGAGTTGCGGCATTGTTCAAGGCTTCCTGCACCAGGCGATAAATGCAAACTTTCACTTCATCGGGAAGCCGCTCGGAAACATTTTCGGAATGGACTTCCACTTCCATATTGCCGCGACGGGAGACTTCGCGACCCTGCCATTCGAGCGCAGGGACCAGGCCGAGATCATCCAGCATGGGCGGGCGAAGAAGAAGCGCAATGTCGCGAATAGATTTGACGGCGGTTTCGGCGGCGGACTTGATGCGCGAGATTTGTCCCTGCACCAGACCATCATCGGGCGAGACAAGCTTCGACAATTGGCCGAGATCGACAAGCAGCGCGCCAAGGGTTTGTCCTACTTCGTCGTGTAACTCGCGCGAAATAGAGCGGCGCTCCGCCTCCTGCGCTTCTACCAGTCGCGCGGAAAGGGCTTCGAGTTCGTGGCGGCTGTGCTTCAGGGCCTGGTAACGCAGTCGCCCTTGTTGCTCGAGCCGCAGAATATAGAAGCCGCCCACGATAGACAGCAACATCCCTGCCACCAGGGTAAGTGCGACCATGGAGACGAGGCGTGTTTGAGCCGAGCGGAACTGGGTGGCCAGGGATTGCGTGGCTTCGCCAAAGCGGCGCGAGTTCATGGTGGTGATGTCGCGGGAAACCTGCAGGATGTAAGTGCGGCAAGGAATCAGTTCGTCGCGCATGAATTGTTGGGCGCGTTTTTCGCGTTCGTCGGGGCGCCAGGTGCTGACGGTGTGGAAGGACTTTTCCTGTTCGAGGATCTTCTGTTCAATCTGATTGAGCAAGTTCTTTTCTTCAGGATCCATGTCGGCAGGGTAATTGAGGACGGCATTGTGAACGTCAGTGCCGCGAGTGACGACGTCGGCGACCGTTTCGGTAAGGGAGGCATTTTTTCGCTGGAAAAGAAAGCGATCCATTTGGTTGTCGTAGACGTCGACCAGGACGACGATGGAGGAAATGGCCTGGCTGTGCGCGGCAAAACGCTGCTGGGCCTGATGAGCGATCTCGTCGAGTTGCCGCAGCGAATACAGCGAAACGATTGCGGCGATGATCAGCAGTGCCAGCAAGCCGCCGAACACTAGCGGCAGGATGCGACGCAAGCGCTTCGCGACTTCTCTGGCGTGCAAATCGTCGGCCAATGCTTCGGTGGGCAGCATGATCATCTCGTGCGGGCGGATACCCGCCTAGGATAATGCAATCGGCGCAGAGAGCAAAATAGGCAGCTAGAGTTGAGGCGGCGACACTGCAGGCGGGTGATAGGTAAGCATTTTGAAACGAGAAATTCGGACTTAATCGCTGGGCTGACGGATAATCGAAAACAGGATGAATGGAGTGAGGCCCTTTTTTAGAAGCACGCGCGGCAAAGCACGCCTAATGGGCGCGAGCGCGGTCGTGGCCCTGGCGTTTGGCGCGTTGATCGCCAGCGGCGCTCCGGAATGGCAAGCGCTGACGCCGGGAATGGAACTGAAATACGTGACGCCGCACGGGACCAGCGGAAACAGCTCTGCTATCACGATCCTGCGCATGGACCCAAAGCAGTGGGAGCTGGCAATTTTAGGAACCAGCCAGACGGGCGAGTCCACGGGGCACACCGCGCGCGAGTGGTGCCTGAAGGGCAAATTTACAGCCGCGATCAACGCCGGGATGTTCAGCACCGACGGCAAATCTCATATTGGTTACATGCGCAACGGGGAGCACGTGAACAGCAGCAAGCGCAACAGCTATCAATCGGTGGCAGCGTTTAATCCGCATGATGCCAGTGCGGCCGCGTTTCGCATCTTCGATCTGGATGCGCCGGGCGTCAGCTTTGACGGCATCCTGAAAGACTATGGCGCGGTGGTACAGAATCTGCGGCTCATCAAGCGAACCGGCGTGAATGCCTGGCCTTCGCAGGACAAGAAATGGAGCGAAGCAGCGCTCGCTGAGGACGACAGCGGCAGAATCCTGTTCATTTTCTTGCGCGAGCCCTTTAACATGCACGACCTCAATCAGGAACTACTGGGCGCCGGCCTTGGCATCGTGGCCGCTCAACATTTGGAGGGTGGACCGGAAGCGCAGCTGTATTTCCGGGCAGGTGGAGTAGAGAAGGAAATGATCGGCAGCTACGGAGCCTCGCTTCAGGTGAACGGCGAGAACACCATTCCGTGGCCCATCCCCAACGTGCTGGCCGTGCGACCACGGCAAGCGGCAGGTCACTAGGGGCTGCGGTCGAGCTAGAACGCTTCGCCGACGCCCATGCTCCAGGTGAAATTGTCTTTGCCCCACGCAAAGTCGGTACGCAGATTGACATGGAACTTTTTGCTGAGCAGGAAGCGAATGCCGGTGCCTCCGGCGGGCAAAAACTGATCCGTTCGGAAGCCGTCGCCACCGGGAGCAACTTGGCCAACACCGCCAAACCCTACCAATCCTAAACGCCACGGGAGGACCAGCCGATACTCCAACTGCGTGGCAAACATGTAGCGATCAAGGTAGCGGCCCGCTGTGTAGCCACGCAGCTCGCTATTAGTCCCATAGATACAATTGCCATAGAACGGCGGCTGGCCGCCGGTGCCGCAGAAGAAGCCGTTGTAAGCTAAGACCTGCTTATCGCTGAGGCTCCAGTATTTGTTGAACGTAACTTTGTAGGTTTGGAACGAATATTTGCTGCCGAGGCTCTGCGCGAAGAAATCTCCGGTGAAATCAGCCAAGCTTCCTTTGAGGGGATAAAAACGGTTCGGACGGGTATCGCGAACCACTTCCATGCCCAGCGCGCGAAGATTCGTCGTCAGTCCAACATCGGGCGGGATCGGCGGCGTCTCGCCGCTTGTCGGCCTTAAAGTAATGAACGAATTGCCAGTGATGAAGCGGCCACCGACGAAAACCTTCCAGCCAATATTGCGCAGGAATTCAATAAAGAACGCTTCTCCGGTCTGCTCCAGAGGCAGTTTGAGGCCGGCACTTCCGCTCGCGTAACCGACACCGTAGAGGTTGTAGTCGATATTGCCATGAAAAAAGCCGCCTTCAGTTCGTAGCGATTCTCCTTCATGTACAGGTCACCGCCTAAAGCAAATCCGCGGCTGTCATTGTTAGTGATCAGGCCGGCGGCGCCGACGACCGAAGGCGGCGAGACCTTGTCTTTTTCCTGGAAGGGAAAAATGTAGCCAGCAACAGGAATGATCCCCGAACCGATGGCAGGGCTGACGATCGGGAGCAGAGCAATCACGAGTGCGCCGCGGTGATGCTTCTTTTCCTTATCGTCTTTCTTCTCTTCCGTTGGTTCAGTCTTTTCTTCCGGCTTCTTTTCAGATGACAGAGCCGCTGCGGGCTGCTGAGAAGGGTCTTGGGAGGTTTGCGGTTCCGCAACAGAGGGCTGCGCCGCAGGCGTCGTGTCCTGGGCGGAGACAGGACCGCCGAGGCAAACAGAGAGCCCTCCAGCGAGGCAAAAATTCAAGAAGAACGGAATCGAGTATTTTTTGAGACGCACGATTGCGTCGATAGGTTCGAAGAACACTGTTTTGCACTTTATGTATTCAAACATTGTAGCAGTTCGTCGTAAATTCCCCGAATCGTGGAATGATATCTCTGAAGCAAAAAATTGCGCCGCCCTGGGAAATTTACGGGCGGCGCAAGGATTCGTTCTTTAGTTCAGTTCAGTGAAATTTAGTTCACCGAAGCGGGCATGATCCCCGTGTAGTAGAAGACCACATAAGCCTTGATGCTGCCGTTGGCCTGCGGGATTCCGTAGACCTTTACGGGAGTGGCAGCGACCAGGTTGGTGGTGATGGTGGTTTGTCCGGCGGTAGTGGTGATGTCCACCGGGCTGATGGTGACGATATTTCCGGCGCGGTCGACCTGATAGACCAGCGTGCCCGAACCCGACGTGGTGCTGAGGGCGATTGGCACGGCCAGCGTCCCGCCAGGCACCGTCATAGTGAAGGCTCCGTTGGAATATCCGCTGGCAGCAGCGCCAAGCGGCACAGTGGTCGGCAATAGAACAGCAGAGGGCGCGGCCCAGGCGTTTGGTGCGTTCGCGTCGTTCCACGTGGCCCACGTTTCGCCGGCTGCGGTGAACTGGCCAACGGTGCCGCCGAACGTAACGGCGCCGTTGGTAGCCGATTCGAAGTCGCTGATGGCATTGTTGCCGCTATCGACGAGCGTGGGGAAAGTGAAATTCCACCACTTGAAGCCGCTTATGGCCGCACCAGACTGCGGATCGGAGCCATTGGCGGTGCCGCTGGAGATAAAAGGCAGCATGACCGTGTAGTTGTCGGCAGGATTGCGGAAGTCGTGCGTGTAGGTGAAGCCGGAGGTGTCGGCGGCAGAGACGATGCCACCGTATCGCGCGATTTCGATGTCGACGCTCTGAGCTACGAGCGGGCTGGCGAGCGGATCGACAATGCTGACGTGCACCTTGAAGCCACGCACCAGATTCGCGAGGAACGCGGTGCCTTGCCCAATGGAGTTGCTATCGCTCTGCGCATTCGCTGGCGTGCGGAAATAGAAAAGCGTGTTCGCATCGACGGAAAGCGGAACGGGGAGGCCTAATTCGTTTTGCACGGTCAAAACATCGCCGGTGGTATCCACATGTAATACGTGGCCTTCAGGGCTGAGCCAAACGCTGGCGAAGCGGCTGCTAGCCCAGATGCGAACGGCGACGAGTGAGCCGTCAACCTGATAGCGCGCAGCAACGCGGACGTACTTGCCGACGATGGTGGACGCCACTGTGCTGAAATCGTGGATGGTAGTGCGGGTTTTGCCGTCGAGATCATAGAACAGCGTGCCATTGTTCGCGTCGGCGAGAATCGGCAGGCTTTGCGTGGAGGTGATGGCGGTCTCCGGGCTCGTTGGCGGCAGGACCGGGTAATCCTTGGTGACGGTGAGCGTAGTATTGTCCGCCGAAGCCCCCGTAACCGACGCGTAGAGATGACGTAGGACCAAGCGCCGGAAGTCGTGGACATTGCGACGGCGGATAGGTCCTTTGAAATTAACGGTCCACAGAGTAGTGCCGTTTCCGGGCGGAACGTGCGCCATGATAAACGCCGGATGCGAAAGATCGAACTCCAGATCGAGAGCCGTATTTTCATTGGCGTTGACGACCAGAGGAGAATCGAGCGTGAGATTTATGGGCACTGTCAGGCTGCTTGCGCTGCCGGACGTGCCGAGAATCTGGATCTGGCTGGTGGGAATCGTTGTGCTAGGCGCAGCCGCGAAACCCGCAGTGGGATCGGCGGAAGTGGTCAGCAAAACGTCTCCGGGATTGCCGCTGACCGTGATGGTCACAGCGGTGTATGTGCCAGCCTTGATGGTGGTGTTGCCCAGGATTTCGCCCAGCTGATCCAACTGCAGCAAGTTAATGTAGGGAGCCGGGCTGGGCGCCGTGTATACCGTAACCGGAGCGCCGCCCCCTTGCGGCGTCAGCGAAATCGACAATACTTTTACGCCAATAGTGGCCCAGTCGTCCGTGGACGCATCGCTGACGATCACACTCACGATGCCATTTTGCGGTGTGGGTGTGGGAGTCGGCGTTGGCGTGCTTGTGCTGTTGGAGCTGCCGCAGCCAACGGATAAGACAATCATCGAGGCCAGGGCGAGCCCCGGCAGCAAACGCGAGCTAAGACACTTCATTGCAATCTCCTTGAGAGACGTTTTCGCCTCTCGATTGTGTTTTCCTACGTGAACCGATGGAATGCGGCCGGACACCCTGGGTGAACCTGCGGGACTTCACCCGGTTAATGGGCTAAACCCAGTACCCCTGGAAAAGTTTCGGGCCGCGGGCAGCTTTTTGGGGCGGCAGAGGCATCGAAGCGGCCCTCGTTTGGAGGGGCAAATTTGCGACCACATGCAGGTTGCCATGTGACCCGGTACGTCGCGCTTGCTTCTCTTGCCGTTTCGCTTCGGTGCGGTAGAATCGGTGCGAATTTTCCGCGAAAGGAGACTGCCCATGCGGATCGCGCGAATCGCCGCAGTGGTGGCACTGGTTCTCGTGTGTGCTGGCGTGCAGGCAGCACCACAGACGCAAGCGAAGAAGATGACGGTAACAGGCACGCTGGCGCGTGCAATGGCCATTGGCGGAGAATCGACTGGCTGGTCGATTCAAGTGGAGCCGGAGATTACGGTGGATGGCAAGCCAGCACATTCGATCGAGATCAGTTACAAGGACGCGCAAAAGCTGGATCAGTTCGCGAACAAGCATGTAAAAGCCACGGGCAAGCTTACGCATAGACACGGAGTAGAGACCGGCGAGCGTGCTGTTCTGGAAGTCAGCTCGATTAAAGAAATAAAGTCGAAGTGAACTGCCCGAAGAGTCTGTGGCTAGCTTTTGAATAGGATGCGAACACAGGAATAGCGGGCTGATGTGTACGTCACGCGCGCGCTGCTGGCAAAGCTATTTTGCTGCGGGCGTAGCAGGCTCGGCGGGCTTCACGTCTTTTGGCTTAACCAACGCCTCATCTACGCGCTTCTTGAAGTCCTCGCGGTCGTTATGCTCGACTCCGCTGTAGTTTGACACCACTTGCATCTCGCAGCCGGTTCCCTTCGAAACTAACGTGACCTTGTTGGTGCGCTGCAACACAGTTTCAGTGATGGTGATATGAATCTGGTGCTTCACGTTGCAGGACGCGGTCATTTTCGCGTCGTCATTGGCCTTGATGATGTCGTTGTCGGCAACACTCAGCGTTTCCTTCACCGCGGGCCACAAATCCTTGCACGCAATCGGATACGTATACTTGTACGTCCAGCCGAGCACCGGCAGAGCTACAGCCAGCGACAGCAAAATCACAACCAAAAGTCTCATCTTCATGATGGCAAGTCTCGTCGGGCGGAAGAACTCGTGGCTCCAAAACTTTGGTGGTACCCCGTAGTCAGGACAGATCAAAGATAGTCGCTAGAGGGAGCGCGTCAGTGCGCGGAGTCACCGGAGGAGGTGACCAGGCGGAGAAGATAAGTGGAAGCTTAGGAGAAAGAGAAAGAAGGAGGAGAAAGGCTTGACTTTCGCCTTTTGTTCGCCTATAGTGCGGGGCGGTAGAGGAAACGGGAAACGGGTGGCTTCGACTCCATTGCCTTCGGGCTCTCCCGAGCCGGACGCCACCCGTTAAACATAGCGCAAAACCTGCTTCCCTTCCAGGAGTTGCCATGGACGCTTGCGAAAAGGTCACCCCCGCTGCTGTCGAAAACAAAAGTCTGCTGCAGATTGAGACTCTGTTTGATGAGCCGGAAACTAGCCCTCAGCGGCTAAAGCCGGATTGTGCCGCGGGCATTTATGGCACGAGTGAAGTCGTGCCCTCACAAACCATCGTCGCCAGAAAGCGTTGGTGGGTTCCGGCGATCTGGCATGACTCGGCGAGAATGCGGGCGGCCAAAAAGACACCGCATATCGTCCACGTGAAGATAGACGAGCTGTTCGCGTCGGTCGAGCCGGTGCTGAATCCGAAGTTGCGAGGTAAAGCAGTGCTGGTGGGCCGCGGAGTGGTGGCATCGGCGAGCAGCGAAGCGAAACTTCAGGGCGTGAAGAGCGGGATGAAACTGATCGACGCGGTGCACCTGTGCCCAAAGGCGATTGTCGTGCCCGGGCAGTACGAACACTACGCAGAGTTCGCTGAGCGTGTCAGGAGGATACTGGAAACGTACACGCCTGGCGTAGAAACGGCGGGGCTGGACGACTTCTACCTTGATTTTGCAGACAGTGGGCGTGTATACGTCGACTTTGAGAGCACGCTGAGGCGGTTGCAAGCAGAGGTGCTGGGACGCACTGGTTTGAACGTTTCCGTAGGTGCCGGACGCACGAAAGTGGTGGCGTCAATCGCCTCGCGGCTGGAGCAGCCTCGTGGATTGCGAATCGTGCCGCCGGGCGCGGAGGAAACATTTCTGGCTCCGCTGCCGGTGGAGAAGCTGCCCAGCATCGGACGGGCGCACGCCGGGGCGCTGGCGGACTACGGAGTTACGACAATCGGCCGATTGCGCCGGATTCCGAAGCCGGTGCTGGCGGAGGCGTTTGGCGCGGAGATCGGGGAACAGATGTGGCAAAGCGCGCGAGGGCTGGATGGACGCAAATCGCGGCCCGAATCGACGTGCGTCCTGCGCGAGACCAGTGTTGAGAGCGGCACCACGGATCCCGAACTCCTTGGCGGCCTGCTGGAATACTTGAGCGAGCGGATTTGCGCTGCGTTGCGAGAACAAGGCAAACAGGCGGCAACCGTGAGCGTTCGGGTGCGCTATGTGGACCACTCTTCCGCGCATCAGAGCATTAGGCTAGCATGCGCGACGAATGATGAGCGCGAATTGCGGGTCGTGGCGAGGGATCTGTTTGCGAAGGTTGTCGCACCGGGCGTGGCGGTTCATCAAGTGGCTGTGAGCGTTGCGAATCTGGAATCTGAACGGCCGGAGAAAGAACCGTTCGGGGCTCGAGAGAGCAGGCGCGCGAATCGAGAGGTGGACAGCGTCCGTGGCGGCTATGGGTGGAACGCGGTGCTGCAGGGTAGCTGAATTTGAAAACCTCGAGCTACGGGACGTTGTCCCGGAATGTTCCACTGCAGAGGTAGCTTGCCGGACACCGGAACAGCGCTAGCTGTTGCTCCCTCCGGGCGGAGGGCCGCATACTTTGCACATGGGCGCTCCTTGTAAACGCCGCTTATATCTTGGCTTGCTCGCGCTGGCCGCGACGAGCTTTGCCGCGACCTCTGGCCGCGCCGATGAAATTCGCCTGAAAGATGGAAAAAAGCTTTATGGCGTGATCGTGGCGTACGAAGACAACATGTTCAAAGTGAAGACCGACTTTGGCTACGTGTTGGTGGAAAAAGACAAGATCGCGCAGATTATTCCGAACACGCCAGCGCAAGGCGATGCAAGCAAAGGCGAACCGCAGCCCGCGGCGAAGTCCAGCACAGAAACGCAGCCGAAGGCAGAGCCCGCTGTGGCTACTTCTTCAAGCGCGACGCCCGGGGTGACGAACGCAAGCGCAAAAGACATTGCGCCAGCAGGGCCAACCAAGCGAGAACGAGCCGCCGCGATCGTGAACAATTCTAACGCGAGACCAGCGCTTCCCACGGCCAACGCGGGCACAACAGATACCGCGGCGCCGGCGCTGAAGACATCTGCCAGTGCGCCAAAGACGACACTAGCTACCGTGGCCGCTCCACCACCGCCGCCGAAGGAAGAGCCGCCGGCAAATCGCGAAGAGATCCAAGGCAATCTATATATCAACCACTCCCACGGCTTCCACATGTACAAGGCGCCAAGCTGGCAGGTGATCGAGAATGCGGGGCAGGCGCTGCCGAATGCGATTGTGGCTATGGGCACCGCGAACGAATCCACGCTGCTGGTGGTGGGACTGGAAAAGACCAAGGCGCCACTGGAAAGCGCGGCCAAAACCGTGGAAGCGCGGCTTCACGATGTGTACGAGAATTACCGGCTAATTTCGGAGCGCAAAACCGTGGTGAGCGGGCTACCGGGCATCGAGTATCGCTATCGAGGCCTGGCCGACAATCACGACTGGTCAGGGACGCTGGTGGTGGTCTCGCGTGGCGCGGATGTGTTCACCGTATTGGGAATGACATTTGCCGATACCGACCTGATCCAGATACAGGAAAACGTGATCGCGCGCGCTATCGCCAGCCTGGACCTGAACGCCAAGTAAAAGACCTCAACTTCAGCCTATTCAAAATATTCCAACCAACTCAGCCTGGGTGAGTTTCCTGAAGCTTGCGATTTTCGCGGATCATGGTGATCAGCGATTGAACCGCGCGCGGCAGGCTGCGATCGCGGCGATAAACCAGCGCCAGTTCGCGCCACAGATCCACGCCATCGACGTTGAGCAGTTTGACTTCGCCGGACTTCACCTGGTCGCGCGCGAAGCTCTCACTGATGATGGAGATGCCGACGTCGGCAGCGACAAACGTTTTGATCATGCCGATACTGGGGAGTTCCATGGCGACGCGGATGCGCGAGCGATAGGGGCGGAAAAGTTTATCGAGCACCTGGCGGGTGTACCCGGTTTTCGGAAAAATCAGCGGCGCGGAGGCGATTTCTTCGAGCGTCACATGGCTTTTTTGCGCCAACGCGTTTTTCGCGCTGACCATAAAGCGCAGACGATCGCGGTTGATCGTGTGCATCTTCAGGTTCGGCGATTTCAGCGGCAGCGTAACGATGCCGAGGTCCAGCGTGCCTTCCTCCAGGCGCTGCAGAATTTTGTGGCTGAAGTTACGGTAGATGCTGATGCGCACCAGGGGAAACTTTCGCTGGAACTCCGAAAGAATGTCGGGCAAGAGATAGAGACAGGTGGCTTCGTTGGCGCCGAAACTGACCGGGCCTTGCACCACATTGCCGCGGTCGGCGACGACCTGCATGGATTCGTCGCGCAGGTGCAACAAGCGCTCGGCAAATTCGAACAACACTTCGCCGGCTGGGGTCAACTCGACGGATTTCGCCGAGCGATCCAGCAGTTTGGCTCGATAGGCCTGCTCAAGCTGGCGGATCTGCGCGCTGACGGCCGATTGCGAGCGAAATACTTTCTGGCCGGCTTTGGAAAAACTTTTGAGCTTGGCAACTTGCACAAAGGTAGTGAGTTGATCAAAGTCCATAGTTGGATTCTCGGGTACGAGTATACCCAATACCGGTTAAAAATTTATTAAAGTTCCTGAGCGGCTCAGGCATAGTGCGGAACAGGCCCCTTGGGGACGGCCAACAAATCGGCCGGAGCTGCGGACAATGGATTCGCAGGCTGTGCGGGGAAAGCGCGCCACGCGGTTTCCAGCGTGCCCTGGAAATGAACGGGCTGAATGCGCAGGAACGGCAAGCGCGTTTTTTGCAAGAGCAAACGGAACGCCACGGGACTGCCGGTGTGCGCCACGTGCGCCTCCAGGAGCAAGCGCAACTGACACTCTTCGTCGTCCTCGAGTTCATGAGCTTGCACGAATTCGAGGTTGAGCACCTGGTCCACTTCGCGGCGTAATATATACGCGAGGCCGCCGGTCATTCCGGAACCAAAATTCAATCCTACCGGCCCGAGCACCGCAACAACGCCGCCGGTCATGTACTCGCAGCCGTGCTGGCCCAGTCCTTCGACAACCGATACCGCGCCGCTGTTGCGCACAGCAAAACGTTCGCCAGCCTGCCCCGCGATAAACAACTGCCCGGATGTTGCGCCATACAAAACGGTATTGCCGGCAAGCACGTCGCCGCGTTTGGAAGCGGTGTGGCCCGCGCCGATCACGATCATGCCACCGGAAAGACCCTTGCCCACATAGTCGTTAGCTTCGCCAGAAAGCTTCAACGTGACACCGCTGGAGAGAAAAGCTCCGAAACTTTGACCCGCGGAGCCGTGGAATTCGCGCGTAACCGGGCGCGATTCCTTATCGGATAAGTGACGGCGCATGCGTTCGCCGCTCAAATGTGTGCCAATGCTGCGATGGAAATTCTGGATTGCGGCAGGCGCATCCAACGCGGCGCGTGGATGATCCAGTTCGCGTTCCACGTCCGCCATCCCGCCATCCAACACCGTGGATTGCTGCGGCAGAACACGGCGAGCTTTCGATGGAGGAATGACGAGCAAAGCGTCCAGACCGGAACTTGTTTCCAGACGATCGTACCAGCCGCGCAATTCCGTTAGAGTGCGCACACCCAGTTCGGACATGTTTTTACGAACTTCTTCGCCCATGGCACGGAAATATTCGATCACCATTTCGGGCTTGCCGTTGAAGCGCAGGCGCAGCGTTTCGTCTTGCGTGGCGATTCCTACGGGGCAGGTGTTCAGATGACATTGGCGCGCCATAACGCAACCAATCGCTACAAGCGCAGCGGTGCCAAAGCCGAATTCGTCCGCGCCAAGAATTGCGCCAATCAGGATGTCGCGGGCAAAGCGCATGCCGCCATCGACGCGCAAGGAGACTCGGGAACGCAGGCCTGCACGCAGCAGCGTTTCGTGAGTGTCGCGCAGGCCGATTTCCCACGGCAGGCCGGTATTCTTGATGGACGTGAGCGGCGAAGATCCAGTGCCGCCATTGTGACCGCTGACGGTAATCACGTTGGCGCCGGCCTTAGCTACGCCCGCGGCAATCACGCCGATGCCCGAGCCAGAAACAAGTTTCACGCCGATGCGCGCGTTGGGATTCACGGCGCGCAAATCGTGAATTAGTTGGGCCAGATCTTCGATGCTATAAATGTCGTGGTGTGGCGGCGGCGAAATCAGCGGCGTGCCCGGCGTCGCATGGCGAATGCGCGCGATATATTCGGTGACTTTGCGCGCGGGCAATTGTCCGCCCTCACCTGGCTTCGAACCTTGCGCCATCTTGATTTCGAGTTCTTCGGCGCGCACAAGATATTCCGTGGTGACGCCAAAGCGGCCGGAAGCGACCTGCTTGACCTTGCATGCCGCGTTGCCTTGCGCGTAAAGATCCGGATCTTCTCCGCCCTCGCCGGTATTGCTGCGTCCACCCATTTGATTCATCGCGACAGAAAGAGTCTTGTGGGCCTCTGGGCTGAGCGAACCGAGAGACATGGCCTGAGTGCTGAAGCGGCGAAGAATAAATTCCAGTGGCTCAACTTCGGAAAGAGATACAGGCTGCTCAGGAACCATCTCCAGCAGATCACGCAAGAATGTAGCGCCTTCGGCTTTGGCCAGTTGTTCGATGGCGGTGAATTCGGTTTGTCCGGCTTTGCGGACGTGCGCATGAACGCGGCGCACAAACTCCGGGGAATTCGCATGCAATTCCGCGCCTTTGCGAAAACGGAACAGGCCCTGGTCGCCGAGTTCTCCTGAAGGCCCGGCATACGCCGCCGCATGCATTTTCAGATAGTCTTGCAAAAGCAGATCCAGCGTTTTTGTTCCGGGATAATAGCCGGCATCTTCGAAATACTCGCGGCAAATATCGTCGTCGAGCCCAAGGACCTCAAACAGGTGGCTATTGCGATAACTGGCCAGCGCGGAAATTCCCATGCGGGCGATGACCTTGCGCAACCCGGCATACACGGCTGCGCGCACTTTTTCAAATGAGCCGGGCTCTTCGTGTTCCGCAAATTCTTCGGCGAGATACGGAACGACGGCGCTGGCTCCGGCGGCAATCAACATAGCAACGTGATGCGTGTCGTAGACTTGCGCGGTTTCGACAACCAGCGGCACATCGGCAAGACCCTGCGCTACCATGGCCTTCCACACACCCGATGTTGCCAGCAAGGCCGGAACTGCTGCGCGCTGGCGGCCAACCGCGCGGTCGGAGAGGAGGAGGAGTCCCGGACGCACGTCGTTACTCCGAGGGGTGGTATTGCACTGAGTCAAACAGCGGCGCGCACCCAAGACTCCTTCGTTGGCAGGAAAACTAAAATCGAGAATTTTGGCAGTGCCGAGCGACGCATTAAGGACGCCGAGTTCCACGACGCTGATGAGGGGTCCGCCAACAAAATGGCCGTGGCCCAAGGGCACTTCCAGAGACATGACGTGCTGTTCACGCAGCGGATCGATCGGAGGATTGGTTACCTGAGCGAAGCGCTGCTTGCAGTAGTCCCACAACGGACGCGTGAGCGCTGATAGAAATGCAGGAGGCGCGTCGTCGCCCATGCTCCAGTCGGCTTCCTTGCCGCTCAGCAGGGGGCGAAACAAAATTTTGTACTGATCGTCCGACCAACCTGCGGCACCCGCTAGGCGCTTGGGTTCCTCCGTGCGAATGCGGCACGCTGGCGTTTCCAGATGCACGCGCTTTCGGTGCGAAGCGGCCTTGCGGGGATATTGTTGCGCCACACTTTTCAGCAGTTCGCGCCAGCGCAGCAGAACGCCCTTCGTCGGGTTCGCAAGAATCATTTCGCCGGGGCCCAAGCGATGACGCTCCGCGATGCGCGATTCGTCGAGGTCAACCAGCCCGGTTTCCGAGCCGGCAATCACCAGGCCATCGTGCGTCACGGTGTAGCGCATTGGCCGCAGCCCGTTGCGATCCAGCTTCGCGCCAACGGACACGCCGTCGCTGAACACCAGAGCCGCCGGGCCATCCCACGGTTCGGCTTCATGCGACAACGTTTCCAATGCGCCGCGCACATCCGCAGAAAGAAACGGATCGTGGAGAAAAGCCGGCGGCACCAGCGCTAGCATGGATGCCTCAACGGACTTGCCTTCGAGCAGCTTGATTTCCAGCGCGTTATCGAAGCTCGCGGAATCGCTCACGTTTTCTTCGAGCAAATGAAACCATTTGCCGACGCCGATGCGCTTGCGGATTTCGCGTTCTCGGGCCCGCAACCAACGGCGATTACCGACCACGGTGTTAATTTCGCCATTGTGGGCCACGTAGCGGAACGGCTGCGCGAGCTGCCAGGAAGGTTCCGTGTTGGTGGAATAGCGCTGGTGGAAAATGGCGAAGTTCACGGCGAATTCGGGACGGTAGAGATCCTCGAAGAAACGAGGAAATTGCCAGGGGGTGAGAAGACCCTTGTAGACCATGGTGCGGGAAGAGAGCGAGCACAGATAGCTGCGCTCGGGCAGCATGGCTTCGGCGCGCTTGCGAAGAAGCGCCAAGCTACGCTCAAATTTTTCGGAGGCGTTGGGCGCGGCGTTTTTGGTGGGCAGCGGCTCAATGAAAAACTGCCAGATTTCTGGCATGGTCTCAAACGCGCGCTGGCCCAAAGCGTTGGAGTTCACCGGAACACGACGCCAACCGGCAAGCCTCAGTTTGCCGCGGCCGATAGCGTCTTCCATAGCAGCGCGAGCATCGGAATGGCGCGACACCGGCACGAAGAGCATTCCGACGCCAAACATCTCGCCCAAGGTGATCTGCTCTTCAACGGCTCGCGCGCGGAAGAACTCCGTTGGGAGCGAGGTCAGCAAACCTGCACCGTCTCCACTGGCTCCATCGGCATCCACACCGCCGCGGTGCGACAGCCGTTCCAGCGCCTGCAGGGACATTTGGAGGATTTCGTGGCGAGGAGGACCGCTTAAACCGGCAATAAATCCGGTGCCGCAGGCATCATGGTCCGGGTGACCCCAGTTAGGCTGGCGGCGCTTGGACCTGGCTGCGGGGAAACTACACATATCTAGTTTAATAGTCGGCACGAAGCACAAAGTACAATGCAGAATTTTTCTGGAATGAATCGGTTTCCTGAGGGCGGTGAAAGAGCCAAGTAGCTTAGAATTTCGTGACTTCGCTCAATTGGAAATTGGCGATTTTCATGGGTGGAACGACCATTTCGAAGGACTCCTCGGCGGTGGCGCGGTGCGACGCACCCAGGAGTTCAATGTTGCGAAGCATCTCTAAAATCGATTGATTGAATCGGAAATTCCGCACCGCCGGGCCCACTTTTCCCTTCGCTACCAGGAATAATCCGTCCCGAGTCATGCCCGTCATGATCTTTTCGTAGGGGTCAACCTCGCGGATGTACCAGAGGCGAGTGACTAGCAGCCCCCGATCTGTCGAAGCAATCATCTCTGGCAGCGACGAATTGCCTCCGGCGAGAACCAGGTTCATGGGCGCTTCGCCGAACTCATTGGGGAGGGCGAAGCCATGGCCAGTCGGTTTTTTGCGAGCGAGTTTTGCGGAACGGCGGGAATAGACGAGATTCTTCAGGATGCCGCGATCGACGAGCAGCACTCGCTGCCTGGGCAGACCCTCGCCGTCGAATGGCATGCCCAATTGTTCGGGATGGCAGACGTCGTCGGTAAGCGTAATGTTCTTGCCAAACAGCGGCTTACCCACGCGTCCGGAGAAACAGGAGCGCTTGTCGCGGACGGCAGTAGCGGAAAAGTCGTAGAAGAGAAAACCGATGAGGTCGACGACGGCTGCCGGCTCAAGAATTACGGTGTAGCGGCCCGGCGCAAGTTCGATGGGATTTTGCGCGCGATCGGCTTTTTCGCTGGCGGTGGTGGATAGAGCCAGTGGATCGAATTGGCGCGCGTCGGCGGAATTTGCCTTGGCCCAGCTTGTGGCGGAACCGTGCTGCATGGTGACGGAAAACTCCGCCTGCGTTTGGCGGAAGGACGCGAGGAGACCGCGGGAATTTCCCTGCAACATCTGGCTTTGGCCAGTTGAGAAGATGCCGGCCGCAACCTGCCCACGACGCTCGGCAATTTCACAAGCGCGTTTCACGGCGCGGGCGCGCTCTTCCGCCGTGAATGATGCGGTGGCAGGAACGAATCGCTGCACGACACGACATTTTTGTTTCCCAGGCATGGACAACAGATGCGGATCTTTCGGTTGACTGGCTGCGAGCGACAAGCAATCATCCAATGCGGCACGAAACGCGTCTTCGTCGAGACGGTTGGTAGTAACGCGGGCAGTGCGGCCGTCCACCGCGGTACGAATGGAAACGACTACGCCATGCTCGGCAACATGCTGGTGAATAGCGTTGTTCGCAAAACGCGTGAGCGCATCGATCACTTCTTCGACGTGGACCTCGGTTTCCGGAATGCCGCGCTGTTTGGCCAGGCGAAGTACCGTATCGATGATGCCGCGCAATTCCCTCTCCGGCCGTAACTGCGCGGCGGCGGCTTGACGGAGACCGGTGGCACCTCGTTTTGTGCTCTTCGCGCTCATTCGTTGGAGAAGGCCCTCCCGATTTTTACGTTGCGGAAACGCGCCGGCGCCGCGCCATGTCCCGTGCCCATGGTCTGCATGGGCTGGCCCTTGCCGCAATTCGGCGTGCCCCACAAAACCCAGTGGTCTGCATTGCAAATGGCGTCGCACGAATTCCAGAATTCCGTAGTGATGCCGCTGTAGCTGGGATTTTTCAGCATGCGAACTTTTTTGCCGCTGCGAATTTCCCACGCAATTTCTGTCGAGAATTGAAACTGGTACCGACGATCATCAATGGACCAGGAGCGGTTTGTCTCCATGAAGATTCCGTCGTCGGTGTCGGCAATCAAATTATCGGGGGTCCAGGTGCCGGGAAGCAGGCTGACGTTGGTCATGCGAATCATCGGCAAGCGGTTCCATCCTTCGGTGCGCACGGTACCGCCAGAGCGATTCAGGCCAATCAGATGAGCGGTTTCGCGGCTGGAAAGATAGCCGCGGAATCCGCCGTCCTTGATGATGTCGATACGCTGCGCGGGCACGCCTTCGTCGTCGTAGGCAAACGAACCGAGCCCCGGGCCGTGGGAAATGCGCGCGTCGGCCACCACGTTGACGATGGGCGAGGCGTATTGCAAGTGATTGAGTTTTTCGAGCGTCAGAAAACTGGTGCCGGCGAAATTCGCTTCCTGGCCCAGCACGCGATCCAGTTCGATCGGATGGCCAACCGATTCGTGAATTTGCAGGCCTAACTGGCTGCCACCCAGGATCAGCGTGCCGGTTTTCTCCGGGCACTGCGTCGCATCATGCAAGGCCACGGATTCCTCAGCGATTACCGGCGCGTGTTTCAGTAATTCGAGTGATTCGATCAGTTCATAGCCACCCAGAATGTGTTGGCCGCCGAAACTGTTCGGATACGAGCGCTTCTGGATGGCGTCGCCCTTGAAACAAGTAGCAGCGATGCCGCAGCCGGAAGTTACGCGCCGCTGGTGGATTTTGGAGCCGCTGCTGGAGGCGAACCACGAATCAATCTTGCGAAACTGTAGATCGGTTTCCGCCAGCGTGACGCCCTTTACTTTGCGCATGGCGGCATCGGCGGCGAGCAACAAATCCAATTGTGTTTCCAGCGGGATCTCGAAGGGATCTTTCTGGCACGGTCCCAGCCAACTGTCGACATATGTTCCCTCGGGCGCCAACTGCACCGCTTCCTTTTTGGCCAAGGCGGAAGCTTTTGCGATGGCCACAGCTTGCGCGGCACACGATGCGACACCTTCGCGCGTGAGCTGATCCGTGGAGGCAAATCCCCAGGCGCCACTGGCAACTACACGAATACCCAGGCCGATGGATTCACTTTGTCCCAGCGTGCCCACCTGCCCGTTTTTCGTCGTCAAGTCGCGTTGGCGCATGTGCATCACACGGACATCGGCATACGTGGCGCCGCGCAGCCGCGCCGTTTCCAAGGGATGTCCGCAGTAAACCCACATCGTAGGCACCAAAACTAAGGGGCACGCCGAAACGTGCCCCAAGAGACTATCAAATTATTGGCGTCGAAATGAGTGTTTTAGGTGCCTTCCTGCCAAGAAGCCAGGTACTGTTCCTGCTCCGCAGTCAGTTTGTCCAAATGGTGCCCCATGGACTCGAGTTTGAGCTTGGCGATTTCGCGATCCAGATGTTCGGGTACCACGTACACCTGAGGCGCCATGCTTTTGTGATTTTTCACAAGATATTCCGCGGACAGAGCCTGGTTCGCGAAGCTCATATCCATCACCGAGGCCGGGTGACCTTCCGCAGTGGCGAGATTCACCAGGCGGCCATCGGCGATCAGATAAACTTTGCGGCCGTCCTTCAGCAGGAATTCATCGACCAGCGGGCGAACTTCCTTCTTTCCGGTGGACAATGCCTCCAACGCCGGAATTTCGATCTCCACATTGAAGTGGCCGGAGTTGCAGACAATCGCGCCGGTCTTCATCACTTCAAAATGTTCGCGGCGAATCACGTTCTTGTTTCCGGTGACGGTGATGAACACGTCGCCTTCTTTGGCGGCTTCGATCATCGGCATCACACGGAAGCCGTCCATCACGGCCTCGATGGCCTTAACGGGATCAATTTCGGTGATGATGACGTCGGCGCCGTGACCCTTGGCGCGCATAGCAGCACCGCGACCGCACCAGCCATAGCCGGCAATCACGACTTTGAGGCCGGCAATCAGCACGTTGGTGGCGCGAATCACGCCATCCAGAGTGGATTGGCCCGTGCCGTAGCGATTGTCGAAGAAGTGCTTGGTCATCGCATCGTTCACCGCAATGATCGGATATTTCAGCGTCCCGTCCTTGGCCATGGCGCGCAAGCGAATCACGCCGGTAGTGGTTTCCTCGGTGCCGGCAATGACGTTGGAGACGAGGTCCTGGCGCTTGGTGAGCAGCATGGTGACCAGGTCGCAGCCGTCGTCCATAGTGAACTGGGGCTTGTGCTCCAGCGCGGCCTTCATGTGCTGGTAATAGGTGTTGTTGTCCTCGCCCTTGATGGCGTAGGTGGGGATGGAGAAGTCGCGATTCAACGAAGCCGCAACTTCGTTCTGAGTGGAAAGCGGATTCGAAGCGCAAAGGACGATGTCCGCGCCGCCGTCGCGCAAGGCGATCATCAGGTTAGCGGTTTCGCTGGTCACATGCAGACAAGCGGAAACGCGCAAGCCTTTCAGCGGCTGTTCCTTGGCGAAGCGATTGCGGATGGTCTGCAACACAGGCATTTGCTGCGCCGCCCATTCGATCTTGCGCTTGCCCGCATCGGCAAGGCCGATATCTTTCACGTCACCCTTTTTGAGTTCTGCCGTAGCCATTCGTCGACTCCTCGAAGTTGAGATTCGTTCTAGGGCGGTTGAACTGATTGTTGCGTCCCACCAGCAAGGGGGACTCACCTGCGGTTGAGAGATAAAATTTTCAGCAAGGCGCGCTCGGCAAGAATCGCGCCACCGGAATTAGCGGCCAGCCGCGACCTCGGCTTCCGCGCCAAGTCCCGCAGCCTTGCGCAGCGCTTCGGCGCGGTCGGTACGCTCCCAGGTGAAACCCCCATCGCCCTTGCGGCCAAAGTGACCGTAAGCAGCGGTGGCCTTATAGATCGGCTTGCGAAGGTCGAGCGTTTCAATGATGGCCTTGGGAGTCAGCTTGAAATTCTCGCGGACCAGAGCGGTGATCTTCTCTTCCGGAATGGTCGCGGTGCCGAACGCATCGACCATCACGGAAACTGGCTCCGCAACGCCGATGGCGTAAGCGAGCTGAACTTCCGCACGCGAAGCCAGACCCGCCGCGACGATGTTCTTGGCGATGTAGCGCGCCATGTAGCACGCCGAGCGGTCCACCTTCGACGGATCTTTGCCGGAAAATGCACCGCCGCCGTGGCGGCTGTAACCGCCGTAAGTGTCCACGATGATCTTGCGACCGGTAAGTCCGGCGTCGCCCATCGGCCCGCCAATGACGAAGCGGCCCGTGGGATTAATGTGGAATTTCGTTTTCGCGTCGAGCATGTGCGCCGGAATGATGGGCTTGATCACGTGCTCCATGATGGCGTTGCGCAAGTCTTCGTTCGGAACAGTGTCGCTGTGCTGTGTTGAGATGACCACGCAGTCCACGCGAAACGGCTTTCCATCGCGATACTCAACAGTGACTTGGGATTTTCCATCAGGACGGAGAAAATCAACTTTCTTGCTCTTGCGGACTTCCGAGAGGCGTTGCGTCAGGCGGTGAGCCAACTGGATCGGCATGGGCATCAACTCTTCAGTCTCGTTGCAGGCATAGCCGAACATCAGCCCCTGGTCGCCGGCGCCGCCGGTATCTACGCCCATGGCAATGTCAGGAGACTGGCGCTTGATGGTGCACATGACCGCGCAGGTGGTGGAGTCAAAACCGTAAAGAGCGTTGTCGTAGCCGACCTGCTCGACGGTCTTGCGAATCAGTTCGTCGTAATCGACGTGCGCGGTGGTGGTGATTTCGCCCGAAACCACAACCAGACCGGTAGTGACCAGCGTTTCGCAGGCCACACGGCCCTTGGGATCTTGCCGCATCACTTCATCAAGAACGGCATCAGAAATCTGATCCGCAATCTTATCCGGGTGGCCTTCCGTCACCGATTCGGAGGTAAATAGAAAATTCCTCTTAGCTTCGCTCAAAACGTCTCTCCTATCCTGTGGTCTTCGGGAGGTGCGGGGCCGACACACCCATATTGCCTGCGCGCCCTGCGGGGGAGCAGACTATCCTCATAAAAGGCTACCATCCGCATCGGTGGGAATCAACGCATTGATTTCTCAGCGGGTTGGAATTGCAGCGAATGGGGCGAATTTCGGCCTGAACGGCGAATGGGTGGTTGAGGGATGGCGGGGTGCCCAGGTTCAAATCCAGGCGATTCCCTATTCCTTTCGCAAATCCGATACATGCCAGAAAAAGTCTTACGTGCCCGGGGTTTAACACACATGGTAGGTAATCGCGACGCGCTTCGAATTCGCTCCCGGCGCCCGCACGGATTGGAGAGCTTATGGAATCCTTCCCGTGGGCCGAAGACAGAGCGAATTCGCCGGCCCCTCTGAATCGCATCCGTACTGACAACTTATGTTCGGCCGGCGGAGACGCAGCGCATGAGAGCTAAACTCGCCGCGTCCGCACTGGCCCTTTTAATGTTCGTCATGGTCGTCCCACGCCTCTTCGCTGGTGAACCCTCACCAGCCGTCAAACTCGCGGTTGCACCGAAATATCCCACGCTCACATTGGCAGGAAGAGTCTATGGCAAGGTCACGGTGCGCGTGACGATTGATCGCGCGGGCACGGTGAGGAACGTTCGAGTCGTCGAAGGGCATCCGATGTTGCGAGAAGCAGCGGTAAACGCCGCGCAGCAATGGAAATTCGAGGAAGGCGCCGCACAGGAGCGCGTTGCGAGGCTGAAGTTCAACTTTGTGATTTTGCCAGCAAATTCAAAGGTGCAGGCACAGATAGTTTTTCTGCCGCCACAGGGAGTTGAGATTCGGCAGAAGCCGGTTGATCCGGCCAAGCCCGCGGCGGGCGAGCAGGGTGATGGAGAGCACCCTGCTCCGCGGGCGGTTTTCAAGACTTGACGACATTGTTGGCGGGTCGCGCGCCTCGACCGTTTTGGCGGCTATCCCTTCACACAAACTACCTGGCGCAAGGTGTGCACAATTTCCACCAGATCGGTCTGTGCCGCCATTACCGCGTCAATCGATTTGTAGGCCGCCGGCGTTTCATCGATTACATCGGCGTCTTTGCGGCATTCCACGCCCTCCGTCATTCGCTTGTGATCTTCCACGGTAAATCGCCGTTTGGCTTCTCCACGAGACATCGCGCGCCCCGCGCCATGGCTGCAGCTCATGAAACTTTCGGGATTTCCTTTGCCGCGCACAATGTACGACCGAGCGCCCATGCTGCCCGGAATGATTCCCATGTCGCCGTCTTGCGCCCGGACCGCACCCTTTCGCGTGACCATCACGTTTTGGCCGTAGTGGCGTTCGCGCGCCACATAATTGTGATGGCAGTTGATGGCCTGCACATGCGCGGTGAAGGGCCGCACTTCGCCGGATTCCCCCACCGCCGTAATGATCTGCTCCATCATCAGATCGCGATTCGTGCGCGCAAAATCCTGCGCCCATTCCACGGCTTCCACGTAATCGAAGAAATGCTCGGTTCCCTCTTCAAGATACGCGAGAGCCTTGTCCGGCAGATTGGCAGCGAACCGGCCCATGTCGCGCTTCGCAAGTTCGATAAAGTAGGTGCCCATGCGATTTCCTACGCCGCGCGAGCCGCTGTGAAGCATGAACCAGACCATCTCCGACTCGTCGAGGCAGACCTCGATGAAATGATTGCCTGTGCCGAGCGTGCCCAAATGATTGGAATGATTGCCGCGGTCGAGCTTGGGATGTTTCTCAAGGATGGCGTCATAACGCGGCTTCAGGTTTTCTCCCCAGACATCGAGAGTGTGCGTGGGAATCGCGCGCCACGCACCCTTGTCGCCCGTGCCGCCGCCGTGCGTGCGTCCGTGCGGCACGGCTTCTTCGATAGCGCTGCGAATGGCGTGAAGATTCTCCGGCAGATCACGCGCATTTAGATCCGTTTGCACGGCCATCATGCCGCAGCCGATGTCGACGCCGACGGCAGCGGGAATAATCGCACCCTTGGTGGGAATCACGCTGCCGACGGTGGCGCCAATGCCCCAGTGCACATCGGGCATTGCCGCAACCCACTTGAAGATGAAGGGCAACTGGGAAACGTTGATGAGTTGCTTGCGCGCGGCGTCTTCCAGCGGAACGCCCTGGACCCACGCTTTGATGGGCACGCCTTGTTCGGACTTGAGGGTCTGGTAGCTCATGGCGATTGGGCTCAGCATACCATGTGAGTCGCAGTCGATTGCCTGCACCCGAACGCTGTCGTAAGATGCACGGCGAGTGGGCGAATTATCGTCGAACGAACTGCACAGCGGACACCCAACGGCTAAAGACAGGACACCCAATGAACTGGAAACGAGCAGCGGGGCTGATGTGTGCTGGCGCGTTGATAGCGACTCTTACGGGCGAGCAGAGAGTGGCGAGCGCAGCGGAAGCGGAGGCACCAGCGGCGTCAGATAGCGCGATAGGATTTTTTCCCGTCTCGGTGTGGTACAGCGGTGGTAAGGCACGCGCGCCAATGCTGGAACAAATCAACGGCGATTCAGCGCGATTGTGGAAAGAAGATTTGCTGAAAATCAAAGGGCTGGGATTCAACACCGTGCGCACTTGGGTGGAATGGAATGTGGGCGAACCGCGCGAGGGAGAATATCACCTGGAGAATCTGGATTTGCTGCTGCGATTGGCGGATGAAGCGGGACTCAGGGTGATTGTGCAGGTGTACGTAGACTCGGCGCCGGAATGGGTGGGCGCGAAATATCCGGAAGGACGATACGCGGCGCAGGATGGCCAGCCGATTCCCTCACAAGCCGCACCCGGATTCTGTTTCGACAATAAAAATGTGCGAGAGGCGGTGCTGGGATTTTTCCAGGAGGTGGCGCGGCATGCGGGAAAGAGTGGCGGGTTTTACGGGTGGGATTTGTGGAGCGAGCCGGCGGCGCTGAATTGGGCGCGCGTGGGATACAAATCGGAACCAATGTTTTGCTATTGCCCGGCGAGCATGGAGAGATTCAGGGAGTGGCTGCAGAGGAAGTACGGAACGCTCGAGAAATTGAATGTGGCGTGGCATCGCACGTTCACGGACTGGAAGCAGGTGGAACCGCCGCGGTTCGGCACGATTCTGACGTACACGGATTTTATGGATTGGCGCGTGTATTACGGATACAAACTGGCGGAAGACTTGAAGATGAGAAACGGGGCGGTGAAAGCCATCGACCCGGCGCATGTAACCACCAGCCACGCGCCGAATCCATCGCCGTTGGTGCGCACGCTGGCGGACCCGTATGACCCTACCGATGATTTTTTGATGAAAGATTCGGTGGATTATTTCGGGACGAGTTTTTATCCCAAGCTGACAGCAGCGGAACTGAATTGGAAGCTGAACCGGCGCGTTCTCGCGATGGATCTGACCGCTTCGATGACCGGCGGACGAGGTTTCTATGTAGGTGAACTGCAAAGCGGGTTCGGCGTGCATGGAACGACGATCGGTTCGGAAGTGACGCCGAGCGATTTGGAAATGTGGAGTTGGGGAATGGTATCGCGCGGCGCGCGCGCCATCAATTTTTACGCGTTTTACCCAATGAATGCGGGGTATGAAAGCGGCGGCTACGGAATGATTCAACTGGACGGAACGTTAACGGAACGGAGCCGGAGGGCGGGAGAGGCCGCGAAGAAAATCGAAACAAACGCCGATCTGTTGTTGCACGCAAAGCCCAAGCAAGCGGAAGCCGCGATCATTTTTAGTCCGTTAGTGCCGCTGCTCGGCGGGTATGACGAGGAAGACGCGCGCAACGCCATGCACAAAGCGCTGGCCGGCTATCACCGGATGTTTTTCGAACGCAACGTGCCGGTGGAGGTGTTGAGTTCGCGGGAGTTGGCGGGGCGCGATCTGCAGAACTACAAGCTTGTTGTGATGCCGTATCCCTTGATGATGACGAACGACGAGGCGTCGGCTCTGAAACATTACGTCGAGAACGGCGGGCACTTGTTCGTCGAGGCGCGGCCGGGGTGGGTGAACGAAGATGGCCACGCTGAAGGAGCTATACCGGGATTTGGATGGACGGAAATGTTTGGCGTTCGCGAGAGTTCCATTGATCCGGGGAAGGAAGTTGCAGTGCAATGGGGTGCGCAGGAGTTTACGGGGATGAGCTTCGCGGAGCATTTTACGGTGCTGAATCAAAACGCGCAGGTGGTGGCAAAATTTGCGGATGGCACTGCGGCTGCATACGAGCACTCGTTTGGAAAAGGCAGCGCGATATTACTGGGTACATTTGCGGGGCAACAGAACGAGGCCAAACCGGTGCCCATGCATCCACTAGGAGAAATTCTGGTGAAATGGGCAGGACTGGCGCCGCCGGAATGGAAAGCGCCCGCGCTGGTGGAATTGCGGGAGCTGGATGGAGATAAAGGCAAGTTTGTGTTTTTGTTCAATCACGGGGAGCAGGCGACGAAAGTGGAATTCGCAGAGACACTGGAACGACCGGCCGCGAGAGTTCGTGAAATTGTGACAGGAGAAACGCAGCAAGCCGCCGGAAAACGGTTCGCGCTGAAGGCGGAAGTACCGGCACAGGCAGTGCGAATCTACCGGATCGATTATTGAAAATGATGAGCGCCGCAAACTACGCGGCGTCGAGATCGTCGTCGGGCTGGACTTCAAGCTTGCCCTTGGTTCTTTTGGCCAACAAGTACGTGCGAATGAACGGATCAATGTCGCCGTCGAGCACGCGATCCACATCGCCAACGCCAAACTTCGTGCGATGGTCCTTAATCAGGCGATAGGGTTGCATGATGTAGGAGCGAATCTGGCTGCCGAAGGAGATTTCCAGCTTCGATTCGTCCAGCTTATCGGTAGCGTCGCGGCGTTTCTGCATTTCCATGTCGTACAGTTTGGAGCGCAACATCTTCATCGCGAATTCGCGGTTTTTGTGCTGGCTGCGTTCGGCCTGGCACGCCACGATGATGCCCGAGGGAAGGTGGGTGAGGCGCACGGCCGTTTCCACTTTGTTGACGTTTTGCCCGCCCTTGCCACCAGCGCGAAACGTGTCCAGCTTGATGTCTTCGGGCTTGATGTTCACTTCGATGCGGTCGTCCACCTCGGGAATCACAAACACGGAAGCGAAGGAGGTGTGTCGCCGTGCCGCTTGATCGAACGGTGAAATGCGCACTAGCCGGTGAACACCGGTCTCGCCCGCCAGCAAGCCATACGCATTTTCGCCGCTGAATTCAACCGTGGCATTCTTGATGCCCGCTTCTTCTCCCGGTGTTTCATCCAAAACGTTGGCCGTGATTCCCCTTCGCTCCGCCCAGCGCAAATACATACGTAGAAGAATCGAAGCCCAGTCCTGCGATTCGGTGCCGCCGGCGCCGGGCTTGATGGTCATAATCGCGTTCAGGTGATCGTTTTCGCCGGAGAGCAGCGTTTGCGTTTCCAGTTCACCGACATAGGAATCCGCGCCGGTGAGCTCGCGATTCAGATCCTTGAGCAATTCTTCTTTTTGTTCCGCGTTGGTTTCGCCCTTAGCCAGTTCAATGTAGGTTTCAATGTCGCTGGCCAGCGAAGCCAGTTTCTCGTCGGCGGCAATCTGACCTTCCACGCGCTTGCGTTCGCGAAGAACAGTTTGCGCTTCTTCAGGATTGCTCCAAAAATTGGGATCGGAAGTACGCTGTTCGAGGGACTTCAGGCGAGCGCGGTTCTGTTCACCGTCAAAGATAACTCCGCACGAGCGCGATGCGCTGTTTCAAACCGTCGTATTGATGCTGCAGATCTTCAAGAATCATGGAATATTGTAGGCCGTTCTGGCGTTTGCGTTCAGGACGGGCCGTACTTCGCCTTTCTCAATGTGAGTATAAACAGAATAGCGGAAACGACAACGCACATCCAGGCGAACCAATCGCCAAAACGCGTGTAAATGGTTTTGTCGGTGCGAAAGTCGTAGGGCAGATCGGCGGAATCGCGGATATCGCGACGCATCACGCGCTCCACGTTGCCATAGGGATCGATGGACGCAGTTATGCCGCTATTGGTATCGCGCACGATCCAGCGGCGATTCTCGACCGCGCGCACGCGCACCATGCGCAGATGCTGCTCGGCGGCATCGGAGGTGCCAAACCATCCGTCGTTGGAAATATTAATGAGCAATTGCGCGCCGCGATTGACGAACTGGCGCACTTCGTTCGCGTAGATCGCTTCGTAGCAGATGAACACGGAAAACGTGGTGTCGTTCGAGAATTTCCCGACGCTGCGCTCAGTTCCTTTCCGAAAGCCACCCACTTCTTCGGAAACGCTGTTGACCACCTGATGGATGAGCGGAAACGGCTCGTATTCGCCGAATGGAACAAGGTGCATTTTGTCGTAAGAAAATATGGGCTGGCCGAGTTCGTTGACGGCGGCGGCGCTGTTGTAGGGCGCCACGCCGGTGCGCATTACCCCGTTGACCTTAAATGGCTCCGGTTTCCACTCGATAATGCCGACGACGACCGGATGATGAAACTCCTGCGCGATGTGGGTAATTACCGGACCGAAGTGCGGATCCTGAAACGAAAAAGGAGCGGGCGCTTCCGGCCAGATCAAAAGGTCGGGTTGGCGGCCATCGGGAGAAGGGCGCAAGCTGAGCCGCGCGAGATCCGCCAAGTCCGCCTGGTGATCCGCATACCAATCGCCCACATATTGCAGGTTCTCCGGAAAATTCGGTTGCACGACGCGAGCGAGATGGTGCGCTTCCGCCTTAGGCACAAATCGCGAACCGACCACCATTATGGCCAGCATCACTAACGTTACGGCGACAACGAAGCCCCATCGATTCTTGCGTTCAGCAGGAGTGTTACCGAAGTCGCCCCACAACAGCAGCGCATTAAACGCGGCGACCAGGAACGATACGCCATAAATTCCCGTGACCGTGGTCAGTTGCACTACCGCCGGATTTCCCGCCGCTGGATAACCCAGCAGCGACCACGCAAAACTGATCTCCGGCAGATACGTTCGAAACACTTCGGTGGAAATCCATAGAAAGGGAGCGCCCAGCAATGCCAGCGCAATACTGCGTCGCGACAATCGCTGCACCATCCACGCAAATGTTCCAATCGCCGCGGCCCATACCGATGCAATCAAAAGCAAAACACCCCAGCCCGCGGCCGCGGACATGCCGCCGTGCACCGACAGCGTTTCCGCGATCCACGGCACGCAGGTCACCACGAAAGCCATGCCATGCAGGAAGCCACAGCCAAAGGCCACGCGCGCCCGCGAGCCAATAATGCTGGCCAGCAATAGCGTCAAACAAAACCAGGAAAAAATGCTGGGATGAGCGCCGCGATAAGAAAGAGAAAGCAACGCGCCACTGAACGCCGCCAATATAAGACGGGCCAGCGCGGGAACTTCAGACGACCGGTGAGGCCGCAGGTAGGAATGCCAGGGGAGCGACGGCATCAGTGCTTAACGTAGAAGGCTTTGAAGCCTGCGCCCTCCAGACCCTTCTTCGCAGCTTCGGCCGATTTCTGATCCTTATAAGGGCCAACCTGCACGCGATAGAACTTGTCTTTTTGCGGCGCGAGCACGGTTGCAGGAAAATGTTTTTTCTGCAAGCTGCTGGCAATGGAGAGAGCGTCGTCTTGCCTGCTGACGGCGGCCACTTGCAGAAGAATGGTGCCGGCAGGACTCGATTGCCCCGCGGCAACTGGTTTGCTGCTCTTCGCCGTAATTGTGATCGGGGTCGGAGCTGGCGCAGGTGGCTCAACTCTCGCCTTTGCATTCACTGGTTTTGCAGCCGGCGCGCTGGCCGAGGACTTGGGAGCAGGATCAAGACGCGGCTCGGGTTTTGCCGGCGCGTTGTTGTTATAGAACTCCCAGTCGGATTTGTTGGAAGCCGTCGCGGGGTCGGACTCACTGTCAACTGGTTCGGCAGCGGAGGATTTCTTGGACGCGGGATTATTCTTTGTGGGGACAATGGTGTCTGGTGTGCGCGAACCGGTGGTGGCCGCGCGTACCTGTCCATCGTACTGGTTGCGTCCCATGACGTAGCCAAGCGTGAAGAACACGCCGGAAAAAAGCAGCATCAGCAAAAACAAGCCGATGACGTGCTTCCCTTCCAGCACACGCTCACTAGCGCTTTTTCTTCCCCCGGATGCCATACCTACTTATTCGAGCCCCCTAAAGCTTGTGTCCACTTATTTATAATATCGATTGGAAGCGGAAAGACAATCGTTGTGTTCTTTTCGACACCTATCTCGGTCAGGGTCTGCAGGTAGCGCAACTGGATGGCCGAGGCTTCCGTTTGCAGGACCTTGGCGGCATCGGCGAGTTTTTGCGAGGCTTCGAATTCGCCCTGGGCGTGAATCACCTTGGCGCGGCGCTCGCGTTCGGCTTCGGCCTGCTTGGCGATGGCCCGCTGCATCTGCTCGGGAATGTCCACCTGCTTGACCTCGACCTTGCTTACCTTGATGCCCCAAGGCTCGGTGTCCTGGTCCAGAATAACCTGCAGTTTTGCGTTTACTTTGTCGCGCTGCGAGAGAATTTCATCCAGTTCGAATTGGCCAACGATGCTGCGCAGCGTGGTCTGCGCCAGTTGCGAAGTGGCGTACTGATAATTCTGCACTTGCGACATCGCCAGGTTGGCGTCGACTACGCGGAAATAGCAAACCGCGTTCACCTTCACGGATACGTTATCGCGCGTGATGATGTCCTGCGGCGGAACATCGAGCGTTTCCAGCCGCATATTGATGCGATACAACGTTTCGATAGGCCAGAAAACGAGGTTCAGGCCGGCCGACTTCGCTTCAGGGAGCAAGCGTCCAAGGCGCAGCACCACACCGCGCTCCCACTCCTTAATGATGTACAGCGAATTCCAGATCCAGATCAGAAATACCAGAAAAATAAACGCAATACCGATAGCTCCAATTTCCATGTCGGACCTCCTGTGACTCTCACTGTCACTAGCACTGAAAAAGCTTTACTTCGCGGCGCTTACGGCCACGGGCTCAACTTCGAGTTTCAATCCATTCACGCGGAGCACACGCACTCTGCTGCCTTCTTGCACCGCATCTTTTGCGATGGCCCGCCACAATTCGCCGTGGATGCGGATCATTCCTTCGCCACCTGCGGGCAACGGCACGGTGGCCACGCCTTCCTCACCAAGCAATTCTTCTTTACCCGTGGCGCTCTTCCATTTTCGAGACTTCAGGACCAGGCGCATAAGGAACACGGTGATGAAGGCAAACGGAATCGTCGCGGCCAACGCTACGCCGACACTGACGCCGCCGGCGGTGAGCGGCGAACGAATCAGGAACATGGCGCCGAGAAGCATCGAGATGATGCCGCCAAAAAGCAAAACGCCGTGGCTTGTGAACTTCGCCTCCAGAATAAATAACGCTACGGCGAGCAATATCAGAAGCACACCAGTGAAATTCACGGGCAACAACTGCATGGCGTACAAAGCGAGGAGCGCGCAGATTCCGCCAATCACGCCGGGAGCGATAACGCCGGGGTGCGTGAATTCCGTGTACAAGCCGAGAACACCGACGATCAGCAAGATGAAGAATACGTCGGGCTCAACGATCCTGGCGAGAAATTTCTGGCGCCCGGAAAGCTCAAACTGCGCAAGGTTGTAGTTGTCGAGCGATAGCTTCGTCGTCTTTCCGTCGAAGCGCGTAATTTCGCGGCCATTCAGGGTACGCAGCAGTTCGTCCTTGTCGGCCACAATAAGGTCAATCAGATGGCCGTCGAGCGCTTCTTTCGCGGTGAATGCCCGCGCGTCCGTGACCGAGGTCTCCGCGAGCTTAGGGTTGCGGCCGCGTTTTTCGGTGAAGCTGCGCAGAAAAGCGGTGGCATCGTTGTTCAGTTTGCGACGCAAAACTTCGTCGACGGGCATGTTGAACATGCCGGGCATCAGAATGGGAGTAGAAGCTCCGGTGTGCGTGCCAGGAGCCATGGCGGCAACGTCCGCGGAAAGCAGGATGAAAAAGCCGGCTGATGCTCCGCGAGCGCCGTCGGGCGCAACGAATACGACTACAGGCACAGGCGAATCCAGAATGTGATGAATAATGTCAGTCATGGAATCGCTGAGGCCGCCGGGCGTGTCCATGGTGATCAGCACGAGAGCGGCGTTGCGTTTTGCGGCGTCCGCCAGGCCTTCATCAATGTAGGTTGCCAGGATCGGCTCGACGGCGCCACTCAGCTTCAACTCAAGGACCAACGGACCGGCGTGCGATTCCGCGGTCGCGGTGGAGACCAGCAAAACGAAACCCAGGGCCGCGATTCCCGCGCAACAGACCAGCAAAAACAGCATGGCCCAAAGACGATTTATTCGTTCAGATCCACGAGCGCTCATTTTGCACCTCCCGTGGGATGGTTAGTTCCCAGATGCTGTAGCAATTCCTTGGCGGCGGTGTAGTTCGGCGCCAGCTTGACCGCCTTTTCCACCTCGGCGCGCGCCAGGTCCGGCTTTTTCTGCTCGAGATAAATGCGCGCGAGCATGGTGCGTTCGATGGCGGAATCCCGCACGGCCAGGCACAGTTGCAATTCCTTTACAGCGTCATCCAGTTTCCCTTGGCGCCGATAAATATCCGCCAGTTCGCGGTGCGCAGCAGCATTCTTGGGATCGGCAACGATTACAGCGCGAAATTCCTGTTCCGCGGCGTCCAGATGCCCGGCGATCAATTGCTGCCGTCCGAGACGAAGGTGCGCCGCGGGCGTCATTTTGGTTGCGGACGTATCCATCGCGACAGACGGATGCAGAGAAGGGTTCTCCAACTCCAGCAGCAATGTGGTGATATCCAGTTCCTTGGCCACCCGCTGGTACTTCAACAGATTGTCACCCTTGGCATCGACCTTGATTGCCGGCAGCGCTTTTTCGCCTAACGCAGCAACGGCGGTGGCGCGCTCCTGTTCCGCTTCGGCGTTTTTTCCGGCTTTCTGCAGTGAATAAATCAGAAAAGCAAAATCTTCGGGATTGTCGGGTTCGCGCCGCGCCGCTTCACGAAAGTGAGTGGCAGCGACGGACAGTTCATTTTGACGAAGCGCCAGCAAGCCCAGATTGAAGGGATAATCGTCCTCGTCTGGATCAAGGTCCCTGGCGCGGCCGACAGCCGTCTGCGCGGCCGCCAAATTGCCTTGTTGCGCGCGCGCCAACCCCAGGTTATTCAAAATTTCTGGCAAATCTCCGCCGCTAACCAAGCTCTGTTTCAACCTCTCCTGCAGGGAAGCAAATACTTGTTCCGCCTGATCGGCTTGGCCGAGACGCAAGCGGCAAACTCCAGTCGAGAAAGCTGCTTCCACGCTGCGCGCATTGGTCGCAGGGATGCGGGCAAACCAGGGCAACGCGGAGTTGCAGTCATCGCGAGCGAAATACACTTCGCCAATCGCAAAGGCCGGATCGGGCCAGTCCGGTTCCAGCCGCGCTGCTTCTTTCAAATCGCGCAAACGGACATCATCGTCATTCGTCAGCAAACCGCGGATGTATTGTTCAAACGCGGCGAGACTCAGCGGCCGTTGCAGTTTGGAAAATTCGACGAGGCTCAAAGGAAAATTACGGTCCGTCGCCGCCAACAAGTGCCACGTAATTCGGGTGTGCAATTCCATCAGTGAATCAAGAGGCCCGCGTTCGGTAACAGCCGGAAGAAGCGCCGGGGGATTAATGCGCATCAAGCGGGCATTTACGGTAAGGGTTTTTCCGTCGGATGCGAAGCTGCCGAAAACCGCGTAATCCGCATCCATTTCCTGCGCGACGTGCAGCATGGACGCGCGACTCAGTTTGCCGGTGTCCGGAAATCCGTAGCGATCCATCTCGTTCACGCGTCCGGAGTGCGAATAGACTTGCAGGCCCGCGTGGGAGAGGCGTTGGATGGTCAACTCCTCCAGACCTTCGCCAATCCAATCGAGGCGTGGAGGAGCGCCGGCGTTTTCAAAGGGAAAAACAAGGTAGACGGAAACCAGGGAATGGTTAGCAGCAGGCGCCGAGGAAGGAGAGACGGGTTGCTGAGCTGGAAGTCGCGCGCTAAAAAAGAAAAAAATACCCGCTAGAAGAAATAGTAAAGCTTTGCGGAGCCATGGCGGCCGCTGATTCATCTAGCAGCTATTCTAACAGACGGTGCGGCCAAACAACGCGGAACCTCGCGCTATTTCTGCAGGTAGATCGCGGCGCGCGCCTGATCGAAGGCGATGGCACGAAATCCCAGCGCGCGCACGCCCATGATTCCGTCGAACGCAGGATAGGAGCCGCCGGGAATGAAGTAGGCTTTTTCGACGCTGAAGTGCTTGCCACCAAAAACAAGTTCGGGCGCGAAAAATACCTGCACCTCCATGCTTGGGTCGGCGATGCTCGAGCCACGCTGCGCGGTGGTGCGCAAGGCCAAGCGCTTCGCCGCACCCAAGTTTCCCCCCAGCACTGCCACGCGGTCGGAGCCTGTGTCTACCAACAGGCGCGCCGGTATTCCTTCCAGGCTCACCAGAGCAACCGCGGTCCCAGTGCGCTCATTGAACGAGACGGGTATGCCTTCGTCAGAAACGTCGCCAAACTCCAATTCCTTCTTCTCGTAGTCCAGACGGAAACTGGACTTCGACAGCACGTCGAGGCCGATGATTCCCGCGACGGGTATGCCCAAGTCGCGTTCGAGCCGCGAAAGCTCTTGCACCTGTACGCGTACCGAAACGGCGCGGATGGGACCAAGCTCCAATTCCGGGAGGATGGCGCTCTCCGTCGGTATAGTCTTGCCCATCGCGATCATCGTGGAAGCCGTCATGGCCAATCCAAGTTGCCTGATGGATTTGACATTAATGATGCTCGGGGCCGTGCCGGTATCCACAACGAAATTTTGCTGCGGCAAACTGTCGCCAAATTGGCCCTCGGCAATCACCAAATAATCGCGGAAAATTCTTACTGGAATACTCCGAGGTATTTGCGCATCCGCGCTGCGAGCTGGGCTGGCCGGGGGATTTTCGGCACAGGTTGGTCGCGATGACAAAAGTCCGCAAACCAAAAACAAAGCTGCAATGGTCCGTTTGGTGTTCACCGTTGCCGCACGCTCCTTGGTCGGTGAAGCGCACCCTACGGCGCCGGCAAGGCACTACAAGAGTTTGCGGGTGGATTGCGGGTAGATTGCGTGTGGCCGGCTAACTTACGGCAGGAGCGGCACTTGTATCGCCGGGGACAGATGAAAACGATTTTACATTCATACCTTTCCTTCGCTTCTTCCCGTCCAATACACCGAGGACATCATGGTCACTCTTAATTCAGATCGAGCCGCCACTCTCATCTTTGGTGCCTATGAACTGGACTTGCAGGCCGGGGTGCTTCGCAAGGACGGTATTCGGCTGCGCTGCCAGGAGCAACCGCTGCTAGTGCTCGCGAGGCTAGCCGAACGCCCAGGGGAGTTGGTCACGCGCGAGGAGTTACGGCGCCGCGTGTGGCCGCAGGACACGTTTGTCGACTTCGACCACGCGCTGAACACCGCGGTGAAGAAGATTCGCGCCACCCTGAATGATGACGCGGACGCTCCACGCTATATCGAGACAGTGCCGCGGCGCGGCTACCGGTTTGTAGCGCCAGTGGAGCGGGTCGGCGTATCGGCACCCGCCCTGTCACCTATTCCAGCCGGACCTTCCCAAGACAACGGGCGGCGATCCGTAACAACCATCGGCGTTGCCGTGATCATCCTCGCCGCGGTCCTCGGACTGGCGTGGAAGCTGATGCCTTGGCACAGTACACAAGCATCCGCACCGCCAGAATTCCAGCGGCTGACGTTCAACGAGCCCACTCCTGAGCTTACCGACGCGCGCTTCACTCCCGACGGTGCCTCCGTGGTCTACACCCAAGGCGGACATATGACCACGGGAGACATCCGCACCCAGCGGTTGGGCGCCCCCAATTCACAATCCCTGGGCATACCGAACGCCGTGCTTCTGGGAGTTTCGCGACAAGGAGAACTCGCCGTTCTGGTGCCGGGAGCCAAGCCGCTGTTCGAAATGGGCTATCGCACCAATCCAGGAGTTCTGGCGCGCGTGCCGCTTAGCGGTGGAGCCCCGCGAGAACTGGTGCCGGATGTGGAAGCCGCCGATTGGTCGCCTGACGGCCAGATTGCGATTGTGAGGCGAGCGGGTCATAAGTGCCGGCTTGAATTTCCCGTTGGGCACGTGCTGTACGAAAACGGCGGCTGGATTACTTCGCCGCGATTCTCACCCTCGGGTGACTCCATCGCGTTCCTGGACCATCCTGTGGCGCCGGACGACCGTGGCACAGTGATGGTGGTCAGCCTGAACGGGGTCAAAAAAGTGCTCACTGATTTCTGGGAGAGTGAACGAGGGCTGGCTTGGACCCCGCCTGGCGACGAGCTATGGTTTGCGGCCGCGCACTCAGGAGTGAGCCGTTCGATTTATGCCGTGAACTTGAGCGGCCACACGCGCGCTGTCTTGAACGTAGCCGGAGGACTCACTTTAGAGGACATTTCGCGCGACGGGCGATTGCTATTGTCTCGCGATAATGAGCGGCTTGGAATCTTGTTCATAGGCGCCGGCGAAAAAGAACCGCGCGAACTTTCCTGGAAAGATTGGTCCATCGTCATGGACATCTCGAACGACGGGAAGCAGATCTTGTTCGGCGCGGAAGGAGAGGATTCCGGGTTCTCATACCAGGTTGGTTTGCGGCCTACCGACGGTTCCCCGCCCGTCATGCTCGGTTCGGGCGCGGCACAGTCACTGTCGCCCGACGGCAAGTGGGCGCTTTCCATCATGCCGCCACCGACAGATCAGCTTGTATTGTTGCCGACTGGGGCCGGCACTCCGAAAACGCTGGAGCGCGGCGCGATTGAGCACTATCAGTTCGCTGGGGCGCGATGGTTTCCTGATGCCAAGCGGGTCATGTTCGTGGCTTCTGAGACGGATCATGGACAGCGGTGCTACGTGCAGAGCATTGAGGCAGGCAAGCCGCGGGCGTTCACTGCGGATGGCGTGGGATTTTGCAGCGTTTCTCCCAAAGGGGAAATTCTGGCCGTCACCGAAGACCACCGGGTATTGCTGTACGCTTCCGAATCCAACAATAAACCGTATAAGGAGTTCGACATTGCCCCAGGAGAGTTACCGAGCGGCTGGACCAGCGACGGCAAATTTCTTTACATTTCGCAGACTCGCCAGAGGCCGATGACGATCTCACGCATTGAACTCGCTTCCGGGCGTCGCCGGTTGTGGAAGCAGTTGCCTCCGCCGCCGGACAACTCTGCAATGAAAAGCGAGGCGGTGGTTATTTCTCCCGACGGGCAGAATTACGCGTACACGTACAGCCATCACCTTTCGGATTTATACCTGGTTAACGGTTTAAAGTAGCCGCTTGGGATCGCCCTCAGGGCTGGACCGTTTCTTCGGGCTTGGACGCCAGGACTTCTTGAATAGCGGGATCCTTCAGCACGGCGGCAAACGAAGGATCGGTCTTCGCCGTGGTGTAGTCTTTGTATCCTTCGTCTTTGGCCTTCTTCAGGTAGATGACACAGCGCTCCACATTGCCCGCCTCCGCAAACGATTTTGCGAGCATAAAGTAGAACCTGCCGCGGTCCGTGCTCAGCGAACGATCCTGAATCACCGTGCCCATGCGCGCACGAGAATTGTCGAACGCCGCTGGGTCAATCTGAAGAGCCTTGCGGAAAGAGGCGATGGAATCATCGTAGTTTTGCTGGCCGAAATACGCGAAACCCAGGTTCAGGTAGAAAGCCGCGAAGTCGTTCTTGATCAGAATTGCTTTCTTATAAGCGCGGATGGCCTTGGGATATTTCTTGCGCTCGTACCAGATGGTGCCGACATTATTCTGCGGATCGGCATAGTGAGAATCCAGCTTGGCCGACTTTTCGTAGCACTTCAGCGCATTGTTGAGTTCCGACTGGTTCTGATAGGAAATGCCAAGCTCATTCCAATACACAGCATTCTTCGGCTGCTCGTGGGTCAGCCGGCGAAAGATGGTCTCTGCCTCCGTGTATTGCTTGCGCACCAGCATTAACCGGGCCATTTGCTCGTCGGTAAGCGGCGGAGTGGCAGGCTCGGTGGCCGCGGGTGGCGTCTGAGGAGTGTCTGGATTCGACTGGGGATAGGCAGGCAACACACTGGCGCAAGTGAGGACAGAAATGACTGGAATCGCCAAGCGATACTTTTTCATGGCGAATCTCCTTTTTCCGGTGGCGGTTTCTCCGGCTCTTTCTTCTTCTTACCCCCAAAGATACCAAAAAACTTCTGCAACGGCCCTTTTTTCTTCTCCGGAGCCTTAACGGCTTCCACACCATCGCCGCCTTGCACCTGCGCGTTGGGATCCGACTGCGCCGCGGTGCCATTCGTTCCGTCGGGTTGCGGCGGCTTGGGGCCACCGCCAAAGATGTGAGACAGAAAACCGCCCGCCGAGGTCGCGGCACCGTGACCGCCATGCAGTTCGCAGAGCTGCGTCGGAGCGGAACCGTTGACGTAAACCTCTTCCCGCGTCGTGGGGCAGCTCGGCGTCGCTAGTTCCAGTGTGTCCGCATCGATCATCACGGACTGCACGCCCTCCGGCATCTGAAAGTCTCTGACGTCGCGGTATCCCGGCAGCGTGGTGGCTTTGATCATGAAGTCCGCCCATATGGGCGCGGCAGTTTGGCCGCCCTGCAATCCCAGGTCGTGATTGTCGTCAAAGCCGATCCAGATGACGCAGACCAGATTGCTGGTGAAGCCGGCAAACCAACCGTCGCGCGAGGTGCCCGTTTTGCCAGCGGCGGGTAATGTAAATCCCTTGGCGCGAACGGAAGCGCCGGTGCCCTTATTCAGCACATCTTTCATCAGACTATCGACCAGAAACGCCACGCGAGGGTCCAGCACCAGTTTGTTTGTTGGAGAATATTTCTCCAGCGTATTTCCGCCCGCGCTGGTCACGTTCTTCAGGAACACGGGTTCCGCTCGAGTTCCGACAGTGGCAAACGCGGTGTAAGCACCAGCCACTTCCACCGGAGTCAGTTCATAAGCTCCTAACGCAACCGCCGGCGTGGGCCGGATGTTGGAACCCAATCCCATTTGGCGGGCAATCTGGACGACTCGGCCATAGCCAACCATTTCCGCCACTTTCACGGTGGCAACGTTTAATGAATTGGTCAGCGCCTGCCGCACCGTCACCTTGCCCATAAACCGCTCGCCATAGTTGTTGGGCGTATATTCCTGGCCGTCATATTCAAAGACCGTGGGCTCATCATCGATGGTGGTCGCAGGAGTAATGATGGGCTGAACGCCATCGATGGCATTGCTGAACGCTGCGGCGTACACAAACGGTTTGAACACCGAACCGGGCTGGCGGTGCGCCAATGCATGGTTCAACTGGCTTTGCCCGTAATCCCTGCCGCCAATCAAAGCCTTGATTTCACCCGTGTGCGGGTCCAAGGCCACCAGAGCCACCTGGGCCTGCGGAATCAACTCCGGCGCGGCCTTCTTCCCTTTCAGCTTTCGCAATTTCTCGTAACGCTTCTCCAACAGCGCGTCCACATTCTTCATGCCGGCTTCCACCGCGACAGCGGCGGCTCGCTGTAACTGCGGGTCCAGCGTGGTATACACGCGGAAGTTCTCACTCAGCAATTCGGCCTCGGAATAATTTTCGAGTAGATGGTCCTTCACCATGTCGATGAAATATGGCGCCTCTTTGCCTGCCACCGATGCGCGTACCAATTTTAAGGGAACTTCCTTGGCAACCTGCACGTCCGCTTCGTTGACGAACTTGTTCTCCAGCATCTGCGTCAGGACGCGATCGCGGGCCTGCACGGCTCGTTCCGGATGGCGGTCGGAAACGGAATAATAGTTGGGAGCACGAATCAGGCCGGCGAGAAATGCGCACTCTGAAAGGGAAAGCTGGCGCAAGTCGGTACCAAAATATGCCACGCTGGCCTCAGCGAAGCCGCGAATGCCGAAGCTGCCGCGGTTGCCCAGGTACACTTCGTTGGCGTACATCTCAAAAATCTGCTGCTTGGTGAAGCGCTGCTCCAGTTCGAATGACAGCATGGCCTCGGCAAGCTTCCTGCGCCAGGTGCGGTCGGTGGAAAGAAAATACGTGCGCGCCACCTGCATGGTGATGGTGCTGGCGCCCTGCATGTGCTGGCTGTGCCGAATATCTGCCCACGCTGCTCCGAAGATACGAATGAAATCGAAGCCCGGATGTTCGAAGAAGCGCTTGTCCTCGGCAGAAAGAATGGCGTGAACCAACAGCGGAGGTAAATCGACATACCGCACCGGCCGCCGCTTTTCTCGCGCGCTATCGAACAGATTCGTCAGCAGCGCCGGTTCAATGTCCGCGCTTCCCATATCGGTCCCGCCGGACAGCGGCCGGATTGAGCGGATCACATTGCCCTTGAACTCGATCGATAGCGCGTTGCTGCCGCCAAAATAGGACAGCTTGGACGGCCGGATGTCTACGGTCTTCTCATTGACGACATACTGGCCCATCGAGTTGTCATCTTGCGCGGATCGATAGCCGGCTCGTTGCAGGTACATCACCAGATCATCCTGGCTCCAGGCTTGGCCGTCGGAGATGCGTTCCGGGGCGGAGAAAATCTGCGTGGTGTTCTGCAGGACGTGCCCGGATAGGCGCGCATCGATCATGCGCGAATATTTCACGTAGTAGTAGGTGAAGGTGCACGCCGCGAGCAAGAAGCATGCGGCGAAAGCGATTAGCAGCCCGAGACCGAGGCGCGAGGTCCAGAAGCCTTTTTCTAAGCGAAAGCGCAAAAGACGACTCCCGAGGGTGGACGGTTCTATTGTCGCTGATTGCCGCGCAGGAAGAAAGCGCGGGTGGCGAAAACGGGAAAAAGGCGGGAAGACAGGGCCACCGCCCTACTTCATAATGTCAACCGCCTCGCTCGATGGAGCGAAACTCCACTGCGTCTGGTAGACCATAAAATCGACCGGGGCTGTATAGTCCAGGCTGATGCGCAGGCCGTGGTTGGTGTGCTCCACCTTGATGTCCTCGCGCTTCGCCGGAATGTCCAGGTCCTGAACCGTTTTGTAAATGACATCGCGAATTTGATCATCCGAGTAGCGATTCACAACGGCAAAGCGAGCTTGCTCGGCCATCTTGTCTTTCAGTTGATAATCCGCAACGTACAGCGGAACAATCTTGAAGGCCACATATACGCCCACCACCAGTATCGCGGTGTAGACAATGGCCTTAAGCTTGCCCGCCCCTCGCTGCTTTCGCTGGGATTCTTTAGCTGGCTGAGTCACCGCAAACCTCTCCCGGCACTGCCCTTCCCGACATTGGGCAGCGCAAATTCTGCTTCCATTTGTTTACGCTAGCACCGTGCGGAAGGACTGTCGAGATTTGGTGCGGGCAGATGTTCTCCAGGCGTAACACCCGGGCCTCGTCTGTAATGTTTACGGCATTTGTCGAGAGAGTTCTCAGTAGGCTCGCGCGAAAATGGCGCGATGCTTCGCCGGCTTTCCGCAGTACACACATACTCCCGTGCCCTCGCCGCCAGCGGTCCCCATCACGGCCGCCGGATCCAGTGGAATGCAACGCATAGTGGCGCGCGTCTCTTCCTTGACCTTTTCCTCGCATTCGCCGCTGCCGCACCAAAAGGCAAAGGCGAAGCCAAATTCCACGGCCTTCTTGAAATCGTCGAAGGTGGCAGCCTCGTACGTGTTGGCACGACGGAAAGCCAACGCCTTGTCGTAGAGCGATTGATGGATGTCCGCCAAAAGCTTTTCGATCGTTCCCGCCAGATCCACCAACGGCGCGCTCACTTTGCCTTCCCTGCCGGGTTTGTCGCGCCGAGCAAGCATGGCCGCTTGCTTGGCCACGTCCTTCGGGCCCAATTCCACGCGAACCGGCACGCCGCGCATCTCCCAATCGTTGAACTTCCAGCCGGGGCTGAAACCTTCGCGCTCGTCCAGGGCCACGCGCAAGTTCGCCTTGATCAGTTGCGCTTTCAATTCCTTCGCCGTCTTCAGCACCGACGCCTTCTCTTCATCGGTCTTGTAGATTGGCACGATCACTACCTGCGTGGGCGCCAACTTTGGCGGCATCACCAAGCCCTGGTCGTCGCCGTGTACCATGATGATGGCGCCGATCATTCGCGTGGAAAGCCCCCACGAGGTTGTCCAGCAGTGCTGCAGAGCTCCGTTCTGGTCGAGATATCTCACATCGAAGGCTTGCGCGAAATTTTGTCCCAGGAAGTGCGATGTTCCAGACTGTAGCGCCTTGCCGTCGCCCATCATCGCTTCAATGGAATAGGTAACGTCAGCGCCGGCAAATTTCTCAGCGTCAGACTTCGCGCCGGGAATTACCGGAATCGCGGCATCGTTCACCGCAAAGTCAGCGTAGACATCGAGCATCTGCTTCGTTTCTTCCACTGCCTCGTCGCGCGTGGCATGCGCGGTGTGGCCCTCTTGCCAGTAAAATTCCAGCGTGCGCAGAAATAGTTTCGTGCGCAACTCCCAGCGCACCACACTGTTCCACTGGTTCATCAGCACCGGCAGGTCGCGGTAGGATTGAATCCACTTCGACCACATGTGGCCGATGATGGTTTCCGACGTTGGGCGCAGCACCAGCGGTTCGGCCAACTCTTCGCCACCGCCGATCGTCACCACCGCCAATTCTGGCGAAAATCCTTCGACGTGGTGCTTCTCTTTTTCGATGAAACTCTTTGGAATGAGCAGCGGGAACGCCACGTTCTGGTGGCCGGTGGCTTTGAAGCGGCGATCCAGTGCCTGCTGGATGTTCTCCCACAGCGCCCAACCGTATGGCCGCACAACCATGCAGCCGCGCACGGGCGCGTAGTCGGCCAATTGCGCCTTCAGCACCAGTTGGTTGTACCACTCGGAAAAATCTTCGGCTCGTGTTGGAAGCTTCTCGTCAGCCATGCGTCTCCCTGTGTGATTCTGTCGCGGTGTGTAAGCTTTTCAGCGTAATGGAGGCGTCCGGCACTGTCAACGCGCGCCCGCGGCAACGCAGACCGCAACGGCAATAGTGGGCAACGCTCATGATACATTTCCTTCATGAAATCTAACGCGAACTGGATTGTGCGAGACAGCGGTCGCTTGCTTCAGGCGGTCATAGACGAGCTTGCTGCGACTTCCTATATGTCCCTCGAAGGTGACTTGACCGGATTCAAGTTAGAGCAGTTGGCGGGCATGTCGCTCGAAGAGACTGCTGTCCTCAAAAGAAACACGATATGGCCAAAACAAGATTTCCTCGTTATGCCGCTGAATGCATCGATGAGCCAAGAAATTCTGTCAAGGATGGGTGGAGGAGTTTCGCGACGTGTCCGTCACATTCAGATAGAAAATGACGGAGTTCTTCAGTTTGCGGCTTATGACAATTTCGACCCGGAATGCCTTTTCTGGGGAGCAGCGCTTAATGAGGAATTCCAGAAATCGCTTGTTGAACAAGGGATATTAGGATCCGCGCCGCCGGCAACCTAGATCAAAAGGGGAATGCTCTCTCGATTGAGATCGGCATTTACTTTGTCGCCGTTCGACTGGACGTGATCGAACTACGAACGCGCGGGGATTTCCCTCTGGAGGATTCTCGACGCGGGTATCGCCTGTCCAAGCCTTCTCGCACAAGGGTCTTGATGACCGCCTGGCGGCTAATATTCAATCCAGCGGCTTCGCGATCAAGTTCTGCAAGCATTTCCGCAGTGAAGTCCACATTCACCCGCTGGATGGGATAGACCATTCGGCCTTGATTCGTGAAGAACCGGCTAATGTCTTTCCCCTGGTCCGCCATGCGGGCAATAGCTTCGGCACTGATCGGTCTTTTCTTACGAACTCGTTTCATATAATTTTCTCTCTTCAGCAGTCGCCTTCCAAAGTGTCACCAGGTGGTGGTACTCTCCGAGGCCATCGTGTCTGACCTCGAAAACCACAGCATACAGCTTTCCGCCAATCCATCCGATGGCACGGTACTGCTCCGGGAGCTCGCTGCGCTGGTCAATACAGTGCGGCTGACAGAACAGTTCAGAAGCCTCTTCAAATCCGACGCCGCGTTTGCGGTTTGCGCGCAGCTTGCCACTTTTTGCTTCATCAAAGTGCAGACGCAAACCAGTATAACAGTTATACCACACTGAATCCACCACGTTCTGCGCCCATCAACCCACACTATAATCTAGTTTGTAGTTTACTATCTAAGAATATATGGTGGCACAACTCTTTTCAAGGAATCGGAGCACTTGCGGCGCCCTAGCCTGCTACGCAGCTAGATCGAGCTGCCCAGGAACCACTCTTCGTCGGAATCGCGCGAGCTGCTGCGGATGAGCAGTTCGGGATCTTTCACGGTCACCCGGCTGTAGGGTGCCACCGAATGCGTCAGCCAGACGTTGCCGCCGATGATGCTGTGGTGCCCAATGCGCGTGTCGCCGCCAAGAATCGTTGCGCCCGGATAGATGGTGACGTGGTCTTCGATATCAGGGTGGCGCTTGTTAGACAAGCCGCGAACCAGTTCCCCGTCTGCATCGCGGCGGCTGGTGGGATTGAACGCGCCCAGCGTCACGCCGTGATAGAGCGTCACATGCTTGCCGATCGTTGCGGTTTCCCCAATAACCACACCAGTGCCGTGATCGATAAAAAATGACTCATCAAGTTTCGCGCCGGGGTGAATATCAATGCCGGTGCGGCTATGCGCAATCTCGGTCATCATTCGCGGCAGATACGGCACCTTCAAAAGATACAATTCGTGCGCCAGCCTCTGCACCGTAATCGCTTCGACTCCCGGATAACTCAGCAATATTTCCTCGAAGCCGCTCGCTGCAGGATCGTTTTTCATTGCCGCGCGCAAATCCGTGCCCAGTAACTGGGCAAGCGCCGGAAGTTTTGCGTGCAACGCCTCAACCAATTCGCCCGCGATCTCCGCGAGATTTGCCGGCACAGCTTTGCCGCAGCAGTTAAAGTCAAAGCGCATCGCGTAGACAATCTGTTCCGCCAGTTGCAGATCCAGTTGTGCCTGAAAGCCCTCGGCGTCGGGGTTTTGCACCTCTTCTTTGGCGAAATACAGCGGAAACAGTCCATCCAGATACGAGCGGCAAAATACCGCCACCTCATCTTTCGACGGCAACCGGTATTCCCACATGCTGGCATCCGCCAGGCGCGCTTCCAATGCCAGGCGAAATTCGCGCGCCAGGGATCGCAAATCGTTATTGGGTGTGGTCATAGTAATTTCGGCGCAGGTAAAGTCGCGTAAGCAGTGCCGCTATCTAATCTTCATGAATCGCGACTCTGCTCGCCTCTTATTGTCCGATGCCTTCGAACAGAATCGTTGATAGATAACGCTCGCCGCCGTCCGGCAGCACAGTGACGATCATCTTACCGGCAAATTCCGGCAGTTTCGCCAGCCGCACGGCAGCGGCAGCAGCCGCGCCGCACGAAATGCCGCTCAGGATGCCCTCTTCGCGCGCCAGTCGCCGTGCCATTTCCACCGATTCCTCGTTGGTGACTTGCTCGACGCGGTCGACAAGGCTCACATCCAGGTTCTTCGGTATGAATCCCGCTCCCAGTCCCTGAATCTTGTGAGGCCCGGGCACCAGGGGCTGCCCGGCGCGCACCTGCGTGATCACTGGGCTGGCCGTTGGCTCCACTGCGACTGACAAAATCTTCTTCCCCTTGGTGTTCTTGATATAGCGCGAAACGCCGGTTATGGTGCCGCCAGTTCCAACACCACTGACGAAAATATCGATCGCTCCGTCCGTATCATTCCAAATCTCCGGGCCAGTGGTTTTCTCGTGAATGTCAGGATTGGCGGGATTGTCGAATTGCTGCGGCAAAAAATAGTGCTGTTTATCGGATTCGTAAATTTCCGTGGCCTTCTTGATGGCGCCCTTCATGCCTTCCGGCCCGGGCGTCAAGACCAACTTCGCGCCGAACGCCGCCAGAACCCGCCGCCTTTCCAGCGACATGGTTTCCGGCATGGTCAAAGTGATGGCATAACCGCGCGCTGCGGCTACATAGGCCAAGGCGATGCCTGTGTTGCCGCTGGTCGGTTCCACAATCTCGATGCCCGGTTTCAGCACGCCGCGCTTTTCTGCGTCCCAGATCATTGCCGCCCCGATACGACACTTCACCGAGTACGCCGGGTTTCTCCCCTCAATTTTCGCCAGCACCGTGGCCTTCGCGCCTTCGGTCACGCGATTCAGTTTGATCAAGGGAGTCCTGCCAATGCTCAGTGAGTTATCCGCGTAGATGTTTGCCATGTTCATCCTCAGAGTGATTTGCTGGTTCGGGAACAGCGCCTTAAGTATAGAACCGCAGGCCACAAAACCGCAGCTTCGATAACATCAAAGACTTTGATGCTTGGGAGCCGCTTTTGTAATGGACCGGAGCGACATTCGACGGGGTAACCACAACGTTCCGCAGTCACAACACCTGGTAACCCCTGTCATTGAACTCTTCGCTCCTTCAGAGTACGTTCGCACTATCGAATAGTCTGCCGGACCGAGGTGTGTTCTTGCCCATTTCTGCCGCCGATGCCATTAATCCCGCTCTGCAACACGCCAAGACTCAGCTATTTCAACCCTTCCGCTTCCGCCAATGGTGGCGCTTGTCCCTAGTAGGTTTCTTGGCGGGAGAACTGGGGTCTGGCGGCTTCAACGGCAGCTTTCGGATCCCCGCGACATATAGCCAGGGAGGCTCCAACCAGTTTTTTGGTCTGTCTTGGCCATGGCATTTAGCGCAACACCCAGCGGCGCTGGCCGGGCTAATTACACTTCTGATTGTCACGGGGATGGTTATCTTCGTGTTATTTACGTACCTCAATAGCGTGATGCGGTTCATTCTGTTCGACAGCATCGTGATAAAGGAATGCCACATCCGCGAAGGTTGGGCGCGACGCCGGCATGAGGGCCGCCGTTTGTTTGTGTGGCAGATTTTGTTGTCGCTATTAGGTCTCGCGTCTCTCATGGTCCTGATCGGCATTCCTTTGGCCCTCGCCTGGGGAGATGGCTGGTTCAAACGTCCTGGCGAACATGTGGGGCGGTTGATTCTAGGCGGCCTCTTTTTGTTCTCCATGCTGCTAACCCTGGTGGTGGGGTTTGCCGTGGTGCACGTTATGACCAAGGATTTTGTTGTCCCCCAGATGGCACTCGAGGGAATCAGCGTCTTCGAAGGATGGAACAGGTTATGGTTGTGGCTGAAGGCGGAGAAGGGCGCCTACGCTGGGTACATTGGAATGAAAATCGTACTGGCCATAGCCGCGAGCATGGCTCTCACCATCATTTCGCTGATTGCGATTTTAATTCTGTTGATACCAGTTGGCGGCATCGGAGCGTTTGTCCTGCTGAGCGCGAAAGCGGCAGGCATATCGTGGAACGTGTACACGATCACGCTGGCAGTCGCCGCGGCGGGCGTACTCTTGGCGATTGTGTTGTTTGTCGTCTCTCTGATCTCCGTGCCCACCGTGGTGTTCTTCCCGGCATATTCCATTTATTTCTTCGCGTCTCGCTACCCGGCGCTGGCCTCGCTGATTTGGCCCTCCCCGGAAGCTCCGTCATTGCCACCCGCGCCGGCGCCCGCTGGTTGAGTCTTGCCATTCCGGATTGCTCGTCGGCCGATCAACTCTCATGGCGCCGGTAATTGTGTAATCTTCCGAATGGGCTCGCCTTCTTTGATTTCGTAGATAGCGTCGGCCGGAACGTCGTGGAATTCCTGCCGCAAACCACTCGGCCAGAAAATTTCTACTTTATTCATGGTCGGTTCGCTGCCGAGGCCGAAGTGTAGCCGCGTGTCACTGGTGGAATTGTAGCTGCCGCCTCCATGGACTTCGTCGATTTGCGTCATTTTGGACGTGGTTACGCGCACGCGTGCGCCGATAGCGGCGCGATTGCTTTTCGTGCCCACGAGCCGAAACAGAACGCGATGGTTTGCGTTCTTCGTTTCGTTCAGGAAAACCGACGGTGGCGCATTCGCATTGAACACCACTACATCTAGCTTCCCATCATTATTGATGTCCCCGAAAGCGGTCCCCCTTCGTGAATACAGCCGCCCAACATTGAGCCCCGCCTCGTCGGCGATCTCCTCAAAAGAAGAATCGCCGCGGTTGCGAAACAGCTGTATCGGTTCAGCAAACCGATCCTGCTTCGGCAGCGAGTCGAGCAACGACGAAAAGTTGCCGTTGGCCACCAGGATGTCCGGCCAACCGTCATTGTCGAAATCGCCGAAGCCAGTTCCCCATTTCACGCGAGCCTTCGTCAGGCTGGCGATACCAGCTTCGTGGGCCACATCGAGGAAATGGTCGCCCTGATTCCAATACAGGCTGGCCGGTTGATTGTCCGCGCGGGTAACAAACATGTCGAGCTTGCCATCGCGATCAAAGTCGCCAAAAGCCACCGCCATGTTTCCATAGCCTTGGCCGTCTGGGCCCAAGCCCGTTCCCGAAGGCCCGCCGACTTCTTCAAAGGTTCCGTTTTGCCGATTGTGGTACAGGTAGGTCGCACCATAATCGTTGGTCACATAGAGATCGGGCCAGCCATCGCCGTCGTAATCGCCCCACGCCACGCCCATGCCATGAAGTTTGTCGGGATCGTTCACACCCGCTTTTTTGGATACTTCTTCGAATGTGCCGTCGCCTCGATTCCGAAACAAAAGGTCGGTTTCTCCCTCCATGGTGTCAGGCAATTCGAAAGGCACTCCCCTATAACCTCGAAAACCCTTTGCCGGGTCTGGAAGATGATTCACATCGGTCTTCACGTAGCGCGCGACAAATAAATCCAAATGCCCGTCGCGGTCATAATCCGCCCACGCGGCTCCTTCGCTAAAACCTCCGCCTAGCACTCCGGCCTTGGCGGTCAAGTCCTCGAACTTACAGTTTCCGAGATTGTGATACAGGACGTTATGGCCGTAGCCCGTCACGTATAAATCGGGGAGTCCGTCGTTATCGTAATCTCCCACAGCGATCGCCATGCCCCATCCTCGAGCGGTCAAACCGGATGCTTGGGTCACATCGGAGAAATGCACGGCGGCAGCAGTGCCATCCTGGTGGTACAACGTGATCATCAAGTCCCCGCCTTTACGGTATTGCTCGATGGTCGAATCGTTCACCACGGCTAGATCCAGTTTGCCGTCGTTGTCGCAGTCAAACAGAGCGATTCCGCCGCCTCCCATGGTCTCCAAAACGTAGCGCCGGTCCGCCTGTGAATTGGGCACGGTTGTAACTCCAGACTCGGAGGCAACATCTCGAAAGAACATGCGGGGATTCGGCGCAGATTCCGCTCTCCCTGTCTGTGCTTTTGCGCTCTCGCTGGACTGGGCCGTGGGAGCTGGATTCTGCGGGGTCAGACTGGCGAGTAACGGAACGCAAACCAGCATCGCCAAAACAATCGAAACAAGTGTGCGCTCTCGCCCCATGGGATGCATGAAATTCTAGCAACTTTTCCCGCGATTGAACGCGGGCAAAGTTCTGCCTGCAGGTTTGTCAAGAGATGGTTCGATCTGCCGTGCGCAGCGCGCACTTCTTCGGTATCTAGATAGGACTTTTTCGCCGAATCATCAAATGTCAACACGAGCGGCGCGACTTGCCCTGCTCGATCTTGAGTGCCGGATCATTCCGCGAGATAAGTCAACTAGGGAGTCACGGAGACAAAGTCAGCTTCGCGAGCAACTTTACCGTCCGTATACATCAGTAACATTCCGGTTTGCGACGGTGAGTTGCCGTTGTATGGGCCGGTGAAGTAAGGATTGGCGGCGTTATTCGGGAAGATCGCCACTGGTGTTGCGCCATTGACGGGAACCGTAAAATCAGACGCCCCTGCGTAGAACTGTGGCATATCCAGTTCGTACTTCATCGGTCCGATGGAGTCGGTTAGGTTGCCAGTGTAATAATTGTCGAACGCTAGAACCGAATACACGAACGGCGTCGAGTACGTCAATTGCAGGCCCTGCGAGGTTTGCAGCGCGCTGGGCGGCGCAGTCAGTATCACATTCGCAGAATCCAGATCCGCGATGCTGTAGAAGAACGGCCCAGCCGCCGTGCCAGCCGCAACGTCTGCCACGAAGACGCCGTTCTGTCCGCTAAATGCTCCCGCCGTAAACAAACCGATGTCTGCGTTGAATATGTCCAGATCCGGAACGCCGTCTCCGTTCACGTCAATCAGCACATCGAACTCTGCCGGAACGTCTGGGTGCGATCTCTGCCCGAACGTGGTGACGGCGAATTGCACGCCGAGACTGGAGCAATCGCTCGAAAGACAAATCAAGCGCACGCCGGTGGCCTGCAGATTGATGACCGCAAGTCAGCACCCGGCGCCGGTAACTCCGACGCAGGAAACTGTGTGCCCCGGCCGGTCAGCGAAAAAACATCCACCAGTCCTCCGACTGCCCCGCTGCCATTCGTAACGGTCAGAATTTGCGGATTACCGCCAAGCGCAACGGAAGTACTGGAGGGCTGCACATTTGCCGCTTTATGCGGCAGGATGTGCCATGGAATGTGCGCGTTCTCGGTCCCACTCGTGAAGCTCAGATACCCGGCATACTCCACCGTGTTCAGAAGCTCGCCATTGCTGCCATTGGGACCGCCATTCAACGTCCAGACAGGCAGCGAGCTTGCATTCACCGTCAGGCTCAGTGTGAAACTCGCGGCGCCGTTAGCCGGAACGGAAATGCTTGCGGGCGCGGTGATGGTCACGCCCGTTAGATTGGGCGCATCCCGGTAGGTATTCGCGATTGTGTAGGTCCGCGGCGTCGAACTGTAATTTCTTACGACAATTTTCTTTTTGTAGCTCTGGTTGGTATTCAGCCGGTAAGTGCCAAACGAAATACTTACGGCAAGCGGATTACTGGCGTCCCAAACCGACGTTGTCGACGCCGCAGCACGATCCGCGCGGAGTTCTCCGGCAATCGATGCGGGAGAATTCACCACGACGGGGATGCCAAATGCCACGACGCTATTGGTCGCGGCGAGCGCCAGGACTTCCGGCGTGGCCGCAGGGCCCGCAACGATATATGGAATATCACCATCGTTACCGGCGGACAGAACACAGACGATTCCGAAGTTCACCACATCTGTGAACGCTTCACCCTCGTCGTCTTCTCTCATTCCAAATGCACCACCGACGGACATGCTGATCACTCCGATGGCACATACTTCCTGGCGATCACTCGCTCTCAGGATTTGCCGCTCGACGGCAGTTCCAACGACATCTTTACGTACTTGCTATCAACCGATGTTGTCGGCCCGAATTCCGGTGCCGGAGCCATCGCGTCCTGGGACGATGGCGTATTCACGTCGCCCGACACCGATTTAATAAACTACGACATTTTGCTCACCGGCACCTCCAGCGTTCCAGCTCCAGAACCCGCCACTTGGGTTTTGATCGCCACCGGCATGGTTTTCATTTTGCTTCAAGGCAAAAAACTCCTGTCCGCTTGAAAGTGTGGTTTCCCCAGTCTCTATGTGCTTTGGGTGGCAGCCCCATTCATCTGAACTGCAATCGGCAGCGACGGGAAATTCCTGCGCGCATTGCGGTTGCTGGCGCACTCCGCTAGAATCGCCGCCAGAGGCGCACATGCCGGAACTTTCTTCGAAGCCGCGAGTTGCCTTGGGTGCGGACCATGCCGGCTTCCCGGTTAAAGAAACCATTCGCGAGTTCCTGCAGAACGCCGGATACCTTGTCGATGACCTGGGCACGTGGTCGGAAGAATCCGTGGATTATCCCGACTACGGCAAAGCGGTGGGCGAATGCGTTGCGTCGCACAAGGACGTTTTTGGGATCGCCGTGTGCGGCACGGGAATTGGCATCTCCATCGCCGCGAACAAGGTGCGCGGGATTCGCGCCGCGGTGGCCCATGATGTAAGTACCGCTCGCATGGCCCGCGAACACAACGATGCCAACGTGCTGGCCCTGGGCGGTCGGGTGGTCAGCGGCAGCCAAGCCATCGAAATGGTGCAGATCTTCTTGAATACAGCGTTTGCGGGCGGCCGTCACTCGCGGCGCGTTGAAAAGATCGCGATAATCGAGCAAGATGAAAGAAAGAATAATTAGTGGCCTACGAGAGCCGCATTGTTCCCCGCGCGTGCGAGGCTTTTAGGAGAACCAATGAACACAGAAGCAAATAGCAGAATGCAACGCCCGCTCGATGCGGTCGACCCGGACATCGCCAACCTTCTTCGAGACGAGGCGCGGCGTCAAGCCACGGGCTTGGAGCTGATCCCGTCGGAAAATTTGGTCTCTGAAGCGGTGTTGGAGGCCATGGGCTCGATCTTCACGAACAAATACGCCGAAGGCTATCCCGGCAAGCGCTACTACGGCGGCTGCGAATATGCCGACAAGGTGGAGCAGTTGGCCATCGATCGCGCCCGCGAGCTATTTGGCGCGGATCACGCCAACGTGCAGGCGCATTCCGGCACCTCCGCCAACGTTGCGGTGTACATGGCCCTGCTGCAGCCGGGTGACACCGTCCTAGGCATGGCGCTTTCCCACGGCGGGCACTTGACCCACGGCCACCCGCTGAATTTTTCCGGACGCATGTACAAGTTCACCGAATATCATGTGCGCCGCGATAGCGAACAAATTGACTATGCGGAAATTGAGGAGTTGGCGCACCAGCATAAGCCGAAGATGATCGTTGCCGGTGCCAGCGCGTATTCGCGAATCATCGACTTTGAGCGCATTGCCAAGGTGGCGAAGTCCGTGGACGCGCTGTTCTTCGTCGACATGGCGCATATCGCCGGGCTGGTCGCCGCGGGAGTGCATCCCAGCCCCGTGCCCCACGCCGACGTGGTCTCAACCACTACGCACAAAACGCTGCGTGGCCCTCGCGGAGGTCTGGTGCTGTGCCGCGCCGCCCTGGCCAAGGAAATCGACAAACTTACCTTCCCGGGCACGCAGGGCGGCCCGTTGGTTCACACCATCGCCGCAAAGGCCGTTTGCTTGAAAGAAGCGATGGAGCCTTCCTTTAAGGAATACCAGAAGCAAATCGTGGCCAATGCCAAGGCGCTGGCCAATGCCATCGGTAAACGAGGCTTCCGCATCATCGCCGGCGGCACAGACAACCACGTGTTTCTGATTGAAGTGCATCCGCGCGGAATTACCGGCAGGGACGCGGAACAAGCGCTGGATCGCGCTGGAATTACCGTCAACAAGAATTCCATTCCGTTCGACCCGCTGCCTCCGATGAAGGCGGGAGGCATCCGACTGGGCAGCCCGTCAGTCACCACGCGCGGCATGAAAGAGCCGGAGATGGAACTGATCGCTGTCTGGATCGCGGAAATTCTCACTAACATCGGCAAGCCGGAAGTCGAGCAGAAAGTACGAAAGCAAGTGGCGGAATTGGCGGCTCGTTTTCCAATTTACGAGTCGCGCATGAACGCCTCGGCAGTGCCCGCCCGCGTCTGACCCCGCTCCCCGAGCGCTCTTGAAGCTTCTTCGCTTCTCGTGCTAAACCATTGTTCCTGCAGGATCCGCACCTCCTGCAGGCCCTAATCTCATGGCCGCAAAAACTGATCTCCCCGATATCGTTCGTGCCACTGCCGACTTCGAAAAATGGGCGTCGCGGCACGTAAGGCTGATTCCTTCCGACGTCAAGCTGAAGCATCGCAACATGGCGCTGTCCGCCTTTCCCTTTCTGCGCGCCACGTTTTACCGCTGGGCGCAGTGGTGGCCCGTGGTCTGCCCGGAACTTGCCCCCGCGCCACAAGTGCTGGCCGTGGGCGATCTGCACGTCGAAAATTTCGGCACTTGGCGCGACTTGGAAGGGCGGCTCATCTGGGGCGTGAACGACTTTGACGAAGCGTGGCCGGCCTCCTACGCTGCGGACCTTGTGCGTTTGGTCGCGAGCGCATACCTGGCCATCGATGAACAGCACCTTGCCATCACACGCAAGGAAGCACGCGAAGCCATGGAACAAGGCTATCGCGACGGCATGGCACACGGTGGCCGCCCATTCGTTCTCGCCGAACATCACCGCTGGCTGCGATTGGTTGCGCTCAGCAAATTGCGCGATCCCGTGATCTTCTGGCAGAAAATCCTGGCGTGTCCGAAGTACAAAAACAAACTTCCCCAAGATGTGCTGAAGCTGGTGCATCACTCCATGCCAGTGAGCACCATGAATTATGAATTCAGGTCGCGCATCGCAGGGCTGGGCAGCCTCGGGCATCCGCGAGTTTTGACTTTGGCCAGCTGGGATGGCGCGCATGTGGTTCGCGAAGCGAAACAGCTGACGCCTTCCGCATGGATCTGGGCCAAACAGTTGCACAGCGCGCAAATCCTCAGCCGCAAGCTGATTGAGACATCCGTGCGAGTGCGCGATCCGCACGTGCATTTTGCCGCGCACTGGATTGTTCGCCGCCTCGCTCCCGATTGCTGCCACATCGAAATCCATTCGCTGCCCGAAGAGCGCGACGAACAAAGGCTTGCCTACTACATGGGATGGGAGACCGCCAACGTTCACCTGGGATCGCGCGCGGCGATTTCCTCCGTGAAGTGCGACCTCGCCAAACGCAAAGGGCGCTGGCTGCACAAATCCTCGAAAGCCATGCTCAAGGCCACTCTGGCCGACTGGAAATACTGGCGCCGCAATTGGCAGCGCAAGCCCGTCGCCGACCGCTAGCGGTTACAGCCGAGCTCGTGGCCTTAAATGTAACGCTGGCTTTCATACCATCCTCGATTCTTCACTGCTCAACTCTTCCCTGAGATCCTTTTGCCCTCCCAAAATTCCCTAGGACCCCAAGTCCTTGCCCCACTTCTGTCCTCCGGGTCAGTAGATTCTAATCAGCCGAATCCGTAGCGTAGTCAAAGACCGGTAAATGCGAACTCCTGAAACAATCTCGTTCCGCGGCTTTCACCTGATGGTTTGCACAAGCCTGGCGCTGTGCGTGGAAATACCCTTGAGCGGTGGGCCGAATTCGAGCGGGATCAATCGCGGTTAGCTGCGTTGGCTGACAGGAGTTCCCTGCTTCCCGGTAAAGTCCACGGCACACGAGGTGGGATCAATGATGGATACGGAAGCATTTCGAGAGTTCAAAACCGGCTTGACCTACTTGCGCGACAATTCTGCCACCCGGGCGCTGCAACATATTCAGCGCGCCGCCGATTTAGAGAAAAACAACCCCTACTACATGTCTTATCTGGGCGTGGCCCTGGCGCGCACGTACCAGAAATGGGCCGACGCCGAGCGCATGTGTGATACCGCCGTGCGCCTGAAACGGAATCAGGCTCAACTGTATCTGAACCTCGCCGAAGTTTATCTTTCGGCAGGCCGCCGTGAAGACGCGCGCGAGGCTCTGCTGTCAGGAATGAAATATGCCCGGCGCGACATTCGTTTGAACATCGCCATGGCCAAACTGACGCCGCGGCGTGAACCGGTCTTTACGTTCTTGGAACGCAAGCATCCGCTGAACCGACATTTCGGGATGCTGCGCCATAAAACGCTGCAAGCTTTCGGCAAGGATTAGCCCGCGTCAGCGAAATACCTTTGTAGGGACCGCCTTCTGAGGCGGTCCGCTCTCGGCTAAAACGATCTTCCCCAACCCCCAAACGCAGAATGGGCGGGTGGCCACAAGCCATCCGCCCTTTCTGTTTTTCAGAATTCATTGTCTTTGTCGTTCATCGTCGAAGACGTGATAGCATCCCGTTGACGCGCGGTTGGATTCTAGAGCCCTCCAGCGTCACAAAAAATGAAACGTCGCCGTCTTTCTCTGCCGGATCGCACTCTCGGAACCACCCGCAGAGTATTCTCCGTAGAGTTCACGGCACTTGCTCTCTTCTCAGCTGCTGGACTGGTTTCGAGCCTTGCGGTTGCAAAGACCCCGACAGCCCGCCCAACTCAGGAGAAAAAAGAGAAGCTGCCCGCGTTACGCTGGGATCCGCCCCGAGTAGACGCTCCCATTGCGTCTCTCTCCACAACGCCGGCCTGTTCGCTTCCCGATGTCTTGAACCAGGCAGGACGACGCGCCGAAGAGTTAGTCGATCATCTTCAGAACTTCATTGCACACGAGCAAATTCGCTACGATTCAAGGTTCGTGCCCGAGAGCTCGAACGGCTCCGTCGGTACCGAGACCACCAGGCGCGGAGGAATTTCAGGAGGGGAGTCCCTCACGGCGAAGTTCGATTACGTAGTTGACTTCGGTGGAAACTCCGGGCAGATGCAGGTTCACGAATTCCGCAAACCACTTCCGGGGGCCAACAACGAATACCTCAGAGCGATCTTGGACAGAGGATTGCCGGCCCTGGCGTTAATCTTTCGCCCCGCGCTGCAAAGCGACTATGAAATGCGCTGTGAGGGTTCCGTTAACTGGCATAGTCAGCCTGCCTGGGTTATTGACTTTCGCCAGAAGAAGGGTATGCGTCCCCGCACTTTGGAGATGAGAGCTGGCACAAAAGCCTACCCACTCAGCATTAAGGGCCGTGCGTGGATCGCAGCAAACTCCGGGCAAGTCATCCATCTCGAGACGAATCTGGTAAGCCCCGTTCCCCCGCTTGCTCTGGAAGAGTATGCGTTCTCGGTCGATTACGCCCCGGTCAAATTTCAATCGCAAAATGTGGAAATCTGGTTGCCTTTGTCCGCCGTCGCGTATAGGCATAATGCCGAGCAACATATGATCACCGAGCACACTTTTTCCGGTTTCCAGCTCTTTTCTGTTCAAACGCACGAAACCACTCAGCCGCACAGTGAGCCGTGATCGAATCTTTCACCACTCTTCCATGTCCGAGGTCGGCTCTTCGCGGCGACGCGTCAAGTCCCAATCAGTCGGAAAATCGGGCCAGGTCGCAGAGCACAGGCCGTTCTATTCTCTAGGGATTGTTCACTGGCGATACGTTATGCGGGTTACTTGCGCTGGTGGTAGCCGCCGATGGAATAGCCGCCCTGAAAGCCCATCTCCATCAGGATTTTAAAACCGATGCCGAACAAGCCGTTGGGCAGATGATCCCGCCGAACCACTTCGCAAAGATACTCACGCTGCATGGTAGCAGCGTCTTTGGCGTAGGGCATGGTGACAAACAATCGCATGCCTACCTGGTAGCCTTCTTCGCTGGAATGGAAGTACACGCCGGTGCGCGACATGCTGACGGTACCGCGAATGTCGTCGAAATGGTCGCGCTCGGGATCCGAGGGACGAATGCGCATCAGTTGCGTGATTTTGCAGCGGCGGCTGGAGCGGCGCTCATTTTGTTTGGGGCGAAGGGGCGCTCCCCCCGGATTATTTGCTTTCACCATAAGATCGATCGCGGACGCCATGGCCATTCACCTTTTCCAAAGCCCTTGCTTGTTCACGGACAGAATATGGGGTCTGGCAGGTTAAACCTATAGCGTGACCGTACCTGGCAAAAAGTAGGACCTCTCTCCAACAATGGTAGTACGGAAGTACTGAGTACGCCAAGGTTCAGCCTGTTGAAAACAGGCAGGCCAACCGGAGGCGTTTTGGGACGCTTCGGCCAAAATCTGTTGTCATTCCGAACCGAGTCTGCGCAGTGAGGAATCTGCTGCTCGCCAAGAGTCTTGTTGAAGGCAAATCCCTCGCTTCGTTCGCGAGGCGGCGACAAAAACGCTCGCGCCGTTTCGCCCTGCATTCGCCTTTACACCCCACGAATCTTTTCGTACTTTTACCAAACTTTTGCCAAACTTCTTCGTATGTACCTCTAGCAGTCCGAGGGGATACCCGTGAACAAAACCGACAATGACGCCGCTCGCCACCTCTCCATCGTCGGCTGGCTCGACACCGTATTTCGCGACCTGAAGTACACCTATCGCACCCTGGCCCGCACTCCCGGCTTTACTGCCATCGCCGTCCTGACTCTGGCCCTCGGAATCGGCGCCAACACCGCCATTTTCAGCTTGCTCGACCAGGTGCTCTTGCGCCTTCTACCCGTCAAGGATCCCCAGCAACTCGTCCTTCTCACCATGAAAGGCCGCCATTACGGCAGCAACTGGGGCGGTAACGCTATTTCTCATCCCATGTTCCGCGATTTTCGCGATCACAACGAAGTCTTCTCCGACATGTTCTGCCGGTTTCCCAATTCCGCCAGCCTTTCCTTTGGCCAGCAGTCGGAACGCGTCGCCGTGGAACTCGTTTCTGGCACCTACTTCTCCACGCTCGGTGTCGTTCCGGCCATGGGGCGCATTCTCACTCCCGACGACGATGTGGTTCCCAGCGGTCATCCCTACGTCGTTCTGAATTACAACTTTTGGAAGACACGTTTCGCCGGTGATCCCCAAATCGTCGGCAAAACTCTGAACATCAATAATTACAAAATGACCGTGGTCGGCGTGGCGCAAGAGGGCTTTGACGGCGTTGAATTGGGCTTCTCCCCCAAAATCTTCATTCCCATCATGATGCAGACGCAGATCATAATCGGGAACCCGGAAGACATGCTCAAGGCGCGACGCAACCGTTGGGTGAACGCCTTCGGCCGCTTGAAGCCCGGCATCTCGTTGCAACAGGCCCAGGCGGCGCTGCAACCCTTCATGCACTCCATGCTCGAAATGGAAGTGCAGCAGAAGGAATTCAACAACGCCTCAAAATACGACCGCGATGAATTTCTCAAATGTTCGATTGAGGTCTTGCCCGGTTCTCAAGGCCGTTCCTATGCGCGCCGTCAGCTCTCTACGCCGCTTTGGGTCTTGATGGCTACCACCGGCGTGGTCTTGCTGATCGCTTGCGCCAACCTCGCTAATCTGATGCTGGTGCGCGGTTCCGGGCGCGTGAAGGAAATTGCCGTGCGTTTGGCGATGGGCGCCACCCGCGGGCGAATCATCGGGCAACTTTTGATCGAGAGTCTTACCCTTTCCGCGCTCGGCGGAATCGCGGGCCTTGCCGTCGCGTTTTGGGCCGACCGCGCGCTGATGAAAATCTACCTGCCGTCTGATTCCGGTGGTATGCAAATTTCCAGTGCGCCCGACTTCCGCATCCTCCTGTTCAACCTCGCCGTAACCGTCTTCACGGGAATTATTTTTGGTCTCGTCCCCGCATTGCAAACCACCAAGCCCAACATTGCCGGAACGCTAAAAGACCAGGCAGGCGCGGTCGTGGGTGGCGGCGGACACCATCGGCTGCGAAAAGGCCTCGTCGTCGTGCAAGTAACTCTTTCTCTTCTGCTGCTGGTTGGCGCCGGTCTTTTTCTCCGCAGCCTTGCGAACTTGCGTAATCTCGGCCCCGGCTTTTCTCCTGAACGGCTCGTTGCCTTCCAGATTGACCCTTCGCTCAACGGCTACAGCCCCGAACGCTTAAGGATTTTCTATCCCCAACTGTCCGACGCTCTCAGCTCCGTTCCTGGTGTTCGCGCCGTCGGCCTGGCTTCCATGCGCATTCTCGAAGACAACGAATGGGACAGCGGCATGTCCGTCGAGGGCTTCACTCCCGCCAAGCCTGATGAACATGCCCAACCCTACATGAACTCCATCAGCCCCGGCTATTTTGCCACCCTGGGCGTACCCATAATCGCGGGACGCGACTTCACTATGAATGACCGCCAGGTCGTCAAACATGGGCCCGAAGAGTGGAACTGGTCGCCCACTACCGTCATGATCAACGAAAAATTTGCCAAGAAATATTTTCCGGGACGAAATCCCATCGGCATGCACCTTGGTTTTGGCACCGATCCCGGTACACCCACCGACATGGAAGTCATCGGCGTCGTCAAGGATTTCAAATACACCAGTCTTCGCGACGAAATTCCCGAGCAAGCCTACGTTCCGTATCTTGGTGACCGCTTTCTCACCGGAATGACCATTTATGTGCGCACCAACGGCGATCCCGGTCAATTGATGTCCACCGTTCGCTCGACGGTCCGCGACATCGACTCCAACGTGCCTGTTTACGCGCTGCAAACTACCGAACTGACCATCAATGAGTCGCTTGCCACCGAACGCATGATCGCCAGCCTCTCTGCCGTCTTTGGTTTCCTCGCCACTCTGCTCGCGGTCATCGGTCTGTATGGCGTAATGGCTTACACCGTCGCTCAGCGGACCCGTGAAGTCGGCATTCGCATCGCCCTTGGCGCCGCACGCGGCAACGTCATCTGGCTGGTCATGCGCGAAGTCCTGCTGCTGGTCGCCATCGGCGTTGTCGCCGGCGTCGCCGCCTCGCTGGCGCTGACCCGCGTCGTGCAGAGCCAGCTCTTCGGGCTTACCCCTCACGATCCGCTTACTCTGGGCTTGGCCACCGCCGCTCTCGCCATCGTCGCTTGTGCCGCAGGCTATATCCCTGCCTTCCGCGCCAGCCGACTCGATCCCATGGCGGCTTTGCGCTACGAATAGTTCGCCGGCTTTTGAATAACGACAGGCAGGAATAAGTTGCGGAGTTCTTCGTGGCTAGGCGCCGATGCTCGCGCGAGAATGCTCGTTAAATCCCCCGGGCCGCGCAGGCGTAAGCAGGCTCACAATGGCCACAACCGCCACGTTGCAACACAACGCAATGAAACCGGCATTGAGCCCCATTGCCGGATCGTGCTTGCTAAGCGCCAGAGCAACAAAGACAATCTCGCCCGTGACTACTCCTGCGAAAACGCCCGGCATGGTCACTCGCTTCGAGTACAGCCCCAGCACCACGCCGGGAAAGAACTGCCCCACTCCTCCATATCCCACCAAGAGAAGCGCCACCAGAGTTGGCGAACTGTAAATCGCCGAACACAACGCAGCGGCGGTGATCACCAGCACCGAAATTTTGGCCAACCTCGTAACCTGCTCGTCGGTCATTCCAGGCCACAGAATCGGCCGGCATATATTCTTCGCGAACAATGTTGCTGCGGTCAGAATCATCACGCCTGCGGGGACCATTGCTGTCAGAGCGCCCGCTCCGCCAATCAAGCCGAGGAACCAGGCCGGGAAAGTCTTTCGCACCATGGTCAACATCGAAAGGTCGCCGTTAGCGAGGCCAGGCACAATCAGTGTTGCGGCCAGGCCAATGAAGAACATCAGCGGCATTGTGATGCTGTAGAAAGGCATGATCACCGCGTTGCGGCGCAACGTGTCGCTACTCTTCGCCGAGAAACTGGCGCCAAAAAACTGCGGCCACATGTAAAAGCCCACCGCAACCAGCACAACCGTGGAGATGTACCAGGAATGTCCGAGGTTCGCGGTGGCTCCCGGCATAACCAGGCGAGCGGGATTCGCGCGCGCCAGTTCCGTAAACATCCGGCCGATGCCGCCAAAATAAATATATGGAATCGCCAGGCCAACGAAGACCGCTGAAAACAACAGCAGCAGGTCCTTCAACACGCTGACCCACGCCACGCCTCGGATTCCGCTGGTCAGCACGAACGCCGCTACAATTACGAAGGAAATAATCATCGCGGGCGTGCGGTGGATCGCTCCGTAGCTGGCTACTTCCACAATCATCCCAAGTCCCATGAGTTGGAGCTGCAAATACGGCACGATGAAGATGATTCCCACCAGAGCGACAAACGCCGCAAGATATTTGTTGTTGTAGCGCACATGAAAGAAGTCGGCTTGTGTTTGCAGACGGTACTTCCTGCCAACTTCCCAAACCTGCGGCAGAATAAAGAACGAAACCACATACATCAGCGGCTGGTATCCGAGGACGTACAGAACGGGTGCGCCTTTGGAATACGCCCAGCCACTGGCGCCGAGAAACGTGAACGTGGTGTACACCTCTCCGGCCATCAGCAGCCACACCAGCAGCATTCCAAAACCCCGGTCGCCCACAGTCCATTGTTCCAGGTCCATTTTGTGGCGAGTTCCAGCATAAAAACCGATGAACGCGCCGGCAAAAATAATCACCGAGATGAACGCCAGCGCGACGAAGTTCGAGTTCACGGCTTGCCGCCGCCTTCGCGGTGCGCGTCGGCAGCGCGCGTTTCCAGTCGATACACGCCCCACATGCACACTGGCGTCAGCAGCAGCCAGGTGATCAGCCAGAAAAAGTTGAACGGCAAACCCAGAACTCTAGGATCAATGCGATCCCACAAAGATACGGTAAAGCAAATTGCCACAAATGGAATCAGCGCTAACAGAATCGCGCCAACGGATGGCTTGCGCACTGATGCTCCTTGAAACCACATTCGGTCGATGAATCACACCTGAAAAGGCAGGAAGCAATGGCGGTGATTCTCCTTCAGAAACAGTCCAAGGGCAAGCGCTAACGCCAGGCGAAGTGAACCCGGTTTTTGAGCACCATCGCTCAAATTTGCTAGTACGCGATGTCCTCAGGCCGCGAAGGCGCTCGCGTGGTTGAGGTCCGCAATCATTCCGGCGCGCTGCGTCGGTCGCCATCCCAGCCGCTCCTGTGTTTGCGCGATGGAAGCTGGACAGTCGAGTCCCACGAAGTACCCGAGGAAACCGAAATGCACCCCCGCTTCCTCGGCGGACTTGGCGACCACCGGCACGTTTAGACCCCGGCCGATCGCCTCAGCGATCTCGCGGAGCGGTACACCCTCTTCGGCGACCGCGTGATACCGGGCTGCCGCAGCACCCTTCTCCAGCGCCAGTCTGTAGAGCCTGGCCGCATCGAGGACATGCACCGCGGGCCAGCGATTGAGTCCGTCACCCACGTACGCCGAGACACCCTTCTGCCGAGCCACAGCAATCGCATAGGTGACGAAGCCTTGCTTGACTGGGTCATGCACCTGAGGCAGACGTACCACCGACGCGCGCACACCACGCTCAGCTAGCGAAGCAGCGGTCTGTTCCGAAACTCGCGGGTACGCGGTCGAGCCAGGCGGTGGAACGTCGTCTTCAGTCGCCACGCGTCCCGGTGCAACCAGTCCGGTACCTGAGGTAACGACCAAGGGACGCTCCGAGCCCGCTACCACTGAGCCGAGTGTCTCGATGGCGGCCTGTCCATCTCACAGTTAGCCGCGAACTTCGTGAAGTCGTGATTGAACGCGGTATGAATCACGCCATCCGTCCCGGCTGCTCCACTGCGCAGGCTTTCCAGGTCTTCCAAATCGCCTCGATGCACCTGTGCGCCGGCAGCGAGAACATCCTTGGCGCCCGCGTCGGTGCCAGCGAGACCAAGCACCTGGTGGCCCGCCGCAACTAATTCACGAACGATCGCTGAGCCGATGAAACCCGTTGCTCCTGTTATAAATACCTTCATAGATTGCTCCTTGGCATCAAGTTTGCGAATACCGAATAATCGAACGCTTAAAACGACTCTCCAACGAGTTGTTCACTTTTCTTCCAGAGGGCCTCCGCCGCGTTTGCGTCGAGCGCATAAGCGCGCACTCCTTCGCTGACGCCACTGATGGTCACGTGTTCCGGCACCAGATGGCCGACATGGCAGTTCTCGCAATATCGCCCGCCGATCTCGTCAGCGGGAGCAACCACACCCGCCCATACCGAAGTTGCGGCTCCTTGCGGAATGGTCTTCCACTGGAAGGGCGCCTTACCCTCCGCCGCAAGCTGTTTGTTCATCTGCTCAAGCATGCTTTGAATGCCGGCCGGGTCGACATGGCGAGCCAGCTCTGTTTGGATCACTCCGGGATGCACAGCCGCGGCACGCACGCCATGCTTACGGTGCCGTTGGTCGAAAGCAACAGCGAAGAGGATGTTCGCCGTTTTCGATCGGCCATACGCCACGAAGGGGTCATACGGCGTCCGCTCAAAGTTGGGATCCTCCAGGTCGACGTTGGAGAAGCGGTGACCCGCAGACGACAAGTTGATCACACGCCCTCCCTCACGGATCAGCGGCGCAATCCGGTTGACCAGTACAAAGTGACCCAGATGATTTGTCCCGAACTGCATTTCAAAGCCGTCCATCGTCTGGCTGAACGGGGTGGCCATCACTCCTGCATTTGCGATCACCACGTCAAATGCTTCCCCTTTGGCGAGCAATTTGTCCGCGCACGCGCGCACGCTCTTCAGGCTGCAAAGATCAAGCTGCACCAATTCGAAACTGCCGCTGTGAGCCGCTGCGTCCTTAGACACCTGTTCAGTCGCGGCTTTCGCCTTCGTTAAATCTCGCGCCGCACCCACAACCTGAGCGCCGTGCGCGGCAAGAGACCGCGCCGTCTCCACCCCGAGCCCCGCCGATACCCCCGTGACAAGGATGCGTTTACCGCGCAGATTCACGCCCGACAAAACGTCTTCAGTAGTTGATGTCGCCCCAAATACTTCCACCATTGTTTTCCTCCTTGTGCTGGCCGGTGCGGATTTCGGTTCCAGGAAACCGGCATTGACGAACCGCCACGACTCCGATAAAACGGAGAGTGTCTCCGAATCTTTAGATAATCGGAGACTGTCTCCGGTTACATCTGCATCTAATTTATATGCTCACGAAACGTTCACAACCTGACCGCCGCAAGCCCCGCACCGATGCGCAACGCAATCGCCTGCGTATTCTGCAGGTTGCCAAGGAGGAGTTCACCCGCTCAGGCGCAAACACCAGCCTGGACGATATTGCCAACCGGGCCGGAGTGGGAGCGGGAACGTTGTACCGTCACTTTCCTACCCGCGACGCCCTTCTGGAGGCGGTTTATCGCAGTGAGGTGGAGAAACTAGCCGCGGCAGAACGCAAGTTCGCTCAGACCATGCCGCCGATCGAAGCGCTGCAAGCCTGGATGCTGTTGTTTGTTGACTACATCGCCGCGAAACACATCATCGCCCCGGCACTAAACACGTATGTCGGAGGTCCATCAAAACTGTATGAAGGTTCCCGGGACCTGATCAGTGGGGCGATCGATGCACTTGTGAAGCGCGCTGTCGAGGCCGGCGCTATCCGTAAAGACCTCGAACCGTTCGATCTGCTTCGGGCACTGATCGGCGTCTCCAACGTGGCGTCCGGCCCTGACTGGCAGCAAAGCGCCAGGCGTCTGGTCGATATCCTCATCGCCGGTTCGCGGCCCGTTAAAATGAAACGAAACGTGAAGTAACCCGCCGGCACATTTTCACCTGCAGATGACTTCCCCTCCCCATCTGTGCCATTCTCTACCGGAAGTTCGCTCCGGCGAAGGAACCCATGCTCAAACGATTCAAGGATTTAACCGAAAAAGAGATTTTGGCGATTGCGATTGCCAACGAGGAAGAAGACGGCCGCATCTACGGCGAGTTCGCGGACGCTTTGCGCGAGTCTTACCCGGCCACCGCGGAAATGTTTGAAGAAATGCGCACGGAAGAAGGCGGCCATCGCGACCGATTGCTGGCCATGTTTGGTGAACGCTTCGGCGATCGTATTCCTCCCATCCGTCGCGAAGACGTTCGTGGATTCCTGCAGCGCCGCCCGGTCTGGATGATCCGTCCACTGGGTGTGAAGCAGGCGCGGCGGCAAGCGGAAATCATGGAAATGGAGGCGAGCCGTTTCTATTCGCGCGCGGCCAGCATGACCAGCGACGTAAAAATCCGTGAGTTGCTGAATATGCTCGCCGATGAAGAGCGCAAACATACCAAAGCCGCCGGTGAGTATGAAGAAAAACACCTGACCGAGCAGGCCAAAGACATGGAAGAGCAGTCGCACCGCCGATTGTTCATGCTTCAGTACGTGCAACCAGGATTGGCTGGATTGATGGACGGATCGGTCTCGACGCTCGCGCCACTATTTGCCGCCGCGTTCGCCACGCAAAAAAGTTGGGACGCGTTCCTGGTCGGCATGGCCGCCAGTGTCGGCGCGGGCATTTCCATGGGATTCGCGGAATCGCTTTCTGACGATGGCTCGCTCACCGGGCGCGGCTCTCCTTGGATCCGTGGCGCGGTAACCGGCTTGATGACCACCGCCGGCGGCTTGGGCCACACGCTTCCCTATTTGATCCCGCAATTTCGTATGGCGACGGGCGTAGCGATCATGGTGGTTGCTGTGGAACTCGGCGTCATCAGTTATATTCGCCACCGTTACATGGACACGCCCTTTTTGCAGGCCGCGTTCCAGGTAATTCTCGGCGGGGTGTTGGTGTTCCTCACAGGTTGGCTGATTGGCAGCTCGTAGCGGCGGGCGCTCGCCTGTAGCTCACCCCTTCAACGGTGGCGCTTCCGATCGGTGGCAACCAAACCAGTGCGATTAACGAAGATTATTAGTCGGAGTGAACGGGCGCGTGGGAAGCAACCGTCGGCTTTCGGAACGCGCGGCGAAGCGCAGATTGCAGCCGATCCATATAAATATAAACCACCGGCGTAGTGAACAACGTCAGCATCTGGCTGAGAATCAGCCCGCCAACAATCGCAATACCCAACGGCCGCCGCAACTCCGCTCCAACGCCGGTGCCCAGCGCCAGCGGCAACGCGCCAAACATCGCAGCCATCGTAGTCATCATGATCGGGCGAAAACGCAGCAGGCAAGCCTTGTAGATGGCCTGGTCGGGCGGCTTCTGTTCTTCGCGCTCGGTTTGTACCGCGAAGTCAATCATCAAGATGGCGTTTTTCTTCACGATTCCGATCAGCAGAATAATTCCAATCAGCGCGATGATGCTCAGATCCATTTTCATCAGTTGCAATGCCAGCAGCGCGCCAATGCCCGCCGATGGAATCGTCGAAAGAATAGTGATGGGGTGAATGAAGCTTTCGTAGAGGATTCCTAGAACGATATACACCGCGCCGAGCGCCGCCAGAATCAAAATCAGCTGATTGGAAAGCGAATCCTGAAACGCCTGCGCGGTTCCCTGGAACGTCGCGTGTACCGTGCTCGGCACACCCAATTGCCGCCGAGCTTCCTCGACGTGCTCCACCGCGGGCCCCAAAGACGCTCCCGGAATAAGATTGAACGACAACGTGATAGACGGGAAAATTCCCTGGTGATTGATCGACAGCGATGTGTTGGAGTGCTCGTAATGCGCAAAGCTGCTGAGCGGAACCAGTTTCCCAGAACTCGACGGCACGTAAATCAGCTTCAGCGCATCCGGATTCTGCTGAAACTCTGGCGCAACTTCCAGCACCACGTGGTATTGATTCAATCCTTTATAAATATTCGAAACCTGCCGCTGGCCGAAAGAATCGCCCAACACATTATCGACGTCCTGAATCGAGACTCCCAGCCGCCCGGCCGTGTCGCGATCGATGGCAAGATAAGACTGCAGCCCCTTATTCTGCTGGTCGGAATTGATGTCGCGCAACTCCGGAATCTGCCGCATACGATCCATGATGATGGGAGCCCAGTGATACAGATCGTCAAGGTTGTCGGCCTGCAACGTGTATTGAAACTGCGCCCCGCCGAAGCGCCCACCAACGGTTACGTCCTGAACGGACTGCAGGAACATCGAAGCGCCAGCGATCCCGGAAGTTTTGTCGCGCAACCGCGCAATGACATGGTCGGCGTCGATCTTGCGCTCCGCCAGCGGCTTCAACTGCGCGAACATGCGCGCGGTGCTGGTGCCGTTTCCTCCGCCGGTGAACGCGGTCACCGTGTCAACCGCCGGATCCGCGCGCACGATGTCGACGAATGCCCGCATCTTCTTCGACATTTCCACGAACGAAGTGTCCTGATCCGCCTGAATAAATCCATTGATGCGCCCGGTGTCCTGTTGCGGGAAAAAGCCCTTGTTCACGTGCTTGAACATGTACACGCTCAGCCCCGCGGTAAAAATCGTCACGCAAAGGATCAGGAATTGGTGCCGCAACACCCAGCGCAGCGATAGATCGTAGCCATGCAGCATCCCGTTAAACGAGCGCTCCGAAATCCGGTAGAAAAATCCATGCTTCTTTTTCTCCTCGTGCTTCAGAAATCGCGCGCACATCATCGGCGTAGTCGTAAGCGACACGAACAGAGAAACACCAATGGCCACGCTCAGCACCACCGCGAACTCGCGGAACAGTCGCCCCACAAGTCCGTTCATCATCAGAATGGGAATGAACACAGCCACCAGCGACGCGCTCATCGACAGCACGGTGAACCCAATTTCCCCGCAGCCCTTCATCGTGGCTTCGTACGGGCCGAGTCCGTTTTCCATGTGCCTGGAAATATTCTCGATCACCACAATGGCGTCATCCACCACAAAGCCCGTGCAGATTGTCAGCGCCATCAGTGAAAGATTGTCGATCGAATAGCCGAATAGGTACATCAGCCCGAACGTTCCCACCAGCGAGAGAGGCACCGCGACGCTGGGAATAAGGGTGGCGCGATAATTCCGCAGAAACGCGAACACCACCAGGATCACCAGGCAGATCGAGATAATCATGGTGCGCTCTACATCGTGCACCGAGGCGCGAATCACTACCGTGCGGTCTACCATGATATTCAGATCCATTGCCGGCGAAATGGAAGACCGCAGCCACGGCAGCGTGGCTTTCACCCGGTCCGCCGTCTCGATCATGTTCGCGCCGGGTTGCCGGAAAACGGCCAAAATTACGCCAGGCTTAGCGTTGGAGAGTCCCAGGTTACGGATGTCCTCCACGGAATCGCTTACCTTCGCGATGTCTCTCAGCCGCACCGGCGCGCCCGCGTGGCCCGCAACGATTAGCGGCTCATATTCATAGGCCTTGAACAGTTGATCGGTATCCGCGATCTCCCATGTGCGGTTGCCGTTCGACAACGAGCCTTTTGCCTGATTCGCATTGGCCGATTGCAGCGACTTGCGCACCGTTTCCAGGCTGATTCCGTAGCTGTTCAGCAGTTGCGGATTCACCTGGACGCGCACTGCGGGGCTCGCGGCTCCCCACACAAACACCTGGCCCACGCCGTCCACCTGCGCAATCTTCTGGGCCAGGATGGAGTTGGCCGCGTCATAAATCTCGGGCAGCGGAATCGTCGTTGACGATAAGGCCATGATCAGGATCGGAGAGTCCGCGGAATTCACCTTCCGATACTCAGGCTGGCTGGGCAAATCTGCGGGCAACTGGCTGCGTGCGGCGTTTATCGCGGCTTCCACATCTCGGGCAGCCGCGTTGATGTCGCGATTCAAATCAAACTGTAGCGTGATGCCGGTGTTGCCCAGCGTCGATGACGAAGTCATCTGCGTGACGCCCGCGATGCGGCCGAACTGCCGCTCCAGAGGAGTGGCCACAGACGACGCCATGGTTTCGGGACTTGCCCCCGGCAAACTTGCACCTACACCGATGGTCGGCAAATCCACTTGCGGCAGCGGCGCAACCGGAAGAAAACGAAATGCGATTACGCCCGAAAGCAAGATGGCAATCGTCACCAGCGACGTCGCCACCGGTCGCCGGATGAAAGGAGCGGAGAAGTTGGATTGAAAATTCATCCGCTAGTCTCCGAGTGCCGGTTGATCCGCAGCGTTGGTGATCCCGAGATGCAAGCGGTTTGCCAGCCAATCAAACGCCAGGTAAACCACCGGCGTGGTATATAGCGTAAGAATCTGACTAAGGATCAGTCCGCCCACGATGGTAATGCCCAACGGCCGGCGAAGTTCCGAGCCTACGCCGGTACCCAATGCCAATGGCAAGCCGCCCAACAGCGCCGCCATGGTGGTCATCATGATCGGCCGGAAACGCAGCAGGCACGCCTCATAAATCGCATCCAGCGGCTTTTTTCCCTGCGTGCGCTCGGCTTCCAACGCAAAGTCGATCATCATGATGGCGTTTTTCTTCACGATGCCAATCAGCAGAATAATGCCGATCAGCGAAATGATACTGAATTCCGTCCGGCACAGCAGCAGCGCCAGGATGGCTCCCACTCCCGCAGAAGGCAGCGTCGAAAGAATCGTAATCGGATGAATGTAGCTCTCGTACAGAATTCCCAGCACGATGTACACAGTGATCAGTGCGGCGAGAATCAGCAGTGGCTCGTTCGCCAGCGAACGCAAAAACGCCGCAGCGGTGCCCTGAAAGGTCGCTTGAATGCTCGGCGGCATGCGAATGTCTTGGCGCGTCTGCTCGATCACCCTGGTCGCATCGCCAAGCGAAGCGCCGGGCGCCAGGTTGAAGGAAATCGTAACCGCCGGGAACTGGCCCTGATGATTGATGGAGAGCGCAGCGCCTCCGGGTTCAACTCGCGTGAACGCGCTGAGCGGAACCTGTTGGCCATTCGAGGAGTGTACGTAGATATTTTTCAGCGCATCGGGATTCTGGCGGAAGTCTGGATTCACTTCCATGACCACATGGTATTGGTTCAGCTGCGTATAGATGGTGGAGACTTGCCGCTGGCCGAAAGCGTCGTAGAGAGTATTGTCGATATCGGCAGGCAGAATACCAAGGCGCGAAGCGGAATCGCGGTCAATCGTCAGCGTGGCTAGCAGGCCGTCATTCAGCTGATCCGTAGCAACGTCGCGCAGCTCGGGTAACGATTTCAGTTTTTCCACGAAGCGCGGCGTCCAATACGCAAGCTCCTTGGGGTCCACATCCTCCAGTGAATACTGAAACTGCGTGCGCGACACGCGATCTTCCACCGTAAGGTCCTGCACCGGCTGCATGAACAGCGTAATCCCGTTGACCTTTGCCAGTTCCGGCTGCAATCGCCGGATCACGTCTGATGCGCTGATCTTCCTTTGCTCCAGGGGTTTCAAATTGATCTGGATGCGTCCGCTATTCAGCGTGGTATTCGTTCCGTCGATTCCGATAAACGAAGATAAGCTGGCCACCGCTGGGTCTTTCAAAATCACGTCTGCCAGCGCTTGCTGGCGATTGGCCATGGCCGTGAACGAAACGTTCTGCGCCGCTTCCGACACGCCCAGAATCACACCGGTATCCTGCACCGGGAAAAATCCTTTGGGCACGTAGATGTAAAGCAGAATCGTTCCCACCAGCGTTGCCACGGTAACCAGCAAAGTAACGGTCCGGAAGCGCAGAACCACCTGCAGCGTCCGTCCATAAAACGCAATCACATCCTCGAACACTTTTTCGGATTTGCGATAGAACCATGTCTGTTGATTCGCCGGCTGGTGGCGCAGCAACTTCGCGCACATCATGGGCGTCAGCGTCAAAGACACGATCGCGGAAACCAGGATGGTCACCGCCAGGGTCACTGCAAATTCGCGGAACAGCCGCCCAACGATATCCCCCATGAACAGCAACGGGATCAGCACCGCAATCAGCGATACGGTCAGCGAAACGATGGTGAAGCCGATCTGCTCGGAACCTTTCAGTGCCGCTTGCAACGGTGAGTCGCCGTCTTCGATGTAGCGGCTGATGTTCTCAATCATCACGATGGCGTCGTCGACCACGAAGCCCGTGGAAATCGTTAGCGCCATCAGCGAAAGGTTGTTCAGCGAGTAGCCGAGCAGATACATCACGCCAAATGTACCGACGATAGAAAGCGGAACCGCGATGCTGGGAATAACCGTTGCCCGGGTGCTGCGCAGAAACAAAAATATGACCATCACGACCAGCGCAATCGTCAGCAACAACGTGAATTGCACATCCGCCACCGACGCGCGAATTGTCGCGGTGCGATCCGTCAGCGTGGTCACTTGAATCGACGCCGGTAACGCCGCCTGCAACTGCGGCAGAATGTGCTTCACTCGGTCGACCACCGCAATAATATTTGCGCCGGGTTGCCGCTGAATGTTCAGAATGACCGCGGGTTGCTTGTTGGCCCAGGCCGCTTGCCAGACATTTTCAGTGCCGTCCACGGCGGTTGCCACGTCGCTCAGTCGCACGGGCGCCCCATTGCGGAACGCAATCACGATGTTGCGATAACCCTCACTGGAAAGCAGCTGATCATTTGCGCCAATCGTATATGCTTGCTGTTGCCCGTCGAATGTCCCCTTGGCTTGGTCGACGTTCGCGTTCCCCAGCGCCGTCCGCAAATCCTCCAGGCTCAGCCCATACGACGCCAGCGCCGTCGGATTCGCCTGCACTCGCACGGCAGGCCGCTGCCCGCCGCTGATGCTCACCAGCCCAACTCCCGAAAGTTGCGAAATTTTCTGCGCCAGCGTGGTGTCCGCCAGGTCTTCTACTTTTGACAACGGCAGCGTTTGCGATGTCAGCGCCAGCGTCAGAATCGGCGCGTCTGCCGGATTGATTTTGCTGTAAACGGGAGGGTTCGGCAGATCCTTCGGCAAAAGGTTAGAAGCGGAATTTATTTCCGCTTGTACTTCCTGTTCGGCGACGTCGATGTTCAGGTCGAGATTGAACTGCAGCGTAACCAGCGAGCTGCCGAACGAACTCGTCGACGTCATTTGCAACAGCCCGGGGATTTCGCCGAAGTTGCGTTCCAGCGGCGCGGTCACGGAAGAAGCCATCACTTCCGGACTGGCTCCGGGATAAAAGGTTTGGACCTGGATCGTGGGGTAATCCACTTGCGGCAACGCCGAAACCGGCAATTGCCGGTAGGCCACATAGCCCACCAGAAGGACGCCAACCATCATCAATGTGGTGGCGACCGGCCGCAAAATAAACGGCCGTGACGGATTCATCGAGCAGGTCCTCCACCCGGTGAGGCGAAGGAAGAATTGCCGGCTGTGGCCGCTGCACCCGAAGATGCAGCCCCGGTTGGCGCGGTCCTTGGCTCTACCTTGCTGCCGTCCTGTAACTTATCCTGGCCATCGGTAACAACCACCTCGCCCGCCGCCAGGCCCTTGGCAATACCGGTAACGTTTCCGTTTGTTTCCGCCACTGTCAAATTGCGCACCTTCACGGTGTTGTCGGGTCCCACGGCAAACACGTAAATTCCATGCGAACCCCGCAGGATCGCCGATGTCGGCACAATCACCACATTCTTCTTGGTATCCACCAGCAAGTGCACATTCACAAATTGATTGGGAAACAGCGAATTGTCCGCATTACTGAAAATCGATTTCAGTTTATATGTGCCGGTGGTCGGATCGATCTGGTTATCAATGGTCAAAAGTTTTCCGGCCGCGATCTTCGATGTATTGTCGCGATCGTACGCGTCCACGGAAAGTTCCTGCCCGTTCCGCAGCCTCGAATACACGGCGGGAAGTTGATCTTGCGGCAGACTGAACACCACCGCGATCGGCTGCACCTCAGTGATTACCAGCAGGCCGTTGGCATCCGACGCATGCACCATGTTTCCCGAATCCACCAGCCGCAACCCCACGCGCCCACTGATCGGCGCGGTAATCCGGCAATACGCAATATTCAGCTTCGCATTATCGATGTTGGCTTGGTCTGTCTGGATCGCGCCATCAAATTGCCCAACCGAGGCCCCCTGCGTATCCAATTGTTGCTGCGGGATCACTCCTTCTTTGAACAGCAGTTTGTACCGCTCCAAATTGACTTCCGCATCTTTGCGCGCCGCCACGTCTTTGGCCAACTGGCCTTGCGCCTGTTCCAACTGAACCTTGTACGGTCGCGAATCGATTTCCGCCAGCAAGTCCCCTTGCTTTACGAATTGCCCTTCTTTGAACGCGACGTTCGTCAGCTCCCCATCAATCCTCGTCCGCACCGTGACCGTATTGAGCGCCGTTACCGTTCCCAGCCCGTTGTAAAAAACCGGCAAGTCCCCTTTCGTCGCCGTAGCCACCACCACCGGCACAACAAAATTGCCTGGCGCTCCCCCAAGTCCTCCAGCCCCTGGCGCTGCGCCTGCCGTCGCCGACGAAGCAGTTTGCGATCCCCGGGCGCGTACGTACCACAGTCCCGCCACAATTACTCCAACTACCACCAGCCAAACCCACCAGCGATTTTTCGCTGGGCCGCCGGACTCCAAGGAAACCGTTGAAGTTGAAGATGCGCGGGTTTGCGGCGCATCCACTGTGTCGTAAGGGGCCATTCCCTGAAACTCCTCTATTTTGAAGCCGCACGGGGCGAGTTATCCGCGGATAGTACCAGGGCTCGCCAGTAAGCGTGGTGGCGGGAAATTACTCCGTAAAAACACCTATCGGTACGCACCTAGACCTATCATTTGGACGGCCCGGAAGGTCAAACGGTTACTCTGATTTCGCCCGGGCCCGGCTGATAAGCCTCATTCGACCATAGCACAAAACCCGGTGCATTAACCCCTCGTCCGTCGTAAACTGGCTCTGCTGCGAGCATCACACCGCGTTGCTTACGTCCATTTCACTTCGAAGGGATCATCAAGATGGTCAAGGGCATCATCGTAGGGATTTTTCTCGGGCTCCTGCTTGCTCTTGCCGGCGCCTACTATTATTTCTCTTCTGGCCGAGCCCCGGTAGCCGTCACTGCGCCGGAAATGCCGCTGGAACGCAAGTTTGCAGGCATGGCCCTGCACAGCTATTTGGACAAACTGCCCCACCCCAATCCGCCAGTGCCCCAAGAGGAAGCTACCTTCCTCGCAGGTGCCAAAGTTTATAAAGAGCACTGCGCGGTTTGCCACGGGCTGCCCGGCGAACCGAAGTCGGTGATTGCGGCAGGTATGTTCCCCTCCCCGCCACACCTGTTTCATGGCACGGGCGTTACGGACGACGAACCTTGGGAGACTTACTGGAAGGTAGCCAACGGCATTCGCATGAGCGGCATGCCCGGCTTCAAGGACCGCCTGAGTGAAACGCAGATGTGGCAGGTTAGCGTCCTGGTGAAAAACGCCGACAAAATTTCGCCGTCGGTGAAAGCAGAATTGGCGCCGGGGCCTGGCACAGCGGTGTCGGTTCCCTTGGTTCCAAGTGGCACTCCCACCACGCCCGAGCACGTTCACGATCACTGATCGTCGATGGTCTGGAATTTTCCGTAGCTTCTGGTAGGACTCGAAAGCGCCGTCTGAACGTCGATTCGCTCAGACGGCGTTTCCGTTTCAGAATCGATTACGCGGCAGTGCGCGCACGGCGCATACGCCATGTGCACAACAGTCCCAAACTCAGCAATGCCAACGAGCTTGGTTCCGGCACGCCCGGAGGCGGCGGTGCGTCGCCTGCTGGCAGGTCTATCGCGAAGACCACAGCGCTGAGCGCGTCGTCAAAACCCGGATCCAGCGTGATGTGCAGCGAATTCGAACCCGGTGAGAGAAACGATGTAATGTCGAAAGTTTCAACGTCCGTCAGGCTGCCATTGCTTACTCCCGCGCCTGGCGCCCGCGGCGATGATCCCTGGAAGATCCCACCGGTAGCGAGGGCAGTTCCGTTTATCCGCAGAGTGCCGTCATCGTTCGGGCTGAAGTCCTGGCCGTCGGACACGTACATCGTCAAAAACGCGCTACCACCGCTGTACTTAATGCCCGAAAGCGTGGCGTCCCACCCGGCAGGATCAAAAGAGCTGGCAAAGTTTGAATCGTTTCCTTCAAACAGAACCACGTCGCGTTTACCGGTGCTCAGGCCGGTGTTGAAAAATGTAAACAGCGCCGCGCCATTCACTTGCGCGTTCGGCTTCTGAAAATTACTTAGCGCCACAGTCCCGTTTCCGGTCACGATGGACGTGACGTCCGCCCGGTATGCCTGACTGTTCAAGGAACCCCAAAAGTTGTCCTGAGAGAACCCTATATTCGTTCCCGTCACGGATTGACCGCCAACCGTAACACTGGCATTCGCGGTCGGGTCCGTCGAGTTCGTTGGGCCGTGCCAGAACAGCAGCGACTGCGTCACCGTTCCGGTAATTCCGGAGACCGTGAGGTCGCCAGCACCAACATCGCGCAATCCAATGTCGGAAGTCACAAAATTCGTATTGAACACCGTCTGCGCGTAAGTGATCTGATTTGCATTAGCTGAGGCACACAAAGCCAATGCAAGTAACGCAAAAACACAGGTCCCGGTAATCTTTAATTTCATGGGCTGTTCTCCGTCGCTGTCGGAAAGGCTGAGAATGCGAGTCCGACCTGGTTGCTCGCGCCCAGGTCGAATTACTCGGGGCGGCGCGGAGTGTACACCGGAAAATTTTTTCCTGCAAGCCTAAAATTCAGCTTCTGGTAAGGGTGTCCGCCCGCCTGAGCTCGGGGAATAGCCAGGCCCACAACACCACCACCAGAATCGTCCCGGCCCCGCCCAGTACCACGGCCGGTACCGCCCCGAGCCATTGCGCGGCCAGGCCCGACTCAAATTCGCCCAGCTCGTTGGAAGCGCCGATAAAAATCATGTCCACGGCATTGACGCGCCCGCGCATCGCGTCTGGCGTCTCTATCTGAATGAGTACCCCGCGAACGATCACGCTGACCATATCCGCGGCGCCGACAAAGAACAGCGAGAGCAGCGAGAGCGGCAAGCTGCGCGAGAATCCGAAGACCATCGTGAACACGCCAAAGCCGCCGACGCACCACAGCATGGTGGCTCCGGCGCGCTTGCGGATCGGCTGGTAGGCCAACAGCAGCGCCATTACCGCGGCACCGATTCCCGGCGCACTGCGCAGCAGGCCCAGGCCCCACGGACCCGTGTTCAGTATCTCTTTGGCGTACACCGGAAGCAGCGCCACAGCTCCGCCCAGCAGCACTGCGAACAGATCGAGCGAGATCGATCCGAACACGATCTTGTGCTGCCAAATATAGCGAAAGCCGGCAAATACGGTGTTCAGTGTGAACGGCTCTCGCGGACGCGGCTTCCATTGTGTATGGATGCGCAGCGTAACCAGTACGGCGATCACCCCGGCAAATGCGGCCGTTGCGTAAACCGCCGCCGGGCCGCGAAAAAACGCGTAAAGAATTCCTCCCATCGCGGGGCCCAGAATCGTGGCGAACTGAAAGATGCTGGAGTTCCACGCGACGGCGTTTTGAAACTGCTCTTCGGGCACCAGTTGCGGCAGAAGCGCGCGGCTTGCCGGCATGCTGAAGCTCCGCACCGCGCCCACCAGAAACAGCACCGCGAAAATCGGCGTCACCGACCCGGACCGATGCAATTTTTCCACGTTCAACGTCAGCACCAGCAACAGCGCCGAACAAAACGCGAATCCCACGTAGCACAGGGTCAACAATCGACGCCGGTCGAACCGGTCCGTCACGTGCCCCGCCACCAGAAACAGCAATACCCCTGGCAGGAATTGCACTAACCCGGTGAGCCCCAAGTCCAGCGGCCGATGTGTGATTTCATACACCTGCCAGCCCACTGCCACCGACTGCATCTCGGTGCAGAACACAATGCAAAAACGCGCTATTTGATATTGGCGAAATCCGGAAAACTGGAAGGCGGCGGCGCCTGCGGTCAGCGGCTGTTCGGTAGTCGCCATTCCTCATTTTGCCACAACTTGGCCTTTCGCCCGAGGCTCCCTGGCATTCGGAAGCGCCGCCTAAATCAGCGATCTCCCTACAAGGGTCTCTGTATATAGATGTCCCGGCTCTTCTTCTTAAACTGTTTGTCTGGCGGGGGTCAGTCGTGTCCGGAATTGTCGGCTGCGTTCGAAAAGACTGGCCACTTGGCGAAGCTGCCGCGCTGCGCATGCGCGACAGTTTGCTGCATCGAGGACCCGACGATGCCGGTCTCTGGAGTTCCCCTGCGGATGGCGTGATGCTCGGCAGTCGCCGCCTGTCCATTCTCGACCGTTCCCCTCGCGGCCATCAGCCCATGCGCGACCACACCGGCAACTTGACCATCTGTTTCAATGGCGAAATCTACAATGGATGGAGTTGCGCGACGAACTCAAAGCCTACCCATTCCGTTCCGACACCGATACCGAGGTACTCCTCGCTGCCCACGCTCGATGGGGAACCGAGTGTCTCAACTTCCTGAATGGCATGTTCGCTTTCGCCATTTGGGACGCGCAGCGCAAGCAACTCTTCGCCGCTCGCGACCGCTTCGGCGAAAAGCCGTTCTACTACTTCCGCCGTCGCGGCACTTTTCTTTTTGCCTCCGAAATGAAAGCGCTTTTCGCTTCCGGCCTGGTTCCCACCGAACCCAACCTCGGCCCCATTTACCGTTATCTCGCCTACGCCGAGACAGACGCATCCGCGGAAACTTTCTTTCGCGATGTCGCCGCTTTGGAGCCGGCGCACGCACTTCTTTATTCTCCCGGAAACGATTCCCTGAAAACCTGGCAATACTGGGACATTGATCCCGATGCCACGATTCGCTATCCCGATGAAGCCTCCTACTCCGAACATTTCCTGCATTTATTGAACGATAGCGTAGAGCTTCGTCTGCGCTCCGACGTCACTGTGGGTTCGTGCCTCTCCGGCGGATTGGATTCTTCCACCATCGTCAGCCTCGTTGCCTCGCAGCGAAACCATGACCGCCAACTCACATTCTCTTCCGGTTCCGACGATCCGGCCTTGGATCAGGGCTCCTACCTTCGCTCGGTTTCCCAGCAGTTTTCCACCACCAATGTCGAGGTTTGTCCCGACCCTCTTCGCCTTGTCGATGAGCTTGACTCCTTCGTGCGCCACCAGGAGCATCCCTCTCTCTGTGGCAGCGTGTATGCCCAGTGGTGCGTCATGAGGCAGGCGCGCGATTCTAATGTCGCCGTGCTTCTCGATAGCCAGGGTGGCAACGAACATCTGGCGGGTTATCAGCATACCCGCGGCGCTTATTTCAAGGATCTGTTGTCGCACTCCCGGTGGCGCGAGTTCAAGAAATCTGCCGCCGCCTATTTGCGACAGTCAGGGGCCGGAAGTTTTGCGAGTGTTCTCGTTCCTCATCTGCCACAAGCCGTGCGGCAGATTATCCACTCCGTGTCCGCGTCTCTTTCCATTCACGATAATTTCGCGCGTTCGGCGCTTAGCCCGCCCACCGCCGTTCCCACTCGTTTTGCCAGTTCCGTCCACAACGAACTGTATCGCCAGCTCCGCTCCTCCATGCTTCCGAAACTTTTGCGTTTCGCCGATCGCAGTTCCATGGCTTTTTCCCGCGAAGTGCGTCTGCCTTTTCTGGATCATCGCATCGCCGAATATCTCTTCGCCGTTCCCGAAACTCTCAAAATCAACGGCACAACTGCTAAAGTGATTCTGCGCCAGGCCGCGCAAGGCAGAATCCCCGACAATCTCTTGCACCGCAACGACAGAAAAGAGTTCGAGATTCCTCAAAGCGCCTGGTTGCTCGGTCCGCTGGGCCGAGGGCATCCTCAACTCTTCTGAATTGCGGCAGCGCGGCTGGATTGATCCGTCGATGGCCCAGCAGGTCTGGAAACAATTTCTGAATCGTCCCGCCAGATACCACAGTCTGATCTTCCGCTGCCTGTCCCTGGAAACTTGGGCCCGAGTATTTCTCAAACCAGGAAATTCGTGGCTGGAACCCGCGGCTCAAACTCGCGGCTGCTTTGACTTCCGCGCCGCGAGCGATTCCGTCCTCATCTCCGAACTTTAGTAGCTACAGTTCCCGAACATATTTTTTACGCTTCGCGCTGGGTTTCTTAGTCGCAATCGCATAAGATTCCTGCTGAGTAGAAACCAAACAAGCTACCGGCAAACATAAACGATTCGGTGCGATGCAGGTGCAGCAGTCCGCCGTTCCAAGCCGCGCGCTCCAGCTTGAAGCACGCTCGCAGATTCCTTACCGCAACAATCCGGGCGAACTCGCTGCGATTCTCGCCTGATTATCGCCACTTCGGAGGCCCGGTGAAGAAATATTCTCTGTTGTTCTTGGCGGCCATCTCGTTCTGGTGCCTTTTCACCCCTGCGTACCTTTCTGGCGATGAAATTCCCAGAATTGCCTGGACGCGCCCTCTCGGCGCTCCTCTTGCGAATCCCGGCACCCGCAAAAATAGCTACGACATTGACGATGGTTACTGGCAAGGCGCGCCCGTCGGAGGATTCGGAGCCGGAACTTTCTCACGAACCTATCGAGGCGATTTCGCCCGCTGGCATATTAAAAGCGGCGTGCACAAATATGCACCCGTTTGGGCGAATCAATTTGCGATGTTCCAGCAAGTCGAAGGCCAAGCCGAGGGCACCGCGCGTGTCCTCACGACAGACCATCCCAAGAACGGCGAACTGTCCAGCTGGCAATGGGACTATCCCGTTGGCGCCGGCGAATACGCCGCGCTGTTCCCCAAGTCCTGGTATGACTACCAGTGGCAGAAATTCCCTGCCCACGTGGTGCTCGAACAGTTTTCTCCCGTTCTGCCGGAGAATTATCGCGAATCCAGCTATCCGGTGGCCGTATATCGCTGGCATGCGGAAAATCCCACGAAGCACGCCGTAACTATCTCCATTCTTCTTTCGTGGACCAACATGAATGGCTGGTTTCGCGCCTATACTCGCGATTTTCAGGGCGCCCTGAATCAGGGCAATCACAACGAATTTCGCTCGCAAGAGGCCGGTCCATCCCAAACGATGAAAGGCATCCTCTTCGGCCGCAATCGCGCCGAGGAATCCGCCAACGAATGGGACGGAGAATTTTCCATCGCCGCGCTTGAAACGCCGGGCGTCGAAGTCACCTATCACACCGAATTTCTTGCGGACGGCGACGGCAAGGCCGTTTGGTCGCCCTTTTCCAAGGACGGAAGACTGGCAAACAGCTCCACCTCGTGGGTGAGTGCCAGCGAAAAGCTGGGTGGAGCCGTTGCGATTCGCTTTACGCTGCAGCCTGGCGAAAAGAAAATTGTTCCCATGGTAATCGCGTGGGATTTTCCAGTGGTCGAATTTGGTCAGGGACGCAAATGGAACCGGCGCTATACGGATTTCTACGGCGCCAGCGGAAAGAATTCCTGGGCCATCGCTCGCGATGGTTTGCTGCGTGCCACCGAGTGGAGCCAGGCCATCGATGCCTGGCAGGCCCCTTATATCAACGATGACAGCAAGCCCGCGTGGTATCGCGGCATGCTCTTCAACGAACTCTATGCCCTCACCGACGGCGGAACTTTCTGGGGGCGTCAGGTAGGCTCTGATCCCAAAGCGCCGGCAACTTTCGCTCTTCTGGAATGCTTCGACTACGCCTACTACGCCACGCTCGACGTTCGCTTTTACGCTTCCCTCCCCCTACTGAAGTTCTGGCCAACCATCGACAAACAAGTGCTGCGCGAATTTGCCGCCACCGTTCCGCGTGAATATCCGGAACTGGGTTTATGGGTCTGGAAAACGCAGCAGACCGGCACGCCGGTGCTGCACAAACGCAAAAAAATTGGTGCCGTTCCCCACGATTTAGGCGTGCCCGAGGGCGATCCGTTCGTTTCCGTCAACGAGCCTGGCTGGCAAGACACCAATGACTGGAAAGACTTGAATTCCAAGTTCGTGCTGATGGTCTATCGCGACTACGTGCTCACCGGAAAAGAAGATAAAGCTTTTCTGCGAGACATGTGGCCAGCCATGCAAGCGGCGATGACCTATCTGCAACAATTCGATCACGGCTCCGGCATTCCTGAAAATAGCGGCTATCCCGATCAGACTTACGACTCCTGGGTAGTGCGCGGCGTCAGCGCTTATTGTGGCGGACTGTGGCTCGCGGCACTGCGCGCTTCAGAGGAAACCGCGAAAGCGCTCCAGGAAAACAGCTCCGCGGAGCAGTACCACAACTTATTCGTGAAAGCGCAGAAGTCCTACATCGAAAAATTGTGGAACGGTGAATACTTCCGCTACGACATGCAGAGCGATTATCGTGATGCCATCCAGGCTGACCAACTCGCGGGACAGTGGTACGCCAATATGACCGGTTTGGGCGACTTGGTTCCGCAACCGATGCAGCGCTCTGCGCTTCAGAAAATTTATGCGAACAATGTCATGAAGTTTGGTCGCGGTGAAATGGGCGCGGCCAACGGCATGAACGCCGACGGCAGTATTATGCGCGGCAACGAGCAAGGCGAAGAGGTGTGGGTTGGAACCAGTTTTGGTTTGGCCGCTCTGCTGCTCAGCGAGGGATTCAAAGACGAGGGCTACCACACCGCTTGGGGCTTGTACCACGTGATCTACGAAAGCAAAGGCTACTGGTTCCGCACTCCAGAAGCATGGGACGACTCCGGGAATTTTCGCGCTTCCATGTACATGCGTCCTGCCGCTGTATGGGCTATGGAGATGACCGGCCCCGCTGCGAAATAACTCCGAAGGCCGGGCTGGCACAGGGTAAACGGGACTTCCTAAACAATCCGAATATACCTTACCATTGGGGCACCACGTAAACTCGCGCACGAAAAACGGAGCAGCCTCGCATTGAAAAAAGAACTCGTTCCCGTTGGCAGGCCTCCCCTGCTGCGTCAAACGAACGCGCAGATTTTATTGAAGCTTTTGCGCGAAACGGGCCCCTGCTCCAAAGCTGATCTGGTGCGCGCCTCAGGACTCAGCGCCCCTACGGTCACCAACGTTGTGGCCTACTTGGCTTCCGCGGGACTCGTCGAGCCCATTGGCGAAGGCGATTCCACCGGCGGCCGTCCCCCGGACATTATCCGTTTCCGCGCCGAACGTGGCTGCGTCATCGGCGTGGAAATTGCCCCTGCCTCTCTGCGCTTGCTTCTCGCCGATTTGCACGGGCAGGAACTTGCCAGATCCAAGGCCGCGATTCCCTGGCAATCGTCGACGCCATCAGGCGTCTGCTCGCAGATCGCGGCGGAAGTGCGCAGCCTGCTGCGTAAGCAGAAACTGTCGAAGGATCAACTATTCGGCCTGGTTGTCGGCGTTCCCGCGATCGTCAACGTTACAGAAGGCATGGTCACGTCCTTCAGCGCCCTGAAAGAATGGAACAACGTGCCGTTGGGTGCGTTGCTTCGCAGCGAACTGAAGTGCCAGACATTTGTGGAGAACGACACCAATCTGGCGGCGCAGGGCGAATACTACCGTGGCGCGGCACGCGACCTGGACAATTTTGTATTCATCACCATCGGCGAAGGCGTGGGCGCTGGCATCTTCATCGACGGCGGCATTTATCGTGGCTCTCAATGGTCCGCCGGCGAAATTGGGTATCTTCGCGTGCCGAATATTTCCCGGGCACATCCCACGCTGCACGGATACGGAAAGCTTGAGAAAGTGCTGGGCGCGTCCGGAATAATGCGAAGTTGGCGAGCCACGCAAAGGCGCGCGTGTCCGCATCCCAAGGTCCGGCGCGCTGCCGACGTTTTTGATCTTGCGGTTGCGGGCAATGCGCAAGCCAAGCGAATTCTCAACCAGCGCGCCACCATTCTTTCAGACGTTATTCTGGACCTCGCGCTCATCCTCAACCCGGGCGTGATTTTGCTGGGAGGAGAGGTCGGTGGCCACGCGCGTCTTGTCCAAGAGGTCAAAGCTCAACTCAAAGGCAGTGAATTCGCCGTTGTGCGCGTATCGTTGGGCGCGCTGGGTTCCTCCGCGGTTTTGTGGGGCGCCGTGTACAGCGCAATCGAGTCTGCCGTTCTTAGCTTGATTCAGCCGCCCCCGTCTGTTGGCTGAGCGATGTCGCAGTGCGGGCCCTCCGATTGACGGACTTTGTAAATAGCGTTAACTTAGTTTCAGACTCTGTTTATTTCAACCATGCCCAAAAACAAATTCGCGCCGCGCACCTCGCCACCTTCTCGCCGCTCCCACAACAATCCCGTTGGATACGTGATCGGTATTGATATCGGCGCAACCAACATGCGCATCGCTCTCGCCGACACCGACGGCACCGTGCTCGCTAAGTGGGCCACGTCCACCAAGCGAACCTCTTCCCCCAAAATGGTCATCCAGCAGATTCGCACCGGCGTAAATCATCTATTCCGGCGGGCTTCTGTGCCCCGCGGCTCTCTGCTGGCAGTCGCCGCGGGAGCCCCCGGAATTACCGACGGCGACGCAGGCATAGTATTCGCCACCTCGTTTCTCAGGGGCTGGAAGAATGTCCCATTCGCTCGTCTGCTCGAATCGGCGTTGCACGTCCCTGCCGCGGTCGAAAATGATGTCAAACTGGCCGCGATTGGCGAGCACTGGCTGGGTTCCGCGCGTGGCAATGGCAATTTCGTTTTTCTTGCCCTCGGAACCGGTATCGCCGCAGGCATCTTCGTCCACGGTCAGTTAGTTCGTGGAACAAATTACGCTGCCGGCGAAGTCGGATACATGGTCGTCCCCGGCACCTCAGAAGCACCCGTAAAACACGGCATGCCCGGCTCGTTGGAAAGTGTGATTGGCGGAGATGGGATCGGCACGCAATGGCTGCGCGCTTGTAACGGTACACAAAATTCGCAACCGCGGCATCTCAACGCGACCGAAATCTTCGCTCGCGCTGCGTCAGGCGATCGATTCGCCAAAAGCGTCCTTGATCATTCCGCGCGAATCCTCGCTTACGCCGTGTACAACATATCCGTCGTCCTGAATTCCTCGCTCTTCGTTTTGGGCGGCGGCATAGGGATGAGCGTGCCCTTGCTTCACGCCACGCGCAAAATCCTGAGGCAATACGATGAGCCGGTGTTACCGAAGCTGATCACCAGCCGGTTGGGGCAGGATGCCCAATTAATGGGCGCTATTCGTCTCGCAATCGATAAGGCAGAATCCCACGCTATTTCGCAGCGCTAGTTTCCGAACGCCGTCTTCGGAACGCTAATGCTTTCCAATTCGCGCCCGCACGTCTCCGGAACCACAAAGCGCACGAAAAGTAACGTCACGATACTCATCACTCCATAAAGCGCAAACGTCGAAGCGCTACCCATGAAATTGATCAGCGACAAAAATGTCAGCGACACCGCAAAATTGGCGATTCCCGAAAACAATGTTGCGACTGCAACGCCTCGCCCGCGCACGCGCAGCGGAAACACTTCCGACACCAGGATCCAGGCGATCGCCCCAAGGCTGAACGCGAAACACGCGATGTACAGCATCAGGCAAGCGATCGCGATCACGCCCATCGATGTGCCCAGCGCCGCCTTGTGACTGAACGCAAACGCCAGCGCAAACAACGCCACCGTCATTCCTCCAACACCGGCGTAGAGCAGCGGTTTCCGCCCAACGCGGTCAACCAGCACGATCCCCACCACCGTCGCAATCACGTTCACCACCGCCACCAGCAACGTCGCCAGTATTGAACTGGCGTGCGACGCGATTCCCGCAAACTCAAAAATCTGCGGTCCGTAATAGATAATGGTATTGATCCCCGTCACTTGCTGCAGCACCGTCATACCCACCGCGATGAACAACGATCCGCGAACCGCCGCCGTCCACAGCGCTCTCCAGCTTTGCTCCATGGGCGTTTTCAAGCCTTCCTGGATGTCGGCAAGAAATTGCTGAACGCCGTTCTCGTCCGTATAGCTGCGCAACACCTTCTCCGCATCGTTCCCTCTGGCATGCGCGAACAACCAGCGCGGACTTTCCGGCACCGTCAGAATCACCGCCAGAAAAAATAGTGTCGGCACCACTGCAAGTCCGAACATCAGCCGCCAAGCCTGTTGCGTAGCCAGCCAGTAACCGACCAGGTCCGCGAGCGCGATCCCCAGCGTGAGGGCGAACTGGTACAGCCCGATCAGCATGCCTCGCGATTGCGGCGGCGCCAGTTCAGAGACATAAACCGGAGCCGTCACCGAAGTGAATCCGATGGCGATGCCAATAATCGCGCGCGCCACAATCAGCACGCCCACATTCGGTGCAAGCGGCGCGAGCAGCGACCCGAGAATAAAAATCCCGCCCGCCCACACCAGCGTCGCCCGCCGGCCGATCCGGTCGGCCACCGCACCTCCTACCATCGCCCCAGCCATCGCTCCGACCAACACGATGCTGACAACCAGTTCTTCCATCAGCGTGGAGAGCGCAAAGCTGTGCCGGACGAATATGATCGCGGCCGCGATAATGCCCATGTCATAGCCATACAACACGCCGCCAAGCGCTGCGATAAACGAAATCCGCGCAAGAAAACCGTGATTGACCTGTGGCTTCGGAAGGGACTGCGGTGCAGTCATGTCTTCACCTAGGCATCATGATATCGTAATCTTTGTTATGATTCATGAAAAAGTTCTGCCTGGTTGCCTTCTGAACCGGCGAACGATCGCCAGTCTGCTGCCATTCTGATTCTGAGTGGTACGCGTAAAATGGTGGAGAATAGGCACGCAGCTCTTCGAGGAACGCTATGGACAAAATGACCAACAAGGAACGTCGCTGGATCGCCGGAGTCAAGCCGCCCGACGAAATGCTCACCATGAGCATGACCGCGATCTTCGAAAAGGAATGCCGCGAACAGCCGGAGCGCCTTGCGCAGCTATTCCGTACCTACGACCAGGATCAATCGCTCCTCAAGCAGCTTCATCAACTCCGGCAGCTTGCTCTCTCTCCCGGGCCCATCCTCTTTCTCGGCATGGGCGCTTCCTACTGCTCCTCGATTGCCGGTTCCGTTTGGCTGCAGTCCTGCCTCCGCTCTTCCTTTTTCGCCGACGCTGGCGAATGGCTGCATTACGCTCCCGCGCTCCTGGACCAGGTTGCAGCTTCCGTTCTCACCACCGCCTCCGGTGAAAGCGCGGAGCTTGTGGAACTGTGCAAGATTAAAACGCAGAAGCCCATGATTCTGATTTGTAACAACGAAAAAAGCCCTTGCTGGTCCTTGTTGCAGACCAGGCTTCCGATCCTGGCCGGCCCGGAGTATGGCAGTGCCACCAAAACTTACACCAACGCCACCGCGGCCTGCATCGTGCTCGCCTCTGCCATGGCCGGCCATTCGTGGCGCGACGACGCGGAACGATTGCTGGCAGTCTATTCAGACACCCTCAATCAAGTGTTCGCCATGCGCGGCGAGCTCGACAAATTCTGCCGTGGCGCGGCCAACATTGAAATTGTGGGACGCGGTCCTGCCTACGGCTCCGCCATCATGGGCTCCTTGACCATGCGCGAAATGGCCGGCTATCGCGCCTATGCTCACTCCGGCGCCGGCTTCCGTCACGGCCCCTTGCTCGACGTCAACGCCTCTCACGTAGCCATAATTTTCGCGCTGGGGCGAACCGCGGAACTCGGCGTGAAACTTGCGCGCGACTGTAACAAACGCGGCGGTCGAGTTATCCTCGTCGCAACCGAGCAACACCTCGCTTCCGAAAAATTGATCCCGATAAAGATCAGCACGGTCCCCGAACCGTGGGAAGCACTCACATCCGTCCTCGTCCCGCAAGCACTCACCCTAGGAATGATGGAACGATCCGGTGCGAATCTGGCTCCGCGCTTCGAGTACGGCGTCATGGAAGAGTAGTCGCATCGGGGCAACCACTGCACCACAAAGCGGCGGCACAGCCCGATTGCCTCCCACATTCCTGAGGACTAAAATGCCCCGGGGGGACCAACCTATGGATCGTCGCGAATTTATTGGCGCTGCCGCTGCATTGACAGCCTCGGCCGCATTGCGCGCGGACCAAACCACGCTGCCCAAGCGCCCTTACAAAAATGGCATTGAACTCTCGATTATCGCCATGGGCGGAATCGTCGTCTGTGGCATGCCCCAGCAAGAAGCCTCGCGCCGCGTCGCCCAAGCCTACGAACGTGGCGTAAATTATTTCGACTGTGCTCCCTCGTATTTCAATGGCGAAGCAGAAACAAAACTAGGCGAAGCGCTACAGCCATATCGCAGCAAGGTCTTCCTCGCGGAAAAGACCATGAGCCGCGATGCCAAGGGTGCGCGCGCGGAACTGGAGCGCAGCCTGCAGCGTTTCCACACCGACCATGTGGACCTCTACCAGTTTCACGCCGTCAGCTCCATGGAAGACGTCGACAATATTCTCGCTCCTGGCGGCGCCGCCGAAACGTTTCTCGCTGCCAAAAAAGAAGGCAAGGCGCGCCATCTGGGCTTCTCCGCTCACAATGCCCCGGCCGCGCTGCGTTTGATGGACGCGCTGGAATTGGACAGCGTCTTGTTTCCAGTGAATGTCAATGCCTGGGAAAACGGTGGCTTCGGCCCGCAGATTCTTGCCAAAGCCAAATCGAAGGGTATGGCGCGCATGGCGTTAAAGGCGCTCGCTTTCGGTAAGTGGCCAAAAGAAATGAAAGAAAGCGATCGCAAATACCCCAAGTGTTGGTATGAACCAATTGACGACCGCGAAATGGCTCGCTCGGCTTTGCGCTTCACCTTGAATCAGGAAGTTACTGCGGCCGTGCCGCCCGGCGACGAGCATATTTTTGATTTGGCGCTCGATCTGGCCTCAGCCCCGCTTCCGGACCTCAGCGCCGCCGAGCTCTCGGCCCTGAAGACCAAAGTCTCTTCGCTCGAGCCTGTTTTTCACGTGTAATGCAAGCCGAACCGGAAAGTCATCCCGGATCTTTGGTTTCCACCGGAACCTTTTGTCCCGCTTCTTCTTTCTTGATTTCCTCAATCACTTCCGCGCGTGCGCTTCGGGCTCGCTGGCCCGCCGCGCTGTCCGGGTCCAGTTCCAGATACATGTCAATATCCTGAAGCAGCGGACGATATTTTTTCTCACGCAAATGAATAACGGAAAGAAGCTGGTAATTGATGGCGGCGTTCGGCGCTAAAGAACGGGCCTGCTCCGCATCCGCTTCAGCCTGCGGCAGCCGGTCGCGAAGAAGTTCAACCCTGGCAAACTGATAGTAGCCCATCCAAAATCCCGGGCTCAACTCCAGACCTCGCTGAATTCTTTTTTCGCCTTCTTCCAGGTTTGCTTCGTCCACCAGCACCGTCCCCAGCGCCACTTCTGCTTCACCATAATTGTCTTTGCTCAGGTTGATTGCCCTTACGAAACGGCCCCGCGCTTTTTCTTTCTCTCCCAACTCCAGGTAAGCCATTCCGATTTCATAATCAAGTTCGTAAGAATGCGGCGCCTTTTCTTGCGCGTGTAAAAAATCCTCCAAAGCCCCTCGCGGATTTTTCTCGTGATACAGCTTTTTCCGGCCTGATGCCAGAAGCTCTTTAGCCGCGGCTGGCATTGCTAATTCATGACGCGAAATGCTGGGAAGATTCGCCGTCTTTCCCGCCTCAGACGGAATCCGTTTCATATATATGAACGTGGCGGGCTGCGATCCAAACTGCAGGTCCACGCGAACCTCCGTGGCTTGATAAAAATCTGCGGTCACTTTCAGAACATATTCGTTTCTTTGCAAGCCCCGAAACGCAAAATACCCGCCCAGGCCCGCGGACCCTTGCCGGATCAGATTTCCACTGGGATCACACAAGTTCACCATCGCGCTTTCCAACCGATGCTTTCCGTCCTCTGAAAAAATCGTTCCGGTAACTGACACTTCGTCAGAGATGTTTTGCGCGTGGGTATAGGAGGCGAAAGCCAAAACACAGAAAAGTGGAAGCAGGCAGTACCAGCGCCGGCTCATTGGACACCTCCCGCGCGCAAGAGGCGCTCATATTATCACTAGGAAAAATGCCAGGGAAGAATCTCTTCAGCCGTTGACGCCTTCTATCCCAGCCATTCCGGGTGCGACGCTGTCGAATCGAAGCCCGGCGACGTCTTGAACGGCTCGAACTTGCCGTCCACCGCCACCGCCGCCGTTTTTTGCAGAATCTTGGCGATGTCTGCCGCAGTGACCGCGGCGGACGTCTTTGCGGCCTCGAACGCCTGGTCCAGCACCTGCTGGCTGTCGATGCCCGTGATCACCACCGAAGTTGGCAGGCTCAGCGCATAGTGCAAACATTCAATCGGCGTTGCCGTATTGCTTTTCAGAATGAATCCGCTGCCCATGGACTTCATGCCCAACACCGCGATTTGTTTCTTCACCAGCAGCGGTACAACCTCGTTCCCAAAACTGCGAAAGTGCGCGTCCATCACGTTCAGCGGCATCTGCGCTGTATCGAAGTTGAACTTGTGCTTTTCCGCCAGCTCCAGCATCCGCAGATGCACGATGGGGTCCTTGTGCCCGGTAAAGCCGCAATACCGTATCTTCCCTTTTTGCTTTGCTTCCGCCACCGCTTCACAAGCGCCCCCATCGGCGAAAAACCGGTCCGGATCTTCCAAACGAATATTCTCGTGGAATTGCCACAGGTCCACGTGATCCACCTGCAGCCTCTCCAGCGACTCGTCCAGTTGCTTCAGCGCCGATTGCTTCGTTCGGCCGTCGAACTTCGTCATCACGAACACCCTCTCCCGATAGCCGCCTTTTAGCGCCTTCCCCACCCGTCGCTCACTTTCGCCGTTGTTGTAGTCCCACGAATTGTCAGAAAAATTGATCCCGCGATCCACCGCCTCATGAAACAGCCTGATCGCCTCCGCTTCCGGAAGTCCTGACTGTCCCAGGTGATATCCGCCCAGCCCGACGCACGAAACCTTTTCGCCAGTGCGTCCCAGCGTCCGATAGGGCATGTCCCCGCGGCTTGATGTTTGTCTGCCCGCCGCATTCCCGCTATTCCGGGCGGTCAATGAAAGGGCCGCCAGTCCCCCGATAAAGTCGCGTCGTTCCATTTTGTCCTCCTATCCCATCAGTAGCACAGGCTTCAGCCTGTGTTCGTCGTCACCTCTACGTCCATAACGCCACAACCTGAGACGAAATCAGCCGCAACGCAATCGAGATAATCCTGTAGGTATTTCCAAACAAATGGCGCCGTGGCATCCATCCCCAGCGCAACAAATGGTACGATGCCCGTTCCATTTGCCCGCTAACGGAGGCGTCATGGTTCGCTCACTTCGCCGCGCTCTCGTTTTCCCCGTCACTCTCGCGTTCCTTCCAGCTTTTGCCTCGGCTCAGGGGTCGCCTTTTGCCGTTGGCACCGCTTCCGCTGCGCCCGGGCAGAAAGCCACCGGCTACCTGGAAGTTCCCGCAGGAGTCGATGCGGCAACAAACATTCCCGTGGTCGTCGTGAACGGCGCCAAGCCCGGGCCCGTCCTCGCTCTGGTCACCGGCGCGCACGGCACGGAATACGTTTCCATCATCGCCGTCGAAAAATTAATTGCCGATCTCGACCCCACCACAATTTCCGGCACCGTCATCCTCCTTCCGCTCGTCAACATTGCTTCCTTCGAACAAAAAGTCCCCCACGTCAATCCCGTCGACAATAAAAGCATGAATCGCTTCTATCCCGGCAAACCCGATGGCTCGCAAACTGACCGCGCCTCCTTCCTCATCACCAAGCAAGTCGTCGATCGTTGTGATTACCTCATCGACTATCACGGCGGCGACCTCGACGAAAGCCTTCGCCCCTACGCCTACTGGGGACCCACCGGCAACGCCTCGCAAGACCGCATCTCCAAGGACATGGTTCTCGCGTTCGGCCTGGATCACATCATCATTTGGCACGAACGCCCCACCGATCTTGCCGCCAGCCGCTACCTCGACAACACTGCTTCTCTGCGCGGCAAGCCCTCTATCGTTGTGGAAGCCGGATATGCCGGCACCGTTGAACCCGATGACATCGCGCTCCTCGTCAACGGCACACTCAGCACCATGCGCGCCTTGAAGATGCTTCCCGGCGAGCCTCACTACATTGAATATCCAGTTTGGCTGGAAAAAGTCGTCGACGTTCTTTCCGACTGCCCCGGCATCTGGTATCCGCTCGTCAAGCGCGGCTCGTACGCCCAGTCGGGTATGAAGCTCGGCTATATCACCGATTATTTTGGAAACGTCATCTTCGAACCACGCGCTCCCGAATCCGGCGTCATCCTTCACGTGAACGCAGTTCCCTCCCTGAAAAAGGGCGACAACATCGTCGACTTAGGCGTAGTCGCATCCAAACCGCCGCTATAATGGCACTCCAGTTCAGGTACCCATAATTTTGCAAACAACCATGCGTCCAGTCATTCAAGCTTCGGGAGTGCGCAAGAGCTACGGTTCAACCGTAGCTGTGGAAGAAGTGTCGTTTGAAGTAAATGAGGGCGAGATTTTTGGATTGATTGGGCCGAACGGCGCCGGAAAAACTACCACCATGGAGTGTATCGAAGGGCTGCGCAGGCCCGACCGCGGCCGGATTTCCGTGCTGGGCCTGGATCCGTTCAAGGACGTCTACAAGCTGCAAGAGCGCATTGGAGTGCAGCTCCAGCAGGCGCAGCTACAAAAGCGCATCAAGGTGTGGGAAGCAGTCGACCTCTGGGCTTCGCTCTACCAAAAGAAGGCGGTCGACGCGGAACGCTTGCTCGAACAGCTCGGGCTTGGCCCCAAGCGCAACGCCTGGTTTATGGATCTCTCCGGAGGCCAGAAGCAGCGCCTGTTCATTGCCCTTGCGCTCATCAACGATCCCGAAGTGGTGTTTCTCGACGAGTTGACAACCGGCTTGGACCCGCAATCCCGACGCGCCATCTGGGAACTGGTCCGCGGCATTCGCGAGCGTGGCAAGACCGTCTTTTTGACCACTCATCTGATGGAGGAAGCGGAACGCTTGTGCGACCGCGTGGCCATCATCGAACACGGGCGAATCATCGACATCGATAATCCACTGAATCTCGTAAAGCGACACTGCCCGGAGCGAACCGTCGTCCTGGACACGGACAGCCCAATCGCGGAAGAACGATTTCGCGCAATCCCCGGCGTTCAGGCCGTCATCCGCTCGGATTCGCAATTCACCATTCGCGGCCGGGGCGACGATTTCGTCACCGAAGTTATTCATTGTCTTTCTGAAAATCGCATTCGTGTTTCCGATTTCCGGACCATTCTGCCCAACCTCGAGGACGTATTTCTGAAACTGACAGGTCGCTCGATTCGGGAGTAGGTGGGAAAATGATGCTGCGCGGGCTGTGGAAACTGACCTGGATCGAAATCAAAGTGTTCTTGCGCGAGCCCCTTGGCGCGTTTGGATCCATCCTTATCCCGGTGCTAGTATTTTTGCTGGTGGGTCGGGCGATCGGCCGCGGCGCTACTCCGGCTGCGCTCGCCGCCAACAATTTTATTCAGACCGGCCTGCCAGTTTTCGCGTCAATATTGATCGCATTGAACGCGGTGCTGTCGCTGGTCACGATCATCTCGATTTACCGCGAGGGCGGCATCCTCAAACGACTGCGCGCCACGCCCTTGCGTCCGCAGACCATTCTTACCGCCCACGTCATCGTGAAGCTGGTGCTGACCGCCGCGACGCTGGCGCTGATGGTCATGGCGGGCAAGCGCTACTACCCGGTTGGTGTTCACGTTCCCTTGTTCTCCTTCACGATTGCTTTGCTGATCAGCACCTGGAGCATTCTGTCCATCGGCTTCCTGATTGCCAGCATCGTCCCCACGGCGCGCTTTGCGCAACCGATCGGGGCCTTCCTCATGTACCCCATGGTCGCGGTCTCCGGACTCTTTGTGCCGGTGCAATCGCTGCCGCCCGTGCTGCGCGCAGTCGCCAGAGTTCTTCCGCTAACGTATGCGGTGTCACTGATGGAAGGCATCTGGAAGGGCGAGGCGTGGTCGGCGCACCTGACTGACGTCGCGGCATTGGTCCTGGCTTTTGTCGTTTGTACCGCGCTCTCGGCGAAAGTGTTTCGCTGGGAGTAGCAAGATTGTGCTTGAACTCCGACAACTTAGAGCCAAGAAAATCCAAACTTTAGCCCCTGAGGAAATTTTCCCGTTTCGCCGCATTTCTTTCTGCAACGAGTTCTAGCCTTGCGAATCAAATAAAACCACAGGCCAATGTCACAAATTGGTCGGGTGCCCGGCCTTAGCAAAAACGATCGAACGACTCGAAGAAGAAGGTCGAATATCTGGGAGGCAATCATGAAAATCGTAGTTATTGGCGGTACTGGACTCATCGGAACCAAGCTCGTCACCAAATTGCGCGAGCGTGGCCAAGAAGTCGTGGCCGCATCACCCAATACGGGCGTCAATTCTCTTACCGGCGAGGGACTCGCCGAAGCTATGAAAGGTGCATCGGTGGTCGTTGACGTTTCCAATGCTCCCTCATGGGAAGACTCCGCGGTGCTGAATTTTTTCCAGACGGCCACGCGTAATCTCCTTTCCCATGAAGCGGCCGCCGGCGTGGCCCATCACGTTGCGCTCTCGGTCGTAGGAACTGAGCGCCTCCTCGAAAGCGGTTACTTCCGCGCAAAAATCGCTCAGGAAGATTTGATCAAGGCTTCCTCCATCCCCTATTCCATTGTTCGCGCCACGCAGTTCTTCGAATTCGCCAAGGGCATCGCCGATTTTTCCACCAATGGCGACAAAGTGCGCTTGCCGTCGGCGCTAATCCAGCCCATGGCTGCCGACGATGTCGCCAGCGCGGTTGGCGATGTCGCTGTCGGCCAGCCTATCAATGGCACCGTCGAAATTGGGGGCCCCGAACAGTTCCATCTCGATGAACTCATCCGGCAATACTTGGCCCACTTCAACGATCCTCGGCAGGTCATCCCCGACCCGAACGCGGGATACTACGGCGTAAAGGTCGGCGAACGCACCCTGGTCCCCGGCAACGATGCCCGGCTCGGCAAAACCCGTTTCGAGACTTGGCTCACTCAGCCCGCAGCGAAAACAGCCGCGGCGGCTCACTAGTGCAATTGCAAAGAGAGGGCGGTTGCCCGAACCGGCCTCTTTCACGCGAATTCAAACGAGAGGATTGGCTATGACGTTTACAAAACTGATTTTGTTGATGGTGTGTTTGATGTCCCTCGCGTCTGAGCCCAAAGAAGCGAAGGTGACCCCGCTTCTGTCGAAAGACCTGACCGGCATTCCCGGCAAGGAAGGTCTGATGATCACCGTGGAGTATCCTCCGGGCAGTTCAGACCCAATACATCGCCACAACGCAGCCGCGTTTGTGTATGTACTTGAAGGCTCAATTGTGATGCAGGTGCGCGGCGGGAAAGAAGTCACTCTGACGCCCGGCGAGACATTCTATGAAGGGCCCTCTGACGTCCACGTCGTCGGGCGAAACGCCAGCCAAACCAAACCAGCAAAATTTGTGGTGTTCCTCGTTAAGGACAAGGGCGCACCTGTACTGGTGCCCGCCAGCTAATTCAAACACTGCTAACGTGCACTTGCACTCTGCGAGCGTAGACCTGAAAAGTCATTGAAGAATGGCGGATAAGCCTGTAAGCCGGATTCTGTACGGTGCACCGCTTTGCAGCAGCGCTCCGTGACGATCATTCCTCTAGCCCCGGCCTCGCGGCCGGGATCCAGCAACCTACCCGAGGGTTCATCCTTCCCGGCAGCTTGCGCCACCGTGAAGGGAGCGCTTTCGCGAAGCACTCATCGAGCCGGGCCAGCTCTCCCCTCCTATTTGGTCTTGCACCACGCGGGGTTTGCCATGCCCTCGACATTACTGCCGAGGCGGTGGGCTCTTACCCCACCTTTTCACCCTTACCCGCTTCGCGCACCTTTGAAGATGTCCCGAAGGTTTTCCTCCGGGATATCACCGGGTTACGCGCCGCAGGCGGTATCGTCTCTGTGGCACTTTCCGTGAACAGTAGCACAGGCTTCAGTCTGTGTTTCTTCAGTCCGTATCTCCGGCGCATAGCCAAACGCACCGCCGAAGCCCTCACAGACTCAAGTCTGTGCTACCGCCCCCCTGGCGTTACCAGGCGCATTGCCCTTCACCCTCAAGCCTCGCGGCCCAAAGGTCTCCTCTGCTCGCGCAGAGTGGTGTCCGGACTTTCCTCCCGCCCAGTCCGCTTGCGCGTTCCAGGCCAGCGATCATCCAGCTCACCCGCCACTCCCATTATATCGCGAACGCCACCCTTCGATTCTGGTTGTTTAGCACTCTTGCCGAGCATAGAATCGCGCTAATGCGGGTGCGCGAAGCCAAGGATTTCCTCGTTTAGCAAATAACACGAGAAGCGTCGATCGAAGGGATTCCCCTTTCCGATTTAGAAAAACGGATGATGTATTTCACCGAAGGGCGAACTGCAGTCGAGGATCCAATCCAACTGAATGAGGAATTTGAAGCGCAATACGATACCCTGACATACGAGAAAAAAGTCGCTCAACTCATGAAGCATGCTTACAAACACTTGAAGAACGAACATTCCCCGGAAAAGGAAACATGGGACCGTGCCATCCGATGTTTGAAACGAGGCGACCACTATATCCTGGTGATGTGGGGTGACAGTTCGCCCTTTACAACACTGGTGGGTTTCGGCCTGGGCGTTTTGATCTTGGCTGTTATCGTAGGAGTTAGATGGATTGGTCACGCGGTACGACCACCGAACCCGCAGCTTCTCACCGCGCTTTTCGTCGGCTTTATCTTGTTTTGTATATTCTTCCGGCGCCAACTTAACAAGGTGTTCGGCTGGGCTATGAAGCACAGCGTCGACCGATTCTTGGATCCCGATGGAGCAGAGAAAGATGAGACTTAGTCTCGAATCATTTCGTTCCCAGTAGCTTCTCGAATTCGCCTTCCGTCAACACCGTCACTCCCAGCTCTTTCGCCTTGTCGTACTTCGATCCAGGATCCGTCCCCACCACCACATAGTCGGTCTTCTTGCTCACGGATCCGCTCACTTTTCCGCCGTGCTGCTGCACCAGTTCGCCCGCTTCTTCACGGCTCCGGTTCGCCAATCCCCCGGTGAACACAAACGACTTCCCCGCTAATTTCTGACTCTTTACTTCGCGTTTCTCCGCCGTTGGCCGAACTCCCGCGTCACGCAATTTCTTTACCAGCTTGCGATTCGCCGCCTCCGAGAAAAACTCCACCACGGCCTCCGCTACTTTCGGCCCCACCTCGGGCACCTGCTCCAATTCTTCCTGCTTCGCCTCTTCCAAATCCTCCAGCGTCGAAAAATGTTCCGCCAGCAACTGTCCCGTCCGCTCGCCCACAAATCGCATCCCCAACGCAAAAATCAGCCGCGACAACGGATTTTTCTTGCTCGCCTGAATTTCCTCCACCAGGTTCTGCGCGGATTTCTCTCCCATGCGCTCCAGTTCCGCCACCTTTTCCACTTTCAGCGCGTACAAATCCGCCACATCTTTCACCAGTCTCTGTTCCACCAACTGGTCCACGATTTTTTCGCCCAGCCCGTCGATATTCATCCCGTGCCGCCCCGCAAAATGCTGCAGCGATTCCTTCAGCTTTGCCGGGCACGCCGCATTCACGCAGCGATACGCCACTTCCCCCTCCGCACGGTGAATCGTGCTGCCGCACACCGGGCAATTCTTCGGCATGCGAAACGCCTTGCGCTCCTTCCCTTCTTTCACCACTTTCAACACATGCGGAATCACTTCGCCGGCGCGCTCGATCAGCACCGTGTCGCCGATGTGCAGTCCCAGCCGCTCGATCTCATCCATGTTGTGCAGCGTGGAACGGCTGACCGTCACGCCCCCAACTTGCACCGGCTGCAGCACCGCCACCGGCGTCAGCGTCCCCGTGCGTCCCACTTGCACGATGATGTCATTCACCACCGTCGTTTCTTGCCTCGCGGGATATTTGTAAGCAATCGCCCATCGCGGCGCCTTCGACGTAAATCCCAGTTCGTTCTGCAGCCCCGTGGAGTTTACTTTGATTACCACGCCATCAATTTCGTACGGCAACTTCTCTCGCTTTTCGTCCCAATCCGTGCAGTATTCGATCACCTTCTCGATTCCACCGCACAATTTCCAGTCGCTCGATGCGCGAAACCTCAACTGCTTCAGCGTTTCCAGCGAATCTGAGTGCTTGGGGTAAGGCACTTTGCCGTCGACAAACAAGTAGTACGCAAAAAAATCCAGATTGCGGCTCGCCGTAATCGCTGGGTCCAGCACGCGCACCGCTCCCGCCGCCGAGTTCCGCGCGTTTACGAAGATTTTTCCGCCGGATTCTTCCTGCTGGCGATTTAGCGCCTCAAACGCTTTGCGCGTCATCAGGATTTCGCCGCGCACCTCGAACGCTTCGCCAAGTTTCGATTTCTTCACCACCGCCGGATCCACGCTCAGCGGAATCGAACGAATCGTCTTCACGTTCGGCGTAACATCTTCCCCCGTAGTGCCGTCGCCGCGTGTCACGCCGCGCGCCAGCACGCCATCCTCGTACTGCAGCGAGATGCTCAGCCCGTCGAATTTGTGTTCGGCAATGTACTCAATGTCTTCGCGTCCCGTCCCTTGACGCACCCGCCGATCCCAATCGCGCAGCGCGTCGTAAGAAAACGCGTTGTCCAGGCTCAGCATCGCCCGCGCGTGCCGCACCGTCTGGAATCCCTCACGCGGCGTTCCACCTACGCGCTTGGTTGGCGAATCCGGCGTCATCAAGTCCGGGTGCGCCGCTTCCATCTCCTGCAGCCGGTTCATCAGCTTGTCGAAAGCGGCGTCGGAAATTTCCGGCTCGTCGATCACGTGGTAAAGGTACTCGTGCCGGCGGATCTCTTCCCGCAGCTTCTCCGCCTCTTTCCTCAACGCGCCATTCGCCTTCGTCGCCGCCTTCGCCATCGCCTCTAGCTCCAATCACACAAATCGCCCGTATTATACGCGACTGCTGTAGCGGCACGATACGTGGTGCCCTCTGTCCACGCGGGTACAATTTGCAAATGAACAACGTCTTTTTTGGAGTGCGGCGGCTCGCCGCCGCTTTTCGCAGCGACTCGGCATCTGCCGCGATCGCAACCGTCGTGCGCACACCATACCGGTTTCTTGTCTTAAAGGTAGCGCTGGCTTTTATGCCAGCTCAATTTTGCCAAACGCCACCGCACCCGCACTTTTCGTGGACTCTTCTCCCTCTGTGGTGAATGCCGGGTGGCCTACCCCTGCGCCTTTGTTTTATGCAAGGGTGGGACGCTCTTCCCAATCCGTCCGCCAACCCAAGTCCCTGCGTTAATGTCTCTAGACTTTTAACTTTTAACTTTCAACTTCCTGCCGCACCCGACAAGTACCGCATCACGCGGCCAGGGTCCTACAACTGTCCCTGTTTTGCCCCTCTCCCTCACCCCCACCGCTCCTCAGTACCGTAGATTCGTTCTTCACGCACATTTATCATTTGCGTAGTCGTCAGGAGCACGCCGCGAATCACAACCTCGCGCATCTGGAACCCATGCTCAAACCACCCACAAAATTCCTCGCGCGCCGTTCGCCCACCGTCGCTCTTTCTCACTTTTCGCCCAATCTCGCAACCTCGCGTCTCTTTCGTTTCAACCACTTCCGCCGAAGCATCGCTCACCCATTTGGGTGTCACCTCTGCTTACGCTCCCTACTACCTACTACCTGACCGCCGCCGGTGCCCCTCCATGGGAAGTGGACGTGGACGCCGATCGTTCCCCATCTCCAGACGAATCTGCCCTCGCCGCCTTCTCCCGTCTAAGCTCGTGACCCGACCAACTCATCGCCGACCCGCATTTCCTTACTTCGTTACATCCTTGTTTCATTGCCTCTTTGCCTCATTGCTTTTTTCGTCTTCGTATACAATGAGGGTTTGGTCGAAGCCTCGATAACTATGCAAACCCAGTTCCACAACGCGCTCCTGATTCACAACCCCAACGCCGGCACCCGCGGCCATGTCCGACGACGCCAGCTCGACCAGGTGCGCCGTATTCTCTCTGCCAAAGGCATTGAAGCGGACCTCGCCGAAACCACCGGCCCCGGCCACGCCACGGAAATCGCACAAAACGCTTCAAGCGAAAAGCGGCAACTCGTCATCGCCTGCGGCGGCGATGGCACCCTGAACGAAGTCGTGAATGGCTTGGCCACTTCCAAAAATGGCCATCGCGTCCCTCTCGCTCTGCTTCCCGGCGGCACCGCCAATATTCTCGCCAAAGAGCTGCACCTTCCCTGGAACATCATTCGCGCGGCTGAAAAACTCCCCGCGGGTGAAGTTCGCGAAATCGCTCTTGGCTTGGCCACTCCCTTGAACGAGCCAGAAAAGAAGCGCTATTTCCTTAGCGTCGCTGGCGCCGGCCCCGACGGCATGATCGTTTATTGTGTCGACCTCGGCCTGAAAGCGCGCTTCGGCACTCTTGCCTATTGGTGGCAAGGATTCCGCGAAGTGGTGCGTTACACTTTCCCGCGCTTTCGTCTGCGCAGCGCGAACAAACAAGTGGAAGGAACACTTGCCGTCGTTGGCCGCACCAAAAATTATGGCGGACCGTTCAAAATCACCGATCAAGCCAGCCTCTTCGAGGACCAATTTGAGGTTCTTTCCCTTGAAACGCAAAGCGGGCTGCGTTATCTCAGCTATCTGCCCACCCTTTGGATGGGCAATCTCCGTAAAGAACAGACAGGCGTTCATTTCTGGAAGACCGATAAACTGGTCTGCGAGCCGCTCGACGACAAGCCGGTTTACGCCCAGGTCGATGGCGAGTCCTTCGTTCGCCTGCCGGTAGAGTTCTCGATTGTTCCCAACGCGCTGAAATTGCTGGTCCCGCATGACGCTCTCGCTGCCAACGGACAGTCTGCTTTACGCTGACCATGGACATTCCTACTCACGTGCTCACATCCTTCGCGCTGGCTCGTGGATTCTTTCCGCGCCGCGGCTGGCCCATCGTTGTGGGCATGCTGATTGCCGGAACCATCGCCGACGTTGATCAACTCAGCGTGTTCTTCGGCCCTGCCGCTTATCTTGCGGCACATCGCACCTGGACGCATTCCATCCTGGCTACCCTTATCATCGCGGCCATCGCCGCGGCCATTACCTTTTATCTCGACAAGAAAAAGTCCATTCCATTGCGCACGATCCTGGCCGCCGCCTTTGCCGCGGCTGCCGCGCACGTCGTTTTGGATCTCTTCCAATCCGCTGGTGAAACCCTGCTCTGGCCTTTCCGCGCGACCCGCTTCGCCGCCGACTATCTTCCACGCATCGATCCGTGGATCCTCACATTACTGCTGGCCGGAATATTGTTGCCGGAGCTTTTTCGCCTGGTCGGTTCGGAAATTGGCGCCAAACACAAAACACCTCGTGGCCGAAACGGCGCGCTCGTCGCGCTCGCCCTGATCGTTGTCTACATCAGCGCGCGCGGCGTGCTGCATGGCGACGCCACTAGCATCCTCGATGCTCATTCCTATCGCGGTGAATCGCCGCGCCGCCTTGGTGCTTTCCCTGATCCCATTTCTCTTTTCACCTGGCACGGCATCGCGGAAACGCAATCCCTGGTTTGCTTGGCGGACGTCCCGGTGCATTCCGCCAGCGAATTCGACGCGGAAGCGGCAAATTGCCAGCACAAGCCGGAATCTTCTCCAGCGTTGGATCTGGGGCAAAAAACAGCAGTCGCCGAAAAGTTTTTGCAGTCCGCGCGATTTCCCCGCGCAACGGTTGAGAAAACCCAGGATGGTTATCAGGTCACAATCCGTTCGCTGCGGGATGTCGTGGAACAAGAAACCAGCCACGGCGTCGCGGCGCGCGTCCTGCTGGATGCAAAGTCTCATGTTGTCAGCCAGGAACTCGTCTGGGCCAGCGACTTGCGGCTACGTTGATGTAGCGCCCGGCTGCTGCTTTTTACGCAAGATGAGCTGTGAAGCCAGGTAGCTAAGCGCCACAAATGCCACCAAAAACGCGGCCGTCTGCAACTTGTGTTGCCCCAAATATGGCAACGCATTATTTCCGTAGCGAATCGCCAGGTAGCCAATCCCCAAATAACGGATCAGCCGAGCCAGCGTAACCGCCGACGTGAAACTCCATAGCGGTACTTCAAACACTCCCGCCGCAAGCACGAAAAACTTGAATGGCGTCGGCGGCGGCAACAGCGCCGCAACCAGCATTCCCAGAAATCCGTTCTGTTCCACCGCGTGACGAATTACTTCCGCGCGCGCTCCCGCTTTCTTATGGAAGAATGCTTCGCCGCCCTTGCGCGCAATGAAGTACAGCAGCACGCAGCCGAGCACCGAACCCGCCGCCGCCATCAGCGCATACAGCACCATCCGTGCCGGATGCTGAATGGCGAGCTCGATCAGCAACAAATCGTTGATCACCGGGAACGTCAGCACCGACGAATCCAGAAAAGAAATCAGGAACAGGCCCGGCGCGCCCAGCACACCGGCAAACGCGACAATTTTCTGCTTCCAGACGCTCAACTGGCTTGTCAAAAGCAAGCTCCCCGGAAAAGTATGGAATTCACAGACGCTCGCGTGCCTTACAGCAGCGTCTCGATGGCTTCGACAATCACATCGTAAACGTGGTGCAATTCTTCAGGCTCCATCACGTACGGCGGAAGCACATACACGACATTCCCCAATGGGCGCAGCAGCACCCCGCGCTCCAGAAAGAATCCGTACAGTTTCGGGCGCAAGTCCGATAAATATCCTGGATCATCCGCACGCAATTCGACGATGCCAATTGAGCCGATCTGCCGCGTCTCTCCAACCTGACGCATATCGCTCAGATGCCTCAGCCGCATCGCATGGATTCGCGCGATAGTCGCGATGCGATCGAACACCGGTTCGTCGTCAAAGATCTGCAAGTTCGCAACCGCGGCGGCGCAAGCCAAAGCGTTTCCCGTGTAAGAATGTCCGTGATAAAAAGTGTGCAAGCGGTTCTCGCTGCGGAACGCGGACTCCACGCGATCGCTGCAAAGAGTCACTCCCATGGCTAGAAATCCGCCGGTGATTCCTTTGGAGACGCACATCAAATCCGGCGTGACGTTGGCCAGATCGCAGGCAAACATTTTTCCGGTGCGTCCGAATCCCGTCAGCACCTCGTCGGCAATCAGCAGCACATCGTGCTTCGTGCACAACGCGCGCACTCTCTGCAGAAATTCCACGGGGTGCACGATCATTCCTCCCGCGCCTTGCAGCAATGGTTCCACGATGACGGCGGCAATCTGCGCGCTGCGCTCCGCCAGCAATTCCTCCAACTGTTTTACACACTCAATGTGGCAACTCTCGCGCTTCAAGCCGACCGGGCAGCGGTAACAATATGCCGAGTGCACGCGGTGAACCGAGTACCGCATCGACTGGAAAGGATCGGTGAAGGGCGATTCGTCGCTTACCGACATCGCTCCGGCAGTATCGCCGTGATAGCCATGCGCCAACGCTACGATTTCGCGCTTCTCCGGCCGCTCCATATTTCCAAAATGCTGCAGCGCCAGTTTCAGCGCCACTTCCACGGCGGTTGAGCCGTCATCCGAAAAAAACATGTGCGTCAGTTGCGGCGGGATCCATTTGCGCAAGCGTTCGGCTAATTCCTCCGCCGCATCATGCGTAAAGCCTGCCAGGATCACGTGCTCCAGTTTCCGCGCCTGTTCGGCGATGGCCGCGGCAATCCGCGGATTCGCGTGGCCATGCAAATTCACCCACCACGACGAAATCGCATCGATAATCTTGCGTCCGTCCGCCGTGTACAAGAAGACGCCTTCGGCCCTGCTTACACGAATAGGTTCGGGGTCGAGAACACGATTAGTGAAGGGATGCCAGATTTGAAGCGGTGAATTCATTGCGCAAATGCGGATCGGTCAAAGTGGTTCAGGAACACCTGCATCAGCGCCGTGCGGTGCAGGTTGGGCAGTTTGGGAACTTCCCCAATCACGCGCACATGTCCGAACTTTTCGACGGTATCGCGGTTCTCGCGGTTTTGATCGCCGATCAGCACCACTCCATGCACCGGCAATTCCGCCGCGTGCAGGGCCGCCAGCGTCAACAGCGTGTGATTGATGGTGCCCAATCCGCTGCGCGCCGCCAGGATGACTGGCAATTTGAATTTCACCATCATGTCCAGCATGAATTGCTTGGGGTTGATCGGCACCAGGACACCGCCGGCGCCCTCCACAATCAGCCAGTCGTTCACCAGGCTGGTCGGCAAATTGATTCGTCCCAGATCGATTTCCACGCCCGCCCAACGTGCCGCCAGATCCGGCGAAACCGGCGGAACAAATTTGTAGACTTCTTCCAGTGTGCGATCCGTGCCGATGCCGGCCAGGCGCATCACCGTCACGCGGTCCGAACCTTCCAGCGTTCCGGTCTGTATCGGCTTCCAATACACCGCATCGAGCGCCGCGCACAGCAAAGCCGACAGTGTTGTTTTTCCGACTCCCGTATCCGTGCCTGTAATAAAGAATTGTCGTCTCATGCGCGTTTCGCCACCGCCACGCTAGCCCGCAAGGACCGCCACGAGGTCAGCGACTTCACCAACCGCTTCAATTCAGCCTCCGGGATTTTGCTGGTCAAAGACAATCGCAATCGCGCGCTCCCATCCGGCACTGTGGGCGGCCGGATCGCCCTAACCGCAAATCCATCACGTTGCAGATAATCGGCCGCGTCCAGCGTCTCCGCGACGTTTCCCAATACCACGGGAACGATCTGGCTGGCGCTGCCGGCAGTCTTGAATCCCGCAGCTTTCAGCTGTTCCGCCAATCGCGCAGCGCGTTGCAGCAATTCCTGACGGTCCTGATCCATGGTGAGCGCAGTCTCCAACGCCGCTGCAATTTGCTTCGCAAAATACGGCGGCAGCGCTGTGCTGAACACAAACGTACGCGCTCGGTTTACGAGAAACTCTTTCAATACTTCCGGCCCGCACACAAATGCGCCCGCTGAACCCAACGCTTTTCCGCAGGTGTGCACGCTCGCCAGCACTTGCCCCTCAATTCCCGCGGCCGCCGCCAATCCACGCCCTGACGGTCCATGCACGCCCGTCGCATGCGCTTCATCCACAATCAACGCAGCCCCATATTTCTCGGCGAGTTCGGCCAACCGGCGCAGCGGAGCTACGTCGCCATCCATGCTGAACACCGTCTCGGTAACAATCACCCGCCGCCACGGCGCGCCTGAATCCTGACGAAGCGCAAGCTCCAGCGCCTCCAAATCCAGGTGCGGATAGATGACCTTGCGCGCTCCCGACAATCGAATTCCATCAATCAAGCTGGCATGGTTCAGTTCATCGGAATAAATTACGTCGTCCGGACCGACTAGCGATGCCAGCAAACCCATGTTCGCCGCATATCCCGTGGTGAAATAAAGCCCCGCTTCCGTTCCCGCAAACTCCGCAAAGCGCTCTTCCAACTCTCGCCAATCCTCGGTTTGTCCGGAAAGCAGCCGCGAGCCCGTTCCTCCCACTCGACTTGCGCGACCAACGGATTCCACCAGCGATTGCCGCAGCGCCGGATTTTCCGCCAAACCCAGATAATCATTCGAGCAGAAATTAATCCCGCGAACTTCCGCCAACGTGCGGCACAGATTGCGCTCCTCCAGCGCACGCAGATCTTTGCGCAGCCCGGTTTTCCAGATGGACTGAACGTCAGACGGCATGGCGCTCCAGCGGCTTCATTCCCAGGCTTTCCAGCAACTGCTCATCTTCGTCGGGCCCAGGATTCGGTGTCGTCAGCAGTTTTTCGCCGACAAAAATGGAATTTGCGCCCGCCACAAAGCACAACGTCACCGCTTCCGGCGACAATTGCTTTCGTCCCGCTGCCAGCCTGACGCGCGACGCGGGCATAATAATCCTGGCCGTGGCAATCGCGCGGACCATTTCCAGCGGATCCAGCGCAGGCAACGACGCCAGCGGTGTGCCCTCCACGCGTACCAGCATGTTGATTGGTACGCTCTCCGGATGCGGCTTCAGCGTGGCCAATTGCTGCAGCAATCCAACGCGGTCGCTCTCTTTCTCACCCATTCCCAAAATTCCGCCGCAGCACACGGTGATTCCGGCTTTACGCACCGCCGCGAGGGTCCGCAAGCGTTCGTCGTACACGCGTGTGGTGATGATGGAGCCGTAAAACTCTGGCGAAGTATCCAGATTGTGGTTGTACGCCGTAAGGCCAGCGTCCTTCAATTGCACCGCCTGCTGTTCCGTCAACATGCCCAAGGTGCAGCAAACTTCCAGTCCAAGCTGCGATACGCCTCTCACCATTTCGAGGACTTTGTCGAAATCCCGTCCGTGAGGAGCTTCCCTCCACGCTGCTCCCATGCACATGCGTGTTATGCCGCGCGAAGCCGCATCGCGCGCCACGCCAATCACGTGTTGCGGGTCCAGCAACCCTTGCCGCTCCACATCCGCCTCATAATGGGCGCTTTGCGGACAGTACGCGCAATCCTCGGGGCATCCGCCGGTCTTGATGGAGATCAACTGGCACGTCTGAACGCGGTCCGTCGCGTGATACACGCGGTGTACGGTCTGCGCGCGATAAACGAGCTCCGGAAGCGGAATCCGGTAGATGGCTTCCACCTCATCTTTTTTCCAGTCATGCCTGAGTTGGGTATCCATTTGCCGGGCCGCTGCTAATTCGGTCGATTCACTGGTCATTTTCTTGTTTCGCCTGGTCCAGGTTTGAACTGTCTCTTAGTTGTAGCTCTTCATACTATCATTGCTATTCCATTCAAACCATTTCCCCTTCCCTGGTTCTTGAATCCGATAACTCCCACAATGGCCTGATTATGCACACCTGTCCATCTTTTCATTTCAAATGGTTTGACCACCCATTAGCAAGATGTTATAAATCAATGTCTTTCTGTTGCCCGTCGCTTTGGCACGCTGTTGGTTCGGGGTAGCGCGGACCCGCTTGGGGTCTGCAGGTGCCACTAAGGGTCGAACAGTTCTCGTCCTGTATATCACTGCGGGTTCTTTCCCCAGGGTCTCGAGGAGTGTTCTGACCTCGGCGGCGACCGACTTCGTTTTTCCGTTCACTTCGCTCAAGTTGGACTGGAAGTTTGCTGTAGTTCAACGGGGAGTCAAACAACCATTTGGTTGTGCGCTCAGCCCCCGTGATTGATCGACTCAATCTGGAGGAACCTTCATGCGTACCTGGCTGACCTCGGTGTGCACCATCGGCGGTCGCTTCATTTCAAGAATTTCTGCTGCTCTCGTCCTCGTGCTTCTCAGCGGTACCGCGCTTTTGGCTCGGCCCGCGGAAGAAGCGGGCGAAGCAGGACTCAAGCTCCCGGATCTTTCCGAAGTTACATTCATCCTGGGCCTCAATGGCCACAAGTTGCTGCTGTTTGGCATCATTATCTGCATCCTGGGTCTGCTATTCGGCATGGCCATTTTCACCAAGTTAAAGAACCTGCCGGTGCACCACTCGATGCGCGAAATTTCCGAACTGATTTACGAAACCTGCAAAACCTACCTGATCACGCAAGGTAAGTTCCTTCTCCTCTTGTGGGTGTTCATCGCCATCGTTATCGTGCTGTATTTCGGCATGCTCTCGCCAGTTCCTGGCAAATCCGTCTTTCTTACACTGCCCATCATCCTGGCCTTCAGCTTAATCGGTATGGGCGGCAGCTACGCCGTCGCGTGGTTCGGCATCCGCGTCAACACCTTTGCCAACTCCCGCACGGCCTTCGCCGGTCTTCGCGGCATCCCTTACCCCATCAACCACATTCCGCTGGAAGCGGGTATGAGCGTCGGCATGATGCTTATCAGCGTGGAACTGCTGATGATGCTGATCATTTTGCTGTTTATTCCTGGTGACTATGCCGGGCCGTGTTTTATCGGCTTCGCCATTGGCGAATCGCTCGGCGCCGCCGCTCTGCGAATTGCCGGCGGAATTTTCACCAAGATCGCCGACATCGGGTCTGACTTGATGAAGATCGTCTTCAAGATCAAGGAAGACGACGCGCGCAACCCCGGCGTCATCGCCGACTGCACGGGTGACAATGCCGGCGACTCCGTCGGCCCCACCGCGGACGGCTTCGAAACCTACGGCGTCACTGGCGTAGCGTTAATCACCTTCATCCTGCTGGCCGTGAAAGATCCCACCATCCAGGTGCAATTGCTGGTGTGGATTTTCGTTATGCGCGTAATCATGCTGATCGCCAGCGCCGCGGCGTACTTCATCAATGGCGCTATCCAGAAGGCGCGCTACGGCAATGCCAAGGATATGAATTTTGAGGCGCCACTCACCTGGTTGGTATGGATTACCTCCTTCGTATGCATCGCTCTCACCTACCTGGTTTCCGCTTTTATCATTCCGTCTCTCGGCGGCGATCCCTCACAGTGGTGGAAACTCGCCACCATCATTTCTTGCGGAACTCTTGCCGGTGCGGTGATTCCAGAATTGGTGAAGGTGTTCACCTCCACGGAATCGCGCCACGTCAAAGAAGTCGTCATTTCCGCACAGGAAGGCGGCGCATCGCTCGGTATTCTCTCCGGATTTGTGGCCGGCAACTTCTCCGGTTACTACCTGGGATTGGCGATGGTTTCCTTGATGTCGATCGGTTATCTCATCAGCAACCTGGGTCTTGCCCAAATGATGAGCGCCCCTGCGGTTTTTGCGTTTGGCTTGGTGGCTTTCGGGTTCTTGGGCATGGGACCCGTGACCATCGCCGTGGATTCCTACGGCCCGGTTACCGATAACGCTCAATCGGTGTACGAACTTTCCATGATTGAGCAGATTCCCAACATCAAGGCGGAGTTGAAGAAGGATTACGGCTTCGACGTGGACTTCGAGCGTGCCAAGCACCTGCTGGAAGCGAACGACGGCGCCGGCAACACCTTCAAGGCTACCGCTAAGCCTGTGCTGATCGGCACCGCGGTTGTAGGCGCAACCACCATGATCTTCTCCATCATCATGGCTCTCACTCATGGCCTCACGGAAAATGTGAACAAGCTTTCGCTGCTGCACGCACCGTTCGTTCTTGGCTTGATTACCGGCGGCGCCATGATCTACTGGTTCACCGGCGCTTCCACGCAAGCCGTAACCACGGGCGCGTATCGCGCGGTGGAATTCATCAAGAGCCACATCAAGCTGGAAAGTGCGGAAAAAGCCAGTGTGGCCGACTCCAAAAAAGTGGTGCAAATCTGCACGCAGTACGCGCAGAAGGGCATGCTCAACATTTTCATCGCCGTGTTCTTCGCCACGCTGGCCTTTGCGTTCGTCGAACCCTTCTTCTTCATTGGCTACCTGATCTCCATCGCGGTGTTTGGCCTGTACCAAGCCATCTTCATGGCCAACGCCGGCGCCGCATGGGACAACGCCAAGAAAATCGTAGAGGTGGAGCTGAAGCAGAAGGGCACGCCGCTTCACGACGCCACGGTCATCGGTGACACCGTCGGCGATCCTTTCAAGGATACTTCCTCGGTCGCACTCAACCCGGTCATCAAGTTCACCACACTCTTCGGCTTGCTGGCTGTTGAGCTGGCCGTGAAACTTACCTCCGAAACCGGTGGCAACCTGTCGCATCTTCTGGCGGCCGCGTTCTTCCTGGTTTCCTTCGTGTTCGTGTATCGCTCCTTCTTCGGCATGCGCATCAAAGGCAGCGCCGCGAACTGACAGCACACCAATCAACTGGTTCACATTCAGCGAGGCGGCATATAGCCGCCTCGTTTGTTTTTCAGCGGGGAAATACCCGTCGCTACTCGAATCGGAACGTTCGCAGTGTTAGAATCCACCTCGTATTTCCACTGAGGACTCTACCAATGAAAAAACCCCTGTTAGTCACCTTGGCTGCCCTGGCGGTCTTCGCTATTCCTTCCACGTGTATCGCGCAAGCTCCCATGAAATGGAAAATTCACGATGAGAGCCGCCCGGCTCCCCCAATCGTCACTCCCGGAACGCCCAGCACGCAGCAGGTTCCAGGACGCGCTCCGTCTGACGCGGTGCTGCTGTTCGATGGAAAAGACTTGTCGAATTGGGTTCAGGACGGCGATGGCAGCGCGGCAAAGTGGAAAGTGGAAAACGGTTACTTCGAAGTGGTGCCGAAAGCCGGCGGCATCCACACCAAGCAACCCTTCGGCGATTGCCAGCTACACGTGGAGTTCTCTGAGCCTACACCTGCGCACGGCGAGAGCCAGGAGCGCGGGAACAGCGGCGTCTTTCTGATGGGGCTGTACGAAGTACAAGTACTCGATTCTTACGAGAACAAAACGTATGCCGACGGGCAAGCCGCCGCGCTATACGGACAGTACCCGCCGCTGGTGAACGCTTCCCTTCCGCCGGGTCAATGGCAACGATACGACATCGTTTTCCACGGGCCGCGCTTCGACGCATCGGGCAAAGTGCTTCGTCCCGCGCGCGTCACGGTTCTCCACAACGGAGTCCTGGTGCAGTACGAAGTCGAACTGACAGGACCCACCGCGCACGGCGAGCGCCCGCCGTACAAGCCAACGCCGGAAAAATTGCCGCTGGGATTGCAGGATCATCACACGCCGGTGCGGTATCGCAATATTTGGGTGCGCGAATTAAGAGAATCGGCGGATTGATGAAGCCAGTAGTCTAAGAGCGCATCAGGTTCAGGTACTTTGCCCGGTTGCTGTCGAAGCCGGGAAAGACCGCGTTCAGTTGTTTCACTCCGTTATGCTTCGCGAGAATTTCGCTGACCACGGTTCGAAAGTCCGTGGTCAGCATCAAGTCACGTCCTTCATTCAATTGATGATTTTCCAGCCCGGGCCACCTTCCATACACTTGCCCGCCTTTCACGTCGCCGCCCATCACGAACATGCAATTTGCGTGGCCGTGGTCCGTGCCGCGGTTGCCGTTTTCTTTGGCGGTGCGGCCAAATTCGCTCATGGTAACGACAACCACCTCGCCCATGCGGTCGCCCATGTCCTGATGAAACGCCGCCAGCGTTTGGCCCAAATCCTTCAGTAGGTTCGACAGTTGCCCCTGCACGCCACCCTCGTTCACGTGATTGTCCCAACCGCCGCAATCGACGAACACCACTTCCGTGCCGATCTTCGCCTTCAACATCACCGCAACCTGCTGCAGTCGCTGGCCCAGTGGACTCTTCGGATAATCCGCGCCATTTTCCGAGGGGTATTTGCTCATATCAATTTTCTTTAGCAGATCGATGGCTTCAAACGTCTCGGCGCCCGTTCCGTGCAGCGCATGGTCCACAGACTGCGCGTACATGGCCTCGAATCCGCCTTCCACCACATTCGCCATTGCGGCGGATTGCGGCTGCACCTTGAATTGGCGTAAATCGGGCAGCGCAATCGCGCCGGTGCTGCCCCGTAGCATGCGCGGCAAGTTCGGACCCATGGCCACGGCGCGAAACGGCGAAGCATTTTCTTCCGGAATGGTGCCAACCGCACGATCCAGCCAGCCATCCTCGGTGGCTTTCACGCCGGGCGTGCCGGATTCCATGTAATCCTGCGCGTCGAAGTGCGAACGGGTGGGATCGGGCGAGCCCGCCGCATGCACGATGGCCAACTGGCTGCTCTGAAACATCGGCACGAATGGAGCCAGGCTTGGATGCAATCCGAAAAATCCATCCAGATCCAGCGCCGCATCCGCGCCGCCCCGTTTTGGCTGCGGAATGGCAATCGTCGGGCGCATGCGGTAATAGTTCGGTTCGCCAAACGGGACCACGATATTCAATCCGTCGGCCGCCCCGCGCTGAAACAGCACCACCAATTGCTTTTTTCCTTCCGCAGGAGTCGATGCCACCGCGCGCTGCAGAAACGCCGGCACGGTGCTAAGTCCGACCATGGCGATTCCGCCCTGCTTCATGAAATACCGCCGCGAAAATTTCGCAGGCCTAACGCCTTCGCAGCATTCGTTGTTCATGACTTCCTCAGCTCGCCTTCTGATCTCTGATATCTCGTGCCTGATATCTGGTACCTATCGCCGCTGAAACTCAGGCGCACCCAACACCAATCCCGTTACTACTCCCAAGTCCACCTGCTTCACAGGATCATCCAGTTTCGCCCGCAACACCTGCGGATTCTCCAACTGCTTCTCCAGCGTCTCGACGGTTGCCGGCGCGGCCTGGCCGCCCAGAAAGACTTGCACCGCGCGATCCAATGCAACCTTGGGATCGTCTCCTCGTTCACTTCCAAGAACCGCGGGAACGTCGCTGCGCGATCCGCGCACTTTGTTGCCGGCCAGCGCCAGCGAAAAATTCAAGCGGTTCAGCAGCGCCCCGGTATTCACCCAAGTCTCGGCTTTATCCGAATAGCCTGTGGGCGGCTGGCACTGGTAAAGCGGCTCGCCAATGCGCCCCACCCATTGAACCAGGGGCATGGGCGTGTCCACGTCAGTTCCAAGAGCGCGCACCGAGGTCACCACGAGTTCGTAGGGCGTCTTCACTTTTGCGCGGTAAGCTTCACGCGACCAGAACTCCGGCGAATAGATCATCGTGCGCATTACTTCACGAATGTCGCCATCGCTTTTGTGAAACGTCTTGGCCATGCGCGCAACCAGCGCCGGCGGCGGATTGTCCGACACGAAACGCCGCGCCAGTTTTGTCGATATGAAGTTCGCGGTGTTGGGATTCTTTGCGAGCAATTCGATCACCTGCTCGCCGTCCTTCATCCCGCCGGAATGAATTTTCTTCCCCAGCACTACTTTAGCGTCCGGGTCGTGCAGCTTTTCATCAAACTTGAAGACCGCAATCTCGCGCGGCTTTTCGATGCTCCATCCCGTGAAGCACCGCGCGACTTCCGTAACATCTTTTTGCGTGTACCCGCCATCAACACCCAGAGTGTGCAATTCCATCAACTCGCGTCCGTAATTTTCGTTCAGGCCGCGCTGCTGTTTCTTGGCGTTCTGCGTATTCGCGGGCTGTGGGGCGGCCAAGCGCCTTCCCCGCTGCATTTGCCGCATGGCGCGCTCTGCCGCCTGGCGCTGCGCCGCTTTCGGGTCCGCGCTCAGATGATTGTCCAGATAAAACAGCATTGCCGGACTCTTTGCGGTGGCCGTAACCAGGTCTTTGAATTTTCCCAGTGCGTGCGGCTGAATCACGTCGCGTTCATACGACGTCAGGTACCACTTGACTTCGCCCTTTCCCGCAAAAACGTTGAAGTGGTTGAACCAGAAATCATCCATCACCTGCTGCAATTGCCGTTCGCTATACACCGCGCGCGTCATCTTGGCCATGGCCAGTTCTTCCACAACGCGTTGCGGCCTTTTGCTATCGTCGGAAATCGCCGGAGGCACCGCGTTCGGGTCCACGCTCAAGGCGCCTTTTTTCCCCGCTCCGCGTGTGGGCGGATTCAGCTTCATCGGCGAGGGCGTATCCGGAGACGCGACCGCGCTGGTGGCATTATCCGCGGGCATCGTGCCATTCGTGGAGGCATCGTTCGCGTCCAGATCCCGCGCCATCGCGGTGATCGCCGTATCTGCCTGTTTCTGCGCTTTCTGTTCTGGCGTTTCTTCTTTCGCTTGAGAGTTTTGCTTGGCCCCCTGCTTCGGATTCGGATATTCCGCCATTAACTGGGAATTGGACATCCTCAGCGTCGGATAGATATTCAGGCGCGCTTCGGCCGCGCTGTCGTCGATGGCTTTGGGATTGAGTTGCAACTCAATCCATTTGGCCAAGCCCAGTTGCTTCACGCGCTCAATGTCTCCAGGGCGCGGCCCGTAGGCCAACCGATTCAGCGCATGCAGCACCGCTTCGTCGACGCTCAGTTGGGTGACGGGCAAGCCCTTAAGGATCGCATCCTGCTGCACCGTCTTATTTTCTTTGGGAATCGCGACCGCTGCGGAGGAGATCTCCGCCTGGCCACACACCAGGCAAGCGGCCAAAGCGGACGCAAGTAGACTCCGCACTTTATCGAAGTTTCGACGCTTCGCGATGCGTGCCCAACCCGCCGGCTGGTCCGATGGACGACAAAAAGAGGGGTGGCGCCTCATAGCTCAGACTAACCCAGCTGGGCACAAAAAGTTGCTGGCCGTTGCAATGCGATGTTCCCTATCGGTAGAGGCGCCGAGCTTACCCGTCCGCCCCATCCGCTAGTCCGTCACGGTGATTTCCGTTGCTCTTTGCGGCGCCTGGTTCCCTTTTTCGTCCGCCGCCAGCAGCACCAGTCGGTAGGTCCCCGCCGGCAGATCCTTCATCGCCACCTTCAGCGCAAAAGGCACCACGGCATTTCCCTTACTCACAAACTCGTCCAGCGGAACAACCCCGGTGAAGAAAACTTCCTTGTTCGACTTGTCAAATATCCGGTATCCCGCCCCCACTCGCGGCGGCGTTTCCGACTTCAGCAAGGGAGCGTAAAGCTCCGAATACAATACGACGTTGTCCGTCTTCTTGAATTGAGTAGCCGCCGCTGGTGTCACTTGCATGCCCTTCACAATCAGCGGCGTGTGATCCTCCATCAGCGTTGCATCGACGTCCGAAGAGATCTGGTCGACGCGCTGGAAGTTATTGGAAAGAACCACGCCGCCAAGCGTGAATTTCTTGCCATCGTAAGGCTCGATCACCAGCGGAGTCTCAAACTTTCCGAAGTTCTCGCCTCCTCCGCTGAACACCACGGTGAGCTTGTAAGTGCCTGGCGCAGCGTCGAACTGGTTTTCGTAGTGATAGGGATGCTTGGCAAATTCCTTGGCCTGGTCTTTTTCCATCTCCAGATCCAAGGTATCGCTGAACCGCGCCCCAACGGTTCCGTCTGGTTTATACGCTATGCCTAAAACGTTTACGCTCGAGTGGTATTTCCCTTTGTCTTTGTTGAACGCCAACGCGTCTCCGGGAATTTCCATCGCCAGGTTCACGCGCGCCACATTCGGTCCGGAATAAAAATAGGGAGTTTGCATCGTTCCGTGAATCGAACCAGCCTGGCTTCCTGAAGCTTGCACTTCCATCTGCTTTTCGATGGGCTTGCCGATCAACGGGTCCGCCGGGCGAGCGTTGCAGTAACCGGTGCGCGACCGCACTTCGGTTCCGCCGCGGTTGAGTTTAACCTTCAGGGTGTGACAGCTTCCCTCCGCGGAGGCCTGCGGGACATAACCCAGCACGTAGAATTCGTTGCCTTCGCGCGCGATGCGGTCGAGTCCGCCGAGCAAATCGTTGGTATTGTAAATTGCGAAGCCGCCAGTGCCTTCGGCGATCATTTGAAGAATCTGCTGGTTGGTGGCCACATTCGGCAGCGGCGGAACAATCGTCCGCGGCTGATTCATGGGATTATTGCCGTAATAATTTCCGTAGTTTCCGTAATTACCGTTTGTTCCTGTTGTACCGCCTCCGCCCGCTTTACCCCCAGCGCCTGTGCCACCACCGGTGCCGCCTTTGCCTCCCGCCCCGGTGCCACTCCCCGTGCCGCCCGTGCCGCCTTTGCCTCCACCGGCTCCGGTGCCCCCGCCAGCGCCACCAGCACCTCCGCCGGGATGCCCACCGCCGCCACCGCCGCCCGTACCTCCACTGCCCGCGCCGCCACCGCCTCCGGGTTTCTGGGGTTCTAGTGAAGAGGCAAGGGTGTAGCTGGCCATCACGAGTCTCGGTCGCATAGAGCGCGCACCGCTTTGCTGCGCCGCGGATTGCGTTTGTTTCCGATCAGACGGGCCATTCAAGCGCGCGCTGCCTCCGGGAACCGCCGCCACCAGGCCGCGAACGTCCAGCGAGTACACCGCGATATTCGCTTTGTTGCAGGCATCAATCGTCGCCGTCAGTTCCGACATTCGCTCCGCGTCCAAGGGAAAACCCGCCGAGAACAGCACCAGCATTTTTCGGCCGGGCACACCACGCAAGCCTTTCGCCAGACTGCGAATGGCCAGCAGCATGGAACGTGCTCCCAGGTCCGACGCGGCGTTGTTCAGAGAAAAGGAACCTGTAGAGGCCACCATCGCCGATTGCGAAGTGGTATCAGGATTGGTCTCCAGATAAGGATTCTGCAGCCCGCTCACTGCGGCCTTAAGCTGTTCCGCGTTGGCGGTGAAATTCTGCTTGATCATCAGGCTGCCGCCGAATTCGGCAATCGCCATCATGCGATCGGGCCCAGCCGTCTTTTCGATAAACGTGGCAGCGGCTTTGCGTGCCTGGATCTGATCGGCTTTGTCCATCGAGGAGTTGTCAAAGAACAGCACCATGTAGCGTTTCTGTCCTTTTTCCTGAACTCCGGGTTCGGAGCCGAATGAAAAACTGGTGATGGCCTGTTCCTTGTTGTCCTCGTAGACTTTGAATTCCTGCTGTTGCAAGTCGCGAATGTAATTGCCTTTTTTGTCGGTCACCACGGCGTCGACCAGAACGATTCGCGATTCCGTCTTGATCACCGGCAAAGGCGCGGTCGCGGCGGTTTGTTCGTTTGCTGCCGCCGGCTTGGGCGGCTCCGCCGGCGCTTGCGCGCGTGCCATGAAAGGACAAAGGGCCGCAATACCGCTTACTGCGAACACCATCAAAGTTTTTCTCATTGGAATCCTCGCCCGCGAGCGCACGGCCTCCTCGTCAATTCGGTATATCCACAGCGCCATTACGCGCCGCCATTTGCGACCCTTCGGAATCCCGGATCACCTGTCGCACCAGGTATTTTCCGGGTTTCACATCAAAGCTCGATTTCACCGTCAAGCCGCCCTGCAGCAGCTTCTGATACGTGGCATCTTCCAGTTTCATCTCCAGGGTCTTTTGAGCGCCCACGACGAAATTGCCGTTGGCATCAAAGATAGCCGTCGCCACGGTCAAGTTATCCAGATTCCTGCCGTCGGCTCTCCGGAAATGGACGCCTTGTAATTGCAGCTTCGAAAAAATCTGCAACTTCACTGCTGAGGCGTCTGTCTTAATGTATTGCGTTTGTAGTTCCATGGGCAAATCCTGGATCTCGTCGCGAGAGAACACCGCCTCTTGAATATCTTCCCTTGCCTGTTCGTGCGGATTGTCTAGTTTTTTCGGCGCGTAATACCCTCGCCTCGCCTGGATGTTGTATTTCCTTTTCCCGGTGATTTTTACCGTGATGGTGTGAAACGCTCCATCCATCTTTTCGGTGTGTGGAGAAAATCCAAGCACGTAAGATACCTCTGGCGCCGCCCCCAGGGTGCTCAATCCTCCCGCCAGATCATTCGAATTGTGAAAGAACGCACCGCCGGTGCCATACGCTAAATCCGCCAGCACGTAAGCTTGCTGCGTCTGCGATTCCACGCGAAAGGTCGTCTTGAAACCCACGGTGCGGAATGTGTCGGAGCTGGCGCGCGTGATATCTCCCTGCGTATCCGGAGCGTACACTCCGCGAACGTCCAGCGTGTTCAGCACGATGTTCGATTGGTTCGCGCGCTCCTCGACGTCGAACATCTGATTCGTCAGCGAGGTCAACAAAAATCCGGGAGACACGATCAGCATCACGCGTTCGCCCGGCATCCCCGCAAGACGCCGCAGCGTATCCTCGATGCTTCTATACACATACTCGTTTTCGGTGTCGCCCTGAATCAATCTCTTCGGTGCCGTCATTCGCACAACCGAGCGGGCATCAGCGATTTTGTTGCGGTCGCCATCGTACCGGCACTGAATTGTCTCTTCGACGGCCACATCAAACACCTGCTGGTTCATCACATTGATAATCTGGTCGGCCTCGTAATGCGAGATGTCGGGGCATTCCCTGAATTGCGGCACAAATTTGGCCCGCGGCACCAGCCCCTGCAGTGCGCGCTGCAATTCGGCTTTGTCATTTGTAAATGGGACGTACAACTGCTGCGAAGCGGTGAACAGACCCACGCGATCAGTGGGTGCCAGGCTATCCAGAAACTTGGCAACAGCCGTGCGCGCATACCGCGCATCCTCGAGCGACAAATGACTATCATCGAAGAACAACGCGATGAAGCGGTCCGGCAGTACCGTCTTGCTTCCGTTGGTCAGTTCCATCTCGCTGGCGTTGGTCAGCGCCGCGGCTTCGGCCTTTTCTCGCCGCGTTTCTCTCGTTTCGACACTGAATAGGCTGATGGGCTGCAATTTTCCCTGGTCGTATAGTTGGAAGTCTTCCTGTTTCAGATTTGCGATCGGGTTATGATTCGCGTCGCGCACCACCACGTGCACTTGCACCAGGTTTACACGCAGTCTGAAAGTTGTGCCCGTGTCCTGCACCGTCACTTCCGCATTGGGATCATTCTTGGTCGTGGAGGTTTGGCTCGAAGTGGCTTGCTGCGGTGAGGCAGCGGGACTTGGCAGCTGCTGCGCACGTACCGGTAGCAGTCCTGCCAACGCAGCCGTGATTGCAGGAATTCCCGCCAGCAGCCAGCGCTTCCCGACCGCGTGGAACCGTGTGTGACGCATCCCTCGCCCTGCCCCCATTTGCGAGCTGGCAGTACCACTGCTACTCGCCCACTCATCTCCCTGCGCGGGTGGGACACCCTGACTATACCCCGGGGCATTCCTTTGTCAACGAAGCTTCTTTCTTTGTCATTGCGATTGCCGCCGCCTGCGGTTGCCAAGAATTCTCTTGGATCGCCTCATCAAACCTGTTTGCCAGCCGCAGGTCTCGGCACGGTTTTGTTGCGCGTGGGCAATCAGTTTTTCAGTGTATAATCCGGGGCATTCGCTCCTGAATGGGTGGCTCTTGACTTCTGCGCAAACTACAAATCTGTGGGTTCCCGTCTGCTGCGAGCGCGTCATGCGCTACAACATGTTCTTTCAACAGGACGGTACGGGCTACGGTGCACTGGTCTGCTCCGTCTGCAACAAAAATGTGGCGTTCGAGCTCGAGCATCAAGCCGACTTGTCCGCCTATGGCGACGGATGCCGCGTGCTCAGCATGCTAGGTGCCCCGAAACCGCCAAGTACGCCGCGCCAAAAACCGGCCGGGGACTCCGCTTTGAACGACCAGACCCTGTGATCTGGATAGAAGGGCTCTGAGCGCGACTCGCCAATGATTGGCCAGACTATTTCTCATTTCCGCGTCATCGAGAAACTGGGCGCTGGTGGAATGGGTGTGGTCTTCAAGGCCCTCGACACTCGCCTGGACCGCTTCGTCGCCTTAAAATTCCTGCCTGATAACATGGTGCAGGACTCTCAGGCTCTTGAACGTTTTCGTCGCGAAGCTCATGCCGCGTCGGCTCTCAATCATCCGGGCATCTGCACCATCTACGACATTGGCGAACACGATCATCGCCCTTTCATCGCCATGGAATTCATCGACGGCGAAACCCTGCGGCAATACATCCACGGCCAGCCGCTCCCCGTTGATCAGATACTCGATTTCGGCATTCAAATTTCCGATGCCCTCGACGTCGCTCACTCCCAGGGCATCATCCATCGCGACATCAAACCCTCCAACGTCTTCGTCACCAAACGCGGCCAGGCCAAGATTCTCGATTTTGGATTGGCCAAGCTTGTTGCCAAAGATTTCCCTCTGGATTCTCCCAGCTCCTCATCCGCCTCAACTCAGGATGCCCTCTCCATCGTCGGCATCATCAGCGGCACACCCGCTTATATGTCGCCCGAACACGTTCGCGGAGATGACCTCGACCGCCGCACCGATATTTTCGCGCTAGGTCTCCTGCTTTATGAAATGGCCACCGGGCACCAGGCCTTTGGCGGGAAAACGGGTGGCGCGATCATCGAAGCGATTCTTACGCGCACTCCTCCTCCCCCGCGCGCGCTGAACCCGCAGATTCCTCCGCAGCTCGAGGAGATCATCAATAAGTGCCTCGATAAAGACAGAAACCTTCGCTACCCAACCGCCGCGGCAGTCCGTTCCGATCTGCAGCAGTTGAAACGATTGTCCGATTCCGGCCAGATCAGCGCCACCACCGCGTCGGTCGCAGCCGCAATACCCGCTGTTGGAGTGCCCGCTCCGCCCGTGCGCCGCTCCGGCTGGAAATCAATCGTCGCCGCCACAGCGCTTCTCGCGCTCCTTGCTTTCGCTGGATGGTTGTACCTTTCCCACCACGCCCGTGGCTTGACTCAGATGGACACCATCGTTCTCGCCGACTTCACCAACAAAACCGGCGATCCCATTTTTGACGACACTCTCCGCCAGGGACTTGCCGCACAGCTTCAGCAATCTCCCTTCTTGAGCCTCGTCTCCGAGCAGCGCATCCAGCAAACTCTGCGCCTGATGGGCCTTCCACCAGACAGCAAAGTTTCACCCGCCATCGCAGGCGATCTCTGCCAGCGTGCCGGCAGCGCCGCATATTTGACCGGCGCCATTTCCAACATCGGCACTCAATATGTGATTGGCGTCAGCGCCGTAAATTGCCGGACCGGCGACTCTCTTGCCGAAGAGCAATTTACCGCCAACGGCAAGGAAAACGTTTTGAAGGCGCTGGGCGAAGTTTCCACCAAGTTGCGCGAAAAGCTGGGAGAATCCCTCAAAACGGTCCAGAAACTCGATACGCCCATCGAGCAGGCCACCACTCCTTCTCTTGAAGCGCTCCAAGCCTATAGCCTCGGGCGCAAAACTATGCTGGGCAAAGCCGACTACACTGCCGCCTTGCCGCTATTCGAGCGCTCCATCCAGCTCGATCCGAATTTTGCTATGGCTTATGCCAACCTTGGCACCGCCTATCACAACCTCGGCGAAAAAACCCTCGCCGCCGAAAATACACGCAAATCCTATGAACTCCGTAGCCACGTCAGTGAATGGGAGAAGTTCTACATCGAATCCCACTACCATCACTTCGTCACCGGCGACTTGGAGAAGGCTCGTCAGTCTTATGAGCTGTGGGCGCAGATCTATCCCCGCGAACAAGTGCCGCCGATGAATCTCGGCGTCGTTGATCAAACCCTCGGGCAGTACGACAAATCCCTGAATGAATTTCGCGAGGCTCTGCGGCTCAGCCCCGCGGACAGCCTCAATTTCGCCAATCTCGTCCTGGCATACATCCATCTTCATCGTCTTGATGATGCCCGCACCCTCGCCAACGAAGCTTTGTCGAAAAATCTTGATTCGTCCGATCTCCGCGTTTCTCTTTATCAGCTCGCGTTCTTGAAAAATGATCCGCCCGGCATGGCTCAGCAGGTCTCCTGGTCGGTTGGCAAGCCTGGAACAGAAAATTCGATGCTTTATCTCGAAGCAGGCACTGCGGCCTATTCCGGCAAACTGACCGCTGCTCGCGAACTCTCGCGCCAGGCATCCACATCGGCCGCGCGCGCTGGCGAAAAGGAAAAGGCCGCGGGATGCGAATCCTCCGCAGCCTTGTGGGAAGCGCTCTACGGTGACGTTGCGCAGGCGCGGCAACGAGCTGCCGGCACCCTCGCGCTGTCCAATGGTCGCGACTCCCAGTTTGTCGCGGCCTTTGCCCTGGCCTTAATCGGCGATTCCGCGCGCGCGCAGGCGCTCGCCGACGATTTGCAAAACCGCTTTCCGCAGGACACCGTTGTGCAGTTCAATTACCTGCCAACTCTTCGCGCACAGCTCCTGCTCGCTACTCCCAACAACTCGGCCCAGGCTGTCGACACCCTCTCCGCCGCTGCTCCCTATGAACTGGGCGTCCCTGGCGGCAGCACCTTCTGGACTAACCTCTACCCCGTTTACGTGCGTGGTCAGGCTTTCCTTGCGTCTGGCCAGGGAACCCAAGCCGCTGCGGAGTTCCAAAAAATCCTCGATTGGCCTGGCGTCGTGGTCAATGAACCCATTGCCGCACTCGCGCATCTCGGTCTCGCTCGGTCTTACGTACTCGCGGGCGATGCCACCAAATCCCGCGCCGCATATCAGGATTTCCTTGCGCTCTGGAAAGACGCCGATTCGGACATTCCCATCTTAACCGCGGCTAAAGCGGAATTCGCAAAGCTACAATAGCTCCGAAGATCGGCAGCCTAAGAATCGCAGCCCGGGCCGCCGGCCGAGCCGCACTCTTTCCACAACTTCTCCCAATTCCAGATTCCGTACGCCACCTTGTTCGGCAATGGAAATCCCATCTGATGCGCAAGCATACACACCTGCCCGCGATGGTGAGCCTCATGAGAAAGCATGTAGCACAGCATTTCCGGGCCAACCGGCCAAGCCTTGGCCCAGCCGTCTCGGTGAAATTTCTGGATGCGGCCCGCGCCATCGAGCGCTTCAGCGAGCATCTCCGCGCAGCGCGCAGCGCTTTCAGCCAATCCCGCACGGGCCTGCCGAGGCGTGCAATGCGTGCGGTTCAGCTGTGCTGGAACTTTCAGGTGCGGTGCTGTAAGCCTGATCCACTTGGTGCGTACGTTGTGCACGTGCGTGAAGATGGCCGCAATGGTGCGGGCTTGGCCTGGCGGCTTGGCTTTCCACGCGGCAGAATCAAGATGCTGGATAAGCATCTGGTTGATGCGATCGTTGGCGGCAAAAATCTGGACTGCGGCTCGGCCGACTGGCGTGTGGACTTTACGTTGGCGCGTGGTCACGGCTCCGTGCTCCTTGACCTGAAATAGTTTTGGCCGTCGGCTCGAGTGAAACTAACCTCTACTACTTCTTCTTTGCTTTCAGATTTTCGCGCGCCATCCCCAGCGCCTTCTTTACGCTTTTGCTTTCGGCAACTCTAAGGCGCACGTGGGTCGCCCCTTGCAGTCCCCATTTCCCTTTTACCGGCGTAAATACCTCGGGTTCCTTCTTCACCAGCGCGGCTTGTTGCTCCGGCGTCAACTTCACCATCGCCCATTTTTCGTCAAGATATCCCATCGTCGCAAAGATTTTCCCGTCGGCGCGAAAATCGGGATGGTCCATGTGCTCGTGTTCTTCCGCTCCAGGTAAACTCAGCGCTAGTTTTCGAAACGCTTCCGGGCCCATGCGCTCCTCCTGTCCTGCCGCCGTTCTATTCGCATCGGGCGTGGCTACGGTACCCTTCGATGCTCCAAACGTCTTGCGCATCTATATGCCGAAGCAGATAGTGATCGCCATTCGCCACCACAACTCGAAAATAGGTTTCTCCCGGCGAATACCAGCGATCTGCGACTTCCGCGACTTCCGCGATTTCCAGGACTTCCTGCTCCAACCTCAGTCGCAGCGGCCGTTCGTCCGCTTTATAGCCAGCGTAACTCTCCACCTGTATCGTTTTCATGGGGTTTCCCCGATCATCTAGGCCCTCCTGCCGTGAGCCGCCTCGGCGTTCCATGCCGCTCCCAAAAACACGATGACAGTGGAAATCTGCATCCAGATCATCAAGCCGATGACCGCCGCCAGACCGCCATATACCACGTTGTAGGGCATCCTGCGCACATATAAGCCAAACAGCGCATTAACCACCCACCAAAGCAGGGTGGCCAGCGCTGCCCCCGGCAGAACCCCGCGCAGGCTCACTTCCTTGGGCCTGGCTACCCAATAGATCACCGTCAGTGCCGCCATCGCCAGGATCATTGCTGCCACGGGAAAAAACACCAGCCACATCCCATGCACAGGCAGGTTTCTGCCAAATTCACGTGCCATCCAGTGCCGGATCTCTCTGCCGAACACCCCTAGGATGCCGGCAGCCAACAGCGGCGCCATAGTGATCAGAAGCAGTAGCACGCCACGCGCCTGCCGGTGAATGAAACCGATGTGCTCGTCGTCGCCATAGATCAGGTGAATTCCATCCATCAGCAGTTTCATCACCTGAGACCCGCCTAGCAGCGTGCCCACCAGTCCCAGCACCGCATACTTCCATAGGTCTGGCCCGTGAGTAGACAGAAATTCCGACACAATTCCTTGACTACCGGGCGGCAAAAAACTGATGAAATCGCGGATGGCTTCTAACAGGTCCGTCTTATTTCCAAGCCAAGTGGAGGCAAACCCTGCCGCCAGCAGCAAAGTAGGGAAAAAGGCCAAAAATAGATTGAACGCAATCGCCTGCGATATGATGCCGCACTGCGGTAATACTCGCGCAAAAACCTTCCACACTCTTTTGGCCAAGTCCGACCTCGCTCACCAAGCCGCATTATATCCATTGCCTGCTCCAGGGTTCGCTCATTTTAATGCTGACGGATTCGCCCGGACCGCTCATGTCCCGCAGGCTGCGCTTCGTGGCCGGAACCCCTTACTTTCTCTGCAACCAGCGTTGCTATTGTGAGAGGACCGCACCGCCTGCGCCGCTATACTCGTACTTAGGGCCGAGTGCTCTGCTCTCGTTAACCATAACCGCCCAACGGGGTTTATTTATGAGCAAATTCGTCATCCTATGTCTGCTTGTCTGCTTTTGCTTCGCGCCGTCGGCTCATGCGCAACTCACCGCCGCCGAATTGAGAGAGAAGGCCGCGGAAGAGGAAGTGCAGCGCCAAGAGCTGGTCACTCTTCAGAGTGAAACCGTACGCGCCATTCAAATGAACAACAGCGCCTTCTTTCGGCGCGTCTACAGCGACGATTTCATCGGCACCGCTCCCTCCGGCCGCGTGCTCGACAAACAGAAACTCCTCGCCACTTTGCAGTCCGACTCCTCCTCCACCCAATACACCACCTTCATCGCCACCGATGTTCGCGTCCGCATCTACGAAACTACCGCCGTTGTCACTTGTCTATGGTCGTCCCGCGGAGTCTCCGAAGGCCGCAATTTCTCGCGACAATCCCGCGTCACCACGGTCTATATGTACACGCTGCGCGGGTGGCAGGCCGTCGCCAGTCAGGAAACGCAACTTCCGGGATAAATGGCTAGCGGTCACACCCGCCATTGTGCGCGTGAGAGCTCCCTATATTCTCGTCCGCGTCATCTAAACGCCGAGGGCGGCCTGCCCTACACGATTAGCGGCTCCTGTCGTACACTCTGCTTACCTCACGGATTGAAGGATGATGGCATGTCACCAGCGGTTGCAACCGGAAGCACACCCACTTCGTTCGACCTCAGGAACGAGTCGTTCGACTCGCATTCCATCACCTGCGGTATCGGGAGCGCCGCCTCCAAATGACCCGAGGCTTTCGTTATTTGCGGTTCGTTGCGCTTTTCGTTCTTCTCTTGCCCACGCCCGGCGGATTCACCCAAGCGCAATCCCAAGCCGCGAAAAAATCCACGTGGCAATCCGTCGAATTCGGCATTGTTAAGCTGAATGATGCGGCGCCCATTTCCTGGAACATCTACCACGGCGATAAAAAGGGAGTGCTACTGGTACGTTTGTGGAAAAGGTACTTGCTGATCAGAGTGCAGGACGAAGAAGCCTTCGACATCGATCCGCAGAAGATCACGGTCAAAGGCAACGCTGTCGAATGGTCACTCGCTGATGTTCCCGACCAACCCATTGACGCCCCGGAATGGAAAGATCGCAACGTTGGCTTGGTCGAGCGGATTCGATTCCGTCTCGGCAAGGATGGCCATTTCCTGGAAGTGCAAATCCCGGTAGGCGCGAATGGCCGGCCGCTGTACTAGGCCTCACCGAAAATAGTCAGTCTAGTTCGGTGGCGAAGTGCCGCTCTCCGGTCCCCACGACGCTCCGTTTGGACCGCCCTGCCGGTACACTCCGTAAAACCACGGGATGCCCAACGCGCCAGGCTCGACTCCAACTACAATCTTATCGCCTTCATGGAAGCGGTCGAAATCGTCGGAATCCACGGCTAGCCGCTCATACCGCCGGTCAGGACGCCACGAATCCACAAACAAGCGCCGCGTGCCTCGCACTACGCCTTTCATCTGATAGCGGCCATCCACCACGCTATTGTGGTACGTCACGTGTTTGGGCGAATCCAGCCTTCCATTCAGAAACAGCGCTACGGAAAAAATGAAAGGCACAGGAATCAGCCCGGTGAACAGGTGCCGCAACAACTGCAGATCCTTGCGAGCCCGGGCGCCGCGTTCCAGAAACACCGCCATGGTTAGCGCAGCAAAAAACACCACGCCAAAGAACACCAGCATCGCGTCGATATCCAGCGGCGCATAAATCTGGCTGACATACGGAAACAGCAGCGAGCCCGCAAGAAAAATGGCGGTCTGTACCAGCAGACGGCGGCGAAACACCAGTTCCGCGGCGGCAGGCGTCAACCCGCACACCGTGCACTGAGCACCGTTCAGTTCCGCGCCACAGTCGAGACAACGGGTCATGAGAAATAGTATACGGCGGGTTAATTTCCTGCCGCTAGTTTCGCGAGCAGCTCCTGGAAGTGCGCTTGTTGGTCCTCACGGACCGCCACCGTCACGCCCATCCCATGTCCCGGTTCCACCCGCTTCACCGAGCATTCCAACCACAGGGCACGCTGCGCGCTCATGCGCGCACGAAATCCTGCTCCGACCCACAGCACATCCTCTGATTCGATGAACATTCCGCCTGCGCTGATGTCCCTGGTACGGCCTTTCAGCCAGGCAGATCCCCATTCGATTTCCAATGCAGCTTGGTAGCGGTACCGTGGGGCTCGCCGTTTTTCATTCCGGCGATGCCCCCTCTCCCCTGTCGCCATGGACTCGACGTCCCCCTCCGAAACCAGCGGCGCGCCCATCGAGCCCTAACAGCGTGCCTCTGTTCCGAAGATACGACGAGGAACCGTTACAACGGTATGACACCGGCCCAGGGTGTTTTGTTCCAGCCATTTGCCACTTAGGCACACACTTAGCGCCAGCTTCGTTCGCCGCCGTACACAACAGGCCTGGTGAGCATGCACGCCAGAATGCGCTAGAATTCCTTTGCCGCCCCAGCCCACTCGTCGCCATTTCAAGGACGCTCACTGATGCGCGAATCGGGTCTATTCCACCATCTCATCGCCGAAGAATACTCCCGCGAAAACCTCGCGAAAATCGAAGAAATCCTCGCGTCCTATCGCACCCACGAAATTCTTTCCATTGCTCATGGGTTGTTCACCGCCAGCCCCAGCCAGGCCCCGGATTCCCTGACGGGTTATCAAAACGTCTGGATCCGCGACAATGTGATGGTCGCAAACTCCTTTCGCCTTCGCGGACAGTCTGCTCCGGCAATCGCCTGCATGAAGGGGCTGACGCTGTTCCTCGAAACGCAGCGCCCGCGCTTCCGCGAAATCATTACCGATGCAACGCGCTCCTTGAAGGAAGTTGCCAATCGCCGTCCTCATATTCGTTTCACCGCACAGTCGCTCGGCGAACTCCCCGAAAAATGGCCCCATGCGCAGAACGATGCGCTGGGCCACGTCTTGTGGTTCCGTTTTGTGCTCGCCAATGAAGGCTCGCTGCCCTTGACCGCGGAAGACTATGAAGTGTTCCGGCTATTCCCGGACTACTTCGAGGCTATTGAATACTGGCGCGATGAAGATAGCGGTGCGTGGGAAGAAGGCCGCAAGGTCAACAATTCCAGCGTGGGCGCGGTCGTCGCCGGCCTGCAACAGATGCGCAAGTACTTTTCCGATTTCTCACCCGCTAGCGCGCCAGGAGTTGTACCCATCTCCACCTCGCCTGCGGAAAAGCTCGACGCACTCATTGAAAAGGGCATCGATCGCCTGGCCACTACGCTACCCTTCGAAGCGCCGCGCGAACGCATGGTCGACTCCGCGCTGCTGTTTTTACTTCATCCACTGAACATCATTGCTTCGCGACCGATGCAGGATGCCATTCTGAACCTGGTGCAAGCGCGGCTGAAGAGTCCTTACGGCTTCAAGCGCTATGCCGGCGATTCCTACTTCTGCCAGGATTACGACGAATGGTTCTCTCCCAGCCAAATGAGCAGCGACTTCAGCGATCGCCTGGATTTCCGCGACGCCTTTCTGCAGCCCAACTGCGAAGCGCAATGGTGCATTTTCGATCCGCTGCTTTCCATCATTTACGGGCAGCGATTTCTCGCCGCTCCCACCGACAAAGCCAGCTTCAGCAAACAGATTTACTACTTCCATCGCTCCCTGGCTCAGGTCACCGCCGACGGACAATGTCCTGAACTTTACTTCCTCCAGCAGGGGCGTTATGTTCCCAATGCCCACACTCCGCTGGCGTGGACGCAGGCAAACCAGGCACTCGCTCTCCATCTGGTGAAAAAATCCGTCGAGGTATCCTGATGAAACCCCTTTTGAATTGCAAAATGTTGCTGCTGCTCTGTGCTGCTGCATTGCTTCTTCCCGGCGCATCGTTTGCCCAGGTGCAACGCAACTCGCTGGCTCAGACTCCACCCATGGGCTGGAACAGTTGGAACAAGTTTCAATGCAACGTCAGCGAGGACCTGATCAAATCCGTAGCCGACTCCGTCGCCACCAATGGCATGAAAGACGCCGGCTACCAATATGTGGTGATAGACGATTGCTGGCAGATCAGCCGCGACGACAACGGTAACATTGTCCCCGATGCGCAGCGCTTCCCGTCCGGCATCAAGGCCCTCGCCGATTACGTGCATTCCAAGGGACTGAAATTCGGCCTTTACTCCGACGCTGGGACGCAAACGTGCGCCGGACGTCCCGGCAGCCAAGGCCACGAATATCAGGATGCCATCCAATACGCGCGCTGGGGCATTGACTACCTGAAATACGACTGGTGCCACACCGAAACGCGCAACGCCGAAGAAGCCTACACCACCATGAGCAACGCTCTGCTCTCCACTGGACGCCCCATCGTCTTCAGCATGTGCGAATGGGGCACCGCCAAGCCCTGGCTATGGGCCAAGGGCATCGGCAATCTTTGGCGCACCACCGGCGACATCACCGATCACTTTGCAGGCAAAGGCAAATGGCCTGACGGCAACTGCTGCTGGGTCGGCATGGTCGATATCATCGAAATGCAAAACGGCATCGAAACTTACGCCGGCCCCGGCCACTGGAACGATCCGGACATGCTGGAAGTGGGCAACGGTGGCATGACCAACCCTGAATATCAGGCGCACTTCAGTTTTTGGGCCATGCTTGCCGCGCCGCTGATGTCGGGGAACGATGTGCGCTCCATGACGCCGGAAATCAAAGAGATCCTTACGAATAAAGAAGTGATCGCCATCGATCAGGACAAGCTTGGCCGCCAGGGACACCGCATCAGCCAGAATGGCGACCTGGAAATTTGGGCGCGGCCTCTTAGCGATGGTGGACGCGCGGTGATTCTGTTCAACCGCGGCACCTCCGAAAGCGAGATCAGCGTCACTTGGGAGCAGATTGCCTATCCGAACCACCTTTCGGCCAAGGTTCGCGACCTCTGGACCCACAAGGACCTTGGCTCATTCACTGGCGGCTACTCCACGAAAGTCGCGCCGCATTCCGTGGCCATGCTGAAAGTGTTGCCGTAAACTCCCGAAAAAAGATGAAACTCGAATACCTCGCTAGCGGGTCGACCGAATGTCCGTTGATCCGCATTTATGCGTTCAGCCGCGAAGAGGTTCGTAGCTTGCGAGAACTGGTGCAATCCGTTTCGACTGGCGTTCGCAAGAGCGTAGATTTGGAGACACGACCGTGGGTCGAACCGGTCCGAGGTTGCTGCCTTAGCTTGGTCCTGGGCGACCCAGACCGGGCGTGAGGCAGCTTGCTCCTTCAAGCTTCGAATGTCTCCTGAATTCAAACGGATGGCAGGACGTTGTGGGCCTGCTTGACCCTTTCTGCGAATCTGATGTTGCAGGTTTCCAGTGGCTCACCAACAAGGGTGAAGTCGCACTATTGTTGTCCCATGGTGGCGATTGGTGAGGATTTGCCTCAATACATCGCATTTTGCACAGCTCCAGAAATTCAATGTTGCAGGCGCAAAGCCGGCGTGCTACCTTGAGCGAACAAAAGGCGAACGACTGGAGCTGTTCCTATGCCCGATTCCCTTGCTGTCCGCTTGGCGCAAATCTCTCCCCTGGACCCGGTCGAACCCCCTCGCACCACCTCGTCCCTTGCTCGCGTCTCTCAGGTCCTCGACACCTTCGCTTCTCGCGACCACACCGGCGAAGTCCTGACCGCCGTGCGCCACTATCCCGCGCGCGAAGCGCAGTGGGCCGATTTTCCCGCGTGGCTCAGTGCCGATCTACGCGCCGCCTACAACGCCAAGGGCATCCGTCAGCTTTATACTCACCAGGCAGCCGCCGCGGAAGCCGTCCATGCTGGGAAGAACGTCGTCATTGTCACGCCGACCGCCTCAGGCAAAACTCTTTGCTATAACCTGCCTGTGCTCGACGCCATTCTTGCCGACACCGACACGCGCGCGCTTTACCTGTTCCCCACCAAAGCCCTGGCGCAGGACCAGCTCGCCGAACTCTACGACCTGAATCAGCGCCTCGACAATCGCTTTGGCGTATTCACCTATGACGGCGACACCCCCAGCGACGCCCGCAAATCCATCCGCGAAAAAAGTCATATCGTGCTCACCAATCCAGACATGCTGCACACTGGCATCCTGCCTCATCACACTCGCTGGACTCGCCTGTTTGAAAACCTGCGCTACATCGTGCTCGACGAACTGCACACCTATCGCGGCGTCTTTGGCAGCCACCTCTGCAACGTGCTTCGCCGCCTGCAGCGCATTGCTCGGTTCTATGGACGCGAGCCGCAATTCATCTGCTGCTCCGCGACGATCGCCAATCCCGGCGAACTTGCTTCCAACCTGATCGAAAATGGCGTGGAAGTACAATCGGAGAACGGCGCGCCTGCCGCGGAAAAGACCTTCGTCTTCTACAATCCGCCGGTCGTGAATCGCGCGCTGGGCATTCGCCGCAGCTACATCAATGAATCTTCCCGCGTGGCCCAGGAATTTCTGAAACACGATTTGCAGACGATGGTGTTCGCCAACTCACGCCTCTATACCGAGCTAATTCTCACCTACCTGCAACAAGCTAACCCCCAACTTCCAGGCAAGCCCGATACGATTCGCGGCTATCGCGGCGGCTATCTTCCCAGCGAGCGGCGTGAAATCGAGCGCGGCCTTCGCGACGGGCGCATTCGCGGCGTGGTCACGACCTCCGCCATGGAATTGGGCATCGACGTTGGCTCGCTGGACTCCGTCGTGATGGCCGGATATCCCGGCACCATCGCCGCAACCTGGCAGCGCGCGGGACGCGCTGGGCGCCGCAGCGGAAGCTCCTGCGCGGTGCTCGTGGCTTCGTCGTCGCCGCTCGATCAGTTCATCGTTCGCCATCCCGACTATTTTTTTGGCAACACGCCGGAGCACGCGTTCATCCAGCCAGACAATCTGGAAATCCTCATCAATCATCTGAAGTGCGCGGCATTCGAGCTGCCCATTCATTCTGAAGAGAAATTCGGCGCCGTGGACTTGGCCGATCTCTGCGCGCGCCTCGCCGAAGCGGGCTATTTGCACCTTGCCGGAGAAAATTATCACTGGACCAGCGACGCCTATCCTGCGGACACCATCAGCCTGCGCTCCGTCACCAGCGATAATTTTGTGATCATCGACATTACCGGCGAGCCTCTGGTGATTGGCGAAGTCGATTTCGTCAGCGCGCTTACCACCGTGCACGAGAAAGCGATTTACATTCACGGCGGGCAGCAATACCACGTGGAGCATCTGGACTTCAAAAAGCGCAAGGCCTACGTCAAGCAGGTGGACGTGGATTACTACACCGACGCGATTCGCTATACCCAGGTACGCGTCCTGGAAATCGCCAACACCGCGTCGTCTCGTCCCAACGTGCGCTCGCATTCGCATGGCGACGCCCTCGTGCGCTCCCAGGTTGTCGGCTTCAAGAAAATCAAGTTTTTCACCAACGAAAACGTGGGCGCAGGCACTCTCGAGCTGCCCGAAAACGAAATGCACACCACTTCTTACTGGATCACTCTCGGTCGCCCGCTACTGGAATCGCTTCCCTATTCCATCAGCGAGCGCCAATCCGGCATGTTCGGTTTGCTGCATGCCCTGGAAACCATCGCCACACTGTTGCTCATGTGCGATGGCCGCGACCTGGGCACCGCCATCGGCGAGAAGCCACCTGCGCCGGGAGTTGAGTCCGAAGAAATGATGCCGGTGCGCATGGAAGATGCCGCAGGCGCCAACGCCAAGGAATTCTTCGAGCCCAATCTGTATCTGTTCGACGCTTATCCCGGCGGCATTGGCTTCTCGGAACCGTTGTTTCGCGCGCACGACTTGCTGGTGCAAAAAACGCGTGAACTGATTCGCGCTTGTCCTTGCGAAGCGGGCTGCCCTTCGTGCGTCGGACCCGCGGGCGATCTGGCGCCGAAAGCTAAGGAAGCCGCATTGGCCATCTTGGATCGACTAATGGCATGAAATCAGGAGCGCTATTGCTTTCGTGAATGCCTCGGACAAATTCGCACGCCTCGCCGCGTTAAAGCCCGCGCACGCCATGCCTTCGCGGCCTGCGACTCTTCGCACGCCCGACGACAATGATGAAGTCGCGCGACTGCTGGGAGCGGGTGTCGCCTGCAACCACTTTGGCGAGCATCTTGCCGTACGCAACTGGTTTTCCACCCCGGAGTTTTCCGCGCCTTCCTCTGTCGCGCTGGAACTGTTGTGCCGCACTCGCGATGAAGTGGCTTCTCGCCGCACTCGCGCCGCTCTGGAAAATCCGGATCGTTGGCTGTTCCTCGACACGGAAACCACCGGCCTCGCCGGCGGCACCGGCACCTACGCGTTCCTGATCGGCCTGGCCTGGTGGGATGCCGGCGGCCTCCAAGTGGAGCAACTGTTTCTGCGCGATTTCTCTGAAGAATATTCCCTGCTGCATGAACTGGCGGCGCGCATCGCGGAGCGCCCTGTGCTCGTCACCTTCAACGGCAAGACCTTTGATTGGCCGCTGCTCGAAAGCCGCTTCACCATGACCCGCTCCATCAAGGTTCCGCAACTTTCCGCGCATCTCGATTTGCTTCATCCCGCTCGCGCGCTTTGGAAGCTTCGTCTCGGCTCCGTTCGCCTGGTCGAACTCGAACGCCACGTTTTGGATGCTTCCCGCCTTGGCTGGAACCGCGAAGACGAAGTCATCTCCTCTTTGATTCCGCAGCTTTATTTTGACTATCTTCGCGGTGGCTCTCCGTATCCACTCGCTGGCGTCCTGAAACACAATCAGATGGACCTGCGTGGACTGGCCGCGCTGTACGGCAAAATCAATTCCCTGCTGGAGGAACGTGAAGTCTCTCTTACCAGCACCGATTCGCTGGACCTTTTTGGGCTCTCCCGGTACCTCACTCGACGAGGCGAAACCGACCGCGCCCATTCGGTTTGTTCCCAGGCAAGAGAAGCCGGCCTGCCCGCCGTATTCCGCTCGCAAGCCACACGCGAACTCGCCTTTCTCGCCAAACGCCGTGGCGATGCGGTGGCTGCTTCCTCTCTTTGGCACGAACTGGTGAACGATCCTCAAGATGGCATCGTGGCGTGCGAGCAGTTGGCCATCCACTACGAACGCCGCGAAAAAAATTACGGCCGCGCCATCGAATTCACGCAACTTGCGCTACTGAAACTCTTCCGCCAGCGCTTCCCTTCCCGCGACCTGTCCGGCATCGCCCGCACCGCCCGGCTGCAGGAAAAGCTGACGTGCCGTCTGGACCGTCTTCGGCATCGAATGGAAAGACTCCGAATCGCCACTTCGGAACCTCTGCTCGCGGATTCGGCCGTGGCAAGATCCGGCGGCGCTGGCCGCATCAGTTGATTTACTGTTCCCCGTAGAAATCTGTCGAATTTGGAGGTACAAATCGGATGGAATCTTCAGCCGCAAAACAGCAATCTATTGTCGAGGGAACCATGGCTACGACGCAAAATTCCTACTTCCACACCGAGCTCGAGCTACGCCGCAGGCAGCTGCTCGCGGCCACGCACGCCGACGCCCATGAGGCTTCTCTGCATCAACTGCTCGCCAGCGTCGACGAGGCTCTCGACCGGCTGCATTCCGGCACCTTCGGCATTTGCGAAACCTGCCACGACAGCATCGAGGCCGATCGCCTGCTGTGCAATCCGCTGCTGCGCTTTTGCCTCGACCATCTCTCAGAGGACGAACAGCGCGCTCTGGAACGCGATCTCACTCTCGCTGCGGGCTTTCAGCGTACGCTTCTACCGCGCTCCGACTGGTCCATCGACGGCTGGCAAGCTTGCTATCACTATCAGCCCGCCAATCTAGTCAGCGGTGACTACTGCGACCTGATCGAATCGGACGGCTCGTTCCTGTTTCTGCTGGGCGACGTTGCGGGCAAGGGCGTGGCTGCTTCCATGTTGATGAGCAATCTTCACGGTACGTTTCGCACCCTCGCCGGGCAGCGCCTGCCCCTCTGCGAGCTGGTGACTCATGCCAACCGGCTGTTCTGCGACAGCACCACCGCCGGGCAATTCGCCACCATGATCGTGGGCGCGGCTTATCCGGACGGAAAAGTCGAATACGTCAGCGCCGGGCATCTTCCGCTGCTTCACGTTTCGGCTTCGGGAGTTTCTTCGCTGGAGGCCACGGGCGTGCCCTTGGGAATGTTCTGCACCACGAAATTTCCTGTGCGCGAACTGAGCCTCGCGCCAAACGATAAGCTATTGCTCTACACCGACGGCCTTACCGAGGTGTTCAATCGCGCCGGCGATGAATATGGTCTGGGCCGTGTGCATTCCCTCGCCAAGCGCCACGTGGCCAGCCGGCCCGACGAACTGCTTTCCGCCTGCCTCGACGAAATTCACAATTTTTCGGCATCCGCCAAGCAACAGGACGATCTCACGCTCATGGTCCTGCACCGCTCCAACTAGGCTGCAGGCAAACTACGACGCTGACGAGAGGCCCTTCATGGGCCTCTTTCCATCTTTCTCACTTTTACCTGGAAGTCTTGATTTGCGTGGCGGCGGGCTTGTTTCCTGGCTCGGGTAGCGCTTCCCACCCCAGCGTTTTCATCCATTGTAAATATTGCGCGCGATCGCCGCCTTCCAGCGTCACGCACTCGCTTCCGGCACATCGTAAGAAGACTCCACCGCCCACGGTATCGAACGTGAACAAGTTCGGCCGGCGAAATAGGTTTGTGCGATCGACATACTTCTTTTCCAACGCCTCTGAGTACTGCCCGAAAAACCGCCCTGCGGCCTCCGGCGTCGAAAACCGCACTCGCGTCACCAGCAGCAGCCTCTTCGCGTCCTTCCACTCATACGTTGCGTAGATGTCTCCATTCCAATCTACGGAAAGATTCTTGGCGCGCTCTTCGTCCAGAAATTGCTTCAAAACCTCTTTCCAGCCGAACTCGCCCATGTAGTTTTCTTCCAGCAGCACCCAGGGCTTGCCGGGGAAATCCGCCGGCAATTCCAACTTGATTGGCGGCGCCACTTTTCCCACGCGGTACAGTTCCGGGTGCATGATCTGCTGTGTATTCGCGGGCGGCCTGGCAAACACGCCGGCAAATCCGTTCCAGCCATCCGCCTTCAGTATCGACATGGAAAACGTCAGCCCGCTGAAATACGGAAACATCAGCGAATCTTTAATGAATGGCGGAGCTTTCTTGAGCATCGGCGTCGCGCTCAGGTCTCCTACGAATATTTCCGGATCGATGTCGGGCAGTTCGCGCAATTTCAGGCCCTTGTCCCGCAGGGTGTAGTCCAACATGCCTGCCATAGCGCTGCCCTCCAGCACCGATTCCCGGGCCAGTTCGGCGTCATCGTTCGGGCGTGCCGCCTTAACCCACGGCTCAATGGAAAATTGCTGGTCCTGAAGCGCATGCGTCAGCTCGTGCGACATCACCATGCGCTGGTCTTCCGGCGCGATCCAGTCTGCAATATAGAACTCGTGCGCTTTCGGGTCATATAAACCGGCGATTTGTTCCGTGAGCAGCTCCACCAGAAAATTCTCAAGGTCGAATCCCTTGGGAATCAAGCCGAAGGCTTCCGCGCTGCGCGTGGAGGCATAGCGTTCCTTGGCGTCCTTCTCATCATCCATCTGCTTAAGCACATACGCGTGGATTTCCTCCCGCGAGCGCATGGTCTTCTTCAGCGGAGTCTTCAGCTTCCACCCGGTGATCTCGCTCATGTCCTTCAGCACTTCGTCAGCCGTCGCCGCAAATTCCGCGGTGTTTTTGCCGGAAGCTGGCGTAGACGGGGCCGGGGCGGCCTGTTGAGCTTTCAGAAAGGAAGTGTGTATCAGCAGGAACGCGAGAATCGTCAAATAGCGGGCGAAGCAACGCCGGAAATCGTGATTAAAAGGCATATCTTGGAAGGATATCAGATTCATTTGGCGTTCTCGGTTACTGGGGAGGCTACGTCCCTCGATTTGGGGAGCATCCGCTGGACTGTGCCAGCCGCCTGCCTGTGCCTGAATTTTCCACAGGCTGGGGCCCTGTTCCGTATTCAGAACTAGTAATTAATTCATATAGTGTATATACCTTTAGTAAGAATGACGAAAGGAATATAACATATGCACCCACCGGGCTTACGATTAAGACGCCTTCGCGAGCGCCTCGGTCTCAGCTATCGTGACGTCGAGCGCGCCAGCTTTCAGATCGCCCTCAATCGCGGTCGCCCCGATTTCATACTCCACATCAGTCGTTTGGCTGACATCGAAAACAACAACGTCGTGCCTACACTCTACAAACTCTTCTCGCTCGCGGCCATTTATCATCTCGATCCTCTTGAACTCTCCGCCTGGTACGAAGCCCCGTTCCAACAAGCCTCTCACGAGGGTGCCTCCCTTCCTCCTCCTCGCACCCACCTGGCTGAACCCTTCCTTGCTCCCCCCATCCCCATTCACACCGAGGGTTCGCCTGACGCCAACGTCACTTCTCTTCTTGCTTATTTCCCCACTGCGCTTGGTGGCTTCCAAAGCAGCTCTTCGCCGTCCCAGGGACGCTTCCGCTATGGATACATCGGCTTGTCCGACCGCCGGATGGTCCCGATCCTGCGCCCTGGAAGCGTAGTAATTATCGACACTTCAATCCACACCATCGATGACTCGGCTTGGTCCAGTGAATACGACCGCCCGCTCTATTTTGTTGAGCTTCGCGAGGGTTATCGGTGCGGTTGGTTCTACAGGAGCAAGTCAACATTGATCATGCAGCCGCACACTCTTTCGCACTGTGCGCCCGAGGTGTGGCGCACTCCCGACGAAGCGGAACTGATCGGCCAGGTGGCCGGCATTTCTACGTTTTTCAATGCTTCGGGTGCGTATTGCGCAGAAGTTCGCACAGGGCGGCCGTATTTGAGCAGAAGAGCTCTTTAAGATAATCAGGAGCCTCTGGTGGCATCCACGAGCGCGTAGTTTCCACGCAGTGCTTGTCGTTCCACTCGATTCCATTCGGCAACGCATTCACATACGTTCGCAGATCCTCTTCTTGCTGCGCCAACGGCATCTCCAGCAGTCGCTCAAATATTTCCTCGTGGCACTTCGCGACTGCCTCCGCTACCGGCTCTTCGCCATACACCGCCGCAAGCTTCTCGTTGGCATATTTCCCAGTGCTTGGATCTCGCAATCCCGCCAGATATGCCAATCGCCCGTAGGTGCCATTCAACGGCTCCAAATAATGCACTACCAGGTCGTACAGAATCTTGCAGTGGATTTGTAGCTGCTTCAGCATTCCCGTCCTGGCGTTTCCCTGTTGTTCCGTGTGCGGAACATTTTGCTGCCACTCGTTCCCATTTGAAGTCCCTCCGCCATTGTTGGCATCCAGGAGGGATTCTTCATGCAAAAGCAATTCACGACTCTGGGCGTTGCCCTGGTGCTTGTAGTAATGCTACTGGTGGCAGTACCCAAGGTCAACTACTCTTCAACAGTACCGGTTTGGAATAATGGCTCTCCATTGGCTGATGGCATTCCCATGCCACCTCCGAAGCCGCCAGAGACTGGCTTCGCCTCCCATGTAATCATCGCCGACGGCATTCCAATGCCTCCTCCCAAGCCACCTAAGACCGGCTTCGCCTCCCGGGTGATCATCGCTGATGGTATCCCGATGCCTCCTCCCAAGCCGCCTAAAACCGGATACATTTCGTAACCCCAAGTTCAATCCGGCGCGTGGGCGATTTGAGGCCTCTCATGTCGCCTTCGCTCCCCCGAAAGAACTAGGTTTCTTGTCCTATTTACTTTCAAGTTACGTAATGTTACTGTTGAGACTCCATGAGCGCCCTGCTCACTCTCCGCAACGTCTTCTGGGCGACCACGACCCTGTGCGAATTTGTCTTAATTGTGTATCTGATTCGCGGCAAGCTTGTTCGTTCGCACTTCTGGCTCTTCCTGTATCTGTGTTCCACCGTTCTCCAGAGTGTTTTGGGTGTGATTACTTACAGCGTGTTGAACGACTTCACGGGAGCCGCCACCAGGAACATTATCTGGAGCAGTCAGGCTGTGGTGATTACCATGCGGTTCTGTGCTGTGTGTGAAATGGCGCGCCGAATCCTGGCCCGTTTCTCCGGGATCTGGGCCCTGGCTCAACGGCTTCTGTTGATTGTGGCTGCCACGGTCATAATCTACACCGCCGTGTTTTCCGACAAGCGTCTTTCCATGATGATTCTTACCGTCGATCGTGGCGCAGAGCTCGCCATCGCCGCCTTCATCGTCGGCTTGCTGCTTTTTGCCCGTTATTACATGCTGGAAATCAGCCCGCTCGATCGCGCGCTCTCAATCGGTTTCTGTCTGTATTCCTGCTTCTATGTAATCAATGATTCCTTGCTGGAAAAATGGATGGAGCCGTACGTGGGATTTTGGGGTTTCATGGATATCATCACTTTCCTGGCTTGCCTGCTGATCTGGATTCAAGCGGTTCGCGCCTATGCGCCCGCACGTATATCTGTTGCCTCCGAGACCGTTCCTTGCGAATTGTATGGAGCGCTTTCGCCTGAAGTGAATACCCGTTTACGGCTGCTGAACGACCAATTGGCTCAACTCCTTCGCTCGGAAAGTTCGCGCCTATGACCTTCGCTCCACTATTCTTTATACTTGCTGCCCTGGTTCTTCTTGGGCTGCTGGGTTACGCGGTTCGCCCGATCGAGAAGCGCGCCCTTTCCCCCGAGTCCGTTTTCGAAGCCCTCTCAGAGCCGCGCCATTCCTTCCGGCTGCCCCAGATTTTGCAGTCGCTTCAGCCTTCTGACACTGAGTTTTTGGAACGACGCGGCCTGCATTCGCTTCGCCGGCGGATTCGCTCCGAACGCACACAAATCGCGATTCGCTATCTCAGCCTTCTCGAATCAGACTATGAAACGCTGTTGGAGGCTTCTCGCATTCTTGCGGTCATGTCGCCGGAAGTCGTCCCCATGCAGGAATTCGAACGCCTGCGCCTCAGCGTCACATTCGCCCGGAATTGTTTCCTGATGCGCCTCAGACTGCGCATGGGTCTGGCACCCTGGAAAGGCTTTACCAAGATTTCGGATATGGCCACAACCATGTCGTTTCGCATGGAATCGGCGACTTCGCAAATCGGCCTTCAGGCGGCCCTTGCCGGTGATCCCGCTTCATTCATGGACGAGCGGGGCGGCAGCGGGCGCTAGTTTCTCTTCCTTTGCGCGGCTTCCCTTGCGCTCTGGTAATTCCACACGGAACGTTGCCCCACCCGTTGGCTGGTTCTTCACCTGAATCGTTCCGCCGTGCTCGGTGATGATTCCATAGCAGATGCTTAGCCCCAGGCCGGTCCCTTTTCCCACCGGCTTCGTCGTGTAGAACGGATCGAATACTCGTGAGGCATCCTTTACGCCTGGCCCGCTGTCGGTAAATTCGATGAACACCACGTGCTCTTCCGCGTCGGTGCGAACCCACAAATCTCCGTCTTCTCCGTTTTCCAGGATGGCGTCCAGGGCGTTGTTGATCAGGTTCAGAAAAACCTGCTGCAACTGGTGGGCGTCGGCACTGATTTCCGGCAAATCCTGCGAAAGGTCCAGGTGCACGCGAATCTTTCCCATGCGCAAATCGTAATCACGCAGAGCCAACGTATCTTCCAGAATGGTGTTCACGCGAACCGGCATGCGTTCGGGCTTGTGCTGCCGCGCAAAGCTCAAAAGATTCTGCACGATGCGGTGCGTGCGTTGCGCCTGCTTGTATATCTTTTCGGTGTATCCGATGGCCAGCGGTCCCACTTGTCCGCTCGACGTCAGCAACTGGCTGTATCCCAAAATTGCCGTCAGCGGATTGTTCAGTTCGTGCGCCACGCCCGAAATCAATTGGCCCACGGCGGCAAGTTTTTCGCTGTGCAGCAATTGCTCCTGCGTGCGTCGCAAATGGTCGTAGGCCTGCCGCGTTTCTTCGTACAGCAAGCTGCGTTCCACTGCGCTGGCTACCTGGCTTCCCACCGCGATCAACAAACTGATGTCCGCCGTCGACATTTCGCGGGCCGTGCGGCTCCCTACTCCGAGCCCACCAATGATTTTGTCTTTGGACCACAACGGAACAATGTATGCCGATACAATCCCTTCTTTTCTCTGCACGTCTCGCGCAATCGCCGGCAGCGGTAGTCCGGCCATCGACAAAAACGTTGCGCGCACCGAGCGGATCTGCTGCAGCAACTCTGGCGGCAGCGTCATTACCGGAAAGCTCTTGGAAAATTCCGGCCGGTGCCCGACTGATGACACTCTCTTCAGCGTCACCCCATCGCGTTCGAACAGATACAATGAGGCGGCGTCCAGGCCGAACAAGTCCAGAATTTGCCGCAAAGTTTTCTGGATGGAATCGTTCAACTCCAGCGACAAGGCCAGCGTCTCCGCCAGTGAATTCAGTACCACCAATTCGCGATTCCGCCTGCGAATCTCGTTTTCCGCGTGTCGCCTTTCCGTCACGTCCAGCAGAAACCCTTGATAGGCGGTCACATTCCCGAAAGCGTCCCGCACCGCTGTCGAAGACTCGCTTACCGTGCGCAACTCTCCGTCTTTCCTCCTGATCTCGTATTCAAAATCATTCACTGAACCGTGTTCGCTCAACAATTTCTTCAGTCGTTCGCGCTCTGCGGCATGTACGAACAGCGTCGAGCCAATCTCCAATTGCATCAACTCGTCGCGGTTGTCGAACCCCGTGATTCGCATCAGCGCATCATTGAAATCCAGGAATCGTCCGGTGGCCGTGGAAATGAACACACCTTCCTGTACGCTGGCCACCAGGGTTCGGTATTTCTCTTCCGCCTTTTTCCTTTCGGTGATGTCTTTCAACACGTGAATGGTGCCCAGCTTGTGGCCGCCATGGTCCGTGAAGGTCGACGTCGACGCCAAAAAATATCCTTGCAGCCACGGGTCGGGATCATCCGCGTCGCCCGAAAGCCCCTCGCAATAGGGACAAGTGCTGAAGGAATTAGCGAGCGGGCTGAACAGGTCGCGCACCGCCCGGCCCAGCATGGCGTGCGGTTCCCTGCCCAGCAGGTTTGCCAGACGCAAATTTCCGCGGACCACGCGGCCTTCCAGGTCGTGCACCAGGATCGGATCGCCGATGGAATCAAACGTGTACACCCACTGCTGCTGCACGGTTTTCACTTGCTCGAACAAATTTACGTTTTCCACCATGGTGCCCAGAAACTTCGCGACGTTCACCAGGTACGCCACTTCGTCCTCGTGAAATTTCTTCCCTGGCACCGCTCCCACATTCAACATCCCTACAGGCCCTTCCTGCCCGCGCAGCGGAATGGTCACCAGTTGCGCGATTCCTGATTCCGCCATCATCCGCCGCACTTTGGGATCTTTCTCGTCTTCAAAGCGCGATATGCGGTAATCCCCCTGCAGGATTTCGTGCAGCCACGGGTCGCTCAATGCGAACTTCGCGTGTTGCTTCAAGTACACTTCGCTGAAACCCACGGACGCCCGGGCCACGAATTCCCGCGCCTCGCCCTTCCCTTCCAGCAGGCGGATGATGCCGTAGCTGGTGTTCAGGCTGCCGGTAATCTGCGCGAGCACCCGCTGCAGCAGTTCCGCCAGCGTCAGCGACTGGCTGCCCGTAGCGGTCAGCATCGTGAGCTGCCGCATTTTTTCGCTGATTTCTAGGGTACGCGTGCGTGCCGATTCCAGCAGCATTACGATCATTCCAATTCCCAAGCTGGCATTCAAAAAATGATCGAAAGCGAAGCGGAAAAGATGCAGCTCCTCTAAATGCCATTGCGGCCGGTCCAAATTGTTGAAGGCCAGCAGGGTAAACGCTCCGGCGAGCAGTTTCGCTCCGTGTCCACGCACCCTCAGCGTGGCTCGCCACAGTAGCCAACCCGCCGTCAGGCAGATCGCGCTCTGCAGCACCGCCGTTCCCCAACGCCAATCCGTCAATCCATTTCCCTTGCTTTCGTAATAGCAAGTGGTCAGCGCCAGCAATCCGGCCAGCCATAGCACGGGCCAGAACGAGCGGTTAGACTTCGAAGTAAGTTCTACGATGGAGGCCAGAAATAACACCAATGCGGCCATATCCGCGCCCGACACCGCCAGCCGGAACGCAAACTTCATGGTGAAAAGCATCGCCAGTTCGCTGAAGGACGAAAGCGTCAGGCAAACCCATCCCAGCAGCCACAGCTTATAAAACGCGCTGGCATTGTCCCGCTTCAGGTGGATGAACAACACCAGCAGGGTCAGGCACGCCGTTGCCTCAAAGAACGCAATTGCCTGTAGGCCTTGATTGGGAACCACGGCCAGCCCCTCCGGCGTTTTCCTGAATAGATGAATGGATAGAGGAATCCTTCGCGAACAAAGGTATGGACCCCTCGGCTAACTTGACGCTAACACGCTATTTTCTTACTGGGCAAGTGCCGTACATCTGGCGTGTGACCTCCCATATAATGATGCTTGGGAGATAACCACGTGGACACGGCCCATATCCTGGTAGTTGATGATGAAGAAGCGATTCGCGAAGTGGTCTCCACCATGCTGGAGTCCCGCGGCTACCATTGCACCACCCTCAGCAATGGCCGCGCCGCTCAGGAATTTGTGCGCAAGCAAACGCCGGACCTGGTCCTCAGCGACATGATCATGCCCGAAATGGATGGCATCCAGCTTCTCGATTGGCTGCGCGGTTACGATCCCGAAATTCCCGTCATCATGGTTACCGCCATTCACGACATCTCCACCGCTCTCCAGGCCATTCGCCGTGGCGCTTACGACTACATCCTGAAACCTTTCGAGAAGGACCAGCTGTTCCACGCTGTCGGCCGCGCCTGGCAGCACCGCCAACTCGTCACCGAAAACAAGAATTACCAGATCAACCTGCAGCAGGAAGTTGAGCGCAAAACGGCTGAGCTGACTAACGCCCTCGATCTTCTGACCCAGTCGTACGACGACACCCTCGAAGCGCTTGGCAGCGCTCTCGACCTTAAGGACGCCGAAACCGAGGGGCACTCCCAGCGCGTCACCGCTTACACCATTTCCATTGCCAAAAATGTTCCCGTTCCACTTCCCTATCTCACCGTCTTGGCTCGCGCCGCCTTCCTTCACGATATCGGCAAAATGGCCATCCCCGACAAAATCCTTCGCAAGCCCGGGCCGCTCGACGACGGCGAAAAGCAGATCATGCGCACTCACTGCGAAATCGGCTACAACATGCTCACTCGTATTCCGTTCCTGCGCGACGCCGCGGAGATCGTCCTCGCCCACCAGGAGTTCTTCGACGGTAGCGGCTACCCTCGCCAGCTGCGCGGTGAACAAATCCCTCTCGGGTCACGCATTTTCTCCATCGCCGACGCTCTTGACGCCATGTTGAGTGACCGCCCGTATCGCAATGCCCTTCCCATGTCTCACGCCCGCGAGGAGATTCGCCGCTGTGCTGGCACGCAATTCGATCCAAAGATCGTGGAAGTATTTCTCTCCATTCCCGAAAAACACTGGATTGAGCTGCGCGAGAACCTCGGCTCGCCCTTCCGCCTTACGCATTTGAAAAATATGGCGCTCCTTCCACAGTAGTTTGCCTCCGTGTGCCTGGCTTGTGACGACGCGCCTTGCGCGTAATTCTTCTCCGTGCCATCCTTCTCTTGCTGTCTGAGAGAATCCCATGCCCCTCGTCCCGATCAAGACCGCTTCCGAAACTGGCTACTGTGACTGCGTCTGCGGCTGCTACGAACTCGCCAGCCTTCGCGACGACGATACCGGCAAGGGATATTGCCCCACATGCGGCAAGGATCATCTCGACTGGAACCTCGGCGTTGGCCTTCCCGCGCCTGCTCCCGTCAAAGTCTCGCCGAATTCCGCCACTGGCCAATCCATCGGCCAACTTCCGCCTGCCGCCGACCCACCTGCCCGTCTCCGTTGATCGCGTCTTTTTTAGCGGTCGTCCGCCGTGGCGAACAGCCGCTTATCCGTCAGGCACAAAAAAGGGCGCGCCGCAAATCCAGCACGCCCTCGTTCGGTTAGCGTTTCCGCTAAATCGTTAAAATTTCAGTGTGAGCGACATCTGCAAAATGCGCGGGTTAGAGATGGTAGCAGTGCTCTGCCCGAACTGTTGGCTGTTGATGTCCATCGAGGCATTGCCGTTAGTGTCGATCGGCGGCGCAAACGTCGGGTGATTCAATACGTTGAACGCATCCGTGCGGAAGCTCAGGCTCACCTTTTCGGTAACGTGGAACAGTTTGGTTGCGGATAGGTCCCAGTTGAAATATGTCGGGCCATTGAACGCGTACAGTTGCAAGTTGCCCACTTCGCCGGGTTGCGGATTACAGAAGCCGCCCGGAACCGCGGGATCGCAGGCCAATTGCGGTGACGCCGGTGCTCCGGTTCCGTCGGAACTCACCAGCTTCGGATTGATCAGGTACACCACTCCGCCATCTTGTTTGAACACCCCCAGATCACTGCTGATCTGCCCGTGTCCCAGCGTCGCGACCGCGGTGTTGTGCGAAGAGCGCGCCCCCGAGCGATTCAGCGTCGGCTGGCCCGAAATGACCGAAAATGGCGCTCCTGTCTGCCACGTAAAAATCGAGCCGGTCTGCCAACCGTCCAGTAGCGCGCGCAAGAATTTATTGTCCGAGGACAATTTATGTCCTTGGCCAATCGGCAGTTCATATGTGAAGTTCGCTTTGAACTGCTGCGTGATGTCAAACGGAGCGCGGGCCTTTTCAAATTGCGGGTCCGCGTTATTCAGATACGGCAGAAAGCGGTTTTGGTCGTTTCCGGAGGATACTCCTGTCCCATAATCCGTCATCACTTTGCTGTAGACATAGCTAGCCTGGAAGTACAATCCCTTGCTCAAGCGTCGCTGCAGCTCCACCACTCCCGCGTTGTAGCTGGAGAACGACGTATTCTTCAACAAATCCCCGCCTCGGATCAGATCGTTGGGCGCAAAGAAATTAGCGATTGTATTTCCGGAGCTGTCGGTCGGATTGCATTGCGAGTAGTGGTAAATATCCGCCAGATCGCCAAATGCGCCGGTCAAAATGTCATTGTTCAGGAACGCCAGTCCGCTGTAGTCGGTGGGGCCGATGAATCCCAAGGCTCCCGTTCCGCAAATATTCGGAAAGATCGTCAGCGGCTGGCTGCCGGGAAGATTGGAATTATAAAGTGGATTGAACTGCCCGCATTGCGTCGCCGTCCCTGCTCCGCCGCAACGCGGGTCGTTCGCTGAAACGCTCTGCGCGATAAACCCGTTCTGCCGGGCCCGCTGGAAGTCAGACAGGAATCCGTTCTGGTTCAGCAGTACTTGATTCACGTCGACGGCACGGAAGAGGCCCACCCCGTGATTCCCCACGTAACTCACGGTTAGCGACGTACCCGCTCCGAGGTCCCGTTGCACGCTCAAATTCCATTGCAACACGTACGGCGGCTTGATGTTCGGATCGATCGCGTATCCCACATTATTGGCAATTCCCAACAGCGCCGCATTTTGCGAAAACGTCGTCGGAATCTGGAAGCTTGGCACCGCCACGCCCACCGGATTGCTCACCGTCGGTCCGTTCAACCCGACTGGGTCGGCAGTAGCTGTCGTCGATAGTCCTGCATTTCCCGCCACGGCATTTTGTGCTGCCGTAAAGAACGAGTCGTTCACATAATTCATGCTGAAGCCCGCGCGAACCGCCGTCTTGCCGTCGCCGAACGGATCCCACGCCACTCCGATGTTCGGCGAAAAGCCTCCCATAAAGTTGTTATACAGTCCGCGATTGCTCGGTCCTCCGGCGAAGTTAATCGTGGCATCGCTCAGCAGAACCTGCTGGGCCGTCTGTCCCAGCGCTATTTCCGGTAGCAATGTCAGTCCATTCTTCTCGTTGACGGGAGTGAAGTCTTCCCATCTAACCCCGAAATTCACGGTCAATTTCCTCGTGGCTCTCCAATTGTCCGCAATGTATAGCGCAAAATCGTTCTGGCTGAAGTTGTTGTTTTGCGGCGCCCGGTTCACGTATCCCGACGTCTGGCTGGTCACATTAAACGTCTGCGACACGTTGCTCAGCACTCCCGCAACGCTCGCCAGTAGCGCACTCCCATTGTCGAAATCCGCCGAGCTTGCTTGCGTCCCGGCAGGACCCGGGAAGTTTGCTGGGCTCGGACCAAGCGAATTGTTCGGCGCGAATCCCAGCTGAAGCGTCGGATAGATCCCCAGCGAATTCGTCTCCAGCACCGTCGCGCGTTGAAACTGTCCGCCAAATTTGAACAAGTGGTTGCCGTGAATCCATGTGGCGTTATCCTGCCACACCCACGTATGAGTATTTCTTCCCTGCGGAAGAAAATTTGGATTTGGATTTGTGAACGGCAAAAGTCCAGGGGTATTCAGGCTGTCAATCAGCGTGCCGGAGCTGAAATTCTGGGCAGTCAGGAAATACGCGGGAGCGAAATTGAATCCAAAGCGCACCTCATTCGTAACCGTCGCTTTGGGATTCCAGCGCCACGCCGTTGACAGGAAATTGATGTGGTCATCGTTGTTAATCAGCGGCACGGTTGTAAAACTCGTATCTAGGTCTGGCCGGTCCACAAAGTTGCGATTCCAGTTATACGTTGCCGAAAACGTGTTGCGATCGTTCAGGTTGTAGTCCACGCGAACACCGGTATTGTCGCGCGAGTTGTCGTTGCGTTTGTTGAATTGATATCCAAGAAGGTTTACCCCATCGCCTACGCGTGTATTGTTCGGCGTCACCGGAACTGACTTGATCAACGCCAACATCGTCGGGTCGACCGTCCATCCGCCCGCCGGACCGCCCGGAATTTGCAGCAGGTCCGTGGTCACAGGCCCCCCAACAGGCGCTCCCGTTGTGGCGTCGACCGGCTGATATGTGAATGGCAGCGACGGACTCGGTGCCGCCAATGCCGCTTGTATCGCCGGGCTTAAAATCGTCGTGTTCACCGGAATGGTATTTCGCAACCGCAGCAACTCGTAATACCCGTATATGAAAAGCTTATCTTTAATAATCGGGCCGCCGATGTTTCCGCCGCCCTGATTCTGCAGCAGGAACGGTTTCGCAACGTCACTCGCCCCATTGAACCAATCGTTCGCGCTCCAGTTGTTGCTGCGGTAATACCAGAAGCCGCTTCCATGCCAGTTATTCGTGCCCTTTGGCGTCACCAGGCTGACGCTGGACGAGCCACCCTTGTCCACGTCGCCGTTTTGCTGCGTCACCGTGAATTCCTGCGTCTGGCTCAGCAGCGGCTGGTTCGGACTGAAATCCAGAGTATTCTCGCGAATGAAATTGTCCTGAATGTTGATGCCGTCCAGCGTCAAGGAAGAGAAGCTCGAACGCTGTCCATTGATTGTCGTCACCATCGAACCGTTTGGTCCACTGTTCGCCACGCCGGGTTGCAGGCTCAACAAGTTCAGCGGATTGCGATCCAGAATCGGCAAGTCGTCGATCTGCTGCTTCTCGACGGTCCCGGTCTGTTCCGCATTCGTCGTGTTCACAACTTCCGCTCCGCCCTCCACCGTCACTGTTTCCGTCTTCGTTCCCACTTCCAATTTGATTGGCGGCACTGAATATTCCGTCGACGCATCCAGCTTGATGTTCTGTATCGCGCCGTTCTTGAATCCTTCTTTGGCTGCGCTCACCAGATACATTCCATCGCCGATGCTGCGGAACTGATAGCCGCCATTCGACGCCGTCACCGCGTGGTACACGTAGTTTGTGCCTTGATTCGTCAACGTCACTTCGGCACCTTCTACCGGCAACCCCTGCGGGTCTACAACCGTCCCCACGATCGATCCTGTGGGCACCTGTGCCATCGCCAAACCGCCACCGGTCGCGAGTACCAGCCCAATTAAGATTGCTAAGGAATAGACAAACTTCAGGAATGAAACGGACGGAATTACCCTCATCTTCGATCTCCCCCATTAAACCGGAGCGGGCGCCGCCGCTATTCGAACAGACTATGGACACACAGACGCACTAACTAGTGACAGGTAAGCAAGTTCTGAATCATTTACCTGAAATTAACGCATGCACTTCTGATTCCATATTTTAAACGGCCCGGCATCGGAATTACTTACGGCCAGCTAACCCAGTTCCTATCAGTAATCTGGTTCACAAATACGATTTCGCCCGCGGCCGCACGCACGCAAATCGGCCAGCAAGCTACTGTCTGTCATACTCTCTACGATTTATGGGACGGAAAGTTCCGCGTTAAATGCGGCGAACTGCAGAAAAGACAATTTATTTACCTAAATAAAGCAGCGCCAGCAGGAACAACCACAGCGCATCCAGAAAATGCCAATAGTAAGAGGTTACTTCGGCTGCTACAGATCGGCTCACGTTCGTTTCAGAAAAATTCTTGCGCGCCACATAGCCCAACGCCGCAATTCCGCCAAGCAAATGCAGCGCATGAGCGCCCGTAAAAATGTAAAAAAAACTGCTCGCGGGATTGCTTGCCAGGTAAATCCCTTGCTGTTCCAATTGCCGCCACGCCACCACCTGCCCAATCAGAAAAGCAACACCTAAAGCCGTGGTCATCATCCAATACGTTTTGAATCCCGCTCCATCCCCTTTTGCCAGTCGCTTCCTCGCCAGCTCCAGGGTTCCGCTGCTCGTCAGCAACACCGCGGTGTTAATCCACAACAGCGTGGGGATGCGCACCGGAATCCAGTCGCCGCTAGTTCCCTTGCGCACCAGGAACGCGCTTGCCAGCGCCATAAAAAACATCAGGATCGCCACAATCCCGACGGCCATTCCGGCAAAGTAGCGCTTCGAAGTCGGCTGCCCCTTTCCCGGCTTCATGCCGCCTCCTGCTCCGTCGCCGCCGTTTCCTCCTGCGGGCGGCACACTTCCTCCACCACCGCCTCCGCCGGAGTGTTCCACGATCAGCTCAATCTCGTTTGTTGAGGTCGCGCTCGGCATTTCGTTCTTCTCCGCTCCTCTGTCTTCCTACTGGCGCTCTTGTGTCAACTGTTCCGGCTTTAGGTGCTGCGGCGCAAAATCTTTTCCGGCTTCCGCGCGGAATTCATAAGCTCCGCGATACACCACCGGCGCCACGCCGCCAAAATTATTCTCCGGTGCCGGCGAAGCCACGCTCCATTCCAGAGTTGTCGCCGCCCACGGGTTGTCCTGCTCCGCCTTGTTTCGCGCCCGTCCCAGCAGGCTGTGGAAGAAGTTGAACACGAACAGTCCTTGGGCAGAGACCGTCAGGATCGTTGCCACCGTCACGAACGTTCGAATCGACGCGCCCGCCGACGCCAGCGCTGCTCGCTGCCCTTCCGCGTATATCCGCGATTGCGTCAGCAATCCCAACCAGTGCATGGGCATGAAAATCGCATACACGCCAACGAACGTCATCCAGAAGTGCGCTTTACCCAGAGTCTCGTTTAGCCGGCAGCCAAACATTTTCGGAAACCAGAAAAACAGCGCGCCCAGAATCGCAAATGTCGCCGCCACGCCCATCACCAAGTGGAAGTGCCCGATCACGAAGTCTTCGCTCACCGACGCCTGCGCCAGATCGTGTCGCGCCAGGAACAACCCGGATAATCCGCCCGCCACGAACAGCGAAACAAATCCGATCGCAAACAGCATCGCGGTTGTCAATCGCATCCGCGCGTTCCACAACGTCCCCAGCCAGCTGGCTAGCAAAAATGCCGCGGGAACTCCCAGCGACGACGCGAGCACCGCAAATACCAGCGGCGCGTAGGGATTCATCCCCGTGGCAAACATGTGATAACCCCACACGCAAAATCCCACCACGCCTACTCCGCAAAGCGCCAGCACCACCAACCGCTCTTTCCATACCGGCTTTCTTGAAAACGTCGCGATCAGGTGGGTTGTAAATCCAAAGCACGGCAACATCGCCACGTACACTTCCGCTTGCGCAAAATACCAGAACAACCTCTGCCACAAAATCGGCAGACTTCCCTGCCTCACCAGATTCTGCGGCTGGTTTGCCAGAAATGCGCTGCTCGAAAAAAATTCCGAGCCGAGCAGCCGGTCCGACAGCACCGCGCAACATCCCGCCAGCAGCACGCTGAAAATCAACATGCTTAAAATCGCATTGATGAACCACGCCCAAACCGTTACCGGCATTCGCGGCAGCGTCATTCCGGGCGCTCGCAACTCAATGGTCGTGGTCGTGAAGTTCAATGCGCTGAACAACCCCGCCAGGCAAAACACCGACGCGCTGGCCAGCCACACATTCACTCCGCTATCCGCCCTCAGGAAAAACGCGCTGGTCATTCCGGCCAGCGACGCGAACGTCATCCAGAACGACAAGCGGTTCAGCGACGGAAACGCCATCTCCCGCGCCCCGATTTGCAGCGGCAACAGAAAATTTCCAAATCCCATTTGCGGCGCAGCCGTCAGCACAAAAAACACCATCAACGACCCGTGCAGCAGCCGCATGGCCGCATATTTTTCCGGCGTATTCTCAATTCTCGCCAAAAACGGAATCGCAGCCTCAGGCCACGAAGCGTGCATCCGCAACAGCGCCGAAAGCACCATGCCCACCAGGACGCTGCCCAGCGCGAGCCACATGTACTGCAAACCGATCGTTTTGTGATGGGTAGAGAACAGTACGCGGCTCAGAGATCCCTTCTCTTCGGAGGGATGTGAGTTGGCGCCATCGTCGTAACTGACCATTTTCGAATTACTTCCGCGTAATATCACGGCATGAACTGAATTCCGTATCTTACCGCCTGCTCCGGGAATTGCAACTTTCCGCGCCCTCCCAAATCGGCCCGAATCCGCTCGCAAACTTCGTCAACGTTTAGATTCATCACAGCGAGTGTTATCCTTTTCTCAACGTCTCAGTGTGTGACGTCAATCACCCATGGACAATCGACCCAATCCCGCCGCGATGTGGGACGAACGCTTCAGCCAGCCCGAACCGGTGTATGGCGAGCGGCCCAATAGTTATTTGCGCGCGCAAGCCCAGCGCCTCACTCCCGGCGCTTCCGTGCTGGTTCCCGGCGATGGCTATGGGCGCAACGGTCTCTGGCTGGCCAGGCAGGGCTTCCGCGTCCACACCGTCGACCTCTCGCCCATTGGCGTCGAACGCGCTCGCAATTCAGCGCGCGACGCCGGCCTCAGCCTCACCATGGAACAAGCCGATCTTTCCACCTGGGCATGGCCGCAAAATCAGTTCGACGCCGTCTTTTCTATTTTTGTGCACCTGTTCCCGAATGTTCGCCCTGCCATTCACGCCAACATGTTGCGCGCGCTGGTTCCGGGCGGCCTCTGCGTCCTCGAAGCCTTCACCCCGGCGCAGCTGAAATTTTCCTCCGGGGGTCCCAAACAACTTGACCTGCTGTACTCGGCTGAAATTCTGCGCCAGGATTTTGCCGCGGCCCAGATTCTTGCTCTGGAGGAAACAACGGTCTCGCTGGATGAAGGTCGCATGCACAGCGGACCCGGCGCCGTCGTTCACGGCGTCTTTCAACGAAAGTGACGCAGCCACAATCGATCCAAGCGAAGGATCGCAATCCTGCTCCTGCCGCCTGAATAGTTGCCTTCGCTACTACTGAAATTGTTTTTGAAACGCCGCGAATTGCTGGCGCAGGGTTTCCAGCTCTCTTCGCAATTCGTCGACGTCCGCTTCGAGTTGTGCGATCCGCTGCCCGCTGCTCACTTCTGGGTGCGCCATTCCTATCGCCGGGCCTGCGGCCTGCGCGATGGCAACGCCCGCAGGCACCTCCGCGCTTGGCGCCGTGTCTCCAGCCAGCAGATGCATGTACCGCGACTCCTTCGTGCCCGGCTGCCTTGGCAACACTCTCACCAGCGCCGGTTCGCGCCGCATCAGCAAGTTCAGCGCCGCATGCACCGCTTCCAAATCCCCAAACGTGTACATCCGCTCCGCCCGTGTTCGCAATTCACCGGGAGTTTGCGGGCCGCGCAACATCAGCACGCATAGCACCGCAATCTCGTGGCGATGAAAATTGTAAAGTTCGTTCAAGCGGTGCTCGAACTTCGTCACGCGCGAATCTCCGCCCGCCGAGCGCACCAGCGCCTGATCTGACATCGTGCGAAGCGCCTGGCGCACCGCTTCTTCGTCCAGTGTCATCACCGGCTCGCGATTGGATTTCTGGTTACACGCGTTCATCAACGCGTTCACCGAAAGCGGATAGTATTCCGGCGTGGTAATTTCCTTTTCAACCAGCGCGCCAAGAACGCGAACTTCCGCTTCCGTCAGTTGCAGTGCCATGTCGTAATTCCTAGGAAAATTTTTGCCGGCCTGTATGCATCTGTCGGCCGACCCAGCATAGCACTTCAACGCTACCTGAAAAGAGAAGACGGCCCGTTAGAGCCGTCTGGAGTGAAGGTGAGAAGTGATTCTCGGTACGAATTGGCCCCAGCTTATGGCCGCAATTTCGGTTCGTCCATCGGGGTCATCCTGTAGTTTTGAATAGATTGGCCGCTAGGGTGATTAATGCTTCTGATCCAGAATCACTTTTACCGTGCTCAGCAATTGTTCGATGCCGCCGTTGGATTTGGACAGCACCTGTTTGATTCCGATTAGCTCGGCATATCTCGAAAGCTCGGTCGAACCGTGCATGGTGAACAACACGATGGCAACACCGGGAGCAATACCCGCTATATGTCGCGCCGCATCCAACCCGTTCATCACGGGCATCGCTAAATCCAGAATAATCAGATCGGGTTGCAATTCCTTGGTTTTCTCAATAGCTGCTTGGCCGTTCTCCGCTTCGCCGCACACTTGCCAGTCCGTATTCTGCTCAATGCTCCAGCGAATCGATCTTCGAAGGAAAGGACTGTCATCGACTATTAGGATTTGGGCCGACATGCAAACCTCCGCAGACGCCTTGGTAGGTTGCTGGCCGCGGTTCGTCGGAAACGGTCGACGACAAACAAGGTATCCAGTTTGGAGTCTAACTGTCACATAGGTGGGGGCAATACCCAGAAGGCAGTACGCTAACGTACAATTTGGTTCGTACTGGGTGCTACAATATCTCCCAGTAAACACATGGGTTACCGATGCTTCCGCCGAACCCGCTCGGCAGGAAGGACACTACTCCGAATTACCTTCGGCGCGCCACTTCTCCGCCAATCGCTGCATGGCCACGTAGCACTCGCACGACGCCGCTTCCAGTCCGCGCCGATCGTCAATCTTCACGTCTCCGCGGTGATACGTAATCAGGCCGGCCTTTTGCAGAATCCCCGCCGCCTCCGTGACGCTGGCGCGCCGCGTTCCCAGCATGTTTGCCAAGGTTTCCTGCGTCAGCGGCACCACATCTCCCGTCAGCCGATCCTGGCTCATCAACAGCCACCGTGCCAACCGCTGATCCACCTCGTGCAGACGATTGCAGGCCGCCACTTGCGTGGCTTGCATTCCCAATACCTGCCCGAAACGCGCAAGGCTGCGGTTCAAATTGGGACACACCTCCAGCGCAGTTTGCAGATCCACCGGGCTGATTCGGAACGCGCTGCCGTCCACCTGCATCACCGCTCGCGACGGGCTGGTACTGAAACCCGCAAGCAGCGGCACACCAACAAATCCCTCTTTACCCGCTAGCCCCACTTCCACGCTCTTTCCATCCGCCATCACATTCAAGAAAGACGCCAGGCCGCAGTTCACGAAATAAGCCCACTCGATCGGTTCCGCGATCTCATTCAACAGCACATGTTTGGGAAGCTCGAAAAAGACCAGCTTCGGGAATACCGTATCGAACTCATTCGTAGGAAGGCTCTGTAGAATTGTGTTCTGGACTTTTGGATTACCGGAACCATTGGACGAAGGGCGCAAATTCTTGGCTCGCAAAACAGCTTTAGGCCGACTGATCAAAGGAGCCTCGGGAAAACGGGTCCGTCTCTTTCTACAGGAGCGATAAGCAACTCTACTCTCATCTAACGTCGCCGACTAGTTCAAAACGGTAGGTGTCCCGCATACAGCATTTTGGGGATTGCAAAGCCCTGTACGCTGGCGTACAGTCAGAGAGGACGCCAAATCTTTTTTCGTCAAGGCTCTGATTCTCGCATGCGCAAAGGCACCAAAAAATCGAAGCCTTCTACTCCGGATTGGTCCAGCCCCATTCGGGAACTGCGGCACAATCTGGGCTTGAGCCAAGTGGAGCTTGGGCAGCGCCTGCACTACTCACCCATGGCCATCTCTCGCTGGGAACGCGGCGAGCAGGAACCTACCGATCGCGCCTACATTGAACTTGGAAATCTCGCGGGAGATCCCGATTGCTGGTATTTCTGGGGACGCGCCGGACTGCAGAGTGAGAACTTGCTGCGCGTCATGCCGGTGCTGCGCGAACGCTTGCAAAAAAGCCGCTTCGCGGACTTTGAAGTCGTCAAGGCAGGTAGCGGCGGGCGAAAGCTAGACGCGGAAAAGCTCCAGCTTGTAGCGATTCCAGTTCTCAAGACCGTTGCCGCTTCGCACGGCGAAAAGGGCGGCCATCCTTCCAGCCTTTTGTCTGGCCCGATCGAAGGCATGATCGCTGCGCCAAAGGATTGGTGCCCCAATCCCAATGCCACCAGCTGCCTTCGTGTGCGCGGCGCTTCCATGATTCCGGTTATTCCCGATGGCTGCATTGTGGCGGTCGATTCTTCGCAAACCGACCACATGAAATTGGATGGAAAAATTGTAGTCGCTTGGCACAAAGACCAGGGCTTAACCGTTTCCCGCTTCAAGCGCTACGATCACACCGAAATTCTGGAACCCGAGAATCACTCTTACGAATCCATAACTCTCAGCGCCAAGCACCGCTGGAAGATTCTCGCCAAAGTACTGTGGTGGATTGGCAAAGCGCCCTGATCTACTCGCACTTGCTACAATATTTGCTTGGAAAGTTAGAGAAGTGACGGGGCGTCTCTTCCGCGCGAAGTCAACGCCCCGGCTTTATTTGCGCCACCTTATTCGTACCTCGACGGCTCGCACTCGGTCCATCGGGTCTTTTCTGTAATGTCGATTGCAAATCAGGCAAGAGCCAACAGCAATCAGGCTAACCTAAGAACTCGCTAACTGAAGAATTTTACAGGTCGGGGTGTCGCCCCCAGTCAGACGCCACCCCGGCCCCCCATGCTCAAGCGCAACCGTTTTGCCACGAAAACTCCCACGTCGCCATCAGGAAAAACTTGTATTTTCCGGCCGCAAATCCCGCACAACAAATCTCTGCAAAAAACTTTGCGTTGCCATGCGGTGTTCGCCGTATCGACCATCCCGGCGCTCAATGCGAATCTTCGTCTCTGACACTCGAGCTACGGAACGCCACCGTACGTAACGTGCCGCCACTCGCGCCAATCCCGATGCGAGACTTCTCGAACAAAAATGCCGAGCCCATCACACAACAGCTCCGCAGGCCAGGATTGGAAGCCTCGCGTCAGTCCTTGGCTGATTGCTTCGGCTGTGATGTTGGCGACGTTTATGGAAGTCCTGGACACTTCCATCGCGTCTGTCACTCTGCCGCACATAGCCGGTAGCCTTTCCGCCTCCACCAGCGAAGCCACGTGGGTGTTGACCAGCTACCTGGTCGCCAACGCGGTCATTCTTCCGTCCAGCAGCTGGTTCGCCCAACGTTTCGGTCGCAAGCACTTTCTGCTCGTCTCATCGTTATCTTCACCGTCTCTTCCTTCCTCTGTGGTGCCGCGACGAGCCTTGGTTGGATTTTGATCGCTCGCACCATTCAGGGAGCGGGCGGCGGCGCGTTGCAGCCAATTTCGCAAGCCATTCTCTTGGAGAGTTTTCCGCCGGAAAAGCGCGGCTCCGCCATGGCCGTCTTTGCTCTCGGCGTCGTCGTCGCCCCCGTCCTCGGCCCAACTCTCGGTGGCTGGCTCACCGACCAATACTCCTGGCGATGGGCCTTCTACATCAACGTTCCCGTCGGAATTCTTGCCGTCCTGATGATTTCTCGTTTTATCGAAGATCCTCCTTACATCCGTTCCGCCAAACCCGGCCACATCGACGCCATCGGTCTGGGCCTTCTCGCGGTTTGGTTGGGGGCCATGCAAATCATTTTGGACAAAGGGCAGGAGGACGATTGGTTCGGTGCGACGTGGATTCGTTGGGCGGCGGTCATCCTGGTCGTCGCCTTTGTGGCGTTTCTAATCCGGCAACTGGTGATTCGTCATCCCATCGTGAACCTGGCGGTTTTTAAGGACCGTAATTTTGCTTTCGGCTGTCTGCTCGTCGGGCTGTTGGGCAGCGTGGTCTACGGTCTGGTCACCATTCTTCCGCTCTTCTATCAGACGTTGATGAACTACACCGCTAGCGCCGCCGGCATCGCCGTCAGCCCGCGAGGACTCGGCGCCGTCCTCATCATGCCGGTAGCTGCGCTGCTCAGCAGTCGTGTAGACAATCGCTTGCTCATTGCTTGCGGTTTCGTGATCATCGGAATCACCGGCATCTGGATGTCGCGACTCACGCTCGACATTTCCCAATGGTCGCTGACCTGGCCCGTGATCTTAAGCGGCGCCGGAACCGGTCTCGTATTCGTCACTCTCTCCACGCTCGCCATGGGTACGCTGCCCAAAGATCAAATTGGAAACGCCAGCGGCCTTTACAATTTGTTTCGCAACGTCGGTGGCAGCGTCGGCATCTCTGTCGTCAACACCATCGTGGCGCGCCACAGCCAATCGCACCGCCTGGAACTCGCTCACAACCTGAATGGCGGCTCGTTTTTTCAGAGCGCCTTGTCCCACATTCATAGCGTGGTATCGCTGCACGCTGTTTCGCGCCTGGCGGAGTTGCGAAGCTACGCCCTGGTTCAGAATCTTCTGGACCAGCAGGCAACCGTTTATTCCTATGTCGACGATCTTCGCTACATGGCCGCCCTGTGCTTTTTGTGTGCCCCCATCGTGTTTTTCATCCGCCGCGTTAAACCCAAGCCAGGAGCGGCTCCCGCGCACTGACCCACGCGCCGTGTTCGTGATGGCGAAGATGGATTGGAGGTAGAAAAAGATGCCCGAACCCGATTATCAAACACTCAGCCGTGATATCCAGGAACTGAAGGATGAACAACGACGATTGCGCGAAGAGCAGGAGCGTTTGCGCCATCAGGGCAACGGTTCGAATGGTGATCACCGCGGCGGCAAGTCGGATCGGCAGGAAAGCGGCGGGCAGAACGATCAGCAGCACAGCAACGAACAAAACAAAAATGGCCATCAGGGAAAAACGCAAGACGACAATCAGAAAAAGGACAGCGAGAATCAGACGGAAGAACAACCCAAGCCGCCGCTGAAACAACGCGTCCGGACCTACGTACAAACTCATCACAAGCAGGTGGCCATCGGTGCCGTTGCCTTCGTGGTCTTATGCATCGCCGGCATAATCCTGCTGCTCTATTTGCGCTCCTACGAATCCACCGACGACGCACAGATCGACGGCCATCTGAATGCCGTCTCCACTCGCGTGATGGGCACCGTTCAGCGCGTCTACGTCGAAGATAATCAGACCGTCGCCGCCGGACAACTCCTTGTCGAGCTGGATCCTCGCGATTTCGAGACGGCGCTGGCGCAAGCGAAAGCGAATTACGCTTCCGCCGAAGCGCAATGGAAGGCCGAGAATCCCAACGTGCCTATCGTGCGCACCAGCAATGCATCCGACATCGCCACCAATCAGGATTCCGTTGCGGGTGCGCGTGCCGGCGTGCTTGCTGCCGAACAGGATTATCAGGCTCGCGTGGCCAGCCTGCGCCAGGCGGAAGCCAACGATACCAAGGCGCAACGAGACTTGGTGCGCTATCGCGCGTTGGTGAACAAAGAAGAAATTTCTCACGAGCAATACGACAGCTACATTGCCGTGGCCAAAACACAAGCTGCAGGCGTGGTCGCGGCTCAGGCAGCGGCCGACGCCGCACAAAAAACTATTGAGCAGCGCCGCGCTCAACTAGCCCAGGTGCAAGCGCGCCTGAACGAATCTCAGCAGAATGCGCCTCGCAACGTCGCCATTCGCCAGGCAGCTACTGAAGCCCGCGAAGCCTCCGTTCTTGCCGCGCGCGCGCAAGTCGACCAGGCCACACTCAATCTCTCCTACACCAAAATCTATGCGCCCGCCGCCGGCATCGTCACCAGCAAATCCGTCGAGGTCGGCGAGCGTGTGGAGCCCGGCCAGCAATTGCTGATTGTCAGCCAGACCGAAGACATCTGGGTCACCGCCAATTTCAAGGAAACGCAACTCAGAAAAATGCGCCCCGGCCAGTCCGTCGATGTCAGCGTCGACACTTTTTCCAGAAAATATCATGGCTATGTGCAGAGCATGCCCGGCGCTACCGGCGCGCGCACCAGCCTGCTTCCCCCCGAAAACGCCACCGGCAATTTCGTAAAGGTGGTGCAACGGCTGCCCGTGCGGATCCGCTTGAAAGACGGGGAAAATCGCGACCAGTTGCTTCGACCGGGCATGTCTGTCGAGCCCAAGGTCTGGCTGAAGCAAGTCAGGCCGTGAGTTCCAGCCGTACCCTATTTCGTTTTGTGCCATACGGTTTTAACCCTAGCGAAACACTTCGCACCGTGACTTAAATTGGTGACTCGAGGGGGGCCTGCTTTCCCAGCGCGGCCCACGGCGACGATGACGCGCGAGACCCGGGCAAGCGAAGGTTGATCAGGTGACACAATGCATACTCTTTTTTCCATTCAATGGCTATTAACCACACTCGGCATGCTGGAGGCGCAGCGGTCCGCGCAAGAAGTTGTGCAGCAACAATACGGCACCCCTCAGGATGGAATTCCGGCAGAAAGGCATCCGCTCGAGCCTGTCCTCAAAGAAAAAACCTATGAAGCCCACAAAACCAAAGCGGCAGAAACGAAGTAAGCACAACGGAGGAGTCGCCACCAATCCTCCGAGCAGCGAAGTATTGAACACCCCAAACAAAATAAAAGAACTGCCGCCCAACGAGAATCTGAAGAAGCTTCCTGATGAAGCGTACGGCGACACGGAAATCCCCAGAAAGCACCGCAATTTTTAACCGGCGACGGTGTTTTCCCCAATTCCAGATTGCCGCTGATCTATGAAACGTGAAAAAGCGCACCCCGCCGCCAACATCCAACCTTCGTCGGCAATCAATACGCGCGCCGAGGAAAGAAAGGTCGAAGAGCGGCTGGCGATCGGACCGCACATTGTTTATGAAACAATCCGGCGCGAAGGTGAAGAGGAATTCAAGCGCACTTCATCTGCGCTGGCATGGTCCGGACTGGCCGCCGGCCTATCGATGGGCTTTTCCCTGGTTGCGGAGGCGCTTCTGGCCGCGCACTTGCCGCACGTTTCCTGGACTCGGCTGATTTCCAAGTTTGGGTATAGTGTCGGATTTCTGATCGTGATCCTTGGGCGGCAACAACTTTTTACTGAGACCACCTTAACGGTAATTATCCCGCTGTTGTCCCGCCAGACTTTTCGCAAGATCAAAGGCGTCTTAAGAATTTGGGGCGTAATCCTGGCCGCCAATCTGATTGGCACGTTTCTTTTCGCCTTGTGCATCGCGCGCATTGCAATCTTTGAGCCACTGACACGGCAGGCCTTCTCCGACGTATGCCAGGAAGCATCGGGTGCGGGCTTCGCAACCGTGCTGGTCCGCGCGATCTTCGCCGGCTGGCTGATTGCTCTCACCGTATGGCTGCTTCCCGCCGCGGATTCCTCGCGCGTCAGCATCATCATTATCCTGACGTATCTCATCGGACTTGGCGGCTTCAATCACATCATCGCCGGCTCGACGAAGATGTTCTACCTGATGTGGACCGGCGCTGAGACTTTCGGTGCGTACACCATCCACTTTTTTATTCCCACATTGCTGGGAAATATCATTGGAGGCGTTTCCCTCGTCGCATTTCTCGGACACGCGCAAGTCGTCGCGGGGCGGGACTCCCCGCCGTAACGCTCGCGCATACGGGCTTGCTGGATTGTCCCTTCGCTTTTCGGTTGCTAGCTTCGCAATTGGACGTTAAGGCTGCTCGCTTATGGCTACACCTGATCAACCTCGCATTGATAGCCTTCCTCAGGAAAAGAACGATGACTCCGCGGCAAGCCCCTGGCGCGTTACGAGGCACTCATTTCTCGGCAATCTTGCTACCGCCGGAATTGCCGCATCCGCTGGCCCCCTGCTGCACGCGGGCATGCCTGCCACCGAATCGCCCGAAGCTGTCGAGGTTTCAACTATCAGCGGCACAATTCCGGTCGCGCTCAAAATCAACGGCCAAGTTCACCGCCTGCAAATCGAATCTCGCGTTACTCTGCTCGATGCATTGCGCGAGAACCTTGGCCTGTTTGGCACGAAAAAGGGTTGCGATCACGGCCAGTGCGGAGCCTGTACTGTCCATGTGAACGGCAGGCGCGTCAATTCCTGCCTGACCTTCGCGGTGATGCATCAGGACGATGAAATCACCACCATCGAAGGACTCGCCAAAAATGGTCAACTCCATCCAATGCAATCCGCTTTCCTGGAACACGACGCTTTTCAGTGCGGTTACTGCACTTCCGGGCAAATCATGTCTGCGGTTGCCTTGCTCAAGGAACCCTGTGAACACAGCGATGACGCCATCGGCGAGTGCATGAACGGCAACATCTGTCGCTGCGGTGCCTACACCAATATTGTTGCGGCGGTACGCAGCGTTCCCCGAAACACGTGACAATCCAACGAAGGCGTTTATCGTGGACCTTTTCCAATACAGCAAACCCGCTACCGTAAACGACGCCATTGCCGGCGTGGCGCGAGACGGCGCGAAGTTTGTCGCCGGTGGCACCACGCTGATTGATTTGATGAAACTCGATGTTGAGCGGCCGAATGCGCTCGTGGACATCAATATTTTGCCGCTCGCTCGTATCGAACCGCAGCCGGGCGGCGGCCTGAAGATTGGAGCGCTGGTCCGCAACAGCGATCTTGCTCACGATGCCCAGGTGAAGCGCTCATATCCGGTTCTCTCCGAAGCGTTGCTGTCTGGCGCATCGCCGCAACTGCGCAACATGGCGACCACCGGCGGAAATTTGTTGCAACGTACGCGTTGTTACTATTTCCGCGACGCCGCGTATCCCTGCAACAAACGCAACCCCGGATCAGGCTGTCCTGCTATCGACGGCTACAATCGTATCCACGCAGTCCTCGGCACCAGCGAACACTGCATCGCCACGCATCCGTCCGACATGGCCGTTGCCATGATGGCGCTCGATGCCACGGTGCATCTCTCCGGACCAAACTCTCAGCGCGACGTTCCAATTTCACAGTTCTATCTCTTACCGGGCGCCACGCCGGACCATGAAAACATCTTGAAGCCAGGCGAGATCATCACCCACGTCACCCTGCCGCCTCTGCCCGCGAATACCAAGTCGCACTACTTGAAGCGGCGAGACCGCGCTTCGTACGAGTTTGCGTTGGCCTCTGCGGCTGTCATCGTAATCATGAATGGCCGCTCGATTCGTTCGGCAAAGATCGCCATGGGCGGCGTTGGAACCATTCCTTGGCGTTCGCCGGAAGCTGAACACGAACTCGCGGGGCGCGAAGCCAGCGAGAAAGTATTCCGCAAAGTGGCCGAAGCTGCTCTTCACGGCGCAAAAGGCCACCGCGACAACAGTTTCAAAATTGAGCTGGCAAAACGAACATTGGTGCGCGCGCTGCAAACAGTCACCGCTTGAATTTCAAGGAGTATGGCGTGGCCGAACAATCCACAATCATCGGGAAAGATGTCACACGCATCGACGGAGTCCTGAAAGTTACGGGCGCCGCGAAATATGGCGTCGAGTATTCACTCCAGAACATCGCCTGGGGCGTGGGCGTTGCCAGTACCATCGGCGCCGGAAAGATCGTCAGCATCGATTCCAACGAAGCCGAGAAAATGCCCGGGGTTCTTGCCGTTTTGCACCATGGAAATACGGAAAAGCTGTTTCGCTCCGCAAATGGCTTTGAAGACAGCAGCCGTCCGGGTGAGAGCAGGCCGCCATTCGAGGACGACCAGGTCTACTACTATGGCCAGTTCGTGGCACTCGTTGTTGCCGACACATTCGAACGTGCCCAAGCCGCGGCGGCACAAGTGCACGTTAAATACGACGCGCGCACACCGGACATTTCCACGGACCAGTTAGCGCCGCAGAATCCCCCCAGGGTTAAATCCGAACGAGGAAATCCCGACACGGCATTTGCCAGCGCTCCGGTGCAACTCGACCTCACTTACGTCACTCCCGTTGAAACCCACAATCCTATGGAGATGCACGCCACCATCGCATCGTGGAACAACAACAAGTTAACGCTGTACGAAACATCGCAAGGCGTGGTGAATCATCGCAATGTGGCTTCGGAGATGCTGGGTATTCCTCGTGAATCTGTGGAGGTGATCTCGCATTTCATCGGCTCCGGCTTCGGTTCCAAGCTTTTTCCCTGGCCACAATCCTGGATGGCCGCAATCGCGTCCAAGCGCCTCGGCCGGCCCGTCAAGATCTCTGTCCCCAGAAGCTTGATGTTCACCACCGTCGGCCATCGTCCCTTTACCCGGCAACGCATTCGTCTCGGCTCCGATCCAACCGGAAAGCTCCTCGCCTTTCAACATGAAATCTTTCAAACCACTTCTCTGATCGACGATTACCTCGAAAACTGCGTCGAAGCTTCTTCCATGCTTTACAGTTGCGCCAACCTCCGTGCCGTCCAGTATGTCTTCAAGAAAAATATCGGCACCCCCACTCCCATGCGCGGACCCGGTCGCACTCCATCTTTGTTCGCCATTGAGTCCGCCATGGACGAACTGGCCGTCAAACTGAACATTGATCCTGTCGAAGTTCGCCTGCGCAACTATGCGGAGACCGACGAAGGCGAGAAGAAGCCGTGGTCCAGCAAACATCTGCGCGAGGCTTACAAATTGGGCGCGGAGAAATTTGGCTGGAGCAACCGCAATCCCAAAATCGGATCAATGACTAAGGGCGATGAAATCCTCGGCTGGGCCATGGCCACTTGCACTTGGCCCGCCACGCGACACAACGCCGAGGTGCGCGTCTCACTTCTGGCCGACGGTTCCGTGCGAGCGGTGTGTGCCACGCAAGACATTGGCACCGGCACGTACACGGTATTTGCCGAGGTGATCTCCGACCGCACTGGCGTCGCTGTCGACAAAATCCACGTGCAACTCGGCGACACCGCGTTTCCGCCCGGCCCTACTTCCGGCGGATCATCCGCAACCGCTACGGTAATTCCGGCAATCGCGAAAGCCACGGATCAGGCAGTGAACGCGCTGCTGCAGGTTGCCACCATGACGCCAGGATCGCCTTTCGAAAATGATGATCCAAAAACTTTGCATTTCGCCGACGGAAAAGTTCATGCCCAAAACGGATCCGCTGACTCTGGAACACCCTTCGCCGATATTTTGAAACTTCGCAAAGTCGCGGCCATCGACGGTCAAGCCAGATCGGAAGCTTCTCCTGAAGCCAAGCAATACTCGATGCATTCCTTTGGCGCGCATTTCTGTGAGGTCGCCTACGATCCTGGCGTCGCGCGATTGCGGGTGACGCGCTGGCTTACCGTCATTGACGGTGGCCGCATGATCAATCACAAAACCGCGCGAAATCAAATATTGGGCTCGATCGTCATGGGCATTGGCATGGCGCTCTTTGAAGAGACCGTCTACGACCCGCGCAACGGAAAGCCCGTCAACAATAACTATGCGGACTACCTTGTGGCCGTCAACACCGACATACCCGACCTGGACTGCATTTTCCTGGATTATCCGGACACCAAACTGAACGAATACGGCGCGCGCGGGATTGGAGAAATCGGCTTGACCGGCTGTGCCTCAGCGGTCGCCAGCGCCTTACACCACGCCACTGGGGTACGCGTGCGCGAATTGCCGATTCGCGTCGAGAACCTGCTGTCGGCAAAAACGTAAGCCCATGAAAATAAACGATGAAAGCTATACAGAAAAAACCTGATTTCTTAAAACCACGCTGTGGTGTAATTATTTCCGTATGATCAGCAAGTCCATGATCGGCGGCAAGATTCGTGAATGCCCTCGCTGTGGGCAAAGTTACCTTTTTCGGTCGCATCGTCGGCCCATGGAGAAGGTTTTTCTGTCATTGATGGGATGGCGGCCTTATCGCTGCGGTACCTGTGATTTCCGATTTTATCTCGATACTAAGCGCGCCCCAAGTCCGGTCCAATCCATGTCCGCCACTTCGCTTGTACGTAACGAATCACCGCACTAACACTACTCCGGCGCGTGCCCCTTCCGGATCTCTCAACTCATCGTTCTTGGATTGTATTCCTGCGCTTACACCCAATCCTGTATTGCACGGCCGCGCTCATTTGTCGTTATCTGCCAAACAGGGCCGAAAAAGGAGGACTTATGGCGCAGCGAACTAGAAATCGAAAATGGGTAGCGCAAGTGAAAACGGACTCCACGCATCCGCCAGCGGGCCTCTTTAAGAAAAATGCTTCCGCCATTGCCCGTTCGCTCGCCTCCAGAAAAGTTTCGCCCAAAGGTCCGCAGTCCGGCATGCGCATGCTCAACTATTTCATTAATCGTGCCGGCCGCGGCCTGTCGCGCTCGCGCCGCGCAGAATTGGAGAGAGCCAAGTCTCTGCTCTCGAAACGTATCCGCAATCGTGCTTCGCGAAACAGCCGCAAGAAATCAAAATCACGAAGCACGAAAAACCACGCAGGGAGGAGTCGCCGCAGCAACTGCTAACGCCCAGACACTTCCGTCAAATCGCCCAGCCGCCGCAGGATTGCTGGCGTAATTTGTTTCTCCTCGAAACGCCAGCGCCAATTCCCTTTTGCGCGTCCTGGCAAATTCATTCGGGCCTCCGACCCAAGCCCCAGCACGTCCTGCATAGGAACCACCGCAATCTCCGCCACCGACGTCAGAATTGCCTGAATGAATGACCAGTGGATTTCCCGGCCATCGTTCTGCACGTAGCACTTCACGCGGTCCACTTTCGCTTGCTCTGCCGAGCGCGGCCGGCCTCGCACGTCGCTGCGCAAAGCATTCCACCATCCGCACGTGGTGTCGTTGTCGTGCGTTCCCGTGAACGCCACCAGCTCCGGCACATAATTGTTCGGCCGGTGAATTCCGTTGTCGTCAAATGCGAATTGCAGAACGGCCATGCCAAACAAACCAAATTGGCGGCGAAGCTCTTCCACTTCCGGCGTGATAATCCCCAGATTCTCGGCAATGAATGGAAGACCGCCGAGCTTTCTGCGAATGGTTTCGAACAGCCTGGCGCCAGGCCCTTTTTTCCAGTGTCCTTTTCTGGCCGTCTTCTGCTCCGCGCCGACGCTCCAGAACGCTTCAAATCCGCGAAAATGATCGAGGCGCAGAAAATCCACCAATTGCAGCACCGCGCGAAAGCGGTCGACCCACCACTGGTAGCTCGTCTCTTCCATTCTGTCCCACCGGTACGCCGGCGTGCCCCACAACTGTCCGTCGTTGCTGAAATAATCGGGCGGGACGCCGCCCACAGTTCGCGGTTCACCTTGCTTATCCAGATCGAACAGTTCTGGATGACTCCACACATCCGCGCTGTCGTGCTCCACGTAAAACGGCATATCGCCCATGATCGAAATGTTGCGCCGCTGGCAGTGCTTTCGCAGCGCGTGCCATTGCCTGCTGAATTCGTATTGCACAAATTTGTGGTAGCGAACGCGCTCTGGCTTCGCCTCAATCGCAGGGTCAAACCGGTTCCACGGCACGCCTCCGTTTGCTTCACGTAGCGCCAGGAACAGCGCGAAGCGCTCGAGCCACAAATGAACCTTACGTTCGAACGCCCGATACTCTTTGTTCTCCGAAAATTGCTGGAACGCCGTTTCCAACAGCGATTCTTTGTACCTACGAACCGCGGAAAACTGTACCCGCGATCCAGAGAAGCGTGGCGGGGACTGCAAATCTTTTCTGGAAAGATAACCGTGCCGCACCAATTCTTGCGGGCTGATCAGCAAAGGGTTACCGGCAAACGCCGAACGCGATTGATACGGAGAATTTTCCGGTCCCGTCGGTCCCAGCGGCAGAACGCACCACAATTTTTGCTTCGCTTCGGCCAGGCAATCAACGAACCAGCGGCTCTCCTCTCCCAGATCGCCGATACCGTACCGCCCCGGGAGAGAAGTCACGTGCAACAGAATTCCACTGCTCCGTCCAATTTTCATAAGGAATCCAGACTTGAGTTACGCGGGCTTGCCAGACTCGCCATTCTTTTTCAGCGTCGCTACCTTCACCACGCTTCGCAGCACTTCGGCGACGCTCCACGCTTGCGCGACGCATCCGCGATGCGTATATGGCGGTTCCGCATCGAATATCTCTCCGATAGATCCTACCGCGTTTTGCCCCAGGCGATCTTCAAATGCCTGCAGTAATTTTTCCGCACGGTCCAATTCGTCAGGATGCAGCTTCAACCACGCATCCACGTAGGGCCCGATCAACCACGGCCACACTGTTCCTTGATGGTACGCGGCATCGCGCGCGCGCAGATTTCCATAATATTTTGCCTTGTAATCCTTTTCGCCCGGCGCCAGCGTCCGCAGCCCTACCGGCGTCAACAATGTTCGTTCGACACATTCCATCACCGCGGCCCACTTGCCTTTTTCTAAAACTGGAAAATCTAGCGACATCGCGAAAACTTGATTCGGTCTCAACGAGGAGTCATCGCCATTCTCACCGTCCACCACGTCGTATAAATAGCCACCCGCAGCGTACCAGAAACGCTTTTGAAATGATTCGCGGCAACGTTGCGCGTGCTTCTCCATTTCGCCGGCTTCCTCTGTCTGTCCCTCCTCTTCCAGCCATTGCTTCATGTAACAAAGTGCGTTGTACCACAGCGCATTGATTTCCACGGCTTTGCCTCGGCGCGGCGTCACCACCCAGTCGTCAACCTTTGCGTCCATCCACGTCAGTTGATATCCTTCCGCGCCCTGCCGCAGCAATCCATCTTTCGGATCGACGCCAATTCCGAAATCAGTGCCCTTCAAATGCCACTCGATGATCTCTTGCATTTGCGGAAGAATTTGCGGAAGGAAAACCAGGTCGCCGGAAGACGCTACATATCGCGCCACAGCATGAAAGAACCAAAGCGTTGCGTCCGCCGTATGGTACAAACCCTCGTCATGGCCTTCAGGAAACATGTTGGGGATCAGTCCGCGGCGGATGTAGTGCGCGAAGGTGCGGAGAATGTAGCCGGCTTCCACCTTGCGGCCCGTCGTCAGCGTCAGGCCCTCGAGCGAGATCATCGTGTCGCGGCCCCAGTCCGTGAACCACGGATAACCGGCGATAATCGTCCTCACGTCGTCGCCCGCAGCTCGCGCTCGCAGCGTATCCTCGCCTCGTCCTTCCGGAATAATAATGAACTGGTCGGCAGCCAGAACCAGCTCTCGCGCCATTCCTTCCGCCGGTACCTCCGACGCTCGCGACAATAGTCTTTTATGCCGCAACGATTCTGCGCTCGCCGCATACTTCGGGCTTACCGCGCGAATCGCGTCCCACGATTCCACCGACGCAACCAGCGTGACAGGGTCCTGAGGCGTCAGCACCACGGAAAAATATCCCGGACTCCACAAATCGCCGTGCGCCGCGTAGCCTCTGCTTTCCTCGATGCGATACACAATTTCCTGAAATCGCGTGCGGTCCATCGTCAACGATTTGTCTTTTCCGTGCAGCATCAGCCGCAACGCCGGAATGTTTTTCTGCGCCGCGATTTCAAACGTGTCTTCGATCACCGTGAATGCGTAATTGCCGGCCAATGGCGTGCTCACCGGCGCTTCGTGTGGCCGGAAATTCACCGACGGGCGCAACGTCATTTTCACCGACCCGCTTTTCAGCCGGTAGTTCACGTGCACCGTGTTCTGGCGATGCACCATCAGCACGCGCTTCTCGAGTAAAACGTCGCCAAACTTGAATACCCACACCGGTACGCCGTCTTCCAGACAAAATTCCTCAAGATACTCCGCGCCTTGCGCTTTCAATGGCGCGTTTACTCGCTCCTCTCCGCTCAGTTGCACCGCTTGGCCGTCCGGCAGTTCGACTTTTTCGATCAGGTCGTTCAGCATCATTATTCGACCCAGTGGTGTGGGCAGCGCGGCCACCAAATAGCCGTGGAATCCGCGTGTAATTACTCCCGCCAAGCTTCCGGATGCGTACCCACCAAGCCCATTTGTAACCAGCCACTCCTTGTTCACCAGAGTTTCCTGGGTCTCTGCCTCCGACCTGCGATAAGCAACGCGACGTAGCACGCGGTTCAAGGTTTGCGATTCCCTTCCTTTATTTTTGCCGGCCGCAGCACTACCCCTGCATGAGCCGGAATAATCCAATTGCGTTCGGAATCCAGCGGCGGAGTTCCGTTGCCGCCATATCGCGAATCCTCCGTCGACCACTGAACTTCCCATTCTGTATTTTCTGGCGGCCCCAGCAAAGGTTCTGGCGCCGGATTCAAATGCAAGTCCTGACCCAGATTCACCACTAGCAGACGGTCTTCGCGGTATCCTTCTGAGAAAAAGCGCACCACGAACGCCTCGGGCCCTAGAATCGCTCCGTCAAATTGCCGGTCCTGGCGCGAAAACACCATTTCGTTCTTCCTAAGCTTCAGAAGATCGCGATGCAGCGCATAAGTCTCCGCATGTTTTTCTCGTTCCGTTAAATCGAGTTTGCACTTCTCAAACGTTTCGCGGGAACAAGGATCCTCGAATTTCAATTGGCCCGTCGCAAGGCTGCGCCACTGCTGCAGGAATTCCGAGCGTCCGGCTCGAACCTTCTTCGCCAGCTCCTCGTTGTGATCGGCAAAAAAAAGAAATGGCGAAGACGCCGCGAATTCCTGGCCTTGGAACAGCATTGGCGTTCCGGGCCCGAGCAAACAAACCGCGGTCATCGCTTTGTATTGCCCGTAGGAGCACAATCGATCGACCCGCCAGCCACGTCCGGAATTGGCGATCTGGTCATGATTCTGCAGAAACGTCACCATTGCTGCGGGATTGCTGCCCAACGTGGACGTGCCTCTTCGTTGTTTCTGCCACGAATACCATTGCCCTTGATAGAGGAATCCATATTTCAAGCAAGAAAGTAGTTCCTGCGCTGAGCCCAGATAATCAGCGAAATAAGCTTCGCGGCTTCCCGTAAGCGCCACCATCGCGGAATGGTGAAAATCGTCGTTCCACAGTCCGTCGAAGCCGTAGCCGCCCTGGTTCTGCGAACGAATCAGCGTGGTGTCTTGCGGTTCGTTTTCCGCCACGATGATAATTCCGCGCTCGCCGGCGGCTTTTCGCGCGCTGCGATTGATCTCCGCCAGAATGTGATCCTTCGATTGGTCGTAAACGTTTTGCGTGGCATCCAGGCGCAATCCATCCAGATGGAATTCCTTGATCCAATAAGCCGCGTTCGCGACATAGAATTCGCGGACTGGCGCGGAATGCTGGCCATAGAAATTGATGGCTTCGCCCCAATCTGTCTTGTGATCGGCGGTGAAATAACTTTTGGAAAACTTCTGCAGGTAATTACCGTCGGGGCCGACGTGGTTGTAAACCACATCCAGTAACACACCGATTCCGCAGCGATGCGCCTCATCCACAAACGCTCGGAAATCATCCGGATTCCCGTAAATGCGCGTGGACGCAAACAAGTCCACGCCGTCGTAGCCCCAGCCGAACGATCCGGCAAATTCCGCGACGGGCATCACCTCAAGCGCGGTAATCCCCAATTCCGCCAAAGCCACCAGTTCGCGAATCGCCGATCGCCATGTCCCTTCGCGTGTAAACGTTCCGATGTGCAACTCGTAGATGACTTGCTGCACCAGTTTGATTCCCTGCCACGCCTGATCGCTCCACGCAAAACGGCTGGGATCGATGATTTGCGAAGGCCCATGCGGCCCTTCCGGCTGATAACGCGACGCAGGATCGGGAAACGGGCCTTCTCCGCTCAACAGAAATCCATAAGTATCCCCTGCCCGAACACCTTTCACATCGCCAACGAAGTAGCCGTCACCGTCCGGTTGCAGCGGATACTCGCGGTTCTTGATGCGAACCGAAGCTTGTTTATGGTTGCGCGCCCAAACGCGAAAGGCTGCTCCATCCTCATGAAGCTGGGCACCCACGGGATACCACCATGGAAATGGAGATGTCATCTTTGTCGGAAGAATAGCAGTTGCTGCGTGCTTGTCTCCATCCAAGCTTCAACTGGCGTTTCGATAGTGATTGGCAATGCCGCGCCTAACTTGTGGGCGACGGCGCGACTCTCTTCACGGACAGAATCAGACTGCCATTTTTAATTTGCGCGCTTGCGGTTGCCGGATCGACCGCCGTCGGCCAATTCGCAGCAAGAAACAGCGACTCGTGGCTGAAGCCGCCAGCCTGTCCCTTGTGCCCGTCCGTGGACTCTTGCTTCTCTGCTAAAATCAGCGTGCGACTCGCGTCCACGCCGACGTAAATCTCTTCCGGCTTAAATCCTTGTACCGGAATATTCACACTGTAAGCGGAAGACGTCTCGCGGATTTCCGGCACCTTGCTTAATAGCTCGGACTCTGCTTGCAACCAGTGCCGCAAATCGTCGCCGTCGGCATTTCCGTCGCGTTCAAACAGTTCATAGGCGCGTCGCGCAATTTTGTCCTTCAGTTTGTCTACCACGCGCCGGTTTTCATGGTTAATGGGAATCGTCGTAGAAACATCTCTTGCGGTTACTGCTCCAGTTTGGCTTGACATCGGGGGACCCACTTTCGTGCCGTAAATGGACTGCACTTCAATTTTATAGGCGCGCTCGGCAGCGCTCACAATACAGTGGACTCTGTACTGATCGGCGAGTCCCAACTCGGCGACGCCTGCTAACCGTTGATCGGCGTCAATACGGCCACCGGAAGGCTTGCGAATAGCTCGTCGACCTCCATCGCGCCATCTTCCGCCCGCAAAGTGGCCCCTGTAATCACGTCGCGCCAACGTGCAATACTCCCTTGCGTGCCGAGATCAAGCTTGATGCCGCGATAATCCTTCGATTGCCGCCGCGCATCCAATGACGCTACCACGAGGCAAACGTCTCGCTCCGCGGCCCGCAAATACGCGCATACCCGTGCTTCTTCACAATCCTTACAGGACAGTGGTTCGTATGCGCCGCCCTCAAACAGCCCGCCATGCTCGCGACGAAAATTCAGCAGCGCCGCGATCAGCGCGAGTTTGATACGCCCGTCTTGCCAATTCTTAAACAGTTCACCCAACGAGGATGGGCCGTCTAAGGCCGGGATTTCGCGCACACGCGCAAGCAAATGGCGTCGCATGGCGAAATCTACGGGTCTGCGATTGTCAGGGTCGGTCAAATTCAAGTCCCACAATTCGCTGCCCTGATAAAAATCCGGCACGCCCGGCGACGTGCTTTTCAAGACCAGCTGAACCAGCGAATTGTGAACCCCCATCTGCGCGATGCGCTCTTCAAACGGCAGAAAGTTCTCTAAAAACGTGCCCGACACTTCGGGATTCAACGCGTCACGAATGAACTCCGTCACGGCGTTCTCATACGCGGTATCCGGCGAGATCCAGTTCGAACGAACTCGCGCTTCCCGCAGCGACTTCGTCATCGCCGCCTGTAAGCGTTCCGTGTACTCGGCCAGCTTCGTCGATTCCGAAGCGAGTGGCGGGCACAATTCCGCGGGCCAACTCGCAATTAAGTTCTGATAGAACAGATATTCGTCGTTTTGTGCCGGTGGCGCCGTTCCTTCCACATCTCCTCGCCTGGCGCGCAGTATACGGCTCCAGCCCGCAACTTTCGCAGCCCATTCTTCCGGCACCAGCGACAACGCCGCCAGCCTCGCTCGCGCATCTTCACCGCGTTTCGTATCGTGGGTGGACGTGGCCAGCAACGTGTGCGGCCATTTCTCTGCCCGAAGTTGATTCGCCTTGTGAAATGAACCCAGTGGCACTGCGAACTGTTCGGGTGAACTGCCAACCTCATTCCGGGCCACAAAACGGTTGTACCGGTAAAAAGCGGTATCCTCCAGACCCTTGGCCATCACCGGCCCGCTGAATTGCTGCGCTTTCATGGCGCAGCGAATCACCGACTGCGTGTCAAATCCGCAGCCCGGTTGTTCCGCCAATTTCCCGCTCAGCAGTTTTTCCAGAAACGCAAATACGCTTGTGTCCACTTCTTGTTCGTTTTTTGTGGCTTGCGTGATGGCCCAGTGAATGTACCGTTCATCCGCTTCGCTACAGGTCGCGCCGTCGACATACGTGCGGTAAACAGGGAAACACGCAATCGTCTCCTTCAACGCGCGGCACAAAAGGTTTTGTGTGAAATCCGTGGTTCGCGGATCTTGCCGGGCAACCCGCACCGCTTCCCGCGAAAGCGCTTCCAGTTCGCTCCGCATCTCGTTTTCCATGATTTTGATTTTGCATTCCCGCACAATCTCCGGGAACGATTGCCACTCCCCGGTGAACTCCCGATAAAATCGCGTAAATGCGTCCTCAGCCGCCCCGTCCGCCAGCAAACCGGTCACCTGGCCGCAAAATTCGTAGCCCGTCGTTCCTTCCACTGGCCAGTCCTCTCGCATGTTTTCATGATGTGCCAGTATTTTTTCTACCACGAGGTACAACGCGGGACCTGCTTTCGCGCGAAGCCGCCCCAGATATTCCCTGGGATCCAAGAGTCCGTCCACGTGATCGATGCGCAGTCCCGGCAGACTTCCTTCCTTCACCAACTCAAAAACCAGCCGGTGCGTGTGCTCAAACACCTCCGGCAATTCCATGCGAACTCCCGCCAATTCGCTAATGTTGAAGAATCGCCGGTAATTGATGTCGTCTGCGGCTACCCGAAAATGGCTGGGCCGCCAGTATTGCTGCTGGATCAGGGCATCCAGCTCATTCCACGAACGCAAATCGCCCGCCGTGCCGCGAAATCGTTGCAAAACATTGTCTACCGCCGAGCGCACTTCATCGTCTGTGGCCACACGCTGTGCCAACTCTGATTTCAATCGGTTAGCGCTCGACGCAAGTTCCGTGCTCCGGTTCGCAAGCGCGGCGAATTCTTCTCCCAAGTTTTGCAGCTCGCCATTCGCGCCGCTCAGGATCCCCGGATACGTCAGCGGCGACACCGGCAATTTGTGCGTGTCATATAGCCAGACGTTGAATTCACCGTGTTCCGCATCGAATTTCAGTTCGATGTGGCCGGCCTCAAGTTCAGCTCCATATTGCTCCGCCAAAAAAGGCACCAGCAGTTTGCCGTTCAAATATTCTGGATGCGCGTTCCACTCCACATCGAACCATCGCGCGTATCTCGAATTCTCGCCCCATTCCAATACATCCAGCCACCGGGGATTGTCCGCTCCTCCAACGCCCATATGATTCGGAACGTAATCGAGAATGTGCTCAAGGCCGTTCTCGCGGAACGCGCGCACCATTCGCTGAAACGCGTTGTATCCACCCAGTTCGCTGTTCAGCGAATTGTGGTCCGTGATGTCGTAGCCATGTTTGCTGTTCGATCTGGACTGCAGATAGGGCGACGCGTACAGATGACTGATGCCCAGTTGCGCCAGGTACGGCGCCAGAGCGGCGGCATCATCAAATCCAAACGTCTTTCCAAATTGCACGCGGTAGGTAGCCCGGGGAATCATGAATGGATGCGCGCGTTCCTTGGCATCAGCCGCATGTTCGCTGTTAAGTCAATACATCGAATACAGGCTGACAGTTCGGTCAAGCAGTTCCGCCGTTTCGCCGGGCTGCAACGTGCGATCCGATTGCGCCGTTTCGGTCGTGTCCAACATCCACTGCCATCCTGTGCCTTCCACAACCGGCGGCATCACGAACTTTCCGGATTCTGCGCCGCCATTGAAAATCAGCAGCAACGTAGCTTCGCTTCCGCGCTCGTGCAGCCCGGTGGGCTGCGCGCGTCCGTCGAGCAGCATGCCGAAACACCGCAGGTTGTTGTCCTTCCACATTTCCTCGGTCATTTCCACGCCAGACGGATGAATCCACGTCACGTCTTTCACTCCCAGCGTTTCGTCGCGAACGCCCGTAAGGAACCGGCTGCGGCGCAGCACCGCATATTGCTGTCTCAACGACGTGAGCTTGCGCACAAATTCAATGGTCGGCTTGTTTTGTTCTGCCAGTTTCCAGTTCACCCAACTGATCTGGTTGTCCTGGCTGTACGGATTATTATTTCCGTTTTGCGTGCGGTGAAACTCGTCGCCCGCCAGCACCATCGGCAGACCCTGCGCCAAAAGCATCGTTGCCAGCATGTTGCGAATCTGGCGCTCACGCAGTCGATTGATCGCCGGATCATCCGTGGGACCTTCGGCGCCGCAATTCCAGGAATGATTGTTCGGAGTTCCGTCTCCGCCGTGTTCGCCGTTGGCTTCGTTATGTTTTTCGTTGTAGCTGACCAGATCGTTTAACGTGAACCCGTCGTGTGCCGTAACGAAATTCACCGAAGCCCAGGGCTTTCGTCCTTGCCGGTTATAAAGATCGGCGGACGCGCACAACCGCTTCACCAATTCCGCGACTGACGATCCGCCTTTCCAGAATTCGCGTACCGAATCGCGGAACTTGTCGTTCCATTCGGACCATCCCGGCGGAAATTCTCCAACCTGATAGCCTCCGGGACCGCAATCCCAGGGCTCGGCAATGCGCTTCACACTCTCGAGGTTCGGGTCCTGGCAAATTACCCTCAAGAAACCGCTCTGCTGGTCGAAGCCGTTTGGTTCGCGCGCCAAAATCGTGCCCAGATCAAAACGAAAACCGTCCACCTGGGTTTCGTCTTGCCAGTACCGCAGGCTATCGGCCACCAGTTGAATCACGCGAGGATGCGAAAGGTTCAGAGTATTGCCGGTTCCAGTGTCATTGATGTAGTAGCGCGGCTTGTCGGGAATCAGGCGGTAATAGCTGGCGTTGTCGATGCCGCGAAAGCAAAGTGTGGGTCCGAGCTCGTTGCCTTCCGCGGTGTGATTGTAAACCACGTCGAGGATGACTTCGATTCCCGCATCGTGAAATCGCGAAATCATTTCTTTGAATTCGCGCAAATCGTTTTGCGGATCGGCGGCGTACCGCGGTTCCGGCGCAAAAAACCCGACGGTGTTATATCCCCAGTAGTTGGTCAGCCCGTGTTCCACAAGGTGCCGTTCATCGATGAACGTGTATACGGGCATCAGCTCGACGGCTGTCACGCCCAGTGACTTGATGTAGTCGATCACGGACTTGTGCGCCAACCCCGCGAACGTTCCGCGCTTTTTCCGCGGAACTGCCGGGTTCAGTTTCGTAAATCCTCGTACGTGCAATTCGTAAATAATGGTTTGATTCCACGCCACCGCGTGGCGACGCGTGGTGCTGGACCGCCAGCGAAATACCGGATCCACGACCACTGACTTCGGCACAAACGGCGCGCTGTCTCGTTCATCAAAGCTCAGGTCCGCTTGCTCGGCCCCCACTTTGTATCCAAAACAAGCGTCGTCCCAGCGAAGCGAGCCCACGTGCGACCGCGCATACGGATCAAGCAGCAGTTTGTTGGGATTGAAGCGGTGCCCCTTGTCCGGCTCGTACGGACCGTGCACGCGGAAGCCGTAAACGCTGCCCGGACGCAATCCGCGAACATACCCGTGCCAGATTTCATCCGTAAATTCGGGGAGCTCAATCCGCTGCCGCTCTTCTTTTCCTGCGTCGTCAAACAGGCACAGTTCCACCTTTGTCGCGTGCGCGGAGAATAGCGCGAAATTCACACCCAAGCCGTCCCACGTCGCGCCGCGAGGAAAGGGACTGCCTTCTCGAAGTTCAAAACTCTTGGGACTTTCTGCCGACTGGCTCTGCGGAACTACATCCAGGTCCACAGCGCCATTTTGGCCAAGGACGTCAGTCTCACTCATATGTTTTTGGGAACTCCGTCTTCCGGAAGCAACACCTTTCGGGCGTAAAGGAGCATGTTGCGCAAATGCGCCGTCATTATCAATGAAAAGAACTCTGTAGCGCCCTAAGGGAAACCCTGTAGAGCGCGTTGCGGCCTAGCCCTTTACCGCCGCGCGAATCTTGGGTGTGCCCGCGATTCCGCTCTGGATTTGTTTGTCGTTCTTTATTACGTCCAATAATGCGCGCGTTATTTTGTCGTCTACCTCCGAAGCTTTGCGCAGATCCACCGGGTATCGCACCGCCAGTTCGAGTCCTGTATCCGCAAATTGCAAGTGCTGGTGCGGATTCGGCGGGGTCACCATAATTTCCATGCCGTGCTCCAATTCCGTTTGATAGTTACCCGGCGCCAGTTTGGCATCCTTACAAATCGTCTCGACGGTCCTCAACAGTGTCTTCTGCAGCGGGCCGTAATCAGCGCCCGGCGCCAGCGGCAGGACTACCTCGTGCCACGTATAGTGTGTACCCGGCAATTGCTTGAACAACGGAGTCGTGGCTTGAAACAAAACGGAATTCGAGAACACCGCGATTCTACCCGTCGAATACAAGTCCACCCCCGTGCCCGCCAGCTCCATGATGTACAAGCGCACCAGGCCAACGTCGATCACATCTCCGGTGACCCCGGCCACGGTGATTCGATCGCCAACGCGAATTCCATAACGTCCAATCACAAAAAAGTATGCCGCCACCGAAAGCAGCACCGTCTGCAAGCCCACGGCGATACCTGCGGTCACAAATCCCGCAAAGGTGGCCAGCGAACTGAATTCACTCACAAATCCCAGAATTACGACCACGCCAATCAGAAATCCCATCACGAAACGCCGCAGCAGTAGAAATTGGCGGCGGCGGCGTGGATCGTGCACATAACGAAACGTCAGGCGTCGCCACGCCTCAGAGAGGCCCAGAATCACGCCGAGCGCGAGCGCAATTCCTGAAACTCGAAAAATCAACGAACGCAGCATGGTCGCGGATTCATTCGTCAGCGATCTTTTCCATTCCATAAGATTGGACCGGCTCTGATCCAGCACCACGATTTCCTGGCTCAGCGGCAGCAGCCCGGCGGAAAGTTGGTTGAACCGTGCCGTCAGCGCGTCATATTGCTGCTTGGGGACGCCCGCTTGATTCGCTAGATCCTTGCCGCTTTGCATCGTGACTGAAAGTTGCTTGCGTAGAGGCTCGCGCAAATCGCTGGCTATCTTGCGAACACTTTCTGTTTCATCCAGCAACTGATCCGCCGCCCGGATGTTCTCCATTTGGCCGTACAGCAGTATGAGTTCACCGATCAGTCCCGATGATGGTGCCTTTGCAGGAGTGGCAGTTGCAGCCGCCGGCGTCGCAACTACAGCCGTGTCGTTTTTCGCATTGCCTAATGTTCCAAAAACTTCCGGCACCGAACGCGCCAGGTCGTTAATGCTTCCCTCCAGGCCCGTTCCACCCGTGTTCGTGTTCTCGACAAACCTCTTCATTTTCTCAATCGCGTCCAGCGCAGCCTTGTCTAGCGCGAGTTTGCCTTCCAACGCTTGTTGCTGCTGAACCAGCGCGTCACGATTCTTCTTCGACGCCGAGCTGACTTGTTTCTTCAAGCTCTCAATTTGGCTCTGCTCGTCCGCAATGCGCTTTGACACTTCGCTTTCCATTTGCGCGTACTTCTGCGCACTTGGGCCGGAAGGCCCGGATTGATCCTGAATTGACTGGTTCGCGTTCTGCTCGTTCTGCTGGTTCAGCGTGACATCCGCGCGCGCCGATTGAAACCCCAGGCGCACCGCTTGCGCCCCAAGATTTTGCGCATTGGTCACGTAGATCGCGTCGCTCGGTTCCCGCCCAGCCTTGATCCTTGTCGTGCAGTCTTTGTACCAGCGCATCACGGCGTTTAAATGCATCAGGACGTTGTCGCGGTCATTCACTTGTCCCGATTGCGTTGACGCTGGTATCGCAAATATCCCGGCAGCCACAATCACAATAACGATAGTGGCGGCTCTGGCGTTTTTCGCGCCTTTCATGATTCCCAAGTTCGTTTTCTGCCTTTCTGGTGGCGTGGTTGGCAAGTCTCTCGGCCTACGTATGGCGCTTCAATGCCAATTTCGTCGCACGCAAGTGGGAACTGTAGTGTAAGAAGGAGCTTCCCGCGGGCCACATACCTCCAACTTGGTAGAAACGCTGCGAAATTACAGTAGGACTTCCCCCTTCCAAGTATGCGTCCGCTCTCTTCCCGTGCAGTGCGGGGTCCCGCGTCTCTTTTTGCGTGTTTTCAATTTCCAGGCGTTCGTGACGGATGTCCAGCCGAAGCCGACCGAACAAGCTCATATAAATGTTCGCGATCCACACCAGCGCCAGCCACGAAAGGAAATATCCGCGCCATCCTGGCAAAAGCAATTGGAAGCCGGTCGACGCCAAAAAAATAGCCGCGACGTAGTGGCTCAGGCAGTATTCGCAAGTCAGCAGATAAAAAAACTTTCTCTGGTACAAACGGCCGCACGTCTTGCTCTTGTGCGAGCACCACTCGCGCAACTCGCCTAGAACTTCCTCGTGTGTCGCGGTCCAAGTCACCGTCGCGACAGGAATACCAAGAATCGCTAACCTGATAATTTGTTCTTCGAGGCCGTTCATTCTGATTTCATCTCGTCACACACCCTCGCACCCTACACGGGGATCTGCCGCCCCCGCAACCTGCTAGTTGCGGTAGCTCCCTCAAGAAGAAAAGGATGTAGAGGGCCAGCAACAACATATTCGGTGCGTCGCTACAGCCTTTTTTGCAGTCGGCTCCATGTTCCTGCGGATTGAGCGCGAAGGAGCGCAATCGTACAAGCAAGCGGTAGTTCTTGCGGCTACGGTGAGTGAATCAAAATGAGGTACGGCGATCATGGGAAACGGCAATTTGCAGGGCTTGCGCGTGGCGATTCTGGTCACGGATGGATTTGAACAAGTGGAACTGGAGAAGCCGCGAGCCGCTCTGGATGATGCGGGAGCGGACACGATTGTGGTGTCACCGAAAGACAAGACGGTACTGGGAATGAATCACATTGATAAGGGGGATGAATTCATTGTCGACCAGCAAATCGAGCACGCCGAGGCCGATGACTTTGACGCGGTGCTTCTGCCCGGTGGTGTGGTGAACGCCGACACCCTGCGCATGAATCAGGAGGCGCGACGATTTGTGCAGTCTTGTGACGCTGGTGGCAAGCCCATCGCGGTGATTTGCCATGGCCCGTGGCTCCTTGTCTCCGCTGGTCTCGTTAAAGGTCGACATCTGACCAGCTTTCACACCGTGCAGGACGACATTCGCAACGCCGGCGGCATCTGGACCGACGAACAAATGGTATTGAACAAGAACTGGGTCAGCAGCCGGACGCCCGATGATATTCCAGCGTTCAACGAAGCGATGCTCAGCTTGTTTGCAAAGGTAAAGGAAAAATCCAAGAGCGCGGGCCGGTCCTGATACTTCAAAGCGAAAGGAAACTCATTATGGTCGTCAGAGAATCAAAAAAGTGCGCACATCCCAATTGTTCCTGCCAGGTTGGAGACGGCAAAACGTACTGCAGCGTGCAGTGTGAGAGCACCGCGAAGACGCCGGATATCGACTGCAAGTGCGGCCATCCGGGTTGCAAAGGCAAAACAACCTGAACTCGCGTACTGGCGCTCAAGCAAATTTGCCGTGCCGGTCTCGCCAGCCTAACTCTGCCCACAGCCAATATTTCCGGCGCGGCCTATGATCGGAAGTTCCTGTCCACATCCGCCTCAAATCAGTCACCATGCCGCCCAATAAATTTCCGTTACAATCGAACGAAAGCTCAAACTCATGATGGGAGTTCGCACAAACACAAAATGGACAAAACGAAGATTCGTTCTCTGCTCGCGTTCTTTGCCATCTGTTACGCGGTATCCTTCATTTCGGGAATGATCACCAGGCCCGAAATCGCTACCTGGTATGCCACGCTGGCCAAACCGTCTTGGCAACCTCCGAATTGGCTGTTCGCTCCGGTATGGACGTTGTTGTACGGACTGATGGCCGTGGCCGGATGGAAAGTTTGGTGTTCCGCTCCTTCAAAGTTGCGCACCCGGGCGCTTTGGATTTTCGGCGTGCAACTGGCTGTCAATTTCCTTTGGAGCCCGCTCTTCTTCTCATTTCATCGACTCGGTTTGGGCTTTTTTGTAATTGTGTGTCTAGCGATTCTGCTGCTCTCGTTCATTCTGCTGACATGGATCTTTGTCCGTACGGCAGCATTGCTTTTCGTTCCTTACTTTCTGTGGGTGTGTTTTGCCATGTCACTTAATTTCATGGCCTGGAGGATGCACGCGCTCTAACAAATTGAAGGGAAACAGATTTACCTACCCGACATCAGCAGCCCGCATACCAGAACCGACCGATTCTCCCTTCGCTCCCGGCCCGTCCACAATCGAGGTGCGATGACAAGCTGGGTCCTATCTTGCAAATGCTGCCGACGAGTCTTTACCTATTCCCAGATCTCTGACACTCTGGCCGACCTTTTCCTGGCGCAGAAACCGCCGTTTCCGCCGGGTGGCTTGGAATGCGCGTGCCCCTTTTGTCGCGCCAAATTTGTCTATCAACGCAACGATCTTGCCTACCGCGAAGTTCGCGCCAGCGCTTCCCAATAGTTTGCCTGGCAGCCTGTTCCTATCCTTCCCCAGTAATCACCTATCACTGATGACCAATAAAGTAGCATTGTGATATAAGGTCGGAATACTTGGGAGGAGCGGCATGGCGAAATTCTCCAAGTCCGTTCGGTTTGGCCTGACCCCTTGGCTATGGCGGCGTCTTCGCATGCAAGCTCAGGAACAGAACGTCAGCGTAAGCGAACTCGTCCGCACCGCGGTGGAAAAGCACCTGGGCGAATTGATTTGGCAAAAAGTCGAAGCACGGCGACCTGAAGCCGAATCGCCGAACCCGACTGTACTGAATACGCCCGTGGTGAGATGGACGCCGGAAGAAGAGCAAGCGGCGCACCGCGCGATGCAACTATTTATTAACCACGACGAGTAATCCGTCGCAAAACACATCTGGAAATGTCAGGGCCTCGCGAACGTGGCGAGGCCCAAGCAATTTCTGTGCTGTTCCCAGGAACGATGCACACGTCGCGCGAAACGCTTTTCACGCCCCGGCGGTCATGCTCTCACCGGCAGCAGGCACATACGGAAATGTCTTCGACGGTTTTGAGGTGACCGATTCCTTGCCGATCCCGAGACTCACCGGACTGTTCGCCGCCATCGAGAACATGACATTCGGCGCGTTGTCAGTCAGCGAGCGGCCGTTCCATCCCGCGAACCCAAACACAGCGGCTGTGCCAACCTCGTAGGGAAGGATGTTGGGGCAAACTCGGTGCGCGAATGCCTCGCCGTACGCCTTGGGATCCTCAGCTGTTCCAGTTGCGGCCACGACGCCGGCAATCGCTTTGGCCACCGTAGCTCCGTGCGTCGCGAAATCATCGGCAGGGTATCCGGCATTCAGGCGATTGCCGAGACCTTCGTTGAATTGCGTGAACAGCGGATGGATCATCGGCAGGGCCACGCGGTTGATCGAGCGCCAGCCTCCCGCGTCAGTCGCTAGCGTTGATACCGCCCATACGCCGATTCGCCGCTTGTCCCCGGCTTCAGCCAGCAACTCTTTATCCGGCACCTCCAGCACAATTGCGTACACTGTGTGGCCGGCAAACAAGTTCTTGGCCTGACTTGGATCCCATCCGGACAGATTGATAGACGTGCCGTCCTGAAATGCGTGTCCCACCGCGTGCAACACTTCGGGCTCGATCCAGAACGGATCGCCAGCTTTGCCGGCCCACACGCGCAGCCCCGTTGCGGTGTTGACGATTTCTCCAGTGGTTCCCTGCGCGATCACCGTGCCGGCCGCTTCCGGCTTAACCGCATCGGCACCCGCGATACGCCGCACGGTGTAGGCCTGCTTGCCCTGCTTGTCGCGTTCGTTGAATGTCAGGCGGTAGGTAACATCCTCAATCGCGTCGCCGTTCAAATCCACTTTGAATTCGTACATCCCTTCCGGGTGGTAGCCCGGAACAGGAATGGCGCCGAAAATGGAATGGCACACATTGATGGCGAACACAGTGCCCTTTTCTCCGCGGAATACATAGAGGTCCGTGATGTCGAGGCGTATGTCTTGACGAGCGATAGGAGAGTCGAGGTGATGGGACATGGCAGTCCTCCTTAGTTGTCAAGCTAGCCATCAGAACCGCGCACGAAATCGCCGCCAACCTGGTTGGGGGCGCAATTCACGGCACGATGGCGCTTTCAACTCAGATGGTTCTAGCCCGAGGATTGATGTATTTTTTTTGCGCGGTAGCCGGGAATCTGCCGGATGACACTTGTGCGGCACCCAAAATGATGAAGGTGGTGGCCGATGATACTGCATTTAGTCGCGCTACTTGTGCTGGGCTTGATGTGCGGCAGTGAACTCAATGTGGCTCTGTTCGGCCATTGGGCGCGTCATGCCGTTTTGGATGGCTGGCTCGACGCTTCTCACTCTGTTGCTGTTGCTGCCGTTCGTGCACTTGACCCAGTCCGCTTGGCGCTTCGCGGCAATCGCCTTCGCTATTCAGGTCCTGGCTGTCGTGTTTTCGCTGGTGGCGCCGGTGCCCATCAACAACAGGATTATCAAATGGACGCCGAATTCCCTTCCACAAGATTGGCGTGCGCAAGAGCACCGCTGGGATGTCTATCATTTCGTTAGAACGTGCGGACTCATTCTAGCGTTCGCACTTCTAGCCATGAGTTTTCGTGCCAGCTGAACCACTCGGTCCTCGTTCGCATTGCGGCACTCAAGTCCCGATGCTGAACCACACCTGCAGCAGGATCGAAAGCCACCCAATGTGCAAAACGGAGGAGCGAAGTAGTAGGACCATTTGTCCGGTTTCGCGACATCCATGATAGGTCTTTGTCAAGAGACAAAAAGTTCTCCTGAGACGCTCGGGAGGAGCGCGGGTGTAATTCTTTTTTCTCAGCGCGCGTGTTGGCCTCTCGGCCGCGGTTTCTATTCGCGAATAGAACCAGACACCCATTGGCGGGCGCAGCTCGTCTGCCCAGCAAGATTGAGTTTGTGTGTTCCTGCCAGTCTCGAAACAAATCAACGGGAGCGTCGGGAGCTTGCATTCTCGCGCTCAGTCGCGTTAAAGGCAAGACCTGGCAGGCCTCGCGCTGAAAAATTCCGCTGTCTCCGGACGGCCTACGCGGCAGCGCAGGTGTCGCGGTCCAGCACCAGAAAATGCGTCTGCCCGCGGTCCACGGCCACCAGATAGGCCACCAGTTTCCGGGCCACCGCCCGCGTGGCGCGATTGGCATTCCCCCGCTGCTTCTCGCGGTCGTACAGCAGCGCCAGCGTCGGGCTGCAGCGCGGCGCCATCTTGGCCGCTTCGATCAGCGTGGTCTGCAGATGCTTATTGCGCTGCTTCGATAGCGGCGTGCGTTGCACCGTGTTACCGGAACTTTTCTCTGCGCCGCACAGCCCGCAATAGCTGATGGCTTTCTTAATCGATGAAAACCGCTGTACCTCGCCAATTTCTAGCGCCCTGGTCAGCGCCGTGATCGGCCCGACTGCCGGGATGCTCATCAACCGCTCCACGCGTTCGGCCAGTAAGCGATCTTGCTGCAGGGAGCGGATGAGAGCAGTTTCCATTTTCCCCAGCCGCACCACCATCTCGCGGCACTGGCCCAGCAGCGAGCGCAGTCCCGGATCAATGTCTAGGGTACTGGCCAACAGTCCGCGGACATAGCCGGCCTTGTGGAGTTTCTGTTTGTTGTAGCTGACGCCGGCCTCCATCAGCAGGGTGCTGATTTTAATTTTCATCTGCACCATCTGGCCCTCAGTGCAAGTGGGACTATTTCTTGGCTGCGTTCGCTGCCATTCGAGCGCGGAACTGTTTTTCCTTCTGAATTTCTTCGTCGCTGAAAGCAGGTGCGAACTCTTCGGGCTCGAAGACCTGGCGGATCTCTATGTCGGTCTCGCCTTCATTGGGGCAACGCTTGACCCACTCGATGGCCTCTTCGAGAGACTTGACCTGCCAGAACCAGAAGGCGGCGATCAGTTCCTTGGTTTCGACGAAGGGTCCGTCAATGACGGTGGGGCGGTTCTTGCCGGAGAAGTGGACGCGGGCGCCTTTGGACGAGGGGTGAAGACCGTCGTAGCCTATCAAGACTCCGGCTTCTAAGAGCTCGTCGTTGAATTTGTTCATGTCGGCCATGAGTTGGTCTGACGGGAGTGCGCCTTCGTTTTCGGAGCATTTGACGATGACCATGAATCGCATTGTGTTTGTCCTTTCGGGTTGAGTTGGTCTGACGTTCAAGTTCAGAGCTTAATTGCTGCTCTACTGATAGTCGAACGAGAAGGTGCAGAATCGACACGGAGAGCCGAGAAAATTCTCGGTAGCTCCCGGTAAACGCGGCACTCGTCCAAATGCGTATCAGTACCCCGGCTTTCGCCGTGGAGTAATGATTAGGGATTGGGTGCGTCCGAACCCTTGGTGTAGTAGCCCGAGCGGGTCGTAGCACGATAGCCGGGGATGGCAGTGACCCTAAGCGTGTGGAATTTTGCGGAATTGTCGTTGCCTGTGGGGGCATATGCGAGAGTGTAATCGTGCCGTGCTTGTTCGGTCATGCGCGTTAGGTTGAGTTCCATAGTGTAGCTTGAAGTTGCGTAAAAAATCCCACCCCCAGTTGTCGAGGTATAGTCGGTCAAATCGAGGACTTTTCGTTTTGATTTGCCAGACCCCGAGACCAGAGCATAGACGGAGATATTGTCTTGAAGCAGGAAGTCGCGCACGGCCTCGTGAGAATAATGATTCAGTTTCGGTTCATTTACACCGTCGGTAAGGACCAGAATGATTCTCCGACGGTCACTGGGCCGCTGCTGAAGAAGTTGTGCCGAGGAGTAAAGCGCATCATCAAGCGCTTTGCTTGGTCTAGAACCGGCGTAGGTTGGGGCAGCGACTAACGGCGGCCCTGTGGTCGAGACCGGATCAGTAATCAGCGGCTGTGGGACGTATGGATGAGAGGGTTGCGCGGCTAGCTGCGCAGACTTCAAAGCAGCTATCAGCTTTAGTGAATCACTGGTGAACTCGTCCCCGGGATAGAAGAGCATGTCAAAACGGCAGACCAGGGCCTCGTCTTGGTCAGCGATGTCGCCTATGATTGAACGCACACTTCTAGCCATTTGCGTTCCTTCCTTCCATTTCATGTCGTCGTCGACGAGAATCAGCAGCGAAAGAGGAAGACTCTCATCAGTGAAGGAGAGGACATTTTGTTCGACATCGTCATCGAAAACATGGAACTCCTCTTTGACCAAACCGGGGACAAGTCGGCCGCTGCCGTCTTTCACCGTAACTGTCAGAACCACGATATTTGACTCGACTCTAATTTTCTGGCGCAATTCTCGCGTTTGCTTAGATTCCTGCGAGAGACCAGCAAAGCAAAAAAGATTCGTAATCAAAAAAGTGGCGATGCTTCGGTTCCAAGCCATATATTTACGAGGATTCAACTCGATCGTGAATGAGACGCCAAGAACCGCGACGGGGTTGTGCCTGGTTAACGCTGCCGTTCTCGTACAAGTGAGTCCTGGTACCCAAAGCTGATGAATTTCATCACAACCGCTGATCGATGTCGCAAGAGGTGCGCTCTTTTTTCGTGATAGCTTAGCGGCATGAAACGCTACTGGCGCATTCGTGGTTATGACAGCTCAACGGAGATTTTCGAAATGAGGGTTGCCGTTGAGCAGATGACCGACGAGCAGATTAAACAAATGATTAAAGCGCTCGCTGCCAAAGCAGGAATGGAGTACGGTGAGATTGTTGGCGCATACGCGAAGCGGAGAACGAAGATCGCCAACGAACTTCTCGCGGTTCATCGGCAGTCGGATTCCGCGACCTTCAGTTGTGGCACCAACCCGCACTTCGTTGCCTTCATCGTGGACGAAGACGGAAGAGTCATTCGGTATCCCAAGATGTCTTGAACTGTCACAGACATCAACTCGAGAGGCGTTCATCTTCAAACCCTCCGAAATGCCCCTAAAAATCGGGGTTTCTACACTTTCTTCCAGAAGACGAATCCCGTCCAATCTCCTATTACCAATCTATTGCCAATGAGGCGTGTTTTTCGTTCCCAACTACTCCCACCGACTCCCAATCGTTCCCTCGAAAAATGCCGTATTTATTGGGGAAATAGAGACCTATGTGGATTTACTGCGGTTTGAAAAAGAGATGGTGCGGTCGAGTGGATTCGAACCACCACGGTATTGCTACCGCCAGCCCCTCAAGCTGGTGCGTCTGCCAGTTCCGCCACGACCGCACTGAGGTGAGACATCATTGTAGCCGCGCGCCAAAATTCCAGCAAGACGCGCTTGCTGCGTGAACTTACACTTACGGTTTTTTGGGAGCCGGCGTCGCCGGGGCAGGCTGTTGCTGCGGCTGCGCAGGCTGCTGTGTAGCCGGAGCCGGGGCGTTATTCGCCGGGGCTGGCGTCGTCTTTTGCGCCGGCTTCGAGAATTGCTGCAGGATCGAGCCCCCGCCGCCGCCCTCACCGTTTGCTACGGCGCGGTCCACCCGCACCACCATCGCCAACGCGCACACCATGAACATGATGGCGCACCAGGTGGTCGCTTGCGAAAGCACCGACGCCGCGCCTCGCGGCCCGAATGCCGTCTGGCTACCCGCTCCGCCGAACGCGCCGGCCAAGTCCGCAGCCTTGCCGCTCTGCAGCAGCACCACGATAATCAGCACCAGGCAGTTCAACACGAAGAACGTGGTCAACAGCCATCCCGCCCATCGAAATCCCACAACGATGATCCCGAAGCCCACGAGCAACGCGATCACCCATTTCATCCAACCCGGCATTTTCTGCACCTCAACTCTATTTTCGTTTCACCGGCATCCGCCGGCCTTGCGTACTCTACCTTGGCCAGTCCTTCACCAGGCTCGCATACGATTTGGCGTCCAGGCTCGCTCCACCCACCAGCGCGCCATCCAGCTCTTCCTGCGCCATCAACCCTTTGATGTTGTCAGGCTTTACGCTTCCGCCGTAGAGGATCCTCAACGCCGAAGCATGCTGTGCGGAGAACTTCCCCGCCGCGCACTGCCGTACGAACTTATGCACCGCCGCCGCAATTTCCGGAGTGGCTGTGCGCCCGGTACCAATCGCCCACACTGGCTCGTAAGCTATCAGAATACGGGAGAATTCCTCGGGGGTCAACGCGCCCACGCTGCCCTGAAACTGCGCCTCAATCACCTTCTCGGTGTCGTCCGCTTCGCGATCGGCCAGCATCTCGCCAATACACACGATCGGCGTAAGTCCTGCCGCCAGAGCCGCTTTGGCCTTCTTTGCCACCGTCTCATTGGTGTCGCCGAAGAATTGCCGCCGCTCCGAATGCCCCACAATCACGTACTTGCAGCCCACTTCCACCAGCATGCCGGTCGAAATCTGACCGGTGAACGCGCCTTCCTTTTCCCAATACACATCCTGCGCGGAAATCGCGATGTGCGTTCCCTTCGCCGACTCCACCGCTGCCGGAATGCCCGTAAACGGCGGCGCGATCACCATGTCGCAATCGCTCACTCCCGCCACCAGCGGCTTCACCGCGGCAAAAAATGCTCGCGTGTCCGCCTGAGTCTTGTACATCTTCCAATTTCCCGCGATGACGCGGCGACGCTTTGGGGTGCTCATTGGTTTGTCAGGGCCTCCACGCCCGGGAGCTTGGTACCGCCTAGAAATTCGAGCGACGCTCCGCCGCCCGTCGAAATATGCGAAATCTGTTTGGACACACCGGACTGGTGCACGGCGGCCACGGAATCTCCTCCGCCAATAATCGAAGTGGCACCCGCGGTTGTTGCCGCCGCCACAGCCTTGGCAATTTCCAGAGTACCCTTGGCGAACGCCGGCAGCTCAAACACGCCCATCGGCCCGTTCCACACAATGGTCTTAGCCTTGGCGATTTCCGCTTTGTACGCTTCAATTGTTTTCGGTCCAATGTCCAGGCCCATCTGATCCGCGGGCGTGGCCCCTGCGTCGATCACTTTTGACAGCGCATCGGCCTTGAACTCTGGCGCAATCACGTGATCCAGCGGCAGCATCAGTTTGAAGTTCTTCTGCTTGGCCTCCGCCAGCAGCCGCTTCGCCAAATCTACTTTGTCTTCTTCCACCAGCGACTTCCCGATCGGAAGTCCCTGCGCCTTCAGGAAGGTGTATGCCATTCCACCGCCAATCAGCATGGCATCGGCAATTTTCATCAGGTTCTCGACCACTTCAATCTTGTCGCTGACCTTCGCGCCGCCCAGAATCGCCACAAACGGCCGCGTTGGATTGCTGATGGCTTTCCCGATGTAGTTCAGCTCCTTCTCCATCAACAGGCCTGCCGCTGCTTTCTGCACGAATTTCGTGATTCCCACCACGGAAGCATGCGCGCGATGCGCCGAGCCGAACGCGTCGCACACAAAAACTCCGTCACACAACGCGGCCAGTTGCTTCGAGAATTCCTCGCCGTTCTTTTCTTCTTCCGGATGGAAGCGCACATTTTCCAACACCAGCACGTCGCCGTTTTTCAGCGCTTTGCTCTTCGCTTCTGCTTCCGGGCCGACGCAATCCGCCGCAAACGCCACAGGCTTGCCCAGCAACTCCTCCAGCTTTTTCCCCGCCGGCTTCATCGAATATTTCGGGTCCGGGCCACCTTTGGGCCGCCCCAGGTGCGACGCCAGCACCAGCCGTCCGCCCTTTTCGATGGCCAGCTTCAGTGTCGGCAAGGTTTCACGGATGCGCGTATCGTCCGTAACCACTCCATCCTTCAGCGGCACATTGAAATCCACGCGAATGAACACACGCTTACCGCGCAAATCCAGATCTCGAATCGTTAGTTTGCTCATGGTGTCTTCCGTTCGTAAGTTTTGAATATCGGTTAACAGATATCAGGGATCAGCGATCAGGTATCAGGAATCAAAAGCAGCGCTGGACACAGGCTTTTCTTTCTCTCTTAACCCGTGCCCTCTGTGTCCTCTGTGGTGAGCGTTCTTTCCGGGTTCGCTACCCGTGGTCCGCACGACGCGGACCACGAGTCACGAACTACGAATCACGCGCTTAGAACTTCGAGGCCATCAACTTGATCAGGTCTCGCACACGGCAGGAATACGCCCACTCATTGTCGTACCACGACAGCACCTTCACGCACTTGTCGCCGACAACCTTGGTGTATTCCGAATCCACGATCGACGAATTCGGGTTGCCCTTGAAGTCCGCGGAAACCAGTTCCTCTTCCGTGTACCCCAGAATTCCCTTCATCGGACCGTTTGCCGCCGCTTTCAATGCCGCGTTCACGCTTTCCTTCGTCGCCGGCTTTTCCACGAACACGGTCAGGTCCACCACGCTGACGTTCGGCGTGGGCACGCGCATCGAGTAGCCGTCCAGTTTGCCGTCCAGTTCCGGAATCACCAGCTTCAGCGCCTTGGCCGCTCCCGTGGTGCTGGGAATCATGCTGAGGGCCGCTGCACGCGCGCGTCGCAGGTCCTTGTGCGGCAAATCCAGCAGCCGCTGGTCGTTGGTGTACGAGTGGATGGTGGTCATGGTGCCGCACACGATGCCGAACGTGTCGTTCAGAACCTTTGCAATCGGCGCCAGACAATTCGTGGTGCACGATGCGTTGGAAACCACGTGATGCTTCGCGGGATCGTACTTCTTGTCGTTTACGCCAAGCACAAACGTGGCGTCCGGATCGGTGGCCGGCGCCGAAATGATGACCTTCTTCACAGGTCCGCGAATATGCTTGCGCGCATCCGCACCCTTGGTGAACAGCCCGGTGGACTCGACCACAATGTCCGCTCCGACGCTGGCCCAATCGAGCTCTGACGGGTCTTTGGTCTTGAATACCTTGAAGCTCTTCCCATCCACGCTGATGGTGTCATCCGTATGCGTAATGGTGTTCGGCAGGTTCCCGAGTACCGAGTCATACTTCAGCAGGTGCGCCAGAGTCTTGGCGTCCGTGATGTCGTTCACAGCCACGAACTGAATGTCCTTATCATTGAGGGCTGTGCGCATGATATTGCGACCGATGCGGCCGAAGCCGTTGATTCCAACCTTAATTGCCATTACTTCCTCCGGTGGGGTGTGTAGATTGCGGCGACACTGACGGTGCTAAAAACGCCGCGGGTAGAACTAAAAATGCTAGGTGATAGTGTAGGGAAAAGTCAATGTATCTCGGTGTGTCCCCCGTCACACCGCTTTCCGCACGCCGCACGTGACTGCCAAGCATAATCGATATTCTCTTGGCTTCTTTTGCGGCAGTGACCGGGACAACGCGTGATTTACGTTCCGAGGGCGCTAAGTCCTTTGTTTGTTTGAGACAAAAATGTCGGCGCGCCGACATTACTGCGTCACGTAAACATTTGGTATACCAGCTGAGCCGGGAAATTAGGCCCCACGCCCGGTATTTGCGTACGTAGGGGAAACAAAGGGGCTACGGGCGCGTTTCACGTAAGTACAGGAAATAAAGGACTTAGCGGGGTCAGAAAGGCATTGCTACTGAGGGTACTGCTTGATCGTGGTGACTTTCTCGCCGGTGAAGTGCACGAAGATGGTCTTGTCTGGCGGGTGCCCGTAAATCCAGTCCTCGGTGTCGTTGCCGTCGCTATCGCGCTCACGGACCTTGCGGTCGGGCTTCCCGATAGCCGCCACGACTTCTTCGCGGTCCATGCCCTTGATGGCCTTACGTTCGGTTATGGCCTTCTTCATCTCCGGTGGCAGCGTATCGATCCAATGGACCGAAGCGGAGCGCTCTTTGTTGAAGTCCAGGAAGGGCGCCAGCATCTGCTTCAACTGCTCTGGGGTCATGTCTGGAACGTGCTGGGGAAAATCGATGAAGATGGTGCCGCCCATGCCGGGTTGGAATCCCGGGGGCCCAGAGTCTTGATTCGTTGTCGGGGCAGTCGATTGTGGCATCGGCTGGGTGCCGCCCATGCTCACCTGGATGCGGTCTCGCCATTTCTTCTTGGGCCGCCCACCGCCATTAATGTCCACGACGATGCTTTTCTCGTGAAACTCCAGCCCGGTGATCTGCACGTTATCGCCGGTATTCACCGCCGCGCCGTGGGTGGCAACCGTGCGGTCCAGATATTCCTGGTTCAACGGCTTGTCGGCGTAAATGATGAAACCGTCTTTGCCGCCGGGCAGCGGTTTTCGCGCCTTGGCGAATTCCCCGGAAACGTAGCGGATCAGCGCCAGCTTTGAGGACTCCTGCAGTGCTGCTGCTGTGCCCGGCTTTGCAGGCGCGGCGTCGGTCTTCTCTTGCTGAGGAGCATCCGTGGTAACGACGTCGGGGTACAAAGGAACACTTTCGCCTGGGGGAAGCGATTCATGCGATGCAGATTGCGGCGCTCGCAATGCCGTACCACGGGGAATGTCTCCCCAAACGAAGAACAAAGTCGTAATCGTTATCGCCAAGCGGTAATGCATGCGCATCCTGGCCTGCCGACCTCGGCACGGCTATCCCTATTCTATGATGCAATTCCGCGATTGAATAGCTACGCCTTCAGATTTTCACTGAGAGATGACAGTGACGCCCTGGCGGTCGATTTTCATGGGCAACAGTTCCCCACCGGCGTCCAGTACAGCTTTTTCCACGCGTTCGCGGGCCTCCGGCTCGATCAGCAGGACAACGCAGCCGCCGCCACCGGCTCCGCAAACTTTTCCGGACAGGGCACCGTTGCGTCGCGTGCCAGCGATGATGCGGTCAATCACTTTGGTGGAAATGGTCGGCAAACTCTTGCGCCGGAACTGCCATTCCATGTTCATCAACCGGCCGGTTTCCTTCCAGTCGCCCGCTTCCAGCGCCGTGCGCATGGCCTGGGCAATCTGCGAGATGCGCTCTAGATTGTTCTGCACCGCGCCTTTGTCGTCCAGATGGGCCTTAAAGACCGCCCAATTGTTGATCGCGGATTGCCGCGGCTTTCCCGTGTAACACACCACCAACCGCCGTTCCAGTTCGTCGAGGTTGACGTTTAACTCAATGCGCCGCTCGCCTCCCGGCATCAACTCAATCGCCGCCGCTCCCCCGAAAGCCGGTGGGTAGTGGTCCTGCATACCGGTAGGGATCCGGATTACGATGGCTTCGGCGTCGCGGCTGATGTGAATCCAATCCACTTTGCTGCGACCGGTTCCGGTGAAGCGGTCCAGTGCCGCGCATATTGCCACAGCCATGGCGCTGGAGCCGCCGATTCCCGCGCCGGCGGGCGCTTCGGAATTCGTGGTCAGCGTGAATCCGCCTTCCGGATGAAAAAACTTCACAATCTCTGCCAGCAACGGAAGGTGAAAGCGTTTGGCGCGCGACAATTCCGCGAACGACGCAAACTCCTCCGAGCGGTTGGTGTCCAACGAGACCAGCTTGATGCCTTCGTCTCCACCGGACTTGGTGTCGATGACGCAGTGGGCGTAACGCGAAATGGCGGCGTTCAGCGTTACCGCCCCGGAATGGAAAAGGTACAGCGGCCAGATGTCCAGCGTTGCTCCCGCAAAATCCACACGTGTTGGTGCTTTCGATTCGATGCGCATAGTTTTCCTGGAAATTCAGCCCGTTGCCCGGGAGCGGCAGTTCAAGAAGCTCCGCCCGCGGCCCGGTTGGTGCGCGGCAGAATCTGGGGACCGGTTTCGTGCCGCGCCTGGGCTGGATTTGGTTCAAAACAACGCCGGCAGCGCGCCTCATATGCGCCGCCCGCGCCTACAACAATCAGTTCATCGCTCTCCACGAGCCGCTGGGTATGCACCGCGGGATTTCCGCAGCGCACGCAGATCGCGAGCAATTTCGTAATTTCTTCCGCAACGGCCAGCAAGCGCGGCATGGGCTCAAAGGGGCGTCCACGATAATCGGTGTCGAGACCGGCGACAATCACGCGTTTTCCCAGGTTGGCAAGCTTGGTGCAAACCTCCACCAGTTCGTCGCCCAGGAATTGCGCTTCGTCGATACCCACAACCTCGGTGCGTGGCTGCAGCTTGTCCATTATTTCCGCGGCTTTGCTAACGGCGTCCGAGGGAATGCCCAGCCCGGAGTGCGACACAATCTCATTTGCGGCATATCGCTCATCAATCGCCGGCTTAAAGATCTGCACACGTTGCCGCGCAATTTGCGCGCGACGCAGCCGGCGAATCAGTTCTTCGCTTTTGCCGGAAAACATTGGGCCAACCACCACTTCGATCCAGCCCATGTTGCCTTTGACGATGTCCACGCGCCTTCTCCTCTACGGTTGCTTACTTAGCATGCTCGCTTTCAAGCACTTCGCACAAGCCATGATTCGTTTGTCGCGTGCGGCGTTACTTTGCCGCCGTTTTTGCCGTTTGATACAACTTGCCATTATAAAATGGCGCAAACGCCGCGACCACTGCAACACGAAAGGACTCTTGCCGCGAAATCAAATTTCCCGAAAGCACGCCCCAAGCTCCCTGAGCATCGCGAATTCCGGCCTGCCCCGCGAAGTGATCGATCGCTACGGACAATTCCGTGCCTCGCGCGACCACTTCATCCGCCAGCGCTTCGGGAATCTCAATGCTGCCGGAACATCCGAAATGGCCGCGATGCCCGTCGGTCACGTAGGCCCAACTCTGCAGAAAGACGCGACGCTGGCCCGGTTCCTCGACCACGTCCAATCCGCCTTCCAGTCCAACGAAAAAATTTGCCGGCTGCGCGCTTGCGGCCAAACGTGACGCGAGAGCTTCCGCACGCTGGTGCGCTCCCTGCATCAATTCCTGGCGGGACAATGGCGTGTGGCTGACGCCGCTTTCCACTTCATAGCCATGCACTTCGATGGTGGTGTCCGCGGAAAGGTAGCGGCGGAAAAGATCAGCGGCTTCTTGAACGGCATTCAGTTTGGGGCGCCGCGTACTGCCGGCGGCAATGCGGACCAAGGGCATTGGCGAACCTATGGGCAAATTCTATCGGTTATTTGTGCGAAAGTTCAGCGAGAAATTCACCAGCCTGAGGAAAATTCTGCAAAAAAGAGACCGCGCTATGAGACGCCGAAGCGAGGCTGGCGATCATTGCGTTTTTTGTAGTGGCGCGGCTTTCCCGGTTGCGCCGGCGGTTGCTTGCGTTTGATAGAAAGCAACAGCGTTTTTGTACTTCGGATTGTTTCGGTCGAGCGCCGCCGCCTTTTTGCAGAGCGCCAATGCTTCGGCGGGATTTTTGTTGGCGACGAGGACGGCGAGATCGTAGGCCGCGGCTGCGCTGGAGGGGTCAAGTTGAAGAGCGGTGCGCAATTCTTTTTCTGCCTGATCGGGATGGCCCATCTCAGCGAGGAGCAGTCCCAGGTTGAAGTGCGCGGCGGGCTCTTTGGGATCCGCCGCGATGGCTCGCCGCAATGCGCTCTCCGCTTTGGGCATGTCGCCGAGCTGACTGTACACGACAGCCGCGTTCACAAGCGGTGGCGCAAAATCGGGGCGCAAGGTGGCGGCCTGTTCGTATTCCGCCACAGCTTGCTGTAACTCTCCACGATTGCCATACAGATTCCCCAGGTTCAAATGCTGAGCGAAATCATCCTGGCGAGTGGTGAGGGAGGCGAGGTACTCCTGCATGGCGGGTTGGATGGCGGCTCTGGCGGCATCGTCGAGCGCGCTGGAAGGGACCTGGCTGAATGCCGCAGCAGCGCGAAGACGAACCAGGCGCGATTCGTCCTTGGTGTAAGGCACCAGAACCCGTGCGGTTGGCAGATCCACGTGCTGCGCCAAAATGTCCACGGCGTTTGCCCGTACCAGCGGCGACGGGTCCTGCAGCGCGAGTTGCATAGCCACAAACTTGCGCGGGTCTCGGCACGGCGCCAACAAACGAATCAGCGATGCGGCAACAATGGTGCTGTGATTCGGGTCCTGAATATAGGAAAGCATGGCTGGAAGCTTGGACCAATCGCGTTTGCGCGCTGCATCGATCAGAGCGGCCTGCGCGAGTATGGGAGCTTGATAATCGCCGGGGTACCACTTGCGAACGACGGAGTCCGCCCAATGCGCGTCCTTGTCTTTGTGGCAATCGTTGCAGGCGTTCGGAGAACTATATTTGATGGTGGTCGCCGGCGTGGGTGGGCGCATGGAGTGATCGCTGCGACGCATGCGCGCGTACTCGGTCATGGGCATGTGACACGAGACGCAAGAGTTTCCGACGCCATCCGGTTTGTGATGGGTGTGAACGGGCGCGTTGTTCACAAGTTCTTCATGGCAGGGCAAGCACACCTTGTTGGGATCGCCCTTGGCGAAACGATATCGTCCGCTGGACGTATGGCAACTGACGCAATTGAGCTTGCCAGACTTCGTGCAGGGGCTCATCAACCACGACGTGAAGGTGTAATTTTCGCCGAGGTCGCGACCGTCCGGATAGAAGTCCGGACTTTCGTAGGTCACGAGGCTGAAATTGTCGAAAAATTTGTCGCCCACGTGGACGCCGGAAGTGATCGGGGAGATTTTGGCATGGCAAAACGCACAAGCATCGCTGCGCTGTTCGGGCTTGAGGCTCTTGAAGCTGATCAGTCCAAGTTCGTCCGGTGATTGCCCACTTTTCTCCGCTGCCTGATATAGCCGAACGTGTTTACCGGCGGGACCGTGGCAGGTTTCGCAGTTGATGCCGGGCTCGCGCCAGGTGGTGTGATAGCTGTCGTTCGCCGGATCGTAGTTGGTTTCAATTTGGCTGACGTGGCAACCGTAGCAGGAGGTGTTAAAAGTGAGCGTGCGGTCTCGCCATGTTACTGGTGGCTCGTGCGGGACGTTTTCGTGCATGGTCATGCTCAACGTGGCGTCCATCCACGTTTTCGTGCGCGTGTCGAATGCCAGCGGCAGGACCTGCAAATGCCCGCGTTCCAGCGGCGTCAGAAAATAATAGACGTTCTTTCCGCCGAGCGCCTGCTCGATGGGATAGCGATGCTCTTCGCCGCCGTTGCTTCTCTCGACAATCCAACCGCCCTTTTCGGTGATTTCAGCCTGGTATCTCACATCGCCAATCCGGATCGCGGGACTGCCCGTCAGTTCAGCGGCGCGTACAAATTCAGGCGAGTACAACTGCATGGCCAGGCCGTGATGCGAAGTGGACCACAGTTCGTAGAATTTCTGGTGGCAAGCGCGGCAGGAACTCGAGCCCACGTAGCCGTCGTTCACAACACTCTGCTGGGTATGGTGCGAGCGGATGGCGAGTGCCGCAGCGGCAAGAATTGCCACAGCGAGGCCAGCCAATAAGTAACGATTCGGTCGAATTAGCGTGTACATCGCTTTCTGCCCGCGCGCGGACACATCCAGGAACACTCCACGGGCGGTGGAGGGCCAGACTACTGAGAAGTTTCTGATTAGAAAGCTATTGTTTCCCAGGCTGGAACTCAGTGATGGGTGTCACGTCCAGCTTACGTTCATGCTCACCAGAAGATACTCACGTGGCATCGAGCCCGGCAAAAACCCAGGACAGTGCGTCATCGAGGACGCGAAAGACGCGAACGCCTTTTTCGCCCGAGGATTCGCGAAATACTGCAAACATTCGAGCCAACCCAAATGCGATTTCGCCGTTTACGAGGATGGCCCGGCGCGCATCGGATGAGAATACCGAGGTTTGGGCGAGTTTACGAACCTCTTCCATCCCCACCTGGACCTTCGCTACCTGGGTGAAGTCAATCAATTGAGAGAAGGTGGGGACGAAGTCAGGATCCTTCAGCAGCTTTTCCTGGTGCGCCAATCCGTCGGCCAGGGTGAACACACCGGAGATGGTGGTCAGCACCAGTCGATGTTCCTTATCGATTCTGAAGTATGCAGGCATCTTCTATTAAGAACGCGGATCCACTAGTCGGCCACTCACGAACGTCTTCCGAATCTGTATCGCTATGCAGAGGAAGTATTACTGCACTGAGGGAGGAAAGTCTGTAAGTAATTGATGAAATGGAGCGGCCTATCGGAATCGAACCGACACCTGAACCTTGGCAAGGTTCCGTACTACCACTATACTAAGGCCGCCTCGAACTCTTCTTTTATAGCACGCTTCCGCGAAAAACATCAAATGTTCGGCAGATTTTAGGCGAAAAATGGACGCTCAAGAAACCTGCGTGACGCGGGCGGATTTCACCACTGGCGAGCGTCGCTGGCGTTCGGCGAAGCGGGTGGCCTTTTCCTTGTTGGTGTAGACACGGCCGAAGGTCTCGCCGTCCGCATAGTTCACGGTAACCAGGAAGTGATGATGGCGGCGACGGCGATCTTTGCCAAACTGCGATTTCTCGTCGCGCACAGACTTCTTTGGGCCCTTGCTACTGCCAGCTATTTTTGCCACGGTAAATGCCTCTGCGGTAATCAGGATGAGGCCCAACTATGACAAGGAAATTGCGGTCGCGCAAGTGTCTGGCGAGATAGTAACCCGTATCTCATCAGTTTTCACGCCCGGGAGAGAATCGCTACCGGGGAAAATTCAGATCAGCGGCCGGCGAAGGACGGGAGAAAATCGTGCTGGCGCGCATCACGAATTGCAGGCCGTGCAGACCGCGGTGTCTGCTGCGGCGATTTAGCTGCCGCGCAGATCAAACGTCAGATGGATGCCAGCCTGTTGGACCGACGGCGGAGTGTGGTTGCCATATGACCTGAGCTGCACATGCCTAAACTGGAAAACGTTCCGCCTCCGGGAAGCCCGAGAACGAAATCTGCGGTCGTGACGCCGCTCTGGATTCCCACGAGTTTGACGTGACTGCGGCAGAACGACGGTGAGGGCAAACACACATGGTCAACAACGGCGTGTGGTTGCGGGGCGCGGGCGAGGAAGTGTTACAGAAAATTGTTACCCACCGCTAAGCTCTTGCATCTAAAGGATTGAGAGACAAACAAGAGCGAAAAACGCCCGCTTTTCTGACGCTTTTTGGTAACAATCTTGTCAGCTACGAAACATTTAGCCAGTTTTTACGTCTTTACTCATGAGGGTCAGATAAGCTGTTGGCGGCGGATAGAGGATGCGCCGATGTTGACGATACAAAAACTACCACCTGTGATTGAGGACCTCCGGCATCATACTCCGGAGCAGTTGCTTGAACTACGCCTGATGTTGAACACGGGCGTGCTGGGCCGCGCCGATCGCCGGCGTCCCAGCTTCTACGAAATGGACGGAGTTTCGAACACCTATTACGTGTTCCGTTATCCGACCGGCCACAAAGTACTGCTGGTGGCTGCATGGGAGCGGGATTCAGATCCGGTCGCGGAGCTGGCGGCAATTTCCTGCCCAGCCGCGTAAGAATCGCAGCGAAAAATAACTCCAAACCAGAAGAAGAGGAATAAGGCGCAGGTGCGCGCCGGCTCCCTTCCCTGCCGCGAGACATCGTCACGGCTTCGGTTCAACCCCGGGCATAACGTTCTTCAGCGGCTGCGTGGCTTCTTCCTGCAGCTCCGGATGGGGCAGAGGCTTGCGCGGCAGCATCTGGTCGCGCATCGCAGCGTTGTAAACGAAGATAGCTTCGACGAGAGCGGCTTGCGCGAGATCCTCGGACTGAAGACGCTCGTAGGTATCCATGTTGGAGTGATGCGTGCGGGTTTCGTAGTCGAGGGGATCCTGAATGAACTGGAATCCCGGAATGCCTACAGCGTCAAAACTGAGATGGTCGGTGCCACCGGTGTTACGCATGGTCAACGTGGTGACGCCCAAATCTTTTAGCGGGGCAATCCACTGGGCAAATATAGGAGCGATGGCGGCGTTGCCCTGCAAATACACGCCGCGAATTTTTCCACTGCCGTTATCCACGTTGAAATAGCCGGAAACCTGTTTTTGCTCTGGTTTCAGTTGCAGAGGACCAGTGACTTTGCGCATAAACTCGCTGAGCTTGAGCTGGTCGGGCTCGGTGGAGCGCGGTGCGGAGCCAAAGTGCTGGGAGGCGTAGCCGCGCGAGCCGATAAGCCCCTGCTCCTCGCCGGTCCAGAGAGCCACGCGGATGGTGCGACGCGGCTTCACATGCAGAGCGTTGAGGATGCGCATCACTTCCATGGCCACGACGGTTCCCGCGCCGTTGTCGGTGGCGCCGGTGGCGGCGATCCAGCTATCTAAATGACCGCCGACCATCACGATTTCGTCTTTGAGCTTGGGATCGGTGCCGGGAATTTCGGCGATGGTGTCGAAGCCATGCTCGTGGTCGTCATAGAATTTGGTTTCGATGTTGAGCTCGATGGTTACGGGCACGTTGGCTTTCAGCAAGCGGTAGACGCGGCCGTAGTTTTCGATGGCGGTAACGGCCAGCGGAACGGGAGTGGCGTGATCCTTTTGATAGACAAGGCGGCCGAACGAGGAGCCATTGTCGTCGAAGATTGTGCCGCCGGATCCGCCGTTGTTCGGGGCATCGCGGCTGGGCAGAATGACCGCGGCAACGTGTTCTGTGGCGAGAAACTGCCCCAACTTCTCGCGAAATTCGGCGCGACGCGCGGCCTGCTGGCGTTGGTCGTCGCGGTTGGGCAGTCGAATCGGGTACTCCTGAAGCTTGGCAAGTTCCGCGTCGTCATAGCGCGTGAACAGGGCCTTATCGACGGGTTTGACGTCGCGCATAGGGCCCAGAAAAAGGATCTTGCCCGCAAGCGTGCCCTTGTATTTGTCGAAGTCCTTTTCTTCCTGGATGTCGGCCCAAACGGCTGAGCCGCTGACAACGCCATTTGTGGAGGGCGACCACGGCGCAGCTTGCGCGATGAAAACCGCTTTGTCGGGCGAGGTCATACGCACCCAAGTATTCAGCTGTTCCCAACCCATGCCAAACTCGCCCCAGTCCTCGAGATGAGCATTGCTGCAGCCCATGGCGGTGAACTGATTGAGGGTCCATTCATTGGCGCGCTTGAGGTTGGGCGAACCGGTGAGGCGAGGGCCGATGCCATCCATCAGCGCGGAAGCATATTCCATGATGTGGGAATGAGCGGTGGCTTCCTCGCGGATATTTACGTACATGGAATAGTCGAGCGTCTCCTGCGCAGGCTGCGGGAGTTCATAGGACGGCTGGGCGGGTTCGGCGGGAGGCGTCTTCTTTTTTTGGTCTCCGGCGAAGAGAGAAATGGCCGCGCAGACAGCGATAATCGAGAGAGTAAGCGAGACTCTTGTTGGGCGCATCAAGGGTTCCTTGGGTGGAATTAACTGTTGGAGAATAACAAAAGTGGAAGAAATCGCAAACTTAATGGGGGATGCGCGGTTCGTCATCCCGAGCGAAACGAGGAATGCCTCTTTGGCCACAATCCAGCGGCGATTCCTCACTCCGCAGACTCCGTTCGGAATGACAAGCTGAGATCTTTCGAAGCAAAGGCTGAACGATCGAGCGAGCTATTTTTTGTCGAGTTTCAGGGATGCGGAATTGATGCAGTAACGCAGGCCTGCGGGCCCGGGCCCGTCCTCGAAGACGTGGCCCAGGTGAGCCTCGCAGCGGCTGCAACGCACTTCAGTGCGCGACATGCCGTGCGAGTGATCCGCTTCGGTCTCGATGGACAAAGCGTCAGAGGGCGCCGTGAAACTAGGCCAGCCGCAGCCAGAATGGAATTTGTCGTCGGAGCCGAACAGGGGCTGGCCGCAACAGACACACTTATACATGCCGGGAGTTTCCGTGGATTCGTACTCGCCGGTGAAGGGCGGCTCAGTGCCCTTCTGTCGGGTAACGTAGTACTGATTGGGGGTAAGCTGCTTTTTCCATTCGGCTTCGGATTTCGTGACTTTGTCTGCCATAGGGTCTCCCTGGACCGAGGATTTGATGCGCGTCGGTCAGTATCAGATTCAGCGCAAGGGCTTGACGTTTGGGGCGGCAGCACGAAAGATGGGTAGTGGCCTACATTCCGTAGGTCAACCAGCATGGCCGAACCGACCCAACAGAAGTATGCCGATAAGCGCCGGAGCCGTCGCGCGAAGATAGCGAAGCCGCTGCGGGTGCGTCCCTCGGAGCCGAGGGATGAGCATTTCGAGGACCTGCCGGTCAGCGTAAATGCTTCAAAAGACGGAATTTATTTCCACACTCGGCGCACCAATTATTACAAGGGAATGCGCGTGTTCGTGACCTTTCCGTTCAGCTCGGCACATGACCCGATGAATTGCGAATATGTGGGCGAGGTGGTTCGGGTGGAGAGTCTGCCGAACGGCAGATTCGGAGTGGCGCTGCACCTATCCATGACCTTGAATTATGGCGCCGGCGCGCCGCCGAGTTCCATCACGCGCGCATAGCATCGAAAACTCAAATACAGGCAAGTCGAAGTTTGGGTTGGCGCGGCTTGGCTGCGATTCTGTATGTTTGAGGCGAGATGACTTTCCGGGCGCATCGACACCACCATCATCACGGCTTGAAGCCGCGCCCGAACCGGTCTGAATAGAGCTTAGGAAAGCAAAGCACTCAACAGCCCGCTGGCGCGCATCGCTCCGGCGGGATTTTTGTTTTTAGGGGGTTGTGGTGAGACTGGCGTTTGAAAAAATGGATGGACTGATCCCGGCGGTAATTCAGGACCACGAAACGAAGGATGTGCTGATGCTCGGATTCGTGGACGAAACGGCGCTGGACTGCACGCGGCGGTCGGGCGAAGTGCACTTCTTCAGCAGATCGAAGAAGCGGCTTTGGAAAAAGGGCGAGACTAGCGGACACGTGCTGCGCGTGAAAGAGATTCTGGTGGATTGCGATGCCGATGCGCTGGTGATTCGCGTGGAAGCGATGGGCCCGGGCGTGTGCCACGAGGGCTACCGAACGTGCTTTTTCCGGAAATTGGAGAGCGACGGAACGTTGCGCGTGATCGCCGAGAAGACTTTTTCGGAAGCCGAAGTCTACGGTACAAAGGAGCAGGGATGAGCCTTTTGCGGCTGGGAATTCCGAAAGGTAGCCTGCAGGACGCGACGGTGGATTTGCTGGCGCGTGCAGGATGGAAAGTGACGCTTAGTTCGCGGAGTTATGTGCCGTCGATTGACGACCCAGAGATGGATTGCTTGCTGGTGCGGGCTCAAGAGATGGCGCGATATGTGGAGTCTGGCGCGCTGGACGCAGGAATCACCGGACACGATTGGGTGGAAGAGACGAGAGCGGATGTGCTGGAATTGGCCGAACTGATCTATGCCAAACAGCGGCTGGCGCGCGTGAAATGGGTGCTGGCGGTGCCGGAAGATTCGGCGATCCATGAAGTGCGCGACCTGGAAGGCAAGGTGATCGCCACGGAAGTGGTGGGCATCACGGAAAAGTATCTGGCGCGGCACGGAGTGAAGGCGAGAGTGGAATTCTCGTGGGGCGCGACGGAAGTGAAAGCGCCGCAACTGGCCGACGCGATCGTGGAAGTAACGGAGACAGGCTCGTCGTTGCGAGCAAATCACTTGCGAATTCTGGATACGGTGTTGGAGTCCTCTACCGTATTCATCATGAATCGCAAATCGGCGGAGAATCCGGCGAAGCGGGAAAAAGCGGAGAATCTGGTGCTGATGCTGCAGGGCGCGATTGCGGCCGCGACGAAGGTGGGATTGATGCTGAACGTGAGACGCGAGAATCTTGCGGCTGTGTTGCAGGTTTTGCCGGCGCTGAAGAATCCCACGATATCCGAGTTGAGCGACGCGAATTGGGTGGCGGTGAATACCATTGTGGAAGAAGCAGTGGTGCGGCAGATCCTGCCCAGGCTGAAGGCGGCGAAAGCGCAAGGGATCGTGGAATATCCCTTGAACAAGATCGTGCTGTGATGCGGATTCTGAAATTAACGCGACGAACTGAAGCGGAGTTGATGAAGGTTCGCGAAGGACAAGATCGCGCAGCACTGCAGACCGCAGAGCGCATTGTGGCCAAGGTGCGCGAAAGGGGCGACACGGCGCTGGATCGATGGACGAAAACACTGGATGGCAGGGATTTGGCGCGAGACGGCGTGTGGATTTCGCGGAAAGAGTTTCAGGCGGCGCGCAAACGCGTGAGCCGCGAGTTCCTGCGCGCGGCGGAACATGCCGCGGAGAATGTGCGGCGCGTCGCGGAACAGCAAAAACCGAGGGAATGGAAACTGCAGGTAGAGCCGGGCGTGGCGGTCGGGCAAATTGTGCGGCCAATTGAGACCATCGGATGCTATATTCCCGGCGGCCGGTTCGCGTTGGTGTCCACGTTGGTGATGACGGTGGTTCCGGCGCAGGTGGCGGGCGTGCGGCGAATCATCGCGGTCTGCCCACGGCCGAACGATGAATTGCTGGCAGTGGCCGGCATGCTGGGCGTAACGGAATTGGCGCGCATTGGAGGCGCTCAGGCGATTGCTGCGCTGGCTTACGGAACAAAACGGATTCCGCGCGTGGAGAAGATTTTTGGTCCTGGAAACCGCTATGTGACCGCGGCGAAGCAAATCGTGAGTGCGCACTGCGCAATCGATCTGCCTGCAGGCCCGACCGAGGCGGTGGTGCTGGCGAATCGCGGGAATCCCAGGTGGATCGCTGCAGATCTGCTGGCGCAAGCGGAACACGCAACGGATGCGGGAAGTTTTCTGGTTACGACGTCGGGGCGTTTCGGGAGACGGGTACAAGAAGAGGTTGAACAACAATTGGCAGCACTGCCAAAGGAAAATCCGGCGCAGATTTCGATTCGCAAGAGCGGGGCGATTCTGGTGGCTGGCACGTGGAGAGAGGCTTGTGAATTCGTGAACCGGTTCGCCCCGGAACATTTGAGTCTCCCGGAGGGAGGGGCCGCCACAGTGCAGGCGATTCATTCGGCGGGGACTATCTTTTTGGGGCCGCTGAGCGCACAGGCGTTTGGCGATTACGCCAGTGGAAGCAATCACGTGCTGCCGACCGGAGGATGGGCACGGCGGCGCGGCGGACTATCGACCGAGGATTTTGTGAAGCGCATCAGCGTGCAGAGAATCGACCGGAAAGGTTACAAGCGCGTGGCAAGCGACGTGGAGACGCTGGCGCGCGCCGAGGGACTGCAGGCGCACGCGAAGGCGATTGAGGTACGGCGATGAAAGTGCGGCTGCCGGTACGCAAAGCGATTCTACAGCGGCGCACGTATGAAGTACCTGCCGAAGGACGCTTCGGAAAAGTCAGGCTGGACTTCAATGAGAACACGTCGGGTTGCGGGGAGGCAGCTCGGCAGGCCGTGGCTGAGTTGAGCGCGAAGAAATTGGCGATGTATCCCGAATATGAACCGCCGACGAAGAAGCTGGCGCGGTATTTTGGAGTACGAGCCGACGAAATCGTGCTGACGAACGGTGGCGATGATGCGTTGCGCGTTTTCTTCGACACGTTCGTCGAGCCGCGTAGCCACATCCTGATCTGCGAGCCAACGTTTCCGATGTATCGCTACTATGCGGAGATTGCGGGCGCCAGGGTGAACGCGCTGCGTTACTCGGCGACGATGGAGTTTCCGCTCAAAGAGGCGCTGGCGGCGCTGCGAGAGAAACCACGGGTGCTTTTTTTGGCGAACCCGAATAATCCTACCGGGACGCTGGTTGCGAAGCGGGCGATTGCGAGCATTCTGCGGGCGGCGACAGAGACGGTTGTCGTTTTGGATGAAGCGTACTCAGAGTTTTCGGGAGAATCGGTGGTGCCGTGGATTCGCCGCTATCCGCACCTGTTTGTGGCGAAGACGTTTTCAAAGGCGGCGGGACTGGCCGGGCTGAGGCTGGGGGCGGTGCTGGCGCAACGCGATTCGCTGGCACTGGTAAGACGTGCACTGCCGCCGTACCCGGTGAATGTGGCGGCGCTGACGGCGGGAGCGGCCGCGGTTGAAGACAAAAAAACGCTGAACGGCTACGTGCGCGAAGTGAAGCGGTTGCGCGTGTGGTTCGCGAACGAACTGGAAAAACGCGGAACGCGGGTGTTTCCCAGTGCCGGCAATTTTCTGTTGGTGGATTTTGGCGATGCCGGCCCGGCGATTTTTCGCGAATTGCAGCGGAGCGGAATCATGGTGCGCGAGAAAAAAGATCTGGGGCCGGGATTTGCGCGCATCACGATTGGCACGAAAACAGAGTTGAAGAAACTGCTGCGGCTGGTGCCGCGAACGGATTAACCAATGGCGAGAATCGCAAAAATCCGGCGGAAAACGAAAGAAACTCAGATTGAATTGCGATTGAAACTGGACGGGCGCGGAACGGCGGAGATCGCGACAGGAATTCCATTTTTCGATCACATGCTGGACCTGGTAAGCCGGCACGGCGGATTCGATCTTCGGCTCACGGCCAAGGGTGATCTGGATGTGGATCAGCACCACACGGTGGAAGATGTTGGCATTGCGCTGGGCGAAGCAGTGAACGCGGCGCTGGGCGACAAAAAAGGCATCTTGAGAGCCGGTTACTTCCTGATGCCGATGGACGAAACGCTGGCGGCAGCGGCCGTGGATTTTGGAGGACGCGCATACTGTGTAGTGAAAGCGCGCTTTTCCGCGAAGCGCGTGGGCGATTTCCAGACCGAGTTGGTTGAGGACTTTTTCCAAGGATTCGCGCAGGCCGCGCGGGCCAACGTGCACCTGCGCGTGCTGTACGGCCGGTCTTCGCATCACCAGGTGGAGGCGGTGTTCAAAGCATTTGCGCGGGCGCTGCGATTCGCGGTTTCGCGGGACAAACGGTTGCGCAACGTATTGCCGAGCACGAAGGAACTATTGTGAACGTGGTGATCCTGGACTACGGTGCGGGGAATGTGTCTTCGGTCGCGACCGCGTTTCGCCGGCTGGGTGTGGAGGCGACCAAGACGAACCAGGCGATCGACATCGCGCGAGCGGACCGGTTGATCTTGCCTGGCGTGGGGCATTGTGCGGCGCTGATTCATGCGCTGCACGCACAAGGACTGCGGAAGCAGCTGTTGGATGCGATTTCGCGCGGAGTTCCGTTTCTGGGCATCTGTTTGGGATTGCAAGCGCTCTATGAGGAGAGCGATGAAGCTCCGGAACTAGCGGGACTTGGGTTGTTCAAGGGGAATGTGACGCACCTCCCGGGGAACGTGAAGCTCCCACACATGGGCTGGAATCAGTTGCGGCCGATTCGCGCGAGCATACTCCTGCGGAACATTGCGCCGGAATCGTATTTCTATTTTGCGCATACGTTTGCGGCGCCGGCCTCGGGCGCCGAGAGCGCTGCGGTGTGCAACCACGGGCGAGAGTTCGTGGCGGTGCTGGAGGACAAAAACATTTTTGGCGTGCAATTTCATCCGGAGAAGAGCGGCGCGCCCGGAGCGAAGCTGCTGGAGAATTTTCTGGGGCAAGCGGCATGAGCCTGGCGCGGCGAATCGTTCCCTGCCTGGACACGGATGGCGCGCGGGTAGTGAAAGGCGTGCATTTCGAACGCTTGCGCGATGCAGGCGATCCCGTGGAACTTGCGGCGCGGTATAACGCCGAGGGCGCGGATGAGCTGGTGGTTCTGGACATCGCTGCGGCGCGCGACGATCGGCCGACTTTTCTGGAGACGATCCGGCGGGTGGCGACGCAACTGGCGATCCCACTGACGGCTGGCGGCGGCATTCGCACTTTAGAGAATGCGCGCGCGGTGGTGCGAGCGGGTGCCGACAAGATCACGGTGAACACCGCGGCGGTGGAGCGGCCTGAGCTGCTGCGCGAGCTATCGTTGGAATTTGGCGTACAAGCAGTGGTTCTGGCGATTGACGCAATGCGCGAGGGTGCGCGGTGGATGGTGCGAGTGCGTGGTGGACGAACCGAGACGGGATTGGACGCGGAAGAATGGGCGCGTCGCGGCGTGGCAATGGGCGCGGGCGAAATCCTGCTGACCTCAATGGATCGCGACGGAACGCAGTCCGGCTTCGACACGGAACTGACGGCGGCAATCTGCAGCGGAGTGAGCGTGCCGGTTATCGCTTCCGGCGGCGCAAAATTGCCCCAGCATTTCTTGGACGTGTTTACGCAAGGGCGCGCGGATGCAGCGTTGGCCGCTTCGATTTTCCACGACAACACGCAATCGATACGGGGATTGAAGGCCTATTTACAAGAAAACGGCGTGGAAATGAGGCTGCCGTGCTGATCCCGTGCATCGACCTGCAAGGCGGGCAAGCGGTGCAACTAGTGAACGGAAGGAGGCGCGAACTCGCGGTTGCGGATGTATTTGGACTGCTGAAACGCTTCAAGGGCTACGAGTGGCTGCACGTGATCGATCTGGATGCGGCCATGCGGAGGGGACAAAACAATCTTCTGGTTCGTGAACTGTGCCTACGCGGGACGCGGGAATACAAGATGAAAGTGCGCGTGGGCGGCGGCATTCGCACGGTGAGGCGGGCGGAAACGCTTGTGAAGCTTGGGGCGCAGCAGGTGATTGTGGGAAGCGCGGCGTTCCGGAATAACGGACCAAATGTGCGTTTTTTGAAACGGCTGGCGAGCCGGGTCGGCAAAAAACATGTGCTGATCGCGCTGGATACAGCGCGAGGCCGCATTGCGGTGAAAGGTTGGCGCAAATCGCTGCAGGTTGGTCCGGCGGAGGTGATGGAGGAGCTGGCGCCGTATTGTGGCGGTTTTTTGTGCACGGATATCGATCGCGAAGGAACGATGCGAGGAGCGAATCTGAAGTGGTTTCGAGCTTTGCGCACAGCGAGCACGCTGCCCATTGTTGCGGCAGGAGGAATTTCGACGGGGCGCGAGATTCGCGCGCTGGAAAAACTTGATATGGACGCGGCGGTGGGCATGGCGTTGTACAAGAATCGCGTGCGTTGAGGCTGCGGCACCGGTAGTGGCCCAGTGGCACTATTCACGGTGGCTTGAGGTGCAGTACGATACCAGCCATGCGGAAACTTCTTCAGCACGCGTAGTGCGCAAAGCGGCGGCTAGCCGCCGCACTCCAAAAGCGAGGCAATCATGCTGGTATCGTTTCGGCCTTGTGGACCTAAAGACCGTGGCAAGTTGTTGAAGTTGGTGCGCGCGTACTATCGGTTCGACAAAATTCCGTATGACGTGCGCTCGCTGAGCAAGGGGCTGGACACGCTGCTGCGCAATGTGTCGCAGGGACAAACCTGGCTGATGGAGAATCACAAGAAGGCGGTGGGCTACGCGGTGCTCACCTACAATTTTGATCTGGAGTACGGCGGAGTGGAAGGCATGTTGACGGACCTGTACGTGGATAAGCGCTACCGCAACAAGGGAATCGGATCGCTGGCGCTTTTTGAGATTGAAGATTTCTGCCGCGAGCGAGGGATTCGCGCGATTGAACTACAAGTGCAGCACCACAACCGGGCAGCTGAGACGTTTTACGGCAAAGCAGGCTTCCACGTGCTGAAGCGAAAAGTGATGTTGATGGCAGTGCGTTCGGAAGAAGTGGCGAAACCGCTACGCGCTATCGCAAATAAGCGTCGGTAATGTACTGCTGAACCATGCGCTGGGTGTTGAAGAACGAGCCATTGATGGCAATGGAATGGTGCATGATCTCCAGGAAGCGCTTCCGGTCGCTATAAAACATCGGCAAGATCACAGTTTCCAATTTGGAGTAGAGATTCTCGGCGTCGACGGCATTGTCCGCCTCTGATTCGTGGCTGGGCTCGCCGCGGTGCGGTTCGCCAATCGACCAGCCGGTGATGCCTTCGATGTGGCCTTCCACCCACCAGCCATCCAGGATGCTGAGGCTGGGAACACCGTTCAAAGCTGCTTTCATGCCGCTGGTGCCAGAGGCTTCCAGCGGATATTGCGGAGTGTTGAGCCACAAATCCACACCGGAAGTAAGCTTGCCGCCAAGTTCCATGTTGTAGTCGTCGAGAAAAACGACGCTGACGGCCTTCTTGAGGGCTTTCTTGGCCTTGAAAATGTGCCGGATTATCTCCTTGCCGCCAGCGTCGCGCGGATGAGCTTTGCCGGCATAGACAATTTGGAACGGACCAACGTTTTTGGCGATTTGGCGCAGGCGATCGAGGTCGCTGAGAATCAGGTCGGCGCGTTTGTATCCGGTGGCGCGGCGCGCAAAGCCAATGGTGAAAGCTTCGGGATCGAGTTTCAGGCCGGTCTTCTTGCGAACGGCTTCGAGGAGGTCGTGTTTTGCGAGCAGATGCGCGGTCCAGACTTCTTCGGGAGGCAAGCCCAACGCTCCGCGAAGGCTGTAATTGTCTTCGCGCCAGGAAGGAATGTAGCGATCGAAGAGTTCGCGGAAGGGCGGCGCAGTCCACGTGGCGGCATGGACGCCATTGGTGATGGCTTCAATCTGAACATTGGGAAACATTTTTCGCGAGACTTCGCCATGCAGCTTGGCGACGCCATTGACAAAGTTGCTGAGGCTGAGCGCGAGATAGGTCATATTAACGGAAGCGCCGCGGCGCGCGGCCTCCAGGAAATCCGGGAAAGTCTGCTCCGCTTGAAGCATGCTTTTCACCAAGTCGGCAGAGGAGGCGTCCTTTTCGTCGAAGAAACGCACCTGGTCGGGGACCAGGCGGTTCAGAAACTCGACGGGAAACTTGTCGTGTCCAGCGGGAACAGGAGTGTGGGTGGTAAAGACACATTTGCTGCGAACTCTTTCAATGTCTTCGCCCTTCACGGTAGTGCGGCCTGCGCGCTTGGTCTCTTCGTCGAGCAATTCCATGGTGAGAAGCGCGGCGTGGCCTTCGTTCATGTGATAACGCATGAGTTCGGTGTGGCCGAGGGCACGGAGCATGCGCACGCCGCCGATGCCAAGGAGCATTTCCTGCGACAAACGGTAGTAGGGATCGCCGCCGTAGAGCGTGCCGGTCAGTTCACGGTCACGCGCATCGTTCGTCGGCAAATCCGCGTCGAGGAAATAGATGGGGACTTCGTAGCCGCGGACGCCTTTGGCGGTGTAGCGCCAGGCGCGCAGTTCGACGCGGCGGTTTTCCAGGGTAACGGTGACGCGCGGCGATTCCTCTTCGAGAAATTTCTCTACTTCCCATTCGACGGGTTCTTCGGTTTGCGTTCCGTCTTCCGCAAGGTGCTGGCGGAAATAGCCTTTGCGGTACAGCAGCGACACCGCGACCATGGGAAGGCGGATATCGGCGGCGGCGCGTACGGTATCTCCCGCCAGAACGCCCAAGCCACCGCTGTAGCTAGGCATTGCGTTTTCGAGGGCGATTTCCATGGAAAAATAAGCGACGAATCGCTTTGGTGGGTGAACAACTTTCGGCATCTTCCAGAATTCTCCGTAAGGCGCAGTCTTGGCGCCACAGTGCATTCGTGGTTCGAGGTTTGAACTATCTATTGTCCCGGAAAGGACGGCTTTGAGGCAAGCGAACCCGTCACGGGAGTTTCTGTGAATGGCTGGCCGCTCGAAGCGCGCTGGCTCCGTTATAATTCGTTTAGCTATGCCCTGCTCTCTTGATGGAATTCGAGTCGTGGAACTGACGGAAGCTCTCGCGGGCCCGTATTGCGCGATGCTGCTGGGCGATTTTGGCGCCGATGTGATCAAGGTGGAGCGACCGGGGACGGGCGACCAGACGCGCGGATGGGGACCGCCGTTTGTTGGAAGCGAATCGGCGTACTACCTGGGAACGAACCGCAACAAGCGCTCGATTACCATCAACTATGACGAACCGCTGGGGCAAGAGATCCTGCAACGCCTGGTGGCCACAGCAGATGTGTTCCTGTGCAACCAACCGGTGATGCAATCACTGACGCGGCGTGGCCTCGACCCTGCCTCGCTGCGGGCGAAGCACCCTCGGCTGATTTACTGCAGCATATCAGGCTATGGATTCAGTGGTCCAAAAGCAGAAAAACGGGGATACGACATCCTTGCACAAGCAGAGGCGGGGATTATGAGCTTTACTGGCGAACCCGGCAGCGGCCCAATGCGCTTTCCCATTGCCATCGCGGACATGACCACGGGGATGTACGCCGCGATGGCGGTGCTGGCGGCGTTGTTTGCCCGCGAGCGAACAGGGCAAGGCGAATTTGTGGAACTGGCGCTGTTCGATTCGCAACTGACGTGGCTGGCAAACGTGGGGAGCAGTTACCTGAATGCGGGCGTTTCACCGGAACGGTGGGGAAACGCGCACCCAAGCATTGTGCCGTACCAACTGTTTCGCGGCAGCGATGGACGTTACTTTGTGGTGGCTATAGGAACGGAGCCGCAATGGCACCGCTTGTTGCGTGTGTTAGGCGCGGAGGGAGAGTTGGGGCAAGACGCACGCTTTGCGGATAACGCGGCGCGAATCCAGAATCGCAACGAACTGACACCAAGATTGCAGCAACTGTTCGAGGGACGCGCGTCGTCCGATTGGCTGACGAAGCTGGGAGAAGCGGACGTACCCGCAGCGGCGATTCAAAGCGTGAGTGAAGCATTGAACGACGAGCAAACGCTGGCGCGAGGACTAATCGTGGAAATAGAGCATCCGACGCTGAAGATCGCGCGGAGCATCGCGAACCCGATACGCTTCGACGGGCAACCGGTGGTTTACCGGCTGCCACCACCGCTTCTGGGAGAACACACGGCGGCAATTCTGAGAGAGTTGAAGTACACAGAGAGCGAAGTGGAGCGGGCGCTGGGGAGTGCTTGCCGGGCGAAAAACGGGTGAACTGATGGCTTTGTTTGGACTTGACTTTCTAATTACTTTGTACTAAACAACACTGTACCCCCATGCCCTCGCAATTCCTGCCACCTCGAGGAGGCTGGAATGGTTTCCTGTGTGTCTGGAGGTGAGCTCGTGCAAGTCGCAACTCCCCAGCTCGAGCCAATCACATATCGCAATTTCAATGTTTGCCCGCACTGCATCTTGCACGGCAAGCAGAGCCTGCTTTGTCGCCGGTGCGAAGGCATGCCGATGATTTCTCGTTCCGACGGAACGACATTTCACCTGCTGCTGGCTGACTATCCGGCGCACTATCCTGCCGAGAAGGACTCTGGCGATACGGAAAAGACCTCGGTGTGTTTCTGGTATTCGCATGTGCTGGATTCCGGAAGCACCGGATCGACAGTGGTGATTCTGCGGGATCCGGGACTGCACTATGCGGGGCTGTTTCGATTGATCGAAACGGCTGCCGATCTTCTGGCGAAACAACTGGCCGCAGGCTATCGCCCCGCGACATTGTGCGAGCTTGTGAACGGCGGACTGCGAACGATGGCGCACTAATAATGATTACGTGTGGCCCGCACCGCGCGGAATCAATCGATTAAGTGCCGCAAAATGCTGCTTAGCAGATGCGCAACTGCCCTTCCCTATTGCTGATTCGAAACTATCATCAGTGCCATTCAGTATTTGCGTTGGACTCCCTTGCTGGGCGAAGCCTAGATTGAGTGACCCGGCGGAGCGCTAGATGAGTGGCTAAGCCGCTGACAACTCGGACAGGCAGGCGCGGAAAGACCGAGCTGCAGGAAGAACGATGACAGCGACTGCGGTTCCAACGCGACAGAATATTGCGGCGTCATTTGTGAACTACCAGGTGGATGTTGCCTACGATGAGATGTTTGCGTCGCCGGGCGAGCCGCGGGATCACTACCGCACGCTGCAGCAAACGCTGCTGAAGCTGGCTCCCGAGGAGTTACGGCGCAGTCAACAAGCCGCGGACCTGGCGTTTTTGCATGAAGGCATCACCTTCACGGTGTACGGCAGCAAAGAGGGCACGGAGCGAATCTTTCCGAATGATCTGCTGCCGCGGATCATCACTTCGGCGGAATGGGCGCGAATCGAGAAAGGCCTGACGCAGAGGCTGACGGCGCTGAATCTGTTTCTGCGCGATATTTATCACGAAGGCCGGATACTCTCCGACAAAGTTGTTCCCCGCGAACTGATTTACAGTTGCAAGCATTTTCGACGCGAGATGCGCGGCATCAACGTGCCACGCGACATTTACGTGAGCATCTGCGGCACGGACCTGGTGCGACTGCCGGACGGGCAATTTGCCGTGCTGGAAGATAATCTTCGCGTGCCGAGCGGTGTGTCGTACATGCTGGCCAACCGCAAGGTGCTGAAGCGCGTGTTCCCGACGCTGTTTCGGGACTATGGCGTGTGGCCGGTGGATCACTACCCACGGGCTTTGCTGACTACACTGAAGGGCCTGGCGCCGGACCACTGCGCTTATCAAAATGATCCGACAACGGTGCTGCTTACTCCTGGCGTTTCCAATTCAGCTTATTTCGAACACACATTTCTGGCGCAGCAGATGGGCATCGAACTGGTGGAAGGCCGCGACCTGCTGGTGCACAACAATATCGTGTACATGCGCACCACGGCAGGGCTGCGGCGCGTAGACGTAATTTACCGCCGGGTGGACGACGATTTCCTGGATCCCCTGTGCTTCCGGCCGGACTCAATGCTGGGCGTGCCGGGACTGTTCAACGCCTACCGAGCAGGCAACGTGACGCTGGCGAATGCGATTGGGACGGGTGTGGCCGACGACAAAGCGGTGTGCGCCTACGTTCCGGAAATCATCAAGTATTACCTGAACGAAGACGCGATTTTGCCAAACGTGCCGACGTATCTTATGGCGAACGAGTCGCACCGCAAGCAGGTGCTCGGCAACCTGGACCAGATGGTTGTGAAAGCGGTGGGAGAATCGGGCGGCTACGGCATGTTGATCGGGCCGCACAGCACGGCGCAACAGCGGGTGGAGTTCAAAGCGAGAATTATGGCAAACCCGCGCAACTACATTGCCCAGCCGACACTGGCACTTTCGTGCGCACCATGCCTGATCGATGGCAGCGTGGAATCGCGGCACATTGATCTGCGGCCGTACATTCTGATGGGCGAGAAGGTGACGCTGGTGCCGGGAGGATTGACGCGAGTGGCGTTGCGGAAAGGCTCGCTGGTGGTGAATTCCTCGCAGGGCGGCGGAAGTAAGGATACCTGGGTGCTACGCGAGCCGGAATCCGGTGCGCAGTTGTTGGAGGAAGTGCGCAAGGAGTTGGGAACTGTGGCTCCTGAGCTGGTGCGTGAACTGCCGCGCGAGAGCAGGACGGCGTAAAGAATGAGACCGCCGCGCAATTTCTACGTTCCGGCGTTTCAGAGGGAGGCGGGCATGCTCTCTCGGGTGGCCGATAGTTTGTACTGGATGGGGCGGTACCTGGAGCGAGCGGAGCACACTGCGCGGCTGGTGAACGTGGAGCTGAATTTATGGTTGGACCAGTCGCCGGAACTAGGAGCAGGGCGGTGGCGATTTTTGCTAGAGGTGTTGCGAGCGCCGGAAGTGGCGGGGCCGGTGGATCCCACGCAGCTTGTGAACACGCTGGTGTTCAGCCGTCGGAATGCGTCTTCGATCGTTTCGTGCATCGCGGGAGCACGGGAAAATCTGCGGCATGTGAGGGAGCAGTGCAGTTCGCGGATGTGGGAGCAGTTGAACCGGTTATATCTGGGGGTGGTTGACCGGCAGCCGGAAGAGGAATGGTTTCTGAAGTCGCACGACTTTTTTCTTTTTGTGCTGGAGGGAGCTTACCTGTTCCACGGCATTACGGACGCCACCATGAGCCACGGCGAGGGCTGGCAGTTCATTCAATTGGGTCGCTACGTCGAACGCGCGGACACGCTGACGACATTGCTGGAAACACATTTCAAGCGCATGACCCGGACGTTCGATGGCACGGTGGAGGGCACGGATTATCTGGAATGGGTGGGCTTGCTGCGGGGATGCGCGGCGTTGGAAGCGTACTGCAAGAGGTATACGGCGGAGATTCGTCCCATGCGCGTGGCGGAATGCCTGCTGCTGAATCCGGATTTTCCACACTCCATTCGTTTTGCCGTCGACCGCATCAACGCGGCGCTGAACCTGATCGGCGACCTTACGGAACGCCGCGCCAAGCTCCCCACGCGCATTGCGGGACGATTGCGGGCACAGCTGAGCTTCAGCCAGATCGAAGAGATCATGGCGGAAAGCGTTCCCGCGTACCTGCAGAGCATTCGGAATGAATGCGCGGAGATTCATGCGGCGATTCACGGAATTTATTTTGATTATTCGATCGATGCGGAATTGGCCTCGTAAAGAGACCTGAGGTGAAATGATTTACGCGATTCGGCATGTCACGAGCTTCCATTACTCGCCCGCTGTGGCCGAGAGCGTGATGGAGGTGCGGCTGCAACCGCGCAGCGATACGCAGCAACGGTGCCTGACGTCGTCGTTGGACTTGCACCCACCCGCAAGCATTACCGTACATCGAGATTTTTACGGTAATGCGGTACACCACTTCGACATCCCCGGCAGGCACACATCCATTGAGTTGCTGGCCGAAGCGACGGTAGAAATGCTGCCACGGCGCGATTTTGAAAATGTGCGGCAGAGTTCGTGGGAGGAACTGGACGAACTGGTTTCGCAAGGCGATTACTGGGAGATGCTGCTGCCCAGCCACTATGCGCGGCCAAGCGGACTGCTGGAGAAGTTGCGGAGTGAACTGGTATTGCAGCGGCGTGGCGAACCGCTGGCGCTGCTGAAGTTGCTAAACACAGCGCTATATGACGCCTTCGATTACGCGCCGAACAGCACACGAGTGGATTCTCCTATTGATGACGCGCTGCGCACGCGGAAGGGTGTCTGCCAAGATTTCGCGCACATCATGATCGCGCTGGTGCGCCAACTGCACATTCCCTGCCGCTATGTCAGCGGGTATCTGTACCACGAGGATAAATGCCAGGATCGCTCGCCTGCCGGAGCGACGCACGCCTGGGTGGAAGCGTATCTGGGCGAGGCGGGTTGGGTGGAGTTTGACCCAACGAACAATTTGCCGGGATGCGATCGCCACATTCGCGTCGCGGTGGGGCGCGACTATGCGGATGTTCCACCGACGCGCGGCGTGCACCGCGGCGAAGCAGAGAGTGAGTTGAGAGTAAGCGTGACGGTGTCTTCTGTGGATGCGCCAAAGCCGGAAGATCTGGCGCCGGCGATCATTATGAGGTCGAAGAGGCCTTCGCTGCTGCCGAGTTTGGAGAATGATTCCGCGCAGGGGCAACAGCAGCAGTGACTTGGTTTTTCGCAAGGCGCTGAGGAAAAAGCAGATTCCTCACTTCGTTCGGAATGACAAATTGAGCGTTTTTTCTAGGGATTCCTCACTCCGCGGACTCCATTCGGAATGACAAGATGCCGCGTAGAACTTTGTTCGGAATGACAGAATGAGGAGTTTCCTGCAAGCTGTGAAGGCGCGCGATCGCGACGGACTGGCGTTGCCACTCAGACTCTAAAAAAAAAGAGCTGACATAAAAGTCAGCGCTACATTTAAGACTAAAACATGGGCGGTCGCTTTTTCGCGAGCAGTGAAGCTGAGCCTTACCCCGCAGAACCGACTACAAAAAAAATGAGGCAGGCGGGGGTGTACGCCTGCCTCATTACACGTTAGGAGCTGCTAGTAGTAGAGCTTCAACGCAAGCTGGATGTTTCTTGGAGGCTGGGCGCTGGTTACCTGTCCCATAGTTGCTCCAAGGCTCATGTTTGGTGCGTTGGCCTGCACGTGGTTAAAGGCATTGATGAAGTCGGTGCGGAACTGCAATTTGAACCGCTCCGTGATGGAAAAGTCTTTGTGAATGCTGAGGTCAACGTCGGTGTAATGCGGGCCGCGAAGAGCACCGAGCTGGGCCGCGCAATTGCCGAAGGAGCCAACGGCTGGATTGGTGAAGTTGCCATTGTTGGTGAACCACTGGAAGCCGCCGGTAGTGCCGGCAATAGGCGTTTCGCCAGTGATGTTGGGGATGGAATTGCAGTTGGCGCGAGAGCCGCGAGAGAACGTCCCGGAGTTGTCTGCTGCACCGTAAACGGGCATCGGGAAACCAGTGCGGAAGGTGACGATGGGGCTGACCGACCAACCACCGATAACCTGATTGACGAAGCCGTTGGCATTGCTAGCAAACTGTTTGCCTTTGCCGAACGGAAGTTCATAAACGGCGTAGCCCGAAAGAATGTGAGTGGCGTCGTAATAACACGGCGCCCATTCGGACTTGGCGTCGTAAATGTTCTGCCAGTATGCCGATGCGCTGAGAGCGTTATTCCAAGCTCCGTAGTAACCGGTACTGTCAGACATGCACTTGGAGAAGGTGTAGGACACCTGATACTGCAATCCGTGGCTCATGGTCTTCTGGAGCACGGCCTGCAGCGAGTTGTACGACATGGTGCCATTCGACTGGGTACCACCGGTTACGGTCGAAAGGGTGTTGTAGAAGGTTGGGTTCTGGGCAAAGAACGGGCTGGGCGCGGTGCACGGAGGAGTTGCGCAAGCCGAATTGGGAAGCAGTTCTCTCTGAGTATAGGAGAACGGCACCATCAAGTGGGTAGCGCGCTGTCCGACGTAGCCAATCTGGAAGGTGGTATCGCCCCAGAACTGATGCTGAATTGCGAGGTTCCACTGATCGTCGATGGCGGGCTGAACGTTGGGATCCCAGAGGTCGAGAATGGCGCCCGCAAAGCAGGAGTAGTTAGCGCAGCTGCTGTTGGGAGGCGTGGCCGGGATGCCGTCTGAGGTATTGGAGCCCGGCAAGGCCGTGCCGTTGTAGAGCGTATTGATTTGTGCCGGGGTAAACGGTGGGTTCTGGGGCAAACGCAAGTTTGTGCCCGTGCCCTCAAGATAGGACGAGATTGTGAACGCGCCGCGAATGACGGTGCGAGGTCCAAGGAAAGCCGGGCTGTACGCAAAACCGACGCGCGGCTCGAAGTCCCTTCCACCGTAGAAGCCATTGTAGAGAGAGCGGCTGGCGCCGTTCTGGTTAGCTAGCTCGACCGCGCCGGTAGACATGTTGTAGTTGGACTGATTATCGTTGGTCTCAACCCAGGGAGTGAAAGCCTGGTAACGCAGACCGAGATTCAAGGTGAGGTGTTCGTTGACCTTCCAGGTATCGGAAACGAATAGGCCAATGACGTTATCGGTCTGTCTCCAAGTTTTGCCGGTGCTGACGCCGCGGCCGATTTGATAGGGGAGGCCGAGCACGAAGTCGGCGGCGCCGTAACCAGCGCCAGTCGCGGAGCTACCGATGGTGTTGCTGGTAAAGCGGCCATCGAAGTCCATGAGACCGAGTTCACCGTTGTTGCCGGGATAGAAGGTCTTAATGATGTTGTGAACATACTCAGCGCCGATTTTCAGGTTGTGCCGGCCGCGCGTCCAAGTGACCGCGTCGTTAGCCTGCCACACCTGGTCGTCGAAGCTCTCGCCTGTTTCCGCGTTGCCGATGTTCAAGGCGCCGTTGTCGTTAAAGTTGAGGGCCAGCAAGCCGTCGAGACCGGCAGGGTTACCATTGCCGATGCCCAGGGTATTGCCGAATTGTCCAACGCCGGAAGCCCAGCTGGTGCCGTTGTTCAGAGTGATATGGCTCCAACCGAAACGGGCATCGTTGGCAAGATTGTTGTTGATCATGCGAGTCCAATCGCCAACGGTGTTATAGATCGGGGTAGTGGAAAAGCCGTTTCCGAGCAGCTCGTAGCCATTGGCCGAGGGATTGTTCTGGTAGGCCCGGGTGTAACGACCCGAAATGTTGTCCTTGTCGTTGGCCTTGTAGTCGATCTTGATATCGCCTTGATCGACGTTCTGCTGTGCGTTGGTTACATAGGACGCGTTGTTTTGCAGGTTGCCATTGATCGGCGTGAGATACAGCGGAGAAGCGAAAAGGTTCGACGCCACTGGGCTGATCATTGCCGTGGGGATTTTGTTGAACGGGAACGGTTGACGAACGGCTGCTGAGGCAGACGACGCGGCGCAAGGCGCCGTAAAGGACACGCAGGGATTATACAACTGAGTGTTGCCAGGTCCGGTCGATGTGCAAACACCGGAAGCATCGAATCCTGCTGCGCACAGCGCGCCGAAGTCGCCGGTGCGCTCGGCAGCGGTAATAACCGTTGTCGAGGACTGCGAAGTCGGAGTGTCGAAGCGCTGTCCCTGATAGTCGACGAAGAAGAACAATTTGTTCTTTATGATTGGACCACCCAAGGTGCCGCCAAACATGTTCCAGCGGAGTTGGGCCTTGGCCAGGTCATTGAAATTATTGGACCAGCTGTTGGCGTTCAGGACGTTGTTGCGGAAAAATTCCCAAATATCGCCGTGGAAATTATTGGTGCCGGACTTGATGGTCGCGCTGACAATGCCGCCCATAAATTGGCCGAATTCGGCGGGGGCATTGTTGGTGATCAAGTTGAATTCTTCGATGGCATCCGGGGCAGGCGTGTAACCAAGAAGGTTGTCGGAAACCTGGTTGTTGTCCATGCCGTCGAGCAAGAAGTAGTTGGCCTGCTCGCGGTTGCCGTTGATCAACGGCCGGCCGCCATAACCGCCGGTGTTGTTGCCGTTGTTAAAACTGCTGGGGTCCGTGGAAACCGAGCCGGGAGCAAGCAAAGTCAATTGAACGTAATTGCGCGATGCGAGAGGCAGGTTATCGTTAGTGGAAGCATCGATAATGGTGTCGACCTGGGTCGCTTCCGTCTTCAAAACCGGGACAGCGCCGCTGACTTCAATGGTCTGGCTGACTTGCCCGACCTTCATTTCGACATCGACGCGGGCGATCTGGTTGAGCACGAGGGTGAATGCAGGATAGGCGCTAGTCTGAAAGCCTTCCTTCTCAACGCGAAGCTCGTAGCTGCCGACGGGGAGGTTCGAGATGCGATAGAGACCGGATTCGTTAGATGTGGAATTATAGCTGATGCCGCGCTCTGTGGATTTGGCAACGACATTGGCGCCGGCGATAGCCGCGCCGCTTTGATCGGTAATTGTTCCCGTAATTGTTGCGGTAACTTCTTGAGCGAAGGCAGCGTTCGCTCCACACATGAGCAGGACTAGCGACAGGCAGAAAACTGCCACCAGCAAAGACTGCAACTTCTTCATAAGGATTCCTCCATACTGCGTCGCGTGAAAGCGAGCAGCCTCTCCCCGGCTTGAAAACGACGAAAACAAGATACGCACCCCTTCAGCTATAGAGCTGTGTTGGTATCAAGCTATATAGCACCATTTTCCTCTTGTCAAGAGTAAAATCCTGCTTTATAAGGAGTCATAGCAACGCGCCCTATAGCACCTGAATGTTTCCGCTCTATAGCAATGAGGAGCAGCGGGATGGGAGGTGCAACCCAGCCCGGCGCCGCGATCAGCGGCGCAAGTTTTGCGGTGACAGGGCCCGAAGTGTTGGTTGTGAAAGAGGGTACGACCCCGAAGTGGCAAGGGAAAAATGCAATCTATCAATGTGGCGCATTGGAATTAGCGATGCTGAAACATTTCTGCGTTGGGGTTAGGGATGTGAGTCGAGGGAGACGGAATGCCTGTTAAGAGTCGAAACGGGTTGCCGGCCTATCAGCGGATCCAAGGCAAGATCCGCAAAACTATCGAGACCGGGGGTTTGCGTCCGGGTGATGCCGTACCGTCGGAGAGAGAACTAGCCCGGATTCATGATGTCAGCCTGATGACCGCGCGACATGCGCTGGCGTCGCTGGAACATGAAGGGGCGGTGGAACGCCGGCGCGGAGTCGGCACGTTCGTTGCCGCACCCAAAATACACTTCAACAAGTTGATGAGTTATACGGAGCAGATGGGCAGTCGCAGCCTGAATGCCTGCTCGCGAGTGCTGCTGGCCAAAATAATCGACGACGAGCAAGACGTGAATGCACGGCTAGCGCTCTCGCCGAAAAGCAAAGTGGTAAAGATTGAACGTCTGCGGCACGCGGGAGACGAGCCTTTCGCGCTGGAGACCTGCTATCTTTCGGCGGCGCAGTTTTCCGGATTGATCAATTCACCGCTGCAGCGCGAATCGCTGTTCGCCACGCTGGAACGCAACTACAACATTGAACTCGGGTACGCCGACGAAGAAGTCGATGCAACGGCGGCGGACCAACGAACGGCGGAGCTGCTGGGCGTGCCGAAACGCGAGCCACTGCTGCGGATTCGCCAAGTCATCTATTCCACCAAGGGCGTTGTAATTCTGTACGTCATAGGAATGTATCGTTCCGATCGCCACAATCTTGTCATACGACGCTTCCGCTAATTCGCCGGTCAGTCGCTTGCCTACGCCGGGCCTCTCGCAGACCCAACGCACCGCATCGCAATGCTTGCTACAATTGTTGCGGCGGCGCTCCGGCCAACTTTCCATTCCCTCCGCTTACTTCCCTGTTCGGCCCGAGCCGTTTTCGGTGGACCAATGATCATCGCGGGAGATATTGGCGGCACAAAATGCCACCTGGCTGCATTTGAAGAGCAAGGCGCGAAGCTGCACCTGTTTGCGCGACAACGCTATCCCACGGCGGATTACACCAGTTTCGAAGAGGTGCTTAAACATTTTCGCGAGGACCTGCGTGGGCAAACTTCGGCCGGCGATCGCGTTCGTGCTGCGGGATTCGGCGTTCCGGGCACCGTGGTAGACGGACGGCTCTATGCGTTCAACCTTCCCTGGGTGGTGGAGTCACCTGCGCTGGCGACGGCGCTGGATCTGCCGAAGAAGGATGTGGTGCTGCTGAACGATCTGGTTGCCACTGCGTTCGGGTTGGATAAACTTTCGCCCGGGGATTTTCTGGCGTTGAATCAAGGCATCCCCGATCCACGAGGCAACAAAGCGGTGATTGCCGCGGGAACCGGGCTTGGCGAAGCAGTGCTTTACTGGGATGGGCAGCGGCATCGCGCCGCACCTTCCGAAGGCGGAGCTGCGGATTTTGCGCCGCGTGATGAGCGCGAAGCGCGCCTGCTGTTGTTCCTGAAGCAGAATCTGCACCGCGTCTCGTGCGAGGACATTTTCTCCGGGAAAGGCTTCCGGAGATTGCACGAATTCCTCGATCCCACGGTGACGCATTCGACGTTTGGCGAACCTCCCACGGTTTCGGCGAGCGAAATTACCCACAACGCATTCGATGGAAGTTGCCGCATCTGCGCCGAGGTACTGGATTGGTGGATCGACGCGTTCGGCGCGGAAGCCGGAAACCTGGCGTTGCGAGTTTTGGCGTATGGAGGAGTTTTTCTGGCGGGTGGCATTGCTGTGAAGATTCTTCCAAAATTAAAGGAAAGCAGCTTCTGCCGCTCATTTGCCAACAAAGGGCCGATGACCGAGATACTTTCGCGGATCCCGATTTCGGTGATACTGAATGAAGATGCGCCAGTGCTTGGCGCGGCACATCGCGCGCTGGCCGTTGCCAACGCTGCAAGCACAGATTCGCTTTAGGCTTCAGCGCTTCGCGATTTCATTGACAACAGAACAGGCGTGCGAGACTTGTGCTGACTCGGCTTGACGAGCCCCAGCGGCAGGTGTACGTTCCTCGCTGCACTACAAAAGTGCAATCGGTGGCTCCGGGAATGTTCCAATCAGGGGATAGGAAGTGGGTTCCACAGGGACTCGGCTTCGAGAACAGCACCGGATGTTGAAGAAGAAAGCCTCAGCGAAATCTGTCTGTCGTTCGACATATGCCTACCCTGCGCGCTCCCTGGGCACGTGTGCCGTGTCGTAAATAGAAAAACTCGTCGCCCGCTGTGTGAATTATCGAGGCGGCTTGACCGGGTACCAAGAGGTCGCGGATGAAAAAGTACAGAGTCGCGCTTTTGGTGGTGGCGAACAACGATTACCAGACCGAGCAGACGGTGGCGGCGAAACATGCCGCGCAAGAGTTCGAGGTCGATCTGCAGGTGGTGCAAACCGAGCACGACGCGGTGATGCAGAGCCAGGAAGTGCTGAAGTTGCTGCACAGCCCCGACGGAATTCGTCCGGACGGAATATTGTTCGAGCCGGTGGGAACGGCGCTGGCACAGGCGGCGAGAATTGCGGCGAGCAAAGGAGTTGGCTGGGTGGTGTTGAACCGCCAGGTGGAGTACCTGAGCGAACTGCGCCGCGAATTTTCCACGCCACTTTTCTGCGTGACCACCAATCACGATGAAGTTGGACGCATCCAGGGCGAACAAATCGTAAAGTTGCTGCCACGTGGAGGCGCGGTGCTCTACGTGCACGGGCCGTCGGACAACAAAGCCGCGATTCGCCGCGCGGCCGCGATGCAGGAAGCGAAGCCGGCAAACGTAGAAGTGCGCGTGCTGAAAGGATTGTGGACCGAGGAGAGCGCGTTCAATGCGGTGCGCTCGTGGCTGAAGCTGAATGTAGTGAAAGATGTGAGCTTTGGCGTGGTCGCGGCACAGAATGATGCCATGGCTCTTGGGGCTCGCCGGGCGTTCCAAGAACTGACCGGCGGCGCAGAGCGCGATCACTGGCTGAGCTTGCCGTTCATCGGTTGCGACGGCCTGCCGAGTACCGGGCAAGCTTATGTTCACCGCGGGCTGCTGGCCGCTACGGTGGTCATTCCCGCCAACGCCGACCAAGCCATTCGGGCGTTGATCGGCGCACTGAAGGCGAGACAACAACCACCAGAATGTATTTTTACTAGCGCCAGCTCATTCCCAGCGTTGACAGCATTGAAACCCAGCCACTAGCCGCACCTACTGCGAATGGAATTTGGGCCAGCCAATCCAGGAATACTGCCAAGCTGCGGAAACGCTTTGATAGTTTCCGCCGAAACGTATGTAGGTTCCATTGCTATAACTGATCTTGATGGACTGGTGTTTGACGATAGGAAAGGAAAAAGTCCCCCCGATGCGCGAACTGGTCTGGCGAGTCGCCAAATTGGGGATGCTGTTCAAGCTAGTCGTACCGCCGAACCAGAAATTTCCGTCCAACGAAGCCCAGCATTTGAACTTATTGAAGTCGTAACTCAAGTGGCCTTCGAACGAACCGATGGGTTTTTCCGTTTGGGGCTCCGGATTAGGAACTGAGTAGAAGGCGCTGTTTGTGGTGTAGAACCACGCTCCTCCGTAGCCATCGAGCACCCAATTTCCCCATCGCCGCGAATAGCCCAACTCCGGTTTGAACGCCCATCGATTGATGCCCCAGTTGATGAGGTGAGTGGGGTCATATTGGCCGGTCGGAGCAATTACGATGAGGCTAACGCCCAGCAAAGTTTTCTGTTTCCACTTAACGAATTGTGGCAGTGCCATCGCTGGCCCGCCTTTGAGGTTTATGGAGAAACGGACAGCCACGTCGAGAAGACCCGAGCGATAAATCTGACGCTGGGTGCCCAGCAGCGAGCCCTGGAAGGTGCCCACTCCGTAGGGCAAAAAACCGGTGATGTTTGCCGAGCGCCCAAACAGGCTGAAGGAGTGATAGTAACTGAGGATCGGAACGCTGTAAGTTCCCGTGGCTCCGGTGATCGGAATCGTTCCGTTGAAATTCAAGCCGCCGTCGTAGTAGGACCAAGTGAATGTAAGAGCGTTGCCGTTCGACGGCGTAATGACATAGGCGCGAGGAGCCAGAGACTGCGCCATGGCGGCGTGTCCGATGAACAGCACCAAGCAAACTAAACTGAATGAGCGCATGATCGCGGTCATTGCCGAGACTCCACGCAGCGAACCCTGGGGACTGGCTCGAGAATTACGTTGTGAGACGGCTGAGACTGTCTGCACCTAGCGGCGACGAGCACCACCCCCTCCACTCGCGCTCCGCGTGCGCGTGCTGCTGCTTGCGGTTGAGCGCTGGTAGTTACTGGTCTCCGCGGAACCTCGCTGCCGGTTCTGCATATCGGAATTGAGATTCTGTGTGGACGTGGTACTGGATGGGCGCGTCTGACTTGCGCTTTGCGAACGCGGTTGTGCGCTCGTCGAGGAAGGCTGCGGACTGGAGGGGAGTTGACCAGACTGCCTTTGCTGTTGCGCTTGTTGTGCGTTGGCCTGGGCATTCGGATTCTGCTGCTGATAAGTCTGTTTTTGTTGCTGGGCCTTTTGTTGTGCCTGCTGCTGGTTCTGAGGCGTATTCACGGTATTCCACGAGCCGGAACTGTTGTCGTATTTCTGCCAGCCGGAGCCGGTGTTTTTATAGACGTTTCCGTCCTTCCCGGCATATATGTCGCCGCTCGAAGTCTTGCCAACGGCAGCATTCCCGTAGGCAGTGGAAGTGCCAACTGCTTTGCCACCTTGCGAGCCTTGGGCGGATGCCACGGTTCCCTGCGCGGTGGAGTAGTGCTGGGTGTAGGCAGATTTATTTCCATTGGAAACGTAAGACTGCCCCCACTGCGCGGTTGGACTCGCTCCCTGGTGGGTCGCGCCGTAGGTTCCGGTGTAGGGATTATAAGCTTGGCCGACAGTTTGCCTGCCATACGGAGTCGCGACGGATGCGCCCGTCTTGTATGTGCCGGTATAGGGATTGTACGAAGCCGCCCGAGTTGCTGAACCATAGGGACCGTATGCCGTCTGATAGCGACCATACGAACCGTTGGTGTTGTAAAAAGATCCGTAGCCGTAGGCATAACCATAGGGCATTGGGTACGGACGATAGACTGGATACCCAAAGGGCGGATAATACATGTAAGGCGGATAGTAGTAGCCGGTACCACTGTAGACCACAGCGCCCACACCAACGCCGACAACAAACGCCCCCATGTATCCTGCCGTGTGACTGCATTCGACAGTTCCGCTGGATGTCGTTGTCTGGGTCACGTAGGTCACATTATAGACCGGCGAGCTTGGCGGAATCGTGTAGATCACTTGTGGAATGGAACTGGCAGTGGTCCAAGGCCCATCGGCGTGCGGCGACATGAACCATACGCCTTGCAAGCACAAGTAGTAGACATCGCCGACCTTGATGACTTTGTCGACGGTGTTTGTTGCGTAGTAGAGCGAGGTACCTTCGATAGGCGCAAACTGCGGATCGCCGCTGTAGCTCACCTTGGCCTGCGCTGCCGCAGACTTGGGATCAATCTCCATGACCGTCGGAATCTGCGCGATCAACACTGCGTCTTTGGCTTCGTCTGTACCCGGCACCGAAGACAATATGCCGCTGGCTGGACTGGACGAGGGAATCTTCGAAAAGTCTTCCGGCAGATCCGCGGAAGCAAAGGTCCAGTGGCCCTGCATGTCTTTGGAGCGGAACCAGCGCCCGGCAGCCAGAAAATAATATTCGTTTGTGGGAGTGTAGAGAAAAAACGCGCTGTCCGTATTGGTGGCGTAAAGAAGTTGTGTCTGCGGAATTTTTGCGTAGATGGGCTTTCCGTCGAAGAGAATGACTTCGGCGGGCACGGTGCTGTAAAAAACCTTGGGAATGGGCGCGGTTGATTGCGCCGGCAGCGGAATCACTTTCTTTAAATCGGCCCATTGTGGATCTTTCGGGAGTTTTTCCATGTCTTTCGGCAGCTTTGTCGCGGCAGACCACGGGCCATGCAGATCGGGCGCAGTAAGCCAGCGCGGCCCGGCCAGCAGGTAATACTGCGACTTGCTGGTATCCAAAAACACGGCCCACTGGGTGTTGACGATGAATTTCAGTTTGGTGTCCTTAATTTCGGCGAGAACAGGTTCGCCATCAACAGAGAGAAGGACAGCAGGACTGTAATTCACAAAGATAAACGGCGGATCGTTTTTGACGTTCACAGATTGAGTGGATTGCGGCTCGGGCATGTAGGCAACGATGCGCTCGAGGGAGACGTTGACCACCTCGGGAACGAAGGTTTTGAAGAGTTGCTCCATTTTTGCGGAAGTGGCTTCGTCGAGTGACGGAAAAAAAGTGTCCGTGACCTTAATGCCATAGATGACGACCATGTGTTTGTCTTTGTCGACGTTGGTGTTGCCGATCATGGTGGCAGCGCCAATGACCTGCTTGCCGCCGATGGGAGTCAGTTGAAACGCAACACGCATGGTGATGGTGGCGTAATCCTTCCAATCGTCGACCTGCGGCTGATAGACAATTGCCGTGCCGCCGGGTTTTTCGAGTTTACGCGGCCAACCAGGATCTTGCGCAAAAGCCGATACGCTGAGCGCGAGCAGCAGTGTGAGTACCGCGGCGAAAGCCTTCATGCACTTCATAGTGATCTCCTTGCGCATCGATCAGGATGCGTGCCGGGTGACCTCGGAGTCACGCTTTCCAATTGCGGCAGAAGTCTCGACGCGTTATTGCGCGCCAAGCTTTTGGTAATTCGAATTGGTGGTGGTGACCACGAGTTCCTTGGCAGTTGCGTTGAGCACTGTTTGGGCCTCGTAGCTGGTGCCGTCGGGCAGAGTGCTCATCTGTACCTGCAAAGTCACGACATCTTTTTCCTTGCCCATGTAGGTATTGATATTCAAGGCGGTGATTTTTTTCGTCGCGGTGTCGAATGTCAGAGTCATCTTGTCGTTGGGTTGGGCATAGTCCGTGAAGATCAGGTTCACCGCACCGGGCACAGGGTTTAAGGAAACCTTGCCCGCCTGGTAGTCTGCCTGCATTTTCTGAGGATCCGGCGGCACGTACATGCTGAGGACGGCTTTCACGTCTTGCATGTAATCCTTCATTTCGGCTTTCTTTTTGGCGATGATTTTTTGCTTCAGGCGGCCTCCGCTTGGTTCTTCGGGAGGAGCACCAATCGCGGTCTTTTGGACTTTCCCGTCGGGACCATACAGGCAACTGTTCCGCGTCGGAGGCTTGGCGTCGCCTTTCAACGTCAGTTGCGTCGTTTCGATCCATTGATACTGACGGAGCTGTTTCTTGTTTTGAGCGGCGGCTTGCTTCACGGCTGCAAGCTTTTGCTGAAGTTCACCATTTTGAGGAAGCGCCGGCAGTGCGATGGCTAATGTCAGGGCGCCGACCATCATCAGACGGATGGCGCCTCGAATAGTGTTTCCGCTACTTGGGATGCTGCGAATCATGGGATTCTCCTTCGTGTTGGGGTCAATAACCCTCGACTGTGCAAGGCACGGTGATGCCTTGGGAGTGCTCTCGAATTTCAGATCTCGGGTCGAAGCGCGGATCCCGCGCCTGCCTGACTTTACAGGTATTACAGGACCCGCGCTCGCGTTTTATTCAGCTCATCGCCTTTGCCGCACTTGGCGCGTGGTTACTCGCTGGTTTTGTTGTTGCGCTGAGCGTCCTTCAGCTTCTCGATATCTGCCGGAGTCAACTGCGGCCGCTCGATCGTGAGAGTGAGCTTGACGAGTTTGCCATTGAATTCGAATGGCACCTGGTAGTCCTGATCGTCCACGGGCGTGCCGGTGTCGGCGCCCACATCGAAGTTTTCGTCCCATTGCAGGATGAAGGGAATGGTGTGTTCCATCGTTTGTGTGGCGACGGACTTGCCGTCAATTTTCAGGACGCCAGTGCCACCGCGGCCGATGCCGCTGGGGCTGCCGAAAGCAAGCGTACCCATGCCAAGTCCGTCGTATTTGAAATCAAACTCGACGGTGTGTTTTCCGGGAGTGAGCGCTTCTGGGCTTTCCCAGCGGATGCGCTTCAGGTCCACCAGGTTCCACAGAAAAACAGGCTTGCCCTTCAGGATGTAAAAGCCGTAGCCGCCGAAGCGGCCGCCCTGCGTGACGAGCATGCCGTTGCCGCCGCCGTCTGGAATCTCGACGTCAGCCTTGAAGTTATAGGAGGAGTTGAGGATGCTTGGCGCGTCACCATTGGGCGTGCCGGTGATTACGCCGGAATAGGTGAATACCGTGCGGCCTGCGCTAAGGCTGGGCTTTGGGATGATGAGACGAGCCACAACAGAGTTGTCCAGCGGAAGGACCTGATATTTCTCGGCTTCCTGCCAGAAGAGTCCTTCCATCTCCTTGAGCTTCGCGGGATTTTTGGCCACCACGTTCTCGTACTGCGTCCAGTCCTTCGTCAGGTCGTAGAGTTCCCAGGGATAGTCGGCGGGATGTTCCTTTACGATCTTTCCAGTGTCCCAGGGAGCGCGCATGACCTTGGTGCTGGCGATCCAGCCGTCGTGATAAATGGCGTGATCTCCCATCATTTCAAAGTACTGGGTGTGATGGGTCGAAGGAGCATTGGCATTGGCTTTCTTGAAGGTGTAAAGCATGCTAACGCCTTCGATGGGCTTCTGCTTGATGCCATCGACATAGTCAGGAGGCTGAATGTGCGCAGCGTCGAGGATGGTGGGCACGATGTCGATGATGTGGTGAAACTGGTTGCGGATACCGCCGGGATCGTCGATGTGACCGGGCCAGGAGATGGCCATGCCTTGGCGAACGCCGCCGAAGTGAGAAGAGATCTGCTTGGTCCAGGAAAATGGCGTGTCAAAAGCCCAAGCCCAGGACACAGCCATGTGATTGTAGGTTTTATCGGTTCCCCAGACGTCGTAGAAGTATTTCAGTTGGACGTCGACGGGGACATTGACTTGGTTAAACATGGCGACTTCGTTGGGAGTGCCATCCAGCGTGCCTTCGGAACTGGTGCCGTTGTCGCCTTCGATGTAGATGATGAGGGTGTTGCCGAGCTTGCCTTCGTCTTCGACTTCCTGGATGACGCGTCCGATTTCATCGTCGGTGTAGGCGACGTAAGCGGCGAAAACGTCCACCTGGCGAAGGAACATTTTCTTTTCGTCAGCATTGAGCTGGTCCCAATGCTTAAGCAAGTCAGCAGGCCACGGAGTCATCTTGGCGTCCTGAGGGATGACGCCCAGTTTCTTCTGGTTGGCGAAGATCTGTTCGCGCAGATCGTCCCAACCTTTGTCGAACAAGTGCATATCGCTGATCTTCTTGTCCCATTCAGGCGTGGGGTGATGCGGGGCGTGAGTTCCGCCCGGAACATAGTAAACAAGGAAAGGCTGGTCAGGACTGACGGCGTTGATGCGGCGCATGTACTCGATGGCGTCGTCGGCCATGGCGGTGGTCAAGTTCCAGCCGGGCTTTCCAACGTAGGGATAAATCGCGGAAGTGTTGCGGAACAGATTCGGCTCCCACTGGTTGGCATCGCCACCAAGGAATCCATAGAAGTAGTCGAAACCCATGCCCACAGGCCATTGATCAAACGGTCCAGCCTGGCTGGCGGCGAAGGAGGGCGTGTTGTGGTTCTTGCCAAACCACGAGGTGGAGTAGCCGTTTTCTTTCAGGATCCGCCCTACCGTAACTTTGTCTTTAGGGATGATGCTGTTGTATCCGGGGTAGCCGGTAGCCTGCTCGGAAATGACGCCAAAGCCAACGGAGTGGTGATTGCGGCCAGTGATCAATGCCGCACGCGTCGGTGAGCAAAGGGCGGTGGAATTGAAGTTGGTATAACGCAAGCCATTCTTGGCGATGCGGTCCAGCGCGGGTGTGGGAATAACCCCGCCAAACGTGCTGGATACGCCGAAGCCGGCGTCGTCAGTCATGATCAGCAAGATATTTGGTGCGCCCTTGGGCGGCACGATGCGCGGATCCCAGCACGGCTTGGAATCGCGGGAATCGCGTTTGATGACTCCGCCGAATGGCTTGGGCTCCGGCGGCAACTGCTTCTCGGATTTAAGAGAGGTTGTTCCCGCCGCGGAACACGCTTCGGTAGCGGGTTGCTGCGCAAATACCCTTGCGCCCGCAAACGCAGTCAACAGGAAAGCCGTAAGCGTGATTCGCCTGGCGCTAGCAATGCACCTAGTCTTTATCGTTCCAGAACCACAAAATGAAACGCTTCGGTCTTTCATCGCGCAAAGTCCTTTCGTCAATCGAAAAGCTGCAGTGCTTGGCTATTACGAATCGGATTTCTACCAAGAACATTCCTGGGCCAGAAATGAACCACTCCAAGGACAGTGATGGAGAACAAGGGGAAATTCCGCCTTTGGCAGGTATGCTCCAAGGTTTAAGCAAGAAGTAGTATTGGCAAAAGTACCAATCAACAGGGCCAGCACATTGTTTCGGGCATTCTTCTGCGGGTACTTGTCTCTAGATCTTTAGAAAAACTCGAAGGCGTTGCCGAATTTGTGACCAGCGCCGTCCATGACACCTTGTGCGAGTGCATCACGCAAAAAAGTGGCTCCCACTGTTGCGAATGGGAGCCACTGGCGTTCGACAGGCTATTCGTCCGTCAGTCCCTACCGCCCGGTGAGGCCTGGCGCACGACGCCTGTTTGGTTACGCATGCCTTTTGGGGCTGCGTAGCCGCAAGCAGTCTATGGAAGGGCTGCCGTGCAGATAAGTGACGAACATCACGGACAAAGCAAATGTTTTCGGAGGGAGCCGGGGGGACTGTCAATTGTGACAATTCCGGGAAGACATAAGATCCGGCATACTAGTGTTCCGAAATCGGCGAAGCGTCCGGTACCGGGATCCAGGCTCACCGACTAGGAAAAGTCCTAGGTGACAATCGGACGATTCTTTCGGATTATCTAACAGTCTCTTATCCCTGGGTGCAGAAAATTCTTGACGGAACGAGTGCTATGCGAGTCGCGTTAAAACTGACGGCACCCCTGCTGGCTTTTTGTTTGCCACTGTTGCCTTGTGTCGCTCAGGAACCGTCCGAGCCTGCTGCTTTCCATCTGGACCTGGACTCCACGCTGACGCATAGTTTCGATTTTCCGAACGACGCTCGTCCTACGACGGTTACTGTGGACTGGAATCTCCTTCCCGAAACCGCGCCACCAGTTCTTTCAACTGCGCTTGTGCCCGACAATCCGCGCAATAGCACATTTCTGGTGCCGCCCAATTCTTGTTTTTCCCCTTCGGAAATCGGCTTGGTTTCCACTTGCCTCACTCTTCCGCATGCGAACTTCGCGCTTGCGGGTAGCGAATCCGACTTGCTTTCGGTTAAGCCGGCCCTTCGTGCGCCACCTCCTTCGGACAAAATGCACTGGAAAGCCGCCTTCTGGCAATCCTTCGGATTCCTGGTCGTGGGCCATGGCTTCCGTCTCGCCAATGATGGCGGCGCCCGGTATCTTCTGTTTCACAAGCCCTTCTGGCATGACTACTGGGCTTCGGCGGACAACTTTCACATGTCGCACTGGGGCGATGGCGACAGTTTCATCGTCAATTACATCGGTCATCCGATGGAAGGCGCGGTGTACGGCGACATCTTCTTAAACAATGATCCCAAGGGCCGCTCCGCGCGGTTCGGAAAATCTTCTACCTACTGGTACAGCCGACTGAAAGCGATGGCTTGGGCCACGGCGTGGGAGGCCTATTTCGAAATCGGCCCGGTTTTCAGTGAAGCGGCCATTGGCAACGAAGGCGGATACACTTACGTGCCCGGCTGCGGCTTGTATCCCTGCGACAAGTATCCCGGCAAGCAGTTCAAGCCTCCTACCAACAATACCGGTTGGGTTGATTTCGTTATCACCCCGGTGGTGGGGACGGGCTGGATCATTATGGAAGACGCCATCGAGCGCGAATTCGTCGATCGCATTGCGAAAGATAGTCCGGCGCTCAAGTACAAGATTCTTCGCGGCTCGCTTGCTCCCAGCCACACCTTTGCAAACATGTTCGCCGGCAAATTGCCGTGGTTCCGTTATCCCGCAGAAGGTTCTTTCAACCAGACCTTTGGCGGCCCGCTTCATCCCGTTGAACGTCCGCTGTGGAAGGACGAACCTCGCTACAGCTTTGGCGCCCAGTTTATTTCGATGAATTTTCCGCTCGACCGCGAATCCTGTTCGAACTGTAAGCAGTTTGTCCCGGGCTACGGTTTTGATTTCAACTATCGCCTGGCCAAGTACGCCTACTTCGATTCGGTCGCGAATCTCTTTCCGGGTTCCGGCTCCTATGGCCAACACGGCGCGGCGCAAGAAGCCCTCGTTGGACTGAAGCTCGGCCCAACGCTGGAGCGCTGGGGATTGTTCTTCAATCTGCGTAACGGCTTCATTCACTACGACAAGGCACTTGTTCCCGACAATTCCTCTTCTTATGAAAGCACTTGGCGCTATGCTCTGGACCTTGGCGGCAGCGTGGAATTCTACGCTTCGCGCAATTCCACGCTGCGTCTGAACGCCGGCACCACTCTCATCCACTATCTGCAGGGCTACACCGACCCCAAGCAGCCTCCCACCAGCGTTATCTCCACGGAATATTATTCCTTCCAGGGTAGCCCGTACGTCACCACCGGCTACGTTTTTCGCTTCTGAACCGCTTGCGTAACGCGACCGACCGCGTGCGTTAGGATCGATCTGTGTTGAGGCGAAGAATGGGACTCAGGCGAGGTTGGAACGCAGTCGCCAGAGGGCGATGATGCCAAGGACCATGAGATTCGGGAAGAGCAGCGGGGCCATGGGAGGAGCGAGGTAGACGAGATTGTCAAACAGGTGCGTGGAAGGGCCTTGCATGTTTCGCTCAAAATGCAAGACAAACCCCCAGAGGCCGACGGCCGCTTCCAGCAGCAGGATCAGGCCGCAAGAATCGATGAAACGGCGCGAAACAGGCATGACCAGAGGCACGGCGAGAAAGCCGACGGCGAGAGCGCTGGCATAGATCGGCACCCATTCGAGCGGATTGAAAAAACCATCCTCGGCATGGTCCGTAAGGCTGAAAACAAAATTCCCGAAGAAGCCGCCGAGGGTGAACAGCACAATCCATTGGGCCCACTCGGGGGAATCCGGATCCACCATGCGATTCATGATGAGCAGGAATCCCAGGCCAGTGTAGGCAAGGGGAGCAGCGAAGGGAGCGGAATACGTGAGGCTGCGAATGGTGTGTTCCAGGAAGAAGTAACTTTCAAGATGCAGAATGACGCCGACCAGCCCAACCAGAATAGCGGACCATCCGATCAGATGACCGATGATTTTCCAGGCATTGGGCCGGCGCCAACGAAGTGCCAGGCCAAGCAGCAAAAAGAGCGGCGCAATCGCCGAGAAGAATAGCGGAATATATTCTTCCCTGCTGCGAAATTGATTTACGGAGTGAGCCAGATAGATGTCCAGCGTCAGAAACCCGATGTTCAGGATAACGAACGCTTCAATCCAGAGCTGGTGATCGCTCCACCATCGCTTACCTGGATTTGCCATTCTTTCTCCTAAGCTCCTCGGCCATGGCCTTCAACTGAATCGTTTTCTGCAGCATGGGATAATTGCCGTGCCACTGCACGAAGTCGGCGCCGCCCATGAACGCGCCGTGTTTGCTGGTTCTACCGTCGTAGTGCCACAAATCGAAATACACAAAATCGATTGGATTGGAGAAGGGTGGGCCAGAGAGCGCGCCATCTTTTCGCAAGCCATCGACAATGGCTTGCGCGGTGCGCACGCGTTCATTGGTGGCGTTGACCACCTGTTCGCCATTAGCGTAAACCTTGTCAATGACCAGAGGCGTGTGGCATTGCGCGCAAATCTGCTTCATTTTGGCTTGATTCGCGGCGAAATTCGGGCGTTTCTCCGTGATGGCATTGGCCAGGTAGTAGGACAAACGCTCTGACGGATCGTGAGTGACACCCAATCCGTTGATGCCGCTCATGTGACAGGTGGCGCAGGTTGGGACAAACATGTCGCGCGTGGTCAGCTGCTTTGGCGGCGCATCGAGATTCATCAGGTGTTCCTGGGCCTGGAACATCATTCCATGCTTGGACTCTTCATAGATTTCGATTTGCGAATGGTCTGGACCCATGTGACATTGCGCGCAAGTGCTCGGCAATCGCGCAATCCGCACCGAACTGGTGTGCCGCGTGTGACAGACCGTGCAAGTTCCAATCGTGCCGTCGCTATTCGGTTTGCCAACGCTGTGACATTGCTCGCAACCGCTGGCCATCGCGGAACTGCCTTCCAGTTGAACAAACGGATGAGGAGGCCTGCGCGTGCCGCCGGGTTGATACGTCTCCGAAAAAGTTATCTGTTCTGGCGTGAGACCTTTTTCTCCATAAATAGCACCCCACGCGGGCGCGGCGTGGCGGCTGCGCAAATACTGCTGGTAGATATTTTCATGGCAGCTGCGGCAATTGCCTGCGGTCAATTTCTTGGAGATGACGAAGCCGTGATGGTCTTCTTTCTCCTGGCCGGGTGCAGGCTGGTGGCAGTCCAGACAATTCACGCCTTTTCTGGCGTGAGCGCTCATCTCGTATTCGTGGACCACGGAATATTGCGTGCGCGCGTGGCACTCCGCACACTTGCCGGTAGCGCGTACAAGTTGCGCGCTGGGCTGGTCCGTTTCGACACTGGGACGGGCGCGATTGATCATGAACGCGCCAAGGACGAGTACGAAAGCAATCACGACGGCCAGAAAAACGGATCGAAAGGACATAGGACGATTCCTCGATTGCGACGCTGCGTGCCTGAAGCGCTTCCGGAGAGCAGGACGCATTCTAACGTAAAGCGAAGGAAGCGATCATTGTTCGTAACGCCGTAGGCGAGAAGGAACTGTCAAGCATTGCCGCGCTACGTTACGCGCGGAACATTTACGACGACGATACGAAGCCGCCAAAGTTAGGCCTATGGGGTTGGTAATGGGGAGATGCGACGTCTTCTGATATTTAATTGCCAGTTACTCTTCCCTCAGCGCCACAACCGGATCCACCCGCGCCGCTCTCCGCCCTGGGATCCAGCACGCCAGCAACGCCGCCAGCACTAACGCCACGGTCGTTCCTGCATATACCTCGGGCGACACCGTTTTCACTCCATAGAGCAACGTCCCCAGCAATCTGCCCAGCGCCAACGCCAGCACCAATCCCACTGCCAATCCAATCAATCCCATTTTCAATCCGCGCCCCACGATCATTTTCATCACGTCCGCAGGAGTCGCGCCTACCGCCATCCGCACTCCAATTTCCCTGGTTCGTTGCGTCACCGTATACGCCAGCACTCCATAAATTCCCACGCACGCGATCATCAGCGCGAGCCCAGCAAAAATCTCCAGCAGCACCATCGGGCGTTTTCGGTCCGCCACGCTCTGCTCAATGATGTCGTCCATACTCCGCACGCGCGCCACCGGTTGCTCGCCGTCCACGGCCCACACTGCGCTCTTTACCGTCTTCACCAACTCCATCGGTTTCTGCTTTGTCCTGACCACCAGGTAATCCGCTCCCGGTCTTTTCACTTGCTCGGTCGACAAATATACCGCCGGCTTCATACCTAGGAGCAATCCGCGCTCTCTCACGTCCGCCACTACACCCACCACTCTTCTCCACGGATCCTTCTCGTCACCCACCCTCAGGTACTTTCCTACCGCGCTCTGTCCCGGCCAGTGGCGCTTCGCCAGAAATTCACTGACGACCACAACCGGCTCGCTGGTCTCCACATCGCTTACTTGCAGTGCGCGTCCGTCGATCACCCGCGCTCCCACGGTCTCCAGATATCCCGGCGTGACCTCGCGATACAAGGCATCATTCGCTTGCCCTGGCTGCAGCGGCGCCTCGCCCTGTACCCGGTATCCACTAGTATCGCCCTCTGACGTAAACGGCGCATCCGAAGAAAACCCCGCACTCTCCACTCCTGGTTTGCCCTGCAGCTGGTCCAGAACATCCCGGTAAAAATTCCTTATCTTCGCATCCGTGTCATATTTCGGCTGTGGCAGCGGCAAAATCGATACCAACATGTGATCCGGCCGAAATCCCAGATCCACTTGCCGCAAATTCCACAGCGTTTGGATCATCAATCCCGCTCCGACCAGCAGCGCGAACGCCAGTGCGAATTGTGCCGCCACCAACACATCTCTCAGCCGCATGATCGATGGTGACTCTCCGCTCCGCCCTCCCGCCTTCAACGCTTCCTGCAGCGACACTCGCGTCGCCTTCAAGGCTGGCACCAGCCCGAACAGAATCCCCGTCGACAGCGAAATCACCGTCGTAAATAACAGCACCTTCGCGTTCAGTGCGAACGTTGCTCCCGCCATCTGCTCTGGCATCAACTTGCCTAGCATCCGCCAGCACAAATCTCCCAGCCACAATCCCAACGCTCCCCCCACTCCCGCCAGCAGCGCGCTCTCCGTCAGCAGTTGCAGGATCACCTGCATACGGCTTGCGCCCATCGCTAAGCGTACCGCAATTTCCCGTTTCCTTCCGCTCGCCCGTGCCAGCAATAAATTCGCCAGATTCGAACAGGCGATCAGCAGCACCGCCAGCGAAGCAATCTGCAGCACCCACAGTCCCACGCGCATATCACCGGCAAATTCCATCTGAATCGGCACGACCACGGCCCCAAGATTCGTATTCGAATTCGGATATTGCTTCTCCAACCCCTTCGCGACCACGTTCATATTTTGCTGTGCTTGCTCCATCGTTGCGCCCTGCTTTAGCCGCGCCACCACCGTCAAGTAATGACTGTCTCTCTCCGCCAGCTTTTCCGCCGTGAAATAGCCGGGCGCCCAATATTCCATGTCCTTGGTTGGAAAATAAAAATCGCGCGGCATCACTCCGATCACCTTCGTATTTTTTCCATCCATCAAAACATTTCGACCCACAATCGCTGAATCGCCGCCAAATCGCCGCTGCCACAAGCTGTAGCTGATCACCACGACCGCGCTCCTCGCCGCGTCCTCTGCCGCTGTCCATCGTCGGCCCATCGCCGGTTCCACCTGCAGCACGTCAAATAAATTCGGCGTCACCGATCCGCCCATCACCTCTTCCGGCGCTTGGTCACCCGTCAAACTCGACCCCTGATACCGCAGCGCCGCCATGTCCGTGAATACCTGGTTCTGGTTTCGCCAGTCTACAAAGTTAGCCGGTGCCGGCGTATTATGCGCGAACCCGATAAACGACGCGTCCTCCCATACAATCGCCAGTCGCGACGGATCCCCGTATGGCAGCGGCCGCAGCAACACAGCGTCTACCGCGCTGAAGATCGCTGTATTCGCACCAATTCCCAGCACCAGCGCCGCTATGGCGATCGCGAAAAATCCCGGATTCTGCCGGACCTGCCGGAAGGTGTACTTCACGTTTTGCAGTAGGCTCATGGTTACGGTACGCACCCCTTCCCCGAATGTTCCCCAATCGTAACTAGCGCTGAATGACTAGCCCCGCAGCATCCAGTTCGTAGCCTTCGTCATGTACGACCTGCTGCGCCGCCGTGCGCAGCGATTGTTCGTCGGCGTCCTTTGGCAGCTTGCAATGACGTCGGATTACCTCTTCTCCGCTTTTAATCGCCACCATCCAATTCGATTTGTCCTTATCCCATGAGACTTCCACATGATCGGCACGCATAAGCCCTCCTAACGCCCACGGCAGTGCCCAAAATATCTGCGAGGGCAAGAATTGATCTCAGTCTTAGCATAGCGGCTTCGGATTGTAAGCCTACCACCCCGTTTCGACTCGGGATGTTGGAATTGGCGAGCAAAGCCGCGGTTGGATTGAACTACGCCTGCTTATAGTAGGAGAAGTCTTAAATAAACAGCTATAGAGCTTTGAAAGGTTCGTGATTGTCATCCGCTGAGGCTGTCACGACAGCAATATGATGAGGACCATGCCCCAGATCGTGAGCAGAGTGTTCCCGACAGCGTAGGTGACCGTGTAACCGAGCGCGGGAACCTGGCTGTGGCCACGATCGCAAACCAAGCCGAGCGAAGCAGTCGTGGTGCGCGCCCCAGAAACGATGCCAAGCAACAGCGCGTCGTGGAAACGGAAAATGTACTTGCCCACGAACATACCTAGAATGAGTGGCACCGTGGTCGCCAGCGCGCCCCACAGAAACAAGCTGATGCCCTGCGTCTTGAGCCCATTCACGAAGCCCGGGCCTGCCGAGATGCCCACCACTGCAATGAAGATGTTCAAACCGACTGAGTTCATGAACCACACGGTGGGGGATGGAATCCGCCCGAATAGTGGGCGTACCGAGCGCAGCCAGCCAAACACGAGGCCGGCGATGAGCGCGCCTCCTGCGGTTGACAAGGTCAGCGGCACTCCGTGTATCTTCAGGACCAGCGCACCGACGAATGCGCCCAGCGTGATCGCCCCGCCAATGAATGCGACGTCGGCCACGTCAGTCGGCCGATCCGCAACGCCGAGCAACTTGGCCGCGGCGGTGGTGTCCTGCGTGCGGCCAACGACTGTGAGTAGATCACCGCGGTTGATTTGAGTGTTCGGCAGGATGGGGATTGTCGTGGCGGTCGCGCCCCGCGTAATTTTTCGCAGGAAGACGCCCCGTGCCGCAGGGAGTTGGGCGATTTCGGCCAGCGTTTTGCCGTCGACCGCCTTGCTGGTGACATATACGTCCACACCTTCTATCGGAACGCTTAGCAATTCCGGGTCTTCGATTTCCGTGCCCCCTTCCCCAACCACTCTCAGAAGCACTTCGCGAGCTCCGGCAACCGCCACCACATCGTTCTCATGCAACACTGTGTCCGCGGTGGCATCTTCGATCTTCCCTTCGCGGCGTACGCGCAGTACGAAAATGCGCGCATCCGGCACCAATGCCTCGGCTTCGATAGCTCGCAGACCCGCGACCTTTCCGCCTGGCTTCACGCGGAAGGCACGTATTTCCCAACGGTGCCAAGCCGACCCTGGCCCACCGAGTTCTTTGCTGCCGCCATTCTTTTCTTCGTAGTCCTTACAGGCGGCGACAAGATCCAATCGCAATAGCGCCGGACCTAGTAGCGCGATCACAAGCGCCGAACCCACGGTGCCGAAAATGTAACTCACCGCGTAGGCGACGGGCATTGAGTTCAACAGACTTTTGGTCTGGTCGGCCGCCAACCCGAGCCGGTTGATGGCGTCCGTTGAGAGGCCCATCGCAGCGGAGATTGTTTGCGATCCAGAGTACAACCCCGCTGCGTATCCGAGGTCGTAGCCGGCTATCTTCGCAATCGCGACGGGGACCAGCAGACAGAACACACATTGGACCGCGGCAAAGATAGCTTGCGGCAAGCCATCCTTGGCGACACCGCGTACAAACTGTGGGCCGACACCGTAGCCGACGGCGAATAAAAACATGAGGAAGACAGTTGCCTTCAGGGGCGGCGAAATGGTTATACCGATTTGCCCGATTATGACTCCCGCCAGCAGCGTGGCAGTGACTGACCCCAGGCCGATACCCTTGAAAGTGAATTTGCCGAAGTAATATCCGAAGGCGAGCGTGAGGAAAATGGCGATCTCCGGGTACTGTCGGAGGGTCTCAGCAAACCACGTCAAGATGAACATCATCTACCTCCCTTGATATGCTTCGGGTCGTTTTATGCGTTCTACGCGGACGCCTGAGCCTTCCACGCGTTAACTGCCACTTGCACCACTGTTGTGAGTTGATTGCCGATTTGGGAGTACGCCTCGTCCGGCAGATTGGCGAGCGACACTCGCACCGACCAATCCGGGCCAGCAAAGCCGCTTCCGTTGAGAAGCACTGTCGAGAATTTTTCGGCCAATGCGAATAGCACATCAAAGGGGTGATAGTTCTTCTTAAGGAATTCGACGAACGCGGGGCCGTGTGTCTTCTCAGCCCAAACCATGATGTCGAGAGTCGCGTAGTAATCAGCACGCATCGCATCTGCAGGAAGGGGCAGATTCATTCCGGCCCACAAGGCCTGCAATCGACGCTTCACAATTTCCTTGGTGAGTTTCTTGTAACGGTCGTCCTTGTCGAGGAGCGCAAAAAGCGAGAACAACGTCATCTGAACTTGTTGCGGCAGCGACAGGCCGGCTGTGTGATTCAGCGCTACGCAGCGGCTATCCGCTACCATGCGGTCGATGAACTTGATCTGTTCTGGATGAAGCGTCAGGGGACCGTAGCGTGTATTCAATTCCCGGCGAATACCCTCAGGCAGCTTGGCAATTGCTTTGTCGAAAATATTGTCCTCATGAATCGCAACAACTCCCAGGCGCCATCCAGTGCAACCGAAATATTTCGAAAAGGAATACACGCCGATTGTGTTTTGCGGAACTTCAGCCATTAAGGAGCGGAAGCCGGGCACGAAGGTGCCGTACACGTCATCGGTGACCACGATTAAGTCCGGACGATTGTTCTGAACCAGGGCAGCCAATCGCTGCATGGAGTTCGCGCGCATAGCGACGGAGGGAGGATTGCTTGGATTGACAAAGAACAACGCTTTAATCGATGGGTCTTTGAGCTTGTCAATCTCCGCATCTGGATATTGCCAGGTGTGCCGCCCATCACTCGAAGACACTTCACTCGCATTCATCTCCACTACATCGAAGTGGAACCGATCGAGATGACAAACCTCAATATACGGAGTGAACATCGGCAGAGCCAGCGCCACCTTGTCTCCTCGATGTAACAGGTGGTTCACCATCAGAGAATCAAAGATGTAGCACATTGCCGCCGTGCCACCCTCGACTGCAAAAATGTCAAACTTCCCGGCCGGTGGCTTGCCCCCGCACATTTCTTTGGCCAGGTATTCATGCACCACGCGTTCGGCATGAACCAGCATGCGATCCGGCGACGGGTATTGGTCCCCGATGATGCTGTCGATCAGCTCGTGAACAAATGCATCCGGGTTGAACTTGAATTCCTTCACGGCATACTCGACGGCCGCCTGAATCAGACCAATCCCGGGCGCATTGGGATTTTTTGCCGCAAAATCCAACAAGCGTTTTGCTATCCCGGCCTTTTGAGGCATTCCCCCCAGGTCGGACTCGTCCCATACCCTCTTCGATTCCTGGATTGCAAATGAGCCCAACGTGAAAAAAGCATCCCGGGGAGTCGTTGCAATCCAGTTCGGGTTGCCGCGACCCGCATTTAGCATTGTCTGCGTGCTTTGCCGAGAGGCGTCGCCGGCCAACTGGATCAATTTATCTTTCAGTTCGAATGGACTGAGCTTTTCAAACTCTTGTTGCTGTTTGAGAGTCACGGAAAGCTGAGACCGTATGGGAGTCGCCATAACTGTCCTCCTTGGACGAAAAGAATCTGCCCTCGCTTCGAATTCCTTGCTTACGAATCGATCGCTTTATAAGGGCCAACCCATGGAACTTAATGGCCGGACGCACTGCGCGCAGCCTTGCCCTTCTCATGCTTTGCCGCATTCGTTGGAGTTTTCATTGGCGCCTTCAGCGATTGCAGAAACGCCGGATTCAGCAATTTCAGCCCGAGTGCCGCGGTAAAGCCGTGAATCTCCTTCACGTCGAGCTTGCGCATGAACTCAATGGTCTGCGCATTGATGACTTGTCCCGGCACCATAATCGGGAATCCGGGTGGGTAGGGGATTACAAAGCTGGCCGAAACCAACTCCGGTCCTTCCTTCAGTCGTTTATCGATCTCCGGGCTGGATAGTTTTATGTGCTCGCATTGTTTCTCGCGATACGCTGCGAAGAATGCGGAGCGCATATCACCTTCGCTGGTTTTGCTGGAAGGATCCTCACGGAACCGATCGAAGAAGCAGCTGAAATTGGGAAGATCGGGCACATCCGTCATCAGTGATTTCACGCGCGCCTGGAATGCCTGTTTGGCGGCGCTGCCCCCCTCGCCAAGCTTCTTCTCAATCCCCTGTGAGATCTGGACGAGGACCTTAATAAGCTGAGCGATGTCGCTGCGCGTGTTGTTAATGTTGGTCTGAAGCAGAACACTGTTACGCGAAGTCTTGTTCAGCTGAATGTCAAAGTCAGCGGCGAGCAGATTTTTGAATTGTGTACCGTCGAATCCCGCCGATCCGCAAACCAGCGTAAGGCGGGTTACGTCAAGCGCGAATTCATCTTCCTTGAAAGCCTTCACGGCGGTGGCCCAGTTCACGCCCGCGGTCAGATAGTCCACAAATCCCGAATTCCGGAACTCCGCTGGGATCATTTCGTCGGCGCCCAACACGCGGAAGTATTTCGAGATTAACGGATGCGAGTTGACTTCGCGCCTCACGTCTAGCGCCAGTTGAATGGCCCGGTTTACCAGTTCGTAGCCCTCCAACTCCATCTGCCGTCGCGCTACATCCAGCGTCGCAATAATCTGAAGGTTCGGCGAAGTCGAAGCGTGCGTGAATACCGCCTCGTGGAATTGTTCCTCAACGGTGTGATAGTCCTGGTCTTTGACCAGTACCATGGAACCCTGGCGTAAACACGACATGGATTTGTGGGTCGAATTAGTCTGGTAAACGCGAAGACGTACTTTGTCGGGATTGGCGAGCAATCGCGTTTCAAGCAGTGTTTTCTCGCTGCCTTTCAGGTCGGCTCCCAGTTTCTTTTCTTGCTCCAGATAGGCCGCACGGTACGCGGGATCTTTGAACTTTTTCTCCAGAGTTGCGGCTGCCCCCATGGCAGTGCGCCGCCGGTAGAACGGAGTCCACCTGGCGAAACCAAACCACGCTTCATCCCACAGGAAAATGAGATCCGGCTTGATCGCCAGGCACTCTTCCATGACGCGCTCGACGTTGTAGATATGTCCATCAAACGTGCAGTTTGTCAGCACCAGAAGCCGCGCGCGATCCAGTCGACCCTCGGCTTTCAAATCAAGCAACGCCTTTTTGATCGTGCGCAGTGGAACCGCCCCATACATCGAGTACTGTGTCAGGGGATACGCTTCGACATACAAGGGATAGGCGCCCGAAATTACCGCGCCATAGTGATGTGACTTATGGCAATTCCGGTCGACCAACATGATGTCGCCAGGCGCCAGCAGTGCCTGCTCCACCATCTTGTTCGAAGTCGATGTTCCGTTGGTCACAAAGAAAACGTGATCCGCTCCGAATGCTCGTGCCGCCTTATCCTGGGCCACTTTGATGTTGCCTGTAGGCTCCAGCAGGCTATCCAGTCCACCGGTCGTAGCGGAGGACTCCGCGAGAAATAGATTTATGCCGTAAAACTTACCCATGTCGCTAATCCAATTCGATTTAAATATCGACTTCCCTCGTGCAACCGGCAGCGCATGAAATGTTCCGATAGGACGCTGCGCATATTTCTGCAGGTTGTCAAAATACGGAGTGTCGAATCGGTCAGCAACTCCATCAAGTATGCTGAGGTGAAGCTCCAATGGTTCTTCAACTTGGTAGAAAACCCTACGGATGCAATCCGCCGAGACGTCGCCGGCCACTTTCTCCACTTGGCGGTCACTGAGGAAATAAATGTCCAGTTCCGGGCGCAACTGCTTCAGGCCCTGAGCGAGTGCCAAGCTGTAGTCGGCCGAACTTGCGTCAAATCCGCTCCCAGCAAGATGGCTGGTCAGAAATTCACGCAGCACCGGGGCGTCGTGAGATGATGCGAGGGAAATTCCCTCGTAAATAATCACAGCCTCCACGCTGCCATTCAGAATCGTCGCCAGTACCGCGTCCTCATAAGTGCCCACAAACACTGGCTCATAGATGAATTTGTCGGAGGGTCGGCGCAGCCTGCGGAGATCCTGCGCCAGTTCCTGCCATACTGTTCGGTGCGCCGGACTCACCACGAGCACTTCAAAGTAAGGTCGTCGTGCTGCCGCTTCTTCTCCCGGAACAGGGACCTGCTCACCAAGATTTATGGCGGCTTGTCCTTCACCCTCCCAATCCGCAGCACTGGAGCGATACGAGTGTGTCAGTAGCGCGGCACTCATCGACTGAAGCAAACGAGCGGTGCCAGATGCGTCGCTTGATGCGATGCGTTCCTCCAGCGATTTCAGTAGTGTTTGTCCCGGATAGGCAAAATAGTCTTCCCACTGACGCAGTTCATTGAAGCACTTCGTGACAGCCGCGTGATGTTTGCCCGGAGTCTGCTGATTCGTCGCTCGGTCCCACAAGCGAGCTTCATGCAACAATGCTCGCCAGCGATCGAACCTTGCTTCCGCTGCCATAAGGAATTGATCCACTCGAGAAGCGGACGCATTTGTTGCGGTACTCATATGATCCTCCCGACAACTCGCACTTGGTTTGGCATGACCGGTGTTCGATTTGCTGTGACCTTAATTTTGGTCTGTGAAGACATTTAGCAGTGCCGAAGAACCGCAACAACTAGGGAAATCCCTAGTTTCATCGCGTGAAATTGTCTCTTACCCTGCAAATACAAATGGCGAGAGACCTTGTTGTATCGATCTTTCGCATACTTGCCAGTTCGACGGGGTTACGAAAGATGCTGCCAACAGAAGCTTGTCTTATTCGAAGCCGCAGCAAATTGCCGAATCTTCGCAGTCGGGAAGCAACGGAATTCGTTTCTACGATATCTCTGCGATTTAGAGAGGTCCTTGTATGAATTGTCTGAACGCGTATATCCCCAGCTTTCGTTTTTCATTGAATTCCGCAACTGCGCTTCGTGTCGGTGCGAGAATAAAGATCCGTTTCTGTAAAAAAACTTCGGTCTGTTTGCTCTGTGCAGCTTTTTTCGTCGCCGGCTCTCAATCGGCTCGCGCACAAGGACAAGAAGCGAGCCCGTCTCAAATAGAGGCTCTTCAAAAGAAACTCGACAATCTGCAGAATCAGATGGCAGAGGTGCAGAGCGAACTGAAGCGCATTTCGGGCGCTCCGGTTAAAGCACAAGCTGCAGCAGCCACACCCGCACCAGCAGCGGCTGGCACGCAGCAGAGTGAACAAAAAACGGAAGCGGAAACTGAGCTGACTCCGAAGAAGGAGGAAATTGGCCAGGCCACTTCCACCTATCGCACCTTTGCGCAGGATCCGCTGGCCGCGCCGCGCATCAATAACGAACCGTTGGACCCGCGTTTTCCCGGATATTTTCGGCTGCCAGGTACGAGCACATTATTGCGGATAGGCGGTTATGCCAAAACTGACTTTATCTACGATTTAAAGCCGGCAGGAAACGTCGATAGCTTCATTCCTGCCACCATCCCAATTCCGGCTCCAGCCGCATTTACGAACACGACCATATCGGTAAGACCGACGCGCATCAATCTTGACTTCCTGGTCCCGCTGAAATCAGGCGAAGCAATCCGGTTCTTCGCTGAAGCTGATCTTTTCGGTTCCAACGCTACCACTCCAAGATTGCGCCATGCTTACGGGCAAGCAAAGAATTTCCTGATCGGCCAGACCTTCTCGAACTTCATGGATCCTGACGCGGGAACTGACCAACTCGACTTCCAAGGCCCGAATGCGCAGGTTTCCATCCGCAACCCGCAATTTCGTTACAGCCTTGTCGTCGCCGAAAAGACGACCTTCAGCCTATCGGTTGAGAAGCCTAACTCGGACGTCGCATTCACGACCCCCGATTTCAGCGCTCAGCCGAACAGCCCTGCGCCTGACGGAACCTTGAAGCTGCGGCGTGAAATGGATCGCGGCCATGTGCAGATTTCCGCATTGTTTCGAGATGTAGCGGCATATCTACCAGATGGCCGGCATGACTCCGTGTTCGGTTGGGGCTTCAATCTGGCAGGATCCGAAAAGGTTTGGGGGCAGGATACGATCGTTTATCAAGGAGCTTACGGGAACGGCATCGAGAGGTATATAAATGATACGTCGGGCTTGGGGATCGACGCGGCTGTCACCAGCTTGCAGAATCCCGAACTCAAAGCGCTGCCTGTATTCGCAACCTACGGGGGTTTACAACATTTCTGGCTCAAGCGATTGCGCTCAAGCTTGGTATACGGCTTTGCCCAAGTGCAAAACACCGAAGCTCAGCCGGGTTCCGTATTTCACCAGAGCAATTATGCGGCGGGTAACTTGATCTGGAATCCTTATGGCTCACTAACCTTAGGCACGGAATTCCTTTATGGCTGGCGAGTAAACAAAGACGGATCTACGGGCAATGCGCCGCGGATTATGTTCAGCGCAAAATACAACTTTGTCAGGACGCAATCGGCCGAATAAGAAGAGCGAGTTCGCGAGACAATGTTCCATAAGCTGCGCAAAACCCAGGCCAAGGCATGGCTTGTTCCGTTGGTTTATGCGGCGGCGGCGCTCACGTCTGGCGTGACGGTAGCGCGCCTGGCCGATGTGATCCTGCCAGGCTTCACTTCCACTGTCAGCGCGAATGCTGCAATCGGCATTTACTCTTCCATTGCGTCCGGTATGCTCGCCCTCACAGGCATTGTATTCTCTCTGACCTTTGTCATGGTGCAATTCAGTGCTACAGCCTACTCGCCGCGGCTCGTTTTGTGGATCGCCCGTGACCCCGTGATATCCCACGCGATCGGTGTTTTTACTGCCACATTTCTTTACGCATTGGTTGCATTGGCTTGGGTCGACCGTGGGGGCACCGGCCGAGTTCCGTTAGTCGGCATAGTGGTGGTAACCGCGCTGCTTATAGTAAGCGTCATCATGTTTATTAGTCTCATCCAACGTGTGAGTATGCTGCAGGTTACCAGGATGTTGGTCTTCACGGGTGATCACGGTCGCAAAGTTATTGAGAATCTCTATCCCCCATTAGATACGCCTGCGTCTTCGGGCTTTGCTGAAATCTCTCATTTTCCTACTGTCCAGACGCTTGTGCATCGCGGCCATCCGGAGATCGTCCAAGCTTTGGATGTGCCGGCGCTGGTGCAGATTGCCAGCAGAGCCGGATGTGTCATTGAATTCGCCTCCGCTGTTGGTGATTCTGTCTTTGATTTGACGCCGATTCTGCGGGTTGTTGGGGAAGGGGGCCGAATCGCTGAGTCACAACTGAGGAGTGCGATTGACCTGGGCGGCGAGCGTACTTTCGAGCAAGATCCTAAATATGCCATCCGATTGCTGGTCGACATCGCCATCAAGGCCCTGTCTCCGGCAATCAATGATCCGACCACAGCGGTACAGGCACTAGACCAAATTGAAGATCTTTTGCTCCGTCTGGGCCGACGCCGTTTAGAAATTGGCGCGTTTCGCGACTCGGACCACAACATCCGAGTCCTCATTGCCTTTCCGAGCTGGGAGGACTTCCTGCGCTTGGCATTCGATGAGATTTGTTTCTATGGCGCCAATAGTGTGCAGATTATGCGTCGTATGAGGGCCCTCATCAGTGAGATGATCTCTGTCCTGCCCGAAGAACGTCATCATGCTCTACGGTATCGGCAGCAGCGGCTGCAGTCCATCATCGAGCGGTCTTTTGGCAACCCAGACGACAAACAGGATGCATCGGCAGAAGATCGGCAGGGGCTCGGAACCTCGCGACCAAAGTAATCGCTGACTTTCCTTCTACGAAGCAAGTCTCGTCGCAGGCATTGTTTTTTTTGCCCTCAGAATGGTTGAGGCGCTGAAGAGAATCGGCCCATCGATAGAGAAATCAGCGTGAGCAGCACCGTCTGGAAAATCGCGACAACGATGACTGCGGTCACAGCCGCACTGTCAGGAAAACTCGCGGTTGCGATCACCAGCGCAACGCCAACGTTTCGCGCTGCCGTAGTCAGGCTAACCGCCCGGCGAACTCCAATCATTTGGCCCCCGACTATCCAGCCGGCTGTCAGACAGAGCAGTGTCAGGAGAGCGAGTCCCACAAAGCCCACCCATCGGATTTCCGCGAGGGTCTTATATTGCAGGCTAATGATCAATGCAAAGACCACGACGCTAAGGACCGCGCTGAGGAGATTCGCTCGCTTCTGCAACTTTGCCGCACGCTTCTGAAGTCTGGAGTGAACCAACATCCCGATTCCCAGCGGCAGAATTTGGGTCATCAGAAGCGTTGTTACAATCTTGAACGTATCGATTTTCAAGTTTGCTCCGCGAGCCATAAGAGGTAAGAGAAAGCTCAATAGAATTGGCGCAAGAATCGCAGAGGACGCCGCTAAAACCACCATTAGTCCGACAGCAACGTTAACATTGCCTCTGGCCATCGATGTTAGCGGTGGAGCGAACGGGGCCGCGGGACACACGGCAACGAGTAGAAAGCCGGCAGTCACCATCGGCGCGGTATGGAACAGATATAAAAGGAGAATGGCTGCTGCGGGGACCAGAACGTAATTTGCCAGCGCTGCACGCGCTAGAAGACCTGCATTCTTAACTACGCCCGCGAGCTCACCGAATGATACGCCAAGTCCCGTCGCCACCATCATTTCAATGAGAAGAATCAAGACGAGCGGGTTGACGACTTTGTCCGGTGAGAACAATTGCTTCTCCTGGCGAGGTTACCCGAAACCGAGAGCTCGAAAGGCACACAGAAATCCGACGAATCGGGCCATGTGAACATTGAAAAGAGCGCTTTGAATAACTGAACTTATTTGTCCCTGTGCTTTTGCGGCCGCGCAGTCTTCTCAACGACTCGGGAGTCCCTAATTGCTTGATTGTGTTTGAAATCAACTTCAAAGTGAACTAGGGGTTTTCCCAGTAGCCGTCCAGAGGTTGTTTGCCTTAGGATGCGTGTATTGAAGTCGGATTTCCGGGTGCTTCGGCAACGTCGTGGGGCAACCACCATGTTTGTTTGGGGGACTTCTTCTTGGTGCCGAGCTCATTTTCTACTTCCAGGGATCCTGAGAATAAGGGTAAGACCTTTCCGCTTGGCGCGGCGGTCGAACTCAGCGGTGTCAATTTTTCTTTGTTTTCGCGGGATGCTTCGGGAATCGAGTTGTTGTTGTTTGATCACGAAGACGATGCGCGCCCTGCACGCGTGATTTCGTTGAACCCGGTTGTTAATCGAACCTACCACTATTGGCATATCTTTATTCCCGGTCTGCGGGCGGGTCAGCTCTATGCGTACCGGGCCCAAGGACCATTCGATCCGTCCAATGGGATGCGCTTTGATCGTGAGAAAGTCCTACTCGATCCATACGGACGCGGAGTTGCCGTTCCCAAGAACTACTCTCGTGACGCAGCTCGAGAACGGGGCGGCAATGCCCCGACCGCGATGAAGAGCGTGATCGTAGATCCACGCTTATACAACTGGGAGGGCGATACGCCTTTGCGACGACCATCTTCCCAGACCATCATCTACGAAATGCATGTTAGAGGCTTCACGCGGAACCCGAATTCCGGGGTTTCCGAGGAAGCACGAGGCACATTTCGTGGACTCATCGAGAGAATTCCGTATCTCCAGGATTTAGGAGTCTCGGCCGTCGAACTTCTGCCGGTATTTCAATTCGATCCCCAGGATTGTCCGCCGGGCCGGGTCAACTACTGGGGTTATGCGCCAGTATCTTTCTTTGCGCCGCATGGAGATTACAGCTCCCGGCGCGATGCTCTGGGCCCCATCGATGAGTTTCGCGACATGGTCAAGGCTCTGCACCGCGCGCAAATCGAAGTTATCTTGGACGTTGTATTCAACCACACCGCGGAAGGCGATGACCGTGGACCGACGCTAAGTTTTCGCGGAATCGACAACAATACCTATTACATTTTGGAACAAGATCGTTCGCGATATGCGAATTACAGCGGGACAGGCAACACACTAAACGCCGACCATCCAATCGTTCGTCGAATGATCGTTGACAGTCTCAGTTATTGGGTTGAAGAGATGCACGTGGATGGTTTTCGCTTCGATCTCGCTTCGATTCTCGCTCGCGATTCCACCGGCCGTCCGATGTCCAATCCCGCCGTTCTTTGGGATATCGAGTCGCACCCAATTCTGGCGGGCACAAAGTTGATTGCCGAGGCGTGGGATGCGGCCGGACTGTATCAGGTGGGCAGCTTTGTCGGGGACAGCTGGAAAGAGTGGAATGGACACTTTCGTGATGACGTAAGAAGCTTTTTCCGGTCCGAAAACGGGTCGGTGCGGCGTTTCGCTGACCGTTTGCTTGGCAGTCATGAGATCTATCGGCACGAGGCGCGAGAAGCGGAGCAGAGCGTCAATTTCGTGACATGTCACGACGGATTCACTCTGAATGACCTGGTTTCTTACAACCACAAAGACAACGAAGCTAATGGTGAAGAAAATCGCGACGGAGCGAACGACAACCGCAGCTGGAACTGCGGAGTGGAAGGTGCAACGAATGATCCCGGCATTGAGAAAATAAGGAATCGCCAGGTCAAGAACTTCCTGACGGTGACGATGCTTTCTCTTGGCTTGCCAATGATCTTAATGAGCGACGAGGTTCGGCGAACGCAGGGCGGCAACAACAATGCCTATTGTCACGATAACGGAGGAAATTGGTTTGACTGGTCTTTGGTGGAACAACATGCGGACGTACGCCGTTTTGTGAAATTGCTCATCGCGAGACGCTTGCTACGAGACACAGACGCAGAACGCCAGCGTAAGACATTGACCCAACTGATCAGTGAGGGATTTAAAGGTTGGCATGGCGTCAAGCTCCATCAACCGGACTGGAGCGACGGCTCTCACAGTATCGCCTTCAGCGCGGAACTCGCAAGAGAAGGCCTTGCAGTGTTTGCCATCTTTAACGCCTATTGGCAGCCCCTCGAATTCGAGCTTCCACCGGTACACGGTGCGAAGAGCGGGCCGTGGCGACGGTGGATTGACACTTTTCTCGAGTCGCCTCAAGACATTGTGGAATGGCAAAGAGCATCGCCGGTCTCGGGCCACAAATACCAGGCCGGCCCTCGGTCCGTGGTCGTTCTCTGGGCTAGTCTCGGGAGTGCCGCGGATCACGGATTAACGTAGACATCACGCTAAATGCGGTCACGAAGGCTTCTTGGCAGCGTCTTCTTTGGCCCACTGCTGTTTCTTTGCTTCCACCTCTTTTGCAGAGGGCGGATAGCTTTTAAAAGCATTCTTGATGTTGCCGTCAGCCGTCTTCCAAATCTTGGCGGAGTCCGAGTGAATTAGTTTGACGCTAACAAACATGCGCCAGGCGAGTTCGCGCGATCTTGCATCAATGAGTTCAATGCCAAGAGTACCTTGGTGGTTGGTGTAAGTTTCCATGTTGTAGTAGACATATCCCCAGTGATAACCAAAGTACGGGCCGAATACTCCCCAGTTGGCGCTCGTTGCCACGTCCGAGTCCTTCTGACTGTTAGCCCAATATCGAACCACTAAATCCGGATTCTCTTCCGGCTTTACCTCGCGAAGTCCCTTAGCGGTCAATTCGCGGGTAACGGCACGATGGATTTGGTTGTTTAGCTGTTCTGGATTCAATTGCATTCTGACCAGCGCTTCAACTCCACCTATAAAAGCAAAGGTTTTGAATTTTGAAAAATCGAGATTGGGATCGAAATCGGTGAACATTTTGGCTTCCACCGGCGACGCGAGCAAGAACAGCAACGGCAAGACTGAAAACAGACGCAAAAACCGCCGATGATTGTTACGTAGTGCCAACCTGGTCCAGTTCATAGAATCTCTTTCTGACAGAGTATTCCAGCTCCAACAGTCCGAGCCTTACTTCGTTGGGGGCGGATAGTTCTTTAAGAGTTTTGCGACGGCTTTCGTCAAATTCTTCTGCTGTTTCTCCGGTTTTGCCTTTGGATCAATGGTCTTGCTCGCGGTGCCTCGCCAAACCAATTCCTTTTTGGCCGATTCGTACATATCAATGTCCAGCTGCCCAACATAAATCGTGGAAGTCGAACCTGTGGTCATGGTTGTGCCCATGCCACCTCCATACCATCCGCCGCCCCAGCCGGGACCGTATCCCCAACCAGTGTTATACGAAGTGAATTGCTTCTCCGTACTGAGGGCTGTCTGATAGGCGACGTAGAGGTCAGCCGAATCCGCATCGGTCTTCTGCAGGCCTTTCTTCGCCAGCTCAGCTTCTACTGTGTCTCGAATCTGCTTCTCGACCAATGGATTCGCGTGGTCAGCGTCCTTGATTTCAACCCACTTGAAGGTCTTGAATTTGCTGAAATCGGCCTTTCTGTCGTAGTTGTAACGCACATCTTGCGCAAACAACAAAGAACCGCTCATTAGAAATAAAATGAACCCAAAAACAATCAGCCTTCTCATTTCTTTTCCCCTTTGATCAATATTTCTCCGGAATGAATTTGTGCCGCTTGACCGATGCCTGATCGTTGTAGCTATGTTTTTCCGAGCGCTTCGGCAGTTTAATCTTCTCGCGGGGAACTTTCTTGTAGGGAATCATGCTCAGCAAGTGAGAAATACAATTCAGCCGAGCCTTGCGCTTGTCGTCAGAGCGAACCAGGTGCCATGGGGCGTGTTTTGAGTCCGTGGCCTCCAGCATGCGATCCCTGGCACGCGAATAGTCATACCAGCGGCGAAACGATTCCAGATCCATGGGACTGAGCTTCCACTGGCGGAGAGGATCCTTGAGTCGCGCTTCGAACCGGCGTTGTTGCTCCTTCTGGCCGACCTCCAGCCAGTATTTGATGAGGATGATTCCGGCATCGGTCATGTACTTTTCGACCGTCGGGCAGAGCTTCAGAAACTCGCGGTATTGTTCGTCCGAGCAAAAGCCCATGACGTGCTCAACGCCGGCGCGGTTGTACCAGCTACGGTCGAAGATCACAATCTCACCGGCGGCTGGAAAATGTTGCATGTAGCGCTGAATGTACATCTGACTTTTCTCGCGGTCGGAAGGGGCCGGCAGCGCGATCAAGCGAAATACGCGCGGGCTAACCCGCTCCGTCATAGCGCGAATTGTGCCGCCCTTGCCTGCGGCATCCCGTCCCTCGAAGACAACAATGACCCTGAGACCTTTGTATTTAACCCAGTCCTGCAATCTACAGAGTTCCGCCTGCAGCCGCTTCATCTCTTTTTCGTATTTTTTCTTCTTCAAGGATTTTTCTTCCTGTGACGCGTCGTTTTTGGCCATTGGAAGTTTGCTCCTCTTTCGCAATAAAGACTCTTATGGGGTAGGTGAGGGCGCTGGCGCGGCCGTCCCACTGGTGCTACTCCACTGCGCATCATTCAGATTCCAGCCGCCGCCCAGCGCTCGATACAGATTGACGAGCGCCACTTTGCGACCGAGGTCGTAGATGATTGCCGACTGCTCTGCCGGATACATTTGGATCTGCGCATCAATGATCTCGAGATAGCTTGCGAGGCCGCTGTCATATCGGATACTCGACAGCCGGACTGACTCACGATATGCCTCGACAGAGTTTAGCTGTTCCGCGTACGACTTGGCGAGTTCTTGGTGGGCCGACAGCGACGTTGAGACCTCGCCAAAGGCCTGCGTAACGGATTTCTCAAAGGCAATCTTTGCCTGGTCGCGTTGCGCCAGCGCCGCCCGATATTCGTTCTTCAAGCGGCCAGCCGTAAAAAGAGGCCCAGCCAGATTTCCGGCCAGGCTCCACGCCCTTCCGGCACCTGTGAGCTCCGAAAGTTGCGGGCTTACTCCACCAAGCGCGCCCGTCAAGGAAATCGTCGGAAAAAAATTGGCTTTTGCGACACCGACGTTGGCGTTTGCAGCAATGAGGTTCTCCTCAGCCTGCTGGAGATCGGGCCGGCGTTCCAACAATTGGGAAGGCAACCCGGTTGGCACCTCTGGTGGGTCAAACTGCTCGGCCAAGGCGCTGCCGCGGGTAATCGGTCCGGGGGCGCGCCCCAAGAGCAGGTTCAATGCTGCCTCTTGCGCAACGATCTGTCTGCGTAGATCCGGGATCACGGCGGCGACGTTCGCGAGAGCAGCTTGTGCCCGAGCAACCTCGAGACCGGAAGCGGCGCCACCTTCAAGCCGGTGCTGAAAGATGTCCAGAGTATCCTGGAAACTCTTGACGGTTCGACTCGCAACCTCGACGTCGGCATCGAGTGCTCGCAGTTGAAAGTATCCCTGTGCAACTTCTGAGAGAACCAGGAGACGAATATCGCGCCTGGCATCCTCACTGCCAAAATACGCGGCCCGCTGTGCTTCATTCAGCTTGCGGATTCGCCCGAACAGGTCAATCTCCCAGATGGTACTGAAGTTGTAGGCATAATAGGTGTGGTTCGAAACGAGTGGGAACGGAGCCTGCTGCCCGGAAATGCTTCCGCCATATCCTACCTGAGGATAATACTGGGAACGAGCCACGCCGGCGAGTGCACGTTCCTGCTCTACCCTCGCCAAGGCTACTTGCAAGTCATAGTTGTTCTTGAGGGCTTCCCGTATCAGGCCTTGCAGCACAGGATCCTTGAATAAATCGAACCACGCCAGATCTGCCTCGGAACTCGTACTTATCTGTCTCTCTGCATAGAAGTCGGCGGGAGGCTGGATCTCCGGGCGCTTGTATTTGGGGCCCACGCTACAGCCAGTCAAGAAAAGTGACAGAAGCACAACCGTGCTGGTTATTCGCATCAGTCGTGGCCTCCTTCGAGCGCGGCGGGATGCTCGACAACGACGTGAGGCTTCTTCTTGGCGATGCGCTCAACCACCACAAACAGGACGGGCACCAAGAAAACTCCCAGAACGGTTGCTGCACCCATACCGGTGATTACTGAACTTCCCAGCACCTTCCGACCAATAGCGCCTGCTCCCTTCGCCGTCCACAGAGGAACGCATCCCAAGATAAACGCGAACGACGTCATCAGGATTGGCCGCAACCGCAATCGGGCACCCTCGAGTGTGGCTTCCACTAGCTCTTTTCCTTTGGAGTGCTCCAAGATTGCGAACTCGACAATCAGGATCGCGTTCTTGGCAGTCAGTCCGATCAGCATGACCAGGCCAATCTGTGCAAACACGTTGTTATCGAATTTGCGTAGAAGCAGCCCCCCGTAGGCGCCAAGAACCGCTACTGGCACGGAGAGAAGCACGCTGAAAGGAAGTGACCAGCTCTCATACAGTGCCGCCAGAATCAGAAACACAAACAAGAAGGACATCCCAAAAACCATCGCTTGCCCACCTTCGGCCTTTTTTTCTTGGAACGACATGTCACTCCACGCGTAACCGAAACCTGCGGGCAAAACTTCCTTGGATACTTGCTCCATAGCCGCCATGGCCTGTCCGGAACTGACACCGGGAGCAGGCGTACCGTTGATCTGGATGCTTCGGAACAAATTAAAACGGTTGGTGTACTCTGGCCCCGAAACCCGCTTGATAGTCACAAGCGAGGCCAACGGCGTCATATCACCCTTGGAGTTGCGAACGTAGAAGTTGCTAATCTGATCGGCGCTGTTTCGGAACTGCGGTTCCGCCTGCAGGTACACCTTCCACTGCCGTCCGAAGCGATTGAACTGATTGACGTACGCGCCCCCGAGAAACGCCTGCAATGTCTGGAACACCTCGCCGAACTGAAGTCCTTGCTTCAGAATGCGATCTTGATCGACATCCACAAAAAGCTGCGGTACGGACGGACGGAAGGTCGTGACCAATGACGCAATTTCTGGACGTTTACGAGCGGCTTGCGTCAATTTTTCCAGGGTGTCCCATAGCTGTTGAAGGCTTCCGCCGCTGCGATCCTGCAACATAAACGTGAACCCGCCCGCGGTGCCCAGGCCGGGAATCGCAGGAGGGCCGAAGGCAAAAGCCATGCTCTCCGGGATTTCCTTGCTCAATCGCTGGTTCAGGCTGCGCATCAAGCCAGTAGCAGAAAGCTCATCGGTTTTGCGCTCTTCCCACGGCTCAAGTTGCAGGAAGTAAAACCCTGTGTAGGAGGCCGAGGTGTTTGAAAGCAGGCTGAAGCCGGAGATCCCGCTGAAACTCTGAACACCGTGCGTGTGCGCCAGCATTTCGTCGATCTTGCGCATCACAGCATCGGTCCGCTGCAGTGAGGCCGCATCAGGCAGTTGTATCTGCAGGAATGCATAGCCCTGATCTTCTTCCGGTATAAAACTCGTGGGCAGGCGCCGGCCCATTCCCACAGCGATCACGGAGATGCCGACGAGCAACAGCATCGAAAGCGCCCACCGGCGAATAAGAACATGGCTCCAGCTCACATAACCGCCGGTCATCTTTTCAAACCCGCGATTGAACAGGTCGAAAAATTTTCCGAGTGGACCTTTGGACTTTTTGCGGGGACGAAGCAGCATCGCAGACAGCGCAGGGGAGAGCGTCAGAGCATTGAAGGCAGAAATAAGCACAGAGATGGCAATAGTAATTGCGAATTGCTGGTTCAGCAGGCCCTTGATGCCTCCCAGCGCCGCCATAGGCACGAACACCGCAGAGAGCACTAACGCAATGCCAACTACCGGACCGGACACTTCTTCCATGGCCTTATGAGTTGCGTCCTTCGGAGACAGGCCGTGTTCAATGTGGTGCTCGACGGCTTCAACAACAACAATCGCGTCGTCCACCACAAGGCCGATGGCGAGGATCAGCCCGAACAGCGACAGGGTGTTAATCGAAAAACCGAGAATGGGAAATACGGCGAACGTGCCAATCAGTGAGACTGGTACAGCCAGCAGCGGAATCAGAGTTGCGCGCCAATTCTGGAGGAACAGAAACACCACGATAATGACGAGGACTAGCGCCTCCAAGAGGGTGCTGATGATCTCTTTCATCCCCTCTGTAATTGGAAGAGTCGTGTCCATGGCGACGACATACTCGAGGCCACTCGGAAAATTAGACTTCAACTCCTCCATCTGCTCCTTGACTTGTTTCGCTACGGCCAACGCGTTCGAACCCGGGGCCTGATAAACCGCAATGATGACCGCTGGCTTCCCGTTGTAGCGTCCAATCTGCTGATACACCAAGGATCCCAGCTCGATCCGTGACACGTCCTTGAGCCTGACCGTCGAACCGTCGGGGTTCTGACGAACGATGATGTTGCCAAAATCCTCAGGATTCACCAGACGGCCGGGCGCGCGAACAGCGTAAGTGAACTGCTGGCCTTTGGGCGCGGGTTCAGCTCCAATCTGGCCGGCCGGATTCACTGCGCTTTGTTGCTGCACGGCATTGGTCAAATCCGTGACGGTCAGGCCGAGTTTTGTCAGCTGATCCGGTTTTACCCAGATGCGCATGGCATAGTCGGCGGCACCAAAGTTCGTGACTTGTCCCACTCCCGGAACGCGCAGAAGCGCGTCGTTGATATTAATAGTCGCGTAATTACCCAGAAATTGACCGTTATACGTGCCTTCGGGCGAATACACCGAAAGCACCAGCAGCGGAAGGCCCATCAGTTTTTTAACGGTCACACCATATTGGTTAACCGAAGTGGGGAGATTGGGGCTGGCCTGCGATACGCGGTTCTGCGTATTCACCTGGTCGATATCCACGTTGGTGCCGACATCGTAGGTCACCTTGAGCGTCATGGTGCCGTCATTGGCATTCGTGGACATCATGTACAGCATGTTGTCCACACCGTTCATTTGCTGTTCCAACGGCGTGGCGACGGACTGTTCAATCGTCAGCGCATCCGCGCCCGTATACGTGGCCGAAACGTTTATTTGTGGTGGGACGATATCGGGCAGCTGAGCGACTGGCAACTTCATCATCGCCACGAGCCCCGCAATCACCGTGACGATCGAGATGACGATCGCGACGATCGGCCGACCAATGAAGAATTTTGACATGGTTACTTCGCACCGTTCATGGCGTTGGCCTGAGTGTCTTTGAACGGCGTCGGTGCAACCGTCATTCCAGTCTTCACGCGTTGCAATCCGTCGACGATTACGTTTTCTCCGGGCTGGAGTCCCGATTCCACCACCCACATGTCACCGAACTGCGGGCCGAGTTTCACGGTCTTGATTGTGACCTTGTTGTCTGAGCCCACAACTCCAACCTGATAGACGCCTTGCAGTTCAGAAACGGACTGCTGCGGAATCAGAAATGCAGCCTTGCGCAACTCCGTCACCGCGCGAATGCGTGCGTACTGGCCAGGACGCAGCACGTTGCCTGGGTTTGGAAACTCTCCGCGTACTTGAATGGTCCCCGTTCTTGAGTCCACTTCGCGGTTGACGAACCGCACGCTCCCCCGTTGAGGATAAATCGTCCCGTCTCCCAGAATTAGTTCCAGATTCGGCTGTTTGGATTGATTGGGCTTGTTCCGCTGAAACCGCATGTAATCCTGTTCGGCGATGTTGATGTCAACGTAGATTGGGTTGACGGTCGAGACGGTGGTCATGACCGTCGTTGGGGTAATCAGATCTCCGATTCCGATCTTGGCCACACCCGCGATACCAGAAATCGGCGAAGTCACAGTCGTCCAGCCAAGGTTCAACTTAGCGTTGTCCAGCGCAGCTTGATCCGCGTCCACCGTAGCGGACGCAGCCCTTTCCGAACTCGTGGCCTTGTCCAGTTCTGCTTGGCTCACGGCCTTTTGCGCCACCAGAGGGGTAAAACGCCGCACATCGATTTGAGCCTGGCTCAACGCAGCCCGAGCGCGCTCCAAGTTTCCCGTAGCCTGCTCCACCGCAGCTTGCGCCTGTCTCTTATCCAATTGGAACATCGGCTGTCCCTTCTCCACGTAGGACCCTTCGGTGTAGAGACGGGTAAGCAGAAATCCTTCCACCTTGGGACGAATCTCCGCGTCCACGTTGCCAACCATCGTCCCCACCCATTCCTGATGGATGGGCACATCCTTTTGGACGACCGGCGTGACCGTGACGCCGAGCGGCGGAGGAGCTGGCTTTTCTTCTTTAGATGAACATCCGACGATCGTGGCAAGCAAGAGCAAGGAAGCAAGGAGAGGTCGCGAAATGCGAATAGCGTAGCTGTACGTTTTTTGCCCATGAAAGAAAACTGGAGTTTCTTCGATCGCTTGTTGGCGCAGCCCCAGAGGGATCTTGCACTTACATTCTGAAGTCATTCGTTGGCCTCCGGACTATAACAGCCGTCAACGACCAGTCGCGCCAAAACAATATTTCGTGGAATGGTCTCCAGGTTCGAGAACCGGCGATTTCCGGCGCAGGTATCCCCACAAATACACTCTGTCTAACCGAGAGGATTGCAACAACTAGGGAAAACCCTAGCTCTTTCAGAGCGGCGCCGAAAATCTGTCATTGTGGAGCGAAGACACTCAGTTGGCGCGGACAATGTCGGTCAGGGTTGCCGTGTCTGGACTCTGCGTAGCCACGTCGAGGAAGCCATCTTTTGTGACGCTTAGTTTTGCCGCCGGGCAAACCTCCCCGCTTTGTGCTTTTCCCATGGCGTCAAATTGGATGCGTAGGATGGTAAGAGGATAATCCTCAGCGTGAATGTTTTGCGTCTTCTCATATTCAGAGAGGACGTGCTCGGTGATAAGGATGAGTCGTTTGCCGTTCGGAACATCGAGAATAACGGCAGCGAGGATCTTGCGGCCAGATTGACCGGCAATGTTGATGTAACCCTTCGACATAGTACGAAGGAGAGCCACACCTTTGTCTGAGCCCTCCTTGGAGAAGGCGTCCTTGAGTTCAGCTCTCTCCGCCTCGCTGGTGTAGGAAACAATCTGGATGCGAATTTTCGTACTGCCTCCCGACAGGGCGACAGAGGGAATGGCTGTGGCCGTGTAGATGGCTCCCTGCTGAGCAATTGTGGGGAAAGCAAATAACGCGGAAGCGACAGCCACGACAGACAAAGCACGCATCAAACAACGCATCTCGAACCTCCGACCCAATCGGTTAAGAAACTAAACTACCCATTCAGTTTTTGGCTTGTTCCAGCTGGTCATCCGATGCGCCATCCGGCCAGCTATCATTCGTGGGTTTCCACGTTTTATCTGGGTCATACAGTTCCATTTCCTGGAAGATCTTTAGAGTGTCTGGGCCCAAGTCTTTTTGGTACACAATTCCTTCATAACTGACGATGAACGTTTTGACGCCGGTGACACGGTAGTCGGCCGGCGCAGCCGCGAGCGCAAAGCCGCCAATCATGGCACCCTCAACGACAAAATCCATCTTTCCCAGGGGAGCCGCGGGGCCTTGCCCTTTGAGGATTTTGAAGAAATACCCGTGATAAGGCTTTGCTTTATCCGAATAACCTTGCTGCAATGCATCTGCGATGCCCTCAGAGATCGGTCCGCCCAGGCTTCCATCTGGGTTCCGCCATACAAGTCCGTCGTGTTTTCCAGGCGTGCTAATAACTCGCTGAGCGTATTGATTCACTTCGGAATTATCGTGTTTTTCTAGTGCGTATTCGTGCTGCGCATACACGTAGTTTCGGCAAATCTGAAGAGCATCCAATTCGTTTGCGCCGATGCGCCGGTAGAGTATCTCTTGTCGACCAGCTTTGGTATCGAAGAGCCATGTCCCATTTCGTTTCACAATCGGGATCGGCATCGGCCAGTCCCTGTCTCCTACAACAAGAATGGCCCGATCCGGCTTTTTCGGGTCGATGGCTATTGAAGTTTTCCGCTGCGCTTCCTCGGCAAATGCGATCGCGATGTTCTTGTCTCGAACGGTATCTTCCGAGGCGACTAGATCTTCGCCACCCGGCCCAAGGATCTTCGTCAGCGCAGCAACGTCAAAGGTTCCTGCTGCTTTAATGAGTGCGTCCGCGGCCTCTTTCGGAGTACTAAAGGTTTCTTGGTTTTGCGCCGGAGATTCGGGCGGTTTCGCCTGCGAGAATAAAGGAGAGGAGGTGAGCAGCGTCAAGGCGCAACAGAGGCCAACGATCGACAAACTCACGAAAGCCTTTCGCGCTAGCACATTCGTTTTTCTTGAGTTCATTTTGGTTTCCTCGTTCATCACTTGTCTACCTCCGCCGCCCGCCGCCACCGCCGCGCGATCCCATACTCGACGAGCCCCGCGAACTGCTGGCTCGCGCTGCGCTGCCGCTTCTGCTACTGGAACCACCACCAAGCGCGGTGCTTCTGTTACTTGCGCCGGAAGATCCGCCGCGATTGCCACTACGATCTCCACCGCCCGCCGACGATCCACGATTGCCGCCGGAGCTACGGTCGCTCGCACGCGGTTGTTGTCCGCCCACTTGATTCTGATTCCCGCGCCCCCCGGATTGACCCCTGTTCGCCGTATTCGCTTGATTCTGACGCGCATTGGCCTGCCGATCGGATGCTGACGCCCCGCGGGTTGTTCCACCATATTTGTTTGCCGTCGAGCGATCCGAGTAGGGAGTTCCACCACGGTGCTGAGAGTTGTGTTGCCAATTGTTGCCGCCCGCTCCGCCAGTGCGATTTCCGTTCGGATTGACGCGGTTGCCGCCGTTTATGTTGTTACGGTTTCCGCCGTTGATATTGGAGTTGCGGTTGAAATTATTGTTGTTGTTGATGGTGACGTTGTTGTTGCCGCCCCAGCCGCAGCCATACCCCCAACCACCTCCCCATGCCGCTCCCATGGCCAGTCCCACTCCGAAGGAAATTGCTACGCCAGCAGCATAGTAGCCAACAGGCGGATAAGCGATGGGTGGATACGGATAGACAGGAGCGCCATATACGACGACAGGGTTGTAGCTCGGTACATAAACAACTTCCGGATTGGATTGTTCGATGACAATCACTTGCTTGGATTCCACCACCTTGGTTTCTACCTTTTGCTGCTCGGTCGTCTTCAAGTTGCCGGCGTCCGTGGCCTTTTTCCTCATACGCTGCACGGCTTCCATCACGTCGTTCTGCTGCGCCAGAAACGCATTGCCAAGATCGGTAGTCCACTGAATGTCATCCGAAAGGCGTTTCACTACCTCGGGGAGCGCGGCCAACCCCTGAATGCTGGGGTCCCAGGGTTGCTTTGAGACCGCATCCACCAGGGCCTTGTCTTTCAAATCCTTATGCTTTGCTAGCCACTGCTGAAGCTGCATCAGTTCCAATGGGTAGGTCGATGCAGCCAGAACCTGCGCAAGCATTGGGTCTGGGTAAAGAGCGATAGGTGCTACCAGCGAGTCAAGTTGGTCGGGGGGTATTTTGACGGCAGCTTCTTCCTGCTCCGGCGGGGCGCTGGCGCTCCCTTTCGGGACCGGGCTGTCAGGCTTCTGTTGCGTTTGAGCAGCAACAGGCTGGCCCATTTGCACAAGCAGCAGGGAGCACAGTGCCGCGAGAGCGTTTTGGCCGATTTTCTTGAGAAGCTTCGATCGTGGAGTTTTCTTTTTCATAGTTGAACTTCCCCTCGTGACTTCCTCCGCTGCATTCCACCGGTCAGCCAGCATGTAACCGCGCCGAGCGCAGATACCCACTACTTATCCTAAGGCTCTCCTCCACTAAACAACAATGAGGAGGAGCCAGCCACGCTGGAACTCCTCCTCTTTCGGGGCTATTCTAAACGCTGACATTCGCGCGGAGGAACTTTACTCCAAGCCAGGCCATCAGGCAAAGAAGTCCTAGCAAGCCAAACAGAGGCAGTTCGCTCCCAGTCTTCGGCAGCGTCTTTGTTGCAGCCGCAGCCGCAGGAGCTTCTGCGGTTTCTGCCGCTGGTGTTGGTTCTGCCCTGGCAATTAGGATCGGTACGTCAGCTGGCGGAGCGGATGGTGGCGCAGGCATGCTTCCAGATACATGCTTCTGTTGAGACACTACGATCTCGGGAACCTCAACGATTTTGGTGGCGGTGACAATCATTCCCTTTTTCAGGCCCCAGGCATCCACCATCTCGCCATTCACATTAAACTTCTGTCCCTTGGGAATCTTGAATGACTGATTGGTGTTGTTGTCCAGTCTCAGAATCACCGAGTTTGGCGGCGTCACATGCCACACTTTCCCGGTGACTGTCTGGACGGTGGTTACGACTTGCGGCGTCGAGGTGGTGATAATGGTGCGCTGCAGTTTCATGCCCGGTTTCAGGTCATGTATGCCCAATTGCCTGCCGTCTACAGTGACCTTGGCGCTCTCGGGTACATTGGAAATGTGGCGAAAGCTGCCGTCGTCCATTTTTACGATCAGGTCGTTGCCTTCCACGAGCACTACTTCACCGCGTTCAACTGTAATTTCTTTGCTAGCCGACCCGGCCGTCGTGCTCTGTTGTGTTTGAACTTGCGCGAGAGAAGGCAGCGCGAAAATGCTGCAGATGGTTCCCACAGCCAACGCGAGCCCGGTTTTCATCCAACTAGTGCCAGACTTCATTTGATTCCTCCATAATTTAGTTTCTCGAACCGTTCTCCACTTCCAAACCAATTCATTTTTCTTCTCGGCCTCCTCCCTCCTTAGCCAGAGTGTGTGGTTGATCAGAAACCGAGAGGTTGTTCGCATTTGTGATCGAGGCGTGAACGATGTAACGCAGAGGAGCGCTGCCGACAAAATAAAAGGGATAGCAGGTTACCAGGGTAAGTGTGGGTTTGGATCGCGGCGCCAGCACAGCAACGTCTTCTGGCGGAACAATAACAATCTCATCCACTACATAACGCAAATTACCTTTTTCGCTATAGACATCCATCGCGTCGCCAACATGGACGTCCTTCAGCCCGCGAAAAAATCCATCGCGGTGTCCGGCAATACCAACGTTACCTTTCTCATTGAGGGCGCTCGTGCCATCGATGTGTCCCACCCCGCGATTCAGCGTCAGGTCGTCGGTTCCTTCGAGCACCGGCACTTCCAGATCAACCGAAGGGATTCTTAGAACGCCCAGGGGAGGCGGGACGCTCGCGACCAAGCTCATGTGGTAGGCTTCGATCCGTTTTACCGACCACAAGTGAAAATCCGGAATTCCGTGATTCTGTCGGGATGTGCCGGCGGGACTGCCCGCAGTCAAGGAGCCACGCGAACCCCAAAATTCGTGAACGGCGAGATGAGAGTAGAACGAGCTATAGATGCGGCCAACGGCGTACACCGAGAGCAGCAGCAATCCCAGGGACAGCAGGAGCCGTTCAAAGCCGCTGAGTGCATTCATCATGTTGCCCTGCACCATTCCTCAAGCCTTCCGCAAGGATCGCTAGCGCATTCCCAGTGTCTTCTCGGACTGAACTCGCTTCTGCATACCCTTTTAGGCTTTTCCCGGTCGCACCTACAACTAGGGAAATCCCTAACCAGCGAATCCGCCTGTTCCGCATTCGCTGCACTATTCAACAAACGCCGCTAACGCAATGCCGGCGATGCCGGCCTTTTCTGGACGCTCAGTGGCAAACAAGTTCCAACACTCACGAGGCCGTTAATGGAGAAACATACGGAAGGTCTTTAAGCGCCGCATAAATCGCCGGAATCAGATGGGCCTTCATCCGGCCTTTCCAGACAAAGCCTCGAGCTCCCGCCTGCTGGCATGCTTTAACGAACTCCGCACCAGTATTAATGGTCAGAAATACAAACTTGGTGGTGCAGCCGGACTCGACGAGTTTGCGGACCGCGTCGATGCCATTCATAAATGGCATAGTGACGTCAACCACCACAACGTCCGGATTAAGCCGCCCGGCTTCAGATATTAGCGAAACACCATCGCTCGCCGTGCCCACCAGTTCAAAATGAGGTCGCAGCAGAGCGATTTCCGCTTCCAGAAATTCCAGATGGTCATCGGCCAGGAGTACGCGTGGGCGAATCAACATTCGCCTCCATCCCGCAATCGCGCACGGCGGGTCCGCCAGTCGGCGTCCCGCGGTGCGGTGGTACTAAACCAGAACGGAATGTTAGGTTCTGGGAACGTGCCTCGCCACTGGGGAAATCCCTAGTCCTGTTAATTTTGCAATTGCAGAGACTGTTATCGCCCTTTGTGGGCAGCGCGCGTATGTACAGATGGCTCGGGGTCGACCGAGATAAGTCCACGCTTCAGAGCAAACAATATCAGATCTGCATTATTCTTGAGGTTGAACGCTCTCATAATGTGGTGCTTGTGGAATTCCACCGTTTTTTCACTCAAGCCTAGCAGGCCAGCGATTTCCTTCATCGGCCGTCCCTCGGCAAACAACTGCACGATATCTCGCTGCCGTGCGGTCAATTCCGTAGCATACTGCCGCGCCCGCGCTTTCGTCGTGACCCAATCCTCCGCCCTCAGCTTGGTAGTCACATAGGCCTTTCCATGCAGTACATGATCAATCGCTTTCAATAGTTCCGACCCAGGCGTGTGCTTCAGCACGAACCCGATCGGGCCCAGTTCCAGCGCCGCCGCAGCCAGATTGGGATCTTCTTGCATCGTCAGGAAGATGAACTTGATGTTGGGAGCTTGCTCTTTGATTCTGCGCGCAGCATCCAACCCGTTCAGGATAGGCATTGCCACGTCGACAACAATGACTTCGGGCTTAAGTCGCGCGGCCACTTCAATCAAAGCACGGCCGTCGGACACCACCCCGATGACCGGATAGGTCCGGTCCAAAAAAGCCCTCAAAGCCTCAGCGAAGATTGCATGATCGTCGGCGATCAGGAACCTCGGACGGGACCTGTCCGTTGAAACGTTTTCCAGCATGTCGAACTCTTTCTGGGCGGGCCGGGGCAGCCATGCTACACGAATTCACGTCCACAAAGTGGGCCGAGTACCGTACTCAAATACCATGCGGGGCAGCATGCTGTGACGCCCGTCACGCCAGGCAATTGTCTTGACGAGCCCTCTTTGCCAGGGTTCCGCGCAGCTGCTGGCACCTTCTAGGCCGTCGCATGCCGTGTTACTGGTTTGAGCGGCACCCAGGCCTCAAGTATCGTGCCCTTCCCAGGCTCGGAATGAATCTTGAACTTTCCACCCAGCAGCCGCGCGCGCTGTTCCATGCTCCGGATGCCAAGCCCTCCGTTCTGGCCGACCTCCGACATATTGAATCCGTGGCCTTCGTCCCTCACGCTGATCTCTAATCTGTGGCCTCTGATTCGCAGGTCCACCTTCGCCTCCTGTGCACCACTGTACTTCTTCAAGTTCCGAAGCCCTTCCTGAACGATTCGGAAAATACACAGGGCCGCTTCCGAATTGATTGAGCGGGGAATTTCATCGGATGAAAAGTCGACCCTGATGGCTTGCTTGCAAGTGAATTCCCGGCACAAGGCGTCGACAGCCGGAACAAGGCCGAGGCTCTCGAGCGTGGAGGAATGCAGACGATGCGAGAGGGTGTGCAGATCAGAACCAAGCTCGCTCGTAGACCTGGCAAGCTCCTGCAATTGCTTATGAACGTGCTCTAAAGAAGCGGGCGTAGCTTCATCCACATTCTCCAAACCGAGGGCCAGTATCGCCAGCCTCTGGCTAAAGTCATCGTGGAGTTCGGATGCCACCCGGCTTCGCTCCTTCTCCTCTGCGTTGATCAGCATGCCGCTGAGCTGCATCTGCTTTTCCTTGGCCAGCGTTAATTGTTTTCGGCTGCGCTGGAGGTAAATGGTAATTAGGGAGAGAACCGCGATGATCAGGAGCGATGTGATCCAGGTCCCTTTGGTGCGCTCCCAAAGGCTGGGTTCTCGAAACATAATCACGCTTCCCAGAGGAAGGCTGGCTTCCGGGATATGCCAATGCTGGAGTTCACGCCAGTCGAACAAGTACTCACTGGGAAGCGTCTGGACCGGAAGTTCTTCAGGTTTCTTCCCGTCCAGTAGTTCCTCGACAATCTGGGCTGTCATCCTCGCTTGCTTTGCAAAGGGTAACGCGTATCCACCAACAATCCCGTGTCCCAGATACGTGTCAGACATGCCGAAATCCGGGCCATTGGAGGCTGCCGCGATCATCGGAAGGGCTTTAGCTGCATTCAGAAATCTGTTCCCGACGGAATCCTGGAAGAATGAAGTATAGAACTCGATGGAGTGCTCCGGCAGTTTCCGCAGCCGTTCCAATAAACTGTTCATTTCCATGCCGGTCAGATAGATAATTTCCGATTTCATCTTGACTGAATCTAGCGCCTTTTTGGTCAGCGATGTCGCTACTTTGTCAAAGTCGGAACTACCCCCCACCACAAACACGTGACGTGTATCTGGAAAAAGCTGCAGAGCCACTTCAAGTGTTTTTTCTGGTTCAAGCTGAACCCAGGTTCCTGTGAATCTGACATCGAGTCTTGGATTGCTCGCTTGATCCGCGGAACTCCCGCAAATAACGATCGGAACCCCTCGGAACAAGTCCTGAGCGTCATCTGAGAGAAATTCGATCGCGCCCGGGCCAATCGCTACGACTGCGTCCAATTTATGTTCGCCATATTTTTTGGCAAGCCAATCTTCGGCATCGTCTCGCGAAGGCCGGCCGGGAAATGCCAGCAGATCAAGACTCTCAGAGTAAAATTCGACGTGGCGCTCACGCGTGTCCCGCACCTCGGCGACAATTTCCTGTGTAATTCCAGCAGTGAGCGAATGTGACATCCCCACGTCACTGAGAATCAGCACATTTCTCTTCAAAGGTGATTGAGCCGAGGTTGGCCGACTCCAAGTCAAGGAGACGACAGCCAGCAGTAGCAAAGCCCACCCAAACGCAAGCCCTCCTACGGAAAGCCATTTGGCTTGACCGCAGTGCGAATTATTTTCCAGAACCATCTGCCTGTACCGGAGCGAGCGCAGGTTAACAGACACCTCCGACGGGAATTGGGCGTGAACGTGCGAGAATCCTGAGGGGCGGAGACAGGAGTTACACTAAGATTCTATGCACCAAAGGGCACTTCACTCAAGGAAATAAGCCGTAAAAAAGGATTTGGAAAGGAATCGCCGAGTCTGCAAACCGCGCATCACGACCTCGAACAAAAGCTCCGAAATTCTCTCTATGAGTCCCAGGACCCGCATAGCTCGGTTCCAGATAGGTCTTTCTCACTGAGGCCTGGGTTGCCGCTAGGCAAATCCCTAGGTGAAGCCAACAAGTTCGCTTTGCTAGATTCAGACGGGCATTGTATGGGGGAGAACTTGTCCACGGACCGGCAAAGGCTCGGCTACCTCCCGATCGCGGACTGGTTGTTCAGTTACCAGAAGGACTGGCTGCGGCCAGACATAATCGCGGGCATTACGACGGCCGCCGTGGTCATTCCCAAAGCCATGGCCTATGCCACGATCGCCGGACTTCCGGTCCAAGTGGGCCTCTACACCGCGTTAGTTCCCATGGCGATTTACGCCCTGATGGGCAGCTCTTGTCCCTTGAGTGTAAGCACCACCACTACCATCGCAATTTTAACCGCAGCGGAATTGGGCGAGGTCGTGCCTGGCGCCGATCCGTCAGCCCTGCTCAGGGCTTCCGTGATGTTGACACTGATGGTTGGCGGCTTCCTCATTCTTGCTTCCTTGCTGCGGCTAGGCTTCATCGCCAATTTCATTTCCGAACCGGTATTGATCGGCTTTAAGGCGGGCATCGGCATTGTCATCGTGCTGGATCAACTGCCCAAGATTCTCGGCATTCATTTCCCTCGAGGCTCCTTCTTCCACAACATCATGGCTATCGTCCGTAGCGCTCCTGAAACGTCGCTAGCAACCTTGGCTGTCGGAATAGCGATGATCCTGCTGTTGGTGGGGATTGAACGATTCCTCCCGCGCGCGCCGGCCCCGCTGATTGCCGTCGCGGCAGGGATCATCGGTGCGCGTGTCCTCGGTCTGCAGATTCATGGAGTGGAGTTGGTCGGCCACATTCCCAAGGGTCTGCCCTCGATCACTTTCCCAGAATTCTCTCTTGCGCAGGATCTCTGGCCTGGGGCTCTAGGCATAGCGCTGATGAGTTTCACCGAGACCATTGCTGCTGGCCGGGCGTTTGCCAAAAGTGATGAGCCGCCCATACGCGCAAATCGAGAGTTGCTGGCAACGGGGATCGCCAATGCGGGAGGTGCGTTCCTGGGAGCAATGCCCGCTGGCGGAGGTACCACGCAGACTGCCGTGAACCGGCTCGCGGGAGCCCGCACACAGTTCGCGGAGATAATCACAGCCGCGGTTTCGTTGGCCACAATTCTTCTGCTTGCGCCGCTGCTGGCGCTCATGCCGCAAGCCACACTCGCAGCTGTAGTCATCGTCTACTCAATCGGATTGATTCGACCAGCGGAGTTCCGCGCGATTTTGCAAATCCGACGAACAGAATTTACATGGGCCTTAACCGCCTTAGCGGGGGTCGTGCTGTTGGGAACATTGAAAGGCATTATCGTCGCCATTGTGTTGTCACTCGTAGCGCTGGCATCTCAGGTAGCCGACCCTCCGGTTTACGTTTTGGGGCGCAAGCCCGGAACCAATGTGTTTCGTCCACGAACCAAGGAGCATCCAGAGGACGAGACTTTTCCTGGGTTGTTGCTGCTGCGGCTGGAGGGACGCGTATTCTTCGCCAATGCCGAGCATATCGAACAGAAAATACGAGTTCTGGTGAACGAAGCTCAGCCCAAGGTAGTTGCACTCGATCTCAGCGCTGTGCCGGATCTCGAATACACAGCACTGAAAGCACTGATTGAAGGCGAGAAACGCCAACGCGAAAATGATGTGTCCACATGGCTGGTGGGACTCAACCCCGGAGTACTGCAAATGGTCCAAAGATCGTCCCTAGGTCAAGACCTCGGGCGCGAGAGGATGCAATTCAGCCTGGAGTTGGCAGTCGCGAAATATGCGGCGTTGTCCGCGAACCAGAGTGCCCAAGTGAAAGATTGAAGATTCAAAAATTATTCGCGCCACCGTTACCTTGCGACAAACAGCAACCACGGCGTTCCGACCACCAGGAACACCAGCAAACAGAAAATCGTAGTCAGCAGGCCAAGCCGGTAGAGTTCACCTTGCGTTAGATAACCACTCCCCACGAAGATGACGTTCTGGCTGCCTCCCTGCGGCGTAATTGTCGCGAAATAACTGCTCGCAAACAGCAACGCAAAAGCCATTAAGGGCGCGGGAACACCGGTCTTCACCCCCACGCCCAGAAAGACGTCGAAGAGCGCCAATATTTGTGCTGTCTGGCTGACGAACATGTAGTGCATCAACACGTAAAGCACCACGAGTACGACGTAAGTAATGGGCCAGGCGATGCCTCCAAGTAGCGACGTCAGCCGCGCTCCGACATAGCCCATGAAGCCTAGCTCGTTCAACTGCCCGCTCAATGCAAACAACACCGCTAGCCAGATAAACGTGACCAGGGTGCCGCCCTGTAAGTTGATGTCGTCGAGCGTGAGGACATTCGTCGCAAGGAGCGCACCCAAGCCAGCGAATGCCACAGCAGCGAGACTCAAGTTCAGTGCGCCTGCCATCACCCATCCAGTCACCATGAAGGCGAAGGCCACCGTAACAATCCATTCGTCTCGCGTAAGAGATCCCATCGTGCTTAGCGCTTCGCGCGCGGCCTTTGGCGCGTCAGGGGTGTCGGTCACTCCAGGCGGAAATAATTTGTAGAGGACGAGCGGAAGTAACGCGATCATCGTCAATATCGGAATCGACGACGCAACAAGCCACGAGCCGAAGTTGATCTTCACGCCATACGGTTCTGCCAACGAAACCGCGATGGGATTGCCCGAAGTTGCGGTCAGCCACAGGGCTGACGAGACGCTAAGGCTCGCCATCCCGCAGAACATAAGGTAGCCACCCATCCGGCGGTTACCTTCGTCGTCTGGCTTGGAGCCGGAACTTTGTGCCAAAGAAAGAATGATGGGGTAGAGCACGCCACCGCGCGCCGTATTGCTCGGAAACGCAGGTGCGATCATCGCATCCGTGAAAAAAATGCTGTAACCCAATCCCAGTGTGGATCGCCCGAAGGCGCTAACCACAAAGAGGCTGATGCGTCGTCCGAGCCCCGATTTCACGACCGCGTTCGCGACCAGAAAAGCTACTACCACGAGGAGCACGCTCTGATTGGCAAAGCCAGCGAAAGCCTTAGCGGGGTCAACCGTTCGCGTGAGCACCGCTGCTGACACCGCCAGTAGAGAGGCCGTCAAAAGCGGAAATGAATTCAAAATGACGGCGATGATCGCCGCCGCAAAGATCGCAAACAGATGCCAAGCCTCTCGCGTCAACCCCGCTGGTATTGGCCAGTACCAGATGCCGAGCGCCAGTGCCAACGGAATGGCTGGCATCAACTGTCGGCGAAACGAGGTCTTGGCTGTGCTCATTTGGATTGTTCTCCGCTAATGGCGGGGGCCGTTGAACCCAACCGAGTGCGGCCCTTAAGGTTGACGGCCCTCCCGCTCACTCCGCCGTCCTCGGACTCAACCACGTACTCCCAATCAAAGGAATACTCGCCGGTGATACCGCCGAATCGCCCGGTTCCTCCCAGAAAAGTGCCGACCACGCGTCTTCCGGTTCCCACCCATTCACCCTTCAATTCGCTGTATACCTTATCGCCGCGCTCATCAGTCCACACACACCGGCCCTGCATTCCAGCGAGAGTGTCGGAGAAACCGATGGCCCTTGCCCGGAACCCTACGCCTAACCCACGATCTCCTGTTAGCAGCAGCGACCCGGTTAAATCGAATGTGGACGCACGGTGATCGCTCTCCAGCTTGATTGTCTGTCGAGTACCTGACGCGGTCCAAGTACCTTCGAAGGTGTGCCACTCACTTGCTGAAGAAATCTCAGAAGACGGAACAGTCGGTTGACTGCACCCGGCTAGGAACAGCAACAGAGCGAGCGCTAATGATCGTTGCCCGAGCGAGACCAACGGGCCTTCCCGAGAAAGCACTTGCGCGTCTCCTTAGAATCAGACTGTCCGGTGGAAAAAGCGACGACCCTGACCGGCTGAATCTCCGTGTTCAAGACCGTTAGCCAGTCTAGGTTGCACGAATTCTAAGTTTGATTGGACGTGCGCTCAACTAGGGAAAACCCTAACCGGGTCGTTTTCGTTTCGGCAGTCGCTGCCAGCCGTAGTTAAAAGTCAATCCGCGTCAAATTAGTTCATAATCCCGTTTGTTGACAGCGGCACAGACACCTCGATCCTGGTCCCTTTCCCGGGTTCCGATTGAATCTCGAATTGCCCACCAAGCAGTCGTACACGTTCTCCCATGCTTGGTATTCCCAGGCCCACTTTATTTCTCATCTCCTTCATATCGAAACCCTTGCCTTCATCACATACGGAGAGTCGCAATCTGTTCCCGTCCTTGCGCAAACTCACCTGCGCCTGCGAAGCTCCACTATGCTTCCTTAAATTGTGAAGGCCTTCCTGGACAATACGGAATAAACACAAAGCTACGTTGGGAGGCACGACATGAGGAATACTCTGGGAAAAAAAATCAACTCGAATGTCCTGCCGGGAACTGAATTCCTTACATAAAGCGTCTACCCCTGGGGCAAGTCCCAGGCTCTCAAGGGCGGATGGATGCAGACGATGAGATACGGTGTGTAGATCGGCACCCAGCTCGCTGGCTGAATCGAAAAGCTCGTGCAGCTGTCGCTTGGAATCCTCTGACGAGTCAGGTAGCGCCTCGGAGGCGTTTTCCAATCCCAATGCGAGCAGGGCCACGCGCTGGCTGAAATCATCGTGAAGTTCCGACGCCAATCTTCTTCGTTCCATTTCCTGTGCGTTGATCAAAAGGCCGCTTAGCTGCAACTGAGACTCTCTCGCCTGCTTCAGTTGTCTTCGACTGAACTGAAGATAGACGGTAAGGGCGGATAGACTGAGGATAATCAACAGCCCGCTGACCCAAATCCATTTGGTGCGTTCCCATACCGAGTATTCGCGGAAAATCACGATGCTTCCGGGCGGAAGGTGACTTTCCTTGAATCCCCACCGGCGCAGAGCTCGCCAATCGAACAGATAGACGTTCTCGTTCCCTACGATGGGAATCTCCTGCGGCCGCGCGCCGTCGAGAATCCTCAAAACCATCCCAGCTGCAATTTTACCGTCCGCAGCCCAGCTCACCACGTCGCCCCCCACGGTTCCGTTACCGACATCGACGTCATCCATTGCAAAGACGGGTGCGTTCGCGGCACTTGCAACCATCGGAGCGGCTTGGGTTGCGTCAATGAAGTGTGTTCCCGCGGCGTCCTCCATAAGTGACGTGTGATAGACAATCGTCTCGCTTGGCAGCCGCCTCAGCTGTTCAAGGAGCGCAGGCATCGCAAGGTCCGTGAGGTATGTGAACTCAAACTGCGACCCGTACTTGCGCAAACTTTCCCTGGTGACTTCCTCGAGGCTGCGGTCAAACGCTCCAACACCACCCACAACAACCACGTGCTTGGTGTTGGGTTGCAAGTGCAACGCCGCGATCAATGTCTTTTCTGGCTGTGCCACTCCCCAAACACCGGTAAAGTAAGGGTCCGGATTCAGCTGGTCCAGCATTTCCTTGGTACTGCCGCAAAAAACGATGGGAATATTTGGAAATGACTTCTGATGCGTCTCGACCATGAACTTCAAAGATGCAGGTCCGACGGCAATGATTACATCCGGTTTGCGGTCTGCATATTTGCGAACGTACCATTCACGGAAGCTGTGCTGGGAAGACTCATCCGGAAACAGGGTCGCCTCGAGATTCTCGCTGTAGAGTTCGATTTGATATGGGGAATTCGCCAGGCCAGCCGCGATGGCCTGATCTAGAATCGCGACCCCGGGCGACGAAATAGAACCAAAATCATTGAAAATGAGGACGCGGCGGACGGACTTCGTTTGCTGCGCCGCAATCAATTGCGGAAGCAGAAGAGCCGCGACGACCAGTAGAGCCAGGGCAAACCTTACCTCACCCGATCTCCCTCTGTGGCTATCGCCACAATGCTGCCTGCGCGGGCGGCTAAGTTCCTCCGCCAAGCAGTGCTCGCCTCGAGCCGTCACAAGAAACCTCCAGGGCGATCCTCAAATGGCACCACCTGAAGAACGTCATCGCTAATATGCATCCGACGGAGCGGTTCGGTGACCAAGAATATAGCACTGGCCAGAACTTTCAGCCTAAGTTAACATTTCGCAGAGTCTAAAAAGAATATGTTCCTTGTGTAGCTGGCCCGAGTAGGTAGTCGTATGTCTTGTCGCGTCATCGCTGGACTCCGATGAGTCGCAATTCACAAGTCGCGCGCCGTCGCCAGCGAGGCATTTTGTCGGCAGCGCTAATAGTCATTGCAACGCTGCTTTCCACCAGCCTGCATGGTCAAACAACCTCCACCGGCGCGCTGGCCGGCGTGTCGCTGGACCCCACCGGCGCCGAGTTGCCCGGTGTGGTCTTACAACTCAGCAATCGGGAAACAGGCCTTACCAAATCAGCAATTTCCGACGAGCACGGAAGATTCAGTTTTCTTCTCCTCCGCCCCGGCACGTATCAGCTACAAGCAAGCAAAACCGATTTCGATTCTCTGAATCTTACGGAGCTGCACATATCTCTTACCGAAACGCTCAGACTCGAACTGCGCTTGCAACTGGCGACACATATCGAACGTGCAATGGTTTCTGCCCAGCCGATGATGGTTCAAACCGACAGCACGGCCTTGGGACGAGTGGTCAATGAAAGCTCGGTCACCGATCTACCGCTGGTGACAAGGAACTTCGCCCAAATCGTCGGGCTTTCTCCTGGTGTGGCTGTCGGGGTGTACAACGCCGGCGAACTTGGGCTCGGCGGCACCGCGCTGTCTCAGATCGCCAAATCCAATGATGGCATCTTCGTGCACGGAGCTCGCTCCTACGACAATAACTTTCAGATAGATGGGGTAAGTGTTAGTGATGTACAGGGGAGCGCCGCCGGGAGCGGAGGAATTCCTATACCGAACCCTGACAGCATACAAGAGTTCAAAGTGCAGACTGGGCTCTACGATGCCGGTTATGGGCGTTATGCGGGTGCCAACCTAAGCTTGATCACAAAAATGGGTGGCAACGACTTCCACGGAAGCGTCTTCGAGTTTTTTCGGAACGAGGCCCTCAACGCCAACGATTTCTTCCTTAATCAAACACAGCAGCCACGCCCTGCCCTCAACGAGAACCAGTTTGGGTTTGCGCTCGGTGGGCCGATTAAGAAGGACAAATTGCTTTTCTTTGCTTCGTATCAAGGAACGCGCCAGGTTAACGGCGTCGCTGCTGGTCAGTCGAGGATTGCCTGTACCGCCAGCTTAAGCCAGCCGCCGTTAACCAATGACCGTTCCCCACAGGCGCTCGGGAAATTATTTGGAGGCATGGCTGGCGCCTTGGGAGGAGTCACCATTAAACCGGACGGCTCCAATATCAACCCCGTAGCTCTGGCCCTGCTAAATCTCAAGCTCCCCGACGGATCTTTCTTGATTGCAACTCCACAAACCGTGGATACACGAGAGCCATTTGCCCAGCAGGGTTTTTCGGTCTTTGTGGAACCGTGTCACTTCAGTGAAAACCAGTTTTTGACCAACGCGGATTACCTTTTACGCTCTAACAGCAAAATCTCCGCCCGCTTCTTTCTTGCCGATGATGATGAGACCATCACATTTCCCGGGAATGGGCTCAACCCAGCTGGGAACATACCCGGATTCCCCAGTCCGAGCGATTCTGGCTTCCGAGTCCTCTCCATTGCACACACCTATGCTTTCCATAACGGCTGGCTCAACGAAGCACAGTTTGGATACGTTCGCACCAGAACCAGCACGGAAGCCAGGGTCCCGTTCGCATGGTCAGACGTAGGCGTTGCAGAAGGAGAGATGAATTATAACAACGAGCTTCCAAGCTTGAAGATCGCTGGTTCCATCAGTCTCGCCTCAGGGTTTCCACGGACAATAACTCAAAACAGTTTTGTCTTTAGCGACGACTTGAGCTTTGTCCATGGAGCCCATACCCTCCGTCTCGGTGGATCGCTAACCAGATTTCAAGACAATATCGACATCATAGGACTCGGCTCATACACGCAGTTTCTCTCTTGGCCGGATTTCTTGCTTGGCCTCGATGCGCAGAGCAATGGTACGAAATTCAGCAATGTTTTTGCGTCGTTTGATGACTTCGGGTTGACATACCGAGCTTACCGGGCGTGGCAGGGTGCCGCATTTGCACAGGATGACTACCGAGTTGGCAAAACTTTAACGCTCAATTTTGGCTTGCGATATGAGCGCATCGGCCAGTTCGGAGACAACCTGGGCAGAAACTCGAGCTTCGATCTCAGCAAGGCTGACGCGAATCCCCCGCCGGCCGGCAGCCTCGCGGGTTATATTGTCGCGTCCAACTTCTCCGGTACGCTTCCGCCCGGCGTCACTCGCGTGAACAATCGATTTGGCAACTATGGAGACGGACAAAATACGCTAGGTCCACGAATCGGGTTTTCCTGGCAGTTTTTGCCCGGTTCAAGCGCCTTGGTACTCAGGGGCGGCTACGGTATTTATTACTCCCAACCGACTGGCCAGGCGTTTTATCAAAACGTATTCGGCGCTCCGTATTCCGAGTTCCGATTGAACAGTGGTCAGTCCAATGCCACTGCGACTTTCCAATCGCCCTTCGCTCAGCCATTTCCTACTCCCGAGTCCTTTCCTCTGTTTCCCGCATATTCGCCAACTACTTCTACCACCATTTATGGTGTTGCTCCCGACTTTCGACCCACCATGGTTCAGCAATATTCATTGAACATTCAGACTGAATTCCGCAAAGGTTGGTTGATGGAAGTCGGGTATGTCGGCACCCGTGGAATACACCTGGTGCGTCAACGTTCCCTCAACCAAGCCCAATCAGCCTCTGCCAGCAATCCCATAAGGGGGGTGACCACAGACACGATCGCTAATATTTCTTTGCGAGCCCCGGTGCTCGGGGTTCCTCCGGACTCTCTCGTGGTAATGGAATCCGAGGGTAATTCCTGGTACAACGGACTCGAGGTCAGTCTGACGAAGCGATTAAGCCACGGCCTGCAATTCCTCGCCTCTTACACTTTCTCCAAGACCCTCGACACGGATGGCGCCGACATTAACTCAACCTCGTCAGGAAATGCACTGACACTGGGAAACCAAGACTCCCCTGGCCAGCGGTGGGGGCGAGCAAGTTTCGATCGCCCACACAGATTCGTTCTCAGCGAGACGTGGATACTCCCTGGCCCGCGCGACGGCCTCGGCCGTGCGCTTCTTGGAGGATGGGAACTGGCTGCGGTGGTCACCGTTCAGTCTGGCAGTGCTCTTACCATCGCGGACACCAACCCCAACAACATCTTCGGAATAAGCGAAGATCGGGCGGAACTGACCGGCAACTGTACGAAGAACCAATTGGTGGCGAAGGGGCCGATTGGATCAAAACTGAACAGCTATTTTAACTCCTCGTGTTTTACAAACCCGCCGGTGATCGGCATAGACGGCATTGGAACTGGCTTTGGGAACAGCGGAACGGGGATCGTATCCGGTCCTGGACAGGCGAACGCGGATATTGCATGGTCCAAGACGATACCTGTCAAATGGCCCAGCGAAGGCAGCAGCCTTCAACTTCGCGCTGAACTGTCCAACGCACTGAACCATCCGCAGTTTGCTAACCCTGACAGCACCTTCACGTCTCCCACGTTCGGCGTCATTGATAGCACAGCTGTAAATCCCCGTGTCATTCAGCTGGCGTTAAGGCTTGCGTTCTGACTCGCTAACGTCGGTAGGGGAACGGGCGCCGTTCCAGCGAGAATCGGAAACTGCTGAGCTTCAACGTTGAGACCGAATATTCATTACCCTCTGGTGTGCGCGAGATGCGCGCGATGCTCGGGCTCATTATTAATGGAGATCAGGCCGCGCTTCAAAGCAAACAAAACCACATCAGCATTACTTTTCAGATTGAAAACATCCATGATGTGGTGCTTGTGGAATTCCACCGTCTTTTCGCTCAACGCCAGAAGCCCAGCGATCTCCTTCATGGGCCGCCCCTCGGCCAGCATTTGAACCACATCTGTTTGTCGCGGGGTCATTTGCTTTGAGAAATGACTTGCCCTGGCTTTGGTTTGCACCCAATCCACGGACCGCACTTTGGGCGTCAAGTAGGGCCGGCCGTGTAGCACCTGTTCAATCGCCTTCATCAGTTCTGTTCCAGCTGAATGTTTCAGGACAAAAGCAATTGTCCCTAGTTCGAGAGCCGCCGCGGCAAGATTAGGATCATCCTGCATGGTTAAGAATATGAATCTGACGCTTGGAACTTGCTCTCTGACCCTTCGGGCCGCATCCAAGCCATTCAGCAGCGGCATCCCGACGTCCACAATAATCAAGTCGGGCTTGAGCCGAACAGCTGCCTCTACCATCGCACGACCGTCGAGCACCACCCCGACAACTGCATAAGTCTTTTCCAAATAAACGCGCAATGCCTCAGCAAACATTGCATGGTCATCCGCAACCAGTACCTGCGGACGCAAATCCTTCGCGGACACATCCCCCATGATGCGTGGCCTTCCTGGGCGGTCAGCGAATGTCAGCGCCAAATGATATCCACGTCTTCTGTCCTGCGTCACCTAGGGAAATCCCTAGTCTTGTCCGGTTGGGTTATAGGCAACCCAGTTCAGGCCGGTGACGCTGGAGATGTGGTCGGGCTTGGGCCAGAGGAGCTTCTTCAAGGGCATGAACGAACTAGGGATTCCCCTAGTAGAGCTGATTCCCACCGATATTTATATATGATGCTGTTCGATGGTTGCGCGTGGTCTGTTGCTCCACGTTCTCTTCTGAATCGTTGTTCTTGCCCAACGCGCGGAAAAACCTGGTAGACCATGCAGGTCTAGTTTCTATCTGATCCGACAGCAAAGGGGGAAACGGCTGTATGCAAAGGAAGCGAATGAGAATCATTGTGGGCCTGTTGACCGTCTGCTTCGTAGCGCTGATGTCGGCCTATCCGCACGATGACAAGACAAAGGTTAAGGGGCTGATCACCGCCCGCACCGGCGATACGATCGTCCTCAAGACCACCGACGGAAGTAGCGTGACTGTTACTCTTAATGACGACACCAAGGTGCAGCAGCCGAAGGGGCTTGGCATTCGCAAAAAGCAAATGTCCGCTGCTGTCTTGATTCCCGGCCTTAAGGTTTCGGTTGACGGCACAAGCCAGGACGCCGCTCATGTCCTTGCCAAATCGATTACCTTCGACGCAGACGATCTGCAAACGGCCGAGATGATCCAGGCCGGCCTGAGTCCCACCCAGCAAAAAGTAGCCGCCAATCAGCGGGACATTGCCAAGAACCAGCAGAACATCGACGCGAACAAGCAAAATATCGCTTCCAACAAGGCGAGTATAGACGCTAACGCCGCCGAAGCTGCGGAAGCCAGTAAGAGGTTCGCCGAATTAAGCGAGTATGACACCAAGGACAAACTGGATGTCCACTTCGCCAGCGGCAGCACCAAGATCTCCCCAGCGGATCAGGAAGCCCTGAAGAAGTTGGCGCACGATGCCGTCGACGTCAAGGGCTATATCATTCAAGTGAAGGGCTATGCCGATTCCAGCGGCGACGCGGCAATGAATCAGAAACTGAGCATGGAGCGTGCGCAAAACGTGATTGCATATTTGCTCCAGAGCTGCAACGTTCCGGTTCGGCACATCGTCGCGCCAGGCGCTATGGGAGAAGTGGCTCCCGTAGCCTCCAACGAGACTGCTGCCGGACGCGCAGAAAACCGACGCGTTGAGGTTAAGGTTCTCCTGAATAAGGGGCTGGCCGGTAGCTAAGACTCGCGCCTCCAACAAGTGAGTGCTTAATGCACGCACCTGGAGGAGATTTGAATGCTGAGTTTCTGAGATTTAGGTCGAATTTCGCCGAGGCTGTACCATGGAAATCACCAAATTCAGTTCGCAATGTTTTGCTGCTTTAGAACAGGTGACGGTAAATGTTCGGCGGGCACTGAATGCGCTCACTGTGTGGGGAAAGACTGTCCCGGAGAAAACTCGAAGACTACAGGAATCCTATCGCGCAAGTGACTTGCGGAAGATATTCGCAGGCTCCCTTGATGCGATCGTTGAGACGACTCACGAAATTGCCAAATTCAGGCCGCAACTCGTTGCCGCTTTGCAACAAGTGGCGGCGCATATCCGACGGGCACTGAGCGGGCTCGCTCAATGGCGGAAGGGTGTCCCGGAGAAAACTCGAAGATTGCAGGAAACATATCGCGCAAGCAACTTGCAGAAGGTTCTCGCAGGCTCCCTCGATGCAATTGCTGCGACGACTCACAAAATTACCAAATTCAGGCCGCAACTCGTTGCCGCCTTGCAGCAAGTGGCGGCACATGTTCGACAGGCACAGAACGGGCTCGCTGAATGGGGAAGACTGTTCCGGAGAAAACTCGGAGATTGCAGGAATTATATCGCGCAAGCAAATTGCAGAGGGTTCTGGCCAGCTCCCTCGACGCGATCGTCGTGGCGCGTCACAAGATCAGCAAATTTGGGTCGCAACTGTTCGCCGCTTTGCAGCAAATGACGGTACATCTCCGGCGGACACGTAACACGCTCACCGGACGATGGAAGAATGCCAGGGAGAAGACCAGGAAACTTCAGGAAGCACATCGCGTTAGGGAGAGTGACCTGCAAGAGTTAATGGCCAGCTCGGTCGACGCAATCGTTTTGACGAACGCGGACCACCGATTTGTTGCCGCAAATCCGAGAGCCTTGCGTTTGTTCGGAGTTTCGGAAGCAAACATCAGGCACTTCACCATTGATGCCTTTCTTTTGGGTCAAATTCGAACCCTTGAGGGAAATGGTTTGCCTTTCATAAGCCGAGAAGAGAAGCAAGGTGAATGTCAGATCAGGCGTTTGGACGGAAGCTTGCGACTCACGGAGTATATGTTCGTCGCCAACTTTGTCCCGTTCCGGCATTTATTCCGATTTCGCAACGAGCGCGAATGCGCACCCAGAAGACGAGCTGCTGCCGCCTGATAAACGGCAGCATCAGAACAGTGCAGACTAAGGAGAATGGTTGTGAACAATAAAATAGCAATGGTGTTGATGTTGGCGGGAGTTTGTTCCCTGGCTGTACCACGCGTCACTGCGCAGACGGCGACTGGGCCGGAGCCGGCCCCGTCAAGCAACAGCGGGCAGGTGGCGAGCGATCAGGATATCGAATTGTTGCGGAAGGATCTCCGGTCGCAAACCAAGCAGCTTATCGCCGCGAATTTAACTCTAACGGAATCGGAAGCAACAAAGTTCTGGCCGGTCTATGATCAGTACCGGGCGGAGTACACGAAGATCGGTGATGCAAAGCTGGCGCTGATTAAGGAATACGCAGAGAACTGGGGCACGGTCACGGACGCGCAAGCGCTAGATTATCTAAAGCGATCCGAGGAAATCAGTGAGTCCGTTGTCCAGTTGCGGAAGAAATACGTGCCGCTCGTCAGCGGAATATTGCCAGGCAAGAAAACGGCAACATTCTTCCAACTGGAACGCCGCATCGAACTACTGATCGATGTACAAGTCGCCTCGCTTCTTCCACTGGTGCAGAGCCAAGGCCAATAAGACGTGCGAAAGTCGTCTAACGCGTGCCTGTTCCACGCAAACACTTGGCGAAGAAGGGCGGGCGTTTTCGTATATTGTTTGGGGGTTGAAGGTGCAGATTGACCTCCAAAGCCGGATAAGGCGTAATGCTCCCGTCCGCAGGTTTCCTGGTAGGAGGCTCACGATGGCATCAGGCATTCGCGCACTCGCAATCGTTCTCACGATATTTGTGGCCGGGAATTTGGCGATAGCTCAAACACAACCAAGCCCAAAGCAAAAGGCAACTAACCCGCCGAAACAGGTAAGCACCGCTCAAGAAATCGGGAAATCCTACTCAAAGCTATTGCCTGAGCAAAAGCGCTTGGTCGACGACTTCGTTACTCATTACAACCAGACCACCGGAAGCAAGCTTGCTCCTCAACAGGCTTACGACAACGCTCGCCTGTCGATTCGAACCACCTTTGACGCCGTGACTCACGCACTGGCGAAAACGAAGCTGACGGACGCTAAAGGCAAGAACCTTGGCCGCGCCATTGATCTGGTGAATTCTATTGACGAAGTGATGGGAGAGGAATCCGGCGTCGGAGGCGACCGTCAATTCCGCATCTATGTTTATCTTAAGCCCAACGCGGTCGACACCCTCATCCAGAGTCAGGAGTTCGTTCGCGATCGTGACAACACCATTTATCACAAAGGTTTTCCAATCTCCTATCGCCTGAAGAATGGCCCACCCTCGGTTCAGTTTTCTATTTCGCGCGACTGCAAAATGGCGGACGTCGACGTCGATTACCGCTCCTCAGGTTTTCCGAAGGGCCTCGTCAACGGCCACTTGACGGCGTCGAATTCGGACGTGCGTGCCGGAAACAACCTGGATAAACATGATCAACGTTGGACCGGCTTAAACGGTTGGTGGCGCGAAGTGTTTGGACTTCTGGGAAGTGGTGGTAAGCCTCCAAAAGAAAACGCCACGCCCAGGCTGGGTAACATCCCTTTGAATCCAGGAGTGAAAGCCGACAAGGGCATTGATGAGAGCGCGCACGATTTTCTGAAGACTTGGGTGGTGGACAAGCAGCCCAATCTCTCTGTTGCGTATTTTTCCAGACGCAGCTATCCGTGCCTGGAGGCGATGGCGCAAAAGAACCGCAAGCCCGTGGCGCCGGGGATGGTGAGGCTACGCGTCGAAATGGCAATGAACAAATTCGACGCGGCCACAGCTGCGGCGAATTCTGTAAGCGACGTGTTCGAGCCGGGCGACCAATGGTTGAAAGAGTTGAAAGAGGCGAAGAACGCATATCCGTCGGAATTCCGGCTGGTTAGTGTCCCATCGGACATAGGAACGGACGAGGAGTGCGTGCCGCCGCCGGCTGATGAATCAGGAAAACAGACGAAAGAAAAGTACTATGGCACCGCGTTTAAAGAGAAGCAGGGCGGCAGCGGAAACAAAATGATTTCTTTGCTGTGGGCGCAAGAAGGAGGCTACTGGAAGATCATAGCCATCCGCATCGAAGATAGCGGCGATGCGGGGATTGTCCCAAAGAATCCCGCAGTCGCCGCTCCTGCTGAAGAGGAGCCGAAGCCTATTGCCGGAGATCCCGGAGCGGTGAAGAACATCACGCAGTTCTATCAGACTTGGGTTGCGAAGCGGGATAGCGCGCAAGCTTCCAAGTTTGCGTCGCAGCTGTCGTATGCGTGTCTGCGCGCGCCTTCAGCAGCTGAGAAGAGTCTGACGCCCTCAGCCCGCATACGGTCAGGGCTGGAATTGGCACTCGCAAGGGTGCCGCAAGGATCCGATTTATCGGCCATGATGTCGAGCGTGCAACCAGTGAACGATTTGCTGCGGCCGGTTGAGCAGGAAAATTCAAAAGCATTCGCGATCATGGCAGTTCCAGACCAGATGGCCGATAGCTTTAAGTGTCAGAACCGGAAGCTTCCGGAAAAAACACCTGAGTTGAACCCAGTAGATGCGAAGTATGGCACCTACTACTTGTCCGCGAGCCGGCTGAACTTTGGCGAGGAAGAATCACCCGCGCTTCTCATACTGTGGGCTAAACAGAAAGCAGGATGGAACGTCATTGCGTGGGCGGTGGAAGTTCCGTAGGCGACTACTTCAAAGCAGAGCGCGACGGGAGGAGCCTCCCATAGAGACTAGGCTCCTCCTTCTCGAACCATTCTAAGTTCGGGACTTCCCGCGCGCGAATTTTGCCAGGACCAATACTATAATCAGCAGCAACACGCCCAGACCGATTGCTGGAAGGTAGCTTCCCGTCGTCGTCGGGTTCGTTTGTATGGGGGCAGCGGGCGTTTCCGCAGTCTCCGGCGGAGCAGCCGTGGGTTCTCCCTCGGCAATCAGTAAAACAGTGTCGGCTGGCGGAGCTGGCAGGGTTAGCGGGGGTGCCGGCATCGTGCCGCTTACAGTCTTCTCCTGTGATGTGACCGAAAACGGAACCTCCACGATTTTCGTCGCTGTCACCACCATCCCTTTTCTCAGGCCGAAGGCGTCAACCATTTCTCCATTTACCTTGAATTTCTGATCCTTCGGAATCTTGAACGATTGATTCGTTCCGTTTTCCAGCGTCAAGATCACCGAGAGTGGTGCAGTGACATGCCAGACCTTTCCCGTCACTGTCTCGACCGTGGTAACGATCTGAGGCGTGGTTGTCGTGGTTATGGTGCGCTGCAGCTTCATGCCCGGTTTCAAGTCATGAATTCCCAGCTGCTTTCCGTCAACTGTAGCCTTGGCGCTCTCGGGGATGTTCTCAAAATGTCGGATCGATCCGTCTGCCATTCTCACCATCAAATCGTTGCCTTCCACCGACAGCACCTCGCCGCGATCGACCTTCACTACCTGGCTGCTCTGGCCGACCGTCGTAGTCTTTGTCGCCTGTACTTGTGCCCCGGCGCTCCAAGCGAAGGCCATACAGATTGTCGCCATAGCGAGCACTAGGCCGCTTCTCATCCAACTGTTGCTTGACTTCATGTTCTGTTCTCCTTTGCTGAATTCGACCAAGATTCCCCCTGATTGCCCGTTGCGCTCACTCCCAGCGACTCAGTTCGATCATCCGCACGAACTCCACCCTTAGTAGCAAACGTTGTTTCAGAAGTTCCCTCGCAAAATCACGCAAGAGCAGATTTACTTGATTCGATTCGCCGTGCGCCTCCAGCTCTTCTTGCGCTCGGCGCACTAACGCCATCAGCTCAGCGTCTGTAGCCTTCTGATCAACTCCGGCCTCTTCCTGCATCGTCGCCACCTCGTACCGTCCTCGATTGAGTCCGCAGACACAGGAGCTAACAGACTGAGCTTGTGGACCCCGTCTCGCATGTTGATACAAGACTATTTATTGAGGTCATCGTCCTTGTAGTATTTCGTGCCCTGCAAGGTCAATTGGAGCGCCAGGCCATTCTTCGTGATCTGATAGACCCAGACACCGGGGGAAACCTCGACCGCGCCTGAATAGGCTCCGCCCTTGTCTCCAGCCTTTGCGGCAGCGTCCGTTTGCGCCGAACCGGACCAACCGGAATCCAGAAATTGTGTTAACGCCTTATCATTCTCGAACACGAAGACTACGCGATAGTCTTTCACGCCTACTCCCAGTCCCGCCCCAGCCGAAACCATCTTCATGAAAGTTTCCTGCTTGGTTTTGGAGTTCAGTGCGACACCCGAGCCACGGGCTGTGCTGAGCAACAGATTGACGCCCGTGTTGCTAAAGACTGCGTATCCGGCGCACTTCTGGATAGCCGCCTGAGCTGGGGGATCGAGTTTGTACAAATCCTGCAGAGTCTGCGCAGCCATCTTGCGGGATTTTTCCTTCTTTTCGTCGTTGTCATCCTTACCGCTGGTTCCGATTGCCGACAGTAAAGCCACCGCGAGCACGCAGCCGATTATCTTCAATCTCATTGGAAGGTTCCTCCTAAAGCGCACCAACACTGTTGCGATGCACCTTCTAATTTTGCTTTGGGCGGACCGACGTCGAGAGCCTACTTCGCACAACACCTTTGGGAAACTAGGGATTTCCCTAGCGCGGCAAGCGGCTCCACGTTTCAAAGTTTCGGTGAACGCGTTTTACCGCCATAGGGAAGCTGGCAACCAAACATCCCGCAGCAGCTCCCTAGGGATTTCCCCAGTTGTTCAGACACGTGCCCACGTCTAAAAGGTTAGGCACTGGTCACACGGGAGCAGTCGGTGCAACACCGCTGACCTCGAACAAACAGCAGGACTCGGAGAGTCTCCATTGCCCCCAATGCCTCTCCGAGTCCTAATGTCCAGCGGCAGAGCCGCGGGAATTGTGCGCGGTGCTGCAGCGGTGAACTTTTCGTGCTTTGGGTTATCCGAGGAGGTCGCCAATGAAGATGACGATTAACACTCGACACGTCGGTGGCATCACGATTTTGGACATCGGCGGACGAATTGTCGCTGGCGAAGAGAGCGCATCCTTCCGCGATGTGATTCGTAACCTGCTGAACAACGGACATAAGCTGATTTTGTTCAATCTCAGCCACGTCGCTTACATCGACACCATTGGCTTAGGTTCTCTGGTCGGTGCATTCACAACTGTGCGGAAACAGGGTGGAGAACTAAAACTCCTCAACCTCCCAGAGAAGTTCGCCGACATAATGCAAATTACAAAACTATACACCGTGTTCGAAATCATCAATGACGAGGCAGCCGCCGTGAAGTCCTTCAGCCAATCGGCGAAAGCGAATGCCTGAGTGACGGAAGATCCGCTACGCGTCGCTGAGCAGTTGCTACGTGATGTGTTTGTGCACACAGCTTAGAGGAGACGGGAAGTAGGAGAGCTACCGTGACATTTAGCAAAACTGTTTATGACAAGACCAAATTAAACCTTGCACTCGAGGCATCCATCCACATCGGCCTGGCGATTCTTCTAACTACCGCATGTCTCGTGATCCTGCGTCCCTTCATTCCCTTGCTTTCTTGGGGCATTGTCATTGCGGTGGCCGCTTACCCGGGTTTCCAAAAGCTGCAGCGTGCGCTAGGCGGACGAGGAGCACTGACCTCGATCCTCCTCACGGTTCTGGCTCTGGTTTTACTGATCATCCCGGTGGTCTTGCTCGCAGGAACGCTAGTCGAGGGTGTTCAGACCCTTACAGCCCATTTCAAGGACGGAACCTTGATTATCCCGCCTCCTCCTGCCGGCATCGAGGCCTGGCCGATCATCGGCGCTCCATTGAACAGTTTGTGGAGCCGGGCATCGCAGGACCTAAGCGAGGCCATCATAGGCTTTGCTCCTCAGATTAAAGCGGCAGTCCCTGGGCTGCTCTCTGTTTCTGCCGGCCTCGGCCTCACCGTGCTGCAATTCGCTATTTCCATTGTAGTGGCCGGAGTGCTCCTGGCGAACGCCCAAGCCGCATATGAAGTGACATCTTCTTTGTGTAATCGCATTTTCGGAGACAAAGGGCCCGAGTTCCAGCAACTCGTTGGGGCCACCATCCGTAGCGTTACCACGGGCATTCTTGGCGTGGCTGTGATCCAATCGGTTCTCGCGGGTCTTGGGTTTCTTGTGGCAGGACTGCCTGGCGCCGGCTTGTGGGCTGTTACGTTTCTAATCGCCGCTGTGCTACAGATGGGGGCGCTCGTCCTTATTCCCGCGGTTATTTATATGTTCGCGATATCGAGCACTACCAAAGCCGTGATTTTCCTGGTTTGGTGCATCGTCGTTGCCCTGGTGGACAATTTCCTGAAGCCTCTCCTGCTGGGCCGAGGCGTCGCAGTTCCAATGGCCGTGGTGTTCCTCGGCGCAATTGGCGGATTCGTTGCGTTGGGCCTCGTCGGCTTGTTCGTCGGCGCTATTATTCTATCGGTTGGCTATAAGCTCTTCCTCGCTTGGCTCGATCAACCTCCGACTGCCACTCAGGAGACATGACTATGCATCTAAAAGGCGGAAGTTCCGCCAGTGGAACAAGCGGCGATCTGCCTGGTCTCGGGCGCAACTACTTGCGTCGTCGCTACACGATCTTGTTCTATACCCTTCTTGTAACCATGGTGGCAGCACCGGTTTTCACGGCCCTAAGCTTCAGTGGAACACTGATCGAGTCATTGCTCGCTGCGTGCCTGCTCGCGGCGATATTGCCGGTGGGTGCGGTGAGAAAGCGCCCTTACCTCTTGGTGGTCATCGCTGTTGTCTGGCTAGCGCGTGTGGTTACAGCCTGGCTTGATCATCGCGTCCTATCGGAGATGGCCCTCGGACTCTGGACGCTGATTGGACTCTTTGCGGCTGTAGCTGCATTGCGCTTCGCCATAGGCGCTACCCGAGTTGACGATGAGCACCTGTACGCAGCCCTCAGCGCTTATTTGCTTGCAGGTATCTACTTAGGTCTTTCGTATTGGATTCTCGAACAGATGAAACCAGGCACGTTTTCTTTCCCCGGCCACTTTTCCCAAGCCAGCGCCATCTACTTCAGCTTCGTTACACTGGCAACGCTCGGTTATGGTGATATCGTGCCGCGAGCCGACGTGGCCCGCGGCATCGCCATCGTCGAAGGTGTCGGAGGTCAACTCTTCCTTGCAGTCCTGGTCGCGCGACTGGTCAGTTTGTATTCGAAGCCAGAAAACCAATCAAGTTAGTCGCCGCGCAGTTAGCCGTAAAAGGGCGATTTTCCTCAACGCAGGATTCTCCGGGCGTAGTTCAAAATTGGGAACCAGAAGCAGCGGTGCTGCTGCGAACTCGCATAGAGTTACGAAAGCATCGCGCCTTCTTAGACCTCCGAATCAGGGCGTTCCATTGAGCGTCCGTCAGGGAAGACGGGTCAGGTCTAGCTGCTCTGAAAACGCTTTGGGATTGCTCGCGAGGGACACCACAAAGGCCTTCAGTTGTCTGTCGTTTGCGGTGAGCAGATATTCGCCAGAGTCATCCTGAGCGCTGGGCACCGTGATGAGGCGAGACTTCAAGGCTCCTTGTAGCCATTCGTTATCGATGTTTCGAAAATGCAGTTTATTTTGCTCAACCTCCAGCTTTCCGATAATGTGCATCGGCACCCAGAATCCATCAAGGATATTGACAGCAAAGTCTCCGCCCACAACAAATTCGGGCGGCAGGGTCGACTTGTCACCCGGTCCAAGGATCAAAAAGGTAGCATCGTAGAATAACTGGCCATCAATATGAGCTGAACATATTTCCAGGGCCAGCTTCCTGCCGGTTTTCGAATCTGCATTGCGATCTACGATCCAATATTTGTTATGCTGGCTCGCCCGAACGGAGTAAGTTACGCCGGGAGAGGTCCACTCTCCCAGGAGCTCGGGCACAACTTCGCACTTATCAGACGCGAATAGTGCTCGCAGGGATTTTGCCGCAACGCCAGCCATAGTGAGGCGTGGGACGCCTGCCATAAGAAGTGACGTGATTAGGAACAAGCGGAATAGACACATTGTTGGTCCTCCACCCACTAAATACTCTAGCGATCCTGGCAATGCGGAATTCGGCGACCGTGTTGAAGCTGGACATGCGTTCATTGCAGAGCATTCTAGTGAGTAACGCATCCACAAAATTAGCAAGTCGGGGCTGAGTTGTTTCCGACGTGCCTCGACCTTAGCGCTATGCCGACCCTGGCACACCTAGGGAAATTCCTAGCCTGGCTCCCCAAGTAATCAGTCATAAGGTCGAGAATCACAGTTATTCGCGTAGCCTCGCGGCACGCGCTGCAAAGGCGTGGTCTCAAGTCCTTATGTCTTCACAACTCTGGCGTTGCAAACAGGGCTAGGCAACATTAAGATTAGTTCGAATTAGTATTAGGCGTTGGCAAACAGGGCTAGGCAACATTAAGACATTAGTTCGAATTCAGTAGCTTAGTCGAAGGGAGTGGTGAACCGGGCAGGACTCGAACCTGCAACCCGTTGATTAGTTGAGAAAGTGCATGTACTTGGTTCGCTTGGCTTTGTGTTGCGTCATACTCCTTGATAGTGGCCCTTGTTCGGCAGGTATTGGACTCGAGATGGACTCAACTTTTTGGGCGAAGTGGATAACTGGACTTTGCTTGAACACACTCGGCGGCGAGAGTTAAGACTACCGCCTAGCTTCGCGCGACGCACGTGCTACTTCAAAAACACTTGTTTTCAGGACAGTTTAGAGGGCGCGCTAAACCACTGCATTTGCATCACGGATGGTTCCGAAATTCGCAAGGGTTTTGTGGACAAGGCTGCGGCTGTATCCAAGCTCTTCGGCGATCTCGCGTACGGTGCGCCCCCGTAAGCGTAGGCGACCAATCTCCGCGGCATCCACGAAGGCGCGCGTCTTCCCAGTCTCTTCCCTTTCGCCCTCGCATTCCTTAGCCCCGCCCGAACCCGCTCGGCGATCAGGCTGCGTTCCAGTTCCGCCACCGCCCCCAGGACCGTGAATACCATCCGTCCCGCGGGAGTGGCTGTGTCCAGAGACTCCGAGAGACTGACGAACTCAATTCCTAGGGCTCGGAAGGTGTCGAGGGCGCGGAGCAGGTGGGACACGCTGCGCGCGAATGGATCGAACTTCCATACCGCCACCACATCAAATCGGCGTCTGTGCCCGTCCTGCATCAACCGGTCCAATTCCGGCCGGCGATCCTTCGCACCGCTGATGCCTTCATCCACGTACTCCCCGGCGACGGTCCATCCCCGCCGCTCGCAATACTCCCTCATCTCTCGGAGCTGCATCTCAGGCGACTGCCCATTCCCCACCGTACTCACTCTCGCGTAGATTGCTGCTCTCATTGATCCTTTCCTGTCACTCAAAGCTGGGATGCCGTCTATGCTCTCTTCAAACCCTGATCAATGAAGCGACGAATCGATTCCGACACCTTGAGCCCGGTTCGTTTCGATGCCTTCTTGAGTGCCGCAATCTGAATCTCGGAAAGGAACATTGAAATGCGCTTCATGCTACGTATATACATTCGCCATACATGTCTGTCAAGAGAAATCCACAGCTCACGCGCAAATAAACCCCTCGCGCTGGAACTGGAAATGCAAATGCGCAATAAAGGAAAGCGATTCTCAGACTCGCGCCAATCCGGACACGCGCAATCCGACTCGCACCCACGATCGTACTCCCCCGGTACCGGGGTATGGGGTAGGAAGACAACCACCCCGGGGGTCAACGCAAACGAGTATGGCTGTGTGAATTTTTTCCGAATTTTGAACTTCTCGCTGCTGGTTGGGTACCGGAACCTACTTTAACGGTAATCAGGAGGAGGCGCGAGCGGCTGCCCACGCCTCTCTTTTTACACGTCAACTTACCTGCACCCCGAACAAGATGCGCAGCAATCATCAGATGGGCAGCAACCTCCTTGTGCCGCCCTTGCTGCTCCTGCCAGACCGAGTGCGATGACCGCCATCAATAACACAGCTTTTAACTTCTTCATGATTTTCTCCTTTGGATATGGAAATAGTTGTTGTTTGGCGGACAAAAACAATCTGCACGAAAAAGCTGAGAAAGGGGTCCTTGCTTCTAAATGCGAAGAATTTGCGTTTGGAGCAAAACGTCCCTTCCTGCGTGCCAAGCGATTGACGCACTTGTATCAGTGCTTACAGAAAGCGGAACTGAGGAATGAAGAAGCCACAGTGACAGAACGAAAACGGACAAAAAAATACATAAAGGAGGTACGGGGTCTTGCTTTTGAGTAATCGTAGCGTTCAAGCCACAGCAGGAGGAATTTGTATCACCTTGCTTGTTCTTTCCCGGCGTTTTACTGCTGTGATGGCAACAGGGGTCACTATCGGCGACCTGGTCAGTATCGACTTCGTTTGCAGTTGCTTTGAGTTCGGAGGCTCTCTGGGTTGACGGCGTGAAGGCGGAGACTGGATGCGCGCAACGTAAAAAACACGCCAACACCCAAGCCATAAAGACAGGGCAATCGCCGTCACCTGTTTCAGAGGCAGCCGGACCATGTGAATTCCCGGTTGATTTTATCACCTCTACCGCAAGACATTCGATTGCTGTCATTCGATAGTGGTAAGTCGGGGCACCGGAAACATGGGTACTAGCCTCTAGTTTTCCGATTACCGTTTGCCAGGCGCTAGAACAAAGCGAGCGTTTGGACGCTTGCTCTCGGCGATTCTTGGGTGGCTAGTAGCGCGCGAGCGTGATGGATATCATCAGTTCTTTGTGGAGCAATTTTTAGAGTCGCCCCAGATCGTACGACCGTTGGTAGTCGTTTGACACCATTGTTAGTATCAACGTGTGAGGGGGCAACCGACTCGGGTCGGTTGAAGCGGCTATCGTCCCTCTCTCGCTCCTCGCCATAACTGCAGATGGCAGCTCTGCCGCCGTCCGATCGCTCGCGACTTGATCCATCGGTCTCTCATCACTTGAGCAGGATTTCCAAATTCACTTGTGGGTGGCCAGTAATATACTCCGAGCACCGTCCGTTTGGAAGATCATAGGCGCGCCTGTTGTCTCATTTGGCTTCAGCAATGTGGGGCAGGCGTGCCAAACTCGCCGTTCGACGGTCCATTCCCGGCTATATATTTTTCCTTGACAAAGTACCGCATGCGTGTAGTGTATTCTGGCCGCACTGAATTATTCTTCCATATCCCTCCTTTGAGTAAAGTGCGAC
>CAVYTB010000010.1:0-192037 GCA_963771295.1 Candidatus Acidiferrales bacterium
ATCGTATTTGAAGCTCACTCCTGACCCTACCGCAGTTTTTTCGCTAGACTCCTCGCATCCCCAACGCAGTTCTATCTTTAGCTGCGCCGTTGCACTAGAACAGTGCACGTTTTCGGGCTTTGAACCCCAGACGCGAGTTTTCGGGTACACACCGCGGGGCGGCTAAAGGAAAAAGCACACACGGATCGCTCGACGCGGAGAACGTTCCTTCTTTAGCTGCTGTCAGCATTACCCTGATTTTACGTGTTGATCGTTGACCTGGGTAGGGATTTTGAAGAGCGGTGTGCTCCGTGGGGCACGAAGGACGCTGCGCACGGCGCATCCGATAACGAGCTCGTTATCCGACGCGGCCTCGAACTCCCCGAGCCTTCCCGCGCTCCGCTCAACATAAACTGCTTTATGTTACCTTCGTGCCCCGCGTTCGTTCTATTCGGATTCTTCTTTCGCTTCCGCGTCGAGCGTGGCCAGGAGATTCGCTCGCAGCGATTCTTCGTCTTGTGTCACTGCGTTCGTGCTCGCGGGCTTTTTCTTTTCCAGCATCGCGCCTGGATGCGTGGCCGAGTGGATTTGCTTCAACTGCCGATGGATACTTGCGTGTAGATTTGCGTGCTCTGCAGCTCGCTGTGGCCGAGCATCTCCTGGATGTAGCGGATGTCCGCGCCGTTTTCGAGCATCAGCGTCGCCATCGTGTGCCGCAGCATGTGGCACGCGCCGCTCTTCCCGAGATTGGCCTGCTCCACGTAATCGCGCACCAGCTTGCTCATGCGGTCCAGATGGAACGGCCCGCCTTCGATGCTCAGAAAGATCGTTCCTTCGTCCGGCTCCATCACGAATTGCGGCCGCGCTTCGCGCAGATATTTATCCACCCACACCAGTGCCCGCTCGCCGATGGGCACGACACGGTCTTTCTTTCCTTTCCCCAGCCAGACCGAGAGCGTCCCGCGCAGATGGTCCACGTTGTAGAGCTTCAGATTCACCAGCTCCATGCGGCGGATGCCCGTCGAGTAAAAAGTTTCGAGGATGGCGCGGTCGCGCACGCCCAGCGGATCGCGAACATCCGGCTGGATCATCAAGCGCTCGACTTCTTCCTCGTTCAACACTGCGCGCGGCAGCCGTTTCTCGAGCTTCGGCATGTCCAGATCGGACGCCGGATTGTGCAAGATGTGATTGTTGCGCACCAGCCAGCGGAACCACGTCCGCACCGGCATGAGTCGCGCGTATTGCGTGCGGAACGTTAGCGGCCTGCCGTTTTTTTGCCGGTAGTAATACAAGTAGCGCTGATAGCTCTCCAGCACCGGGCGCGTCACTTCCATGGGGTCTTCGATGCCGCGCTCGTTGGCCCAGCGCACGAACTGCGCGACGCACGCGCGGCGATTATGCTGCGTGTACTCCGCTGTGTTCCGCACGCGCATCCACGCGATGAACTCCTCGATGAGACTGCCCATGCGATTTCGCGGCATCGGCTGCGGCTTGACGGTTCTGTTGCGCGCCATCATCGCCCCCGTGGCTGCGTACGTACGACGCGATTTTCTTTAACCACCCTGGTAGTGATTTTTTCGAGATTCGAGGCCGATTTCGCCATTTCGCCGCGCCAGCACTGGCGATTCTTCACCCGCACCACCCCCGGACACCCCCCGAACTTGGGCCAGACTTGACCCGGACTTCTCACCCTCCTACCCCAGACTTCTTTGCGTCGTAGCTGTAGCCGGAGAGCTTTTTATCTCGATCAGCCCCGGCAGCATGGATTTGCCGCTGTCGTCCTGGCGCTCGAACACCAGCTCATAAACCAAGCTCTGCCCGCGTCCGCCGTGGTGCACCAGAAGATATTCCAGTTCTTCCAGCCGATGCAGATGCCTCTTCAGTTGCGAGTCGCTCCACTTCGTGAACCGGCGCACATCCTTGCGGCTAAAGCGAAAGTCCGTGCGCTCGATCTTCTGCCGCTCGCATTCCGCGTTCACCATTTCGTCGGTGAGCAAGAGCAACCGTTTCGTTTGCGGCGGAAGCTCGTCGAGCGAGCGGCCCAGCACTTCATGCGCGAGACGGTTCGCCGTCGCGATATCGTCGAGCGTCACTTCGATGTATTCGAGCGCCTGGCCGCGGTGCGCCACGGTCTTGCGTGGCCGCTGGTGCTGGTGTAACAGCGCGATCGAGCGAATGAGCGCCAGGTATTTCATGTGATCGCGCCGCGTGCGCGTCTGGCTGTCGAGGAACGTCAGCTCTCGCGCTAAGGATTGGCCACGAAGAGCGGTTTCAAAAGCCGCTGCGCGTTCTGGTGCACGCGGAGGATTTCGTCGCGTTCCCGTTTTGCCAGCAGCCCTTCGAGGGTCTGTGCTTCGCGCTGCTTTTTGTGGATCGCCTGCGTCTGCGCGCGGTCCTCGTCCACGGTCAGCACGAGACACCGATTCAGTAGTTCTTCGTCGAGGTCTATCGCCGTTGTCGTGAGGAAGAGCATGACCGGGCCTTCGACGCGATATTGGTGCGTGATGAGCCGTCCGGTCGTCGCGTCTTTGCCGGTGCGAAGCGATGTTCAGTACGCCTTCGCTCTGCAGGAGTTTCAGCGCGTAGGCCGCGCGCGAGGCACCCTCTTCTTCCACGATGGCCAGCACTTTGTGTTTTAGATCGGTCTCGCCCATGTAGAACAAGCTCTGTCCGGTCATGGCCGAGTACTGCACGCGCTGCTCTTCGGGCAGCATCGCCAGCACCGCTTCCATCAGCGCCGATTTTCCTGCGGCGGAACTCGATTGCACCAGGATGGCCAGCGGCGATTCGAGCAGCCGCGACACCACGGCCACGATAACTCGCGAGCTTGTTGGTCTCTTCGCCCACCACCCCGCATCGCTCGAAGTCACAGAGGATGCGGTCGAGCAAGCGCGGATCGCGCAGCAACCCGAGCGCCTCCGTTTTTTCCTCCGCACTCAGCGTGACTTCCTGTTCCTTCGGTTCGAGCGTTTTCTGGATCATCTGCCGTTGCAGCTCTTCGAGCTTCCACAGCACCTTGCCGAGATCCCGCGACACCACTTCTTCCTTAACTCCCAGCTCCTCGCCCGCCTGCTTGCTGTAGATCACGCGATGCCGCGAGGAGTACAGATCGAAAGTATCCACGTGCAGGCTCTCGCCCCGCGTCACCAGCAGATTCACCCGCAAGAGGCCCACAGTGGTGTTTTTCTCCAGGCCCAGCACGCGATAGCGGCGGTCCCCCTGCGTGATTCTGATTTCGTCGCCATTGGTCTCCACGGGCACTTCCAGAGGACGCGGCATCGCGACAACCGGAACCTCCTCGACGGGATCGGAAGATTCAGCGGCTAAAGGAAGTTCGGTCTCCTCTTGCGTGTTGGCATCGATGGTCTCGGAGATTTTTTTCTCTTTAGCTGCTGCTTCTGATTTTTCTTCGATGGTCTGTGGCTCGATCACTCCCACTGTGGGCTGCTGGCCTTTGCCGAGCCAGATCGCATTATTCAACAGCACAGCGAGACTCTTCGCCGCTGGCGTCACTTTCAGCGCGTATTCGTTTGCATCCATGCCCTTCGGGAACTGCACTCGGAAGCACTCGATCCCCATCGCCAGGAGCTCTTCGGCGAGAGATTGCGCCGCTCGCTCGCCGGCGTCGTCGCGGTCATAAGCGATGTAGATTTCTCGGTGCCGTATTTTCGGAACGCCGCGCGGTGATCGTCCGTGAACCCGTTCACCCCGTAGCTCGCCGTCACATGCCGGAACCCCGCGCACCAGAACGTCAGCGCATCGATCAGCGCCTCGCACAAGATGATTTCCTTCGAAGCCGCCAGCGCCTTTTCGTTCCACACGCCGCGATGCGGGCCGGGTAGATACAAGTGCACTGGTGTGCGCAGCGCCGTGTCTCGCGTGATTTTTCTCCCGTACATCTGCACCACTTCGCCTTCGCGATTTAAGATCGGGATGACCACCGAGCCGTTGAAGTGCTCGTGTCCGCTCTCCTGGCGGAAGATGCCGATCTGCTTCAACCGTTCGCGCTGCTCCGCGCCTGCGCTGCGATCTTTCTGCGGCAGATGGTAGCCGAGCGTGCGGTTGGCGAACCCCAGGCGGAACTGCTCCACCATCTCCGCCGATTGCAGCCCGCGTCTTGCCAGGTACTGCTGCGCTTCCGGCGTTTGCTTCAGCGTCTCGTGGTAGTGCTGGACCACACTTTCGAGCAGCCGCTGGTCGTCGATGCTGCGTTCCGCCAGTGGTGGCAGCTTCACCGTCGTGGATTTCTTCGGCGGCGGTCCGGCAGGCCTCGCGGCTAAAGGAAGATGCTGCTGTTTCAGCAGTTCGACGGCGTGACGGAAGCTGATCCCTTCGGCGCGCATTACCCAGTCGATCACGCTCCCACCTTTCCCGCACGCTCCCAGACAGTTCCAGAGATTTTTCTCCGGGCTGACGACCAGCGATGGCGAGTGGTCTTCGTGGAAGGGACACAGCCCTACCAGGTCCGCGCCATGGCGTTTCAGTTTCACCCCACGCGCCTCGACCAGGCGCTCGATAGAGACTTCCCGCTTCAGCCGCTTGATCTCCTCCTCTGGGATGCGTGCCATACGTTGCACCTCACTTTTTATCGTTTTGGGTCTTTTTCCGGGAACCCTGTCAAGTAGATTCTGCATCTCGGAAATGATTGTAAAATACTACCTGTAGTAATATAACGTCAAGATGTTTCTGGGGTACGCCTTAGACTACCGCCATGAAGAGAGCAACGATTAGGAAGCCGCCCCTCGATTTCGGCGGCGAGACTCTTGGTCAGCGGCTAACCCGCCTTCGCAACCAACGCGGCTACACACAAGTCGAATTTGCAAAAAAAGTCGGGATAACGCAGGTCTTGGTTTCTTCCTACGAAACGGACCGGCGGCAGTTCTCCGTCGAGATGGCCATTCGTTTCGCCCTGGCCCTCGATATCAGCACCGATGAACTACTACATCCCAAGGCCAAGAAAGTTTCTGGCAAAAAGCCCAGTCGCAGAGTTATGCGCCGCGTCGAGGAGATCGAAAAGCTGCCGCCCTATGAGCAGCGCGCTTTGCTGACCACCATTGATAAATTCATCGCGACGGCACAGGACACATAAGCAACCCTCGAAACTCTGTGTGAGAATGGAAGGAAAGGAAGATTCATGGCCGACACCAAAGACCACGCCTACGAACTGATCAACCGGCTTCCGCCAACGCAGCTCTCCGCCGTCGTCGGCCTGCTCGAAGCCATGCTCGATCCCTTCTCTCTCGCCAACGCCCCTGTGGAAGAGGAAGAACTCACACCTGAAACAGCCGCGGCGCTGGAGCGCGCCCGTGCTTCGCTCGCCCGCGGTGAAGGCATTCCCCACGAGGAAATTCTGCGCGAGTTCGGCTTGAAGAAGTGACCGAACCATCCGCGCCCGAACGCATCGCAGTTCATTGGTCACCGGAGGCCCGCGTCGATCTCCGCGTCATCGACCGCGAACCGGCTCTGCAGATCCTTTACTGCGTGGATCGCTATCTCGCCAGCCGCACCGGCGATGTCAAAAAGCTGAAGCCCCCGCTGACCGGCTTTCGTCTCCGTTGCGGCGACTATCGCGTGTTCTTTGATCTGAAAAACGACGACGCCATCGAAGTCACTGCCGTCCGCCACCGCAAGGATGCTTACCGCTGATTTTTCCTTTAGCCGCCTCTGCCGGCCACGCTTTTCAACGCGCTTCAACAGTTGTCATCACCATGCAACATTTTTCGACAACAGCAGCAGCTGCATGCACCGAATGCAGACGGATTCGTTGGCGAAAGATGAGTATTGGAACATAAAGGGTTGGGGCCGCTTGCTCGTGGGTTTCTGCTTTAACTGCTTCCATTTTCAGGTGCTTGGAGCGGCACCACTTCAACAGACTGTGGTGCCGCGCCGGTACCACTCTTTTTCCCTTTTTAGCTGTCCTTCTTTTCAACAAGTTCCCTTATAGGAACTTCACGGCGCTCTACAGCGCCCAACTTGGGGTGGTGTGTCATAGGCCCATCCCGGCGTCGAAGACGCCGCTCTGCTCCGGCGCTCTCAGTAACCGCGATCCTTGGCTACTAGAATGTTTCAGGGACGTATCTCGACGGGTGTTCCAACCAAGACCAGCGGCCAGATTTCCTCGATCTCGGAGTTGGTTACGGCAACACATCCGTCCGTCCAGTCTATCCGTCGATGTAGGGAACCTATCCAGAAAAATGCACGTCCGAGACCGTGGATTTCGACGTCACCACCAGGGTCTGCGCCCAGCTCTCGCGCACGCTCTCGGTCCGCTGCATTCGGGTAGGAGATGTGAAGAGCAAGATGGAATCGGCTCCTGGCGTTCATCGAGTCAATCACATACTGCCCCTCAGGTGTCTTGTGGTCACCAGCTCGTTCCTTCGCTCCCAGAGGTTTTGTCCCTAACGCGACCTTGTAGATTCTCAAGACCTGCCCATGCCCCATCAGGGTCATAGTACGTTGGGATTTTACGATCACTATTCGATCCGCCAGCGTTGTTGGCGGTGCGCCTTTCTTCGCACCACAGCCCAAGGTGCAGAAGAATACGGATAGAACAAGAATCAGAACTGGCTTCGTAACGTTAGGAACCCACCGGAAGAGTTTTTTCATTTACGGTGATGTAGCGTTCATCTGAAAGATACCTGGCAGAATAGGCCGCACCTGTTGCGGCTAAAGCCGCAACTAAAACTGCGCCGATGAGGCCAAGCGTGTCATGCCAGGAGGTTGGAAACTCAGATTCGGCAAAGATGAATACTAGCCCCGCCACTACAACCGGCCCTGCGGCAAAGGGCCAAAAAGAAAATCCCCGCTTTCGCCCTAAAGAGGCAGTGAGCAACGCTGCCAAGGCCGGGAGCACGATTAAGTTTGAAATGATGTCCGCGATTTGAGGCATCTTTACTTCCGCGTGGCGAAAATGTGAGAGTGCTGGCCACAAGTAATATCGCAGGCCAATGTCACAGAGACAGTAGTTGAGAAGAGCCAAGAGACCATCCGCGAAACGCATGGAGCCTCCTACGGAGTGACCGTCAAATTGTTATTTCCGGATTCGAATTGCAGCATTTTTTGCAAATCCTGGAACTGCTGAACTGAGTTAGGATTGTTCTTGTCCGCATTGATGCACCCAAGACTTAAGGTGCCGAGATGAAGAGCGAAACCATTACGCTTCCAGAATTGCCATCCGGGAATTACGGGTTGCGGTTCTAGGCGAAACCAGTTCTGGTGTCCAGGACGGTCGTCGGGATTCATCTTGTAATTGCCAGGTGGAATTGGGCCGACATCTTTGACGCCGCTGCAAGTCGGCTGATCTTTGCACTTTCCAATTCCAGACTCAACGTTGTCGGGACCCAGCTGAAGCTGCCACCTGGGTCCAACTGGCGGCACTGCATTCTCGGTGCATGTCATAGTGTGCTGAGAAATCGAGTACACGCACTGAGCCAAACCGAAGGGATCCGTAAAGTCAGTTGGGCTGTTACCAACGTACCTGTAGAAATTAACTCCCCCATCAAATTGGATCGGGTCTTCAGAGACGAACCTCCCCGCCTGCGGGTCGTAGTATCTGAACCTCGATAACTGCAGATTGGTCTCGGTGTCGAACTCGCGGGCCGTGTACTGGAAGGGATTGGTGAGCGAACCGCTGGACGCAGTTTTGTTTCCGAACGAGTCGAACGTGTAGGTCTGCGCCAACGCTCCGGCTGCATTGCTCAGGGAAGTGACCGAACCGAGGCCGTCCGCTTGGTAGTAGCTGGTTGTCGAGGAGCGCAACATGGCCAGCGGCTCGTCGACGCTCAAATTTTGCGAATAGCGCGCAACGACGCTTCCCAAAGAATTTGTCTCCTCCACTAGACCGTTGCCATCGTAAGCGTACACGCTGGTGCCCGCCGTCGACGATTTGTAGATTCTTCGTCCGAAGGGATCGTATTTGAAGGCATCGTAGTATCTGGCGCGATAGTAGTATAGGGAGGTTTCAGTGTCGAACTCGCGTCCGGTGTACCGGAATGAGTTGGTGATGCTGCCCGTCGAGGCGGTCAGGTTGCCGAACGAATCATATGTGTAGGTGTTTGCTAGAGTTCCGGCCGTATTGCTAAGCGAGGTCAGTGAGCCTAGGCCATCCGCCTGGTAATAGCTGGTCGTGCCGCTGCGCAGTATCGCGAGCGGTTCGTCAATGTTTAGTCCCTGCGAGTAGCGAGCGACAACTGCGCCCGTTGCATTGGTTTCCTCAACGAGATTGTCGCCGTCGTAAGCAAAGACTGAAGTACCTGCCGAAGAAGACTTATATATACGACGCCCGAAAGGATCGTATTTGAAGCTGACAGTTCCGCCACTCCCAGGAAGAACGACGCTGGTCATGCGGTTCTCGTAGTCCCAGTTGTACGTCGTCGTCCCCGAGGAATTCACCATCGTCTGGGTGTTGCCGTCGTTGTCGAAGGTGTACGTCACTCCGGGCCGCGAAGTGAGTTCGTTGGACGTGTTGTTGCTCCAGCCGGAGCCGGAAAGATTGCTCAGGCGATTGCCCACTGCATCGAAGGTGTAGCTCTCCGTCGTGCTCGCTCCCTGTGTGGCGCTCAGCAACTCATAAATGTTGTCGTAGCCATAATTCGTGGTCACCCCAGCATGCAGATCGCTTTTCGATGTGCGGTTTCCTGCGTTGTCCAAGCCATAGCTTGCTCCATCGAGCGTAACTCCACCCTTCGCGTGCGTCACGCTGAGCAATCTCGAGAGATTGTCGTAGCCATACGCTGTGGTCACTGTGTTTGGTCGCGTCAAGGTAGTCCGTCGGCTCAACACATCGTAACCAAACCCGAAACTGCCACCTGAGATGGCCGCCGGTGGTGTCAGCGTCTGCAACCTGTTCAGTGTATCGTACACATAGCTCGTTGCGCCGTTCTCCGGATCCGTAAATCCTGTGCGGTTCGACGCTGCATCGTAGCCATAACTAGTGGTGAAATTCCTGGCAGCCAGAAATGCATAGCTCGTTGTTGTGCCAGTGAGCCGTCCCATGTTGTCGAACGTGAATTGATACGTGCCCGTGGGATCGGTCACCTGAGTGAGCCGCGAGTCGTTATCGTAGGTGTAGTTCACCGCCGTGGTATCAGGGTACGACTTCTGGGTCAACCGGTTCAACTGGTCGTAAGTGTAGGTAATCTGCTGGTTCTTGCGGTCAGTTTTGCTGGTCAAGTTGCCCACGTTATCGTAGCCATACTGCTCGATTTGGCCGGATGGAAAATGCGTCGTTGTTACGCGGCCAAATGCATCATAGTCAAAAGTAGTGGAGTTGTGATTCGCGTCCTGAATGCTCGTCAGATTGTTTTCTGTATCGTAGCCATAGGTGGTGACGTTAGTCGCTGCGTCCGTAACGGTGATCAAGCGGTCGGCATCGTCGTAGGCATAGATGGTCTGCTTGTTGTTCTGGTCCGTCACTGAAGTGCGCCTGCCCCGGATATCGTATCCGAATTGCGTGGTCGTGGTGTCGGGGTAGGTGATCTTAGTTAGACGATGCATCGCGTCATAGGTGAACGTAGTTTGCTTGTTGTTCGCGTCGGTGACTGAAGTGCGGTTGCCCTGACTATCGTACGCATAAGTGGTGACGTGGCTCTGCGCATCCGTGATTGTTTGAATCAAGCCAGTCGGGAAATAGGCGATGCTGGTTTGGTTGTTCAGAGGATCGGTTATCTTGGTCAGTTCACCCAGCGAATTGTAACCAAATTGCGTCACGCTGGCTGATGGTCCATTACCGGGAGCGGGTGTCGTAACGGAAAGCAGATTGCCGTTGGCGTCGTAGGTGTTCGTCGTTACATTGCCAAGCGGATCGGTGACGGTCAAAACTTCGCCAAAACTGTTGTAAGTGTATGCAGTAGTCGCGGAAGTAGTCGAATTAATGGGAACCGTTACTGTAAGCACGTTTCCATTTGAATCGTAAGTATAAGTCGTTGTGTGTCCGTTCTCATCGGTCCGCGTTAGCGGGTGCCCAGCTGAGTCATAGCTGTAACCGATGTTGCCTCGTTCCGTGCAAGTCGAGCAGCCTGATCCTTGGACCGTTGTTGCTACCCACAAACCGCCGATCAGGGCTGAGGTGTAACTCGATTGATTGTTCTTCGAGTCGGTAAGCTGAATCGTTCTAGTAACCGTGAACTGTGGACCAAACCAACGAATGGATCCAACCGTAACATTAACGGAGCCACTCGACGCTGTGGCTGGCAAGATCGCAACGATCTGCGTATCACTCCAGCTCTGGACGCTGGCAGACGTTCCGAAGAAATCGACGGAGCTACTGGTCTGCGTTGCGCCAAATCCCGCCCCGGAAATTATTACTGGCGTACCTGCCGGGCCGGAATTCGGAGAGACACCTGTGATGGAAAGATTCTCGACCGAGAAGGAGACGCTGTTGCTTGTCACACCACCTTCCGTTGCGGTAAGCGGACCGCTCGTCGCGCCGGTTGGCACGCTGACCGTAATGCTGGTGTCACTCCAACTCTGAACAGTTCCTGCGTTAGTGCCGTTGAACGAAACTTGCGACCCCCAATTCTGGGCAGTGCCAAAACCAGAGCCAGCCACAGTCACTGTCGCTCCCACCTGTGCCGTTGACGGTGTCACGCTGGTAAGAACAGGGTGGTAAAAGGCAAAGGAGAAGTTGTTGTTGCTCGGGATGGAACCCACGGTCACCAAAACTGGTCCCGTAGTCGCGCTCGAAGGCACGACTGCAACAATTTGCGTGTTCGTCCAACTCGTTATCGATGTTGCTGCCACCCCGTTGAACTTAATTGTGCTCAATCCCTGCGAGGAGCCAAAGTTGCTCCCGGTTACCGTCACGGACGTTCCAATGGTTCCGGAAGCGGGCGAGACACCTGAAATGGTCGGCATCGTGCCAGGAGTGATGCTGACGTTGTCAAAGGTCGTCGTTACCAGGGAGCTCGAGTTATACCAGTTGGCAACAACCAGCCCCGCGAATGTGAGTTGTGCCATATTGATGGTCTGGCTGGTGCCAACAGAGGTCCAACTTGTGCCGTTAGCTGAGATGTATGCGCTGAATAACGATCCCGTGCGGGCTAACTTGACCCAAAACGGGGTTACCGGATTTGAAAACGAGCCAAATTGCGTGCTGGTGCTGCCGCCCGTCGACGTCCTGGTAATGAAATTGGATGAGTTCGGATAAAAGGTTACGAAAGCGCTGGTCGCTCCAGCATTCAGAGTTTCCCGAATCATTACGCCAACTTGCGTATTGTAATCCCCTCCCGTGATGCCACTGACGCGTGCGATGATCACGCCGTCACCCACGAGGGGCTCATACACAAAGTGCAAAGCGTCTGCGGTACCGTTGATTTTACCGACGCCCTTGACGGTAAATGTGCTACCAGAATATGTCGCGCTTCCGACTGTGCCAACCGCCCCGACATCCCGGTCGAGCCACCCTGCTGGCAAAGGCTGACCAGTCACTGTGAACGTCACAGGATTGCTGCTGTTCATGCTCGGGCCAAGCAGCACCTCCAGGTATCCAGAGGTCGCCCCCGTCGGGATCGTGATGCCGATCGTAGTTGCAGTCCAAGAGTTGATGGTCACTGGGCTGCCGTTCAGAACAACAACACTGCTGCCTTGGCTCCCTCCGAAACCGGTACCGCCAATACTCACTGGTGTCCCGACCGTTCCGGTCGTCGCGGAAACCCCCGTAATTATCGGCGGTACAAGAAGGTCCGAGCTGACGGAGACGCTATCGAAGGTGGCGGTAACGAGACTGCCGGTCGATTGATTGCTCACTGCGAGTCCGATGAAAACACCCTGTGCCATCGCGATTGTCTGGCTGTTGATCTGAGTCCAATTTGTTCCGTCCGATGAGACAAAGCCAGTGAATGCGTTACCACTTCGCGCGAGTTTGACCCAATAGGGAAAGGTCGGGCCGTTGAAGGTGGCGGATTGAGACGTGGTACTCCCTCCCGTGGTCGCACGATCCGTCAGATAGCCTGCGTTCGGATAAAAATATACGAATGCATTGGTGGAGCCCGGGTGCAAACTCTCCCGAATCATGACTCCAATTTGCGAACTGTAACTGCCTCCCTGAATGTTACTGACTCTGGCGACAATGGTTCCATCGCCGGAAAGAGGTTGATAGACGAAGTGCAATCCGTCCAGCGTGTTGGAAATTCCCTGCCCAGCGGCCTTGACTGTGAATGCTCCGTTGGAATATGTGGCGCTTCCTGTTAGTCCAACTTTCCCGATATCTTGATCCATCCAGGTTGCCGCGAGTGGTTGCGTTGTGACAGTAAACCAAACCGTATTACTGCAGTTCATGATCGGCGCAACCGAAACACCCAATAGTCCAGTTGTTGCTCCTGTCGGAATCGTTATGACGATTGCCGTGTCGCTCCATGAACTAATCGTGACGGGCGCACCGTTCAGATTCACACGGCTGTTTCCTTGCGAGGCTCCGAATCCCTTGCCGTAAATTGTCACCTGACTGCCAATCGAGCCTGTGGTTGCCGATACACTCAAAATCGTCGGCGCAGGGGAAGTGGTCGAATCCACTGAAACGTTGTCGAAGGTTACGGTTGATAGACTGTTTGTTGAGTCGCTGCTGACGGCCAAGCCGATGGAGACAGTCTCAGCCATCGTGATCGCCTGAGGGGTTCCAATCTGAACCCAATAAACACCGTCGAGAGAAATATAGCCGCTGAAAATATCTCCGCTGCGAACTAATCTCACCCAATACGGATAGGCAGAGGATGCGAGTGACGTGCTCTGGTTCGAAGTGCTAGCACCGGCAGTTGCGCGGTAGTCCAAAACAGCGGTGTTCGGCTGAAAGTAAACGAATGCATTGGCTGAGTTAGTGTACGAAGTCTCGCGAATCATCACGCCAGCCTGCGTGTAGAGTCCACCTTGAATGTTGCTCACCCTCGCAACGATTGATCCATCGCCAGATAGAGTCTGATAGGCAAAATGAAATCCATCAGCTGTGTTGGAAATGTATTGCCCCGCTCCTTTGAGCGTAAACGTTCCGTTCGAGAACGTGGCACTCCCCTGCAAGCCGACAGCTCCTATATCTTCGTTCAACCAGGGAGCAGGCAGGGGTTGTGACGTTACTTCCATTTGCACCGCGTTACTGTCATTCATTGTCGGGGCCACAGAAACCACCAGCAAGCCAGTCGTGGCCCCGCTAGGGATTGTGATGGTGATCGAAGTGGCGGTCCACAAGTTGATCGTGACAGCCGATCCATTCAAATACACAAGGCTGTTACCTTGAGTGCCGCCGAACCCGCTGCCCGAAATCACAACCTGACTGCCGATGGACACCGTGCTGGCCGAGACCGTCGTAATTACTGGAGATCCCAGCGCTGACGAACTCACCGAAACGTTGTCAAAATTTGCCGTGGCTAAACTACCCGTTGAACCACTAGAGACCCCCAGACCGACATATACATTCTGGGCCATGGTGACCGTCTGACTTGTGCTGATCTGAGTCCAGTCCAAGCCGTTGTATGAGGAATATCCACTGAAGGTGTTTCCACTTCTCACCAGTTTTACCCAGGTGGGCAATGTGATTGAGGAGCCCCAGTAGATCGTGGTGCTTGCTCCGGTGCTTAAGCGGTCGGACAAATACATTGTGCTCGGTTGGTCTGCGACAAAAACATTGGTCGCTCCCGGATCGAGCGTCTGACGAATCATGAGCCCTGCCTGCGAAGATCCGGTCGATCCCGGAAAACTAGTAAGGCGGGCGATGATTGTTCCATCGCCCGACAAGGGCTGATAGGCAAAATGCATTCCATCGGCACTGGAATAGACTTGATTTCCCGCGCCCGAAACACTGAACGTGCCTCCGGCAAAAGTCGCGCTGCCCGCTAGCCCGACACTGCCAATATCCGCATCCAACCAACCTGTCGGGATCTTGGTGACTGTAAAACTCACGCCGTTACTGTTTACCCCGCCGACATTCACGATTACGTTGCCTGTGGTAGCCCCATTCGGAACAATCACCGCAATACTCGATGCACTCCAAGTTGTCGCAGTCGCCGTTGTTCCGTTGAATTTGACCGTGCTTGTCCCTTGAGTAGAACCGAAGTTCGTGCCCACTATCGTCACGGACGTTCCAACCATCCCGGAAGTCGGACTCAGGCTCGTGATGTTAGGGGCGGCAGAGGCTCCGTACGCAAAGAGAACAGCAAGGCTCACTGCAGCAAGTAACCTGAGGATGGCCTTCCAGCTATTTGTGCTCATGAATGAGTCCTCCGGGACTCTCCAGCGCCATAAAAACAAACTTGCGCCCTTTTCGAAATATTCGGCCAGGTCACCAGGGCGAATCATTGGGGATAAGTTACGGTCAGCGAGTTAACTCCATTTGCTTGTGCGGAGGTCAATCCGCGACCGGTCGAATCGTAGGTATGAGACTCCAGGACTTTGCCATTCGAGTCTGTAACCTGAGTGATCTGAGATTGAGTGTTGTAGGTAAAGGAAACGGTTGAAAGGTCTGGCTCGGTAACTTGACTCAACCTTCCTTGAGCATCATAAGTATAGGAAACCGTGACACCAAAATCGGAAGTGACGCTTGAGATCAAAAAACTCGATGGACTTTGGTAATTGAAATAGAGATGACGGGAAGCCGGGTCCGTCACTGTGGTTAGCCGGTTAGAGCCGTCGTACGCCAATTGGGTGGTGTTTCCGTTGCGATCTATTATCGCTGTAAGCGCTCCGGTTGAGAGGCTGAATTGTCGTTTTTCACCACTCTGAAAGGTTAGAACCCAATTCGTAGCGCTCTGAGTCAGGGTTGCTATTGCAGTTATGGGGGAAGCCGGAACAAGCACGCCTGATGCGTTAATTCCGAACGACCAAAAGCCGCCGTCTGCGTGCGAGTATTTGAGAAAGTTATCACTGCCCATGAAGACCCGCTCTTCATAGGTTGACCGCCAATACGGTCCAAAAATCCCAACTGAATAGGCGGCTTCGTTGTACGGCCACAGACTGTTCCACGTCCTGCGCAACGTCAATCCTCCTGATAGCCCTGGAATAGAAACGTCCGTCTGCGTGATGTAAACGTCTCCGGTTGTCAAATACACTGGACTGCCAGCTTTCGGCGTTGGGGGAGAACCACCACCTGGGCCGGGACCACCGCCTGGGCCGCCGCCGGGACCACCGCCTGGGCCGCCGCCTGGGCCGCCGCCGGGGCTACCACCCGGAGCTCCACTGCCACCACTGCAACAACCAGGACACGAGCACTCTGGGGACGGAGCGCACTGTGGCGTAGCTCTATGAGCTGCGATCAAATAGACAAGTGCGCCTGGATATGGTGAGTAATTGAACCAGCCTGGCGGCGGAGTGGCGTCAAACCACCATGTCGTAACAGCCAAACATGGGTCCACGCCTTGAGCGGTCGCTTTCGGGCTGAATCCCAGCGACGCAACTGCGAGAATAATTACCGCGCCCACGATGCCTTTGATCACGGCTTCTTCCTCCACATGCCATTTGAAAGCGAAAACGCGTCTACAAACACAAATCCGCGCACAAATTCCGTAAATGGAAAGTTATTTTTCATCACGAGTTTTAAACGATTACATAACTAACGCGGATGGTAATGACGTCAGAAATATCTGTCAAGAGACGGCTGTCACAACTGTGGAAATTAATGAGCACGTAAACTGGAGTCGCGCACACATTGCTGGCCGACAGTCAAAATGATGTGTGCTCCCCGCCCTTGGTTGGGCAACCGCAAGCTGAAAACCTTTCATGTATTGCACACCGATGTCGAACGAAGGCAAGCCACAATCTCCAGAAGAATGAAACGTCGCGTCGAGAATCCTTTTGAGCACAATAACCTTGAACATGTGCGTCTCCGAACGTGTCCCAGGGTTGTGAGATGCAGGGGAGTCAAAGCGACCGAACGCTCGCTTGTCGAAGGCAATTTAACCTCTGGCAACGTAACGTACGTACGTAACGTTGGTGGGCGCGACGTATGCAGGCTTGGACTGGTTAAACTCCGCGGAGTAGCTCTGGCAGGAGAGAAATCTGAGCGCCACATTTGCGGCAGGCATTATTCAAGGCTGGACCTTTGAAACCGCAGGAACACTCAATGTAAAACTCTTTTCGCAGAATCTTGTAAGGTGATCTGGTCTTTTCTTCCGCCAGGCCCTTGGCACAAACATCACGAGAAGTTCTCGCTTCAACATTTGGTCGTCCCGCTAAGGAATTTGCCAAGAACTTGATCTGTGCCTTGGCTCTTTTGGGAAACTTTTTCTCTCTCATCACATTCAAGATGTCCCCTGCTAGTCTAGGTACGAATTCATGTGCGTAAGGCTCCCCGGATGATTGGAAAACACTGGTAACCTCATCTTCAGTCCGCGCTGCCAGCATTGCGCCAGACAGTTTGTGCCAGATAAGAGTGAAAATTCCCCTGTAGTTTTCAGCACGGCCAAGGATTTCTGAATAGCGGCAATTTCTCGGGCGTCCCCTGCCGCGTTTTTCGGAAAACAGGTCAACGGTTTTTTTCGTCCCTTTCCGCGAGTTTTTGTGGCCAGGCATTTTTACGGGCAAACCTCACATCCCGGCATGAATTATACGTGCATTTCCACGAAATTTGCTGCTATTTCACGGAAATTCCTAGCTTCTTGATTCAGGCCGAAAGCCACCCACATAAGTGCATCTGCAATAAGGGGTTATCATTCATGACTAGAGCCGTCTCATTGGCTTTCGAGGTTCAGAGAATGCCAGAATTAAACGGAAATAAATCCTTCCCATGCCCGGTTTGCACCGAACTTCGTGAGGTGCGGCTTACAAAGAAGGAAAAGCCGTACATAACATGCGACCCGTGTGGAATTCAGCTTTTTGTTAGGGGGCCAGCTGGAATATCGGGCTTTAACCGGCTCATCGATAGCGGGAACAATCAGGATCTCTGGACAACGCTGAGGGAAATGAAACCACGGTACCACCTGAAATGCCCAAAATGCGGTCTTCGCTTCTGGATTGAGCCGTCCCTGGCCAAAACAAGTTTGTTCGACGGGAGCCTCCAGGGGTTCCGTTGTCCTGAAAAGAAGTGCGGTGCAACTGTCGCATGGGAGAAAAGGCCATGAAAGTCACGGTGGTGGGAGCGATCCTCGTGCTCGCGGGGGCACTCATTGTCCTTGTTTTGATCCAAGCCCTGGTTGATGGGCGCAATCGCGATCAGAAGAGTGAACAGTAGATTCTTATCCCGGAGATGAGTCGTACCGTTGCTGAACGAAAGCAAAACTCGGATATGGCAGGCAGGTGGTCCACTTTCCTCTGATCCTCAAGCTGCGCTCTCGATTGCTTCGTCTATACAACCGGGTGTGGTAGCATCCACCCCGGTAACGCCTTCTTTGGCCACTGGAGGAACAGTGCCCCGAAGGAGGTTTCAAAGAGGCAGGCTCATTCAACGTGGAAAAACTCCCATGTGGGTGGGCATGTTTAGGGAAGACAGGTTGCAACCAACGTTCAAGCGCATCAGACGTACCGTGACACTTGGCCCAGTAAGCAGCATGTCACGCCGTCACGCTTTGGCGGCATTGCAGCCCTACTTGGATGCAGTGAACACTGCTCCTGCACCACCCGCGACGAGGAAAGGCAGAACATTCGCGGAATCGGTGAAGGAGTGGCGGGAACAAATTGCCGTGAATCTCAAGCCATCAACGGTTCGTGCTGCTGATAGTCATCTGACGCAGCATATCGAGCCTCGCCTTGGGAATCTCTTTCTTCAGGATATGACTGCGAAAAACTTGCAAGCCTTCGTGACCAGCACCGCCGCAACCGGAGTGACGCGGAAGACTCTTGAGAACATTCTCCAGACTGTTTTCTCAATTCTGCGCACCGCACGAATGTTTGGTAATGCCCTGCCCCAAGTGAAACGGTCAGACTTGATACTTCCGCGCAATGAAGCAAAGAAAGAAGTTCGCTTCCTCAGTGCGAAGGAAGTCGGGCAAATCATCAACTTCGCCAAGGAACCCTACTCTACGATGTTCGCGGTGTTGGGAATGACCGGGTGCAGGGTTGGTGAAATGCTTGGCTTGAAGATTGGCGATCTGGACTTCAACCGAAGGGTCATTTACATTCGCCGTTCGATTGATTCACGGACCAAACAAGAGCAGTCCACAAAGACCAAGAACAGCACGGGTGAAGTGCCCATGCCGGACGCACTAGAAAAGAGACTTCGCGTTTTCATGAAGACTGAATACCGCGAAAATCCCAACCGCTACCTGTTCGCCAACCGAAACGGCAGCCCCTATTCGGTGGGCAAGGTGACGGAATACGGACTCTGGCCAGTGCAAGACAAGCTGAGCATCTCCCACACTGGAACTCACGCATTCCGTCACGCAGCAGCCAGCGAGCTTCTTGAAGAAGGAGCACCGCTGACTGTTGTGCAACGGCAACTGCGACATGGTGACGCGAAAACCACGCTTCAGAAGTATGGACATGTGGTTGGTGATTCGCAGCGCCGTGCAGTCAACACGCTGGCAGAAAAAATCGAACGTCAAGCGATTGAATTGGAGTCAGGTGCTGAATTGGAGTCAAGCGTTAGTTAAGTTGTTTGCCTTCAGTGAATTTGGAGCGGGCGATGGGAATCGAACCCACGTCCGAAGCTTGGGAAGCTTCTATACTGCCATTGTACGACGCCCGCTCATTCCTCTAGCTTGCTGATTATACACAACTAAGCGACTGCCGGTACAGCGCGGCCGTTTTCCAATAACTTCCATATTTTCCAATTCCATCTTGGAGAACGCCTCCTGCACCTTATCGAGTGGAATTTCTCCAGTATATCTTGCCGTCATCACAGCAGAGCTGTGACCCATTTGCTGGCGGAGTACGGCAGAATTCATCCCGGACAATTCCCACCTGCGATTGCAGCCGTGACGAAACGCATGCATCCCAGCTTGAGGAAACCCAAGGGTTCTCAACACAGGATGCAAGAATGAATGCAGCACACTTGTTTCGCGCAGCGCTGTTCCCCGTTTCGAACGGAATACAAACGAGGTTTGAGTTTGAGGACCCTTCAAGAAGTGTTTGAGCATCACCAACGCCTCCCGACCTTCCGTATCCGCGAGGAGAACTGTCCGATAGGCCGCTACGTTCTTACACGGGCCAATAATGTACGTCCTTTGATCGGCTGATTCGTCCACGCGGATCGTTCCGGCTTTGAAATCGAGATCATTAATTCTCAAAGCGAACAACTCGGCGCAACGTAGACCGCGTGCTGATGCGAGAATGAACAACGTGGCGTATCGTTCCTTTAGCACGTCGTCTACATTCAGCTTGTAGACTTCGTCGGCGATCTTCTTCGCCTGCAAGCATGAGAATGACACTGCACCACGGCTTTCAATCTTCATCTGCAACTTGTCACGTTCGGGAATTGCGAGGCCCTCCTGGGAGAACGGCGGTTTCTTGTCATTCGAGCAACAAGAAAGAACCCGCTGCATCGTTCGCAGAATGTTCTTAATCGTCACCCAAGACAAATCTGCCTGACGTTTCTTCCAGATCCACTCGTTCACTGCATCTATATCAATGCGCTCCACCGGAATCTCGTTCCAATCCGGCTCGAGATGAACCTTCAGATGTCCATCTGCCACTGAAAACGTGGATTTCCGAAGCATTCTAGGAGCGAAGATTTCCCGGTAGTGTTTAACTGCATGAGCGAAGGAATTTTGTATTCATTTGAATTGATCCTCAAATTCAATATGAATTCCAATTTCTTCCTTTCCGCTTCGCTCTTCGTCATTGTTTTGATCGGCCCGATTACTTCTGTTTCCCTTCGACGCTCTTCCTGCCCTGGAACATCAATCCAGTATTGGAAGAAATACTCTTCGACTCCCTTTGTCCGATTTAATCGAATTCGGACAGAGGGATTCTGCCCAGCCCGGCGACTCATGCATTTTCCTCTCTTTCGAGTCGCTGAAAACTGGCGGCAGTGCGATGTTATCCCAATACTCCAATCTGGCTCAACTGAAGTTTGTGGGTGGCCTTGAGCTGGCATGACAGAAAGTGGGCTCTCTTTTCTTACGCGGTCGAGTAATGCATCGATGACCATTTGGATTCCGGTCTGTGAACTCCGGGAGGTTGTGCGAGCGACCAAACCTACTTTGACAGCCCTTCCAGGTCTAATACTTTGTCGTCGTGGACTAATACTCAGCGTCTATAGGCCAGGGCTCCCCTGTCTTGGTGAGAGGACCAACCTCGTCACTTACCGGCGGTTCAAGGACTCTCGGTACCCGCAGAATTACTGGGGGCTATGCTTGCGGGGTACCCTCCCTGCGAGGCCGAAGGCTAAAAATGTAGAAAACGGAGAAGAGGAATGAGTATCCTCTACAGGGTGCCCTGAACAGCATGACACGATAGCCCGGCTTGAGACGGATCGTGTAGCGCAATCAATCGCGAGAAGTATTCGTTCCATGTCAAAAGTTGAAGCGAGTCTGTCGTGGGCCATGGCATCTTGAGGTACAGCAACGTACCTGTGGATATTGCCAATACAATGGCCAGAGAATGCTTCGAATTGAGCACCCGTTGGATCATGCAACATTTGCCGTGGTCTTGATTCCTATGCCTTCTTGCTGCTTCGATCCCGCTCTGCAGGGAATCCCGAATTCGCATTATCGAGCTGTTCCTTAGATTCGCGGTCACGCCGGAAAAGGAGCGTTAAGGATTCTGAAATGATGTGACCGTGGGTCCCCACGTCGAGAAATATGGCATGGCGCTGGAGCATGGAGTGCGCCTCCTCGTCGAGCCCCGCACATACGATCTTCTTTGCTTGCTTCATTTTTATTTTTTTGGGATGAGTGGCATGAGCGATTCTTCTTCAATGTCTAACTCAAATCTGCTTCAGATTCTGCATCTGGGAATACCGGCGACGGAGTTCAAAATCTGAAAACGCGCGGGCGGTAGCGACCCCCATACCCCAGAAGGAGTCTGGGCGGCTGGATTGCCGCACACAGTGGGGTCGCTACCGCCCCAGCGCGTTCCTTTCATCCATACTCCATCGCCGTTCCTGCGGTCCTTATCTGCCTTAGAATTATCGAAATGCATGCTTACCTTCCGGAACTCCTTCCGGAACTGGTTGCGGAACGCCCATTGCAGCAGGTTTCCGTTTCTGGTTCCAGCCTTTCGGGCAGATTCTTTGAAAAAACGGACAACGAACGCCCAAAAACCGCTGTTCGGAATTCCACAGTGGGAGAAGAGGATCTGCTGTTCCAGATGGCGGAGAGTTTGTCATTGCTGAGTGCACCTGAAGCCCATTGCTTGTAGAGAAATTCAGTTTCATTTCCGAGGAATCGTCAGCGCGAATCCTTTAGGAACATGACATCCGCACCCGGCACTCTATCCATCTATCAGGAAGATAGAAGGTAGGAGCAGTGGGGATCGGACCAGACATCACGGCCTTCCCATCCTCTCAAGAAAGCGCGTGTATGTGATGAAACGGCGTTTCAGATGAACAACCTCAGTCAGGCTGCAAACGATTTTCAGTTAATGATGCGGCTGCGGCAATGATTGCTAGGGTGTAGAAGCGCGTACTCTCTCCCAGAGAGCGCGCTCCTGCTGATGCGGGTCACTCGCCAGTGACCGCTCTTCAGGGGTCAGGTCCGCAAGAAACCGGAAACCGATCGTACAATCGGCGCAGATTCGCTCGCGGTCGATCTTTGTGTCGCGGCGCAGCAATTCGCGCAGGTCGTCCCAGTCGAACTCTCGGCCCTCTTTAAACTTCTGCATCAAACGCGCCGGATCGAACGTGTCGCGCGCCTGCCATAGCTTCAGTATCAAAAGACGACGGACCAGTGCCCGGTTGATTGGCCGCGTAGCGAACATGGCGAGATCGTAGATGTCGCGCGCCTTGTTCCGCTGATAACAGGCGCGGATTTTCTCGGCCAGAATTTCTGGCAGTGCAAGGCAGCTGATTTCTGCAGGCACGAAAGGCAGGAGCTTGAAATAACTCTGTTCGATCTGTCTCCGCGGCTCTACCGGCAGCGTCGGCGTTTCACGCCGGCTGATCTGCAGTTTGATTTCGTTGACGCCGCTCGCGTTCCAGTCATGCGAATACGTGGGATTAACGCCCCAGGACAGGCCGTCCTGCGTCTCGTAGTAGCTTTCGTCGGGAATGACGAACCGGATCCCGTGAAACGGCTGCTCGAAGGCCTGCATCATGTCGAGGATGACTTCCTCGTGATCGTGCTCCCCGACTCCCGTGAAATCCAAATCGGTCGAAAATCGTCCCTGGCTGCCAACGAAGATTTTCCGCAGGCAGGTGCCGCCCTTGAAGGCCAGCCGGTCCAGAATGCTGCGCTCGGACAGCAGTTGCAGCAGAAACGTCAGCACCGCTTCCCTCTCGGCAATCATGATATCGCGCAGGCCGGATTCAATGGCGTAACGCTGCACCTGCGGTTGTGTCAGCATTACTAGCTGCCCTTTCTGACGGCCTTGCGCCCACCAAGGCCGGCGCTGCCGTGCAGCTCGCCCGGTCTCACGTTGACGAACAGACGCCACGTATTGTCGTAGCCGATGGCACCCTGCACCACGCGCGCTCGCGCCGGATCGGGCCCGAGCCAGGTCTTGCGGCTTCGCCCGGCCAGTCGGAGCAGGCGGTTCCGCATCTCTGGCGGAATATCGGCTTTGACGTAATCGACGAGCCAGCCAAGACGTCGCGCGAGGGCCCCAGAACCGATCCTTTCGAGATAACGGTCGGCCCTATTCCAGTCAAACCGGCGGCTGGCGGTCGCGAGGATAGTGGCAGCTTCGCCTACCCCGCCGGCCAGTGCCATGTGGTCGATGCAGTCAATGGCGGTTTTCTCGCGATCGGAGATCATGACCTTGTACCCGAGGACATCGACCGGTTCGAAGCCGAAGAACTTGTTGTCGGACAAATTGACGATCCGGACGCGCGATTCCCCGACTTCGCGCGCGCGCAACCGCACCGGCGTCACGACAAAGATCACGTTGCGGTGCTGCGTCGTCAGCCCGTAATGGGCGGCGGCGGTGCCGAATCCGATGTAATACGGATCGGCGATGCGGCTGGCGAGTGCGAGAAGATTGCTTTCGCCCAGGGCGTCGGGCCCCTGCTCCGGTGGGACGAGCAGATACTTTCCCCACGTCGCCCGCGCCAGCCAGCCTTTACGGCGCAGGGACTCGATAACATTGTCGGCAGCCTTGGCGCTCCCGCCGAGCAGTTCGATAATCTCCGCCCGCGTCGCCTCGCGTCGCCGTTGTTCGGCGAGGGCTAGCACGACCCTGCTTTCCTGCGTTGATAGAGATCGGGTTAGATGTTCCATGGCATTTAATGTAACAAAACCCCCCGTATAAGAGTGTTTTGATACGTATTATAGCAAGCTGCCTGTCAGCAGTCAACCAACTATGCGCTCCAACGAAACCCCTTTATAAGGGGGAATTCGTTACACAGTAGTTCAACGTCGATCTTAAATCGAGTAGGCCAGTGCCCGTTGCGTTTTTATCAATTTTCCAATTACCAGAGATTTAGTTTTTGTTAAGTGCCGCCATATCAGCGTGTTAGCGTTACGCTCCAACAGCTCCTTCTTCTACTCTTACCAACGTTTCCAATAAATCCGGGAATAATCTAGGCGAAATTCCACGTTATTTCAGGTTGCAGCAGCTGTTCCCAATCAGCTCGTCATCATCACCTCATTTTGTGACCGTGCTCCGGGGATTTGCGCTGAGCCATCTCTGAACGAATTCGTTGGTGAGCTGACGTGATATGGCGGCTTCGCCCATCGGGTTGGAGTCAATCCGAAGAAGTTTCACAACAATAACCTCCTTGTCCCTAAGAGCTGGTATTGATCAGGCGGTCCCCGACCGGTGACCTCGGGGCTGCTGACTTTCAGGCGTCGCCAGCCAACGCCGGATTGAAGAGGTCATCGATCGGCAAGGCCGCATTGAAAGGGATCACGACGGGTGGGCACGGAGCGCGGCTTCGGTCTTGGACAGCCATTCGAGCTTGCGCGGCGCGAAGCCGAATTTCTGTTTCGCACGCCCGTTCGAAGCGCCTCGGAGCTGCGGTCCCCTCCAACGTGGACGATTAATGCCGCTGTGCAAACACCTTGGGCGGTGAGGGTCTGACTTCAGGTTCAAGGCGTTGAGTCTTCCTATTGAGTTCTGCGGAAACGATCGGCCAGCCATCGGAAACACTCCGCACCGCCGGTTCCCAACTCGAAGCCTTCTTGAGTCGATGATTCGAAACTCGTAGTGATCGCGAAAAGAATTTCCATACGTCACCAAAGGCCCACTTGCCTAAAAAACCGGGCAAATGAAGCGATTTAGGAGCACCAATGGCTTTCGTTAGAGCGTTTAGATAATCAGCGAACGTAACGGGCTCGTCGTCGCACACATTGTAAATTCCGGCCGGTACGTCGAGTGACGCAAGGACAGCGCGTCCCGCATCTGGAACATAAATAGATGTGAAATAGTTTGAGCCGGCGCCGAACTGCGGCATCAACCTGCGCCGTCCAAGATCTGCCGTTTCTCGCGAGGAAGGCACGTCAGATCCATAAAATCCACCAAAGCGAAGGACAATCCCTCGCCCTCCCGCGTGCGTAAAGCGCTGCGCTTCTCGCTCACCTTCGAGCGTGGCCCGCAAAATCGCTGTCCGGCCATCGTCGGTCGGAGCTTCTTCGGAAATCCAATTCGCTCCCCCGTCAGCGTAGACGAAAGAGACGGACTCATGAACATACGTAGGCACTCCTTCGGCAATCGCGGCATTCGCCAACACCTGAGCACCCTCGGTACGGAGTCTTATCGTCTCAGCCCACGTGCGAGGATCGCGCAGCTTCGACATAGGTCCAATTTTGGTGGTCAGTCGCAAGACCGCATCCATGCCTTTCACCGCTTGTTGGACACTCTTCATTTCAAATAAGTCAACGTCTACCGGTTCGGCACCCAAACTCCGGACGAGCTCTGGCTTTTTCTTTACCTCGTGCACTCGACCTCACGACGTGGCCTGCTCCAACTAAAGCACGCAAACTTGCCCGCCCTAAGACTCCCGTGCCGCCCGCCACAAATATTTTCATTTGCATTTGCGCTTCTCCCTTCTGGCTTCGAACTCTCTGAGCCCCACAAACTGAAGACGAGCGTCCTCGAACGCTTCCGCGCCCTTGTCACGCAAAGTCTGCACACGACGTTCGGTGTTGGTGATCCCAATCACTTCCCGGCGCGAAGCGACCAGCGCAGAAATCAACGGACGCCCAATAGCGCCTGTTGCACCAGCGACCAATACCCTCATGATGCGCGCTTCAGTTCACGGGCCTTAGCAGGCTGATATGCACCGGGTACGGATCTTGTTGCGATGTTTAGGCGATTCCAGCTATTGATTTCTGTGATCGCGAGGGTCAAGTCCACCAGTTCTTTTTCCGTAAAGAGCTTTCGAACCCGGTCGTACACTTCATCCGGCACATGGCCTTTCTGAATATTTGTCACAGACTCAGTCCACGCTAGAGCCGCGCGTTCGCGATCTGAGTAGTAGGGAGATTCCTCCCAGTCATCAAGTCCGTAAAGCCGCTGTTCTCCTTCGCCAGCAGCTCTGAGGTCTTTCCAGTGCATATCGATGCAGTACGCACACCCATTTAACTGTGAGGCTCACAAGTAAACTAGATTGAGAAGTGACTCTTCGAGTCCGCACTTCTGAATATAGTTCGATAGTGCAAGCATTGCCTCAAGTGCACCGGAGACGGCTTTCGGATTGTTAATTCTCGGTTCCATGATTGTTCCTCCTTGGGTATGTTAGAGGTACTTCGGGCAGGCTCACGAGGCCTACCTCAGGAGGGCGGGGCGGAAGGCTTACATTAATTAGAGCTAGCAACCCGTGCAGAGGTTGCGGGAAATCTTGACACTGAACTGCATCTTCTTAGCATCACGTGGCGACAGCAGTTTTGCCACGGAACCAATCCTTGTAGTCTCGCGCGAATTGTGAGAAGGCTATCGGATCGATTCCAGTAACTTCTCGGACGGTCGAAGTGACCTTGGCAGCTTTTCCGCGTCGATAGAGATCATAGTCTTCGATAAGCCCCTCCACCTGCCACGCTGGCATGCTCAGACCCATAAGGGCGTGCCTCATCGAATCTGGCGAGATGTTCACATACTTCACCTTCTTTCCAATTGCTTCGGACAGGCGATCAGTCATCTCGCCATGAGTCAGGGATTCGGGACCAGTTATCTCGTAATTCTTCCCCCCGTGACCGGATTCGGTCAAAGCAAGAGCCGCAATCGCGGCAATATCTCGGACATCGACGATGCTGACCTTTGCATCTCCAGCAGCAATATAAAAGGCTCCTTGTGCCGAGATGGCGGCACGAAAATTGAGAAGACCCTGCATGAAAAGATTCGGCCGTAGAAACGTGTACTCTATCCCGCTGTTGCGGATGTACTCTTCCACGGCTCCGTGATACCTCTGGAAACGGCCGGTAGATTGGGCGTCTGCACCGAACTGGGACAGCTTCACGATGTGTTTCACTCCGCTACGTTTCGCCGCGTCTACAAAGTTGCGTTGCTGCTCCTCGACTTCCGATGACGACCGTATCAACAGAAAAAGACGGTCGATTCCCTCCAGCGCCCGCGCAAACGTGTCCTGTTTGGTGAAATCACCCTCGACAAATTCTATTCCCGAAAACGCAATGGCCTGCGTCCGCGCTCGACTGCGAACGAATACTCGGACATGGGGGTCCGCGTTTTGAAAGTGCCTTGACTAATTGACTGCCAACGTTTCCCGTAGCACCGGTGATAAAATCATTTTGTCCTCCTAAGTTGATCAGCGGGTGGGCAAGTGGTTCTCTTTCATACACTCCTCGGCACATCGGGCCGAGGAGAAACTGTTTACGACATTTTCGCCCCAGAAGCGTGGCGAAGATTCGCGGTAGCTGCGATGTTTCCCTGAGAAACGGCCCGTGGAACGCGCTTCCCTTCGAGCCAGTACGCAACCCCGGCAAAAACGAAATACCAAAAGAGAGCCGTCAGCGCGGCTGCCTTGTCTGAAGATAGGGGAGGGCCAAAAAATACAATGGATTCGACGACTAGCATGACGAAACCAAAAATCACCATGCCGTACCGGCCAACGCGAGACTTGGATTGTGTTGTTTTCAAGTAAAGGTACATGCCACCGAACAGAACGGCAATTTCAAGGACGAAAGCGAGGACCGGGTAATTCCAAAGCCCCAAGCCAATCTTGAGGGTATTGTCGTATAAGGGCATGTCGGGTCGATGTACGACCACATCAAGCACCCAATGAGAGAATACGGCCGCACCCACGAACGTTGCGGCGCCCCAGCCATCCGCTTTGCGCCACACGTAATAGACGAGGGCGGCGCCGATGGCCCAGAGCATTGCGCCAATTAAACTGTGGGTGTACGGCATGTAGTAAAGATCGAGCGGATTGGTAGCGGTGATTCCGGGGACGATGTGGACCTTTTCGATCCCCAACAGCACGAATATGCTCCAAAACACGTCAAGCAACTGCACTGCAATGAAAAGGACCCACAGCGGAATAGATTTCCTCAAACCTTTTGCCGCGAAGCTGGGCCCGTAATGACCTACAAACATTTGAGTTCTCCTTTCAAGCTGGGGCACCTCGCAGTTCGTGCCAATGGCGGCAAACACAATTCCAACTTCAAACAAGCATAAGACTTATGCGGACGCTTTTGATGACAGCTGTCCTGCAAGTACCTTCGCTACAAATCGGGCTGTAGCTTCCCCGACCTCCGTGGGAGAGTCTTCTTGCAAGAAATGTGCTCCCTTCACGGTAATCTCTTGCTGATTTGACCACGTTCGGCAGAATTCCCGCTGTGCGCCGATCAGAAATCCAGCTGGATCGCCATTGATGAAGAGCTTTGGTATAGAGCTGCCGGCCAGCCAGCGCGAGTACGAATCGACAATTTGAGTGACGTCTTGAGGCTGTCCCTCTATCGGCAGCTCCCTCGTCCATGTCAGCATTGGTTGTCGCGAAGGACCTGGGTTTCTATAGTGCCGGCGGTAGACCTCCATGGCTTCCATGGAGATCCCTCGGAGCGGTAGAAGATATTCGATGAAAAGATTCTTCTGAAGGATCAAGTCCTCCCCAGTGTGCGTGCGTTGCGCCTTGAAGAATTCTCGCGTCGCCTCTGGCCATTCGTCCCAGGAGAGAAATGGCCGAACAATCCCCTCCATGTAACGATTGCCTTGATTTTCTCTGGATGGCGCTGAGCCCAGGAAAATCCAAGTGCTGATCCCCAGTCATGGACCACCAGGATGATGTTGTTTGTAAGTTGCAGCGCGTCAAACCAGGCGTCAAGATAACGACGGTGATCTACAAATCGATAGGAATCATTAGGAGCTGCCCCTGAATTCCCCATTCCAACATAATCAGGGGCAAGACAACGGTATGCGTCAGAGCAAACCATGATCAACCATGGTTGAGACGAGAGTGGAGGTTAGCGGTTTTGTGAGGCCCAGGCGATTGGGGTGAGTTGGGGTAGGCGATGAATGGGAGTTTCAGCAAGACCGGGGAGGACCGCCGCCAAGTATTCGCGCACGGGGATGTCCCTGCGTCGGCAGGTTTCGACGACGGAGAGGATGGCGGCGACTTTAGGTCCGGCTTGTTGGCTGCCGATGTGGATCCAGTTTTTGCGACCGATCGCTACGGGGCGCATGGAGTTTTCGGCGAGATTGTTGCTGAGCTCAAGTTCTGGGTATTCCAGGAAGAGCGTGAGTTTGGGCCAAAGCGCCAGCGTGTAGTTCGCGGCTTTTCCCAGGGCGCTAGAGGGCAGTGCTGTAGTACGTGCTGCGGTAACGGCGGCCTTGATCTCCTCGAGCAACGCGGGAGCTCTTTTTCTGCGCAGGAGGTGGCGCGCGGCGTGGTCCAGATTCGCAGTGCGCGCTTCGGCATCGATGGCAAACAGCTCATCGATGAGTCTGACGATGCGCATCGCCTCTACATCTTGAGGATGCAACTTCACCGCTTCCACGAATTTTCGTCTCGCGTGCGACCAACAGCATGCGTGCACCATCTTCGGTCCGCCCACGGAATCGTAAACGGCATATCCATCGCTTTGCAAAAGGCCATCGAAATTCCCCAGAAAGTGTTTCGGGCCTGCGCGCCCACGCCCCATGCGGAAGTCGAACACCACCGCCCCATGCGGTTGCCCGTATTGCCACAGATAGGCCAGATGGTTGCTGCCCTTCCCATCGTGCATCTGCACACCGACCGGCGTTTCATCCGCCTGCAGGTAACTTCCGCGGAGTAACTCCTGCCGTAACGCCTCGGCGAGAGGCACCAGTAATTCGCCTACGCGCATGACCCAGCCATCCAGGGTCTGGCGGCTCAGCTCCACGCCGCTGTCGCGCTCGAGCATGGCGCTCTGCCGGTACAACGGACAGTGATCCGCATATTTGCTGACCACGGTGTCGACCACCATGCGATCGCTTACCAAACTCTTTTCGATAATACGCGGTGGCAGTGGCGCCGCCAGCACGCCACGCTCCTCGCAACTTTTGCAAGCGCGTTTCTCGCGCTTGGTCACCACCACGAAGTACTTCGCCGGCTCGACATCCAGCTGCTCGCTCTCTTCGTAGCCGATCACCGTTGTTTCACGGCCGCAACCGCCGCACATGCACTGCTCGGCCGTGCAACCGATCACCCGCTGGACCCGCGGCAGTTCCGCCGGCAGCGCCTGGCGGCCCGGATGATGACGAACTCTCTTCTCCGTTGGTCGCGCAGGCAACGGTTCGCGTGCACTCTCCGCTTGCACCTCGGCGGTGCTCACTCCCGGTTCCAATTCCAGCAATTCCAACTGCTCGTTGGTCAGTTTCTCGCTCCCCGGACCATACATCTGGATGCGCTTCAACCGCAGGCGCTCTTCCAGTACCTGGATCTTTAGTTCTGCATATTGCAGCGCCAGGAACTTTTCGCTCACCGTGGCAAACAACGGCTCGGGCAATTGGCTCTTTAGTTGTTCGAGAAGTTCGTCGATGGGAGGCTCGGAAGGGTTCCGATTCACGATAACTTACTAAGTAACACGATGATTACCATTATGCAATCATATTCTCGCGGCTTACCGTAAATTTCCTGTAACAACTTATGCCGCGGGTTCCTCAGGAACTTCCCGCCGGTACCAGCGCCGCCGTTCCGCCTGCCGCAGATCGATCCCACCCAGTAACAGCGCCAGTTCTTCGTGGCTCAACTGCACTTTGTTCTGATCGTCGCTTACTTCCGGCCACCGGAAGCGGCCCTTCTCCAATTTTTTCGCGCACACCCACAACCCACTGCCATCCCAGAACATCAGCTTTACCCGATTGCGCTGTCCATTGCAGAACAAAAACATATGCCCGCTCGCATCCGACAACAAAAGAGGCTCGCACCGTGGCTGCCGTGCCCTTTACGTCGACTTTCGCATTCACGCAGTCGTTCTGTTGATCGGCCGAAACAAATGTTGTTCCGTACTCAACGTTTCCGTCCTTGTGCCCCAATTCCTGGACGAGCAGGCGCTCGGTATCGTTTTGTGGAACCATGGCGATAAACGAATAAGGGCTATTCTCGGGCGCGAAACGCATGCGGGCAAGCGTGCGCGAATGCGCCATTACAGCGACCGATGTGACACGGTTGGCCGTTTCCAGAAACGGGGCAACGACTCCCGCCATGTCGAGGATCTCAAGAGTGCGCGGAAAAATCGCGAGAGCTTTGGAGTATTCCGATTGCGAGGAGCTAGCCTCGATAAGCCGCCATTGCAGTCCTCGCCGAGCGCATTCATTCGCCAAGAACAAACCAACGGGCCCTGCTCCAACGATCAAGATATCGGTATCGATCGCATCGGTGTGCATAGCCAATTCTCCTTCACAAGCTGGTTGTGTGTGCGGATACGGACGACTAAGGGCTGGGCGGGTAGTTGTCTCTAGGCTGGGGAATTAATGCCGCAATGTAGAGCTTAAGACTAGCTCACACGAGTATAGGCTACCACTTTCAACGATGAAGGGATCATCGAAAAAAACATTTAATAAGGCTCACACCTACCTGCAGTGAAGCGTCCGCGAAGATGAAGGAGGAATGTAGGCCGTGTTTCGAACCAGCAGAGTCGAGCATCTAATTGAATGTCGAATCAGTGAGGCGTTGCCATGAAAATGTCTGGCAATACAATCCTAATCACGGGCGGTTTGAACTTGCGCAATCTTTTTAAGCTGATGAGCCGAGTCGCGCCTCAGTTCATCTTGAATCGGTTTAGCAAACCTGTTGAAGCGATGGTGGTTGATTCTACGTCTCCTTAGGACATGACGGATGAGCGCGCGCTTGCACTTTTGGTTGGCACAAGAAAAGCAGTAAACTAAATACCGGGGATTTAATCCCCATGAATAGTTCGCCCGTCCTCAGATTGTCCCGGCCCTAGTTCCCAGCCTATAAGCGATGTGGCCAGAATTGCCTCGGAGCAATATCTGTTGGACAGGAGAGTATCCATGGCTCTTCAACTTCTGACCGTAATAGTGTTGGGATTAATGTGCGGCAGTGAGCTGAATCTCGCAGTATTCGGTCACCCGACACTGAGCAGACAGCCACTCGAAGTGCATATCTCGGTTCGCTCGTCCTTCGCCAGACTGTTCGGTCGCGTTATGCCATTTTGGATGGCGGGCTCGACTCTGCTCAATCTTCTATTACTACTGCCATTTGAACACTCGAATAGTTCTATCTGGCGTATCGATGCCATTGCGTTTGCGATTCAGGTTGCTGCGGTGGGCTTTTCGCTCATGGCACCCGTGCCAATAAACAGTCGAGTTGCCAGATGGGTCCCGGCTTCTCTTCCCAGTGACTGGCAGGTGCAGGAGCATCTCTGGACGTCTACCATTGGCTTAGGACATCCGGATTAATTACAGCGTTCGTACTGCTCGCGTTCGGACTTGCTGCGCGTTGAGGGCTGGAATTTATCGTAGAAACCTTTCAGATTGAGTCGAAGGGAGGCCCTAAATGAATAACGATCATCTGAACAAAACTAACAATCCCGTAAACATGGCGTCTCTTTCCGGTGTGCTTACGGTTTTCATCGGGCTGGGAATCATATTCATTGGCGTTCGCGAGTTTGCCTATCCTAGCTCGGGAGCAGAAGGATTTGGCGTCCCGTTGTTAAGTTCCAGCGACAGCGATTTGCTCGCAATCAAGGCTGCCAGGGATGTCGCGTCTGGCATTCTGCTGCTAACGTTTCTAGCTTTGCACGAGCGCAGGTTTCTAGCACATGGGGTGGGCGTGTTGACTCTCATTCCACTCCTCGATGGTTTGATCGTTTTACGACATTCGGGTTGGATGTTTGCACCGGTCATTCTGATTCACTGGGGGACTGCGGCCTTAATGCTTGTCATCGTGGAATTGCTTCGACGAGGGAAATGAATCGTTCGTAAGCTAGCTACTCAATTAAGGAATTAAAGGAGACGAAATGAAAACGCAATGGACACATTTAGCTTTGCACGTGCATAGCCTGGAGGCGAGCATCGCTTTTTACTCCCGTTACACGAACCTTCGAGTCATTGATCGACATTCGGACGGGACCAGCACCGGGATGGAGGTGGTTTGGCTCAGCGACCGGTCCGACGACGGCCTGAGCTTCGTAATGGTGCTACAGGAAGGTAACCCGTCTAACGTGCCCGGCGCCAAGCCGCAGCAACCCCTGGGTCCCATTAGCCACCTGGGTTTTGGCCTCGAATCCCGCAAGGCCGTCGACGCTCTGGCCGACGAAGCTAGGAAGGATGGTCTACTGAAATTCGGTCCCAAGTTCTTGAACCCATATGCAGGGTATCTGTGTGTCATCAGCGATCCGGATGGTCACACAGTGGAGTTCTCTCATGGCCAATCCTTGGGACGATCGGCGGATCCGCACAAAATCATCGCGACTGTTGCTCAGTCGCAACAGTGAGAGAGGAGCAGAACAAATGGAAGAACCGACAATCACGCAAACGCACGGCGTCTTTTGATGGCGTGCGGAGTCTCGGTAAACATCCGAGCAAAAGCTGAGAGAATTTGGAGCCTCTTGATCGATGCCAAGGACTTCCCACGCTGGAATTCTACGATCACTAGCGTCGAGGGCCATATTCGAGAAGGCGACCGGCTCCGGCTGCACGTTCCCGGTACGGGCCGCACCTTCGCACCGATGCCTCGCAACGACGGTTCGACCGATTTCGCGATGGAGGAGCGCTTCTCAGGTCTCATATTGCCGCTGGTTAAGGGCTCGTTACCCGACTTCGGGCCGGTTTTCGGGCGCTACGCTAGCGATTTGAAAAATGAGGCGGAACGGGTCAACGCACGAGCGTAGCGAAACGCGACAGGCAGGAGTCAACGCGGACGTTGTATGCGGCTCGTCGCAACTTTGGTCACGGTCCGAAGGCTCTAAACAATTTCTTTCCGAATTCAAATCACCGAATGCAATCGTCAGCATACCACTTGTTCACGAGGCAGGCGCTCTACGACCAGAGTGCGTTCCGTTTTCCATCATTTTCCAATTACCCTGAATTTTGTTTCAGTTAAGTGCCGCCAGTTCAGCGTGTTAGGGTCTACTAGAGGAAGCTTGGGAAGCTTCTATACTGCCATTGTACGACGCCCGCTCATTTCTCTAGCTTGCTGATTATACATAACCCGGCAACTGCTCGTACAGTTCGCCCCTCTCCCTGTTTTCGGCGAACGATGCTCCGTCTCCCGGCAAACATCGGCAGCATTCTGCAGCCACGCCGCAAAGTGGCAAAGTTCCATCCATCCACACCCGCAGCGCGACCGGAATGGACTCGGCTCATCTCGTCCCGGCTTACGCCACTTCAAACATTCCCAATACCCACTGCAGCAGCGCACTACGTCCCGGCGATCGCCTTGTTTTGCAGTATCGACACAACCACCCGCCGGTTCTCCGCCTGCCCTTCCGCGGTCGTATCCGGCGCCACCTGTTGACTCGTTCCCATTGCTCCGGGAGCCAGCATGTTGGTCAGCGGGATCTTTCCTTGTTGTTCCAGGAAATTCGTCACGTTCTCCGCGCGTTCGGTGCTGAGCCTCTGGTTCAACGCGGCGCTGCCCACCTTCGACGCATACCCCTTCACCTGAATCACGTATCCCGTAACGCCCATGGCCTGCTGCGCCAGTTTCAGAAGCTGTGGTCTGTACTGCGGATCGATATCAACCTTCCCGTTCCCAAACAGCACCGTTACTTCGCCCAGAATATTGTAGTCGCCCAACTCTCCGAACCGTTTATTCGCCGCCGCAATCGCCGCTTTGTTGGCAGCCGTTTTTGCCTCTTCCGCTTGCAATTCTTGTTGTTGCTGCTGCAGCTTCTGCTGGTCAGCCGTCAGCTGTGCCTGATTCTTCTGAACTTGCTGTTCCGTCGGGGCCAGCCCCGCTTGTATGTCTTGCGCGGTCTTCAGGTCGCCGCCATGGAAAGTCACCTGCGCCGCTACCAGTTGGTGCTTGTCGTTGAACGCCCCTTTGGCCTCCACGGCTAGTCCCGGTACCAACGCCGTCATCGTCAAATGCTTCTTGCGGAAAAGCCCCTCGGGTTCCGTCACTTGCGTGTCCGTCGTTAACACTACAGTGATACTTTCCCCGCCTTGCGTCAGCACCGACATGGTGGCGCCGCTTCGACCATTGATCACGCCTTTCACCTGGTCGTTCTGCGCCATCGCCATGCCACAAACTACCAAAAACGCTGCTGCAACCAGACCCAAACGAAGTGCGATTCTCATTTTGTTCAGTTTCATAAATCCTCTTTCACTCCAACGCTCTGAGTGCCCGCCAACTTACCCCCTATTCCAGCCCTGGCCCATTGTCAAAAGTTACAGGGTCTCAAATTTAGCCGCAGCTCTCCCCCCAATGGCAAGCCCCCCACCGATATTTCACAGCTCTTGGTTGCCTTTTTGCTTGAATTTGTGCCGCTGACCGGCCTGGCGTTCGCGCATATTCCTGAGCAGGCCGACAAAACCCGCATCACTCGAGAATCCTTAGATCACAACTAATGGGCCGGTGTGCCGCCGCCGAGCGCAACGCCTCGTTATCCCGTGATGATCTGACGTACCTATTTCATCAATCCACAAGCAGCAGCAGCGCGTCGCCCTTTTCCAGTTTCAAGTTCTGCGCTTGCGATGCCAGCACAATCTTTCCAACCGGCTCCGTCTTTCCCGCATGCGCGATCAACAGATTGTCGATTCCATAGTTCCCGGTCGCATCCACTCGAAACGCCCACAGTGCCGGCGCATTGTCCCCAATCGCTTTCAAGTTCGTCACCACCGGGACCTTCTGTCCTCCCACGTCATTGCATCGCCACGTTCGCTCCGGATCCGTTCGCCGCCGGCGTCACTTCCACCACGTGGCCTTCCACTTCCGAGCCTTTGCGGATGACCGCACCATTCGGCAACGGCACGTCTTTGTCAACCTTGCCCCGCAGCGCTTGTCCGGGCTTGCACTTATCAAACGAAATGGACGTCACCAGAACAATAGGAAGGCTTGTACCACTTGGCAGTTTGCTTTCTTGAACGGTCTGTTTGGTACCGCCGGAGTTTTGCGCGGCGGCCATCGAAGCAATTCCCAGCATTAAAAAGGACAACAAGATAGAAGAAACAACGGACCAATCCGCGTCGGGGCGGCCTCGGACAATAAATTCTTCATAAACCTCCTCCTTCCGTACCTCAAATCCCCTCTGCCTTACACACTTCATCTCCAAAGATTCGAGCAAATCCTGTTCCATGCCGGCCTCAGCTCCGCGCAAACGCACCTGTTCCGCTCAACCCCATCGTAACCACACGATTTCGAGCATCTTAGAGACAACAGAATGTTCTGATTTCCTTCAGAAACTGCTCTCGTTGAATTTCCGCGCAAACCGCTGCTCGGCTCTTTTTACAGCCGCCGTCCGTTTTTTCGCATCCGAGCTGCCAAAAATACAGAATTCTCTGTACCTTGAATTCTAATTCCGCTTTTGCTCTTTGCTCTTCGGCGGGTAACGAAATTCCCCAAGCAACTCCCTTGCGGCCTGGTACGAAGTCATCCGCCCGTCCCTCACCCGCACTTCAATTTCCGGCAGCCTGCGCGCAATGTTGGCATCGTGCCGCAACGCCCCTTCCAGTTCCGCCGAAATAATTTGCCGCATCGCCGCCAGCGACTGCTCTCGCCGCACCTCAGCCCGCAATCCCTTCTCCAACTGGAATTGCTCGTGACGCAGTACGCATTCCCACAGCTCCTCAATTCCCTCGCCCGTTCGCGCGCTGCACAGCATCACGGGCGCCGTCCACCCTCCCGCTCCCGGCGCGAACAGGTGCAACGCGCTTTCATAATCCGCTTTGCTCAATCGCGCGCGATCCAGCAACGGCCCGTCGGCCTTGTTAATCGCGATCGCGTCCACCAGCTCCAGAATCCCGCGCTTGATTCCCTGCAATTCGTCGCCGGCTCCCGGCAATAGCAGCAGCAAAACAAAATCCGTCATTGACCGCACCGCGATTTCCGATTGCCCCACGCCCACCGTTTCAATCCACACGTTGCGAAATCCGGCCGCTTCGCACAACAAAATAGTTTCGCGTGTGCGTCCCGCAACTCCACCCATCGTTCCGCGTGATGGCGACGGCCGAATAAACGCGTTCGGCTCCACGGAAAGTTTCTCCATGCGCGTCTTGTCGCCCAGAATGCTGCCGCCCGTCACGGGACTCGACGGATCCACGCTCAGCACTGCAAGTTTCTCGCCGCGTTCGTGGATCAAGTACAAACCCATAGCATCCAGGAACGTGCTTTTGCCCACTCCGGGCACACCCGTAATCCCGATGCGCCTCGATTTTCCTGTGTGGGGAAGCAGCGCGTCCAGAATCTGCGCCGCCAACTCGTTGTCCGACGGAAGGTCGCTCTCGATAACCGTTATTGTTCTTGCCAGTGTGGCAACGTCGCCTGCAAGCACTCCCGAAACATATTGTTCAGCGGCCAGACGGCGCGTCCGCAATGCTCACTCCTGCAACGAGTGCAATATTTCCTGCGCGGAGACCGGAATGCGCGTGCCCGGCCCAAAGACTCCCGCCGCGCCCGCTTTGCGAAGCGCCTCGAAGTCCTGCGGCGGAATCACGCCGCCCACGACCACGAGGATATCCTGACGGCCCAATCTCTTCAATTCCTGAATCACTTCCGGCACCAGCGTCATGTGCCCGCCCGCCAGCGTCGAAACGCCCAGCACGTGCACATCGTTCTCCACCGCCATCCGCGCCACTTCCTCCGGCGTCTGGAACAACGGCCCCAGGTCTACGTCGAATCCCAGGTCAGCGAACGCCGTCGCAATCACTTTCGCGCCGCGGTCGTGTCCATCTTGACCCATCTTGGCTACCAGAATGCGCGGCCGTCGCCCTTCTGATTTCGCGAAATCGTCCGTCAACTTTCGTGCTTTCACAAAGTCGCCGTCTTGCCGGCTTTCCGCGGAGTACACCCCCGAAATCGTGTGCTGCACCGCCTGGTACCGCCCAAACACCTTTTCGAGCGCGCTGGATATTTCCCCCAACGTCGCTCGCTTCCGCGCCGCGTTCACCGCCAACTCCAGGAGGTTCCCTTCTCCGGTCTCTGCGCAACGCGTCAGCGCGTTCAGCGACGCCTCCACTTCCTTGCTATTGCGTCGCGCTCGAACTTCCGCCAGCCGCGCCAGTTGTTTCTCGCGCACCGCGGCATTGTCTACCACCAGCACATCGATCTCTTGCTCGCTCGTCACCGCGTATTTATTTACTCCGACAATCGTCTCTCGCCCGGAATCGATTCGCGCCTGTCGCTTCGCCGCCGCCTCTTCGATCCTCATCTTCGGCAGACCCGTCTCAATCGCGCGCGTCATCCCGCCCAGTTTTTCCACTTCTTCGATCAGCGTCCACGCTTTCCGCGCCACCTGGTCCGTCAGCGATTCCACGTAGTAACTTCCGCCCCACGGATCCACCACGCGGCAAATCCCCGTCTCTTCCTGCAGCAGGATTTGCGTATTCCGCGCGATCCGCGCCGAGAAATCCGTCGGCAACGCCAGCGCCTCATCCAGCGCATTCGTGTGCAGCGACTGCGTTCCGCCCATCGCCGCCGCCATCGCTTCAATCGTCGTTCGGATCACGTTGTTAAACACGTCCTGCGCCGTCAAACTCCACCCTGACGTTTGCGAATGCGTGCGCAGCGCCATCGACTTCGGGTTCTTCGGATTGAACTGCTTCACGATTTTCGCCCACAGAAGCCGCGCCGCCCGCATCTTCGCGATTTCCATAAAATAATTCATGCCAATCGCCCAGAAAAAGCTCAGCCTCGGCGCGAAGCTGTCCACGTCCAGTCCCGCTTGCAAACCCGTCCGCAAATACTCCAGCCCATCTGCCAACGTGTACGCCAGCTCTATGTCAGCAGTCGCTCCCGCTTCCTGCATGTGATACCCGGAAATCGAGATGCAGTTGAACTTCGGCATGTTCACCGAACAATAGCGGAAAATGTCGCCCACCATCCGCATGGAATGCGATGGCGGATAAATATACGTATTCCGCACCATGAATTCCTTCAGAATGTCGTTCTGAATTGTTCCCGTCAGTTTTGCCGCCGGCACTCCCTGCTCTTCCGCCGCCACAATGTAAAACGCCATCACCGGCAGCACCGCGCCGTTCATGGTCATCGACACCGACATCTGGTCCAGCGGAATCTGGTCGAACAAAATCTTCATATCTTCGACGCTGTCGATCGCCACTCCCGCTTTTCCAACGTCGCCTCGCACCCGTGGGTGATCCGAGTCGTATCCGCGATGCGTCGCCAAGTCGAACGCCACGCTCAGCCCTTTTTGTCCCGCCGCCAGATTCCTCCGGTAAAACGCATTGGAATCTTCCGCCGTCGAAAATCCTGCATACTGCCGCACGGTCCACGGATGCATCGCGTACATGGTGCTGTACGGCCCCCGAAGATACGGCGGCAGTCCCGCCGCGTAATCCAGATGCTCCAGCCCTTCCAGGTCCGCCGCCGTATACAGCGGTTTCACTTCAATCCCTTCCAGCGTCATCCACGGTTGCCGGCTCATGCCAGTGCCTCTTGCCAGCGCGAAAGCACTTCCACCGCGTTCACGCCCATATACACAAAGTCTTTCACTCCCAAACTCTTCAGCATTTCGATCTGTTCTTTCGGATTGCCCGCCACGATCACCGGCGCTTTTGTCTGCGCGCAAATTTCTTTCGCCAGCGCCGCGTACTCTGCGTCCGAACTGCACAGCACCACCAAATCCGCTGGTTCCAGCGATTCCGAGGCGTCCACGTCGAATCCCGCGCAACCGAAAAGGTTCTGACAGAAATTCGCTCGCGCCATTCGCATTTTCACGTCGCCGCGCTGCAACAGCAGCACCCGGGGACGCTTTCCCGATTTTTCCACCTTCTTGCGAATCGCCTCAAACGGCTCCGCCATCCTCCACGGGCTCGCCGGCAACGCCGCATCCTTGGGTAGCACCTCGCTCAGGTCCGGATAATTGTTCACACCCACCAGCGTTCGCTTCCTCTGCGCCACGTTCTTTTCTTTCGCCGCGCGCGCCGCAGCAATCGCCGCATCCTTCGTCGCAAGCCCTGATTCGTACACTTTCCATGCTTCCGTCGCAATCGACGCCGTCAGCGCTTCGATGTAATACGCTCCTCCGCCAGGATCCGACACTTCCTCAAAATGTGATTCCTCGCGCAGTATGCGCACCAGACTATCCGCCAGATGCGATGGAAACCGTGCCGCATCCACCACCAGCACATTGCACCCGCCCTGCACGGCGCTCATTGCCTCGGTTGTGCATCGGATCAGATTTGCGGAAGGGTCATACAGACTTTTGTTCGCCATAGCCGTTCGCGACCAGATCACCATCGGCTCCTGCGAAATCCGCGCCCACACCTGTCGCGCCGCCCGCAGCTTCGCGATTTCAAAAAAGTAGTTGCCGCCGGTTGCAAACACGAACGTGTTCCGTTTCCCCGCCGATTCGGCCAGCGCATAGCTGATTTCCTGCACCGCCGTCGCGCCCTGCTCGTGCAGCAAATCCCCGCGCACCGCTTCCTTTGGAATCTCCGCCGCGCTTGCCGCTCGCCACTCGCCGGTAAATCGCGCTTGCCCCGTGGTCCCCGGCAAATCTTCGCGCCGGTAGTATGGTCGCACCGCGATGCCATCTTCCGTTTGCCAAACCAGTTTTTTATCGTAGTCCGCGCCCTTCAGGTCCGCGCGGATGGCGGCTTCCCACTCTGCCGTCGGAATCGGCGGGAATTCCTCCCACATCGCTTTACGCCTCCTGCACCACTTCGACCAGATAACCCAGCGCGGCCGCCTCCGTCGTTTTTGGGTGCACAAAAAATACCGTCGTGCCTCGCGAACCGGGCCGCGGAGCCGCATCGATAATCTGAAATCCCTTCGCCTTCAACGCGCTGAACGCCTTCTGTATATCCGCCACGCGCAGCGCCACGTGTGCCAACCCGCCGCGTCCACCGTTTTTCTCGATCTGCTTCGCTACCGGCGATTCGGGCGTCAGCGGCTCAAGCAACTGGATCAGGTTCGGTCCTTCGCCGACGCGCAACAGTACCTCACGCACCTGATCTTTTCCCAGCACATCTTCGCGGTGAATTTCCTTGAACCCCATGGCCTTGTAAGCGGCTACCTGCTTTTCCAGATCGCCCAGCTTCACGGAAACTGCTACATGGTCGAAAAATAAAAACCCCGGAATCTCTTCCGTCGCTATGCCCATGTCAACACCACCTGGCCACTCTTGACGCTCTCGCCCACGTTCACTTTTACTTCCCCAACTCTCCCCGCTATCGGCGCCGTGATTTCTGTTTCCATCTTCATCGCTTCCAGCACAAATAGCAGGTCGCCCGGCTGAATCACTTGTCCCAGACGCACGTTGGACTTCACCATAATTCCCGATACCGGGCTGCGGCACACTTTTCCTTCGTCAAGCGCTTCGTCGCCGTTCGTCGGCGCCGCGCCGCTCGGCACTGCGCCCGCGGGCATGCTGGCCGATGCCGACTGCACCAGAAATGTGGGCAGCGTCGGTGGCGGTTCCGGCGCCACTTCCACTTCTACTTCGTATACCTTGCCATCCACTGTTACCTTGAGTTTCATCGGTCACCTTGCTCTTATCGCAGCCCGCGCACAATTCCATGCGAGGCTTGCACCGTCGCGCGGCCCTGCGCGGCCCACGCCGTTGAGCCTGTCAAATGTATTTGGTGAATCTTTGCGCGCTTGCCCAGAAACGCCGCCACCGCCGCGGAAATCGCCAGAATAATTTCCGGCGCAATCTCTGGCTTCTTTTCCACGGCCGGCTTAGGCGCTTCTTTTGGGCGAACCAGCGCCTCCGCCAGCAGCGCTTCCAGTTTCTCCACGCGCGCCCGCAGCTCTTTTACTTCCAGTTCCAGCGACGTTTTGGGTTTCTTGTCCATGAAAGCATCCACCGGCTAGAGCGGAATCAACCCGTGTTTCTTGGGCGGCCGCAATTCGCGCTTGGTGTGCAGAAATTCCAGCGCCTGCGCCAACACCCGCCGCGTCAACGCCGGCTCGATGATGTCATCCACCAACCGCCGCCCCGCCGCAACGTAAGGCGTCGCAAACGCTTCGCGGTATTTCTCGATCATTTCCTTGCGCTTCGCCGCTTTATCCTCGCTGGCGTCGATCTCTTTTTTGAACACGATCTCCGCCGCACCTTCCGCTCCCATCACTGCCACTTCAGCGGTCGGCCACGCATACACGCGGTCCGCTCCCATGTCGTGTCCGCACATTGCCAGGTATGCCCCACCAAACGCTTTGCGCAAAATCACCGTCACCTTCGGAACCGTCGCCGCCGAATACGCAAACAGCATCTTTGCGCCATGACGAATAATCCCGCCGTATTCCTGGTCCACGCCCGGCAAAAAGCCCGGCACGTCCACGAATGTCACCAGCGGAATGTTAAACGCATTGCAGAATCGAATGAACCGCGAAGCCTTGTCCGACGCGTTAATGTCCAACACGCCCGAGGTTTGCGTTGGCTGGTTAGCGACAATCCCGATCGTCCGCCCAATCAGCCGCCCGAATCCGATCACGATATTCGGCGCATATCCCGCCTGAACCTCCAGAAAATCGCCCGCGTCGATCACGTTCACGATTACTTCACGAACGTCATACGCCTGCCGAAAATCCACCGGCACCAGTTCGTTCAGCCGCGCATTCGCATCCACGTTCCCATCACTCGGCATTTCCGGCGGATCTTCCGCATTGTTCGACGGCAGAAAACTCAGCAACTTCTTGCACAGCAGCAACGCGTGCTTGTCGTCCTCAGCGATAAAATGGATTACGCCGGAACGCGACATGTGCGTGTCGGCCCCGCCCAGCTGCTCGGCCGTTACGTCTTCGCCCGTCACTTGCTTGATTACGTTTGGTCCAGTGATAAACATCAGCGCCTTGCGCGTCTGGATGATGAAATCCGTCAGCGCCGGCGAATACGCCGCGCCGCCCGCGCACGGCCCGCAAATCAACGACACTTGCGGCACCACACCGCTCAACATCACATTGTGAAAGAACACTTGCCCGTACCCGGATAGTGAATCGATGCCTTCCTGTACCCGCGCTCCGCCCGAATCATTGATGAACACAAACGGCGTGCCCGTTTTCATCGCTTGTTGCATCGCTTCCGCAACCTTCAGCGAATGCACTTCGCCCGCGGATCCGCCCGCCACTGAAAAGTCCTGGCTGGCTAAATGCACGCGCCGCCCCAACACCGTGGCCGCTCCCGTAATCACGCCGTCGGCAGGAAGACTTTTCCCCGCCATGTCAAACAACGTAGACCGGTGTTCGGCAAACATTCCTGATTCCTGGAAACTGTTGGGATCGCACAACTCGGTAATGCGCTCGCGGGCGGTTAGCTTTCCTGACTTCCTCTGCTTCTCCAGCTTATCCGCGCCGCCGCCCACTTCCACTTCTGCGCGACGGCGCTTTAACTCTGCAATGCGCTTCTCCATGGCGTTCATAAGGTTTGATCCTCTAGGCCGGCGAAACCGTCACCTGGTGCTTCTTTCCGTCTACCTTCACTTCGTACTTGATCGGTCCGCGCAGCGGCTCCGTTCCTCCCCCAGCGGCAGTTCCCGTCTCGCTCGGTGCGTTCGGATCCTTCGCAACACTCTTCGGCCCGCTCGCGCGTTCCGCAAAGAACTTCGGCGCCACCTTCGGGAACATCGCGCACGTCAACACGTCTTCATCCGTGCCGTCGCAGCCATCCAACGCATTCGCCGCCGCTCGCAACGCTTCCCATTCCGGCTTCAGAAAATCCGCAGGGCGCCTCGTGATGGGGGCCTTTTTGGCTTGCTTCTCGCACTGCTCGGTCACATGCAGATCGCGTTCGCCAAGCGTTTTCCCGTAATATCCCAGCATCAAGTCCGCGAACTCGGCGGTAATCACCTTGTACCGTCCCATCAGCACATTGAACACTGCCTGCGTCCCAACGATCTGGCTCGATGGCGTCACCAGCGGCGGATACCCCGCATCTTTCCTCACCCGCGGGACCTCCAGTAGAACTTCCTTCATGCGATCGCCCGCGCCTTGCTGCTTCAACTGGCTTTCCATGTTCGAAATCATGCCGCCGGGAATCTGGCTCTGAAAAATTTCCGTCTCAACGCCGGTGATGTTCGAAAGAAACTCTTTGTACCTTGGCCGGATTGTCGCGAAATAATCCTTTAGCTTCAGCAAACGCGCCATGTCTAGCTTCGTGTCGTAGCCCGTGCCTTCCAGCATTTCTACCAGGCTCTCCGTCGGATTGTGCCCCGGCCCCAGGCTCAGCGAGCTGATCGACGTATCCACCACATCCGCGCCCGCCTCAATCGCCTTCATCAACGACACCAGCGTCACGCCCGTCGTCGCGTGCACGTGTACGTGAATCCGCACCTGCTCGCCCAGCTCTTCCTTGATCGCCTTCACAATGTCGTACGCCGGCTGCGGCTTCAGCAGCGCCGCCATATCCTTAATACATAGCGAGTCGCACCCCAAATCCATCAATTCCCTCGCCATTTGCACATATCCTTCCACCGTGTGCAGCGGGCTTACTGTGTAGCAGATCGTTCCTTGCGCGTGTTTCCCAGCCTTCTTCACCGCCGCTATCGCGCACTTCACATTGCGCACATCATTCAGCGCATCAAATACTCGGAACACGTCCATGCCGTTGTCCGCTGACTTCGCCACGAACCGCTCCACCACGCTGTCTTCGTAGTGCCGGTAGCCCAGCAGGTTCTGCCCGCGCAGTAACATTTGCAGCCGCGAGTTCGGCATCAACTTGCGAAATGTTCTCAGCCGTTCCCACGGATCTTCATTTAGAAAGCGGATGCAAGCGTCAAACGTCGCTCCGCCCCAGCATTCCACGCTCCAGAAGCCGGCGTTGTCGATATCCTCGCAGGCCGGCACCATGTCTTCCATCGCCATTCGTGTCGCCAACAGGCTTTGGTGTCCATCGCGCAAAATTAATTCGGTTACTTCAATCGTTCTAGGCATCGCTGTGGTCCGTTAGGTAGGTGACCTTGCTGGAGCTGAGCAGGATAACCGGGATCGTCTCGCCTTCAATAGTAACATCCCGTTGCGGCTTCGTTGGCACCATTTGCAAGAAAAATGAGCGCAAATTCGCAAAAGAGTAAATCAAATTCGTGTTTTTACGGGAAAATTATTGCACTCCTGTCTCACTTTTGGCACATCGCCGTGTGATTTCCGTCACTGACCTCTCTTCATTTTCTTGCTCTCCTCTATTCCTCCACCTCCCCACTCTCATTCCCGTCATCACATCGCCGCGAAACATACTTTCGTCAAATCTCTTCAGGCAACAGTTGCTCGTTTTCTGCGTCTAATCACAACAAGGTCAGGGAGCAAGCCGTAATTGGTGCGCACCGCATTTCGACTTTCACACTCTGCTCCACCGATGCTGTTGTGGATCAGTAACGCTACGCTATACTAACGGCGCACGCACAATTGAACAGGAACGGCGGCCCTCGCGAGCCACGGTAAACACATGGACGCTTCGACCAATAGCTCTGCATTCGCCAAGCCCAGGCGCACATCGCTGCTGCTTTTGATCGCTGCCGCCCTGCTTCTCTTCTTCCTCCTTCTGCTGCCCCGCATCTTCGCGCGATTCCGCTCCACTTCCTCGCCTTCTGCCACATCCCAGCTCACCGCTCGCGTCGAACAAAAGAAATTCTCCCAGGTGTTCCGCCTCAGCGGCACCACCCAGGCCACTCGCTCGTTTATCGTCAGCGCTCCGCAACTCGAAGGCGCGCAACTCAACAATTTGAATATCACCGCGCTTGTTCCTGCCGGCGCCACCGTCAAGGAAAACGAAATCCTTGTGCAGTTCGACCCGCAAGCCCAGGTGAAGGACTTCCTCGACAAACAAAAAACCTACACCGACCTTGTCAGCCAGGTGGAACAAAAAAAGGCCGAAGGTGAAATCGCCAAAGGCAAGGACGATACCGCCCTGGCTCAGGCGGAAAACGCCCTGAAGAAAGCGCAACTCGAAGTTCAGCGCAATGAAATCGTTTCGCGCATCGATGCGGAAAAAAATCAGGAAGCCCTCGAAGAAGCCCAGGCCACTCTCGCTCAAATCAAGAAAACCTATGACCTCAAACGAGCCGCGGCCACCGCTGCCGTCCGCATTCTGGAGATCCAGCGAGACCGCGCGCAAGAGGCCATGCGCTACGCGCAAGCCAATTCCGAAAAAATGACCATCCGCTCCCCCATGAATGGCGTGGCAGTCCTCAATACCATCTGGCTCGGCAGCCGCATGGGCACAGTGCAAAAGGGCGATTCCGTCCAGCCCGGACTTCCCTTCATGCAAGTGGTCGACCCTTCGCAGATGGAAGTGCGCGCCATGGTCAGCCAGTCCGACCTCGATCGCGTCCACCCCGGCCAGACCGCCACTGTGCGCTTCGATGCCTACCCTGGCATGAGCCTTCCTGCCGTTCTCACCGAAGTTTCTCCCCTCGGCGAGCAAGGCAAATTCTCCGACAAAATTCGCACCTTCTCCGTGCTTTTTGCCATTCAAGGCAACGACCCGCGCCTTCTCCCCGACCTCTCCGCCGCCCTCGACATTGTCCAGCAATCTTCCGATAGCGCGCTGGTAGTTTCCCGCGGCGCCATCGACCGCGAATCCTCCGGCGATTTCCTGTGGGTGCAAAGCTCAACCGGATACGACAAGCGCCCCGTCAAGCTCGGTTCCATCAGCGACACCGAAGCGGTCATTCTTTCCGGCGTTTCCAGCGGCGACATCATCCGTTCGTCCCCCACTCCATGAACACGCCTCAATCATCTCGATTTCGGGGCAATCGCTCGCTCCTCGCGGTCGCGCCTTTCGTCGCGGCTCTTCTTATTTTCGGTGTCATTCGTTTTGCGCGCTCCGCTCCCAAGATTCCCACCGCCGAAGTGCAGCGCAAGGAATTCGTCGAATACGCTGAACTGCGCGGCACCGTCAAAGCCCTTCAATCCATCACCATCTCGGCTCCCGCCAGCGCCGGCGACCTGCAAATCCTAAACATCGTGGCCAGCGGCTCCAAAGTTAAAAAGGGTGATGTCATCGTGGAATTCGACGCCACCACCCTCAAGCAGAATCTCGCTCAGGATCAATCCGCCCTGAAATCTGCCGACGCCGAAATCCAACAAGCCAAAGTCGCCGCCAACATGAAAGAGGAGCAGGACCAGACCGACGTCATGAAAGCGCGCTTCGACGTCGAAACCGCGCGCATGGAAACGCAAAAACAGGAAATCCTTTCCGTCATCGAAGGCCAAAAAGCCAAGCTCGCTCTCGACGATGCCCAACAAAAACTCGCCGAAACGGAATCGCGCCTGAAAACCGATCGCCTTTCCTCCGCTTCCAATCTCGACGGCAAGCAGAAAAGGCGCGAAGCCGCTCTCTTTCAAGTTCAACGCGATCAGACGCAACTCGCCGCGCTCACTCTTCGCGCCCCCAACGACGGCACCATCATTATCGAAAACAATGATCAAGCTTCCGGCCCCATGCAGCCTTCCGCTCCCTACAAAGCCGGAGACCACGCCTCTCCCGGCACTGCTCTCGCGCAGCTCCCCGACGCCTCCACACTTCGTATTTCCGCTCGCCTCGAAGAGGCGCAGCGCGGCAAAGTGCAACTCAAGCAACCCGCCAACATTCGCGTCGACGCCGTTCCCGATCGCCATTACAACGGATTTGTCGACGAGATCAGTTCCACGGCTAGCATGGATTTCACTTCCGGCTGGCCTTTCCCAAAGAACTTCACGCTGGGCATCTCCTTGTCCGACCAGGACCCGCGCCTCGCTCCCGGCATGGGCGCTCTCGTCCGTGTCGCCGTCGATCACATTGCCAACGGCCTGGTCCTACCATCCACAGCCATATTCCGCAAAGAAGGTCGCACCTTGGTATACGTCCGCCGCGGCTCCAAGTTTGAAGAAACGGTCGTTGAAGTTGCCCGCCGCAGTGGAGACGATGTCCTCATCGCCCAAGGCGTAAAACCCGGCGACGAAGTCGCCCTCAAAGACCCTACGGTGCCCAAATGACCCACCCCATCCCAAAAACTCTTTTCGCCTTCCTTCTTCTCACCCTCACCCTCTCCTCCTGCCGCGTCTCCACTGTCGGCGCCAGCGACGGCGACGTTCCCTCCGGTACCGCCCAGAAGGGCGACGTGCAACTTCGCTATCCCACCTATGGCCTGCTCAAAGCCACGCAGACCCGAGCCCTCACTGCTCCCGCCGTCGCCGGTGGCACCTTGCGCGTTATTCGCCTCGCACACACCGGCAGCAGCGTGAAAAAGGGCGATATCGTGCTCGAATTCGATCCCAGCCAGCAGGAATACCTCATGGCGCAGAACCGTAGCGACCTCGCGCAAGCAGAACAGGAAATCTTGAAGGACAAAGCCGATGCGGAAGTGCAAACCGCCGAAGACAGCACCGCTCTTCTCAAAGCAAAATACGCGGTACGTCGCGCCGAACTCGACGTCAGCAAAAACGAACTCCTCAGCGACATCGATGCCAAAAAAAATCTTCTCGCTCTGGAAGAAGCTCGCCGCGCCCTCACACAGCTTCAGTCCGACATCCTCTCTCACTCCACTTCCAGCCAAGCCGCCATGGCCCTCAGCCAGGAAAAACACAATAAGGCCCGCCTCGCCATGCAGCAAGCTGAAGAAAATATTCAAAACATGAAAGTGAAAGCCGCCCTCGACGGCATGGTCGTCATTCACGGCAACCCCAATTCCACGGGCGGCATGTTTTGGGGCGGCATGACTCTGCCCGAATATCACGTCGGCGATCAAGCCGGTCCCGGCGCCGTCATTGGCGAAGTCATCGACATTTCCCAGATGGAAATTTCCGCGCAGGTCAGCGAACGCGACCGCCCCTACATCAAATCCGGCCAATCCGTCGAAGTCTTCATGGACGCCCTTCCCAACGATAAGTTCCTCGGAAAGGTCACCAGCGTGGGCGGCTCAACGGCCAACAATGATTGGTTCGAGGATATGCAGCGCAAGTTCGATGTCACCATTCGCCTCGATCATTCCGATCCTCGTTTGCGCCCCGGATTCAGTTCGCGCCTCGTCATTCTCGGCGATCAACTTCCTCAAGTCCTCACCATTCCCAGCGAAGCGGTCTTCGACCATTCCGGCAAGACCGTCGCCTACGTCCGAAAAATTGCTTCCTGGCAGCCTCAGGAAATCAAAGTCTCCGCATTCACCGAAGGCCGCGCCATTGTCGATAGCGGTCTCGCTCCCGGAACCCAGGTGGCCCTCGTCGATCCCGAAAAGCGCGCCGCCTCCAAATCAAAATCTCCGTCTGCCACCGGCCCTTCCGTAGACTCCGGAGGCAATTAGCCCAGCAACTCATGAACTCCACCGCCCCACAACTCGTGAAAACCGTTCAGAAGTGGCTCCCCGACCTCACCCTCGGCATCGAGAATCTTTCCACCCACAAATTACGTTCGCTGCTCACCATGCTCGGAATGATTTTTGGTGTTGCTGCGGTCGTCGCCATGCTCTCCATTGGCGCCGGCGCGCAGCAAAAGGTGATGGCCTTCATCGAGCAACTCGGCGTTCGCAATCTCATCATCGAAGCTAAGGAATCGGTGAATTGGCAGGCGCTGCAAAAAGTCCGCCGCACCTCGCCCGGTCTCACCCTCACCGACTACGAAACACTTCGCAATGGCATACCCGGCATCCAGGAAAGCACCCCCCGCAAACGCGTGCAGCCCTCCAAGATCCTTCCCAAGCCGCAACTCGATACTCCGGTCGTCTACGGCGTGAATGCCAGCTATCTCGCCATCACCAATCTGCGCGTAGTCGATGGCCGCTTCTTCACCTCGCAAGAAGATTCCGCCGCTGCGCCCGTCTGCGTCCTCGGCGCCGGCGCCAAAGACAGCATCTTCGGTGCCTCCAACGCCGTCGGTGAATACGTCAAGCTCAACGACCAGTGGTTCCACGTCATCGGCGTTGTCGCGCCGCAGGCGAGTTCTCAAGCCGATATTTCCGGCGTGCGCAACGAAGATCAGAACAATCTGATTTACGCTCCCCTCCATTCCGTGATTTCTCGCCTCGAAGAATCCCAGGCCTGGCTCAAGGATGAAATCGACGGCATCTATCTTCATCTCGCGTCCGCCGGCGACAGCCCCACCGATGCGGAAATTGCGCGCGGTATTCTGAATACCACGCATCACGATGCCGGCGATTTTTCCATTGTCGTGCCCGCCGAACTTCTGGCGCAGCAAAAACGCACCGAGCAGTTATTCAACACCGTCATGGTGGCCATCGCTTCCATTTCCCTGCTGGTTGGCGGCATCGGCATCATGAACATCATGCTCGCCGCTATTCTCGAGCGCACTCGCGAAATCGGGGTCCGCCGCGCGGTTGGCGCTCGCCAGCGCGATATCGTTCGTCAGTTCATCGTGGAAGCTGTGCTGATTTCTTTCGCCGGAGGCTTGCTTGGCATTGCCGTAGGCTTTGGCATGTCCGAACTGATCGGCTGGTTCGCGGGATGGTCCACGGTCGTTACCGCCACTTCCATCTTGCTGGCATTCTTCGTCTCCATCTCCGTCGGCCTGGTCTTCGGCATCTATCCAGCCCTAAAAGCCGCCCGCCTGGATCCAGTAGAAGCCATCCGCTATGAGTAAGCACTCAATACCGCCCGGTCACAACGCAGAGCAAGGTCCACAGCAAAGTGCAAAGCAAGGCGCACGGCAAGGTGCCCAGCGTGCACCCAGCCCTGACACGTTGTCATCCCGAGCGAAGCGAGGGATCTGCTGTTCCCCAAATGTGAGCCGGCCCATAATCTCAAGACTTCCGATTTTCGTGTTTCGTGTTTCGTTTTTATTTTCTATCTTCCATTTTCCATTCCCCCACGAGGTGCCCAGTGAAAATGAAACTCATCCGCCTTCTAGCCGCCTGCACCATCATCCTTCTCCTCCACTCCAGCCCCGCATTTCCGCAAGATGACTACAAGCTCGAACGTCTCCTGGGCGTGCCCGCCGCGCAGAAGCCTCTGACCCCGCTTCCGCCTCCCGAAGGATTTCAGCAGCGCATCGCCGACGGCAAACTGGTCCTCTCGCTCGACGATGCCATTCGGCTGGCGTTGGCCAACAACACCGACATCCGCATCGATCAAACCGCCATCAACACTGCGCAAAACAACATTTTCCGCCAGTACCAGCTCTTCGACCCGGTCTTCACAGGCAGCTTCAACGACCAACGCCAAATATCGCAAACCAACAGCGAACTGCAGGGCGCCGAAATCTTGAACAACCTTTCGCAGACCACGCAGTTCGGCTACATGCAAATTTTTCCTACCGGAACAAATTTTCAAACCAGTTTCAGCGCCAACAAATTTTCCACCAATAGCGGCTTCTTCACTTTGAATCCTTCCTTCACCACTTCTTGGCAATTCCAACTCACTCAGCCTTTACTCAAAAATTTCGGCACCTTCCCCAACAAGGCTCCCATTTACATTGCGCAGCGCAATCTCCGCCAAACCCAGGCCACCTTTCAGGGTGAAGTCAGCGACATCCTCTATTTGGTCATCACGCAATATTGGAATGTGGTGCTAAATCGCCAGGCCTATGAAGTGCAGAGGAAGTCTTTCGAAGAAGCTCAGAAAAGTTACGAGCACGACAAAAAAGCGCTCAGCCTGGGCGCCTTGCCGCCACTCGATATTTACCGCTCCGAATCCGAAGTCGCCGCTCGGCGCGTCAGCGTGATTCAAGCGGAATACTCGTTGAAACAAGCGGAAGATCTCCTCCGCCAGATTCTGGCTGCCGATCGCGATTCCGCCATCAATGGACTCGACCTCAGCCTCACCGAAAAGCCCGAACCCACCGAAGCCCTGCTGCAAATGGATATCGCTACCGCTATGTCCCTGGCTCTTGCGAATCGCCCTGAGCTGGACGCGGCGAGCCAGCAGCTCGCCAGTGACGCCTTAAGTGTGCGTCTCGCTCACAACAATCTTCGTCCCGACCTCGAACTCGGCGGTTTCTACGCGCCGACCGGCCTCGGCGGCAACCAATATTCAACCGCCGTCCCGCCGGTGCTGCTTTCTACCGGCGGACTTGGCCAAAGTCTCAGCCAGATGTTTGGACTGAAGTATCCAACCTACGGCCTCATGCTAAATCTGCGCCTGCCCATCAAGAATCACGGCGCAGAGGCGGACCTGGCGGACGCGATGGTCACGCAGCGCGGCGATCAATATCGTCAGGCGCGCACCACGCAAACCGTCAATCTCGATGTAACGAACGCCGTGCACTTACTCGAGCAATCGAAGTTAACTCTGGAAGCCGCCAAAATCGCCAGGGACTTGGCACAGAAAAGCCTGCAAGCAGAGGAACGCAAGTATCAGCTGGGCTCCACAACTGTGTTCTTCGTTCTCGATGCGCAAACGCAACTCGCCCAAGCTGAATTGGCGCTAGTCCAAGCCGAAACTGGCTATCAGACCGCGGTCGCCGGCATCGATCACGCCACCGGCAAACTCCTCGACCGCCACCAAATCAAACTACTCCCCCCGCACAACTGAAATCGCCTCTTCGGTTTGTAGCGGCCGCCTTCCGAGGCGGGCGTCTTCTGTCTTCAATGCTGCGCTAGCTTTATGCTAGCCCCATGTTCGCAACCTGCTGTTAGGGGTCGGAGCTTTAGCTCCGACATCAAGTGCTTGGCTATCATTGGGCTTTAGCCCCTGAGGAAAACGTTTCGGGCTTTTCCCCAGCCTGCTGATGGCCGCTTTTCGCAGCCCAGACGCTAGCGCTTGGCTTTCGTCCCACAAACTTCCCTGTACCGGAAGCATCCCACCAAATGATCGTTCACCAATCCCGTAGCCTGCATCAACGCATAACAAATCGTCGGCCCTACAAACCGAAACCCGCGCTTCTGCAAATCCTTGCTCAACGCCACCGATAGCGGCGTCTGTGCCGGCAATGATCGGTGGGCCTTCCGCGCATTCTGAATCGGCGCTCCGCCCACAAACTTCCACACATACGCGTCGAAGCTTCCAAATTCCTCCTGCACCTTCAAGAACGCCTTCGCATTCGCAATCGTCGCGTCAATCTTCAACCGGTTGCGAATAATACCGGCATCCCGCAGCAGCTCCCGCTTCTTCCGCGCATCGAATTTCGCCACTTTCGCGGAATCGAATTCCGCAAACACTTCCCGATATCGCTGGCGTTTATTCAGGATCGTCTCCCAGCTCAACCCGGCCTGCGCGCCCTCCAATATCAGAAACTCAAACCACCGCCGGTCATCTCGCACCGGCACTCCCCACTCTTCATCGTGGTAGCGAATGTTGATGTCATTCGCAGCCCATGTGCAGCGCACCAATTCAGCAGCAGCCTTCTTCATGATCGATGTCCTAATCGCGCTCAAACGAAAAGCGGCCCGCCTTCATCCTTTGCAATTGCAAAAGGAAGGCGGGCCGAAGACTAATGTACCGGTGAAGCGAACTCCGCAAAACGGGCGAGCCCGAAAGCTATTATCCGACTGGCATCAACCCAGATGCCGCGCCAGCGCCTTCGTAATCTGATCCTTAGGCACCGCGCCCACGATCTGCTCCACCACCTGCCCATCCTTGAACACCAGCAGTGTCGGTATTCCCTGCACCCGATACCGGCTGGGCGAGCTCACCGCTTCGTCTACGTTCAGCTTCGTCACCTTCAGCTTGCCGGCGTAGTCCTGCGCAATTTCCGCTACCGTGGGCGCCAGCATGTGGCACGGTCGGCACCACTCGGCCCAAAAATCCACCATGACGGGCTGTGCCTTGCTCGCTTCCAGCACTTCCGCATCAAAATTCCCATCGTTCACCGCAAGTATATTATCAGCCATAACCTTCTTGTGTCCTCGACGGTCTGCAACCAGGCAGCCGCTTTCTGGTCTCAATTAGATGTTGGAACCGCGTTTAGGTTTCGTGCTGCTCGGGCAGCTTCATATAGTTTCGCATATTCCGCGGCAGAGGTGTTCCACGAAAAGTCCTTGGCCATCCCATTCAATTGAATGCGCTTCCACACGCCTTCGTTCGAATAATGGTGCAATGCCTGCCGAATCGTGTCCAGCAATGCCGCCCCGGTGTATTCCGTGAACTTAAACCCGGTTCCAGTACCCGTCTGCAAATCGAAGGATTGGATGGTGTCGTCCAGCCCTCCGGTTGCCCGTACGATCGGTACCGTGCCGTAGCGCAGGCTGTAGATCTGATTCAACCCGCAAGGCTCATAGCGCGACGGCATCAGGAACATGTCCGCGCCCGCCTCAATCAGGTGCGCCGTAGGATTGTCATACGCTACCTTCAGCCCAACGCGCCCCGGCAAATCCTGAGCCAGCGCCCGAAACAAGTCTTCGTACCGCCGGTCGCCCGTGCCCAGCACCGCTAGCAAAACATCTTCTTGCATCAACTCGTGAGCAATCGCAGCGATTAAATCGAATCCTTTTTGATCCGCGAAACGCGAAACAATCCCCAGCACCGGCCGGTTCGGATTGTCATTCAGCAAATGCAACTGCTCCAGCAGCGCGAGCTTGCACACCCGTTTTCCGGAAAGATCTTTAGCGGAATACTTTGCGGGAATCAGCGCATCCCGGTCGGGACTCCACGCCCCATAATCCACTCCATTCAGGATTCCCACCAGCCGGTCCGCGCGCGAGCGGATCACTCCCTCCAGCCCAAAGCCGAATTCCGAAGTCTGAATTTCCTGCGCGTACTTCCGGCTCACCGTCGTCAAGTAATCGGAGTAGATCAGCCCGCCCTTCAGAAAATTGATGTTGCCGAAAAACTCGATGCCTCCCGGATGGAATACCCCAGCAGGAATTCCCGCGCGCTCCAGGGCATCTTTCGGAAACACGCCTGGATAGCCGATATTGTGCACCGTGAAAACCACAGGCAGATTCTTCACCGCGGGGTCGTCGGCGTACGATGAACGCAAAAGCACCGGAACCATCGCTGTTTGCCAGTCGTGGCAATGCAGGATGTCGGGCATCCACACCTGCTTGGCCAGTTCGATTGTGGCGCGCGACAGCTCCGTGAACCGCTCCGCGTTGTCCGGGTACTCGTGATTCCTGTCGCCGTATATTCCGTCGCGGTCAAAATAAAAAGGATCGTCCAGAAAATAGTAGCGCACGCCCTGGTGAAATCCGCCATTGGAGATCGCCGGAAAACGCAGCCGCGTGCCCTGCGGAATCGTCAGGCTCGGGACCACCGTCTTACTGGCTTTCACGCCGCGGTACCGCGGCAAGAACACCGCCACCTCATGGCCCAGCTTCACCAGCGCTCGCGGCAACGCCTCAATCACGTCGGCAAGGCCGCCTGTCTTGGCATACGGTAGCGCTTCAGAGGCAGAGAAGAGGATGCGCATGTGGCTAATGAATTTCTACGCTATCGAAGGCTGACGATGCCGTCAAGCGGCCCCCATACTCATGTGCACCATCAGTGCTGTTAGACTTGGCTGGCGAGGAATCATGGCGCGGCAACGGCTTGGCCAACATTTTCTGGGCGATGAAGGATGGCGCGAGCAAATCGCCCGGGCCATCCGCGTGTCTCCCCACGCGATGCAGACGGTTGCAGCGCCGAACGCGCAGAATTTCCGCTGGGTCGAAATCGGCGCCGGCCACGGAGAGATGACCGAGCACTTGCTGAAAAGTGGCGCTCCCGTCACCGCGGTCGAACTCGATCCTCCTCTCATCCAGCGCCTCCAGAGCCTCACTGAATTCCACCCCAGCCTCACCGTCGTTCACGCCGACATCTTGAATGCCGACCTCGCGTCCATTGCCGCCGGCAACCGCATCCGCATCTACGGCAACCTTCCCTATTACATTACTTCGCCCATCCTCCACCGCTTTTTCCAGGTTGCCCCGCTGATTGACGAAATCCACGTCGTCATCCAATTGGAAGTGGCCCATCGCCTCACCGCTCATCCCGGCAGCAAATCTTACGGCTACTTGTCCGTGCTCACGCAATACTACGCCCGGCCGGATTTGGCCCTCCGTATTCCCCGGGGCGCCTTTCGTCCTCCGCCAGAGGTGGATTCGGCGCTGGTCAGCATGCGCCTTCCGGGGGAAAGCGCCAAACTCAAGCTCGAAGATGAGGCCGCATTTCTCGAATTTGTGAAAACCTGTTTCGCGCAAAAACGGAAGACGCTCGCCAATAATCTGCGCGGAATTCACGAACCGGCGCGCACTCATGAAATACTGAAGAACTTGCAGTTGCGAGAAGATGCCCGCGCCGAACAATTAACCGTGGAAGAATTGGCCGCAGTGTTTCGCGCTGCGATATAGCGGCTATTTCTTGATTGCGGACAGCAGTCGATCGGGATAGTCCGACATGATGCCGTCCACCCCGGCGCTGGCCAGCAACCGCATGTGCGCCGGGTTGTTAATTGTCCAGCAGACCACCTGAAGATCGCGATTGTGCGCTTCGTGCAGAAAATTCGGAGTCACCAGATTGCCCCGAACCGCTACCTGCCGCGCACCAATATCCGTCGTCTTCGCCAGCACGTCCTTGATTTGATTATCGAAAAGCAGTCCCGTCATCAGCGTCGGCTCCAGCCGCCGCAGCCCTTCCAGAATGCTCGGGTCGAACGAAATGATCACCACGCGTGCGATTTGCTGCGCTTCGCGAAGCGCGCTGATCAGCGCGTGTTCTCCTCCCCAGAATCCATTGGGCTTCAGCTCCAGATAGAACACCACGTCGTGCTTGCGCGCGAATTCCAGAATCTCCGGCAGCGTCGGCACGCGTTCGCCCATGTATTCGCTGCCAAACCACGAGCCCGCATCCAGCCGCCGCACTTCAGCCAGCGTCATGCCCTGCACCGCGCCCTGACCCGTGGTAGTCCGGTCGACCGTCTCGTCATGCAGCGCTACAAAGTGCGCGTCCCGCGTCAGGTGCAGATCGGTCTCGATGAACGTCACTCCCAGCGCCGTGGCGCGCCGGAAAGCAGCCAGCGTATTCTCCGGCGCATAACCGGAAGCTCCACGATGAGCAATGGCAAGCACGGAAGAGGCAACCTCCTCATGGAAAACGCACCATGAATTTTCAGCCAGCGCGCGCGATTCCCTGTCGTATGCTAACACCGTAGAGTCACTCGCGCTGGATAGATGCACCCCCAGGAGGCGTGAAGCTAAATATGGAGCGGCAGGAATGAGAGCCATCACCGCAATTGGCGCGATGGGAATAGCCGTGATGTTGTTGCTGCCCACCGCGCGGCTTGCCGCGCAGATCAACGACAAGCATCCCAAAGTCGACGATAACTTATCCCGCGCCGTTCACCATCAACTCCAATCGCTTCCCTACTATTCCGTTTTCGACTATCTGTCCTACACCATCGATGGTTCCAAGGTTACCCTCAGCGGCCAGGTTGTACGTCCCACGCTCAAGGAACATGCCGAAGCCGCCGTAAAAAGCATCGAAGGCGTCCTCTCGGTGGTAAACAACATCGACGTTTTGCCGAAATCCGCGCCCGATGATGAATCGCGGCGCGACGTTTACCGTGCCATCTTCGAGGATTCAGCGCTCAAGCTCTATGCGGTCGAACCTTTGCCCACAATACACATCATCGTGAAGAACGGCATCGTGACCCTCGAAGGCACCGCTAACAGCAAGGCCGATAAAGACCTGGCGGACGCCAAAGCTCGCGGCGTTCAGGGCGTGCAAAGCGTGGCCAATCATCTGCTAGTCCGCGACAAGCAATCTGCGGCAAAATAGGTAGCGGGACAGGCGGAACAAATCCCGGGGGGAAGCGAATGGCTGGGCAAAGCAAGGATCCTTACGCGAATCATGGCGATTCGCGCGACACGCCGGCGCGCCAAAAAATGGTTGCCCTGCGCGAAGCGTTGTTGCGGCTCCACAAGTCGCTGCTCGAAATGGAGCGCCGCGACTACGAAAAGGCTCATGGCAAGGTCACCGCGGGCGAACTCTTCCGCCTGGTGGTCGACAATCCTCAGTTTGCCTGGCTCCATAACATCTCCGAGTTCGTCGTCCGCATCGACGAAAATCTCGAAAGCGAAAAAGGAGTCACCGAAGAAGACAGCAGCGGCTCCATGCTCCTCGCCCGCAAAATGTTCGCTCCGACCGAAAGTGGCGACAGTTTTCAGAAACGATATTACGACGCCATCCAGCGCGATCCCGCCGTGGTGATGGAGCACGCCGAACTGGCGCGCCTATTTGGCAACGAGCCCAAAGACGCGGAGAATCAGTAATCGCCGCTCGCTGCAATCTGCAGGGAGACTCTTCTTTTCCCGCCCCTAAACACCAGGAAATTTCGCTAAAGCCGCCGGCATGGCCTACACTCATCGCCACCCAAGCTTGAAATGCAATAAGCGCTCCCCATTCAGCTCTGCAGGATTGCGGAGATCGTCGCCAGAATCAGTCGTGGACTATTTTGCCCGTTTTGCAATATGGTAGAACCCCACTGAGGAGGACTCATGGCAAAGAAAGACAAAATCACCGAAGTCAGCGTCAAGGTTGGAGCGGCCCTCGGCAAAGCGGAACGTAAAGCGCGCAAAATCGCCAATGTTGGAGATGTAGCCAAGGAAGAATTGAAAGCCATCTCCAAACAGGTCGACGAACTCAAAAAACAATTGGCCAAAACCACCAAGCGTTTGCGAAAGGCCCTCAGCTAACAAAACTGAATTCGTCGGCATCCCGCCGGGTGCCCCAGGTGCCGCTTTTTGCACCTGGGGTCTTCGCGTCTCAAGGAGGCCCCCCATGCCCCATCCCAAAACCTCCATCGCCCCGATGCTGTCCGTCCGCCGCGGAGCCGAGGCGGTCCAATTCTACAAAGCCGCCTTTGGCGCCACCGAGCTTTTCCTTCTCGAGAATGAAGGCTCCGTAATCGCCCAACTTTCCGTCGGCGGCGCCGAGTTCTGGCTCGCCGACGAATCCCCCCAGCATCTCAACTTCAGCCCCGAATCTCTTGGCGGCGCCACCGCCCGCATGGTGATGGCTGTGGACGACCCCGATGCAGCCTTCAACCGCGCGGTCGCTGCCGGAGCCAAAGTGGTCATGCCGGTCGAGGACCAGCCCTACGGTTGGCGCGTGGGACGCATCCTCGATCCTTTCGGCCATCACTGGGAAATTGCCAAGCCCTTAGCAGGCGCCTAAGTCAGGTCCGCTACATCCACGCCCGTTCCCGGCAATTTCTAAAGAATGTACTTAACAATCTAATGATCACCGCCGCAAGCTCTACCCGGTTAGAGTTGTGCCTCGCGCTTTTTCTCCTCCACGCGAGTCCCATAACAACACCCAATTTAGCTTTTGACTGGAGATCTCTATGTCAGCCAATTGCTTCAACGATCGCGCAGGTTTGTGTTCCTTCGTCTTCAAGGACGGTCGCCAATCCCGCCTCCCTGTCCACGCACAGGGCGCCGACCACTGTCTCCCTCACGCCTTAAAATATCGCCGCGTCGCCAGAGCCGAGGAACTCGGTCAGCTCATCGCAGATCCGTTTACCGAAGACTTTCTCAGCGCTTCCGATCTCACCTCAGCCCTCTGTCGCGTCTTCTCTGCCATCGCTCAAGGTCTTATGAGCCCCAAAACAGCCAAGCCTCTCATCGATCTTCCCCGCACCATGCTCAAAGCCATTCCGATAGCTCGCCAGGAGTTCATTTCCGTCTACGGTGAGGACGAGTTGATAAAAACCATGGCGGAATCATTCGACCGACAAACCGACCCAGAGCCGCCTCCCGAGCATCCCGAACCAAGTTCAAACGCGGTTGACACCCCGGAATCCCTTCCCTATTCGACCCTCCTAACTCCTTTAGAATGAATATATCCGCATCTATTCATTCTAAAGGACTTTAACTCACGCAGAATGAACACATCCAAAAATCAATGTTTTTTGGAGGGCGCGGTCCCGCTGCCGCTTTTCCCAGCCCAGCCATCCACTCGATTCAACGTCCATATAGCTCACCCTTTCAGGGGTAAGGCACTCCCCTGAACTGGCGCGTGTCTATGACCGCTCCTGATTCATCGCCCATATGTTTCCTCTCGCATCAACACCAATTTGCCTGCCACATTAGACTAGGTTAAACTGCACCGCAAAGTGACGGCTACGCCCTCCATCATTGGTCGTACTATCTCGCATTACAGCGTCGTCGAGAAACTTGGCGGCGGAGGCATGGGCGTTGTCTATCGCGCCGAAGACATCCGTCTCGGCCGCAACGTCGCTCTCAAATTCCTTCCTGAAAATATTTCTCCAGACCGGCAAGCAATCGAGCGTTTTCGCCGCGAAGCCCGCGCCGCCTCGTCGCTGAACCATCCCAACATCTGCACCATCTACGACGTCGGCGAATTCGAAGCACGCCCTTTCATCGCCATGGAACTGCTGGAAGGGCAAACGCTAAAACACCGCATCGCAAAAAAGTCATTCGCCATTCCCGAACTCTTGGACATCGGCATACAAATCGCCGACGCCCTCGAAGCAGCCCATGCCAAGGGCATCGTTCACCGCGACATCAAGCCCGCCAATATTTTCCTCGTCGACCGCGGCCCTGCAAAAATCCTCGATTTCGGACTCGCCAAGCTCGCCGCGTTTCGTGAGCCCTCCACCGACTCCACTAGCGATTCCACCATGCTCACGCACGCCCACTTCCTCGACGACGACATAATCACTAGCACCGGCATGTCTCTCGGCACCGTGGCATATATGTCGCCCGAACAAGCTCGTGGCGAAGAGCTGGACTCGCGCACCGATTTGTTTTCCCTCGGCGTCGTGCTTTACGAAATGGCCACCGGCGTCTTGCCGTTCAACGGTTCGACCGTCGCACTGGTCTTCGATGGCATTCTGCATTCTGCTCCAACTCCCGCCACGCGTATCAATCCCAGCGTGCCCGCGCCGCTGGAAAATATTCTTTCCAAGGCGTTGGAGAAAGACATCGATCTGCGGTACAGCAATGCCGCTGAGCTGCGCAGCGACCTGAAACGCCTTCGGCGAGATATGGACCCCACACTTTCCGGAGCATCAGGCGCGGTATCTGCTGGCCTGCCTTCGGCTGGCGCACGCCCTCGCACCAGTGCCTGGCAGAAATGGGCAGCTGTGGGCGTCGCTGCGATTGCAGCGCTGGCATTGCTCACATATGCGCTGACACGCCCCGTTGCGCCGCCGCGCGTGCTGCGCACCGTCGAACTCACGAACACCAATCGCCCCAAATCCGGCATCGTCACCGACGGCGCCCGTCTCTACTTCATCGAAAGCCAGTCCATCTTGTCGCAAACCTCGGTCACCGGTGGAGAGACGTTTACCATTCCTACCTCATTGGAGAACACCGGCTTCGCCAACGTCTTCGATATTTCCCCAGACGGATCCTCGCTCTTGATGAATACCGCGCATGGAACCTCCCTGGACGGTCCGCTGTGGAGCGTGCCGGTTCTGGGCGGCTCGCCGCGACGATTGGGATCGCTAGAAGGCCATGCTGGAGCGTGGTCGCCAGATGGAAAAACGGTGGTCTTCTGCAGAGGGAACGAAATCGGCGTGGCGCGCAGCGACGGAAGCGATCCACACCCGCTACTGACCACCGCGGGAACGCCCAGCGACATTCGCTGGTCTCCCGATGGTTCGCTATTAAGGTTCACACTGAACGATCCGCTCACCAATAGCCGCACCATCTGGCAAGCCTCGGCCAGTGGCGGCAATCTGCACGAGTTGCTTTCCGACTGGAACAGCGTGCCGAACGAGTGCTGCGGCAATTGGACGCCCGACGGAAGGTACTACGTCTTTCAATCCCTTCAAGACGACACCGCAAACATCTGGGCGCTGCGCGAACGCGGCGGTCTTTTCAGCTCCAAGACGCACGAGCCGGTTCAGTTGACCACTGGGCCCATGAATGTAGGCAGTCCCGTGGCCAGCCGCGATGGCAAAAAACTGTTCGTCCAGGGATGGAAGCCGCGCGGCGAACTGGTTCGCTACGACTCCAAATCTGGGCAACTCGCGCCCTATCTTTCCGGATTATCGGCAATGGGATTGGACTTCTCTCGCGATGGCCTGTGGGTGGCGTACAACGATTCCTCCGATGGCACGATGTGGAGAAGCAAGCTGGACGGCAGCCAGAAGCTCCAACTGGTTTTCCCCCCGATGCTCGCCTATCTGCCTCGATGGTCGCCGGACGGCAAGCAGATCGCCTTCTTTGGCCATCCTCCCGGCGCGCCGTATCAAATCTACGTAGTGCCCGCCGAGGGCGGCACGCCCGAACTGATCTATCGCAATGATATGAATCTGGCCGACCCAAGTTGGTCGCCGGATGGCAAATCGATGGCCTTCGCCGAGAATTCGCTGAACAACGAAGGTTCCGCTGTCTACACACTGGATTTGCAGACGCGAAAATCTACCAAATTGCCGGGCTCAGATGGTCTCTATTCGCCGCGCTGGTCGCCCGACGGGCGCAGCATTGCGGCCATCACCCTGGATTCTCTGCATCTGAAAATTTTTGACCTGGCCACGCAGCAATGGACGGAGCTCGCGAATATTTTCGTGGCTTATCCCACCTGGTCGCGCGATGGCCGCTATCTGTACTTCAACGGCATACAGAACAACACCGAAGGCTACTACCGCGTGCAAGTTTCAGATCACAAACTGGAGCGTCTCTTCAGCATGAAAGGGTTTCAAGCAGCCGGCGGAGCCTTCGGGAACTGGTCCGGCTTGGGCCCCGACGACCTACCACTGCTAGTCCGCGACGCCAGCATCCAGGAAATTTACTCCCTGGATTGGGACGCCCCGTAGCATCTTTGGAGTGCGGTGGCTAGCCGCCGCTTTTCGATCCCACTCCGCGCGTTCTGTGTAGCGGCCGCCTTCTGAGGCGGGCGCCTCGGTTCCCTCTAAGGTTTCCTCGGTGTCCTCTGTGGTGAATCCAGTCTTACGAATTCCACGTGACGCGCGAAATCTGCTCCTTCCGCTTGTCCCACTCGTTCCCCGAGATAATCCGTGGCGCCACCTCAATCAACCGTGGCGTCAGCTTGAATACCGTTGCCGCGTTCCAGGGCCGCCCGTCGCGCGTGCGATATTCCCGGATGTTCAGCGCGTCGGCCATGCTCTTGAACGACACGTCCTGCACGATAAGTTCAGTCAGGAACTTCAGCGTCTGCATCTCCAGTGGGTCGTCTTCCAGGTGACGGCAGTCCGCGGCGATGCGCAGCCCGAACGGGATTTCCTCCGAGCCGACTTCTTCGACCGTCGGCTCCGGGGGTTCGCCAGTGACCTCCACTTCGCGTTCCCATTCCAGCGCCACCAGATTCCAACCGGCGTCGTGCATTTTCGACAGGTATTGCGAGGTGGGCAAAATACGTACCTTTTCCCGAATGTGATCGATCTTTTTCATCGGACGCGCCTCCAGGCTAGAAATGGGAACGGAGAGGTGAACCTCGCCGCCCTGGAATGTGCAATTGGCCTGCCACGGCGGGCGGAGCATAAATGGCGGCAAAAGAGCAGTTTGCGAAGCGTCCGCCGCCTGCGCACCCGTTGAAAATGTCCGGTTGTGGGATGCACTTGTCGCGCTGCCGGACAGTCCTCAGCCTGGCCCACTCAGTCAGACCAGCGGGCCCGGGGCAGAACGCGAGGACGTTGCCCAATGCAGCGTTCTTCTCAGGTGTTAACTGGATTCTTCCCGGCTAATAATCCGCGTACCATCCACCAATCTACGGGACCATCTCACATTCCGGCTGACGAGGAGACGATATGGCGGCGACGCGATCGGGCGAACTGGAACCATCGATTTCACGAGACCAACTGGCCGACTATCTGAATGAAGACCTGGCTCGCGAATATCAGGCCATTATTTCGTACGTAATCTATTCGCAGGTGCTGAAAGGCGCCGAATACATGGCCATCGCCGACCAGCTTGCTCTGCACGCCAAGCAGGAACTCGACCACGCCCTGACCATTTCGCGGCAGATCGATTATCTCGGCAAAATGCCTGTCGCTACACCGAAACCTGTGAAGACTTCCGAAAAAGCTGAGGAAATGCTGCGCGCCGATCTCGCGAACGAGACCGAGACCATACGCAATTACCGCGAGCGCGTTCAACAATGTGAACTATTGGGCGAGTACGCCATGGCCGAGCAGATCCGTCAAATCCTGGTCCAGGAGCAAGACCATCAAATCGATCTGGCCACCGCCCTGGGCGAAGACGTGCCAGCCACCGAAGCTCCCAGGGTCAAAAAAGCCACGAAGTAGCAGCGAAGCGCAACAATCGTATTTGTCATCCCGAAGGGATCTACTTTTAGTCTTACTGTAGAGGCGGCTTTACGGCGCCACAGCTTTTGTAGCGGCCGCCTTCCGAGACGGGCGCCTTTTCCATCCTAAAATCTCAATCTTGGGTTCCTCTGTGTCCTCTGTAGTAAGTCAGTAAGAGTCGCCGCCCAACCAAACCATGATATAAGGCTCCCAGTGCAATAGATGTGTGCGAGGAAACGATGACCGAAGCGTCGCACAAGCGAGCAGAGCAACTGATCTCGTTGGCACGATCACAATTTGCCCCATTACGCGAAGCCGAAGAGAAACTCCTCCACGCAGCGCCCGCGGGCGGAATGGCGTGGTGCGGCCCAAGCAAAAAAGATTCCGATCCAACAAACGATGCGCGCAAGTCCGATATGTGGGGCGAGACGCGGGCGATCCGCGCGGAACTGATTCGTTGGCTGTGCGTAGATTCCGCGGCCCGCGAGTGTGTGGACCAGCGAGGTATTCAGACCCACGGCGCGCGCATCGAAGGTGAACTCGATTTGTCGTTCGTCACCGTTCCCTTCCCGCTGATTCTCACCTGCTGCGGCCTGCGGCGAGAAACCACGCTGCGATTCCTCGACATTCCCACTCTGAGCCTCAGCGGGTGCTCGGTGCGCTCCATCAACGCGGAATGCGCCTCCGTAAAAGGAAGCGTGACGCTCAGCAACGGCTTTTACGCCGAGGGTGAAGTGCAACTCCTGGGCGCAAAGATAGGCAGCAACCTGGATTGCGGCGCGGGAAGATTTCGCAATGCCACCGGAAAGGCGTTGCGCGCGGACCGCATTTGCGTGCAAGGAAGTGTGTTCCTCAGGAACGCCTTTGTGGCGGAAGGAGAAGTGCGGCTGTTCGGCGCGGAAATTGGCGGCAACCTGGAATGCAACGACGGAACGTTCAAAAACGGTGGTGGCAGGGCGTTGAGCGCGGACCGGGCGAGTGTGCAAGGCAGCGTCTTTCTGCGCGATGGTTTCAGCGCGGACGGAGAAGTGCGCCTTCCGGGCGCAAAGATTGGCGGCAATCTGGAGTGCAATCAGGGCGTGTTCAAAAACCCCGGCGGAGTGGCCTTGAATGCCGACCGCATCTGCGCGCAAGGAAATGTGCTGCTCAGCGGAGGGTTCGTCGCGGAGGGCGAAGTCGACTTGGCTGGCGCGCAGATCGGGAACAACCTCAGTTGCGATGGCGGCATATTCAAAAATGCCGCCGGACGTGCCTTGAACGCCGATGGAATCAACGTAAAGGGATTTGTGTTTTTCCGTGGCGGCTTTCGCGCGGAAGGCGAAGTGAACCTGCTCAGCGCGCAGATTGGTGACAACCTGGAATGTGACGGCGGTTCTTTCAAAAACGCATCCAGTCGCGCCTTGAACGCCGACCGCATGAACGTGCAAGGAAACGCGATGTTCCGCAGCGCATTCAGCGCGGAAGGCGAAGTGCGCATGGTGAACGCGGTCGTCAAGGGCACGCTGGTGTGGACCGGAGTAAGCAATCCCGGCAACGTAACCTTGATCTTGCGAAACGGTACGGCGGGCGCTATCCAGGACGACCCAGCCAGTTGGCCCAGCGCGGGACGATTGGACCTGGATGGGTTTGTCTACGGACACATTGCCACGGATTTAACGGATGCCAAGAACCGCTTGCGCTGGCTGAAACTGCAGAAGCCCTTCACACCGCAGCCCTATCGGCAATTAGCCAAAGTGATGAACGACGCAGGATTCGATCGCGGAGAACGGCGCGTGCTCTTCGAAATGGAAGATCGCATCTGGAAGGAAGAGGGCAGCGTGGCGTCCGCGCTCTTCCGCTGGCCGCTTAGCCTGGTGGTCGGTTACGGATACTATCCGATGCGCGCGTTGCTGGGGCTGGCGATTCTCGTGCTTCTCGGTTGGGGAGTGTATTCGAGAGCGAGTTCCGCGGGAATGATGGTGCCGAAAGACCCGCAGGCGTATGCGTATTTCAAGCAGAATGGCCAAGCCCCGTCATTTTATGAGCCGCTTGGGCCGTTGGTGTTTTCCCTGGAAAATTCGTTGCCATTGGTGAAGTTGGGCCAGACGGATTTCTGGCGGCCCGATCCCGCGCCCGCTCAGCCGGCAGCGTGGCTGAATTCGCCGCGCTTCCTGTTTGTATTTTTGCGCCTGCAAACATTGTTGGGATGGATCCTGGCAACCTTATTCATCGCCGGCGTAACCGGTATCGTCCAAAAAGATTGACCCTCCGGAGTGCGGCGGCCAGCCACCGCTTTTCCTAGGGGGTCGGAGCTTTGGCTCCGACAACCAGTGCTTAGCGCTCATTGGCCTTTAGCCCTTGGGGAATCCGGCCCGCGCGAACAGAACCTAAATTGGCGCCGCCGCGTCTTCCCTCAGAACCCGCTCCAAGCTCTCTGTGAAAAGTCTGGCGTCGGCATCTGAGAAAATCAACGGCGGCCGAAGCTTAATGACGTTGTGATGCGGCCCATCGGTCCCGGCCAGAACCCCCAGGTCGCGCAGCCGATTCACTACATACGATGCTTGCTCAGTGGCGGGCGACCGTGTCCCCTGATTGTTAACGAGATCCAAGCCGAGGAAAAGCCCCGACCCGCGCACGTCGCCAATCAGCGGGTAGGTGGACCGCAGCGACTGCAGTGCGGCAATCCAACGCGAGCCAACTTCGAGCGCATTTCTCTGCAACTGCTCGTCGTGCAGAACGTCAAGCACCGCGAGGCCAGCGGCGCACGCGACCGGATTGCCACCAAACGTCGAGAAAAATTCCATGCCATTGGCAAACGACGCCGCGATTTCCGCGGTAGTGACCACAGCGGCCAGCGGAAACGCGTTGCCGATGGGCTTTCCAAACACCGCGATGTCCGGCACCACCTGTTGCGATTCGAATCCCCAGAAATGAGTGCCTAAGCGGCCAAACCCGACTTGAACCTCGTCCGCGATGCAGACGCCACCGTGCGCGCGTATATGTTTGTAAACTTCAGCGAGATAATTCGGCGGAAACACGATTTGCCCGGCAACGCTCGGCAGAGTTTCCGCAATGTACGCGGCAATGCCCCGCCCTTCCCTTTTCAGCGACGCCAGAATTTCGCCGACGTGAGCGGCATACTTCTTGCCCAGCTCGGATTCACCACGACGATACAGGCCGCGATAATCGTCGGGAATTGGCGCGACGTGAACCCACTGTTTTTGTCCATGTCCGCCGGGGCCATTAAATTTGTAGGGACTGATATCGATAAGCGTGTTGGTGTGCCCATGGTAAGCGTGCTCGAGCACAAGAATATCTTCGCGGCCGGAGTGCGCGCGGGCCATACGCAGCGCGAGTTCGTTCGCTTCGCTGCCGGAATTTACGAAGTAGCTCACGCGCAGCGGCGCGGGGAGAAGCGCCGTGAGCCGCTCAGCATATCGATTGGCATTGTCGTGCAGGTAGCGCGTGTTGGTATTAAGAATAGCGACCTGATCTTGCACCGCGCGAACCACCCGGGGATGCGAGTGGCCCACCAGCGGAACATTATTGTAGACGTCCAGAAACGCGCGCCCGGCGTCGTCGAAAAGATATTGCTTCCATCCGCGAACGATTTTCAGCGGATGGCTGTAGGAGACGCTGAGATTTTCACCAAACAGTGCGCGACGCGTCGCCAGCGTCTCGTCAACCGAAGGAGCGGCCGCCGGAAGATGGCTGGGGGGAATTCCGAGGATGAGGTTGGGATCGGGAGAAAGGCCGAGCCGGACTGAACGCTCGGAGGCGAACGCCACCCCGGGAAAATCGCTGGAACGATCGAGCAGGTCCAGAACGATTTGAAAATGCAAATGCGGAGGCCAACCGCCATTTTCGCGCGCGTGGCCAATGTGCGCGAAAACTTCGCCACGCGAGATGCGCTGGCCGACTTTCAGCGCATCGAGCGTGGCAGCGGACAGATGCCCGTAGAGAGTAAAGAATTCGACGCCCGGCGCGGGCTCATGATGAAGGATGACAACGGGACCGTAATCAAGAGGCGCGGCATTGTTGGCCAGCGCGTGAACCGTGGCGTCAAAAGGAGCGGAAACGGGAGTGCCCGGTTCAACAAAAAGATCGATGCCAAGATGAACAGTGCGGCGCTCCGCGAGCGGATTGCTGCTGTCGCCGAAGAGCTGCGAGGAATAAAGCGGGCGCGGCTCGTCGTAACGGCCGATGCCGACAGAAGCGTTCGCGGCCTTCAGAAACGATTGCAACTGGCGCGACAGCACGGGTTCGCAAAGTTGCCCAGCATCGGACGACAGAAACGTGCTGGCAACGCTAAGGTCGAGCGCAACACAATTCCCTTTCCGCAGATCGTTCGGAATGACAGGCGCGGCGGACGGATTGTTCTCTGCGAGCCAATTGCCGAGCTTCGGGGCATGCGGCACGGCCGGAAGACCGCAGGCCTCGCGGAAAGTGTAATGCGCAAATCGCGGATGAATTTTGGCGAGGCGCTCCAGTGCGGCCCATGCTGGAGCTTCCGTGACGGTGACATAGGGATCCCCAGAGACCAGCGATTTGCGATGCGCGGAGTTGATGACGCTGACAGTCAGGCGCGCGGCCAGCAGCGGAAAGAATGCCGCGATTTCCTCTTCCGTGAGCGGATTCGCGCGATGGTAGGCGCGCAGAACGGCGCCAGCAGCGGGGAGAGGATTGTCGTGGCCCAGGATCGCGTACGCGGCGGCGATGGCTGGTTCGGCGACGGTGATACACTCGTGCACGTCGCCAAAATCGATCACCGAGACAACCTGCCGAGGCTGCGGCCACGGAGGCGAGACGAGCGCATTGTGGTCGTTAGCATCGCCATAGATGACGCTGCGCCGAAGGTGCGGGATGCGAGGAGCAGCTTCGCGTTCGAACAGATCAAGAAAATTGGCGGCCAGCGAACAGCGCTCGGCATTTTTAATGTGTGGTAGAAATTCGCGGGCCCAAAGAGAACCCGTCAGATCCCACTTCAAATCACGCTTGGCGAAGGGATGAGAAAAATCCGAGAGCGCAATATCGATTCCCGCCAGCAGACGGCCAAGACTTTCAAGCAGTTCCAATGAATGAGGACTGGTTTGGGCAAGCACCGTGCCGGGCAGAAATGTCAGCAGCCAGATCAAACGCCGGGTGCCATCAGCAAGCTGCGCTTCCGAAAACAATTCGCCCGTGGCAGTCGGATGGACCCGCGGAAGCGAAAGATGAGGAGCGCGCTCGGCGAGATGAGTGAGCGCTCGGCACTGCATGTCAACGAATGTGCGTTCGCGCGCGGGATGCATGATCTTCAATACAAATTGCCGGGAATCGGAAGAGACCAGGTGGAAGTTGTCGTCGTATTCGCCGGGCAGCGGATTCGCGGTCGCGTCGAAACCGTACAGGGCCTGGGCCAGGCGCGCGGCTTCGTGAGCGGAGACCGGAGGAGCGACGCGGGCTTCGGGCATAATCATGGCGAAATTGTATCGAGGGACAAGGCGAAGCGGCAAATGCTGGATTCACCACAAAGGACACAGAGAGCACTGAGCAAACCAAGGGCGAGGGAAGGAAGAGACGTAGTCCTCAGAAACCGTAGCGGCGGCTTCGTGCCGCCACCGGATTTCACGGCTTGTTGAGGGATCGCAAGGGCAGAATCTACTCAGCGAAAGACGAAAGTGATAGGATGAAATACCGCCAGCACAACGGGAGAAATATTAATTACACGGAGGGTTGCGATGAGGAACAGGGCTGTATGCGCACTAATTGCCGGGATGCTGTTGCTGACGGGATGCGGAAAATCAAACACGAATTCCACGCAAACCGCGACGCCGCAGCAGACGCCGGCTCCCGCGCCTTCGAACCAGACGGCAACGCCGCAGCAATCGGCGACACAAACACCGGCGCCGGAAGCGACTCCCACTCCCGCGCAAGGTCAGGCGCCCGTGCAGGTTCCCACGCAAGAGCAGGCTCAAGCCGCGAATCCCGCGAACGCGCCGGCAGAGGCACCCGCGCCGCCAGAGCCGCTACCGCCACTGGTTGTTCCCGCGGGAACAACGTTGCCGGTAATTTTGGCGACGTCCATCAGCTCTTACAAGAACAAGACCGGGGAAGACTTCGAGGGTAACCTGGCGGCGCCAATCACGGTCAACGGAGAAACCGCCGTGCCGAAGGGCGCGAAGGTAACCGGGACCATCGTGGATGCAAAGAAGCAGGGGAAATTTAAGGGTGAAGCGCTGCTGACAATTCGTTTGACCAACATCCGGGTTGGCGGAAAAGACTACCTGATTTCCACGCACACCTGGAGCGATACGGAAAAAGGTAAAGGCAAGCGCACCGCGGTAGTGACTGGCGGCGGCGCGGGCGCGGGCGCTCTGATTGGCGGACTTGCCGGAGGCGGAAAGGGAGCAGGAATCGGTGCCGCGATCGGCGCGGTTGGCGGGTTGGCAGCTTCTGGGGGAACCGGCGGACAGAACGTGAACTTGCCGGCGGAAACGAAGATCAATTTCAAGTTGGCGAAATCGTTGACGATTGATCGGTAGAAAAATTCAATTGCAAGAATCAGGGCCTCTGCTCCCGAATGGAGCAGGGGCCTTTTTTCTTTTGGGACGTGATTTCACCACAGAGGACAAAGAGACCACAAAGGAGATTTAGGAGACAAAGAAAGGACGCCCGCCTCGGAAGGCGGCCGCTACAACGCTGGTGCGGAGGCGTGCGGGCGAGCGCGTAGCGAGAGCACCGCCATGATCAGGCTTACTGTTAGCGGAAGAAGAAATGCCGCACGGAGGGAATGCGATTGCGACGCAATCACGCCGACAAACCATGGCAGAACTCCGCCGCCCAACCCGCCAGCGCTGAAGAACAGCGAACTCAACCATGTGGAATCTTCGCGGTAGATTTGCGCGAGCCAGGTGACCAAGATCGGATATTGCGGCGCACATCCGAAGCCTGCTATGCCGGAGCCGACCAGAAGAAACAGTTGCGTTGTGGAAAGAGCAACCAATGCTGCACCAAGCGCGGCAAGCAGCAACCCAACGATGCAGATCTGGAACGTGGAAAGAACTCTAAGGAACAAAGGAGCAAGTCCGCGGCCCAAAACCATGAAACTGTAAAAAATGAACGCGGGACTGGCAAACGCCGAAGCGTACACACGAGGAAGACGCGACCCATACTCCGTCACCCAGCCGCCGATGCTCACTTCGGTGCCGACGTAAAGAAAAAAGAGCAGCAAGAGAGGAATCGCAGGACGCTGCTGCAGTCGATTGAGCCATTCAGAAAGAGGATGCTTTCGGGAAGTGGCCGCGGCCGAAGGCGCAGGAACTGCGCGCAGGAAATGCATGATGCACAAAACCAACGTGAGCGCCGCAACGCCCATTGATATGCCGTGAATCCCGATAGACGGAGCGAGCCGCTGCACAATGAAGGGCGATGCAACCGCGCCCACACCCCACGAAAAATTGAGAAGACTGACGCTGGCGGCAACATTTTTAGATGGCAGCTGCGTGGCACGCAAGTTGGTGGTGGGATTGGCGAGCCCATAGCCAAAGCCATTGAACGCGACGGCCATCGCGGTGAGAGTCCACGGGCTGGTGCCCAACAACGCCATTCCCAGGCTGAGAAAGATGAAGCTAAGTCCCAGAACCTTGGATGAGTGGTAGCGAGAAACCAGCCAACCGGTAGCAATGACGCCAAACATACTGGTGACATATTGCGCAGGGAAAAAGAGCCCTGCCTGAGCATACGTAAGCGACCATTGGCGGGAAAAGATTGGCAGAGCCGGCGCGAGGATATTGGTAATGATGCCGATCAGGATGAATCCCGCGTGCAACAAGAACCATTCGAAGCGTGGATTGTGGGCAGAGGGGGACGAGACGGTCGAATCCATTGATAAAGGAGTGTGGCACAAGATGGAAAGTGGGACAAGGCAGGCGGGTTGGGTGCCTTGCGCGGTCAGTGCTGCATGGTTTTGCGTTGAGATCTTTCGGCGCGCAAACTACGCGCTTCTCAGGATGACAGTTTTTTCGCCGGCAGTATCCAAATTAACCCCTGCTGCGCCAACTGGATAGAGCCTTGCGGGTACTTATGAATCCTTAATGTGGCGCTCACCCTTTCCTTAGGGCGATCAGTTACAGTGGATGGTGATTCAGGGAGCCTCCTCGTGAGTGATGTCATCTTCGCAGTCATAACGCTCGCCTTCTTTGCTTTGGGAATTCTGTATCTCAAAGGTTGCGAGCGTCTCAAGTAGAAAGCGGCGAATATGCTAGGAAACATTATTTTAATTGTGATTTCTGTCCTTCTGTTTGGATACCTGTTGTATGCATTGCTGAAGCCGGAGAACTTCTAACGATGACCGCGAATGGTTGGTTGCAGATCGGATTATTCTTCGCCGCGGTGCTATTGGTGGCCAAGCCCATGGGGCTGTATCTCTATCGGGTGTACGAGCGGAAATCGACGTGGCTGGACCGCGTGTTCCGTCCTGTCGAAAAGCTCATTTACCGCGTTTGCGGCATCGATGAAACGGAAGAGATGCGCTGGACGGAGTATGGGGTGGCCATGCTGCTGTTCAGCGGCGTGTCGCTGTTGTTGCTCTATTTGATCCAGCGAGTGCAGTTGTGGCTGCCGTGGAATCCGCAGAAACTCGCAAACGTAGCCCCAGATCTGGCGTGGAATACCGCGGTGTCGTTTACCACCAACACGAATTGGCAGGCTTACACGCCGGAAACCACGATGAGCTATCTGACGCAGATGGCCGGGCTGGCGTATCACAACTTTGTATCCGCAGCGGTGGGAATCGCCGTAGCTGTCGCAGTGGTTCGCGGCGTGGCGCGAAAAGAGTCCAAGACCATTGGGAATTTCTGGGTGGACACCACGCGAGGATTGTTGTGGGTGCTTTTGCCGATATGCCTGGTGGGAGCGTTGGTGCTGGTGTCGCAGGGAGCGGTGCAAAACCTGAAGCCGTACACCAATGCCACACTGATCGAGCCGCAGGTTGTGGAGAAAACCGACACAAATGGAAAAGTGACGCGGGACACCGTGACGACCCAGGTGATCGCGCAGGGGCCGACTGCTTCCCAAGAAGCCATCAAAATGCTCGGCACAAACGGCGGAGGATTTTTTAACGCCAATAGCGCGCACCCGTTTGAGAATCCCACGCCCCTCGCGAACTTCCTGGAAATGTTCTTCATTTTCGCAATTCCGTCGGGACTGACTTACACGCTGGGAAAGATGACGGGTTCGCCGAAGCATGGCTGGGCGGTGTGGAGCGCGATGGCTGTGCTGTTTTTTGCTGGCGTGCTGGTGGCATATGCCGCCGAGTCGCGCGGCAATCCGCTGCTGGCGGGCGTGCAAACCCAGACGACGGACACGCAACCTGGCGGAAGTATGGAAGGCAAGGAAGTGCGCTTTGGGATCGTGAACTCCGCGCTTTTTGCGACGGTGACAACGGACGCCAGTTGCGGCGCTGTGAATAATGTGCACGATTCCATGACGCCGCTGGGCGGCATGATCCCGCTGATTAACATCATGCTGGGAGAAATCGTGTATGGAGGCGTGGGCGCCGGACTGTACGGGATGCTGGTATTCGTGATTATGGCGGTGTTTATCGCCGGGCTGATGGTAGGACGCACCCCGGAATATCTGGGAAAGAAAATTGAATCGTTCGACGTGAAGATGGCGGTGTTGGCGATCCTGGTGACATCGTTGTCGATCCTCGTTTTTACGGCGATCGCGGTGATATCGAAATTCGGAACGTCGAGTATCACCAATCCTGGACCACACGGCTTCACGCAGGTTCTTTACGCGTACACATCGGCGGTGGGCAACAACGGTTCGGCGTTCGCCGGCCTGATTCCGAATACGCGCTGGTACAACGTCAGCCTGGGCGTGGCGATGATGCTTGGGCGTTTCTTTATGAAGATTCCGATACTGGCGATTGCCGGAAGCCTGGCCGCGAAAAAGCACGTGCCGGAATCGGCGGGAACCTTTCCGGTGACTGGACCGCTGTTCACCGCGCTGCTGGTTTCCGTGATTTTGATTGTGGGGGCACTGACATTCTTCCCGGCGCTGAGCCTGGGCCCCATCCTGGAGCACCTGTTGATGGGTGCGGGAAAGGCTTTCTGAGGAAGCAATGACGACGACACAAGCAAAAACAACCGCAATGACCGATCGCAAGATCCTGAAGAACGCGATCATCGATTCGTTCTGGAAACTGGATCCGCGACTGATCATCAAAAATCCCGTGATGTTCGTGGTGGAAGTGGGCGCGGTGATTACGCTGGTGGTGCTGATTGGAAACATCGTGCGGCACACCGGCGGCTACTGGTTCGGATTGCAGATCACGCTGTGGCTGTGGTTCACGGTGCTGTTCGCGAATTTCGCTGAGGCCATGGCCGAAGGGCGCGGCAAAGCGCAAGCAGAGACGCTGCGGAAAGCACGCGCCGAGACCGATGCGCGGAAGCTTTGTGCGGATGGAACGATCAAGGTGTTGGCAAGCTCGAAGCTGCGATCAGGCGATATCGTGCTGGTGGCAGTTGGTGAGTTTATTCCGGGCGACGGCGAGGTGGTCGAAGGCGTAGCCTCGGTGGACGAATCGGCGATTACCGGAGAGTCCGCGCCGGTGATTCGCGAGTCCGGAGGCGACCGTTCGGCGGTAACGGGCGGAACGAAAGTGCTTTCGGACGAGATCAAAGTGAAGATTACGTCGAATCCGGGCGAAACATTTCTTGATCGCATGATTGGGCTGGTGGAAGGCGCGTCGCGGCAAAAAACTCCGAACGAAATTGCGCTGAACATTCTGCTGGCGGGCTTGACGATCATCTTTTTACTGGCGGTGGTGACGCTGCAGCCGTTTGCTATGTATTCCGGCGCGCCGCAGAGCGTGTTCGCGCTGATTTCGCTGCTGGTATGCCTGATTCCGACGACCATTGGCGGGCTGCTGTCGGCGATTGGCATTGCGGGGATGGACCGGCTGATTCAGCGGAACGTAATTGCGATGTCGGGACGCGCGGTGGAAGCGGCCGGAGACGTCGACGTGCTGCTACTGGACAAAACCGGCACGATTACGCTGGGAAACCGCGAAGCGACGGCATTTCATCCATGCCCGAGTGTGAGCGATGCGGATTTGGCGAGCGCGGCGCAGCTGGCGTCGTTTGCCGACGAAACGCCGGAGGGCCGCTCGATTGTGGTGCTGGCGAAAGACAAGTACGGATTGCGTGGAAGAGAACTGGGGCCGCACAACCCCACGTTTATTCCCTTCTCTGCACAAACGCGCATGAGCGGCGTCGATATGGATGGAAAGGAAATTCGCAAGGGCGCGCCGGAAGCGATTGCGCGCTACGTAGCGGAACGCGGGCAAGTGGTGCCGCAAGAAATTCAGCAAATGGTGGAACGAATCGCGAAGTCGGGAGGTACGCCGCTGCTGGTGGCGCAAAGCTTTCGCGTGATGGGCGCGATTGAACTGACCGACATCGTGAAGGGCGGAATGAAGGAGCGCTTCGATCATCTGCGGTCGATGGGCATCCGCACCATGATGATTACCGGCGACAATCCATTGACGGCCGCGGCGATTGCCCGAACCGCCGGCGTGGATGATTTTCTGGCCGAAGCCAAGCCGGAAGACAAGATGGCGCTGATCCGCAATGAGCAAGCCAAGGGCAAGCTTGTGGCGATGACTGGCGATGGAACGAATGATGCTCCGGCGCTGGCACAGGCGGACGTTGGCGTGGCGATGAACACGGGAACGCAAGCAGCGAAAGAAGCCGGGAACATGGTAGACCTGGACTCTAACCCGACGAAACTGATTGAGATTGTGGAAATCGGAAAACAGTTGCTGATCACGCGCGGCGCGCTGACGACGTTCTCCGTGGCCAATGACGTGGCGAAATATTTTGCGATTATTCCCGCGATGTTTGCAGGAACATTTCCGTTGCTGGGCGCGCTGAATATCATGAAATTGCGGACGCCAGAGTCGGCGATTCTTTCGGCGGTAATTTTCAACGCGTTGATTATTATTGCTTTGATTCCGCTGGCGCTGCGCGGTGTGCGTTACCGCCCGCTGGGTGCCGCCGCACTGCTGCGAAGGAACCTGCTGATTTATGGGCTGGGCGGCGTGGTGGCGCCGTTTTTGGGAATCAAGCTGATCGATATTTTCGTGACGTGGCTGCACTTGGCATAGAGGGCATATGAGACAACATTTGAATATAGCAGTGCGGTTCACAATCGCGACCACCATCGTGTTTGGATTGATTTACCCCCTGGTGGCAACGGGATTGAGCCAGCTGATTTTCCCAAAGCAAGCGAATGGCAGCCTGATTACGAAAAACGGGCAGGTAATTGGTTCGCGTTTGATTGCACAGGGGTTTACCGCCGACAAATATTTTCATCCGCGGCCTTCCGCGGCGGGCAATGGGTACGACCCAACGTCATCGGGCGGATCGAATCTAGGGCCGACCAATAAGCAATTGGTGGATCGCGTGAAGCAAGACGTGGCGAAACTGCAGCAGGAAAATCCCGGAACGCCAATACCGGCGGACATGGTCACCACATCGGGCTCTGGGTTAGACCCTGAGATTTCGCCGGATTCGGCTGAGTTCCAAATTCCGCGGGTGGCAAAGGCGCGAGGAATAAGCGGGGACGCTCTGCGCACGATGGTGGCCCGGCATACGGAGGCGAGGCAGTTGGGCGTGTTGGGAGGGATGCGGGTGAACGTATTGGAATTGAATTTGGATTTGGATGAACATTACCCGGCCAAGTAAATCGCAAACGCGCGATTATTCACCACAGAGGACACAGAGAGCACAGAGAAACCCAAGAACAACTTCGCCGAGTTAGCGGGAGGAACGAGCCTGGGTCTTGGTGGCGGGGGGCTTGGGAGGTTGAAAACGGTAGCCGACCCAAGGTTCCGTGAGAATGTATTTGGGTTGAGATGGATCTTTCTCAATTTTCTTGCGCAGTTGATTGATCACCACGCGAAGGTTTTCGGTTTCCTCGCCATATTCCGGTCCCCAGACAGATTGCAGCAGGCGTCGATGCGAGACTGGCTTACCTTGATTGGCGATCAGTTGCTTTAACACTTCGAATTCCTTCGGAGCTAGGTGCACCTCCTCACCAGCGACGGTGACGCGCCGCTGCTCGAAATCCACGACGAAATCCTTGGATTGGAACGCGGGCGCGGCTTCCGCAGAAGGATGACGGCGGAGCGAGGCGCGAACGCGCGCGAGGAGTTCCTCAATGCTGAAGGGCTTGGTGACATAGTCGTCGGCGCCCGCATCGAGTGCGACCACTTTGTCGCGCTCGGCACTGCGCACCGTAAGCATAATGATGGGAGCGTCGGTAGTGCGGCGAATCTCGCGGCAGGTTTCGATGCCGCTGATGCCGGCAAGATTGACGTCGAGAAGAATCAGATCGGGCTTCTGCTTACGGACGAGCTCGAGCGCTTCTTCGCCGGTTGAGGCTTCGACGATAACGTATCCGCGGAAAGAAAGAGTGGTGCGCAAAGTGCGCCGAATTTGCGGTTCGTCGTCGACAACTAAAATATTGGCAGCGGTCATCGAGGCTCTCCGCGATTAATCACGGTAGGTAGTGTAAATGAAAAAACGGAGCCGTGGCCAAGCTGGCTGGTAACGCTGATGGTGCCGCCATGCGCGGCGACAATGGCTTTGGCGATCGGAAGGCCCATGCCGGTGCCACGGACCAGGTAGCGCTGATCGCGGCCACGATAAAACTTGTCGAAAATCAAGCCTTGTTCAAAGGGATCGATGCCGGGACCATGGTCGGCAACGCTGAAGCTGACAGAATCACCGTTATTTTCCGCGGAGATGGTGATGGGGCGATCCTTGGGCGAATAAATATGGGCATTGTCTATGAGTTGGACGAGAATGTCGGCGGCTCGTTCGGCGTCGGCGCGCACGTGCGGAAGATTGGGGTCGACATTTAGAATCACTTGACGGTCGCCCAGAGCTTTTTTCTGGTGCTGCAATGCCGCATCAATCAGCTCCACAACCGGCACGGATTCAAAATGTAGTTCGAACTCTCCGGCTTCCAGCTTGGCCATGTCCGAAGCTTCCTGAACGAGATGATTCAAGCGATCGCATTCCTCATTGATGATGGTGAGAAGTTCCTCCTGCTGCGGGGTGTGATTGGCTTGGCCAGCAAGCAGATCCGTGACGGAAGCCTTGATGGAAGTAAGTGGAGTGCGGAAATCGTGGGCGATGGAATCGAGCAGCGCAGATTTCAGGCGTTCGCCCTGGCGTTCGGCTTCCGTTTCGCCGAGTTGTTCGACGGCGCGTGCGCGCTCCATAGCAATGGCGACGAGGGAGCTGATGGCTTCCAACGTCTGGCGGCTGATGCGGGCGCCGGAAATTCCGAGGCTGCCGATGGGTTTCACGCCGAGGCGCACCGGAACAAAGTGCAGCGCCGATTGAGGCTCCGAAGTGAGTTCGTCGCGCAGATAGGCGTTCTTCATGCGGCCCTCGTCAATCTGTGCGGCGCCATAGCCTGAGCGATAGAATTTTTCCTTTTGCGGAACGAAGAGTTCGGCAGCACCGGCCTCGAAGCAATCGACGATGTAATTGGGAATGGCGTTCATCAGGCGAATCACGTTGCCTTCGCTGAGAAGTTTCTGGCTGAAGGCGTAGAGGCGCTCCACCTCGCGGCGACGGTTATCGGAGGCGTTGGCTTCCTTGCGAATGCGCGCGGACAATTGGCTGCCGGTAATGGAAGTGATGAGGAAGGCGGCAAGAGCAACCCAGTTCTGGGGATCTGCGATGGTGAACGTGCCGGCCGGAGGCAGGAAAAAGTAGTTGAACAGCAACATGGCAGCGATCGCCATGCAGACGGAGACGACCATGCCCCAAACCGCGGAAACTGCTAAAATCGCCAGCAGAAACGACAGGGCCACGGTGGTCTGATTGACGTGAAGAAGCCGGCTATACCCGAACGTCAAGACAGCAAGTAAGAAGGCGGCGACGGCCAAACCAAATCCGCGCCCACCAAGAAAGCGGGCCATGGGCGTATTGTAACTCAGTCTGATTTATAACCGAGGGGAAGAACGACACTTGCCGAAGAAGCCAGAGGAGTGGTTGGAAGTAGCGTCGCCCGGGCTGAAACAACGGGGAGTGTTCAAACTATTCCTGGGCTACGCGCCGGGAGTGGGAAAAACCTACAGCATGCTTAGTGAAGCGATTCGCCGCAACGGCCGCGGTGAAGACGTGGTGATCGGGATCATCGAGACGCATGGGCGCAAAGGGATTCAGGAACTTGCCAGCCAGCTGGAAGCGGTGCCGCGAAAGAAGATCGATTACAAGGGCACGCTGTTCGAAGAAATGGATGTCGACGCGATTCTGGAGCGCAAGCCGCAAGTAGTGCTGGTGGACGAACTGGCGCACACCAACATACCGGGAAGCAAGCATAGAAAAAGGTACGAAGATATACAGGACTTGCTGGCGGCGAAGATCGACGTCATCACCACACTGAATATCCAACACATCGAAAGCATTGCGCCAACGGTACGCGCAATTACGGGCGTCACGGTGCGAGAGACGGTACCAGACTGGGTGCCGCTGTCGGCAACAGAAACGGTGATGGTGGACCTGACGCCGGAAGCGCTGGCGAACCGCATGAAGCGCGGTGACGTTTACAGCCAGGAGAAAGTGGAGCAGTCTCTGAAGAATTTTTTCCGCCGCGGGAATTTGATTGCGTTGCGCGAACTGGCGTTGCGGCAGGTGGCGGAGCAGGTGGACCGCAGCCTGGAATCGTACATGGACGCAAAGGAGATTCGGGAAAACTGGGGAGTACGAGAGCGCATCGCGGTGTGTATTTCGGGAAATCCCACGGGGCAATATCTGATTGCTAGAGCGGCGCGGATGGCGCGCAGGATGGACGCGGAATTGTATGTGATTCATGTGGAGCGCGAATTGGCGCCGCGAGAAGAGAATCCTAAAGCACTGGCGGCGAATCTGCGATTTGGAGAAAATCTGGGAGCGCGCGTGGAAAAACTGAAGGGGAATAGCATTGCGGATACGGTTGCGGATTTCGTGCGGTCGCGGCACATCACGCAAGTGATTTTTGGGCGCGCGGCGGTGCGGGACTGGCGGAAATATTTGTATTTGTCGGTGGTGCATCGATTCTTGAGGGAATCGCCGGCGGTGGATGTGCACATTGTGACGCAGGAACCGGAAGACATGTAGAGGTATGCGCATTGCGCATTGATTCACCACAGAGGACACGGAGAGTACAGAGTAAGTGATGAGAGGAAAAGCGCCCGCCTCAGAAGGCGGCCGCTACACAGGCCGGAAATCAGGAGCCGGTGTAGAGCTGGAAGGGAGCCCAGTAGAAGGGCTTTTTGAAAACGATTTCGGGATCTTGGTTGTGAAGAAGAGTTAGTTTTGCGATGCGAAGGGCGGAGGCGGGATCCTTGCCTTTGCTCATTTCAGAATAAAAAGTTCCCATGATTTGTGGAGCGGCGGAGTCGTTCACTTCCCAGAGAGCGCCAACAACGTTGTGCGCACCAGCGCGAAGAAAAGCCCAGGAAAGACCGACCAGACCTTCGCCGGAATAGGCGCGGCCAGCGGCGCCCTCACAAGCGGAAATAGTGACCAGTTCAGCGGAAAGCGGATGCTGAAGGATGTCGCGCGCGTAGAGTTTATAGGAGTCGCCGGATTTGCTCAGGATAACGGCGGAATCGAGAGGCCGAGTGATGCTGGCGGTGCCGTGCGTGACGAAGTGGAGATAAGCGTAGCGCTCAGGATGGCTCGAAAGAAAGGCTTCGGGCGTGGCTTGCTTCCCTTCCAGGACTGCGCGTTTTGCCGGCGAGAAAAAGCTCTCGACCCGGTGCATTTCTTCGGGAGCTTCCGGGAGTGCCGGGAAAGCTTCCACCGGCTCCGTGTTTCCGATTAGCAGGAGATTGTTTTCTTTGGAAAGCGGTCGCGCCGCAGCGGAGGAAAGAAGCGTGAGCGAACTGGCGTTAGACAAAGTTACATCTTCAATCCAAAAGTGCGGAGCTGCACCGGGAACAATCAAACTTTCGAAATTCAATGCGGAGAGGCTTGGATCCGCAAGAAGAATGATGCGGCCGTCTTTTGGCAGAAGTTGCTGCGCCGGGGCGACAAGCATGGTGTAAAGCTGCTGACCCTGCGCGGCGCCCGGCCCTTGAGGACCGCGAAGGTCGCGGATGGTTTTGCTATAAGAAGCGGCGAGAGGGTCGAGATCGGAAGCTTTGGGAATTTCGAAACACTGAGTTTTGAGCGGGGTGATGGCCCAAAGATAGGAGTGATCCTGCCCGACCCAATAAAAAAGAAGGGTAGCTTGCAGACGCTTGGCGAGCTGCTGGGGCTGCACCAACGGTATCGCGCGAGTCGAAGATTTCTGGTCCAAAGACAGGCCTTCGAGCAGCATGCGGGCGCGGCTGGTTTCGGCGACACGCAGCGCATCGAGGGGACGCTTGCGACGGACAAGGAAATCGACGTAATCATTGTAAAAATCGATTCCACCAGACAAATAGCTGAGCCGCGAATCGTCGCGATCAATGGAGTCGCGCGCTGCGGTAATGGTTTCAATGGAACGGCGAAACTCTTGCTCCGCTTGGTCAGGCCGATTTTCGGCGTCGTACAGTTCCGCGAGGCGGGCATGAACTTCCCACTTGAGGGCAGTTTCCGCGGCGGGATCCTGACTGACCTGATTAAAGAGGCTATGGGCGTCCGCAAAATGATTTCTGCGAGTTTCGATTCGACCGGAAAGCAGTGTGGACTCGCGAACGCCGAAATGGTCGAGGCCTTGCTGTTCGAGTTGCACGGCTTCGCGATTGTATTTTTCGGCATCGTCGAGTCGGCCAGCGCGGAGACTAAGTTCCGCCAAGGAGTTCAGGCATTCCGTGATGGTTTCCCCATCGCCAAGCTCTTTGGCACGCGCCAATGTGCGCGCAGCTAATTGTTCGGCTTCATCGTAGCGGCGCAACGCAAAATAGGAATTCGCGACTCCGGTGTACCAGTAGGCAGAGTAGCCCTTCAGACCATTTCGCTCGGAAGCTTCAGCTCCCTGCTGGAAAAACAGGAGGGCGTTGTGGTAATCGCCGAGAGTGAAGTACGCCCAGCCGAGATTACCCAGGACGGTGGCTTCGGCACCCGCCATACGAAGCGAACGAGCAAGAGCGAGAGCCTTCTGATTGCGGTCGACAGCTTCGTCGAGATGATTCAGTTTTGCCGAGACGATTGCCAGGCCTACTTGGGCGTTGGCTTCCTGGTCTTGCAGTCCGTATTGCCTGGCGAGTGCGATGGCACGATGGTAATTTTCTTCGGCCGCGACAAATTTCTCCTGATCAAGTTGCAGGCCAGCCCGAGCAATAACAACATGGCAGAGATAGCGGGAGTGGAGGGACTCGGCAAGATGTTCAGCTTCCACGAGTTTCTGCTCCGCCTGGGAGGTTCGCTGGAGAGATCGGTAGGAAATACCTTCGTAGAGGGATTTACGAGCGGCAATCTCCGTGGATTGGAGTGAGGGCGGAAGGTCGCCTTGCAAAATGGCGAGAGCCGCGTTGGGCTCGGAGCGGGAGACGAGAATCTGAGCACGCAGGATGCGAAAGCGCCAGTCCCACTCGGGACTCACCTGCGAATACTGTTGAGAGACGCGATTGGCATCGGCCAGAGCGACGTTCAGGTCGCCGCGCTTGATCTCGTCGAGCACGCGGTCGTAGGCAGGCTGTGGATCGCGATTAAACTTGCACCCGACTAGCAATCCGCAGCCGAGGAAAATCCCAAAGCAAAGGAAGAGTACAAAGTGGACTTCTAACCCGTGGGGGGCGGAGTCTTTCCGTTGGTGCTGGCGACTGCGACGGTTCCACCTCCCCCATCGGGAGAGCCCAGATCGAAGCGCAGCATGGTGAGGGTTTTCATGCCCTCGACAGAAAGAATCTCGGCGAAGGAAATCGTGCCCAGATGCGGAACATTGATAATGTGCTTCTTTTTGTCCGCGTCGGACAAACCGGGAAAGGTCGTCTCGATTTTCTCCACCAGCGAGCAAATTGCCACTCCATTTTTCGTATTCGCGATTCCGCCGCCCTTTTTGAGAGAAGGAATTTTCTTGGCCAGGTCTGCATGAGTTTTTGACTCCAGCAGAAGGTCGTGCCGCATAACGATATTGAAAGTATAACCGGCAATGCGCAAGTTCTCGAAAGTGCTGCCAATGGCCAGGATGTGGCCCTCGGGATCGTTAAGATTATGTTCGGAAGTCAGGCGAGCGACGATGCGATCGGCGGTGATGACGTCCATGATATTCAGGCCAACCAGCGTGGTAATGGATTGCGTGGTGGCAGTGTGCTCGTCCTGCATGCTGCCGGAAACGTGCGAGTGCGCGGACTGGAAACGAGCGAGACGGGGAACGCAGAAATCCTTGACGAACGATTGCGCGTGCCCTCCATAGATAGGCAGACAAGTGGCGGCCTGGGCCTCGATGTCGCAGGCAGTGGGACGATGGAAACTGGCGTTCAGTGCGTAAGCATTGGCGTGGTACGCGAAGGTTTGTACGGGACGGGGACTCATAGCGAACTCCTCAAGTGAGATACGAAGATCGTAATCGTTACCTTAGTACATTACGGGTTGCTTTGAACAGAAAATGAGAACTTAGCAACCGGAATTTTCGCGGCTGAAGAAGCTTCATGGCCGAATACCGCCAGAACATAATCACCGGAATGAAGCAAACCAGTGGGAACAACCAGATTGACTTCCTTGTTGACGCGGTCGGGCGGCACATTGAATTGCAGGAGCACGCGAGCGGCAGAATCCTGAAGTTCGCCGGCGTAGGAAGAGAACTTCTGAACCTGCGAAGGAACAAAATCAAAATGCAACTGTACCGAATCGCTGCCTTGCAGCCGCACGATGGTCTTTTCATTTTCCAGACGATCGCCGCCTCGCAAACCGAAAGAAGGGCTGGAGAGGATGGTCTGGCCCGGCGCGGTAACTACGCCGATCTGCGGCGTCGATGTGCGGGAATAGTAGCCGATAGCGAGAATCAGCACAGCCATCGCAGGGACGGCGATCATAGGACGGAACCAGGAACTCCAGCGAGAGCGAGGGGCCGGCTGCGCGACGGCGACGGGCGCGGGTTCTTCGCGGAAAACCTCGCGACCGGCGGAGACGAAAGTTAAGGTGGCCTTTACATCCTCGGCGCACTCGGCACAATCGAAATAGTGCTCTTCGTAGGCGTCGCGCTGATCCGCGGAAAGCTCGCCAAGCACATACTTTTCAGACGCATGTAGACGCTTAGCTTCTAAGTGATCCATATTCCCTGTCCAATGAGTAGTGCATGGGAATGGCAAAACGTTTCACGAAGACTCCTTGGCCGCAGCCCTGCGGGGGAGGGCCAGATCCTTCTGAAATAGGGTACGGAAGCGTTCCTTGGCCCGGTGCAGGCGAACCCGAAGGTAGTCGCGGTCTACGCCAAATCGGCGGCAGATCTCGTCCTTATCGCCCTCCTCAAGGAAAACGGCGCGCAAAAGGTCGCGGTCAGTGGGGCTGAGTTCTTCCAGGATGTCGCGGACGTGGGACTTCGTCTCCTGGGTGATGAAGGCGTGTTCCAGGTCGATAACCTTATCAGGTATGTCCAGGTGGCCCGGTTCCAGGGGGCGGTCCTTATAGAAGGCGCGGTAATTCTCTCGTAAGACATTCTTACAAACGGAGTTAACGAAGGCGCCAAAACGCTCGGGCTGGCGAACGCCACCATCGCGGCGCAGGACGGCGAGGACGCGAATAAAGGTTTCCTGGCGCACGTCGTCGACTCGTTCCGGGGGCAGCATCCTGGCGCGCAGCATGACCCCGAGAAGTTGACCAAAATAGGCCACAAAATGCTGCTCCGTGGCGGGGTCGCCCTCGCGCAAACGGTCCACGTACGCCTTATCGAATATGTACAGTTCCACCCTGACCTCGAACTTATTTGGGGGGAGTATATCGTTGGAAAAGAAATGCCGCAATGGAACTCTCCCCGTTGACAGATGAAACGAAAAGGCTTCTGGATGCACTACCCAATCAAAGAGACCTCCATGAACCAGGAGGTCTATCGTGGGGAATCGGTCACCGGCCCCACGTGCCCCTCGGGCGCATTTCGCAAACCTGACCAGCGAGGTGCGCCCCTTCCTAAAAAGGTGAGACGAGGGTAGGAGGAAAATTGGCAACACAAGTAAGAACATTCGCAAATTCCAGCGTTGTTCCTTCCATGGGGTATGGGAAGGAAACACGTCGGATGGAACCGCGTTCCGTGGAACCGGCCCAAAATGGAACGCAAGGGCTGGAAGAGGTTTGCGCGCAGAGCATCGAGTTTGTGGCAGTGCCAGACATGGCGGCGAGGCTGCAGGCGACGCTGCCGGGAGCGATTCGCAGCGCGCTGCAGAAATCGGAAGGATTTGCGGGCTGCGCGGTGATGGTGTCGGAAGAGGAAGCGCGGCTGGTGACGGTGGTGACGTTCTGGAGAGGCAAGGAGCGGAAGAGTAAGGCAAACGCCAACGCGCTGTGGGTGGAGCAACTGTTGGATCCTTATATTGACCGGCAACTCCGGGTGAACAAGTTGCGCGCACAGTTCGCGTGGCCGGGGAAAAACACGGATTTTGTCGTCGAGGGTGAATAAACTGGCCAGCGCCAGAGTTCAATACTGGGTACGAACTTGCGTCGGGTGGACGCGGAAAGTCGGAAGAGCGAATGAACGCGACAGCAACAGGAACTCGGGTTCGGGAGCAGGGGCCAATGAACGCACTGGGAACGGCACGATGCACGACCATCGCCTGCGCGGAGAAGGGCGTGGCGATGCTGGCAGGGGTGGCGCTTTGCATGGAGCACTTTTTTCGGGAGTGCTATGAAAAGCTGGAAGGGTTGGACCCGTCGGTGCGCGGCAAATCCAGGGAAGGCGCGATCAACGATGGCGTGCCGAAAGCTCTGGAAGAAGTAGTGAAGCAGGCGTTGATCGTGTGCCTGCAACACAAGAATCTGAGCAATCTGGATCGATCGCGACTGCTGGACATACTGCTGTGGGCGGGCGAGTTGCAGTTGGTACTGCGCGTGCCGCGAATCATTTCGGCGGAAGAGATGGTGTATGGAGTGGCACCGCGGCGGGCGCACGGCGGACGCGGATTGATTGGCAATTAGGATTGCAGGAGTCGGGTGGCGCCTGCGCCAAAATTCAAGTTGGCGGACCGCCTCAGAAGGCGGTCCCTACAAAACCTTGTCTTTACAAAAACAGTTGATAAAGCGAGGTGGTGGCGGCGTAGAGCCGCATCTACAGCAGCGGTGGTTGGTCGTCTGATGACTCGACGGCGGGATTCAGGCGCAATGAATTGCTGGCGACTACGAGAGTGCAGAGGAGCATGGCGGCCGCGGCGACGAAAGAATTGATCAGGCCAGTGACGGCTAGGATGATGCCAACAGTATTGACGAGTGCGGCGACGAAAAGATTCTGACCGACGACGCGCATGGATTTTCGCGCGAGTTCAAAAAGCTCCGGCACTTTGCCAAGATCACTGTCCATCAGAACGACACAAGTGAGCGGCGAAGCTAAATCCGGGGTCAATCCCATGGACATGCCGAGATCGGCCTTGGCCAGTGCCAGCGCATCACTCTGTCCGTCTGCAATCATGGCGACGATGGTGCCGCCTTCTTGCCATTCGCGAATAACCTGGACCTTCTGAGAGGGCAGCACTTCGGAGCGGAAGCTCTCGGTGCCAAGTTGCCGGGCAATCGCTTCGGTGGTGCAACGGGAATCGCCGGAAACCAGGTGAGGCTCAATGCCGCGGCGCTTCAGTTCGGCAACCATGGCAAAGGCGTAGCCGCGCAGGCTATCGCTGAAGGCGAGACATCCCTGTAGCCCGCCATCCCAGCCGAAAAAGATGACGGTGCGACCCTCGGATTCCCACTGGCGAGCGATCAGTTCGGAGCGAGCGTCGATGAAGATAGCCATCTGTTCAATCAGGCGGCGGCCGCCAATGAACATGCTCTTGTCATCAACCATGCCCGTGATACCCAGCCCGTTGTGAATTTCGACGCACGTGGGTTCACCAAGCAGGATGTTTCGTTCATGGGCGAAAGCCACAATGGCCCTGGCGAGAGGATGTTGCGAATATTTTTCAAGCGAGGCCAACAAGGAAAATGTTTGTTCGTAGGAAGGAGGAATAGCGTTAAAGGGAAAATCAGAGGGCAAAGGATCGAGATCGGAGTTTACGGAATTGGCCTGCATCCAGGCAGGACTGGAACAAAAATCGGGCACCAGTTCGCACGCGACAATCTGAAAATCGCCGCGGGTCATGGACCCGGTCTTATCAAGGACGATGTGTTTGACGCGGCGAAGAAGCTGCAGGACTTGCGTGTCGCTAACGAGGATGCCGTGGCGTGAGGCGGCGCCCAGAGCGGCGCAGATGGTAAGCGGGGTAGAAAGAAGAAGCGCGCAAGGAGATGCAACGGCCAAAACGGCGATAGCGCGCATCAGGGCAGCGGCGAAATCTATGTGCCCGCCAAACCAGCAAAAACCGAAGGTGGCAGCCGCAAGGAAGGCTGCGGCAGGCACAACGATGCGGCCGATGAGGCCGACGAGGTTCTGGAGAGGAGAGGCATCGGTCAGAGCCTGCTCGAGCACAGCGATGGTGCGAGCAAGTTGAGTGTCTGCGCCGGTGCGGGTAACGTTGACGAATAGCAAGTTATCGAGGTTTACGGTGCCGGCAAAAACCGGATCGCCCGCACCCTTGGCCACCGGTTCAGCCGCCCCCGTGAAGACAGATTCATCCACGACGGATTCGCCGCGATCCACGATTCCGTCGGCAGCAAAGCATTCGCCAACCCTGACGGCAATGGCTTGGCCCGGAGCCAGTTTCGAAATGCTGACAAAATGTTCGTGGCCGTCGCGAAACTGGCGGACTTGCTTGGGCAGGGCGTTGCGCAGCACGTCGATCCAGCGGGAGGTTTTGTCCTCGGCGTTGCGAGCGACCAGCTTGGCGGCAAGAAAAAAGGTGACCAGGACGATGGCAGTGTCGAACGAGGTTTGCGTATGGCCGCGGAAGAGTTGCGTCAAACCGAAAAGATAGGCGGAAAGGGCGGCGAGGCTCAGCAAGAGCTCCGGGCAGAGTGTGCGGCGGAGCAAGCTGCGCGCCGCGGTGTGCAGGATCGGATATCCGCAATAAAAGATGACGGGGGTGGCCAGCAGCAGAGACGCAAAAGGCATGTCGCTGCGGAGGCGCTCTGAAATGTTGCGGACGTATTCGAGGCGCAGGGCGAGATTGAGGAACAGAAGTGTCAGCCAGGAAAACAGGGCGAGACCGAGACGTAGATGCAGGTCCGCATACACGGGGCCAGAGACGGCTTTCGGTGTAGCGGGGCTGGCAGTCTGTTCATTGCGATGTAGCGATAAGACGTGAGCCTGGAGCCGTTCGGGGCACTGGGTGGAGTTCCCTATCATAGTAAATCAGGCCTATCCTGTCGCGAGCGCGCCTGGAACAAATCCAAGGTCGCCCGCTGAGGTTTCATACCGGGGCGCATTTCCCCTTGTTCGCAGCAACTTCCAAGGCACCCGGGTCCTGCGGAACGCTCTCGGGAACGATGAGCTGCAGGTGATCCGAGCGTTTTACTTCTGTTTCTCGAGACAGCTGGCCGATTGAGACGCCGGCAAGTACGTCGCGGAGAGCGGCCTGCGCGCGTTCCCAGACGGGATGCACGCCGCACCAGGACTTGCGCTCACAGGATTCGCCGCTTGCCAGGCAGACGTTGAGGCGCGTGGTACCTTCCATCGCCTCAATAATCTCGAGGAGCGAGGTTTTGTCGCTGTCTACCCGAAGGCAGAAGCCGCCTCCGTTGCCGCGATACGAAGCGACAAAGCCGGCGTGCACCAGACGCTGCATCACTTTCGAGAGAAAACTGCCACTAACGCTGGTGGCGTGCTCCAGGCTAATGAGCTGGGCCTTGGAACCCGGGGGCAGGGTGGCAAGGTGAATCATGACGCGGACAGCATAGTCGGTAGCGCGATTGATTTGCATAGTTCCAAAATGGACTTGAGACATCCAGTTGTTGGTACTATGAACACCCAGATCCGGGTGGGGCGCAGTATCAAGGGACACTTTCGAGTGTGAGTGAAATCACATGAGCTGTTGATTGGGGAGTAACTAGAAAAGTCCCTTTTCGCAAAATGCTAAGGAAAAAGCAGCTTCCTCACTCCGCAGACTCTGTTCGGAATGACAAAAAAGAGCGTGCTTCCGCCGGCTGTGCTGCCTTGCCAGGACGGCTTATTGATGGGCGCTGCGCACCTGCTCCAGTACGGCTGGGTCCGCTTCCGGAGTAGCACCAGGGCGTGCGGCAAGCCAGGAACCCATGCGATTGGCGGCTTCGTTCATGGCGGAAAGAGGGGCGCCACGTAGGAAGTGGTGAACCAGAGCGGCGGTAAACGCGTCACCGGCACCCACTGTGTCGACGATCTTGACGGCGAAGCCGGGGTGCTCGTGAAAGCCTTCCTTGGATACCAGCAGGCTGCCATTTGCCCCACGAGTAATGCAGATCAGTTGCGCACCACTGAGATGGAGAAGCCACTCGGCAGCAAGGTTCTCTTTGCCGGGAGAAAGCGGCGTCGGCGAGTCGAGCAACTGAAGGACAACGGGCAATTCTTCCTGATTCAACTTGATGATGCTGGCGCGCCGGATGGAATCGGCGAGGACTTCCCTGGAGTAAAACGGCTGGCGCAAATTCACGTCGAAAATGCGCGTGGTGGTGGGGCGCGCGGCTCCCAGGAATTCGTGGATGGTGCGGCCGGCAGTGGGAGAACGCTGTGCCAGAGAGCCGAAACAGATGGCGGTAGCCTGTGCGGCAAGCGTGCGCCACTGAGAAGTCATCTGCAGCGAGTCCCAGGCGGCGTCTGCGCTGATTTCGTAGCGCGGTTGACCTTGCGAGTCGACCAGTACCTTCACTGTGCCCGTAGGATGCGATGGATCGGACTGCAGAAAGTCGGTGGGCAGGCGCAGTTGCTGAAAACGCTGCTTGGCCTCCTCGCCCAGGGTGTCGTCGCCAATGCGGCTGGCAACGATGCCGTGATCACCGAGAAGACTGGCGATGTAGGCGAAGTTGGCCGGCGCTCCGCCGAGCTGCTTGCCGGAAGGAAAAAGGTCCCAGAGCAATTCGCCAAGGCCAATGATGGTGAAATTTCCGTCGGACATGGAAGCCATCTTACGCTAGGGAGGAGGATTGGCGAAAGAAGAAGAGAGATTCATCGCACAAAAGGCGTGCGATGGCGCAGAGATCATCACTCCGCAGACTCCGTTCGGAATGACAAGATGGAAGTTGACCTAAAAGCAGATCCCTCACTGCGTTCGGGATGACAGCCGCGTTGCGTGGCTAGTTGATTGAGTAACGCAGGCAATTTTGAGAGGCCTTGTTCTTGAGAAGGCTTGTGTTCATCAGCAATCGCAAAAGCGGTGGCAAGCCACCTGCACTTCAAAACAAAAAGGGGAAACCCTTGCGGGCTCCCCCTTTTTTGGAGTGTTAGGGGTTAGAAAGTGAAGCGTACGCCAAACTGCAGTTGGCGCATGCCAGTCGGCGAACCGGGGGAGCCGTCTCCCTCGATGTCGGTGATCTGACCGGCGTTACCGCCGCAGTCCACGCAGGTGTTGCCCTGGTTGCTGTTGAAGCCGAGGACCGGGTGGTTAAAGACGTTGTAAGCGTCGAAGCGGAACTGCGCAACGTAGCGCTCGGTGATGGCGAAGTTTTTCGCCAGGGAGAAGTCGGACCACAGGCCGTGAGGACCGCGGAACGAGAAGATCCCGGCGTTACCGATGGTGCCGCAGGCGGGTAGCGCGAAGCCACCTGACGTCGGCCGCGCGAAGGAGCAGGAATCCTGCCCATTCAGCGAGGGATTCAAGGGATAGGAAAGAGGCGCGACTGGCGTGAAGTACGAAACGACGCCGGTTGCGGGATTACGCGAGACGCCCGTCTTGAATGTGGGAGAAACGATGTTGGGCAAGCATGGAGCAGAGCCGGAGCCGACGTTGTTGCATTCACCGATGCTTGGGGTCCAAGGCAGACCGCCGCTCCAGTTGAGAGTCTGCGTCAATGTCCAACCCCCGAGAAGGAAGTTAGCGGGCTTGCTGATGTTGCTCATGTACTTCTGGCCGCGGCCAAATGGCAACTGGTAAACGACGTTGACGATGAACTGGTGATTGCGGTTCATATCGTTGGGCCCGTACGCGTATTTTGGACCAACCGCGTAGTAGCCATTGTTATAGGCGTTGGCCTTGGAGTAGGTGTAGAAGGCCATGAACTGCAGGCCTTGCGAGAAGCGCTTCTCACCCTTGATGACCAAGGCTTCATACTCGTTGTTGGCATTGTTGCCGAAGTAGTTGCCCAAGTCCGTAGAGCAGCACATGAGTGGGACCTGAGTGGGAACGCCGTTGACAATCTTGGTGACGAAATAACCCGGATAGCTGAATTTGTTGTAGTAGGGACGACGTTGATTATCCGGAACCACAGGAGTGAAGCCACCCAAAGTGCAACTGCCACTGTCAGTGCAGGTGACCGGGTTGGAACCAGGGCTGATGGGGACCGGATTGGCATTGTATGCGGGGCCATCGCCGTTGAAAACGTGAGTTCCCTTGTTACCCATGTAGGTAACTTCCAGGTTAATCGTAGGGGTCAGCTGGTGCTGGATGGAAGCGTTCCAGGCATCAACCGTTGGCAACACCTGCTTGGTGGGCCGGATGCGCGGATCAACGATACCCAAAGGTCCCTGCAATGGGAGAAGCCCACTGGAAGGAATTGGGAGCGGGAGTGGCAATCCAAGGCTTGCCGGCCCTTGAGGCAGTGTCGCTCCCTGGGGACCAGGAGTGACGCAACCGGCGGGGTAGCTGGGATTGCAGCCAAGAGTGAAGATGGGGACTACGTTGTCCTTGCTCGCCGGGTTCAGGTTGGAAGCCGCGACGGTTTCGTTGGCCAGAACGGGCAGGTTCTGGGTTACAACGTGGCCGAAGTTCGAACCGAATACGCCGATGTCGAAGCTGCGACCATAGCCCAAGCGCAATACGGTCTTGGGAGTGAATGAATAGGCAAGTCCAAGGCGTGGTGCGAAGGCCTTGTAGGTGTTATTGATGTTGCCATTGAGTCCGTAGGGACCCTCGCCAGCAACGCGAATCTGACCCTGCACCAGGTTGGCGAAGCCGCCGTTGTCTTTAGCATTCACGGATTCGGGGAAGTAAATCTCCCAGCGCAGACCGTAGTTGAAGGTCAGTTTCGGAGTGATGCGCCAGGAATCCTGCCCGTAGAAGAAGCTGCGCCACTGTTTTTCGGAAGCGTTAAGAGAAGTGCTGTAGAAGCGCGAGAAGTTGGTAACGTCGCCGAGGAGGAAAGTGGCCAAGCTGAGACCGCCGGACCCAGCAAGGCTAGTGTCCTGAGCGGAGAAGGTCAACTGGCCGGTGCGGTTAGAATCGCTAGGAACGCGGAGGTTGGTGGCATAGCGAATGTCAGCACCGAATTTAATGGTGTGATTGCCGTGGATCTTGGTCCAGTTGTTGACGCCTTGATATTCGTTCTCTCGCTCGGTGAGTGGACAGTTACAGCGGCCAACGTTGAGGCCATCGCCGAAGTTCGTGAGGGCAGCGTTGCCGTCGAAATTGAAAGAAGAGAGTCCGCCCGTCACCGGAGGACCTGCGATTCCATCGCCCGTGTTAAGCCCCGGAATGCCGAAGGCATCCATGGCAGCCACGTTGGCGTCCGAGTAGTGCGTTTGGGGGTTATAGCGGAACCAACCGAAACGGAAGTCGGTCAGCCAGGTGGTGCCAAGCGCCTTGTTGAAGCCGGTGGCCAAGCTGTAGTTGTGAACGTTGGACGAACCGTTCAGGCCGCCGGGACCAAAACCGGGGCCGCCGAGGGGACCAAGGGTTCCGTCTCCCGAGAGGCTGAAGTAGTCCAAGCTAAAGCGACCAAAAACCTGGAAATTGCGGGGAGCGTTCCAATCAACGCGGGCGTCCATGCTGTTTTGTTTAAAGGGGCCGGAGCCCGAACCGTTGAGATTATTGGTGGTGGATCCGTTCGAGGGCGAGGGAAATTCCGCCAGGACATTTGCCGCTTGTGGCGAAATCCTGTTCATCGGAATCTGGAAGTTATTCTGCGGGAGGCAAGATCCCGCGGGAACCGAACCTTGAACTCCGCAAAATACCAACATATCGGCACCAGTATTCGGGTCGCCGGTCCTGGAGGGATCATAGATGTAGTTGCTTGCATCGCCCGCTTTGCCGTTACCAATGTTAGAGGCGTAGGCGCTCAAGTCGCAAAAACCGGTCGGGTTGGTATTGACGTTGCATCCCGAGATAACGCTCGCAATAGGAATGGTCATCTGGTTGGTGACGCCGGTGCTCTGCGTAGTGCCCTGGTAGTCACCAAAGAAGAACAACTTGTCCTTGATGATCGGACCGCCGATGGAGCCGCCATACTGCTTCCAGTTTCCGCCCGGGAACGACTTTCCAGGAAGTTGCGTGAATGGATCGCGCGCGACCCAGTCATTATTCCGGAAATAGCCAAAGCCGCTGCCGTGGAGTTCGTTGGTGCCAGACTTGACCTGTACGGAAACTTCGCTGGCGATGGCCTTGCCGATTTCCGCGTCGAAGTTCTGGTAAGTGATCTTGGCTTCCTGAATGGCATCGAGGTTCGGGTTCACAACGATGATTCCGAGAATCGGATCCTGGTTATCGGTGCCGTCCAAAGTAAAAGCCGTGCCGCTGAAATGCTGGCCGTTCACCATAATCTGCTGTCCGCCCTGCGGGTTTTCCGTAGCGGCGTGGCTCCAACCGACGAGCTTCTGTGCGCCGGGAGAGAGCAATTGGAAATTCGTAAAGTTGCGGTTCAGAATGGGGAGATCTTCAACATACTTTTCATTGAAGTTGACGGCGACATCCGCACGGTCGGTCTTAATTTGCGGAATTTCTCCGCTGACTTCGACGGTTTGCGTGACCGAGCCTAATTGCAACTGGGAGTCAACCCGAGTCGACGTGTCAGCCATAATCACGACATCCTTGGCTTCGAAAGCCTTAAAGGACGTTGCTTCGATATGCACGATGTATGTGTCTGGGATAAGGTGGGTCACCGAATAGTTGCCACTCTCATTAGTAGTGGTTTCGTCGGTGGTACCTTTGGTAGCCGAGGTGACCGTAACTTTGGCGCCAGCAACAGCGTTGCCCTGAGGATCGTTGACTGTGCCGATGATGCTGCCATAAACAGCTTGCGCGGATGCAGAGGATGCGCTGAAACAAAAGACTAGAGACAAAGCTAAGAGCCAGCCGAGAACAGAGCGACTTCTCATTCAACCCCTCCTAGACGACCACCGATTCGATACTGTATGCACCCCAACAAAAGGCGCAAAGCGTGACGCCCCAGAAACTAGAGACGTGACCCAAGAAACGCCCGGCAGGAAGAGAGAAAGAGGCTAAAGGCAAGAACTACACGAAAGGAACTTCCCCCATGCCGCAGCCTCCCACAAGACTCCCCCATGCGCGCTCGCCTCGAATGAAGTGTCTATTGGATGACCGCCATCAGCGCAGCAAGAGAGCAACACTGAAAGGCACCAGGCAGCATCCGCTATAAGGTACAAGACACCCCGAGCGGAAATATTGATGCGAGTTATCTGCTTTTTTGCGGCGGGTAGCAAGTCTCCGCAGGTTTGACACGGTTACACGAAATAAATCTTGGCCTTGCAAGGAGATGCGCGGCTTGGTAGGCTCCTGTTGCATTGATGTAACCGGAGCGAGTGTGGTGGATCGAAGCCAATTCGAAGGCGCGATTGCGAGACTGGTAGTCAGCCACAGTCTTCACGGGTCCGAATCGCTGTGCAAACTTCTGCGGTATTTAGCCAAGCAAGCAATAGAACATCCAGGCGCACAAGTGAAGGAATATCAAATTGCGACCGAAGTGCTTGGTCGACAAAAGGACTTTGATCCTCAACTGGACTCCATGGTTCGCGTGCAAGCGGGAAGGCTGCGGGCGAAGCTGACGGAATACTACAGTACCGAAGGAGCGTCGGATCCGTACATGGTGGAACTGCCAAAGGGCAGTTACACCGTGGTATTTCATGAGCGCAGCAAACAAGCGCAGTCAAACGGAAATGCGTTGGAGGCCAGTGGGATTGCGTTGAGGGCACGAGAATCTGGCGGAAATTACTGGCTGGTACCACTATTGAGTGCCGCGCTGATTGTGGCGCTTGCGGCGATTGGATGGCTGCTATTGGGCCACAAGGGTCCTGGTCCGATTGTCGCGGCGTCAGCGAATTCTGCAGCTGTACCGTACCGTACGTTCTGGAATGGGTTCGCCACCGTACCGGAAGAGCCGTGGGTGATCTTCAGTAATGCGGCGTTTGTGGGCAGGCCCGACACGGGAATGCGGTATTACGATGCGACGAAGGACGGGAAAGCGCCAATACTGGATCACTACACGGGAGTGGGCGAAGTGCTGGCGGTGCACAACCTGGACCAGGTATTCGCGACATTACACCAATCGTTGCGCGTGAAACGCGGCAGTTTGTTTTCATTGGACGACGCGAAAAACAACGACTTGATCTTCATCGGATCGCCTTCAGAAAACCTGACGTTATTGGACGTGCCGAGCACGAAAGAGTTTGTGTTTCGGAAAGTGAACGACGGGCCGCGCGCAGGAAACATGGAAATCGTGAACGAACATCCGGGGCAGGGAGAGCCTGCCGAGTACATAGCGACGCCGGGAAACATTCCGCTGACGGAAGACTATGCGGTGGTGGCGCTGGTACACGGGCTGAATCCGGAACATTCGGAATTGATCCTTGCGGGAACGACGACGATCGGGACGCAAGCCGCGGTGGAGTTTGTGACGCGAGAAAACTATCTAGCCAGTCTGCTGGAACGGATGAAGGTACAGAAACCGAGCGATTTGAAACCGTTTGAGGCGGTGATCCAGGTAAAGGTAGCGCGCGGGGTGCCGGTGGGGTCCTCGTTGGTAGCCTTGCGGGTGCTGGAGAAATAGTTTCGATCGTGAAATGCGGCGCGCTTGTAGAAATCAGATTTGCGGTGGAACGAGTTTAGGATCGAGAGAGGCCGCCTTCTGAAATTCCTGCGACGCTTCTTCTTTTTTCCCCTGCTGCAATAAAGCCAATCCCAATTCGTAGTGCGCCGGAGCATAAGCAGGCGTGGAATTGATGGCGGCGCGATATTGCGAGATGGCGCCATCCAGATCGCCAGCCTTGCGCAGGCGTTTTCCAGAATTTGTAGCGAAGACAGAAGCCTGCAGATCGGTTTTACGTTTGGCGAGCGCGGTGCCGGTGCGGGCTTCTTCCGAAGCGGCCGCGGCGTCTCCGAGTTGGCGAAGAACGGCCGCGAGAGTGGTGTGCGCACCGGCGAAATCAGGTTGCAGGCGAATGGCTTCCCGCAGAGCGGCGGCGGCTTCCGGAAGCTTGGATAGCTGCTTCAGCACAGTGCCGAGCGTGTAGTAAGCCTCGGCGTAATCGGGCTTGGCGTGAATGGCGGCCTGAAGTTCGATGACGGCGGCATCGAGGTCACCCTGCTGCCAGAGAGTGACGCCGAGTGTATAGGGAGCGTCGGGCTGCGAAGGATCAATGGATTCGGCTTTGCGAAGTTCGGCGATGGCTTCGGGCAATTTGTCTTGAAGCTTCAGAGCGAGGCCAAGATTGTAGTGAAGCGTTTGATCGTTGGGAGCGCGTTGCAAAGCGGATTGAAATTCGGCGATGGCGGCGACGAAATCGGCTTTCTGAAGATAGGCGGTGCCGAGATTTCCCTGATAGCCGGGATCATCGGGGCGCAGACGCCGGGCCTCGCGAAACGCGGCAATGGAGCCGTCGCCATCGCCAGTCTGCAACAAAGAAAGTCCCAGATTGTTTTGCCCGTCGGGATCGGACGGAGCAAGGCGAATGAATTGGCGGAATGCGGCTGCGGCTTCGTCGGGGCGGCCGACGCGCTGCAAGAGCAATCCCAACTGGTTTTGCGCGTCGGGCTGATCCGGATTGACTTTGACGGAGGCCTGCAGAGCGGAGATGGCGCCTTCGGCGTCACCGAGATTGCTCCGCACCAGTCCCAGATAGTACGAAGCAATATAATTTTGCGGTGCGAGCTGGACGGCGCGATCGAGTTCGGTGGCAGAGCCGGCGTAGTTTTTCTGCTGGAAATAAATCACGCCCAGATGAAAGTGAGCCAGGGCGAAGTCCGGGGAGAGGCGAATGGCTTCCTGGAATTGCGCGACGGCAGCGGGGAGATCGTTCTGGCGAACGAGAAGCGAGCCAAAACCATCGTGCAAATCGGGACGGGCAGGAGCGAGTTCGACAGAATGACGAATGGCTTCGGTGGCGGCGTCGAGGTCGTTGGAGAGTTCGAGAGCACGGGCGAGGGCGTGGTAGGCGTCGGCGGACTGCGGGGCGAGAGCGATGGCCTTGCGCGCTTCGCGCGTGGCGCCGGCGGGATCGTTCGCTTGAGCGAGCGCTGCGGAGAGATTCAGGTGAGCTTCTGCGAGTGCGGGCTTGAGACGAATGGCAGTTTCGAATTGCGCGATGGCGGGCTGGATTTCTCCGCTAGTGTAGAGGACCCAGCCGAGGTAGTTGTGCGCTTCAGCACTGCTGGGATTCAGGTGAATGGCGGTTTCGAATTGTTTGCGAGCGGAGGCATAGTCGGCGCGTTGCAGAGCGGCGAGACCTTCTTTTGTGGCGGTGGAGGCGCGGGAAGAAGCGTCGGACTTGGCGGGAGTAGCAGCGGACTGGGCGAAGACGGAAAATGCGGCCAAGAAAAAGGCTGCGAGCGTAGAGCAGAGCTGATTTCTGAAAGCAACGCCCGAACCGAGCACCGGCACGACCTCCGAAGGGGTTTCGTTCACTTCATACTAGCACCCTTGGGAAAGAGGGTTGGGACGGCGGTTGATGGTTAGGAAAAGCAGATCCCTCGCGTCGCTCGGGATGACGGTTTTGTATTGCTGCCAGTGCATGCTGTACTGCGGACAACTTCCTGCACACTGCAGGCACACGGATTAGGTTGCGATCGTAAAATCGACCGCAAGCCACCGCACTCCAAAATGTCATTTCTTGGGAGTGGATTGGCGGCGCTGGACTTCTTCGAGGTTGTCTTGGGCTAGCTGGTTTTGCGGGTCGAGTTTGAGGGCGCGCTCGAGATGAGTTTTGGCGGAAGAGAGCTCGCCGACCTCGGCTAATGCAGCGCCCAGATTTGCTTCGGCCATGGAATCGTCGGGATTCAGTTGCACCGCTTTGCGGAAATGCGCAATGGCCTGTGGAAATTGGCGAAGCGTCGCATTGGCGTTGCCGAGATTGTAGTAGGCCGCAAAATAGTTGGGGCGTGACTGGATGGCGGTTTGCAGCGGGGCGATGGCCTGCCTGGTTTGTCCCAGTGAGAGCAAAGCGCCGCCGAGGGCATTGTTGGCGATGGCGTCGGTGGGACGAAGAGCGACGGCGGCTTGATAGTGCGGGAGCGCGTCAGCCGTTTGGCCGCGCAGTTGAAGGATCGCGGCAAGGTTGTATTGCGCGGGGAAGTCGGCGGGATTGCGAGCGACGTCGTGACGCCAGAGCGCTTCATCGAGGAGCATGCCTGCTTCGCTGGCGGGAACGGCATCGCCATGCGGAAGAACCTGCAACCAGAGATGAGCCATTTCGTCGACGCTGCGATTGCCACTACGAACGCGCCGCGGAGGGTGATTGGGATTGGCCATGTTTGCAGCGCTATTGTCATAGACGTAGCGCATGTTGATGACGGTGCCCTTGGGAAGGAAAACCTGATCGGCGCAATAGAAAACGGCCTGCCAGTTCAGATCCCAGCGCGGAATATTGATGAGCGTTTTTGCGGAGCCGTCGGGAAACGTGGCCGTGGCGGCCAGTTCCCTTCCCAAATAGTGCGCGTGGGGATAGATGGCGAGGAGATCGACGTCGACGGGCATGGTAAACGAGTCGGTGACCACGAAGTTGGAATCGCCGGCGGGAATGTCGAGAGCGAGGTCGTTCTGAAGTTCAAGCAGAACCGGGAATTTCGTGGCGGGCTGATCGGCGAAATAGATGCCGATGCTGGGCATGATGGATTCGGGCTTGCCGGAAGGTTGCAAATGAGTGTTCAAGACCAGATCGCTGCCGGGATCGAGGCGCAGCGCCATGTTCGGAGGCTCGACGTGAGGAGTTGAGCCGGGCTTCCAGAAAAAAATGTGGCTGTCGGGATCGAAGGATTGCGATTCGATGCGTAGTTCCATGCCGGGGAAGCCATCGCCGGGATTCTTTTCCTGAGCGCGGGAAGAATGCTCGCGGTCCAGCAAAATATTGGCGTGATGAACGACGCGTTTTTCGCCGGGGCGGATTTCGATGGCTTTTACCCAACGCGCATCCGGAAAATCCGTGGGGAAAATAAAATTCCAATAGTTGTCGGTGCCGGATGCGGCAAGCAGGTACGGCTTCCGGGCGTGAAGAATCAGGTCGGGTTTGCCGAGCTGCCAACCTGGCGTGAACTTCGGGGCTGGCGGAAGGTCGTGCTCATCGCCCTCGAGGGCGCCCTGGTCGGCCCACTGTTTGAAGAGGGCGATTTGATCATCGGAGAGACGCAGCTCACCGACAAACTTGAACTCACCGGGAGCAGGCAGCCACGGCGGCATGATGCGGCGCTCGGTCATGAGAGCGATTTGGCGGGAAAGTTTGGCGGTGTCTTCATAAGTGAGCAATGAGAACGGCGCGGCTTCGCCGGGGCGGTGACAGGGCGAGCAATATTTAAAAACGATAGGGGCGATGTCGCGATTGAAAGTGACGGGAGAGGAAGTGGCGGCGGGAGATTGCGGTTTGCCTTCTGGCACGGAGGCTGCGAGGGCAAAAGACAGAACGGCCATCAGCGATGCGAGTAGCAGAATTGTTTTCGCCGAAAGTTTCATGGAAGACCGGGGAGGAAACAGCCAACCGCAGGGGCGGAGGCCGTGGGCACAGGCTTCTGGGCGACAGCCGCGTCGATCGCCGCGGAAAGGTCGTGGGTGGTGGGAGAGGAACGGGCGCGAGTGAAATCGACATACCAATCGTCGATGCGGCCGTGATAGAGCAGTAGTCCGTCAGTGGAAAAGATGGCGGCTTCGGGAGTGACTTGGACTTGCGCTTTCTTCACCAGCACGTAGTCCGGGTCGCGGAGAATCGGAAGGTGATAGCCGTACGCCTTAGTGTGCTCGCGGATTTGCGCGGTGGTTTCCGACTTGATGGGATAGACAAGGTAGAACGCGGCGCGAGTGGAATAGTGAGCGCTCATGGCCTGAATGGTAGGCGCGTAGCGGTTGGAGATGGGGCAATCGGTACGCACAAACAGAAGGACAATAATTTTTCCAGCGACGTGATGAAAAGGATCCAGGGCGTGGCCGTCGAGATCAGTGACGACGGATGCAGACGTCGATTGGGCGTGCGCCGTTTGCGCCACGAGGAAGAACAACGCAATGGACGCAAAAAGGACTGGCAAAGATCGCCCGTACTGGATGCGTGCGAACATGTGGCGAGTATATCATTTGAAGGTTTTTGTAGATTTGCCACGAGACGATGCGTGCCGTTAACGCACGCGGCGCTGCCTGGGCTGCGGGTGGCGAAACTCGCGGGCTACGGCCTTGAGGAAGTCGCCGCCCCAAATGCCAATCAGCAGGGCGGAGCCGAAGAGGATTACGGCGTCGAGGCTGGCGAAATCGCGGTGGGTCCAATAGACGCCCTCCTGGACGTTCAACCAGAGAGCAAATTCATCCAGCGTGAGAGCGGCACCGACGCCGTAGAGCAGCGACATCAAGCGACTGACCAACAGAGATAAGGGCTTGGTTCCTTCGCCCACTTCGATCAGCCAGCAAAAACCGACGGCGAGTAGAAGCAGGATGCCCCAGACGAGGTGGTGAATATGCGCGCCACGAATGTAAACGTAATGGAACGGAGTGACGTTGCGGTAAGCGCCCCAAGCCATTGCGCGCGCCACGGCAAAGGTGACGAAGAATCCGATGGCCGCGAGGAGCAGGCGGCGTTTGGGCCGATCGCGCACGTGGGAGTGAAAGAGTCCGCCGAGGCGCGAATAGTTCAGGAGCAGCAGGATGACTGCGATGGTGAATAGGATGGAGAAAGCGAGGATCCAATTTCTCACCGGCATGATCGGGCTAGCTCCAGTAATTTGTGTGCGCGGGTCGAACGAGAGAAGCGCATGGAATGGACCGGGGAATGGGTGCGTTGGCGGATCATTTTTGTTTCGCCAGGAATTCCGCAATCACGTTGGAACAGGCCTGGGAAAATTCCTGTTCTGATTTGTTGAAGGTGTCGGCAAAGTAGCTCTCGATATCGAGTTCGGCGGCGAGGGTTTTGTTGACGTAAATGGGAATTACGATTTCAGATTTCACGAGAGCGGAGCCGGCAAGATAGCGAGGATCTTTGGTGACGTCGTCGACCACCACAGTCTGGCCGCTGCTTGCCGCGGCGCCGCAAAGCCCGGTGTGCAGGGGAATGCGAGCGTTGGGCGTGAAGCTGCCGGCGAAAGGCCCGACGATCAGGAAATTAGAGTCCGCTGGATCGACGAGATAGAAGCCAACCCAGTTGTAACGCGTCATCTTTTCGTGAACGCGCTTGGCCATGCGGTCCATCAGGAATTGGGCGGTGGGAGCGGTGAGGGCATAACTTTGAAGCTCGCGAAGAAGTTCGGCGTGGGCTGGGGTCATTGAGGTGGCCTCGTAAGGAGCGAGGAAGCTTTGCTGGAGCAGCGAATTGCGTACGAATTTATTTTACACGAAGGCGGAGGTGGGTTCGCGGAGGAGAACGGCGAAGCGTCTAATTGGGAACGTCCATGCATCGCACGGTACGTGCCGGCGAATTGAACCCTACTCGAAGCGCCGGCTGGCATAAAAGCTGGCGCTAAATTGAAGACCAGATGGGCTACACTGCGGGCAGTGAAGTGACGGAGAACACTGTGAATGGTTCGCGTCGTGAATTTCTGAAGATGGCGGGTGCATCGGGGGCGATGGCTTCGCTGCATCCCTCATTTCGCTCGCTTAGTTCCGTTCCCGATTTGCCGGTGGCGGCTACGCAGGCGGATATCGCGGCGGATCCGTTGCGGCCTCAGTTTCACTTGTTGCCGAAACGCAATTGGATGAACGATCCGAACGGACCGATCTTCTGGAAGGGCAAGTACCACATGTTTTTCCAGTACAACCCGAATGCGGCGGTGTGGGGAGACATGCACTGGGCACACGCGGTGAGTCCCGACATGGTGCACTGGAAACATCTGCCCGTGGCGCTGGCGCCGACGCGGGGAGGATACGACGCGGACGGCTGTTTTTCAGGAAGCGCGGTGGTGTTCGGTGGAACGCCAACGATTATTTATACCGGCGTGAAGAGTGTGAAGGCCGCGGAAGCGACGCTGCGCGATGGCACACACAATTTTCTGGAAACGCAGATGCTGGCGACATCGAGCGATCCCGACTTGAAGACTTGGGACAAGCTGGCAGTGCCGGTGCTGATGCCGCCGCAAGATCCGAAGATCACTGGCTTTCGCGATCCGTTCCTGTGGAACGCAAGCGACAAGTGGTACATGGGCGTGGGCAGCGGGCAGCAGGGTGAAGGTGGACGAGTGTTGCTGTACCGTTCGACGGATTTGCGCAAGTGGGAGTATGTGCACCCGCTGGCATCGGGAAAGAAAAGCACCAGGCAGACAAGAGACCCGGTGGATTCAGGCGAGATGTGGGAGTGCCCGGACTTTTTCGCGCTAGGCGGGAAGTTTGTGCTGCTGTACTCGACGGAACGCAAAGTGTATTGGGAGACGGGAGAGCTGGATCCGAAAGAGCTGATGTTTCATGCGCAGAGGCGCGGGCTGCAGGACAACGGGTCGTTCTACGCGCCGAAGAGCCAATTGGATGAGAAAGGGCGGCGAATTTTGTGGGGCTGGATACCGGAGACGAGGCCGGAAGCGCAGTTTAGCGCGGCAGGCTGGGCGGGATGCATGTCTTTGCCGCGGCAGTTGACACTGGATTCGGCGGGCAATCTGGTGATGAAGGTGCTACCCGAAGTGGAGAAATTGCGAATCAGCGTATGGACGCTACCGGGAAAGGCGCAAGGGGCGGAGGCGCGGCATACGGCGCTGGGCAAAATGGAGTTAAGTGAGGTAGCGGCGGAAATCGAATTGCGCATTGCGCCGAAGGCATTCCAGATGGAATTGAGTGACGGGCAAAATGCAGTGGTGACGTTGGCGTACGATCCCGGAAAGACCGGGCAGGAATTGCAGGTGGGCAGGCAATTCGCCAGTTTGCCGGCAGCGGGTGTGACGGAACACAAGATTCGTGTGTACGTGGATGGTTCGGTGGTGGAATGCATCGCGAATGATCTGGTAGCGGTGACGGAGAGGGTGTATCAGGCGCCGAAGGGGAAGCTGCGGACCGTGTTGGCTGAGGGAAGCTTAGAAGCGGTGAATTCGCTGGTTGTCTGGCCGCTGCGAGGAATTTCGACAGATCGACTGACGAGTTAGTGGGCGCTCAGCGGCTGAAGCCGCTCTCGATTTGCGGCGATGACGGCACGACTGAAGTCGTGCCCTCCCAATGGTAGCTCTGGGCCACTCCTGTGTACTGGGTGTCGGATGAAAAGCGGCGGCGAGCCGCCGCACTACAAACAGGCAAATCAAAGATTGACGAAGGGCGGAAGGAGAACGACACTCTTTGCAAGCGAGGCTTATCCCATGGGTGCAATAAGAAAAAAACTGTTCGCGATATTTCTGCTTACAGGCTGCGCAGCGCTGGCAATTCCTGGCGCGGCGACGGCAAGGCCGCAACAGGCATCGGCAGAAGCAACAACCAACGTCGGGCTGCAACCAATTCTGGAATACATTTCAAAAGGATGGGACACGTTGGCGCGATCGATGAACGATTGCGCAACGATCGTCGATTCGAAGCTGGCGGCGAAATCCATACTTTACGTTCCGGCAAATCTCGAGATACCGGCAAGCGTGAAGGAGCTGGAAGCGAAGTGCGGCGTGGAAGTGAAGCCGCTGCCAAAAGTGATTCACAAGCTTGGCGAGATTGATACCAACACATTTTATCCGCACGGAGCGCTGTACCTGCCGCAGCCGTACGTGGTGCCCGGCGGAAGATTTAACGAGATGTACGGATGGGATAGCTACTTCATCATTCGCGGATTGGAGCAGGCGGGAAAGATCGAATTGGCGCGCGGAATGGTGGAAAACTTTTTCTTTGAGATCGAAAATTACGGCGCGGTGCTGAACGCCAACCGTACGTATTACCTGAGCCGGTCGCAACCGCCATTTCTGACGTCGATGATTCTGTCGGTACATGACGCGCAGAAAGCGAAAGGCAAGGAAGATCGCGCGTGGCTGGAGCGCGCTTATGGATACGCGGTGAGAGATCACGCGATGTGGGTGCAAGAGCCGATGCTGGCGGGAAACACGGGGCTGTCGCGCTATTTCGATTTTGGAGAAGGGCCGGCACCGGAGAGTTTGAAGGACGAAACGGACCATTACAAGAAAGTGGCGGAATATTTTCTGGCGCATCCGGAAGGGCACGTGTACCTGGTGGAGCGCAAGGCGGGGGAAAAGACGCCGCTGGGACCCGGAACCGCGTATTCGCTTCAGTTCTGCGACATTCCGAAAACCATGGAGCGGGCAAAATGCGAAGTGCTGGATGAAGTTTCGCTGAGCCGGGAGTATTACAAAGGCGACCGGTCGATGCGGGAATCGGGATTTGATATTTCGTTTCGCTTCAGCCCGTATGGCGCGGATACGCATCATTTCGCGCCGGTGTGCCTGAACAGCTTGCTGTACAAGACAGAAACGGACCTGGAACAGATGGGCCGGATGCTGGGAAAAGTTGGGGAGGCGGAGGAGTGGAAGAAACAAGCGGCGGCGAGGAAGGAAGCGATTCAGAAATATTTGTGGAATGGAGAGAAGGGCGAATATTTCGACTACGATTTCGTGAAGCAGAAGATGTCGACGTACGAATATGCGACAACATTTTATCCGTTGTGGGCAGGCGTGCCGTCGAAAGAGCAAGCCGCGGCAGTGTTGAAGACGCTGCCGCATTTCGAGAAGCCCGGCGGAATCCTGATGAGTCCGTACGACACGGGCATGCAGTGGGACGCGCCGTTTGCGTGGGCACCGGTTCAACTGGTGGACATCGAAGGGCTGCGGCGGTACGGATTCACGAATGAGGCGAATCGCACGTCGTATGAGTTTCTGAGCACGGTGGCTGAGAATTTCCGAAAAGATGGGACCATCCGGGAGAAATACAATGCGGTTGACCGGTCAACGGATGCGACCGTGAAGGGCGGCTACCAGATTAATGTGGTGGGATTTGGGTGGACGAACGGCGTGTTTTTGGTGTTTCTGAATGAGCTACCGACGGAGATGGTGGAGAAGTTGGGGAAGGAACAGGTTACTGCGAAGGCCGCGGCTGCACATTGACGAAGCAGATCCCTTGCTTCGCTGGGATAACAACGCTAGGCGCGCGGCGGCTAGGGCTTCAGGGATTGGAGACGGGCCGGAGATGCTGCCATGATCCCTCCGCTTCGCACCAGCAAAAGGCGCCGGTGCTGCAGTCGGGATGCCAACCTATGCAAACAGTGAGACTTGATTATTGCTGGCGGCTGACTTCGCGCCCTTGGAGCTGCTCGGCTAGCTTCAGTTCGCGTTCGGCGTCTTCCGCACGGCCGAGGTCGCGGTAAGCCTGGCCTAGCAGATGGTGCGAAATGGAATTGTTGGGATCCATGCTGATGGCGCGTTGCAGGGCGCGCGCGGCAAGCAGCGGCTCACCTTTTTTCTGCAGCACTTTACCCATGAGGATGTAGGGGCCGGTGGAAGTGGGATCCAGCCAAATGGACCGCTGCAGAAGCTTCTCTGCTTCATCGAATTTCTGGATGCGCGTGTAAGCATCGCCGAGTTTGTAGAGCGCGACAGGGTTGGCGGGATTGACGGCCACTTCCTGCTCGAGTTGCGCGACCGCTTCGGGAATTTTGGACTGGTAGAGATAAAGTTCGCCGAGCAACTGGTGGGCGAGGGGAAGCTTGGGATCGAGGGCCACCGCTTTCAGGCCGTATTCCTCAGCAATGGGGCCGAAATCGAGACGAAGCAACATACGAGCGGCAAACAGATACGCCGCGGCGGAATCCGGCGGCACACCAAACATTTTGGCGAACGCTGCGCGCCCCTCGGAATATTTTTTGGTTTGCACATAGGCGACGCCAAGGATGTAGGCGGCGTCGACATTCGCGCGGGGGTACCAGGTCTGCACTTTTTCGAGATAAGGGATGGCGTCGGCAGGCTTACCCGCTAGATACAGCGAAAGGCCGGTGAGCTGAACGACCTCGCCATCGTTGGGCTCTTCTTTTTGTGCGGCTTGCAGGCTACGCACGGCGCTGGGATAGTCGCCCTTCTTGTAGTACGCGACGCCGAGTTCGTGATCGAGGCCTTTAGGCGGAGGAGTCTGCGTCTGCAAAGCCGTGAGAGCGGAGATGGCTTCGTCGTATTTGCCCTGCTGCAACAGCTTACGCGCGGAGTCGTAGGTTGGATCAGGTGTGGCTGAAGCGGTGGGCTGCGCTGCCGAGGAGGCGTCGGGCGTTTGCGCTTGCGCGATGAGATGCGGGATGAATGCGGAGAAAAGGGTGACCAGAACGAGAACCGCGAGACGAACCTTCATGGCTACGCAACACTCCACTGCGTCAGAGTAATTTAAGCACAAAAAGAGGAGCGGCGTGAGCTTGCCGTGAGTTGCGTATTTCTGTGAGACTTAGAAGAGTCAACGGAGGTTGAGCGTACAAACGTAACTGCCGAACTCATGAACCTTTTCAAATTCCATCGGAAGATTGGGCGAAGAATTCAAGGGATTGCTGCAAGCGCGCTGGCGTTGCTGGCAGGAACCTTGGTCGGACAGCAACCCGCGGCGAGTCAGGACGCGAAATCGATTGTATTTTTCAAGGACGAAGCGGCGAAAGCGGGCCTGGTGGCAAAGAACGTGTTCGGGGGCGTGGACACGAAGAGATACATCATTGAGACGACCGGCACGGGCGTGGCGGTGTTCGATTACGACAATGATGGATGGCCAGATATTTTTATTGTGAACGGGACGACGCTGGAAAGTGTACCCGGGCCGGGAGCGCCGACGAGCCACCTGTATCATAACAATCACGACGGAACGTTTACGGATGTGACCGAGAAGGCCGGGGTGACGCACTCCGGTTGGGGACAAGGCGTATGCGTAGGGGATTATGACAACGACGGATTCGAAGATTTCTACGTGACGTATTACGGGAAGAACGTCCTGTATCACAACAACGGCAACGGAACATTTACTGATGTGAGCGAGAAGGCGGGCGTTGCGGGCACCGGCGGCGCGTGGGGAAGCGGCTGCGCGTTTTTGGATTACGATCGGGACGGCAAGGTGGATTTGTTTGTGGCGACGTATGTGGACTTTGATGTGAAGACCGCGCCGAAGCCGGGCGAACGCTCGGAATGCTTGTGGAAGGGCGTGCCGGTGATGTGTGGACCACGCGGGCTGCCGTGGTCGCCGAATATTCTGTATCACAACCGGGGAGATGGAACATTCGAAGATGTGACGAAGAAGGCTCACATCGACAAGACTAATGGGCACTATGCGCTGAGCGCTTCGCCGATCGACTACGACGACGACGGTTGGCCGGACATTTTTGTGGCTTGCGACAGCACGCCGAGCATTCTGTATCACAACAACAAGGACGGAACATTTACGGATACGGCGGTGTCCGCGGGAGCTGCGTTTAACGAAGATGGCAAAGAGCAGGCCGGGATGGGATCGACGATTGGCGATTACAACGGCGACGGCCACCTGGACATTTTCAAAACGAATTTTTCCGACGACACTTCAACGCTTTATCGCAACAACGGCAATGGAACGTTTGACGACACCACGTTCGCGGCCGGACTGGGCCTGCACACGCAATATCTGGGCTGGGGCACGATGTTTCTGGACGCGGAGAACAGCGGCTGGCCAGACTTGATTCTGGTGAACGGGCACGTGTATCCGGAAGTAGACAAGCAGCACCTGGGCAGCAATTACGAAGAACCGCGGCTGTTCTATCACAACAAAGGCGATGGCACGTTCAGCGAAATTTCAGCCAGCGCCGGACCGGGTTTGACCACACCGAGTTCTTCGCGCGGCCTGGCCATCGGCGATTTCTGGAATGACGGCAAGTTGTCCGTGTTGGTAAGCAACATGAACGCGCCGCCCAGCTTGCTGATCAACCAGGTGAAGAATGGAAATCACTGGGTAGCGATCAAGACCGAGGGAGTGAAATCGAATCGCGACGGGCTTGGGGCGCGGATTCGGGTGAAGGCAGGGACGCGCCTCCTGGTCGATGAGGTGCGCAGCGGATCGAGTTACATTTCGAATAACGACCGGCGAGTGCATTTTGGGCTGGGCAGCGTGGCGCAGATCGATTGGATTGAGATTCGCTGGCCGAGCGGGTTGACGGAAACGTTTGAGAAGCCGGGGGCGGACCGGATTTTGGAATTGAAAGAGGGTGTGGGAAAAGTGGTGGCGAAGTAGTGGATGATTGTTACGGGGATCAGGGATCGGCAATCAGGGATCAGGAAGCTAGCGACAAAAGGCTTGGCGCTGGAAGTCGATCCTCTTGTTGCGGCAATCGAAGAGAGATTCCTCGCTTCGCTCGGAATGACAAATTACATTATGTCACCGTTGCTCACCTCGGTGACTTCGTTCGGAATTGCAACCCTAGTCTCCTTCAATGCTAATCAGGGCGCAGAAAAAAAACGCAAAAAACATTTCCTCAGGGGCTAAAGCCCAATAATGGCCAAGCGGTTTGTTGTCGGAGCTAAAAGTCTTTGAGAACTATTTCGCCGCTAACGCCTCGCGGAACCGCATTGACACCGAGCAAGCGCTGCGCGATGCGCGGGCGCGCATCCGGCGGGACGTTCGTCGCTGGCAGCAGCAGTGCGATGCTGACGATCCGAACGAGGGCGCTGGCAACGAGGTGGACCGCACCGTGATGGAGCGGCTGGAGCAGCAGGGGATTCCCGAGCGGCTCGAACGGTTGCGCAAGTCGGGTCTGAAGAAAATGTCGCGGAGCGATCCGGACAGCCGTTTTCTGCGCGAGCGGGGCGGGTTCACATTGGGCTACACCGCGACGCTGGCGGTCAGCGAGGATCACCTGATTGTGGCGCAGCAACTCGGTCAAGCGGCCACGGACAACGAGTTGTTGGTGCCCATGGTGGATCTGCTGGAACAGCAGTGCCGCGAGCGGCCGCAACGAGTGAGCGCCGACAGTGGTTTTTTCTCTGTGGCGAACTTGCAAGCGATGGAGGAGCGCAGCATCGATGCGTACGTGCAGACAATAACGCTCCGACCCCTGAAAAACAGAGTTTTTCCGGGTGAAAGGCGGCCGCTACACGTTTTATTTCGTAATGAGCTGATGCGTTTCGGCTACGCCTACGTATTTGTCGGCGCCGCCGTAGTAGAAAAGGAAGCGGTCGGATTGCTTGAGTATTCCTTCGACGAAGACGACGTTGGGAACCTGCCCCACTTTTTCCCATTGGAGTTGCGGCTCGAAAAAGGGCTGCTCGGAGCGATAGAGAAGCTTACTGGGATCCTTGCGGTCGAACACAGCGATGCCCGTGCGATAGACGAGATTGTCGTCGGCGCCGTTGTAAATCAGCACAATTCCTTCAGGTGTGAGAATCGGCGGCGGGCCGGGCTCGACGACACGCGAATCGAATTTTCCCGGACGCGCCGGGAGCACGGGGATCTCTGTCGCTTCGGTCCAGTGCAGCAAGTCGTAGGAGTGCGCAAGGCCCATCTCGTCTTTGTGATCGCGCGAAGTGCCCAGCCAGTACATCCAATATCTGCCATCAATCTTTTCGGTGAGAATGGCGCCGGACTTGGTCCATTCAACGTTCCACTTGCCTTTGTACGCGGGAAGAAGAATGCCTTTGCGATCCCAGTGAATGAGATCACGTGAAGTGGCAAGGCATAACTGCGCGTCCTTTTTGTTGTAGCCGGTGTAGGTCATGTAATAAAGGCTGTCGACTTTGACCAGCCGCGGATCCTCGACGCCTCCGCCCATTTCATAGGGCGCTTCAGGAGCGAAAATCGGCTCAGGCTTGCGCGTGAAGTGAATGCCATCGGTGCTGTCGGCGTAGCCAATACGCGAGACGCCATCGGCATCCTGCGAACGATAGAGCATGACGACTTTGTCGCCGTGACGAATGACGGCGGGGTTGAATGTGCCGGCGGATTCCCACGATGTGCCTTGCGGAGAAATCACGGGCGTTTGGGAGACACGATTCCAGAGTGCTTGATCAGCCGCGGCTAGCAGGAAAGTTGTGGTGGAGAGAAGGGCGATCAGAAGGACTAACGGGCGCGGTTTGCGTGGCACCGGAAATCGATTCGTCATGGGCGGCCTCCGGGAGGAACTATAACGCAGGAGGCTGCGCTGGGAGGCGGAAAAGCAGATTCCTCGCTTCGCTCGGAATGACAATATTGGAGTTGGGAATGCGATGGTTTGGGATTGGGAATGAAATGATTTGAGGTTTAGGACGATTGGAGAACTTTGGGAGGCTCGGTTGCAGCGCGATTGAAAAAGCGATGGCAAGCCACCGCGCTCCACAGCCGGCTTATTTTTTGGGGTACGTTGCGTTGCGGACGATGCCTTCGCCTTCTTTAACGTAGATTACCTGATTAGGCTTGATATCTTTCAGGGTGTCGACGGCGCCGCTGGGCCACTTGATTTCGAGCAGATCGACTTTTTCCGCTTTGCCGATGCCGAAGTGCACGCGCAAATCGCTCTGCGAGAAATAGCCGCCACCGCTGCGCACTTCATCGATTTGCGAATGCGGCTTGGCTTCACCGGGAATTTGCGCCACGCAACGAAGGCGCGCGCCAATGCCGCTGCGGTTGGACTTGGTGCCAATGGTGCGAACCTTGAGCCAGTTGTGCTTCAAGGTGGAATCACAACGCACCAAGCGCGGCACATCGTTCACGCAGTTGATGACGAAATCGATGTCGCCGTCATTGTCGAAATCGCCAAAAGCGCAGCCACGCGAGGCAGACGGTTCGGAAATGCCGGGGCCAGCTTCTTCGGAAACATCGGCGAAATGGCTGTTGTGCAGATTGTGGTACAGCAATTTGCGCTGCGCGTAGCCGGCTTCGGTGCGCAATTGCTCGACTTCCGGGTAGACGTGGCCATTGCAGATGAGGATGTCGGGCCAACCGTCGTTGTCGAAATCGAAAAAACCAACGCCCCAGCTTAGATATTGCGTGTGGCGGCCAAGTCCCGCGGGGAAAGTGGCGTCTTCAAAGGTGGCGGCGCCGAGGTTGTGGTAGAGCGAAGGAGTGTCGCCGGCAAAATTTGTTTTCACGAGATCCAGATTGCCGTCGAGGTCGTAATCGCCGGCAGAAATACCCATGCCGGCTTGCGGCTTGCCATCGGCGCTGAGAGCGCACCCGGCATCAATGGCGATGTCCTGAAATTTTCCATTTTTCAAATTCTGGTACAGGGCACTGGCGGTGGAATCGTCGGCAACATAAATGTCGGGCCAGCCGTCGTTATCGAGATCGGCGGTGAGAACGCCGAGCCCGTAGGTGCCGTTGGCGTTGGTGATGCCGGAAGCTTCCGAAACGTCGGTGAACGTGCCGTCGCCATTATTGTGGAAGAGAATATTCTTGCCGCCGTTCATGCCCGGAGGGCCGCAGGCAACCATCACGCCTTTGTAAAGGCAGGGGCCGGATTCCGGGACGGGAGCGGTGGCGAGATCCATGTCGATGTAGTTGGCGATGAAAAGGTCGAGCTTGCCGTCGCGATCATAGTCGACGAAGGCGCAACCGGTGTTCCAGCGCTTGCCGTCGGTGGCGACGCCCGCTTTGGCGGTGACATCGGTAAACGTGCCATTTCCATTGTTGTGGTACAGAACGTTTTTGCCGAAGTAGGAGACGAAGAGATCGTCGAAGCCGTCGTTGTCGTAGTCGCCGACGCAGACAGCTTGTCCCCAGCCGGAATGAACCAGGCCAGCTTGCGTGGTAACATCGGTGAAAGTGCCATCGCGATTATTTTTGTACAGGCGATTGGTGGGCTCCTGTCCTGCGGGAAAGCCCTCAAGGCGCGTGCCGTTTACCAGGAAAATATCGAGCCAGCCATCGTTGTCGTAGTCATAGAAAGCGACGCCGCAACCCGTGGTTTCCAACAGATATTTGTTTTTGTGCTCGCCGCCAAAAATCATTTTGGTGTTGAGCCCAGCTTCCTTGGCAACATTGACGAAATTGACGCCGAGGGGCGCGGACGGGGGAGCCGTGGCTTGTTGAGGCGATTTGCCGGCAGTGTCCTGAAGAAAGGACGGCACTTTAGGCGGCCAGGCGAACGAAAGAATACTTTCGAGCGGGAGAACCAGAGCCGAGCGGCTGAGCGATTTCAGAAACCTGCGGCGTGACGAAGACAAAAGGTCGATACCTTCCCAGCTTTCGCTTGTGCTAGACTCCACTCAATTCTTTTATATTAACCGGCCTGCGATTTTGCAAGTCGACCCACAGGCAGACTGAATCGCATGAAGACCCTTCAGAGTTTCCTGTATCGAGCCGAGTGCCGTCAAATTCGCAAGAAAATCGCCTTCCCTAGAGTGGTTGCCGCCGGCGCTGCCGTGGCGTTTTTGCTGCTGGGAGGAGCGGTTGGCAAGTTGGCTGCGGCACCGCCTGAGACCACGCCAGCGCTGGAGATTTCGCGTGCGGCGCGGCCATGGGAGTTTATGTGCGCGGTGGGCAAACGCGCGGCGATTTTTGGAAATGAATCTGGACGAGCGGAAGCCTGGGTTTACCCACTGAAGCTGTTCCGGAATTTTACGGTGACCTTTCGCACGCCCGAAGGCGACTTTCCCGCGGAATGGATGGTGCGCACGATTGTGGCGCGAGCGGAGTCGACAACCTTGCGGTATAGCGGCAACACGTTTCGCGTGAACGAGACGTTCTTCGTTCCGGTGGATGAGCCGGGCGCGCTGATTCGCTTCGAAGTGGAAACGGAAGCGCCGCTGGAAATCATCGTGGCATGGCGTCCTGATTTTCAGCTGGAGTGGCCGGCAGGGCTGGGAGCGACGTATGGTTCGTGGGATGCGGCGCTGCACGCGTTCTCGTTGGGAGAAGAAAGCAAGAAATTCGCGGGACTAGTGGGCTCGCCGAGCGGAGTGGTGGACTCGGAAGTGTTCGACACCAACTACGCTTCATCGACCGTGGATACGCTGCGGCTTGGCGTAACGGCGAAAGGGAAAGACAGGAAAACGGTGGTGATCGCGGGCTCGGTGACTGGCGCGACTGACGCGGAGAACACGTACCGCAAATTGCTGGAGCATGGCGCGGAATTGCAGAGCGAATCCGCGAAATATTATGCGGACTACTTGAAGCGGACGGTGAGCCTGACGTTGCCGGATGCGCAACTGCAGGCGGCGTATGACTGGTCGCGCGTAAGCGAGTTGCAGGGACTGGTGACGAACCCTTTTCTGGGAACAGGATTGGTGGCGGGGTACCGCACTTCGGGAGAGAGCCAACGTCCGGGCTTCGCGTGGTTTTTTGGGCGCGATTCGCTGTGGACGTCGTTCGCATTGAACAGCGTGGGAGATTTTGCGACCACGCGAGAGGCGTTGGCGTTTCTGACGCAGTTTCAGCGCGCGGATGGAAAAATTCCGCACGAGATTGCGCAGACGGCGAGCCTGGTCGACTGGTTCAAGAATTATCCGTACGGATTCGCGTCCGCGGATGCCACGCCACTTTTTCTGATCGCCATGGACGATTATGTGCGCAGCAGCGGAGACGTGGCCTTCGCGAAGGATCACTGGGACAATCTCTGGAGGGCGTACCAGTTTCTGCAATCCACTTACGATGCCGGGTTTCCGAAGAATTTTGGCGTGGGACATGGTTGGGTGGAAGGCGGGCCGCTGCTGCCGATTAAATCGGAGTTGTATCAGAGCGGGCTGGCGGTGGAGGCGCTGCGTTCGCTGTCGGAGCTGGCGAAGTGGATTGGGAAGGATGCTGACAGCAAAGGGCTGCAGGAAGAATCGGCGAAACAGAAGGCCAAACTGAACGAGGCGTATTGGTCGATGGAGAAGAAATCGTTCGCGTTCGCACTGGATCAGAGCGGCAAGCGCGTGGATGAACAGAGCGTGCTGGCCACGGTGCCGATGTGGTTTGGCGTGCTGGACGCCGAGAACTCCAAGGCGATGATCGAGCAGTTGGCGTCGCGTGGGCACGCGACCGATTGGGGCATGCGCATCGTTTCGCCGCGTTATGCGAATTACAGCGCGGGCGGCTATCACTACGGTTCCGTGTGGCCGCTGTTCACCGGATGGGCGGCGGTGGCGGAATATCGCTACCACCAGCCGAATGCGGCGCTGCAGAATCTGCGCGCGAATGCATTGCTGGCGCTCGATGGTTCGCCGGGACACACCACGGAAGTTCTTTCAGGCGATTACTACCAGCCGCTGGTGACCAGTTCGCCGCACCAGATCTGGTCCGCGGCGATGGTGGTAAGCCCGTTGCTGCGCGGAATGCTGGGGCTGCAAGTGGATGCGGCGAAGCAAACGATTACGTTGGCGCCTTCGTTGCCGGCGGACTGGCGTAGCTTCGGAGTGCAGAACGTGCAAGCGGGAAATACAAAAGCCGACTTTCAGTTCACGCGCAATGCTGAGGAGCTCGTGCTGGAAGTGCGCCGCACGGGCTCTGGCGATTGCGAGATTTTGTTTCAACCGGAATTGAGTTTGCGCGCGGAAGTACAAAGTGTGGAGCTGAATGGCAGGCCGTTGCCGTTCAAGCTGGAGACGAACAGCAGCGATCAGCATTTGACGATGCGCTTTAAAGCGTATGGCGGGCCGAGCACGGTGCGCGTGAAGATGCGCGACGATTTCAGCGTGAGCTACACATCGCGTTTGCCGGAGTTGGCCAGCGGCAGCGAAGGGCTGCGAATTCTTTCGGAGGCGTGGTCCAGCGGCCACGACGCGCTGACTGTAGAGGTGGAAGGATCGGCGGGATCGACATACGAGCTGGCCGTGTTCAATGGCGCACAGATCGCCAGCGTGGAAGGCGCTAAGCTTACAAAGGCTGGCGACGGCGCGGAAACGCTTACGGTGGCACTCCCAGGAAGCGATCCGGCTGCGACGGCGCGCGGCACGTTAACGATCCGTCTTGGAAACAATTGAGTTTCAGGCGATGCCGAGCTTCTTTTGCAGCTCTTCCAGGGAATAGCCCTTAGTTTCGGGGTAGAAGAAGAGCACTACGAAGAATTGCAGCACCATCATCACGGAGAAAAAGACGAAGGGGTAGCCACCGGAACGCGCCGCCATCACGGGAAAGATCAGAGAGATAATGCCGTTCATGAGCCAGTGAGAGAAGCTGCCCAGGCTTTGGCCCTTGGCGCGAACGCGGTTGGGGAAAACTTCGCCGATGTAGACCCAGATGACCGCGCCCTGGGAAAAAGCGAAGAAGGCGATGTAGCCGATTAACAGCCAGACGAGCAAGTCTTCGTGTTTGTGAGTAAGGAAAATTCGCGCGACTCCGGCGAGGCAAAGGGCGGTGCCGACGGCGCCGATCAGAAGGAGGCGTTTGCGGCCGACGCGATCAATCAGCGACATGGCAATCATGGTGAAGAGTAGATTGGTGGCGCCAATGGCCACGGCTTGCAGGTCCGAAGAAACTTTGTTGAAGCCAGCATGGGCAAAGATGTCATTCAAGTAATAGAGGATGGCGTTGATGCCGGCAAGCTGATTGAACATGCCGATGGTGATGGCGAGAAAAATGGGCAGACGATATTTCCAGGAGAAGAAGACGTCGTGTTGGGTGTGCTCGGCGTCGATAGATTCAACGATGTCCTGTAGTTCCTTCTCGTAATTCTCTTCGCCAATCAGACGAAGCACTTCGCGCGCTTCCGCCACGCGACGCTGCTTGACAAGCCAGCGCGGGCTGCGCGGAATGAAGAACAACATGAGGAGAAATCCCAGGGCAGGAACAGCGGCGATGCCCAGCTTCCAGCGCCACTCCTGTGCGCCGAATCCAAACAAGCCGATCATGTAGTTGGAGAAGTAGGCCAGCAAGATTCCAAAGACGACATTGAATTGAAAGAAACCGACGAGGCGCCCGCGCCACTTGGCTGGCGCGATTTCGGCGATGTACATTGGGCCGAGGACGGAGGAGCCACCGATGGCGAGACCGCCGATGACCCGGAAACAAACCAGGGCAGTCCAGCTCCAGGCAAAGGCGCAACCCACGGCGGAAATAACGTAGAGCACGGCCATGACACGCAGGCTGTCTCTGCGCCCGTACTTGTCGCCCGGGATTCCAGCAAGCATGGAGCCGATAATCGTTCCGAACAGAGCGCTGGAAACGGTGATGCCGAGCGCGGTTGGCGAGAGGCCGTAGAGTTCGGTAAGGGCGTGTGTCGTGCCGGCGATGACGGCGGTGTCAAAACCAAAAAGCAGACCGCCGAGGGCGGCCACGATGGTGCTGCGAAGCAGATAGGGATTTAGTTTCATCGAGGGTCCCGGGATTTCGTTTCCTTGCTGCGAGCGAACAGGGCGTCCGGCGGAATGGAGCGGGTTCCCTGGAGAGCGCCGGAAGCGGGAAACAAAAGTGGGTTGATTGTAGACGATTCGGGGGAAGTTGCGCGGAGAAGTTTTTTGTGGCTTGAGCGCGGAGCGAAGGCGTAGAAAAAGGAGGCGCAGGAAGAGCCGAAGAGCGGACCGCCTCGGAAGGCGGTCCCTACACAAGAAAGAGAAAGGCAAGAACCGACCTGAAGGTCGGCCACTACAAGAGCAACTTCGACTACGCAGCTTACACGAGGACTTTGCGGATGCGGTCTAGGGCCCAGTCGATTTCCTCGCGGGTGATTACCAGCGGGGGCGCGATGCGGATGACGCGCTCATGGGTTTCTTTGCAGAGGATTCCATGCTCTTTAAGGGCTTCGCAGAAGGGGCGCGCTTCTTTGTGAAGTTCGATGCCGATCCACAGGCCGCGGCCGCGAACTTCCTTCACGACGGAGCTGCGTATGGCTCGCAACTGCTCGAGAAAATACTTGCCGAGTTCGGCGGAGCGTTCGACGAGCTTTTCCTCGATGAGCACGCGAATGGCAGTGCGCGCAACGGCACACGCCAGCGGATTGCCGCCAAACGTGCTGCCATGGTCGCCGGGCTTGAACACGCCGAGAACTTCCTGGGAGGCGAGCACGGCGGAAACTGGATAGAATCCGGCGGCCAGCGCTTTGCCGACGATCAGCACGTCGGGCTGAATTCCTTCGTGCATGTAGGCGAAAAGTTTTCCGGTGCGGCCGAGTCCCGATTGAATTTCGTCGACCATCAGGAGCACGCGATTCTGGCGGCAGATTTCCGCGGCGTCACGCAGGAAACCATCGGGAGGAATGACGATACCGGCCTCGCCCTGAATGGGTTCAACGAGAAACGCGCAGGTGTTGGGAGTGATGGCCTTGCGCAAAGCCTCGGTGTCGCCGAACGGAATGATGCGGAAACCCGGAGTGAACGGGCCAAATCCCTCGCGGTAGGCCTGATCGCTGGAGAAACTGACGATCGTGACGGTGCGGCCGTGAAAATTGCTGGCGCACACGATGATCTCGACCTGGCCGTCGGGAATATTTTTGACCTGATAGCCCCACTTGCGCGCGGCCTTCACGGCGGTTTCGACAGCTTCGGCGCCGGAATTCATGGGTAGCACCATATCCATGCCGGTGAGTTCGTGAAGATCCTGGCAGAGCAAAGGAAGCTGCGAGTTTCGAAACGCGCGGGAAGTCAGGGTGACCTTGCGAGCTTGATCGAGCAGCGCGGCAAGAACGCGGGGATGGCAGTGGCCTTGATTGACCGCGGAATACGCGGCCAGACAATCGAGGTACGACTTGCCGTCGACGTCGAATACCCAGACGCCTTCGGCACGCTCAATGACCACATCGAGCGGGTGATAATTGTAGGCGCCGTAGCGATTCTCCAGTTCGATGAAATCGTTTGTGTTGAGGGCTTGGTCTGTGATCACGGGAGTCATATGTACCTTCCTTGCGATTCGAAAATTCGCCGGGGGCGGCCGGCGACACTTCAATCCAGCAGCATGGTCAACAGAGCCATGCGCACATAAAGACCGTTCTGCGCTTCCGCGAAGTATCGGGCGCGGGAATCGGCGTCGACACTCTTCGCGAGCTCTGTGGTGCGTGGAAGCGGGTGCAGAATCATGGCGTCGGGCTTCAGCTTCGGCAGCACCGAGGAATCAATGGTGTAGAGGCCCAGGCCGGCACGGTTGCACAGACGTTCGGGGTGAATCCTGGTTTGGCAGATGACGTCGGCCTGGCCGAGGACGCTGTCCATGTCCGTGACCATTTCGTAGTGAACATTGTGGCGGTCGAGATATTCCAGGATGTCGGGGCGCATTTGCAGTTCGGCAGGGCTAACGAAAACGAGTTTGACGCGATCGAATTTTGCGAGCAGGTAGGCAAGGGAACGAACGGTGCGGCCGCGATCGAGTTCACCGATGAAGGCGATGCTGAGGCCGTCCAAGGAGCGATCGCGATAAATGCTGTAGAGGTCGAGAAGGGCCTGCGTGGGATGCTGGCCGCCCTGGCCATCGCCTGCGTTAATTACGGGTACGCTGGAGGCGTCGGCGGCGCGGCGCGCGCCACCCTCTTCCGGGTGGCGAATGACGATCACGTCGGCGTAGCCGCTGAGCACGCGGATGGAGTCTTCCACGTCCTCGGCTTCGATTTGCCGTATCCACCTTGTTGATCACCACGATGTCGGCGCGGCGCAGATTCACTTCGCCAGGGTAGTAGGCGAGTTCGTGGCCGGCGCGGTGAGGATCGGTAACTACGATTTCAAGGTCGGCAGCGTAGAAGCAGGTGTCGTTGTTGCCGCCGTCCCACAGAATAATGTCCGCTTCTTTTTCCGCGGCACGGAGAATTCCCTCGTAATCGACGCCGGCATAGACCACGGTGCCCTGCTCGATGTGCGGCTCGTATTCTTCGCGTTCCTCAATCGTGCATTCGTTGCGATCCAGATCTTCGCGCGTGGCGAAGCGTTGCACGGCCTGCGCCGCCAGATCGCCGTAGGGCATGGGGTGACGAATGACGACGGGCTTCCAACCATTCTTGCGAAGTTCGGCGGCAACGAGGCGGGAGACGGGACTTTTGCCGCAACCGGTTCGCACCGCGCACACGGAAATTATCGGAACAACGGATTTGACTTGCGTGCGCGTGGCGCCAAGAAGCCAGAAATCCGCGCCGGCCGCAACGCAGCGCGAGGCGAGATGCATCACCGTGGGATGGGCAACGTCGCTGTAGGAGAAAACAACCACGTCGACGCCGTCGCGCTTGATCACTGTTTCCAGATCGTTTTCTTCCACGATGGGAATGCCGTCGGGATAGCCGCGGCCTGCGAGAACCGGTGGATAGCGGCGGCCTGCAATGTCGGGAATTTGCGTGGCGGTGAACGCGACTACATGGAATTCGGGTTGGTTGCGAAAAACGACATTGAAATTATGAAAATCTCTACCTGCGGCACCTAGAATCAGCACGTTTTTCATCGCTCGGGCTCCTGAGGTATTGCGGCGCTACAAAAGCAATTTCTGAAGCTTGGAAGGGCTCTTGCCATTCGTAACGGCCATCCAGAATGGCCCTTTTTCGTGGGGACATCTGGGGCTGAATCACGAATGAAATGGTTCTTGAAAAAGGGGTCCCAGAGGAGCGGGAATCACGCGGGGAAGCGGCGAAACGCATAAGGACTCCTTATAGCGACAGAGCGCTTCGGTTTATGGAAGTGCATCTAGGATGCCGAAGCAGAGAGAAGGCAAATCCTGCAACTTATTGATAAGAATAATTGTTAAGACTCCCTGAGGCCTGAAGAATCGGGCTGAATGCGCATAAACGCCCAGTGGGAAGTCGGGCTAACACCCAGGGCTCGTCCTGTGATGAATCGGCGCTTTTCGCGTGGCTCCACCTCGAAAAGGTCAAAACCCGTACCCTTTGAAGAACCAACGGCCAAAGGATGCGGCACCCGCGTTACGGCGTTACCACTCCTTGGGGATGTTCAGGTACGACGCGTTCAGGGCAGAGATGGAGGGGCAACCGATCAGCAGCAGAGTTCGCTCCACGTCGGTGCGCAGAATTTCCAGAGCGCGGGTGACGCCTGCGTGGCCAGCAGCGGCGAGACCATAGGCGTAGGCGCGGCCAATCAAAACGGCGCGAGCGCCGAGGCATATGGCTTTGACAATGTCGCTGCCGCGACGAATGCCGCCATCCATCAAAACTTCGGCTTGTCCGTTGACCGCCGCGACGACTTCGGGAAGCGCGCGCAGAGTTGCCGGCGCGCCGTCCAGTTGGCGTCCACCGTGATTGGAAACGATGACCGCGGCAGCGCCTTCATCGACAGCGCGTCGAGCGTCGTCGCCCGTCAGCAAACCCTTGACAAGGATCGGGCCAGTCCACAGCTTTCGCAACCAGCGGAAATCTTCCCAAGTGACGAACGCTTTGGCCAACGCGGCGGTGACGTCCATCAGCGGCATGGGACCTTGCCCTGGAATGACGATGTTCTCGAGTTGTGGAACGGCGCCATCCAGGAGAAACGATGTCAGCCAGCCCGGGCGCGCGAGCATCTGCGGTAGAAAAGGCAGCTTAGAAAGAAGCGAGCCGCCGAGGAGTTCTTTCATTCCGTTACGCGGATCGCGTTCGCGCATGCCGGCGACGGGCGTGTCGATGGTGACAACGAGCGCGGAAAAACCGGCGCGTTGCGCGCGTTCAATGCCCGCTTCGGCAACCTCGCGACCACCGACAATATAGAGTTGATACCAGACGGGACCGGTGGAGGCGGCGCGAACATTTTCGAGTTTATGCGCGGAGATGGTGGAGAGCGTGTAGATAAGGCCCGCGGATCCGGCAGCGGAGGCAGCGGCGAGTTCACCTGCGGGATGCATCAAGCGGCTGTAGCCCACGGGCGCCAGGATTGCGGGGAAGGCGAGATCAGCGCCGAGAACGCGAGCGCGCAGATCGGTCTTCGGCATGGCAACGGCGTAGCGCGGGCGAAACGTGAGCTGCTCAAAGACGCGGCAGTTTTCGCGCAGGGTGACTTCGTCTTCGGCGCCGCCATCGAGATAATCGAAGACGACCTGAGGAAGACGACGCTTTGCGAGGCGCCGAAGGTCGTGAATATTGATGACTTGCGGAGAAGCTACGGAACGCGCTGTGAAGGCCATCGCTCACCAGGACTGTTGATGCGAGACATCTTATCACTGCAGAGCGTGCCAGAGATGTATTTGCGGAGCGCTTGTAATAGCATTTCACAGGCTTGGGAAGGACGGTGGAGTTGAGATCCTTCGTTTCGCACAAGATGACACGCTAGCCAAAAGACGAATTCGTGAGAAAGAGTCTGGTCGTCGAGGAAGCAGATCTGCGAGCCTGCCAACCCACAATCATGCACATCGATGCTCACCAGCACTTTTGGATTTATGACTCGCGGGAATATGAGTGGATTGATGGAACGATGACGGCGTTGCGGCGTGACTTTCTTCCCGCGGATTTGCAGCATGAACTGGAAGGGGAGGGATTTCAAGGGAGCGTCGCGGTGCAGGCGCGGCAGTCGTTGGAAGAAACTCGATGGCTGCTGGAATTGGCGGGGCAATCTCCGTTCATTCTGGGGGTGGTCGGCTGGGTGGATTTGCGCTCACCCCACGTGCGCGAGGATTTGCAGGCGCTGGCGCGGAATCCAAAATTGGTGGGAATCCGGCACATTGTGCAAAGCGAGCCGGATGACCGCTTCCTGCTGCAACCGGATTTTCTGCGCGGGATTTCGCTGCTGGCCGAGTTCGAGCTGGCATACGACATTTTGATTTATCCCAAGCATCTGAGTGTGGCGGCGGAATTCGCGCGGCGTTTTCCGGAGCAGCGATTTGTTCTGGATCATCTGGCAAAACCGGAAATCCGGTCGGGAGCGATGAACGCGTGGAAGAAAGGGATTGCGGAACTGGCGGCGAATCAGAACGTACACTGCAAACTATCGGGTTTGGTTACCGAAGCGGATTGGAACCGGTGGAAGCCCGAGGACATGAGGCCGTATTTGGATGTGGCGTTCGAACGTTTCGGGGCGAACCGCTTGATGATCGGCTCGGATTGGCCGGTGTGCACTGTTGCGGGATCGTACCGGCGCGTGATGAGCATCGTGAAAGATTATTTGAGCGGGCATCCGGAGCAGGAGCGGGGAGCGGTGCTGGGGGGCAACGCGAAATGCTTCTGGCGACTCAAGGCGTGATTCGGTAAGCAAGCGACTTAACGCGCTTCGTGTACTACAATGCGCGAGGAAAGATGCGGTTGATGGCAACGCGCAGTTCCAGGGAAAGAACGACCTTCTGCTATGAACAATCGAGTCCTGCAGCTTGATCCGAGAGACAACGTGCTAATCGCCCTGTCGAATTTGAGCAAGGGCGAGACGATCACGTTTGGCGGCGAGTCGTATGAGCTGGCTTCCGACGTGCGCGCGAAACACAAATTTGCGACGCAGGATTTCGCGACGGGCGCGAACATCATTATGTATGGCGTGGTGGTGGGAAAAGCAGTCGAGGCGATCCGGCGCGGCGAATTGCTGAGCACGCGCAATGTGCGTCACGAAGCGGCGCCGTTTCGCGACAAGTTGCGGGAATATCAATGGAAGGCACCGGACGTTGCGAGATGGCAAGGGCGGACGTTTCGCGGATATCGCCGCTCCGATGGCCAGGTGGGATCGCGCAACTATTGGGTGGTGGTGCCGCTGGTTTTTTGCGAAAACAGAAATATTGGAGTGCTGAAGCAGGCGTTCGAGGAAGAATTGGGATTTGCGGCGCCGCAAATTTACCGGGAACAGGTGGCGGAGCTGGCGCGACTCTACAAGGAAGGGCGCACCGACGAACTCAAGGGCGGCCTTACAACCGGAAAAGATGCAGTACCGCGGCGCGCGCCGCTGTTTGGAAATGTTGATGGCATCCGATTTTTGCTGCACGAGGGCGGATGCGGCGGAACGCGGGAAGACTCCAACAATCTTTGTGGGCTGATCGCCGGCTACCTGCATCATCCCAATGTTGCGGGAGCCACGGTGCTGAGTCTAGGCTGCCAGCACGCGCAGATTCCGATCCTGCGCGAAGAAATCCGCAAGCGAAATCCGCAGTTCGATAAGCCGCTGGTGATTCTGGAGCAACAACAAAGCGGCACCGAAACGAAGATGATGACCGAGGCGATCGAAAAAACGTTTCTCGGCCTGATGGAAGCGAACAAGAGTGTGCGGACTGAGGCGCCGCTTTCCAGTTTGTGCGTGGGGTTGAAATGTGGCGGCAGCGACGGGTTTTCAGGGCTGTCCGCGAATCCCGCGATTGGGCACACATCCGACCTGCTTGCCGGCTTGGGTGGGCGGACAATTCTCTCCGAATTTCCCGAGCTGTGCGGCACCGAACAGGATTTCATCGACCGCAGCGTTTCGAAAGAAGTGGCGGACCGCTTCGTGAAATTGATGCGGAGCTACGGAGCGCGCGCCAAGGCGGTTGGGTCCGGATTTGAGATGAACCCGAGCCCGGGAAATATTCGCGATGGATTGCTGACCGACGCGATGAAGTCTGCGGGCGCGGCAAAGAAGGGCGGAACGTCTCCGGTCACGGGAGTGTTGGATTATCCGGAATACTCGAAGGGAGCGGGATTGAAGCTGCAATGCACGCCGGGGAATGATGTGGAGTGCGTGACGGCGCAGGTGGGCGCGGGCGCAAGCGTGGTGCTGTTCACGACGGGATTGGGGACGCCAACGGGGAATCCCATCGCGCCGGTGGTGAAACTATCCACAAATTCCGAACTGGCGCGGAAGATGGAAGACATCATTGATATTGATACCGGGCCGGTTATTTCCGGGGAAACTACGATTGAAAAAATGGGTGAGGAAATCCTGGACCTGATGGTTCGCGTGGCCAGCGGCGAATTGCGAACCAAGGCGGAGTTGAAGGGCCAGGAAGATTTCATTCCGTGGAAACGAGGTGTTTCGCTTTGAGCGGACAGCAAGCAACGACGCAAAATTTTCGACTGGATGGCAACGTAGCTGTGGTTACGGGCGGCGGCAGCGGCATTGGGCGCGCAATCGCAAAGCGTTTTGCGGCAAGTGGGGCGATAGTGCGGATACTCGATCTCAATTTGAAGGATGCGGAAGAGACGGTCCGGCACATTAGCGAGAATGGCGGGCAGGCCGCGGCCTTCGCGTGCGATGTGACTGAGCAGGCCAAGGTCAACGAAGTGTTTGGGGGAATCTTCGCGCGGGAAAAAGTGAAGATCCTGGTGAACAATGCGGGAGTATCGCACATCGGCAATGTGGAGAGCACGACGGAGACGGACTTCGATCGTGTGTTTCGCGTGAACGTGAAGGGCTACTACAACTGCATGCACGCCTGCGCGGGTCATATGAAAGCCAACGGTGGTGGTGTGATCCTGAGTATGGCGTCGATCGCGGGTAGCGCCGGACTGGGCGATCGGTTTGCTTATTCGATGAGCAAGGGCGCGGTGATCGCGATGACCTATTCCGTGGCCAAGGACTACGTGCAGCACAACATCCGGTGCAATTGCATTTCGCCGGCGCGGGTGCATACGCCGTTCGTCGACGATTATCTTAGGAAGAATTATCCGGGGCGCGAGCAGGAAATGTACGAGAAGCTCGCGAAAACGCAGCCGCTGGGGAGAATGGGCGAGCCTGAAGAAGTGGCGGCGCTGGCGCTTTTTCTTTGCTCGGACGACGCTTCGTTCATCACCGGCACAGATTATCCGCTGGACGGCGGCTTTCTGCGGTTGCATGGCTGAGCTATGGACCTTCACCTGGACGGCAAAGTGATTCTGGTAACCGGCGGGGCAAAAGGAATTGGTGCGGCGATTGTGCGCGAGTGCGCGAAGGAAGGCGCGACTCCCGCAATTGTAGATAAGGATGTGGACGCCGGGCAGGCATTGCAAGCCGAATTGCGGCGCGACGGTAAGGCGTGCGAATTTGTGGCGACGGAACTCAGTGCGGCAAAGGCATGCGCATCGGCGGTGGAAACGGTCGAGACTAAACTGGGGCGAATAGATGCGCTGGTGAATAATGCGGGCGTGAATGATGGAGTCGGGCTGGAGCGGGGCAATCCTGAGGAATTCGTGAAATCGCTGGAGCGGAATCTGGTGCACTACTACGCGATGGCACACTATGCGCTTCCAGCGCTGAAGAAGGCGCGCGGCTCGATTGTAAATATCAGTTCGAAGACGGCGGTAACGGGGCAAGGCGGGACTTCGGGCTACGTGGCGGCAAAGGGCGCGATTCTGGGACTGACGCGAGAATGGGCGGCGGAACTTTTGAGCTTTGGGATTCGCGTGAATGCGGTAATTCCCGCGGAAGTGATGACGCCGTTGTATCAACAATGGCTGGCGAAGCATGCGAATCCGCAAGAAAAACTGAAGCGAATCGTTTCCAAGATTCCGCTGGGGCAACGAATGACCACGGCCGACGAGATTGCCACCACGGTGGTGTTCCTGCTGTCAGATAAATCCGGCCACACCACGGGCCAACATTTGTTTGTGGACGGCGGTTATGTGCACCTGGATCGCGCGCTCACCTGAGGGACACGCCGCATGACACACGCTCCGCCGCCATCTGCACCGAAGGCTGGACCCGCGCCGCTGACCGAACGCCGCTACCTGCTTCCCTTCCTGCTGGTCATCAGCTTGTTTTTTCTGTGGGCATTTGGCGTCAATTTAAATGACATTTTGATTCCACACCTGAAGCGGGCGTTTGGTCTCACCGATTTTCAGTCATCTTTTATTCAAGTGGCGTTTTTCGGCGGGTATTTTCTGGCCGCATTTCCCGCCGGGTGGGCGATGGAGCGAATCGGCTACAAGAAAGGGATTTTGCTGGGGCTATTGCTGTGCGCGACGGGAGCTGTGCTGTTTCTGCCGGCTTCGTCGTATGGGGTGTACGGCTTTTTTCTGTTCGCGCTGTTTGTGATGGCGTGCGGGCAGAGTTTTCTGGAAGTGGCCGCGAATCCCTATGCGACCGCGCTGGGGCCCGCCGGCAGCGCCGAACGCAGACTGAACTTCGCGCAGTCCTTCAATGCGACGGGCGCGGTGCTTTCGTCGCTATTGGGGCGAACGTTCATTTTGACGGGAGTTGAGTACGCACCCGCGCAGCTTGCGGCCATGAGTTCGGCGCAATTGGCGGCTTTTCGCGCCAGCGAAGCCAGCACGGTGAAGTGGCCGTACCTGGCGATGGCGGGTATTTTCGTGGTGCTAGCGGTTGTGTTTCAGTTCACGCATTTGCCCGACGTTTCGGAGGCCGGCGAAAAAAGCGAGGCCGGCCTTTCCCTGGCTGAGGCAGGGAGTGTGCTCGCTCACAAGCACCTCGTGCGGGGAGTCATTGCACAGTTTTTCTATGTGGGGGCGCAGGTAGGCGTGGCCAGCTTCGTGATTCGGCTGACGCAGTTTTCGATTCCCGGAACGGCAGCGAAACTTGCGGCGTACTGCTTGCTTTTGCACCTGATCGGTTTCACAGCGGGGCGCTTTATCGGCTCTGCGTTAATGAGGCGTGTTTCCGCGCACGGACTGTTGTCGCTATTTGCCGCTGCGGCATTTCTCTGTGCCGCTGTGGTCTTGCTAGGATCGAGCGTCTTTCCCGTGGCGGCCGTGGTGCTGCTGGGCTTCTTTCACTCCATCATGTTCCCGACGATTTTCGCGCTGAGCATCAAGGACCTGGGGCCGCTGACGAAACGAGGTTCGTCTCTGCTGGTGATGGCCATTATTGGCGGCGCTTTCTTTCCTCCGATCATGGGACGAATTTCTGATGCCGCGGGAATTCAGAGGGCGTTCGCGGTTCCGCTGCTGTGCTATCTGTACATACTTTATTTCGGGATCTCGGGATACAAACCGGCGCTAGCCACTTCTCTGCACGGCGTTGCAGCAGAAAGCGAGGGACTCTCTGCATGAATCGACGCTTTTGCCTGACACTCGATTTAAAGGACGACCCCGCGTTGATCGCCGAATACAAACGCTACCACGAGAAAATCTGGCCGGAGATAACGAAGAGCATTCGCGACGCCGGCGTGGAAGATCTGGAAATTTATCTGTTCGGAACACGAATGGTGATGATTCTGGAAGTGAGCGAAACTTTCTCTTTTGAGAAGAAGGCGGAGTCTGACCGAACGAATCCGGCTGTTCAGGAATGGGAAACGTTAATGTGGAAATTTCAGCAGCCGCTGCCGCAAGCTCGCCCCGGAGAGAAATGGCTGCTGATGGAAAAGATCTTCAAGTTGGACAAGTAGTTCCCCGTCAAAAAAGTCGGACTCGAACGTGCTGATAGAGAGTGCTGGAGCGCCAAAGCGTTGGCGGACGGCTTCGCTCGGACAAAAAGAAGAGCAGCGAAAACAGAGAAAGAATCAGCACGTTAGGGTAGGCAAATGAGGCGTGGAAGGAACGAAGGGAGCGGGCAGATTGAACCGAACGGGATGTGGAGCGTGAGTCAGTTCGGGCGCAGATGGTCACTTTGGAACAGTGGCGGGTGCCGATTCGAGCCAATCTTGCTGGGACACCTTCGTTAATCGGTGTCGTTGGGCTATTAGGCCTTAGGAATATCGATGCTAGAACTGAACAGCGAATTGCGTGAGATTTATGTGGACCCCGGAGAGTTGCACATCGCCCGCGAACCGGTGATCATTCTGGCGGATTTGGACGCGTGCATCGGGATCACGTTCTGGACCGAGAAGCTGCGAGTGGGCGCGCTGGCCCATCCCGTGTTGCCCTATTGCCCGACGGATTTGACGGCCGAAAAGCGGCTGGTCACCGGGCGCCGTTGCGTAGATTTTGCGATTCGGCAACTTGCGTGGCAATTCGACCAGCTGGATGTTGCGCGCCGGGAAGTGAAGGTGAAGGTGTTTGGGGGCGCGGAAGTTTTGGGAACCCGGCCCAGCTGCGAAACCGGTGATCGGCAGACTGAACAGCGAAGCCGCGATTGAGGTATTGGCGGTAGGAGGTTTCAGGATTATCGGGTCAGGCCTGGGAGGCAACCTGGGCCGGCGGGTGCAATTCCATACCGGGACGGGCGAAGTGGCATTGCGGCGGCTTGGGAAGACCAGAGCCGAGGATATTATTGCCGAGTGAGCGGAGTTGCGCGGCTTCTGCTGCTGAATAAATTTCCTCTAATCAAAGAACAGCTATGCTACGGTTGACGGAGAAAAATAGAGCGATAGTCCGCCCCTGCCGACTCTAGAATTGCCTGAAAGGGCAGTTGCTACATCATTCTGGGGCAGCGAAGAATTTCTTCCTGGCGAAGACCTAAGATAAGAGAGATTCGTCACTTCGCAGGCTCAGTCCGGAATGACGGAGCGAGGATTTAGAATTCTGGCAGTGTCTGGTGCGCCATCATGATCCGCTTTCTTGAAAATCTGAAGCTGCGGCGAAAGCTGCTGGTCGCCATGGCCCCGCTAGCCTTGATGGTGATCATTGGGGGAATGTACTCGTCGAGGGCGAGCAGAGAGATCGACACGCAATACAGTCAGTTGCTTAACCAGGATGTAGGCGCGCTGCAACACCTGACGCAGGCAAACGCGGAAGCGACCTTGTTCGGCCAACTGCTATACGAGGAAATTGCGGAGCTGGACCCCGACAAGATGCACCGCATCGATAGCGAATTGGATAAGAGCTACGCCAACTATCGCGCGCTCATCGAGCAGGCGCTGCAGGAGAGTCCCAATCGCGCCGCCGAGATTAAGGCCGCGCAAGCCTTGTTCGATCATGCGGTGCTGGATTCCGGCCCGGTGCGCGCCGCAACCCTTGTCAACTCCAATGCGAAGGCCATGGACTTGATGCGCGCGAGCGTCGATGCGGAATTGCAGCGCTCGCGGGAAGCTATCCTTGAAATCGTTACTGATATTCGCAAGTCCGTAGACAAGCAATCTGCCGAACTCACTGCGGAGACCCATCGGCGGATTCAATACACATGGCTGGTAATCGTGTTCGGTCTTGCTGCCACTTTCGCGCTGGCGCTGATTATCATGCAAGGCGAAGTTGTACGCGAGTTGTTCTCGCTGCGCGACAGTATTCAAGACCTGGCAGCAGGAAAACTCGATCAGACCATCCCGTACCTGGAACGCAATAACGAAATCGGCGAGATCAGCCGCGCGCTGCAAACATTGCAACGCGGGGCGCGCGAGCGCGAAATTCAGGGTTGGGTGAAGTCGGAGGTGGCTTCCACATTGGGGCGGTTGCAGGGGGTGCGCGATTTCCCGGAGTTCGCAACGGCCTTATTGTCGTGCTTGTCGGAATGCATCCCGCTGATCTATGGCGGCGTATACCTTGCGGACGAAAGCCGCAGGCGATTCTCGCGAATCGGCGCGTTTGCCATCAAGGATGCGGAAAGTTCGCGCGAGTTTGCGCTTGGCGAAGGGCTTGTGGGACAAGCGGCAGTGGAGAGGCGACCGCTGACGGTGAAGGCCGGGGAGCATGTGCAGATTTCGGCGGGACTGGGAACGGTGTCGGCGGGCAATCTGCTGTTTTTGCCGGTCCTGCATAAGGACGCGGTGACCGCCGTGATCGAGCTGGCGCCGGTTTCGCCGTTGAGCGATCGGCAGCAGGCGTTGCTGGATGCGCTGCTGCCATCGGTGGCGTTAAGCACAGAAGTTTTGTCGGGCAACATCGAGACCAGAAAGCTGCTGGATCAGACGCGTGCGCAAGCTCAGGCCCTGGCGGCTTCCGAACGACAGATCACCGCGCGCAAGGAAGAGCTGGAATCGATTAACCAGGCGCTGGAATCGTCGCAAGTGGAACTGCGGAAGGCGAAAGAGGTGGCCGAGGAAGCCACACGAATCAAAGCGGATTTTCTGGCCAATATGAGCCACGAAATTCGTACGCCGATGAATGCCATCATTGGCATGTCGCACCTGACGTTGCGCACGGAACTGAATCCCAGGCAGAAAGACTACGTGCGCAAAATCCAGATGTCCGGGCAACATTTGCTGGGGATTATTAATGATATCCTGGATTTCTCGAAGATCGAAGCGGGCAAATTGTCGGTGGAGAACATCGACTTCGACCTGGAGCACGTACTGGAGAATGTCAGCAACCTGATTTCTGAAAAAGCGACGTCCAAGGGACTGGAGCTCATCTTCGACATCGATTCGGAGGTGCCGACACAACTGAAAGGCGACCCGCTGCGCCTGGGTCAAATCCTGATCAACTTCTGCAACAACGCTGTGAAATTTACGGAGAGCGGCGAGATTTTCGTCACCGCGCGAGTGCAGGAGCAAGATGCCGACGGCCAGTTGGTTTGCTTTTCGGTGAGAGACACCGGGATTGGCCTGACACAGGAACAAATGGGACGGCTGTTTCGTGCCTTCGAACAGGCGGATGCTTCGACCACGCGTCAGCATGGGGGCACCGGGCTGGGATTGGCGATTTCGAAGCGGCTGGCAGAATTAATGGGCGGCACCGTCGGCGTGAGCAGCGAGCCAGGCGAGGGCAGCACGTTCTGGTTCACGGCGCGGCTGGGCAATGGAGCGGTGCCCGTACGCCGAGCCGGCAGGCCTGACTTGCGGGGGCGGCGCGTTCTGATCATCGACGATAATCCGCACGCGCGCGCCGTGCTGGACGGCATGCTGAGCGGGATGACGTTTGTGGTGCATGAGGCGCCGTCGGGGCAAGAAGGCGTGGAGATGGTGAAACGCGCAGGGGAAACCGGGGAGCCGTACGAAATTGTATTTGTCGACTGGCAGATGCCGGGGATCGACGGAATCGAAACGGGCAAACGGATTCGAGCGCTGCCAAATCTGGCAATTCAGCCGCAATTGGTGATGGTGACCGCGTATGGCCGAGAGGAAGTGCTGAAGCAGGCGGAAGACAGCGGGTTCGCGAACGTGTTGATCAAGCCGGTAACGCCATCGATGCTGTTCGATTCGGCAGTTGAAGCGCTGGGCGCCGACCGCGAAACAACTCTGGATGTTCCGGCTGGATCCACGCGGGAACTTTCGGGGCTGCGCGGAGCAAAAATATTGCTGGCGGAAGATAACGAATTGAACCAGGAGGTCGCACTGGGGTTGCTCGAGGACGCCAATATGTCGATTGAGGTGGCGGCGAACGGTGAAGACGCCCTGCGGATGGCGAGCACCAAGAAATATGATCTGGTGCTGATGGACATGCAGATGCCGGTGATGGATGGCGTGACGGCAACCAAGGCGATTCGCTCCAAGCCAGAACTAAGCAACCTGCCGATCATTGCCATGACCGCGAACGTGATGGCGGCCGACCGCGAGAAATGCATCGAAGCGGGAATGAATGATCACGTAGCCAAACCCATCGATCCGGATGAGCTGTTCACGGTATTGCTGCGCTGGATCAAGCCGCGAGACGGCGGCAGCGCGGCGCCACAACACGCACCAGCGGCAACCGTTTCCACGGGCGCGACAGTCGTCCCCACTGCGGAAACGCTGGTGATTCCCGGAATCGACACGAAGGCGGCGCTGAGGAGAGCCGGAGGCAACCTGAAGCGTTATGAATCGCTGCTGCGCAAATTCGCACAGCTCTCGGCGGGCGGAGTGGAGGAAATCCGCAACGCGCTGGCCGCAGGGGAAACGGAGACGGCTGCGCGTGCTGCTCATTCGATAAAAGGTTCCGCGGCAAATCTGGGAGCTACAGCGGTGGCTGAAGTTGCGGCGAAGGCGGAGAGCGCGATTCTGGCGGGGCAAGGTGTCGACGAGACGCTGCGCTCACTGGAGACTTTGTTTGCTACCACCGCGGCGGCCATCCGCGCGGCGCTGCCAAGCGAGCAGGCCGCCAGTGGCAACGGCGGAGGCTCGGCAGATCCCGCCACCGTGCGGGAGCCACTGCTGCGGCTGAAGACATTGCTTAAGAATGACGACGGCGACGCCGCGGATTTCATTCTGGATGCGCGGCCCGGCTTATCGCGGGTGCTAACCGAGGCGGAGATGGACGCGCTGGCGGGGCACGTTGGCAACTTTGATTTTGCGGCGGCGCTGCATTCGCTTTCTGATATTGCCGCACGCCTTTCCTTGAAACTGGAGTGAACCGATGCCTGAAGCAGCGCCACAGAAGTGCATATTGATTGTCGACGATACGCCCATCAACATCGGCATGATCTCCGGGGCGTTGAAGGATTCGTATAAGACCAAGGTAGCCACAAATGGCGAGAAGGCCCTCTCTATCGCCACTGGCGAGGAGAAGCCCGACTTGATTTTGCTGGACGTGATGATGCCGGTGATGGATGGCTACGAGGTTTGCCGGCGACTGAAAGTAAATTCAGACACGCGAGATATTCCGGTAATCTTCCTGACCGGGCAAACGGGAACCGAAGACGAGACCAAGGGATTCGAAGTGGGCGCAGTGGACTACATTCACAAACCATTTTCGGAAGCGGTGGTGAAAGCGCGGGTTCACACACACCTGATGCTTCGCGAAGCGCACGCTCAAATCGCGCGGCAGTTGGTGGCAATCAACATGGAACTGGACATGGCGCGGCAAATCCAGTTGTCCATCCTGCCGCAGGGCACGCCAAAGATTCAAGGCCTGGAAATCGTGGCGCGCTACCTTCCGATGACGTCGGTGGCGGGAGATTTCTACGATTTCATCGTGGTGGACGAGAAGCATGTTGGGATTCTGGTGGCGGACGTATCCGGACATGGTTTGCCGTCTGCCTTGATCGCTTCAATGCTGCAGGTGGCGCTGACAGCGCAAGCGGGTCACGCATCGGATCCGGGGCGTGTGCTGGCGGGCTTGAACAAGGCATTATGCGGGAAGTTCGAATACAACTTCGTGACGGCGGCTTATGTGTATGTGGATATGGAGAAGAAGCTGTTGACCTACGCGGGTGCGGGGCACCCGCCGCTTTTGTTTTGGCGCAAATCCGCCGGCACCGTCAGCGAAGTGGCGGAAAACGGTTTGTTTCTCGGCATGTTTCCCGAGGCCACCTACACGTCAATACAAACGCCGGTGGCGGCCGGAGACCGGTGCGTCATGTACACCGACGGAGTTCCGGAAGCGAAGAGCCACACGCAGGAAGAGTTCGGCACCGCTCGATTCAAGCGTTACATGGAGAGCAGCGCGGGCTTGCCCGCGGATCAATTCGCCGAAGGATTGGTGGACGAATTGTGCCGCTGGTCGCAGCAGCCGCGGGGTGAAGGGCAAGCTGACGACATCACCGTGCTCACCATAGATTTCAAGGGCCTCTGATAACCCGCAGACTATGTAGCCGCAAAGGCCCTCATCACAGATCCACGAGGAAATGAGGGCGCTGTCTGATGACGGGACAGAAGAGTGGGGAGTATACTTCGGTCCAGTTCTATATAAGTACGGAAAATCTGCGCGCATATGCGCGCGCAAGAGACTGAGGACAAACATGAAGAAGATATTAGCTGGTCTGAGCTTAGCTCTCGCATTGGCTTTCCCGGCTCTGGCACAAGACAAAGAACAAGACCGCGTTGAAAACGCAGGCAAAGTGATGAAGGAAATCCTGAACGCTCCCGACAGTATTCCGCAGAGCGTTCTGGACAAGGCGGATTGCGTGGTGATTTTGCCGTCGGTGCTGAAGTTCGCCATCGGATTCGGCGGCAGCTATGGCCGCGGCGTGATGACCTGTCGCGGCGGCAAGGATTTTCGTGGCCGCTGGGGCGCGCCCAGCATGATCGCGTTGGAAGGCGGCAGCGCGGGACTGCAGCTTGGTGGCAATGCCACGGACTTTGTTCTGTTGCTGATGAGCCCGCGTTCGGCTTCGAGCATTTTGACCAGCAAGGTGAAGCTGGGTGGTGACGCTTCGGCCGCGGCTGGCCCGGTTGGACGCACTGCCTCCGCAGAAACCGATGTCACCATGCGCGCGGAGATTCTTTCCTACTCTCGCGCTCGAGGACTCTTTGCGGGTATTTCGTTGGAAGGTTCCACGCTGCGGCCCGACAACGGCGCAAACAAGAATTTGTATGGCAAGGACGTCAGCGCCAAGGCCATCGTGTTGAATCATGCCGTGCCGGTGCCGGAATGCGCCAAGGGGCTGATCGCGACGCTGGAGAAAGCTTCTCCGGTTAATAAAGGCAAGAGCTAAACAGTAGTTTTTTGCGATTCAAAAAATAAATCAAGCGTTTAAAAACGCCCGATTTTCCAAGAAAAAATACGGCTAACAATCTTGCACAGGCGCGCGCAAACAAGCGCTTGACACAACTGCGAGCGGGAAGTACTTTCATCCTAATTTTGTTTTGTTGGCTATAGCTCTTTGCAGCTGTAGGGACTTTCGGATACGTCGAGGAATTGGCAAAGGCGTAGAAGCATGGGTCCCGGGCTTCCAAAGCAATTGCTGGACAGCAAGATATGGGGTGCTTGGAGGGGTGTCGACGATGAGCAAGAGAATGTGTTGCATTCTGCTGATTGCGTTTGCTGTGGTGTTATTCTCTCCGGCGGTTTGGGGGCAAGCGACTGGCAGTTTTTCCGGCACCGTGACAGACAAATCGGGATCCGCTGTGAGTGGCGTTACGGTGACAGTGACCTCGCAAGGGACGGGAGCGGTACGCGAAGCCACGACCGATGAAGCGGGATATTATATCGTCAACTTGTTGCCGGTGTCGGTGTACACCGTGCGCGCGGAATTCAAGGGATTCCAGCCGGTGGAGATGAAGGACGTAAAGCTGCAGGTGGATGAGCAGCGCGAGCTGGACTTCGCATTATCGCCAGCGTCGGTGAGCACGTCGGTGGAAGTGGTGGCGTCGGAAGTGGCTGTGGAGACCGCCAATCCTTCGCTGGGGCAAGTGATCACGTCGCAGCAGGTGGCGCAGTTGCCGTTAAACGGACGCGATTTCGTGCAACTGGCAACGCTGACGCCTGGAACTACGCAAGAGACCAATCCCAACAGCTTTTTCACCAGCGGCGCAAGCAGCGAAGTGGCGGCTCGCGGTTCATTTTCACTGTCGGTGGGCGGTTCGCGCGCGAACAGCACCGATTGGTTGCTGGACAACACGGACAATAATGAGCTAACGGCCGGGGGAATCGGGATTCTTTCCTCGATAGATTCTATTCAGGAGTTCAAGGTTCTGACCTACAACTACTCCGCGGAATACGGCACGCGAGCGGGACCGGCAGTGCTGGTAACCACGAAGTCAGGAACAAATAGCTTCCATGGCTCGGTGTTTGAGTTTTTGCGCAACACATCTTTGGATGCCAAGAGCTATTTCGCGGCCACGACAGAAAAATTCAACCTGAACCAGTATGGTGGAACACTTGGCGGACCCCTCCGAAAGAACAAGACGTTCTTCTTTATTGATGGTGAGCAGAAAGATCAACTGCACGGCATTCCGTTTCAGGGACTGGTGCCAACAGCGGCAATGCGCGACGGCGATTTTAGCGCCGACAATTTTGGCAATCCGGTCAGCGGGCTGGTGGTCACCAATCCATATATGAGTGGCGCATCGGCGGTGCCCAATCTGCCGAATGCCAACCCGGCTGTGCCGAACAATAACGTCTATTTCCAGTGCGATCCGTCGGGTAATCCTATGCCGCTCGTCAGCGTTGCCAGCGGACAACAATTCCAAGGAACGCCCTGCAACAAGATTCCCACAGGGCTATTTAACTCCATCGGCGGACAAATGATTGCGCTTTATCCCGCGCCGACGCCGGGCTACAGCGTAAACGGAAACAACTTCCAGAGCGAACCGGTGCGTTCGCTGTACGAAACGAAATTCGACATCCGCGTGGACCAGAACTTCTCCAGCGCGGATTTGTTGTTCGCGCGCTTCAGCTACGACCAGGCAAATTCGTATGTGCCTGGTGGTGCGGCGGGATATTTTGCGGAGGCTAATGCATTTGGCAGCAACCAGGGAATCATCAACCACGCCCGGAACGTCGCTATAGGAGAGACGCACGTTTTCTCCACGGCCAGCGTGAACCAGTTCAGCTTCGGCTATAACCGCATTTTCGACTACATCACTTCGCAAGGCACCGGCACGTGCGAGGCGGCGAAACTGGGGATTCCCGGCGCCAACATCGGTTGCACGGGCACCAGCAACTGCGCAAGCAGCAGTTGCGGGTTGACCTCCACGAATATAACCGGCGGCGGATATTGGTCGCTGGGGGATCGCGGGTATTCACCCTTCCAGGGCGGGACAAACATTTTCACGATCAACGACACGTTCGACATGATCCGCGGAAAGCACGACATCAAGGTGGGCGGCGGAATCCGCATCAACCAGATGAATGTGCGCGCGGAAGGATTTCAGGACGGATTCTGGATCGTGAGCGGCGCTTGGACCGGCTCTTCGATGGCTGACATGTTGATGGGTCTGGCGAGCTTGCGCATTCACGACCAGAACTTCAACGGTGACATCACGGGCCGGCGCTGGAAACTGTTCCGTCCGTTTGTGCAGGACGATTGGCGCGTGAACAGAGACTTAACGCTGAATCTCGGTTTGGCCTGGGCCTTGGCTACGCCCATTTCCGAAGCCAGCGGCCGGATGGCGAATTTCATTCCGACGGCAACAAGCTATCAGTGGCTGATTCCCACGCCTGGATGCACCGCGGAGCTGCAGGCGTTGGCACAGTGTCAACCCTATGTGGGGCCCGGTGCAGGCGTGAAGATGGATTTCACAGCGTTTGAGCCACGGATCGGCGCTGCCTGGAAGGTGCTTGGAAGCGACAAGACAGTGCTCCGCGCTGGGTATGCGATTTATCACGATTCGGCATGGAGCATGGGCGCGCAGGGCCTGTGGCAGAATCCTCCCTATGCCGCGGAATCCTTCGGTGTGTCGTTCGGTGGCTGCACCACATTGGCCGCGTACTGTTCGTCGGTACTCGGAGGGACGCCAAACATCGGACCATCAGCGCCGGGTGGTTTCTCGCAGATGGTGGGCTTCTCGGATGGGTTCCCGTTGGTTTCTCCGCCGGCGACGCCACTGAATTTTGGTGGGTCGTTCAACACCGAAAACACGGATATAAAGCAGGGGATGGTGCAGCAGTTCAACGTCAACCTGGAGCGGCAATTGCCCGCGGGCATCGTGCTGACGGCAGGATATGCGGGGTCTCGCGGATCCCACATCCTGAACTTCGGGAATAACATCAACACAAGTTCGCCGACCGCCTGTGCGGGCGGACCCGACGCTGTGCCCGGATACACTTTGGGTTGTGGTCCCGGAGGAGCGTTTGTCCCCTTGGCGTTCCCCAATTTCCCATTCTCGAATATTTACAGCATCAACGATTTTGGGAGAGCGCACTACAATTCATTCCAGATCAAGGCAGAAACCAAGACGCCGAAGTACGGACTCTACGCTTTGATCGGATACACCTACTCGCGGACGTATGACACAGGCTACTCCGATGGATTGAGCACGCCAATTGGAGCCCCTTTCTTCCCGCTGAACGGATGGCAGAAGGCGGACTGGGCGCTGTCACAAATCAACCTGAACAACAATTTCACTGCCAGCGTGATTTACGATTTGCCATTCGGCAAGGGCAAGAAGTTTGGCAACGATTGGAACAACGTGACCAACGCGCTGCTGGGCAACTGGCAAGTGACGGTGATTGAAAAAATCACCTCTGGCTTCCCGGTATTTATACTCGACACCAATGCCGCATCGACGGGAGGGGCGAACCTGATCAACATCGGAACGGCCGCACCTGCTGGCCGACCCGATTTGGTGGGTAACCCGTTCCAAGCGGGCTCCATCGGATCGTGCACTGGACCCAGCAAGTTGACGGGCAAAGGATATTGGTTCAATCCATGTGCTTTCGCGGCTCCAGCCACGGGAGAACTGGGAGACGCGTCGCGAGCTCCGTTGTCTGGACCGAACTTCGTGAATACCGACTTTTCGGTGATCAAGCGTTTCGCGCTGCCATGGGAAAATATGGGACTGGATTTCAGGGCAGAAATGTTCAACCTGTTTAACCATGCGCAATTCGGGCTTCCGGCGGCAGACCTGAACTCTCCGGGAACGTTCGGTTTGGTTTCCACAACGGTGAACAACCCGCGGCTGGTTCAGTTCGGACTGAAGCTGACGTTCTAGGGTTCGCGCGTTCGTGGTGGAAACTTAATTCTGTGGCCGACCCACTTGAGTTCCGGTGGGTCGGTTTCTTTTTGGCGACTCTGAGACGCCGACGTAGATTCCTCATGGGGACAATGCGCCCGCCTCAGAAGGCGGCCGCTACACAAGTCAAAACCGCAACTGCGGAACTATTGAGGCTGGGCAGGCTGCGCGGGGGCGGCGGCGTTTTGTCCGCGCAGGGTGTAGACGAATTGCTGGATGTCGTGGCGTTGCTGCTCGGCTTGTTTGGTTTTTTGTTGCGAGGTCTGTTCGTAGAGGGCTTTTTCCCGGCGGGCTTTCTCGGTGTCGCCGGATTGGCGGTAGAGTTGCGCCAAGCGGTAATGCGCTTCATCGGGCAGCAGCAAAAGCTCGACCGCTTTTTGGAATGCGCCGATGGCCGCGGGCGCATCTTTTTTCGCAGAATACAGAATCCCCAACTGCAAGTAGGCATCACCGAGTTTTGGATCGAGTTCGATCGCCCGCTTCAACTCAGATTCAACGAGCGCCGAGTATTCAGTTCCTGCGCTTTGTTTGCTTAGTGCCACGGCGTAGTAATAATGCGCCATGGCATTCTCTGGATGAAGGCTGGCGAAGCGTTTGAATTTTTCCGTCCAGCCGGGTGGCTCTATTTTTTCAGCTTGCTGCAACGTGCCGAGGAACAAATACGGAGCAGGGTCGGAGGGATTCAGGTCGCAGGCCTGGATGAGCAACTGCACGCCTTGCTCGGTGGCTCCCTGATCGTAAGTGGCCACGCTGAGACCGAGCAACATACGCGTTGACTCAGGGTAGAGGCGGTGGCCCTTGGCAAACACCTCGATTGCCGGTTCAAAGGCGCGATGCAAGAGCAGTTCGGCACCCCACACGAAAAGATGAGGTTCACTAGGCTGAAGTTCCGCCGCGCGCTGATATTCCTGGACAGCCTCAAGCGGATGGCCCTCGTGTTCGGCGGCGTCTCCCAGGCGGACCTGAGCATCCGCGGAGCTTTCAGGAGTAGCAGAAGCGTTATTTGGCTGCGCCGGTTCCGCGCGATTCAGCGCCGCCGTGTCTTTCGCCAGAGTTTCCTTGGTGCGCAGGACGGTGTCAGAGCCGTGGCCGCCAAGGTTGGTGGGATCCGTGACACCGGAAACGTTGAAGTGCGGTTCTTCAGAAAATTCGAGCGACGAGAGCGCATCCTTTGCGGAAGCGGAAGACTCGCTCAGCGAAAGCTGCAAGGCGGCGACGGACTTTACTTCTTTTTGCTGAACGGCGAATGGGCCTTGACGCTTATCCAAGTAGCCCAGCTTCCCTACACGCAAAGTATAGCTGCCCGGCGGAACTGCTTCGAAACGATAACGGCCTTGCGCATCGGAGTGCGCGACGAATTTGCGCGATGAGCCATCACTTTCGAGCGAAACGGCCACGTCCGCTACGGGCTTATTCTGCGAATCGCAAACTGTGCCCTCGACGATTGCACCATCGTTGCCGGGACCGTTTTGGCCGCGGCTTGCGGGGACGAGCGCCGCGAGCAGCGCCAGAAAGGCGCACGCAATTCGAAGAAATCGCAATGAATTGGCATTCATGTGGTCAGAACATTCTAGCGCGGAATTGGCGTCGTGCAATTGAAGCGGCGCGTTCGCCTGGCGTGGCTATTGGCCGAGTTGTGCCAATTGCTCTTTCGCTTGGGGATGGTCAGGATGCTGCTTCAGAAGTTCCAGCAGCACCGCGCGCGCTTTCTCGCGAGCACCCAGAATCGAATAAACACGCGCCAGATTGAGATAGGACTGATCGTAAGCCGGCGCCACACGGATTGATTCTTCGAAACTGGCGATTGCTTCCTGCGGCCGCCGGGTGCGCAAATAGAGAACGCCGAGATTGTTCAGCGCTTCCGGATAAACGGGACGCAACGCCAACGCCTTCTTCAGATATTCGTAAGCGCGGTCCGTATCGCCCAGCTGAGCGTAAACCATGCCGAGGCTGTAATTGGTTTCGGGATCTTCCGGACCCAGGTCCAGCGCTCGCTGCAGGGAATCTTTCGCGGCCACCCAGTCTTTGTTCTGACGATAGGCATTGCCCAGATTCAAGAGCGCGATGGTGTGGGCCGGATCGATCTGCAGGGCGCGTTGAAAGTAACCGATGGCCGCGGCGGTGTTGCCTTCGCGCGCCGACAGAATGCCCAGATTATTCCAGGAGTTTGGCAGAGTGCCCGGATAAGTGGTGTGCAGCTGAATGGCGCGTTCAAAACTTTCGCGAGCTTCTTTGGTATTTCCTTGTTGCAAATAAACACTACCCAGCCCGTAGAGAGCCTCGGCGCTGGATGGATCGTCTTGTAGCGCGAGGCGGAAGAAAGCTTCGGATTGGTCGGGATAGCCTCGTTCGTAAAAGACGGCGCCGAGCGACAGATAGTTGCGACCGAACTCATAGTTGGCGGTGAGCCCGGGAAATGGCAGAGCTTTAGCGACGCGTTCCGCATCGCTGCGCGGAATGGCCTTGAAGTCTTCCGAGTAATGGGCGTGAGGGATTGCGCCCTGGTAAACCTTAACCACGGCGCCGTTTTTATCGATGAGGAAAGAACTGGGCAGGGTCAAATCGCGATGGCGATCGAATAGTTGGCGATAGAGAAGATTGTAGACGGCGATGGATTCGGGCGTGGCCGTCAGAACTGGAAAGGACTGGCGCGGGCTCGCCGCTACCGGCGCGTTCTGGTTTTCGCTCTGCGCCGCATCAACGTTGACGGTGAGAAGCTCCAGCCCTTCCCTGCTCCACGCTGCGTGAAGCTTTTCGAATTGCTGCAGATCATTTTGAGAGATGGCCGAAGCCGCGGACCAGAAATAAACGAGAACCGGCTTGCCGCGGCGGGCAGCGAGCGATTCGAGGCGTCCATCGGGATCGGGGAGAGAAAATTCCGGGGCCAACACCGGAACGAGCAGCCAGGTTTCGACGTTGACTGGCAAACCCCCGGTCTTTGCGGCGGCAGCCGGCGTTGCGGCGGACCACGGAGATGATGCGGCAAAGGGCTCGATTTGCGTGGGCGGCTGGCCTTCTTCGACGCAAACGCGGTGATTGACGGGCAAGCCGGTCAGGCTCTGCTCGAGTCCGCTAGGCCAGCGAATCATGGCTCGCACCGTGCCCTTGGCTGCTCCCAAACCGAAAAACAATTCTTTGCTGTGTTGGGCCAGAAAGCCGGAGCCTGCTTGCAGCAGGCGCGTCTGGCGGCCCGACTCCGCTTCGATCGTAACGGCGGCGCCAATCGCGTCGCGGTTACTTTTTTTGCCGGTCAGGCGAAACGAGATCGCTGTACCGAGATCAGCCATGACGTTTTTGAAGAAACGCAACTGCGGGCCATTGCGATTTTTTAGGGCCACTTCCAACTTGCCATCGTGGTCGAAATCACCGACGGCGAAGGTGCGGCCGTCTTCGATACAGTCCAGTCCCACGACTCCCGAAAGATCGGAAAATGTGCCATCGCGATTGTTTGCGAAAAAGACATTGCGCTCGAAGCCGCTCCAGGTGCCGTCGGAGCGAATCAGTTCGTTGATGGCGTTCCAGCCCTGCTCGTATTCATGATTGGGCCGCGCGTCTTTCGGAGAGTTCGCCACCACCTGGCGCCAGAAGAAACTGTTCAGATCGTCTTGCGAGACGCCGGAAATCATTCCATTGGCAATATAAAGGTCCGGGAAACCGTCTTGATCAAAATCCCACGAGTCGCTGCACCAGGACCAGCGGCCCACCGCTGTGCCGCAACGCATGCTGGTGTCTTCAAAACGGTCGCTGCCGATGTTGCGGAACAGGCAGTTGCCCATGGCGTGCTGGTGATAGAAGGTGCGCGCCTGTTCGCCGGCATCGGCCTGGAAATTTTCCTGCTCCGAAACGCGCAGACCCGCCGCGGTCCACATGTTGGCGACATAAAGGTCGGGTGTACGGTTGGCGGAATCGAGCCAGCAGACGCTCATGCCTGCGCCAATATCCTCGACGCCCGCTTGCGGCGCGACATCGGTGAATGTGCCGTCTCCATTGTTGCGATAAAGGTTTTTGCGGCCGAAATCGTTGACCACGTAAAGATCGGGCCACTGATCGCCGTTGCAATCGCCCCACGCGCAACAGAAACTGAAACGCGTGTTGTTCTGATGGAGGCCGGAGGATTTCGTGACGTCGTGGAAGGTTCCGTCGCGGTTATTCCGCATCATGAAATTCGGTGGGCCGTTCTCCGCATCGTAGTAAGGCATGGGATAGCGATATTGGTCGGCGCCTTGGTAGTAGGAATACAGGCAGAAATAAATGTCGAGCCAGCCGTCGCGGTCGTAGTCGGCAATCGCCGCTCCGGTGAAGGTGCCGTGCGGAGCATTGGCGAATTGGAAGGCGTCGGGCTTCAGGCGAAATTTTCCGCCGCCGGCATTCAGGAATAACAGTGGGCCATTGGCGCGAACGACGATCAGGTCCTGCCGTCCATCGTTGTCGAGATCGGCAAAGAGGGCGCAGGCGGTATTTCCCAGAACGCCGACGCCGGACTGCTCGGTAATGTCTTCGAAAGTGCCATCACCGCGGTTGCGGAAAAGACGATTGGGGATTCCGGCGGGTTGGCAAAGATAGAGACCGTCAAAACCATCACCATCGATGTCGGCAACGGATACGCCGTTGTGGCCGTAGATATCGATGCCGCTGGCGGAGTCGAGAACGGTGCGCCAGTAGTCGGTGCCGTGACTGAGTTGAGCGGTATAGGAAGAGTTGCCGCCGAAGGCGGATTGCGTGACATCAAGAAAGACGGGGGCCGAGGCGCGACTGCGGACTTCGTCGAGCACAGACCACCGGTGCAGACGCAATTCATCGGAAGGCAGGAGTTCCCAGGACATTTTCCAGTTGCCGACGCGTTGTTCGCGGTGGTAACCGGCCGCGGTACCGACCAATTCAAAGCGCACCACGGTTTGCAGCGAGCGGGACGCCTGAGGAACGGAAGAAGAAGGCGCCGAGTGGATGCTGACGACTTGAAACTCGGCAGTGATGATTGTGGAGTAGGCACCGAGCAGTGCACGCAGGTCTGCCAAGAAGTTCTCGCGGCTTAAGGTGGGCTCGCCGGGAAACTCGCCCTGCCACACCGAGAGAACCGATTCGGCGCGAACCGGCTTCCAGTTACTGGCCTTGAGCGAAGCGGCGGAGAAATTCGCGGGGATTACTTTTTCTAACGCTGCGATACTCTGCGAGGAACGCAACAACTGCGATCTCCACTCCTTCAGGACGACCGCAACCTGATCCTGATATTTCTCGTTGAGAAATTCGTCAAAACCTGCCGGAACCTTTCGCAAAACGGCATCGATGCCGCGTTGAACGCGATATTGCGGATGGATGTGAAACTCGTAGGGTGCGGCGGGCGCTTGCCAAGCAGAGAACGGGAAAGCCGAGAAAAGTGGCGCAGGAAGAAAGGCGAGGGGGACGCCTTGGCAATACTGCAGAAACTCACGGCGGCTGATATCGCAGCGTTTCTTCCGAGACCGGCTCAGTGAGATTCCCCCAGTGTTTTACAGTGTAGAAGCGAAATCTAGCATCGGCGTGCAGGCACGTCAAGTTTGCGGCTCGGTCCTGAACGCGACGATCGGCTATGATAACCTTTTCGTTGATCAGCAAGAAGGGCGAGCCACCGTTGCGTTTCTGGCGAAACAGTTTACTGGTATTCCCGGCGTTGCTTGTGGCCACAACACTGTTCGGCCAGACCGCCAGCCAGAACCAGTCTCCCCCGAAGGTGGCGCCCAACGAATCGGTGGAAGTACACCTCGGAAAAGGTTACGAGGCGCTGAAGCAGGACCGATACGACGACGCGGTGGAGCAATTTCGCGCGGCGCTGGCAATCGATCCCACGCTGGTAATGCGAGCACGCTTCCCGTTGGCGATCGCATTGTTCGAACAGCACAAGAACACCGAAGCGCGCCACGAACTGGAAACGGTTCGGCGTGAGGCGGGCGAGCGACCGAGCATCTGCTACTACTTTGGCAGGGTGGACCTGGAAGAGCAGAACTACAAAAGCGCGGTTGTAAATTTGAACAAGGCGATTGCGAAACCGCCATTCCCCGACACCGCCTACTTTCTGGGATTTGCTTATTTGAAAGAAGGAAATGAACAGGACGCCGAAAAATGGCTGAAGGAAGCGGCGAAGCGAAACCCCGACGACTCGCGCGCCGAATACCAGTTGGCGCTGCTATATAAAAAAGAAGGCCGCGAGGAAGAAGCCAAGCAGGCATTTTCGCGAACCAAGGAACAACGGGATCAGAGCAACAAATTGAGCCAATTGAAATGGGATTGCGCGCACGAACTGGATCGCGGCGTGACCGAGCAGGCGATCACCGTTTGCGAGCAGCTTGATAATCCCGACGATGCGGAAATGCTGGCCACGCTGGGCGTTCTTTACGGACAACACGGCGAACTGGAGAGAGCGCTGAAGCCGCTGCAGCGCGCCGCGGAATTGTCTCCGCAATCGCCGCAGATGCAATACAATCTGGCGTTCACGTACGTGCAGCTGGGACGCTTTGCGGATGCGCGCGCGCCGCTGGCCGGAGCCGTGGAGCGCTGGCCCGATCTGTTTTCCGTGAATGCGTTGTATGGGGCGGTGTTGTGGCAACTGGGTGAGGCGCAACCGGCGTACCAGGCGCTAAAACGCGCGCATCAACTGAAGGCCGAAGATTCGGGCACGGCGGATGTGCTATACACGGCGACGCTGGAATTGGCAAAAAAGTCGGAAGCGGGTGGCTCAGACGCAGAGGCGCTTGGCTATTTGAAGGAAGCCGCTGGCCTGAAGCCTGACGCGCCGGAGCCTCATCAGCTGATGCTTGCGATGTACACGCGAACAGGCCGAGCCGATCTGGCGAAGGCCGAGCAGCAGAAACTGGTTCAATTGGCGAAATCCTCGAATAACCAGCACTAAGTCGCTGGATTGTGGTTTTTAGCGCGGTCTCTTGGGGGAGGCTCCGGTTGCATACAAAAATCGGTTGTGATGAATGCGAAAAATCACTTGAAGAGTATCTTGCGGCCAGCGCGTCTATTCCCTACAGTACCTGAGATGTCATCGAACCCCCAATTCAGCCGGACTACCCACAACTGTTGTGCATGTTGTCTGTGTTGTGCGGATGTGTGCTCTGGCACCGGGGGACTCCTAGTCTAGAAATCGAGTTCTAGTCGAGTCGAAGCGAATCCCACCGCCAGAGGAATCTGACAGGTGGGTTTTTTGTTTTTGGACACATTTGCGGGGAGAAAAAGGCGGGCATGACACAAGTAACGATTGCTTATGATTCCGGCTCGCAGGCGCTAACGCGCGGGATTGAGGCAGCTCCCGTAGTGCCGAGAAGGAAGCTGACGCACCTTCAGGCGCTCGAGGCGGAGAGCATTTACATTCTGCGCGAGGCGGTAGCCGAGTTCGCCCATCCGGTGATGCTCTATTCCATCGGCAAAGATTCTTCGGTGATGTTGCGTTTGGCACAGAAAGCTTTCTATCCCGGCAAGATTCCCTTCCCTCTTTTGCACATCGATACCAGCTACAAATTTCCCGAGATGATCGAGTTTCGCGACCGCTATCCCAAAGAGATTGGAGCGGAGCTGATCGTTCATCAGAACGGCGACGCGCTGGAAAAAGGCGCGAATCCGTTTGTGCTGGGCACGCAGAAGTGCTGCGGGCTGCTGAAAACGAAGTCGCTGCTGGATGCACTGCAGGCCGGCGGGTTCGATGCGGCCTTCGGCGGAGCACGCCGCGACGAAGAGAAGTCGCGAGCCAAGGAACGCATCTATTCGTTCCGTGACCCTCAGGGACAGTGGGATCCGAAAAATCAGCGGCCGGAACTTTGGAACAACTTCAATTCACGCATCGACAAAGGCGAAAGCATCCGCGTGTTCCCCCTCTCGAACTGGACGGAACTCGATGTTTGGCTGTACATCCACGTGGAGCAAATTCCCATTGTCCCGCTGTACTACGCCGCGGAGCGTGAAGTGGTAGAGCGAAACGGATCCATCGTGCTGGTGTATCCCAATGATCGGCTGCTACCGGGCGAGAAGACAAGCCGCGTGAAGTGCCGCATGAGGTCGCTCGGGTGCGTACCGTGCACCGGAGCAATTCGTTCGGAAGCCGACAGTGTTCCTCAAATTATCGCGGAAATGTTGTCGTTTCGCAGGTCGGAGCGCGAGAACCGCGCCATCGATCACGACGAAGAGGGGTCGATGGAAATGAAAAAGCGCGAGGGATATTTCTGATGCTGGCTACGGCGCACCCGGAACTATTCGAGAGCCTGGACGGCTTTCTGGAACAAAATCTGGGGAAGGAGTTGCTTCGTTTCACGACCGCCGGAAGCGTCGATGACGGCAAATCCACGCTGATCGGAAGGCTGCTGCACGAATCGGCCGCGGTGTACGAAGACCAGCTTGCTGCAATCAAAAAGAGCCGGCTCAATCGATCTACCGGTCCCATCGATTTTTCGCTGCTGACCGACGGATTGCGCGCTGAACGCGAACAAGGGATTACCATCGACGTCGCCTACCGCTATTTCAGCACCGCCAAGCGAAAGTTCATCATCGCCGATACGCCGGGACACGAACAATACACGCGAAACATGGCCACCGGAGCGTCGACAGCCGATCTGGCCGTCATTCTTGTCGATGCAACGAAGGGGCTGCTGCCGCAGACACGACGGCACACGTACATCGCTTCGCTGCTGGGAATACCTAACGTGCTCGCGGCGATTAACAAGATGGACCTTGTTGATTACCAGGAAACCGTCTTTCGTCAGTTGGAACAAGACTTTGCGGCGCTGGCGCATCACCTGAAGATTCCGTTTGTGCAATGCGTGCCGGCAAGCGCGCTGGAAGGCGACAACCTTGTTGCGCACAGCCAAAAAACGCCTTGGTATTTCGGACCGACCTTGTTGGAGCATCTGGAGACCGTGCCGCTCCGCAATGATCACGGGTCGGATGTCCTGCGATTCCCGGTGCAATCGGTGATTCGTCCGGATAGAAACTTTCGCGGGTTCGCGGGGCGGGTGGCAAGCGGAATAATTCGCCGGGGCGACGCCGTACATGCACTGCCATCGGGGCAACAAACGCGGGTTCAAGCGATCGTCAGCTATGACGGGGACTTGGACGAGGCAATTCCGTCGCAGTCGGTAGTGTTGAAGCTTGAGCGCGAAATCGACTTGAGCCGCGGCGACATGTTGGTCTCGCCTGTGAATCCGCCGCAAGTATCGAAACGCTTTGCGGCGATGGTGGTGTGGCTGAATGCAGAGCCAATGCGGCTGAATCAAGCGTACCTGCTGAAGCATGCGGGCCGGCAAGTGAAGGCAAAAGCAACGCGCATCCGCTTCCGAGTTGATGTGAATAGTTTGAGCGAGCATCCAGCAAGCGAACTGGAGATGAACGGAATCGCGGACGTGGAATTCGAAGCCAGCGTTCCGCTGTTTTTCGACTCCTACGCTCGGAACCGAACCACCGGCAGTTTCATCCTGATCGATGCAATCTCCAACGCGACGGTGGGAGCGGCGATGATCCGCGAAGACCTGTCGCGGAGCGAGGGCAGCAAGTCCTTGGCGCCTCATCTTTCCGAGGGAGCGGCGGGAGCTGGGAGAGTTACGCTCGAGGAACGGCAGCAACGGCATGGACATCGTTCTGCGATTTTCTCGGTCGTTGGCAATCACGAATTGGCTGAACAATTGGAGCGATCGCTGTTTGAAAGGGGATTTCACGCGGTCCTGGTAAATGATGAAGAACTATCTTCTACTTCACTGCCCAGGGTAATTTCGGCGCTTCGGGGAACAGGAGCAGTCGTGATTCACTCCAGCACAACCACATCAACGGGGCAACGTGCTGCGCTTGGCGAAGCTGCACGCGAATTCTGGTACGACATTGACGCGAATGATCAGAATCACAACGCTGGCGAAGCGCTGAAGCGGGCGCTTAGCATTGCAGAGAAATTGCGAATCGACGTCGCGGCTAGTGATAAAGGAAAGGCGGCTGGAGATGCATTCACTGATTGACGTGGAAAGCCTTGAGAATGGCAGCGCATCCGACGTTGTGGAATCCGTGCTGGCGAATATCACCGCGTCGCGCGCCTGTATTACTTGCAGCTTTCAAGCCGAAGACATCGTCGTTCTCGATTTGCTGCGCCAGCGTCTTCCCAACATTCCGGTGCTGTTTCTGGAGACGGGCTACCATTTCGCGGAGACTTACCAATTTCGCGACAAACTGGCGAAAGAATGGCAATTGAATCTGGTGAATGTGGTCCCACGAGAAACGGTTGCGCAGCAGGAAGCCGAACTGGGCATCTTGTACCGCATGGAGCCGACAAAATGCTGCCAACTTCGCAAGGTGGATCCGTTGCTGGAAGCTTTGGAGTCATTTGAGATTTGGTTCACGGGGCTGCGGCGAGAACAATCTCCGACACGGAAAAATCTGAAGAAGGTGGAGCAGCATCGCCTGCCGGTTGGCAAAACACTTTTGAAAGTGAGTCCGCTGGCGGATTGGACGTGGAGACAAGTGTGGGAATACACGGGCGGGAAGGGCCTGAGCTACTTGCCGCAATATGACCAAGGCTATCTGAGCATCGGCTGCCAGCCTTGCACCGCGATTCCTGATGATCCGCGTAACCCGCGTTCGGGCCGTTGGAGCGGCAAAAAACTGGAGTGCGGCATCCACACGTTTTCGGAGCGCTCGCAATGATGCACCTGGTGCTGGGATTTGTCATCGCGGTGGCTGTGGGGCTTACCGGTATCGGCGGCGGCAGCTTCACCGTTCCCGCGCTGCTGTTGATTGTCGGGCTGCCCGCGGGCGAGGCGGTGGGGACGGCTTTTGTTTTCGCGGGAGTGTTGCGGCTGGTGGCCGCGCCGTTTTACGTTTTCTCGCGGCACGTACATTCGCGCTATTTCCGGCTGTTGCTTACCGGCGCAGTTCCGGGCCTGGTGCTGGGAATGTATGCGTTGCAAGTGCTGGCGAAAAACGAGAGCAGCCCGGCGGTGATCATCATTCTCGGAGTGTTGCTTGCGGTTTCTTCCAGCGTGACGTTCGTGCCGCGAGTGCAAAACCCGAGCTTTGTCGGCAGAAACTCCCAATGGCTGCCGTGGCTGGCATTCCCCATCGGCGTCGAATCTGGCTTCTCGTCCGCGGGTGCGGGCGCGCTGGGCACGGTGCTGCTGTTGAACTACTCGGAAATGGCGCCGGCGCAGGTTGTGGGCACGGACCTGGTATTCGGACTGGTACTCGCGCTGATTGGCAGCGCCGTGCATTGGAGTTTTGGATCCATCAGCACGACGATCCTGCTGCAGTTTCTGGCCGGAGGTATTCCCGGCGTGTTGCTGGGCTGCCTGCTGGCGAAGAAAGTGCCTGCGCAGAAATTGAAAGCGGTTGTAGCGCTAATCGCCATTTGCGCCGGGCTGCAGCTGGTTTGGTCAGGCGTGCGTTCGCTAGGCGCCAAGAATTCCGGTGGTGGCACGGTTCGATTGGCCGCCGGTACGCCCGGGGCGGTGCGACCATGAATCCTCTTCTCGCTCGTCGCAATGCTTGTTGTTGTCTCCTCTGTTGTTGACTTCGCGTCGCGGCGGTTTCACACAACACTTCGTTTCGCACAACAAAACCTGACCTGATCGAGCGCTGCGCGCAGATCTCAAGGAGAACTGTAATGAGTTTAGGTAACACAGCTGTTTCGCGATTCAAACGAGTGGCGTCGGGATCAATATTCTTTGCGTTTCTCGCTGCCTTTGCTTCGCTACCGGCCCGCGCACAGACCGACGCATCGCTCAGCGGAATTGTGCACGACTCGACGGGAGCGGGGATCCAGGGAGCCACGATCAGCATCAAGAATCTGGAAACCGGCACGCAGCGCGACATCCAGACAGACAGCGAGGGGCGATACCATGCGCCTTCGCTCGCCGTCGGCCGCTACGAACTGACGGCAGACAAGACTGGTTTCCGCACAGAGCACCGGACCGGAATCACGCTGGTAGTAGGCCAGCAAGCCGAAATCGACCTCACGCTGCAGGTGGGGAACGTTCACCAGACAGTTGAAGTTTCCTCGGAACCTGCGCTAGTGGTGGTAACAACGGAGGATACTTCCGGACTGGTCGGCGAGCGCCAGGTGAAAGAGTTGCCGTTGAATGGACGCAGCTACGATCAACTGCTGACGCTGAATCCCGGAATCGTGAACTACACGTCGCAACGGGCTGGCGGCATAGGAACGTCGAACTCCGTTGTGGGAAACATGTTCGCCGCTTCGGGCCACCGCCCGCAGGAGAACCTCTTCCTGCTTAACGGAGTCGAATTCACCAGCGCGTCGGAAATCAACAACACGCCCGGCGGCGCCAGTGGACAGCTTCTGGGAGTGGATGCGGTGCGCGAGTTTGAAGTGGTGAAAGATACTTACGGCGCCGAATATGGCAAGCGTCCCGGCGCGCAAGTCAGCATCATAACCGCGAGCGGAACGAACCAGCTGCACGGGACGGTGTACGAGTTCGCGCGCAACAGCGCTTTGGACGCGCGCAACTTTTTCGACCAGGGCAGCATTCCCGACTTCCAGCGGAATGTGTTCGGCGGTTCGCTGGGAGGACCCATCAAGAAGGACAAGATTTTTATTTTTGGCAATTACGAAGGGTTCCGCCAGAACCTGGGACTCAGCGACGTGACGCTGGTGCCCGACGATGCGTCCCGAGCCAGCGCGGTTGCGAGCGTCCAACCGCTGCTGGCGTTGTGGCCGGTGGCGAATGGGCAGGAAATCCTTACGTCGACGGGCGACCCGAGTGGAATCGCAAAAGCGTTCAGCAATCCCACGCAGAGCATTCGCGAGGATTTTGGAACCTCGCGCTACGACCAGACTTTTTCCAACGCCGATTCGTTCTCGGGAGTTTATACCGCGGACGATAGCGAAGCCCACACTCCCACCAGCAATCCGTTTACCCTAGTAGACATTTCCTTGCGCGAACAAGTGGCCAGCCTGAGCGAAACGCACATTTTTTCGTCCAGCCTGCTCAATAAAGCTACTTTTGGATATTCCCGCGGGGCCTTCTACTTTAACAGCGGCACCACAACGGATCTGCCCGGCTGGATCCACGATGGCCAGCCCGTGGGCGCCGTCGTGGTCGGCGGCGGCACTACACTCAACGGCGCTTCGCAGATCACTAACGGCGGAACGAATGCCGGCAGCAATCTGACGGCGGTGCGTAACCTGTTCACCATTTCCGATCAGTTGACCTACACGCACGGGCGGCATGTGTTCAGCTTTGGCGGACTGGTGCAGTGGATCCAAGCGAATGACAGCCTGGTGCAAGATCAGTACGGCCAGATTTCGTTCACCAACTTGCAGACATTCCTCCAGGGCAGAGTGAGTACGTACACCTATGCGCCGACGTATACGCCGCTGTCGTGGCGATCGACGCAGGGCGGCTTCTTCGTGGAAGATGCGATCAAGGTGAATTCATCACTGGAGTTGCGGTTCGGCTTTCGAGGCGAATCGACGAATGGCTGGAACGAGGCTCAGGGCCGCGCGTCGAATTACGCGTTCGACTCGCAGGGCGTGATCGTGACGAATCCGGTTGTGAGCGGCTCAGCACTCGCCATCGATAACGCCAAATTTCTGCCTGCGCCGCGAGTGGCGGTTGCCTGGTCTCCGTTCTCGTCAAAGAAGACCGTGGTGAGAGCCGGTTTTGGCTTGTACTACGGACTGCTGGATAACTTGAGCTACCGATTGGATCAGAATGGTCCGTACAATTCCGTGTTTGCGGTGAAAAACATCGCGTTTTCCAGCATCGCACCAGGCACGGCTTATGCCGGCTCGAAAGTCGTCCCCAGCGGCGTGCAACCAAACTTACAGACTCCGACGGTGGAATCGTGGAGCTTGAAAGTTGAACAGCAGCTTTCGCCGAACACATCCGTCAGCGTGGGATACTCCGGGTCGCACGGTTACCACGAACTGCTTTCGTTGGATGCGAATTTGCCCGCCGCGACCATCTGCCCGGCAATTCCGTGCCCCGCGGGATACCCGAATGGAGCGTTCTACTACCCATCGGGAGCGGCACTGGCGAACAATGCGGTCTGGAACACGACACATTGGTTCTCGGAAGGGATCAGCTCGTACAACGGGCTTGAGGTGGACGTGAATCGCCGCTTCTCGCATGGCTTGCAGTTCCGCGGCGTGTATACCTTTTCTAAGACGCTCGACGATGGCGACAACATGAATACCAGCGTGGCCACAAATTCACCGGCGTTTGTGGCGAATCCGCTGCGCCCGAAAGCGGATTATGGCCGCGCCTCATTTGACGTCAGAAACTCCGCGGTTCTGCAGGCCACATATGATCTTCCGTTTGGACGAGGGGAACGGCTGGTGGATCGACTCGTCAGAGACTGGCAAGCCAGCGCCATCGTGACGCTGCAATCGGGACTGCCGTTCACGCCGCAATTGTCGTACAACCCATCGAATGACGGCGACACGCGCAATCCCGTAAGGCCGTCGTGGAACCCGAATTTTACCGGTCCGGTAATCCGGGGCGGACCAGACGCCTATTTCAATCCGCTGGCGTTCATCCAACCGCTTGCGGGTACCTATGGCAATGTGGGACGAAATATCCTGCAAGGGCCAAGCCTGGCGCAAACGGACCTGTCGTTGTCGAGGCGATTTGCATTGTCCGAGCGGCTGGGTTTGCAGTTTCGCGCGGAGTTCTTCAATCTTTTCAATCGCGCAAACTTCAACACGCCAAATCCGGTGGTGTACGCCGCGGCGACGGGAGATCCGTCACCCACAGCCGGGGTGATCACTTCAACCGCGACGAGTTCGCGGCAAGTTCAGCTGGGCCTGAAACTGGCCTGGTAGCGATTCAACTACGCAGCGCAAACAACGTATACTGGAATGCGGACGGGGAAACTCACCCGACTGACTTCATCCCTGGCAGACGCTGATTTTTGGCGACTGCCCAACAAGGCTGCGTGCTGCGACGACATGCTGCAAACCCCAGGTAAGATCGCCCTTCTTTTTTCAACTGTGATGGTCGTGCCCATGCTTTCGCTGATGGCTCAGGCGCCTAAATCCGGTGCAGCCCCGGCCACCGCTGGTGCGACGCTCAGCACGGAGAAAGCAATGGCCCTGGCGCAGCAAGGCCGCTGCAAAGAGACGTTGCCGACGTTGAAGCGGGCCGCAAGTGGATCGGGCCCGGCAGAAACCAGGAAGCAAGCTGGAGTTTTGGCGCTGAGATGCGCCGTATCGATGGACGATCGCGCGAGCGCTACGGAATTGCTGTTGCTCTTCCACAAGCAGTTTCCCGACGACCCCGAGCTTCTCTTTATCGCTACGCACGCGTATTCCGATTTGTCTTCCCGGACAGCGCTGGATCTTGTGCGTGTGGCTCCGAATTCGACGGCGGCGCGAAAACTGAACGCGGAAGCGCTGGAGATGCAGGGCAAGTGGGACGAGGCACAAAAGCAGTACGAAGTGATTCTGCACGACGATCCCACCGCCAAGGGCGTTCACTATTTGTACGGGCGGTTGCTGCTCTCCAGGCCCAATGGCGATGCCGCGGCAATCGCGCAGGCCAAGCAGGAATTCCAGAAGGAACTGGAGATCGATCCGCAAAACGCGGGTGCCGAATATATTTTAGGAGAAATGGCGCGGCAAGATTCGCAGTGGGAGGATGCTCTTGCACACTTTTCGCGCGCGGCCAAGCTGGACAACGGCTTTGGCGATGCCTACCTGGGCTGGGGTTTCTGCTTGGTTACACTGAGACGCTACGAAGAAGCGATTCCGCCGCTCGAAATGGCGGTGCGACTGCAAGAGGGGAATCCCGGCGCGCACTACAACTTGGCCGTGGCGTTGAGCCGCACTGGCAAGAAGGAAGAAGCGGACAAGGAATTTGCCATTCACCGGCAGTTGACGCAGGCTTCCGGAAAAAAGGAATAGGCTAATGGCCTGAAGTGCTCTGCTCGGCGTAGCCCTGCGGGTGGGCGCGGCGCCAATCCCAAGCGCTGCGAACGATAGCTTCGAGATCGGAATAGCGAGGCGCCCAATTCAGTTCTTTCCTGATCTTCTCTGAACTTGCCACCAGAATTGCGGGATCGCCTGGCCGCCGAGCCGCTTCCTTCACCGGGATAGGATGGCCGGTGACGCGGCGAACCGTTTCAATCACGGCCCTGACGCTGAAACCACGGCCGTTTCCCAAATTGTAGATCAACTTATCTTTGCGTTTGAGTTCGTCGAGCACCAGCAGATGAGCGCTGGCCAGATCAGAAACATGGATGTAGTCCCGCACGCAGGTACCGTCGGGCGTGGGGTAATCGGTGCCAAAAATCGAAATGGATTCGCGCTGGCCTAGAGCGACTTGAAGTGTTAAAGGAATCAGGTGCGACTCCGGGTGGTGATCTTCCCCCTGTTTGCCCGCGGCGCCCGCGGCATTGAAATAGCGCAAGCTGGCGTAACGAAACCCGTAAATCAGGTGGAACCAGGCGAGCATCTGCTCCACGAGGAGCTTGGAGGCTCCATACGTATTCGTGGGCTGAAGTTTGTCGTCCTCTTCGATGGGAGTGCGTTCGGGCGTTCCGAACAAGGCCGCGGTGGAAGAGAACACGAGGCGTGAAATCCTATTGGCAATCATCGCTTCCAGCAGAGTGAGGGTATTCGCGGTATTGTTGCGGAAGAATTTCTCCGGCACCTGCATCGACTCGCCAGCTTCGATGAAAGCGGCAAAATGCATCACGGCATCGATCAAGTTCTCCTGAAATAGCCGATCGAGACCGGCGCGATCGGAGATGTCTCCCTGAATGAACTTGGCGGTGGCGGGTACGGAAGCACGGTGGCCTTTCGAGAGATTGTCGTAGACAATCACCTGGTAGCCGCGCTCTAGAAGTTGAGAGACGACTACACCCCCGATATAGCCAGCACCACCGGTAACGAGCACGCTTTCTGCCATCAGAGCCTCTTTGCGAATGAATCGAAACGAATATAAACGCACGAAATTGACGAAGTTTTCCTGCGCGAACCATCGTAGTGAAAGCGGAACAAAGGGTCAACTTCATCTCGGCGGCGCTGAATTCATGGCTGTATGGGCCCAAACCATGCGCAAACGTTTCGCTTGACGCACCCCATGGTGCGGACTACCTTTGCGAAAGGCTCGGGGGGACTCATGAGTCGCGGAAGCGAACCCGTATCGTTGCGCTGCGCCCAGTATTTACTGCCGGCCCTGGCATGTCTGTTCGTCTGCACGCTTCCCGCCCGTTGCCAGGACAGTTCGGACATGGGAACCATGTCACGAGGCGACCGGGGAGAGATCGCCGTCACGGTCCGCAACACTTCTGGCGAGATCATCACCGCACCGGCAACGATTAAAATCTACCAGAACGGAATGCCCATGGACCAGCAGTCCACCTCGCATGGCCGCGCGTTTTTCATACCGCGCAGTCTGGGCGAGTACACCGTCACAGTTGAGGCGGTAGGGTACAAGAACGGCCAACGTGACGTCTCGCTCGCGATTGCCGTCAAGATGGACGTTGATGTTGTGCTTCAGCGGGATGTGGCCTCCAACGAATCTGGAGCGGTTCCCGGCAAGCCGCTGCTGGCACCCAAGGCCAAAGAGGCGCTGGATAAAGGATCGCAGGCCTTAAGGGAAGACAAGCTGGACGAAGCGCAAAAGTACCTGGACGAGGCGATGAAACTCGCGCCCAGCAACCCTGACGTGCTGTACATCCAAGGGGTGCTGTATTTGAGGAAGCGCGATTGGGCGAAAGCGGAAACGGTTCTGGCGAAATCAACGCAGGTCGAGCCGAACCAGGCTCGCGCGCTTTCTGCGTTGGGTATGGCGTTGTGCAATCAGAAGAAATACGAAGCGGCAATTCCTAACCTGGAGAAATCGCTGGAACTGGATCCAACCGCAGGCTGGGAGACGGAGTGGGCGCTGGCCAAATCGTATTATTACCACGAGCAGTACGACCAGGCGCTGAAGATGGCGCAGCAGGCGCAGACGGACGCGCGCGGCGGAGCTCCGCAAACCGATTTGCTTCTGGCGCAGTGTCTGACCGCGGCGCAGCGCTTTGAAGATGCCGCAGTGGTGCTGCGCGCGCTGCTGAAGAACAGCGCCACCAGCCCGGAAGCGGCCACCGCACGGCAATGGCTGCAGCGCTTGACGGCGGACGGCAAGATACGACCGGCGTCGGTATCCAGTCCCTAAGAGAGATTTTCAAGTTTTATAGCGGCTTGGCGCCCTACGTGTAGGCTGGTCGGCTTTCTACGGACTGGAAGGTGGCGAAGAGCCAGGCATTTTCTCCAGAAGGTTCTCTTGTTGGCCGCGCTTGTTCAGTTCCTTAACTTTGGCAAATTCCTGGTCGGCGGCGGTGGTGTTGCCCATGGCGCGATACAGTCGTCCAAGCCGAAAATGGGTGTCAGGCTGATCCGGATCAATCTTCAGGGCCTTCTGGAGCGCCGCCAATGCCTCAGGGTATTGCTTCTGGTCGATATAGATGCTGCCTAGGTCCGCGTAGGCAATGCGAATGTCGGAGTTCAGCTGCACGGCCTTCTTCAGCAAACCGGCGGCTTTCTCCAGGTCGGCGGCCTTCATCTCGATGTCGCCGAGATAGGCCAGCGCCTGCGCGTGGTCCGGCTCAACCGCCAACTCGCGCTCGAACGCGGCTTTTGCGTTGTCGTACTGGTGAACGCGCCAGTACAAATAGCCGAGGCCGAAATTGACGTTGGGCTCGTTGGGCGCCACCTGCGCAGCGGCGCGAAATTCTTCGATGGCCTCGGGAGTTCTCCCCAAATTGTCCAGAGCTTCGCCCAGCAGCATGTGGGCCTGTGCGGAGTTCGGGTTTTGCTCCACAATCTTTTTGAACTCTTCCATGGCGCAAGCATTGTCTTTCGCCCGCAGGCAACTTTGCGCCAGCACCTGGTGCAGTTCCGCATTTCCGGGATCGGCTTGCGCCGCCACCTTCAGGTATTTGGCCGCTTCCACAAATTGTTTTGCGCCGTAGCAACTCAGGCCCAGCAGAGTCTGCACCTGGATGCTATCGGGATCCTCCGCCAAGGCAGCACGAAGCGGAGCAATCGCTTCCGAAAGATGTCCCTGCTTGAATTCCGCCAATCCGAGATTCAGTTGGATTCCCGGCAATTTCGGGTTCAGCGCCAGTGCTTTCTTATACGCCGGGACTGCCTCTTGATACTTGCCTTGTCTGGACAGCACCACGCCCAGGCTGGCGAATGCGGCTGCGTCTTCAGGAGATTGCTGCGTGATGGCTTGCCAGGCTTGCGCGGCTTCTGGGAGCTTCCCCTGTTGCTCCAGGGCTAATGCCTGCGAAGGAGTGGGAGCTTGGCCGCTGGCGATGCAGGGAAAGAGTAAGGCGACGAACAGAAGAAGTGACTTGCAGGATTTCATGAGCCCAAGTGTGACCTAGACGGTTTCAGCAAGATGCCAACTTGTTTAGTGTATCCGCTTTGGCGCCGCCCTGCGGGCTCCAGAAACAAAATGCGGCGGGCGGGGGGGTGACCCGCCACGCCGCAAATTGGTTGTGCTGCTAGAAGCTTAGAAGAACAGCTTCAAGGCCAGTTGGATAGTCCGGGGATCATAAGCATTGGTGACGGCGCCGAAGTTGCTGGCTCCGTAGTTGGTGCTGATGCCGCCGTTCTGGTTGTCACCTTGCCATTGAGTGTGGTTCCAAATGTTGAAGAACTCCGCGCGGAACTGCAAGCTGCTGCCGCGTGCTTCGCTGAATACGAAGTTCTTGTAGAGGGAAAGGTTCCAGTTGTCTCGGCCTGGGCCCCACACGCGGTCACGCGGGGTGTTGCCCCATTGTCCGGGTGCTGGCATTGAATAGATCGAGGTATTGAACCATTCGTTGACGGTATGCGGATTGCTCCCGGAGCCGGTTTGGTCTGGACGGTTCTGCGTGTTCGGAACGACGCTCGACACGTTCTGACCATTCAGCCCGATATTCAACGGGGCTCCAGTTTCGGCCATGATGATGCCGGCAACTTCCCACCCGCCGAGAGTCGTCTTGAGCAGCTTGTTCTCGCTGTTCTTCAACAGTGGAATCTGATAGACGAAGTTGGCGAAGAACACGTTCTCGTGCGAGAAGTTCGACGGACCGAAGTCGTACTTCCAACCCGCGTAGGGATTAGAAATGTTGTACAGATCTCCGGCGCTGCCTCCGCTGTTGAACGAGTCATTCGACTTCGCGAAGGTGTATCCCACTGAGTAGTTCAGGTCATTCTTCGCGAGGTTTCCGCGCATGGATACCTGAAGTGAATTGTAGTCTCCGTTGGCTTCGTTTTGCGCCATACGAATGCTGTGATAGCCAAGGTATGGAACGGCCGAGTTGTAAGCAGTACTGTCCGTCTGGAAACCGGCCAGCAGGCTCTGATTCACCAAGTCGGTCTCAGAGTAGTAGTTCTGATGGCGGTTCTGGCTGCCAACGTAGGACGCGGACAGCACGGCCGTTCCGATGGCTTGCTGGACACCCAAGCTGAACTGCGTGCTTCGCGGTGAGGCATAGTTGTTTTGGTCCAACCCAGTGATGTTGTTGATCGGGGTCGGGAGGGTTGCCGGAATTGTCGCACCCGTCTGGATGTTGGTCTTGGGATCGGAGAGCGAGACGTTGTTGAAGTTGACGCTCGCCGCGAACGGCGGAGTGCCCGCATTGTTATACACGTCGTTGCCCTGGATGCGCTCATACATGATGCCGTAGCCGCCGCGGATGACGGTCTTGCCTGTGCCGAATAGGTCGTAGGCAAATCCGAGACGCGGTCCGAAGTTCGCCCAAGCACCGTTCACGCAGCCTTTGGGAATTCCACCAACGCCGCAGATGCCGAGGCCGTTCAGATAGAACTGTTGACCCGCCAGAATCGGGTTGGGGCTGGGCCCGAGACCCGGGCTGCTGGGAGAAATAATGTTGTAATTGGTTGAGCCGTCCTCATTCAACGCAAAAACAGCTGAGTTGCTTTGATTGAATCGGTTGGGATAGAAGTTGGCCATCTGGTCATTGGCTTCGTAGGTGTGCGGAATGCCATCCCAGCGCAGTCCAAGGTTCAAAGTGAGCTTGTTGTTCACGCGATAGTTGTCTTGAATGTAGAGCGCCCAGGAAACGTTGTTCCAGTGGCCGCTGCTCTTAACGGCGTCTTCGGTGTAGCCCTGCCCGTAGCCGAGCAAGTAATCGGCGAAGTCGTTTCCGGTGTAGGAACCGTTGAAGTTGAAGCCGCCCTGGGTGTTCTTGAACCAATCCTGAACCTTCTTGTAGAGTGCCCAACTCCCGCCCATCTTGAGTTGGTGGCGGCCCTTGGTCCAGGAGACGTCATCACGGATCTGGTAGTCGTCCGCGACGTTGTTCCAAGGAGTCCAGTTGGAAGTGTACTGCGCGCCGGTGCCGCCGTTCAAGTTGATGGTCGGGATGCGGTCATCGACGTTCGGCCCGGTAAAGAAGCGGTTGAAGTTGAAGCTGGCTGGCGCGCCCACCAAACCCAGCGGAAGAATGGCGATGCGGTTTCCGTTGTAGTTGAAGGAGGCCTCGTTGACCAACGTCGGACTGATGACATACGCGGTGTGGATAACGCCGGCGTAAGAAGGATTGCCGAAGGTATTGGAGATGGTGGGCACGTTATCGCCGCTCCACATGGTGGTGCCGTAGTTCTGGGAGATTTGCTCGGCGACGAAGTGTCCATAAATCGTGAACTTGTCATTCACGTTTTCGTCGATGCGGACAACTTCTTCACGCACGTTGGTGGGTACGTTATTGCCGCCCTGGAACTGTGTGCCGTTGGTGGGTGCGGGGAAAATACCACCGTATTTGCCACCCGCAGTCAGCAGTGCCTGCGCGTTAGGATCCAACATGCAGGAGGGGATAATGTTGCCGGGGAACGCTGCGCCTTGCACAACACCAGCGGGAAGGAGTCCACCGGGGCAGTTCTTCGCGATAATCGACGGAGAGACCTGAGCCGTAGTGGGTACCAGGATGGCCTTGGTGCTGCCACTGAAATCGCCACCATAGGTGGAGGCCAGCGGCACAGTCTGGTTGAGGGTCTGGCCCTGAATCAGGTCGCGCCATTCCATATTGTAGAAGAAGAAGGTCTTGGTCTTATTCGGGTTGTACAGCTTCCCAAAGGTTACCGGACCGCCGACGTTGAAGCCGTAGACGTTGTAACGGAGTTCGGCAACTGGCTGGGGAGCAGGATTGAAGTAATTCCGCGCATCCAAGGCGTTGTTGCGGAAGAATTCCCAAGCCGAAGCGTGGAACTCTTTGGTGCCCGACTTAACGGCCGAGCTGATGGTGCCGCCGGAAGAAAGCCCGTAGTCAGCGCTGTAGTTGGAAGTAAGGGTCTGCGTCTCCGCGATGGCATCAACCGAAGGCATGACGCTGGAACTGCCGGCGCCGCCGCGATCCGAGTTTTCGCCTCCGTCGAGCAGGTAGAGGTTGTGGCCCGGGCGGTTGCCGTTAAAACTGATACCGCTGTTCGCGCCTACGGGTGTGGGCGCCTGAAAGTCTGGCATCAGGTTGGAAGCACCAGTCGTCAACGTTACATAGGTGTAGATGCTTCGGCCATTCGTGGCCAGCTGGGAGATTTGCGTACCGCTGATCAGGTTGCTCTGTTCGCTGCTGTCGGCTTGCACCGAAATGGCGTTGGCCTCAACAGAAACAGTCTCTGACTTTGTACCCATCTTCATCTGAAAATCAACGCGTATGCGGTCGTTGACGTTCAGAATTACACCTTTGGACTCCTCGATTTTGAAGCCGGACGATTCCGCCTTCAAATCGTATTTGCCAATGGGCAAACCGGGAGCGACAAACTGACCGGAGTCATTTGTCGTAAACGTACGCACGTATCCCGTGCCCGTATTGGTGACGGTAATCGCAACGTTCGGAACCACGCTGCCCGCCGGGTCGGTAACGGTTCCCACGATCGTTGCTTCTTGAGCAGCGGCGAGGAACGGCAAACCGGCCAGGAGCAGAACCAGAATCCAGACATAACGGAAATTACTGCGTAGGACACGTGCAAAACTACATACTACTTCATTCATTTGGTTGCCTCCGCCTAGCGACGATCTGACGTCGTCACCAAGCCATCCCGACAAACTGCGTAAATCGGTGAGCCCTTTTTCATTACTTGGCCGAATCATGGCCGGAGTTGCACCGCTCCGCTTGCGCCACGATACGAGCAGCACCATCGACAAAAAATTGAGTTGAGAAAAGGCAAGAACGAAGCCTTAACCACCCCAGCACCCCGCGTCCGCTGTTACCTGCCAACGATCCGGCAACGCCACCACCGACCGCCAAGCTGGCTCACGGCAAAACCGTGAACGGTCACGTTTTTTCGTTAGTTTGGTATTTACTCTGTTTGCGAAAGTCTTGTCAAGCATTTCTTTCTGAAAAATGAATGGAGAATATCGTTTTTTTAGAGGGAAAAGGCCGTTTCTGGGGGTTCCAATAATCCGTATCCACTCGCAGTCCTTTGAAAATCAAGGAGTTAGGGAGAGAAAGCGTTTGCGCTTGGTCATGTTTCTATAATAACAATACTTTTCACCGTGGCGCATCGCACCAGGCCTCTATCCGCTTTTTGGTAGCCTTTCATTCACGGAATGGATTCAGTTAGCTTGGCTTCATTGCGGCGCATTTCCCGAAACAGATGCAGATTCGAGGTCATCACCACGCCGGGACTGAGATGCACGCTGGGAGGGAAATCGATTCTATTCGTCAGATTGTCGGCCATCAATCGCACCGCCAATTGGCCTTGCCGGAACGGCTGCTGATAAATGGAAGCGGAGATAGTTCCCTTTTGAAAGTACGGAGCCATCTCCGCAAAAAGGTCGGTGGCGATGAGCTTCACTTTACCAGCCAGGCCGCGCGCACCCAGGGCACGGCACACGGGAAGGCAGTTCACGGTATTCACGTAAATTCCGGCGACGGCTGGGAAACGCCGCAGCAGATCAAACGTTTTTTGAAAGCTCTCGTCCTCATCTTCGTGCCCTTCAATTACGCCGACGATTTTTCCTCCGCGGCAATGCCGGCCAAACGCTTCCGAGAATCCGTCCGACTTCTTGCGGTGATCCTCAGTTTTCAGCATGCCCGCAACAATGGCGACCTTCGAACCCGCCGGAACAAACTTGCCCATTAATTCGCCAGCAAGGCAACCGTTCAGCCAGGGCTCAACACAGACGATGCAGGAGCGCTTGCTGTCGGGCGCGTCAGTGGAAACGCACACCACACGAATTCCCTTTTCTTCCGCGTCGTCAATCAGCGGCTTCAGGTCTTTTGGATTTCCCGCGGTAAGGATGATGCCATTCACTCCGCTCTTCATCAGTTCCTTGAATGCGTCCGTATCGCCTTGGCCGAGCACTTGCACCGGGTGATTGATAAACTCGATGCCGAACGGCGCGACACGTTTGCTCTCCTCCAGAACGCCCCGCCACAATTGGTCATAAAAGAAATGGATTTCTTTCGGCATGCATACGCCGACGCGTGCGCTGGCTTTGGACACGGATAGTGCGCGGGCCGCCAGATTCGGGGTGTACCCGATTTGGCGGGTCACCTGCAAAATGCGCTGTCGGGTGGATTCCTTGATGCCGTCGCGGCCATGCAAAGCGCGATCGACGGTTCCGATAGACACGCCAGCCAGTTCCGCGATCAGATGAATTCCACGCCGCTGCTTACTCATCGCGAGGCTCCTCGCTCCGCTTGCCAACAGGGCCGCCGGTTCGTTTTTGCGGCTTTAACATTGACGTCACAATCGCGCTACGCAACCTCAGTTTACTGGCGGCGCCCTATCTTACCTCTGTCGCTGCATGTAGCGTTAAGCTGCGGCGGTAAAATCGTGCTTCGAACGTGTAGGTTAACGATGGTATGCTGCCTCGGTATTTTCACTCCACTTACCGGGAAATTTACCTCTTGGATGAGACCTCGACAATGAAAATTAATTGGCTGGCCTGCTTCTTCCTGGGCGCGGCGCTGTGCCCCGCTGCACCCGCGCAACAAGCCCCTGCAGCGTGCAAAAATCCGAAGCTGCCCATCGAGCAGCGCGTCGACGATCTACTCTCACGCATGACGCTTGAAGAAAAAATTTCGCAGCTCGGACATACCGCCGCTGCCGTCTCTCGTTTAGGAATTCCTGAATACAACTGGTGGAACGAAGGGCTGCACGGAGTGGCTCGCGCCGGTGAAGCAACCGTATTCCCGCAGGCGATCGGCTTGGCAGCCACTTTCGATGAGCCTCTGATGCACCAGATCGCCGACGTGATCAGCACGGAGTTTCGCGCCAAATATGTCCAGACCGTGCATGCGGATGGCTCTTCTGACTGGTATCGCGGGCTCACCGTATGGTCGCCTAACATTAATATTTTCCGGGATCCGCGGTGGGGACGCGGCCAGGAAACATATGGTGAGGATCCTTACCTGACGGCACGGTTGGGCGTCGCTTTTGTGACCGGCTTGCAGGGAAACGAGCCCAACTACCTGAAAACCGTCGCTACACCCAAGCATTTCGCAGTGCATAGCGGCCCGGAGTCCACGCGGCACACGGTGGATGTTCAGGCTTCCCGGCACGACATGGAGGACACCTATTTGCCGGCGTTTCGCGCAACGGTAATCGAAGGCAAAGCGGAATCCGTGATGTGCTCTTATAACTCTCTGAATGGCCAGCCCGCTTGCGCAAATGTCGCGCTGCTGCAGGAACATCTGCGTCGCGATTGGGGCTTTCGAGGCTACGTGGTTTCCGATTGTGGAGCGGCCACAGACATTTTTGGTGGGCACCGCTTCGCGACTACGCCGGAACAAGGCGTGGCCGTGGCATTCAAGGCTGGCATGGACCTGATCTGCGGCGACTACCGCAATCACATGAGCACCGAACGGGCGGCGATCCTTGGTGCTGTTCATCAGGGGCTGCTCGCGGAAGCCGACATCGATCAGGCTCTACGGCGATTGTTCACGGCGCGTTTCCGGCTTGGCTTGTCTGATCCGCCGGCTTCCGGGCCGTATTCACGTATAAGCCCGGCGGAAAACGATAACGAAGCGCACCGGCAACTGGCTCTTCGTGCGGCGCAAGAAGCCATCGTTCTCTTAAAGAATAAGGATAACTTTCTCCCCCTGAAGCGCGCACCTGAGAAGATCGCGGTGATCGGCCCCAACGCCGACGACCTGGACGCCTTGGTGGGCAACTACAACGGCACGCCGTCCAAGCCGGTGACGATTCTGGAGGGTCTTCGTAAACGGTACCCCAGCTCGAAAATTGTGTACGTCGAGGGCACGGGTTTGGTGGGTCTAGTCATCAAGGCGATTCCACACAGCGCGCTTTGCACCGACGCGTCCTGCAAAGAGCACGGGCTGCGGGCGGACTACTTTGCGAACATGACTTTGCAAGGAACGCCCACAATTACTCGCACCGACGACGCCGTCGATTTTGCCTGGGGCGACACCGGCATTTCGCCGCAATTGTTGAAGAATTATTCGGTGCGCTGGACCGGCGCCCTGACGCCGCCAGAAACCGGCGAGTACTTAATCGGATTTACGGGTCAAGACGGCTACCGGCTTTGGCTCGACGGCAATCTGGTGATCGAGGATTGGAACATTCACCACCCCGCTTCCACGTTGACCAAAAAAATCCATCTGGAAAAAGATCATCGCTACGCGATCAAAATTGAATATTTCCAGAATATACGCAGTTCCGAGGCGCGATTCGTCTGGAGTCTGCCGGACCATGGCGGACAGGAAGTGGCCAGTGCGGCACAGGATGCCGACCTGGTGGTGGCGGTGCTTGGCCTTTCGCCGCGAATTGAGGGCGAAGAGATGAAAGTCGACGCCGAGGGATTTGGCGGTGGCGACCGCACGCGGATTGATCTGCCCGCGCCACAAGAAAAGCTTCTGGAGCGCGTTCATGCTGTGGGTAAGCCCACGGTTCTGTTGCTGATGAATGGCAGCGCGCTGGCCGTGAACTGGGCCGAGGAACACATCTCCGCGATTGTCGAGGCCTGGTACCCGGGTGAAGAAGGCGGCACCGCAGTTGCCCAGGCGCTTGCTGGAGACTTCAGTCCCGCTGGCCGGCTGCCGGTAACATTCTATAAGTCCACCGACCAACTGCCGGCGTTCGAGGACTACTCGATGGCCAAGCGCACGTACCGCTATTTTGGCGGCGAGCCGCTTTATCCCTTTGGCTATGGCCTGAGCTATACCTCGTTTCGTTATGACAATCCACGTGTCGACGCTGCTGGGCTTTCCTCCAATCATTCGGTAACCGTATCGGTGGATGTTACGAACAGCGGCGCGATGGCTGGGGATGAGGTGGTGCAACTTTATCTCACACATTCCGGCATTGCCGGCGCTCCGCTTCGTGCGCTGCAGGGATTTCAACGCATTCATCTCGATCGTGGCGAGAAAAAGACTGTGGTCTTCACCCTTCGGGACCGCGAATTGAACGTGGTGGACGATGCGGGGCGGCACCGCATCCTGCCCGGCAAGGTGGAACTGTGGATTGGCGGGGGCCAGCCAACAACGAGGGCGGGCCTGGCGAAGACCGCAGGCGCATCCAGCCAATTCACGATCACGCAAGAAGCTACGCTGCCGGACTAAACCGCTTTCGAACCGGCGGTTGCAATCTCGCTGCCGGATGTTACTATGGGCCTGACGTTAACGTACACGTCGCAGAATTACTCGAATGTTCTTTTGTGCTGGCGGTTCCCGAGGGCTTTTTGATGTACCTGCGTGAACTCCCTCCTTCGGGAATTCCTCATCGCTCCAAATTCATTTCCAGTCGTTTCAGATGAGCGTCGTTAAATTCACCCAGCGAGGAAATTCCATGAGCCCAAGCAATGCATACCAACCAAAACCGGCCGACAAGTTTTCTTTTGGACTTTGGACGCTGGGCAACCGCGGGCGAGATCCTTTCGGCGATGTGGTGCGGCCCGTACTGCCGCCGACGGAGATCGTAGCCATTCTTGGTGAGATCGGAGCCTGGGGCGTCAATCTGCACGACAACGACCTGGTGCCCATTGACGCGACTCCTGCGGAACGCGACGCAATTGTGCGCGAATTCAAGAAAGCCTGCAAAGAGCACGGTATCGTCGTGCCCATGGCCACGGTGTCGCTCTTCTTTCATCCAGTTTTTCGCGACGGCGCTTTTACCGCCAACGACCCGGAAGTACGCGCCTATGCGTTGCAGAAGACCATGCGCGCGATGGATCTGGGAGCGGAACTGGGCGCGAAGATTTTTGTGTTGTGGGGCGGCCGCGAAGGCACTGAGACCGATGCATGCCGCCGCGCCGATGATGCCGTTCGACGCTTGCGCGACGCCGTCAATTATCTTTGCGAATACAGCATCGAGCGCGGCTACGGTTACAAATTTGCCATGGAGGCGAAACCGAACGAACCGCGCGCGGACATTTATATGGCAACGACTGGCCACTACCTGGGCTTCATCCCCACTCTGGTGCACCCCGAAATGGTTGGCGTGAATCCAGAGGTAGCGCACGAGCAGATGGCCGGGCTGAACTTTATGCATGGCGTGGCGCAAGCGTGGGAAGCGGGCAAACTGTTTCACATTGACCTGAACGATCAAATGCCCGGTCGTTATGACCAGGATTTACGCTTTGCCTCCGCCAATCCAAAATCGGCGTTCTGGTTGGTGAAGTTTCTGGAAGACGTGCGTTACGACGGCCCGCGCCATTTCGATGCGCACGCGTATCGCACCGAGGACGGCGAGGGAGTGAAGGATTTTGCCCGCGGCTGCATGCGGAATTACCTCATCTTGAAAGAAAAAGCCGCGCGCTGGAATCAGGACAAGGAAATTCAGACCATCCTGAAGGATATCTCCACGACGAAAAATGCCATTCCGCCGGTCGACAAATATTCCAAGAAAGGCGCCGCAGGCCTGCTGGCCCACGCGTTTGACAAGGACGCCATGATGAAGAAACGGCTGCCCTACGAGCGCCTCGACCAGTTAACCATCGACATTTTGCTCGGCGCCCGATAAATCATCTTCACGCTTCGGCCGCTGCTCCGGCGCTGCGCTCGAATTGGCATGAATTCTCGATCCGACTGCGTTACGATCTGGCCATGCCTCTCTCAAGCGTTTCGCGTCGCACCTTTCTCGCCTATTCCGCAATCCTTCCGTGGGCATTGAAAGCCCACGCCGCCAGTTCCATTCCCGTCGGGCTGGAACTTTATTCCGTTCGCGGCGAACTCCAAAAGGATCCCCAGGGCACGGTGCGCGCCGTAGCCAAGATGGGTTACCAGGGCGTGGAATTCTACGCGCCATATTTCGAGTGGACGGAAAGCCAGACGAAGGATATGAAAAAGCTGCTGGACGATCTGGGAATCCGATGCTTTTCAACCCACAACGACAGCGCGTACTTCAGCAAAGAAAAACTCCCTAAGGCGCGCGATTACAATTTAATTCTGGGCAGCAAATATGTGGTGATGGCTTCGGCGCAACCCAAGCCCGGCATCGACGGCTGGAAGGAAGTGGCCGACACTTTGAACTCCGCGGCCGAGCAACTTGCGCCATCGGGATTGAAGTCCGGCTACCACAATCACCAACTGGAGTTCACGCCTGCTGCGGACCTTCCGATGAAGGAGCGGCCAATCGAGTTCCTCGCGAAGAACACAAAGCCAACGGTCATGTTGCAATTAGATGTTGGCACCTGCATTGAGGCGGGATCGGACCCGGTCGCCTGGATTCGCGCGAACCCCGGCAGAATTCGCTCGTTGCATTGCAAGGATTGGTCGCCAGATGCCGCAAAGGGATATAAGGTTCTGTTTGGCGAAGGCGTGGCGGATTGGAAGAGCATTTTCGCGGCAGCCGAGAGCGTTGGCGGGGCGGAATACTACCTGGTGGAACAAGAAGGCAGCCGCTTCTCCGAACTAGAGACGGCGCAAAAGTGTCTTGCGGAGTTTCGCGCCAAGCATTCGACTTGATCTTTCGCGCAACTCCCGCCGCAGCCCGTCAGGCGTGATCCACGATCGTCTCGGTCGCCGCATCCCAATACTGTTTTTTGCCCGACCAGTAGGATTCCGTGGCCATCATGCACGCCACCGAGTGCGCAAATCCATCATGCACCGTGCGATTAGGCTGCTGGCGCGAACGAATGCAATCGAACCAGTTCGCCATGTGCTCCGTTGACATGTCGTCCATTCCCATGGGAGGAAGGGCGGTTTGTCCCGGCAGCAGCACATATTTGGAAGCACGCTGATCGTCGATGTCGGCATTGTCTTCGTGATTGCCTTTTTCTTGCGTCACTTGATAACGCGGACTTCCCTCTCCGCCGACGTTGGTCAGCGTCGCCTTTTTCCCCATGTAGCGCGTGAAGCTTGGCGAATCGTTACCAAAACTGGTTGAGTAGCTGACCAGGAAGCCCTTGGGATATTCCAGCAGCGCCTGGAAGGTGTCGGCATTTTCGCGGCCATCGTGCCAGGCAAAGATGCCGCCATTTGCAACCACCGACCGCGGAAAATTATCGTTCATGAACCAATGCACCAGATCGGTGGCGTGGCTCATCCACTGATCCGGAATGCCGCTGGAAAATTCCTTGTACAAACGGAATTCGCAATAAACTTTCGGATCGAATGGGCGATACGGCTTGGTCATCAGCCATTTGCTCCAGTCGGTGTCCTGTTCGCGTAGCTGATTCGTTTGCGGACGTCCACGCCACCGCGGACCGTGGTAATTCCAGACAATCTCCACCTTGCTGATGTCTCCCAACGCGCCGCTATGCACCAGCTCGCACGCGGCGATGGGGTAAGGCTCGCTGCGGTGCTGCGTGCCGACCTGCACGATGCGATTGTTTTTCGTTACCGCGTCGCGAGCGGCCTTGGCTTCTGCCAGCACATTGCCCATGGGCTTTTCGACGTACGCGTCCTTGCCGGCCTCTGCCGCCATTTTCAGGATGGGCGAGTGCGAATGTTCGGGCGTGGAGATCAGCACTGCGTCCACATCTTTCAGCGCCAGCACCTCTTCCACGTACTGATAATCCCGCGGCGCGCGGCCGTTGTATTTTGTATTCGCCGCAACAGCTTTCTCGCGGTTCGTGCGCCACAGATCGCACACCGTGGTCATTTCCACGTTGTGGCTGGTCTTCAATTGGGAAGCGATAATGTCCAGCTCTTCGCCGCGCATGCCGATCCCAATGTGGCACAGCGAAATCCGGTCGTTCGCGCCGGGAATTCTGCTGTAGGAAAGAGCTGTGCCCGCAAATGCCGCTCCTCCGGCGAGCAACGCGGCCGATTTCGTCAGAAATGCTTTTCGGTCCATCGTATCTTTCGGGTCGCTCATTTCCCCTCCCACAATTCCCGTTCAAACGGCCGGGCACGCGCACGTCGCGGCAGTGGCTTGCGGCTAATGCAATAAAATGTCGCGTGGGAAGAGAACATCACGCGGCTGGTATGATGTCAAGGCACTAAAAGCCATCGAGGACTTTTGCAGATGATCATTCGCGTATTTGACGACGATAATTCTCTGGCAGCAGCGGCAGCTGCCCAGGCCGCGAGGGCCATGCGCTCGGCGATTGATCTTCGTGGGCACGCCCGCATTGTCGCCGCCACTGGCGCATCGCAGTTCGCGTTTCTCGAAGCACTCACCGCAACTCCCGGCATCGACTGGAAGCGCGTGGAGATGTTTCATCTGGACGAATATATCGGCCTGCCGATGAGTCATGCTGCAAGCTTCGGCAAATATCTTCAGGAGCGGCTGGTTGACAAAACCGGGATCACCAACTGTCATCTGCTGAAGGGCGACGCAAACCCCGACGAAGTCATCCGCGTTACCAGCGAGGCCATTCTGCAATCGCCCATCGATGTTGCGTTCGTCGGCATCGGCGAAAATGGCCATCTCGCGTTCAACGATCCGCCCGCCAATTTTGAAACCGAGGCTCCGTACATCATCGTGCGGCTCGACGAAGCATGCCGCCGCCAACAGGTTGTCGAAGGATGGTTTGAAAGTATTTCAGCCGTTCCCGAGCGTGCAATTTCCATGTCCATCCGGCAGATTCTGAAGGCCAGGGAAATTATTTGCGTTGTGCCCGATGCCCGCAAAGCGGCGGCGGTTCAAGCCTGCCTCGAAGGTGACGTCAGCCCCAAGGCGCCCGCTTCGATTTTGCGGAGCCATGCGAATACCACCATTTATCTCGATCGCAGTTCAGCAGCATTGCTGGCGGCGAACACGCTTTCTGCGTTCGCCGCATCATCTTGACAGACGCAAGGGAAATCACACATTGCGGTGGACAGGTTTTTTGTCAGTCACGCTCGGAAGCTGAAACCGATAACCTACGCAGTGCTCTGTCAGGATGAACCGCGGATGCGCCGGGTCTTTCTCGATTTTCTTTCTTAGTTGGTTTATAACCACCCGAAGGTTCTCGGTTTCTTCTGCGTAATCCGGCCCCCAGACAGCCTGCAGAATTTTCTTAAACGTAAGGGGCTTGCCTTGCCCAATCACGAGAAGACGCAGGACATCGAATTCTTTGGGAGTCAGGTGAATTCTGTCGCCGCGAACATCAATGGCCCTCTTTTCGACATCCACGGTCAACTCGGGAGTGTCGATTTTCGGAAGCGGCTGTTCGGTAGGAGAGCGCCTCAGCGCAGCTCGGACACGGGCTAACAGTTCTCCCATCACGAAGGGCTTCACTACGTAATCGTCCGCTCCGGAATCCAGTGCATCAATCTTGTCACGTTCCGCGTTGCGGACTGTCACCATGATGATCGGTCCAGCAAAGGACAATCGAATCTTGCGGCAAGCTTCAGGTCCGTTCATGTCTGGCAGATTGAAATCCAGGAGAACAAGATCCGGACGCTCTCGCAGAACGCGCTCAATGCCTTCCTGGCCGTTCTTCGCATCGACGACGTCATAGCCAGCATTCGAGAGGGTTGCTTGCAGGACCCGGCGGATTTGTGGCTCGTCGTCCACCACCAGAATCGTGGGGTTGTTCATGAAGTTGTCGTCTTCCTATGGGCCCACAACAAAACGGGCGTGGAGTTTCGTCCAACCGTGAACGGGATTCAAAGAGAGTAACGAACAGGAAGTAAGGAACTGTTCAGGGAGTCCTAAGGAGTTCATAAGGGCAAGCGATTCTGGAGACGCTTTCCGGCAGACCTCTCGCCAGGCATCTATCGAAGATCTTTCCGCACTACCGTTGCGGTTCTAAAAGTCGAGACGTAGCGCCATTTGCCCGGTGCGATTGCCTCCGGCTCCCTGAAGCAGCGCGGATTGCAGGACTCCAAACGTATTGGGGTTGCTGATGTTGGTCGCCGGCGGCGCGAAATTCGTGTGGTTCAGCACGTTAGTAAAGGACGCCTCAAAGCGCAAACGCAGCCGCTCCGTGATCTGAAACTGCTTGGCAAGGCCCGCATCCACATCAATCATCCCCGGGCCCTGCAGGATGCCCAAACCACAATTGCCAAACCTTCCCGCACCAGCAGGGGTCGGGGCGAAGGCATTGATGTTGAAGAAATTCGCGGGATTCTGGTTGGAAGGTATCGGATTTCCCACGCAGTCTGGGCGAGCAATGGCTCCGCCACCGGATCGAACGATCATGTCGGTATTCGATTGATCGTAGATGGGGCTAATCGTGGGAGTGAGCCACTGTCCAGTCTGGATCGTCATGATGGTGCTTACATCCCAGCCTTCCAAGGCAGCTTTCAGAAAACTTGACCGTGTGATCTTGAACGGCTGTTGATAAATGCCAGTCACTAGAAGCCGCTGTCGTGGTGTTCCCACCACGTTGCCGCGATCATGCCGGGGGTCGAAACGATTGGAAATCTCGATCGCGTAGGGTTCCTCGCCTCCGAAAGCTGTGGGGGCGTCGCTGCCTTGCGCGTCGCTGATATTTTTGGCCCAGGTGTAGCTCCCTTGAAACGACAAGCCGTGAGAGAGTCTATGCTCCACTTGCGCTTTCATCCCCTGGTAACTTGCATTCCCTTCACTCTGTGAGGACATCAAGAGAAGCCAGTTTTGATAGGGCGCTCGCGGGTCCACAAATGCCCCAGCTGGCACAGTGTAAGGCGTGGTGCTGGCAGGAATTTGATTCAAGTCAACGGTGTAAGGCAAGCGGTACGCGGACATGCCGACATAGCTAACCCGCGCGATGGTGTTAGGGGTAATTTGCCGTTCCACGGTCAGATTCCATTGCGCCGATTGCGGATCTCGCCAGTTCGGATCATTTGCCTCTTCAAGGCTGCCTCCACCATAGGTGATAGATGACGCAGCCGGAGCCGTCAGCGGGAACTGAAACTGGGACGCGCCATTGGAGATGGAATTCACATTGGTAATCAAATCCGACGTGGGGTTGCCGGCATTGTTCCATGACATAGGTCCCAGAGAGGTCATGGTGAAGATGCCGAAACCGGCGCGTATGACCGTCTTGCTGTCTTTGAACGGCCGGTATGCCACGCTGATTCGCGGGTCGAGATTGCGCAGATAAAGCTGCCTCAATCCTTGCGTCACACCCGCTTGGCTGGCGGTTTTCACATTGCTGCATGCCAGGGAGGTGTTTCTGCCAGGAACTGAGCAGGCGTTAAAGGACTCGAGAAATCCGGTGTACTGGTTCTGGAGGTCAGGATTTTTGGCGATGGTCTGCAAAAACTGATTGGGGATGAGGACGCTGTTGGTCTGAGGATCGAAGCTAGCCAAGTCTCCAATGGTTTCGGTAAAGGGTGGAAGCAGTTCCCAGCGCAAGCCGAAGTTCACCGTCAGATGGCTATTGACCTGCCATGAGTCCTGACCATAGACGCCGTATTGTGTCGTGCCCGCGTTGATCTGGGGACAGGTAACGGCGAAGAAAGATTGCTGCGGCAGTCCCAGCAGGAAATCTCCGAAAGAGTAGTTGGAGAACAGTCCCGGACTGAAGGTGAAGTTTCCATAGTCGTCGGACGGAACGAAAAACATGACCCCGCTATAACTCACCTTGCGAACATCAAAACCAAACCGCAGGGTGTGATTTGCGATGATGTGGGTGAGGTTGTCGGTGAACTGCATGCTTTTAGATATCGTGGTTCCGGCCCGATCCTGGCCGATGGACGAGAAAGTTCCGTCCGAGAAGGTGAATGTCGGGAAGGCGTCTCCGGTTGGATGCTGGGAGATATTTATGCCTTGCAGGCCCAGCTGATTAATCGCAGAACTGCCCTCAATCGGGAAGCTATCATTTTCATGGAAGTTCGTAAATCCGAAGCGAAACTCGTTCACCAAATTCGGCCGGATCACATAGTTGTAGGAAACCAGGAGACTACGGTTCTGATCGTGGGCCACAACGTTGGGGAGAAACTGGCCCGCCGGGGCTCCCATCGCGCCCTCGTTGTAAAGCACATTCTTCCAGCTATAGCGAGCGTAAATCTGCTGCTTCGAGGTGATGATTTGATCAACGCGAAGGTCCCAGCCATTGCTGCTGGAAGGGATAGGAACCAAGGTTTGATAGTTGTATGAGGGATTGGCCACGTCGAGGTTCGCGTTCGGAAGAGGATAATAGTTCAGAAGGACCTGGGCTACCGGGCTCACGCAGTCCTTGGGGTTGCTGCACGCGCTACCGCTCGGAATGATGTTGTTGAGATAGGGCTGACCGGTGAAGGGATCGAGTACAGGGCTGCCTTGTGCGGCCACGAGAGCGCTCAGATCGCCGTTTCTTTCCGCTTGCGTTGGAACGAGGAGTTGTTGCGGAGCTGATGTGTGTTTGCGATTCCCCTCATAATCGAAGAAGAAGAATGTTTTGTCTTTGCCGGAGTAGAGTTTCGGAATAGTGACCGGCCCACCGAGGCTGCCGCCAAAAGTATTGAAATGTTTAGGCGCCTGGTCGGTGAAGTTCAGGATTCTGGCATCCAAAGTATTGTTTTGCAGGTACTCAAACAGGCTGCCGTGCAACTGGTTGGTGCCGCTCTTGGTTGTGAACGTCACATCGCCGATCTGCGCAAACTCCGCATTGTTATTAAACGCGGTGACGGTCATCTGCTGAATCCCCTCCGAAGAGGGGTAAGCGTCTTGCAGCGCACCATTTTTCAACACGTTGGCGGTCGAGATTCCGTCGACAGAGAAGCCCGTCTGCGCTGACGTCGCGCCGGCCACGGCAATATTGCCCTGTGTGTCCTTCACCACGTCCGGAGAAACAGCCAAGGCCGCCAATGGACTGGATGATACGGCCCGCGAATTCAAAGGCAACTGAGTAATGTCGCTATTGAGTTTCGAATCGGCAAGCGTCGCATTTTCGGTGTTCACCAATGCAACCGCTTCGGTTACTTCGACCGTCTGGTTTTGAGACGCCAAAGCCAGATTCACGTCCAGGCGAAGGTCTTGCCGAGCCGCTAATTCCACGTTGTCGACGATTGCCTTGGCGAAACCATCCTTCGTCGCGGCCAGAGTGTAGTGCCCCGGCTTGACGTTCTCAAACGAGAAGTTTCCGTGATCATCACTGGTTGCCGGGAAATCAGCATTCTCATCCACACTATGCAAAATGACTAGTGCCTGCGGGATAAATGAACCTGTCTGGTCCAGCGTTGTGCCGCGAATGCTGCCGAAAGTCGATTGGCCCACGGCCCATGGCCCGGACAACAGCGTCAGAATCAAGAGTGTCGAAAGTTTGGCTGACAAGGCGGCGCCCCCCTTTTCCAATTTGCGCAAGTCGCGCAAAGCGTTGGCGAGAAGATAGGGAAACGCACGTAATGAAATCATGAAGATTTTCAGAAAAAAATAGATGGGCTGTATATGTTTCTTGAATCGCGCAGCGAACTATTGATTACATACATGCGTGTTATTGATTGCTGTTCTCACGGCGCGGTTGGCGGAACTTATGAACTGCGAACGAAGCTTTCAGGAATCACAAGCGTGATTAGTTATTTCGAACCGACAACCGCATGGTGACGAGCGCGAATGCGGCGGAGATCGACTCAGGGACTGTCGTGCGGGCTCCGCGCATGGTTCTGTGCGGACGGCGCAGAAGTGTTAAGCGATCCTGTTGTCGCGGAAGTTGAGGCCTGGCGCGGGCCTCAACTTCTCGCGGCGATTAGTCCCGCCTAGAACTTCACCATGATGGCAATGGTGCTGACGGCTTGCCCCTTGCGCAAATCAGGTTGCCATGCGGTCCACGCCGTGCTGGGCGTGCTGTACTGCAGCGCGCAAGATGCGGCCACCGCGCCACCGGAATTGTCGACGCTGAAGCCTTGCCCCGAGGGCGAGAAATTGGAAACCGCGGAGGTGCTTCCGTTTGTGCAAATGTAGCTTGCAGCGGTTCCAAGGGATCCACCCTGGGCCACGGGAGCAACATTGCCACCTGGCGGAGTAATTCCGTAGCGGCCCGACCAATACGGAACGTTGGCGTGGCGATAACCGTTCTCGAAACGGAAGGTGATGTATTGCGAAGGCATCCAATCGAAAGTGACGGTGGCGTCCCAGGCTTTGAAAGCGGTTCCGGGAGACGCCGGGAAGTAGGGCGATCCAGAAACGGCGGTTGCGCCGTTGATGGGTTGCAACAACGTGAGGTAGCGGCCTGGGTTGTCCATCGTGCCGCCGCCGACGGTTAGACCAAACAGGTTTCTGTGGAACCACAGGCGATTGTAGAGCATCCATCCGGCGAAGGATTGCTTGGGATGACCGTTACTGTTGTTGTGGCAGCTGACCGTGGTGCCAGGCGTGGGTGAACCGCCATATTCACATCCCAGGTCACCCGTAAGCGAGAACGCCGCCATGCTCAACCCGGAATTTTCCTGCTGATTGTAGTACCTGACCTCGACGCTGTCGTCTGTATGAATGCGCGAGCGGCCTGGCACGCCCAGCGTATCGGTGCCCATGCCGTAGTTGTTAGAAACGATCGAAAGCCACGGCTTCGGACGCCACAAAATCTGGCCGCCCAAGCCCGGATGGCCGTTGTATCTGGCGTAGGATTGCCAGCCATTGATGATCCACGGCTCAATCTTCAGCTTTTCAGTGGGGAACCACTGAATCCGCATGCCGTTGAAGAACCACGGGGTATTCGAAGAAACGAAAGACGGCTGATAAGCCCAATTGTCGAAGTTGTAGTAACTGAACAACCCGATGTAGGACACGAAAATACCCGCGTCGATGTTCAGCCCATGATTCACATTGAAGTGATAGCCGCCCCATGCTTCCGAAAAGTAGCGGTAGGCGTCGTTCAGATTCCATTGCCCAACACCGGCGCTCGCGTCATTGCGCGGCGTGGTAGTTGCGAACAACCCATACATTGTCAGGATGCGGCCTCGAACATTGCCAACATGCAAGTCGCCGCCGAAGCTCAGCTGCTCCAATTGGAATTCGTTATTGCGAAAGCTCTCCGTCGAGCCACCCATGGTGTGGTCTTTTGGCTGGTTGTAATCCAGCATGAAGTGCGTATCGACTCGGAACTCGGGTGTGAAATATTTCGAATCCCACACGGGATCCTTGGTGCGCGCATTGCCGTTCAGCCAGGTCCAGTCTGCATAAGCGAATGGAGCGCTCGGAGTAGTCGGGGCTGGTATAGTCTGCGCGTTGTCCTGCGGCCCGACGGCTGGCAGGGCCAAGATACTTGAACTTGATTCCACTTTGGCGGGCGCTCCCGGTGTGATGTTTGGAGTGGCTACCGCAACGGCGGGCTTCCCCGCAGAAGCCATCGACGCAGTTGGTACAGCCGGGCTCGCAGAGGCCGGTTGTGCATTCGCGTTACCTGCAGGCGCGGCCGACGAAGCGGCGGCCTTGGCCTCCAACTCCGCAACGCGCTGTTTGAGTTCCACCAGCTGGTCGAGCAGATATCGCTCGCGCTCTGTCATGGGCGCGGGCGCTTCGACCTTTGCCGGGGCAGTTTTTGCCGGCGGATTGTTCGCACTTGTGTCCGGCTTGGTGCCTGCCTTGGTGTATGGAGATCCGTCGTCCGCAAAGGAACGGCTCGGAACCGCAGTCATGACGCTTAGTGCAAGGAACAAAACCCAGGGTCGCGTACATCCGTTTACGAGTGCTGCCATCTGAATTCTCCTGAAGTAACCGACAACAAAAACTTTTTCCTGAAGGCCCAAAAAACACGCCCATGCATGCGTCCAGCACAACCGGCGGAGACGCACGGGTACTCGCCAACGCGAATATCAGGTCACAGTCGCGGCTCTTCCCAAAGTATGGCCAGAGGCATGAGGAAATTGTGAAGATTTTGTCAGGAGACCCTGAGGAGGACTGGACAGCTCGGTCCACGCCAAAACGAGGTTCTTTCGCCAGCAATGTGACCATGTTAATGTGTCCCCCATACCCCCGGGAGGACGCCCAATGTCCCGCTCAAGAGTTGCTGCTTTGGCGGAAAATCAGAACCTGACCAGCGATTGGGAATTTCGCGCGTTGGTGGACCAGGCTCCCATCGGCGTGGCTCTTGAAAGCACACAAGGCGAGATTTTCTACGTGAACCCAGCCTTCTGCCGCATGCTGGGCTACCAGGAAGAAGAGCTACGAAGAATGCGCTGCTCTGAATTCACTCATCCCGACGATGAGCGCATGGAAGTGGTTCTGTTCGACGAGCTTCGCGAGGGTCGTAGATCGGCCTACCAAGTGGATAAGCGCTTTCGCCATAAAAACGGCGATTGGGTGTGGGCGCGCGTTTCCATCTCGCTGCTCAAATCGCGCGCCACGGACCCGCCCCTGGTGGTTGGAATTGTCGAAGACATCAAGGAGAGACGAGTCGCAGAAGAGGAAGTCAGGAGCACGAAAGTGGAACTGGAGCAGCTTGCCGGGCGCCTGCTTCACGCTCAGGAAGAGGAGCGCCTGCGCATCAGCCGGGAATTGCACGACGACATTGGTCAGAGAATGGTGCTGATGGGCCTGGAGATCGAGCGGCTGAAACAGCAACTCCATGCGGACCACAACACCGCACTTGCCAAGAAGGCTGCGGATCTAAGTCTGCGCCTCCAGGAGCTGGCCTCGACCATCCACGACATGTGCCGCGACCTGCATTCAACCAAGCTCGACCATCTGGGTTTGCGCGCCGCCCTCAGCGAACTTTGCACCAATATCTTTCAACACCGCGAGGTGGCCGTCAGCCTCGAAGTCGATGATCGCGCCGATCGGCTTCCACAAGAAGTGGCCGGATGCCTCTACCGGGTCGCACAGGAAGCTCTGAACAATGCCTCAAAACACAGCGGCACCAGCAGCGTGCAAGTCTTTGCGCGGCGAGAGGTTGATATCGTATCGCTGACGGTTCGAGACTCTGGAAAGGGATTTGACTCCTCGACCTTGCGCGACTCGGCTGGCATCGGCCTGGCTTCCATGCGTGAACGCGTGCGGAGCATCGGCGGCACCCTGGCGATCCAGTCCTCGACTGGCTTGGGCACGGAGGTAATCGCGAAGGTGAGTTGTGTTGCGGCACGGATCGCGGCAGCCGGTAGGTAAACCTCGAGGCCGAATTCGCGGCTCGGCTTCTCGCTTGCACACTTCTGGAAGGTTTTTTCAGACTGTGAACCAAGGCCCAACAGCAGCGCAGTGGATGCTGAAGACCCTTGCGCGCCATGTGCCCTGGTTCATTGAAGTTAACTACGTTCACGGACGTCGGATTTCGGGACTGGCTTGGCATCAAATATGCTCTCGGGTTTCTTGCGGGCTACTCGGTCGGATGCTCGAATCCCCAGCCACCGAGGGAAAAAGGAAAGGCCTGAGATTTGCCAGCTCTGCTATCGTTAGCCCGCACCACCCTGTTTGTTGGTATCGCAATCGAAGTACAGCTTTAATAGCGCTCGGCGCCCACATTCCACCTCTCCTCCCTTGGCCCGTCCTCGTTTCGCGCGTTTCGCATAGAATTTGTTGACCAACGCTTACCCCAATAGGCAGACGCTTGTCTGAAATCACGGTTGCTGACAACATGCGTACGCTAGTCAATAGCGCCAACGAGGAATCATGAATCAGATTGATCTAAAGGGACGCAAAGCAGTCGTCACGGGAGCAGCGCAAGGCATTGGCTTCGCCATTGCCTCTCGTTTGCTGGCATCGGGTGCGGCAGTTTCGCTATGGGACCGCGATGAAGTTCTGTTGAACAAGGCACAAACCGATCTCGGCGGTCGAGGCGACGTGTCGATCGAAGTTGTGGACGTGTCCTCCGCTGAAAGCGTGAAAAAGGCCGCCAAGTCCGCGTTGGAAAAACACGGCCGCATCGACATCCTTGTCGCCAATGCCGGTATCGCGGGTCCAAACCTCAAATCCTGGGAGTATCCGCTGGAGGACTGGAAACAGGTGATCGACATTAATTTAACGGGTGTTTTTCTGTGCTGCAGCGCAATCATCCCGCATATGTTGACGCAAGACTACGGTCGCATTGTGAATATTGCTTCCATTGCAGGCAAAGAAGGCAATCCGAACGCCTCGGCTTACAGCGCTTCGAAGGCCGGAGTGATCGCGTTCACGAAATCATTGGCAAAAGAAACCGCCAACAAGAACATCGCCGTGAATTGCGTCACTCCCGCGGCAGCGCGCACTCGCCTATTCGAACAAATGAGTCAGGAGCATATTGATTTCATGCTGTCGCGCATTCCGCGCGGACGCTTTCTGGAACTGAATGAAGTGAGTTCCATGGTCGCGTGGCTTGTCTCTGAAGAAAACTCCTTCACCACTGGCGCTGCCTTCGATCTCAGCGGCGGACGAGCAACCTACTGAAAGCCCCGGTGAAATCCAAAATTGTCAACATCTGCGTGGCGAGTTCTTACGTGCTTCGCAGTCCTAAGCGATCAACTCTGCCAAGATCTTTTTCTCCGTGTTCGAGGACCCTGTTGATTCGACTGGAGTGGGCGGCTCTAGAGTAATGGTTAGAGGATCGGAAGCCGGCGGCGACGCGGGCTCCGGTATTGGCGCGGATGCTGCTACGGCCTTTGCTTCGGTTCGCACGCGCTTCTGTTTCTTGCTTACCGCTTTGCGCGCGGGCTTGACCCGGGCGGCATCTCGCAATTCTTTGAAGCTTAATTGTAGTAGCGTTTCCAAACGCCGAAGGTCCGGTGCCGCATGCACTTCTCCGCTGAAACCGAAATACGCCGTGCCGTTGTACGTCAGGATCGCGCAGTTGAGCGTCATCTCGCCGCCAATCGGAACATAGGGATAGCAGTGCAGCATTTTGTGGCCCAGCAAATAGAGTGGATGCTGCGGTCCCGGCACGTTGGTACAAACCATGTTAAATGGCGTGTACTGCAACCGGTTCAGGATTTGACCGCCCGCCGCGACGACGATTTTCAAATTTACTTGCGCCTTCTCAAGAAAAAGATCATCACCGTGGTCCTCGATACCGATCATAAGGTCCATTACGATTCTCTGGACCCGGCACGCGCCGTTTGCCGTTCGTACACCGCGCGGGTTGCGGAAGTGGAGAACGCCGGAAGCCCGAAGGAAAAGGTGGTACCTCCCGACACAGGCATGGATTCCTTTGGCGCTTGAATTCTTATTGGAGATTTCAGGAGCGGGATGGCGGTGTATGCGCTGAGTGCCGCGCCATTTCATTGACGCGCGACGTGCCCTTGGGATTGGCATGGGTGATCAAATCCATCATTCAGAATCTGCCCAAGGAATCGCTGATCAAGACCCTGGACTCCACGCGCCGAGCGCTGGCCGCTATAGCAAAATAGATTGGTTTGCCTTGCCGACTTAGGCGAGCCGGTTCAGACCATCTACATACGCTTTTGCGCTGGCTTCAATGATGTCGGTTGAAACACCCCGGCCAATCACCCGCCGGTTGCCGATCTCCAGTTGTACCGTGACCTCTCCCATCGCTTCGGTGCCCCCGGTTACCGCGCGAATGTCATAGCGCAAAAGTTTGGCATGCGTGTCGGTGAGTTGCGCAATCGCTTTGTATATGGCATCGACCGGCCCGTCGCCGACCGAAGCCCCTTCCTTGGTCTTGCCATTCATCGAAAGACGCACAGTTGCGGTGGGAATCGCAGACGTGCCGCTGTAACTTTGCATGTACTCCAGCTTGAGGAGTTGCTTCACTGGAGGTAATTCGTCGTGAACCAGTGCGAGCAGGTCTTCGTCGAGCACTTCCTGTTTCTTATCCGCGACGGCAAGGAATCGTTGATACATGCTGTCAAGCTCTGGCTTGGACAGTTCATAGCCAAGTTTTTCCAGCCGTGAGCGAAGCCCTGCTCGGCCGGTACGCGCCGTCAACACCACTCGGCTCTCTGTAAATCCAACGTCCGCGGGAAGCATGATCTCGTAGGTTTGTCTGTCTTTCAGGAATCCGTCCACGTGAATGCCGGAACTGTGCGCAAATGCATTCGAGCCGATGACCGCTTTGTTCGCCGGAACCGGCATTCCAAGCATGTCGGCAACCATGCGACTGGTGCGGAAGAATTCGCGCGGTTCAATTCCGGTGCTCACTCCGTAGTAGTCGGCTCGCGTGCGAATGCCCATCACGATTTCTTCCAACGCGGCGTTGCCGGCTCTTTCTCCAATCCCGTTGATGGTACCTTCCACCTGGCGCGCGCCGTTGCGAATGCCCGCCAGGGAGTTGGCTACCGCAAGACCCAGATCGTCGTGACAGTGCACGCTGATGGTGGCCTTCGCTATGTTCGGAACGTTCTCTCGAATCCCGCGAATCAGTTCGCCGTACTGCTCGGGAACGGTGTAGCCCGTCGTGTCGGGTATGTTCACCACCGTTGCCCCCGCATCGATGACTGCTTCCAGCATCTCGAACAGGTACGCCGCGTCGGCGCGCCCCGCATCTTCGGCGTAAAACTGAACATCGCCAACACAGTTGCGCGCGCGCTTTACGGAATCCACCGCCAGCGCCACCATCTGTGCTCTCTTAGCTTCCAGCGTCTTGCCATAGCGCTCGTCACGGAACTTGCCCATGATGTGAATATCGGAAACGCCGATACCGGTGTGAATGCGTGGGCGCGACGCCTTGGCAAGCGCCTTGCCGCAGGACTCGATGTCGGCCGCAACCGCGCGAGACAATGCGCAGATGGTTGGTCCCTTGATCTCTTCGGCAATCTTCCGTACGGCGTCAAAGTCTTCCGGAGAAGACGCCGGGAATCCCGCCTCGATAATGTCCACCTTCAATCGGGCAAGTTGGCGCGCCAGCGTGATCTTGTCGCGACTTCCCATGCGGGTCCCCGCTGCCTGCTCGCCATCTCTTAGAGTGGTATCAAATACCGCAATCTTCGATGTGGCCTTCATCCGTGCATCCTTAATAATGTCTTGGATTCGCTAACCGGGCAGCAGCCGAACGCCCCTAGCATACCGCAGGCCGGCGCCAGGAAATCAACGAAACGTTGGCAATACTGCGATATTCAGGGCTTTGTCGCGGTTAGAGTGACGAACGTCACTGAAACGGGTTTACCTTTGTGACCCAATATGGCACTACCTCCCTGTAGTCGCGCGGCAACGGTGCCCGCAGCAGCGGAAGCAGTCCCCGGACTGAATCAAGAACCTCGCCAGGGTTTAATGAGGCCATCCCGTTGCTTTCTAAATGGAAGTGGGGAATATATGAAATTTGCGCTGATTTGCGTACTTGCACTGTCTGTTTGTTTGCCGGCAATGGCGCAGCAAACGGATATCAACCGTTACACCATTTATACCGGATTCGATTATCTGATCAGCCCTGCTCGCAACCTGACGCAACGCGGCTTCGACGTTGATTTCGGCGTCACCGCGAAACCGTGGCTCGGTCTGGGTGGAGATTTCAGTGCCAGTGGGAACGCTATCATCAGTGGCGGCGGGACGATCAACGGCAGCGAGACGGTCTACGCTCCGATACTGACCGCGGCCAACGCGCAGAACCCCCTGATACCGCTACCGAACATGATTACCGTACCCTTCAAATCGACCACCTACACCTTTGCAGTGGGGCCGCAGTTTTATATCCGCAAATGGAAAAAGATCACTTTCCTGGTGCGTCCCGGCCTCGGAGGAATCCACGAGTCGGCGGACCTCACGTTCCCACCGGGCCTCGGCGGATTGTTCGAAGTGCTCAATATTCCTCCGCCGAAACCTCATCAGTCCGATTTGACTTGGTTCATTGGCGTGGGGGGCGGCTTCGATCTCAACTTGTCCAAGCACGTAGGAGTCCGGTTTACCGCCGATTGGATTAACACGCACCTGTTCAATGATTTGCTTTCGAACCGGCAGAACTACGCCCGGTTCACCATTGGTCCAACCTGGCGGTGGGGCCATTTGTAGTAGTGCGGCAGTCAAAATTCAGCACGTGCCCGGAGACACTTTTCCAGGCATGAAACCTCGAACCATTAACGACATTTTCTTTACCATCGTGGGACACGGGCAGCCCCGCGCGATGTGGTGCGTGAAGCAAACGAATGGGTGCCCCTCAGTTCGCAAGAGCTTTACCAGAAGGTAGCTGGCGTGGCCAAGGTGCTCCGCCGCTGGGGTCTCACCAAGGGAGACCGGCTGGCCATCCTCAGTGAGAATCGTTTTGAGTGGGCGGCCGTGGACTTCGCTTCTCTGCTGCTGGGCGTCGTGGTCGTGCCCATTTACTCCACGCTCACAGCCCAGCAAACCGCTTACATTTTGCGGGACTCCGGCGCGAAAGTTGTTGTCGTCTCCACAGAGAAGCAACTAGAAAAGGTCCTGTCCATCCGGGATCAAACAGCGTTGGGAAAAGTGGTGGTGATGGATCAAGTGAAGACCACCGATGCCACGCAGATACAGCGGCTAATGCAGGAAGGTCCTGTTGAACGCGATCCGGATTTGGACGCCTTTGCCCGCACCATCACCCCAGATGATCTGGCATCCATCATTTACACCTCGGGAACCACCGGCGACGCGAAAGGCATGCAGCTGAGCCACGGCAATTTGACGTCGAATATTCAACATTCGCTCGACGGTTTTGATGTTTATCCCGGGCAGATCAGTATTTCCTTTCTGCCGCTATCGCACGTCACCGCGCGTCATGCGGATATCGCGCTGCTGCATCGCGGAGTGACGCTGGCCTATTGCCCTTTCATCGAGCAACTGCCGCAGGCTCTGATGGAGGTGCGGCCCGCGATTTTTGTCGCTGTGCCACGCGTGTACGAGAAGATTTATGGCCAGGTGCAACAGAGAGCCAAAGGGTTTCCGAAGCGCGCAGTCTATCACTGGGCTCTCTCCGTGGGCCAGAAACACAGACCGGAGATACTTGCCGGCAAGATTCCGGCTTCCTTGCGTTGGAAACTGGCCAACAAAGTCTTGTTTTCGAAAGTGCGCGAGCGAATGGGCGGCAACGCGGAATTATTCGTCTCTGGCGGCGCGCCTCTGGGCAAAGAACTGGCGGAGTGGTTCGCGAACATCGGGATTCGCATCCACGAAGGCTATGGCTTGACGGAAACCTCTCCGGTCATCGCGCTTAATTCGCCGGGCGCGCACAAAATCGGAACGGTCGGACGTCCCCTGGCTAATGTTGAGGTGCAGATTGCGGACGACTGGGAAATTCTGGTGCGCGGTCCCTCGATTTTCCGAGCCTATTGGAATCGCCCGGAAGAGACTCGAGACGCGTTTGTCGACGGCTGGTTCAAGACCGGAGATATTGGCCACCTGGATGACGAAGGATTTCTGTCGGTGACAGATCGCAAGAAAGATCTGCTGAAAACCTCGGGTGGCAAATTCATCGCGCCACAACCGATCGAAAACGCACTAAAGCTGAATCAGATGATCGGCGCTTCCGTGATACTGGGAGACCGCAGAAGATTTGCTTCCGTGATTATTTCGCCGAACTTTTTGCTGTTGGAGGAGTGGGCGCGCGCCAACCAAATCGTGTTTTCTAGCAACAAAGAACTGATCGCAGAACCAAAGGTAAAAGCGCTCTACGACGGCATTGTCGGCGAGTTGAATCGTGGTCTGGCCCGGCATGAAACCTTGAAAAAGGTTTTGTTGGTGCCGGACGAATTCACCGCCGAGGATGGCACACTCACGGCAACAATGAAACTTCGGCGCAAGACCATTGCGGAACGCTATCGCAAGCAGATCGATGACCTGTACGAGGAAACAGAAGCCTGCAATGGCGGCGGAGAGAAAACCCTGCGGCACACTGCCTAACGACTTACCCTACGATTCTTTTGCCTACTTCCATCGCAGCTTCTGCTTTGCGGATCGCTTTCTCGTGCAATTCCCAGCAATGAATCGCTTTCTTGCATCCTTCTCGCGCCAGGCTGGTGCTCAACTGGGGCTCCGCTTCGTCAAATGTGTCTTCCGCATCCAGCCTTGCGCGACGTGCTGCGTCGTCCGCGGCCTTGATTTTTTCCACCAGCAGCCTGATTTCCGAGTTGGTTGTGGGCGGCGCCTCTTGGCCTTTCGGATGTCGCCGGCCGCCCTTTCCTGATAGATCGTTCAATGTCGCTTTCAGCTCATCGTTCCAACGCGCCTTGACGGTTCGCTCCAGCCGGTCCAGCGCATCGTTGGCTCGATCGGCCGTCTTTCGTACACTCGGTTTCTCAAACATCCACTTGAAAACCGACCAATCGATCGCTTCGTTCATCAACTCCTTGGCTTCCTGAACTTCGGCCAACTTTCGCATGCGATTACCAACTCCTCGTCAGCCGCACAACTTACCTTCCGACCGGCTCGCCACACGCTACGCGAGTCGTTGTGCTACAACTCTGGCCCACGCTTCATCATTTATAGAACGGGTGGGCATAGTTGAACGAGGACCATCTTGGCAGTAGTATCCACTGACGATTACAGATCGGTGAGGTTTACGCTGAGCCAGCCACTCGACGCGAAGAAAGCCCTGTTCTACGGCCAGTTTGTTCAGGCCGCTTACACCATGTTTAAGCACTCTCAGGGGCCGGACCCGCTCAGGCCCGAGCCTGCAGGCATTCCACCCACATACGAACTCGGGGCTTGGATTCATATGTCGGATTTCATTCTGAATCTTGAAGAACCAGTTTTCTACGGAATCGTTGCACACGCGTTACAAGATCCCGATTCGCGCATCATCGCCATTCGCGGGACAGAGGGACCGCTGGAGTGGATTAATGACGGAGACGCTGTGCCCGTTTCTTTTCGTCAGGTCCCCGATGCCGGCCGGGTTGCCGGTGGATTCGACAGGATTTACAGCACGTTGAAAGTGGTGAAGCGCACCTTGCCAGGAACCGGTCCTCGAGCAGAGACCGCCGAGCCGGAAACCTTCAGTGGTTCTTTCGCCCAGCAACTCGAACAGTTAGCGGTTAGCAGGGAGGCAGAGCGCGGCGTGCGACTGCCCGCAGCCGAGGGGCGAACCCGGCCAAAGCGGCCAACCGTCGTGGCCGGCCATAGCTTGGGCGCGGCGCTTGCCACGCTGTTCGTGATGGAGAACAGCGCGAAAGGCAAGTTCGATATCGCGACGATCTGCACATTCGCGTCGCCGCGAGTTGGAACCGGACCGTTCGTGCAACGTTTCAATCAGTTGCCGATTGATTCCTGGAGGATTGTCAATCAAAGAGACGTTGTGCCCAAGCTTCCACCGCACATCCCTGTCGTACTCGATTACAGCCACGTCGAAACTGCCTATCCATTCGATTCCGCTGAATTCGCCAGGAATAATTTGTTGTGCTGGCACACTATGGAGACATACTTACACTGGCTCGACTCTAGTTCTCCACTTTTGCCAGAGTGCAGACCCTAACCAGAAGCAAGGAACACAGTCGCGGTTAGGGGGCTAATGCAGAGAACTCTCATCGTGCTGACGGTCTATCGAGAAGCCTAAAGTCCATCAGTTCAGCTTCTTCTTTTCGGCGGCACAGTAGAGGACAAGCAGTGATTGGGAGGAACAGCGATGGCACTCTGGATGGGAACGCATACCCAGAAGTTTGACATGACAGGGCAACTCCTTCTCCGATTTGCCAGCATGTTTATCGGGATTGGATTGGGACTTCTGATAGCCCGATTTATTCCTGCTATCCCTGTTATCTTCCCTGTGCTGCTCGGTCTGGCTCTAATCTGGTTCGCACAGCATGGGGCCGCGACGCCAGCGGAAAGTCCCGTTGAGCTTCGGACTAAGTAGTTCAATTGTTGTTAAACGGGAAAAAACAGTTCAAACGAGCAGAATCAATTGCGATCCCCCATCCCACTGATTGAGCGTTCTGAACAGTCGAAAATAAAAGCGTTGGCCCTGCTTCGGAACGAGTACCAATCGTCGGGCTTCACGGCGCGTCCATCCCGGTGAACAAGTTGAATGCAGACGAGACGGTTGTTCTTGGGGGCCAGCCCAACCGACTGTCGCAGGAGCAAGGAACTTACCCTCTGATCGAACGTATTCACACTGCTACGAAGCTCGGCACAGAATCCACCATCCCCGCTCTTGGCGAGCCGAAGGTATCCGGGCGCGGGGAAGTCATCCTGCCGGCTCCTGTCTCCGCAAACTACGGTTTCGGTGACGTCGTTCGTACACGCCGTTCTGCTCTTGACTTCAAAGGCGGGAGCGAGTCGATCTCCTTACCGCAACTTGCGACTCTGCTGTCCACCACAAGGGAGCGTCTGTTCGCCGATTTCGCTACACATCGTTACGTCCATCTTTATCTTTACGTCCATCGCGTCGAAGCCCTGGAGCCGGGCGTTTATCGCTTCTGGCCGGAGCATGCAGAGTTGGAAAGAATCAAAGCAGGGGACCAACGCTTGGTGGCGGCAGCCCTCAGTTTGCGACAAGATCTGGCCGGTAATGCATGCGTGGCATTTTCCATGATCGGCGATTTGGAAGGTGCTGCCAGCAGGTATGGAGACCGCGGCTATCGATACGTGCATTTCGAGGCGGGAGCAATTGGCCAACGAATGTATCTCGCTACCGAGGCTCTTGGACTGGGAGCGACAGGCATCGGAGCGTTTTTTGATGAAGAAGTGAACCGATACCTGGGCCTCTCCTCTGAGCTAGGGCAAGTCGTCTACCATTTCGCAATCGGCTACCCGGTCGCCGATCCGCGCCTGGAGGCTTGAAAACATATGGTCGGCATCCTGGTACACGGAAACAACCACTTTATCCTGTCCGGACCGTTACCGGACGAGGCAGCCGCCCTGGCGCTTGTGAGGCATTGGTCAATCGTCCAAATTGGCGAGGCGAAGTCGTCGTCTTTCGGGCAGTGGCAGATTAGGTCGAAAGAGTTTCGAGAGAACCTGGAATGGGCAATCATTGTCCCGGGCGATCGTGAAACCTCTCCAGGAGTCGACCAATTACTTGAAGAACTCTCAGCTCGCGGGGTAACCATCAGGAGATTGTGTCGCGGCTGCTGGTAAGAAAGAACAGCGTCCCTCAATCAACAGCGCGTAGAGACTCTTACCATAAACGCTAGTGATTTACCGGATGCGCGTTCTCGCTCAGCAGTGAGCGGGAGGGCGGAGTTCCGCGCGCGTCCGGTAAAGCCGTTTGGAGGTGGCCGCTCGTGGGTGCGGCGGACGCGGGCCTATGCAAATTCAATTGTGGGGAGAGGCGATTTTGGGGTGTGCCACGACTGCGCTGCGGAGCATGAGCTGTCACACCGCGGACGCAGAAAGCGGTTACGGTGAAACCGTGTTGTGAAAACTGTCGTTGATGAGGTTGAAAGAAAGAATTTGTTTTCTGACGAGGCGAACAGGGGCGTAGCGCGCAGAAGCGTGCGGAGTGTTGGAGTTGGAGAGAGTAATTTCCTGGCGTTCCCTGATTCAGCGAGGTAGTACCTTTCTGTTTCCTGGTCAACCCAGCTGATATTGAGTTTGAGGGGGGGGCAGATTGTGCGCGTGGTGCTCGCTCTCCCGGCAATCCCGGTGCCTATCATCCCCGTCCTGTTGGGAGCGTGCCCCAATCGCCAAAATGAGCGCAAAAACTAGAATCGAAAACAGAGATACCGCCCAGCTTTTCGATTTCATGGTGGGCCCCCTTCGAAAAATACGCCGCCGACCGCTCGGTCGCTCCTGCTCCCGGAGCCACCGACGACGGTTCAGGAGTGGTGACACTGCTCGAAACGCTACGTGCTCTGCGTAGCGGTACCCCACCGAGAAACGATGTGGTCATTGTGTTCACCGATGGGGAAGAACTCGGAACAGTGGGAGTGCAGGGTTTCGTGGACGAGCATCCGTGGGCGAAAGAGATATCCGTAGCTTTGAACCTGGACGCCGGCGGAAGCTGCGGACCGGCTTCAATCAGCGAAACAAAACATCTCCACGAATGGTTGGTCCGCGAGATCGCCAAAGCAGTTCCTCACCCACTCACAACTTCCCTTGATCTCTTCCCCAGGTTTGCGGGTCTCGATTCCACAGAACTCGATTCCGCGATCCCGACGCTGGAAGGAGGTTATAGCGGTTGCAGAACCGCCTATCACACAAGGATGGATAATCTCCAGTATCTCGATCCCCGCAGTATTCAGGACGAGGGAAATTACACGTTAGCGGTCGCACGTGATCTCGTGGACTTGGATCTCAAGCGGACTCGCGTCGAGCACCGCCTCGTTTATTTTGCTTTTTTCGGACGACTCATCATCTATCTGATGACCTGGGTCCTGCCCTTGATGGTTATCACGCTCGCACTTTTTATTGGTGTATTGCTACTCGCTTTCAGACGCGGGCGCCTGAGTGGACGTGGTCTAGGATTGAGTTTGCTCCTCTGGCCGGCAGCGGCGGCCACGACAAGCGGGGCGGTTGCTTTCCTTTGGTGGGTCCTCGAGGCGCTCCATCTGGTGAGCAGTTCCTTTGAGTCCGCCTATAACGCCCAAACATATGCCTTGGGTTTCCTGACGCTCACCATCGCAGCCACATCGTCGCTATATGTGACCTTCCACCGCAAGGCGGGCGCCTTGGACCTGGCGATGAGCGCTTTTCTGCTGTGCATGGCACTGTTGGTTCTTACCTATTTCTTCGCGCCAGGCACGAGCTTCCTGCTTATGTGGCCTCTCTTCTTCGCTTTGCTCCCACTCGGCGTGGGACTTGTCTTAGACCGACCTGACTCAAAGGTATTAAAGATAGTCCAATTAATTTGCGCGGGCATCCCGGTTTTTCTGTTTACTCTTCTCATCTGGGATTTGGCCATCTTGGAGTCAGGCGTAATGCAGACCATGCTCTCCCTCAGCATTTTCACTGTGGTCTTGCTTGCACTGTTGGCGCCACAGCTTGAGGTGATGACGGCACACCGCAAATGGCTCCTTCCAGGGGCCTGCGCAGTCCTGAGCCTCAGCTTCATTTCGTTCGGCGCCCTCCACAGTGGCTACGACGCCTTGCATCCTCGGCCGGATAGCCTTGCTTACTGGTTGAATGCGGATTCCGGCAAAGGTCAATGGATCAGCTTGGATGAAAGGCTCGATGGTTGGACTTCACAGTTTCTGACGGGCGGCATCGAACGCGACAAGATCGACATATTCGTTACGCCGAGAGGAGAGTCGGTCCTAAGAACTGACGCTCCGCCAGTGAAATTACCTGCACCGGAAATCGTGACGCTGGACGACTCCGTATCGAGCAACGAGCGCATTTTGCGGCTGCGACTGACTTCTCTGCGGCATGCGGATGTGTTGTGGGTGGCACTTGAGAAGGTGACTGTTCTTCGCGCGACGATCGGCGGTAAAAAGCTTCCGTCCAAGGCTGTTGAACCCAATGACCGGCTCTGGGGTTTCTACTATGCTGTTCCCCCTGCAGATGGAATTGAACTGGACATTGCCGTGGGCCTCGCCGATGCTCCGCAGCTAACGCTGACCGACCAGACCAATGGTTTACCTGACCTTCCCGGCTTGCACATCAAGCCCCGAGCTGATGACCAGATGCCACTCCATTACTACCCTGCATTTGATTCGACCATTCTAGTGAGCCATTCGATCTCAGTAGCTCGGTACAAATCTCCTCAATAATTCCGCAGAATGGCCGAAGTCGAGAAACGATTATAAAACGAAGGGCTTGCGGCCGCTCGTGACCCTTTCCTGAGCCAGAATCCAACCCGTGTCCGGGACGTGTAGCCGGTTCACTGGCGAAGTGAGCGGAGCTCCATAGAGGCACACCTGGAACACCCCGCCAAGAGCCGCGTTGTGTTGACAGATCCCAACGGCGGGTCCTGTGCCAACTTGTCCGAACTGCAACCCGATCACTCCCAGATAGTTGGTCCAGTTGGGCATCGTGCTGTTAAGTATCGAGAAGTCGGCTTGTGGTCAGGAAATCAAGCGCTGACGAGATGCGCGTTTGTCGGTACTAACCGACCGGCAAGCTGATAACTTCCGGGTTGCCGTAATCCGCCCGCAATCGCCGCAATCGGAGGCAGGCTGCAAAAGGAGTTCCTCCTGCTATGATCGTCCGTCAAACGGAGCAACCATGCGCAAGCTGATTTTCTTTCTGTTTTTTCTGGTGTTATCAACCCCCATTGTGTCCGCACAGCAGTACGATCTGGTGCTCGAAGGCGGACGTGTCATGGATCCCGAAACCGGCCTGGATGCTGTGCGCAACGTTGGCATCCGTGACGGAAAGATTGTCCGCATCTCGTCCGAGGCGCTGAGCGGACGCCGGGTCATCCATGCCGGCGGGCTGGTGGTCGCTCCCGGATTCATTGACCTTCACCAGCACGGCCAGGAGATGGAGAGCCAGCGCGTGAAAGCGCTCGACGGCGTAACCACGGCGCTCGAACTGGAAATCGGCGCGCCCGACGTCGCTCAGTTCCTGAAAACGAAAGAGGGCCACTCGCTCATTCACTACGGCACCGCCGCCAGCCATGCGGCGGCACGGGCTCTGGTATTCGGAGCGCCGCTGCCGCCCGGAGAAATCCTGCCGAAGAGCGGCCCCGCGACCGATCAGCCCGCGACCCCAGAGCAAATCCATGCGGATCGAACAGCGCCTGCGTGCGGAGCTGGACGCGGGCGGACTGGCCCTCGGCATGGGAATTCAGTACACGCCCGGAGCCACCCGGCTGGAAGTCATTGATATGTTCCGTCTGGCCGCCGAGCGCAGGGTGCCGGTTTACACTCATATGCGCAGTTCGGGCCGCGTCGATCCCGGGTCCTCGATCGAATCCGTGAGTGAAGTGATCGCAGCGTCTGCCATCACCGGCGCTTCGCTGCACATCGTGCACATCAACAGCTCTTGCTTGCGCGATGCGCCCGGAGTGCCTCTCCATGGTCGAAGGAGCGCGCGCCCGCGGCCTCGATGTCACTACCGAAGCCTATCCCTACATCGCGGGTATGACCTATATCAACTCTGCGCTCTTCAATCCGGGCTGGCAGGAAAAGGAGGGGGGCATCAGCTATGGCGACCTCGTTCTTCCCAACACCGGCGAGCACCTCACTAAGGAGCGCTTCGACGAACTCCACAATTCAAGCACGACCCAAGACGGTGCTGGTCTTCTCCAATACTCAAGAGGTGCTGGACAAAGTGATCCCTCACCCACTGGTGATGATCGCCAGCGATGGCTTCCAAGGCCATCCTCGCAACGCCGGAACCTATTCGCGCGTGCTGGCCCAATACGTACGGGAAAAGGGGACAATCACGCTGATGGATGCGCTGCGAAAGATGAGTCTGATGCCGGCGGAGATGCTCGAGCGCTCCACTCCCGCGGCACGCCAAAAAGGCAGGTTGCAGGAGGGCGCCGACGCCGACATTGTTGTGTTCGACGCGGCGACCATCAGCGATCACGCCACATTCGAGAAACCGATGGAGCCGAGTGTAGGAGTGCACTACCTGGTGGTAGCAGGAATCGTGGTCGTCGATGAGGGCAAGATCGTTCCCGATGTATTTCCCGGTCGCGCTCTGCTAGGGCGCGCAGCATTGCATGACTAGCGCTCGCTAAGGTCTCCCTAAGCACGCGACCTCGAATCGCGGGATCAGTCCTCTGA
>CAVYTB010000011.1:0-530527 GCA_963771295.1 Candidatus Acidiferrales bacterium
CAGCGTCAGATCTCAGGCCGCGCAGGTCCGACTGCCGCCGACAATGTGCTGAGCTTCTAACGCAGACCCGCACACTGCGCAGAGAGCTGTGGGGTACTGGAACGAACTTGATTTCCGGTAACGGGACGCAAATTAGGAGTTAGGCCGATTTCTTCTCGATGGCCTCAATTGCGGCAAACTTCCGGTCTACGTGGGCTTCTGAGCGCAGAGCACCAGAATGCAGCACACAACGCTCCCCGACCGCGGCACCACAGACGGGACAGGTGACGGAGGCTATTTCTTCTGGAGTGAGTTCGCTCTTTTTCATTTTCACAGATTGCAACTACACACGGTCACGGAGCTGTGCAATTTTGAACACTGCGCGTAAAAGCCAATACCGGGCTTGTCCGGTTATTCGTCTAATCAGAGTTAGCGCACCGAAGCGACGGGACGGCGACGGCCATCTATCTTAGCTGCGGCTTGGATTCTGACGACATGGACAATTGATTTCACGCATTGTTATCGGAGTGCGTCCGATGCAAACCACTCCTGCAACCCGGAGGCGGAACGGAACGTTTTTGAATCCACCTTTCCAAGGCTTGTGGTCCAATAAACAGTTACGCTGTTTGTCACACTGTCCATGCACATGCGTTGATGCGTCTTGGTTGCGGCTTCCGGTGACTCTCTCCTGAGCCACAAGACAGTGCCATCCTCACATTCATTAATGTCAACGAATCCGCTTTGGTGGGCCGTGGTTTGAAATTCCCGAAGCCTTACCATAATGCATCAAGCCTAAATCGGGGGTTAGGTATCATCTGTGACAAAACGCACAGTTTCGGAGCACCCGTGCTTATAAACTAACTACTATATGGCTAACATCTATTATTCCCAGACGGGCAATCGTGGGGGTATTTTGCGTGCAGTCTTGTCTTCGGAAGAAAGCGGTTGGATGTTAAAAAAGCACTCAGCCCAATTCGCCGGACAGCAATTCCCAACGCAGGGACATGACGTAGGCGCTGATTTTGCCGTGCTGCGCATATTCCAAGGAGAAATGAGCCAAGAATGGCAAGCTGGGTTCTATCTTTTCGATGATGGCGTCATGCAAATCGAAGAGGCGGTACATTCCTGCAACGCGAAGGCGGCCGTGAAATAAACGAAGGGTGCGCATCATCTATTTACTGACAGCCGTGCTTCGTCAATCTATTGACGGCGGCCACCTCAGGATTTGAAACCGTTTGGAGCTGTGATAAATTGCTCGCCACGAAGAACCGCATCCAAGGCAAGCAGTAATTCGCGCTTAGCATCTGTCTTACGAACATAGCCCAACGCACCCGTGCCCAAGGCTGCCCGGACGACATCAAGGTTATTGTTCTGACTTAGGAAGACAATCTTGGAGCTGGGGGAGAGTTGTCGTATCTGCTGGGCGGCTTCGATTCCATTCAACTTGGGAAGACCGATGTCTATCAGGATTAAATCCGGCTTCAGGTCTTCGGCCCTCTGAACGGCTTCTAGTCCATCCGATGCTTCAGCGATGACTTGGGATTCTGGGTGCCGCTGAAGCAGCAAACGGACTTGGCTCAGCCAATCCTTGAAATCATCAACAATGAGAATGCGAATTGGTGACAGTCGCTACTCCGCTAACTTTTGTGTCTGATTCCCAAAATATGCACAACCTGATACCGAAAACAGAAGCAGTTTGACGCCTCATTATGCGGTGATTTCCGTCACCTGTTTGTGACCACCGTCACGAAGCTGACCAAAGAAACACGGGTGCGTGTGGATTCAATTCGGAAGACAGCTCAGGCCACGCGGCTGACTTCATCGGCAATGACGTGCAGATGGGGTGACAAGCTTGCCCCTATTTGAACCCAGCGTATTTGAGCGTGCTTTAAGCTTCAAGCGATTCCTGAAGAGGTTCAGTGCAAGTGGCCGGGTCTGAGTCTCACGCACCGCACGTGCGTTCTGGGGTAGACCGCTCCTAAGTCTTCCTAACGCAGACCCCGCACGAAGTGCAGACGGCTGGCCGCGCACATTGGCGGCCCAGGTACTGTAATTTCTGACAGTGGACACGCGGAATTCCAAGGCGTTATCTGACCATAAGGTCAGTAGGGCCTTGCCGTCGAGAGTTTTGACTGGTTCAACGAACAGGTCGCTCCCTTAGGGCGCAAGCCACCATCGGCATTGGTGCTTTAGCCGATGTACAAGACGGATCAAAGACTCAGATGATGATGTTAAGGTGGTCCGCCGTTGGCAGACCAACTACCTCCTATGCAGAGCAGTGAACAGATACGCGGGCTTTTTTCTGTAGTGGGCTGGCACCCGCAAGGGCACACTGTTGCACTGATAATTGCCAAAAGCGAAGCAGATGCAGAATACTACGCTCTTCATGAACTAGGCTTAGTTAAAGTGGACAGCACCAGACTATTAAGTGATTGCGTATACCTTGCGCTTGATCAGACAAAAGAATGAATTGCGGGTGAGTGTTATCACCACAGTCAAGTTCACGCTGCCTGCTTCCATCTCCGTAAATGCCGTGGCCGTGCCCACGCTGCCCATGTCCCTTCCGATTCAAAGCTCTGCCACGTGGCTGACTTCATCGGCAATGACGTGCAGTTGTTCTGACTCAGTTTCGCTGGGAGAACGCACAAAGTCTTGGATGGTGGGGCACTCTGTACGATTTGGAACCGCATAGCCCGGCTTAGGGCTGTTTCGCGTAAGCACTTCTGTTAGTTCTCAATCAGGAATTTCATAGCTGTCTACGTGCGGCTTGTTTTGCTTGTGGTCTTCATTGAGCAGGGCTTCAAGTCTCCTTGCACAGTCTTGTTCCCCAATTCTAGAACCGTGAATCCGATGTGGCCCGATAACGAACCTCTCGCTGCACTCGTCGCAAGTGACAACGCCCCACAGCTCATGCTCTGGCGCGTATACCGCAGTCCGGCCCAACTTCACCGCCACAGAGCCGGGTGCCCCAGTCTTTTTGCGATAGGGTTTAAAGCTCATGGCCGTGAGCATAGCACGGGCAGCATCTCCGTGAATGCCGTGGCCATGCTCATCGTGCCCATATCCTGCCCAATGCAAAGTTCTGCCACACGGCTGGCTTCTTCGGCAATGACGTACAGATGGTCTGACCTAGTTTCGCTGAGCACCACACGGGGAAGAATACGGAATCCTCAGTGGTGGCCCACTGAGAGTTACCTTTGAACAAGTCAGGGCCTTCGCGGCGTTCATGCGGCGGTTCGGAACGCGAGTAAATTAGTCTGCGCTTCTCATGACTGCTTTTGTCCTTCAGTAGCTACTCCGATGAGATAGTGCGATTGTTGCTGCCTGATTAGCAAGAACTGAGAACGCATGCGGTCAAGTTCAGCGTCAAAGTCCAACCTCACTTCAAAGCAGCCATAGAAAACCTCTTCCATGTGAGCAGATACCTGAAGCAGGGCGTTCAGAAAGCCAGCTAGCCGCTGCGGGTTCGTTTCAAAATACGCAAATTCCCAACGCAGCGTTCCTGCCGTTGACGAATCCTTGAAATTCCTTCCGATTGACGTTACCGAAGTGTGGGTAGCCAATTCACAAAAATGCCCATAGTAAGTCTGAAGCTTGCTGAGGCTGGGCACGTCATCAGGGAAAAGGTTCTTCTTTTTGTCCCACTTGAAGATTTTATCGTGCGCCTTTAGCTCATCTTCTCCCTGATGTTTCGCGGTCCAAGCCGCAGCCGCTACCGGGTCCTTGAAAATCCTATGGGCGTGGGCAACTGATTCGATTCCATCACGCAGAACGCTGTATGCATCTCCGATGCAACACGAAAAGCCAAGCTCAATGGCTGTCAAAAATCGTGCGTGCGCTGATGCAAATATAAGCTTCGGCAGCAAATGTGTTTGGTCAATCAGGTATTCTAGGTCCGAAGATTCGCGCATCCAGATGTCATTCAACATCTGGAGGCAATCCCACAACGGTCTGAAGGCAGTGAGAGTCAGGAAGAAATTCTGCCTCTTGCCTTGGAAGTATTCCTGAAAATCCTTGTGAAAACACTCCCGCTCAATGGGTAAGAGTTCCGCGGTCGGTGCTGTTGGTTTCCCTGCCATATTAATCATTCCTACCCAGAAGCGTAGCAGGAAGGTGACGCAAAGCAACCGGCAGACATTGTACGCACAAGAGATAGCCTGGCCATCTCACCATGACTTCTTTCCTCTCTTCTTAGGCACCTTTCTGGAAACAAACTCTGCAACCTGATTTTCCTTCAGTTCCTTAACACGAATTGCCTTTAGGAAATGTCCCTTCTGTTTGGTGAGGGTGCGTAGGTAAGGCGGCAACATTCGGAGGAAGAGCACTTCAGTATCGTGCATCACTTCAGCGTTTTTTATGATGTACCAGCTGAAATGGTCCCAGAGTTGGCCTCTTGTTTTGCTCCGTCTTGCTCCGTCTATCCGATGCCTGATATGACCCTTGCCAACATAAACTGTACTTCGTGAAGATAGTGGCACTATCGTCAGTAGTAACAATACAGCTAAGGGGCCGGAATACCACGGAGCTCGGCATCAAGTGCTGCATTATCCGCGTTAGATCGTGGGCTTAGCCAATAGATTTGTCCTCGCACGCCGTCGACTCCTGGCAAACGCCGATCCCGTCAATGAATTTGGCGAAAAGAGCCAGAAGTCCGGATGCGGGACTGCGACCTGTAAAGCTGTTGGAACTGATTGTCTGGCAAGGGAGGAAATTGATCAGACCGTGCGTCCCGTCGCACGTAGCCTACGAGGTTGGAGCGGCGAGGCAACAGACCGTTCGAAGCCCTCGGACAATGTACCCACATGTGCGACCTGAAAGCTGTTGAAGTGATTGTCTGACAAAGGAGGATCGATCAGACCGTTCGTCCCATCGAACGTAGTCTAGGAGGCGAGGCGGCAAGGCAACGAACCGTCGAATAGCCCTCGGACAATGTACTCACGACCGCAAGGTCGGCATCAGAACCGCGAGGTAACGGTGCAACTGCCAGCATCAGGGCGGTGCGAGCCTAGAGTGGATAGCACGGTCAGAATACGCGAAGTTCTCGTAAGCGTCGTGAACATTAAGGAGCGGAAGATGCTATGCGCTCTTTTGCAGTGGGTACGGAGGCTGTGTGGTACTCCGTCATGGGCAAACAACACTGCCGGCGTAAAGAGAACGACCTAACCTATCGCGTCATTTCAATGGAACAGGGTAAACCCGTATCGCTCCTTGCAAGGGGAAGAGAAGCCGCAAGGCCGATCGATGGCGATGCGGATAACGAGATCGGAGAAAAAGCAAACGTCGCTCTGTAATGGAGCGGATATCGGTTGCGTCAGTCCACATCGGCAACATCACCGGACGCGAAAGCGGGCTAACTTCTCCATGGTGCTTCACACGAAAGAACTTGATCAATCGGCTCATGAGGCAAAGCAGATGACGACAGCGATTGCTGTTGGTGCGGTCTCACGCGAAGCGGCAGAATGGTATGCCATCAACTGGCCAACCATCCACCACAACGTTCGCCGACTCCAAGTGCGTATCGTGCAGGCAACGAAGGCTGGCAGATGGGGCAAAGTGAAAGCCTTGCAACGTCTGCTAACCCACTCGTATAGCGGCAAAGTTCTCGCCGTTCGACGAGTGACGGAAAACTCTGGCAAGAGAACTCCTGGTGTGGACAGAGAAATCTGGGACACTCCGGAAAAGAAGACACAGGCAGTACATGCACTCAAGCGAAGGGGCTATCAACCTCAGCCTCTTCGACGTGTCTACATCCCGAAATCGGATGGCAAAACGATGCGTCCGCTCGGAATCCCCACAATGAAGGACAGAGCACAGCAAGCATTACATTTGCTCGCTCTTGACCCCGTTGTGGAAACCAAGGCTGACGGAAACTCCTATGGGTTCCGTCAGCAACGGTCCTGCGCCGATGCGATTGGCCAGTGCTTTATTGCACTGGGAAGCGCAAACCCGCAGTGGATTCTAGAGGCGACATCAAAAGCTGTTTCGATCGGCTCAGCCAAGATTGGCTCTTAAACCACGTTCCTATGGATAGAACCATTCTAAGAAAATGGCTGACCTCGGGCTACATGGACAAACACGTCCTTCACGAAACGACGGAAGGGACTCCTCAGGGCGGTATTATTTCCCCAGCGCTCGCTAACTGCGCGTTGGATGGACTTGAGCGACTTCTGAAGGAAAAGTACCCAACAGGAACGCGTCTCAAGTCCTTAGGAGGTGAGAACCCTGCGTCAATCTCATCCGTTATGCGGATGATTTCGTCATCACCGGCAAAACGAAAGAACTACTGGAAGGAGAAGTCAAACCCCTCGTCGAGCAGTTTCTGCAAGAACGAGGACTTGAACTCTCTCCTACGAAGACGGTCATCACGCACGTGACGAGCGGTTTCGACTTCCTCGGACAAAACGTGCGCAGATATCCTAATGGAAAACTGCTCATCAAGCCTTCCAAGAAAAATATCAAGACGTTCCTGGATGGCATCCGAAGAACGATCAAAGCCGCGCTTGGCATGTCTGCCGCCGATTTGATTAAGGAACTCAACCCCAGATACGGGGTTGGGCCAATTATCATCGGCACGTGGTGAGCAAGCGTACTTTCAACCGCGTGGATCACGTCATCTTCAATTGTCTGTGGCGGTGGGCACGAAGAAGACACCCGAACAAAGACCCCGAACTGGCTCAAATCGAAATATTTTGAACGGTATCGGGCCGTGACTGGAACTTCTTCGGGGAAACATGTGACGACGAGGGGAAACCGAATAAGGTGTGGTTGCTGTCCGCCAGTCGCACACCCATTAAACGACACGTCAAAGTCAAAAGCGAAGCAAACCCGTATGATCCTGCCTATGAAACTTACTTCGAGAAACGCGAAGGAGATCATATGTCGGAAACATTTCGGGGTACTCGTATTCTTCGCTTCCTCTGGCATGAACAAGCCGGACTCTGCGCCGTATGCAATGAGCGAAATCACTCGGATCACGGGTTGGCGGCTCCACTATTGCGTCGCTCGTGTGTTGGGTGGTTCAACGAGTGCTGAAAACCGCGTCTTACTTCACCCGGAGTGCCACGACAAGGTTCATCGCCAGCATCTTTCCATATCGAAACCGCGTCTCCCCCAAAGAGGCGTTCGAAGGGCTTGAGCTGTGTGAGGGAAACTTGCATGCACAGTTCTTAGAGGGCTGGGCCCCAGCAATGGGGCCTGGCTACTCGATTCGCAAGAGTGGCACCGAAACCGTGAGGCAACGGTGTATCTGCCAGCATAAGGTGGAGAGGGCCTAGGCTTGATAGCAAGGCTGCGAACTGAAAGCTGTTGAAGTGATTATTCATCGAGAGAAGTCCTCTCTCGAACGAATCTCGTCTCCCATGGCGGGTACCCTACGAACTATGGCCGGAAGGTAACAACTGGTCAGAGAGCGTTCCGACAACGAATCCTGCAACCGCAAGGTTGGCACCTGAACCGTGAGGGAACGGTGCAGCTGCTAGCATCACGGCGGCAAAGGGCAAGGGTGAATAGTACGGTGAGCATATGCAAATTCTCGTAAGCGCCGTCATCAGCAAGGAGCGGAAGATGCTCGGCGCTCCTTTGCAGCGGGTACGGTAGGCTCCATGTTCCTCCGTCATGGGCAAACAACGCTGCCGGCGTAAAGAGAGCACCTAACCTATGGTCATGTCACTTCAACGGAACAGGATAAACCCGTATCGTTCCCCGGAAACAAAAGGGGAAAGATCAACCGCAAGGAGGATCGATGGCGGTGCGGGCAGGAGATCGGAGAGGAAGCGAAGGCTGCTCTGTAATGGAGCAGATATCGGTTGCGTCCGTTTTATCGACAACATCACCGAACGCGAAAGCGGGCAGACTTCCCCGTGGTGCTGCACACGAGAGAACTTGATTAATCGGCTTAGGGGACAAAGCAGATGACGACAGCCAAAACTGTTGGTGCGGTCTCCTGCGAAGCGGCGGAATGGTATGCCATTGACTGGCCGACCATCCAACGCAACGTTCGCCGACTCCAAGTCCGTATCGTGCAGGCAACGAAGGAAAGCAGATGGGGCAAAGTAAAATCCCTGCAACGTCTGCTGACCCACTCTTACAGCGGCAAGGTTCTTGCCGTTCGACGAGTGACGGAAAATAATGGCAAGAAAACTCCAGGTGTGGACCAGATAATCTGGAAAACACCGGAAGATAAAACTCGGGCTGTACATGCATTGAAGAGTAGGGGTTACCAATCACAACCTCTACGACGTGTCTATATACCCAAATCGGATGGCCAAAGATGCGTCCGCTCGGAATTCCCTGCATGATCGATCGAGCTCACCAAGCCTTGCATTTGCTGGCGCTCGATCCGGTGCTGGAAACCAACGCTGATCGAAACTCTTATGGGTTTCGTCAGAAACGGTCCTGCGCCGATGCCATTGGACAGTGCTTCATCACGCTGTCCAATGCACCGAACACGCAGTGGATTCTGGAGGCGGACATCAAAAGCTGTTTCGATCAAATTTCCCATGATTGGCTTCTGGCGCACGTCCCTATGGACCGCGCCATTCTCCAACAATGGTTGAAATCCGGGTACATGGATAAACACGTCCTCCACGAAACGACGGATGGAACCCCACAAGGCGGTATTGTCTCCCCAGCGCTCGCTAACTGCGCGCTGGATGGACTGGAGCAACTCCTGCAGGAGAAATACCCTGCAAAAAGGCGTCTCAAGTCCCTTGGAGGCTCATATCCCTCTGTGAATTTCATTCGTTATGCGGATGATTTCGTCATCACCAGTAAATCGAAAGACTTGCTGGAAGGAGAGGTCCAACCCCTCGTTGAGCAATTCCTTCAACAACGCGGGCTCAAACTCTCTCCCACGAAGACCGTCATTACGCACGTGGAGAAAGGCTTTGATTTCCTCGGACAAAACGTGCGCCGCTACCCTAACGGGAAACTGCTCATCAAGCCTTCCAAGAAAAACGTTAAAACCTTCTTGGCAGGAATCCGAGCAACAATCAAAGCCGGGCTTGGCATGTCGGCCGCCGATTTGATCGATCAACTCAACCCAAAGATTCGGGGTTGGGTTAACTATCATCGGCACGTGGTCAGCAAACGTACTTTCTCATACGTTGATCATTCTATCTTCCACAGTCTGCGGCGATGGGCACGGAGAAGGCATCCGAAAAAGTCCTCGACCTGGCTCAGAGAGAAATACTATGAGCGCAATCGGAGACACAACCGGTGTTTCTTCGGGGAACGCTACGATGACGAGGGACAGCCTCGCAAGGTGTGGCTGTACCGCGCCAAGAGCACACCCATCAAAAGACACATAAAAGTGCAAAGGCGAAGCCAACCCGTACGATCCCGCCTATGAAACCTATTTCGAAGATCGAGAAGGTTCTCATATGCTGGACACGTTCCGGGGTACCAAAACTCTTCGCTTTCTCTGGACGGAGCAACGCGGCCTCTGCGCTGTTTGCAATACCAAAATCACTCGGATCACGGGCTGGCGCCTTCACCACTGCGTTCCTCTTGTGAAGGGTGGTTCGAAGAGTGCTGAAAACCGCGTTCTACTTCATCCGGAGTGCCACGACAGGGTTCACCGTCAGCACCTTTCCGTATCGAAGCCGCGTCTCCCTTAAAGAGGCGTTCGCAGGGCTTGAGCCGGATGAGTACGAAAGTTCAAGTCCGGTTCTTAGAGGGCCGGGCCCCAGCAATGGGGTCTGGCTACTCGGTTCAGAATACACAAATGTTCCTATTCATTCAAACAAATCCGGAGTTAAGACCTACCGAAGGTCCACCTCAGGGTAGCTTTCGACGTACTCTTCGTTCCCCGGTCCGTAATAGGTGCATGTGCGTGCCGCGAAATCGACATCATAACGAACAACTCCAGCACGCCACGAAGCCCTCAGAAACTCAGGAAAGGTGCTTTGACCGGCTTGGTCGATGCGCAGAGCGGCGATCAGAGCTTCACGGTCGAATGGTGGAACATCAGTTATCTCAGACACCAGGGGCGTGCCGAGTTGCACCACCGGACCGTGTTCTGTCAGGTAGAGACTCTGGCAAGCCGGGAGGTACCAGAGGTTTCGCGCCACTCCAGCACGCCGAAGAGTTTCGGCTAGATACGGGAACCCGCCAATCTTTGGTCGTCCCGACATGGCATGCTGCATCGCAGCTTGCAAAATGTTAATTGCTTTGCTCATCCCATTCGCTCCTTCGCACCACAGGAGTATGTCCTATTCTCAGGTCGTGATAAACGCTAGCTATCGGAAGAGTAGGTAGTGGTACAACCCTCGGTGTGCCCGCTGTCGCTTACCACCACGTACTATCGTGCTGTGCGAGTTGAGAACATGGACGGTCGCGGGGTGGTGATGATAAGCTTTGCGCGAAATAAAACGACGTGTGACCAACTGAAAACTTAAATCTCGCGGGCCTTCCCAGGTTGAAATTTGATGGAATCCGAACCAATCCGTAGCACTGAAGCTAGCGGCATACGAGAGGTGGCGCAGCAAATTACCGCGCCACTCACGCGCGCTGCGATCTTCATCGTTGTGACCGTAAACCCAGGTCTTGAGAACAATAAAATCATTCGATCGTTCTGTGCCGACCTTTCGGCATTAGTGCGAGCGGTGGAATTCCGCGACATCGAAGCAAGTCTCTCGTGTGTGATGGGAATTGGTTCCGAGCTGTGGGACCGACTGTTTGGTTCTCCGCGACCGGCCAAGCTGCACCCCTTCCGGGAAATTCGCGCAGGAGCGCGCCACGCTGTGGCCACGCCGGGAGACTTGCTGTTCCACATTCGCTCGAAACGCATGGATTTATGCTTCGAAATGGCGACTCAACTATTCGCGCGGCTTGGTGATTCGGTCTCGCCAGCCGACGAAGTGCAGGGATTCCGCTATTTCGACGATCGCGATCTGCTGGGTTTCGTCGATGGAACAGAGAATCCGCGCGGTGAGGAAGCGGCTGACGCCGTGCTCATCGGCCAGGAAGACGCCGCATTCGCAGGCGGCAGCTACGTCATCGTGCAGAAATATCTTCATGATCTGGGCGGATGGAATGCGCTGTCCACTGAGGCGCAGGAACGAATCATCGGTCGCACAAAGATGGCAGATATCGAGCTGGATGATTCCGTCAAGCCGCTCTCGGCACACAGCGCACTGAACACCATCGTTGAGGATGGGAAAGAAGTGAAAATTCTGCGCGACAACATGCCCTTTGGACGGCCCTCGCACGGTGAATTCGGCACTTATTTTATCGGCTACAGCCGTTCACCTGGCACGATCGAGCAAATGCTGGAGAACATGTTCGTTGGGCGGCCGCCCGGCAACTATGATCGGATCCTGGACTTCAGCCGCGCGGTTACGGGAAGCCTTTTCTTCGTGCCGACGAAAACATTTCTAGAGGGAGTAACCGAAGATCAGCCGACAGATGCGGCGCCGCCTGCGCCGCCCGCGGAAGAATCTTTGGCACCCAACATGCCGCAGCACGACGGTTCGCTCGGCATTGGTTCGCTTAAAGGAGACATCCCCAGTGAATAACTTACATCGCGAGCTTGCCCCGATTTCCGATGCAGCGTGGGCTCAAATCGAAGAAGAAACTTCGCGCACGTTGAAGCGCTATCTGGCCGCTCGGCGAGTTGTGGATTTACGGGGACCGAGTGGCTCAAGCCAGTCTGCCGTCGGAACCGGCCACCAGAGCGCGATCGCGCCACCGGGCAAAGGGATCGTTGCAAAACTGCACGACGTGAAAGCGCTTGTGGAACTGCGCGTCCCGTTCGAACTGAATCGCCAGACCATCGACGACGTCGAGCGTGGAGCCAACGACTCCGACTGGCAACCCGCGAAGGACGCCGCCCGACAGATGGCCTTTGCCGAAGATGGCGCCATTTTCGAAGGCTATGCCGCCGCAGGAATTCAGGGTATTCGTCAAGCAACCAGCAACCCGAAGATGACTCTTCCCAGCGACGTGCGCGAGTATCCAGAAGCAATTGCGCAAGGTTTGAGCCGTTTGCGCCTCGTCGGAGTGAACGGGCCGTATGCGGTACTGCTCGGGGCAGATGCTTACACGGCGCTAGCCGAGACAAGCGACCACGGATATCCGGTGCTGGAACACGTCAAGCGGCTGGTGAAAGATCAAATTATCTGGGCGCCCGCCATCGCCGGCGCATTTGTGCTGACAACTCGAGGCGGTGATTTCGAGCTGCATATCGGACAAGATGTTTCCATCGGTTATTTCAGTCACACCGATACGGTGGTTCAACTGTACTTGCAGGAGACGTTTACTTTCCTGCCGCTTACCAGCGAAGCCTCCGTGGCACTGGCGCCTCCGGGCAAATCAAAGTCAAATTGAAGCGGTGCGCACTGCTGCTGGCGCGCTTTCATAGATAGTCGCTTGAAAAGAATCGTGCGCCCTACGTGTACCTCTCTAGTCCACGAGTGTATTTGTACGTGGCTGATTGATGAGGAAGGCAAGCTGCTAGCGGAACGAAGGCGCGACTAACTTCGCCGCAACCATGTGATGCGAAGGCTCACTTCTACTCGTGCCTGAGCGCTTCGGTCGGATCAATACGGCTAGCTCTGCGTGCTGGAATCCAGCAGGCCAGCGTGGCGACCGTCAGCAGAATCGCCGGCACACCGAGAAACACCGGAAGACTGACAACGCCCTTGGTAATCGCGTGAATGGAAATCACGAAGGCAATTACCCACCCAATCGCCGTGCCCCGCAGGATTACACCCAGGTTCTCGCGAATAATCTGCCGCACGACGCGCCCGCTGGTAGCGCCGAGCGCGAGCCGCACGCCAATCTCTCTGGTTCGCGTGGCGACAGCATACGAAACCACGGCATAAATTCCGATGGCCGCAAGGCCGAGCAGCAGTGGCCCCAGCACAACGAACATGCGCGCGGGAATGCGGCGAAGAAAAAGATTGCGTTCGATGTGCTGAGAGAAGGTTCGCACGTCGTAGAGAGGCAGCATCGGATCGAGGTCGCGGAGAACGGCACGCGCTTCCGTGGCAAGGGCAGTTTCATTGCCGGTGCGCGTCCTGAGGTGAATCTCACCCTGGGTGGATGGAACATCGCGGTACGAGAAATAGACCGCAGGCTGAGCGGGCTCACCGAAAGCGTCGTACACCGAATTGCGCGCGACAGCGATGATCGTGAAGCTTCCCGCGCGCGTCTGTATGCGTCGGCCGATAGCATTGGCGCCATTCAGGTACCGGCGCACAAACTCCTCGTTGACGATGGCCTGTGCGGGCGCCGCGCTATTCCGCATATCGGCAAAGTCGTTTCCTTCAAGCAGCGGAATGGCCATTACTTGGAAGTATCCGGGTGTGACGGTATTCGAAATGGCGCGATCCTGCCCTGCTTCTGTGCGCACGCGGCCCTGCACGGTGAAAGGCCGCGCCGGAATTCCGTGCAAATCCAGCGGAACATTCGTTGCGATGGCGGCTGCCTCGACGTCCGGCAAGGATCGCAGCCGTTCGAGGAGACGCGCAGCAAATTCGCGCTCGGACGCATCGTTGGGATTCCGTCCGCTTAAGTCGTAGGCGGCCAGCAAAACTCCGTCGGGACGAAATCTCGGATCCGTCTGGCTCGCGGACCGAAAACTCTGCAAGAAGAGCGCAGCCGCAATCAGCACGACCGTGGCCAGACCGACTTCCGCTCCCATCAGAGCTTTGCGCGCAGGACTGCGGGGCGGCGGTGTTGTAGGTGGAGCGAAGTCCGTCCTGCGGATCGAGCCGTGACAGATGAATCGCGGGCGCCACGCTGAAAATCAAACCGCATGCGGCGCCGAGTAATACGGCGAAGGCGAGGGTGAATCCATCCACTTTGGTGTGAAACTGGATTGGAAAAGCGCCAATCATCGGCGCCATGCGCAATGCCGTGGTGCCCCAAACGGCGAAGGCCGCGCCAAGGCTCGCTCCCAGGAAAGCGAGGAGCATATTTTCCGAGAGCACCAGGCTGACAATGCGCCAACGTCCTGCGCCCAGCGCTACGCGCACCGCCATTTCGCGCTGCCGGGTGCTTCCGCGAGCCAACATGAGGTTGGCCGTGTTCCCGCAGACCGCCAAGAGCAGCAGAAGCATAACGCCTTGCAGAACGGCCAGCCCACTGATCATCATGCGCTGCGGACCGCGCGGCGCGGCCCAGAAAGGAAGAATTTCGCCGCCAATTCCGGCGTTGGCCGCCGGATAGTCGCGCGCAAGCTGAGCCATCGCCGTGGTGAACTGCGCCTGTGCTTCTTCGCGTGTTGCGCCGGGCCTTAACATTCCGATCAGCGAGAAAGCGCGGGCGGTACGATCCTGGAAGTCGCGTGTTCCACCGAGCAATGCAGGCGTTAACGTGGCTGGCACCCAGAGTTCGAACTTCAAGGGGAGTACGGTTCCTTGGAATTCCCTAGGCGCCACGCCAACGATCGTAAGGTCGCGCTCGTTTACGCGGATTTTTTGTCCCACGGCCCCAGGCGCGCCGCCAAATCGCGTTTGCCAGTAGTCATACGAAATCACAATGACCGGCTCAGTTCCGGGCCGCTCCACTTCCTCCGGTTGAATGAACCGTCCCATCGCGGGCTTCAGTGCCAGCGCGGAAAAGTAATTGCCGGAGACGAGTTGCCCGAACACTCGCTCAGTCTGGCCCGTTTCTCCCACGTTGAACGGGACCATCTGGAATGCCACCAAGTCCCGCAGCGCTGGCAATTGCGTTTGCAAGTCGCGATATTCCAGCCAGGAAGCGCCCGGATATCCGGCAGTCTCCGAGCGAGGCTCGACCAGCAGAAAGTTTGCTGCGCCACTCACGCCTGGCAATGGTTGGAACAGTATCAGCTGAATCCAGGAGAGGATGGTTGTATTCACGCCGATTCCGATGGCCAGCGAAACAATGACCACGGCGGCAAGGCCTGGCATGCGACGAATCGCTCGCGCTGCGTTTCGCAAATCTCCCATCAGATTCTCGATAATCAGCAGTCCCCGTTCGGCTCGATAGTCTTGCTTCATGGCTTCCACGCCGCCAAACTTCAGCATGGCCTGGCGCCGCGCCTCAATGGGCGACAAGCCGGCGCGAAGATTGGCTTCGGTTTGCAGAGCGATATGCTCCGCAACTTCCTCCCGCAATCGTTCTTCCTGCGCGTTTCCGGCCGCTGAGTTGAAGAGCCGATTGAGGAACCGTCTCAGGGATTTCACGAGGAATTCTCCGTCGTCACATCGAGCGCCGCCATGTTGTTTTCCCACAGGAGGATGGCACACTTCCTTTTGGGAAGCAACAGGTAACTCCGCGCATACCGCTATGTGCAACTCCTTCGAAGCTGGACGAGTCGTAACGCGCTCCCGGGCAGATGCCAAACACCGCAAATTTCAGGCGATAATACGCGCCACTTGAAACGGCGGGCACTATGGTCGAGACCCCCGCTGGGCTACTACAAAAGCGTTGGCATGCTCGATCAGGCAACCTATACGTCCACTCTGATCGTTCGCGCGCAGCAGAATAAGAGAGACCTGGTCGGAGCGCTGCGGTCCGCAACAGAGTTGTTGGACGTGAGCAGGAAATCCAATCATGCGGCGTTAATCGAAAGTTCCGAAGAGCTGATGGGTGACATTCTGGGTAGCCTGGAACATTACCCGGAAGCGTTGTCGCATTATGAGGAAGCGTTACGTTTAGCTCGTTCGATTCACGAGAATGAGCCGTGCCAGGCTCTGCATTGCGCCGGCGTGCTTTGGCCACTCGGGAGATATAGCGAAGCGCTGAATATGCTCGCCGTTGCCGAGAGCGGTAAGAGTGCAGGCATGATCTCAGGCGCCGAACTTGTGAAGGGCCAAATCTTGTTGTCTCAGGAAAAATTCGACGAGTTGATTGCTTTTACCAATCGAGAGCTCACGCCGGGGCTCTCCCAAGCCATTCCCGAAGACCTGCCTCAATTCCGATTGTTGCGTGCGCGCGCAGAAGTTCACTCAGGGCAACTAAAGAGAGCTTCTGACGACGTTAGCGATTTGTCGGCATGGGCGCAAAAAGAAGGCGACGAAGATGCAGCCACTAACATCAAGACTGATAGCCGCCGTTTCTCGATAAACCCGCGGATTGTGCCGGAGACGAGGACTTTTGGGAGCGCATGTCGACAGTTAAGGTGTTCAATTCCCAAACGCGTGCACTGGTGACACAATTGACATGTCTAGGAACATTCCCGACTGTTTGAGGCGGGAGCCGATCACGGTCTTGCATCCGGCTTCGATGACGCCCGAGCCGACAAACAGGTGCTGGCGGCGGAACTTGGGGTAGCGCATGCGCTCGGCATTTCTTTCGAAGTAATCCGCTTCGGTGCGAATCTTTTCGGCCACTTCGGGATTGGTGGAGTCGATGGAGCGCAGCACGCCCACCAGTTTTTCGATTTTCCCCTTGTCCAGCAGGCGCTTCTGGTGGACCTTCATCCAGGCTTTCTGCTTGGCTTCGTCATTGGGGTACAGCTGGCGCGCCAACTCCCACAGATGCTGGCGGGCGTGGTAGAGATCGACAATCTGAATCGCGCCGGGAAAGTGCAGTCGGCGGCCAGATTCCAGATCCATTCGGCGCCGTCGCCCATGACGACCTTCTTTTGCGCGCGGCTCCAGCCGCGTTTCCAGGCTTCCCGATAGAGGCGCTTGCCAAACTCTTCGGCGGTTTCGATGGCGCCGGTGTAGGTGGTGGAATCCGGATCGCGGATGGGGTAGCCTTCCTTGTCCCAGGTCGTCTGGGTGAACACGCATCCCAACTTGACTTCCCGCGTATGCGCCGGTTGGCCCTCGGTCTTGCCTTGCCGACCCACCGTTTCTTTCTTCACCACCGGCACTCCCGTCCCATCCATTTGCACATACAGGATGGGAATCGGCTCGCCCACGACGACGGGCAGATCCAACTGCAGGGCTTTCTGGATCTCTTCCTGCTCGCGCTGGGCGATATCGTCTCCGATGGCTTCCGCCGTGCGCTCCACCGATTTGGCGGTCACCTCCAAGCCGGCCAGGACTTCCATCTGCTCGCGGCCGTGATCGAAGGGGGCCTCCTGGCCCACCAACGCCTGCATGCGGCGCACCCCGGGCGAGAATTCCGTGTTCTCGATGTCCAGTTCGACATCGGCGGGAAACTGGCCGGCGTGACAGTCGGGGCACAGATAGTAGGGGCGCGAGACTCGTACCGGGCCCACCAGCGGTGAGCACGGGCTTGGAGCGGAGTTCCTGATATTGCGCGTGATGGCCGCAGGCGACACGGCAACTGGCGCTGATCCGCGGCCGGGGCTGCGAACTGCAGCAGTTCGCTCAGGGCGGCAGCGCCGGCCTGGTGCAGGGCCGCGCGCAAGGCCACTCTCCACGGCTTCCAGATCGGTGCGGCCGTTCTTACGGCGCTGCGCAAAGATACGGCCCAGCAGTTGGTTTACTTCCCGCGCAATCTCCTGATGGATCGCAGCAGCCGTTTTTTTTCCTGCTCGGTCCAGCCGCCCCGTTGCTGCTCGACCGGACGGAGTCGACAGATCTTTTCGTTGAGGGTCACCAGGTCTTCGCTGAGTTTCTGAAAGCGGTGAAACTCGGCCACCTCTTGCTGTGCCTTGCGCAGCGCCGTGGGATTGGGAAAGGTTTCCGTGACGGTCTTGCCAGCCACGCTTCGAGTCAGGCGAAACTGCGGATCATGGCCAGGGTCGTTGGGCTTGGCGCAGTGGCAGGTAGGCTTGCCGCAGCGCCGGACCACGGCGGTAATGGAACCCGGCCGAAGATCGCCCAAGCCGAGGAACTCCTCCAGGAACGGAAACTGTTCTGTGGGCATAGGACCCTATAATTGACTCCGATCTAAATTCCAAAGCGCAGTCAGCCTTTGTTAAATGAGATTGTTTTGGTTCCTGGCGAGCACTCAGCGTTCTTCTCAAGTAAAAGACCAAATGCATTCCGTCGCCCGTGCGATCAGCCATTCCGCGATTACTCATACAGTTTCACGATCCGCTGGCGGCTCAGCTAGATGGACAGAGATTCTGAGCACGCCGTCAAGCCGCGTGGGGTACTTCGCTCATTAGGGCGAGAACGTTGTTTTCGGTGTCGCGGAAGAAGGTCATCCAAAGATCGTGATTGGGCATGCGAGCGATCAGATGCGGCTCACCCTCAAATTTCGCGCCACCCGACTTTAGCCGCTGGAACGCCGCCTGGATGTCCGCCACCTGAAAATAGAGAATCGAGCTGGGATGGTCGAATTCCGGCTTCTCGGCCTTGTCGAGCATCAAGCGCACGCCGCCGCAGGCGAAGAAGCTCAACTGGCCGGCACGGAACAAGTGCTGCAATCCAAGGACATCGCGATAGAATGCAGTGGCGCGATCCACGTCGTAAGCGTTGATGGCGATCTGTCCGATGCGGGAAAGGGCCGAGTTCTCGGGGATATTCATGGTCTGCGACCTCCGGCAGAATATTTGTTAGCATAGCTAACTATATTTCATGAACCAGCGCAAGCACAAAATATCGGCGTCTTCGGAGGCCTACCGGGTCGCCGACCTGCTTCATTCCGCCGCCATTCACCTGCTTCGCACCGTGCGAGCCCGCGACCAAAGCGCCGGCATTGGGCCGGCACAGCTTTCGGCGCTTTCGGTGCTCGTCTTTGGAGGGCCGCGGTCGCTGAAAGAATTGGCCCAAGCGGAGCAGGTGCGCCCGCCGACGATGAGCCGAATCGTCACCGGCCTGGTGCGAGCGGGCCTGGTCCACAGGAAAGCGACCGACGATAAACGACGGTTGCGTCTGGAGGCCACCGCGAAAGGCACGAAGATCCTGCAGGAAGGACGCCGGCGCAGGGTCGAACTGCTGGCACAGTCGCTGGAATCATTGCCACCAAGCCAGTTGCAGGAAGCCACCTCGCTGGCTCAATTCATGCAAAAGCTCATCGCCAGATTGCAGCCGGTCGGGCGGCGATAGCTTTAGCTTCCCGGTCTCCGAAAATCCGGAGACAGCGGTCGCTTCGTGCTGCCATCACCGGTGGCGTATCTACACTTCTCCGTATTTCCCAGCCGGGGTCCAAGCGAAGTCAAAAAAAAGGAAGGCGGCGCGGGGCGGGAACAAACTGAAACCCAAATCCGTGCGGATGGTGATTGCCAGTTGTTTGTTCAGGGATTTCCCCGGGCATCGTGGCCCGTTAGTGAAAGTTCAGGCGGTCGCCGGCTTGGCCTTCCCGTGGTCCTCGACGTGGCTCTTCGCCGCTTCCGCTGCATGATGCGTTGCGTGATGATGGTGACCGTGCGCCAGGTGTGCATGGTGCGCGGCGGTTTCATGTTTGCCTGCTTCGTGGTGTTTGGCTGCTTCCTTATGATGGCGTGCTGCGTGTTCGTAATGTTCCGCCGCCTTGTGATGATGGTCTGCTGCCTGCTTCGACATAGTTTTATTCCTCCCTCGATCGATTGATGAGATTGCCGGAACGCTCGGATTGTAGGCTCCAGCAAAATACAAAATGAAAAGAACCTGTTAATACAGGATGAAAATTAAAAGAGGATGAAAACTCGTCATCCCCTCTTCCCATTTCAGGTCTTTGTTGTTTGTACTTTGCGATCGGTGCTGGTCTATCCACGCTTCTCTGTATCTTTTCGCCGCTCGGAGAAGCGGGCCGAAAACAAAGAATGAAAGACCAAGAACAACGAACGCACCAAAAATATAGCGGAATAATTTCAATAAAATCTCTCAATGTGAACTCCAAAGCGGCCGATGACTCGCCTGACGAAGGGCCTTCCCTCCTCCGCTTCGGTTGAACTTCAATAAGACAATCCCTGTTGCTCGCCTGCTATCGGGCGAAATGCGTGTCGATGGAACTTGTACCGCTCGGATGTTTCGTTTTCACACCAATTCGCTTCGACGGAAGGTATTTTTAGGGCGCGAATGCCTGCAGCGCTCCGGAACTTGCCTATCGGACGACTGCTGTATGGACAGGCGAAACCTCGCGCCTAGACTCAAGAAAGAGGCAACCGGGAGGATTTTATGGAACGCGAATTGGCAACCCACGCAATCAGTCATCACCTTGAGCCGTTGTGTCCGCGCGACGATCACAAAATGAAATTCGACGCCGATGGAGTTCGCTGGCGGCAGGCGGTCGACAATGCAACTTTCAAGGTCGCAACCTACCATTGCGGATTCGAAGGATGTACAGTCCGTTACGCTCCGGAGCATGGCTATTTCACGATTGTGAATGCTCCAGACCTGCCAGTTTTCGTTGAGGAGCCTGCGGTGAACACCCTGCAGTGCCCGGTTCACAATACTTGGCTATACCGCAGGAGCAAGTCGGATGGCGCTGGATTTGAATGGGCCTGCGGCTGCGACGGCTGCGAATATTGTCATGCGGATGTTCCGGGAAACTGGCTGCGCCAATAAGCCCGTGGAGAAGACCAGTTACGCCGGATTGGTGTATTGCTTGCGAATCGCATCCAGGATTTGCGCGCGACTCTCGGCCGCGGGCAGGTGGCCGGAATTTTCGACCACAGCAACTTCATCGGCGATTGCGCCATCCTTGATGGACTCGCGCAGCCAGGCGGAGTAGTCGTGCTTGCGCAGGTGATAAAGCCAAGTCTCATCGTCGATGCCTTCCGCGATTTGTGTGAATAGCGTTAGGTTCTGGATGCGAATGTTCATTTTGCCGTCAGGCCCGCGGAAGTAAAAACTTTTGTCTTCGCCCAACTCCCCGGTGGCATATTTGCGTTTATGGCGGCGCAGCTCCGTTTTGGCCGGCTCCAATTTCACGCGCGTGGCCTCGGCCGTTTCCGCCTTCCACACCAGCATGTCTCCTGATCGCGCCTCCAGGTGTGCGAACGCCAGCGAATCCACTTCCCTTCCCGCTTCCGGGTTCACTTCCCGAACGATCTGCGCGGGATCCGGTCCAATCGCGATCACCAGATTCACGTCGTTTCGCAGCACCGGAGCCAGCCGCTCTGGATGCACCGTAATCAGCACAAAATTTCCCAAGTCTTTCGGCACACTCAAGCTCATCGAATCCCATTCAGCGGGCAGCAGGTGATGCGCTTCGTCAACCACAAGCCAGTGCGGGCGCCCCGTCTGTGCCCGCAATTCCTGAAGCCTGGGCAAAAGACTGACGAAATACGCGGGCCGGTCGGTTAGCGGAACGCCGAGCAGATTGACGCTGATGGATTGCCTTCCATTCTTCAGCAGGTTCAGAATTTCGGAGACGGACGGTACGCGATCTGATCCTCCAAGCGTCACGCACATTTCGAAGTCGTCATAATCGCCCTCAGGATCGAGCACGCAAACCTGGTATTGGCGTTCAATCAGCCGCTCCAGCATGGCCGTCACGATTGTGGATTTTCCTCCGCCCGAAGGACCTGCGACGATCATCCGGGAATCGTACGGCGCAAAACCAAAGTCCTTCCCATCGGGGGTGCGCCCGAGAAAGATGTCGTGCCGGGTCAGTTCCGAAGTCAGGCTCGCCAGATCATCGGTCAACAACGTGCCAATAATTTCTTCTAATCCAAGTCCGTTCGATCCCGCAGTGACCATGTCCGCGTGCTCCTTCAACGGAGCCAGCGCATTTGCCACTGCCACACTACATTCGCAAATACCCAGAAAGGCGTGGTCATTTTCCGCGTCGCCTATTCCCACTGTGTTGTGTGGAGAAAGCCCCAGTTCGTCCAGCGCCGCAAGCAATCCAGTTCCCTTATTCACTCCGGAAGGAAGAATCATCACCGCATCTTTGTTGAAGATCACCTGGAGTTCCAAGCCCAGCGAACGGATCACATCCAGCACTTCGGATTCGTGCGGCCGCCAGGTGGCGACGATGCACTCGCCGACGTCGATTGGTTGAACGCCGCGCCGCTGCAATTCTGTGACGAAGGCAGCGTCAGGAGGGCGAGTGAGCGCGCGATGTGTTTTCGTCGAGGGATTGTAAAGCGTCGCCCCATTCTCGGCGACCACGAGGTCAAACAGCGAGACTGCCGGGAACACGCTGAGCAACGAATCGACGGTGCGTCCCGTCGCCAGAACGAGCTTCCTTCCGGATGCGCTGACGCGCTTCAACGCGTCGACGGTCGTTGGCATCACTTGCCCATCGTGAGCCAACGTCCCGTCATAGTCAGAAGCCAAGCAAAAGAAGCGCAATCGCAGGCCTACCCTTCGCGGACGATTCCGACCTGACAGAAGTATGTTGAAAACCGCCGCGATGTGGTGGCCCGCGCCCGGACCTGCGGCAAGCCAGATGGACCGAAACTAAAGCATGGTCACTTTCATCACGTGAATCTGGCTTTTGTCCAGATACACGTGCGCGCTCAGCTCGACGTGATGCCCAACGTGCGACTTCAGCGTCTCCGGATTAATCACGTCCCACGCTTTTCCGGTGTCATCCGCAACGAATTTGATTTTGCCGCCGTCGGTCCGCACCGTACCCTTAATGTTCACCAACTCGGGCTTCTGCTCATCTTGTTGACTGGATTGCAACGGCCGCCCCTGGGTCGCCGCTGGAATGCCAAGGGCCAACACGGAAAAGGTTAATCCCAGAATAGCTAGATTCTTCACGTTGCAGCCTCCACGTTCGATCACCGCAAGTCTGAGACACACACCAATCCGGAACAATCCAGTACTCCCTGTATTCAGACTTCCCCAGCGCCTTATTTCAGTGATGGGGCGGAGGCGCCTCGTGGGGCGGAGGAGCGGACTGATGCGGTTGCTGGCGCATCTGCATCTGCTGCTGCTGTTGCGTGTGCTTTTGCTCCATTTGTTGGGTTTGTTGCTGATGTTTCTGTTCCATCTGTTGCTGAGCTTGCTGCTTCCGGGCAGCATCCTGATTCTGCTTTTCCAATTTCTGATGTTCCTGGTCCTGTTTCTGCTGAAGTTTCTGGTGATCCTTTATCTGCTGGTCGTATAACTTCTGCTGTTGCTGCTGGTATTTCTGATCCTGCTTTGCATTGCCAGTGTTAGGCGGTGTTGGGCGCTCGTGCGGTTGCAAATCGTTCGGATGAACCGGATGAGCATTCACATTGGCATTGCCGTTTGCGGGTCGCTCATTGTTGGCCGATCGCGGTGGCGGATTGTAATTTCCTCCCGATTTGGCCGGCACTACTCCGCGTTCGTTAAAGGCGGCCGGCTTTGGCGTAGCTGCGATCGGAGGCTTGCCATGATTCACGGAAGCGCGCATTTCCTGGTTGTTGCGCGCTGCCTGGAAATGCTGAGTTTGCGCGGCGACCGGAGGGATGTGCCGCTCACGCGAAGCCGCTTCCTCTTGCGCGGTGGGGCGTTCGTTAATGCCGCCCTTACCACCGTTATAGCTGACGCGCGGCGTGTTGTAGTTGTTCACCACCGTGGTGTTGTACACATTGTGGATTTCCGTCACGTTCACGTTATTCACCGAACGGTTGTAATAGAAGTGGTCGTGGTCCCAGCGTCCTCCTTCATAACCCCGCCCAAAATAGCCGTATCCATAATTGATGCCGCCGTAAAATCCGACAACCGGTCCCCAATAGCCCTCATGAAAAATAAAGGCGCTGCCGCCCCATCCCCACCAACCCGGCGTCCACAAAAAGCCGACTTGCGGTGCCATCACCCAGGTGCCGGGCACCCAATAGTAGTCAGCGACATCGCCGTCCCACGCCCAATAGCCAGGCGTCCAGATATACCCATCGCCGGGGCAGATCGGTTGCTCGTACACGGGCAGTTCCGGAGGAGGAAAGCCTACGGATATGCCAACGCTGACTTGCGCGAAGCAGGCGCCCGAAATCGCGAGCATCGCTAGTACGACAAACAGTGAACGGAGCGAAATGACAATACGCATGATCCTTCTTTCTGGCCGATCAGTTTCGTCGTGACCGGTCCTTTTCATTGCTGCCGGGCAAAAGGGATTGTTCGTTGCGGTGGCCAGGACAACCGCTGACATGCTCTCGCTTACCGGCGATATCATCGCGCCGTTCGTAACAATTTTCCCATCGGGTTACAATTGTAGGAGCCAAAAAGTAACGCCGTACGGCACAGAGTACTCAAGGCTCGAAAAAAGTACAGCGTTCAACGGATTGAGCGCGGACGCAACCCCGCCGACCATCGATCTTGAGACTGGCGGTCGCGTCCTTCGGGAGTGACTGCACACGGTAGCCCGAGCGGGCCTTTGCAGTTTGACTGACTTGGAAGCTACCCCGGCCGCCAGACTTGCTTGTCCGCTGCGAGAAATCTGACCGGAATTTGATTACGACAGACGCCCAGCCACTGACTGGCCTCGCGCACTTTTTGCCGGAATGGTGACTTCCACGGTCGTGCCGGGCGCGGTATTGCGAAAGATCAGTTGGCCACCGAGTTCCTCGACTCGCTGTTTGATCCCGGTGATGCCGATTCCGTAGCTTCCCGTTTGTAGTTCTTCCAGATGCCGGGCAATGCCCTTTCCGTTGTCGGCGATGCGCACAAGCACTCGCCCATCTTGTTCTTCCAATTTCACTTTGGCTCGCTGCGCTTCCGCGTGCCGGAATACATTGGTCAGCGATTCTTGAACAATCTTGAAGATCGCAGTCTCTAATTCGGGCCCGAGCCTGGGAAATTCACGAGGGACGTCAAGCGTTGTCTCGATACCGCTGCGCTTCGTGAGGCCATCGAAATACCAGCGCAACGCCGATTGCAGTCCCACTTCATCAAGCAGCGGTGGATGCAGCAGATGAGAAATGCTGCGAACTTGCTGGATGGCGTGATCCATGATCGCATTCGCTTCCCGGCACGACTTCTCTTTGCGCCTCGTGATTTCTGCGGTTGAAACAGCGCACGCAGCATCATTTTCGCGGCGGTGAGGTCCTGGCCGAGGCCGTCGTGCAATTCGCGCGCGATGCGGCGGCGCTCTTCGTCCTGCGTGGTGATCAAGCTGTGCCGAAAGACGGCGCAGTTCGCTGGTTCAGGCATTTCGAGTTGCTGCGTCTTGCGATGCAGTTCGGCAAAGACGCTGACTTTCGCGCGCAACAATTCCGGGACCACGGGAACGGAAATGTAATCCACGGCGCCGCGCTGGTAGCCTTTGAGGCGATCGAGATCGGTGAGATGCACGGCCGAAATGAAAATGATCGCCGTGCTTCTGAAAGCGCGGATGCTGGCGGATCATTTCCGGCAAGTTCGAAGCCGTCGATTTCCGGCATGCTGACGTCCATCAGCACGACGGCGATGTCGTTCTTCAGCAGCTGTTCCAGCGCTTCCTTGCCGGAATTGGCCTTGATCAGATTTTCGCCCAGCTCGTCGAGGATCGCTTCATAGCTGAGCAGCTTGCGCCGGCTGATCATCCACCATCAGGATGTTGACTTTCTCGTTGCGCTCATGGTCGTCTCTCGTCCTCATCGAGCGCATTGTCACGCCGGTCGATCTCATGACGTCACTCTACCGATGCAGCCACATGCGCAGCGCCGAAAGCAATTGCTCGGTATTCACCGGCTTCGCCAGATATTCCGAAGCGCCCGCTTCCAGGCACTTCTCGCGGTCGCCCTTCATCGCTTTCGCGGTCAGCGCGATGATCGGCAACCGCCGGAACGACGGATTCTGCCGGATCACCTGCATCGTCTCGTAGCCGTCCATTTCCGGCATCATGATGTCCATCAGCACGATCGCCACATCCGGCGTGGATTCGAGCAGTTGCGATCGCTTCGCGTCCGGTGCCGGCGGTGAGCACGGTCATTCCGCGGCGTTCCAGCACGCTGCTCAGCGCGAAAATGTTGCGCACGTCGTCGTCGACGACCAGCACTTTCTTGCCGACCAGCGCTTCGTCGGAACGGTGCAGCCGATCGAGCATCTTCTGCTTCTCGGGCGGCAAGATCGGCGACCACGCGATGCAGGAACAAGCGCGGTTTCATCGAGCAGGCGCTCCGGCGATTCCACGCCTTTCACCACCACGCTGCGCGCCAGCGTGTGCAGACGCGCATCTTCCTCCGGCGAAAGTTCTTTTCCGGTGAAAACAACCACCGGCAAATCGCTCAGCGCCGGCGTGTCGCGCAAGCTGTTCCAGCACCTCGAATCCGGACATGTCCGGCAGCCGCAGATCGAGCACCACGCAATCGAACGGCTGCTTCTTCAATGGCGTCCAGCGCTTCCGTCGCCGGTAGCGACAACGTCAACGTCGATGTCGTCATAGCCCAGCAGTTCGCGAATGCTCAATTGCTCGGCAGGATTGTCTTCCACGACCAGCAAGCGCTTGCGGCGCGGCGTCGCATATTCCTTGATGCGCGCGAAGCGCCGTCTCCAAGCCCTTCGGCGTGGTGGGCTTGGTGACGAAGGAAAATGCGCCGCGCGCCAAGGCCGTGCTGCCGGTCTTCATCGAGCGTCAGCATCTGCACGGGAATGTGCCGCGTCGCCGGATCCTGCTTCAGGTGGTTCAGCACCGTCCAGCCCAGCATGTCCGGCAAGAAAACATCCAGCGAAACGGCCGTCGGATGGAATTCGCGCGCCAGCGCCAGCGCTTCCGCGCCGCGCGGTCGCCACCAGCACCTTGAATCCCTTGTCGCGCGAAAGATCGCACAGGACGCGCGCGTAGTGCGGATCGTCTTCCACGATCAGCAGCACGGCATCGTCCGGCTGCAGATTGTCGCGGTCGTCCGCGATCTGCTCGACCGGCACGCTCGGCTGCAGCCGACGCTGGCCAGCTGGAGCGGGCCGACGCGGAGTCGTGCGCTTCTCGTCGCCGGTCGCACGCTCGTCGACGGGCCGACGTAAGTCTGCGGCAAGATACAGCGTGAACGTGCTGCCCTTGTCCGGGCGTGCTGCGCAGTTGAATTTCGCCGCCGAGCAGGCTGGCCAGTTCGCGGCTGATGGCCAGACCCAAGCCCCGTGCCGCCGTATTTGCGGCTGGTGCCGGCATCTGCCTGCTGGAACGCCTCAAAGATGATGCGCTGCTTCTCGAGCGGAATGCCGATGCCGGTATCGGAAACTTCGAAGGCGACGACCGAAGCGGCCCTGCTCAGGATCGGGATGATCCTCGCTCCAGCCGCTCTCGGCCAGCGAAGACGGACAGGCGCACGCCGCCTTGTTCGGTGAACTTGAACGCGTTCGAGAGCAGATTCTTCAGCACTTGCTGCAGGCGCTTCGAGTCGGTAACCAGGCTGCGCGTCAAGCTGCGGATCGGTGTGCATTTCGAAAGTCAAGCTTCCGGTTCTCCGCTTCGTGGCGGAACGGACGCGCGACCATGTCGAGCAGGCTGGCGAAGAAGACTTCTTCCGCTTCCACCGAGACCGTTCCGGATTCGATCTTCGAAAGATCGAGAATGTCGCTGATCAGGTTCAGCAAGTCCGTGCCGGCGCCGTGAATCGTGCGCGCGAATTCCACTTGCTTCGGCGTCAGGTTGCCGTCGGGGTTGTCGCTGAGCTGCTGGCCCAGAACCAGAATGCTGTTCAGCGGCGTGCGCAACTCGTGCGACATGTTGGCCAGGAATTCCGACTTGTATTTCGAAGTGAGCGCCAGCTCCTTGGCCTTTTCTTCCAGCGCGCGGCGGGCTTGCTCGATTTCCTGGTTCTTGCGTTCGACTTCGACGTTCTGTTCGGCCAGCTGCTGCGCTTTCTGCGCCAGCTGTTCGTTGGTCTGCTGCAATTCTTTTTGCTGCGTCTGCAGTTCGGTGGCCAGTTGCTGCGACTGCTTCAGCAAGCCTTCGGTCTGCATCGTGGCTTCAATGCTGTTCAGCACGATGCCGATGCTGGCGGTCAGTTGTTCAAGAAACGCCAGATGCGAGGCGGTGAAGGTGCTCAGCGAGGCCAGTTCGATCACCGCCTTCACGCGATCTTCGAACAGCACCGGCAGCACGATCACGTTGCGCGGCACGGCCTCGAACAACCCGGAGCGGATCGGAACGGTGTGCTCCGGCAACATCGGTGATCAGCATGCGCCGCTTTTCCGCCGCGCACTGGCCCACCAAGCCCTTCGCCGACTCTGCAGACGCTGCGGATGCCCGTCTTGCCGTCATCGGCAAATGCCGACAGCAGAACCATGCTCCGCGGATTCTTCCGCTTCCATCTGGTAGATCACGCCTTGCTGCGCGTTGACCAGCGGCGCCAGTTCCGAAAGCAGCATGCGTCCCACCGTGGTCAGATCGCGCTGGCCCTGCAACATGCCGGTGAACCGCGCGAGGTTGGTCTTCAGCCAGTCCTGCTCGGTGTTGCGGTCGGTGGTGAGCCGCAGGTTGTCGATCATCGTGTTGATGTTGTCTTTCAGCTCGGCCACTTCGCCGCTGGCTTCCACCTGAATCGAACGCGTCAGGTCGCCCTTGGTCACGGCCGTCGCGACTTCCGCGATGGCGCGCACCTGGTTCGTCAGGTTGTCGGCGAGCAGGTTCACGTTGCCGGTAAGATCTTTCCACGTTCCGGCGGCGCCCGGCACGTTGGCTTGGCCGCCCAGGCGGCCTTCCACGCCCACTTCGCGAGCCACCGTCGTCACCTGATCGGCGAACGTGGCCAGCGTGTCCGTCATGTTGTTGATGGTTTCGGCGAGCGCGGCGACTTCGCCCTTCGCGTTCACGGTGAGCTTCTGCGTAAGTTCGCCGTTCGCGACGGCGGTCACCACTTTCACGATGCCGCGCACCTGCTCGGTGAGGTTCGCGGCCATCACGTTCACGTTGTCGGTCAGATCTTTCCACGTGCCCGCCACGCCGGGCACTTGCGCCTGGCCGCCCAGTTTGCCTTCCGTGCCGACTTCGCGCGCCACGCGCGTCACTTCCGCGGCGAACGCGTTGAGCTGGTCCACCATCGTGTTGATGGTGTTCTTCAGCTCCAGAATTTCGCCCTTCACGTCCACCGTGATCTTGCGCGACAAGTCGCCGCGCGCCACGGCCGTCGTAACTTCGGCGATGTTGCGCACCTGGCCGGTCAGGTTTCCGGCCATCGCGTTCACCGAGTCCGTCAGATCCTTCCACGTTCCCGCCACGCCCGGCACGTTCGCCTGGCCGCCCAGCCGGCCTTCGCTGCCCACTTCGCGCGCCACGCGCGTCACTTCGGCGGCGAACGAACGCAACTGCTCCACCATCGTGTTGAGCGTTTCTTTGAGCTGCAGAATTTCGCCGCGCACGTCCACCGTGATTTTCGTCGAAAGGTCGCCGCTGGCGATGGCCGTCGCCACTTCGGCGATGTTTCGCACCTGGCCGGTCAGGTTGCTGGCCATGAAGTTCACGTTGTCGGTCAGGTCCTTCCACGTGCCGCCGACGCCGGGCACTTGCGGCCTGGCCGCCCAGCTTTCCTTCCGTGCCGACTTCGCGCGCCACGCGCGTCACTTCGCCCGCGAACGCGTTGAGCTGGTCCACCATCGTGTTGATGGTGTTCTTCAGTTCCAGAATTTCGCCCTTCACGTCCACCGTGATCTTGCGCGACAAGTCGCCGCGCGCCACGGCCGTGGTCACTTCGGCGATGTTGCGCACCTGGCCGGTCAGGTTGCCGGCCATCGAGTTCACCGAGTCCGTCAAATCCTTCCACGTTCCCGCGACGCCGGGCACGTTCGCCTGGCCGCCCAAGCCGGCCTTCGGTGCCCACTTCGCGCGCCACGCGCGTCACTTCGCCCGCGAACGCGTTGAGCTGGTCCACCATCGTGTTGATGGTTTCTTTCAGCAGCAGAATTTCGCCGCTCACGTTCACCGTGATCTTCTTCGAAAGGTCGCCGCTGGCGATGGCCGTCGAGACTTCGGCGATGTTGCGCACCTGGCCGGTCAGGTTGCTGGCCATCGAGTTCACCGAGTCGGTCAGATCCTTCCACGTTCCGGCCACGCCGGGCACCTGCGCCTGGCCGCCCAGCTTTCCGTCGGTGCCCACTTCGCGGGCCACGCGCGTCACTTCCGAAGCGAACGACCGCAGCTGGTCCACCATCGTGTTGATGCGTGTCTTTCAGTTCCAGAATTTCGCCCTTCACGTCCACCGTGATCTTGCGCGACAAGTCGCCGCGCGCCACGGCCGTCGCCACTTCGGCGATGTTGCGCACCTGGCCAGTCAGGTTGCTGGCCATGAAGTTCACGTTGTCGGTCAGGTCCTTCCACGTGCCCGCCACGCCGGGCACCTGCGCCTGGCCGCCCAGCTTGCCTTCCGTGCCCACTTCGCGCGCCACGCGCGTCACTTCGCCCGCGAACGCGTTGAGCTGGTCCACCATCGTGTTGATGGTGTTCTTCAGTTCGAGAATTTCGCCCTTCACGTCCACCGTGATCTTGCGCGACAAGTCGCCGCGCGCCACAGCCGTGGTCACTTCGGCGATGTTTCGCACCTGGCCGTCAGGTTGCCGGCCATCGAGTTCACCGAGTCCGTCAGATCTTTCCACGTTCCCGCCACGCCGGGCACGTTCGCCTGGCCGCCCAGCCGGCCTTCGGTGCCCACTTCGCGCGCCACGCGCGTCACTTCGCCGGCGAACCGGTTCAGCTGGTCCACCATCGTGTTGAGCGTTTCTTTCAGCTGCAGAATTTCGCCGCGCACGTCCACGGTGATCTTGCGCGACAGGTCGCCGCTGGCGATGGCCGTCGCCACTTCGGCGATGTTGCGCACCTGGCCGGTCAGGTTGCTGGCCATGAAGTTCACGTTGTCGGTCAGATCCTTCCACGTGCCGCCGACGCCGGGCACTTGCGCCTGGCCGCCCAGCTTGCCTTCCGTTCCCACTTCGCGCGCCACGCGCGTCACTTCGCCCGCGAACGCGTTCAGCTGGTCCACCATCGTGTTGATGGTGTCTTTCAATTCCAGAATTTCGCCCTTCACGTCCACCGTGATCTTGCGCGACAAGTCGCCGCGCGCCACGGCCGTCGTCACTTCGGCGATGTTGCGCACCTGCGCCGTCAGGTTTCCGGCCATGGCGTTCACGGAGTCGGTAAGATCCTTCCACGTTCCCGCCACGCCGGGCACCACCGCCTGTCCGCCAAGCTTGCCGTCCGTTCCCACTTCGCGCGCCACGCGCGTCACTTCGGAAGCGAACGACCGCAGCTGATCCACCATCGTGTTGATGGCTTCTTTCAGCTGCAGAATTTCGCCGCGCACGTCCACCGTGATTTTGCGCGAAAGGTCGCCGCTCGCCACCGCCGTGGCCACTTCGGCGATGTTTCGCACCTGGCCGGTCAGGTTGCTGGCCATGGAGTTGACGGAATCGGTCAGGTCCTTCCACGTTCCCGCCACGCCCGGCACCTGCGCCTGGCCGCCCAGTTTTCCGTCCGTGCCCACTTCGCGCGCCACGCGCGTCACTTCCGCCGTGAACACGCCGAGCTGCTGAATCATGGTGTTGACGATGTTGGCGGAGCGCAGGAATTCGCCTTCCAGCGGCCGCCCGTCCACGTCCAGCCGCACCGTTTGCGTCAGATTTCCCTGCGCCACGGCCGCGATCGCGCGCGTCACTTCCGTCGTCGGCCGCAGCAGATCGTCCACCAGCGTATTGACCGAGACTTCCATCTCGCCCCACGCGCCGCTGCGACTCGATGGAACCGCGTGCGCTCTCGCGTTCGTGCCTTCTTTGCCCACCACCTGTCCGACGCGCTTCAGTTCCTGCGCCATCTGCTGGTTGGCGGCGACGATCTCGTTGAACGTGTCCGCGATTTTTCCGGCCAGCCCGGTCCAGTACGCCGGGCAGCCGCACGGAAAAATCTCCGTCGCGCATGGTCTGCAGGCTGGCAAGAATCACGCCAAGCTCCGCCTGCGTCATTTCGGCCGTGGTGGCATGGCCATTCCCTTTGTCGTTTGCGATCGCGTTGGGTTGGGCCGTCGCCGTTGAAGAACCGCGTTGCTCCGTTCGTTTCATGCTGCCGCTCCTGGCGCGGGATTGATCGCCGCAATGCAGTTCGACGGGACCACTTTCCCTCCTCTGAGATGTGGGATTGAATATTCAGGTCGTTCAGGGCAATTAACGCACGAATAGCCTCTTGCCGCAGACGAGGAGGAAATCGCACCCGCTGCCGCACTGTTTGGGTTGCTGAAGCGCGTTTGTAGCCAACCTGCGTGAATAGATACACTCCGAACTCGCGGAGCTACGGACTGGGCCATTATCGTCTCCGAGGGCGGTGAGACGTGCTGATCACAGTTCTCCGTCAATCGACTGCAACTCCAGCAGGCTACGCGCCCAACAAAATCCCCTTAAATAATCAATCCCAGCTGAACAACAATTCGATTCACGCGGTCCGGATCCAGACTCGGGCTGGCATATATTCCATTCCCCGCCACTACTTTTAAGGCGCGCATCAATTCGCCTTCTGTATCCGACTTCAGCAAGTAGCCGCGGGCACCGGCACTCAGCGCGGTCTCTACCCATTCCATCGAATCGTGCAGCGTCAGCAGCAGCACCTTAGCGCCCGGACATGCCTTACGAATCGCTCGCGTCGCCTCCAGCCCTCCCATTCCTGGCATGGAAATATCCATCAGCACGATGTCGGGCTTCAAGTCCTTGGTTAGCTGGACGGCATTTTCTCCGTTGGCCGCCTCGCCGGAAACTTGCCACTCTGGCCATGCGCCCAAAATACTTTGGATTCCCTTTCGGATGACAGCGTGATCGTCCACCACCAGAATTCGCTGCATTCCCACCTTCGTTTCCACTGGGACGCTGAGTTGTCCCGAGAAAGAGGAAAAAACCTGGTGAAAGATGGGACGCCTAACAACAATCCGCGCAACTATTTCTCTACTATTCGTGGTTCATGATCCGATGCTAAACCTGGAATGAGCAGGCCGCCTACCTCCCAGAAGGGGCGTAAAGATGGCAATTTTTAACTTTACGGCGCCGCAAAAACATAGGGAGATTCCTGTATTTTGCCGTGTTTCCAAGCCGGAGAAGATTCAAATCGTGTCGGTTCAAAGGAGACTGTGGGCTTCATGGTCAGCAATTTACCCGATGGCCGCCATTTGTCAGTTTGCGAAAATGAACACCGGGGGTATGCGAATTATGGCATCCACTTGGCGCGGCGCACTCAGCTTTGGCCTTCTAACCATTCCGATTCGTTTATATCCGGCGGCGCGAAGCCAACGAACCTACCTCCATCAATTGCACGACAAATGTCACACTCGCCTCAAACAGCCGCTGTTCTGCCCCACCTGTAATCGCATCGTCAGTCGCGATGAAGTCGTCAAAGGATACGAATACGAAGAGGGGCATTACGTCCTGGTGGACAAAGAAGATATGAAGAAAATTACCCCGAAATCCGGAAAAACCATGGAGATTCTCGCGTTCGTCAAACAAGAGCAAATCGATCCCATCTATTTTGACGCGTCGTACTTCGCTCTTCCGGATAAAGACGCGGATAAGGCTTATCAAGTCTTGTTGAAGGCCCTCGAAGATACCGGCCGCGTGGGAATCGCGCAAGTAACGATGCACCAGCGCGATTACACCGTCTTCATTCGTCCGCGAGATCACGGAATTACCGTGCATACCATGTATTTTCAAAACGAGATTCGGGAAGTCTCGGGTTACGGAGAGAAGCCCGGGAATCTACACATCAAACCGCAGGAGATCAAGCTGGCGGAACAGCTCATCGAGACTTTATCGGAAGATTTCAAACCGGCGCAGTATCACGACACATTCCAGGAGCGGTTGCGCGCGTTGGTCGAGTCCAAGCAAAAAGGAAAGACGCTTACCGAGCAGCCTGCGCCACGCCAGGCTCAAGTCATCGATATGATGGAAGCCTTGAAAAAGAGCCTGAGAGAGACGGAGCGCGCCGGCAAACGGCGACGCGTTTCCGCCGTCCGGGAACACACTGCGGCTTCAAGAAACGGCAAGCGCCTGGCAAGTTAGTTCGTCGGATCCACGTGCTGCAAATCGGGTTTGGAAGAAGCGACCGATGTGCTGGCCTTCTTGCCGTTCACGGGAACGTCTGTCAGCGCGGTTTTATCTTGTTGCTCGATCAGCGGAATCTCTACAGAGATCACCGTTCCGGATCCCTCGCCCGGTTCGATACGCAGCGTTCCTCCCACTTCACGCACGCGTTCGCGCATGCCGCCCAAGCCCACTCCCATTCCGGTCCCCAGATCGCGGAACGCGCGGATGCGAGCCAGCGAAATCCCACAACCATAATCGCGAACCAGCAGCGACACGGTGTGACGGTCGCAGGAAATGACAATGTCGACACGTTTGCTTTGCGAGTGGCGGTGAACGTTCGTCAGGCTTTCCTGCAGAATGCGGAATAGAGCGGTCTCAATTTCGTTCTGGAACCGGGGAATCGTGCGCGGAGCTTTCAAGTTCACCGCGATCCCGCTGCGCGCCGCGAATCCTTCCACGTACCAGCGCACCGCCGATGCAAGTCCGCTCTCGTCCAGCAACGGCGGATGCAGCAGGTATGACATGGTTCGCGTTTCCGAGATGCATTGCTCGACGGTTTCTTTGGATTGCTGGAGCAACTCGCGACCCGAATCACTAGTGGCGCTGCGCAGGCAAGCGTCAATATTAAATTTCAGCATCACCAGATATTGACCCAGGCTGTCGTGGAGATCCCGCGCCATCTTGCGCCGTTCCTCGTCCTGCACCTGCAAGATGCGGCCGCTCAGCCGCCGCGCGGTTTCTTCCGCCTGCTTCTGTCGCGTCATGTCGGAGTTAATTTCCAGCCAACCGATCGATTCCCCTTGCTCGCCTTGTTTCCGAATCCAGCGGCTGTGCACCGTCATCTGCAATCCATAACGGGTGGTTTGCACCAGCTCCCCTTCCCACCGTCCATCTCGCTCCAGAGTTTTCGCGACCTCGGAAAAAGGTATGAGAAACTGCGTTTGCAACATCTGCGATGCGTGCCGGCCTATGGCTTCTTCCTGCTTCCAGCCGTACATGTGCTCGGCGGCCCGGTTCCAGTAGGTTATTTTCACATCGGGATCGCAAATAAAGGCCGCGTCGGTCACCAGATCCAACAGTTCCGCCTGGGTGGCAACCTCCGATATGCGCTCCTTCAACTCCGCGCGGTGATCGCGTACTTGTTCTTCGAGTTCATCCCGACCGCGTCGCATCCGTTCTTCCGCAATTTTCCTGTCAGTTATATCTTGCGAAGCTCCAATATCGCGATACGGCTTCCCATGATGGTCGTAAAAATAGCGTCCCTGCGCCGCCAGCCAGCGGATACCTCCATCGGGCAGCAGGACGCGATACTCAAACTCATAATCTTGGCGAGAATTTTCCGCGGCGCTCCAGCGATGCTTCACAATGGTCAGATCCGCGGGGTGCACACGCTTTTCCCAAGCCTCCCTCGAGGGCAGACATTCTCCCGGAGCATAGCCGAGCAGAGAAAACTGGTTTGGAGACCAAAAGATTTCTCCCGTCCTCAGATTCCTGTCCCAGGTACCCATGCGCCCGAGTTCCAGCGCCAGCCTCAGGCGGTTTTCTGACTCACGCTGCCTTTGCGTAGATTCCACGTGCGCCTTAACGCGGGAAAGCAACTCGCGCGCGCTGAACGGCTTCACTAAATAATCGTCGGCTCCCAAGCCCAAACCCTGAATGCGGAATTCCTCACCGGCACGCGCCGAAAGAAGAAGAATCGGAATGCTGTTCAGCGAACTATCTTCACGCAGCTCGCGCAACAAACCGATACCGTCCAGCTTCGGCATCATAACGTCACTCAGAATCAAATCGGGTTTCGCTCGCCGAACGCTCTCCAACGCTTCGGCCCCATCCGCGACGGCTTCTACCGCATATCCCTGTTCGCTCAACAACCGCCGAATATAATTTCGCATGTCTCCATTGTCTTCTGCGAGCAGAACGCGAGGCTGCAGGCCAAATTCCCTTCCTCCTGGAGCGAAGCCTGCAGTGGTAGGCTCAGGCGTTCTCGCTCCGGAGAGCGCAACTTCCTCGGGCAGCCATGCCAACGCTTCCTGGACGTACGCTTGCGTGGTAGCACTTGTCGCGGAATGCTGCGTATTCGCGGCCATGCGGTCCTTTGGCAAATGCGCGGTCCCCAAAGGAATCGCGACCAGGAATCGGCTACCCTTTCCTAACTTGCTTTCCGCCTGAATCGTCCCGCCGTGCAGTTTCACCAGTTCCTGCACCAGCGCAAGGCCGATGCCTGTTCCCTCGTGGGTTCGTCCCTGAGTTCCTTCGACGCGATGGAAGCGCTCAAACAGCCGGGACATTTCCGTTGCGGGAATCCCGACGCCGGTGTCCTGAACCGCAAGTTCCGCGCGGCCATCGTTGATTGCCAATTGCACCGTGATTTTTCCACGGGGCGTGAATTTGAAAGCGTTGGAAACCAGATTCAGGACAATCTTTTCCCACATTTGTGGATCAACGTACACCGGCGTTCCCAGTACCTCGCAATGCACCTCGTATTCCAATCCGGCCTTTTCGATTGTCGAACGGAACACACTGGCGATTTCCGCCGTTGCCGTTTCCAGATTCACGGGCTGAAACTTTGCCTGCACGCGATCCGCTTCCATCCGCGAAAAATCCAGCAGTGTATTCACCAGCTTCAGCAACCGCAGCGCATTCCGGTAAACCAGGTCGATTTCCGCAAAACGAACGGAGGAAACATCTTCGCCGCGAGCCAACAGATCTTCGAGTGGCCCCAGAATCAGCGTCAGCGGCGTCCTGAGTTCATGACTGATATTGCTGAAGAACGTGGTCTTGGCGCGATCCAGCGCAGCCAAAGATTCCGCGCGCTTGCGTTCCGCATCGCCGACACGCGCGTCCGCAATACTCTTGGCGATTTGCCCGGCAACCAGATTGAGGAAGCTGCGATAGTCCTCGTCCAGCCTCTTATGACGGTTCACGCCCAGCACCAGCACGCCCATCCCGGATCCCTGTCCGGTTTGCGCGATCGGCAGAACAATCAAATCGTTAGGGCTGACGCCCCAGAATCCACCTGGCAAACTCAGACCTAGCCGCTCCAGGTGATTCAGTTCCACTGGCTCGGCACGCTCGACGACTTGGCGGATCAGCCCGGCAATCCGGTCGCGTCCGGAAAGCGCCACTTCCCGCAAAAGAAAAGAATCGTAGGAGTTGAGTCCGGCTGACGCTACCGCGCGCGCGCTCGTCATGTCGTCGCTGAACACGTACAAAACCGCGAAAGGAATGTCGTAAGGATTTCCGCTCAACGCCTTGGCTGCGAACTCCCAGGCTTGGGTTTCATTCTTGGCGTCAACACTGCGCGCCGCCAAATCGCGCAGCGTCAGCAGTCGGCGCTGGCTGATGACTTCGTCGGTTGTTTCGCTGACCGGAGTGATTACCCCGACAACCCGTCCATGCTCATCACGGATCGGGGTGTAAGAGAAAGTGTGGTAGGTCTCTTCCAGGTAGCCGTTGCGCTCCAGCAGCAGCAGTAGATCCGCAGACCACGTTGCCTCTCCGGTCGCCAGCACGTGCTCAAGCATCGGCCCAATCACGTCCCAGATTTCCGGGTAAACTTCCCTGCCCGGCTTCCCTAACGCGTGCGGATGCTTTCCCGCAAGAGTCCGGCAATAGGAATCGTTATACAACATGATCAACTGCGGGCCCCACCAGACAATCAAATCGAAGCGGGAAGCAATACAAATGCCGGCACTGACCTTCAGACTCTGCGGCCAATCTTCCAACCGGCCCAGGGCAGTGTTGCGCCAATCATTGGAGCGCATCAGCGCGCCCATTTCACCGCCTCCGGCAAGCCACGCCGGCCCCGCCGCAACATGGTTGCCGGAGCCTGGTTTTTCGATTCCGGCGCCCGCCTGCGACGGCGAAACGGGCACCATCAGTTTTTCAATGGTAGCCAGCAAGTCTCGCGAAAGATCGGATTTGGCCACATAGCCGGCCGCGCCCGCCTCGGCCGCCTGACGTTTGGTAATCTCCGGCTCATTTTGGCTAATGATGACGACCTGCGTTTCCGGCAGTTCCTTATGAATGATCTTCGCGGCTTGTGTTCCGGTCATCTCCGGCATGGAAACATCCATCAGAATCACGTCCGGGCGCAGCACATTGGCCTTTTCGACCGCGGTTCGACCATCGGCCGCCTCGCCACAGATTTCCCAGTCCGGGCGCGAAGACAGCAGAGAACGAAGTCCCCGCCGGACGACTTCGTGGTCATCAACAATAAGAATTCTTAAGGATTTCATGGGTTCAACGTAAAGGAGCAGACGCGCCGCACCAGTTCCTCACTGGAACGGGACAGGGGCGGGTCCACAGTCCAAATATTCATATACAGGTAGCAAAGTGAACCATGCAAGCCGAAAGGTGTCCATACAGGTTTGTCCGTATCCCCTCGTTGTTGACGCGGAAGATATGTTCTCAGTCGTTCAAAAATGTGATTGGCTCAGGCTACTTACACGGTTTGATGTGGGCGCGGCCGCTTCGGAGCGAAATGCAGGGGTGAGGTGTCAGCTTCCAAGATAGAGATGCCGAGTTAGGCAGCAATTATCCGACTAGCAATCATCGCGACAAGGACAGCTTTTGGTTTCTGGCCCTCAGCGCAAAATGCGCGTGCAGTGAGGTCCGGAGCAGGACGTAGCGGCAAACAATGCCTTCTGCGCTAGGATCTCTTCCTGGGAACTTTTGCACCTTTTTTGCGCGCTTCAGACAGCCCAATGGCGATCGCTTGTTTCCGGCTTTTCACCCGTCCCCCTTTGCCCGCTTTTCCTGAACGCAACGTCCCGTGCTTTTTCCGGCGCATGGCGCTCTTCACAGATTTTCCAGCAGCCTTCCCGTATCTCGGCATCGTCGCCTCCTGCATGAACATCCAGTCCGCAACGCTATCGCGACTACGCCGCTGACACGATGCGTGAGTGCCTGTAAGTTGTTGCCGGAATCCATGTACGTGCATACGAGTTCCGCATTAACTCCCTTCCCTACACGATGTGCCGCATTGCAAACAGAATGGGCCTCAATAAAAGTCATGACAAGGCGATCGCTAGCGGTCGATCGCGGAGCGCACTGTTTCGGCAGAACCAGTAGGGTCCGTATTTCTGGACGCCTTGTGCCGAGAAGTTGTTTTTGTTTTTGACATGAAATGTCCGGGCGTTTTGCCGTCCACTGGCAATCGTCAAGATGGATCCCGCCTACGAGATGGTCGGCGATCTGAAAAGCGAAATTACCGTCGAAGGTCGCGCGCAAAAGGCAACTCACAAGAAGCGCGATCAATTTGGTCCAGAACTGGTTTATTTTTCAAAATGCATTCTTGAAAATACGGAACCCGAACCAGGCGGCAAGGAAGGCCTGGCCGACGTCCGCATCATTCGGGCATTGCTTGAATCGCAAGAGAAAAGCCGCCCGGTGCGCATTTCACCCGTCGGCGAAGTCGCTCGACCCACCGAGGAACAAGAAATACATAAGCCACCCGTGGGCAAGCCGCACCTGGTAAAGGCAGCGGCGCCCAGCGAGTAAGTCAGACTAACAGGGATGTGAAAACTCAACGCGCCAATAATTGCCGCACCGTGGTCCACAGAAATCCGAGCGATGCCACCAACATGACGCCCGTTGCGATCCACCCCACCACTCGCAAATATCGCGGCAAAACAAACTTGCCAACGATCGCCGGCTTTTGGGACATCAGCATCAACAGGAACATCATTGGAACAGCAACCACCCCATTCACCACCGCCGATAGAAACAGCGCGCGGATTGGGTTCATCCCCGCAAAATTCAAGCACACACCGAGGATCGTCGCGGCGGAGAGAACGTAGTAAAACTTTCGCGCGTGGCGCGGCTTGCTCTCCAGACTCGCCCGCCAGCCGAAGAGCTCCGAAACTGCGTACGCGGCGGAACCGGCCAGCACCGGGACCGCCAGCATTCCCGTACCAATAATTCCGAGCGCGAACAATAACTCAGCAAACCGTCCTGCCAAAGGTCGCAAAGCCTTTGCCGCATCGGCGGCCGTCTGAATGCGCAGGCCTGCGTTTGAAGCATGCAAAGTGGCCGCGGTCGTCAGAATAATGAAGAACGCGACAATGTTCGAAAGCGCCATGCCGACGCGCGTGTCGAACGCAATACGCCGGAACTGTCCCCACGCCTGAGAAGGCTTTCTGCGAAGCGGCGATTCGTGCTTGTTAAGACGCACGTCCTCCACTTCCTGCGAAGTCTGCCAGAAGAACAGGTACGGACTAATGGTCGTGCCCAACACTGCGATTAACGCCATCAGATATTCCGGATCGACAGACACTGAGGGGACCAATGTGGAGCGAAGCGCTTGTGTCCAGGGCACGCGCGCCACAAACGCGGTCAAAACGTAGGCAAATAAAGCCCACGTGAGCCATTTCAGATAACGAACATAGATGCGGTACGGAACATAGATCTGTAACAGCAGACAAGCCGCTCCAAATAAAGTGGCCCAGAGAAGCAGATTGCCGCCGAGAAGCAGTTGAATCGCAGCAGCCATGGCGGCAACATCCGCGCCAAGATTAAAGATGTTCGCAACGCACAGCAACAACACCAGGCCCCGCACAACCGTTTTTGGATAGCATTTCCCCAGATTGGCGGCCACTCCCATGCCAGTGATCCGTCCCAGCCGCGCGCAAATTTCCTGAATCGCCGCCATCAATGGAAACGAAAACAGCATCGTCCAAAGCATGGCGAAACCGAATTGCGCTCCCACTTGGGAATAGGTTGCAATACCGCTGGGATCGTCGTCGGCCGCGCCAGTGATCAGCCCGGGACCTAGGATCGTCAATAAATTCTCGTGCTGGTTCGCCGGAGGTGGAGACAAGCCCGCTTTGCTCAGCGACATTTCGGACATACCGTGGTTCCCCTACAAACGAACACCCGACAAATCTCATCTTATGTAACACGCCCGTAACACACACGCCTGTCTGTTAGATGACGTGAACGACGTGATAGGAGCCTGCTGTGGCGCAATATCTATTTCGATTCCTGGTTGGCGGCGCGATTGTTTCCGTGTTTGCCTGCCTGGGCGACGTACTAAAGCCAAAAAGCTTCGCCGGCTTGTTTGGCGCGGCCCCGTCGGTTGCGCTGGCCACGCTCGGACTCACGGTCTTGGCAGAAGGCAAGGCGCACACCGCGCTCGAAAGTCGGTCCATGATCGTGGGCGCCGCCTCCTTCTTTCTGTACTCGTGGCTATGCACCTGGCTCATGTTGCGTAAAAAGATCGATGCGGCTCCGGCGACAATCGGCAGCCTCATCGTGTGGCTGGCTGCCGCGATGGGAACCTGGGCGCTCTTACTGCGTTAGCTAACATGCATATCTCCTTCGAGCTCGGCGCGCTGGCAAAAACGAAATGGTACGAATATCTGGTGCGCTTCGCGTTCGGAGGAGCAATTACCGTTACCGCTGGAATCCTGGCCAAACATTTCGGGCCTGTATTCGGCGGCCTTTTCCTGGCCTTTCCCGCGATTTTTCCTGCCAGCGCCACGCTGGTCGCAAAGCACGAAACAAATAAGAAGAAAAACGCGGGAATCGCCACCAGTTCGCGAGGCCGTGAAGCCGCAGCTCTGGATGCGGCCGGCGCGGCGTTGGGAAGCGTGGGACTGGCGGGTTTCGCGCTAACTGTCTGGAAGCTCCTTCCCCGTTCTAATTCGGTTGCCGTATTTCTTACCGCAACCGCAATTTGGCTCTCAGTGGCGATGCTGAGTTGGTTCCTTTGGAAAAAACATTTTTGCCGTTAATGGGAATCGAACCTAGTCCTTCTTGAAGGTTCGCATCCCGTCTTTGATTCGCCGTTCCGCTTCCGTCGGCCCTTTCGCGCCTAATATTCGATATTTCTTGCCGTTCAAATCATGGTAATTCACGAAGAATTCTTCCAACTCGCTCACAAACTGCTTGCCCAGATCATCGACGTGCTTTATATCCGCAAAACTGTGATTATCCATTTCGATCGCCACGACCCGGTCATTGCGCTCGCGCTCTTTTTTCTTTCCTTGCTCGCCCTCAATCACCCCGATGATCCGGCATTGCAGCAGACATCCTACGAACGCCGGCTCGTCCATCAGCACCAGAACGTCCACCGGGTCGCCATCTTCCGCGCGGGTGCTGGGCACGAAACCGAAGTCGTAGGGAAATGCCATGCCGGCCGGAAGAACCTTTTTCAGCAAAAACATCCCGTTGCTTTCATCGAATGCATATTTATTGCGGCTGCCCTTCGGCGTCTCGATGATTACCTGCAGGGCGTCGGACTTTTTGTCGAAAGGCGCCAGCCGGATCGGATTCGCACGCGCGGTACTGTTTTTTTTAGGCACTGTTGCTGGACTCCGTAAACTAGAGATTCATATACATGCGGTCCGACCGCGTCGAAACACCATACCCGCTTTCCCCTACGCGCTAAATTGCAAGACATTAGTTCGGGCGATTACACCGATTTCACGACTTCCACGTCCCCTTCCCTCCGCAGCACCTCAACCGCAACGCCTTCCTGATGGCGGCGGATCAGCAGGTCCACCGACGCATCCGCAACACGCAAATTCTCGATGGTCACTTCATCCAGATTCGGAGGCAGCGTGGGATTGCAAAACCGGATGAGCCGTTCACCTGCGCGGACGTTGATTCCCAACGCGGCGCGAAACAGCAAAAACACACTGCCCGCTGCCCACGCTTGCGGCGAGCACGCTACCGGATAAAGCGTGGGACCATTCGAGTCCGCGCGTTTGTGGAATCCGCAAAATAGCTCAGGCAGTTGATGCAGGTCCACATGTACGCTGGCTTCATACATGCCGTTGAAAATCTCCGCCGCCTTCGATTGAAAGCCGTATAACGAAAGACCCAGCGCGATCAGCGCATTGTCATGCGGCCACACGGAACCGTCGTGATAGGACATCGGGTTGTATCGTGATTCTCCCGCGGCAACGGTGCGAACTCCCCAGCCCGAAAACATGGCTTCGCTCAGCAAGGTCTCAGCCGTAATTGTGGCGCGCTCCCGGCTGGCGATCTTGCACAAAAGTGCGTGTCCCGCATTTGACGTGCGCACGCGACATTGCTTCTTATTGCCATCGAGCGCGATAACGTAGGTGCCCAGTTCGTCGCTCCAAAAATGCTGCTCGAACCGCCGTTGCAACTCAGCGGCCTGCCGATCCAGCTCCGCAGCGCGGCCCTCTTCGCCCAGCGCCCGCGCAATCAGCGCCGCGGAAAGCTTGGCCGCAAAGACGTACGCTTGCACTTCGCAAAGAGCGATCGGAGCCGCCGCCAGCCGGCCGTCGGCATGAAAGATCGCATCGCTAGAATCTTTCCAGCCCTGGTTCGTCAGACCATCCGCGGACTTTCGCGAATATTCCACAAAGCCGTCGCCATCCGCGTCTCCGTAGCGATCAATCCATTCCAGCGCCCGGATTATGTTCGGCCAGATTGTTTTCAGAAACGCCAGGTTGTTGGTGCGAACGAAATAACCACCCGCTAACAGCACAAACAGTGGAGTGGCGTCCACGCTTCCGTAGTACATTCCGAACGGCACTTCCTTCAGCGCAGCCATCTCGCCCCGGCGAACTTCATGGACGATCTTTCCCGGCTCGGCGTCCCGCTCCGCATTGCTCTCCGTAGCCTGAGTCAACGACAGATAATTCAGCACGCCCTCTGCGATCGCCGGATGCATCCACAGACACTCCATCGCGGTGATGATCCCGTCTCGCCCGAACACGGTATTGAACCAAGGCACGCCCGCGTAAGGATACGCGCCCTCGGGATTGCCCTGGATCAACATGCGCAAATCGGCTTCGGCGCGCGCCAGCCATGCGTTGAAGGGCTTGCTGGAAGTTCGAATCTTGCACCCGCCGAAAAGCTCCTCCTGGCCTTGGGCGTTGCGAGCCGCAACCGCGGCCCGGTAGGGTGGCGCATGCTTTGGGGCGGAGTTCCGTTCGCAAACCACGGTCACCGAAATGACCGATTCTTCTTTCGAGCCCAGGCGAACATCGAAGGAAGCCGAAGAGTCCGACAAAGAATTCGGCGCCGGAGAAAAGTTCACACAGGTGCTTCGCAGCACATTGTCGAGTCCAAGATAATTCAACGCGATTTTATCGCCCTCAAGCCGCGACGGCTGGAAGCGTCCCTTTTTGCGGCGTGGGGTGCCGCGCACTTCGAAGATATCGGCAAAATCCGCGCCAAACTCAAAGAAAAGGGAAAATTTGACCGGTGTCAGCCCGTAGTTCGTTAGCCGGAATTGCTCGTAGCAGATTCCCTCTTCCAGGAATTTGGAACGATAGAGGTGGATGGTGCCGCGAGGAATGTCGGGCTGCGTTCCGGTATCGACATTCGTAAGGTCAACCGACAAGAATGCATTGTCGTCGCGCACAGTGGAAGCCAGCAGCAGGGGCGTTTGATCGTCAAGCCGCACGGTCATGCGGCTCAGATGACGAGTTTCAACATAGAAAAGCCCCAGCTGGCCCTGGCCCACAGTTTCAATGTCGCCGTACCGGTTGAACACACCAAATGTTTCGCCGTATTTCAGAACGCGAGTGCGGTTGTCAGCGAGCGACGACGATGCCAAGACATAGAACTTGTCTTGAAAGCGAATGATGTCGCCCAATGGAAGTTCCTCTCACTGCAGGATGGCGGGTGGCGTACCTTCGTATTCCAACATCTCGCGCTCATCCGCTTCGCTGAGTGACCGCCGGTACAGAGAAACATACTCGGCACTCATCCTCTGCGCGGTAAATCGTTTCTCGAAGTTCGCTCGGCACGCCCGGCGATCGATTTCCGGAATCCGCGCGACGCTCGCGACCGCCGCATCCAAGTCATCGACGACGAATCCCGTAACTCGCTCGGTCATCAGTTCCGGGACTGAGCCGCAGCGAAACGCGATCGTGGGTGTGCCGCACGCCATTGCCTCTATCATTGTCAAACCAAACGGCTCGGGCCAGTCAATGGGGAAAATATACGCGTAGGCGTCTCCCAGAAATTCGTTTTTCTCTTTGTCGGTAATCTCTCCGATAAATTCAATCAACGGATGATTCAGCAGCGGCTTGATCTTCGCCTCGAAATATTCCTGATCCACGCGGTCGATCTTGGCTGCAATTTTCAAAGGCATGCCGCAACGAATGGCAATCTCAATCGCCCGGTCGGGACGCTTCTCCGGCGAGATGCGGCCCAGAAACGCCAGGTAGCTTCCTTGCTGGTATCGCGGCTTGTACAGGTCAGTCGGAAATCCATGGTAAATGTTTCCAACCCAATTCGCGCGCGGAAGTGGCCGCCTCTGCGCGAAAGAAATGGAAACCACGGGCGCGTTCGGGAAAGCCCGATAAAGCGGCTGCAGATCGGGAATGTCCAACCGTCCATGAAGCGTCGTGATGCTTGGCAGGTGCAAGTTCTTGCTGAGCGGAAAATGCATGTAATCCGTGTGAAAGTGCAACATGTCAAAGTCATCCGAGAACTCGGCGACCTGATCTAACGACACAATGTGGTACGGCAAAGGATCCTGGCACTTGGGGTTCAAGCGCAGCGCCGTCGAACACGGCGAGACCAGACGGGCGGAGGTTCGCGAATCCCCGCTCGCGAATAGAGTTACGTCGTGCCCCTGCCTGACCAACTGTTCTGTCAGGTGAAATACAACGCGTTCGGTTCCGCCATACAATTTCGGCGGAACACTTTCGTACAATGGCGCGATTTGAGCGATCCGCACGGTGGCTCCCGTACAACGGGTTTCGATATTCCTCACTCAACGACAACCCCAGTATCGCGGCCACTAGTACCAAGAACTATCGGCTTAAACTGGTAGCGGTCCGCGGAAAATGCCCTAGAACGGGGCAGTCTGGTCTAGCCCTTCTTGTGTTTGAAAAATTCCACTTGCTTTAGGCGCTCTTCCGCTTCTTTCTTCGTTTTGTAAGGACCGCCGAGATTCCTTTTTCCGTTTTCCGAAACTACTTTGTATCCGCCTTCGACCTTCTTGATCATCGGACCCTCCGCAAACGCATGGTTAGCAGCTACGCGCTCAGGTTGCCCCTTTTCAACCATATTTGCCATGCGCAGAAGAACGGAGGATGGAGGAGTTAATGCTGTATTTCCAGGCGAGGCGAACCCGATTTGTCACGGGCACGTTAGGTTGGAGCTATGTCAGGAATTGCATCTCTTCGCGCAATTGCCGGCGCGCGCGATACACCCGTGACTTCGCCGTTTCGGCGGAGATTCCCAATTCTTCCGCCATTTCCTTGTGCGTCCAGCCTTCGCGTTTGTGAAGCAAGAAGGCCGCCCGCAGCACCGGAGTCAAACGGAGCATGGCCTTCGCCGCAAGGTCGCGGTTCACATAATTTCGCTCGCTGCTTTCGCTGCGATCCTGGAAATCCGACACTGCCCGTGCCCCGCCACTATCAACAACGGAAAGATCCACAACGCAATCCCGCCGCCGCGATCGGTTACGGCGGATAGTCATCAGCGCCTCATTAAAAGCCACGCGAAATAACCAGGTGGAAAAGCGCGAATGCCCATCAAAACTGTCCAGCCGCTGATAGGCCTTGATCAGCACGTTTTGCGTGGTGTCTTCCGCGTCCTCGTGGTTCTTCAGTACCCTTCGCGATATCTTGTAAATCATGGGGGAGTTCTGGCGCACCAGGGCGGTAAATGCCTCTTCATTGCCCGCGCGTGCCATGGCCAGCAATTCATTTTCCGGGAGAGAAGAATAGTCTTTGCTCATTGAAAGGAACGCTCTCCCTTCTCTTCTCGATTGCCGACAAAACTGGTCAGCCAAAGAGGCGACAGGAAAAGCGCCAAGAATAAAAGCAGGAGGATCTTTTCCAGGCCGGTGGCCGCAACTAAAATCTCCAACAGGCCCACCAGGATGGCGATGGCCGCGGCGATCAAGAAGCCTGGCGTCCAGCGAAGCATTTCATCCCTCCCGATCCCAGTTGATACTGATCTCCAGCCGAACCACGCCAGGTTTGAGTGCGGCTTTTTCCATCGCCATTGTTTCCCTACCCCTCGCCGCTCACCATCCGGGAGACCCTCTATCCTTGTGACATGCTTGCTGTAGACAAGAACGGCTCCAGCAGCAGGCGAAGGCTAGCCTAGGAAACCAAACGAAGATAGAAGCGCCGGTCGCAATCCGCGCACCAGTGCGGGAAAAAACGGAAAGCGCGGACTACGTGCCGTTCAATAATTCCGCGGGCCCGGCAGCGGTGAATATCCTTGCCGCCGCAGTGCGGACAGATCCTCCTGCGGAATTGATTCGCACTCATCGAGGGCGTCGCTGACGGGATGGGCATCGTAGCCATTTCACTAACTCCTTGGCGTATTCAGTTGAAGAACTTCAGCAGCCTGCGGGGCCGAACAAACTTTCTTTTTTGCTATGCTTCCGCCGCCATAGCGGGATTTTCACGTCCTTGGCGCATAGCGTGGAAAAGAGCGATATCAATGTCGGGCGCATGCAGTGGCGTTCGCAATACTTCGGCCGCGCCGAGCCGCAGCGCTTCCAGGTATTGTTCCCATTCATCCGTGCACTGCACGACAATGAAGCGATTCGTTTGCGGTGAGCTGGGCACCGAGCCAAGTAGTTCGCGATAGGAGCCGTCGGGAAGGCGCTCTTCGCAAAACACAATGGCGAGGGGATGGGTTGCAAGAAATTCCAGCGCTTGAGAGATAGTCGATGCTGAGAATGTATTAACTGGCAGGCCTTCGAGTGTGCGCAGCAAGGTTCTTTTGTTTTCGATTCGGCTGGAAACCACCAGCACGTCCACTGCGTTTTCCATGCGACGCGCTCCTTTGGACTCACTCTGGTCAAAAGCAAACGGTGAGTTTTTGTGACCAGGATTGTCGATGGGAAGGCCAAAACCATCAATTGGGGTAAATATGTATCAGCCTTGATGCTTTTATGTAGGGAGCAAAGGCGCGACTGAGAGCGAATGCCATCGAGAAAGTTTGCTCATTTTTACAGCGTACACCGTATGGATTTAGTATTTCGCCGGGGTAACAATGGGTGCATTCAACATTCTCACCCTGACCTGCAGGCTGGGACGTCACTCCGAGCGTCCCAGCCTATCTTTTTTTGTCGAGAGGCCGAAGGCGCTCACAAGCTACGAAGTGAGGGCTGCCGCTGGTTCCACTCTGATGTACTGCTCGAGGATTGCTCGCGTCGTCAACTCAAACGCGCCCCAGCATCCGGGAATGCGCAGTCCCACCACCCAAAGTCGCATCGCCCAACGTCTCTGCCGAACCTTACCTAGAAAAAGACGCCCTAAGACCCAGGTACCAAAAAAGCGGAACCTGCGGAACCCTCCGTTGTATTGTGACTGACGCGAGACTCAAAATTACTTTTTAGGAGGGAGGTACTTTTTGTCGATAGAGGCTACTACTACGTAGTTGGGGTCGACCATTTCGGTGAGGTGGAGGCGTCCGACTTTGGAGAAGAGCTCGTAGGCGTCGAGTTCGGAGAGGGAGTAGTCTCGGTGAATCCAGGCGACGAGTTCAGTGACGGCGATGCGGACGGCGTCGTCAACGGGGCGATAGATGCCGGTGGTCATGAGTTCGTGATCGTTTTCTAGACGCGGCCAGTCGGTGGACTTCCCCTTCACGAGTTCGAAGCGGAATTTTGCTTTCATGGGGACTTCGACGGCGCTGCCGGCAACTTCGCCATCGCCCATGGCGGCGTGTCCATCACCGAAATAGAAGAGCGCGCCTTTAACGTTGACGGGGAGATAGAGCGTGTTGCCGGGAGAGACTTCGGGCGCGTCCATGTTGCCACCGAATTCGGCGGGAACGATGGAGCTGCGGGCTTCACCGTGAGCGGGAGCTACGCCGATGCAACCGAGGAAAGGCATGAGGGGAAACTGCGTTTTGAAATTGGAATCGAGGGCCTGGAAGGTGATGAGCTGTTTGTCGGCGTCGATGGGGTAATACCAGGCGCGTTCGGGGAGCGGAGCTTTTTCGAGCATGGGGGTGTAATGAGTGGAGTTGGCGGCGCCAAATCCCGGGCCGAAGGTGCCGACGCCCTGGTTGCTATCGACCTTGAGATCGAGGATGTGAATGACGAGAGTGTCGCCAGGTTCGGCGCCGTCGATGAAGAAAGGGCCAGTGAGAGGATTGTCGATCTTGATGTTGGAAAAAGGGTCGCCGGGCTTTTGCAGAGCGTTGCCGAAACAGTCGAGAGAATTGGCTTCAAGGATGTTGCCGGGTTTGAGATGGGCGACGGGCTCGGCGGGGCCGAAGGTAGCTTTGACATTGTCCATCGAGGCACGGAAATGGACGATGTTGTCATCTGGAGTTTGCGCGGGAGTGCTGGATAGAAAGATAAGGGATGATGCGATCAGGGCGAATGATAGACGGCGCACGGAAGCCTCCGATGGAATTGGAAAAGCGAATTCGAAGTGCAACATGATTTGGCGGCAGAGTCAATCGGAGGAGTGTCTGCTATTCTCGAAGGGCTTATGAGATTGGTGGTGGCAGCAGTGGTGGAGCGCGAGGACCGGCGGCTGTTGATTGGACAACGGCGGCGGGATGATAGCTCCGCGCTCAAGTGGGAATTTCCTGGGGGAAAAGTGCGGGACGGAGAGGGATTGGAAGAGGCGTTGGCGCGGGAGTTGCGGGAGGAGTTGGGGGTGACGGTGTTGAAAAGCGTGGAGATTGGAAAGGTGCGGCACCAGTACGCGGACAGACCGGAGGAATTGGAGATCCATTTTTTTGTGGCGAAGATAGCGGAGAAAGAGATTACGCCGCGGGTGTTTGAGCAGATCGCGTGGGTGCTACCAAAGGAATTGGCGGGGTACGATTTTCTGGCGGCGAACCGGGAATTGATTGCGCACCTGGCGACCGGGAAGATCAAACCGGGGGAGATATTGGAGTAAAGAGAGGCAAGATATTCACCACCGAGGGCACGGAGGGAGAAGAGACAGAGTGACGGAAAAGGATTACGTAGAGGCGCGTGCGCGAGTGGCTGGACATGGAAGAAAAATACGCGACGGTGAGAGGCTGAGGGGATCGGTCGCTCGTCGCAAATTAGAGCCTAACTCATCTTAGCTGGCATAAAAGCCAGCGCTACATTTAGGAAGTAAGACCGCCGAGAAATAAGACCGCATGCCGACAAGCCAGATGTGCGATCGACCGCAAAGAACCCACACGCAAAAACGGCGTGTGGGGCACCCAGAATCCTTAAAAAAGTCTCAGGAAAAGCCTCAAGAAAAGCCTCAAGAAGAGCCTCACCGCTGAAGGGGTGAGCTACCAGAGCATTTCCCAGTTTGCTTAAGAGATTACGGGGTTGGGTTTGTCCGGGTTGATGCCGAGTTCGGTGATGGCTTTGTCGAGGACGGACTTGTTCGATTTTGCCGTCGGTGAAGAGTTCGTGCAAGGTGGCGAGGGTGATGAAGCGCGAGTCCACTTCGAAGAAGTCGCGGAGCGAGGCGCGGCCTTCGCTGCGGCCGAAGCCGTCGGTGCCCAGCGAGGCGAGGCGGCGCGGCATCCACTTGCTGATCATGTTGGGCAGCGTCTTCAAATAGTCGGAGGCGGCGACGAGCACGCCCGGCGCGTCTGTCGAGGCACTGCGTGACGTACGGAACGCGCGGCTTTTTCGCCGGGATGCAGGCGGTTCCAGCGTTCGGTTTCGATGCCGTCGTTGTAGAGCGCCTTGTAGCTGGTGACGCTCCAAACATCGGCGGCGACGCCGTATTTCTGCTCGAGGATTTCCTGCGCGTGCAGCGCTTCGTTCAGGATGGCGCCGCTGCCGAAGAGTTGCGCGCGCAGTTTCGATTTTTTGTTTTCGGCAGCGCGGAATTGGTACATGCCCTTCAGAATGCCTTCCTTCGACGCCGGCAGGCATCGGCGGCATGGCGTAAGGCTCGTTCATCACGGTGATGTAGTAGAAGATGCTTTCGCCGTCTTTGTACATGCGGCGGATGCCGTCCTGAATGATGACGGCAATTTCGTAGGCGAACGCGGGATCGTAAGCGCGAAGATTCGGGACGGGCAGCGCGAGCACGTGGCTGTTGCCGTCCTGGTGCTGCAGGCCTTCGCCGGCAAGCGTGGTGCGGCCGGCAGTGCCGCCGAGCAGGAATCCGCGGGTGCGCATATCGGCGGCGGCCCAGATGAAATCGGCGATGCGCTGGAATCCGAACATGGAGTAGTAAATGAAGAATGGAATGGTGTTGATGCCGTGCGTGGCATAGGCGGAGCCGGCGGCGATGAACGAAGCCATGGAGCCGGCTTCGGTGATGCCCTCTTCGAGAATCTGGCCGTCCTTCGCTTCCTTGTAATAGAGCAGCGTGTTGACGTCGACGGGCTCGTAGCTTCTGGCCGACGCTGGAATAGATGCCGACGGTGCGGAAGAGCGATTCCATGCCGAAGGTGCGCGCTTCGTCGGGAACGATGGGCACGATGAGCTTGCCGATCTCGGGATCCTTCAGCATTTTGCGCAGCATGCGCGACGAAAGCCATGGTGGTGGAAACTTCGCGGCCATCGCTGCCGTCGTGAAATTCCTTGAAGAGTTCGTCGTGATCGGCGGCGAGCGGCTTGGCGCGGACTTTGCGCTGCGGAACGTAGCCGCCGAGCGCCTCGCGGCGCGCTGCAGATACTGAATTTCCTCGCTGTCTTCGGCGGGCGGTAGAAGGGGACGTCGCTGCATGTCTTCGTCGCTGAGCGGAATGCCGAAGCGCGAGCGGAATTCGCGCAGCTCGTCTTCGTTCAGTTTTTTCTGCTGGTGCGTGACGTTCTTGCCTTCGCCCGCTTCGCCGAGGCCGTAGCCCTTGATGGTGCGCGCCAGAATACGGTGGGGCCGCCCTTGTGTTCCACGGCGGCTTTGTAGGCGGCGTAAACTTTGCGCGGATCGTGTCCGCCCAGGCGCAGGCGGCGCAGCTGCTTCGTCGGGAAGCGGCTCGACCAGTTTCAGCAGGCGCGGATCGCTGCCGAAGAAATGCTCGCGAACGTAGGCGCCGGATTCAACGACGAGCTTCTGGTATTCGCCGTCGACCATTTCGCCCATGCGCTTGACGAGCAGGCCTTCGGTGTCGCGCTCGAGAATCGGATCCCACTCGCTGCCCCACAGAACCTTGATAACGTTCCAGCCCGCGCCGCGGAAAGCGGATTCGAGTTCCTGAATGATCTGGCCGTTGCCGCGCACCGGGCCATCGAGGCGCTGAAGATTGCAGTTGATGACAAAAATCAGGTTGTCGAGTTTTTCGCGCGAGGCCAGAGTGATGGCGCCGAGCGATTCGGGCTCGTCGGTTTCGCCGTCGCCGAGGAACGCCCAGACTTTCGCGTCGGTGACCGGCTTCAGGCCGCGATTTTCCAGATAGCGATTGAAGCGCGCCTGATAGATGGCCATCAGCGGGCCAAGGCCCATCGAAACGGTGGGAAATTCCCAGAAATCGGGCATGAGCCAGGGGTGCGGATAGGAAGAGAGGCCGCCGCCGGGTTTCAGTTCGCGGCGAAAATTCTCCAGTTGCTCGACGCAGAGGCGGCCTTCGAGAAACGCGCGCGCATAAATGCCCGGAGCAGCGTGGCCCTGGAAATAGACAGTGTCGCCTTCAAACTCTTCGGTGCGCGCGCGGAAGAAATGGTTGAAGCCAACTTCGTAGAGAGTGGCGGCGGAAGCGTAGGTGGAGATGTGGCCGCCGATGTTGTGCTCCACGCGGTTGGCGCGAACGACCATGGCCAGAGCGTTCCAGCGAATAAGGCTCTTGATGCGGCGCTCGAGTTCCTGGTCGCCGGGGAAGAGCGGCTCGAGGCGGGCGGGGATCGTGTTGGCGTAAGGCGTGTTGGCGGTGAAAGGAAGATCGATGCCGCTGACAGTGGCGTGGGCGCGCAGGCGCTCCAGAATTTCCGGGCGACGTCGGGGCCGCTGGATTCCAGCACGGAATCGAGCGACTCGAGCCATTCCTGAATTTCGACGTCGTCAATGTGTCTGGGCGTAATTGTTTCCTGATCCATAGGAGCGACCGGCCTTCTTTCCTTTCCAAAGGCGCAAAAGGCGCCAAGGGCGAAATCAACGAGTGAGTCCGCAATTTCTAAGAATAACACCTTGAGGAGGAGATGTGCACGCGGAAGGGTAGGTTAGAAAAATTGTTGATAGGGTGGAGTGATTTCTTGGATGGACGGATTCGTGGATAGCGCAAAGAGGAGAAAGGAGAGTTCGAGCCGTTCGATCGTCGTAACCCACCCTTCGCAAGAAAACACGAAGGATGGGGCATCTTCAAGGTTTAGGGTCTGAGCAACTGAGGAGTTCTGACTGCCCCTAGGTTGAGAGCCTTCGAGCCGCTCACGACGCGGCTCTCAGGATGACAGCGAGTATATGCTCGCACTGAAGCTGTGCCCAGCCGAAGTCTCGGCTAGAGGGTGCGGCCGCCGTCGAGGACTAAGGTGTGGCCGGTCATGAATTCGGCGGTGATGAGGAACATGACAGCGTCGGTGATGTCCTGAGGGCTGCCAGTTTTTGCGAGCGGGGCGCGCTTGATGAAGTCGGCTTGCCATTCGGGAGGATCGCCGGGCATGGTGATGGTGCCGGGAGCGATGGCGTTGACGCGAACTTTGGGGGCGAGTTCCTTGGCGAGAATGCGAGTGAGTAGAATGACGCCGGCTTTGGAAATAGAGTGCGGAAGAAATTCGCGCCAGCCCATCAGGCCGCCGATGTCGGCGAAATTGATGATGACGCCGTTGCCCGATTGCGTGAGATAGGACGCGGCGGACTGGCAGCAGAAGAATGGTGCTTTGAGATTGGTGTCGAGGGACGCGTCCCAGGTGGCTTCGGAGGTTTCGCCAAATTTAGTTTCGAGGAAATTGGCAGCGCTGTTGATGAGGATATCGAGTCGGTGGAATTCCTTCGCGACACGCGCAAAGAGATCTTGAATCTGCTCGACGCGAGTGAGATCGGCCTGGATGGCGATGGAGCGGCGGCCGAGTTTTTCGACGTCGTGGACGACTTCGAGGGCTTCCGATTGCGATTTGCCGTAGTGGACGGCGACGTCGGCGCCTTCGGTAGCGAGGCGAAGAGCGATAGCGCGGCCGAGACGCTTCCCTGCCCCGGTGACGAGGGCGACGCGGTTGTGGAGGGTGGGTTCGGTGGACATAAAGTGGGTGGCTTAGGAAAAGGTAGCACAAGAAATAGAAGGAAGTGTTAGTGAGTCATTGCGAGTGAAGCTATGAATCTCATTTTCTCACCAATCCAGCGCCAGGCGAGGTGTGCCGCACCTACGGCGCTCGGCCTCTTTGAACATCGGATCCCAGCGCTTACGCGCTGGGCTAATATCTGACGCGCCTCTAGCGCTGAAAAGCAGATTAGAAAAAAGCTTCACCCCTGGAAGAGGTGAGGCACATGACAGACAGGAGATCAGTGGTGTTCCTTGTCCATGTAGAGGTGGGAGGATGGGGCGAGGGAGTCGGAGACGGCTTCGCCGGTGATGAGGCGTGCGCCGCGGCTGAAGGTGAGGTACTCGAAACCCCATTCGATGAAAACTTGAACGCGGCTCTGGAATTGAACGAGATACATGAGATGGATGAAGAGCCAGATGAGCCAGGCGAGAAAACCGGAGATGTGCAGCCCGAAGATACTGGCGACGGCAGCGGCGCGACCAATGACGGCCATATCTCCCTTGTTGAAATAGCGGAAGGGCGGAACGTTTTGTTTTCCTTCCAGGCGGGATTTGATCGTTTTTGCGGCATAACGTCCGCCTTGAATGGCGACTGGAGAAACGCCGGGGAGAGGCTTGCCGTGCTTGTCGAGGGAAAGCGCGAGGTCGCCGACGACGAAAATATTGGGATAGTTGGGAATGGTGAGATCGGGAAGCATTTTGATGCGACCGCTACGATCGGTCTCGGCGTGAGTACGCTCGGCAACTTTACGGCCGAAGTCGTTGACGGTGACGCCACCGGCCCAGAGAACGGTGCGCGCGGGGAGCTTGATGTCCGCGCCGTCGTGAGAGTAGTGAACGCCGTCGGCATCGATATTGTTGACCATGGCGTTTTTGAAGATTTCAACGCCGAGATGGGAAACAAGCTTTTCGGCTTTGGCGGAAAGATCCTCAGGATAGGCGGTAAGCACGCGAGCGGCGCCATCGAGAAGGATAATGCGGGCTTCGCCAGGATTGATGTGGCGAAAATCATGGCGAAGAGTTTCGCGAGCAATTTCGGCGAGGGCGCCGGCAAGTTCGAGGCCAGTGGCGCCAGCACCGACGATGACGAAGGTGAGCCAGGCGCGGGCTTCGGCTTCCGAGCCGGAACGCTCGGCACGTTCGAAGGCGTAGAGAATTTTGTGGCGGATGGCAGTGGCTTCCTCAACAGTTTTGAGACTGGGGGCGAAGGCGCGCCAAGCATCGTTGCCGTAATAGGAAGTTTGCGAACCGGTGGCGATGATGAGGGAGTCGTAGGGGAAGGTGCTGCCGTCGCGAAGAATAACTTTTTGGGCCGCGGGATCGAGATCGACGGCTTCGCCGAGGAGGACTTCGGTGTTTTTCTGGCGGCTGAGGACCGCGCGGAGCGGAGAGGCGACCTGACCGGGCGAGAGAGAGCCGGTGGCAACCTGATAGAGAAGCGGTTGGAAGAGATGGAAATTGCGCTTGTCGATGAGGGTGACGGATGCGGTGGCGTGCTTGAGGGTCCGGGCGGCGACGAGTCCGCCAAAACCGCCCCCGAGAATGAGAATTTTATGTGTGCCGGCCATAGCGAATCCACCGTGCTGGTAAAATGGGATGGGAGAGATAGTTTACAGGAGTCAGATTTGGGTTTTAAGGTTTAAGTTATAAGAACAGTTGAAAGTTGAAGGAAAAGCAGATCCCTCGCTGCGCTCGGGATGACGATGGGGGCGCGGGGAGGTGAGGCGGCATTTGACTAGGGAATGATTCACCAAGAAAGGGGCTGAGTGGGCACAGCGGAAGCCGAGAGGAAGATAGGTGGTGGAAAAGGCGGCCGGCTTAAAAGGCGGACGTTATCGAAACCGCGCGGAGAGGAAACGTCGACTGAGAGACATGAGCGAACATTCAGGAGAGGGAGGGTCGTGGAGTGAGCAGACCGAGAGGAACGCGTTGCGGCTGTTGCTGTCGGACTTGATTCAACCGGCGACGCGGGTGGAGTTGTTGGGATTGATGGACGAAGAATTGTTTGCGAACGATCTGCATCGCGTGGTGTACGAAGAGATGCGGGGAATGGGACAGTTGGCGGGGCGAGAAATGCGGAGTTTGCTGCCGGCACGAATCACGAACCGAGGTTTCCCAGAGTTTGACTGGAGCGAATTTCTGGGATCGAAGGTTGCGAGCGAAAAAGAGATCGAAGAGTTGTATGCGAGCGTGTTGCGAATGATCGAAATGCGGCACCGCGACGATGCGGAACCGGGAGCGAACTAAAGGTGAGGAAGAGCGCGCGACAGATCGGGTACTTGGCGGAGGCGATCTGTTTTGTTGGCTACGTGGGATTGTACATCTGGAAATTGCAGGTGCAGGTTCCCGATTCGTGGTGGGTATTCGTGGTGTGGCTGGGCGGGAGCATAGTGTTGCGGAGGGATACGCCTAAAACGTTGGGATGGCGCGCGGACAATTTGTGGGCGGCGACAAAACGGGCGGAGTGGTTTTTCGTTCCAGCGGCGCTGGGGATTTGTGCAATTGGAGTTTTTCTGGGGATGCTGCAGCGGGTCCCGGGACACTTGACTCAACCGAAGCACTTGTTCGGGTATATGGCGTTTTGCCTGCTGCAACAGGTGGGACTGAATTCATTTTTGACGAACCGGTTGCTGAGCGCATTTGAAAAGCCGTGGATTGCGGCGACGGCGGCGGGAATTTCGTTTGCAGCGCTGCATTGGCCGAACCCGGTGCTGGTGCCATTGACGTTGGTGGGCGGGATAGCAATGGCGTGGCTGTTTGCGAAAGAGCGGAATATTTTACCGCTAACGGTAGGGCAGGCGATTTTGGGAGCGCTGGTGTGGTGGGCGTTTCCGTTGGCTTGGCATCACTCGATGAGAGTGGGGCCGGGGTATTGGAATTATCGCTAGGACAAGTTGTCAGCTGTCAGTTTTAAGTAACGCAAGAGCTCACCACAGAGGACACAGAGGGCACAGAGAAAAACAAGAGTGAAGGAAAAGAAGAAAGAAGGAAAAAGAATGAAGGAAGGATCGCAACTGCAACGCGAAGCTAACGGCGCCCGCACCGGAAGGCGGCGGCTCCATGAGCTAGCTGCGGAACCGAGCTGAAGAGTTTGCGTGAGAACTGCGAAAAGCGGCCCTCAACGGCTAAAGCCGCGTTGAGTTTTAGGGAGGCATGGCACAGCTGAAGCCGTGCCCTCCCGAAGAAGAGTGGGTTATCACACAGGCTCTGAAGGTCGGCCACTACAAAGGCTGGGAGATGTTGGGGCTACTCGGAGTGGTGATTGCGGGTGCGCGGTGAGTCTAGACTTAGGTCAATGTTTTTAGTTTCGGTGATGTCGGTGGCGCGGCCGGCAATGCGCAGTAGGTGCCCGGAAGAGTCACGAATGGCATATCCGCGGTCGTGAATCCAGCGTTCGGCACCGTCGGGGCGGCTAATGCGGTATTGAACTTCGAAGAAGTCCTCGCAGGTATCACGATTGAAAAAAATCAGGGCGCGGTCGTTGTCGTCAGGATGGACTGCATCGAGCCAAGAGTGCGGGTCATCGTAAAGACTCTGGCAGGAGCGTCCCCAAACTTTTTCGTAAGCTGGGCTGACGTAAAGCATGCGCTCCTCAATGACATCAATGAGCCAGAGAACGTCGGGGAAGGCAGCGGCGATTTGTTGAAACGGTTCGCGGGCGGCGATTGAGGAGCGCTGGGCGTCGATGCGATCACGGACTTCTTCATGAAGGACATCGACAGTTTGCTGAAGGACTGCGGTCTTTCCGTCAACGATGGCCTGCATTACACAATGGAGGCCGAGAAGATCCTCCTCAACACGGCGGCGTTCGGAAACCCTGGCGGCGATCATCAAAGGCATGGTGCAAGCAACACAGACAAAACTGGCAAGGAGGAGGGGCGCAGAGTGGCCGGCAGCGAAAGGGCCGAAGCCGGCGAGAGATCCCCAAATAGCAAATCCACTGAGAACGACATTGGTGCCTGCGGACTCCAGGGGACAGAAACGGAATGCGGCCCAGACGGAAAAAGGCAGACAAAGGAAAGCGAGGCTGGTCCACTGCGGCCAAAGAAGTGAGGGAGGACCGAAGATAAGGACACAAAGAACGCTGAGGCCAGCGAGTAGAAGGGACAGTTCGAGAAGTTCGCCCAGCGTGGAATTGTGGCGAGCGGTTCTGAAAACGAGGACGAGAAAAGGCGTGACGGTGATCGCGCCAAGGGTATCGCCGATCCACCAGGTCATCCAGACAACGCGAAAATCGTGCCAACTGGCAAAGCCCGAGGTGCAAACGATGCAGACACCAATGGTGGCGCTGATAGCAGAAGCGAGAAAACCGGCGAGACAGACGAAACGGAAAACGTCTTTGGTCCTGTAGAAGGCTTTGGTGCCGTTGGCGAACTGATTGACCAGGTACGCGCCCGCGAAAGCCTCGAGGGTGTTGCCGACGGCGATGCCAGCGGAGGCGAGGATGGAGGCGTTGACATGATCATTGACGAGAAAGGCTCCTACCAGGACAGCGGGCCAAGCGCGATAGCCGAGAAGAAGAAGTGCGGCGATGGAGATGCCCGTGGGCGCCCAGAGAACGGTGGCATGGGGATTCACATGGGCGAGACCAAGACCGAACCTGCCAGAAACGTAATAGACAAAAGTGAGCAGGGAGAGCACGGCAAGATGAGAGAAGAAAGGCGAGGATGAATGACGCAGTTGCGAGCGCTCGGAAGGAACGAAAGACGAGTGCGGAACGGAAATGTGGCGCTCAGGGATCATAGGGAACATTTCCTCTTGCCGAATTGCGGAGAGGCCTGTTCATACGCCTGAACCTGGTCGTGGAAGAAGGCGGAGGGAAACGCCCAAGTTGACAGGGGACAGCTATACTACCGGCGCGGAAGGGTGTCAACGGGAGAAGTTTTCAGAAGTTTTCAGTTTCCAGTTGTGGTTTTAAGTTTTAAGTAACGAAAGAAAAAAATCAACCCCACCTGCGGTGGCAGTTGGGGTTGATGTGGAATTGCGAGTTGCAGCGGCGCGGTACTCTTACCAACCGGTGCGATATTGGCGGCTTAGGTACTGATTGGCTTCGGGGAAGTTGGTGACGCGCATGGAAGCACTGTCGTACGCGATTTTTCTTCCGGCGCGCAGAGAAACGACACCGAGGAGCATCACTTCTGTGAGTTGGGTAGCGTAAGAGAAAGGAGAAGCGGCCTGGCCGTGACCCTTCCCCGTGGCGACCCAGTTGAGTTCATGATCTTCGCCGTCAATGCGAGGCAGCTTTTGCGCAGGCATCTTGACAGAATCCTGCAGTGACTTGGGCAGAAGGCGCGGGTTGGCGCCGTAAGTGTCGTGCATCAGTTTGCCCTTGCTTCCGATGATGATGGCTCCGCCTTCTTTTTTGAGTTGCTCTTCGCCGAGTTCGACGGGCTTGGGAGGAGTGAGACCGCCATCAAACCAGGTGAGTTTGACGGGAGGCATGGAACCGCGCGCGGGGAATTCGTAGAAGATGATGCTGGCGGTCGGGTAAGAAGCACCGTTGAAAGGACTGGAGACGGTTTCGACGGCGGTGGGCATACCGAGATTGAGACTGGTCATAGAGACATCGAGCAAGTGAGCACCCATGTCGCCTATGGCACCAACGCCCCAATCAACCCAGCCGCGCCAATTGAAGGGATGATAGATGGGGTGATAGTTGATGCTGGGGCCAACGCCGAGGAAAAGATCCCAGGAGAGAGTTTGCGGGATGGGGTAGTTCCCTGCCATGGCGGCGGCGAGACGAGTGTTAACGGCAGCGGGATCCCACTTGAGAGCGTCAAGTGAACCGGAGGCTGCCTGCGGCCGAGGAACGCCCTGAGGCCAAAAACCAACGGGCCGATCGGTCCAGACATGAACCTCGCGGACTTCGCCGATGGCGCCGGACTGAATGAGTTCGACAGCGGTTTTTGTATCGTTGAGAGAGCGCCCCTGATTGCCCATCTGAGTGGCGAGTTTGGGCTTGTCCTTGGCCTTAGTGGCGAGTTTGCGGCACTCATCAACAGACCAGCAGAGCGGCTTCTGAACATAGACGTGCTTGTCTAGATCCATGGCAGCCAGAGCGATGGGCGCATGCATGTGATCGGGAGTGGCGACGACGATGCCGTCGATGTCCTTTTGCTGCTCAAGCATTTTGCGATAGTCGGAATAGCGCTTGGCTTTGGGAAGAAGATCGTTTTTGAGATGAAGAATATTGTCGAGGCGAGCCTTGGCCTTGGCAGCATCAGCAGCGGACATGGGCTTAACCGCGCCGCTGGCATCGGGATGATCGATATGCTGCTGGAGGTTGGAGGCATCGGTATCGAGACGAGAAAGCTTCTCATCGGTGTAACCCCAGTCCACATCGCAGAGCGCGACGATATTCTGACTGGCGAGATTAATGAGATTGCTGCGACCCATGCCGCCGACGCCGACACAGGCAACGTTCATGGTGTCGCTGGGAGGAACAAAACCGCGACCGAGAACATGGCGAGGCAGGATGGTGAAGGCAGCACCGGTGACAGCAGCTTTGGTGATGAAGTCACGGCGCGAAACTTCGTTTTTTTCCTCCGTTAAATCGATATTCTTGCTGGGTTCGTTACTTTTCTCACTCATCAGGGCTCCTTTGGAACGCCGCGGACATTATGACCCTGCGAGGGAAAGTTTGCGAAGAAGAAAAGTGCAGGGTTGAGGAATTCTTGGGAGGAGAGGTAACGAGAGTGGATTGGGTTCGGGAGGTAGCGCGGAGGCGACAGACACAGGCCTTCAGCTGACCTTATTTGTTTTCGAGCCGAAAATAGTCCGCAAATGCGAGGCGACGCAAGGTTTGTAAGCGGAAAATTTCCAGAATCGCCGAGCGCGACGATGCGCCCATTGCTGGCAGTCGTCTTTCGTGACAGAGGCGCACGTTCGGGCAAGCGTAAAGATATCAAAAATAAGGGGGTTTTTAGGAGTTCGTGCAGGATTTTTGACAAAATCGGGGAAAGTAGGGGCCAAGAAGTGCAAAGTTTTGCACACCGAAGGCAGCAAAGGAAGGCTAAGGTCGCGCTAAGCGCCTGAAACGGTTGGAGATGTGGAGAAAACGACGCGCCCAAATTCTGGCAGGCGGCATGCTGAACTGGACTCCATCTGTCCAGAATGAATTTCGGGTGTGCCCCAGAAACCCCCGACAGATGATTCCGGGCAGGACGACTAGATGGAGGATGGATGAGCTCTAGAAAAAACACCTTCTCTGCTGTGTTGATCGGGCTGTTCGTGGTGGGCGGTCTGGCACCGGCGGTAATGGGCCAGTTGCCGACACTGACGGCAGCCGGAATGGCGGATGGATTTACTCTCACCACATTTGCGACGACGAACCCGGGTAACACGGGATGTTGCGCGGGGCCGTTCGGCGTAGCCGTGGCTTCCTCAGGTAACATCATTGTCGCGAACGGCGCCGGTAACCGGTACGTATTCGCGGACACCGATGGACAGACGGTGGGAACGGCGTTGTTCACGCAACCGAGCAACTCGTTCACCGCTGCCTATGCGACCGCAGGCGGCCAAGCATACGGCGTACAGGACGGGCACTTTGTCCAATTCAACCCCAACGGTACGGTTAATCATGTGTTAACTGGAGTCACAACCGGCGTTGACCTAGGTATGTGGGGGAACCCTGTAACTGGTCATATCGAGGCAAGTAGCGGATCCGGTCTTATCGACATTAATCCTCTCGCCAACGGGGGGACGGGTTCGTTTCGAGTGATCAACGCGAGCGGAGACGGGGATGGCGTTTCTGTCTCGCCCGACGGAAAGACCGTATATAGCGAGCAGGGCGACATTCGAGGGTACGACATTGCGACTGGCACTCAGGTGTTCAGCTCTTCACCCGCTGGATTTCCGAGCCCCGACGGCACAGGGGTGATCAGCAGCACGAATAACCTGGATGGCGACATCATCGTCAACAATAATAACGGCGAAGTGGATTTACTGGATCCAGTGACGAAGCTCGTGACCATAATCGCGACGGGAGGTTCCCGCGGCGACTACTCTTCACCCGATACCAACAACGGGACGCTGTTCCTTGATTACGCCGACGTGGTTGGGCGGCTGTCGTGCGGAGCGGACTGCAGCATCGGTGGTCCGCCACCTCCGCCACCGACGCCAGAGCCTGCCAGCTTGATTCTGCTGGGCACTGGCCTGGCAGCATTGGCTGGATTCAAAAAGAAGAAGCTAAACCAGGCCTAGCTTTATCCCAAACAGGGGGCTGGCGCGGAAAGTGCGCTTGCCCCCTGTTTGCATTTTTGGTTGGATGGATGCCGCGGGAATTGGACCTGCGGTTCGCTCGATAACGAGGAAAAAGCAGATTCCTCACGCCGCAGACTGCGTTCGACACGACAAAACGAAAAGCGGATCCCTAGCTGCGCTCGGGATGACAAGCGGTTTTTCCGCAAGGGGTCTCGCGACGAGTGGTGCCGTGAGAAGATTCCTTTGGCGGCGGCACGAAGAAGGAGAGTTACGTGTTGCGAAGAATGATGCTCGGAATTGTTTGCGCTTTGGTGGCACTCGCTGCGGCGGCGCCGGCGCGCGGGGATTCCACTTCGAGCTACAAGAAGCAGGTGGCGGGAGGACCAGTGGCGCAGGCGATTGGCGCAGCAGTCGATGCACTGGATGCCGGGGATCTGAAGAGAGCTGAGGTGGCGAGCATGAAAGCGCTGACGCTCGTGCCGGACGAGCCGCACGCGTTGGCACTGTTGGCAGAAATAGAAATGCGTCAGGGACACACGGCGAATGCGCTGAAGTATCTGCAGACGGCGGTGGCGAAAAATCCCAAGAGCGCGGTCGCGGAAGAAGCGATGGGACGGTATCTGAACGAGAACCGAGAGTATCCGGCGGCGGAGTCGGCGTTGAGGAAAGCGATTCTGCTGGACCCGAAGTGGGCGGCGGCGCAAATATCGCTGGGAGATTTTTGTCTGCAGCAAGGCAATGCCGGGGGAGCATTGGCAGCGTATCGGGAAGCAGTTGCGGTGGATCCGAAGAATGGAATGGCACATCTGGCCTTGGGACTGGGGATGGCGGCCGCGGGCGACGCAAAAGACTCCGAGAAGGAGCTACGAACGGCCGCTAGCCTGATGCCGAATTCGGCTCGGCCGCATGTGGCGTTGGGAAATTTGCTATCGCTGGAGGGGCAAGATGGTGAGGCCATCAGCGAGTATCAAACGGCGCTAAAACTGGACCCGAGGAACGCGGGAACTTATGTGCTGTTGGGAATGGCGCAAAAGAAGAGCGGGCACGTGGACCTAGCGGAGAAGGCGTACCGGCAAGCATTGGAGATTGATTCGAAAAATGTGGTGGCGCTGACCAATCTGGCGTGGATTGCGATGATGAGTCCTGGGAGTGCGGCGGAAGCGCTCGACTACGCGAAGAAAGCTGCAGCAGAGGCACCGAAGATGGGGCCAGTGCTGGATGCGCTGGGGTGGGCGTACCACGTGAATGGCGAGAATGAAATGGCCAGCCAAGCGCTGAAGCGAGGAGTGGCGGTGGCTCCGGAGGATCCGAGGCTCTTGTATCACCTTGCAGTGGTATATGGAGCGCAAGGGCACAAACAAGAGGAACAGGCGACGCTGAGGAAGGCGCTGGCCACGAACAAGCCGTTCCCGGAGATGGATGATGCGAAGTCACGGCTGGCAGGTAAAGGAGTTTCGTGAAGTAGAGAGAAGCCGCTGATCCCGACCGTTACGATTCCTCCCCTGCGCATGCTTTTCTGAATTGCCGACGTCTAATATATTGTTGGTGCCCGCTGTCGATCCCACCAGTTGCCGTTCGATCTACCCATGGAAGTAGAAAAACAAAATAGGAGGAGAGATACAATGCGATGCCTGGTGATCGTCAAAGCGAATAAAGACTCCGAGGCAGGGGCGCTGCCCAGCCAGGAGCTGCTCACAGCCATGGGCAAGTTCAATGAACAGTTGGTGCAGGCAGGAGTGATGCTGGCGGCTGACGGGTTGCATCCGAGTTCGAAGGGCAAGAGGGTGAAATTTCCTGGGGGAAAGCTGACGGTAATCGACGGGCCCTTTGCCGAGACGAAGGAGTTGATCGCGGGCTTCTGGATCTGGCGGGTGAAATCAATAGACGAAGCGTTGGAGTGGCTAAAACGGAGCCCGTTCGGCGACGGAGCGGAACTGGAAATCCGGCCGATCTTTGAAGCCGAGGAATTCGGGAAGATAGTTACGCCGGAGATGCAGGAGCGGGAAGCCAGGATGCGGAAACAAATGGAAACCCAAAAGTAACAGCCGGTTTGCGCCGGACGAGCAGCGGGGACGCCCCGGAAGATGGCGGCGTAAGGCCGCCGCCAGAGAGAAGAGGCATGAAAGGTTGGAAGGTAAGACTATTTGTTGGTAGGGTGTCGATTCAGGGCTGCGCCGTTCGATATACCTTTGGAGGCGACCAATGAAGTACGTGCTACTGATTTATGGTGACGAGCAGGCGTGGAGCGACACGGAACGACAGGCATGTTACCAGGAATCAACGCAGCTTGCGCACACGCTGAAGTCCAGCGGGCAATTCCTGACGACTTCGCCGCTGCAGTCGGTGTCGACGGCTACCACGGTGCGGGTGCGCGAAGGCAAGCGGCTGGTGACCGACGGGCCTTTTGCGGAAACGCGGGAACAGCTGGGCGGGTTCTTCATGATTGAAGCGAAAAACCTGGACGAGGCCATCGACATTGCGGGACGAATTCCCGGGGCGCGAAAGGGGTCCGTGGAGATACGGCCGGTGGTGCAAATCGAAGGGTTGCCCGCCTCTTTAGCAAACTGATAAATTCGCGCATTCGGGAAACAGGATATTGTTTTTTCGGTAAGGGAAGCGTCCGCCTCAGAAGGCGGCCACTATACAGGCTGGACTAAAATCTGGCGAAGGAGCAGGCACGATGAGCAACGTTCGCGTGTTGGTTGGCACCAAGAAAGGTGCGTTCATTCTTTCATCCGACGGGAAACGGGAAAAGTGGGATGTCAGCGGGCCGCATTTTGCCGGGTGGGAGATGTATCACTTGAAGGGTTCGCCGGTCGATCCGAATCGCATTTACGCTTCGCAGACCAGCGGCTGGTTCGGGCAGATGATCCAGCGCTCGGACGACGGCGGCAAGACGTGGTTTCAGCCGGGCACGCCGCCGGGCGAAACGACCGGCTCCCGGCGGCATGCCAAAGGGCGAGAGCAACAAGTTTGTGTACGACACCTCGGCGGAAACGGGCAAGCCGCTGACGACGCACCAGTGGTACGACGGCACGCAGCATCCGTGGGAGTTCAAGCGCGTGTGGCATCTGGAGCCGTCGCTGACCGATCCCGACACGGTCTATGCCGGCGTGGAAGATGCGGCGCTGTTCCGTTCGACCGATGGCGGCAAGAACTGGCAGGAACTTGCCGGGCTTGCGCGGCCACGGCACCGGGCCGCACTGGCAGCCGGGCGCGGGCGGCATGTGCCTGCACACCATCATTCTCGATCCGAACAAATCCCGAGCGCATCTACATCGCGATTTCGGCGGCGGGCGCATTCCGCACCGACGACGGCGGCAAAACGTGGAAGCCGATCAACACGGGCTGCGTTCGCAATACATTCCCGACCCGAATGCGGAGGTCGGCCACTGCGTTCACCACATCGCGATGCATCCCACGCGGCCGGACGTGCTGTTCATGCAAAAACACTGGGACGTGATGCGCAGCGATGATGCCGGCGATCGTGGCACGAAGTCAGCGGCAATCTGCCGACGGATTTCGGCTTTCCGATCGACGTTCACGCGCACGAGCCGGAGACCGATTTATGTCGTGCCGATCAAGAGCGATCGCGAGCATTATCCGCCCGAAGGAAAACTGCGCGTGTATCGCAGCCGGACGCGGCGGAAACGAATGGGAGGCGCTGACGAAGGGCCTGCCGCAGAAAGATTGTTACGTGAACGTGCTGCGCGACGCGATGGCGGTGGACTCGCTGGATAAATGCGGCATCTACTTCGGCACGACGGGCGGGCAGGTTTATTGCTCGCCGGATGCAGGCGACACGTGGTCGCCGATTGTGCGCGATCTGCCGGCGGTGTACTCGGTGGAAGTGCAGACATTGCCATGATTCGCGTGGAACTGCCGCCGCATCTGCGGGCGCTGGCGCACGTTCGCGGCGAAGTGCAGCTTGAGGTTACAGCGCCGGTCACGTTGCGAGGGGTGCTGGACGCGCTGGAGGCGCAATACCCAATGCTGCGCGGGACGATTCGCGACCACGGCACGCAACAGCGGCGCGCTTTCTTACGATTCTTCGCGTGCGCGGAGGATTTGTCGCACGAAGGACCGGACACCGTGCTGCCGGAAGCGGTCAGCACGGGTAAGGAGCCCCTGCTGATCGTCGGGGCCATTGCCGGCGGGTAACACGGAAACCTCACGATTGAGGCCACCTTTATGGGCGAGAACCCGGGTGCAACACCGGCACCTGGGGCGCCCGGTACCCGGCGGTTATTTTTGAGGGCTATTGCTGATTCAACTTGGCGGCGATTTTCTTCATCATGCCGAGGACGACTTCGGCGTCGGATTGTTCCAAGGTAAACCGGCGCAGCATTCTTCGCAGCTTTTCTTCCGAGGTGCTTGTGGTGCGAGCGCCAACATATCCGCTGCGTTGCAATGCCTCGAGCCAGGCGTCGGTAATACGCTCCACGGTCTCCATCCGGGCAAAATGTTTATCATCCGCGCCACCGGGAGTTGCGTTTTTCAGCTTAGAATCGCCCGTTTCGCTTTTCGCGAGTTCATACAAGCAGACGGCCACGGCCTGGCCCAAATTCATGGAGCGATGTTCTTCTCTCGTCGGGATCTGCAATAGCGAGTGGCAATAGCTCATATCGTCATTTGACAATCCGCGTTTTTCAGAGCCGAACAGCAGGGCCACTCGACCATTCCGGATACGCTGACGGATCAGCTGAGCCGCTTCCTGCAAACCGAGCAAGGGTTGATGCACATCACGATTCCCCACTGCCGTCGTTCCTACCACAAGCGAGCAATCGGCCACAGCCTCGGGGACGCTGGCGAACTCTTCCGCGGACTTCATCACGGCTGACGCGCCGACCGCCGAGACCGACTCTCGATAGGCTTTCTCGTATGGCTTTACGACGCGCAGATGGAGAGCGCCAAAATTGCTCATGGCGCGGGCCGCGGCGCCCAGGTTCAAGGGATTGCGGGTGGCGACCAGAACAACTCTTAAATTTTCCATCGACTCATTCACGCCAGCTTTGCCTCCGAGCAGTTGCTTCGCGATCCGTGATCCAGGCTAGGTTTCTACCGGCGCATAAGGGGCGAAGAAGACGCTGCCCCTGCCTGATCGTGCTGCAATCCGCGGCCATCGGCTACATTCAGTTCTATCGCGTCGGCGGAGACTCGCGCAACTCGTATGGGCTTCCGGACGATTATGACCTCCAGCCGGTGCACGGAATCGATTAATTTATCGGCGAGGTTTCATGCTGGAATCGTGGCTTGGGTACGCGATCTGTCTCGCTGCTGCTGCGCTACCTGTTTCAGACCCGGGGCATTTAAAGAGAACATTCACCACAGAGGACACAAGAGAGCACGGAGGAAGAGGATTTCTTGGCAGCGGGTGAGTTCGCGGGCCGCATCGCTCCACTCTCAAACATAGGGTTCGACGCACCCCCAAGGCTTGCCTGGGGAAGGGGCGGTCTATTCCCCGCTACTAAATCGATTTTCTTATTTATTGCTGACTGGTAGTTCTGACAGGTGACAAAGGGTCTTTCCCGATTCATACTCTTGCGCGTTACAAGCTGTATCCCGAGTCATGACGTCTTGAATGGTGGCTCGTGTGGGATTGGCTCTTGCGCACTTTCGAGCAATCCTGCGAAGACGCAAAACGATTCGTTGCTTGCAACGGGGCGGGGTGCTTCTGAAATCTCTTGGGCGGAGATATTTCGGACTTCGCAGGATTGTCCGGCAGTGCGATTCCCACTTTAGTAGCGCTTCGAGTTCACTTCTATTGCACGATTCTTCCTTTGCCTTTCCGACTGTCGCAAGCTACAGTCCTTGCTACTAACCGGAAGGAAGGACTCGTTGTATGGCTCTCCTCCTCCATGCCTGGACAGACTTTCGCGTGCCCTTACTGTTTCCTGGCCACTCTGGCCGTGGAAAAACTGAGCGACCACTTCGAGTTGGACATACACTGGCGCTCTTTTCAGCTACGACCTCCGGGAGCTTCGCCGGTGCCACGTTCCAGTGCCGCAATCGCAGGCGAACACGCGCATGTGGCGAGCCGGGTGCTTTCTGAATTCGGATTGAATCTCAGGCCAGGTCCCACGGGAATTAGCACACGACTGGCGCACATTGCGACGGCTTATGCATCCTCGATAGGGCGCGGAGATTCGTTCCATCTTCTGGTGATGACGCATTACTGGCTTGATGGACATTCCATCGAATCGCCTCGGGATATACACCGACTGGCCGAGCTTGGCGGTCTGGATCCACTCGGGGTTACAGCGGCACTCGAGAATCCGAAGTTTGGCGATTTGGTTGACGATGATCGAAGCGAGGCTAACCGGCGTGGGCTGCAGGGTGTTCCGGCACTTCTTTTCGCTCACAAATATCTGATCTCCGGCGCACACCCTTACGAATTCCTGAGACAAGCCGTGGAAAAGCTTCGACCCGAAGCCAGCGCGTCAGCCGCAGGCCACGCCTAGTTGGAAGCTGGCTATTTTCCGTAGACCAGCAGCACGAATGTATCCGGCAAAATCGAAGGGCGCGGCCGAGGGTTGTCCGCTGTCGCGGCCGGCGCCGGTCCGAAATCGGCGGTAACCGTATATATATTGTGATTGGACTTATCCAGAGCCATAGTGCGGGCGCCGCGCTGCGTGTTGATCATTTCGACGAGGGAGAATTTGGCGGGAGAATCTTCGTGAGCAATCGTCACGGTGCCGTCACCGCAGGACGCGAAGGCGTAGCCGGTAGCGGGATCGAAGCGGTTGGCATCGACGCCCTGCCCGATGGGCACAGTTCCCAGGACTTTCCCGGAATTTCCATCGACGAAGGCCATCATTTTATTGTGGCATCCAACGACCAGGATTTCATGTTCGGCATCGATAGCGAGTCCGCTGGGAGATTCACAGGGAGCGAGCGGCCAAGTGTTCTCGACGGTCAGAGTTTTGGCGTCGAATTTGACGAGCTGGCTTTTATCTTCGAGGTTGACGAATATTTTGCCTTTACCATCGCTGGCCGCAAATTCCGGACCGCCGCCCAGCGCCACGGTTCCCGCAACATTGCCAGTGGCGGCATCAATGGCGGTGGAGGAGGAGGCGTCGCCGTTAAAGGTGAATACCCTCTTGGAGAACGGGTCGTAAATCACGCCATCGGGATCTTTGTCGGTTTTCACCTCTCCGAGCTTTTTCAAGGTGGTCATATCGAAGATGGTGGAATTCGAGGCGCGTCCGTTGGTGGTATAGCCACGGTTAAATTCAGCTGCCAACGCGATGCCGTGCACGCCCGGCGTATCCGGGATCTCTCCAAGAACCTTTTCCGTGGTTGGATCAACGACAATCACTTTGGTGCCGCGGGAGATAAACACGCGATGTGTGGCCTGATCCACCGTCAAGTAATCCCAGCCGCCGGTGCCGCCCAATTTGATTTTCTTGATGAGGTGATAACCGGAGGGGCCAGCTGCCTGCGGTGCCGCCGCCACATGCCGCGACACGATCATTCCTGCCGCGAAAATACCGATCGCCAGCATTCCGAGCACACCTTTTTTCATCATTGTCACAAACACACCTCCTACAGGTTAGTTACTACACTGTTCAGCCACACTAAGGCCACGAGATAATGTGTCATTACCAACCTAAACGCACCATAAACGCGACGGGCCACAAAACGCATCGAGGTTCGGGACACCGTTCCCACACACAAAGCAACGAGGAAAGGCAGGCACTCGGGAGCTAAGGCAAGCATTTGCGTTGACGCGCGGCCTCTCAGCTGTGGCGGGCAGGCAGAAAGCCGACCCTACAAAATGCGAAGGTTAGGCCCAGCGGTAGCCGTGCTTAGCCAAGGGCAACGAACGTACGCGTTTGCCTGTGGCCGCAAATATTGCGTTGCAGACGGCAGGTAGAACGGGTGGAAGAGCGGGCTCTCCCAATCCTGTAGGCGGGTTATCGGTCTTGAGGAAGCTGACGTCGATATCGGCATGAAATTCGTTAATGCGTATCGGCGGATACTCGTGAAAATTACTTTGCACTGCGCGGCCCGCCTCAATGGTGATTTCGTAAGCCATGACGCTGCTTAGGCCTTCAAGCACAGCGCCGCGCACTTGCTGTTCGGCGCCGCTTGGATTGACGATCTGGCTGCCCACATCGCCTGCCACCCAGACTTTATTGATTTTGATTTTGCTGTCGGCGTCGACGCTCAGTTCAACGACTTCGGCGAAATATCCGCGATGGGAAAATTGGAATGCAACGCCCATGCCGGTGTTCTTGGGCAATTGTTTCTTGCCCCATGCGGATTTCTCTGCCACCAGCTTCAACACGCCTTGCACGCGACCCGGATCCAGGTCCACCGCGAATTGATCCGGCCTGACATTTGGATTACTGATTCGCGCGGTGCTCAACAATGCCAAGCGGAATTCCACAGGATCTTTGCCCGCCGCATGCGCCAGTTCATCGATGAAGGACTGAAACACCCAGGAATACGCGTTGCTCCTAGGAGCGCGCATGGCATAGGTCGGGACGCCGAGGGGCATCAGAGAAGCGGCAAAGAGGAAATTCGGCAGGAACGCCGCCGGAAATTCATTGGGAGGAATATTTGCCGACGGAGCAAATTGTTCGCCTTCTCCAAAAGTTACAAAGTGGTTTCGCCACGCCACGACGTTGCCGGCACTATCGAGGCCGCCCTGCAAAAAGTGAAAGCCAGCGGGGCGATAGTGGTCATGATGGAAATCATCTTCGCGAGTCCACAGCAGCTTAACGGGCACGCCAACCTGTTTGGCAATGGCGCCGGCTTCGAGCATGTAATCGTTGGTCAAGCGCCGCCCGAAGCCGCCGCCTGCGCGCTTCATGTGGACGATAATGTCGCTTGGAGGAATTCCGAGGACTTTTGCCACCGACTGCCGGCCGGATTCCGGAGTCTGGCTGGGAGACCAGAATTCCAACTTTCCGTCGTGATAGTGGGCGGTGCAGTTCTCAGGCTCCATCGGCGCGTGGGAAAGAAATGGATAGTCGTAAGCGCCTTCGACGACCTTCGCGGCGCTCTTGAGAGCCGCGTCGACGTCGCCATCTTTTCGCAAGAGGATTGCCGGAGTCTGTTTGGACAATTCCTGGGCGCGGGTTAGAAAACCACTGCTGCTTTGCTGAGCCGTTGTGCCCTCATCCCACTTCACCTGCAATTTTTCACGCGCGGTTTTTGCTTGCCACCAACTGTCGGCGACAACAGCGACGCCACTGTGCAGACCCAGAAGGTCCCTGGTGCCCTCGACCACGAAAACGTGCTTTACGCCGGGCATGGCTTTGACTTCGTCGAGATTCGCGTTGACTACTTTGCCCGCGTAAACAGGGCATTTTTCATATACGGCCCACAACATTCCCGGCAAACGGGTATCAATGCTGTAAAGATGTTTGCCCGTGACGATCAGAGGATTGTCGACTGCAGGCGTGGGCTGGCCGATGATTTTGTAATCCTTAGGATCCTTGAGTTTGACAGACTTCAGATCCGGTGGCGTCAACGCGGCTGCCTTGGCTGCGAGCGCTCCATAGGTCAGCGTGCGCTTGGTGCCGGCATGAGTTACCTGGCCGTTGCGCGCTTCGCACTCGGATTCCGGGACTGACCAAGTCTGGGCGGCAGCGGTCAGAAACAATTGGCGGCAGGCCGCGCCCACTCTGCGCAAGGGGTCCCAATTCGTTGGCGTCGACGTGCTTCCCCCGGCCACTTGTCTGCCGTATTTCGATTCGTCCAAATCCGTTTGCTCGATGCGCACCGATTTCCAATCCACGTCCAACTCTTCGGCGATCAGCATGGGCAGCGAGGTCTTTACGCCCTGCCCAACCTCCGGGTTCTTCGCCATGATGATCACCGCGCCGTCGGAGGCCACTTTGACGAATGCCATGGGGACGTAGGCCTGAGCGGCGGCCTGCGGCCCTTGCGCAAACACTTTCGTGACGCCGTCGCTGTATAGGACGAGCATGACGCCGCCGCTTGCCATTGCGCTGACCCTCAGGAAACTGCGGCGATCCATTGATTCAGTTTTCATCGCTTCCCCTTTTTCGCACGGGTGCAAGTCCCGATCATCACGCCTTAGAGTCGTGGACGGCCTCAGAAGGCCGTCCCTACAGAGGCAATCTCTTTCTATCTGACGGAGCGTCGCGACACCGCGTTCCAGGATCTTACTTGATCTCGACTTCAAAGACGGCGGCTCCTACGATCCTGCCCGTCCACACATTCTCGTCTTTTTTCTTCAATTTTCCATTATCGAAAAGCAAAATCATGCGGTACACGCCCGGCTTACGCAACGGTTCCAGACCTTCCAGATCGAGCTGCCTGCGGTAGGGCTTGCCCACTTCGACCAAATGCGCGTGTCCCAGCGCCGGGTTATTCAGGCGCGTGATCAATGGGGCTGCCTCGCGCTTGGCGCCCGCCGGGTCGACGTATCGCAAGCCCCAACAGACTTCGGTGTCATCCAGATCGAGCACGGCGATGGCGCTGGTGCCCTGAACTCCCGGCAACAGGTTTAAGTCCACATCCACGATTTTTGGACCGGCCCCGGCGCTGAACTCGTAATGTTTCTCTTCGGTCTCGAGCGTGACGCCCAGGCGCTGCAGCACATCCCCGAATCCCAGGGAATAGTAGTTCTCCAGCGTGGCTTGCTGCATATAGCAACACTCAGACGTGCTGGAGCCCATGCCAGCCGAGGCGAGATATTCCTCCGCGGTGGTGTCCTTCGGATCCGTCACGGGCACCGATGGGGTGACTGTCCACTTCCTGGATTCGGGTGCGTATTCCATGTTGTACCCGCGCACGCCCATTCCACCCGCGCACACATGGGCAGGATTTTTCGCACAGGTCCCGAGCGAAATTACAGAGGGGAGTGGCTCTGTTCCCGTCGTATCTTTCCAAGTCTTACCGCCATCCGTTGAAGCTAGGGGGCTTCCACCATAGATTTCGAGTTCCGCCACGACATTTGACTTATCCGTGGGGAGGCGGGCCGACGCGTACAATGTTCCGTCTTTCCTGGCGAGGACGCTTTTGAACCAGTGAGTGGCGTCGACTTTCTTCCAGATCTTGCCGGAATCGGCGGACACCCACAATCCAAAGCCAATTGCGCAGCGATCAGTGCGATCCGTCAGGGAAGTGGCGGCGGCGAATAATAGATCTTCGTTACGCCCGGGTCGCTGTGATTCAGGCATCCGCCCGGCAGGACGCCTTTGGGCAATTTCACTGGGGACCACTTCTGTTGGGAAACGGTGCTCTGAAATAGTCCTGTGCGTGTGGAGACAAAGACGACATCATTCGTGCGAAGCACTGAGAGGATTGTGTCTGCCCGGAATTGGGCGCTCGATGGCAGCGTTAGCGACACCACCATCAAGATGAACTTTACAATCGCGCGGCCCCAGTTCACGGATTCTTCTTTTGACCCTGTTGTTGCTGCTGCTGTTGTTTCTGTGCCGCTGCTTTTTCCGCCTCTTCAACCGCCTTACGAAACTGTCCCACGGCGGTTACGTTCGGTGGCTTCAGGCCATCCTTGGCAATGTATCGCCACACCGGCGCGTCATGCCCCGTGTATATGTCAGCGCGAAATACTTCGAACCGGTCGTCCGTAGAACCTACTTCCATGCCCGGAGCTGCCCGTCCGTCGGAACTAGAGGGGTCTCCGGCTTCAGGCCCATTGGGAGGAGTTCCCTGCTGCGCTCCAATTCGTATCTGGCTATCGGTGGTTTCAATCGTTCCGGGGCGTGTATCGACTGGCCCACCTTTGATGACGGGATTCGCGATTTTATCGCTTCCCTTTCTGACGGCAATTACCAGATCCGCAGTGCTGGCATCCTGCGAAAGCCGGAAGCGGCCCCATTTCATCAGGGCTTTCTCGACTTCTTCTTGGGCTTTGCGATTGGCGAAGGGATCGTTCATGGGCTCGCCCGTATCGGGCAAGATCAGCACGACGACCGTTTCCGCCTTCCAGACAAAGTCCGGCAGTAGCACTTTCTCTTTTTTCTTGGCGGTCGCCGAGGCCGCCGCCAAGGCCAAACCCAACGCCAAGGCGAGAATGGTCGCCGTAGCGGCTGTCGCGCTCTTTCCTGAACTCTTCCGGCCTGAGGTCATCATCGCAACCTCCCATCCACAGACACGTCATTATATTCCGCATTCGCGGGCGAATCGCGGGCAATCTGAGATCGATTAAAGGCGATAAAGTTATCGTTTTGTTACAGTGCGGCCATACTCGGAGGGCCTGTTATTCGGTTGCCGGATGGACACCAGGCGTCGACGAAACTCTCTTGCTGAAAGCCCGATAAAACAGATTCCTCACTGCGCGGACTCCGTTTGGAATGAGCATAGCGCGCTTGCAACGCGTAAAAAGACTCTCTCGCCCGTGAAAGGGTGCGCTATGGGAGAGTTCGGGCTGGCATAAAAGCCAGCGTTACATTTAAGACTAAAAGATGACCTTCGGTTTTTTTGCAGGCGTTAACGCAGGCCTGCTGCTATGGTTTTGACGATTGTGCCGTTGGCATCGTCGTCTTTCAGGGCCCAAACAAATTCGCCGCCGAGGCCACCGCGGACGCGAGTGCGCACGTACACCGTTTTCAGGAACACGGTGACGGGATCGTCGTAGGACCAAAACGTTTGCGTGTTGGGGTCGTACAGCCAAACCGCGATTCGGCGGTAGTCAAAATGGCGGGTGAAGCCGGTTAGGCCAGTGAGTGTTAGATAGGTGATCACGCCGGGCGTTTGCAAATAATCCGCAGGCGGAAATGGAGCAGGGCCGCTGGAGGTTTGATACAAGCCATTATCTGCGCTGGGAACACCGGTCCAGCCGCGCGCATACGTGGGAATCCCGAGGACGAGTTTGTCTGCCGGGACGCCCGCCTGCAAGTAAGAACGAATGGTGTACTCAATGTTGAAGTTTTCGTCCTCGACGGGATCCTGCTTGTCATCGAACAGCGGCGAGGCGTGATTGGTGGAGGTTTCCCAAGTGCCGTGGAAATCGTAGCCCTGCACGTTGTAATAATCGAGCTGCCGAGCCACGGCGGCTAACTGGATGTTGGAGAAATTTTGTTGCCCGGCCGGACCGAACATGGTCAGGAGATAGTGTTTTTTGCTTGTTTTGCCGAGGGAGTCGAGCTGCTTGCGGAATTCCTGCATCAGTAAGGTGGCGTTCGCGGTGTCAGAGGCGGTGGGAAACTCCCAATCGATATCGATGCCGTCGAAAATGCCTGCCGCGGATACTCCGCCGCCAAGATTGCCGTTGATAAAAAGGTCGATGCAATTCGCCACCATGGTCTGACGCCCAGCGGCGGTACTGGCGGCGGCAGAGAAACCGTCAGCGCCAGCGAGCGAGATCAACACCTTCAGATTTGGATGCAATTGCTTCAGTTGCTGCAGGGCGGCGAAATTGCCGAACAGCGGACCGGTGTAAGGCGCGCCGCTAACACTGGGAAGATACGGGGTTTGATAGTCGGCCCAGGAATCGGCGATGGCGCAACCGGTGGGAGTGGCATTGCCAAAGGCGTAGCTAAGGTGAGTGAGTTTATCGGCGACGCCGTTGGCCTGGAGATTGGCGATATTGTAGCCGGCAAAATAGATGCTCCACTCTTCGAAATAGCCGCCAACTACTTTGGCGTTGCCGCGGTTATGGTCATCGTTATCCTGGTTCGGTTGGCCTGCAAGAAGAGGAAGGGCGAGAAAGAGCGGAAGCAGCAGGCTAGCAAGAAAGAGAGAAAGCACGCGGCTGGGTACACACGTGGAAAGACGGATTTTCATAGGAGCCACCTCGGACACAAAATACGAACGCCGCGACTATAGACCTATATAGCAGCGTTGGCAACAGCATATTTTATGAAGGATTATTGCAGTTCGCGGGTTAAAAGAACTATATAGCAGTTTACGGCTAACGAAGAACCCCACAGGCAAAGGCGGCGAGGGGCACCCATCAGGATAGGCTTAGTCGGCGCGACGGCTAAGGCCTGCCAAGACGCGCAGGTGGCCGAGGATCAGCATGTCGACGTTCACCGGCTCATTGTTTCGGACCAGGTGCGCGTCGCGGCCGTCTCCGGCTGCGTACCCTTCGATGCGGAGAATGGTCTCTGGATCAGTTTCCGGGCGGGCGGAGTTCTTGATGGTAACCAAGCGAGTTCCGGGATCGTAGTGGATCAGCATCTGGTAAAGTTCCCGGCCGGCGCAGCGGATACGCAGATCGCCCAGGGGCGTTTCCTTGCAGGTAAGCGACTGCTCGCCAGTGACGGAATTCCACTCGGTGCAGTGGGCGAGCACGGTGTCAGCAAGCCTCTTCCATACGCGCGGGCCAAGCGAAATCGCCGCCTCAAGGTTGGCTCGGTCTTCGTAGAGTTGGCTTTCTTGGGAGAGTCTGGCGGCCAGAAACTCTTGTGCTGCTCTCTTAGCGCTCTCGTCTGCCATGGTGGGTGATTCTTTCCTGCACATATTTTACACAACGGGGTACGAGCAGGTTAAGTAACAAATAGGGGACGTGCGCCCATTTCGTGAATGGTACTCGGCGGAGCCGTCGGGAGGCGTCTGGCGAATCCCCTTCGCCTTACTCCGGCATGATCACGGGCTTTTCTCGTGGCAAAGCGTCCAAGGTGGCCTGATCAAGATGGAGATGAGCGGCGACGAGTTGCGGAGGGGTGTGCGACAGCCATTCGGAGAGCGCGAGGTCCTGGTAGAAGCTGCTTTTGAACATCTCCAGGAACTTCAGGTCTGTGGTGCCGGTGTTTTCGATGTAATGAGGGAGCGTTTTTTGCACGTAACCCACGTCGCCGGTCTCGAAATCCATAGTGCGGGCGCGGCCTCCGGTGGCGAATACGGTCATACGTCCCTTGCCGCCGAAGTAGTATTGCCATTCGTCGGCGTTGGGGTGCCAGTGCAATTCGCGGACGGCGCCCGGCTTCACGGTTACGATGGCAGCCGCGATGGCCGTCGATATCTTGAACGTGCTGGAGTCAATAATTCGCACCTCGCCGCTTTTGTTGCGTTTGGTGGGAGGATGCTGCATGGTGCGAAAGGCAAAATCGATCGGTGAAGGCCCCAGCTTGCCCGCGGCGATGCGGCGATCTTCCTCGAGCGGTCCAGGGACCTCGGTTTGAAAAATGAACAGCTCTTTCTTTGGCATGTTGACGAGGGCTTTTTCGCTGACGCCGAAATTTTTGGCAACCACTTCCGGGGGAGTGTGTGCCATCCAGTCGGAGAGCAAAACCGTTTCGTATTCGGAGAAGTTGCCGTCGTCAAAGACCAGCAGGAATTCGCAACCGTCGGGGCCAAGACCCTGTATCGAATGGGGAATGCCAGTGGGAAAAAACCACAGGTCGTTTTCTTTGACATCGGTGACGAAGCTCTTGCCGTCGGCGTCGATGCAGGTGATTCGCGCACTGCCGTAGAGCATGAACGCCCATTCGGCGGCGGTGTGCCAATGAAGTTCGCGGACACCGCCCGCGGTCAAGCGCATGTCCACGCCCGCCATAGTTTTGGAGACGGCGAGTTCGCGCATGGTGACTTCGCGCGACCAACCGCCTTCGTGAAGGCGCTTGTGCGAAAACGAAAACGGATACTTGAAGGTTGGCACGCCGCCCGCATCGGTCGGCGGCGGAGTGAAGGAGTCTGGATTCGCGGCGTCCAACGCGGCATTTGTGGGACCCGGATCGCTTGTGCTGCGATCGGCTTTGGATTTGTATTCTGACGGTTCCTGCGACGCCAGATTTTCTACGGAGCGCATGCCGGCGGCCGCGAGGGCTGCGGAGCTGACTCCCAGAAAGCCCCTGCGCGTCAGTACGTCCTTCTCGGCTTCATCGGACATCTCGATCACCTCTTTGGAGTTCCCGCGTTCGGGTTCGTAATGCGACATCGTGCTGGATATGCTGCACGGTACGCGCAGCCTTGGCGCGGACAAGCCTCAGACCTGAAGGCCTGTGCCACAGGAATCGTACCGCGAATCTTACAACGAGTAGCGTAGACGATAGGAAGGAAGAAATTATGGAGGAATGTTTCCTCTGATTCGTGAATAGCGGAGGAATTCTGGCTTCGCGTTTCCCGAAAGCCTATTGAGCGACGCTTTTCGCAGGGGTTGAATCGCCAGAGCCTGTCTGCCAGTACTTGTTGAACCCACTGTAATCGGATGGCAAGTACGTGAGGATGGTTCGCCGCAATTCGAGGATGTCCACGCTACCCAACTTTTTGTAAAGAACCTTACCGTTCTCGCCGAGCAAAACGGTGTACGGAACCGCGGATTCCCAGGTCGGATCAAATGCGCGCTGCAATGCGGCCGTGTCTTCGGACGCAAACAACAAGTTGCGGCTGGTGGCGCGCTTTTTCTCGAGCATCTTCAGCACGCTGGTCTTCTCGTCGGGCATGTTCGCTGCCACCGTGACCAAATCGAAGTCGCGGACCTTATACATTTGATAGGTGTCTTCGAAATCGGCAAATTCATCGATGCACGAGCCGCACCACGTTGCCCAGAAACTGACCAGCAGCATGTGCTTGGTTGGATTCGTTCGCAGCTTCTTGAGATCGTCGGTGGTGGCCATCTCCAATTGCACTGGTTGCTCGTCGATCTTTCGCAGGGCTTCCTTCCGCGAGGCTTCCTTTTCTTGCCACTTCGTGGAGCAGCCGAACACGCCGGTGTGTGTTACAGGCGGATCCTGATTGGCCAATAAGGCGTCGATGGCGTTGCGCGCGTCCTGGGTCTTGACCTGTTCGATGCGGTAGCTGTTGTCCATGCGTCCTTCGTAACGGAGCTTGCGCTGCTTGTCGAAGATGAACACGTGTGGCGTGGCTTGGGGACCGTAGGCTCGAGTGACGGATTGCGTTTCGCCGTCATACAAATAGGTGTAACGCAGATGCTTGTAAGCGACACGGATCTTCATTTCGTCGAGAGTGTCGCTGATGTCGGAGGAATCCAGTTCGTCGATGCGAATGGCCTTGGGGTCGTTGCCCTGAATCGCGACGACGGCAACTCCGCGGCTGCGATAATCGTCGTCGAGTTGCTGGATGCGTTGTTCATACATTTGCGCAATGGGGCAGTGATTGCAGGTGAAGACCACAACGAGGATTGGGCTGGCGGCATAGTCGCTGAGGCGGTGGATGTTGCCATCAACGCCGGGCAAGGCAAAATCTGGCGCGGCGGAACCCACGGGAAGGATCGGGTGGGCTTCTTGTCCCCACACCACGCTACTGATCAGCAGAAATAAAAACGCACGCCACATGTTTTGCGCCTCCCTTGTATCCGGAGCGATTCATCTCTTCGCCAGCACTACTTCGCTTTCTGACAATCGCATGGCGGCGCAAAGCCGCCGCTACATTACTTGGGCAGCGGTATGGGCGTCACGTCTGCGTCCACCAGGCCCATGGCCCATCGAATCGCCTCGGAATACATCTTCTGAACCCGGGGATCATCCCAGTTCTGATCGACGTGGCCGAGGGTGGAATAGTACACGCGGCCCTTCCCATACATTTTGGCCCAAGTGACGGCAAAATCCAGATCTTTGCGGTGCACTCTTGGATTATTCAGATCGAGCTTTGAAGCGTCGAGACGCATGAGGACGCGCACTTTGTCTCGCGAATAATTCCTGGCCTGGTAGATTTCGTCGCGCAGGACGAACGACTTCGGCCACTGCTCCATGCCGGGAAACTTTGGATCCTCGACGAGGATTGGCGCGTCAAAGGTGCCCCAGGGATGCTCGTCGAAATATCCGCCGATCATGTCTCCGTATTCCGGCCAGTCGGTGAAGGTGATTGTGGCGCTATGCACACCGATGAAGCCTTTGCCATCGTCATGCACAAAGGAAATCAGTGCGGACTTCTGCTCGTCGTTCATTTCCAGGTTGCCGCCGGTGTAAAAAAGGACGGCATCGAAATCGTTGAGGTTTTTGGCGTTGAATTCGAGTTTCTTCTTGGTGAGGGCTTCGGTGTCGGTGCGTATGGTGGTGTCCCACAGCCCGCTTTCGCGACCCAGGCGCTCGATGGTGGCCATGGCGTGCGAGACGGATTCGTGGCGGTAACCTTTTTCCTCGCCGATAATGAGCAAATGCTTTTTGGGGTGGGAGTCCGCTTGATCCTGAGCCATGCAACGGCCGCCGAGTGCCACACATAAGAGGAGTATCAACCTACCGAGGATCTTCATCACGAGTCATCCTTTTTGGCCGGAGCTAGTGCTTGCTTCCGAGCCAGAGTATGGCGTTTGTAAACAGTTTGTTTTGCGTGGCGTCTCCGAAAATGTTTTCGCCGTGGCCCATGTTCATGTAAATCATTTTGTACTTTGTGTTGGTCCAAACGACCGGCAAATCACCTTCTGTTAATACGTCTTTCACGCCCAGCGGATAGTTGGAAGGAGCCAGAGTGAGCAGCACGCGAACATTTTTGTTAAGGCGAGGGCTTGGCTTCCAGAAATACCATTCATTGGACGGCGCATCGTAAGAATCGGGCAGGCCCTTCGTAATCGGGATTTTGTGCGGAGTTGTTGGAGTAAAAAACCGCGCCACCCAAGAAATCGACAAACCAGGGCCACTTCGTGGTCGCATCGTTGTATCCCGCGACGTGCGTACCGAGCCACGCGCCACCGTGCTCCATGTAATTCTGGAATGCTGCGCGCTGTGCAGGCGTGTGGGGGAAATCATTCAGCCAAACGATGACCTGATACGGCCTCAAATCCCTTTCGTTTAACTTGTCCCAATCCGTTGTGGATTCAAACACCAAATTGTCTTTCGCGGCCAGATCCTTGAAGAAAGCAAGAGCGTCGTTGGCAACATGGACATGATCCGGTTCAACGGTGGTGGAATAAAATGCCAATACTTTGAAGGCCGGTTCGTTCGGGGCAGCCGTGACTCCGGAGGCGGCCCCCAACACGAATCCAGCTACAACGAGGCAGCTGAATAATTTGCTCACGATCTTTCCTCGCAGAACCTCTGAGTGACCATTAATTTCATGTTACTTGCCGGCGGCCCAGAAGATTGCGTTCCTGAATATCTGCGTGAACGCCGGATTCTGGAACAGTTCCGGGTGATGGCCCATAAAAATGTAAAGGTTTCGCGCTTTATAGTGGTCGTTGGTCCAGATCACCGGATGATCGCCCATCTTGATGTCGGTCGATGGCGTGTAGGTTTTTTCATCCACGCTGGCGAGGACGTGGACGTTAGGGCGGGGCGACTTATCGTAGGTGTACCACTCTTCATTTTCGATCACGAAAGGCGACTTGACGCCCTGCATGACGGGATGATTTTTGTCTTCGACCGTGACGGTGCCAGTCACAAACGTCGGAATGTAGGTCTTGAATCGGATGCCACCCATGAAGTCATGAAACCACGGCCACATCTGGAAGCCATCGAATTCGCCGAGAAGAGTGGCATGATGAAATCCAATCCAGCCGCCCTTGCCTTCTTCGATGTACTTGATGAACGCAGCCTGGGCGGTGTTTGTCCAGTTGTACGGGGGATAATTCAGTTGAATGAACAAATTGTAGTTGGCCAGAAAGGCGTCGTTAATTTTTTCGGTGTCTTCAATGTAGTCCACCGTGAAATTATTCTCGTCGGCCATCTTGGCCAGCCAAACTTTGGCGGCGTCGACAAATGGCTTGTGGATACCGCCGTGTTCCGCGAGAGCGATGACGCGAAAGCGCGGCGATTTGGTCTGGGCCGCCGCCAATCCACTGAGCGCCAATATCGCAACAGCGGACAAGGCCAATCTCAGCAACATCCTGTTCAACAAACTTCGCTCGGTTAAACGCATTCGACAATCCTCCATTGCTCCCAGGGAACGCACCATCGCGCAAAGCGCGAATTCTTCCGTCGTTGTAGCGGCCAAGGTCGAGCGAACCTGAACCCTGAAGTACGGCGCGAACAGGTGAGACTGATGAATATAACTCATTTTTTAGGCGAAGTGCGGCAACTCTCTTTACGGGTATCGCGCGCGGGCACGGGAAAGGCAGTTTCTGAGGGATGCAATTGACAGAGAAGGAAGGTGGCCGTAGGCTGAGGGGACGCGCAAGTATAGCCAGAGAGAGCCTGGAGAACGCAGGAAGTATGGACCTGTTTGAAGAAATCGTGAGGATGAGGCGAGCGGGGCAACGAGGCGCACTGGCGACGATTGTGCATACGAACGGGTCGATCCCGAGCTTTGAGAGTTCGCGGATGCTGGTGAGGGAAGACGGCTCGACGCAGGGAACGATTGGCGGAGGCTGCGTGGAGGCAGATGTTTGGGCGGCGGCAAAGGAAGTGATGCAGAAAGAAGCGCCGCGCAAGCTGGTATTTCATTTAAACAACGAAGCGACCTACGACAACGGATTGATTTGCGGCGGGACGGTGGAAGTATTTGTTGAGCCAATATTGCCGCAGCCGGTGGTGGTGCTATTCGGAGGCGGGCACGTATCGGCGGCGGTGGCGAAGGCGGCGCACGCGACGGGATTTGGCGTAACGGTGGTGGACGACCGCGAAGCGTTTGCAAATGCGCAGCGTTTTCCGATGGCGCAGGAGATTTACACGGGTTACGACGAGGCATTCGAGAAATTGCGGCCGAACGCTTCGACGTATCTGGTGATCGTGACGCGCGGACATAAGGAAGATATGCGGGTGTTGGCTTGGGCGGTGCGAACGCAGGCGCGGTATGTAGGAATGATTGGAAGCAAGCGAAAAGTCGTGAGCGTGTACAAGGCGCTGGAAAAAGAAGGCTACCGGATAGATGAGTTCGACCGGGTTTTCGCGCCAATGGGACTGGAGATTGGGGCGCTGTCGCCGGAAGAAATTGCGTTGAGTATCGTGGCGGAATTGGTGGCGGTGCGGCGAAATGCGGAGACGTCGGCCCACAAGAAGCTGAGGCTGGAAGCGCGAGACGCCGTCGAATCGCGCTAGTAAGGAAGACTGATGCTCGCGGCGGTGATCCTTTCCGGAGGGGCCTCGAGTCGTATGGGCTCGCCGAAGGCTCTGCTTCCGTACCAGGGCCGCGTATTCCTGGAACACTTACTGGAAGTGACGTCGCACCCGCGAATTGGTGTGCGTCGCGTGGTGCTAGGCGCGCATGCCGAGCCGATTGCAAAAGCGGTGGAGTTGCAGCCGGATGAAATCGTAATTAATGCGGATTGGGAGAAAGGGCAGCTGAGTTCGATCCTGGCGGCACTGCGGAGTTTGCCAGAGAACACGGATGGGATTTTGTTGTGCTTGATCGATCATCCTTTGATTACGGCCGGGCTGGTGAATGACCTGATCGCGCAGTTCTATGCGTCGCGAGCGCCGATTGTGTTGCCAGTTTATGAAGGAAAGCGCGGGCATCCGGTACTGTTTTCCAGAGCGGTTTACTCGGAACTGGAGAAGGCTCCGATGGAAGTGGGAGCGCGGGCGGTGGTGTGGGCGCACGCGAAGGATATACACGAGCATCCGACAACGGAAGAAGGATGCGTGTTGAATTTGAATGATCCGGAGACTCTGGAAAGGGTGTTGCGATCGATGGAGTAGGGGGAAGAAGTTGAAAGTTGAAAGTTTTAAGTTAGAACCAAGAGCAGATCCCACGCTTCGCTCTGGTGACAACGCGTGCCTCCTCGGGATGACAATTCGCACGACGACAGCTTCCACACCAATCCAAATACGACCAACGGGAATTCTTGGCGAGACACGAACAATGGCGGGTTCAGTGCACGGACTCGATTCCTAGCACTTTGCTAGGACTGTGAATTTTGGCGGAGCATTTGAAGCAATGACTGGAGAGCGTCTACCGCTAATTGGGCGGCGTGAAAGGAGGCGGGAGGCAGGCCTCCTAGAGACTGGGCCAGCGATTCGGGACGGATGGTGTCGAGTTCGCTTAGTTCCCTGCCCTGGATGAGTTCGGTCAGGAGAGATGCCGAAGCGATGGAGGCGGTGCAGCCGCGACAGAGAAAACGGGCTTCGCGAATGCGGTGGCCGTCGAGAATCGCAGCGAGTTGCAGGATATCTCCGCAAACAGGATTGCTGACTTCGACTTGAGCGGTTGCGCCGGAGAGTTCACCAGCGTTGCGCGGGTGCTGGAAATGGTCGAGGAGAGTATCGCTGAACATAGGGAAAAGTATCCGGTGGCCGGCGACCCGTGTCCAGCGACAAGTGAAAAATGGCGTCTCGTCGGCTGGCGAGAGCGGAAATATTCGTGATTACTTGTTTGCCGCCGCGAATGCTGCAATATTGCCGCGCAAGACGGTGACGGAAGCTGGAGGCAGCGTGTAGCGCGCGTCGTCTGCGCCGGAAATGGTCGAAGCAGCTGCGGGGCCATCGGGATCCGCATAGCCATTCCGGCGAGCGGGATGCCAGAGATATTGATTTTTGCCGAAGGTGATCATGGTAACCGGGCCGGCAAAGCTGCTGTCTTTTTTGGATTCGGAATCCTGGAAAACGATGCGCACGGAGTGATCGTGGTCGTGATCCTTGTTGACCAGAAGAACGGACCACTGACCATCTGGCCGCAATACGGCGTAGGCTGTCACCAAAACATGCCCGCTGGAATCCTTGATATCGCCAATGGCGCGAAATAAGCGGTGCTCGGCGTCCTTCGGCTGCACCCATTCCTTTGTGAGCAGTTGTGCGGCGAAATACTGCGACGTCGGCGTCTTGATTTCATACCTTTCATCGGTCATGAACATACGATAGGTGCCCCAGCTGTTTTTGCAATTGGGATGGGGAGGCGAATACGGCAGGTCGTGATAATAGAACGTACCTTTTCCGCCGGCGGTCAGAAAACCAGCGAAAGAATCGGCCAACCAGAGCGCGCCAAAAACGTCGACGGAGGCTTCTCCGCCGTGGGCGTTAGTCTCGGTATCAAACATAGGGATTCCGGGAGGCAAACCGTCGTCGCGCCACACTTGCATGATGTGGGTGATTAACTGCGGCTCTTGGTACAGATTTTCCCACGGGGTCTCGCAGCCGTCGTAGGGATAGTGTTCGAAGGACATGAAGGCAAAATCAGAAAGGCGTTGGTGAGCCCTAAGATAATCGAGGAATCGGCCGAACCACGAATCGCGGCCACGCGCATCTTTCCAGACCTTGATGTCTTCCGTAACTCCCTGAAAGACAGGGCCGCCGAGTTTTAGTTTCGGATCGACGGCGTGGAGCGCTTTGGCCCATTGCAGATACAAGGCGCCATAATCCTCCGGAATCATGTACTGGCCATCGGGTTCCTCCCCCATTTCCACGTAGGCGATTGGATAGCCGCGCTTCTCGACGTATGCAATTTCCGCGGCTGAATCCTCGGGCGTGGCGTAGAGCATGGCCACCGGAATGATCGCGGGCATGCCTCGCGTGATGCCGCTGGTGTAGAAGAGGTCGAAGCCGGGTTGATCGCCGGAGGCCATCTGGTCGGGCGCAACGAAAAGATCGCTGGGTTCGTGCCACGGATCTACGGAAGAACAATACGTGGCGGACTGGGTCTGGTCTTTGGTGTGCCGCAGCAGATCCTTGAGCTGGCCTTTTTCGTCGAGCGTTCCCAAATAGACTTCCTTGATGGCATAGCCAACGCAATTGCGACGGTCGGCGGATCCGTGCGTGTCGCAGGTGTTGGAGGACTTGGTCATTAGGACGCGAACCCAGCGGGCGGAGACGCCGGACGAATCCAGGCGCAGCGTGACAGTTCCGCCGTTACCGTTGGCGACAGCACCGGACGCGAATCGTTTCCATTCGCCGGAGGCTTGCTCATCCATGGCGTCGCCCATGCCTTCCCAATACTGGACTTCGTAGACGCGTGCATAAGGCTCGGCCCATGCGATGCGGATGGCGTTGACGGCTTGCTTGGATTCGAGGTCCATGACGATCCACTGCGGATGGAGAAAGTCGTCTTCATTGGTGAACGGCTGAGTCAAGTACGGATTGCTTTTCCAGTAGGTGTTCAGGTCGCCGTCGTTGAGGCGCGAGTAGAGTTCATCCTCGAGGCCCCCATTGCGCGTGAAGCCGCGGTGCTGCAAGGCGTAACCGTAGGAATGGCGGATCATCTCGGTGGGGTTGGCGTCACCGGTGAAATAGCCCTTGCCCGCGGGATCGCTCCAAGTTCCTTTGGGATTCCAGTGCCAAGCCTGCACGAACAAATCGGTATTTTGGCGATAACTGATCGCTCCCCAACCGGCGGACAAGATTTTCTGAATGGCTTCGGGCTTGAAGAACGGGTCGGTGGCGTTGCTGGGCACGCGATCGACGGTCGAGCCGAGTGCGTAGGGGGGACTGAAGGTATTCACGACATGGCTGGGGGTGGCGTCGACTTGGATAGTCTGCGGGTTGGCCTTTGCAGGCCACAACAACGCCAGGATTGCCAGGGCATACAGCGTTCTAATGTCGAGCAGCGCGCTTGCCGCGATTTTATTGCACTTCGTCGTGCAGCATTTTTTCCCATACGCTCCCTTTAGAGCCTGCGAGAGTACTGCGGAATGCAGACCTCAGAGGCTAAGCCAAGCCTTGTTGCGCTATCTGGGGTTACGGCACGACTGAAGCTGTGCTCTCCCCGAAGATAGATGCTCTCACACTGACTCTTCAGCCACGGCGACTTTCTTGAAAGCCGGGAGCGAGGCTTTTCCGACGCGATATGATGCCCATCGAGTTGAAGCAAGAGGACAACACGCGTCTGGTATGATGTCAAGGTTTCGCGGCGGATTTCCGGTCGTGCGCTCGTTGGCAAAATCCGCGAAGCTCTAGGGCACAGGAGGCTGGAGAATGCTTCTGAGAGTTTTTGATGACAAAGTTTCGCTCGGTAATGCCGCGGCTAACCAAGCTGCGGCGGCCATTCGCTCCGCGATTACAGAGCGCGGGACAGCTCGTGTTGTGGCCGCAAGCGCCGCATCGCAATTCGAGTTCCTGGAGGCACTGACCGCAACACCGGGCATTCTGTGGAAGCAAGTGGAGCTGTTCCATCTGGATGAGTACATCGGTCTGCCCATGACGCATCCTGCGAGCTTCTGCAAATTCCTTCAGGAACGCTTAATCACGAAGACTGGCATCACGAATTATCACCTGCTTGATGGAAGCAAAGATCCAGCCGAGGTCATTCAGAGTGTGAGCAAGGCCATTAGCGCGGCGCCGATTGATGTCGCGTTTCTGGGCATCGGCGAAAATGGACACATCGCGTTCAACGATCCTCCCGCCGATTTCGACACGGAAGAGCCATACATCACCGTGGCACTTGACCATGCTTGCCGACTGCAGCAGGTAGGCGAGGGATGGTTCAAAAATCTTGACGAAGTGCCCAAGCACGCGATTTCCATGTCGGTGCGGCAGGTGTTGAAGGCCAAGGAAATTCTTGCGGTCGTGCCGGATGCGCGCAAAGCGGCGGCGATCAAAGCTTGTTTCGATGGAGAGATTAGTCCGATGGCGCCTTCTTCGATCTTGCGGAATCATCCGAACGCGACCGTATATCTCGACCGGCAGTCCGCTGCGTTGCTGAGTCCCGCAACGCTCACGGCGCTTACGGCGTCGGCCTGACAAATGGCTGCGCCCCGTTCTTTCGAGCCCCGCGGCTTACTGATGGACAACCCGACCAAATTCCGGTGGGCGGCGCGTTATTCCGTCTCTGCGCTGGTGGATCGGCGGAATCCTGTTTGCCTCCACGGTGATCAATTATATTGATCGGCAGACGCTGTCGCTGCTCGCTCCTTTTCTGAAACGCGACTATCACTGGACGAACACGGATTACGCCGCGATTGTGATTGCGTTTCGTGCGGCCTATTCCATCGGGCAGACGCTTTGCGGGCGGCTGATGGATCGCCTGGGCACCAAGCGGGGCTTGAGCATCACTGTGGCGTGGTATTCACTGGTTTCGCTGCTGACTCCGCTGGCGCGTGGCTTTTACTCTTTTCTTGGCTTTCGATTTTTCCTGGGCGCCGCGGAATCCGGGAACTGGCCCGCAGCCACCAAAGCCGTTTCCGAGTGGTTCCCCAAACACGAGCGCGGATTGGCGACGGCGCTGTTTGACAGCGGGTCTTCGATTGGCGGCGCGATCGCGCCTTTTCTGGTTCTGTGGATTTATTTCCGTTTCGGCTGGCGCACCGCGTTCGCCGTTCCTGGCCTGCTGGGGATTCCCTGGCTGCTGGCATGGCGCTGGCTCTACTACACGCCGCAGGAACATCCGCGGATCAGTGAGTCTGAGCGGCGCATGATTCTGGCCGACACGGTCGAGCCGGGTTCCGAGAACAAGGCGCGGCCGAGATGGCGCGATCTTTTGAAATTGCCCCAGACTTGGGGAACGATCGTGGCAAGGACGTTCACCGACCCGGTTTTCTTTTTCATCGCGGATTGGTTTCCGATTTACCTGGTGGCGAAAGGGATTCCTCTGAAGAGCGGCTTGATTGCTGTGTGGATTCCATTTCTCGCCGCTGATCTGGGCAATTTTTTTGGCGGAGGCATGTCTGGGTATCTGATCAAGCGCGGATGGTCTGTGGGCAATGCGCGGAAAGCGTTGGCGGTGTTCGGTGGAATAGGAGTGACGCTGCTGATCCCGACGATCTTCACCGTAAACGTATACCTGCTTGCGCTGCTTTTTGGTCTGGCGACATTTTCGTACGCATCGTTCACCACCATCGCCAATGTGCTGCCTTCCGACCTTTTTACCAGCGAGTCGGTGGCTTCTGTGAGCGGATTGAGCGGAACAGGCGCGGCGCTTGGCACCATCATCGTGTACATATTAGCGGGGCGCTTGTCTGACGCGCGGATTGCTACGGGCACGCATTTGTTTGATCCACTGATGATCATCGCCGGATTGATCCCGTTCGTGGGAATGATTCTGGTACTGCTGCTGGTTCGCAATACGGAGGCTACGGAACGCGGGTTAGTGCGGAGGATTTGAAATTTGTCGCAATATCATTTTCTCAGGGAGAACGAATCGATGAGCCTGGCAACATTCAACCTCAACGGCAAAAATGCTTTGGTTACCGGCTCGCACCGAGGTCTCGGTACCGGCATCGCCCTGGCGCTGGCTGAAGCTGGTGCCAATGTTGTATGCCACGGCCGTGATCCTGAGCCGGGTCGGGTGTGCGGCGAAATTGAGGCGCTGGGGCGTCGATGCTGCTATTTCGCCGGCGACATCGCGGAGGCGCGAGTGTGCTCTGAGCTGGTTGAGAAAACCGTGGCGGAATTTGGTTCGCTGGATATTCTGGTGAACAATGCGGGGATTATTCGCCGATCGCCTGCAGTGGAATATTCCGCCGAGGATTGGGACCAAGTGATCGCCGTCGATCTGACGGCTGTATTTCGGCTTGTCGCAACTTGCCGCGCGGCAAATGCTGAAACAAGGAACTGGGGGAAAAATCCTGAATATCGCGTCGGTGCTGTCGTTCCAAGGGGGAATCCTGGTGCCGGCTTATGCCGCGGCGAAAGGAGGCGTTGCGCAACTCACGCGAGCGTTGGCTAACGAGTGGGCGGCGAAAGGGATCAACGTGAACGCGATCGCTCCGGGTTACATGGCGACGGATAACACCGAGGCGCTTGCGCAACGACCCGAACCGAAGCCGGCAGATTCTGGAGCGCATTCCCGCGGGGCGCTGGGGCGAACCTGGGGATCTTGCGGGAGCGGCCGTGTTTTTGTGTTCTGCGGCCAGCGATTACGTGCATGGACATGTTCTTGCGGTGGATGGTGGGTGGCTGTCGCGATAGAAATTGTCTGCGGAGTCGTGAAAAACCTCGCACACGTAAAAGACAAAGGTGCGGCTCACAAAGCGAAGAGTGATCCAAGAGCCCACACGCAGAAACGGCGTGTGGGGCACTCGGCGCACCCGCGTCGCAATACCTCTCCGGTGCGGACGGAATGGATCTTAGCGGGACTACTGAGAGAATGTTCGGAGGGCGGAGGCTAGGCGATCGAGGCCTCCACGGATTGTTTCTGTATCTCGGCAGAAGCCGATGCGGAAGTGTTGTGGTTGCTCGAAGAATTCTCCGGGCACTACGCTGGTTTCGAACTGATCACGAAGAATACGCACAAAGTCGGAGGCGCGGCCCAGCTTGAGGCGCGGGAACACGGTTGTGCCGAAGCGACTGGGCTGCACAATCGAGTTGCGGATGATTCGAGAGGAAATCATTCACCAGCACGCGATTGGTTTGCAGCAGAGTGCGGGCACGATTGCGCACGCGATCGAGATTGTCGAGGACAATCACGGCGAGAAGCTCGGCTGGATGGACGGGGCTTCCGTAGGTGAAATCAACGACCTGCCACATGCGCTGGACGAGCTGAGGCTGGGCAAGAATCCAGCCACAGCGAATGCCACTGAGGCCATAGGCTTTGGTCAAACTACTGGTAACAACGAAATTCGGTCCGAGATGAAAGGCGGAACGCCACGGTTGGTCGAACAGGGTCTCAAGATAAACTTCGTCGACCAGAACGCGCGCGCCAACTTTGGCTGCCATCTCACCTACCTGGCGCATCGTCGTCTCGTCGGTAAAGGCGGCGCTGGGGTTGTGAAGGTTGCAGAGAACCACAAGACGCGTTGCGGGAGTGAGTTTGCGCTCGAGTTCGCCCAGATCTAGCTGGAAACCCTGTTCCGCGGGACGCTCGAAGCGAGTGACTTTGGCGCCGATGTGATCGAGGATGGCCAGCAGCGGGTCGTAGGTGGGGCGTTCGATCAGGACCTCGTCACCGCGGTGGACGAGCGCCGTCAGCGCCACGAAGTTTGCCATCGAGGTACCGAGAGTGTAGACGACGCATTCCTGAGGCACGCCTGCCTTTGCCGCCAAGCGCTCCATCAGCGGAGGGTAACCGTATGGGCCGGTCCCGCCGAGTTCCAGGTCTTCGATGCGCACCGGCAATTCAGCCAGCGGATAATCCAACACGCCGCTGGCGGCCAGATTGAAACGCGCACCGGAATGCAGCTTGGCCCAGGCCAGATAGCGCGAGACGGCGTCAGACCGCAGATCGTTCATGTGTTGCTCTCCTGATTTGCAGAAAAATCCGGTTACGAATTAGCGGATCGCGGCGGCGTTCGCCGGCTCCAAAACCAGTACACGGGAATGCCCGCCAGCAGCAGAGCGAAACCGACGAGACTGTTCTGAGGATAGCGGTACACCGTGTTGATCACGACCCACCAGCATATCGCGACGAACAACGCGGTGCTCACGGGATGCCCGGGCACACGATAACCTTGGCTGGCGTTCATTTCGCCGCGCGCGGCACGCCGGCGGAAGACGAAGATGGTGGTCGCGGTGAGGCCGAAAAACAGAAAATCCATGGAGACGACGTAGTTCAGAATTTGTTCGTAACGGCCGGAGAGGGCGATCACGATGGTCCACGCAATTTGCAAGATGATGGCGAAGACGGGTACGCGGGTGCGCGGATCAAGCCACGCAATCGCGCGGAAGAAGAGGCCATCATCGGCCATGGCAAAATAAACGCGAGGCGCGGTCAGGATTGACTGGCTTAGAAAGCCGAGAGTGGAGATGGCGATGGCCGCGGCAATGAACGTCGCGCCACGCTGGCCCAATGCCATGCGCATCACGGCGGTGGCCGGGGTGGTTGTTGCAGCCAGCGCCTGGGGACCGAGAGACGCGCAGGCACACCCAATTCACGCCGAGGTACAAGCACCACCACGCCGAGAACTCCGAGCAAAAGTCCGCGAGGCAGGTTTTTCCTGGGCTCTTTCACTTCCGCGGCGAGGAAGTTCGCGGTCTGCCATCCTCCGTAAGCGAACAGCACTGGCACCATGGCTGCGCCAAACGATGTGAGCGACCAGTGGCGCTCGGCGGCGGTTGTTGTGGTGACATGCCTGCCGGTCAGCACGAGGCCGGCGATCACCAGCGCCGAGATAGCAACTATTTTCATGACCATGAGCGCGCTCTGCGTGCGTCCGCCAGCTTTCACGCCCAGACAATTGATGAGCGTCAAGATGGCGAGGGCCGCTGTGGCGACTACCCAGTCGCGCAGCATGCAAACCGGTGAGGTCCAGAAAGTAGCGGGCGAAGGTGATGGATACGGCCGCCATACCTCCGGCATTGATGACCAGCAGCAACACCCAGCCGTAAAGAAATGCGACCGCGGGATGATAAGCCTCGCGGAGGTAGGCGTATTGGCCGCCGACTGCGGGAAGTGTGGCCGCTAATTCAGCCCAGATAAATGCGCCGCCCACTCCAACAACGCCGCCAAAAATCCAGGCGGCCAGGATCAATGCTGGAGTATGCAACTTGTTGCGCGACGACGTAGGGATTGATGAAGATGCCGGAACCGACGATGCCGCCCATGACGAGCATGGTGGCGTCAAAGAGGCCAAGTTGACGTGCCAGGCTTGGCTTAGGAGCGGACGCGTGATCTGTGCGCGGTGAGTCAATCACGGTATCGGTTTGGCGGTAGAGCCGCGATTGTGTTCATCAGGAACATCCGGGACATCCTCCTCAACTCTAGTGCGCACTTCGCGAACGCCTGGCAACAGATTCAACCGACAAACTTGCTTGTTAGCACACTTGCACGCAGTCCATGCCCAGTAGCGCTCCCAATTTTTTGAGTTTGCTACCGAGGTGGCCAACGCCGATAGCACAATGATGCGCCGGTCCCTGCGCGTTCCAATCGTTAAGAAACTTTCGCGCCCCAACGGAGAATCGATACCGGCTGTTGGTATTGCCGATCTGCAGGATGGGACCTGGAACGGATTCCGCCTCAGCCATCAAAAGTTTGAGCGCGCCGTCGACAGTCTGGACGACAGAAAGAAGGGTAACCGGGCCGTGGCGAACAGACATTTCGACGGAAAGGCCACGGCCTGATTTTCCGTGGTAAACCTGCAAAGCGCGGACCTTGGTTTTGCCTTGGGCAATGGCAATGTGCCCAGGCCCATCATGTCCCATGAGCACGATGTCGTCGTTGTAATCCACCGCGTAAGATTCGGTGAATGATCCGCCAGCACCGAACGAATCCATGATTTTCATAGCCTGAACGTTTTTGATTTCGTATTCCCCGGCCACTGGAATTCCTCGCGCAGTAAGAAGACTCGTGCCGAGGATGATTGAGCTAATGGCGTCTTCGTTTTCGGAGCTGCCGTCTCCCTGATGGTAATAGGCCAGTGATCCAAGAGCGTGGAGCTGGACAAGGTGGTCTAGAGCAACGGAAGTGCGAGCGGCCCGCGCAAGTTCTTCCGCCGGGCAATCGTTTTCGATGTCAAATGCTTCGTGGAACTGAGCCAGCTTGCTTTTGATTTGTGATTCGGTGACGTCGCGGCGCAGTTTTGCCAACTCCTCCACTTCCAGAATTTCGATGTGTCCCCCAAAGTACGCGATTGTTGAGTGAAGTCGGAATAGATATCAAGCATGCCACCGTAATAGTGGCCCATAACGCCCAAACGATTGTGTTCCATGATGTGAGCGACGCGGGCAGCTTCGATCCATTCACCGATTTCTTCCCACGCAACGGGATCGTTTTCAAGCATTCCGGTTACCTGGAAAAAAGGAATGCGGCAGCGATTGAAAACGTTTGCGATTTCGGGTACTGGACAAGCTTGGCAGTAGGCAAGCCACTCGCCAGTCATTTTTGTGCGATCCGCGAGCGAGTTAAACCAGGCATAATCCACCGCCGGCGCTGGTGAAAGATTCAGAATGATGACGGGAACCTTGGCACGGCGCACCACCGGGAGGACCGTCGAGGAAAGCGCATAGGTGGTGACATGGAGAAAGATGAGGTCGACGTCGGCCTTGCGAAAGTCGTGGCCCGCGATCAGCGCTTGTTCGGGAGTATCGATGAGACCAAGGTTTATGATTTCAATGCCGGGCCGCGCAATTTGCCGAGCAACTTGGTCCATGAAGCCGGATAAACGATCGCGAAGACCCGCGAATTGAGACCAGTACGCGGCCAAACCAATTCCGAAGAGACCAACCTTTAAAGGTGTTGTCATGGAAGACGGACCGCAAAGCTTTGCCGAACGGTGTATTGTAGAGCGAAACGGCCCGTCAGAGTATGGTTCACCCGGGAATTGTAGTACGTCGGAGAGGATTGCGATGCTTGGAAAACGTCAATTGGGTTTCTTGCTTCTTGCATGCGTGTGCGTACTGTGCGCCGCGAAGACAGACGGGCAGGAGCAAAACACAAAACTCACAGTGCACTGGGATAAAACGATCCGTGTTTCGCAAACGACGCCGACGCTTCAGGTGGTGGTGAATCCGCCGCTGCGCCGGGGCACTCCTGTTCATGACAATGCTTTTCGGGCACTGCAGGATCTCGGGCGGACTATGTGCGCTATGTGCCGTGGCTGCCATATCCGCGATTGGGAGTGGCCGAACTCGAGCCTCCCAAAAACGGACAAACCTCATGGGATTTCTCGGTGATCGATCCGATGACCATCGATTTTCTGGAAGCAACCAAGGGCCATTCCGTGATTCTGAATTTCAGCACCATTCCCCAGTGGATGTACAAGACCGACAAACCAGTAGCTTATCCCGATGACCCGGATCAAGTGTTCTGGGAATACGAAAAAGGGACCGAACTGCGCGATGCGAGCATGAAGGAAGTCGCAGACTATTACGGGCGACTCTTTGCGTGGTATACCAAGGGCGGCTTTACTGACGAATTCGGAAAGCGTCACGAATCCGGCTACCACTTTTCTATACCGTACTGGGAAGTGCTAAATGAGCCCGATTTCGAACACCAGACCACGCCCGAAACTTATACGAAGATATACGACGCCGTCGTGGAATCGATCCGCGCTGTAGAGCCCAACACGAAATTCGTGGGGATGGCCCTGGCCGCGCCTTCGGAAAATCCGCGCTATTTCGAATATTTCCTGGATCACAAAAACCACAAGGCCGGCATTCCCCTGGATTTTATTTCCTACCACTTCTATGCTGTGCCAACCGCGGATCAAACGCCGCAGATTCAACAAGTCACTTTCTTCACTCAGGCAGACGGCTTCCTAAACGTGGTGCGGTACATCGAGCAGGTGCGCAAACGCCTTTCGCCGGAAACTCGCACAACGGTTGACGAAATCGGCAGCATTTCGGCTGACGACCTCAGCCAGGGCTCGCCCGGACACGTCGCACAGCCAATTCCAAATTCATACTGGAACCTCTCCGGCGCAGTGTATGCGTACATTTTCGCGGAACTCACGCGGCTTGGCATTGACGTCGCGGGCGAATCTCAGCTGGTGGGTTATCCTACGCAGTATCCGAGCGTATCCATGGTGGATTGGAGCAACGGCAAACCCAACGCGCGTTTTTGGGTGCTGAAACTGCTGAAGGACAACTTCGGGCCTGGAGACAAATTGGTCGAGATTGCACCCGAGTCGTCCGGCCCGTACTTCACTTCGCTCGCGGTGGTGACGCCTAACGGGAAACGCCGCGTGCTTCTGGTGAATAAACGCGACCGCGAATTGAGTTTGTCGATTGCCGGTGCGACGGGTGGGAGAATCGAGGCTGTGGATCAGTCCACTGCGTTTAATCCGCCCGAATCGTCAAGGCTCTCGTCTGACTCCGTAACAGTAAAGGGACTCGGCGTGGCCGTCGTGACATTGCCGTGAGCGATGACGGGTATTTGCCCGAGCGTTCCGCATGGAGGAATGGCCGTTTGTAACAGAAAGTGCGTGACCTGCTAACCACGGCCTGTGTACTCTCTTGGTGTCACCTTGAGGGCCAGCCATGAATTCAAGCACGCCCGACAAAATCATTCGGGCCCTAAACCAGTTTCGCATTGAAATTCCTTCGTGGGGTTTTGCGAACACTGGGACGCGTTTCGGCAAGTTCATCCAGGCTGCTGCCGCCACCACCACAGAAGAGAAATTCAGCGATGCCGGACAGGTTCACTTGTTGACCGGAGCTTGCCCGACAATCGCGCTGCACGTGTTGTGGGATTTCCCGAATGGCGTGCACAGCGTCGACGAGATTCGCAAATTCTCTGAACGGTATGGCGTGCGCGCCGGGTCGATCAATCCGAATCTGTTTCAGGATCAGGAATATAAATATGGGTCGTTCGGGAATCCGGACGCTTCGGTGCGAGAGCGTGCGTTGCGGCACACCAAAGACAGCATCGGGATCGCAAAGGGATTGGGAAGCCGCGACATTTCGATGTGGTTCGCCGATGGATCGAATTACCCGGGAACGGCAAATATCCGGCAACGCAAGCGGTGGTTTGAGGAATTGCTGAAGGCGGCGCACACAGAACTGTCCGGCGGAGCAGCGACTGCTTGTGGAATACAAGCCGTTCGAGCCGGCGTTTTACCATACGGATATCGCGGACTGGGGAATGGCGCTGCATCTGGCGCGCGTATGCCGGGCCGCAGGCAAAAGTGTTGGTCGACACGGGCCATCACTATGCTTCGCAGAACATCGAACAGATTGTGGCGTGGCTGCTTTCCGAAGAGAAGCTTGGGGGATTCCATTTCAACGACCGGCGTTATGCGGACGACGATTTGACGCTGGGTTCGATCGACCCGTATCAGGTGTTTCGCATTTTTCACGAGATCCTTTTTTACGAATGGGAGACTGGTAAGCAACCGGACATCGCGTTCATGATCGACCAGAGCCACAACTTGAAGGGCAAGATTGAAGCGATGATTCAAACCGTGAATATGGCGCAGGAGTTGTACGCGAAGGCGACGATCGTGGATTATGCCGAACTGGCTGACGCGCAAAAGAGTTGCGACCTGGTGCGAGCGGAATCCGCGCTGCAGGATGCGTTTGCAACCGATGTGCGGCCTGTGATCCGAGAATGGCGGCATTCGAAGGGGCTTGCCGGAAAATCCGATCGAGGCTTTTCGGCAGAACGGATATCTGGAGCGCATCACCAAAGAGCGGTGCGCGAAGAATGCCGGCAGCGTGTCTTCGTATGCCTAACAGCAAATCCTCGAAACCCTATCTGGCATTTGATTTTGGAGCGGAAAGCGGCAGGGCGATCCTTGCGCGTCTGAATGGCGGCGTGCTGACGACGCAGGAAATCCGTCGGTTCAAGAACGAGCCCGTGGAATATGGCGGGAGCTTGCACTGGGATGTGGCGCGGTTGTGGTGGGAGGTTCGGCAGGCTTTAGCTAGTTTGGAAGAGATGGAATTGGCTGGCATCGGGGTGGACGCTTGGGGAGTCGATTACGCGTTGTTGGGAGAGAAGGGAGAGTTGCTGCAAAATCCGTATCATTATCGGGATGCGCGAACCGCCGGCGTGATGGAAGAAGTGTTTCGAAAAGTTCCGAAGGAAGAGATTTACCGGGCAACTGGGATTCAATTCATGCCGATCAACACGTTATACCAATTGTTTGCCGCTGCGAGAGAAACGCCGTCGCTGTTGAAAGCGGCACGAAAGTTGATCACGATTCCAGATCTATTTCATTACTGGCTTACGGGGAATGCGGTCTGCGAGTTTACGAATGCGACGACCACGCAGCTGGTGAGTCCGGTGACACGGACGTGGGCGCGAGAATTGATGGAGCGGCTGGAATTGCCAACGCATTTGTGGGGCGAAATTGTCGAGCCCGGGACGTTGCTTGGTAAATTGTTGCCGGGCATTGCGCGAAATTCTGCTTTGGGCGAAACGGCGGTGATCGCGCCTGCCACGCATGATACGGGTTCTGCAGTGGCGGCGATTTCTGCGCGTGAGGGGACAGCATTTCTTAGCTCGGGAACGTGGTCTCTTCTCGGAACGGAAGTCGACCAGCCTGTGATCACATCGGAGGCGTTGCGCTTGAATTTCACCAATGAGGGCGGAGTGTGCGGCACCACGCGTTTGTTGAAGAACGTGATGGGGCTTTGGATGCTGCAGCGTTGCCGCCAAGTCTGGAGCGCGCAAGCGGGGCACAGCTACGAACACTCCGAATTGATGGAGCTGGCGGCGCGCGAGGAATCTTTCTGCTGCCTGGTTGACCCGGACCACGAATCGTTTCTGCGGCCCGCGGACATGCCCGCGGCAATTGACCAATTCTGCGCGCGGACGCACCAGCCCGCTCCTAAAACTCCGGCCGGCTATGTGCGGGCAATTCTGGAAAGCCTGGCCTTCAAATACCGAGTGGTGCTGGCAAGCCTGGAAAAGCTGACTGGGAAACGCGTTGAGCAGAATTCGCGTGATTGGGGGAGGAGCAAAGAATCGTTTGCTGAATCAACTGACTGCGGATGCTACGGGAAGAACAGTTCTGGCGGGGCCAGCAGAGGCCACGGCACTGGGCAATGTGGCGATGCAAATGTTGGCAACGGGCGCCGCGAGTTCGTTGAAAGAAGTGCGCGGGATTATCGAACGATCTTATCCTGCCGAAGTTTTTGAGCCGCTGGATACCGAGAAATGGAATCGGCAAGCGGAACGCTTCGAGCATTATTGTGAGGCTGTGTATGCCTGAAGTGAGAAAGACGACATACTTGCAGGACCTGTGGGACGCTGGACGCTGCGGAAAAACTTGCCGGCAATCCCTTGGCGCTTTTGCGCTACCGCTCAAACTTGCTCGGCGCAGACCTGCGAATCACGAACTTTGGCGGCGGAAATACCAGTTCGAAGATGGAACTGCCCGATCCCTTCACGGGCAAGCCTACACGCGTTCTGGCAGTGAAAGGCAGCGGAGGCGATTTAGGATCGATTACGGAGTCGGGATTCGCGCTGCTGTATCAGGATCGATTGGAACAACTGAAGGACTTGTACCGCGGCGAGGCGCACGAAGACGAGATGGTCGGCTACTATCCGCTCTCCGCGTTCGGCGAAAATCGCGTTGCCGCGTCGATCGATACGCCGCTTCACGCGCTGCTTCCCTTCCCACACGTGGATCACCTGCATCCGGATTGGGCCATCGCGTTGGCCGCGAGCGCGAATGGCAAGACGAAAGCTCGAAGAGTTCAACCAGGAGTATCGGCCGCAAAATCGTATGGGTGCCCTGGCAGCGGCCGGGATTCGAACTGGCGCTGATGATCGAGAAAGCGGTGCGGGAAAATCCGGGAATTGACGGGATTCTTCTTGGCGGCCACGGGCTGTTTACCTGGGGCGCGACGCAGCGCGAGTGCTATCTGAACAGCATCCACACCATCGACCAGATGGGCGAGTTTATCGCTAAACATCAAAGTCAGAAGGGTGCGCTCTTCGGCGGCTCGGAGCACGCGGCGCGACCGGATCGCAAGCAGGTGGCTGCGGAGATTTTGCCTGCATTGCGTGGCGCGTTGTCCTCCAATCGTCGAGTGATCGCGCACTATACTGACCACGAGGACGCGCTGGCCTTTGCCGGCTCCAAGTGGTCGCGCGAGCTGAGCGCGCTCGGCACAAGCTGCCCCGACCATTTTCTGCGCACCAGAGTCTGCCCGCTGTTTGTGGATTGGGATCCGGCAAAGCAGGATGTGGAGGCACTTAAGAGCCGGCATACAGACGCAGGTGGTCGAGTACCGCGCGGCGTACAAGAAATATTATGCGGACTGGGCGACCAACGATTCACCGAAGTTGCGCGATTCGAATCCGTCGGTGGTGATCGTTCCGGGGCTTGGATTGTTTGGCTTTGGCAAGAATAAAAAGGAAGCGCGCATCACGACGGAGTTTTTCATCAACGCGATTCATGTGATGGCCGGCGCCAATGCTCTGGAAGATGGCGAGGTTTCGCACCCTCTGCCGCAGGCGCGGCGCGCCGAGCAATCGCAGCAATTTACGCACTTCCATAATTATGTGGCGCTGCCGCGCTCAGAAGCATTCCGAATCGAGTATTGGGCGCTGGAAGAGGCCAAGCTGCAGCGCATGCCCGCGGAAGCGGAATTCAGCCGCAAGATCGGATTGATTATTGGCGGCGCCAGCGGCATCGGGCGTGAAGTGGCGCTTCTGCTTGCGCGTAGAGGAGCGCATCTGGTGGTTGCGGATTTCGATGAAGCGGGTGCGAAGAGAGTGGCGGAACAGGCCGGTGTCGCTTGCGAGTGCGGAGTTCGTGACGGCAACCACGGTGGACTTGAGTTCCGCCGAAAGTCTGGCGAGAGCTGTCAGAGCATACGATTCTGGAATTCGGCGGGATCGACATCGTGGTGAATACAGCGGCGATCTATCCGGTTGCCGGCGCAGAAGGCGAATTGACGGAAGCGCAGTGGGCGCAGACATTTCTGGTCAACGTCACTGGCAATTATCTTACTGGCGCGCGCGACGGAGCGGGTGTTCAGAGAGCAGGAATTGCGGGCACGATGGTGCTTACGAGTTCCGCGAACGCGGTTGTTCCGAAAAAAGGCAGCGAGGCTTACGACACCAGCAAGGCCGCGCTGAGTCACTTGATCCGGGAGCTGGCCATCAAGCTTGGCGCCGACGGTACGAGTGAACGGAATCGCTCCGGCTACGGTTGTCGCCGGGTCCACGATGTTTCCGCGCGACAGGGTGATTCAGTCCTTGCAGAAATACAAAATCGCATTTTCGGAATCCGAATCGACCGAGGCGCTGCGCGACAAGCTTGCGGATTTCTATGCGCAACGAACGCTCACCAAGCGCCCGATCACGCCGGAACTTTGCGCGGCTGCGATCGTGTGGCTAGCTGGTGAACAAAGCGCGCGAACACGGGCCACGTGATTCCGGTGGACGGCGGGTTAACCGAGGCGTTTCTGCGCTAGAAAGCGGACGGGGAGTTTTGGGACTAGCGGCAATTTGTGCTGCTGGCGATGAGGGAATTTTATGCAGCGGATCTGTTTTGTTCTGCAAGTGAAACCCGACCGGATTCAGGAATATAAAGAACGCCATCGCGCTGTTTGGCCGGAGATGAAAAAAGCTTTGCAGGAGACCGGCTGGAGCAATTATTCGCTTTTCCTGCGGGCGGACGGCCTGCTGGTTGGTTATCTGGAAACCGAGAATTTCGAGCGCGCGCGCAGCGGCATGGCCCAGCGTGAAATCAACGAACGCTGGCAACGCGAGATGGCGGGATTTTTTCTTCAGCCGGAGGGATTGTTGCCAGACCAGGCGATGGCGCCGCTCGAAGAGGTGTTTCATGTGTGATTCCCTCTCGAGGCTCACTTGATTCCAAATCCTGTTTTAGGTGTGTTCTTTCATTGGCTTGGCGGACTGGCGTCGGCAAGTTTTTACGTGCCGTATCGCGGAGTGAGGCGATGGTCATGGGAGACCTATTGGCTGGTGGGCGGATTTTTCAGTTGGATCATCGCGCCTTGGATTCTGGCTGCTGCGCTGACGCGAGATTTATTTCAGGTTCTTTCTGAGACGCCTGGCTCCGACCATTTTCTGGGTCGTTTTGTTTGGGCTGCTGTGGGGCGTGGGCGGACTCACGTTTGGACTGACGATGCGCTACCTTGGGCTGTCTTTGGGGATGGCCGTTGTTTTGGGTCTTTGCGCGGCATTTGGAACCTTGATGCCTCCGATTTTCAGCGGCGTTTTCTTCACGCAGGTGCTTGGAACGTCGTCCGGGCGGGTGATTCTTGCCGGCGTGTTCGTTTGCCTTTTGGGAATTGCCGCTGCAGGAGTCGCGGGTATCTACAAGGAACGCGAAATGTCTGCCGAGCAGAAGAAGGCGGTGATCAAGGAGTTCGATCTGAAGAAGGGGCTGGCGGTGGCAACGTTGTCAGGCGTGATGAGCGCTTGTTTCGCTTACGGACTTGCGGCGGGCGCGACCGATTAAGTCGCTGACTTTGATGCATGGTACTCCGACTCTGTGGCAAGGCTTGCCGGTGCTGGTGGTGGTGTTGATTGGCGGATTCACTACAAACTTTATTTGGTGCCTTGCGCTGAATATCAAAAACAAAACGGGCTTCCAGTACTTCACGTCGGACGCTGGCGAAGTACAAGACAATTACCGACGAACCGATTCTGGAGACGGCGATCGACGCTCCTAGCCGCGAAGTCGTTGCACACATGCCGTCTGTTACGCCTGTGGATCAGAAGCCTGTTCCGATGCTGGCGAATTATCTTCTTTGCGCGCTTGCGGGAACCACTTGGTACTTTCAGTTCTTTTTCTACACCATGGGCGAGACGCAAATGGGTAAGTACGGTTTTTCCAGTTGGACGCTGCACATGGCCAGTATCATTATTTTCAGCACACTGTGGGGACTTGGGTTCAAGGAATGGAGGGGCGCGGGTGCACCCGCGATGCGGTTTCTGACGCTTGCGCTGATTTTGCTGGTGGGATCAACGGTGATCGTTGGCTACGGGAATTTCCTTGCGGCTGCAGGAGCACATTGATGCAAGACGCTATCTCATCCGACTGGTGTATCCGCGCCAATCGTTCTTCAGACTCGTAGAGAGTTGCGTAATCCCAACGGCCCCCAAGGGGATAACTAATGGATTCTGGACAACTTACCTGAGTTCGTTTTGTAATTTTCGTTATTCCCGCCTGCTGGGCTCCGGAACACGGGCCTGAAGCTCATCGTTAACAGTAAGATCAACTTTACTAGCACCAAGACGGTCCTGGCAGGATGCAGGATCAGTTTCGGCGGGATGTCCTGCCGTGACTGCCTTGTCGGAACAGACCTTTTGAGCCGCTTCCTCCTCCTCCTTCCAAGTAGGTATGGGAAAGTCGTCATCCTCGCTTCGCCTCAATATCTCATCGAAAGATGGAGTGCCTTCATTTCCATGGCTGTCGACCTTCGGCCATGCCTTGGGGCCGAAGTTATCCAGAAACGTGCGATCCGCTGCAACGTCGCCCCTTTTAGCCTGCGCGACGAGGCTAGCGGTCACTTCTGGAATTCGATGAGTACCACGACTGCGAAGGCGGCACACAAAATCGGTCCAAAACTCTGGGGACTGTTTCCACACTGAGAATGTCATGACATGAATATTGAGTGTGCGAGCCAATTCAATCTGGGTTCGCGGCCGCCTCAGTGCACGGGGTGTGCACAACCAATCGATAAAAATTTCTCTCAGCCTTTTGTCTTGATTCATTTCTTTCATGCCTCCATTCGCTGCTCTCCCATCCATTAGCCGGAGTGGCGGCCGGCTTCGCTACGGACTTCGTCACGCAAGGACGCGAACATCCATTGTGGGTACCACCGGCTGACCGCGGCGAATCTTCTGAACGCGCTCGAGCTGGCTCAACGCTCGATCAAACGCTCGCTCGAGGCTTGCCTCGTAACGGAGAAGACGATCCATCTCCGAACTATCAGGGACTGCGCACCCCATTAATTCCCTTTCACTTAATCGAAGCTCGGCGTCGCTTTGGTCAGAAGACGGCTGGTCAGAAATGGGCTGTTTCCGAAGACATTCGAGTCGCTGGATTTCTTTTGCAAGTTCATCTTGGAATTTCCGTAAACAATCTTCCACCGATAAAAATCCTGTCTTTCTTCGCTCTTCTACTGAAGCGCGCTCCGCATTACGACACTTTAAATAAAAATCCAGGAGATCATTATTGATACGATCTTTGCTACGAGCGCCATAAACTCGTGCAAGCAGAATAGAATGTGTCTCGTGGTCGAGCCCGATTGTTTGTAATTCCATTCGGACTCCGAGAAGTCTGTCTATGCAGCACTCCAAAACATGGGGATCATCGATCCCATGAATGAGACCCGTTGTGTCATGCTGAGCCCTGAGGCGTTCCACGTCTGACTCAAGATCTAAACGTTGGTCAGAACGGCTCGCTTTCTCTGCCTCCTCGTGTTGGATGTTACTTTGCACCGCTGCGCTTTCTGTTTGCAGAAGTCGACGGTGACGCCAAAGAATAGTTGCGAGTTTCTCCACGAGAATTCCTTCGAGCATCCCCTCAGGCGCGAGATCGAGCCGAAGTCCTCGCAACAAGGCGTCAAATTGTGACCGGGATTCGAAGTCAAGCAAGACCACGTTGGAGAAAATCCCATGCTTGAGCGCGTTGTGCTTGCTTCTCTCCTTCGCCTGACTCTTCCTCGGCCCACCGGCCTTCCCTGCCCGAGCGGACGAGACCTGCTGAATATCGAACCTGTTCAATTGGATTGGTTTCCATCTTCACTCTCCAAATAAAAAGGGGCAGGCGCATGAGCGCCTGCCCCCAGAATTACCGAGCGCCACACTTATTGTGGCCCACACACTAGCCGGTATTATCGCGTCTTCCAACCTTCTAAACGTGCAACCGGGTTGCACAACTCATCAACTCGCCGAGGTCGTTCCAGTTCAATTCGAGATTCTATTCCTATGAATCGATAAGTCAAGACTTAAGTGCGTCACCGCGGGCTTCAAATTTGTTCACCCGACGGAGCGTTTCGCTATTCGTGATCCCCACTTCGATTTGCAATCAGAGTCTTTTGCAGGTACTTGTGACCCTCTTTGTCGTACTCATCCACCCCGATTTTAAGAAGTAATTCACAAATTTGGGAGAGACTTCGAGCTTCCTGTTTTGCAAGTTTCAAGAGTCGCTTTTTCAGATCCGCATGTATTCGAAAGGCTAAGGGGGCATCTTTTCTCATTTGAATGGGATTGTAGGAGAAAGCTCTGCCCGCTGCCAACAATTCTCTTGACAGGACAATAAATTTGTATGAGACTGTATGCATAGCACATACATCTGAAAGGAGTGAGTTACCAATGGCCTCTAATAGAAAGAGAGGAGGTTACAGACCCAACCTAGCACTAGCCAAGCGTCTCTGGCCGGGACAGATCAATCGAGAGCAACAACACTCTCTAAAGTCACTGTCCGAAAACTACGGGCTGTCAGTAGAAGCGGGCGACCTTCAGCTATTGGAAAACCGCTGGTACGTCACGCACACCGGGCTCATTCGGTTGGCGCAGCGAGAGGTTGTTCGGGAATCGCTGTGAGCCCGATGACTGAGTTCTGTGAGCTGACATCATCCCGTTGGGTCTTCAAGGCAATAGTCTACAAACGAAATAAAACTACGGGGTTCGTGGTTATGGGGATGCGGATCCTTCAAACGTTTCTTCATTGGTTCGTGGCGCAGAGTTGCGCATCGCCGAGACTCGCGCCGTGAATCGTGCCTTGCGAAAGGCTTACGGGATCGGCATCTGTTCGGTCGAAGAGCTGGGAGCGTTCTCGAGTCCGCTGAGATCTGCCACCGTTCCTTCGCCATCGAACGGGGCTAATTCCTCTAACGGCTCGGGTAACGGCCAACCTCGACTCCGGGACCAGCTTTGTCTCTTGATCCGCCAACACAATCTCGATCCGAATCTCGTGAAAGCCTACGCCGCAGACTTCTGTGGCACGGAAGCCCTGAGCGGCGCCAGCCGGGAATTGGTCGAGTCCTTCATCTCGCATCTCTCTTCGGCCGCAAAAGAGAACCGAGACGCTCCGGTTTGCAAACTGAACTCTTACGCTCAACCAGTGGAGGCACGGCCATGAGGAGACACATCCCCGGTCTGCATTCGGGACACAGGATCTGGTAAGTAATCTCGATGGGATATTTTTGGTGCGGGTCGAAAGCGCTTCTTATCGCTGGCATTCCCAGAAGCCCTTCCTGGCGCTGCGCTTCCGGATCCTAGAGCCCGACTCCTTTGAGGCACTTTCCTTTTCTGGGCGCCTCTATTCTACGGAGCGCGCACTCTGGAAACTCAATTGGTTTCTTCGGGATTTTGGCTATGACACAGAATTGTTCAGTCGCGACCAGATTGATGAGAAGGCGCTCTTGAATCTCCGCGGCGTTGTTCGGACTACCTTTACCAACCTGAACGGGCGCTCCTACCAAAATCTGGATTCCTTTGCTCCTGCGGCTGAGTGGGATGCGCTCTCCTGCATTTCCAACGATGCGAAAGTTCGCAGGTGTGAGCGGAATGACCTATAGCTACACACAGCTCGCCAGCTACCTTCGCTGCCCGCGCAGCTACCGGTATCGCTATCTCGATGGCTGGCGTGAGAAAGAGACTCGGGCGGCTCTGGCCTTTGGCCGATGCTTCGAAAAAGCTCTCGCCGCCTATTTTCGCGGGGAAGACTGCGGTGCAACACTGTTCAAGGAGTGGGGCGCGTTTCGTGATGCCCCGTTTGCCTACAAAAAGGGTGAAACCTGGGATCGCATGGTGCATCAGGGAGTCCATCTCCTCGAACGGTTCGCGCAGGAGAATCGCATCCGCATTCCCCATCCACAGCGAGATCTTCAGCTCAAAGTTGTTCGGAAACTGCCGAACGGCAACGAATTCATATCCTATGTTGATGCCATCGGCGAACTCGATGGTATTCGCTGCCTGATGGACTGGAAGACCACGACCAGCCGTTATCCGGACAGCCCCGCTGGACTGCTCTCGCTCGACCCGCAGTTGATTTGCTATTCCTGGGCAACCGGTATTTCTGACGTGGCGCTCATCGTGTTCGTGCGGAAACATCAGCCGGAAATCCAGTACCTCAAAACATCTATCTCTGAAGCGCAACGCACGGAGTTTGCCCGGCTGCTCGAAACTACTATCGGCCAGATTGAAGCTGCCCAGTTCCCTTCCCACAGTGGGATTCGCTTTCCCCAAAACGGCTGTGTGAGCTGCTCGCATCTGGGCCTGTGCCTCGACAACCAAACCTTAATTGAAGGGAATCTCATCCGCACCTCAGGAGTGAGTGACCTTGCCTGGCTTGACGAGCTTGTGGATTAACAGAGGGATGATGGTGACTCCGGAAATCAATCACCGACGGGCCGTCTTCGTGCTCGGGAGGATCGATGAGATTTTGTCCTGGGAGAAGACCAAGGAACAGGAGAAGGATGTCCGTTTTGTGGAGTTGGGGGAATATCTCTGCGAGGTTCGAGCCAAGCAGTATTGGCGATTGGAGAAGCTGAATTCCTTTGACGAATTCCTGGAGAAACGATTCGTTGATTCGCGACGGAAGGCTTATTACCTCATGACAATTCATGAACATCTCACGCGAGTGCCGAAACCACAGCTTCGCGAGATGGGTTGGACAAAAGCGAGGGAGCTCGTCAAGGTGGCGCGCAAGGATGGAGCTGAGTTCATTTGTGCACCCTGGGTGCACAAAGCAAAGGAACTTCCCAAGGAGCAGTTCAAAAGGGAGGTCGAGCGGCATTTGACGGGGAAAGAGACGGAAGCGTGGGAAATTCTGTATTTCAAGGTCTACAAAAGTCAGTTGGGAGTTGTTGAAAAAGCCCTTGAAACCGCCGCTTTAATGTTGGGCTCCGACAAATCGCGCGGTTACTGCCTCGAAATGATCTGCGCCGATTTTCTCGCGGGAGCTGCGTTAGAGGCGCCGCTAAGGAAATGAGTCTGCCACTCCGCTGCGCAGTCTTGGGTCGATTTCTAAAATCGGTTAGTAACCTAGGGAAACCGTGGGCAAACTACGCCAGAGAATACCTCGATTGAAGCTCCCGTCTGCTGAATATCAAGAGCTTCGTGACCAAGTGCTCAAAAGAGACGGGTGGCGATGCCAACTTTGCGGTGCGTTGAAAAATTTGCATGTTCACCACTTAAAGTCACGCAGCAGGCTGGGGCACGATGCGATGCGAAATCTAGTTACACTGTGTGCCACGTGCCACGAATCGTTGCACCGCCGTCGGGCTTATCTCCTCCACGATGAGTGAGTGAGCTAACCAAATCATTCCAAATAACGCTGCGCGGTCGAGCGATCCGCGGGATTCATCACTGTCTGGCGCAACCCTACTTCGAATCCCGAGCCGCTCAGCGGTCTTCGTAGTAGCGGAAAGAAGTGTGCGATTTAGCTGTTTGGCATTGGTCCCTTCCATCTCCGCCTCGACAATAAACTCATCACCAATTTTTCCGGTGCTAGGCTTTCGCTTAGCAGCCTGTTGGATGGCCCGAGCATTTGGTGAGCCCGGTGGGTCCGGGCAAGCGCACGCGGCGTACATCAGAGAATCCTGCATCTCGTAACCACCAAGGCGCATATTCCGGCTCGCTATAGCAATTGGCCGCGTCCCCACCAGCATATTCAGCGAGAAGAGAGCCGCGGCGGGGAGAGCGGTCTTGCGTGGGAACCTCCGTTTCGACCCGAGACAGAATGCTATTTGAGTTCTTGGAAAATGTGGCCCATGTGCGAGAGCAGAAGTCAGGGACCCCATTCGCACAGGGACTCGACGAAAGCCGCCGATCCATCGCGCAGCCAGCCATCAAGCTGCGCCGGTTCTTTGAGTTGTTGTCCACGCCTGCGGGGCACGGCCACAAAGCGGCAGGGGAATTCCGAAAGGCTGGTCATGTCGCCCCACAGCTTTTCAAACTGCGCCACCGGCAAGATGTCTTCCTGACCCTTTCCCCAGCGTTTTTTGACGTCTTTCAGGGTGATGTAGGTCGGCATGCGTGCGGCCAGCGCTCCGCACGGCGTCGTTGACCTTTTCGGTGTCCGCCAGATCCGCGCGCGTCAGCCCGAACACCGTCGAGCAGCTGGTCGATATCGATCCAGTAGGTCGCGCTGTTGTACCAGGAGAGGACGGATTCGATCTCTTCGCTCGGCAACGCCAGGCCTTCGACCAGGCGCACGCGGCCATCGACGCGGGCCAGACCGCCGCCGCGGTCTTCCAGCTGCCGCGCGATGACTTCCGTAGTCAGCGCAGCGCCCTTCGGTCGATGTGGTAGCCAAGCAGACCCGGGATCGACATCGGCGCCCAGCGTATCGATGTTATGGACCATCAGGTACTTCAAATGCGGCCGTTCCTCGAGCAGCCGCAGCAGCGTGCCATTGCGTAGCATGTTGGGCACTTCGTACCAGTGGCCGACCGGATGCAGGCATTGCATCGGCACGTTATCGGTGTAGCTCGGAGCCTTCGCCCATCTGCCGCGCCCACCCGATGAGCGTGGCGTGCAGGCTGTCGCGAACCTTTTGCGCCTGCTCGTCGAGCATCTGCTGCGGCATCTCCTCCCAGGCGAAGCGCAGGTCCCGCTCCATGGGCACAAACCGCAGGCCGATGGCGCGTCCGGGCGAGAGCAGCAGCGGGCCCGGGTAGCCGTAGTTGCGTTCGCGCGCGCAGATACGCTGCGATGGCATCGTGCGTCAGATAGCTGGTGGTGATGACGTGCGGCAGCGGCGTGCCGCACATGCGCGGCTCGTGCGCCGGCTGTTGGCCAGATGCACTTCGATGAAGCTGCGGTGCTTGCCGCCAAGCTGGCAGAAAGGATTCAGCGCCTTCACGACGCCCGCGCCCTTGGTCCAGCGGCTGCCCACGCCGCCGGCAAGCGAAACCACCGCCACCGTGCCTGCCGCCAGGGCCTCATTGCCGAGTCTCGCGATAGTTCGCGCGCGACACCGTCGCGTGGCGTCAAGAACATCGTCCGCGCCGACGTCGGTGATGCGGCTGCTGACGGGAAGGCGATTCTGCGCCAGTCCCACGCGGCCGCTGCGCAGGTCCGCCTGGATCTGCTCGTGCTCCACGCGGTCGAATCCATGGGCTTCGAGCAGCGCGTCGAGACTCTGCGCGCCGTCGGCTTCTTTGCGCGGCTCTGCGGGATCAGGTGCTCGAAAGCGTGCTGCACCATGCCCTGGAATTCCGGCACGGTGTGGCAGGCGGCGGTGAAGCGTTCGAGTTCGGTGCGCCGCGCGGGCGAAAGCAGGCGGGATTCCATGCGCAGCAGCGCGGGCACAGTCAGCGCGTAATAGCCCGGCGGCATCAGCGCGGAGTCGCCGTCGCGAGCAGCGTCGGCCAGCGTGCCGCGTTCGTTGATCGCGAAATCGTAGACCACGGGCTCCATGGCGAAGGGCACGGCGTGTTCCATCTGCCGCTTGGTGTCGCTCATGATGGCCTGCAGGCGCTCCTGCGCCTCGCGCTTTGCGCTGCGGGGCGAAAAGAAAACCCATGCCCCCGCCGCGACATTCCGCCGAGCATCCAGAAGCCCCAGAAATCGTCGCCCAATCTCCGCGCGCACGCGGTCGAATCAGCGTGTCGGTGTAGAGATTGCCGGCCCAGGGAATGATGGTCTGAATGGGACCGTCGAAATTGCGCTCGCGTGCAGGCGCCGAGGGCGCGGATGTCCCCGCGCTTCAGGCGCCCAATGATGTCATCGAGGATGCGCGATGGCTTCGCTGCCGGCCGTGCCACTCTGTTTCTGAGCGCAGCAGGTATTTCTCCGTCACCATTTCCAGAATCGGGCCCGACATCCTGCGCCATGCCGCCGTGCACCAGCACCAGGCTTTGCTGCAAGCTGCTCGCGCGTCTCCGCGCGAGACATCGTGCGTCGGCCGAGAATCTGGTGGTTCGGCAGCAGGCGGCCCGCGGCTGATTCCGAATTCCGGATCGCCTTCCTGGGCCGCGACGCCGTGGATCAGCTTGATTCCCGGCCACACGCCGCCGGAATCCTGCCAGCCGCCGCCCGAGCCGCCCAGCCATTCGCCCAGAATGGCGCGCGCGGCCACCAGGCGGCGGTCGTCTCTTCGCAAGCCCGCCGGTGAGCGAGCGGATCTGGTTGGTGGCGCGCATGCACACGGAGATGAGGCAGGCCAGCAGGTTGGTGGAAACCGCCAGCCGCGAGCCTTTGGGAATGTCGTTCACCTTGCTGACGATTTCGATGCCGTGGCCCGGCCCGCCTGTCAGATGCGCCAGCAGACTCGGCGAGCGGCTGCGCGGCGCCTTCCATCCCCGGCGGCACGATGCCGGAGGCAATCACCGCGGCCTTGAGCAAGCCCAGGTAGTCGTGCGCGAAATCGAAAACTTCGGCAATCGAGCTGATCTCCGCGCTGCACTGCAGGTCAACGCTGGCCAAGCGCAGCACGGGCTGATCGATGACGCGGAACCATGCTTCAACGGGAGGCTTGGGCGCGCCCGCGCCCGCGCACGCCCAGGTCGATGGAAATGTTGAGCACGCGCGCGCCTTCCGGGAAATCCATGCCCAGGAAGAAAATGTCGCTCCAGCCGCTGTGGCTCAGGTCCATGCGCACGGGCGTGGCCTCGCGCAGGATCGGGAAAAGATCATCCGGCGATGTCGCGCTGCAGCAGCTCGGGACGAATGCGCAGCGGAGGGTCCTCCGGATGGCCGGTGCGGAACATCCACTGATTGCCGCGCACCGAGCGCACGCTGCGCCGCACCTGGTCGGCGAGAGTCTGGAAGCCGAGCGAGCGGTAGCCAACAGCCAGCGCGCTAGAAATGGCGGCGCTCGGGCCCGCGGCAGCCTGCGCAGCAAGGAAAATATCAATGGCTTCTTCGAACCGGCGCTTCAGAAGGTTCGTGTAACCCGCGAAAGGAATCAGACGGCGCGCGAAGCCGCTAACTTGCGTGTGGAATATGGAAGCGATGGATGGCGTACAGAAAAAACAGGGCCCGCACACGCTCGTAGAGATTGTCGCTGGTGCGCCGGAAACGGTCGAGAGCCTCGCATTCAAGCAGCAGTTCTTCCAGTGTCGCAGCTTGGCAGAATGCGTCCAGCGAGCGGTTGCGAGTTTCCACATCTCGGGCGGTTATGACATCGGTCAGCAGGCTCATCGCTCGTCCCTCGTGCCGAGGGATGTCAACTTAGGCTCTGCCAGAAGTTCCAGCAAGTGTGTGAGCACCTCGTCGCGGTCGCGACTGTTCAGTGCCAAAGCTAGTTGCGCGGTGAGTAATCCGTAGCGAGCGCCGAGATCGTAGCGCCGCCCTGTGCCTTCCAGTGCCAAGTACTGTTCCTGCCGGGCCAGTTCGCTGAGAGCATCTGAAAGCGTGATCGCAGCATGTGGCTCACTCATAAGTCTGCGTCCCAGCAGCTCCATCACGGTGGGTGTCAAAACATGAATCCCAAAGAAACAGAGATAGTAGCCCGCGCGGATTCCGGGCACCATCAGACGCTGTTCGGCTTCAGTGGGTGTCGGTTTTTCGAGTATCGTTTCCACGCGGTAAACGCCGGGCCGGCCGGACACGCGGCGTCCCGCCACGACTCCAAAGTGAGATAGCAGTTTTTCATGGGTGGCCTGGACCCCAGATACCGAGCACGATTCGAGTTCCGCCGATCTCCACCAGGCGCTGGACGTCTGGCTTCGTTGCGCTCAAATACAGATGATCTCCCACCATGTGCAGGAAGGGCTCATCGGCCACAAACTCGCGCGCACAATAAATGGCGTGGCCGTAGCCTCGCGGCTGTTGCTGGGGAACGAATCGCACGGAACCGGCTAGATTGCCGGCAGCTTGGGCGTAGCGGGCCTCGTCGCCCGGCCAGACCACGACGCAGATCTCGCTAATATTCAAAGTGAGGGCCTGCTCGACCAGAATATTCAGAATGGATTTTTCCTCTCCGTTATGAATGAGAGTCTGGAGCGGAAGCGCTCGTTGATTTCCTCCCGCTGCGGTAATGACCGCCTTCCTGATGCGCATGGTTGACGCTCCTTCTCAGGGCCTTGTGTCGAGCTCCTATGGTGAATCCTGGCGCAGAACCAATGTACCGAATACGTGACTAGATAAGGCGGGGAGCGCTCACCTATTTGCGCGTAGGCTTCCGTGCGCGTCGGCCTGACGGTCGGGGGCCGAATCGAATGCGAGCATTATAACCGACGCCTTGAGTCACCATGCACAAGTATCGCGGGCTCGCCAGTAGTGAGAACCTTTAGCGTACGCTGCAACTGGCTTGCGCGGATTTGTCAGAGGCGCTGTGCTTTGCCGACGTGGAGATGGCCGGCAATGAACGTCTCTTCCACTTCGCGCTGTGAGCCTTAGAGCGGATGACCATGTGCCTGCGCACGGCATTCGGATCTGAAAAACAAAATGCAATTGCTCACGCCAGTCTGGCAATTTGGTGCCAAATGTTTGATTCAGGCGAGAATTCGAAAGAACGGAATACCGGGGGCGCGAAGCAGGGGTAGGATGTTCAGAAGTTGTAATCGGGATGATACGCTTAGCTATGAGCGGTCGACCGCCAGTAGCTTCGGCAACCCATGAAACATCAGGCGAGATGCTTGCGGCTTGCTCGAGTATGGCACAGGCAAGATCGTACCGAGTGGTCTCACCAGCCGCGGTCAGGTTGTAAAGTCCACTGTAGTGCAGTAACTGTTGATTGGTGATCTAGAGCGAAGACACTTGTCCATCGGCGACATGCCATTTCAATTCGGTGGCTTGCTTGCGTATGCAGTCGAGACCCCGGAGGAAACCAGTTATCCTGACGATGGTGGTACTTGCGAACTGCGTTCGGGCTCAAACATAACGTGTAATTGCGCGCGCCAGTGAGGCAATTCGACACCAAACGTTCGAATGAGGTGGGTATTAGAAAGGACAGAAAAGGCCGGACGCGCAGACGGAGTTGGATATTCAGCGGTCGTAATTGGGATGATTCGTCTGGTTATAAGTGGCCTGCCGCGGGTGGCTTCCCCAAACCACTCGACAGCTGGCGACAGGTGAGCGGCTTCTTCGAGGATGGCACGGGCAAAGTCGTACCAGGTGGTCTCGCCAGCCGCGGTCAAGTGGTAAATTCCGCTGACACGCAAAAATGAATTTGCTGGTGAACTGCCTTGGCTCGTGAGTTGAGCCAGAATCTTCACCGTCGCCTCCGCAATATCCCGGCTCCAGGTAGGTGTCCCAAATTGGTCGCAAACCACTCTTAACTCTTCCTTTTCAGTCGCCATGCGTAAGATCGTCCGAAGAAAATTCCGGCCTCTGGTGGAGTAAACCCAGGCCGTGCGAAAGATCAGATGAGGAACACCCGTAGCCGAGGACGGCCTGCTCACCGGCGAGTTTCGTTTTTCCATATACATTGATCGGAACAGCTATATCCACCTCTTCGTAGGGCGTTCTCTTCGAGCCGTCGAATACATAGTCAGTAGAGTAGTGAACGACTGCTGCACCAATCTTTTTTGCCTCCTCGAGCGAGCACTCCAGGTGCATCGGCATTGATTGCATGGGCCTCGGTCTTCTTGCGTCTCCGCTGCGTCCACGGCTGTGAATGCCGCAGCATTGACTATGAGCTCCGGCCGGATCTCGCGCACTGCGCGCACGATACTATCGGGATTGAGCAGATCCAGTTCGTTTCGATCGGGTGCAACAACCTCACCAATTTCCGGCAAAAGGCGGAGAAGTTCCGAACCGACCTGACCAGTCCTTCCCGTGAGAAGAATTGTGCGTTTCATTTGCCGACATACCCGGGCAATAGCTCCCGCGGCATTTGCGACAGTCTCGGACAGTTCGAGTCCTTCTCAGAAACAACGGCGTCGGTGATGCCCCAAGAAATATGGAGATCAGGATCGTTCCAGAGAATCCCGAGTTCATCACTGGGATCATAGAAATCACTACATTTGTAAAGAAACTGGACTGTGTCTGTCAGGGCGAGGAATCCGTGGGCAAAGCCAACTGGAACATAGATTTGATTCTGTTCTTTGGCGGATAGTCGAACGCCGGTCCACTTTCCGAATTGAGGAGAACCGAGCCGGATGTCGACTGCAATGTCCAGAGCTTCTCCTTCCACCACGCGGCACAGCTTCGCCTGTGGATGTCGCAACTGGTAATGGAGTCCGCGCAGCGTTCCCCGGGAAGAACACGAATGATTATCCTGAACGAAGCGATCTACGATGCCAATCTCCGCGAGTTTTGCCTGGTGGTAGGTTTCCAGGAAAAAACCGCGTTTGTCGCGAATCACTTTAGGCCGTAGCTCAAGAACACCAGGGAGTGAGGTCTCTCGTTGCTCCATCACCTGCTATTTCCTGTTCTTGGAAGTCGTAAGTGCGATTGCAGTGTCATGGACCGGTCTTCGAGCAGTAATCTCAAGATTTGGCCGAAAGCCTATCGGATTATCTGTGATCCCGGCTGCGCGATCGCGTGAAGAGAACGATCGCGGTTCTCGTAGTATTTTTCATAATAGGTGCGATATTCTCCCGCCCTGACATCGTCGAGCCACTTCTGGTTACTGCTATACCATTCAATCGTCTGGCGCAGCCCGTCGTCCAGGAAAATCTCAGGCTTCCAGCCCAACTCTGTCTCGATTTTACTGCAAGTCAATGCATACCGGCGATCGTGTCCCGGACGATCCTTCACATAAGTAATCAAAGTATCGGGTTTTCGGGTTAATCGGAGTAGTTCTCGCACAAGGGAAAGATTTTCAGTAACGTCGAGCCCGCCGATATTGTAGACCTCACCGAGCTTTCCACTTTCGAGTACCGCTAGAATGCCACGACAATTGTCTTCCACGTGCAGCCAATCGCGCTGTTGCCTGCCGTCGCCATAGATGGGTAAAGACTTATCTTGGAACGCATTCGTGATCATTAGTGGCAAAAGTTTTTCAGGGAACTGATATGGGCCGTAGTTGTTCGACGACCGCGTGATCATGGCCGGAAGTCCATAAGTCCGAACATAAGAGAGCACCAGGAGATCCGCGCCAGCTTTTGAAGCCGAGTAAGGGCTGCTCGGGCGCAGGGGAAACGCTTCATCGGCAAAGGTATTTGGGGGGATATCACCATAAACTTCATCCGTCGAAACGTGCACCAGGCGGGTTATCGAGAGTTTACGCACGACTTCTAGAACCACGAACGTGCCAGTTATATTCGTCTGAATGACTGGCGACGGCTCATAAATGCTGCGGTCCACATGAGACTCAGCAGCAAAATGAACTACGGCGTCGCAACCTCGCACGGCCGCTTCGAGCGCCGGCGCATCACAGATGTCACCTCGCACAAAGGTGTAGTCCGGATGATTCGCGACCGGTTCGAGATTCGCGAGGTTCCCGGCGTATGTCAGCTTGTCATAATTGACGACACTGTATCGCTTCCCTGATGCAAGCACGTACCGAATGAAATTGGAACCGATGAATCCCGCGCCCCCTGTCACCAGAATCTTCACGAGTTAACCTTTCGGGCGGCAGTGGCTATGCCGGGTTCAGCGTTAACCTTGTTGGCGCCAGTTTGGGCCACCAAGTTATTGGCTCGCAGGAGTGATTCAAAGGTCCCGGCATCGGTCCACCACCCGTCGAGCGTTTCGTAGGTCAATGTCCCTTCCTGAACGTAAAAGTTATTTACGTCCGTGATCTCCAGTTCCCCTCGACCCGAAGGTTTCAGACGCTTGATTTTTTCGAACACGGTGTTGTCGTACAGGTAGACCCCGATGACGGCATAATTTGACTTCGGAATCTTGGGTTTTTCCTCAATGCCTACCACATAGTTCCCCCGAATTTCCGCAACGCCAAACCTCTCCGCATCGGTGACTTCCTTTAGTAGGATTTTGGCACCGAATGCTTGCCGTTTGAATGCATCCACGGCTCTGCAGATATTCATTTCGATGATGTTGTCCCCAAGGACGACACAAATAGGATTGCCGTCGGCAAAATCTTCCGCCAAGCCGAGCGCTTCCGCGATACCGCCCTCTCCCTCCTGGTAGGTGTAGTTGAGGTGTTTCAAGCCAAAGGCACGCCCGTTTCCAAGAAGTCGCAGAAAATCCCCGGCGTTCTTTCCGCCTGTCACCAAAAGGATTTCCTCGATTCCAGCCGTTACGAGCGTCTGAATCGGGTAGTAGACCATCGGCTTGTCGTAAACCGGAAGCAGGTGCTTGTTCGTGACCCGAGTTAGCGGATTAAGCCGGCTGCCCGTCCCGCCAGCTAGTACGACGCCCTTCATATGTCCTCCCCATTTGGAAAATTGCAGGTGGCCGGTAAGGGTCAGAAAAGCTTATCACATGCCTCGGACCCTCCCAAAAACTGGTCTAATCGCGCCGGCCACCTTACTTTAGCTGGGAATTTAGAGACGCCAAGTATTGGAGTGCATGTGATTGCCTGGCCTTGAAATTAGACGAGGTCTTCCAGGACCAGCAGGCCGATAGGCTCACCGAATTCATTAATCCTCCAGCAGATCTCTCCTCGTCCAAGGTTTGAAGTGGCACGTGCGCAGTCAATTCGGATATCGTTTCCGCTATCTCGATGGTTGGGCGAAAAGGAAACACGCGCGGCTATGGCCTTTGGCCCTGCGCATGCCATCCACGCGTATTTCAATGGTGGGGATTCAGCGTAACACTTTCAAGGAGTGGGGCGTTTACCGGGATACTCCGTTTGCCTATAAAAAGCGAGAGACCAGGATCGCATGGTACACCAGGGCATTCACCTTCTCGAGCGGTTCGCGCAAGATAATCGCATCCCCAATCCACAGCAGGATCTTCAGCTAAAGGTCGTTCGGAAACTGCCGAGCGGGAACGAGTTCATCTCCTATATTGACGAGATCGGCGAACTCGATGGTAGCCGTTGCCTGATGGATTGGAAGACCACGAGCAGCCGTTATCCCGAGAGCCCGGAAGGATTACTGTCGCTTGATCCGCAGCTGATCTGCTATTACTGGATCGGGCATTACGGACGTGGCACTCGTCGTTTTCGTGCGAAAACATGAGCCGGAGATTCAGTATCTTCAAACGTCGATCTCCGAAGAACACGATCACCGGCGGGCTGCCTTCGTTCTCGGAAAGATCGACGAGATCTTGTACTGGGAGGAAACGAAGGAACAGGAGAAAGATGTCCGCTTTGTGGAGCTGGGAGAATACTTATGCGAAGTACGAGCGAAGCAGTAGTGGCGCCTGGAGAAAATGAAATCATTCGATGAATTTCTGGACAAACGCTTTGCCGACTCTCGACGGAAGGCCTATTACCTCATGACTATCCATGAACATCTCACGCGAGTATCAAAGCCACAGCTCCGAGAGATGGGCTGGACAAAGGCCAGGGAGCTCGTCAAGGTGGCGCGCAAAGACGGAGCCGAGTTCGCTTGTGCACCCTGGGTGCACAAGACAAAGGAGCTCCCGAAGGAGCAATTCAGGAGCGAGGTCGAGAGGAACCTGACGGGGAAAGAGATGGAAGCGTGGGAGATCCTGTATTTCAAGGTCTACAAAAGTCAGTTGACGGTGGTTGAAGAAGCACTTGAAACAGCCGCTTTGATGTTGGGGACGGATAAATCGCTAAGATATTGCCTCGAGATGATCTGCGCAGATTTTCTTGCAGGCTCAACCTTAGAAAGGTGATCCTTGAAGCGAGCGTTGCCAAAAAAAACAGAGCACTCGAGACGAGGTTAGTGTATGGAAGCGCTTCTGGAGTATCCGAGAAGGACCGTGAGTAACCTTCTTCAAAGAATGCCGCGATTTAAACTCCCCTTAGCGGACTACCGAGTGCTTCGTAATCAAGCGCTCAAAAGAGACGGATGGCGCTGCCAACTTTGCGGAGCGTCAAACAATTTGCACGCCCTCCACATGAAATCACGCAGCAAACTTGGAGAAACGCGTTGGGGAATCTGATTACCTTGTGCGCAAGGTGTCATGAAAGATTCCACAGGCGTAGTTAGTTCACCGTCGCAGATTAACCAAAAGAGGTCATGGAAAACAGGGACTTAACTTATTAGTGAAAATTTTCCGAGTCAACAATTCATTCATCTCCGCCTGTTTGCATTCAACGAATATCCCCCCAACAGCTGGGATGCGCATCAGAGTATCGTCGCTGGCCTTCTAGTTGCGGAACTAGTAGAATCACCCTCCTAATTTAATACGTGCCACTCATACTATACGAGAAGTTGTATAGATTTTAGTTGAAAACTGAAAGAGAAAGCAGAGACTCTAGAATAGAACTAGGATAGAGTTAGAGTTGCAAACTCTATTTTCAAGAGGAGAACGCTGTGAAGAAAACTTATAAGGGAATGAAAGAAAAGTATAAGGAGAAGTTAGAGGTGATAGAAAAGAGAGAGTTGTTGGAAGAGAAGTTGAAGATGGTAGAGGTGTGAGAGGAGTTGCAAGAAGGTGGAGCAGTAGAAAGAGACAGAAGATTTGCGATAAAAGGCAAGATTTAGGAAAAAGAAGTGAAGAGAAGAGTGGGAAAGATGCAAAGGAAGGATATCACGTAGGGCGAGGTGAGCTGGAGACGCTAGAAGAGTTAAGTGATGTTTGAAGAACAGAAAGAGAAGATGGAGAGAAAGAGAGTGAGAAAGAGAGAAGGAAAGAAAGTGAAACTGGACAATTAAGAGAGACTGCAACAAGACGAAAGAAGACAGCGCGCGATACGAGAAGGCATCGTAGCGGGTTGACTACGCGAAACTATAGAAGAGAGATGAAAAGAGTGATGGAAGATAAAGAGATAGAGAAATATAGAGTGAGCCGCGAATTCGAGCAAGCCAGTGCAGCGCAATGTAGGAACTGTGAAAGAAAAAAATAGAAGATATGGATATAAAGGAGATTAAGATACGACCGGATAATTCGGTATGCCAGCGCCGGTAGAGGCGCTGGGAATAGAAATAAAAGAGGAAAAGAAAGTTTTGAGACTGTGACAAGGAGAGACGAAAAACAATAAGATGATAAAGGAGTTGCTGGAAGAATGGTGGAGAGTGATATGGATATAGAGAGAAGTTACTAGTTAGAGATAGACGACGATAAAGAGTTGCGCGCGAGGATCGACCGAGGTACGGCTAGCGCGCTGAAGTACAGCGCTGCCAGTATATAAGAGACGAAAAGTGACAGAGCATCTGATAAAAAACGATCAAGGAGATTACGACCGGAGAATCGCAAAGATAAAGAGCTGACAGATAACAAGACGAATAAAGCGAAATTAAGAAAATCTAACGGCAACTGGAACGAAAAAAATACAGAGAGACACACAGCTAGGAGAAAAGAATGGAGGAAACGATGACGATGCAATGATTCGCTGTGAGCTGGCTGCTGCGATGAACCTTGGATTAGACTAATCTTATCGAGTATTGCCTTAGAAAGTAGAGAAAGTAGAGAGAAAAGAGAAAAGATGGAGAGAAGGAGGAAAAGATTTGAGATGGAAAGATAAGAGATTGCTGGAAGATAAGAAGAAATAATGAAGAGTGAAAGGTTATAGAGAACTGGAACTTTTGCATAGATGAAAGAAATAGTAGTAGAAGAAACAGGAAAAGGTAGAGTAAAGTGCAATATGTAGAGAGATGCTGCTTTCTCTTTCAGGTTTCAACTAAAGGAGAGACAACTTCCTCCACGCACCGATCATATATATCAGCGTCGAACGGGCTTTGATAACGTGGCTGTGGAACTTGGAATAGGTGGCCGGATTCTTGGGTAGAGATGCGCCTATCCTCCCCCATTTCACCGTGGAAGGTAGTCAAGAAGGTTAAGGCCACACCGTAGTTCCCCTTCGCTTCTGTGATCATCCTATCTCCGTTTATGCTCTTTCTCCAGGTGACTTCCCAGAACTCATATGACCGCGGGGACTCTGTTATCAGGGCTTACGTTAGACTCTGGACTGACATTCTCTATCGCCTGCAGATGTTCCCTAAAGCCATCGAGCTCGCCCTAGTGGAAGTGGCTCCAAGGCAGGGCTGAATTGCACCTAGCTGTCGTTTCTCCGTTCTTGGACCGACAGAGCGGGACCGAACTCTGTATCATCGAGCAGATCGAGGGGTTGGCCCGCAAGGATTATTGGACCATAGAACTGTACGCGCAAAAGGTTTCGCAGCTCAGCGGAGTTCACCAGAAGTCCGCAATTCGCCCAATCTGAGATTTCAGCTCCTGCAGAAGACAAGCAAAAAATGAGTTAAACTCGGGCGCGATGTATGTAAGCGTGGGGAACGTGAATTGCACACACTCTACTTTTTAGAGTGGAGAAAGCGATTGTGGGAAAACACTCTGGTGACATTACTGGAAGTGCAGGTGCTGGAGCGCACGACGCAGTCGAGAAGGGCAAAAGGAATTTCTGAAAGATTACACCAGTCTTGCTGGCTGACGCTTACGGTGGCTATAACGGGGTGGTGGCTGGTAACGTCATCACGCGCTGGTTGTTGATCTCATGAGAGAAGAAAGTCAGTGGAAGCGCAGAAAACGGCACAGACGCACAGTTTGCGGTGGAACGACAGGCCAAAGACATTTCCGTTAGCAAGATCTAGAAGGGGAGAGGCTTAGTGGAGACTCATCTGTTATCACATAGATATCAGTATGAGCTAGATACTTTGCTGACTGACAGGGTTTACAGTATAGTTTGCCAAGGCAACTTGGGAGTTCAAAACGACCAAAGTTCGGATGTGAGCCTAGCCTACTGCTACAACTTGCCGCCCATCACCGGGAGATACGTCGTTCAAGTGCCGCTCTCTGAACTGCAAGAATTTTTTGCTTTCTTTGCGTGAAGAGACTTTCGTGAGAAGAAAAAATCAATCCGCGCTGGCTTTGCTTTCGTTGGCGTGCATAGTATTGTTGGCTGCTTGCAACAGTTCGGTACTGGTGCTACAGTACGTCACTATGACTCCTCTACAGGAACTACTTCCGTCGGCGGTACTTTTCAGTTCACGGCACAGGCCTATTACAGTAACGGTAGCGTCCAGGACGGCACCAGCCTCGTCACCTGGGCTTCCTCGAATACCTCGGTAGCCACCATCGTTAAGGGCGGCCTCGCCACCGGTGTCGGCGTCGGCACGACCTCCATCACCGCCACCGCTGCGGGCACCGCCAGCGCCTCCGCTACATTGACCGTTAACTCGCCAGTAAGCGTGAGTGTTAGCCCACAAGCGACCGCCACGGGAACAGGCCAAACGGTTTCGTTCACAGCGAACGTGACGAACGGAAAGTCAGATGTGACGTGGACCACCTCCGCCGGGACAGTGGATGTCAATGGCAACTTCGTGGCTCCTGCAGGCCCGCAAAGCATGACGGTTACGGTAACCGCAACGAGTAAGGACGACGCCACGAAGTCTGCGAGCGCGACAGTGAACGTCGTCGCACCGGGCGTGTTCGCCAAAACCAATAACGTGCAGGTGGCCCAATACACGATCTCGCCGGCGGCCTCCGCCAATGTCAGCGTGCAGTTTGGCCTCGACAACACCTATGGGCTCACCACCTGGACGCAACCAACTGGCCAGTTCGGCGGTGCCGTAAACCTCTACGTGGCCGGTATGAAACAAAGCACCGCCTACCACATGCGCGGCGTAGTGCTAGTTCGCCGACGGCACCCAATTCAACGACGCCGACCAGACTTTTACCACCGGAGCGCTGCCAGCTAACTGGTGCTAACCATCACGACCACGACAACGGCTGGTATGACGCCACAGAGCGGCGTGGAACTGCTCGATTTGACTTACGATCGGCCCCAGCGCCCACTTACCTGGAGTGGTGGTGACGGACTTAAACGGCAACGTTCTTTGGGCTTATCAACCCAGCTATTCCTGGAGCTGGTCCAAACCCCGATCAAGCTACTGCCGAATGGCCATTTCCTGATCACTTTATAGCGGGACAGCCGGATGGCAACAATTCGACTCATGCAAGAAGTGGATTTAGGAGGAAACATTATTTGGCAGATGACGGCGGCGCAGCTCAACACAGGCTCTCGCTGCCGCAACGTGTGCCGGATGCAATATCACCGTGATTGGCACACATCACGATTTTGCTGATGCTTCCGAACGGGCATCTAATCGTGATCGCTTCCACAACGCAAGTCGTGTCTGGAGTGACGGTAACGGGAGACGTGCTTATAGACATCGGTGACATGGACACGAATCTTGTACACTCAGCCCGTATGGCTCTGGAATGAGTTCGACCATCTGGACATCAACCAGGCGGCCTTATATCTATCCGGACTGGACCCACACCAACGCCAGTTCTCTACTCGCCCGACGATGGCAACCTGATCATCTCTATGCGTCATCAGAATTGGCTAGTGAAGATTGACTACGACAACGGCAGCAGGCACGGGAGACATCCTTTGGCAACTTGGGCTACCAAGGGGACTTCGCGTTATTGAATGCGGACGGATCAACGGACACCAACGCCACCGACTGGTTCTATGCCCAGCATGGACCTTCGTTTGTCACCACGAACACGAGCGGCAAGTTCTCTCTCGTTCTCTTCGACAATGGAGACGACCGCGGCGTCGCTGTCGTTGCGGGAGGAACCTGCGGCGTGACGGGACAGCCTGCGTGCTATAGCACGGTTCCCCTTTTGCAGCTAGATGAAACAGCCAAGACCGCGACCATGGTATTCAATCCAACCACTCCGGACTATTCCTTCTTTGGGGGCAACGCCGAAGTGCTTAAGAACGGGAACGTAGAGTACGACGAATGCGCGTCTACGGCGCTTACCGGCGAACAACGCAACGATCTATGAAGTCACCCAGGCTTCGCCGACGCAAACGGTCTGGCAAATGCAGATTGCCGGACAGTACGCCTATCGCGGCTTCCGCATGCCTAGCCTGTATCCAGGAGTGCAGTGGTAGCATTGGTCTAAAAGATGGTCTGAGAATTGGGTTGTAATACTGGACCCTCCGGCGATATCTGCTAATACTCGTTATATCGGCCATCCTTCGCAGTTAGAACTGGAGGGTTTGAGTTGACGCGTATCTCTCTCTGTAATAAAAAAAGAAAAAAAGAAGAAATAGGGGGAAGAGAGATATAAGAAAAAAAAAGATAGAAAAAAAAAAAAAAAAAAAAAAAAAAAAAAAAAAAAAAAAAAAAAAAAAAAAAAAAAAAAAAAAAAAAAAAAAAAAAAAAAAAAAAAAAAAAAAAAAAAAAAAAAAAAGGGGGGGGGGGGCTGGAACGGTACTGCCAGAAGGAGCGCTGGATAAAATAAAAAGAAAAAAGAAAGTAAGGAAAGAAAAAAAAAAAAAAAAAAAAAAAAAAAAAAAAAAAAAAAAAAAAAAAAAAAAAAAAAAAAAAAAAAAAAAAAAAAAAAAAAAAAAAAAAAGAAAAGGAAAAAATAAAAAGAAAAGTAAAAAAAGAAAAGCAAAGAAAGAAGAGAAAGAAAAAAAAAAAAAAAAAAAAAAAAAAAAAAAAAAAAAAAAAAAAAAAAAAAAAAAAAAAAAAAAAAAAAAAAAAAAAAAAAAAAAAAAAAAAAAAAAAAAAAAAAAAAAAAAAAAAAAAAAAAAAAAAAAAAAAAAAAAAAAAAAAAAAAAAAAAAAAAAAAAAAAAAAAAAAAAAAAAAAAAAAAAAAAAAAAAAAAAAAAAAAAAAAGAGAAAAAAAGAAAAAAAAGTATATCCCCAGCAGAATGTGGAACGCGATTCAGAGTATCCTCACTGGCCTTCTGGGTTCGAGATCAGTAGAATCACCTTCGGTATTTAAATCCGTGACTCTCATCCTCAACGTACCGACCTCATATATCAGCGTCGAACGTGGCTTTGGCAACGAAAAAAAAAAAAAAAAAAAAAAAAAAAAAAAAAAAAAAAAAAAAAAAAAAAAAAAAAAAAAAAAAAATTTTTTTTTTTTTTTTTTTTTTTTTTTTTTTTTTTTTTTTTTTTTTTTTTAAAAAAAAAAAAAAAAAAAAAAAAAAAAAAAAAAAAAAAAAAAAAAAAAAAAAATCTTGAGTGGCATTCTCTATCGTCTGCAAATGTTCCCGGCGGCCATCGAGTCCGCTTTAGCTGAAACGGCTCCAAGGCAGAGCTGAATTGCGCCTCGCTGTCATTTCTCCGTTCCTGGACCGGCAGCACGGCACCGAACTCTGCATTACCGAGCAGATCGAGCGGCTGGCCCGGAAGGATCATTGGAGCATCGAACTGTACTCGCAAAAAATCTCACAGCTTAATGGAGTTCGTCTCGCATCGGCAGCTTCTCCGAACGAACCTGGGATCATCCGGTGGCACCAAGTTTCCGGTATTCCCGGGCCTCACCTGCTGAAATATCTTTGGTGGTTCTTTGCCAATTACAGGCAACGGCGGCGGGACAAGCGTTCAGGGAGAGTCCGGCCCGATCTCGTCTATTCTCCGGGAATCAATTGCCCCGATGCCGACGTGATTGTGGTGCACATTGTCTTTCACGAGTTTTATGATCTGGTTCAGTCAGAGTTGGCCCTGCATCGTCTTCCCGTTCTGAACTGGCCACGGGTGGTTCACCGCAAGCTTTACTACAAGCTCGTGATGTTCCTCGAGCGAAAAATCTACAGCAACCCCAGTGTGCGTTTGATAGCTGTCTCTTCCCTCGTTGCGGCGCAATTGAAATCTCATTTCCAGCGAGAGGACGTCACGGTCATTCCCAATGCTGTCGATACGCTCCGATTTACCGTGGAGGCACGAATGGTGAATAGGAACGCGTCCAGGCAATGCCTTTCATATGGCGAACGTGATTTCGTGTTACTTCTAATCGGGAATGATTGGAAAACTAAAGGGCTCGACACTCTTCTCAGAGCCGCTGCTTTGCTCAAAGACCTTCCCTTGCGCATTCTTGTTGTCGGCGATGATGAGCCGAGATTGTATCGCCCTTTAGTTGATCAGCTTGCATTGCAAGATCGGGTACGCTTTGCAAAGCCTTCCCTCGACGTAGTGTCTTTCTACGCAGCTGCCGATCTCTATGTCGGCCCCTCCTTAGGGGACTCCTTCGGGCTTCCTGTGCTGGAAGCCATGGCCTGTGGCCTCCCGGTCATCGCCAGCCCTAATGCGGGTGCCAGTGAAATACTCCGCGATGCCCAAACCGGATTCATTCTCCGCGATCCTCAAGACGAAGTAGAACTCGCTTCCCTCATTCGCAGGATTCAAGCCGACGATACGCTGCGTCTGTCGATGGGAACGGTTGCTTCTCACTACGTAAAGGCAAACTGCAGCTGGGATGACAATGCGGAAAGGACCAGGCAACTCTTGGAAAGCACGCTGACTGGGCTGAGGATTTAGTCCGCGAGAAGTAAGGAGTCGATCAAGACTGCAGAGCCCTGTTGTGGCACTCAGATTGGGGACAACGGTCACTGCATAGCGATCCTGCACGTCCTCCCTATCCTAAACTCGGCGGCAAACGAAACCCCGCTTCGACATCACCTCCCCTATTTGTGGCCTCTCTGAGATTTTCCGTGGTTTTATCAATCTTGAAGGCGTTTCGTCGAAGATAGTTGTGCCAAGATTTGACTAGTCTGTGGCCATTTCTCGAGCCATTGAATGCGGTAATTCCACATGCTCGACAAATCGGGAATGCGGTTGGCCGCCAGCTCTCCATCGAAGTGGTGAAGTTCGATCAACATGGTCGGTTGGCTCTTGTCGATGATTTCGCGGCGGCCCATGAGAACATCGTATTCAGCTCCTTCCACATCAATCTTAAGAAAATCCGGTAAAATTTGGTTCGCTTCACAAAACTGATCGAGGGAGATTGTTTGAACCTGAATGCTGTCCCCATTCGCCCGTCGACTGATGGACCAATCTCCGGAAGCGGTGTCGGTGGAAGAGACAGACATTTCGATCGTCCCAGACTTGGAAAACACGGCCAGATTTATCAGCTCTACGGTATCTAAGTTGTTTAGCAAAATGTTTCTCTGCAGCGTGGAGAAATTTACTGGGGAAGGCTCAAAGCTTACCACTCGTCCGGTGGGACCAACACATTTAGCGAGCAGCAGCGAATAGTAGCCGAGATGTGCTCCTATATCGAATGCGCACATTCCACGCTTGGCATAGGAAAGGATGGCCTGAGTGACAGCCGGCTCCCAATTTCCGTAGATGTAGCCACGATAACGCTCCCAATTCGTCGACATTTTAAAGCCTTGGAGCGGACCATAACACGGGAATACTTCTGAGCCATCTGGTGCCCATAGAGTTAATTAGATTGTGAAAAAATGTGGAAATCCTGGACGGTTGATCGGGTCGACCGATAACTATCCGCTTGAGTGTGGGTGGAATCAAGCCAAGGACGCGAGGCAAGAAACTTCGTCTCATCGCATCGAATTTTATCACGATTGATGAAGAGGGTTTCTTGCTAAAACGCGCTTATTCTTGGTGCGGGATGTGAAGGCAGATTGACTGAACTGAGATCAGACGCGCTGTTTCGCGACAGCTGAGGGAAGATCAGCAAAACGTGAGCTTACTATAAGTCGGTTTTTTAATACAAAATTCGTTCTACGCAACACAGTTGTCGGTAAAGCTGCCATACTCAGCAGAAACTTAAACGCCTCGAAGGGTATGAGCCTCCCGTGCGCCCACGTAACGGGCAAACTCACAAAATGCGCTGTTTTGCATACTAAATCCATCCTTCCAGTCCTGATGAGTCATTGCTGCAATTGGAGAATTTACTTGCAGCTGTGGCTTGCACGATTAGAATCAGTCGGGTAAGCCATTCCAGCTCATCATGGAACGCGTCTCGTCGACTTCAGTCAACCAGCAAAACCGTGTATGCTTTTCTCGCGAACATGCGCCCTTTTGATTTGAGCGTTCCATTCTCCTCCTTTAGAGTTTCTTTTGGGGCGGGAGCAGTTTATGCCTGACCCTCGTTTCCGAGTCATGATTCTATGTTCCCACCCGGTCCAATACATGTCTCCAGTTTTGCGTCGCATGGCTCAACATCCTCAAGTGGATTTACGTGTTGGCTATTGCTCGCTGCGGGGCGCGAAAGCTGCGTATGACCCGGAATTCACATCAACTGTCAAGTGGGACATCCCACTTCTCGAGGGTTATGAATGGACAGAGATACCCAATCGAGGGTCAGGGTCAGAATCTTTCTTCGGTCTCTGCAATTTTGGCGTTTGGAATTTGGTCCGACATGGACAATTTGATGCTGTCCTCTGCCTCACTGGCTATACTCGGGCCTCATTCTGGATCGCCTTTTTTGCGCACGTACCGCCGGCTCTGCATTTGTTTTCGGAACGGACGCCAACAGTCTTGCTCCCCGTGATTCGCGTTCATGGAAACTCTCTGTTAAGAAGTTTCTCTGGCCCCACCTGTACTCCCTGGCGGATCAGGTTGTCGTTCCTTCAACGGCCTCTCACAATCTCATACGATCTCTGGGTATCCCGGAAGATCGGATTACTCTGACGCCTTATTCCGTCGACAATGATTGGTGGGAAGAACAATCTTCGCGAGTCGACCGGGCCGCCGTACGCCATTCTTGGGGTATAGCTCCAGAAGCTTCGGTCATTCTCTTCTGTGCCAAGCTCCAACCCTGGAAGCGTCCCGTCGACCTGCTTCGAGCATTCGCTCTCGCCACGATTCCTAATTCGGTCTTAGTATTCGCAGGTGAAGGCCCACTGCGTTCGGAACTAGAAACTGAGGCTGCCTCTATGGGGATTGCCGACCGCGTTCACTTTCTTGGATTTGTCAATCAATCGCAATTACCTTCCGTCTACACGGCATCGGACCTTATGGTTCTTCCCTCCGAATATGAGCCATTTGCAGTCGTTGTCAACGAGGCATTCTGCTGTGGATGCCCTGTCATAGCCAGTGATCGGGTGGGTGCCGCACTAGACCTAATCGCCCCCGTAAATCCTTTCTTCATTTTTCCGTGCGGAAACGTTGACGCCTTCGCGCAGTACATTGAAAGTTGCCTTTGGCAATCCCGTTGCATTGACGGAGTATGGCCACGCTGTGCGCAGACGAATGGAAACTTGGTCGATTCGAGAAAATATCTCAGGGACAGTAGAAGCGATCCATCGCGCCGTTGCGCGACGGAACCGGGGCGGAAGCAAATAACGCGGGGTTTCGACTTAGACGGTCTGGCCGCAGAGTAGGAATTGTTTGTGCGCTGGTTAAGGAGCTCCACCAAAGTCATTTTAAACATTGCCGTAATTGGTCGAACCTTGTATTGTTCCGCAGTCGCATAATCTGCGCCTCGGAACTGCGAGCACCCTAATTTTTGGTTGTGGAAGATTTATCCTGTTCGCCCTTATGGGCAATGAACGAGCGGAATCATCCTCTTCAGAACTGATCATTCGCTTGATACGGAGAACAGGGACCTCCGCAAAGCGGCGTATACTGTTACGACGATGGATTGGTTCTCACAGCTGCAGATAAGCGGATATCCCATGCAGTTGTTCGTAAGACAATCGTGCTCCCATCCCGATCAGGATTGGGTCCCCAAGTCCAATCCGGAAGGTACAGTACTTAGATGACAAATGCGATTGCTAAAGCAAAAAGATCCTCCATTCGCGGGCGTTCTGCTGCCCAGTTCTTCTCTTCGGTTGTGAATATGCACAAAGTACTGGCATCGATTCGGAGTCCTCGCAGACCTGTATTCGCCGTTGTGTTTTATGCCCTAGCCGCGCTGGCGGCGTATGAGGCGGCACAGTTCATCCTCCGCGGGGACATTAGCTTTCTCATTTACCTCGGGCTTTTCATCGCCGGTGCCATTGGCGCGGTCAACGTTCTGAACGATTGGCGAAAGGGAGTCTATCTCTTTGTCGCCTGGATCATGTTCGAGGATTTCGTCCGCAAATATCTCGGCAACAACATGGCCATTTACTTCGCTAAAGATGCGCTCGCTCTTCTGCTCTATCTATCCTTCTTTAGGGCGCAACGTAACAATCGGGCCGAACGATTCCGACCCCCATTCATAGTTCCGCTGCTCTGTTTCTTCTTTTTCGGTGCGATTCAGGTGTTTAACCCTAATTCCACCAGTATTTTTTATGGTTTGATGGGGATGAAACTATACTTTTTTTATGTCCCCTTGCTGTATGTTGGCTACTACTTTATCGATTCAGAGCGTAGATTACGTAGCTTTTTCGCATTCAACACTATCCTAATTCTAGTTGTTGTAAGCCTGGGGGTCGCCCAAGCGATACTTGGTCATACTTTTCTAAATCCGACGGTTATCCAAGAAGATATTCGAGACCTGAGCACAAACTACAGAACGTCAATCACCGGTTTGGTTGCTTATCGCCCCACTTCCGTATTCGTTAGTGCCGGACGTTTCCAGAACTTTCAAATTGTTGCCTGGATTCTCACCTTGGGTTACGGAGGATTTCTTCTCCTACGGAGTCGCAAAGGTCGGCTCATCGCATTTACGTGCATCGGTGTTCTCACAGCGGGCACTCTGCTTACAGCTTCTAGGGGTGTTCTATTGTGGAATTTTGTGGGCGCACTCTTTATTGCTGCAGGATTCTTGTGGGGTGCCCCGTGGCGCAATCGTGAAGGCATTCGCGCAATCCGGGCACTCCAGCGTGCGGCCGTCTTTGCTGGCATAGCAATCGTTGTGCTTATGGTGATTTTTCCAGACCAGTTATCAAGTCGTTTAGCGATCTATTCAGAAACACTCGATCCCTCAAGCCCCACGAGCGAACTCGCTGCTCGCACGGGCAACTATCCTCTGCAGAATCTTCTGCTGGCCTTTGAGTACCCAGAATGGCCCTACGGTTATGGAATCGGCACGGCGTCGCTCGGAGGCCAATATGTCGCCCGGATCATGCACGCGGCCCCTATGCGCATTGGCGTAGAGAGTGGATATGGTGAACTGGTACTCGAGCTTGGCATCGTAGGTTTGCTTCTATGGATTGCATTGGCGACTTCGATATCTCTTTCAGCCTGGAACGCAGCCAAGAGTCTCCGAGGCTCTCCTTGGTTTCCGATTGCTTTTGCGATTTTCTGGTATGCATTCCTGCTTGTAATTCCTATCAGCTATTATGGATTCACATCTTATGAAGACTTCGTTATGAATGCTTATCTTTGGTTATTTCTGGGGATCTTGTTCCGTCTGCAGGCCGTCGCAAAAACTCCGGAGTTCCTCAGTGTCGAAAAATGAAGAGTCTCTCTACTCCGGGAACGATTTGAAAGTGTCACAACGCGACAGAGCCGTACATTACCGTTTGTATTGGCGGGCCTGGCTGCGCGAGACAAGCGGGCGGGAGGACAACAGGTGAGAGTGTTGGTAAACCGCAGACGAGCATCGCACCGAGTGTCGCCACTCCATTGGAACCCCAGTTCCTGGGGTGTCCGGGCAACGGGAGCAAATCCATCTTGACGGTCCATGAGTGTGATATAAATATTCTCTCACTTCATGAACTGGCTCCTTCAGAATTTTAGCAATCGTGCACGCTTTGCCCTCGAGAATCCGCTTTATGCCTTGGATTCTCTCTGTCGCGAGCTAACGTTGGCCGATGAGAGGTTCTTAAGCTCCATCACGAACGTCTCGGCCCGTCGAATTCGTGGTTTCGTCAAGGAGCCTTTCCAGAACGGATTCTTCTTAGCGCGTCTACAGTCGGTAGAAGCTGAATTGCAAACGCTGAAGATATACAGCGCGGATCTATATGCCAAGAAGATCCTGCTGCAATATGCAGTAGTTAGGGCATTTCAGCCGAAAATCATAGTCGAGACTGGTGTAGCGAATGGTGTCTCGTCCGCTTACATTTTGCTTGCACTCCAAGCTAATGGCCGAGGGACTTTATACTCCATAGGGCTTAACGACCCTCAATTTCTGCCCGCTGGCAAGCCCCTTGGTTGGATCGTGCCTCAAGAGCTTCGGTCCAAATGGAAGCTACTAGTCGGTGATTCGCGAACTATCTTACCGGAACTGCTTGATGAGATTGGTTCTACAGATATCTTTATTCACGATAGTCTCCACACCTATGAGCACATGCTTTGGGAGTTCCGCCGAGCTTATCCACATCTCCCCTCCGGCGGTCTGTTGTTTTCGGACGACGCCAAGTGGAATTCTGCCTTCCCCGAATTCGCCCTTGAAGTAGGCGCGCTACACGCAAAGATTCTCCGTGGCGTCGGCTTCCTGCAAAAGGCGCAGCGTGAGTTTCGTCCCGCTTCGAGTTAGTCAGTCTGAAATAGTATCCTCAAGGCCGCTTTGGCCCTTGAAACGACAGATGAAGCCTTTTATCGGCTTGGTGGTCAGAACAATATTTCCGGCGATGGAGAATTTTCCTGTGCCTTCAAAGTTCGGGCGACGATAGAATCAGTCTGTGAGGCATTGAGGCGAAATTGTACTCCCCGAAAGAATACTGGTCAAAGTTGGCCGAGGGCAGTGATTCGGTAGATGCCGCGGGATTCGCGCCAATATTGCATCCACTAGCTCCCCTATGGTTCAACCAGTTCATCGACAACTTGCAATTTCGAGCTCTTCGGCGTGCGCTCGCGCTGGCCGGGGTTCCGCACGGGGCACGGTTTCTGGATGTGGGATGTGGGACCGGTCGATGGGTCCGACGCTATGGAGAACTCGGATTCTCTGCGGTGGGAGTGGATGCGACGATCGGAATGCTTCAAATCGCACGCACCCATGAGACAAGAGCTCCCCTCACGACCGGCCTAGCCCAAAGTTTGCCTTTTTGTGATGCTGTGTTCGATTGCTTATCTGACATCACCGTAGTGCAGCATATCCCTTACGACCTCCAGCCAAAAGCTCTCCGCGAAATGATTCGCGTTCTCAAGCCAGGAGGCCGAATGATATTGATGGAGGTAATCTGCGGAAAGGATTCACGCATTGAAAAAGATTCACACGTTTTTCCTCGAGAACCACGAGATTGGATCAGCGAAGTCGAACATTGCGGAGCTTCTTTGATCGATTGGTTCGGTCAGGAGTTTCTCCTTGCTGATCGCCTCTTTGTCCGCTCAGCACAATCCTTACTCGGACGAAAAGGTAATCTCGTCAAACAAGTGCAATCCGCTTCGCGCCATTCCTCATCGTATGAATCTTCTCTCGCACGTCGCGTTTATTGGCTGCTGCGCCATATTACAGTTCCCCTTTCGGTCTGGGCCGAGCCTGCTGTGGCAGGAATTTCTCCCGCCTCCTTGGCGACGCATGGCGTGTTTGTGTTTCGAAAAGGCCTGTCCCCGAACAACCTCGGTCATCAGTCGAATAAACCTGATTGAGAAGGGCAGTCCAAATGTTAGGAAAGCTTCCAAGGACAGCGTTGGATTTAGCGAAGATTGCAATGAATTGGTCACGGGAAGAAAAGTTGGTTCATTGTTTTTCTTTTTGAGTTTATTTCGTAGGTCTGCATTGTTCAATTTTAGTTTGGATCGCGGATGCCGAAGACTCCCCGAAGCGAAGATTGATTAGTCAAACGGAGAAAAGCCTGTGAACCGCCATCTCTGGAGCTGTATGCCAACGGATCAAGGAGACACGATGGCTAAAGTGTTTGCGTTTGGGCTCATTGTTACTCTTTCGCTGAATGGATCAACCTGTACGATACATAGATGGGATCGAGCTAGAATCGCGGCGATGGAGGCACTGTTCCTCTCGACCAACCCCGAGCGCCAGGTCGCTCCGTATAATTTGGGCCTAAGCGTGGGTAACAACCTGTTGAGCATCGCCGGGCAACGTGGCGCAAGGCTCGAAATCAGGCACACGCCCGAATCCACCCCAAATTTTTCTGATCCGGAATCTCGCTATCAACAAGAAAACGGCGGAACTAACCGGATTTCTGCATCGGAAGGCACCGCGGAGCAAGGTACGGAAATGTCAAGAATGTCCAAGACCATCGCGATCCGATATGTCTCAGATGCTGGCAGTGATGCAAATGACGGCTTGTCATGGAGTACCTCCAAGCGCACGATTTACGGGGGATTAGTCTCTCTGCCCGGTGGAGACACCGGTATGGCAGGTATCGGGACAATTTATGTTGGTCCTGGTGTCACTGCCAGTCCAACGGCCAATGGTGGAATCTGGCTGATGGGGCCAAACGATCCGAATTACTCTAGTCCTCCTGCTGGCTGGCTGAAATGTGCGGGAAGCGGATGCAACGTTAACATCATCGGAATGAGCAATCAGGCGGGAGGCCCGAACGGCCATAAACCAAGGGTCAATCTTGTTGCTACCGGTGGTTCTAGGGACAATAATCATCCAGGAATTTGGATTTCTTCTACGGCTCAGAATATTTATATAGCCAACCTTCAGTTCGCAACATTAGGCAGGAGCGTTGTCCTTGGAGAATGTTCCAATAATGACCGCACCGGTCGTTGTGGAGTACAGGATATTGTTCTGGATAACGTAGGCGGCCTCAATGCCCAGACAACGACAAGCGGTCCCTGCACGGACATCGTAAGCAATGTGTTCTGGGTGTGGCTGAGGGACTATGGGTGCGCTGGTAATTACAACGCCGCGGGAGGCATAACTGCCGACAATCATGCTGCCATCCTGATCGATGCTTCATTGGGGTCAGGCAGCGGCCTGATTTACATTAACGATACGAACCTGGCTGGAGGCGGAATTAAGTTCAAGCCAGGGTCCAGTACAGGCAACCTTTATGCAAAGAACGTCATTATGGAAGGCGACTTTGTTCATGCCACTCCTCCTGTTGTTTGGTTTACAGGATGGGGAGCCAATGGTGATGCGACGCTGGAAAACATTCAGGCTGCTGACATTGGTGCTGGCTCCATGCCAACCATTGAAACCGATAATTCGGGAAACTTCAGTGGCCCTACAATCATCAATGGTCCGGGTGCGGCGGGGGCGGCGACCATTTTCAATCCCACGGCAAATACTTCCAACATAGCTACCAGTAGTCCGCTAGTACAAAGACAATCTGGCTTTGATAACGGGTATGTAGTCGGAAAAACAGATGTGGCTCGCCGCATTGCGGGGATTGTTCCGGCTCGCTTTGTGAATTATGGCTACAGCAACCCTTCTAACTGGACGTATACAAATACTTCCGGTTCTCAGACATTCACTCCCGGACTATCAGACCCATTTGGCGGTACTGGTGCCGCCTCTATTTCTTCCAGTTCAGCGACGCGAGAAACATTGAAGGCTGGCGGTGTTAGCTACCATCCGAATGCAGGAGACTGGATTATAGCGGGGATTTGGGCAAAAGGATTGGCGCAAACAGGCGCCAGTTTCGTCACGGGCTGTCCGGGTAATCCAAGCACCTTTTACAGTGTTACCTATTTCAACGGCGGCATGATTACGGGTGATGGGCAATGGCAGTATATTTGGATCGCCGAGAAAGTGGCCTCTGGCTCAGCTACGAATATTTGTGATCTTGTGTATTTCAGCAATACGCTCGCCCCTACGCTCTATGGTCCTACCCTTTACGTTATTCCTGCCGGGACGTTATCGGACAATGAGGCACTGGAATTTGCCAACACCATGAATTCCGTTGATTCGTCTTGCCCTGTGGGATCGCTTTGCAATGTGGCAGGGCATCCAATCGTCGTTTCCTCCTACCGGACGTTGTCAAATTGCAGTTCAGTCACTTCTCCAGCGAAGTGTGACACCGCCCCGGCAGGTAGTTTCGTGTTGGGTGTGGGGTCTACGACTTCTAGAGTCAATACTACAGCCGTGACGCCGAACAGCCAGATCTTAATTATCGAAGATTCTTCTTTGGGGGCTAAACTTGGCGTTCTTTGTAATAAGACGACGGGTCGAACATACATGATCACGGACCGCACTCCAGGAGTCAGCTTTACTGTCAGCTCTAGTCTTGCGCCAACAGACCATCCGGCCTGTCTCTCTTATCAGTTGATTAACTGAGATCAATCGATGATAGCTGCATTCTCGGAGTGACCAACATCGATGCAAATTCGGCGATATTGAATTATGCAACTTAGCTGTACTTTGCGCTGGCCGTCACGCAGCAGGAAAAAAGTACATTGGGGGTTGAGATCCACCGCTCATTTATTCCCATCTACTACCACGTTGACTTAGGCATTGTGAGAGGGTGCGTTTCGGGAGAAACCGCGTTGCGGTTTAGCGGATGCTGGTCTGAGTTTACTGGTGAAAGTTTCGTTCGGGAAAAAGAATTAGAACATCGCCGATTCTGAAAAGAGACAGGCGGGGAAAACTCAGGTCTAGTGAGTGTTGAGGAGAACGCTGAAGCGTGCAGCGATGGCGGCCCAAGCAAAGTGGGTTTTGTAGGCGGCACGACTAAGGGAAGCAAGATCCATGCGATAGGTGGCGTCAGATAGGACTCGAACTAGGGCGGCATTAAGATCATCAGGGTGGTCTGGCGAGACGAGGACCACCCCGGCATCGGTAATGGGCGCGGCGGTTTCGGACCCTGAATATGCAATAACCGGGAGGCCGCAAGCAATGCCGGCAATGGCGCTGCCGCGGCGCGAAGAGATGTGGCCGCGAACAAAGAGAAGAACGTCGCAGACGGAAAGCTTCTGAACGACTTCGGCAGCGTCTACGACACCTTCAACCGATAGTTCTACAGGCAAACCGCGAAGGCCTTCTCGGAGTTCGGTTTCACGAAGTTCGGCGTGACGGCCGAAAATGGAAAGACGCAGCTTTCCAAGCTTTTGCGCGGCACAGCGACTTGCGGCGAGAATGATTTGGGTTTCGCGGGCTCCAGATTCGCCTCCAGTGATGCTGAAGACGCCAATAGTAGACACCGGTTCCTGCCTTGAAGAAGCTTGGGGCACACCTGGAATCGGCAGGTTGGCACCCACAGGTACGAAAAAGGCATTCGCAGGAACAGCAGCCAGCCAGGAAAGTCTGGCCGGCGGAACAGTAAAGACAGTGAGGTCGGCGAGGCTGATCACGCGGCGCATGGTGCAAACCTGGTCGAAACGCCGAAGAGAATCGATTAGGCGCGTGCCCGAGTAGGGTTCGACATCGTGAAAGACGATGCCCACGCGGGCGCCGGCAGATTTCAGAATCTTCAGTGCACGGAGAACTTTGTGCGGAAAGCCACGTGAGGACCAAGCAAGAGCGGTGTATTGAACAAGCACCCACGTCTCGCTCCATTTGGTGGCCTGGAGGCGTAGCGCGTGAAGAGCGTCTGTCCAGCCGTGAATTTCCCACGGCACGCGGCGGATTTCCAGTTGAATAGCATGAGCCTGGAGAGCGGCGGCGAGGTAGCGACAGTATTCTTCAACCGCATCTGTGGGCTCGTCTTTGCGGCCGAGTAGCGCGATGCAAGGAATCGTCAAAGGCGGGAGCTCCCCGGCGAGGAAGCCTTCGCGGAATGCCCTGAGAGATTTGCAGTGCGAGGATCAAGTAGGCTACCGAAACGCTGGCTGAATTGCGCCGTGCCCTCGCTGGAAAGACATAGCGGATCATAGAGGAGCGAATCGGCCGGAATCCAGTTACTTGCGTCGATGAAAACTACGCGACTCGGCGAGTATAAATTGCAGATGTGTGCAGCATTTCGCAGCCTCGATATCGTCTTGTAAGACGGTTCGCAATGCGCCTGATACTTGGACATTTTCACCGCGGCAATCGTTAGTCCGGCGACAGCCGGAATCGCTTGAGAATGCAGCTGACCGCTGATTATAGAATAAAATAAAGTCAAACGGAATTTCGTGAGTTACTCACCCACCGAAAAGTCGCAAAAGCGAGCAGGCAACGCGATCATCTGACTGGATAGACGAAGTAATAAAGAGGAATTCATAGCGATCATCAATCGTTCATCTGGCGTCGGCGCTTTGCAGACGCTGGGTGTGGTCGGCGATGATCTGGCGGAAGATTTCGTCTAGGTCAATGGTGATGTTCCAGTTGGGATAGTGAGATTTGAACTTCCGAAGGTCCGAAATGTAGCAGATGTGATCTCCCTTCCGGTTTTCCTCAACGTACTTCCAGTTCAGTTTCTTCCCTGTTATTTGCTCAATTTTGCGTATAGCTTCGAGCACCGAAATGCTGTTTTCGCGGCCGCCGCCGAGGTTGTAAACCTCGCCACAACGCGGGTTGGCGACAAACTCCTCAATTGCGCGGACCACGTCGCGGCTGTGGATGTTGTCGCGGACCTGCTTGCCTTTGTAGCCGAAGACGGTATAGGTGCCGCCAGAAATGGCCACCTTCACTAGGTACGACAGGAAGCCGTGGAGTTCGACACCTGAATGTGACGGCCCTGTGAGGCACCCGCCGCGGAAAATACAAACCTTCATCCCAAAATAGCGGCCGTATTCCTGAGCCATGAGGTCCGCTGACGCCTTGGAAGCACCAAACAGCGAGTGGAGCGTCTGGTCGATCCGGCAATTTTCGCTGATGCCGTTGTAGTCTTCTGGCCGGACGAATTCCCACCGCGTTTCGAGCTCCTTCAGGGGAAGCTCGTTGGGGGCGTCGCCATAGACCTTATTGGTGCTCAGAAGGATGAAGACTGCCTCGGGACAATGGAGGCGCGTGGCCTCGAGTAGGTTGACCGTGCCAAGCGCATTAACTTCAAAATCAAGAATGGGGATGTCGCGTGCTTTGTCGTGGGAGGGTTGAGCCGCACAGTGAATGATGAGATCGAAGCGTTGTGAACGGAAGAGGGTTTCGAGGGCAATGCGGTCGCGGATGTCTATATCGTGGTGACTGAAATTTTGAGTGACCGTCCGCAAGCGACCCAGATTCCATGACGTATCGCCGGGATCGCCGAAAAAAATCCGACGCATGTTGTTGTCTACGCCGTGGACTTCATAGCCCTGACCATCAAAATGCGCCACAGCTTCCGAGCCAATTAGACCGCTGGAGCCGGTAACCAAAACTGTCTTCGAGACCATGATCAGAACTCAATCTTTCTGAAGGACCACGAAATACATGAGAATCGATCTATTGTCCCCAACCTGACGGCAAATTGCCACGAGAACTCAGCTGTACGATAGCCTAGCATGTACATGATGTCGGACAAAAATCCGACCATTTGGTCTTCTCGAATTTCGGCGGAGGATCTTCCCCGCCTCAAACTTTATTCCCGTTACCTACCTGATTCAATAGTCGGTAATGTCTTGATACTTAATATTTTTGAAGAGGCAAACCGCGCTGGTCCGGCACATCCCCAGCCATGGAGTCAAGAAAATGGCTCTATTGCAGGTCCTTCTGCTTCCCATGGGGAACGGCAAGGAAGTTCCTTACTTCCTCTGGGTATTCGTTCCTTGGATGATGCGGAAGCAGATTTCCGTCCGGGAGAATTTCAAACCATACATAATCATAAGCACGTAGCCGCTCTACAATCTCTCGAGCCGGATATCCCCACGGACGCGTGACTTTATCGAGCACCTCACAGATTACGAGAGGGCGCAAACAGCTCAATAGTGTTTTGGCACCATTAAAGATCTGGATTTCACCGCCTTCCGCATCGACTTTCATGAGATCGACCTTGTGAATTTGATTTCGGTGTAAGTATTCGTCGAGAGCGATTGTCTGAACTGCTACTTGTTGCACCGGCTGATCGATCGCAGGAGGGCGAAGACTGTTCATGTTTTGGTATCCCCCGACAACCATGTTCAGCACAGTTTCTCCTGCTTCTGCGGCGACGGCATATGGTTCTACAACAACTGATTTGATCCCGTTGTACCGAAGATGAAGTTGCAACCGGCGACGGTCACGCGGAGATGGTTCAAACGCGACCACATGACTCCCATCACCTAATCTCTTTGCCGCAATTGTCGAATAGATTCCATGAAAAGCGCCGACGTCTACAAACGTCATTCCCGGCTGAAGGTACCTCCAGAGGAAGCTCAGTTCGCCGACGTCATCGCCCCAATAATCAAACAGGCCCCTATCAGAATTAAAGACGGCGGGAAAATATGACCACCAGAACTTCACATGTACAGTTGGACCAACACTTAACCGCACCCTATGCGGAGCGTACGAGAATTTCGCTAGCCACATTGTTGTCATAAACCGAGCGGTGGTACGTTTTTCCGCAGAGCTCTTTCGGAGAAAGCTAGAAAACCGCTTAAATGCGATCATAGATAATTAGATGCATAGCTAATCTAGATGACTGCTTGAGCTTAATACAACTGTGACGCACCGGTCCATGGTTCCATCAACGAATCGAAAGGTCTCTCAAACCGGTCGTTTCCATATTGTTTTGCAGAAGCGCAGAATTCTTAGGATCCGGCTCAACGCAAATGCCTTTCCCGGCGCCCACCAGTACTCCAATTTCGAGTTAATCCTGGCCTTTGACTTACCCGTCGGTTCGATTGTGATTCGAATGTGCGGATTTGGAAAATGACGCCGCCATGAGTAAATATCTCAAGCGCCCAGAGAATGGCGCTCTATCGCCAAAAGGTGTTAAAGAGTTAGAGTTTCTATCGTGTGACCTGAGGAGTCATGAACCATGAGGCTCAGAGTGTCCGTGATCATTGTCAACTGGAATGGAGCAGAGCACCTTCGTGTGTGCTTGCCAAGTCTTTTGTCACAATCGTTTGAGCCGCTGGAAATCATCGTCGTCGATAATTGTTCATCGGATGACTCCGCTGAGGTGTCGAAAAGTACTGGAGTCCGCTGGCTACCCTTGGAAACGAATCTTGGTCTCGCACCGGCCCTAAACCAAGGCGCCAAGATTGCAAGTGGCGATCTCCTACTTTTCGTAAACAATGACATGCGATTCGATCCGGAGTTTATCGCGGCGTTGGTCGAGCCCCTAGAGAGGGACGATGAGATTTTTGCTACCGACGGAATGCAGTTCAATTGGAACGGAACTGTTCGTGTACATCTGGCGGCGCGTTTGACGAAGGTTCCGCCCAGGCGAGATTCTTCGTCGGAATTAGTGCCTGGCTTATACTTTTATCAGCAAGAAACAACTGAGAAGTCGCCTGTATTCATGGCCTCGGCCGCCTGCATGATGGTGCGCAAAATGTTCTTTGAAAGCTTGGGCGGATTTGACGACCGGCTACCGCTCGGGTATGAAGACGTTGAGATTTGTTGGCGAGCCTGGGTGCATGGGCTGAAGACCTTGTATGTTCCGAGTGCGATTTGCTGGCATCACGTGGGCAGTTCGATACAATCGCTTGAGGCAGCCCGCTTCACTTTCCGAGGGGTCCTAAAGGGGCGACTCCTGCTTGCTACAAAACTTCTTCCCGCGCGCTACGCGCTTCGCACCTGGCTAATCTCGACGGCGGGTTTAGCCAAGGATCTAGCCCTACTGAGATGGAAGTTTGCGATGGATCGAATCGGGGTCCTGTTTCAAATGGCTGGCCTTGTTGCACAATTGCTCCGCGAAAAGAGAGCTCTGTTCAGGAATGCGAGCAGTTTTCCTGAAAACAAGCTTCAGTTCTTCCTTCGATTAACAGACGACAATGTTCGGCCTCGCCAACACGACCAAGAATAGAGAAGTGGGGCTAAGCGGAGTCACAAGAGTCTGGCAGGGTCCGGGAGAAATTGTGAAAAGACCTCATGGAGGACCCGCAGTGAGGGCGGCGACGACGTGGTCTACGGGCCTCGAGACTGCCGCTCAGCGTCTTACGCATGCATTCCAGCTTTCGGTATGGAAATTCAGTTCGTGATGATGGCTCGATGGATCGCAACCTCAACTTGTGCGCAAATTCGCGCTATCAGTCCACTCGAGACCAAGCGCCGACATTCTTAAAATGGGGGCCCCTCAAAGTCATGTGGTATCCTATCGATCTTTCGGTATCGGGAGTTTCGTGAACACAGATCAAGAATGTAATAATTAATAAACCATCCAGGGATAGCAATTAGCGAACACTAGGCAGAAGGAGAATCCAAGCCAGATCCTTGAATCGTTCGAGTCGGATGCAAGTTTGGTATTGAGTTGGCAACAATCATGAGAAGAACAGATCATTTGCGCATTTGGCCGGGAGAACCCGGGGTCGGTTTTGGGCGAAACCTGTGAAGATAGCCTTCACTTATAATGGCTCACGCCGGCACGTGACCGAGGAATTTCTCTCTGATACATTTGTTCCCGGATCCGCAATTCATTTCGACTTGGATCTGTTCAGACCCAACATCAGCGTCTTTCAATTGCTCGAGACCGCACGGAGTCATAACCAAGTTCCGGACGTATTGGCCCACGTCCATACACCTGGCCTTCCGCGCGACCTTACCCTTGCTCCTTTGCCTACAATATCTTTGGACATAGATTCATTTGGATGGACAGCGTCGCGTATCCGTTGGTCAATGTTATTCGACTACGTATTTGTTTGGCATTTGTCATTCGTGCCTTTATACCAAGCGGCTGGTCACCCAAAAGTATTTGCTCTTCCGCACGCCGTCGATGCAAGGCTATTTAGTGAAGGGAACCCCTCGACAGCTCGTCCATTAGACTTAGGGTGGATCGGCGAATTCGGCTACGGTCAGTACGCTAGGCGGCGAAGAATAATCGAGCCACTTGCCACTCAGTTCAAAATGAATGACTTCCGGAGAAGATACACCAAAGCGGAGCTAGCTGAGGTGTACCGCCAATGCAAAATTGTCGTGAACGTAAGCCGGGATGATTTTCCTTCAGAAGCCAACATGCGTTGCTATGAAGGGATGGCCGGTGGAGCTCTTCTGATCACCGGGATGCCTACAGAGCTAACTGAGTGGGGCTTCCGAGAGGGCACGCATTTCGTAGGGTGGCGCAATGAGGCGGAAATTCCCGACCTTGTTGACTATTATCTGCACCACGAAAATGAGAGAAGAGAGATTTCTCGCAACGGCCAAGAACTGACCCTGAGCAATTTCACGTTCCAGTGCTGCAGAGACAAGATAACAACGGTACTTCAAGAGCATCAGGGTCAGCTCTTTTCGCCGGCGCGAAACTGGCCGGCTGAGGCCATCTGCTTGACTTATCTTGAGTATTATTATCGATATCAGTTACTTGACGCTACGCTCGAAGAATTTAGTCGATTGAGGAGTGCAAATCCAAGGGCCTACCGGAAGGGACTCCCGATGGTGCTTAAGACTATGCGCCATGTCCTAGGTCGAAGCCTGTTTTGAGTGCCAAGATGGATATCGTTCTGGAGTTAGGGAGGAACCTTCATGCGAGTTTTGGTTACGGGTGGGGTCGGATTCATTGGGACAAATCTCTCCCATCGGCTGCTGTCCGATGGCTATGAGGTTATCCTTTTTGACAACCTTAGCCGGGCGGGTGTACAGCATAATCTCGATTGGCTTAAAACGAAACATGGCAACCAGTTTCAGTTCGTCCAAGGTGACGTACGTGATTTCGATGCCGTTCAGACCGCGATACGAAAATGTAGGCGTAATATTCCATCTTGCGGCTCAGGTAGCGGTGACAACATCGGTCTCGAATCCCAGAGAAGATTTTTCGGTAAATGCACAAGGGACTTTAAACGTCTTGGAAGCAGCGCGGCGCCAAGAACCAATGCCGGTCGTGCTATACACATCGACGAATAAGGTATACGGCGGTCTAGAACATTTGCGCGTCCTTGAGCGTTCATCCCGATACGAGTTCGAGAATCTGCCGCAAGGTGTATCGGAGGCTTGCCCACTCGACTTCCACTCGCCCTACGGGTGTTCGAAGGGCGCAGCCGATCAATATGTACGTGATTATCACCGCATTTATGGTCTGCCCAGCATCGTCTTCCGCATGTCCTGCATCTACGGACCACACCAGTTTGGTAATGAAGACCAAGGCTGGGTAGCGCATTTCTGTCTTACCGGAATTCGGGGTGGGCACTTGACAATATATGGCGACGGAAAGCAAGTACGCGATTTGCTCTACGTGGATGACCTTGTGGAACTTATGCTTCGCGCCTACAAAAATATCAATCGGACAGCTGGTCAAGTTTTTAATGTCGGAGGGGGGCCCTCTAACACCATTTCAATCTGGACCGAGTTTCGGGATGTTTTGAAACCACTCATCGATGCGCTGCCTTCGATGAGTTTCGAAGAATTCCGACCAGGAGATCAGAAAATTTATGTGAGTGATATCGGTAAGGCGCAAACGCAGTTGGGTTGGACCCCCAGAGTGAAGATCGAGGCAGGTTTGAGGATGTTGATCAACAGCTGGAAAGTGGATCAGCAGAACTCGCGAGGGTAGGAGATTCGCAGATTCTGGTGCCGATGATTTTCACACCCAGCTATCATCTCGTTGTTTGGTCCCGCCGGGATTTTTGAATGCCATTATTAGGTGAACGCTGACCCACTTAATCCGTTGCCTGGTTTGTTCGTTGCGAGCTGAGAAGGGATGTGGATGCCAAAGCTGTAGAGTACAGGTCTCCCGTCATGCGGAATATCCTGTGCTTGTTTATAGCATTATGCATTATTAATGGTCACCATCGCCCCTTCGTTCAGGACTTCCGCAACCCTTCCAGCCGGAGGAGGCGGTCTCGGTCCCCTTTTGGCACTTTAGAATCTCTAGCCTCCCCTAAGTCTTGGTCGAAGGGAACGACCGCCGCAGTCCAAGCCAATGGCGAATCGGTCGAGTAGCCTTCAGGAACAGAAAACAAAATCCAGTAGAAGACGGTAGTAGCTCGAGACTTGATGGGGCCAAGCCATGCCAATCGATTGGCTCTCAGATGTCCTCGCAGAAGCTTGTCCGTCGCCGCGTCAACTGTGTAGTAGTGCCATGCCGTGCCATCCCCAAGGCTCCAGTTATAGCTCGCCTCTGCGTGGCCATGCCTGGACGCGGTTCCCTGTCTCAGGTAAGCATAGTCATGGTTTTGATGCACCGCCACAACCGTGCGACTCGCATCTATCAATCGCGCCTTACTCTTGCGGGCAAACCAAATCAGCCACGGATCCCAACCATTACGACCGATTAAGAATGGTGGCATTTTCCCGTAATAGAGGTCGCGCGAGAAGCAGAAATAGTCGATCCAGCTAGGTCCGTTTTGTTTGCCGCTGAGAAGGGCAAGGGATCGTAATCGTGTGGTCCCAGTCAGCTTGCCCGAAGTCCCATGGCTCGGTAATATTTGTGTCCCACCGCCGCCCGATCAGCAGGAACTCATTGTAGGTTCTGGAGGTCAACTCGAGTGCCGCGCGGAAGTCTGACGCTAGCATTATGTCGCAGTTCGCATAACAGAGAAAGTTATGGCGGGAGATTTCGTTGGCACGGTCGAACATGTAGCTGAGGTACTTGGTGCCGTTTTCATTACGGCGCACTTTGGGTTCATGCCGAATGCCTAGATCGCGACAAGTCTCAGCGGCGCCTTCCTCATCTCCAAACAGTATCACCTCCACGTCCGGGTGCAGCAGCGTCCAACTCTTGAGGGCGTTCCGCTGGATGATGCCGCTGTGGCCATGAAATGGCTTGGGGGTTGAGAAAACGGTCAGCATTCGAGTGATACTCTCCTAGCCATGCAAACGTATTTCTGCTCGGCCGTCACCAAATCCTGAACAATTGGCTTTAACATTATAGGCCAGTTTCGATTGTTAGAGAGTGGCGGGGGATAACTGGATGACTGCGATCACTGAGGTAGCAAAGGAGGCTCACCTTTTTAGGTCCGTCGCGGCGCCTTCAGCTCACGTTCTCGCCTTTGATTCCCTTGACTTCCATCGAACACTCGTGAGCCGGAATGCTGTTTTCTCGCCCGATTGCTCAGGTCGCATCCAGCATTCGAATTATCCGCGCATATGCCTGCTCGGGCCAATGCCTGTGGCGATAGCCGACAACAAGTGCTCCGAGCACTCGCATCAGGTTTAGGAGTCTCAATTTCCAACCCATTTCGGGAAAGTAATTTTGGAAGAACCGGCATCTGTGGAGAAAGAATCGCCAGCGGCTTGGATGCGAAATGGCGAACTCGTTGTCTGCCAGCGCAAATTCCCAATTCATAAAATGCGTGCGCATCGCCTTGGCGGGTACATGTGGATTATGACGAAGATTCCAGTCTGCTATGTAAGCCAGCGATTGCCTGGCGGCTTCGATCCGTTCAGGTGGATTTAACTTGAAGGGCGGGCGGCTGAGGATCTCATTTATTTCGGTCTTTTGGTTAAGCGTCTCTAGCGGGGCGACACAATCCAAAACCGATAGCATAACGTAAAAATATTCGGCGATACTTAACGCCCCTGCTGCGGTGCGAGTGCGGGCATTTTCGCGGTGCGACCGGTAGTAATTCAAGGGCTCAGCAAGATAAGCGATTTTGCCTTCAACTGCCATTGCAGCAAAGGCTTTGTAATCACCACAAAGACGCAATTCCTCGTCAGCTCGGCCCACCTTCTCGTAGACATCCTTGCGAAAGAGTACTGAACTCGCGTTCGGGACTGGCGCGCAAAGCACAAAAAAACGTCGGCATTCCTCAACGCCATCCACGATAAAGTTGGCCGTCCAATGGTTTGCGTCCAGGTAACCCAGGTACGAATCAGCAAAACCAAAGCGTTGGTCATCTTCGCCAATGCTCCAAGAGCGGCAATACGCGAATGTAACCTCCATCTGCTCCTCAAGAATCGGAACCATCTGCGCCAGGAAGCGCGGGTCTGCATAGTCGTCAGACTCGGCGATCCAAATGTAGCGTCCTCGCGCCATGCGCACGCCTTTGTTCCACTGCTTGAACGGCGTCCCAGAATTCTTCGAATTGAATTCGACCCTTACTTTGGGATTGTCTCTATAGGACTCTAGAATGTCGCAGCTATTGTCCTTCGAGCAGTCATCCAGTAAGATCAGCTCAAAGTCCAGATAGGTCTGCGCAAGGAGGGTCTCAATGCGCTGCCGAAGAAGCGCGCATGATTGTAGTTCGGCACAATGACGCTTACCTTTGGCCTTGCCTCTGTGACATGTTGTTAGCGGCTGCAATCAAAATCTTGGAACGCTCTACGACGCACGGCTTTCAAATCGCTGCCGAATCAATCGCAGCTCCTTTGCCATCTTTAGCCGGGCTGTTATGTATATCTTTCTAGTGCGAGAGTCGAACAATCTTCCTATATCGCGACAAATCCCCTTCACAGATTCGTGCTCTCGCATTTGTTGCTGCCATTGCCGCCTATAAAGAAGGCCGTGCTTGCTCGCAACGAACGCCTCAATCTGCGATTCGAATCCGCGGGTGAAAGTGATCATCGATTGCTCGGCCTGTCTGTAGTCGAAAAACACTTCTCTCAGGTACGCAAATTTCCAGCCATGCTCCAAAGCACCAAGCCAAAAATCCCAATCTTCATACCCTTGGACGGGCATCGCACCATCGTAGCCGCAATTCTGTTCCCAAACAGAACGACGGTAGAGGGCGGATGCGTGGATGTAATTCCACTGCAGCAGGCGATCCGGATCGAATGGTCCAGTGGTCCAGCGATCATTGCGAGTCCCGAAACATTGCGCATCCCCATAGACGACACCAACTCGAGGATGCGATTCCAATATTTGAATCCCCCGGTCGATCCATCCAGGTTGTAAACGGTCATCGGCATCCAGAGGAAGGATGTATTCCCCTCTTGAAATCGCGATCCCCGCGTTCCGCGCCGCCGCCAGTCCTTTGTTTCCCTGCCTAATCACCCTAATCCCCTGCGCGGCCAGTGCATCCATTTCTTTGCGCGTTGGCTCATCGGTGGAGCCATCATCGACGACAATTAACTCAACATCTTCTCGCTCGATCGCGGTCGCGCTACAGACGGCCTCGGGCAGAAACTCGCCATGATTGAAGCAGGGGATTACGACGGATACTTTACAGGGCTGGGTCACTGATTTAGCTCAAGTAACTGGCCATATATAACGCTGCAACTTGAAAGGTGCTGTTTGTCGGCCCAAGAGCCGTCGCGTTTGTTTTCGCGATCCATTCGCAAATGCAGCCCAGATTTTCGTTTCCATACCACTCGCTTGCATCGCAGAAAAGACGTGGAGGAAGCGGGACGCGTTAGCTTCTCGGCGGGTCGTTCCAAAGGTTCGCTTCCCTCTAACATTTCGATTATCCTGTAACTGCTATATTGTCACAAGAGTCGGCGGAAGAACTTGCGCATGATACTAAACGTGGCAATGATCATGCACGAGCGCTTCGTCGAGAGACCATAATTGGGGAACCGATGCTCGGTGTGTTTTAGATAACCGTTTGAGAATCCTGGTCAACCCTTGAGCGCGGCGCCGAGACGTGTAAATGCCCACTTGAATGGCCGGCCAGCCACGATGGGCCGAACCAAGACCGCGCGCCCCGCGGCGGCCAGCGCTTTCCTGCGCCGGTTCTGACGGTAATGGATACCCGCCGCTTTGAGCCACGCATTGGCGAGCACGGATCGGTCGAAGTTTTCGGCGCCAGGCAATTGCAAAAGCCCCTCTACCACTCGCAGGGCTGCTTCAGGGTCTGTTGGCTCTAAAATCTCTGCCCAATGGCCGTAGGTGACCATGAGGGCTTCCTGGACTTCCCCTCTCGTTACGCCCAGTGTGTCCAGCAGTTGTGGTGTTACTTCGTAAACGTCCGACAGCGGATCGGACATACCACGATTTCTGCGCGATGCAGCTGCACGCGCAGCCAGAAGGCAGAGCGTCTGATGTTCCAAATTTTGCACCGAGGCCTGGCCGGAATGAACTCGGTATTGGAGTATCACCTTCCCAAGATTAGCTAATCGGCTTCGCTCGCTCATTCTCAACCACAGGTCGTAGTCCTCGGATTCGGAGAATGGCATCCGGTATCCTCCTACCCCAAATACGATTTCTTTTCTCATGACTACCGCTGGGTGACAGATAGGGTTGTGGCGGAGCATCACCAATTTGATTTCCGAGTCCTCCAATGGAGGCCGGGTAGTATGAATTACCTGTCCGGCTGTGTTTATCAGCTCAATCGCTCCACCCAAGAGCCCGACTTCCGAGTGCCGCTCCATAAACTCGACCTGCTCTTTGAGGCGGTGAGGCATGGCAATGTCGTCAGCATCCATTCTCGCAATATACCTTCCTTTGGCAACGCTGATTCCAATGTTAAGTGAGGCCGTCCGTCCCTTGTTTTCGTGGTGCAGGACACGCATTCTTTCGTCCCGGCTTGCGTAGCTCGCCAGTATTTCAGTAGTTCTGTCGGTCGAACCGTCGTCGATAACCAGAAATTCGAAGTGACGGAAGGTTTGGCTGAGGATGCTTTCTATAGCTTCTGGCAAAAAGGTTTGCCCATTGAAGACGCTCATGACGACAGAGACGCTAGGAGAATGCATGGCACCCTCTATTCTTAGGTCGCGACCTTGGAGGGCTGTGATCCACCCTTGGCGATCCCTTCCCCTTGGTCGAATCAAGTTTTTCTCTCATGGCATTTCGCAAACAAACCAGAAGGAACCGCGAAGCCGCTCTCACTCCCGATGGCAGAGGCGGCTGCGGAACCCGCACAACCTCTTTCCAGGGAAAGGTACTGCTTAGGATGAACTAAGCAGAGTTGATTCAGATTCGTTCGTTCTAATTCCGCCTTGTGCCGCGTTGCTTTCCAAAAGATCGACCTGCGCAAACAGCAAGGTGTTTTGTTCAGACCACCAATAAACCGAGTCGTTTTGCCAGACACGCTTTCGAACGAAATCCACTGGGAGATAATCCTTGTCCCGGAATGTCGTGTCGAGCAATCTCTTGTGCCCCGTCAAAAATGTAATCGAGCCGCTTAGTGCCCCGTTTGAATGGTGGAGGCCGTATTCGGCACAGACCTTCGTCGCACCCTCTCCGTCGCCAAATAGAATGGTTTCGACATCCGGGGGCAGCAGAGTCCAACTTTTCAAAGCATTGCGCTGAATGCCCCCTCTGTCCGAGAAAAACCTTCCCGGTGAGAAAAAGTGTCAGCATGAGTCGGACTTGATAAATTCTAAGTGGCACCGGACTTCCGCGCCAGTTTCATATTCTCGCACATCTCGAACCTTGGCGGTGAAAGTTCTCAGTCCGCGACGCGCTAGGTGAGCTCGAGTCATCGGATTCGCCCATTAGGCACGTTCGATCGGGACTGAGGCGGCCGTCCTTTCTCGACACCTCATGCTCATCGGGCAGAGACACTAGCTTGGCTGTCATCTTAATGCTGATGTCTACTACAGGAAACCCTGTAGCCGAAATGTTCCGTTTTGGAGGCCGTGGCAGAAATTCTAACCTTGTGAACCTTATTTGCGGTGGTCAGCGTATTCGGCGGCTAACTTCAGTTCCTGATCGGCTTCGACCAGATGCTGTTTTGCTTTTTCAGCATGGCCGCCAAGCTCCTCTTTGTTTGCTTTCTGGGCTTCTTCGGCCTTGTCGTAGGCCTGTTGGATGAAGCGTTGTGCTTCAGCAAGATTGGGATGTTTGTTGGGATCGATGTTTGTGGCGGGCCTTTGCGCAAATAATGCACCGCCGCAAATCAGAGCAGTACCCACAAAAACGCTCCAGGACAGTTTATTTCGCGTCATGACGGTGACTCCATAGAGAAATTTTGTCCCATTCTGTCAGCAGGACAGGGCAGGAGAAACTACATTAAGACGAACGATTTGTTTTTGCAATCGGAAGAAAGTTATTCTGGGCTTCCGTCCGTGTAAGCCACAATGACTCTTTCAACAGGTTGCCGCTGCCCTAGCGCAATTCCAATCTTGCCCAGTGCAATGTTGCTCAGCAACCCGTCCCGTGCGGTTCAAGCATCTATCACGGTTATCCGAAACTATTTGGAAACACAGAACGTTTCGTCGGGTCGTTTCAGGCCATCGGCCTGCCGGGATATTTTGTGTACGTCGCTTGTGTGGTCGAGTTTTTTGGTGGTTTGGCCATCGCACTTAGCCTCTTTACGCCGGTTGGTTCTTGTTGGAGAATCGTTTCCGCAACTTTTCATCAGCTAGCAAGCTCTCGAAGGGGCGGGGCCTAATAGAGTCCCATCCGTTATCACTTTGATATCGATATATGCGAGATCCTTTGCCGCCTGCCACGGTCCACAGCATCGTTCACACTCCAGAGGCAGCTGGGGAGTTCAAAACGACCAAAGTTCGGGTGTGGGCCTCGCCCACTGCTACAACTTGCCGCCCATTACGGTGTAAGAGATACGTCGTTCAAGTGTTGCCCCTGAACTGCAAGAATCTTTGCTTTCTTTGCCTGAGGAGGCTTTCATGAGAAGAAACAATCAATCCGCTCTAGCATTGCTCTCGCTCGCGTGCATTGTGTTGTTGGCGGCTTGCAACAGTTCGACTCCGGTGCTCCGGTACGTCACCATCAGTCCCTCTACAGGAACTACTTCCGTCGGCGGGACTTTTCAGTTCACGGCCCAGACCTATTACAGTGACGGCAGCGTCCAGGACGGCACCAGCCTTGTCACCTGGGCTTCCTCTAATACCTCGGTAGCCACCATCGTCGCGGGCGGCCTCGCCACCGGTGTCGGCGTCGGCAGCACCTCCATCACCGCTACTCAATTCGGTGTCAGCGCAAGCACGATGCTTACCGTATCGACACCCGCGGCAGTAAGCGTGAGTGTTAGTCCACAAACGACCGCCACGGGAATAAGCCAAACGGTTTCATTCACAGCGAACGTGACGAACGGAAAGTCAGGCGTTACTTGGACGGCGTCCGCAGGCACAATCGATGTTAACGGCAATTTCGTGGCTCCCGCCGGTCCCCAGAGCATAACCGTTACAGTGACCGCAACGAGCAAGGATGACACTACGAAATCTGCAAGTGCGACGGTAAACGTCGTAGCGCCGGGCCAAGTTACCGCAACGGCAAATCTACAGGTGGCGAATTACGAGATTTCGCCCGCTGCAGCAGGCAATGTTTCTGTTCAATTTGGTCCTGATACCAACTACGGTTTGACGACCTGGACGCAGCCCGTCCCTATCGGTGGAGGGCCCGTAAACCTGTTTGTGGCAGGAATGAGGGCAAACACGCTGTACCACATGAGAGGAGTGGTGCAGTTCGCCGACGGGACGCAGTTTATGGATGCGGACCAGACGTTCACGACGCAGGCTTTGGCAGCGGCCCAGTTGCCGACGATTACGCCATGACGACAGCGGGAATGACGCCGCAAAGCGGCGTGGAGATGCTGAATTTGGTTAACTTTACGACATCCGCCAAGCTGACTGCCATGGTCACGGACTTGAGCGGCAATGTTCTGTGGGGATACAATCCCGGAACCTCGGTACCCGCCGGAAGCGTAGTTGAGCCGATCAAGCTACTGCCCAACGGGCATTTCTTCATTACTTTCACGGTTTCGGTCTCTGGTCTTCCTTCGAGCTCCGTCATGCAAGAAGTCGACCCGAGTGGAACTGTTGTCTGGCAAATGACGTCAGCGCAGTTGAACGCCGCACTGGCGACGGCGACGTGCACGGAATGTAATGTAATCATTCGCGGGGTGCACCATGACTTTGTCATGCTGCCAAACGGCCATCTTGTTTTGATAGCGAATACAGAACAGACGATTTCTGGAACAAAGGTTGACGGGGACGTGCTGATCGATGTCCAACATGGAAATATTCAATAATCCGAGTAACCCTGTAGCGCGTTATGGGCGTGGAACGAGTTTAATCACTTGGATACTAATCGTCGTCCTTACAGTATCCGGACTGGACGCACAGCAATGCGGTGATTTATTCGGCGGACGACGGGAACCTGATTATCTCGATCCGGCACCAGAACTGGCTGGTGAAGATGAGCTATGCGAATGGAACGGGTGACGGGAGCATCCTTTGGCGCCTGGGCTACCAGGGCGACTTTACGCTCCAGAATAGCGACGGTACGCCGGACACGAACCCGGCCGACTGGTTCTTCGCGCAGCACGGGCCATCATTCGTGAGCAGCAATACAACGGGCAAGTTCTCTTTGGTGCTTTTCGACAATGGTGCTGACCGAGGTGTTACCGTCACTACAGGAGGAACCTGTGGTGTGTCGGGCCAGCCAGCGTGCTACAGCACGGTACCGATCTTTGATATCGATGAAACGGCGATGACGGCAACATTCACGTTTCATCCCATGGCAGCGACGTATTCCTTTTTCGGAGGAAACGCGGCGGTGCTGAAAAACGGGAACGTGGAATATTGCGAATCGGCGGGTGGGCCTGGTACGGCGGGTGACATTTACGAGGTGACGCAAGACAGCAACGCACAAACGGTGTGGAAGATGCTTGTCACGGGACAGTTCGTATACCGCGGCCAGCGGATTCCGAGCCTGTATCCCGGCGTGCAGTGGTGAGCCAAGCGGGTGCGTGCTGCAGGAAAGCTTGACGCATGGCCATCCAACAACGCAGCACCTCAGCATTGGCAGCGTCAGCGTGTGACCGGTGCAGGCGATATTTCCCCTTCTCCGCTCGCGTCTGTCTCAATCAGCATTATTGGCTGGCGGTGAGAGCGTGACATGCGCTTTCAGCAGTGGGCGAACGCTTTCTTACAGTGTTCCACAAATGGCTGACCCGTTTCACGCCCTTTTTCAATGCCGAGGAGAGAAAGCACGCCGGCGTTCAGCAACGGCTGCTCGACGCCAATCGCACTATCGGTCAACCCAACAAACTCACCCTGATCTTTGGCCGGCGCATCACTCGCCATCACGCCGGCAAGCTCCAGACGGTAATCGAGGATCTGAACCTACCCAACCCGGTGATCCGTAGTCATTACCGCAAGGGCTTCCTCAAGCAATACGTCCGCGATCGCTTCCTCCTCCGCACCGAACCTGCAACCAACAATATCTATACCGATTACGGTATTGGCAAGGAGGTGGGGAATCTTCCTCAATTGCGGCAGAGGCTAGACGGCATCATCGACCGCTATCTGGACGTGCAACAAGATATTCTGGAGACCTTTGTGGACCGCGAGGAACTTCGCCAACTCAACCAACCCACGCTTCTTCCCAACGGCAGACGCATTCCTGGTCTGAAGCTGGATCAGCCCCGACAGTTGGCCTCATGCACTCCCTAGTGCTTCTGCTACCTCACCGCCGAAGGCACCTTCACCACCCGCGACTTATACCCGCAAACCCTGCAGGCACTCCGGCGAGCACCGGAAGAGTACAAGCTTGGATCCCTCCGTTATGACCTCTGGAAGCTGCGTGCCAAGCACTTAGTGGAAAAATTCCTCATTCCCGCCGCTACCGGCTGCTTCCTCACGGCTATCAGATCTGTCTGGTGTTCCTGAAGCTTTATGAAAAAATCTATGCTCCACTGACTGCCGGCATTCTGCAGCCCTTTGCCGCTGACGGATCTGTCCCAAAAGAAAAGATCACCGCGCTCGATCGTCGATATACCGCCGTCATTCGGGCACTCGACGATCTCGTCGAGGCCGTCGGCTTGAAAGCCGGCTAGCTAAGCTAGAAGCAAAGCTCTCTGAGGGGAAAATTCCATTTCGGGACCCTATAATGGGACCTAATTCATCGTGATCTACACGAGGTTCTTGGCTAAGCCCCAATCGACCTCACGCCGAGAAGGTCAGGCCGTTGTGATCGGAGGATTCATGGCCTGGCCCCAGGTGGGCGGTTCGCGGAATTGGGCTCCGCGGTGGCGGCGGCTTCTTTCTTGGCGCTGCGGTCCAGTCTCCAGCGGATGGCGTTCCTCAGACAAACCAGGAATATGCGTGACGCTTCTATCAGTCCCGACGGTGGCGGGGTGGCGGGGGAAGCTGTTCGGCGCGCGCGTGCGTCTGCTGGTACAAGCCGTGGAGGCTGAGGTATTGCCGGGGGTGTACCAGACAAAGCTGATCGGGATTGGTTCGTTCGGACTCTGCCTTGAGCGCTGCGTTACTTTCCAACAAATCAGCTCGCACGAAGAGCAGCGTGTTCTGGGCGTACCAGAACTCCACCGCTTCGTTTTGCCAGACTCTCTTTCGGATGCAGTCTACCAGGTGATAGTCGTGCTGCAGAAACAACGCCGCCCATTTGTCCGGCCATTGTTCATTGATATGGTGATTCCCTCCCTGAAAGGGGATCGCGGCGGAAAACAAGATCGCCGGAGCCAATCGCGCGAGAGATTTTACGAATCCCGCGGCGGAATCGGCCGGCAGGTGCTCGGCGACCTCAAGTGATATGGCCAAATCGAAGGTTCGGCCGAGGGCAAATGGTTTCGATAGGTCGAAGGCCTGGAAGCGGTCCCGCGGGATTTGCAAAACTGAGTCGGCGATATATTCACCATCAAGACCAAAGACGTCGTCTACGCCGAGTTTCCGGAAAGCGGCGAGCCATGCTCCTTCCCCGCAACCGACGTCCACAACGCTTCTCACCGGCAACAACTTCAATACGAGAGGAACCATGATTTCGGCAGAGCCGAGGGAGCCGTTGCGAATCCCGTCGTAATAGTCTTTCGTGTAGTGTTCGCTCGACATGGCTAACTTAACTTCGGCTTTTCGGCAAAGGCCCAGATCACAATGGGAAACTGCGGCTCATTCCGCAAACTATGCCACCCGGGATCATACGCTGTCCACTCCAACCCTGGCTTCATGTCAGCGAGCAGGCATTCCCTGTTGCCCCACGAGGCCGTCGACAGGACTGAAAAACCCGCGACTTCGAGAAGTTGGCGCATGCCGTGTTCGGTCCATCGATACAAGTCGAACGGGGCGCCGTGGATTTTCAGCAGAAAGGGTGCACTGATCACGAAGAGGCCGCCCGGCCGCAGCATCTTATAAACATTATGGGCTGCGAGGTCCGGTCGCAGGACGTGCTCGAAAACCTGCTCTACGATGACGAGATCGAATTGACCTTCAGCCAATGGTTGCCTGCAAATATCATAATCCGGATATTGAACTTTACGGTAGCTTCGGAAATTGTAGCGACCTTGTGCGCCGGAGCCGCTGACTTCGAGTGCGTCAATTTGGGGACAGTCGAGGGAACGAATGAACCGCTCAATATCCCGATTCATCACCACGCGACACCAATGGACCCGTTCGGCTGGTTGGAACCACCGTCGCAGCCGCTCCCAGTATCTCGCAGGAATAAACACCTTGAGAGCAGAACGCACGTGATCATGCTTGTACAGGGGACGAAGGATCTGCTGAAAGTCAATCACGAACGCATGGCCTCGGCATAGAAGTTTCGATGATGGAGACTCTCTGCTCGAATCGGCAGAGATAGATCCCCGGCCAAAACAGGACGTGCTGGCAGCTCTCGTCACTTTCCACTACGTCTAACGCAGCTGCGTCCTCAACATGGTCAATGACCTCCATCACCTGACGCCCAAGCCAGAGTGCAACCAAGTACCTGCCCGGCTTGAGTAAGACGTCGTGCAGGAGAAAGGTGGCCTTGGCGGTTTGTCCGGCTTGCAAGCTCACAAATTCGCCTTTCTGGGCTGTATTGGTGTCGATGACGCGATAGCCGGTGGAATCGTAAAAGATGATAGCCAGGTTTGCGGGCGCAAAGCCGGATTCGCACTTGATCTCAACGGTTATGTTGAGATCGCACCCCGTACAAGCAACCTGGAGCAGACGGCCGGCGGAATCCGACGGCTGAATGGTGATGGAAGTGAATCGGGCTTTGCCGTTTCCTTTTCTTCGACGAGTGGAGAGATCCGAGCCATCCACCGAATCGAACGACTCGGCGTAGTACCGCGCGGTGGCGTCGGCAGTGGAACCGTCGAACTCGACGCCGCCATTGTCAAGAATGATGCAGCGTGGGCAGAGTGCATTGATGGCGGCCATGTTGTGGGAGACCAGGATGATGGTGCGACCAGCACGGGCGACGTCGCCCATCTTGCCAAGGCACTTTTTCTGAAAGTTGATGTCGCCAACGGCCAGAACTTCGTCAACAAAGAGGATTTCGGGCTCGAGGTGGGCTGCAACCGCGAACGCAAGCCGCACGTACATCCCGGACGAATAGTGCTTTACGGGTGTGTCGATGAATCTCTCGAGCTCGGCGAAGGTTACGATTTCCTCAAACTTGCGACTAATGTCGCGCTTGGACATGCCGAGGATCGCGCCAGAGAGGAACGTGTTGTCGCGACCGGAGAGCTCCGGATGGAATCCTGTCCCCACCTCCAGCAGAGTCCCGACGCGCCCATAAATCTCTGCCCAGCCTGACGTTGGCTTCGTGATTCTGCTCAAGATCTTCAGCAGCGTTGTCTTCCCCGCGCCATTCCGCCCGATGAGCCCCAGGACATCTCCCCGCTTGATTTCCAGGTCCACGCCCTTCAGTGCCCAGAACATCTCTTTCTTGTCTCTCTTCAAGAGCTTCCAAGGGGTACGCAGCATCGGTCCCAGTATATTGCGCAGAGCGCTTTCCCGCTGGCCAATGCGGTAAAGCTTACCTAATCCTTGAGCCCTAACCGCGATCTCGCTCATCTCTCGTCTCGGCTTTCCCTGCTCTTCATCCTTCTAGCTCTCCACCCTAACTTCAATCCGTTCGAATTCCGGAGTTTAGCTCGCACAACCATGCACTCCAACCGCTATCAACGCGCCGCTCGCCATTACCTCTTTACACTAGATCAACCACCTTCCCTTCCATCCTTTGGAAAAACACCAACCCGCCGCCCAGCAGTACTACCACCGCTGCAGCCGAGGCCATCATCAACGCGCCTGGCGGCTGCCCGTGCCCAGTCAATGCCCAGCGGAATCCCTCAATCACTCCGGCCATTGGGTTCAACCCATATAGCCATCGCCACTTCACCGGCACCAAACTGCTTGGATACGCAACCGGCGACGCCAACATCCAGAACTGGACCAGAAAGGGCATCACATATTTTACGTCGCGATACAGCGCATTCAACGCCGAAAGCCAAAGCCCAATTCCCAGCGCCGTTGCCAGTGCCAGCAGCAACAAGAACGGCAGCCAGATCGCCTGCAACCCCGGCCTTAAACCATATCCCAGCACCATCACTAGCAATACTATGAACCCAATCCCAAAATCCACGAGGCCAGACACCACGCTCGAAAGCGGCAGAATTATCCGGGGAAAATATACTTTTGTGATGACTCGCTGATTTTCCACTACTACGTTTGTCGCCGTTGTCACCGCCATCGAAAAATACGTCCACGGAACCAAGGCTGCGAAATAAAACACCGGGTACGGCAAACCGTCCGAAGGCAATTTCGCCAGCCGCCCAAAAAAAAGCGTGAACACGCCCATGCTGAGAAGTGGCTGAATGATAACCCACGAGACGCCGACAACGGTCTGCTTGTACCGCACCTTCAGGTCTCGCCATACGAAAAAGTACAGCAGCTCGCGGTACGCCCACACCTCGCGCACGCGCAGCTCGAAGAGGCCACGGGGTGGCTCAATCCGGATCCACGGGTCCGAAGCGGCGAGTCCCGGTGAATGAGTTTCATTTGTAGGTCCCGGCGCTCAGTGAGACCATCCCAAGCTTCCACCTCAAAAAATTATCCTTCTATTCTAGACGAAGCAAAGCAGAGCTGCACGCACGAGTTCAGAAAGCGCAGAGATGCGCGGGCGTATTCGGGCCGCCATGAGAGACAATCGCGGCACAAGTGGCCCACAATATAACTAAGGAGGTTCGTGACCGGCATCGCGCTGGGTTGCGGAATGTCGGTGGCTAAGGACCGCTGGAGTCCAACATTGTCGTCGAAACCATGATCGGGAGTCGATCTTTCTGACGGAATTAAGACGCGGATACGCGTGAGTGAATTTCCCCTCAATCTGACCGCGGACAGACAAGGCAGATTTTCCCCTGAGAGGTCATTGCGGGGAGTCTTTCTTGAGCTGCTCGATATCTCGCTGCTCGATCTGGCGCATCAGATCGCCACGGTGAAAGACATAAGAGCGCACGTGGACTGACAGCTGCCGGGGAACCTCACAAAATTGGTTGTGCGCCGCTTCACGAAAAGAGATTGGGCCCCGAACAGGAATCAGGTGTGCGCCCCACTGATAGATCAGGCCGAGATTCCATAGAACAAAGCACCCCAGAATCCCAGTAGCGAGCAGGAGCGCGAGGCGCGGCCGAGACGACAGTTTGGCCAAACGCTGCAATAGAGCGGCAAGGCCAAAGACGTAAATTGGGGTCAAAGAAATGAAGAAGCGGTTCCCGTAAGATGACATTCCGTCCCAAAAAGGATAGCTGGAGATCAGATAATAGAAAGCGGCAACAGCCACTGCGAAATAGAGTGCGAGGATCCGGGCCGCACGCGGCGTGAAGAAAAGACCGATAAGAGCGAGGGCCAACAAGGGTGTCCAACTGAAAAGGCCATGATTTGAGGCGACTAGGAGCGAAAGCCAGTGGGGCGCGGACCAGTCCCAGGAAAGATGCGAGTATGAGCCAAAACGGAAGTAGCCTCCAAAGATTATCCTACGGGTAATGATTGTGGGAAGAAACGCCACACAGATCGCAAGAGCAAAAATCAGATTTTGAAGGAACAGCTTCCGCACTGCTTGCGGCTGGGATTTCAAATACGCCGCGTACCCAACTAAGGATTCAATCAGTGGCAGGAAAAGAAAAACACCATTGGGAAAGTAAATGTCGACCATCAAGCCAGAAATGAGCCCTAGGATCAGCCATTGCGAGGTCGTGCGGGCGAGGCGTGTACGGTCCCAATACCAAAGGAAGAGCGCGACGGCGAAAGCCGAATGCGCATGCGACCAGGCGGGGTTGAAATACATATAAACGGGGAGAGAACTGCCCCACCAAATGCCCACGGTCGCGAGAAACGCCCACTGCTCTCCGACATATTTGCGGGCAAGCGAAAACGAAAGCAGGAGGCCCAGAAATCCGTAAACGGCCGTTCCTAAGGCCATAGCGACAAGATAGGGAAATGAGAAACCATTAGCCGCGATGGACATTCCCAAGAAATTCAGAAACAGCACGAGTAGATGAGCGGGAATGAGAAAGGGAAACCAGAGTATGGCAGGGCCAATCGTGAACAGATTACTGACGTAGCCTGTTTCCGTGTACTCCTCGGGCAAAAGCTGGCCATCGGGGCGGGTTCTGGATTGAGAGAAATTGAGATTGGCGTGCCGCCAATCCTCGTCAAAGTGCAAACTATGCTGAATCAGGGGAGCACGAGCATAGGCATAGTATCCGACTCCATCGCCATGAACGATGGGATTGATCAGGGGCAGGGAAAGAACGAAGAGCAGAATGAGAATATGCTTGAACGAGACTCGGCGCTCCGGGGGTTGCAGGTTCGCGTTCAAGGTGCCTCTCAGGCTGTGGATCTCTTGGCAGCTGCAGACCCGGCCAGTAAGCGTTCCTTCTCGTGGAAGTACGTGGCAACCCGATCGACGATTTCGTTCAAGCTGGTTTGGGGACGAAAACCTGTCAAGGCTTGTAGCTTATCAATGCAAGGAACGCGGCGCATCATATCTTCGAAACCGGGTTCATAAGCCTGGTCGTAAGGAACGAACTGGATGGTCGAGCTGCTGTTGGTGCGCTGTTTGACAAGTTTCGCCAAATTTTCGATGGACACTTCCTCGGTATTCCCAATATTGATCACTTCTCCAACCGCGCGGTCCAAAGGAATCAGCCGGAGGAGCGCTTCCACGGTATCGCGGACGTCGCAGAAGCAGCGGGACTGCTTGCCATCTCCATAAACCTCGATGGGCACGCTATCAAGAGCTCGTTTTACAAAGTTGGGCAGAACCATACCGTAGCGCCCGGTCTGGCGTGGACCAACGGTGTTGAAAAAACGCGCGACGATGACGGGCTGGTGTTTCTCTTTCCAATAGGAAAGGGCAAGGAATTCGTCGAGTGCCTTGGAAGCGGCATAGCTCCAGCGTCCCTTGGTGGTCGGTCCGAGGACCAGATCTGCATCTTCGTGAAATGGGACCTGCGTGTTCTTGCCGTAAACTTCCGAAGTAGAAGCGATGAGTACGAGTTTCTTCTTTTTGCAGGCAGCTTCCAAGATCATCTGCGTGCCGTTTACGTTGGTTTCGATGGTCCGTACGGGGCTCTCGACGATGAGTTTGACGCCAACCGCCGCGGCGAAGTGAACAACCACGTCCGCATCATCCACAAGTTCCGCGAGCAGATGACGGTTTTCGATGCCGTCGAGGTGATATTCGAGAAGATCCGAGCCTTTCAGATGCCGGATGTTCTCCATGCTTCCCGTAGAAAGATTATCGAGGAGAACTACCCGCTCGCCTTGTTCGAGGAGTCTCTCCGCCAAATGAGAACCGATAAAACCAGCACCGCCGGTAATTAGGTAACGCAAGCTACCTCCTCAGAGCTTTTCGGAATCGTCTGCAGCCGAAGAATGAACCACAGCGGCGGGGACAGAAGAATCCTCGTGTGTCGGTTCCAGGGTTTCCTGGGGACCGTAACCGTAAGAATACGGATAGTAGCGATAAGAATAGTAATAGTCAGGGGCGTTGGCATCCACGGCGTTGAGCACCACCCCCAGCATACGGCTCTTGACGCTTACCAGCAGGTCACAGGTCCGCGTAAAAGCTGCCTTGGGAGTTTCGCCGCTCCGGACCACCAGCAACACTCCGTCCACTTGCACGGAGAGAATCACAGCGTCGGTGGCAGCCATGACTGGGGGCGAATCGATGACCACAAATTTGAACTTCGTGCGAAGTTCCGCGATTGCATCTGCGAGGCGATGCGAAGAAAGGAGGTCGGCCGGGTTCGGAGGCAGGGGTCCTGTGGGGATGGCCGCGAGATTCGGGATCGATGGATGCGCGACACTGACGAGATCCAGACTCGAGACCCCTGCCAGATAAGAACTCAGACCGGCGTATTTTCCACTCGTGAGATTCAGCATTCGCCCGACACCTGGCTTCCGCAAGTCCGCGTCCACCAGGACCGTCTTGTCGCCGAGCTGTGCCAGCGTGACGGCGAGGTTCGCTGCCGCGGTTGTCTTACCTTCCCGAGGAAGTGCACTGGTTACAAGGATCACCTGTGGTGGCTGGTCGGGCTGCGATAAGAGCAATGCAGTTCGCAAAGAGCGAAACGCTTCTGACACCTGCGATTTGGGCGAATGCTGCGCGACGAGCCCGCTGGGCTTCTCGTGACCATTGGATGACACACCTTTCAGCAAGCCTTTTTTCCCACTCATGCTAGCAGTGTCTCCGAACGCAGGCACAACGGCGAGCGAGGGCAAGCGAGCAAGGGTTTCGACGTCGTCGGGCGTCTTCACGGTGTTGTCAAGATATTCGCGGAGAAGAGCAACTCCAACACCGCCGACCAGTCCGATGAGAAAAGCCAGCGCAATATTGCGCGCTCTTGCGGGTCGGGCTGGGCTAGACGGTATCATGGCGGGATCGATCACCCGAATATTGGAGGACTTGAGGCTCGCGGCGATGTTGGCTTCTCTGAGCTTCGTCAAGAGTCCTTCGTACAGTGTTTTGTTGGCCTCCGCTTCCCGTTTGAGGATGTTGTACTGGACCATCTTTTCCGACATGGCATTGGTTTCGGCCTTCTGCTCTTCGAGGCGCTGGGTCAGGAGATCCTGACGCGCTTTCGCCTCGTCGTAATCACTGCGGAGCTGGACAGTTATGCCTTTGCGCTCCTTTGCGATTTGATCGTCCATCTCCTTAATTTGCGCCTGCAGGCGCTGCACTTTAGGAAAGTTCGGGCCGTACTGATTGAGACCATCAGTGTACAGGAGGGAAAGATCCGCTCGCCTCTTTTGCATGTCCTGGAGAACAGGGTTGTCCCGGATCTGCGGTACGGCGTCTAACGCCCCAGATTCAGCGAACTCATAGAGAGCCCGTTTTTTCAGCGTTTCACTTTCCGCGTCGGTAAGCTCCTTGTTCAAATCGAGGAGGCGCTGAGTGGTCATATTCTGCTTGTCATCCACACCCCAAATCTGATTCTGCCGCTCATAGTTGATACGATCACTTTCGGACTTTTCCACTTTCCGCTTGAGGTCCGCCTGCTGTACCTGTAACCACGTGGTCGCTTCCGTAGTGGCAGCGTAGTGGCCCTGCATGTTTAGCGCTTTGTAGTTGTCCAGATGAGCATTCAGCATACGCGCGGCCTGAACTGGGTCCGATGATTCGTACGTGACTTCCATCAACCGGGTATTGGGAATGCGCTTGACACTCAGGCTTCCCAGGAACGCCGCGATCTCCGGAGGACGCTTTTGGTTGGCGAGACTGCCAGTAGCGATGGCTTCGGAAGGAACATCATCACTCGAAAGCTCCGGAGCGCCAGCAAGGCCGCTGTTTCGAATGGTCTGCAGGGCGAGTGTTTCGCTGGTCAGAATGCGGGCCTGCGTCTCGATGTAATTGTCGACGTCCATCATGTAGTCGTAGGAATCTACGCCCGGAAAGGGAAGAACGCTGGTGTTCTCGCGATCGATTTCTATTTTTGCGTTTGCAACGTAGACCGGCTGCATGCGAAACGTCGCGATACTGACGAGCGTAACTACAGCAAGCATGAAGGAAAGAATCAGCCACAGATGTTTGCGAAGGATGAGCAAGTAATCGTAGAGATGCGGTTCGCGGGGAGAAAGGTCCAGCGAGGGAATTCGCGAAGGAGAAACGCTGCTCTCCACAATTCCCGTTGGTCGGGGATCCCGCGGCATGATTCTCGAGTCTTCGGCCATAGCCTCTTTCTATCGATATGTTAGGCGGTAAATTGCCACGCTGGTGCCCATCGCTATGGTGAGGGCAATCGCCTGCAATGCTACAGCCTTCGCCACGTTTTCCGGCACATAAAGAATATCGCTGGCCCGCATGGGCACGTCCTCGGCCTGGTGGTTCAGGACCTTTTTCAGATCGATTTCCGAATTCGTCTGTTTTCCTTGCGCATCCGGCCGAATGATGTAGGCGTGGCTGGACTTCGCGGTCCTGGTGAGGCCGCCTGCCAGGGCAAGAATCTTCATTACTGTTAGTTGCGTACGGTCGTTAGCGATAACAAATCCACCGGGACGGTTAACCGAGCCTAAAACATAAACGATTCCGGCGTGCGGAACAGTGACCACGTCGCCGGCTTGCAGAGGAATGTTATTGCGCATGTCACCGGCTTCGACGAGTTCGTCCAGATTGACGGTAATGGCATTGGGAGAAATGGACTTTTTATCCGAAGCTGGCGGTGAATTGGTATCGGCCGACGGGGCAGGACTCTTGGCCATCTCTTCCGCCGAAGGGAAGGAAGCGCCGGGTACGGGGTTACCCTGCGTTGGAGCTGAGTCTACTTTCGGTGACGCCGTAAGAAGGGGAGGCTCGCCTGAACCAGGAGGTTGACTCGGAGTGATGGAAGTTGGATTAGGAATCTCGACAAGAGTCGCGGTGTGTGTTCGGGAGACAATAACGCTGTCTCCGGCATCATTTGATACTCCGCCAGCTTGCGCAATTGCTTCGAGAAGGGTAACGGGGCGGTCCGCTTCGTACACCATGGGGTGGGCCACGGCACCCACAATTGTGATGGGTTTGCTCTTGTGCTCTTTTACCACAACGCCGACCTCAGCATGGCTCACCAGACCATTTGCTTCAAGCACTTCCGCGATCTTCTGCTCTGCTTGAATTTCGCTCAAGCCATTTACTTCGAGTCGAACAGGCACAAGAGGGACACTAATCGTCCCCGTTTGACTGACACGAACGTCACGGGTAAGTTCCGGTACATCAAAGACGGTGATACTCAGAAGGTCACCATTTCCAATCACATAGTCATGGACGGCGGCTTTGGAATTGCTCGCGAGTTCCTTAATGCGCTCATTGGTCTGCTGAGGCGTTCCAGCAACGGTGACCTCCTGCGCGCGAAGGGCCGACGCCTGAAAGAGCAGCACGCCCACCGTCATCCACGGGACTAAGAATTGCCGACTCACAAGTTTACCTTCGACCATGGACCCACCTGCCCCCCGGCTCATTATACAATTTGTCCCACACAAGCTAACTACTGTTTCGAGAGCTGCGGGGGCGACGCCTTTTGGGCGACATACCCGGAGAATCGGACTGGATTCGGGCGGTGGCCAAATGCGCTGATACAAAGAATAGCAAAGCGTTGGCCGGGATGTGCAGATTAAAGTCCACAAAGCTATGAACTAGGATTCCAAAACAACCTACAAGGCCGGAGAGGTTCAAGGCCGAATTGAAGGAACTACCTAAGGTCACCAGACCCTTGAAGGACTCCACCAGCAGGATCCCGAGAAACCCCGCACAGCACAGACCCCCGAGGATTCCTGTTTCCGCCAGCGCCTCTAGATAGTCGTTATGCGTATGGTTCACGATCCTGCCGTCATACAACGTGTCATAGGGCGGAAAGACCATCTGCAGCGTGCCCAAGCCTGTGCCCAGAATAGGATGATCTTTAAATATCCGCCAAGTGTCATGGCGCATCGCGGCGCGCTTTCCGCCGGCAACCTCCAGCGCCGAGTTGCTGGAGAATCGTCCCAACACCCGCTGGACTCCAATCCAGGACACTGCCAAAAGAGCCACTATGACAACCACCCCGCCCAAGAGCACGTACTTGCTGCGAATTCTGCCCACCAGGAGCAGGACACACAGAAGGGCCATCTCCATGACGAAGCTGACGATTCCTCCGCGTGAAGCGGACAACAGCAGCGCGATGATGGGTACAAACGCGAACAGAGAGACCAGAAAGAGCCGTTCACGCCGGACTTTCCCGAGCACGAGCGGCACAAGTGCAATCGGGATCACCAATTCGGCAAAGCCAGCGAAGTGATTCCGGTTCACGTAGGGACCAAAAGGGATTCCGCCATAGCGCATCTCGCGAAACCAATACAATTTTCCATTGAACGTCAATTGCTGCAGGATGCCGAACAGACAGACAAAGAATCCGAGTCCCATTAGGAACCATACAAGTCCCCGCCAATGCCGGGACTGCAGGTAGACCTGGCTCATGATGTGCATCAGGATGAGGTAGGCAATCAGGAGCTGGAGTTCCACGCGGGTATGATAGGGAGAAGCGGTAGTGCGAGAGGCCAGCTGAGCAAGCACAACCAGCAGGAACGCCGTGAGCGGCAGAAAAAATGGAGAGACGAAAATCTGTTCGGTTTGCAGAACAAAGAAACGAATGGCCCAGTAAATCAGCAAAATCGCCGCACTCACTTCGAGGCCGGCCTGGGCCCACTCTTCCACTCCACCAAAGGCAAGTACGCTGAACGCAATCACCACGCAGAAGGAAACGCGCAGAATTTTCATGGCTTGCGTGACTCTGCAGGCTGCGGCACGAGGTTTACGTCGTCCACCCAGGCGGTGCCGGAAATATTCGCATTTGGTGTGTCACTGGGTTCTCGCATGACGCAGATCGCGGCTTGGCGCACCTTGGGTCCTGCTGTCCACTGCGTGTCGATACTTGTCCAAGGATTTGTGTCGTGGATTTCGCGTGTCTGGCTGACGGTGGACTCTGGGTCACCCTGCGGAAGAATACGAAAACCGATGCCGCTATTCGTGGTGAGATTCTGGGTCCGCACCCAACCGGAAAAGTGATAAGTGGTGTTGGGCACGACATTCACTATTGTGCAAGCCGCTTGCAGATTTGAATTGTGTTTATTGTCAAACGTGAGTCGTAGCGACTGATTGCCCGAATGTTTCTGTGTACGGTCGAGAGAGATCTGCACACCCTCGAGAAGTGGTTGGTACCGCCAACTGAAGGAGTTACCTACGGCCCCTGATTCAAAACTAGGGTCCCAAACCACGGAATCCTCTGCCTGCTCGAGAGGAGGCAGAGTCATCGTCGCGACGCCTTCGTCCCACGCGCGACGTGCACTGGTCGTTTGTCCTTCTGCCAAAAGCTCCGAAACGAAAGGATCGAAATCTGGGAAATGCAGGTGCGGACGCATCCGTAGCAAACGCTCCCACATCGTCTGCGCAACAGCAAGTTGCTCGGAGCGAACCACTTCGTGAAGCACGTCCACATACACGCCTGGCTCTTCCGAGAGGACTTGGTTCAGTATGGCGTCGATGTCCGGGTTTGCTCGGTAACAGCGTGAGAAAGCAGTCGCCGCGCGATGCGGGTCGAGTCTCACTGCTAGCTGAAGTTCGGCATACGCAGTTGGCAGGTCTCCTGCTCGCAAGAGGAAGTTTCCATAACGCCAGGAAACGTCCGCCGATGAAGGATAACTGAGCTTCGCCCGCAGGAAGGCCTCGCGCGCGTCCTTAGTTCTCCCGTTTAATTCATAGCTGGTGCCAAGATCGAGCCAGGCATCAGTGCTAAGGGGATTGAGTTTTGTAGCTCGACGAAAATAGAACTCCGCGAGTGCAGAATCTGGCTGTTCCAGATTAAATTGTTGAAAATGGCCAAAGCGATACCAGTATTCGGGGTTGTCGGGTTCGAGGCGAATTGCCGTATCAAGACCTTTTTCAGTCTCTGTTTCAGCCGCATTTGCGGCTACAGCCATGCGCACACTGAAATAGGTAAGGGGTACTGCAATCGCAATCGCGACGAGGACCACCAGAGCTCTTGAAAGGGGCTCAGCGAAGCGCAAGATCATCTGGAGTTACTTTGCCTAGCAAGCATCGGGGATGCAAGAATAAATTGAAAGCGCCGAGAGACGAACCAATGGGTCCGCGGTGAATGTCCGCAACGACGAGCGCGGTCCCAGTAGCGAGGATCAACCTTCAGTTCAAAAGTGAAACCTCTTCACACCGAACGGGGGCTCGATGTACCAGCGAGCCAGTTCCGTTGACTTCCTCATCATCCCTGGTGGTTCCGCCGAGTGTAGCTGGGCGGTCGTTAATCGTTGAAAAAGTTTTCCAAAGTTGTATAATCGCCTGTCTCTGGGGCTACAAAATTAAGAAGAACTCCTTTGTTTTCAGTGTGGTTGAGTGGTAACTGACGTGCTCAATAGTTAGCACCGGAGACCGCAGACTCACGCGTTTAGGGAGCACTATGAACCGAATTACATTTCAAAGCCTGCTCGCTGTCCCGGCACTACTGGTTCTTCTTTGCGTTCCATCCGTTGCGTCAGCGGACGGGATTACTTGGAGTTTGAGTGGTGTGACCTTTGACGACGGTGGCACGGCATCAGGGTCCTTCGTCTATGATGCTGTCACAAATACGGTTAGCTCCGTTAACATCGTTACGACGGCGGGAACAACGTTCGGTGGAAACACATACACAGCCCTGGATCCTGGCTTTGATCCGCCGGTCCCCTATGACATCCCCGTGGTGCCCAACGCTTCGGGTGATCTTACGGGTACCATGGTATTTGACATGGAACTTCCTATGCCAGGATTAACAAATCTGGGCGGCACGGTGAGCCTGTTGACCGACCTCGCTGCCGAGGATGTCTGCAGTAACAGTGATTGTTCTCAAGTTGCCGACAGCCCTTTCCGGATGGTAACAGCCGGTGAACTAGTCTCCCCCGTGATCACCACACCGGAGCCGCCAGCGTTCTTGCTCCTCGGCATAGGGCTTGTATGCTTACTTGGTGCGGCAAAACTCAAGGTGCTGCACGCCTAGTCTCTCAGCACCGTCTTCGGAAAGACACTGAGGCCACTTCTGCTCCAGCGAAGTGGCCTTTATCTATTGCCGGCGATAGAGTGCGTCTCGGCAAAGGTTACCGGTGCTTGTAATCGAGTCCAGAATCTCGCCGACTGAGGATGGTAATCAGAGTGTTCTTTCGTTCGGTAAGACCTCTCCCTCACTCCTCGTTAATCGACCCTCGAGCACGCAGTGCCTCGGTCTGATCACATCGACCATTAGACTGGCGCTCAAGAGCTACTTGGAGTAGCGCACGATTCCGTTCCCCGGTAGAATACGGCCGATGGGGTCGGTCAGCCATGCGAGCGGCGAAAACGCCTAGTGTGGGTTCCAAGGCGAGGAGTTAAGGTGATGCTGTCTTTCTCGGATCGCGTCGAAGTGCCTACGCATGTGATGGTGCGCTTCCTTGATAAGGAGTCCGTGTTCCTGAATCTCGAAACGGAACAGTATTACGGACTGGATGAGACTGGCACTCGGATGTGGCAAGTAGTCACCGCGGCGCCCTGCATCGATGCTGCTTATGCACAGTTGCTAAGCGAATTCGACATCGAGGCGGAGGTGCTTCGTCAGAATTTCTCGGAACTCCTCGGGCGGCTGGTAGATGACGGTTTGCTCCGAGTCCATTGTGCCAATGCGGAAATGGATCCGGCAATTTAGCGCGCTGAAGGGCCCGGCGCGAGGACTCTTCTTGCGTGCTACCCTTTTGTTGCCCGCCATCTCTCTCAGCTTGCAGTGGCTCGGATTTAGCAGGACCAAGGCGTCGCTCCAGCATTTCCTTTCTGTTCGATACGGATCGCAAAGTGCTAAAGCGCAGGCGCGCGCCATTCTAACCGCGCAGATGGTGCGAGCCGCGGGGAGCCATGGAATCGGCCATCGTAATTGCCTCAAGGAATCAATGGCAATCTGGTGGCTCCTCGCGCGGCAGGCCATTGCTTCTGAATTGCGCCTGGGAGTACACAAAGACGGGGAGAAATTTGAAGCCCATGCCTGGGTTGAATGCGGAGGAACTCCCTTGAACGATCCGGACACGAAGCTCCCGGACTTCGCAGCGTTTGACACCGCCGTAGCGTCGTTGCCGCGCGAGCCGCAATGAGCGGTTATGCAGGGATCGTCTGCCCGGACGGTGCCACCCCCAATCCAAACTTGCTCGAGCGCATGGCTGCGGGTCTGAGGTTCCGCGGACCAGATGCAACCGAAACATGGTCGCATCGCGGCGCAGGTTTTTGCTTCACACTTCTCCTTAGTGGTCCTGCGCCGCAATCCCCGGCGCAACCATGTTCGTTGGATGGACGTGTGTGGCTGCTCGGCGACGTGCGCCTCGACGGGCGCGAGGACCTGCGGTGCGAACTTGAGCAAAGTGGGGAATCCGTCGCGCTCAATGCGACCGACGAAGAGCTGATTCTACGGGCCTGGCGGCAGTGGCACGAGGAAGGGTTACCCAAGCTAATTGGAGATTTATCCTTCGCACTCTGGGACGGAGTCTCGCGCCAGCTTTTATGTGTGCGCGATTTGACGGGTCTGCGCCCGTTCTTTTTTGCGAGTTCGGGCGGCTGGTTTTTTTTTAGCAATACGCTCGAGGTCTTGCGTCCCGCGCCGGGTGTCTCTTCGACACTCGATCCACAATTCATTGGCGATTTTCTGTTGCAAGAGTGGAGCTCCGACGCGTCGAGGACAGTATATAAGGACATCCACCGGCTGCCTCCGGGCCACTGCTTAAAATACTCCGGGGAAGGACTGTGCGTTCGCCGCTACACGGAGCTCCCCATTGAAAAGCCCCTCTTGCTGAAGCGACCGGAGGAATACATCGAACGATTTAAATTTTTGCTGGAGCACACGGTCCGTGACCGTCTGCCGCAAGGACCATCCGCAGTTTTTCTGAGTGGAGGACTCGACTCGACCAGCATCGCAGCCGTGGCGACCAGGATCGCGAGAAATTCGGGAACGCAAGGATTATTGCAGGCATACACCGTCGACTCCCGGCCATTGTTCCAGGATGAAGAAGGAATCCTGGCAACGCTCATGGCGCAGCATCTGGGCATCGACATCCAAATTGTTTCTGGGGCTTCCTGCCTGCCATATGAAGGTTGGGGAGAGCCGCGGCTGCAGACGCCGGAGCCAATTCATGACCCCTTTCTAGCCCTGAACCAGTTGCAGTATCGGCAGGTTTCATCTCACGCGCGAGTCGTTTTCGCTGGATACGGCGGAGACGACGTCTTGACGGGTCAAGCGTGGCCTTACCTGATATATCTCCTACGTCGTCGGCATTTCCTCGCAATCGGCAATGCTTTTGGCAGTTATTTTCTCAAACATAAACGTATTCCACCCTTGCGTGGAGGATTTCGTACGCGTCTTCGTCGCTGGTTGGGTCGCGCTGACCCTTCGGCCGAGTTTCCTCCTTGGCTCGAACCGCACTTTGTGGAGCAATACCACCTACGCGAACGCTGGCTCGAACTGCAGCGATTTCCCAAAATTAGTCATTCGTTGCACCCAATTGGCTATGCCGGTCTTTCCAGCGAATCAGGATCAATCATATATGAAACGGATGATGCGGCGTGGACCGGTGTCCCGGTCGAATCGCGCGCGCCGCTACTCGATGTGCGGATGCTGCGTTTTCTCCTGAGAGTCCCACCGGTGCCTTGGTGCATGGAAAAGGAGCTGCTCCGGGAGGCCATGCGGGGGATGCTACCGGAAGAAATCCGCTCGCGCCCGAAAACACCACTTCCCGTTGAGCCCATCGACAATTTTGTCGAGAACAAGAGATGGAGTCCGCTTCCGCTCCACGAACCTTCCTCGGAAATTCGCGCGTATGTCGACTGGCAAAAACTTGGCGCGACTTTGGGGACTGCCATGAGTTCTACCCTGTGGGTTGGTCTGCGCCCTGTTTCTCTGAGTTATTGGCTTGAAGGTCATATGTAGCCAGGTTTGAAAGTCATTGAAAATGAAGGGTGGGTCCGCTAAAATCCATGGCCGAGGCTGCAAATGAGGCGAGCTCCTGCTACTCCTGTCAAAAAGCCCTACCAACCGCCCAAGTTAATCACCTATGGGAACTTAACCCAGATGACGCGAGCCAGGTTAAAGGGCGGTGGGAGGTTTGATAATATGATGTTGACCAGAAAAACATGATGCTTGCCTTCGAGCAATGATCCGTACAAAGAGAATCCGCGTCTCGTGATTTATTCGTATCGAGCATATGGTCTGACCCTCAGTTCTGACACTCCGGTCTCCGCCCTCCGAGAAGAACGCACGTGTTTGAGCCCGCACGACGTAGTAATGAGTTTCGGTCCGAAGCCTGACTGGGTCCGGGAGGCCGTGCGGCTTCCGTCCGTCGTGGATCGGCCCAGGGCGGGAGGAGCCGATGGGCAGGACTCGCCATTCACGCTCACCTCGTTCGGAGAGGGGAAGTTCTTCCAACTAGCCTATGACGACGGAACACGCTTTATTGTGGATGGCGCGGCGCAGCGTCTTTGGGGAACATGGCTGCCTCCGCTCACAATTGACGATGTTGCAACTTATTTTGTCGGGCCTGTCATGGGGTTCGTTTTGCGCCGCCGCGGCGTCTTGGCGCTCCACGCCAGCTCTGTGTGTGTTTCCGGCAACGCCGTGATACTTTGTGGTTCCTCAGAATCGGGGAAGTCCACTGCGGCTGCGGCATTGGCGCTACGTGGGGTACCAATCCTCACCGATGACGTCTCGCCGATCAAAGAACACAAAGGATCGTTGTACGTCGAACCGGGTTACCCGCGAATCTGTTTGTGGCCCGACGCGGTCGAGAGTCTGTTAGGTGTGCCGGGGGCATTGCCGCGGATTACGCCGACCTGGGAGAAGTGCTTTCTGGCACTGGATGGAGTGAGAGCAACATTCGAGTCGAAGAAGCGGCCTCTAAAAGTTGTTTATCTTTTTGGGTCGCGAACAGAGGAGGGGGATGCCCCGCGAATTGAGGATTTGGGAATGCGTGACGCTCTGCTCGAGCTGGTGCAGAATACGTACATGAACTGGCTGCTGGATCGGAATCAGCGCGCTGCGGAACTGGATGCCCTCACCAGACTGGTCGCTAGCGTTTCGGTGCGCAGGATCGTGCCTCACACGGATCCAAGCGCGTCTCGGAGCGCTTTGTGAATTGATCATCGAAGACGCGAAGCGTTTGTCGGGGCGGCAGGCCTCGGCATTCGTCGATACCCGGCGCTGAAATGTATTCACTCGATGACTACGGAGCCATGATCGTCGATTCCGTCCGGAGAGGTCCGTACATGCAAGCGATTGAGGCTGCAGTACGGCCTGGTAACGTTGTCGTGGACCTCGGTAGCGGACCGGGCTTTTTTGCCCTGATCGCGTGCCGTGCGGGCGCCCGCCGGGTATATGCGATCGATTTGGACGAAATTGTTCAGTTCGGACGGCACTTCGCGACGGCCAACAGTTTCGCCGATCGTATTGAGTTTCTCCAAGGCGATTCCCGGCAAATCCAATTGCCGGAGCGAGCAGACGTGATCGTTTCGGACATCCGCGGCGCGCTGCCATTTTCTGGCCATTCCCTCGTATCGCTCGACGATGCACGCCAGCGATTCCTTGCGGAGGGCGGAACTCTGATTCCCCAGCGGGATACGCTCTATGCCGCCATCGTGGAATCGGAAAAGTTTTACAACAAAATCAGGTCACCTTGGCAGAGTTCGGATAAGGGGCTGGACCTCTCGCCTGCACTTCCTTGCGTACTCAATGACGTTCACTCGACCCATCTCTTGCAGGAGCAATTGGTCACCGAGCCGCAATCCTGGTGCGTGATCGAGTACATGACGAGTCCGAAGATTCGAGCTGCGGCTACGCTGCGATTTTCGAACCACGCGCGGAGGGGTTGCACACGGAGTTGCCATCTGGTTTGATACACAACTCCTTGGGAAAATTGGTTTTTCGTGCGCACCTGGCGGCCCAGAAACGGTCTATGGCCACAGCTTTCTCCCCTGGCTTGAGCCGGTCGCGATCTCTGTGGGACAGGAAATTCAACTGGAATTGCACGCCGACCTCGTTGGTGGAGATTACATCTGGCGCTGGGAAACAAAGATTTATGAACAGGCCAAAGGCGTCGTTCACCACTTTCAACAGTCGACGCTACAGGGCACGCGATTTTCGCCGCAATGGCTACGAAGGCATGCATTGGATTTTGTCCCCGTGCTATCCGAAGCAGGGGAGGCGGAGCGCTGGCTTCTGCAAACCATGGATGGAAACGCACCTCTTCAGGAAATCGCGTCGGCGGCAGCAGAGCGTTTTCCGAAAGTTTTTCGGACGCAGGAAGATGCGTTTCGGCACGCCTCGGAGTTGGCGGAGAAGTTCTCTCGATAGTCGCAGCGGCTGAGGACAGTGACAGCAATGCTTCGTCTTTGTTTTGGTGACCGGCTGTTCGGGACCAGAATTCCCAAATCAACAGGCGCCAGTGAAGATCAGTCGTTGTGGCGGTGATACTTGCGCGCCAGGCGGAATGGGCGGCGCAGTGTGTCGAACAAACGATTGTTGCTGATTTCGCCGCCCGCCTGCCAATCTTCTTCCGTAGGCGAAAGCGATAGCCGCAGAAGATAGGCAGGCGCTGCCAGGAGGCCGCCGCGCATACGCAAGCGAAACGCTGCGCGTTCGAATAGGGTTGGAGGCGCATGACCCGCAGCGGGCAGCCAGCGGAGAATTCGCGCAACGAGCTTTGCAGCCAGAGCATCCTGCCGCACGATCGCGTCCATGTCTTCGGGCAGACGTGCGTGCAGCAAGTCCGCCGCGAGAAGCAACCCCGTGTGCAGCATGTGGTCGGCTCGCACCGCGCTTGCCGATGCCGTCGCGCGTCCCCAATCAATGCCTGTCTGCCGAGAAACCAGCGCGGCGACATCCGCAATCCACATCAGCCGTTCCCAGAGATGTTTTGCGCCATGGATGCAGATCAGTACAAGTTCGTCCTCGACCGAAAGTGCGGGAGCTTCGTGGCCGTCGATGCACACGCGAATCCGACGCGCGAAGAATTCTTCGATGGGAAGCGGGCGGGGAAAATAACGCAGCGTGAAATCATTGTGCAGCTCGACGACCAGCTTCGTGTCAGTCTTGGAGAAAAAATACTGCCCGGGAATTTTGCCGGCATCAATGGCACTGAGGGGAACAGCTGCCTCGTAACCTGCAGCCTGCAAGGATTCTGTGGCGCGGCGGATGTCTCGCTGACGGACAAGGAAGTCGAGATCGCCGAAGCTGCGCATGGTGGGATCGCCATAGGCCTGCATGGCAAGTGCCGGGCCTTTGACGATGAGCGTGGGAATCTCATTAGCCGCGAACAGCTCCAAAAGGCGAAACAGCTCCGCGGTCATACGCAGCGTGGAGAAAACCTGCTCACGGTGATGCTCCAGCAGCGTCTGCCTTATCTCGTCGGGAACAAGATTCTCGTCGAGCTCACGCACACGGACTGCGAGATGCGCAAGAACACTGTGTGCTTCTGCAAGGACGAGCAACTTGGACCAATCCGCAGAGCGAGCCAGCTCCACGAGCCGCTGGGAGTCAAATGTCGGGGAGGCACACTCGAGGAGCACTGCCCATTCTCTACGGAACGAAGGCAAATCGGATAGACTGGATTGCGGCAAAGCGAACTCCGTAGTGATCTAATCGTAGTGTACGCGATTGGACAATCTATTTGGTGGCGGATACCGATCTGAGTTTGCCAATTCCCAATGTCTGCAGTACAAACGGCGCATTAACAGCTTAACGGTCTTCACCGAGCTACCGTGCTCGAAAGAAACAATTACGAAAATAGCGATTGGCCCGCCAAACTTGGGTCTGTTTGACGCGCGGACTTCGTGGGCCGCGGCAGGTTCGTCTCCTCTGAAAACGCACTCAGCATTCATATAAGATGTGAAAATTCCATTTGACTACTCGCGGGAGACCGAATTACGCTTCCGGCAGCGGAAGAGGAGGCGTTCATGCAAGGTATTCGTGCCCTGTTCGCTGCCGCACTCTCTGTATGCCTGGGCGTGGGTCCGGTGATGGGATCGCCCACGACCGCCTGGTTGGGAATCGTACTCACAGCTGATCGTGCCCACGTGGGCGATGCTTCCGCGTCGGTTGGGACAACGGTTTACAGCGGGGACCGCCTCAGCACCGAACATCAGGGTAGCGTACAAGTTCGCGCCGGCGCGGCGAGATTGCTACTGTTGAGCGCAAGCAGCGCGATGGTCAACGACAACGACGGGACGCCTTCGGCGAAACTTCTGACGGGAACAGCGACATTTTCAACCGGCAATGCTCATGCATTTACGTTGTACGCATCAACGGCGGCGATTCGCGCGCAGTCGGACGAGCCGACGATTGGACAAGTGACATTCCTTAGCGCCAAAGAGCTGCTGGTAATGTCAAAGCGCGGGCCACTGACAGTGACAGTGGACGGCGAGACGCAGACGATTGAAGCAGGAAAGGCGTACCACGTTTACCTGGATCCGGATATGGCGGCAGCCCAAGGTCCCTCAGGAGCGGGCGGCGGACATGGCAAGGGTCCACTGGCGGCCGGGCGCAGCCGATTCCTGATCCTGGTGGTGACGGTGGCCGCGATCGCGACGTACTTCGCGGTGGATGAAGCGTTTGAGAGTGCCTCCCGTCCGTAAACCTGCGGAGTAACAAAACAGATCAACGAAGAGAAGTGGCCAGAGGCTGAAATGCGCGATGGCTCTTTTGGTGTTGCGCATGAAAGATGGATTTCTGGCGAGATCAAATGTGGCAGAGGCACACTCGGAGAGAACAGCCCATTCCCTGCGGAACGAAGTCAAATCGGATAGACCGGATAGCGGCAAAGGGTTCTCCGTACTGGCCCACTTTAGCGTATCTCGAGGTCGCGTCGCTCAAACAAATGAAGGGAGCAGGCGGGGTGAGCTGACTTAGAGCCGGCGACTGACATAGGTTGCTTACTGATTCTCTTACGCCCGGAGATGACTCCGTCACATTAGTAAGGACCGAATCCGGCCCTTGCGTCGTCACGTAGAGATTGCTCATATGACTGCGGGTGGACACAAAGCCATTACCAGCGTCTTCAAACGAGAGGTCCTGCACGACAGTTCCGTCCCTAGCAGCTGGCTTACTGGGCTAACTGCCGCCATTCGTTCAATTGAATCCAAATTCCACGGCCCATTACCTAGGTGCCCGATCAACAGTCGAGCGCCCGGACCGATGTCTCTATATCTCAGATGCGGTTATGTCAGGACTCTAGTTGCGGGGTCTGCCGGAGATTCTACCTGCATTAGCCTCTTAACCATTTTTGCAAACCGCGTCTGATCCTCACTGCGAACGGTCTCGAATTGCAGACCAAGCCCGCTCCCAGTCTTAACATAACGCACGGTAGCATTGGCCCTGATCTCTCCATCCTGAACAAGGAAAAGAAGTTCAACCGTCGCGCCGACGGGGCATACCTTGCGTGTTTCGATACACAACGCGACATCGGTGACGGAGGGCAGGACTCGGAGAGGGTTGAGTTAATGGAGATTCGCCGAGTCCTGTTGTGTGTTCGAGATCGGACGGTTGCACCGACCCCGTTGCGAGTTGTTCCTAATTCTTTAGACTCAGCCCCACTCTCAGACAACTAGGAGAATCCCTAGTTCTTCCTGAAGGTATCTGCGAAATAGACTCTGTTGCTGGTCGAATCCGACCGGAGTGGTTGGGAAAGGAGAGGTTTGGCAAGGGCGGGTTTGATGTGCCATCAGACTTGTCCTGGGGCTTTCGCTTCATTAAGCCTCTCGCTTGACCCTCTTCTTCCCAGCCACGAGCACTTCCGAATAGCGATGTAAGCAGTCAGAGCACGTTCTATTCTGAATGAATACAGGAATGCGTAATTATCCGAAATGGCAGCTAGGGGCCGTCGCTGTCACCACATTCCCAGCACCGGCATCTTCGCAGCAACGGGCGCCCTACGCTCTGCTCGCGGTCGAACGCGGGATCGGCGCAGGTCAATATGAGTTCAGACCCAAAACTTGATGTGGCCCTGAAGATTCTGAAGCTTGCCGGTCATCAGATAGGCGACGCACATATTCCTCCGCCTCAGAGCGGCTACCCAACGGTTATCTTGATTGACGGTGTTCCTTGCACTGTTGAGGGTGTCCTGAAAATGGTTGAGGAAGAAATAAGAGAATCTGAACAGCCCGGCTAGACTTGCCTAGAAATCAGAGTGAGCTCCTTAGCTGGTGTCAGCGATGATTCAGGGCCATCGTCCCACCTGATACTGACAAAATCGTCTCGAATAGGTGGGGGCACGCGGCAACACATTGTTATGCACCAAAATGCGGTTCGCTTGTTGAAATTCGTGGCGCACCTCCCCAATACGGGCAAGTCTACGCCTTAACTAGTTTGATAGTTAGCAAGGATACCAAAAATAAAATTAAGGGTGACGTCTGCTCGGCTTCCAATCCCGCCGGTATTTGTGCCGCAGCAAATAGGTGTGGTTCCGCGTCTGCTCCGTGCATCGTAGAGATCAAACGCAGTGGCAGTGGCGGCAGCTACGCCACGGCGACACCTGACTTTACCGACGCCCAGTCCAACAAAGCGTTTTGCATTAAAGTTGGTACCACCGTCACTTTTAAGAGCGGTTCAAGGAACAACACTGGCTTCGTCATCGATTTTGGCACCGAAAACCCATTCGATCACGAAGGTGCCATCATCGGCGGCTTCGATCGACCTATTACGGTCTCCGCCAAGCATCCTGGTTGCTACGCCTACTCTGTCGGCGCTTGCACCCCGGGCACCATCTACGGCATGTGTGGCAACGCTGAGACGCAACTAATCATTTCAGTCAACTAATTTTCGACTCATTCCCTGACCGTTTCGTCGCACGAAACGCACACGCGAGCGTGTCAGTCTCACATTCTTTTATCTAGCGCCTTCGGGGCCCCGCATACGTGGTGCACTATTTGGGCCCCTACACTCATCGCGTGGCCATCTCTAACCACCGCATGGTCTCCTTCAGCGACGCGGCGGTGTCACGATCTTCGAACAGGCGAAGGTCGAAGGAAAGCAACAGCCGGCACACGTTGCGGTGATGGCAGCACGCCGCCGCAAGTAAAAGGGCGTTTGGTTCTCTCAATCGAAAAAAAGGTGTAACATAAGAACCATAGGAACGTTTCTCACCGTTATTCTGAGTTGCATGAACGCAACGACGTAGTTGCTTTAGCGCAACGACGCCCGCTACCCGTGCAAAGTATTCTTTTGAAGGTACTCGTAGGAGACAGGACAGCCGCTGGCGCAACCACGGCTGGAACACAACGCCCCCGGGGATAATTTCCTCGGGGGCGATTTGTATTTCAGGGCAAGACGAGCCTCAGTCATCCGATGGAACATCTGCCACAGATAGATCAGCGCCGTCTCCTCTCCAAATGATACCTGCAGGTGCACGCCTTCTGTGGTTTCCCGGATAGACTTGATCGTCGCTTCCACGATTCTGCCGCCCGATAGTTTCGTCCGCAGGCGGTCGCCGACTTTGTATTTGTTGCAGCATTCTACTACCGATGACGGATTTTCTAGGAACTGCGGAGAGTGCGGTGGCGGCTTGACCCTAACAGGTCATTTTTGATATGACCGCCTTGCGAGTGGTCTTGAAGGGGCCATGGTGACTTCGGAGACAGTTGCCGTGACCCTTTCCTTTTACCGGAGGAGATTATGCCGTACGCCACTGGCGAAACTCCTGAAGTCGGTGATTACGTCAAAAACCAAAGGGAACAACCGGGCAGAGTTACTAGAGTTCACTTTGCGCAGGACGAAGAAGACCTAATCTGCATACGATGGGACGATCAGGGGCTTAAACTTCTATTTTCTCCTGCCTCCCAATACACATTAGTCTTCAGAAAAACTGCGTGACCCCGCCTATTCATCAGAGGTAACTGTGTCGTACACAAATGGCGAAACCACTGTTCTGGGCGATTACGTCATGAATGAATTTGGACAAGGTAGTGTCCAGAGTTTTTCGCACATTTGTTGACCATAGATCTGGTGGTGCTCGGCTCCCCCTCGGGGGAGCCGAAAGTTTGGCGGGTGCGTTCATGCCGCTTCGCTCGCTTCCGAAAGGCGGTTCATGTCGGGACGATTCGTCAAAGTCTATAATCAGTATCTCATCGGCATTAACGATCAGCTTCAGCTTCCGGCCCAGCTATCCACTCTCTTCCAAAAATACGGACATGCCCTGTATCGACGCACGGCAGCCGAGGAAATTATTGACGAAGAGAGTCTAACGCGAACGGAAACCGCAGCGACGCTCAGTTCCTTGCGTCTTCCTGACCAAGAGGGATTGCCGGAAATCGCGACCGTCAGCGTTTTGATGATACGCGACGCCGCAAAGTTTGGCGGCGCACATCAAAAGAGGTCGAGAATATCGCTACTGATCCGCTGTGGTTGAAGTATGTGAACAGCACCCAGTCATAGCCTCCTCGCCTCCCTCCATCATCAAGGAAGGGATTAACGGAACTTTTCTCAACTTCTTTGCCGGAAGTGCTTAGTTGTACCCTTCAACTGCGCTTCGGGTCGGTTTGGGTATCTGCCAAAGAATTTGGGAATCCGGAGCTTGATTGGGATAGAACCGCACCGACTCGGCGTTGCTAGGCATGAGAACGATGTCAACGCGGCGATTGTAAGCCAGCCAGGTCGCACGGGAATCGCGCACCCGCTTTTCCGGAGGCTGGTTTGGATTCTGGGTTTGCAGGTTGCTAACCGTGGCCTTGTCCAGCGGTTTCTGCTTGCCGTACGCTGAGGTATCGATTTTTTCTGCGGCGATTCCCTGCGAAACCAGGAATTCCTTGACGCGTTGGACCCTGAGTTCGGATAAGGAATCGTTATACGGATCCGCGCCGCGCTCGTCCGCGTATCCGCCAAGCGACAACTTCGCGTCAGGGTCGTATTCGAGATCCTGTTTGAATCCGGTGGCGAGGGTTGTCAATATTTCCTGCTGACTGCGAACGAGTCCCAGCGTCGGGTCGTCCTTGGTGGGATAGGCGGTCGGGAAAAAAACACTGCGGAGAAGCACGGTCGGAATGGGGTCGACGGAGCCTTTCAGGTGTACCGCTACCGTCTTGGTGTCTGTGCCACCGCACGCGTTCGTCGACTTCAGCGTGTATTTGAACTCTTCGTCCACCGGGCCGGCGCCGCTTTGCGTTGGGCTCAGGGTGATGGATTTCGTCCCGCTGGCATCTACGGAGCCACCCGGATCCACCGAAACCGCGTCGGAGTTGGACGACGACCAAGTCAGAGTAGTGCTCCCTTGTTCCATGATCTTGTCGCCGATGCGGCGGTACTTGACCTCCATCGGAGAAGCGCTCAACGACGATTGCACCACCGGGTTGACTTCCACCGTCGTGCTCGGCGTCACCACGCCACCTGGTCCTGAAGCTGTAAGCTGATACACGGTGGTTTGCCGAGGCGAGATTGTTTTCTCGCCCGACGTCGGCACGGGGCTCATGCCGCTCATGTCGGCTTCGACAGTTTCGTTGGAAACCCAGGCTAGCTGCGTACTCTGGTTGCAATCAATTTTCGGCGGATTGGCGGAGACAGTCCCGCTGACCGGAGCCACAACGACGGTGGCGCTTGCAATACCGGCTGTAAAGCGTGACGCCAGTTTAGGAAGTTCACATTGGGGGCGATATGCTGGGCACGAGGAGCCACGTGGCCAAGGCTTGGTTTTTTCTTTTCCATTCGAGATATCAACAATCACACGCTGGTCCGCCGCGACCGTGATCGGGCCGGACCACAATTCCTTGCCATCCCGAGTGACCGTCACTTGGTGCGTCCCTGGTGGCACAATCAACTCCTGGTGCCAATTAAAGTCGTTATCGAACTCATCCACGTGGCCTACGAAGTACAGGGGCTTCTTGCCGTTCAGCAGAACGGCGGCGGCTGTTGCCCCGTGGTGCCATCCTGCTTCAATCTGGATCCGACCACGCGGGCCTGGCACCGGTCCGCCAACGGGTTCCAGCTTTATGTCCAACGGCAACGTCTTGTCCGAATCCAGCGAGACATCTTGCTCGACAAACTTGTACCCGTAGTTGGCCACAACCACATGGTGGGTGCCGACATCGAGCTTGATGACCCGATTGCCGGGACCAATGGCCTTGCCATCAACAAATGTGTAGGCCTGCTTGGGGCTTACCGACATCTTCAGTTTTCCTGGTTTTGCGTTTTGCGCAAAGGCAACTGAGCTGAGCAAAACCGTTGCGCCAAGCGCTAGGCAAAAAGTTTTGATTCTTTGAGCGCTCATAGAATTGTCTCCTGCATACCTCTACCGGTGTCCTCAGGCAGACTCACTTGATCGCGGGGCGGCGTAGACGTCCAGTGGCGGGCGCACAACTGGTGATTCTGACAGAGGCCGCGCAGTCACCCGCGCGGTACACGCTTAAAACACTGCCGACGACCGTGGAGTGCACGAGGGCAACGACAAGATCGCCGCGAGTGTTGATCGATTATGTAACTCCATGGCGATTGCCCTGTCAAGGACGCAGGATACCCTGATATACATGGTTCTAGTATTCCTAGGACTCGCAATGCTCCGGAAGCCCCTTCTAAATACTATCATCGCGCTCTTTGCCTTAGCCTTTGCTACCTCCCTATTCGCCCACGGACAGTTTTGGGACTTCTTGGGCTGCACGCAGCTCGACAGCAGTCAGGATCATGGCCGAATTCAAATCACCCGCCGTGACGTTCACTTTCGCACCATTCAGTTGCGCGTCAGCGGCGACGCTGTTTTTTTTGACCGCCTCGTCGTTCACTTCGATGATGGCACTTCTCAGGAATTGATGGTCGGCGACCGGATTTCACCCGGCCGTAGAGACTACGTGATCGACCTTCTCGGCAAGCGTTCCCTCGAAAGCGTCGAGCTTTGGTACTACAAAGAGCCTCGGGTCCACAATCCGAGCGTGAGTTTGTACGGCGTCCGTTCGCCAGAAGGCGACGGCCAAAATATCGCGCAAGAACCTTAGAGGTCGTGGGTCAGTTTCGCAGTGGATACCAATATATGGTCTGTGAGTGGGTTTGCCGTTTTTTCGCCACCGGAACCACGAGCAAGGTCAACAACAAACACAGGATCTGCCCGCCGATAATGGTTACCGCGATCGAGGCCCGCTGCTCGGAACCCGCCCCGATGCCGGTGGCCACCGGGAACAGTCAGGGCAAAGGCGGCAGATCTGTTGCGCCAAGAATCCGGTACCCGAAGAGCACCTCTACGTCAGCAGAAGGTTGAGCAGCGGCTAGGTGAGAGTCGGGCCGGAGTCGTACTCATCGCTAAGGAACACTCGATAAACCACATTCCGCGCAGTCGTGGAAGGTGGGTTTGTTCTTGTGACTTCTACGACTTTCCAGACTCTCCCCCCACGGCGCATCAAACCTCCTTTTTCAGGGAGAGGTAGGTCGACTGGGAGGTTCAAAATGGTTTCATCTGCCGCTTCAATGCCATTATAGAAAAATACCAGATCTCTCGCTTCCGACATGTCTCTACCTCCTGGAAAGCTGGCGCCGCATAGAAGACAGATCACGCTCGTCTAATGAACTTCAGATTCTCAAAATAGTTGAGCCGCTGCTGCTTTTCAAGCTCCTCGGTGGTGACGAAGCCAGGTAAGTCACGGAAACAGGGTGGAGAAGGAGCGCGAGAAATATGTTGGGCGTCTATGCGTTTAGGCTCGATGTGATTCGCGATCGGTCGCAGAAGATACACAAAAAGCCAAGTCTTTCGACCCGGCTTTGTTGGCATCAGGAATTTGCTTGGAAGGGTCAGCGTGACGACTTTCTGCGTGCAAATGCGCCAAAGCCGATTAGGCCGCTGCATAACAGCACCAGGAAAGAGGGCTCAGGAACTCCGATCCCTCGACGAGTTGCTTCGGATCCAATCACATTCCAGCTAGCTTCGTAGGAATCTGCAAGGGTCAACGGGCCCGCAGCCAGCATTACGGGTGCGCCCGAACTTCCTGGACGAGCCCGGTGTTCCCACCTTTTCTGCAGCATGGCCAGCCGCACACATCAGTTCAGGAGCTCCTACCACTTTTGCTTTTTTTCATCTTTCCTGCCATATGTAACAGCAAAGCTCGGTCATCCTCGCTCATACGGGCAACCGCGTGCTTGATTTTTCCAAACATGCGAGCCCCCTTCCCGTGAGATACCCAATCATCTTGTCTGTTTTTTGTTGGCCTAGGGATTTGGGGCAATTCCTCGTCTTCGTAGAATAACTGGTACAACGGAATTTCAAGCGCTCGCGCTATCTTTTCTAGAGTCTCAACTGCCGGAACTGTATGGCCATTCTCCACACGTGAAATGTAGCAGCGAAGCAGACCAGTGCGCGTCTCGATGTCTCCTTGGGATAACTTTTTGTATTCCCTGAATTGCCTTAGCCGATCTGCAAGATACATCACTCGCCTCCGCTCGCCGAGTTAGTAATGTGCCACTACACCTAGTCGTTACCTGCAACTCTACGTCTTCTCGTCCTATCCGTAAACAGTTTTTATTAAACAATTTGCTTAACGGGATTGACACCTCTGGCAGTTGGGTCCTTTACAGCGGGGACGGTTCGCGAGCGTTGCTTCAGACGGAATACCACCCTAGACTCGAGTCAAGAACTGGCGCCGAACCCTGGCCAGCCCTGTCGCTCCATGCGGTTACAAAAGCGACGGGTTTCGCGTACGTTCCAGAAGGAAACAGCGCCTACTTACCAATTCCAGTGGACAGCACATCTTCCGTTCGACCCCGGCGGCGCACGTCGATTCCCAAGCGCTTGATTTTCTGGTTCAAGGTAGAAAGAGGAATCAGGAAGCGTTCCGCGGCTTCGGTCTGGTTCCAGCCCGAGCGCTCCAGCATGTCGACAATGATGCGGCGCTCGACTTCATCGATGATCTGAAAAAGCGAAGGATTGGGATTGTCGGCGGCAGTGCGCGACCCCGGTTCGCCAGGAAGCGGCGGCAAGAATTCCGATAGCTGGAAGCGAACGCCGCGAACGATTTCTTTGCTGCGGATGGAGTCTGGCAGCAGATCGACGTCGACGCGCTCCTGGGTGGAAAGCACCACGGCACGCTCCACCACGTTCTCCAATTCGCGCACGTTGCCTGGCCAATCATAGTCCATCAAAAGTTTCATGGCGGCCGGAGTGAACTGGCGCAGTGGTTTCGTATTCTCCACACAAAAGCGATCCAGAAAATGGGCCAGGAGCATGGGAATATCTTCGCGGCGATCGCGCAGCGGCGGCAAGCGCAGGTGAATGACGTTCAAGCGATGATACAGGTCTTCGCGGAAGCGCCCTTCTTTCACCAGGGAAAGCAGATCGATGTTGGAAGCCGCGACGATGCGCACATCGACTTTAATTTGTTCGGTGCCCCCCAGACGCATGAACTCGCGCTCCTGAATGACGCGCAGGAGTTTGGCCTGAGTTTCCGGGCTGACCGTGGCGATTTCATCAAAGAAAATGGTGCCCTGGTCGGCTACCTCAAACAGCCCTTTCTTGGACGCAACGGCGCTGGTGAAAGCACCCTTAACGTGGCCGAACAACTGCGATTCCAGTAGGTCCACGGGAATCGAGCCGGTGTTGACGGGAACGAAAGCTTTGTCGGCGCGGGTGGACGCGGAATGAATGGCCTTGGCGATCAATTCTTTACCGGTGCCGCTTTCGCCGCTGATGAGGACGGTGGAACGAGAAGGCGCAACCTGGGTAACGAGGTCAAACAAGGTGTGCATCTTGTCGCTTTTTCCAATGATGTTCGGAAAATTGAAGCGCTGCTTCAAGGCGCGCTTCAGCTGCAGGTTTTCATCGCGCAGGCGTCGCGCTTCCACGGCTTGCGCCACTTGCGCGAGCAATTCATCGTTGGACCACGGCTTGGTGATGTAGTCCATGGCGCCGTTCTTGAATGCGGCGCGTGCCATTTCAATCGAACCGTAAGCGGTAATCAGCACGATGGGCAGGTGGGGATCCTGCCGGTGAACATCCTTCAGCATATCGATGCCATTGCGATCAGGAAGGCTGACGTCTAGCAGTAACAAATCGAAGGGACGCTCCTCGAGTTGCGCTAACCCGGACACAGCAGTTTCGGCGCTGGAAACCTGGTAGCCCTCGGACTGCAGCAAAAGCTCCAGACCTTCGCGGATTTCCGATTCGTCATCGACAACCAGAATGGACCCTTTAGACATGAACCGATTTCCTGACTGCGGGAAATTCGACGTGAAACGAAGTGCCGCGCCCCGGAGTGGAGCGCACATCGATTTTTCCTGCGTGCTCCTTGATGATGCCGTAGCTTACCGACAAGCCCAGCCCGGTGCCTCGGCCGCTGGTTTTGGTGGTGAAAAACGGATCAAAGATCTTGTGAATGTGTTCGCGGGTGATGCCGTTGCCGGTGTCGACGACTTCCACTTCCACGCTGCCATTGTGGGCCGCCGAGCGCACTTCCAACATTCCGCCGGATGGCATGGCATCGCGGGCATTCAAAAACAGGTTCAGGAACACTTGCTGCAACTTGTTGGCGGAACCGCGGACCGCGGGAATGCCTTCCGTCAGCTGCTTGACGACCTGAATTTGCGAAGCCTTCAAGGGATGCGCGACCAGCGACAGCGTCTCTTCGACCACGCGATTCAAATCGACATCGGCAAGTTCCCCGGGGCCAGTACGCGAGAAGTTCAGCAAATTATTCACGATTTCACTGGCGCGGAAGGTCTGCTTGACGATTTTGTCGATGATGGTGTGGCGAGGATCGCCTTCCGGCATCTGCTTCGCGAGCATCTGGATGTAGTTGGAGATGACAGCGAGGGGGGTGTTGACTTCATGAGCCACACCGGCGGCGAGCAATCCGAGCGAAGTCAGCTTTTCGGTCTGGGTCAACTGCTCTTCCATGCGATCGCGCTGCGTGACGTCGTCGAACAGCAGCAATCGGCCAATGCGTTCGGCAGACTTGCCGACCAGTGGAGTAATGGAAACGTTGATGACCACGGATTTGCCTTGGTGCACCAGGCGGTGTTTATAGATTCCGGTAACTTGTTCCTCGTTGCCGCGCGCGGCAATTTCCTGCACCAGTTCAATGGGCAGCAATTCGCTGAGGGGGCGACCCACGGCGTCGTTGCGAGCAACGCCAAACAACTGTTCCATGCGAGTGTTCCAGGCTTCGACGGTGCCTTCGAGATCGATCGCCAACACGCCGACGTTGAGCGATTCAACGATGTTTTCGCTGAAGTCCTTGAGGCGAGCGACTTCCATGGCCTTCTGCTCCAGCGAGGTGTAAAGCTGGGAATTGTCGAGGGCAATGGCCACGTAACCGGCAATGGTCTGCACCAGCTCCACGTCGTCGCTGGACAGAAAATCGCCGTCGACGGTTTTGCCCAGCCCGAGCACGGCAACGGTGTGCTCGCGAATGCGGCAGGGAATAAAGTAATTCAGGTCGAGTTGCTCGAGGGTGCGGCGAACGGACTCACTGACATCCCTGGCGCCGCGAGGCGACTCGAAGAAAATCGGTCCACGCACAAATTCGGGCCGCGTGGGCGCGATGAAGCTCAAATTGAGCGGCTCGCTGAGACGCACACCCATGGAGCGCGCCAGGCGCATCTCGCCGGGATTCTGCTGGTCTTCGACGAAAATCGCGAGGCGGTCCACAAGAAGCGTTTGTGAGACGCGGTCCATCACCGAACCCAGCATGGGCTCCAACCTGACTTCATTCGTGAGAGTGCTGCCAAATTCGATCAGTGTGCGGCGGTAATCGAGGCGATCGCGGTAGAAGAAGCGATCCAGACGCGCCTGGATGCCTTCGCGGAAAGGTTGAAACAGGAACGCAGCCACCACGATGGCGATCATGCCGGTGACCGGGCCGCTGCTTTGCAACGGGACAATCTGGGCGATCAGGGCAACGAGCGCGAAGTAAATGGCGGCGACGGCCGCGGTAGCTGCGGTGTAGGCCAAGCCGCGCTTGAAAATGATGTCCACATCCATCAAGCGATAGCGAATGATGGCGTAGCCGAAACACAAAGGAATCAAGACCAGGCTGAGCGCGGTGAACTGCATCCAAGATTTGGTGGCGGCGTCGAATGCAAAGGGAAGAATGTACAGCAGAGAAAAGGGCAAGCTACCGGCGAGCGTGCCGCCGGTGAGCCACTTGAGCTGTTGGCGAAGAACGCCGGAGCGAGATCGGCGGAAACTGAGATAGAAGACAATGCCGGCGCACAGGAAGCAGAATCCCAGAAATCCAAGCTCAAGCTGATCGAGCGCCACGCGCGAACGCGTGGTGGGCACAAAACCCAAGGCATTCACCGCAGCCAGAATGTGCACCAGCAACAAAGCCAGCGGCGGGGTATAAACGGCCGCGAGCTTCAACAACGAGTTTCGCGAGCTTTCGGTTCGTTCCGGAAAAACCAGCGCGAAATGCAGCAGCAGCGCAGGAGCTAGCAGCCGCGCAATGATGCTGGCCCAATAGACTTCCAGATCGAAAGCGTCGAGTTTGCCGCTGAACTGGAACGAATACAGGATGAAGGACACCAGGCAGAAAACGTAGAAATGCACGGCGCGAGGCGCGTTCCAGCGGCGAATGAAGATAAACAAACCAATGAAGAGATAAAGCAGTCCGACAAAGCGCAGATAATTTTCTACGTGCAGGGGCTTTTGCGCGGGGGTGGTAATTAAACGAGTTTCAAATTCTTCGCCGTTGCGCGAAAGCTTATAACGAAGCTGCGTCCACAGACCCGCGCGATAGAGCCGGCGGGCCACATTGGCAGCGCTGGGCACAGCGACATCGTTGATGGTGAGCAGCATGTCGCCGGCGCGAATACCGGCCATGGCGGCCGGGGAGTCGGCAGCTACCTTCCAAGCTTCGATGCCATTGGGGGAATCGGTCCAAGCGACACCGTCGTCGACAATGTCGTAGCGGGAGCGCTGAACAAAGTTGAGCCAAGCAAAAATCACCGCCGCCAGCGTGGCGAGCGCCAGCACTACGGCCCCAACTCTGACGCGGAGATTCTCCTTCATGCGCGGCTCAGACGACCTCAGACTAGTACGTTAATCGTGCAACTCGACTTCCAATCTTCTGTATATTCGCGGATGCCTAACCTGCTGTAAATAAGACAATTAGATTATCCTCCGAGGCGGGCCGGATGCAAATTCCATTTTCTGGTAGGCAGGATACAACTTTCCAGAAGTCCGTAAACCGCTAGAATTGCAGGCTCAAACCACCTCGGAAGCTTCGGGCGGCGGGCATGAGAAGCATCTGACCATCCCCAGTGTTCATGGTGACATAACCCTGGGCGAGAAGATTGTCGCATTCAGCGATGGCTTCCCATTGGCCCAAGGCGAAGTGGGGTAGCGGTTGCCGGATGCCCACATGCAAGTAGGGGTTCATCTGGTACATGTTTTCGCCGTAGGTATCCACGGGAGATAGCGCCGGTCCGCTGATCCATTTGTAGCCGGCGTTGAACCGTGTGTGCGTGCGTGGGACCTTGGCGTTCACATTGGCGCCCAAGGACTGGAGTGGTGCGGTGCGAATGGCTTCGCGCAGGGTGGAGTCGAACACGTTGGTAGGCACCAAAGCACCGGAAAAAGCATAAATGGTGGTGAATTCCAGGTCGTCGCTGATTCTTTCACGCAGAGCGACGCGCGCGCCCCAGGCGCTGGAGTGACCACCATCGTAGGCAAATCCCTTGGTATCAGAATCCGGCAAGAACTCGGCGGACGGAAGATCCGCGCCACGTCCAAACAGAGCAACGTGACTGTTATCGTCGTGGAATCCCGCAAGCTGCACAAATCCGCGCAAGCCGACTTTGCGTTCCACGGCAACTTCTTCATGACGGCCGTTCTCTAACACCGGCCGGCCATTTCGCCACATCAAGGCGGGAAAGGCATCGAGCTGATTCAGGGCCGAAGTGAGAGCATTGGGAACCGGCACGCCAGTCAATTCAGAGGTGAAGGCATCGTTGGGAGCGGTGCCTGCGGGCGAACTGCTATACACCACGTCAAGATACCAATCTGGTGAAAGCTTGGATTCCAGTTTCATGCGCGGACGCAGGCTCCACGCGGATGCTCCCGCACCAACCAAAACATATTCGCCGCCAACATGAAGGATGAAGCGATTGCCCATGGCGAAGGTGCCGCCTTGATCGAGACGCACGCCGCGGAACGTAGGACCGTTGGGGCCGAGCCGCGCTTCGCGAAGAACGATGGTGCTTTCCGGACCGGTCTCCGCGGAACCAGTGGGCAGCCAAACGGTAGCGATGCCACCCGCAGGAGAATCTTCGTCGTAGCTGGCTTGTCCGGCAAAAATGATGTGATTGAATTTGTCGATGCGCTGATCGTAAGCAAAGGCCGTGCCGGGCGCCGCGCCGATGTTCGAGGGAGACCAGGGCCGGCGAGCTCCGTCGGTAAAATCGATGCGTGCTCGAGGAAGAGCCGCAGCCTGTTCGAGGACCACGCCATAGCTAGGAGGCGTATCGTCGTCGTTCCACTGCAGGACCGGACGAAGGCCCGCGGAGGAACGCAGCGCCCACTTCCAATCATCCTGCTCCACAGCGCCGCTGGCCGGAGGACGGCGCAGTTGCTCGATGGACGCAAACATGGATTCCAGCTCTATGCGTACGACGGTGGTGAGATTGGAAGAAATGCGCACGTGCTTTTCGAGGCTAGGCAAATACCCTGCAAGCGTCACACGAACGGTGTAGAAGCCGGGAGCTAATTTCTCGCCACGGAAGAAACCTTGCGTATTGGTAAGGAATTGCTGGACGGCGGCGATTCCAGGCGCTTCGGAAAGCACTTCGACGGTGGCACCGAGTTGAGGTATCCCCGAGCCGTCACGCACAACGCCGGAAAGAGAACCAAGAGAAGGCTTGGCAGGAGCCTGCGCCGCTGCAGGCGAAGTGAGTGCGCACACACCAACCGCAGAAGCTAAAAAGACCCAAAAGCACAGGAGCGGGCCGCGCTTCACGATCGGTTACCTCCCAGGAGTAGTAGCAATCGCTGCCGTCTTCGGTTCCGCGGGACTCTTGACCGAAAAATCGGCAGTACGGGAAATCGTCTGATTGGCCAGCACGTCGGTGGCGCTGACCTGCAGAGTATACTTCCCTGGAGAAAGGGTTGCCAGAGGCAATAGGCGTTCCAGGGTCACCTGGTCGCCGGTCTGCTTCATCTCCGCGGTAGTCTCTTTGAACTGCATGACCTGCTGATCGCCCTTCTTCACGGTGTAGACGAACGTGGCGTCAGTCTTGTGCGTCTTATCGTCGGGCTTCAGGTTGTACACCTGCAAGTAAATTCCCATGCGGTCGCTGGTGGTGAAATCGGCGGTCAAGCGAGGGCGCACTTTGGAAGAACCCAGGACGAATTGTCCCGCGCCGACCTGCTTGGCCGGGACGTGCTCAATCTGGTCCGCCAGGATTAGAGAACTGGCTTCCAGTTTCTCTTCATCGTAGCGAGGAACGGCGAGGCGGCTGTTAACCACACCTACGTTTCCGCTGTCGACATCCTTGATTACCAGGTCCAAGCGGTACAAACCGGGGCGCAGTGGAATGGCCTTCTGATAAATGGCCGACAACTTCAGAGATTGCTGGAACAGGGAATCCGGATAGTCGCGCGACACGGAATCTTCGAAGGTTTGCACCACGCGGCCGGTCAGCGTGCTGACACGCCCAAAAATATTAAGTTCAGCGGAGTGCACGCCATCCTTGGTTTTGAATTGCAGTTGATGATTGGGAATCTGGATGGTGATGGGAACCAGCACGGTGTCGCTGGTGACCTTCATAAAGTCGGTGCGATAGTCGAAGTGCAACTGATCGCGCACCATGCGCGTGGTGACCAACGCTTCCAGATCCTTGTATTTCACCGGCGGAGCTTGTTGCACCTTGGCGTACTGTTCCAGGCGGTTGAACTCATTCAAGGAAGCCGGAGTTCCGCCCATGGTGGTGGGCATCGTGGTTCCATCGGAACGAGTGAAGCGATCGGCCTTGGAAGCCATACCCATCGATTCCATCAAGCTCAAACCGGCGCCCGGCACGTGGGTCAGGGCGTCTTTTTCCGAGGGGTCCATGGTCTGGTGATATTCACCGGAGCCGCTGGGGTCGACGAACTCAATGATGATGTTCTCGCCGATTCCTTCCATGTAACGATAGCGCCAAGTTTCCCAAGGATACGTGGTGGTGGAACCGCCGCCTTCTTCCATCGGACGGTCATACGTTCCGCCGGTGGGGTGCGATTCAATTTCGTCGGGCTTGCCCCAGATGATGTAGATCCTGCCGCGGTCGGTCATCCAGCCGGGCTTGCCGGAAGCGAAGTGTTCGTTGGCATAAGCGATGCGGCGATAATGCTCTTCCTTAAAATCGTTGTCGGGGAGATCTGGATTGGTGCTGCGGCGCAGCCAGAATGCCTCGATGAATTGCTCGCGTTCTTCGTTGGTTTCGAGACGAAGGAAGGCAGTGCGTTCAGCCGGGGAAATAATGTAAACGACGTCTTCGTTGAGCCACGTCTTGTACGGGGTGTCCAACTCTTTGAGGGTCTTCTTGAGCTTTTGCTTCTGCTCCTTAGTGAGTTTCTGATTACTGTCGGTGGGAGCGGGCGCGGGATTTTGATCCTGACCCTGTTGCGGATAAACCGGTAACGTCAGAAATACAAGGGAAGCTAAATTGGCGGTGAAAACCCGAAAAACATTGGACATGGAGACACCTCTACCACGCTTGGATTCTAAACCCCTAGCAACGCTCCGTCAAATGTGGAATGTTATTCATTCCAAGACACTTCCCTGCGTCATTAGAAGGTTCGAAGCGGCGGAGAGTTGCCCGAAGGGTAAGAATGAGGGAATGGTCCAGGTGGAGGTCTGCGGAGTCCAGCTTGGGGGTCTGCTATTGCACGTGGCGAATGACGCCGTCGGACCCGACCAAAGAGTCGAAAATCGCCAGGACGTGGCGGCGGTATTCGACCATACGCGTAAATATATCTCTTAGCTGAGGTTCGCGCTCGGCTTCGCGATGCCACTTGGCCAACACCGCCGGAGGCACCTCAATATCCTGACGAAGTTTATCGGCAGAATACCCACGCAGGAACAGGCCATAAAAAAAGGCCGCTTCCCGCTGGGGGAATTCGAGATCGGAGGTGATCTCAGGTGCCAGGACTGGTGCAATGGCTGCCATAAGGAAAATCGCAGTTTACTCAAAACCAGTGCGACGTCAAGTAGGACATGCGTTTTTTTTGTGGCCCGCCTGTCAATAAGCCAGCCCAAGCCGGGGTAACGTATCGTCTCTTGACCAGCACTAACCGCCGTAGGATGCTTAAAGGGATGGCGAAGTTACCTAAATCGCTTGCGGGCAGAACCGTGGGAAGGTTCTTGCGGTTTGGCATGTTGCGTGGCCTTCGCTCGGTGGAAATCAACGCCGACGATTTTCGCAAATACCTTTCTGACAAGCATGGATTGTGGGTGCCGCACTTCGGGCGCATGCGCGATGTGCCAGTGGAGCGACTGGATGCGATTGCGGAACGATTGATTCACGACTCGCAACGACTGGCGCTGGCACAAGGAGCGGGATTTGGCCTGGGCGGAATGATCACGTTGCTGCCCGACGCCAGTTTGCTGACGATTATCACCTTGCGGCTTATCCAGAGGCTTTGCCTGCTGTACGGCTTCGAACGAAAAGGCAGCGAAGAACGCGTGGAGTTGTGGCTGGCGGCAGCAGCAGCGGCAGGAATCGACTTCGGCAAGGATCTGGCGGAAAAACAAATGGTGGAGAAACTCGCGCCGCGCATCGCCGGCAGGCTGGCCGTGAAGATTGGCGAAGAGAGCGCGGAAAAGTGGGTGGGGCGCATGGTGCCGCTGGCCAGTTCGGCGATTGGCGGCGCTTTGAACTACTCGTTCGTCAGGACGTGGGGTCGCCGTGTGCAACGCCACTTGAGAGAACGGCATTTGACGGAACGCGTTGCTGCGCAAGTGCGGGTTGGTAAGCCAGTGGTGGTCGGCTAGAGTTTTTCTTTTCAGGCGGCCATGCCTCAGGATGCTGCGATTCCCTTTCTACTCGGCGTGAACTACCCCTGGTTGAACTATGGGCAGGATTTTGGCGAGGGGCCGTGGGGCCACCGCGGCATCAGTGTGCCGGAAAATCGATTGCGTGTGGCACAGGACTTCGCGGAGATTCACGACAGTGGCGCGACAACGGTGCGCTGGTTCCTGTTCGGTGATGGCCGCGCGGGATTTCTGTCGGAAAAAGGGATTCCGACAAAGCCGGATGAATTTCTGTTTAAAGATGTCGGCGCGGTCCTTAGCCTGGCGGAGAGCTACGGCCTGAAACTTTGCTTTTCACTGATGGATTTTTTGTGGCTGCAGGATCACGACGGAAAACGCGTCGGCCATGCGAATGAACTGCTGCTGCAGTCTGCCGCCGGCCGCGAAGCTTTTCTGCGGCACGTTCTGATTCCGTTGTTCCGGGAATTTCGCGGGCATCCCGCGCTGTTGGCCTGGGAAATTGCGAATGAGCCAGAGTGGGCCATCCGGGAATTTCATCGGGTGCGCGCAGCGAAAATGCATCTGGCGGATTTTCGCGTATTTGCAACGGAAGTTGCGCAAGCGGTTCATGAATTCGGCGAAGTTCCGGTTACGCTGGGATCGGCGCGACTGCAATGGGTTCGCGCGTGGCATGAGCTTGGGCTGGATTTCTACCAGGCGCATTACTATCCCGCCACCGAGGGCGACGCCGTTGCGAACCTTGGCAAGCAACTCGCTGCACTGCCCACGCTCGACAAGCCTTTATGGCTCGGCGAACTACCCGCCCGCGATGCTTCTCCCGATTATTCTGTCGAGAAGGCGTTGCACGCTTGCCGCGACGCCGGTGTTCACGGCGCTGCCGTGTGGCGCTGGACGCGGCCGCAGGAAACGGGCAGCGACGTGGCGATCGGATGTGTGGAACCGGCGAGGTTGCGGGCGTGGACCGAGGAACGGCGCGCGAGAGAGGCCAACGCGTAATCGCATAAGGAGAGGAGTGCGGGTGGCGTTTAGCAGAACACGTTGCGGAAGAGCTGCCGGGTTTTTGTTGGCGCTGGCTGCGGTCTGGTGCGCAGCGGCTACGGCGCAAGAACCCGCCAACGAACCGGAGATTCGCGCGGAAATGGCGGCGGCAGAACGACTGCTGGGCAAGACGCCCGATCGCGGTGCGGTGCTTTATCTGCTGGCGGCGTTACACGCGCAACTGGGCGAGATCCACGAGGCCATGAGCAACCTGAAGGAATGCGTGTCACTGAAGGAAGGCTTCGATCCCTCGGGCGGGCCGGAATTTGCCGGGTTGAAAGGCTCGCGCGATTACGATCAGTTGGTGGAACAAGTCCGCAAAGATTTTCCTGCTGTGAATCAAGCGCGGCTGGTTTATGTGACCACAGAAAAAGACCTGGTCCCGGAGGGACTGGCTTACGATTCGGCGCGCAATGTTTTCTATCTGAGCAGCCTGAACCTGCGAAAGATTGTGAGGATTCCGGGGAATACCGTGATCAAGGCGCCTGCAAAAGGCGCGATTCCACAGAAAAGCAGCGATTTTGTTCCGGGCGATCGCTACAAACTTTTACCTGTTTTGGGGATTCGCATCGATCCCACCGACGGAAGCGTGTGGAGCAATTCCTGCCTGGATGACGGCAAGGCGGAACTGCTGCATTTCGATGCGCAGGGGATGCTGCTGGGCCGCTATGCAACACAGGAACCGGGGAAACATTGCTTCAACGATCTGGTGGTGCTTCCGTCAGGAGAGATTTTTCTGACGGATACGCTGGCCAACAAGCTGCTCGAATTCCAGCCGAAGACGCAGTCGTTCTCCGAAGTAAAAGCTTCACGGGAATTGCTGGAGCCGAACGGCATTACTTTGTCCGGCGACAATCAATTTTTGTATTTTGCCGATCAGTTGGGGGTGGTACGCGTGGACTTGAAAACGCGCGAGAGTGTCGAAGTGGATGCGGGAGCGCACAGCACGCTGGCGGGCGTGGACGGTTTGTATTGGCACAAAGGCAGCTTGATTGCGATTCAAAATGGAATCGGAACGCCGCGTGTTGCCGCCTTCCAGTTGTCCAGTGACGGCGCTCGCGTCTCCAAAACGACGATTCTGGAGTACCGCTCGAATTTGTGCGTTTTGCCGACGACGGGAGCGCTGCGCGAGGATGACTTCTACTACATCGTGAACAGTGGCAGCGACAATCTGAATACCAACGACCGCGTGCTGGATGTAACGAAACTGGAGCCGGTGCGAATTGCCGTGATTCATTTGCCGTAGAGCCCGCGACGGTGGCGGATGCGGCACGAGAGTGGAATTTCGCGGACAGGCCACGTACATTGAATAGAGCGTGCAAAGAGCGGCGTACGGAACAGGAGAGGTCCCCATGAAACCACTCGGCAAAATCCTGACTGCGGCGGCGATTCTTTTGGCGGGCCTGTGCCTGCTGGTGATTCCGCAATTCGCGGCTTCCGGGCCACGGCCAATGGCCGGGATGCAACAAGCGCCGAACCCCGATGAACCGATTCCGGCGTTTCACATGGAGCCGCCGAAGGACGCGCTGCCGGCAACGATGGAGCCTTCACTTTTTCCCAACATCGGCGTGTTCAATGCCTACATGGTGGCGGGCCGTGTGAAGAAGGTGCTTTACCAGCAGCCGTGCTATTGCCACTGCGATCGCAGCCAAGGCCACGGCAGCTTGCTGGATTGCTTTGTGGGGCGGCATGGTTCCGGTTGCGACACGTGCATGAGGGAAGCGTTTTACTCCTACGAACAAACGCGCAAAGGCAAAACGCCGGCGCAGATTCGCGACGGGATCATTAAAGGCGAGTGGGAAAAAGTGAACATAGCCAAATACCAGACGGCGTACCTGCCGCCCGCGAACACGCCAGCCAAGTAAGTTCCGTTGCAGCGGAAATATGGCCCGCAAGGAACACGTTTCGGAAACTCCAGCGACGGCGATGCTGCGGCAACACGCGGTAACGTTCACCGAACACATCTACGACTACGTGGAGCACGGAGGCACAGCGGAATCCGCGCGACAGCTGGGCGTCGATGAGCACGCGGTGGTCAAAACGCTGGTGATGCAAGACCAGGATGCCAAGCCGCTGATCGTGCTGATGCACGGCGACTGGCAAGTAAGCTTGAAAAACCTCGCGCGCCAGATTTCCGCGAAAAAAGTTGAGCCGTGCCAGCCCGAAGTTGCGCAACGCCATACCGGATACCAGGTGGGTGGAACGTCGCCGTTCGGAACGCGCAAAGCGCTTCCCGTGTACGTGGAGTGTAGTGTGCTGGCAATGCCTGCGATCTACATCAATGGTGGACGCCGCGGATACCTGGTGGGTATTGCCCCTAAGGTCTTGAGCGATTTGTTGAATGCGCAACCGGTAGATTGCGCCGCCCCAGACTAAGGCGCTTCCTGCATCCAAAAACTCCTTCTGCTACACTGTCCCGCTGAAAAGTGAATCGCAGGGAATTCGCTGCCGACATCAATCCTGGAGTGAAGCTATGAAACATAAACGTGGCCGGATAGCGCTGGGCGCTGGGCTGATTGTTTGTTTGTCGTGTGCGCTGATACTTCCGCTGGTACGCAGCGTGAACGCGGACGCGAATTGGGGTTTTTCCATGAGCAATCTGGACAAAACCTGCAAGCCTTGCGACGACTTCTACCAATTCGCGATGGGCGGCTGGATGAAGAGCAACCCGATACCGCCGGAGTATGCGACTTGGGGGTCGTTCACGGTGCTGCGAGACAAGAATCTGACGGACTTGCACACGATTCTGGAGAACGTGGCGAAACAGAATGCGCCCGCGGGTTCGGACAAACAGAAGATCGCGGATTTTTATGGCAGCTGCATGGACACCAGCGCGATCGATTCCGCTGGACTGAAACCGCTTGCCCCGGAACTTGCCGCCATTGAAGCGGTACAAGACCGCAAAGCTCTGGAATCGGAAATTGCGAACTTGCAGCGGGAGCGGGTGAATGCGGTCTTCCGCTTTTTCGCGGCGCCGGACTTCAAGGACAGCTCACGCAATCTGGCGCAGTTGAGCCAGGGCGGTTTAGGAATGCCGGACCGCGATTACTATTTGCGCGAAGACGACAAGTCGAAACAGTTGCGCACGGACTACGCGCAGCACGTGGCGAAAATGTTGGAATTGGCGGGCGACGCGCCGGACAAATCGGCGGCTGAAGCCAAGGTGGTGATGGAGCTGGAGACGAGCCTGGCGAAAGCATCGCGCAGTCGCGTGGAACTGCGCGATCCGGACAAGAATTACAACAAGATGACGCTAGCGCAGATCGGCACGCTGACGCCGGACTGGTCGTGGGAAAGCTATCTGCACACCATGAGCGCGCCCGCGCTGGACCAGGCCAACCTGCGACAACCTGACTTCTTCAAAGAGATGAACCGCGAACTTACGGCTGCGTCGCTGGCGGATTGGAAGGTTTATCTGCGGTGGCAATTGCTACACGCCTACGCGCCGGCGCTGCCCGAGAATTTCGTGCAGGAAAATTTTGATTTCTACGGAAAGAAGCTGTCGGGAGCAAAGGAAATTCTGCCGCGGTGGAAGCGCTGCGTGCAGGCGACGGACCAGAATTTGGGGGAAGCGCTCGGCAAAGTATATGTCGAAGAATATTTCCCGCCGGCGGCCAAAGCGCATGCAAAAGAAATGATCAACAATCTGATTGCCGCGCTGAAATCCGACATTCCCACGCTGGCGTGGATGGGGCCGGAGACCAAGAAGCAGGCGCTGGCCAAGCTGGAAGCGTTCACCGTGAAGATTGGGTATCCCGATAAGTGGCGCGACTATTCGAAATTCACAGTTACTCGCGGGTCCTATCTGGCGGACTTCCGCAGCGGCTCAGAATTCGAGCAGGCGCGCGAAGTGGCGAAAATCGGCCAGCCGGTAGATCGTTTGGAATGGGGCATGACGCCGCCGACCGTGAATGCGTACAACAACTCCACGATGAACGAGATTGTTTTTCCAGCCGGCATCATGCAACCGCCGTTTTATAACCCCAACGCCGATGATGCCGTGAACTATGGCGGGATGGGCGCGGTGATCGGCCACGAGATCAGCCACGGGTTCGACGACCAAGGCTCCAAATTCGATGGCCAGGGCAATCTGCGAACGTGGTGGACGCCGGAGGACCGCAAGAGCTTCGACGAACATGGGGATTGCATCGTGAAGCAGTTCGACAGCTACGAAGTGGAGCCGGGACTGCATCAGAATGGCAAGCTGGTGCTGGGTGAAAGTATTGGCGACCTGGGCGGCTTGACGATCGCGTATGCGGCGTACGAGAAATCCATCGAAGGCAAACGCCCCAAGGACGTGGATGGCTTTACGCCGGAGCAGCGCTTCTTCCTGGGCTGGGCGCAAGTGTGGGGAGCAAATCAACGGCCGGAAGCGGCGCGGCTGCAAACCAACACGGACCCGCATCCGCTGCCGCGATTCCGCGCCAATGGGCCACTGTCAAATATGGAAGCATTCGCGAAAGCGTTTGGCTGCACGAAAGGCGAAGCGATGGTGCGCGAAAACGCTTGCAAAATTTGGTGAGCGACGCTGCAACGTTCACCGCAACTGGTCTATTGAAAATAAAAAGGCCGGTCGAGTTTTAAGAAGCTCGACCGGCTTTGGTTTAGCGTTGAATTACCAGAGCAGTTTGAGCCCGAACTGGATATGACGAGAGCCGCCAGAACCAATGACCGGGTTAGAAGCCTGGACGTCGGGGGTAGCTTTCGCGAGGCCCAAATCGCTGTCCGCCAGGTCGGTGTCGATCGAACCGTTGGCGAAGTTCGGATGATTGAAGATGTTGAAGAATTCCGCACGGAACTGCAACTGCAGCCGTTCGTGCAATTTCCACATCTTGCTGACGGAAAAATCAAAATTGTTGAAGCCCGGGCCGCGCAAGATGTTGCGACCCATCGTGCCGAAGGTGTTGAAGGCGTTGGGATACATGATTGCCCCGTTCTTTGCCCAGCAACCGCCAACGTAGTCCAATGACTCGACCAGCGCAGGCGTGGTCGCCGCAGACATACAAACGGGATCACGAGTGAGCACGTTCCCATCGGGGTCGTAGGTGTTCGACAGGAAGGGAAGCGGCGAAGTCTGCGACCAGGTCAGATTCTTGGGGTTTCCTTTGATGTTCCAACGGTCCCAGCCCGCGTTGTAATAGCCTTCGAGCGTTCCCGTCAGGTCGTAAGTATCGTCATAGAGATTCAACGGCTCGCCGGTCTGGTAGGAATAAATGCCGCTGACCTGCCAGCCTTCCAGCATCTGCAATTTGGATTTGATGGAGGGAATGTCGTAGATGACGGAAAGGGTGAAGCGGTGCCGGATGTCGTAATCTCCGGCGGCTTTTTCAGCAGCATAGTCGAGACTGTTTTGAGGGACGTCCGCGAGGTTGGTGGTGCCGCTGGTGGTGTCAATAGCGTGGCCGTAAGTGTAGCCTGCAAGCAAATAGAGGCCGTGGGAGTAGCGTTTGGTAAACGTCACCTGCAACGCCTGGTAGCTGGACAGCGACTTGTTGCCGATGGTGTTGACGAACTCCAGGTACGGGAAGCACGAGCCGCCAGTCCCGAGCCCGCCCAGATTTGCGGGGCAGTTCGAAACCAAGGGACGCCCGTATTGCGAGTCGGCGCCGTCAATCGAGGTGTTGATCTGGTTCTGATCGATGGTGCTGTAAAGCTTTACTCCATGGTTGGCGACGTAGGCGACTTGCAGCAGGGTGGTGGGAGTGATTTGCTGTTGAACGTTCAGGTTCCAGTTAAGGACATAAGGCGTCTTCAAATTTTGATCAATCGCGGAGATGTCGCAGGGCGAGCCAATACTGCAAATCGGTGGTGAAGAGCTATTCACCGGAAAGATGGGGCCGGTAGTGTTCCAGTTGATCTCACTGGGGTCGCCGGTGGTCTGCACAAAAGAAGTGATGGTGCCGGTTGGCGGTTGAACACGCACAGACCCATCGGTGTAGTCGAGTTGGGTCTGCAGGCCGGTAGGAACCAGGTTCGCTCCCGAACTATTCACAAAGGTTCGAATGGACGGCTGGACATAGATCATCCCGAAGCCAGAGCGCACCACCGTCTTGCCGTTGCCGAAGACATCCCACGCGACTCCGATGCGCGGCGAGATGTTGTTGTAGTTTGTCGGATACAGCTGATTAGTGCCAAATCCCACCTGAACCATGCCCTTTTCGGGATCGAAATTGCCCAAGCGGTTTTGTGAGTCTTTGATGGGGTAGGTGACGTCGTAGCGCAATCCCAGATTGAGCATAACGTTTTTGGTGACGCGAAAGTCATCCTGAGCAAACAGGCCAATCGAATTCATGCTGATGTTGCGGCCGGGATCGCCGTAGAGAATCCTCCAGGCATACACGTTGCCTTCCAGGAAGTCCGACAAGGTGTCGAAATCAATGCGTCCGCGACCGTAGTTGGCGCGGAAGTAATCGACATTGCCGTGGGTGTAGCTCATGCCAAATCTCAGGCTGTGCTTGCCAACCAGAAAGGTCGCGGTGTCAGAGAGGGTCGTGGTCTTGCTCGGCGTGGTATCCAGAGGCCAACTGGAATTGCCGCCCATGTAATTCATGGTATTGCGATCCGGATTGATGCGCGGGAAACCAAAAAGCTGCGGATTGGTGACGCCGGTATTCAATCCGTAGGCGGTTGGATTCACGCTTCCGTCCACCGAAGTGATCGCTTCATTGAAGCTATTGAAGCTGACGCGCGCGGTGTTGACCCAGCGGGAGTTTGGCGTCCATACCCAGTCCAGCCCGAATACCTGGGTAATTGGCTTGGTTTTCGATAGCCATTCACTGCGGATCGGCACGGCATCTTCTTCCACCTGGTTGCTGTTCGAATAGATGTAGCGGCCAGAGACGGTGTGGTGTTCGTTGAACACGAAATCAGACTTGAAAACAATGTTGTCTTCGCGGTTGGTATTGTTAAAGTCGAAATTGATGGCCGCGGGATCACTGGCGTTTGCCGTCAAGCCGGGGTTTGGCAGGAAGTACTTCAACAAATTTTGGCTGAGCTGGCTGCAATTGGCGGGCAGCGGGGATTGTCCACAGCCCGTGGCGTTCATAGCATCCACAATGCTGTATTCCTCGAGGGGAAAGTTCAAGGTGCTGGGATCGACGCGCCCAACCAGCGATTGCGTGACCGGGCTGTCCGCAAGGTAAGGATTCCCAACCTTGTCGCGCACGCCCTCGTAATTCACGAAGTAGAACCACTTTTTCTTGATGAAGGCCCCGCCCAAAGAGGCACCGAATTGATTCAACAACAGGGCTGAAGTTGGTTCCGGCGCCGGATTGAAATAGTTGCGCGCATCGACGGCGTTGTTGCGGTAGAAATAATAGGCGCTGCCGTGAAGCACGTCTGTGCCGGACTTGATTCCCATGTTCACGACCACGCCGGGCTTGGCTCCAAAATCGGCGCTGGGCTGCTCCTGGGTGTTGAATTCCTGAATGGCATCGAGGGGCAGGTGGCTGGCGGGAGTTCCGCTGATACCGGCATCGTTGACCACGGTTTCGCCGTAATAGGCATCGTTGTCGGTGGCGCCGTCGATGATGAAGTTGTTGTCGTCAGGGCGCATACCGTTTGAGGTCAACGTATGAAAACCGCCACCCGGTTCTCTTTGCACACCGGGATGCAAGGGCAGCAGGTTTTGAAAATCGCGTCCCTGCATGGGCAGTTCGCTAATGGCCTGGTTGGAAAGCACGCCGCTCAGCACGGCGTTGGAGGTTTCGGTCAGCGGCGCTTGTTCATTGACTTCCACGACTTCGGTGATGGCGCCGGGTACAAGTTGAAAATCGATCTTGATATCGTTGGCGACTTCTACTTGCACATGATCGCGAAGCACGCTTCTGAATTTCGCAGCTTCCGCCCTGACGGAGTAGACGCCCGGCTCAACGTTCGGGTCGACGTAGTTTCCGTCGCTGTTGGTTTCGAGAACCGTTTGCACATGAGTTCCCAGATTTTCGATGATGACCTTGGCGCCAGGAATGGCGCCGCCGGACGAGTCCGTTACCTGGCCGCCGATGCGGCCACGATTGGTTTGCGCCAGCAACAACGCCGGAACGAGACACACGAACAGCAGAAATAAAAGTCGCCGAACAGAATATAAGTGCATAGGACCCCCCATTTTGGAACTGGACTTTAGCCCTTTCAGGCGAATGCATCGGCTGAAAGGATTCAGCAGTTGATCAAAAAAACTGAAAATGAATGCTTAAAGGCCGGACTGACGACCACCGGTGGCAATTTGCGGATTAACCCGGAATAGGGAGCAAGTAATGAACATGAAATGGTTTCGTCGCGACATCCCCGTCCTTTTTGCTGCTACTTGCCGCGCAGTATGGGTTAAGGAATGAACGAAGTCAACGGGATAGTGCGTATGGAGCCGCACCTGTACCAATTCAGTCACGGCCACTTCGATTACTCGAGACCCGTTTCGCTTCTGCGTCTATACTTTCACGATGCGCAAGTACAATTCCTGGCTATCCCTTTGCACTTTTTGCTGTGCCGCAATCCTATTCGGTGGTTTTTTTGCCGCTCCGACCCAAGCGAAGTGGAAATATTTTCGCGCGGGAAATGCCGCCGATAGCAGCGCCAAACCCGTCGGCGGATTGGCATTGATGGGAGGAGGCGGGAAACAAGACCCGGCGTTCAAGTTCTTGTGTGAACGGGCGAACGGGGGCGACTTCCTGATTCTGCGCGCGGACACGGAAGACGACTACGCGAGGAAAGTGAACGAGGAGATCAAGACGATTTGCCCATTGAACTCGGTGGCCACCATTGTTTTTACGGATCGCGAAGACTCCGACGATCCGAAGGTGGCGAAGATTATTCAGGAGGCAGAAAGTATTTTCCTGGCCGGCGGTGATCAGTCGAATTACGTGCGCTTCTGGCAAGATACTCCGGTGCAGGATGCTTTGAACCGCTATATTGCCGCGGGCCGGCCCATCGGCGGCAACAGCGCGGGCCTGGCCATACTTGGCGAGTATTCGTTTGCATCCATGATCGACACGATTCATTCTCCGGACGCCCTCGCCGATCCGTATGGCAATAAGGTCACGATTACGCGCGAATTCCTGAACATTCCGCTTTTGGCCGACACGATTACCGATACACATTTCGCAAAACGCGACCGGCTGGGCAGGTTACTGGTCTTCATGGCGCGCATTCTACAAGACGGTTGGGCCAAGCAAATTCGCGCCATTGCCGTCGAAGAAAATGTTGCGGTGCTCGTAGAGTTGGACGGAACCGCGCACGTGGTGGGCGAGGGACCGGCCTATTTTATGGAGTCCACGGCAGCGCCGGAAGTTTGTGCGCACCGCGAGCCACTGACCTTCACGAAAATCGGGGTACGGCGCGTCGCGGCCGGAAAATCGTTTCAAATCAAAACCTGGGATGGACAGGCAGAGAAGTACACGCTGTCCGTGGTAAAAGGAGTCGTCTCGGCGCCGGGCCGGTCGCAGGGAGTCTACTGACGATTCGCGCCGGGAGCCTCGCTACTACTTGCCATGGCGGAGATAGGCGTCGGTCTTGTTGAGCCAGTCTTCGCGCGGCGGAGTGAAGACGTCGAGGTCCAGCGTGTCTTCCAGCGCCCAAGCTTCGTGCGGCATGTTGGCCGGGATGCACAAAACTTCGCCGGCTTTCACAACCACTTCCTTGCCATCAATGGCGAATTTCAGGGCACCTTCCAGAATGTAGGTGACCTGTTCATTGTGGTGATGGTGCTCGGGAACGTGGCCACCCTTTTTGATGAACACGCGAGCGAGCATAACCTTGTCACCCACGACCATCTCGCGGTCGATCTTGTCGTTCAGGGGTTCGCGGTGAACCTGGTTCCAAGGAATGTATTTGAATTCCTGTTTTTCACTCATTTCATGTCTCCATACATGCGTGCTGCGGTGTCGTGAAGGTAGTTTCGCGCCATCTGTAGTGCTGTCGGCTCGGTGATTGCGCCCTCTTGCACCAGTTCAGCCAGCGCGGCGGCCAGTGCGGTGCGCGAGGTGCGCGCTGCCAGCCACATGCTTTCCTCGGCGCCTAGAGCGTCGTTGAATGGGAAGGCGTCGGAGCCATACATCATCTTGTCGGGATAAATGGTGAGCAACATCTTGAGCACGTCTTTAAACTGCGACGGATAGAGGAGTTCGGACTGGAACGAAGTGTCCAGGTAAACATTCTTCACCGCGGTGAGCAGCGCGGCTTCGCGTTCATACGGCCAGCCGCCGTGAATCAGCACGAAAGTGACATTTTTGTAGCGAGCATCGCGCACCACGTTTTCCAGATTCAGGACGTTGCCCTGTCGCAGGCTGAAGTAGTCGCCAATGCCGACGGCGGTGTGAAAATGCATGGGCAGGTGCAGCTTGCCGGACTGATCGGCGATCACGCGAAAAATGTAATCCTGGAAGATGCGGTATTCGTCGGCATTGGGAACGCCGCCGGCGCGGTAGCGACTATAAATCGCTTCGGCCTGAGAACGCGGCGGATCAGTGAAATACAAGGTACGGAAGTAAGCGGCTTCAAACTTAATCGCTACGCCGCCATGCTTCTGATTGTCGGCCATGGTACGGCGCACAAATTCCTCATAGCCGGCCAAGTTCGCGGGAAGTCCCTCGACACCTTCCTGTTTTTTCCAGCGCGCCAACATCTTTTCCTGCAGCGGAACGTACACGCCCATATCCGGAGTGCTGGCGGTCTGCTGGCTATTATCGAAGGGATAGAAAAAGGAATCGCCGAAGAAGACCCAATGGAATCGTTTGGGGTCGAGGTAGGGAGCCATCATGGCGCGATTCGCCAGGCAGATTTGTACGTTTAGTTTGTCGAGGATGCCGTCGAAATACGCGGTACCGCCGGCTTGTTTCGCCGCGTTCTTTTTGTCGGCCAGCCATTTGGAATGTTCCGGCTTGAAATCGTCGTAAGGGTAGCCGAAAAGCGATTTAGCGGCGGCGACAAACTCCGGATTGTCGTCGCGCAGGCGAAAGGTAGGGCTCTCGTCGGGCGGGGCGGCCATGGCGTCGACATCGGAATCGTCGGCGAAGCCGGGATGGGCGTGATTGTCGTACATGGGGATCTTGTCGATCTCGACGAGCAGATGGTCGTATGTTTTCTTGACGTCCCCGGCGGGATACGGCGTGGCTTGCGCGTTCGCCGATTGCGCCCAACCTGCCACAATAAGAAGTCCCACGCTTGCGCACAGCAAATGTTTCCTCACCGGCAATCCCCCGTTCGTTCAGGTGTGAAAAATCAGAAGCTCAGAGTTCTCCGGACCGCGCGGCAACCTACAACGCCACGGTGGCGCGCCAATGCGACGACACACGGCGAATGCGTTCCAACGCTTCTTCGAGCAGATGGGTGGCGCTGACCAGAGAGAAGCGCAGAAAATTCTTGCCTTCCGCGCCGAATGCCGCGCCCGCAATTCCCGCGACGCCGACCTCTTCGAGCAAAATCTTCTGAACCTCTTCCGCGGTTCTGCCGGTTTCCTCGATGTTCACCCAGGCATAGAAGGCGCCGTCGGGCGACTGGCAACGGAATCCGGGAATCTTGTTGAGCTTCGCGACGAAAAGATCGCGGCGCTTGCGATATTCGTGGACCATCGCGGGCACGGCGCTGGTAATGTCCAGCAAAGCTTCGATGGCTGCCACCTGCGTGAACTCCGCGGTGCAGGTGAAAGTATTGAGTACCAGCATATCTAGCGCGTCGACTATCGGCGTTTGCGCCACGGCGTAGCCCAGGCGCCATCCGGTCATGGCGAAGGACTTGGAGAACCCGTCGATAATCACGGTGCGGTCCGCCATGCCGGGCAATGACCAAATGGATTTGTACTCACCACTGAACAGAATGCGGGCATAAATTTCGTCGGCAATGACCCAGAGGTCGTGCTTGCGCGCGAGTTCGGCAATTTGCAGCAGCGTTGCGTCGCTGAACACCGTTCCGGTGGGGTTGTTCGGTGAATTGAAGATCAACATGCTGGTCTTCGGCGTAATCTTCGCGGCAATTTCCGCCACATCCGGCTGGAACCTGTTTTTCTCGCGCAACGCGTAGGGCACAGCTTTCGCGCCCAGGCCGCGCGTGAACGACGGATAAATCGGGAAGCTGGGATCGGGATAGAGCACTTCGTCGCCGGGCTCAATCAGCGCCATCATCGCCAACGCCAGAGCCATCTTGCAGCCCGGCGCCACCAAGACTTGTTCCGCGCGGACATCCAGTTTACGCGTGCGCTTCAGATAATCGGCGATGGCTTCGCGAAGCGGAGGAATGCCGCGCGTAGAGACGTAGCGGTCGCGCCCGTCGGCGACAGCGGCGCGCAGCGTATCCACCACCGGCGCGGCGGGATGAAAGTCGGGCTCGCCGAGCTCGAGGTGAATGATGGAGCGGCCTTGCTTCTCGAGTTCTTTGGCGCGCGTGTATACCGCCAGAGCGCCTTCTCCGGTCAGTTGTGCAATGCGTGAAGCGATTTTAGCCATAGCCGAAAAATCATATCACTAGTGGCCGCGAGGTACTTCCGCGGGAAAATACGCTGAGGCGCGGATTTTATGCGCCCCAGCGTTAGCCAAGTGTAGAAAGAGCCCGGCTTAGAACGAAAGCTTCAACGAAAACTGAATCAGCCGCGGCGTGCCTACCGTCGAGAAGATCTTGCCGAAGGGCCCGTCGTTCGTGGGATTGCCACTGGCATCGTGGGTGATGGTTTCCACGTCGTTGATCGCGGGATTCGCGAAGTTGGCATGGTTGAAAATGTTGAAGAAGTCAGTGGTGAAGCGCAGGTTGAAGCGCTCCCCTAACTGGAAGTTCTTGATGAGCGAGAAATCCCAGTTCTGCTGGTACGGGCCGCGATAAGTGTTGCGACCGAGCACCCCGAAATTCGTGGTGCAGAAGTTGGGATCGGAAGCGCACTCCGTGGGATACAGCAGCGGTGCCGGAGCAAAGTTGGCGAGGTTCAAATAACCGTTCAGGCGGTTCTCAACACTGCCCTTTGTATAACCGCCGCCAACGGTTCCGCCGGACGCCAGGCTGCCGTTCAGAGTCGGAGTGTATCCAGGCGAAAGGAAGCCAGAACCGGCGAGCGAATCAGTGACGGAAAACGGCGTTCCGGACTGGATGATGGTGATTCCGCTGATGGACCAATTACCCAGCGCCTTGTGTTTCCAATCGTTGCCGTCGGCGAAGAAAGGCAGGTCGTAGCGATAGCTGAGGGCCAGGCGCTGCGGGCGATCGAAGTCCGACAAACCGCGCGACCACTTCAGATCGGCTTCATTGTTATAGGCGGTGTTCAGGGCGGTGTTGCCGCTGGAGGTGGCGTCCGTCGACTTGGAGAAGGTGTAAGCGGCCTGGACATAACCGTGAGCCCAGCGCCGCGAGAGTGTGGTCTGCAGCGAATTGTAGTGCGAGTAGGCGTCGTTCGCGAAAATCTGGAATCCGCCGTAGCCGTTAATCGCAGGGATTGGAGACCGCGCGGGCCCATTAGCAAAAGTATTGGCGGTGATCTGGTAGGTATTCCCGTTTACGTCGGTGATGCTTACGGGATGTTCTGGACTGGCGTCTTGCCCGGGAATGTTGGTTCGGGTTTCGCGCAAGTGCACGGCGTGGGTTCCGACGTAGCCAACTTCCAGCACCCATTGCTTACCCAAATCGCGCTGGATGGTCATGTTCCACTGCTGCGTATTCGGCATCACGAACTTGCGCGGAACCGCCAGCACGAACAGGTTGGTGGTGGGAACCGTCCCGGGGCTGCCAGCGGCGCACGCAAAGTTGCCGGCCAGATTTGGATTGCCTGCGGTGAAACCCTGGAATGCCGCGGTACATGGAATGAAGTTGGGATCGAGAGTTCCAGCGACGGGGAGACCGTTGTTGGTGCAACCCGGAGCTGGATTCTGCGAAAAGTAAGTTGCCAGGCAGCCGGGATTCGAAGCTCCGAAGGTGATCGGCAAGAACGGCGCCTGGAAGGAAAGCTGGTCTGCGGTTCCAACGTCTTCGCGTACGAAGTAGATGCCGTAGCCGGCGCGAATGGTGGTGGTGCCTTTGCCGCCGAGGTCGTAAGCAAGGCCAATGCGCGGCGCGAGCCCAGTGGAATAGGCGTTCTTGAACGTGGTGTCGCTTCCACTGCCGGTCAGCCCGGGAACGTTCAATGTGTTGGCGCAACCGCCATAGATCATAGGATAGAGATTCTGCGCGGCGAGGCTTTCGTCGATGTTGCCGAGATGGCACAGATTGTCGCTGAACGCGCCGTCGATCTCGGTGCGTAAACCGAGGTTGAGCGTAAGGTTGCGGCGTACTTTCCAATCGTCCTGCGCAAAGAAGCCGTAATCGGTAGCGCGGTACTGGTGGTTGTAAACGCCGCCGCCGCCAAAGCTGAAGGCTGATGCACCTTGCAGGAAATTCTGCCAGTCGGTTAAGCCCGCGCTGTTCAAGAAGAAGATCTGTCCGTTGAAGGTTTGCGGAAACTGCTTGTCGAGATTGACGCGCGTAAGTTCTGCGCCGAATCGGAAAACGTGCGCGCCCTTAACCCAGCTGACGTTATCGATAAAGTTGAAATTATTCTGGGTCTGATATTGGTTGGCGGGAGGAGTGGGTCCAATCTGGAAGCCGGAAGTGTTGAACGTAAACTTGTAGATGGATTGCGTGATGTTGTTGGAAGGGCGATCGATGCCCAGATCCGCAGCGGTGACTGGCGGCACGTTCAGCAAGCTGTAATTCATGCGCACGTAGCCGAAGCGGAATTCGTTGACCAAGCTGGGATTGAAAAGATGGGTTTCGCCAATGCTGAAGAATCGCGCAGCGACGGGAATCTGGTAAGGAAAATCCAGGTCCGTAGCGCTGATGCTGCTGGCCAGGGTGCCGCCCAGGGAAGCTTGCAAGCCGCCGGCACCGAAGGGCAAAAGGCTAGAGGAGTTGGAGAAGAAGAAATTGGCGCTAAGTTTGTCGCGGCTGGAATTGAATTCCCTGTTCCAGTTGATGGTGAACTGATTATCGCTGAAGGTTCCGGGCTTGCTGTAGAGGAACGGCGCGGTATTCACGGTTACCTGGCAGGTGGTGGGATTCACGCTGACACCTGGCGTGCCTGCGACGGAAGGAATCAAGTATCCGCCAGGAGTGTTGCCGAACTGCGTGCTTTGAAAATTCAACAGTTTCAGCACGACGGGATCGATGGAGATCGGGGCGGCGGCGCAACCTGCGGGATTGCTGGCTGACGGCGCAACTGCCGGGGTGCTGAAAATACTCGCCAGGTTTTCCGCGCTGCGGTCGGTAGGAAGAACCGGGAAGCCAGGATTATTGATCTGCGTTCCGGCCGACAGCGCGCTGACCTGGCGCGTTCCCTGATAGTTCCCGAAAATATATCCGAACTTTTCTTTCACCAACGGACCACCGAGGCTGGCTCCGAAAATGTTTTGCCGCACTTCGGGGCGCGGCAGGCCGCTGGCGTTTTGGAAAAATTCGTTGGCGTTGAGGACTTCGTTGCGGAAAAACTCGTACAAATCGCCGTGATACTGCCGCGTGCCGGTTCTGAGGATGGCGTTGACGTCGCCGCCGCCATTGCGCCCCTGGCTAGCATCGTACAGCGACGTTTGCACCTTGAACTCCTGCAACACATCCGGGTTCGGCAGAGGAACGTAGTAATTTTGCGCCACGTTGTAGTCGGTGGCGCTGATTCCTTCGATCTGATAGTTGTTGTTATCTTCGCGCTGGCCGTTCACGAATATTTTCGTGACGCCGCGTCCGAGCTGCGCCGAGGCATTCAATTCGCTTTGCGCGCCGGTGCTGAGGGTCAGCAACTGCTGGTAGTTTTGCGTCGCGAGAGGAAGCTCGCGGATGGTTTCTGCCCCCAGGGTGCCACCGGTGGTAGCGGCGGTAGTGTCAACGGTGGCGACCTGAGCCGAAATCTCCACCTTTTCGCTGACCGTTCCGGGCTTCAGCGAGATGGTGACGCGAGTTGTCTCCGTAACGCGAACTTCGACGCCTGTGGCTCTGGCGGTGGCGAAGCCCGCCTTGTTCACCACCAGGTAGTAGTTTCCGGGCGGTAGTAGCGTGGCCACGAAGGAGCCATCGGGGCCGGTGTTTTGCCGGCGCACCAGCAGGTCCGTGGCGCTGTTGGAGATTTGTACCTCGGCGTCGGCAACCTCAGCGCCGCTGACGTCCGTAACGGTTCCACTGATGGCACCCGTGGCGCCACCCTGGCCCTTCGCCGCAGGTACGCTGAGCAACACTGTAATAAGGAAGAACAATGAAAAAAGTCGTATGAGTCCCCGCATGCTATCCCCCCCGAAATAAAAGTCCGCCATGTCCCGGGAAACCGGGAAATCTCGCCGCCCGGCCTGGCACCGGCGTTTTAGGCCGATGGGCAAGTGAGATTGGTGGTAACCACACCCCTGGAGGATAAATAGAGGAGGGACGTTATCGGGTAAACCGTCTATTGTCAAGCAGTTGGCAATGAATAATTCTCATTGTGGTCATCACTGAATCGTATACTGGGCTGGCGAAACCGCTACTTGACGCAAGTAAAACGCCCGAGATAGCGCTGCGGTGGCATGCGTGGTGCCAGCTTGGTATGTCACTGGCTTGTCATATCTTTCGTCTTACGCAACCCCGGGAACTGCGCTATCGTCTAACTTTACAGGGGAGCTAGCTCACCTCGAGGTTCGTCATGAAAGCTCGGTCACTTGTACTGATTTTTGCAGTAATTCTGCTGATTTGCGCCGGCCTCCCTGGCATTGCGGCCGCGGATACCAGTCATATTCGAATCATCCGCTTAAGCCTGGTTCAGGGAGATGTGCGCTTTGCCAGCTCATTCCATGACGAGTCTTTGACGGATCCCAAGGCGGTATGGGAAACCGCGCCGCTGAACATGCCGATCCGCGAAGGGTCTGCGCTGGCAACGGGCGCGGGCCGGGCGGAGGTTGAGTTTGAAAATGGGGCCATGGCGTTCCTGAGCGACAACAGCGTTCTGGAGTTCTACGATCTCTCGCTGCACGATGGACAGAGGATTACTCGCCTGGTGCTGCGCCAAGGTACCGCGGTTTTCTATGTGCACTCGCAATCGGACTATTTCAGCGTTACAGGCGGAGACTTTACGGTGGAGGCTAGCGCGCGGTCGCGATTCCGGCTGAACAATTTTGACGATGGCAGCACGGTGGACGTGGAAGCGGGGCAGGTTTCCATACTGCGTGATGACAAGACCACTCCGCTGGAAAAGGGCCAGTCCCTTTCTGTGCGCGCCTCTGACCCGAAGAACCTGGTGATTGCACGCGCTGACCCGAGCGACGATTTTGACCGCTGGGTGTCTGGGCGGATCGACAGCGTGGTGACAGCCACGAATTACACGAACCAATACACCAGCACAGCAAATTACTCTTCCGGATTTTCTGATCTGTATACCTTCGGTTCCTGGTATTCGATGGCAGGATATGGATACGGCTGGCGCCCGTTTGGCGTTGGCATGGGCTGGTGTCCGTTTGATGCGGCTTATGGCAACTGGTACATGGACGCCAGCGTCGGTTGGTCGTTCATTGGTTCGGCACCGTGGGGCTGGTTGCCTTATCACTATGGCGGCTGGATTTTTTCGCCGGCTTACGGCTGGGTGTGGACGCCCAACGGTTTTGCTGGGTACGGCGCGGGTTATGGCGGTTACGGAGGAAGACCAATTACCTATCGGCCTGTGACGGCGGTTTGGATTAACTCCGGCGGGGCGCTGGGATTGATTCCCGCGCATCCTCTGGACAAGAATGGCAAAACGCCACTGAATGCGGCTCAGGGAATTTATCCGGTGCAAGGGAACCGAATCGCTTCGCCTGTTGCCATTGCGAATGGTGAGAAAGTTTCCGTGGTTAAGCATCTACCAGCGAATGCTCTGGTCGCCAGTAATGTTGCCAAGACGGGCGCGCCGTTAGCGGTTTCGCGCACGCTGCCCACAAACACTTTCACGACGCGGCAAGCTGGCGCTACACGTCAATCATCGATCTTGTACGACCCGACGGAGCATCGCTTCGTGAATTCGGGTCAAGCTGTGGCGGCCACGAACAATGTGGCGCAAGCGCATAGCAATGTCGCCAAGGTCAACGAAGCCATTGCCGGACGTGGTGGCAATGCCAATCTGCCTGCTGCGCATCCGGCCACATCATTTCCTGCTGCCGCTCACAGCTCTGTTCCTGCGCGGCCTGCGATCGCGCCGGCTCCGGCCCGCGTCGGTGGCGGATCTTCGGGTGGCAGTTCTTCAAGCGGTGGAGGCGGTTGGGGTGGACGTAGCCCCGGAACCTCTGTGAGTTCGCCGATGCCCGCTAGTTCCGCGGGATCCGCACATCCATCTTCTTCGGGAGGCGGCGGACGTCCGCACTGATCGAGCGAAACAGCGCAACCTTTTAGGTTGAGAAAACGGCTCGTGGCGCAGCGCTGCGAGCCGTTTTAGTTTTGCGGAATCAGCGAAACCATTCGCGCGAACGACTTAGGCAAAAAGCATGCCTGCGTAGCCCACCACTCGGTCGCGATCGTCTGAGACATCTCCCGACGTGGCGTATTTCACCAGCTCTCCCTGTTGCACGCCCAATTTCTGCAACGCCGTGAGCATTACGACTGCCGGACCCAATCCACACATGGAGATCGATTCCTTGCGACACACGTCATATAAACCGGCGGCGTCAACGCGAAGCATACAGTCGATGGCCTGGCGATCTTTCCAACGCGTGCGCTCGTCGTCTTCGTAATGATTCATGTCCGAGGAAGTCACGACCAGGATGTCTTCGTCGCGCTGTGACAGAGCACGCGCGAGCCCTTCACCCACTGCGAGAAGTTCCTGATAGCGAATCGTGCCGACGGCGATGGGCACAAAGGAGAACTCCGGATCGAGCAGTTGCAAAAAGGGTAGCTCGACTTCCAGCGAGTGCTCGCGACTGTGCGCCACTTCGTCCTCGCGCAGCGCCGGGCAAGCAGCGCGCACGCGGTCGGCCAAGTCTTCATCGATGCGCGCATCCCCCAGTGGAGTTCGCCACTTTCCAACGGAAAGAATGGCCAGCGGCTCACCGCGAGGATAATGACGCACGCCGAGAATTATGATTTTCTTTGGCAGCACGATGCGCGAAAAGACCGCACCCGCGACGTGCCCTGAGTACATGTACCCGGCGTGGGGCACCAGGCAGGCTTTGGCGTGAGTTTTTTCGTGCGGATTCTGAACGCAGGTATATTGCTGAACGAGTGCGGCAAGTTCCTTCGGATTGTCTGGATAGAATTGTCCGGCAACAGCAGGGGGGCGAATCATGGCCCCCTCCTCTGGAAATTACGACGAGGGCTTGCCTTTGAACTTTACGGCTTGCTGCGACTGAGGATCGTAATACACGGTAATCTTGTCGCCGTATTGGTAGCCGCCCTTATCGATGATCTGTTGCATCTTGGTGGCGGCGGGCTGGCTTAGGGAAAAGCTCCGGATGGCCATGTCGTTGCCTTTGGCACGCACGGTAACCTGCGCCACATTCGCATTCATGACAAAGCCTTCAAACTTTGCGAGGCCTACGTCTTTCGGCTTGGGCGTCACCGCGCTGACAATAATGGCTGTCGCAGTGTCCACGATGATGGGCGTCAGAATGGGGTCCTGCGCCGCGGCGTTAGGCGCTCCGAGAGTGACCAGTGCAGCCAATCCCAGCGCCGCGATTCCCACCAGATGCAGAGTCTTTTTCATTCGATATCGTCCGTGGCGATGCGTAGCGATTTCAAGAAGCGCACATCCTGGGGAGTCATGGTCAGATGCTGTGCGGCCTTCTTTTCTGGTTCCTGTTCCATGGATTCCTGATCCACCTGAATGCGCAGCGATTCCAGGAAGCGACGGTCCTGCGTGGTGATGCGAGTTTCCTCGCCGCCGGACGCATCGCGTCTGGCCAGACCGATGGTGGCGTCGAGTTTCAGAACAATGTCATAGCCGTGGGCGCGCACACCGGCGATGGCGCCGGTAATGCGCTCCGACTCTGAAACGGTGTCGTTGATAGCGTGCCCTAGCTCTCGAAGGAGGTTCTTCAGATTGTCGTCGAGTTGCAAGGATAGCTCCCCAATACATCTAAACCCGATTGTAGGCTTTCACTATATTCGATACAAGATGGGCTTTCGGCGTTGTCCTCAAAGTATTCACATCGGGCACCTGTACCGCAGGCCGGGCAGCCCCAAGGACACTTGCGGGAGAGTGCGCTAAGATGCTGCTATGTCGACGGTTGCAGGCAGCGCGAGCCGCCAAGCCGAGCCGCGGGGATTTCGGCGGCTTTGGCGCGTGCTCAAACAGTTATTTCATGAGGCCATCGGCGCGATATTTGCCTTGCTGGCGTTAGGCTGGTTGAATATGGCACTGCGTGCATGGACTCGCGACGCCACACACTGGCTGATCGGTATTTCTATCGCTGTTGGACTGTTATTTATCGGGTTTTCTGTCACTTCGTTTCGCCGCGCGCGACAATTGTAAATCGCATGTGCTGCGTCGGACATTTTCCTGGACGATTGTCCTACGCGCACTCGATTCTGAAACGATAAGCCGGTTCTTATTTCAATCCTGTCCCGAGGTCTCAGCAAACCGGGCTGCCCGGCAGCACAGCTGCGACGATTCTTGGGCTGTAGTATTCTGCATTCGAGCATAAATTTATGCGGCTGATTCTTGCTTCCACATCACCACGCCGAGCACAGATTTTGCGCGACGCCGGCCTGGCGTTCTCGATCATTTCGTCGGCGGTGGACGAAACCCCGATTCCCGGCGAAGCCCCCAATGACATGGTGCTGCGCCTGGCCAATGCCAAGGCGGACTTGGTGGCTGCGCGTTCCGTGGGACCTGCCATCGTAATTGCGGCGGATACTGTCGTGGTGCTCGAGGGGCAAATCTTGGGGAAGCCGCGCTCAACCGACGACGCCCGCCACATGCTTGAGAAACTTTCCGGGCGCACGCATTCCGTGGTTACCGGCGTATCTCTGATTCGTTTGCCGGATGTGGAACAGCGCGCGTTTGTCGAAACCACGCTGGTGCACTTTGACCAGCTGTCGGCCAATGAGATAACGCGCTATCTGGCGACCGACGAGCCTCACGATAAAGCGGGCGCTTATGCCATACAAGGCCGCGCCGGCCGCTATATTCCTCGCATCGAGGGCTGCTACTACAACGTGGTGGGATTGCCGCTGTCGCGTTTGTTATCGGAGCTGAACGGATTGGGCTGGTCTGAAGGCGAGCCGTCGTCGCTCTCGTGATGCGACGGTGCCGCTCGCAGTTTCATTCCATTTGTTACGTTGTTTGGCGCGCAAAAGAAAAGCGCCCCGACAAATGCCGAGGCGCTTGTGTTGAAATGTTGTCAACGCGCTACTTTTTTGCTTGCGGTTGCGTCTTGGCATTGTGCTTTTTGTTGTAGATATTTTTGGAAGCGGCATTCTGTTCCTTGTTGACTTGCTGCTTCTCGCCCGGCGTGAGCTTGCCACCGTTCGCGGCGCGATCGGCCTTCACTTGCTGGTTGATGCCCTTCTGCTGATTCTCAAGCTTGGCCGTTTCGCCTGCGGTTAACTGTCCGCTCTTGATGCCGTTCGCAATGCGGTCTTGCTGATTTTCCTTGCGCTGCCCCACTTTGTTGTTGCCATATTGCGCGGTGTTGGCATTGTGCTTGTCGTTGTAAATCTGCTTGGAAAGCTGGTTCTGTTGTCCGTTAATTTGCTGTTTTTCCGCTTGCGTGAGCTTTCCGCCATTTGCCGCGCGGTCGGCGCGCGTTTCACCATTGATCGCCGCTTCCTTCGTTTCCAGATTTGAGGTTTCACCGGCGGTCAGCTGGCCGCTCTTCACGCCATTCGCAATGCGGTCCTGCTGATTTTCCTTGCGCTGTCCCACTGTCGGCGCCGGAGCGGTGGTGGGCGTCGTCGTTGTCGTGCTGGGCGCAGGCGTATCCTGGGCCAGTGCCACCGTACCCATCAACAGCAGCGCTGCGGGCACAATACTCCACTTCGAGAATTTGTTAGTCATCCCCGTCTCCTTGTTTTTTGCTTTCCTCGACTTGATTCGTCCCACTGGGTACTTTGTCAAAACCCAGTGTGAGGAAAAAGTTGCAGGCGGGGCTACTGGACGGACGTACGGTTTTGGTGGGAGGGCGAACGCGAGGAATTACCCTTGGACACAATTTCGACCACGCCGGGAAATGAGTTTCCCACACTCTGCTTTCGGCTATTCGATGTGAACGCAGACTAAGCTGTCGTCGCGCTGACTTCCACGGAATTTCCGCTTTCCGTCGAGGCCACCGTCGAAGAGACGACGTAGTAGAACGTGGTTCCGGCAGTCAATCCTTCATCGGCGTAGCTGGTTGCCGAGGTCGAAGCGATTCGCGCGTAGGGCCCCCCGCTGGTGCCAGAGCGCTTGACGTTGTACGTGGCCGCTCCTCCGATTGCGCCCCAATTCAGTGCAACCTGGCCGCTGCCAGACGTCGCTGTGAGTCCGCCAGGGGCGACAACGGCTGTCGATGCAGCCTGCGTGGCGGCTTTCTCCGCGCCCGACACGCCTTCTTTGAAGCTTCGAATGCCCTCGCCCAGACCCTTCATGACCTCGGGAATGCGGCGCCCACCAAAGAAAATCAGAATGATGGCCAGTACAACCAGCCAATGGAAAATACTAAATTCACCCATGAACTGCCTCCACGCAATCTTCGCCGGCGCATGCTTGCAACTTGGCGTAGCCTGGGCTACGCGGCAAAGTTTTGCCGTTTTAATCCCCTACAGGATAACACGCTCGTCGCCCGCTCGCCGTGTCAAGCGTTGCCGGTCGAGGTATTCCAGCAAGGGAATCGCATATTTTCGGCTGATGCCCGTGAGCTCCTTGAAGGAGGGCACGGCGATGCGGTCGCCTTTGTTTTTTTTGTAGCCGGCGAGCAGCGCGGTGAGCTTGGCGAGCGCGTCGGTGTGGAAGATCAAGTCCGCCGAGACACGCACCAGGACTTTTTCGCGCAGCAGGATCTGCAGAATTTTCTCGGCGCGCCGGCTTTCGATGGAAAGTTGTGCCAAAACTTCTTTCACCGCCGGAACGGTTAGCCCTGCCTTCGCGAAAGCTTGCTCGATCTGCTGCCGCGCGCGCTCTTCCTCGGGTGTCAGGGTAATTTCGGAGCCGGGCTTCTTCACCACGTCCGCTTGCACCGACAGCTTTTTCTGCTGAACCAATTCTTCCAGCGCGCCGCGAAAAGTTTCGGCGCGAACGCGTTTCCCTAGGCTGGCGCGCAAATCCTCCCGCGTCATCCCGGGCGACAGTGGATTTTCGTTGTGAAATTTCTCCACGCGCTGGCAAAGTTTGTCGCAGATTTCCCGGAAGCGCGGCTCGGAAAACAATAGCAACGGCTCGGCAGAAACGATGCGGACGGCCTTGGCCTTGGCCAGAGTATTCGCGGCTTCGTGCAGTTCACGTTCCAACCAGCCCGTGCGCGCGATGATTTCTGCAGCCGGCACGCCAAGGACGTTGCGTTCGGTGATTGCGCGCATAGCGTCTTCGCGGGAACCGCGCTGCAGCGTTTCCAGAAACGCCACGCGGCCGGTGTCCTTTTTTGTGGGGCGGCGCGCCAACGGGTCCAGCACCTCGCCGCCGCCAATCGTGATCACGGGCGAAAATTGCCGCGCGATAAAGCGGTCGCCTTTCACAAGCACCACTTCATCTTGCAACCGCAGTTGCGCCAGACTCGATCCAGCAGGCGCCAACTCACTCTTGTCATACAAAAAGACTTCGCCAATGGTTTCACTGGTTCCCGAGTGACAATGAATGCGTGTGCGATGCTTCAGCGGTGGCGCGGAAGCCAGCAATTCCAGCCGCACGTCGGCGCGCCGCGTCGCACGGAAGCGACCCGGCGCGGCAATCACCATCCCACGCCGCAGCGCGGTGTGTTCGATACCGGCAAGATTCACCGCAGTGCGCTGGCCTGCCTCCGCGCGCTCCACGCTTTTTCCGCCGGTTTGCAACCCGCGCACGCGTAGCCGTTTTTCGCCGGGCAAGAGCTCAACTTCGTCGCCAATGGCAACCTGCCCCGAAATGAGAGTGCCCGTAACAACGGTACCGAATCCTTTGACGGGAAATGAGCGGTCCACCGGCAGACGAAAATAGCGGCCCGCATCCTTTTCGGTGATTTGCGATGCGGCGTCTTGCAGCGCTTTCTTCAGGTCGGGCAGGCCGTCGCCGTTTTTCGCGCTGACCGGCACGATCGCGGCACTCGCCAGGAATGAGCCCTTCACGAACTCTTCCACTTCCATGCGCGCCAGTTCGCGCGACTGAACGTCGACCAAATCACTTTTTGTCAGCGCAATCACGCCGCGTTTCACGCCCAGCAAGCGGCAAATCTCAAAGTGCTCACGCGTCTGCGGCTTGATGGCTTCGTCCGCGGCAATCACCAGCAGCACCAGGTCTACGCCAGACGCACCGGCCAGCATGTTCTTCACGAATCGCTCGTGGCCGGGCACATCCACGAACCCGAAGCGCACGCCACCGTCTTCCAAAAACGCAAAGCCCAGATCGATGGTGATTCCTCGGCGCTTTTCTTCCTCGAGCCGGTCGGGATGCGTCCCGGTGAGCGCCTCAATCAGCGTGGACTTGCCGTGATCGATGTGTCCCGCGGTTCCGACGATGATGCTTTTTGACTTGGTGGCCATATGAGGATTCGGAAGGCGGACGTTTCGATGGTACGAAAGAGTGGAATGAGCGGTCAAACCTACCGCACGTCAGATGTTGGGGAAACCCGGAGCCTGTTGGACGCGTTCCGCCTGCCACAGGTGCCTGCGGTCATGCGCATTGATGACCATCAGCCCTGTGCCGACGGTAAAACGAATCAGTGGCACGAATGGGTTTTTGAAACGAACGCGGTTGAAATTGACGCGATCCCAGAAGTCCAGCACGCGGCGCACGGGCGCGTGGGATTCCAGAAAAGCATGCAAGGCTTCTTGCGGATCGCCACCACTCGACGGAGTCACCTTTGCCGCTGCTTTGAATCGCATGCGAACCGGCGGCTCCATGCCTTTGATGAACCATCTCGAGAACAATCCCGGCTTCACCATGTGACCAGTGCTCTCGCGTGTTGCACGCGGATTCTCTACCGCAGCCAGCAGCGCCTGGCAATAGACTCGGTTGATGCGCGCCAAATGATCGAAGCACTGCCACATGCTCCACGAAGTCTTTTGTGTGGGCTGCCAGTTTGCCTGCTCGCGGGACTTTCCGCGAATTACGCGCTCGGCCGCATCTTCGGCTTGTTTTAATTGTTCGAGAATGGAATTACGGTCGGCGGAAAGTTCTGGCATGTTTGCCTCCCGCTTGAGCGATGGACTTTGGGGTTGCGCTTTTATTTCGCGCTGGCAATCTCGTCGACGATTTGCTGGGCAGCGGCGCGCGGATCTGGTGCCGCCAGGATGGGTCGACCGACAATCACAAAATCGGCGCCAGCTTTAATGGCTTCGCGAGGCGTGGCGGTGCGGGCCTGGTCGTCTTGCTTTGCGTTCGGGTCTTTCGGCCGCACGCCGGGTGTGGCGATCAGGAATTCGCGACCGCACGATTTGCGGATGGCTTTCGCTTCCTGCACCGAGGCGACCACGCCATCAACGCCGGTGGATTGCGCCAGCTTGGCGAGTTTCAGGACGCGCGATTTTGGCGGTCCGCCGATTCCGACTTCGCGGATGGACCTCTGATCCATACTCGTCAGCACGGTGACGGCAAGCAGCCGCGGCCGGTCGGCGCCCATGGGCACTCCGGCGCTGATGGCTTGCACCGCCGCGCGCATCATCGTGGTGCCGCCCAGCGCGTGCACATTCACCAACTGCACGCCCGGCAAGCCCGCTGCCGCGAGCACAGCTCCTGCTACGGTATTGGGGATGTCGTGAAATTTCAGGTCGAGAAAGACGCCGGTCCCCAGTTGCGCTACTTGTCGCACGGCTTCCGGTCCCGCGCTGGTGAACAGCTGCATGCCGATCTTGAACATGCCAACCAGGTCGGCTACCTGCTTCGCGAATTTTATGGCCGTGGATAAAGAATCAAAATCGAGGGCTACGATGAGGCTGCTGCGTGGATGGGCGTCGAAGGTGGTCACGGTTCAGGCTTGCCCGTGAAGCCTCACTCCTGACTTTCGTCTTCTCGAATGTGCTTCGGCGGCAGCTGCATCAGTTCCAGCCGCACCTGGCTCACACCAGAGTGGATCAGGCCGATCTTCCGGGCTACGCGATAGGATACATCAATTTCGCGTCCTTCCTGGTACGGACCCCGATCATTAATGCGCACAACCTCAAATTTCCCGTTGCGGGTGTTGACGATGCGAACCCAGGAGCCAAAGGGCAGGTTGGGATGCGCCGCGGTCAGGCTCTCGCAGTTGAAGCGCTCGCCATTCGCGGTCTTCTTGCCGTCGAACTCGGGCCCATACCAACTGGCATTGCCGACCCAAGTCTTGATGGGCTTCACCGGAGCGCTGAGGTGGGCAACGAGAGGGGCTTCCATCACCGGCGCCACAAGAAACATCAGCGGCACCCAGCGGATAGCAGCCCACGTCATGAAGAGTGGTCGTCGCATCAGTGTGTTATTCTTACTACAAACATTCAAAAAGTGTAGCAAAAATGATGCATTATGTCAACCATTTTCAGCTACGAATTTGTCTCTCAAGCTACTGATAGTTAACAGCTTAGCCTCTGAAACAGCTTGCGATAAACCCATCACAAGTGCCTCACTGACCCTGGGGTCAGCAAAACTGGCCGTCCCCACCTGTACGGCAGTCGCACCCACCGCCAGGTATTCCAGAATGTCGTCAAGTGATTCGATGCCTCCCAGACCTAAAATAGGGATCTTTACTGCTTTTCTTGTTTCCCAAACTAGACGAAGTGTGATTGGTTTGATTGCGGGGCCCGACAGGCCACCCGTCAGGTTCCCTAGTTTGGACTTTCCGGTCCTAAAATCCAGGGCCATGGCAGGGTAAGTATTGGCTACGGTGAGCGCGTCTGCCCCGGCGGACTCCGCTGCGCGGCCAATAAGTCCAATGTCCGTAACGAGGGGCATCAGTTTTACCCAAAGAGGCCGTTTCGCTGCTGCCTTCCGTGCAGCCCCGACTACCTCCTCTACAAGAGCAGGGTTGCTGCCGAACTGCATACCTCCTTTTTTGACGTTTGGGCAGGAGATATTCAGCTCGTAGGCGGCAATTCCCTCGGCATCCTCCAGCCGGCGGATCACTTGGACGTAGTCTTCGAGGCAGTAGCCAAAGACGTTGACGATGATGCTGGTGTTGTATTTTCGCAACAGTGGCAGCTTGTCTCGGACGAACGCCTGCACTCCGACGTTCTGCAAACCCACCGCGTTCAGCATTCCGGAGGGTGTATCACACAGCCGGGGAGCCGGCGCGCCTTCCATGGGCTCGAGCGACAGGCCTTTGGTGACCACGCCGCCAAGCTGGTTCAGATCCACCAGATGAGCGAATTCCAAGCCATAACCGAAGGTGCCGCTGGCAGTAATAATGGGATTAGCTAGGCGCAGAGCGCCAACCTGAACTCGGAGGTCAACGCGGTCAAAGGAACTCACGTCAGCAGAGAATAGCACGAAGACCGTGGCGATTCCGGAAAATCCTGCGGGACCCGTCGGCGCTACTTGGCTTCGCGCTTTCGCAGCACTTCGGATAACACTCGTCCATCGCGGGTGGACAGCGTGACTCCGGTCAGCGAGGCAAGCGTTGGGGCGATGTCGGCGGGCGTGGCGGGAGCGAAATATTCGCCGGGCTGAATTCCGTAACCCATCAGCAGGATGGGCACGTGTTGGTCGTAGTTATAAGGGCTGCCATGATTGGCAGCATAGCCGCGGTCTTTGCCCGGGGCGGTGCCGTCCAGCAGCCAGTAGGGCTTCGGCACGATGAAGAGATCACCGCTTCTGCCGGCGAAGAAACTCAGTTCCATGGCATTGCGCGTTTGATACAAGCTGTTGCGGCCACCGTTCAGGTCTTCAGCGCGATACACGGCAGCAACTCCGGGCCCCTGCTCCGCGGCATTGATAACGGTTCGCAGCGCAGCGGGGTCTTGCCTCAACTGGCCGTAAATTCCTTGGGAAAAATAGATGTCGCTGCCGCTGATTCGCGCGATCGCCGGTTTGGTGAAGTTAAACGGCTCAAGAGCTTTCTCGAGGCGAGCTTTCAGTTCGACAAGATTCGCCACCCCAGCGTCGACGCCTGTTTTTTGCATCTCTTCGGGAATCGGCATAACGCCGTGGTCGGCACTGAGCGCCACGACATAGTTTCCGCGGCCAACCTTTTGGTCCAGGTGAGTGAAAAGTTCCGCGAGGTCCTTGTCGAGGCGCACCAGGATGTCCTGAATTTCGCGGCTGTTGGGGCCAAACGCGTGGCCGACATAGTCAACCGAAGAGTAGCTGACGCCGAGATAATCGGTGGCGCCGCTTCTGCCCAAACCAAGGGAATCCACGGCGGCGATTGCGAGCTTGGTGAGATAAGTTTCCGCGAAGGGGCTGGTGGACCACTGCTCGTAGAAATCTTCGTCGGCGCCGGTGCTGCCTTCCTTTCCGCGTAGGGCGTGGGGAAAGCTGTTCGTCCAACCGTCGGGCGGCGACGCGCCTGAAGTCTTGTCTTCATACAGGTAAGAGGTTGCAGGAAGAGTGAGCGTCCAGGTCTTGCCGTAATCCTCGGAGGCCGGATGATTCTTAACAAAATCCTCCACGAAAGGCATAGTGCCGTAGGGAGACGAAGTCACCCACGCGCCATTATCGAACCAGGTGGCGGCGTCACCTTTGTGGCCCGCCAAGGTAATCGCCGCGCGTGCTTTCAGCGAAAATGTCACGACCCGCGTCGCGCTCCCGGTTTGAAACTTCAGTTCCTCCGCAAAGGCCGGCACCTGCATGCGCCAGGCGGAATCGCCGCCCTTGGTGCTGCCTCCCGCGTACGCGACGTTTTTTACATTTGGATCGCTGGTGCAGGTGACCATCTTCTGTGTTTCGCGATCCCACCACGAATTGGAGATCATACCGTGGCTGGAGGGAAATGCGCCGGTGGAAATCGTGGAATGGCCCACGCAGGTTTCCGTCGACGCATACGGATAGGCTGCATCGCGAAACCACGCGCCTTCGTTGAGCAAGCGCTTTAGCCCGCCGGTCCACCCTGCGCGAAACTTGTCGACATAGTCTCCGCGCATCTGGTCCACCACGATCATCACCACCAGCTTTGGCCGTGCTGTGTGGGCCTCCGGCTTGGCCTCGGCTTTATGCTGTGTTGAAGTCTGGCCACAAACTATCGCAGTTGTGAACAGCACGGCCAGCAAGCACGCAATCCCACTTCGTGTGGTCCCGCGCATCGACTTCCTCCCATCGAATCCAATGGCGAGTCTAGCACGCTCGCAAGGGATGCAATATTCTGCGCGACGGTCTGAAGCGTCTGTGCAATGTCCCGGTGAGCATCGGAGCTGACCGCTTCCGTGCTTAGATTCACATCTGATACCCGCGTTACGGATTTCGTGTTAATCGTGAGTTCAGCGGACGCGTGTGTTCTCACCACTTAGAAGCATCTATCACCAAGTGCTTTACGACCCCGAGCACTGGAGCAAATACAATTGTGCAGACCGCCCAAATCTCGAAGACATTACTCACAAACTTGAGCGGCCAGAGCCAACGGATGAAAGCGAGAAGGATAAAGATGACGAAGCCACAGAGGAATATGTCTCGTGCAAAAACCCACGCCATCTTTCGCGACCTGATAATCCACTCTGGTCCCATGGAAGCATATCCGAGTTCGGGAATCAGGCTTGTAGGTCTACATATAGCGACGCCTGCGAACGCGCCTTCGCAGCTGCGGTCAAAACGCTATTTGGCGTTTGGGTCCACTTGGAACGCGCCAAACGTGTTGCCCTCGGGATCGAGAAAGTATCCCTGCCAGCAGGTTCCGGGCACGGCAAATTTCGACATTGCTACCTGGCCACCGTTCTTCTGAATCGCAGTCGCCGTAGCCGCAAAATCCGTCACTTCCATGGAGCACACGTATGCATTGGTGCCGCTCTGAGGCGGCGGAGGAGCAACCGGGCGCTTCAGCAATCCTCCGCGCATGTTTTCCGTTTGAATCAGCCAATATTCCACGGGCAAGCCCGGGACTTTCGCGAATTGCCATCCAAACACAGCGGCGTAAAAACGGATCGCGTTTTCCGGATCATTGGCCTGTATTTCGAAAAATGCGGGACTGTTCATGCGTTCCCCTATCTTGAAAGTTTTCGAGCTTGGGTGCCTAAATTCCCGTTGGCAATTGCAGGCGCCGTTTAACGCTTCTGGTACGGATGGAAAATGTACTCCTTCGCCTTCACGGCTGAATGGCACGAGTTTCCGCAGTCTGAGGGGCTGGCATCGGCCGTGAACTTGCCCGAAGCGGCTCCGACGCGTTTTTTACACTCGGATCAAATTCCAGTCAATAAGGATTTCCCCGACCGCCAGCGCCTGTTCGTTCGCAAAAAAAGTCGCTCATGGTGGTAGCATCTGGTCCCCAGACGTGGCCGGCCAGCCGAAGCTGGCAGGCGCCTTCAGTAGGAGAACCCATGAAACGGATCGCTTTCCTAGTTGTTGCAGTTGCAATGGGAGCTGGCGTTATCGCCTTGACGGCTCCTGCATCGGGACAGGGCAGCGGAGAAGCCGTGCCGATTTACGGAATAACAATTCCGCCTGGATACCGCGATTGGCAATTCGTCTCCGTGGCCCACGAAGAGGGCAACCTGCACAGTCTTGCAGCCATTTTGGGGAATGATGTAGCGATGAAGGCTTATCGAGCGGGGACGCTTCCATTTCCGGATGGCACAATCATTGCCGCTTTGCATTACAGTCATGTCTCGTCGGAGGAAAATAACAAAGTGTTTGGCGATCCCCAATCGTTCGTTCCCGGGCCACGCACCAACGTTCAGTTCATGGTTAAGGACTCAAAGAAATATGCTTCGACGGGCGGGTGGGGATACGCACACTTCGATAAAGACGGTAAACCGGGCACCGAGGCGCAGCTGAAGACCTGCGCTCCGTGCCACGCGATGGCTTCTCGCGACGCGGTCTTCACCAAATATGCACCCTGATACCGCGGACCAAGCCTTGAGTACTTTTATGTGAGAGCCGCCAGGAGCCCGTCTTCGTTCTGGTCCACGCTTTGTGCTCTGCGTCCTACGCTCCATGCAATGGAGTTGTGCTAGCATTACGCGCATGCGCCTGATTGAAAAGTCTCAATTGATGTCCGCGGCGGAAATTGACCGCACCTTGCAGCGCCTTGCGCACCAAATCGTGGAGAAAAGCGGCGGAACCCGGCAGCTCGCGTTGATCGGCATACGGCGGCGCGGCGTGCCGCTGGCCGAGCGAATCGCGCATGCCATGCGCGGCATCGATGGCGTGGAAGTTCCGGTGGGCACGCTGGATATCACGCTGTATCGCGACGACCTGTCGAAAGTTGCGCCACAGGCGGTGCTGCAGTCTTCACAGATTCCATTCGGCGTGGACAGGATGGACCTGGTGCTGATCGACGATGTGCTGTACACCGGCCGAACCATTCGCGCCGCGATGAATGGGCTGTTCGATCTGGGCCGGCCGAAACGCGTTTCGTTGTGCGTGCTGATCGATCGCGGGCATCGCGAAATGCCGATCGAAGCGCAATACGTGGGCCGCACCATCCAGACCAGCGATACGGAGATCATCGAGGTCCGCTTGAAGGAAGTGGACAACGAAGAACGCGTGGTGCTGGTGGATCGCGTAGAATAAAGAATCGCCGCTTTTGCACAGGCGGCTTTTGCGTCCGGGCGCGGGACCACGTAGAATGGTTTCCCAGCAGGGGCGAAACCCCTCGACGCTCCCCGGGTCCGCCTCGAGTCCAAACGAGTGCCAAGTGACCTATTTTTTTCGTGATCTGCTAGCCCTCGAGCCGCTCTCTGCGGACGAACTGTCCTTCATTCTGGATCAAGCCAAACCATTCCAGGAAATCCAACGCAATCCTTTGAAGAAACTGGCCACGTTGCGCGGCAAGACCGTGGTACTGGCCTTTTTCGAGAACTCCACGCGTACGCGCCTCAGCTTCGGTACCGCCGCAGCGCGTCTTGGCGCCGACACCATGAATCTTCAAGCGGAAGCGTCGAGCTTGAAAAAAGGCGAGACGCTGCTGGACACGGCGAACAATCTGAACGCCATGAAGCCGGATTGTTTCGTGATGCGCCACTCGTCCTCTGGCGCGGCGGACTTCGTGGCGCGGCACCTGGAAATTCCGGTGGTGAACGCCGGCGATGGCACGCACGAACATCCCTCGCAGGGCCTGCTGGACGCGCTGACAATCCGCGATCGCAAAGGCACGCTGCGCAACCTGAATGTCACCATTCTCGGCGACATCGCGCACTCGCGCGTGGCTCGTTCGAACATCCATTTACTGGGGAAGTTTGGCTGCCGCTTCACCTTGTGCGGCCCGGCCATGTGGGTTCCGCGCGAGATGGAGAAAATCGGGCCTCCGGGCACGCCGATTCGCTGCGTGTATCGCGTGGAAGAAGCGCTGGAAGACGCGGATGTAATCATCGTGCTGCGCGTGCAGACCGAGCGGCTGCATGAACCTTCGCTCTCGCAGAACGACTACATCCTGCTGTACCAGTTGAATGCCGGACGCATGCGCCTGGCCAAGCCCGACGCATTGATTCTGCATCCCGGCCCGATTAATCGCGGCACGGAAATCACTCCCGAAGTGGCGGATGGGCCGCAATCCGCCGTGCTGGAACAAGTCACCAACGGCGTTTCCGTGCGCATGGCTATCTTGTATCTGCTGATGGTTGGCGCCGCGGAGGGCAGCACGCATCCTGCGCTCGCCGGAAGACCCGAACCACCTTCCAAGGAAACAGCTCATGCTTCTGATTAAGAACGGCCGCGTGCTGGATCCCGCCTCAAACACCGACGCGCCAAAAGATATCTGGCTGAAAGATGGACGCATTAAGGAAATTGCACCCACCGGCAAGTTATCCGTGGACTCTGGAGTCGAGACCTTCGACGCTTCGGGACTGATCGTCGCGCCGGGCTTCATCGATATGCACGTGCATCTGCGCGAACCCGGGCAGGAAAATTCCGAAACGATTGAGACCGGAACGCTGGCGGCAGCGCGAGGCGGATTCACCGCGGTGTGTTGCATGCCGAACACCAGGCCGGTGAACGACAATGCGTCGATTACGCGATTTATTGTTGACCGCGCGAAAGTGCACGGACATGTGCGCGTTTGGCCCATCGGCGCGGCCAGTGTGGGAAGCAAGGGCGAATCGATTTCCGATATCGCGGCGATGCGCGAAGCCGGGATTGTGGCGGTGTCGGACGACGGCCAGCCCATCGCCACCGCAAAACTGGCGCGGCAAATCATGGATTATTGCCGCACGCTGGAGCTTCCGGTGATCGAGCACGCCGAAGATGTCTCACTGGCCGCTGGAGCCAGCATGCGCGAAGGTGTGGCATCCACGCGCCTGGGACTTCCCGGGATGCCGGCCGCGGCGGAATCCGTTTGCGTGGCTCGCGACGTGCAAATCGCGGAGTTGACCGGGGCGCGGCTGCACATCGCGCATCTTTCAGCGAAGTCGTCGCTGGAGCAGGTGCGCTTCGCGAAGCAACACGGCTTGCATGTGACGTGCGAAGTGACGCCGCATCATTTCACGCTGATCGACGAGGATGTGACCTACGATTCGCGATTCAAGATGAATCCGCCGCTGGCGGCACGCACGGACCGCGAAGCGCTGCTGGAGGGGTTGGCCGATGGCACGGTCGACGCGATTGCCACGGATCATGCGCCGCACGAGCCCGCCATCAAGGACGTGGAATTCGACAAAGCGCCTTTCGGCATTTTAGGGTTTGAGACGGCGCTGGGTCTGGCGCTGGAACAACTGGTACACAGCGGCAAGATCAAGTTGATGCGCATGGTGGAACTGTTCACGACCGGCCCCGCACGCGTTTTGGGCAAAGAGCGCAAGCTAGTGGCTGGAGAACACGCCGACATCACAATTTTTTCTCTGGACCGCCCGTGGACTTACCGCGTGAAAGAATCCGCCAGCAAGTCGCGCAATTCACCGTTCGACGGCCGCGCATTCAAAGGTGGCCCGGTAGCTACGATTGTTGGCGGCAAGATCGTTCATCGCGCGTAGCGCTGCATTCTTTTCCACATCTCGAAAAACATTGTTGACATCCCGAGCCCAGCGAGCGATCTGTTTTTTGCGAGAGTCAAAGCAAGAAGCAGATTCCTCACTCCGCAGACTCCGTTCGGAATGACAAACTGAGAGCCTTTTGCAGCCTGTTTAGGTGTATTCCGGTTGTTCCACAGGTCGCCGTTCTTGCAGCATCCACAAAATCCATAATCCCGCCGCTGCCGCGGCAAGATGCTTGATGGTGTGACCGCTCACAACATGGCCAAACGCAAAAATCTGGCGGTCCGCCGTTTCTGTGATCTTCGCTAAGACGTAAAAGCCCACGACGACCAGCAAGTCTGAACTGCGCGTATAGCGCGGCGGCAAAAGCAGGATCACCAGAAGCAACAACACCGCATAGGCCTGCAGCGCGGCATACAAACGCAAATCGCTTGCTCCGTTGAGCTCGCTGATGTGCCACTGCACCACGCTGGCAATTCCCACAAACAAAAGAATCGGAAGTAACGCCAGCCCGATGGGAACGCTGATGCGCTCGATGATCATTGCCGCGACCAAGGCCATGAAGACAATCGTCATGGGCAGGCGATCCCACACCAGGCGGGCATTGTCCGGCGCGAGATGGTAGTACGTCGAGCCGATGGCGGTCAGAACCATGCCCGCGAAAACGATCACGTAAGGCCAGCGTTCGCGCGAATCCACAAACTGCACGCGCGAAGGTTTCCCGAGCAAAACCAGCAGGCCCCAGATACCGGCAATGGCGAATCCCACATTCGAAATGACGTCGCCAAAATTCGGAATGTCCAGCCAGCCGCGACGGTCGGCAAAATTGTGATAGGACAGGGGCTGAGCAATGCGCGGCGCCAAAATCGCCGCGATGATGACGACGAGTGTCACGCCGACCAGTACCGCCGCCCCAGTTCGCTTCGAAAGCACGCGCAACCTCCGGAGCGTGGATAGTACAAACACGGGCACGGAAGTAGCAATGGGCGGCTGGCGTGGCTGTTTCAACCGTTACACTGGGACGAAACAGGTCATGCATCGCATTCGAACAATTCGCTGGCTTCTGGTTTGCGTTGCGATGCTTGTTGCCTACGGAGCTTCCACACAATCGCCGCGCGCGCCCGCACAATCGGAACGCATACTGGATTTTCACAGCGACATCACGGTGGAGGACGATTCCTCTTTGCTGGTCACCGAAACGATCAGTGTTGTCAGCACCGGCGCGCAAATTCGCCACGGCCTGCTTCGCGAATTTCCTACCATTTACAAAGATCCGTACGGCAATCACTATGTGGTAGGGTTTGAGGCATTGTCAGCCACTCGCGACTCGGCCAACGAGCCGTTTCGGGTGGAAGATTATTCCAACGGCAAGCGCATCTACTTCGGCAGCGCCAACGTGATGCTTCCCGCGGGCCGCCACGTTTACACGTTCAGCTACACGACGAATCGCCAGCTTGGTTTTTTCGCTGACCGCGATGAACTCTACTGGAACGTCACGGGCCTGGGCTGGCCCTTTCCGATTGATCATGCTTCCGCCACCGTACACCTGCCATCCTCGATTCCTACCGATCAGGTGCATCTTTCAGGATTCACGGGGCCGGCTGGTTCGCGCGAGTCGCAGCTGACCACTTCCACCGAAGGTGGCGCGTTCGCATTTGCGACCACGAAACCGCTCCCTTTTCATCAAGGGCTCAGCATTGTGGTTTCGTGGCCCAAGGGATTTGTGACGCCGCCCAGTTTCGCTCAGAAGGTGGAGTATTTCTTCCGCGACAACCGTGACGCACTTCTGCTGGCGAGCGGACTGTTGGCTCTGCTGCTCTACTATTTGATTGTGTGGTCGGCGGTTGGCCGCGATCCGGCCCCGGGCGTCATCATGGCACTGTATGAACCGCCGCCAAATCTTTCGCCAGCAGGGATGCGTTATCTGGTGCGCATGGGCTTCGATAACAAGACTTTCGCCGCCGCCGTTCTCGACATGGCGGCGCGTGGCTTTCTGACAATCAGCGACAAGGACGGCTCCTACACGCTTACTCTCACGGGAAAGGATGATGGCATTCTGACCGCCGACGAGAAGCAGATTGCCACGATTCTGTTCGGCGGACGCCAGCAGATCTGGCTGCACTACGAAAACCAGCAAACCATTCACAGCGCACTGGTTGTTTTGCAGAAATGGCTGAAGCGCGCGGAGGAGGCGGTCTTTTTCGTCACCAATTCACGCTACCTGATTCTGCCCGTCGCGCTCTCCATTGTCGTCGTGCTTACTTACCTTCTGCTGCTGGGAAAACCGCAAATTATCGGCGGTGTGTTTGTGAGTTTCTGGCTGACCTTTTGGACTCTGGGCGTTGCGGGACTGGCGAGGAAAGTAGTGCAAGCCTGGCGCTCAGCCTTGCATTCGGGGAAGGGAGAAATCATCTCCCTCGGAGGGGCGCTGTTCTTCACGGCATTTTCCATTCCTTTTCTGCTTGGCGAAGTCATGGGATTTATCTTCCTGGTGAAGTTCACTTCGGTGGCCCTGGGAATCTTTCTTCTCGCCGCGGCGGCGCTGCATATTCTATTTATCTATCTGCTGAAGGCACCCACCATCGCGGGACGTCTGATGCTGGATCGTGTGCAGGGCTTCAAAATGTTTCTTGGCAAAGTGGAAGGCGATCGCCTGAATCGCGCCGCGCCGCCGCAACAGACGCCGCAGGTCTTCGAGAAGTACTTGCCATATGCCCTGGCACTGGACGTTGAGCAGGACTGGGCGGAAAAGTTTTCCGGGATTCTGGGCGCTGCGGGAACCGCACCCGATGGTTCTCCCGGGTATGTGCCGTCCTTTTATTCCGGTTCGTCGTGGAATGGATTCAGCGGCAACAATTTCGCGTCGTCGTTTACGAGTTCGTTCACCAGCGCGATTTCTTCCTCGTCGGCGGCGCCGGGTTCCAGCAGCGGTTCGGGAGGCGGTGGTGGCGGATCGGGAGGTGGCGGAGGAGGAGGGGGAGGCGGAGGCTGGTAGTTAGTGTGTGGCGATGCGTTGCACGTTGAACTTGTCGCCGCGCGGCCAAGTAACTTTGTTTTTCGCTTTGCAGTAGGGGCAGAGCGCAACGCGTTCCACCGGTTTCGCAAGCCCTGTCGATCCCACTACGCGCATTCCCTTCTGACACACTTCACATCGAAAGATTTTCTGCACGTGTCCTCCTCGTTTTGCAACCCGACCTGGAGGTCACTGGGCTAATACTCTCGAGTCAAACTCCTTTCTAATGAGCGGCAGGCTCCGCCGCCGGATGCAGCCCGTGCTGAGGCACCTCGTGGGTGCCGCGCGCCAGGGGCTCAATCTTCATGCGATAAAAATGGTCGAGCGGCAAACGCCCTTTGCCGACGGGATACGCTTTTTCAATGGCCTTCATCACGTAGGCTTTTGCAAGCGTGGTGGCTTCCAGCAGGGAACGGCCTGCCGCCAGTTGCGCGGTGATGGCCGAAGCAAAAGTGCAGCCGGTGCCGTGGGTATTCTCGAGCTTCACCTTGTCGCCGCCGAGCGGGTGCATGTCGGTGCCATCGAAGAGCACGTCGATGGCTTTTTCCATGTGTCCGCCCTTCACGATTACAGCGTGCGCGCCCATTTCCACAATTTTGCGGGCCGCCACTTCCATGTCCGCCACATCCTTGATGGTGATTCCGGCAAGGATCTCGGCTTCGGGAACATTTGGAGTGATGACTGTGGAGCGTTTCAGGAGTTCGGTGACCAGAAACTTGATTCCGGTGGCGTCGAGCAGTTCCGAACCGCTGGAGGATTTCATGACCGGGTCGTGAACGACGTGCGCAAACTTGTGCGCATCGAGAAACTCGGCGACAACGGCGGCGTTGCCGCGATTACCCAGCATGCCGATTTTTACGGCAGCGATCTCGCAATCTTTAACCAGGACTTCCAACTGTTCGCGCAGCTCGGCAGCGGGCGTATTGTGAACGGTTTCGACTCCCTGCGTATTTTGCACCGTCAACGAAGTGATGGCCGCGACTCCATAGCAGCCGTAGGCCGCAAATGTTTTCAAGTCGGCGCCAACGCCGGCACCGCAACTGGGATCAAATCCCGCAATGGTTAGAAGAATGGGAGGAATGACAACTCCCTGGGAGTGAAGGTGGCTCATCATCGTTGCTGTGACGCCTCGCGCGGTGAAGAAAATGGCCGGTCACGCTCCTCTAAGGTGAAGTTTCGTTTCTTCACAGCAGAAAACGGCCGGCACTTGCGAATGTACGCGCACTAATTTTTCTCCGCAAGGAAATTCTCAGCGCAGAGAAGAGTTGTGGCGAACGTTTGCGTTCGTTTGGATTTGATTATGGCAGTTTGCCAACTCTCTCACCCAAAAAAGGTGAGCGTTGATCAGGGGAACAAGCCACGAACCAGAGTGGCTTCGGCGACGCGGCCGACGGCGAGGGCCATGGCGGCGGCGCGCGGCGGGACGTGATGCTTGCGCATCATCTCGATCATGTCGTGGAAAGCGCGGCTCATGATCTTCTGCAAACGCACATTCACTTCGTCGGAATCCCAGAGCAGGCCTTCCTGGTTCTGCACCCATTCGAAGTAGCTGACGGTGACGCCACCGGCATTCGCCAGAATGTCCGGCAGCACAGTGACGCCGCGGCGCGCCAGGATTTCGTCGGCGTGTGGCGTGGTGGGCCCATTTGCGGCTTCAGCGACGATGCGGGCCTTCACTGCTTCGGCGTTTTGCAGAGTGATGACACTCTCCAGCGCGGCGGGAATCAAAATATCGCACTTCAGCGTGAGTAGATCCTCGTTGGAAATCCGCGAAGCGCCGGGCATGCCCACAACGGTGCCCGAGCGTTCCTTGTAGCGGATGGCCTTGATGGGATCGATGCCGCGGGAATTGGTGACGCCGCCGCGGGTATCGCTTAGCGCGATGATCTTGGCCTTGCGGTCGGCCAACAAGCGGGCTGCGGTGGCGCCCGCGTTGCCAAACCCCTGAATGGCGACGGTAGCGCCGCGCAGGGAAATTTTCTTCACCTTGCAGGCTTCTTCGACCACGTACACCAGGCCCTGCGCGGTCGCTTCGGCGCGGCCAAGCGAGCCGCCGATCGACAGAGGCTTGCCGGTGACCACGCCGGGAACAGTGTGTCCCAACATCATCGAATACGTATCCATGATCCAGGCCATGGTTTGCGCATCGGTGTACACGTCGGGCGCCGGAATATCCTTGTCGGGGCCGATGATCGGAAGAATTTCGCTGGCGAAGCGGCGCGTGAGGCGTTCCAGTTCACTCTTCGACATGCGCTTGGGGTCGCAAATTACACCGCCCTTCGCGCCGCCGAAAGGAACGTTCACCACCGCGGTCTTCCATGTCATCCAGGCCGCAAGCGCTTTCACTTCATCCAGCGTAACGTTAGGATGAAAACGAACGCCGCCTTTGCCCGGACCGCGCGCGATGTTGTGCTGCACGCGGAATCCCGTGAGCACCTTCACCTGGCCGTTATCCATTTTGGTCGGCAGAGATACTTCCAGAATGCGCTTTGGCGTACGCAGGACCTGGCGTAGGCCCGGATCCAGCTTCAGCACTTCCGCGGCGATATCGAATTGAATCTGCGCGATGCGAAAGGGATTCAGCTCCTCGCGCGGCGCGATTCGGGGCACCATCGGGGGCGCGCCCGTGGGGCGTGTTGGGACTGGGGGTTTTGCGACCGTTGCCATCAGGATCGGTCCTTTCCGTTGCGGTGGAATCTCAAAACACGTTCAACTGGCCCAACAACCTGCCACGTGCAAAAGCTTCTGGTACTACCCATTGGCGGCGAACTTGCGCACGCCCGCCAAATACTTTTCGCGACAATCCATGGAGCAGAAGTGCAGTAGCTCTCCAGCGTCGCGAAGCGGAATCGCCACGGATTCGGCGAGATGCATGCCGCAAACGGGATCGCGCACCAGCTTTCGCGCAATCGCATCATTGGGCACATCAATATCCGGGTGGGCAGTCGGCGCAGCTCCGGCCATGTTGCGCACGACGCGGCGGAGAATCGAGACGGCCCAGGAAACGATCAGGACCCAGAAAACATAGCGAAGAATGCGAGCAATAAATTCCATCGAATGTGGGTGGCGACCGCCATTCCGCTACCTTTCTAGCCGCGAAATGGTGTTGAGGCGAGTGTATGCAGCCCCCAGCGGGGAGTCAAACGAAAAGCTGTGAATTCAATACGTTGCGGCGGTTCGCGGCAGCAGAAAAGACCGGCATTCAGGCTTTCGACCGAGCGTTAACATCTTTAGTTTCATTGTGATGGCAAGCAGTGACGAGGCCCGGCCGGAACTCTCATTTCTTGCCCTCTTGCGGCGAAACGGCAACCTCTGAGGCATGCAAGTGCGTGATCTTCCACACTCCACCAAGCTTCCTCAAAACCAGCGTTCGGCGATTGATGAACCCGGGCCGGTCGTCCAGCTGAAACGTTACGATAGCCGTGGCGCCGATGATTTGTACTTGCAGATCGCGCGGCTGTAGGTCCATATACGGCCCCGAAGTTGTTCCGGCGCGGATCTGTTCAAACACCAGGCGAAAGTGCGCTTCATATTGGGCCCGTCCATCGGCTCGGTTCGCCACGCCTCGAGGATAAAAGACGGTGGCATCGTCGGTGAATGAATTGCGGAACTTGTCCCACTCCAGATTGTCGAACGCGGAAATGAATTCGGCCAGAAACGCTCGGATGACTGGCTCCTGTGCTGCGCTCGCGGATGCTTGTGCGCTCAAACCATGGACGAGCAGCAACAGTGCGGCAGCCAGTGTCGCCCCCGATGCAAGGTATTTTGGTTTCACGAGCACCTAAACTGCCGGGATGCGGTCGATGCCCATATAAGGACGCAGAACGTCAGGTATCACGATCGAGCCATCGGCCTGCTGGTAGTTCTCCACCACTGCGATCCAGGTGCGGCCAACCGCCAATCCCGAGCCATTTAGTGTGTGCACGAAATCGCTCTTGCCACCGGCTTTTGGCTTGTAGCGAATGCCGGCGCGACGCGCTTGAAATGCTTCGCAGTTCGAGCAAGACGAAATTTCCCGGAATTCATTGCTGGAGGGCAGCCACACCTCTAAATCGTAAGTCTTCGCAGAGGCGAAGCCCATGTCTCCGGTACAAAGCAGCACAGTGCGATAGTGCAGCCCGAGTTTCTGAAGAATGGTCTCGGCGTTACGCACTAAAGCTTCGTGTTCTTCATAGCTTTTGTCGGGATGCGTGAACTTGAAGAGTTCCACCTTCTGGAACTGGTGTTGACGAAGAATGCCGCGCGTGTCTTTTCCCGCGGCGCCGGCTTCGGAGCGAAAGCAGGCAGTCCAAGCGGTGACGAGAATCGGCAGTTGATCCTCGGGCACCGTTTGGTCGCGATAGAGATTGTGCAGTTCCACTTCGGACGTCGGAGTGAGCCAGAAATCCGTATCCTGCAACTTGAACAAATCCGCGGCAAATTTCGGCAATTGCCCCGCACCCATCAGCGAAGCGGTGTTGACGAGAAATGGCGGCAGAATTTCCGTGTAGCCGTGTTCGCGCGTGTGTACATCCAGGAAGAAATTGGCCAACGCGCGTTCCAGCCGGGCGCCCCAACTTTTGTAAACCGCGAAGCGTGCGCCGGTGATTCGTGTGGCGGCTTCCAGGTCCAGGATGCCGGCCCGCTCGCCAACTTCCCAGTGCGGCTTGGGCTGAAAATCGAATTTAGGTGCCGTACCCCAACGGCGGACCTGCTGGTTGCCGTCAGCACCGGTGCCGTACGGGACGCTGGAGTGAGGGACATTCGGAATGGTCAAAAGGGTTTCGCGTTGTCGCGCATCCAGTTCATTAATGCGTTCGTCGGCTTGCTTGATGCGCTCGGAAACCTGCTTCATGTCGGTGATCAGCGCATCCGCGCTGTGCTTTTCTTTTTTGAGCCGGGCAATCTCATCGCTGGTTTTGTTGCGTTGCGCCTTGCGCTGTTCATTTTCGGTGATCAGTTCGCGTCGTTCTTTGTCGAGCACACGGAAAGCATCCAGGTCCAGAGTGATATTGCGCTTCCTGGCCATTTCGGCGAAGAGATCCAGGTGGTCGCGGAAAAAGTTCAGATCATGCATGGTGTTAGAAGGATAGCGTAGAGGAGCGACTGCTGGCCAGTGATGGAGGAATGGAAAGCGTGAATCCGCCGGGGCGAAACGGGCACGATTCCCATTTTGGGCGATGCGGCAGTGCTCATCCGGCAAAGCATTATAACTATTCAGTATCTAACCTAGTCCTGACACTAAACAGGATACCGGCTATTCCTGCAGGTGGCTGCGCTTGAGCTACTAGCGACTTTGCGGACGCAGTTGGGCACGCGATTGCCAGGGTACCAATGAGAAGTACGGAGGTTCCGGTGCGAAGTACTGCCTCAAATGAACCTGGCGTCCTAGTGACACTCGCGACGGGTACGCTCAGAATCAGCATTGTGATTGGGAGTAAGGTTCGACTCTCGGGGCGGGCGGAATGATCGTAGTGATCTTGCTCCTGTGCGTCGTTCTACTGCTTGCGAGCGCAGTGGAGCGGCCAAGCCCGCCAGAAAACGAGAGATGAACTAAGGCTTCCGTCATTACCCTCCATCCCCCACGCCAGAGCGGCCGGTGCCCCCACCGGCCGCTCACTTTTTAGGGCCTTGGAAATCACACTTGCGGACGGAAGACGAACTACGACCAGGGAACCTGGAGTCTGTTGGGAAATAATAGTGAGGACAAATAAAAAAGGGGGCTGGTGCAAGCCCCCTTACTTTGGATCTGACCCCCCAATAACCGGATACTCAGTCGAGGTTGAGGTCCGGCCACCCCGGGAAGCCAATCTCATGAATTAATTCGATGGGATGCACGCGGTTTGCCAATTGGAGTTAGGGGCTAGTTTTGGCAGGCAGCGGTTGAGAAGAAAGGACTTAAAGGAAAACTGGACGGAATCGGACCTTCGAAGTCTAAAATGAATCTACAAAATCTCACAGACTTGACGCAAAGTCCTACAGTCTTTAGGAAGTCACAGCCCGGGCTTTTCCGAAAGACGGCTACTGCCGAGCAAATGCAATAACGATATGGCGGTCCTAGTTGGAACAATCTAATGCCAGAACTCTCTTCGGCTCTCATCTAGCTATTAGGCGCAGAGAGCATGCGCGAACGCCGCCAGATATAGCGCGCGGGAAGAAAGAGAATCACGGCCCAAAGCAACAAGGTGGGACCGAATTTCATGGCAAAGATCAGAATTCCCGAAAGACTGGTAATCGCGTCAGAAAAACCGTTCCGTGCTGCGTTGCGCAATTGCGCCCCCAGAGTGATGGCGGGCGACGACAATTCCTCTCGCATGGATAAGAAAACGCTCGAGAACACGATGCGATTGTCAAACGCACGACGTGCTGACTCCATGCGCTCGATTTCCCCCCGCAGTGTGGCCAGTTGACGCTCGAACATAACCAGATTGCCCTCTTTGGTTTGGGAATTTTGCAGTATTCTCTGCAGTCCTGCTCAGTGTTTTGTGCATTGATTAGACGAGCTTCGAGATCGCCCTCTTGCTGCGTGCTCTCGTCCGCGGACTCCTCTTCGCGCTCGACCCGGCCTATCGATTTCAGATCGGACAGGGTCTGGGAATATTCAGACGAAGGAATCCGCAAGGTCGCGGAGAGGAGGCTGCCTGCAGGCTGGCCTGTCATGCGCAGTTTTGCGACATAGCCGCGGTGGCGCCCTAGAATCTCTTCCAGCGAAGCCCGTGAACCAAGGAGTTTGTCCATTCCCACGTCCAGAGACGGGCGACGTAACCAGTGCCACAAACGATAGCAACGGCTAGTTCGGCGGAGTACGTGATGCGTGGTTGGGCGGAAAGCGCTTGTTCATATTCCGTTTCGAGGAAAGCGGAGAGCCTATCGGTTGGCGAAAGAGGCTGCCTATCGGGCGAGGCCATGTTGCTTACTGGTCGATGGGATTGCGAAGCGTGGTAGGAGACTGACAAAACAAGCAAGGAAACTGCGCTTAGGACGGCAGCGACATACAACAAGCCACGGCTAATAATAAAAAGCTCACGAAAACAGCGAACTAGCAGTTGCAAACGGTCTTCCATGGTGGGGCCTCCAGGTATTCCACGGTTAGAACGGGGAGGTCACCGATTCTTGCACTTGGATTCGAGATTTTTCGAGGGTGTAGACGCACCAGGTCAGGCGCCGATGGATGAGCGCAAGGCGGTTGCGATGGATTGCGAGAAGCGTTGAACGTCGGCGTCGTGCTCGGCTTCGACCATCACGCGAGCCAGCGGTTCGGTTCCGGAATAGCGCAACACGACGCGCCCATTGTCTCCCAAGGTGGACTGCGCTTCGGCCAAGGCACGAGCAACTTCCGGCAGCGAGTCGAGAGGCGGCTTGGATTTCACTTTTACGTTGACGATCACCTGCGGGTAGTCCTTCAGCCCCTGAACCAGCGATTCCAGCGACCCGTGGGCGGAAACCAGGGAAGCCACTTTGACCGCGGTAAGCAGGCCGTCTCCAGCAGGGCTATCGTCGAGGAAGATGATGTGGCCCGACTGTTCACCGCCAAGATTGTTGCCGGACTTGAGCATTTCTTCGAGGACATAGCGATCGCCGACGGCGGCGCGGGCAAGCGAAATGCCTTCGCGATCGAGGACGCGTTCCAGACCGAGATTGGACATCGAAGTGGCCACGACGCGCTGGCTCTTCAACGCATTTCGCGACTTCAGATGGCGCGCCACGGCCAGAAGGACGCCGTCGCCGTTCACGATGCGCCCACTGCCGCAAACAAATAGCGCGCGATCCGCGTCGCCGTCGAACGCCACGCCGAGTGAAGCTTTTTCGGCCAGGACGCGCTTCAGCAAACCGTCGAGATGAAGCGAGCCACAACCCGCGTTGATGTTACGCCCGTCGGGATTGACTCCCATCGGAATTATGTCCGCGCCCAAGGATTGAAAGAGCTCGGGACCCAGCTGATAGGCGGCGCCATTGGCGCAATCGAGCACCATGCGAAATCCTTCGAATCTGGCGCCGGGAATGACGCGGCTTTGCAGAAACTGCAGATACTCGACGTGCAATGCGTGATTGGCGACCAGGGCTGGCAAAGAAGTTGGCACTGGCTCGGCACGCAACCGCAGAATTTCCGCTTCGAGTTTTTCTTCGACGGAATCCGGGAATTTCATTCCGGCGTGAGAAAAAAGTTTTACGCCATTGTCGTGATAAGGATTGTGAGAAGCAGAGATAACCACGCCAGCCTGAAAATCATTTTCGCGAACCAGGCAAGCGATTCCCGGAGTGGTGATGATTCCGGCAAATTCCGAGCTGGCACCCGACTTTTGCAGGCCCGCGGCAAGCAGCGCTGCGATATGCGGACCGGATTCGCGGGTATCCATGCCGATCAGGGCGTGGGCAGAGCCGAGATCGTGATGCAGGTAGCTGCCAAGAGCGCGCCCAATCGCATAAAGCGTGTTGTCGTCGAAAGGCGGCGTTCCGGGAACGCCACGGACACCATCGGTACCAAATAGTTCTTTAGCCATAGTTAAGCGCGGTCGGGGCGGGAAAATTGACCTGACAAAAGTCTAGCACAAGGCTCGCGCACGCCTTGGTGATTTCACAAAGAATGGCAAAAACGCAATGCCACCGCAGCGAACCGAGCACCATATTAATCTTGGGTGACATCAGCCGGTACACGAACGACCCGATTTTCCGGGATTGTGCTACCGTGAAGGGCCAAGGAGTGAGCGGTGTCTTCGACGGAAACGCCAACGATCTTCCGGATTTATGGTCCGACGTTCAGCCTGCGCATCCTGGCGACGGCTATCATTCTGCTGTTCCTGTACTACGCGCAAGGCGTGGTGATTACGCTGCTGATGTCGGTGCTGCTGGCCTATTTTCTGGACCCCGCGGTGGAGTTTCTGGAGCGCTTTCGTGTGCCGCGCCCGATCGGTGCGCTGATCATGGTGCTGATCCTGATTATGGTCCTGATCTCGGTGATTTACGGGTTGTGGACGCGCACTTCGGACTTCGCGCAAAATTGGCCCACGTACCGCAGCATCCTGCGAGATGCGACTACGAATATCCAAACGAAGATCCGCAACGTGGAGGGCAGCGTTTCCGATCTGACGACCACGGGCGATGCCACCAAGACCCCGCCTCCGCCCCCCTCGGACAGCGGCGCAGTTCACAATTTCTTTGTGCGCAGCATCGGGTCGCTGTACGCACTGGTGCTGGAAGGAACGTTCGTGCCCTTCCTGGTGTACTTCATGCTGGCGCAGAAACGCGAAGTTTGGCATGGCACGCTACAGCTGTTTCCCGTGGGGCGGCGAACCCAGGTAAAGGAGACGCTGGACGATTTGCGCGAGGTCTTGCGCGACTACCTGGTCGGCATGACGGTGGTGACGCTGGTAGTAGTCGCGTTGAGCAGCGTGTTTTTTCTGGCGTTGGGATTTGACTATCCGGTGCTGGCCGGAATTGCGTCGGGACTTTTTAACATGGTGCCGTATATCGGAGCGGTTCTGGCGTGGTTGCCGGGATTTTTGCTGGCAATCATCAAGTGGCACGCGGTAAGCCACTTCGGATTGATCGCGCTGGTGCTGACGGGAATTCACGTGATCGCACAGAACTTGATTGCCCCACAACTGGTGGGGCGCCAGGTGCGATTGAACGCAGTGGCGATTACCGTGGCGTTGCTTTTCTGGGGCTTTGTGTGGGGCGGCATGGGACTGATTCTGGCGATACCGATCACTGCGGCGATGCGCGTGATCTGCGACCACACCGAATCGCTGAAGCCCGTGGCGCATTGGCTGAGCGCCTGAGGCGCTCGCTTTCCAAATCATAAATGTTGTGGAGGATTCCATGACCACAGACGCGCTGCTGCTGTCGTTGCTGGACGAAGCTTATTCCAAGAAAACCTGGCACGGACCGAATTTGCGGCAATCGCTGAAGGGAGTTTCGGCGAAGCAAGCCGCGTGGCGTCCTGGCCGCGACCGGCACAACATTTGGGAAATCGCGTTGCACGCAGCGTACTGGAAGTATGCGGTGCGCCGAAGGCTGGAGGGCGGTAAGCGCGGCGCGTTCGCTTTGAAAGGCAGTAATTTCTTCGCGCGGCCGGAAAAGGGCAATGCGAGCGAAGCGGCGTGGCGCGCGGATCGCGCGATCCTGGAGACGGAACATCGTGAACTTGAAAAGACCATTCGGCAGGAATTGACGAAGCCTCAGTCCAAGAAGCGCCTGGCGATGATTTACGGCGTCGCGTTTCACGATGTGTATCACGCCGGACAGGTCCGTTTGTTGCGTCGGCTGATGGAACCCTGACGTGCGAAGCGAACTGCGCGATCAAACCGAGCGCAAACGGCGAACGACTGCTGGCAAATCCGCGGCGTCCTGAAACAGACGAATAGCGGCGATACCGGCGGCTCCGGCGGCGCGGCACTCCCCTGCATTCTCTGGCGTAATTCCTCCGATGGCGAGAACGGGAACCGAAACGCTGCGGCAAACCGCGGCGAGTCGCTCAATCCCCTGCGGCGCGCCGAAACCGGCCTTGGAGGGCGTGGCAAACACGGGGCCGAAGATGACGTAGTCCGCACCGGATTCCGCTGCGGCCCGGGCTGAATCGAGCGAATGGGTGGAAGCGCCAACCAGGAAGGATGAAAGCAGTCCTCGTTCGCGCACAAACTTTCTGGCGTCGGCAGCGGAAATACTTTGTTCCGTGAGGTGGACACCGGCAGCACCAACCGCACAAGCAACGTCGAGGCGGTCGTTCACCAAAATGCGACAAGGAGCGGGCGCGACGCGCAGGGCCTGCTGAACTAAGTCCGCGAGTTCGCGGCCCGTGAGATGTTTCTCGCGAATCTGAATCCAATCCACGCCGGCAGCGGCTGCGGCCTTCACTTTCTCTAGAAGAAGCGTGTGCGATTCGATGGGAGACGCGGACAAAGAGCCTCGGTCGGTCACATAGCACAGGAGAAACGAATCACGAATTGGTTTGGGGTGGGACACTGGAGGGCGCCGATCGGGAACTGAACAAGCCGAAGGCCAGAAGAATATCGAGAACGCCGAGGCCGCTGATCATGCCGCGAACGGACGGGTGAAGAACGAGGGGGACGAGGCCGGGAAAATGGCGAAAGAAATAGTTCTGTTCCCAGAACGTGGACCACGGCAGATACAGGAGCAGCGCCCCCATCTCGAAGAGCAAAACAACCGCAAGCGCGCGCAGTAGGCGGTTCATTCTGTTCGGAGCGACCTTTGGTTGAGCGTGAGCAGGAGATCAGACCGCTGGTTTATGATGAGCTGCGATGCGGTCCGCCACGTCTCGATAATCAATATTGACGGCGTAGACCTGAGAGAAACTCTTGAGCGCCGCATCCAGATCCCCGGCCGATTCCTGAGCCACTCCCAAATCATACCGCAATGCCAGTTTACTTTCCGAATCGATCCCGGGAGTCAGCAGCGCACGTTCGTACCAGATTGCTGCGATGGCCGGTTGTCCTTTTTCCATGAACGCGAGGCCCAGCAAGGTACAGCACTGCATGGCATAGCGGAAAGCTTTGCCGCGATCGTTAGCTTTGGCCACCTTCTGAAATTCGCCAATGGCTTCTTCCAGCAGACCCATCTCGCGGAACGCAATGCCAAGGTTATAGTGCGTTTCCAGATCTTCGTCTTCGGCGCCCATTTCGCCCAGTTCCGCGCGGAATTCGTCAAACACTTCCTTCAGCGGACCGGCTTCGGTGTTGACCGCACGGTTCGCTTTAGCCAGGCGCTGCTCTTCCGCGGACTTCATCGCCAACTGCTCGTGCAAGGGAAGTTCGGTAGAAACGGGATGGCCAACATTCAGACCGAGGTCATCGATTTCTTTGCCCAGATCGGACAAGAAGTCTTCTGAAGTGAACACACCTGCGTTTCCGGCAACTGGCGCGGCAGGTTCGTTCTCGGCAGCAGGCGAGGGTGGGATCTCAGCCAGCATTTCGTGCGCCGGCACAACCGGTTCCGGCTCCAGAACCAATTCGAAGTCCTGATCGAGCTCAAATTCCGGTTCCGGGACAGGCGATTCGGGAAGCGCCGCTTGTGGCAGTTCCAGGGCAGTTTCGGGGCCTTCAGCAGCCAATTCGCTATGCTCCGGCACAGGAAGCGTGGTGAGTTCTTCGTCGGGGAGGAGCTCGCTCGGGTGAATCTCGGACTCCGCGGCCTGCGGTTGCGCGGAAGCTTCCGCTTGCGGAGTGCTCCATTCCTCGAAGTCCGCGGTCTCCGCCGGTATCTCAAATTTCGGTTTGCCAATCTCTTCAAATGCCGCGACGGTGTCTTCGTGGGCGGTTGGCTCAACTTGCGCCGAGGCGTCCGCCTCTTCAACGACGAGTTCCGGCAAAGGAAATTCTTCTGCGGCAGGTTCGGCCGGAGCAGCATCCATCACGGGAGCGGCAGGCGTGGCTCCGTCTGCAGCAACGGTTTCGGGAACTTGCGCGACGGCGTCTGGCTCCCTGGTTTCTTCCAGCAGCGAGGCCCATTCCGCCGACAGGTCCACTTCTTCGGTGTCAGCGGCTTGTTCTCCGGCCACAGGCACGGTTTCGCCTTCCGGTGCAGGCTCGATGACTTCGATTTCCGGCACTTCTTCCGCGACAGCCTCCGGAGCGGGCTCCGCTTCGGCGACAGGCGCTTCCTCGACGGCGGCGCTGGCTTCCACCAATTCCGCGGGAACTTCCGCAGCTTCCACCGCTGCAATCTCAACCGGGAATTCTTCCGCGCCCGCCTCCGTGGCGGTTGCTTGCACTTCTTCCACAGGAACAGTTTCTACCGGCTGAGGCATCGCGGCGGCCACGGCGGCGTTAATTTCATCGTCCGTCAGACCGGCGGCGCGCTGGAACCGGCGGCGCAATTCGCCGAAGCGTTCGCCGCTACGAGAATCGCCGCGCTGCGTATGGATGTGCTCAAGCTGGGCAGCCAGCTCTGCGGTGCGGCGATCGTCACCCGCGCCAAGAACGAAATCCAACAATTTTTCCAGCGTAGGCGTGTGCGTGGGAGCGCGGCGCAGTATCGCTTCGAGCAAGCCAATGGCTTTCTGCGTCAAGCCGTAGCTGGCGAAGAGGTCGACGTCCGTCAGCGACTGGGCAATAAATTTCTGCGTTTCTTCATCCAGTTCCGGTTCCGCTGGTTCCTGCCCGCTGGAACGCGCCGCTACTTCCTGCGCGGCTTCCTCGAGTCCCGGGCGAACTTTAGGCGCTGGAGCTTCGGGGAGTTCAAGCTTCAACGTCTCTGGATCGACGGGCTCGGGAGCTTCGGGAGCCGGCTCGGGCTCAAGCAAGCCCAACTTGCGAAGAACGTCCTTCAGTTTGCGCTGCGCAGAATCGCTTTCGGGTTCTCGCTGCACCAGTTGTTCGTAAATATCTTTGGCGCGATCCAGCTTTCCGGCAGAGGCAAGCGCATCACCCAAATGGGCCAGAGCATCCGGCAAACGGAACGAGTCGCTGGTGCGTCCAAAGGTGTCGACAAGCCATTCCAGCGGTTCAAGCCTGCCGGGAAGACGGGCAGCCAATTCCGTCAGCAAGTGAGCCACACCTTCGTGCTCGCCCGCATCGATCATTGGAATGCGTATGCGCGAGAGCAGCGACATAGCGCGCTCGCCTTGGCCTTCCTCGAGCAACGCCTGGGTGACTTTCTGCGTGGCGCTGAAATTCTTTTCGTCGGAAGAGAAGATGCGCAGGGAAAGCGCGGAGGCTTCGTCCCACTTGCCATTCTTTAGGTACAAGTCCAGCAGAAGCTCGGCAGGCTCTCCACCTTTTTCCAGGTCGGGAACACGCTCCAGGATTTGCGCGGCCTGGGCGAGGTTGCCGACGGAAGAGAACGAGCGCGCCTTAACAATCAAGGCGTCGAGATTCTTGGGATTGAGGTGCAGCGCCTTGTCGGCCAGCTTCTCGCATTCGGCCTGGTCGCCGCGAGCCAATGCCCGCTGCGCCGCGCCGACATAGCCTTCCAGCGCTTCACCGGATTGCCCCATGGCCGCATAAAGATCCGCCAGGCGAACCTGGATGCGCAGGTTGTCTGGCTCGGCCAGCAGCAGCTTCTTCAGCAGCGCCACAGCTTCGGGCTGCTTGTTATTTTTCAGGTGCAGCTCGGCCAGTTGCAGGAACAGGGGCCGCGCTTCGGACATGACGCCCTGCTGGACGTACAAGTCAGCCAATTTTTCGAGCGGGCGAATTTCTTCGGGAGCGAGCTTGGCGATGCGCTTGTAAACGGCGATGGCCTTGGTCAGGAAACCATCGCTGACGAACAGCTGCGCGAGGCGTTCGAAATAATCGATGGCTTGGAAGGTTTCGCCCTGGCGGATGTACAGTTCGCCGATGGTCATCAATGTGACTTGATCTCGGGGCTCGTATTTCAGGATCTGCTGGTATTCGGCGATGGCCTGAGCCACCTTGCCCTGGTTCAGCAGCTTTTGTGCGGCTTCGACGAATTTGCTCTTGTTATAGGCCATGCGCAAAATGCGACAGCTTCCCCGCGAAAGCCAGCGCGACTTTCTCCCGATTTGTGTCGCAGGTCACTGAGGCGCCTGCAACCGTACATTTTCACGCTACGCTTGGCGAAGGAGGGCGTCAACGAAACCGCACAAGAGTGTGAGCAGGCAGTTATCCCCGTAGCAGATACGAAACCAGGCGGCGAATAGTTGGCGAAGGGAGTCAAGTGCGTGGGGGCCAGATTTCCAGCGGCAATTCCTCCTGCACAGCGCCAGCGGCCCAGCAGCCGGACTCCCGTACCGGCATGAAGGAGTGGCGGTGCAGCGGCGTGGGTCCGTGTTGGCGAAGGGCTTCGAGATGCTCGGGCGTGGCATAGCCTTTGTGCTGGGCCAGACCGTAGTTGGGGTACACCACGTCCCACTCCACCAGGCGGGTGTCGCGATGCGTCTTGGCCAGAATGGAAGCCGCCGCGATGGAGACGCACCGCGCGTCGCCCTTGATCAGCGACTTCTGCTCGATCAGAAGATCCAGGCGCATGGCATCGATCAGCAAATAGTCGGGCTGGATGGCAAGTTGCTGCACGGCGGCGGTCATGGCCTGACGGCTGGCTTGATAAATGTTCCACGCGTCGATGCGCTGGGCATCGATTTCGGCGACGGCCCAGGCGAGCGCGTGCTGACGGATGCGCACGGCCAGTTCGGTGCGGCGATCGGGCAGAAGCTTCTTTGAATCATCGAGGCCAACGATACGGCGTTTGGGATTCAGGATGACGGCGGCGGCGACAACGGGGCCAAACAGCGCGCCGCGTCCGGCTTCATCGAGGCCCGCGATGCGGGTCCAGCCGAGTTGGCGCGCCTCGCGCTCGAAACGGGAAGAGCAAAGTCGCGTCATGATAGAGGTTCGCGGAAAGTTTACCACGCGCGGGACGGTGCGCCACCACTCAAGAAAAAAGGGACGAGCGAAAAGCCCGTCCCTTTGAGAATTTGCGTTGTGAAGTGTTTACGCCTTGGCTCCCGCGGGAGTGGCAACTTCTTCGCGAGCGGCGCGCTTGATGCGGGCAGCCTTGCCACGCAGTTCGCGGAGGTAGTACAGGCGCGAGCGGCGTACATTGCCCTTGCTGATCACATCGATCGAAGCGATCGAGGGGGAGTGCAACGGGAAGATGCGCTCCACACCGGTGCCGAAACTGACGCGACGCACGGTGAAGCTGGCGCTGCTGGCGCGGCCCTTCCTGGAAATCACGACGCCTTCGAAGGACTGGATGCGCTCCTTGACCTTTTCGCCTTCCCCTTCCAGCAATCGGACGTTGACCTTTACGGTGTCGCCAGCTCGGAAATCGGGGACGTCTTTGCGCAATTGCGCTTCATGCAACTTACGAATTACCGGATTCATGTTCTGTGTTCCCTGCAGACCCACTCAGGCGGGGCCAGCACTTCCTAGACAAACTACAATTATAACGAAGGCGCCGCAGTTTGCCTAGGCGTTTTCTGCCAGCAAATCCGGCCGGTTGCGGCGGGTCTTCTCTACGGCCTTCTGCTTGCGCCACTTGGCTACTTCGGCGTGATTGCCTCCGATCAGGACTTCCGGGACCTTCCAGCCGCGATATTCCGCGGGGCGTGTGTAGTGAGGAAAATCCAGAAGCACGCCGCGCGCTGCAGCCGACGCGCTGGGCGCTCCCGTATATTCGTGAAACGATTCGTTCTGGGTAGAAGCCTCATTGCCAACCGCGCCGGGAAGCAGCCGCGTGACCGCGTCGATGATGATGGCAGCCGGAAGCTCGCCGCCACTGAGCACAAAATCGCCGATGGAGATTTCATCGGTGGCAAGATGCTCTGCGACACGTTCGTCGACACCCTCGTAACGTCCGCAGATCAGCACCAGTCGATCAAGCCCCGCAAAACGGCGCGCGGTTTCCTGGGTAAACAGGCGGCCCGCGGCAGACATCAGCACTATCGCGGTATTTTCCGGTGGAGGCATTTTCGCTGCGGAATCGCCGACGCTGCGTTCCAGGAGTTTTTCGACGGCTTCAAACAGTGGCTCCGGTTTCAGCACCATGCCTTCGCCGCCGCCGAAGGGGCGATCGTCCACGGTGCGATGGCGATCCTTGGTGAACTCGCGCAAATCCTGAATGTGAATCTGGGTGATGCCGGCTTCGCGCGCGCGGCGAATAATGCCGTGATCGAGCGGTCCCACAAAAAATTCCGGAAAGATGGTGATGAGGTCGAAGCGCATCGCTTTGCAGTGTAATGAACCTGGGCCATGGTTGTCATGCCCGGCGGATGCGAAACAGGCAGCGCGGCATTTTACGGCGATAGCCGTCGTATCGCCAAACAGGCGGCGTAGGGTTGGCTGTTCGTAAAAGCGGACCAAGCACACCCACAATTCCCGGGGCGACATTGGAAAAAATTGCAGTCTTGAAGAGACGCCAGAGCACTGCCTACTCCGGAGCGTTCACACCTTGCAGACCTTCGGGGAGTATGACATCAATGCGCCGCGAGCCCACATCAATTCGCGTACAGATATCTTCGGCAAGCGGGATCAGCAATTCGCCGGAGGATGTGAGCAGCTGAAGCAGCGGTGTGCCTGCCACGTTTTCGCCGGGAAAGAAAACGTCGCGAACGGTTCCGATTACGCGGGGAGCGACTTCCGCGTCGCAGGCCGGCGAGGAAAGCTTTGATTCTTGCGACGAAATCTCGAACACGGTGCAGCCGATCAGATCCGTCACGAAATATTGTCCCGCGGGAAGCGAGACGCGCTCTTCGATCGGCAGAAAGACATCCAAGCCGCGAAATTTCTCGGCGTCGGAAATGGTTGTGGAACCGTCGAAGTGGAAAACGCCTTGGCCCGGATGGTTCTGATCCGTCCAGAAGCGCTGCAGCGCCACGCGGTAGGGCTCGGCGGATTCCTTCGCCAGGTACACGTGCAACAAGGAGGAAAAGCGCGCGGAAAAATCGCTCAGCAGTTCAGCAGCGACTTCGCCTTTGTTCCCACGTGGTTTCAGGATGCGGGCAATTTGCAGCCATCGCGGTTGCTTGTCGGCAGAGTGGTTCAATCTTCGAGGATCTCGAGAGTAAAGCGTTTGTGGAGTTTCATGCCTGCGGCGCCCAGCAACGTGCGGATGGCCTTGGCGGTGCGGCCCTGGCGTCCAATCACTTTGCCGAGATCTTCGGGGTGAACGCGCAGCTCAAGGACCGTCACCTGGGAACCCTCAACCGCTCTGACTTGCACGCCTTCAGGATGGTCCACCAGTGCTCTGGCAATTTCCTCTACTAGATCCTTCATAGGGCCCCCGCGCGAACGTTCACCTGAACGACAATTGCTAGCGACCCCTCCCAAAACCGTCAGAGGACGCGCGTATCAACGAACCACGTGACCTGGAACCAGAAGAGAAAGAGCGTAAGAGCGTGAGCTTGAACTGGTTAACCGCAAACTGCTACGCGATTTTCTGTCCCTTGATAAAGCTCCGCACAGTATCGCTTGGTTGTGCCCCCACGCCAAGCCAATACTTTATGCGCTCGGAATTCAACTTGATCTCTGCAGGCTTCTTGAGCGGATCATAAGTGCCCACGGCTTCGCGGACACGACCATCACGCGCGCGGGTGCGTTCAATAACCACCACCCGGTAAAACGGTTTTTTCTTTTTGCCAATCCTGGCCAAACGAATAGTTAACACTACGGTGCGTCCTCCTAGAGACTATCCATTCTAGCGTGAGTTTGTACGCTGCGGCAATCAGAGTTCCCCTGATGCCGGCTCGCGGGAATACCCGAGGCTGCGGAGCGCATACCACGCGGCTCGAATCCCTGGCTGGCTTGGCATCGAGCGCCTAGAAACGAAGTTGGCGATTTGCTGACCAGGTTGCCAGCAGCCCTCGGCCCCTAATAACCAGCGCTGTTTGTTAGACTTGCCGCTGGCTTGGCGCTCACAGCAACCGCTTCCGGGAAGGTGCAAGAAAATGCGGCTGCCACGTTCTAAGATCAGGTGTAAGAAGGCATCGTAACCCTGATACTCGGTGCTGGTCATAGGAAGGCCCATGCCCCTGCTGGTGCTGTACGGCATTGTTGTCTTGCTCGCGCCGATCGCGGTGATTTTTCTGCTTGTGAGGAGCAGCAAGCTTGGTGAGCAACTGTCCAACCTTAAAGCCAACGCCGACAGTCAGATTCTTCTCTTGCAGAAGCAAGTGACGGAATTAAATCGCCGACTGCAATCGCTACAGAGCAGCGTCACTGCAGAAAAATCCGCAGCTTCGGAATCGCAGGCCACGGCGCACCGGCCAGAATCCGTAGCGCCTCCTGTTGCGCACCCCGTTGCTCCGCCGACTCAGACACTGATTCCGCCACCGGCAGAGTTTATTCCGGCGCCTCTGCCAAGTGGAGTCCCGAAAGCCGTCGAACCACTACGCGAAGTCGCTCCTGCGGTGAAGCCGCCGCAGCCAACGGAGCCGCCGAAACCTGCTGAAGCACCACTACTCCCAACAGCCGCGCTTCCTGCTGCAAAACCGGTCCCGCCAGCGGTTGTTCCCGCGGAGGCGCCAAAATTTCCAGTCGAGGCAAAGTTGTCCCCGGCCCACACGCCAGCGCCGCCGCCACCCTTTCCCGCACATGCTGCGGAGGAAAGTGCCAAGCAAGCGGCCACAGTCCGGGTCGCTGTGCCGTCGACCGTTGAGCCGTTCCGGCATGCAGCGCCCAAGGAAACATTTCAGCAGCGCATCAAGAGCGTTTCCGCGATGGAAGAAACGCTCGGCACGAACTGGCTGAACAAGCTGGGCATCATCATCCTGGTTGTGGGCGTGGCGCTGTTTGGAATTTATGAGTTGAGCGCCATGGGGCCTGGCGGAAAAGCCTTCATTTCGTTTCTTGCGTCGGTGCTGCTATTGGGCGGCGGGATTTTTCTGGAAAAGAAAGAAACGTATCGCGTACTTGGCCGGACGTTCATTGGCGGCGGTTGGGCACTGTTATTTTTCAGCAGCTACGGCATCTACCACGTCGGCGCGATGCGCATCCTGAGTTCGCTGCCGCTGGACTGCATTCTGATGCTGCTGGTAGCCGTGGCGATGTCGGTGCACACGCTGCGGTATCGTTCGCAATTCGTCACGGGCCTGTCGTTCCTGCTGGGATACACCACGGTGGCCCTCAGCCACGACACGGTTTACAGTCTGTCGGCGGGCGTGATCCTTGCCGTTGGCCTCGTCATCATCGTGTTGAAGATGGATTGGTTTGAGTTGGAAGTGTTCGGGATTCTCTCCAGCTATCTGAATCACCTTTACTGGCTGTACCAAATTCTTGGCCTGAATGGCGCGCACGGCCGCCCATTTCCCGAATACCATGCCAGCCTGGCGATGCTGGCCTTCTACTGGTTGACGTTTCGCGTCTCGTACATCGTTCGAAATATTCATTCGGAGTTTGAAGAACACGTTTCCACCACCGCCGCTTTGCTGAACACGCTGTTGCTGCTTGGGCTGATGAAGTTTCAATCGGTGCAGCCGCAATATGCGTATCTGGCATTGCTGATTGTGGGCGCGCTGGAATTCGTGTTTGCGCAGCTGCCGGTAACGCGGCGACGGCGGCAGGCATTTGTTCTTCTAACAGTAATGGGCGCGGCACTGATGCTGGCCGCTCCGCCATTCCACTATTCCGGGAACAATGTGGCGATCTTGTGGTTGTTGGGCGCGGAGATTTTCCTGTTCGCCGGAGTGATTGCCAAGGAGGTGGTGTTCCGGCGCATCGGCCTGCTAACTGGGTTACTAACCGCTGGGCATTTGGCATTGGTCGACGTGAGGCAAGTGATTCACGTTCGCGAGTCGAGTGAAGCCATGCTGCTCCAGTGCGGCATTCTGTTTTCGCTTTGCGCGGTGGTGTTCTACGGCAACTTTTTGGCGCTGGGCTCACGCTGGAAACAGTTCTTCGAACAAACAGTAGATACCTTACTGCTGAACGCGCATTCCTACATTGCCGCCGGGTCGGCCGTGGTTGCGGTATGGGCGCTAACGGCGCGCGACTGGACCGCCGTGGCGCTGGCGGGCGTAATGGTGACGCTGGCGCTGCTGACAAGACGCTTTCCGGCGCAGCACCTGCAGGTGCAGTACGGCGGCATAGCGCTGATCACGCTGTACCGCACCGTGATGGTGAATTTGCACACGGAATCAGCGCCGGGTGTCCACCTCGCGATGAGGTTGCTGACACTACCACTGCTGGCCTGCGCGTTCTACGTCACCGCGAAATTCGCGCCCTTGCGCGATGACGCGGAGCAACGGGCGGTACGAGGTACGTTGGCGACGGCCGGATCGGCTTTACTCGCGGTGCTGATCTGGTACGAAGCGCCTGCGCTGTGGCAGCCGGTGGCGTTCATTGCGTTCGCCGCGATTTTGCTGGAGGTTTCTCGCGCACTGCCTTACCGCGTGCTGGCCTGGCACACGCACATCATGAGTGCCAGCGCCGCCTTGTCGGCGATCACGACCGATCCGGCGAATCTCCATCGCTGGCACACATTGCCGGTAAAAAGCTTCAGCGCGTTGGCTGTGGCCGCGGGGTTGTACTGGCTGGCGAAGCGTTTCTACTCCACCGAAGAACAATATCGGGTGATCGTCCGCAGCGCTTACACCTGGACGGCCTCCGCGCTGATAGTCTGGGTGCTTTGGGAATTGGTGCCGGCGCCGTGGATCGCGGTCAGCTGGATTGCGTTCGCGATTGCCTTAGTGCTGGTGTCGCGCAAGTTGAATTATGCGCAACTGGCTTGGCAGGCCAACATCGTTGCGTTTCTGGCGACCTTGCGCACCCTTGCTTTCAACTATCTTTCGGATGAACGGATCGGGATGTCGATCAGCCTACGAATCGTAACCGTGTCGATTGTAGCCGCGGGCTTGTATTTCCTTTCGCGCAAGGTTGCGCCGGATTTGCGTGCGAAAGCCGCCATCGCCTTCCTGCACTCATTTTCCGCAACCGGGTTGCTGGCACTGCTGGCATGGCACGAAGCGCCCAACGGTTGGCTGGCTCCGTTGTGGGCGGGTTTCGCGTTGGTGCTGGCGTTGATCGACTCGCGTTTTGAGATGGATGAGCTCAGGTGGCAAGCGCATATCCTGTCCTTCCTGGCGCTGGCACGCAGCGTGGTTTTCAATTTGCACGTCATCGCCACGTGGCATGAATTGAGCGAGCGGCTGCTCTCGCTGGCATTGGTCGCTGTGTTTTTCTATGCGATGTCTCGCGTGGTACGCATGCCGGAAGAGTGGCGCGCGCGCGACATCCACCATGCCTATTCGTGGGCCGCATCCACGATTGTGTCGTTGCTGCTATGGTACGAACTGGTACCGTTGAACGTGGCGGTAGGCTGGGCGGTTTTTGGGCTGGTGCTGTTTGAGTACGGGTCGCTGCGCAATGTCGGCCAATTTCGCTACCAATCGTATATGGCGCTGGTGGCCAGCTTCGCGCGAATCTTTTTTGTCAACTTAATTGCTGGCGAGCCCGGACATTTCTGGAGCCCGCGCACGTACACGATTCTGCCGCTGGTGCCCATCTACTTCTTCGTTTACGAACAGTTCACGGAGGCGGGCGCCATGCACACCAAAAGGGAAGACCGCGGCGGCGCAAACTCCATTGCCACGGTATTGGCGACCTTGGGCACGGCTACGCTTGTGGCACTGTTCTATTTCCAGTTTGCGATTGAGTGGGTGGTTGTTCCGTGGGCGGCTTTGGTCGTCGTTCTGTTTGCCATGGCACTGCTGCTGAACCGCCAGGTGTTTCTGTACCAGGGAATCGTGCTCACGTTGCTGGTTTTTGTGCGGGCCCTGGCAAACAACTTGTTTGGCGCCGGCTATTTTGTCGCGCGAGATTGGCAAGGCCGCTACTTTGTGTTGGGCTCGGCGATCGCGTTGCTGCTGGCCAGCTTGTTTTTTGCGTTCCCGTTGCGCCAACGGTTCAGGACGTCACCCGCGCCGGAAGGAATGCTGAAAATTGTGGCGTTCTTCGCGCGCCGGCCGGAGCAACTGCAGTTCTTCGTCGCGATCATCCTGTTAACGCTGATGCTCGCGCTCAAAATGCGTTTGGGACTGGTGACGGTTGCCTGGGGCGTTGAAGGCGTGCTGATCATGCTGTTCGCGCTGGCTGTGAAAGAGCGCAGCTTCCGGCTGACTGGGCTGGCATTGTTGCTGCTGTGCGTCGGCAAGGTTGTGGCGATGGATGTGTGGGGCTTGCAGCCACGCGATCGCTATATCACGTTCATCATTGTAGGCGCGGCTTTGCTCTTCGTCTCCTATTTGTATAGCCGGTACCGCGACGCAATTCGCCAACTATTATGAGACGGGGCCTGCTGTTCGCCGTTTTCTTCCTCGTGCTGGGCGTGGCGCTCGGCGCGCTGTATTACACGCAACGCACCAACAAGCAGGCTCCCGTTTCCCCGAACGCAGTTCTGGAGATGGCCGCCGATGCGCAACGGGATTTGACGCGTGCTCCAATGCACTTCACGCGCCTGTCGGATGACGAAGAAATTGCCATCGGCAAAGAACTTGCCGCCCACTACGCACAGCCCAAAGAGGAACTTTCGGTGGAACAGCAGGGATTGGCCGCGTACGTGAGCCGCGTCGGTGCGCGCCTGGCATCGCATGCGCAGCGCCAACTACCGTACAGCTTCCACGTGATTCGGGATCGCAACATGATCAACGCATTCTCCCTTCCCGGTGGTCCGGTTTACATTGGCGAAGGTTTGCTGGACCTGATGACTACGGAAGACGAACTGGCGAATGTGCTGGCGCACGAGCTCGAACATATCGACCACTATCACTGCGTGGAGCGCGTGCAAGTTGCCGCCAATTTGAAAAATCTCAATCTGGAAGTTCTGGGCGAACTCTTGCAGTTGCCCTTTTCTCTTTGGGAGGCCGGCTACCGCAAGGACGAAGAACTGGAGGCCGACCGTGAAGGAATTTTTCTGGCGGTGCAGGCCGGCTATTCACCGTATGGCTCCGTGCAGGCGCTCAAGCGGCTCGCCAAGCTGGGCAATGAATATGTGACGCACGCCGAGACGCCGGAGGACGAACTTTCTGACCTTGCGATCCAAAGCCTGCAAGGCTATTTTCGCTCGCATCCGCTACCTGCGGAACGGCTGGCACAAGCGAACCAGATTATCGCGCAACAGCATTGGGAAGCCCGCAAAGAACAGAAACCATTCCACGTGGAATACACGGTGCACAACAGCGAATTCGTAAAATAAGAGCCGCCATTTCCTGTCGCGCCTAAATAAGCAATCGTGATGATATGCTGCGGTGTTCCCGAGGTGCGCGATGCGACAAATATTTGCGGCGGTGCTGCTGTTGCTGATTGCGGCGTCCATTGCCATTTTGACGGCGCGAGGTTCCGACGTGGCGGCTAGCGATAAGGAAATTGACGCGATCCTTTCCGCGGTGACGAAGCCCGACGAGCCGGGACTTGCCGCCGTCGTAAAGAAAGGCCCGCGCGTAATTTTCGAACAGGGTTACGGCGTCCGCAAGCTGGGAACGGCGGAGAAGATTGACGCAGAAACAAATTTCCGGCTGGCGAGTGTGACAAAGGAATTCACCGCCATGGCCATCATGCTTCTTGTGAAGGACGGAAAAGTTCGCTACGACCAGTGGTTGACGGAAATCTTTCCGGAATTTCCTGCCTACGGAAAGAACATCACGGTTCGCAACCTGCTGAACCACACCGGCGGCCTGCCCGACTACGAGGAGTTGATGGACCGGGAGGAAAAGACCAACGGGCCGCGCTGGTCGGCAGAACACCAGATTCAAGACGACGAGGTTCTGGCGCTACTGGAGAAGCAGACCGAGGGAAAATTCGCGCCCGGCACGAGTTGGGAGTACAGCAATTCCGGGTACGTCGTTCTGGGATTGATCGTGGCGAAAGCTTCGGGAATGCCTTATCGGGATTTCTTGCAGAAACGCATTTTCGATCCTGTTGGCATGAAACACTCGGTGGTCTATCAAAAGGGAAAGAACGAAGTCAGCCAGCGCGCTTTCGGATACTCGAAGAATGGTGGAAAGTTGGTAGAAACGGATCAAAGCTCGACATCAGCCACGCTGGGCGATGGCGGCATTTATTCAAACCTGCGCGACATGGCGAAGTGGGATGAAGCGCTGGAAAGACACACGCTTTTGAGCGAAGCAGAGTTTGCGCCCGCGCTCGCGCCCGTAAAACTGGCCGATGGTTCGCAACCCCATTGGCCCAGCAAACCAGACGGCGACAATCTTGCCCCGGGGAAACCGGTCAGCTACGGGTTCGGCTGGTTTCTGGATCCGCTCAACGGGCATCCGCGGATGTGGCACTCCGGAAGCACCATGGGATTTCGCACTGTGATTCAGCGATTCACGAAGGATGGCGTGAGTATCATAATTCTGTGCAACCGCACGGAATTGGATTCGACGGAATATTCGGACAAGGTTGCCGGAATCCTGCTTTTCCACTAATCAAACAGGACTGAATGAAGAGAGGGACTAACCTAGCCCGGCGAGTTTGCCGAGGCCCTTCATTTTGCTGCGCGCGGCCATTGCGCCGTACTGCTTCATCATGGTGCGCATCTGCATGTATTGCTTGATGACCTGGTTGACGTCTTGCACCGTGGTGCCGCTGCCTTTGGCGATGCGCTTGCGCCGTTTTCCGTCGATCACGTTGTGGTCGCGGCGCTCTTCGTTGGTCATGGAATTGATGATGGCTTCCACTTGTTTCAGTTTCTTTTCGTCGACGGTGGTGTCCTTTGGCAAATTCTGCAGCGGCCCGACCTTCGGAAGCATATCCACCAACTGGTCCAGCGGACCCATCTTGCGAATCTGCTTCAACTGATCGCGAAAATCTTCCAGCGTGAATTCTTCCTTGCGCAGCTTGCGCTCGAGCTCCATCGCCGCGTTTTTGTCGAAAGCGGATTCCGCGCGCTCAATCAGCGAAAGAATGTCGCCCATGCCGAGAACGCGAGAAACGATGCGCTCCGGATAGAAACCTTCCAGGGCATCGTATTTTTCACCCAGGCCCACGAACTTTACAGGAGCTCCGGAAACTTTGGCGATGGAAAGCGCCGCACCGCCGCGTGCGTCGCCGTCGAGCTTGGTGAGAACCACTCCGGTGAGTCCGAGGCGCTTGTGGAACTCGCCTGCGGAGCGCACCGCGTCCTGACCGATCATGGCGTCCGCGATGAACAGCATTTCGCTGGGCTGCAATTCCTTTTTCAGCGTGGAGAGCTCGTTCATCAACTCATCGTCGATGTGCAAGCGGCCTGCGGTGTCCACCAGCACCACATCACTGGCGGAGAGCTTCGCTTCCTTAATCGCGCCGCGCACAATCTCCAGTGGCTTGTCTGTGCCCGCGCCGGGCCACAGGGAAATACCGATGGACTTGGCCACTTGCGACAACTGCTCGCGGGCTGCGGGGCGATACACGTCGGTAGACACGACGATCGGCCGGTGTCCATGCTGCGAAAGCCATTTCGCGAGCTTGCCGGTGGTGGTGGTCTTACCGGAACCCTGCAGGCCCACAATCATCCACACGGAAGGTGGCCGCGAGGCGAACAATGGCTTGGCGTGCTTGCCAAGAAGATTGGTCAGCTCGTCGCGCACAATCTTGACGACTTGCTGGTCAGGCGAAAGCTGCAGCATCACTTCGGAACCAAGAGCCTTGGTGCGAATGTTGGCGAGCAGTTCATCAGCGACGCCGACGTTGACGTCGCCCTCGATCAGAGCTTCGCGGATTTCCCCCAGCGCCACGCCGAGGTGCTCTTCGGTGAGCTTTCCCTGCCCTCGGAGATTCTTAAACGTTCGTTGCAGCTTTTCTGTCAGGTTCTCAAACATGATTCCGGTGTTCCTTGCGCATCCACCCCTATTGTACAGGTTGCCCGGCCGAGGTGCAGCCCCGGCTCTACGGCCAGCTCCAACAAATTCAAACCATCAGAATCAGAATACAAATTTGATGCCAAGCTGCGCGGCGAAGGGTATACCCACTGTGGTGCCCGGTCCGAAGAAATCGCCTAGCCCCCCGGCGGGAAAGCGCAACTGGTTGAGAGAAGTGATCGGCTGGGTCTGCGTGCAGGAAGCGTTCAAGCAGAAAGCCGTGGCATTGGAAAGATTATTGACGGGCGTGGGCAAGGCGGAGAGATCCGGGATGAAATTATTGCCGGGATTATTGCGATTGAAGAGGTTAAAGAACTCCACAAAAGGCTGCAGTGAGTAGCGTTCGCGAAAGTTGAACGGCCGTGTGACGCGAAGATCGACCTGCGCGTAAGGCGAGCCGCGAAACTGATCCAGCGTGGTTTCTACTCCATTGATCACCGCGCGCGTGCCCTCTGGTGTCGTCATGGTATACGGGCGAGCTGATTCAAACTGCATCAGCGTGGAAAGTTGAAAGCCGCCGGGTATCAGAAACGTGCCCGCAAGCACAAAGCGGTTGCGCACGTCTTCACCGGAAGGGCCATAATCTCCCGGCGCAAAAGGATTCGCGGTATCGCAGACGCCGTTGACATAATCGAACAGTTCGCCGATCTCACATCCCCAGGTGCTGGCCTTCGACAGCGTGTAATGCGCGGTGAGATGCACGCGCTGATTCACATTGCCTTGCACGCGTAGCGATAACCCCTGGTAACTGGAACGATTGTCGGTGCGATAAACTTCCGCCGCGTCGTAGCCATAACTGCGATACGCGTGCATGCCGGTCTCCAGCGTGTAATCCGCGCTGACCATCCAGTTGTTGGAAAGGGCGTGCTGGATTCCGGCGGTGGCGTGGATCGCATACGGCGTGTGGTAATTGGGATCGATCAGCGCGGCGGGGCTTGTACCGTTCGCCAGATTGTAAGAATTCACCGCGGTGAACGCATTTACCCAGCCGTTCTGCGCAAGATCGTTGTAGAACATACCGAATCCGGCGCGCAGCACGGTTTTCCCGGACGAACCGAGCATTTGCACGAGCCCGATGCGCGGCGCGAATGCTTTGCGGTAATCGTGTGGGATACCGTTCACCAGGCCGGTGCTGAGCGCGGGATTGAAACTCTGGTTGTGCCCAGAAGCATTAAACAGCCCAAATGTGGTGTCGTAGCGCAGTCCGTAATTCAACGTGAGCCGGGGAGTGAGCCGCCAGGAATCTTCCGCGTACAAGCCAAGGCGTTGCACGTTCTGCGAAAAGCTGCCGTCGTACGCAGGCGAGTACGAAGCAAAAGGACAAGGCGAATTAGGCGGCTGATTCTGCGGAAGCGCCGGATCGCAGCCGAAATCGATCAGCGCTTGTTGCGGATTTGCCAGATAGTGGGAAGGATTCTGCGGAGGCGAATAGAGACTCTCCGGCGTTGCCGTCAAGGCGCCGCTGAGCACCGGTTCGTGGATGAAGTTAACGCCGAAGCGCGGTGTGTGGCGGCCGGCGGTATGCGTCACGTCGTAGCGCAGCTGATATTTTTCCTGATTGCGCAAGATGGGAAACGCGGTGATGGGAGTGACAAATAAATTGTCGCCATACGTTTCGTATCCGGAAATCGTGCTGGATGTGACGGTAAACGGGAATGCGTACGCGAATCCCAGATTCACATTGCGTGCTTGCGTCAAATGCAGCGCGCTGGCATTCAGCACCAGCGAACCAAACCACGACGGCGAAAAGTTGAACTGCTGCCCGAGCACCAGGCTGAAATAGTTGTTGTGAGCGGTGGCTCCGGTAGACGGCAGCGTGCCTTGCTGCACCAGGTTGTTGCGAGTGGTGTAGGTGTCGATGGCGCCGCGCAGAAAGCATCGCGAGCGTGCCGATTGCGCCCAATCGAGGCGTGCCGTGGCCAGGTAGTCGCGAAACGGAACGCTGACATTATTGGGAACATCGATAGAAGTGACGCCGGGAAGAAGTCCAAGGGACGCTAGCTGCGCGAGCGCATCGAATTGCGCCACACTGGCGTTGCTGTAGGCGATGCTGGCATCCTCGTGAACATATTCCAGCGAGGTGAAAACCCACAGGCGATCCTTGACGATCGGACCGCCCAGCGTGCCGACATAGTTCTGGCGAGAGAACGGCTGCTTGGGATTCGGCGCGGGATTGTCGATTGGGAAACGCGCGTTCAAAGCGGCAACGCGTTCGTAAAACGCGGCTTCACCGTGCCATTGATTGGAGCCGCTGCGCGTGGTGATGACAACGGAACCCGCAGTGGTGCGGCCGGTGTCCGCATCGGCTTGTGCGGTACGAAACGCAAATTCTTGAATGGCGTCGGGAGAAAAATTCTGCAGGAAACCGCCGATGTAATCGTCGGAATTGTCACCGCCATCGACGGAAATCTCATTGTTGAGCCCGGAGCTGCCGCCGGTGGAGACCGCGGTGATGCGCGCTTTGGTGGGATCAGAGGGCTCGACCGGTTCGGTTCCCGGCGCGAAGTAAGCAATGTTGGCAAAGCTGCGCGCCGCGAGGGGAATATTCTCCAGATCCTGGTGATACACGATGGATTGATGCACCGCGCTGGACGTGTCGAGCGGCTCGGTGGTGATGGATGGCGCTGCTGTGCTGACTTGCACATTCTCGGAAACACTTTTGGGCCGGAGCGTGACACTGATCTGGCGCAGCGAACTGATCGAGATGGTAATTCTGGAGTGGGCGTCCGCGAAACCATTCGCGCTGACAGTCACGTCATACGCGCCGGGAGGCAGGTCGACGATGCGAAACTCCCCCTGCGCATCCGTTTGCCCTCCACGCGTCAGCGAAAGCTCCGGATTGCTGACCGAGATCTTTGCCGCAGGCACGAGGGCCCCGCTGGAATCGCGGACCGTGCCACCCAGCGAGCCCTGCGGATTTTGCGCGTGCGCCGGAGCGAATGCAGCGACAGCCAATTGCAGCGCAAAAATTGCGCGAAGCGTCATGCGCGATACCCTCGAGCGGAGCAAGGCGGCGACTCCCTTAAAAAGATGAAAATGAGTATACCCGAACGAAAGTGCTCGCGAGAGTCTACCGCTGAGGATAGAATCCGCGAAGATCGATGGGGGAGGCAGAATGATTGACCGGCGTGCGTTTCTTTCGTCATTTGCGGGTGCGGCGGCGCTGGGAGGAGCAGGCTTTCCTCAGGTGTGCAAAGACATCCTGGGACAAGCGCCGGAAAAGTTGCCGGATCATTCGCTATACGACCAGAATGAAGAAGCTTACTGGGCGGAGATTCGCAAACAATTTTTGATTCCGGAAGACGAAGTGTATTTAAACAACGGCACGGTTGGCTCATCGCCGGCTCCAGTGCTGCGCGCGGTGTTCGAAAGCTATCAGAAATCCGAAATGCTGGACGAAGCCGACCCGGAAGACTATCCCATCTGGGGCTACGCAGCCTGGAACCAGTTTCGCGATCCTTTGGCGGAGTTTGTGGGATGTTCGCGCAACGAAATTGCGTTGTTGCGGAACGCCACGGAGGCAAACAGCTACATTGCGAATGGCGTGGACCTGAAGCCCGGCGATGAAGTGCTGATGACGGATCAGGAGCATCCCGGCGGCGAGCAACCCTGGAACCTGAAGGCCAAGCGCTACGGCATCGTGGTGAAAAAAGTGACGCTGCCGAAGCCGGTGCCCAACGCTGCGGGGGTCCTGAATCTTTTCAGTGACGCGATCACGCCCAAAACAAAGGTGATTTTCTTCAGCCACATTACTACGGTGACTGGCGTTGTGCTTCCCGCAAAGGAACTGGCGGCGCTGGCGCGGTCGAAAGGCATTCTCAGCGCGGTGGATGGCGCGCACGTGCCCGGAATGATGAAGCTCAACATTCGCGACATTGGCTGCGACTACTATTCCGCCAGTCCGCACAAGTGGCTGCAAGCGCCAAAAGGCTCGGGCTTTTTGTTTGTGCGCGATGAAGTGATCGATCGCACCTGGAACACCATCGCTACAGAAGGTTGGCAAGACGACAAAATCCGCGCGGAACGTTTTCAGCGCATCGGCAGCTCCAATGTGCCGGCGCTCAGCGGCCTGCGCGCCTCCATCGCGTTGGCAAATGAAATCGGGATGGAGCGCATCGAGAAGCGCCATCGCCAGATGGCCGACTACATTTTGCAGCAGATGATTCAGCGTGGAGCAGCATCGTGGACTTCACCGGACGCGGCGCTGCGTTGCGGAATTACCAGCGTGACGGTGGCGCCGGCAAAAATGCCGGACCTGGAATTGTGGATGTGGAAAGAAAAGAAGATTCGCGTACGCGGCGGAGCACCTGCGAAAATACGCCAGTCAACGCCGTATTACGTGCTGCGCAAGGATGTGGACCGCTATCTGGCCGCTTACGATGAATATCGAAAAACGCATCCTGCGGGTTGAGGCCGGCACTACCTCTTTGAACTTGGGCACCGTTCCCACAAGCATCGTGACCCTTAGTCGCTGTGGTTTGCGCCGATGCATGCTCGCTTCGTTGTTGATCCTTGCCGCTTGCTTCACGGCCACAGCGCAAAGCGATTTCACGCGGGTGGAATTCGGCGGCGAATTTTCCACCATCCGGCAAAATGACGCGCAAACGGGAAGCGGCAAGAATTTCCCCGGTTTTGGCGGAAGATTCGACTGGAATTTCAACCGACGGCTGGCGTTTGAGACGGAAGTGGATTTTTTCCCGGAGCAATCGGAGGTCGTCTCATTCCGCCGAGGTGGACAAACCCTTCAGGCAGTCTTTGGATTGCGTGCGAAAGTGCTGCAGACGCGGCGAGTGTCCGTGTTCGGCCTGGTGCGGCCGGGATTGTTTCACTTCACGGATGTGCTGTCGTATTCCCCGGGTGCTGGCCAGCCAACGCAAAAGCTGGGCGCTACTTATTTTGAGGTGAACCTGGGCGGAGGAATCGAGTATTACCTCAGCCCGCGTTGGGTGTTGCGCGCAGACATCGCGGGAAATCCTTACCGCGTGTCGCAACAAACCAGGAACGTGGCCGGCGTCACGATCAGTTACCCGGGCAGCGTGGAAGACACCACGCGGCTCAGCTTTGGCGTGGCTTATCGGCCAGGAACGCTAAGAGAGAACAAGGACGAAATAAAGGTTCCAGGAAACTGGGATTTTGGCCCGCTGTTCAGCACGCTGATTGCGGCGCCCGCCGGTGCGAATAGCGGCGTAGCGACGCTTTCGGGTCTGGGCACGTACGCAAGCTACCGGTTCTGGCGGGTGCTTTATTTCGATGGCGACATTTTGTATTTTCCGCAAGACACGCACGGACCCACCAATCTTTATGGCGGTCCGGTGCTGCAGGGACTGTTTGGATTGAAAGGCGGAATCCGGCGAAACGATTTTGGCTTTTTTGGCAAGGTGCGACCCGGGTTTCAGAGCTACGCACAAGCGTTGGAAGTGATCGCCACGCAGCCATTCGGCACGGTGAATTACACTTATGGACGTTCAACGAATTTCGCGCTGGATCTGGGAGGCATCGTGGAGTTTTATCACACGGAGAGAGGCACGCTGCGGATTGAAGCCGGCGATTCGCACACATTTTTTTCGCCACACACGGTAAACTTCAACGGCAAATCCTTGCGTTACGATTTGGGAATGCACCACACCATTCAGTTGGTGTTCGGCTATGGCTGGCGGTTCTGAGCAACTTGCAACGGGACAAACGCTCATGTCGCAAAACTTGAATTTGTGGACCGAAGTCGACAATTACATCTGTGAACTGCTGATACCCGGCGACCCGGCGCTACAGGCGGCTCTGGAAGCCAGCGACTCAGCGGGCTTGCCAGCAATCCAGGTATCGCCAACGCAAGGCAAATTTTTGAATTTGCAAGCGCGCGTGATGCAAGCGAGCAACATTCTGGAGCTGGGTACATTGGGCGGATACAGCACCATCTGGCTGGCGCGCGCGTTGCCTGCCAAAGGCCGCATGATCACCGTGGACGCGAACCCAAAACACACGGAAGTGGCGCGCAGCAATGTGGCGTTCGCCGGCTTGAGCGATCGCGTGGAGTTTCGCGTTGGGCCTGGGCTGGAAGTTCTGCCGCAACTTGAGCGCGAAGGCCGCGGACCCTTTGACTTTATCTTCATCGATGCGAACAAGTCCGACATGCCAGAGTACTTTGACTGGGCATTGCGGCTTTCGCGTCCCGGCAGCCTGATTATCGCGGACAACGTGATTCGCGATGGCAAAGTGCTCGATGCCGCCAGCGCGGACGCCGACATTCAGGGTGTGCGCCGATTCAATGAGCGGCTGGCCGCCGAGAAACGAGTGAGCGCGACCGCGTTGCAGACCGTCGGCAGCAAGGGCTACGACGGCTTCGCCATGGCCGTGGTCCTCGCGGACGCATAAGGCACATTGCAAAGCCGTTGTTGCGAGCTAAATATGCGTTGCAACTAGGCTTTCGCCGCCTTCTCCGTGCAGATCGCGTCGCCTACCTCGTACAGCTGCCGGAGTTCGCATTCGCCTTCGCCCGCCACTTGCAGGAAGTCCTTGACCAGCTTGATGGCTTCTTCCTTCGAGTTGGCTTGAAGCAGCGCAAAACCGCCGACCACTTCCTTCGACTCGATGAAAGGCCCGTCGGTCACGGTAATCTTTTCTCCAGAACGTCGCACGCGTGCGCCCAAAGCACTCGGCTTGCATCCTTCGGTGCCAAGCAGCCAGCCGCCCTTCATCCCCTCCTCGATCAGCTTGCCCATGGTGTTAATTTCGTCCTGGGAAGGGGGACTGTTTCTCTCGGCGTGTTTATAGATGCTCAGGAATTTCATGATCTTCTCTCCTTGTATTTTTGATTCGACCGCAAGCTGCTTGCCGGGTACTGCATGAACGGGGGCTGATTTCCCGCTCAATTTTGCTTTCTAATTTTTCGGTCGACAGTCACGACCGGTTGAACTTCGGGGCTCCGTTCAAGGCCATGAATTCCTTACGCCTTCTTCGGAGCGCTCGCGTCGAGGAATGGCGCAACAACCGTTGGCAGCAGGGGCGAAGTACTCAGGCTGTAATGCGTCGCGCCGGGCAAAATGGCGAGTTGATCCGCTGGCCTTCCAGACCCGTCCAAGCCGGCATCTTTTTGGCCGCCGCCGAGCAAGCCGTAGAATTCGACGATGTGCGCTAAGCGGACTGCGTCGGCATCCGCGAAAACAAGCATGGTCTGTTGCTTGAGCGCCGCGACCTGTTTTGACCAGTCATAATCCTGCTTAAGCAGCGCCCCGAGCTTGGTGAACAACGCCGCCCAGTTCACATTCGGATACACCTGGTTCAGTGGCGATTGCTTCATCATTTCCGCGGAGCCCGGACCCATCTGCGACATGGCCGCCAGCACCTCGGGATACCATCCGTCGCGTTTGAACGCCGCGGAGACGACCACCAGTTTCCGCACGGATTCGGGATGCCGGAACGCGGTTTGCAGCGCAACCGCTCCACCCATCGAGTACCCCATAACGTCGGCTTTTTCGAGCCCCAGGTATTTCATCAGCCCCGCAACGTCGTCCGCCATTCCTTCGCAGCTCAGCGGCCGGTCGATGTCCGCGGTGCGACCGTGGCCCTGCAATTCGAGGGCGATCACTTTGCGGTTCTTGGCCAGTTCGGCCACGTTCGGACCAAACATCACAATGCCGACCACGCCGCCGTGCAACAGGATCAGCGGCTCGCCGCTGCCGTGAATTTCGTAGTACATGCGGAGGCCGTTCACCGGAGCGTAGCCGGTCTTGGGAGCAGCGCTGGTGCTGCGTTCTTGAGCCAATGCACGCGGACGTGAGGCCCCTGCCAGAACAAGCCCGGCGGTGGAACTTGCGATGAAGCGCCTTCTTGCCATCATTTCGATTCCTCCCTAGTCAGCGTCGAACAGTCACCCATTCGCTCGAGACGTCTACGACCCCGCAGCTTTGTTCTGCAGTTCCGGCGGGAAATCGTGGTTCTCAAAAATTTGGCGGATTTCAATTACACCGCACTCGGGCAGAGGCGCCCGCATGGCCCACTCGATGGCCTCGTCCTTCGACTTCACCTGAATAATCCAGAACCCGGCAATCACTTCTTTTGTTTCGATGAATGGGCCGTCGGTCACGATGTGTTTGCCACCGGACACCTGGATGCGCGCGCCTTTGGAGGCTGGGTGGAGTCCTTCTTCGCTCAGAAGTACACCGGCCTTGCGCATCTCCTCGTCGTACTTTCGCATCGCCGTGACCAGCGCTGCATCAGGAACCGCACATTGCTCCAGGACTTCAACGGGAGCCGGCAGCAGCATCATGAATCGCATTGTTTCTCTCCTTGTTTGTCAGCCTGAATGTCGCGATTGCTTAGAGGGCCTTGGTTACGCTATCGACGAGCGTCCAGAATGATACCGATTGGGACAGAAAATCCAAGAGCCTCTGATGATCCAGAGCAAATGCCTGCAACGCTTGCCAGGCTGCCAGCACCACCGACGGCAGTATCCCCAAGGCTTTACCCATGATCGCGCTAAGCAAATGACTGACCGGGCATGCGGCCCCATTCAGCCCCAGTCCCACGAGGGCCATCCCTACGATTGATTGATTGCAGGCTCTGAGGGTTCATGTGTTGGCTTGCCATGTCCGACTCCTAAAGGGCAATTTCCTTGCTTCACTTGTATATCGAACGAACCCCGGCCAAATCGACAGGCGTTCTCAACAAAAATGGAGGCTCCGGCAAAGTTTGGTTTTTCTGAAGGTTAGGTCACAGAGAGAGGGACAATCCGAGGCATGCGCCCAAAGGTTACAAGTGGCCTAACTGCTTAAGGCCCGCGAGATTATCCCATTCGGCCCAGGCCTCAAGGATTTGGCCATTTCGCACGCAATAGATAGCGATGTATTCGGAATTCATGGTCTTGCAGCTGGGCAGGTACGAACCCATCGCCCCATCTTGGGTGCCGCGAAACTGGTGCCGCACGGCAACTTTTTCGCCTTCGGCGAATATGTCCAGGATGGTTTCCTGCGCGTCTGGAAATGTCTCATATTCGCGGCGAAGAAAGTCCACCAAGTCGGCGCGGCTTCGCACCGGGGATTCAGCGGCGGCAATACTGTGTCGCACAAAATCCGGCGCGACAAGCAAATCCAGCCTTGCCCAGTCTTGCGAATTGATCGCGTCGACAAAAGCCTGAACAGTTTGTTTTGGCTCCATGAGAGCGTGCCTCAAAAAAGACAATCTGCCCAAGTTTACTCGCGTTATCGGCAACGCGGCGTGGTCTCTTAAAGGCGTTGACTCACAATATCTATATATATAGACTTCGTGCATGAAGATGCGCCGTTTCTCGCCGCAGACTCTCCGCGTTCTCGAGCACTTCGTCGAACGCCCAGCTGCTTGGCGATATGGTTACGAACTGAGCCGCGAAACGGACATCAAGGCTGGCACCCTCTATCCGATTCTGATGCGACTCGCCAAGTCCTCCCTGCTCGAAACCAAGTGGATAACCACGGAGGATGGCGTCCCACCGCGCCACATGTACCGGCTTACTCCTAGCGGCATCGAACTTGCTCGAACGAAACAAACCTCGCATTCGGTCGTCCACGTTCGCCGCCCAGCCTTCAGCGGAGGCGAGGCATGAGTCCGCCTGCCGTGCCACGTCGCGTCGCAATTCTCCTGCTGCGATCCGCAATCGCCATCGCTCCGCGCGACACGCTCGACTGGGGCCAAGCCATGCTAGCGGAACTTGGCCAGGTTCCGGGGAATTGGGCCGCTCTGCTCTGGTCTCTTGGTAGCGCCGGTGTTCTTGTCAGGCATGCCTTACTCGCCTTGATTTTTCCGAGCCGCAACCGCCCTACCGTCCCGTCGGTCGCCGCTGTTTTCTCGAAGGTGGGTCCGATGCGCAAATCAGCTGTCGCTATCACGGCCACGTGCGTTATCGCCTTCCTTCTTTTCTTCGTCGCGCCAGTCTTCCGCCAGGCGTTCCGCATTTCTCTGCTCCAGTGGCAAACCATTTTCAAACCTGACTACCGCGCCCTCAGTCCGGAATTGCAATCGATTCTGAAGAAGGCCGAACGAGATCACGATGCGGAAGCTCTGGCGTTTGTCGCGTTTTGTCATCCCCAATCATCAGAAGCCGCGCGCCTCGCCGATGAAGCCGTTCGTCTCGACTCAAAGCTCACGTGGGTCTACGCCATCGTTGCCGTAAGAGAGCCCGACCTTCCAGACATCGATCGCTGGGTTCTCGCGCTCGAGCAATTTGATCAACAAAATGCCCTCCCTTACCTTATTTCCGCTGAGAAAATCGACATCGACCAAATCCTGCGCGGAAGCATTCCACGTAGAACGGAAGACTGGGCTCCGGCGTGGCAAAGTGCCATGGCCGCCGCCTTCAAATCCGCGAGACTTGACACCTATTCTAGTCGGCGCAAGGAACTCGATCGCCGGTTCCTCGTTCGGTATCACATCGGTGACCCGGAACTGATTGTGGGTGATGCGTGGTTTTATGGCCTGCCTTCTTACAGCGTATCGGATGCGTACAGGTATGCGGGAATGGTTCTCACATCCGCACAAGTTCTTGAGGCGCAAGGCGACACCAGAGCAGCGTCCGAGAGATATCTGGCCATTGTGCGCTTTGGAGGTTTGCTGGACCCGGAGGATAGCGCCTGGTTTTCGAAAGGCACACAGCAAGCCTACACCCGGCTTGCCGCCCTGGCCGCTAATTCCAGTCGTCCCGAGGAAGCTACGTTTTATGGCTTCCTTGCAGATCGGGAACGCAACGCCGAGGCAGAGGGATATCTTTCCAGGCGCCGCAGGTTGAGCGTCAATCCGGTAGCGCGTTGGGATGCTGATTTGGCCAGGAGGTCCGGCGAAGTGATGCTTCTCTGCGGCGCACTTCTGCTGGCCACCCTTTTCGCGGTTGTTCTGCGCAGCAGATCACTGCGTCTGAGTTCGCTTCGTCCGGGCCGACTTGCTATCGGTGTCGGTATTAGTTCGTCCGCTGCTCTTTTTGTTTCGGGGGTTGTTCTGCGTCTTAGTTATCAGCCCTACGCTGAAATAATGCGGCGTTTCGTTCGTGACGGGGACGAAGCCGGGCTGAGTAGCCTTCGCGATTTTCTTGGTCGAGCTTATGCGCCGATGGGTTCAGGTTGGCTCGGTCCGAGGCAGCACTACCCACTCTATTTTTGGTTTGCGGTGATTTTTTTGTGCGCGCTCACACTTCTCGCTGCCACTGTGCGTTATTTTCAAACCCGCCCGCGGACCAGCGCCACGACATAGTCCGGTGCCGCCCCTTCTCCAGTACGCGTGTCGGTCAGGGTTTGCGGGCAAGAATGGTTGAAAGGTTTGGCGGTGCGTCTTGCAGGTTTCCTTCGAGGCGTCGTTGGAGTTTCTGCCAACTGCTATAGCCGTATTCCCGTGCCACGATGTACTGGGCATCCGCAAGCCTTGCCGGGAACTTTCCTGCTTCGCAATCCAGGGAATAATGCCGTTTAAGCGCAGCGGCATCCCATCGTCGTAAGTCGTATAACAGTTCCCTTGCTTCTTTCCGAACATCTTCTAAATTTCGTTGGGAGGGTAAACTGCGAAGCATCTTGGCGCCCCTTTGCAGCCCGCATTACGCTGGACGAAAACAAAGAGCCAACTGGTCGACTGGGAGGCCAATGATGAAATGCCGCGTAAGCGGATGCTACTGGTCAGAGGGTCAGTTTCGGAGCAGGAGAATTGCCGAACAGTTTCGGAGCAGGAGAATTGCCGAACAGTTTAGTTTCATGGTGAACCGGCTACCCGTTGAGTGTGTGGTCGAGGGTTTTTCCTTCATCTTTCAGCAGCTCATCAAGCGTCGATTTGGAGTGCTCGTCCATCGCGCCAACGGCCGCCACCACGCAGTTGTGCAGGAACGCCTTGATTCCTTTGTGGAATTGTTCCGCCGCTCGTTCAGCGCAACGCGCCACCTCTGCCTCCAGAGCCTGGCGGCGCCCATCACAGTTGGCACGGCTTTCCGCGTCAATCGAAGACAGCGCGGAGACGGCCCGCTCCTTGGTCTCCGCCAGCGCCATGTTCACATGCAGTTCCGTCTCGCGCCGAAATTCTTCCAGCCCGGAATTCAAAGCGCTTTGCACCACCGCTTGCACTTCCGCTGAACGCGCATTCAGCTTCGACAGCGCGTCGTGTGTCACAAGCTGCACATTTTCCAGCAGCCCTTCGTAGCGGCGGTCTGCAATCACTGCTGTCGCGCTCTCAAAATCCGAGGTCGCCTGGTTCACCGTTTCCTTCAGGCTGGCGGGAACCGACGAGGCGATCTCTCGCGTCAGCTTGTCCACATATTCCTGCGCATTCGCCAGGTCCCGTCGCAATTCCTCGGCCTGCTTTTCCAGGCGTTGCGCGGTTTCCTCGGCGCGGCCTCGATACACCTGAATGTCCGCCTGCCATTGCGCGACCATTTCTGTGGCGAATTCCTCCTTCAGGGAACCCTTCATGGCTTCCACTTGCTTTGGGAAGAGTTCCTGCACCTGTTGCGCGCTGGAGCGCCGCGCTTCCTCAATGGAGCTGAGCGCTTCTCGAATGGCGTCGTTCACTTGTTTCGCTACGGCCGCCTGCACCGCTTTCTCCGCTTCTTGTTGCAATTTTCCTTGCAGCGCGGAAATCAACTGGTCGGGTTTGACCACCACGCGTGGCGGTCGCGCAGGCTCCGCAACTTTCGGCGCTGCGGGTTGGGAAGCAGCCGGCGACGGAGCGGGGAAACTGGCGACCTCGGGTACCTTAGTCTCTGGCTTCATGACGATCTCCCCTGCTTTCTCGGCTCCGGATTCTGGTCCGGGAACAAACACTCCTGCGAGCTTGGCCGTCGACGTTGTCGCTTCCGCGGCGCCCAGCCAATCCTCCGGCGGCGACAAAATGCCCCACACGTTCGAAGGCGTTTCCAGTTCCACGCCAACCTGTTGCAGTTCGCGCAAACTTGCGGGCGGATGCACCGAGCGAACCATCGCGCGCACGGTCGCAGGCTTTTCCTCGGCGCCGAACAATCCCACCATCTGCAGCGTGACCCAGGTTCCCACGCCGTAATCGTGGCGCGAGTGGTACCGGCAGCCGTGCATATTCAGGCTGACCGCCACGGTCCGCTCCATGAAAGATTCACCTGCCCGATTCTGACCCATGACAATCAGTGGGACGGATTTCTCAATGCGCGTGCTGCGGCGCAGCCCTGAAGCGACGAGATTTCCAGAAGCACTGGCGAGAGGTGATTGGCTCACGTGACCTCCCAAGCAATCGATATCCGTAAGCCATTCGGCTTGACCGTATGTTTGTATTTTAGGCTTTCACGCCAGGCAATTACGCTGTGAAATTGTCGGGCAATTTCCCATCGGTTAAGGGCGAAACATGAACGGCAGATTGGGGTCCTGGATAGCCACAGATTCAGAGGATATTCGCAAACCAAAGCTGGGTAGTCCGGTTTCGGACTCGCGGGCTATCGGGTACTGGCTTCATTTAGAGCGGTTGTACGTAAAATCGTATTCGCTCGTCCAGGTTTTCCCGCCATCGGTTGATCCCTGGCTGAACTGCCTGACTCTGTCGGGTCCTTGAGGAATGAATTGCAGGTGGCGTTTCAATTTTTGGCCGTTGCTTTGAGGAATTTCATCGGTCCAATAATCGATGATTCCGTCTTTGAGCTCGCCGTAAAAGTGGATCATGCCTTGGGAGTTATCGACCCAAAATTGCTCCCAACGCTTCAGGCTGGTGTTGTAAGTGTTATAGCTTTTGCCCTGATAGGGATTATTCAGGCTCGCCCAGTTCTCTAAGATCACGCAATCATTTAAGATTCGCTCAATCTTGCTGGTCCCGGCTGGCATGCCGCCCTGCGTTGTCACCACATTCCACTCGCCCACCCAAAAATCAAATTGGCGGTTCTCCGTTGCGTAGGTGCAGGGGCTCTGGTTGCGCTTGGCCTGTTCGACCAGCTTTTGAAATGAGGCTTCACTGCGCATTCCATTCAATTCCGCGTCGGACATCATCAGTTCCGGCTGGCCAAATCCGTCTCGTAGCGCGCGTTCGAGATATTCCTGCGTTTTGTCGTTCAACTTCAGCGAAGCATAGCAAAGCGCAATTTGGTATTCGGCCAGAAAATTAGGGGCGCCATTCTCGATGGATTTCTCCAAGGCTTTGATTGCCTGTTCGTGGTCGCCCTTGCCGTGCAGCGACACGCCAAGCCGGTACCACGCGCGGCCATTTTTGGGTTCGGACGCGGTGATGTGACCGTAAAGATCGGCTGCCTTTGCCCAATCTTTCGCGAGATACGCCTCGTTCGCCGGCGCAGCGTCTGGATGAGGAGAAACGGTCTGTGCCTGGGCAACACCCCAACTGATTGCAACGAAAAACACGAATGCATAAAGCCGGATCACAGTTCGCGTCATGGTGATCCTCTCTTTGGTGGAACGTGTCAGGTTAGACGGCAGGCTTCGAAGGTTGTTAGCGCAAACGCGCGGCCAGGCATTGGTGCATCTGCACTCGATTCAGTCTTGCGTCACCGACTTTCCATGGTTCGCAGCATCTCGAAAAGCGAGTTGTCCATTTCCTGATGAGGCTGAGATCGTGTGTTGCAAACAGCTGCCGCGCACGAGACGTCAGGGTTGCGTGTCATTAGACCGGTTGAGCCTGGCAGGCTTCCGCTATGCCACCAGCTTCCGGCGCCATTATTCGAGACCATCCAGCCGCGGGCGTAGCGCGCATCGCCTTGCGGATAGGCTGGGGCGGGAGTGGTCATAACGCGGATGGTTTCAGGTTTCAGAAGCGCGGGAATACCTGGAGCGCCGGCCACATGATCGAGGAATTGCACAAGTTGGGTAGAGGATGCGATCCATCCCGCAGTTGAATCCATGCGATTGATGTTGATCTTGTAAGGATCTTCCGAATATTGACCGATGTAAATCACCTCGTTCGAAGCGCGCTGTCTTTCACTATTTTTCGCGATCTGCATGGTGGTGATTCCGCAGGGAGCAAGAATATTCCCCTGCACGTAGGCCTCGTAAGGCTGGCCCGTCAGTTGTTCGATGACCCTTCCGAGCACGCAGTATCCGAAGTTGGAATACGCCCACTGGGTACCCGGCTGACTGACCAAGGGCACATCGTCGATCGTTGAACTAATCAGCTTTGACTGGTCCCAGCCGTTGTTGTGGAACATGGGGTCGTTGTCGTCGGCTGCCCATCCACCGGCGGTATGGGTGAGAAAGTGATCCACGGTAATGTCCGTGACGTACGACTTGTAGGGAACCTTGCCGTATTTCGTACCGAGAATTCCCGCAGAGCCAAAGACGTGATCCGTGAGATTCAGCTTGCCAGCTTCGATCAGCGAAAAAATCGTGACGGCAGTGATCGGTTTTGAGAGATCGGCGATGCGAAACAGGCTGTCTTGCTGGGCTTGTGCTACGTGCTGGCGGTCCGCCATGCCGCCCGCTTGATCGTAGACAAAATGCCCGCTCCGCGAGAGGGCAACCGACATGGCCGGCACACGGTACTGCCGCTGGAACTGCGCGGTAAATTGCATCATGCCGCCGCGTTGTTGATTCTGGCGGTCGAATGAGTGCGCGAGAGCGGTGAATGCCGGCGTGGCAACTACCGAAGAGACCGCCGCTCGAAACAAGTTGGCTACAACGGTTCTGCGAGTGTAGGTATGTTTTCGCATAAGAAGAATGCCTCGATGTCCGACGATCGCCGGGTTACTGCGTACGCTGGCCTTCAAACGATCCTGTGCCGCCGCGATCGTGAAATGTGCCGGTGTAAGTGCTGCCCTGCACAACGCCGTTCACTCTCGGCCCATCAATTCTTCCGCGAAACACCAGCACATCTCGCGTCTTGGTGCGCACCACCAGATGTTGTTCGTTGATCGTACCTTCGACTCCGCCGGACTGGTTCGGGCCTTTAAAATGGCCTTTAATGGTGGTGCCATCCTGCTCCAGATCAAGATACTTCGACGATGTGCTCCCGTTGGGATCCTTGCAGTAGAGAATCCATTTGCCCGCAACGTTTGCCGGAGGCTTCTCCGAAGGGGGCTGCTGCGACCATACCGCTTGATAGAAGATTGCAAACAACAATAAAAAACCGAAACAATAGGTCACTCTCTTCATTTCGCGTCCTCAGTGTTTCTGGCGGTATTTACGAAGCCAATCACCGCCGGAAAGCGTTCATGAGATTACCGGAGCGACGATGCAATTTCTAGCGTATTTCCGCGGAGTGCACCGAAATGGTGCAGCGGCCCAAGTCAAGCAGTAGAACTTGCCCTGACCGGGACGCGCTCTGAGTATCTCTACTGCACTAATTTGCACTGGAGGTAACGGCTTTCGATTTTGCAGCGAGAGGCACTAGCGCGCGAATGCGGGTGCCGGAATTAAGACGGGAATCGACACTGAAGGTTCCATTCACTTGATGAATTCTTTCCGCCATGCTGAGCAGTCCCAATCCTCCACCATGCCTGCTCGCAGGATCAAACCCGACACCGTGATCGCGGATTTCGAGTGAAAGTTCGCTGGATGATCCATCGAGGTTCACCTCAAAATGCTTTTGCCCGCTGTACTTTATGGCGTTGTACAAAGCCTCCTGCACAACACGAAAGAGGGAAAGGGAAACTTCGCGCCCTAAAGCCTCCGGTACATTGCTGGCGACAAATTTCACAGTCACGCTCGCCTCTTCGGAGATTTCGCCACAAAAACTTCTGACCGCGGTGACCAAGCCAAGATTGTCGAGAATGGAAGGATGCAGTTCGTGCGAGAGCGCCTGAACATCACCCGTCAAGTTTGAACATTGCTGCCAGATTTGTTCCAACTGGTCGGCGATGTTTGCCTGTCCTCTGGCCCAGCCCTTGCTCACTTTCTCGATTTTAAGGGAGAGCATCGCCAGGCGCTGACAAACGTCGTCGTGCAACTCTCTGGCCAGGCGGCTGCGTTCTTTTTCCTGAGCGTCAATCAATTGTCCGCTGACTTTTTCCAATTCCATCTGCGCCATTTTTTGATCGGTGACGTCAACCGCCGAGCCGATGAACCCGGCAAACGAAGCATCGCCGTTGACCCTGGGTGAGGCGACATTAAATATCCAGCGGTAGTTCCCTTCGCGACGACGCAGGCGATGTTGGACGGAAAACGACCGATGGGTTCGCAGCGCCGTCGAAAAGCTATCCATTAGTTCTTTCGAATCATCCGGGTGAATATATTGCATCCAGTCGTCACCATAGCCGGTGTTCGCATCCAAGCCTGTAAATGCGGCCCACTGTTCGTTCAGGTAAGTGATCTTGCCCTTGTCGTCGCACATCCAGATCAGCGAGGGAGTACTATCGGCCATCAGCCGGAAGCGCTTCTCGCTCTCGCGCAAGACCGCTTCGGCTTTTCGTTTCATGGCCCACTGCAGCAGCAATCCGAGCAGCAAAACAAACACTGCGGCAACCGCGACGATATATTTCCAATATCGCTCCCAAACGGTGGGTTGGCGGTATAGCACCGACGTGCCAAGTGGCAGCGCCGACTCCGGGATATGCCACCGGCGCAGAGCCCGCCAGTCGACGGTGTTCTGCGTCGGGAAGTTGCTCGCAATCGGAATATCCCCGGGTCGCTCACCTGAAAGAACCCTCGCGACGATTTCTCCGGTTGCCGAGACTTGCTGCGGAGAGCCATACGCTCCGCCAACGCACCCATGGTTCAAACACAGCGTTGGCCAAGCGGAATAGGTTGGAAAACGTTGGGCGACCGCATCAAGCAGTTCGAAAGCACCAAATTCAGTTCGCTGGGCAGCCGGCGCAAGCTGAAACAGGACGATTGTATTCTGTGGTAGCGCGGACATTTTCTGGAGCAATTCGTGGCTTGGAGGTTCGACAAAATCGATCTCTTCCAGCTTGTCCCGCCGAAGTTGCAACTCGGAGCGAGTAACCGGCAACCAGATGGAGTCTGGCGCCGAGATGACTGCCACTTTTTTTGCATCGGGATGAAGACGCAGCGCAAGGTCGATTGTTTCCGCGATACCCATACTAATTGTCGCACCGGTGATACCCGTTCCGACCAGGTCTGCGATCTCCCTGCGGTCGACCTGGGTAATGACGATCGGAGTTCCGGGAAAAAGCTTGTCGCGATATTGCACTGCGAATCGAATCGCAGGCGCGGAAACTGCGATTACAACGTCCAGCTTCACTCCGGCGTAGGTTCGCCGAAACGTCTCGGCCTCGCTCTGAAGAGAAAGTTTTTCTGCGGCTTCATCGTGGCCGTGTACCAGATACGCGTCGTAGAAGGTAACTGGCTGCCGCACTCGGCTCCGAATCACGGGCTGAATCAGATTCAAAACGTATCGTCGGTGCCGAAGCCGCTAAACAGCACCAGCACATTTTTCGAGGTTGGTTGGCTTTCGGTGGACCTGACTGGCAGTGCGCACAGCAGACTGAAAAGGACCGTAAGCAACGGAACAGTGAATAACGAGCGATGAAATCCGCAACACGCCACGGCCGATTAACCCCTCTACTTCGGGTCACTACGGATGAAATTAAACTTGGTCGAACTTAGCTACATCGGCGGAGGCGGTCCGCCGACAGATTGTCTCCAAGTGGGGTGAAATCGTCAATCCGGCAGAAGCCAGCGCTACTGCCGTTTCGTTCGATTAAGCCGGTCACAACCCCAGGATGGCCAGGGTGATCCCTTGCCACCACGTCGGATTGACTCTCCAGGTGTACGTGGCAAGACCCTGCAGAACGATCAACGACGGCAGGGCGTAGACATATACTTTGTGGATGCGCTTGTCCACCACCCAATCACGCAGCATGCCGAGCACGATCAGGCAGTCTAACGCGGGGAAGAACAGCGCGTGATTAAACATGAAATCGAATCTGCCAATCGCCGCGTCCATCAGTACGCAACTGGCGATGAACACCAGCCGGCGATGGGATTCCGGCTTCTTTCTCCAATAGATCGCCAAGGCGATGCACGAGCCAAAGCTAAGCATGTCGACAATTGGAATCGACAAGAAAGCTTCTACGCCCTTCTGCTGCAGCACGACGGTATCGAACCGCGTCATGATCACCGCGATTGCCAAGCCCAACACAACCATCACTGCGGCCAGCCCGGCTCCAAACCAGCCGAGCAAGCGGTGCACGCTGACGTTCCGCGTTCTCACCAGCGCCGACTGCGCGATAAAGAAGACCACCCAGGTTGAGAAGGCTGCGCCGTGTATCCACAACAGCAGAGGCCGTGGCGGGTTGGCGTGCAGCAGGTTGGCGTTGACGGTACGGCCGAAGCCGGCGATCACCAGCGCGGCGAACACCAGCGACATGCAGAGATAGAAATACTTGCCGAGGAATGCCTTGAACTGCTTCGTTGTGCTTGCTTCCTTCTCAATACGAGCGGTTAGCGCTGCGTTTCCAACGGCCACAGAATTTGCCTCCTGAGAACGCTGCAAATCTTCAGTCTCTACGCCATTTTGCGAAATGGACCCGGTATAGGAAATGCGGAGTGGCGGCACTATAGCGGCAACACGGGGAAAGTGTCAAGAAAAGAGGGCCAAGCCTCGACAACGACCAACCGCACTTTAGTCCACCCTCGATGGTAAACTTAGGGGTATCCCTAGTTGTGCAGAGGTGGAGTTAAGCGCAGACTATTGTGGAATCTCTTTGCAACGACTCGGTTCGTTAGGCGTGTGGCCCAGAGAAACGAGTCTGGGAGGAGCTGCCAGCGACCATTTTCTTCCAGGAGTCTATATGAAAAAGTCCCTGACCCTGCTCGCCGCTGTATTTCTGAGTGCAATGGTCGCCGCTGGTGACAGCAAACCGCAGAGGGGCAACATTCTTTCGCACACTTCTGTCACCTGCGGCGCAAAGAAATCCAAGAAGCAAGACATCGATCTGCTGTGCCAGCAGTATGTTGTCCGCTCCGGCACCACCGACTACACCATTCGTCAGCCCAAGCCTGGCGATCAGCACCTCATTTCGATCAACACAGCAATCGAGTTCAAGCTGGACAAAAATAAAATGAAGTTCAAGGTCGACGGAAAATCGTTCGAATTTATCATCGTATCCCAGGCCGCCGCATCTGCCCCGGCCGCCGCGCCAGCCGCTGCCACTCCGTAGTCGAGTCAAGCCCGTATCTCAGGCTAAGAAGCGCACCTGTCCCGTGGTGATGTCGTAGACGGCCCCCACCAACTTGACGCCCCTCTTCAAGCTGTCCTGCCCTTCGGGGGTTTCCAGCAACTGGTGCATCGACCATCGCACATTGGCTTCGATGGCGCTGGCCAGCCTTTCCTGTTGCGAGGAATGTGCATCAAAGTCGGGCAGCCCCGGCACGATATTGTTGACCAGGATTTGAATGCGGGAAAGGAGTTGTACGCCGTTCACTTTGTATTCCAGCGCAGCCTTTATGGCACCGCATCCGGCATGGCCAAGTACGACGAATAGCGGCGTTTGCAGATGTGATCCAGCATATTGCAGACTCCCCATCACTTCCGGCGAGATCACATTCCCGGCGACGCGCACGATGAACAGCTCGCCGAAATTCGCATCGAAGATTAATTCCGGAGGCACGCGCGAATCGCTGCATCCCAGGATGGTGGCAAAAGGCTTCTGCTCCCTAGCCAGGTCAGCAAGCGTTTCCTTGCACACGGTCGGGAATTTAGCGTGGCCCTGCATGAATCTGTGGTTGCCGGCGATCAATTTCTGCAGGCCTTGCTCGGCTGCGATCTTAATTTCAGATGCTTCAGGAGTATCCATAGCGATAGGTCCTTCCCTCAAATGCACTTTCAGCAAAACCCAAACCGATGCGATCTATTATAGAAGCTCCCATGCATCACCCGCTGCAAAACCTCGCGCCGGTAAGTTGCTGGAGCAGCCATAGCGCGCACAGAATCGCTTGCTAAGCGGAGTGCAGTTCAGCAAGATGATGCCATGACATTTCCCTATTTCACTGGTCGTCAGGTTTTTCGGTGCGCGGTTCTGTGCTTCCTTTTATTGGCGGCGCTCACCGCCGTTAGCGGCAAGTCCGTCAAGATGATTTCGAGCTGGTTCAACCCAAAATACCAGGGACAGACGTTTCACAAAATCCTGGTGATCGGCGTGGCGCAAAATCCGGAGGTGCGAGCCGACTTCGAAGATGGAATGGCCGCCCAGATTGCGCGTACAGGCGTCGAGACCGTTCCCGGCAACCACATCCTGTTGCGTCCAGACCCCAACGTGAAAATTGACATGGACTACTTGCGTGGGCAGATCCGCGACAATCACTTTGACGCGGTGGTGGTGTCGCGCCTGATGAACGTGGACAAGAAAGTGACGGTTGTCCCCAGTTCGACCTACATGGCGCCGTATCCTTATTACTACTCGTTTTACGGTTACCTGGGCGCTGTATATCCCATGATCTACGACCCGGGATATACGCGGCAAGATACCACCGTGAGCGTCGAGACTAACGTGTATGCCACAAGCAAGCCAGACGGCGACCTGGTGTGGACCGGCCTGAGCAAGTCGTTCAATCCAAAGTCAGCGAAGAAAGTCGCGGATGGCCTGATTAAGGAACTGCCCAAGCAGATGGAGAAAGACGGCCTGCTGCCGAAAAAAGCCTCGTAGAACGAACCAAGTCGATCCCTTTGATCGGCCCGTGTCCTCGGGTACGAGGCGGAACTTTTCCGATAACGCGATTTACCGAGACTTTGAGCAAGAATGAATATCGGGACTGTCAGCCTCGGTGGCACTGCTAGAATTCGCTTGTTTTGAATCTCCAGAACTTAACGCCTTCAATAGCCCCCTCATTTGTTCCTGTTGCGGAACTTGGCGGCCACCGAGATACCAATAATTTGATTGGTTTCCCATCCCGTGGGTAAATTTACCGACTGCAGCAGATAATATGGTCGTACCGAGAACGAATCAGTGATCGGCAGCCGGACCCCCACCTGAAAACGGTTTTGCGTAAAGCTGCCACCAGCAGCAAAGCTATTGGTGCCGGGGACAATAAAGATTTCGTTGCTCACGACCAAAACCGGGCGCCGCTTCATTCGCAACGGCAACGTGTAATCGACCCCAGGTCGAAATCGAAACCGTGCGGAGGCGACACGATTGTCGGGAAACCGCCCCTCCACGATTGTTCTGAGATTCGGTCGCCATGCGCCATGCGATGTGCTCATTGTGGCATTCAGAAGTAAGCGGTTTTCGTACGCAACGGTGGGATTCCCGGGGAAGCGCTGATATCGGTACAGCGGTGTTACTGTCAGCCATGGCCGCACACGAAAGGCGACGCCACCCTGAACAAAGTACTCGTATAGGTTCGAGATTACCTCGTCATACCGTTCGTAAAATTCGATTTCCAACGACTTGCTGGGCGTGAGACCAGTGGAAATTCCCTGATCAAGCCAGAGCCCTAACTTCTTAACGTCCTCTGGATCCTCCGGCGGCTGTTGTTGCGCCCTCGCCTGGCAAGTCATCACACAACAAAGCAGCGCAGCCAGCATTATCACTCGGCCAATGTTATTCGGCATTGGTGGTCTTCAGCTCAAACACTCAGGATCCAAAAGCAGTTTCGTATATACATTAAGTGGCCGGAAAAGGCATAGCAGGACTTCGGATCGTCTCCCTAACCGGTGGTCTCGATCACACCCGTTCGGGTCCCAAAGAACGTGCGAGAACCCAAGGATGATAGCTATGACTGGATCACAACGGTGGGTAGGTGGAGGAGTTGACTGAACAAACGCAGGTATTGCCACCCCAGTACATTCGTGTAGGATTGCGGGACCGGAGGTGGACAAATGCATACCGTGCTACTAATGTCTGCCACAATCCAACCCGGTGATTGCCAAGTCCCACACCTCCGAGTAAGACGGGAGCGCTTAGGGCCGCGCAAGTTCCTGGTTGAAAAATCAAGCGAAAGGATAATCGACATGAAACCGTTGATTCGCATGTTTCTGGCGGCTCTTTTTGTTTTTGTACTTGGAGCGCAGCCTTCTGGCCATGCGCAAACAACAACCAACAGGGTTCCTGAGTCTGGGCGGGAGGACATGCACATGCGAAAGGCATTTTTGGGAGCATTGACTTTGTTTCTCGCAATTCCGGCTTTCTATCCAAATTGGATGGGCGCGGCAGCGCAAAGTAAAAAACGCATCACTGTTCCTGCGGGAACTCGCATCTTGATTCGTACCGTCGACACGATAGACTCCTCGAAGCAAAAAACCGGCTTTCGTTTTACCGCCACCCTCGAAACTAATCTCCAGGCCGAAGACAAGGTGATCGCCCCACGCGGCACTGCTTATCCTCTTCTGACCAGCACCTATGAGGTGAAAGGCAAGGGTGAAGGTGGCAAGACCGCAAAGAAAGTGGTTGGCGGGACGGGCTTGGGCGCGCTGGTCGGTGGCATTGCAGGAGGTGGAAAAGGTGCCGGAATCGGCGCTGCTGCAGGCGCCGCCACTGGAACCGCTGTTGCTGCGTCCAAGAAGGGACAGCAACTCCAGATTCCGAGCGAATCTTTGCTGGAATTTCGACTCGAGCAACCGGTGTCCCTGCCGGTCGCTAGCTAGTCCCGCGCGCGGACCTTCGAATATTCAAATAAGCGAGCACGCCATGAAAAAACGTCACACGCGCCTCTTATCGCTACTGCTCTAGATCGCCGCCCAGAAGCAGTGATCAGCCTGTCCGCAAGATTCCAGGCAGTTGGTATGGAGCCGTTGGCAAACACAGAAGGTCTGACGCTGACGAAACAACTTCGCGAAGAAGCCTTGGAGAAGCGCGGTGTGGCTCTGGCACCAATGATGGTGGGCGCCTTCACCACGAAGCGTGCCCCAGCGTGAGTGGGAGCAGATCTTGATCGGCCGGGGTCCTCGGGTACTACGTGAACTCTTCCGTGAATCAGGGACATTTAGGCGGGATGATGTTCCAAGCCGCATCGGGGTGCCGCTTCAAATATTCGAGGGCACGCGGCGCGACGTCGCACAACCCTTTGCAGCCCACGATGCTGGTCCGACATCAACTCTTCCAAGGTGACCGGAAAGAGGGTTGCTTGGGTCCGGCCTTCGCCCTGCACATAGCCCATAAAAAAGATGCCCTCGCTTTCACGAAGGCATCTTCTCATTTATTTTCGGACGGTCAACGGAGTTTCGTAACAATCTGAACAGGGATGCAGTTGCTGAATAACCTCACTAGGTCCCGATTAACGTTAGCGCTTTACCGGATGCGCGTTCTCGCTGAGGAGTGAACGTGTGCAGAGAGTTCTGCGCGCGTCCGGTAAAGCCGTTTGGACGTGGCCGTCCGTGGGTGCGGTGGACGCGGGCCCTATGCAAATTCAATTGAGGGAAGGGGTGAGTTTGACGCGTGCCAAGACTGGACTGTCGGGTGCAACCCACGACACGACACGCCCAGAGAACTGGCTAGGAGGAAAGAGTATCGCCCAGGCGGTGGTTGAAGAGGGCGCAAAGAAGAATTTGTTTGGCAGCGAGACAGAGAAGTAGTTAGCGCGCCGAAGCGTATAGAGTTTTCGCGTTGGGCAGAGAGCTTCATGCGGCAGTGGCCACCGTTGGTGGAGAACGAAGCTGGAGTTCTGTAGCGGTGAACCGTTCGATGACTTTCATCGGTCCGCCGCATTTGGGGCAGCGCCAAGATGGTGAGTCCTTGGTGTCGGAAGCATGCGATTCGACTTGCGGCTGTGGTGTTGCGCCGAGCAAGTGAAAGCAAAGTGGTAGGAGCTTGGCGCGTTTGCGGTTGGCCAGGAAGCCGAAGTTACGGATGCGCACAAAACCTTTGGGAAGGATGTGCAGTAAGAAGCGCCGCAGGAATTCATCGAGGGATAGCGTCAACAACTTCTGTTCATTGTGATGAGCCGAATCGCGCCAGCGGAAAGTGACTTGGCCGTCGCTGAAAGAAACCAGGCGGTGGTTAGAGATGGCCACGCGATGGGTGTAGCGGCCGAGATAGTGCACGACGTATTCAGGACCACCGAAGGGACGTTTCAAATAGACCACCCAATCCTGTCGATGCAGTGGCCGAAGCCAAGCGGCGAAGATCTTGGGTTGCGCCAGAAGTTTCAGGTCTCCATGGAAGTGCAGTTGGCCATTTTGAAAAGCCTCTTTGAGTGCGTCGACGAACTTGCCGCGAAAGAGTTCACCCAGCACTTCCTTGGGAAGGAAGTAGTTGTCGCGGGAACGAACCCAGCGGGTGTGATCAAGCGAGAGACCGCCGGCCGGAACGACACAGTGTACATGTGGATGAGCGGTGAGCTTTTGGCTCCAGGTATGCAAGACGCTGAAGAAACCGATCTCTGCGCCAAGACGATTCGAGTTGCGTGCCACTTCGAGAAGAGTTTCTGCACTGGTGCGGAACAGAAGATCGTAAATGACCTTCTTGTTCTGCAGCACAACAGGGGCCAAGCGACCCGGTAGGGTGAAGACGACATGGAGATAGCGCGTGGGGAGAAGCTCCTTTTGACGCGCAGCGATCCAGCGGTCCCGAGCGGCAGTCTGACACTTCGGGCAATGGCGATCGCGACAGCTGTTGTAGGAGATGGGGGCCTGATGTCCGCAGCACATGCACTCATCGAGATGACCGCCGAGAGCAGCGGTTCGACACCGCGCAATGGCTCGTAACACTTTGACGTGCTTCCAACGGAGCCAATGGCGGTTTCGTTCGATGAACGCTTCTCCTGCAGCGCGGATCAGATCGGCCCCCTCCAGAGGCGGCCGACTCATCTACTTCTCGTCGGGCGGCTGGTCGTTCAGTAGCGAGTCCAAAGGACTCGCGGTGGAGTTGAGTCGCTGTATCGCGAGATGCACGTAAAGCAAGGTGTCTTTCAGATCTTCATGACCGAGCAGGACCTGAATCGTGCGGAGATCCGTGCCGGCCTCATAGAGATGCGTAGCAAAACAGTGGCGCAGCGTATGGGGATGAACGTGTTTTTGAAGGCCTGCGCGCTGGGCGGATTTCTGACACGCGTACCAAACGGTTTTGGTATCGATGGGGCGATCCTTGCGATAGTTGCTGGGGAACAACCAGCAGCTGGATTTACGGTGGTAATAAGGCCAGTAGGTGCGCAGTGCCGTCAGTAGCTTGGCACTGAGCATGACATCGCGATCTTTGCGGCCCTTACCGCCACGGATGTGAACGACCATGCGCTGACTGTCGATGTCGTTAACTTCCAGGTGGGTCAGCTCGGAGTTGCGGGCGCCGGTGGCATAGAGAGTCATGAGCAGAATGCGCTCGCCTGGAGTGCGCGCAGCATGGAAGAGTTGCGTAACTTCTTCGCGGCTCAGAATCGTCGGCAGGCGGCGTGCCTTTTTCGGATACGGAGTTTCGGCAATGCTCCAGGCTCGGCGCAGCGTCTTGATGTAGAAAAAACGCAGAGCGGCCAGGTGTTGTCCTACGGAATTTGCCGACAACTTGCGCTTCTGGAATAACTCGGCTTGATATTCGCGAATGTGTCGAGGGCCCAGACGATCTGGAGAGCTTCGAAATCGTCGAGCAAAATCTTCTACTGCACGAAGGTAGTGGCGTATGGTATTTTGTGCATAATTACGACGTTGGAGTTCTTCCAACATCATTTTGCGAAGACGGGTCACGGGAACACCTCCTGTGACCCACATTTACATCCACTCCATCAAGCAACCAACGTTGCACTACCTCACGCGAAGCGTCCGCCGCCGGGCGGCTACGTCCTAACGCGCTAGCCTCCCAAGTACGTATCAGTATTCCGGCGCTGGCGGTTCGCCATCATCAACCGATCACCGCAATTTTGTAGACGAGCAGAATGACTACGGTGGTCAGCGCGATCCAGACGGACAGCGTGTAGCGTCGGAAGAAGTACAAGGTCACGCCTGCCCAGCAGAAGCATGCCGCTATCAAGGCGCCACCAATATACGGCGCAGCGACTGCGGCCGAGAAGCTTGTGCCATGGACGTGTCTGAGCCGGAAGAACTCACCTAGCGTCCTCACCACAATGAGGAATTGAACCGTGATTCCTATCTGAGCCCAGCGTTCTGTAGTCACGGAGGATATTCTAGCTGGGCAGGTAACGCTTGGCGACAAAACCGCATTGGGAATGGGGGACAGAAAACCCCTGACTAGAGTCAGATGTCTCAATTCGCATCAGCGATTGATGTGGGTTATGACTGCGGGAATCCGAACATCAACCACGACTGATTTGCTACCCAATGCGGGTATAGCTCAGTCATCTGATCGAACAGCTGCTGGTCGGACTTCGCGGTTTTCTGCAACCGATCGAAGTCCTGCAGGTAACGCTTGGTGTCTTGGATCGACGAGGGAGAGTCGGGCGCGCCAGGCTTCTTGTGACCGGCGACAACAATCGCCGGGTTCAGCGCCGCCAACCGGTCTAGCGCCGCGATCCAATTTTTTCGGCTCTCCGGGGTGGTATCGCCGACATACATGCGGCATTGGTTGTACACAACGTCGCCAGCGACGATCAGGCCGATCGATGGAACGTATAGAGAGGTGGTATCGGCGCTATCGGTGTGGCCCTGCTCAATGATGCGCAACTCGTGGCCCTCAAGTGTGAACGTGTCGTGCTCGTAGGGCTGAGGGGCGACCAACTTGGTGGGCACTTGCCCAGGAAAGCACCGGCGGGCTAACCGCTCCACTGCGGGAGTGAAAGACATCTGCATGGCTTTCAGTGCCTTGGGCGTTGCGATGGCTCGAGCGCCCGGGAAACGGTCGAGCAGAATGCCCAGACCGTAGAAGTGGTCGAAATGGGCGTGCGTTATATAGATCGTCTGCAAGTTGCGGTTGTGCAGAGCAACCCAATCCGCGAGCGCCTCGGCCTCAGCCACTGTCATCATCGCGTCTACCAACACCGCGTCGTGCTCGCCGAAAATCAAAGTCGACGTGATCGGGTCAAAGCCGAGCGCTTCGCCGAAGGGCCTGGGCCGCTCGCCGACCATTGGCTTTCCCGGGGCGGTAAAAACGTTCACACCTAGCATGTTCGACGTGGCAGGCGCGATCTCTTTGGGTCCATTTGTGCCGTCCATTCGGTATCCCTTTCGATTGCTTCCAAAAATGCAGATTCTGATTGAACCTGCAGCGTGACGTTATGAAAGCAGAAGGGCGGGCTTCGAACAATTGGACGATGGTATCGCTACTTGGATCCAACCTGCAGCACGATCTTGCCGGACTTGTGTGGTGCGCCCGCAAGCATGCGTTGCGCCTGGCGCGCCTCCGAAAGCGGCAGGATTGAGCCCACGCGCGCTGTGATTCTGCCTGCGTCGAATAATGTTGTCAGTGTCTGCAGGCGCGCTGTGGTCACCTCAGCATAGAAGAAAATGGCCTCTGCTGGGAGCGGCTGCGTCGAGACCGAAGTGACGAGTTTGCCTCCGGGCTTCAATGCAGCGACGCAGCGCTGAAGCGTACTCCCCCCGACCGTGTCGAGGATCGCATGCACGTGTGGGAGGTCCTGCTCGAACGCGGGCTTGCTCGAGTCGATGATGGATTTCACGCCCAATGATCGGAGCAGGTCCTCGCCGTCGCGACGGGCGACGGCAACGACGTGGATTCCGGCGTCCACGGCCATTTGTACGGCGTAGGCCCCGACGTTCCCCGCGGCTCCGACGACCATTACGGTTTGTCCGCGCATCGCTTCTGCATACTGGAACAGCATTTGCCAGGCGGTTACCGCAATAACGGGAGCCGATGCTGCTTGTACGTGATTCAGGCATTGCGGTTTGCGGGCGATCATCCCGGACTTGGCCACGGTGAATTCGGCTTGGGCGCCACAGAACTGCGGATTGGTGACGCCATACACTTCGTCGGCCGGCGCGAAGCCCGTTACGCCGGGGCCGACCTTGGCGACGACTCCGGAGAAGTCCGAACCGAGGGTAAGCGGAGGTTGCGGACTAACCTCGCTCTTGCCCTCACGGATGATCGCATCCCAGGGAGCGACGCCCGCGGCCATCACGTGCACCAGAACTTCGTTTGGGCCCGGCGACGGCATCGGCACATCCTCGACCACCACGACGTCGGGCGGCCCAAAGCTATGAATCCTGGCTGCTTTCACGTCCAATTGCTCCCCGCGCCAAATGTTAACCGTACGTGAGGGTAGTGCTCTGTCCGATCTCGATAACGTAACCGTCAGGATCGCGGACGTAGCAGCGAATCTCGCCGTACTTGGGAATCGGCGGCGTGAGGAACTCGGCTCCCCGGCTTTTCCACAATTCATAGCAGGCTTGAATATCCGCAACTCGGAAATTCATAAAGCTGTTGATGTGATTCGGGTCGGGAACGCTGAGCGTTACCGTCGGCTTGTCCGAAGTCGGCCCGCCGCCCACATTCAGAATGATCCAGATATTCGCAAGCTGAAGGTACGGAGGGGCGTTGCCGTCACCCATGGTTAGAATGCGAGCGCCGAAGACCTTTTCGTAGTAGCGAGCTGATCGTTCGACGTCGGCGACGGTGAGAAAATACGCGATGCTGATGCCCTCTTTCGGGGGCATCTCATAGCTCTTCTGTTCTACTTGTACGTTGCTCATTGACGACCTCTCGACTTCGTCTCCTTAAATAAAGGAAGCGGATATTCGTAGCTACGATCATGCATGGGATGCATTGGGATTCCGTTCGATACAATTTTTTCGGCGCGGGTCCTTCCATGAGAAGGCCGATCCCTGTCAAGAGTTTTTTGCTCTTTCCATGAGTTCTCTCTCTTTTTTCCGTTCAGCCAAGCCGCCTCTGTCGCCACCCTTCCATCCGCACTCTTATATGAGCGGTTTTCGCTCGGTGCAAGTTGGGTGTTCTCGTTTCAGTAGGCGCTGCCACCTGATTATCGTCCTCCGCTTCTCTCTTTACGAGGGAAGTTGGGCCAGGACCTAGTCGCAGTCGCCTAAACTCGGCGGTCGAGCTCAGCTGTTCGGTTATAAATTCTTTCTCTGCCAGGTTTTTCTATGCTGCTGCGTTCATCGCCTTCTGACTATTGCGCAACGGTTCATACACCTCTCCACTCACCCACAGCCGATGTAGCAGTACCGCCAGCTTCCGTGCTACCGCCACTACCGCTCGTTTCTTGGCGTTCTTTCCTCCTCGCGCAGCGAGTTTCAGTCCCCAACGCCGCAAATCACTATCTTCCCCAAAGGGTCCCAAAATGTAGTGTGCTCCCTGTACCAGCAGTGTCCGTAGATACTCGTCCCCTTCTTTGCTGATGCGCATCTGTGGTTCGCTCTCGCCTGAGTTCCTTCGCCCAGGCTGCAAACCCACAAAACATCCCGCGTCGCGACTCTTCCGGAAGCGATGTGGGTCCTCGATGGTCAGCACATAGGCCGTGGCGATCAGGTCTCCCACACCCTTCAACTGTTTGAGCAGCGCCGTTTCCGGATACGTCTGTTTGGCCATCTTTTCAATCCGCCGATCGTATTCCTGGATGCGTTCGTTTAACGATTCCACTTCTCGCAACAGTGGCTCTAACGCTTGGCGCAATCCAGTGCTCAATCCACTCGCCGTCTCCCGACTGAACTGTTGCGTGCCACACTTGCCCATCCGCTCGCCGTAGGACTTGACCAACCCTCGTGCGGCATTCACCATGGCGGTTCGCGCGCTCACCAATACCGCTCGTGCACGGATCTCCGTCAGGTGCAACTGCGCCTGCGCACTGCGATGCTTCACCGGGCTCAGCAGTCCGGGATCGATTCGCGCCAGCCGCGCTAGCGTGCGCGCATCCAGGCGATCATCTTTTCGCCGGCTCTTGGTGATCAAGCGCACCTTCTGTGCGTGAGCCACGATCACTTCGTGCCCCAGCGCGGTCAATAGCCGGCTCACCCAAGGAGAATGCGTCCCCGTTTCCATCGCAATGCGACACCGCGGCATGCTGCCGAATACCTGCTTCATGGCTTCCGGAGTGGTCGCCAGTTTGTGCTCCAAAACGATTTCTCCTGTTTCATTCAAGACGCAGTACGCACTGGAGCGATCTCCCAGATCCAAACCGATGGTGAGCTGTCCTTGAAAAATGTTTTTCCCACTCGCCTGCATAGTGCTAATCTTTCGCATTGCCGGTCTCCTTTTCATTGTGCTTCGAGCACGTCGAACATTGGGAGCGTATCGCATCCCGCGGGAGACCGGCCTTCTCATTCCATCTGATTGATGTCTTAACGATGCCGGCCTCGCGACGGCCCGAGTAGACTGTTCGGTGTTCACCCTACAGAGCTCGGACCGAAGGAGGCCGAGGTGAAAATTATAGGATGTGATTTGCATGCTCGCCAGCAGACGTTGGCGATGCTGGACACCACCACCGGCGAGGTCGTGAAGACGACTCTGAAGCACGAAAGCAACCAGGTGCGAGAGTTTTATTCCAACCTTGCGCGGCCGGTGCGTGTGGGGATCGAAGCTACAGGATCCATGCAGTGGTTTGTAAACCTCATGGAACAACTCGGAATCGAATGTCTGGTGGGACATCCGTCAGAGATTCGAGCGGCCGAACCACGAAAGCAGAAACATGATCGGCGAGATGCGGATTTACTTCTATCGCTGTTGATCGAAGGCCGCTTTCCGGCGATCTGGTTACCCACGAAAGAACTGTTAGACCTGCGGGCATTATTGCGGCACCGTCACCAATGGGTGTGCCTGCGGGTCAAACTACAAAATGCGCTGCAGGCCATTGCGTTGGCGAATGGCCTCCGACGCGGCTCCTCCCTGTGGACGCAAGCAGGCCAACAGGCGATCGCATCTCTGCCGTTGTCGCCGCACGCTGCCTATCGGCGGAATGAATTGCAGGCGATGTATGTGAAATTCGAGACGGAGATCGAAGAACTAAATCGGCGAGTCGAGCAGCAAGCTCGTGAACGATCCGGGGCACGGTTGTTGATGACGCATCCTGGAGTGGGACCGATCACGGCGTTAGCTACCGAAGTGTTCCTGGGCGATCCAGCCCGATTTGGAGACAGCAAAGAACTGGCCAGCTATGTAGGGATAATTCCTCGAGAACATTCCAGTGGAGGGCGGCAGCGGCTAGGCGGCCTGACCAAACAGGGCAATCCGCTGCTACGATTTCTTTGGAGTGAAGCAGCGATCCATGCAGTACGCCGGGATCCCGAGTTGAAACAGTTTTACCGCCGTAAATTAATCCAGAAAGGACTCGGAAAAGCGCGAGCAGCGGTGGCGCGCAAACTGGGAATCCGAATGTGGATTATGTTGCGAGATCGTATCGAGTACAACGAGTTCTGTCGTCGTGGACAGATGCAGCAGAAAAGTGGTGATGCCTGTGCGGGGATGCCAGCAGCGCGTTATGGTGCAAAGTCACCGGCTGATTGATTAGGCTACCCGCCTCCCTGAAAGGGGAGATCGAAAAACTCATCATGGTCGTTAGTGATCGAAGAGATGACTGGTGGGCAACACCAAACGATGAACAGTAAGGCTGAGCAACTTAGGGTGACACAGATAAACATGAAATACAGAAACAGACGCATTTACTGCGCCGACGAAGACGTGTGTTCAATCCGAGCAATGAATTTAAGAAAAATCTCTTGCAACGGTCGGCATCGTTAGAGATAACGCTAGGAGCGCTCGACCTTGGGCGTCGACTGAGCACCTAGCGGTTCGCGAAAAGGATCCATGGGAATCGGCGCGTACTCGACCTCGATGATCTCAAGATGCTCCGTCTTTGCTGGCGCGCGCAGGTTCACGCGGTCGCCGGGGCTGGCCTTCATCAGGGCATTAGCGAGCGGCGAGCGCCAACTTATGTAGCCTCGGTCGAGGTCCACCTCGTCGATGCCTACGATCGAGACGGTATGTTCGAGGCCGGCGGAGTCCTTGTAGGTGACGGTTGCGCCGAAGAAAACGCGCGAAGCGGCTGACCCTGGCCGCGGAGCGGCGGGATCGACGACCACGGCCGCGTCAATGCGTTTCGTGAGAAAGCGAATCCGCGAATCGATCTGGCCTAACCGTCGTTTGCCATAGAGGTAGTCGGCGTTTTCACTGCGGTCCCCGTTACTAGCAGCCCACGCTACGACCTCCACCACCGCGGGCCGCTCGCGACTCAGCAGGAACAGATGCTCGTCTTTTAGTCGCTGCAACCCGGCGGGCGTGATGTAGTTTTTGAGTGCCGGCCCCGCTGGCTCGGGCCGAGGTCCTCGGAGTGGCCGCTTTTCTCGCATTTGCCAATCTGTCATGGGATTTCGTGTACTTGCGTTGACGCAATCTCGGAAGGCCCGCGCCTCGGTCCCGATAATTCCTGGTACGGTGAACGTGACGCACCCAGGCTAGACGTCGAATGATACATCGGTCTTTCGTGTGGCACTCTTAGAAAATGCGGTGACGGTCCGATGGTCCGATTACGTATCAGGGCAAAGAAGTGCGCGGCAATGGGGAACAGACGGGACGTTCATCGGTCTTTGAATGGGATTTGGCGTTTAGATTTCAAGGACAGCACCTGTTGGTTCAGAAAACGTCCCGTCTGTCCCCGGTTTCCTAACTGTCAAATAGTATTTAATGGGTATAAAGTGTTCAAACGCCTTGTGAGAGGTTGAAAGTTGACTCTAAACCCGCACCCTTTAAGAACCAAACCCAAAGGGTGCGGCACCCTGAGTTCCTTCGCGCATTATTCTGTCGGCCCACCCGCCCGTCCGCATGTTTCGCAAATTCGGAGTACTCAGCCAATCGACCATCGAACACAGCAATGCTGGTGGCGTGGACGTGTCCGAACTGAAGCTCGGGGAGCGTAGCCGAGTCCCACTTGTCAAAAGTTCTCAACCATCCAGATGTTGCTGCTGAGGATAAATCCGTTGATGGCTAAATGCCGACCGTCGGGGGACGGGATGCCCCAAGGTGCTTGATTAAAGCGAGCATTGCGGCTCCCCGGTACCTCCCAAATAGGACGGGCTTTCCCATTCATACTCAGGTAGGAGAGCGCAGTGCCTCTTGCCGTGACATTGTCAACCAAGAGTCCGGTATTGTCTTTCCACCATCCAAGAGCATCCCCGACCTTAAGGTCCTTTACCACGATCTGCTCAGCGGGCTCGCCATTCAGGTGAAGGATATGGACGACGCCGTCGGGAGGGTTCAAGAGCGCGATGCGGCTACCATCTCTTGAAAGATCCCAACTGTAACGCCCGGAAGGATCAGTATCATAACGGACAAGTTCTTTGCTACGCCCGCTAAGAGGATCAAAGGCAGTAAAAATCAGATGCCTGTGGTCTTCGGTGTATTCGGCGACGGCGCAAAGGGTAGCTGGCGATTTCGAGCAGCGAATACCGGCATCGGCGCCGTAGTGTACCGTCCCAACAAATTCGGTGGGTCCTCCTTCCAAAGGAATTCGTCGCAGCTCCCAGGTTTGCGCTTCCCAGTCCCGAGTAGTGTTGAAGAGAATCCAGGAGCCGTCGGGGCTCACACAGCAAAGGCCCGGATTGGGGAATCCGACCTCGATAAGTTCCGGAGTATCGCTACCAAGTGACTGTTTGAAAATCTGCTGGTGGCCGTTTCGATCGGAAGTAAACAGCACCGCTCGACCATCGGGTGTCCAGTCAATCGGCGCGTCCGTGCTTTCACTCAAAGTGAGGCGCGTGGGAGGTCCAAGAAGGATGGCATTAGGTCCGACTTCGCCAACGTAAACACTTTCTTGCCAGGCAATTTTCTGAAACGCGAGTCGTTTGCCGTCGGCGGAGGCCGACAGTCCCTGTGGGCAAAATCCTGGCCAGTTCGTCAGGCGCTGCGCCGGCGCAACAGGCTGAGCAGTTCGCTGGTCCAATCGCATGGTCCAAAGATCGCAGTCTTCTCCCTCTTCTCGGGTCTGCCGGGTGAAGATTAATTGTCCGTCACTCAACCATTCTAAGTCCGGGAGAAAGAACTCAACATCCATTGGCAAGAGTACGCGCGGAGGCCCCCCGTGCAACTCGCGCACCTCGATATCGACCGGGTATTTTTCGCTTGACTGGCGAATCTTCACATAGGCTAGCCACTGACCATCGGGTGACCATCGCACGGTATCGAACTCCGTATTTGGGACCGCCTCATCGATTTGGTGCACCTGCTCTCCGTTCGCATTCATCACCCATATATCCCCGTAAGCCATAGATGTCTTTGTGGCAAATGCGATGAAAGCCCCATCAGGTGAGACCGACCAACCCCAGGCGTGCTGCCGGAGTGCACGCGGTTGGCTGCCCATCACAGAGAATACCCATATATCGCCTAGAGCGCCCGGCGACGAGCTGTTTACCAAAAATCGCGTGCCATCGGGAAACCACGCATTCACGTACCACTCCAGCGGAACAGGTTGCTGGGACTCTGGCAGCGCCAGGGTTCGTGTTTCCCCGGTCTCGAGCAGTTTCAGATGAACTCCCTGCACATCGGAATACGCCAGGTATCGCCCATCCGGTGAAAGACGACCGGTAACGACAGCAGTCTCACTTGAATTTGTGGTCAGCTGGTGCATTTTGGCTTGGAGGTGGATACCTGAATGTTGCCTTGAATGCCACCGATACGCTATCGCGGAAAAAACTAGTGTCATGCATACAAATGCCGCGATGGCCCACAGTCGGCTGCGGGGCATCGAGACTGCTGGAGCAGGAGTAGAAGCCGCGGTAATGACCCCAGAGGTCTCCTCGGACGAGATGGAATCGCGAAGCGGGAATTTCCTCCCACTATCCTGTCCTCCCGCTAGTCTGTTCGCGATAATGCGATCGGGTTCGGTGGGTCCGTTTGTGGCGTCTGGCTTGATTCGCTCAATCGGCACCTTGATCCGATATCCAACTTTCGGCAGCGTCTCGATGTACCGGGGATTGCTCGCCGTGTCGTTCAACACCCCACGCAACTCGCTGATAGCGGCGTTCAGTCCGTGCTCGAAATCCACAAACGTTTCCTTTGGCCACAGGAGTTCGCGCAGCTCCTCTCGAGTCAGGACGTCGCCAGCCCTCTCGGCTAGCGCACTCAGAACCTGAAACGGCTGCGGGCGCAATTTCATCTTTACGCCGTCTTTGTAAAGTTCTTGAGGGCGGCTTCGCAATTCGTAAGGGCCGAATCGATAGTTTGCAGCCTGCATGTACATAGGTATCCAGGGTGTGTGGGTAAGATGTTGCCCTAGAACTTCTGGTTCGGCAATTTAAAAGTCTTGCAATGAGTGAATTGGGTCCTGACGTGAATCCCACCTTTTCCTGAGCTTTCCTGCATTGACCCTCCCGGCGGACTCCTGCGATACACGGGTGCAGAAAGCCGGCTCCACTCCACTCAGACAATGGCCCAGAATTTTCTGACTTGGACGAGCCGGGAGAGGAATATCCATGAGTTACAGGCTTTGGGTTCTACTCGTACTGCTGTCAACGAACTGCTACTCGCAAGACATGAGCAGGCCAAATGGCAACGATAGGTTCGATGAATTCAACCCAGAATCGCAACTCATGCGATCTCTTTCCCGGCCAACAAGTGTGCCTACCTACTCGGCGCCAAAAGATCCAGGAAAGATATCAGTCGCAGAATTGCGCCTTCGCCCAAAGGCGGTCCACGAGCTGGAGCTCTCGAAGAAAGCCGACCTGTCTGGAGACTGGCGGGGCTCCGCCACGCATCTGGAGAAAGTGCTGGCCATTGACCCGCAATACGGGCCAGCACACGACAAGCTTGGCAGGCTGTACGTAACTCTCCATGAGTATGATCGGGCAGTGGAAGAGTTTAAGAAGGCCTCGGCCAGTGAGCCGCTCTCTGCGAAGCCGCTGAACCATCTGAGTGCGACGCTGTTTCTGATGGGAAGATATTCGGAGGTCGAAAGCGTGGCGCGCGCTACGCTGGAAGTAGACCCGGCGCAGACAGAAACTCGGTACATACTTGGATGTGCGCTGGTCGCCCAGGGGCGCTTCACTGCAGAAACTGTGGAGCAGTTGAGGCTGAGCGGTTCGCAGATCCCAACCGCAAGGCTCGTGTTAGCCGACGTTCTTTACAGGAGGGGAGCATTGCCGGACGCGGCAGCGGAATTGCGCGCTTACTTGGAGGTTCCCGGTGCCCCTGAAAAAGAGCAAGTGCGGTCGTGGCTAGTTCAGCTGACACGAATAATCGATGACCCGAACAACGGTGATGACTCAACTCCCGATTAAACGTGACCGGAAAAGTCCGTACTGAACACTCGCACGAATCCGCCCACACCATCCCCACCCCAGGTGTAGCAATTTCCCCCAGTGCGTAATACCCCTGGGCTTTCTTGACCCCCTGGTTGCGTGGCAAGTACACTAGTAAATTCGGAAAGCTGCCTGGAATCAGGCAGTAAGGCTTGACGAACACGACCCCAAGGCCATCCTGGTTCGCAGTGTGATCGGGCGGTGAAGCGCCGCTGAAGGGTGAAACTCGGGGAGTTCGCAAGCCGTATCCAGACTGTAAGGGGGATTGCTTTGCCAAAGCGTACATTTCAACCGCGGAAGCGGCGCCGCGCCAAGACGCACGGATTTCGTTCGCGCATGAAGACCAAAGGTGGCCGCAAAGTGCTAGCCGCGCGCCGCAAGAAGGGCCGTCATCGCCTTACACCGTAACAGCGCGGAAGGCCCGGCAGAGACATCGAACGGGCCAAGCCTGAAGTTTCCGCGCGACGTTCGGCTGGTACGCCGCAGCGAGTTTGACGCGGTGTACCGCGCCGGGAAACGCCGCTCGAGTTCCCACTTCACCGTCTTTCTTCGTGCCAATGAGTTGCCGTTGAGCCGCTTCGGCTTGAGCATCAAGAAGGCACTCGGCGGCGCGGTGGTGCGTAACCGCATGCGAAGGCGCTTGCGCGAATTGGTTCGCTGTCACCGGCAGGAGATATCCGCAGGATGGGACATCGTGATTCACCCGAAGAGCTCTGTGGCGCAGACGCCGTTGCCTGCGTTGACGCTGGATCTTCTGCGGCTGCTGAAGGATCTGTGAGCACCGAAGCGAATTCCGTTTCTACCACGCAACAATATTCCTGGGGCGTGCGGGCGGCGCTGTTTGCGCTGAATTGCTACAAGTCTTACCTTTCGCCCTGGTTCGCCGGAAGCTGCCGGTTTGAGCCAACTTGCTCGCGTTATGCCTACGAAGCGATTGAACGGTTTGGAGTAGCGCATGGCATGTGGCTGGGAACGAAGCGGCTGCTGCGCTGCCATCCGCTATCACGAAAATTCGGACACGATGCGGTTCCGGAGAAATGGGAAGAGATGCCTGAAGATTCGACGATGATTTCCAAAACTCGCGAGGTGCGTTTGTGAGCACGCCGCCGATGACTCCGCTCCCTTCCGGCGGAAAGAACAAAGACAAGTTCACTCCCGAGCTGCGCATCCTGGTGGCTTCGCTGCTGTCCATGGTGGTGTTTCTGGGTTGGACGAAATATTTTGGACCCAAGCCACCGGTGAATGTTCCGCAGCCGAACCTGCCCGCACAAACGGCGCCCGCAACCGCTGGAAGCGCTGCGCCTGGCGCAAACACACCAGCCGGCTCGAAAGCTCCGGGGCAGACTCCGGCGGCAGTTTCCGCGGCCACCGCGACCACAACTCCTGCGATTGCAGATTCCCAAGAGCGCACCATCGTAGTGGAAAACGCGTTGTACCGCGTGGAGTTTTCCAACCGCGGAGCGGTGGTCAAAAGCTGGCAACTGAAGAAATATCGTGACGACGCGAAGCCGCCGCGCACATTGGATTTGGTCCATCCGGAGTCGTCGGAAATGACCGGCGGATGGCCGCTGTCGATGGTGTTCGACGACCCGCAGCTTGAGAAGGCTGCGAATTCCGGCCTTTATAAGATTTCCGCCGATAGCGCATCGTTGGACGCGCCCGCCGACGTGACGTTCACGTGGAGCGACGGGCACCTGGAGATCAGCAAGAAATTCCATTTCGATCATTCCTATGTGGTGAACGTGGAAACGACGGCGACCAATAACGGTACGCCGGTTCTGGCGGGACTGGCGTGGCGCGGCGGATTTGGCGATGTGACCGTGACCGACCCGTCGCCAGCAACAACCATCAACACGTTCTATAGCGAGAACGGCAAGCTGCAGACGTTCCTGGTGAAGAAGCTGGATGGCCCGGAAAAGTGGGGCAACATCTGGCAAGGCGGAAAAACGTTTACGGGAATTGAGGACCGCTACTTCGCCGCGGTTTTTTTGCCGCCGAGTGATGCGCTTTCGACGCCGCTGATGACGCGCTACTGGAAAGTTTGGGACACCGTGAAAGGCGCGGATGGCAAAGAAGTGTCCGAAGCCATCCCCGAGGTTGCAACAACGACATCGGCGCGCACAACGCAGCTGCGTGTATTCGTTGGGCCAAAGGATTACGACCAGTTGAAGGCCATGCGGCCGCCGCTGAACGCGCTGGTGCAGTTTGGCTGGTTTGAGTTTGTCTCCGACCCGCTGTTCCACGCGCTGAAATGGATCTACAAGTACGTACCCAACTGGGGCTGGGCGATCGTGGTGCTCACCTTGGTCATTAATATGGTGCTTTTCCCGCTGCGCATTTCGAGCTACCGCACCACTTTGAAAATGCAGCGCGTTGGCCCGGAAGTGAAAGCAATTCAGGAAAAGTACAAAAAGTACAAGCTCAACGACCCGCGCAAGGCCGACATGAATAAGGAAGTGATGGCCATTTACCAGCGCGAGGGTATCAATCCCATCGGCGGCTGCGTTCCGATGCTGCTGCAGATGCCCATCTGGTTTGGATTGAACTCCGCGTTGCGCGGCGCCATCGAATTGCGCCATGCCAGTTGGCTCTGGGTGCACGACCTGGCCGCCAAAGATCCTTATTACATTCTGCCGGTGACGGTGGGCATTTCCATGTACCTGGTGTCGAAAATGACGCCGATGACGACGACAGATCCGCAGCAGGCGCAGATGATGAAATTCCTGCCCATCAGTATGTCCGCCATGTTTGTGTTTTTCCCGTTTTCCAGCGGGTTGGCGTTGTATATTTTGACGAGCAGCCTGGTGGGTATCCTGCAACAATGGTACCTGAACCGCACGCACCCGCTTCCTGCCGCCCCGGCCAAACCAACGCGCGTGAAGAAGTAAGCAAGTGCTGTGGAGTGTAGTGCAGCGCGCACAGAGCTTCGTATGACAAAAGACCTGATTCGAGATGGCAAGCTGGATCGCGATGCGGCGGGCATAGCGCTGCGAAGCTTTCTGGAGAACATCCTTCGTGCCGCGGGGCTGGAACTAAAGGTGAACCTGCGCGTAGCGGAAGCCTCTGGCGGTTCGCAAGAAGGCGAAGCCGAGGTCTTTGCAGACTTTGATGGCAAAGACAAAGAGATACTGCTGGCGCGCGGTGGAGAGGTGTTGAAAGCGCTGGAGCATCTGGCGTTTCGCGCATTAAATCTGGAGCCGTCGTTTCACGAGAAGATTCATCTGGACTGTGGCGGCTTTCGGGCTCTGCGCTTCGAAGAATTGCGCATGACCGCTCGTGTGGCGGCCGAACGCGTGCAGGCTAGCCGGCAGCCCTTTCAACTGAATCCCATGTCGTCGCGCGAGCGGCGCATTGTACATTTGGCGTTGAAGGATATGCCAGGCGTGCGAACGGAAAGCATTGGCACCGGGGAAGAACGGCAAGTGGTGATTCATCCGGCAAAAAGCGACGCGCCGAAAAAACCGTGACGGGTGCGAAACTGTGTTTGGTACTGTAGCTCAGGCCTTTCAGGCCTGCGGCTTTTGCCATCGGCAACATCGCGACGTCTAATTCCAACGGATTTCAGTTGATCGCCTGCGTACGGGGAAACCCTCATCCCTAAAGGGATGAGCTACAGATTTAGCGCTAGCGTCTTACCCAGCCTTGGGAAAGGACTGTGCCGTCGGGCGCGAATTTCACTTGATACGTGAACCCGGCGGGGCGATCCCTGCGGATTGTCGGAAAACGCAAGTCGGAGATTTCCACGACGGCATCCTGTCCTTCTTTGTGAAAACGCGTGACGGGAAAGCGCGCGAACCACAACACCTTCTGCACTTCAGGAAGCTGCCGAGCTTGCTCGATGAATGGATTGGGAGCCGCGTCGGGATAATACGTGTGCTCCAGCCCCTCGAAATTACCGGAGGCCGTTGTTCCTTGAACGTTGCGGAAAAGCCGATCGCTTAGATCGATGTGGAATTCATATACGCCGCGCGGGGCACGCACCAGTCCATCCCAGCGCCAAAGCGAAGGTGGAAGCGGAAGCGCGCCGCGAGCCTGCACCTGAAGGTTTTCTTCCCTGGCAAATTGCTCGACGCGTTGCAACGCGACGTGGTGCGAATACAAGGCCACAAAAAAATAAACTACGGCAAGCGCCAGGCCCGCGCGATTCCAGTTGACGTAGGGCACGCGAAGGCCCCAGCCCTTTATCGCAGGCAACAGGAAAAGCACCGTTACCACCATTACGGTGATGGCAATCGCCTCGCTGGAAATTGGCGCTCCAACCGATTCACCAATCTTCGCGACCACAAACGGCGCCAGCGCAAACAACAACCACAACAGAATGGCGCGAGCGCGCATGTGCTCGCGCTTTTCAAATGTCCATGCCAGCATTTGCGGAATCAGCAGAATCGCCGTGAACGTGAAATCGATGATGAACAGAATGTCCCAGGCAGGGCGCGACCAATCGAGCGGCGACCAGATCATGGTGCCAAAGGTGGTGGCCAGGTCCAGCAAGATGTGGCTCAGAATGCCCACCGTATAGATTCCGACGAGCGCCGTGAGCGAAGGCGAGTCCCATTTTCGCCAACGGGCAATCGCCTTCGTCAGCACGGCAAGAAGCACCGCCCAAATGGGCAGACATAATAAGGAATGCGTGATGCTGCGATGCCAGGTGAGCAGCAACAGTTGGTCATGCGAAAACATGTCGCGAAACACGTCGGAGTCCGGGAAAATCGCGCCCAGCATCAGTGACCAGGGGACGATGCGTCGCTTGTCGACGGGGATAGGTGGAAAGAGGTCGCTGCCTCCAAGAACTGCTTTGCCGATGAGCGCGCCGGCGATGCCGTGTGTGATGGTGTCCATGCGAGGAGTTGAAATTCTGCCCTAGATTACCGAAATGAGTGGAGAAGTTTTTGACCGGACGAGGCCGACACGCTCGGCGAGGACGCCGTGAGCTTGCAAAGCGGCCGCCGCTTTCTCGGCATGCTGCGGAGCGATGGCAATCAGCAGACCGCCGGAGGTTTGCGGGTCGTAGAGCAGCGCGCGATTTTCTTCCGGCACGTTCTGCGCGAAACCCACGCAATCGCCAAGAAATTCGCGGTTGTTCTTCAAGCCGCCGGGAATCATGCCTTCGCGGACCGCCTGAAGCGCATCGGGTAGAAGCGGGACCGCGGCGAAGTGAAACTCCAAAGAAACCGGCTCGACGCCTCTCGACGGGTCGCCAAGCGCCAGTTCGCGAGCATGTCCGAACAGGCCAAAACCCGTAATGTCTGTGACCGCGTGAATACATCGTGTTTCGCTGGTGGTTTCGAATTTGCGCAATACTTCGACGGCGCCGCGATTGAGCATCGTCATCGACGCAACCGCCGCATCCAACGCTGGCTTTTTCAGGCGATCGTTCTTCAAAGCGGTGGAAAGCACGCCAGTGCCAAGCGGCTTGGTCAGCAGAAGCACGTCGTCGACTTGCGCGCCGACATTGCGCCACACACGTTTGGGATCGACAAGGCCCGTGACCGCGTAGCCGAACTGAATATCCTCATTGCGAATCGAGTGGCCGCCGATCACGCTGCATTTTGCTTCCGCCATTTTGTCCAGGCCGCCGCGAATGATCCGCTCGAGAATCGCGGTGTCCCCTTTTTCCGGGAAACCGACCAGCGATAGCGCGGAAATTGGCCGGCCGCCCATCGCGTACACATCGCTCAAGGAGTTGGCCGCGGCAATTTGTCCGAAGGTAAAAGGATCGTCGACGATCGGCGTGAAGAAATCGACGGTCTGCACCAGCGCCAATCCATCGCCCAACAGATACACCCCGGCGTCGTCGTTGGTGTTGAAGCCAACGAGCACGTTCGGATCAGTCGGCAATGGTAGGCGCCGTAGTATTGAGTCCAGCGTCCCGGGACTCAGCTTCGCCGCTCAACCAGCTGCCTTGACCATGGCCGTAAGTTTCACGGAGTCGGTCAAGCCACACCTCACTGTACTGCGCTTCGATTATAACGATGCCGCGCGATTCCTGCTTGGCACGCGTGGAACATATGGCCATCGAGACAGCTTGCGTTCCCTGGCATGATAATGTTCTTATCGCTCAATGCCGTGGGACTTCTGGTTGATCTTGTTATTTTTGGGAGTGGTTGTTCCGTGGCGAGGCCATGTGCGGCTGCGCAAACTGCTGGCGCGGCCCGCCATCGATACTACTGAGAAGCTCACGCTGTACGCGGCGACGATTGCGTTTCAGTGGCTGATGCTGGGGGTGGTGGCATGGCGGGCGATCGCGAGGGGGCTGACCCCGACTGACCTTGGCCTTACCGGCCACCTTAGTGCGAGGATCCTCGTTGCTGGCTTTCTTGGCGCTGGGATCATCGGTGGACTGCAGTGGGTAAATTTGCGGCGCATGGGAAAAATGGAAGGCGCGGGGCCTGACCTGATGCGCAAGCTCACCAGCCGGATTCTTCCGCACTCGCTGGTGGAGCTGCTTCCCTACCTGGCATTGGCGGTGACTGCAGGGGTCTGCGAAGAGTTTCTGTATCGCGGTTTCGCGATGGCGGCGTTGTCTCGGGCTGGCTTGCCGATCTGGCTGGTAGTGCTGGTGACGTCAGCTCTGTTTGGTCTGGCGCATGCTTACCAAGGTCGCGCAGGAGTTCTGGGAACAGGTGTGCTGGGCGTCCTATTGGCAATCACACGAATTGTGTACAGTAGTCTGGCGCCAGTGATGATGTGGCACACCGCGGTGGATATTGTGGCCGGAATCGCCGGCCCGAAGTATCTGCGGGCGGTGCCAGGCGACAAACAAGCTGTGCAAAATCAATTAATTACAGAATAGTTACTACTATGCCAACAGAAGTCGAGAAGCCTCTTTCCGAAGCCACCATCCGTCACGCACTAGGCGAGTTCCAAGTCACCGTGAATGACGAACAAGTTTTGCAGATTCAGCAATATATAAAGATGTTGCGGCACTGGAATGAGAAGCTGAATCTGACCGCGATTCGCGAGCCATTAGAGATACTATATCGTCATTTTTGCGAGTCCATGTTCGCAATCGGTGCAATTCCTGTGGAAAAATGTCGGCTCGCCGACATTGGCTCAGGTCCGGGCTTTCCTGGGCTGCCGATGAAGATTTTGAAGCCCGAAATTGAGCTGTTTCTGGTGGAATCGAACATCAAGAAGGGCACATTTTTGGCAGAGGTTGTTCGAGAACTGGAGTTGAACAACGCGCGGGTGTTGATTAATCGTTATGAGGAGCTCGGCGAAGAATTGGCTCCGCTGGATTATGTTTGTTCGCGCGCCGTGGGAGAATATGGGCCTTTTCTAGAGTGGGCCGCATCTGACCGGGTGTCCGCAGGCAATGTGATTCTGTGGATCGGCGGCCGAGACTTGGACGAGATCCGCAAATCGGCGGAATGGGAATGGCGGGAGCCGATCGCGATACCGCAATCCCTGCGGCGTTATTTGCTGGTTGGGGCGAAAAAAGATCGAAATGTCGGCGGACCGACAATTGAGGCATAATTCCGGAATTGTTTGCGGCAATTCCCCTTCTTCGAGCGTTCCACGTGAAACAAATGACTAACGGGTGTTCCACGTGGAACAGTATCGGTTCCGTGATTTCCTTCAGGCACTGGTAGCTGCGAGCAATTTCTAGGGCCAGCCGACCTAAATCCCTGTTCCAGACGATTTTCGCGTGATGTTCCACGTGGAACGATGGATTTCAACAGGGAATGCGCCTCAATTCGAATGTTCCACGTGAAACACCTTGCTTCTCTTCCCCGCCTCTGTTAATTTCGCCTCGTTTGGAGTGAATTTTGGCCCGGGTCATCGCGGTCGCAAATCAAAAAGGCGGGGTCGGAAAGACCACAACAGCCGTCAACTTGGCGGCTTGCCTCGCTGCCGCCGATCAACCCACCTTGCTGATCGATTGTGACTCCCAAGCCAACGCTACCGCAGCGATTGGCTTCCAAAAAGACCCTTCCCGCCGAACCATCTATCACGCCTTGATCATGAACGAGCCGTTCGAACGCATCGTTCAGAAGTCACAGGTTGAAGGCCTGGATGTTATTCCCGCCGACAAGAATCTCGCAGGCGCCGCAGTAGAACTGGTCACTGCAGAAAGCCGCGAGTACAAGCTGCAGGGTTTTCTGCAATCGCTGCGAGAGAAATACCGGTTCATTATCTTGGATTGTCCTCCGGCGCTGGATCTTCTGACGCTAAATGCGCTGGTCGGCGCGGACGCGGTGCTGGTGCCCATTCAGTGCGAATACCTGGCGCTTGAGGGCGTTTCGGAATTGCTGGACACGCTGATGCGCATTCGGAGGACGCTGAACCCAAGCTTGGAAATTGAAGGAATTCTGCTGACGATGTATGACGAGCGCACCACTCTCTCCAGGCAGGTTTCGACGGACCTGCGCAGCTTCTTCGGCAGCCAGGTTTTCCAGAGCATTATTCCACGGAACGTGCGGCTGGCCGAGGCGCCAAGTTTTGGTAAGCCTATTATTTTCTATGATATCCACAGTAAGGGCGCTGAGGGCTACACTCAGCTTGCCCAGGAGGTTATAGCCAATGCCGAGAAACGCGTTGGGGCGGGGACTCGGAGCGCTCATACGGGAGCCTGAGGCACCGGCTACTCCAGCAAGTCCACCGACGTCCCCAGTCGTAACTACGGGAGGTGGCGCAGCGGCACCAGCACCTGCGTTGGTATCACCGGCAGCGGGGCCCGGACGTTCGGTGTCTGGTCCGCAAGAAATAGATATCGACCTAATCGATCCAAGCCCCTATCAGCCGCGCACTCGATTTCGCGAAGAGGCACTGGACGAGTTGGCGCGATCGATTCGCGCCAGTGGAATCATTCAGCCGCTCGTGGTGCGGCCGATCGGCAACCGGTTTCAACTGATCGCGGGAGAGCGGCGCTGGCGGGCATCGCAACGCGCGGGCTTGGACAAGGTGTCGGCAATCGTTCGGCAAGTGCCCGACGAACTGGCATTGGAAATGACGCTGGTTGAAAACATTCAGCGCGAAGACCTGAACGCCATCGAGCAGGCGCGAGCGTTCGACCGCCTGATGCACGAATTCCATTTGACTCAGGAATCAGTGGCGGAGCGCACCGGCAAAGATCGAACAACCGTTGCGAACGCGATCCGGCTGTTGAAGCTGGAGGAAAATATTCAGGATTGGATTGAAGAAGGGAGGCTGACGGCCGGGCACGGACGCGCGTTGCTGGCGGTGCCAGAGCTGCAGCTGCGCATGCGCTACGCACAACGCGCCGCGCGAGGCGGCCTTACGGTGAGGCAGATTGAGCGGCTGGCTTCACGACGGGCGCGCGGCGCGAAGACTCCTGTGGAGATTGCCGTGGATCCGAATATCCGCGAAGCGTTGGAGGAATTACAACGACATCTCGGCACCAAAGTTATCCTGCGGCAAAAAACCAAAGTGCGCGCGGGCCAGCTGGTGCTGGAGTATTACGATGATGGCCAGTTGATGGGAATCTACGACCGGCTGATGAAGTAGTTCGCTCCACAAAATTTCGAAGATGGCTGGACTTTCGTGCAGGAGTTTATTCGACAACTCCGTTTGTAAGTAGCGTTGACTTCTCGCTGCGCAACGATACAGTTGAACCAGTAGGATTGGGGGAACCGAAATGGCGTGGAAGTGGCCGGGGTCGTCGAGCAATGGCACAAGCGAAGAGTGGACAGGATTCATCGATCAAGGCGTTTCACTGGAAGGAACGCTGACCGTCACAGGTACGTTTCGTGTGGACGGGCACATCAAGGGAAACATTATCTCCGAGCACACCGTGATCCTGGGAGAAAACGCGAAGGTTGAAGGCCAGATTGAAGGGAACCGCGTGGTGATTGCGGGGCGTTTCGACGGCGTGATTTTTGCAAAGGGTCGCGTGGAGATACAGCCAAAGGGTGTCGTTACCGGCGAAGTGCACTCACCTTGCATGGTGGTGGATCCGGGCGGAATCTTTGATGGACGATGCCACATGCTGGCGTCTTCGGATGCGTCGGCGGGAGTGACGATTCCGATTCGAGCGGTGAGTCAAGCGAGCTAAGACTTGGCTGGTAAGCACTGCCCTACATAACCATTATAATTATGTTTACAGGTTAGTTGACGGACTTACTTAGCGTACCGGAGGCGAGAGGTTTGCACGCTTCCTCGGCAGACTGAATCCCCATTTTGATGTTCGCATCCCAATCCAGATGTGGAACTGAGGAGGCTTGCGCTGCTTTGTAATTGCGTAGGGCATCGGCAGGCCGATTCAACTTCTTCAGGCAGAGGCGCCCGGCGGATAGGAGCGCAAGCAATGACTCTTTCTGCGTTGGGTAGGCAGCAGCCAAGCGTTCATATTCGGCGACAGCGCGTTCAAAGTTCTGCTGCGATTCCAACTGGCGAGTGAGTTCCAGCCAAGTGGCGGCCGGCATTTTGTCGCCACCACCGGTGTTGTATTCCTCAAAAGTCTTCCACGCCGCGTCAAAGTCCTGAGCCTTCAAATAGAACTGGCATAGTTGAATGGTGGCTTGCAAGTAGGCAGGCATGTCCTGGCGGCGCCATTGGACAAGCTGCAGCAGATTCAGGGCATCGAGCGACGGTGGATTTGCGGCCAGGTATTTGTGAAGGAGAGCCGCGGCTTCGTCGAAACGACCTTGGTCCATGGCTTCCGAGGCGCTCACGATTTCGGGACTGCTCTTCCAGCCCAGCTCGCTTTCGATCTTCTCGTTGGCCTGTTGCTCCAGACCAGTGCGCCGAAGCGCGTAGGCGCCGAGCATTCCGAAGAGAAATCCTCCGACGTGCGCCCAGTGAGCAACGGGAGAAAACTGGCCATAGGCAGATCCATAAAAGAATTCCGCAACCAACCAGAGAGGAAGAAGGTAATAAGCGGGCACCTTGAATCGGAGCGGATAGAATACGAGGAACGTGGCCATTTCAATTTTGAGTTTCGGAAAGCGAATAAGGAACGCGCCCATGAGGGCCGCAACAGCGCCGGATGCACCGAGAAGCGGAACGAAGCTGCCGGGCGTACACCAAGCATAGAACTGCAACGCCGCGGCGCCGGCGAACAAATAGAAGACGGAATAGATGGCACGTCCCCAGGTGTCTTCTAGAATGAATCCTGCCAGCCATAAGAACCACATGTTGCCGATCAAGTGCATCCATCCGGAGTGCAGAAAATTTGCGCTGAGATAGGGGAGCGCACGAGGGCGGGCAGGGATAAAGGCATATTCGCCCATGATTGTGGAATGTTCCTGAGACAGAAAGGCCGCGGAGAGCCGGTCCATTTCCTGCTGGAGTTCCTGGGGGTCTTCGACCTTGCGGATTTGAGCGTCCCAGGCATCGAGAACGCGTCGATCGGGCGAAGCCAAACGCTCCCGGTCAATCCCGAATTTCTTCTCGGTGCTTTCCAGAAACCTAGAGACATCCGGCGGCGTTTGCAGTTCGGGATGCATGGCGTCCAGAAGGATCAAGTGGACTTGCGTGTTGACGATTTCCGGCTTCTCGCGCTCCATGGGGCCACGAGTCACGAGAAAGATGACAACGTTCAGCGCGATGAGAGCGAAGGTGATGTAGGGCCAGCGGCGGCCGCGCATGTTTTCGTGCCGCAGAGGAATGAACAAAGAGGCTTCTCCCTAAGGCGGAATCGTGAATCGCAGGTGCAAGGTCAGACTTATTCAGAATAGGTTGTTTTGAAGAGCGATTCCGATCGGTGAAGTACAGGTGCTACCAATCGGTAAGTCTAACGGAAGAGTACCGGCGGCGACGGAACGAGCGCCTGTCATGCACGTGGTTTGACACATCTACGGTGGCAGATTATCGTTCAATCGTTGCACGAGAAAGGCTGCGCGAATGAAAGTTCTGGTGATTGGTGGCGGAGGAAGAGAGCACGCGCTGGTGTGGAAGTTGAGCCAGAGTCCGCGCGTGGAGAAGATTTGGTGCGTGCCGGGCAACGGCGGAATCGCCGGAGAAGCGGAGTGCATCGCGGCGGATGCGGGTGACGTGGCGGGACTGGTGGCGCTGGCAGAAAAGATCGCGCCGGATCTGACGGTAGTAGGGCCGGAGCTTCCGCTGGTAAATGGCATGGCGGATGCGTTTGAGCAGAGGAAGTGGCGAATTGTGGGGCCGACGAAACAGGCCGCTCAGCTGGAAGGCAGCAAGATTTTCACGAAGGAGTTTTTGGAGCGTCACAGCATTCCGACCGCGGCGATGTACGGCGCGTACGATTCACCGGGAGCGGCATACAGCGCGCTGTGCGAGGTGGATTGGCCGGTGGTGATCAAGGCGGACGGTCTTTGCGCAGGGAAAGGCGTGTTTCTGGCGCCGAATCCGGATGCGGCGACGGACTTCATCGAGCGCGTTCTGGAGAAACATGAATTGGGTGAAGGCGGAAAACGGGTGATGCTGGAAGAGACGCTGGACGGAGACGAGCTGTCGTTCATACTGCTGACGGATGGAACGCGTACCGCGGCGCTGGTGCCCACGCGGGATCACAAGCGGGTGTTCGACGACAACGAAGGGCCGAATACGGGAGGAATGGGCGCGTACTCGAGCGACGAACTGTTGCCGGAGGAGTTGCGAAAGACCATCAACGCGACGATTGTCGAGCCAACTTTACGGGGGCTGGCTGCGGACGGCATTCGGTATCAGGGGTTTCTGTACGTCGGACTGATGCTAACGAAGAGCGGCCCGAAAGTGCTGGAATTTAATTGCCGGCTCGGCGATCCGGAGACGCAAGCGATTGTGGCACGCATGGACTTTGACCTGGCAGAGGTGCTGGCGGACGTGGCTGCTGGCGAGTTGAAGCCGGAGAAGCTGAAATGGAAGCCAGGAGCGAGCGCGTGCGTGGTGCTGGCCTCGGGCGGCTATCCCGGCAAGTTTGAAAGCGGGAAAGAGATCAAGGGGCTGGCGGAAGCCGCGAAGGTTGCGGACGTGAAAGTGTTGCACGCGGGAACAAAGCGCCAGGGCGACGCGATTGTAACCGGTGGCGGACGAGTGTTGGGGGTTACGGCGAACGGTAAATCGTTGGATGAGGCGTTGCAGAAGGCGTACGCAGCGGCGGGGAAAATTCATTTTGCCGGCATGCATTACCGGAAGGATATCGGACGGCACAACGAGAAAAGCAAAACGGCAGGAGATTGAGGGACATGGCGAGAGTGTTGCATGTGTTTCGAGCGCCGAAACGTGGCGCGCCGATGGAAGAACTCGCGGCGGCGGAAGTGGTGACAAACGCAGGGTTGAAGGGCTGCGCTCATGCACGGCCGGGCGGAAAGCGGCAAGTGTTGCTGGTGGACGTAGAGACGCTGGGCGTGTTTCAGCTGGAGCCGGGGATCACGCGAGAGAACGTGACCACCGAAGGATTGGACGTGAACGGATTGGCGATTGGGCAGAGGCTGCGGCTGGGTGAAGTTGAGTTGGAAGTCAGCGCGGTGTGCGACCCTTGCGAACAGATCGAGGCGCTGCGTGACGGGCTCCAGGCCGAAATGCAGGGGCGGCGAGGCATGTTGTGCCGCGTGGTGGCGGGCGGAACGCTGCGGCGTGGTGACATAATTGAATTGGAAGAAGAAACGCTGACGGCGGAAATAACCGACAGCGCCGGACAAAAACAGAACTACGAAAATCAGCCAGAAAAACTAAGCTAAGAAAACCAACCAGAAAAACGAAGGCAAGAAGAAGCACCGGTCCAAAAACCGGCAACTACGGATTGGGCTTTCGGCGGAGGGTGGGAGCGTCCGGCGGGCGATCTGTGTCTTTGCTTGGTTCCTGCTTGGCGCGTTCGATTGGTTCTTCCGGGGGAACAACCCAACGGAATCCGGCAGTCTCACCGAGCGTTCCCTCGATGAATGCGGCTTTGCCAGCTAGCATAGGCAAAAGCGCGCGCATGAAATCGGCGGAATCTTCAGGGACGGCTTTGTTGGCTTGACCGCGCTCGATATTTTCCAGGACTTTGGCGAATTTTGGATCGGAGGCGCGCAGCTTGGCGATGCGAGGATCGTTTTGCTGGATCAGGCCCAACAGCGGCACAACCTGCAAATTGTTGGGGAAGCGGACTTCGAAGATGGTGTGAGCCGCTTTTTTTTCAGGAGGATAGATCTGCTCAAAGCGCGGCCGCAGCACGTGGGTTTGCAGATAGTTGGCTGCCGCGCCGACTTGCTGCTGTTCGACGCGATACTCGAGGATCCAGACTTCCGGACCGTAGTTGTCCGGACCGTAGCCAATCACGACGATCTGGAGAAGCGGCTCATCGGGCTGCAGGTCGATCTTATTGTGAAGTTGGGCGACGAGCGGGCGCAATTTCTCCAGGTAGCCGACGCCAATCTGCTCGAGGTCGCTTTCGCCGGCTCCGGGAGCGCGGTAATTATGAGGATTAGCGGCGAATACGCGAGGGATGTCGCGATCCAGGCGAATGGGTTTTGGAGCGGCGGGAACTTGCCATTCCGAGGCGCCGAAGAAGATGCCGATGTGATTCATGTCCATTTCCGCGACGCGAGGTGGAACGGACTTGGCCTCAAGAGGCTGGTCGATGGCGCCGAAAACGATGCCATCGCGTGTCACGTGAATGATCACGCGACCGCCGGCGAGATTGGCGACGATTTCGTCGCCCTGGGCGAAGGCACGTCCGGCGAAGGCGAACAGCGCGCCGAAGAAGCCGAAGATGAGAATCAGACGCCGCATGGAAAAAGGCCTGCTACCTGCAGACTAGCATAATCCGAAGGAAGGCTCAGGCGAGCAGTGGAGTTTCCTCAGGGGCTGAAGCCCAATGATAGTCAGGGAGTTGTTGTTGGAGCTAAAAGCTCGGATCCCTAAAGGGCAGAGTTCTTCCGCAGGCTGTGGAGCCGGATCGCAGGAACAGCACTTGCCGCACGAGGTGTCGGGTGGAAAAGCGGCGGCTAGCCGCCGCACTCCATAGTTTCACGGGAGGGCGGGTTCCGCTAGACTAGAGGATTAGAATCCAGCAGAGAGAATGGACTATGGGACTGCGTAAACTGAAAAGCATTCGACACAATGGAAAGACCGTAAGCGAGATTCTGGACGCGCACCAACGCTTTTGGGCCGGGAAAGAAGGCGGAGCGCGGGCGAATCTGGAAGGAGCAGACCTGTCGCGCGCGGACTTGACGAAAGTAAACCTAGCCGGCGCGATCCTCCGGAACGCGAATCTGGAAGAGAGCGATTTGCGAGGCGCGCGATTGCCGGCGGCGGATTTGAGTGGAGCGAAACTGCGCAAAGCGGACTTGCGAAATACGGACATGACCGAGTCGGCGTTTCCTGGCGCGGATTTCACTGAAGCGCAGGCGAGCGGCGTGGAGTTTTTTCGCTGCGATATGACCAACGCGAATTTTCAGAAGGCGCAATTGCGAAACGCGAACTTCCGCGATGCGCACGTGGATGGAGCGAAGTTCAGCGGCGCGGATATGGGAATCACAATTTTGCGAGAGACGGATTTGAGCAAGGCGGATTTGTCTGGCGTTGATCTGTCGACGACGTTGATGCCGCCGGGATATGGCACCGGGAAAAAAGCCGGGGCTTGACCGTTACCCTTCCGTTTTGCACGTTTTGCGCGACAGGATGGCAAAAGCGTGCGGTGCGTGTTAGCCTCATTTCGCGCGACGCGAGATTCTGTAGCTCATCCCTTTTAGGGATGCGGGTTTTCGTCCCACCGCGACCACGCTGCGGAGCGAACGAACCTCAGGCCTGAAGGCTTGAGCTACAGGGACATGGCGCGCTTCTCCCGGAGCGGTATTCACGTGGTCTCTTCTTCCGTTCCATAACGCGCAAAGCCGCAACGAACAAAGGAAATTGTGGCCACAGCTTCCACAAAAATCGATCTTCCCGGAGTGCGCGAACGCGTTTTGGACGTAGTGCGCGAGCTACTGGAGGAATTGGGCAGTCACGGCGCGCTGCCGCAACTGAGCGCGAGTTCCAGCCTTGACCGTGATCTTGGATTAGGCAGCCTGGAACGCGTAGAACTACTGACGCGCCTGGAAAATGCATTCGGGATACGCTTGCCCGATACGCTGGCGGCGGAGGCGAGCACACCGGAAGAGCTTGCTGCAGGAATTATGGCGGCGCCGGGCGCAGAGCACGACGTCGAGAAGGAAAGTTCGGCGCTCCGAGCTGCGGCGGCGACCCAACGACTGCATCGCGACACAGCGGATTCGATTGTCGAGACAGCCGAAACACTGGTGGAAGTGATTCGGCACCGCGGCATACACGATGCGAATCGCACGCATCTGCTGATCACGGAAGACGACGAGCGCGGCGAGCATCAATTCACGCTAACGTTTGGCGAGTTGTATTCGGCGGCGCAGAAGTGCGCGGAGGAATTGGCGCGGCGCGGCGTGCCGGCAGGAGGGCGCGTTTCGCTGATGCTGCCGACATCGCGACAATTTTTTATCTGCTATGCGGGGATTCTGCTGGCGGGCGCGGTGCCGGTACCGATTTATCCGCCATTTCGCGCGGACCGCATTGAAGAATATGCGGAGAGGCAGTCGGCGATCCTGAACAATGCTGGCGTGTGCCTGCTGCTGACGTTTCGTCGCGCGGAGGCGGTTGCGAAACTGTTGAAGCCACGCGTGAAATCGCTGGTTAGCGTGGTAGACGCGGGCAAGCTGCTGGACGCGGCGGAAAAAGAGCCGCCACCGGCGCCGGGCGCATTGCCTGCGTTCATCAGCGGAAGCCGGCTTCGCAAAGGCAGCGACATCGCGTTGCTGCAATACACATCGGGTTCGACCGGTGACCCCAAAGGCGTCGTGCTGACGAATGCGAATTTGTTGGCGAATATGCGGGCGGTGGCGGAAGCCGTGCAGATGGGGCCGGCAGACGTGGGGATCAGTTGGCTGCCCTTGTATCACGACATGGGATTGATCGGCGCGTGGCTGACGTTGCTGCTGCATGGCGTGCCACTTGTGGTGCTGTCGCCGCTGGCGTTCCTGACGCGGCCGGAGCGCTGGCTGCAGGCGTTCAGCAAACACAAAGGAACAATTACCGCGGCGCCGAACTTCGCATACGAATTGTGTGTGCGAAAAATTTCCGACAAAGCGATGGAGGGAGTGGACCTGAGTTCGTGGCGCGCGGCGTTGAATGGGGCGGAACCCGTGAACCCGGAAACGTTGGAAGGGTTCATCACGCGATTTTCGAAATACGGATTCAAGCGCGAAGCCATGCTGCCGGTTTATGGGCTGGCGGAGGCGTCGCTGGGCGTTACGGTGCCGCCGCTTTCACGGGGGCCGCTGGTGGATCGCGTGGAGCGGGACGCGTTCACAACACAGGGACGCGCTATCCCCGCGAAACCGGAAGATGACTCGGCTATCGCGTTTGTTTCAGCGGGAAAGCCGGTGCCGCGGCATGAAGTGATGATTGTGGATGAACAGGGCGACGAGGTGGCGGACCGCACAGAGGGATATCTGTGGTTTCGCGGGGCTTCGGCAACCAGCGGCTACTACCAGAATGCAGCGGGGACGGAGAAGCTGCTTCCACGAGGACCGGCGAAGGGTGATGGCGAGTTTGCCTGGGTGAATTCGGGCGACCGGGCGTACCGCGCAGACGGCGAGTTCTACGTCACAGGCCGCGTGAAGGACATCATCATCAAGGGCGGGCGCAATTTGTATCCGCACGAGGTGGAGGAATTGGCGGGTCGTGCGGAAGGAATTCGCAAGGGCTGCATTGTGGCCTTCGGATTGGAGGATGAGGCATCGGGCACGGAAAAGTTGGTGGTGGTCGCCGAATCGCGCGAGGAGTCGAAAGCGAGAAGGGCCGCGATTGCCAGCGCGATTACGGATGAAGTTTCGCGGGGACTGGGATTGCCGCCGGACCGGGTGGAATTGATTCCGCCGGGAAGCATTCCGAAGACTTCCAGCGGCAAGCTGCGGCGCGACGAGACCAAGCAGCTGTATCTAGCGGGGACGCTGACAGCGGCGAAGCCTCCGGCGTGGCTGCAAATCGCACGGTTGGGGACTATTCCGTACGTGAAGGAAGGATTCCGCGTTGTTTTCGGCGGCATACGCAAGCTGCTGGAGAAAATCTACGGCTTGTATTTCATCGTCGTGTTCGTTTTGTGGATTATCCCCTCGTGGGCCATGGTGCGAACGATCAAGGATTATAAGGCGGCGGGGCGCTTCACTTCGGCGGCGCTGAAAGTGTTGTTCGCGCTGACGTTTATTCGCGTGAAGGTGATCGGAAAAGAGCACATGGATACGCCGGGCGCAAAAGTGTATGCGTCGAACCACGCGAGCTATTTTGACGTGTTGCCGCTGATGATGGGGCTGGGCGTTCCGTACCGGTTCGTGGCCAAGAGCGAAGTCAATCAGATGCCGTTTATCGGACGGTTCCTGAACCAGATGGGCCACTTGTCGTTCGACAGACTGGATGCCGGCTCGCGCTTGAAGCAAGTGCACATGATGGAAGAGTGCTTGCGCAAGGGAGATGCGATTTTTGTTTTCCCGGAAGGCACGTTTGTGCCGGAAGACGGCGTGCGTCCGTTTCAGCTTGGGGGATTCAACGCGGCGGTGGCGACGGGAACGCCCGTTGTGCCGGTGTCGTTGGCGGGGACGCGGAAGTTTCTACGCGACCGCACGTTCCTTCCGCGGCCCACAAGCGTGACAATCACGCTCTCCCCGCCAATCTATCCCGAGAAGTCCGGCGACGATCCTGAACATCTGCAGGAAATCGTGCGGTTGCGGGATCTTGCGCGAGAAGCAATTGCCCGGCACTCGGGCGAACCGCTTTTGTAATTTGGCCAAGAGCTAGCTTAACGATTCAACCTGTAGACAACGGTGATGCGGGTATCGATCTCGAAGGCTTGGCCGTTGAGAACCGTGGGACGGTAGTGCCACTCGCGCACTGCGGCAAGCGCCGAGTTGTAGAAGAGCGGGTCGCCAGAAAGCACTTCCAGCGATTGGATGGAGCCGTCGGTAGCAATGACGGCGTGGAGTTCGACGCGGCCTTCGCGGCCGGCCTGTTTCGCGAGAATGGGATAGATCGGTTCGACGCGATGAGTGAGCATGGCGGGTTCGAGGGAAGTAACTCTCAAACGCCTGGTGGGCTCGACGCTTGGCTCGGCTCGAGGCTTTTCTGGAACTCTGGGATCGGTGTTCAAGCCATATGGAACGCCATCGCCAACGAGCGTACCAGGTATAGAGTCGCCCTCTGGTTGGTTGGACGTTGTGTTGATCGATTCACCGTTTTTCAAGGGGCGAGGCGGATTTCGCGGATCAAAGCAGAACACACAGATTCGCCTTCCAGCTTGGTGCTGCTTCGTATTTCCAACATTGCGCTTCGCCGGGCCTCCCCGCGCATACGGAGGAAGCACGACGCGATCGTAGGAAATGCGTTCACTTCTTCCGAACAGTGGGAATACGACGAGAGCCGCGACCGCGACCGTTTGCAGGACCACTGAGGCGACCAGAGCGCGACGGCGTATTTTGCGTTCGCGCCGCTGTTGCTCTGGATCACCTTCGACGAAACAGCTTTTCAGTGAGCCGATAACCTCTTCGGACACACCCGTAGGTTCGAGAGCCATCACACACCTCCACAAAGTTTGCTGCGAGCGGTGGGAGCAGATTTGCGGCAGCAGCCTCCTGTGGTTGCCTACAGGAGGCCAGCGCCGCGCTCGCAGGGATGTGAGGTGCGCGCGTCCTCTGTAGCGTTTGACACCGGAGTGGGTAACAAGTTCCCTTGAAATAGCAGGGGTTAGCGGCGAGCGTCGATCGGCATTAGAACGCGGCTCATAGATTCGCGAGAGAGGCAAATCCCGCTGGGTACATCCCATGGGGCGGGTGCGGCATCAAATCGGGAGGACGTAGATCCCAGGAGGAGAATCCCATGGACAGGCACATTCCCGAAGTCATTGGTGTGCGCCGCACGGGCTGGGCTGCTCTGGACCGCGATCCGCAACAAGACACAGTAGAATTCACCTGTCCTCATTGCGGCGCGCAGAGCCAGAAAAAGGCCCGGCGCGAGCGCAGCGAATATCGGTTCACAGACGGCTTTCTACAAGATCTGCAAGGCGAAGGAACACAGTGTCACCAGTGCAAGCAGTCGCTCAGGATCGTTCCCATCGTGTTGTTGCACGACCAGGCCGAAACGCATCGGTTTGAAGCAATGTTTCTAGCAGCGCCAAGCGAAGTAGCGTAATCATTCCTTCATAAGCTGACGGGGCGTCTTTTAAGGACGCCCCGTTTTTTGCGAGTGTCTTGTTGCGCAAGATGCACTTCCACGCGTGAAACTTGCGTTGCGTTTCGGTTGAGGTTCTTCGGGGCGCAAACTACGCGCCCCTCAGAATGACAGTGTGGTACAGCCCGGAAGCAACCTGATTTCGGCTAGCGGTAGTGATCGTGGCGGAAGCGTTCACATTTTACGTACGCTTCGTGGCGTTCGTGAGCCCAGTGGCGAGCCGCGGAACTGTATGGTCCGTAGCGCTCAGCCGCCTGGTTGTAGCGATATTCGGTGTATGAGACGCGGCGGTTGCAGTCATCCCAACCATTGGCCCTCGCGCCTGGCGCTCCAGCGGAGAGCAGGAAACCACCCAGCGCCGCACTCGCCAATAACCCCTTGCGAAATATAAAACGGAAGATGTGCAGGTTGATGTTCATAACAGCCTCCAGGAGCGTGTCCGGGGCCGGTTCCGGTGTTTCGTCCTACGGAATCAAACACGTATTTGTTGGAAATGTTGCCAGTGCTGAGGAAGGCCAGCTCGAGACCGAGCGGTAAACTTCAGTACGCTTGTAAGAATGGATCGACGTTCATGTGGTACTTTTCGAGCCCGGAACGCACCGCTTCAAACGCTTCATCCACATTGTCGGCATACTGCACCTGGTCGTGTTCCGCTTGACTGATGGTGCCCCAACGAACCATGGCCTTCAGATTCATGATGTCGTGCCAGTATTTGCGGCCGTAGATCAGGATCAGTGTGTGCTTCGGCATTTTGCCGGTTTGCGACAGGGTCATCATTTCCCACAGTTCGTCCATGGTGCCGAAACCGCCGGGAAAAACAATCAGGGCCTTAGCAATTTGCGCGAACCACAATTTGCGCATAAAAAAATAATGGAAGTTAAAACTTAGTTCGGGACTGATGTACGGATTGGCGAACTGTTCGTGTGGCAGTTCAATGGATAGTCCAATGGATTTGCCGCCGGCTTCATACGCGCCGCGATTCGCCGCTTCCATGATGCCGGGGCCGCCGCCAGAGCAGACAACGAACCGGCGAGGTCTGGGACCGAGCGACAATGCCCAGGTGGTGATCTTGTGAGAGAGCAGGCGTGCTTCTTCGTAGTAGCGAGACATCTCCAGGGCGCTTTTCGCTTCGCGTAACGCCGCATGGTGCCGTTTCAAACGCAACGGAGACATTTTCGCAGAACCTTCCTGCTTCAGGCGAGTGTAGCGCGCCGAAGCGGTTTCGTGGGAATCGATACGCGCGGAGCCAAACATCACGATAGTGTCGCCAATGCCTTCCTTTTTCAGCTGGGCCAGCGGATGGATATACTCTGCCAGGATGCGGATGGGGCGCGCCGGCGTGCTGGACATGAACTTATGATCTTCGTGAGGAGCTTTTGGGGCGTGCTGCGGCTTTGGGCGCTTACCATCAGGCATGGGAATCTCTCCAAGTAGGTTGAGCTTCGATTGTAGGCAGAGCTTGAGGGTTCGGCAACGCCTTTGGCCCCGCGTGCGTCGAATTGAATATACGGACAAGCCGGTCGAAACGCGTGGTAGCGACGCTCGGCCAAACTATGACGAAAACTGATTCCATTGCATTGTCAGGGGCGATTTTGGCCTTGCTGCTGGCCGGGAATGCGTTTGCGCAAGCGCCGGAAGGCCCCATCACGCCGCAGCCAGGCGTGGAAATTCAACAAGCGCCGCCAGGATCAACATTCAAGGTGCAGACGGTTTTGGTGAATACGCCGGTGACGGTGCGCGACGCCCAAGGCGAGATGGTGCACAACCTGGAGAAGAGAGATTTCCACGTGACCGACAACGGCGTGGAGCAGAAGATTTCGCACTTTGATTTGGGGAGCGAACCGATTTCCGTGGTGGTAGTGGTGGAGACCGGTTCGCGAATTTCGCCGATTCTGCCGCAGATTCGCAGGACGGGCACGCTGCTGACGCAGACGGTGATGGGACCGAGCGGCGAAGGCGCCATTGTCGGGTTCAATGATGAGATCGATGTATTGCAGGATTTTACGAAAAATGACGACGTGATCGAGAACACCATCACGCGGCTGAAGGAGGGAACATCAGGTCTGCGGCTGTATGATGCGATGGCCAAAGGAGTGGAAATGCTGAGCGCTCTGCCACAGGCTACGCCGACGCAGCCGGGGCGCCGGCGGGTGTTGCTGGTGATCGCTGAATCCGACGACAAAGAGAGCGAAGCAAAACTGGGTGAAGTGCTGCGAAAGGCGCAACTGGCCAACGTGACGATCTATAGCGTGGGGATTTCGTCGACACGCGCACAGCTGCAGAAAAAGCCCGAGCCGCACGGGCCGACTTCGGCCACGCCCGAGGGCACGTTTGGCATGCCGCCGCCACCGGGCACGGTACAAACGCCAACGACGGAGGCGCAACGCACGGAGGGATTCGATTTGCTGGCGCTGGCGATTTGGGCGGTGATGCATGTCAAGGATCAGATCACGAATAGCGGGCTGGCAATTGCGGCTACGGCCACAGGCGGAGCGCATCTGGCGACGTGGAAAGACCGATCCATTGAAAAGGCCATCGATGAAATAGGCGCGGAGTTGCACTCGCAATACATGCTGACGTATACGCCGACGGGAACGGATGCGCCGGGATATCACGAAATCAAAGTGGATGTAGATCGCGCGGATTTGAAGGTGCGGGCAAGGCCGGGGTATTACGTGGCCGGACCTACTGGCTAAACTCGTCGAAGAGGAGCCGCAGGCTACATCTGGTTGATGTGAAGGACGCTCCCTTCAGCGATGCTTGGATCATTTTTGGAGCCTTCTTTGAACCTGTAGATCGTGAGCACTAGCGCGAGAAGAGCAATTCCACCGAAGAAAACGCGGAGCGTCCACCACGGGTCGACCACAATGAAGCAAATCATGGCCCCGACTATATACAACGATTGTTCCAGACCTTTCGTTGGAGGTAGTCGAAAGCGTGTTTTCTGCTTGCGATCAGTAGCCTTTTCCCAGGCACGGTAATAGCGCCACGACCTTGCCGTGGAGAGCAGTAAGAGCACAATCGCAATCACGTTGAAAAGTAATTGCAGAACGAACGGCATCCGTCCTGACTCAGGGAACAATGCTGAAGGTATGGACACGGGCGCTACTCCTCTAAAAGGCGACGAGGCAAGGAGCGACGCGACACGAAAGGAATTGTCAATCTGATCTCGTTACCTGATTTTAATCTACCCCCTACGTAAGCGTACCGGCAAGACGCTGTGTCTAAGCTGACCCTACGCCAACTGCTGCCAGAAGGTGATTTCGCGCGAGGCTATGAGGGAATCTTTGCGGGCGTTCCAGCGCAGGAAATGCTGCGATTTGGTGTGCTCGGTGTGGTGTTCGCGGGATTCCCACACTTCGTGCAGCAGAAACATGCCGGGCTGATCGACGGCGTGGTGCAAGTCGTATTGCCAGCAGCCCTGTTCTTTGCGAGTGGGGCCGATGAGGGCGCGCAGCTCGGCTTCGAGCAACAGGTGCTGCCCTTCTTTGGAGCGCAGAATTACGATCAGGGTCAGCGCGTCCTTGGGCAACTTGGCGATTTTCACGCTGCGCGACTTGTGTTTGGCGGAACGCCGCTTGGCAACCTTCTTCACTTTTCGTTTGGCCATAATGGGCGGGATTGTATCGCAATCGCGCACAATGGCAAGCGGAACCCGCAGGGTTATTTTTCGGGAGTTTTCTGCCCCGCGTTGAGGCGGTCGAAGTTCAGCAGGGTGTTTAGCACCAGCGAATAGGTGTTTTCCGTCTCGCCACGATAAATCGGATTGATGGAGAAGAGGATGAGGTGACCGGCACCCTTGGGAACATCCAGGACCGCGGGGTGCTGGGCAATTTCGTTGCCCGCGGTGACCAAGCCGGAAATGAGAAGATCCTTCGAGTCGGCATAACGCAAGATGACGCGGGCGCGATCGGCGGGGGGAATGACGCGCGGATTGTTAAACATTTGCTCATCGGTAACTGCCGGACTCTCCCAAAGCTCAGCTTCGGGCTTTTCCGGCGCTTCGGCGGCGGCGCGGCCAACCACGAAGTCAGGGTCATCTTTTGTGCCGCGTCCGGTGGCGCGGGCGGTGGACTCGGGACCGAGACGGCGGCGGCGCGAGCCAAGGACGCTGCTCAAAGAGAAGATGGGGCCGTTGTCGCAATAGGCGGAGACCTTTTCGTCGTAGCCATAGGCGATAGGGCTGGCGGCATCGACCAGGCGAGTGCCGACGATGGCGCCAACAATTTTCATTTTCTCGGAGGAACTCGCGGTGACGCCGTCGGCCATGCCGATGGACAGAGCGAATTGCGAGGTATCGGTGGTGGTCAGAAGCACGCCGCCCTTCTCCACAAAATTCTGAAGCTTGGCGACGCCATCCCAGCCAAGGCCGGGACGCATATCGGGCGTGGAATCATTTTTGCCGACGAGATTTGGCGTGAGCGGCGTATCTTGCCAGGGAAGTGGATTGCCCCAGGCCATCGGCAATCCCTGAATAATGGTGGAGGAGGAGGAATTCCATCCGACGGGAGGAAACAGAATCACATCGTATTGCGCGTTGAGATCGGGGATAGTGTCGATCTTCTGCGTGCTGATGTAATCGTAAGGGATTTTCAATTCGTCGAGGGCCAGACGCCACCAGCCTTCGGTTTGCGTGCTGATCCAGGTGTGCAGGAAGGCGATGCGGGCGACGCGGACCGGGTGGGCCTTCACGGAAGGCGCGGCGGATAGCGCGACGGCGTGCAAGCGTAGATTTTTTGTTGCTGCGTCGAGGTCGCCGCGGCTTACGCCCTTGATCAAAAAAGTGCCGCGAGAAAACTTTTGAGCGCCGACCTGGAACGGTTCTTCGGCTGCGTCGATGGAAGCAGTTTTCAGTTGATAGCGAAGCGTGGCCAACGCAGGCTCGGCGTGATTGTCGATGGCGAAGATTGTGCCGTCGCCCGTAGCGCCACCGTAGGCAGGCAGCTCGGCGACGCGTTCCATGACAACCGTAAGAACCTTGGGATCGGTGACGCGAGCGACTTGCACGCCGAAGAGTTCGCCGAAGGTCCAGCCGGTGTCGTCGTAGGGAGTCTGCTGTGGATCGTCGGGACTCCAGTATTGATAGTCAAGCAAAGCGTCGGCGATGCGGGAGTACGGCTGATCCATGCGGATGACGTAGCTGCCGGCCGGAAAAGCGCGTGTGGTTGGTTGCGGCGTTTTGGCCTTTTCGTCGGCGGCTTCCGGCTTGGCCTCTGGCTTGGCTTTCGGCTTTTCTTTCTTTGGAGGAAGAGCTACCTGGAACGCGGTGGTAGCGCGCGAGATTTCGACGTGCTGGCGCTGCATGATGCGCAGCAGATCCGCCTGCACGCTGGCGCGAGAATCATCCGCAGGAAGCACATAGGCGGCCGGGCCTTCGGCAGAGGGCTTCTGAATGGAGCGCTTGGACTTGAGGTAGAAATTTTTCAGGAACAAGCGCTTGTTCTCGTTGAAATAGTGCAGCGAGGTGAGCAAGCCAGTCTCTTCGTAATTGTTATTGTCGCGCTGAGACCACATAACTTTGGGAAGCGGAGGATTGGGGCGATACCAGGTGCGCGAGTATTCGTCGGGCTCCAAAGTGCGTTCACGCGTGTCGGCGCCGCCATTGCCGAAGGTTTCGTAGAGACGGCTGATGCCGTTGTGCATCGCGGCGATGAACATCAGGTATCCGGGCGACCAGGTATCGAAATCGCCGTGAGCAAAAACGCCGGGCATGCCGAACTTGGTCATGTCCGCAACGTTACGCGAACCGATCATTTGCCACTCGTCCACCAGCAGGGGATCGACCCAGGCGTTATACGGGCCGTCGCCGACGGTGTTGTCGTAGAGATAGGGGACGGATTCGTGCAAGTCGTGAAGAACCTGTGCGTGCCAGCTGACGTAGGTGTTCAGGACGTTTTGCGTGAGCTTCAAGGTGACGCCCATGGCATCGCGATTATTGTCGTGGGCCACGTACTTGCCCCAATAAATCAGCGGCGGATAGAAATCCTTGGGATGGGCAAGGTGCCATTTGTAGATGTCGACCATGCGGTCGCGGCCATCGACTTCGACGACCGGAGTGATGAGCGTGATCATGCCGTCACGAATCTCGCGGATGTACGGGCTGTCATCGACGGCTAAGCGGTAGGCAAGTTCCATCAGTGCGGTGGGCGCACCTGTTTCCGGCGAGTGAATCGTGCCAGTGATGTAGTAAACGGGGACGGACTGCGCGACGAGCTTGTCGGCTTCGGCGTCGTCAAATTTTATCGTGCGTGGATCGCCGAGTTTCGCGAGGCGCTCGGTGTTTGCATCGAGATTTTTGAGATTGGCTTCGGAGGAGATGGCTACGGCGATCATCTCGCGGCCTTCTTCGGTGGTGCCGATGGAGAAAACTCTGACGCGCGGGCTGGCCTTCTCCAGCAAGCGCATGTATTTGTAGACATCTTCGGCATACGGAAGAATGCCGGGAGCGCCAGCCACATCGCCGAGCACGACGTCAGGAGTGGGGACGGACTTGGAGGCGGGCAAATATTCGACGAGCGGCGAGGTAAAAAAAGATTCGGTGGTGTACTTGTGAAGCTTTGCGGTGTAGGCCTCGTCGATAGGCTGCTTAGGATCGCGGGCTGGCGCGGTCTCGCCGTCCGCGAACGACGCTGGTGCGCAACCGAAGAAAATAAATGCGAAAAAAAACACTGCCAAACGGGCGGTGCGGGACATGCAATTCTCCTTGGGTTAAGCCGAACGCGGGATTCTAACCTACATTCGACGGAAATGAAGTCTTTTCCGGGTACGAGCCGCGAAGCTAGTGAGCGAGGTCAAACGCCAGGCACACGGGCGCGGGAACCTTGGCAACGTCGCCGGTCGGAGTGAGTTTGCCGGAAGCCGGGTCGATACGGAAAGTCACGATAGTATCGGAATTCTCGTTTTCCGCGAGCAGAAACTTCCCTGCGGGGTCGATGGCGAAGTGGCGCGGCTCTTTGCCACCGGTGGGAACATTGGCGATAAGGCGAAGCGTGCCTTTGCCGGGCTCGACTTCAAACACGGCGATCGAGTCGTGTCCACGATTGGAAGCGTAGAGCCACTTTCCGTTGGGATGCATGGCGATTTCGGCAGTGTCGTTGCGGCCGGAAAAACCTTCGGGCAACGTGGAGATGGTCTGAATGGAGCGATAGGATTCGTTCGCCTCATTGGCGAAAACAGTCACGGTAGACTTTATTTCGCCCAACACATACATGAACTTGCCGTCGCGAGAGAAGGCCACGTGACGCGGCCCGGTGCCTGGGCCGAGAGTTGCAGAGAAGGGGTCATTCTGCTTCGCGGCTGGGGCGGCTGCGGGAGTGAGCGTGCCCTTGGCGGCGTCGAACTCGTAGATGAGGACGTGGTCAAGGCCTAAGTCAGAGACATATACGTAGCGATTTCCGGCGGACGGCTCGATCCAGTGCGCGTGCGGGCCTTCCTGGCGTTCCTTGTTGGGACCGAGAGTTCCAGCATCCGTGACCACCGCGGTATGTTCGCCGAGTTTGCCGTCGGGAAGGATCGGAAAGACCGCGACGTTGCCGGTAGTGTAGTTGGCGATGAAGACGAACTTGCCGGTTTTGTCGAAGGAGATGTAGCAGGGATCTTCGCCGAGCGCGGGAAGCTTGTTAAGCAGAGTGAGCTTGCCGGATTGCGCGTCGAGGGCAAAGGCGCTGATGGTGCTCTCCTTGCCAGTTTCGTTGGCGACGTATGCCCATTTGCCGTTGGGATGAATGACGACCCAAGAAGGATCGGGCGTTTCCGCGACGACGCCCTTCGGCGTGAGCTTGCCTGTTTCTGTTTCGTAGGAAAACGCGTAGATGCCTTTGCTTTCCGTTTTGTGCGTGTAGGTACCGACGAGCACGAGATAGGAGTGCGGCGATGCGGGCGGGTTGGCGCTTCCGGCGAGAGAAAATAGAACGACGGGCGCAGCAAGAATCAGGAGTGCAAAGATTCGGCGTGTGATTTTCATGGTGACCTAGTTTAGCGCAAGCGGGAAAGAAAAAGGGGCACGATGAAGTGTGTGCCCCTGATTTCGTTTGGTGGAGTCGCCGAGATCGTAAAAGCGGCGGCTAGCCGCCGCACTCCAAGGTTACTTCTTCTCTTCGGCTTCTTCTTCCTTGAGGACCGCAGCGGCGGCTACGGAGTCGTCGTCATCGAGACGCAGCAGGCGTACGCCCTGCGTGGAACGGCCTGCTTCACGGATTTCGTTGGCGTGGACGCGGATGACCTTGCCGTGTTCGGTGATGATCATGACGTCGGACTCTTCCGTAACCTGCAACGTGGCGACGACGGAGCCGTTGCGGTCGGTGGTCTTCATGTTCACTACGCCCTTGCCGCCGCGCGAAGTGATGCGATATTCGGCGAGAGCGGTGCGTTTGCCGTAGCCCTTTTCGGCGACGGTGAGCATCAGCGTGGTGAGCGAATCCTTGATGTGCTCGTTCTCGAGCTCTTCGAGGTTCTGCGAGGTCTGCTTGTATTCTTTGGCGATGATCTCGAAGTCGGGTTGCACGGCGTCCATGCTGACGACGTAGTCTTCCTTGTCGAGGTCCATGCCGTTGACGCCGCCCGCGTTGCGTCCCATGGGGCGTACTTCGGTTTCGCGGAACAGGATGGCCTGGCCCTCGTGGCTGGCAAGGAAAATCATTTTTTTGCCGTCGGTTAGCTTCGCGCCGATGAGTTCGTCCTTCGCTTCCAGGCTGATGGCAATGATGCCGGTGGAGCGCGGGTTGGAGAATTCCGTCAGAGCGGATTTCTTGACGGTGCCGGTCTTGGTGGCCATGAACACGAAACGGCCTTCTTCCTCAAGATTGGTGGCAGCTACCAGCGCAGTGAGTTTTTCGTCTTCCTGGAATTTCACCAGGCTGGAGATGGCTCTGCCACGCGTGGCGGCGGCGGCTTCCGGCAGTTCGTAAACTTTCAACCAGTAAACGCGTCCCTTCGACGTGAACAGCAGGATGTAGCTGTGCGCCGAGGCGATGAAGAGGTGCTCGACGAAATCCTCTTCCCGGGTTTTCGCGCCGATGCGCCCCTTGCCGCCGCGCGACTGATGGCGATAGGTCTCCACCGGGGTGCGCTTAATGTAGCCGGCGTGGCTGACGGTGATGAGCATGTCGGTGTCAGCGATGAGGTCTTCGAGCTTGATTTCGTCGACCTTGTCGACGATTTGCGTGCGGCGGTCGTCGCCGTAAGCCTTGTGGACTTCGCGCAACTCGGCGGTAATCACCTGCTTCAGCTTTTTCTCGCTGGCCAGAATCTCTTTCAACTCCGCGATGAGATCGCGAATGGTCTTCAATTCCTTGAGAATTTCGTCGATGGAGAGTTGCGTGAGGCGGTGCAACTGCAGTTCGAGGATGGCATCGATCTGCGTGTAGCTGAGGTTGAGCGCGCCGGGGCGTCCTGCGGCTTCGATTTCCGCGGCGCCGACGAAGCGATACTTGCGACCATCGAGCTTCACGCCTTCGAGCTTTTTGGACTTGCCGTTTTCCGTGATAGTGACGTCTTGCTCGCTGAAATACTTGAACAAGTTTTCCTTGGCTTCGGCGCGGCTGGAGGAACCACGGATGATGCGGATGACGTTGTCGAGATGATCGAGGGCGATCTGGTAGCCCACCAAAATGTGCTCGCGCTCTTCGGCCTTGCGCAATTCGAAAATGGTGCGCCGGCGAACCACTTCCATGCGGTGCTCGATGAATAGCTTGATCAGCGGGATCAAGCCGAGCTCGCGGGGCTGGCCAGCCACGATAGCCAGCAGGATCATGCCGAAGGATTCCTGCATCTGGGTGTGCTTGAAGAGATTGTTGAGGATGAGCTGCGATTCTTCGCCGCGCTTCAGCTCGATAACGATGCGCATGCCCTCGCGAGAGGATTCGTCGCGCACGTCGGCAATGCCTTCGATCTTCTTGGTCTGGACGAGTTCGGCGATGCGCTCGATGAGTTTGGATTTGTTGACCTGATACGGGATTTCCGTGATGACGATATTTTCGCGGTCCTTCGTGGCTTCTTCGATGGCCGCTTTGGCACGCATGATGAAGCTGCCGCGCCCGGTTTTGTAGGCGGCTTCGATGCCTTCGCGGCCGGCGATGTACGCGCCGGTGGGAAAATCGGGCCCGGGCACGATCTTCATGATTTCTTTCAGAGGAGTGTCGGGCTTTTCGATGAGCAGAATGGCGGCGTCAACGATTTCGCGCAAATTGTGCGGAGGAATGTTGGTGGCCATGCCGACGGCGATGCCACTGGCACCATTCACTAGAAGATTGGGGATGCGCGAAGGCAGCACGACGGGTTCTTCGCGGGTCTGATCGAAGTTGGGGATGAAGTCGACGGTTTCTTTTTCGAGATCCGCCAGAATATCTTCGGTAATTTTCGCCAGCCGCGCTTCCGTGTACCGCATGGCCGCGGGAGGATCGCCGTCAACCGAGCCGAAATTTCCCTGGCCGTCAATCAACGGGTAGCGCATGTTGAAGTCTTGGGCGAGGCGCACTAGCGCGGGATAAATGACGGCTTCGCCGTGCGGGTGATAGTTGCCGGAGGTATCGCCGCAGATTTTGGCGCACTTGCGGTAGCCGCGATTGGAGGCCAGGCCGAGGTCGTTCATGGCCACCAGGATGCGCCGCTGCACGGGCTTCAAGCCGTCGCGCACGTCGGGGAGAGCGCGAGCGATGATGACGCTCATGGCATAGTCGAGATACGACTTGCGCATTTCGGCTTCGATATCGATGGGAAGCAGTATCGATGTGTTCTGTTCGTCGGCCATGTTTCCTCGCTGTGCAGCCCGTTTTCCGGGCGAAACTAGAAAAACCTCATGTTGCCCGCTTCAAAGCCATTCGCTACTATCAGTTCATGAACTACCGTTTCTCTGCTCTCATCACGAAAGAAAATGGGTGGTACGTGGCCCGGTGCCCTGAACTGAGCGTGACCTCCCAAGGCAAAGACGTTGAGAGCGCACGTGCTAATCTAGCGGAAGCCATCGAGCTATACCTCGAAACCTGGGGCCTTCCGGAAGAACGTCCGCACGACACAGATTCGTTCTGGACGACCGTCGAAGTTTCTCAGTGACATGCCAAAACTGCCGAGCGTTTCCGGTGAGCGCGTGATTCGAGCTCTGAAGCGAGCGGGTTTTGTGGAGCTGCGCCAAAAAGGAAGTCACGTCTCTCTTGAAAAACGAGTCAGCGGCAAAGTTTTTAAGGCAGTGGTTCCGATTCACAGCGAGCTTGCGAAAGGTACGCTCTCCGATATCCTGAAACAATCCGGCCTCTCCCTTGAGGAGTTCCTCGAACTTCTGTAACCGTCAGTGCCGCGACCCATGTTCGACAACGTACGCCTTGACGGTGTCGAATGCGTCGGCCGCGTTGGTGAAGCGACGCGGCGCAAAATATTCTTCGAGTTGGCGCAAAAAACTGTCGCGCGCGGCTTCGTTGGCGAACTCGATGGCTACGCCCTTTTCCATGTCGGGAGTCGCCGTGGGCGTGGCGCGAAAGTCGCTCACGCTCAGGCCCCGCAATCCCGGCAGTGTGGCCCAACCCAACTGGTAAATCATCGATACTCGGCGCGACGCAACCTCAGATATCCAAGTTGACGACTTCGAGGGCGTTCTCCTCGATGAATTTCCGGCGCGCTTCCACGTTCTCGCCCATCAGCGTCGTGAAAATGTCTTCGGCGGCCACGGCGTCTTCCAGCTTTACCTGCAGCAAGGTGCGCGTGTCCGCATTCATGGTGGTTTCCCACAATTGTTCGGCGTTCATTTCGCCCAAGCCCTTGAATCGGGTGATGGTGAAATCTTTTTTGGCGTCTTCCACGATGTAGTTCAGCACGTCGGTGACTTTTTCTTTGGCGATCTTGGTGCCATTGCGAGCCACAACGAACGGCGGATGATTGAACTCCTCGATCTGCTTGGCCAGGCCGCGCAGGCGTTTGTAATCCGGCGTGGAAGCCACGGCCCAGTTGATCTTCTGGTTGTGGGGCGGGCCGAATTGAAGTTCGTGCAGGCTGTGCTCTTCATCGAAAACGATCTTGTTTTCCAGTTTCAGCTTGGCCTTTTCGATGGCTTTTTGCAGCTTCTCGAGCGCTTTCTTGTCCTCGAAATCAACTTTCTTCTCGATGCCGCTTTCTACCAGCAGTTCAACAAGGCTGGCGTCGCGCAAGCGGCGGCCCAGCTTTGCCGCGGCCGCTTCGTATTCCTGCACGTTCAGCAGGAAGGAAGTCAGCTTGGCGCCTTCGAGCGAAACGCCCTCCTTGGCTTTCACGACGTGGTCTTCGGTGGCGCGCTTCATGAGCTCGCGGGCAAAATCGCGTTCATCGCGAATGTATTTTTCGGTTTTGCCGCGCTTCACGCGGTACAGGGGCGGCTGAGCGATGTACACGTGGCCGCGCTCGATCAGTTCCTTCATGTGACGGAAGAAAAACGTCAGCAGCAGCGTGCGGATGTGGCTGCCGTCGACGTCGGCGTCGGTCATGAGAATGATTTTGTGGTAGCGGAGCTTGCCGGCATCGAAATCGTCTTTGCCAATGCCGGTGCCGAGGGCGGTGATGATGGCGCGAATTTCTTCGTGGCCGAGCATCTTGTCGTAGCGAGCCTTCTCGACGTTGAGGATTTTGCCTTTGAGCGGCAGGATCGCCTGATACTTTCGGTCGCGTCCCATTTTCGCGGAGCCGCCGGCGGACTCGCCCTCGACGACGAACAGTTCGCAGCGCGCCGGATCTCGTTCCTGGCAATCGGCCAGCTTGCCTGGGAGGCCGCTGGAGTCCATCGCGGATTTGCGGCGGGTGAGTTCGCGTGCTTTGCGTGCGGCTTCGCGGGCACGGGCCGCGTCGATGCACTTGCCGATGATGCGGCGGGCAACGGTGGAATGCTTGTCGAACCATTCGCCGAGCTTTTCATTTACGAGTTGCTCGACGTCTCCCTTGATGTCGCTGTTGAGCTTGCCCTTGGTCTGCCCTTCAAATTGCGGCTGCGGCAAACGCACGCTGACAACGGCGACCAGTCCTTCACGAACGTCGTCGCCGGAAATGGTGACTTCGTCCTTCTGCTCCTTGAGCATGCCTGCATTCGAGGCGAAATTATTGATGGTGCGGGTGAGCGCAGAACGGAATCCGGAAAGATGCGTTCCGCCATCGACGGTGTTGATGGTATTCGCAAAAGCAAACACGTTTTCGCCGTAGGTGTCGTTGTACTGCAGGGCAATTTCGATTTCGACGTTGCCGCGCTTGCCTTCCATGTAGATCGGAGAATCATGCAGCGTGGTTTTGCCGCGATTCAAGTGCTTCACAAACTCCGCGATACCTCCGGTGAAGCGGAACTCCGCGGTCTTCTCGGTGCGTTCGTCGGTCAACGTGATTTTCAGGCCCTTGTTGAGGAAGGCGTACTCGCGCAGACGAGTGGCCAGGGTGTCGTAGCTGAAAGCGGTTTTTTCGAAGATGGAAGGGTCGGGATGGAACTTGACGGTGGTGCCGGTTTTGCGCGTTTTCCCGGTTTGCTTCAGCTTCGTGGTGGGCTTGCCTTTTTCGTAAGACTGTTCCCAGACCGCGCCATCGCGCTGAATCTCAAGCTCCAGGAAATCGGAGAGCGCGTTCACAACCGAAACGCCGACGCCGTGCAGACCGCCGGAGACCTTGTACGTTTCGCTGTCGAATTTTCCGCCAGCGTGCAACACGGTAAGAACGACTTCCGCCGCGGGACGTTTTTCCGTGGCGTGCATGTCCACGGGGATGCCGCGGCCATTGTCCACCACGGTGACGGAATTGTCGGCGTGGACGGTGACATTCACTTCGTCGGCGAAACCGGCCATGGCTTCGTCAACGGAATTGTCGACAACTTCCCAAACCAGATGGTGCAGGCCCATCTCGCCGGTCGAGCCGATGTACATAGCGGGACGCAGGCGCACCGCTTCGAGTCCGCCGAGAACTTTAATGGATTTCGCGTCGTACTGGTGACCGCCTTTGCCTGTCACCGTTTCTTTGTCGCCCATTTCATCTCCCTTGCTCCCAGGCCACCGGCCCAAGGATGCAAAACTGCGGCGATCCGCTCGCACAGAACACGCCCCGGCGCACTACCGGGAATCCGCTCAGGATGGTTCAACTCGATTTTTGTGAAGCTAGGAAAGGCGTGATGTTTGCAATCCCCATGCGTCGCCTGACCCTTTGACCGCGACCTTGCGAACAAAATCACAGCTCGTAGGGTTCCTGCTTCATCCCGTCCCGCAATCCGGGACGTGGCGAAGACTTATATTCTCCAGTGCTGATTGACCGGCCCCTGGCGCAGGGTCTTTCTGATCAAGCAACGCTGGCGGACGTGTCGATGTGGAGAAAAAATCCACGAATCGACAACAGTTAAATTTTACCGGAAATGGGGTATTTTCTCAAGCGGCAGGAGTGGGGTTGTGGATAAATAAGGCTTTTATTTACAGCGGCTTACAGGTCGGCTCAAGGGTCAGTGTTGGTATTTCGGTACGCCTGACTTGGCATGAAAGCCGATCTCTTTTTTTCGAGGAATCGGAACTTCGAGCATCTGCTTGAGGGTTGCGAATACGGCGCTGAATTTGGCGTCATAGCGTTTTTCCATCTGCTCGATCTTGCGCCGCAGATCCGCGTGGATGGCCAGCCGAGTTCGCAGGTGAACGAAAGTGCGCATGATGGCGATGTTGACTTGCACGGCGCGCGCGCTGCGCAAAACGCTCGAGAGCATGGCGACACCTTGTTCGCTGAATGCGTAGGGAAGAGCGCCGCGAGCGCCACCCCCAACTTGAAGTCACAGATTGTGACTTCAAGAATCGGAATTCGTCGGAAATTAGTTGAAAGAGAAAATCCTTGGGAAACGCGATTCGTTGCGCTTGACCGCCTGGATCAGGGCCTTCACGGGAACAGCGTACAAGGGCGCGAGATCGGAACTGACCATCACGCGCTGGCCACGAAGAAAGTGGATTCGCTCTTCAATGAGCTCGCGGAGGATGATCTGTTTACTCGCACGTGTATTCATGAATTGATTATATACGAGAATGACTTGAAGTCACAGATTGTGACTTCAAGAAGGCGGGAACGGGAGGCAGGGACAACTCAGATGCGCATGGGCATGATGACGTAGCGGTAGCGATAGCTTTCATCGGCCAGCGGGCGCATTTGTCCGGCGGATTGCTCGTCCTTCAACTCGATGCTGATGGGGCCATCGGCCGCGGCGGCAAGAAAATCGAGCATGTAGCTGGAGTTGAAGCCGATGGCGATATTGTCACCCTTGTATTCCTTGTCGATGGTTTCTTTGGCTTCGCCATATTCGGGGCTGGACGCGGAAATCTCCACGCCCTCCTGGGTAACGGCCAGTTTTACGGCGTGCGAACGCTGGTCGGCGAGTTGCGAAACGCGGCGAACCGCGTCGCTGAGCTCGGTGCGTTCAAGGACCACGGTCTTGTTGTTTTCGCGCGGCAAAACCGCTTCGTAGTTGGGGAACTGGCCGGTAAGGATGCGCGAGATCAGCAGGCGCGGTCCCACCTGGAAAAACAGGTGGCTTTCGTCCTTAGCGAACTCCATGTGCGCATCGGAACCCGCGGCGCTGGAAAGCTTCTCGACTTCATCCATGGCTTTCTTGGGGATCAGCACGCGAACTTCGCCATTCAGGCCCGCGAGCTTTTGATCGGTCTCGGCAAGCGCCAGGCGATGGCCATCGGTGGCCACCATGGCCAGCGTGTCAGGCTTCAGGATGAGCAAGCCGCCATTCAGGGTATAGCGCGATTCTTCCATGGAAATGGCAAATTTTGTTTTGGCGATCAGGCTCTCGAGGACCGCGGCGGGAATCTTTACCAGGGTGTGCGGCATAGCCGGCAGTGCGGGAAAGTTCTCCTTGGCCATGCCGACGAGTTTGTATTTCTTCTTGTCGCTGACGATCTCGACCCAATGGTTATCGAGCAACTTGAACTTGATCTCGCCTTCAGGAAGGAGGCGAATGAGTTCGAGCAGTTTTTTCGCTGGGATGGTGCCGGCGCCTTCTTTTTTGATTTTGGCTTCGCACGACGTGCGGACGCTGAGCTCCAGGTCCGTGGCCGTGATGGTCAGAGTGCTGCCTTTCGCCTCCACCAGGAGATTCGAAAGGATGGGAATAGTGGTCTTGCGTTCCACAACGCCTTGCGTGGTGGTTAATTCATCGAGCAGCGCCGACTTGGTTACGCTGAATTCCATTGATTGGCTTTCCTCGCGCACGGTTCCTGTTGCGGACATGGCTTCTCCCATGCATCTGTACCGCTAGCGTACTGTACTCGTTTTTCAGGAAAGTATAAAGGCCACAGGCACGAGACACGCTGTGGAAATAGGCGCGGCTGAGGATATTCGGAAAGGTTGTGAGCGCCATCGTGAACGAGACTTTTTCACAAGCACAACAACTTCCACAAGAGATAGTTCCTAAAAATAAAATTTAGACCCTTGTTGTTGTGATGACGGTTGTGGATTGGTGGAAAACATCGCGGCGCGCAGACCTGGGCTGAATTTTTGCGTGAGGTGTGAAGTGGATTTCCACGCGGAACTGCGGATAAGTGCGCTGCAGTTGTCGCAAAAGAGATTTCTACAGCTTTCATGCACATTGCGTCCGAAGCTTTCCCACCGGCTCTGCACAACTTCCACACATGCCTTTCACGCGGCAAATTTTCGTTGAGACAAAAAAGATTTCCACCGGTTCTCGGGGAGATTTTTGCCGGCACCAAATCTGGCGTGATGACGGCGTGATCCCATAGAGTCTGCGTGAGGACTACGGAGAGTGGCTGGCCCTCATGTGCTGAAGCCGGGTTATTAGGGGCGAGGAGATACCGCACTCCAAAGGTCCTTGCTACGACGGAAGAGGGACGCGTGAGTTTTTAGTTGAGGTCCTTCGCTGCGCTCAGGATGACAAACCTAAAACACGGGCTAGTGGAAAAAATGAACGGTCGGCCACTACAAAAGGCAAAGCAAGTGGCGCACACCTAAATGAAGGCCTGAGCTACAGGAATGATGAGGAGTTGTTTTACTGCAGAGCGTCCATCAGACGAGTGATGGTGCGGTTCAGATCCTTGTCGGAGCGCCGCAACTCTTCAATCTTATTGATCGAATGGAGAACGGTGGTGTGATGCTTGCCACCGAATTGCCGGCCGATTTCGGGAAGCGACGCGGTGGTGAGTTGCTTGACGATGTACATGGCCACCTGGCGCGGGAAGGCGATGGCGCGGGTGTTGCTCCGCACCTTCAGATCCTGCTCACGCAGGTTGAAGTGCTCGCTGACGCGCTTCTGGATGAGGTCGATGGTGACGCGCTTTTCTTGCGAAGCGATGATGTTGCGCAGGACTTGCTGCGCGGTGGTCAGCGACACGATGGTGCCGGTGAGCGAAGCGTAGGCCATCAGGCGGGTCAGCGCGCCCTCCAGTTCACGCACGTTGGACTTGATGGCGCGGGCGATGTACTCAGCGACGTCGTCGGGCAGGTTGAAGCGGTCGCTCTCAGCCTTTTTCTGCAGGATGGCGATCTTGGTTTCCAGGTCGGGAGGCTGAATATCAGCGATCAGGCCCCATTCGAACCGCGAGCGCAAGCGTTCTTCGATCGAGTTGATATCTTTCGGCAGGCAGTCCGATGAAATGACGATCTGCTTCTGCTGCTCGTACAAGGCGTTGAAGGTATGAAAGAACTCTTCCTGGGTGCGTTCCTTGCCGGCAATGAACTGGATGTCGTCGACCAGCAAAACATCGACGGTGTGGAAGCGGTCGCGGAAGCTGATCATGCGATCGAAACGCAGCGAGTTGATGACTTCGATGGTGAACTTTTCGGCGCTGACGTAGCTGAGACGCATGGCGGGATTGCGCTTCTTGATGGTGTGCCCGATGGCGTGCATCAAGTGGGTCTTGCCCATGCCGACGCCGCCATAAAGAAACAGTGGGTTGTAAGCCTTGGAGGGCTGTTCGGCCACGGCGCGCGACGCAGCGTGCGCAAACTCATTGGACTTGCCGACAACGAATGAATCAAAGGTGTAGCGCGGATTGAGCTGGTGATCGCTGCTCTCAAAATCCAACTTGGACTGCTTGGCGGTGGAAACGACCGGAGCCGCTGGCGCGGGTTCCTCTTCGGTGCAGACATACTGCACCTTCATGGAGGGAGTGCCCATCTGGTGGAACACGGCCTTCACAATCTCGCCGTAGGTCCGAGTAAGGACTTGGCGAAAAACCGCGCTGGGGATCTGAATGTAAATGGTATCGCCCTCATTGCGGTTCAACCTGGTAGGTTGAAACCAGGTATTGTAGGTGTTGATGCTGACCCGGGACTTGATAAGATCGAGGAACTTGTCCCAGACATTCTGTTGAGTGTCGCGCTCTCGCCCGACTTGAGTAGCGGTTATCATCGTATTGGAAAAAGCCAATCCCGTGCTATTTCCACAGGTGTGAATAAGCTGTGGAAAGCCCAATTTGCCCTAAAGCTTCTCGCTTTGGAGTTCGTGCTCGCACGGGAAAGATCCCTGTGTGCCCCATGGATTCCCGCGCGGCCTTTCAGACTTGCATGACCACGTTGAGCACCTGAAAACTGGATGGATTCTCGCGCACTGTCCGTGTGGGAGCAAGCGAAAAGTGAACGAAGACCTAACCGAACGTTCACATGCCATGCACAACTTTTCCACAAGCACAAGAATTGTGCAAGTGCAGAGATTTTTGGCGAATTACGCGTGTTTTGTGATGAAAATTTCGGGGCGGATGCGTGTCTGCCCGGATTTGGTGCAGGTGAGGCTGAGGAAAACTAACGCGATCTTTCAATGTTTTTTGTCCGGACGTTGAAACTCGAACACCCCCAAAGGGTCGGAACCGATCAAAAGCACTTCTTCCTCGACGAGCAGGACGGTGCCATCGAGACGGGAGCCGTCGGGAGTGAAAATCTGATACTCCGAGCGGCGGTTGCCGTCCTTATCGAAGTGCAGCAGCGTGTTGTGCAGGCACATCCAGATTTCGCCGCTTTCCGGGTCAACTCCGAACGCTGTTAGAATCGCCGGGAACCGCGGTGGTTCCTCGCGTTTATTGTCCTGTTGTTTGTCCTGGCGATCGATTTCACGGCGGGTGGCGCGAGCCTCGGACATGGCATCGAGTCCGGTAAACTCAAAATCGACGCCAGCTGCAAAGCCGAAGCGGTCGTATTGGCGCACCAACGGTTCCGGCAGATAGGTATAGCCATAGTAGATGCGTCCTTGAGGGTCGGAAGCGAGCCGGCCCAAGCTCAAGTAACGATTAAGATCGGCGCGAGTGGAAAGTTCCTCCGGATCGCCCATTTCGCGAGCCACCTTGCCGGTGGATCCGTAGACGGTGACGAGCCGCGCACCGTTCTGAGTCGCGACCGCAACTTCGCCGTCGGGCAGGGCGGCGATCGACAGAGGCGCGGTCACGCGGAATGCGCGCGCGGTCCCCGCTGGGTCCCACACCTTGATCTCGTCGGCGCCGCGGTCGGCGACATAGACGGTGCCATTCGCGGAGACGTCCATATCTTCCCCAAATTGGATGGAGCGCAAATCTGGAGAAGGCGGCGGCACACTCTGCGCGCTATAGTCGGGGACCTTCTTGAGCAACGCGCCCTTTTCGTCAAAGACTGATACGGTGCTCCCGGGCGAAGTAAGCACGTAGAACTTCCCGTCTGAACCTCGACGAACAGCACGGAGTCCCGGGCCGATGGGCTTAAAGATGCGGCGTCGCGCGGTGAGGTCGTCGTCGATTTGCTGAGCGTTGATAGGGAACAGAGAGGCGGCCAGACACAGCGCTGCCGCCGCTATCCCAAACGTCGTGATGGTTTTCCGCATGGTGGTTCAGATTGCAGCAAGTGCCGCGCGGTTGCCTATGGTACCTGGAGCGGCTTGCCCAGTTTGCTAACAACCGCAGCACAAATTCTTGTCAGCTTAAAATAGCTGTCAGTCGGCGCGCAGGCGTAGTCGCTCGATGGACTTGGCGCGCAGCCGAGCCGTCTCGCTGCGCGGACCCGCGTCGTCTGTTTCGATCAGCACCGCATTCATCTGGATATCGCCGGTAGCGACCTCGAAGCGAGCCGGCAGTCCATCCAGGAATTTTTTCACAATTCCGCCGCGGTCCATGCCAATTACGCCGTCGTGCGGCCCGGTCATGCCAACGTCGGTGATATAAGCAGTGCCACCGGGCAGGACGTGTTCATCCGCGGTGGTCACATGGGTGTGGGTGCCGACGACAGCGGTGACGCGGCCGTCGAGATACCAACCGATGGCAATCTTCTCGCTGGTAGTTTCGGCATGCATGTCTACCAGGATGAAGGCGACGTCGGGAGGCAATTTGGCCAGTTCGGAGTCGGCCTTCTTGAAGGGATCATCAATGGCGGGGAGGAATACGCGACCTTGCAGGTTCAGGACGGCAAACTTGACGCCAGTCTTGGTCGCGCCGACGTAAAGGCCGCTGCCTGGGTTGCCGTCGGCGAAATTGCCGGGGCGCAACAGGCGCGGCTCGTGGGGCATGTAGTCGAAAATCTCTTTGCGGTCCCAGCTGTGGTTTCCGCCAGTGAGGACGTGGATTCCGCCTTGTAGCAGCCCCTCGGCGATGCGCGGAGTAATGCCAAAGCCGGAAGCGGAATTTTCGCCGTTGGCGATGACCAGATCGATCTGGCGATGCTCGACCAGGTCGGCCAGACGATCGTGGACGATCTGGCGGCCGGGCGAGCCAACAATATCTCCGATGAACAACACCCTCATGGCACTAGGATCCTTTTGGTGCTGTTTTTCCTAACCTGGAACCGAGGACTGCCAACTGTAAACGAAAAGAGCGGACTGCTCAGCCGTGGAAAGCTAGGCCGTGAACCTCTGAAATAGGTGGGCACCACGAGCCAGCCATTAGGCTTTCCTGCCCCGCAGGAGAGTTCCGGAAGAAACCCGCCAGCGGGACAGGCCGTGCACACAAGCTGACTAACCGCAGCACCCCAGAGATTCGTTACGGTTCAAACGGCGTTCGCGTCCTCACCTGCTTCGAAGTACCGCTCCAGCCAGTATTATCCTCCCAGTCGGGTCCCGCGTCCAACGCGGGAGAGCGAAAAAGACGTTGAAAAATTACATAGCGCTTGCCAGGTCTGGGGCTCGGTTATAGAGTCTGGCGGTGCGAAAAATCAGCCCGATTCGCTGCGCTGGGCTGCCGCTGCTGCTGTTCTTCCTGGTTTTCCTCAGTTGCTCTTCGGAGACCCCTGCGCAGGCCGGCGCAACGCCCGCAAAAGAGATTGAGCTCTGGAGGTTCGACGAACTGACGGCGCCCGGATCTTGCCGCGCCAAGGGACGATTTCAGGACCGGGAGTATTGTGATTCGCAGGTGGTGAACCAGATACTGGCGCTCGGTAAAGATGCCATCCCATACCTGATTTCCGAGCTGACGGATGACCGCAAGACCAAGCATCCCATTTACGATCTGTGGAGCTACACGGCTGCCGGGGACATTGCCAACTCCTTCCTGTTCGATCTGTTCACCGCGCCCGACTGGACGGTGTCACCGATACCGGAGTTGGAGTCGCTACATATGGAGTGCAACCATCCGGGCGAGTCTTGCTGGCGGAAGTTTCTGCACAAGAACGGCAGAAAGTTTGTGCAGGAGCAGTGGCGAGCGGCGTGGGAAGCCAATAAAGAGCGCATCTACTGGGATGAAAACGCGCGGTGTTTTCGACTGATGCTCGTGGCTTCACGGGAGCGCCAGGCTGGCAGCTAGCGCGCCGCTGTGAACTACTGGACTTTGTTGTGTTGGGCGTTGCCTCCCCAGGCGTTCACTTCTTGCAGACCTCTCACCTCAAGTCAGTTCTCCGCTACAATGGCACCGCAACCTCAGGAGACCGCGGTGATGAACTATCGGCGCTTTGGACGCACGGGATGGAAGGTCAGCGAAATTGGTTACGGCATGTGGGGACTTGCGGGGTGGACGGGTTCGGACGACGCGGAAACCATGGCGTCTCTGCAGCGCGCGGTAGAGTTGGGCTGCAACTTTTTCGACACCGCGTGGGCGTATGGCGATGGAAAGAGCGAACAGATCCTGGCGAAACTGCTACGCGAAAGCAAAAACAACGCGGGAGTGGGCGGCCCGGACAAACATCTTTACGTGGCGACAAAGATTCCACCAAAGAACCGCAAGTGGCCCAGCCGGCGCGATTTCAGCCTGGACGATTGCTATCCGCCGGAGTATGTGCAGGAGTACGTGGAGAAGAGCCTGAAGAATTTGTCCGCCGAAACGATTGATCTGATGCAGTTCCACACCTGGGAAGACCGCTGGTTGAATGACGAACGATTGCCGCGCGCGATTGAAAATATGAAGAAGAGCGGCAAGGTGCGCGCGGTGGGCGTGAGCGTGAATCGCTGGGAGCCGTTCAACGGGATTCGCGCGGTGCTGGAGGGGCACGTCGAGGCGGTACAGGCGATTTACAATATTTTTGACCAGAACCCGGAAGACGCGCTGTTTCCCATTTGCCGCATGAAAGATGCCGGCGTGATCGCGCGCGTGCCGTTTGATGAAGGCACGCTCACGGGGACGCTGACGATGGATGCGAAGTGGCCGACCGGCGATTGGCGCAACACTTATTTTGTGCCGGAGAATCTGAAGTCGAGCATCGCGCATGCGGAAGCGCTGCGTCCGCTAGTCCCTGCGGGTGGGACCTTGCCCGAGATGGCTCTGCGCTTCATCTTGAGCAATCCCGACGTGGGCACCATCATTCCGGGAATGCGCAAACTGAAGAACGTGGAAGCGAATTTCGCGGCGAGTAAGGCGGGTTCGCTTCCCGCGGATCTACACAAAAGGCTTCGAGCCCACCGTTGGGACCGCAACCCAACGTCGTGGTCGCAATAGTTTGCAAGTATTGAGGATGGTATGAGTCCAAGCACGAAGGTTCAAATTTACAATCAGACGTATTCCTTGCAGGGCGATCTCGATCAGGCTTATCTGCAGGAGCTTGCTGGCCTTGTGGATGCCAAGATGCACTCCATTGCGAATATGACTTCGACCGTCGACACGCAAAAGGTGGCAGTCCTTACGGCGTTGGCCCTGGCGGACGAGCTGAACGGTTTGCGCAAAGAGAAAAGCGACCGCGAGGAATTGTTGAAGGAACAGGCGGAACGGTGCCTGACGCTGGTGGAGCGCGCGCTGAAACAGTCGGAGTGAGGCGCGGGTTTTTAGCCCGAATGGCGGCAATCGAACGTAATGTCTGCAAGCCTTGTCATGCTGAGGAGCGACGCTTTTTCGCGACGAAGCACCTTATTTTAGAGACCTTGCAAAGTGTTTGGGTTGAGGTCCTTCGAGGCGCACACGACGCGCCTCTCAGGATGACAGTGTCTGGCGGATGATCTGTAATGATTTGTGCGTTACGGGCTTGTAAGTGATGACAGACGCGGGTTAGCTGGCGCGCAGCGAGGCGGCCAGCTCTTTTTCCAGAGCGCTAACGATGCGATTCGAGAACGCGACGATCTGCGCGTCGGTTAATGTTGCTTCGCGGCTCTGAAACAACACGCGCACCAGCAGCGAATATTTTCCGGAGGGCACATTCTTGCCGCGGAATAAATCGGCTGCTTCAATCGAGTTAATCTCTGCGATATTCAGCGAGTTGATCGTTTTGGTTACGTCGGCGAAGGTTACGCCATCCGCCAGAAACAAAGAGAAATCGCGCTCGACGCTAGGGAAGCGTGGCAACGGCTCGTAGCGTCGATTGTTTTTGACCCCGTAATACATGCAGTAGACCGGGCCAAGCTCGATCTCCGCGAGAAATACATCCTGACGGAATTTCAATTTGTCCGCCACGCTTTTGGCCAGTTGCCCGGCTACACCGAGCGGTTGATTGCTTTCCTTGCCGAGGAACATCGCGCCACGCTTTGCGGGATTCAGCCAATCGGGGCCGCTCTGCTCCCAACAAAAACCGCCAGAGGGCGCGCCAATGGAATCGAGATCGCCCTTGAGGTCCGCGAAATTATATTCGCGCGCCGGATCGTAAAGGCCTTGAGCGCGGGCGGCACCGGTGGCACCGATGGTGAGAACGCGCGATTCAACGGGCTTGCCGTCGACAAAGCGATAACGGCTGGCAATTTCGAACACACGCACGTTGCGCTGGCCGTGATTCAGGTTCCACTCGATCACACCGGCCATAGTCACAGCGCCGGTGGAACGCAGAACACTAGCTTCCTCGGAGAGCGGATTGGCGAGTTTCGCCACCGCCACTTCGGCGGGACGGAATAAATCGTTGCGCTCTTCGGCGACGTGGGGAATGGTCAACGCTTCGTGATAGCCGAGGCCGATCAGGCGTTCGCGCAGCCGCGTTTCCGCTTCGTACTGGGGCAGGCGCGCAGCTCCATTGCGGGCGGCCGGCAGGCGTGGCGAAAATTTATCGAGGCCGTAAACGCGTGCAACTTCTTCGATGAGATCGATCTCGCGCTCGACGTCGGCACGCCAGGACGGTTGAGTGCATTCCCACGCCCCAAGCAGCGAATTCACCGCGCCTTTGTTGTGGTCCACGCGCATAGGAGCAAATCCGAGCGCGGACAGAATCGCTTCGAGATCCTTGTCGGGAACGTCCGCGCCCATCACGCGCAGCAATTCGGCACGAGTGATGGTGATCTTTTTCGCGGCGCGCTTTGCCGGGTAGACGTCCACAACTCCGGAAAGAAGTTCGCCGCCCGCGAGCTGCAGAATTAATTCCGCAACGCGGCGCGACGCGACTTCCGCCATCTCCGGATCGGCGCCGCGGCCATACCGAGTACTGGCTTCCGTGTGCAGCTTCAACGTGCGCGCGGCGCGGCGGACGGCAATGGGATCAAACCAGGCGCACTCGATCAAAACATTCTTCGTGGAGAAGGAGATTTCCGTTTCAGCGCCACCCATCACGCCGCCAATGCCCATGGCGCGGGAACCGTCACCATCGCAAATTACGGACATGGAGGGATCGAGAGTGCGCTCGATGCCGTCGAGGGTTTTGAGTTTTTCGCCGGGCTTGGCCTTGCGGACTACGATACTGTGATTGCGCACCAGGTCGTAATCGTAGGCGTGCAAGGGATAGCCGAGTTCGAGCATGACGTAGTTGGTGATGTCGACAACGTTGCTGATGCTGGCCACGCCCGCCGCTTCCAGGCGATCCTTCAGCCAGGATGGCGAGGGCTGAATCTTCACTCCGCGAACCACGCGCGCGCTGAAACGGCCGCAAAGTTCCGGGGCCTCGATCTTCACGCTGACCGCTTCGCTGGCCTTTGCGGAAGCACTTTCCACCGGCTTGGGAGCCGCCATTTTTAGGGGCAGGCGATAGATAGCGGAAACTTCGCGCGCAATACCGAGCATGCCGAGGCAATCGGGGCGGTTGGAAGTGATTTCTGCGTCGATGACCGCGCCGTGCGCGCCTTTTTCGATGCCGGCGATATTCGTGCCTGCGAGCGCCAGGCGTGAAGCGAGCTCGTCCGGTGACGCCGTGACGTCGACGAACTCTTTCAGCCAGTTGTAAGCGACCTTCATCGAGTTTTCCCGCCGAGCTTGCCAAAATAAATTCGCGCGAAATATTCCATGCGCACGGTGCCGTTCTGCTGATACGCGTCGAAGACTCCGCGCAGTTCCGCCATCATGGGCTCATAGTTGGCATGGCTTTCCGTGGGTGCGTACGAACTGCTGCGCAGTCGGCCGCGCAGGCCTTCCCAGTCGAGCACCTGATGGTTCGGCAGATCACGCGATTGAAATGAGCCGGCATCGAAGAAGTGGCGGATCTTGTCCGCTTCCGGATAGGCGCTCTTCACTTTTTTGTAGTCGATGCCGAAACGCCCCAAGAGATTTTCATATTCTTTGGCGAAGGGAGTCTCTTCCATGCGGCGATCCTGCCAGATGACAATGACCCAGCCGTCCGGTTTCAGAACGCGGCGGAATTCCTGCTCGGCAGCCATGACGTTGAACCAGTGAAACGCTTGGCCAGCGGTGATGAAATCGACGGAAGCAGGGGCTAGCGTGGTCTCTTCTGCGGACCCGTTGGTGCTTGTGAAATTCGAATAGCCACGAAGAAATTCTTCGCCGCCCACGCGCATTTCGGTGTTGGGTTCGACGCCATAGACGCGATTCCCATGATCGAGGAAGAGTTTGCTTAAAAGGCCGGTGCCGGAACCGATGTCGGCAGTCACGTGATCGGGGCGCAGACCGCATTCCTTGGCCAGCAGATCCAGCAAAGCAGGCGGATAGCTGGGGCGGTAGCGAGTGTAGTCCGCCACGCGGTTGGAGAAGCGCTGTTTGGCGTCGGCAAAGGTCATGGACAGTTATCAGCCATCAGTTTTCAGTTCTGAGCAAGACACAACCGATTTCTCAGCCCATCCGTGCCCCGAAACATCAGGGAAACTGTTTCAGGAAGCGGACGTCGTTCTGGAAAAAGACCTGAATATCGTCGATGCCGTATTTCAGCATAGCCAGGCGATCGATGCCGATGCCGAAGGCAAAGCCGCTGACTTTCTTCGGGTCGTAATTTACGAACCCATAGACCGCGGGATCCACCATGCCGGCGCCGAACAGTTCGATCCAGCCGGCTCCCTTGCACTTGCCGCAAGTGCCGCCGGATTTGGCGGTGCCACTGCCACCGCAGAAAATGCACGAAGCGTCGAACTCCACGCTGGGCTCGGTGAACGGAAAATAACTGGGGCGAAATCGCGCTTTCACAGCTTCACCGAAAAATTGCTTCACGAAGTAATCGATAGTCCCGGTGAAATCGCAAAAGGTAATGTCAGAGTCGACGGCCAGCCCTTCAATCTGGTGAAACGCGAACGAATGCGTGGCGTCAGGATTGTCGCGCCGGTACACTTTGCCGGGAACGATCACGCGCACCGGCGGCTGGCGTTTTTCCATTGTATGGATTTGCACGGGCGAAGTGTGCGTGCGCAGCAGCAGCGGCCCGGGCGCGCCCTTGGGCAGGTCCAGGTAGAAGGTGTCCATATCGTCGCGCACGGGATGAAATTCGGGAATGTTCAGCGCTTCGAAGTTGTAATAGGGCGTTTCGATTTCCGGGCCTTCGACGACGGAGAAGCCAATCGAAACGAAAATGTCTTCGATTTCCTGGAAAACCTGGCGAATCAGATGGTGCGTGCCAACGGGACGGATGACGCCGGGGAGAGAAAGATCGACGCGCTCTTTGGCTGCCGCCGCAGTTGCCGCGCCGGTTTCGATTTCGGCGTGCCGCGCTTCGATCTGAGCATCGACGTGGCCGCGGAGTTCGTTCAATGCGGCGCCCACCGCGCGTTTCAGTTCCGGCGTAGCGGGTTTGAGCCAATTGTCGGTGATAAGCGTGAACACGCCGGATTTGCGTCCCAGCCACGCATCGCGCAGCGTCTTCCAGGACTCTTCGTTCTTGACCGCCGAGGCGTCCTCATCAAAACGTGCGCATAGTTCGGCAAAAAGCGAGCGCACGTGTTCGGCGGAAGTGATGGCGAGAGAGGCTAGCGTCTGCGTCAGCTTTGAATCAGCGGTCGACATAGTCGATGACAGGATACAACGCAAGGGCACGATGTATCGTGCCCCTACGGAAGAAAACCTGGCGTCGCGGGAACTCGGAGGCACGACGCCGAAAGAGAAGAGAGATTCCTCACTCCGCGGACTCCGTTCGGAATGACGAGGGTTGAACTACGACTTGCCGGCCTTGACGGCTTTTTTCGGCGGCGGAGCGGCGGCTCTGGCCTTTTCGGCGAGCTGCGCGAATCCGGCGGCGTCCTTCACGGCGATATCGGCCAGGACTTTGCGGTCGACGGAAATACCCGCGGCTTTCAGTCCATGAATGAGCTGGCCGTAAGTGATGCCGTTCAAGCGAGCGGCGGCGCCGACGCGCTGGATCCACAAGCGGCGATACTGGCGCTTCTTCACGCGGCGATCGCGCTTCGCATAACGGTCGGCGCGATTGGCCGCTTCCTGAGCGGACTGGTACAACTTGCTCTTTGTGAGGAAAAAGCCTTTTGTCCTCTTGAGGTACTTCTTACGCCGAGCCCGGCGTTTTGTGCCGCGTTTTACGCGTGGCATGGGTTTTCTCCTTCGTTTGGTGTAGCTCGGGCCCTCAGGCTCGAGGATTCTTCCTGGTAGCGGACAAAATCCTCACCCCTGAAGGGGTGAGCTACAAATGATTTGGAAGCAAAGCAGGTTGCGAAGAAACGCGGCGAGGCGATTCCAGCAACGGGTTTGTTTCCGATGTGATTCGTTGCAGGACCTTGCGGCGATGGCGGCATAAAGCCGCCCCTACAACTACCGAGCAAATGCTCGGCATGCGCTCCACGTGAGCGGAGCAGAACGGCCGGCAGGCACCCGTGTAGCACTGCCTGGCGCGTTCTTGCGGATTTGCATCCGCAAGTTCATTGCAGGGATGCCAAAGAGCGCGTCCCTACGAAGACTGAGAAACCTAGAAGCTGTACGGCATCATCTGGCGAACGGCGGCGACGTCGACCTTTTCCACCTTGGTCAGCTTCTTGAGCTTGCGCATGCGCTTGGCGGCCTTGGTGCCCAGCAAGTGGCGTTTACCGGAATGCATGCGGATAATCTTGCCCGTCGCGGTAATCTTGAAGCGCTTCTTAGCGCCGCGATGGGTCTTCAGTTTCATTTTTGGTTTTGTCGAATTGCGTGGCATTGCTTTGAATCCTCTCCGTGCAGGCCGGCCAGAGCCAGCCCCTTCAAGTTTCCATCTGGAATAACTCTGCCGGCGCGAAGCCGGCAACTGCAACCTTACGCGTTCGTTTGCGCTTGTGCGGCGGGACGCGGGGTTGCTCCAGCACCTTTTTTCGGCGCCAGAAGCGCTACCAGAACGTTGCCTTCCATGCGCGGCATAGTTTCGATCTGGCCCTGCTCACCGATTTCCGCCAACAGCCGGGTCATCTTGGCGCGTCCGACTTCCTGGTGGGCCATTTCGCGGCCACGGTGAAAAATCATGGCGCGTACTTTGTGGCCTTCTCCCAGGAACTTCAGGATCTGGTTCTTGCGAACCTGAAAATCGTGCTCGGCGGTCGCCGGGCGGAACTTCACTTCTTTTAACTGCGAGCCACGGCTGCTTTTGCGCTGCTCGTGGGCCTTCTTGCTTTGTTGATAGAGAAACTTGCCGTAGTCGGTGATCTTACAAACCGGCGGATCAGCGGTGGGCGAAATTTCCACCAGGTCCAATCCCCGTTCGCGGGCCATGCGCACGGCCTCGAACGGTTGCATTACTCCAAGCTGGCCACCTTCTTCGTCAATCACCCGGACTTCGCGGGAGCGTATCCGTTCGTTGATGCGGATACGGTCGGCTTGCCGGAAATTCCGTTCAGCGATAAAACCCCCTAGGCAACTAAAAGGCACCCGGCGAACCGGGTCAAACCCCGTTTGAATACCCTAACCCCCTGTAGCTTCCGCCGCATGGGGCAGGTTGTAAAGTATAACACGCGATAGGCGGAACCCGGCAAGAGGCAGGTGCTGGGAAAGAAGGCCTCAGCTCGTTAATTCCAACGTGCCTTTTGGACCTGCGAAGTGTGCGCGGAGTTGCGGTTTTTTCCCTTTCACGACCGGAACATCCAGCGAGAGCAGCGCGAGCGTCTTGGCGAGCTTCTCTGGTTCTGGAGTCGCCAGCTCAAAGCGAATCAGGTGGCAGCCCGCGGGGGCGTCGGCAGAAGGGTGCGAAGAGTCGGCGCTCCATTCGATGAAGAACGGGAGCAGGCCCGAAGCATCGTCATTCAGCGTTAGCGTTTGCCAGTGCAGGAGGCGGCCGTCGGGAGGTTTGCGCGAGCCGGGAGCCGGTCCTTCGAAAGTGAGTCCCGCTTGCTGAAGCCGCTTCGCGAACGAGCTGAGATCGCCGGGATGAGCGGCCCATTCGACTAGTCGCGGCTCGGCGAGCTTCTCGAGTTGCGATCGGCGCGCGCTTCTGGAATCGGGTTGCGCAGGATCGGGCGCGATGATTTCCAGATAGTGGCGCTGGCCGAGGGAGAGCAGGGCGTTTTGCGTGCCGCGACCGGGATGAACGCCACCAAACATGGCTTTCACACCAAGGCGTTGTTCCACGAAAGCGATTCCGTGATCAAGATCGCTGCAGCCGAGCAGGATGTGGTCCAATTTTTCAGGCACAGCGTCGGGCGAGTTACCGCGTGTCAGCATCGGGGTCACCATCGCGCCTGCTGCCATACCCAGAAATGATCGCCGCGTCAGCACGTCAGGCGATGGTGCGCGAGGAAATTTCTTCCTGTAACGCGCTGATCAGATCCGGCAGGGGGCGCGCGCCGAGGTCGCCCTTGCTGCGATGGCGAACGCTGACGCTACCCGCTTCGGCTTCCTTGGGCCCGACCACGAGCATGTAGGGAGTTTTCTGCATCTGAGCGTCGCGAATCTTCGCGGGCAATTTTTCATTGCGGTCGTCGAGATGCACGCGAAGGCCATGACTCTTCAGCGTTTCGTAAACGTGCTTGGCGTAATCCTGCACTTTTTCGCTGACCGGGCAGATTTCCACTTGCACGGGAGCGAGCCACAGGGGAAACGCGCCGGCGTAGTGTTCGATGAGAATACCGAAGAAGCGCTCGACGGAACCGAGCAGCGCGCGATGGACCATTAAGGGCTGGTGGCGTTTGCCGTCCTCGCCTACGTATTCGAGACCGAAGCGAGCGGGAAGATTAAAGTCGAACTGCACGGTGGTGAGTTGCCAGGAGCGGCCGATGGCGTCAATCAGCTTGACGTCAATCTTCGGCCCGTAAAACGCCGCTTCGCCCTCGATGCGCTTGTAAGGAATTTTCATACGATCCATGGTGCTGCGAAGGGCGTTGGTGGCCCGGTGCCAGTCTTCAGGCTTTCCGGCGTAGTTTTCCGGATGCTTTTCGTCCCAGTCGGAAAGTTCGACTTCGAATTTGTCGAAGCCAAAATTCTTCATCACCGCGAAAGCAAAGTCGACGCAGGCTTCCACCTCGGATTCAATCTGATCCGGAGTGCAGAAGATGTGCGCGTCATCTTGCGTAAAGCCGCGAACGCGCAGCAGACCGTGAAGCACGCCGCTGCGCTCGTAGCGATACACGGTGCCCAGTTCCGCCAGGCGCACAGGAAGGTCGCGATAGCTGCGCAGCTTGGTTTTGTAGATCAGGATGTGGCCCGGGCAATTCATGGGCTTCAGCTGGTAATCGGCTTTTTCCACTTCTACCGCGCCAAACATGCTTTCCTTGTAGAAGTTGGCGTGGCCGGAAGTTTTCCAGAGGTCGAAAAGCATGATGTGCGGAGTGAAAACGAGATCGTAACCGCGCTTCAACAGCTCGTCGCGCAGCCAGTTTTCCACCAGCGTGCGGATCAAACCGCCTTTGGGATGCCAAAAGATGAGTCCCGGCCCGGCTTCTTCTTGAATACTGAATAGATCGAGTTCCGCGCCCAGCCGACGATGGTCGCGACGCTTGGCTTCTTCCAGTCGATGCAGGTGGGCGTCCAGTTCCTTTTGCGAGAAGAACGCCGCGGCGTAAATCCGCTGCAGTTGCGGATTGCCTTCCTGGCCCTTCCAGTACGCGCCGGCAACATTCATCAATTTGAATGCTTGAATGCGCTTGGTGGAAGGAATATGCGGACCGCGGCAGAAATCGATGAATTTTCCGGTGGTATAGAACGACACCATCGGTTCGTCGGCCTTCTCTTCAATGAGTTCGCACTTGAAGAGCTGCTTGGAATCCTGGTACAGCTTCAGCGCTTCCGGCTTGGGCAAAAGCTTGCGCTCGTTCGGAAGATCCTGAGCCGCAAGCTCATGCATTTTCTTTTCTATTTTCACCAGGTCTTCGGGCGTGAATGGGTCTTCACGCAGGAATTCGTAGAAGAAACCGTTTTCGACCGGAGGGCCGATGCCCAGCTTCACGTTGGGATAAAGTTCCATGACCGCGGCGGCCAGCAGGTGCGCTGCGGAATGCCGGAAAACATAAAGCGCGTCGGCATCTTTCTCAGTAAGGATGTGCAGCTTGACATCTTGTTCCAGAGGACGGCGCAGGTCGTAGAGCAAGCTGCCATCTTCGGCCGGGTCGACGGAATTGGAAAAGATGCCGGATTTGCTTTTTGCGCCGTTGCCGTCGGTGGCATAGACCTTGGCGACCAGCGCGGCTTCGGCCAGTCTGGGTGAAATGGATTTGGCGACTTCGACGGGAGTGGTGCCCTTGGGAAAGTCTTTCACGCTGCCGTCGGGAAGTGTTACGTGAATCTGGTCCATCGGTCTGTCCTAGCTGCAGGGAATCCTGCGCAGAGCTTAGCCAATTAGAGTATCGGCGGGTGGAGTATGGGTCAAGGCGCGAAGGCTGTCAGAAAATCGTTACGCCGAGGACGACAAGCAGAAGCGATCGTTCCGGTCGCGACAATCATCCTTCCACTGCATGCCTTTGGCGATACCGCGCAAATCCTTAATGGAGCGCGTGTGTTGCCCAGGACGTCGCAGCCGGATAGATCGGTCGAGGGCAAAGACCTCTAGCACCTCGCCGGGCTTCAGTTCGAGTGGCTCGCGAATCTTCTCGGGAATGATCACCTGAAAGTCGGGGGATATTTTCACGGTTTCCATCAGCGGCTCCAGCTTCAGGGTATCGGTATGGCTACCGCGCGTCAATTGGTGTGCTTCGGGATGGTTCAGAGTGCAGGGCTCACTTGATTTTTAGAAGGGACTGAAACTCCGGAGTGGACCGGATGCGATCGAAGGCAGGCTCCGATGTGAGCCATGCGGTGAAGGACGCGGGGTTCTCCGTAACAGTGCGGGCGGACTGCAGCGCACGAATTGCATCCTTGCGCGCTCCGGCGGAGGCATAAGCGACGGCGAGATTCTGCCAGGCCCAGCTGGACTTCGGGCTTGCTTGTGTGGCGTAGGAAAATGAGCGGACTGCGCGGTGATAGTCTTTCTGGTCCATAGATTGACTTCCTGATTCCATGGCTTCGATGAAGACACCGGAGACGGCTCGCTTGTAGATGCGCTGGCGGTCGGGACGTTTCTCGTTTTCGGCGCGCTGTCGCAGCATGCCCACGCGATCATTGAGTTCCGCACTGGTATCGGAATCGGGCGGTCCTGCAGCAGGTGAGCCGGAAAGTGCAGCGGAGATCTCGGCGGTCAACCGGGATTGTTCGTCGAAATCAGAGCGCTCGCGTTTCGCGGCGTCGCGCACTACCTTTTCTTTGCCTAGGGCTTCCACCTTGCTCCGCTCCACGCTCACATCCAATAGCGAGCCGTAAGTGCCGACAATCTGCGCATACTGGCGCCAGGCATCGAGCAAATCTCCGGATTGCTCAAGAGAAGCGGCGCGGTTACGGGCGCTGGCGAATTGCGACTCGACGACGCTCTTGTCGGATTGCATGGCTTGGATTCGGAACCAGGCAAATGCCTCGTCCACGACATCGGCGGGAGCCCACTGGTGCGGTCCCTCAAAAATGCGCAGCCAATGTCGGTATGTGGCTTGAGCCAGCTTGTCCTGCAAGATGATTACTTCGGGATAGTTGAAATCAAGCGTGCCGACGGCAGAGAAAACCACGAATCCCGGATCACCAGGCAGAGAAGTGCCAAACGGAAGGCCTGCGCCGCTCAGCATAACTCCCGCAGCGCAATGGCAGGTGAGAGCAATTTGGGCGGCGACGCGAGCGCCTCCGGAAAAGCCCGCGAAGTACATGCGACGGTCGTCGATCGAAAACCTTTCGTGCGTATCTTGCACCATGGCCTGAGCCGCTTCGAATTGCGGTTTCCACGGGCCGTTTCGCGAATTGTTTGAAGCGGCAAGAATGAATCCGTAACGCTCCGCGGCATCCTTCTGAAGTTGCAAGGCAAAAGTGCCTCGCGCCCCGGGATCGAACGAATAAACAATAGGCCAGGAATGTGAGGGCGAATAGTTGGAGGGGAGGTACAGCGCGTAGGATTGTTCCGGCTGTTGAGCGCAGGGTACCTTTTCAATGATTTTGCCTTGTTCGATCTTGTTCGCTTCCGTGGTGACAGGCGTCGGGACTTGTGCGGCTGCGGGACTCGCTAGCAGTCCGAAGAGGAGCCCGATCCAAGGCGATCTCACGGGCCGAGTATAACCGACAAACTTGCGGGCGAATCGCATGTTGGTTCGGGATTTGCAGCAGAACAACGCTACAATCTACCTTCTACACGGAGTCCAATTATTTGCTCAGGTGCCGGATGAAACTTTCATTGGGTGTCGCCCTGCTATTTGCAGTGTCGTTGCCTGCGAGCTTGCTTGCGCAAACGCCGCAGGTGGTTCGCGGACCGGATGAACGCGTGAAGGCCGACATTCTTGTCGTGGTGGCGCATCCTGACGACGAAGCCGCGGTGACGCCATACCTTGCGCGCGCAATTTATGATTTACATAAGCGCGTGGCGGTGGTGTTTGCCACACGCGGTGGTAGCGGCGGAAATGATTACAGCCGCGAACACGGGCCTGCTCTCGCGAATATCCGCGAAATAGAGGCTCGCGAGGCTTGCGCAAAACTGGGTGTCAGCAACGTGTGGTTTCTGGATGGGAAAGACACCGCTTCGCAGAATGTGCTGAATTCGCTGGCGAACTGGGGACACGGCAGCAACCTGGAGAAACTTGTCGGGCTTTTCCGGTTGACGCAGCCGGAGATCGTCATCACGTGGCTGCCGAGCGTTTTCATTGGCGAAAACCACGGTGATCACCAGGCGGCCGGAGTGCTCGCTACGGAAGCCTTCGATCTGTCTGGCAACCCCGTTGCGTTTCCGGCGCAGGTGGCCGGCGCGTCCAAGAGGCTTGAGCCGTATCTGGAAAATTTGACGCCGTGGCAAGCGCAAAAAATCTATTACTTCAGCGATGCCAGCGATTCCAAGCAATTTGTCGGAAAAGGCCCGGCGTATTCGGTGAAGGAAATCTCGCCATCGCAGAAAAGGCCGTATTGGCGGATGGCGCTGGACGCGGCCAAGCCGCACCTGACGCAATTTCCGGCTGACATCGAGCGAATTTCGAAACTGAACGACGCACAACTCGAGAAAATGATGAGCGACCCCAACACCGCGTGGTGGAGCGAGCCGATGACGCTGATCTTCGGGAAGGCGGTCGTTCCAACTGCGCCAACTGCGGATGTATTCGGCAACATCCAGCCTGGCGCGGTTGCTCCGCCGTTGCCGACTGCGGAAAAAAATCTCGATACGACAATGTCACCGAAGGATTCCATCAGCTTGGGAGGTCCGTGGGGATATTACGCCGGCTTCCGGGTGGAACACGGGCTCGCAGATCTGCCGATCGCGGCACAGCCAGAGATTGCCATCAAGGCGCACACCACGATGTACGTCCCGATTATTGTTCATCAGGCTGGTTCGGCGCCGCTCAGCGCATCGATAAAGGTCGACGCTCCATCAGGATGGAAAGTCACTTCCGGTCAGGGCAATTTCACTTTGCCAGCCGAGCCGTGTACAGCGATGGAGGTTGAGGTGGAAACGCCGCTGCTGTCGCCAGAAGAATTGAAGGCCGCGAAGCCGCAGGAAATCACCGTACGAGCGGAGAAAAACGGTGCGTCCATCGGTGAAGTGAAGTTGCGCGTGCAGCTGCAGGGTAGCGCCTTGCCTCAGTAGGCGGGCTGCCGCCTATTTCTTGGGGCGAGCGCCTTCGATCTGCTCCCACATCGCATCGGGAACCATGGCGAGATCGTTGAATTCTCCTGCGCCGCGCAGCCACTGGCCGCCATCAATCACCACGCACTCGCCATTAATGTATTCGGCCATGTCGCTGATCAGAAACGTGGCTAGATTGGCCAGCTCCGGATGTTTGCCGAAGCGCTTCATGGGATGCTTGCTGAGCACGTGGTCTTCGAACTGCTTGCTGGGAATCAGCCGCGACCACGCACCGTCGGTGGGAAACGGGCCGGGGGCAATGGCGTTTACGCGAATGTGGTATTTGGACCATTCCACGGCCAGCGAAGTGGTCATCGCCAGCACCCCGGCCTTCGCGCAAGCCGACGGCAGCACATAACCGGATCCGCAATTTGCCGCGGCGTATGTAGTGGTGATGTTCAGGATATTTCCGCCGAGTTTTTTTTCGATGCGGCGACGGCCAAAGGCCTGCGTGCAATGAAACGTACCGTTGAGCACGATGCCGAGCACGGCGCTGAATCCGTTAGGAGTGAGTTTTTCCGAACGCGCCAGGAAATTCCCGGCGGCATTGTTGACGAGGGTATCGATCTCTCCGTATTGCTGTTCCGCGGAAGAGAAAGCGTTCTCCACGGCATCGTACTCGCGGACGTCGCATGTGGCATAAGCGGCCGCGCCTCCTTGCCGGTGGATTTCCGCGCACGTTTCTTTCAGAGGCTCTTCACGGCGGCCAACCAGAAAGAGCCGCGCGCCCAATTTCGCAAACTGCAGCGCCATGGAGCGGCCGAGTCCCGTGCCTCCGCCCGTCAGGAAAATCGCACGTCCTTTCAAAAGGTCCTGCTGAAACACAAAGCACCGCCTTTCCGACAGGATTGTACCAATGCGGCGGGAAAGCAGCAGCGGGATGTTCGGATTGGGGCGGGAAGGAAGGATCGCATTGGGAAGAAGAGCTTATGTCTAGAAAACGAAGGCGGAGTGGGGACCTGGTCCCACCCGCCCTCTCAGCGCAATAGCGGCCTTCCGCTATGCGTAATCCCTGTGCTGCTGGACCGCATTCCCACCCGACCTGGCTTGCGAGCAAACCACCATCACCATCATTCAGGGAAGCGCGGCCAGCAGCGTCTCCATCGCGTGAATCAAATCCTTCCAGGCGATTTCGACCGATTCCTGGAATCGGACAAGTTCGCCGTCGTGAGCTTCCTCAAGATCCTCGACACGGCGCTTGAATTCCGTAAAACGCGTACGGACGTACTCGAGTTCCCAGTAATGTTCCAGCTTCACGCTGACTTTTTGCTTGGCGAACCGGCCTTTTAGTTCCGACACGCGAGAGGACAAATCCTCCACTTCCCCTAGAACGCGGTCGAGATAGGCTTCCTTGAGTTCCATGACCAACCTTCCCTCAGGTCACGGGGCGACGTGACAAATGCTCCGTAGTGAAGGACAAAAGCAGATGTTGCGCCAAAGTAAGGGTGCGGTAATTAATTGAAAACAAGGCACATGAGGACAAAGGGAGATTCGGTTAAGGGTCGGAAATGGGTGGGATAACGCAGTAAAACCGCGAGTAAGCTGTGGAAATCACGCACTTTGTTAGTAGGGAAGAGTGAACAGCGCAACTTAAGATCACGAATCGACGTGAAACGAGCTTCGCGTGAGATGAAGTTCGCAACAGGAATGGAAGGTATTGTGTTGAAATTTTCAACAGATACTCTGTTGCGATCAGGCATGCCATCGAAGACGCAGACGGCTTGCGGCCGGGTCACCTTGAAAAGGCTGTGCTCCAAGCCAACTTGTAATAGCGTTGCTTGGACTTGATACGTTCCGAACCAACGAAGAGTGACAGCAGCGAGTAGAACAACAGTTTGCGAAGGATGCGCAGACGATCGAGGAAACGAATGGCCTTGGCGTGCAGCGGACCATAGAATTTTCTGAGATAGAGATATTTGCTCTTGTAGAAAAGGGATACCGAGGCCGGTGAACTTGATTGCCCCCCAATATGGGTAATGGTTGCATCCGGGATGACAAAGCACGCGACGCCGCGATTCTTCAGCAGATGCGCCAGGGCCGTGTCTTCATGATAGAAAAAGAAATCTTCATCAAAGAGCGCCGGAGCCGGAACAATGGAACGCCGCCGTATCAGAAAAAACGCGCCGGTGACGCCATCGACTTTTAAAGGCGCGGTGGCGTTGGCGATTTTGGACTTCGCGTATAGGGCCAGCACCTTGGCGTACCAGGTGGCGTAATGTGAAAAAAGAGAATGATGGAACAGCATGCCCTGGTCGCGTCCGTCGGTGTAGATGATACGAGGCGCGCAGACTCCGACATTGTGTCGTTGTTCCAGAAAACGCCAGAGAGTAATCAAGGCCTCGCGATTGAGAATCACGTCGGTATTGGTCACACAGATGTATTTGCTGGAAGTGGCGACGACGGCACGGTTGATGCCACGCCCATAGCCGATATTGTCCGCGGTCTGGAGATAGTGAATTTCGGGGTGAGCCTGGAGGAATTGTTGGGAGCCATCGCGGGAATCATTGTCGACCACGGTGAAAGAAAAGGTGAAGGGGGCATCGAGGTGGTTGAAGAATTCGGTCAGGCGCCGCACGTGCTGCAAGGTGTTGTAGTTGACGGTAACAAATGCAATGTCAACGGACACGACGGATCTCCTGTGGTAACCAATCGAGACGAAGAGCGCCGTTTAGTTTGCGGGACCCATCGCCGCGGGAACGGGGCGGCCCATGGCTTTGGCATATTCCGCCGCGTAGGTGGAATTGCCGGGGAATTCTTCGGTGAGTTCCTTCAGATTTTTCTGGGCAAGCTCATCTTGTTTTTCGCGGCGCGCGGAAAGGGCCAGCAGGATCTGCGCGAACGGTTTCAGGTAATTGCCATTGTCCGCGGTCTTCTGCACTTCGCTCATGCCCAACTGCTTGTCGCCGTGAATTCCGCCGAACCAGAGTACAAAACGCGCGGAGGAAGACAGCGAACCGATAACGTAATAAGCGATTCCAGGCGCGACATAAATGTCGTAGGTTTCGGGATGCTCCTTGAGGAGTATTTCCGCGTTGGCGTTGGCTTCTTTGAGCATTTTCAGCGCATCGTAATGCTTCTTCATGAGCATGCTGTCGGCGTCTGATTGCATGCCGGCGCAGAGAGCCAGTACGAACAGAGCCTCCGGGTCGCGCGGATGCTTTTTCATGCGCTGATTGGCCAGGGTACGAGCCTTAGCAATCGATTCTTGAAAGGATTTCATGCGTTCCGCGTCGGGCGTGCCGGTGATGCCGCCCAAAAAGCGTTTGTCATTCAGGAAGTAATCGCTGGTCAACACCTGCTGCAAGTAAAACTCTTCGAACAGATAGCTGGCGGCCACACTGACCTGGCCAAATGGTTCCGTGGGATTCTCGGCGGCCCAGGCCACAAGAATCTGGCGAGCTTCCGGGAATTTCTGCTCGTACATTAATCGGTAGCCCTTTTGCAATTCCGGGACGGAATTGAACGCGGGCGAATCCGGTTTGGAAGACGCCGGAGCGGCTTGAGAACTTGAGCGCGCGGGTGAGAGCATGGCCACGAATGTGACGATGAACAAAAACGTGCAGGAGCGTCGCATGTAGTCGAACCTCAGAACAGTCCGGGCAGAAAGCGCGGCTTCCCGGCCATGGCGGCTCGGTACTGCGCGTCAGAGAAGAGTACACGTTCTTCGGTAGAAAGGCGCTGGGAAAGTACAACAATGTGGGCCAGGGAGCCGGCCAGCGCGGTGATCCAGGCAGTGTGGATTAACGGCAGCACTAGCATCTCGACAAACACGGCCGCATAGTTCGGGTGCCGCACATAGCGAAACGGGCCGGTGGTGATGACTCCCAGGCCCGTCGAGTTCATGATCTGGACGTTCCAGTGCTCGCCAAGAGTACGAATCACCCACCAGCGCACGGCATTGGCAGCAAGAAAAATGACAAAACAGACGGCAGCCAATATAGGAATGAAGGGGCGATGCAGGAAGACGACCTCAAGAGCGGCTCCGATCAGAACCGCGGTGTGCAGCAGCACCATCCAGCGAAAACGGGGATCGTTTACCTTGGCCGCGCCGTGCTGGACCATCTCGCGCTGGTGGCGCCGGGAAATCTGCAACTCCACGATGCGCAGGATAGCGACGAGCAGCAGCAGCCCGAGATACGCGATGACACTCAGTTCCATTGCAGCAACAAAAACTCCGCGCTGAAACCGGGACCGAAGGCAGCGGCCAGGGCGTGTTCACCGGTCTTCAGTGGGCGCTTCTCCAGCCACTCTTGAAGGATGAACAGAATCGTGGCGCTGGATAAATTGCCCACATTTCCCAGGATGTCCCACGATGGCTGGGTATCGCATTTGCACAAGCCGAGTTGCTGCTCTATGTTGCTCAGCAGACGCGCGCCGCCGGGATGCAGAATCCATCCTTTAATGTCCTTCTGGGTTTTACCTTGGCGCTCCAGAAAGCCATCGACCAGCCCGCGAATCTTGGCTCCAATCATTTCCGGAACGTCTTTTGCCAGCAGGATGTGAAAGCCGGCATCGCGAAGATCGAAGCCCATGGCGCCAAGCGAATCCGGGAAAGTGTACGTTTCGGTGACCAGAACGCGCGGACCGGGTTTTGGCTGGCCCGTGACGATTACCGCGGCTGCGCCATCTCCAAACAGAATCGAGGAGATCAGGTTGGCTTGAGAAATATCCTTGCGCTGAAATGTCAGCGAAGGCAGTTCAACGGCGATGATCAGGACGTTCTTACCCGGGTTCGACTTCAGGAAGTCCGCAGCGCGAGAAATGGCCATGGCACCCGCGGCACAACCCAATTCGGTGAAAGGCATACGGCGGATGTCGGAACGGAATCCCATAAGGTGAATCAAATGGGCGTCGAGCGAGGGAATCATGAAGCCGGTGCAGGAAACGGTGATGATCAGGTCGATTTCGTCGGGACGCATGCCCGCGCGAGCCAGGCACTTTTCGGCGGCTTCGCGGCCCAGTTTGATAGCGTGTTCGATGTATTCGTTGTTTGTTTGGGAGAGGGCGCGCGGTTCGATGGTGTAGTCGATGGGAAAAATCGCGTGGCGCTGATGGACAGCGGCATTGTCCACAATGGACATCATGGCTTCCAGCCGGCGTTCCGGGATGTCGAATACGCGGCCCATGTAGTACTTGACGTCGTCACGCGTGATTAAATGGGGAGGGAGAGCCGTAGCCGTGGCGGCAATGGCGGCGACTGAACCATTGCCATTAGAATGACCTAAATCTGGATTATTCACGCGCACCGTCCTAGGACACGCAGAGTCTTACGCTCTCTACTTAACAAGCATAGTCAATTCGATTGCTCGGAGCAAACCGTGTGTGAGTCATACTTTACAACATCTGAGGCTGTAGGGGAAATGCGGGAGGACACATGAAGAAGAGCAGTGTGGCGTATCGGCTATGCCCGGGCATCTGGGTGCTGGCGGTTCTGTTGCTTGTACACGGCATGTTTGGTCAGGAGAACGCTGCTCCGTTGCTGGTAATCATCTCGGTGGACGGTATGAAACCCGAGTATGTGACCGCGGCGGATGCGCACGGCCTGAAAGTCCCCAACTTGAGGAAGTTTTTGAAGGAAGGGGCGTATGCCGATGGAGTGATTGGCGTTATCCCGACAGTGACGTACCCAAGCCACACCACCATGGTGACTGGAGTGCTGCCGGCGACACACGGGATTTGGGCCAACACCGTATTTGATCCCCTGAAAACGAATCACGACGCCTGGTATTGGTATGCCAAAGATATTCGCGTGCCAACGTTGTGGGACGCGGCGGATCGGGCGGGCCGAACGACAGCCAGTCTGCAGTGGCCGGCAACCGTTGGCGCAAAAATTACCTGGAACATACCGGAGGTGTGGCGCCCGGGAACGATGGACGATGCGAAACTGCTGCACGAAGTGTCAACGAAGGGATTAATGGACGAAGCAGCCGCGGAAATTGGCAACTATCGCGGCGGGATCGACACCAGCCCTGAAGCCGACGAGGTGCGCGGCAAATACGCGGTCTGGATTCTGCAGAAGAAACATCCGGGTCTGCTGCTGCTGCACTTGACGGCGCTGGATCACATCGAACATGAGACTGGTGTGTTTAGCCCTGAGGATCTCGCGGTGTTGGAGCGGCTTGACGCAGTCATCGGCAACGTTCGAGCCGCGGCGGAAACGGTTGCGCCGGGGCATGCGGTGGTTGCCGTGGTTTCTGACCATGGGTTTGTGAATTACGACCAGCAACTGAATCTGCTGCCGGCGTTTCGCGATGCCAAGCTGTTTACCGTGGACGAAAAAGGGAAAATCACCGATTGGCGAGCGATGCCGTGGGTGACTGGCGGATCAGCCGCGATTGTTCTGAAAGATCCGAAAGATGCGGGAACCATAATGGAGGTGCGCACGCTATTGACTAAAATAGCCGACGATCCGGCTAGCGGAGTCAATCGCATCCTTGATGCGGAGGAACTGCGGAATCGTGGCGCTTATCCCAACGCTTCTTTTTTTCTTGGACTGAAACCCGGCTGGCGCACGGGGAATTCTCTGGATGGTCCCGTGGTGTCCAAGGTGAAACCCGGAGGAACGCACGGCGAGCTTCCTTTTATTGTGCCGCTACGCTCTTCGTTTTTTGTTGTAGGGCCGAACATTGCGGCCGGCAAAAAACTTGGGGTGATCGATATGGTTGATATTGCGCCGACGCTGGCGAAAGAAGTCGATTTGGCGCTGCCAACCGCCGAAGGTAAACCGCTGCTTCCGTAGCGAAGTGTTTGCAATTTACCAGACGAGTTTAAGAGCGAATTGCACTTGCCGCGCCGTGGTGGACGTGCTGGTGATCGCTCCCGCGGTGCCCGACAAACCCGTGGGATTCGTTGCCGTCGGGGGAGTGAATACGATCAGATTCGGGGTATTGAAGTTTGCGCGATTCAGAAGATTGAAGAGTTCCGCGCGAAACTGCAGCTGCAGGCGCTCGGTGATTGCGGTGTCCTTCAACACAGAAAAATCCCACGTGGCAAGTCCCGGTCCCATGAACGTGTCCCGTCCCGCATTGCCATAAAAGCCGCTGGCCGAAGGCGGCGCGATAAACGCTGCGGGATTGAACCACTGGTTAGGCTTACCTAAGACGACTGGCCCAGTGAAGCTGGGATTCAGGAAGGGCCGCACCGGATTGCGCGTGTCGCCGTTATTGGATGGGTTGTAGCTGAGCTGTGGCGTCAGTGGGAAGCCTGACTGCAGTGTGATGATGCTGGCGAGCGACCATCCGCTGATCAGATGAGCTTTCCAGCCTTGCACGTCGTCGGCATACATCTGGCCGCGGCCAAAGGGCAAAGCGTAAAGCGCGTTGATGACCGCCAGATTCGTTACGTTGAAGGTAGCGAGACCTTTATCGCAGCGCAAATTGAATGGATTGGAGGCGAGCCCTGGCGCATTTCCTGCGGTTGTCTGGTTCAGCGAGTCGCCATCGTCCAGCGCCTTCGAAAAAGTGTACACGCCACGGAAGGAAAGGCCGTGACTGAAGCGACGGGTCACGTCCACCTGAAGAGCGTTGTACGAACTCGTGCCCTCAGAGAACCACGTCCAGGTATTTGCAAGCGCAGGATTCGCTTTCGGAGTGCCCGCGGGAATGTAGTACGTGCCCGCAGGAACGGGAGAGCCGGCGAGCGGCGAACCGATCGGGAATCCAATGGTCGGTGAATTCGTGGCGCTGGTTGGCTGGCTGGGATCCCAAGTGGGATAAACCGCAGGGCAGGGCGATGCCGGACAGATCACCGGAATCGGCTCGTTGGCGTCGATGCCGATCAATTCGTGATAGCCATGCGAGCCGACGTAGCCGACCGTCAGAACCGTGTTGGGAGAAAGCTCGCGTTCCACGCGCAGCGACCAGGAAATCAGCGTAGGCGTCTGCATATCCGGTTGCACGCCGCCCGGTACAAGTTTCGCTGCCGCCGGAACTGGAGCCGCGGGATCGATCGGGAAATTGGATACGGCGAAGGAAGCCAGGCTATACGTAGGATTGAAGGGCGCATTCTGATCGGCGCGATAACCAAGCGCGTCCTGAAGATCGTTGTACATTCCGAAACCAGCGCGCACTACAGTTTTGGGACCAAGGGGACTCCAAGCCAAAGCAATGCGAGGCTGAGGAAGAAACTTGGCGTTGTTTACGGTGAAAAATGAATCGCCGACATGTGGCTGCGAGGAGATGACCCCGTCGGAAAAAGTGTAATTCGCGGCGTGGCCGTGCGCTTCATTCCAGCCGGTGGAGAATTCTCCGCGGAATCCCAAGGAGATGGTGAGGTTCGGACGGAACCGAAAAACATCCGCGGCGTAGAATGCGCTGAAAAACGACCGCCAATTCATATTCGTTGGAGCGGGATCATACAGGAACGTGCTGGTAACGCCGGTGTTGATGAATTGCGCGAGGCTTGGAAACGTTGCTTGACCGTACTGGCTGAGCGCAATCTTTTCATTGGATTGAAATTGCTGTAACCACGCACCAAAGCTCAATTGATGATGGCCGCGCGTCAGCGTCACGCGATCTTCATACGTGAAAATATTTCGTTTGATGGGAAGGTTGCTGCCGTTATTGCTGCCCGCGAGCCCAATTTGCGCTTGCGGATTCGAAGCCGCGCTGCCACCGACCACGACCGCGCCTACGGGAAGTCCGCTGAGAAACCCCGGAACACTGGCGGCGGGAGTGCCCGGCGTGGGTTCGCCGGCAAAATAGTATCCGGCGCGGGAAAAGCCGAAGCGCGCGGTGTTCAAAAGCGTGGGAGAGAAAACGTGCGTCTCCTCGACGCTTAAGACTTGTTCGCGAAGCGTGAGAATGTCGGTGCTATACGGGTTCACCGGCGTCGCAGTAACGTCGGCGCCGTCATCGATGGTGTAAATGGCGGCGAGAGAATCCGCGGCAGAAAAGGTTTGATCGAGGCGCAAGGTTCCGAAGTCCTCGCGGATGGTCTGCAGCGGACTGCTGAAGACCTGGGAAATCCCAAACGTTTGTCCCGGCACGTTCAGCTCTGGAGTGCCGGCCGGAGGCGTAGGCCACAGATTCAGCAATGGCTGCACGCTGGGCGCCGCCGCTGCTCGCGCTGCAAGGCCGGGAACGAACGCCACCGAAGTCTGGTTCAGATCCTGGCGAAACCCTTCATAGTTGCCGAACAGAAACGTCTTGTCTTTTACGATCGCGCCGCCGGAAGAAGCTCCAAACTGGTTTCGCTGGAACGGCGGCGCCGAGCCCTGGTCGAAATAGTTGGGCGCATCGAGCGCATTGTTGCGCACAAACTCGTACAGGGCGCCGTGCCAGGTGTTGCTGCCAGACTGGGTTACGATGATCACCTGGCCGCCCGGGTGCTTGCCGAATTCCGCGCCGTAAGAATCACGTTGAACATTGAATTCGCGCACTCCATCCACGCCCAGCAACATGCCGCTGGGACCACCGGGAGTCATATTGTTTTCCGCCGCGCCGGTGAATTCCACGCCATTCAGCAAAAAGATGTTTTGCTGCGGACGATTGCCGGAAACCGCGAAGTTATTGCCCGTCGAGGAATTGGAGATGCCGGTGCCGCCAGTTTTCTGCGAAGTGAAATTCACGATGCCGGGATTGAGGGGAAGCAGCAGATCGTAGCTGCGGCCGTTCAGCGGAAGTTGCTTGATTTCTTTGGCGCCAACCAGGCCGGAGATGTCACTCGTTGAGGTGTTCACTATAGGAGCGTCTTCCGACACCGTGACAGCCGCCTTGACCGCGGTCACGTCTAAACGAATATCGATGTTCGCCTCTTGACCTACGTTCAACTGGATTCCCGTGCGCGTTGAATCCTGAAAGCCCTGCTTCGACACCTTCACTTCGTAAAGCCCCACAGGCAAAGCCACAATCAGATATCGGCCCACGCCATCGCTGCTGGCTATGCGCGAAACGCCCGTCTCCTTATTTGTTGCCGTCACGCTTGCGGAAGGCACCGCTGCGCCCGAGGGGTCGCTGACGAAACCGGAGATGCTGGCCGACACTTGCGCGCGAGCCGACGAGCCCATGCTGGCGGCGATGAGGAGCACCAGCCCGAAGATTGCCCGAGCCGATCGCAGCGCGAGATGGACCCCAATTTTGCCGAGGAGGGTGGGAGTTGTGCCTTGTGGTGAGTGAGCGTGTGTCGAGTTCATAGGACCTCAGAACGTGAGTTAGGGTCGCGCGGGTTGTGACGTCCGGCGAAGACCAGAGCAATCCCCATTTCTTTGGCTCGACTATTCAATACAGTTCCAATCGTTAAGTCAAACCGACTTAATTCGACTATTGGGTGTGCGAATCTATTCAGATCGAAGCCCCATGAATCGTTCTCTGGACTCTTTCAGCGAGGAAGGGTATTCTCTGCGGCATGACGCTATCGGCTAGAAACCGTCTCGAAGGCGAAATAGTGGAACTTCACCTTGGAGGCGTAATGGCACATGTGGTGATGCGCGTTGGCGAAAATCTGATCGAGAGCGTGATCACGAAGCGTAGCGCGGATGAGATGAAGCTCAAGGTTGGCGATAAAGTTTCGGCGGTAATCAAATCCACCGAAGTGATGTTGGAAAAGGATTGAGCCTATTTCATTCCCCAGAGCCGAAGGAACAGATTGTGCATCGTGACGCTCGAGCCTGGGTTCCGCTATTGTTCGCCGCCATCGTCGGGCTGTTTTTTTCCGCGACGCCTGACGTGTGTGCGCAAACTGCACAGGCCGCAGCTTCAGCTTCCGTTGCGGAACTGCGAATTGGCGGCGAGGTTTCCGCTCCTCTCGTTCTAACTGTAGCCGACCGGAAGAAAATGCCGCGCAAGACACTCTCCGTCGTTAATCCGCATGATCAGAAGACGGAAACGTACGAGGGAGTGCTGCTCGAGGAACTGCTGAAGAGGGCGGGAGTGGCGCAAGGCGAGAAACTCCGCGGAGCGTTAATGGCCACATACGTCGTAGCCGAAGCAGAGGACGGCTATCGCGTGGTTTTCTCGTTGGCAGAACTGGATTCCGGGATTATGGACTCCGATATTATCGTGGCAGACGCGATGAATGGCGAGCCGCTTGCCGCGAAGCAGGGCCCGTTTCGACTTGTGGGCGCCGCATGAGAAGCGTCCGGCGCGTTGGGTGAGAATGCTGAAGTCAATTACGGTAGTTCGCGCCCCGGCGCAGTAGAATGATGGAAGTCCATCGCCCGGGAAACGCCCTCCCCGCGAAGCGACAATCGATTGGGGAGAGTTGAGCCATGGTTGACCCACTACTTATTGCACAAGGCAGCGCGCCGCTTTATGTTTTGCCAAAAATGGCGAATCGCCACGGGCTAGTGGCCGGCGCCACTGGCACGGGAAAGACAGTTACGTTGCAAGTGATGGCGGAAGCATTCAGCCGCATCGGTGTGCCGGTCTTTGCCGCGGACGTGAAAGGTGATCTCTCGGGCATCAGCCAGGCCGGAGTTCCGAATCCAAAAATCGACGAGCGCGCCAAAAAGTTGAAGCTCACTGATTTTTCGTATGCCGCGTGCCCGGTCACTTTCTGGGATGTATTCGGCGAGCAGGGACATCCGGTGCGCGCAACCGTTTCGGAGATGGGGCCGCTGCTTCTGGCCCGGCTGTTGAACCTGAACGATATTCAGGAAAGCGTGCTGGCGCTCGTGTTCAAAATTGCCGACGACAATGGTTTGCTGCTGCTGGACGTCAAGGATTTGCAGGCCATGCTGCAGTATGTCGGCGACAATTCCAAGCAATTTCAAACGCAATACGGCAATATTTCCGCCGCCAGCATCGGTTCGATGCAGCGCAGCCTGTTGGCATTGCAGCAGCAAGGAGCGGACAAGTTTTTCGGCGAGCCGGCGCTGAATCTGGACGACCTGATGCAGACGGATTCGAACGGCCACGGGATCGTGAACATCCTGGCCGCGGACAAGTTGATGCAGTCGCCGAAAGTCTACGCAACGTTTCTGCTGTGGTTGCTGACCGCGCTTTTCGAGAAGTTGCCGGAGGTTGGCGATCCGGAAAAGCCGAAGCTGGTTTTCTTTTTTGATGAAGCACACCTGCTGTTCGCGGATTTGCCCAAAGTGATCGAGGACAAGGTTGTGCAGGTGGTGCGATTGATTCGGTCAAAGGGCGTGGGCGTTTATTTTGTGACGCAAAATCCGCTGGATGTGCCGGAGACGGTGCTGGGGCAGCTGGGAAATCGCGTGCAGCATGCGTTACGGGCGTTCACGCCGAAAGATCAGAAAGCGGTGCGTTCGGCTGCGGAAACATTCCGCACGAATCCAAAGTTAAACGTTGAGCAAGCGATCACGCAGCTGGCCGTGGGTGAGGCGCTGGTTTCTTTCCTGGACGAAACGGGGACACCGGGAATTGTGGAGCGCGCGCTGATTTGCCCGCCGCACAGCCAGATTGGACCGATCACGCCCGAGCAACGCAGCCAGTTGATGAAGAGTTCGGTTGTTGCCGGCGTATACGAAAATGCGGTGGACCGCGAATCGGCGTTCGAGATTTTGAAAGCGCGCGCGGGTCAGCCGCTGCCCTCGGCTCCGGGGACGGACGCGACCCCCGCAGGCCAGCAGTCGCCGCCGTGGTACGCGAATATTCCCGGAATTTCCGGCGGTGGCCGCCGCGGCGACAATTTGGTGGAAGCCATGGCCAAGAGCGCAGCGCGGACCATTGGAAGTTCGGTTGGGCGGCAAATTGTGCGCGGCGTGTTGGGTTCTCTGCTCGGCGGCAGCAAGCGCTAGCGCGCGACTCGGAACAAAATTTAGGGCAGTGACTTGTGCCGCGCGGCGCGCAGCATCGGGTGAAACTGCACAAACACGTGATCGTCATCGGCGTGTTTGTCGTGGCACGCAAAACACATGGGCGCGGGCAAAGCAGTGGCGGTTTCCGACAGGTTGCCGCTTTCACCGAAGGAAAAATACGCCCAGCCTTCCTTGAAGCGCGAGGAATCTTTCACTGAAGCGGCGAGGCCGGTCATCTCTCCCTCGAAATATCCGCTCTTATTGATGGAAACCTTTTGCGCGGGTTCGTAGACCACCAGCAGAAACGTGGTTTTCTCGGGGAATTTGCCAGTGGACTTGTAGGTATCGAACGCCTCGGGTTGCATGTAAATATTGTGGAACTCGCCGGGGCCTTTCTGCGCGCCGGGATCGTAGCTCATTCCAATATTCGAACCCACGAACGTCCAATACTCGAAGGATTTTGGCCGCACCAGCGCGCCGGATGCGTCGAACTGCGGCAACGCCATTTTTGAGGTGTCCGGAGCAGAAGAGGACGGCGGCTCGAAGAGGAAGGTTGCCAAAAGAGCCGCAATCGGAAGCAAAAGGAATGCTCGCATCGAAGCACCTCGCGAAAATGGGAAAGAGCGCGGAAACGAAGAGAGTAGCAAGAAGGAACGAAAGAGTGTGATAAATTCACTGGCCACGAGATCGGGATGAGGTACACATGAGGAATCATTTTTTGCGGATGGTCGCGCTGCTGGCTGCTGCGTTCTTTGCCGTCGGCGCTGCGCACGCGCAGACGCAGGTGAGTTATCCGGCGACGGAAGGCGATTACATTGCACGCGACTTCAAGTTCAAATCCGGCGAGCAGTTGCCGGACCTTCGCTTGCACTACCGGACACTCGGGAAGTTGGCGCGCGACGCGCAAGGGAGGCCCACCAACGCAGTACTGATCCTGCACGGTACCGGGGGCTCGGGACAGCAATTCCTGCGGCCGCAATTTGCAGGCGAGCTGTTCGGCCCCGGCCAACTGCTGGACTCCAATCGCTACTTTATTATTCTGCCCGACGGCATTGGTCACGGGAAATCCTCCAAGCCCAGCGACGGAATGCACGCGCATTTCCCGCAATACGATTACGACGACATGGTTGCCGCGCAACATCTGCTGGTCACCGCGCGCCTGGGAGTGCAGCATTTGCGGCTGATTTTCGGAACCTCCATGGGCTGCATGCACTCCTTTGTGTGGGCGGAAACCTACCCGGACTTCATGGACGCGTTGATGCCGATGGCGTGCCTGCCCGTACAGATCGCGGGGCGTAACCGCGTTTGGCGAAAAATGCTGATGGATGCGATCCGCGAAGATCCTGCGTGGAATGGCGGCGAATATAAGGACGAACCGAAAGACGGCCTGCGCACTGCGGAAGATCTGCTGGTGATTGCGGGAAGCGCGCCGCTGCAGATGCAGAAGGCACTGCCGACTCGCGATGCCGCGGACAAGTATGTGGAAGATTCGGAGAAAACGGCCGCAAGCCTTGACGCCAACGATTTGCTGTACCAGGTTAATGCGTCACGCAACTATGATCCTTCTCCGACACTTGAGAAAATAAGCGCGCCGGTGATGTGGATCAATTCCGCCGACGATTTCATCAATCCACCGGAGCTGGGCATCGCCGAAAAAGAGAGCAAGCGCCTGAAAAACCGAACATTTGTGTTGATTCCCATCAGCGAGCAGACCCACGGCCACGGCACGCACACCTGGGCCGTCGTGTGGCAATCCTACTTGAAGCAACTGTTGGACAAATCAGCGCACTGAGGGTTCCTGCGGTGCCCACGAACATTGTCATGCTGAGGTGCGAGACTTTTCCGCGCCGAAGCATCTCAAGTCATCATTCTTGCAGGATTCTTCGATTGAGGTCCTTCGTGGCGCAAACGACGCGCCGCTCAGGATGACAGCGTGTTTCGGTGACCGGGCAAGCACAAAGCGCTGCTCGCCGAAAACGCAATTAACCCGCGGCTTCCTGGCTGGCGCGGATTTCCTGCCAGCGGCGCGGGCGCTTGTTGTATTGCAGGATCTTCTTGCGCAGGCGAATGGACTTGGGGGTGATCTCGACAAGTTCGTCGTCGGCAATGAATTCGATGGCCTGCTCCAGGCTCAACACGCGATGTGGAATCAGCCGGATGGCTTCGTCGGCCGAGGATGAACGCATGTTCGTCAGCTTCTTTTCCTTGGTGACATTTACTTCCATGTCTTGCTCGCGCGAATTTTCGCCGATCACCATGCCCTCGTACACTTCGATGGTTGGCCCGACGAACAATTCGCCGCGCTCCTGAACGCCCCACAGCGCGTACGCCGTGGAAACGCCAGCGCGATCGGCAACCAGCGCGCCGGTCGGCCGCAGCGCCATTTCCCCGCCATATTCCATCCAGCCTTCAAAAATCGAGTGAATCAGCGCGGTGCCGCGCGTGTCGGTCAGCAATTGGCTGCGCAGGCCGATCAGTCCGCGCGAGGGAATTTTGAAGTCCAGACGCACGCGCCCTGAACCGTGATTGCTCATCTTCAGCATTTCGCCGCGACGGCTGCCGACGGTTTCCATGATGATGCCAATGAAATTCTCGGGGATGTCGATGACCAGGCGTTCCAGGGGTTCCATTTTTTGGCCGTTGACGGTGTGCACCACGATTTCCGGCTTGCCGACCATCAGCTCAAAGCCTTCGCGACGCATGGTTTCAATCAGGATGGCCAGCTGCAATTCGCCGCGGCCCAGCACACGGAAAGATTCGGGCGTGTCGGTATCTTCCACACGGATGGAAACGTTGGTGAGCAACTCTTTCGCTAGCCGGTCGCGGAGGTCGCGCGAAGTCAGGTAATTGCCCTCGCGGCCGCACAGCGGGCTGGAGTTCACGCTGAAAATCATGGCCAGAGTGGGCTCGTCAATCGTCAGCGGCTCCAGCGGCATGGGATTCTCAACGCTGGTGATGCTTTCGCCGATCTGGATGCCTTCGACACCGGCGATGGCCACGATGTCTCCGGCTACGACTTCGTCGGCTTCATCGCGATCCAGGCCGCGAAACGTGAACAGCTTGGTGATTTTGGTGGTCTGCAGCTTGCCATCGAGCTTGCTGATGCCCACTTCTTCGCCGCGGCGCAGGGTGCCATTGAACATGCGGGCGATAGCGATGCGTCCGAGAAATTCGCTGTAGTCGAGATTGGTCACCTGGAGTTGCAGGACGCCGGCCGGATCGCCTGTGGGGCGAGGAATTTTTTTGACGATGGCTTCGAAGAGCGGAAGCAAATCCTTGGAATCGTCGCCGATTTTGCGGTGCGCCACGCCAGCGCGCGCGTTGGTGTAAACCACGGGAAAGTCCAGCTGATCCTCCGTGGCGTCGAGATCGATGAACAGGTCGTAAATTTCGTTCAGCACTTCTTCGGGGCGCGCATCGGTGCGGTCGATCTTGTTCAGCACGATGACGGGAGGAAGCTTGGCAGCAAGGGCTTTCTGCAAAACGTAGCGGGTCTGCGGCAGCGGGCCTTCGCTGGCATCGACGAGCAAAACGACGCCATCGACCATGCGCAGAGCGCGCTCCACTTCGCCGCCAAAATCACTGTGGCCGGGCGTGTCCACGATATTGATCTTGGTGTTATGGAAGAACAGCGCGGTGTTCTTGGCCAGAATGGTGATGCCGCGCTCGCGCTCCAGGTCGTTGGAGTCCATCACGCGCTCGACGACGGCTTCATTGGCGCGAAAGATGCCGCTCTGCCGCAGCATGGTGTCCACCAGGGTGGTCTTGCCGTGGTCGACGTGAGCGATAATGGCGATATTGCGTATGTCGGTAGTCATGTTTTCATGCGTCTTCAGACAAAAATGGCTGCTGAAACAGCCAGCAGCCCGGAAGAATCCCCTTCTTCATGAGAGTGCAGGTACAGTTTACGAAGCTATAGTTTATCAGATCGAGCGTATTATCCGCCATAGAAAGCCCAAAATCGCCAGATTTCGGCTCCCAACGAGCGTTCTCTGAAAGGTGAGCGAGTATTGGGTGTGATATTCTCGCAACGATTCGTTGGCCACGTGGAATCGGGAGGAAATTGGGATGATGATTGGTCTTGGAAAGACACGGAAGATCGCGATCCTGTTCCTAGGAATGGCAGTTCTTTTGGGCGCGGCAAACGCCCAGGAGCAAAAGAAGGAGCGGCCGGACCTTTCCAAGCTGTTTGAGAAGAAAGAAGTGATGATCCCGATGCGCGATGGCGTGAAGCTGCACACCGAGATCTACACGCCGCGAGATGCCAAGCAGCCGTTGCCGTTCCTGATGGAGCGCTCTCCTTACGGAATATCCGCGCCAGACAAGAGTTATAGCGGCGTTTTGTTTCGCTACTCGGACTTGTGGCCCGACGGCTACATTTTTGTTCTGCAAGATATTCGCGGGCGCTATGGTTCCGAAGGGCAATTCGCCATGAACCGGCCGGTGCACGATCCCAAGGATGCCAAGGGCATCGATGAGAGCACCGACACGTATGACACCATCGACTGGCTGGTGAAGAACGTGGCCAACAATAACGGACGCGTGGGAATCGCAGGAATTTCTTACGGCGGATTTCTGGCCGCGATGGCCATGATCAATCCTCACCCTGCGTTGAAGGCCGTGTCGGAGCAAGCGTGCATGGGCGACGCGTGGATGGGCGACGATTTTTTCCATCATGGCGCGTTCCGGTTGAGCTACGGCTTTGAGTACTCGGCGCTGATGGAAACGTCGGCGGAGAATTACAGTTTCAAGTTCAATCGATTTGATTTGTACGACTGGTACTTGCAGTTAGGAGTGCTTTCGAACGTGAACAAGGAATATTTTCACGGAAAGATTCCCACGTGGAACAATTTTGTGTCGCATCCCAGCTATGACGATTTCTGGAAAGCGCACGCCATCGAATCCGCGCTGAAATCGACAACGGTTCCGAACCTGAACGTCGCCGGATGGTGGGATCAGGAAGATTTTTATGGGCCGATGCGCACGTACGCGAATCTGGAAAAATCCGACGAAAAGCACCTGAACTATCTGGTGGTGGGACCGTGGAATCATGGTGGCTGGGCGGGAGGCCCGGGAAGTTCGCTGGGCGAAATTCCGTTCGGCTCCGACACGGGCGTGTACTTCCGACAAAAGGTGGAAGCGCCGTGGTTTGCGTACTGGCTGCACGACAAAGGCTCGTTGCCGATGAAGGAAGCGTTGCTGTTTCAGACTGGCAGCGACACCTGGACGAATTTCGATTCCTGGCCGCCGCGAGATGCGCAGACGAAGCACCTTTATTTTGGCGCGGACAAAAAGCTTTCGTTCGGAGCGCCGAAGAGCGAAGCGGCAGACGCGCTCGATTCGTACGTGAGCGATCCCGCGCATCCGGTGCCCTATCGTCGTCGCCCCGTGGACATGACGTATCCGGACGATCATCCGGGCAGTTGGTTTACCTGGCTGGTGCAGGACCAGCGATTCGTCGACAATCGGCCCGACGTGCTGACGTGGCAGACCGACGAATTGCAGGACGATGTCACCATCTCTGGCCAAGTGACCGCAAAACTATTTGCCTCAACCACCGGTACGGACAGCGACTGGGTAGTGAAATTGATTGACGTGTACCCGCAAAAAGTGGAGAAGGACTGGAAGCTCTCGGGATATGAGTTGATGGTTGCAGATGAAATCTTCCGCGGCCGCTACTGGAAATCGTTCGAAAAGCCCGAGCCGCTTGTGGCGAACGAGGTGATTCCCTTCTCGATCGACCTGCACACCGCCGATCATGTTTTCAAGAAGGGGCATCGCATCATGGTGCAAGTGCAGAGCACCTGGTTCCCGCTGTACGACCGCAATCCGCAAAAATTCGTGCCGAATATTTTTGATGCTACTGCGGCGGATTATCAAGCCGCGACGCAGAAGGTGTATCGCTCGACGAGGTATCCCTCCAGCGTTGAGGTTCAGGTGGTGCCGAATGGAACCGGGCAGTAAGACGTTCGGCATGAATTGGCGGAATGGCGGGGTCGAGGTTCTTCGGGCATCCTCGTCGGATGCCCTCAGAATGACAGCGCTTGCTTGCGGCAGAAGATCAGTTTATACAAAAACTACTTTTTGATCGCAGGCTTTTCTCCCGCTCGAAATTGCGTCCACGGCCCGGCTTTCATATCTCGCAAATAGGGTTCCTGCCAGGCATATTCGGGATGTGCCGCGAGAAATGGCTTAGCAAGAAAATCTTCGCCGCATGGATGGCCCATGCGCGCAACAAGCCGCATCTCTTTGGCCATGTTGGCATCCGCCGCCTTGCCTTGAACCGCGCCGCCGGGCTCGAATGGCGCGTATTCCCACTGCGGAACGCCGCGAGGAGAGGCATCGACATGCCCGCACAAAGTGCGCTCGTTCATTTCTTCTTTTTTCTGGAAGGAGTCAACGTGATCGGCGAGCATCTTTTGCGCCAGCGCGACGTCAATCTTCCCTTTGTTCTCGTCCAGCAATTGTTCCCAGCGAACCCGGCGCGCGTTGGGTGAACTCTCCATGTCGTTGGGCTGAAATTCCGGCGCGTCTTCCTTCAAGACCTTGGGGTCGCGCGGCCAGTTGGACCCGGAGAAAACTCCGTCTTTGGTGCGCCACAGCTTGTAGGCTTTCAAGCCCAGTTCAAATTGAGCGATTTCGCCGGTTTTGCGGTCGCCCAGCAGCCAATCGTTGGCGTAGCCGCCGTTGTTTCCATCCAGCATAATTTTTGCATAGTCGTCGATGTTACCCGCGTATTGCAGCGCTTTTCGCGCGCGCATGAATTCCGGCTTGCCATTCGGGTCCCAGCCTTCGAATTGCGTGATAGTGGTTTCCGTGACCATCAAGCCGTCGCTGTTAATTCCAAAATCGTCGTCGCTGGCAATCACGCCGGGAAAACCATCCATCAGAATCCCGTATCCCTTCGTTGGATGAATATCGAAGATGATGCGCCAACGCTCGCCATTCTTATAGTTGGTCCAGTTATTGTGCGCGATCACGATCTGGCCGTCTTTGGTCCAGCTGCCGGTGGCCACGAACGCGCTGCAATTGCCGGGACTTTTGAGCTTGCGGGCATTGGCGGTTTTCTCACGCTTGTTGAGCCACGGCACGTAGTAGTCGGGGACTTCTTCGAAGGAATTCAGGGCGACGATATCGTAAACGTCGAGCTCGGAACTGGCGCGCGCGTTTAATCCTTCGGCGATGCCTTCGAGCTCCTGCTGATATTCCACATCGATTTTCGGCCACAACATTTCGCGTGCCACCTGCCGGAAAAACGCCCAGTCGCGGCCCGTCGAATGAGTCATACCGGCGCTTACCGCGGGAAAGGCATCCGCAATTTCTTTGGCCAGCAAAAATCCATGCTGAAAGCCGATCGTGGCAGGGTCGCCCTCCAGATGGACGTAGACCCAGCCGCCGCGTTCAAAGCTGTAGGCGCCCTTCAGACGAGGATCGTTGGCATAGGCTTGTTCGCGCGCCGACGCCACGGTGGCATCTACCTCGTTTTTGGCCGCTTCCGCGCCTCCGCTGGAGCGCCCCGCAAGCCACAGGAACGCCGCGCCCAGCACCATGATCAGAACAGCCAGAAATCTTCGAGTCCCATCAGACATTGCGGAATTCTCCTTTAGCCCTTATCGGAAGTGCGCTTGAAAATCATACCCTTTGTGCGGCCTGCGTCGAGGGTGAACGACACGGGCTGGCCCGCTGCGTCGAATTGAAACCGTATTTCGACTCCCGAGGCTGTCATTTGAAACTCGTTCTTGCCCACGGGAACGAAAGGCTTGCCGGCGGAATCGCTGGACCGCGGAATGCCGCCAGCGAGGATTTTGTCGAGCAAGAGCTTGCCGTTAACGAATTGCAGGCGATAGGCTACGCCCAGTTCGTCGCTCCAATAATCTCCGGCCAATTTCTTCGGCTCCTCCGCGGCAACCGGGACTTCCGGCTTTAGTTTGGGTTGTTCTTCGTCGTCTTCCTCTTTCTTTGGCTCTTTTTCCTTCAACACCGATGCGAGATAAATGTCGGCCACCTGTTTCGCGCGTCTTTCGGTGCTTCCGTCGGAACGGTTACACAAGCAAACGACGGAAAAGTGCTGGTCGGGAAAGCGCAGCAGTTCGGCCCGGTAGCCGCCCCACGAGCCGCCGTGGCTGACGGTGTTCAGTCCGCGGTATTTGCTGATGAACAGACCTTTCGCGTAATCCAGCGTCTTCCCATCATTCAGCTTTCCCGGCTCTTGCAGTTCCGCAAGAAACGGCTTGCCACCCACCTGCGCGGTGTAAAAATTTTCGTCCCACTTCAGCAGGTCGCCCACGGATGTATGCACCGCGCCATCGCCGGTCTGTTCAAAATAGGAAACGTCGAATGTGTAACCAGAGCCTTTCTCGACGGGGTCGTAAGCGAGCACGCGATTGGGAACCAGCAGCGTGTGCGAGTCGCGATACAGCGTGTGGCTCATATTCAGGGGCTGAAAAATATTTTCCGCGGCGAACTGTCGCAAGCTCTGCCCGCTGGTGCGTTTGACGATCACTGAGAGCAGAAAAAAACCGGAATTGCTGTACAGCCATTCCGTGCCGGGATCGAAGTTGAGGGCTTTTTGCCGTGTAATCAGCGCCAGAGCCTCTTCGTCGGTGGTCACGCTGTCCGTATTCACACCCGCCAGATCAAACAGCACCAGGTAGTCGCGCAAACCGCTGGTGTGGTTCAACAGATTCAGGATGGTAATTTTCTTGCCGTAGTCGGGCAGCTCGGGAATATATTTGCGGACGTCGTCGTTTACCGAGAGTTTGCCCTGCTTTTCCAGCAGAAGAATGCTGGCGGCGGAAAATTGTTTGGATGTGGAACCAATATCGAACACCGATTCCGGAGTGAGCGCAATGTTCTGCTCGATGTTGGCCAAGCCGTAGCCCTTGGCGTAGAGCAACTTGCCGTCGCGAGCAATCGCCACAGAGCATCCCGGCGAGCCGGGCTTGGCTACGTCCGCAAAAACTTCGTCGACAGCCGCGGGAATTTTGTCGGGATTGCCTTGCGCCGGTAAAATCTGAGAATAGCCGATAGAGAAAGCAAACAGGCAAATAACACGGAAAAGGGTTCGCATGAATTTCGGATGTCTCCCGAGAAACTGCTCGATACTATCCAGTTTTGACGGTCCCCACAACCCGGCGGATTTGCAGGTGTTGGAGCGGTGAGGTGCGAAATCGGGGTCTTCTCTGATACATTCACGGAATGTTGACTGCCATTACCCGTTCTGTCAGTTCCGCGCTCGCTGATTGCGAATTAAGTTTTATTTCTCGCAGCCCGTTTGATTTGCAGAAGGCTCGCGCGCAGCACCATGCCTATGAGCAACTTCTTGCGAAACTGGGCGCGCGCGTGATTTCGCTTCCGGAGGAGCCGGAATTGCCCGATTCCATGTTTGTCGAGGACCCGGCGATTGTGGTCGACGAAATCGCTGTGATTTGCCCGTTGGGCACCGAGACACGCCGCAAAGAAGCTCCTTCTCTCGCTGCGGCTGTGGAAAAATTTCGCAACCTCGCCTATGTCAAGTTGCCGGGCACTTTGGAGGGCGGCGACGTTTTGCGCGTAGGCAAAAAGGTTTTCGTTGGCATTACCGCCAGATCAAATCCCGAAGGCATTCGCCAACTTGCGGTGATTCTGAGCGCATACGGCTACGACCTGACCGGTGTTTCGGTGACAGGATGCCTGCACTTGAAATCCGCGGTCACGTATTTGGGACGCAACGCCATGCTCGCCAACCGAGGGTGGTTCGATTGGCGGCGCATCGAGGGATTTGAATGGTTGGATGTCGATCCTGGCGAGGCGCATTCCGCAAACGCGCTGGCGATGGGCGATACCGTCATTTTTCCGGCGTCCTTTCCAAAGACGAAAGCGCTCATTGAAGCGAAAGGATTTCACGTGGAGTCGCTAGACATTTCGGAATTGCAGAAAGCGGAATCCGGGCTGACCTGTTCCAGCCTGATATTCGAAGCACCCTGAGATATGCTGAAAATGCCCTGATTTGGGCACATTGGCAAAAGCAAAGCCACTTTTTCCTTGGAATACCAGAAAGCTGTGATATCCTCTTAGGCATGTTGTCCCTTGCCACGAAGCGAATGAAGAGCACGACGCCGTCGTCCACTGCGACTACGTCCACTATTATGAAGACTACGATCGCTTCAGGCGCCGGGGGAAACAGCTAGCAAAGCTAGAAAAAGTTTCGAACCCACCGCCGGAAGCGAATCTGGCGGTGGGTTTCTTAGTTTCAGCCCCCTCCAGAAAGCCTCCCGCGGACAAACAAGGAGCATTCATCATGTATCCGGAGCATCAGGAACAATCCGCCGCGGAGGGTGATTTATCCGTCGTCGAATTGGGAGTGAATTTCAGCGAGCAGTCTCCTGCATCGAGTGTGCACGCACTTTCGCAACAGGTAATCGCGTTTAAGTTTGGAGGCACGTCGTTGTTGGGAGCAGAGCGCATGCGCCACGCCGCCGGCCTGGTGCGCGAAGCGGCGCGGCATTCCGCGGTGACCGTTGTGGTTTCCGCGATGAAGGGAATCACCGATCAGCTTCTGGGAATCGCGCGCTTGCTCGAACAGGGGGAGCGCCAGATCGCGCGCAACGAGGCGCAGTCCGTGATCAATTTACACCTGGCGACGCTGCGCGATTTGCAACTGCCGGAGGACCAGCACGACCGGTTGCGCACCGAAGTTAAGTCGCTGGGCCGCGACTTGCTGCACGAAGTCCGCGAGAACGCACGGGTGATTGTTGACGCAGCGCTGCATGACTGCTTCGCCTCGTTCGGCGAGCGACTTAGCGCGCGATTGTTTGCTGCTGCCTTGAAGCAAGCGGGTGTTGCCGCCGTGCCCGTGGCTTCCTCCGATTTCGTTCTCACTTGTGACAATTTTCGCGATGCGAAACCGCAGTTGGAGCGCACCTGTTGGCGTGGACGAGACATTCTCCTGCCGCTGCTGGAATCGGGGATTGTCCCGGTGGTCACTGGCTTCATTGGAGCCACGCAGGATGGTCGCATCACCACTTTGGGCCGCAACAGTTCCGATTACTCTGCCGCAATCATCGCGTGCGTTGTGGATGCGGAAGAACTGGTAATCTGGACCGATGTGGACGGCATCTATACCGCCGATCCAAGGGAATCGGCGGAAGCGCGACTGCTGCATGAGATGAGCTACGAACAAGCCCGCGCGCTGGCCGAGGCTGGCGCGAACGTTCTGCATCCGGGCGTTCTACCGCTAGCTTCGCAGTCGACCATGACGGTTTGGGTTCGCAATACATTCAGGCCTCACCTCCGCGGCACGCGGATTGGGCCAGCACACTCAGGAGGTGTGGCATGAGCGGCATGGAGAGCGGCAAAAAGTGGCGCGCAGGGGTTTTAGGCGCGACCGGGATGGTTGGCCAGCGCATCGTTAAACTGCTTGCGGATCACCCATGGTTTGAACTAACGGATGTGGCAGCGTCGGAGCGTTCTTCGGGCAAAAAATATTCCGAAGCGGCGCGCTGGCACCTGGAAGGACCGGTTCCGGAAGTGGCGCGCAATCTTGTGGTGAAGGATCTGCAATCCACGTTCGATTGCGACTTCGTGTTTTCCGCGCTGGACTCCTCGGTCGCGGGACCGGCTGAAGAAGCTTTTGCCAAGGCGGGATTTCCCGTTGTCAGCAACTCCAAGAATCACCGCATGGATCCCGATGTGCCGCTGCTGATTCCTGAAGTAAACGCTTCGCACATCCAATCGATTCCGTTGCAGCAGAAAAATCGCGGCTACGATTCCGGATTTATCGTCACCAATCCGAATTGTTCCACAGCCGGCCTGGTTGTTGTTCTCAAGCCGCTCGCGGATGCGTTTGGCATCGAGAGACTTTTTGTCGTCACGCTGCAGGCCATTTCTGGCGCTGGTTATCCGGGTGTTCCGGCGATGGACATCGTTGGCAACGTGGTTCCCTTCATCAGCGGTGAAGAAGAAAAAATGGAAGAAGAGCCGCAGAAGTTGCTGGGCAAATGGGATGGCTCGCGTTTTATCGGAGCGGGCTTAGGCATCAGCGCGCACTGCAATCGGGTGCCGGTGGTTGATGGCCACCTGGAATGTGTTTCGTTACGCTTGAAGAAGGCGGCGACGCTCGACGAGGTTCGTGAGGCTCTGCGGAACTTCCAGGTTTCTCCGGAACTGGCTTCGTTGCCCACGGCCGTGAAGAATCCTGTGGTCGTGCTGGACGAGCCCGATCGGCCTCAGCCGCGTAAGGATTCCAACGCGGGACACGGCATGGCCGCCGTCGTTGGCCGGGTGCGTGAATGCCCGCTGCTGGACGTGAAACTCACGTTGCTTTCGCACAACCTCGTGCGCGGGGCGGCTGGAGCAGCCCTGCTTAACGCCGAACTTCTCGCGGCCCAAGGCTTCCTGAAATCGCGCGCCTCCACAGGCACGCGCGCCGTCGAACCGGTGACGCGCTGACGTGTAGTGGCCGATCTTTAGATCGGTTCTTTTTGGCTTGTCCCTAAGGGTGGAAAACCGCCAGTCTAAAGACTGGCCACTACAACAGGCGTCCTATATTCGCGTTTATTTATTAATACCTTATATGATATATTATCTTGCAGTATGCCGATCAATCGCAAGAGTACCCGTCTCGCGCCGGAATGCTATCGCGGCCAGCATGTTCATTTCGTGACTATTTGCTGCGATCGCCGCCAAACTCACCTCGGCCAAGCTGACACCGCGCAGTGCGTCCTCGCTATCCTGACTCAATGCGCCGCCAGCCGTTCTTTCCGGCTCCATGCGTACTGCCTTATGACCGATCACGTCCACGTGCTTGCTCAAGGGGCTGAACCTACTTCTGATTTGCTGGAATTTATTCGTGTTTTCAAACTGCGCACGGCCTTTGAATTCAAGAAAATCCATGGTGAGCGGCTCTGGGAAATGAGCTACTACGACCATGCCCTCCGCCGTTCGGATTCTCTCGAGGATGTCGCGTGCTACATTTGGTGGAATCCTGTCCGGAAGAATCTGTGCGCGTGTCCTCAAGAGTTTCCTTTTTCCGGATCACACACCATCGAAGGGATGAAGCGTTCTCAATTTCCTTACTCGTGGTCCGCGCCTTGGAACCCAAAAGCGCCAGTCTAAAGACTGGCCAATACAACGAACCCGTCCTCACTGCGGGGTGAAATAATAGCGGACCAGGTGGAAGAAAATCGGGGCGGCGAAGCAGAGTGAGTCGACGTGGTCCAAAATGCCGCCTTGACCCTCGATCACTACTCCAAAATCCTTGATTCCGATGTCGCGCTTCAGTGCGCTGATCACCAGGCTTCCTGCGGAGCCCAACAAGCAAATCATGAACGACATTCCCGCGGATTGCAGCGGCGTGAACGGAGTTGCCCACCACAGCGCTGCGCCGATCGCCGTTGTGCTTACGACGCCCGCGGCAAATCCTTCCCAGGTTTTGTTTGGACTCACGCGCCAGGCGATTTTGTGTCTGCCAATCAATTTGTCCCACAAGTATTGCAAAATGTCGTTCATCTGGTCGACGAATCCGAGGTACAGCAGTAATCGCGCGTTGTGTCCTGTAAATCCCGGTATGTTCAGCAGCAACAGCGCTGGCGCGTGGCTCAGGCAGTAGACACAAACCATCAGCCCAAACTGGATCTTGACGGAGCGCTCCAAAAAATTCGAAGTGTCGCCGGCAATAGCAATGCTGGTGGGAACAAAAATGAACGCCAGCACTGGAATCATGATCGCGAACAGGCCATAGCGCTGCGCGCCCACCAGGTAATATTGCAGCGGCATGATGACGAAGAAACTCCAGAACAAGGTGCGGTGATCGCCGCGACGCGTGGGCACCAGCGTCATGTACTCGCGCATGGCCAGAAATGAGATGACCGCGAACACCACCAACGCACCAAAGCGTCCCAGAAGAATGCTTAGGAAGAAGATGACGCACATCTTCCACCAGGCGCGGATGCGCGCATTCAGCGTATCGATCGTGGAGCGGCCGGCGTCGGGATGCTGGCGATTCTTCAATATGTTGCCGGTCACGTGGAAGATGATCAGCGCGAAAAGCACGGCGCCGAACATCCACATCAGTGTTGCGTCATGAAACGCTTGCGGCATCACGCGGATCCAATCCGGCGAAGGCTGCCGACGGCTTCGCGCGCGCGTTCCAAAAAGTCTTCCTTGCCTTCATGCGCTTCCACCTGAATCGGTTTGCCAAATGTCAGCAAACTCAGCATGGGAACAGGCACGAACTCGCCTTTTGGCAATATGCGGTTCAGATTTTCCAGGTAGGCAGGGACCAGTTCGACGTCCGGGCGACGCAATGCCAGATGAAAGAGTCCACCGCGAAACGTCTCCACTTTTTCCCCGGAGCCGCGCGTCCCCTCAGGAAACAGAATCAGCGAATGCTCGCCGCCCAGTGCGCCGGCCATTTCTTCAATCAGGGACCGTCCAGCAAAGCGGCCGTCATCGAGGTTTTTCGCCTTGGATATCAAGCCGCGATCCACCAGCACAGCCTTGAATACATTTGCTGCCAGATAGCGACGCAGCGGCGTTTCCTCCCAGTAATCTTTCGCGGCAATGGGACGAGTTCTGGCACGAATCTCTGAGGGCAGCGCGGACCACAGCACCACAAAATCCAGATGACTGGTGTGATTCGCAAAATAGATGCGCTGCCGAACGCTGGGTTCGCACCCGGCCCACTGCACTTGCACGCCGCTGATGAAGCGAGCGACGGCGGCCAGCAGGCTGGCGATCGGGTGGATGCCTTCATTCATAAATCGATCGCTGCGTCCTGGGAATTCTTTCTGGTACCCAAGAGAGATTCCTCGCTTCGCTCGGAATGACATACAAATCGCTACTGCAGATGCTAAAGCGTCACCCACCTACGGGCCTTAGGAAACGAGGGAGATTTTGATATCCGCACCGCCGGCATATTGTTGCAGCAGGTCGGCCATTCGCTGGCAGGATTGTTCAAGTCCCTCGGCGCCGCCAAACGAAATTAGAATCGCGCCAACGTGCTGTGTTGCTGCCGTCACCATGGTGCGCTCGGAATCGCTGGTCGGGCTTCCATGCGGACCCAGTTCATCGCAAAAAATCGGCAAGTCCTCCAGATTCAGGTCGTATTTTCCGATGCCTTTGTAGGTTTCTGCCGGTCGCCCGGCGCGAAAGGTGATGTCGCCCTGGACGTGAGCGAGGTCGTAGAGTCCAATCGGCAGGCGGCTTTCAACCGATACCAGGTTAATGATGTCCACGACAGCGTTGATGTGCGGGAAATTCTTGCCGCTGAGGATGCGGCGGAGCAGCGCTTCCGCCGAGCCGCGATATCGGGCGGGATCCTTTCCGAGCGCCTTGTAGCCGGCGCGTGTGGCGCGAATTTTCGAGGAGTCCAGGACTGCGCGAGGTTCAGGCAGTCCCAGAATTTTGGCCTCACACGCCTTCATCTCGTCCTGTAAGGCGGCAGGCGTGTCTTGCGATGCGACGTGTGCGGTCACAAAGCCCAGCGTTGCGCTCAGGCATTTTTTCTTGAGTTCAGGATCAATCGCGACGGTTGTCATGTCCCACAAGGATAACTGACGCGCCATCGGTTCGCACAGCGAAGTGTGCCGAGGCGCGCAAGTCGCCGTGTTCTAGCGACAGTTGTGGCAAACGTAAGCCGCGCTATGCGAAATGTGGCTCCACTCCACGCGGCAGGCGGCGCAAAGTTCCGTGGAACGGTAATCGCAACCGGCGCAGATCTCGCCAGACGGCATAGGCAAGTCCTTCGCCGCTTCGCTCAACGGAATTACCGCATTGCACTGGGCACAGTGGACGGCATTCACTCTTGGCGCCAATTCGCGCGCCACCACCACGCGATCGTCTAAAAGGTCCAGCACGCGTTTGGCGATGTGCTCTGCGGTCAGCCCGAAGCTCTGCACCAGTTCCCACGGCTTGCCGGAAACTCCGAATCGGTTCGCGACTCCCACCATTCCAAATTGCAGTGGCTGCTGGAAGTCTTTGCGGTGCTGCAGAACGGCGCCGGCAACGATATTTCCAAAACCGCCGACCTGATGCTCTTCGGCGGTCACTACGAGCCGCGTTTCATCCGCCGCCCGGATTACCGTTGCTATGTCCATCGGCTTGACCGTATGCACATTCACGACGCGCGTTTCCAGGCCGTACTCCACTTTCAACAACCATGCGGCACGCATGGCTTCCGGCACCATTGGCCCGCACGCGATAATCGCCGCGTCTTCCGATTCATTTTTGTAGTTCGGTCCCAGGACGGTCTCGAATGCCTCCAGGAATTTTGCTTGCTCGCCGCGAAAACGAATCACGTTGGCAACACCGCATTTGTACGGAGTGGCGGGCTTGGTGACCACTGGCGTCGCTTCGCGCGCAAAGCGCAAATACAGCGGGCCCTGCAACTCCAGCAGGCCGTGCATGGTGGCCTTTTGCGTTTCCAGCGAATCGCACGGCACCACCACGTGCATGTTCGGCAAAATACTGGTCAGCGCGATTTCTTCCAGCGCCTGGTGCGTGGCCCCATCGGGCCCAACGGAAATGCCGCCATGGGCCCCTGCGATTTTCACGTTCAAATTGGAGTAACAGATCGTGGTGCGAATCTGATCCCACGCCCGGCCCGACGCGAACACGCCATAGGTGCCGGTTACAGGGATAAATCCTTCGCGCGCCAGCCCCGCGGCGACGCTCATCATATTCTGCTCGGCAATTCCGACACTGAACACGCGATTCAGCCGCTCCGGATGTTTCGCTTCGAAGTCGGTGATGCGAATCGATCCGGAAATGTCCGCATGCAACGTCACCACCCGCGGATCGTTGCCGGCTTGTTCCAGCCCGCGCCCAAATCCCATTCGCGTCGGGTCCATTTCCACTTTCATGGCATCGCGCGAATTCCACCAGTAATCGTGCGCGTATTCAGGAACTCCCTGTTTGGCTTTCTCTGAAGCTTCCTTCGAATGCGCCGTCGCGCGTTTCAGCAGCGTTTCCACTCGCTCGCGCGTGAAATCCGCCGTCAGCAGTTCGGGCAGCGCCTTTTCAAATTGTTCCTTGTTTGGCGGAGTGCCGTGCCAACCGGCCTCGTTTTCCATGAACGACACGCCCTTGCCTTTGATCGTCCGCGCCAGCAGCACTGTGGGTTTGCCCTGCGTCGCGCGCGCTTGCGCAAAGCCGGCGAGGATTTGCTCCATGTCATGGCCATCGATTTCGACGACGTTCCATCCGAACGCGGAATATTTGTCCGCCAGCGGCTCCACGTTCATTACTTCTTTCACCCAACCGTCAATCTGCAGCCGGTTCACATCAACGATGGCACACATATTGTCCAGCTTGAAATGCCCCGCGGCCATCGCGGCTTCCCACACGCTTCCTTCTTGATGCTCGCCGTCGCCCATGATCACGTAGACGCGATACGCCGACCCGCGCAGCTTGCCTCCCAGCGCGTTCCCCACCGCTGCTCCGAGCCCTTGCCCCAGCGACCCGCTGGATATTTCCACGCCCGGGACTTTGAGCCAATTCGGATGCCCTTCGAATTTCGAGCCGAGTTGCCGCAACAGCGCCACGTCATCCAGCGGATAGTAGCCCGCTCTTCCAAGCGCCACGTACAACGCGGGAGCCTTGTGGCCTGCGGACCAAAAAACGCGGTCACGGTCGGGCCACGCCGGATTCGATGGATCGTGATTCAGTTCATTCAGATAAAGCGCTGCGGCGAGATCCATGATCGAAAGTGTGCCGCCAGGATGGCCGCTGCCTGCCGCGTAAATGCTCAGGACGTTCATGGCGCGCATGTCTGCCGCAGCCGCCTTCAGTTCGTTCACATTCATATGAGGACCACGCCGGTCCGAGGTCGGATTCATAGGGAAACTCCTACGGCGGACACTGAGCCAGAAGACCCAGTGGTTGTGCAGATTTCCTCGGTCTGGGGCGTGCAAAGGCGTCAGGCCACTGTGTGCGCAGTCCGCATAACTTATTGTGTATCAATAGCTTAGCTGCCCTGCGCGAACGCTTTCGCTACCGAGGCCTTCCCGAGACTTGGAATCAGCATGCGAGGGAATGAAGCAAGAGCAAGGCCACGGGCTGGCAGGGTGCTTGGTTGGTCGCGGACAGCCGATTCGTTACTTGCCCACGGGCTTCATGCGTGCCGAAAAGTGGCGCAAGAACGGCGCCTGGTGCACCACCTCGTAGCCGCGAATTTCCGCGCGCCGCTTCCACACTTCCAGAATGACTTCCACCACATATTCAATGTGGCTCTGCGTGTACACGCGCCGCGGAATCGCCAGGCGCACCAGGTCCATGGTGGCGTGTTCGCCGAACATCAGTGTCCCGATCTCCACGGATCGAATTCCGCCCTCCAGATACAACTCTCCGGCCAGCGCCACGCCGGGAAATTGTGAAACGGGAATGTGCGGAAGGAACGCGCGCGCGTCCAAATAGATTGCGTGACCGCCGGGCGGCTGCACGATGGGCACGCCTTCCTTCGCAATGTGATTTCCCAGGAACGCGGTTGACGCGATGCGGTAGCGCAGGTATTCCTCGTCCAGCGCTTCATTCAATCCCACCGCGATAGCTTCCAGATCGCGGCCTGCCAGTCCGCCATATGTGGGAAAACCCTCGGTCAGAATCAGCAGATCTTTTTCCTGCTGAGCCAGGATGTCGTCGTTGGTGCACAAGAAGCCGCCGATGTTGGCAAGGCCATCTTTTTTCGCGGACATGGTGCAGCCGTCCACGTACGAAAACATTTCCTTGGCGATTTCGCGCGGCGACTTGTCGGCATAGCCGGGTTCGCGCAGCTTGATGAAATAGGCATTTTCCGCGAACCGGCACGCATCGATGTACAGCGGAATGCCATGTTTTTTGCAGATTTGCTTCACTTCGCGGATGTTGGCCATCGACACGGGCTGGCCGCCGCCGGAATTGTTCGTCACCGTCAGCATCACCAGTGGAATTTTCTTCGCGCCTTCGCGCTCGATCAGCGCAGTCAGTTGCGCCGTGTCCATGTTGCCCTTGAAGTCGTGCAGGCGCGCGGGCTCTTTCGCTTCCGGGATGGGAATGTCCACGGCAGTGGCGCCAACAAATACGCAATTCGCGCGCGTCGTGTCGAAGTGCGTGTTGTTGGGCACGATGTCGCCCTTCTTGCACATCACGTTGAACAGGATGCGTTCCGCCGCGCGTCCCTGGTGCGTGGGAATTACGTGCCGCAGTCCAAAAATGGCTTTCACGGAATCACGAAACCGCGTGAAGCTGGGCGAACCCGCGTACGATTCGTCGCCGCGCATCATCGCCGCCCATTGCTCTGTGGACATGGCCGAGGTGCCCGAATCGGTAAGCAGGTCAATCAAGATCGCTTCCGAAGCAATCAGGAAGAGGTTGTATCCGGCTTCTTCCAGTAGCTTCTGCCGCTCCGCGCGCGAAGTGCCGCGGATCGGTTCCACGCTCTTGATGCGAAATGGTTCGATGATGGTGCGAATCGACATGGCCTGTTCACACTCCCGCTGCTGACACTACCATATATTCACTGCGCGGCTATTTCGCTAGCAGTACGAGATCGGCGCCGTACTTCGCTGGCGGAGTGAAAATCCGAAGTGCTCGAATCGGTGCGGTTCAGATTCTTCCGGCATCCACGCCGCAGGCCCCCAGAATGACATATCGGTATTTTGAAAGATTTGCTCGAAAAATCAATCGTCGCCGTGGGCTGGCTCTGCTTCACTCCCCAGCGCATCGTCCTCTTCTGTTTCTTGCACCAGACCTTTGCGCGATAGTTCGCGGTAATAGGCTGGCCGTGTGTGGCGATAGTGATCGGCGGGAATTTTTCCATCGAGCCACGCCGTATCCATCGGATAGACCATGGGATCGAAAATCACCAAATAGAAGTGCCAGATCAGGATAGAGAATGTAGCCAGCAGCGCTTCGTACCAGTGAACCGCGGTAGCTGCGTCGGTGATCCATTTCGGAAAATGGCGCAACGTGAAATTGTTGAACCACAGCAAAAATCCGGAAAGGGCCATCACCGTGGTACCCCACAGAAACGCCCAATATTCCATTTTCTCCGCATAGTTGAATTTCGCGAACTGCGGCTCTTGTTTCGTCAGGCCAAGGTTGTAGCGGAATACCTGCAGCATGTCTGTAGCGTCTTTAATCGTGGGGAGCAGCGCGGGAATGATGGAACGGTCGCGCCTCTTCAGCGCCAGATGCACGAAGTGAAACAGCGTCGCCGCAATCATCACGACGGCCGCGGTGCGATGCAAGCCGCCGCGAACTCCTGCGTTGGATTCCCACATCAGCAACGGCCTGGCCCACCAACTGTCGGGAAATTTCAGCGCAAAGCCGGTCACTACCAGCGTTGGGAAGCTGGCCATGATTCCCCAGTGCGCGATGCGGAACCACAGGTTCATGCGCATCACCACTTGCCCGGTTTCCTGCCGAGGACGCCGGCGAATCAATTTGCTGAGCAAATCCAACAAATTGTGGAGCAGCATGAAGCCAAGCGTCGCCGGGATCAGCACCCAGTAGGTCCAGCGAATCCATTTCACTACGGGGTGATTGGGGCCAGCGTTGGTCTGCACGTGAACCGGCCCGATGGCAAAGCGGCTCTCGTTGGCGCCTTTGTGACATTGCCCGCACGTTTTCCCTAGATTGGCGACGTTCACTGTGGAACGAGCGTCGGCGGAACGGAAGATGTTGTGCACGCCGTGGCATGAAGCGCAGTTCGCCGCGGTCAGCTTTCCGCCTCGCAGCGCCAGGCCGTGGTAGCTGTCCGCATAAGACGGCACTCGGTCCGCTGGTATGTCGTAGAGATTCGCCATGCGCGCGCTGGCATGACACCGCGCACAAGTTTCCGCCGAAACATTGGCGGCATTCACCGGTGATGCGGGATTCTTCGGATCCAGAATCAGGTGTTCGCCGTGGCAATCCACGCAAACGGGCGCATCCTTCATTCCTGCGCGCGAAGCATCGCCGTGAATACTTTCGTTATATGTCTTTGCGATTTCGGTGTGGCACTGCGCGCACGTTTCCGCCACGCGCCAGTGGTTCACGTGCGAACGCGCATCCCGCGCCGGATAAATATCGTGGTTTCCGTGGCAGCTGTTGCAATTGGCCGCTTTGTCGTTTCCCGCGGCAATCGCGCGCCCGTGCACGCTTTGCAGATACGATTCCACCGGGTGGGCCACAGGAATCTTGTGGCGCGACAAAAATCCCGCATCGCTATGACATTTGGCGCAGGTCTCAGCCAGTTGTTTGGCGGCAATGGTCGAGCCAACTTCGCTGGCGGCCTTCACATCATGGATGCTTCCGTGGCACGACACGCACTTGGGGGCATCCGCATCGCCATTCTTCGCTGCATGTCCGTGGATGCTGTCCTGAAATTCTTTCACTTCCTGGGTATGGCATTCGGCGCACTTGGCGGGCATCAATTTTTCCGCGGTGGTAAGTTCATGCACGCTTCCGTGGCAAGTGGCGCAGGCCGCCTCTCCCAGAATCGCGTGCGCGCTCGTTGCGTAGGCCTTCAGTTCGTCCGCATGGCACGTTGCGCACTGCGCCTTTGCCACTTTGGCCGGATGCGGGAATTCCTTGATTGCGGTGTGACAATCCTGGCAGCCCAGAATGGCGTGCGCGCTTACCGCATGCTTCGAGGGATTGATGTAAATATCCTTGCCCTTGTCGGACTTCATGCCCGCTGTTCCATGGCAGGCCAGGCACGCTTCGTCCTGCTTCAGCGGTTGTGGATTTCTTGCCTTCGCAGTAGCGCGAGTGGGAGCGAGCACCCACGCCAGCGCGATCAGCAGGCCGCACGCAATCAGGCGGCGGCCCCGCCTTTCGGCTCGTTCGGAGCTCATACAGCGCTACCTTCCGGGCCCTCGGGGCCCACTATTTTTGAATTACTGCATTCCCAGGTCCGCGAGGACTTTGGGATTTTCCTCCTGCACCGCCAGCAGATTGTGGCAAGCAGTGCAATCGTTCGAGATTGTTTGGCCGTCGGCGCTGGTGTGCGAGCCGTCGTGGCAGCGGAAGCAACCCGGCGCGTCGTTATGGCCAAGATTGTTGGGATGAACGCCCCAGTTCATCTTCATGTTCGGAAAGATGTTGCGCATGTAGATCGCCGCAACGTTATCGGCGGACTGCTCCACCAACGCGCGTTTGGTATTGTAGATGTCCGGATAATTGGTGCGGTAGTAGCCGGTAATGCCGTCGGTAATTTGTTTTTTGGCGGTATCGCGGTCGGGGTAATTGGCCTTCAGCAATTCCACCGCTTTCTTTCGAATATACGGAAGCTGCGGACTCACCAGCCCGCGTGACATGCGATTGTCCACCGCGTTTTCCGGCAATTCAAACGCGTGCGTCGGGCGGTTGTGGCAATCGATGCAATCCATCATGCGGTGCTCGCCTTTTTCCAATTGTTCCTTGCTCACCTTCGTGTCCGTCGACACGTATTCCACGGTCTTGCCGTTGTCATCGGTGTAGTACACCACCGGAATCACCTGCCGCTGATCGTCTGTCGATATGTAACGAATCCGCGATCCCGCATCCAGATGACGGCCATGAATTCCCGTACCGCCCTGCCAGGTGTGTCCGCCGATCTTCATCAGCAGCGCGGTGGTCATCGGCGTGTTCTTTTCGTCTTCCTTATAATTCGTTTTGACGATGAATTTGTCGCCGGAAAAGCGCTGCGGCCAGTGGCACTGCTCGCACGTTTCCCGCGCGGGTCGCAGATATTTCACAGGAGTGGGAATGGGCGTGGAATAAGTTTTGAATGTGACGGCATACACTTGCCGCAACCCGGACAGCTTGGAGCGCACGAACCATCCCGCGCCGGGGCCAATGTGGCACTGCACGCATTCGACTCGCGCGTGGGGTGAATTCTGGTAGGCGCTGAATTCCGGCGCCATGACGGTGTGACAGGTTTGTCCACAAAACGCCGTGGAGTCCATGTATGACACGCCCTTATACGATGCGTAAGTGAAAATCAGGATGTTCAACCCGCTGGCAAACGCGACAAACAACAGGCTGTTGCGCACAATGGGAAGCTTCAGATCGATCGCCGGGTATTCAACCGGCAGTTCTCCCGCGGCGCGCAATTTCCGCCGTCGCAGGAAGATGCCCAGAGGGATCAGCAGCAGGCCAAGGACAAACACTCCGGGCAGGATCAGAAAAAGCAGAATCCCGACATAGGGGTGGGAAGGGCCGGGCAGCAGGAAATCGTAAAGCCAGAAAGCCAGCAAAGTTATGACGCTGCTGGTCGTCAACACGACTCCGATGAAGCTGATGGCATTCTGGCTCAGGTAGTACAGTAGTCTTGACCAATCCCGTGCCGTATTTTGCGTACTCATAGGCTTTCAGCTCCCAAGTTCACGAATTGTGTTCTCTCAGGCAAAGGCCCCAGCGAAGGATCCGCCAGGGCCCATGTTCTTTCTCAATTGTCGTGTTCCCGCAGGCGCGGGCGCACCGGCGAACTTACTTACACAGACTCCGCATGTACGCGACAACGTCCTTGCCGTCGGCGTCTGTAATTTTCTTGTCGTAAGACGGCATCTTGTTTTTGCCCTTTACGACGATGTCGGTCCACGCCGCATCCGATTCCTTCTTTACTTCGTCGGAGCAGATATCGCGCGCCTTGGTTGCTTTTCCGGCGGCGGTTTCACCCTTGCCATCTGATCCGTGACAGCTGGCGCACTTTGCCTTGTACACTTTTTCGCCATTCGCTTTATCTTGTGCGAAGACGCACGTGCCAGCCAGACACAGCACTCCCACTAGCGCAATCCCTGACAGAAACTTCTTCATCTCGTTCCTCCTGTTTTTACTATCTGCACGAAGCGCGTAGGAGCGTCCGCGCTTCGTGCGCAATCTTTGCTATTGCTTACTTCTTGAACGTGCGAACGTACGCCACCATATCTTTTACCTGATCCGGTGTCATGGTCTTGTAGGCCGGCATCGGGCTTTTCCCGTTGGTGATGATCGCCGCCAGATCTGCGTCGCTCATTTTCTGCACGTCCGCAGAGGACCAGTCGCGTGTTTTCATCGCCGCCTTGCCCTTGCCATCAGCGCCGTGGCATCCCGCGCACTTGGCCTTGAACGTCGCCTCGGCTGCAGCAGTGTCCGCCTTGGCTGGACTGCTCAACAGGATTGTGCCCGCTAGAAGCGCTGCGGTCAGTGCCGCTGCCCCCAGGTCCTTCATTGATGTCTGCATGTTGCTTCTCCCTCAAAAGAGTTCGGCGCAGAGACGATTGCTCGCTCCACACCGTCTTTCCAAAGCCTTATCGCACCCAGAGCATAACCAAGTTGCCTCCCCGATAGCGAGGAGCTTTTCGATTCTCCAAAAACGCGCGCCTTGAGCGAAAGGAGGACTTCTGTCGCGTTCGATGTTTGATCATAAGCCGCATTGCTGCCAAAGATCACAGTTGCTCGTAATTCGACACATTTACTTCCTGACATTCGGGGGCGGAAGTGTAGTTGAGGGAGGATCCGCCCTAACGCGAAAAGGCAGTCAGGGAAGAAGGCCGAAAGGATAGCTTAAAAATACATCATTGCTGCTGAGTATCCAATCAAATTGTGTCGATGATTTGAATTTTTCCGACAGCACAACAGGACTTAATTAGTCCGGTTAACGCTGAAAACGCGCGTTGTCTTCCACCATTTTGGCAAAACTCTTTTGGATTCGGCGGGCCCGGCAGAAAGGGTCGTTGAAAGTTCAGGTTCTCTGGGAGTACCACAACTAAGATTCAGCAAACTTTAGACTTATTTGGGATTCTCAAGCCTGAGAATGGAAGAACTTTGCACACCTAGCTGACACATGAAAAAGGGTCTCTGTTAGCCCAACATTATAAACGGGTTAGATCGCGCCAAAATGGAAATCTTTGGCACCTCATTTGCTCCACTATCTCGTCCAGAAGTTACGTGTATATACGGGGGTCCTCTTGAAACATTTGCGCCCAGCTCTTTTGCTTGTCACAGTCGCACTCTTCTCGGCCTCAGCTTGGGCCGACGGCGTCGACCCAAAGGTCATTATTCAGAAGGGTTCCGGGTCCATACCAATAACCCTGACGAACCCAAATCCCACATTCGGCCCGTTGACGGCCACTACGGGTTCCTTCGGGAATGCTCCATGCCTCACACAGTCGGATGCGTGCGTGTCTCAAGTTTTCCAGAATCAGACTGGCCAAACGATTCACAGTTTGACGATCGCGATCAATGACTTGGCGGGCTTCTCGTTTCAATGCGGCGATCCATCCCAAATTCTTTTCTTCAGTAACTGCAGCGCTTCCGACAATGGTTCCGTCACGGACCTCTCTTTCTCCGGCGGTACCGGCATTGTCGCGGCAACTCAGCAGTGCGTACCAGATTCGTTGCCGGATATTGCTCTCCAGGCGATCCTCGGTGCAAGCTGGTGCAAGAAATTGGATCCGGAAGATTACAAGTTTGTCGGCGGCGAATTCGGGGTTCTCGTCGATGCCACGGCAACTGAGGGTTTTGCCGGCCAGTCGGTTGCTGGACAGACGCTGACGACTCCGGAACCGGGCGCTGGCATCATGGTTCTGTGCTCCGCGCTTGCCTTCGCACTGCTCAAGTTGGTTCGACGCGCCGCTTAGTTTAACTTTCACTTAAACCTGATCTCAAAAGGAGGAAGTCCCAGACTTCCTCCTTTTCTTTTGCCCGCATGGCTTTGGAGCACGCGAAGTTCTTGCGATCCGCTACGGTTGTACGTTGGGCTATGTTGGAGAACGACCGCGAGAGATTTGGTTGGCGCGCTCTTCTGTAGCTTACTTCTTCTTGGGCGCGAACTGATTGATCAACGCTTGATACTCCGGCAGTTTCCGCACGGAATCCAATTCCGGATCCGACTCGATGCTGCTGGTCGTCAGTCCGTGCTGCAAACCCTTCTTCAGGTCCGCGATGGCATCTTCGGGCTTACCGCTGAGCGCATGGACCTCCGCCGAGGTTTGGATCAAATCAACGGAGGACGGGTCTAACCCACGCGCGCGCTGAATCCACGCGGTGGCCTGGCCCATGTCGCCTTTCTTTGCGTAATACAGCGCCAGGCTCCCCATGGTGGTCGCACTGCGCGGGTTCACGTTCAGGGCTTTAAATGCCAGCGCGATAGCCCGGTCATACGTCGCCTTAGCCTGTTCCATCTGACCAGCCGCGCGATAGCCATCCGCCAGGTTGCCCATCATGGTTTCGTCGCTGGGATTCAGCTGTACCGCCTTCTCATACTGTTTTACGGCATCCGCATAGCGATGCAGGTAGAAATACGAAGTGCCCAGGTTGGAGATTACTACCGGCGTTGGATCGAGCTTCATTGCCGTTTCCAAGGGCGCGATACTGTCCTGGTATCGTCCCATCGATATATAGACAGAGCCGAGGTTGGCAAACCCGATCTGGTTCTGTGGCTCAATTTGCGTGACCTGCTGGTAGTACTTCAGCGCCTTTTCGTAGTCGCCCGAGTTCAGATACGCGCTACCCAGCGAGTTCAGATTGACCCAAAGATAAGGATTGAGTTCGACAGCTTTTTCTAGCGCTCGAATGGCCTGCTCTTTTTGACCTGCGGCAAGATAGGCGTTCCCGAGCCGGCGATACCCCTCATCGGAATTGGGAGCGAGTTCTTGCGCGCGCTTCAACTCGGTAATGGCCTGCGCGGTCTGGCCGGTTGCGGCATAGATGCTGCCTAGTGAAAAATGCACTTCGGGCAACTTATCGTTCAGCGCCTGCGCCTGCTTTGCCGCATTCAGAGCCTTTTCCGTCCAGAAGCTGTCCTTATTTTCTTCGTACATGCGCAAACTGGCGTCCGCCAGCCCGGTGTAGGCCTTGGCAAATTTGGGATCTTTGCGCAATGCCGCGTTGAAGTAGTCGATCGCCGACTGAATGCTTTTGGCGTTCAATGGACCACGCAGCGCATTGTTGCCACGCAGATAGGAATCATACGCGTCCACGTTATCGGTTGGATGGGCGGTGCCGGCCAAGATATCCCCGGGAGAGGCATTCGCTGCCAAGGCGTCCGCCAGCTTTCCGTAGATTTTGTCCTCGATGGTCAGCAAATCCGCGGGCACACCGGAGAACTCTTCGTTCCACACCATTTTGTTTTCAGCGACGTTTTCCAACTTCACCGTGATGCGCAGTTGATTCGGGGATCCCTGCACCAATCCCGTCACCAGCATATTGGCGCCAAGTTTCTTGGCAATCTGCGGCGAGGTTGCCTTCGGATCCATTTTTGCCGCGTCGTCCGCCGATGTCACGTGCACACCGTTCAACTGGAAGAGTTTCGCGGACAGCGCTTCGCCCAATCCGTCCGCCACATATCCGATATTCGATGCGTCGCCGATCACGCGGAATGGCAGAACGGCCACGAATTTGCCCTGGCTGAGCGGAGGCAAGCCCTTCACCGCCTCTGTATTGACCGCTTCGGTCTCAACCGGTGGCTTGATCACCAGGTGTCGCGTAGCGGGTATCGCGAAGAACAACAAGCCCAAGAGCAGCGCTCCTCCCGTCGCGAACAGCCAAAGCGGTGGCTTCGCCGGCAACGTGATTTGTACCGAGCGCGAACCCGTAGCGGAACCTGCGGCTCCGCTCTGCTGCTGCGGCATTCGATACATCGACGATACCGACATCTCTGGCCCGCGATGCTCGTCGATGTCCGCGATGATTTCCTTGGCGCTCTGATACCGTTCCCCAGCATCGCGCTCCAGGCAGTGCATGATGATGGCGGCCACATTGTCCGGAACGTTCGGGTTCACCTGCTTAACGTTCTTCGGCGCGTCCTTCACCCGCTGGTACATCACCTGCCATGTCGAATCGCCGGCAAAAGGCACTTCGCCGCACACCATCTCGTAAAACACCAGCCCAAACGAATACAAATCCGTGCGGCTGTCTACCTGTTTCCCTTCCACCTGCTCAGGAGACATGTAGCGGGGCGTACCTACAAACGCGCCTGTGCGCGTCATGCCCATCTTGGCTGTTTCGAACGAAGTGGCCAACCCAAAGTCCGACACATACACCTGGTCGTTGTTGCCCACCAGCACGTTGTGCGGCTTGAAGTCGCGGTGCACGACTCCCTCCGCGTGCGCCGCATCCAGCGCTTCGCACATCTGCCGCGCCATTTTCAGCGAGCGGTCGATCGGCAGCGGCCGAGTTTCTTTCAGCAGTTGATTCAGATCCTTGCCTTCGATGAAGGCCATGGTAATGAACTTCACGCCTTCGAAGTCCGTGAGGTCGTGAATTCGCAGGATGTTGCGGTGAGAGATGCGGCTGGCAAGCAGCAATTCCTGCTTGAAGCGCATGATAACGCTGGGATCCTTGGTCAACTCAGGCTGCAGGATCTTGAGGGCCACGGTACGGCCGAGCTCTTTGTCGAGGGCTTTGTACACCTTGCCCATGCCGCCTTCGCCCAGCAGTTGTTCAATCCGGAAGCGCGGCCCGAAATCCATCCCCGGCTCGAGACCGCCGGAGATGTGTAAGCTGATGTTTATGTTTGCGCCGCCGCTGGACCGACCCTGGAACCCAGAGAGTCCCGGCGAAGCGTTCTTGGAGGGGTCATCGCCGCCATACAGCGTGCCCGCCTCCATGTCGTCCTTTGCGAACAGGTCGTTGCGGCCAATGCCCGAGGGCGTTTTGCTGATAACTTGGGAATTCTTCCAATCTTCCGATTGTGGGCGCGCTCCTCCGGTGGGTAAACTCCCCAGGCTGGACCCGCCTACGCCCGTGCCAGAACCAGGACGTTTCGCGCCCGGCTCTTTGGGCTTATCCCCGGAAAGAGCACTGCGATCAACGTTTTCCAGGGTATTGTTTTCTTCCGGGCGAGGAAATGCCTTGCCGCAACCCGAGCAGCGCTGTGAGAGAGCAGGGTTTTCCACACCGCACGATGGGCATTTCATAACTGAGGGATGGCCTTCTCATGGCCAGTTGGGCGATTATCCTGCACGGCTAAGGGAGCGGCAAGAGGTTTCTTGCGAGAGTGCCCTCAGTTCGTCGTTGCAGACCCAATATACCCTTTGTGCCGTCAAAGGGCGAAATCGCAGCCTTTTATCCCGTTAGATAGTGACGTTGGCTCGCCAATCGTTTCACCCTTGTAAGATCTTTGTCACTGCACAGTCTGGAGAGGCATCTGCCGCTCCCCGCCGAGTGGGCGCTTTCCGGAACTTGTCTCTTTCATCACACGGTACCCGCCGCCTATTGCCTTCCCCTGCTTCAGAGAGGACCCTTTGCTTATGCTGGCAGCTTCCCCTTTCCCGTTATTGGGACAAGCTGCCACCAACAGGTGCGCTATGCCCGCGATCGATCGCCAACAACTCGATCACCTTGAGCGACGTGGTCTTCAGCTGACGATTTTCTCCGCCATCTTTGTGCTCGTCTTGGCGGGCGGACTTGCCACCTTTATGTATCCGCTTGTCTTCCTTCACCCGGAAGGCAACAAATGGACGCTGCGCGCCGCGTTCTTCGGTTTTTGTGCTCTCACCGTCCTGTTCATTGGCTATCTATTCGACCGCCAGCGCTCGTTTAGCAAAATCAAGGATCAGCTTCTTTCCGAACTGGAGCGCAACGTAGAACTGCAGATTCAGGCCAGCGCGGACCAGCTGAAATCGATGCCTAACCAGGACCACTTTTGGGATCGCCTGACCATGGAGTTTCGCCGCGCCCACAGCATGGAAAAGAATCTTTCCCTTATCGTGGTGAAAGCGAAGCCTAGCGCGAAAGCAACTCCCAATAGTTGGCAAGCCGCGCTGAGCGACGCCGCCAAGGCCATGTCCAAAAAACTTCGTCCCACCGATTCGATATACCGGCTTGCCGACGATCTATTTGGCCTGGTTCTACCGGAAACCGATACTCTAAATGCCAAACGCATCACACTGCGGCTGAGCGAAGAATTGCAGCCGGTTCGCGCCCGATACGGATGCTTCTTCGACCTCACCACGCACAATTATCCGGATCAGGTGAAGAGTTCTCACGAGTTGGAGGATATTGTGAAGTCTATGCTGCCGGAGGAAGAGGGTTGGGACGTTCCGGCGGAAACGCCAGCCGTCTGAGGCTGATTCGCGGAATAACTTTCTACTTCAAGGCCTGTTGAAGATCTTCGATCAGATCTGCGCCGTCTTCCAATCCTATCGAGATGCGCACCGTTCCCGGCTTTACGCTCGCTCGTTCCAGTTCCGCTTTGCTCATGCGGTAGTGCGAACTGTAGATCGGCAGCAGCACCAGAGACTCAACGCCACCGAGGCTCGCCGCCAGTAGAAACAGTTTAACGCGATCGCAGAGTCTGCGCGCCGCGGGCAATCCACCCTTCAGATCGAAAGCCAGCATCGATCCGAAACCGCGCATCTGTTTTTTCGCCAGCGCGTAATCCACGTGCGACTTCAATCCCGGATAATGCACCCGCTCAACCTTTGGGTGCTTCTCCAAAAATCTCGCCACACGCAGGGCATTTTCGCACTGCCGCTGCACCCGCACCCCCAGCGTCTTGATTCCGCGCACCAGCAGAAATGCGCCTTCTGGGTCCATGCATCCGCCCAGATAGATCATCATTTGCCGCACCGGATCGATGTGTTTGTGGCTTCCCGCAGCCACGCCGCCCACCAGGTCCGAATGTCCCGCAAGACCTTTGGTAACGCTGTGCACCACCATGTCGCAGCCGAGCGCCAGTGGGTTTTGCAGCATCGGGGTCGCGAAGGTATTGTCGACAATGCTCACCAAATGATGTTTTCGCGCAAACGCGATGGCTTTCCGCAAATCCACCAGACGCAATGTCGGGTTGGTTGGTGTCTCGATGTACAGGCACTTGGTCCTGTCGTTCACCATTCCTGCGATTCCTTGCAGCGTGGTATCCACGTGCTGCACCGTAATTCCGAATCGCGGAAAAACGTCGCGCATCAGCCGGTACGTGCCGCCGTATACCTGCGCGCTGGAAATGAATTCGTCACCGTTCTTTAACACGCTCAGCAGCGCGTTGGAAATTGCCGCCATTCCCGACGACGTCACGACCGCGGTTTCGGCGCCTTCCAATGCCGCGATTTTCTTCTCCGCGACTGCCAGCGTCGGGTTGCCGTAGCGTGTGTAGATGTAAGCGCTGCTATCGCCTTCAGCCCAGCGCTTGATTTCTTCGCTGGAAGAAAAAGTAAAGGTCGACGAGCGCACGATATCCGAAGTCACGGAAGCGCCCACACCGTGCCGCTTGCGTTCGCCTGCGTGAATGGCCCGGGTCTGAGGTCTATGTTGTATCGGAACTTGGTTTGCCATGCCCGCGATTATCGGCTGATTTGGGAAAATTCGCTAGGACGTCAGCACTTGATCGAGCAACTGACCGACGGCGCGCTGCGCTTCAAGGATGGAATAGCGATGATCCATCGCCCCGGCCAAATCCGTATTGGCAAAAGCAATGCGGCCAAACGGGGCTTCACGCAAAATTTGCCGCGGCGCGGGCTGTCCGCCCTTGCCAAAGAAGAAACCTGGTTGCGGGCTGAGATACGCATGGCCCCAGCGGTTCAGGATAATGCCGGCAATGTCTCGCTGCGCGTCGAATCCGGAAGCGGCAAACATGGCGGTGAATTGTTCACGGATGCGGCGCTCGTAGTCCGCGAAGGATGTGCTCAGCATTTCTCCACGGCCGCGGTGTCCCTGGTCTTCTGTTGATAATCCCGGATAGGAGTACAACACTTTCAGAGTTAGAACGATCGGCGAGTCTGGATCGATGGTCGGTTCGTCAATTCCCGTGGTGGCGAGCTTGCGTACTTCCATGTAGTTGCCCACTCCCTCGAACCAGCGGCACCCGCTCATGCCCATCTTGTACAGGAAATTCCAGTTGCGAACAGCCACGTTAGCCATCAGGCAAGGCGAGCGGTAAAACTGCGCGTAGGCCTTCGCGTGCGATTCCGGCAGGTCCTTTACAATGTGCTTCGTCGTCCAGCTTCCACCCGCCATCACCGCGCTGCGCGCTTTTACGCGATAGACCTTTCCATCTTTCAGGTACGCGATCGAGAGCGACGCGGCTTTTCGAGGGTCACCATCGTGCTGCACGAAGAGCACGGTTGAAGAGAGGCGAATCCTCGCAGGCGAAGTAGCCGCGTCTAACGCCGCAAAATTCATATTGTTGCGCGTCACGGCGTCCACTGTGTCTGGTCCATCCAGCGCCGCGGGGATCAGGCTCTTCACCATCAACCGCGCAATGGTCGTATTGCCGCCGGGAAACATCTGATCCGTGGCGCCCGCTTCATCCGCGAGAGGACGCAGCATTTCAAACGCATATTCGCAATACGCGGAGAGCGCGTCGGGCCCGAGGCCAGAACCGCCGCCTTCGACCGGCGAAAGGAACGAGCGAACTGTCTCGCGGCTTAGGCCAAACTGCTCCATGTAATGCTGCTCGAGGGTGATGGAGTCCAGATAGCGCGAAATCGCATCGCCTTCCGCTTTCGGATGCTCAAACGTTTTTCCGCCGACTCGTTTTTCCGTCAGCCAGCGCATCCATTCTTCGCGCGTCTCGCTACTCGCGGGAGCGCCCGCCAGTTTCTTGCCAATCGGATCAATCAGCCACAGCCCGGGCTTCTGTCCAAACTTCGCGCCAAACCAAAAGCCATACTGTCCGCGCTCTTTACCCGCCGATTCATAGGGAGTCCGCGAAAGAGCCAGTTCCGGCTGAGGTCCGGCCCATTTCTGATAATTCAATTTAGGAGTGGAAAGTCCGATGGAATCGTAGAACCGTGCCAGAAAGCTGTGCGGATACTGCAGTTGATAAATCGCGGAACCCTGATGAGCGATCAGCCTGTGATTGTCCACCAGGAATTCGTTTTGTTTGGCCTCGCCGCCAAAGATGGGATGATTTTCCAGAATGAGGCAAGTTTTGCCGTTTCCAGCCTGGCGCTGGAAGAATAACGCCGCAGCCAAGCCACTGATCCCGCCTCCTACAATCACGCAGTCGTACACTTCGCCCGTATCGGTGGTGTCAGCGGGTAGTGGCTCGTATTTTTTGTCGCGAATCGCGTGACCGGCTTCCAACACCGGCAGCGTATTTCCGTTGGAGGCGCGGTATTCCCCGACTCCGCCGTATCCCGTGAAATCGTCCTGTGCCGCCAGCAACTGCGCGGGTGTGAACGAATCCATCAGCAACGCGCCGGAAGCCAGCAGCGTGGAACCAAGAAAATCGCGCCGAGTGATCGCCGCATGCATTCCGAGCGCGGCGTCGCCGGGTTTTGAGGATTTGTGTTTAGGCGTGGTGGGGTCTGAAGACATCGCCGCGCAGTGTAACCCGAGCGGCAAGGAAATCGCAAAGTCTGTCGCCACATGAACAATCCAGGCTGGGCAGTTGAACCATGACGACGGGGAGTCCTACACTGGGAGCCTAACCATGAACCCTTATCATTGGCTGCATTTGGCAACGGTTGCGTGGCTTATTTTTCTTGTCTACTGGATTATCTCCGCGCAGAAACTCAAGTCCGTCAAGCAACGCGAACCTCGCGGCGAGCGCCTCATCCAGATCGTGTTTATGGCGGCTGCGTACATTCTGATGTTCAACGACCAAATGAGCCGCGGCTGGCTGGGCATACGGTTCGTCGAGGCATCGCCTGCCATCGGCAGGCTCGGCGTGGCGCTTACCGTCGCCGGAATCGCCTTTGCCATTTGGGCGCGGTGGCACCTCGGCGAAAACTGGAGTGCTACCGTCACTTTGAAGGAAGGCCACGAGCTGATCAACACCGGCCCGTACCGGCGTATCCGTCATCCGATTTATACCGGAATGCTGCTGGCTTTTGTCGGCACCGCGCTCGCGTTGGGCGAATATCGCGCGCTGATTGCCGTTGGTATTGTGCTGGTAGCCTTTTATGCTAAGGCGAAAAAGGAGGAGCGCTTCCTCGCGCAGGAATTTGGCGAGAAATTTCGCGAACACTCCCGCCGCACCGGAATGTTCCTGCCCCGGTTCACGTAACTCGATTCGATTCGCGTTACGCTTCTTCTTCGACCAGGGCTTCGCCGTGCGCCGCCTTGTGCGCCGCGATCACCTTTTCAGCCAATTCGGCCGGCACGTAGTCGTAGTGGGAATATTCCATCGAATAGCTGGCGCGGCCTTGCGTCATGGAAGTTAAATCCGTGGCGTACGAAAGCATCTCGGCCAACGGCACTTGCGCTTTTACGACTACGTTGTGCCCGCGGGTTTCGCTACCTGCAATGCGACCGCGCCGGGAACTCAGATCGCCCATCAAGTCGCCGGAATATTGGTCCGGCGCGTAAACTTCCACATTCATGATGGGCTCGAGCAGCGAGGGCCGCGCCACTTTCATGGCTTCCTTGAAGGCGAGAGAACCGGCGATCTTGAAGGCCATATCCGAGGAATCGACGTCGTGATATTTGCCGTCGTATAGAATCGCGCGGAAATCGGTCACCGGGAAACCGGCAAGGTAGCCGCGCGCCGCAGCTTCGCGAATGCCGCGCTCGACCGAGGGAATCCAGTTTTTGGGAATGGCGCCGCCAAAGACATCGTCGACAAACTCAATGCCCTTGTTGCGCTCGCTCGGCTCGAACTTGACGCGGCACACACCGAACTGGCCGTGTCCGCCCGATTGCTTCTTGTGTTTGCCTTCGGCATCGGCTTTTCCACGAATCGTCTCGCGGTAAGGAACCTTCGGCGGCTTCAGCGTCAGGTTGACGTTGTAGCGTTTTTGTAATTTCGCAACCACCACTTCCACGTGCTGTTGCCCGTTGCCCGCCAGCAGAAACTCCTTGGTCTGCGGGTCGCGCGAAAAACGCAACGCGGGATCCTCCTCCATGATTTTGTGGATGGCCACGCCAATTTTGTCTTCATCCGCACGCGACTTCGGTTCCACCGCGAAAGTGATGGAAGGCTCGGGAAGCTGCCCGGGCTGATAGAAGATCGGGGAATTCTTGTCGCCCAGCGTATCGCCGGTGATCGTTTCCTTCAGCTTTGCGATTGCGCCGATGTCTCCCGCGTGCAGTTCCTGAACTTCGGTGAGCTGCTTGCCTTGCACAATCATGGTGTGTTGGAAGCGTTCCGGAACATTGCGGGTAAAGTTTTGCAGCGTCATGTCGTTCTTCAACACGCCGCCCTTCACCTTGAAATAATTGATGCGCCCGGCGAAAGCATCCGCGAGCGTCTTGAACACAAATAGCGAGAGTGGCTGAGCGTCGTCGTACTTGCGTTCGATGCGATCGCCCTTGCCGCCTGGTTGTGTGTAGCCGACCATGGCGTGCTCGTCGGGATGCGGGAATACATCCGCGAGGAAGGTGAGCAAGCTGGCGCTACCCACGTTGCGAGTGGAAGAAATCATCAACACGGGAATGATCTTTTCCGCGACGATGGCCTTGCGAACCGCGGGAATCAAATCTTCGACGGGAATCGTACCTTCGCGGAAAAATTCCTCCATCATCTCGTCGTCGCCCTCGGCGATCATTTCGACGAGTTTTTCGTGCGCTTCCTTGGCCTCGTCCATCAGCGCGTCGGGAATATGGTCGATGGCGGCTTTGCCATCGCCATCCGGCGTGTACAGATGCGCTTTCATGGCCACCAGGTCGACAACTCCGCGGAATCCCTTCTCGCTTCCGATCGGCATTTGCAACGCCACTACGGTGCGCCCGAATGTTTCCTGCAGGGATTCCATCGATCGCTCGAAGCTGGACAGCTCGCGGTCCATCCACGTAAGCACAAAGGCGCGAGGAATATCGTATTCGGCGCAGTAATCCCAAACTTTTTCGGTGGTGACTTGCGAGCCGGTATGCGCGTCGACGGTGATGAGCGCGGCATCGGCGGCGATCAGCGAAGCTTTGGTTTCGGTGATGAATGTGGAATAGCCGGGAAGGTCGAGGAAATTGATTTTAATGGTGTTGCCGCCGCACAGTGTGCAGGGCCATTCCGCGTTCGCCAATCCGGTTTGAATGGAGATTTTTCGCTGAATCTCTTCTTCATCCCAATCGGTGGTGGTGCTGCCCTCCGCAACTTTGCCGAAGCGCGGCGTCGCTCCGGCGGTAAACAATAACGACGACACCAGTTGCGTCTTTCCGGTGCCGCCGTGACCTACAATGCCAACGTTTCGGATGTCCTTGGTGGGATAGATTTTCATTTGCAGTCCTCCACAGAGATGTGACCAACAGGGTCACCGGGTGGAGGTCCGCCGGAAAAAAGAACAGGCGCGGGCCAGCGCCTGGCGAATTGTTGGTATGAAGGAGAGCGCGGCCCTACCTGGGTCCCGGAAAAATGCGGGGCGAAGGAGAATCGAACTGAATCCCTGGTCCGCTCTTCTTAACGTGCCGATGCTAGCACACGGGTTATCCCTGGGCAATGTGAGCCGTGTCACGGGCCGGTGGCAAAAGTCCCGCGCGCACTAACCGAAAGGAGAGTGGTTACTAACCATTCGGTTAGGCCGAGCGTGTATTTAATTCCTTCCGCACTTTTGCTGATTTCCGGTAGCGCGCCTAATTCCTGTTGAATCTGAAACTTCACTTTTTTCGCTGAGCCGTTTTGCCGTTCCAACCAGTCTGGCACTCCGCCTGCATTCTCAATCGCGTCGGCAGTAAGGAAAGTCAAACAGGAGTCAGGCGAGCAGGAAAGGGTACGTTGGCGGTTGACAACAACTTTTACCTTTTCCGCCTCTCTTCGCTTCCGACACAAAGGAGATTTTATGAAGAACCTTCGCTCTATCCTTTTTGCTTTGACCGTCCTGCTGCTGGCAACGGCCGCTCAGGCTCAGACAACCAAAGTGCAGGCGAGCATCCCGTTCGACTTTGTCGTCGGCGATCACGCTTACTCTGCTGGTGAATACACCGTCAAATCCCTGTCGCAAGGCAGCGCCGCCATTCGCGTTGACAGTGCCGACGGGTCCGAGAAAGGCATGACTCTTTCTAATGCATGCCAGAAGGGCCAGCCCGCTACGGAAACAGTCCTGGTGTTCCAGCGCCTCGGCGACAACTACTTCCTGTATCAGGTTTGGACGGCAGGCAATACCCTTGGCCGTGAGTTCCCGATGGGCAAAGCCGAGATGCAGGTTGCCAAGAACAACAGCAAGCCTGAGCTTGTGATCGTTGCCGCAAACATTTCCCACTAACTCCAAAGCACTCCGCCGCGGTGTTCACACCAAAACAAAAGAGGGAACGTCTTCAGACGTTCCCTCTTTTGTTTTGCAGGGTTAGCGGTCGGAATTTGTTTTACGGCAGAGAAGAAAATCCAAGTTGCCCATCTCAGGCGTCATCGTAATCTTCTGTCAGCGCTTTCAGAAATGCCACTAGCGCATCCAGATCCTCGGAGCTGAGCGACATCCCCGCAAACTCCGCAGCCCCGTTTCGCAATTTGCCCTGCTTGGCGAGCTGCGAAGCATTAATGTAGAAATTCACGACATCATCGAACTTTGCTTTGGACCCGTTGTGGAAGTACGGCGCGGAATCCTCCAAGTCCCGCAGTGTGGGTGTCTTGAACTGCGCGATGGTGGTTGCCAAGCCCTGATCGGTGGCGCAATTTGTGGCAACGGCACACACGATCGTAGTCAAGTTAGCTTGTGGATTCGGAATGTCTGGATTCTGATATACGTTCCACAACCCGAGATCTGCGTAAGCAGGATTGCCCGCAACCGCGGGATGCCGAAACCGTTCCGAGGCATTCGGATGATTCGCCGAGGCCGGCATGTAGAGGTCGGGATTCTGGATGCGTTCCGCCTGCGTTGGAATCTGCAAGCCCATAAATGCGCCTGCACCGTTGGCCGCATCGTATTCTTCCTGTGTCGAACCATTGTTGTGAAAGCGGAAGTCGGTGAAATTCGGTGGAAGATGGCAGTTGGCGCAATTCCCGGCGTGTTGTGAGCCATCGACCGCGCCCTGCGCTGCTCGCAGGAAAATCTTCAATCCCTGCAACTCGAGCGCGCCAAAGACGAATGGCTGTGGATGATATTGGAAGCTGCCCGAACTGCCGTCGACGAATACCGGTGACCCTAAGTTTTCCACAAGTCCCAGCAAGCGTTGCGCATACTGCGCTTCGGTCTCTCCGGCAAGCGGCGCGGCCGGCAAGTGGTTGGCCCTAAGAAATACGTCGTAGGGGGAAGCGATGTAGCGGCCGAGTTCGTCTTGTTTGAACAGCAGTCCTTCCGCATAAGCGGCAACCACCATTGCCACCTTATCGACAATGGCCTGGTCGGAAGCGGTGGCGACATCGATGCGAAATTGCGGGGCAATTTTGCAGTCGGATGGAATGGAAGCGTCGGTGCCTAGAAATATCTTGGCGTATGTCAACCCACATCCAAAAGTGGAGGCGGCTGAGTTTTGACCGTTGTCCTCACGGATCACCCTGGCGATGTGCGCGATGGCTCGCGCTTTACGATCGGGCGCCCAGCCAAAATTTCGACCGGTCAGCGTGGCTTGCACCAAATCCTCGGGAGTCGTGAATTCGCCATCAAAATGCAAGAAGATTGGGCCGTTGTGTGGCTGAAGCGAACCAACCATTTGCATGGCATTGCGCGGTGTCGAAGTGAAGCCGTTCATATTTCGTGGAATGGGGCTGTGGTCCACGAAATCAGCGTACGTGCGATTCCTGACTTGCGGCACATCGATGAATTCGGTCACAAAATGGCAAGACCGGCAATTCATGGACTGGCCCGCGAAAGGTCCCGGGAGCACTCCGGCGGGCGTCGTCACTTGCGCCACCACGGGATCTCCCGCCGCTAGCGGATCATTGATTCCGGTCATGTTCTGCGCGAAATATTCGGCAAATCGCGTATCCAGGAAGATGCGTTCGCCGATATTTTCCTGTCCCGCGGCAGCCTCGGATTCTGGTAGCGGATCGGGCGCTTTTCCTGAACCACAGCCCGAGATCCACAGGTTTAGTAGCCCAACGATTACCAGTGCTGTCTTTGGCAGCCAAGTACTTGAAGTCCCGCTCATTGCTTCGCTCCGGTTGCTGATTTATCCGGTGCGACCGGCGCGTCCGGTCCTAAACTTTTTAAATATGCAATGATTTGCCAGCGCATTGGCTCTGGAAGAGCGGCCCAGGTCGGCATACCCTTTGCCAGATTTCCATTCTTCAGCAACCAGAAAATTTCTCCGTCGCTGGCATGTTGCACGCGATCGCTGCGTAGGCTGGGTCGTTTCCCGCGTCCCAAGGCGTCGGGGCCATGGCATTTGGCACAGTGGTCCTCAAACATTCTGCCGCCGGCGGCGATGGCATTGGCTTGCCCAGCCAGCGGATTCATGCGTTGCCGATCCGCTTCCGGCACGTGTTTCAGCCAGCTGCCATCCGCAGCCAGACAGACAATGGCCGTTCCCAGCACAGCTGTCATTAATATCAATTTGTTGATTCGCATTTGCGTTCTCCGAATTAATGGGAATTTCGCCGAAACAAGCTGAAGACCTGTTCGATTTCGTAAGCCACCTGAAAACGCCACAGCACTCCTACGCTGTTTGCGTTCAGCCCGAAGGCCGGTTCAAAACCGATGCGCGGTCCTTTAGGAATACTGAATTGCATGACCGGCGCCAGATATTGCGAAGTCTGTTTCCATCCGAACTGATCGGTCGTCCCCAAACCGCCGTAGAGCTCCAGGCCTGCCGAGAAATTTTCGCGACAAAATACGCAGGCTTTGCTTCCCGCAGAAAGGCGAAGTGGACGGCTGACTCCCAGCGCATAACCAAATTCCCAGGGCTCGCTTTCATTCAGCGCCTTCTCGGTTATGAAATTTTCCGAAATATTCCAACCGTGCGTGTTGCTGGAAAGAATCAGCTTTAGCTCCAGGGCCCTTTCGGTGATCGCTCGCAGCGTGGCATTCGACGGGTAAAGATCGGCTATTGAATCGTGATCCATCAATTCAAGGAAGCTGCGGTCGGCCTCGTTCACGTTTTCGTACTCGACGTACAGGACGGGATTGATGAAGTGATTGCGCATCAGCGGGCGAAAACGGTTCTCCCAGCGGTATCCGGTAAAAACCGTGGAGTCGCTGTGCGTGGTTTGGCCGGAGAGGTAAACCTCAGTGGTCCACCAAGCCTTCAGGCCGTACTCGAATTCGATCGTGGCGCTATTGAAGGAATTGGCATTTTTAGGAGCTGCTTGAATGCCCTTGTAGTCGATTTCCAAATTACCGGGCTCTTCCATGGCGTCGGAATAGGTAACGAAATAAGGGGCTTCTTGAGCGTGGATTCGACAGGAGAGGGAGAGAAAGAGGAGGGAGGTAAGGAGCAGCTTGTTGCAAATAACTTGCAACAAGAAATCGCGCACTTTCGTGGACATACCGGAATCGCCCCAATCGATAAGATTTAAAAGCAAGAACGAATGAACAAGACTAACTTAGTCCGATATCATATTGCAAGTGATTTGCAACTAGAATTTTGCGAGAGACGTGCCGCCCCTTGCATCCGGAAGACCTGAGGGCAGCATCAGCGAGCGCGCTAAAAGAAACTTGGCTCGCCCCAAGAACTTTCGGGACGAGCCAAGTGGAAGTTACTGCGGCGTGAGATGTATTATCGAACTTTCGTTCGACCAGTTACCAACCGCGCTGAGGAAGAACAACTCCCGTCGCTGGATCGAGAATCAGCTTGGGTGCGATGTGGTCAAAGTCGAAAAGACCGTTGAGTGTTCCGGCCTTCGCGTCGCTGGAGTCATTGCCAATGCGGCCGAGCTCCCAGTTATCTTCGATGAAACGCAGGATCGAAGATTGGTCGGTAATGCGGTGGTCGACGTAGTTCTGCTTGGCGTAAGGCGAAATGACCAGCAGCGGAAGCCGAGGACCATAACCGCAGCGGCCCTGCGTCCCGACCGCGTTTGCGGAACCGCAGTCAGCAGAACCGGCTAAGGCATCATCGGAAACCGCCGACTGGTTGACGACCGGTCCAAGCACGTGATCGTACCAGCCATCCGAGTCATCATAGGAAATGATGATGGCCGTATCTTTCCAGTACGGGCTGTTCGATATTGCGTTGATCACCGCGACGACGAAGTTTTGCTCGTCGATGGGATCGGAATAACCCGGGTGACCGTCCTGGTATGCGGCAGCTTTCAAATACGTCACTGACGGCAGCCGCTTCTCACCAAGCGCGGTCCAGAAGGCACTCAGGTCGTACTGATGATTCGCGCGATCAGTCTCTCCGATCTTGCTGGGATCGCTTGGCGGATTGTGATGGAGGTTCTGGGTGCTGGTATAGTACTGGAAAGGTTCATGATGCGGGATGTAGTCGCCGACGGTTTCCACCGCGTCATCGCCGGCAAGTCCAGTGTGATGGGCAGCGCAGATGGCGCGGCCCTTCACATCGTAGCCGGTAGGACCAAAGCCGCCCTGGAACCAACCCCAAGTAATATTCTTCGCGTTCAGCAGATCCCCAACATTCTTTCCCGACATTGAAATCATATTTGTGGTCTGTAAGCCCGGGTTCGTCAGCACGCACTCATCGCCGGCAGGCCGCGGGTCGCCGATGGCCGCGCCTGTTGTTGAACCATTCGCGATGTTGCCCGCTGCGCTTGCGGGCTGGCCATTGGGCTTGGTTGGGAAGAGAGTCGCTGTCGCCGTCGTACCGGCAATCAGGTTGAGGGCTCCCACGGTGGAAGGTCCGAACGCAGTGCCGTAGGAGTTGTCGCTCATCGCGAAGTGCTGCGCGTAATTCCAAAGGGCAGTGACGGTATTGCCATCGAAGTAGCCCATCACGACGCCCGGGCCCTTGCCATAGTCATTGCAAGGGAAAGCGGCCGAATTACCAGAACCCGTGGTCTCCGGGAACTTGTCCATCAGGCCGTGATTCAGCGCCTGCTGCTCTGGGGTATAGCTGTGATTCTGGTCGCAGGTCACGGATGCCAAGCCGGTGTCCATGCGAAACGGCTGCGTGGAGTTAGGATTCTGGTCGAGGAGTCCACCAGCCAAGAGGTTGTCAACGCGCGGGGTGTCACTCTTGGCATGGAAGGCTGATTCGCCGCCCGGATTGGTGGCGTGCGGATAGGTGGCGAAGTAATGGTCGAAGGAGATGTTTTCCTGGAAAATCACAATGACGTGCTTGATAGGTGTGGTGGTTGGCGCGCTTTCCGGTGTGTGCGCGGAAACATCACCTGGAACGGTCGCCGCCAAAGCCATAGCGATCATGGCAGACGAGATACAACGTAACTGCTTTCTGATCATCTTTATCTCCTCGGTCTTCGTAGATTGTCTGAGTGTACTTGTCCCGGCCTGATTCTCTGGTTCATGACCACAGAAGTGCCCGATATGTTTACGCGCGGTTTGTTATTGTCACGTAAATGCCGCATCAATTTTCTCGTCAGATGTGACGCCGGCACTTTACGAGTACGAGAAACGTGGCCTGCTTAGCGGCCCGCCTGTCCCATCACCTGGACGGTGCCCATCATTCCGCCGTCTTCGTGTTCCAGCAGGTGGCAGTGGTAGGGAAAGGTGCCTACCAGGCGTTTATCGCGGAAATCCATGCGGAGTTTCACGCCTGGGTAGTCTTTGCTCTGGCCGTCCCAGTACGCCACGTTTACGGTGTCTCGCAAATAAGGCTCATCCAGCGGAACTCCGTTCCACTCCAGCAGCAAAAAGTGAATCTGGTGGATGTGGAAGGCATGAAGTTCACGAGTGCGATTCTCGATGAGCCAGTCTTCGACATCCCCTTGGTGCACGATGATGTTGGGCGCGGTGGCGTTTGGGTCGAACAGTTCCGGTTTCTCTCCGTCCACGGTGATGTAAAACTTGGTTGGCGAACTGGGATCGTCCGGTCGTTCCGCCACTTCGGAAAAATACAGCTTGCGGGTGCGCACCGGCCGGGCGTCGCCGAGCCATGGTAATTCTGTTGGCGGTGCGGCCCCGTTTTCGTTGTTGGCACTTTTCACCGCAGCGGGGGCCCCAGCGTCTTGGTTAAGAGGCAAATGCGTGCGGGGTTCCGCAGCGTCGGCGGACACTAGAAGCGCAGCCAAGGGACGAGTCGGATCATTTTCTCCGGCAGGGCCAGTATCGACCCGGCGCGTTACGAACTCGGCTTTCACTCCTGCCGGAAGACTCTTCACGATAAATTCCACGCGGCCTGCCGGCGGGATCGTCAGGTGGCTCTGCCACAGAATTGTCTGCCAGGCATCGCCGCCGCGTTCGCCAAGCGGCACTCCATCCAGCGCGGCCACGCCTAACATCTGCGGTGCGCCTGCCACCACCAATTGCAAATCCAAATAGGTGATCGCCGAAGCGTTCAGCACGCGCCAGAATTGCCGTTCACCTGCGCGCACCGGAAGGACGGCGGGCTTATATTCCGGAAATGACACCGGTACAAAATTGATCGAGAGATCTTTCGCGGGGCGGCCTCCGTCGAAGCCCATATTCATCACGTCGCCTTCCGCATCGCGAAGCACTTGCGGAGCGGGCATCGAATCGGACTTCACAGGTTCTGCGTCGGGATGCACAAGATCCTGATCGCGGATCACCAATACGCGTTCTGGCAGACCGGAAAGAAGTGGATTGCGCTCTTCGATTCCTTCTACGATTAATGCCCCGGAAGCTCCTCCGCGCACCTGCGCGCTGGTGAATCCGTGTGGATGCGGGTGATACCAATACAGTCCCGGCGGTGTGTCAGCGGGAATCTGGAAACGGTATTCAAACGACGCGTCTCCTGGCTGAATCAAAGTCTTCAAAACGTCGTCCTGATGGCAAACCGGGGGCAGCATCAGCCCATGAAAATGCAAATTTGTAGCAAACGCGCTCATGGGCCCTCCGTTACACGCGTTGCGGGCTGCGGATTGCTGCATTGCGGCGGCATGCTCCATCGCGTGACTCACGGCTGGCGCCGGCGGATTTGGCGCGGAGGGTGAGACCTGGCCGGGGACGGCCGCGTTCTTGATGCGAAGAATTAAAGTGTCGCCCGGCAGCAGGCGTAACGTCGGTGCCTCAGCGCCATCTGCCATAGCGTAGCAGAAACGCATCTCGCCGGTCGCAGCCAGGACGTTGCGGAACGTTAGATCGAGTTCCAGCACGCCATTCTGGCTGCGTAATTCTTTTGGTTCCGGAACTACGCTGCCCTCCGCGCCGCGTCCACAGAGTTCCGTTCCTACGTGCGCGGTTGGTTCGGCGGCTGGGACCTGCTGAACCTGCGCCTTCGCGCAGAGCGGAAATAATCCCGCGAGCAAAACTGGAATCAACAAGTGACGCGAAAGCAAGGGCTGCCCCATCTTCTTGGTGCGAGGCAAATCTCGTCCGTTTGCGGCCCTGTTTCGGGACGCAGAAAACAGATTCTTGTTTTTGATCATGGAGGCATGAAAAGGCTATCGGCGCTTCTTTACTGGAGGATGAATGGCATGTGAACGTCTGTTCTCACTCGCTTGTCCACGGGAGTGATCGAAGTGCTGGTTGCTTTGCAGTAGAGGAGAGTTGAGTTACGTCAAACGGAGCGAGCCGCTCATTTTAGTCCCGAGCGGTTCGCTCGTTTCTTGCGTTGGGGTACCCAAGACCGACTTGACCCACGGTCCAATCGCACCCCGGCGCGGCACGGCGAAATGAAGAAAAACGCCCGAAGGTGGCGTTTTACGTGCATACTGGTCGCTGCCTGGGAAGGGCAACTACTTATACTCAAGTTCATCTATACAGCTCCCCGCGTTGACTGGCTCATGTACCGTGCTCCGTCAGCAAAGAAAACCCCCTCCCGGTTTTTCCTAAAGGCAAAGTTTGCCAGCTTCAGAAGTACCGTAGCCACCCGATACTTCTCCGAGACCGAATCGGTGACCGGCAGTTTCTCCCGTTAGTGCAGGAAACAGGCGAGGCATCATAGACCGCGCACATAGCCACGGTCGGAAAAGGGCCAACACCGGTGTACACGTCTCAAATTGTTCAAGCATGGGGCAAGATCCTGAAAGGCGAACCACCTTCGCTTTCGATCGAAATTACCAAGGAATGCCCATTGAAATGCCCTGGCTGTTACGCGTACGACGACGCGCATCTGGGCGGCGGACCAACGCTGCGCGATCTGAACGATCGGAGAGGCCAAGCTCTAGTAGATGGAGTGCTTGAAGTTGTGGATCGCATTAAGCCTTTGCATCTGTCGATTGTCGGTGGCGATCCACTGGTCCGCTTTCGTGAATTGGAGTTGATGATTCCGCCACTGCTGGAGCGCGGAGTCCACGTGCAGATTGTCACCAGCGCGTTCCGAACCCTGGGTCCCACGTGGCCGAAGTTGGACCACTTGCACGTGGCCGTGTCCATTGATGGTTTGCAACCGGAGCACGATGCCCGACGCGCACCAGCAACCTACGAGCGCATTCTGCGAAACATTGCGGGACAAAGAGTCACGATCCATTGCACAGTCACGGGTCAAATGATGAAGCGGCCCGGCTACCTGCGAGAATTTCTGGATTTCTGGACACCGCGTCCGGAGATCAAGAAAGTATGGTTCAGCCTGTTCACGCCGCAGGTTGGCGATCACATGCCGGAAATGCTGAGTTCCGAAGAACGGCAACGGGCAATCACGGAAATGCTGCAGTTGCGAAAGCAATACGCAAAGTTGGACATGCCGGAGTTGCTGATCCGCCAATTTGCTTCGCCACCGCATAGTCCCCAGGATTGCGTATTTGCGCGCACAACCCAGACATTGTCGGCGGACCTGGAAACAAAGATTACTCCATGCCAGTTCGGAGGAAATCCGGATTGCTCCTCGTGCGGATGTATCGCATCGATGGGCCTGGCAGCGATTGCGGCCCATAAATTGGGAGGAGTCGTTTCCGTCGGCGCCATATTCAGGGCGTCGATCAGAATCGGCGAAACTCGCGCGAAGCGCAGAGAGAAGTCTGGACAGAAATATCAAACTGGAAGTCCGTTGCCAATCTTGCAGAGGGAAGAGGCAAGTTGCGGGAACATGGAACAAAGGACGAAATAGATTTTGAAGAACCAAGTCCAGCCTAAGTTTCTAGCCGCTCGAGTGAAAAAAGAACTCGACTGCCTTCGGCAGCTATCCGCTCGCGTTGGAAGCGATCCTTTGCTAGTGCAAGCCAGCAACGGCAACACGTCGATCAAACTGGAAGGAACTCTTTGGATCAAGGGGTCCGGCAAATGGCTGGCGCGGGCAAACCAGGAAGAAATATTGATGCCGATTGAACTGGCTGAAGTGAAAGAGGCTGTGGAGCGAGGCGGAGAAATTTCGCCACGGCAGATTTCCCGAAACGGCATGCGCCCTTCCATCGAAACAGCAATGCACGCGGTGCTCCCCGATCGTGTGGTGATCCACGCGCACTCCATCAATACGATCGCGTGGGCAATCCGGTCGGATGGAATCGAGGAACTCACGTCACGGCTTCATGGTTTGCATTGGCAATGGATTCCTTATGCCGCGTCGGGCATTCCGCTGGCGCGAGAAATCGAATCGGCACTGGCCAGGGACGAAGAAACCGACGTTTTCATACTTGCGAATCACGGACTTGTCGTGTGCGGAGCGAATTGCGCAGCCACCGAAGAGTTGCTATACGAGGTCGAACGGCGGCTTGCAATTTCCGCGCGGCCTTTTCCCATGCCCGACAGCGCTGTGCTCGGAAACATCGCTCGTTTCTCCGGCTGGCAATATCCTGAGTACGATTCGCTGCACGCACTCGGCACTGACACAGCGGCGTTGAAGATTCTAAGGGGTGGAGTGCTGTATCCGTGCCAGGCGATTTTTCTGGGTCCCGAGGCGGTGACACTGCCGCCTACGTTAGCGGCGTCGAAACTAAAAGCGCGTTTGGCGAGTGGCGAACCTCCTTCATTTGTGGTGGTCGAAAGAAGCGGAGTCATGCTGAACGAGAAGATGACCAACGCTGAGCGCGCGACTTTGATTGGACTGATGGAAGTGGTGCGCCGCACCGAGGAATCCGCACAACTGCGTTACTTGACCACAGAAGAAGTCGAGAAGGTGGTCAATGAAGGCGGACGAGGGTACAGAGATGAAGCCGAAACGCAGCACAGGGCAAGTTCTGCGATCGCGGTGCGAGAGATGCGACAGGAACAGGAAGCCGAGTACAACCGCGATACGTGCTTTTCATAGTGCTGGCGAGCCAAAGTGAATATCGCAGCGAATCCACCCTTCATTACTTCAAGAGAGTAACTCGTCCATACGCCATCACGCGTTCGCCCGATTTGTAAAGCCGCGCCCGAAAACGGAATCGGGTGCTGACCTCTGCTTTACGAAAGCACTCAAGCTCTTTGTATTCTGCGGCGGTCAGTTATATGTTAGCGCTGGAGCCAAAGTTCTCGAGTACAAATTCCGGGCTAGGTGAATCCGTATGAATCCGAAGTATCCAACCAGCGCTGAACATCGACAAGACATGGAACGTGTCTTGCGTATCCTTGAGGACACGCAGCCGATCGATCGCGCCTTGGCAGTGTCTAAGGATGCATTTCAGGCCCGCACCAGAACCGTGAATGCGACGCTCCAGCAGCACGGGCACAAGGTGGGGATCGTGTTTTCCGACGAGCACTACTGTGGCGACGTTCCATACCTCGGCGGAAACATCAACGTATCGATCGAGCAGGTAGCGGGCATAGTCGGGCCGACGGGGTTTCATATTGTTGCTGGACTTGAAGGAGGCTACGTCGCCGAGCAATTGGCGGAACGCGCGGGCGCAGCGGTGCACAAAGTGGAAATGCTGCAGTTAGCTGACGAGAAGTATCCCATCGCGGCGGAACGCCTGGAAGATGTGATTACGGAGGCGGCGGGTGGGCCGGTCGATCACGTTGCTCTGCTGACGCCGCGCCAGGTGATTCCAGCCGGATTGTTGAGTTATCTGGAAGGACTTTTTGGCGCGGACGGCGTGGTCGACGCGCAGGAACTTTATTTCAAGGCCAAATACGAGAAGAGCGAACGCGAGATGCAACTGATCGCCGATGCGGCGCGCGTTGGAAATGCCATGTTGCACGCCATGCTCGCGGTGCTGCGCCCCGGCCGCTTGGAGAGCGAAGTAGCAGCGTGGGGCGCCTGGACCGGCCGCATGCTCGGCTCCGAAGATGACGGCTTCAAAATCATGGTGGGCGCCAACGAGGCTAACCGCACGCTGATTGGACCGGCGCTGAATCGTTCGGTTGGCGAAGGCGAATGGGTCCACCTCGGGGTGGCTCCGAAGCGCGATGGTCTGACTGCTTGCGTCCGCCGCTCAGTGATTGCTGTCGATCGCCCTTCGAAGGTGACCGACGATCATCGGTACTGGTTCAAACTCGTGGAGGGCGGCTACGAAATTGGGGAGAAATGGTATCGAAAAGTAGCGGCAGAAAACCTTCCCGCCCGTCTGCAGGAACAAGCTCTGGTGGACTACTTCCGCGCGCACTCTGATGAAGTCTCCACGCGCATTGGAAAGCAGATCGATTTGGCCGCACTCAAACCGTATACCGGAACGCATAACTCCGGATACACCGAATGCCAGGAATTCTTCGGCGCCATCACACTCGATAGTCACGAACCACTCGGTTCGCAAATTGTCACTATGCTGGATGTGGCGCTACGAGGCATCGGCAATCACTGGAACGATGTGGTCATCCCTGGATTTGATTTCTGCGTCATTGAAAACACACTTGGCAAATTTGGGACGCGCGTCGAGCGGCTTTCGAAATTGCCGGTGAACGTCCAGGAATTGGTGCAGGCCAAACCGTGAGCGGCTTTCTGCGATACTTCATTTGCCTCGTCTTCGCTTGCCTTGTAGCTTCGACAATCGCCCTTGCCGGTCCGCCCGCGGAACATGGCTCTTCCTTATTTCTACGCGAAGGTTGGGCCATCCAATCGTCGGCCAATGTGCGCGAAACTGGTGACGCCATTTCCACTCCCGGTTTCAAGCCGCGCGGTTGGTACCCGGCAACGCTGCCTTCTACCGTATTAAGCGCCCTAGTAAAGGATCGCGTGTATCCCGATCCCTACGTTGGCATGAATTTGCGTTCGATTCCTGGCACCAGCTATGCCATCTTCAGTGATTTTTCGGAATTATTGATGCCGCCGGGAAGTCCATTTCTGCACTCCTGGTGGTTTCGCACCGACGTTCAGCTTCCCGCAGAATTTCGGGGCAAAACGTTGTGGTTGAATTTCGACGGAATCAATTACCGCGCAAATGTTTGGATGAATGGTCGCCAAATCGCATCCGCCGACAAGTTCGTGGGCACCTGGCGGTTGTTCAATCTGGACGTTTCCTCCGTTGCGCGGCCCGGCGAAACCAACTCGCTCGCCATTGAGGTTTTTTCACCGCAACCGCACGACCTCGCCATCACCCTCGTCGATTGGGCGCCCATGCCTCCGGACAAGGAAATGGGCATCTGGCGCGATGTGCACATTGACGCTACGGGTCCGGTGGCCCTGCGTTTTCCCGCGGTGCTCACGAAGCTCAATCTGCCTTCGACCGACTTGGCCGAACTGACCCTCCGTGTTGATTTGCAGAACTCTTCCGATCATTCCATTGAGGGAACACTGAAAGGAAAGATCGAGAACATCGATTTTTCACAGCGCGTGCAACTTGCCCCCAACGAAACAAAGCTCGTCCGGTTCACGCCAGAGAATTTCTCCCAACTCAAACTCAAGAACCCTCGCCTGTAGTGGCCCACACAAGTGGGTCCTCAAAATCTCTATCCACTCGACTTGCAATTTGAAACCAGCGGAAAAATCTCCGACTCCAGCCACATTCAATTTGGTGTTCGCCAGATCACTTCAGAGATTGATGATAAAGGTCATCGAGTTTACCGGGTCAACGGGAAGAGCATCCTTATCCGAGGCGCTGGATCCAGCTTTGACCTGCTTCTACGCTCTTCGCCAGAGCGCCAACTGGCCGAATGGAATTACGTACGCGATCTCAACCTGAACGCTATCCGCTTGGAAGGCAAGCTGGAGAACGATCATTTTCTCGAGCTGTGCGACCGCTTGGGAATTCTGGTAATGGCCGGGTGGTGCTGCTGCGATCAATGGGAGAAATGGGAAGACTGGGATACGGAAAATGAAATTGTGGCTGCCGAGTCCCTGCGTGACCAGATTCGCCGACTCGAGCGGCACCCTGCTGTTTTCACTTGGCTCAACGGCAGCGATTTCCCCCCTCCACCCAAAGTAGAAACTGTGTATCTTCAGATTTTGAAGGACGCTGATTGGCCCAACCCCACCGTGTCATCGGCCTCCGGCAAGTCCACACTCGTCGGTCAGAGCGGTGTGAAAATGACGGGCCCGTACGAGTACGTGGCGCCCGCCTTCTGGTATTTGGACAAGAAATACGGCGGCGCGTTCGGCTTCAACACCGAGACCAGTCCCGGCCCCGCCATCCCTCCCATCGAAACTCTGCGCCTGATGCTTCCCGAAGACCATCTAACCAGCGCTACGGCCCCTCAAATTCCGCGGAAGAGTTTTCCCGCAAAGCTCAGATGCAAGCGTACGAAGCGCACCGCGCCATGATGGAAGCCTACGGCCGCAACAAGTACAACTCTACTGGCGTCATTCAGTGGATGTTGAACAACGCATGGCCCAGCATGATCTGGCATCTTTACGATTGGTATCTTCGGCCCGGCGGTTCCTACTTTGGCGTGAAGCGCGCCTGCGAACCTCTGCACATCCAGTACTCGTATGACGACCGATCGATCGTCGTTGTCAATTCCTACTATAAGAACTTTTCCGGCCTCAAAGTCGCTGCCAGAGTGTACAACCTCGACATGACGGAAAAATTCTCGCATGAAGTTACGCTTGACGTGGCTCCCGATAGCAGTGTTCGCGCATTTGTGTTGCCTGAGCTCGATGGACTGAGCCGCACCTACTTCGTAAGTCTTCGGCTCGAGTCAGCCGGGGATCTGATCAGCAGAAACTTCTACTGGCTTTCCACCAAGGCGGAGACGCTCGACTGGGAACGGTCCGACCGGGATGACAGTGGCCAATATGAGATCTCGACTTGGACTCCCACTAAAACTTTTGCGGATTACACGGCGTTGAACACTCTGCCTGAAGTGGACCTGACCGTGACTGCGCAATCAGCGCGGGGTCCGGCCGAAAGTTCCACCACCGTAACGTTGCACAATTCCAACCTAACGCTGGCGTTTGGCATCAGGCTGAAGGTGATGCGCTCGCCGAGCACTCACGTCAGCCGCTATGTCCTCCGGGATGACGAGGTGCTGCCTGTCTTGTGGCAAGACAACTATTTTTCACTGTTTCCAGGCGAAACCCGTCAGATATCCGCAAGCTTTAAAACAGAAGACCTCGGCCGCACCTCGCCGCTCGTCGAGGTACAGGGATGGAACGTCAAAACGAAAGTAATCCAGCCTTGAGAGCGGAGAAAGGGACCGGTTTCAGACTTTCTGCAGATACGCCGGGGCGAAGACCTCAGTGACGAACGATTCCAGCGTCGTCGGTGTTGTGTTTTTTGGCGAGCGCGCCTCCTGAGGCACGATGAGGCCCGCGTTCGCGCCATCCCACATTTCAACTAGAAGTTGCGTCGTCTTTTTATGTAAACCCATGTTCAGCAGGGCCGCTTCTAGCATCGTGCTGGGTACTTGCATATAAGCGAGATCCGGCTTGCCGATAGCCTTGCCAACTATTGAGGCCGCCTCATTCATGCGGATGTCGCGCTGGCCGTGCAGTTCCTGTATCGAGCTGCCGGAAAAATCGCGGGCCGCGAGACGAGAGGCGGCATACTCGCCAATGTCTTTTGTGGCGATCCACGGCATTGGCGCATCGGCTCGTAGAGCGCCCGGCAGCGCACCCATCGAACGCAAGGGCGCGATGCTCATGAAGAGGTTGTCCATAAAGTATGCCGCGCGGAGGTGAAGGACGTTGAGGCCGGCGATCTGATTAAGCTTCTGTTCCTGATTATGCAATCCGACGATGGGACCGGTGCCTTCAGCGTGCTGAGCGCCGATGCTGCTTAGATCAACGACGAACCGCACATGGGCTTTGCTGATTGCCACAGCGTAGCAATCGGAAACACGTTCTTGAAGCGCGCGCAAATCCTGCTGCGTGATGTCTTCCGGCAGGACCAGGTAGACGGCTGCAGCTCCTTCGAAAGCCGCGGCCATGGAAGCAACATTCTCGACATTACCGACAAAAGACTCGGCACCAAGCGCGACGAGCGGCGCGAGCTTCTTCGCGTCTCGCCCAACCACGCGGACCTTTTCGCCTTTTGCCAACAGCGCTTGCGTTGCCGCTCTCCCGGTGCGTCCCGATGCGCCTGTGATGACGATCATTTAGAGCTCCTGTAATTGTGCCAAGCGATCTGGCCGCTGTGGATTTAGCCGGCTGTTGCATTATAACGGCAGCTATCCAGATTCGGTGTTCGCCACATGTCCCTCGGCAGAAATGTGACCACGGTCACGTATATGCTTTGGAAATAATCACAGACTTGAAGATAGTGTTCCGCTTCTGATCGCCCGTAGAATTAAACTTAGTCACGAGACCATTTTCTTTCGGAACACCCAAGTGCTTTCGATCCGTGTTTAGGCTGCTTTTGCTTCCACAGGCATGCATGCGCAAAGTTCATAGGCGAGTGCCCATCCTCTCAGCGTTTGTTCTGGCCGCCCTGTTTCTTTTCGTTGGGGACACGGCGCGAGCGCAGCAATCGTGCTCGGTTGCCATGCCGATCAAGGTTCCAGCCGCCGCTGATATTTTCAGCCCTCAACAGGAACGAGTGCTGGGTGACATCGAAGCGGAAATGGTAGAGAGCAGCTACCACGCCGCTCACGATGAGAAACTGACGGCTCATCTGAACGCTATCGCTGGCCGGGTTCTATTGCAACTTCCACACGATCAGGCGCGGGCTCGAGTCATCTTGATTGATGCGCCGAGTGCGCAGTCGTTCAGCGTGGGACCAGAACGGATTTATGTTTCGAGAAAAATGGTTGCGTTGCTGAAGAATGACGACGAACTTGCCGGGTTATTGGGCCATGAACTGGGCCACATTATGGCGCACCAGAACGCCACCATTGTGACGCAGTTATTTCACGAAATTTTGGGTGTAAACGCGGTCAGCGATCGCAAGGATATTTCAGAGAAATTGCTGCTGATGTTCAACGACATGGACCACGATGAAAAATTGTTGAGGAAGGCTGCTCAGATCATGCAGCAGCAAGAAGGGAACCCTCAGAATGAGGCAGACCGCGTGGCGCTGTATGCCTTGGCAGCGGCTGGCTTTTCACCACGAGCATATGCGGAACTTTTTGATCGTTCAGCGGGAACTAATGGTAGCGCTGGAAGTATGCTCACCGATCTCTTCGGGACGACAACCTCGGATCTGAGGCGCCTTGGGGAGATCAAAAAAATCCTGAAGCAACTGCCGCGAGCCTGCCGGGAATTTGTTCCCGCCGTCTCGGCTGAGTTCCGTACATGGCAGGCCGCGGTAATGGCGGGTGCGGATTTGGCCCGTCGATGATGGATGTCAGCAGGGATGAAAGCGGAGAAGCTCTAGCGGTCGGGTGATAACCGAGAAACTGTGGTTGCGCGGATTCGGGAAATACGCGCTCTGTCCTGTAAACTAATATGAGTCGAATAATGAGTCAGTCTCCCTGTCGTCGGCATCGCGCGTGGCTTGTCCCCCCAAGCGGCGGCCGGATGGGTGTGTCTTGGTTATGGCTGCTGGGATTGGCTGCTGCACTGGTCCTGTTCATTGCGCCCGCCTCTATGGTTGCCCAGACAACGACTACTAAGCCCGCGACTCATCCAGTGGCCGCGGTGCACGGGACAGTCACGGCGCAAAATGGTTCGCCAATGGCGGGAGTTACGGTAAAGCTCGCTCCGAAAGCACCCACTGGCACGACTGCGGCAACGGAAACGGACGAAAACGGCCACTATGAACTGCACAATGTGGAACCGGGGGACTACTCGCTGTCTGTCGAGGGCCAAGGGTTCAAAGGAATAGACAGGCCGGTGTCTTTGAAAGCGGGAGATGACGCCATTCAGGATTACAGCATGGATGTCGAGGCTGTCTTTGAGAAAGTGGTCGTGACCGGATTGGCATCGATCATTTCCACGGAGAACGCCTCAGCGCCAGCCGCCATTGTGACGAACGCGCAGTTGGTTACCCTGCCCACCTCGCAAGAAACAGTGAAGGAAATTTTTCCGATGACGCCGGGCGTGGTGCAGAGACTCGACAGCAAACTGGTATTCAAAGGATCGGACGAAAATCAAAGCCTGCTGATCATCAATTCAACCCGCAACACGGACCCAGTAACGGGCAGTTTCGGGATCACGGTGCCCACCGACGCGGTGGAATCTTTTGCCGTGTACAAGACGCCGTATGACGCGAGCCTGGGAAGTTTTTCCGGGGGATTGACTACCATCGATACGAAACCTCCGTCCGATGGCTTCGACTTCAACGTCAACCGGCTCGGGATCACGATTTTGGGGAAAAACGGGCACATGGTGGGACTTGGCGGGGCCTCGCCGGCTATCTCTTTCGACGCACCCTTAATTCCCCACAAATTGCTGCTGTCGGAATCGTTCCAGTACGAAATGAAGAAGACCACGGTGGAAGGATTGCCCTGGCCGGACGACATCAGCAAGCGCCAGGGATTTAATTCCTTTACCACGGTGGAGGCAATCCTCTCCAAGAATCACATTCTGACCATGACGGTGAATGCCTTTCCGCTGCGTACCGAACACATCGATATCAGCGCACTGGTTCCCCAGACAGCCTCGAATAACTTGAATCAAAGCGGCGTGGCCGTCGCCATGTCTGATCACTATGAATTCGAGTCCGGAGATATTCTTTCGACAGTGGCGCAATATACGCGATTTGACAGCAATGCGCAGGGGCAAGGCATCGCGGATATGCTGATCACGCCACAAGGATGGGGCGGCAATTACTTCAATGCGTGGTCGCGGCGAGGCAAGGAGTTTCAGTTTCTGGAGAATTATGAATTTGCGAAGAAGCATTGGCTTGGATCGCATCAAATCCGCGTGGGAGCGGATATTGACTGGCGCAGCTTCTTCGGCACCACTGGATCGAATCCGATTCAAATCTTGAGGGCCGATAATTCACTGGCACAAACGACCAATTTCAGTGGCGCGACGGCGCAAGCGCCTTCAGACAGTATTTTTGCTGAATTCGTGCAGGACCATTGGCTGTTGAATTCGCATGTAAGCGTCGATTTGGGATTGCGGTTGAGTTCGGAAACGTCTGGATGGTCCGCAGTCCTGGCGCCCAGGCTTGGCGTGGCGTATTCACCTGGCAAGGACGAGAAGACTTTGATTCGCGCCGGCGCAGGTATCTTTTATGGAGTATTGCCCTTGCTGGCGGCAAATTGGGCGGCGAATCCCGAGCGGACCATCACCAACTATGACACCACTGGTGCGCCGGTGGGACTTCCAGTGACCTATATCAACGCGTACACCGCCGGCGTGAATCCGCTGGGCTCGTCGGCGCTGCCCGCGCAGCCAGGCACCACGCCGCGAAACTTTACCTGGAATGGAGGCGTAGTGCGGGAACTGCGGAAAGATTTGCAGCTGGAACTGACTTATCTGAACAGCCACACAACGTATCTGTTCATGGTGCAACCGTTCACAGCGGCCTCCGTAACCGACGAATCGTTCACGGCGCTCACGAACACGGGATCTTCGATGTATCGCGAATTGGAAGCTTCGCTGCATTACAAGTTTCGCGAAACCGACCAGATCAAAGCGTCTTACATCTGGAGCGAGGCGCGCGGAGACCAGAACAGTCTTTCCAATGTGATGATTCCATTTACCGCGCCCGTGTTTCGGCCCAACGTTTACGGGATTCTGTCTTCCGACATTCCGAATCGCTTTATCGCGTGGGGCATCTTTGCATTGCCTTGGAAGATCACCTTCAGCCCGCTGGTCGATGTGCACTCCGGATTCCCCTATTCGCCGATCGATGTCACCCAGCAATATGTGGGCGCGCCCAATTCGAAGCGCTTTCCGGAGTTTTTCTCGCTGGACCTCAAAGCGTATCGGACGTTCAAGATACCGTACCTGAAAGGCAAAAGCGGCAAAGGACACCACTTTCGGCTTGGGGCTTACACGCTCAACCTTACCAATCATGGGAATTACAATGCCGTGTACAACAACGTGGCGTCTCCGGACTTTGGCAAGTTTGCGGGATTTCTGTACCGCCACGAAGGCATGACCCTCGATTTTGTGGATTAAGGCGCGGCTAAGCGATTCGTTGCACCGATGCGCTACTTGGCCGCGAAGAGTTTCCCGAATAGTCTTCTGAAGGCTTGCTTCAGTTACTTTCCCAAGTATAATTAGCCACTTTTACATTTCCGATGGTCCGTGACGGAGGCTCAAATGGACTATAGCCACTGGAAGAGCCACTTCGAGGGTCGACTCCTAACACAAGCAGATGATGAGTATGCGGTGACGCGCCGAATTTGGAACGGCATGATCGATAAGAAGCCGGCGCTGATTGTGCGATGTGCGTCTGCTGCCGACGTGCGTGCAGGCGTGAAGTTGGCGCGCGCCGAACGGATGACGATCAGTGTGCGGGGCGGCGGGCATGGCGTGGCGGGAAACGCAGTCTGCGACGGCGGAATGATGCTGGATCTTTCATTAATGAAACAGATTAGCGTCGATCCAATTGCGCGGGAGGCGACCGCGGGGGCAGGTCTGCTTTGGGGCGAGTTCGATCGTGCGACTCAGGCGCACGGTTTGGCGACGACTGGAGGGCAAGTTTCCCACACGGGGATTGCCGGATTGACGCTCGGGGGCGGGCTTGGTTATTTGATGGGGAAACATGGCGCCACGTGCGACAACCTGCTGTCCGTGGACATCGTGACTGCGGACGGCGAAATGCTCACGGCTAGTGAAGAAGTGAACCGGGATTTGTTCTGGGCGATCCGCGGCGCCGGCGCAAATTTCGGTGTGGTAACGTCCTTCCGATACCGCGTGCATCCGCTGGATGAGGTCTTTGCGGGAATGCTGTTGCACCCGCGAGAGCGTGCAGCCGAGCTGATCGCTTTCCACCGAGAGTTTCTTTCCAACTCTCCCGACGAGCTTGATACGACCGTCGGTTTTCTCAACTCACCGGAAGGTTCGCCATTGGTGGGCATTATTGCAGTGTATGCCGGGTCGGCAATAGAGGGGCAGCGCGTTCTTGAGCCGCTTCGGAGATTTGGACCGCCGGTAGCGGACCTGATTCAGAGCATGCCTTACACGGCGATCCAGAGCATGCTCGACAATGCGGTTCCGATCGGGGACCGTTACTACTGGAAATCAAACTTTGTCGACGAACTTGATCCCGATTTCGCTCGTGTCTTGAGTGAGGGCGCCACAGCAATGCCCTCGCCGCATTCGATGATTCTTCTGTTTGAAATTAAAGGCGCAATCAAGCGGGCTTCAAAGGATGTTATGGCGTTCGATCATCGAGATGCAGGATTTGAACTTTCCATTATTGCGCACTGGTCGGACGCTGATAAAGATGAGGAAAATACGCGCTGGGCCCGCGAGGTATGGAGCGCATCCCAGCCGTTCGTTTCTTCGGCAGTGTACGCGAACCACCTGGGAGCAGACGAAGGACAAGCAAGGATCCGTGCGGCTTACGGCGCAAAGAAATATGAGAAGCTCGCAAACCTGAAAGCGAATTACGATCCAGAGAATTTCTTCCATCTGAACCAAAATATCATCCCACAAGCGTCGCAAACCGAATCCGCATGTTAAGGGTCTCATTGCGACCTAAGATCGACTTTCAGGGTTAGTTTGCTGGAACGCGGCATTTCCAGCGTGCGGGAGTATTCGACGAAGCCTTGGGATTTCAGGACCACGGTATGTTGCCCGGTGGAAAGCTTGAGGGTGGCGGGCGTGTTGCCAACAAATTTTCCGTCGACGTAGATTTCGGCGGCGTCAGGATCCGAGGAAATCGTGACGACGCCGAAACCGTCGGTGGCTGAAGAAAAGGTGGGAAGTGCGTTCGGGGGAGTCGGCGGGGAAGATACCTCGGTGGTGGAGAGATCGGCCGAAAGTTCGGTTGCTGTGGTTGCGGTTGTTGTGGCGGGTGGCGCCAAGTCGCGATAAAACTTGCTCAGCACAGCGACTAAATCATTCGAGCTGAGAGCAAATCCGATGCCGGTAACGTTTTTGGTGATTAGTTTCAGGGTGCTCAGTCCGATCACTTCGCCTCGAGCATTTAGCAATGGTCCGCCCGAATTGCCGGGATTGATCGGAGCGTCGGTCTGAATCCACGTGCCGGGACCAGCCGCGGAAAACTTGCCAACCGCGCTGACGATGCCTTTCGTCACGCTGAACAACATGGCGTCCCCGGGATTGCCAATCGCCAGAACCGATTCGCCCTGGCGAACACTGGTGGCATCGGCCAGCGGCAGGTGCGGGAAAACATAATCCGGCGATGGCGGTGTGACCTTGGCGAGAGCGATGTCCAGATCCGCATCAATAAAAACGATTTTGGCATCCAATTGCACGCCATCAGCTAAAACCGCGACAAACGAAGAATCGCCGCGCGCGACGTGCGCGTTCGTTGCGAGCACTCCCGTGTCCGTCACAAAAAAGCCGGTGCCCGATTTATCCAGCGCTTTCAGGTACCCACCGCGGGCTTGGTGCGGCGAACAATCTCCTCTAACGAAAGTTCCGGCCGCAGCGCGATGGCTTGGGGCGTCAAAGTAGCGGTAACCGAACCAGTGAATGTGGAACCGACCGGATCAAGCTGCACCTCAAAATGGTCGGACTTGAACAGCCAGTATTGCCCGTGATTGCGCCCGTGAAGATCGATCCACTGCATGGGGCCTTCGGTCAGCGCGATCTCGTGGGTGGCGTAACCGGGCAGCGAGACCCTGGCGACCATGGGGTGCTCCATCCGCTGGCCGATCACGCTGTGCGTTCGATGGAAATAGCCGCCCGGGAAAATCTTCTCGAAAGGTGTGGTGCCCGCGGCTACACCGTCGAGTTCGACTTTCGCGCCAGCAGGGGTGCTCGTAATCTTCAAACTTTGCGCGAGCGAAGAAGCGGCCAAACAAAACAGTAAAGAGGATAGAAACGCCAAGCGAGCGGGACGGAAGCGCGGCATGAGAGGGTGCTCTGCGGCGAGTATACTGAGAAATACCTATAAAGAAAAGAGAAACATGGCGTCACGCTTCAGCGATCCTGGGTCGGTACCCGCTGCAACTGAGGACCGGAAGGCGCGGATATTTTGGGAAGCGTGGATCAGATTCGGACAGCCGGCAAAGTAGGAAGCGCGAGCCTTTCGCGGATTCGATTGGCCTGGCGTGCTGGCAATCATCGCAAAGACCAAAGGTTTTCGTTTGTGGATCAGTTAATCTGGCGCTGGGCATCGCAATAATCGCTCCCACGCACAACTGAGTGGCGTGACCGCAGGCCGCTATGGATTCGGCTTCGGCCGATGCGGGCGGATTCGGTTTTTCGAAGCGCGATTCGTCGATGTGTACATTTACTTCAATATTGGTCGCCGTGATTTTCTGCGGTTGCGTGGGGCTGGCGCTGTTGGACTCGACCAAAAACGGATATTTCAGGCCATCCACTTCGCGATAATCGCGAAAGAAGGTTTCAATCAGCACGTCTTTGTCGCCCTCTTTGGTAGTCACCACCGATTCGAGCAGCAGCCCGGAGTTGGCGTCAAAATAAAAGTAGCGAACGTCGCCGTTCTTGTTTGTGAGCTTCAGTTTATACGCCGGCTTGCCTTGCAGTTCTGCTTTGCCGACATACTCCACCTGATTGCCTTTCTTCTTGTAGTCGATGAACGGCCCTTCGAAGTCCGCTTCTTCCCCGATATTACTGATGTCCTTTTCGGTCATGGGTTCGACGGCCGGCACTCCGGCGAATGGATTGTAAATCCAACCGGCGGATTTGCCGTCGTAGGTGCGAATCAGCGTCTGGCCGTTCAGCGTTAGCTCGGTGTGCAATTTCATGGGGCGTTCCCGTTCCACCACGTATGTGCCATCTTCGCCTGGACCGAACGAGAGGGTACCGCTAATGCGTTCCGATTGAAGCGCCTTGATCTTGGCCAGGCCGCCGCGAGCGGCAATATATTTGACGATAACGGTGTCGGCGGTTTGCGCAGAAAGCGCTAGCGGGAATAATGCGACGGCGATCGCGGCGAGGAATTTTCGCATGAAGAAGGTTCCTGGTGCGGCGGGGTGGCGGCGCGGCACTTAAGAATGGTAGAGGGACTGCGGATGGGGGTCAATGGGCTGCGGCCCGTGGCGGCGGGCTGGCACAAAAGCCAGGGTTACACGGAAGAAGGCGTACGCCGCCCTTCGAAGCCCGGGACAGGCTGAAGGCGTCCGCTATTCCTTCAACGTGAAGGTGTACGAGCCGGGTTCGGCGGTGAATACCTGCGCGCCATTCTCGCTGCGCACAAAATGCAGCCATTGATTTTGACGCACATCTTTGCCGTCGACGAGGACAGACGTTTTTTCCGTCGCCGGCAGAACGATCAACGCGCTCGCGTTGGCGGGAATAACAGCTTTCCAGGTAGTGAGATTTCCCGAGACCGTCCACGCGGATTCGATGGGACCGTACGGCGACTGGTAAGTGGCCTCGACGCTGCCAAGTTTGGCATCAAAAGTTGGATGTAAAAGGATGTGATGAAAGCCGGGATCCGCAGGATCGAAATCGATGCCGGCCGCGAAACGGTACAGCCAGCCGCCCACGGCTCCGTAGGCGTAGTGATTGAAGGAATTCATCTGCGGGTCGTCGAGTTTTTGATTGCCGTTCCAGCGCTCCCACATGGTTGTGGCGCCATGGTCAATCATGTAGCCCCAGGAAGGATATTGCGTATTCAGCAGCAAGCGGTAGGCAACGTCGGCGTGTCCGGTGCGCGTGAGCGTTTCCAGCAGAGCGGGCGTCCCCAGGAAGCCCGTGCCGATGGTCCACTGACGAGCGGCAATTTTGGCGACGAGTTTGTCCGCAGCCGCCGCGCGCAGATTCTGCGGCAACAAATTCATTTGCAGCGCCAGAACGTAACCGGTCTGGGTGTCGACAGGAATCTTGGGAGCATTTTCAGCGGGAGGCGCGGCGGCGTTGAGTTTGCTGTCCAGCGCGCCGACGAAGCCGTTAGGTTGCACGTAGGCTTTGTTGAACGCGACTTTGATTTTTTCGAAGAGGTCACCGTATTTTTTGGCCTCGTTATCGCGGTGCAGTGCGATGCCCATCTGCTGCATCAGTGACACGTCGTAGGCCCACAGGGCGGTAGCCAGTAACTCCTCGGAAGTGTGCTCGTCTGGAGCCAGCCAATCGCCGAACGCGATGCCATAATTTTTCCTCCAAAGATAATCTGGATTCGCGGATTGAATGGCGGAAAGGTAGCGCTCCATGGCCGCCCAATTCTGCTCCGCCACTCGCGTGTCGCCGTACTGCGACCAGGCGGTCCACGGGATGATGACCCCCGCATCGCTCCACCCTGCGGCGGATTCGGCGCTGGACGTTACCGTGCCCGGTGCGAAAATGCCGAACATGTCGGTGCCCGACTGCGTGCCGCGAAGGTCGCCGGTGAATTTTTGGGAGAACGTGGCGAGGTCCATGTTGTAAGCGGCGGTTCGCCAAAAGACCTGGGCGTCGGCGCTCCAGCCGAGGCGTTCGTCGCGCTGCGGGCAATCGGTGGGCACGCTGATAAAATTCGAGCGCTGGCCCCACAGAATATTGCTCCAGAGCTGATTGATCATGGAGCTTGCGGAGTGAAATTGCATGGTGAACGGGGCGTCGGTGTGCAGAACGACGGCTTTGACGGCGGCAATATCCGGCGGAGTGGACAAGCCGGTCAGTTCCACGTAGCGGAATCCGTGAAACGTAAAGCGCGCCTGATACTCCTCGGTCCCTTTTCCGTAAAGAATGAAGCGGTCCGTGGCTTTTGCGGTGCGCAGGTTATCGGTATAGAGAGTGCCGTCGTCATTCAGGATTTCCGCAAAACGCAGCTGCACTTGCGAGCCGGCAGCGCCGGAAATGCGCAGACGCGCCACACCGGCAAGATTCTGCCCAAAATCATAAATGGTGACACCCGGCTTGGGAGTGGTGATGGTTTTGGCGTCGAGAAGTTTTTCGACGCGGACCGGCGGAAAGGCTTGCGCGATGATTGCCGGCTCAAGCGGATGAATGAGTTCGGCCGGCTTCCACTTTGTGTCGTTGAAGCTAGCGGTATCCCAGCCAGGCTGCTCGCGACGCGCGTCGTATGTCTCGCCGTCGTAAATTTCGGCTTGCAGGATGGGCGAATCATCAGCGTGCCAGGATTCGTCCGTGGCGATCCATTCCACCGAGCCGTCGGCTTGTTCGATGCGGAGCTGCGCGCGAAGAGCGGGCGGCGTGTTGCCATAGTTGTAGCCTTTGCCGACCCACATCAGCGGGGTGGTGTACCAAGCGGGAGCGAGATAAGCGGCCAGCGCGTTTTTGCCTTCGCTGAGCTGCTGCGTTACGTCGTAAACCTGGTAGGGAACGCGAAGGCGGTAGTCCGTCCAACCCGGACTGAGTATCTGGTCGCCAACGCGGCGGCCGTTCAGATGGAATTCATACGCGCCCAAAGCCGTGACGTAAAGGCGCGCGGATTTCACGGGCTTCGCAATGGCAAATCCGCGTCGCAGGATTTTCACGCTGTCGGTGGGCAGCGGCATGCCCAGCGCGGCGTCGTCCATCGGGGAGCCGGAGAACACATAAGTTTCGGCGGCGTTCCATCGGGAATCGTCGAAGCCTGCGGCAGTCCATCCGGCGGAGGCATTCAGCATGCTTTTCCAGCGCCCATCGCTTGGAAACACGGCGAAGGTCCCGTCCTGCGACTCCACGATCAGGCAAGCGCTCATCGGCGTCCGGCTCTCCTCGCCCTTCGTCCCGGAGTCAGGGGAGTGATAACGAATGATTTCGACCGCCAGTCTGTTTTTGCCGGAGCGCAGTTGCGCGGTGACGTCGGCGCGCGCGTACGTCTGCCAGGGGCTTTTCTTCGACGGAGGCAGAGGCTGCGCGGTGACCACCTGTTTGCCGTTCAGCCATGCGGCGGCGGTATCCTGTCCGGTGACGTAGAGCGAAGCATGCTTGACGGTTTTCTGAAGTTCAAAGGACAAAAGGAAATCGTGATGAGACTCGCCCGAAGCTTTGTAGCTCGCATCGCTCTTGTTGCTGATCCATTCAGCTTTGGACTCGCGCAGCAGAGGGTGCTCCGTGCTTTCTGAACCGATCCATTTCGCGCGCCAGTTCTCGGGTTTCAGAACACCCGTTTCAAACCACGCGACGTCGCTTGCAGGATAAGGCTGCGAGTCCTGATTCCACAGTAGCACGCGCCAGAAATAGCGCTTCTCCGCAAGCAAAGAGCTTCCGCCGTAAGCCACGCCAACTGATTGTCCGGAGGTGACGCGCCCGCTGTCCCAAATGTCCGCTTTGCCGGTGGCGAGCGATTCGGGATTGCTGGCCACCTGGAGTTGGTAGGCGCTTTGACGTGCGCCGAACCTCGAATCAAGCAATTGCCAGGAAAATATCGGAGAAGGGTCGTCGATGCCGAGCGGATTGCTGAGAGAATCGCAGATCAGGTGGACCGGTTTCCCACTGTCGGGGGGCGATGCGAGTGTTGTGGAAACAACAACAGACGCGAGCAATACCGCCAGCGCAGACCGATGCACAACGCAAACCAGCGATGAACTCAGAATGCCTTTGCTCATGAGGCCTCACACGGGATGTAGTTGGAGCGAGCAGCTCTACAGTAGCAGATATCAGTAATCAGGTATTAGTAATCAGGAATCGGGGTCAGGCAACCTGGAGCGGGGTTCCTCTTGATCTTTCAGTTTGCTCACTCGCGCCTTTCTTGAGGTAGAATGGGCGCGAATCCGCCCTGATTACTTTGAGGCCACCGGAAATCGTCCAGCGGCTGGCCTGCTCCAAACATTGCGCGCAAGTGGAGGTGTCAAATGGCGACTGCGAATGTCAGTCACGGGTTGCGTGGACCGGCAGCGGTGGCGAAGACGATCACGGGTTGGTTCATCGCCATGGCGGTGCTGTTTATCATTTTAGGGATACTGGCAATCATCGAACCGGGGATCGCGGGGCTGGCGGTGACGCTGCTGGTCGGATGGGTTTTGATTTTCGGCGCGGTGGCTCACTTTGTGACTGCGTTCAAGGGAGGCGGGACGAAGCAAGTAATCGGGCAGGTGCTGATCGGGCTGGTGTATCTGATCGGCGGCCTGTACTTCCTGACGCACACCATCATGGGGGTCGCTACACTCACACTGCTGCTGGGCGGAATTTTCCTGGCCGAGGGTGTGATCGAAATTGTGGCGTATTTCAAAACCCGTCTGGAGGGCGCATCGGGGTGGCTGCTGTTTAACGGGATTGTGACCCTGCTGCTGGCGTGTTTGATTCTGTTCCACTGGCCGTCCAGTTCGGTGTGGGCGATTGGAACGCTGGTGGGGATCAATCTGCTAATGACGGGCATTTCGCGGCTGATGTTTGGCCTGGCAGCGCGGAAACTGGCGACGCGCGTCGCGGCGTAAGAAAGTGTTCAGTTCTCAGTATTCAGTTTTCAGTTTAGATCCGAGTCGTGATGTCCGGCTGCCGTTCTGCTCGGCTGCGCTCGCAGTGCGGGTGGGTGCAGTGTTCCTTTCCGAAACTTAAAGCTCATAACTGAAAACTGAGAACTGAGAACTGAGAACTGAGAACTGCTTTATTTCGTCCGTGTGAACGTGAATAGATCCGTTTCCTTCTTGCCGTGGTCGCTGTAGTTCCAGATTTGCGACAGGCGATCTTTGTCCTCGAAGGTGATGCTCAGGCCCACCATGTGGCCGTCGTCCGGCGTCTTCAACCCCGTGGCACGAAGGAAGCTGAAGTCCATTTGCTTGCTGGCAGCGGGCAGCGGCTGGCTCTGCAGAACGGGCTGGTTCCCGGCGGAACAGTAGTGAGTTAGGAGGATACGGTTTCCCTCGATCGAATACATGCTGATCATCTCCGCGCCATTTGCGGAGGTGTGCCGCTCCATCAGGACACTGCCGTTGGACACCAGCTCAAAGGTGAGATGCACGACGTTGCCGTGCTGATCTTTTCCCTGCCAGCTGCCCACCAGGGTTTTCAGCTTGTCGAACATGGCGTTGGAGGAGGGGGGGGGCATGGTCTGGGCGGTGGTCTGCGCGGGCAGGTTGCAAGCTGCGGCCAGAACCAATATGGCAACGAACGAAAGACGACGGCAAATCATGAAAGCCTCCCCGAGAATGTGCGGTAAGAATGAGCAAGAGAATTCTGGCGCAGAATGCGGCGATTGTCGAGTGCCCGCCGTCCGGTGACTGCGGGGTGGGCTGAAACGAAGGGTTGCGGCATGCGCTACGGCCAGGGGGTGGAAAGCGTTGACCGCGAGCGCAAGCCCTCCGTACCATGGAATAGATGCGTAACCTACGAGTGCGAGCGGGCTGCTGCGTGGCGCTGATGGCATGCCTTTGCGGGTGCGAGGACGCGGGCAAGAAACCGGCGCAAACACGGGTGCCCGCGCTGGCGCCACCGAAACCAGCAGCGGCTCCGCAAACGCCGGTCAACGTCGGGGTTCTGCCCATGCCCGACCTTCTGCAGCATCCTCTTACTGCACTGCAGCCGCCCATCCCCGGCGGAATCGACTACCTGATTGTGCGGGTAAAAGAAAAGTTTGCGGCTGGAGAGGCCAACTATAAGGCAGGGCACCTGGAAGCGGCGCGGCGCGATTTCGACGACGCCATCGATTGGATGCTGGAGAGCGGTTACGATCCGAACAGCGATCCGCGCCTGAGCGAACTGTTTCATACCGTAACAGACACTGTTTACACCTACGAGTTACAGTCGTTTCGTGCCGGTGATGGCTTCACCGAGGCGCCGGCGGTCCCCGCGCCAATTGACGAAGTGGCGGAGTTGACCTTCCCGGTCGATCCCAAGCTCAGGGAGCACGCAGAAGAGACGGCCAAGAGCAGTTCGCACGACTTGCCGCTGACCGTGAACGATGTAGTCGCTTCGTACCTGAATTTTTTCCAGACTCCGCGCGGACGGGCCATCGTGGAAAACGGCCTGCGCCGTAAAGGCAAATATCAGGAGATGATTGCGCGGGTGCTTCGCGAGGAAGGCGTGCCGCAGGACCTGATTTATCTGGCGCAAGCGGAGAGCGCGTTCCAACCGCTGGCTTTGTCGCGCGCCGGAGCGCGCGGCATCTGGCAATTCGTGCAATGGCGCGGCAATGAATATGGGTTGCGCCGATCGTGGTGGGTAGACGAGCGCATGGACCCGGAAAAGGCTACGCGCGCGGCGGCGCAGCATCTGCGCGACTTGTACGGCTTGTATGGCGACTGGTATCTGGCTATGGCCGCGTACAACTGCGGTCCCGGAAACGTGCAGAAGGGCATCGAGCGCACGGGGTACGCGGACTTCTGGGAGCTATACAAACGCAACGTGCTGCCGCGGGAGACCAAAAATTATGTGCCTATCATCCTGGCGCTCACGCTGATCGCCAAGGATGCCGCGCACTATGGTGTTGCCGTCGATCCTGAGTCACCGGTGGAGACCGATGTGGTGAAGCCAGGGCGAGCCATCGACTTGCGCCTGGTGGCCGAAACCATCGATGTGGATGTGGACACGCTGCGCACGCTGAATCCGTCGTTGCTGCGCATGGCCACGCCGGATGACCCGGAATTTGTGCTGCACTTACCCAAAGGCACGTCAGAAAGGTTTTCCGCGGAAATCGCGGACATTCCCGCGGACAAATGGGTCAGCTGGCGCCGGCATCGCGTGGAGGCGGGCGAAACGCTGACGGCCATCGCGAAAAAGTATCATGTGACGCCGCTGTCCATCGCGGAGGCCAACGATCTGGAACACGGCGAGGCTTTGACCCCGGGCGAGAAGTTGATCATTCCCGCTGCGCGGCCGCTGGAAGAGACCAGGCCGCGGTTGGTGCGTTACCGGGTGAGAAAGGGCGACACGCTGGGAGGAATCGCGGACCAGTTCAGCGTGACTTCCGAGGATGTCCGAAAATGGAACGGGCTGAAAACCGCCAAAGTCAGCCGCGGAATGGTGCTGAGGATCTATACCGTGGGGGGCGCGCCGTCCACGGTGAAGCATACGCCGAAAAGCACCGTCAAAAAGAAAACCACCAGCAGCAAAAGCGTCACGACGCCCTGAAGTGACCCAGAAAACCCAGGCACAAATGATGGTTACCGTACAATGATAGCCCTAACCCCGCTGCTTGTGAGCAGGACTCTTGACAAGCACCGCAGAGTGGGATAACAAATCGCAAGGGCAGGCAGACGTCGGCTCCGGCTGGTGCAGCGTGCCAAGAACACCGGGTAAAGTTGAGCCCCCAGGGGAGGAAAGCATGGAATTCGAGAAGGACCAGTTTGAAGAAGACGACGAGCTGTCCCGGTTGGATGACGACGAACTAGGCGGGGACGGCGAGGGAATTACCGAGGAAGAGGAAGAAATCCTTGTGGTGGAAGAAGAACCCAGCGAAGAGGGCGACGAAGAGCCGGTGGAAAAGGCGGCTCCGAAGGCAGCGCCCAAGAAAGCCACTCCCAAGAAGGCGGCGAAAAAAGCTCCGAAGAAAGCCGCGAAAAAGCCGGCCAAGGCCAAGAAGCCGGCCAAGAAAGCCGCTCCCAAAAAGAAGGCCGCGAAGAAGAAGCGCCGCTAGCACTGGCGATAGTTTAATCGGAATTGGCAAAACGGGCCCTTCGAATTATTCGAGGGGCCTTTTGTATGTGTGCCGGAGTCCGCGCGCAACCGGAAGCTTTGGTTCCGCAGTGGTCTGGGAGGGCTGGGTGGCCAGTCCCGCAATGGGTAAGCCGGCGAACCATAACGGAAAAGGATCCGCTATGGATTGTCCGCGGACCTTGCTGTTGATTGCAAGTAACGTAGCATCAACTTATATGTTGCACGCATTAGAGCAGATACGGAAAAAGCGCGGCGGTGCGCAGTCGCACCTGATGCGCTGCTCGGACAGCAACTACTACGTGGTGAAGTTCCAGAATAACCCGCAGCATCGGCGGGTTTTGGTGAACGAGCTGCTCGGTACACGGCTGGCGTCGCGGCTGGGGCTGCCCACGACTCCATTGGAAGTCATTTACGTATCGCCCGAGCTGATCCGCTTGACGCCGGACTTGTGCATTGAGTTGCCACGGTCGCGGACGCCGTGCGTTCCGGGGTTGTAGTTTGGTTCGCGCTACCCGGGCGATCCGCTCAAATTGACGCTGCATGATTTAGGCGTCGTGGGCGCCGGTGACCTCGACGCCGAGACCGACCGGCTGTACGCCGATCATGTGGCGCCGCTTCGGGGAGCCACGCGCGTGGGGGCCGACGGAACCCGCGGCGCAATTCGGTCGTATTGCTCGCAGGTGCTGAGGCAGGCGCGCCTGTGGGAACGCATGGACAAGGGCGTGCACGCCGCGGAGTTCACGTTCCCCGGCGATCCCATGTGCCTCGACTACAGCTATCGCCGCAACGGAACCCGCGGGTTTGTTCAAGCGATCAGCGTATCCCGCGCTCCGCGCGATACCAAGGAACTGGCATACACCGCGGAGCACATCCGTAAAAAAGTGACGTCCGCGGAATTTACCGCGGTCACCGATGTGCACCTGCTGGCGGAAAGCGAGCGCCACCGCTTCGTACAGGAAACCCTGCGCGATGCCGGCGTGGAGGCGGTGCCGATGGAAGCGTTCGCGGTGTGGGCCGCGAAGATGAGGCCGTTGATTCAATGAAATTCTCAGTAATCAGTTTTAAGTTTTAAGTAAAGAAAAGCGGCCGAAAGTTAAAAGATAAAAGAGGCTTGCAGCGGTAGATGGGCAAGTACGGACGAATCGACACAACCTTGGTGCGGCTCAGAGAAAAACTAGCCTTCAGTTGCTAGGAATGAGGAACTATTGTCCAGCGGTCATCTCATAGCTGATTATCTTCAGCCATAGCGTTCTGTGGCTATCTGACCGCGGCAGCGGCGCCAGGGAGCGCTTTGCGCCTTACTTAAAACTGAAAACTGATTACTGATAACTTCTCAAACCAGCGGCTCGGACCAGTTCTCCAGCGTTTCCTTTACCTTGTGCAAGAACTGGTGCGCGATGGCGCCGTCCACCACGCGATGGTCGTAGCTCAGCGTCACGTAGCACATGGAGCGGATGGCGATGGAATCGTTGATCACCACCGGGCGCTTTTCAATCGCACCCAACCCCAAAATCCCCACATTGGGCTGGCTGATCACTGGCAAACCGAATAAGCCGCCAAACACGCCAGGATTGGTGATCGAGAAGGTGCCTTCCTGCACTTCCTCGGGCTTCAGTTTCTTGGAACGCGCGCGCTCCGCCAGGTCATTCAAGGTGCGCTGGATGCCCAGCAAATTCTTTTCGTCGGCACCCTTCACCACCGGAACGATCAAGCCCCAGTCGAGAGCCACGGCGATGCCCACGTTAATTTCCTTGTGCAGCACTACGTTGGTGCCGTCCAGCGAAGCGTTCAACGTCGGATACGCGCGCAACCCGGCCACCGCTGCCTTCACGAAGAACGGCATGAACGTCAGCTTAGTCTCGTAGCGCTTCTCGAACTCTTCCTTGGACTTGGCGCGGATGGCCGCCACCTTGCTCATGTCGATTTCGTCGACCGAATAAACGTGCGGCGAAACGTGCTTCGACGCCACCATGTGCTCGGCAATCTTCTGCCGCATCACGCTCAACGGTTGCAGTTCGTAATTCCCGAAGTAAATGCGTTCGCGCGGAACGCCGACTTGCAGCGATGGGATGTACTGCGTGCCGTGCGCGGCAGGCGCGCCGGGAGCCGCCGCAACCGGAGCAGGCGGCGGAGGTGGTGCAGTGGACCACGCCGCGGGGGTTGCCGCGGGAGTGGAAGCCGCTGGCGCTGCGGTGGATTGCCCGGCAATCACGGCTTCAATGTCTTCCTTGGTAATGCGCCCGGCCGCGCCCGTTCCTTCCAGCGTGGTCAGGTCGATGTTGTGTTCTTTGGCTAACCGGCGAACCAGCGGAGAAGAATGTACGCGCTCGGTCGAGCTGGTTGCGCCGCCATCCGCTTGAGGCACTGCCGCTGAAGCGGCCGGAGCAGCGGGAGCCGGGGCCGGTGCGGGTTTCGCGGGCGATGGCGTAGACGCAGCACTGGGCGCTGGCGCGGCCGCAGGCTTTGCCGCAGGTGCGGCAGCCGGAGCAGGCGCAGAGGCGGCAGCAGCTCCCGCGCCATCGATCACCGCCACAACCGTCTGAATCGGCACGGTCTGGCCTTCGGGAATCTTGATCTCTTTCAGAACGCCCGCCGAGGGCGAAGGAATTTCCGCATCGACCTTGTCGGTCGAAATTTCAAACAGCGGCTCATCCCTCTCCACCTTGTCGCCGGGCTTCTTCAGCCATTTGGTGATGGTGCCTTCAAAGATGCTCTCGCCCATCTGGGGCATGACCACATCGACTGCCATGGGGATTCTCTCCTTACCTCGTGGAACTTCCGCTATCCGGGGCGCTTCTGACCGATAATCGCGTGGAAGTCAACCTTACCAGTTTACAGCCAAACCCACAGTGACGAAAGCCCTGCCAATCGCGCGGCGCAGTTTCCAGACTCGCCGCTATCCGCAGACGCCATGGGAGGGTTGCTGCAAAACAAGCGAAGAACCAGCTGTGCCTTTTGCTTGCCAGCAACGTCCGGGGATGATGTAGTTCCGTATGTTCCGCCAGCTAACATGGCGGTAACTCTGTCGCGTGCACTTCAATCGGTTTACGCAGAACATGCATTTCCTCGAAAAGGAAGGACTATGTCTTCCACACGGCGTGACTTTTTATCTATGGCGAGCGGCGGCGTAGCTGCCCTCTCAACGAGAAGCGGATTCTTACAGGACGCTCAGCTACCGGGCCGCCCCTCCAACACCACTTCGGGCGCGCCGGATCGAGACTTCTCGAACGTTCTGGTAATTGCCGCGCATCCCGGCGATGCATTTTTCGCGATGGGCGCGCTGGTCGCCGTGGCCACTCATTTGAAAGGCACCGGCTACTTTCTGAGTCTTTCGCTGGGCGAGCGGGGATCCGCCAAAATTCCGGCGGAGCCGTACGGACAATTTCAACAGCAAGCATCGGAAAAAGCCGCCGCGGCGCTCGGCGCAAGAGCCCTGTTCCTTCACTATCCCGACGGTGAAATTCCCGTCAATGACGAAGCAAAGTTCGCGGTCTGCGATGTGATTCGCCAGTGCAGGCCTTCGACAATCGTCACCCACTGGAAGGGCACTTGGCACAAGGATCACCGTGCCTGCTACGAAATCGTTCAGGATGCGATTTTTTATGCCGGTCTTCCCGCCATTGTTCGCCAGCAGGCGGCGCACAACGTGCGAAAGCTTTACTTCGCGAGCAATTGGGAAGATGCCGTTTCTTTTTCCGCCGACACCTATGTGGATATAACCCCGGTCTGCGACGATTGGTTGAACGCATGCAGCATGTTTCCGATGTGGAAGGGAGAAAACGGATTCCGGTACAACGATTACTATTCCAGTATGGCCGTCGCGCACGGCTGCCTAAGTAACTTCAAACGCGCCGCAGCGTTGATGTCGTCGGAGGAACAACGCATCCGCAATATCCCGACGCCCTAGCGAGATCTGGTGTGGTTCATGCCAGGTCTGCTGCGGTGATAGCGAATTTTGTTATATACAGACTCGAGGTTCGGCTGCATTATCCAGTTTGATCGACACAAGTGCGGGTCAGCGCAACAGGCGTGCGGCAAAAATGATGCGACGTCTGCGAGGTGCGCGTAAAGAGGAACTGTGAAGAATCGAGTTCGATCTCGTAGCGGTTTAGAAGCCACGGTTTCGCGGCGCAAGTTCTTAGCGCAAACTGCCGCCGCGACGATTGGTTTTTCGATTGTTCCAGGCCGGGTTTTGGGCGGTGCCGGCTATGTTCCGCCTAGTGACAAGGTCAACATTGCTTTTATTGGAGTTGGCGCCCAGGGTTTGCGCGTGATGCTGCACTTTTTGAAAGAGCCCGACGTGCAGGGTGTGGCGGTCTGCGATTGCAATAAAACCGGTGCGAATTATCCACAGTGGGACACCCACGAGTTCTGTAATTCCGTTCGCAAGCTGCTCAGTGTAGACAGCGGCTGGGATTGGCTCAGCCCGGACGACCCGATTCAGCTTAGCCATACTCTTCGCGTGACCAGCGGCGTTGCCGGGCGTGAACCTGCCCAGAAGATTGTGGAAGCTTACTATAGCGCCCAGCAACGTTCCGGCCAGTATCACGGTTGTTCGGCCTACACGGATTTCCGGGAACTCCTCGAAAAACAGAAAGACGTGGACGCGGTTGTAGTCTGCACAACGGACAACCTGCACGCGGCGGTATCCGCTGCCGCCATGAAGAAGCGCAAACACGTTTTCTGCCAGAAACCGTTAACGCACACTGTCTATGAAGCGCGGCGTCTTGCTGAAATCGCTCGCGAGACTGGAGTAGCGACTCAGATTGCCGTGGGTAATCAGGCCTCCGAAGCTACGCGCTTGCTGTGTGAATGGATTTGGGATGGAGCGATTGGGCCCGTGCGCGAAGTCCAGAACTGGTCCAACCGTCCTTTCTGGCCGCAAGGCATCGAACGGCCAAAAGTTACTGACAAAGTACCTGAAGCTCTGGATTGGGATCTTTGGCTTGGTCCCGCCCCGGAACGTCCTTTCAATCGCGTGTATCTGCCTTTCGTGTGGCGCGGCTGGTGCGATTTTGGCTGCAGCGCGCTGGGCGACATGGGCTCCTACAGTTTCGACACAATTTTCCGTGTCCTGAAACTCGAAGCGCCCACCACCGTAGAAGCGAGTTCCACCGATCGCTTCGATGAAACGTATCCCCAGGCCTCTATCGTCACCTATAACTTTCCTTCCCGATCCAACATGCCGCCCGTGAGATTCACCTGGTACGACGGTGGCCTGAAACCGCCCCGTGCCGAAGAACTCGAAGCGGACGCGCAACCGAAGCCGGATGAAGATGAGTTCGAAGAGGGGCTGCTGTTCATTGGAGAACGCGGCAAAATTCTTTGCAATTTCAATGGCGGTAATCCAAGACTGATTCCCTCAGCCAAGATGAAAAGTTATCAGCAGCCGCCAAAGACGTTGCCGCGATCGCCAGGCAACGAGAGAGAATGGCTGGATGCTTGCAAGGGCGGGAGCGTTAAGCCCGGAGGCAACTTCGAATTCTCGGGCCTGGTCACCGAATCCCTGCTGCTCGGAGATGTGGCCACCCGCTTGGGACAGAAACTCAACTGGGACCGTAGCAACCTCAAAATCACGAACTCCGATCTCGCGCAAAAATATGTTCGCCCGGAACGCCGAAGCGGTTGGGAACTTTAGCGAGTTCATTACGTGAGCTTCTGCAGTGCGCCACTCAGGGAGGGTTCCATGTCTTCAATTTCGAGAAGAGACTTTTTGAAAACTACGGCGACTCGCGCAGCCGCGGCAGGCTTGCTCGCAGCAGGGGTATTGGAGCTTCGCGCCAATCCACTGGGCCTACCCATTGGATGCCAGACCTGGCCGGTCAGGGAAATGCTCTCCAAGAATTTTCCCGGCACAATGAAACAACTGGCCGACGCGGGATTTCAGTCCGTGGAACTATGCTCGCCGACAGGTTACGCCGAATACGGTTTCGCTGGCCTCGCAAAATACTCAGGAGCGGAAATTCGGAAGATTCTCGCCGATGCGGGCGTCACCTGCGTCAGCTCTCACTTCACCATCACCGAACTCAGGGAGAATCAGGCAAAAGCGATTGCCTGGGCAAAAGACGTAGGCCTGACGCAAATGCTCGTGCCGTCCCTCGGCGGCCCTGCCAAGCCCACTATGGATGACGTGAAGCGAGCGGCTGACGAATACAACAAGATGGGCGAACAGTCGGCAAAATCTGGAATCCAGCAAGGTCTTCACAATGAGGAGTTCGAACTCTCGACCGTAGATGGCAAGCGAACCTACGACTTACTATTCGACCTTCTTGATCCCAAGCTTGTTAAATTCCAGTTCCAGGTCTCTACGATCAGCCGCGGCTACGATGCCGCCGAGTATTTCACCAAATATCCAGGCCGCTTCATTTCCATGCATGTGCAGGGCTGGTCAGCGGAAACCAAGAAAGTTGTTCCGGTAGGACAGGGCACGTTGAATTGGACGAAAATCTTTAGCGCTGCGAAAACGGGCGGCATAAAAAACTACTTCGTCGAAATGAATCTGGAGATGATGAAAGCCAGCGTCCCCTACCTTCGCAATTTGCAAGTGTGATGAACGTGTTTGCCTCGAAACGGAGTCTACCGGGGCCGCGAAATTACAGGAATTTCCACAGTACGATTCGTTTACATAGATTTAATGGCATATTCACCTGACTTCTTCCTCCCACCCCGACTATTAATCGTCAGCAACAAACTCTCTGGGAGGAACATTCATCCGTGAAAATAGCTGCCGTCCGTATTGCGTTCATCGCTTGTATTCTTGCACTCTTTGCCGCGCCCCATTCTCGAGCCCAAATCAAACTTCTCGCCGTTGGCACGCTGGACCAGTCCCGCGCCGGTTCCTTTGCCGACCTCTCCGGGCGTAACTACACCCTCGAGAACGGGGCGCCAGCAAACTCACTGGGCGGTTTCGGCTCCGCGCTTTGCTACGCTTCCGGCAATACGTTTCTTGCCCTGCCCGACCGCGGCCCGAATGCCATACCGTTCGACTCGAATATCGACGACACCGCCAGCTACATCAACCGCTTCCACACCATCACCATGGACTTGCAGCCCAACACCTCCGGAACGGGTCTGCCATTTACGCTGACTCCCACGCTTCGCGCCACCACGCTGCTCTGGAGTTTCACTTCCCTGGTTTACGGCGCCGGTGACACCATCGTCGGCCCTGGCGTGCCGCGGATCAACAATTTCTTCCAACACTTCTTTACCGGACGTTCCGACAACTTCGATCCCAACCACAACTCTGGCGATCCCAACGATGCCCGCTTCGATTCCGAAGGCATGCGTGTTTCCAATGACGGCCGCAGCGTGTTCATCTCCGACGAATACGGCCCTTACGTGTATCAATTTGACCGGCTGCTCGGCGTGCGGCTGCGCACCTTCCAGTTGCCGGCAAACTTCTACGCAAACACCTTATCGTCGATGGGCGCGGTAGAAATCGCCGGCAATACCAGCGGTCGCGTGGCCAATAAAGGCATGGAAGGTCTGGCAGTCACACCGGACGGCCGCACCCTAGTGGGCATCATGCAGAACGCTCTGATTCAGGATGCCAATGAGGGCGCAACCAAATTGCTGCGCATCGTTACCATCGACATCCTTTCCGGCCACGTCACTCATCAATATGCCTACCTGCTCACTGCTGGCTCGGGCGTCAGCGAAATCGTGGCACTCAACAATCACGAGTTCCTGGTCGATGAACGTGATGGCACTGGACGCGAAGCCAACACGCCGCCGGGAAATAGCACCAACGCCAAGATCAAGCAGTTTTTTAAGATTGATCTGGACGGCGCGGTCGATGTCAGCGCCATGGACGGACCCACGGCTGCGGCAAACGCCGTATCCAAGACGCTTTTCCTTAATCTGGTTACCGCCCTCAATGCAAGCGGCATCGATCTGGATCAGATTCCTTCCAAGATTGAAGGCTTGGCATTCGGCCCGGACATCAAGCAAGGGACTACGACCGTGCACACTCTTTGGGTCGGTAATGACAACGACTTCGTGCAGATCGTTAACGATGTGAATGGAACCCCATCGCCAATCCCAACCAGATCTTCGTATTCGGCTTCACCGACGCGGACCTGGGCGGCTCTGTATTCGTGCCCCAAGAGTTTTCGGGCTTTCGATTCGGCTGGTAATGTTGCGTTTCCAGGGCGCGGGCTGCGGCTACCCGCGTCCTGGAACTTCCTACTCGTTTCTTAGCAACGATTTGTCTCAAGACCTGACTGCAAGGGTTGGTCGGTCAAGTGTGCGAAGGACTATTCGTATCTCAGCGCCACCATCGGATCGACGCGCATAGCACGTCGTGCCGGCAGATAGCCCGCCAGAAAAGCCACGCCGCTCATGGCTAGCACGGCCAACCCGATTGCGACCGGATCCGCTGGCTTCAGCCCGTAGAGGAAACTCTCGCAGGTCGGCTACACGGAATGATCCGCAAAAGGGGATGAGGGAAACACACAGTCAGCTTTTGGATCGACATTAGAAGCGTTAGCTAGCTAGTCTTTGGCGACGCTTTGCATGGACTCTCTACTGCTCGGCGAGAACTTCCATCGGGGATATCCGCGCGGCGCGCTGCGATGGCCGCAGGCAAGCGGCAAGAGTCACCAACCCCATCACGCACGCAGTGCCTGCGAGGATCGCCGGGTTCAGAGCCGGCACGTGGAAAAGCACAGCCTGCATCGCTGCGCCTGTCAGCCACGCTCCGATCAAGCCCAATATCGTTCCGCCAGCCAGCAATCGTAGCGAGAGATAAAGGAACTGACTGCGAATTTGACTCGACTGCGCACCTAGCGCCATACGCAGCCCAATTTCGCGGCGACGCTGTGCTACCGCGAAGCTCAACACACCGTAAGTTCCGATCGTTGTGAGCAACAGGGCGATGCCAGAGAACAGACCAGCCAGCAGGGCCGATGAGCGCCGAGCGACAAGGCTATCCGCAATGCGCGTGTTCATCGACCGAAGGTCGTTGACCGGTATATCCGGATCGATTTGCCGAACCGTTTTTTGCAGCGTCAACCCGAGCGATTCCGGCGGAAGGCTGGTGCGGACCGTCACGAAGAAGCTGTCATCCGTACGGAAGACATAGGGATAATAAATCGCGCCCTGCGCTTCGTCTTCGGTGAGTCCCGCCTGTTTCGTCTCGTCAACAACCCCGACGACCGTAAAGGCGTCAGCATCGGTGCCCGCTTCGGAGCCTTCCCAAAGGCGTTGGCCAATAGCGCTGGCATTTGGCCAGTAGTGCCGCGCGAAGTCTTCGTCCACAAGGCAGACGCGCTCGGCGCGATGTGAATCGGCGGCCGTGAGAAATCGTCCTGCCCGCAACGAGAAACCCATGGCCTGAAAGTAATCGCCGCCAACGCCGTAAGAGTAGTGTCCTCGCGGTGATTCGCCCGGGCGCAGAGCGTACCCCACGACGGTGGCGGCACTTTTGCCGCTTCTGCCACTGAAGGGCACATTGCTGACCGCTCCCGCGGACAACACACCCGGCAAGTGGCCGGCTTTGTCCATCAGCTTTTCAACAAATGCAAGGCGGGACGCGCCGTCCGGGTAATCTGCCCATGGAAGCAAGATTTGCCCGGTAAGGACGTGGTCGGACTGGAAGCCTGGAGAAACGGCCATCGCGCGTTCCAGGCTGAGGCTGAGCAGACCCGCCCCAGCGAACAGAATGAACGCCAACGCAATCTGAGAAACGATAAAACTGTGACGCAGGAACTGAGCGGCGCGACCGCTCGTTCCGCTGCGGCTCTCTGATTGAAGCGCATTGCCCAAACGGCGCCGAAGACTGAACCAGGCGATCGGTGCTGCAACCAAGATGCCTAACACGATAGCTGCGACGAAAGCGACCGATGCCAATCGCGCATCGAAGGCAACGCGGCTTCCCAATGGCAGGCGATCCACTCCCAAAACGCGAAGAAGCTGGATTCCTCCATAGCCAACAGCCAGTCCGAGCAATCCCCCGACCAGCGTCAGCAAAGTAGTCTCGACCACCACTTCGCTCACCACGTATCCCTGACCGGCGCCCAGCGCCTGGCGAACGGCTAGTTCCTTCACTCGACCACTGGCTCGCACCAGAAGCAGGTTGATCAGGTTTACGGCCCCGATCAACACCAGGGCAATCGCTCCTCCTTGCAATAACAGTAGCGTCGGACGAATCGCCGCAACGTGATCGCCATGCAGTGACACCACCATCGAACGAAAGCCCGCATTCGCCATCATTTTGGCTTGTGGGTCGTCGGTCTCCAGCGTGGCATTCTGCGCATCGATCTCCGATTGGGCCTGGGCCACAGTAGCGCCTGGCTTAAGCCGCGCGATCATTTGCGTGACGTTTCCGCCGGCATGCCGTTGTAATGGCGTGCGATCTTCAGGGCGCGATGCCAGAGGGAGGAATAACTGGGGATCGGAAGACAGAAAGCGGAAGGTCGCAGGCAAGACGCCGATTATGGTTCTGGGAACACTGTTCACGCGAACACGTTTTCCGATGACATTCGGATCGGCGTTGTATCGTTGGCGCCAGTATGTGTCGGACAGAATAGCGACTTGATCGGTGTCAGAAGTGGTTTCGTCGTCGGTGAACGTGCGCCCGATCACCGGGCCGAGCCCAAGAGTAACGAAAAACTCCGGAGATACTCGCATAGTCGGCTGGCGTTCCGTTGAGCCAATGTCGCCGATAATCTCCGTGCCATACCGATAGATCGAGAGCGAGCTGAACGCGGAGATTTGGCCGCGGCGTTCGTAGTAATTGGTTATCGAAGAACCGTCGCGCTCTACGCCGGCTTTCGGATAGGTATTAAATATCGTCACCAGCTTGCCGGAATCGGGAAATGGCAGCGGACGAAGCAGCACCGAATCGATCACGGCAAAAATGGTCAAGTTGGCGCCAAGACAAACCGCAAGCGTTAGAAGAGCGGTAGCTGTGAATCCGGGTGTCTTTCGCAGCAATCGCGCGGCGTAACTCAGTTCCCTGCAAAGCTCGTCGATCAGGTGAACGCCAAATGCCTGGCGGCAATCCCCTTTGATATTGGTAACGCTGCCGAGTTCCATTCGCGCCCGGCGAGCCGCTTCTTCCTGCGATACGCCGGAGCGCACCAGGTCGTCGGCATATTGCTCGATGTGGAAGCGCAGCTCCTCGCTCATGTTATCTTCAAAATCACGCCGTCGAAGCAGCACACGGAATAGAGAACGCCAACGCCTCAGCATGTCAGACCTCCTCTGACGTGGTGTTCAAGGCTGCGCCAATTGCGGATACAAGGCGGTTCCAGCCGGCCGTGTCGTCTCGCAGGCGGCGGCGCCCCGCGGCGGTTAGCGTGTAGTACTTTGCCCGGCGATTGTTCTCGCTTTGTCCCCATTCTGCTGCAATCAGGTCGTGGTGCTCCAGCCGGTAGAGGGCGGGATATAAGGATCCCTGCGGAATCTCAATCGCATCTCCGGAGATCTGTCGGATGCGCAACAGCACACCGTATCCATGCAGCGGTTTCAAGGACACCGCTTTCAGGATCAACATATCCAATGTACCTGGGAGCAGTTCCGCGTTTTTGCTCACTGTACCGTTGCCTCCTAGTCTAACTAGGAGTCTAACCGACGCTCTCCTAGTTTGACAAGGGGAATGAGGGGAGCACCCATTGCTTCGTCCGGCAGGGCTGTGGCTGCCGCGAATCACGTTCGTTGCGCTTGTCAGCTTCGGCCATCCTGCTTAAACTCCCTTCAAACTGATGGCACTCGGGACTGATGCATGAGCCACGATGGATTCAGCGGCGGCGACCGCTTTCCCGCCACTCGTTGGTCGGTGATTGAAGCGGCGCGCAGCGAAGACGTTGCCGAACGCGCGCATGCGCTGGACGCTCTCTGTGCCGCGTACTGGAAGCCCGTCTACAAATACATTCGCTTGCGGTGGAATCGCGCGGCAGCCGATGCCCAGGATCTCACCCAAGGCTTCTTCGCTGAGTTGCTCGAGCGGGAACTGCTTGGCCGTTTTGACGCGAACAAGAGCCGGCTCCGCACCTACCTTCGCCTTTGCGTCGACAGCTTTGTGATGAACGAAGAGAAGGCCGCCCGCAGGCAAAAGCGCGGCGGAAACATCGAACACGTGGCGCTCAACTTTGCCGGCGCGGAAGAAGAACTCGGCGCCTCCACCATTGACGCTGCCTCTCTTGCCTCGCCGGAATCGCTCGAGGCGTTTTTCAAAAAAGAATCGGTGCGCAGCCTGTTTGCCCTTGCAGTCGAAAATCTTCGCCAACTCTGTGCTGAGAAGCAGCGCGAATGCACCTTTGGGTTATTCGAAGCCTACGACTTGGAAGGCGACGACAACATTTCCTACGAGCGGCTCGCGGCGGAGTACGGCATCGCGGTTACCGACGTCACCAACGCCCTGGCCTGGGCACGCCGGGAATTCCGCAAAATCGCATTGCAGCGACTGCGCGAACTTTGCGGCAACGAGGATGAATTCCAGCGCGAAGCCAAAGCCGTCTTTGGATGGGACGCGCCATGAGACATCTGTCGGACAAAGCTCTCTCGCAGCTGCGCGACGGCGCGGAGCTTCCCGACCTCAGCGGCACACACTACCAGCTGATGGGCCAGATTGCGCGGGGAGGCATGGGCGTGGTGTATGCCGCCGAAGACGAAAAACTGCAACGCCGCGTGGCGCTAAAAGTTCTTGAAGTACCCGGCGCGGAGGGCGAACTTGCCAGCCGCTTGATGCGCGAGGCTCGAGTGCTCGCGCGGCTCGAGCACCCCGGCATCGTGCCGGTTCACGACGTGGGAACGCTGGCCGATGGCCGCGTTTTCTACACCATGAAATTCGTCGAAGGACAGCGCCTCGACCAGCATCTCGAAGCGGTCGACTCCATTCCCGACCGGCTGCGTATTTTCCTTCGCGTCTGCGATCCGGTGGCCTTTGCGCACGCTCGCGGTGTGCTGCATCGCGACATCAAACCCGCCAATATTATGGTCGGCTCGTTCGGCGAAGTTCTGGTGATGGATTGGGGGCTCGCCAAAATACTTGCCAAGGATGCCGGCGGAGCGCCGCTAGACCCGGACGCTACTCTCTTTGAAACGCCTGCAGCGGTTTCTGCGGACAATGACACCATGCAAGTTTCGGTTGTCACCGGGCACGGTACGGTGCTGGGCACTCCCGGCTACATGTCGCCGGAACAAGCACTCGGCGAAGTGGAGTCGTTGGACGGACGCAGTGATATTTTCTCGCTCGGCGCGCTGTTGCGATTCATGCTCAACGAAAGGAACGCGAGTGGCTCGGTTTCGCGCATCGATAAATCGCTGGAAGCCATCTGCGCGAAAGCCTCCGCCGAAAAGCCCGCAGCACGCTACGCGACGGTTCAGGATTTGGCGCTGGATGTGTCGCGCTACCTCGACGGGCTGGCGGTAGCGGCGCACCGCGAAAGCATTTTTGAGCAGGCGGCGCGAGTGTACCGGCGCTATCGTTTTTTTATCTTGTTGATTGCAGCGTACTTGCTGATGCGCTTGATCTTGTTGCTGATTTTGAAGCGCTAGCCTTAAAGGAATTACAAGTTCTGTTGTAAAAGATACTAGAGGCGGAGGAAACCGATGAACAAAGTTCTATTGGGGTTGCTGCTGGGGGCACTGCTCGGAGCGATTGATGGCGGAACGGCCTGGTTTACGCCGTCGGTCCGCGCGCAGTTAGCCGGAATCATCGTGGGCTCGACCATCAAGGGACTGATCGCCGGGGTGGCCGCCGGCTTTTTCGCGCGCAAAGTAAATTCGGTGCCGCTCGGAATCTTGTTTGGGCTGGCTGTCGGCGCCCTACTCGCGTTCATCGTCGCGTACATGCAGCACGGCTATTACCTTGAAATCATTCTGCCGGGCAGCATCGTGGGAATGATTGTGGGATACGCCACGCAGCGGTACGGAATGACGCCGGCGCCCAGTCGCTGAAGTTTCCAGAAAATCAAGACTGTCAAAAGATGAAAGGGGAGAACTGTGTCCAGAGTCATTCATTTTGAAATTCCAGCGGCAGATCCAGAGCGTGCTGCCGCGTTTTATAAAAAGGCGTTTGGATGGAGCATCGAGAAGTGGCCGGGACCGATGGAGTATTGGATGGTGACGACGGGAGATTGCGGAGCGCCAGGAATCAATGGAGGACTGCTGAAGAAGCAGGCGCCCACGACCGCCACGACCAACACCATTGGAGTGGACTCTGTGGATAAGGCGATCGACGCGGTCAAGAGCGCCGGCGGCAAACTGGTAATGCCGAAAACTCCGATTCCCACCGTCGGCTACTTTGCTTATCTCGAAGATACGGAAGGCAATCTGTTCGGTGTGATGCAAAGCGACGCGAATGCCAAGTAGTTTGCGGTCGAATTGTCACGTGCGGTGAGCTACACAAGAATCATTGATCGAAGGAGAAAAAGCATGAAGGCAAAACTGTTAATCGCGGGAACGTTGGTTATGGCCATGTTTGGGGCGACGCAAGCTGTCACGGGGGACAGTGGGATCGCGGCATTTGAACAGCTAAAAACCCTAGTCGGCCATTGGCAGACGGAAAAGTCGAATACGAATCAGGCCACGCTGGACTTACAGCTGACGTCAGGCGGTACCGCAGTCATCGAGAAGGCTCAAATGGTCGAACAGGGCAAAACGGTGGAGATGATCACGCTCTATTACCTGGATGGCGATCAGTTGAAGTTGACGCACTACTGTATGGCGGGCAACCAGCCAACCATGGCGGCCACGTATGACGCCGGCATGAAAACCATGAAATTCGATTTCGTCAGCGCAACGAATCTGAAGAGTCCCAACGACGGGCATATGCGCAACGCCATGTACACGTTTGTTGACAACGATCATTTCAAGACGAGCTGGACCTTCCAGAAGGATCAGAAGGACGCGTTCACGGAAGAAGTCACCTACGTCCGCGTGAAGTAAGCGGTGCCGTCAAACGCGCAAGCCTAACGCTGATACGGGGCTTCCTTCGAAGCGGCGAAATTCAAAACCGCGAAACCACCCACAGCGAGCCGCCAATCGTCACAAGGTCTTCCAGCAGGGCCATGACGAAGTCCGGTGTCCCGAGTGCCTTCACCAATCTGGTGCGCACCTGATATCCACCGTACGTGCCTACTAGCGCCCCCACAATCCCCAACACCGCACCGAGCACCATGCCTTGTCCGCCAGCGGAAGCGACGCACGCGCCACTCAAAGCCCCCAGCAAGATCCGCGCAACCAATCCCGGCGGCGCGGTGCGGCTGGGAGTTTTTGGCAACTTATCCGCGACCAGTTCCACCAACGCCAGTACGGTGAAAAAAACGGCCGCCGTCGTGGTGCCAATCCAGGAAAGAGGGCTCGGTATTTTCAGCCAACCCAAATGCGCGGCCCAGGCGACTACGGCCGGCGGGGTCAGTGAGCGCAACCCGTTGAAAAATCCAATGAAGAACGCCAACAGCAGAACGTAGGTAGGAGCCATAGCAGCGCGGATTCTCACATCACCCGAATTGCTTGTCAATTATCTTTATTTGTGAAGACGGCGCGTGAGGGGTTCGGACGTTAGTGCTACTTTGCGATCTTCTTGACGATATGCAGCTTCACTTCTTTCCCAGTGGCGTCGAGAATGTACGCGTGCTTCCCTTCGATGGCAATCTTCGTCGGCATATTCAACGCGATATTCGGTCCGTGGCTATTGTTATGCTGGGGTTTGTAGGAATATTCCGCAAAACAGATCATCGTGCTGGTTTCAATGGTGTAATGCAGAGTGTCCTTTTCGCCCCACAGCGGCCCGGATACGTCGTTTTCCGAAGTAAGGGCGATCGTACCGGTTTGCCACTCGCGCGATATGGCTAGCGGCGCGGTCGCGATAAACATCGTCAACATCATAAGCGCGAGCTTTTTCACTGGGCGTCCTTGGCCGAGTATAATGCCATTCTCATCTCGCGCAATATTTCTTGCCAGAAGAGTGTCCATCTGGCACAGAGGGGTCCGATAGATTAAGATTGCGACTTTCGGTCGTCGACTGGCATCTACTGCACCGAGGTTTAGAATGACGACAAGCACAACTCAAGCACAAGCTGCGGCGGTCAGCTTCGCCGGACAATCCTACCCGGCAAACGGCCTGGCGCTGGTTCGAGTGACAATTGGCGCCATGTTCGTGTGGGTGTTCTTCGAGAATTTGGGAAAGGGTTTGTACACACCGGCAGGTTACGCAGGTCTGATCAATTATTACATTAAGAACAGCCACTCGCCCGCGATCTGGAAAGCGGTGATGGGCTTGGCGGCAAACCACGCTGCGATGGCGGCTCCCATGCAGGGCTTCACCGAAATTACCGTCGGTATCCTGCTCGTCCTTGGCTTGTTCACGCGGCCAGCGGCTTTTGTGGCGTTCCTGCTTCTCGGCAGCCTTTGGCTCTCCGAACTGGGCACGTCGTGGATTTGGGAGCTGCTGGTTCCGGTGCTTGCCTCGCTCGGACTAGTAGTGGGGCGAGCAGGTCGCGCGTGGGGCCTCGACGCGTTGCTGGCACGCCGGAATCCCACGGCTCCTTGGTGGTAATGAACCTGTGCGAGTGTCGGTGATCATTCCTACCCACAACGAAGCGCAGGCCATTGGCCTCGTGCTTTCCGACCTGCCTTCCGATCTGGTTACGGAAGTCATCGTTGTCGATAGCAATTCGACAGACGGAACTCCCGATCTCGCGCGAAAGATGGGTGCACAAGTCGTCCATGAGCCTCGCCGGGGATATGGGCGCGCTTGTTTGACAGGACTTGCGAATGCGCAAAATCCCGACGTCGTTGTTTTTCTAGACGGAGATTTCAGCGATCGCCCTTCGGAGTTGCCGATTCTCCTGGCTCCGATCATTGAGGGGTGTGCTGACATTGCGCTTGGCTCTCGCTTCGGCGGCAAACGCATCCCCGGCGCGCTACCGTGGCACCAATCATTCGGCAATCGCCTCGCCGCAGGCCTGATCAGGAATTTGTATGGCGCGAAGGTGAGTGACCTCGGTCCGTTTCGCGCCGCACGCGCAGAAGTGCTGCGCGCCCTCTCTCTTGAAGAGACCACCTATGGGTGGGCGGTGGAAATGATCGTAAAAGGGGCGGTCGCGGGTTATCGCATCGTAGAAGTCCCTGTGAGCTACTACCCCCGCATTGGAAAGTCCAAAATTAGCGGTACGGTGAAGGGCACGCTCGGGGCAGCGTGGTTTATCCTGAGCCGGATCGTGTTCTATTCTTTTCGGCGGCAAAAGGCGGGAGCACCGCGACCGGCATAGCTCGCGATGAACCAATTTCTCATGGAATTCTCCAGCCAAAGCAACGCACCGGTTTCTCAGCCAAATCGCACGTTGGTCATTATGGCGAAGGCCCCCAAGCCCGGCATGGTCAAGACACGTCTGATTGCGAGCCTTCCTTCTCCCGCAGTGACCGCGCTATATCGTTGCCTTTTGGAGGACACCCTTGCGCTGGCAACGTCATTGACCGGCGTGCGGGTGGCGGTGATGTGCCCAGAGCCGGATCAGGAGGAATTGGCGCAGCTGTTGGGTACTAGAGTGCCGGTCGTAGCGCAAAAAGGCGAAGGTCTTGCCGCGGGACTCACCTCTGTTTTTCGACATTTTACCCACGCCGGGCGGCAGCACGTCGTCGCGTTCAATAGCGACAGCCCCCACCTTGCGTCCTCGGTTCTGCACAACGCGTTCGACATTCTCGCTACGCATGATGTCGTTGTTGGGCCAACTCACGATGGCGGCTACTATCTGGTTGGCGCCAAGATCGCTCACCCGTTGCTGTTTGAAGGCGATGGCATGGGAACAAAGAGCGCGCTAGACCGATTGCTGACGCGCGCGAAGATACTTGAACTGTCGACCGGGTTCACCCAACCCTTCTATGACATCGATGTCGCAAACGATTTGGTTCTGCTAGCCCGGGAATTGCATCTCGCCCCCGCGAGGGCTCCAAAGACGGCGGGATGGTTCGGCGAATGGCAGGAAGCGATCGCGCGACTTGGTGCAACTCAGTGACTGCGCGCCGGGACGACGAAGTTCAACTCTGCGCAGCCGCTGTCCACTCGAGAATTTCCGCATCCACCGGCCTTTGTATGTCATCCAACTTTAAGCTCGATTCATCCACTGGCTGAAATCACTGAGGAGGAACCTCCATGACGAAGTTGCGCCATTCCATGACGATAATTTGCCTATTTTTTGGGGCGCTGTTCCTTGCGGGCATTTCCAGGGCACAGACGCGCCCACCCATCGTTGAACAGCTTGCCAAGACCTATGGGCTTGATTCGTACGGGCAGATTGACGCGATCCGCTACACATTCAACCTGGAGCTGCCGGCCTTGAAAGTGAATCTATCTCGTACCTGGGAGTGGGAGCCCAAGACCGGCAAGGTCACCTATGAGTCAAAAGATAAGGACGGCAAACCGGTCAAAGTGACGTACGTTCGCTCGCAACTAAACACCGCGCCTGCCGAAGTGAAGGATGACATTGAGCCGGCGTTCGTCAACGATAACTATTGGTGTTTGTTTCCTTTCCACGTTTACTGGGATACCAGCGCGAATGTGGAAGTGAAGGACAAACAAAAACTGCCGATCGGCAACGGTACGGCGAAGCTTGTCTCGGTGAAATATCCGGCGGAGGTTGGCGGCTACACGCCAGGAGATACTTGGGACCTTTATGTCGGGGCGGATGGACGCGTCGTGCAGTTCATCTATCATCGCGGCGGACCCAAAAAGCCAAGCAACGTCACCACCACCTGGGCGGGCTATAAGAAGGCGGGTGGCCTGCTCTTTTCCACCGACCATCGCGGAACGGCGGACGGCAAGCCGGCGCGGATTTTCTTTACGAATGTGGCCGTTAAGGTCGCCGGGGCAGACACCTGGATCGACGCAAAATAAAAACACGCGGCTGATTCAGTCCACTTAACGAAAATCTTCACGCCTCAGAGTCTCGGGCAATCACCACGGTGGTGCAAGAGCTACCAAGTTTCGGCAGATCGCGATTTGCGGCCATGCGAATGCCGAGCTTTTGGCGCTCGCCCCGAATGATCGGACAATAAAAATCCGGCTGAGCTAGCGCTCCCTGCAGGCCCCGTCGTCCAGCGCATCCTCCGTGACATGTCTCTCGAAACTCGCAAGTGCGGCACGCTTCCGGAAGCGTACGCGCCTGCTCAAAAGGCACGGAATTCAAAATCTCGGACTCTGCGGAAATTAACTCGGACAACGGCTGCCCGGGGCCGGTCCAATAAACGCACGGTTGCGTTGTGGCCCGGGGCGTAACCCGTACGGTGCTTACGCCGCAGCCTCCCTCCAGTGGCGGCAGCCCAGCCATCGCTCGCACCAAGGGCTCGCCGATGGCGATTGCATCGGTGATCTCGAAAAGCTTGCGGAACCCTTGCCAGTATTCTTCGTACGTGAGTGCATAGAGATCGGACCGCACTGCCTGATAGACGTTCACACGCAGAGGAGCCCCAAACCGTTTCGCAATTCGCGCGACATCCCCCAGCCGGAGGTAGTTCGATTTCATCATCACCGCGATAATCGTCACGGGTACACCCAGACGCACACAACGCTCGGCCTGTTGGTGAATCAGTTCCCAGTTACCCGGCCCGCGTTGGTCATCCTGTTCCCCTTGAGTTGGGTAATCGAGAGAGAACTCGATGTCATGGAAGGCACGCAATTCCTGGTCTTCCAGAACGGCAATACTGTGACCGTTCGAAGTAATGGTGAGCTTAACCGGACGGGTTCGCAGATACGCCAATATTGTCTTGTAGTCCGGGTGCATTCCGTTTTCGCCGGTCCCCAGGTTCACTGAGCGGACGCTCAGACGCTCCATGACGGACTTCACTTGTTCCAGGGTAAGCCGATCCGCGCGAGTCGGATCGCGGTAGCAAAAGGAACAGGCCAGATTGCACTCGTTGGTGAGCCCGAGCCCAAGGGCGATGGGGGTCTCGGCTTTCGCAGTCACGTGCATGCGAACCTCAAGCGAAGTCGTTCCGCAAGTCAATCGCTCGCAAAAGAACAAGAGTACTCAAGGCGAGGGTAGAAACCAAGTTGCACGCTGTTCAGAGTAACAAAATAGCGTCGAAACTCATCTCACGGATGGGTTGCCTGTAGCAAATGACCCCTATCGGCGAAGCCGCCTCCCCATACGGAAAGAGTCGGTGTACATTATTCGTCGGCAAAGATGCCGCAAAACTCTGGTGCATAGGTGGGAATCATGAACCGTCGCCATTTTCTGCAATCAAGTGGAGTTGTGTCAGCAAGCCTCGCGTTTGCGAAGGTTGGGCGTTTGTTTTCTCAGGCCATCCGGGTCGACCATTGGCGCACATTTCAGGTGACTACCCGCGTCGAAGTTCTGAAACCTTCGGGCACGACGCGCATCTGGGTGCCAGCGGCGCTCATTACTGAACAGCTCTTCCAGAAGACGCTCGCAAATACCTTCAACTGCGAGGGCGGTACCGCAAAGATGATCGAAAACAAGAGTGCCGCGCTGGGAATCATCGCCGCGGAATTTCCGTCCGGGGTAAAACCGGTGCTTACCGTGACCAGCCAGGTCGCCACCAAAAATTGTGCGGTCGACCTCGCCGTAAAGGGAACTGGGCCGAAGGAAAGCAGCGAGCAATTGCAGTATTTCCTGCGACCCACCAAGTTGCTGCCCACCGACGGCATTGTGAAAACTACAGCCACCGAAATCACCAAGGGCTCAAAAACGGATGTCGAGAAAGCGCAGGCGATTTATCAATGGATCGTCGAGAACACCTTTCGGAATCCGAAGACGCGCGGCTGCGGCGTTGGCGACATTCGCTTCATGCTGGAGTCCAAAGATCTGGGCGGCAAATGCGCCGATCTGAATGCTCTTTACGTTGGACTCGCCCGCGCCGCCGGAGTTCCAGCGCGCGACGTTTATGGTATCCGCGTTGCCAAATCCGACCTCGGATACAAGAGCCTTGGTCCTTCCACAGAGAACGTGACCAAGGCGCAACACTGCCGCGCTGAGGTTTATCTGACTGACTACGGCTGGGTCCCGGTTGATCCCGCGGACGTGCGCAAGGTGGTGCTTGAGGAGCCACCTGGAAATCGCCCTCTGGACGACAGCATGGTGAAGGCCGCGCGCACGCGTCTATTCGGTTCCTGGGAGATGAACTGGATGGCATACAACTTTGCGCACGATGTCGCTTTGCCCGGGTCGAGCGGCTCGCCGGTCGGCTTCCTGATGTATCCGCAGGCGGAGACGACCGAAGGACGGCTCGACTGCCTCGATGCGGATAACTTTAAGTATGAGATCACGTCGAAGGAAACGACTTCGACAAACGGCTGACAGAATGCTGAAACAATTCGTTGTCATCCCGAGCAGCGCGAGGGATCTGTTTCTCGCAAGATGCCGCGGGAAAGCAGATTCCTCACTTCGCAGGCTCCGTTCGGAATGACACAATGAGACTCTTCCGTTGCCTCTAAAACCGTTCGCGCCCGGCCATTCCCGGTGATGGCCTAAAAACGCGCCAGTTCCTTTGCCGCGGCAAACACTTTTTTCGCGTTGGGAAGGAACGCTTCTTCGAGCGTGGGCGCGTATGGCACGGGCGTGTCCAGCGAAGTGACGCGCACCAGCGGTCCATCCATATCGTGAAACGCTTTTTCGGCGAGGATGGCGGCGATTTCACCGGCGATGCCGCCGGTTTTGGTGTCTTCGTGAACCACCAGGCACTTGTTGGTTTTTTTCACGGACTGCAAAATTGTCTCTTCGTCCAGCGGCAGCAGCGTGCGCAGGTCAATCACTTCCGCTTCGATTCCTTCCTTTGCCAAGGACTCGGCTGCTTCCAGTGATGTGTGCATCATGGCGGCGTAAGAGAGAATTGTCAGATGTTTGCCTTCGCGGCGCACCACGGCCTTGCCGATCGGCACCACGTAATCGCCCGCGGGAATTTCTTCCTTGATGCGGCGGTACAGGAATTTGTGCTCGAAGAACAGCACCGGATTATTGTCGCGGATGCTGGCCTTCAGCAGTCCCTTCGCGTCGTATGGAGTCGATGGATACACAATCTTCAGCCCCGGTGTATGCAGAAAATACATTTCCGGATTCGCGGAGTGGAATGGCCCGCCGTGCACGCCGCCTCCCGACGGTCCGCGCACGACGATGGGCGCCGGCGCGTTCCAAAGATAGTGCCCCTTGGCCACGAAGTTGGTCAGCTGGTTGAAGCAGCACGCAATGAAATCGATGAACTGCATTTCCGCCACCGGGCGCAGTCCCAGGTAACTCATGCCGCAGGCCGCGCCAATAATCGCGCTTTCGCTGATGGGCGTGTCAATCACGCGCTCCCAGCCAAATTTCTCCAGCAATCCTTCGCTGGTCTTGAATGCGCCGCCATATACGCCCACGTCCTCGCCGATCAGCACCACGCGCGGGTCCGCGGCCATTTCTTCAAACAGCGCCTGCTTGATCGCTTCCAGAAAGGTGATGGCGGCCATGGCTACCTCCTCGCCTTTCCGCGCGCTGCGGGTTTGGTTGCAACTTTCTTCTTAGCCACCGTTTTCACCGCAGCCTTTGTTTCCTTTTTCGTTGGAACACTCGCGCTGGCTACGGGCTTTTCCGCTTCAACCTTCTCCGAAGTTTGCGCGGTGTCGCCAAAATGAATCGGCGCATTTTCGCGCGACGAACTCTTCCCACGCCCAAAGCCTTCCACCGTCCAAACCGGCTCGACGCTCGATTTCGGTGGCAGCAATTCTTTGACATCGCGCTCCCACTTCGGTTGCAAGTCGTGGCATTCCGGGCCTGTGCAGTAGACTCCCTCAGATGCGAATTCCGGCGGCGGCATCGGCGAGTTCTCCGCAAATTCGCGCTCCTTGTCCAGCAGCGCCGATAGCTTGTTATCTATTTCCTTTTTGCCTTTGGCGTCCAAAAGCTTCTCGTCCAGCAAGAATTTCTCGTACAGCGTGATGGGGTCGCGTTTCTCCCAGAATTCGCGCTGTTCTTGCGGCACATACTCCGCCGGATCGTGTTGAGCGTGGCCGCGGCGCCGGAAGGTCTTGGCCTCGATCAGGATGGGACCCTCTCCCGCGCGCGCTCGTTCCACCGCTTCCTTGGCCGTGGTGTAAACGGCCACCACGTCGTTGCCATCGACGATGTAACTCGAGATTCCGTAGGCTTTCGCACGGTCCGCCAGATTTTCCAACGGCACTTGCCGCCGCACCGGCGTTGAGTACGCCCACAAATTGTTCTCCAGGATCAGCACCAGCGCCGCTTTTTGCGACGCGGCAAGATTCAGCCCCTCGTGGAACACGCCGGTAGAGCTGCCGCCATCGCCAATCCACGTCATCGCGACGATTTTCTGTCCCAGGTAACGCCCCGCCATCGCCACGCCGGTCATCACCGGAATGAGATCGCCGAGCATGGAGATGGGCGAAATAATGTGGAGATTGTCCAAGTCGCCGAAGTGGCTGGTGCCATCTTTGCCCTTGGTCGGCGAAGTATATTTCGCCATGTGCTGCGTGAAAATGTCCCGCGGCGGAACGCCCTTTACCAGCAGCGCGCCGATATTCCGAATCATCGGCGCAATCCAGTCGCGCTTTTCCAACGCGTAGGCCGTGCCCACGGAAATGGCTTCCTGGCCCAGGCTGGAGTACAACCCGCCGACAATTTTATTCTGGCGGAACAGCTTGGTCATGGTCTCTTCGACCTCGCGGTTCAGCCGCATGTAGTAATAGAGGTCCAGGTATTGTTGGCGCGGCAGCTTCGTTTTTGCGCGGGTTTCAGTGGCAGGCATGGTCGATGCGTCTCCGAACAGGCATTCGGCCCTCTATCTTAAAGCCAAGGCGCGCCGCGCTCCTAATCGCGTGATCGTTTCCGGATGCCAACCATCAAGAGAACCCGCGGTTCCATACCTGCCTCGTCCTGTCTGTCGACGCGCACACAAAATTAGGCCCTCAGCAAGCCACGGAACGCCCGTGCGGCATAATAAGATTCCGCACCGTTGTGATACACGAAAACGGTGTCGAAACGCCGATCACAAAAAAGCGCGCCGCCAAGCTTTCTGATATTCAAAGGCGTTTTCACCCAACTCGACGTTTTCGTATCGAAGTTCCCGATCTTCTGCAAGTCGCGATATTGTTCTTCCGTTAGAAGCTCAATGCCCATAGCTTCCGCCATGGCAATGGCGCTGTCCTTTGGTTTGTGTTCTTTCCTTGACTCCAGCGCTTCACGATCGTAGCAAACACTTCTGCGGCCCTTAGGGCTTTCCTCTGAACAATCATAAAAAATGTACTCGTTTGTCTTTTTGTCATGACCCACAACGTCCGGTTCACCGCCAGTTCTTTCCATTTCATTCAGTGACCATAGTTTTTCAGCATTAGCTTCCAGCTTTGCTTGTACTTTTGCCCATTCAACACCTCTACGGCGGCTCATGTTTTTCTCAAAACGGGCTTGCAATACTCTCAGTAGTTCTTCACGTTGTTTCGGTGGTAATTCCTTCTTGCCGCTATTCATGTTTCGCGCTTGTATTGCTCTCATTTGTAGTCACCGCCTGTGCAAGACTTGGCTTTCACAAGAGGCACAAAGTCGGAAGGCTCCGGTTCCTTGCCGGCCGAGACGGGAAGGATGTCCCAAGCCGTAAAAGTCACAATCAGACCTTCCTTCGGAAATACCTGCAGGTTCTGCCCGCCGAATCCGCGCCCAATCCAGACGTACTCTGTGGAATCCGGCAGTTTAGACAACCACCACTTGAAGCCATATTTAAACTGCGGTTCGTCGGTTTGGAAGTAGGGCGTCACAGACTCTTTGACCCATTCACTGGAGACGATCCGCTGGCCGTCCCACACGCCATCGTGCAAGTAGAGGTAACCGATCTTCGCCAGGTCGCTGCCGTTCAGATACAAGCCGCCTTCGGTGTCCACGACTCCCAGATATGTGCGCTTCCATTCATGCCGCATACCCAGCGGTGCGAACAGGTATTTCTGGCCGTAGTCGTCAATGTCCTGCCTAGTCTCTTTTTGAAAGATATAGGCGAGCAGTTCTGTAACGCCGCTGCTATAGTTCCAGACTTTGCCAGGTTCGGCGGCCATGGGCTTGTCGATCACGTACTGCACCCAGTCATCGGTGGCTTCCATCAAGCTGGAATCGCTGCGAGGGTCGTCGTATGGCACATCTTCCTCATGCCACTCCAAGCCCGCTGTCATGGTCAGCAAGTCGCGCAAGGTCATGCGGCGCTTGCGGTCATCCACATTTTCCACTTTGGATGTATCGAAGTATTTCAACACCGGTGTATTCAGACCGGCCTTGAAGTCGCCGCGTTGCATAGCCGCACCGATAATAACCGAAGTGACGGTCTTGCTGATCGATTGCATTGTGTGCAGATCCGTGCCGTGATAATAGGGGTGCCACTCCGGATCGAAATAGTTGTACCGTCCCGTGAGGCGGGCATTCAGCGGCCCTCGTTCACCGGCTTTCTTGCCATAAATCTTCGCGTAGTCGTGTGGGTAGGTGCGCTCGAAGACCTTCTTGCCACAGCGGAAAACGGCGAAACTGTCGATCATCTGCGAATATTTCCCCGAGGCCATATCCTTGTCTAGCCTGAGGAGAACCTGCTCATCCAGTCCAACACTGGCAGGGCTGGCAGTTGCCCAACCCTTGGTTGGCCACAAGTCTCCAGCCGCAGGCCGGGCGGCGTGGTCGCTGGCAAGCAGCATGGCCGCGAAGGCGAAAAGCAGGCACACGATAAACGCGGGAAACAAAGTCAGCTTGTTCATCGGAGTTCCATCGCAGACCTTATAACATAGCTCGCGGCGATTAGTGTTGATCGCCAGCGGCCCGCGCGATGCGGGGAATCGCTTCCAGGCTTCGGTCTACGTCGTCGCTCCTTTGAACCACGACGACATCACTTCCCGGATCTTTGCGAACGACAAGTACCGGACCGATAGGCAAAACTGTACGGAAATGAACACTCAGATGTCCGGCTCCGGCCAACCTCTCGTTTGGCAAGCTCGGAGCCTCCACCTAAGTGCCGTAGACACACCATTTTCGATTGTCCACCGGCTTGGTGATGCACTTGCTGCACACATCTATTAACGTCTTTCGTCTAAGCAAGGGAACTATTCCGGCCGCCTCTAAGTATTACTGGATAGGAAGGTGCTCCCATGACTGAGCTCTTGCGCGATATTCGCTACGGTTTGCGGTTGCTGTGGAAGAGCCCCGGGTTTACTTCCGTCTCCCTGCTTGCTCTCGCCTTGGGCATCGGCGCCACCACCGCCATTTTCAGCTTGCTGTATTCCGTGCTGCTCGTGCCCCTTCCCTACGCCCATTCCGACCAGCTTGTAATGGTCTGGTCGCACCAAAAAGGCGACCGTCTGGAGACTTCGCCCAGCGACTACCTCGACTGGCAAAAACAAACCACCGCTTTTCAGTCGCTGAACGCCTGGACGGGCCGGGGCTTGACCATCTCAACGCCGAATTGGACCGAGGAAGTTCTGGCCTCTCGTGTCGCGCCCGGCTTCTTCGACCTTTTGGCCGGCGAACAGGCCTATCTGGGACGCCATTTCCTGCCCGAAGACACGCAGGTCGGAAACGATCATGTCGCGATTCTTAACTATAAATTCTGGCGAGAGAAGTTCGGCAGCGATTCCAACATTGTTGGCAAGAAGCTGCGCATGAGCGGCGAGCTTTACACCGTCATTGGCGTGGCTGCGCCCGGGCCAAACGACAAAGGAGACGCGGAATTAAGCGTGCCGCTGGCCTTCAAACCTGAGGAAATCAACCGCGAAGACCATTATCTACTGGTGATGGGGCGCCTGAAGCAGGGTGTGACGCTGGAAGCCGCAAACGCTGAAATGGGCGTGATCGCACAGCGACTGGCTCAAGCGAATCCCAAAACCAACGAAGGCCTCACCGTCACCGTCGAGCCTCTGAAAAACGACTTTCTTCCCAAAAACACCCGGCTTGGATTGTGGCTGATGATGGGTGCTGTCGCGTTTGTGCTGCTGATTGCTTGCGTCAATATTGCTAATTTGTTGCTCGCGTGGGGAACTGCGCGGCAAAAGGAAATCGCCGTCCGCGTTGCGCAGGGAGCCACCCGCGCGCGCATCTTTCGCCAATTCCTGATCGAGAGCCTTTCGTTGGCGGTGATCGGTGGTAGTCTCGGCGTGCTTCTGGCGGAATTCATCCTGCAGGGCGTCCTGAATTTGATGCCGCGCAACCAGCTCGGCATTCCTTACGAAGCAGATCCCAAACTCAACGTTCCTGTCTTGCTCTTCACTCTGGGAGCCACTCTGTTCAGCGGCATTCTTTTTGGCTGCGCTCCCGCGTGGCACGCGGCACGGCAAAATGTCAGCGACATGCTGAAAGAAGGTGGACGATCCTCGAAGGGCCTGCGCAGCCATCGCTTGCGACGGGTGCTGGTGGTTGCCGAATTCGCGTTGGCGTTGATTCTGGTTGGCGGCGCGGGAATGGTCATTCGTAGCTTCTGGAACGTAACCAGGGTGGACCTCGGCATCCGCACCGACCATGTCCTCACTTTCAATGTGCCGCTGCAGAATGAACGCACCATGAAGGCGGATCAGGTTCGCAGCGTTTACCGGCAATTGTTGGAGAGAATTGAAGCTGTTCCTGGAGTTTCCCGCGCCGCTCTTGCTCCCGGTTTGCCGGCCGCTGGATCCGGACGACTGCACTTCACCATCGTCGGCCAACTCTCGGAAGAAGATGTGAACAAGCAGCCGCTGACAATCTTCATGCCGGTTTCACCGAATTATTACCAGACCTATGGGATTCGCCTGGTCCAAGGCCGCTATCTGAACGCGCGCGATCTTGCCGGAGGCCAGCGCGTGGCGATGGTCAGCGAAGGATTCGTCCACCAGTATTTGCAGGGACTCGATCCCCTCACACAACGTGTCAAAATTCCGGAATTGATTCCTGGCGCGGACCAGCCGCTGGGCGCGCCCATCGAATGGCAAATTGTCGGCGTCTTTCACGACGTGCAATATGACAGTCATCCCACCGCCGGCTCCGCCGAGGTTGACGTGCCCTTTGATCAAAGCCCTTGGGCCTACACCACCATCGCAGTGCGCACTTCCGGTCGGCCCACCGCCGTCGCAAACAGCATTGCTGCCGCCGTTCGCTCGGTTAATCCCGACTATCCCATGACGCGCGTTCGCACCATGGAACAAGTGGTCAGCGAGTCGCTCGTTAGCGACCGCTTTGCCCTGGTGATCTTCGGAAGTTTTGCCGGGCTTGCGCTGCTACTCGCAGCCATCGGCATTTATGGCGTGATGACCTTTTCCGTAGCGCAGCGCAATCACGAAATGGGAATTCGTATTGCCCTCGGTGCCGGAACGCCGCATGTCCTGAAGCAATTGGTCGGTGAAGGCATGACTTCGGCCTTGATCGGCATGGCCGTGGGACTTCCCGGCGTTTACTTCGTCGGCAAAACACTTCGCAGCCTGCTCTACAATGTCGGCGCCATTGACGTCCGGGCACTCCTCGCCGTTGCCACCATTCTTCTGGCTTCGGCTCTGCTTGCCTGCTATGCTCCGGCGCGCCGCGCCACCAAAATCGATCCTATGACCGCGCTGCGCCAGGAGTAGTGCCCGTGTCTACATGCCGGTGGCGCTGGTTGATTCCCTCTGACTCTCAGGCCAAATGTGTCGCGTTCTGTTTGTCGCTAACTATTCTGGCGGCGTTTTCGCAGGCAAGCTATGCTGCCGGTTATCCGGAAAACATTCCGTTACAGTATGACCAAAAGTTGTCCAGCATGGGCTTTCCGAACCCGCTCCTCAAAGCCACGGTACACGGTCAAACCGCGTGGTTCATCGTCGATACCGGCGCCAGTGTGCACACCTTTGCGTCATGGCTAGTCGGCGCCAGCCGCCTTAAGACTCTCGATACAAACTCGACGGCGATGGGCTCGACTGGCGTCGAATCGAAGATTACGGTTGTCCGAGACCTCACGCTTCAGTTGGATCGCAGCGACGATGAAATTCCTCTCCGAGAGGCCATTGTCGTAGACTTTCCAAAAATATTCGCGGAACAACGCATTGGTGGCCTCATATCTCCACAGCTACTAGCTCCATCGGGAAAAGCCGCGGTAGTGGACCTTAGTGTGCCGCGTTTAAGCTTCGGCTCTGCTCCAGTTGCTTCCGAACACACGCGCGTGTGTACCAACCGCGATTCGCAATTTATCAATAGACTCTATGCCGCCGAGGTGTCGGTCGAAAATACAAAGGTGCTGGTCCTGGTTGATACTGGAGCAACAAGCACCGTCATCGCCACTTCATCTGCAGCTGCCGTGTCGCTCTCCGATCGGTCATTGGGAAACCGTCGAGTGCAAGGCGTCGGCGGAGAGGTCACCACGACAACGAAAACCAAGCCTTTGCAAATTCATTTCGCCGACACCAGCAAAACCCTGACCCTTTCAGTTGGGGGCTCTGCCCAGTCTTGTGGTCCCGATGGTGTTCTTGCCATGGACGCGCTGCGTGGCTGTGTACTCATTTTGGGAGAGTCTACTTTTAGTTGGTCGTGCCGTTAATTCGAGAGCGGAGCCGTTTTCGTCGTCGCAATTTGACGGCGCTGCGTTTCGCGCATAAGCTTCGCACCACCCTGAAGGACTAGCAGAGCTCAACAGGATCACGCACGATGAATTCAGTGGACATTTCGCCCGAAGAATTTCGCCGCCTTTCGGAACGCATCACCGAAATCGCCGCTAACTACCTGCAGGGCATGGATACGCGCGCAATCACGCCTGCCGTAAGCGGCGCAGAGATGGAGGAGCTCTTTCGTACTCCATTGCCCGAAACAGGATTGCCTGAAGAAGCGATCCTCGGCTTGGCAGATGTTGCGCGGCATTCGCGCGCACAGAACGGACGATTTTTTGCCTATGTGCTCGGCTCAGGAGAACCCGCAGCCGCGGTTGCAGATTTGCTCTGCAGCGTGCTGAATCAAAATGTCACAGCTTGGCGATCTTCGCCGCCCGCTGCCACGCTTGAACGCACGGTTGTCGATTGGCTTGCCCAGGCCATCAGCTGCCAATCCTTTCAAGGAGTTCTCACCGGCGGAGGATCGGCCGCCAACCTGATGGGTTTGGCGATGGCCAGGGAATCTATCGCTCCGGCGAACGAAAGCGGTCTTCGCGCCGGCGCGGCTTTGGCAGTCTACGCGTCCACCGAAGTGCATATGTCCATCCCGAAGGCGATTGCGCTGCTCGGAATCGGCCGGCAAAACCTGCGTCTGATTCCGGTGGACGACTCCTTTCGCATGATTCCCGAGCAACTTGAGCAGACCATTCAGCGTGATCAGCAGCTCGGCATCACACCTCTTGCTGTCGTGGCCACGGCCGGTACCGTCAATACCGGCGCCATCGATCCACTTCCCCAACTTGCCCACATCGCTTCCAAATATCGAGCATGGTTCCACGTTGATGGCGCTTATGGCGCTCTCGGATCGATCGCCGCGCCTCACAAGTTTCACGGTTTGGATTTAACCGATTCCATTTCTCTCGATCCCCACAAGTGGCTCTATCAACCGATCGATTGCGGCTGCCTTTTGTACCGCGATGCTGCCGCGGCGCACCGCGCGTTCGCCTACACTGGCGAATACGTGCGCGCCCTCTCCACCGATCCCATCGAAGGTTTCGCTTTCTTTGAACAGTCCATCGAACTATCCCGAAGATTCCGCGCGCTGAAGCTCTGGTTTTCGTTTCGTTATCACGGATTCGCCGCGTTGCGGAAATCCATTGAGAAAGATCTGTCGCACGCTCAGCGACTGGGTGCCTTGATTGCGCGTACGCCCCAACTGCAGTTGCTGGCGCCGATTGAACTGAGCGCTGTGTGCTTTCGTTATGTAGGCAATGGCAATTTGCCGGAAACCAAACTCAATCAATTGAACTCGGAAATCCTGCGACGAATCATCGCCCACGGTCATGTCTATCTATCAAACGCCACGCTACGCGCGAAATTCTGCCTGCGCGCCTGCATTGTGAATCATCGCACCACGGATTCCGATATTGACGCCATCCCAGCCGAAGTCCTGGCCGCCGCCCAAGAACTCGATTGAAGCGCCTCGAAGTGCAGGTGTCGCCCCTGCGGCGACCTGCGTCGAACATCTCAACTGCCACAAAGCGCTAGTCGTGGAGGAATCCCACACTGTTCATGAGTTGCCGAAACTCTGGATTGCTTCGCATGCCGTCCCACTTGTGGTCCCGCAAGAAAGTCATGTGCACATCGCGGTCTCCGAAAGCCTGTCGGAGCCAATGTTGTGCGGTCTCGGTTTCCCTGAGGCCGGCAAACACAAGTGCCAGGTTGTATGGGGGAACGTACTGCTCTCTCTTTCGCTCCAGCATTTCGTGGATTTTGCCCTCGGCCTTGGACTTCTCCCCAGCAACAGCGTGGGCATAGCCGGCGACTGAAAGTGCTTCTGTATTCCCTTCCGAAAAAATCCAGGCATTTTCACAAGCCGCTAACGCCTCGGCGTACATGCCTTTCCTCTCGTATGACTTCGCCAGGTGTGCGATCCAGAATCGGGGTTCCATTTCGAGTGTTGCGCGAAGTTGATCGACGGAGTCGTCAACCCGGCCCGCATGGTAGAGAAACTGGCCATACATCGCATTGGCGACAAGCGAAAATGGATCAAGCGCTCGGGCGCTTTGGATCGTTTGCAGCGCCTCGTCATGCCGACCGACATTCGAAAGAATATGAGCCAGATAGAGATGCGCGAGGGAGTAATTCGGGGTCAAGGCAACGGCATTTCGCGCCGTCGCTTCCGCCCCCACGAAATCCCGGTCGAACCAGAATTTTACCGCGGCGTCAGAATTATGAGCCTCCGCGGAATCCTGTCCCAACGCAAGGGCTCTCGTGATCGCAGCCTTCGCTTCCGGAAATACGCTTTTGGGAGCCACATCGCTGTTGATCGGCAAGATCATAAGGCAATCGGCGAGTCCAGCGAACGCCAGGGCAAATCCGGGATCGCGCTCCGTTGCCTTGCGAAAATACCCAATGGCCTTTTGCATCTCCGGGAAGGTAAGGCGCGCGTAATGATACCGTCCGTGAAGATAGTAATCGTATGCCTGCTGGTCAACGTTACGCGCGCTTCGCAACTGGCGCTCTCCTTCTGGACCAGTTCGAGTTTTACCTGGGCCGCGATAGCTGCACCGACTTCGCTGTGGATATCGAGGATGCTCTGCGCTGGGCGGTCGAAATTCTCGGCCCACAGGTGGATCTGGTCAGCAACTCGGATCAACTGCGCCGTGACGCGAACGCGGTCCGCATCGCGTCGGACGCTTCCCTCGAGCACGTAGTCGACACCCAATTCCTGCCCAATTCGCAGGACAGACTTATCTGAACGCTTATAAGCCATTGAAGAGGTTCTGGCGATCACGCCCAGGTCACGCGGCGACATTTTCCCGAACCTCATGATGGTCTCTTCCGTTAGACCATCGCTGAAATATTCCTGTTCTGAATCGCCGCTAAGATTTTCGAACGGCAGAACCGCCAGCATAATGCGCGGCCTTTCGACTTCTGTTGGCGAAGAGACTATTTCTGGGACGCCGACGGGCGTTCCTTTAAAGCGGTATCCCTTGCCTTGCACCGTCTCGATGTATTGCGGTTTCTCAGGATCTTCCCCGAGAGCGCGACGAATCTTGCGGATGGCGGTGTTGATGCTGTGGTCGGTGTCGAAGAAGACATTCTTGCCCCAGAGGCGCTCGATGGTCTCATCCCGCCTGACCAATCTTCCTTTTTCGCGGACTAGTAGGATTAACAGATCCATCGGGATGCGTTCCAAACGGACGAGTCAATTCGTAGCGGCCGATATCCAACACGATTTGTCCCAGTTGCACTCGTTCGGAAGACACGGAAGTACCGTCCAAAGGCAGAATCGCGTCACCGTGGTGACGGATCTGGGAGTCTCCGTCACCAGCGACGCTGAGCGCATCCTAACGCACAGGTCAGATGATTAGCGCATTCGAAAAGCGTTGGTGCAGCAGGCGGGCTGTTTTCGCCCCGCCTGCTGGTTGTTGTCTATTAGCCATTGGCTCGCAGTCATGATGTGCGCGTTGCGATTGACGGCGGCGCGTTTCGCGCATAAGCTTCGCACCACCCTGGAGGAGCGATGGAAACTCTTCTGCAAAATCTGCGTTACGCATTCAGGACGCTGCGCAACAGCCCCGGTTTTGCCGCGGTCGCGATCCTGGCGCTGGCGCTCGGCATCGGCGCCAACACCGCGATCTTCTCGGTGGTTAACGCCGTGCTCCTTCAGCCGCTCTCTTATCCCAATCCCGACCGGCTGGTCGAGCTCGAACTCACCTCACCGCAAGGAAATGGCGATGTTACATCGATCCCAAAGTTCAACGTGTGGCGCGAGCAGACCGACGTCTTCGATTCTGTCGCGGCTTATGACTTTTCCGGCCCGGGCATCAACCTCACCGGAGGCGATCGTCCCGAACTCATCAAAGGCATTCACGTCTCGGCCGATTATTTTCGCGTGTTTGGCGCGCCCGTCGCTCTCGGCCGAACCTTCACTCCCGAAGAGGATCGCCCGGGAGGTCCCGCAGTCGTAGTGATCAGCAACGGATTGTGGCGAAACCGGTTCGGCGGTGATCCGGGAATTCTGAATCGCACCATCGATCTCGGCCAGGAACCTTACACGATTATCGGAGTGCTCGGCCCAACCTACACCGGCGATCCCAAGAGCGACATCTGGATGCCATTGAAGCCTGATCCAAACAGTGTCGACCAGGGGCACTACTTGCGCGCCACGGCCCGTCTGAAGCCGGGTGTCACCCTGGCGCAGGCTCAAGCCGCGATGAAGCACGCCGCGGACGAGTTCAATCGTAAATTCCCTGGCTCGCCCGTCATGGGGCCCGGCGCCAGCTTCACCGCAATACCTCTGCGCGACAGCCTGATCGGCGACGTCCGTTTCGGTTTGCTGCTGCTTTTTGGTGCAGTTGGTTTTGTGCTGCTGATTGCTTGCGCCAACGTTGCCAACCTGCTGATGGCCAGAGCCACCATTCGTCGGCGCGAAATTGCCATCCGTTCCGCGTTGGGCGCCGGGCGCGCCCGCCTGATGTGGCAATTGTTGACGGAGTCGCTGCTGCTCTCCCTCGCCGGCGGTGTGCTAGGCCTCGGCCTCGGTTATGTCGGCGTGCGTGCGCTTCTCGCAATTAATCCCAGCGACATTCCTCGCGTAGGAGAGCAAGGCGCCGCTGTGACGCTTGACTGGCGCGTGCTGGTATTCACTCTATTCGCTTCTATCCTCACCGGAATTTTGTTTGGATTGCTTCCCGCGCTCAGCACTTCCCGGTCGGACATCAATTCCACGTTGCGCGAAAGTGGCGCGCGTTCTGGCACTGGCCTGTGGCACAACAAAGCGCGCGCAGTCCTCGTGATTACGGAAATGGCGCTGGCACTGGTTCTGCTTGTTGGCGCTGCCTTGCTCATTCGCACTTTCGGTGCGCTTCGCGGCGTGAATCCGGGCTTCGACGCGCACAACGTCTTACTTATGGAAATGTCGCTGAATGGTGGGCGTTTTGAGAAAGCCGCGGGCGTCGATCAATTGGAGCGCGAGGGCCGCCGTCGCATCGAAAGCCTGCCGGGAGTGACAGCCGCGGCCATTACTTGTTGCGTTCCGCTCGAAGGCGGCTTCGGGCTTCCGTTCACCATCGAAGGCCGTCCGCTGACCAACGGCCCGTATCATGGCGGGGCCACCTGGTTGACGACGTCTCCGCACTACTTCGACGTGTTTCGCATTCCCCTGGTCAGCGGCCGCGTGTTCACCGACCAGGACAACGGCGCTGCGGAGCGCGTTGTCGTCATCAATCAAGCGCTCGCCAAGGAATACTGGCCGAAAGGTGATGCACTCGGCGCGCGCATCTCCATCGGCAAAGGAGTCGGGCCGGAATTTGACGAGTCCCCTCGCCAGATCGTCGGCATCGTCGCGGATGTTCGCGAAGGCGCACTGAGCCGCCCGCCGGACCAGATCATGTACGTTCCGTTCGCTCAGGTGAACGACGGCGTCATCGCTCTGAATAACCGCATCATTCCCGTCACCTGGACGGTGCGTACCAAGCTGCAACCGTTTTCTTTGAGCGCTGATGTCCAACGAGAATTGCGCGAAGCCAGCGGCGGATTGCCTGTGGCGCATATCCGCAGCATGCAGCAAGTCGTTGGCGAGTCCACCGCGCGGAATGATTTCTATATGACGCTGCTCACTATTTTTGCGGGCGTCGCGCTGCTGCTGGCGGCCATCGGCGTTTACGGCCTGATGGCTTATTCCGTGCAACAACGCACACAGGAAATCGGTGTGCGCATGGCTTTGGGCGCCAGTCCGCAACAGGTGCGCCACATGGTGGTAACTCAGGGCATGCAACTCGCTCTCGTAGGCGTGGTCATCGGCGTCGGCGCGGCGCTCGGGCTGACGCGATTGATGAGTAGCCTGTTGTATGGCGTAAAACCCTGGGATCCCGTCACGATTCTGCTGGTGGCGGTGCTGCTCAGCGGCGTCACTCTGCTTGCAACGTACCTTCCCGCCCGGCGCGCCAGCCGCGTGGATCCCATGGTCGCGCTGCGCTACGAATAGTCAGCAGCGATCGTGAAATCCCGAAGTCTAAGGCTTACTTTTTCACCGAGTTCAGGCAACGTCGAAGCGATCGAGATTCATCACTTTGGTCCACGCCGCTACGAAGTCTTTGACAAACTTTTCCTCAGAGTCCGCGCACGCATAGACTTCCGCGAAGGCACGTAGCTGTGAATGCGAACCGAAAATAAGATCAACACGCGTTCCGGTCCACTTCAGCTCGTTGCTCTTGCGGTCGCGCCCTTCGTACACGTCTCCTGAGCCATTGGATGCGGTGGAAGGCTGCCACTGCGTGCGCATGTCGAGCAAATTGACGAAGAAGTCGTTCGTCAGCGTCTCCGGTCGCTTGGTTAACACGCCATGCGTTGATTTCCCCGCATTTGCGCCAAGGACCCGCAGGCCGCCGATCAGAGCCGTCATCTCTGGCGCCGTCAAATTCAGCAATTCCGCCCGGTGCCACCAATAGCTCCTCGGCCGACAGGCGCGGCTTGCCATTGACATAGTTGCGGAAGCCGTCCGCCTTCGGTTCCATCGCAGCAAACGACTCAACGTCGGTGTGTTCTTGCGACGCGTCCATGCGTCCCGGTGTGAAGGGAACTTTCACGTTTTGTCCTGCAGCCTTCGCGGCTTTCTCGATCGCCGCACAGCCGCCTAGAACGATCAGGTCCGCCAGCGAAACCTTCTTTCCGCCGGTCTGCGAAGCGTTGAATTCTTTCTGGATGCCTTCGAGCTTCTGCAGTACCTTCGCCAACTCCGCCGGTTGGTTGACGGCCCAGTCCTTTTGCGGCGCCAGGCGAATGCGCGCGCCGTTCGCTCCGCCCCGCTTATCGGAGCCGCGGAACGTTGATGCCGACGCCCAAGCCGTGGAGATCAGTTGAGAAACGGACAGTCCGGATGCGAGGATTTTCGCTTTCAGAGCAGCAATGTCCTGCTCCCCGATCAATGGATGATCCACCGCGGGAATCGGGTCTTGCCACACCAGCGTTTCCTTGGGAACCAGCGGGCCGAGATAACGGACGATCGGACCCATATCACGGTGCGTCAGCTTGAACCATGCGCGGGCGAACGCAACTGCGAACTGGTCAGGATGCTCGTAGAAACGCCGTGAGATCTTTTCGTAAGCAGGGTCGAAGCGCAAGGAAAGGTCGGTCGTCAACATGGACGGCGCATGCCGCTTGGACGGGTCGTGCGCATCTGGAATCTTGCCGGCGCCCGCGCCATTCTTCGGTCTCCACTGATTTGCGCCGGCCGGGCTCTTGGTTAGTTCCCATTCGTAGCCGAACAGGTTTGCAAAAAAGTTGTTGCTCCATTTGGTCGGTGTCTCGGTCCAGGTAACTTCCAGTCCGCTGGTGATCGTGTCGCAACCTCTACCGGATCCGAATTTGCACTTCCAGCCGAGGCCCTGTTCTTCGATCAGGGCCGCTTCGGGCTCCGCGCCTACGTTTGTCGCCTCGCCGGCGCCGTGCGTTTTTCCAAAGGTATGACCACCGGCAATCAGCGCGACAGTTTCTTCGTCGTTCATGGCCATGCGGCGGAACGTTTCGCGTATATCCCTGGCTGCCGCGATGGGATCCGGGTTGCCGTTCGGTCCTTCCGGGTTCACATAAATCAGACCCATCTGCACCGCACCCAGCGGATTCTGGAGATCACGGTCGCCACTGTAGCGCTGGTCACCGAGCCAGGTGCTTTCCGGGCCCCAGTTCACTTCTTCGGGCTCCCACACATCCGCTCGCCCGCCGCCAAAACCGAAAGTCTTGAAGCCCATCGACTCGAGAGCTACGTTGCCCGCCAGAATCATCAGGTCGGCCCACGAGATCTTGCGGCCATACTTCTGTTTGATCGGCCAAAGCAACCGTCGCGCTTTGTCTAGGTTCACGTTGTCGGGCCAGCTGTTCAACGGCGCAAACCGCTGCTGCCCCGATCCCGCTCCCCCTCGACCGTCCGCGATGCGGTAGGTGCCGGCGCTGTGCCACGCCATGCGAATGAACAATCCGCCGTAGTGGCCAAAGTCGGCCGGCCACCAATCCTGCGAATCCGTCATCAAAGCATGTAGATCCTTGACCACGGCCTTCAGGTCGAGCGTCTTGAACTCCTTCGCATAGTCGAACTCCTCGCCCATCGGATTCGACAACGTGGAGTGCTGGTGCAGAATCCCTACGCCCAACTGGTTCGGCCACCATTCCCTGTTCGTGTGCGCGGAAGCTCCGCCCGTGAATGGGCACTTCGATTCGGTTGGCGTTCCTGCTGCGGCGTTAAGTTCTTTGTCCATGTGTTCACCTTCCTTCGAATTAGTCAAAAGTCTGTGACCAACTGCAAAATTCTGATTGGCTTTTCCATTTCGCGCAGTCTCGGGTGACTACACTCGGTGACTTGCGCAACGCTTCGGAACTTAACGGGAAGCGTGCCGGGGAGCGCACTTCGTGCACAGCCCGCGGAAGATCAGTTCGCATTCGCGAACGATTCGCTTACCGAGGGTGTCGGAAGCAGGTTTGGGCACTTTGTGCCACTTCATGTCCTCAACATTGCCACAACGATCGCAAATAAAATGGTGATGGCGGACACCTTTGGCATCGAATCGCGCGGAGCGTCCTTCGACGGCCACTTCACGCACCAGGCCAGCCTGCACCAGATCCCGCAGATTGTTATATGTGGTGGCCCGGGAAGAGCGCGGGTCCAGGCGATTCACGGCTCTGTAGATTTCCGCAGCCGTGGGATGCTCGTTGCATTGCATCAGGAAGGCCATCACCGCGTAGCGTTGCGGCGTGCACCGCAAACCACCGCGCTCCAAGGATCGTCTGATCGCCTCGCCATTCAACATTAAATTAGATTATGTCTAATGTGACATTCTGTCAAGAATGCCGCGCTTGAAGATCAATCCGCAGGTAGCACCAGCCCTATCCTCTTCGCCAGCGCGCGGAAATCCTCATCGCCATGCAGCCACTTCCACTCCGACTCGATCCACATCCGCACCAGTCTAGGCGAGTGTTCCTCGCACGCCTTTTCGAGCCACTCGAGTGTTTTCTTCTTATCCCTCAGCCGGCCATACGCCATTCCCATTGCAATCGGCGATACATATCCCTTCTTCGCCTGCAGTTCCAGCCTCTGCAATCTCATCTGCTGCAGTCCGGTATTCCCACCCTCCGCGAACGCTTTCTCGATCGCCGCCGCAGAGTCGGGGTCGCCGTCGCGCCGGGCCGAATCCGCCAGCTCTTTGGCAGATTCCTTTTCTTTTCCCTGCGCCAGTAAAACCGCGGCGAGTGTCTCCCTTACATCCGTATTCGTTGGCCGCACTTCCAGTTCCTGGTGTAATTCCGCTTCTGCTTCCGCGTACCTTCCCGCGCCCATCAGGACATATCCCAGCGCCCACGGCCTCGCGAACGGGTCCACCTCTGTGGCTCGCCGCTGTGCCTCCACGGCTTCGTCCATCCGGTTCTCCGCAAACAAGATGTAAGACAGCACGTGATACGCTTCCGATATATTTTGATTCAGCTCAATTGCCCGGCGCTCTTCCTCTTCCGCTTTCTTCCAGTTCCATTCGTGAAAGAAGTAAAACGCGGCCATGGTATGGTGCGGCTCCGGAACCGCGGAATCCAACTCCAACGCCTTCTTCGCGTTCTTCTCCCACTCTGGAATCGCCATCTTCGGGTCGAGCTCCCCGCCCCCAGATCCGCCTCCGTAGTAATCCGCCAGCCCGCTATACGCCTCGGCGTAGTCAGGCTGCAGCGCGACGGCTTTCTCGAAATATTCACGAGAGACTTCGCCATTTCCGCTCAAAAACGCATATCTTCCCTTCAGGTAATTTTCGTGGGCCTCCGGGTCAATTTGTTTTGCTTTCCTCCCCGTTGACACCACAGTCGCCCTCAACTCCGCAGCGCTTCGTCTTTCTCCGGCTGCTCTCCACGTGAACCCGGCGCCCACCACCAGCGCAAGGGCGATTCCAACTCCCATTGCGGCCCATCCCCACGGCTTGCTCTGAGTTTTCTCTGCTTTGCCGTTCGCTGTTTCCGCCTGCGGTTGCAGCTCCTGAGGCTCCGCCGGTTTGCTCGCTGCTCCCGCTCCGTTTGTCCCCAACTGCACTTCTCCAATAAATCGGTAGCCCCTCCGCGGCACCGTCTCCACCCACTGCGGTTTCTCCTGCTCATCCCCCAATACATCCCGCAGTCGTCTCATTGCCGAGTTCAACCCATGATCGAAATCCACAAACGTGTCGCTCGGCCACAGCCTTTTATGCAACTCCTCGCGCAACACCACTTCGCCATGGCGCTCCAGAAGCAGACTTAGGATCTGGAACGGCTGCTCTCCCAACTTCAGTTTTGTTCCGTGTTTGCGCAGCTCACCCGAAGTCACGTCCAACGTGAACGCGCCAAACGTGACTCTTTGGCCTGAGTGATTTGAGGGCATAGCGACTTCCAGGGGGAGCAATTCTCAAAAAGGCTGTCGCAGTGTAGTGCAGCCGGTTGCCCCGGTCAAGCAACCTGTGAGCTGCTTTAGCTGCCGCCAGGTATCGCCTAAATGCCTGCGTTTTCTTGCGCTTTTGCGGTTAGTTGGAAATGACCTGCTTGTCACCCGCTTTGTCTTGCCGCATCCTCCGGTACCCTGACTAGGGCTACCGCCGGTCTAGGGGGAGATTGCTCGGCTGGATTGACCGGTCCGGGTGATTATTACGGAAGCACCACCAGGTCGCGCATTTCCAGGATTGATGCCCACGGCAACGTCACGACATTTGTCGACAATCTGCCATCCAGCGAGGCCAGCGGGCTCGCCAGTGGAGTCGCGGACGTCGCCTTCATCGGTGACACGCTGTACGCCATTTTCGCCGGCGCGGGATGTTCGCACGGCGTGCCTAGCATTCCCAATGCGGTCATCCGGGTAAATCGTGACCGCAGTTGGTCGATCGTAGCCAATCTTGCCGCTTACCAGCAGGCGCATCCCGTTGCAAACCCGACGGATCCGATCACCGGCGACTTTGAGCCCGACGGCACGTGGTACAGCATGATCGCGCTGCGAGGCAATCTCTACGGCATCGAGCCGAATCATGGCGAACTGGACGAGATCACTACCAAGGGCAAGATCAGCCGGATAATCGACATCTCTGCCTCACAGGGTCACGTGGTTCCGACTGCGATCGCCGACCTCGAGCAGCATCGCGATCACGGCGAGCGGTGTGAGTTCGCACGCGGCGGTGTATTCTATGTTGGTAACTTGGGCCAATTCGCTCCCGACCAACTGAATACCCAGAGCATCTTCCGCATCACCCAGAGCGGTCGCCTGAAGGTGGTGGCCACTGGCTTCAGCAAAGTGCTCGGCGTGGCCATCGACGGACGCGACCGCCTGTACGTGCTCGAATCCTCCTACTCGGCGACGGACCCGGGCCCCGAACCATTTACCGGCCATCTGATTCGCATCTTGCCCAATGGCAAGCAGGAGATCCTGATCGACAGCCCCAGCGGCTCTCTGGTCTTTCCGACCGGCATGACCTTCGGGCCCGACGGCAATCTTTACGTCTCCAACTACGGCTTCGGCTTTCCGGAAGGCGCGGGCCAGATTCTGAAGGTCACGCTTCATCATGGTCCAGAAGACTGATCTCTTTCGGAACATTTGCCAACTTAAAACGTCTTGCGCCGGGCCAGTCAGGTGAGTATTCTTTTGCGCTCATGAGTGCCGCTGCCAAGCCCGACATGAACGTCAAGCAAGTCGTTCCATTCTTTCGCATTTCCGACATGGACCGCTCGATTCACTTTTACGTCGACGGCCTTGGCTTTGTCATGAAGAACAAGTGGGTCGTGCATGAACAATTGCGTTGGTGCTGGCTGGAATTGGGTGGCGCGGCTTTAATGCTGCAGACGTTCGTCAAAGATAGCCCCAATGCTCCCGTCGGAAGGCTCGGCCAGGGAGTCTCGCTTGCGTTTCAGTGTGAAGACGCTGTGAAACTGTATCGTGATTTTATTTCGCGTGGTCTTGAAGCGTCGGAGCCTCAGGTCGGCAACTCCATGTGGGTCACAGGTCTGTCTGACCCCGACGGCTACCGCCTGGAATTTGAAAGTTCTACAGACGTGCCAGAGGAAACGAAACTTTCTGAATTGAAAAGGTGAACCGCTGAACAGTTTGCTGCAAGAATCTCACTTGCCATTCCGACCGGAGTCTGCGGAGTGAGGAATCTACCTGTAAGGCCCGGCGTCGTGGATCATGGCTAGCTCACACTTCCGTCAGTACAATTTCTTCGCCGGCCACCACCCGATTGCGTCCTTCTCTTTTCGCTTGGAACATTCGTTCGTCCGCCAAGGCGAACAAATCCGCGGCATCCTCTCCGTCTTGCGGGTAGCTGGCCAGTCCGGCGCTGATAGTCACATGAATCTTCTCTCCGCGTGTTGCCAAGGCGATCGGAGTGCTTGCCACTCGTTCCCTCAAACGCTCTACTTTCCGCTGTGCTGCTTCCATATCCGTCTCCGGGAGAATGACAACAAACTCTTCTCCGCCGTAACGCCCCGCCGTATCGCTTTGCCGGAAAGATTCACGCAGCATCGAACCGATGGTCCGCAAGACCAGATCCCCCGCCGAATGTCCGTGCGTGTCGTTGAGCGACTTGAAGCGGTCCGCATCGATCACCGCAATGCTTAGCTGCTTGCCATAACGGCGCGCGCGGCTCAATTCGATTGCAAAGCGGTCGTCCACATATCCCCGATTAAACAAGCCCGTCAGATGGTCGCTGGTGGCCATCTGCAAAAGTCTCTGGCTGCGGGAAACCAGGGCCAGGCTCAGCGCCGATGCCGTTGCCATCATGATCAGTCGCGAGATTTGCGCGGACCAGCTGAACATGCCATAAGGATAAGGCGCGTAGATCGCATTGTTCAGGTCCCAGTGGCGCGCGGCAAAATAGACAATCGCAAAGTATTGCGCGAATGCCAGCAAGCCGGTAGTGATACACACTCGTTTGTCGTAGCGTAGGCTCGCGCTGCCGATCACCAGGAAGTAGCCCTCAAATACCACTTTGCTGTTCACCGCGGTGTGCGGCTGATTCAGCAGCAGAAAAAGAACCAGCGCACTGCTGACCAGCGTTACGTCAAACGCGCTGCTGGCAAATCGCAGCCAGGATGAATTGTGGCCGCGTGAGATCAACAGATACATGGTCAAAGCCAAACCGAATGTTCCGCAGGTCAGGCTGAGTCCTACCAGGCCTTCCTTTGGGTCGACTGGAAAGAACAGCATGTTGATCACAGGGATGAGCAGCAGAACCGCGGCCAATGACAATCGGATCTTCGCCACCATCAGCTCCCCTGCCACGCCGGCATCGGCGAGCACGGGGTCGGGACGCGACCATAGGGATTCAAAGAAATTTCCGAACTTGAGATTCATCGTAAGTTGCACCACAGGGGCACGGATCGGCCTCGCACAGCACATTCAAGAACGTCGATTGGACAGGGATCGAGATTCAGGATCCGTCGGGTGTAGCGACTAGAATAGGGGTACACGCTGACGCGGGGGCCGAAAATCGTCACGCAGTTGTTCAAAAGCTATATCTCAGCAACTGCTGGCAAACCGGGGCCCTTATCCAGGGTACGTCCCAGGCGCGATGGGCAATGTCGATGCGCCCGCATCAACATGCAAGACACTTCCGGTGACCTGCGAACTTTCGTCGCTCAGCAAATATACAACGGCATAGGCCGTGTCGAGCGGTGTCTGCTGCCTGCCCAACGCCAGCTTCTCGCCTTCTTTCCTCAGCGTCTCTTCCTGCCGGCCTTGCGTCTTGTGCAGCGCCACTTCTCCCTCGGTCAGCACCCAGCCGGGAATCACGTAGTTCGCTCGGATGCGATGTTCCGCCAGTGCGCCGGCCAGAGTTCGAGTTAGCGATAACAGGCCGCCCTTCGCCGCTCCATATGCCACCAGATTCGGCAACGCCTGAATCCCGCAGATCGATCCCATATTTACGATGCTTCCCCCTCCATGCTCTCGCATTACCGGCACAGCGCTTTTGCAGCAATAGAACGAGCCTCGCAAATTGATTTGCAATACCTCTTCCCACAACTCCGTGGTCGTCTCTTGCAGCGTGCCTCGGGGAAACCAACCCGCATTGTTCACCAGCCCGTCCACCCTTCCAAAACTTTCCATCGTCTTCTTCACCAGTCCCGCGCACTCCTGTTCATTCTTTACGTCCGCTTTGCAGAATTCCGCTTTACCTCCGGCATTTCGGATTTGCGTGGCCGCCTGCTTTCCTTTTTCCTCCTGTACATCTCCTAGCACCACCGACGCGCCTTCCGACGCGCTCAGGCTCGCGCATCCGAACCCGATACCCTGCGCTGCTCCTGTAACGATCACAACCTTGCCGCTCAGTCGATTGCTCATTGTTCCGCTCCCGCCTATCCAACCGGCGCACACGACATAAGTTATTGCAGCTTCGCCGCCACGAGGCAAACGAATTCGCCCGCAACACTGCGATCAGCTATCGGGAGATATTTTCTCAGACGCCGAACGGACGTCTGAGGGTCAGCGTGCTTTTGAGCAGCGGCGCGCTACTCGATTCTCAACGCATGCATTGGTGCAATCGAAGCCGCGCGGTTCGCCGGAATGATTGCCGCAAAAAATGAGCAGATCGCCAGCGCTCCTGCCGCCACCGTCAACGCCAGTGGATCCCACCACGCTACGCCATACAGTTGCGCGGAGATCAATCTCCCCGCGCCCACCGCCAACGGCAATCCGATCAGCAGTCCCAGCAACACGCGACTGAACGCTCCGCTCAACACCAGTCGCATTACCTTTGTGCGGTCCGCGCCAAGCGCCATGTGGATTCCAATCTCGTTGGTTCGCTGCGCAACGGTATAGGCCGTGACGCCGTACAATCCAACCGCGGCCAGCGCCAGCGCCACAATTCCGAACAAACCGGCCAGGCTCGCCACCGCGCGCTCCTGATCGAACGATAAGTCCACCTGCTGCTGCATGGTGCGAATACTGTTGATCGTCAGGTTGGGATCCACGTCCGCCAGCATTCGCGTGATCTGCGGCTCCAACTGCCCCGGCGGCAGATTCGTCACCAGCGTTATTCCCCCGATGAAGTGCGAACGCAAGTCGATCATCTTCATCAGGCTGTCTTTGTATTCCACACCCTGCGCCAGCGGCACGTAGAACATCGGTCGCGCCGGCCGGTCCAGTCCCCAGCCCGCGAATTTCGCGTCGCGCACAATGCCAACGATTCGATAGGTGCCGGCATTCTCCGGCATGTCGATGCCGAAGTGTTGCTCGATCGGATCTTCGTCACTTTTGAAAAACCGCTTCACAAACGCTTCGTTGACGATCGCCACCGGCGCGGTCGTCTCGTTGTCCGCCGCCGTGAAGTATCGTCCGCGCAGAATCGGCATCCCAAAATTCTGCAAGTAATTGGCTGACACGCGATCCCACGACGCCCCCGACTCTTCGCCCATCTTTCCCGGCGGATGGCCGGCCACCATGACCAGTTCTCCCCAGTTGTTGGTGAGCGGGTTGTAAAGCGCCATGCCGGCGCCTCGCACGCCCGGCAAGCGGGTGAGTTGATCTTCCAATTGGCGGTATAGCGCCGCCAACTGTGGCAGTGTGTAAGTGGCAGGCGGATTGTTAATGTCCACCACCACGCGGCCCTGCACCTGATACCCGAAGTCCTGATGTTCCAGCTTGTTCAGGCTTCGTGCCAGCATCGTCGAACCTGCCACCAGCACAACAGATAAGGTGGCTTGCACTACGAGCAGTGCCTTACGCGCGAACGAGGAACGATCCTTCGTGCCTCGGCCCGACCCGCGTAGCGCTTCCGCCGGATTGGTGCGAGTGGCAAGCCACGCAGGCGCCGCTCCAAAGATGATTCCCGTCAGCAACGCCAATGCGAACGCAAACAGTAACACCGTCAGCGATGGTGTGGCGCTGATCGGCAGGAAATGCGCGCTGTGGAAGGCAAGTGTCAGCAGCAACCGCGCCGCTCCGATCGCCACTACCAACCCAACAATGCAGCCGCCTATCGCCAGCAAGATGCTCTCCGTCAGCGCTTGCGCAACGATTTGGCCCGACGTGGCGCCTAACGCCATCCGCACCGCCGTCTGTCCTCGGCGCGCAACGCCGCGAGCCAGCAACAGGTTCGCCACATTCGAACAAGCAATCAGCAGCACCAAGCCGCACACCGACAACAGGATTTGCAGGCTTCGTCCATACTCCTCTTTCATCACCGCCACGCCCGCTCCGGCCGGCACAACCGCCAGGTTCTGCTTCGGCAGCAATTTCACGATGTCGGCCATCCAGTTGGCGGGGTATCCCGAATCGTTCTGCATCCATTGCCGCAGGATTCCGGTCAACCGCGGAGCCATTCCCTCCGTCGTAGCTCCAGGCCGCAGCCGCCCGATCACGCGAAGCCACGCGCTAATCGACTGATGAAGCAAACTTCCTTCCGCGTCGATCAGGGGCTCCTGCTGCACTGGCACCCAGATATCCGGCGGATCGCTTTCCAGCGTTTCGCCAAAAAATCCCGCTGGCGCCACGCCAATCACCGTCAGCGGATGCCCCTCCACAATGAAAGTTGAACCCACCACTGAAGGGTCGCCGCCATACGCGGTCTGCCACACACGGTGGCTCAGCACTACGACCGGCGGTGCTCCGGCCCTGTCGTCATCCGGTGTAAATACTCGGCCGCCAAAAGCCTGCACACCCAGCGTCGAGAAATACGTGCCAGTGACATATTCCGAGCGCAGTGGCCTGGCTATCGTTTCCGCGCCCTGTCGCCGCACGCTCATCTGTCCGCGTCCCGCCTGGAACGCGGTCACTTCCTCGAATTCCGGCATTTGGGTCTTCAGCCGCTCATACAGTGGGTACGAAACCATGCCCCATTGATCTTGCGGGCCTCCTTCCACGCAGCAATCGTCGCCGTCGCCAACCCGGTACAACGTGCGGGGATCGGTGACGGGCAAGGAACGCAGCATCACCGCGTGGATTAATGTAAAGATCGCCGTAGTCCCGCCGATGCCCAAAGCCAGCGTCAGTATTGCCGCAGCCGTAAAAACGGGCGACATTCGGAACTGTCGCAGCGCATAGCGAAGATTGCCCAGCAGGTTTCGCATGGGAACACACCTCTCTAATAACTTACGAGCCGCAGCCGCCGTAGGTTCCCCAAAGTACGGGATCCTTAGACAGAACGCGCAGGCCAGACGCGGTGGGGTACACACATCCGCTCAATAGACGATGTTGAAGTGTCGTTGGTCACTAAGGAGCCGCTTCTGTGGCAAGTCCCTTGGCTCGTGCTGTTTAGAACTCTCGAGCCCGCTTCGTCCATTGTTCGCCAAACGCGTGGATGGTCCCCGTCCCGGCCAGCACCTCGCCGCTGTGCAGCACGCCTCGCGGGATGCAGTACTCTTCACCGGCCTTCAGCGGAATCCGCCTTCCGTCGATGATTAGGGTGTACTGGCCTTGCACGACAACCATGTATTCGTCGTATTCGTGGGAATGCGCCGTGGATACTGCCGTTTCACCGCAAGTCCAAACGCCATTTGGCTTCCATCGGCCCCGTCGAAGACGTAACCTTCCACGCCGGGAGTCGCTTAATTGGACTTGGCGGTCCTGTTTACCGCACGTTTCATGAACTCGGGGAAATCGTCCATGCTTACCGAGATTGTCCCACTCCGTTGTGGCCGCCGCTACTCCAGTGTTGCGAATAGCAGGTGCTTCCAGCGCACATTGTCGATGGCCCAAATGATTTTCGCTTTGTGGCCGCCTTCGATACTCTGCGCCCAAACTTCCCGGTTGCGTTCATCCCCCGCAACGTTCAAGCGGTCAACCACGGTCATCCCGCGCGTCAGTTCGCTTTGTGTTTCCACTTCCACGAAGTGCGCTGATTCCGATGTCACGATCGACGCATCGATCGCCACCGCCATTGTCACTGGATCCGGCAGGCTTATCCCATGCTCCCCGGTTTGCTTCAGGATCGCCTGTTGCGCCGTGCTGTTGCACTCAATCGCAAACTCCGCTACCGGTGTCGCCAGATCCAGAACTTCCTGGATGTCCGACGCAGTCAGCAGCGCGTCCCCCCGGCACAGGTGCCACCCAACCAGTTCAATCGGCAGGCCGCTTCGCATCACGATTCGCGCCGCTTCCGGATCGCACCAAATGTTGTATTCGGCCGCGGGCGTTACGTTGCCCTCGCAGCACGGCGCGCCTCCCATCACCACACAGTGATTCACATTTGCGGCGATGCTCGGCTTTTTCTGCAATGCCAGCGCGATATTCGTAAGCGGCCCGAGTGTTACCACCACCAGTCCCGGATGCGATTCAATCGTCTCGATGATCGCGTCAACAGCGTTCTGTTTTTCTATCGTGCGTTTCGGTGGAGCATAGCCGTGATCGCCCAGTCCATCGCGCCCGTGGAACCACTCTGCTCCCACATGCGCGCGCTTCAATGGTTTCTCTGCGCCCATGAACACCGGTACACGCGAATCGCACAGCTCCGCGGTATAAAGCGCGTTGCGGCTCGCTTGATGCACATCCACGTTTCCGGCGACGGTCGTTATTGCCAGAACTTCAACTTGCGGCGATCGCAGCGCCATAATCAGCGCAACGGCGTCATCGGAAGCTGTATCCGTATCGATTAGAAATGGCACTTTCACGCGCCGTAGCATAGCAAATCCCGCTTGGTGCCGACTATGTATGATGGTTCAATGGAATTGCATGCCGGTCGTCAGAAGTACAGTATCCGTCGGCCCGCATGCCCAAACGAACATTCCGGCTTGGCTGCGCAGTTGCTCCCCGCCCTCGCTGACCGAGCGCCAACCTCCGGACGCGGTCGTACTGTGATTTTCGTACGCACCGCTGCTTCGACCTAGCGGCTTGGGTAGAGCTATCTGCCAACTTGGCTGAAGTTCGTTCGTTTCAGGATCGGAGGTTACGCTGATGTTTTTGGATCTCTATCACCTGCGCGAGCAGCCCTTCGGCGTCACGCCCGATCCTGCCTATCTCTATCCCAGCCGCACACACTGCGCGGCGCTCGATTCCCTCACCGAAGCAATTCAGGGCGACCATGGGTTTCTTGCGCTTGTCGCGGAACCCGGCTTGGGCAAAACCACGCTTCTCTACCAGGTCCTTGAGGGACTGCGCGGCACCGCACGCGCCGCCTTCCTCTTCCAGACGCAATGCAACTCACGCGAATTTTTTGAGTACCTTCTCACCGATTTGGGCGTCGACACGTCCGGCATGGGGCTCGTCGCCATGCATGGCAAGTTGAATGAATTGTTGTTCGCGGAAATGTTGGCCGGCCGGCGGTTTGTGCTGATCGTCGACGAAGCGCAAAACCTCGACGACTCTGTGCTCGAAACCATTCGCTTGCTTTCCAACTTCGAGACCACCAACTCCAAGCTGTTGCAAATCGTCCTGGCGGGACAGCCGCAGCTCGCGGATAAACTTGCCCAGCCGCATCTGGCGCAACTTCTGCAGCGCATCACCCTCGTGAAATATCTGGAACCTTTGTCGCCCGAAGAAACCGCGGGTTACATCAGCCACCGTCTGAAAGTGGCGGGCCACCGCGGCGATCCGCTATTCGATGCTGGAGCCGTCACGCTCATCGCCTCGGAAAGCCGTGGCATTCCTCGCATCATCAACAAGCTTTGCTTCCGCTCTTTGTTGGAGGGATACGCCAGGGGCTGCCCAACGATTTCTGCGGACATCGTGGAAAAAGCTCAGCGTAATCTGAATTTCGCGCCCCCCGCTGCCTCTGCGTCCGCGATCACACCGGTCGTTAATCAAATCGCCCCGCCAATGCTGGCCTTACCTCCAGCGCCCGCAGTAAGCGTCGACGCAAAAGTCGCCAGTGCCGCGGCGAGTTCAACCGCGCCTGGGCTCACCTACAGTAAGTCTCGCGCGCAATTTGGCTTGCCTGCCTGGGCTCTTTGGATTTGCGCGCTCCTTGCCATTCTGTTGTCTGCTGGACTCGCGCTCCCACACAACACGCTGCGGGAAATGAAACAGCGGGTGCGCAATCAGGTAGCAGCCACAAAAAGCCTCGCGCAACGTGAGCAAGTCAATGATGGCCGCCAAGCTCAGGGCGTTCTGCAATCGGCGGACAATCGCTATCCCGTGGAATCAAGTTCCGGCACGCACGGTGTGCCCAACGTTACCGCCATCCAGGCTTCCAACTCGCAGACCGACGCTCACATCGTCGTCCTGCTCGACAATCCTGTGCAATTCGACTCCGCTCGCATCGCCTCCCCCGACCGTATCTATTTCGATCTCCACAAAGCCCAGCTACGCCCGTCCGTTGGCCTGAAAACCCTCCCCGACGCCAATGGTCTCCTGAGGGGCGTGCGCGCCTCGCAATACAGCGACGACGTAGTTCGTCTGGTACTCGATGCCGATGGCGCCAAAGAATATTCCGCGCAGTTGATGCCCGACCCCTATCGCCTGGTGATCGACGTCCATTCCCAAATCTCCGTTGTGGCGAATCCCTCCCTGGCCTCCGCTGCCGCAACGCAAAACGCGCCACCTGTTTCGTCCTCTTTGCCACCCGCCGCTCACGATCCGCAACCTTTTCTTTCGCGCGAGCTGGGCTTGAAGATTAGCCGCATCGCCATCGATCCCGGACATGGCGGATACGACACTGGCACCAAGGGTCCGCAAGGCTTGCTGGAAAAGGATCTTTGCCTCGATGTTGCGCTGCGCCTCGGCCAACTCATCGAAGAAAATATTTCCGGTGCCGAAGTGATTTACACACGCAAAGACGATCGCCACGTTTCTCTGGAAGATCGCACGTCCATTGCCAACGCCGCCAACGCCGACCTGTTCATCTCGATTCACGCCAATTCCAGCGATTTCCGCGAAGCCCGCGGCGTCGAAACCTACTACTTGAGTCTGGCCACTTCTCCGCAATCCAGGGAACTGGCCACTCGCGAAAATGCGTCCGCGCAGTCCTCGCTCCACGACCTGTCCGATTTGGTCGCAAAAATTACCCGCAACGAAAGAATCGCGGAATCGAAGTTGCTCGCCGTCGATATCCAGAACACTCTCTCGCAGCGGCTTCAGCTTGTCAGCGGGCGCGAGACAAATCGCGGCGTGAAGCAGGCCCCCTTCGTCGTTTTGACCGGCGCTAACATGCCTGCGGTGCTTTCAGAGATTTCCTTCGTCAGTAACGCCAGCGACGAAAGCTTGCTGCTCGAGAGCGGCCAACGCCAGCGCGTCGCAGAAGGCTTATACCGCGGAATCGCCGCTTATCTCAGTGGTTTGCAAGGCGCGCCTCACGCCAGGCAGAAGCTCGTCACCGAAAACAGTTCCGCCCCATCTTCCGGCCTCGCATCCTCACACTCTGCCGCTGGCCGCAGCCCACGCTAGCGCACACTTCTCGCGCGTGTTTGTAGGGGCACGATACATCGTGCCCTTTCCGAATGGAGTCTGCGAAGCGAGGAATCTCTCTTCGATCTTCACTGGGTGTAGTTGTCCTGAGTTGTCCTGCAACTCGGCCTTACAGCCAGCGGAAAGACACAATTGTCATCCCGAGCGAAGCGAGGGATCTGCTTTTCGCAACACGCCGAGGAAAACCGCGTTCTTGCTCTTAGTTCTCCTCTTGCTCTTTCTGTTCCGACTGTCGTTCCATCACCAAGCTAGCCTTGCCGATCCGCACCGGAGACAGTGCTCTTGGACGGGTGGGTTTGCCTTCGACAACCACACCTGTCGGAACGAACGTAACCGACAAGCGTTCGCCATTTTCCTTCAGCGCTGCTTTCAACGCGCGATTCAGTGGAAACAAGAATTGCGCCGCTTTGAACTCGTGATGCGCTTCGCTACGGATACCGGAGCCGAACAAAGATACAGTGCCAACAAAAAATGGTCCCTTGGTATCCGCAACAGTGCCGGAAGGCAAGCCGAAGTAGACCTCCCAGATAATGCCGGGCGCTTTTTCGGCTTCTACATCGTCTAGCTCAAGAAACACAGTCTCTATGCTGTTCTCAACAAACGAGCTCAGGCGTTCGCGCATTTCTTTTAGTTCGATCGGGAACGAAGTCGTCTCGGAATTCAGCTCCACGGGAGGGATCGGCAGCCGAAACAACACTTCGCGAGTGTAAAACCAGATGGGGAATCGGCGAAAGCAATACTCGTTCACTTCGGCAGGCTCGCATTCGTATACATAGTTCAGCTGCAATGCCGCGCGCAGGATTTCGCAAGCGCTCATCTTCACCTGATGGCCGTGTTCGTCGAAGAAAACATAAGTTTTGCTCTTCCACGCCGCGTCCAGCAGCGGGTCCGTGCGTCCTCCCCCTTGCGCCAGCCACAAATTCCAGACCCGGTCGACGTTGGAGTGGTGCAAATAGAAGATTGGGTCTTGCGCCGCAGTCGGCACAGAACTCATCCACCCGCCAACCAGCACGTGCACGTTTCCGTGCGGCCCCTGAACAATGTTATTCGCCGTCAGGAAATTCGTGCTTGTGAACGTGGAGCTTAGATCCACAGCCCCCGGCGGCAACGAAGCCGCGCCGCTGTTCATCAAGGGATCCCGGTTCACAGTGTAAAGCTCGCTCGTCGTGTCTCGAAATGGCGCGGGAAGCTGCAGTTCGGTGCCCGGCGCCCAATTCCAATACGGCAGCGCCCAGCACGGCTCTCCGGAAAATTTGCGAATGATGCGCTCGAACCAATACAGGTACATGCGATGCCACGACCAGAAGAAGTCTGTTCCGTGCTCGCAATTATCCCAGGAAATTAGCAGCGGACCTGGCAGCGTGGTCCAGTGGATAGCCCCCTGATACGCCCAACTCAACGGATTGTTATTCGGCAGCGCCTGCATTGCCTTGATCGCTTTGCGGTACGCCACCAGCACAGGATCGTCGGCGTTCATATTGCCTACATCGCGACGAACCAGCGGTGTGGCGGCGAGCGTCGATTTCAACGGAAACACGCATTCCCCTACCAGCGTAGCTGCGGCTGCCGTCCCCGCGGTGGCAAGAAACTGGCGTCTGGGCAATTTCCCATTCATGGCATCCCTCCTGAGCAGAAGAGTGACCGGCAAGTCCGACCGAGGTATGTGAGGTAGTGACCGGGCGAGGAGAATCGTTTCAGGCTTTTTGGACGGCCTTTGCTTCAGATGCGGGTAACGCCGATGCTTCCGACCTAGCCAGTTGCGCCAACAACTCTTCATGGGACGCGAGTCGTGGCTCCAGCGAAAACAGTTCGGCCATGTGGTTTGTGAGGTGGAGCTTTACTTCGGAGAGCGGCACGCCGCGCGAAAGCAGCTTTTCCAGCGAGGTGGCTTTGCGGTCGGAAATGCCGCACGGAACAATCAGATCGAAGTAACGAAGATCAGTCGCCACATTATAAGCGAACCCGTGCGAAGTCACCCAGCGGCTGATGTGTACCCCAATCGCCGCAAGTTTTTCTTCGCTGCCGCCGTTTTTGCTCTCAGTTTTGACCCAGATACCAGTCTTGCCGGGAATGCGAAACGCCGTCACGCCGAAATCAGCGCTGGCGCGGATCATTGCTTCTTCCAGCGTACGCACGTACCAATGCACATCCGTTTTTATGTTCGCCAGATTCAGGATCGGGTACCCGACAATTTGCCCGGGTCCGTGATAAGTAATGTCGCCGCCGCGGTTGGTAGCGTGGAACTCCACGCCCTTCTGCCGCAGCACATGCTCAGAGGCCAGCAGGTTTTCGCGCTTCCCGTTGCGTCCCACCGTGATTACGTGCGGATGCTCGCACAGCAGCAGCACATCCTCGATCGCGCCCGCCTTGCGCGCCGCCACAACCCGCTGCTGCAGAGCATATCCATCAGTGTAGGAAATCAGTCCAAGATCGACGATGAGGCATGCATTCATGAGCGAACACGTTGTAAGTCTTCATTTCTAAGCAAATCAATGCGCAGCGGCCGCTCTTTCTTTACTTAGAACTTACCACTGAGAACTGGAAACTTTTCTCAGACGTTGATCTGCAATCCGCGCACCGACGCAAACGCGTCGCCCAATCCTTCCCAAACCGTGGGATGCGCGTGCATCATGTGCATCATGTCGTCGATGGTGCCTTCCAGCTGCAACACCGTCGTCGCTTCCGACAATATTTCTGTGGCCAACGGCCCGATGATGTGGATCCCCAGCACTTCGCCATACGTTTCATCGCTCACCACTTTGATGAATCCGCCATGATTCCCCAGGATGGTGGCTTTGCTGTTGCCCACAAACGGAAATTTCCCGGTCTTCACCTTGTACCCCGCGTCGCGCGCCTGCTTTTCCGTCAGCCCGATCGACCCGATCTGCGGCTCACAATACGTCGCATTGGGGACTCGCGTCTTCAGGATTGGCTGCGTCGGTTTGCCCGCAATGTGCGTCACCGCCACGATTCCTTCCATCATCGCCGCGTGAGCCAGTTGCGGCAGTCCCGCCACGATATCGCCTACGGCATACAGCCCCGGCTCGGCCGTCTCCATGTATTGATTCACCTGCACGAACCCGCGCTCCAGCTTGGCCTTCGATTTTTCCAGCCCGCAATTGTCCGTCATGGGTTTGCGCCCCACCGCCAGCAGCAGTTTCTCTCCCTGCAGCGTTTGCGCCTTCCCATCTTTATCCTTGAATGAAACCGTCACGCCCTTCGCGTCTTTCTTCACGCTCTCCACGCTGCACCCTGTCAGGACGTTGATGCCCTTTTTCTTGTACGTCTTCTCCAGTTCTGCGGAGATTTCTTCATCTTCCACCGGCACCACGCGCGGCAACGCCTCTAGAATCGTCACCTGCGTGCCAAACGAATTGTAAATCGACGCAAATTCCACGCCCACGGCGCCCGCGCCAATCACGATCAGCGTCTTCGGTATTTCCGGCAGCTCAATGATCGATCGGTTGGTCAGAATCTGTTTGTTGTCCGGCTCGATTCCCGGAAGTGATTTCGCTTCGGATCCGCTGACCATCAGGATCGCGCCAGCCTCAATGATCGAGCGCTTGCCATCCTTCTCCACAGCTACGCGACCCGGGCCGTCGTATTTTCCCCAGCCCTGCACCCATTCCACTTTGTTTTTCTTAAAAAGAAATTCGATGCCCTTGGCGTGCTTGGTTACGATTTTGCTCTTACGCGCCAGAATGTTGGCCCAGTTGATTTTCAGCCCCGTCACCTCAAAGCCCAGCTCCGCCCCATTTTTGAAATGGTCGTAAACATCGGCGTGGTGCAGCAAAACTTTGGTGGGGATGCACCCCACGTGCAGGCAGGTGCCGCCCAAAAACGGGTCCTTCTCCACCACCACCGTTTTCAGCCCCAATTCCCCTGCGCGGATTGCGGCCACGTATCCACCGGGACCGCTGCCAATGATTGCTACGTCATATTTTGCCACGCGTACTCTCCCTTTCCCTCGTGCCGAGGCCAAACTCCGCTTGAAGATCCCAGGCCGGACACCGCCGGACCATTGGAACGCACAACCCACGGCGGGTATTGAACGACGGGATGCCGGGCACAAAAGCTCAATGCCAAACGGAGGTCACAGCCAACCCAGCAAACAGAAATTGTAGCAGCGGCTAGACCAAGCAAGCAACGAGCGCCGCTCCTCTCTCCTTCGTCATCCGGTTGCAAGGCGTGTCCAGTACTGCTATCCCCGCGACCACTTCGACGGTGAGCAAGCAATGTTGAGTGAAGCGCGTTCCAAAACGGCGCGCCTTCTCGGCTTTCGTTTATGATTTCCCAAATCGGCACAATTGTCACTATTTTTACTCTCTATCTATTTTACTATTGCATTACTCATTTTGTTTGTTTCGATATAACACAGTCCTCCAACGCCTCCTGCATAACCATTACTGCTAATGACTTCCTAATTAACTTGGAGGTTCCTGTGATGAAACAAACCAGCGAACATTGGCACTGCGCCAATCCCGGCTGTGGCTGGTCCGCCGTCCTCGTGACTCTCAACGAAGCGGAAGCTGCGGCTCCGATCTGTGTTTGTGGTAGCCCTTTACAAAAATCTCAGAATCAGCCGGTGTTTTCCTATCTGGATTTTCTGCGTGGCCGAGATCTTCCGGAAACTGAAGATCATCGAGATATGGACTAACGTGCATGCGAGCAACCAGAATCCTAGCTCGGCATGAAGTCCCGCTGGTAGTGCGCGCAAGCACGCCGCGAACATTTCTCGGACTCGGCGTCTTTACAGAAACCGGGCTGGTTTTGTGCGGAAGCTATCTGCTGCTTAAAGCCTTGTGGTGGCCGCTGGAAACTGGCGAGACCGCGGTTATCGTTTCGGGCCTGCTGTTAGCCACGGCTACCTTTCTGTTCTTCTACATGGTGCGCCCCGGATTCAGTCTGGCGCTGGCGCAGACCGACGAGGACGAAATCCAGGATGAGCCGCCGCTACTGCAGGCGCCCGTGGCAACCTGCCGCGTGGCTGTCGAGCCGCGAGAAAAGGCAGCTCACGCGGCCGCGGGTCATTAGCTTCGCGGCAATGCCGGAAGGTATCGTTCCTCCAGAACCTGCCGGTGATGCCGGTCGTGCCCCGCGATCACGAACGCCAGTGCGGTCGCCGATATTTCCCTCTGGTTGGCAACTCCGCGACGAACCCACGCCGAATCATCCAGCGACGCCACCAGCGCTATCGTGGCCCGCCTCACGGCCGTAAATTCCTCCAGCAGATCGCTGCGTTTTCGCGCTGAAGAATTCGCCGCGCGCGCGTAATCGTCCTGCTCGAATCCCGCCATCGGTGTCTGGTCGCCACGCGCAATGCGCAGCAACCGATACGCAAAAATGCGTTCGCTGTCGTTAACGTGCCCCAGCACATCCTTGATGGACCACTTCCCGGGTTCGTAACGGAAATCCGCTTGCTCCTCGTTCAGGTTCCCCAGCAATTTCTGCCAGTCCCGCAGTTGCGTCTCCAGGATCTGCAAAAACTCGCCCTCCGGAACCAGCGCAATGTACTTTTCGTAGAACGCGGCGTAGTCGCCCGTTTTTGGTCGGTTCTGTGTCATCATGCGGATGCCTCCAAAATTGTGGCCGAGCATAAATTATAGCCGGAGTCACGGTCGCGCGGAGAGTTTGTCAAGGGTGGATCTGAGCAAATGGGCGGGCTGAGTTTCAAGACCATGCGGGTAGCGTTTCAAGGTGAGCCGGGCGCCTTTAGCGAAGCCGCCGCCGTTCAGCTGTTGGGCGAAGAGATTCGCACCGTTCCCCGCGCCACATTCGACGCCACGTTTCGCGCTATTGCCGATGCTGCCGCGGACGCCCTGCTCCTGCCCGTGGAAAATACCCTTGCTGGCTCCGTCGTTCGCGTTTATGACCTTTTACTCCAGGGCCCGCTCGAGATTTGCGGCGAAACCATTCTTCCCATCGAGCATCATTTGATGGCCTGTCCCGGCGCCACTTTCGAGCAGCTTCGCTCCGTGGCTTCTCACCCTATGGCGCTGGCGCAATGCGAACATTTTTTCGAAACCTATCCTGCGTTGAGGCGCGTTCCCGCCGAAGACACCGCCGGCAGCGTCCGCGAGATGATGGCTCGTGGAGATAAATCCGCCGCTGCAATTGCGGGATTTCGCGCCTCGGGTCACTACGGTGCAATCATTCTTCGCGAAGGCATTCAAGACAATGCCGAAAATTTCACGCGATTCGTGCTGCTTCTGCCCCCTGCCGAAGCAAAAAAATATCGCGCTGCGGACGCGCGCAAAATGTCTCTCGCCATGCGCCTGGCTCACCAGCCCGGAGCCTTGCTGGCTTCGCTCGAACCGTTTGCCAATCACGGTGTGAATCTGCTGAAGATCGAAAGCCGCCCCATCCACGGCAAGCCCTTCGAATATCAATTCTTCGTCGACGTCGAATCCGAACACCTGGAAGAGCTGCAGCAAGCCCTGCGGGAAGTCCGCGAAGCCACCAGCGATCTCCGCGTCCTCGGCTTCTATCGCGCCGCCCGCCGCTAACGTGTTAAACCGAGCCTCGGGGTTTGCGGTTAACCAATTCAGGCTAATTGGAGGCCGCGGCGACCATCGGAGGCACTTTCCGCGTTCCGCGCATACGTCTGGTTAACGCGAAAATACTTCTAGTCGCCCCGCATATCCAAGTTACCCGGTTTCAGACCATTCGGCAGCGAAACGTCCGAATCAACAGCGCGGCGATGAGTTTCCTGTTTCCCGGCTAGTCGCGATCTAGCTTTGCTGTTGTAGAATTATTGGGATTTCCTCGCTCCTCCTAATCCACGCTGAATCTCTAAAGGGGACTGCTCATGTCCAAGCCAATGCTCCGCGCTGAACTCTCGATAGAAGACTGGGTCAAGGGACTTGCCGAAATACCCGCTCCAGAATTTACCCAAGAAAATGTGCAGCACTATCTTCATAAACACGCCATCGTTCCCTCATCACTGGCACCGTATACCTTTTCCTCTTCGCAACGCTACACACGAAATTTAATTTTCAAGAATGATGTTTTTGAATGTCTCGCGCTCTGCTGGGACATCGGCCAGTCGAGCTCCATCCACAATCACAATGACAAACTGGGTTGGATTTACCTTATCCACGGCCATCTTTTCGTCCAAAACTATCAAGTAGAGAACCGTGGCCAGATGCGCCATACCTGCCGTCTGATTCCCACTGACTCAGCCGAACTGGGCACTTCCGGCACCGCTTACGTCGGTAACGAACAAGCTGTCCACAGAGTGTGCAATCTGCCGCGATATCAACAGCGCGCCATCAGCGTTCACATCTATCAACAACCGATGTCTCAATGTGAAATCTATTCGCCCGAAGCTGGCACCTACGAAGTCCTACAGTTGTCCTACATCAGTGAATTGGGCCGCTTGAATCCTGGCATCACTCTGTAGCATTCGCGTTTTCGTATGTGATGCGAGCTCCAGGCACGGCCTGGGTGCCTCGAAATCAAAGCCCATGTTGATTCCGAAAGCGTGCCTGGGCTCCGCTCGCATTCCCTGACGGCCACTCGTTAAGTAAATCAGCGCGTTTTGACTTACGCGCTAGCCTTCTTCAACGTGCAACCCGCCAACGCCAGCAGTCCAGTGCTCAGCAAAAGTAGAGTAGAAGCCTCTGGAACGGACGGCGTTCCGCTAAGCGAAAAAGCCGCATTAAACGGGCCTTGATGGGTAATGTCGGTGCCCACTCGAGACCAGTCTGGATCCAAGTCTTCGTTCCGCATCCAGGTCTGCAAGTCGGTGGCACCGGCAGGAAACGGTGTGCCCGGCGGAACGATCGGCTTCGGCGCGGAAAGCCAGAAGAAGTCCCCATCCGACAGCAATACTTGCGGAACAAAAAAGTAGTGGTCGGCAGGAAGATCGAACGGCGTTGTGAAGGTCACGTTAAACGACACCTCTTCCCCCGTCACTGCCCCCTCGCCGCCGGTGAACTGGCCGGGCAGCTTGTTGATGCCGTTCAGCACTGAATTGTTCGCCGTGAAACTGGACTGAACGACTGCCGGCGCAAACGTCAAGCCGCCTGTCGAGGAGTCACGCGAATCGAACGCCACGTCGGAGGGTGAGTTGACTCGCGTGAGCACGTTTCCCGAAGGCGGGACTGTGGAATCTTTGGGAAAGACCCTGTAAATCTCCACAACCACTTCGCTGATGCTCGAAAGGGAAGCCCCCGTAGGCAGCAGGCCCACAAATGACCCGCTGGTAACGTTCGTTGCGCCGGTCAGCACGAAGTCGTCGGCTGCCTCGATTTCGATTTTACCGGCACTGTCGGGTCGCGACGCCATCGCGATCAATCCGTCGGGGTTACCGGTACTGATGAGAAGGCCATCCGCCGCGGCCGGAATCGCCGTGAACAGCCCAATGGTCAACAACATCGCCAGAGTGAAGCTCCGTAACATGTGTTTCTCCTTTTATTAGATATGCTCAACGAGCAGTCCATTTCCTTGGTCGTGCCGCCGGGACTCTGGGTGTGCGGCCATCCTCAATCCAGCCCAAAGACCGGCGGATTCGCTGCCAGCCGGAATTGGGGAAGAAACATAAACCGTTCATGATGACTTCCTTCCGATTGCTTTGCGGAAATGAGCGGTCATTCCGTTCTGCCTCGGAGCATCGCTTAGCTAAGTACAACTTCATGAGTTCTGTTTCGTGGTGTATTTTTGTTTTTTCCTCCCGATTCTCCTTTCTGGCTAACGACTTGCCGCGCACTTTGATCCTGCGTGGCGACGAAAAACCACAATCATTGTCGGCGGCAAACGCTACCGTGATCGTTTGCACTTCATTCTCGATTTGTCGGATTTGATTCGGGGCGGTGCTGGATAACGCTCTTCGGTCGAAGAGCGATCTTCTTGCTTTTTAAGCGGTCTCGGCCTGTCCTGAGGACAAGCGGACTTCGCGCTGTGGAAGGAAGGACTAGCAGCGACTAACGCAGGTCAGATCAAACACCGCTGAGGTGCTCAAACGTTCAGTAGCACTCCGAGGCGTCGACAATACCATGGGAACAACTGCGGCGATCGCGGTTTGCGCCACCGAGACACTGACGATTCTTTTCGCTTTCGCTGTGTGATTCGGTCTCAGTATGCCCGCAACATCGTCTGTCACATCTGGCGTGATCAGAACATACGCAATCGAGAGGATCGCCACCAGAACCAACACGACTTTTGCGCCTCTCATCATGGGCCGATACAGATAGCATCGGGTTTTGTTCCTGTCAAGAAAAACGGTGGGTTTAGAGGAGCTACGCAAGCTCCCAGATGGACCTAGTGCTAGTACCCAGGCCACCCGCTAACGAGCGCCCTTACTTTTTCGATGATCCCGCTTCGCCACTCAGGTTTTTAGGTGCCGGCAGCAGATCCGGCGGTGGCCCGATATTGTCTGGCAATTTGCCGTTCAGCGCATCGAGGAATTGCAGCAGGTCATCGCGCTCATCAAACGTCAATATATCGAGCGAGTGAATTTCCTTGTCGAGATGCGCGTTCCAGTTCCCTCCGCCAATGTAATGTGCCAGCGTATCCTTCACCGTAGGGAAGCTGCCATCGTGCATATACGGTCCGCGATTCGCCAGGTTGCGCAGGCTCGGCGTCTTGAAGCAACCCTTGTCTGCCTCCACCTTCGTCTCGTTGTAGCGGCCCAGATCGTTCAACTCGCCGCGCGTGTCCGCTCCGATCCCGAGGTTGTGAAATTTGTTGTCTGTGAACAGCGAGGAATCCTTGCCAATGGAGTGGCACACCGCGCAATTGCCCTTTTTCGGGCTCATGAAAACGCGCAACCCACTCTGTGCCTCCGAAGAAAGCGCTTTGGAGTTGTGTCCATAGTAGAACTCGTCGAACGGTGAGTCGCCCGCAATCACCGTGCGTTCGAACGAAGCGATGGACTTCGCCACCATATCAATCGTGATTTGGTCTGTCCCCCACGCCTCTTTGAACATTCCCGGATACTTCGCGTCGGCCTGCAGCCGTTTCACTACGCCGTCCAGCGAATGCGCCATCTCCACTGGATTCGTCATCGGTCCTTTGGCTTGCTTTTCCAGGCTGGCGGCTCGCCCATCCCAGAATTGCAGCGTGCTGTATGCGGAATTGATTACCGTCGGCGCGTGCCGCTTTCCCGGCTGGCCACCAACTCCAACAGACAACGGACGCTTGTCGGCGAATGCAAATTGCGGAGCGTGGCACGATGCGCAGGAAATTGTGCTGTCCACTGAAAGCAGCGGGTCGTAATACAGCCGCCGTCCCAGCGCGATCGTTCCCTCCGTCGGCGGATTATCTGCCGGAATCGGAACGGGTGGCAGTCCCAGCGGTGCCTTGATTTCGATTGGTTTGCCCACCGGCATCGGCCCGGAAGTCGCGGTCGCGGACTGCGCCAGCACGCCTCGGTGCGAACCAGCCGTCAGCACCACAAGCGCAAGCATAAACACCAACAGAAAAAGGACCTTAAGTCCGACCTTCATGGGGAGATACCTCCACGTCCTCCCAGACTAGACCCAGCCGCTCCGCTTCTCAGTGACTTGCAACACACCGCTGAGCGACGCCGGGTCTCCATCTTACTCCCACTAAGCCTTAGCTGTTGATTCGCACTGTGTGATTCGCGACCGGGTGCCCCACACGCCGGTTTTGCGTGTGGGGTTCTGCATTTTTGGGAGGGCACCATCTGCCCTTACTGTGGGGCTTTTAGCCCCTGAGGGCCACTGGAGCTAGGTCCTTAGCAGTAACTGCACGCCTCATCGTTCCCCATGCCGGACGACATACCGTCCTTCATGCGCCGCAGTCTTCCGCCCAAGCGCTCGGCAAGCTGGTGCCGCGCGCGCCACAACCGCGCCTTCAGCGTATTTTCTGTCACGCCAAGTTTCTTGGCAGCCTCGCCCGTCGAGTAGCCGTGCACTTCACGAAGTACAAACGCGGTACGCAGCAGAGGCGAAAGTTCATCGAGATTCTCGTTGATCATTTCGCGAATTTCCGTCCCCGCATACACCTGCTCCGGATTCGGCCCATCATCCGCGAACCGTTCCGCAGCCGGCAATTCGTCTTCGCGCTGCGTATCGTCCAGCGACAGGGCCGGGCGAGCCTTGGCGCTGCGCCGCTTCATCAGCGCGGCGTTGATCACGATGCGTGTCAGCCACGTTGAAAACTGCGAGCGGCCTTCAAACCGCTTCAGGTTGCGATAGGCGGAGAGCAACCCGTCTTGCAGAGCGTCCTCGGCATCTTCGGCGTTTCCCAGGACGCGCAGCGCCGTCTGGAACAGTTGGCGCTGGTACCGGCGAAAGAGTGTCTCGATCGCCTGGGCATCTCCGCGCTGACCGGCGCGGATCAGCTTCTGCTCGCTGAACTGCGTTGTAGTGATCGCTTGCGTTGCCATATCTTCCCCCATGGTACTTCAGTAGAGTCGCTACTTGGCACTTGGTTACAAGAATTTTACTTTTCTCAATGTACTGGTACGTTGCCCCCACTCATCTTTGGACGTTTCAACAGGAAAAATATTGGAATAATCGCGAAAAAAACCACTCCCAGCATCTTGAAGTTGTCCAGAAACGCCAGCATTACCGCCTGTCGCTCTAGTACCCCGTAAATCATGCTGTGTGCCTGAGACGTTGCCTGTGTTGCGGTCGCTCCGTGCGCCATCAGCGTTCCCGCCGTTCCATTCACCATGTTCTGATACGCCGGATTCATCGGATTAATCCGCTCCACCAGACGCGACTCATGAACTTGCGACCGTCTTTGCAGCATCGTCGTCACCGTCGCAATCCCCACGCTCGCCCCGATGTTTCGCGCCAGATTAATGATGCCCGTGCCCATATTCGTTTTGTCGCGCGGCACATACGCGAAGGCCGCCACGTTGATGGGAATAAACAGGAACGCCAGGCCAAACGCCTGCATCATGCGTCCCAGCACTGCAGTCTTGAAATCCAACTGCAGATTCCAACCCGCCATCACGAACAGAGACGCCGCGGAAATCGCGCAGCCAAATGTAATCAGGTATCGCGTATCCACTCGCGACACGAGAAAGCCTACAATCGGCATACACACCATGATCAGCGCGCCGCCCGGCGATAGCGCCAACCCCGCCAGTTCCGCCGGGTAGCCCATCAACTGCTGCAGCATCTGCGGAATCAGCACCGTGCTGGCATACAAAACGAAACCCAGGAAAAACATCGCGGTGGTGGCAATCGCGAAATTCCGGTTCTTCAACATCGAAATGTCCACCACCGGATCTTTCGCCTTCAATTCCCAAACGATCGCGGATACCAGCCCGACTACCGCGAGCACGAAGAATGTGCGGATCAATCCCGAACCGAACCAATCTTCGCGCTGCCCCTTATCCAAAATAATCTGCAGGCTTCCCAGTCCCAGCGTGATCAAACCCAATCCGATGTAGTCCACGCGGAAGCCCTGCTTTATGTTGATTCGTTTCATGTACGGCGGATCGCTGACCAGCAAATACGTCAACACGATCGAAAGCACTCCTACCGGCACATTGATGTAGAAAATCCAGCGCCACGAATAGTTGTCGGTAATGAATCCGCCCAGCCACGGCCCAACCGTCGGCGCAACCACCACGGCGATCCCGTACACCGCAAACGCCATGCCGCGTTTCGCCAGCGGAAACGTATCGTTCAAGATGGCTTGCTCGCTGGGTTGCAGTCCGCCGCCGCCAATTCCTTGCAAAATGCGGAAGAACACCAGCATCCCCAAGCTGGGCGCGAATCCGCACAAAAACGAACTGACTGTGAAAATCACCACGCAGCTCATGTAAAAACGCTTTCGGCCAATCAGCGACGACAGCCATCCGGAAAGCGGAAGAATAATCGCGTTCGATACCAGGTACGACGTCAGCACCCACGTCGATTCATCAGCGCTTGCCGACAGGTTTCCGGCAATATGCGGCAGCGCCACGTTGGCAATTGAGCCGTCCAGCACTTCCATGAATGTCGCCAACGTCACCGTTATCGCGATCACCCAGGGATTGATGGACCCATCCGGCATTCGCAGCCGCGATGTGATTCTCTCCAGCATTTCTTGAATGGCCCCCCAGCTACGGTCCAGCTACTTCCCCAGCTTCTTTACTTCGTGATCACCGTCGCGTCCACATTCATCCCCGGACGAAGAATCGCCACGCTCGGCGGGATCGGATCCAGCACGATCTTCACCGGGATGCGCTGCACTACTTTCACGTAATTTCCCGTCGCGTTTTCCGGCGGCAACAAACTCAGCACCGCGCCTGTCGCTCCGGCAATCGAATCCACGTGCCCCGGAAATGTCTTTCCGTACGTGTCCACTTTCACTTCGGCTTTTTGACCGGCCCGCATATTCTTCAGCTGCGTTTCCTTGAAGTTTGCCGTCACCCACGTGTCATTCAGCGGCACCACCACCAGTAGACCCTGCCCCTGCTGCACGATTTGCCCAGGCTCCACTGATTTATGCGTTGCTACTCCATCCACCGGCGCCACGATATTGCAGTAGCTCAAGTTCAGTTGCGCCGCTTCCAGCGCCGCGCGCGCTTGCTCCACCTTCGCGATCTTTCCTTGTGCGTCCGCCGTGCGCATGCTTACGCGCTTCTGGTCTGCCTGCGCATTTGCCACTCCCGCGTCGGCTTCGTCCACACGCGCTTTCGCTGCGTTCAGTTGCGCCAGCGATATCTCCACGTTTCGCTTGGCTTGCGCCAGCCGTTGCTCGTCGGCCACCAGCATGCTCCCCGAGGCATCCGAATTGGCTTTCGCCGCGTCGTATTGCTGCTTGGAAATTTCGCCCTTCTCCATCAACGGCGTATAGCGCGCCAGGTCCGCCTTCGCCAGTTCCGCGTTGGCTTTGCTGCGTGCCACGTTTGCTTCCGCCACGCTCAAATCCGCTGTCTGCGCTTCCTCATACGAAGCCTGCGCGCGTGCCAGATCAGCTTGTGCCACGGCCAGTTGCGCGCCCGCCGAAGATTGACTGCTGCGCACGTTTTCGCTGGTGCGCGGAACGTCGATACCCGCGGCGCGCGCGTCGCTTTCCGCCAACGACAAAGCTCCCTTGGCTTGATCGACGGCCGCTTGATAATCCGCGGGATCAATCTGCGCCAGCAACTGCCCCGCCTTCACCGCCTCGTTGTCCGTTACCAGCACTTTCCCAATTCGTCCATAAATCTTCGAAGCCACCGGCGTGATGTGCCCATCTACCTGCGCGTCATCCGTCGTTTCGCGGTTGTGAAAATATAGGAACAGTCCAATCGCCACCACGGCAAGCACAATTCCGCCCAAGATCAATCCGCGCTTCACCTTCGGGCTTAGCATCGGTTCCGATGCCACCGGCCGCTGGGGTGGTTCGGCCGGCGACACTTTTACGTTCGCCGCATTCTCCAACCCAACATCAATTTCCACACTCATCGTTTCCTCGCTTCACTTTGCATAAGTCTTTTCCATTTGCCCGATCGCCCGCGCATAGTCCGCTCGCGCTTGGTTGAATCGGTACAGCGCTAGGATCTGGTTGTCGTTCGCTCGCGAAAGAGAGTCCTGCGCCGAAATCACTTCAATGTTGTTGGCCACGCCGGCGCTGAAACGGTCGCGCGCCTGCGCCACTTCGTCCTGTGCCAGCTTTACGCCCAGATTCGCCACCTGCACTTCGTTGCGCCCCGACCTCAAATTCAGCAGAGATGTCTTCACATCCAGCGCAATCTGGTTCCGCAGATCCGCTTTCTGCTGCTCTACTTTCTGGATTTCCAGGTCTGCCTTCGTCACTTGTGCCTTGATCCTTCCGCCGGTGATCAACGGAAAATTCAGCGAGCCCGTGTACTGGTAAGTCGGAATACCGTTTGACGGCGTAGTCCCGAAGTAGTCCCAATAGCCGTCGAATCGCACCGAAGGCAGCCGCTGGTATTGCACCGACTGCTTTTCGTACTTGGCCACTTTTACGTCCGCTTCCAGCGCCTTCCATTCCTGGCGTGTCGATAGCGCTTGATCGATGCTCGAGTCCACTTCCGGCTGCGGCGTCTCGAAAAAGCTCAGCGAGTCCGCCAACTCGATTTTCTGGCGCGGGTCCAGATTCAAAAGCTTGTTCAATCCGAATAGCGCAGCGTCGCGGTCGTTCTCCGCTTCAATCAGCCGTTGCTTTTCGTTCTGCAGTTCCACATTCGCGCGCAGCGTGTCGATGCCGGTTCCTACTCCTTCTTTCTGCAGGTCCGCGGCTTGGTCATACAACGCTTGCGCCAAATCCACGCGCGACCGCGACGCTTCCACGTTCGCCACCGCGCGCAGCGTCCCGATATATTGCGAGACCACCAGCAGGATCACCGATTCCCGCGTCGACAAGCTCTGCGCCTTTGCCGCATCCACGTTGCTGACCGACGCTTTGTAGCGCCGCCACAATGAAAAATCGAAAACCGAGGCGCCAAAACTCGGGCCCGCCGAAAAGAGCTCATACGGCCCGATGTGTCCCGGTATGTTTGGGAAGAGTGGAAGCCCGCCAAACTGCGCTTTTACGTTTACGCGATTGACCGACTCTGACGCTCGAAAATTCGCCTGCGGCAATAAATCTGCCCGCGTGACGTTCTTGTCCTGCACGCTCTCCGCCGCATTGATCACCGCGATCTGTTGCGTCGGGTTCTGCTTCAACGCCAGGTCCACCGATTGCTCCAATGTCAGCCGCAGCGCTTCCGTCGGCGCGTTAGGCGGCAGCGCAGAATTGGCTGCGGTCTGCGCGCGAACTCCCGCCGGCCCGAGCATCAGGCCCAGGAACAACACATAAAATATGATCGAAGAACCTTTGCGCGTTGCCGGTTCGTCGCCGTTCTGCGACTTCTTTTCGTCCTGCAAGCTCACGATTTCTTTCACAATCGCCTGGTTCAGGCATCCTTCCGCAATCAATTCACCGCCGCACTGGTGCATCTCTTTCAACAGCGCTTTTCCCGCATTGTCGATGAAGCTCACACCGCACAGGTTGACGCTGAATTTCTGCCGTGGCGCTGCTGCGTACAACTCACGCCAGCATTGCTCCAGCGCGGCAACCCACTGTCCTGCCAAGCGGCCTTCCACACTCAGGACAGTCTTTCCGCGCTTGTTTTCTGTGGTGATTCGAAGCATATCCCCCAGCTCTCTGGCTTCATCCAAGTGCAAGTCAGCGGCCAAAACCAGTGAGTGTGAGAATCTTGTTAAGTCGTTTAGTGTCATGAGCATACCGCTAGTTTAGGAGTTTATTTGAATTGGCATATGACCAAATAATGCCATATGCCTAAATGGAATTCTGTACGAAGTGCTTAAATATGGGCAAATTCCTCCCTCCCCTATACCTTATACGCGGCCGCTCGCCCCTTCATTCCTGCGCTCTTCCATTGATCGTTTCGCACCGTCCGATTTCGACACTGGAATGCGTCTCTTGCGCAATAGCAATACGAAACAGCCGCTTAAGAAGTAACATCTATCCTTTACAGAACACTGTTAAGTAATGATGAAAAAAAATATCGCTCCGTTATCTGGTTCTTTCTGACATTCCCGCAATTAGCGTATCTACAACGGAATGAATCACTTGCTCGCGCCCAACCCACGGAAAGCCCTCGTGCGTAATCAGCAGCGCCGTTACTCCGTGGACCCCACACCACAGCATTTGGCTCGTCAGCTCCACGTCACTCACTCGCAGTTTCCCCGATGCCTTGCAGCTTTGCACGCTGCGCCGCAAAAAATCGAACGCCTGCATCCCCGGTGAATCCGGTTTATCGTATTTCATTTTGTCGAAGTTTTCGGGCTTAGGCATCATGAATGCCGCCCGGTACTGGTGCGGATTCTCTACGCCGAAATGTACGTAGGCAATCAAGCCCTTCCTCAGGTGCTCTACCGGTTCGCCCGGCTGCTCCAGAATCCGCTTCAACACTATCGAAAGCCGCGAAAAGACTTCGTGGCAAACCTGCTCCAGTAGTTCTGACTTGTCTTTGAAATACAGGTAGATCGTGGTTGGCGAGTACTCGATCCGGTCGGCGATACGCCGCATCGAAACCTGTTCATACCCTTCCTTAACGAACAGTTCGCTGGCCGCATCCAGGATTTCCTGCCGAAGGAACTTTTTCTGCCGCGCTTTGCGTTCTTTAACGCCCATTAAAACCATCCTTAACGGCGTTAAGTATATTATCAAAGCGTCCTGGCGTCAACTCTTCCTATCCTTATGCTTATGCCTTGTGCCAGCTTCCTAGCGCCGCACCGCGATCGCTTGCATCTCAAAATGCCCGCCTCTCAGGATCGATCCCGCTCCGATGAACGCTCGCGCCGGAAACTCCTTTGAGAAATACGTCTTGTAAGCCGCGTTGAATTTGTCGTAGTACGCCAGGTCCGAACAGAAAATCTGCACGTACACCAAATCGTCCATCGTCATATTGGCTTGCGCCAGTGTGGCCTTGTAGCTGTCCAGCAGCAGCTTGATTTCGTCCTCGATTTTCTCGGGCGGTTTCCCCGTTTTGGGGTCCAGTCCAATGCTGCCTGCCAGGTACAGCGTATCGCCCGTAAGAATGGCGTTGCTGAACGGCGCCTGCATCGGCTTGTCCGGCAGATTGATCGCCCGCCGTTTCGACGTGGAATCCGTTTGAGAAAATGCGCCATGCACCGCGACGAACACCGCCAGTCCCAGCAGCACCGCCAATACCGTTATGCGACGCTTCATAAATAACCTCCTGAAATTGAGTTGATGCGCGAGTGTATTGCGCCACTTCCGCAAGGGCAAGCGGAAACCATCGGCGCATTGCGGCTAGCTTCCGCCAATCTGCTAAGATTCCTACACTCGTTCTCGGGGGTTGCCATGATTCGGTGCGCCACGCACTGCTCAGTGTTCGTCTCGCTCACGTTATCTCTGTTCCTGATACTCGCCTTCGCACCGCCGCGCGGAGCCGCGCAAAGCGATCTCAACAACAAGATCGATAGCAATATTCAGGACTGACTCGGCACCTACAAGCATCTCCACGAAAATCCCGAGCTCTCCACCCAGGAAAAGGAAACTTCAGCGCTTGTCGCCGCGCAACTCAAAAAGCTTGGCTACGAAGTTACCGACCATTTCGGCCAGTACGATTCGCCTGACACTCAGGCCTACGGCGTCGTCGCGGTTCTGAAAAATGGCCCCGGTCCCACGGTTTACGTTCGCACCGACATGGACGCGCTTCCCGTCACGGAAAACACGGGCCTGCCTTATGCCAGCAAAGTGAAGGTCAAGCGCCCCGATGGCAGCCAGGTCGGCGTGATGCACGCTTGCGGCCACGACTTGCACATGACCGTTTTCCTCGGCACCGGCAAAATGCTCGCCGAATCCAAATCCCAGTGGAGCGGCACCGTCGTCCTCATCGGCCAGCCCGCCGAAGAAACCGTTGGCGGGGCCGCGGCCATGCTTCACGCCGGCCTCTTCACCAAATTTCCCAAGCCCGATTATGTTCTGGCGTTGCACGACACGCCCTGGGTTCTGGCCGGCAAAGTCGCTTACGTCGACGGCCCCATTCTCGCCGGCGCGGATTCCGTCGACATCACCGTCCGCGGCTACGGCGGCCACGGTGCCGCACCGCAAGCCACCAAAGATCCCATCGTCATCGCTTCGGAAATTGTCATGATGTTGCAGACCATCGTCAGCCGCGAAACCGATCCCCTCGATCACGTCGTCGTCACCGTCGGCTCCTTTCATTCCGGAACTAAGCACAACATCATTCCCGACGACGCGCACTTGCAGCTTACCGTTCGCACTATGACCCCACAGATGCGCGCTAAAATTCTCGCCGGCCATTACCCGCATCACCAACGGCATCGCCCAAGCCGCAGGTGTTCCCGACGAGCGCAAGCCCATCATCGAAATCAGTAAGGATAGTGTTCCCGCCACCATCAACGACGCGGCGCTCACCAAGCGCGTCGCCATCGCCATGGAGAAATCGCTGGGAAAGGATAATGTCGTCGCGGGAAAACCCATCATGGCCAGCGAAGACTTCAGTCTCTTCGCGCTCACGCCGCCGAATCCGCCCATCGTGATGTTCTGGTTGGGAGCCAGCGATCCCGCGAAGTATAAGGATGCTGTCGAAAATGGAACGCGCTTGCCCGGTCCTCACTCCAGCGAATTCGCCCCATTACATGAGCCCGCCATTCGTACTGGCGTAGCCGCCATGACCACGGCCGTTATCTCACTTCTCCCAAAGTAGCGAGTCTCTCTCTATGGGCTGCCTGTGAATTTGCTTTTGTACTGGCCGACCTTCAGGTCGGTTCTCACGGTCTCGGCGTCGCCGAAGGTCCCGCTGATGGCGGCTGTTCACTGCTCGCCGGTGGGGCCTCTTTCCCCCCACTACCGATCGCTTCCTTCACAATCTCCGCAGCCCTCTGTTGGCTCAGCCGGCACGCGGGATCATAAATCCGGCACTGCGCTAGCGTGTATTTGCACCCGCAATCGCAACTCTCCGCGTTCAGTTTGTGCAACGCGACGGTGCGCTGTTCCGCCGTCAACTTCATCATATTCACGCCCGGCAGCATGCTGGCGCGGTCCGCATGCTTCAAGAAAATTTCACCCGTATCTTCGAACGTTCCCACTTTTGCCGCCACCGGCAGATTCAGCAGCACGCGCACTTCCGTTTCGTACAGCGCGGGATTGTACAGCCCCACATGCTTCTGCACCACGCGCCCTTCGGCGTTAATCACAAACAGCGTTGGCAGCGCGGGAATTCCGCCGTACTCCATGCGCATCTCCGGCGTCGCCAGCACCACGGGATAATTGATGCCCTCGGCTTCGATCACCTTGTGCAGCGCTTCGTCATCATCGTCGTCCGTCAGCATTCCCACAATCTGCAGCTTATCCTTATATTGTTTCTGCAAGGCAATCAGGCTGGGGATTTCTTCGCGGCACGGCCCGCACCAAGTGGCCCAAAAATTCAGCAGCACCACTTTCCCGCGCAGCCCTGCCAACGTCACCGGTTTCCCATCCACATCCTTCATCTGAAAATCGGGCGCAGGGTCGGGGTCGCGCACAAAACGGATGGTCATCTCGTCCTGCGCTGTCCCCAGCAATGGCAGCATCGCCGCGGCCGCGCCGATTCCCAGCGCGCACAGCAAAGTCCATCGCATTCGCGTCCGTCGATTTGGGAGTGCTGCGTTCATTGGCCTAGATACGCCTATGTATAAGGATACCGAGACCCGTCGGGAGAGGAAAGGGCGCAGTCGACCCGCGTTCACTCAAACTTCACCTGCCCTTGCAACCCTCACGCAACCAACAGAATCGTCTAAACTTGTTTGTTGCCGCGCATTAATTCTTTGTATCATTAGTTTCATTCCGATTGGACTCGTCTCTTTCTGTTCTAGCCGCTCTGGAGGGCTATGAGGTTAGCTTCCGCCAACCTCTTGCTTGCTGCCTCTGTCGGCGCTTGTTCGATTTTCTTGATGGCCGCGGCTGGCCTCTCGCATTCTCGCGGCGCCAGCCAACCTTCTCCATCAAGCCAATCTGCGAAAATCACCATCGACTATCCTCTCGACGGCTCCGTTTTCCCGCCCGAAATCACTCCTCCCACTTTCCTCTGGCGCGATTCTAGCGATGCCGCGCAGCGCTGGGTGGTCCAAGTCTCTTTCGCCGACAGCGCCGAATCACTTCGCTTCGACGCGCCTGGCGAACACTTGCAAATGGGCGAAATCGATCCGCAAACCGGCAGTGGCGCCGAACTCGCGCAACTCACTCCGGAGCAAGCTGCAACGCGCACCTGGACTCCCGACGCCGACACCTGGACGAAGATCAAGCAGTCCTCCGTAAAATCGCCGGCCACCATCTCGATCACTGGCTTCGCCGCAGCCTCAGGCGACAATGCGAGTTCTCCCATCTCCACGGGCAGCGTCACCATTTCTACTCCCGTCGATCCCGTCGGCGCTCCCGTTTTCTATCGCGATGTCCCTCTCATGACCTCGCCTCACGCCGAGAAAGGTTCCATCCAGCCGCTGCCAACCTCCGCGCTTCCTCTCATCAAATGGCGCCTGCGTAACATTGCGGAGCCGCAAAGCCGCACGGTGATGACCGGCCTCTACACTTGCGCTAACTGCCATTCCTTTTCGCGCGACGGCAAAACCCTTGGCCTCGACGTCGATGGCCCGGAAAACGACAAGGGCCTCTACGCCCTCGTTCCCGTCGCCAAAGACATGACCATCCGCAATCAGGACGTCATTCGCTGGAGTTCTTTTCAGGAGCACCTCGGCGCCAACACTTCCGAACCTGCCGTCAAGCGCTTCGGGTTCATGTCGCAAATCTCGCCCGATGGCCAATATGTAGTCACCTCCATCGGCGCGCCCGGCGCTGCAAAAGCTACTCCGCAAAACGCAAATTCCGGCAGCTCTGTGCCGGAGCTCTCCGATCGTCTCTTCAGCGTCAATTACAACGACTTCCGCTTCACACAAGTTTTTTATCCCACTCGCGGCATCCTCGCCTGGTACGACCGCAAGCTCGCCAAGCTCCGCCCTCTTCCCGGTGCCGACGATCCCCATTTCGTCCACACCAGCGCGTTCTGGTCGCCCGACGGCAAGTATCTGATCTTCAGCCAAGCCGAAGCTCGCGCTCCCTATCCTGCCGGCGCGAAAAAGCCCGAGTACGCCAACGACCCCAACGAAACGCAAATTCAGTACGACCTCTACAAAATTCCTTTCAACGACGGCAAAGGCGGCAAAGCCGAGCCCATCGCCGGTGCTTCCGCCAACGGCATGAGCAACAGCTTCCCCAAAGTTTCTCCCGACGGCCGCTGGATTGTTTTCGTCCAGGCTCGCAACGGCTTGCTCATGCGCCCCGATAGCAAGCTCTATATCGTTCCGTTCGCCGGCGGCACCGCGCGCCTCATGAACTGCAACACGCCGCTCATGAATTCCTGGCACACCTTTTCGCCCAGCGGCCGCTGGCTTGCCTTCTCCTCCAAAGCGCGCTCGCCTTAACACCCGCCTGATGCTTACGCACATCGACGCCGACGGCAACGATTCTCCTGCCATCATCGTTGACAACACTACCGCCGCCAATCGCGCCGTCAATATCCCGGAATTTGTGAACGTGCCGCCCAACGGCCTGGAAAACATCGATCCTGCCGCCACCAAGTTTTATCGCGTCGCCAACTCTGCCCACGATCTGATGCAGGCCAATCAAATCCCCGAAGCTATCGCTGAGTGGCGCAAAGCCCTGCAAATGGATCCCGACGACGCTCGCGCGCATTTCTATCTCGCCGTTGCGCTCACTCGCAACGACCAGGAACGCGAAGCCGTCGCCGAGTATCGTAAAGCCTGCGCTCTCGATTCCCACCAATCCACTTGGTTCGCTCACCTCGCGCTTTCTCAGGTCAACACCGGCGATCCGCGCGGTGCCATCCTCAACTATCGCAAAGCCATCGTTCTTGATCCTTCTAATGCCTGGGCGCAAGCCGACCTCGGCACCGTCCTCTACCAGACCGGCCAGACGCAGGAGGGGTACCAGCTCCTCCGCAAAGCTGTGCAAACCGCTCCCGACTTTCCGGATGGTCACAATCAGCTTGGCACCGTGCTCGCAAAAATGGGCCGCATGGACGAAGCCGTCGCGCAACTCCAGAAGGCGATTTCGCTCGCGCCCACTTCCGTCGAGTATCAGTTCAATCTTGGTTATGTCTTGATGTTGCGCAAAGACTACGCCGGCGCCGTTCCCGTGTTTCAGAAAGCTGTCGAGCTTAGTGAAGGAAAAGATCCGCGCTGCCTTGCCGCTCTCGCCGATGCTTACGAAAAATCCGGCCAGTCCACGCAGGCCATTCAATCCGCGCAGCAGGCTCTGGACCTCGCCATTCAGGGCCACGACCTGGAAATGGAAAAAAATCTGCGCGCCGCTCTAGAACGCTACGAACGCGACGGCGCAAAATCCCAGCCCCGCTAATCTGCCGCAAATCTCGCTATTCCAACCGCGCCAGTACATCTCTGTCATCTGAACGCAGGCGCCGTTTTTGTGTTGTGTAGGGACCGCCTTCTGAGGCGGCCCGCTCACCACAAAATGACAGCCTCTGCGGTCCTGCTGGCCTGTGCTCTTCTCGCCTATGTAGTGGCCAACCTTCAGGTTGGTTCTTCTCTTTAGGGGGTCGGAGCTTCAGCTCCGACAAAATCTCGGCTGCGATTTTCGTCGTCATTCCGAACGGAGTCTGCGGAGTGAGGAATCTCTCTTCGTACTCGCAAGCGCCGTAGGCGCGGCACTCCGGTCCGGCCGCCGCCATCGCCGCACAAAACTCTCAACCTCGCCACACCGTTTTGCCGTCAAACCCCTCCTCCTTTATCATGGATGATTCGCCACCTACATTCAGGAGACCCTCATGCCGCCCCACGATTCGCGCCAACCCCTCGACATCCTCCCCGTCCTCAAACGCGCCATCTCCAACCACTCCGTCCTCAACGAAGCCTTCCACTATCCCAAGCCCAGCTCCTTCTCCCGCGGCATGCGTATCGATCTCGATGGACTCGTCATTCTCCTCATCTCCGGCACCGCCAACATCGATGAACACGGCGCCACCGTCCATGTCGGCGACTTCCCCGGCCAGTGCCGCCGCACTTTCCAGAACATCACCGCGCTGCTCGCCGCCGAGGGCGCCACGTGGAAAGATGTTGTGCGCACTTCGTGCTACCTTCGCGACATCGATCGCGATTACGCCCAGTTCAACGAAGAGCGCACCGCCTTCTACTCCCAGCAGGGACTCGACCCTCTCCCCGCCTCCACCGGAATCCAAGCCAAACTCTGCCGCCCCGACCTCGTGATCGAAATAGAAGCCATAGCCAGGTTCCACCAAACCCCCAAGCCGTAGCCCACGAAAATGTAGGGGCACGATACATCGTGCCCTCTCGTTAGGGATTCTCGATATCATTTTAGGAGGGCACGACTATGTAGTGGCCAACCTTTCGGTTGGTTCTTGTCTTTTGGGGTGTCGGAGCAGAGTGCCCCACACGCCGTCCTTGCGAGTCGCTTTTCGGCTTCTTTTTTCTTTAGGGATTCTCGAAATCATTTAGGAGGGCACGACTTCAGTCGTGCCGTAACCGCCGATTAATCAATCCGGGGCTTCACCCCCTGAAGATCCATGGCGGCTCATCAGCCATCCATCACTTTGTAGTGGCCGACCTTCAGGTTGGTTCCTGTCTTTTAGGGCATCTGAGCAGCGTGCCCATCCGTCTTCCATCCCGCCGCGTGTCTCCACCCAGTGTCATCGCTGGCCGGCCACTTTCACTACCCTCATCCTCTGCCAGCCTCAACAGCACGCTCTTCCCAGTCCGACTGCTCTCTTCACTCCCTTTGTTTTCAATCGTCGCCGCACTCTTTCGTTTCTCATATCGCGGCTAACTCTTTCTCTTTCTTTCACTCCCGCACTCTTGTCCCAAAAACCAGGGGGGAGGGTCTCACTGGTCGCCGGTCACAGGCCGCCGGCCACTCTCCCCTAACTTTTTCCCTGCCACTCTTACGAAACACCGTTCCCCTAAGTCCATTGCTCTTACGAAAAAGTGCCGGGGGTAGGAGTATCTTCCCAGTTACCTTTGGAGTGCTAGAGCTTGCTCTCGCTTTTGCGTCGCAGCCCGTGCCTCCCAGTTCACCCGCGAAGCGCCCTCACCTCAATCGCAAAAGCGGCGGCGAGCCGCCGCCCTCCAAGCCGTCGCCACTCCAGTGCCCGATTTTCCATTTTCGAGTTTTTATTTTCGATTTCAGATTGGGCGCTTGATGCCTAACTTCCGCATGCGGGCTTGCAGCGTGGTGCGCTTGATGCCTAGAAGCTGCGCGGCGCCGTGGGGGCCCGCGATGCGCCACTCGGTTTGCCGCAACGCGCGCAAAATGTGTTGGCGCTGCGTTTCCTCCAGCGTGCCGATGGACTCGCCGGGCAACCGTGTCTCTGCGGACAAGCCTGCCAGAGGCACGGCGGCGCCGGAAGCAATGCGGTCCGGCACGGGCGAGGAATTGCGCAATTCGCTCAACGGAATGCGCAACTCTTTTCCGGGAGAGAGCAGCACCGCGCGTTCGATCAGGTTTTCTAGTTCGCGGATGTTGCCGGGCCAGGAATAATGCGTCAACGCGTCCATCACATCCGCGGGAACGTACTCCACGGTTTTGTTCTGGCGGCGGCTGAACTTCTGCACGAAGTAGCGCACCAGCAAAGGCACATCTTCCGGACGCGCGCGCAACGGCGGAATGCTGATGGGAAACACATTCAGCCGGTAGTAAAGGTCGCTGCGGAATTTGCGCTCCTCCACCAGGCGCGCCAGATCGAAGTTGGTGGCCGCCACCACGCGCACATCCACACGCAAGGTGCGATTGCTGCCCAGGCGCTCGAATTCCTGCTCCTGCAAAACGCGCAACAGTTTGGGCTGCAGCTCCAACGGAATATCGCCTACCTCGTCGAGAAACAGCGTGCCGCGATCGGCAAATTCAAAGCGGCCAATCTTCTGCGTCAGCGCTCCAGTAAACGCGCCGCGCTCGTGGCCAAACAATTCAGACTCCAGCAAGCCGGCAGGAATCGCGGCGCAATTGATTTTCACGAAAGCGCGCTCGCGGCGAGGACTCAAATTGTGAATGGCGCGCGCGATCAGTTCCTTGCCCGTGCCAGTTTCGCCCAACAACAGCACGGAGGTGCCTGACGGAGCGGCAACTTCCACCTGGGCTAGCATGCTTCGTAGAGCAGGACTGTCTCCAACAATTTCCTCGAAATTAAATTCCGAGCGAATTTCTTCTTCCAGCACCAACTTTTCCACTGTCAATTTATCTTTGAGCGTTTCAATTTCCTTGAACGCCAGCGCATTTTCCAGCGCGATCGCCACTTGCGCCGCGACCTGTTGCAACAGCTCGATATCGTTCGCGGTGAACGCATCGGGATTCCTGCTGGCCAGATTGATGGTGCCAAACGTTCTACCGTTGGTGGACAGCGGAACGCAGCACATCACTTGCACGCCTTCCTTGCGGAGGAACTTGATGGCTTCCACCTGATAGCGATCGAGTTCCACGCCGCGCACCACCAGCACGCGTCCGCTGGAGAAGCATTGGCCGGAAGGAGAACGGTCGAGCGGAACAGTGTATTCCTTCTTGGGCAGCGCAGCCTGGCCGGGAAGATCGAGCGCGTGAATCTTCAGCAGTCCGGAAGAGGCGTCGAGAAGCGCGAGGCTGGTGTAATCGTGGTGCAGCGCCGGCTTGAGCGAAGAGACGATGCCCTGGAAGAGAGCGTTCGTGTCACGCGTGGAGACCAGTAGATTGTTGATCTCCAGCAGAACCTGCAAACGGTCGCGTTCGCGGGAGAGTTGTTTCTGGGCGGCTTCGGCGGCCTGGAAATTCAGGGCATTGTCGACGGCGACCGCCACTTGAGCGGCGACGCGTTTCATGAAATCGATCTCGTGCTCCGTGACTCCTTGAGGAACGTAGCGGCCGAAGCCGAGAGCGCCAAGTCGATGCTGCGCAGTGGTGAGCGGAAGAATCGCCATAGTGTGAACGCCGGCGTCTTGCAGGCGCTGCATGAAGGCGGGATAGCGCGTGTCCTTGGAGGAATCAAGAATGACAAATGGTTGCTGATGCTGCCAAACCCAGCCGGCGGGGACTTCGTCGACGGGAAATTCGCTGTGCGGCTTGGGCTCAACGGGATCGTGCGTCTCGAGGATGTGAAGGCGCATGGCGTTGTTGGACGGCTCGTGAAGGACCAGAGCGAGAAAGTCGAAAGCGAGAACGCCGTGGAGACGCTCAGCGAGATCATGGAAAAGGGCTTTGAGGTCGCGCTGCTGGGCAATGGTTTCAGTGACTTCGAGGAGGGCTTCGATTTGGCGGGCGGAGTGATTGATAGATGAAGGCGAGGTGGTAGGCGAGGCTGTGGTCGAGTCGAGGCTTGCGTCGTCGAGGGAGGGATGCTGCAGATCGGTCATAAAGTTGAGAATAGCACCCGGTTCGGCGGGGTCACAACCGAGGGAAGACGTGCGAGTGATCCAGGGATTTGCGTATACTCGAAGCCGCCGTGCGATGGTGCCGTTGGTGATGCGATGACGGCGGCATTTGGCAGAAATGGGAGCGGACTCGGAACGTGAACGGAAAACGCGCGCAGCCAAGGATTGTTAGCGCGATTGCCGCGCTGCTGCTGTGCTTGGCGGCCCTGCACGCAGGCGGATGCGGAAACGCTCCCGCGCCTGGTAACGGCGGCGCCGAAAGCAGTAGTGCTGTGCAAACAGCCGCGACTCCCACAGATGCGAAAGAGCGCTACGATCTGGGGCACGACGAGCAACGCGGCGGGCACACGTTGAGTCGCCACGTGGCGCGAACCGACGCGGAATTAGAGCAGCGTCTGGAACGCGAGCGCAATATTTCGGCGGCATCCACGTGGACGGACCGCGCAACGGCCGAAGAGACGATAGCCCAAGCGCTGCATGCCGAGCGCGGGCGCGTGGGCAGTTGGATGAGGCGTGGATATCCGCGTCCGAACCTGGCGCTGCATTATTCGGCGGGCCGTCCAATTGGACGAAGCTTACGGCGCGGCGACAGCGCTTCGGAGGCGTGCACCGACGCGGTGATCGTACTGCGCGCCGATGGACCGAATAGTTTCTACGTGCTGACCGCATACCCGGAGGCTGGCAGATGAAGCACGAAGAGAAGAAGGGATTCGATCCGAATGATTATCCGGCACTGCAGGAATTTTTCCCCGCGTACCTGCATGAAGATTTTGCCGAAGAATATGAGTCGGCGGCCGAAGCGGTGAAACAGTTTCTGTTTGAGGCCAGCGGCGACGAGATTCAGGACGTCCGCGATGAGTGGTTGCGACTGCGAAGTGCACTGGCGGACCGGCCTTTTGCCGAGGTGCAGAGCGCGGTGAACAGCTTGGGAGCTGCGTGGCAGCCCGCGAATGAGGCGGAGTGGAAGAGTGTGGACGAAATTCTCTCAGGCCAGCAGGCGTGATATTCTAGAGATGAAAATAGGCCCGTAGCTCAGTTGGTTAGAGCGCTACCTTGACACGGTAGAGGTCTGGGGTTCGAGTCCCCACGGGCCTACCATATCTTTCAGTTAGAGCGAAAATCCGAAAAAGCTCCAACCCACAATTCAACCCACAACTACATTTTATTGCACCATTCCTGAACCTACTCCCACTGCTTTCAGGAATTTACCCTGCGCTCCCCGACCTTCGTCGCTGTCTTCCTGAGTGTAGAGATCATGGAGATTGCGAAACGCAACATTTAGCACAAAATCGGGCACGAAGAAACGACTAATACCGCGGTGAGCTGCGGCAACAAGTTCAAAATTCCGTTGTGCTCCTCTACCGTTCAGTGAAACGATACAGCAGTCAGGGACTGCTCCTATACAACTTCTTGTGTTCGGTAAATACTCAATGCGAGTTTCGGATCACGTGCGAAACGGGCGAATCTATTCTGCAATTGGGTCGCTGATATTACTGGCCGTAACGGCGCTGCCCGCCGAGGCCCGGCTGCCAACAGACTCCGGATTCAAGCTCACGTTCGACAAACCCGCCACCAAATGGACTGAGGCTGTGCCGCTCGGTAACGGCCGCATCGGTGCGATGGAATTTGGCGGTACTGAAGATGAGCGCCTTCAGGTCAACGAAAGCACCCTCTGGGGCGGCAGTCCGCACAACTATACCAATCCTGAGGCACACGCCCATTTGGAAGAAATTCGGCAACTGATCTTCGCAGGAAAGCTGGACGAGGCGGAAGAGCTGTCGAAAAGCATGATGGGCCAGCCGAAACTGCTCATGCCGTATCAACCGTTCTGTGACATACGGTTGCATTTCCCCGGCCATGGGCAGGCGAAAGAGTACCGCCGCGAACTGCGCTTGGACGATGCGACGGCGGAAACGGCCTACAAAATCGGCGCTGTGAGTTTTCGCCGAGAAGTTTTCGTCTCCTACCCGGACCAGATCCTCGTAGTTCGAATCACTGCCAGTCAACCTGGCCAGCTTACGCTCAGCGTCTGGCTGGATTCTCCACAACCTGGAACACACATCGAAAGCGCAACCAGCGACACGTTGCAAATGACCGGCCAAATCCAACCACGCCAGAATCCAGCTTCGTCCTGGACGGGTTCGTGGGATCAGCCCGGGATACGGTTCGCGGCACTACTAAAGGTAATGGCGGGGCGGGGTTCTGTCCGTAATACGGAGGGACGATTGGAGGTCTCCGGGGCCGACTCGGTCACAATTCTGTTCAGCAACGCGACAAGTTTCCGTAACTATGGCGATATCGGAGGTGACCCGGTAGCTGCCGCGCGGGGTTATTTGCAGCGCGCTTCTAAACTGTCTTACGACCGCTTGCGGCAAAGGCACGTGGGCGATTTCGACCGGTTGTTCTCGCGGGTGCAGCTACACCTTGGCGATGGACACTCTATCGAAACCACGGACCAGCGCATCAAGAGTTTTGCTGAAAACGAAGATCCTGGAGTGCTCGCATTGTACTTCGAGTTCGGCCGGTATCTGTTGATCTCGTCGTCTCGCCCTGGCGGCCAGCCCGCAAATCTTCAGGGAATCTGGAACGAGGAGTTGCTCCTGGAGTTGCTCCCGCCGTGGAGCAGCAAGTGGACGACAAATATCAATTTGGAAATGAACTACTGGCAGGCAGACGCCGGCGATCTTTGGGAGACGGAAGAGCCACTGTGGGCTTTGATCCGTGATTTGCGTGCCACAGGCGCTGATACCGCCCACGTCCACTATCACAGCAAAGGGTGGGTCTTGCACCACAATACCGATCTCTGGCGCGCGACTCCCCCCGTGGATGGCCCCTGGGGAATCTGGCCAGTGGGAGAGGTATGGCTCGCTAACCAGATGTGGGATCACTATGAGTTCAGCGGCGATCGTACGTTCCTGCGGCAGCAAGCATATCCAGCGATGAAAGAAGCTGCAGAATTCATACTCGGTGTCCTGGTGGAGGCGCCGGCCGGCACACCATTTCCGGGGCGACTAGTCACGAACCCGTCCACTTCACCAGAAAATCAGTATCTGTTGAATGGCAAGCCCCATAATCTGACTTACGCTCCTACAATGGACATCGAACTCATTCGGGAGCTTTTTGAGCACTGTCAGCGCGCTTCCGACCTATTGGGAACTGATGCCGCGCTCCGGTCCGAACTGAGTACAGCGGAAAAGCGTTTGCCCCCGCTGCAAATTGGCAAGCGTGGCGAGCTGCAGGAATGGATTGTGGATCATCCTGAAAATGAACCGACTCATCGGCATGTTTCGCATTTGTATTCGCTTTATCCGGGACACGACATAAATCTTAGGGATACTCCGGAACTCGCGGCCGCCGCCAGGACCAGCCTCGAGCTGCGCGGTGACGGAGGAACCGGTTGGTCAACAGTGTGGAGGGTAGCGCTTTGGGCCCGACTTCAGAATCCGGAGCACGCTTATAACAACCTGAAGATCTTGGTCACAACAAGCACGTTGCCGAACATGTTCGATCTCTGCCCACCTTTTCAGATCGATGGCAACCTGGGCGGTCCGGCCGCGATCGCTGAGATGTTGGTGCAGAGCACCTCCAATGAAATCAGCGTTCTACCTGCCCTTCCACGTCAGTGGTCGAACGGCAGTCTGAAGGGAATTCGGATAAGAGGCGGAGCCAGGCTGGACATTACATGGAGCGACGGCCGACTCACTGAACTTAGGTTGCACGCTCCCCAGACTCTGAAATATCGGATCAGCTATGGCCAGCAGTCAACTTCGGTTCAGCTTCAACCCGGAAAGCCATTCGTCCTGGACGGATCTCTTCGCGGAATCATTCAATGATCGAGACGAGACTGAGAGGACATCGATGAAGACAACGAAGTTGCTTTTCCTGATGGCGCTGGCGATCACCATAGTTTTGTGCCCTCACGTTGTCGCCCAAGTCCAGACCGAGGTACCTCCCGCGGTTCCCGGGGCAAAACCGGCCGCCGTGGAGCACATCAAGGTGCACGGTGCATCTCTGGAAGGAAACTTGGAGGGAAACGCCGTCGATCGAGACGTCTTCGTATTTTTGCCGCCCAGCTATGTCAAGCAGAAATCCCGCCGCTACCCAGTTGTCTATGCGCTCCACGGCTATTCCATCGGAGCCGAGCAATGGACCCACGAAATTCATGTGCCGCAGACCCTTGAAGGTGCTTTCGCTCAAGGCGCTCAAGAGATGATCATCGTGCTTCCTGATTCGAAGACCGTGCACAATGGCTCCATGTATTCGAGTTCGGTCACGACAGGAAATTTTGAGCAATTCATCGCACACGACTTGGTTGCTTACATCGATGCACATTATCGAACGATTCCCAACCGGCTTAGCCGCGGCCTGGTTGGCCACTCCATGGGAGGTTACGGTGCCACCCGCATCGGCATGAAGCATTCCGATGTGTTCGGAAGCTTGTACATCATGAGCCCGTGTTGTTTGTCTCCACGCCCGGCGGGATCGCTGAAACCGGAAGATGAAAAAGCACTCGAGGCCGTCAAAACGCCTGAGGATTCCGCAAAGCTCGGTTTCTTTCAACGCGCTCAACTGGCGACGGCGGCGGCTTGGTCACCGGATCCAAAGAACCCGCCGCTTTACCTCGACCTTCCTATGAAAGATGGTGCGGTCCAACCGGACGTTCTCGCAAAATGGACCGCGAACGCGCCGCTCGCTTTTGTGGATCAGTACGTCGGGAATTTGCGCCAGTACCGCGCCATTTCGATCGATGTCGGCGACCAGGATGGTTTGCGAGTCGATGCCGGCAAATTGCATGATGTCCTCGATACGTACGGAATCGCAAACAGCTTTGAAGTCTACCAAGGCACGCATACCAGCAAGGTGGCTGACCGCATCCAGAATCATGTGATTCCGTTCTTCAGCAAGAACCTTTGCCCTCAGAAAGGCTGCGGACAATGACAAAACGGATATGCGATGTTGCAACTCCGGTGTTCAAACGTAAGCGGGAAGACTGGATTGCCTTGCCGCTGCATAGGTGCTTCCTGTGAAAATGATAAATCGTCGTGCGTTTGTAACAGCCGCTGCTGCCGCCGGGGCTGCGGCATTCACTGCCAAGCATGCATTCGCTTTGCCGGCCGAGGCGCTCAACCAGGCCGCCGCGTCCTCGAATCAGGCTAACCGACAGGTTGTGCCGGTCGGGGCCGTTCCGTTCCCGATGAAAAACGTCCGGATCAGGCCAGGTGCGTTCAGTGCGGCGACTGAGGCGAATCGCCGATATCTCAAGTCTCTTCCCCCCGACCGGCTGCTTCACACGTTTCGCCTGACCGCGGGGCTGCCCACTTCTGCCGAGCCTCTGGGTGATTGGGAAAAGCCTGATTGTGAACTGCGTGGCCATTTCGTCGGTGGACATTACTTATCGGCATGCGCGCTGTCCTTTGCCAGTTCGGGGGACGAGGAACTGAAGCACAACGGCGATCTGATGGTAGCGGAACTGGCGAAATGCCAGGCGCAACACAAGAATGGCTATCTGAGCGCCTTTCCACAGGAATACTTTGATCGGCTCCGCGATGGAGTGAACGTTTGGGCTCCCTTCTACACTATTCACAAGATCATGGCGGGCCATCTGGACATGTATACGTTTGCGGGGAACGAGCAAGCCCTCGCCACTACCGAAAAGATGGCCCAGTGGGTGAAAAGTTGGTCCGACCCGCTCAGCGAGCAGCAAATGCAGCGCATGCTTCTGGTGGAATACGGAGGCATGGGCGAGGTCCTGTGCAATTTGTACAGTGCCACCGGAAAGAGCGAGTATCTGAATCTGGCGAAGCGGTTTGACAAGAAGTGGTTCTTCGATCCCTTGGCCGCGCGCCGGGATGAATTGAAAGGTTTGCACGTTAATACGCATATTCCGCAAGTGATCGCGGCGGCCCGACTGTACGAGTTTACGCGCGACAGATATTACTCGAACATTGCTGACTACTTCTGGGATGAAGTCACGTCTGAGAGAGCGTATTGCACTGGGGGCACCAGCAATTTCGAAACGTGGAGAACAGAACCCGGCGTCCTGTCAACACAACTGAGTCCGCACACCACGGAAGACTGTTGTGCGTACAACATGATGAAACTGACCCGCCATTTGTTCGGCTGGTCACCGCAAGCCCGGTACATGGATTACTACGAGCGAGTCCTATTCAATCATCGTATGGGCACTATCGATCCGGATACGGGAACGACTGCTTACTATCTTCCCCTCGGGAGTGGTTATTCCAAGATCTACGCGAAGCCATTCGACTCCTTTTGGTGCTGCAATGGAACCGCCGCGGAGGAATTTGCAAAACTGACCGACACAATTTACTTCCGCGAGGAGAATGCGGTATTCGTCAATTTGTACGTTGCATCGGAGGTGGACTGGCCGGAAAGAGGTATCCGTCTTACGCAGCAGACGTCCTTCCCCGAAGAACAAGGGACCACTCTGCTTGTTTCCGCAGCGAAACCGGTCGACATTGATTTGAAGTTGCGCATCCCGTACTGGGCAAAGACCGGCAGCGTCCAGGTAAACGGACGAACCGTGCCCGCTTTTGCCGATCCGGGCAGCTATCTTGTCCTCCGCGGGCCGTGGCAAAATGGCGATCGCATTCAACTGCATCTGCCGATGCACCTGCATGCGGCACCTATGCCCGACAAAGAAAGACTTCAGGCTGTGATGTACGGGCCTCTGGTGATGGCCTCACGTTTCGAAGAAGAGCCTCGCGACAAGTGGTATAGGCACTTCGCGGCTGACGAGAAACAGGAAGCTGCTCCTAACTCGCAGTTCGAAGGGAAGCCCGACGATCCGTCAAGCTGGCTTGAGTCTTCTGCCGGCAAACTCACTTTCCACACTGTGGGGCAGGGGCGCGCCGCCACATTTGTTCCCTTGTCGAGCATCGTCCACGAACGGTATGCCGTATACCACGAGGTTAAGGAAAACAATTCCTAAACGACTGGACTTTTGGTCAAAGCATTCGGCGTAAACGCCTGTGACGGAAACAGTAGTGGAACTGAGATTCGGAACCAAGAAGCCGACCATTCGTGACTCTACTTGCTACTAATTTCAGCTGATTTGAAGGTATTGGAACCCCCGTAGAATCTGGGGATTGGAGAAAATCAAAAACGGGTGTTGAAAACAAGAGACATACCAACGCTCACCGACCCCTCACCTCCCTCTCAACAACAGAGGCTTCAATCCCCCCCTATCCGCCAGATTTCCCCTAACTGCTTCTAACAGCATGGTCTTACACCCGCGAGTGTTTTCCATTCCTGCTCCTAAGTTCCCCGATTCAAAGGGCAGTTGGGGAACAGTTTGGGGAGTATTGTGCCCACTGATCCCGAACAACGCCGGTCGCAGGCGAATAAGAACGGATCGAACCGGTCTAGAATGACGTCGATCCTTTATATACAACGGTTTTTCCAACTGTGCTTACGCTCCTGGCGGGAGGCTGGTGCCGAAGCTCAGTGGTGCAACGGTTCGAAGAACCGTTATCGGCCGGACCGCAACGGTGTTTGAAACCGTTGCACGGAGTCTGTTGAACTCTACCTTAATAAAGTAGGGGTCTGGGGTTGGGGCTCGAATGGAATGCGGTCTTACAGCTACAACTTCATGGAAGCCATCGCGGACCCGTCTGGACCGAGTCCGTGGCGACAGATTCCGCACGGACGCGGCGGCCTGTACTGTTTTGGATTCGCTTGTTTCAGCGAGGAGTCCAGCGAGAACTGCCTTCTACTAGCTATGGCCAAAACCTGGGGGCGAATCCTCAAAGTAAAATCTCCCCGGCTTTGTGAGCAGATTCTTGTTGCTCTTTTTCCGCAGAGGTAAATTTGGAAGAACTTCAATCGATTCTCCGAGTGAAGCGAGCGTCACAGCCTTCTGCAGCCGCAACATGATTCGTTCGATTCTGTTCTGAACTGCTTTCGCGGTGAGAACGGCATTCATGCCTGCCGATTCTTTCGCCTGGAAGCCTTCAACTTTCATCTTCAAGAGCAAGGCACGTTCAAATTCCGAGATGATTCCGTTGCGATGCGCATAGTCGAGGAAGTCATTAAGCAGCGAAACGGTCTCAAAGTTGTCGTGGAAAGACGGTTCAGTGGCATGTCGCAGCTCATCCAGAGCCTTTTCTCGCTCCCGGAGGAGGATCATTTCCTTCTGGGCCCAGCGAAAAACGTTGCGGCGAAGGCTCGGGGAAATCAGAAACGACAGTTGCCCATGTAAGGGCTTACTGGAGCAGAGGCTGGAAAAGGAACCAATGAACCAAGCCGAGCAAGCCGTACTTTGATGGCCCATGCTAGCGCTGGCGGCTCGCACACAACAAATTCTGAGCTATGCGGCTGTCGAAGGCTATACCGGAATCGCTAGGCACGGACTTAATCGCGCCCTTGCACTCATACACGACTATTGTAAGAGACGCGGCTGGCCACTTCTAAATACCATTGTCGTCAGCCAACAATCAGGAATGCCTGGAGACGGGTCTCCTGAGGACCTAAGGGCGGTATGGGGGTGGTGTATAAGGCTGAGGTTCCGCGATGGGACAAGTCAACGAAGACAAAACGTAAGGAAACACTGTCCCATCATCTATTCCTAGATGATCGTCCCGGCAGCCCCAATCGTTGAAGAACGGCGCGTTCGACGGACGAGCCCCGCATCGCGATCCTTTTAAACGAGACATTCGCAAAATGTTTCCGGGAGAACGGAAGTCCGGTACGCCAAACGCATCCGGTATCTAGTCGAGAAAGATTGGTTACTCACTTTTCGTAGCAGTTCAGAGTGAGCTATCCGATATTTTGCCCTGCAAGGTAGGCCCATTCCGGCCGCCTCATTCATTCAAAGGTGCAGTCCGTTGTTTGGCGTGAACCCTTCTGCATTTCTTAAGATCGGTACACAAGTGCTTGGGTAGTCACGCCGGTTAACCTAAATTCCGTATTCATGAAACGACTCGCTTCTGCTTCCGGGCGGATTTTCGGCGGCCTACGGCCGCAAGTATCAAGCTGGAACCAACCAGAAACACCGTGCCTGGCTCAGGAGTTGTCATGGTCGTGCCTGGGATTGTCACCACCGGGGCTGGCAGACCCTGGTCGGTCGCGCCACTGAGAGTGAAGCTGGAAGGACTAAGCGGGTTGCCGATTAGGTCGAGCTGGAGCATTGCCGTAGACGGGTCATCCGAGTAGCAATTCAAGCTGGTATCGCAGACGTACATGGCGAGCGCGTCGGGCGTGGTGCCGGCAAAGTTATTTGTGGTGCCGAGAAGAAACGATAGCGAAGCTCCCGGATTAAATGTTTCAGTAAACAAGGCGGTGAGACCTGAGTCGTTGAGGGTAATGGAGCTGCCGAGGTCGCCGCTGACGCCCGTGGTACCCAGGTAATTCGCTGGTCCTACTGCGTTGCCTCCGTTGAAGCTGAAATTAGAAAGCGTAACGGAGTTGTTTACGCTTCCGTCGCCATCCACAAAACCGAAAGCCAGGATCTGGGGCCCCGTCAGCGAAGAAGTATTGAGGGTGACATCGAAATCATCCGCCTTGGCCTGTCCTGCGGCGATCAAGAAAAACAGACCTAAACATGCCGTGCATTTGACGATCATTTTCATCACTGGTCTCCTTTGCATTTCGCAACTCAAACTGTTTCCTCACCGAGGACCGGGGCCTGCAAGAACGCGGGTGTTATATGTAATGGCTGCCTTGGTCGGGTCTGTAAACTGGAGCATGACGCTGGTGTTTTGTCCCGGCGCAAGGTTCGCGGCAGGTGCGTTGATGTACGGGCTGCCGGCGGGCGGATAGGAAGCGTCCGTGGTGCCGTTTTCGTTGAACAGCGTTGCATTGGCGCTTAAATTGTCGAGCACGAGTGAGAATGTGCCGACTAAGGTGCTGGCCGAGTTGTTGGTCAGCGTTACAGTTTGCGCGTAACGCCCGGTGCTGAAATTGTAGACATAACCGCCGCGCGTAATCGTGATGAGAGAAGTCACGTCGATCGGGCAATTGCAAAGCACAAAGTTGGCGGTGAGCGTTTGCGGCTGGTTCATGATGACGGTAGTCGAAGCGCTGGTGGTCGAAGCAACGTTTCCGGTCCAGCTCTGGAAAGCAAAGCCCGAATTGGGAAGTGCCGTCACAGCCGTCACGGAGTTCTCCGGTTCACTGACTGTGCCTTGCGGGACGGTAGTGCCGCCTCCGGCTGGTGCGATCAAGATGGTCAGGGGCTCGGTCTGCTCTGCGCCAACGACGTTGCAGCTTTCGTTCCGCACCACGTCGCAATATTCGTAGGCGCCGATATCATAACCGCCCTGCTCTGGACGCGGAGTATCGCGCTGGTCCGAGGAGAGCGATGTCGAAGCGTCCGCAGCGTTGAATGCAGCAGAGCTCGGACCAATCGCCATCGTCGGTGTAAACCCGCGGTTAAGTTGTAGCGGTCCCAGAAGCGGGTTGCCGGTGGTCACTACGCCGGGGCAGTTGTCGTTGTTTTCAATAAGATTGCCCGCGCCACTCACAGCCACGACAAAGCCAGAGATCGAGCATTCCCTGGCAGTCCCCACGGGATTTCCATTCGAATTCTTCCCGCCATTGCCGTAGATGATGGTGTTATGGAGAATAAACGAAGTTGGGGCGTCCGCGGAAGTTTGCGCTACGGTAATCGCTGGGTCAGAGCCCGTGCTTAGATTGCCGCTGATCGTGACATCTATCACCGTCAAGTGGCCGTTCACCGAAAATATCGCGCCACCCGCGTCGGCTCCGTTATCGGCTGCGCCGCTAGTACCTGCTCCTCCTCCGTTTCCACGCGTTACGGTATTACCGAAGAACGTGCTATTCGTTACGGACACGCTCCCGCTGTCATTAAAAATTGCTCCGCCCAGGCCGGCGCCACCGCCGCCAAAGCGTGAATTCGCGTCTCCTCCGAACATTCCTCCATTTCCGGGATGCGAAGATCCAATAAGGCTCCCGTCTGCCGCTCTTCCGCCGCCACCTCCGAAACCTCCATTGCCGCCGTGAGTGCCACCCAGCAAACCAGACCAGCCAGCACCCCCGCCGCCACCGAATCCGCCGTTGCCGCCATTTCCTCCGTTGGAGGACCCGCCACCACCGCCACCGCCGTAGTTGCCGCTGCCGCCGTCATGGCTGGTAAATATATCTGCGACGGGCTCACCGAGCCCCCCACCACCGCCACCGCCGCCGGGACATGGTGCGTTGGCGCCCGCGCTCCCGATCGAAAACTCGCCGCCGGCAGTACCACCATTGCCACCGCAGGCGAAGGCACCAGCTTCGAAGGGCCCGGCTTCAGTTACACCGGACAAACCTCTGACTGTGCCGCCTCCGCCACCTGCGACACCTGAGAACTCGGGGTTGCTTCCGTCTCCACCATTGCCTCTCGAGCCACCACCTCCACCCCCGCAGGATGACGCAACCGTAAGACCTATCTCAGCTCCGGTCGTTGCTCCGCCCGAACCGCCCAGACCTCCACCACCACCTCCGCTGTCTGAGTCGGAGAAGCCTTGTCCTCCGACTCCACCGCCGTCTCCACCCGTTGCTGTGTTTCCATCGAAAGTTGTGTTCTCGACAGCTAGCGACCCACCCTGCACATAAATGGCGCCTCCGGCTCCCATTCCGCCTCCGGCACCAAACACCCCATTTCCGGCTCGATACGAGAAGCCCTTCAAATGCGCGTTCCGAATCGTCAGGTGTCCAGCACTGCCAACCGTAAATGCTCGAAAATGGTAGGGTTGAGTGTCGGGGGTACAGATTCCGCCAGGACAGCCGATCCCCAAAAGGGTAGCGCCATAGGCCTCAATGGTTATGTTCGAAGTGATGATCGGAGTCGCCGTCGGACCCGTGGAATTGTCGGCATCATCGAGAATGAAATTCAGTTGGAGTAAGGCGTTGTTTGGAAGAACAATTATGTCGTTACCATCGCCGGCAACGCACTGGGTCGTCACATACTGTGGCGTCCCGTTGCTGTCATAGCCGGTCCGGGCGATGTTGCTGTGAAATGTCGACGCAAAAATAGCATCCTTCAGTGAACAACCGGCAGGGTCGCCGATTGTATCCTTCACGGTTGTGACAAAAATTCCGTTTGCCAGACTGACCGGAGGGGGCGCGAACGATACAAGCACTAGAGCCACAGCTGCCAGCGGCCAACGATTCCCACGTGCGAAAGTGCAATTTTTCATCAGGGGTTCCTCACCTTACTCCTGGGCCCGCTAGCACTCGCGTCGTGTAAGTGATAGCGGCTTTGGATGGATTCGTAAATTGCAGAGTGACGGAAACGCTCTGCCCTGCAGCAAGGCTTGCGGCCGTCGTGTTGATGTAAGGCAAGCCTATCGGGGGAAGGAAAGAGTCTGTGAGGCCTGTCAAGTTGAAGAGCGTTGCGTTGCTGCTCAAGTTCTCGACCACCAGTGAGATGGGGCCGATGATTGTGTTGGTGGAGTTATTTGCGAGCGTCAGCGTTTGCGCAAATCGTTGTGTCGCCAGATTGTACACATAGCCGCCATGTGTGACCGTAATCAAACCAGTGATGTCTGACGCACATCCGCACGGAACGAAGTTTGCCGTGACCGACTGCGGCTGGTTCATCACCACCACCGTCGTGATTTGACTGCTCGGGACGGCCACATTCCCGAGCCAACCCTGGAAGGCATACCCCGGCGCTGGAAAGGCCGAAACAACGATCACTGAATTTTCTGCGGCGCTCGACATCCCTGGCGCGGGCTGCGTGGTGCCGCCTACCGGGGGAGAAGCGATCATCGTAAGTGGTTCGGTTTGCGCCGTGCCGGCGAGGAAACAATTCGGATTGCGCACGACGTCGCACAGTTCGAATGCTCCAATGTCATAGCCACCTTCCTGCGGGCGCGGAGTTCCCCTTTGATCTGTAAGAAGAGATTCGGGGAAAGTGCCGGTATTCCACGCAGCGCTAGTCTTAGGAATAGCCATGGTGGGCGTGGCGCCACCGTTCATCTGCAGCGGACCAAGCAGTGGATCACCTTGACTCACCACGCCCGGACAATTGTCATTGTTCTCGATCAGGTTGCCGTTGAACGTTCCTGCAATGACAAAACCGACGACCGAACACTCCTGCGCAGTACCAAAGTGAGAGCGGTCTGCGTTTTCTCCACCGTTCGCATAAATAATTGTATTTTCCAGAATGAACGAAGTCGGCTTATCCGTGGAAGTCTGATACACCTTGATGCCAGCATCCGCAGCGGAACTTAAATTCCCGCTGATCGTAACGTTCTGCACGGTCAGGTGACAGTCAACACAAAAGATCGCTGCTCCCGCGTCGGCTCCGTTGTCCGCAGCATTTCCGCTAGTGATTCCGCCATTTCCCCGAAACACACTGTTATTGAAAAAGGTGCTGTTCTGGATGACGACGGTTCCACCATGAACAAAAATCGCGCCACCTAGCGCGCCGCCCCCACCTCCACTGCTGCCTTCGGCCTTTCCTCCAAACGGACCCGGCTGCCCGGATCCCCCGGTGATGACTTGACGGCCGGCACCAGATCCGCCGCCGAATCCGCCGTTGCCGCCTTGTGAAGTAAAACCCTTTAAACCCGTGTCGGGTTGGAACGTGCCGCCTCCGCCGCCGCCGAATCCGCCGTTGCCGCCATGCGTTCCACCCGAGCCGCCTCCACCACCGCCGCCACCATAGTTCCCATCACCTCCCTGGTCTTCAATGTCGAATACGTTGGCTTCGGATCCACCGTTCCCGCCACCCCCAGGGCAGGGCGCCGCACTACCAAAGGGAAGTAGTCCGGCACCGCAATTAAACCAAAGCGCTACCGTTCCTCCGCCTCCGCCAGCTTTTGCATTTCCGCGCGAACCTCCTCCTCCCCCTCCGGTCCCGAATTCAAGAGCATCAAGGGTCCAACCATCCCCGTTTCCTCCAAGCCCTCCACCTCCGCCCGCACCGCCATCGGACACCCCGTCCCCTGATCCGTTACCGCCTACAGCCGAATTGCCCTCGAACGTCGAATTCAAAATGGTGGCCTGTCCGCTCTCCGTTACGTAAATCGCTCCGCCTGCTCCTAAGCCCCCTCCCGCGCCACCGTCTCCCGCGTTACCTCCCTTGGTCGAGAAGCCCTTTATGTAAGCTCCTTCAATCGTCAGCGAGCCGCCTTTTCCGACGGCGAATGCTCGTGCGTGTCCGCCACCTGACCAGACCAGAGTTGCACCATCGGCCTGAATCGTGATTTTGGAAAAGATCATCGGCGTCGCGGTCGGCCCGACGAAATTGTCGACGTCATCGGTAATCTTGCTTAGGTTCAGTACCGCGCCGGACGGAAGATAGATCGTGTCGTCTCCACTCCCAATGGCGCACGAAGTCGTAACCGGAACGAGAACCAGGGTGGTAATGCTCTGACTAAACGGAAGAAAGGACTGGATTGCCACGTGGTTTCTGAACTTGGATGAAAAGATCGCTTCTTTCAACGAGCATCCACGGTCGCCGAGACTCACGTCGCTGACTTTGTCTTCCACGGTCGTAACGTAAATAGCATTGGCGAAACTTGGCCTCGGATATGTGGCGAGCAGCGACAGTGCGCAAACCCACGCCGCCAGACACCAGCGAACGCTTTTCGGCATAATTCTCTCTTGCATGCTCCGCTCCTTGCCGTGTTCCTCGGCTGGGACCGACCAGGACGCGCGTGTTGTAAGCCGAGCCAAGATCAGGAATGCATGGTCTGACCACATACGAAAGCCGCGCCGTGCGGCAGAGTCATCCAAGCAAGGACACTTCTGAGACGGGGCAGGCTGAGCTCTGTGCATGGAGGGACCTCCCGGAGCGTGGAAGTTGTCTGAGCCGGTTCGCAGCAATCGCGAAACGAGCCGCGACAAAAACGCGCGGCGGGCTGGAATACTAGCCCTCTGTATGCTAAATACAAGTGATCTAAAAGGGCCATACCCACCCGCTTTGCCAGGCCTGCAGAATGAGCGGTTTCGTATAGTCGTGCAGGAATTGCTATGGCTATTCGGTGGCGACCTATGCAGTCCACTGACGTTCGCGAGTGCGCCGAGATTGTCGCGACGCACCCCGTGATTGGCCCTCGGTATGGAACAGCCCTCCCGAAGTTGCATCCCGCTTGGTCTCGTATCCTCGGTTCCGAAGCAGTCATCATGGTCGTTTTTGAGGAAATCAAGGGATTGCGCTCAGCGATTTGTGGCGCTGGGGTGGCGGTCTTCGTCCACGACGAGTTTCTCCGCGAACTTAAGATGCGGCCATTCTGGATCGGGCCAGAACTCGCGAAGCGAGTCGTCGACGGTATTTCTCCGATTCTTTCGGACAAACAATTTCGCGAAGCTAACTCGTCTTCTGGATTGAACCACATCACGTGGGAAGGCATCGTTCGGCCCGGTTTCGAAGAAAACTCTGAGCTTCGCCGCAAACTCGCCAATGCCCTAATTGCAGAGCAACGTGGTCTTTTTCTGAACGAGGCCATCGCAAATCAAATGGACAGTGTCGAACGGCTGCAATGGACTCTGGAAGTGGGCGCTTTGATGTGGGATCCAGTGGCTGCGAGCTACGTTAATCGGGTCGCGAAAGACCCTCACGAGTTCGTCAGGAATCCGCACATTGTAGGCATATCACGCGAGTCTGAAGCCAACCGACCCGGCACTTGGGTTGGCGCCATGTTCGAGTACTTACCGCCCCGCTGCGGTTTCAGCTTTGCCGAACAGCAACTGCTGAGCGCTGCTCTCGCTGGATCAACCGATCAAGAACTTGCTTCCAAGCTCGGCATCTCCATCTCCACTGTTAAGAAGAATTGGCTTTCGATATATAAGCGGGCGGCTACTTTTCTGCCGGATGTAGTTCCCGAAGATTCTCCGGCTGATGGTGGGACGTCTGAGAGGGGCAAGGAAAAGAAGCGCTATCTCCTCGCGTATCTGCGCGAACATCCTGAAGAGCTGCGGCCGCATTCGCGCAAGCGATCCAAGAGAGATTTCGCTCTTTGAGCCCCTCCTCGATTTCGCTACAGTTACAAACGCATCCAAACCATTCCTCACGCTTCCTCAGTAGGCTTTAATTCCCCCTCTCCGCCATAGCACAAACACCCAATGTTTATGCGGGTTGTAGCGCCTTGCTACTACTTTTCCCATGATTCAGCCGATTTAGACTATACGTTTAGTAAATATCAGAGAACTTGGAATTACACGATCTTGAAGGGCCGGACAGGTCCGGGAGCCGCTGGATTTCTGCTTGCACGATTTTTATGCGGTGTCCTAAGTAGAAGACTGCAAGTCGCAAATAGCAAATAGGGTCACTCCATTCCCAGATTAGGGCGGCGGTTTGGAAAACCTCCGCCGCGTCAGATGTGGCGCGAACGTGCTTACAACGGTCTAGGAAACGGTTGTGGTTTGACACGGGTTGCTTCGCGACGGTCTGTGGACCATGGGAATTTATCGTGTAAGTGAGAGACTTCATGCCGATGGATGGTCGATTATCGCCAACGTTGGAACCCCGCTCCAACGGAACTAGCTAACTTCCGCGATAACGAGGGACACGTCGTCGGCGAGGGGACCGTGCCTCCAGGCAGCTACGCCGTTGAGGATCGTCTTCTGCATATCCGCGAGTGGTAGCGTTGCTGATTGCAGGACTAAGTCTTCCAGACCATTGAAGCCCCGGAACCTCGGGTCCGAATTGAAGTCAATGTTGCAAGCGCGAGCCAGCTCCCAAGATCAGAATTGGAGTTACTTCCAACCCACAGTCCAACCCACAGTGAGTGGTGTTTTGCACGACTTCCGCGTGTTTTGGCAGTCCCCGCGGTCTTGTAAGTTGTTGACACGGTAGAGGTCTGGGGTTCGAGTCCCCACGGGCCTACCATATTCTTCAACAACTTAGAAACTATGCTTCCTTTTTGCATTGCTCCATATTGCTCCAATAAGAGCCTACTTCGTTGTATCTGTTGACCATACTCAACTCAAACGACAGCCATCGCTCGGCGAATCGCGCTCACCGATTGTCGGTGATTTGCGATTCGCGCGTAAGCACCGGTTCCGGTGCATCGGCTTCCTTGGGGATTATCATCTGGACCACGCGCTGCTGCGCTTGGCGCTTCGCGAGAAGGCGCGCCTGGGAATAGACTTCAAGCGTGCAGCGGCTGCTGGCATGCCGCATCAATTCCTGAACGACCTTCACATTCTCCCCGTTGCCAATAAGAAGCGTCGAAAATGTGTGTCGAAAGGTATGCCACCCAATTTTCTTGTTGATCCCGGCTCGCAACGCCGCCGGCCGAATAATCTTTTGCAGCAATGCATCTGGCCAGAACGGATGCTTCCCTTGGCTACGGGGGCTTACGAATATCCAGTCGTCGGGTTGTCGATACCGGCTGGTTTCCTTCCATAGCCAAAGGTCCGCGGCCACACGATCATCGAGAGGCACCGGTTTGCGCGATGCTTCCGTTTTGCAATCGCCAACATGTTGCAAGTAGATGGAGCGCAAGACATCGAGACGCAGGTTGGAGAAATCAACATCGCTCCATTTGAGCGCAAACAGCTCGCTTCGACGAAGTCCCGTCGTCACATCCAGTAGGACCATTAATCGAAAACATGATTTCAGTTGCAGCAAAAGGCTCTGGAGTTCACTTGGCTCCAGCACTTCCGGCGTCCGCATGCGCTTTGCGCTCTGACGGACGAGGGTAATTGGATTTCCTCCCTGGCCCAGCCATTCGTACCGAATCGCGTGATTAAACAGGACGCTCAGCAAGTTCCGAATCTTCGTCTTGGTTGTGTTGGCTAGGGGAGTATCGTCGACACGTTGCAATCCTCTCAGCCAACGCTCAACTACTATCGTTCGGACGGACCGGATGCTCACTTTCCCCCAATGCGGTCGTATCCATCTTGTTAGATATTGCCGGTACACGATTCGCGTTGCGTGAGAATGCCAGCCAATTTTTTCGGAGAGTTCCGTATGCACGTAGTGATCAACCAAGTCCGCAACAAGGATGTCGTGCCCCGGTCGGCGTAGGCGGTCCTCGTTTATTTGCATTCGGAGCCCATTCGCTGCAGCTTGAGCTAAATCCCTTGTAGGATACTGATCCACGGTCCCAATGACGGCAGTCCTCCGCACGCGCTTCCCCGTCACATCGTTTTCCCGCCAGAGGTACTCCCAGCGGTCCGGTCAGCCCTGCGTTTTGTGCGCCTGAGACAACCTCGTTCGTAACATTGCCGCATACTTGAGCCCTCCTCATCCAAGATGCCAGCGGGTGTCCTTACCAAGAACGTCGTTCTGTTTGGAGCGGATGAAACTGCAAAGCCGTGGAGTGCGGGCTGGTGCTGCCATAATCGGATCTGTTCAACGCGGTTCGAGTCCGCACGGGCCAACCATATCTTTCAGTGGGTTAGCATCCACAACCTCATTTGGCAAATGGCTACATTAAGGGCGCCGTCCGCAGCCAATAGGAATTTGCAGAGTGAGCCATTGGAGGCTCACCTTTGCTAAGCCGCCGCCCAACTTCAAAACAAAGGAGACACAACCCTCCCAACTGAGCCTCAGGGATAAACAATAGTATTCACGTGTGCGTCGGCGCAGGTGCTGAGGTGTCCGCCCTGCTGATCCGATCGCCGTGGAAAGGGGCCTGGGATTTTGAAACGCTTCGGTTCTTTCTGATTGAGGCCCTTGGGTATTGAGAGGGTTTGGTTGCAAATGCGCATTATGCCACTGGACTAAACTGGGTCCCCCGTGATTAGATTCCGAACTGGACGGCCTTGCATTCCGAATTGGACGACCATATACTCCGAAGCAGACGCCGTTTAAGACCGAAGTGGACGAAGGATTGATTCCCGTTGACTGCTCCGACTGCAAAACTATTTCCAAGATTCGCGACAGACCGTGTGACAACCGCGCTCAAAGACACGCCTGTCGTAATGGTCAACGGCCCGCGTCAATGCGGCAAGACGACTCTGGTCCGCGAGTTCGCCAGCAGGAATCGAACCTACATTACGCTGGACGACGATACGGTACTGGAATCCGTTCGCAATGACCCGAGCGGGTTCGTGCGCGGCCTGGACATGGCCATAGTGGATGAGGTTCAACGAGCTCCAGAACTTCTGCGCGCCATCAAGAAGTCCGTCGACGCGGACCGTCGTCCGGGACGTTTCCTGCTAACCGGCTCAGCCAACGTGCTGGCGCTGCCCCAAGTGTCTGAGAGCCTTGCAGGGCGAATGGAAATCATCACACTGCTGCCGCTCGGCCGCTCCGAAATCCTGGGCAAGCCTCCTACGTTCCTGGAAAATGCGTTGGCGGGTAAGATCGCCAAGCCGTTTGAAATAATCATAGGCGATGATCTTGTAGGCACAGTGCTGGTTGGCGGTTATCCGGAGATGCTTCGGAGAAAAGATCAAAAGCGTCGCCGGGCTTGGGCACGCGACTACATCCAGGCGATTGTAGAACGGGACATTCGAGACATCGCTGACTTGGACAAACTCGCCCAGATGCCGCAATTGCTGCAGGTTCTTGCTCACCACTCCGGCCAACTGACCAACTTCTCGCAACTCGGCGGTCAGATCGGCCTCGATGACAAGACCACCAGAAAGTATGTGGCCATCATCGAGCAATTGTTCCTCGTGCATCGTGTCGAGCCCTGGTTTCGGAATCAGCTCAAGCGATTGGTGAAAACGCCCAAGCTTCACTTCATCGACTCAGGCTTGCTCGCGGTCACCGTAGGGGCGACCGAGGAGCGCGTTGCCAAGGACCGTTCCATCCTTGGCCCACTGCTTGAGACGTACCTCTTCTCTGAAGTCATGAAGCAGACGTCTTGGCTTGAGGAAACTTGTAGGCTCCACTACTACCGAGACAAGGACCAGGATGAGGTGGACATCGTTGTGGAGAGTGAGAGCGGGGCCATCGTGGGCCTTGAAATCAAGGCTGGAGCGACAGTTAACGCGGGCGACTTCCGCGGACTGCGGAAATTGTCGGAAGCGTCTGGTCGTAACTTCAAGCTGGGCTTGGTCCTCTACGACTCTGAGAACACCGTCCCATTCGGCGATAACCTGTTCGCTGCGCCAATCTCTTGTGTGTGGGGATAAACAGGCCAGCAACACCGAATTGATTTGGCAGCCGAATATTTTGCAATGAGGAACTCACACTTCAGAGTCGTTCACACTCACGCCCCTGCAGTTGGAAGCGACTGCGGCATTGTACTGGCCGCTTGCACTAATTATGGGTGATCCACGCGTAGATATGACGGACCAGAACGCCATTACAGAGCATCTGAAATCGGCACAGGAGGAATGCGACCGACTCCGCGCAGAAAATGCCCGTCTCCGAGCGATGCTCGGCATTGAGGATTCTGTATCGAAAGCTCCAGGTCCCACTGCAATTCCTATTGTTTCCGTATCCGACAGCAGCATCGCCGCGCCTTCGACGCCTGAGAAGAAGATTTCTCTTTTTCGAAGCCTGTTTCGCGGCCGAGAAGACGTCTATGCGATACGCTGGGAAGGAAAGGATGGCAAGTCTGGCTATTCGCCCGCTGGTGTCACGGACTGGCGCGCGATTCACACGGCAAGACCGGAAGAACGAAAGAGGGTTGCACGGAAGACTCGAACGCTTCAACCGCTCACCGACAGCGCAATCCGCGACCACCTCACTGGGAAGCAGACCGTCGGCGTCTACCCGCTACTTCCCGACGAAACCTGTTGGTTTCTTGCTGTGGATTTCGACAAGAAGTCCTGGATGGCAGATGCCGCGGCGCTTGCTTCTACATGTCAACGGTTTCAGATCCCCGCGGCAGTCGAGCGCTCGCGATCCGGAAACGGTGCGCACATCTGGTTTTTCTTCGACCGCCCAGTGCTCGCTACCAATGCCAGACAGCTTGGTTGTGCCTTGTTGACTCGGACGATGGAAAACCGCCATGAGATTGGATTGGGTTCTTATGATCGTCTCTTTCCTAGCCAAGACACGTTGCCAAAGGGCGGCTTTGGAAATTTGATAGCCCTTCCACTCCAAAAACGCTCCCGAGAGCAAGGCAACAGTGTATTCCTTGATGAACTCCTCCAGCCTCATCCGGACCAATGGAAATTCTTAGGGTCGGTTCAAAAAGTCCAGACGGATATGCTGGCTCGAATGATTCAGGAAATAGCGCCCGGCGGAAACACGGTTGGAGTGCATCTTAGTTTTCCCGAAGAAGGGCGGGGCGAGGTTCCCTGGCTGTGGAGCCCATCTCGCAAACGGAAAGATAGACGAATTGCAGGTCCATTGCCATCTACAGTCTGCGTGGTAGTGGGCAATCTTGTCTACATCGAAAAGAAAGATCTGCCGTCTGCCATGCTGGATCGCTTGATTCGCATCGCCGCATTTCAGAATCCTGAATTCTATCGAGCCCAGGGCATGCGACTCTCGACCTATGGTAAGCCTCGCGTCATATCCTGTAGTGAGGACTTCCCCGAGCACATTGGGCTTCCGAGAGGATGTATCGATGAAGTACTTGCAGAATTCAAATTCCACAGGGTGAACGTGGAGCGGCAGGACGAACGAACTATAGGTCGAGAAATTAGAGTCTCTTTCAATGCACAGTTGCGGCCTGAACAACAGGAAGCCGTCAATCAAGTGCTCCTTTACGACCAAGGCATACTCAGTGCTCCGACCGCATTCGGAAAGACGGTCGTCGGTGCAAATCTGATCGCCAGGAGGGCGGTCAATGCATTGATCCTGGTGCACCGGCGCCAGCTAATGGACCAGTGGCGTGAGCGATTGGCTGCCTTCCTGGATAAGCCAATTGGAGACATCGGCCACATTGGAGGCGGAAAGATCAAGCGAACTGGCGTGATTGATGTTGCCGTGATCCAGAGTTTGCAGCGCAAAGGAGATGTCGAAGATTTCGTCGCGGACTATGGCCACGTCATCGTGGACGAGTGCCATCATTTGTCCGCAGTGACTTTTGAACGAGTCCTCCGTCAGGTTAAAGCAAAGTATGTTTTGGGTTTGACCGCTACGCCGATTCGAAAAGACGGGCACCACCCAATCATTTATATGCAATGCGGCCCCATACGGTTCCACCTCTCAGCGAAGAAAGCAGCGCAGGCGTCGCTCCTCGAACACAAGGTCATCCCACGTTTTACTGAATTTGGTTGGGACCAAACAGATGACGAAACCACGATACAAGATCTGTACGCTGCACTCGTCGGAAACCAACACAGAAACGAGTTAATCATACGGGATCTTCAGAATCTCTTATCGGCTGGGAGGTCACCGCTCGTCCTGACGAGCCGGACAGAGCATCTTGACTTCTTGGCCGGAGCATTGCACGGGTCACGTTCGCACGTCTTCATCATGAAAGGTGGAATGGGCGCAAGACAAAGAAAGATACTGACCGAGTCTATTGCCGCCATTCCTCCCGAGGAGCCTCGTGTCATTCTTGCGACGGGAAGCTACCTTGGTGAAGGTTTCGATGATGCGCACCTCGACACACTTCTTCTTGCGATGCCAGTTTCCTGGAAGGGAACTCTGCAACAGTACGTTGGCCGACTCCACCGTCTCCATGAGAATAAGAAGGAAGTCCAGGTTTACGATTACGCGGATGTGCTGGTGCCAATGCTAACTCGGATGTACAAGAAGAGGCTGGCAGGTTATGCCGCACTAGGTTACACCGTTGTGGAAAACTCGGATACATGAAGCCCTGATCTTCCTGATCGAACGTGGCATTCTCATCGGCAATGTTCACGCCACGCTGATTGATGGAGAACACCGGAAATCCATACGCGCGATTCCACGAAATCCCGCCCGCAAAAATCTTCGTCGAAATAAGGCCCATCTTGATGCACTCATCGCGGAAGCGATCGTGGACGCGTACAACGAATCCGAGCAAACTGTCGGATTTTATACAATGATGGAGCATAGTCTTGCCCTGCCATTTGCGACTGAGATTCTGGGGGATAAAGGTAGCCGTGGAACAGATCGATTGGAATGATGAAAACGCAATCGTTGATATTTGCCGGCGTGGCGGCAAGCGGCAGAGAATTCTGGATCTTCCATTACCATTGCCAACGCCAAGAGGAGCTGAATGGATCGCAGCTTATCGTTACTGGCGAATGGGGCGCACGTGAGCGAGTATCTGTACTATGAATTTAGAGCCGTGGATCGCCCTTTAACCCACCGAGAAATCCGGGAGCTTCGAGCGCTGTCGACGCGCGCTGAAATCACCGCAACGAGTTTCGTAAACACGTATGAATGGGGAGATTTTAAAGGCGACCCCAATGTCCTGATGGAGAAATATTTCGATGCCTTTGTCTACACAGCAAACAGTTGCGTGTTCCAGTTGGTATTGCGGCTCCCAAGGCGAACGCTGGACACGAAGGACGTGGCGTCCTTTTGTGCGGGGGAAAGTTTGCATGTACGTAAGACAAAGAACTTCACGATTCTCGAATTCATCTCCGAAGGTGAGGGGCGCGATTGGGAGGATAGCGAAAGATGGATGGACTCATTGATACCGCTGCGCGCCGACTTGATGCGGGGTGACATGCGCGCCCTCTATCTGGGGTGGCTTTTCTGTTTGCAGAATCAGGAACTGAGCCCGCATGCAACCGAACCTCCTGTGCCTGCGGGTCTTGCCACGTTGCCGACCCCGCTTCAGAGCTTCGCTCACTTTCTGGGACTTGAGGGGGACTTGATCAGGGCCGCTGCAGAGCGCAGCCGTAATCCTTCTGCGCCGAGCCCCTCCCGAGCAAAGCTTGCTGCATGGATTGCGGCTATGCCAGAGGCGGAGAAAAACGCCCTCCTGCTCGGGATGGCCGAGGACAGTGATTCTTGCTCAAGGTTGGATCTGCTACGCAGTTTTAATCAGTCCTGCTTGCCGCCCATGTCGAGAGCCGACCGCGTGGATTCTCAACCGCGAACCGTTTCACAAATCATGGCTTTGGCTCAAGTGCACACTGACCAGAGAATCCGGCGCGAAGCCGAGCGCAAAGCTGTGGAACAGGAGAAGCAGGAGCGGGCGAGAGCAACCGCGCGAGTGAATTACCTGGACAAATTGGCCGGCCGGGAAGCACAAATCTGGGAACAGGTTGATGCGCTCGCCCAAACAAAACAGCCAAACAACTATGACCGGGCTCTCAGTCACATCCTTGATTTGCGCGATCTGGCTTCCCGTCGTAACCAGCAGGCGCATTTTGACTCTGCCCTCGAGCGGTTGCGATTGCGCCACCGTGCCAAACCAACATTTCTTCGCCGTCTTTCACAAGCCAACTTATAGACTTCGTCGCCGAAAAGAAGCATAGATAGATGCTACTTCGATGGCTATTTCCAACCCACACTCCAACCCACAGTGTGTGGTGACTTGTACGACTTCCGCGTATTTTGGCAGTCCCCGCGGTCTTGTAAGTTGTTGTAAAGCCTAATCACGACAGATTGACACGGTAGAGGTCTGGGGTTCGAGTCCCCACGGGCCTACCATT
>CAVYTB010000012.1:0-130387 GCA_963771295.1 Candidatus Acidiferrales bacterium
ATCAACGCTATGGGCCACGAGTCCCAGATAGAACCATGGTCGCCACCTGACCAACGTTCAGCTTTGCTGGTTTCGGAACTGACAGGCTTCGTTGCCAACAGGCGATGAAAACCGCTAGCAGAGGAACCCCAAATTGCCGGACCCGCGGGTCCGGCAACCGAGCACATGGCGCGGGAGATCAGAACAGATCCTGCTCAATTAAGTGGGCTGCGAAAGTAGAAAAATTCCAGCCGCCGGAGAAGTTTTTTTTCTTGACTTTCCCTTTTATAGAACAAACCAGGCGCTAAGAAGTTTTTTGTATTCCGGTGTAGAGTTCAGGCTGGTTCTGGCGCTGCAATTTACGCACTATTGGCTTCCGGCGCGATTCCCTTGATTCTGGAGGTGTACACGCCTTACGGTGGACTCATTCAGATTTCTAGTGCGTCGTTGCGTGCAGCTCTCTCGCAACTCGGCAAGTAGATCGGCTCATAGCCCCTTCCTTTTCGGTATCCCCGTCCTACTCAAGTCAATCGGTCGCTCGAAACCTCGCGAAGCGCGGCGATTCGACGATATTGTTACTCTTGACGATAGATACGTACTCCGCGCAAGATTACAAGCTTACGCGTATCCCGCCCAAGGGTATTGCCGACGCCCGTATTTCCACCTTTCCAGTTAAGAGGTAAATATGATTACTCGATTAATCGTTCGGATGCTGATGCTAGGAGCCGTGTTTGTCGCCATCATCTTGTCAGCTGGACCAGCTTTTGCCGCCGACAGCATTAAAGGGGTGGTGGTTTGCGGAGCCGCTCCGATTGCGAAGTCAACGGTAACTTTGTGGGAGGCCGGCGCCGGCGCACCCAAACAGCTCGATCAAACGAAGTCAAGCGACGATGGCCGCTTCGAGGTTCGCGTTAAGGGCGCGCATGATAACGCCGTGCTCTATCTCGTGGCTGCTGGGGGAGTATCAAAAGCCAGCAAAACGGGTAGCGATAATCCGGCGATCGTTCTTCTCTCTGTGCTAGGGAGTAAGCCCCCGCAACAAGTGGTTGTCAACGAATTCACGACTGTGGCTTCGGCTTTTACAGCCGCGCGATTCATAAATGGGGAAGCTATCTCTGGGAATGCGCTTGGACTGCGAATCGCCGCAATGAACGTCCCGAATCTCGTGAACCTGCAAAGCGGTGATTGGGGATCCGTCATCGTCGACGGGCTCAATATCACGCGCAGCACGACGCTTGCGAACTTCAATACCCTCGCGTCCCTCGTCACCTATGCCAGCACGTCTGCCAGCAGTGACTGGCGCTCGCGGTTCTTCCAGGCGGCGACGCCAAGCGGAGGGACGGCACCGTCGAACACGCTAGGAGCGATGGCCGGGATTGCGCGTGAGCCGTGGGCACATCCCAAGGATCTCTTCGCCCTATTCGAAGAGGCATATCCACAGACGAAGGAGGGAATACTGAACGCGGCGCCGTTTGTGCCTTACCTGCAGTACGCGCCAAATGACTTCGCGCTCATCTTGCGCTTTGCGGGCGGTGGCAACTACGCACCGGGCCGCGTGATGCTCGACGCCGACAGCAATCTCTGGAGCGGCTCGAATTGGATGGCTGGGTCGCAATCCAGCGCTGTGAAGGGCATCGGCGGAGGCGTCGCAAAGTTCGGCCCTGACGGTTCCACGCTCTCGCCCCCTGTCACCGGCTTCATGGGTGCGGGCATCAATGGGATCGGATGGGGCACCGCCGTGACGAGCGACAACGTCTGGGCATCGAGCTTCAATGGCAAGATCCTCGTGATGGACTTGCAGGGGCGTCCCGTGGCGAGCGAGGAGGACTTTCCGTTCGGCGGCAAGCTGCACGGGCTCATGGGCATCGGCGTGGCGGCCAACGGCGATGTCTGGGTCACCGACAGCGAAGCCGATCAACTGCTCTTCTTCCCAGGCGGGCGCGTGAAGGAGGGTCGCATCGTCAAACCCAAGGGCCTCGCGGGACCGTTCGATGTCGTCATCGATGAGCAGAATCGCGTATGGGTCTCGAATTCGCGGCTCGATACGGTCACGCGATTTCCGGCAAACGACCCGACAAAGGTTGAGACCTTTCGAGTCGGGTTGGCACCCCGCGCCTTGGCCTTAGATTCGAAGAGCAACGTCTGGGTCGTCAGCTTCATATCGCCTGGCTTTCCGGGCCTGAAGCCGCTCCCGCCGCATGCAACGATCATGCAGGAGTTTCAGGCGTTCCGTGCCCTCTTCGCCCCCCTTGAATCAGGGCGCGTGAAGGCCACAGGCTTCGTCAGCATGATTCGTCCGGACGGCACACAACAACCCTCGGCGGGCAGCGGCTACAGCGGCGATGGGGCCATCAGCATTCCATGGGGAATCAATGTCGACGGCAACGACGACGTGTGGGCGACCAACGGCTGGACACACGGTGTCGTGTACATGGCCGGCGACAACACGAAGGGGCATCCGGCGGGCACCAAGGCCGGCGACGTTGTGCACGTGTTCAACAGCGGCGCCTTCGAGAGTGTCATTGACGTATCCATCGACGCCGCGGGCAATGCCTGGTCGACCAACAACTGGAATGATCTTCCCGTCGCAACTGGCATGAGTTACGACCCCGCACGTTCCACCTGGGGCGGAGGGACCGGAATCAATGTCATCTATGGCGTGGCCGCGCCGGTCCAGCCTCCGCGCATGGGCAAGGTGCGACAGCCGTAGGAATAGAAACGCAGAGGCGCGGAGGACGCGTATCGCATGTGAGTCCCGGTTAACGTTAGTACTCTATCGGAGGCGCGTTTTCACAAAAGCGTGAAGTCCGGGCGAGGTGCTCTGCGCGCGTTCGATAGAGCCGTTTGCACTAAACCGCTAGCGCGGTAGTGGTGGCGCTGTAGTTGTGTCGGCTTATCCGGTCATACTCGTCGCTGTTCCAGTTGAACATATCTCCCCTACGGAAGTCCTCTTTGCTAAAGCATGGAGCGGCTGCTCACAGCAGCACATTCCATCTTGCAAGGGAGTTTTCCATGACATCTCTTCGTCAACGGTTCACCGAGGACATGCAGGTCCGGAACTTTTCGCCGGTAACACAAGCGTCCTACACTCGAGAAGTCTCGGGATTTGCACGACACTTCAACAAGTCACCAGAGTTGTTGGGACCGGAACAGATTCGTGCCTATCAGGTCTATCTGACCAACGAAAGGAAGCTGGGGGTAGTTTCGATCAGCGTTGCCACCTCAGCGATTCGCTTCCTCTATCGAGTCACCCTCAAAAAGAGCTGGTACATGGCAGACATGATCCCGGCTCCCAAGGTGCCCAAAAAACTGCCCATCATTCTCAGCCCAGAGGAAGTCGCTCGGTTTCTGGACTGTGTCGCAATGAGAAAGCATCGTGCCGTCTTAACCACCTGCTATGCAGCCGGCTTGCGCATCTCCGAGGCCGTTGCTCTGACACTACCGGCGATCGACAGCCAGCGCATGGTCTTGCGTGTCGAGCAAGGCAAAGGACAGAGAGATCGTTACGTGATGCTCTCACCTAAACTGTTAGAGATCCTGCGAGCCTGGTGGCGAATGGAAAGGCCTGGACACTGGCTCTTTCCGGGGGGCACCCCGGACCAACACATAACCACGACTTCGGTTGCGGCGATGTGTCGGAGAGCCCGCCGTATTTCCGGAATTCCTAAACCGATCACGCCGCATTCCATGCGGCATGCCTTTGCATGTCACTTGCTTGAATCGGGCACCGACATTCGCCAGATTCAACTTTTGCTCGGCCATCGCAGCCTGACGACCACAGCAAAATATCTGCACATCGCGACCAGCAAAGTGTGCTCAACAGCGAGTCCACTGGATTTGCTGCCTCGCCCTGTTTCGATGGAGGTCCAGCCTACTCCGCAGCAACACCGCTAACCGCCGGGCCCCTTGGATCGCCCGAAGCTGGAAGTGGCGGACATCTTCCGCCGCTACGGTGAAGCCTATCGTCAGCAGCATGCTGCGTCGCTATCCCCCGCTCAACGGCGCGTCATGACCGCGATCGAGGTGTGTCGAACCGCAGCTCTCGGCGGTCATCTCGAGCGCTGCGACTGCTGCAATCACGAGCGGCCCTGTTACGACAGCTGCGGGGATCGTCATTGCCCAAAATGTCAGTCACTCGTGCGTGCCGAGTGGGTTGAAAAACGAACCTCCGAAGTTCTCGACACGCACTATTTTCATGTCGTCTTCACCATTCCCGAACCGATCGCTTCCATCGCTTACCAGAACAAAGATCTCGTCTACGGCATGCTCTTCCGAGCCACTGCCGAGACCTTGTCCACCATCGCTGCCGATCCCCAACATCTGGGCGCCGAGATCGGATTTTTCGCCGTACTGCACAGTTGGGGACAGAACCTGTTTTTCCATCCGCATCTGCATTGTGTCGTCCCGGGCGGCGGAATTTCACCGGATGGTACCCGCTGGATCCCCTGCCGCCCCAACTTTTTCTTGCCCGTACGGGTGCTCTCCCGGCTGTTCCGCCGATTGTTCTTGAAGTATCTGCAGCAGGCCTTCGACGCCGGCAAATTGCAGTTCTTCTCTTTGCTTCAGGCACTCCAAGATCCAGAGGCTTTCGCCCGTTATCTCGATCCAGTGCGAAACGTGGAATGGGTCGTCTACGCCAAGCCACCTTTCGCCGGGCCACAGCAAGTGGTGGACTATGTCGGCCGCTACACGCACCGGGTGGCCATCTCCAATCATCGGCTCGTCGACATCGAAGATGGCCAAGTGAAATTTACCTGGAGAGACTACCGCGATAATAATCAGCAGAAAATCATGCCCCTTTCCGCGGACGAGTTCATCCGGCGATTTTTGCTCCACGTTCTACCGAGTGGGTTCCACCGCATTCGCTACTACGGGTTCCTCGGCAATCGACACCGCAAGGAGAAGTTGCAGCGTTGCCGCGAACTTCTCGGCATGGCTCCTCCCAAGGAAGGCTCGGCCGAGCCCGCGATACAAGAGGATTATCGTGATCGATACGAGAGGCTCACGGGCCGCTCTCTTCGGGAATGTCCTGTTTGTCATCGAGGTCGCATGATCGCGGTCAAGGTGCTGCCTCAAGTGCGCTCTTCACCGACCATCCAAGACACTTCATGAGCGACCGTAAACGAACCCGAATTGCTCTCGCCACGAGCTCTACACTCTCGAGCCAACGGAGGGCTGTTGCTCCTTGCCGTTCACATCATCCCGCAAACAGCCAAGCATCCCGCACTTTGCCCCACAAGTTCCCGCAGAAGACAGCCAACTGCAACCCAGCATGCTCGTCTCCGCACTTACCTACCCGCCTCTGCCCACTACGTAGCGTCCCACTTATCAAGCAAAACCCATAGCGCACACACCTTGCAGCGGTTTAGTCCAAAACATTTTTAGCTCACCGGCGCGCCTCGTTTACGTTTCCGCTCTGCTACGCCTACTGTCGGCACGTCGCCAAGCTAAAAATGCTCTGCATTGAAGGTGGGCGCTGGCGGTTGCGGCGGATGCGGGCCAGGGGCTGCACCGATCTAACGGCTATGGGAATTGAATCTTTTTTCGTTTGCAGCCTATTGATTTTGCTTGGCTTAGGAAAATCAGAGAAAACCGAAAATCGCAGTTAAAAGCTCTACCTTGCAGCATGACGTGAGGAGCATAGCACGCGAAGCGTCCGTCGCGCCAGCGACTACGTTCAACGCGCTAACCGGACACGTGTCCGGTTACGCGACTTACCAAGCGCTACGAGTACGAGAAAAGGTGTAGACTCTCTGGTGATTCAGCGTTCATTGCAATATTTCTGTGCAACCTCAACTAAGGACTGGGGTATGCATGGAGGATTCAACGGAATCATTCATACCTGTGAAGACTCGCGATCTCATGAAGCGCAGTTGGCAGTCACAGGCCAACCTCTCCTTGTTCTTGCTGCTGCTCTTCTTAACCGCGTTCGTGTTGCCCGCAGTGGGCTTTGAGAAGAATAGTCTGCCACTTTACGATCGCGTGGCAGCGACAGTTGTAGCTGTCGTAGGCACCGCGATCGCTTGGGGGAATCGAAAGCTATTTCTGCTGACGTCTTTCGTGGTATTCGTGGCGATCGCGTTCCGCTGGGCAACATGGTGGAGGCCAACACACTCCGTGAGCCTCTGGAGCGCATCGACGGGTCTGGCCGCCAGTATCATGATTACGGTTGTGCTACTCTGGCAGGTGTTGCGCCCTGGACCAGTCACGGGGATGCGCGTCCAAGGCGCGATTGCCGCTTATTTGTGCCTTGGTTTTGCCTGGGCGCACGCATACCACATCGCGGAATTGGCGGATCCCGGCGCGTTCAATACTGCAGGAACCGATGTCTCGGTCGTGATCCATTGGATCAACTATAGTTTTGGAATGTTGACAACAATGGGCTATGCAGGCATTGTGCCCATCGACTCGGTTGCGCATAGTCTTTGCTCCGCAGAAGCCGTGACCGGGCAATTATTTTTGGCCGTGTTAGTGGCGCGATTGGTTTCGATGCACCTAAGCGCCGAGGAACAGTCGAAGCAAGAACGGTCAGCCGGACGAGAATCGCACCAAAGTCCTGAGTAACAGCGTAGATATGGAATTGGCGCAAAAACCATTTGTCCGATTATGCCATCGGGAGTTAGCAACTAACTTCTAACCCACCTTTTTCACGCCGGGTACCTTCCACGTGCCGTTCAAAATGCTCGGGTCTTTTTCTTTGGGCCAATATAAACGCATCATCAAAACGAAGTCATCCTTTGGCGCAGGTAGCCAATTCGATTCTTTGTCTTTGCCGGGCGAATCGGCTTGAATGTACAAGTCCGTCGAGCCGTCGGCATTCGTCTTGAGTTTATTGCGCTGGCTCAGCGTATATCGATTGAGCGGATTGTCCACGAAGAAGTACTTCGCGTTGTACATCGTAAGAGACCAGAAGCCATCAACAGGCGGCATGTCCCCCTTGTCGAAGTGCATGACGTACTTGTTCGCCCCGTTGTACTTGGAAATGATTTCCGGTCCTTCCGATGTTGGATATACGGCATCCTTCGGAAGGTTCGCGCCCAAGCCGTACCATGCAACCATCGCGCGTTGAATGTAATTGGTCCCGTAGGTTCCCACCTTGGTGCTGAACGTCCAACCGTTTTCGAGTGACGCATCGTGCGCAAGCAGGCTTTCCTTCATCCATGCCGCAATCTTTTCCTGTGCTGGCTTGGGTGACTTGGCGATTCCTGCTGCTACGCTGGCATCGACTTTTGACACATCGAAGTCCTGACCCGGCACGATACCGAGTTTCGCCAATTTGGCAACCATTGGTTCATCCCCTGCGGAGGGAGGATTTGTTTTCAACAGTTGAGCAAACAGCTTGAAGTAAGACGCACCATCCATCGCGTTCAACTGGTCGCGCACGGCGGTCTTTCCGTCGATAGAAGCGTCAACTGTGCCTAGGGCCGGAGTGTAAGGTTTGCCGTAAGATGAGAGCGGGACAAGTCCAATCTGGTCTTGTAACGCGTGGACTGCTTTGTAATCGTCCGGGGTTCCAGTGCAGTAAATCCTTCCGAGAAGCCAAACCATACCCGTGGGCGACTTGTACTCGGTTATTCCAGCCGGAAGTGTTCCGCTCCACCCCGGTCCCATGATGGCGAACGTTTGAGCCTTCGTGCCAGTCGTGCGCTTGCCGGGGTCTTGAAAAATGTTCGTCCATCCGTCAAGCATCGGGAATAAAAAGTAACGTCCCTTCATATCCGGGATGCTGACGACCCACGGTTCTTTGGAGACATCTAGCCAAGCCATTGTGTACAGTGTATCGGCATTTGGTGCGGTCACCGCATTGAAGGACGCATTTGGATATTCCCGCAGTTTGGCAAATTGGCCCATGGGAGCGAACGTTCCTTCAGGCTTTACAAGATTTGTAGAAACACGACGGGTGATTTCCATCGTCATCAACGGATACGCATAGACGTAGGCATCTTTGGCGGTTTCAAACGCCTCTAATTCTTTCGCGTCCTGCACAACCTTCGACGAATCACCGCAGCCTGTCATCGCTAAACAAACCAACAGCGCGGACGCTATGCAACCCCATGACGCTCTTTTCACAGTCTTGCTCCTAAATATCTCAGTTGGGACCTTTATCCGCCGAAATGCTAGACCGTCACGCAAAACGCGTCTATTGTCAAAACTACCGATGCGGCGTTGGTGTCGTTATATGCAATAAATTGGGCTACTTAGCTAAATAATCTGGCAAAGTCCTGGTTAGCATAACCGTCGAAGTACGTATCAGTACCGCGGCGCTTGCCGGTTCGCCCCGGATGACGAGTTCCAGTGAGCCTCCGCTTGTCCGCCTTTCGACTCAAGGGGCAGAGTGAGCTGCTATCACCAACCAATTACCGCAATTTTGTACACGAGCAAAATGACTACGGCCGTCAGCGCGACCTAGACGGACAGTGTGTAGCGTCGGAAGAAGTACAAGGTCACGCCTGCCCAGCAGAAGCATGCAGCTATTAAGGCGCCACCAATATACGGCGCAGCGACTGCGGCCGAAAAGTGGACTGAACCCTTAACTTGAGACACTCGGATAAGGCACACTCTGCAGGGAAAGGAACTGCGAGTGGCAAAGAGACGAGTGGGGAAATACCCGAAGAAATTCCGCCGGATGGCTGTTGAGCGATTGAAGACCTGTGACAACATCGTGGAATTGTCACAGGAACTTGGTGTGCATCGACGGCTTCTCTACAAGTGGCGAGATCAATTCGATCCTTTCGACTCTGGCGAGGAACCGCCTTCGGGGAACTCGCGTGAGTCCGCCCTGCGCAAGGAAATCAACCAGCTGAAGCGGGTGGTGCTTGACAAAACTCTGGAGCTGGATTTTTTCAAAGGTGCCTTGCAAAAAGTAGAGGCTCGACGCCAGAAGAGCGGTATCAGTGGCGAGAAGCCATCTACGACGAAATCCAAGAAGTGATGCCATTGCAAGGCAGCTTAAGCATCGAACGCATGTGTCAGCTGGCCGGAGTCAGCCGGGCCGGTTTTTATCGTTCTTTGCAGGAGCGAGCACCCGTCGAGGAAGATATGGAGGTGCGGAGCGTGATTCAGCAGATCGCGGTCGAGCACCGACGCCGCTACGGGTATCGACGGATCAGCGCCGAGTTGCGGCGGCGTGGGATGCTGGTGAATCACAAACGTGTGTTGCGGATCCTACGGGAAGATAATCTGCTGGCCGTACAGCCGCGGGCGTTCGTGGTGACGACGGATTCCGATCACGAATTCGAGGTCTATCTGAACCTGGCCAGTCGCATGAAACTGACGGGGATGAATCAGCTCTGGATAGCGGATATCAGTGTGCCGCAGTAAGCAGCAGAGGAGATGAGAGAAGGAATGAACTGACCTCTCGTGCCCGGCTTGCAGGAGCAGGGTGCAAACCACCGCAAGCGGCTTGGGTCAAAAGCCCTGGTCGTGAGCGTTGCGGAAAAGGTGCCAAAAGGCATCAGGTGAGAACCAACGAAGGCGAACACAAGTGAACTGCCGTTCAATTGTCGAAACTGCTCAGACGACGTCGAAACCGGGCGTTGATGTTAACCCGGGATCAGCATGGCGGGAGCCTGCCTATTGGCCATGCGACGTCCGGCATAGAGGCAGCGCCATCCTGGTTCGGGCTCCTATGTTGAACTGCGGGAACCTTCGATCGCGGTGTAAAGGGAAAGGCACAAGCGCACAACGCAAGGCCGAAAATACCGAAGCGCGATCAAGGGACGGAGCGGCTCGTAGTAGCGCTGAAGTCGCCGCAACGGCGATGGAGCGAAGGGGCCGCGTCATCGGGTCAAATGTTCACGCCAACTGCGCGAGTAGGAGGAGCGTGAGCAAATGACGAAGCCGTTTGTAATTCCTAAGGCGCTCGTCTGGGAAGCATTCCAGCGGGTCAAAGCAAATGGAGGAGGCGCTGGGGTAGACAACGAGTCGATCGAAGCGTTCGAGAAAAGTCTCGGCGGCAATCTGTACAAGCTCTGGAATCGCATGGGATCTGGCAGCTATTTTCCGCCGCCAGTTAAAGCCGTGCCGATACCGAAGAAAAGCGGGGGCACGAGAATGTTGGGCGTGCCCACAGTTGCCGATCGGGTTGCACAAACGGTGGTCAAGTTGGTCCTTGAGCCCGTGCTCGAGCCGGTTTTTGATCGCGACTCATTCGGCTATCGGCCAGGGCGATCAGCCTTGGATGCGGTGGCCTTGGTGAGGCGGCGAAGCTGGGAATATGACTGGGTCGTTGAGTTCGACATCAAAGGTCTGTTCGACAACATTGACCACGAACTTCTCTTACGAGCCGTACGAAAACACTGCAGTACACCATGGGTCCTTCTGTACATTGAAAGATGGCTAAAGGCACCGATGGAAACCAAGGAGGGGAAACAGGTGGCACGTGAGCGAGGCACCCCGCAAGGGGGCGTCGTCAGTCCGCTGCTTGCGAACCTCTTCCTGCACTACACGCTGGATGCATGGATGCGACGAGAGATGCGGAGCGTTCGGTTTTGCCGCTACGCGGATGACGGCGTTATTCACTGCAAGAGCGAGGTGCAAGCCCGGTTGGTGCTCAGAAAGCTCGGAGTGAGGCTAGGGGAGTGCGGTCTCGAGTTGCATCCGGAGAAAACGCGGATCGTGTACTGCCAAGATGTCAATCGGCAGGCCGCGCATCCAACGATTCATTTCACCTTTCTCGGCTACACGTTTCGACCGCGTAAGGCGGTCGATAAATACGGTCGGGTCTACGTGAACTTTTCTCCAGGCGTCAGCCGTGAAGCGCTGAAGAAGATGCGACAAACGGTGCGAGGATGGCACATTCAGCTGATGTGCGACCAAGAGCTGAATGACCTATCGAACATGTTCGGCCCGATACTTCGGGGCTGGGCAAATTACTATGGTCGATTCTATCCAACGGCGTTGAAACCACTTTGGAGGCAAGTGAACGACTATCTGGTGCGCTGGATGCAGCGGAAATACAAGGCCCTGGCGCGCGGCATTACGCGTGCTGCCCGGGCACTGGGCCGCCTCGCTGAAACCGCACCAAGTTCATTTGTGCATTGGGAGCGGGGATTTCTCCCCGCGGCTCGGTGATGGGAGCCGGATGAGCCGAGAGGTTCACGTCCGGTTCTGCGAGGGGCTGGGGCTGCAATGCCCCGGCCTACTCACCCCTATATCCGTTTGAAGAAGGAGTTTGTCTACCTGGCGGTGGTTCTGGACTCGTTCTCACGCAAGGTGGTGGGATGGGCTCTGGATCGCACGCTGGCGGCCCGTTTGCCGATCGCAGCTTTGGAGCAGGCCATCGCGCAACGACAGCCGCCGCCGGGTCTGGTGCATCATTCCGACCGTGGTGTGCAGTACGCGTGCGGAGACTACGCCCAGATCTTGCAACAGCGCCAGATGATTCCCAGTATGAGCCGACCAGCGAACCCCTATGACAACGCCAGTTGCGAGAGCTTTATGAAGACACTCAAACGGGAGGAGATTTATGCGAACGACTACCGAGATTTAGAACACTTGCTGGGTAACATCGAAATCTTTATCGAACAGTACTACAATCGCTGCCGTTTACATTCGGCGCTGGGCTATCGACCGCCGGAAGAGTTCGAGCAGGAAGCGAGTCCAGGGATAAATTCTGCTGGAGCGACAATGAGTTTTTTCAGGCATGAGGAGATCTATCAGTCCGATGTACGAGGAAATAGTAGCGGGGAGCGACCCAAGAGCCGCCCCCCGGCTCATCGTTCCGATGAGTCTCCAGCTGGTTATTCCTCGGCGAGTTGCTCTCCAGCAGAGCTCGCCTCCGCTTCACCAGCCGAGCATCATCCTGAAAGAGAAGAGAAAGAATGAGAAGGAAAAACCATTGAACTGCATGTGTGCCAATTCCAAACTGTCTCAACAGAGGGGTTCACCCCAAAAGCTTGTGCCATGGACGTGCCTGAGCCGGAAGAACTCACCTAGCGTCCTCACCAAGATGAGGAATTGAACCGTGATTCCAATCTGAGCCCAGCGTTCTCTAGTCACGGGGGATATTCTAGCTGGGTAGGCAACGCTTGGCGACAAACCCCATTGGGCTCACGACTCCGGGCCAAGTTTTCGTGCGTGGTTGGCAAGCAGCAAAAAGGGCTTCCACCCTAGGCGGATAGGAGCCCTCTATCAACCAGTCTTTCGCAAACTTACTGCTTGCGTGGACTTGAACAGACCACGGCGTCCCCCGTCAGTGACAACCCGCACGGACAACCGTTTAGTAGTCACCAACCTCCGCCAAAGCGGTTACAAACATCCTCCGCTTGTTCATGTCGTCAGCAAGTATGTGCTCGAGTGAGTCATCGCATGGCAAGATAGGAGATTGAAAGTTTGCAGTCCAGGCGCCGATTGTCTCGCTAATCACGAGATGGCCGGCGCTTTTCATATTTAATGTAAGTACAGGTTTAGTTATATTCCAGAGTCCGAAACTGAGTCCATAATAGAGTCCATAACCCCTACAACCCTGGTCACTCTCAGCCAGTTGACCCCACCTGTCCCCATTGTAAACCATTGAAAACACGTAGTAGCGTCCAAAGGGCACTAGATTAGAAGTCCGGTGCTCTATCCAGTTGAGCTACGGGCGCATCTTTATTGATTCTAAGATAGGTGTGACTTGCGCTGCCACTCTTTTGGAGCTTAGCTGGTCCGGCGAAGTGTCTTCTGTGCCCATCGCTCGCGCACTTCGGCTACGACGCCCTGCTGGTTGGTTTGCAATGCGTGGACCAGCGGTTGATTGCCGGTTTCTTCGTGCCGGGCGGCCCACAGAACCAGTTCCGCGAGTACCGGCGCAAGATCGATGCCTTTGGATGTAAGCGAGTAGACGAGCTTTCGTCCATCTGACGCATCAGGCTCCGTGGTGATAATGCCATGCGCTTCCAACTTGCGCAGCCGGTCAGCCAGGATGTTCGTTGCAATGTGTTCGCCCGAATCCAGGAATTCCTTGTAGGTGTTGAATCCCCGTATCATCATGTCGCGCACGATTAATAAGGACCAGCGATCGCCCAGCATCTCCACCGAGGCATTCAGCGGGCAGCCCGATCGCCGCTTGGGAACCGCCTTCTTCGCTTGCATGCCCTCACGGTAACATATTCTTGCTTGCAATTCACAAGTAATCGCCGGTAAGATGGCAGCCTTTAACTGTCGCGGGGGAATCACTTTTTCCCTTGGGAGGCCCGATGGCGTTCAATGATTTTCTGGCGACCCACAAGCCGGCGCTGTTCCTGAACGACCTGAAAATTGCGCTGCGGTCTCTGGGGCGCAGCAAAGGCCTTGCGATCACCGTGATGCTGACGCTGGCGCTCGGCATCGGCGCCAACGCCGCCATCTTCACCCTAGTGCGCGGCGTGCTCCTTCGTCCCTTGGTTAACCGCGACGAAAGCCGGCTAATCTACATCCGGCAGAGCGCTCCCGGAATCAGCACGGATAACACCACGTTCTCTGTGCCGGAAATCCAGGATTTGCGCGCGCGTGTTAAAACGCTCACCGCCTTCGGCGACTTTTCTACCATCGGCTTTACCATGATCGGCCTTGGCGAGCCGCGCGAAGTCCGCGCTGGCGTCGTCGGCGGTTCCTATTTCGAAGTGATGGGACTGCACCCGGTGCTCGGACGCCTGCTCGACATGCGTGACGATGGCCCCAACGCCGCTGGCGCTGCTGTGCTCACCTATCGTTTCTGGAAAAATACGTTGAACGGTGACCCCTCGGTCATCGGCAAGACGGTGCGGCTCGGCACACGCTCGGCCACCATCGTCGGCGTGCTGGAACCTTCGGTGCCTTATCCCGCGGAAACTGAAATTATCGCCAACGTTGTGACTAGCCCTCATCACCTGTCTGCCACGATGGTGACCGGCCGCGTGCATCGTATGACCGAGTTGTTCGGTCGGCTGGCGCCCGGAGTCAGCCTGGAACAAGCTCGCGCCGAATTGCGCACGGTATATGGAGCGATGATTCACGAACATCCCGACGTGTACTCGCCAAAAGCTGACTTCCGTATCAACGCCGTGCTGCTGCGAGACCAGATCACCTCTGGCGCGCGAACCGTGCTGCTGGTGTTGCTGGCAGCGTCCGCGCTTATTTTCATCATTGCATGCTCGAATGTCGCCAACTTGATTCTGGCGCGCACCGTTCGCCGCGAAAACGAACTGGCCATGCGCGCTGCCCTCGGCGCAAGCACCGGCGCTCTGCGCAGAACTTTGCTTGCGGAGAGTCTGTTGCTCTGCGGCGGTGGCGCGCTGCTCGGGGTACTCAGCGCGCGTCCAATGGTCTCCATTCTGGCTCGCTACGCTTCGCGATTTTCCGTTCGCGCCCTCGATCTTACCGTCGATTCCAGCATGCTGTGGGTCGGCGCGATTCTGGCCGTTCTTGCTGCGGTGCTTCTGGCATTTGTCCCGCGCCTGCCTTCCTCCGGTGGGCCGGATGGAATCAGCCTGACGAGCACCAGCCTACGCATCACCGGCAGCACCAGTCGCCGCCTGCGGATCTTCGCCATCACGCAGATCGCCGCATCGTTCATGCTGTTGGCCGGCGCCAGCATGTTGATCAAGACGCTGCTTTCGTTGCAAGCGGTGCAGACCGGCCTCGATACACATCACGTGCTTGCCTTGAACGTGCCGGCTATATCCTACGGAAAGACCCCCGAACAAATCGTGGGTTTCTACAAGGAATCGATGCGGCGCATCAACGCGCTGCCCGGCGTGGATCGCGTGGCCTTTGGCATCGTGGTTCCCTGGCGAGACTCGGGTAACTTCGGACCCGGCTTCGAGTTTTCCGCTGACGGCCACGTGCGCGAGTCCGGCGAAGAAGATCCGCGCGCGCAGTTGCGCACCATCTCGCCCGGATTTTTCGCGGCGCTCGGCGTGCCCATCATTGCCGGACGAGATTTCGACGATTCGGACCGACACAATGGCGAGCCGGTCGTCATTATTAGTCAAAGCGTGGCCCAGCGCATGTTCCCCGGTCAGGACGCTGTAAATCGTCACGTCATGTGGACCGATCCGGTGATGAAGTTTATCGACATCAGTACAGAACCGCGCCGCATCGTCGGCGTCGTCGCCGATGTCGACGACGAGCACGTGGTCCCCGGTCCCGCACTCACTGTGTATCATCCCTTCGAACAGATGGAACTTTGGGGCGGCCGCCTGTTCGTGCATACCAGCGCGAATCCCTACACCTTGGTTACTCCGGTTACGCGCGTCGTTCGCGACCTGTCTGTGGACCAGCCGGTAGAGCGTGCCGCCACTCTGGACGACGTGCGCGCCGAAGTGCTCACGCCCGATCGTCTGAACACCATGGTGTTCGGTGGCTTCGCCGCTGTCGCGTTACTTATTGCGGTGGTCGGCGTTGCCGGAGTGCTGGCCTTTTCCGTAAGCGGACGCATCCGCGAGTTCGGCATTCGCCTGGCAATCGGCTGCCAGCCGCGCCACCTGCTCACCGGAGTCGTCGCTGAAGGCGCCATCATGGCGGTCGCGGGCGTAATTGCGGGCGCTGCGGGCGGTTACGCGCTTGTACGCCTTGCCGGCGGCTATTTTACGGATGTACAGATTCCCGGCGCTGTGCCGCTGATCGCCGCGGCCATCGTGTTGTTTGCTGCCGCGGTGGTCGCCTCGGTCGTACCGGCGGCGCGCGCCGCCCGTGTCGACGTTATGCAAGCGCTTCGGTCGGACTAATCGCCGATCCCAGTCGTCTCCTGCCATTTTAGAAAATACGGCACCTGTTTGTTCATGGGCCAGCAACGATTACTGTCCCGCAGCACAGGGCGCAGGATTTCTTGACGCTGCGAAAGGGAAAGCCTAGGGTCAAGATAATGACCGCTCCGAGGACAGGCACACCAGCCCATGAATAACGTTCCCTCGCCTATCGAGAACGAGAACTCCGACTACGGAGCCGAGAAGATCCGCGCCGATCTTCGCCGGCTGGAGAGGCGCGACATTTGGGCGTGGATGAACGCGGTGGTCATCATCCTGGGTCTGACCGGCGCAGTGTTCTCGTTGTCGGCTTCGCTGCAGTGGATGGGAATGAAAACAGTTCTGGGAGTGGATTATCGCGTTGCGGTTCGCTCGTTAGTCATTCTGGTGCTGGCGTTCACGATGCAGACCATCTACCAGCAAATTAAGGTGCGCAAGCTGCAGCGCGAATTGGAAGAGCAGCATGTTCAGGCAGAGGTATTCCGCCGGCTGGCCATGTTCGATCCGCTTACCGGTCTGTACAACCGCAGATTTGCCGAACAACGCCTGAAGGCGGAAATCGCACGGTCCGAACGCCGAGGACACGCGTTGATTGTAGTGCTGGTGGATTTGAACGATTTCAAGGAAATTAACGACAAGTATGGCCATCAGACCGGCGACTTGGTACTGAAAGAGTTTGCCAAGCGCTTGAGCAGTTCCACTAGAGGCTCCGACGTGGCGGCGCGCTGGGGCGGAGACGAATTCATGATGCTGCTGGTGGATTGCGAAGTGGAACAGCTGTCGCGAGTGCTGGTGCGCCTGGAAGGGTTCGAAGTTCAAGTGAACGGGAAAATATTGCCGGTGTCGGTGGCGGCCGGCTGGAAAGCGTATGAGCCGGGAGACCGTGTCGAGGAACTCATCGAGGGCGCGGACCGCAGGCTGTACTACAACAAGGAAATCGTGAAGAAACGGGAACCCGCGGTGCTGGCAAAAGCTTAGCAGGAACAGCGGGGCGTCCCGGAACTCGGGCGCAGGAGACTGCGCCTTTATTTAATTGTGGAACGACGCAAGCGGTAGAAGAGATATACCAGCACGACCGCAACCAGCGCGCTGGCGGAATCCAGAAGCGAATCCCACGGACTGGCGCCGCGCGAAGCCACAAAAGACTGGTGAATTTCGTCCAGTGCCGAATAGCCGGCGGCAATGAACCAGGCAAGCACCGCCGACGTCAGGTGCCACCCGCGGCGTATTCCTCGCAGCCCGCGATAAAGAAACAAAAAGAAAATGAAGTACTCCGTGAAATGCGCGCACTTGCGAATGATGTGGTGAATGAAGTCGAGCGATGCCGCGCTGATCCCGGGCAGGAACCAGCGAAGAATCGGCTCAATGATGCGGCTGGTATGCTCCGAAGAGAAAAAATCGGTGGAAGCAACGAAAATCATCGCGGCCCACAGCAGCGCAGGCCACCACGCGCGCAGCCAGTCGGGGAATAGCGAACCAGGCGGAATGCGCGAGCCTAGTCCCGTGAGCTCAGGTGCGGGACGCGGATTGCGCCAGGATTCGGAAGTGGACAAAAGATGCTCCTGTAAAGATCAAACTCAGACTTCGCCGCAATGCTAAAAGATGTACTTTCAGAAAAACATCGATAAGAAACCGCAGAACCGACTATTCCATGCGGTAGTTTGGCGCTTCCTTGGTGATAACGACGTCGTGCACATGGCTCTCGCGAAGGCCTGCGGCGGTGATGCGCACAAATCGGCCCTTTTCCGTCAGTTCGGTAATGTTGCGCGCCCCCACGTAGCCCATGCCGCTTTTCAACCCGCCGACCAGTTGATCGGTCAGGCCGCTCAGCGGACCTTTATATGCCACGCGTCCTTCCACGCCTTCGGGGACGGACTTACCGCGATCGGCGCCTTCCTGCGAATAGCGGTCAGCGGAGCCTGCTTCCATGGCGCCGGTAGAACCCATGCCGCGGTAAGACTTGAAGGTTCGGCCCTGGAACAAAATTGTTTCGCCGGGAGATTCTTCGGTTCCCGCGAACAGGCTGCCGATCATGACGCAAGATGCGCCCGCCGCGATGGCCTTCGAAATATCGCCGGAATACTTGATGCCGCCATCGGCGATGATGGGCACTCCGGTACCTTTTGCGGCTTTGGCCGCTTCCATTACGGCGGTCAGTTGAGGCACGCCGGCACCGGTGACGATGCGCGTGGTGCAGATGGAACCGGGACCGATGCCGACTTTCAGCCCGTCGATGCCCAGGGCGATCAATTCCTTCGCGGCTTCAAACGTAGCAACGTTTCCGGCAACGATTTGCATCTCCGGCAGGCGGCGACGAATGGCCTTGATGGCTTCGATGACGCGCTCGGTATGGCCGTGGGCGGTGTCGATGGCCAGCACGTCCGCCTTGGCCTTGGACATTTCGACGGCGCGCTCCAGGAAATCACCGGTGGCACCGACAGCAGCACCCACAGTCAGACGGCCTTGATCGTCTTTCGCGGCGCGAGGATATTCGAGTTTTTTCTGGATGTCCTTAACGGTGATCAGACCTTTGAGGTTGAAGTCCTGGTCGACGACCAGAAGTTTTTCGATGCGATGCTTTTGCAGGATTTTTTCGGCGCCTTCCAATGTGGTGCCAACAGGGACGGTGACCAGATTGTCTTTGGTCATTACTTGCCCGACCAACTGGCTGAGATCTTTTTCGAAACGCAGATCGCGGTTGGTAAGAATGCCGGTGAGCCGCGTGCCGCGGGTAACGGGCAGGCCGGAGATGCGGTACTTGTTCATGATTTCCAGGGCCTGGCGGATGGTGATGTCTGGCGAAATGGTGACAGGGTCGACGATCATGCCGGATTCGGAGCGCTTCACACGGTCGATTTCTTCGCCTTGGCGGTCGATGGGAATATTGCGATGGATGATGCCGATGCCGCCCTGCCGCGCGATGCCGATGGCCAGGCGCGATTCCGTGACGGTGTCCATAGCAGCAGAAGCGATGGGGATGTTCAGAGACAGCTTCCGCGTGAATTTGGTGGCGGTGTCGACTTCCGTGGGCAGAACAGTGGACTTGCCCGGGAGCAGCAGCACGTCGTCGAACGTAAGACCTTCGGGGATCGGACCATCAATCATGAATGAAAGCCTCGCAGTAGGAATTGTCGGGCGGGGAAGCGCGCGCCCTTAAACAGCGCAGCCCAGCGGGTGGCCGCTGGGCCGAGAGATGAATTCAATAGATCGAAAAAATGCATCACGGTGAATCTTCTATTTTAGGGGTTGCCGGGAGATGGGGTCAAGTTGAAGGGATCGGTGACGGGAGAGAGTGCGACAGTTCCGCGGAAAAGCGTTAAGCTTCGACACATGAGACAAAAGATTGGTTTTCAGGTTGGAGCGGTTAAAGGGTGGATTAGCGTTTTCATTTGCATGGTTTTCCTGGTGGCATATTCCGCGGCGCCAATGCCGCTGCCAGCCCAAGGGCAGAAAATTGTCTGGACGGAGCAGGAGAAGCCAATCCTCGAGAAAATTCGGGGACTGCGAGCGCTGCCGGACGATGTGAGGGCCGGGGTAACCAGGCAGCTCGCCTTGGATATACGGAAGTTACCACCGGGCCAAAACAAAGTGCGCTTGGCCCTTTCTCTCGCCGGCCTTTCCACGGAAGGCGACTTCGGGCATGACACGTTGCAGGACGTTACTACCACATTGGCTGCCGCACTGAACGAAACACCGCAACCGGAAGAAAAAGGGCAGCCAGCGGAGCCGTACATGGAAGTGGCGCAACTGGTTCATTACGAGCACATGCAGGCGACACTCGAAGATCCGCAATTCGCTGCCGCGATCAAGAAATTGGACGAAGCGGATAAGCAGCGCCAGGATGCCGATTTTTCGCTGCCGGACCTGCAGGGCAAAAGGTGGACACTGAAAGAATTGCGCGGCAAGGTGGTGCTGGTGAATTTTTGGGCAACGTGGTGTCCGCCATGCCGCAAAGAGATGCCAGACCTTCAGAAGCTCTACAATCGCTTTCAGAAGAAGGGCTTCGTGATTCTGGCCATTTCGATGGATGAAGAACCCGCGAAAGTGCCGCCGTTTGTCGCGCAACAGAAATTCACCTATCCAATCCTGCTGGATACAGGCGAGAAGGTGAGCAAGACGTTTCTGGTTTGGGGCATTCCGAAGACATTTGTGTTTGACCGCGACGGCAAACTGGTTGCCCAGTCCATTGATATGAGGACCGAACGACAGTTTTTAGGGATGCTTGGCGCTGCCGGCCTGAAGTAAACCTCGATACACAGAGTCTAAATAAGTTTGCAGGCGCAGAATTTTCGCTGGATCGGCCTGTTCCTCGATCATTGTTTGGAGGATGGGCTCGAGGAAGCGCGCGTATTTGGCAAGAGTCGCGCGATCGCCGGTGGCGAAGGCGGACTCGACGGCTTGTTCGGTGGCGGGGGTGATGAGTTCAAGGCGTCCAACGAATACGCGGGTGATCCCAGTGGGAGCGGGAGAAACAGATAAAGGAAGGACAGAGTCCACGAAGCTGCGGGGAACAATATAGAAGAGGCGCGAACCTTCCTCAAACCAGGAGGTCTTCCAGGTTTCGAGCATGGCGTGCGCCTCGTCCGCGTGCAGACCTTGCGATATGAGCATACCTTCCAGTTCGCTGAAGAGCGCCGGAAGAGAACCATAGAGCTGCGGGGAAGCAAGAGATACCTGGTTCGTGAGCGGCCCGAGAATTCGGTAGCCAACTTTGTCGCCGCGACGTTCAAAGAGAATCACGTCGGGGGCTTCTTCGGAAAGCTGACTTTGCAGGAGCACGGTGCCGTCAGCAGAAAGTGTGCCCGAGATTGGTGGCGTGAATGCCGACACTCCGCGATAGAACAGGAATCGCTCGTGTTGATCGCCGGAAGCAGTTGTCACGCGGACCGGTGTGGAAGAGGTTTCGCGCGCCGCATAGTAATGATTTTCCGTGGCGTCGCGCGGGAAATCGGTGGAACCGTCAGGTTCAATGTGGACAGAGTTCCACGCGATGGAGCCCTGGCCCTGCATCAGATACAGAGAGAAGTTTTTGCGAGGATCTAACGCCGCGGCGGACTCGGAGTGCGGGTACCATTCGGTGATGAGGCCCTTTGCGAATGAAACTTTGACGGAAAGCGTGGTTTCACGTGGCGAGTAGAAATAGATGACCGGAGTTTCCATGCGGATGGTTCCGCGAAGACCGCCTTTGAAGCTTGGCTCGCGCAAATGCTCAACGAAACTTGGTAGATCGGTTGAGCCCGTCAGCGGAAGCCATTCAATGGCGTGGCCATCTTTGCCAGAGATTGAAGTGAAGGTGCCCCATTCGTGAACGGTTAGTTCGGATGGTGAGTTTTGCCTGGCGAAATGCACACGAGGGAAAGCCAAGAAAGTAAGCAGAACGGCGGCACCGGCGATTGCGCGGATAAAAAGGGAAGGGAGCCGCACGGCGGCGGTTCCCTTAACGCCGGACTTCATTGTTTTGCCGCTTTCACTGTGGAGGTGCGCGAGATCATTTCCGCCATGGTCTCCGACTGTGCGCCCATGAAGTGCGTGAAAAGGTTGCGCGAGAGCAATGTGTCAGCCTTTGCGCCGGCGATCGTTTTTTGTACGTAGTCCTGATGCTCGGTGGCGGGTCCGTTCAGAGTGATGAGCGCTGCGGCGAAGTCCATTTGTGGATCGTCGCCGCGAAACTGCAGGGCTTTCTTGACCAGCGCGTAGCCGTCGAGTCCCTGCGCGGGATTTGGCTCGTCTTTGCCCATCCACTGCTTGTAACACTCCGCGAGATAGCCCAGATCAAACGATGCCAACGCGGCTGCCGATGAGTCAGCGGAAGAGTCCGCGCGAGCGGCAAGTTTGGTGACAAGTTCCTTTGCGGCGACGGGATCTTTGCGCGCGTACAGAGTGGCGCGGCGCAGGGTTTCCATGTGCACGAGTACGACGGAGTCGGAATCAAGAATGGCTATGGCGTCCGCTGCGAGATTTTTTGTGTTGTAGTTTTCAGAGCCAGTGAGGTTCCAATCATGGCTGGCCCAGGGAATCGATTTGGCATCGCCGATATCGAAGGAATGACAAATCAGCGGCGGACCAGCGAGCGCGGAACTAACGAAAACGAAAAGCGCCAGTAGTATTGCGACCGCGATGTGACTTAAAGGAACAATTTTAGATTTCATGGTGGTTACGAGCCTCCTGCGAATGAATTCGCTTACAAAGCAAAAGACGAGGAGACACGGACGAGTGTTAACTGCGGAAGCGCACGAATTACTGAGTCTTTTTCAACAGCATCTGCTCTTTCACGGCTCGGTTGGAAGGATTGGCGCGCGGCGATGTGGATTGCTCCCAATAACGCCACAGATAAATGTCACCGAGGTTCAGAGCGTTCCACCAGGAATCAAGCATCGATTGATCGAGGTGCAGAATCCCATCGCGTGTGACGCCGGGCGGCGGAGGAACCAGAGCCGCAAAGCGATCGTAAACCTTGTCGCGCTCGTTGCCCTCGGTGCGAGAGAGCAGGTGCCAGAGCGTGAGGCCGTCTCGTGCGCGCGCCTGCGAGAGAATAGTTTCCAACGAAGCCGAGCGATCTTCCGGCGATTGGGCGGCAAAATCGAAATCCGCTAGCGCACTGCGGAAGGGATCCGTCGTGTCTTCGAAGTACGGCGTGCCTGGTCCAACCTTGGGCCGCGTGGGGCACATGGCGCCGGCTGGAATGAAGGATTCGCGTCCGTTGAGATGAAAACCTACCCAACCGAGCGTGGTGCGAATCGTACCAGAGCCGTCCGCAGCCACCCGCAGCGTGTACGCACAACCAAGATCGACGGCCACTGCCGAAGGCGTGTCGACAATAAACTCGCCGGCTGGCGCCCAGATCATTGCGTGAATCGTGCCGATATCCAATTGGATGCGTTTGTGATGATCGTCGGTCTGCAAGAGACGCACGCGAGAGTTGGGTTCGACCTTAATCTCGCCCATGTCCGTCTGGGAAATGCTGGCGCGCGAAGTGCCATCCGTTTCCAGAGTTTGTCCGACGCGTAGCTTCGCCGCGGCCTGGCCCGCGGTAATGAATCGTGTGCCGATTTGCGGACGGCCATCGAGCCGCGCCACTTCCCATGCTGGCCCCGAAGACGAGATGCGAGCCGGGTTGAAAGAAACGATGCCGCCCGAGATCAACGCAAGAAGCACGAGGGCAACGGCGGCGAAACGCGGGACCCAGGGAAATGGCATCAAGAGGCGGTGGAAGTATCCCGGCTTCGTAGTTGAGTTCTCTGGCAGCGGCAGCGCCAGTGGAATTTCCCGATGGCTAAATTCTGCCAGCAGCGATTCGAGGCGTTGTACTTCAGGATCCGGCTCGCCAGAGCCGTCCCACAAATATTGCTCGTTCATAATCGGTTCCTCAGGCGAATTGTTACGCGGGTTTTTCATGACGGTGTGCTCGATGCCTGCGAGTCTGCGGCGCCGGCCTTGCGGCCGAGAATTTCGCGTAGCTGCTGCATGCCGCGGTGAAGATTCACGCGCACGGACCCGTGCGTAAGGCCGGTGCGCGCGGCAATTTCCGGGCCGGTCATACCTTCCACAAGGCGCAGGATCAGCGTTTCGCGATAGGTATCCGGCAAGGTGCGTATGGCCTGGAGCACCTGCTGAGCTTCGGATTGATCGCTGCGATTTGCAGGATGCGGTTGCTTCTCTGCCTCGTGGATTTGCTCGTCGAATTCATCCGCAGGCCGGGATTGGCGATGAAAATCGATGGCCCGATTGCGCGCGATGGCGGCAAGCCAGCCACCAAACCGCGAAACGTCGCGCAGCGAGCCGAGGCGGGGAAGCGCCTGGAGAAAAACATCCTGCACCAGATCTTCGACCGCAGTGTGAGGAACCTTCGAAAGCAGAATGCCATGCACCATACGCGAGTACCGCGAATACAGCGTCCCGAACGCGCCGCGATCACCGTTTTGCGCGGCTTGCACCAGCGCCACGTCGCTGCCGCCGTCTGGCTCGCTGACGGAGTTCACGGCTGCCAAACCTGGGCACGTCGATTGCAGCTCAAATGTTGACATCCTGGGGCCATCACAAAGTGCGCAGACCATTCAATGGAAAGACGAAAAAACCACGGCCGGTGTTAACAATACCCCGCAATCCTTCTGTTTGCAGCAGTTTATGCGGCTAAAGGCAGGCGCCGGTCGGCCGGCTTCAACGCAAGGTTCTCGCCAGACCTGATAGAGTTAAGGATATGCCAGCCGAGATTCCAGAATTTGAGCCGCACGCCTGGTTGAGGACCGGCCATTTGCAAACCCTGGTCGGGCCGTTCTTGCGGCGGAAGTTTGCCTTGCCGCCGGCGCAGGAGCGCTTGTTCCGCATCGATGACGAGACGCAGCTGAAGGCCATGTGCCACTGGCAGCCCGGGACACGGCCGGACGCGCCGGTGATTGTGATTGTGCACGGGCTGGAGGGCTCGTGCGATTCGAAGTACGCGATTGGAATCGCGGACAAGGCCTACCAGCTAGGCTTGCATGCCGTGCGCATGAATCAACGGAATTGTGGCGGCACAGAACTGCTGACGCCGACGCTGTATAACAGCGGAATGAGCGGAGACTATCGCGCCATACTGATGGAGTTGATTGAAAAGGACAGCTTCGAACAGGTTTTCTTCGCAGGCTATTCGATGGGCGGAAACCTGGTGGCGAAGATGGCTGGGGAATTCGGGAATTCCGCTCCAAAGCAATTAAGAGGAGTTGCGGCAGTGTGTCCGGCGTTGAATCTGAGTGCCTGCGCGGATGCCCTGGAGAAGCCTGAGAATTACCTCTACCAGCGGCATTTTGTGAAGGGACTGCTGGCGCGGTACCGGCGGAAAGTGGGACTGTTCCCGAAGCACTACGCAAACAATGGATTTGGGCGGGTGAAAACGGTACGGGAATTTGATGACAAAATCACGGCGCCAGCGTTCGGATATAAGGATGCCGAGGAATATTACGAGGCTGCCGGAGCGAAACGCGTAATTGGGCAAGTGAAGGTGCCGGTTCTGATGATGACGGCTCAGGATGATCCGTTTGTTCCGTACGACGCGTTCCTGCGCGCGCGAGTGGCAGAAAACCCGCTGGTCAGGTTTTTGGCGCCGAAGCATGGCGGGCATTGCGGCTTCATCTCGAAGTGGGAAGGTGCGGAGAGATTTTGGGCGGAACAGAGAATTGCGGAATTTTGCCAAGAAGAAGCGATGAAGTAAGAAAGTAAGAAAAAAGACCGCGCCGCCGGCTGTTCTAAATATACAGTGGAAAAACTCTCATTTTGTCATTCCGAACGGAGTCTGCGGAGTGAGGAATCTGTTTTTTTCTTGGCATTTTGCGTAAAGCAGATCCCTTGCTTCGCTCGGGATGACAGCGAGCGTTTCCTGAAGGGGTAGGCCATTAGCGTCGTCTAGCCGAGCGGCTTCTGCAAAGAAACTTGGAACCCTGGCGTTAGCAGTTTTGCCGGCCCGGACGCGGTGATCACCATGTCATCTTCGCAGCGCAATCCGAATTCGCCGGGGATGTAAATGCCGGGCTCATTGGAAAAGGTCATCCCAGGCACAAGCACGGTGGTGCTGGCGCGAACTAAATAAGGATGCTCGTGGCCGTCCAGTCCGATGCCGTGGCCCAGGCGATGACTGAAAAACTTGTAGTCGGGGCCATAACCGGCAGTCGTAATCACGCCGCGAGCAGCGTCATCCACCGAACCGGAAAGTTTCCCGTCACGAGCGGCATCGAGAGCAGCGTTCTGCGCCCCGCGCACGATTTCAAATACCTGCTGCACCTTGGCCGACGGCTTGCCAAGCACCCCGGTACGCGTCACGTCGGAATCGTAGCCTTCTACCTTTGTACCTCCATCAATCAGAATCACATCGCCATCTTTCAGCTTTTGCGGCTGCTTGCTGCCATGAGGAAGCGCCGCGGATGGACCAATCAGGACAAGTGCGTCGCCGCGCAGTTTCATTTTCGCGAAGCCGGAAGTCACCAACTCGCCGATGTCCTCTTGCGACATGCCTTCCTTCAACGAAGCAAACACCGCGCGAAAAACGTCGCAGGTAGCCTCGCAAGCAAGGCGCATCAGTTCCAGTTCGTGAGGAGACTTAACGGCGCGGCACGCAATGGTAATGGGATCGCCGGAGACGCAGTCAAAGCCGGGCGCGGCGGCGTGGAAGTGGTCATAAAACGTAAACGCGAAAGTTTCTTCAATCCCAATGCGGCCAGAATGTATGTTGCGGTCGGCGAGGGCCGCGGCAATCAACCTGGTGGGACTCTCATCTTCCTGCCAAACGCGCACCTCAGCCGGATTGCCAAGCGACTCGCGCATGCGCGCCTCTTCGAATGCTGGTGACACGATGATGGGATCGCCGGTTCGCGGAATCACGAAAGCCAGCAGCCGTTCGCTGGGCCACCAATGGATTCCAGTGAAATAGATGAGCGAAGAGCCGGAACCGATCAGCAGTGCCTCGAACTTCGGATTGGCTTGCGCCATCAATTCCTGGGCACGCAGGATGCGGGCGTGGAACTCCTCTGCGGTGATGGGATGAACTCGATCGCCAAGCGGCTTGAGCGAAGAGAAAGCAGGTGGAGGCGTGCCGGTTGTAGATTCGGCTGGCGCTTTTGGTGCAGAAAGCAAAACCGAAGAACTGGCCACCACCGATGAAGTTAGAAAGCGTCGGCGCGACACGAATTGAGGAGGATTCATGGGGAAGAAGAATGCTGCGAGAGCAAGCGTCGTGTCAAGAAGACCCGCAATTTTAGGCAGGCGGAGGCAGGGCCAAGGCAAACGATATTCCGATAAATCATAGGTTGTACAAAGAACGGTAGGTGGCGCACTTGGGACCGCCCGCGCCGTCTGCGGAGCGCCTTTAAGTAACTGTAAACGGAGACGTTAGTTTAAGTCGAGGCAATAGAAATTAGTATGTTTGGAACTATGATTGCAGTATCATGAATCATCGGGTTGCTCTCAGTACAGGTCGCTCGCCGTAGTGTGTATTCAAAAATCTAGTGGTGGTTACGGAGGTTCCTTTGAAAAAGAGGATTATCGGCCTCGTGATTTTCACGAGCCTGTGTGTGCTTTTGTTCTTCGCCGCAAACGTAATTCCTGTCTATGGACAGACAGATACAGGGCAAATTTCCGGTACAGTCACAGACCCCACTGGTGGCGTTGTGGTGGGCGCAAAGGTGGTGGCAAAGCTTATCAGCACCGGCGCTTCGCGTGAGGTCGTTACTACCTCGTCGGGCCTTTATGGGTTTCCTGGCCTCAAGGTGGGAACATATGAAATAACCGTTTCGGCCACGGGTTTCCAGAGCAATGCGCGCCATGTTGACTTGACGGTTAGTGCGACAATAGATGTCTCCGTGCAACTGACAATCGGAAACACAACGACAACCGTTGAAGTTGTTGGCACGATTGACGCCAACTCCGTGAACACGGAGAACCAGACGATTTCTCAGACAATTACGGGACTAGAGTTGACAGAATTGCCGACGTCCCCGACACGCAACCCGTATGCACTGGTAGGGACCGCTGGGAACGTGACGGAAGACACGCAGAGCGCGCGCGGCGCAGGATTTGCAATTAACGGCATGCGTTCGGCTTCGACCAGCATCCTGTTGGACGGCTCGGAGAACGTCGACACCTTCACAGCGACGGTCGGCCAAACTGTTCCGTTGGATTCCGTGCAAGAATTCAGTGTACTTACCAACAACTTCGGCGCGGAGTACGGGCGGGCGAGCGGCGGCGTAGTCAACCTGGTGACCAAGTCCGGGAGCAATGCGTTCCATGGGTCAGCGTACGAATACAACCGCGTATCCGCATTATCTTCTAATACCGAGCAGAATGATGCCACCGACACGCCGAAGGGAGTATTCACGCGGAACGATTTTGGGTTTGCCGTCGGCGGGCCAATCAAAAAGGACAAGTTGTTCTTCTTCAACAATACAGAATGGATTCGCGTGCGCAGCGGCTCTCCAATCCAATACACGATCATTGACCCCTCTTCTTATTCGATGTTGGCACCGGCCAGCCAGGCATTTTTCAGCCAGTATGGCAAGCTAGCGTCAAATACGACTACGGTTAAGTCGGGGCCATGCGCCGACGCGACAGTCCTAGCGATCAGCCCGACATGTGATTTGGTTAGTTTCAATGTACCGGCTGACGCCGGCGGCGGCAGTCCGCAGAACACCTGGATGGAAGTCGGGCGCGTAGACTGGAATATCAGTCCGAATACCACCTTTTTCGGACGGTATGCGGCGTACAACGAACTGGATTTTCCCGGCACGGTCAACGCCAGTCCGTACGCGGGGTACAATACTGGGCAGACCAACTTCGACCAGAATTATGATTTCAGCCTCTCGCACTTCTTCACGCAAACCCTATTGAACACGGTAAAGCTGACGTACAACCGTTTGAATGGGCCGGTACAACCTCTAGCTGAAGCGCCCGTGAGCCCGACCCTTTATACTGCGGGGAGCCTACCGTCTGTATTTGGTCAGGCGCTTATCTTTCCAGGCTACAACGAGACTACACCTGGCAACGCGATCCCATTTGGCGGGCCGCAGAACCTTTACCAGATTCACGATGACCTCTCCTGGACACACGGCAAACATCAATTTAAATTCGGCGGCCAGTTCATCCAGTTGCGTGACAATCGCGTGTTCGGCGCTTACGAGAACCCTGTCGAACTGTTGGGCACGGACCTGGGTAGTGGTCTCACCAACTTAATGAACGGTACAATCTATCAGTTCTCGGGAGCAGTCGATCCTCAAGGCGAATATCCTTGTCCGAAGAATGCGGCTGGCGTCACCCAAGTCTCTCCGGCATGCACCCTGACTTTGCCAGTGGGGCCGCCAGCGTTCAACCGCAACTACCGCTACAACGATGGCGCGGTCTACGCGCAGGACTCCTGGAAGATTCTTCCCCGATTCACCCTCAATGCGGGTCTTCGCTGGGAGTATTACGGCGTACAGCATAATGCCAATCAGTCACTTGACTCCAACTTCGTTCTGGGACCCGGAGCCAACCTCTACGAACAGATTCGCAGCGGAGAGGTGAAGCTCGCCAAGGACGGCGGCGTGTTCTGGAAGCCGAACTACCACAACTTTGGTCCTCGGGTTGGCTTTGCCTGGGACATTTTTGGGAACGGAAAAACTTCCTTCCGCGCGGGTTACGGAATCAGCTACGAGCGTAACTTCGGCAACGTGACCTATAACACGATTCAAAACCCGCCAGCCTATGCCGTGGTCAACCTTATCAATCAGAGTGTCAATGGTGGAGCTGGCGATATTCCCTTCATGCCAGTGTATACAGATGTGGCCGGTCCGTTGTCGGGATCGGGAACGAAACCGCTGCCGGCAGTCAGTCAACGCGCCATCAATCAGAACTTGAAGACCGCTTATGCGGAAGTGTGGAACGCGTCCATTGACCAAAGCGTAGGGAAGGGAGTTTTTTCCGTCTACTACACTGGGTCGCATGGCGTACATCAGTATGACATTGCGAACATTAACCTGGCCGGATACGGTGGCGAGTTCCTGGGCGACGCCAGATTCGGTAACCGGATTAACTATCAGTATAGTTCCATGAACTACCGCAGTGACAACGGCTACAGCCACTACAATGCGCTGAACGTTAAGTACGCGGTGACAAACCTGGCCAATAAGGGACTGGGGCTTAACGCCAACTATACTTTCTCCCATTCGCTGGATAACATCTCCTCCACGTTCACGGATGGATATGAAAGCTTCTACGGACTGGGCTATGTGGATGCCTTCAACCCGAGACTGAACTATGGGAACTCGGATTTTGACATCCGTCATCGCTTCAATCTGGCTGGCACGTGGGATATTCCTTGGCTGAAGGGCGCCAGCAATGCATTTGTCCGCACCGCGTTCGGTGGTTGGGGCGTCGGCTTGATTTATAACGTCAGGTCGGGTCTACCGTTTAGCGTATTCGACTGCTCCAACTTCAACGGACAAAACTGTCCATTGTATGCGCCGGGCCAAGTCGTAGCGCGTGCTGGCTCACCAGTGGTGGCAGGTGCGAATCTGTATAACTACATACAACTGCCCACGAACGCCGGAGGTATCGCGGGAATAGGAGAATCACTCGGAATCCCGAACTGCACGGGCCTGTACCACGTTGGATGCACCTACACGGCCAACGGCAGTGCGCTCCCAGACCGGAACCAGTTCATTTCACCGTATTTTTGGAATGCGGACATGAACTTCTACAAGACGTTCAAGCTCACCGAGCGGTTCGGCCTGCAGTTCCGTGGTGAGTTCTACAATATTTTCAATCGTCACAACCAGTACGTATCGATCCTCAACCTGGACGTCAGCTCCATGAGCGCGGAGAGTCCTTTCGTGCAAACGCAGAAGGGTGGCATCTTTGGCCAACCTGGAGCAGCCACGGACGAACGCCGCAACATCCAATTCGGCTTGAAGCTAATGTTCTAAGCCACAAGCAACGTTTACTCTTGCCCGGGAGCCTGAAGTTGGGCTCCCTTTTTTTGATATGCCCGCTTACGTTCTTCAAAGAAGTGATGTTTGGAGTTAAACCGCTTTGTTAAATTAGGCAAAGACAAGCAACCGCCTTTCAATTGGAACTTATGTCATTCAGCCCGAAGTTGCGAGTAGTTTCGCGGGTCGCGCTTCTACTTGCGATCCTTAGCACCCTTCCATGGAAAACCTTGGCCCAAGATTTGGTTGTTAGCGTCCGCGAGCGATCCGGGGAGCCACTGGAGGCGGAAGCATTTGTACGAGTTACGTGGCAAGGCCGCGGGCAAATGCAGGTCGCGACTACGGGGGGCGGTGCCAATGAGGTGAGCACTGCCAGTTTTCAACTGGAGGCAGGCGAATACGACATCGAAGTCGAGGCGGCGGGATACAACAAGGCCACAGAGCACGCAAGCATCACCTTGGCCGGAAGACGCAACATGATTTATGTTTTCATGACCAGGACAGGAAGTGCGTCGACGGCAAATGCACCTGCAGGAGTGACGCTTGCACCAAAAGCTCTAATGGAACTCCAGAAGAGCACGGAAGCGATGCGGAAGAACAAATTTGACGAAGCGCGCAGGCACCTAGCGAAAGCGCAGAAGATGGCTCCTTCTAGCCCGGATATTCAGTACATGATGGGAATGCTGGACTATTCGGTCAAGGACTTGCCCGCCGCGAGAAAGCAATTTGAATCCGTCATAGCGAGTTACCCGACTCACGAACGCAGCCTGTTGATGCTTGGCCAGATGCAATTGCAAGCGAAAGAGTATAAGGAAGCCAACGCGACCCTTGAGAAAGCAGTGGCAGTGGATTCGAAGAGCTGGCGGGCTCACTACTTATTGGCCCTGGCGTCGGCAAACTCCGGAGACCTGGCGAAAGCGGGCGTCGAAGCGAAGCGCGCGGGCGAGTTGAATCCCGAAAACGCAGCGGCTATGAGAATGCTCAGCGCTAGACTGCTGCTAATGGAAGGGAAAGTTGACCTGGCGGAAGAGGCTTTCCGATCCTTCATCAAAAGTTATCCCCAGGACGCGGCAGTGCAGGATGCGCGAAAGTACATCGAGAAAATAGAAGAAACAAGAAAGGCCGCTACTTTCGTCGTCACCGCCGAGAGGTTAGAGCCAACGGCAACTAATTCGGAAGATGTTGCCAGCGAGAAATTCGAGGTAACGTGGGCGCCACCTGACGTTGATGCCGGAATTCCGCCGACGGCCGTGGGCGTTGCGTGCTCGCTGGATAGCGTTCTGGAGAATGCGCAGAAGCGAATCCTGAGGCAATTGGGAGATCTGGAGAGATTTAGCGCCACGGAAAGAATTGAGCATCAGGTGCTCGCATCCGGCGGGATGTGGACGAAACCGCTATGGCGTGATTTCTACTATTTGATTTCCGTGTATCACAGGCCGAAGCTACCGTACTACTTTGTGGAAGACCGGACGACAGACGGATCAAGCTCATTGTTTCCGACGGAAATTGCGACCCGAGGACTGGTTTCTTTGGGTTTTATAATTATCAACCCGGCTTATGAGAAGGATTTCGAGTTTTCATGTGAAGGGCTAGGGAATTGGAACGGCAAGCCTGCTTGGCAGCTTCATTTTGTTCAGCGGAAGGACGTTCGTTCGCACGTCCGCGAGTGGGTTTTTAAGGGGACGACTTACCCAATTCCCTTGAAAGGCCGCATGTGGATCGGCGCGAATAACTTCAACATCATGCGCCTGGAAACCGCGCTGCGTGAACCCGTCCCCGGTTTGCGCTTGAATCGCGAGCAATTAGCAGTCGACTATGGCCCCGTGCGCTTCCAGTCCGCTGCCACGGAACTGTGGCTGCCAACGCAGGGTGAAATGTATTTCGATTTGATGGGGCATCGCTACCATCACAAGCATACGTTGACGAATTATCTGTTGTTTGATGTGGACACCAAAAACAAGATTAAAGCCCCGCCTGTGCCCGTCGAACCTGACCACGAATAGTTTGCTGTTTCACATCAGCGCGCGGATTGTGAGGAAGGTCTGCTACTGTTCCGTGCGGATGGCCAGAATTTCTTTGCCTTGGATCTTCAGTTCGACACCATACGGCGGCCGAATATCGCTGCCCTGCACAATGGCGCCGCGAATCCAGGTATTTCCCGGCAGACTTGCGGTCTTCAGAGGATCGTACAAAACGTGGCTGCAGGGATTGCCGACCAGCGGGTGGCGCGCCGAGTGGAATTCGTATTCATCGCGAAGCTTCGTCAGATCCGTGATGTATTCCAGCTTGCAGCTTCCGTAAATCGGTTTGCGAGAGAAAGCCCAGTAACCGGAGGCAGCACCCGACGAACCTTCGGGGAGGCGCACGATCGTTGCGGGAATCTCCTCACCATTCAACTCGTTGCGAAGCAGAAAATCGACGGACGACCACGGCTTTGCCAGGTCAGCAATGGAGGCCACCACGGGATTAAACTCGCTCACGTGTGCCAACAACGCGTTGGGATCCGGAGGCGGCGCGGGCACTTCCATTTGAGGAGTGGGTTCCACGCGCACCGATTCCGCCGGCTTGCTACGCGAAAACCATCGCACCGCGAGCAGAATCACAAGGCCGAGCACAAGAAAAGCCACGATGAGCGGCATCAATGGATTGCGACGTGGAGGCCGAGCCCTAGGGCCGGAAACGCCCGGGATTTGCGGCATGTCGACTTTGAATCGGGAAGCTGGGGCGGTTTCCGTCATCGCAAAAAGATTCCCTTGGGAGCGTGTCGAGTGATCGGAAGGAGATCGCGAAGAGAGCGACGACACGTTCGCACTAGTGACATTGTACGTACGACGCGGAGAGGCGCACAACCCCCTAGAGCGGCTTAATCGCGCGGCCAACGAACTGTGCCTGAAGAGTAACATCCATTGGTGAAAAGGTTACACCTGCCACCAGGGTGCTTGTTTCAAAAAGGATTGCGTCCTAGTGTAAGAAGGAAGAAGGTATTTAGACGGAGCCGATTCGGAAGAATGGGCAGCGAAACTCGATCGACGGCACGCGGGTTCGTTCGAAGTTTGAACATTCTGTTGAAGTTTGCCCGCTTGTACGAGTTCGGGCACGTGCGAACCGCGGCTCAGTTTGAGACCACCTGGAAAGAACTGCGGCAAGCTCTGGATGAGGGCGGAGACGCCGGGCTTTTGCTGGGTGCTTCTGGCAATCAGATTCTGCTGGACGGCGTGCCGCTAGGCACAGCAGCGGGGGAACGCAGTTTCGCGCAATTGTTGACCTCTTCTGGCATCGCCAGCATTCACTTTTCTCCCGCTCTCCAACAAGGACAATTTGCCAGGTTTGTTCGCGCGTTCCCCAGCGGAAACGCCAAGCCCAGTTCATTGGCGGAGCAGTTGAAGTCGGCGATGGCCGGAGAAACTGCCATCAAGATCAACGAAATTCGATTCGTTGCTGAAGACGGCTCGGTGGCGGGAATCAAGGTCGCAGCGCAATTGACGGCGAAAGTCCTGGGCTCCGCAGGCGACAAATTCCGCGACGTTTTTGAAGATCCCAACAAATTGCTTCAGTTGATTCTGGCGGCGGAGAGCAATCGTGGCTTGGGTGGCAGCGGCGGCGGAGGCGGGGGTAGCGGTCCGGGATTTGGCGGAGGCGGTGGATCCGGAAGCGGAAGCGGCTCGAGCTGGAGCGGTGGCGTCGGCGCCGGCGGAAATTTGTGGGAAGCTGGGAAGGCCGCAGGTGGCAGTGGTGGCGGCGGAGGAACTGGTTCGGGTACTGGAGGTTCAGGAGGGCCGGGAGGCGGCGGCGAAGGTTCCGGCAGTGGTTCAGGAGCTGGCGGCGGCCCAGGCGGTGGAGGGCCCGGCGGCGGCTGGGGCGGACCCGGTGGAGGTGGCGGAGGAACGGGTGCCGGCGGTCCCGGCGGAGGAACTGGCGTCGGAGGCCCGGGTGGGCCAGGCGACGGAGGTCATAGTGGCGGAACTGGTGGCCCCGGCGCGGGCGGCGGTCCTGGCGGTGGCTGGGGCGGGCCAGGCGGTGGAGGGCCCGGTGGCGGTGGTCCCGGTGGAGGACCTGGTGGTGGTAGCCCCGGCGGACCCGGTGGATCAGGCTCTGGCGGTGGCGGCGCGGCTGGCGGCGGAGGTTCAGCAGCCGAGCCGGGCAAATGGCTTACGGCCACGGCATTTGTCCGCGGCGGGGTTCTGGGTGGAGTTCCCGGCGTTCCCGGAGTGCCCGGTGCAGCAGGCGCGGGTGGGGTAGGCAGTGGGGCCTACCAAGTGGCGGAAGAAGATGTTCGCTCCATGATCGGTCTGTTCGCGCAATTGGGTAAGTCGCGAAAGGATCCGGAGCACCGTATGGACGCGGCGACATTTCAGTCGCGGCTCTCGACGCTGCCGGTTCGCGCGCAATTCACGCTGCAGCAAGCGCTCGCGGGGCTCGCCGCACAAGCGCCCACGGAAAAGCCTGATAAGCCCATGCTCTTGAAGTTAGCGGAGCATGTCGCGATTCGATTCGCGCTCGATAGCTACGAACGCGGCGAGTTGCGCGTGAATGCGGTGAAACAGTTGCTGGACCGCATGAATGCCGAAATTGAAGCGCTGCGAAAAATCCTGGGCTCCCAGGAAGAAATGATGGCCAGCGCCGGAATTCAGGTCCAGTCGTACACCGAACTGCTGGACCAGGAATTCTGGTCTCAGGTGCCGGAAGAAAATAAGAAGGAAGTCCTGACTTCGGATGAAGCCTGGTGCGTCCCTCCGCGCAACGTGCGCGGTTTCCTGGAAGAAATGCTACGGCGCGGCGAGCTGAAGACTGTTAACGAAATCCTGACCAAGTACGCCGCGTGCGTCGCACTCGACGCCCCGGAAGCCCGGCGAACCACGGCCATTGGCTTGTCGGACCTCGCGGAGTTTTACGGCAGCGGCGACGGAAGCGCGCTGATCGACGTCATCCAGCGCCTCGGCAACCAGTTGAGCGTGGAACGCGAACCGGATCTGCAAACCCTGGTGGGCGCCGCGTTTGTGCGCATGAGCCAGGAAGCCGGCTCCAAGAAATTCTATCCCGCGATGCAGCAAGCCTTGGCTTCCTTGGATGGCGTGGAGGCGCTGCGCCCGGGTTCGACGAGCAACCTGCGCCAGAGAATTGGCGCCGAAGAACGTTTGCCGGAGTTTGTGGAAGATGCTTTGCGCACCGGCCAAGTACCCGATGGCATGTTGGATATTTTGGCGCTGATGCCGAAGGCTTCCCTGAATTACGTCACCCATCGGTTTGCGAATTGCGGTTTTCGGGAAGATTGCGAATTGCTGGGCGAGATCGTCACGGGTTTGGGCGAGGATGCCGTGCACCGCCTGGTGGAGACGTTGCAAACGGCGCCGGCCACCGAAGCAGTGGAAGTCATCGGATTGCTCAGCCAAATCTCACCGGAATCGGTGCAGAAGGTGCTCCCGAATCGTCTGGCACAGTGGCCTCGTTCATCGCACGACCGTGCGATTCGCCAGCTTTCCTCTGCTCCCGCGGAACAACGTGGGAACCTTTTGGTGACGCTCTACGATTCGCTTGATCCCCTGATTCGGCCGTTGGCCCTTGATGAGATGGGTATGAGTGGCCGGCTGGAAGTTATTCCCAGACTCGTGGATTTGATACGAGACGATTCGGCCCCTGGATTCACGCGTATCAAAGCCATTGAGGCTGCGGGCAGGTTGCGAGCCAGTGCGGTCAGTGCCTCGCTGCAGCAAATCCTGGAAGCCAAGCAAGTCTGGCGTTGGGCGTATCACTCTGAGCTACGGATCGCCGCGGCGCAGACTTTGCAGAAGATTGAGCCAACTCTGGGAATGGAAAAGATCGCGGCCAGCGGACTGGACCGCAAAGATCTTGTCCTGGAGCCATCCGATCCCGAAGCGAACACCGCGGTCATCCGGCAAAGACGCTACGCGCGATTGAAGCTGTCCAAAAACGTAATTGCTATTACCACCAATCTTCGAGAAAACATCCGGTTGACGATCCCCGAATTGAATTTGGGTGGTGGCATCGGAGCTGCCGATCGCCACCTGGCGCCGGGCTCCTTGTTATCGCTGAAACTTTCGCACGGTGTCAGAAATATTCGCGCGCAAGCGATCGTGCGAGGCGCGCGGCCTCAAGCCATGGCATTTGAATTTGTCGACATGGAATTGGATGAGCGTTCGAGACTCCGCAAGCTTTTGTTGGAACTCGGCGGCTTGCCGCAACCCGCGAACGTCAGCAACCGAAGCCGGCGCCAGGGCCGCATTGCATTGACGCGATAACTCCAGCCAGTAGTGTCAATCCGTTCAGGAACTACCTGTCCCTTCATTTTGAAAGCCGTACATATGGTCAGGCATAGCAACTGTCCCGCCGGAGAGATAACGCGCGCGTTACATGGGACCTCTGTACCATTGTGAGCCGCGCGCAAGAGGCTTACGGTACTAGAGATGAAGTCCTAGGCGCTGCTGCGCTGGAGTACAGGTATCACGTGCCACTCAACACGATGAAAACGGACCCCAAGACCACCGCCGGGCGAGCTTTTGTCCGTAGTCTGAATATCCTGCTGAAATTTGCCCGCCTGTACGGTTACGAGCATGTTCGAACTGTCGAGCAGTTGGGCATCGCCTGGAACGAGTTGCGCACCGCCATTCCGGAAGACGCCGACGAAGGTTTGCTGCTCGGAGCGACCGGAACGCAACTGCTGCTGGATGGTGTGCCGCTGGAAGGGTCGCCTGCGGAAAAGCAGTTCGCGCAGCTGTTGTCCGCAGCGGGTTTGGCGAGCGTGCAATTCACCGCCCAAGTGAGTGAGCAAGAGCTGGCAAAATTTGTGCACGCGTTTCCCACCGGTAAGGCTAAGCCCGCGGAACTGGCGCAGCAGTTGAAGACGGCCATTGCCGATGCTAGGGGGATTCGCGTCAACGAAGTGTGCTTCGTGGCCACCGATGTGCGCCTGAAAGATGCCAGCATGGCTGCGCAAATCGCCGCGGCCTCATTGGGCGACGAGCAGGATTCGTTCAAGAAAATGTTGAACGACCCGCAAAAACTGCTGGAGTTGATTGCAGCCGCGCAAGGGTCACACTCCGGAAGCGGTGAGGGCGATGGCGGATTCGGCGGGTCTTCCGGAGGCGGTGGAACCGGCAGTGGCTATGGCTCCGGAACTGGATCCGGAACCGGTGGAACCGGGAGCGGTTACTACTCTGGCGGTGGATCAGGAACCGGTGGAACGGGCTCCGGAACCGGCAGCGGCGGCGGAACTGGATCTGGCTGGGGAACAGGAACAGGCGGCTCGGGCACGGGACACGGAACCGGTGCGGGTACTGGCGGCGGAGGAACTGGCACGGCTGCTGGGGCCGGGTCGGCGGGTTCAGTCGGAAATGGCCACGCAGGTGGTGCGGCTGGCGGAGCCTCGGGCACCGGCTCGAGCGGCGGGGGCGTCGGCTCCGGCAGTAACTACAGCGGCGGCGCCGGAATTGAGATTTTGCTCGGCAATGAAAGCGGCAGTGGCGGCGGGCGTGGCCCAGGCACCGGGGGCGGAACGGGCAGCGGCAGTGGAGGCGAAGCGGGAAGCGGTGGGGGCGGAATGGGTTTTGGAATTGGCGAGCCAGGAGAAGAAGGAATTTATCGCATCCTGCGGGCCTTGACCACGCTGGGAAGGATGGAAGCGGGGGAGAACCCTGCCGGCGCCGCGGTTGAATTCCAGCAACAGGTTACACAGATGCCGGTGAATGCGCAGGAAATGCTGCGAAATGCGCTGGCGGGCATCGCGGAACAGGGCAAAAACCACAAGCTCGACCAGAGCGTGCTGGTGCAACTCGCCGAGCATCTCTCCATTCGCTTCGCGCTGGAACGTTTCGAGCGCGGCGAAGTGAAAGTCAACGCGGTTCGGCAGATGCTCGACCGCATGCATCAGGAAGTTGAAAGCCTGCGAAAGATTCTGGGCCAGCACGAAGACAAGATGGCCGAGGCAGGCATACTGGCCGAATCGCATCGCGAAATTCTGGATCGCCAATTCTGGGCATCGGTGCCAGAGAGCGCGAAGAGGGAAGTGCTGCTTTCGCAGGAAGCCTGGGCCATTCCTCCGAAGAACGTCCAATCGTATGTTTCTGAACTGATCGGGCAAGGCAATGTCGCAGAGGCCATCAGCATCCTGCAAAACTACGCCCGCTGCGCCGACAGTGAAGAGCCGGATGCGCGAAAACGCGCGGCCACGGGCCTTTCGGAAATGGCCGAATTGTACGCCCAAGCCGATTCCAAGCTGCTGGCCGAGGCATTGCGCCACGTCGGGCTGCGCTTGAGTGTGGAGCAGGATCAGGATCTGCAGTCGCTGGTCAGCGCTGCATTTGTGCGCCTCAGCCAGGAAGCTGCCACCCAGCGTTGCTTCCCGGCGATGGAGCAAGCGCTGGATTTGCTGGCTGGCGTGGAAACGCAAAGGCCCGGAATCGCCAAAACGTTGCGGGCAAAAATGGGCATCGAAGAGCGCGTGCCGGAGTTCGTCGATGAAGCATTGCGCGCGCGGCAGATTTCCGCTGGTTTGACAGGAGTGTTGAAGCAACTGCCACAGACGGCGATGGAGCAGCTTGCCGTGCGCTTCAATCGATGCCAGTTGCGAGAAGACGTGGAGAACGTGGCGAACCTGGCTCACGACCTCGGCGAAGAAGCGGTGCAATATCTCAGAAGCACGGTGCGTGGGGGGCCGGCGAGCGATGCTGTCGAAATGGTGGGATTGCTGGCAAAGCTCGACCCCCAAGCCACGGAAGTTTTTCTGCCTGGTCGCGTGAAGGACTTCCCGCGGACCGCGCAAGATAGAATTGTGCGGCAACTTGCAGCGAGCAGCGCGCAGGGACGTTGCCGCGTTTTTTTGGCGATACTCGATCACGTTGATCCCCTGGTGATGCCGTTGGTCGTCGACGAAATCGGCATGACCGGCGATCGCGAAGCGCTTGGACGAATGTTGACGATTGCCGACGGCGACTTGCCCGTCAACGCCGCTCCATTCCTTCGCGTCAAAGCCATCGAGGCACTGGGAAGGTTGGATGCTGCTGAAGCCATCAGCACCCTGAAGCGCATCGTGGAGACCCGCAAGATATTTGGCTGGCAGTATCCGCAGGAACTGCGCATCGCCGCCATGCAAGCTCTGGAAAAATTGGATCCGGCGTGGGAAAAAGAATTTTTGCCCAAGAGCGGAATTGAGCGCGACGAGATGTCGCTGGCCCCGCTGCAGGTCCCGCTAAATTCAAAATTTGTGCGCCAGCGCCGGCATCCGCGCGTAAAACTGCAGAAGAACCTGCATGCGGTCAGCACCAACCTGAAGCAAAACTGCAGCCTGGAAATTAAAACGGCCAGCATGACGGGCGGGTTGGCCACCATGAACATGCATTTGGCCCCTGGCACCCAAGTACAACTGAAGATGCAGCTTGGTTTGCGAAATCTGCAGGCAACGGCGTTGATGCGAGATTATCGCGCGCAAGATATGTCCTTCGAGATCGTGGACATGAGTCTGGAAGAACGCGGCAAGTTCCGGAAGCTGCTGCTGGAACATATGGAACGGGGAGGCAAGTAGCGATTTACGCAAGAGTTCGCCGCGCTGCCGAATTCCACAGTTCGACCTTAAACCCTTTATTCGCAATAACATCGCCGCCTGTTTAATTCTGGAACGTTCCTCAGTAAGTGACTAGTCATAGGTACTACACTACGGTACCTTTGGTCGATTTACTCCTTACAGATGCTCCTCTTATCCTGCTTCCACGGTGAAGAACCCTGCCTGGAAGCCTGCCATGCCGAGGCTGACCGGCGGTTCTAAGGTGGTTGTGCTTTGTCCAATGGATTCCCATCGCGAATCTTTTTGCTGCTGTGTGCAGCGGCGGCACTGGTGTGCCCCGCGATGGCTGGCCCGTCGCGAGTTTCGTTTCCTGCTAACCCGCGATTCACCGTCGAAAGGCTGGAAGATCAACTAGGGATGGGCGCGGTCACTGCCACTTGCATGGGCCAGGACGCGCAGGGTTTTCTTTGGATCGGCACGCAGACCGGACTTTACCGTTACGACGGCGCGCGGGCCCGGAAGATGACCGAAGTCGAGCCCATCACCGGACACTACATCGTGGACTTGCTGATTGCTCCGGACGGCACGCCGTGGTTCGCCGGAAACCGCGGCATCGCTCACCTGAAAAATGGCGAATTCGAGCGACTGCCCATTCCACCGGCGATGATGCCTTTGGGAACCGGAAATCAGATCTTCGCGGTCGACAGTAAAGGCGTCGCCTTCGTGATGCTTTTCAAAGGCGGAGTGCTGCGAATCGATGCAAAAAACCCTGCCACCATGAATGTGTTTGGCAAGTCCGAGAATATTCAGGAAAGGGCCGCCGGAATTGTGCGGGCGCCTGACGACACGATCTGGATCACCGATGGCGCGCGCCTGTCGCACTTGGATCCCGCAGGCAGCTCCTTTGTAGCCGACCCGAAAATCCGGTTGCCAAAAGATCGCGTTGTCGCTTTGCTATTCGACGGCAGCCAGACCATGTGGCTGAGAACGGCGACACATCTCGCCAGACTCGATCCTCGCATGCACCGGATCACTCTCGAAACCGGCGTCACTGCCAGCTCCAATGAAGAAGAGGGCAAGCCGACAATCGACCAGGACGGCCGCTTGTTGGTGCCGACCTCAGCCGGACTGTACTGGAAGCAGGAAGGCCGATGGCAGGTATTGACCGACAGGCAAGGAATCACCAGCAACGATGTGGAGTGCGCGCTTGAAGATCGCGAAGGCACATTATGGATAGCGGGGTCGGGAACCGGATTGGACCGCGTCCCTGGAGTGCACGAGTGGTCCGCCTGGACCACCACCGAAGGTCTGCCCGACAATTCCACATGGTCAACCATTCGCGATCACCGCGGACGATTGTGGGTCAGCACCGGGAAAGGCATTGGCATCTGGGATCAAGAGTCTCGTCGCTGGGACCGAGTCACCTTGGGCGATGGCCCCCGAGAAATTCGCCAGATTCAGCTCGCCGGAGACGGCGCGGTTTGGGGCGTCACGCCCATCGGCTCTCTGGTGCGCATTGACCCGCGCGACTTTTCCACCACCGTCAGCCCCGCATACTTCGGACGCGCGTTTTCCACGGTTTACGCGGCGCCGGACGGCAGCATCTGGGCGAGCACCAAGACGCGCTTGGTGCGATTCACCCCCGGCAAAGGATTCGCCGAACCTAAGGACATCACCCTGCCTGCCGAGGCCGGCGAGATCGACTTTCTTTCCTTCGCTCCCAGCGGTGTTTTGTGGGCTACAGGTCCCGGAGCGCTATATCGCTTCGACGGCAAACTATGGAAGACTCTCTCGGCGAGCGATGGTCTGCGCGGGCAAACCGTAACCAGCGTCGTGGCACTGAACGACGACGAAGTGTGGATCGGCTACAACGATGTGGTGGGCGTCAGTCATGTGCGCCTGGCGAAGAACGGCATTGCGCGATTCGAGCATCACAACTGGGATTGGACCGTGGTACTCCGCGATTCACAAGGCCGCGTCTGGTTCAACGGCACAGACGGCCTGGCCATTCTCGACTCCAACGGCCGCATTCAACGCCTCAATCACGCTGACGGATTGCTCTGGAACGACATCAGTCCATGGACCGGCGTGAGGGAAGAGCAAGATGGAAGTTTCGTGGTGGCGACTTCGCGAGGACTGGCTCGCTATCAGCCCCTTCCCGGCGCCACAGCGGAAGTGCCGCCAACGGTGCTGTTCACCTTCGTCACCCTCGGCAGCCTGGAGCGAAAAGTTTCCGAAGTTCCCGAGGTATCCGCGTCCGATAGCACGCTGGCGGTGCAGTTCACTCCCATGGACCTAGACGATCCCGACAAGATGAGTTGCCGGTACCAATTGAAGGGCATGGAAGATCAGGCGACAGAAACAGAGCTGCGGGAAATCCGTTACGCCGCCATCCCTGCGGGCAAGTATGAGTTTGCTGTGCAGTGCTGGCAGGAAGAATCGGGCGCCGTTGCGTCGGAGGCCAGCTTCAAGTTTGGTGTGCGCCCGAATTTCTGGCAGACGTGGTGGGCGCGTGGCTCGGCGATTCTATTCTTCTTGATGGCGGTGTGGGGATTTGTGTCCTTGCGTACGCGAACAGAAAGCCGCAGGCGCAGGGAGTTGGAACAGGCCGTTGCTCAACGGAACGCCGAGCTCACGCAGAAGAACAAGGAACTCGAAGAGATTTCGCTGACCGATCCGCTAACCTCCACAAGGAATCGCCGCTATTTTTACGAAACCATCTCCACGGACATTGCCCAAACCTTGCGCTCACATCTGAAATCCCTCGATCCCACGTCGACTCCCGCCCCACGCCAGGAATTGATCTTCGTTCTGGTGGATATCGACCGTTTTAAACGTGTGAACGACGAATTGGGACATGCCGCCGGCGACCGCCTGTTGCAGGAAGTCGCCAAGCGAATCGCTTCGATAATGCGGCGGTCGGACGACCTGGTGCGTTGGGGTGGAGAAGAATTCCTGTTGGTGTGCCGCACCACCGACCGGGAAAACGCCTCGATGCTGTGCAGCCGAGTGTTGGAGGCAGTTCGCGATTTGCCTTTCGACGTGGGCAACGGCGTGGAAATACACAAAACTTGTTCCATTGGCTGGGCGCCATTTCCGTGGCTGCAAGACGATGTCGGGCTGCTCTCAATTGACAACGTTATTGAACTCGCGGACAAGGCCCTCTATCTGGCGAAACGCGAAGGACGCAATCGCGCTTTTGGCATGGTGCCGGCGCAGGACGCGCTAAAGTCCGAAAGAAACATTTCCATGGAGAATTTGCGCGATTGTCCGCCAGATCTCGTGCAGATTGTGTAACCGGTCTGCCTCCTTCCGCCTCTTCTCATTCAAACACTTCAAGTTCACCAGGGGGATACGATGTGAGTAGGCGCTTCCAGCGCGTGGCGAATCTTGGCGGGGGCGCATCTAACCAGTTACAATAAGGTGTTTGTCCCAGTCCGGCTCTACTGGCTTGTGCAAGCGCGGATTTCACCCTACTCCCGTCAGGAGACGGCGAACCATACATGGAAGCAGCACAAATACTCGACCGCGTCGTAGCCCGATTTATCGGCACGAAGCACGAACGCGACATCAAAAAACTCCAGCCGATTATCGCGGCCATTAACGCTCAGGAGGCCGAAGTTCAGGCGCTGAGCGACGAACAACTGAAGGAACGTTTCCAGGCGCTCAGAACGCAAGTGCAGGAGCAGTTGAAGGACGCGGATCCCGCCGAGCCTTCCTACAAGGAAGAATTGCAGAAGGCCCTCGGCCCGGTAATCGTTCCGGCATTTGCCCTGGTCCGTGAAGCGGGCCGTCGCTTCCTCAGGATGCGCCATTTCGACGTGCAGTTGATCGGCGGAATGGTGTTGAACGACGGCAAGATCGCGGAAATGAAGACGGGCGAAGGGAAAACGCTGGTCGCAACCCTTCCCGCGGCGCTGAATGCGTTGGCTGGCCGCGGCGTTCACCTCGTCACGGTGAACGACTACCTGGCCCGCCGCGACGCGGAGTGGATGAGCCCCCTTTATAAGGCGCTGGGATTAACCGTCGGCGTCATCGTGCATGACCTCGACGACGAGCAGCGCCGCGCAGCCTATGCCGCTGACTTGACCTACGGTACCAACAACGAGTTTGGTTTCGATTACCTGCGCGACAATATGAAGTACGACCTGGCCAGCTGTGTGCAACGAGGCCACCAGTTTGCCATCGTCGACGAAGTCGACTCCATCTTGATTGACGAAGCCAGAACCCCGCTGATTATTTCCGGTCCCTCGGAAGAGTCCACCGACAAGTATTTCAAAATCGACAAGATCATTCCCAAGCTGATCAAGGATATCGATTTCACGCTGGACGAAAAACATCGCACTGCTACGTTGACGGAAGAAGGCTTCAACAAGTGCGAACGCCTGCTGGGCATCACCAACCTTTCCGATATCGCCAACGTCGAGCAGATGCACCACGTGTACCAGGCATTGCGCGCGCACTCGCTTTACAAGCTGGACGTCGACTATGTGGTGAAAGACGGCGAGGTGATCATCGTCGATGAGTTTACCGGACGCCAGATGCCGGGACGCCGCTGGTCCGACGGATTGCACCAGGCGGTGGAAGCCAAGGAAGGCGTAAAGATCGAACGCGAAAATCAAACCCTCGCTACGATTACCTTCCAGAATTATTTCCGCATGTACAAGAAGCTGTCGGGCATGACGGGAACAGCGGAAACGGAAGCGGCCGAATTCGGCAAGATCTATAACCTGGACGTGGTGGTAGTGCCAACCAATCGCACGTTGATCCGCATCGAGAATCGCGACGTGGTGTACCGCACGGAAAAAGAGAAATTCGAAGCGGTGGTGAACGGCATCCTGCAGGAAGACAATTCGCTGGCAAACGGCATTCGCCAGTATAACGAACGTGGGCAGCCCGTGCTGGTGGGCACCATTTCGATTGAGAAATCGGAAACGATTGCGGAATTGCTGAAGAAGTCGGGAATTCCGCATCAGGTGCTCAACGCCAAGCAGCACGAGCGCGAATCGCGCATCGTCGCGCAGGCAGGCCGCAAAGGCGCCGTCACCGTAGCAACGAATATGGCGGGCCGCGGAACTGACATTCTGCTCGGCGGCAATCCTGAAGCCATGACCCGCGAGTATTTTCTGAAGAACAAGCTGGCGTTGCCCTATGCGGCGGCTCCCGCCGTAATTGGAGTAGAGACCGACGGCGCAGCCGCGCAGCCCACCGTGCCGATGGTGCTGTTCCAGCACGAAGGGAAAATATTTCAGGTGCCGCAGGACCAGTGGGCGCCGATGTTCGAGCAATTCGCGCAGCAGTGCAAAGCCGAGCACGACGAAGTCGTCGCGCTGGGAGGATTGCACATCCTGGGCACGGAGCGCCACGAAGCACGCCGTATTGATAACCAGTTGCGTGGCCGCGCCGGCCGCCAGGGCGACCCCGGCTCCTCGCGTTTCTTTCTTTCGCTGGAAGACGACTTGATGCGTATTTTCGGCGGCGAACGCGTCAAGCAACTGATGTTTCGTCTGGGAATGACGGAAGGCGTGCCCATCGAGTCGGGCATGATCTCCAGCCGCATTGAGAATGCGCAAAAGTCCGTGGAAGCGCAAAACTTCGACGCCCGCAAACATTTGCTGGAATACGACGACGTAATGAACAAGCAGCGCGAGACGATTTACGCCATTCGTCGCTCCGCGCTGGAAGGCAAGGACCAGCGCGACTATGTGCTGGGCATCGCGGAAGATGTCGCCCGCGAATTAGTGAACACCTATTGCCCGAAGGAACAGCATCCCGGGCAATGGAATACGGCGCAACTCCTCGCCGAGGTACACAGCCAGTTTGGCATCGATGCGAAAGCTGCAGGCGCGGATCCCGCTGCGCTGAATCACGAAGAACTGTCCGACGCGGTGGCCCATGCCGTGGCGGAACGTTACGCGGAGAAAGAAAAACAGTTCAGCCCCGACTTGCTGCGTTGGCTGGAGCGCCGGATCATTCTCGACGTTGTGGATTCGCAGTGGAAAGACCACCTGCTCTCGCTGGACCACTTGAAGGAAGGAATCGGTCTGCGCGGGTACGGGCAAAAAGACCCATTGGTTGAATTCAAGAAGGAAGCGTTCATCCTGTTTGAAGATATGATGGCGCGCATCGACAATGAAACCGTGCGCTATCTGTTCCACGTGCAGATTCAACAGGAAGCGCAGCCCGCTCAACCCAGGCCGCCTCAGCCTGAGCCTCCGCGCCAGCGTGCCGCGATAGCGAATGCAGTCTCGGCCAGTGCTGAGGCTCGCGCCGAAGAAGCCGCTCCGCAACGCTTGCCGGATTTTGCGCGTGCCCTGGAGCGCCGGCAGGAACGGCAGCAACGCGATCTGCAGTATCAGACCGGCGCGGGCCAGGCAGAAGCGCCGAAACCGGTACGCGCTGGCGCAAAAGTGGGACGCAACGATCCTTGCCCTTGCGGCTCAGGAAAGAAATACAAGAAGTGCCACGGCGCAAATTCCTAGCAAGAATCGATGAAGTAAAGAAGCAGTAAAGTAAGGGCAATTCCAGAACGCCCACTCAGTGTGGGTTAACCAACTTCTTCACAGGGAAGGATTCAATCATGCCGCCAGGCACGCAGCCAGGACAGATGCCGGAACGCCACCCAATTCCGGGAGTGAAGAACCTCATCGCAATTGCCAGCGGAAAAGGCGGCGTCGGCAAGACCACCGTCGCGGTGAATCTGGCGCTGGCGCTGGTAAAGCTCGGGCACAAAGTTGGATTGCTGGACGCGGACGTGTACGGCCCGAACGTGCCCATCATGCTGGGCTCCACTACTGAGCCAATGGCAACGGCGCAACAGACCATCATCCCGGTGGAATCGCAAGGCCTGAAGATGATTTCCATGGGCTTGCTGAATCCAGGAGACAAGCCGGTCATTTGGCGCGGTCCGATGTTGCACAGCGTGATCACTCAATTTCTGCGGCATGTGGAATGGGGCGAACTTGATTATCTAGTGATCGATTTGCCGCCGGGCACCGGAGACGTTCAGTTGACGCTGATTCAAACCGTTGCGGTGAGCGGAGCGGTGGTGGTCACGACTCCCTCGACGGTGGCGCTCGCGGATGTGCGCAAGGCCATCGAAATGTTCCGCCAGGTGAACGTGGAAGTGCTGGGCGTGGTGGAGAACATGAGCACCTTCAGTTGCCCCCATTGTGGCAAGCCGGTGGATATTTTTGGCCACGGCGAAGGCTCCAAGACCGCCATCGAATACGGCGTGCCGCTCCTCGGCGAAGTGGAAATCGATCCGCGCATTCGCATTGGCGGTGATACAGGCAAACCTGTCGCGGCGCAGGGCGAAGCGGCTCCGGCGGCGCAGAGTTTGTATCGCGTGGCGAAGGCGGTGACCGCGCGCCTCGCTGAAGTTCGCGCCACGTCCGGCGGGCCAACCGTCCAGATCGACTGACCGACGGTTCCGTTTTATCGTGTCGCGCCTTTTCTGGCCGATTTTCACGCTCGCTCCTGATTCTTCTACGGAACTTTCCTGCGATTTTGGACGTTCCAAGAAATGAGGGCGCTTCTATGACTGGATCCGCACCGGTCGAATCCAATCTCCCCGGACGCACCCGAGACGCCCGTCCAGAAGTATGGGCACTTTTGGGCGGGCTGTCTTTGTTGGTATTTGCCGCGCACATGCTGGTCAGCGGCCGCTACGGCTATTTCGTTGACGAGTTGTACTACCTCGCTTGCAGCCACCACCTGGCTTGGGGATACGTGGACCAGCCGCCGTTAATCGCGGTAATCACCTGGCTGGAGCGTATGACGCTGGGCGATTCGCTCTCTGCGCTGCATTTCTTGCCCGCCGTCGCGGCTGGCCTGCGCGTCTTGCTTACGGGCTTGATTGCGCGCGAACTCGGCGCGCGGCGGTTTGGCATCGCGCTCGCCTGCGTCTGCGTGGCCGTTGCGCCCATCTATCTGGGGCTCGATTCCATCTTGACTATGAACGTCTTCGAGTCGCTGTTCTGGATGGGCGCGGCTCTGGTGGTCCTGAAAATCTTCAGTGGCGCCAGCCAAAAGCTCTGGCTATTGTTCGGCGCGATTTGCGGCGTTGGCTTGCTGAATAAGCACTCCATGTTGATCTTTGGCTTCGGCCTTTTCGTCGGCTTGTTGCTCACTCCGCAGAGGAAGCAATTCGCCAAGCCGTGGATCTGGCTTGGCGCGCTCCTCGCGTTCCTGATTTTTCTGCCCAACTTGCTTTGGGAAATTCAGCGTCACTTTCCTACCGCCGAATTGCTGCGCAACGTCCAGCAGAGCGGCCGAAACACGGAAATGGGACCCGGCATGTTCCTGCTGGTGCAAGCGTTTATTCTGCATCCGCTGGCTGCGCCGGTTTGGATTGCCGGATTGTTCGAGCTGCTGCGCGATTACCACGGAAAAGGCTGGCGCGTTCTCGGCATCGCCTACGTCGTGCTGATGATTTGCATGTTGACGATGCACGGACGCATGTATTATCCCGCGCCCGCTTATCCCATGCTGTTTGCGGCGGGAGGATTGTTCTTCGAACGCTGGTTCACCACTCTGAAGAGCGCGCGATGGCTGAAACCTGCTTACATCGCGCTGTTGATAGCGACCGGTCTGATCATCGCGCCCTTCGCCTACTTCCCGATGCTGAGCGTCGATCAGTACATCGCCTATTCCCAATTCATGCACCTGCATCCGCCACGCATCGAAAATAATCGCTTGGGTCCACTGCCGCAACTTTATGCCGATCAATTTGGCTGGAAAGAAATGGCGCAAGTAGTCGCCGATGCCTATAACAAGCTTCCGCCCGAAGAGCAGAAGTCCTGCGGGATATTTGCACAGAACTACGGCCAAGCCGGCGCCATCGATTTCTTCGGCGCGAAAATGGGTTTGCCTCCTGCCATATCCGGTCACCAGAACTATTTTTATTGGGGACCGCGTGGCTACACCGGAGAGTGTTTGATCGTTATGGATGATCGGCCCGAGCGCCTGCGTCAGCTGTTTGACAGCGTGGAATTGGTCGGAACCGTGACGCACCCGCTCTCGATGCCCTACGAACACTTCGACGTATATTTGTGCCGGCGCCCGAAATCCGGCGATCTGGAAAAAGTGTGGCCGAAAATCAAGCGCTGGGGCTGAGAGCCGGGGCGCCGCATTCCTTGTCAGTAGGGTGAATCGGGTGATATCTTGAAATACTCAGGGTGTGCTGGCAGGCGGCGCAGGACAGTCTATATTATTGACCAGCAATCACTTACGAGCCTTCGAGGAACTCTATGAGTGCGCAACCCGATATCCGCGCTTACCGCGGCAAGTGGCCACAAATTGCGCCCTCGGCGTATATCGACCGCGCGTCGGTGATTGTCGGCGACGTGACCATTGGCGAAGACTCCAGCGTTTGGCCCCTGTGCGTGGCGCGCGGCGACGTGCATTACATCCGCATTGGCAAGCGCACCAATATTCAGGACGGCAGCGTGCTGCACGTAATGAAGGATCAGTATCCGTTGGTGCTGGGCGACGAGGTCACTGTGGGTCACTCCGTAACTTTGCACGGTTGCACCATTGGGTCTCACGTGCTGATCGGAATGCGTTGCACAATCTTGAATGGCGCGGTGATCGGGACGAACAGCATCATCGCGGCTGGCACTTTGATCACCGAACGCACCGTGATTCCAGCGGGTAGTCTGGTGATGGGCTCGCCGGGAAAAGTGAAGCGCGCGCTGTCGCAGCAGGATATCGACACCATTGCGATGTACGCCACGCGCTATGCCGGGTACAAGGAGATTTATCGCGCCGAAGCGACAGACCGGGGCGAAAACGTAGATTGGAGCAATTACGAAGGCTGAGCCGTTTTAGCCGGCGCACTCCCCATGGCGGAAAAACGAAAATTTCAGGCAATTAAGGGCACGCGCGATCTGCTTCCGCCGGAAACGCAATTGTGGAACCGCGTCGAACAGACCGCCCGCGAAGTATTTGGCACCTACGGATTCGGAGAGATTCGCCCGCCGATCTTTGAGCCCACAGAATTGTTTGCGCGGTCGATTGGGTTAGAGACCGATGTTGTTTCCAAGGAGATGTATTCGTTCGAGGATCGCGACGATACGTCCGTGAGTTTGCGCCCGGAAGCGACGGCGTCGGTTTGCCGGGCATATATCGAGCACGGCATGCACGCACTGCCGCAGCCGGTGAAGCTGTACTACACGGGACCAATGTTTCGGCGCGAACGACCGCAGAAGGGAAGATACCGCCAGTTCTACCAGATTGGCGCCGAAGTGTTGGAGGCGATCCAGCCTGGACAAGGTGGCACGAAGGACATCGCCAAGGACGCAGCGACAGACGCCGAAGTGATCGAAATGTTGATGGAGTTTTTCGCGCGGCTGGACCTGCAAGGCGTGCAACTGGAGATCAATTCGATTGGATGCCGCGAGTGCCGGCCGAAATACCTTGAGGTGCTGCGCGCGGAGTTGCTCAAGGTTAAAGACAAGCTTGGACCGGACAGCCTGCGACGGATTGAGACCAACCCGCTGCGCGTGCTGGACTCGAAGCTCGAGTCGGAGCAGGAGGTCATTGCCAAGTTGCCTCGCATCAGCGAGCACCTTTGCGCGGACTGTGCCAAGCAATACGAAGAAGTGAAGCGCCAGCTGGGGCTGCGCGGCGTGGTTTACAAAGAAAATTGGCGGCTCGTGCGCGGGCTGGACTACTACATGCGCACCACTTTTGAGATTACCGCCAAGGGCCTTGGCTCGCAGAATGCGGTATGTGGTGGCGGGCGGTATGATGGACTGGTCGAACTTCTTGGTGGCTTGCCGACGAAGGGAATTGGTTTTGCGATTGGTGAAGACCGACTGATTCTTTCTCTGCAAGAGGCAGGGAAGGGCGATGTGGCCAAGGGCCGCGACGTCTACATTGCGTGGATGGGAGAAAAAACGCTCGCTACCGCCATCCATGCGGCTAAGATTCTGCGAGCCGCAGGCTTTCGCGTGGAATTGCCGCCCGTCGAACAGAAGTTTGGAAAAGCATTGGGCCAGGCAGACAGGATTGGTTCACGCTACGCGCTGATTCTGGGCGAAGACGAAGCCGCTTCCGGCCAGTGGACGCTAAAGACGCTAGCGGATGGAACGCAGGCGAAGTTTACAGAAGCACATTTGCTGGATTTTTTGGAGAACGCAAGAACGTTGTCGTGCTGAGCGAAGCGAAGGATCTCAACCAAAGATCAGCTCAGGCTTATCGCTAGTTGAGTGAGGAGTGATCGCCGTGTTGGACTTTCTCGGTAATCTGAAACGAACGCATTACTGCGGCGCATTGCGCGCCAGCGACGCTGGCCGCGATGCCACGATTATGGGCTGGGTCCACCGGCGGCGCGACCTGGGCAACCTGTTGTTCCTTGACGTGCGCGACCGCTCTGGAATTGTGCAGGTAGTGTTCAACAAAGAGACGCAACCCGAAGCGCACGCGAAGGCGGAGCAGGTGCGCAGCGAATTTGTAATTGCCGTCGAGGGCAAAGTCCTGCAGCGCGGCAAGGCCAATCCCGAACTGGCGACGGGCGAAGTGGAGATGGCCGCTTCGAAGTTGCACATCCTGAACACTTCCAAGACGCCGCCATTTCCCGTGGAAGACGAAATCAACGCTGCGGAAGAGACGCGCCTGCGCTTCCGCTATCTGGATCTGCGTCGCCCGAAGCCGCACCGCAACCTGGCATTGCGCCACAAAATAATTCTCGAAATCCGCAAAGTCATGGACGAGTTGGGCTTCATCGAAGTGGAAACCCCGATACTGACGCGTTCGACGCCAGAGGGCGCGCGCGACTACCTGGTGCCCAGCCGCGTGCATCACGGCCAGTTTTACGCCTTGCCGCAATCGCCGCAAATCTTCAAACAGATTTTGATGATTGGCGGGATGGATCGCTACTTTCAGATCGTCAAATGCTTTCGCGACGAAGATCTGCGCGCCGACCGCCAGCCGGAATTCACGCAACTGGACGTGGAGATGTCGTTTCCTCGCCAGGAAGACATTTTCAGCGTCATCGAAAACGTGATGGTGCGCGCCTGCACCGTGGCGGGAATTAAGGCCGAGGCGCCGTTTCCTCACATGCTGTACAAGGACGCGATTTGTAAGTATGGCAGCGATAAGCCCGACATGCGATTCGGCATGGAGCTTCACGAAGTGACGGAAGCTTTTCCTGCTGAAGCCAGGCAGAAACTGCAGATCGAAGGCAACGTGTTTGCGTTCGCGGCGCCCGGTGCGGCCGGTTATTCGCGCAAGCAGTTGGACGAGTTGACCGAGAAGGCCAAAGCTGCGGGAGCGCGCGGAGCGTATTTCGTGAAGCTTGCGGCTGAGGGAACGACTTCGACGGTCGAAAAACTGATTGGCGCGGAGAACGTCAAGAAGCTCGCGGAATTATGCGCTGCGAAGACGGGTGATCTGGTCGTTGCCGTTTCCGCGAAGGAACAGATCAAGGGCACCGAAGCGGCGGCATTGGTGGCGGGCCAGTTGCGTCTGCAACTCGGCGAAGCGCTGGGCCAAATCGACAAAACGCAATGGAAATTCCTGTGGCTGACGGGCTTTCCGTTGTTTGAATGGAGCGAGTCAGACAAAACCTGGGTCAGCGCGCAACATCCCTTCACCGGAATTGTCGACGAAGATTTGGAAAAGTTGGAGACAGCTCCGTGGGAAGTGCGCTCGAAAGGCTACGACCTGGTGCTGAATGGCGTTGAACTGGGATCGGGCAGCATTCGAATTCACCGCCAGGATATTCAGGAGCGATTGTTCAAAGCTCTGGGATTGTCGGAAGAGCAGTTGCGACGCCGCTTTGGATTCTTCCTCGATGCGTTGACGTATGGCACGCCACCGCACGGCGGCATCGCGCTGGGCCTCGACCGCGTCGTGATGCTGCTGACCGGCGAAAAGTCCATCCGTGAGGTAATCGCGTTCGCAAAAACAACCGCGGCGGTTGATTTGATGGCCGAGTCGCCGTCCGAAGTCGACAACCTGCAGCTCGACCAGCTGGGAATCCAGATCAAGGGCTCATGAACCGCATACGCATATTGCCGGAAGCCGTGGCGAATAAGATCGCCGCGGGCGAAGTCGTAGAGCGCCCAGCTTCGGTGGTCAAAGAGCTGCTCGAGAACGCGCTGGATGCCGGCGCCACTTCCGTTCGCATCGAGACGGAGATGGGCGGCAAACGCATGATTCGCGTGATCGACGACGGTCACGGCATGGCTCACGACGATGCGCTGCTGGCTTTCGAGCGCCACGCCACCAGCAAGCTGCGCACGGCGGATGATTTGCTCTCCATTGCTACGCTTGGTTTTCGCGGGGAGGCCCTGCCGTCGATCGCGGCGGTCTCGCGGCTTTTGCTGGAAACGCGCGACAGCAACGAAGCGGAAGGCACACGCATTGAATTTGCCGGCGGCAAGCTAATTGGCGTGAAACCTGCCGGCGTCCCGGCCGGAACCACCATCAGCGTCGCGGATTTGTTTTACTGCATGCCGGCGCGCCGCAAATTCCTGAAGTCCGACACTACGGAGCTTGGGCACATCGCATCTCTGGTGACGCACTACGCGTTGGCGAATCCAGGAAAGCAATTCGCGCTGACCACGCCCACGCAGGAAATCGTGAATTGCCCACCGGCGGAAAAGCTCGCCGATCGCGTGTACCAGCTTTTTGGCCGCCAGGCATTGGATGAATTGGTGGAAATCCCCTCAACTTCCGCGGCTTTTCGCGCTGCAATCACCGAGCCGGCGATGGAAGCGGGCGAAGAAGCGGCCACCCTCACGGTCACCGGCTTCACCTCGCGCCCGGAAATTCAGCGCCCCAATCGCAATGGCATTTACGTTTTCGTGAACCGGCGGCTGGTGCGCGATCGCCTGATCCTCCACGCGATTCACGAGGCCTATCGCAACATACTTCCGCCCACCGTGTTTCCGGCGACGCTGCTATTTCTCGAAATGCCGTACGACGAGGTGGACGTCAACGTGCACCCGGCCAAAATCGAGGTGCGCTTCCGCCGTTCGCAGTTTGTGCACGATTTTACGCGCGATGCGATTCGCCAGGCCCTGATGAACGCGCGGCCAATCGCCAGTTTTGCGACCGTGGGGGCAACCAATGCTCCCAATCCCGTGGCTCCTCCGGCCACATTTTCCGGCGGCTTCGCGAACAGCAATCTAAATTCGAGTGTGCCGCGCGCGGTGATTCCCGCATTGGAGGAACTGGGCGTGGGCTCGGGCGTCGGCTCGGATTACGCAGGGAGCAGCGGATTTGATCTCACGTCGGCACCGCTGCAACCCGTACCGCAGCGATTTCCTTTCGACGCCGCGGCCACGCTTGCTGCAGGTGCGGCACAGGGAATCGATCGCTCCACAATCAACTGGGCTGAGAATTTCGCGCGTGCCAACGAAGAAACTCCCGCCGCGCTTCCGCGTCCCGATCAAATCGCGGACCTGAAGCCCTTAGGCCAGGTCAGTTCCAGCTTCATCGTAGCGGTGAATGGCGAAGGTCTGTGGATCATCGATCAGCATGTCGCTCACGAGCGAGTTCTCTTCGAGCAGCATCTGGAGGCCCGGCGCGCCGGCAAAGTGGAATCACAGCGTATGCTGATGCCGATGGTGATTGAACTTGCGCCGCGGCAACTGGTGACTTACGAAAAGATCGCCGAAGAGTTGAATGCAAACGGGTTCGAAGTGGAACCGATGGGCCCGAAGAGTGTTGCCATTCAATCGGTGCCCGCGGGAATTGCGGCGACCGATGCGGAACATTTGCTGACGGAAATTCTGGACGGAATTGAACGCGAGCACGCGGCCATTTCGATTGATACGCTGCAGTCCAAGATTGCCGCTTCGACCGCGTGCCACGCGGCCATCAAAGTGAATATGCCGCTCGACAATACAAAAATGGAATGGCTGCTGGGCGCGCTGGCCAAGACCGACTGCCCGATGAGTTGCCCGCACGGGCGGCCGGTGGTGTTACGTTATTCCGTGCGAGAGATCGAGCGCGCATTCCACCGAATTTAGGACCCGCGGACCAAGGCAAGCGGGCTGCGGTTGTCAGGATTTCAGATTTCTGATCACTGATATCTGATTGCTGGTATCGTGTTCCGATCTAGTAATCGATGTCAGGAACAACAAAACACAATAACGAGGGAATTGTGAGCGAAGGACAGAAGACCGCGGTGATATTTGGACTGGCCAACAAACGCAGCATTGCGTGGGCCATTGCGCAAAAGCTCAGCGAAGCGGGTTGGCGTCTGGCGATTACCTACCAGAACGAGCGCATGGCGCAAGAAGCCAAGGATCTGGTGACGGAGTTGCCCGGCGCGGAAGGGTTCATGTGCGATGTGTCGTTCGACGAGCAAATCGCGAAACTATTTGGAGAATTGCAGACCAAGTATGGAGTGCTGCATGGCGTGGTGCACAGCGTAGCCTACGCGCCGGCGGAGGAATTGAAGGGCGAATTCTTGAACACGTCGCGCGAGGGTTTCCGCATTGCCCATGATGTCAGCGTGTATTCGTTGATTGCCGTGGCGCGCGGGGCTGCTCCGTTAATGCCGGCCGGTGGCGGGATCGTGACCATGACCTACTACGGCGCCGAAAAAGTGGTGCCGAAGTACAACGTGATGGGCGTGGCCAAGGCCGCACTGGAGGCCACCGTACGCTACCTGAGTAACGACCTTGGCCCGAAGGGAATTCGCGTGAATGCTATTTCCGCGGGCCCGATCAAGACGCTGGCGGCTCGCGGCATTTCACAGCTCGGCGAAATGCTGAAAGCCCACGCGGAGCGCGCACCTCTGAAGCGCAATGTCGATCCGGCGGAAGTGGGTGGAACCGCGGTATTCCTGTTGTCCGACGCGGCCTCCGGAATCACCGGCGAAACAATCTACGTCGATTGCGGCTACAACATCATGGGCTTTTAGATCATTCATCCTTCCGTTGCCTGGCGAATAGGCACTAACCAGGAAGCGCAAAACATGGCCACCCGATTGACGATTGCGATCGACGGGCCCGCGGGTTCGGGCAAAAGCACCGTCGCGCGCCGAGTCGCCGCGTTGTTGGGGTTTCTCTATCTCGATAGCGGCGCGATGTATCGTGCCGTCGCGTTGAAAGCCCTGCGGCATAACATTTCTTTGGACAACGAAACGGAGCTAACTGCGCTCACTCGCGAGACGCACATCGTGCTGAAATCGCCAACACCCGAGCAGGAAATTGCGGGACTTAAGAATCGCGTTTTCCTCGACGGCTCCGAAGTAACCTACGAAATTCGCTCATCGAATGTGGCGCAAGCCGCCTCGCGCCTTGCGACGATCGCCGGCGTGCGGCAAGTTCTTGTCTCCGAGCAACAGCGCGCCGGGCGGGGCGGCGGAGTGGTGATGGAAGGGCGGGACATTGGCACTGTTGTTTTTCCTGATGCCGAACTGAAGATTTTTCTCGATGCTTCACCCGAAACGCGGGCAGAACGTCGTTGGAAAGAGCACCAGGAAAAGGGCGAGGTAATGACAGTCGCCGAAGTGCTCGACGAGGTGCGCGAGCGCGACAAACGCGACCGCGAGCGCAAAGTGTCTCCGTTGGTTCGCGCCTCCGATGCGGTGCTCGTTGACAATACCGCCATGGGCATCGAGGAAACCGCGCGTCTCGTCGTCTTTCTGGCGCACGACCGCGAAAAAGAAATGTTTTCTTCTTCCGGGAGAACCGCATGATTCGCATGCTGGCTTCGTTGGCACTTTCGCTGGTGCCGATTCTCCTGTTGCCGCCACTTTTGGCGACGGCACAAAGCGATGCTGCCGACGAAGCGAATACCGGGCAGCGCTTCCGTGCATTTCTCGCCGAAGACTGGAAACGCTGGATGCAAGACTATCCAGAGATGGCGACCGCAGTTGGCTTCCCTGGGCAGAATCGGCGCTGGACCGACGAATCTCCGGCTGGCTTTGATGCGCGTGTGAAACATTTGCGCGAAAGCCTGGCTGCGCTTCAACAATTCAAGCGCGACTCATTGCCGCCCAGTGAACAATTGAACTTCGATCTTTACCACGAACTCCTGGAAACGACGGTGGAGGGGCTGCCGTTCGGCGACGATCCGATGCCATTTCGCGGAGTGACTCCAGCGAATCGCTGGATGCCGGTCAGTCAGATGGGTGGCATACAACAGGGCGCGGCGGAAACGCTGGCCACGATGCCCCGCGAAAAGCCCTCCGACTACGAAGATGTCATTGCGCGTCTTGAAGCGCTTCCGGCCGCCGTCGATCAGACAATAGACAACTTGCAAGCGGGATTGAAGCGAGGTTACACGCCGCCGAAAATCACCATGCGCGATGTCCCGAAGCAGATCACCGACTTGATTCCTGCCGACCCGCTGAAAAGTGCGCTGCTGGAGCCGTTCACGGAGTTCCCGGCCAACTCTTCAGCAGCGGAACGCAACCGGCTCTTAGATCGCGCGAAACAAATCTATTCCAGCAATCTTGTGCCGGCTTTCCACAAGCTGAACAACTATCTCGTCGCTACGTACATGCCAGCCTGCCGCGAGAACATTGCTGCCAGCGCTCTGCCCGACGGAGCGGCAGCCTATGCGTTTCATGTTCGCTGGCAAACGACAACGCCGCTAACGCCGCAGGAAATCCACGAAATTGGTATCGCCGAAGTGAAACGAATCCGCGCCGAGATGGATAAGGTCATCGAGTCCACCGGGTTCCAGGGAAATTTTCACGCCTTCACCGAATTTCTCCGCACTGATCCACGCTTTTACTATACCCAGCCCGATGAACTCGTCGATGGCTACCGCATCATCGCAAAGAAAATTGATCCCGAACTCGCCCACGAATTTGGCAAGCTGCCTCGACTGCCGTACGGAGTAACTCCTATCCCGGCATTCAAAGCGCCGTCGCAGACTACCGCTTACTACCAACCGGGTGCGCCTTCAGCCGGGCGGCCCGGAACCTATTTTGTGAACACTTACAATCTGGCGGCGCGGCCGAAGTGGGAAATGGAAGCGCTGTCGCTGCACGAATCCGTTCCCGGCCACCATTTGCAGATTTCCCTGGCGCAAGAAATGGAGAACGTTCCGGAATTTCGCCGGCACATTGGCTACTCCGCGTTCGTGGAAGGCTGGGCCCTTTATTCGGAAAGTTTGGGCGAGGATTTGGGAATGTACAAGGATCCGTATTCGAAATTCGGGCAACTCAGCTACGAAATGTGGCGCGCCGTTCGGCTGGTCGTCGACACCGGCATGCACGCAAAAAGCTGGTCGCGCCAACAAGCGATCGATTTTTTCCGGGAAAACACTGGCAAGACCGATCAGGACATAACCGTTGAGGTAGATCGATACATCGTGTGGCCCGGGCAAGCGCTGGCATACAAGTTGGGGCAGCTGAAAATTCGCGAACTGCGCACCCATGCGGAAACAACGCTGGGGAATGGATTTGATATTCGTTCTTTTCACGATGCCGTTCTGGAAGAAGGCGCGATTCCGCTCGACATTTTGCAAACGTATATGAACTCATGGCTCACGAAACAATCGTCAAAACCGGCGCAGTGATTTTTATTAGCCTTTAGATACCTGAAAAGTAACGACTTACCGCAAAAATCCGGCCAAAAACGCGATTCTCCAAAATTAGTGCTTGACAGAATTTTCATCTCCGTTTACTTTGCAGATACCTCAGCATTTTCTGCGAATTTTGGAACGCAGAGCCTCACTGAGCGTGGAGAGCTAGACGATGGGACAGCTAAAACCTAGTCACGATGATCTGATGACATGGCGGAAGAGTCCCGTGGTCTGCATTTTCACGCGATCGTAACTCACTCCGCTTAAGTCATTTCGATCCATAACATTCCACTTGGGGGAAGTGTTTCCCGGGATGGCGAAGTTCACGGCTACTTCGTCGGAAGAAGCCGCAAGGCTCGGGTTCGAATCCGGATATTACCGTGAACACTGATTCCTCCCGGATCTACTTTCTCCAAAGAATCGTGATTGGCGGCGAAAGACAAATTGCGGAGCGGTCGCTTGGGGTGTGTCTGAATTTGAAAAGTTTGCGGCGTGGCGCAGGTGCGAGTTACATCGGACCACAGGATGCGGGTTCAAGTCCCGCCAGCGGCGAAGGCTGCTGTAGCTCAACGATAGAGCAATGGCAAAACACTCGAGCCGGGAGTTCCCGCCGCAAAGATACCGGGATGGTGTGGAGCAGAGATACTTCGATGACTACGAACACGGGGCCGTCAGCCTCGTAACTGTGCTCATTGATTCCTCCCGGTTCGAATTTGTCGGCGCAAGAAATCGCACCGCAGAATTTGCCGAAAGGCAAATACGTTGGACGTGGTGAAAGGGCAGGGTTACTTCGCTTCTAACGCGAGAGGGCGTGAGGTTGTACCTCACCTGTTCCGGTTGCGGACCAGTCAGCTCAGTAGCTTGGGCACCCAATCTCCCTAACCGGAAGTTCCCGTCCAACGATCTTGAGTGAAAGGAGGTGCGGAAAATGGACGAAGTGTTATCGCTGGAAGGGCCCCTGCAGATCCGGGACGGCCATCTGGTGCTTTTGATTCCCCTCGACTCGGGTGGAGACGAATTGCTCGAATGCTCGAATGGGATCTCTCAAGTGGATGGCAAGTACCTGAAAATCGTGATTCCTGAATGGTTGGCAGGTCTGCTTCGGGTTGAAGTCGGAGACCGGGTAATTGTCGAGAATGCCAACGGCAAGTTCGCAATTCGGGCTGTGCATCCTCGGCTGATTCAATGATAGCTTTGACCGTCGCACACCGGAAAGAAAGGAGGAAGTGGTAATGACAAAAATGAATGTATGGAAGCGCATGTTCCTCGTGCGCACTCATGAAAGAGCGGTGGCGCAGAAGGTCAGCCCAAAGCTGGAGCTTCGCCGCACGGTGCTGACGTGCCTGCTCTGGGAAGACACGTTTTACGAAAAGTTCAGCGCCATCGCCGAGCGCGTCGCTGAACTCGTGCGCCAGAACAAGCCGGAAGACGTGGGCGTGCTGGCCCGCGAAGCCCGCGACAAGATGCAGCTGCGTCATGTGCCGCTCTTTCTGGTGCGCGAACTGGCCCGGCGCAAAGGCACCGGACCGCTCGTGGCCGACACGCTTGAGCACGTGATTCAGCGTGCCGACGAGTTGGGTGAATTCGTCGCTCTCTACTGGAAGCACAAGAAACAACCGCTTTCCGCGGGAGTGAAGCGCGGGCTGGCCCGCGCGTTCACAAAGTTTGACGCTTACCAGCTCGCGAAATACAACCGCGAGTCGGTCGTCAAACTCCGCGACGTGCTCTTTCTCTGCCACGCTAAGCCGAAGAACGAAGAGCAGGCAACAGCGTGGAAGAAGCTCGTGGATGACTCGCTCGAGGCTCCCGACACGTGGGAGGTGGCTCTTTCCGCGCGGAAGGGCAAGAAGGAAACGTTTGAGCGACTTCTGGAGGAAGGGAAGCTCGGCGGAATGGCTGTGCTGCGTAACCTGCGGCTGATGACTGCGGCGGGTGTTTCGCAGAAGCTCATCCGCCAGCGTCTCGACAAGGGTGTGGCGCGCGCGTTGCCGTTTCGGTTTGTAACCGCGGCGCGCTACGCACCCAAACTGGAGGACGCGCTTGAATCCGCCATGCTCAAGGGCGTCGCGGCACTTCCCGAACTCGTGGGATCCACCGGACTGCTCGTTGATGTTTCCGGTTCCATGAACACGGCGCTCGCAAAAAACAGTGAGACCACTCGCATGGACGCCGCCGCCGGACTCGCCATCCTGTTGCGGGAAAAGGCCGAGGAGTTTTCCATCGCGACCTTCTCCGATTCCTGCGTGGAGCTTCCGCCTCGGCGCGGCTTCGCGTTGCGCGATGCGATTGTCAGGTCGCAGGCAAACTCAGGCACGTACCTGAAGCGAGCCTTGACGCACCTGAGCAACCAGCGCGACTGGAAGAACCTGGACCGGCTGATGGTGATCACCGACGAACAGTCGCACGACGGGATTCTTCCGGCGTGGACGGCGCAGGCGTATGTTGTGAACGTGGCGCCGTACAAGCACGGGCTCAGCTACGGAAATGGCTGGACGCATATCGACGGCTGGTCAGCGCGGATCGTCGATTACATCATCGCGGTGGAGGCGGAAACCGCGGATTGAAGCGATTCACAATTGTGAATCAATTTCCGGGCGTCTCGATGAGTCGGGACGCCCGCTCTTTTTTGGCAGGAATCAGGCGCCGATGGAAGTGGCGCGCAGAAGTGCGGAAAGGTACGAGTCGGGAATTTTCGATTCATCGCAGCCGATGCGCGCGGCGATGTCGGACAGCCTGATCCACTCGGCTCGTTCCAGGGCGAGCGCCATTTCGTAGACCTCGCGAAAACGGTTTGTGCCGCCGCATAGGGCATTTTTCACTTCCGCAATCACCGGCAACGTTTTCAAAACCTCGTGCATCGGTTTGTCCAACAGCGCGTCGGTCACAGAGAGAAGTCCCATCAGGAAAAGGCTCGCGCCTTTTTCACGCAGTCCCGCGGCAGTGGCCAACTCTTCACAGAAAAACGCGCGAGTTAGTGCCGTGCGGATCAACTCCGGCGATTTGCCTGCGCCCATGGAGATAATCGCAAAGATGGCGGCCCAGCGCCGGAATTCGTTCTCGCCAAGCAGCACGATGGCGTGGCGAACGCTGCGGACTTCGGACCGCAAGCCAAGAATGGGCGAATTCAAATAGCGAAGTAGCCGGTAGAGCAGCGAAGGTTCCTGTTTCAGCAGATTTTCGATGATGTCAAAGTGAAGCTCGGGAGCCGCGACGGCCGCAAGAAGCTGCAACTGGATTGCCTTATTGCCCGGAATTTCACGAGTTTCCACCATCGAAGGTTTGCAGAAGAAGTAGCCCTGAAAATAAGAAAAGCCCAGGTCGCGGGCTTCACGAAACTCACTCTCGGTTTCCACCTTTTCGGCCAGCAGGCGAATGTGGTTGTCCCTGTATTTCCGCGCAAGCTCGCTTCGGGCACGCGCGTCGAACATCTGAAAATCAATTTTCAGGAAGCTGGCGAACTCCACCAGCGGCGCGATCTCCGGCGAATCCACAAAATCATCCAGCGCCAGTTGATACCCGGCGGAACGCAGGTCACGGCAGGCGCCAAGAATTTCTTCCGTGGGGCGCACCGTCTCCAGTATCTCCACAACAATGCGCTCCGCAGGCAGCAAACGCGGCGCTCCTAAACGCAGAGCCGTTTCGTCTACGTTCACGAATGCGCGTGCATGACCGGTGAGCATGTCCAGATCGAAAAGCGTAATCGAGTCCGCGATCACGCTGGAAGCGGCGTTGGCAAACGGTTGAAAGCTATTTTGCGGACCGCCGCGGAAAAGCAATTCGTAGGCAAATACCTGCAACCGCGTATCGAGGATGGGTTGACGCGCGATAAATTTTTCGTGCATAGATGCGTCCCCTCGGATTCACAGCGTCACGCAGTTTTCCGCTTCATGGCTGCTCCACGGAAAACACGCCAGCTTCTTGCCTGAGCAAAGGGGGACGCGGTTTGAGAACCAACTCCTCAGACAGGAGCGGACATCGAGCTAAGAAATTCCGCATTCGTTTTCGACTTGGTCAAGCGGCTCAGGAGCAACTCCATAGCCTCAACGGTCGAAAGCGGGCTGAGCACCTTGCGCAACACCCACACACGGCTCAACTCATCCGGCGGCAGCAGCAGTTCGTCTTTACGAGTGCCGGAGCGCTGAATATCAATCGCCGGAAACACGCGCTTGTCCGCCAGTCGCCGGTCGAGATAGATTTCCATGTTGCCGGTGCCTTTGAACTCTTCGAAAATCACGTCGTCCATGCGGCTTCCGGTATCGATCAAGGCGGTGGCGATGATCGTCAACGAGCCGCCTTCTTCCACATTTCGAGCGGCCGCAAAAAAGCGCCGTGGGCGTTGCAACGCATTGGCGTCAATACCGCCCGACAGAACCTTTCCCGAAGGTGGCGTAACCGCGTTGTAGGCGCGCGCAAGACGCGTGATGGAGTCGAGCAGCACAACCACGTCGCGCTTGTGTTCCACCAGGCGCTTGGCCTTTTCCAGCACCATTTCCGCCACCTGAATATGGCGTTGTGGCGGTTCATCAAACGTCGAGCTGATCACTTCGCCCTTCACGGTGCGCTGCATGTCCGTCACTTCTTCCGGACGCTCGTCGATCAGCAGGACGATCAGCGCCACTTCCGGATGATTCACGGTAATGGAATTGGCGATCGACTGCAGCATCATCGTTTTGCCGGTGCGCGGCGGCGCGTTGATCAGGCCGCGCTGTCCTTTGCCGACAGGGCACAGCAGGTCAAGCACGCGCCCGGTCAGGTTCTCTTTCGCGGTTTCCATCTTCAGGCGGCCCTGCGGATACAGTGGCGTCAGGTTGTCGAAGAATATTTTGTTGCGCGCAACTTCCGGGTCTTCAAAGTTAACCGCTTCCACTTTGATCAGCGCAAAATAGCGCTCGCCATCCTTTGGTGGACGGACTTGCCCCGACACGGTATCGCCGGTCCGCAAATCGAACTTGCGGATTTGCGACGGCGAAACGTAGATGTCGTCCGGGCCCGGCAGATAGTTGTACTCTGGGGCGCGCAGGAAGCCGAAGCCGTCGGGCAGGCATTCCAGTACGCCTTCTGAGAAGATCAGGCCGCTTTTCTCGGTCTGTGCGCGCAGGATCTGGAAGATTAGTTCCTGTTTGCGCAATCCGCTGGCGCCGGGAATGTTCAATTCCTTGGCGATCTTCGCGAGATCGGTGATGTTCTTTTCTTTGAGCTCAGCCAAGCTGATACTCGGTTGATTATTTGCTTCTGGACTCGTTTCTTTTGCCATAGTTCCTGACTTTAGTTGTTTGTTGATGGTTAAACCTTGACCCAATGCATTTCCGGAATGGACTGCGTGGTGGTATACCGTCTGCCGGGTGGAATCCCCCGCCAGGGTGGGCAAACCAAACTGTCTGCAACCGGTAGCAGCTCCAGGCCTGGTCCCAAAGTCAACCCGCGGGTGCGGGCCGTGCCTGAATAAGCTGCTTAGTTGGTCAAACTCGAATCTTTATCGGCGCCGGGCTTCGTAAACGCATCCGCGACGGGCGCAACCCCAGTGTGCTCAAGAGGCACAATCGGGCTCTCCAGTGCAATCTGCAAGACTTCATCCATTGTCTCTACGAAATGCATCTTGAGGCTGGAGAGAATCTCCTGAGGGATCTCTGCAAGGTCCTTTTCATTATCCTTCGGAAGTATCACGGTACGCAAGCCCATTCGGTGGGCCGCCAGCAGCTTCTCTTTGACGCCCCCAATCGGCAGCACTTTGCCCCTCAGGGTAATTTCCCCGGTCATGGCCAGATCGCAGCGAACCGGAATCCTCGTCAGCGCGCTCACGATTGACGTGCAGATGGTGATCCCGGCGGACGGCCCGTCTTTCGGGATGGCGCCTTCGGGCACGTGCACGTGAATATCGATGCTGCGGTAGAAATCTTTCGCCAAGCCCAGCGTCGCGGTGCGCGAACGCACATAGCTCATCGCTGCTTGCGCCGATTCCTGCATCACTTCGCCAAGTTTCCCCGTCGGCGTCAACCGGCCCTTGCCTTCCATGATGGCCGCTTCGGTCACCAGCACAGAGCCGCCCACTTCTGTCCAGGCAAGCCCTGTAGCCAGGCCCACTTCATTGTGTTTCTCCAGCCAGAATTCGCGGTACTTCAACACGCCCAGGAATTCGTTCACATTTTCCGGAGTAATTTCAGCCTTCTTGGAATCCTTGCCCTCGGTCACCACGCGCCGTGCCATCTTGCGCGCGATATTCTGAATCTCGCGTTCCAGATTGCGGACTCCCGCTTCATGCGTGTAATGACGAATTAGGTGCAACAGCCCTTTGTCCGTGAAAGTCAAATTCTTGTCCGAGAGGCCCGTCACTTCCTGCGCGCGCTTTACCAGGAAGCGCTTGGCAATTTCCAGTTTTTCCTGCTCCGTATAACCCGGCAAGCGCAGGATTTCCATGCGATCCTGCAGCGGCTGCGGCACCGTATGCAGCACGTTCGCAGTGCAAACGAACATCACCTTCGATAGATCGTATTCCACGTCCAGATAATGATCCGTGAACGCGTGGTTCAGCTCTGGATCCAGCACTTCCATGAGCGCGGCCGATGGATCGCCACGAAAATCCGTGGACATTTTGTCGACTTCATCGAGCACGAAGATCGGATTCGTCGTGCCGGCCTTCTTCATCATCTGAATGATTTGGCCAGGCAAAGCGCCGATGTAGGTGCGGCGATGACCGCGAATTTCGGCCTCATCCCGCACTCCGCCCAGCGAAACCCTCACAAATTTCCTGCCCGTAGCGTGGCCGATCGACATCGCCAGAGACGTCTTGCCAACGCCCGGAGGGCCCACAAAGCACAGGATCGATCCCTTGGGGTTCTTCACCAATTGCCGCACCGCCAGAAACTCCAAGATGCGTTCCTTTACCTTTTCCAGGCCATAGTGCTCTTTGTTCAGGATTTCTTCCGCGGCTTTTATGTCGCGAATTTCCTTGGAGCGTTTCTTCCAGGGCACCGCCAGCAGCCAGTCAATATAATTGCGGCTCACAGTAGATTCCGCGGACATCGGCGGCATCAGTTCCAGGCGCTTCAGTTCCGCGGCAGCCTTGTCGTGTACATCCTTAGGCATGCCGGCAGCGTCGATCTTCTTTTTCAGTTCGTCGGTCTCGTTCTTTTCGCCGCGCCCCAGTTCCTTCTGAATCGCCTTGAGCTTTTCGTTCAGGTAATACTCTTTTTGCGCCCGCTCCATCTGACGCTTTACCCGTGTGTTGATGTTGCGGTCGACGTTCAGCTTCTCCAGCTCAATTTCCAGTATGTCGCAGATGCGGTTCAGCCGCTCCAGTGGATCGGCGGTCTCCAGCAAGTCCTGCTTCTCGTCCACCGGCAGTTGCAGGTTCGCCGCAATCGTGTCGGACAGGCGCGCAGGATCATCCACGCGCGCCGCGGCGATCATGGTGTCGTAATTCAGGCTCTGGGATAGCTTGATGAACTGCTCGTAAAGCCCGGTAACCTTTTGCACCAACTGTTCTACTTGCGGCGTGCTCTCGATTTTTGCCGCCAGTAAACGCAGGTTTGCCCGGAAGAAGCCCTCGTCTGTGCTGATCGACAGGGCCCGTGCTCTCTCGACGCCCTCAACCAGCACCTTGATGTTGCCGTCAGGCAACTTCACGCTCTGCACGATGTTGGCAAGCGTGCCGACAGCATAGATTTCTTCAGGTTTGGGATCGTCGATGGAAGCGTCATGCTGTGTGGACAGGAAAATCTTCTTCTCGCCCGCCAGTGCTTCTTCCAGCGCACGAACGCTGGCTTCGCGCCCCACGATGAACGGCGTCATCTGTTGCGGGAAAATCACCATATCGCGAACCGGCATCATCGGAACGCGTTTCATTTCTTGCTTGTCGCGAGTAAACATGCAGGCCCCTGAAATTCCTCAGAGCCCGAAAAAACCGCTATCCGGCCTTCTCGAGCAAACTCCAATTGATTTCGCGTCCCCGCACCATGTCCGCATTGACCACGAAATCGCGTACTTTCCGTTGCATCGGCAGGTGGTACATCAATTCCAGCATGAGGTCTTCCAGGATCATACGCAAGCCGCGCGCCCCCACCTTGCGCTGAAGTGCCAACTCTGCCACGGTTTCCAAAGCGTCGTCGGTGAAACGCAGCCGAACGTTTTCAAACTCAAACAAGCGTTGGTATTGCTTCAGCAGCGCGTTCTTCGGCTCCGTCAAAATCTTCATCAAAGCGCCCTTGTCCAGGTCGCTCATCACTCCGGCGACCGGCAAGCGCCCCACAAACTCTGGAATCAGCCCGTAACGAATCATGTCCGTGGGCTGAACCTGCTCCAGCAACTCCGTATTGCGCCGCTGCGGTGTCGTAGGCGCAGCATCGGTGTGAAAGCCCAATGATCTCCGACCGACTCGCTTCTCAATAATCTTTTCCAGACCGACAAACGCTCCGCCGCATATAAATAGGATGTTCGTGGTGTCCACAGGGGTAAATTCCTGGTGCGGGTGCTTGCGTCCACCCTGCGGAGGAACATTCGCGACGGTTCCCTCAAGTATCTTAAGAAGCGCCTGCTGCACGCCCTCGCCGCTCACGTCCCGCGTAATCGACGGGTTCTCGTCCTTCTTGGCGATCTTGTCGATTTCGTCGATATAGATGATGCCTTGCTGCGCCTTCTGCACATCGCCGTCGGCGGCCTGCAAGAGCTTCAAAATGATGTTCTCGACGTCTTCACCAACGTACCCGGCTTCCGTCAACGTGGTGGCGTCGACAATCGCGAATGGCACATCCAGCATCCGCGATAGCGTCTGGGCCAGCAGCGTCTTCCCTGTGCCCGTCGGCCCGATCAGCAGAATATTCGACTTGCTCAGCTCCACTTCGCCCGGTTGCTTATTCAGGAAGATGCGCTTGTAGTGGTTATAGACCGCTACCGCCAGCTTTTTCTTCGTGCGGTCCTGCCCAATCACGTAGCTGTCCAGAAATTGCTTGATCTCCGGAGGGCGCGGCAGCCTGCGCGCTGGTGCCGCTGCCTGTTCGCGCTTCTCGTCTTCCAAAATAGTCTGGCAAACACCCACGCACTCGTTGCAGATGTACGCCCGCGGATAGTCCGAAGGCGAGCTGATCAGCTTTTCCACCTGTTCCTGAGTCTTGTGGCAAAAGGAACAGCGAAGCGGTTCATCTGGGCTGTATTTTTTCACGTGTTCGCAGTCCTTATTTCCGGCACACACCCGGAGGCTGTATCTGCCATTTTAGGCTGAATCTTCCCCGGGACGAAACAGAATCTCGCCACTGTGCTCTCAATCAGGAACGCGCTTTGCTGCTCCTCAACTCGGGCATTTCGCGTAATTTCTGCAGCGCTCCTGTTAGCGATGCTTGAAGATGATCTCATCGATCATCCCGTAATCCTTGGCCTGTTCCGGATTCATGATGTAGTCGCGCTCAACATCCTTTTCGATGCGCTCCACGGGCTGGCCGGTATGTTTCGCCAGCAATTGATTAATGGTGGACCGCATGCGCAGGATTTCTTTGGCGTGCAGGTCGATGTCGGTGGCTTGGCCGCCCAGCCCGCTCATCCACGGCTGGTGAATCAGAATCCGGGAATTGGGAAGAGAGAAGCGCTTCTTCGGCGCCCCGCCTACCAGCAGCACCGCGGCGATGGATGCGGCCTGGCCCACGCAGGTGGTGACCACATCGGGCTTCACGAATTGCATGGTGTCATAAATCGCGAACCCTGCGGTGATCGACCCGCCCGGCGAATTGATGTACAGCTGAATGTCCTTCTCCGGATCTTCCGCCTGCAGAAATAGCATTTGAGCGGTAGCCAGGTTGGCCACATGGTCGTCGATCGGCGTTCCAATAAAGATGATGTGTTCCTTCAGCAGGCGCGAATAAATATCGTACGCGCGTTCGCCCCGGCTGGTCTGTTCTACGACCATCGGGACCAGAGTTGTCGCGCGGTAGACTGGATCTTCGTAGTTTTTCATGGGTGAGAGTTCAACTCGCAGAGCGGGGTTAATTTCACTTGGCGCTCGCCGCGGCGACTGTCTTTACCGTTGCATTTTGCGCAAGCCAGTCGAGAGTTTTGTCGCTCCGCAGCTTCGCTTTCATCCTATCGAGCGTGCCCTGCTTTGTCAAACTTGCCCGCAAAGCCTCGGCTGATTGCCCGCTGCGTCCGGCCATATGTTCCAGCTCGTGCTGCAGCTCCTCGTCGGTGACTTCGATCTTTTCCTCCGTCGCGATGCGGTCCACCACCAGCTCCGCCTTCACATCATCCTTCGCGCGGTCTTCCTGCTTTCGCCGCAAGCTTACCCAATCCACGTTCACGGCTCGTGGGTCCACTCCCTGGTTCGCCAGCGAGCGCACCACCCGTTCCAGCCGCACGTCCATTTGATGCTCCACCAGCGCTTCCGGAACAGGGAATTCGTGCAGCTTCACCAGTTCCGCCAGCACCTTCTCTCGCTGCAAGTCCTTCTGCCGATGATCGCGCTCGTGCTCCAGGCTCTCTCGAACCTTCTTCTTCAGTTCGTCCAACGAACCGGCGTCGCTCACATCTTTGGCAAATTCGTCGTTCAGTTCCGGGATGGACTTGGTCTTCAGGCCCAGCACATCCACGGAGTAATGAAATGTCTTTCCGCCCAGCTTCTCATCCGGATAGTCGCCGGGGTAGGTAACATCAAAATCTTTGTGGTCGCCCACTTTCGCGCCGCGCAGGTTTTCATTGAACGGCGCCATGGTTTCTTCCGCGCCCACGTGGCAAAGCACGCTGTCGGCCTTCAGCGGTTCACCGCCGCCTTCTGCAGTGCCAACCAGCTTGATCTGCACGTAGTCGCCGTCCTGCACTTCGCGGCCTTCCACCGGGGCAAACGTAGCGGCGCGTTCACCCATTTCCTTCAGGGTTTTGTCCACGTCCTCGTCGCCGATGGTCATTTCCGGCATTTCAATTTCCAGGTTCTTGTAGTTGCCCAGCGAAAACTCCGGCAGCACCTCAAACGTAGCTCGGAATTTTACCGGCTGCCCTTCCACGAATTCCAGTTTGTCCACCTGCGGTTGCGAGATGGGAGTCAGCTTCTGCTCCGCTACGGCTTTCTCGACCTTTTCCGGCACCAGGGTCTGCAAAACTTCACCTTTAATGTCATCCGCAAAGCGCTTTTTGATCAGCGCGATAGGCGCCTTGCCTGGACGAAAGCCCGGAACCCGCGCCATCTTCGCAAACTCTTTTGCCACTTTTTCCGTGGCCTTGGATACTTCCTCCGCCGGAATCTCCAGCTCCAGTTCTCTCCGGCAATTCTCGTCTGCCATTTCCATTTCTCCCTGTCGGCGCAAAATATTCGCCGGTCAAAAATGCGGACCGCAGTCGAATGCAAACTCGCTCGACTTGCGTGTGTCATCCCGCTCTGTCTGCGGAAACTTTAGGAATTTCCCTGCGGTACTCCGGCGGGCCAGCAAAAACCCCAACCAAAAGTATAGGTGAGGCTTACCCAATGGTCAACGAACCATACCGCGTTCGCTCATCTCTTACTGCCGCACTCTTTTGAAGCCAATCGCGTCGTACGATGTACGATACTACTCACCACCACGCAGCCGGGAAAACGAGGTCCTATCCTTATGTTTCGCGCCTTCCGTTTCACCGCAATTTTCGCAGGATTTCTCGCGCTATCGTATTGCGCGCCGACTTCATTCACTCGAGCGCAGAACTTCACCGACATCAAGCCCTCGCCACAACAAATCGAGTGGCAGGACCTCGAATTCGGCGTCATCATTCATTTTGGAACAAACACCTTTTTAGACCGCGAGTGGGGCGACGGCACCGCCAATCCGCAAGTATTCGCCCCCACGCAGTTTGATCCTGATCAGTGGATGCGCGCCATCAAAGCCGCCGGCGCAAAGTATGTCGTCTTCGTAGCCAAGCACCACGATGGTTTCTGTCTGTGGCCAACCGCGCAGGCCGGCTACAGCGTGAAAAGCAGCCCGTGGCAGAACGGCACAGGTGACATGGTGCGGCAAGTGTCCGAAGCGGCCCGAAAAGCCGGCCTCGGATTCGGCGTTTATCTTTCCCCCTGGGATCGTCATGAACCCAAATATGCCAACTCCGCCGAATACGACAATTACTACATGGCGGAACTGGATGAATTAACCACCAGCTACGGCAACTTCGTGGAATTCTGGCTGGATGGTGCGGGCAGCGCCGGCCACGTCTACAACTTCTCTCGCATTCTCGAAGGCCTGCGCGTCTATCAGCCCAACACTCTGGTCTTTGCCGATGCGGCGCTCCTGGAATATGCCGATATTCGCTGGGCAGGCAATGAAGACGGCATCATTCCCTACGAAAACTGGAACGTCCTCGATCGCCACGGATATCTTCGCTGGCGGCCCGTGGAAGCGGACACCCCGCTGCATAGGAAGCACTGGTTCTGGCATCCCAACGATGAAGGTACGCTCAAGTCTGTCCCGGAACTGGTTACCACTTACGAGGAGAGCATCGGGCACGGCGGCCAATTAATGCTCGGGCTTGCCCCCGACCGCCGCGGCTTGCTGCCCGACGCCGATGTAAAGCGCCTGGAAGAATTCGGCGCAGCCATTCACAAGCGCTACGACGAAAATCTAATGAAGAGTCATATTGCAGAGCGCGACACCGAGGCCGCGCTAGACGGAAATCCCGATACCTTCTGGTCGGCTCCCACTGGGTCTCACAGCGCTCTGCTTGAGGTCAATTTCCCCAACCCCGTAATGTTTGACCATACCCTGCTCATGGAGTGGCTCAACGACGGACAGCACGTCGAGCGTTTTCGTGTTGAGGCGTGGACCGGCTCCAGTTGGAAGGTCCTCGTCGAAGGTAGCGCCATCGGTCACAAGCGTATCGACCGCTTCGCGCCCGCCACCGCATCTCGCCTCCGCCTGAACATTATTTCTTCATCCGCGGAAGCACATATCCGGGAATTCCAGATCTTCAACGTCGGAAATGCCGCAGAGGCGTCAGCGTCTGGCTACTGAACGACCTTTACCTCGCCCACCTTCAAGTCTTTCAGGCCTGGCTCGATTTTTGCGCGATCGCCGACCGCCACAACGATCATCGCTTCCGGATGCAGGTATTCCTTCGCCACGCGCAGCGTGTCCGCGGAGGTCACCTTGTCAATTTGTGCCGGCAAATCGCGGTAATACTCCAGCGGCAGCCCAAAAACAAATTGCAGGCCAATCGTGGAGGAAATCGCATCGGTAGTTTCGAAGTTGCCCACCAATGATTTCGAGAAAGAGTCCTTCGACTTCTTCAACTCCTCAGCCGTCAGTTCGGATTCCCGGATGCGTTTCAGCTCCTTAAAAATTTCGCTGGCAGCGGGTGCCGTTGCGTCTGTACGAATCGCGCCTCCAGTAAGAAAAGGTCCGACGCCGCGACGGTATTGAAACGAGGAGAATGAGCCGTATGTGTAGCCATGCTCTTCGCGCAAATTCATGTTGATCCGGCTGGAGAAAAGACCGCCCAGCGCCGTATTCATCACTTCAAGCGGAAGGTAGTCCGGCGTGTTGCGGCTGGCTCCCAGGCTTGCAAGCGTCAAAAATGTCTGTGGCGCGCCCGGCTTGTCCACGATTGACACGGAAGGCGTGGGCGCCGCCGGTGTTGCCGGAGCCTTGGTCTTGAAATCGGGGCCCGACCAGTTGCCAAAATACTTGCGCGTCAGTTCCGCCAGTTGCGATTCGTTCACGTCTCCGGAAACCGCCAGCACGGAATTTGACGGAACGTAGCCACGCTTCCAGAAGGCCATCATATCGTCGCGTGTGATCGCCTTGTTCGATGCCTCGGTGCCGAGAATCGAGAAACCGTACGGGCTGTTGGGATACAGGATCTTGTCGACCGTGCGAAACGCGATGGTGCCTGGATCGTCGTTTTCCTGCAGCACTGCCGTGACGCGACGGCTGCGCAGCCGTTCAATTTCCTTGGCGTCGAACGCCGGGTGCAAGGTCGCGTCTGTCAGAAGATCGAAACCAGGGTCGGCGTTCCAGGTCAGCGCGGACAACGTCAAATACGCGCTGCTGTAGCCCGCTTCGGATTCCAGCGAGGCTCCAATCTGGTCCGTATCTTCCGCAAACTTGATTGCCGATCGCGACGTCGTTCCTTCGCGCAGCATTCCTGCCGTGAAACTCGATAGCCCGGGCTTATCGATTGGATTCAATTCGCTTCCGCTCATGCTAAATAGCGTCGCCGCGATGATCGGCAGGTTGTGGCGCTCCACAAGCAGCACCGTCAAGCCATTCGGCAGTTTCACCTGCTTTGGCACCGGCAACGTGAATGTCGGCACCGGTCCCGGCTGAGGAGGCGTAGCGCGCCAAGCTTCATCCGCCATGGCGCTCTTGCTCGGTCCCGCTTCCTGCGCCTGTTTCTTATTTTCCTCGTCCGATGTTTTTGGAACGTCAGTGATCTTCTTTTCGCCGGGAACGCCATAGACGACCGCGCTCTCATTCTTGCCAAAATACTTCCCAATTACGTTCTTCACGTCCGCCGGAGTCACCGCGTCGTAGCGCGCCACATCCTTCGAAAAATAGTCCGGAGTTCCTGCGTACTGGTTGTAGAAGTTCAATCGATTCGCCACGCCATTGGTGCGTTGCAATCCGCGGATCAGGCCCGTCTCCGTAACGTTCCGCGCGCGATCCACTTCGGCCTGCGTCGGACCGTCCTTGCGAAGCTTGTCCATCTCTTCATCAATCGCTTTTTCCAGGTCCTCAGGCTTCACGCCCGGCTTCGCGGTCACTTCCAGTTCAAAGATGGAGCCCAGCCGCGCATCTTCCACGCTCGCGGAAACGTCCTGCGCAATCTCCTTGTCGTACACAAGCGTCTTGTACAACCGGCTGCTCTTTCCTCCCGCCAGAATCACGGAGAACAGATCGCTTTCCGCATCGCCTGGTTGAAAAACCGGCGGCGTGATCCATCCGTTGTACACGCGCGGCAGCTCCACTTGATCAGTAATCGTGGCGCGGCGTTCCGAAGTAATTGGTGGCGTAGTCACCGTAATCTTCGGCACTGCGGGCCCTTCTGGAATCGTGCCGAAATATTTCTCCACCTGCGCCTTGATCTTGTTCTTGTCAAAGTCACCGACGATCGCCATTGTGGCGTTGTTGGGCGTGTAATACTGGCGGAAAAACTCCCGCACATCCTCAAGCTTTGCGGATTCCACGTCGAGGTGCGACCCAATCACCGCCGGGTAGTACGGATGATCTTTCGGGAACAGTTCGTGGTACAGACCCTCTTCCACCAGCCCGTAAGGCGTGTTCTCCGTGGATTGACGCCGTTCGTTGCGCACCACGTCGCGCTGGTTCGCCAGGTTCTGAATGTCCAGCTTGCCGGGCAAGTAGCCCATGCGGTCGCTTTCCAGCCACAGCGCCAGGTCCAACTGATTGGAAGGCACCGTCTCGTAATAATTGGTGCGATCGAAGTTTGTCGTGCCATTGATTTCCGTGGCGCCAGCTGCTTCCAGGTAGCCGAAATGGGCCTTTGCGCCAACGTGCTGCGATCCTTCGAACATCATGTGCTCAAAAAGATGCGCAAATCCTGTGCGCCCGGCTTTTTCATTCGCGGGCCCTACGTGGTACCAGATGTTCACCGAGACCAGAGGAAGCGTGTGATCTTCTGAGAGGATGACTTCAAGGCCGTTCTTCAGCTTGTACTTCTCAAATGGAATCGTCGGCAGCTTGTGTGCTGCCGCTGCGGACTGGCCGGACGCAGTTGTCCCCAGAAACAGGGCCGTGGTCAACAAACACGCGATCACCCGGCTTGCAACCGCTTTCGTCATCTTGGACATGCTCTCTCTCCCTCTTAACTCACCTTGAATCATATAGCGTCTCAAACTCGGGCACCTGGCTGCAAATTCGCGGAATCGGGGTACTATCCCCTTTACAGACGTACCGCCAGTCGGATGGTTTGCTTTTCGCGAAGCCGAGGTTGACGAAGAATATGATCGCGCCAGGTAGTGAAACTGTAACGCTGAACGAAACAATCGCCAGCTGCGCGACAACTCATTCTCTGCTCGGCTTCCTTGTCTTGGTTCTGCTCGCATCCGCTTCGTTCGGTCAGTCCCGCCAGACTACTTCTCCAACCGAAGGCGCCCCGCAGCTTGTCATCATCGATACCGATATTGGCGACGACGTCGACGACGCATTCGCAGTGGCCTTAGCGCTGCAAAGCCCGGAATTGAAAATCCTCGGCATCACCACCGCCTGGGGCAATACTCCGCTCCGCGCAAAGCTGGTCGCGCGATTACTGCAGGGCACTGGGCGAACCGACATCCCCATCGCGGTGGGAACCGAAAAGTACCCGGCCAAGGGCAAGCTCACTTTTTCGCAAGCCAAATATGCGGAGCGCGGCCCCGATCGAACCTTTCCCGCGGCCGTGGATTTCCTGCTGGAACAAATCCGCCAGCATCCCAACGAGATCACGTTGATTGCCATTGGACCAGAGACCAACATCGGCGAGGCCATTGACCGCGATCCCGCCACGTTCCGTAAGCTGAAGCGCGTCGTCTTGATGGGCGGATCGGTCTACCGCGGCTACGATGGCTTCAACTATCCCACCGCAATGCCGCAGCCCCAGCCGGAGTGGAATATCCTTTGCGATATTCCCTCCGCGCAAAAACTGTTCACTTCCGGCGTTCCACTTTACGTCATGCCTCTCGATTCCACGCAGATCAAGCTGCAGGAACTGGAACGCGCCAGAATTTTCAGCACTGGCACATCTATCACCGATGCACTCACGCTGCTCTATCATCAATGGTCTTATGGCAACCAGATCACGCCCATGCTCTTTGACGCCGTGGCCGTCGCCTATGCCATCAAACCGGAGCTGTGCCCCACCACGCCGTTGCGCCTTCGCGTCGATGAGCAGGGAAGCACCAAGGTCGAGGCGGGAGCGCCCAACGCACAAGTGTGCCTGCGCTCGGACTCCGACCAATTTTTCGAGTTTTATATGCCGCGGATCACCGCACCGGTCCTTGCGGCCAACTAAATACGCGCGCCTGCCGTTGCTTTGTTCCGTTGGCATCGAATCGGCCGGCCGCCAGGAGACCTGCCGTGAGAAACAGCGCCATTCTGCTGGTGCAGTGCCCAGACCGCAAAGGGCTCGACGCCACCATCGCCGAATTCATCTACCGTTACGATGGAAACATTCTTCACTTTGAGCAGCATCAAGCCGGCGAAGAGCGTTACTACCTGGCGCGCGTCGAATGGGATCTCGACGGATTCCGTCTGGACCTGAAGGACTTCGACGGCGCGTTTGGCCCCATCGCGCACAAGTTCGGCATGAACTGGTGCATCGCGCTGGGCAATTATCGCCCGCGTGTGGCCATCTTCGTTTCCAAGCATGATCATTGCCTTGTAGATTTGCTCTATCGCCAGCGCAGCGGAGAGCTGCAGTGCGATTATCCGCTGATCATCAGCAACCATCTGGACGCAAAACGCGACGCCGATTTCTATGGCGTGCCGTTCCATCACATTCCCGTCACCAAGGAAAACAAGCCGCAAGCCGAAGCGCAGCAACTGGAGCTTCTTCGTGAGCAGCACATCGACGTTGTGGTCCTTGCGCGCTACATGCAGGTGCTTTCCACCGACTTCATCGTGCACTTCCCGCAGCCCATCATTAATATTCACCACTCGTTTTTGCCCGCGTTCATCGGCGCAAAGCCGCATCACCAGGCTTACGAACGCGGCGTAAAACTGATTGGCGCCACCGCTCACTACGTCACGGAAGTTTTGGATGATGGCCCGATCATCGAGCAGGGTGTCACGCGCATCACGCACCGTGATTCGCTGGAGGATCTTGTTGAGAAGGGCCGCGATTTGGAGAAGGTGGTGCTCTCTCGCGCGGTTCGTTGGCACATTGAAAACAGAATTCTGCTTTACAACAACAAAACCATCATCTTCGAGTAGCGAATAGAACAGGCAGTTCGAAGCGTTTCAGTCGGCAGCCAACGGACGCGCCAGCGCCTTGGTCATATCCGCGTGAAGCAGTCTGTGGAATAGGTGTTCGCCCGCTTCGCGCCGCACCGAAAGTCGCCCCGCCAGGTAGGCGCGCGAACCCAGTCCGCGCTGCACCGAATCGCAGATGGCCATGTCTTCGTCCTGCACCGTTTCGCTGACGGCTATGCTTTCCCGGTGGTGCTGTTCGGCCGCCGCGCTGAGGTCCGCGAAATGGTAATCGAAGATCACCGCGCATTTGTCCACGCCGAGCGGCAGGACAAGGTTGGTGTCCATCACACCGGAATAAGCGTTGATCATGAAGTTCGGATAAATCCACAAATAAAACGCTTGGCCCTGCCGCGTGGAACCAATCGAGGATTCCATCGCGCCCGACGAATCCAGCGGGCTCGATTGCAGGCAGGAACGCTCGAAATTCTCGATGGTATATTTCGTGTACTCCATCACGCTGTTCAGTCCCTTGTGCGCGTGCGGCACGTGGTACCCGCCATCCAGATAATTGTCCACGTAAACCTTCCAGTTGCAGTTCAACGTATAGATGCGGCGATCGAAATAGTGCAGATTTTCCTGCAGCTTCAGCGGCGCCACCAGTTCCGGCGCTTTGCCCAGAAATTCGTGCAGCGGCCTGGCCGTTCCGTCGAGGTTCACGAAGATGAAGTTCTCCCAGCTACCCACGCGCACTGGAACCAGCCCGTGGTCCGCGCGGTTGAAGTTGCACACGCCGTCGAACTCCACCATGCCCTTCAACGCGCCGTCATTTCCATACGTCCAGCCGTGATACGGGCAGCGGAACTGTTTCGCGCAACCTACTTCTTCCGGGACCACTGCGGCGGCATGGTGGCGGCACACGTTGAAGAACGCGCGCAGCACGCCATCGTCGCTGCGCACCACGATCAGCGGCTCGCCGTTCACGTCGATGGTGAAGTATTCGCCGCGTTCGCTCACCTGGTCCAGCCGTCCCACCATTTGCCAGTTCGCCGCGAACACGCTGCTGCGTTCCAGTTCCTCGATGCGTTTCTCGAAATACCACGGCGCGGGAATCGTGAAGGCTTTCTCCAGAGGATCGGCGGGATTGTACAGGTTCAGAACATCGCGGACGCTGCGCTCATTCATAAAAGGATGACTCCGGCATGAAGTAAGAGGACGACAGTATTTTGATTCAGAACGCCGGCGAGGCGCAAGGGCAGGGAACTTCGCTGACAAAAAGTGGTGGTGCGGGAGAGAGGACTTGAACCTCCACGGGTGTTACCCCACAAGATTACTAATCTTATCGCCCACAAATAACTCCTTTAATTTCATTCGATTAAAATAGGTCGGCCCCGTCCCGGCCCTAATCTAATTCAACCTGTGTTTCATCCCGAGGAGCCAGTTATCCTTCCTGCCTGGCTTACTGAAGGCCAAGTCGCCGTTCGCTATCGCGCGCCGCAAGCATTTGGTGGGAAGGTCGGCGTAAACCGCCGCATTCGCTAAGTCCATCCAGCGTCTCGTACTCAAGTCGATACCAACCGTCTCCATCACGCACCTTTCTTTCACTCAAAAAAATCGGAAAATATTAAACGGGGAGGAGAACGCGAAAATAGCGACTTACGCGCGCTTTTCCATTCCGAATCGGGGCGTCCGCTACCTACCCCTTAGTCGCAACATATAAGTGCGAGGACCCCCGCAAAACCCATGGTCCTGAAGCAAGAAACGTATCTCTACGCGGCGACGGCCACCGGCTCGGACTTTCCCGAGCGCTTCTTTGCGCCGCTACGAAAACTGATGGCTTTGAGTGGCACTTTCCACCTGCGCGATTGTCCCGAAGGACTATCGAGGCCCCTGCCGTACTTCCGTTCCAGCTTCGCGGCCATCGCGGGCCAGTCGGCGACGCAGATGTGCGCCTGTTGGTCGTGATAGTCCAGACGAACAATTACCTCGGCTGATTCTTTGATTCGTTTCACGGCACACACCTTTCCCATAGCGCCCACGGCGCTTTTGCTAATTGGTTTGTTCGGTTGACTAAACTTTTCCGTGCAGGGTAGCGAACTCCTGCCGCTCCTCGGGAGTCAGCGTTCCGTCCCAATCTTTCCTGAGTAGTTCATCGTGGCGATTCCTCAGTCGGTCTCTGGACCGCTGTCGCTCTAACATGCGTTTTCGGCGTTCCTCCGGAGTGTAATAGGTCTCTCCGGGGGCCTCTTTGCGGTACCGCTTCAAGATTGCGTACAGCTGCGGAGGACGGACGACATCCCGTGACTCGGCAAGGTCGATAACGCGCTTGATTACCCCCGCGACGGTCTCGTTCTCGCTGGGGGTCTTTGCCTCGGCCTTGATAAGTTCAGCGAATGGTCGGAAATTCTCCGATAGCTTCGAAATTCCGAGTCGCTTCCAGAAGTTTCCTGTAACCGAAAAATGTCGGTCGGTCGGGTCGTACACTTTCCCCTCCGGCGCGCCGCTCTTCCTTCCTACCTTCTTTATTTCTTCTAACTTCTTAGGAGGCGCGGGCGCATTGATTTCATTTGGACTTACAAGAGTGCTTAGGCCAGAGCTGTCGTCATTCATGGCCGGAGCACAACCCATTTTTGGCCGAAGCTCTCCTATGCTTAGGCCACTGGTGGACTGAGCAGAGGTTTCGCTTAGGCCGTCCGTGGCCGGAGCAGAATCGTATTTCTCAACCCTTACGATTGAATCGCTGTACTGATTCCCGCGTCGGAGTAGGGTGATGTAACCCAGTTTTCGGAGCGCCGCTACGGCGCGCCTGATTGCGCGACCGGATAACCCGAGTTCTACAGCAACGTTCTGAAAATTCACATCCGCGATACCGCAATGCGGTCCCTTGCGAAAGTCGGCCACGAGCAACAAGTACGAGAAGATGAACCAAGCGTCCGGTCCGATTCGGGGCATGTGTTCCCTGACGCCCCGCCGTAGCATTACAAATCCGTTTTCCATATCATCCGTTCCTATCCCCGCATTCCGATTTCATCCGTTTACCCTCGTGACAGAGGGAACGGGGAGTATCGTGTCACCGATACTCCCCGCGTATGGGACGGATGTAACCATGCAAACCTGAAATTTTATCTTTCGAGATTTCTATGTCGCAGCTTCCGCCGCGAATCCCGCGCGATAATTCTCGCGGAGTTCCCGGCGTCGCGCGGCCCGGATAGCAGCCATGCGTTCCTCAATGAGGGGTTGAAGCTGGGGTACTTTCGCCAGTCGATTGGCAGGACCGATTCGTCGGTCAATGCCTGCATAGCTTGCACGGCTATTTCGATTCGGTTCACTTGGTCGGCGTGAAGCTCTATCGCCCCACGAAGCCAGAGGTTCAGACTGGCCGTGTTGAGGCGCGCCGCCATCGCTACCGGCTGCTGTGGGCTTCCGATTTCTTGAATGGCTTTCCGCGCTTGCTCGAATGTCATGGCCTTACTCTCCTAAAGATTCTTAAAAACTCGCAGGCACCGAAAAAAGGACCGCCATCGGCGGAGATGTACTACCGGTAGTAAGTCGGCGCAGAAGTTCGGTTGACTAAACAAATTGGAAGGGGCATCCGGGCAGGACGCACCCCGCGCAAGGGCAGGAGAAAGAGACTTTCGTCCCCCTCTCCCTCCTAATCAAGGTTACGAAACTTACTGCTTCCCCTTAGTTGTCTGACTGACAAAGAGTTAAGCGGCATCTTCGAGGTCACTCTCATTGTCATCTTGCTCCCAAGGCTCGTTTTCGAGTTCACCCCAAGAGTCGTCTTCGTTTCGCGGGAGTTCGTCGAGCCACTCCTTGCTCTTGAAACGCTTCTTGGAATCGACCGCTAACGTAAAATGCTCGAGTTGCTTTCGCAGGTTCTCGGTACTGTCTTTCTGGGAACGCCACACGCTCTTCGCATCGCTGAACGTCCAGAGGACGCACGGTCCCATAGTTTCGATGACTACTTCCATCGGTAGGGGCGGAGTGATTTCTTCGCGCCCGCGCTTAGGGAGTTCAGCTGCAGAAAATTCAAATTGTTCCTTTTGCTTCCCGCGGAGAACGGTCCTATTTTGTGGCCAAGTAGCGACGATGGAATATTCCTTGTCATACGCTGTGGCCAGGTAGCTGTGCTCTCTGATGTCGAATTTCTCCGCCTCGCTGTTGCCGTACACTTCGATGGCCTCGCTCGCTACTGGGTCGGGGTGCGTAAGCGTGGGGATGGCCCTTTCGAAATCGCGGCCTGTTTCCTCGTCAAATGAAGAGATGAAACTAAATTCAACTTTGCCGTATGCGCTCTCCGTGTCACCCGCACCGATAGCGTGCGCGTGGAGGGGGTGAACTCGCTGGGGCTCCCATCGACGCCTCGGCATGCAGTGCATTTTGCTTTCAAGGAACCGCTGAAGCATCTTCTGCGCAACAGTGGGACCCTCCTTGCGCAAACCATCCCTAATAGATGGCCATAGTTCCTCTGCCCGCTTTTCGGCTTTCCGCAGGCATTGCTTAACCTGTCCTTGGGTGACAGCGCCCTTGCGCTCGTGAAGCACCTCGCCGGAAAGACGCTCTGCAATTTCCTTGTCTGTGTAGCCGCACCGGTACGCAAGATAGAGGCAGGCGGCGCGCATTGCAGCTTCAGCAGGATTCCCGGCGTACTGAGTGATGAGGATTTGCAGGAAGCTGTCGAAGTAGGCCCACTCGGGAGCTTCGCGCCGTGGAATTGCGTAGGAATACCTGCCTTGAATACCAGACGGGTCGTCCAGGTCAAGATATTTAGCACAGATGTCCTTCACGCTGTGATGTTGCTTCGTCACGTGGTCAAACGCCCACCGGTCGAAGCGGTCTTCCCTGTTCGGTTCAGTCGGCTCCGGAGTTGGGCCGGGGAATGTTTTCCCGTGTTTCTGCGCCACCGCCCCCAGGGGAGCACCCGTCACCGAATCGCGCTTTCGCATCCGCGTGCCGGGGAGCCCCGCATTGCGCAAAATCAGTTCCCATTTTCTCCGAAGCTCGCGACTCCCGTGCTGTGCGTGCCTTTTCTCTCCCGCCGTGCTTTCGTACTTCGCTAACTTTCGTTCTGCCTTTCGGACCTGATTCCAACCAACTCCTGACTTCTGCCCTTTGCCCATGCGTTCACCCAAAGCAAAAAGCCCGAGCGACTCAGAGATTCTAAAATTTCTCTGGGTCGTCCTCGGGCTTTCCTCACTCCAATCGCCTTTGGGAACAACGCGCGTTCGTCACGCCGGTCTAGGTTTTTTGCTACTGCCACTACTACTTCAAAAGTCCAGACGGCTCATCCGAAACTTCGTCACTACAACCTGCTTCTGAGGGATTGACGAATATGGATTCTCCTTTACCATCGGAAGGCGGAAGAACTCTCTCTTGCGCCACTTGCCCGCCGCGTCAAAAAATATCACCAAGACATCACGACCTGCCTGGACGTTCCGCGTACCTCCGCCCGGATGGTCTCCTTCCCAGTTAAACTCGGTCACTTCGAGACGCATACCTTCATGCGGGCAGTTCTTGCAGTCCGCAGGTTTCGGCCACATGTAACATGGTTCGGGAAAGAAGTTCACCTCGCCGGCGTCGTCTACTACCGAATCTGAGAAGTGAGGACGATACTGACAGAATCGCGCAGGCGTAAGCGGGTTCTGCTTTCCTTCCGCGCGTCCTCGCGCTTTGTTGCTCATTCTCGGATTGTATGTCGTGTCTTGCATCTTTCGCCTATCCTACCAAATTCTCGAAAAATCCGAAGTGACTCCCATCACAAATTAAGCCGCTCGCTGATGGTTCTCTCGGCACAGCAACGGGCAAGCCCAAGAGCGCTGACGCACAATGGTCTGCGATCTGAAAAACAATTTCCACCGAGCAATCGCGTTGACCGAAAAGCAGGACCCGAGGGCGGTGCCGGGGGCGGAGGTCTCTACGGTTTGGTCCATAGTCAGGTACCCGCCACTGGGAAATAGCCATATTATAGGTCGCCGAGAGTGAACATTGGTCACGCACCCGGCGAGTAACAAATAATATTTTACATCTCTCGTCAACACTTCTCATGGTACGTACATATCTTAAGAATGGGTTGCGTCAGGGGAGGGCAGAGATTACCGGCGGTACCGTCGATGTCAACGGCACATGGTATCCATGATCGGCGATAGTCCTGAGGTATTTTTCGAGCTTGGGAAAAAGATCACCATTTATGATCTCTGGGATTGCGAGGTGGGTGTTTTTCTTTTCTGTCGAAATTCGCCCGGTGCATATTGATGGCAGCCACGGTTGATTCACTACTGAGTATTTCCGATAAGAACGAAAACGACGAAGAATAAACCTCGCTTGAACGCTCCTCGGGAGAGAGTTCCGGCGAGTCTGTGACGCTCCAATGATCCGCATTCCGCGCATTGGGCGCACATCCGGGCCTTCCTTTCAAACGGCCGGGAGGAACTCGTCTGCTCGCATATCGCCAAAAGTGCCGGCTCAGCTGTTCCCCGCGCATCCTAATGCAAACTGCCGTCGAACGCTGCATCAACGTAATGAAGCAGCAGGGACGTGGAAGTGAAGCCTTCGGGTAATCGGACCCGTGAATGCGGGACCTGACAGCCACGGTACAGCAGTGCATCGCCAAGGCGCTGGTAAATCGCGACCTGACCTTCGCCCGTGCCGAGCTTGATGGGCCACGGCGACTCGGCGACCGGTTCAGGCGAAGCATCGATGCACACCGTGACGCTGTAATCACATTGCTCGCGATCTACGTGCTCCTTCAGTTCCGCACCGCTCAAGTAAGAAACAAAATATGCGTAAGAGGGTTTCAGCACGGTCTCGGAAACGTCGCTAATCGCGTGCGTGAGCTGTGAATGAATGAAGCGCGCGACCTCTTCGTTGTGCGCGGCAAATCGCCGTCGCACTTGCTCGTCTCCAACCACGTAGCGGCCTTTCCGGGTCTGGCAGCGATAGTACCTGCGCATCGCTCCAACGTGAAACGGATGGATCAAGCCGGGAACGGAAACATAGCCGTTCTCGAACGCGTTCGCATAGGCGAGCGATTCGCTCCGCCACGCGCGCCGTTTTTGTCCGAGATAATCCGGTTCCACGAGTATGTTCGCCTCCGTCAATACCCACCGCACGTGCGCGGGCAGATCGTCTTCCACCGCGGTCCCGGGCGTCATCCGGGATAAATACTCGAAGTACTCGTCACCGACCCAGAAGGGCCAGATCGCAAGTGTTCCGGGGTCTTCTACCCAGGCAATGCGTTCGGTGGCGTAGAAATCGTCGCTGAAATCGATTCGCGCCGCCATTGCCGGAGGCAGCGGACCCTCCCAGGCAAACCAGCACGAAGGATTCACTACAACAGTTCCCGGCAGTTCTTGATTCCGCAGCAGACACGCGGGCGTCAGATAATACGGCTGCTCGTCGAGCAGACAATGGTAGAGCTCTGAAGGCAGTCCGTGCGGAGTCATCGGTGCACCCACCCGTTCACCGTAAACCGGCTGTCGGCAAAATCGCCGGAGACGCAATTCACGGGCAGTACCTCATGTAGGCTATTGCTCGGAAAAAAGATCATCTGATTCTGCGAAGGGTGAATCGTTTGATAGTCCCCTGCGCTCACGTTGCCGTACAGGTCGACCCGGGAGTCGTACACGCGGAGCGCACCGCCATCGAACCCTTTCGGCTCGCGAAAAAAATAATAAATGAAAGTGATCATGCGGCTGCGGACGGAATCAGAATCGTCGTCGCGGTGCATCTTGAAAAACTGGCCGTGGTTCGTCGCGGTCAGTTGAATTTCGAATTGCGAGATCGGAAACGGCGGCTGGCGAAGCCGTGCGACCACAAACGGCAGGTAGCTGGTTATCCGGTCCACAAACAGCTCCTTACAGGCGTGGAGGTCGTAGAGCACATGGGATCGCCGGTAAGAATTGTCTGTGCGGCTGTCGCCGCCCGCATCCAGGACGCCCGATCGCGTAAACTCTTGCCCTCGACGCATCGTGTACTGAAGCAAACCGGCCCATTCCTGCGCCACGAGGAACTCGTCCAGGACCACCAGCGGAGTCGGGTGCTGCCAAACTTCTAGCATCTCTGTTTACCGGAAATCATAAGCAAGAATCGCTGCATACACGAGTCGTTGACCGAGAACCGGCGGATCGGTGACCACTTGCGACGCGGGATCGACGGCGATCACCTCGAACTCGCGGATTACGACGCGGTATCGCCCGGGCGCCGGAGATTTGGCAAACCGGATCGATCCGGACCACAACACAGCGCTTGGTTCGAATGGCGCAGGCGAGTCTTCGGTGACCGTGACGTCACCGGCGGGCGCCGCCGTCCAATCCAAATCGCTCCTAATGTTGCTGGCGCGCGTTTCCATGCTCACCTGAATGGCCGAAGCATTCGGGCCGGTGGGCGCAAGACCTCCAACGAAGAGCCGCGCGTTGCGCGGGTCGCTGGGATTGATGCTGAGCACGGCTGAACGGTCCGGCGCGAGTTGGACGAAATCGGCAAGCGCGATCGGAGATAGCTCCACGCTCTGAATCGAATGCGCCTGGTAGCGGGCGAGCGCCAATCGCACGAAGGGCGAGTAGATAAAAAGGTTCGCGATCTGGATATCGCAATACCACAGTTGCCGGCTTGCGTCGTACGCGACATCGTGTGCTGCGACGTCGAATGTCGTGGACGACTCCATAATCGTTAGCCCGGTCGCGGTCGCGGTTGCGTTCGGGAAATCATAGATGTTCGGAACTGCCGCAATGCTCAAGCCTCCATTGGCCCAGATCGGATCGGCGCCCCATTCCGTGAACAGCCCTTTGTTCTTTTCCCGCGTAGCGTAATCGGGAGGCGAACTCGCCTGCGGCCAGAGCACGACCCCGAGTTGCTCATCGTTACCCGAGGAATACCATCCGCGGTTCAGGTACACTCGCAGGCCGTTGCCGTAACGAACACTGGTCTTGACGTTGGTCGTTTCCTGGTTCTCCCAGCCGAATACGGGAATCACGTAGCCGATGTCTGGCAGGGACGGCCGCGCCGAGCTGGGTACATCCACAACGAGTGTCGAGCCGGTTCGCGTGAAGTCGAGCTTCTTCTGCGGAAAATACTCCTGGAAACGCGACGTGGCGGTCGCACTGTAAACAATCCAACGGTGCTTGGTGTCGTCGAACCGGTGTAGCGGCGCGGATGCAAGGGTGCTCGAAGGATTTGGAACACCTTCCAGCACGTCTTGCGGCCCCGCAAACCACAGCACATTCACTTGCGGGACGTAGACTGCGATAATGCGCGTCTCGAGCGCGTCCGAATACACCCATGTCGGATCACTCGACAAGAGATCGATCGCCGAAAGATCGAACGTCTCCACGATCTGCGATTGGACTTGCTCGGCCGGGCCCGGCTGCGTGGGATCATCGGTGACTTCGAGCCAGCGTGCATTCAATTCGACTTTGGAAGTGCTTGCGGCGTGGATCTGCATGCCGCCGAGTAGCGCAGCCACGTGCGACTCATGCGCCCTCCAGGCGGTGATCGGAGTGAACAGATTCCTGAGCGCGGAGGCAAAGATCGGCGCGGCAGGATTATGCACGACCGGAAGCTGAACGAAGTTCGGTTCTCCGAGTGGCTGCTGCACCGCGTGGACAAGCGTCAGCGTGCGCGCCGGCGTGATCATCTCGTGTCCCCCTTCGAGCACCAATCGAGTGATTTCGGCGATATTGTCGCTCGTCAGCGTGAGAGATGAATCGGCCGCGGGTCTCTGCATCGTGGCTGCTTCACTTGCCTCAAAGAACTCGCGCAGCCAGCCCCACACGCCCATGATGTCCAAGTCCGGCGGCAGCAGATAGCTGCTGAATGGGACTTGAACCATGCCGCTCTTCGGAATATAGACAGTCAAAACGCGAGAAGCCGAATCCCAGCTGGGCGCCTGACTTCCTTCCACTAGCACCAGCCGGAAAGCGGACCCGCCGGGCCAGGGCTTGGAGCCGAAATCGATGAACGTCACCGAACCGTCGCGCGTATCCACATCCGGCAGGCTCGAGTACGTCAGGCCTTTCGAATCGACGCGCCCGTTGGTGTCATTCGAAGTGTTCGGTAGATTGCGAAGGGCAGCGCCGCGGGCCAGCGGATCGGGGAAGTAGCCAACGTCGAAGGTAGGCCCGGCCACCAGGGGGTTCTTCCCTACGGTCGGTATCTCGAAGCCGTCCCGCTCGACCAATAGGTCATGCATGTTCGCGCTGCCGTCAATGACTCCTTTGATGTCGAGCAGCCCGTGCTGCTCAACAATGCGTTCCGCGACGCGCGGTGGCGCGATGTGCCGCTGGTCGCTTTCGTTCGTCGGCGTCGAATCCAGCGCCGGGCTGGAATTCCGCGATCGAATCACGAGCCGCTCAAGCGAACCACCTTGCTGCGGCAGCTGCTGTAGCACCACGATGGGATGCAACACCGGCTCGAACCGCAGATACTTCATCTGAACGCCATTGGCGGGAGCAACGAACGAGTCGGGAACTGCGGCGGAGACCGGAAGGCTGTTGCCCGCCAGATCCACCGTTCGTGCGCGCAGGCGATAATTCGCTCCGAATCGAAGCTCGGGCAGCGACTGAGGCCTCACCTTGAAGTTCGTCGTCATCTTGAAGGGCGTGATCGGCTCGCCGAGGGTCGGATCGTCATCCAATGCTTTAGCTGGGTCGGCGCTGCGGTTTAGCGCTTTGCCCGGCCGTGGCACGCTCAGGCTCCAGCCGTTCCAGCGTACCACCCGCTCATGAACATAAACATTAGTCGCGTAAGGCGGGATGCCGTTCTTCTCGGCGAATTTGTCCGGCTTTCGCGTGGGGTCATCCGCGGGCTGTGCAACAGCGAGCTGCGTGAATCCCTCCTCGTCCGCCTTGACCGCGAGCTTGCCGTCTGCGCCGAATTTGTACGTCGCGCTGCGCTCATGCAGCGAGCTCCAGCTTTTGGTTCGGGACGACCAGATGTCAATCCGGTACCCGCGCACCAGATCCTGGGCGTTGTAGGCTCTGGGCGTCGCGCTTCCCGCAGAAAGCGCGTCATTGAACCCGATGTTGTTACGCAGAGCCTGAAGCAGTTGCAGCGCACGGCCGTCCGCCATCAGTGAAATACCCGCGGAACGTAGCGCGGGAAGCGTCTGCTCGATCGCCTCGATGTTGCCGAGCCGCGTCAGATTATCGACGTTGTCGGCCAGTCCCACTGCTTTCAGCAAAGCGCCATCGAGATCGACCTGCGACAAAAAGAAATCCTGGAACGAAAGAGCCAGAAGGCCTTTGAAAACGTCGCCGGGCACATAATTGCCGGCTGCCTGAGCTGTCGGCGAAGCGGCGGGCGCTGCGCAAAACGAATCTTTGTCCAGCCAGTATGACGTCGCGTTTAAATTGAACACTGGCTTAATCGACGACCATTTGAAGCCCGGCACCACCTTCGACACGCTGATAGTGGCGTACGCGCCTCCGGCGGGAGAATCCGGGCAGAGCGACGCGGGAATCTCGAGATCGAACACCAACCCAAGCGCGCGAAGCAGTGAAGGATAGGAATTGAGCGCAGTCAGCACCGCATGAAAATCGAGAGTCTTTTCGAACTCGCCAGGCGTCGATGCGAGCGGCGGTCGGCCCGGAGCCTTCGGAATATGGTGAAACAGTCCGAATTGGGTCGCCATCGTATGCGTTGCGGCGAAATCCGGTGCCTGCTGGAGTGTGGCGACTCCGTCGGGGTTTGATGTTGGAGCGGCCTGCGGCGCGGTCACCAGTTCGCCAATCGCCCCATAATCCTGTTGCGCCTTCCAGAGGCTCAGCCGAATTGCGGAAATCTGGTCGCCGAACGTTGACTTAGCCCCGTCGCGAAAGCTGAAAGCGCCGAGCACGCGGAGAGGACCACCCCGCTTTTCTCCTATGCTGCCCGGAGTCGTCGCCACGTACTGCGTCGCGTACTTCAGATACGAAAGTGCCTGACGCGCCGGATACGAGACGATCAACTGTTTCGTGTAGTCCTGGACCTGATAGTCCTCAATGAAGGTGTCTTTTTTAAAGATCGCTTGCCAGATCTCCGGCCGCAGCACCTTGGCATCCGCTGAAACAGTCGCGTTCTGCGCTCCGCAGGAAATTACAAACTGAATGCCGTGCGCTTGAAGCTGTTTCGTCCAGTTCAGAAAATCTGGAAAATTCTCGAGTTTCGCGCCGCCACTGAGCCGTGGCGTCAGGTACAGCGATAGCTTCAGCTTGCCCTTCGAGCTACGCCCGTTGGGGATTGCTGCGAAAATTAACGTCTGGCTTGGCATCGGCAATTCCCCCTCAGCCTTTGAAGGCGAGGCAGTAGTCCCCCCACTCCTCGCCGCTGATCACATCAGCGAACTTCGGATCGCCGGAACCGCTTCCGAAGCTTCTTTCGACCGAAACGCTGACCGAGATGCTGAAGAAGATGATGTGAACCGAAATCGTCAGCGTTGCGCGGCCCTGAATCTTATCGCCTTGCGAGGTGTGGATGTAGCTCAGCGACAAGTTCAGGTCGATCGAAATCGAGATGATCCCCAGAACCGAAACTTCGCCACCGATATCGACGAACCCCGTCAGCGTGGAATTAGCCCCCGCGAGCTGAAAGTAAATTCCAGCCATAATGTGTACGCCGCCGGAGGCGACGCCCAGGTCGATCGAGAACTCACCGCCGAACTCCAGCGCGCCCTCCACCATCTGTATGCCGTCGGCGGTGAGAATCAGGTGGACAAAGCCTCCGCCGCCAAGGCACTCGACCGTAAGAAGGAATGGACTGCTGCGCTTGGCGAATGCGAACTCGAAACCGGGTTTCCCGTCCAGATAGGGAAGGTCGACACCGGCAGTGATCGAAATGTTCTCGAGCGTGAATACTCCGATTCCAATCGGCGGCAGCCCGAGTGTGTAAGAAACCTTCAGCGCGCTCGGCGAGAGGTCAATCGACGGACCCTTGCCGCCGAACAATCCTGGCGGCAGGATATCCGCGAGAGTTTGAATGAAGTGCAACGGGCCAAGGAACCGGATCGCGTTCTTACTGGCCAGCTTCACCGTCACGATGGTCTTCGCGCCGTTGACCGACGAGAACTTGATCGTGTCGATTTCGATACCGACCACGCCCAGCAGCGTGATCAGGAAGTGGTCGAGGCTGCCCTGAATGTTCGATTGCGAGGGCGAACCGTTCAGCGGCCGGGTGAGCGTGCCCTCCAGCGACAGTTTCGAGTTGTTCCCGTCGCTATTAAATTCAATCTCGATCGGATCCACCGAATAATCGGTCAGGTCGGGTTCCCATTTGACCGTCGTCACTACCTCGGTGGGGTGCTGCTTGTTCGGTAGTTCCTTGCTGCGGATCTCCGGCGCGTTTTTCGCGCTCGCCGCTTTCTTGGTGTGCGTGTCGACCGGGATCAGACTCCCGAGCGGTATTGTACCGAAGAGTCTCGGCTGAAGGGCTAGCCCGCCGAAGAAAATGCTCGGATCGATGAGTCCGTCGGCGGCATCGTCGGGCGATCCCGCAACCATGCCCTTGCGTGCGGATAGGGCCGTTATCGTAAAGCCCGGGGTGGCAAAGCCGCCGGCCTTGTTCGCGCTGAAGCTGATCTGCGGGAGCGGCGCACCCGAAACACCACTGACAGAGACAAAAACGCCCGCGTTCGGATCGAGTCCGTTCTTCAGGTACCGTTGATAGAACTGAATATTCACGGGCGTCGTGATCCCGAGCAGTTCCTCGATGCTCGGCACAGTGATCTGCGCCTGCGATAGCGTCGGAATAAACGGCGCGGAGGCAAACGGGAAACTGTTCGTGATTTGCGTATCGAAGTAAAGTCCGGACGTTTTCAGGGTCGTGTCGCCGCTTGAGGGATCGGCATATGCCACCTTTTTCCCTCGCACGGAGGAGATTGGTCCAAACCCACCCTTTGCGTAGTTGGCTTTGACGGAATTCGCGTCGGAAGTGGCTGGGTATACAGCCCCCACGTCATCCTCGCTGACGCTCACGAAGATCATCGGTGCGAGGAAATCGATCTGCTTACCGGAAAGGTCATATCCCGTACAATGGAACTGGAAATTAACGTTGTTGATCGTGATCCAGAAGGAGTTCTGTGAGAAGAACCCGGGGTCGCCCAGTCCCGGTGGCCGGTCGATATCCGGCGTGACCTTCGTATTGATCCGAATGCGGCCATGGAACGGCATCTCGCGGCCCGCGAAAGCGTACCCGGACGGATCGTAGGTCTTCTCCTGCTCGCGCACCACAATATACATGTGCTGCCGCATGACCGCTGTGACGGATGCGGACGCCCCCCCGCCGGCGGACGGCATATCTGCCTGCGGAACAAACTTTCGCTCCGTCACCTTGACGAGAGATGCCGCGTGACCGAACGGGTAGAGGAACCCCGCGTAAACGACCTTCACGTAGTGGTCGCGGCCCTCGGTCGCGATGTGGTCCCACTCTGTCAGATCGAGCGCGACCGTCTGATCAAGCACGATCGCTTCGTGCGTCGCCGCCTGCTCCAATGTAGCCGCCGCCCTTGAAGTGTGCTTCGCGATGGGCGGTAGCTGTGCGATGAACGGCGGTATACTATATACGGGTAGAGGAAACCAGTTTCCGTGTGAGGCGAGCCAGCCGCCCAGAGCCGACAGAAAGAGTCTGCTGGCGTGAATGGGCGAAGGCGTCCACGGACCTGGCTGATTTTGGGCGAGCAGCGTGTAATAACCGTTTGTACCGGAAGTGAGGATGACGATTTGCGCGCGATCTCGCGGCGAAAGGGCTTCATGGAACGGTTCGTCGTCCAGGCTGTGATCCGGCAGCGGCCTATGATCTTGGAAGTCGGGAGACCAAATGGCCCGCAAAGGAATCGTTTTTTGCGCGTTCGCCTCCTGAAACTCCACAAGGGTCTTGCCGCCCTTGGTCACTTTCACGATCTTGGCTAGGCGCGTGTGCCACAACTCCGTCCGTCCTGAATGCCTTACAGGGACTTGCGAATTCACCCACGTTGCACCGGAACCCGGCGAAAGGATGAGGCGGTAAGGAATTTCGAGCACTGTAACGTCCGGCGCCGGAGCAGTAATGGGCGGCGCCGCCGGCTTACCCTGAGCCACCGTCGACACCACCAGGCTTAAGTTGGACCAGTCCAGCAGCGACTGCAAGTCGTACGGGATCTTCGTCACGCTTTTCGGCAGTTTATAAACTAGCCGGCTTGGTCCCGCCATGCGCGAGCGCGTCTGACCAGCTGGATCCAGTTTGTCGTCCGTGGTCCCGAGCGGCGGGACCGGTGGCGGGGTATTGAATGGCGGATCGGATTTGACATTGCCGACCTCGAAGTAGGCCGTCTCCGCGATGCTTTGCGGCGGAAACGTTACGATCAAATAGGCCGGCGAGGTCTTATCGTCGATCACTAGGACCGGCTTTTTCGGATCCGACGCGTCGAGCTTCAGGTTTTGCGCCTCAATCGTCAAGGCAACCAGGTCGTCGGGTCGCAGAATGTCGATCGTCAAAGCCATGTTGTCAAGTCGCTCTTTGCCGCACGCCGACACTGGGCGCCGTGCGTCAGATAATTTCTCCGCCGGCCTGATCCTTCATACCGAAGTACTCCACCAGCCACTCGAATGAGCGCTGCTGCTGCGCTTCCAGTTGGGCTCTTCTCTGCCAAACATCGCTTTCATTCACTCGCCGCAAAGCATCGGGGAACAACTCCGGGAATTGCAGCGAGTAGTATCGAAGCATCTGCATGCATCCGAGTTCGCTCAGGTAAAGGAAGCCGAACCGGATGCAGTTGTGAATCCAGAAGGGCCGTACTTCGTTAAAGAACTCCCCCAGCACGTCCTTGCTCTTGAACTCGTGCTCGACCAAAAGATTGCTGACCACCATCACGTCGGCGCCCTGCAGCCATGCGCGAATACTGAGTTCCGGCTCGCCTGCCCCGTAAAGAATCATTCCCGAGTCGTAACCGCCGAGGCGATGGAAAAGCTCGCGCGTGATCACGGTGGCGTGGCACGGCGCCACTGGCACGTGCGCCACGCCATCCACGGGGCCGTTGTTCCAGGACGTCCCCATGAACGGTATGAGAAGGTCGCATCCATAGCCGCGGAACGGGGAACCGACTTGCATGGTCGTGCCGGAGAGGATCCGGTTGCTGCCGATGTGCATCAGTACCTGTTCGTCCCATCCTTCGGAAAACCGAACATGGGCATCAGTTCCAAAGAAAATTTCTCCGGTCGCGAAGTTCGCGGCGTAGTTGCGTGTCTGATAGATGCCTGCGTGCTCATCAAGCCTGTGAACCTGGATATCGATCTTCGGCTCCTTCAGCAGGTTGGGAACGGACGCGACCAGGCTGTGTACTGTTTCGTCACTTGATGCATCATCTATAATCACGAACTCCACCCGCGCGGGCGTGGTGCGCGCGCGGGCTATTGCCTGGATCGTTGCGGCGAGGTGGGTGCCTTCGTTGCGTGCCGGGATGAGAACGCTGATGTCGGGAACCGGCATGGGCTATTTCTTGGCCGCCATCGACGCGATGGCCGTGATGCTGGTCATTGCCGTTTGAGCAGTGGTCGAGACCTGCGCGACAATTGCGACCATTGCAGTGACGGAGGGACAGCAGCAACCTCCACTCGCGGCGCCGAGCATCCCGGCGATCCCACCGCCTGCGCCTAATCCTGCACCGCCACCGCTGCCGCCAGTGCCCGGTCCGCCGCTAACGCCGCCACCGGTTCCGGTGCTGCCGCCTGTGCCAGTGCCGCCAACGCCTGTACCTGTTCCACCGACGCCACCGGTACTGCCATTCCCACCTGCCGATGGCGCGCCCGAGGAAGGGGTCGCGGATGGTGCCGCCTGCGGAGTCGCAGACGGTGCTGCCTTTGGAGCCGCGGATGGCGCTGCCTGCGGAGTCGCGGATGGTGCCGCCTGCGGAGTCGCAGACGGTGCTGCCTTTGGAGCCGCGGATGGCGCTGCCTGCGGAGCCGCGGATGGCGCTGCCTGCGGAGTCGCGGATGGCGTTGCCTTGGGAGTCGCAGACGGCGCTGCCTTTGGAGCCGCAGACGGCGCTGCCTTTGGAGCCGCAGATGGCGCTGCCTTTGGAGCCGCAGATGGCGCTGCCTTTGGAGCCGCAGACGGCGCTGCCTTTGGAGCCGCAGACGGCGCTGCCTTTGGAGCCGCAGACGGCGCTGCCTTTGGAGCCGCAGACGGCGCTGCCTTTGGAGCCGCAGACGGCGATCCACCAGGTGCTGTACTAGTTCCGCCCGACTCGGCGGCAAACGCCCTGGCAACACTCTGCAGCGGACGGGGCACTACGTTTCCCGCCAACCGGAACGAACTCTGCGTGAGCGGATTCGACACCGTGATTCGCGAGCCCGGATTCGCGGCGGATTGCGACGCCGCGGCACGAGCGGCACTGGCAACACCCGCGGGTGTTGCCGCGCTAAGCCCGTGTCTAAGACTCGCGGTCGTCGGCTGTGGGGCCACGTGCGCCACTGTCGGCTTCGGAGCAGGCTTCGGAGCAGGCTTCGCAGCAGGCTTCGGAGCGCCTTTCGCGGCCGGCTTTGACGGTTTCTGACTTCTCTTCTTGCTCGATGGTGTCTTAGTTGCCATGTTAAGCACTCCCGGATTTTGGCTTCATTGGCCAGCAGCCAATGTGGTAGTTAATGAAGTCCCGCGATCGCCGTAATCGCTGCGATCGCCGTTTCGGCGGTTGTTGCCACTTCCGCGACAATAGAAGTGATGGCTACTTCGCTCGATCCGCAGCAGCCACAATCTGAGCTGGCGGGCGCGGCCTGAACGGCCCACGTAGTGGGTGTCCAGGCGGCCGTTGGTCCTTGCTGCACCAAACCCGCTTCGCTGCCACCGCCGGACGACGTGTTGCTCGATACTCCCGTAGTGCCGGTCGTCATCCCCGGAGTGCCGTTTCCTGTCCCCGAAGTGCCACTGCCTGGTGTCCCTGTCGTGGTTCCCGGAGCGGTTGTGCTCCCCGGCCCGCCGGAAAAACTCGGCACAAAACTCGGAGTCGAGCGCGGAGTAACTCCCTGCGGCGCGCCCTTGGCTTGCGGCGAAGCAGAATGGGGTTGCGGAGGCTTCGAATGCGGTGCTGCTGTCGGTGCGGCGCCGCCGCCCGATGGCGCCACGGCAGGGGCTTGGCGCGGCGCGGACGCCGGAACTTGGGCGGGCGCTGTGGACGACACGGGACCAACCGGAGGCAACTCACCAGAAGCAAATTGACCTTGCCCTTCCGGCGGAAACAGCGTGGCGACTTCTATCGCCGCTACGTTGCTGGAAAGTGATTCCTCGGCTCGACTCGTCGTCGCGGCGGGGCGCGCCGAAGTGAATGACCCGGCGCTGATCAGAGCTCGAAGGTGCGCGTCACTCAGGTTGAGGCGCGTCTGTATTGTCGCAGGATTGTCGCGCAGTGCGCTCAGCACACCCGCGTCAGCCGCGGCTTGCTTGGAGAGTTCGGCGACTCGGTCGAGGGCCAATGTCCGCCTCCGACAGGGGGACTCACACCGCCGTGTCCAGTTTGACGTTGGGATAGTGTTGCTATTAGCTGCCACTGTCAAGAGAATTTCGCAGTATTTCGGCTGCGAATAAATGTGAGTTCAAGCGCACTTAACCTCATTCACTAGCGCCGCGCGCGTTTGCGATTGACCTTTTTCTCCCCGCAGCAGAGAATTTCGGTTCTCTTTCCGTGTTTGACCGGCTCAACCGGATCGCGGAGGCTTTTTTCACCGATGGAAAACGGCCGGCAAATCGAAGTCTCTTACTGCATCACCTGCCACGGCCGTCTCTGGCAGATCGCGCTAACGCTGTTCGATAATCTTCGCCGTCTTCGCGACGACGAAGAGCTCGTGCTGCTCGATTACGGCAGCCCCGATGGCCTCAACCGCTTCATCGAATCCTCAACCGCCTGCCAGAGCGCCATGGAATCCGGCAGGCTTGTCTATGCACAAACCGCGGCGAAACATTATCACTGCCCGAAGGCGAAAAATCTGGCCCACCGCCTTGCACGTGGGAAGTTGCTGGTCAATCTTGATGCCGATAACAGCAACTGCCGCATGCGCGCCGCAATCGGACGCCGCTTCTCGAACGGGGATGACCTCATTCTGCAGATGGATGAGGGTGTGCACGGCGACCCCCTGCGCGGAACGTTCGGCCGCATCTGCGTCCCCCGCTATTGGTTTTACCGGCTGGGTGGATATGACGAAGCTTTCGAACCCATCGGTCATCAGGACCAGGACTTGATCTGGCGCGCCAAAGCCCTCGGCTTAAGGCATGTTGTCGCGTCAACCGGCGGGCCCGCGCCGGTCCGCAACACCATGGTCGAAAAGGCCTCCCATACTGGCAAACGCAGTTGGCACGTGATGTGGCGCGCGAACGAAAAGGCCAGCCGCCGCAATCTTAAAGAGGGCCGCTTAGTCGCCAATGCCCAGGGCTGGGGAAGCGCGGATGTTGCCATCAACTTCAACGAAGCGCGTTTCCTTTCTCCCGTCTCAGCGCAATTGATCTCACTCGTTCTGCTGCACCGGCACCCCTCGCTTCCGCTGCTCGTCACACTGCTGGACCGGTACTCTGCGATGCCCCTCATCGGCGAAATTCTGCTGGTGAATTGCAATCGGGAATTTACAATCGCGCCCGATCACGCGAGCTCGAAGGTGCGGGCCGTGAATTCCCTGCAACAATCGCAGCCATTTCCGGCAACCGCGGCCGGTGCGCTCGCCGATTTCCCCGCGGTTCTGCTTACGAGCGACGACGTATTTCTGTCCGAAGATTTGTTGAAGCGCCTGCACAAAGCGTGGTTTCGAGATCCCTCCATGCTGCACGCCCTCGCCGCGAGCGCTTCAGGCCACCACCGGGGCGTAAATCTCTCGCTCGGCGTTCTTACCACACCCGCCGCCTGCATGACGGCGCTGGCGAACGGCGCCCGTCTTTGCGCGGAGCTCGCACTCGATCTGCCGTACCGCTGCGAAGATATCCTGCTCTCCTTCTCAGCATCCCCCGACCCGGCCGCCACGGTGTACCATCGCGCGGACCCCGTCGAGCTGACCGGGCGCGCCGTTCGCAATCGCGTGCGCCCGGTGCCAACAGCAGCGCTTACCCAGATCTCCCGCTGGTGCCAACGCAACATAGCCCGAGTCTCCGAATCGGCGCTGATCGTGGAGGCAGGCACATCGGCTCCGCTCGTGATTGACGCGGAGCCGTTTTTTGCCCCGCGTTCAAAAGAAGGGGTCACGTTCGCCGGCCCGTGGGTCGGGGAATTCGGCTGGGAATTGTGCTGGTGGAATCCAATGCTGCGCGCACTTTGTGAAAATGCAGGGCACGTGATCGTAGCCGCGCCCGAGTCGAGCCGCTACCTGTACGAATTTGCGACCGAGTTCATCCCGCTAAAAACCGAAGGCCGGCGCTTTGCCGAAGGAACACTCCTCAGCAAGCTGCCGCGCGTCTGCAACGGCAGCAAGGTCCTGGATCCCGCGGTGCTCTGGGAGGAATTCGGCCTTCAGGAGTGCGACGCACTCCGCACCGGAGAACCCTCCTTGACGCCAAAGCGGTGGCGCAATTTGGCGCCGCCCATTCCGGAGCCTCTCATCGCGGACGTGCTTTGCGCGTTTCGCCCCGAAAAGGTGATCGAGGATCGTCTGATCCCCGGCAAAGACTATCCCGCCGCCCAATGCGAAGAATTGGTCCGGCTGCTATTGTCTGCGGGGCTTCGCGTCGCTTGCTACGGCGGACCGGACAATTACTGGTTTGAGGGCACAACCGATCTCCGCGGAAAGCCGCTCCATTTGCAGTGTTTGGCTCTGCGCGCCGCGAAATGCGCACTGGGTCCAAGCAGCGCGCCGCTGCATCTGGCCAGTCTGACGGGGTGTCCTCACGTGACCTGGTCGCGCATCAGTGAGGACATCGCGATTCGATACGCCGACCATTGGAATCCGTTCCAGACCCCGGCCTGTTTCATCCGCACGCCGCAGCCCTCGCCTTCCGAAGTTGCGCGTGAGGTGTTCGAAACTATCGGAGAGAGGGCGGAGGATCTATCGAGACAAGCTACGGCCATATAAGGGCAAAACGCGTGCCAGCAGCGCCCGGTGTTCGTCGTTCAGTTCAGATTCGGCGCGCGTCGCGGAACCAGCCACAGGTCCCATGATGTGCGCCGCATCCCACAGATTGCGGCCGTGGAAGAAGCGAATGTGCAGCGCCGGGTCGTTCTCGATCGGCAGTCTCACTCGAAACTGCTGCGCAAACACGGAATCGCTCCCGCGCAGAAGACTCGGGTAACGGTACGGCACCCGCCTCGGGTGCAGGATGGTCGCTTCTGCGCCTTTCGGGTACTCGGCATATCGCGAGCGTCCGCTGATCAAATCGTGGTGAATGCGGGTTCTGAGCAGCACGGCCGTATCTTCCGCCCTCGCTTGCATCTGAACCTCGATGCGCTGCGAGTGGTGCCAGTCGTCGTCATCCCAGTTGATGATGAAATCGCCGGTCGCGTGTTCAAGAGCCAGGTTTCGCAGATCGCCCACCGTGTGCCAGCGGCTCTTGTGAATTCGAAGCTCCTGTATGCGGGAGTCCGCGATCGCAAGCGACTCCTCGCCGTGATTCACAATCAGTAGGTTCTTATTCGGATAGCTCTGGCTCTTGAAGCACTCGATCGAAATTCTCGCCATCGCATATCGTTCGCGATGCAATCCTGTGATCATGACGGCTGTTACCGGTGGGGCGGACTCGTGAAACGATCCCACACCCGGCGCGCTAATCGTCTCATCAGGCTTCGCTAGACGGCGGCACCGCGGCACGAGCGGATGAACTTCTTCGAGCCGATGTTTCACCGTTAACTCCGCAAGCGCATCCAGAAACTCCACCGGTTTGGCGCGGCTCGCGCGTTTTGCCCATTCCCAGCGGTTGCTCCAGATTCCGCCCGCTGCCCCCCATCGAACCGGCCGCCTCGCAATCTCATTGGCCGATCCGCCATCGCCGGCCTCAGCTCCTTCGCCGGAGATGACAAACACATCCGGATCAGCCGGGAAACCGCGTCCGCAGTGCTCTACAAACCGAAGAAAATCGCGCGTCACGATCGTGCCGGTATCGGCGTAAACGGTGAATTGCGCTTTGCCGAAGGCGCGTTGAATCGAATGGAATACCCTCTCGCTCGCGTTCCTCGACTTCGGTCTAACGTGGATGTCGATCGGCGCAAAATCCACGGCCACGGCAAGCGCCATCGTTTCATCGCAGCCCTCATCAACATTTGCGAAAATCTGATACTCCTCAATTCCCTCACACTGCCGCAGGGATTCGAGAAGCGCGCGCGCATAGCTGGGCCGGGAGTCGAGCACCGCGCAAAGCACCTTCCGAAACCAGTTCGCGCCCGGCATTCAGCAGCAGTCCTCCCGCGGCGCGACCGATTCGGGCCACTCGCGCCACCAGAAGCAGATCGATTTTAAGTCATCCGGCATCTCGATTCGTTCCCACGTCGGGCCCGTCGTGCCACTCTCCAGAATTCGTCCATCCTGGAATGCCAGGCACTCCGGGCGCTGGTTGTAGAGGTAAAGGAAGCCGCCGTCTTTGCCATTCAGCAGCCGCCACCGTTGAATATGACCGGTGAAGGTGCTGCACATCGTGCCCAGAAAGACGTCGCTTTCCGATGCGATCAGCGCCGAGATAATGCCGATCTCGGCCGCATCCATCCGGTCCGGGAAAAATCCTCGGAACAAAGCGGCATCGATCATCAGGTGCCGCGGCCAGCGTTCGATAATCGGCTCGAAGTACTGCTCCTCCCTTTCGTCCGAATGAATCAACAGCAACCATCTCGAGGGAACATGGCACGCGATGTTATGACAGATTTCTTCGACTGTCACAGCATTAGCCTTCTCATGATCCTGAAGGAAATCCGCCCGCCGAATGTGGATTGAAGCGAACGGGCCGTGCTGTTTTCTGATCTCGCGCACAATCGAATTCGCGAGCAGTCGGTACGGCGCCTTGATCGCGATCAGGCGGTTACACGCGTAGACCACGCGCGGGTCGTAACAGAGCGTATAGCTGTAGTAGCCGAGCGTGGAATCGTTACAGGTAGCAAGTACAGGCGCCTCCTCAAACTCCAACAGATTGGCGGAAACGAGTCGCGACGAGTGGAGATCCGGCAGCAGTTCGCCCTGAACGTCATCGAAATTCCCGACCCCATGCGGATAAAACAGGTCCACGAAGTCGAAAAGGTTCAGGCCCTTGTCGCTATTGAAGACCGGGTGTTTCGGCTGGCTTAACAGGAGGAAGCGGTTTGAAAGGACGCTCAATCCGACTCCGAGCTCGAGCGACATTAGGTTATTGAAGAAGCCTACATTTCCTCCCTGATATAAGTTAAACTTGAGAAGTCTCATGCACTTCGCGCCCGCGCGCTTCCATTTTGGCGATGCTTTGAGCCGAGGCCAACTTCCAGCAGCTTACTACATTACCTGCTCAGGGCGCTCTGACGGCGGCGGCGCACATATGCAGGCAATTTACTCGACCATTCTGTATGCGCGGTGCGCCGGGCTCGTTTACCTACACACGCCGATCGTTTCGGTAGAACATAACGCATTCGGCGATCCGGGTTGGCCCGATAAATGGGAGAGTGCGTTTTCAGCGGGCTACGGCGAACTCCAATTGGCATCGTTCGACCTCGATGCCGTTAAGCAAGTCGGTGCGGCAGGAATGATGTCGCGTGTTCCGCCGTCACCGCCGGCTGAACCCGTTCTTTTGCTCGCGTCCGAGTGTCACTGGTACGCCGATGCCCACGCAGATTTCTATTCACTGATCCAGCCGCAAATAAAGCGCCGCTACCATCGCAATTCGCCTCCGATCACAAGACCGGACGATCGTCTCATCGTCGCCGTTCACGTTCGGCGAGGTGATGTAACCCCGTCGGACCCTGCTCGGTTTACGCCAAACGAGAGGGTGGCATTTCAAATTGACAAATTGTCGAGCGCTCTTGGGCCGCTACGGCGCGAGTTCCACGTATTTTCGGAGGGAATTGAAGAAGACTTTGGTCCCATCCGAGAGAGAGCTGTTCTGCATCTTGGCGGCGACGTCTTCGAATGCCTCCAGAGTCTGATCGGCGCGGATATTTTCGTTATGGCAAAGAGTTCGTTCTCCTACACGGCGGCTTTGCTCTCGCGCGGCATCGTCGTCTATTCACCGTTCTGGCATGCTCCCCTGCAGCAATGGGTCAGTACTGACGCAAACGGCAATCTGCCTATCGCTCATTTCAGCTGGGCGCTGTCCCGTTATTTACTGCTGCGGTTCGCACACATGCAACGTGGCTCAGAAATTGCCGGAGATCCCGATTCTCCGGACTCGGTACCCAGATTTCCGGAAAGTTATCTTCCCGCATCAGTCTCAACAGGACTCGCGGATTCTCGCGATCCGTCTTCCGCCTCTTGACGCGCTTCGCCTTGATCTGCGATGGATCGCCAATCCACAGCTCGAAACCCAGTTCAGTGAGCAGTCGCTCGAACCAGCGTGCATTTCCGGTAGACTCCACGCCTACTGGTACACGGATTCCTCGCTGCTGGAGGTCTCGAAAGAAACTGAAACTTGGTCAGAGTAAACTCTCTCACTCGCCCTGGTACAAAAAGTCGGTCCGGTCACTCCCTCATGACTACCCCGTTTAGTTACCTTTACTGACTCGGTAAATCCGGCCCCGAAGTCGGCCCCGTTCTTCGCGGAAAGTCGGGGATACAGGGGAACGCAAGGGTAAGTCACACTCGCCTCTATTTCCTTGAAACTAACGCACTTGTTGTGTTTTGAGTAATTTACGCAGAGTTATGAAAAGACGATAAATCAAATCCTAAGTCTTGTTTACGTGTCATTTTCCCTTGATATTTAGCACTTTTCTGGAAACTATGCCCGCTACTATTCCCTGTGTTTGCATTTTTCTGCGCAGTTCCATGAAGCTTGCCATGTTCTGGACGGCGTTCAGGGTGCTGAAGGTTGCGTTGTGGATGAGCACTGGCTGAGGGAGGCGCCAAAAGCCCTTTGACCCTTGGAGAAAAGGCATTTGAGGCGGCTAGGGACGACGAAGCCGGGGAACACGTGCTACGGGCTGCGTGATGGCCTCAAAAAGCAACAATCGGTGATGCGAGTGGAAAGGGCACCTGTCAGAGTTAAACCCTTTCCACCCTTTCTTAGGAACACTGTCACGGGCACGCTACGCCCTGTACATCGCACGTCAAGCTGGCAGTTTTGACAGGTGCTGCCTTTAAGCCAGCTTCTTTTTACTTAGAAACAAGAAATAACGAACAACAACCCCCACCCGTTTTCTTGGCGTTCGGGTGGGGGATGACTACTAGACGGGTGCTTTCGATTCGGACGCTACAGCCGCTTGATGTTGGTGTCAAGCGAAGCGATAGGGCGCGAGAAGGGCATGACAATCTCTGCCCCGATTCTGGGTTAGCTTATTCTGTACGCTGGAGTACGTTCGTGGTACGCTGAGCTACATTCGAGTTGTTCGGCTCTAGTACCACAATGTCTGGTAAGCAACTGCCAGCTCAACCGGTCGATGCAACACCATCCAATGCGTTACTTCGACAATGCTTCGCCGAGAGAAGCGATCTGTTTGGCTGTACTCGGTCACAACCTAGCCAGGGTAGTGTTCCGGCTGATCTAATCCTAGTGAGCGATTTTAGCCTTTGCTTTCAATACAAGTTGGATTCGACCTAGGTGTTGCGTCGACCCATTGAGACCACCGCATTGGCCGCGTTGTGATTCACGTCCTTGCCAGCCTTGGCTCTACGCAGTAAAAGGCAAGATAGAAGCGAGCCCGAAAATGACAACAATCAACAAGAAGAAAGGGCCTACCACAGCTACGCATCGTATCCAAGAACAGGAACTGCTCCGACGGTTGGAATTTCTTTGCGAGAGTGCAGGTCTTGAGTTTCCCACAGAAGCGTGGCCGAAAGATGACCACAAAGCGTATTTTCTGCTTGGCGTATGTGCTACTGAAGACATGAAAAATCTTAGCCTCCACGAAAAACTCGAATGGCTCGATGACTGGGCACGGCAGCGAAACTTGCTTAAATAATGAAACACTCTTCGCGATGAAGCGGAGCCAAATTGGTAGCAGAAGCCAAGTATTGAGTATGCCGCGCAAAGCGTTGCAGCGAACAGTGCCGGGTAACAGTCCGGCTTTTGTTAACCGGAAGCGGGGAGGTGAGGGATGCCCTGCAATTCCTGCGGGTCAATTAATCAGGGGAAGTATTTAGCAGAGGTAGACATCCATTTTCCGGGTCTGAGAAACGCAGGCAAAAAACCCGTCTTAGTGTTTCCTGAACTGCTGGTGTGCCTCGATTGCGGTAAAACAGAATTTATGGTTCCCAAAGCGGAATTAGACACACTCGCTGACACGGACACCGCTAAACTTCCCAATTTGGACCCGAACCCCGTCCGAAGCTGAAGGCTCACATATTACGGGCTGCCTGATGGCCGGAAACAGAATCCCCACCTCTCCGAAGCGTTGAAGGGTGGGGATTCACAGTTTAGAGGAATGCTTTGATTCGCAGCCTACTTCCACGTGATGGCGGTGTCAAGCGAAGCGATACAGGGCGCGAGAAGGGCCATGGCGACCTCTGCCCAGAAGCACCACGGCACTTCAAGGCCACTCGCAGGGGCGCTGATACCAAAATGGTTGGTTGGGGTCATGGCGTCCGATGAGCAGGAACCGTTGAAAACTTTTTTGCAAGTCAGATCAGTTTTGATTTGCAGTACAGTGTGTGTCTGGTAACCAATCATGACCAACGAATACCGAATCGAAATTGTTGGCGGCCAGTTCATCGTCGTTGACCCGTGGGATGAGATTGTGGACAGATGCTCCACGGAAGAGGCAGCCCTAGAAGAAATTGAGCGTTGCAAGCAGTCCGACGCCAAATATGAAACGGCAAGGCTGCTAGTGGACAATGCGGTGAAGGCGTTCATGCAACTTCATGGCGTTGACAGGGACGCGGCAGAGCGTGCGATTCGTGACGCGATGGGTGGCGCGTAGTACCCTTTGACCCGTGGAGAAGAGGGTGTTCAGCCGCTAGGAACAACGAACACGGAGAACAGGTGCTGCGGGCTACCTGAGTGAGAATGACGAAAGTCTTGAACGCTGCGCTGACTGTGGAACACCTTTTGACCCACAGGCGAGACATCTGGAAACCTTGGTCAAATCGCAAGTTGAAGAAGCCATTCAACAGAGATTCAAAGACCAGAAGCTTGTTGACATCGAAACGTCTCAGGCTGTTGCTGAGCGTCTACACGGGTGAGTGCTTGTCTACCAGCACACGAACGTGCTCAGACTGAAGAGTCTGACCCGGCCAGATACCGCCATCCGGTGAATGACCGCAGGGCGCACATTCCTTCACAGTGATGGCGGTGGTACACTGAGGGAACATCGCGCGCGGGAATGGCGGAACTGGCAGACGCGCTGGCCTTAGGAGCCAGTGGGCGAAAGCCCGTGAAGGTTCAAATCCTTTTTCCCGCACCACTCCTTTCAGAGCAAGCAGACTATGCCCTGTCAGTGCGTCCAGTCAGCCTACACATAAACTGTGTGCATATGCACATCAATGAAGAAATCAAGTCAGGCGTGCGAATAGCCGCATAAACACGCACATAATACATGTGTATTTAGTGTGCATGGGGGGTTGAGCAGATCCTAAGTCTTGCGCGTCTGCCAGTTCCGCCACTCCCGCACGCTCAGTCTTGATGATACTTGGACTCCGGTGACTTTGGCCAGAGCAGCGAGAAATACCGGCAAGAAATAGCAGGGAGAAATACCGGCGAGAAACAGCGGCGAGAAGCAGCGGGAAGAGATAGCAGGGAGAAATAGTGGACAGAAATAGCAGCTAGGGGTCGGAGCTAAAGAGTCTGTGTGAGAACTAGGGTTGACGCGCCGCTTATACTGCAACGAGGAGGGAGGCGCGATGGGGAAATTTTTGGATTACAGCCCGGAGCAGGCCTATCTGCTGCCGCCGAGCGTGCGGGATGTGCTGGGGGCGGGTCATTTGTGTTTTTTTGTTCGGCGCGTGATCGCGAAGCTGAAGCTGGAAAGCTTTCGGACGGAATATGGAGCCGAAGGCGGGCCGGCTTATGCACCGGAGATGCTGGTCTCGGTTTGGCTGTATGCCTACGCGCTGGGGGTGACCAGTTCGCGGAGGTTGGAACAACGCCTTCGCGAGGATTTGGCGTTTCGTTATTTGGCTGCTGGAGCGGCGCCGGATCATTGGACGCTGAACGCGTTTCGCAGGCGGCACGCCAAGGGGCTAAATGATTTGTTCACGCAAGTGGTGGAACTGGCACGGGCCAGCGGATTGGGACGCTTGGGGCACGTGGCCATCGATTCGACGCGCATCGCCGCTAACGCCTCGCGGAACCGCATTGACACCGAGCAAGCGCTGCGCGATGCGCGGGCGCGCATCCGGCGGGACGTTCGTCGCTGGCAGCAGCAGTGCGATGCTGACGATCCGAACGAGGGCGCTGGCAACGAGGTGGACCGCACCGTGATGGAGCGGCTGGAGCAGCAGGGGATTCCCGAGCGGCTCGAACGGTTGCGCAAGTCGGGTCTGAAGAAAATGTCGCGGAGCGATCCGGACAGCCGTTTTCTGCGCGAGCGGGGCGGGTTCACATTGGGCTACACCGCGACGCTGGCGGTCAGCGAGGATCACCTGATTGTGGCGCAGCAACTCGGTCAAGCGGCCACGGACAACGAGTTGTTGGTGCCCATGGTGGATCTGCTGGAACAGCAGTGCCGCGAACGGCCGCAACGAGTGAGCGCCGACAGTGGTTTTTTCTCTGTGGCTAACTTGCAAGCGATGGAGGAGCGCAGCATCGATGCGTACGTGCCAGACAATAACCTGGCGCGGTTCTTGAATCGCGGTGGAAGATTGAAGCAACATGCCTGCCATCCGATGCACCGTCGCATGCGACGGAAACTGCGGGACCCGGCAGGCCGCGCGATTTATGCACGACGCAAAGCCATCGTCGAACCAGTGAATGGGATATTGAAAGAACAACGGGGAATGCGGCGGTTTCGCATGAAAGGCCTCCGGAAAGTCGCACTGGAATGGACCCTGGCCAGCATCGCTTACAACTTGACCAGGATGTGGCACGTCAACTAGCTACACCGCCGCCAACCGTTCACCGAAACACTTCGAGAATGAGAAAAATGTTCGCGTTAGGGCCCTAAATGAAAGGCAGACCGAGTATTCACACAGACTCTTTAGCTCCCACAACAAGTGCTTGGCTATCATTGGGCTTCAGCCCCTGAGGAAATGCTCTTGCCTTTTTTCCCCAGCTTGTTCAGCCGTGCCGAATCAGGCGAAAATTCAACGCGGCTTTACATCCTGCGGAAAAGTGCTTTGTCATTCTGAGCGAAGCGAGGAATCTCTCTTGCTTCAAAACCCAAGAAAAGAGAGATTCCTCTCTCCGCAGACTCCGTTCGGAATGACAAGCAAGTCTCTTCCCGGCTCTGTCTTCCATGCGCTGACTTTTATGTCAGCCCACCCGCAGCCTTCACAGTGTGCGCGAACCCTAATGCTCGATGCCTGTGCCACCCGCGAAACGAGCGCGGCGAGGCGCAAGCATCGCTGCCAGCCAGAAGATCAGCAACGCAGCTACAAAAAGCTCAAGGCGATGACCGTGCCAGAACAATCGACTGGCGCGGTAGCTCATATGGCTATTGCCAATCCGATGGCCTTCCATGATCCAGTTCCATACCTCTCCCAGCAGGGCGCTTGTTGCCGCAAGGGCCAGTGAAACGAACAGCGCCATTACGATTCCAGGCGTCCAACCGTCCTCGGCGGGTGGGTAGCGGCGCCAAATCTTGCGGGCAGCCACGATGGCGACTAAGCCGTATAGCAGTGCGAAAGGCAGAAGTTCAGCCACATCAATGTACGCTCGGTTCCTACCCAGCGAATCGGATACTTGCTGGACCGGAACGCCATGCTCCTTCCCGACCTCTGCAAACAGCCTGTCCCTGCATGCATCCCGTTCGGCTTCATAGTTCTCACTCGGGGTCGCGCTATGCCGTCCAAAGTGAGCATCGGCATAGCGAATCGCAAGATCTTCCGCGAACTCTGCGTCCGCACTCAGATGCCGACCGCTGGCAGAGTGATTGGCGGCTTCTTCCGGCCATCTGCAGTCGGAATTACGCCCGTCACTCCGCACGCATCCGCACAGAACAAAAACCATCGCGATCAAGGTCGCCACGCTCTTTAGAACGATCCTGATTCGCCGAATCAAGAAAATTTCTCCTTAGCGCGAACCCAGGAAACTTCCCAACGCAATCATCAGGGGCACGACTCCGGCGATACCTGCCACCAACCATTTCCAGAGTTCTGATCGAATGAGCCACTGCCGCAACAGTGACAGAATGGCGTCGCGGAGCAGCGAACCGGCGCCCCACGAATTGGCGGCCTCCTCAAAAATCCACAGCATCTCCTGCTCGAAACGCTTTCGGAAAGAAGGTGGGTGCAGGCGGATCAGCAATGCATAGAAGAAACGCATCACAACGCTTCCTTTGGCTTGGCGCCGCGCAAACGCACCTTTGCCTCGCGAACCACGCTGTCCAGACGCGAAACCTCCGCCAAGAACAACTCACGGCCAAATCCCGTCATTCGGTAGTAGCGCCGTCTCGGGTCGTCGTTTGCGGACTTCCGGGGCACTTCCTTGACGACTCCGTGAGAAATCAGTTTTTCCAGATTATCGTAGAACGTTCCGGGACCTAGCTTGTACTTGCCTTCCGACTGCCGTGCAACTTCTTGCATGATTCCATAGCCGTGGCGATCTTCGTCAGACAGAGCAAGCAGAATGTAGAAAGTGGCAGGGGACAGCGGGAGAAAATCTTTGAGGTCGTCTTTCATGGTCGCATTCCGATATATCGGACTCCGACTGAGTTGTCAAGCCCTAAGTACAGGTGGTCGGCAGGCGTAGTATTTGACGAGGAAACGGTTGGGACAACCCCCGCCAGACTCATTGAATCTGACAGCCCAAGGGAGGGCTATATGAGATTCAGATTATTCCGGGATATTGCCAGCGTAATTGCGCTTTCCATCACCGCGTCAGTTCTTGTGGCACATTGGTCTGGCCCGACACTGGCCCAGATGAAGCCGCCCGAATCCGAGATTCTGCCGTTCATAGGAACCTGGACGGCTGTACATGCCGGAACTCAAATCATTGTTTTGCATCTCCACTCAGAGAAAGGTCAAATTCTTGGTGGCATACAAGTGTGCAGCTACAGTGTGAACACCGAAACTACAGGCACGGTCGACGTTGTAACCGACCCAACTCTTTCCAAGAGCACTCCCATTAACAACATTAAAGTTTCCGGTAGGTCGATGTCGTTCGATTGGAAAGACCCAGATGGCGATAACGTCAATTGGAGGTTGGAATTGACCGGAGAAAATGATGGCCAAATAGTCTGGGTTGGTTTGCCGAGTGATGTCAAAGTCCAACCGATACCGGTGAGCAAAAACGCTGCGAAGTCCCGGTAAGTCGCGTTACTGCAGGTCTCAGTGAAAATCGTGGGATTGCATCTCGGTGTTTGCGGTGTGCAAGGGCTCGACGGTTCTGGCTTTTACCGACACAACTCCATCCTGATTCTGCAGCACGCCAGAAATGATCAGGAACGAATGGTGCACCACGGCCGTGTGTCTTTCGTCGAAAAGTTGTGGCGTGATGATGATGTTGGCGACGCCGGTTTCGTCTTCCAGGCTCAGAAACACGAATCCCTTGGCGGTGCCGGGACGCTGGCGAGCGATGACGGCACCCGCCACGCGCACGAATTTGCCATCGGCAAAAGACGGCAGTTGAACGGCCGGAGAAACGCCTTGCCGCTGCAAAGCGTTTCGCTGATAGGCCATAGGATGAAGCCCAATGGTCACGCCAGTGCCGCGAAAATCGGCGTTTAGCCGTTCTTCCGGGTTCATGCAGTCGAGTGGCGACGATTCGCCGGCTTGATTCTCCGTTAACGATTGCCCGGCCAGCAGCGGCCCTGACCAGCGGCTGGACCGCTCCACTTGCCATAGAGCATCGCGCCGGTGAAATCCCTTTTTGCCGGAAATAAAATTCAGCGCGCCCACAGCCGCAAGCACGCGGAACTCATCCTTGCGAATTTCGGGAACGCGCTGCTTTAAATCTTCAATCGAATCGAACGGGCGAATGCGGCGCTGCTCGCAGATTTGCAGCGCCACGTCCTTTCGCAAGCCCTTCACATAACGCAGACCAATGCGCACGCGAAAGCCATCCGGCGTATCTTCCAGCAGGCAATCCCAATCGGAGCTGGCCACCTCGATGGGCTTGAAGCGCAACCCATGCCGCTGCGCATCCTTAATCAATGTAGCGGGCTGGTAGAAGCCCATTGGCTGGTTGTTCAGCATGGCGGCCGTAAAAGCCGCCAGATAATGGCATTTCAAAAACGCGCTGGCATACGCGATCAACGCGAAGCTGGCCGCGTGCGATTCGGGGAATCCGTATAACGCAAAGGAAGTGATGGAGCGAACGATCTTGTCCTGAGTCTCTCCGGTGATTCCGTTATTTTCCATTCCCCGGCGAAGCCTGATTTCCACTTCTTTCATGCGCGCTTCCGAGCGCTTGAATCCAAAGGCCCGGCGAAGTTCCTCCGCTTCACCGCCAGAAAATCCCGCGGCAATCATGGCGATGCGCAAAAGCTGTTCCTGAAAAAGAGGCACACCCAGCGTGCGCGCCAGCGTGGATTCCAGCGAAGGATGCAGGCTTTCGACAACTTCGCGGCCCAGGCGCCGGTTCAAATATGGATGCACCATTTTTCCGACGATCGGCCCGGGACGAATGATGGCTACCTGCACCACGATATCGTAGAAGCATTTTGGCCTCAGCCGGGGCAGGCACGACATTTGCGCGCGGCTTTCCACCTGGAACATGGCGATGGTGTCGGCGCGTTGCAGCGCGGAATACACCGCGGGATCATTGGCAGGCAGGCGGCCAAGGTCGATCTCTTCGCGATAGTGTTCACGAATCAGCCACAGCGAATCTTCCAGCACCGCCATCATTCCCAATCCCAGCAAATCGATTTTCACGATGCCCATATCCGCGCAATCTTCTTTGTCCCATTGCACAACGACGCGGCCCGGCATGGTGGCAGGCTCCAGCGGCACCACGGAGTCGAGTTGCCCCTGGCAAACCACCATGCCGCCGGAGTGCTGCCCCAAATGCCGCGGCAAATCCTGAATTTTCTGGCACAACTCGAAAAATTTCTGGATGCGATGCTGCTGCAGGTCGAGACCCGCGTCCTGAAATTGCCGCGTCAACGTATCCTTCGAATCGGTGTACTCCCACGCGCCCACCAGGCTGGCCAACCGATTTAACGTTTCCGGATCAAACGACAAAACTTTGCCGATTTCCCGTGCCGCGGAACGGCCACGGTAAGTAATCACGTTCGCGGTCATGGCAGCGCCCAGCTTGCCATAGCGCTGGTAAACATATTGGATGGCGCGTTCGCGCTGATCGCCGCTGGGAAGGTCCAGATCGATGTCGGGCCATTCGCCGCGCTGCTCCGACAGAAAACGCTCGAACAGAAGTTCCATGCTGACTGCATCGACAGCGGTGATTCCCAGCGAGTAGCACACCGCACTGTTGGCAGCGGAGCCGCGTCCCTGCACGAGAATATTATTCTCGCGGCAGAAGCGAACGATGTCCCACACGATCAGAAAATATCCGGCCAGATCCAGCTTTTCGATTACCGCCAGTTCGCGATTGATCTGCTGCACGGCCTTTTCATTTCCCGTTCCGTAGCGGTGCACCATGCCTTCCCATGTTCGCGCGCGCAGAAATGCAATCTGCGATTCGTTGTCGGGTGTGGGATAAACTGGGAATTGGTAGCCCAGATCTTTCAACGTGAATTTCAGCCGCGACGCCAGTTCTACGGTGTTGGCAATAGCTTCCGGCATATCCGCAAACAGCGCTGACATTTGCGCCGGAGATTTCAGGTAGCGCTCGGAGTTGCAAGATAGCAGCCGGCCGGCATTGGCCAGCACGCGGTGGTGGCGCAGGCAAGAGAACACATCCAGAATTTCGCGCTGGTCAGGCGTCGCGTAACAAACACCGTTGGTGGCTAGAAGCGGAAGTTGCATCGAGCGAGCAAGCGCAACTGCGGCTCGATTGCGTCGCTCTTCTTCCAGCGAAAAATGGCGCTGCACTTCCACGTAAACATTTTCGCGGCCAAAAATCGCGCAAAGCTCGCGAAGGCATTTTGCGGCTTGCTCGGCGCCTCTGGTGCGCAACGCGTGCGCCAATGGCCCTTCGTCGCCTCCGGTCAGGCAGATCAAGCCGTCCTTTGCCTCTCGCAATTCGTCCAGATCGATGGCGCCTTCGCCTTTTTTCGCGCGCAACTTCATGCGCGTGATCAACCGGCAAAGGTTTTGATAGCCCTGGCGCGAAGCGACAAGCAGGCAATAGCGTCCTCCCGTTGTTGCGGTAACTTCGGCGCCGATGTGCGTGGTCAGTTCCAGCTTTTTTGCCGCCAGATAAAACCGTGGCGCGCCGTACAAGCCATCGCGGTCCAGCAAAGCCATCGACGGCATGCCATGCGCCGCAAAAGCGCGAACCAGATCTTCGGGCGTGCAGGCGCCTTCCAGAAAACTAAAAGCCGAACGTGCGTGCAGTTCAATGTACATCAATCGTATGCGCCCAATACGAACCATTTTTTCTGCCGCGAATCGAAACAAATGCGATAGAAACCTTGTGACGGCAGAGTTTCGTACGTAAAATTAACTTCCACGTCCCACGCGTCCTGCTGCCACGGATCGTCTTCCCACCAATCGCCCGAGGTGCGCCAAGGCCCGGAAGCGTGAACGACCTCTCCGGAACGGCCTAAAAATGCGAGGTTTGTGGGGCGTCCGGCACGCAAATTCACTTTCGTGAAAACGGGCGGACGATAGGCCCGGAATCCTACTTTCGTTTTCATTGTTCCGCCGCGATCGAGTGATTGCGCGGAAGCGGACGCGGATGCCACGGAAAATTTGTGCATGCGAAAGGAATCCGGGCGATGCGAATCCATCAGCTGCGGCGAACCCACGTTGTCTTCGCCGACCACGTGAGCGATGCGAGCAATGGTCAGTTCCAACTTCTCGGGGTCTGGAGCTTCGGGAACGAACAATCCGCCTTGCGTCACGCGCGGGAACGAAGACTCCGCGAGCATGTGAATTTTTTGTACCGGCGCGTGCGGAGGCGTGGATTGCAACCGCAAGCGCAGCAGTTTCAGCAGGAGTTTTGCGTCGCGGCACGGCACGGGCATTTCCAGCGCGCAAACATAATCGTTGGAAAGTTCTTTTTTGCGGAGCGCTTCGCCGCAAGAGTCGAAGGCACTTTCAAACGAAGGCTGCAGCGTAAAATGCAGATGGATTGCGCGAACCGCAAGCGAGCGGGCGGCAAGCCGCGCGCAAAGCTGGTCGAGCAAGCGGCCTAGAAGAAAGGAAAGCGGCTCCAGATCCTCGACCGCGTCCTCCAGTTCAAAAAACTCTTCGAAACAATGCGCCGGTTCGGCGATCACCAGCGATCTGACGCCGTCTCCGGAAGCGATGGCGTGTACCCGCACCCCTTCCTGTCCAACACATTCGGAAAGAGAAACCACCGGCAGAGAAGCAAGCGCTTTGCAAGTTTTCACGCCCCAACCTTCGAATACTTCACGGAGTTCCTCGCTCAACGAAAGCATCTGCACCGGCAGGCTCTCCAGGAATTTTACTTCCTGGCCTTCCGGAATCACCGTAGCCCCCGGCAAAGCTCGCGCCACCACACTCGCGGTTTCCACATTTGCGGCAATGGCCACATGAGCGGTCAGTCCCATTTCCGCGCATTTCGCCACCATGTTTGCCGCAATATTTTCGTGCGAACCAAACAGCGCCGCCAGGCCCTGCAGATCAATCAGGACCGTATCCGCGGCAGTGTCTTCCATGCGCGGCGAAAACGACCATGCCACATCCAGAAGCACCGCGTGGGCCGTGGTTTCCTGCAGTTTTCCTCGCGGCCGGATTTCCACGCCGGGAAACTGCGTCGCCGCTATTTTTGTCATGCCTTCCGCCACTCCCAGCCGCGCGGCCAGCCGGTTGACCGCCACCACCTGATAAGTGGGCGCTGGGCCATCGATCAGCGCGATGGGCCGAATCGACAGTTCGGGTTCGCAACGCACCACCGCTTGCAATCTGAAATTGGGAATAAAAATGGCAGCGAATGCCATGGCGTTTCGAAAAACCCGTTGAGGGAAGGGAATCGCTCAACCGGGATTCTGTTTCCTTTCCTTTTTTCTTGCCGGTGAGGGAACGGGGAGAGTTGGCTCGTGTTCGCGGCGCGGGTCCGCGCAAACTGCAAAGCGAACGGTTTCGCCAGCGTCCTGGCGCGAAACGGAACTTTTGTCGATGTCGATATAGTGAGGCGCCACTCGTTGAATGCGCGAGCGAACGATTTCCGCCTCGCTGGTCCATCCATCCAGCAAGCAACTGGGCGTGTGCAAAAGTCGTCCCGCGCTGTTCCTCGAATGCAACGACCAGGCAGCCACCTCTTTTTGCAAACGCAGCACCAGCGAAGCGCAGGTTTTGGCGTTCGATTCCTGCGAAAGAACCAGCAAAATCGTTGGCGTGCTTTCCACCGCGCGCCGCAAACGGAACCACACATTCAGCGGAATCTGCCGCACCACACGCGCGGGAGCATCCGCCAGGTCCAGCGCAATCAGGCCGAAGCCTCCGCCATGCAAAAGCAAATCCGTGGAACGCAAAGCCTGGTCCAGGCTGCGGCAGCGCACCCAAAGAACCTGTTCGAGATGCACGCCGGCGGCTTGCGCAACATTTGGATCGAACGCATCCTGCGCATCCACCAGCGCGCACGCTTCGGCATTCCTGGTGCGTCCTGCCAGCGTCGAAAGAAGGATGGAAGTTTTTCCCGAAGAGACGGGGCCGTAAATTTCCGTCAGGCTTCCGCGCGGTAGGCCCCCGGTGGTTTCATCCAACGCCGGGATTCCAGTAGGAGCGGTGCAAGTGGCCTCCGGTTCGCGAAGGCGAAAGGGAGAAAGGACGCGCCCGGCAAGGGCGGATTCGACCTGGAGACGTAAAGCAGCAGAAGAGGAGCGCATGGCAATCAAGGGCGAGGAAGGGGAGTATTCGCTTTTTGTTCGCCATGATTATTTTCCCTCGCCTCGGTAGCCTTTGTCAAACTTTCGCGATTTCCCCAGCATCTACACCAATGCATGACTCGCTCGAAAAAAACCGCAGCCTCGCCGCAACTGCCGCTCCTGCCGCATTCGTTGAAGGAATTAGCCCGGCAGGCCCAGGACTGCAAAAATTGCGATCTTTGGCGCAACGCCACGCAGACGGTTTTTGGCGCCGGCAGCTCGCGCGCTCCCATCATGCTGGTCGGCGAACAGCCAGGAGATCAGGAAGATTTACAGGGGAAGCCCTTTGTCGGCCCGGCCGGAAAATTATTGCAAGCTACATTGCAAGAAGCCGGCGTCGATCTCAAGCAGGTGTACCTGACCAATGCCGTCAAACATTTCAAGTGGGAACCGCGAGGCAAGCGCCGCATTCACAAGAAACCCAGCGCCAGCGAAATTGCCGCCTGCAGGCCCTGGCTGGATGCGGAAATCGCTGCGCTAAAGCCCAAAGTAATCGTTTGCCTCGGCGCCACAGCCGCGCAGGCCCTTCTCGGCCGCGCCTTTCGTGTAACCGAACATCGCGGCGAGCTGCTGGAGTCCTCTCTCGCTCCTTACGTAATGGCCACGGTGCATCCTTCTTCCATTTTGCGGGCTCCCGACGAAAAATCCCGCCACGAACAGGAACGGGAATTTCTGAAAGACCTGAAAAAGCTGGCCGCAATCAAATTGTGAACGCGGCGTGTGTCCGCTTGAGCCCCAATCGATCCTAAAGGAAAGACTGTATTGGCGTATTGCGGAAATGGAGATATGAATGTTCCCCCATTTCTCAGCGAAAGGTGGTTATTTCAGCCATGGCCTCTTTTGCGCACACCCAACCTGCGGCAACGTTCGACGACACGCCACAAGCTCCAAAGCAACCTCAGGCTCGCGTTCTGGTTGCCTCTCCCCAATTGGAAGTTCGCCAAGTGCTCATTCGTACTCTCGAGTGCCTTGCCGCGGATGTGATTTCCTGCTCGACGCGATCCCAGGCGGAGGAAGTGCTCGCCCGCCAGGAAGTGGATCTCGTTTTTTGCGACGAGCACCTGCCCGACGGTTCGTATGCCGATCTGATTCATGCCAATCATTTCAACCACAAAATCCCTCGCGTGGTTGTTACCACTCGCCACGGCGAATGGGATTTGTATCTCGAGGCGCTCAAGAAGGGGGCGTTCGACATTACCCGCAGCCCTTGGCACGCCACTGATGTCGAAATGATTCTCATTCGCGCGCTGCGTGAAGAATCCCAGCAATCCGCGGCTCGCCAAGTTGCTTGAACATTCCTCTTTTTTCTGTACTTGCAAAAAATCGCCCGGTCCTCACGATAAAATTTGAGATTGCCTCTTACCGTTCCGCCATTCTCCGCATCCTGGTCTTGATAATACTTGTAGTACGGGAACTCCCCTATTCGTCAGTTTTTCGCTCGTGGCGCTGGATTGTGCCCACGCGTCAGCGGATAATGTTGGCGTGCAAGGGAAGCAGCACTAACGATGATCGTCCGGCAACACAGCGACCCCATGGTAGTGATTCGCCAGACGGATCACGCGTTTCTCTCTGGATTTTTTGCGCGCGAATGGGGCAACGAGGTTTTTGCGCGGCCGGAGCCCTTTGCCTCGTTCTGCCTGGCGGCGGCTGAACACGATAATGGCTGGCAGGAATGGGAGATGCTGCCCGGCGTCGATCCCAAAACATTCGTGCCATACACATTCATGACCGTCCCGACAGAAGAGCATATTGCCCTGTATCAACGCGGCATTGAGCGCGCCGTTCGAGCCGACCTTTACGCTGGCATGTTGATTGCCGGCCACTGCATGAACCTGTACGATCGCGCGCGCGCCACCATGCCCGGTTATTCCGCAAAATATGTGAAATCCCACGAGCAGCATGTGGCCGCTGACTTTGTCCAGCGCTTGCGGCTGCAGCAGTTGCGCCTGAAGGTTGACCTGCGCAACGATCCAGCGATGAGACCGTTTACCGACGAATCTGCGATCAAAGCTAATCAGCAACGGTTGGACGCGCTCGATCGCCTATCGTTGTATTTCTGCCTTGGCGAAGGCGGCGATATCACGATTGAAGGTGTGCCGCTGAACGACGAGCGCGAAGTCGATTGGCAGCTTCGGGCTGTTGGAGAAAATCGTTACACTCTCGATCCCTATCCATTTCGGCGTGAACCTTTGGAGTTGGCCCTGTTGGAGCGGCGAATCCCCAAGCGCCGTTATGTGGATCAGGGCGACTTGCAGCAGGTATTGACGGCTGCGCCCTACTTCAACGCGCCCTTCACGCTCAGATCAGGCGCCGCGAAAAACGAGTTCTACACCGTCGGCGCATAACGTTTACAGTCTCCATTAACAGCTTGCGCAAGACTCTCATTTTGTCATTCCGAACGGAGTCTGCGGAGTAAGGAATCTGCTTTTTTCCTTGGCATTTTACGAAAAGCAGATCCCTCGCTGCGCTTGGATGTTTTTCCGCAAGCTGCTAAGTCGCGGTAATGTCGCTGCCTCCCGAAGGCGCGGGGAAGTCTTGCGCCGCGTCGGAAGCGGTGGCGTAAATCTGAATGATCTTGTCGACCCGGGTCATCTTCAGAGTGCCCTCGATCATTCCTTTCACTCCCACCAGCCGCAGCGAGCCTCCAAACTTCTTCAGTTGCGACAGGCATCGCACCACGCACCCGATCGCTGCGCTATCGATGTGCGTCACTTGCGACAAATCAAAGATCACGCGCAGTTCGTTGGCCCGGATCAACCCGTCCACTTCCTGCTCCACCCGCCGGCAATCCGTGCCCGCATGAACGCTGCCCTTCATTTCCACTACAGTTAGGCCAGGCTGAATCTGCCGCTTGCTCAAATGTAGGATCACGCTTCACCCTCATAAGGAAACTGCCGGATCAGCCGCACGCAGTCGCCCAACGCCGCATAAAGCGAGTTTCCCCAGCCGCAGGGCACAAACGGAGCCGTCTGCTGGTTCAGCGATTTATCCGCCTCCGCGAAAAAACGCACGTGCTGCCCGGGTGGCGGCGTGGCAAATTCTTTTATGGTGATGCGGAAGGGAATTTCGGAGCCTTTTTGCGCCTTCAGCACCGAAAAATAGTGCAGTTGCGCAAGCTGTTCGCCAGGGTTCTCCTGCACATACATCCAGTCACTCATGCGTGGGCTCCCGCAAAGAGATTGCTTGTTTAGGTAGGGTCCGTCGTCACGGGATGTTAGGCTAACGTTAGCGCCAAGTCAACGCATTGCGAGTGCCCGTTTACACTTGACATTCTGCGTCGACCCGTACATGGTAAAGGGCTTTGCTTCTACTTCCGGCTTCTGCAGTGAGGAGGTACAGCAGGCACGTCCTATATGACCAATGTCCGACTCTGTTTTCACGATCGCTGTTTCGACGGCACCGCTTCAGCCGCACTCTTCTACCGCTTTTTTCGCGAACGCCAGGATGCCAACGCGCAGTTTCATTTCACTGGCATGACCCACAAGGCCAAGCATCCCTGGGAAGATGGCCTGTTCGATGGCGACGAGAACGTCATCGTCGACTTCAAATATTCCAATTCTCCGAAGGTCACCTGGTGGTTCGATCATCACCAGAGCGCATTCCTGACGCCTGCCGACGCCGAATACTTCAAGAAATTTCCCGGCAAAAATATGTATTACGAGCCGGATTACAAGTCCTGCACCAAGCTGATCGCCACGGTCACCAAGGATAAGTTTGCTTTCGACACCAAGCCTTTGGAAGACTTGATCCATTGGGGCGACATCATCGACGGCGCACAGTTTCCCACGCCGCAGTCGGCCACCGAACTCACCGAACCGGCCACGCAGTTGGCGCTGGTGATTGAGGCCGCGCCGGAGGACGGCATTCCCGCTCGCATCATTCCGGAACTGGCTTATCGGTCCCTCGCCGAGATGGTCACTCTGCCGATCGTCGCCAAGCACCTCGGCCCTTTGCTGGAGCGACATCGCAAGTCCATCGACATCTTGCGGCAACGCTGCGAAGCCAAAGATGGCGTGATCTTCTTCGACGTCAGCGACATGGATTTGGAGGGCTACAACAAATTCATTCCTTATTTGTTGCATCCCGAATGCGTTTATTCCGTCAGCGTTAGCGCCTCTCCTGTTCGCGCCAAAGTCTCGCTGGGCACGAACCCCTGGAACCAGGCCACCGCCGATCAGAATCTGGCCAGCTTGGCCGAAAAGTATGGCGGCGGAGGTCACCCCCGTGTTTCCGCCATCTCCTTCGATCCCCAGGACCTGCAACGTGCGCGCCAGGTAGCGCGGGATTTGGCGGCGGTGCTGCGCGCCAAATGAAAACCGAAATCGCCACGAGCCGCGAAGTTTAGCTGCGACTTCAAGTCGACAACAATTTCAGAACAAGGTAAAATTAAGAATTGCCCGTGGACCGGTAGCTCAATGGTAGAGCAGTTGACTCTTAATCAACGGGTTGCAGGTTCGAGTCCTGCCCGGTTCACCAAAATCCCTTTAAAAATGCACATTTTAGTCGTTCTGACGGCTGATTGGCGGGAACGGTTTTACGGTTGTTTTACGCGCGTGCGCGGGCAGAAGAGGCTGGAATAACACAAGCCTCTTCTTTTCGTACCGAGTGGTTCCCCCTTCGCTTCCTGCTTGACGCGTCCGAGTCAGCAGCCCGTTTCGAGGCTATTCGACTCCGAGGAGTCCGGTCAGCGCTCCGGGTAGTATCCTAATTTGGCCATGTGCGCCTCCCGATGCCAATTAAATGTATTACATTATTTGGACGATGGAAGTTAGGCGAGTCATATCGTGTACCATCTTGCTCTTTGCGATGTTCTTCGCAGGGTTGGTGGCCGGTACCCCAAACTGGTACACGGCCCTCACACGGCCCGAATGGTGGCAGGTTCTTATCGCGGCGGTAGGTATTGCCGTCATTGCATGGCAAGCGTTTTTGACAAGAAAAGCCATTGAAACTGGCAACAAAAGCGTGGAGACCTTCATTAGCAAAGAGCGTGCCCGCCTTAGGATCGACTTGGAAGAACTGGACTTGTCTCTTCAGCCCAACGGAGTTTATGAAGTCAAATTTGCGGTAAGCATTTTCGGAACAACTCCGGCCTTCATCATTGATACAAAGTGCGTTGCCTTCCACACTCCTTCCGATTGGATTGACTACGAAGAACTAGGTGACGCCGTGATGTTCCCCCTTCATTACATACCCGCTGTCTTTCCTGCTAACAGCGAACCGATTCAAGACTTTGCTATCTTTCATTTCGACAGCGAAGGCCATACGCAGCAACTCATCGAGGGGATCGAAGCCGACAGGCTTTTCGTTGTGATACGGGGATTCATCATCTATAAGGATGTATTTGACCGGGAGCGTGAGACCAGATTCCGATATGTATGGAAATATCGGGATAAGACCTCTATACCCGGCCTCAAACGTTGGGGAAACTGGGAAAAGTGCGGCAAGGACGAAGAAAATAAAGAGACTTAGTTCGCTTCCGGGCGTCGCTACTCTGAAAAGTTGGATGCTGAGGATGAGGACCTACGAAGCTCAGCTTTTAAGGGCCTTACGTCCTCGAAATGTTCACCCAAACAACAGCGGAGAAGTAGATGTGCGCCGAGTATAAGGTCGCTTAGAGGCTACTGCCTAACAAAGAGCCAGCCCATGCCGTTACACTGCATACACTGGTTATTGTGGTCATAACCTGTAGTTTCGCACGATGGGCATTCGGCCCAATCTTTCTCACCGATTGCGCTCTGATTTATTCCCGTGCATCTATGCGTGCTAGACATGCGTCCGCATTTCCCATTGACCAAGATAATGTTATGGCCAGGCGCTCCACAGCGTGTGCAAATTGTGACTGGTTTAGGGCGCTTCATGCGGTTGGACAGTGCATTCTACCATCTCAACCGGCTCCTTGGCGACAGACGGATGCACGCTGGTGCACGCTGCTTGGACACGCAGGCCGGGATGGGCGGCTACCCCGGCTTACGGAGTCGATTGTAGAAGGGCCGGCCGTGACCTTTTGGCCGGCCCTGCGCATAGTAACAGCGTTCCCAGGCATTCCCCGCTCATGAGACGAGGAAGCTGTCCTCGAAACGCGCAACCGATTAAGAAGATTATGGCCGCTGTGAAGGTGTCTGTCGTTGCCCTGGGGCATGTCTGTAGTTGCACTGGAGCAATCATGCGAGATGCATGCTTGCGGTGGATGCGCGGTAACACATTTCATTTTATACTTGAGACCCGTTCCTCTGCCAAAACCCTCCGAGGTGATGAAATGAAATGGCAGAGAACGCTGTACAAAACCGTCCGCATTGGACACCCGATAATTCCACCTCACTACTACTTGCTGAGCTACTTATCTTCGCTTTATCTGGCAGTGTCCCAGACTTGGGCGCGTTTGCGAACGAGGCACATCGAAAGTTTCTTGCAGAATCGTCTCATTAAGGTGGATGATTTGCCAAACGGCGATTCGCTCCCAAATTAGTTATCTAAGGTTAGCGAGTTAATCAGAACTTGCCCATGCCGGGAAGGGAGTCCTACAGATGGATGAAGAGAAGGCTCTTGATAACGACCTAAAGAAACTACATGCAGAAGTAAATCAGATTGTTTCGCAGCGATTCCAACTCACGAATCTAGCAATTCTCGTGTTTGCAGCTATATGCGGCTGGGCAACGAGCAGCATCAACCGTCAAGGAGGCATAGGCATAGAATACGTGTCCGTCATCACTGTCCTAGTGATTTTGGTTCTGGGGACAATCTTTTTCTATTTTATGCTTCTGCTCGGCATGATGCGGATATTCACGGTCTACCTCGAAGAGAAATTTGGCTCCCACTGGGAGTCTGACTGGCACGAATACCGTCAACAGCCGTCCAGTAGGCAATATTTTGGATATAGCAAGGCTGGCGCCAGCGTTTTCTTGCTCTTGGGCCCTTTGGCTGTCGCGTTTTTCCTGATGCTCTCGTGGCTTAGTGGTGGATTTGTTTGGCGACCTCTTCTGTGGTTACCGTTTGGCGCGTTGCTCCTTTACTTAATCGGCGTAGGTGGAGCAGTCCGGGCCAGACATCTACTCATAAAAGAATCCACGATTAAACGTAATTGGACAGATGCCATCAGGAGTGCCAACGAAAAACGAAAGAAAGCGTCCGCCGATGACCTGAGCAGGCGGCAAGGTTAGGCAAGCGATACGCCACTCGGAGCCGCATCGGGTGAATGCGTGGGAGCACAAGCCATTTTACCTTCCGACAGATCAGGCCAGCGCTTATCGATGCTTCCGAGCGCACAGAATCGTCGCCGAAAAAATGATTGCGAACCTCTCAACGTTAAAGCTCTTCTTCGAATGCTTCAGCAGCAACTTCTAGCGTCTTTCCATCTGCTGTTTGTGCCTCTGGCGCGAGCAGCTTCCGCGTGAGCACGTCTAGCTGCCCCAGCTCTTCTTCTGTGAGTTTCGCGAGTTTCGGGTCGCGGTAGACAGTGTGCCCGTGGACGAGACTGCCGCTCACTTTGATGGATTGTGCTGGCGTGCCTTCTGCATAAGCGAGCAGCAGCGCGAGATGTTTGTAGCTGCCTTGCAGCGCTCGCCGGAACGACAGTTCCATCAGCCGCTCGGCTCCGCTCTTTTGCGTGCGCGGGTGCGGTTCGGCGAGACAGGCTTTCGCCGCTTCCGAGAACCACTTCGTCTTCGGTCGTCCGGCGGGGTTCGGCGGCGGACAGCCCTTTTTCCAAGGGATCAAACCTGCGGGCATGGAACCCTTTTTTGGGCGGTGCCCTACGTTCGGTTTCTCGGTCTTCAATTTATCCATCCTTCCGGGTTCTCTTTGTCCCATGCCGGAATACCCTCCAGTTCATGCTGATCGAGGAGTGCTTTCAAATTCCTCAATTGCGCTTGGGAGGTGTGCCTAAGACAGACCGCAATCGTTTCTGCTAATTCTTTGTTGCCAAGCAGCCTTTTGGCTTCAACATCGGCAATCAGTTGGTTCACTGCCCTTATTGATAGTGCGTAAATCTCGTCTCGTGTGAGGCCGCGTTTCTTATCCATTCGCTTCCCCCATTTCATTGCATCCATTTCTGTTCGAAGTTGCGAGAAAAATCGTAGACGTACTCTGGCGCCTTCACCGGGGTAGCTTGCCGCCGCATGATGCCAAGGCCGCTCATCACCAGATAGCGCATCGCGTCCATCGCATGATCGCGTTCTTTGACAACTTTTCCTTCACGCCGGTGATAACCGCGAAGTTCCGAGTACCAATGGCTTAGAGAATTAAACGCTTTCAGCTTTCCGCCGTACATCATTTGCTCGACCGCGAATATCCCAGCCTCGACTGCATGATTCGCGGGCGTGAGTTGCAAACCTTCCTGTCGGTAGCGCTCAATCAAAGCGGTTCCGTCGATCTGTGAGCGGCCTTTTGCTGCCGGGTCGATCACGCCGGGAATCCATGCGCCGCGAGCTTTTATCGCGTGAGAATGCACGTGGGGCTCTTCGTGGCCCATGTAGTGTTCGCTGTAGAGATAAACCACGCCCGATTCGTTGTCGCGTGCGCCCCAGATCGCGGCGGTCATGTTCCAGCCGACATCTAACCCGAAAGCTTTCGGCCAGTGGTCGGGAATCGCGAACGGCTTGACCAGAATTTCCTCGTCCGTCGGGTGATAGATTGCGCCCGAGCCTAACTGCGGTATGCCTTTGGTGCGCGCATCCCGCTGCCAACTCGGATATTCCGCTTCGAGCTGCGCGCGGGTTTGTTCATCCAGGTGCGGCGCGTCGTTCCATGTCGCGGTGACGGTGTACTTCATGGATCCTTGCGGTGCTTCGCGGAATTGCCGCACGATCTCGGTTAATCCCCAGAGCGGGGTAAAAGTGAAGATGATTAAACCGTTGGGCTGGCCCGGGACGGTCGAGAGCGTTCGCGTCAAACATTCAAGGTAGATGCTCTGATCGGCTTCTTCGTCGAGCCAGATTAAGTCTTTGCCCGTTCCGTAGAAACTTTCTACGCCTTGATCGTACGATTTCAAACTGATGTCGCTTCGTCCACCGCTCGCATGCCTTACATAAATTGTGTCGATTGCCTCTGGGATTCCGGCTTTCGTCGTTGTGCCGATGATCGCATCCGCTGGGATCGTGCCCGTTCCGAAACATTGCGGCTTGCCAAGCAAAGCGTCTTGGATGATGTCTTTCGTGGTCTTGGAAGTTTGCCCGGCGGCCCATGCGGAAATGGGTTTTGTGAATCGGCGGCCTTTCCACCAATGAGGATATTGTCCAGTCAAGTGCAGCGCGGTTTCGTACGCTCCAATGCCTAGGGTTTTTCCGACTCTGTTTCCGGCCATGAACAAACGCTCGTTGTAGCGAGCGCCTGCCTCAAAATATTCCATGTGGCGCGCGTACAAGTCTCGCCTGAGCGGTCCACTGTCCGGGTAGAATTCGCATTCGATGCGATGCTCGCTGCGGTATTTAATTTCCGCTTCTATCTCCGACCGCGATGGAAGAGTGTGCGTCATTTTACGGGAGCGAGCGGTGCCGGTGCCGGTGTCGCTGTCAGCGCCTGGACCGCTTCGTTTACCGCTTCGGCATTCCTTACCGCCTGCCTCAGTTCCGAGCCGTTGACCTCGATGAGGCCTGTGGTCATCACACCCTGCGAGGCCAAGTGTTTAAGATATTCGAGCAGGGATTGACTAGCAGCTTGTATTTCCGTCGGTGTTTTAAGCATTTAACACCCTCCGTTGTGTTCTAACAGCCGCGCAAACTCTTTGCTTGTACATTAGTCCCCCTTCTGCGGGTCAGCCCCCTGCTCCCGCTTGTCCTGGGCTTTGCGGTTGGCCTCATAGTCGTCGTCGAGTTTTGTCGCCGGTCTGCGCGCCTGCACGGCGCTCTGATACGGTGAATTCGACGTCACTATGATCGGATTCGCTGACGGCTTGTTTCTTGCCGCGTCGCGCTCGTCAATGCTTTCCACCGTGCTTATTTTGCCGCTGTTACGAATTGCCTTTTGCATGTGATGATTCTCCTTTAAATTGTGTAGCCCTTCGTTGCCCGACGCCTCTCGTGCTCCTCTTTCGGCCTTTCGCGCAACCCTTCAGACTTCAGACGCTCAACCTCTTGCTCAAGAGTGGTCATTACCGCACGTCCCGCTGGCTGGCTGGGAGGCCATACCGTAAACCAGTGGTGCAAGGGATTCCATTCCGCCCAAGAGTTCACAATGGCGTATTCGTTCGTTCCTTGCCCGTAGCTGACGAGCAATCGTGGAAAGTCGGGAAGGATCTCAGGCGCAGGCGGCGTTGGCGCGACCATCAGCGTAACAGCTTCCTCGCATGGCTGCGGGTTGATCATGTTTTGGAACAACTGCTTCAGGATTTCTAGCGGAGAAGAAACCTTGACGTGTTTCTTTTCCATCTTCGCCAATTCGAAAAGCGCTGCGGTTGCGACTAGTCCGATCATTTCTTGTTCCATTTTTATCTCCCGAACCGCTTTCGCTCAAATTCTTGTTTGTTTCTCGCCCTGATGTAATCGCCCGGCGATAACTCCTCGAGCGACCCGCCCGACCTCGTGCTGCTCCCGCCAACAGGCGAAATCGGGGGGAGCGGGCGAGTCCGCTGCCTGGCCGCAGACTTTGCCGAAAGCCTCTCCGCAACTCTCCCCACCTTCGCCACGGCGGCCACCGGCGGGAGTTCGTTCAATGCTTCCGCCTCAGATGGGTTCTCCGCAAAATATTTTGCCACCTCGCTCGAATTATCTTCCTCCACGATCGCGTCTAATACCGCCTGGTGCATCACAACGTTTGACGTAGCCACGGCCCGAGCTGCAGCCGGATCCGCCGCCATCCGCTGGCTGTGAGCATCGAACGCGATTTTGTGGCGTATCGTCGGGGAGATTTTCGCGAGATTGCTTGAACTTGGATCGTTTTCCAACTCCTCGCGGAGCCCTGGAGACTTAGCAAGTGTGTACGCAATGTCGGCCACCTCTGCTGGATTTTTGACCTGTGCGCGTATCGCATCTATCAGGCGTTGCGTGACTTTGACTCCAGCGATGGCGGCATCAAAGTCGTGGTAGACCCTTGATGCCGCCTTGAAACTGCGCTCGAAGTCGTCAGAAGGCGCGGCGTTGCCATTTCCATTTTGTTCCGCGTTGGGCCGGGATTCACTGGATTGTGATTCGTCGGAAACGCGTTCGCCCGACACCTGCTCCAAAATTTTCCTCAACTCCGCTTTGTGCCGCTCCGCCGCGTAATCGCGCTGCTTGGCTGTTTCGTATTTTTTAATCGCTTCATCCGGCTTGCCGCGGTCTTCGCGCAACCATTCCGGAGTTTTCTGCTTCTCTCGAATCTGTTCCTCGCGTACGGAGTTGAAAATTTTCTGAGGGATTTCTTTTGGCACTGCCCCCGGATCGGGGGGCTCGACGGGAGCCTCGGGCGCAGTCTTCCAGTTGTCTGAAGCGCCCTGCTGCAACGCCTCTGCTGATTCAGTTGTGGTGGTCATTACGAACGCCATGTGACACTCCCTGCGCGGCTATCCGCGCTTCCATCGTTCGACATTCGGCCTCGATCATCTCAGCCCGCCACAAGTGCAACTCCGTCAACTCCGCTTCGAGTTCCACGACGCGAGCTTCCAGCATGTGATTTCTTGCGGTTAATTTATCGATTCTCTTGATGAACCCACTCTTCTTTTCCCGTGGCGCAGCAGCGGGCTGCGTTGTGTTCTCAGCACTCTCTACCGGCGTGACGGTTTCTTCCATGCGCCGTTACTCCTTCCCGCGCGACTTGATCTTTTCTCGCAATTCGTCGCGTTCGTATTCCTTGATCGCCGCCTCTGTTTCGAGATGGAGCAAGTCGCGCAAATCTCGAATGCGTTTTTCGAGGTCCGCTATTTCGGCCTCATATCTTTCCTTTATGTGATCCGTATAAGATTGTCTTTTACGGCGCTCAATCTGATTTTTCGTCTCCTCTGCCCGCCACTGCTTGAGTTCTTCATCGTTATCGGGAATAGGATTGGCCGACAATTCAGCCAGCATGGCCGTGCCCCGGCTGCGGGCATTACGCACACGGTTTTCAAACGCAAGAACTTCGCCGCGCGCTTCCACGATCTGCTCTATCGCGTCGAGCAAGCGGGCATACGTTGCTACGCTTAAGTCGTTCTTGCCGCGCTCGAATTTGCTCAGTGTTGATTTAGTCGTGCCCGCCATGTGGGCGATGTAATCAAGATCGATGCCCGATTCCGTGCGGTATTTCCGCAACTGCCGCCCGCGTTTCGCGAGGCTGTACACGGTCATATGCTCCGCCGCTTCGTCGAGGTCCGGCGTCCGTCGTACTGACTCTCTGCGCTTCTTTACGCGCTCCGAATGCAGGCGGCTGATCGCGCCCCAAAGTTTGCTCTTTAGAGGTTCAGTGAATGTTCGCGCTTCCGTTTCGATGAAACTTATCAGTTGGTGAGAAACTCCAGCAGCGCGGGCGAGTTCCTCTTGCCCGATGCCTAAATCTTTGCGCCACTCGAGCAAGTGCTTCGCGTCGTCCCATACGCCACGGTCTTCGTTCACAAGAGTTCTCCTCCTTGGCAACTAACTCTAAGCGTTACGTAAAAAGACGCGCTAGAGAAAAGTGCAAGCACGTCTTTTACTTATAGGTTACTACTTACTATGATGCGACTAGACAATCCTCTTCGTTATTGCTACAGTGTAGCAGGCTGCTGAAGCGTGTTCGAGCTGCTGTAACGCTTCAGCGGGCGGTTGGGGAAGCGCGGTAGTGGCGACGCTTCAGCTCATAAAATGGAGACCACCGCGCCAGTTAGCCAGTACCGGCGACAATACTCCGCTGTGGCACAGCAATCAGCCTCGTCCGGGGCAATGACTAGGGACCGAAATGCTCTAGTCGATCTTCATGCCCTGGGTGGAACGTGTTCAAAAACTCTTCTTCAGAAAATTCCCGTAGAAAACATTACCCCCGCGTCCCCCAAGACTGCTGCGTAGCGGCATACACGCGCTACTGCCGCGCGTGCTCTGCACCGGCAGGCTGCTACTGCATCAGCTGGCGTACCGGCAGACGCTCGTTCTTTCCGCATCTCACACGCAGACGCATTTCCGAGAAAAAAACAGAGCGCCGACGAGAGCGCGAGCCGCTGCCGGATCTGCGCGACTGGTGGCGCGCAATGTCTCCGTTCGAGGGCCAGCGCGCGCAGAAGCGCCCAGCAGGGTTGGCGGTATGAGCGCCCGCAAACGCTATCCATTCACGCTCGCGTTTTCTCCAAAACGCATGGCGCAGCCGGATTGCCATGTGCGCCGCGCTCCCGTCGAGCCGGAGCCTGATGTGTGCGTGCGCCTCACTACCCAGGGGCAACGGCTCGCGGAGGAGCTGCGCAAAATGACTCGCGCACAGCATGTGTGGGCGATGCGCTCTCTTTTCGATCGCGCCCGCCTGAAGGAGCGGGACATCATCACTGAAAAGAAACGAGTCATTATCGAGATGTTGCGCGAAGCCGAGAGCGGCGATGAACCGGTGCTGCTGCAGAAGGTTTGCGAGCGGGCGGGCGTGAGCATTGAGGAGTTCATGTTACTCATGTTCCACATCAACAATTTCGTCCTCCGCATCGAAGACGCACCGGACGACAAGATGTTCATCGGTTTGTTTTTCAACGGCGATTCCGGCGAGGTCTGGGCGGAACTCTACGAACCGGATCGCAAGATCGGCGAGGTACTGCGATGAATAATCCATCTTACGCATCGAATTGGACGCCGCCGAACATTTGCGGGTTTGAAGAAACGCAACTAAGCGATTTCCCGGTAATCGACCGCTACGAATACGCCCTCAAGAATCTTCCCGAGTCAGGCGGCAGTGGCTGTCACGTCGCGCTGCTCGGAGTCGCAACCCTGGGCTTTTGGGCCGGTCTCGACCGAGAGAAGATCACAACTGATTTGACAGCGCGCGTCGCGGGGATGCGGCGGCGCAAAGTCACGCAACGGGAAATTCGATGCGCCATAGACGAAGCATTCAGCGGCCGGCGAAAAGAGCGCGTGACGCAGCGCGCTCCGATAGACGCAGCAGAAGGTGAGAAAATCCGTAACGAGATCATTGCGCGCGGGATTGAATTCGACGCCGCGACGCTCTTCGACGCTTCTCCGATTCGTATTGACTGGACAGTCGAACGACTCTACTCGCCAAAAGAGTATCTGTTCATCGGCAGGAACAACGAATCCACTCAGAGACAGTTTGGACGCCTGTGTCGAGCAAGACGGCATCGAAGTCCTCGACACTTCAAGCGGCGCTTCATTCCTGAGCACATCATCCCGAATCCCCTGACGGGAAAGCAAGGCCCGAAGAAAGACGGCAAGTTGAGTTATCGCGCAGATGCTTGCGTCGAGTCTTTCCGGTTCGCGGTGCTTGATTCACTCGCAGGCGTCGCTAAAACATGGTTGTCTCTCGCGTTCTGCCAGGCTCTTACGAAAGGCGAACCGTTTCTCGGCGTGTTTCGCGTACCTAAAGTTACTCCGTGCATTTACCTGTGCCCGGAGATGGGAGCAAAGGCTTTTCGCAAGCGCTGCGAGAAGCTCAAGCTCGGCGGCGAACTGTTCCGGGTCCAAACTATTGCGGACGGCGTGCCGATAAAACTGTCAAGCGAGATTCTGGAACATGCGATCAAAGAACTCCGGCCGTTAGTGGTTCTTGACACCGCGATTAGATTCAATCCGGCGAAAGACGAGAACGCTTCGGCGGAAAACAACAGAGGACTCGCGCACAATATATTCCAGCTGCTTTCCATGGGAGCAATCGGCGTTCTAGCCGATCATCATGCACCGAAGGCAAGCAAAGATAATGACATGACACTCGAGAACGTACTGAGAGGAACTGGCGATATCGGCGCAATCGCCGACAGCGTTTGGGGTATCCAGCACGTACCGAAAGACGATAACGCGATGCGGCTCGGCAGATGCATTGTGAAATGCGTCAAAGGCCGCGACTTCTGGCCGGAGAATGACAGTTTCAAGATTCAACTTCGGCCATCTATCGACCAATACGGGAAAATCGCCATGCTTGAACAAGAAATTGTCGTGCCTCTCGAAGCGCGAATCAACCAAGCACTTACAGCTAACCCGCGCGTCAGCAAAAGCGAATTGGCTAAAAACCTCGGAGTTACCCGGCGTACGCTCGATAGCAAAGCGTTTGAATACGGCTGGCTGTGGGTAGCGAAAGAGAAAAAGTCGTCGGTGGGGACATGGACAAAACTCTAACTGCTGTGCTCGCTTGTGCTCCTCGGGGAACCTTAGTTCCCCCCGAGAGCACAGATAGCAGGTGTTACTTTCGTTTTTTTGAGCACAGCTCAAGAGCACAGGTTAAGCGAATGAAAACACGAGTACTTAGAGGACCTGTGCTTTCGGAAGGTAGTAGAGCACAGCTCAAAAGTAGCTGTGCTTTTAGCTGCACACGAGAGAGGAGAGCACAGCTCGCGCGGCATTCGTGAATAGCGCAGGAATAGACGCTGTTAACGTATTCGTTAAGTTTTCGGCTGACAGGACGTGCTTCAGGTGTCGTAGCGTCCGCGTCGGCCTTTACCGGGCCAGCAAGTGAAAGCCTTAACGCCTCGCCCGGCGCAAGTAGATCACGAGAGAAATGCGCCGAGAGGATGAAATGAGAAAAGAGACAGAAGCTAGCTCTAAGACGATCTCGCAGCTATTGACGCCTGCCGAAGCTGCTGCAGCGTTGCACGTCAGCGCAGCCACGCTTGCCGTGTGGCGTTCGACGCAGCGCGTCTCGCTGAAGTTTGTTCGTATCGGGCGGAAGATTCTCTACCGTGCTGAGGACGTGCAGGCGTTCATCGTTGAGCGCACAGGCACGCAGACGACGCACTGTGACCAGGCGTGGCGCGGAGCAGGGAAGCGCAACCGCCGAGCGAAGCCGCTGCGCGCAGTAACTCGTTTAGTTTCAGCAACTAGCTGATTTCTAATCAGTTGTATGTGTTGATAACAGTAGACTTATTAAGGCAGTTTTACGTTTCGTTACCCGCGACAAGCAGTTTCGGCTTCTTTTTCATCGCGGCAGCCATCGCGGCATTCGCGCTCGTCATCGCGGCGCGCACAGGGTCAAGATTCAGTCTTGCGTAGACTTCCGTCGCTGCGGTCGTGGCGTGGCCTAAGCTCTTGCCGATGATCGTTAAGCTAGTTCCTTGAGCGGCCTGCCAGCTCCCTTGCGTTCTGCGCAAATCATGCACGCGGAGATTCGTGATCTTCGCGCGCTTGAGCAGTCCCTTCCAACGACCATGCAAGTCCTCGACGTGGCCAGACTTTGAATGCGATGGAAACACCCACGGGCTGCTGGCGATGCGCTGCTTTTGTCGGGCGTTCAAGATCGCTAAGGCTTCTGGCGTTAACGGCACAACGTACGGCGTGCGAGATTTCGGGTTAGGAATCGTCCAGCTGTTATCATCGAGTGAGATACAGTCCCAGCGCATTGCGAACACGTCGCTTTTGCGCGCGCCGGTCCATAGCGCTAGGCCCACGAAGTCCACGAGATCGCTGTTCGGCTCCGTCTTGAGCGCAGCTAACAGATGCGGCGCTTCGTCAGGCTGAACGAACCGAGCGCGCTTCTCTTCGTGGAACAGCTTGATGCGTACTGCGGGATTCTCTCCGCGCCACAACTCTGCGCTCAGTGCAAAGTTGAATAGCAAGCGCAAGTGCCTGACGGTCTGATTCGCCGTATGTTTGCGTGTCTTGCCGAGATCGTCGAACACGTCGATAATCTCCGCGCGCGAGATATCGCTGAGCTTCCGGCCTTTCCACTGCTTGAGATAGCACTCGACCCACGCTCTCATGCGCTTCTCGCTGAGCGCAGGATTCTTCGCTCTCGCGCGGATGTGTCGTTCGCAGTACGCATCGATTAGTTCGCTGAACGTGAGATCGTCGCGGTTTCTGCCGAACGGGTTGCCGTCCTTGTAATCGTCCATCTTCGCGCGCGCGAGCTGTCCGCTAAGCTCGCTCGCTTTGCCGCGAGCTTGTTCAATCGAGATGTCGGGGAACGGTCCGATAGTCGTGAAGTGCGTGCCGCTTCTGTTTCCGCGCGCGCGGCGAAACCAGAAGAAAGTTCTGCGTCCGCTCGGGTAGATCATCAGTCCGAGTTCGCGGACTTGCGTATCGTGATAAGTTGCGCGTCCTTGTTCTGGGATGGGCCGCGCCAGGATTGACCGCTGCGTGAAGTTGAACGGTGCGGAGGGCGCGCTGCGCTGCTTCTTAACTTCGACCATAAGCGCCTCCTTGTTGATCCGAGTCAACGGGTTGTCGGCCTTAGTCAACGGGTTGCGTGTTTTACGACCGTCTTACCCTCAAGCGTAAAATGGCGTAAAATTCGTTAAACTCGGTCTATTGATAGTATACGCTAAATATATGAAAAGAAAAGAAAAGTAAATTCGGTATAAGACGAACCCGCTCTCTCTT
>CAVYTB010000013.1:0-1607623 GCA_963771295.1 Candidatus Acidiferrales bacterium
TGGTGAGCTGTCCTTGAAAAATGTTTTTCCCACTCGCCTGCATAGTGCTAATCTTTCGCATTGCCGGTCTCCTTTTCATTGTGCTTCGAGCACGTCGAACATTGGGAGCGTATCGCATCCCGCGGGAGACCGGCCTTCTCATTCCATCTGATTTGTTTGAATGAATAGGTTCCATGGAGGAGCCTCCTTGGTGTTTCTGAATCAGCGCGCCCGCTGAGTTCAGCTTTTCTAAACAAAACGCTCCGCCCTTGACCTATTCATTCAAACAAACCAGGACTCAGCAAGCCGGAATGTCCCAACGGGCCTTCTGGCTCGGAATAACTTCCGGTTAGCCCGTCATCCAGCAGTTTCTGCGATTGATTTGCACAAGCCGACTTGTCGAGACCCATCGCCGAAAGGCTCCTGACTCTTCAAAGGGGAGGGCATCAGCCACATTCACGCCTCAGTGACTTGCAACACGAGGCGCTAGGCAAGCAGGAACACAATGAGCAGCGGAACACGGATCCCAGGGCGCATCGAATTCACGATTTTGGACTCTAATTCAAGGTGCTTCCATCGAGCGTCTGGATCCCGGGGAGTAGATTTGGTAACCCTCGAAGGGCGACCGGCATCTACTTAATTTCAGCCCTCCAATCAATAAAGGATAGGGAGGAGCTTATGTACGTCATTACCGGCGCGACAGGACACACGGGAAACGAAGTGGCGGAAAAGTTGCTCGCAAAAGGTGAACCGGTGCGTGTTGTAGGCCGCAGCGCAAAGCGACTAGAACCATTCGTAAAGAAGGGCGCAGAGGCTTTCGTTGCGGACATCACCGACACGGGGGCGCTCACGAAAGCTCTTTCGGGTGCAAAGGGGATGTACGCGATGATACCGCCGGACGTGAGTGCCCCGGATGTGCTGGCACACTATCAGCGCGTGGGCGGCGCCTTGGCCGCCGCGATTGAGAAGAGCGGAGTAAAATACGCCGTCGTGCTGAGCAGCGTCGGCGCGGACAAGCCGGATAAAACAGGCCCGGTGGTCGGGCTGTACAATCTTGAAAAGAAACTGGGGGCGATTCCTGGATTGAATGCCCTGTACCTGCGACCCGCCGCCTTCATGGAAAACCTTCTGTTCCAGGTTGGCGTGATCAAGGCCTTCGGAACAATGGCCGGCCCGATCAAAGGCGATCTACCGATACCCATGATCGCAACGCGCGATATCGGCGACGCAGCCGCAGACGCCCTGTTGCAGCTCGATTTTCAAGGACAGAGCACGCGCGAACTGCAAGGAGCTCGCGATGTCACGAACACGGAAGCCGCCAAAATAATCGGCACCGCGATCGGCAAGCCCGACCTGACATATAAGCAGATGCCCGCAGCACAGTTGAAGCCCGGTTTCATGCAGATGGGCATGTCTTCGAATATGGCGGACCAGCTGTTTGAGTTGGCGGACGCGCAGAATTCGGGCTACCTAAAGGCGCTCGAGCCACGCTCCCCAAGGAACACCACTCCCACAACGCTGGAGACTTTTGTAGCCGAAGTTTTCGCGCCAGCCTATCGGGAACAAAAGGCGGCCCGCGCTTAGGCGGCTTGCAGAATGGGCTCGCCTGGCGGCCCATGTCCGAAGCGCCGATGTTCTTGTCAATTTCCGTATAGCCCGTCATCCGCCTAGGACGCTCAATTACCAGCGGACTCGTCGGTGAACGCGGCTTGTCCCTAAAGCGGTCGAGTGCAAAAGGATTGTTATTCGGCGCGCAGCGCTTCCGAGGGAGATACCCGGCTTGCACGCAGAGCGGGAACTAATGCTGCGACCAGCGTTGAGAAGCTGAGTGTCAGGATGGCCAGGAGAGTCGTCGCGGGGTCATACGGATTCAAGCCGTAGAGTTGGCTGCCCAGGAATTGGCCCACTCCCAGAGCCAGCGGAAATCCGACAACCAGACCTATAGCTACCAGGGCAAACGCTCCTCGTACGATAAGGGCCGCTGCTTGTGCGGGGGTGGCCCCGAGCGCCAGCCGCACCCCAATCTCGTTGGTGCGTCGTCCGACGTTATAGGAAGTAACTCCATACAGCCCGATGGAAGCAAGGACGAGCGAAAGTATCCCGAAGAATGATGACAGTTGTGCAATCAGACGCTGTTGCCGGAACTGATTGGATACTTGCTCACCGAGAGTTCCAATCGACTCGATCGGAAGACGAGGATCTACCGAGATTATCGCCTCGCGAATTTCAGCAGCGGATACGGTGGCGCCAGGCCGCGCCACAAGGATGATGTCGTGCAGGTGATGAGAGCCGGGATTGCTATCTGCCCCAGTCTTTGCCACCACATCGTGTTGCGCTTCGGGCAAAAAAAAGAATGGAACAATCGGCTTGTCGAAATCGAAGTCCAGGTAGCGTGCGTCCTGCGCTACGCCCACAATTTTGTAGTTCCGCGATGATCCCAGTTCCGGACGTCCGAAGTATTGTCCAATGGGCTTTTCATTGTTGAAATACTTCTTTGCGAACGCCTGATTGATCACCGCAACGTGCTGCGAAGTCGCAGTATCTTCCGCAGAGATGCCACGTCCTTCGATGATTTGAGTTCCGATAGCGCTGAAGTATCCTGACGTCACTCGATCCCAATAAACCATGTTTTCAACTTTATCCGCGTCAGGCCCGGGAGCCGGGCGCCCGTCCAGCCACACGCTGCTAGCCCAATTATTTCCGCTCAACGGGGAGTACTGGCAGATCGCCGCGGCAGCCACCCCGGGAATGGTGGATAAGGACGCTCGAATCTGATCGTATAGGATGGTGAACTGGTTTGGTTGGTAGTCGACCAGACCTGGATCAATCCTGACGATCGTGCGTTGCTCCTGGAGGAAGCCAAAGCGTTGATTCTCGAGGCGGTGCACAGCAGTAGTCAGTAATCCGGATGCTGCCAACAAAACCAAGGAAAGAGCTGCCTGGAACACCACCAGCATCTTGCGAGGAAGCGCACCTGTGCGAGCAGTGGAACGGCTCGCTCCCCGAAGGGCTTCAATCGGATCCACCCGCGTGGTCATCCATGCGGGAGCGACGCCGAAGGCCACGGCCGCGACCAACGAAACGCAGAAAGCAAACAACAACACCGGCATGGAAGGCGACGCGTTGATCGGTATACCCGCCATACCCCGCGCCGATGGAAATACAAAGTGCAGAATAAGCTGCGTCCCTGCAAATGCGACCACCAGAGCCGTCACGCCTCCCGCCAGTGAGAGCAAAATGCTTTCGGTAAGAGCCTGCCTCACAAGTCGCGACGCATGCGCCCCAAGTGCCACGCTGACAGATATCTCCCGGCGACGCTGCATGCCGCGAACGAGCATGAGATTGGCCACATTGGCGCAGACAATGAGCAGCACAAACGCCGAAACCATCATCAGAATCTGAAGCCAGTGTTCATATTCCTCGCGCATGCTGGTTATGCCCGACCCCCCGGGACGCAGGAATAGGGTTTGCTCGGGAAACTTCGCGCGATCGTTGGCGCTCATCTCACTCCAGTGCGAGCGCAGCCACTGCTTGAGTTCCACCCGCATTTGAGCTTCTATTGCTGCGGAGTCAGCGCCGGGCCTGATGCGTCCGATCAAATCCAACCAATACTGGTCAGCCTGATTAAGATCGCCAGCATCCGCTTGGGGCATCAATGATTCCGAGTTGAGCGGCAGAAAGAAATCGGGTGGATCGCTGCGAAGCGTATCGCCAAAGAAGCTGGGTGGAGTGATTCCCACGATGATGAATGGCGTGTTATCGATGTGGAAGACAGCACCAACGATAGACGGATCCGATCCGTATTGCTGCCATAGTCGATAGCTCATCACTGCTACAGCCGGAGCGCCGGGTTGATCGTCGGTGGAAGTCAGCAGCCGTCCGGCATATGCACTGATGCCGAACATGGCGAAGTAATTGCCAGAAACGAACTCCCCGGGATAGCTTTGTGCTGACTCTGTGCCGCCGGAACGCTGCACCCCAAACAGCGGATCGGAGGCCTGGAACGCCGCCAATTCCGCAAAACCCGGGGTGTGGTCCCGAAAATGTTTGTACAGATCGTAAGAGACAAGGGAATACTCATTCTCTTGGCTGTACCCGCCCCAATAGCAGCAGCGTGCCTCTTTGCCCAAGCGGTACAATTCGCCGGGATTAGCCACTGCCAGCGACTTCAGCAGAACATCGTAGAACAGAGTGAAAATAGAGGTTGTCGCGCCAATGCCCAGCGCCAGCGTCAGAATGGCTACGGCCGTAAAAAGAGGACTCTTCCGCAGGCTGCGAAATGCGTAGCGCAAATCTTGACCTGCTTGCTCCAGCCAGATCCAGCCCCAGGTCTCACGAGCATTTTCTGCAACCATTGTGTGATTGCCAAAGAGCCGCATGGCCGCGTAATGCGCTTCTTCTTTGCTCATGCCAGCGGCAACGTTCTCCGCAATCTGCTGTTCGAGATGAAATTGCAACTCGTCGTCCAACGACTGACCGGCTCGCTCGCTGCGAAACAAGGTCTGCAACTTCATCCACAATCGTTGAATCCACAACATAACGTCGCGCTCCTACGTTGTCTCCACTACCAGATTGATCGCCGCAGACAAGCGGCTCCAATTCGCAGCTTCTTTTTCAAGTTGCGCGCGTCCGGCCGCCGTCAACGAATAAAATTTGGCTTTCCTTCCCGTCTCGGTTTCTGCCCACTTGGCTTTGATCCAGACTTTCTGTTCGAGCCGGTGCAGTGCGGGGTAGAGCGATCCTTGCTGAACCTGAAGCACTTCACCGGAGATTTGCTGAATGCGTTTGGCAATCGCCCAGCCGTGTTTCGGCTCAAGCGAAATGGTTTTGAGAATTAGGAGGTCGAGAGTTCCCTGGACGAGATCGCTAGGTTTCCCCATACTATGATTATCTACACTAGCCATTGTCGATAGTCAAGGTGTGACCGAGTCTGACGCTTGGACCGTGTCGACCCTTCAGCCATCGGGGATATTGCTCCGGGACTAACAGAGCCGCCCACGAATCACTTGAGGCCCTCTAACCCCAAGGTTTACATGGTGGAAACTAGCAAGCCGAGCGACGTCCGGATGGAGGATTTGACACTAGCTGTAATCGCGGCTCAGAGTGGCGGTCTTGTGCTTAACCCGGGCAACGACCTCACTGCCGAGCTACAAAAATGCATTGCTGATGCCCGGGTTTACTACGAGATCTCATTCGATCCCGCCGTTGGCAACGAACCTAATGAGTACCACCATCTCGCAATTCGTGTCGCAAAACCCGGCCTGACCGCACGCACTCGACAGGGGTATTACTCGAAACCTTGGTCGGCAGAGAAGCTTGCGGCAGAGTCTGAGAGGCTTGGTGGGACGGATGATGGCGCGCTGACCGGCAAACCAAGCACAGAGAACGCGCCTCCTCCGTACGTTGATTTGTCGGTCGCAGAGCTAGTTGATCGCATGCCAGAACTAAAAACTCTTCAGCCCGCACCAGATCGGCAGGCACTGCCGATAATCCTGCAGAACATGGGCGATAGCATGGACAATTTCGTCCACGACATTGGTGATCTCATCGCGCACGAAGACGTGACACAGCAGAAGTTGACCGCCCACGGGAAAGTTAGGGCGAAGGAACGGGTTCCAGACAACTATTTGATCCTGCATCATGGCTATGAATGGGGAGCAAGCGCGGAATATCGCATGGACGACAAGGGGAATCGCCCTGGCTCAATAGGCTTGGAGATGGGGTACCTTGTCACCTCCGGGTACGCATTGAGTTGTATCAGTTTCTCTACGGTCGCGCAGTCGCAGTCGAGGTTCCGTTACCTTGGCGAGCAAAAGGTGGACTCACGAGAGACATATGTTTTGGCGTTTGCTCAGCAACCTGGCGAAGCTACGTTCAAAACCGTGATGAGAGGAACGGGAGCGACAGAAGTTGATATGCTGACGCAGGGAATCTTGTGGGTGGACAAGAATGGTTTCCAAATCATCCGAATGCGCAGCGATCTTCTCGCGCCGAACAAAGGAATTCGACTCGATCGGCTGACAACTGAGGTGACGTTCGGTGAAGTGCAACTCCAAGATGTTTCAGATCCGTTGTGGCTGCCCAGCCACGTAGAGGCATACATCGAAATTGGCGATCAAAAATTCCGTAACCTGCACCTCTACACGAACTATCGTCGCTATCGAGTTTCCGCCAAGATGAAGTCCCCGCATAGTCTCCGCCAGCTGAGATAAAAACTCACACTTCTTCTGGACTAAAAAATCAGGCAGGTCAGTTCGAAAGCTGAAATCAGCGGAGCCGGCGGGTCCGCCGGCAAATCCACGAGCGGAACGCCTTCATAGTGGCGAAACGGATTGGGCATATTCGCCCAATCGAGGTATTGCTGAGTTCGTCGCAGCGACTCTGCACTGTGCTTCGTCAATTCATGATATTCGTGCCAAGTCATGTAGCGTGAATCCTGACATCACCATACCGGCAAACCAGACATCTGGGGAATCGTTGATTTCAACTATCGGCTAAAAGAGCGTAACAGGATGGTTGCCGAACATGCCCGACGATCGCATTGATCAGGAGTTAGTGTTGTTCGGGGAGGGCTCACTTACCTTCCCTCCAGCCCCGCTTCTGACCGGGGGGCAGGCATGTGAATCCACAAAAAGCCGCCTCACTCGTAACGCAACGTCTGCATGGGGTCCACGCGAGTCGCGCGCCTCGCCGGGACGTAACATGCTGCCAGGGCCACCACAGCCAGCACCGCTGCTACGCTGGCAAACGTGGCTGCATCGGTTGGCGCAATAGCGAACAACAAGCTGGCCATCAATCGGGTTAACAGCAATGCTGCTATCAGACCTGCCGCCAGACCGAGCAACACCATCAGAGCTCCCTGCCTCATCACTAATCCCAACACATCCCTGCCCTGCGCCCCCAACACCATGCGCAACCCAAACTCCTTGGTGCGTCGCGCCACTGAATACGACACCACGCCATAAATCCCCACAGTAGCGATTGCCAGCGCCGTAACCGAAAACAAGCTCAACAGCAGAGTCAAAAATCGCGGTCGCGCCTGCGCCAGCTCCATTACGTCATCCATCATCCGCACATCCGACAGCGGTAGCGACGCATCCATCACATTCAATCGCTCCCTCACCGCCCGCACCAGATTTCGTGGATCCCCCGACTGCCCTCGCATCACCACATACATATCGGTCAACCCAAAACTCTCCGCCTGCCCGTACGGCATATACAGCTCCGTACCCGCGGGTCGATCCAACCCAGCGTTCTTGACGTCGTCCACAACGCCTACCACGGTGCTCCAGGGATCCTTCGATCCACTATTCGGCCGCACATGCTTCCCAATCGCGCTTTGATTGGGCCAAAACGTCCGAGCCATCGTGCTGTTCACAATCACCACCGGCGTCCCCGCTGCCGTATCGCGATTATCAAACAGCCGCCCTTCCATCAACCGAATCCCCATCGTCGAGAAATAATCTTTAGTGACCACCTGATCGAAGTCCACATTCTCAATCGGTCCCCCCTCGCGCTTAACGAATCCTTCAAAGTCCGTATCATTCATATTTGGGGCCCGCATCGGAGGCATCCCGTAAACCAGCGCCGCGGATCGCACCCCCGGCAAGCTGGTAATTTGCTCCTCAAAGCGCTCCCAAAATCCTGCAATCTCCTTGTTATCCGTATAGGTTCCGCTAGGCAGAGACACCCGCATAGTAATCACGTTGTCGGGGGCCATCCCGGTATGTACTTCCTGTAACTTCCAAAATGCTCGCAACATCAACCCGCAACCAATCAGCAAAACCAAAGCCATCGCCAACTCACCGACGACCAGCACACGCCGAAACGTTTGCGCCCCGCCTGCAGCCGTCGTGCTGCCCGCCGCATCTTTCAACGACCCGGAAATTCCGGTGACCGACAATGGCACCAACGGAGCCAATCCAAAAATTGCTCCAGTAATTAAGCTAGTCCCTAAAGTGAAAATCAACACCCGCCAGTCCATAACAATCTCATCGGATCGCGGAATCCCTCCAGCATTTGTCAACTGCACTAACCGCACCCCGCCATAAGCCAATCCCAAACCTAAAATCGCCCCGCACAGCGCCAGCAAAACTCCCTCGGTAACAAACTGCCGCGCCAACCGTCCCAGTCCAGCGCCCATAGCCGCACGGATCGCGATCTCTCTGCGCCGAGCCTCCGCCCGCGCCAGCAACAAATTCGCCACATTGACGCTAGCAATCAGCAAAACAAACGCCACCGCTCCAAGTAGTACGAGCAGCGCCGGCCGCACGCCGGAGACCACCTCGGCGTGCAACGGATAGCTAACAATGGTGTGATTCTTCGGATCGAAACTATGTGTACCGGGCGACTTACGTTCCCCATAACCCTGCACCAGCGCCGCCAACTCTCCCTGCGCCGCAGCCGGAGATACCCCAGGTTTCAGCCGCCCCAACAAGTAATAGTTATGCCCGCCGCGATTTTTGCTCGCAGGATCAAGCTGCAGCGGCGTCCAAACCTTCGGCGGATCATTCTCCCCTGGGGGGAATTGAAACGCTGCCGGCATCACGCCGACAATCGTGCACTTCTTCCCGTCAATGCGCGTCTCTCGCCCCACAATCTCCGGATCGCCGCCAAACACAGTTTTCCAAGTCCCATAAGAAATGTCCGCCACTAGCGGCGCCCCAGGTACATCGTCCGCCGCCGAAATCAACCGCCCCGAAACAGGCGTAACTCCTAAAGTCTCCATCAGCCCACCGCTAACGCTGGCCGCTGTAACGCGCACCGGCTGACTCTTCCCGCCCAGATTAGTCCCGCCCGTCTGCCAAGCATCCAGCGAAGCCCAGGAATGCGTATCCCGCCGCAAATCGAAAAATTCCGGCGCCGAGGTCCAAAACCGCGGCAACCCACCATTAGGAAACGTAGGAAATTCGGTATACAACCGCACCAACTGCTCAGGATGCGCGTAGGGAAGTGGCCGTAGCAAAACCGCATTCACGACTGTAAAAATCCCAGTAGTGGCCCCAATTCCCAAGGTCAGGCAAAGCACTGCCGCGGCCGTAAACCCCAAATTCTTCCGCATCATTCGCAGCGCAAAAATCAAATCCTGTCCAAAAGTTTCCATCGTTCCCCTACCCAGTAATTACGTGCGTTAATCCAACAGAGTTGCCTCCGCGCCATTATCGATGAAAGCAAACATCGAATCCACAGCGAATGAGAAGAAATAAAGAGTAGCTTGGCTTTTCCGCGACGCGCTATTGGTAGACTTGGAATCTGATGTGAAAGCTGGCTGGTCAAATGGACGAGAACGCCACTTTCCAGGAGTTAGCCGACCGAAGCGACCAATGCTTTATCTCAAATCACTTTCAAGCACTTTTCCGCAGTGGTATCGTTGCACCGTTCAAATATGATCAGCCCCAAACCATGCGCCACCTGCCTAGGAGAGAGTGTATGGACACCCAACGCTTGGAAGAACCTAGCACGACGCGGAAGGAGAATGGCGGGGTTCCGCATTGCTGAAGAAGCCCCGCCGTTCAGCCAGTCATACCAGACGATCCGCGAATCGAACAATCGTTGCGAAAGGCCGGTATTGGAGGCTTATATTTGCAGCCAGGATCGGGCAGCCGTTGGGGACTATTCGACTCTAGCGCCGATCGCTGTGGCGAAGCCCCTTTGCCGCTATGTGACAATTGGCGCATGGGCAACGCCGGCGAGACCAAACACCCGCTGATAGCGCTGAATCTCGTCGCGGGGGCCCAGCGCCTTTTCATAGTTGTCGGAAAGTTTCACTGCTCTCTTGCCATTGGCATCGTTGAGCTTGCACACCAAACTGACAGGATCGAAATCGCCACCGCCCTGAGGATTGCAGTTCCGAAAATCATTGGTCAGCAAGGTGCCCCAGCCTGCGCTGAAACGGATGCGCCGTTCGGGAATCCATTTCCCCTCATCGAGAAAGTCGCTCGCTTGCCTAAAATTGGCAGGAGAAGCGCCGTTACGAATCGTCCCGGACAAATGGGCATGCAACCCCAGAATCGTGTCCACATCGAGGGAATCGGAAGCAATGAATAGTTTTTGCCGCGGATCGCACCCTCTCTGTTCAAGCCATGCAATGTATTCGTCGCCCGCGACGAAAGGATCTTTGCTGTCTGCACGCTGCCCCGTCCAGTCCGCCACCCAATCCGGGGCATTGCGCAGAAACTGAGTCGTGCCAAAGGTATCTGGAAGCAGGATGAGTAACTCGCCCTGATAGGTCTGCTGCCAGAGCTCCAGCATGCGGTATTGCGCCATCTTCAGTTCCTCGTCGTCCTGGGCGGCCATGGCAGCTAAAGCCATTGGCAACTCGTGCGCATTTGTACCGATCGCTTCCAGGTCGTGTTGATACGCAAGATATGTATTCGAGGTTCCGGTAAAGCCGCTGCCGATTACGTCGCTCATGGCTTTTACGACATACTCCTGCCACAAAAAGCTGTGCCGCCGTCGCGTTCCAAAATCGCTCACTTTCAGTCCTGGGACACCGCGTAACCGCTCCATTTTTTCCCAGAGTTTAGTTTTGGACCTGGCATAGAGAATATCGAGCTCGAATTCGCTGAGACGTTTCAGGCTGGTGCGTGTCTTCAGTTCGCTGATGGCCGAAAGCGCATAAATCTCCCACATCGTCGTCTCTGTCCACAGGCCAACAAAGGAGAGGGAGAACTGTCCGTCTTGAATGGACAACTCATAATCTGAGAGCCGGAAGTCGCGTTCGAGCCACTCCAGGAAAGCAGGCTCAAAGATACCGCGCCGTCCATAGAACCTATTGCCTGCGAGCCAGATCAGTTCGGACTTATGAAATCGCAATTTCTTTGTCTGCTCCAGCTGTTCCCGAAGCTCATCCGCATCGATCAAATCGCCAAGACGCACTTCAACGGAGCGATTGATGAACGAAAAAGAAGCGCGTGTCTTCGGGAACTGCTTCCAAATGAACTGTAGCATCAGCAGTTTGTAGAAATCCGTATCGAGAAGAGACCGCGTAATCGGGTCTAGTTCCCAGTTATGGTCATGTGCACGCCGCGCGAAATTGATGATCACAATGTCACCACTTTACCTCACTCGGAACGCTCTTCAGCATTAGAGCCCGGTTGCAGCGACCAGCGGGATTGTTCAGATGGCGTTTGCAGTAAATCTCGATAAGATAAATAACTACGGTATCCTTGGTTCCTAGGAACGAGGGCTGTTGAACGAGGTCATGCCTGGATTTTCCAGGGAGTTGGATCTACCCCCTGTCAAATCTGTCAAATCCGCTTGAAATCCGCTTGATTGACTTGCACAGACAGATGCCCCTAAGATACGCCGACATCCATGATAAGTCCGTGTCAAGCGGGCAAAAGCTCTCCCGACGCGCTTCGGAGGAGCGCGTGCATAAAATTCTTAGGTGCTTCAGCTCGCGTTCGTGCCTCTCGGCGGTGGTTCCTCTTCGATTGAGAACCAGACATCCATTTGCTGTCTCAGCCCCGAAGGGGGCCTGCACAGAAGATTGAGTTTGTGATCTCCTGCCAGTCTCGAAACAATTCGATGGGGGCCTCGGGAGCTTACGCTCCGTCGCCCAGTCGGCAACTGACGAGACCTGGCAGGCTGCGCGCTGAAGAAATCCTCCTGTATTTCGCACCCGCTACGCAGCGGTGCGATTTTTGTTTTCTACTACCAGAAAGCCTTTTTGCCGGCGATCCACAGCGACCAGGTACGCCACCATCTTCCGCGCCACGGCCAGTGTTGCGCGGTTGGCATTGCCTTTTTGTTTCTCCTGTTCGTATACCATCGCTAGTTCAGGGCTATTTCGCGGCGCCATTTTTGCCGCCTCAATCAGAATCGTCTGCAGATGTTTGTTGCGTTGTTTCGAAGTGGCGTGCGCGACAGTGGCGTGCGCATGGTGATATTGGCCGAACTTTTTTCCGCGCCGCACAGTCCGCAGTAGCTGATGGCCTTCTTGATCGAGGAAAATCGCTGCACGTCGCCAACTTCCAGCGCCCAGGTCAACGCGGTGATCGGTCCAACCGCCGGAATGGTCATCAGCCGTTCCACGCGTTCCACAAGTAAAGAGTCGTGCTCCAGCGATCGCACCAGCGCGCTTTCCGTTTTCCCCAGGCGCACCACCGTCTCCCGGCACAGCCGCAACAACGGTTTCAGCCCTTCATCGATGTCCTGGTTGGTGGCCAGCAGTTCACGAAAGTATCCGACCTTGTGGAGCTTCTGTTTGTTGTAACTCACCCCGGCTTCCATCAGCAGTACCGCAATCTTATTCTTCATCTGCACCGCCTGGCGGACCAACAGGTTCCGATAGCGCAAGGTGCGCCGTCGTTCGCGAATCTCCGTCGAAGCCATGTAGCACTCCGGCAGAAAATCGCAGCGCAGGCAGTCGGCAATCTTTTTGGCATCGATGCGGTCGTTCTTTTTCTTAGCCACCGCAATCGCTCGTAGCATCAGTGGATGTGCCACCTTCACCGCTGCGGCATGCGGTTTCAGATGATCATAGATCCAAGCCGTGAAGATGGTCGCTTCCATGGCCGCCGTCCACGGCTGGGGAAGCGTCTTCATCCACATGTCCAGAGTCAATCGCGTGGCGGGTATCGAACCTTCCGCATAGATACGGCCACTGCCGTCCTTCACGCAGTAGTTGATCGTTTTCTTGTGAACATCCAAACCGATGTAGTACATAGTCTCCATGGGGGAGCCTCCTTAGTTGTATCTGAATCAGCGTGGTCGCTGAGTTCAGCTTTTTTACACCAAGCGCTCCTCCATGACTTATTCATTCAAACAATGGAGGACCCACGCACAACCCCTGGCGAACAGCTCCCAACATCGCGATACCGCATTGTCGAGAAGCTTGGTGCCGGAGGAAACGGAGTGGTGTACAAGGCCGAGGACACCCGGCTTGGACGTTTCGTGGCCCTCAAGTTTCTTCCACCCGAAGGACAGCGGGATGTCCAGGTTCAGGCCCGTTTTCAACGCGAGGCACAGGCGGCATCAGCGCTCAATCACCACAACATTTGCACTGTTTATGACATTGGCGAGCAGGATGGCCAGACGTTCATCGCCATGGAGCTGCTCGAAGGGCAGACGCTGAAGCAGAAGATCGGATCGCGTCCGATGTCGCTTGAGACGCTGCTGGACTATGCGATGCAGATCGCCGCACCCTTTCCATCCCGAATGGTGAGAACTCCGCGTTCCCGATCTAGATCCCGTGACCGGACTAAACGGGAAGGGGGCCCAAGAGGACACGGCCAAAAAGTGAGGGAATGACAGCCTGCCTACAACCGGCAGGTTAAAAAGGTAACAATGAGGTGGCAATTAAGGGTTGGCAATAAGGTTGAGAAGGTCTGTATTGCCGAAACACTAGCACTTTGGTACGGTCTCCTACTTGGAGTTGGCTCTGCCTCTGCGGTGGCGCTTCCGACTTCCTGTGATGCTTTGAAGGAGATCTCCATGCGGAAACAAAAGGGCTTTTCCCTGATTGAATTGTTGATCGTCGTGGCGATCATTCTGATCATCGCGGCCATCGCGATTCCCAACTTGCTGAAGGCGCGCATTTCGGCGAACGAGTCCTCGGCGGTGGGCACGATGCGATCGGTCAGCACCGGGGCTGTTCAATACTCAGCGCAGTGTCCGAACCTAGGCTTCCCAGCGAACGTGACGGTGATGGGTCCCGGACCGGGTGACTGCACGGGAGCGGGCATCATTGACGCGGTGGTGGTGACGAACACGAAAAGCGGCTACAACTTTGCGTATGCAGCGGGTGCAGCCAACGCGGCTGGTGTGATCACCGCGTACACGTACAACGCCGACCCGATTAACCGCGGCATTACCGGGCAGCGGAGTTTCTTCCTCGATCAGACCGGCGTCATTCGCTACAACCAGACCGCCGCAGCTGCTGCAGGCGACGTGGCTCTGCAGTAACGAAGTACTCCCAAACAGAACAGGAAGGTTGGTCGCAGAACACACTGGCCTTCACCATAAGACTTCGACCACTCACCGCTGCGTCAATAGATTCAAGTTGTATCCCGAGAGCTAGAGCCAGCCGAGTTCCTTGAGGGCCAGTCCGGCGTTCCAGATTTTTGTCATGTGCACTATCTTGGCGCCATCAAACTGCATGACGTAAACGTAATCGGTGCTGGTGCTACGTCCCGTAGGTGGAACCGGACCTCCCGCGCCGGTGTGGGTAGCGTGAAACACACCGTAGGCCGCGACGTTGTTGCGAACGGTATCGGTGGCGAACGACTTGATGTCATACCTTGCATCCGGCAAAACCGGCATCAAGCCTTTCATCCAATCGGTGTACTGTTCGAGAGTCTTGACGTCAAGCAGGGGTTCTGCCTGCGCGGAAAACGTAGCGTTGGGAGTGCAGTAAGCTTTGCAGACCTGCCATCCTTTGCCGGTCTCGCAGGCCGCAAAGAAAGCTTGGGCAACATCGGTGATGTCTGGCATAGAAAGTCTCCTTTTCGATTCGGAGGGTACCACAGGACGATGGTGGTGCCCATATTCAGAGAAAAATGCTTCCGAGAAGTGGCGATTTCGGTCGTGAGGCTCTACTTTTTTTGAAACGAGGCTGCGAGGAACGTGGCGAGGGTAGCCAGGATCAGGAGGGTGCCTAGAATTGCGGCGATGACCCAGCCGACCAGGAGCGCGACGGCCAGTGCTGCGAAAGCGATCACCGCGGCGAGAATTGCGAACATGGCCATTTTTAATCGAGAAAACGGCCCGGGCCGGAAAGAACCGCCGGGTTCGCGATGCAAAGTAATTTTGAAATGATTGCTCATTTACGAATTTGAGTGGCGGGACGGCAACGACTTACCGTTTCATGGGAATGGGCGTGCTGTCAATTCGTACGTTTCGGCGGAACATTCGGACTGAAGGTTTAACTCTTCGTTCCGTTGTGCAGCAGACTGCGGGCAACCGGCTTTGAGAATCATGCCGATGCGGATTTGGCCATGTCCTGCACGATATCGAAGCGCAGACCAGACCAGCCTGGTCCACGTCCGGGGCCGGACTTGCGCGCCATCCAAACGTAGGTTGTTCCGTCGGCCGAGCGTGTGCGGCGGAAATAGCGGTCGACAAGAATTCCGGTGGGAGGCAAAACCCGGTCGGCGAGAAAGAACGGCTGGCCGGGATCGAGGACTAAAGCGCGGGGCGTCACGTATAAGAGCCCCTGGGTGGTGGGAATTTCCATCGTGCCTCGCCGCAAATACAGTGAGCCCTGCGGCGTCTGCACGGGAAGCAGAGGAATCCAGTTATCGGGGACGGGCTGTTCCACGGTGTAATAAACTTGCGGACCATTTGCGGTTGCTTGGGGAGGCGCGGGCGGCGCATTTGATTTGAGGCGCTGGAGGTAAGCTTCTTGACCGTCAACCGGAGAATCGAGGTCCCCTGGCAATTTATGCTCGATGGCCCAAGCCATGGCGGCCATGTTGTCGCGGAGGAACATTACTTCCTCGAGCGGGGCGGCATCCTGCACGAGTCCGAGAGTGGGAGCGAGCATGATGAAGTCTGAGCGCATGCCGTTGCCGGAGAGTTTGAACATGGACCATGGAGATTCGCCCGGAGTGACGACGGTTTGTTCCGATGGACGAATGAGAGTCCTGACTCCGAAAGTGTCGGTGACTACCAGAGTGGTGATGCTGGCGAGGTTGCCGATGGCGGCGGGAATGGGAACTGAAAACCAGTCGTTACCATAGACCAGCGCAAATTCCATGACCAGAAGTTTGGCGAGATCCACATTCTGAGCGTCCAACTGGCCGAAATCCGTGACGCTATCTTCGAAGGCCCACCAGCGAGGGTCGTGCACACCGCGAAACGTGACGTGATTGGGGAAGAAATTGAAGGTGACGGGCGTCACTTGCGCGGGATTCGCGGTGGCGATCTGATTCGCGGCGCCGTTCGCCAGGGAGAAGGAATACCAATCGAGATGGCCTCCCGGGAAGCTGGGCGCATTGAGGAGAAGGTTCTGCGCGGGCGTCGGAGAGCCGAGCGAAAAATCGTAGTCGAGTTCTTCGCTTTGCCAGGAAGTGTCACCTGGCGGTGGTTCGTTGAAGAGACTTCTCCGATAAGCAAGGAAGCCCGAGAGGACTGCAGGCATGCCGGGAGTACTGGCGGCGGGCGGCAGCGGAACGGGCGGAGTTTGACCCGCAGCGACGGCAGCGGCGGAAGTATAGAGCGCTTCTCCATCGGCGACACGGCCGGCCATCAAAGAGCGGAAGCGCACGGCGTCGACGGGCGTGTAGGTGGGATCGGGAACAGTTGCGAGGACGGGAAACGACTGACGGAATGCAGTGATGACGCCGGGGGCGACGGCGGCGCCCAAGGCTTGCGTGACGAGGGATTCGAAATAGAAACCGAGCTGCACCGAGCCGCGCAATTTCAGCTCGACATCTTCGCGTTCCACGTGCACTTCAACGGGAAGCGCTTGATCGAGCGGGATGGTTAAGGCGGGATCGCCGGCCGGGCAATACGTGGTCATGGTTTGTAGTTGCCCTGCGAGAGTGGCCTGGACGGGCGAGCCGGCATCGGCGCCGAGAAATTCTCCGACTTGCCACTGGCGCGCCAGCATCCACGCGGGATCGCGCACTTGGGCTTGAAGACTGCGCTCCAGGGAGGCATCGCGCGGAAGAGGTTCGATGCGAGTCCATGTGGTAATGGACGGTTTAGCGATCGTAATTTTAGCTAGCGCTTCGAGCTGCACTGATGGCACTGATCTGCTCCTTCAGAATAGCGAACTGGGTTGAGACGGTTGCGCCTTGGAGATTCAACGCGAAATAAAGGGCCGGCAGAATTTGACCTACCTGCTGCACACTGGCGAGATCGACGGTACGGATCTTGGCGAGTTCCAGGGTTTCCGCAAGGATTGCCTGGAGAATCTGGTCGTCCCACGTTTCACGATTGTCCGGGCAAACCGCGAGGAGCAGCGACTGCGGCGCGCGCGCATTGGGCTCTTTGAAGTGGAACGCGACGGAGGCGGATTGCTGCGTGCTTGGAATGCGTTCGGGCCACTCATCTACCATCACTCCAGCGTAGGCGTCTTGCGTGGCAGGATTGCCTTGCGTCACGCAGGCGAATGCCACGCGCCCTTGTTGCGGCGGATTCGCCGGATCCAGAGGCAAAGCGAGCCAGCGGTCGGGCGGAGTGGTTGGAGGGGGAACCTGCCCCAGCAGGAGCGACGGCGGGTAAATGGATGAAGCGCTGAAAGCTTGCGCTGCGCAGAGCGCCATATCAAGCCGAGAGACGCCGGGCCGGACATGGGTCAATTGGCGGAACCAGCGCGAGGGCGCTTGAGAATCGCTTGAGACCAGGGAAGCTGATTGGACGAAGGAGGATTGCAACGTAGAGAGATTCGGCGGCGTGAATTGTGGAAGAACGAGGAAATCATCTCCGAAGATGGTTTGGAATATTCCGGTCAGGTCCGGAAGCTGCGCCGTGGCGACGTTGACGGCTGAGGCTTTTCCATAGCGCGCTTGAAGAACCGTGAGTACGCTGGCGGATTGGTTGGCAAGATTCGGGTCTGGCCCGCTGGCGGTATTTGGGATGGCGCCCGGCACGCCATAAAAACTGCATTGCAGCAGCGCCGCACGAACTGGATCAGGAGACCCGGGCAATCCGGCGGCTGCCGAGGTGAGTGCAGTGATATCGCTTTTGAGTGCTTGCACCGCCGTGGTTGCGCGGGACCGCAAATCGACAAAATTCACAGCTGCGCCGGCGTCCACGGCATTGGTTTCCGGGGTGGTCATGTCCTGCGGGGCGAGAGCGCGGCCAGCACCCAGCAGGGTGCGCAGTTTCTGCGCGACGTAAAGGACGTCTGGAAAAGCGAGTGTGCCGGGCGGCAATGCGCTGGTTTGAAATACGATTTGCAGATTCTGCACGGTGGCAGGCGCAGCCGCGGCGTAAAGAATGCGGCTCTCAAGTTCCGATTTTTGCGGAACTTCGGCCGAGTCTGACATCGCCAACAAATCCAGCGGGCCGAGGTTCAGATCGCGCAAGCTTACGGTTTTGGTCTGAGTGACACCGGCATTTTGATATTGCACCTGGCAACGCACCGTTGCCGGATCAGGCAGCAATTGTCCCAGCCACGCATTCAGCCACGGTTCCGCGGAAGCACGAGGATGCGGGGCGACTCCACTCCAGGCAGCATTCTGCGCAGGAACGCCAGCGAAAAGCAGAGCCACGCGATGGGTGAGGTCAATTCCGCCACGAGGAGTGGTGACTACGTCGGGATCGGGTGGCCGGGATCCGCGGGAAATTGCGTCCATCAGGCCGCCGCCACCGCCGAAATTTCCGCGAACAATCTGAAATACAGCTTCGGAGATGGATACGTCACCGAGCGCATCGGCGTAATCGTCCAATACTTTCAGGATAGCGATGACCGAATTCTGATCGGCGCCCGCAGGGGGAAGTCCCGTTCCCCAATTTTGGCCGGCGACAAGTTTGCCAGCATCCCATGCGGTGCGCAGCGCGAGACCGTCAACAACTTGGGATGCGGCGACGGATTCGCTGGGCGCGCTGGAGGGGGTGAGCTTGCTGCCGACGAGAGGGTAGGCGTCGCGAAATGGCTGAACGTACTTATCGAGATTTTGATCGTGCAGGGCGTCTTCGAAAAGATAGCCGAGGAGGGCGTTGAGACTCTGTCCTTCCTGGACGCCGTCAACGAGCCACAACGCTTTCTGGACGCGTTCGGAGGAGAGGTCAATGGAAAGCAACGCTTCTTCGCCGGTATCCTGGTGGGTCATGTAACCATTGCGGAGCACGGCAGCAACGGCAGCTTGTACCGCGGAGGGCGCGAGGATGTAGCCGCCGTTGTCTGACAAGGGCTGCAGCGGAACAGGAAGCTGAACAGAAGCCGCGCCTTTTTGGGAGCGCGCCGCATCGAGCGCGCGAACTTGCTGGAGTTCCGGACCCGCGACGGCCGCTCGGCCGGCTTCGGGACGCACATCCTCGACCCAACCGTAACAGCCCAGCCAGACGGAAGTGTTTTGTTTGGCGCGCGTGCGCTTGAGCAGCGACGTCGCGATGGCAGTGGCCCAAACATCCAAGCGGTGGCTGCAGGCGTCGAGCGTTTCGGTGAATAGACGGTCGAGTTCGGCAGTGGGCAGGTTCGCGAGACGAGCGAGGCTTGCGCGCAGGTCATTGAGTTGAGCGAAGGGAGACTCGGCCGCAAAATTCGGAGTGAGCAGATACTCAGCCCAGGAAACATGAGGATTTGGAATGGAAGGCCGCGCCAACACTTGCCACGGAGTCAACGTCGTGGCGGCGGGTTGGACGCTGATCAGTTCAGTCTCTTGAATCTGCGCCAAGCCGAGCTTGCCGGCGCGCACTTCATTGAGTCCCGCCAGATTGGCATATTCGAGCAATAGGGATTGACGAAGAATTTTATAAAGCAGCGCGGTCGGTTTCGGTCCAGGGTAATTCTCCGCCTGAATATCCGCGACAGAGGCGGTTTGCAGCCAGTTGATGTAATTTCCTTTTTGACCGCCGCTCAGGTTGGCGTCCGCAGTGAGGGTAGCAGTTTCTGAAAGCGGACCGTCCTGAACTGTGGAGAATCCGATCGGGAAACTATTCTCGGCGAAACCGAGCGTCAGAATCCGCGGATTCCATTGCGTGTATCCGTAACTATTCAGCAGCGCGCGCCCGGGCGCCAAGAAGTTTTGCCACCAAGTGGCCTGGAAGGCTGGTGGCGCGCCGAGGAATCCAATGAGATTCCAAAGAAAAATACTGCCCGTGACTTGCCGGCCCTGAAAATTCATAGAGCTGGCATCCATTCCGAGGACGGCCATCAGATTCTGGTCGGGATCGCCGCCGCGTTGCAGGCGTGGCGCGGCGGCAGAACTGGCGAGCCAGGTAGGCCATAGCCTCTGGACAAAGTTGACGAGTCCCGTCTCGATGGGACCTGCGAGTTTGGGATCCACGCCATAACTGCGCAGCGATGTTACCGGCAATATGCCGTAGGGAGTTTGTCCGGCGCGCAGAGTCGGAAGCGGGCCGCGCGGGTAGGCGTTGGCAAGCACGTACTGGCGGGCTTGTTCAATCATGTCCGCGGAAAAAACGCTGGCCATCATCTGATTCAAGAAATAACCGAGCGTGGCGGGCCAGAGGGAACGCAGCATGTCGGTACTATCGAGCGAGTCGGTGCCGTCAGAATATGCGACGTGATCGAAAGTGCCGGAAGGGATTCCAGCGAAATTCGCGAGCATGATTCCGTCGCAGTTGGGGTCGGACGTCAGCGGCCCATCGCGCTCGGTCTGAAAGCTGATTTCGTAGTTGGGATCCTTGCGGCTGTAGGCCGAGGTGGCGTCAGGAGTGTTGTTGGTCGGAGCGCCTTGGGGCACGAGAGCAAGCCCGTCGGTATAGTGATGGGCGTTGAGCAAAGCCGCGAGGGTTTGGCTGGCTTGCGCATCGGTTCCGCGCAGGCCATAGACGAAGATCTGATCAATGCCCTGGGAACTGAGTTGCGGCGTGAGAGGGATCTTGAGCGCCATTCCCGCTTGAACCGCGGTGGGGAAGTCGACCAACCATTGCAAGGCAACGTCCACCACCGAGCCGGCAGGGAAGGCACCGCTATTGGGCGTCAAACTTACCGCGAGCGAAAGCACAACGGGACTGCTGCGGTACAGAGTGGATTGACCACCGGAAACAAGCACGACGGTCCAAGCGTCCGGCAGGGAATCGGCAACCGCAGGTTTTTCCCAAGACGAATTGCGAATGGTTACCGCCGGAAAAACGGGCGCAGGTACAGGGGGAGCGCCGTTGGGCGCCGGTGCAACAGGTTGCTGCGGCTGATTCGTGGGAGTGAGCTGCGCGCAAATCCACGCGGCTCGCTGTGGAGTGTAACGAGCAGCAATCGCGCGCCATGGAGCCTTAACGTCATCGATGCTCGGTGGAGGATTGCCAGCCTGCCAAACGGCCGTCCAATAAGCTTGTCCGTCGGAGAGTTCCTGGTTGGTTAGTTCAGGCTCGTGCGAGTCCACGGCGATCTGGTCTGGGTAGATTCGCACCCACAATTCGGCGCTGCCGTATGCCTGGTTCATAAAGCGCGTCTGGATGTTGACAGGCAAAAGCAGCAGGGGAGTCTGCGCAGAGAGACCCACAGGCTGCCGGATTAGCGGCGGTTTGGTGACGATTGGCGTGGGGCGAGTGGTCATGATGGAGGCAGCATCAAATCCGCGTGGATGAGAATTCGGAATGGAAGGCGAAGCAAGATGTAAGCAGTTTGCGCGCTATTCACACCCCACTGATTGTTGGTGTCATCCGGATTGTCAGCATCGGAGACGATGGCGATGCCGGTTGGTTGCAGAGTTGGAGTAAGAAAGTTCGGGACCGCCGAACTCTGCAATGTTTTGGCGAAAACCTGAGAGGCAAGCCGCCAGGGGCTATTGGCAATGATCGCGGCAGGGGAAGTTCCCTTGAGTATGGGCGCGGGCGTAGGTGGCGGCGGTCCACCGGACGCAAAATTAGTCCACGCGAGATCGGCCCAATGCGGAACCGGAGAAATATCCGGCGTTGGCTCCAGCCCGAAGCGCGGCTCGGAGGGCTGCTCCTGAAAAACAAAAAAGAATCCGTCGGGCGAGGAAGTGGTGCCGCCGCGAGCGTCCGCGGCGGTGAGGTTGAAGCCGAGGAAAGTCATGTCGGGAGAAAGCGTTCCGCGGAAGAGCGGATAGCGTTCATCGGTTTCGTCGAGGACACGGGTGCCGTCTGGATTTCGTTTAGCTTTTCCGGCGTAGACGATGGCGTTCGGATAGCGCTTGAAGAGTTCGCCGCGGACCAGGAGCACCAAATTGTTTTTCACGATTCCTGCGCGATTGGGATGTTGACCGAGAGAGGAAGGCAGCGGCCAAGTGTTGATGGGTGGAATATCTTTCAAGAGTTCTTCCAGTTGCGCGGGATCCTTTGGATCGCTCGGCTGCGGCACGTAGGCGCTTACATCCCAGAACTGGCGAAAATAGCTGCCGCGTTGGTCCGTCGGGTAGCCGAACCACAAGAGTTCGCGGCCCATTTCGCTGTTCAACCCCACCATGTAGGCTTCGATGAACGCCGGATTCGATTGCAGCAAGCCGACGGTATCGGGCGGAATCTGCTCGACTCCGGGCAAGAGATATTCCTGCGAGAGATCGCGCAACGGCGCGTACATCGGTTGAGGGAAATCGGGCGCGGCCATGATCGGTTCAAGCGGATCTGTGGGCTGCCAGGGAAGATGCTCGGATACCGTAAGCAAGCCCTGAATGCGTTTGGGAACCGTTGTCAGCGGGTCAATGCGCGTCAAGATGGTGCTGCGCAGGGCGGCGATATCGAGAGCGGGAAGCGGCGCGGGATTTTCGGGTAACTGTTGATATTCGGCGAATACTTCGGATGTTGCGGCGCGGAAGGCGGCGGCTTGCGCGGAATCGGCGCTGCCGGATGTCCCGGCTGACATCGTAGTTCCCGGCGTGGTGATCTGAAAAGCTGGCCGCAGCGGCACTTGCGAAACGGTTGCAGGCGTGAAGTCCGAAAATTGCACCGAGCTCGCAGCGGTGGCGCTGGCGATATAACTTTTCAGGACGTTCCACGCGGCGACGGCCGCTGCGGCGGAGACAACAGCGACGCCGAGAGCAACCGCCCACCCAGCCACGAAGCCAGCGATCACCACAATGATTGCGAGCAAGACAATCAAGCCAAGCAAAATCCATTTCCACCATTTCAGCAGCTTCTCTGCCCAGGAAGGCGCGGACTGATCGGAAATCTGTTCGATGGGCACCATTCCAGCAGGCGGCTGAATGGGCGGCACGATTGCGACGTTGCCGCTGTTCACCCGCGTCAATAAGGTAGGTGCGCCGCTGCGGGACATTCCCAACCGCCATGGCAGGCGCGCCGCTTTGCGAAACGCTCCAGACAGCATGCGATGCGGGACGCGGCTGGCGCGAATTTGGGCGGTGACCGTGGTGGGGCTGGCAAGGATGCGCGAATGCAAAGGCGCGGTGAAGTTCAGGAACGTTTCGGGCTGGGCGGTCTGCAAATGCTGGCGGTAAAGTTGCTGGCTTACCGCGCGAGCAAGTTGCGCCTGTTTTAACATTTGATTGGCCTGAAGCACGCCGTCCACCTGCTGCCATGCCGAAGCCATCAGTTGCGTCTGCTCTCCCTGCACGATCTGAGTTCCCATGCCGGCGGCGCTGCGATTGCGTGGATCGAGGCTTAGATCGTTGAGCCATCCCGTTGCGGCGCGGTTGACAGTGGAAACCGCGGCTTGCCATCTGCCGTAGATGGGAGGCACAACGACCGGATCGCCAGGACTCGGATAGGTATTTGGATCCGACGGATCGTCGGTTGCGGGAGCGGTCTGATTTATCCAGGTCTGCAGCGCGGTTTGGAAAGCGTCCTTGTCTGCGCCGGACCACTGCGTGTCTGTGGTGCTGACGCTTTCGAGTGCGCCATCCAGGCCAAGTGGGCCGCCTGCCGAGGGAATACCAGGATCGGGATGCTGGACGTCCATCAGGCGTTGGCCGACCGATGCAGGTAACACGCGCGGGGTTAATCGGCGAACGAGGGATTCAAAATCGCCTTCGTCGCTAGTGTTGAAATCAAAACGGAAGTAAAACGGCAGGGTCAGAGGAGCCTGCGTATTTTGAGTCCATGCAGGGTCCGATGTGGTTACGCCAGAAACATCCTGGCCAAGCCCGGCTTGCACACCGTTTTGAAATGCCGGCACCAGGAAGGCGGAGTAGGAAGTTTCCGGATCAAGCCGACGCGGGCACAGCAGGCGCGAAATGACGTTGCCCGGCGCGCTCGAGAGCGAATCCGAGAGGGAAGCATCGCCGCTGATCTGCACATGAGCCCAATTCCAAGCGCCAGAAAGATCCTGCAAGGCGGACATGGTTTGAACAACGATCGTGGGCAGAGGATTGGGCGCGACGGACGGCAGAGTGAATTCATTCTGCTTCAGAACGATGAGCGCGACCCAGGGGCGCAAGCGATCGCCATTGGGTGCCGCGGGAGTGAACAACCAGGGAAAATCCGGCGTGTCGAATTCTATGCCGCTGAGGTAATTCGGCTCAAAATTTACGGTGAATTGTCGCGGTTCGCTGCGAATGACCATGCGCGGGTCGACGCCGACCACGTCGCCAGGCCCGAACAACGCAACGGGCGTCGCCGGCGGCAGAACCGGATTCGGAGCGGAACCGCCTTGCACATCGAGGAACAACTGAACACTTAAATTGGCGCGGTTGGGCAGCGATGCGCCATCGGGATTATTCAGACTGGCAGCGATGCCGCGGCGTGCCCAGGCTTGAAAGTGATAGCGACCGAGAGTGGGAGGGCTGCTCACGCAGGCACCTCGTGCATGGGCATGATTTGCAAATTGCCGGACTCCGCGGCATTAGTGGATAAATAAGAATTCAGAGTGGCCTGGGCCTGGAAGTACGTAGCGCCGGAACCCGCCAGAATGTCCGCGCGAATGCTGAGGTCCAGCACGCTGGTGACGACATATCGCGGCTCGTCGACGGTAATCGCGGGAATCGTTGGTCCGGCGATGTATTTCTGCAGGCCGGTGTTTTTTACCTGCGAAGCAAAACCCGCGCCCTGCGCGCTGAGTGAGAGATGAATGTGCGCAGGCATCAGGTACAAGCGAGAGAAAGTAGAGAAGTTCGCGGGATCGTAAACGTAAAACTCCTGGTAGACGACGGTGCGAGGCGAGTCCTGCCCATTCAGGATCGCGCCGGAACCGATATTCACTCCCGCATCCATTTGCTCGAAGCTGGGTTTGCTGAGCTTGTCTGTGTCGCTGAGATTCAGAAACTGTCCGGGGGCGAAATAATCCTGAATTGTCTGGATGGTTTCCGTTTGCGAATTGATTTGAACACTCTGAATTGAGAACTCGGTTCCGTCGGATGGCGTGGCATTGCCGTACTTGACGATGGGCAAATCGAGCGGCACCACGGTTTCTTTCACTTGCAGGGTTCCGATCGGATGCACGCAAAGCGTTTTGTCGGTAGGTTTTTGCGTGGCCAGGGAGACTGCCACAGTGGTCGCAGGCGGCAGCACCCCGCTCCAACTTTGCGGATTCTGGAGCGCTTTGAAAAGATCCGGCAGCACGGGCTGAGAGGGAATTGTTGCCTGCGTGCTGCTGCCCCACGTTAAATCCACCGAAGCGCTGACGCTGAAGAACAGGAAGCTGATGGAAGCTTCGCCGTGGAAGTGCCATGGAGTTGGGCCCTGGAAGGTACCGTTAACGTTGAGGCCGAGAAGAGAGTGGCCGTCGTAAGCAACATCGAATGAGGCCGAGAAATCGAATTCGAAGGAGAACGGGGAAATGATGATGAGAACGTCGTAACCGAGATAACCCTGGATGCTGAAGCCGCCGGCCGAGGCGTAAGCCTGGACGTTTGCGCCAAACTGCACGGAATTCGAGGTGAGTGCGAAATAGCTGTCGGCGCTGATTCGAGGGTTGCTGCCGTTGCCCAGGCTCACCGAAAGCCGCGCGAGCTTGGGAACATCGAGGCCATCCGTATTGAAATTGGGATTGAATCCGCCGAGGGAGAAAAGGAAATTCGGGTTGCCGCCCCAGGAAAGGCGCAGCGCCAGATCGCCGGCTAAAGCGTAAATCAGGACACTGGAATCGAAGAGAGTGCCGTCAATCGCAAGCGTCTTTGCGCCGAAATCAATGATGCCGAGAACTTGAATGTGCAACTGGAGCAGCGCGTCGTCTTCGGTCGGAAGGCCGGCATCAATCAGCCCGAGGATCGCGATGCGGATCGGGTCGGGAACCTCAAGCAGAACACCGAGAGTGAGAGTGATCAGAGTGGGCGTGCCCCAACCCAACTCCAGAAGGGGACCGAAGAGATAGCGTCCCTCGGCGACCGGGAAAAAATTGCGAATGTCGCTGATGATCTGAGCAGCGTTGTCAATGGGGTCCGGAGGAAACAGGATCGCGCCCAGGGTGTGAGCGCGAAAGCCGGCTTGCAGTGCATCGGTGTTCATGGTGCGGTTGACGCCGCCGAGCCCGCCGACGCCGTTGAGAGTGAAACCGAACCCTAGCTGAATGGGAGGCAACGTGAAGGTAATGATCAGCAGGAAGGAATAGCCGCTGGAGCCATCGGGCATGATGGTATCGAGCACGCCGATCATGGTGATTCCGATGGTATCTACGAGCGAAAGTTGCAGGATTCCCGCGTACTGTCCCTTGCTGGGATCAAAGGAAATATAGCCGCCGCCGGTAACGAGCCCAGCATCAATGGCAATCCCGAGGCCATTCGGCGGTTTGAAACCGAGCGCGAGATTTGCCGGGCCGAGATTGCCGCCTTGCTGAGGAAACGTAAGGGTTCCCAACAGTCCCAGGCGGTCTACAGAAGCTTCGATGGGACCAAGCGTGACGCCAAGCGCGACAGACACTTCCAAAGTGATGGCGTCATCCGCAATGCCGGCGATGAGATAGAGCATGGGGAGCGTGACAGGCCCCAGGTCGAGGTGCAGAGGCAAATCAATTTCGAGTTGCGCGCCGCCGGAAATGTGCAGCCCAGTATCAGCGCGCCATGTGGCGTTGAAATCGAAACCGGCTTGGACATTTACGCCCGACAAAACGTCGGCGAGAAATCCGTCGGCGTCAGCGGTATCGATGATGACTTTTCCGCCCTTGACCGCCAGCGTTACCGAAGGGTCGGCGGTCGCCGCAGTCGAGTTCCAGGTGACGTTGAGGCCCGCGCCGAAGGAGAAGGAATTCGTTTGCACCACGCTGCCGCCGGTCTGACCAATCAGGATGATGGGATGATTGGCATCCGGTGCCGTCGCGGCCAGATTCATCAGAAGCTGACCGGTTAGCGTGCCGGTGGGAGGCTGCAAACTCACATTGGCGGGAGGAACGACGGTGGCCGTCAGGCTAGCGCTAAACGTGCCATTCACCTGCAGATTCACGGACCAGAGGTCGCTGAGCGGTAGCGTCTGGTTGAACGCGGCGGGCAAATCGTCCTTTAGAGTCGCCAAAAGGCCCGGGGGATTGGTAGCTGGGTTGGCCTGAATATCCAGCAAGCCTGAGGTCATGGCGGCAGGTGCGGTAGTGGATGTGACCGTCGAATAAAAACCCATGAGGTTGAAGGATGCGCTCAACGCGGGGATGAGAACGGTGCCGTCGAAAGCGGGCAATCCCCATTGAAAAATCGTTTGCAGCAAGCTGGCAGGCGATTTCATCACGTTGCCGAGATTCGAAAGCTGCAGCTTGCGCGCAATGAACGGCGGATGCGTGGAATCGCCGGAAACACCTGGATTCGGCGCGTAACTCACCACGCCCAAGAGATTTAAAATTGCCAGCGCACCGGGTTGGGTGCTTTCCAGATAAGAGATCAGCGCGTAGCTGAGTATGTTGGCGGGAAGATTCTGCGCGAAGTTCTTAACCACCGTGGGGTCGATGCCCAGGCTGCCGGAGAGATTACTCATCTCGGTGGCGATTTGTGGCAGCGTGGACATCAGAGTGCCGATTTCCTGGATAAGCTTGAGGCCGTCGTTGACGATGGCCGATTCATCGTCGTTGCCGATGTCCGTCACGAGCTGCGTCAGCGTGGTGGTAAGTGCGCCGGCTGCGGTGGCCGCGGCGTTCAGCGAAGCGACGAAACTGGATTGCAGGAGAGCCGGGGGGAACTGCAGTCCCAGTTGTGCCAGGAACGGAAGGACGTTGGAGGAAGTGAGCTGCGACTCAAGCGGCTGGAGCGCCAGCCCGACTTGCAGCGCGAGAGTCTCGAGTGTTCCAGCTTTGCCCGGCATCTTTACTCCGTACCTGCGGACTGAAGCGCGGCCAGCAATTCGGGATAGGTCATACGCGCATAGCTCTCCAACGTGGGAGCGTAGCGGTGGAGATCTTCCAAAAATATGGGGCTGGCATATCGCATCACGATGCTCTGAACGCGGCTGAGGCATTCGGAGAGAGGTTTGCCATTGATCTCGGCCGGCAAACGTTCATTGCGGAACTGGATCATGCGGGCCAACGCGTCCAGAATTTCCGGGCCGCCGCTGCGGCGCCAGACCGTTGCGACGCGACGATTCTTGTTGACCAGGGTGAAGCCCTCTTGAAGGTGGCGCCTGACGACATCAACATATTCGCGGCCGAGCGGCGTGGCGCGGATCTCGTTCTCGGCTTCGTCGAGCCGCTTCGCGAATCGGGTGGCGGCAAAGCCGAACGGTGCAGCTTCGGGAATGCTGATTGGCTGAAGCGCCTCTTCGCTGAGTGCTTGGAAAGCGGCCGCTGGCTTGGGAACGGTTTGCAAGGTGTCGGGGCTGATTCCCGGCGCCGGCCTAAACGCGAGCTGTAACTGAGGAAAAGCAGCAACGAGGGGAGTTATGTCGGACGCAATCCCTGAAGTGTCTTGATGTCCCCAAAGCAGGCCCACTAAGGTGCCATTAGAAACAACCGCAGCGCCCGAATCTCCGGGCAACACAAAAGGATCATGAGAATCCGATTGGATCATGAAATTGTCATCTGTGAGGCGCTGAAAGCTGCCGTCGTCCTCTATCTCCGCAGAAACGTTGACGTGCGAAACGGTGCCGCGTCTGGCGCCCGAAACCATTCCACGTTGCTGGACTGATTGACCTAATGTCGGAGAGGAAACGGCGACAATCCCGCCATTGATATCCTGAATTTCGAGTTTAAAGTTCAAGTCGGGATCAAGTTGAATGAGCGCCACATCGGAGTGGATTTGAGCATCGACGATGCGTCCGATGCGATGGCTGCAGCAATGGGAACACGTCGATCCGAAGTAATTGTCGGGCTGGCCGATCTGAATGTCGGGGATTATTCGGCATTCCACCTCTTCCGCAGCGTTGATCTGAATAGCAGTTGCGCCGGCAGGCACTGCGGTAATAGACCCCGACTCAATCGGCGGCATGTTTTGGATGGACTGCATGACGGACTGCAACACGTCTGAGGCGACTGCATCCGGAAGGGCATTTTTCTTCGGGTTCACAAAGGAACCGAAGGTGTAAGCCAATCGGCCGGGATTGATTTTGACGAAGATGCCGTAATTGTCGCTGGGAACAGTACCGCTGAAGGTGATGACGTTTGTTGTCGCGTCGGGTTTGGTGACTAGAGCCGACAATTTAATGTTCGAATCGGAATTCGGCCATCCATAGGCATCGCAGTGTAACCTTACGGGAGTTGACAAGGTGGAAGTCAGCGCGACGTGCGCCGAGTTTGCTGGCGACTGCGTGATAGCGAGTCCTGAGGGTGCGCCGGTTGCATTTGTGGCGAGACGTTGGGCGACATCATTGGGCTGGTCGTTATCTCCGACCAAATAGATGGCGTTAAACAGGACGTTGTTGACGCGATCAGGGTCGTGCTCGACAACCGTTAGAACCACGCGCGTATAGGGATCGACGACAGAGTCGGCGGCTGGTATGGCGAAAGTGACTCCCATGAAATCGTCGTCGCGCGTGGCCGTCAGGTTGAAGCCAACATCGGCGTCGGACGGACAAACCACGTGGACATTGGTGAGGCCAACGACTTTGCCTTTCGGATCGGTTGCCGAGGGCGCGGTTGTGGCCAGTATACCGAGTGTCCCGACGGGGGTCGCGGACCCTCTCTGAATCTGAATGCCGCCGCGAACCCAATCCTTGAAATATTTAGTGTCATCCTCGGCAATAACGTAGGCTCGGTTGACCTGAACGGTCGAGCCAGTGGTAGCCAAAATCTGCAGTTGGGGAGACGTACCGTCACTTTTGGATGCCACCACCGTAGAGTGCTTATTGAGCGCGGTCTCCAGTTCATCTACGAGATCAGACAAACGGCTGCTGCCGTTGGATGGGACCGCGACAAAAATATCCCTTGGCTGATGACCCGAAGCTTGGACGGTGAGATCGATAATGATGTAGAGCCCGTCTGCGGGGACTTTGGGCGCAACCGGTCCGGTGAAAGTGACACTTTGGCCGCCGCCCTGATCGGGTGGAATGTTGGCAATGGCGGCGGTAATGGTTGTGGGATCGGCGTTTGCGAGGCGTGGGCGAGCCATTTGGACGACATCGGTTTTGACGCCGTCGATTTCGGAAGGAATGATTTCGTTTGGCTTGAGCTCTGTGGGTTTCTTTTTCTTGTCGACAAAGACGGTGATGGAGAGTTCGTCGGTTTTTTTGCCGCCCACGACCTTGTAGCCGACTCCCACCGAGTGGACACCGGGGATGCCGTGCAGACGTGCTGCCGCAGCTTTCTTAACAGTGCGGATTCGATCAAGATCATTCATAGCGGCTTTGAACGTGTCGGGAGAGTATCTCCCGGTCGAACTTTGCAGCTCGATTTCCGCGAGTTCTACGACCGGTTTGCGGTGGCGGGCGCTTACGGTGGTCAGCTATGTAAATCCGGGTTGAGAGCAGTGTCAAGCAAAAGTTTGGAGTTTGTCGCAGCGGTTTGGCGCCGCAACCTGGCGATGTCGGACCAATGAGACCAACAGCCTCAGGCAGTGAAGAGTAGGAGAGTGGGCGCGACCGAGAAAAGGATCGTCGTTCCTGGGGCATCCTGAAGCGAGATTTTTTGAGAAAACAACCATAGCAAGCAAAAAGAGGCAGACAACAAAAAAAGGGGACATTTCTATTGAGGTAAGGAAGGGGACATTTCTAAAGAGCTTTGACAATAGGAGAGTGGGCGCGTTGACTTGGGTGGAGGGCGACCTTAAGATGAGCGCGCATGAGCGAGCCGGACATCCTAACGGGGAAGATCGTATCGCATTACCGCGTTGTGGAGCGGCTGGGCGGCGGCGGAATGGGTGTGGTGTATAAGGCCGAAGATACGCGACTGGAACGAGCGGTGGCGTTGAAATTCCTTCCGGAAAACCTGGCGCATGACGCGCAGGCGCTGGAACGGTTCAAGCGAGAAGCAAAAGCAGCCTCCGGGCTGAATCACCCAAACATTTGCACGGTATATGACATAGGAGAGGACGGGGGACGCGCGTTCATTGCGATGGAATGCCTGGAAGGGCAGACATTGCGGGAGCGCATCGCGCAGGGGACCGTGCCGATGGAGCAGTTGGTGCAATGGGGGATTGAGATAGCGGACGCGTTGGATGCTGCGCACACGAAAGGAATCGTGCACCGGGATATCAAGCCGGCAAATATTTTCGTGACGAGAAGGGGACACGCAAAGATTCTGGATTTCGGGCTGGCGAAGCAATGGACGGGAGAGGCGGGAATTGGGGCGTCGTCGATGCCGACGGTGACGACGGAGGCGTTACTGACGAGCCCAGGTGTAGCGCTGGGAACCATGGCGTACATGTCGCCGGAACAGGCGCGCGGCGAAGAATTGGATTGGCGCAGCGATTTGTTTTCGTTCGGGATGGTGCTGTATGAGATGGCCACGGGAAGGCCGGCGTTTCGCGGACAAACGACGGCGCTGCTGCACGATGCGATTTTGAATCGCGCACCAAAACCGATGCAGGAAATCAATCCAGATGTGCCGGTGGAGTTGGAACGGATCGTGGGAAAAGCGCTGGAGAAGGATCGCAAGCTGCGCTACCAGAGCGCGGCCGAGATGCGCGCGGACCTGCAACGACTTCGCCGCGACACAGAGACGGGAAAGACCGCGCCGATCACGGTGAACGGAGGAGGAAGGCAATACAAGAAATTGGGTTGGGCGGCAGGACTAGGAGCCGTGGTGCTGGCAGTGATTGCGGGGTTGCTGTATTGGCGCGGGGCGGAAACGACGCTGAAAAATGGCGGGAAATGGGAGCAGGTCACGTTTTTTACGGACTCGGCGGTGTACCCGGAGCTTTCGCCGGACGGGAGGCTGCTGGCGTTCATCCGGGGAAGCAATACTTTATTCGGACCGGGGGAAGTGTACGTGAAGTTGTTGCCGTCGGGAGAACCGGTGCAACTGACGCGGGACAAAAGGAATAAGTTGGCACCGACGTTTTCGGTGGACGGGACGCGGATTGCGTACAGCGTGGTGGGGCCATGGGATGAGTGGGAAGTGCCGGTGCTGGGAGGAGAGCCGCGACTGATGTTGAGGAACGCGTCGTCGTTGACGTGGGTGGAAAACGGGAGTCGGTTGATGTTCTCGGAAATCAAGACTGGGCTGCACATGGGGATAGTGACTACGGACGAAGCGCGCGGGCAGCAGCGGGAGGTATACCTGCCGGAGGGGGAACGAAGCATGGCGCACCACTCCTATTTGTCGCCGGATGGGAAGTGGGTGTTGGTGGTGCAGATGAATGCGCAGGGAAAGATGACCCCATGCCGGTTGGTGCCATATGACGGAAAAGACCAGGGGCGGGAAGTGGGACCGGCGGGAGCCGAGTGTACAACGGGCACATGGTCTCCAGACGGGAAATGGATGTACATGAGCACGAACAAGGGAGGGAGATTCCATGTCTGGCGAGAGCGGTTTCCGAATGGCGAGCCGGAACAGATAACGAGCGGAGCAACGGAAGAAGAGGGGATCGCCGTGGAGAAGGATGGAAGATCGTTACTGACGTCGGTGGGAACGACGGACATGTCGGTGTGGATCCGCGACGGAAAGGAAGAGCGGCAAATCTCATCGGAAGGAACGACGCACAGTCCCACGTTTGTGGCGGACGGTAAGACTCTGTTTTACCTGAAAAACGTGGAGGGAAAGAACGAAGCGGAAATATGGAGTGTGGAACTGGCGAGCGGGAAGAGTGAAGTGGTGTTGCCGGGATATGGGGTGGAAACCGGCACAGACAACCGGAACTATGCGGTAAGTGAGGATGGCCACCGGGTTGCGTTCGCAAAGAAGGATGAGAAGGGGATGTTGCATTTGTGGGTTGCCAGTATGGACCGACGGAGCGCGCCGGTGGAGTTGCGTGCGACGGTGAGCGAGGACGCGCCGAAATTCTTGCCGGATGGAAGACTGGTTTATCGCGCGACGGAAGGCGGGAAGAATTACTTGAGCACACAGAAGACGGACGGAACGGAGAAACGACGGGTGAGCGAAGAGCCCATCCTGGAACTGCAGTCGGCATCGCCCGACGGGCGTTGGGCGATGGTGACACAGAAGGACGACCAGAACCCTGCGACACCGTACCGGACGGTAGCGTACCCGATCGCTGGGGGAGAGCCAGTGGTGATCTGCGCGACGATCTGCATAGGCAGGTGGAGTGAGGATCAAAGACAAATGGAATTGACGCTGCTTGAGTTGGGCCAAACCTACATCTTGCCGGTACGTAAGGAAACGGAGCTTCCGGAAATCCCAAACGGGGGATTCACCCGCGAGCGTGGGCAAAAGGAACTGGCGAAGGGAACCATGATCGATGTGATGTCGGATTCGGTTTTTCGCGCGGACAAGTTTGCGTACACGAAGGTGAGCGTACGAAGAAATATTTTTCGGGTGCCGATTTCGTAGCGATTGGCGGAGTGGGCGAAAGTAAATGGTGACCTGCAAGGGCTGTGGCGTAATCAAAATGTTCAAAGCATGCTAGGATTTTGGGATTAGTGATGTTGATTGTGGTGGTGGCGACAACTGATGGCATGTTTCGATCATGATGTCTAACCGGAGCGAGCAACAGCGACGAGACGCCACTCGAGCGAGGATTCGTTTTTTTTTGACGAATACCTGGCTTTTTCTGTGCATCGCAGTTTTCCTTTGGATTCGTATCGTTAATTCACAGGTGGGCCAGAGGGTTATTCACCGGCTCGGAAGCCACCTGTCACGATGAGAGTACTGCTCCCCGTTTTTGCTAACGTCGTTTTGCTGCTAGCAGTGCTGGGTCTCGGAAGCCTGGTACGGGCAATTTGTCCCCAAAAACATTCGCGGGTGGATGCAGCGGCGCTAACGCTGCTGGGCGGAATCGGTGTGGTTGGAATCATTCTGTTCGGCGTGGGTCAGTTTTGGTTTGCGCGGACTTCGATACTGCTGGTGCTGTGCGTCGGAATCTTGTTGAGTTTGCAACCCGCGTTGGGGCTGATACGGCGCCGGCGGCAATGGTTCGCGGAGCTTCGGCCGCCGATTCTGCCTTTGGCAATCATTGCGTTCATCGTTGTTGGAACTGTGGTTGGCGGAATGACGGTACTGGTGGGCGATATGAACCACGATTCGATCGCTTACCATTATTTGGGTCGGACGGTATGGCTTAAGCACGGAGTGATTCGCAGCAAACCTTCGGAAATAGCAAACACCTTGCTGAGAGTGGCAAACAGGATGGACTGAAAACCAATCAGAACGGTCATTGCGGCGAAGAGCAGGGTGTGCAGGTCGAACGTCAGGGAACCACTGTGCCTAGGGCCGGGCAGCAGCCACAATCCCACGGCGGTTCCGAGGACGAACAGGGTGATGCCGGGATAGAGGAATAACCAGCGCGGACTATAAAGCAGAAGGAAACGCAAATGACGCCAGCCATCGCGCCAGGCGCGAAGATGAGGTGCGCGGTCGCGGCGGTCTGGAGCGAGAGTGGTGGGAATCTCGGCGATGCGCAAGCCGAAAATCGAGGCTTTCACGACCATCTCGCTGGCAAATTCCATACCCAGAGTGCGAAGCTGCGATTGATCGATGGCATCTTTGCGAAAGGCGCGTAAGCCGCAGTGGAAGTCGCCGATGGGACTCTTGAAGAAGCGCTTGCCGATGGCGGTGAGAACAGGATTGCCAAGATAACGATGCAACGTTGGCATGGCTCCGGGCAGATTACCGCCCTTAAAGCGGTTTCCCATTACCAGGTCGAAGCCTTCTCTGAGCTTGTTTAGAAAAAGCGGCAATTGAGTGAAATCGTACGACGCATCCGCGTCTCCCATCAAAACATATTTGCCGCGTGCCGCAGCGATGCCTCCGCGGAGGGCGCTGCCGTAGCCACGGGTCTCGATAGGGACCACGCGAGCACCATGTTCGGCGGCAATGCGTTGCGAGCCGTCGGTGCTGCCGTTGTCTGCGATCACGACTCCGCCGCGAATGCCATTGGCGCGCATGGTTTCGAGAGCTTGATCAATGCAGATGGAAAGGGAGGCACTCTCGTTCAAACAGGGCATGAGAACGGTGAGTACCAATTGGTTGTCGGCTTCCGGAGTAAAAGAAGTGGGAGATTCATTCATGCGAAATCGAGCCTGTGAAAATGAAGGTTAGGCCTATGCACTCGCAGTCCCTGAATATCTAATTCTAATAAGGATAGCCAAGCGGCACCAAAAGGTCACAATAGAGTCTACAACAGTGTGTGGGTCATTGAATGGTTGCGGAAAACCGGAATTCAGTTTGGCGAAAACAACCCAATTTGCGCCCTTGCATAAGCCCGAGGCGCGAGGACGGCGCATCCGAACCTGAGAGCCAACATTTTCATTTGGGAAACGCGAGCGTCAAGGAAGACCGATGCGTTGCAACAGGTGTTTGAAGCGGGCGTTGTAGCGCAGGGTGTCCATGCTGGGATCAATATGAAGATAGATCAGCCAGTGAGAGTGATCTTCGTAGGCTTTCTCGAGGTATTCCAGCGCCTGATCGTCTTCGCCCAGACCGATGTGGATACCCGCGAGGATGTAGGGTGACACATATTTCTGCTTCGCGAGTTTTTTAAGATCGTCGAGGATTTGGCGCGCTTCGGCAGTTCTGCCAGCCATGCCGTAGGTGTGCGCCAATGCAGCGCGCATCAGAGGACTGCCGCCTGAAAAGTCGACACCCTTTTCGCCTTCGCGGATGGCGAGTTCATAGCGAGCCATTTTTCTGTGGGCGAGTCCGAGAATCCAGTAGGTGACAGGGTAGCTTGGGTCCAACTCGACGGTTCGAAGGAGTTGTTCGATGGCGGCTTCGTATCGGCGGCCATGGTACGAGGCCCAACCGACGGCGACGTTGATGATGAGGGACAAGGGATCGAGTTCCTGACTGTGCTCCATCCGCGCCATGGCCGCTTCGTTTTTTCCCATGGTCATCAAATACTCGGCGTACCAATGGTTCGCCGTGGCGTAGGTGGGACCGAGCTGCAGACTGCGATTGAACTCTTTTTCAGCGTCTTTCCACTTCCAATCGTGAAGCCACAACAGCGCAGCCAAAGCGGTGTGTGCTTCGGGCAGATCCGGATCGAGATGCAGGGCAGTCATCGCGTCGGCTTTGCCTTTGGAGAACGCTTCGTTTGGCGGGAGATAGCAGTTCCATCCCAGGAGCACGTAAGAGTCTGCGACACCGGCGTAGGCGAGGGCGTAGGTAGGATCTTTTTCGACGGCCAGTTGAAAGTACTCGATGGCTTTGTAGAAGGATTCCTCGGTCCAGCGATTCCAGTGGTGGCGGCCCTTCAGGTAAAGTCGGTAGGCCTCGGGATTTTCAGTGTGGTGCAGGGTCAGCCGTTTCTTTTCAGCCTTGGTCAATTGCAGACGAAGTTTTTCGGATATCTCGGTGGAGATTTCGTCCTGGACCACAAAGATGTCGTCGGGCTTGCGATCGTACTGCGCGCCCCAAAGCTGCGAGCCGGTGGCGACGTCGACCAGTTCGGTGCCGACGCGCAGCGAGCCACCTCCGTGCATGATTCTTCCGGTGACCACGGCACGCACGTGAAGCTCGCGACCGATGGCCTGAGGATCAATTTCGCGGCCCTTGTAGCGAAAGATGGTGCTCTGCGCCATGACGCGGAGTTTCGGGATGGACGCCAGGGTGTTAATGAGGCTGCCAGTGATGCCGTCGCTGAGATATTCGAGTTCAGGGTCGCCGGTGGCATTTTCGAGGGGCAAAACGGCAAGGGAGTCAATATTCTTGGAGCTGCGCTGAGGGCGGGGACCGTCGATGCGCGCAGAGGAGGTCTGTGTGACGCGCCGCTTCATACAAACACTCCGATTGGCCGGAATTCCAATTTAAGAGTTCGGACTGGCGCATTATAGGCCTCTCGAAGCCTGCGACACAACGAATTTGAAGAATCAAGCCGATCGCCATCTATCGGACCGTGAGGGTGAGAGGGGTGGAGTGTGTCAATGGGCCAGAAGTGGCAGGGGCAGCATGCCAAGCAAAATGGCAGAGGAGTCGCGCAAGTCGTGTGTTTGGCGCCTTCGCGCCGGGAAACGTGAGGCTAGGGCCGCTTTCGATGGAGCGAATCAAGAAATAGCGTTTTGAATTGGTGTGGAGCGGTCATTTCGACACTGATCGTTGGAACCATTAGGCATCGTCATTCGTAGAACTTGATGAGGATGCGATGGGCGGCAGACAGGTGTGCAGGAGCTGTCCGGTATTGGGATGGGCATTCCCGCAAGTGACCAGTGGGCGCGCCCCCGTAGAGCTTCCAATTGCGCATAAAGGGTGCACAATCAGAGTGTTAAGAGCCGGAGGAACTGGCCTTCAGGCTGCGAACACTGCGGGCAACGGGAAACCACAGCCCAGACGTAAGTAAGGAAGCGTGGAGACAGGGAGGGTTGCGATCCCTATGGAAATCGAGACAATGCAGCAGCGAATCCTGATTGCGGACGATCAGCAGGATATTCTGGATGCCCTGCGGCTGATGCTGAAAGGCCACGGTTATGCGACGCGGGGGGTGACTTCGTCATCGGATTTGCTGGAAGCGCTAGCCAAGGATGAGTTCGATGTACTGCTGATGGATTTGAACTATGCGCGGAATTCGACGTCGGGCCAGGAAGGACTGGACCTGCTGACGGTGCTACAGAAAAACGAGAACTTGCCGCCGGTGGTGGTGATGACAGGTTGGGCGACGGTGGGACTGGCGGTGGAGGCAATGCAACGCGGCGTTGCTGACTTCGTGGAGAAACCGTGGACCAACGCGCGGCTGCTGGAAATCTTGCAGAAACAGGTCACGCTGGGACGCGAACGCCGCGAGTTGCGCAGGCGAGCCGGTCAGGAAAGCCAGGAACACCAGGAGATGATGTCGCAGTTGCAGCGGCAGAAGCAGGAAATTGCCGATGCGCGGGCGATTCAGCAAGGGCTGCTACCGAAGGAGATTGCGCAACTGCCGGGCTACGAGATTGCAAGCGCGTGGCAGTCGGCGCTGACGGTAGGAGGCGATTACTTCGACATTTTGCCGTTCGGCGAAGAAGCGCTGGGTCTGTGTATCGCGGACGTAGCAGGGAAGGGGCTGTCCGCTGCGCTAATGATGTCCAATCTGCAAGCCGCGGTGCGCGGACTGGCTTCGCCGTCGTTGCCGCCCGACGTGTTGTGCGCGCGGTTGAACGGACTGCTGTGCCGGAATATGACCGCGGACCGGTTCATCACTTTTTTTTACGCGCAACTTGATGGACCGAATCGGATGCTGCGATATGCCAGCGCGGGGCACAACGCGCCGTACCTGCTGCGGAGCGACGGAACGCACCGACGATTGCGAGAAGGCGGCGGAGTGCTCGGAGTATTTCCGGATCAGAAATTCGATCTGGGATGCGCGCAACTGGCGCCGGGTGACCGGGTGATCCTGTACACCGACGGAGTGACGGAAGCGAACGATGCGGAGAGCGAGGAATTTGGGGAGGCGCGGTTGCTGGGACTTCTAGAGGAAAATCGCGAGTGCTCCGCGGAAGAGTTGCAGAAAAGGATTTTAGACGCGGTGGCGGAATTTTGCGGCGGACATTGGCGCGATGACGTAACGCTGCTGGTGCTGGCGGTTTCGTGAAGATTCTGAAAATTGAGCAAGGCTGTTAGACCGGCCGAGAATCGTCGACCGGCTAAGGGAGCCGCGCGAGAACGGCGCGAACGACGCGATCGCAACGGACGCCCATGAACGGGAATGCATTCCTGGCTTCCGAGCCGACGCGAGTATAGAGCCAGCCACGCATCATGGCCCTGCCGCGGTGCAGCCGAATCTTCACGTTTTCCTCGGAGAGTTCAAGGGCAGCGGCGGTTTCCGAAGTACTTAAGTCCTCAACGTCTCGCAACATCACTACGGCACGATACTGCGCGGGAAGCCCGAGGAGTGCCTGTTCCAGGAGATGATTCAGCTCGGCTTGAGATGCACATTGTTCCGGATCGAGTGAAGTGTCGGCGATTTTCATAGGGAAGTCTCCCTCGTGCCCGGTGTCATCGAGTTGCTGGTTGCGGTCGCGCAAACGAAGGCGGGCCAGCGCTTCGTGAACGGCAATGCGCGTGAGCCAGGTGGAGAAAGGCGCGCGTGCAGCGAATTGGTGAAGATGTTCGTAGGCGCGGACGTAGGCAGCCTGCATGACGTCTTCGGCTTCGGTGTCATCGTGTAAGATCGCCCGCGCGATGCGATACAGTCGCTGGTTATAGCGACGCATCACGACTTCATAGAGCGCGGTATCCCCGGACTTCACGCGTTCGACGATCTGCTCGTCGGTGCAGCCAGCGCCGCGGTCCTGTTCTGAGATTCCTGCGATTTCCATAGCTCTACTATATAGAGCCGCGAAAGCGGAAAAGGATACAGGGTTACCGGTAGCCGCGGCAAAGCAGGCAAACAAAGTTGCGGGATCGGTGTATCCAATTGGCTGCTCGCCGCTCTTTTGAGTGGGGGCAAACATGGTGGAACTTGATCGCCGGCTGAACGTGGCGTGGTGGGCGCTGAGAATCGGTCTTGGGGTGGGGCCCATCATTACGGGCATCGACAAATATTTCAACAAACTGACGGACTGGGGAATGTATCTGAGTCCGCTAGCGACAAAAATCGTTCCAATCAGCACGCCAACCTTTATGCACATTGTTGGGGCTGTCGAAATAATCGCCGGGCTGATCGTACTGAGCCGGTGGACAAAAATCGGCAGCTATATCGTGCTGTTGTGGCTGCTGGGGATCGCGGTGAATTTGCTGACGACCGGAATGTTCTATGACCTGGCAATGCGAGACGTGGAGATTGCGATCGGGGCGTTCACACTTTCGCAACTTACGGCGGTGCGCGAGCAGGTGACAACGAAGCAGGGAGCAGTGGCGGTGCAGAGTTCGTAGTTGCGGTGACTAAGTAGGTCGAAAGCAAAACTTAAGGAGAGAGAAGCATGAAAAAAGCAATTTCGTTTCTGGCACTGATTGGACTGGCGGCGATGCCCGCCTTAGCAGCGGTGGAAAACTACAAGGATGTGGCGGTCGTAGACGTGAACTGCTCCAAAAAGGTGGCGGCTGATCCGGACTCGCATACGCGGGATTGCGCGTTGAAGTGTTCGGCAAGCGGTTTCGGGATCGTGACGGAAGACAAGCAATTCCTGAAGTTCGATGCGGCGGGCAACAGCAAAATCACGGAAGCGCTGAAAGCGTCGGACAAGAAGGACCACCTTCGAGTGGACGTCAGCGGCGACGTGCAAGGAGATACGTTGAAGGTGACGTCGATCAAATTGCTGTAGTGCGTTTGTTCCCTCAGCCCGGTGCGCGGCGGAGGCCCGGGACTTCTGCCGCGCACGGGCGGGTACGGAGACAAGCGACCGCCCCGCCGAGTGTATATCGCGCATCACGATATAGTATCTGGCCTAGCGTGTAACCTGGCGGACAGCCAATCCGTCCAATGTAGTGGCGAGCAAAAGACGCTTTCCGCTACTGAGCAGAGTGGTGTTCCTCAGGGCAGCTGAGGGAACGCTTGCTTTCGCCGCACGATCCCTCGTTTTCCTGAATTGCGACGATGAGTGGATGTGTGTCTTTAGGCAGCCGAAAAGAGGCCGGCTTATGGAAGTTGCGGGAACGAAGGTTCTGCTGGTTGGAAGCTGCGCGCGGAGGTCGTCGGTGCTTGGACGCCACCTGTTGAAACGGGGCTGCAATGTGAGTGTGGCGGCACGCAAGAAAGATGCGATTGAGCTGCTGCAACGCGGAAGGTTCGATGTGGTGCTGAGCGGGTTCCGGTTGCCCGACGGAACGGCGTATGAACTGATGGAAGTGTTGCGCGGAACCGACACAACGTTGTTTTTCTCTTTCGCGGTGGAGGATAGCTGCTGGTGGATCACAGCGTTGCTGCAGGGGCAGGATCGTTCAGAAGAGGCAGGAATGCGGCCCGGGGAATTCACCAGGGTGTTGGATGAGCAACTGTCCAGAAATTGTTCGAGGAGCGACGCACAGAGCGCGAGCGCAGGTGTGAAGGATTTCACGAGTGGTTCGACGAATCGGCAAACGAAGACAGATGCACGGGAGCGGGAATCAAAGAAGGAGCAATGCCATGCGACGAACCAATCGTAACGCGCGACCCTATTTCCTGATACCGGTGAAGGCCAGCCAGCAGGAAAGCTTTCGGCGATGGAACCGCGTGTTGATGTTGATGCTGGGACTGTTGGTTGTGGGATTGTTGCTGATCGCATTTGTGCCAGAAGCAGGAAGCCAGTCGTCTGCAGGTAACCACTCGGTGGCCGGGGAAACCGCGCGGTAGATTATCGAGTGAGCCGGTTGTTACGTCTCCGCGCTCCAGAAGTGCTTGAGAAAACGCAAGTCGAGTTGGGCAAATTTCCCTCTACAGTAACGCTTATCTAGCCTTGACACTGCCGGGTGCGTATTTCACACTCAGCGCGGACTAAGCGTTGAATTGCGTGTGGAGAATTGTGCGAGAAGAGTGAGGCGGAATGGGCGGATTGCGGGAGCGGGTGGAGCGGGAATTGCGCGGAGACATTCTGCCATTCTGGCTGAAGCACGCGGTGGACAAGGAGTTTGGCGGATTCCGGGGACAGATTACGAATGACCTGAAGATCGATCCGAAGGCGAACAAAGGGCTGATCCTGAACGCGCGGATTCTGTGGACATTTTCCAAGGCGTATCGGGTTTACGGATATGAGTCGTACCTGGGGACGGCGCGGAGAGCGTACGAGTATTTGCGGCGGTATTTTTGGGACGCGGAATTTGGCGGCGTGTACTGGATGGTGGACTATCTGGGCAAGCCGGTGGAAACGAAGAAGCGGATATATGGGCAGGCGTTCACGGTGTATGCGCTGGCGGAGTATGCGTCGGCGAGCGGGGAAGAGGAATCGCGGGAACGGGCGATTGCGCTGCAACAGAAAATCGAAAGCGCGAGTCACGACGAAACGAATGGCGGATACTTTGAGACGTATGAGCGTGACTGGAAACTGGCGAAGAATCAGCAGTTGAGCGAAGTGGACATGGCTGAAAAGAAATCCATGAACACGCACTTGCATCTGCTGGAAGCGTACGCAAATCTGCTGCGGGGACGGGATGACCAGGAACTGAAGGAGCGTTTGAAGGAACTCCTTCTTATTTTTCTGGAGCGCATCATCGATCCGAAGGCGCACCATGTTCGAATGTTTTTTGACGAAGTGTGGCACGACCGCTCGGACCGGTTTTCGTTTGGGCATGACATTGAGGGGAGTTGGCTGATTTGCGAAGCGGCCGAAGTGCTGGGCGACAAGAAACTGCTGGAACAAGCGCGGCGAGCAGCGGTGAAGATGGCGCAAGCGGTGTACGAACAGGCGGTGGATGCGGATGGCGGGCTGCTCTACGAAGGCACAGCCGAGGAGATTATCGACACGGACAAGCATTGGTGGCCGCAGGCTGAAGCAGTGGTGGGATTTCTGAATGCCTACGAGCTTTCCGGAAAAGATTATTTTTTGAAAGCGTCGGAGAAGAGTTGGGAGTTCATTGAGAAATACATCGTGGATCGGCGGTACGGGGAGTGGTATTGGAAGGTGTCGCGGGACGGAACGCCGAGCATGGACAAATACAAAGTGGATGCATGGAAGTGCCCGTATCACAACAGCCGGACGTGTTTTGAAGTGATGGACAGGTTGGATCGGTTGAGCAGGAAGCAATGAGGTAGGGGTGTTTTTGCTCGTGCTTACGGAAAGCAGATCCCTCGCTGCGCTCGGGATGACAATGAAGTGTAGTGCGGTATCGGAGAAAACGAATGAGGCAAGCGGAGTTTGGGAAAAAAGTGCAAGAACTGTTCCGGGAACACGGGAAGCTGATCACGCGGAAGAACGTGAAGGTTAAGCGCGGCAACGGAGTGTATGACCGGTATGCGAATCCAGTGCTGACGGCGGAGCACACGCCGCTGTTCTGGCGGTACGATTTCGATTACAAGAGCAATGCACACCTGATGGAGCGTATGGGGGTGAATGCAACCTTCAACGCCGGTGCGATGGAATATGAAGGGAAGTACCTGGTGTTTGCGCGGGTGGAAGGAGCGGACAGGAAATCGTTTCTGGCGATAGCGGAAAGTCCGAATGGCGTGGACAACTTTCGATTCTGGGATTATCCGATCCTGATGCCGGAGACGAGCGAGCCGGACACAAACGTGTGCGACATTCGCGTGGTGCGGCACGAGGATGGATGGATTTACGGGCTGTTTTGCACGGAGCGGAAGGATAAGAAAACGCCGCAATGGGACACGTCGTCGGCGGTGGCACAATGCGGAATTGCACGCACAAAAGACCTAGTCAAGTGGGAACGGTTACCGGACCTGCGGACGAAATCGCCGCAGCAGCGGAACGTGGTGTTGCATCCGGAATTTGTCGATGGAAAATACGCGCTGTACACGCGGCCGCAGGATGAATTCATTCAAGCAGGAAAAGGCGGAGGCATTGGCTGGGGACTATGTACGACGATGATGGGCGCGAATATCGAAAATGAAATAATCATTGATAACCGCGAGTATCACACAATCAAGGAAGTGAAGAATGGATTGGGACCGGCGCCGATCAAGAGTGCGCAGGGTTGGCTGCATCTGGCGCATGGCGTGCGGAACACGGCAGCGGGCCTGCGGTACGTGCTGTACACATTTCTGAGCGAATTGAAGAGGCCGCAGGTGATCACGCACCGCCCCGGAGGATATTTTGTGGCGCCGCAGGATGAGGAGCGAGTGGGAGATGTGTCGAATGTGGCGTTCAGCAACGGCTGGATCGCGACGAAAAGCGGAGAGGTGTTCATTTATTACGGAGCATCGGACACGCGGTTGAATGTGGTAACGAGCACGGTGGAGAAGTTGCTGGACTATACGATAAACACGCCGGCGGACGGGCTGCGGAGTTTTGCTTGCGTGGAAACTCGGAACGCGCTGATCCGGAGGAACCTGGGGTCGCTGAAGAAGTATGGGAAGCTTCCTGGTCGGAGGCGCGTTTGATAAAGCGGGCTATTCACCACAGAGGACACAGAGGGCACAGAGAAGAGCAAGATCGAACGGGGAGAGAAACGGGTAGTTGACGTGGTGGAGCGCCTCAGAAGCGGCCGCTACAACGGTACGAGCTGATGCTTGGTGGGGATGACATTACAAAAATCCAGGCTGACATAAAAGTCAGCGCTACATTGAAGAAGGAAGAGCGCCACGTCGGCGTGAGCGGACCGCCTCGGAAGGCGGCGGCTACAAGAATTCTCGTTTAGGCGTGAGCGTGGTCGGGGTGGGCGAGGATGGAGTCAATCTGAGCTAGTTCCTGCGAGGAAAAGTGCAGATTGGCTAAGGCTGCGACGTTTTGCTCGATCTGCTCGACGTGGCTAGCGCCGATGAGAGCGCTGGTCATGCGTGGATCTCGCAAGACCCAGGCAAGGGCCATTTGTGCAACGGACTGACCGCGAGATTGAGCGATCTCGTCGAGAGCACGAACCTGCAACAGGCAGGTCTGGCTGACATCATTCTTCTTTAGAAATCCGTGAGGCTTGTTGACGCGAGAATCGCTGGGAATGCCGTGGAGATAGCGATTGGTGAGCAAACCCTGCGCGAGAGGGCAGAAAGCGATGCAGCCGATGCCTTCTTTTTCCAAAACATCGAGGACGCCGGCCTCGATTTTCCGATCGAACATGGAATATTTGGGTTGATGAATAAGGCAGGGAGTGCCGAGGCGGCGGAGTGTGTTGGCGGCAGCTTCGGTTTGGTTTGCATCGTAGCTGGAAATGCCCGCATAGAGAGCCTTGCCGGAATGAACCGCTTGATCGAGCGCGGACATGGTCTCTTCAATTGGCGTTTTCGGGTCGGGACGGTGGGAATAAAAAATGTCCACGTAGTCGAGATTCATGCGCTCGAGGCTCTGGTCGAGACTGGCGAGAAGATACTTGCGGGAACCCCAATCGCCGTATGGCCCGGGCCACATGTCCCAGCCAGCCTTGGTAGAGATAACGAGTTCATCGCGATGAGCGGCAAAGTCGCTGTTGAGGATGCGGCCAAAATTTTCTTCGGCGGAACCCGCAGGAGGGCCGTAATTGTTGGCGAGGTCGAAGTGGGTGATGCCGAGGTCGAAAGCGCGACGAAGCATAGCCTGGATGGTGCCGAAGGAGTCGACAGCGCTGAAATTGTGCCAGAGGCCGAGAGAAATGGCGGGGAGAAGCAGTCCGCTGCGGCCACAGCGGCGGTAATGCATGGAATTGTAGCGTGAGCTATCGGGAACGTAGGTCATTGGCAGAGCTTAACGCAATGTGGCTTTGACCGAAACGGTTTTGGTGTTCGGCGCTGGAAGTGGAATGAGGTTGCCGTTGATGGCTGCGCCATCGATTTCGAGAGAGACGCTGTTGCCGTCTCCGGCGCGTTGAACTTCAATCTGGTAAGTGACCCCGCGGAATTTACGGCAAACCTTGAAGCCTTTCCAACTTTTCGGGATGACCGGCGAGATCATTAGCCCGTCGTAGGAAGTGCGGATTCCGAGAATCCATTGGGTGATGGCGTAGTAGTTCCAAGCGGCGGTGCCGGTAAGCCAGGAATTCTTGGCTTCGCCGTGCGTGGCGGCGTCGCGGCCCGCGATCATCTGGGCGTAGACGTAAGGTTCGCAGCGGTGCAGGTCGCTGATTTCCTCGCGAGCAGAAGGATTGATGCGAGAGTAGTAGTCGAACGCGCGATCGCCATTGCCGACGCGTGTTTCTCCGATGATGACCCAGGGATTGTTGTGGCAGAAGATGCCAGCATTTTCCTTGTAACCCGGCGGATAAGAAGAGATTTCGCCGAGTTCGAGGTAATACTTCGAGTAAGCAGGCTGTTGCAGGACGATGCCATGCTTGGTGGACAAGAGTTTGTGCGTGGATTCGAGCGCGCGCGAGGCGTGACAATCCGTCAGGCCGATGCCGGCTAGTGTGCAGAAGCCCTGGGTCTCAATGAAAATTTTGCCCTCAACGTTTTCGTGGGAGCCTACTTTGCGGCCGTAGTCGTCGTAAGCGCGAAGGAACCACTCGCCATCCCAACCGTGCTTGAGGACGGTAGCTTCCATCTCGGCGACTTCGGTGAGATAGGAGAACGCTTCGTCGGCGAGGCCGCGATGCTTGGCAATCTCGGCGAGTTCGCGTCCCGCGAGCACTAACAAGCCCGCGATAAAAACAGATTCGGCAACCTTGCCATCCTTATTCGTGGTGGTCTGGAAGGACTGGCCAGGGGAATCGGAGAAGCAGTTCAGGTTGAGGCAATCATTCCAATCAGCGCGGCCGATCAGAGGAAGGCCATGGGGACCAAGACGCTCGCGCGTGTAGTGGAAGCTGCGCTGAAGATGCTCGTAGAGCGGGGTTTCTGAGCCGGGCACATTGTCGTAGGGCACCGGCTCGTCGAGGATGCTCCAGTCGCCGGTTTCTTTGAGATAGGCGCCCACGCCGATGATCAGCCAGTGAGGGTCGTCGTTGAAACCGCTGCCGACGTCGTTGTTGCCGCGCTTGGTGAGCGGTTGGTATTGGTGATAAGCGCCGCCGGTGGGAAGTTGCGTTGCGGCGAGATCCAAGATGCGTTCGCGGGCGCGGCCGGGAACCATGTGGACGAAGCCGAGGAGATCCTGGTTGGAATCGCGGAAGCCGAGGCCGCGACCGATGCCAGATTCGTAGAACGAAGCCGAGCGAGACATGTTGAAGGTGGCCATGCACTGGTAGGCATTCCAGATGTTGACCATGCGATTAGTGTGCGCGTCGGGCGTGTCCACCTGGTAGAGGCTGAGCAGTTCATTCCAGTAGTGACGAAGCTTTTCGAAGGCGGCGTCTGCTTTGGCTGGCACGAGATATTTGGCGATTAGCGCTTTGGCGGTTTTCTTGTTGATGGTTTGGGAATCGGGCGGATCGAATTTCTGATCGCGGGGATTCTCGTGATATCCGAGAACGAAAACGATCTGGCGAGATTCACCAGGTTTCAGAGAAAGTTTGACTTGGTGAGAGCCGACGGGAGCCCAACCGTGGGCCACGGAATTCGCGGATTGGCCACTTTCAACGACGGCGGGAGCGTCCCAGCCGCGATAGGGTCCAAGGAACGTATCGCGCTGGGTGTCGAAGCCGGCGAGTTTTTCAGAACAAGCAAAGAACGCGAAGTGGTCGCGGCGTTCCCGGTATTCGGTCTTGTGATAGATGACGCCGTCTTCGATTTCGACTTCACCAATACTGAAATTGCGTTGAAAGTTTGTGGAGTCGTCCTGAGCGTCCCACAGGCAGAACTCGACAGCGGAGAAAACGGAGAGCCCCGCGGGCTGGGCGCGATGATTGGTGATGGTGAGTTGCCAGATTTCGAGATTTTCGTCGAGCGGCACGAAGTAGCGAGTGCTAGCGGCAATGCCGTCGTATTTGGAGAAGATGGTGGTGTAGCCCATACCGTGACGGCAGGAATAATCCTCCAACTTTCGGCGCGTGGGCTGCCAGGAAGGAGACCAGAATTCGGCGGAGCGATCGTCGCGAAGATAAATGTAGCGGCCGCCGAGATCGAAGGGAGCATTGTTGTAGCGATACCGAGTGAGGCGTCGCAGGCGCGCGTCGCGGTAGAAAGAATAACCGCCGGCGGTGTTGGAGATGATGCCGAAATACGCCTGGCAGCCAAGGTAGTTGATCCAAGGAAGCGGGGTATCCGGCTGAGTGATTATGTATTCACGATTCGAATCGTCAAAATGACCAAATTTCATACGAGCGGCTCCAGGGCGGGACTGCGTGAACAGACAGGAAAGCTTAGTATAACGATATTTTAGTGGAAAAAAACAAGTTTGAGGTGTAGATATGAAGCATGTTGACAGGGCAGGGTAGTGAGCGCCGGTCGGCCAGGTGTGTCCGGAGTCACGTCCTCAGGTGAGAACGGTCACTGCCGTTAGCGGTCCCGCGGGAGAGGCTTGCAGCCTTGAATCACACAAAAAGAAGGATAGGTCTCCTTATGACCGGGAGCACGAGTCGACGCGGTATTTGTATGCCAGGGATGTGGATATGGGTGGTGGTTGTGTTGGTGTTACTGCTGGGAATTGCGGGTAAGGCAGGGGGAACGGAAGCAGGAAGCGTGCAGATCAAAGTGGACCAAGTGGGCTACCTACCGGATGCGGCAAAGTTAGCGGTAGTAACTGGGCAGGCCACGACATTCGAAGTAAAACGGGCGTCGAACAATGTGGTGGTTTTCAAGGGCACGCTGGGGGCAGCAAGCCAAGATAAGGATACGGGCGATTCCGTGCAGATTGCGGACTTCACGAAACTGCGGGAGACGGGGACCTACTATCTGGATGTGCCCGGAGTGGGGCGGAGCTGGACTTTTGCGGTCAAGCGAGACGTGTATTCGCACGCGTATTATCTGGCGATGAGAGCGTTTTACGGGCAGCGGTGCGGGACGGCGGTTGACTTGGGAACGGAGTTTCCAGGGTACACACATGCCGCATGCCATTTGAAAGGCGAATTTCACGCTTCGTCGGGGAAGCAAGGCGAGCGCAACAATGTTGGCGGATGGCACGATGCCGGAGATTATGGGCGGTACGTGGTGAATTCCGGAATTACGACCGGGACGTTGCTGTGGACGTGGGAGATCTACGGGCCGAAAGTGAAGGGTATCAAGCTGAATATTCCGGAGAGCGGCAACGGAACGCCGGACATCCTAAATGAAACGCGTTGGAATCTGGAGTGGATGCTGAAGATGCAGGATGAAGATGGCGGGGCATGGCACAAGCAGACCAGCGAAAAGTTTCCCGGCTTTGTGATGCCGGAAGATGACCATTCGACGAGCGAAGTGATTGGGACCGGGCAGGCGCCATACAAGAGCACTTGTGCTACGGCCGATCTGGCGACTGTGGCGGCGATTGCCGCGCGCGTGTATCAACCGTTCGACGCGAAATTCGCGGCTCGGAACCTGGAGTCGGCCCGAAAAGCATGGCTGTGGACGGAAAAATATCCTAACGTGGTGTTCAAGAACCCGCCGGGAGTGAACACAGGCGAGTATGGTGACAGTAATTGCAGCGATGAAAGGTTGTGGGCTGCGGCGGAGCTGTGGAGAACGACCGGGGATGCCACGTACAACGAATATTTTGTGAAGCACTACCCGGATTTTCGACAAGCCTTGGACACGGTGGCGCCGGAAGGATGGAACGACGTAGCAGTGATGGGGCTGTGGACGTACGCGCTGAGCAAGCAAAAAGGGGCGGACGCTGCGGTAGTGGCGGACATCAAGAAGCGAACGGCCGCGGCGGGGCACGCGATTGTAGAGCAAACGCGGAAGAATCCGTATCGCGTAAGCCTGCTGCCGAAGGACTATGTGTGGGGCTCGAACGGAGTGGCAGCGAACTACGGAATGGAATTGCTGGTAGCGAACGTGTTGGTGCCAGATCCGGCGTTCGTGGAAAGCGCGCAGGACGATCTTCATTACTTATTGGGACGCAATACCTTTTCACTTTCGTGGGTGACGCAAGTGGGGATGAATCCATACCGGCACCCGCACCATCGGCCGAGCCGCGCGGACAAGAATGACGAGCCGTGGCCAGGATTGTTGTCGGGCGGGCCGAATGCGGGTCGACAGGACGATGCGCTGAAGAAGTTGCCGCAGGGATTGCCGCCGGCGAAAGATTATGTAGATGACCAGGCTTCGTATGCGAGCAACGAGATTGCGATCAACTGGCAAGCGGCGCTGGTGTTTTTGCTGGCCGGCACACTTCCTTGATTAAGATGTGACCCAAGTACGTTAAGCAGGAACATGGCGGCGGCAAAGTTCTATCGGTGGCAGCCGTGGTAATCAGTGGAAAGGTGCAGCGGAAACGAATGAGAGACTGACCGCGAAAGAAAGATGCGCGGCAGGTCGGCCGGATTGAGGTGTACCTTGCATCTGCATGTGATAGACATTGCTATCATCATTGCGTACCTGGCGTTATCGGTGCTGATCGGGTACTGGGTGTCGCACCGGGCGTCGCGAGATATGAAGGCGTACTTTTTAGGCGGCAACGTGTTGCCATGGTACGTGCTGGGAATTTCGAATGCTTCGGGAATGTTTGACATCAGCGGGACGATGCTGCTGGTGTACTGGATGTTTGTATATGGCGTGAAGAGCGTGTGGATACCGTGGTTGTGGCCGACGTTCAACCAGATATTTCTGATGGTGTACATGTCGACGTGGCTGCGGCGATCGAACGTGATGACGGGCGCAGAGTGGATTCAGACGCGGTTCGGGAAGGGGCGTGGGGCGCAGCTTTCGCACATCATCGTGGTGATTTACGCGTTCATCAGCATCATTGGATTTTTTACTTATGGATTTAAAGGTATCGGGAAATTTGCCGCGACGTTTCTGCCCTGGCACTTGAGCGTGAACCAGTACGCGCTGATTTTGATTGCCATCACGGCGATCTATGTGATCAAGGGTGGAATGTTCAGCGTGGTGATTACGGAGGTGCTGCAATTCTGCATTCTGTCAGTGGCGTCGTTCGCGGTGGGAATCATCGCGATGATGAAAGTGGCGCCCGGGACGCTGCAACGTTTCACGCCTGCCGGATGGGGCGATATCTTTTTTGGGTGGCACCTGAATATGGATTGGTCGAGCCTGGTGCCCTCGGCGAATGCGCGAGTTGCGCAAGACGGTTACGGGCTGTTTGGATTTTTTGTGATGATGCTGCTGTTCAAGGGGATTCTGATCAGTTCGGCGGGACCGGCGCCAAATTACGATATGCAGCGCGTGCTTTCGTGCAAGAACCCGCGCGAAGCGTCGATGATGAGCGGTTGGGTGAACATCGTACTGAGTTTTCCGCGATATTTCCTGATCAGCGGGCTGACGGTGTTGGCGCTGGTGTTTTTCAGCGACCAGATCCGAGCGATGGGCACGAACATGGACTTCGAGCGCATTCTTCCGTCAGCGCTGGCGCTGTTTGTGCCGGCTGGATTGCTCGGAGTGTTGATCGCCGGCTTGCTGGCTGCGTACATGTCCAACTTCGCCGCGACGGTGAATGCCGCGCCGCCATATTTTGTAAACGACATCTACAAACGATTCATCAATCCGCATGCCAGCGCGAAAACCTATGTGCGGCTGAGCTATTTGAGTTCGTTCGCGGTAGTGCTGCTGGGCGTGCTGATTGGATGGTACGTGACGAGCGTGAACAATGTGGTGATCTGGATCGTAACGTCGCTGTGGGGCGGTTACACCGCTTCGAACGTCCTGAAGTGGTATTGGTGGCGGTTCAACGGGTACGGTTATTTCTGGGGCATGGTGGCAGGAATGGCGTCGGCGCTGACTATTCCCACGATGATCACAAGATTCGGGCCGCTGCAGGATTTTGCGCATGCGCATTCACTGAACCTGGAAGTGTCGGTAGGGTTTGGGCTGGTGTTCGTGATTTCGCTGATTGGCTGCTTCCTGGGCACCTATCTGACGGCGCCCGAGGACGAAGAAGTGCTGAAAGACTTCTACCGGCGCGTGCGGCCGTGGGGATTCTGGGGACCGATTTTAAGGAAAGTGCAGCAGGAAGATCCGTCGTTTCAACCGAACAAGGATTTCTTCCGCGACATGTTCAACGTGGTGGTGGGGATCGTATGGCAGATTTGCCTGGTGGCGCTGCCGATCTACATTGTGACGTGGAGACTGCGAACGGCGGCGATTACATTTGTCATCATCGCGGTGACGTCGATTATTTTGAAGTTCACGTGGTACGACCATCTGACGGAACTGGAACATATTAACCAGTACGGTGGTCCGGTGAAGGACGCGCCAGAACCTGTGCCAGCGCCGGCGGCAGACTGACGAGACGGCGCGGCAAAAGCGAATCCCTCGCTTCGCTCGGGATGACAATTAAATTGTGTGAGCTGTGAAGTTCCGTGCGGCAGCGCGGATCGAAGCAGTCGTGTGCGCGGTTGGTAGTGGAGTAGGACTTGCAGCGAGGAGTAGGATAGCGGGGAGGTGACGACGATGAAAGCCGCTACCGATCGGCTGGAATGCTGGCCGGAATTGCCACTAAGTTCCTGGAAGGAGACGTATGCGACGGTGCATATGTGGACGCAGATGGTTGGGAAGGTGCGGTTGAAGCTGACGCCGCTTGTGAACCACTGGTGGAATGTGCCGTTGTACGTGACGGCGCGTGGGCTGACGACTTCGTGCATGCCGTATGGCGACAGGGCATTTGAGTTGTACTTTGACTTCTTGCGACACCAGTTGGTGCTGGAGACGAGTGACGGGCTGGTGAAGACGCTGGCGCTGCAGCCGCGGTCCGTGGCGGAGTTCTACCAGGAATTCAGGGAATTGCTACGGTCGGCGAATATTGAAGTGAAGATTTGGAGAATGCCGGTGGAGATTCCCAATCCAATCGCTTTCGATCAAGATCGAACGCACGCCTCGTATGACCGAGTGTCTGTGGAGAAATTCTGGCGCATCCTGTTGTCGGTGGACGCGGTTTTCAATCAATTCAGAGCAAAATTTATTGGCAAGTCCAGCCCGGTACATTTCTTTTGGGGAAGTTTCGATCTTGCGGTGACGCGATTTTCGGGGCGTCGAGCTCCGGAACGACCGGGAGCTGACGCCATAACGCGAGAAGCCTATTCGCAGGAAGTGAGCAGCGTGGGATTTTGGCCCGGAGGGGAGAATGTGCGAGGTGCGGCGTTTTATTCGTATGCGGCGCCCGAGCCGCAGGGGCTCAAGGATGAGAGCGCGCGTCCCGGTGCCGCTTCTTATAACCGGGACTTGGGTGAGTTTCTGCTCATGTACGACGACGTGCGGAAGGCGGAGTCGCCCACGGCTTCGCTGCTGGAGTTTTGCCAGAGTACCTACGAGGCTGTCGCAACGCTTGGCAAGTGGGATCGCAGCGCGTTGGAAAGATAGCGGAAGTGCACACAGACACGCCGTCCGGATTGCAAGAGTCATTTCCTCAGGGGCTGAAGCCCACATAGTGACGCGCTTATGTCGGAGCTGAAGCTCCGACCCCCTAAAGAGACCAGTGATTTGCGTAAGCCGTGAAGTTGTGCGTTCCCGGGCGCGAGTGGTCACACCGGCAGAGAAGTGCTGGCGGACGAGGAACGCCCGGCGGCCTCCGCAAAGAAAGAGATGCGGCGGAAGCGCTGGATGTCACACATGGAAACCTTGGCAGTTGCGCGGGACGTTAATTCACGCGGACAGGCAATTGGCGAGTACCCTCCGGAAAAAGCTGCGCATCGAAATAGAATCCCGGGACAGACGAAACCTGGGGATTGTTTGAGGATTTCGCAGGCCAAAACTGGTCTGATGGAGTGAGCCGGCGAAATTGAATGAGTCAAACAAATTGTTGAGCAAAATTCAGAAGACCGCGAAATTGCGCTACGCGCTCAGGCGTATTAATTGAAGAGGATGAAAACGAATTCACAAATGCGTTCTTTCAACAACTCCAGCCCAATGATGGTGGTTGCTCGCGGTCGATGTCTTAGCCGAACCCACGCGAGATCCGGGACGAACATGACGGAAATAATTCAGGCCTTCTAGATCAACCCTCAGCCCTACCAGCTATCAAACCAAGCAAGACCGAAAGGCGAATTGACCTGCGGGGAAAGTTCTATCGAAAGACAAAAACTGACGGCGACAAATTAACAGACCACGGAGAACCAAATGGGGCGTGTAAGTAATACAAGTTACAGAAAGATTGGATCACCAGTGGTAGGAATTGCGGGGCACGGGGCGTTGCCCGGAAGGGCTTCCGGATTGATTCTGCTGGCGCCGTTGCTGCTGGTTTGTGTTTCTTGCAATCGAGGCAGTGCGCGGGCAGACAGCCCCGCAACGCTGCCACCGCCGGTGGTGACCGTGGCGAAAGCGACGGCACAAGATGTGCCGCGCTACCTGGACGAGATCGGGAGAAACGTGGCGTTCGAATCAGTGAGCGTGGTGCCACAGGTGGCAGGACGAATCACGGAAAGGCACGTGCAGGACGGAGAAAACCTGAAGAAAGGGCAATTGCTTTTCGTGATTGATCCGCGGCCCTTCAAAGCGCAACTCGATTCGGCGCAGGCCAACCTGGCACAAGCGAAGGCGGCGCTGGAACTGGCGAAAATCCAGTTTGCGCGCGACCAGGAACTTGTGGGAACACGCGCGATTTCCAAGCAGGACTACGACACAAAGAAAAATACAGTGGACGTGAACGAGGCGCAGGTAGAGGCAGCGAAGGCTGCAATCGAAACCGCGCAGATCAACCTGGACTACTGCTACATACACTCGCCAATCGACGGACGAGCGGGCGCGCGATTGGTGGACGTGGGAAATGTGGTGCAAGCGAACACCACGGCACTTCTGTCGATCCAGCGGCTTGATCCGATTTACGCCAACTTCACGATCACCGAGCGCGATCTTCCAGAAGTACAAAAAGAGATGAGCCGAGGCACGCTGAAAGCGATGGTGCGGCTGCCAGGCGATGCGGAAAATGCGACGCGGCCTGGAAGAGTGGAGTTTCTGGACAACGCGGTTCAGAACGCGACGGGAACGGTGAACCTGCGGGCGACGGTTTCCAACCCCGATCATCATTTCTGGCCGGGGCAATTCGTGAACGTGAAGCTGGTGTTGTCGACACAAAAAGGCGCGGTGCTGGTTCCAAGCGAGGCGACGCAGATCAGCCAGCAAGGGCCGTTTGTTTACGTGGTGAAGACCGATGACACGGCAGAGCTGCGGCCGGTGACGCTCGGGCAAAGGCAGGGAAGCGACGTGGTGATTGCGAGCGGAGTGGCGCCCGGAGAGCGCGTTGTTCTGGCGGGGCAGTTATTGGTGCGACCGGGAAGCAAAGTGCACGTGGATGCGGGAGAAGGTGGAGGAGGGGCGGCGGCGAGTGAGAAACAGGGGAAGAAAGCGGAAAGAGGGCGATCGTGAACCTGTCGGAACTATTCATACGCCGCCCGGTGATGACGGTAGCGCTGACACTGTCCGTGCTGCTGTTCGGAATATTCGCATATTCGCGATTGCCAGTAAGCGATCTGCCCGGAGTGGACTATCCGGTGATTCAGGTGCAGGTGGCGTATCCGGGTGCGACGCCAGAAACGATGGCGAATAATGTCGCCACACCGCTAGAGCGGCAGTTTATGCAGATTCCCGGGCTGGAGATGGTGACGTCGAACAATGGGCAAGGGCACTCCAGCTTCGTGCTGCAGTTCGACCTTTCGAAGAGCCTTGATGGGGCGGCGACGGACGTTCAGGCGGCAATCACGAGGGCGACTGCGCAATTGCCCGTTGATCTGCCGAGTCCGCCTACGTTTACGAAAACAAATCCAAACGATCAGCCAATTCAGTACCTGGTGCTGGTGAGCGATACGGCGACCGAGGGGCAGCTGTACGACTACGCGAACACGCAGGTGGGAGAGCACATCAGCATATTGCCGGGCGTCAGCCAAGTGGCGGTGTACGGAACGCAATCCGCGGTGCGCATCAAGGCGGACCCATCGGCGATGGCAGTGCGCAACATTTCGTTGGAGGACCTGACCACGGCGATCAAGAACGGGACGAGTTATACGGGAGCCGGGCAGTTCGATGGGCCGCATAAGACGTTCTTGCTGCAGCCGCAAGGGCAGTTGAGCACCGCCGAACAATACGAGCAGCTGATTGTTGGGCAGAACAACGGCTCGCCGGTCTATTTGAAGGACGTTGCGACGGCGAAGCAAGGCGTGCAGGACGAACGCATCGATATGCGTTTCTGGGCGCGTGGTTACCCAACGCCAGGGGCAACGGTGGTGGTGGCGGTGTTCCGGCGAGCGGGAGCCAACGCGGTGGAAGTGACGAAAGCGGTTCGCGAACTGCTTCCCAGCATCCAGAGCCAGCTTCCGACGTCGGTGAGAATTGTGTCGGCCTACGATCGTTCGCAGACGATTGTCTCGGGAATCAAAGATGTGCAGGCGACGCTGTATATCGCATTTTTTCTTGTGGTGATGGTGATTTTCGTATTTCTGGGCCGCGCCACCGACACGCTTATTCCCGCTGTAGCGTTGCCGCTTTCGTTGTTGCTGACGTTTGTGGCGATGAATGTTCTGGGATATAGCCTGGACAATTTGTCGTTGATGGCGCTGACGCTGGCGATTGGATTTTTGGTTGATGATGCGATCGTGTTTCTGGAAAACACGGTTCGCTTGATGGAAGAAGGGCAGAACGCGCTGGAAGCTTCGCTGAATTCAGCGAAGGAAATCAGCTTCACGATTTTGACGATGACGCTGTCGCTGGCCGCGGTGTTCATTCCGCTGGTATTCATGGGCGGATTGGTGGGACGCATCTTCCGGGAGTTCTCAATCACGATTGTGATTTCGATTCTGGCGAGCGGAATTGTTTCGCTGACGCTGACTCCGCTGATGACGTCCAGATTGCTTTCGCAACGCGGTGCGGGAACGAAAAAGACCTGGGTGGAGAAGGTAATCGGTGGAATAGAGCGCCGGGTGCTGACTGTGTACAGTCGGCAACTTTGGTTTTTCCTGCGGTATCGTTGGATTTCCGCGGTGATGTGGTTCGTTTGCCTGTTCGGGACCGGCTATCTGTTCTATACGGTGCCGAAGTCCTTCCTGCCAGTGGGCGACAGCTCGTTCGTTCGCGGCGTGCTGGTTGCGCAAGAAGGATCATCTCCTGAGCAGATGCACAAGTATCAGGACGCAGCAGAAAAGATCATGCACGCCAATCCCGCGGTGGCGTCGACGTTCACGATGAGCGGAAACGGCCAGTTCATGCCGGCGAATCAGGCGTTTCTGATCGCGTTTTTGAAAGAGCCGTCGCAGCGGGCGCCCATCGATCAAGTGGCCGGACAACTGATGGGGGGAATTATGTCCACGGTGCCGGGCGCGCTGGCGTTTTTGCAGCCGAACCCGGTGTTGGAGATCAGCACGGGAGCGACCGCGAACGTGCAGGGAGAGTTTGCGTACGCGCTGTCGGGGATTGACCCGAACGAAGTTTACGATGCGTCGAATAAATTGCTGGCGAAGATGCACGAATATCCCGGGTTCCTGTTCGTGAACTCGGACCTGTTCAACCACACGCCGAATCTGCAGGTGGATATTCTGCGCGATCAGGCCAAGCTGTATGGAGTTTCCGAGACGCGGATTTTGACGCTGCTGCACGATGCATATTCGCAGAATTACAGCTACCTGATTAAAAAGACCACCGATCAATACCAGGTGATTCTGGAAGTTGCGGACGATCAACGGGCGGACCCGCAGGACCTGAGCAAGCTGTACATCAAGAGCGATGACGGGCAGCGGATGGTGCCATTGAATGCGGTTACCAACTCGCACGCGGTGCTGGGGCCGCAAGCTGTCAATCACATCAACCAGTTCACCAGCGTGACGCTGTTCTTCAACATGAAGCCTGGATACACCGTTGGTCAAGCCACGGATTTCGTCGAGAAAAGTGCCAAGGAAATTCTGCCGCCGGATGTGCGGGGAAGTTTGCAGGGGCAAGCACTGACGTTTCGGAATACGGCGTCGGACCTGGTGGTGCTGATGCTGGTCGCGATCTTTGTGATGTACGTGATTCTGGCAATTTTGTACGAGAGCTACCTGCATCCGATCACGGTGCTGTCTTCGTTGCCGGTGGCGCTGGTGGGCGGGTTGCTGACCCTGTGGCTATTCAAGGCGGAGGCTTCGCTGTACGCGTACATCGGCATGTTTATGCTGATGGGCATCGTGAAGAAGAACGGCATCATGATCGTGGATTTTGCGGAGCAGCGGGTGCGGCAGGGAATCAAAGACGATCAAGCGATTCACGACGCCAGCATGGAACGCTTCCGGCCGATTATGATGACGACCATGGCGGCGCTGCTGGGCGCGCTGCCGATCGCGCTTGGATACGGAGCGGATGGATCATCGCGCCGGCCGCTTGGGCTGGTGGTCATCGGCGGCTTGATTGTTTCGCAGTTTGTCACCCTGTTCGTGACGCCGGCGATCTATTTGTATCTAGAGGAATTCCAGGAAAAGGTGCTGGACCGTTTTTCGTTCTTCCGGTCGACGAAAAAGCATTTCCCGCAAGTTCCATCGGCGCGTCCCGGCTATGCGCTGCAAGAACACAATGGAGATTAGGACAATGAGAGCTACGCTGAGACGTAGTGGTTCGGAAATTTTGTTGTCGGCAATGTTTTGCGCAGTGTTGCTGAGCCTGGCAGCTTGTTCCGTGGGACCAAACTACAAGAGACCGGCTGTGACAGTGCCAACGGCTTATCGTGGAGTTGCGTCGGATTCGGCGACTACGGCGCCAGCTGCGGAGCCGGCGACGACGCCGGCGTCAAATGCTGCCAGTTCACTGGGTGATGAGAAATGGTGGGAAGTTTTCGAGGACAAGGAACTGCAGAGTCTGATCAAAACGGCGCTGCAGAATAACTACGACGTGCGCATCGCGGCGGCGCGAGTGCTGCAAGCGCAGGCGCAACTCGGAATAACGCGAGCAGATCAGTTCCCGTCGCTAGGAGTCGGGGGAAATATTAGCAGCGTACGGAATCCGCAGATCGGGCCTATTCCGGGCTATGAGGTCACTCAGGGGCAGTTGACGGCGTCGGCCGCGTGGAACCTGGACTTTTGGGGAAGATACCGGAGGGCGACGGAAGCGGCGCGCGCGACTCTTCTGGCGAATGAATGGGCGCAGAAGAACGTAATGGCGACGCTCGTTGCCAGCGTTGCGAGCGACTATTTTCAACTGCGGCAGTTGGACCTGGAACTGGAGATTTCGAAGAGAACGTTGGATTCGCGCCGAGATTCGCTGGAGCTGACAAAAACTCTGGAAGAACATGGGATCAACTCGCTGTTGGACGTGCGGCAGTCGGAGCAACTAGTGTACACGGCAGCCGCGGAAGTGCCAGACCTGGAGCGGCAGATCGCGCAGGAAGAAAACGCCATCAGCATTTTATTGGGAAACAATCCGGGGGATATTCCTCGTGGACTGAAGCTGACAGAGCAACCTCATGCGCCAGAAGTTCCTGTGGGACTTCCGTCGGCGCTATTGGAGCGGCGTCCCGATATACGCGAAGCGGAGCAGAATCTGGTCGCCGCCAATGCGCAGATCGGCGTAGCCAGGGCAGCTTATTTTCCACAGATTTCGTTGACGGGAACCGCGGGGTACGAAAGCGCGGCGCTAACAAGTTTGTTCACCGGGCCGGCTGGAGTCTGGACGTTGGCAGGATCCTTAACGCAACCGATTTTGGAAGGAGGGCGGCTGAAGTCCGGAGTTCGATTGGCTGAGGCGCAGCACGAACAATTGCTACTGGAGTATCAGCAGAGCATTCAAGGAGCGTTTCGCGATGTGTCGAACGCGCTGGTGGCTTATCGGAAAAATCGCGAGTTCCGAATCCAGCAAGAGCACCTGGTGGAATCGGCGCAGGATGCGGCACGACTGTCGCAAACGCGTTTCCAAGCGGGGACAACGGACTATCTTGAGGTGCTGACGAATGAAACGAACTCCTTTTCCGCGGAACTGGCTTTGGCGCAAGCGGAGGGAAACGAGTTGAACGCATTAGTTCAGCTGTATCAGGCGCTGGGCGGAGGCTGGGAGTGAGGAGCCTTTTGCCCAACCCGAGTTGAAGGTTAGCGGTCAAAACGCCGCGACCTGTCACTACAGACAGTAGGCAGTCCCCAGGCACCGCTATAGTTTCTCCCCCTGGCGGAAGCCATGGAGTTCGGCGAGGCTGTGACGGCTTCCCCCGAAGGAGAGCACATGAAAAGGTCGGCCTATAAGTTCGTTGCAATCGCAGTTTTGGCGGGACTTTCATTTGTTTGGAACGTCCGGGCCCAGGGTGGCAATGCAATCGAGTTCAAAGCCACGAGTTCTTTTGTTGCTGGAGAGACGAAGTTTCCGGCGGGGACATATACGATTCGTCAGGAACCCGAGAGCCAGATGGAGTGGGAGATTACCAATGACACCAAGGGGGTCAGCGCATTTCTGCTGACGGACCCGGCAAATTCCACGGCGTCTAGTCAAAAGGCGGAGGTGACGTTCCAGAAATACGGGAACACCCTGGTGTTGAAGGAAATCTGGATCCCTGGACTTGCGAGCGGTTTTTCTGTACAGAGCAGTTACGCCGAAAAGAAGGCTGCGAAGGCAGGATCGCCGACCAAGGTTTCCGTGCCCGCCACGAAGAAGTGATGGCGAGGGTCGAGTCCAGTGTGAAGATTCGGGCGATCTTCGTGCCTGAAACAGTTTAGCGGGGCAACGCCTTTCACGATACAGTTGGGCTCGGCCTATCCGCCCGGGGGGACGCTCGCATGCCTGACCCAGGGATTGCTGTTGTACCAAACCGCCTGAGATCACCATTTCTGGATGGATTGATTCACGCTGATAGCGAGAAAATACTGGCTGCCGCAACGGCACGCCGATTTTTCGCCAATTCTGTAGTCACAAACCAGGGTCAGCCCGCCGACCATTTGTTCCTGCTGACGAAAGGCTTGGCCAGGTTCTTTTTCGTAACGGAAAAGGGAAGGAAGCTGCTCTTTCAGTGGCTTGGCCCGGGAGATATTCTCGGGGGCCGGACGGTTTTGTCGGAGCACTGTGCCTATCTGTTCAGCGCAGAAGTAATTGAGGACAGCTGCGTGTTGGTGTGGGATCGAGCCACAATCCGAGGCCTGGCGGCGCGTTATCCCCGGCTACTAGAGAACGCGTTGTCCACTGCGTCCGATTACGTTGCTTGGCATCTAACCTCGCACCTAGGTTTAGCCTGCCACACGTCTCGACATCGGGTTGCTCAAGTACTCGTTACTCTGGCGCGAACGATCGGCAAAGAAGTGGCCGGTGGCGTTGAACTCCAGATCACAAACGAGGAGCTGGCGAGTGCAGCGAATGTGACGCCGTACACGGCAAGCCGGCTGATGAGCAAGTGGCAACGTGAACACGCGCTAATCAAGCGTCGTGGAAAGGTCCTGCTACGATCACCTGAACGGCTGTTCTTGGGTACGATCTGACTGCGATCTAATTCCAGCATTCTTCTGCGGTTACATCCCTTAATTGCTCCGAAGCAAGTTCAAAGCTGCCTGGAGGCAACGACGGAACTAATTGTCGCGTGTGAAGCTAGTAAAGCAGAGCCGGGCGAACACATGCTCGTCAATTTGGCGGTGAACTGCAAGCAGGAGGGGATCATCAGGAGTGAGTGCTCGGTTCGTGTTCTGGTGGTAGACGATTTTGCTGATTGGAGGCTCTTTGTCTGTGAAAAGCTGCAGGAAGATCGCAGCTTGCAAGTCATCGGCACTGCGTCCGATGGACTTGAAGCCGTTCAGAGGGCGGAGGAGCTGCAACCGGATTTGATTCTATTGGACATCGGGCTTCCCAAACTGGATGGGATTGGCGCCGCTCGACGCATGGTGAAGGCCGTTCCGGAATGTAAGATACTCTTTGTGAGCCAGGAGATTGATCCCTTTGTGGCGCGGGCGGCCCTGAGTGCGGGGGGACATGGGTACGTTGTTAAATTAGACGCTTATGGCGAATTGTTGGCCGCGATAGAGGCGGTTTTGCTTGGGAAGAGATTTGTGAGCTCGAGTTTGGCGAATCAAGGTGTCTAAGATTCGCTAAAGTCCTCCGACAACAGCTTCCGTTTCAGGCATGCGAACTCAACCGGTGGTAGCTTGCGACAGGTAGCGGAAGAAAGGGTATTTCTATAGAAGTGAAGTCTGGAACGACAGTAAACGAGAGAGCGGAGATGCAGCTACTATTTCACTGAGATTTGTGGCCCGCTGTAGTGGGCTCGAGCGAGGAGGCGCCGCGAGTGGAACGCCCCCTCCCCGACAATTTCAGTCCGGGTGAGAACGCCTATTCACCGGCGTGACTGGCCAAATGTTGGTTCTTGATCTGCTGGATGACTTGCGTCAGGTTATAGGTTTCGGGGTCCTGCATCGGGGGATACGGCCCGTAGGTTTCAAGTTCCTTGAGCCAAAGGATCTGGCCAAGAGGAATAATGTTCCAGTCGTACAGATAGGAGGTAATTGGTCCGGCAAGGGCTCCGCCATAGCCCAACAGTGATTTCATTTCGTCACCGACAGACCCTTCGAAGGGATCGCGCTTGATGTTGTCAACCATGGGCCATTTATAAGTTTCAACCCCAGCAAGGCCGCAACTCGCGCACGAACCCGCCATGGAGAAGTAGATCTTCCAGTTCTTGTACCGCACAGCTGATGGCGTCGAGCCAGTATAGTAGAAGAAAGTATCGCGAGCCGACTTGGCGCTGTTGCCCTCCAGGTACTCGCGTTGGTCCACACCGTCAAGCGTCGTCTTCACGATTCCGGGGTACTTTCCGGCTTCGATTTGATGCTTCAGGTCGTCGCCTTTTGGTCCGCCAGCAATGTCCACAAGCGTCGGCAGCCAGTCGAGGGACGCGAATATGTCGTTCTTGACCGTGCCCGGCTTGATGTGTCCTGGCCAACGGACGACGCATGGAGCGCGCATTCCGCCTTCCCATGTCGTGAGCTTTCCGCCCTTAAAAGGTGTGTTGCCGCCGTCAGGAAAAGTGATCACTTCGGCGCCGTTGTCCGTCGTGAAGACGAGGACGGTATTGTCCAGTTGGCCCATATCTTCTAGCTTTTTGATCACATAGCCGATGTTGTCGTCCATCTGCTTCATGCCGGCTTCGTTGACGCCCCAGTCTTTGCCACCTGGTTCCCCGACCATCGCCAGATACTTTGGCGACAGCACGGTGGTGATGTGCATGCGGGCAGGGTTATACCAAACGAAGAAGGGCTTGTTGGTTTTCTTGGGGTCATTGCGATCGAGAAAGTCGATGACCTTGCTAGAGATCTCTTCGTCAACCGTTTTCGAACGCTCCAGTGTCAGCGGACCTTCGTCTTTACAAGACTGGTTCACTTCTGTGCCGTCCGACGAATGGCACCAAAGTACGGGTCGAGGCGGCGTCATACAAATACCCTTCCTGGGGTCAACCGCCCCGGGAACTTCGGCCAATCCGGGAATCGGCGTGTTCATGCACGGCGGGGTAATCGCTTGATCTGTGGGAGTCTTGTTGATGTCAGGGAAGCTCACACCTTGCATCGCGTCCAAGTGGTACAGATAGCCCCAAAATTCCTGGAACCCGTGGGCCGTCGGCAGTGCCTGCACATGGTCGCCCAGGTGATTCTTGCCGAATTCGCCCGTGGTGTAACCGAGATCATGCAGGAACTTTGCAATCGCCGGTGTGCCAGGGCGTAGATACGAAGGGCTGCCCGGAAGCTGCGGTGGGATCATGCCGGTGCGTAGCGGATGCATGCCGGTGAAAAACGCGTTGCGTCCAGCGGTGCAGCTCTGCTCGGCGTAATAAGTCATGAAGATCGCGCCTTCATTGCCGATGCGGTCAATGTTGGGTGTTTCTCCCACCATCAAGCCGCGATGGTAAATACTCGGCTGCATCCAGCCGATGTCGTCTCCCATAATGAACACGATGTTGGGCTTCTGCTGGGCGGATAGCGGTAGGCTGCAGGCGGCAAAAATCGTAAGCAGCAAAGCCGAGCACCACCAGCGGGGAACCGTGAATCTCCGAGTTGCTTTCATAAATTCTCCTTTCAAAACGCAAGAGCATCGAAGAGCTTTTCTCGCAACACCACAGGCGGTGGATGTTGAATGGCAGTGGAGGAGTGCATTGAAAAAGGCCATCCGACATTTCGTCGCACGCTGATAGTAGGTAGACCTGAAGAAACGGCAACTGTCGCTTGCGACAGGTGGCAGGAAAGTGTTGGAGACGCAGCTGTGGCCGATTGTCTCAGTGCGGGTCGCTACAGAGTCTCAACAGCCCGAAAAGGGAAGGTCTTGGACCTGCTGGCAGATTGCGGGGAATAGGCTTTACTGGAAAATCGAACGCGAGATCACCCACACATAAGATCAATAGCTCATTGCGAGCTGCTGTGCTGACAAGACGAGTTTCCAAGAAAGGCCGCGGAGTGATTCGAAAAGGCTAGAGGGCTGGAGTCCAGCCTTCACCCGGGTTGTATTCCGTCATGGAAGCGCTCTGGGAAGTGGTTTGCTCTCCCAAATCCTTTTGGTAAACGACGCCATCTTTGCCGACGATGAAGGTCATGATGCCGGTGTCGCGGTATTGCGCCGGATAAGCCAGAATGGCGAAGCCGCCGGTCATCTTTCCATCAACGATGTAGTCTATAGCGCCGCCCTTTGCAGCAGATCCCTGCTCGGTGAGGATGCGGAAAAAGTAGCCGTTGAAGGGCTGAGGCTTTTCGCCTGCGCTGGTGTAACCGAGTGCTTTTGCGAAGTCACCAACAGGGCCAAGAGGACTTTCAGGCTGACCCGATGTGGCGGGCCAGTACAAACCGTCTTGCTTGCCTTCCTGGCTGACGAATCTTTGCGTGTACTGCTTCAGCTTGCTGAAAAACTGATTTTCGGCTTGAGCGGCGGCGCTACACGCAGCGATAGCCGTCAACTCGCCTTTGCCAATACGCCGCGCGAGGATTTCATCTTTGCCAGCGAGAGTGTCAAAGGACCACTGGCCTGAGGAGTTGCGGTCCAGAGGGATGGAAAAGGGGAAGTTGTCCGCCCCGGTATAGAGAATCTCGCCTCCCGCCTTGATCGCGCGCCAACGGTGCATCCTCTCGTAGGAGTCGACGAAGCCCTTCAGATTGTTTTGATCCTTCACCGCGTCTCCCGTGAACAGAACATTTTTCGAGTCAGGGCCAAAGATCTCGAGCAAGCCACGCTGATCAGCTGACTTTGCGGCCGCCAAAAGAGCCGTGCCGGCTTCTTCCGGAGACGCGAAGGTCTTTTGCGCGATCGCTTCTGACGCGGGCTTCTGCTGCGTCTGGCCGCAGGAATCAAGCAAAATCAAGACTGCGAACAAAGCGACCAGAAACCACACCCCATTCCGCGTCTTGTTCCATTCGGTGTAAGACATAACCCCCTCCAAATCCGGTGCGAAACTGTTCTTTCCGGCGGGCTAGACGCTAGCGCCGAAAACCGCCGAATCCTCCACCACCGAAACCGCCACCACCAAAACGTCCGCCACTGAATCCACTGGAGCGCATGCTTCCCCAACCGCGATTACTTTCCGCCCTGGATGACCAGCCCCCTCCCGACTGGCCGCCGCCCCATCCGCTGAAGGCGCTGGACTTGTCGCTGCTGTTGTGGGCCCAGGAGTTGGCGTCGGAAGAATGAGAGCCGTTGAAATTATTCGTATTGTTGATATTCACGTTGCGATCGACATTGTTATTGACGTTGCGGTTGTAGGAGTTGTTGTAGTTGTGGCTGTACGCATTGTTGTAGCCATAGCTGTTGTGGTAACCGCCATTGTAGTAGCCGCCATGCCAGCCAGCGTTTCCGTAGTACGCGCCGCCGTGATAGACCACGGCGGTGCCGTGCCAACCGCAATTCCAACTGCTATAGCCCCATCCGCAGCAGCCCCCGCTCATCATGGCGCCCACCGCGATCCCGGCGCCGAATCCCAGAAGGCCTGCGGCCACAACATCGCCGGTGGAGTACACAGGAGCCACGTATCCGGGGACGACGTAGGGATAGCCATAAATGACGGTGGGATTGTATTGCGGGACATAGACGACTTGTGGATTCGTGGGTTGGATGACAATGACCTGGGGGGACTGCTGCACCACGGTGATTTGCGAGCTGGATTTGAGATTGCCTTTGGCCTTGGCCTGGGCGCGCAGAGTTTGGACGGCGGTCATCACTTCGGCCTGCTGGTTGTGATAGGCCTCGCCCAGGGAAGAAGTCCAAGTGAGATTGGTGGCCATATTGTCGAGGACGGAGGGAAATTCGGTGAGAGCCTTAACGCTGGGATCCCAAGATTGTTTGTCGACAGCCTGCATCAAGGCGCTACCGGTGAGACTCTTATTTTGTCCAAGCCAGTAATTCGCGATAGCAATTTCGTCTGGAAAAGTGGACCCCGTGAGAATCTGTGCCACCAGGGAGTCAGGATATAGGGCAATCGGCGCCACCAATGACTGCAATTCAGATGCGCTGAGCGGAGCGCCTTCGGCGCCGCCACTGGGCTGGCTCGATGGAATTGACGTTGGTTCCTGATATCCGTTTGCAACCTGGCATGAGGCGGAGAACAGGATTATGGACAGCATGACCGTCGATGTTTTCTTGAGATTGTTAGCGATCATGTGAGTGCTCCATTCCTCGCGTTGTCATTACTTATCGCGGCCAATCAACATCCCCTGCAAAGCGGGCCCCGAGGGGAATCTTGCCCCTCGGGCCCGCGGCACGGCGGGGCACGGCCAGCTGGGGGTTTAGCTGACCATGGTTAAGACCGGAAGGACGATCCGATCACATGGCAATGGTAAGCAGGATTTAAACAAGCACAACTGTCACTTGAGACAGATGCCGCAAAAATGTCCAAGAGGCTATTTCCCGAGAGATGGGGAGAGGAAGGTATTGCCGAGGAAAACTTCCCGTATTGCGGCGGCCAGATCGCTGGCAAGGCGTCGTTTGGTGACGTAGCCGGAAGCTCCTGCGGAAAACGCCGCCGAGACGTACTCCGCTTGTTCGTTAATAGTAAGGAACAGGATTTTCGTGCGCGGGTGAATCTCGCGAATACGCAACGAAGCTTGAATGCCGTTCAGGACGGGCATGGTGATATCGATCACAAGGACATCGGGATCATGGTGAAGAACTGCTTGTATGGCTTCCTGGCCATTCGCGGCCGTTCCAACGATGTCAAAGTCCTTGCTGAGCTCCTCGCGAAGGTCCGCGAGCAGGGCTTCACTATCATCCGCAAGTAATACCCTAATGGTGGCCACAAAAGTCCCCTCATGGGACACGTAGCGCCGACTAGCGCCTCCGTCCTCTGAACATAGGCTTTGCGGGAAGGTTTGCACCTGTCGCTAGCGACAGGTTTGAGAACAATTCACAAGTCCCAACAAAAATATTCGAATGAGAAGGACCGTCAGGTGGGCGAAATCATACCGTGATTCATTGCGTATTTCACGAGTTCGGCATTTTTGGATATGCCCAATTCTTCCATAATTCTGAGTTTGTGGAAGCGCACAGTCCGATAGGAAATTTGCAGGCGGCTGGCAATCTCTCCGAGGGAGCGGCCTTCGGCGAGCATCTGCAGCACTTCGCGTTGGCGATCCGTCAAATGTTGCGGACGGTTAACGGCTTTGGGATCGCGAACGAAGGTGTCGGCCATCGCCTGGCGAATCTCCGGAGCGACGTAGGATACGCCGCGCAACGCGTCACGAATGGCTTTGAGTACTTCGGAGGATAACGCGTTTTTGAGCACGAACGCAGAGGCGCCAGCCCGAAGCGCTTCACGAGCATATTCCACGTTGTTATTCATGGTCAGGTAGATCAGCTTCACATGGGGATCGGCCTGCTTGAGACGCCGTCCGGCATCCAGGCCATTCAGCGACGGCATACCGATGTCGGCAATCACGACGTCGGGTCGCAGCGAAAGAGCAGTCTTCAAGAGCTCCTGGCCATCGCTGACGCAGCCCACGACTTCATACTCTGGCTCCAGCAAATCGCGCAGCAGTGAGCAGAATAGAGTGTGATCGTCGGCAAGGAGAATTCTGGTTCGTTTCATTTGGTTCTCCCTTTCTTGTCATTCAGTCCGCATAGGCAGAAGAGACTGCCGGCTTTGCAGCCAGCGGCACGTAAGCACGTATTTTGGTGCCGGCATGTGGTTTGGACTCGATGCTGATTTTGCCATTCAACATAAGGATGCGTTCGCGCATGCTGACCAGCCCCAGCCCTTCCAGGTTCTCGCGATTCTCGACGTCAAACCCCAATCCGCGATCGACGATTTCCAGTTCCATTCCGTCGGGCTTGCCCTGCAGATTCACCTCGAACTGTTTCACGCCGCTGTATTTTGCCGCATTGTGCAGTGCTTCCTGGACGACGCGGAAAAATGATAGCGACACTTCGCGGGTCAGAGAATCAGGGATGCCAGAGTGTAAAAATTGAACCGTGGCTCCGTTTTGATCAGAAAACTCGCGGCAGAAGCTCTTAATCGCGGTGACCAAGCCGAGATTGTCGAGAACGGAGGGGTGAAGTTCATGCGAGAGGGCCTGGACGTCACCCGTGAGGTTGGAGCATTGTTGCCAGATCTGCTCCAGTTGATCGGCCACCGGGGTTTGGCCGTGGCTCCAGGCTTTGGTGACTTTCTCAATGCGCAGTGAGAGCATGGCGAGCCGCTGACAAATGTCGTCGTGCAATTCCCTGGCAATGTGGCTGCGCTCTTTTTCCTGGGCGGCGATCAGTTGGCCGCCGACCTTTTCCAACGCCTCTCGCGCCAACTTTTGATCGGTGATATCGACGGCAGAGCCTATGAATCCGACGAAGACGCCCTCGATATCGAAACGCGGGTTACCGACGTCGAACATCCAGCGGTAAAAGCCGTCGGAGCGTCGGACACGGTATTCGCTGACGAATCGTTGGTGATCTTGCACGGCGCGATCCCTTAAGCGGAGAGCCTCTTCAACGTCATCCGGATGAACGTAGTTGTACCATCCATCTCCGTTCGATTCTTCGGTCTTCGCTCCGGTAAACTGCAAGGCTCTTTTGTTCAGGTAGGTGAGTTTGCCTTCTCGATCTGAGGTCCAAATGAATGCCGGGGCCGTGTCGCTCATAACGCGGAATCGAGTTTCGCTCTCTAGCAGTGCTTTCTGGCTTAGCTCGCGCGCGAAAGCGTTGGCACACACCTGGCTTGCCGCTTTCAGTTGCGGCTCGAGATCTGTTGGCCAAAACTTGACGACGCGAATGACGAAACTGAGCACACCTACAAGGGAATGTTCAACGCTAAGAGGGAATATTGCGAGCGAGCACGGACTCATATTAGCGAAAAGTTCGCGTTCTGCTTTAGCATCCATCGGCAAAGCATCCAGTCCGGAGAGGACCACGGGTTCGACGTGGCCAATCTGCGCAAAGAGCCATGGAAAATCCTTCCGGCTGAGCGCCTCGGGCGGCGCCGCCACGCCCTCGACTTTTGCGGAATGACGAAGCCGTAAGGTCGATTCTTCATTGGCTAGCTCGAACATGCTGATTCGGTCGACGCCAAGGAAGTCCCTTAAGCGCACCAGGCTCTTCTGAATGCCCGATTCGATTTCACTTAAAGGAAGATTTATGAATTCCGAAGATATATCCGATATCAGAGATTCGAAGCGAAGTTGCCGTGCCAGAGATTGTTCCGCTCGCTTACGACGCCGGCGGTGAAGGAGCAGGCCAATGATCAGACCAGTCTGGATGAGTAGAAGCAATCCCACGCCGATCAGGCGCCATTTGTAGAGTTCCCACAGGGTGGGGGGCCGATTACGGAAAAGGGTTCCCGGGGCCAGTAGCGCTTCGGAGATATTCCAGTGGTGCAGCTGGCGCCAGTCAACGACTTCACGAACTGCGACGCCGGCAGTCACAGGAAGATTCTCTGGTTTCTCGCCCGAGAGCACGCGTGCGGCAACTACTCCTTCTTCTCGCCCTTCTGCTTCCTGGTCCGGGTAGGATCCACCCACGCCGCCGTGTTCGATGCAGTAGTCGAAAATGCAGTACGTGGGGAAGTGGCGACCGACCGCCGCAAGCACGTCATCAGCGCTAAGAACCGGTTGGGCGGAATCCTGGGTGGCGAGCTGAACGAACACGATGGTGTGAGCGGGAAGAGCGAAAACCTGATCGAGCATCCGGCTGTCGGGTGGCCCAATAACTTCGATCAATCTCAAGTTCCCTTGATGGAGATGAAACTCCTTTCGGAATGCTTGGTCCCAATAGCGTTCAAACTGCGAGACGCCGCTGACGAGAACCACATTTTGGGTATCGGGATGCAAGCGAAGTGCGAGACTCAGCGAACCTCGAATATCCACGAGAGTCGTGACACCAGTGACACCAGGGGGAAACTTTTCACTTTGAAGTCTGTCGGCAACCACACCAATGAAGACAATAGGGACGCCTGGGAACATCTGGTCCCGATAGTCCAAAATAAGGCGAAGCGCGGGATAGGCTTGGACAATCACCAAATCGAGCTTCGCGTCCTTGTAAGCATGGTGGAGCGTTTCGCTTAGACTCTTTCGATAGGCGGGGTCTTCAAAGCGTACGGAATCAAGATATTCGACGCTAAAGTTCACAGGCGCGGTGAGATGCGACCGTACGCTCGCTTTCAACGGCTCAAGTTCTATGAAGCCGCTGCGCTGGCTAAAACTAGACAGCACCAGAACATTTTTGGGGACGGGCCTTGCCGGGCTCGGTGCCGGCACTGACGCGGAAATACAGGAGGAAGTAAGGAAGAATACAAGCAAGAGCGGCAGAGTAAATTGTGCGCAGATCAAGCTCCGCGCGATGAACCCGCGAGACTCGACAAATGGGCCGATGCAGGACATTCCTGGCCTGTTTCTGATTAGAAATGGGCGCATAAAGCAATAAACCTTAACTTTGCTTAACTATGACTGGCTTCCGAATCAAGAGTTTCGGCTGAAACGAAGCCAGGAAGGATGAGCAAGCGCTTTTTTAGCCAACTCGGCCACCTTGGGCGGTGAGGGAGCAGGCTCATGACCTTACAGGGGGCGACGCTTAACAAACAAGACTCGAGATGGTTCTTCCCCCGGGCTGAAATTTTGCCTCAAAACCAACTTGCCGACAATTGAAAATATCAACTCAAGCAGTCTCTCGGTCCATGGTTGGATTTGAGGAATATTTGAGGAGGGCTAAAAGCTGAATTTCAGTCCGAGTTGCCCCACACGGCCGTTAACAGCGGTGCGGGATATGACGCCGAAAGTGGGTGAAGAGAAATTCGAATCCGGATTGGCGAACTGCGAATGATTGAAAGCGTTGAAGAACTCGGCGCGAAATTGAAGGCTACTGCCATCGTGGGGCCAAGGAATGGCCAGCAGTTTCGAGATGGAAAGGTCGACATTGGCCTGCCCGGGACCATCGACGATGCCGGTGCTGCTGTCTCCGAAGGCCGTGCCCTGGCCGTCAGCACCGATAATCGGCGGAGTGGTGAAGCAGGACTTGTTGAAATAGTTTGTCAGCTTTGTTTCGGTGGAACCGCCAATGAGCAATTGATTCTTCGTGCAGGCGCCAGTGAGTTGCGCGCGGTCTTCGCTGATGCCAAAAACATTCGTCGCATTGGTCGAGGCAACTGTAAGGGCGCTGCCGGACTGGACGATCGCCACGCCGCTTAAGGACCATCCTGCAAGGATCGCATGTTGAATACCGGCAGAAGGACCTGGCAATGCCCACGTCCCGCTAAGAACAAAGCGGTGAGTGCGGTCGGAACTGGCCCGGCCCCAGCGCTGCCGGGGCGAATTCTGGTCGCCGAGGGTGAGGGTATTGCCGGCTGAAATGGAATTGATGTCGGCGCCGTCGGTATCGAGAGTTTTCGAGAATGTGTAAGAGGCCAGGAACTGAAAGCCATGACTCCATCGCTTGGTTAGGCTGAGTTCCAGGCCGTTGTACCAGGAATCGCCCTCGGACTCGACGATATTCATGGAGTCTGGAGCGACGCCAAGAATAGGAGTTCGCAATGAAATGTTGGCTAGCGTATCGGACGTCTGTCCGCGAATAGGATTCGATGGAGTAGCATTTTCCGCTTGATTTGCCGACCGCTGGCGCAATAGATGAGTGCCGCGAGCGCCGACATAGGCGGCTTCCCACAACCAGCCGTCGTGTAACTCCCACTGAAGATTCAAGGAGAATTGTTGAATCATGGAGGGCCGGAAGTTTGGTGATACGGCATAGATGGTGCTTGATGAGTTGGGACCGTAGGGCGTAAACAGCGGAAAAAAATCAGGAGTTGGGAAAGGCTGCTGGAACGGATTTTGGAAGGTCGCAGCGGCATTGGGCAGGCCGACCACAAAGCGGGGTTCGGAGAATGGCGCTCCGAACACGCTTTGAAAAAAGGCCTGACCCGTAGGTTGCGAGTAATAAATTCCATAGCCTCCTCTGAGAACCACGCGGCTGGAGTTCGGAAGAATTTGCCACGAGAAATTGATTCGCGGTGCAATGGTGTTTTGTCCATCGCCGTAATTTCCAGCCGAATTTCCGGCACGCTGAACGCCGGCGGGAATCGCAGCCTGAAAATTTGAGCCAACCACGTAGCCGGCGAGGCTTCCGCTGGGAGGAGGGTCCGGATCAACCTTGTTGATATCGAAGCTGGAATTTCTGCCCATCTCATCCGCGAATTGTCCAAAGCGCTCGTAACGCACTCCAAGATTGAGGGTGAGAGATTTGCGCACGCGAATATCATCTTCAGCAAACGCCGAGCCGCCCCATGCGCGATAGTTGCGCTGGAAAAGCCCGAAATCGTCGGCGGAACCATAAACGTTACTGAACGTTCCCGTGCCATTGCCCTGTGCGTCGAGCCCCAGCAGGAAATCGGGCCAGCTGAGAAACAGCAAATACGAGCCGAGACCCACGATATTGATGTTGTCTTGTAGACGGGTGATTGAACCACCCACTCGCACGGAATGAGATCCATGAATCACGCTGAAAACGTCGGTGAAGACAAAATTATTTTGCACAAAGGACCTGGGATATCCGGAAGCAATGCTGACGGAGCCAAGAATACCCACGCTGGGCAACGTGTTGGTGTCATTCATTGGCCCAGCGGTGACACCGATATCCGACCAGGTGAAGGGGGTAGTGGCGGATGTGTGGGCGCTTGTCCTGACATAGCCAAAGCGAGCCTCGTTGAGACGTGTGCTATTGAAAGTGTAGGTGTGAGCGAGGGAAAAGACGCGGTAGCCGGAGTTGTCGGGACTAAAGAATCCTGGAATATTTCCAGAAGGGTTGATGCCATTTCCCGGGAACGTGACGGTTTCCGCATCGTTCGCAAAGAAGAATCGGGCGGCGATTTTGCTCTTGGGAGAAATCAGGTAGTCGGCATTGGTGGAAAATTGGTCTTCGTCAAATTTGCAGGGCTGAGAGAAAACCGAAAAACCTTGGGCGGCGAATGGCGCGCCGGAATCGACAGTTTGCGGAGTCGGGATAAGAAAGCTACCGTCTGACAACTTAAGGTTGAGCAGAGCTAGGGCGGACGGGTTGATATTCGAGCCATCCAGGTTAATCGCCGTGCCTCCTAACGCTCCGCTCATTCCGCCGAAAAGTTTACCGAGCGCCGCGGGCGATCGGTCGTTTGTAAGAGGCGGCATAGATACAGAAGCGGTGCATGCGATCCTGGCCTGTCCGGCGGCAACTCCGTTCAGCTGGCGTGTTCCCTGGTAGGAAGCAAAAAAAAACAACTTGTCTTTCAGAATTGGTCCACCCAGAGTTGCGCCAAATTGATTTTGTTTGAGAACCGGGCGGGGCTGGGAAGTGGCGTTCAAGAAGAAATCGTTTGCGTTCAGGACGTCATTGCGGAAGAACTCGAAGACAGTTCCGTGGTAAGCGTTTCCGCCCGATTTAGTAATGACGCTGACATTGGCGCCGGCAAAACGGCCATAGGACGCATCGTACAGCCCGGTCTGAACCTTAAACTCATAGATCGTGTCGGGGTTGGGAATGGGAAGGCCTCCGCTGGAGGAGCCGCTTCCCTGAACGTCGTTCACACTGATGCCGTCAAGCTGATAATTATTGTCGAAGGATCTCGCTCCATGGACGTAGATACCATCGCTGGACCCACTAATTTGCGATAACGGCATTCCTCCGGTGCCTAGCTCGCCGGCATTGAATACTCCAGCGACAACGCCCGGCGAAAGTATGGCGATTTGAGTGTAGTTCCTGGTTACCAGCGGAAGGTTCGTCAGTGTGTTGCCGCTAACTTCTCTTCCGAGGGAAGAATTGTCGGTCTGGATCATCAAAACATCGGAAGACACGCGGACACTTTGCTGGAGCTTTGCGAGGCGAAGGTGCAGTTCGATGCGATGAACTTCTGTTACGGTGATGTCGATGGTTATGGCGCGCAGTGGTTCGAATGACGGCTTGCTAGCATGGAGATCGTAGCGGCCGGGTGCCAGGAACTGGAACCCAAACCTGCCCTGTTCATCGGAAATGGTGGATTCTTCCTGCGAGTTCTCCTGGTTGGATAAATGAATCATCGCTCCGGGGATCGCGACTTGGGACGGGTCAAGCACAACTCCCGCAAGAGCACCGGTGGAAGCGGTCTGGCCGCGGACAGGACTACTGGCGACGGTTGCGATTGTGAAAAAGATGAAAAAAGAAAGAAGTCTCCCGCGAGTCCGATCCCGCAGTCTGTACTTTCTGCCAATCGCATGCGGACCCCGCATTGCGAGAGTCCTTTCCGGGCGGAAATGGGTTCGGATAGTCTACGCTAAAGCATATTTCTAGTCAGCAACCCGTGCGGTTAGCGCCAAGCAGGTGAGGTGTCGCCGCACCTGTCGCAAGCGACAGTTGTGAAGCTAGCGGAAGTTTTCATAATGTCTGCTCACTGGGGAGCGCTTAAAAACGGGCAGAGTCTTCTCCGGATTATCGAGCTGCCGTAGCAGTGCTGCGATCCCGCGAGCTGATGAATTAAGGAGTGAACATGCGGCTAAGGAATTTATTGTTTCAAAAAACTCACAAGGTTGTCATTGCGGCCAGCGTTGTCGTCGGGTTGCTTACGATTGGTTCGCTTCCATTCTTTTCACGTGATCACGTCAAGAATGAAACCATCGAAGCCACCGCTATGGGCACCAGTACTCAGCTCGGCGCTATCGTGGGGGTCAGTGTAGAGATCTATGATTTCTCGACGCCCGAGGATCGCCAAGTGCTTATTCAGGCGTTTGAAAAAGGACAGAATCAGGGCCTCGTGAATGCTCTTTCCAAAATGAAGGCTGTGGGCCACTGCTCCATCACCGGCACGCTGGGGTACGACATCGCTTACATCCATATGGTTCCCACTCCGACGGGCCGCAAGATCCTTTGGATCACTAATCGTCTGCTGCGGTTCGGCGAGGTTTACTGGGACACGCAGTCGCAGTCATTCGATCTAACGGCTGGTGAATTTGATCTGAACGATCAAGATAAAAGTAAGAGCACCGGCGTTGTTTATCCTTTGTGCCAACTGGCAATGGACAAACAGGGGCAGGTTCAATTCCAGCTCAATCAGAATCCATGGAAACTGGTGGACGTCATCGACTGGAAGGGAACTGCGGGCGTCAACTAGCCGTCCGGGGTAGCAGCCGTTTGTGAGGAGTGCTTTTTGTCACGAATCCAATTCTTTTGTGAGGTGGCTTATGAAAGTCTATCGTTATCTCGTGGTGCTCGGCTGCCTGTTCGTTCTTCCGCTTGTGGTGACCGGCTTTATCATCGGCCAGGACACCAAAAAGAAAGTGAAGAACGACGTGTGCTCGGCTTCCAATCCCGCTAGCATTTGCGCCGCGGCCAACACTTGCGGTTCCACCTCGTCTCCTTGCTCCATTGATATCAAGCGCGACCAGGGCTCTTATGCCACCGCCACGCCGAGCATCGCGGACGCCAAGTCCAATAAAGCGTTCTGCATTAAAGTCGGCACCAGCGTGACGTTCATGAGCAGTTCCAAAAATACCGGCTTCGTTGTTGACTTCGGCAGTTCCGATCCGTTCGGCCACGAAGGCGCAATCATGGGTGGCGCCGATCGCCCCATCACCGTGGTCGCCAAGCATCCCGGTTGCTATACCTATTCGATTGGCGCTTGTACGGCCGGCACCATTTACGGCATGTGCGGCAATGCTGACACCCAGCTTATCGTCTCCGCGAATTGATTCTTGACTTAAATGCCGACAAAGAACGGCCGATGCGGACAAAAACGGTGACCATAGGAGAACGGAACTATGACGCGCCCACGAGTACTACTGGCGGATGACCATCAAATGTTGGCGGATGCGTTGCGAGTTGTGCTTGAACCGCGCTGCGAGGTTGTGGGCGTTGTGACAGACGGCCGCGCACTCCTGGAAGCAGCAGGCCCCTTGCGGCCTGACGCTATCGTGCTGGACATTTCCATGCCGGAGCTAAATGGGCTGGATGCCGGACGACAGTTGAAGCGCGACTGGCCAAGAATGGAACTCATCTACATGGCCATGAACGAAGATCCTGACCTGGTGAGCGAATCATTTCGGGCAGGCGGGTCTGCATTTCTGCTAAAAGAGGCAGCCGTGTCGGAACTGACGGAAGCGATTGACCGGGTGCTGAAGGGCGGTTCCTATGTTACGCCGAGCGCGGAGGAGGGATTGACCGCGGTTTCTTTGCGCGCACCCAAGGCCCGGGAACATGCACCCGAGCCCACTTCCCGTCAGCGCGAAGTGTTGCAACTGTTGGCGGAGGGACGGTCAATGAAACAGGTTGCATCGGAGCTGAAAATCACGCCGCGAACCGTTGCCTGCCATAAATACGCCGCGATGGAACTGTTGAACCTGAAGTCCAATTCCGAGCTGGTGAAGTACGCGATAAAGCGCAGGATCATTGCAATCTAGATTTGTTCTAGTTTCAGCAATCTTTACGAGCTCGATGTCATCGGAATCGGAATTCTGAAGGGAAATTAATGAACTCTTCGGTGATTCCACTGATATTTGCTGCCGTAATTGGCGAGAGATCCATGCGGAAATATTACATTTCCGTTCCGGTTCTGGGCATTGCTGCGGGAATCATCCTATTTTTGCTGGCATTGCAAACAGTAATGCAGCAATTTGATACCAGTGAAACGGTGGCGCGACGAGAGTATGAGCCGTCGATGAGGCTGGCTGTTTCGCCATTGGCATTTCCCACCATCGTTACGCCCTACGGCGTTGCCGCGGTAATCGTCTTCATGACGCTAACTCCGGATTTCGTGACGAAAAGCGAGATTTTTGCCGCCATGCTGGGACTTATGGTCCTAAATTTAGTCGCCATGCTCTTTGCAAAACAAGTGCTAAAGTATGCGGGCATGCCCATGCAACTTCTTGGAACGGTACTGGGAATCATTCAAGTGGCCTTGGGATTGCAAATCATCGTAATGGGCCTGCGCGGTCTGAGACTGCTTCAGGGGGGTAGGAGAGAGCAGACCCCGAGCAGATATCCGATCTGATCGTTCTTAGGAGAGTTTCCGATGAATTCGCGTGTTCTTCGCAACATTGCTCTGCTCACGTCAATCCTGGGCCTGCTGGTCTTGCCAACTTTCAGCGCAGCTCAGGAACCTCAGCCGCCGCACTGGTCCTATTCAGGTTCGGACGATCCGAAGCACTGGGGCAAGCTGGATCCATCTTATTCCGCATGTTCTTTGGGCCATACGGAGTCGCCCATAAATATCACTCACGCCAAGCCTGCGGATCTCCCCGTCCTTAAACTGGACTACCGTGCCGTGGCACTCAATATCATCGACAACGGCCACACCATCGAGGTGAATTACGTTCCGGGCAGCACTCTCACCGTTGGTGACAAGACCTACACCTTGAAACAGTTTCACTTTCATCATCCGAGTGAAGAGCACGTGAACGGAAAACGCTTTCCGTTGGCGGTCCATCTTGTGCATTCCGATGCTGAAGGACATTTGGCAGTCGTCGCCGTACTCTTTGAAGAAGGAAGTGCCAACCCGCTGATCGATGCATTGTGGAAGAACATTCCATCCGAAAAAGAAAAGGCTCAGGATGTCCCAGCGGTCTCTGTCCAGGCTCAGGATCTTCTCCCCAGCGAGCATGGCTACTTCACTTTTTCCGGGTCGCTGACAACTCCTCCATGTACCGAAGGGGTGACCTGGTACGTCCTGAAAAGCCACGCCACCGTTTCATCCGAGCAAATAAAAACGTTCGCAAAAATTTACCCGAAGAACGCGCGTCCTATCCAGCCAACCAACGGCCGCGACATTCTGCAGTCCAAATGAATCGGCGCTCCTTCGAGCGCTACACCGTAGTTTTTCTAGGGCCACTTTGGGAGTTTTCCGAATACCCAAAAGGCTGCTCTGAAGCCAGATTGCAACCAATGCGAGCCTGACTGAAGACCGGGCGACCGGGCAAGGGTTGGGAATACGGAAACCTGACACTGGAGGGTGAGCCGGAAACTCCGGAGATGCGACAGTACATGTTCATCCGCGGCGCGCTGATGAATGGTTTCGCGCTCGAACAAAAGTTGGGAACTAACCCGTTCAAGATCGGTTTCATCGGGGGTACCGACGTTCACAATTCGCTCACTTCGATCGAAGAGGACAACTTCTTCGGCAAACACGTGGAGCAGGAACCGCACCCGACTCGGTGGAGCCAGGTCGCCAAGAAGGGACTGGGCTTCACTCGTTACGACTGGATGCACGAAGCAGCGGGCTACGCAGCCGTGTGGGCCACCGGAAACACGCGAACGGCCCTGTGGGACGCGATGATGCGCAAGGAATGTTACGCAACTTCCGGCACGCGCATGACGGTGCGATTCTTTGGCGGTTGGGACTACCAACCGGAAGAAACTCGCACTCGCTATCTCGCCGAAATCGGCTACCGCAAGGGTGTGCCCATGGGTGCGGACCTGCCAAAGGCCTCCGCCGATGGGAAAGCTCCGACGTTTCTCGTTGCGGCGATGAAGGATCCAATGGGCGCAAATCTCGATCGCGTCCAGATAATCAAAGGCTGGCTAGACAAGGATGGCAAGACTCACGAGAAGATTTACGATGTCGTTTGGGGGAACGCTGACAGACGCAAGCGCGGTGCCAATGGAAAAATTCCCCCAGTTGGCGACACCGTCGATGTTTCCCGAGCGACCTGGACCAACACGATCGGCGATCCGGAACTGATGGCTCTGGAAGGATCCCGATTTCAACCCCTCGCAACGCACCTTCTACTATGTGCGCGTCCTAGAGATTCCCACTCCTCGCTGGACCGCCTACGATGCCGTGCGCTTCGGCGTGAAAATGTCTCCCGACGTGCCGATGAAGCATCAGGAGCGAGCATGGACGTCACCGATCTGGTATACGCCGACACCGTAAAGAAGCCATCGACAAAGCTCCATCACCCAGCCGTTCCGCGGGGCCTTTGCGAACCTTGTTCATTTTCTAGCACTCCGAATCATCGGTGCTCCTACGGTCGTCGTACGGACGCTGTCTCACTAGAGCAGATGTGAGCTACTGAGAGGACGGGAAGCCGCGATTGCCCGGCCTTTCTGGCTCTCGCGACACCGTATTTCTTCGGAGTGCTGGCGAGTAGTTTTCCGAATACCTCACCGGCGGTCTAGAAGTCACCCTTGACCAACATAGCGGGATCTGATCGAAAGGAATATTGACATGCGAATTGCTCGTTTCGTTTTTCCAGTAATTGCTCTACTGCTCGTGGCCACACTCGTTACCACCATGCATGCGCAACCTCAGATTGGCAAACTCGAGATCGTCAAAGCGTTCTACGGCAAAAATGGTCACGGGAACGACGTCACTCGGAGGCTCCAGAGGTTGATTCAGAACAATATCCTTGATGTGAAGGTCACCAATGACAACATGGGCGGCGACCCAAACGTCGGCGCGGACAAGTCTCTGAAAGTTGACTACACCTACCGCGGACAAACTCTTCACAAGACGGTTCAAGAGGGCAAGCGCCTGCAATTGCCGTAGTCGGCGGGTGTGTTTCAGAGACTGTGCGAGAACGTCTGTTTTTCGGGAGGGCACGATTTCAGTCGTGCCGCAAGTCCAAGAAATTCAGCGCGGCTTTGGCCACTGCGGCGACGTTCGGAATTGTTACGAGTTGCGAGAAACCGCTCGCGGCTTTAAGAAGGAAAAAGTTGCTTCCTCGCTCTGAGCGTCCGGCATTTTTCCGTAGTAGACTTGGCCCATGATCCGTCAGATCGCCCCGCAGTTCTTCACCATGGACATTCCCGGAACTCTGGCCTATTACAAAAATATGCTTGGCTTCGAGTGTTTGGGCACGTGGCAGGACCCGCCGGTTTACGCCATCGTTGCCCGCGACCAGCACGCGATTCATTTCCGCTGTGCCGCGCCTCCTGCAGCCAACCCCAACAAATATTCCGACGAGTTGCTGGACGCCTACCTGTTCGTCGAAGATGCGGACGCCCTTTTTGCCGAGTATTCCGCTAAAGGCGTGGACTTCACGCGGGGGATTGCTAACATGCCGTGGCACTGCCGTGAATTTGTGGTGAAGGATTGCGACGGCCGTCTGCTTGCCTTCGGCGCAAATGTGTAGCCTGTCTGATTTTACCCGGCCGAAAACACTCCTTAAACTGTGAATGTCCCCAGCAAGCGCCCGTAAATGACAACGTCCGTTCACGCACGCACGCTCGACCCGCCTAATCGAAGAGAGTCTCACCAAGCCGAAGGAATCGCGTCGTTTAGGGTTTCTAATAGGTGTTCCCATCGTGAAATCGAACGAAAGGCGAGCTTCCTACGTGAGTCCCGGTATGGTTCGTCCATTTCATCCGTCGCAATCTGGATCCTCTATTGCCAACGAGGTGCTACCGATGAAAAAAACGAAGTCCTCCAGCCGCAAGCTCTCAACCAGCAGGGAAAAGCTACCTAATCCGTCAACGAACATAACTCCGGCGCTCACCCCTACCGACGCGAGTGCCCAGACGGGAGGAGGCGAAACACACCAAAAGCCACAGTCGCCTGACGGATTTCTCTCGACTAATCAAGGTCTACCCATTTCGGACAACCAGAATTCCCTCAAGGCCGGCAAACCCGGCCCCACAATGCTTGAAGATTTTATTCTGCGTGAGAAGATTACACACTTCGACCACGAGCGCATTCCAGAGCGCATCGTTCACGCGCGTGGCGTGGGAGCGCATGGCTACTTTCAGCCGTACAAATCCCTGAAGCATGTGACCAAAGCGGCCTTTCTGGCCGATCCAAAAGTGAAGACTCCGGTCTTTGTGCGATTTTCGACCGTGGCAGGTGAGCGAGGGTCCGCCGACTTGCCCCGCGATGTTCGCGGTTTCGCGACGAAGTTCTACACTTCCGAAGGTAACTTCGATCTCGTCGGCAACAACATTCCCGTGTTTTTTATTCAGGACGCCATGAAGTTTCCAGATCTGATCCATTCCGTCAAACCTGAACCTGATCGCGCATTTCCACAAGCCGCTTCAGCGCACGACACGTTCTGGGATTTCATCTCGCTAATGCCAGAATCGTTGCACATGATCATGTGGGCGATGTCGGACCGAGCGATCCCGCGCTCCCTGCGGACGATGGAAGGCTTCGGTGTGCATACGTTCAGGCTGATCAATGAAGCCGGGGACCAGAAGTTTGTGAAATTTCACTGGCGGCCGACGATCGGCAATAGCTCGGTGTTGTGGGATGAAGCGTTGAAGATCAATGGAGCGGATCCGGATTTTCACCGGCGCGATCTATGGGATGCCATCTCCTCGAGGAATTTTCCTGAGTACGAATTAGGACTGCAGGTCTTTGACCAGGAATTCGCCGACAAGTTTGAGTTCGACGTTTTGGATGCAACGAAAATTATTCCCGAAGAAGCGGTGCCGCTAGAGATGGTCGGCAAAATGGTCCTCGATCGCAACGTGGACAACTTCTTTGCCGAAACAGAGCAGGTGGCGTTCTGTCCCAGTCATATTGTGCCCGGCATCGATTTTTCCGAAGACCCTCTGCTACAAGGGCGTTTGTTCTCATATCTGGATACACAGCTCAGCAGACTCGGCGGGCCAAATGTTCACCAGATTCCGGTGAACGCGCCGAAATGCCCATTTCATAACCTGCAACGCGACGGAATTCATCAGATGAATCTGCAAAAAGGACGAGTGGCCTACGAGCCGAATTCGCTCGACCCTGCGGGCCTGCGCGAGTCCACCGAGCGAGGTTTTCGCACTTCTCAGAGACCGCTCGATGGCAATCCAGTCCGGCTGCGCTCGGAGTCGTTCGCGGACCACTATTCACAGGCGCGACTTTTTTACCGCTCGCAGACCGACTTAGAGCAGAAACATATCGCACAGGCATTGATCTTCGAACTATCCAAAGTCGAAACTGAAGCCATCCGTTTTCGAATGCTGGGTCATCTGCACTGGATTGACGAGACCCTTGCGGAACGCGTGACGCGCGGGCTTGGGGCGGAAGGCCGTGCAGAGAAAATTACTCCCGCACGACAACCTATCGACCTTCCGCCGAGTCCATCGCTTTCGCTTTACTCGCGAATGAAACCGACGCTCAAAGGTCGAAAGATTGGAATTCTCCTTGGCAAAGGATTCGACAGAAAACTGCTCACAAAGATTCAGAATGATATCGAAAAAGAAAGTACGGCCGTGGCGCTGATCACTTGCAGAGCCCAGGGCGAACACGATGCGACCGGCACGTTGCAGACTGGAGAAATGGCGCTGCGAGGTGCGCCGTCAGTGTTATTCGATGCGGTCGTCGTCCTGTCTGGCCCGAAGGGCGACGAGGAACTGGCGCAAAATCCTAACGCCGTGTCGTTCCTGATGGACGGGTTTCGTCACTGTAAAGCCATCGCTTGGTCCGGAATTCCTATACTTGCGGCGAAGGTCAAGTTGGCATCTGGCGATGGGTTGATCGATCTGGATGAGGAAGACGGCAGAGAGGAATATATCGAAGCCGCACGGAAAAGCCGTTTCTGGGAACGCGAGAGTGAGACACCTGGCGTGGTGTAAGCTGCACTAGATATCGGGGATAGGCGGAATATTTTCCATGTCTAGAAAGTGGAACTGGTTGGAGCTCTCGGTGCCGCGTCCGATAACTCCTTAACAAAGAATGGCGGGGACGACGAGACTCGAACTCGCGACTTCTGCCGTGACAGTTCTTTGAGCATCTGTTCTGCGAATCGCAAAACAGTGCTCTTCCCATCACCCCACTTGCCAAGAACCCAACAACGCAAACACAATCCGAAAAGCCAGCGAGCCAAACTCCTGAGGTAATTACTCCAAAGCCGGCTCTAGACTTCAGCTTGGAAGATGGAACACCTGTCAAGCTCCGCATCAATCGCAAAGTTTCCTCAGAAGACGCGCAAGTGGGAGACACCGTGGATTTCGAGGTTCTCGAAGAAATCAAATGCAAAGATGTGGTTGTGATTCCCAGAGGGGGGTGCTTGGGCAACTGTGACCGACGCACAGTCAAAGCGGCGCATGGGAAGGGCCGGAAAACTCAACATCAATATCGACAATGTAAAGCTCGCCGATGGAGAAAAGGCTCCCCTGCGTGCCGTTAAGGAACTAAAGGGTGGCAGCCATGTCGGTGCAATGACGGGGGCAATTGTAGCAACGAGCATTGTTTTCTTTCCCGCCGCCCCACTGTTCTTACTGATGAAGGGCAAAGACATCACAATTCCAAAAGGGACCGAAATAACTGCTTACGTAAGTGGGGACATTAGTCTCGACCCTAAGAAATTTCAGCCATCGGATACGACAAAAGACACTCGTCAGGCTGCCGAAAACCCAATCCCAACGATCACAATCGAAATCAAATCAAATCCCGATGGAGCAGATATTACCGTTGATGGCAAATACGTGGGAAACACACCGACAACACTTCATCCTTCGGCAGGAGACCATTTGATAAGGCTTGAAACGTCTGGATTCAAACCTTGAGAGAGAACACTGACCATTACGCCCGGCGAAGCGACAACAATCGCTCCCACACTTGAAAAAATTGAGTAATTCACACAAAACCTCCCGCGGAACAATGACCGTCAGCGATAGGCGAACCGCTGATTGCTCGAACTGGGGTGCCGGGACCCACTTGGGAGGTTAGCGCGATGCAACTAGGTCAGTCCGTTCATAGGGAGTCTGCGTACTGCCTCCACTTCTCCCGTAACCGGAGACGAGGCCCAGCTTCTATCGTTTCCTAGCAGCAAGGATGAGGCGCAAGAGTTCGCCAAACTGCTCCAGCGTGACCTTCTTTGCGGGGTCCTCCGTATTGACGCGGTGCACAACGACAACATTCAGAGCGGGAATAACAGCAATAAAGTGGCCACCGGCGCCCCAAGCCGAAAAGCTTCCATCCGGCAATTCGACCTTTGGATAGTGGTTACCATTCACTGCGACCCACCACAGGTAGCCATAGCCGCTGTAGCCATCCCTGGCATTGCCGTCTGCGACGGAATAAGCGGTGGTGCTTTCTCGTATCCACTGTGCGGGAATAAGCTGCGCGCCGCGCCACTTACCGCCTCTCAAATACAGCAAGCCGAATCGAGCCATATCGCGCGCGGACATCCGAAATGGGTAAGCGCGATGAATCGAATCCTGCCCGGTGACATATTCCTGCTCCTTCGGGTCATAGTCCTCCATGCCAATTCGTTGAGCAATCTGCGCGTCGAAACTGTGGTAAATCGAGTCGTGAGTCAGCTTCTCGTAGATCGTCCCCAGCGCATTAAAGTCCCAATTGTTGTAATACCAAAACGAACGCGGCGGATGGGAACCACGAGGTGGTTTTTCAGCCCTCATTGCGGGTGTCTCATAAAGGGCGGCATGATAAATGCCCGACCGCGCCTTGAGCAGGTCAATCACTCGTGCCTGTTTCTCTTCCGGCGTTAACGACGGCTCGTAATCATCAATCCCTAGTTGACCGAGCGTGGCGTTCAGGTCGATTTGGCCCTTTGCCGCGGCGATGCCATACAGACCGCTCAGAAAGCTCTTGCGAATGGAGTGCACGTTGAACTTAGTTGTCGTCTCGCCCCATTGAGAAACGACGGTCCCGTCATCGACGATGATCACTGCGGCAGTGTCAATAGAATCGGCGTAGGATTTGGCGGCTGCCAATTTATCCGACGACCAACCTTGATCCTCAGGCGTGCCAGCTTGCGACCAGTGTTTGCCCGGGTATTCGTTTTCCGCGCGCTGGACCTTCTCATCCGGCCTGGACACCTGAAGCGCGACTAGAGTGAGAAGAAAGAAAGACGCTGCCTGTGACCAACGTCGTATTGATGGCTTTGCGTGAGTCATGAACGACCGCATTATAGCTGGAAAAGCTCCGCATCTGCGTTCTCAGAGGACCAAGGGTCACTCGGAAATAGTTCCACTTGCGACGTATCCCCAGCAACGGTCACAAATCCCTTTTGGTGCTCTGGCGCAGGTTCATGAAGAATATCTTCGAAGAAAGTCTGTCAATTACGGCAAGAGGACTAAGCAGCGCTCCCGGTTTGCCATCAACGGTCAGGAACGGTTTCGTTTGATTTCCCATGCATCAACAAGTTCCGGATAGCAAATAGGCCAGCAAAATCCTGATACGGCGCTGCTCCCTTTTCGTAACTCTTACCCGTGAGAACTAGGTTTCCCAGTTGGAATTTAGACTGTATTTGTACTCTCGACTCTTCAGCTTCTGCCATTACCTGAGCAAACGCAGAGACAATGGGCGGCGCACCACGAGCGTTCTCAGCCAAATACACCGATTCGTTGAGGAATGCTTCTAGAGGGAGGCGGCGGCGAACACCACACTCACTAACGCTTCCTTGTGGCCACCCGCTCTAGGTGCACCGGCGATGCGTTTCGCGGAGTCTACTGCAATACAGAAGAAGCGTAGGGGCGTTCGGAGGCCAGAAAGCCAGGGCGGGGGTGCGACTCATAGGCGTAAATTATAATGGATTTACCCTCGCAATCCTCAATTGGCCGTGCGGTCGGGTAACCGGACGTCTTGTTTCTAGTAGCGTTGACCTGTTGGAGCCCCCCACACGGGATTGTCGAACTCATTAGCGAAATCGCAGTGGCTCTGCAAGTTTGCTGTGAAACGGGGCGACAAATTCGGTCGGATAGAATGGATCAAAATCGACGACAGCCAGATGAATCGACTAAATCTGAACAGTTCGACGGTTCGTGCGGAAGTATTGCGAACTAACGCACAAGCCGCAATTGATAGTCTGTTTGAAGCATTGGAACTTCGGAGACTGCTCCCGTTCACCATTTTCCAGACGAATCATCCAAGCGCCGACCAGGGGAAACAGATTGATAGGGCAGGATGCTAACACCCTCTCGTGGACGGCACATAGCACAAATCAGCGACGACTCTTGCCGTAAGGGGAATTATATATATATATAGCCAATATGTGGGGCGGCCTACAGAGCGATGCTGCACCCACGCAGGGCGCACGCACTTGCTACACGCCATCGGACGGTTTGATTCAAATCTTATGGCCTGTCTTCTGAGAGAAAATCAGATAGGGAAATCAGATAGGGAAATCAGATGTCAATAGGACTATAAAAAGGGAGAGCCCAAAGCTGAGGCTCCCTCTAGATTTGGAAGCGGCTCGAGAAAGAGGGTTCGGCGAAATTATCGCATATTGCCGTCACCTCATATCACCGTGTTCTAAGTTTTAAATGCCTAAAACGATCGAGAAGTGGCTCCTCTTCAAATACGTCGGCGTTGAGTTCACGCCGTTATCCAAGCCATTCAAGACAAAGAAAGAAGCGGAGAAAGCGCGCGAAAAATACCCGGAGCGTCTGCGTAAAACGATTGGGCTCGGTGTGATTCGAATCAAAGGATGATCCGATACACAGGCCAGTCCCTCACTCAGGGCCATGGTGGTGGCACGGAGTTCGCCGTCTAGTCAACCTCATCGACTGTTCGTACTGCAATGACGTGAGGAGACTCGAGAGCACCCGAGATTCTTACTTTCTTGCCCTCATTCACTGGAAGGATTGCAGAAGCAGGAAGCATCCGCACCCACATGCCGGCGGATGGAACTCACTAATCTTGGTTGCATTCCCGCCGGCTTCATCCTCACGTTTAACGTCGCGATCTTCGGGCGTGGTGTCCGGTGCCATCGCTAACCGCAGGAAGATTGATGCCAGCCCGACATAATTTTGCGCATCTTCGAACCTCGATAAGTAGATCGCGTGCGAAATCTATCTGTGACCAGGAGCAAATCACGTGCCACTTCCGACAAAAAATCTAACTGACTGAAAGGACAAGGCCTCCACCGACGATCAGAGCAGCCATCGCAGGTAGTTATTTGAACCGTGTCCTGTATCACAGACCCAGGTCTCTCCTTTTTGGTACTTGAAGAACGGGGCTCCTTGTGTAAACCGGGACAAAACTGCCCGAGGAAACTTGCTCATGCTCACTTCTAGGGGCCCCGTTCTAAAGTGAACATTGGCTAGCTTAGACTGCCAATGCGCGACCTACGCGACCTAACGAAGTGGAATTCTGCTCTCGCCCGTCTATCTAGTTTCATAGAAAAATTCCCTTCATTCCCCAACAAGGATCACATTTTTCAGTACCACGAGAACCTCGGGCTTTTTGAAGAAGCCAGCGGAGATATGTTGTCCCAATTCCGAATCACCCCTGATTGATTGAGTCCAAGAAGTTGGCAGTCGCTGTCTCCGTGGGAGGATATTGAGTACTACCATTTCAGTCGTCAAGTCGGCAACCCGCGTAATGCTGCGCACATCACAAACGCAGCCGCTAACCGCGGCGCTGCCAGGAGTTGGGGATCGGAACTTCGATAGCGTGGAGGCTCGTGTCCACCAAACGGTCGCCTGTGCGATCGGTCACTGACGAGGACATGACGGTCTGTTCATGTCCAACTAGGCAGTAAATCTACAAGAGCTGATTGATAGAGGGCTCCTGTCCGCGAAGGATGGGTGCCCTTTTTGTTGCGGATGCGACCGGCTAACGCGTCCACCCGTTCCAGCAAGAAATCATTCGCAAACTGGATAAAACTGGACAGCCTCGCGTAACCTCACCATACACGCGTAACCTCACCATACAGAAGTTAGATCAGCGGTGTATTCCAGCGCGGTCATCTGAACCAAGCAGCCAAAGAGGCAAGGATACCGCGCTGGGGGTATATCTAGAATCGCACGCAAGGACGACAAACAAGCAGCAGTCCGTTAGGCAATCCTCGGTGAGGACTCTTTTGACTTTACACGGGAACACGAAGTGAAACTCGAGCAGCTCGCGATAGCGCGGCGCCCTGACCTTTGACGCGCGAGCGAGGAACGATTCGAGCTACTTAGCCGGAACAACAATGATGAGCAGTGTCGCACCCTGTCTTGGCGGTTGAGGCTTCGGAGGTGGCGCTGTTCCCGTACGTACCACCTCTTGTGACACGACCGTTTCAGGTGCCTCGGTGACCGCGGTTGCCGAAATGTTCATTCCTTCTTTAAGGCCCCAAGCGTCGGTCTCTTGGCCGTCGACATTGAATTTCTGACCGTTGGGAATGTTAAAGGACTGGTTCGTACCATCTTCCAAGGTGAGAATGACTGAGTTCGGTGGATTGACGCGCCAGACTTTACCGGTCACGATCTTTACGGTGGTGATCATTCTCGGTGTGGTGCTCGTGATGGTGGTCCGCTGCAGCTTCATGCCAGGTTTGAGATCGTGAACCGTCAATTCCTTGCCGGCGACAGTCACGGTTTTGTCGTCTGAAACATTCGGGAAATGTCGAAGCTCACCGTCGTCGGTCTTGACGACGAGATCGTTGCCGGAGACATACACCACCTCCGCGGTCTCGACCTTGACAGTTTGCGAGGTCAGGCCTTCTTCGACCTTCGTTTCCGTTTTTACTTGCGAATTTGCGGAAAACGCCAAGGCGATGCAAAGAATGCCCACCCCTGACACGCTACATGCGATGCGTTGCCAATCTTTGGGTGAAATCACGTTTGATCTCCTTTGATGATGTCTTCCTACTCGAAGTGGCCTTCCCGTTGATAACAGAAACAAGTCATTTGAATCTTCTGATCGAGTCCCGCCGGCATCGACGTACGTCGCTCCTTCCGGCAGTGTACACGGGCACAGTAGCGAACTCTGGTTGCTGGTTGCCGGCCCTGATCCAGTTGGTGACCCACTGCTAGGATTTAGCTGTTTTATTCAGGTCGTCGTCCTTGTAGTACTTCGTACCCTGCAGGGTCAACTGCAGTGCGAGGCCATTCTTGGTGATCTGATAGACCCATACTCCCGGGGCAACTTCAGCCGCTCCCGAGTAAGCTCCGCCCTTCTCACCCGCTTTGGCGGCAGCGTCCGCTTGCCCTGAACCGGACCAGCCGGAGTCCAGAAATTGTGCCAGGGCCTTTTCGTTCTCGAAAACAAACACCACGACATAGTCTTTCACTCCCATGCCCAGACCGGCACCGGCCGAAGCCATCTTCATGAAGGTTTCTTGCTTGGTCTTGTTGTTGACGGCCATTCCTGAACCGCGTGCCGTGCTCAACAGCAATACGTTCACCCCCATGTTGTCGAAAACGGCGTATCCCGCCGCTTTCTGGATAGCCGCTTGAGCAGCGGGTTCCAGCTTGTACAAGTCCTGCAAGGCCTCGGCTGCCATCTTGCGAGTTTTCTGTCGTTTTTCTTCATTGTCGTCCGCGGCGATGCACATGCCTGCGGACAGCAGAGCGACGGCAAGAATGGAAGCAATCGTCCTGATTTTCATGGAATTTCTCCTTCAAGAAGGAAGGTAATGAGGTGCAAGGCAGGAAACAACTAGGGATTTCCCTAATCACCAGGACTAGTTATTTAGGCTTTTTGATCGGAGCGGGAGCGCACAGTCAAAAAAAGTCCTGCGTAGGGCCGAACTCCTCAAAGGCTGCGGAACGGGGCCTTCTTCGAAGGGCCTCTTAAAGAGAGTCGAAGGCGTATCTGGTTGCGCTAGTGTTTGTTAGCTTTGATGCGAGACATGCAGGCCCGAAACCGTCGCCCGTGCGGATCTTCCTCCTGCCGCCAAGTCACCACGTGGCAAGTCTCGTGCTCCACGGTGTCTTCCAACTCCCCATCTCGGAAGTTAGTGTCACGATCCACCAGTATCACAAAGAAGTTGTCTTCTTTCAGGTATGTCTTACCCACGCGGTTTTCCTCGGTTAGATCAGCCCAGTCAATTTGAACAGGTGGCAGCTGGTTGTGGAAGAATGTTCGATTCAGCTCTTGATACTTGGCCTGCAAAAACTCTGGTGTTCGCGTGCGCTCTTGAGCGACCGCAAAGCGAACGCCCCAAAAAATTGCAATCAGCGCAACCAGGGAGATGGCGATATTAATACGCAGACGCATGAGGTGATTGTCTTCGGTCCTTCAGCCTGCGGGCATGGTACTTTCGTTCCACTGTTTCTAATCCATCGGTTGCTAAAGCTGTGATTTTGAGGCCAGTCTCAGATTTGAGCATCACTTGAAGGAAGCACTGCTAAGGTGGGAAGGGGAGTTGACTTCATGGAGGCTTCGACTTTGAAGAGCGTGCCGAACCAATATGTCCGCGTAAGAATTGGACTCGGGATCCGCCTGGACACCATTGTGGACATCCGAATGCGAAAAAATCGTGCTGAGTATCTCTTTCTCCTGACCAAAGGCTTGCTGACAGAACCGAAGATTTTTGGTTTCTTCCCTCCGACGTTGGGCCAATCGAGCGACCGACGAGTTCCGAAGTTTTTGCGATCAACAGATTAATGAAGTGCGGTTCTCAGTGAACAGTCGGCGACAGCCGCGGTGCTGGCGCTCCCGCGGTATTGACTGTGTCCGGCTAAACGCATGGGATAACTGGTTAGGAGACTTCAAGGAATTGGCGGCTAATCGCCCAACTGGGTCATTTTGCGAGCTAAGGTGCGCCTTCCGACGATCTCTCCCACTCTCGAGCGGCGGAAATTGCCTCCGTTCGTATGTTTCCTGTAGTTTGAAGTGCCGGCGGTCTTGGCTCTCCAAATGCCTTATCTCTAATTATGGTGACGAAGGCAAAAGAGGCTATTTTGGACCGGATCGTGGCAGAGGTCGAAGAGTTGGCCCCGAAGATATTCCTCTTGAAAACCCGATTCGCAGCGCAAACCGCTAGTGTAAAAGTGAATCATTTCTCGGAGGTCATTTCACTTCACCAGTGCATAGCCGACTTCAGGCGAGCGGTGGAGGAACTTGAAGAATGTGATGAATTAGGATTGGATCGGAGCTTTACCGCAGTACGGGTCGCGTGGCACAGCCTGATGAGAGCACTTGAAGTGCTGCTTGGAATACTTCCAGATCAAGCAAACGATTCCCGGAATGTTGTGAACTACAACCTGCAAGATTCGACCAAAGTGTTCCAAGCCCCACCGCAAATCGAAATGCTTTCCTCATGCAGGTCTAGGCCGACATACCCATTGACGGCGTTCCTTTCCGTAAGGTCGAGGCAAGTACCCAAACCCTACTCCAACAGGGCCGCCCTTTTATATTGCGTCCCCGGGAGTCTGCCCAAAAACCACGAGGCCTCAGCAGCTGTAATTCACTCATTCTAAAAGATCGAATTCGCGCATCAGTAGACAAAATCTGTTTGAGGCAAACTGCTGCTCAGCTGAGGTACCAATTTCTCTGGTAACGGCGTTCCTCTCCCCACAATTGAATTTGCATAGGCCCGCGTCCGCCGCACCCACGAGCGGCCACCTCCAAACGGCTTTACCGGACGCGCGCGGAACTCCGCCCCCCCGCTCACTGCTGAGCGAGAACGCGCATCCGGTAAATCACTAGCGTTTACCAGGATTGTGAAGTTTTGGACAGACACGATTTCCGCACGGCGACATCATTTTGCGATGAGACTGTTAAATCTTGTGCCGGCTCTGATCGTCGTTATTCTTGTGGTGATTTTGAGTTTCAGAAGAGGAACTATGTTTGTTCCCTAGGTCTTGTGATCAACTCTCACCGTATCCCGCAGCACTGCACCCCGTACTCCAATCTCGGGTCTGGTTAGTTTCGTCATGTCAGGCGTGGTTACGCCGAGACTTTAGTTGTGGAGTTCGCCGGAGGTTCTGCCTGCATTAGTCTTTTGACCATCGTCGCAAATCGCGCTTGGTCCTCACCGCGAACGGTCTCGAATTGCAGACCAAGCCCGCTCCCAGCCTTGACGTAACGCACAGTAGCATTAGCCCTGATCTCTCCATCCTGCACAAGGAAATGAAGTTCAACCGTCGCGCCGATGGGGCATACCTTGCGTGTTTCGATGAAAAGACCACCCACGCTCAAATCTCTAACTCGCGACGTGTCTTCAGCTCGGCCGCAGCGCCAGATGGCCCACACACCATGGGGCGTTTCAACGCGTCTGTGATGCCTTCTGGAGTGAAGAATATTTTTTGTCAAGCTGCGCTCGTTCGTGCATCGGGTCCCTATGCCTCCGAAACCAAGAACAGATCAGGCAAAAAAAGGCACACAATGCTTAATCTAGAATAGAAGCCACGACGCCTACGCGCTTAGCTTAATGCTCCCTTGATAACAGTCGGTCAGGGAAAGAGTGTTGAGGTAACCAATCGTGCAACAGGATAGTTGGGCCCAACGGTTTCCAAGCGCGACAACATTGAATAGTGCAGGCGGATCATTGACTCATGGGTTGCGATGAAGCCTGCCCAAAAACCCCACCTTTCCTGACTCCGCAAGTAGCTGATTCCACGCACTCAATTTTCCTCAGTTTCGCCGGGCCAAAATCAGATGTTTGTGGGCGCGTCTCTGCAGTCCCAAACACACCCCGGGGAGGCAGTTGCGACCATCTGTGATTTCCCAAAACGGGACTTGTCCGAGTCCGGCGTTAATCAGGACTTTCGGTGAGACCTACGCGCCCATGGGGGTCAAGTTATAGCATCGCGCAAGGTCATTGATATTCGCGCGCAAAGCGGCCCAGTATTTTTCTGCCTGACTACCGTAATTGCCCTTCGTCATCACTTGATTGACGCGGCGTGCACTGTCCATGACCGGCTCCATTTGTGCCTTTGTTTCAAGATAATTAGACGTTGGGTCGAACTTGCGCCGAAGACGGTTTGTCGTGCGATTCAAATCGTCCATGGCATTTTCAAGGTCGTCTTTTGTTTGCTTGGCTTGGTTCGCCCGAGCGTCGGTGTTCGCTGAATCCGAACGCTGGCGGCGCGTTGTCGCTCCGCTGCTTTGTGTCGAGTCGGAGCGGTTCTTGGCGTTTTGTCCACGATTTTCGAGATACTTTTGGAATTGGTCCACGCCGTCTTCCACTTTACGGATGCGGTCACCCACCTGGGCCTTTGTAAACGGATTTGTTTGAGCTTGTGCCACGGTGGAAAGGCAGACCCCGGCTAACATCGTCATGCACCAAATTGCGGTTCGCTCCCTGCAATTCATGTCGCACCTCCCCGATATGGGCAATTTACGACGGTGTGTGGCTCGCGCGTAACTAGGGATCCCCCTAACCGGCCATGTTCGATCCAGTACCCACTTTTCTGGTAACAGCGGTGGATTCAATGGGTCGACGCAACATTGGCTCGAAGTCTAAGCGCCGGAGTTTCAAACGCTAAATTCGTTCGCGAAGCTCAATTCAAAGAAAAGACTACCCTGTTTAGGTACGAATTGAATGCAGCTTCAGAGAGCGGTGCTGTTGAAAAGGATCAGATGAGTCTAAAGTTTGGCAGCAGCTAACACTTTTCCGGCTAGGTCACGCGCTAGGTGCTTTTGCAAGACAATCCGTGTCTCGGGATTGGCGGCCAGATAACTGTCGAGCGGCTCAACCTCCCATCGCATGCACCGAACAGGCTCTACTACCACGGCATCTACATCTGCTGTGACGCCACTCAACAGAAGGGCTGAGCCCATAATGTGGCCCGCGCCGAACTCCCCGAAGACACGATCATCTCTCGTGACCCGCACTTTCCCGCGAACAATGACCGAGATTGCCTCAACACTTTTGCCACGCTCCAGCATTCGTTCACCAATTTCCAAGGTTGTCCACGCTCCGATACTCAGAATCTGCACAACTTTCCGAGACGGCAAATCCGGGAAGACGAGCCGACGAATTTCGTCCTCTTCAGGCGTCAATTTAACTGGCCGTCGCTCGACAAAAAGACGCCAAGACTGGAACGAATTGATCGCGGCAAAGACGCTGCTCCAAATGATTGGCTCCCACAGCGGTTCAGGCTGCAGGATGAAATACGGCAGCGTTATCAGCGAGGCCGCCACCGCAAACAACCTCAGCCAGAGAATGTCGCGAACGCTGTACGCTACCAACAGCAAGATGTTTGCGGCGTGCAGGAAATAGCTCGGGTTAAACAGACCCATGTTTGTAATCTCCCTCGGAGGCATGTCGGAACTCGTCCTGCTGGGGCTGGTGGGGCGGGCTGAGGCCGTACAACACGCTCATGCTGAATGCTTGGCAGAGACTAATAGTCGGCTGGAATCCAGAATACTGTCAACACTTTATCACCAAAATAAATATTGAGGGACTCTAGGGGAAACCCTAGTTGCGATTAGGATTGTCTGGCCGTAGATTCGTGACCGAATACGGGGATCGAAAAGAACAAGACCTCGTTAGGCTTCCGAGGCATGAGGATATTACAACAGAAAATGGGATGGTTGTTGTGTGTTGCACTCTTGCTGACGAGCGGCGTGCCGGTTTGGGGGCAGGGTGTGGGTACGGCGGCGCCGAGCACCGCGTCGCAAACACAATCGGACGAGGGTGAGTTACAGGAAGAAGTGGGCGACCGCGACCTGACCTACTTGCGGACGCGGGCGGTATTCCAGTACGACTACAAAGAGCAGGTTGACGACGTGACGATTGATCGGGCGCGTCTGAAATTGTTATATGCCTTCGGGCCCAACCAGAATATGGCGGTATCTGTATTGGTGCCGGTGATCTGGATGAACACGGCGACGCAGTCAGCGTTCGGGTCGGGAGATATGGAAATCACAGCGGGCTGGGTACCGTACGCGAATAACACATTCCGTACCGGAGGATTGGTACAGGTGGTGCCGCAGACGTCGAGCGAGAACTTGATCGGAGGGGCGAGCACGAATCTGAAGGGCACTTGGGCTCTGGCGTGGGTGCTGTCCAGTCGCTTCGAGTTCACGGGGTTTTTTAGCTATAAACAGTCGGTGCATGTATCGAGGGGCGGGACGATCAAACAGTTTGAGCCCGATGTGGCGTTGAACATACGGGTAAAGAAGTCAACGTTGTTTGTTGAATCGGATTCGTATCTGGACTGCATCACGAATCAGTTCGCGCCGATGCTGAAGGGCGGAGTGAGCCGGCGTTTGGAAAGAGGAAAGTATGGGTGGCGACGGTATATGTGGAAGCGCCGTTGACGGAGTATGCACGGCGGACACAAGAGATCGTGAATACGGGGATTGATGTGCCGTGGTATCCGTTTGAGAAGAAATAGAGGAACGACGCCCGGCGGCGTGAGAAACGAAAGAAAAAGCGGTCCGAGGCCGGGCCCATTCAGGCTATCGCAATCTCCGGCAGGGTTGGCGGTCCTGCATAACTTTGCAGGCAGTCCTTTTGCGATGAGAAGGCCGGTCTCCCGCGGGATGCGATACGCTCCCGATGTTCGACGTGCTCGAGGCACAATGAAAAGGAGACCGGCGATGAAGAAGGTTAGCACCGTGAAAGCCTTTAGCAATGAAATTTTGAAGGAGCAAAAGCTAACGATCGAGATAGATCTAGGAGATCGTTGGTCGTTCTATTGTGTTTTAGATGAAGCAGGCAAAATCATTCTGGAGCAGAAAGTATCGACGACACGGGAAGCGATGAGACAGACCTTTGGAAAAGTACCGCGAAGTCTCGTCGCCATGGAGACAGGAACGCACTCACCATGGGTAAGCCGGCTGTTAACAGAGTTGGGCCACGAAGTGATCGTGGCTCACGCGCAAAAAGTGCAATTGATCACCAAGAGCAATCGAAAGATGATCGACACGATGCGCGGACATTGGCACGACTGGCGCGGATCGATCCCGAGCTGTTGGGGCCAGTGCAGCATCGCAGTGCAAAGGCGCAAATTCATCTGATGGTGATCCGTGCGCGAGCGGAACTGGTGAGTGCGCGAACGGCCTTGGTCAACGCAGCCCGTGGGTTGGTGAAGCCCTTTGGTGAACGGCTGCCCAAGTGTGGCACGCAGCAGGTGAGCCGGGAGCTGAGCGCTGGGTTGAGTGCAGAGTTGCGTGATGTTCTGGAACCGTTGCTTACAGAAATCGAATCGCTGAACCAGCGCATCCAGGAATATGACCAACGGATGGAGAAAATCGCCAAGGAAGTCTACCCGGAAGTGTCCTTGCTCCAGCAGGTGAAGGGTGTGGGAACGCAGATCGCTCTGACCTATGTCCTGACCATCGAGGATCCGTATCGATTCCTGAAAAGTCGCGAGGTCGGTTGTTTTCTCGGGCTAAAACCTGGCCGAAGAGACTCCGGAGAGAGCAAACCGCAGAAAGGCATCAGCAAGTCAGGAGACCGGTATCTGCGAACGATGATGGTGCAAGGCGCGCATTACATTCTGGGACCGTTTGGAGAAGACAGTGATCTGCGGCGATGGGGACTGAAGCTTGCGGAGCGAGGAGGAAAAAACGCCAAGAAACGAGCGGTGGTGGCCGTGGCGCGAAAGTTGGCGGTACTGCTGCATCGGTGGGTAAGCGGAGAGGTATACGAACCACTGCGAAATAGCCAAAAAGCGATGCGGGCAGTGGCTTAGAGAGTTTCGATCCGAAACAGCCGAGCTCAAACCGCCAAGTCCAGGTGACTGCGACCAAGTCCTGGTGCCCGACTCCCACCGAAAAACTGGGACGAGAGGACGATTATCAGATAGCAGCACCTACTGTACGAGAACACCCACCTAGCACCGAGCGAATATCGCTCACCAAGAGTGCGGATGGAAGGATGGCAACAGAGGCGGCTTGGCTGTTGAGGACTGGTAAGGAAAACAAGAAAGATTAAGAAAGTGAACGTGTGCCTTGACACCGACCGGCCTTCTCATGGAGGGACTTGACGGCCTCCAAGCTGTACGGCGAGTGCAAACTAAGTAGGAAGAACGCAGAGTGCGGTGACTCCGTTACGCACTCGGATTCGGATTTTTGTTTATTTCCTTGGTACGGGCTTTCGGCGCATCTGGGCTGGCGAACGGGGCGCTGCGTTACGGGTCACAAATTTGTAGGCCATGCCAAGCAAGTCCCGCAACATACCGGGATTGACGCGAGACAGGCGAACCAGTACGGCGGTATAGCCGACGTAGTGGTCCGTCACGTAGTAAACATCAGGGTCCGCAGCGAGCAACTCGGCGCGGTCATCGAAATCCACGCGAACAGCAAGCGAGCCAGGTTCAGCCGAGGGATTAGCGGGGATGCACGCCAGGAGTTTTCCACGCACCTTGAGCGCCGTTGCCCGTAGGCTGTGCTCTCCTCCACCCCAGGCAACGCGAGTCCGATGTTCCGCACGGTGTCAAAGTTGATTGTGCTCCTGGGCATTGGGTTAGCAAGATTCCTTAGGACTCACTGTGCTTTTCTGGCTCGGAATATTAGGTTCAAATTCCGATAAATATTTCCGCATTATAGCTCACACTGGCTAACTCCTGAGTCGCCGCGTTTCCATTGGGGAATTCTACCCCCGCGTGGGTTACCACCGCGGGGCCAGCGCAAATAGAAAAAGAGCCGCGACTCTTTAGAGGCCACGGCTCTTGAACCTCGAATTCTGTGCCGACAAAGAAGAGGGCCGGCCATCTCGTGATTGGCGACAACCGGTGTCAGGACGGCAGCTACGTTGAATTCCTATTCCAGCGCTAGTTCGTCTTCGGGCGCCAGAACAGGACCAATGCGGAGAGCGCCGTTACCAGCAAAACTAGGGTCCCAGGCTCGGGTACCGACGGACCACTACCAATCGAACAGCCCGGTCCGCACGACAAGCGTGCAACCTGCTCGTTTTGCGAAAGGAACAATGTGCCGTTACTCGTGTCGGGAGAGACGAAGTCGCCGCGTGTTCCGCCATTGGCGATGATTACATACTGGCCTGGATCGCCATTCGCCTTCGTAGGATCCAACAGCCCCACGGTGCCGTCGTTATTGTTGACGATGACGTCCCCACTTAGTTTGCCGCCGGAAATCACGCCGGTACCGTCCGGACTGTGTCCTGTCGCGAAGGTGTTGATCAGCGCTCCGGTAGCAATGCTGTAGGACTGGATCTCACCCCCGACTGCCACGTAGGCTGTGGAGCCGTCCGCCGAAACCGTCACGCCGTCTGGGAACAGCCCCGCCTTAATCACACGGAAGGTGCCCGTCACAGGATTAATGTCAACCAGCCCCTGATTGCTTGCGGAGATGATGTGGCCGTTGACCGGGTCGCCCCACATTCCGAGGGAACTGAAAAGACCATGCGCTTGCAGATTGGGGATCGGGGTAGACGAACCATCGCTGGCAAAGTGTTCATAGACACCGCCGAATGCCTGCGCGCCATACACCTGGCCACCCGCTGTCGACATAGCGAAATTGCAGTTGCCGGTCGTGCACGCATATGGAGTTGAAGATATGGCGTTGGTCAGTGTCTGGCCGTCGACGTCCCTGAAAACATAGATTTGGTTGTTAAACATGCTGCCCGTAACCACATTGCCGTTCGGCAATATTCCTTGGGCCAGCGGACCATACTGCGCGTCATATCCACTGACGAAAGTCGTAAGCGTGAAACCGTCACTTACGCCCGTTGCCGTCAGAATCAGATCTGCGTGCGCCGGCGTCACCATTGCAAACAATACAACTGCCGCGAAAGCTAACGATGCAATCGATGCTCGCATGCGATGAACGAAGGAAATCGACAGGATTCGTTGCATTTTTTGCCCCCTAATTTAGAACACGGTCACCATGTTGACTGAAGGCGGAGACCGAAAATGTACTCCCGAAACCTTGGCAGGTCAAGCATAAGCCGAGCGACCTAGGATCCAGCGCCACATGACGTGTCCGACATCTTTGTTACCCGCCTTACCAGGGACAAGAATCAGACAGAACCCAAACTTGGTCATAAGAGGCTGATGCAACTTTTCATTCCTCGCGGTGTCCAAGAAAAGTGACGCATTGTTTGTACTGGCGCGTCAGGACTCACCGACGCATGCATAGAAAATCCAAACGCAAAATGTCTCTATGGGGTTTTTGTCTGTCCGTTGGCTTAATGGGTTGCGCCCCAAAGAGGCCGATTCCTTCAACGCCAAGTTCCTTTCGGTTACAGTCATTGCAAGCCGAGACGATTCTATTCGCTCCGCCTGTACCAGAGGCGCAGACCATCGATATGCCAGTCACGCTGATTCTGAACAGAAGCCCAAGCAAGCTGACTGTCCCCGCTTCTTGTACTGTGAAGGAAGACGCCTTTCGACTCGAGCGTAGCGGCGACGATCAGACCGCAATCCAAATAGCATTGCCGGCTCCTAGACTATGGCTGAGCAATTTGGATAGAGGCTCGTCAGGCGCCGACGATATGATGGAGTCGCTTTACGCATTTCTCGCCGATGTGGATCGTTTGCAAGCGCTCGGCTGCTTTCCCTCGCTGAGCTACCCCATACGCAATTACATACTACAGAGCATTCCTATGAGGCCGTCCGAAAGTTTGTTCAGCGCCTATGGTTATCTACGGGAACGCGGCGGTTTGGATCTGAAGGAGGGCATACGGGTGAAGATCGAACGAGCTTACTTCGGTCCAGTCGCCCCTGGCGAAGAACAGCATTCAGTGAAAAATTAGCTTGGTGTCAGCACCAGCAATTTTGACGTGGAGCCGGTAAGCGACAACAGGATTCGATTCCAACAAGTTGGCCTAATCCAATTCTGAGTCACTCGCAAGGGAGGGCAGGGAAGGAACTCGCGATTTAGCTTTAGGGATGCTCTCAGGACAATCTCACTACCGCTTGATCTTTTACACTTATATTGTGCCCAAAGCGCAGGATATTTCTGCAGCCGTCATTGGAGCCAGCAATGCCTCAGAACTGGATCAACTGGAGAAAGAGCTTCGTGCAGACCCTGCGGAGGGCTGCTCGAAGGCCGCTGAGGGACAGGAATATTTTGCATTCCAGGGATTTGTCACCGTCACAGCCCAGGTAAAGATAGAAGTGAACGGAAAATTCCAATTCGTGGATTGGGGAACGAAACTTAAGGGTGTTCTGCCCAAAAATGCCCTTAAATCGCTAAGAATCCAAAGACAATTCATGGGATCTTACTACGATGTGCGCTTCAATCCTGCAACTTCAAACGTTCTCTCGCTCACCTTGGTGGCCGGCGACCGGATAATATGGTCGAAGGGCTCTAATCGTTTCTAAGCCGTTCGCGTGCCGCCCGTGAAGAAGTGCACGACTACCGCAATGATGGCGAAAAGCAGCAGGATGTGAATTAAGCCGCTGGCAACGTGGAAAAACAAGAAGCCCCCTGCCCACAGGATTAGAAGCAAAAGCGCTAAGCCCAGAAACGGTCCAAATCTCATTTTTGTTACCTCGTGTACTCGTGCGGCGAGCCATTTTCGCTGGCGCGATGGTCAGATGGCCTACCGCTAGGGAGCAGGATAAAAGTTCTCAGTCGGCAAGAGAATCGAAAGGAATCGGTATAAACGGACGAAAGAGTCCGTAGAAGCGACGGTGCGATGCGCGTTGGAATGACACTTTCAGAGGGAAGCGACGTCGCTCTTTCTATGGCAAAGCGGAATCCTTGAACGTCCCGCACCCCAACTGGTCTGAGGTCTTTTCGTGTCGCTTAGAGCGGCTAAGTGTCATTCGGACCAGTTCGTTTACTGTTTGCAGCAGTTGCGAACTGGAAGCCTTATAGGAATCCATTCGGACGGGACAATTTCGACGTTTCTACAGAAGATTGGGTATCGCGGGGAGCGGCGGGTTGGAGTAAATGACACCCTATGAGCGTGACCGCAGGATCGAGTGGGCCAAGCCAGCGGCAGATTCCTCAAGTACCGGTCAAGACAAACCGGTCCCTTTGGCTGCTTGGGATGTTGGGAATCGTGCTGGTCGGAGGCATCGGCACGGTGTGGGCGCGGTATTGGCCTTATTCCGAAGCGCATGTAGTCCTGGGGCTTCAAGACACATTTAAAACTAACGTGACGATCAGGCAATATCGACGATTTTATTTTCCACACCCTGGATGCGAGCTGGAGATGGTGCGCTTAGAACGCCCGACGAAAGTTGGGCGCGAGAAGCCACTGGCGACTGTGCGGAAAATCCGAATCACGGGACGCTACAGCGATTTGCTGTTCCGGCCACTCCATTTGGCAAGCATCGAACTGAATGGATTGCGCGTTCGAATACCGGCGCTAGGCGAGCCGAAGGACTGGAATAAAGGTACAGACGAGAACGACCTGAGTTGGAGAGTTTCGGTGGGAAGGGTGAAAACAGAGGGGGCAGTGCTTGAGATTGAGAAAGGAAAAGGCGAAGTGCCATTGAAATTTGAGATTCACAAGCTGCAACTGGATTCGATAGCGGCCCACCAGCCGATGGACTACGACGTAAGCATGGGTGTTCCCGAGCCGCCGGGAGAACTGGAATCGAAGGGCAAATTTGGGCCGTGGGAAGACGTTGAAATTGGGAAGATACCATTGAGTGGAAGTGTGAAGCTGAGCGAGGCAAAACTGAATAGATATTCGGGGCTTGGGGGCACGATTCAGTCGGAGGAACGATTCGGCGGGACACTGGAGCAGGTGGAGGTGACGGGGGAGGCAAGCGCACCGGATTTTGAATTAGTGGCGGCGGGTCATAAGGTAAAGTTGCGTACGCAATTTGACGTCACCGTGAATGCGTTAAAGGGCGAGGCGCAACTGAAGGGTGTTGTAGGCCGAATGGGGCAAACTACCGTTCACGTGCGGGGTGGCGTTGTGAAAAATAAGAAGAGCGACCACCGCGAGGCATCGCTGGATTTCTCGATCACCAATGGGCGCGCTGAGGATCTGCTTTGGGTTTTCAGCGAAGCCGGAAAGCCAGCGATGATTGGGACTGCGGTTTGTTCGGGGCACGTTCGCATGCCGAAATTTGGTGACGGTTTTCTGGATGCGTTAGAGGCAAATGGGAAATTCGAAGTGACCAACGGACATTTTCAGAAAACGGTGCAGGTCAAAACGAATGTGTTGAGCGCTCGGGCGCAGGGGAAGAAGGTCAAGGCCCCGGAAAATGCGCCGGAAGTGGCAGTCGAGAATCTGTCGAGCGAGGTGAAGGTCGGAAATGGAGTGGCTCATTTGACGAGTACCTATTTCCAAGTGCCCGGGGCGAGAGCGCGCGCGGAAGGCACGTACAACATCGAGAACGCGCAGGTGGATTTGCATGGGAATTTGTGGACGGATGCGTCGCTTTCAGACAATACAACCGGAATCAAAACGATGCTGCTGGAACCGCTGGATCCACTGTTTCGGCGCAAGCACGCCGGATCGATGATGGGCGTCTCAATGGAGGGCGATATCCACCAGCCGCGGATTGGGACGGAATTGACGAGGAAAAAGGCACCGTGGGGAAAGCGGCAACAAACTTCGAACATAGAAATTGCAAAGTAAACCACGATATTTGACTCGATCCTAATTTTCTGTCGCAATTGAATTCCTGCGAGAGACCAGCAAAGCAGAAAAGATTCGTAATCAAAAAAGTGCCGAGTGCAGTCAATCAGATCCTATCCTTCAGGGGAAGTATTGTCCGATCAACAGATTAGCTAGTGTTGCATCGACCTGTTGAGACCGCCCTACGCAACCAGGAGCTGACACCTATATCCCGGCAAGATACGCAACGTAGAGGATAGCGAAAACGCCATCCACCGTTGCTATAGCGGTCATCGCGCCCGTGCGTTTCAAGGATCCGAAGAATACAAAAAATCCCACCGCAAACTTCTCGGCCGCTGCAGCAACTAGGACGGGAATGCGAATCGTTTGAGCGTCGGCGCTATAGGCGACGAGCGCGCCAACGGCAACGATGAGAACTCCCCAGTGGCGGACAAAGAAGAGCGCCGAGCCGGTGGGGTTTTCGACTCCGAATCCTAATCGAAGAAAGAGAGCAGGAGAAAGAAGCGCGACTATCCCGCCACCCACTGTGATTATGCCAGAAGCGATGAGAACCCAACCGATGGAGGATGCCAGCATTGCCGTCCAGTCTGACAGGGAACACTATCATATTTTTCCAGCGACCATCGCGAAGCCGAGGCTAATCGCACGTCTAGCGACCAGTTCGAACTTCTCCGGTTTCGCGGGTGGTCTCAATGGGCCGACGCAACACCTAGGTCGAATCCAACTTGTATTGAAAGCAAAGGCTAAAATCGCTCACTAGGATTAGATCAGCCGGAACACTACCCTGGCTAGGTTGTGACCGAGTACAGCCAAACAGATCGCTTCTCTCGGCGAAGCATTGTCGAAGCAACGCATTGGATGGTGTTGCATCGACCGGTTGAGCTGGCATAGGGTAACCGGTAACTTAGGTACTGGCCTGACAGCATTCCGTTTTCAGCCTATTGTATAACCCAAGGACGGCTTAAGACGAAATGGTGATTCTAGTCGGGCTGGAAACCCGCCGGTGCTCGACCTCAAGTGCCGCGAATGGGTTGCGCCAATGAGCAGCATAAGATTTGGTATGTTCCACTTAGGCTGGGTATGAAGCCTTTAGGGTCAACCCACGGATTCACAAGAGGCGCAATGTCCACTCTCGTGGAAGAGACGTCGATTGAGAAGAAAGGGCCCTTTCGGTAGCCATGCGGAACGGCTAGCTGAACCCCGTTAGCTGTTGTGACGAGAATGTCGCTGACGGATTCGTTCGTGATTCGAACAATGGCTTGGTAAACAGCCGCATCGCTTGATTCGAAAAAAATGATTGTAACGGATTGGTGTTCAGAATCGAGTTGCCATTGTGCCGGTGCATACAGAGTAGTGGCCGCCCGGCCATTTGCTGGCGGATTTGCCCTGAATCTAGGCACCGCGAGAGTATACATCCCTGAAGTTACATTTCTCTAGCACCTGATTTGTTGTGCCGGCTCAACCGGCGAGCTCTTGGAGCGAGCCGTTCGATCGCACGGTTTACCCACTGTGACGGGCGCTCAGGTCCTGACATCCTGAGGGAAGCAAGCCTCTAGGATGGAGAAGTCGTCCGCGAGCTCGTGCGATCCGTGGAGTGTACGCACATGAGCAAGTAGTTCATCCATGAGGGCTCCTCCGCGCGAAACCCGCCTTGCCAGGTATTCGATACATGCGTCCATGTCCCAGACAGGCTGCCCATCGCGGAGAATCTCGAAAACCCCGTCACTGAAAATTAACAGGCGTGCGCCGGCTGCTACTCCGCGCGATTCGGCTGGGTATTCCTGTCCGCTCATGAACCCGATTATCATGCCGGAGGACGGCAAGAGGATTGGATCACGCGCACCTGGTGCGAGGAGAATCGAAGGATGATGGCCGCCGCCCGACCACGTCAGCAATCCGCTGGAGCGCTTATATACGCCATACCAAGCCGTGAAGAACTTTTGGCCGTGCCGCGCGCTTGGGAACCCGTCGTTTAGTTTCGCTAGCACCTGATCCGGCTGCCTCATATCGGTGCCCATCAGCGAACCGGATCGCAAGACGTTTGTGATGGTGACGGATAGGAGTGCGGAGTCCAAACCGTGGCCCATCACGTCAATGAGGTAGAGGGCCAAGTGGTCGTCGTCGATCCAATGATAGCCGATACTGTCGCCGCCGAGGCTTGACGAGGGGACGTAGCGCCAATCGATCGAGACGGGTCCCTCCATTGGCGGCGGGATGCAGCCCAGGACATATTTTACGCCCCCCGCAAAGTCGTCACGCATGCGCTCGTTTCCGAGCGTATCCAGCAGTGTTTTGGCGTCCACGAGGTCCGGCGTCGTGAACCCTTCCGTGTACGTACCATAGACAGCCGCAAGCGCGTCGTGGGCCTCGTTGCAGCAGCCTTGACGCTGCGAGAGCCGGGCGAGGCTCATTGTGGCGCGAAGTTCCCAAGCCCTGCTCTGCTGGCGCCGTGCGCTTTCGATGGCGGTGCGAAAGCAATCTGCGGCGGTAGCTTGGTCGTCGGTCTCCGCTAAGTGCAACTCGCCCAAGAGGCGGTGCAACTCGGCCTCCTGGAATCGGTCCTCATTCTTATCCGCGAGGTCCAGCCCTTCGGCCAAGGCGCGGTGCGCATCCTCGAACCGGCCCGCCCGGGTGTAGCCGTCGCCAAGAAGACTGAGATAATAGGGAAGTGCAAGTTCAGCGCCGGTGGCCCGATAGGACTCAAGGCCTGCTGCGAGCAGGGGAAGCCCTCCCCCGAGATTTCCTTGCAAAAGCAACCCGCCGCCTCGGTAGAGCGTGCCCGTGGCATTCCAGAAGACAAAGCCCTGTTCGGTCGCGATCTCGATCTGTTCATCGGCTGCCGCTTCCGCCTCGTAGCCGAGCCGGCAGTGTTGTCGAAGCCAACTTGCATGGTGTAATGCATACTCCATGGTAAACGGGTGGCCGATGGAGCGCGCCAACGCGATGGTTTCCCGACTGAGTTGTAGCGCCTGGTCCGGGTAACCCAAATGCCATAGAACCAGCGCCAGATAGCAACGGTGTGTAACACCGGAGTCTTCGCCCGTGTGGGTGGCCCAGAACTTTGTGCGGTTACGGTCATCGAAGTCGGCCACTGCTAGCAAGCAACGATCACGGGCGCCGGCGAAATCTCCACGGTAGAACTTTGTCAGACCCTGCAGGAACAGCGCTTCCATCATCATGCCGGGGTCGTTGAGCGTCCCAACAAACTGGATCGCTTCGGCTGCCAAGTCTGTGCACAACTTGAAGTCGCCGCGCACCACATGCCACGCAAAATTGCCCCGCATAACCACAAACCGCTGCGCCGACTGCCCAATCTGGTCAGCCAGTTCGCGCGCCCGGCTGAAGACGGGGCCGACCTCTGGTGACGCGTAACCGCGCGCAGCGATATAGGTGGTGCCCAATGGATTAAGAAATTGCAACTCTTGGGCATCACGTTCTGGCGACTCTGGTAAAGCACGAACAAGCGCAAGCCCTTTTGTCAGGTGGCCAATAGCCTCGACGTTCGCCGACCGCTCCAGGCAACGCAACCCCGCCTTCAACCAATAGCTGGCCCCCTCCTTCACCATGCCCGCTTCGGTGAAGTGGTGAGCGAGCAACTCCGGCAGCGTCTGGGCGGTCTCCGGGAACCGCGATTCAAGGGCATCCGCGATTTGCCGGTGGAACTGCTGTCGTTTCTCCGTAGCCATCGCATCGTGCAACGCGCCTTCCAGGAGGGCGTGCTTGAACATGTAAGTGGAACGGGGCGGGCTACCCTTCTGATATAGGATCTCGGAACGTACCAGAGTCGCCAGCTCGACCTTGAGCGTTGCCTCACCCACCGTCGTGACGGCGGCGAGCACCTCATAAGCGAACTCGCGCCCGAGTGTTGCGGCGAGTTGCGCGACCTCAGGATTCCTCGTCATGCCGTCCAGTCGAGCTACCACCAGGTCTCGGAGCGTGCCGGGGAGTCCATGGTCGAACAGGTCGCATGGCGTCTTCTCTCCCCGGGCCTGGTCAAGCCGCTTCGGTTCTCGCACTAGCCTTGCGAGTTCTTCAACGAAAAGGGGCACCCCACCGGTCCGTTCGTGGATCTGATCAATCAGTTGTTGCGGCAACGAGGCCGCGGCGCTCTTGCCCAACAGCTCTCCGACCTGGCGCCGTGTCAGGCGATTCAAGGCGAGACTGGTCTGGTGTGCGACGGCGGGCCACGGTGTCTTGAACTCGGGACGGAATGTGAGCACCGTGAGGATCCGGTCGTGCAGGCCTTCCGTGATGAACTGGCCTAGGAATTCTAGAGTGGACGCATCCACCCAGTGCAGGTCCTCAACGACGAAAAGGACCGGCCTCCGAAACGCACGTGTGTGCAGCCATTCCCGCATGATTCGGAACGTTTCTTCCCTAAGCCGGGTCGGTGACAAAGAAAGTGGAGGCAAGCGGTCTGAGGTTGGCAGTCCCAGCAATGATGCCCAGAGAGCCAAGGTTTCCGGCCGGCCAAGGTCGTAGGCTTCCAGGCGACTGAGCAATCGTTCGAACTGCGCCTGAGCCGATTTCTCGAGGCCAAAGTCTAGGGCTCGCTCGTAAAAGTCAATGGCCGGGTGCAGCCCCGTGTTCTGGAAGTGCGGCGAGCACCGCCACTCGATGACAGGTGAGTCCACCTCCCCTTCGACCATTTGCCCTAGGACATGTTCCTTCAGCGTGTGCACTAAACGCGATTTGCCCAGGCCCGCCTCGCCGATGAGCAATACAACTTGGCCCATGCCTTCGTTTGCCTGCTCCCAACGGTCCTTTAGAAGATTGACCTCAGTGTCTCGACCAGTTAACGGGGCGACCCGGGCCATCACCCCGATCTCGTCGTCGACAGCTCCCCTGGGTTCGGGCACCGGTCCCGAAGCCGATGATTTTGAGAATCTCGATGACTCTTTTCCTTCGAACGGCATTTCATCACGAGCTTTCTTGAATTATGGTGAACCGCGAGTCTTGATTGATCATCGTCACATAGACTCAGCTTACCTCGTTATGCCTATGCGACTGCAATCGCAAAAAACGGACTTCGAGCGAGCAAGACCCACGCGGACCCGCTCGGGTTAGGGAAAACTCTGAATGGCCATTTGTTCGTCGGTGTACACCTGAAAGACTTTGTCCAACTGGGTGATCTGTAACACGCGACGTACCTTTTTCGTCGGATTCAATAACTTTAACTCGCCGCCCGTGCTCTTCACGGGCAAGAAAGCGCCGGCAAGTTCCCCAACCCCTGCACTGTCGATCCACTCGACCTGGGAGAAATTGAGGAGGATCTTGGTGCGGCCGCTTTCAATCAAATCGCGAATGGTGCGACGCAGCGTCAGACACGCTGCTCCGAGACCAATATCCCCGCGAAGGTCCACGATGGTGACAGGACCGACTTGCCGCTGATTCGTAACCAAAGATGGCACGTCTGCCTTTCAGAATGCGGTGGAATTGCGTCATTCAAACAAATCAGGAGTTAGCCTGATTCGTCGTGAATTTAGGAGTTTCGCTCACAATCGTGTTTCCTGCCTTTCGGATTTCCGGTGTTGAGCAAGTCCGCGAGACGCGAGTGCCGCGAACACGTATACCCAACTAATGCACCGAATCCTTTCCAAATGTCCGTCCAATGTATCGGGCCCCCAAATAGCTTCTTTGTCTTGCCTTTCCCGGCAGGATAGGACTAGCTTCAGAGGGGTGTAACTGTCAAAAGTAACAAGTCGCCCTTGCTCTGTAATGCGCCCACTCCCGATTAACGCGGTGGTCTCAATAGGTCGATGCAACACTCTGTTCCAGCCCACTTTGCGTTGAAAACGAAAAGCTAAAACCCCTCGCGAGGTTAGATCAGTCGGAGCGCTACCCTTGGCTAGGTTTTGACCGAGTGCAGCCAAAGAAATCCAGTGTTGTCCGATCAACTGACTAGATGGTATTGCAACGACCGGTTGAGCCGGCAGCGGTTACCTCAAAAGTTCTACTGGAACGAACCCTTCCGGCTGAACTGGAGTATCCTAATCCCCATGGCCACAAAGAAATCGGGAAAGCTCAGAACAGCGGAAAGATCAGCGAAACGAAGAACGCTCCCTGAAGCGCTAAAAGCGTACTCCTTTAAGCCGGGCTAGAGTGGCAATCCCGGCGGCCGACCAAAGAAACTAACCGCGCCGCTCGAAGCGTTTCTCGCGCGCAAAGACAGAAAAGGAAGACAATACGCGCAGTTATTGATCGAGGCCATGGTGAAACGTGCCATCGCGAAGAGCGACACATTGGTCAAGGAAATCTTGGAGCGAGTTGATGGCCACGTCCCCAACGACCCGGCGCAGGCTGCGCAGTTTGGGAACACGGTCGTGGTAGTGGATATTCCACGGCCACCAAAGACCTTCGATGTAGAAGCGGCAGAGCGAGAGGACGACGAGAATGACTCTTAGCCGGCGCCAATTCGCAGGCTGTTCGTATTTCTCGTTGCTCAGCAGCCACAAGCACTGCGCACATTGGGTGTGAACACCTGCCACCCAGATAAGATGAATCGGTGACCATGCACCCTGAAGCTTCTTGCCAACCCAACAGACCGAGTACCCACGCCCGCCGCTGATCTGCCGCCCACGAAACTCGGCGTCCTTTCCCATCCGCAATTGCCAATCGTACATCTACGCCGATCGTGGCTGCTTGTTAGTCGACTTCTTTTGGACAAGACGCCCTAAAGTGATTGGTCGAAACTGACGCAAGTCGAAAACACTGGCTGTTCCGCAGTGGCTGCAACGTCGGGTGATCGTACCTTCGGAAAGTGATTCTTCGACTTCGGCTCCGAGTGCATCCAATCCGTATGTTACGTCTCGATAACCAACCATTCCGTCGCATCGCGTACATCTCGCAGCCCAATACATCTTCTCGGACATCTGATGCCTCGTGGAGTGTGAAGGAAACGAGGCAGAGCCTGGATTCGTCTGCCCCTTGTTCCTGTCTGTTTCTTTCCGAGTGACCTCACGTTTGAATAGGACTCACTTCAGGGGCCCCACTGTTCAACCCAGTGCTTCGAAGCGGAGATTCCAAGTCTCTCTTCTCTCCAGCCACATCGGCAAGTAAGCATGAACTTGACTGTGTCTGCAGTTTCTAGATTTCTTTCTTCGGCTAGACGGGTGGATACCATAGGCGCACCGCACTTAGAGCACGCGAACAACAGTACGTGCACGAACTGATTCAGTTGCATGGGTACTCCGACTGGCGGGGACTGGAGGGAATTTACTCTAGTTTTCGTCCGAGGGCTAGAAGTAAAACGCAGCTACGCCGCTATCTCCGCCCAGGCGGCTCTACCTTTCACGAACCTCTCGCTTATGCCTCAACCGGCTCCGATTGCGCGCACCCCCCACGGTTCTACCCAATGTTTCACGGCGCGGACTCCGACAATCTGTCCTGTCCACCCACAGTGGCACCGAACCATAAACTCCACGGCGTCTGTGGCCTTGGGATTTCTGTCAGCACTTAATCGGACCGACGCAATTGGCCTGTCGCACTGTTGACAAGCGAATAGCAGAACATGCGCGAAATGTGCTGTCGGCGGCATAGGTCCCGGGTCGGGTGGTACACTCTCGAAACCAGATTACGCTGGTTGATATCTGCACGTCCACAAACAAACCTACTCCCATTTTCCGGGCACCAACTTGGACGTTCTCTGAAACTCTCAGTTTCCTCTCCCGGAGGAAACAAATGATGTGGCAGAATCTACTCCGCGCACTTCAGCTCGAAATCCAACGGCTATCAAGGACCCTCGATGTGCAGGTAAGCTCTCCTTGAACCCTGTGCGTGGCGCGATGAACTTGGTCTTTACAGATTATGCCCAGCCCGGCGACAAGATGACTCTCACCTTTGACACCACCGCGAAGAAGATCACCGGCTTGAACATCAGCACCTACATGGATGAGGAGAAAGATGCCGTGACATTGCAGGTGCACATGGGCAGCCTTCCCGACGGCACCAACTATGTCCAGGAGACGGTGCTAAACGCAACCGCAAAACAGCTAGTGGTCACAACAACAAATTCGAATTACCAAAAACTCGGTGGGTAATGTAACGAATCGACACACAGGTTGGCGTTACCGATGGGTTCAAGACATGCTCAGCCAAGGGAAACGTATTGTCCTGTGGGTTGCGGTCTCATTCGCCTCACACATACTCAGCGTCTGTTCGAAATGCGCTTTGAATTCGGCAGGTCCTGACTGGCCGAGCCAGCAACATTTTGTGGGAGACGCGCGGCGCGTTAATTGTCTGTATTCCGGTTGAGGCGCTGATGAGTCCAATTTTGCCCCGCCTTCGCCCAACATTTGTCACTCCAAATAGTTGTGGAAACTACAATCTTGGGTCGTCGAAAGAGACTCGTACCATCTGTTTTCTGCAGTCCCTAAGAGCGAAGCTCCTTTCTTTGGAACTAGTTGGCGCCGTGTCTTCCTGCCAAGCCTTTTGGCCTGCCGCTTGCAACCCTAAAGGAGCCCGATTCTGCGTCGAATTGGGGCGATTCCTGCGGACAGTATAGACATTGTATAGACAATGCCTTCAATTAGGTGCCCGGTCAAAGGTAGCTGGTAGTACCAAAAGGCCGGAGGGTAGGGAGGAGTCACGAGAATGTTCAAATTTGATATCAGGAAGCTGCGCGTCGCGATCAGTGAGAATTTTGCATACAAACTGATTCTCTCGGGGGTTCTCGCAATCACTCTGGCTGCCTTGTTGGTGGCAATCGTGCGGTCCGAGCTTCGAGCTGCGGATGCAAAACGCCCAGCGGCGGCGAGCAGCAATCCCCACGTACCGGCCGCTGCGGCTGCAGCGATACCCGCCAGAGTTGATCGGAATCCCGAGCGCGAGGCCTATTTTGGTGAAACTCACATTCACACAAGTTGGTCGTTTGACGCCTTCGTTTTCGGGAATACCAAGGCTGGACCGGAGGACGCTTACAAGTTTGCTATGGGGCAGGCCATCGACCATCCTGCGGGCTACAAAGTAAAGATCACTCGCCCGCTCGACTTCATGGCGGTAACCGACCATGCCGAGTATGCTGGTACGGTCCCCCTGGCCAATGATCCCAGTTCGCCGATCAGCAAACTGTCCATCGCCGAAAAGCTGAAGGTCCGCAGCAAAGAAGATATCCAGCGGGTGTACATGTTTCTGGGCACTTCCCTCCTCAAGAACGAGCCGATCCACGAGCTCATGAGCCCCGAAGTAGCAGGAAGCGTTTGGAAACAGTTTGTCACCATTGCCGACAAGTACTATCAGCCGGGAAAGTTTACGACCTTTGCAGCTTACGAGTGGACTTCGACGCCGGACAATCGCAACATGCATCGCAACATCATTTTCAAAGATTCCAAGAAAGTGCCGGAGGTTCCCTTTACGTCCTTGGACTCGGATCATCCGGAAGATCTCTGGAACTGGATGGATACCCAGCGCAAAGCAGGCATCGAGTTGCTGGCCATCTCGCACAACGCCAATCTGAGCGATGGCATTATGTTTCCCCTTGAGGTTGACAATAAGGGCCGTCCGATTGATGCTGCCTGGGCTCAGGATCGCGTGAATAACGAGCCGTTGACCGAAATCCATCAGCTCAAGGGCACGTCCGAGACGCACCCCCTGCTCTCCCCCACCGACGAGTTTGCCGGCTATGAATTGCTGGAGGCCCTTTTGGGCGGGGTGGAACGGACGCCGAAAGTCCACGGCAGCTACATCCGCGAGGCCTGGCAGAATGGCTTGGGCCTGCAACAAACCCTCGGGACCAACCCCTACAAGATGGGAGTGGTGGGCGCGAGCGACTCGCATGACACGGCTGCCGGATACAGTCAATCGAATTACTTCGGTGGCCACGGCCTTCTGGATGCAACGCCCGAGGCCCGCTTGAGCGGAAAGAAAGAGATTGGCGCGAATTTGGGCCAGCTCAGTACTGCTGGGCTCGGTGGAGTTTGGGCGGAAGAGAACACACGGGAATCGATCTTCGCTGCCATGCAGCGCAAGGAGACCTTCGGCACCAGCGGTGTGCGCATAAAGGTCCGGCTCTTCGGCGGTTGGGGCTTCCACCCCGACGTATTGAAGGAAAAAGATTGGGTGAAGACCTGCTATGCCAAGGGCGTACCGATGGGCGGCGACCTTCCCAAAAAAGAGGGAAAGGAGCCGACCTTCATTGTGTGGGCGGTGAAGGACCCCGACGATGCGAACCTCGACCGCATTCAGATCATCAAAGGCTGGACTAAGAGTGGTCAGATCTTCGAGAAGATCTATGACGTGGCCTGGTCGGGGAAGCGCACGCCGGACCTGGCGACGGGTAGAGTCCCGCCAGTGGGCGACACTGTGGACGTCAAGAACGCCACGTATACGAATAGCATCGGCGTCGTGGAACTGGAGGCTGTCTGGAAGGACCCCGATTTCGATCCCAACCTCCATGCGTTCTACTATGCCCGCGTTTTGCAAATCCCCACGCCGCGTTGGAGCACCTACGACGCCAAGAAGTTAGGTGTTCCGCCACCAAACTTTGCTCCGACAACGGTCCAGGAGCGGGCTTGGACCTCGCCTATTTGGTACTCGCCCACCGAAGAGGAGGCTCGCAGGGCCGAAAAAGGCATGACGGTTACCGAACTCCAGAGCAAAGGCGCGACGGCTCTGGACGACGCTCAACTCAAGGAGTTGGTAATTGGCAAAACATTTCGCGTGCGCAATCAGGTTACAGGGGATCGCTTCGAAATCCTCTACGGAAAAGACGGTCGCCGCCTGATCACCAGCTTCAATGGGAAGCAACCCGATGCGGGGGAGGTCTGGGATGTCGAGCGCCGCGGAGAACTCGGCTCGCCCGCGCAGTACGAAATCAGCGGTGGACGGATCATCACGACGATCCATATGACGCCCTTTGACGTACGAGTTTATAAACTCGGCGACAAGTATTACGCCGCGCGCGGCAATGAGTTCGGCTATGCCAATTACGAGGTTGAGGAAGTGAAGTGATCCGATGTCGGACCCTAATAAACAGGACAAAGCACAGTCTTCCTGGATTCAATTGTTGCACGAGCCCCTCGTTCAGTTCCTCGTTATCGGCGTCGCACTGTTTCTCATATCGGGAGCGCTGCATCACCGCACAGGCCAAGGAGCCAGAGGCTACAACATCGCGCTTACGTTGGACGACCTTCGCCAACTTCACAACACTTTTGCCGCACAATGGGAGCGCGAGCCAGCACCGGAAGAGATGCGCGGGCTCGTCGAGCAGAGAGTCCACGAGGAAGTTCTCTACCGTGAGGCGTTACAGCTCGGCTTGGACAAAGACGACGTCATCATTCGACGCCGCTTAGCACAAAAGATGCAGTTCCTTTCCGAGGATGTCTCCGCGGCCTACGAACCAAAAACCGATGAACTTATGGTCTGGTATGAGAAAAATAGGCAGCGCTTCTCCTTACCCGCGACTATCACGTTTCGTCATCTTTATTTTTCGCCCGATCGCCGGGGGCCCGCTGTCCGGCAAGCCGCTCTGAAGGTTTTGGCGAGAATTACACTCCAGACGGAAGCTTCGAAAGGCGTGGCGGACCTGGCTGATCCGTTCATGTTCCAGAACTACTATCGGGACCGCTCCGCAGACCAATTGACCAAAGAGTTTGGAACGAGCTTCGCACAGGCGGTATTTCAGCTCAAACCTGGCTCATGGCAGGGCCCCATTGAATCCGGATATGGCTGGCACCTGGTCTGGATCGAATCGATCACGCCCGGCCGCGTCCCCTACTTCGAAGAAATTGAGTCCAATGTGAAGTCGGCATGGCTTGCGGACCAGAAGACACAACAGTGGCAGAAGGCCTACGAGAAGATGCGGGCAAAGTATCAGGTTTTGCTCCCAGAGGCTCCCGGAGACCCGTCGTCGGCAAGAATGCCCTCTTCACCGCAGGTGGCACGGTGAGTCAAGGCGGGCAACGGTTTATATGGGCGAGTGTCCTGATCTCTGTGTTCGCGCTCGCAGTGGCTCATCCGTCGCTAGTGGGCGCGCACGAAACACGTCCTGCCTATCTAGAAATCAGGGAGACGGCACGCGATCAGTTCGAACTGCTCTGGCGAACGCCTGTTAGCGCGGGCATGCGCCTGCCCGTCCTGTTGCGACTGCCTTCCGATATAGAGGACCGGAAGCCGCCTACAAGCGAGGAACTAGCGGATTCCTTGGTCGAACACTGCTGGGTCACCGTGCCGGGCGGCATCACGAAAAGACGCCTCGATTTTCCCGGGTTGGAAAGTACCATCACCGACGTTGTCGTGCGTACCGAGTTGCTCGACGGCCGCGCGTTCACAATGATCGTGCATCCTTCGCGCTCCTGGGTGGAAATCCCCGCTTCCGAGACGCGACGCGCGCGGGTGGCCAACTATATTCTGCTTGGCATTCGGCATATTGCGCTCGGGGCAGACCATCTTCTTTTTCTGTTGGGATTGCTCCTGATCGTGAAGGATCGTTGGATGCTGCTGAAGACCGTAACTGCCTTCACGGTCGCTCATAGCCTAACCCTTACGCTCGCCACGCTCGGCTACGCCAACGCGCCGCTTGTGCCCCTGAATGCGGCAATTGCTCTCAGTATTCTGTTTCTTGGTCCTGAAATTGTGCGTTCCTGGCGGGGTCAGTCGAGTTTCACGATTCGCCGTCCGTGGGTAGTGGCCTTCGCTTTCGGGTTGCTGCACGGTTTCGGATTTGCGAGTGCACTGACGAGCACCGGCCTGCCGCGCCCGGAGTTGCTCCTTGCGTTAGTCAGCTTCAACGTCGGCGTGGAACTCGGTCAGCTTTCGTTCGTTCTGCTGATCTTGCTGCTCGAGCGGGCTTTTCGGACTCTCGAAATTCGCTGGCCGCATTGGGTTGAAGTTCTTCCAGGATACACCGTGGGATCGCTTGGAGCGTTCTGGACGGTGCAACGCCTGCTGGTTCTTTTCGGAGTGACGCAATGAAACCTAATCAAGGCGCAGCAGCATCGGCACGCTGGGCAACGCTCCTACCCGCTCTTTTGCTTTGGGCGCAAACAGTGGAAGCTCACGTGAATAGGGGCGAGGTCATCGGCTTTTTCAGTGGTTTGAAACACCCTATCTCGGGTCTCGATCACGTCGTCGCGATGATTGCCGTCGGGCTTTGGGGCGCGCAACGGGGCGCACCGTCGATCTGGATGCTTCCGATTGCTTTTCCGCTTGTAATGGCGATGGGTGGCATGCTCGGTCCGGGTTAGCCATTGCCGGGAGTTGAAATTGGACGAGCAGCCGGCCGAACATGGCCGAGAGCTTGCTTTGCCCGATTGGATTGAATTTGGGCAGGCGCTGCTCCGGGCGAAGGAGTTGGCGGTCAATCAGTGAGTTAGATTTGGGCTTCGGCCGTGGAATCTTGATGGACCTCGAACAAAACCGGGGATTTGCCGTGTGGCAGTCGAAATTACTGCTCGCAAGCACGCTGGGTGTAATTCTTCTGGTGACGAGGAGCCTTGCACAAACTCAGGGTGAGCAGCACCCGGTTGAGGCAAATTCAAACGAGCAATTGCAGGTAAATTGGCTTTACGGTGCGTATGTTCCAAAGGACGTACCTTTACAAGCTCTTTCCAGTCATCAGCGCTTTCAGCTGTTCTTACGTCAGAGCTTCACAACACCGGGCGTGTACCTCAAGACTGCTTTTTTTTCGCTGTCAGATCAGGCCGCGAATAGTCCGCCTGAATGGGGCGACGGGTTCGGCGGGTATGCCAAACGTACCGGTTCGCGCTACGGACAATTTGTCACACAGAACGCCTTGGCGGGATTGGGCAATGGGCTGCTCGGGTACGAGCCCCGCTACAACCGTTGTCAATGTGCGGGTTTTTGGGCGCGCACGCGGCACGCTTTCGTGCGGAACTTTGTAACCTATGACCGCACGGAGCAGCATCTGCGCCCGCAGCTTGGGATGTACGCCGGAGCATTCGGCGCCGGGGTCATTGCAGGGACCTGGATGCCCGACAATCCGAATCTGCTCGCCAAGGGCTATCAAAGCGTGACCACGCAAATGGTCTTTGGTGTGTGCGCCAACTGGCTGGGAGAATTCGCGCCAGACTTCAAACGGATGCTGCAGAGAAAAAAGTCTGGGAAATCGAGGAGTGAGAAGAGCAGTCCTTCCAGCCGTTGAGGTTTAGGCGCTCTTCGTGGGTTGGCGATCTCCTCACGTTGTCAACAAAGAGCATCTTACTCTTTGAAGTTCGGCGGCGGCCCACTGATTCTCTTGCCTTTGATGTCGACCATGACCTCGACACGGTCTGCAATTTTTATGAACGGGATACCGCTATTCATTCCGTATTGCTTTCGATCGAAGGCCATGGTGCCCTTTATCTCGCCCTCTCCGGTGCCCTTGCCGATGGATGTGAACGTCAACTTCTCGGGTTTAGATACTCCCCTTATGGTAAAAGTGCCCGAGACATCGAAGCTGTTTGGGCCGGTCTGCTCAATCTTGGTAGAGTGGAAGGTGATGTAAGGATCTTCTTTAGCGTCGAAAAAATCTTTGCTTTTCAGCTTGTTGTCCTTCATTCCGCTTCCCGTGTCCACGCTGGCGGCGTCGATTTTGATGTCCAAGACACCTGTCGGGAGTTCTCTCGAGGTGAACGTAAGGGTGGCGTCCCACTTACCGAACTTGCCTGTGATAGGGACCGACGCAGAGACATTAAAATTCACGACGCTTACTTCCGGATTAAATTTGAAAACAGGAACGCCACTCTGGTCTTGTGTCGCTTGTACCGTTGAAAGGATTCCAAAGCCGAGCAGCGTCATTAGAGCAACGCCGACATAGAACTTCCGTACACGGCCACTCCGAGTTCCGCGTCCCGCAGTTTGTCTCTTATGCCTCATACCTACCTCCTAGGCTCACTAGCTATTGCATTTGAAGTTTGATCCAGCCAGCTCCTTGCGATTTCGAGGTTGCTTCGGTTTGTCGCCGACAGACTAACTTCCTTTTGCGACTCCTTGCTCTCACATGATATCCGGGCGGAGGCTTGGCACAAGGCTTCGGGATCTTCAGAGTCCAGGTGCCGCCAAAGACGATGGTGTTACCGAGCGTGTGCGCATAGGCGGTATACTCGTGTTCGTACTTGAAGTACAGGACGATGTTTTTTGGCGGCATGATGAAATTTGCCTGGCCACCCACGGCGTGGACCGAGTAACGCGGAAGCAGGCTGGCGGGCGCAATCACTACCGTGCCATTCGGAAGGGTCGTCGACACGTTACCGCCATTATTCGTCACCAGCACTGGTCATATCCGATCACGCCGAGCTGAATGAGCTTGCTCATATCTTTGCTCAAGGGTAGCGCTTGGCCGAGGCCCCATTCATAAGTGAAGGCTTGACCAGGCGTTTTATAGGTCCCGTTGACGCCTTGCTTTTGCCGTGGACTTCCCAGTCGGTGAAGAGACTCACACTGGTACCTTTGTTCTTCGTGAGATAGACGGTCGTCCCGGTGGTCAAGTGATTGCCAAAGTAGTCGGATCCTATGTTGTCTGAGGCGCCTGGGGAATAACGGCCCGTCGGGACCATGAAGGAGTCGGCGACTTGAATATCGGCGCGCTTCAGATGCCATCCCAACGTAAATGGCTGGAAGCAGCTATCTGCAAGGCCATAAGTGCTGCCGCTGATGTTGATTTGCTCCAGGGTCAGGGAACTGGCAAGCGTTGGGATCATCGCCATAAACCCTAGATTGCCCCTCAGAAACTTGGAATACACAACATAGTAATAAATGAATAACTCTTCCTTTCTGGAGCCGGACATTTTTCGATACATCTAGACAGAGAGGACAAACGAAGCGGTCCTTCACGGCGCCGAAGGACCAATTTGAGGGCAAACCGGGCCTCGCGCCCGACTTGCAGCTTGTCGTCCTTTACTCCTCCCCGCACCAGCCGTGTCTGGCTCGCACCTGACTCCTGGTTCAAGCTAGTGAAGTGCGGGAGCTTTCGACCAGATCCAAGCCACGAAATTCCACAACCTTAAAGAACTCCACGCTCGGAGGAACCGCACCGAGTTCCGCCAGGAGTAAGAGTCTCTTGTAGACTTGCGACCGCAGATAGCAGACCAGATATTCCTGGCTTTCCCACCGTGCCTCGACCAGCAGCCCATCCCGCTGCGGCCAGGTTTGAAAGACCCGGCAACCCAAGCATCCCGGCTGTACTTCAATTGGATCCACGAGCGACACCAGAGTTCTCGCGAATTCATCTCCCTTCCCGAGTGGTATTGAAATACGCAGTAGCTCGATAATCATTCCTTCTCCCGCCAAGCAGCAGCAATGCGAGCTGGCCTGTGAGCACAAGGCGTCGGGCGGGCAGGACGCATCCTCGTATGCCGGATTGTCGTGGAGGTCTTGCAAGATAAAGGCCGAAGATGATCTCAGCGACGGATTGAGCTAACTACGAAGAAACAAGCGCGTTCTCGTAGCCAGAAGAGGGCTCACTCTAAGAGCTGAGTATCGTCACAGGGATCGCTTTGGAGTTTCTCTAATTTTTGGAGCCGCTATTTCCGACGACAAATGCCCAGTTTCTTCATTCTTGCTTCCAGGGTGGTGGGCTTGAGGCCAAGCACTTCGGCCGCACCCCCTTGTCCCCTGACCCTCCAGTGGGTCGATTGCAACACGTTGCGAAGGTACTCCGCGTCGACTTCCTCTAGCCGTCGCAGACTTGTCTTCGTATCTTGTAGGGCATGCGGGAGTTCGGCACGGAAAATCGGGCCGCCATTCAGGATCAGATTGCGTTCGATTACGTTGCGAAGTTCGCGGACATTGCCGGGCCAGAAATGCGACTGAAACTCCTGCATCGTCGTGGTATCAAAACCCTCGACATTAGAACTCATGCGTTTTGCAAGGTCCTTCAGTATGTGCGCCGCTATCAACGGAATATCCTCACGACGCTCTCGCAGCGGGGGGACAACGATTGGAAAGACATTCAAACGATAGAAGAGGTCTTCGCGGAATTTTCCGTGCTTCATCAACACGTCTAAGTCCCGGTTGGTCGCTGCAATCACGCGTACATCCACGCAGATCGTCTTCGAGCTGCCCAGTCGCTCGAACTCTCCCTCCTGAAGGACACGCAGCAGTTTCGGCTGCAGTTCCAGGGGGAGTTCGGCTATCTCGTCGAGAAAAATCGTGGACTTATCGGCATGTTCGAATCGGCCGATCTCACGGGCAAGAGCGCCAGTGTAGGCGCCTTTTTCGCGTCCGAAGAGCTCACTTTCGATGAGCGTCGCCGGCAGGGATGCGCAATTGATCTTCACGAGCGGATTCTGTTTGCGCCTGCTCATCTCGTGAATCGTTCGGGCCACGAGTTCCTTTCCAGTACCCGTTTCGCCGAGAATTAGAACCGCTGCATCCGTCCTGGCAACCTGCTCCACTTTCTTCAGAACACCCCGGATTGCATTGCTGTTGCCGACGATTGCCGCATGAGGATGCTCGAGGCTGATCTCTTCCCGAAGGTACGCGTTTTCTCGTTCAACCTTGTCCTTCAGCTCTCGTATCTCTAAGTTGGCCTTTCGTAGTTCTTCGTCGGCTCGTTTTCGCGCCATCGCATTGGCGAAAACACAAGCGATATCCTTAACCCGGCAAATCCGCCAATCGTCCCATCGTTGATGCTGACGGAAGGAGCCGATCCCCAAACCTCCGGTTACCGCGCCCGCCACCCGGTAGGGCACGACCAGACATGACTTTTGTCCGACTGCTTCCATGTAGGCACGCTCGCGATGCGCTTCAGGCGGCAGATCCGAAGGTCGGTCTGCGACCGATATCTCGCCGCTTCTAGTCCGTGCTTCGAGCCACGGCAGACCACCTTCCGGATTTCGTTTCTCAAATGAGGAGAAAGCAGGGCGGCACCACGCGTGTGTAATGTGAATGCCGCAGGCGGCAGAGTCGATTTGGCCGAAGTATGCTTGATCATCGTCCAGAGCCTCGACTAGCACCTGCAGGCCGGATGTAATTTCTTTGTCCACGCGATCGGCTGGGAGGTTGATAAATCTGGCTGAGAGTTCACTTAGTACCCGCTCAAGGCTGAGATGGCGCTCCAGTTTCTCAAGCGCCGCTTCCCGGTCGCTGGTATTGCGAATGATGCAGTAAAACAGCGTGCCAGTTTCCATAGTCAGCGGGCTTAAGCTGATGTCCACTGGAAATTCGTGGCCGTTCTTATGTAGACCGAACAGCTTGATGCCACGCCCCATGGGTTTATAATCCGGGGCCTGTTGATAGGTATCGCGATGGTGCTTATGGATCTGGCGAAGACGTGGAGGGATCAGTTTTTCGACTGGCTCACCAATCAGCTCCTGGCGCTCGTAGCCGAACTGCCTTTCAGTTTCGGCATTCACCTCCAGAATGTGCCCTCTACCATCGGTGGTCATCATGGCGTCTGGGGCAGACTCGAAAAGTACCTGGTACGCCAGCGGGGGGCCCTTCAGTTTGGACAATATATCTATCGCGCCCGAAAATGAGGAACCCATAGGACATCCCCTCAATGGTAGGCTGAACGTGAGCGGACAATGAGGGCGCGAGTCTACCTCACCCCTTCGGAAACGGTCAATAGCCGCATTGTCGTCAGTACTCCAATAGAATGGCATTACGCTGCAAGCCACGTTTGGTGGCAGCACGGGCGCTACCTGAAAAACACCAATCGTGCCTCGCTTTCAGTGACCGGAGGCTTCGCTTGGCAGCAGATTCACTACCAGCAGGATTTGTTTCCCTCCTCGACCCAACACCTCACCTCCGCGCTGGCCTCTACGCAACTAAATCTCTTCTCGTACTACGTTAGGCTGTGGCGAAAATCCAATGGAATATGACATTTTACGGCAACTGGGACCATCGCCCCCCTCGTGGCTTTTCCTGCGCCGACTACGGCACAAGTTCGGGTTGACCTGGAGGTTTGGCAACAGATAGATTTCTTGCGACTTCAAAACTAACTAATGGTCATTCTAAATCGCGAGGTCGGAGGACTCTTTCCGTAAGTTAGGCCTCCAGAGGCTCCAATAGATTGGGGTTACTCCAATACCTACTTTTTGTTTTCTCGCTGCAAAATGCCCCCTGACCGCATCTCCTTGCTGCAAAGGCACTTCCCACTCGACTAATCCGTCCTGTTTTGGAAGCTGGCTTGCGTCAGTGGTGCTCCGATGGTGTTTCTTTCGGTCACGAGAGACCAGCATGTGTTGACTCATGATTAGTCGCCGATACCTGGAACGGCCTCAGAGGTCGTTTTGACAATCCGTCTTATCTTGTGCTTCTGGCGCCTTCGGGCAAAAAGAAGTCTCGAACTCAGAAATTCTGGCGCCAGATAATGTTGGGTGCCGGCAGCCAAGTGATTTCTCATTAGGATTCTTCCGAAACTACTTAAGTTCATGGGTGAGCAAATTCGAAAGGACGAAATCACATGAAACTTCTCAAAAGTGCATTGATGGCGACATTCTTTATCTTAGTGGCCCTTGTGCCGTCCCCTAGCCATACCCAAACGAAAACCAACAAGACCGAAGGGAAAGCCTCGACGCCTCCTCACAACGACGCGGAAACGAATGTGCAGGCGTACATTGACCTACTGCACAGCGACGTGCGGCAACAGAAGGCCGAGTTTATGGGATCTGTCATGCTCTTGAGCGCTCAAGACGCTGCCAAATTCTGGCCGATCTACAGCGACTATGACGCGCAACTCGCGAAGCTGAATGAGCAACGAATCGGAATTATTAAAGAATATGCCCAGTCGTACAACCAGATGACGGATGCAAAAGCGGATGACCTTATTCAGAAGTCGTTGGCTTATCAAAAGCAACGCTCGGAATTGCTTGTGCAGACCTATGACAAGGTGAAAGAAGCCTTGGGGGCCGTGACAGCGGCTCGTTTCGCCATGGTCGAACACCAGCTACTGTTGCTCATTGACCTACAGATCGATTCCTCGCTGCCCGTCGTTGGGCAGGGCGCGTAGCATCGGAAAAGGAGACACGGACATGCGCAAAGCATTCGTTTGGACAACGACTCTTCTGTTCAGCGTTGCGATTATCCCTGGGATTTTTGGAGAGGGCTCCCGCTCAGGCTCCGCGAACCCGGCCTCCGCTAACGCGGCAGCGCAAAGCAAGAAACGAATCACTGTGCCTGCGGGGACGCGAATCCTCATTCGGATGGTCGATTCGATCGATTCGACCAAGCAAAAAACGGGGGATCGCTTCACCGCTACTCTCGAAACAAACTTGCAAGCCGAAGATACGGTCGTTGCGCCTCGCGGTTCAACGTTGTATGGGCGTCTCGCACAAGCTTCGTCCGCGGGCAGGATGTCGGGAAGTTCCGAGTTAACTCTGGAGCTGACCGATATTGTGATCAACGGCACAGCGTATCCGCTGCTGACCAGCACGTATGAGGTGAAGGGTAAGGGCGAGGGGGGAAATACCGCGAAGAAGGTCGTCGGCGGTGCCGGGTTGGGCGCTCTCATTGGTGGTATCGCAGGCGGTGGAAAAGGAGCGGGCATCGGTGCAGCCGCCGGTGCGGCCACCGGAACCGCAGTTGCGGGTGCCAAGAAAGGGCAGCAACTGCAGATCCCCAGCGAAACTTTGCTCGAATTCCGCCTTCAGCAACCCGTGTCGTTGCCCGTCGCCGGCTAGTCCGGTCCCAATACGTTTGCTTGTGCGCCAAAAGAGGATATTCTGCCACGATGAAAACCGCCAGCCGCGTGACGCTCTTTAACTTCCTGCTTGCGTTTGTTCTGGGTTCGATTGGCGCCGCTGCATTACCGGCGCAGGAGTATGTACGCGATTCGGAGCCCAAACTGTTCTCCTACGACGAGTTGCTACAGCTCAGCCTGGACCAGGAGATGCAACCGGAACTCGCAGAGAAGCTGCGCGTGATCACGACCGTTCCGTTCATCAACAATGAAGCTTATTTAAGCGGGGAGCGCCCCAAACCGCTAGAGGTTCCCGGCGTAGGGCCTTCGCTTCGTGTGGCGTTGTGGAACATCGAACGTGGCTTGGAGCTGGACTACATTGAACTGTTTTTGACCAACAAAGATGCGTTCATGGCCAAGATTGAAGAGGAGCGCAAAAAAGCGAAAGAGAACAAGAAGAGAGTTCGAGCCGTGGACCTGGAAAAAATCCCGGAGGAAATCGAGACTCTGAAGTCCGCCGATGTGTGGATCCTCAATGAAGTCGATTGGGGAGTGAAGCGCACAGAATATCGCGAAGTAGTGCGCGAGCTGGGCAAGGCTCTGAACATGAATTGGGCCTATGGAGTGGAGTTTCTGGAGATTGATCCCAAACAACTGGGCACAGACACGTTTGACGATGGCGAAACCAAGGAGGAACAGCAGCAACTTCAGGAGGTATTCGCGGTTGACAAGGACCGGTTGCGAGCCTTGCACGGGAATGCCGTGCTCTCTCGTTACCCAATCCGAAGCGCACGCTTGGTGCCCTTTACGATCGGTTACGACTGGTTCAAAGAGAGCAAGATTCGGCCCTTGGAGAAAGGAAAACGCAAGGCCGCCACACTAATTGGCGAGGACCTACTGCGCGAAGTGCGCCGCGGCGGGCGAACCACACTATACGTCGACCTCGACGTGCCCGAGGCGCCCGGTCATCGCGTTACCATTGCTTCCACGCATCTGGAAAACCGCGCCAAGCCGAAGATCCGCCGCCAACAGATGGAGGAGTTGCTCAACCAAGTGCGCGACACCGCCAATCCGGTGATCATCGGCGGCGATATGAACTCGACGGGGACGGATTCGACGCCGACCAGCGTCGAAAACATGCTTTATAAGCGTTATGGCAGCTTGGATTTCTGGACCACCAAAGGCATTCAATGGACCACCGGAGTTGGTTTCGTTTACACCGGGGCGAAAACAGCGATGAAGCTTTCCGGTGTTCAGTATCGGATTGACCCCACTTCCGCAAACATCCCCGGAGCATCGCCCAATCTCGAGCGCGCCTTCTTTAGCTCCGTCGAGAAATTCCGATTTTCCGACGGCAAGGCCATCGATTTTCGGGGTATTCCGGAGCGCACTGTCAATGGAACCGCGGGCACGTTGGCGGACTCCAATCAGAGGCAAGGTGCGGGATTCACACCAACCTTCGCGGCCGAACTCATTTGGGGGAACGTAAAGCTCGCGAAATTCAAACTCGATTGGTTCTTCGTCAAAGCCAATATCGATTCGCCACGCGACGCCAAGGGATCGTATCTATTCGCCCCGCACTTCGCCCGAACCCTGCTTAACCTTAACAATGCTCCGACGGAGCCGATTGCCGATCACAGCCCTATGACGGTTGACTTGCCTTTCAGCGAGCCCAAGCTGCTTTCAAGCAAAGAGAAATCGCCATGACATACCAGGGAGGAGCCGTGCTCATCAGGAGTTGGCCACCGGATGATTTTCCCCAGATGTCGACGGCCGCCGAGTGTTCAATGGGGCACAGCATCTCGAAAAGAGCCGAACACTTCTATTTGTCGCACTCGATCCCCGAGTTACGCTGCCAGAGCCCTGAACACGTTGATCCTCGTCTATCGGCGACAGCTAATGGATCAATGGCGCGAGCGGCTAGCGGCGTACTTGGCAGTGCCGATTGAGAACATTGGGCAAGTGAGCGGAGGGAAAAACAAAAGAACCGGCTTGATCGATGTCGCTGTGATTCAAAGTTAGCAGCACAAAAAAGCAATCGAAGAGTTCGTCGCCCTGGTCGCTGGTCCCCACGTCTATCCGGCTACGTTCTCCGAAACTGCAATTGACAACTGGGTAGAACAGATTCAGACTACGCGGCATGCGACTACCTATTCTTTGCCTCCTGGCCTCCGCTCTGTCTCCGATAATGACACAAGCACAGACTTCTGCCGGGCTCCCAGTGATCAAGATCACAAAGGAAGACAGTTCGATTAAGTTCAATGTGAAGGCATCGGTGGCGATTGAAGGTACATTTGATAAGTGGTGCCACGATAACGATGACCGCTCTTGACGTGGAGTCGAGCGTTTTGGACATTAAGATTCAAGCAGCTAGTGTGAATACCGGAAGTGGAGTGAAAGACGGCAAGCTGAAAAGCAAAGATTTCTTCGACGCCGAGCACAATCCGCTGATCACCTTTCACACGACGAAGACTATCCAGACCGGCCCCGACACGTTTGATTTCGTCGGCGACTTCACGATACGTGGAGTGACCAAACCCGAGAAACTGACGTTTACGCTTACTGGCAAGGGGACAGGTGCAGGTGAGATTAAAGGGACGATGGCCTTCGACCGTAAGGATTACGGGATGAACAAAGGCATCCCGTTGGTAAAGATCGCCGACCGTGTCGAAGTGATAGTCGACCTCAAAGGCAAGCGAGTAAGCGGACCTCCAATGGTATTTAAACAATAGCCGCCGTAAGAGTGGCCAAATCCCGATTTGTCGCGTTAATCAGATGGAATGAGAAGGCCGGTCTCCCGCGGGATGCGATACGCTCCCAATGTTCGACGTGCTCGAAGCACAATGAAAAGGAAACCGGCAATGCGAAAGATTAGCACTATGCAGGCGAGTGGGAAAAACATTTTTCAAGGACAGCTCACCATCGGTTTGGATCTGGGAGATCGCTCCAGTGCGTACTGCGTCTTGAATGAAACAGGAGAAATCGTTTTGGAGCACAAACTGGCGACCACTCCGGAAGCCATGAAGCAGGTATTCGGCAGCATGCCGCGGTGTCGCATTGCGATGGAAACGGGGACGCATTCTCCTTGGGTGAGCCGGCTATTGACCGCGCTGGGGCACGAAGTGATCGTGGCTCACGCACAGAAGGTGCGCTTGATCACCAAGAGCCGGCGAAAAGATGATCGCCTGGATGCGCGCACGCTAGCGCGGCTGGCGCGAATCGATCCCGGACTGCTGAGCCCGGTGAAGCATCGCAGTGCGCAGGCGCAGTTGCACCTGACGGAGATCCGTGCACGAGCGGTATTGGTGAGCGCGCGAACCGCCATGGTGAATGCCGCACGAGGGTTGGTCAAGTCCTACGGCGAGCGGATGGGCAAGTGTGGCACGCAACAGTTCAGTCGGGAGACGGCGAGTGGATTGAGCACTGGATTGCGCCAAGCGTTAGAGCCACTGTTGCGAGAAGTGGAATCGTTAAACGAACGCATCCAGGAATACGATCGGCGGATTGAAAAGATGGCCAAACAGACGTATCCGGAAACGGCGCTGCTCAAACAGTTGAAGGGTGTGGGAGACCTGATCGCCACGGCCTATGTGCTGACCATCGAGGACCCACATCGCTTCCGGAAGAGTCGCGACGCGGGATGTTTTGTGGGTTTGCAGCCTGGGCGAAGGAACTCAGGCGAGAGCGAACCACAGATGCGCATCAGCAAAGAAGGGGACGAGTATCTACGGACACTGCTGGTACAGGGAGCACACTACATTTTGGGACCCTTTGGGGAAGATAGTGATTTGCGGCGTTGGGGACTGAAACTCGCTGCGCGAGGAGGAAAGAACGCCAAGAAACGAGCGGTAGTGGCGGTAGCACGGAAGCTGGCGGTACTGCTACATCGGCTGTGGGTGAGTGGAGAGGTGTATGAACCGTTGCGCAATAGTCAGAAGGCGATGAACGCAGCAGCATAGAAAAACCAGGCAGAGAAAGAATTTATAACCGAACAGCTGAGCTCGACCGCCGAGTTTAGGCGACTGCGACTAGGTCCTGGCCCAACTTCCCTCGTAAAGAGAGAAGCGGAGGACGATAATCAGGTGGCAGCGCCTACTGAAACGAGAACACCCAACTTGCACCGAGCGAAAACCGCTCATATAAGAGTGCGGATGGAAGGGTGGCGACAGAGGCGGCTTGGCTGAACGGAAAAAAGAGAGAAAACTCATGGAAAGAGCAAAAAACTCTTGACAGGGATCGGCCTTCTCATGGAAGGCGCTAAACCAGCGTGTGCAGAAGAACTACCCGCTCAGAAGTCTCTCTCTCGTGTGACCTTCCAGGCACACGCTGATAACACGAGGCTCAGAGCACAACTGAGAGCGATTCCACCCCACGGCATGTGTCCACCAATCAGGTAGGTGTATTCATCGTTCAGGGGCATTGGAAAGATCGCATCCTGCAGACTCAGCCCCTTGAAGGACTCAATGACGCGTGTGCTATTATTCACCGCAAAGACGAGCGCAATTCCGATTCCGGCGCTCGTAAAATCTCCAGCAAAAAGCACTGACGCCAGCAGCCCAATCGAGTAAAAGAGCATTCCGCCGAGTCCGAGACGCAAGCCAAGAAGGAACGCGTCACCAACCGGAAAGTCGCCACCGGACAATGCGGCGATGACGGGAACGGCAAGCGCAGGGATGAGGGCGGCAGCCATCGATTGAAGAGCGCCGTTCACAGAACGATACAGAAACCATCTGGTCCTGCTAACCGGCAAGGATAAGGTATAGTCCACAGTTCCAACCGACCGCTCCCGGAGAAGACCGCCGAGTCCTAGGAACATGGCGGAAAAACCCCAGAATAGAAAGAGCGCGCCGCGGATTGTTCGTACTCCTGCCTCGTGAAAGTCCTTCGACTCGATTACCACCTTCTCGGCCTTGGCGCTGTAGAACACGCTGGCACTGGTAACCACCAGCAGTGCGACAAGGATGAAGAAAAACCGCGAGCGCGATTCGCGCCAGACTTTACGAAGTGGCATGGTCTTCTTTCACCTTCTCGAGGAACAGCTCTTTTAGGCCGACGGAGTGCACGTCAACAGCTTTCGCTCCGAGTAGTGGGCCAAGCGCGGCAATCTCGTCAATGTTTCGGCTCGCAAGAATACTTATAGTTCTGCCTTGCACGATGACCCGGTCCACACCCTCTCGCCTGAATGCTTCCGGAGGAGGAGGATCATCGAATACGAGATTGACACGTCGAAATTCATGGCGGAGGCGGTCTAGCGAGCCCTCGAGGATGACTCGGCCTTTTTCGATGGCTATGATGTGATCGGCGATTTGCTCAACTTCCGCAACCTGATGAGACGAGAAAAATATTGTGGTGCCGTCAGCCGCCTGCTGCACCAAGCTCCGCAGCATCTGTTCGGTCATAACGGGATCGATACCCTCGCTCGGCTCATCAAGGATGAGGAACTCCGAATGGCGGCAGAGGTTGAGTAGAAGGCCCAGCTTCGTGCGCATGCCCTTTGAGAGAGCACTGACCTTGTGATTGAGGGGAAGTTCAAAGTCCGAGAGCAGTCGTGTTTCGGTCTCGACGCGCCATGTCGAAAAAAACGGACGGGTGAATGCAATGATCTCCCGCACAGTCATGTACGAGTAGAGTCGCTTGTCCTCACCTAGAAAACCGATGCGGCGGCGAACTGAGACTGACCCTGCGGGCTCGCCAAGTACCGTCGCCTCACCGGACGTTCGACGGATCACGTCGAGAAGAATCTTTATTGTAGTGGTCTTGCCCGAACCGTTCCGGCCCAGGAAACCCACGATATGCCCTCGCGGAACGGTCATCGTCAGGCCTGCCAGCGCATAACTATTTCCGAACCGCTTGGTAAGTTCCTTCGTTTCGACGGCAGCCTTCATCGTCTCGCGGCCTCCTCGATGCATTCCGCTTCAAACAGGCGACGGCTCTCATCGTCGCTAAAACCCATACTCCTGAGCTTTCGTACTGTTTCCTTCACGACAACGGAAGCTTCCCGAAACCTGCGGAGCCGTGGTTTTCCTCGGTTGTCTTTCTCGACGTATGCGCCAGCCCCGTGCCGGAGCCGGATCAGGCCCTCCTGTTCGAGCTCGTCATATGCCCTCACGACCGTGTTTGGACTGACGACCAGCTCCTCGGCCAACGTGCGAATCGCGGGCAGCTGGTCTCCCTCAACCAAAGCGCCAATTTCAATCGAATGCCTGATCTGCTCGACGATCTGCAAATAAATCGGAACCCCTGAGGACGGATTTAGGCGTATCAGCATCCTGTCACTGTATCATAGTAATGATACAGTGCAAGTCTTTTCCAGTTCCCAGTCAAAAACGTCAATGTTGAATGTTCAAGTCGGGCAACCGGACATGTTCCCCCCTGGGATTTACAGGCAGGTAGTAGCCGACCTTCGATTACAGCTTGAACCAGTAGACGGGGGCACAGGCGACGAGGGACGCTGCGAATTGTAGCACGAGCACAAATAGCGCCTTTCCCCGAGACTGTGGGAGCCATTTCAGCGCGAGTATGCCACTACAGGTACCTGTCCAGCCATAAGCAGTTGCCACAAATGAGCAGTGGTTCCTTCGTCGGCTTCATGCACGACGTCAAATATCGCAATGTGACCTAGCACCAAACCAAGGGCAGTAAGAGACATTCCGCGCCAAGAAAATCAAATGAGCAGGCGTGAATTAGCCGCGGCTCATTTCTTCACGCAAAAAACAAGTAGAGGTACGAGTCCATCTGAATCTGCCGCAAGAGACGGGTATGCAACAGATGATTGACCTGGTCGAAGCAGTATCTTGCGGAACGTTTTCAAGCATACTCTGAGATTGAAAGGGCTCATAACTTACCGGAAAGGTTCGTACTAAATCACTTTTCCGATTTCGGCTGCCGGCTCAGACCGTGGAGTCGTTATTTGCGCCCGAGAAGTGGTCAACGAAGCCAGGGTCGGTGGGCTGTTTCCTTGGGGTGACTCCCGTCGAAAAGACGCGCTTCATAAAATTCGTTGTGCCACGTCCAACCGAGCGCTAGTATCATCCCCCGCCCAAAACTCATTCCGATCTGCGTCAACCTCTCGGCAAACCGATGTCGCGGCTCCTCGGGTAAGATCCGCAAACAAGAGCGGTCGCGAGGGTTGTCCCAGGCGAACTCGCCAGTATTGCATCGGACATTGACCGAGAGGAGCCGCTGGTGGTTACACGGCCCGCTCGACAACACAAAGGAGAAAAACGATGGCCATACTCGCTTACGGAACTAAACAAGTGCATGCTCTCGAGCACACTCTCGGAGGAACGATCGCAAAGAGCGCTTCTAAAAGGCCGCACAACGAATTGAACCGCCATGTAAAGGAACAGCTTGAGCAGCGCAAAGTTCGCTGGGCCAAAAGCAAGCTGATGCTCCAAAAGGCGCGCGCACCGCTGGTTGAACTACTCATGAAGGATAAACGCACCAAGGCTGGTGCAAAACTGTTTCACAGGGTCCATGCTCGTCCAAAATTAACACGCAAGAAGTCAATTCGGACTGAGATTGAGCCGCAGATGATTGCCGGATCTTCCCTCACCGTGAAGGTTCCTCCATATGACAACTATGGACAGAACGGTGTAGGGACCGGCCACGGCTCAGCGGATGTTTTCACGGGTCAATACGTCATTGAGGTGAGCGGAACCGGCGGTGCCTGGGCGGGGGTCGCGGTGAATTTCTTCGCGACAGATGACAATCCTTCGCAGCGTTTTGCAGCGCTTTTCGACTATGACTACTTCTGGGACGATTGGTCCGCTTTAGCAACAGCTCACAATGATGGGGGAACGAATATTTGGGTCTGGGGCTTTAGCGAAAACCGGTGGGTGTATCAGACCGGTAGTCTGAATCCATCGTGGAGCGACGGGACCGGATGGTATGAAGAGCACGGGAGCGGAGGGGACGGAAGTGAACAGAGCGGTAGACAGAGCCTAGAGGCGTATTTCCCAGCGTTCCGAAACAATTGGTATCAAGCATGGGTCTGGTCTAGCGGCTCATGCGACGACAATGGCACCTATAGCGGGGCGTCGCAGCAACAGATTATGTCTGTTCCTCTTGTAGTTTTTGGAAGCCTTTAGCGGGTGTTGCTTTCTTTTTGCCAGGGCAGGTGAGATTGACTCCGAGCGGGTAAACAGAATCTCGATGACGGCGCAACTTCTGGTTAGTCGCCATGAAGCGATGGAGGCATTCAAGAAATAGGCCGCACGAGAGACTAACCCCTGGAGGTGAAAACACAGGCCCCAGGAGCTGATCTGGCGCTTTGGAAAGGTTCGAACGAGGCGCGGCCTTTCCCGCCGGGCGGATTCCCCGTTCAAACTTACTTCTTCTAATGCTCTAACTGTCCAGAAACGGCCGGTCGCTAGGTCAGAGCAATTCTGCAGTTGCTCACAAGCAACTAATTGAAACGGGCACATTGGAACATTGTGTATCGGTTACGAGGGGTTACCGGGAGCGCGCATCCCCGCTAAACAACAAAAAGCCCCAGGACCACTCGCCGCCTGGGGCTTCCTAAATCGAACGTGATTATGCGCCGAGTGACTTCCCCGTTCGACTTCCTTCTCTAGAAAGATTCTAATTCGCCGAAAGAATGCCGTCGTTGCTCCAGAGCCGCTTCCAGGTTGCCTAAGAGCAATCTCAATTTACATCGGCTCTCGACTAATTGGGTGCTCTGGCCGTCGCCAAACGGTCCGGAATTGATGCGCCCTCTGCAGTGAGATGTGGTTCCGTTCTACGGAAGCGAGATAGACTATGGGGCGCATTCGCTGTCCGTCGGTCAGGATTGAGGAAGCATGAGTGCCTTGGAATCTCGCGCCTTCCGTTTGCGCCCGAGTATAGAACTGCTGCGAGGCTTAAAACCGCACGAAGCCGATTTGATATTGGCTTCGGCAAAGACGCGTCGAGTCCCGGCCAAGTCAGTGATGACGTACCAGGGCGAGCCAGCTGACAACCTCCTCCTGTTGTGGAAAGGCCGTGCGCGTTATTTCTTCGAAGCACCCAGCGGCAAAAAACTCATCTTGATGTCGATTACCCCCGGCAACGCGTTTGGTGGAGCGGCTCTGGCACAACGGCCTTCCACATACCTCCTCAGCACGGAGGCAGTCCGCGACAGTATTGTACTAATTTGGGACGGCCCGACCATTCGTGGCCTGGCGAGCAGGTTCTCCCAACTAATGTCGCTGACTGATGTGGCGGCGAAATACCGAATTTCCCGCGCCTCCGTCGTGCGTGTCGTCAGGGATGCGAAGCAGAGGCAAATGGTCGCCGCGTGAGCCCAATCAAGTATTCAGGTTTTGAAACACGCAGGGGAGGCAAGCTAGGTCAACTCTTGCCGTCCCTTTATTCTCTGATCGGGGGAACCGCCGGAATTGCCCTCCCTGTATTCCCCCGATCAGGGCATTGTGATTAGCTGAAGGAACCAAGGCTAATCAGGTCAGGAAGCAAAGTATCCGACCATTCGTTTTTTTAAGACTGCCCAAAATTGAACAAATTCCACTTTATTTTGAGGATAACTTTCCCAGCCAGTTCCCAGCCAGAATGCCACGATTCGAGGCCGCGCTCAGGCTCGTATCAGTGGAGTTCGAGCGACGTTAGCATGGTGACAGTCAGGTAAAGAGATAGGTACGGCGAGCAGTCGGCTCGATTGTAACTTTGTAGCCGATACTGCCATCCTCAAGCTGCTGCTCGGACTCGACTCGACCCGAGGCGCGCATTTCACGACGGGCGCTGCCAGGTATTTCTATGGGAACGCGCAGTCTCAATGACAACACAGTTCCGATGCTTAAGCGTTTTGGACTTGTCATCACGAAACATTTCCTCGAAATACAGATGGTTTCCGTCGAACACTCCTCAGCCCCAGAGTCAATCTCCGGGCTCCGGAACCAAACAGGAATTCTTGCCGCGTGACAATCGCACGATGCTTCCGAGGTTGTATTCGCAGATTGCTTGCACTGCATGGCCCTTTCCTTACAGGGTTCCCGGAGGTGTCTTGGAGGCTTTATACAAGGCGATGCTGCCCTCACTTGCAGGAGCCCCGTACCAATACGGTACACTCGTGGCGACCATGAAGAAGTGATGGCAGACACATTACTCGGGAACAGGTGGCTGTGCTAGATGCCCGATTGCTAATGATTTATTTCCGAGAACGCAGGTCAGCAATCTTGTCGTCTATGGCCTTGATTTCCAGAGCTAGGTGAATTTCCTCAGGGCTTTGCGAAAGCCGCTGAAAGAGCATGTTCCTCTCAGCCGTAAGTTCTTGATCCTGTTTCTTCTTCTCGTCAATTCGTGTTATTGGCACAGTGGTTGACTCCCTCAGCGACTAATACCTGACTTGCATAAGAATTTATGGGCTCAACACGGGCGACTCTGCAAAACTGTCATCAGGCAGGAAATAAGTCCTCGAACTTGACCCCGAAAATAACCGCACTCCACGCAATTCTTCTTGTGGTGCCGTGTCTGCCAGCATCCCTCAAATGAGGCGATTGCTGCTCTATCCGCATCTGGTTGTAGTCGGCCCGGCGCAATTGTGAATTGGGATAGGTCTTGTCTGCAAGCCTCTTCGAAAAGTCCGATGATGTCGTGATACTCCAAAATATCGTCTTCGTCCGGTGAAAGCGGCAAGTTGGAAGCGAATGCGGCGAATCGGGTGACCGCGAGGTTCAATTTCGTTTGGTCGTCCATGCCATCTTTCCTGACCGAAACCCGCGCCGCGAAGGGGACCGCCAGAGCGAACTTGCGGTCTCCATTTCGAGGACGATTCCGTCCCTCGCTGCAAGGCAAGTCCTCGCCTAAATAGTCACAACTCGTGATCGGAGGGGATGTGATGTGGGGCACGCACTACGGTGCGGCCTGACCGTTCAAGTTTGCGAACACGCCAAGCAGGAGATCAACCGACCGTACAGAGAGTATCGGAAATGAATGTGGTGAACGTCCCAAGTAAATGAGTTGCAGTGGGTTTCGAGGTTTGCGGCTTAGCGGAGCGGCAGGGAGGCGTGAAGCGTGTGTGGGCAGCCTCGTCGCGCTCGTAGCAGAAGGGCTCCCACCCTTACAGATGGGAGCCCTCTATCAACCAGCATTGTGTAGATTTACTACTGCTCGCACTTGAACAGGCCAGAATGTCCTCGTCTGTGACCAATCGCACAGAGGACGGTTAACTGGACACAATACACAATTCAAGGGCATGGTGCGCGGCTCACTTGCTGAAAGCGATGCCGCATCAAGGCCGGAGGTCAAGACCCAGAAATTCTGTCCAAATCTCTGCGCATCGCAGCCAATACATTTGATACTGAGGCCGCTAATCGGCAGCCTCCCGAATCCAGTGGCGTGACGTGCGACGGTCAACAGCGTGGATTTTCATGTGTGCTTTTACAGCTTTGCTTACCAGCAGTCTAGCCGTATCCCACATGAAGTCATCCCTTTTGCAGACTGCGATTTTTCGCTTGGCGTCTTGAACCGTATTACATACGTCAACTATCTCGTCACCATTGTGAGTGACTAAAAACTTAGACTTATCTGGGACTACCCGGTATTTTGGTGTCATCGTCGTCACCACAGCGGTCAGCTTAGACCTGAGAGACAAAAAACACAGCACGGTAGCGAACAGAAGGGGCCTTTGGAGTAGCAAACACCGTTGATTTTCTCGGCTCCAGTCGGGCCAGCCTCCTTTATATCGAATGGACCGTGCCTTCACGGGCTCCTAGTTACTTATCTCTCGCTGTACGTCTAGCCTCCGTCCTTGGTTTGATATAGATTCCATTCGGAGGACTTATGTCCATTCTTAAAGCAATCAAGCACGAAGAGAAGAAACTCGAAAAGCAGTTAGGCAAACTACAGCATCAACTGAGCGGAATCCGTGCGGCCGCAAAAGCTTTGGGCGATTCGACAGCCCGAGAAGTGACGGCCGTGAAGAAGCGCGTGATGTCCGCCGCCGCAAAGGCGAAGATCAGTAAAGCGAGCAAGAAGCGGTGGGCGAAGTTTCGGGCGCAGGCGAAAAAGGTGAAGGGATAGATTTTTACGAGATTTCAGTGAACAGATGAGTTGAGCGGGTTTCGATGCTTTCGGCCACTTCTTTCGAAGTATTGGACGCTAAAATGGGGAAAACACACGATGAAACACATGTTCTGATGCCATTGGGATAGGAAAGGTTTAAGTTGTGGTCCGTGAAGTGCTCCCCAAAATTCGGACCACTCAATAAGGTATAAAATCGCTGTCTCGGAAAGGGAGCAGAAATGAAATCGAGGCAACGGAGGACCTTCAGCGCGGAGATGAAAGCACGAATCGCGCTGGAGGCGATCAAGGAGCAGAAGACCATTCAGGAAATCGCTTCGCATTACGGCGTACATCCCGGCCAGGTGGCGAACTGGAAGCGGCAAGCGATTCAAGGAGCGCCGGAACTGTTCGCGGATCGGCGCTCGCAGCCGGACACGAGCGAGGAAGCGCTAAAGGCGGAGTTGTACCAGCAGATCGGGCAGCTGCAGGTGGAGCTGGACTGGCTTAAAAAAAAGTCCGGTTTATCGCGTTAGAGCAGAGGCAAGGATGGATTGCATCGCACAAAGACCTGAGCATCCGGCAGCAATGCCGCTTGGCGGTGGTTTCGCGGTCGGGGTGGTATTACGAGGCGGAACCGGAAGCGGCCGAGAATCTGCGCTTGATGCGGTTGATCGACGAGCCCGGGTTAGGACACAAGATCTATCCGTATCGGCTGCGCAGCCTCAAGATCGATCGGCCCGACCACGTTTGGGCCAGCGATATCAGTGTGCCGCAGTAAGCAGCAGAGGAGATGAGAGAAGGAATGAACTGACCTCTCGTGCCCGGCTTGCAGGAGCAGGGTGCAAACCACCGCAAGCGGCTTGGGTCAAAAGCCCTGGTCGTGAGCGTTGCGGAAAAGGTGCCAAAAGGCATCAGGTGAGAACCAACGAAGGCGAACACAAGTGAACTGCCGTTCAATTGTCGAAACTGCTCAGACGACGTCGAAACCGGGCGTTGATGTTAACCCGGGATCAGCATGGCGGGAGCCTGCCTATTGGCCATGCGACGTCCGGCATAGAGGCAGCGCCATCCTGGTTCGGGCTCCTATGTTGAACTGCGGGAACCTTCGATCGCGGTGTAAAGGGAAAGGCACAAGCGCACAACGCAAGGCCGAAAATACCGAAGCGCGATCAAGGGACGGAGCGGCTCGTAGTAGCGCTGAAGTCGCCGCAACGGCGATGGAGCGAAGGGGCCGCGTCATCGGGTCAAATGTTCACGCCAACTGCGCGAGTAGGAGGAGCGTGAGCAAATGACGAAGCCGTTTGTAATTCCTAAGGCGCTCGTCTGGGAAGCATTCCAGCGGGTCAAAGCAAATGGAGGAGGCGCTGGGGTAGACAACGAGTCGATCGAAGCGTTCGAGAAAAGTCTCGGCGGCAATCTGTACAAGCTCTGGAATCGCATGGGATCTGGCAGCTATTTTCCGCCGCCAGTTAAAGCCGTGCCGATACCGAAGAAAAGCGGGGGCACGAGAATGTTGGGCGTGCCCACAGTTGCCGATCGGGTTGCACAAACGGTGGTCAAGTTGGTCCTTGAGCCCGTGCTCGAGCCGGTTTTTGATCGCGACTCATTCGGCTATCGGCCAGGGCGATCAGCCTTGGATGCGGTGGCCTTGGTGAGGCGGCGAAGCTGGGAATATGACTGGGTCGTTGAGTTCGACATCAAAGGTCTGTTCGACAACATTGACCACGAACTTCTCTTACGAGCCGTACGAAAACACTGCAGTACACCATGGGTCCTTCTGTACATTGAAAGATGGCTAAAGGCACCGATGGAAACCAAGGAGGGGAAACAGGTGGCACGTGAGCGAGGCACCCCGCAAGGGGGCGTCGTCAGTCCGCTGCTTGCGAACCTCTTCCTGCACTACACGCTGGATGCATGGATGCGACGAGAGATGCGGAGCGTTCGGTTTTGCCGCTACGCGGATGACGGCGTTATTCACTGCAAGAGCGAGGTGCAAGCCCGGTTGGTGCTCAGAAAGCTCGGAGTGAGGCTAGGGGAGTGCGGTCTCGAGTTGCATCCGGAGAAAACGCGGATCGTGTACTGCCAAGATGTCAATCGGCAGGCCGCGCATCCAACGATTCATTTCACCTTTCTCGGCTACACGTTTCGACCGCGTAAGGCGGTCGATAAATACGGTCGGGTCTACGTGAACTTTTCTCCAGGCGTCAGCCGTGAAGCGCTGAAGAAGATGCGACAAACGGTGCGAGGATGGCACATTCAGCTGATGTGCGACCAAGAGCTGAATGACCTATCGAACATGTTCGGCCCGATACTTCGGGGCTGGGCAAATTACTATGGTCGATTCTATCCAACGGCGTTGAAACCACTTTGGAGGCAAGTGAACGACTATCTGGTGCGCTGGATGCAGCGGAAATACAAGGCCCTGGCGCGCGGCATTACGCGTGCTGCCCGGGCACTGGGCCGCCTCGCTGAAACCGCACCAAGTTCATTTGTGCATTGGGAGCGGGGATTTCTCCCCGCGGCTCGGTGATGGGAGCCGGATGAGCCGAGAGGTTCACGTCCGGTTCTGCGAGGGGCTGGGGCTGCAATGCCCCGGCCTACTCACCCCTACCTTCGCCTGCGGCAGGGCTTTGTTTATCTGGTGGCGATCATGGATTGGTTCAGCCGCTATGTGCTGGCGTGGGAAGTATCGATTTCGTTGGAGAGCGCCTTTTGTGTGGCGGCATTGGACTGGGCATTGACGACGACGCGGCCGGAGATCTTCAATACCGACCAAGGAGCGCAGTTCACCAGCGAGATATTTACGAGCCGTCTCGAGAAGCAGGACATCACGATCAGCATGGACGGACGAAGACGAGCGATCGACAACATTTTCATCGAACGTTTATGGCGGACGGTGAAATACGAAGAGGTGTATCTGAAGGATTACGGCGGGGTTTTAGAAGCAGTCTCCAATCTCAAAAGCTATTTCACTTTTTACAATCACGAACGCCCGCATCAGTCGTTGGGCTATCAGACGCCGGCGGCGATCTACTTTGGGAAAGTGAAATGCTTTTGAGGAGGGACAAAGCAGCGTATGCCGTGGGTCGACCGAGTTGGCGATCGTCGTTCCTGGGCGATCCTGGCGCGAAATTTCTCTGTGGAAAACTAGAGCGAGGCACGAAGAAAGAAAAAAGTAGCAAAAAAGAAAGAAAAGAGGGCCTGTGGAAACTGACGCTGCTGATGGAAGTCCGCAAAGAGTGCGGATTCCCACAGCAGCTTGAAAAGAGCCTCGCAAAAGACGCGCGGCTTTTTCACAGTTCCCACAGGCCCAACAACAAGGATCTATCTATAATGTTTTGCAGGCAGCGATCCACCTTAATAAGGCTAAATTTTGGTCCGAAGGATGGGGAGCACCTCACCGTATCCCGATCGGACTCCCGCCCCAGCAACGTCAGGGAGTGTTCAATACCCTCACGCGGACGTATCATATGGATATGTTGAAGAGAGAACTCCCCGTTACGCATTGCACCCAATGCGGTGGCGCAGGTTACAACAGTAGAGTGGCAGACCGTCGTTGTTCTAAGAATATTGCCGGAGAGCGCTGCAACGGCACTAATGCAAGTGCCCTCAAGCGAAGGGATTGGGAAGATTGTTCAAACTGTGAGGCGAGCGGATATTACCGCAATAAAGAGTGCCCGCTGTGCCAAGGTGTTGGCTATCTTTTCGTGCGCCCGAGAGAAGAACAGGCTGCCGTTTAACCCAAATTGCGACTGTCAGTTTCCGATGAAGGTGTACACTCCCGTACACTATTTTTTATATAAAAACTGACATCCGCTGGGGTAACTGGAAACTTGGCTACCGGGCTCACTTTCCCCGGTAACGGAGTCGAGTCGGGTTCCGCCCCTGCTGAACGGATTCGACGAGGTGAACTGTTTTCTATTAGACGTGCGTGGTTTCGAGTTCAATTTATGACTTGAGACTCAGAAAGATGGTGTGATGGGGTCCGCCATTTTTGAGGCGACCACGAAGGCGATGCACCTGCACGTCGAATCTGCCATCACGCAATCGCTGCTCGAATTTTCGATCATCTTTGGCTGCCCAGACAGCCAAAACCCCCTCCGCCTTGAGAGCCGCGTGGGCCGCGGCTATTCCACGATTGTCATAGAGTCCGGCGTTGGTCGATGCGGTAAATGCGGTCGGGCCATTGTCCACGTCGAGTAGCACGGCATCGAATTGGTCTAGACGTGAACTGTTGAGTGTGTCGAAGACATCCCCCGTTACGACCCGGACGCGCTTGTCCCTCAGAGGATGTGCAGTCAACGGCCCGAGTGGTCCACGATTCCACTCCACTACTGCGGGGACCAGTTCGGCGACGACAACTCTCGCATTTTGTGGTAGCAGGTCGAGCGTTGCACGCAACGTGAAACCCATTCCGAGACCGCCAATAAGAACGCTGGGCTGCTCGCGTTTCCGCATCTTTTGGCAGGCAAGCGTGGCCAACCCGTCCTCTGAGCCGTGCATGCGACTAGACATGAGCATCGTGCCATCGACAAGTATGATGTACTCATCACCGCGACGAATCAGCTTGATGGCAGTACCGTCTGGCGAAACCGTCTGGCCGAGCAACTCGAAGGGCTTCACGACCGTGATGTTACAGGAGAGAAAAGCTGAAGTAAAAATGGATCGCTTATCAGTAGGCCCGATCCAAATTTATTGTACAGTGTTGTTGCAAGGAGGGCATCATGAACCGAGAACGGGCGTTGAAGGTTGTGTTGGTGTTGGTGGGATTGCTTTTTTCGGCTTTGGTTTATCCCTTGATGATGTTTATCCGGCAACAGCCTGCGTTGGCGATGATGCTTAGCGTTTATGTCACACTCGGCATTTTCCTGCTGTTGGCAGCCCGTAACCCATCGGCGAATCGCAGCCTGATTGCCTTCACGGCATGGTCGAGCTTTGCCCATGCAGCACTTATGGCGGTGCAGGCATCCCTTAATTTCATCGCACGCAGGGAACTGCTGGGCGTGGGTGTCTTCATTGTCATCGGTGTAGCCCTGATCGTGCTGGCTCCGGCGAGGCAGGTAGCTCCGGCGACGGCACAGGCTGCCGCTTAGCGAGCGCGGCGAGCATGCCCCATAATGGGTCAGTCTCCAGCGCGCGCGTGTTTGGGCCCATTCCCGCGGTGGATTCTGAATCGACCAGGACTCGATTTGATGGTTCATGCGTAGATTTGTGAAGAGGGTAGGAGCTTTCCGCAGCTGCCTGGTAAGAATTCTTGTCGACGAAGCTTTGGCGATTGTCCGTAAGAGAAAAAGCGCAATCACCAAAGTACAAGAAGGTGCTATCCGAGTTCCACAGCGGGATTAGTAACGGAAAAGTCGGCTTGTTGTCAGGAAATCAAACACTAACGGGATGCGCGTTTCTCAGGACCAATCAAGGCGCAAGGGGGAACAAAGGGCGCACAGACGGTCTGCATGTCATATCATGTTGGGGCAAAGGAGCAGTATCAAACCCAATTTATGCGTACGCGAATCGTTTGTATCCTCTTGGTCCTGATCTCGGCCTCAGGCTTGTCCGGCACGGATTTTTCCATGAAGGTGACCGACAAGAGTTACCTCGACACTCAAGGTTTCAGCGTTTTTCTCTACGACAGCACGTACCACCCCGTTTTTGTGGACCAAAAGAATACGGCCATGGAGATGATTTTGCACGGCCAGCGCATCGCCACGAACGGAGACGTTCGCCTGATGCCAACGCCGGAGCAGTGGGACTTGGTAGCGACGCTTAAGGGCCGCCATGCGGACAAGGCGAACGACCGGCTGATTGCCGACCTCAGTTTCCCGACTTTCGATTTCAGTTACACATTGGAAGTGGCAGCGGAGCCGGGCGGGGTGAAGGTCAGCATAAATCTCGATAAGCCGCTACCGCAGAAACTGGAGGGGCGGGCGGGCTTTAATTTGGAGTTTCTGCCGTCGATCTACATGGGCAAGGCTTACGTGGTGGACGGAACCAAAGCCGGCATTTTCCCGCGAACGCCGAACGACGCGATGACGAAGGTTTTGCCATTGGCGGATGAGCCGAAAAAGGCGTACTACCTGGAGGACTGGGACAAGGCGAAGGGATACACGCAGCCACTGCCGTTCGCCGAAGGCAAGAGCATCACCTTGGGCGTGGACGACGCGCTGGCCCGAGTGAACGTGGTATCGGATACGGCCAACCTGATGCTGCTAGATGGGCGCGACCGCGCGCAGAACGGCTGGTTCGTGTTGCGTTCGCTGATCCCTTCGGGAAAAACCACGGGTGCCATCGTGTGGCACATCCGTCCGGACGTGATCCCGAACTGGACACGGCCGCCGATGATCGCGCACAGCCAGGTGGGTTATGCGCCGGGCTTCTCCAAGGTGGCGGTGCTCGAACTCGACCCGAAATATAACGGCCCGAAGACGGCCCGAGTGTTGCGCCTGACGGAAAACGGAGCTTACCAACAAGTGTTCGAGGGTCCGATCACGCCTGCGACGTCGTGGCTGCGCTACGTGTATTCGAAATTCGATTTCACGCCCGTGAAGGAGCCCGGTTTGTATGTAATCGAGTATGCAGACCAGCGCACAGCCCCTTTCCCGATTTCCCAGGACGTCTATGCAAAGATCTGGCAGGACAGCCTGGACCATCACCTTGCGGCGCAGATGGATCACGTTGCGGTTCGCGAAGGATACCGGGTGTGGCATGGCGCTTCGCACCTTGATGATGGGCGCATGGCGCCGGTGGTTGGGGAGCAATTTGACGGCTGGAACCAGGCCGCAGCGACGGATGGGAAGTACAAAGGCGGCGATCACGTCCCTGGGATGAACGTGGGCGGATGGTATGACGCCGGGGATTTCGACTTGGAGGAGCCGGCGCAACTGAGCGTCATTCAGAGCCTGGCGCTGGCGTATCGCGAATTCCAGCTCACATACGACGAGCTGACGGTGGATGAAGCCGCGCGTGAAGTGGAGATGCACCGGCCCGATGGCGTGCCGGATACTGTGCAGCAGGTGAAGCACGGTGCACTGCTCATCCTGGCGCAGTTCCACAACATCGGCCACGCGATCCGTGGCACTCACGAGCCGGATCTGCGGCAGTACACCCAGGTGGGCGACGGCGCCTCGAAAACGGACGGTCGCACTTACGACCCGAAGCTCGGCCCGAATGAAACGAAGGGTGACTACTCCGGCAGGCCGGACGATCGCTGGATCTTCACTACGAACAACCCGTTTTTCCAGTGGAACGCCATTGCAGCGCTGGCTGCAGCGGCGGATACGCTGAAAGGCTGGGACGATGCGTTAGCGAGAGACTGCCTGGATACCGCGATCAAAGCTTGGAACGAGGAGAAGGCTCATCCAACGCAGAATTCGGCGGGCGGCGGCTTAGGGGGAGCGGCTCCGGCAGGCGCGCCGGGAGGCGGTGTGCTGGCCGCGTCGCAGGGCGTGGTCTCTGGTGCTCAAAGCGGTGGTAACGCAGCGAGCAGCGGGGGTGCTCCGACAAACACGGCCACGACTCGCGCACAACCAACTCCCCCGGCCGGCTCCGGTCGTGGAGGATATAGTGCCGGACTGGAGTGGGCAGCAGCGCTGGAATTGACCATCGCTACGAATGGCGCCGAGCCTTACAAGTCCCGGCTGAAGGAACTGTTCCCACAGATGATCACGCCGCAACAGATGGACTTGCGTGGCTGGAGCGCGGTGCGGGCTTTGCCTTACCTGGACGCCGGCGCGAAGGATCAAATGCGGGAAGCGGTGAAGAAATATATGGCGGGGTTGGATGAGCGACTGGACGCCACGCCGTTCGGCGTGCCGCCAAGTCTCGGCACTTGGGGCGGATCGGGCGCCGTGGTGGACATGGCCATCCGAATGTATTTCCTGCACAAGGCATTTCCGGATCTGGTGAGTCCCGAATACACACTTCGTGCGGTGAACTACATTCTCGGCACACACCCGGTATCCAACACTTCGTATGTGGCTGGAGTGGGAACGGTGTCGAAGACAAAGACCTACAGCAACAATCGCGCGGACAATTCGTACATTCCGGGCGCTGTGATTCCGGGATATATCATTATCAAGCCGGACTTTCCGGAGTGCATCGATGACTTCGGGTTCCTGTGGTTTGAAGATGAAGCCGTGGTGGCTGGGTCGGCAAGCTGGGTGGTGGCAGGGAACGCTGCGGAGGCGATCATTAAGGAAGCGAAGTAGAGCCAGTACTAAGAGCGCCCGGCGGCTCCGAGCGGGCCGAGCCGCAATCGCAAGCAAAATCTAGCCGAACCATCTCGAGCTTGTCATGGTGACGCTTTCTTTAAGACAGCCGGGCTTTAGATAGCTGTCGTCAGCGAAACTCGCTTGGCGACAGCTAAACGCCTTATTTTCGAATTCACGATACCGTTGCTCCCTATTCCGGCAGAGTCTTCCTTCCCTTGACCTGGAACGTTGCCGACACGGTGGGAGCGCCCGTGGCGCGCTGACCGCCACCGATCGAGAGCGAGTACTTACCTTCGGCGATGATCGGTTCGCCAGCTTCACTGACCATGCTCAGATCGCGGTCCTTCAATTCGAATCGCACATTCTGGGACTCGCCAGATTTCAGGTGCACGCGTTTGAATCCACGCAAAGCATGCAGCGACGCGCCCGGCACATCGGGGAAGCTCAGGTAAAGTTGCACTACTTCGTCGCCGTCGCGCATGCCGGTGTTGGCAACTGTGACTTCCGCGATGAGAGGATCGCCCGCGTTGATTGCCTTTTTCGGGACACGAAGCCCGCGATAGGAGAATGTGGTGTAGCTCAAGCCGTAGCCGAAAGTGTAGAGCGGCTTGCCTGCGAAGTAGCGGTACGTGCGGCCCTTCATGGCGTAGTTTTCAAACGGTGGCAACTGGTCGACTCCGGTGTAGAAGGTGACCGGAAGTCGGCCCGCGGGATTGTTCGCGCCGGAGAGTGTTCGCGCGATCGCCGTGCCGCCCTCTTCGCCGGGATACCAGGATTCGAGAATGGCATTGACGTGTTGATTGGCCCAATTCACGGCGAGCGCGCTGCCGTTGGCCAGCACAAGCACCACGGGTTTGCCAGCTGCGGCGACAGCTTCGAGTAGATCCTCTTCTGGCTTGGGAAGATCGATGCTGGTGCGGTCGCCGCCCTTAAATCCTTCCTCGCTAACCGGCATTTCTTCGCCTTCCAATTCGCTAGTGATGCCCAGAACCGCCACGACGACATCCGCGTTCTTCGCCGCTTGAATGGCTTCGGGACTGGGCCGGGGATCATATTTCGACCAAATCAACTGCGCCTTCACTGGCCCGGCGCTACCTTGCCCGTAACCAACCTTGACATGGACCTTCTTCCCCTGCTCGAGGTGGATGTGCCCCGCTCGCACCTGAGGCGCCTCATCGCCGACCCAGCCGTGGGCCAGTGGTTTTCCATCGACCTCGACTCGCGCGTACCCCCCTTGCAGACGCACGCCAACGGTATAGTCACCCGTTTCGGCTGGGGCGAGAAACCCGCTCCACTCAATGCGCAACGGATATTTGCCGGAAGCGTCCTGAGGGATGTCCTCCGCCTTCAAATCCAGGTCGTTCACCGACCGTTCCGCCAGGACCGTTCGTTGCGGTCCCCACATTTCTCCGGTGGAAAACTCAGCCGTGAGCCCTGGTCGACCATCCAGAGTAGTAAGGAAAGATGCCGGTACAATATCACCTTCATAACGCAAGAACTGCGTTCCAGCCACAAACGTGACTTGTGCGTCGGGAAATTCCGCTTTGATTCCGTCCATTACAGAAACTGTATGCGTGGGCCTACCGTTGTAATTGCCGAGCAGATATCGGGTCTGGTCAGCGAGGGGGCTTACGACAGCGATCTTGATTCCGCTTTTCTTGAGCGGCAGAATGCCGTCATTCTTGAGCAGGACCATCGATTCGTTTGCGACCGTCCGGGCTAATTCGCGGTGCGCAGTACTGTCGAGTTCCTTTTCGTCGATCTTTGTATATGGAACCATCTCGGGCGGGTCGAACATGCCCAGCTTGATGCGTGCCGTGTATAGCCGGATCAGTGCGGTATCAATGTCACTTTCTTTCAGGAAGCCCTGTTGGTAAGCGTCCAGGTAAGGCTTGTAGTCGCGATCGTCCTTGATGTCCCCGTAATTCAGGCACTCGTTGTCCATCCCGCGCTGGATGGCTAAGGCGGACGCTTCCGGCTGCGTCTTAGTGAAGTGGTGGTCGCGAAAGATATTGACGATAGCGGCGCAATCGGAGACTACGTAGCCCTGGAACTTCCACTTCTCGCGCAGTTGATCCTGCAACAGAAACTCACTGGCGCATGCGGGCTGGCCGTTGATGCTGTTGTAGGCGCACATCACTGAGCCAGCCTTGCCTTCCGTGACGGTGGCACGGAAAGCAGGAAGGTAAGTATCCAACTCATCGTGCTTGCTGACTTTCACGTCCGCGGTGTGGCGCGTGGGCTCCGGCCCGCTGTGGACGGCGTAGTGCTTAGGCGTAGAAATGGCACGATAGTATTTCGGATCATCGCCCTGCATTCCGGTGACATAGGCCACGCCGAGGCGCGCGCTCAGGAACGGATCCTCGCCGTAAGTTTCTTGCCCACGTCCCCATCGCGGGTCGCGAAAGATGTTTATGTTGGGTGCCCAGAAGTCCAAACCTTCCTGGGCGCGGCTGTGGCCAGCGCGCTCAAACTGTGCGCGCTTGATGCGCGCTTCAATACCGATGGCGATGGCCATGCGATGGATAGCGTCTGCGTCAAATGTAGACGCCAGGCCGACCGGCTCGGGAAACTCCGTGGTGCCGCTTGAGGCGACGCCGTGCAGCGCTTCGCTCCACCAGTTGTATGCGGGTATGTGGAGCCTGTCGATGGCACGCGATTGGTTGGTCAGCTGGGTGACTTTTTCTTCTACAGTCATGCGATGTACCACGTCGGCGGCCCGCTGTTCCGCAGGCAACGCCGGGTTCAGATATGGCGGCGGCTCGGAGTTCTGGGCGTTTGCGCGGCTCGCAATCAGGAGGACAACAATCGCAGCAAGAATCTTGAAGTTCGATGATCGCATGTACGAATGTGCCTCCATTTGTTTTCTCCAATTCGCCGGTTTAAAGATCGATTCCCTGGAGTCGCTTGTTGGCAGGCTCATTGAAAGAGCCTTGGCGCAAAGTCTTTAAGGTCGCGGCGCCACGTTTGCCACTCGTGGTCGGTCCCGGGGGATTCGTAGAAGACGTGCTGAATGTTTGCTTCGAGCAGCGAGGTGTGCAACCTCTGAAGGCCTGCGCGCATACGCTCCGGCTCGGTTGTTCCCACTCCGATCCACAGCAAATGCACTTTCTTTGCGAACACGGCCGGATCTGCAAACACGCCGTTGTAGTCGGTTTTGGGATTCAGCTTCCGGTCTCCAAGCACGAGCATGCCGCCTGCTCCGCTGAATCCTCCGATGTAGGAAAAGAGATCCAGATGATTAAGCGTGACCTGGAAAGTTTGCATTCCGCCCATGGAAAGACCGGCCATGGCGCGATTATCGCGATCCGTCAGCGTGCGAAAGTGGGAATCGATGTACGGGATCAGATCTTGCGTCACGTCATCTTCAAACGCGGCGGCCATATCCTGCATGGCCTTTAGCATTTCAGGAGAACCGAAGGGCTTTCCCGTCAAGTCGGGAGCAGGCTGGCCAGCCCGCCGCGCGTAACCATACGCCATTACCACAATCATCGGCTTGCAATTCTTCGCCGCGATCAGATTGTCGAGTATGAAGTTCGCTTTTCCCTGTCTGATCCAGCCGGTCTCATCCTCGCCTCCGCCGTGCTGAAGATACAGCACGGGGTATCTGACATTCGTCTGTGAGTCGTAATTGGGAGGAGCGTAGACGAGCGCGTGCCGCCACGTACCTGTGACCTTCGAGTTGTACCAGACTTCACGCACTTGCCCGTGTGGCACGTCCTGTGCCGAGTAGTAGGTCGAACCAGGCTCAGGCACCTCGATTGCGCTCGCGTACTTGCTTCCACCAAAAAAAGCCTGACTGCCGAGGTCGCTCACTTCCGCTCCATCGATAGTTACGGTGTAGTAGTGCAATCCTGGAACAAGGGGCGTCGTCGTGACCATCCAGTAGCCGTCCGACTGTTTTTCCATCTCCACCTTCGGCCCGCTCCAGAAATTCACCTTGACCTTCGTGGCGTCGAGAGCTTTAACACGGATCTGGGCCCTTCCCGCGCTGTCAACTCGCGGGTATTCAGCTCCCCACACATTCGTTGTGGCCGGATGAAAATCCCCAGCGTTTTGTGGGTAGCACTCCCGCGTCCAACACAGGCTCGCAAACAGCAGTAGTGCAATTGCGACTGGCTTCATGGCTTCACCTCTTAACCATCGATTTTGGCTGTGCCCCATCGAACGGCTTTGGGCGCCGGCTAGATGTGACCGAGTAAACGCTCGCTCCAAAACTCTTCATCCGTTGAACTTTCTTCACGGCACCCTGCGTTTCATCGTCATCCGACACGAAGCAAAGAAACGCTTCATTGCGATGGCGCTTTTCGCGGAGAGACTCTGTGCTTGTCCGTTTCAGCGGCCCGCGTGCTGAAACTTCACGCGAAGCGCGTAAGCATACTTTGCCGGCGGCGAACTGGGTAAATACACGTGCAAACCATCCGCTTTCTGCTCGAATCGCAAGCTTGGGTCGCCGCCGAGCAAAGCCACCGACGCCACCGGTTCGCTTCCCACGGTGGCGGCCAGCGAGCGGACCACCGCTCCGCCATTTGCAGGCCAGGCAAGTCCGATCACATAAAGCGTGTCGCCCTTGGTGGTGAAGCGAAAATCTTCGGCAGTGTAGTTGGCGGTGTCGGTGTCGTGGAAGGAGCCACCGGCGACTTTGGTCGGCCCTTCGCCGTACGCCCGCCACGGCCGCGTGCCGTAGATCGCTTCGCCGCTGACATTGAGCCAAGCTCCCACATCCAGCAGAACCTGCTGCACCTGCTCCGGAATCGTGCCATCCGACCGCGGCCCAATGTTCATCAGCAAATTCCCGTTCTTACTCACGATGTCGATGAGCTGATCCACCACGAACTGCGGTGACTTGAATGTGTCGTTCTCAATGTAGCCCCACGATTTGTTGCTGACCGACGTGTCCGTCTGCCAATAAAGCGGGCGAATGTCTCCCAACTGGCCGCGCTCCAGATCGAGCACGCCGGAATGCTCTTGCATCGCGTAGTCTTTGTAATTAATCACGCCAACGTGGTCGCCATATTTCAGAGAGCTGTTGTAATAGAACGCAGCGAACCGCGCGAGATTCTCCCGAATCGACGCCTGACCAATCCACCAATCGAAATACACGATATCGGGATGGTATTTCTCGACCAGTTCCGCAGACCGCGCCAGCCAATCGTTGGCCCACGCGGAGGAAACATAAGTGAAGTCATTGTTGAGAGGTGTGCCCCCCGGGTTCAAAAGCCAGTTATGGGCAGGGCCGTACAGCATCGCGTATTGCGGGTCGTTCACATCCGAAGAAATTCCGCGGCCCGGCCCAAGGAAGAAATTATGTTCCACGCGGTGCGACGACACGCCAAAATGCAACCCGGCGGCCCGCACCGCCTTCGCCAATTCTCCGGTGGTATCGCGATGCGGCCCTATTTTGGCCACCGTCCAATCGCTCAACCCGCTGTCGTACATCGCGAATCCGTCGTGATGCTCGGCCACGGGCACCACGTATTTCGCGCCGGCTTTTTTGAATAACTCCGCCCAGGCCGCCGGATCGAAATGCTCCGCCTTGAACATCGGGATTAGGTCTTTGTAGCCGAATTTGTCCTGCTTGCCGTAAGTCTCGATGTGATGCCGGTATTCTGGGGATCCCTCGACATACATCATGCGCGGATACCATTCGCTGCCGAAAGCGGCAACCGAATACGCTCCCCAGTGAATAAAAATTCCGAACTTGGCGTCCTTGTACCACTCCGGCGCTTCGTAGTTCTTCAGCGATTCCCAGTCCGCGCGATAGCGTCCCTCGCGATCCGCGTTTTCAACGTCCTTCAAGAGCTCCGCTCGCTGCCCGTCATACTTGCTGCTTGCCTTCTGCCAGATTGCGTCGATCGCTTCCGGGTCGATAGAAGCGGTTGGAGCCGTCGGACTCTGGGCCTGCGCTCCACGAAGTGCTAAGAGCGCGAGCAAAAAACCACCAAGTACAATCGTCAACAGCGAGCGAGCAAGCATGATTCCTCTCTCCTGCAACTAGAATAAGGCTCTGATGCCGTCAATCCACGGAAACCATGATCTTTTTGAAGCTTGCCGGATTCTCGCTCCACGATCGCAGGACATCCGCCGCCTCTTCGAGCGGCACCACCAAACTCACAGCCTGGTCCACAGGAAACTTTTTCCCTTCGAGAAGGTGGATTACCGCACGAAAGTCTTCCGGCAACGCGTTTCGCGAACCGAGAATGTCCAACTCTTTTTGCACAAAGAGTCTCGTCTCGTAGCTCACCGGTTCTTTTGCATAGCCTATGTACACTACTTTTCCCGTGAAGGCGACTTCTTCAATAGCGGCTCGAAAGGTTTCCGGTGTTCCGATCGCTTCGATCACCACATCTGGGCCGCGGCCTTCCGTCAGTTCTTGTAGGCGATCGTGTAGCGATTCCTTCGCGGTGTTGATCGCATCGGAACCGCCCGCCGCTCGCGCCACTACGAGCTTCTCATCATCCATATCAACACAAATCGTGCGAGCGCCGCGCGCGTTTGAAGCAGCGACAGCTCCGAGTCCTACGCCTCCGCACCCCAAGATGGCGACAGTGTCGTCTGCTTTTATTCTGCCGCGCGCCACAGCATGAAATCCCACCGTCAGCGGTTCGACCAGGCACAACTCTTTCCTCGTAAGTTTCGCCGGATACAACTTCTCTCTAGGCATCGCGACGAATTCTGCAAGCGCCCCGTCCCGTTGTACGCCGAGAGTCTGATTGAACTTGCACGCATTCGAACGTCCCCTCCGGCAGGAAGCGCAGCCGGCGCAGCTCGTATATGGAGAAAGAGCTACATCCAGCAGGCAGCGAGCTATCCCCCTCGATGACCGTGGCTGACACTTCATGTCCGGGGATCCGCGGAAAGGTGACGAGTGGATTTCGTCCGCGAAATGAGTTCAGATCGCTTCCGCAGAACCCAACCATTCGGACTCTCAGTAGTAATTCTCCGGGTGCAGCCACCGGATTGGGAACCGTTTCGACGGACGCTTCGCCCGGCTTCTTGAGTACGAGTGCCTTCACGCTGGAAGTAGCCTCTGGAAGGATTTGCGACAGCACCTGCACTGGAGTTGAGTGTCCATTGTGTACCGGTCCATTTCGAAGATGCTTGATAGATTCTCCACCGCCACGCTGAATGTATACTATCCGTTTCATAAACTGAACTCTGAAAGACAAATACGCAAAAATGTTGGATATCAATTTGGTGCAACCTAGCCAAACCTCAGAGAGAAACAATAAATGGCCCAAAAACTTGCTTTCAGACATCTCCGAGCAATTCAGTACCGAATCCTGCGCCGATCTCAGTTCCGTCGGACATTCCTGTTTGCGCTTCAAGCGAGATCTCCGCTTGTGCGTTCACTTCTTGCCAGCTTGACTCTGCTCGCTGTGGCTGTGGCTGTGACTGTGCCGGTGGCGGCAGCACAGAAAGTCCAGATGTCCGTTGACGTTTCCAAGGCAGGCGCGAAGATTGACCGCAACCTCTTCGGCCAATTCGCCGAACACCTCGGCCACGGTGTTTACGAAGGCATCTGGGTCGGCCCCGACTCCAAGATTCCAAACACACGCGGGATCCGTAACGACGTCGTTGCTGCGCTTAAGGCGCTGAAAGTGCCGGACGTGCGCTGGCCCGGCGGGTGCTTTGCCGATGAATATCACTGGCGCAAAGGGATCGACCCGCAACGAACCGTAACACTCAATCCCAACTGGGGCGGCGTAATCGAGTCAAACACTTTTGGAACGCACGAGTTCATGGACTTCCTCGACCAGATTGGTGCGGAGGCCTACCTTTCCGTCAACGTCGGCTCCGGAACTCCACAGGAAGCAGCGGAATGGCTGGAATACCTAACCACCGCTCAGCCGACGACTCTGACAAATGAACGCACGGCCAACGGGCATCCTGCTCCATATAAGGTTGCGTTTCTTGGCATCGGCAACGAAAGCTGGGACTGCGGCGGCAACATGACGCCCGACTACTATCTAAGCCAGCTCAAGATTTACAGCCGCTTCGTCCGCAACTTCAATCCGGCTCAGCAGGACAAGCAGCAGATGCTCAAGATCGCTGTTGGCCCTGGCGGCAGTGAATCCCGCTGGACTGAGTGGACCGACGCCATCATGAAGGCGTATCAGAACCACACCTGGAGTTGGGACATGAATGGGCTTTCGATGCATTCCTACACCGTTGTGAAATGGCCGCCTTCGTTTGCCTCGGTGGGTTTCGGAGAGACCGAGTACGCGCAGATTCTAAAGTCCACGCTGGAGATGAGCTCTCTTGTTGAGAAGCACTCGGCAATCATGGACAAATATGATCCGGAAAAAAAGGTGGCGCTTGTTGTGGATGAGTGGGGCGGCTGGTACGCGCCGCTTCCCGGCAGCAATCCCGGCTTCCTAGCACAGCAAAATAGTTTGCGCGACGCGGTGCTAGCGGCGCTGAACCTCAACATTTTTGCGCGGCATGCTGACCGCGTTCGCATGGCCAATATCGCGCAGATGATCAACGTGCTCCAGGCCATGATCCTGACCGACAAAGAGAAAATGGTTCTCACACCTACCTACTATGTCTACAAAATGTACGTGCCGTTTCAGGACGCTACTTTCGTACCAGCCACTTTTGACGCTGGCACGTATACACACGACGGCATCACCTGCCGCGAATCGACGCCATCGCAGCGAAGGATAAAACCGGAAAATTGTGGCTCGCAATAACTAACGTTGATCCAAATCAGTCCGCTGAAATCGAAGTTACTCTGGCCGGTATGAATGCCAAATCCGCGGCAGGAGAAACGCTGTCTGCATCCAAGGTTGACGGCGTAAATACCTTCGACGCGCCCAATTCGGTTGTTCCGAAGCCGTTTTCCGCAAAAGCGCAAGACGGCAAGCTGACCCTCAAATTGGCTCCCAAATCGGTAACGGTGGTTGGAGTCGAGCAGTAAAGGCAGATGGCTCTCCCAGACTGGTGCTGCTTCAAGAAAGGGTCACCATGACAAGCGCGAAATGGTTCGGAGGAATTTTACTTGCGATTGCGGCTGGACTAGCTCCTCATCTCGCCGCGCAAGTGCAAACAGATGTGCCTCCGCCCGTTGCTGGTGCGAAACCAGTCACGGTCGAACATATCAAAATTCACGGAACGGCTCTGGAAGGCAATTTGGAAGGAGACGCGGTTGATCGCGACGTGTTTGTGTTCCTTCCTCCGAGTTATGCGCAAGATAAGTCTCGACGCTATCCAGTCGCTTACGCCCTGCACGGTTACTCCATCGGCGCCGAGCAATGGACGCATGAAATCCATGTTCCCGAGACGATCGAAGGCGCCTTCGCGCTAGGCGCGAAAGAAATGATCGTAGTCCTACCCGATTCGAAGACGTTGCACAACGGCTCGATGTATTCGAGTTCCGTGACCACCGGTGATTTCGAGCTGTTCATCGCTCGAGACCTGGTCGCATACATTGATGCGCATTACCGTACGATTCCAGAGCGCCAAAGCCGGGGACTCGTCGGCCACTCAATGGGAGGTTACGGCGCTACCCGCATTGGCATGAAGCATTCCGACGTGTTCGGGAGTTTGTACATCATGAGTCCGTGTTGCTTATCTCCACGGCCCGCCGGTTCCATGAACCCGGAAATCGCGAAGAGCCTTGAGGCTCTGAAAACACCCGCGGACTCGGAAGGCTTGCCGTTTTTTGCGCGCGCCACGTTGGCCTCGGCCGCCGCTTGGTCGCCCAACCCGAAGAATCCTCCGCTTTATCTCGACCTGCCCACGAAAGATGGAACGCCACAGCTCGATGTTTTTGCAAAATGGGCTGCAAATGCTCCACTCGCTTTCGTTGATCAGTACATCGGAAGTCTCCGGCGGTATCGTGCGATCTCCATCGATGTAGGTGACCAGGACGGTCTGCGAGCCGATACCGTAAAGCTCCACGAAGTCCTTGATAAGTATGCGATCGCGAATAGTTTCGAAGTGTATTCTGGCACTCACACGAGCAAGGTGGCTGACCGTTTTCAAAATCATGTGCTCTCGTTTTTTGGCCAAACACTCTGCTTTCAGGCGAGCTGCCAATGACTTCAATCATGAACAAATGACTCGAACTCACGACCTCTGCCGTGACAGAATTTATCTTGTTTATGATTCCACGCCGATTCGGTGCAGAACCGCGTCCAGAGCTTCCGAGACTCTAGTCAGGAGGCCATGTTCAACCAGGTGTTTGAGAAATTGCTCATTTATGCCGCCAGCAGTGGCGTGAGTAGCCGCCAGTGCTCGGAAACTGCGCTCGGGCACTTCGACAGCGCCAGTCGTTACCCCCAAAAAGAGCCGGGCAATGTAGTCTCTGGCTTGCGGTGCGCGAACACCTTGCTGCTCCAACCAAGACGCAATTGTTTCATTGAATGCGAAATAGGACGCAATTGTCGCAGTCGTCGCGCAGATTGCATCGAACTCCTTTCTACGACGTCGCGCCAACCTTGCTGCACATCTATGGCGTGCAGGCCCCGAAACAGATGCGGGGCCGTGTGCTCTCGGAAATATTTGAAAATCGCGCTGGCGGTGTGCCTGCAGTCGCCAGCAAGCAGGAGTAGATCCGCGTACTGCATTTCGTCCACATACAGAGTTATCCCGGAGGGAGCTGATTGATGAAAATGAGAATCTGCACGGTGTTTCTGTTATTGCTGGAGCTAGCTATTTCCGCTGGTCGCGGAGTTGCGCAGGAGCACGCCTCTCCAGCGGATTTGGTCGTGCTGCACGGCAAGATCTATACCGTCAATACCAAGCAGCCGTGGGCGGAGGCGCTGGCGATTCGCGGTGGCAAGATCATCGCCGTCGGTTCAGACAAACAGATGGAAAGCTATCGCGGTGCTTCAACCCAGGTCATCGATGCGAAAGGTCACTTGGTCCTTCCTGGTTTCGTGGACACGCACGTCCATTTCACGGGTGGTTCCTTCAGTTTGCAGCACGTCAAGTTGGACGATGCCGAAAGCATTCCTGAGATTCAGAAGCGCGTTAAGGAGTATGCGGCTGCACATCCAGGGACATCCTTTGTCGAGGGATTTGGCTGGATGTATCCAGTGTTCGGAAAAGAAGCTCTGCCGGACAAAAAATACTTGGACGAAGTTCTGCCCGATCGCCCTGTCTTATTGACTGCCTATGACGGGCACACGTCATGGGCGAACAGCAAGGCACTGCAAATGGCTGGCATTACGAAAGATACGCCCGATCCGCTCAATGGCATCGTGGTCAAGGATCCCAAAACACACGAACCGACCGGCGCACTAAAAGAAGCGGCTGGAGAGCTCGTTTCCCAGCTCATCCCGAAACCGACACGCGAAGAAACCCGGGCGGCACTCCTCCAGGGCATCCACTATGCGAACCAGCTCGGGCTAACCCGCGTGCACAGCGCGGGAGGAGATGACACAAACCTCGATCTGTTGGAAGAATTGCGCAAGCAGGGACAGCTTACGCTCCGTTTCTATGTCGCTCCATTTCTTGAGCCGCCAACCCTTAAGCCAGATAATATCGAACATCTCGAAAAGCTCCGGCACACCTATGCGGATGAATGGATCGATGCCGGGGCCGTTAAGTTTCTCGGTGACGGCGTGATTGAAGCCCACACCGCCGCCATGCTCCAACCTTATTCGGATGATCCCAGCCTGATCGGCAAGCCGAATTGGAGCGCCGAGGAATTTACAAAAGCAGTGACGGAACTGGACCGCAGGGGTTTTCAAATCTTCACGCACGCCATTGGTGATCGAACCATCCAACAGACTCTGGACGGCTACGCCGCGGCGCACAAGGCCAACGACACGAAGGACTCGCGGGATCGCATCGAGCATATTGAAGATCCGAGCGCGGACGAGGTCCCTCGATTTGGACGCGAGGGCATCATCGCCAGCATGCAACCTCTGCATGCGTATCCGAACGAAGACATCTTGCAAGTTTGGGCGCGCAACGTTGGGCCGTTGCGCGCGCAGCGGGCGTGGCCCTGGCACGACATTGCTGCCGCCGGAGGACGCCTGGCATTCGGCAGCGATTGGCCGGTTGTCACGCTGAATCCCTGGCCTGGCGTCCAGAACTTGTTGACCCGGCAAACGACCGAAGGTAATCCGCCAGGTGGATGGATCACCAAGGAGTGCATCACCCTGGCGCAGTCGATCGAGGGATACACTCTGGGTGCGGCCTACGCGGGAAGGCGCGAAAAGACCGAAGGCTCGCTCGAAGTGGGCAAACTGGCTGACTTGATTGTTGTTTCGCAGGACCTGTTCCACACGGATGCGCACAAAGTGGGAAAGACGGACGTATTGGTCACCGTTGTGGATGGCAAGGTTGTCTATGAGTCGTCCGATTGGGCGAAAAACTGACCCGCGAGAACAGGCCTGTAAGGCCGCCTGCAAACCTGCCACAAAACGCGGTCCTGGGGGCATGCCGGATAGCCTACTGGCACCCGACGAGATTTGCTCGGCAGCTACCGGGTCGTTCGAGTTGTGTTGGCCCATGGCAAGGCTGGGGTCATTGAGTTGGAGAACGGCGCCAAAACGTGCTTTCTCGGTTCTATCAACGAAACCAAGAGCGCTTTTGCACAAAACTACGAAATCCTTTGGGAAGACACTTCTCCTGAAGGAGTGCAATGGGTCGAAGAAGAAGTTTTTCAGGGCCGCGTTAGGACGGAGCGGACGCCGGGGCCACGGAGTTGCGTGACGCGCCCGCGCCGTCCCTCCCGCGAAAAACTTGCAATAGCAAGCTCACAGAACGACGAACTCGACCTCCTCAGAGATATCCGTCCAGGCCGTTTCCGCTCTACGACGCTTTTTTCTTCTGCCTGCCTTCCACCGTGCGCCGGAAGCGATACGACTCCGTGCCGGTTTCGATGATGTGCGCGCGGTCGGTGACGCGGTCCAGCAATGCCTTGCACAGCCGCGGATTCGGAAACACCTGCGTCCACTCCGAAAACGGCAAGTTCGTGGTCACGATCAGCGTGTTCCGCGATCACCAGAAACAGAAACTCCACGCCGATCTCCGCCAGCGGAACGTAACCTACTTCGTCCAGCGCGATCACGTCGTAGCGCATCCAGCGCGCCAGTACGCGCCGCACTCCGTGGTGCTGGCCGGCTTCCACCAGCTCGTTCACTAGGTTCGCCGCCGTCGTGAAACGCACCCGGCTCTTCTGCCGTCACGCCGCCACGCACAACCCCGTCGCCAGATGCGTCTTGCCCGTGCCGCACTCGCCGATTAGCACTACCGGTTCAGCCCGCGTCTTGTAACCGCCTTCGGCCAGTTCGTAGGATATCGGGCAACCGCGCGAGCGTTGCCGCCGCAAAGCAATTCACTCCCACGGTCTGCCGAGGTCCCGGCTTTCGACTCATTGCGTAACAATTCATGCGCGTCGCAACTGCGATGCTGGAGGCAGGAATGCAACAGGGGAGTCTAATCAGGAGCCATCGAAAGCGCGGTCCAGATGTTTGGCAGTTCCGTTGGGCGGATAGAGGGCCTTTTGGGAAGCGTATCTATCGCAGGAGGGTGATTGGCACGGTCTGCCAATATCCTGACGCAGATTCTGCCCGCAAATCAGTCGTGGCATTACTGACAGAAATCAACATGAATGGAATCAAGCGATGCGCTCTCCCGATAACCATTACTGAAGTCTGCGATCACTTTATTCAGCGCGAATTGACTAACGACAATCTCTGGCGCAGTTATTCCACAAAGAGATCCTACAAGGCGTATTTGAAGAGATGGATCGTCCCACATTGGGGAAACGTACGTCTTTCGGAAGTGAGAACAATGGAAGTGGAGTCATGGCTGCGTGGTTTGCCACTCGCGAAGAGCAGTTGCGCGAAAATCCGAAATATACTCTCGGTGCTTTTCAATCATGCGTGCCGTCATGAACTGTTCAACGGAAATCCTATCCGTTTAGTTCGCCAGGGTGCAAAGCGGCGAACCACGCCTAGTGTGCTGACTCCGCTTGAAATAAAGGCTCTAATCAATAATCTCGGCTCGCGAGAACGAACCCTGGTGCTCGTCGTAGCCTCCACGGGATTGCGGCAGAGCGAGCTGTTCGGATTGAAATGGGGAGACATCAATTTTGATCAAGGGACAATGAGTGTGACGCGCTCGATCGTGTGTGGAGTTGTAGGTCCGTGCAAGACAGAATCCTCGCAGAAGCCCGTGCCGGTTCATCCAACTGTTTTGGAGGCACTCGTGAAATGGAAATAGCTTGCCATTACATCGGAGCCGACGACTGGGTCTTCGCGAGCAGACGGCACCGGGGTCGGAAACCGATATGGGGCCAGGCGATCTTACGAAAGTACATTCGTCCAGTTGCGCAGCGCGTCGGGATTCAGAAACGGTTTGGATGGCATACGTTCCGACACACATTCTCGACTCTGCTGCGAAGCGTCGGTACAGAGTTCAAGGTGATGCAGGAACTCTTGCGACATTCCTCGTTACGATCCACGTTGGATGTTTACACGCAAGCGATCTCGCCCGCAAAACATGCGGCGCAGGCAGCAGTGCTCGCCCTGGTATTCGCTTCTGAAACGACCCCGAGCGCACTCGCGTAAACGCTGTCAAATCCTGAAGGCCGCCCACCTGAAAACGGCTCTAATTGAGGAAAAGGGGTGCGAAAAGGGTGCAGAAATGCACCCTTTTCGCACCCTCGTTGGTTTCAAGGAAACTCGACTAACTCATTTAGAAAGAAATGGCGGGGACGACGAGACTCGAACTCGCGACCTCTGCCGTGACAGGGCAGCGTTCTAACCAACTGAACTACGTCCCCAACCGTGGAAGGAACAACTTCGCGAAAGCCCTGCAAACAAGGCGTTTGCAAGTCTTTGATTCAGCGCGCTTTCTTTTGGGCGCTTCAAACAGTAGCAGCTGTCCCTGCAAACCGGCCACAAAAGCTCGCACGCTCCTGCAAGATTTATACTAGCACAGACGCCGCAAGACGCGAAACAGAGCCAACAAATTCCACACAAGAGAAAACTGGAAATCCGAGCAAAGACACGGGACTGCGAAGAGAAATGCCTTACGGCTGGCCCGGAGTTGGTGCGCGACGCGGGAGATTCGGTGTTAATTTTGGGGCGACAAACTCCTGGAAGATATTGGCGACCGCGGTTTCGCCCAGCCTGATGAGTGCGTTCGAGAACACCAAGCCGACTCCGTTGCGATCCTGGGCTGGATAGTAGAGATTGGAGATCCCGCCGGCGGCGAGATTTCCAAGGATGCTGGAGTAATTCGCCTGCCATCGCCCGTTGTCGCCTTTGCAGATTACAGAATTTGCCAAGGCGTAGAAGATCCGCGATGGCTTGCTGCCCGTTCCTTTGTAGAAATAACGCGGATCCTGTTTCAGCAGCGAAGGCAGAGCGGCGCTAAACACAATTTGTACCTTCTGGAATTCCTCGTTGTTTGGAGAGCGCGCGCCAGGAGGTCAGGGGGGTTATGGACCAGCTTTGCAGGAACGGAATTGAACGACACGGTCGAAATGATTCCCGCCGAAGACTGTGCGCAGGTGGTAGAAGCGGAGAATGCGAGAATTCTTGGAATCACGGGTAAAGCAGTGGACCGCCAAGTCTGGAAAGAGGCACACGCGCTGCCGCAATACAACGTGGGGCATAAGCGGCGAGTGGCTGAAATTTCGAGGCTATTGTCGACACAACCAAACCTGCATCTTGCGGGTAACTTTTTGAGAGGCAGGTCGATCGGAGAATGCGTAGAAGTCGCGTATGGTGTGGCAGAAAACTTAAATAGCCAACTGGTGGGTCAAGACATCTAAGGGCCTGAAGGATTCTGGGAGGAGGCGGGAAGTTGCTTGCGGTACTGGCGTAGTGCTTGGGAATTGCGTTGGTGGGCGCGCTGCTGGGGGATGGTTTACCAGACGCTGGGAACGCGCCGGGATGGCAACGTGTATCCGCCGCCCGGAAGGCTGGTCGATCTGGGAAGTCACCGACTACACGTTCTGGAATCCGGGCGCGGGAGTCCAACGATTGTTATGGAAGCAGGACTGATGTCGACGGTATTAAGCTGGAATGATCTGCAGCGCGAGCTCTCGCGGTCCTATCGCGTGGTGAGCTATGACCGGGCCGGTTTGGGTTGGAGTGATTTGGGTCCGATGCCACGAACGGCTGAGCGCATCGTCGATGAGCTTCACGCGATGTTAAAGCGAGCGGCAATCCCTGGGCCCTACGTGCTCGTGGGGCACTCCTTTGGGGGATTGACCATGCCGCTTTTCGCGGCGCGCTTTCCGGAGGAGACAGCGGGAATGGTGTTGGTAGATCCAGTAGTGCCTGCCGAATGGAATCCACCTTCAGAACATGACCGGAAGCTTACGCGAATTGGAGCTCAGGTGTGCCGGCGCGCGGCAGTCCTGTCGCGCATCGGAATTATTCGTTTCGTGGCTTTCCTGTTGACCAGTGGACTGAAGAAACCGGCAAGCTATCTGGTTCGCCTGATTAGCCGAGGCACGCCGGCGAACTCTGGGTCCGTTTCAAGCCCCTGGTTTTCGGCGCTGCCCGCCAATGAACGGGCGATGGCGGCGGTCTTCTGGATTCAACAGAAGTTCGCGCTTACGATCGCCAGCCAACTGGAAAATCTGCCCGTAAGTGCGGCGCGTGTCGCTGAACTCGACAATTTTTGCGATAAGCCGGTGGTGATTCTTTCAGCAGGTGATGCGCCTGAGCACGGCGTAAGGAGCATGAGGCGATGGCGAGTCGTTTGCCACTGGGGGAGCATGTGGTGGCAAGGGAGAGCAACCATTGGATTATGCAAGAGCAACCGGAGCTGGTAATCGGCGCGATCGAGAATGTGAGGCTCTCGCAGAGCGCTCGGGCGGCATCGGTCGCGAATGCGCGGGCGCAGACAGCGGCCGACAACGTGGCAATGCAGAGGATTGGCAAGGCGGCTTCATGAATCGACGTCAACCACAAACCTTGGGATTCTTCACATTGGCCTTGTTGCTGAATGCTTGGATGATGGCGCCAGTTGCAGTGAGCCAGACCCTCGTCAGGGAAAAGGCCATCGGAGAAACATCCGCCAATGCTCCAGCCGCTGACGGACTTACGGGAGACGAAATCGTTGCGCGAATGATCGAACGCAATCGACTGCGAAACGAGCGTTTGCGGAGCTACTCAGCGGTTCGCAAGTATGAAATCCGCAATCCTGACGGCCGAGTGTCAGCGGAGACGGTTGTGCGCGTGGAGTATCAGGCCCCGGGCACAAAGACATTTCAAAAGGTTTCTGAAGAAGGATCCTGGGTGGTGCGGCGTTTAGTGTTTGATCGCCTATTGCAGAGTGAGGAAGAGACATCGACGGGCGAGGAACGGCGCGATTCCGCGATTTCAGACAAGAACTACACATTCACGATAATCGGAGCAGAGAATCTGGCGGGCCGCCGTTGTTTCATTGTTGAAGCCAGACCGAAACGAACGGATAAGTACCTGTTCGAAGGAAAATTGTGGATCGACGCGCAGGATTTTGGAATCGCAAAAATTTCGGGACATCCCGCGGCAAAGCTGTCGTTTTGGATCAACCGTGCGGAGTTTGTGCGCCAGTTTCAGAGGATTGATGGATTTTGGCTGCCTTATCGTGATGAGACGATCGTCGACATCAGGGTTCATGGCCGAAGAGAATTCCGCATCGAGCATGAGCAATACGTAATCAACGCGACCAACGATGTCAGGCCCCAGCAACAGGAATAGGAGACAAGCTAAAACAGTTAGCCGGTCCCCCCGCGATTGATGGTTGCCGAGCGTCTTGCGTGATGAGCTTCGTTTAAATCGCAGACAGCGCGATTAGAGGTGCTGGTAATTTGAGTTTTGGGTGGCAACGTTCAGTTGCTTGCTGACTCCGTCGATCACCATGCTGGAAACATGGTTTGGGCCATCTGGCACCTTGCTGAACTGAACAGTGAGGTTCATGGCGTCTTTGGGATCGTCCATGTAGGAAGCAACTTGAACCTGCAGGAGTCCCTTCTGGGCTTTGTCGAAGACCAGGGTCATGGAATCTCCCTGTTTTAAGTAGTTCTTGATAACAAGTTTAACGGCGTTGGGATTCTCCGGCACCGAACCCATCGTGACGTTTCCTTGTTGGTAGGCTTGCTGCAGCATGTCCTTGTCTGGAGGAATGTACTGCTGGGCCAGTGCTTTCATCTGGTCCGCGTAGCCTGCGTATTCTTCCTTTTTCTTCTCGACGACTCGCTTCTTCAAGCGGCCGCCGCTTTCCTGAGGCTGAGCCGGAGCATCGAGCGAAGTCTTTTGCGGCTTGCCGTCTGGGCCAAGGCGCACCTGGAAGTGCTCCTGCTTCTTCTGTTCACCTTTCAAGCTGATGGTGACCTGCTCGACCCAGGTGTATTGCGCAAGGGCCTGCTTGTTCTGTGCCATCGCCTGCTTGATTTCCGCGAGACGTTGCTGCAGTTCCGAGTTCTGTGCCTTCACCGGAAAATTGAAGGTCACAGCAACCAGGAGAACGAATGCGACCAATAGCGCGCTTGTTACGATACGACTGTTCCGCATGTATGTCCTTTCGTCGAGTTCCGCGAGTCTCGCCGGCACTATTGCTTGGGCGGGAAATTCTTCAACAACTTCTTCATGGCGTTGTCTAGATTCTTTTGCTTCTTGTCCTGGTTTGCGCCGGGATCAAGTGTCTTGCTCGCGCGGCCAGTCCAGACGAGCTGTTTGGTAGCGGGATCGTACATGTCGAGGACCAACGTACCGGTGGCGATTGTCGATTGCTGAGCAGAAGCCATACCACCACCCCAGCGGAAGCCACCCGTGCCGTAGGCATTCCACTGCTTCTCGGTGCTGATGGAAGCCTGATACCCAATCAGGAGATCAGCCTTCTCACCGTCGGTCTTGGTGAGGCCCTTTGCTGCCAGCTGGCTGTCAACGGCCTGCTTGATCTGTGCGTCGACGATCTGATTAGGATACGTTGCCCCCTCGATCGTGACCCACTTGTAGGTGTGGTATTTCGAGAAGTCCACACCAGGCATGGAGTTGGTGGATACATCCTGGGCGGGCGCCAGCGCGCACGCTGCGAGAAGCAAGGTGAGCGCGATTCCGAGTTTTGTAACCGTATTGCGAATTTCCTGCCGCATTGTTTGTCTCCTTATCGAATTTGAGCTTTGAGGATCTGGTGCGTGCCCCTAGGTGCTACTTTCCCGGGTCCGAGACACAACGAAAACCCAGGTGATTCGTTCCGGTGGTGATTTCACCTTTACCGCGCGTGCCTACCATGTAGCGCGAGCAGTACTGATCGGTGCAAAGAAAAGAACCGCCGCGATGGACCTTCTTTTTCTCATTGGGTTCGGCAGGGTCGAACGGGGAGTCGGGCCCCTTGGGATTGCGTGCCACTCCGCCAGCCTGGGCGAGTTGGTTGTAGTAGTCAGGGCGATACCAATCGGTGGTCCACTGCCAGACGTTCCCAGCCATATCGTAGAGCCCATACCCGTTGGGGGCGAACTGAGTTACGGGCGACAGGCCGACAAATCCGTCCGTGCCGGTATCTTTGTCGGGGAAATGCCCCTGATAGGTATTCGCCATCCACTTTCCGTTTGGCTTGAACTTTTCACCCCAAACAAATGGCTTGCCGGCCAAGCCGCCGCGAGCGGCAAATTCCCACTCGGCTTCGGTGGGAAGACGTTTGTGGGCCCATGTCGCATAGGCTTCGGCGTCTGGGAAAGCCACCTGGACGACGGGATAGTTTTCTTTTCCTTTTATGGAGCTTTTGGGTCCGGTGGGGTGCCGCCAGTTCGCGCCCTTTACATAACCCCACCATTGAAAGTGATTGTCCAGACTGACGGCATGAGCCGGAGGAGAAAATACCACGCTGCCGGCGTATAAATTTTCCGGCGGAGCGCCGGGGTAGTCCTCGGGCGAAGGCGTTTTCTCAGCGATGGTTACATAACCAGTGGCTTTAACGAACTCGGCAAACTGCGCGTTGGTGACATCCGTTTTATCCATGAAGAAGCTGTCCACATAGACTCTGTGGATCGGACGGGAATCCGTGGTGGCTTTCATACCGACCATATCCATCCCCGGAGGATCCTGCGCGCCCATGGAGAATTCCCCGCCGGGGATCCATACCATGCCCTTTGGGGCGTGGGACGGTGGTGGCTGAGTGTTGGGGACAGTCGGGCCGAACGCGACGCCGGAACCGGCGGGCGAGCCAGCCCCGTGGATGAGCGGTGAGAAATAGTGAATTGCAGTCAGGCAAAGGGCCATTGCGGCGAACACTTGTGCGCAAGCTCGAACACGACGACCGCACTTCATCCAGACCCCTCCCAATTCCCGCTTAAGCAGGGGCGAGGATACGCCACGCGACAGGCGGGGGAGAATTGTCAAAACTAACAGTCGGGCGCCAGGGGGTGTCGGGGAGGGCTTGGCTGCGGCCAGGAGAGCCCCGGGGAGATTGTGACGTACGTTACAGGCTTGCTCCGGGGGCAGCTTATAAGTTGTGCTAGAGTGTAGCTGCATGGCTGAGACCTCGGCCAAAGGATGGCGTCAACTCTAAGACCGCCCACGGAGTTACGCAACCCGCAGTTCACCTCTGAGGTCAGAAATAATTGATGCGAATGTCGTCGGTGTCCGCTTCTACCCATACGCGGAGTCACTCTCAGGAGGTTCCTGAGACAAATCTTATGACTGTTCAGTCGTTGAAGGTGCACAGGCACGACAAGGTACCAGGCTACCTTTGGTCCCGAGCGTCAAGATGGGCTGCCGCTATTGCTGGAAGGTTGCGACTAGTGTGGGGTCCCGAAAAGAAGGGATTTGCTTTCTGGCCGGCCACGTTATTCGCAATCGTTTTACTCAAAACGGGCCTTTCGATGGCGCTAAAGCCCGACTCTTTCCTGGTTACATATCTGGGAGTGCCGTATTTCCTGCTGCTGCTGTTGGCCATGGGCTTTGCCGTTCGTAACGCAATCGAGAACACACTGGGGGGCCAGAAGTTCTGGGTGCTGCTGACCATCGGATACGGGCTTTGGGTCTTCGATCAGTGGATTTTCTTGTACTACGAGATTGGCCGGCACAGTGAGGTGCCCGATAATTCGATTGCAGATGCGGTGCTGTTTCTGCATGTGGTACTGCTGATGTGTGCGATCGCGACGTTTCCTCATCGCAACGAATCCGGGCGCAAGCTGTACCCGGCGGTTCTAAACTCCATTCTGCTCGTGATTTTTTGGTGTTTTCTGTACGTCTACGCCGTCTTTCCGCACCAGTTGTACCCGAACGCAACCAGTTATGCGTTGGGATTCGATGTTCTGTACACGCTGGAGAATTGGACGCTAATTTTGGCGGTGGGATTCTTGAGTGTCCGCGCCCCACTTCCGTGGAAGTCAATTTATCTTCATTTGCTCGGTGCGTCGACGCTGTACGCGCTGAGCTCGGTGGCGGCCAATCTTGCGATCGACACGGGAGGATACGTTAACGGGAAGATGTATGGCGTGGGACTGACCGCCGCGGTCTGCTGGTTTATTTGGATACCGCTGCGGGCCAGGCAGCTTGAAGGAAGCGAACGGGGAGAGACGCAAACTGAGGGCGGTCGGAGCTCTAAGGCGTCGGCATGGGCGATGGTTGTGGTTGTTCTGATTTCGGTCCCGATGGTGTGGGAGTTACTGCGAGAAGACGGTTCGAATGGTATGCGCAAGTTTCGCATCCTGGTGGCGATTGCCGCGATTGTTTGCTTGGCTAGCGCTGCGTTCATCAAGGAATACCTGGGGAAGAGCGAATTGGCTGCGAGCCTGAGTTCTGCGAACGGACGGCTTCACCTGGCCATGGAATTCGGCAAAGCGGTGGGATGGGAATGGGACATTAAGAGCCATCGGCTTGTATGGTTCGGTGACCTGAAAACGAATTTTGGAATCGATTCCGCAACGCATGTGGCGAGCGCAGACGATTTTTTTGAACGCTACATACACTCAGAGGATCGAGAGCAGGTTTCGGAAGCCGTGAACCAGGCCAAACGAAATCATGGGCTGTACGAGGGGGAGTTTCGCTTGGTTTGGCCGGACGGAACGATGCGGTGCGTGACGGCCAAGGGAGAATTTCAGTATTCCGCGAAAGGCGAACCTGAGCGAATGCTGGGAATGGCAGTGGACATCACGGAGCAAAAACAACTGCAGACGGAGCTGCAGGAGAGCCAGGAGCGAATCGTTTCGATTGTAGCGTCAGCAATGGATGCAATTGTCACCGTCGACGATGAGCATAGAATCGTGCTGTTCAACGGCGCCGCCGAAAACATGTTCGGTTGCCCGAAAGAGAATGCGGTTGGCGATCCGATTGAGCGTTTCATCCCCCTGCGCTTCCGGGATCGGCACAGCGCGAACATTCACCACTTCGGGGAAACCGGCAGCAACAGCCGGAGTATGGGCAGGGTAGGGACGCTGTGGGCAGTGCGGGCGAATGGCGAGGAATTCCCAATTGAGGCCTCCATTTCGCAGAGCAACATTTCCGGGAAATTGTCGTTCACGGTGATCGTTCGCGACGTCACGGAACAAAAGCGCACGGAGCAGGTTCTGCGAAAGAGTGAGGAACGGTTCCGGCTATTCATGAGCCATAGTCCCGCGGTGGCGTGGATGAAAGATAGGCAGGGCCATTATATCTACATGAACGAGACGTACCTGAAGCATTTCCGCGTGCGCCTGGAAGACCGGCGGGGCAAGACGGATTTCGAAATCTACCCGCGCGCGATTGCCGAGCAGTTCAGGAAGAACGATGAGACCGCTCTGGCTCTCGGACGCCCGATAGAAGTGACGGAGGATTCGATATCTCCCGAAGGAGAACCGTGCACCTGGGTGGCATACAAGTTCCCGTTTGAAGACACCTTGGGCGAGATCTTTGTAGGGGGAATTGGGATTGACATCACCGAGCGGAAGAAGGCTCGGGAAGCTCTGCAAACCTTGACCGGCCGGCTCATCGATGCGCAAGAGGAAGAACGAGCGCGCATCTCACGGGAGCTGCACGACGATTTCAGCCAGCGGTTGGCACTGCTCGGCATTGGCCTGGGGCAACTCTGGAAGAAATTGCCGGGGGAAGCAACGGAGGCGCGAGAAAACGTGCTGGAGATACTGAAGGGAACCAAGGAGTTGTCGTCTGACTTGCATTCTCTGTCGCATGAATTGCACTCCAGCAGACTGGAACATGTGGGGCTGGCATCGGCGCTACATGGACTTTGCCGGGAAATGAGTGACAAGTACAAAATCGACATTCATTTCAGCGATTCTGATCTTCGCCCGGATTCGCCAAAAGACGTAGGGCTGTGTCTGTTTCGGGTAGCGCAAGAGGCGCTTGGGAACGTTGTAAAACACAGTAAAGCCAGGAACGCACAGGTGACGGTCGGAGCGACCGAGGAGTGCATCAGGCTGCGTGTATCTGACGCTGGTAGAGGTTTTGACCCCGACCATCAGAACGCGCATGCTGGAATCGGACTAATCGGAATGAGGGAGAGGCTTCGGCTTGTCGGAGGTACGCTGATGGTTAGGTCAGAACCTGGACGCGGAACAGAGATTTTTGCGGAAGTGCCGCTGCCCGCCATCGAAAAAGAAGACCAAGCCAGAATAAAAACTGTGGGGCTGGAGTCTTGAGACGCCCACGCATACTGCTGGCCGACGACCACCAAATGTTGGTGGATGCGCTGAAGAAGGTTGTGGAACCGCAGTGCGAGGTTGTGGGCACGGCAAGCGATGGACGAGCGTTGCTGGAAGCCGCGGCCCGATTGCGACCCGAAGTGGTGGTACTGGATATTGCCATGCCACTGCTAAACGGTCTGGATGCCGCCAAGCATCTGAAACGGACCATGCCTAAGGTTAAGCTCGTCTTCATGACGATGAATGAGGAGCCTGACTTGGTGGGCGAGGCTTTTAGGGCCGGCGCCTCCGCGTTTTTGCTGAAACAAGGAGCGGCGTTTGAGCTGACGGAGGCGATCGAACAAGTGTTGAAGGGCGGAACTTACGTGACGCCCAGTGCCGCAGAAGGGCAGGCAAAGATTTCCTTACGGGACCCCAGAGCCCAGGAACGTGTTGCCGAACCCACACCGCGACAGCGCGAAGTGATTCAATTATTGGCGGAAGGGCACTCGATGAAAGAGGTAGCCTCTACGCTAAAGATCACAAAGCGCACGGTCGCGGCGCACAAGTATGCGGTAATGGAGCTTTTGCAGTTGAAGACCAACGCCGATTTGGTGCAGTACGCCATTAAGCACCGGATTATCAGTATCTAATCCAGAAAAGCATTTTCCTTCCAATGTTGGTAGTTCTACCAATAGTCAGCCAAAAGAATTAGGAGCACTTTGATATCAAGTCTGCTCCAGGCGGCAGATTTTTCTGCAGCACGACGTGCCGGCGAATCTCCTTATTGCGTCTGGAAGTTGCGAAAAGCTCAGAGGTGGGCTGATGACGGGCAAGCGTGTCCTAGTGGCGGACGATCTCACTCCGGTGCTGAGTGCCGTCGCTAAAATACTGGGAAAATCATTCGATGTCGTTGGCATGGTGACCAATGGGAAGTCGGCTTTGGATTCTACACTGGCGTTGAAACCCGATCTTGTGATCCTGGACATCTCGATGCCGGGCATGAGTGGAATCGAGGTCGCGAAAGAACTGCGGCGATGCGAAAGCTGCGCCAAGATTATATTCCTGACGGTTCACCAGGACCCCGACATTCTGGCGACTTGCCTGGCTGCGGGAGGGAAGGGTTACGTGGTGAAAGTGCTGATGGACACGGACTTGATTCCCGCCATGAATGAAGCACTGGCAGACCGGGTGTTTGTCTCGCGTTTTTCCCACCCAGCGGATGTTTCGGACACCTAATCACGGCTCGAATTGTGGGCACGTGGGTGAGTCTGTTGGGATGGACCGGGCTGTCAGTTTTGACAATTCCACCCACAGACGATTAGGGCGAGCATAAGGCATGTGCGAAGGTCCACTGCGTCGCTTGGTCGCTCTGCTAAGCGGAGTTGTCGCACATTGCAGCGGGTTCGTCTTCGTGCGCAGCAGCATAGCAGCTGAGTAAGAGACGTCGTGTGCGGTACGAAGCCCGCAGAAAATACGGAGAAAACTTGAAGAGAAAAATCATACAGAAGTTGGCGATTTTAACGTGCCTTTTGACGATAATCTTCGCCCACGACGCACGACCACAAGACCAGGCGAGTCCGGCTCCGCAGTCCACCGGCGGTTCCGCGCAAGCAAAACCGAAAGCTAAGCCGAATACCCAGGAGGCTGAAGCTGGAACCAGTGAAGCTACGGAAGCCTTGCAAAAGGCCACGCAAAACCCCGTCGCCAGTCTCATCAGCGTTCCCATTCAGAACAACAACAACTTTGGAATCAATCCCGGTTACCGCAATCAGGACGTGTTGAATATCCAGCCGGTGATCCCGATCGGCATTTCAAAGGACTGGAACTTGCTGGTTCGTTGGATTGCGCCTATCGTGTATCAACCAATTCCTAACCAGCCATCAGCTCCGGAAACGGGCGTCTACGGCCTTGGGGACATGGTGCCCACATTTTTCATTTCACCAAAAAAGCCCGGGAAGTTGATTTGGGGCGTCGGTCCCGTCTTCCAACTGCCCACGGCAACGAGCAACTATTTGGGTCAAGGCAAGTTGGGAATCGGGCCGTCCATAGTCGTGCTGACGCAACCTGGCCATTGGACTCTTGGTGTGCTCGCGAACAACATCTGGTCGGTGGCCGGTTCGGGCAGCCGTCCGGATGTGAATCAATTCCTGCTGCAGTACTTCATCAACTACAACCTGAAGAAAGGGTGGTTTATCACCTGGCAGCCCACGCTGACGGCCAACTGGGAAGCTCCCAGTGGCAGCCAGTGGGTGGTGCCGTTTGGCGGCGGAATCGGTCGAATCATGAAGCTGGGTTACCAGCCCGTGTCGCTGACCGCGCAGTTTTATGGCAATGCTGTCCATCCCGTTGGAACGCCTGCCTGGACGATGCGCCTACAGATCGCGTTTCTGTTCCCCAAGCTGACCGAGGAACAGAAGAAGATGATGTTGGAAAAGAAGCTGAAAGAGATGGAACAACAGCCGCCACAGACCAAATAGGAGCTGCGGGCGGCGGACGGGGTGGATTGGTCTTAGCGAGCCCGTACTGTCATTTTTAACAATAACAAACCCCTGTCATTTGGGTCAGTATGCGGCCTACTAGAATTCCGCGGAACTCTTTCCGCCCGGGATCGGGCTCATTTGCTTTAGTTTTGGAGACGAAGAGGGAGGAAGTCTATGAAGTGGATCGGTAAAATTAGCGTTACTTTGGCGATGGTGGCTGCGCTGTTTGTGGCTGGAACACCCAATGCCAAAGCGCAAGAGAAGAAACCGAACATCATCGTGATTATGGGCGACGACATCGGCATGTGGAACATCGGTGCTTACCATCGCGGGATGATGGCAGGCAAGACGCCGAATCTGGACAAGCTGGCCAAGGAAGGAATGCTGTTCACCGACTACTACGCCGAGGCAAGCTGCACGGCGGGTCGCGCGAACTTCATTACTGGGGAACTACCGATTCGTACGGGCATGACCACGGTCGGCCAGGCTGGCGCGAAAATCGGCATACCCGCCGAAGCGGTGACCACCGCCACGGTACTGAAGTCGATGGGCTACGCGACCGGGCAATTTGGCAAAAATCACCTTGGCGATTTGAACGAGTTCCTGCCCTGTGTGCACGGCTTCGACGAATTCTTTGGCTATTTGTATCACCTGGATGCGATGGAAGATCCGGCGCATCCCAACTACCCGCAGAATCTGTTGAACGTGGTTGGTCCGCGGAACATGGTGCATTGCTGGGCCACCGACAAGGATGACACAACCGATATGCCGCGGTGGGGCAAAATCGGGAAACAGAAGATTGAGGATGCCGGCCCCCTGTATCCCAAGCGCATGGAGACCGTGGATGACGAGATCCGCGACCTGTCCCTCAAGTTCATCGAAAAGGCAAAGAGCGACAACAAGCCGTTCTTCGTGTGGCTGAACCCCACGCGCATGCACATCGTGACGCATCTTTCCCCTAAATATGAAGCGCTACGCAATTCCGAGAATGGCTGGTCGGAAGAAGAAGCCGGCATGGCGCAACTGGACGACGACGTCGGCCTGGTGATGGAAAAGCTGAAGGCCATCGGCGAGGACGAAAACACTATCGTGGTGTTCACCACAGACAACGGTACCGAACTCTTCACCTGGCCGGATGGCGGTCAAACGCCGTTCGCGCAGTCCAAAGGCACCGTGCTTGAGGGTGGATTCCGCGTTCCTTGCATCCTGCGCTGGCCCGGCCACGTGCCGGCCGACTCTGTGCAGAACGGAATTTTCTCCGGGCTGGACTGGCTACCGACCTTCGTTGCCGCAGCGGGCAATCCGAGCATCACCGAAGAGTTGTTGAAGGGCAAGACGATCGGCGACCGAACATACAAGAACCATCTGGATGGTTACAACCAGTTGGCCGCCATTACGGGCAAAGGGCCGTCGGCGCGCCACGAAATCTTCTACCTCGGCGAGAGCACGGTGGGCGCGGTGCGGATTGACGATTACAAATTCCGCTTCATCGACCAGCCCGCTGGCTGGCTCGGTGAGAAGACCCATCCGGACGTGCCCTATATCACCAACCTGCGTCTCGATCCGTTCGAGCGCACGGGCTGGCCCAACAATGGAACGAAGGATGGAGCGCAGCAATACTTCGATTGGTTCAAATTCCAATTCTGGCGCTTCGTGTTCGTCCAGCAGATTATGGGCAAGGAAATCCAAACCTTCTTGGATTATCCGCCGATGCAGCGGGGAGCGAGCTTCAACCTTGACGCAATCAAGGCGGAAATGGGAAAGCGGATGGCCGAGGCGGAAGCGGCTTCCAAAGGCCCCAGCAATTAACAGGGATGACCCTTACGGAGGGCGGCTTGCAAGGGCCGCCCTTCAAAACCGCGCAACGAAGCCGTCGATTAACGCGGCTTTGATTTTTTATATCTGTTTATCTCTAGATGAGGAGCTTAAATGAACTGGCTTTACACGGCGGTAAAAGTAACTCTATTGATCCTCGCATTGAGCGTGTGGTTCGTCGCGCCCAGTGTGAATGCGCAAACGCAAGCAGCGACAAAGACGACCTCGCCTGAGCCGAAGGACAACCTGGACTCCGACGAGGGATGGCATGTGGGCATCACACCGTATATATGGTTCGCCGGTATACATGGAACTGTGGGCGCGCTGGACCGCGAGGCGAGCGTGCATGCGAGCTTCGGAGACATCTTCAACTACCTCAACATCGGCGCGATGGCCACGGTCGAACCCCGCTACAACCGCATTGTGATGCCGGTCGATTTCTTGTGGATGAAATTGTCCGACGAGAGGTCGCTGCCTTTTGATCAAGGTGTGACCTCCGTCAAAGCGAAAATGACCGAAACGCTCGTAACGCCAAAAATCGGATATCGGTTCGTGAATGCGAAGAAAGTGAAAGTCGATGCGCTTTTCGGAGTCCGCTATTGGCACGTGGAAACGAACTTCACGTTGCAGCCGACGCAGATCGCAAACGGCATTTCTCAGTCGGCGAATTGGGTCGACGGCCTTGGCGGGGGCAGAATTGAATTGGGACTGACGCCGAAGATTTCCGCGATTGTTGCGGGCGATGCCGGCGGAGGCTCGGCGAAATTGGACTACCAGATCGCGGGACTGCTCGGCTACAACATCAACCGCAGGCTCGCCCTGGTGTTGGGATATCGCTACATGTCTGTGGACTATCGTCCAGTTGGCAAGGCGGGCTTCATTTACGATGTAGCTATGCCGGGCGTATTTGCCGGTTTGAACATCAAGATCAAGTGATTGCTGGTGATCCAATCGCGCTGTCGGACGTTTGGGGAAAACGCCAAAGGTGGATTTACGGTCAGAACGCGCGGCCGGTTCTGTGGTACTTCGACGGATCACTAGATGATGCGAGTGCGCAGCATTTCATTGCAGTGCGTGTTTCTGTTTTGTCTCGCGTGTCTTCCGTTGCGCGCACAAAACGTTCAATTCCTGCCGGAGGTGGATGCGCACCTGAAGCTGAATTCCAATTTTCGGGCTTACCTGGAGGCCAAGGATGACCGGGACGGAGGCGACCCGACGCAATTTGCGATTGGTCCCAGCATCCAGCTGTACTTGAAACCATTGGTCAAGCTTAAGGAAGTCACGAGGTTTGATCTCGACGACACAAAATCGAGGTTTTTGGTTCTGGAGACCGGATACCGTTACATCAGGGCGCCTGATGCGCCTCCCGAAAATCGCATGTTGACGGCAGCGACCTTGAATTTCCCACTCATTGTCCGGTTTCACATTTCTGACCGCAACCGCGCCGATCTGGATTGGAAAAACGGCATTTTCACGTGGCGGTATCGAAATAAATTGACGATCGATCGAACCTTTTCGGTCTATTCCTACCACTTGATCCCATACGTAGCGGCCGAACCGTATTACGAAAGCCAATACGGAAAATGGAGCACTACCGCTCTTTATGCGGGTTCTTTGTTTCCGGTCGGGAAGCATGTCCAATTCAACGCCTACTACGAACATGAGAACAACACCGGCAAGCACCCAAACCAACAGGTGAATGCGGTGGGTCTGGCGATGTATCTGTATTTTTCCGTGGCGAAGTAGCGATCCTCGTGGTGCTAAACCCAGGAATCATGGACTGGTAGTTTTGACAATTACCCCTTGCGGCGGTAGGTGCCAACATTATTAGAATTAAGTTTGCGGATGCCACCCAACGGGCCGCGAGTGCTCGGTTTTGCGGCGCAAAGGGGGAGATTCGACGGGCTGAGGGAGTCACCTGCCGGCCGCAAAATGGAGCATTTGTCCCCATACCACCTACTGTGTTTGTTTAATCCATTGGAGGACTGAAACGATGTTTACGGTCAGGCAACGTCGGGAGTCACGAGCCATCTTGAAACTCATCCCCCTTGCGTTTTTCTTACTTACAGTACTGCTCACTCCTGCCGCGGTGCGGGCTCAGCAGTCCGACGAGTTTGATGAGTATAAAATCCGGTTCGATGCCGGGTGGTTTTACTCCTACCCTTCCGGAACTATACGTGCGCAGGGCGATACCTATCCGGTTGATTTGACCAAGGACCTAAACTTCAACCATTACTCCACGTTCTCGGGCAAGGTTGACTGGAAGTTTACGCACAAGAACCACTTGTATGTCGTCATCGTCCCGTTCTGGACTTCCCACACGACAACGCTTAGTCGCGACATCGTCTGGGACGGTAATCCCATCAGCGCAGGTGCTGTCGTCCAGAGCCAGCTTCACGCATTCGAAGTTGCTCCGGGCTACCAATATGACATCATCCGCCGCAGACGCGGACATTTGGGGATTGCCGTACAGGTGGACCTTTTCCATACCTATGCGAAAATCGCCGCTGCTGCGCAAGTTATTGGCGATGGAACGCATCAGGCGGCTGTCTCCGCCAGCAACACGCTTTGGGCTCCCATCCCGGTGGCCGGCCCGCAATTCCGCTTGTACTTGACGAATTCGCCCCGGATCTTTATTGAGGGCAACGTTTATGGAATGTATTTCTTCGGATACGGGAACTTTGTGTCATCGTCCGGGGACATCGGAGTGACGGTGACCAAGCACATCAGCTTAAACGCGGGCTACCAGCTGGGAACGCGTTTCAATGTGCACGGAACACCTGACCGCCTGGGTCTTGATCTAACGCAGAAGGGTCCGGTGGCGGGCTTGGAATTTTCATTCTAGGTGCCAGGGGAGTAGGAAACGTGGTTCGAAGGCTCACGGCCTTGCCGGCATTGGCGTTTGTGCTGGGATGTTTCTGCCCGTTGAGCAACTCAGCGGATTCCGCGCCCTCAAGAGCACAACAGTCGACAGCGACTTCTGGAAGTGATGGACCAAAATCGACGGCGTCACTGGAATTGCCGATCACCCTGCGACGTCATGTGGGCGATCTTGCGGGGATGAAGAAAAGGCACGAGATCCGCGTTCTGGTCGTGCCCAGCCATTCCGGATTTTTCTACGATCGAGGCATTCCCCACGGGATCTTCTATGAAGCGTTCAGTGAATTCCAGCGCTTCGCGAATCAGAAGTTGAGGACCGGCGACCTAAAAATCAATGTCACCTTTATTCCAGTAAGGCTTGAGCAATTGGAAGCTGCTTTGCTGGAAGGCGTTGGTGACGTAGTGGGCTATGGAGTAATTGTTACACCGGAGCGAGAAAAGCTGGTTCTGTTTACAAACCCTATAGACAGTGATGTGAAGCAGGTGCTGGTGACGGGGCCGAAGGCGCCGGCGATAACAAAGCTTGAGGATTTAAGTGGGAAGGAGGTGTACGTCAATCCGCTGACGGTGTACTACGAGAACCTGCGGCGTCTGAGCGAAGAGTTTGAGAAAGCAGGGAAGCCCCCGATCGTAGTGAAAGCTGCCGACCCGAACCTGACCGACGAGGATTTGCTTGAGATGGTGAACGCCGGCCTGATTCCCGCGACGGTGACGATAAACCTACGGGCGCAATTCTGGTCTAAGATCCTGCCGCATCTGACGCTTCATTCGGATATGGTCTTGAAGGAAGAAGGGCATTTGGCTTTTGCCACCCGCAAGGACAGTCCCGAATTGAGGCAACTCCTCGACGAATTCGTGCAGGGGCACCAACTGGGCACGAGTTTCGGGAACACGCTGCTGCGGCGCTACCTGCAGAAGACCAAGTGGGTGCAAGACGCGACCTCGCCGGACGAAATGAGGAAATTCCAGGAGTATGTCCGCTATTTCCAGAAATACGCGGCCGAATATGACTTTGACTATCTGATGCTGGTCGCCCAGGCCTATGAGGAATCGGGGCTGGATCAGAACCGCAAGAATCCCAGTGGTGCGGTGGGTATTATGCAGGTGATCCCCAGGTATGCGGCGGCTCCGCCGATCAACATTTCCAACGTGGGCACAGCGGAAAACAACATTGAAGCTGGCGCGAAGATGTTGCACAACATTGCGGTAACGTATTTCAACGACGACAAACTCGACGCTACGAATAAGACGCTAATGGCATTCGCATCGTACAATGCGGGCCCCAATGAAATTGTGCGCCTGCGCAGGAAAGCAGCGCGCGAGGGCCTTGATGCCAACCAATGGTTCGGGAACGTGGAATTGGTGGCGGCCAGGGACATCGGGCAGGAAACGGTGCAATACGTCAGTAATGTTTACAAATATTACGTGGCCTATAAGCTGACGTTGGAAGAAGCCAAGGTACAAAAATGATTCAGACCGGAAGTTGGCGGAAGGTAGCGGGATTGCCTGACGGCGATTTTGGCCACGCGATAATTCTTCTGCTTTGCAGGAGGAGCCGCTATCTTAGGTGATGCCGGTTCTCGTACAATCGAGCATATTTACAGAGGTGTATTCCTATGCGTAGAGATGGTAAGAGAATCTGGTGGGCGGTGGCCGCGGCTTCCGGGCTGGCCGTTTTGGCGGTGTCACTTCTCGCCCAGTCGAGCAACTCGGTCGTAATAGCAGGACAATCGGGTTCGGCAAGGGTCATTCAGGTTTCTGGGCGCAACTATGTGGCGGTTGAAGACCTGGCACGACTCGTAAATGGTTCCATCAGCTTTAGCGGAAATCAGATCGTGCTGACGCTACCGGGAGCCGCAACGGGCGGCGCTGCGCCAGCCGCTGCCCCCACAGGTTTCTCCAAAGATTTCATTACCGCCGGAATCGAAGCGATGGCTCAGATTCGTGAGTGGCACGCCGCACTGAGAAACGCCATACAGAGAGGAGTGCCGCTCGGCGACGACTGGCTCTCGGCTTATCGTAACCAAGCACAACAGGCGGTGCGACTCGCTGGGGTGGCAGCAAGCACGCCCGCGGATCAAAACACGGTTCCGTTCCTGAACAACGAGTTCAGCACCATGCGCGCTTTGACGGACAAGTATCTGCAAATGACAAAGTCCATGACGTATATCGATCCCAACTCGCTGGACAATGATCCTTTGGATCAGAAGCTGCGTGCTTGTGGACATTCGCTGGCTTCGATGGCCACGGCGAACCAGTTCGTCGACGACGGCTCGTGCCAGTAATTTCCGGATGGCTTTGGAGCACTGCGTCGCACCGTTGACGTGTGTGGTGTACCAGTTTTCCTAATCGTGATAATTTGACTCGCGGTTCGCGGAATGCGGTAGATTGACTCCAGCGCGACGAGAGGCGCCCAGCCGATGAACATAATGAACTACCCGTTCCCAGTGGCCGGGATCTCCTTTGTGTTGCTGTGGCTCTCGGCGCTGGTGGGTGCGTCTGTCCGAAGAAAGCGAACCCTAAGGGAAGAGGAGCACGAAGATTTTAACGTGGTGGTGGCCGCCACGCTGACGCTGCTTGGCCTGATCATCGGGTTCAGCTTTTCTATGGCCGTCAGCCGTTACGATCTGCGCAAGAACTACGAGGAAGCAGAAGCCAATGCGATTGGTACGGAGTATGTGCGGGCAGATTTGCTGCCTGCTGCCGACGCCGACAGAGTGCGCCTGCTGCTGCGTCAGTACCTGGATCAGCGCGTGATGTTCTATCGAACTCGAAATTACGAGGAACTTCAGAAGATCAATGCTGCCACCTCTCACTTGCAGACTGATCTTTGGAATGCCGTGAAAACTCCGTCCAATGAAAACCCGACGCCCGTAATGGCCCTGGCGGTTTCAGGGATGAATGATGTATTGAACTCGCAGGGCTACACGCAAGCCGCGTGGTGGAATCGCATTCCGATTGCGGCGTGGGGCCTAATGGTTGCCATTGCAATCTGTTGCAACGTGCTGATTGGCTATGCCGCGCTGCAGGCTGAAGCGAAATCCGCTCGATTGATCGTACTACCGCTGGTCGTGGCGATTTCGTTTCTGCTGATTGCGGACATTGATAGCCCGCGTTCCGGAGTGATTCACGTTGCTCCGCAAAACCTGTTGAGCCTCGCTCAATCCATGAATCCGCACTAGCCTTACACTCTCTGGACTGGTTTATTGCGTCGCGCCTGCCGGCGATTTAGGCGGCGCTTCCTCAATGATGGGCAGGTTTGCCGCAATCTGAAGATCGACAATTAGCTGAATCTGATTCTCCAACTGGAAAAAGCGGACAACCAGAACGGTGGGCAGAACTTTCTTGAAGAGATCGTAATATTTCTTGCGCACAGCCTGGCGCTGGTCGTCCAGTTCCAAGGCCCCATGCGCCAGTTGGTCGGCTTTCGCGTCGGTCATATTCATAAAATTCTTGGCATAGTCCTGAATCAGCGCGAGCTTCTGGTCTCCGAGTTTGGTCTGTTCTGCGTCGTACTGGTTATAGAGCGGCCAGAAGGCGGCTGCCTGGCTCTCGGTAAGCTGCATCGATTCCTTGATGAGCGTGCGCTTGGAAGCTTTCAGGTCTGAGCGCAACAGTTGGATATAGGCCTGGGTATTCAGTTCTTTGCTTTCCGCCGGATCCTGAAGCTGTTTTTCCTGGGCGAAAACAGAACAGGAGAGGACTAAAGCGGCAGCAGCGATGATTGCGAATCGGATTCTCATGAGCAGGCTCCTAAAAGTCTTGAACTATTGTAGACGCGGCGCAGGGCCATTTTGAGCGGGAACGGGTAGAGTGACGGATTGCTGCAGGGTGAAGTCCAGTTGCGCTTCCGCGGGAATCTGCACCTGATTGCCTCGCTGGACGGCGGAGAGAAACACCCCAGAGAGCGCGCCAATAGCCGCGCCTTCTCCAGCATTTCCGGCTAGCGCGCCGATGCCGGCACCGAGGCCCGCCCCGCCAAGCGTGCGACGCGCGGTGCGGCCGCTGGAGCTTTTGCCATCGGAGGAGTAATCGTCGGTGGTGATGCCAATGGCGGTGCCGTTGATCACAATCTGCGTAAGTTGCAGCGTGATTTTAGATTTGCCGAACAAGCGGCGCGCCGATGAGACGTCTACCACCTGGCCGTAAACCGTGGTGCCTTGCCGGGCCACAACGTAGCCTTGGGCGGCCAAGTTCGTGGCCAGCGTGGCTGTAAAGATCTGCCCCTTCTGAGCGGTGCTGGTGTCCAGAGTTTCGGACATGCGCACCAACACGAATGTTCCCGTGGGCACGGTAATTTCCAGTGGAGGCGGCGGAACGCTCGCGGCGGCCTGTTGACTGGCGGACGGGATCGGGCCAAAGGTCAGAGTCGCGACCTGCGACAGAGGATAGGACTTGCTGGAGCCATCCGGTCCGAGGAACTGAATGGCATCGTTGTTTCGCCCCATAAAGACGCCGTAAATCACCTGACCGCCGTTTAGCGTGAGGGTGTCGGCCGAGCAAAAACAGGCCAAGCTCAGGTGCAAGGCGAGCAAGACCGCAGACTTCCTTCGCATGGTTACACTCCTGCTGTCGGTGCAAAGCGACGTCTGAAGGATGCGACAATTCGCCATACTGGGGGAATTGTCAAAACTAACAGTCTGTACCGACTGGGCCGTTCGGCATGGCGCTCTTTCTGGACCACGGGCAAAGCGTTCAAGGACTATCGGGGGCGGATGAAGCGATGTCTCGGGTGCAGACCGGGCGATGATCTTAGACTGAGTGGTTTTCACTACTTGACACTGAGCATCAGCTGCGTTTAAAACGTTTGAACCAATTGAATACGGCGACTTGGCTGGTGTGCGAAATGGACTTTCATAAGCGTTCTCCGCGCTTCCTTTTCCTGTTCTTGCTTGTTTCTACGGCTACCGTGGCCGGCGTTAGCGGTGCGAGTTTTGGACGGTCTACGCTGCCTCAAAGGCAAGACGCATCCCCGGATTCGTCGTCAGGCCTTGGGCGGCAGACGTTTGAAGCGGTCTGCGCAAACTGCCACGGATTAGACGGACGCGGAGGCGAACGTGGGCCCGATATCGCCACTCGCCCGGACGTTGTACGCCTAAGCGACCGTGACCTTATACAGATTCTACGCGATGGCATTCCTTCGGGCGGAATGCCTGCGTTCGGTTCACTCGGTGGCGCCAAACTTTCAGCACTGCTCGAGCATCTGCGCACGTTGCAAGGGGAGGGAAGCGCAGCGGCGATTCCGGGCGATCCGCAAAAAGGCCAGAGTCTATTTTTTGGAACGGCGCGATGTTCGGAATGTCACATGGTTCGCGGTCAAGGTGGTTTTCTTTCCTCGGACCTTTCCGCCTACGCCGGCAGCCTTGCGCCGTCCGAAATCCGCGGCGCCATTACCAACCCCGGCGGCTCATCGGGATCGCGCACGCTGGTTACTGCGACTCTGCGCGACGGGCAAGTGATTGAAGGCGTCGTACGCAACGAAGACAATTTTTCGCTGCAGCTGCAATCGGTCGATGGCGCGTTTCATCTGCTGAAGAAGTCAGATATCGCGAAAGTCGAGCCGCATGCCAAGTCATTGATGCCAACCGATTACGGTTCAACGCTCACTGCGGCGCAACTCGACGATTTGGTCGGGTATCTGATGACCGTGGCCAGGCAAACAAAATCGCAATCTTCCGCCACACCGGAAAGCGAGGACGATTGAGTTGCAGCCTCATCGAAGTTATTCACAACGAAATTCATCAATGAAAAGATACGGAATGTGCCTGGCCGTTCTGCTTCTGCAGGCCACCGCTGTTTTTGGCCAGCAGTCAGCTGCACCGAAACGGCAATTCCAGCTTAAAGAGGAATCCCCACAATTCTGGAAGCTCATTTCGCAGGATGCAAAGCTCGAACTTGTTGCCAGTGGATTTGGTTTTACCGAAGGACCTGTCTGGGATCCTGGCGGATTCCTGTATGTCAGCGACGAGGAAATCAACAAGATTTTTCGCGTTGACCTTGATGGCCGCAAGGAAGTTTTGGTCCCACTGGGCGATCCTGACGGCAACACTTACGACCCGCAGCATCGGTTGATTGATTGCGCCAGTGTGCTACGCGCGATCATCCGCATCACGCCCGACGGAAAATATTCAATCCTTGCCGATCGCTTCGAAGGCAAACAATTCAATAGTCCCAACGACGTGGTTTTAGGCCCCGATGGCGCGCTGTACTTCACCGATCCGACGCTGGACTTGCCGAAGGGAGAAAAACAGGAACTTTCGTATCAGGGAGTGTTCCGGCTCGACGGCAACGGTCAAGTCACTTTGCTGACCAAGGAACTGAGCCAACCGAACGGCTTGGCCTTTTCTGCCGACGGTAAAAAGTTTTACGTCGACGACAGCCAGCAACGAAACATTCGCGTGTACGATTTTCGCGCCGATGGCACGATCGCTAACGGCCGCATCTTCGGCGAAGAGCCCGGCGGCAGGGGCGATGGCGTTCCCGACGGAATTAAGGTCGATCGCGAAGGAAATGTTTACGTCACGGGTCCTCAGGGAATCTGGGTATGGGATGCCGAAGGACATCACATAGGCACCATCGTCATGCCCGAACAGCCGGCGAATCTTGCCTGGGGGGATTCCGATCTCGCGACGTTGTACATTACTGCGACTACTTCGGTGTATAAACTTCGAACCGCGGCACACGGGTTTGTGCCGTACTTGTCCGACAAGCACTAAATTGCCCCTAGGTGCCAGACCGGTCTGGAGCTAGCTTGTTGATTCGTGATAGAAGACTTGCTTGAGTTTCTCTTACGCCATTTTATTGTTTTTCGCCGGAGTGCTTGGCGGGGCCATGAACGCGGTGGCCGGCGGTGGAAGTTTTGTGTGCTTCCCGACGCTGCTGTTCACCGGAGTTCCACCAATTCCCGCGAATGCAACCAACACACTATCGCTGTGGGTTGGGACGGCTGTCAGCGGTGGCGCTTATCGCCGGCATTTGAATCTTCCTCGCCGCATACTTCTTCCTCTTGTGATCATGAGTCTCGTAGGAGGACTGGCAGGCGCTTTGCTCTTGATCAAAACTCCGGCGCACACTTTTCTTCGCGTCATTCCGTGGTTGATGCTGGCCGCCACATTGTTGTTCGCGTATGGCCGCCATCTTACGGGACGCCTCTCCGCCGGCATTTCGCACCAAGCCAGCAACCCCGCGATTGCCGGAGCATCGTTGTTTGAGTTGTTGGTTGCCATCTATGGAGGCTATTTCGGCGGCGGAATCGGCATCATGAATCTTGCCATGTTCGCCGTGATGGGCATGACGGACATCCACGAGATGAACGCGCTGAAAATTGTTTTGGTGGCGGTGATCAATGGAGTGGCAACGGTCACCTTCATCGCCGCGGGCTCAATCGTTTGGCCGCAGGCTCTGGTGATGATCGTCGGGGCAGGCTTGGGCGGCTATTCCGCGGCACATTATGCGCAGAAACTGCCGCAATCGCTGGTCCGCGCTACGGTGATTGTCCTTGGAGCAGGAATGACGATTTACTTTTTTCTGAAAGCCTACTTCTAGTCCAACGCGTCGAGCGATAATCCCCGAATCGAAGCATCCAGCAATTGAATCGTGTGCACCACCGGTATGCTGTGGTTGATTTTGCGCAACGACGCCTGTAGCTGCAGGATGCAACCGGGATTCCCGGTTGCCACAACCTGCGCGTTCACCGGCTCAATAAGCCGCGCTTTGCGATGGCCCAGTTCCGCCGCAGCCTCCGGCTGCACCAGATTGTAGACTCCCGCCGAACCACAGCATATCGGTGACTCCGGAATTTCCATCAATTGCAGCCCCGGAATTTGCGCCAGAAGAGCCCGCGGCTGCATACGAACCCCCTGAGCATGTTGCAAATGGCAAGAATCATGGAACGCCACCCGCACGTTAAGCGCTCTACGTTCCGCTCGAGGAGATTGCTCCGCTAGAATCTCGCTGATGTCTTTGCATTTAGCCGCAAAATGTTTAGCCTTCTGCGCGTAAGCGGCGTCATCCCGAAGCAAGTGGCCATATTCCTTGACATTGGAGCCACAACCCGCGGCGTTGATGACAACGGTCTCGACATTTGCGCGTTCGAAAACCTCAATCGTGTTCCGCGCCAGCTCTTTGGCCCGTTCTTCTTCCCCTGCGTGCACGAACAGCGCCCCGCAGCAAGTCTGTTCCCCGGGAGCAACTACCTCGTATCCTTCCGCCGCAAGAACCCGCGCGGTCGCGGCGTTCACATGCGAGAAAAACGTGCGTTGCACGCATCCCAGCAGCAGTCCGACGCGTTTGCGTTTTTCACCCCGCGCCAGGGTTACTGTCGGCACACGCTCCGTGGGCATCACTTTTGGAAGCAAGCGGTCCATCGCTTCCACAGGTTTTGGCAGTAGCTTGAAAAACCCGGCTGCCCGCAAAGCGGCTTGCAGACCAATCTTTTGGTAAGCGAGCAGCGGCCATCGCAGAAATTTCAATCGCTCGGGTTTTGTAAAGGTCTCGAACAGAAATCGTCGATGAACTTTGTCTGCCGCTGGCCGCTGGTAGTTGCGCTCAATCTGAGCCCGCGTCGCTTCGATAAGCTTTCCGTAATCAACCCCGCTCGGGCAGGCCGGCATGCACGCCACGCAGCCAAGGCACGAATCAAAATGGCTCACCCATTTTTCGTTCATTTCCGCCGCGCCTTCGAGGGCCATCTTCATAAGGTAGATTCGGCCACGTGGCGAATCCATCTCTTGTCCCCACAACGCATACGTGGGACAAACCGGCAGGCAGAAACCGCAATGCACGCACTTCTCGATGATTTCTTGCGCTGGTGGATGATGCGGGTCAAACGCGGAGGGCAAATTCGCTAATTTGTTTTGGCTGGCCATTCGATCAGATTCCCCCAACGAATCGCCCGGGATTCAGGGTGCGTTTTGCATCAAGTTGTTGTTTCACGGCTCGCATTAATGGAAGCGCATCGCCAGGGTTGCCCCACGCGTCGAGGACCGCGAGCGCCTTGGGCCGACGCAAAATGACGAGCGATCCGCCCTGAGCTTCCACTTTGGCGCGTAATTGCCCAACACTTGCGGACAAGCGATCGGGTTCGCCATCCAACCGCAGAGTGCCAATCCCGGTCGCCTGCACGACCATCTGCCACTGTACATTTTGTGAGTCAACAATTTGCGCCAAATCTCCAGCAAAGTGTACGATTTCCGCTGGCAGTATGCTTACCTTCAAAATCACACCGGAGTCCGCCGAACTGCAAAGTTCTTGACGCGCCATCCAGACGGATTCGGCTGCTCGTTCGGTGGGCATAGGAGCAAGCAAGTCACGTAATCGAGATTCTTGCGCTTGGATGCCAGCTTCTGTGGCTTCAAACAGAATGTTGGCGGTTGGCTGCACACCACCGACGCAACGAATCTGCAACGCCGTGTGCGCCAACGTCGAATCCTGAATGGCGAGCACCTGCTGCTGCATGGATCGAAAATCCGGTGCTGAAAAGGAGAAACTTTTCGACCCGTGTGGCAGTGGGTGTACGCGAAAGACGGCGCGGGTAATAACTCCCAGTGTCCCAAGCGCGCCAGTCGCTAGCTTGGGGAGATCATATCCAGCAACGTTTTTCACGACTTTCCCACCGCTGCTGGCCAACGTTCCGTCGGGGAGCGCGAGAGTCATGCCAATAATAAGGTCGCGCAGAGCACCGAAGCGTAGCCGCAACGCGCCGCTATCATTGGTGGAAAGCAAACCGCCAATGGTTGAGCGATCAGGCCACAAGCCGTCACACGCAAGCCGCTGTCCATGCTGCGCCAACCTGTTCTGGAGCGCCTGCACGGTGCAACCAGCTTCAACGGTCACCGTCAGATCGGCCCATGCGTGCTCCAGAATTCGGTCGAGACGCGAAGTCGAAAGAATCACGCCGCCTTTCGTCGGCGCGTTTCCCCAATCCAGTTTTGTGCCACCGCCTCGAGGGATAACGCCAACGCCCGCTTCGTTCGCGCAGCAGAGCAGGGAAGCCAAGTGTTCTTCGGTTTCGGGTTCCGCAACAAATTGTGGCTGCACGCCGCAGACTGAGTCGCTGGTGGTAGCGGCTCGCAAATTCTGCGAACCCACTGTCGCGCGAAGCCTTTCCTCGATAGCGCTAGTCTTCAGCATAATTTTGGAAACAGTCCCATTGGTCGGCCACTCAAAACCGCTCTGCGATTCCGGCAGATTCCAGGGGATGGGGCACGTATTCGCCGGGTTTCTCGCCGCACATTCGCGGGGTAGGGAAAATCTTCGTCGGGTTGGAGAGTTGAAGCGGATCGAACGCACACCGCACTCGCTGCATGGTAATAAGGTCCGGTTCGCTGAACATTTTCGACATCATCCTCTTCTTGTCTTCGCCGACCCCATGCTCGCCGGTAATCGATCCGCCGGCCGCAAGACATAATTCCAGGATGCGGTACGAGAGCGCTTCCGCAGCTTCTTCCTGCCCCGCGACATGCCGGTCGTAAAGTACTAGGGGATGCAGATTTCCGTCACCCGCGTGGAAGACGTTGGCGACGCGAAGTCCGGTCTCAGCGCTGAGCCGCGTAATTTCACTCATTACCTGCGGCAAAGCAGTTCTGGGAATGACGCCATCCTGCACGATGTAGTTTGGCGAGATCCGTCCCATCGCCGCGAATGCCGCTTTGCGGCCCTTCCACACCAGCGTGCGCTCTGCGTCCGTCTGCGCAACGCGGATTTCCGACGCGGCATTCTTCTCGCAGATCTCTGCGACACTTTGCATCAACGCTTCAACTTCCGCGATCGGTCCGTCAAGCTCCACAAGCAGAAGCGCGCCGCAATCTGGATAGTTCGCGTGCACGGCGGCTTCCGCCGCCTGAATCGCCAGGTTATCCATCATCTCGATAGCTGCGGGAAGCATTCCCGCGGCGATGATGTCGCTGACCGCCGCGCCTGCTTCGTTAGTGCTCGGGAACGCCGCCAGCAGCGTGCGGATGCATTCGGGTCGCTTCACAATTCGCAGGGTTATCTTCGTTGCGATTCCGAGCGTGCCTTCGGAGCCCACGAATACGCCACTTAAGTCGTACCCGGGAGTGTCGAGAGTTTTGCCGCCGAAATGCACCAGCGATCCGTCGGGCAGGACCACTTCCAGCCCCAGCACATGTGTTGTTGTGAACCCATATTTCAGGCAGTGCGCTCCGCCGGAATTCTCCGCCACGTTTCCGCCGATGCTGCAAACCGATTGCGACGAAGGATCCGGCGCATAGAAATATTCGCGCGGCTGCACGCGGGCGGTCACGTCCAGATTGATCACTCCCGGTTCAACCACCACGCGGGCATTCGCCAAGTCCACGTCCAGGATTCGATTCATCCGCGCGAGGCTGATGACAATTCCGTTTCCAACCGGCAGCGCGCCTCCACTCAAACCTGTTCCGGAGCCTCTGGCGACAAACGGCATGCGTTCGCGATGGCAGATTCGCACGATTCCCTGAACCTGGTCGGTATTCGCAGGCAGCAGCACGGCCAGCGGCATCACGCGAAAGTTAGTCAATCCATCGCATTCGTAGGTGTGCAACTCTTCGGGTGAAGAGAGCAATCCGCGCTCGCCAACGATGGCCTGAAATTGCCGCAAAATGTCGCGATTCATTGCGTCGCTCACTCAAAAAACCGCTGCCGCTGAAAAAAGCGACAATGTAACAACTCACGTTAGCGCGCCACCGACTTACACACAATAGGTATGCGTTAAGAGCAGAGAAACGGCGTCAATGCACCGCGAGTTTTGTAAATGGAAACACGTATGCCTGCAAGAAAACGAGCACTCCCACCAGACAAGCCAACGCGATGCTGTGAAAAAAGACATAGCGCAAGATGTTTCCTTCGTGGCCATACCATTCCGTGGCGGTGCTGGCAACGACGATGCTCTGCGCATCGATCATTTTGCCCATGACACCGCCACAGCTATTCGCCGCAGCCATCAAGGTTGGCGAAACGCCGACCTGCGCGGCGGAGATTTTCTGCAAGCTGCCAAACAGCACGTTGGAAGAAGTGTCTGAGCCGGTCAGCGCCACACCGAGCCAACCCAGGAGCGTGCCAAAGAAAGGATAGAACATTCCGGTGCGCGCAAAGGCCAGCCCCATCGTCGCATCCAGTCCCGAGTAGCGGGTCATGAATCCAATGGCCATCATGGCGGAAATTGTGATCAGTGAGAAACGCACCTTGTAGAGGGTCTTCCCGTATTGCCGCAGCATCTGCGTTGGCCCAAAGCCCATTACCAGTCCCGCGATGATGGATGCAAAGAAGATGCCGCTACCGGAGGCAGACAGCCAGTTCACATTGAACAGGGCCGGCTCAGGCGTGGGCGTGGCGACCACGGGAGGCACGCGCAGAATCAGATTGTGTAGGCCCGCGACCGGAACCTTGAAAATGGAGATTTTGTCGAGGAACCCTTTGATGCTGGGCAGCCCCCACAAAAATACCGTCACGCTCAGAATCAACCACGGAACCCAAGCCCTGATCACTTCACTTTTACTGTAGCCATGCTGGCCGCGTGCCGCCCGTTGCGATTCGTGGCCCGTGAAGCCCCAAATTCTTTTGGGATGCCACAAAAACAACAGAAGAACTACTGCCGCCATCGAACACACGGCGGCAACGACGTCGACGAGCCATGGCCCATGAAAATTCGACATCAAATATTGCGGAATGGCGAAGAATACTCCCGCGACGAGAATCGCCGGCCAAACTTCCAGCATTCCGTCGAATCCGCAAAACGTCCACAACAGCCAGAAGGGCACCAGCACCGAAAAGAAGGGCAAAATTCGGCCCGCCATTCCGCTGAGCTTCAGGAGGTCCAGACCTGTCACTGCTTGCAACGCAATCAACGGCGTTCCCAATGCGCCGTATGCTACCGGAGCGGTGTTGGCGATTAGCGATAAGCCCGAGGCCTGCAGCGGCTTAAAGCCCAAACCAATCAGAATGGCGGCAGTGACCGCGACCGGTGTTCCAAATCCCGCTGCGCCTTCAAAAAAAGCTCCGAAGGAAAACGCGATTAGAAGTAGCTGCAAGCGGCGATCCTGCGTAATGCCCATCAAGCTTTCTTGCAAGACTTTGAACCGGCCCGTCGCGCAATTCATGTCGTACATGAAAATGACATTCAGAATGATCCACCCGATAGGAAATGCGCCATAGGCCAAACCAAACACAGTGGCTCGCGCGCCCATCCCGACAGGCATGTGGAACACTTTGATCGCAATCAACAGGGAGGTTGCCAATCCCAGCAGGGCCGCCCAATGCGCTTTCAAATGCAGCAACGCCAGAGCCCCCAGAAGGACGATCACGGGAATCGCGGCAACAAGCGTCGAAAGCCACCAGTGGCCCAGCGGGTCGTACACCTGCGTCCACGTCATGATCAGTCCTCCGAAGGGAGTGATCTTGCTGCGTTACTCAATCGTTCGTGCCAGCCCCCGAGGTAAGAGGTCGCAGCATTGTGGCATATTTAACGCAATTTCACGCCCAGCCTGGCGTGGAATTCTATTTCCCTTATGAGTGCCATCTTGAGGGGCGTTATTCCCGCCGTTCGAGCATTTGTCGCAACAATCCTACTCGGTCACTAGTCCTAAAGTAACGTCCGGAATCCTCGCACCTTGTTCAATATCCGTATCTTGCATAAATCGCAGTACTTTCGTACCAAATTTACTAGGAGTGGCAGCCCCTTTGCACCCCGCACGGTGACTCTTTCAAGGAGATCTCATGAAGAAGCAACAGGGTTTCTCGCTTATCGAACTCCTAATCGTCGTGGCGATCATCCTTATCATTGCGGCCATAGCCATCCCGAATTTGCTAAAGGCACGCATTTCGGCGAACGAATCTTCCGCTGTCGGCTCGATACGCACCCTGACTACGGCAAATATTCAGTATGCGGCGCAGTGTTCGGATACCGGGTTCCCGGTTGCATTAGTGAATCTGGGCCCTGGTCCTGGAGACTGCACGGGCGCGGGGATCATTGATGAAGTTCTGACCACCGGCGTGAAGAGTGGCTACAACTTTACTTACACACCTGGCGCGCCCGACGGCGCCGGGATCATCTCCACCTACAACATTCTGGCGCTTCCGATCACCCAGTCTGTAACTGGACAGCGAGCATTCTGCTCGATGCAAGATGGCGTTGTTCACTACCACGATGCGGGTGGGGTATGCGACTCGAGCGTCAATGGCGACCCAGCTCTGGAATAAACGGAAAAGTTTTTGATGTGCAAGGGGAGAGCCTTCGGGTTCTCCCCTTTTCTTTTTTGCCGGCAACAACTTTTCGCCAAGTGGAAGCTGCCAGCGGATTGCGCTAGCGAACTGCATTCTGCGCTATCATCGGCGATGCTGTAACAATGCCGCAGATGTAGCCAGTTCACGCAGAAGGACACAATGATGAAGAAGCTGCGCAGCCAGGAATGGTACGGGCGAGAGGGTCGCGATGGTTTCGTCTACAGAAGCTGGATGAAGAACCAGGGCTGGCCGCCAGACCTGTTCGATGGCCGGCCGGTAATCGGTATCTGCAATACCTGGTCGGAGCTGACTCCGTGCAACGCCCATTTTCGTGAGCTTGCGGAATTTGTGAAGCGTGGCGTGTGGGAAGCGGGCGGCTTTCCCTTGGAGTTTCCCGTGATGTCACTGGGAGAGACGCAGTTGCGTCCGACAGCCATGCTGTTCCGCAACCTGGCCAGCATGGATGTGGAGGAATCCATCCGCGGCAATCCCATCGACGGAGTGGTTCTGCTGATGGGCTGCGACAAGACCACGCCATCTTTGTTGATGGGAGCCGCTTCCTGCGATCTGCCAACGATTGGTCTTTCGGGCGGGCCCATGCTTTCCGGAAAATTCCATGGACACGATTTAGGATCGGGAACCGGTTTGTGGCAAATGACCGATCAACTCCGCGCGGGAAAGATGAAGCTGGATGAATATGTTGAAGCGGAAAGCTGCATGCACAGATCCAAGGGGCATTGCATGACCATGGGTACGGCCTCGACCATGGCCAACATGGTCGAAGCGCTGGGCATGAGTTTGCCCGGCAATGCGGCCATTCCTGCGGTCGACGCACGCCGCAATACCCTCGCGCAGATGACTGGCCGGCGAATTGTGCAGATGGTGCACGAGGACCTTTGCATCTCACGGATCCTGACGCGCGAAGCGTTCGAAAACGCGATTCTCACTAACGCCGCGATTGGTGGTTCCACGAATGCTGTGATCCATTTAATTGCGATTGCGGGGCGTATCGGCGTCCCCTTGTGTCTCGAGGATTTCGATCGCTTAGGCTCTTCTCTTCCGTGCCTCGTGGATATTCAGCCTTCGGGTAAATATCTGATGGAGGATTTTTTCTATGCCGGAGGATTGCCCGCGGTGCTGCGCGAACTAGGCGAGGCTGAGGTCTTGCGCCGGAATGCGCTGACGGCGAACGGCCAGCCAATCTGGAAGAACGTTGCCGACGCCAGTTGCTGGAATCGCGACGTGATTCATGGCTTTGCGGAGCCCTTCAAAGCAAGCTCTGGAATCGCCGTTTTACGAGGCAATCTGGCTCCGAACGGCGCCGTGATCAAGCCGTCAGCTGCAAGCCCGCAACTCTTGCAGCATCGCGGACGAGCCGTGGTGTTCGAGACGATTGAAGAATTCCACGCACGGATCAACGATGAGGATTTGGACATTGACGAAACTTGCGTGATGGTGCTCAAGAATTGTGGCCCGCGCGGTTATCCGGGCATGGCGGAAGTGGGCAACATGATGCTGCCTGCCAAACTGCTGCGAAAAGGCGTCAGCGATATGGTCCGTATTTCCGACGCGCGTATGAGCGGCACCGCCTACGGAACAGTGGTTTTGCACATCGCGCCTGAAGCCGCGGCGGGTGGTCCACTCGCGTTGGTGCACTCTGGCGACATGATTACTCTGGACGTTCCCAAACGGCTGCTGTGCTTAGAGGTGGACGACAAAGCACTCGCTGAGCGCCGCGCAAAGTGGACGCCTCCGCCGGTTCCGGACCGCGGTTGGCTGAAGCTATATACCGAACACGTGCTGCAAGCGGATCAGGGAGCGGATCTCGACTTCCTGGTGGGTCGCAGCGGTTCAAAAGTAGCACGCGACTCGCATTGATCGCGGGCAGTAGGAAACCCAAAACTGTCGATCATGAGCAATTCGAGCGCCAAAGCTATTGCAATGGTGCGCATTGCTTGGTAAACGTTTACATGATTCGGTGGTGAAGCGTGAATGCCTCATGCCGAGAGCAGGTGGTAAACACTGCTTCCACGGAGCGAATGTAAATTCCATGACGATTGTGGCTGGCGTTGATTTCGGAACTTTGAGTGTCCGTGTTTCCGTTGTAGACAGTGAACGAGGGTTGCTGGCGACCGCCCTTGCGGAATACCCGCTGCACCGCAAACGCGAGGATCCGGAATACGCGACGCAGTCTCACGATGATCAAATGCGTGCCCTAGCGACGGCTACGCACGAGGCAATTGGGAAAGCGCAGATCTCCGGGGATCAAGTGCAAGCGCTTGCGGTCGACACCACCGGCTCGTCAGTTATCCCTGTCGGTAAAAATTTACAGCCGCTTGGCGAATATTATCTTTGGTGCGATCACCGGGCCAAGGCGGAAGCAGCAGAAATAACGGAAGCGGCGCACCGTGAAGGGCTGCAAGCGATTCAGTGGTGCGGCGGAGTGTATTCGTCAGAGTGGGGTTTTTCGAAGCTGTTGCATTGGCTGCGGCACAATCCGGAGAAACGCGCCCAATTCGATTCGGCGTTCGAGCATTGCGATATGGCGGCAGCCACGCTTTGTGGAATCACTGATACGCGCAAAGTGAAACGCAGCGTTTGTGCGATGGGGCATAAGTGGTTGTGGAATCCGGAATTAGGCGGTCTGCCTTCAGAGGAATTTCTCGTTAAAGTCGATCCCTTGCTCGCCGGTGTGAGAGAAAAACTCCAGGGCGAGTATGCGACTTCGGATCAGATCGCGGGCAGGCTCTCCGCATACTGGGCCGAGAAGTTAGGATTGAAGACGGGCATTCCGATACCGGTGGGAGCATTTGACGCGCATTGGGATGCCATCGGAGCGGGCTGCCGCACCGAAGACATGGTCAACGTGGTTGGTACTTCCACGTGCATCATTGGCATCACGCCCGCAGTCAACCTTGTGCCGGGAGTTTGCGGAATTGTTCAGGGAAGTGTGCACCCGAAGCGGACTGGAATTGAAGCTGGGCTGTCTGCTGTAGGAGACATATTCAACGCCATCGCCAGACGTGCCGGAACAGATGTTGCGCAGTTGAGCCAGGGTCTTGAGAAGTATCGCGCGGGGCAAACCGGGCTTCTGCGCATGAGTTGGGACAATGGAGACCGGACCGTGTTGGTGAATCCCAATTTGCGGGGAATCACGCTGGGCTGGAATTTGCAGAGTACCGCGCAGGACGAATTCTTTGCCGCGATCGAAGGCACCGCGTTCCACACACGAATCATTTTGGACCGAATGGCCGAGCATGGCGTCCATATTAAACGCGTAATCAACGCCGGCGGCATTCCGCAGAAAAACAACGTGTTGAATCAGGTCTATGCCAACGTCCTGGGGAAACCGGTTCTCGTGCCCAGCAAAAGTGTGGTCAGTCTAGGCTCCGCGATTTTTGCTTTCCTCGCAGCCGGCACGTTCAAAACGGTGGAAGCGGCTCAGGACAAGATCTGCCCGAAGCATGCCGTTTTTTCGCCTCAGGCCGAAGCGCAACAAACTTATAGCGCGCTGTATCCGCTCTACCAAAAGCTTTACTTCGCGTTTGGGAAACCGCAGGATGCGAGATTCGGCGACGTCCTGCCCTCGTTGATCAATCTTGCTCACAATGCTCGCCCAGCTTAGTAACAGGTGCGGTGCGCGGGAGGTTCGCATGACAAATAAATCACAGTTATCGCGGCGGGAATTTGTTGGCTCCGCGGCTGCTACGATGGCGGCGGTCCCATTGCAAAACCTCTTGGCCGGCCTGGGCTCAAGCGGCTCGGCCGCGTCGGATGCTGATTGGAAAAACGAAGGCATACTTTTTGTAGATAAATCGCCGTATGCCAAGCTGCACAACATTCCGGTGCATGCTGTGACGATCACGCAAGGATTTTGGGGCTCGCGGCGCGAGATCAACGTCGACAGAAGTATTCCATCGATGGAGAAACTGCTCGAAGCCAATGGACGCATGAACAACTATTTGCGGCTGGTCGGCAAAAGCGATGCCCGGCAGGAAGGGCCGGTGTACTCGGATTCTGATGTGTACAAATGGCTGGAAGCGGTAGGTTTCGCGTTACAGTCCGGGGACCGTCCGGAGTTGCGCGCTCAAGCGGACAAGATCATTAAGGAAGTAGTTGCGGTCCAGGAATCAAGCGGGTACCTGAACACCTACTATGTCGAAGACCGCGCAAAGCAGCGCATGGAGCCCAACACGCAGCGCGTTGGCCACGAACTCTACAATCTTGGCCACATGATTCAAGGCGCGATCGCATTCTATCGCGCTACGGGTGATCGCACGTTGCTTGATGCCAGCATCCGCTTTGTTGACAACTACCTGCTTTCGAATTTCGGGCCGGGAGCCGATAAGAAGCCAATCTTCTCTGGCCATCCTGAAATTGAACTGGCACTCATCGAGTTGTACCGCACGACGGGCGACAAGCGTTACCTGACATTGGCCGGGTACATTTTGCAAGGCGATGATCGCATCAAGTTCAACCCAGACGCATATGTTTATCACTTTTGCGGTAAACCGTTCACTTCGCGCAGGCACCTTGAAGGCCACGCGGTGCGCGCCATGTACGCCTGTTGCGGTGTCACTGACTACTACATTGAAACCGGCGACGAATCCTATCTGAAAACTCTCAACGTACTTTGGAATGATTTGGTCACCAGCCAGATGTATGTGACCGGCGGCGTTGGAGCACGCAGCGACGGCGAAGCCTTCGGCGATTCTTTCGAGCTTCCGAATTTCACCGCTTACGGCGAAAGCTGCGCGGCTATTGGCAATATGATGTGGAACTGGCGGCTGCTGACGGCCACCGGCGATGCGAAATATGCCGATGTGATCGAGCGCGCATTATACAACGGTATTAATTCGGGGATGTCGCTAGACGGCACGCTTTACTGTTATCGGAATCCACTGGGTTTCGATCCCTCGGGTGGCGATCGCATACGCAATCCGTGGTACGACACCACATGCTGTCCCCCGAATCTGGAACGCACCTTCGCCTCTTTGCCCGGCTACTTTTACAGCACCAGCAAGGATGGGATTTACCTGCACCTGTACGACAACTCGCAACTTGATTGGCATCTGGAAGACGGCACTGGCCTGAAGGTTGTTCAGAAGACGAACTACCCTTGGGATGGCGCCGTGGAGATTACGGTAGCGCCCGCGAAGCCTACGGAATTTTCGTTTTGCCTGCGCGTTCCCGGCTGGTCTGCTGGCACTCAGGTCACCATCAACGGGCAGGCCGTCCCTGCAGCCACTGCGGGGCAGTATCTTCCGTTGCGGCGCCGCTGGTCATCAGGCGACACGATTGGTGTGAAGTTCAATATGGCGCCGCAAGTAATCGAGGCCAACACGCGAGTAGTGGATGACTATGGGCGAGCCGCCGTTCAGCGTGGACCGCTGGTTTACTGCCTCGAGCAGTTGGATCAGCCCGAAGGCGTGCGATTGTATGACGTCTCGCTGGATTTGCGCGCCAAGGGTTCATCGCAGTTTCAGGAACAATTTCAAAGTGATTTGCTGGGTGGAATCGTGGTGCTGACGCACTCAGGAGCAGCTACGGCGAGGACCGCTTCGGACAATCAGCTTTACTATTCGTACTCGCCGAAACCAATCGAGGATCGCCCGGTCGAACTCCGGTTCATCCCCTACTACGCTTGGGCGAATCGCGCGCCAACGCCAATGCAGGTTTGGACGCCGGTGCTTCGCGCATAATGTTTGACGCTACGCACCCCATTGCACGACGGTATAGGAACGTGCCGGCACTTCAAATTTCGTGTGCCCGCCGGAAGTAGCTGGCTTTGCGAAGTCAGTTGGTGCCACTCGTTTCGGAGAATCGAAACTGTTGAAGGCCTTCAAATCACTCCCGGTCAGAACAGTTGAAGTAAGCACGCGAACGGGTGGAGCGTCTTCCCAGACGACGTCAACTTCGTGAGCATTTGAAAGATCACGATTCAGGATGAACAGAGACACGTTGCCATTTTCTTTTGAGAAAGTCCCGACCACATCCAGATACGGCACCGTCCCGATTCCAGCAACCTCATATGTGGGAGATTCCGAGAGTAAATTCAGCACCGACCCCCGCGCCATCTGGATGCCCCAGCTATACGGATAATAAATTGTCTGGCGGAACAGACCGTTGGCATTCGTCATGATCGGCGCGATGACATTCACAAGTTGCGCCAGGCATGCCAATTTCACCCGGTCGGCATTTCGAAGCAATGTGTTAATAATCCCACCGACCAGCAAGGCGTCTTCCAGGTTATACACCTCTTCCAGCAGATGCGGAGCTTCTTGCCGGTGGCCGTTGACTGCATCTCCAGTGCGCGCGCGGTACCACACGTTCCACTCGTCAAATGAGAGCCACAGCTTCTTTGCAGAGCGTTGGTGGCCACGCACTAGATCGCAAACCGCAACTGTCTCGGCAATCTGCCGATCCATGGTGAGATTCATGGCGAGATACTTCGCGCTGTCAGTGCCGGTTTCTTCCTGCGTGTTTCCGAGGTAGCGATGAAGAGAGAGACCGTCCACATAGTCGTAACACTGTTCCAACACCTCGCGATCCCATTCGAGATAAGTCGGCATGAAGGGGCCGCTTGAGCCGCAGGCAATCAGTTTCAGCGACGGGTCGACATAACGCATTTGCCGCGCCGCGTCCGCTGCCTTCAACCCATACTCCGTCGCGGTCATATGCCCGATTTGCCAGGGACCATCCATCTCATTGCCCAGGCACCAGTGCTGCACTCTGTACGGCTCGGCAATTCCATTCTTACGTCGCAGATCGCTCCAGCGCGTTCCTTTTTCGATGTTGCAATATTCCACCAGCGCCGCAGCCTGTTCGGGCGTCCCGGTTCCCAGATTCAGGCCCATCAGAGGCTGCGTGCCCACGGCCTTGCACCACATCATGAATTCATCGGTCCCGAATTGATTGGTGTTGATTGAGTTCCAAGCCTTGTCGAGAACTGTTGGCCGCTCTTGTTTTGGCCCGATGCCGTCAAGCCAGTTGTAACCGGAAACAAAATTGCCGCCCGGGTAACGGATAATCGGCACCCCCAGCGCGCGGACTTCGGCGATGACATCTTTTCGGAAGCCACTGGAGTCCGCGAGTTTTGAATCCGGATCGTAGATGCCTTCGTAGATCGCGCGACCCAAATGTTCCAGGAAAGATCCGAAGAGGTTGCGATCGATGGGAGCGATGGTGCGTCTTGTATCGACGTACACGCGCGCCGCGGTCGCCGCATTCGAGGCCGGACTCTGTGCCGGCAGGACACAACCGAAAAGTAATTCAGCGGAACAGCCTGCTCCCAGTGCCACAGATTGCTGCAGAAAATGCCGACGCTGCATGGCAAGCATAAAAATCCTCTCGCTATGTGATAGTAGGCAAACTTTGCACGGAGCATAGCACAGGCGATCAAGTCGCAACTGACCGTTTACTTCGTCGCTCACCTGACCGAGACTTGACTGGAGCGCGGGCTTGCAAGACTTTGACAATGATCAATTTCTGGAGGTCCGGGAACGGGAGCGCGGATGATTCAATTCTTCCTGTTTGCGTGGTTGGCGGGGCAAGCGGCAACTTCTGATGATGCGGCACGTGCAGTCAGGTCTTCAGGCACGTCAGCAGCACAATGTTGGAGCGGAGATTGCGGAGTTCCGAAAGGCCACGGAGCTCGACCCGAGTTTGGCCGAGGCGTTCGTGAACCTTGGCTCCGCGTACATGGAGAAACACGATTACGGCGCAGCCATCGTTCCGCTGAAGCGCGCTCTGGAACTCAGCCCTGACCTTGCTGTCGCCCATCAATTCCTGGGATATGCCCTTCTGGCGCAGGGTTACGCCGCGGAAGCCATCCCGCACCTGCAGCGTGTTGGCGCGCAAGAGGCGTTGGGAATCGCGCAGATCGAAACCGGACAATTGACCGAGGCGGTTGCTAACTTCACCGCCGCGCTTGCCCAACGTCCGGCTGACCCGGATTTGCTGTATTACCTGGGTCACGCCTGCGGATTGCTTTCCAAAACTGCCATCGACAATTTGATTGCCAACTATCCAGACTCGGCGCGCGCTCATCAGGCGCTTGCGGAAAACTACTATGCGCTTCGGTAAATGCCTCAAGCAGAAAAAGAATATTTGGAGGCGTTGCGGCTGCGCCCCGATCTGCCAGATCTTCATCTCGAGTTGGGCCAGGTTTATGCCAACTCCGCACAGTGGCCGAAGGCGGAAACCGAATTCCGCGCCGCGACGAAACTGCAGCCGGGTAAAGCCGAGGCTGCTTATCGTTTGGGCGCAGCGTTACTTCAGGAAGGAAAAGCGAGTGAAGCCCTTCCGGAGTTGAAACGCGCGAATGAATTGAAGCCGGAAATGCCGGAGACGCTCTACTCCTTGGGCAAGGCGGCCTCGCTGGCCGGAGACAACCCCACCGCCGAAAAATCGTGGTTGAAGGTGATCGAACTCGAAAAGAACACGTCGCTTGCGGCGCAGGCACATTTTGGACTTGCCGGCTTGTATCGCAAGCAGGGAAGGGCTGAGCAAGCGCGCCGCGAGATGCAAGAATTCCAAAAACTCCAAAGCACTATCGGGCCGCCACGCTCGGAATAGTTGGCAGATCCGTTGCCATTTAATCCCGGTAGAATCGTACAAAATAACTTCCAGCAGCGAGCGTCGGGGCACGCGCGACATCCGTTCGTATCTGGCGCGAAAATCTGTCAGCGCGGCGGCTTGCGATAGCAAAGCGATAAAGTTACAATCAAAAAAGGTGCAGCAGTGACACTTGAAATGTTGCGCTGACTTATTTGCAGTGGCCCGAACGAAAAATTGCCATGCATTCTGCTAAAGCTCACAAGCAAAACGCAGCGGTTTGTACGGCACTTCGATGGGGTTTTTGTACGAAGGGCCGAAGCAGGGAAGTCTTTTATTATCAATCAGGGCCGAGGTAGCTCAGTGGTAGAGCAGCCGATTCGTAATCGGCAGGTCGAGAGTTCAACTCTCTCCCTCGGCTCCATCAAATTTCAACCGAATACCACTTCTAATAGTTCAGTCTCCAGCTAACTCGCAAACGCACGAACCTTATAGAGAGTCGCGAAGGCTTACTGTCTCGCAGCGCTAGTAGTCTTCTTGAGGCCGGCGGCCGTAAAGGCTTCGCGCAGATTTGGGCATGCGCGCAGCCCGATAAGTGTCGAGCTCTATGCTGGTGATTACGTATTGGCTTTCCGGGGGATGGTTTGCATGGGCGGCCAGTTCGGCCTGCAGTCGCTCGGAGCAAATGGCAGGCGCGTCCTGGTAGCTGGCACGATGCGACACGAAGGCTTCATTGGCGATATTGAAGGTAAACTCGCGGTCCTCGCCTTCTCCCCGAACATGAAACGTGTACTCGCGGGAAAGCGGCATGGCCTGGAAGCCAACATACTGCACGATGACGTTGCTCACTTCGCGCCTGGAACGAACACGCGAGCGGCATGGGTCGGAGCTGGCGCCACAGCAGTTTTCACACGCTTCGCACGCCTGCGCTTCGGTGGAACTCCGTCAGCCGGCTCGACCACCATCAGGCTGGTAACGAATTTCTTGAGTCCGTGAGCGTCGAAGTCGATCGTTGTGCGCTCGGAGCTTGATTCGGTGATGACTCCACATCCGTATTGAAAATGCTTGATGTACTGGCCTGCTTCGAGAATTGCCAAGATATCCTCCCGATCGTATGAACAGAATTAGTCGCCTGCCTCGCCCTCGCTAGACAGTAAGGCATGAAAATCTGTGTGCTACCCAGGAACCGGCGGAAAATCCGTCCGCGCAGCTAGTAATTCCGCCGTCCGTTTCCGCCAGACCGGCCGCCCGAATAGCCACCACGGCCGCCTCGATCGCCTCCGCCGCCACGCCCTTCCTGTGGACGGGCTTCGTTCACTTGCAGCGCCCGGCCTTCCACATCCAAGCCGTTCAGTTCGCCGATGGCCTTGGCAGCGTCGTCGCCGGAGCCGAGTTCCACGAATCCGAAACCGCGCGAGCGGCCGGTTTCGCGATCGGTGATAACGCGGGCCGAAGACACTTGATAACCTTTCGCAACGAAAAGCTGTTGCAGGCTTTCATCGGTCATTCCGAAGGAGAGATTCCCAACATAGAGTTTTGTCATACGATTTTCCTTTTACCTGTCTCTTTCCACGTTCCCAAAAGTGCAGGAACAGATTGTTTTGCCGTACACCGCAAAATCGTCCTTCTCCTGCACGCGTGAGAACGAAGAATCCTTCAGAGAGCGAACTCGATCTCGCTCTGGATGTACCTGCGACTTGTGCAACTGCTCGAAATGATAAATGGTTTCCTTGTAATTGTCCCGATTTCCGGTGTTGCGCTTAGGAAGCAACGGCTGAGGCCATTTTGTGGAAGGTGGAGTTGGCGACCATGTAGGTGTGGATGCGCAATGCGCCGTCGATCACGTCGCTCAGCAACTTGGTGACTTGCGCGAAAGCAGCGTGTTCGTATTTCTCGGCGTCGTCGCTATTTTCCCAGAAACTGTAGGCGTAGACTTCTTTGCCGCTCTGCGAGACGAGGGTCAGCTCGTCGAGGAAACCCTTCTGCTTGCGGAGCAGGGGAATAACCTCGTTTTCCATTTTCTTGATGAATTCCCCGGCGCAATCCGCCTTCAGGCGCATGGAGACTTTGCGAGCGAACATAGGCCTCTCCCTCGTTTCCAGACCAAGGGAGTAATTCAGGCGTTGCGACGGGTCTGGGAGACCTGAAGGCAGCCTTGATCGCAGGATCAGTATCGCCTACTTTACAGGTCTTGTCAAGCGTGCTACCGAACGGTACGATGTACTTTACCTGCTAAGTGAATCCAGGAGGGCGCGTGGACGTTTGTTTTGTGATTCAACAACGGTTGAAAGAACTGGGCCTGGAACAACGCGACCTGGCCGTCGCGGCCCAGGTCACGGAATCCTACATCTCGCAATTACTCACACGAAAGAAAGCGCCGCCGTCCGCCGACCGCACCGATCTGTACGACAAGATGAACGCCTTCTTGAAACTGCCCCATGGCCAGCTTTCGGCGATGGTACAGGAGCAACAGCGCGAAGAACTGAAGAAGAAGGTTGTGGATCCGCCGGCGCCGTTGTTCAAGAATGTGCGCGAACTCATCATCCGGAAGTGCACCGCAGAAAAACAAAAGCAGGTGCGGGATATTTTCGAGAAGCAGGCTTTTGGCGAGCTGGAACGGCTGATCACGCAGAAACTTGTGGACGTTACCAAGGGAGTAGCGAAAGACGAGTTGAACAACGAGGCCTGGCTGAGCATCGTTGCAAAGTTGAGCGGGCGTTCCTATGAGGAGATGCGCGCGATCATTCTGGAATTTCTCGATACCGACGTGTTCAATATCTCTCCCGAGCATTGCGCGTCTTTCCTGGATCCGCTGATCGATTCCTGGAACATCGATTTGGAAAGCTTCGCGATGGAAATCGTGCTGAACCGGCGGTTGGCTTCCAAACAACTGATGGAATTTCGCTTCATGGAAACGGATTCTGCCGCACCCTCTGAAGAGGAGCCGGGATTCAAAGAATTTCTGCACGATTCGGCGATGAGCGGCGGCGCTACCGGGGAAGAACTGGAATTTCTGGCCAATTTGAGATTTGGCGGCATGCGGCCCACACCGTTGTACTACTACCGCGAATTGCAGAGCCTGCGTGACCCCCTGCATTTTCTTGAAAGCACCGGCGCCGCAATGCATAAGCGCCGTGAAGTGGGCGACGCCGAAAAGAACAGGCAAGTGGAATCGCGAAAAAGCGCGGTCAGGCGGTGGGCCAAAAACAAGCGAAGCGTCCGAAAGAATGGCAAGCCCAGATAGCTTGGGGCAAGTCTTGGGTATGTGCGCGCACAATCCTTATGCCAGCCGCAACTTAGTTAAGCGCATTCCCCAAAAATATGGTATAGTCTTTATGCGCTTAATCCGCGGCAGTGTTGTGCGGTTCCTCCGGTTCCATAAGTGATCTGAGTATACCCGCCTCCGTATCCTCCGTACGTTTTCAGCGTAATTCAAACTAAGACTGGCGAACACTTCGCTCGGCCTGTCAGATTTCTGCACACGCCCTGTAAGTGTCGTCGCCAGTAAGAAAGCAAAATGCAAAATTTTTCAGAACTTCCGATTTCTACGTACTTGAAGGAGCGGCTGTCCGCAGCTCGCTTCTCAGTGCCCACGCCGGTTCAGGCCGCGGCGATACCCCAGGCGCTTGGCGGCAAGGATGTGCTGGCAACCGCGCAAACCGGTACCGGCAAAACCCTGGCGTTTCTTATCCCGGTAATTGAGAGACTGCTTAAGCAGGAAAAGCCGGGGCTAGCCGCTCTGGTCTTGGTACCAACGCGCGAACTCGCGATGCAGGTGGTTGAGCAGTACAACGCGCTGCGCGGCAAACAATTGCTGCCCGCGGCCCTGGTGGTCGGCGGATTGGCAGAGGCGCAACAATTGCGAGCCATCCGCAACGGAGCCAGCGTCATCGTTGCGACTCCTGGCCGGCTTCAGGATTATCTGGACCGCAAACTGGTTCAGTTCCGCAGTCTGCAAGTCCTGGTTCTTGACGAAGCAGACCGCATGCTCGACATGGGTTTTCTTCCCGCGATTCGCAGAATTGCCTCGGTGCTTCCAAAAGAGCGCCAGACCATGTGCTTTTCTGCGACCATGGAAGGCGACATGACTCACCTCGTCAAGGAGTACACGCGAAACCCGGTGCGTCTCTCCTTCGGTTCCACGCTTAAGCCTTCGGAAAACGTGCGACTTCAGGCCTTTGAAGTTTCTCCCGATGATAAACAGCAGCTTCTTCGGCACCTTCTTAGCAAAGAAAGCGGCCGATGCCTGGTGTTCTCCCGCACAAAACGTGGCACGGAACGCATTGCCAAGGCGCTGAATCGCGATGGCATTGCCGCGGCTACAATCCATGGCGACCGCTCGCAATCGCAACGCACGACAGCGCTGACCGGTTTCCAACAGGGCCGCGTCCGGGTGTTGGTGGCTACCGATCTGGCTTCGCGCGGAATTCACGTCCAGGATATCGCTCACGTCATCAACTATGACCTGCCAGACGTGGCGGAGAACTTCATCCACCGCGTGGGCCGCACTGGCCGCGCAGGCAAGCAGGGAATCGCCTCCACGCTCTTTGTAAAGGAGCAGCGGTCCGATCTGTTCCAGCTGGAGCGCACGCTGGGCATCCGAATTGAAAAGATGCGTGCAGACGGCGTTCCCGCGGCCGAATCCCGTGATCGCCATCGAACTAACGTTGGTCGCGTCGAGTCAGCGCCACGCGCGCGCATGATGCAACTGCCCGGCGAAGTCCTGCAGGGGCAGATGCAGAGCCAGAACTAATTCGCACGTTCGGCCGGGAGCCAACCTCCTGGCCCAACGAAACTATCGCCAACGACAAGTTGCGTTGCGGCCGTTGCTCAATCGCACTCATTCTGAGCATCGTTCGATGAACGAATTCCGGGACTTGCTTGGTAGTGTATACTGGAGAAGTTCAGAGCCTGAATTGAAACTCTTCGTACACTCGAGGGCATCGGGACAACCGGAGTGCTGTTCGCACAAAGCGGCCTGATCGAACAACGGCTGCAATCCACACATCGTGCTGGCCGTTCTTCACGTAACGCCCGTGTGTTTGCACGCGGTACCAACGGCCTTGCATTCAGGATCGACCAGTCAATTCTGGCAGTGGGGTTGAGGGGAGAAACCATTGTCGCAGGACATTCAGGAAAAACACGATCACGTTCGTAACCTCACAGCTTTGGGTAAAGAGCGTGGTTATTTGCTTGCCGAGGAAGTGAACGACTTTCTGGCAGCTGAGGAACACACGTCGGAAGAAATAGATAGCGTGCTTTCGGCTTTTGAGAGCGATGGCATCGAAGTCTATGAAGACGCTTCCGCCGCCAAGGCCGCGCGCGGTCTCCCTGAAGTTGCGGAATCCATCGAACCAGCGCTGCGCTACGACACTGCTCGCGTCGAAGATCACGCCATCGAACAGGTCGTTTCTCTTCCGGAAAAGAATAGCGATCCTGTCAGGACGTATTTGCGAGAGATGGCTTTGGTGCCATTGTTGACTCGCGAACGCGAAGTGTCCATCGCCAAGCGTATGGAGCGCGGTCACAAGCTGGTGCTAAAGACCATTTCCCGTTCCCCCCTGGTGTTGAAGGAACTGATCTCTATCGGCGAGGAGTTGCGTTCCGACGCGCGGCCAATCAAGACCATCATTCATTTCTATGAAGAGGAACTGACCGCGGAAAAAATGGAGGACAAGAAGCGGCACGTCCTGCGGATTATCGACAAGGTGGAAAAACTTCGCTCCCTGGAACTGAAGCAAGTGGCGCGCCTCGAGGCCACCCCAAAGGGCAACAAACGGGAATATTTGCGGGCACGCGGCCGCTTGGCTCGAACGAAAGTGGAAATGTCGTTGCTGGTGCGCTCCGTTGATTTTCAAGAACGGGAAAGAAAGCGCCTGATCGACATCATGCGCCATACCGTCGAAAGGCTGCACGCGCTTGAGCGCGAGACGGCACGGCTGGAACGCCGCGTAACCGCCGCTCGTGGAGATGCCGCCGTGGAGGCGCGCAAGGAATTGCGATTGTGCCGGGCACAGCGAAACGCGATCAAGGAAGCAAGCGAAGTCGAATTGAGCAGCCTGAAGCACACTCTGACGCTGATCCTGCGAGGCGAGGCCGAAGCCCAGCAGGCGAAAAGGGAACTGACCGAGGCCAACCTTCGCCTGGTAGTGTCCATCGCAAAGAAGTACACCAACCGCGGGCTGCAGTTCCTGGATTTAATTCAGGAAGGCAACATCGGATTGATGCGCGGAACCGATAAGTTTGAGTGGCGACGCGGCTACAAGTTTTCCACCTACGCCACCTGGTGGATTCGCCAAGCCATCACACGCGCGATCGCGGACCATGCTCGAACCATTCGCGTGCCGGTGCACATGGTTGAGATGATCAACAAGCAAATGCGCACCAGCCGGCAACTGGTGCAGGAACTCGGCCGCGAGCCCACCGCGGAAGAGATCGCGAAACGCATGGATATTTCGGTCGAACAGGTTCGCAAAGCCAAGAAAATCGCGCAAGTGCCCATTTCCTTCGAGACGCCCGTCGGCGAGGATGAAGACGCGCACTTGAGCGACTTCGTCGAGGATAAGGGAGTGATCTCGCCATCCGACGCCGCCATCAACTTGAACATGAAGGAACAGATGGCCACGATGCTGAAGACTCTTACGCCCCGCGAAGAGCGAATCATCAAGATGCGATTTGGTATTGAGGACGGAAACGAGCATACCCTCGAGGAAGTCGGCAAGACATTCGCCGTAACCCGCGAGCGCATCCGCCAGATTGAAGCCAAAGCGCTGCGGAAGCTGCGGCAGCCATCGCGTTCCAGGAAGTTCCGGGTATTTCTGGAAGGAGCATTCTAGGAATTAGCGATACGACAGCAACTGAAGTCGAACCGTGTTGCTGCCGGCGGGATAAAGAATTAAGGAGAATAGAATGAAGAGTTTATTTGTAGGCAATCTCAGTTTTCAGACCACCGAAGGCGAATTGATGGCGCTGTTTAGTCAATTTGGTCAGGTCAGCAGGGCCAACGTCGTGATGGATCGGGAAACCGGCCGGGCTCGGGGTTTTGCTTTTGTGGAAATGCCCAATGATGACGAGGCTGCGAAGGCCGTCGCCGGGCTGGACGGAAAATCACTCGGTGGCCGCAATTTGAAGGTTAACGAAGCGCGTCCAAAGACTGCGACACGCACGCCGAGAACCGGCGGCGGTGGTGGCCGCGACAGATTTTCGAACGAAGATTACCGCGAAGCTGCGCGGCAGCCGCGCGAACCCCGGTGGTGAATCTCGGCAAGTGCTGAGCCTGCGGGAGCGTTCATATCAACATTAAGGAGACGCGATGACGATCACATTCCAGAAGCGCCAAAAGGAAATGAAGCGACAGGAAAAGCAACGCGAAAAGGCAGCCCGCCGCGAACAAAAGAAGCTTGCCAAGCGTGCGGAAAAAGAAGCCGCCATTGAAAACGCAAACGGGAACTCAGACGTGGCCGTGGACCAGGTCGGTGATTCTGAACCCCAAGGCTAAGATGGCGAGCCGCGATTCCGTTCGACGCAACTAACATTTCCAACTCGCTGCGTGCCCCTGCGCGCACGGAACCCACTGCGGTCGCTGTTCCCTCTCTACTGCTCCAAATTGAGGCAAGCTGCATTCCCTAGTCCTCCGCATATCGCGCCGGACCGCGCGAATTCCCCACACCTGCCAGCCCTTTCTACAGCTCTCTATCGCCAATCCCACTGCCGGTAAGGCGTATATTTTTTTGTTGTCATAGGGGCCGGGAAGTGGCATTGTCACACCGCCAGACTTCCGAGTTCTTTTACCCCACGAAATCGGACCTGCCGGCGGTAGCGGTGACCCAGGTGCGCGGACGAAGGGCGATGAAAAGCAGCAACGGAAAGGGAAGAACGGCATCCAGGCAGTTCCGGGCCGATTTGCTTTTGAAACTTGAAATGACCAGCAATCCCGAAGCACTTTGCCTGGTGCGCGCGACGCTAGAGCGAGCGGCCGAGTCCCTGAATTTCCATTCGGCGGAAAGGCGTGCCATCGTCCGGTCTGTTGACGAAGCCCTAGCGAATGTCATGCGACATGCCTACGAAGGGAAGAGCGGCATGCCGATTTTTGTGACGTTCCGCCGGCTCTACGGGCAGAATCAACCGCAGACCAACGCCGGACTCGAGGTTTTGCTGGAAGACAAAGGGGTCGCGCTGAATCCCGCAAAATTGAAGGGGCGCCTCCTTGAGGACCTCAGGCCGGGGGGATTGGGACTCCACTTCATGCGACACAGCATGGACGAGGTGGAATTCAGCCGGAAACATGGAAAGAATCAGCTTCGTATGGTGAAATATCTGGCCATACCCAAGACCGAGTCGGGGTCTGAAGGAGAATAGACAGTGCAGATTGATGCCCGTGAATCACAAGGTGGAACCATTCTGGATCTCTCGGGTGATATTGACCTCGCCCATTCTCCCGCCATGCGCAAGGCGCTTCTGGGAGAAATTAAGGAGAAGCGCACTCCCAAAGTATTTTTGAACCTGAAGAATGTCCGCTACATCGACAGTTCCGGGATTGCCTCTTTGGTAGAGGGCCTGAAAGCCTCCAGGGAGATCGGTTCAAGGCTGATTCTGTACAGTCTGAGCAACACCGTTCGCGAGGTTATGCAGCTTTCCCGCCTGCAGAAGATCTTCGAGATTTATGAAAATGAAGAGCAGGCGCTTTCCTCCTGACATGCTATTATCTTTCCACTTTAGGACGACAGGCGCTCGTGGACTTCCTTCAAGCAACTGGCTCTGCCTTCACTAACGGTCTGGCGTACCTGGGGTCTCTGGCGACCCTTGCCGGGCGCGCCGCGTATTTCACTTTCATTGGACCCTTCCAGGGCAAACCCTTGCGCTTCCAACGCGCCGTTGGTCAGGCGATGGAAGCGGGTGTGCGCGCATTGCCCATTCTGTCGCTCATCACCTTTTTTATTGGCTTGATCCTGGCCTTGCAAGCTGCCTACGAACTGCGGCGCTTTGGTGCGATGAGCTATGTGGCCAGCGCCGTGGCCCTTTCCATGACGCGTGAACTCGGCCCATTGATTACCGCCGTGATTGTCATCGGCCGTTCGGGTTCCGCCTTTGCCGCCGAACTCGGAACCATGAAAGTCACGGAAGAGATCGACGCGCTGGAAACCATGGCGATCAACCCCGTTAGTTTCCTGGTTGCCCCGAAATTCATGGCCATGGTTCTGATGCTGCCATGTCTTACTATTTGGGCAAACTTCATGGGCATCCTGGGTGGATCCCTGTTTGGCGTCGCTCAGGCCGATTTCACATTCCAACGGTACCTCACCGCCTCGCTCGATGCGTTGTATATGCGCGACGTCGTCACCGGCTTAATCAAAAGCTTCATGTTCGGAATTACCATCACCGCGGTAGGCTGCCACGAAGGCTTAGCCACCGGTGGTGGCGCGGAGCAAGTGGGTCGTTCAACCACGCGGGCCGTGGTGATGTCGATCTTTCTGGTGATTCTGGTGGACCTCGTCTTTACCATGCTGTTCTACTTCCTGGGAGAACACTAAGCCGTATGCCGGAACCATTCGAACGGTCTGACGAGGAACACGTCCCCGACGGACCAATGATCTCGCTCCGCGATTTGCGTGTCAGTTACGACGGACGCGAGATCCTCCACGGAATCAACTTTGACGTGCAACGCGGCGAGACTCTGGTGATTTTGGGTGGCTCTGGCTCGGGAAAGAGCACCTTGCTGCGCACCCTGGTCGGCTTGGAAATACCCAGTTCGGGCGAAGTCTGGATCCGGGGCAAAAATTTTGTGGCAATTTCCGACGCCGAACGAGACGAAATTCGCAAAAAGCTGGGAATGTCGTTCCAAGGCGGGGCGCTATTCGGCTCGATGACCGTGGGAGAGAACGTGGCGCTTCCCTTGCGTGAACACACAAAACTCGAAGAACCCACCGTTGAGATCATGGTGCGCCTGAAGCTGGACCAGGTCGGCTTGTCGGGCTTTGAAGATTTTCTCCCTTCGCAATTAAGCGGCGGCATGAAAAAGCGCGCCGCGGTGGCTCGTGCTCTGGCTATGGATCCCGAGATTCTCTTTTTCGATGAGCCGTCGGCGGGACTCGACCCCATCATTGCTGCGGGCATCGATCAGCTGATTTTAGAGTTGAAAAAGGCCTTCCACATGACGATTATCGTCGTCACCCACGAACTGGCCAGCGCGTTTCTGATCGCCGACCGAATGGTGTTGATCAACAAGGGAGATTTGGTCGCCAGCGGCACCGTTGCCGAGATGCAAAACAGCAAGCATCCCAGGGTGCGCCAGTTCCTGGATCGTGTCCCTGAACCCGCGGTGGCGCAAGAACTCGACTATTTGCAGATGCTGACGGAGCCCTCCTCGAAAACTGGCGAGGGACGACAGGGGAAGAGCAGGTAAAGATGGAATCAAAACGCGAACAGGTGTGGGTCGGTCTGTTTGTCATCATTGCGGCGACGCTGCTGATCGTCACCGTGTTTGTGCTCACCGGCGCATTCGCAGGGTCCGCGAAGATCCTTCATACGCGATTCCACAACGTGGCGGGGCTGGAGCCGGGAGCCACTGTTCGCTATGAAGGCGGTCCGAAGATTGGCCGTGTGGAGAAAATCGAGATCGATCCGAATGATCCCGCGCTCATGGACATGCAATTTAGCGTGAAAAGCGATCTCCCGATAAAAACCGACAGCCACGTCGCAATTCTCAGTTTCAGCCCGCTGGGTGACAATCACCTGGAAATCAAGGCCGGCTCTCCCACTGCAGCGCGGGCCGCTTCCGGCGCGTTTCTTCCGTCCGACCCGTACGTGGGATTTAATGACCTCACCGCACAAATCAATCAGCTGGCGCCGCAGGCAAAGGAATTGCTAACGAACCTTAACGAACGGGTGGTTCAGTTGAAGGTTACGGTCGACCGTATTAACGACCTGCTGAACGACCGCAATCGTGAAAATGTGTCCGCGTCTTTGGCTGAATTGCATGGCATGTTGGCTGAGAACCGGCCTGAGATTCGCAGCACTCTCAAGAATGTAAACGCGGCGAGCGCTAAGATAGGGCCGCTACTGGATAAACTGCATACCACCATCGATCAGACTCAGGGAACTCTGAAAAAAGTGGATGGCCTGATCGACGATAACCGTGAGGATGTCCGCGCGTCGGTCATCAAGCTGCGTCAATCTCTCGACAATATTTCCGCGCTGACGGCTCAGCTGCAGCAGATGTTGGACAATAACGACGACAACATCGATCAAATTCTGAACAATTTGCGGATCATTACGGAAAACCTGAAAACGTTCAGCTATACCATCAAAACCCACCCGTCCAGTTTGATTGTCCCTAGCAAAGTGCCAGATCGTAAGCCGGGAGAGAAGCCATGAGAATCGTATCATTCCAAACCGGTAGGACACGGAGCTTGGCGCAGGCCGCGCCACCCTCGCTATCTTGGTCAGCCGCTGCGCTGTCCATTCTTGCGATCGCACTTTTTGTAGTCGGCTGCGGCGGCACTAGGCCAATCAAGTACTACCAATTGACCTATGCCACGACTGCCCCGCCGCCCTCTCCAGACGCCATCAACACCACGGTCATGGTGAGATCGTTCGAGGCCTCTCATCTTTATCTTAGCGACCAGATTGTCTACGGGTTCGATTCCCCTGAATTGGGCGTGTATCAAAGCCAACGGTGGGCCGAGCCTCCGGTGGAGATGCTTCAGGACGCGTTGGTTCGCGGTTTGCGGTCCACGGGTAGATTTCGCGCCGTCTACACCATACGATCCGACATGGGTGGTCAGTACATCCTGGGCGGTCATTTGTATGACTTCAAGGAAGTGGACGGCAGCGCGATTGTCGCTCGGTTGAACTATGAGGTTCGCCTGCGCGACCGCAAATCCGGCACGACTGTCTGGAGTCACATGTACACCCACGACGAACCAGCGTCGGAGAAAACTGTCTCCGCAATCGCGGTCGCGATGGACAAGAACGTCCAACGCAGCGTTCATGAGGTGCAAGCTGGGCTCGAAGAATATTTTCGAGCCAACCCACCGAAATAAATTGGCTTCCAGTTAGTTGTTTAGACTTTCAGCTGCCGTGTTGCGTTTTGCATCTAGGTTTTGCTTCGCGCTAACGCCCTTCTTTTGTTCAGCTTGCTCCGATCTGTCCGGAATATCCTCCGAGGCATGTTGCGAAAACCAACGATTGCGAGCGCGGATTTTTCTGGGGCTATGTCCTGTCTTTCCTTCTAAACCTCTGCATGCCTCGCTGTGTCACGCACTTAGGTGTTCGCGTGAATCTCTTCGCGCTTTGGCCTCGCACTTGCCCTATAGCCGTGTAGAAAATGAGTTCAAAGAGGTTTGGGAGGCAGGCCATGACAGTTATTCTGATGCTTACGATGTTTGTTGTTTTCCTCACCATCGACTATTTCATGCGCAAAGGAAAAGTAACGACGACGGTGGAAGCGCAAGAGGCTGGCGTTCAGACGGCACCGCGCATGTTGCCAACAATCGTTAGCGGGTTTGAGTTGCCAGGGAATCGGCGCTATCACCAGGGGCACACTTGGGCACTGCAAGAGAGCCCGACGCTGGTGCGCGTGGGTATGGATGATTTTGGTGCGCGTCTGGCTGGAAAGATCGATGAAATCACCCTGCCGAAGAGGGGCCAGTGGCTCCGCCAAGGACAGAAATTCGCCACCTTGCACCGCGACGGGCAGTCGGTAGACCTGATTTCCCCGGTTGAAGGGGAAGTGACGAACGTGAATGAAGCACTGGCAGCGAATGTCTCCCTGAGCAATTCAGATCCCTACGGAGACGGATGGTTCGTCTCCGTGATCGCACCCGATTTGCAGGTCAGCTTCCGAAACTTGCTCAACGGAAGCCTCGCACGCAAGTGGATGGCGGAAGCAGCGACCCAGTTGCAGGCTAGAGTTCCCGCGCTGGCGGGGGCGGTCGCTCAAGATGGCGGCCTGGCAATGCATGATCTGACGGCGCAGTTGCCAACGGAGAAATGGGAACAGATTACGAAAGAGTTCTTTCTGACATAGCCTGACTACCCCCAAATAGCGTGAATCGCCGGGGCCCCGATCGATACAGGTCGGGGCCTCGGTGCATTTTGTGGTCCCATCAAAACCTCGAAAGATAGCAGCGATCGCCTATTCGTTACCCGACGTGATGGCTGTCACCGCCGAGAGTGACCTAATTCACGGGGGACTGCCGAGAAATTCATCATAATAGCCGTGGGTCCAGCCACCCCTAGCAGAAGAATTCAGCACGGGTGCGTGGCCCTGTGGAAGTTCTCTACGGTCTCTGGACACGCCGCTCGGCTCGTACTTGCTGTCCAGAATGGCATATCGCACGCTCACCGGCGTCGCGCCTGCCATGTCCCACGCCAACTCGCTCCTGGCCGCTGTGAAGCGCAAAAGGGCAATCCTCGGTACCCTGGCACTGGTTCCACCGCCGAGTGAAGTTCGCTCCAGGGAGCAGTCATGAGTAAGGGCATCCTCTACGATGCAACCGCTTGCATCGGCTGCAAATTGTGTGAAAAGGCATGCGCAGAGCGCAATGGCCTGCCTTACGACGACGCGATTGCAGGCGAGGAGAAGCAATCGGAACATAAGTTTACCGTCGTCCAAACCAAAGGCGATAAGTTCATGCGCCACTTGTGCATGAATTGCGCGGATCCCACCTGCGCTTCCGTATGTCCCGTGGGAGCTTTCACGAAAACAGCCGAAGGACCTGTCACCTATGCGGGCTCAAAATGCATTGGTTGCCGGTATTGCATGCTGGCATGTCCCTTCGTGGTGCCCAAGTACGAATGGCAAAAGACCTTCCCGCTGGTGCGCAAGTGCGACATGTGCGGAGACCGTGTCGTAAAAGGACTGCAAACCGCCTGCGCCGAGGCCTGTCCAACCGGGGCAACAAAATTCGGCGAACGCGAAGATTTGATTGCCGAGGCACAGCAACGCCTGCGTGAGAATCCCGACAAATACGTTAAGAAAATCTATGGCCTGAACGAAGTTGGCGGAACCTCAGTGCTGCTGCTTTCCAGCATACCGTTCGAGGAATTCGGCTATCGCGCCGACCTGGTTACGGAGCCCATGCCTCTGCTCACCTATCGCGTGTTGACGCATGTTCCAGATCTGGTCGCTCTGGGCTCGGTCTTACTCGGCGGCATCTGGTGGATCAGCAACCGCCGCGTCGAAGTCGCTGCCGCAGAGCGTGCCGAGCAACCCGCGCGTCCTGCGCCCAAGAAATGAGGACGGAGACAACATGCAAAAGCCCAAGGTGACTTTCTGGAAGTTGGTTCTGGTTGCGATACTGATCCCCGGTTTGTACTCGCTGCTGTTTCGCTTCACCCATGGCCTGGGCGCGTCCACAAATCTCAACGACGAGTTTCCCTGGGGACTTTGGGTCGGTTTCAAACTGTTCTCCGTGGCGCTCGCGGGCGGCGGATTCACTCTTGCCGCCGTGGTCTATATCTTCAACTTGCAGCGTTATCGGCCCGTTCTTCGTCCCATGATTCTCACCGCGTTTCTGGGCTACTCCATGTTTATCGCCTCGTTGATCATGGATCTGGGCCGGCCGTATCGTGTTTGGCACCCGCTCGTCATGTGGAATCACCGCTCGGTGATGTTTGAAATCGCCTGGTGCGTGATGTTGTACACCACCGTGCTGTGCTTGGAATTTCTGCCCGTGATTTTGGAACGTCTGGGTTGGAAGCGGCAACTGGAGTGGATGCACACCATCATGATTCCACTCGTCATTGCCGGAGTAATTCTTTCCACCTTGCATCAGTCTTCACTCGGAAGCCTGTATCTGATCGTGCCGGGAAAGCTCTATCCGCTGTGGTATTCCTCGCTGGAACCTGTTTTCTTCTTTATCTCCGCGCTATGCGCCGGTTTGGCTATGACCATCTTCGAGTCCTGGCATGCGGACAAAGCGTTTCATCAGCGCCTGGCGCTTCCGCTCTTGACGGGCTTGGGCCGCGTCTTGGCGGTCTTGCTTGCGTTCTACCTTACGTTAAGAGCCGTCGACTTGGCGCGAAGCGGTGCCCTGCGGCTACTACTCCTGCCGCGTTCGGAAACCTACTTGTTCGCTCTCGAGATTCTCTTTTTAGTTGTGCCGATGGTGTTGTTGTTCCGTCACCGCATCCACACAGACCGTACCTGGCTCTATTTTTGTTCCATCCTCACGCTTTTGGGTTTCATTACCAACCGCATGAATGTCGCCATCACCGGCATGCTGGCCTCCTCGGGCCAGAACTACTTCCCCAAGTGGACAGAAATCTCCATCACTCTTGCCATCATCGCGTCTGGCTTTCTGGTCTTCGCGCTGGCCGTGAAATACCTGCCGGTATTCCAGAATGGCAAGTCCTACGAGGCAATCTCCGAACCCACGAAAGTATCAGCGGCAGTTCCGGAGCTTATTGATGTTAGTTCGTGAAGCAGCAGCCCTTCGCCGCCTTTGGGCGAGAATCTCGGGGAGCCTGAGTTCCAAGCTTCTTGTGGTTCTAGTCTCGTCCATGGCCATCGTATTCGGCGTCCTCGGCTATTTGAATATTCAGCTCCATCGAAAGCATCTGGAACGAACCACACTTGCCGACGCCGCTCGCGTCAGCAATGTCATCAAGCGAAATACCTCCTACTACATGTTGCGCAACCAGCGCGACGGCCTGTACCACATCATTACGGAATTGGCGCAAGAACCGGGGATGGTTCGCATCCGCATCATCAACGACCGAGGACGCATCAGCTTCTCCTCTGATCCCTCGGAGATGAACAAGCTCGTCGACGAGCAAATGAACGTGCACGACACTCTCCCGGCCGGCGTGCCCTGGTTCCAGGTTGCAAATAAGGGGCAAAGTTTCCGCACCTATCGCATGCCGAATGGAGAGCGGGCGCTCGGCGTGATCAACCCGATTGAGAATTCGCCTTCCTGTTCCTCGGCGGAATGCCACGCTCATCCGACGGAAGTAAAAACGCTGGGCGTACTGGACACAAATATTTCCCTCGCGCCCACGGACCAGAGTGTGGCGGAGAGCACCAGCAAGATGCTCTTGTACACCGTGCTCGCGGTCTTCGGCGTGGCCATACTGACCACCGCTTTTGTGCGCCGATTGTTGCAGGGCCCTCTCACTGCTCTTACCGTAGGAACGCACCGCCTGGGTTCCGGAGATCTGGGGTACCAAATCAAAGTACATTCCCGCGGCGAATTTGAAGATCTGGCTAGCTCGTTCAACACCATGAGTCACCAGTTACTCGAGGCCCACCAGGAAATCAATGCCTGGACGCGCACGCTGGAAGAGCGGGTTGACGAAAAAACGCGCCAGTTGAAAGACGCACAGGAAGAAATGTTGCGCGTTGAACGCATGGCGTCAATTGGGAAACTTGCGGCCGTGGTGGCCCACGAAATCAATAATCCACTAGCCGGAATACTCACATACGCGAAGCTGCTGAAGAAGCGGCTGGTGCGTGAAGCCGTCGTCAACCAGGAAAACATGGGGATGCTGGATCTGGTGGAATCGGAAAGCCGGCGTTGCGGAGAGATCGTCAAGAACTTGATGACCTTTGCCCGCCCAACTTCCATGAATCGCGAGCCCGCGGACCTGAACGCTATTATCGACCGCTGCGTTCGCCTGGTGCAGCATCAGTTACAACTGAAAAACATTGAATTGCACCAGGAACTAACCGCGGACTTGCCGCACGTACGCTGCGACGCCGGGCAAATCGAACAAGTGATCCTGGCGCTGGTGATGAACGCGATCGACGCCATGACAAATGGCGGGAATCTGACGTTGTGCTCGCGGAAGCTCGAAAATACCGGCCAAGTACAGGTCGAAGTGCGCGACGACGGCGTCGGCATGCCCAAAGACGTGCTCGCCAAAATGTTTGAGCCGTTTTTCACCACCAAAGAACACGGGCGCGGCTTGGGTCTGGGTCTGGCCATCAGCCGAAATATTGTCGATCGTCACGCGGGTAAGATCGCCGTTTCGTCCGTACCCGGCCACGGCACCGCGTTCACGATTACTTTGCCACTGCAATCCAATCTCGTGCACGCCGCCGCGCCGGCCGGTGCCTCGGTCAAGGAGTAAGGTTATGGCTCTTAAAGCGAATTTGTTGGTCGTCGACGACGAGTTGATCGTAAGAGACTCGCTCGATAAATGGTTCCGCGAAGAAGGTTATGAAGTCACCGTAGCCGAGAATGCGCATGACGCCCTGGGCAAAATGGCCGCGCAAAAGTTCGACCTGTCTCTTGTGGACATCAAAATGCCCGGAACGGACGGCGTTGAGCTGCAGCGCCGCATGCATGAGATCGACCCGGAAATGCTCGTAATAATCATGACGGGCTACGCCTCGGTAGAAACCGCAGTCGCCGCGTTGAAGAACGGCGCGTATGACTATGTCTCGAAGCCATTCGATCCCGACGACATTGCTCATACCGTGCACAACGCTCTGACTCACAAGCGCGTCGAGCAAGAGAACGCGCGCCTGCGAGAGACGGTCGCCTCCACAACTCGGCCACAGGAAATTGTAGGCCAGAGCCCTTCGATGGTTCGTGTGTTTGAAGCCATCCAGACCGTTGGCCCCACCGCCGCGACGGTGCTGATCACCGGCGAGAGCGGTACAGGCAAGGAATTGTGCGCCCGCGCGATTCACGCGGCGAGCCCACGACACTACAACCCGCTGGTGGTCATCCATTGCGGCGCTTTGGCGGAAACACTGTTGGAGAGTGAACTGTTTGGCCATGAGAAAGGTGCCTTCACGGGCGCGCAATACCGCAAGAAGGGAAGCTTCGAGGTTGCGGATGGTGGAACGGTGTTTCTGGATGAAATCGGAGACATCAGCCTGAAAACCCAAACCGATCTGCTGCGCGTTTTGCAGGAGCACGAAATCACGCGAGTTGGCAGCACGCATCCGATGCACGTGGACTTTCGGTGTATTGCCGCTACCAATAAAGACGTTGAGCAGCTCGTCAAAGACGGGCGCTTTCGGCCGGACTTGTTCTACCGCCTGAATGTTTTTCAGATCCAACTGCCGCCGCTGCGCGAACGCAAGGGTGACATACCAATTCTTGCCGACCATTTCGTAAAGAAGTTTTCTGCCTCGATGAACAAACGCATTACCCGCATCTCTCCCGCGGCGATGGCCCTGTTGGACCATTACGAATGGCCCGGCAACATCCGCGAACTGGAGAACGCGATTGAACGCGCGATGGTTGTGGGCAGGGAACCGGAACTGAACGAAGAGGATTTCGCGCTGCGCCTGCCTTCCCACGGCGTCTCGCCGCGCACTCTGGAAGACATCGAACGCGCGCATATCCTGTCGGTCCTGGAGAATTGCAACGGCAACCAGACGCAAGCGGCCGAGGCTCTGGATATTGATCGAGTCACGCTGCACAACAAGCTAAAGAAATATGGCTGGAAGAGGGCTGCCGCGGAAGCATCGTGAATCGCATTCAGCTAATGCCGCTGGGTAAATTTCCCGGCGAGACCCTGATTGATCTGTCGGCGGGGCTTCGCAAGCGGTTCGGTGTCTGCTGCGAAATCCTTCCCGCGCAACCCGAACCCGCCTTCGCGTTCAACTTCGCGCGGCAGCAATACTCGTCCACGGAAATATTAGCGTCGTTAATGAATAGCGGCACTCCCAGCAGCGAACGTATTCTTGCGGTTACTGCCGTCGATCTGTACATTCCGATCCTGACGTTTGTTTTTGGCGAAGCGCAGCTGCACGGATCGTGCGCGGTGGTCTCCTTTCACCGCCTGCGCCAGGAATTCTATGGCTTGCCGGCGAATTCCACGGTCTTGAGCGACCGCCTTTTGAAAGAAGCGGTCCACGAACTGGGCCACACGATGCCGCTGGCACACTGCGAAGACTACCAGTGTGTGATGGCGCCTTCACATGGAGTGGAGTGGATCGATTTGAAAACCAGTCAGTTCTGCACTTCGTGTCAGGCGGCTGTAAATAATCAATCGGCCAGCAACTAGCGCGCTTAAACCGAGGGTTCCGGAAGGATGGCGGGTTTCTTGCGCGGCACAAGCGAACGCACCACGACATACAGCATCGGAATAAATAGAAGGTTCAAAGTTGTCGCGGCGATCATTCCGCCAAACACTGTGGTGCCGACCGACACGCGCCCCGCGGCACCTGCGCCTTGCGCAATCACCAGAGGCACCACACCTAGAATAAAGGCCAGCGAGGTCATCAGGATGGGACGCAGCCGGATGCGTGCGGCTTCCACAGCGGCGTCCAGTGGCGTCAGTCCCTGCTCTTGAAGCTGTTCGGCAAACTCCACGATCAGAATGGCGTTCTTGCTCGCCAAGCCGATCAACATCACCAGTCCGATCTGGCAATAGACGTCATTCGTCAGCGCGCGCAATTTAACCGCAGCTAATGCCCCAAGTAGCGCCACTGGCACGCCCAACAAAACGATGAATGGCAGAACGTAGCTTTCATACTGCGCGGCCAGCGTAAGGTAAACGAATATCATGCCCAGGCCAAACAGAATGGCTGCTTTGCCCGCGGATTGAATCTCTTCCAGCGAAAGGCCGCTCCATTCATACGTCATACCCTGCGGCAACACTTTCTTCGCGATCCCTTCCATGGCTGCGATAGCCTGGCCGGAACTCACTTGCTGCGCCGCGGAACCATTGATTTCGGCTGACCGGAACAGATTGAAGTGTGTGATGACCTGCGGGTTCGCTTCCTGCTTGATCTCCACCACATTGTCGAGCGGAATCATTTTGCCGCTGTCAGACCGAAGGTAATAGGTGCGGATGTCTTTCGCTTCCGAGCGGAATTTCTGGTCCGCTTGCAGGTACACGCGATAAGAGCGATTGTTAAAGTCGAAGTCGTTTACGTACACCGAACCCATGAACACCTGCAGCGCGTCGGTAATCTGGCTAAGCGGTATCTGCAAGCTCTTCGCTTTTTCGCGGTCGATCTTCACCAGATACTGCGGATCATTCGCGGTGAAGCTGGTGAACAATCCCGTTACTTGAGAGCTCTGGTTTCCCGAAGCTACCACCTGGTTTGCGGTGTTGGCCAGCGTTTGCAGTGTGTTTCGCCCCAAATCTTCCAGCTCAAAGGTGAAGCCGCCGAATTGCCCCAGCCCTTCCACCGCCGGAGGATTAAACGGCACCGCGATTCCTCCCGGAATACTCATCAGCGGGCCGCGCAGCTTATTGACCACCGCGAAGCTGGAATGTTCGCGCCCTTTACGGTCCTTAAATTCCTTCAAATTCAGAAACATCAATCCGCGATTCGGGGCGCTTCCGCTGAAGCTGAATCCCACAAGCGTGAAGGCGCCGTCGATCTCGGGAACGTGGGAGATTACTTCTTCGACCTTGGCGCAGACTTGCTGCGTATATTGCAGTGAAGCGCCTTGCGGAGTTTGCACCGCCACAATCAGGTAGCCCTCGTCATCTTCGGGAATGAATCCCTGGGGGATGTTCGCATACAGCAGATAGGCGCAAGCCAGCATCCCTAGAAACAGCAATAGCGATACGTATTTCCATTTCAGGACGACGTGCACCAGGCTGCGATAGGCTTCTCTCGATGCATCAAAAGCGCGATTGAACAACCGGAAGAATGGACCCTGCACTCGTTCCCGGTGATGCCCCAGAAAGATGGCCGAGAGCGCCGGGGTAAGCGTCAATGCGTTGAACGCGGAAATTGACACGGAGAAAGCGATCGTCAGCGCAAATTGCCGGAACAAAATCCCTGTGGTTCCCGGGAACAGCGCTACCGGCACGAACACCGATACCAGCACCAGTGAAGTCGCGATTACCGCACCGGCGACCTCTTTCATTGCCACACTCGCGGCATTGTGCGGCTCGGTAATCCCCTCCACAATGTGCCGCTCCACGTTCTCAATTACCACGATGGCGTCATCCACCACCAGGCCCGTCGCCAGCGTGATACCAAAAAGTGTCAGTGTATTGATCGAAAACCCCAGCGTCTTCACGAATACGAATGTGCCGATCAGTGAAACGGGAATCGTCACCGCAGGAATAAAGGTGCTCCGCCAATCCTGCAGGAACAGGAAGATAACCAGAATCACCAGCCCGATCGCTTCAAGTAGCGTGATCAGCACTTCGCGAATGGACTCGCCAATGACCGTTGTGGTGTCGAAAGCGATGGCGTACCTGAGCCCCGGCGGAAAATTCTTCGACAAACGATGCAGTTCAGCCTTGGCGGCTTTGTCGACGTCTAGCGCGTTGGCTCCGGGCAGTTGCGTGACGCCAACGCCTACGGCATCGTGGCCATTGAAACGCAACAGCGAACCGTAGTCCTCAGCGCCCAACTCCGCGCGGCCCACGTCCTTGATGCGCACCAGCGTTCCGTCCGTTCCCGTTTTCAAAATAATGTTTTCGAATTCGCTCGGCTCCGTCAGCCGGCCAACTGCTCGCACGCTGATTTGATAGGACTGCCCCTGATTCGATGGCGGTTGTCCCACCTGTCCGGAAGACACCTGGACGTTTTGCTCCAAAAGCGCGTTGAGGACCGTTGTCGCAGTCAGTCCTCGTTGTGCGAGACGCGATGGGTCCAGCCAAAGGCGCATCGCATATTTGCGCTCGCCAAAAATGAACACGTCACCTACGCCCTTAACGCGCTTCATCGCGTCCTTGACGTAAACGTCCAGATAATTGCTCAGGAACAGGCTGTCGTACTGGCCGCCCTCGGAATACACGCCCGCGCCAAACACGAAACCCGCGGCCTGCTTGGTAATGATGATGCCGGTGTTCTTTACGGCATTCGGCAATCGTCCAAGCGCCTGGCTGACACGGTTCTGCACGTCCACGGAAGCCAGGTCAACGTCGCGGGTCACGTCGAAAGTAACGGTGATTTGACTGGTGCCATCGTTTCCGCTGGACGAGGAAATATATTTCATTCCAGGCACGCCGTTGATCGCCTGCTCCAGCGGAATCGTGACCGCGGACTCCACGGCCTGCGCGTTCGCGCCGATATACCCGCTGGAAACCACCACCTGTGGCGGGGCCAACTGAGGAAATTGCGCAACCGGCAGCGACGGAATGGCGATCGCTCCGCCGAGAATAATCAGCAGCGCGCAAACCGTCGCAAACACCGGCCTTTGGATGAAGAAATCAACAAACAACTCGGCTCACCATCTCCTGAAGAATCGCGCTGCCTTGTTGCGGAAAGACTTTGGAACTAGTTGCTCTTGCCACCTGAACTGTTTCCAGTCTGGCTCGTTTTCCCAGCTTCTTTAAATTGCTCGATGACTGGCGCACCATCTTGTAAGAACTGCGTCCCCGAGACGATCACGTGGTCTCCAGGTTGCACTCCTTCGAGCACGGCATAATCATTTCCCACAATTTCGCCGAGTTTCACCGCTCGCTGCCGCGCCACCGTTCCTTTTGCATCCTTCACCGCGACAAACAGGAAATACTCACCACTGATGCGCTGCACCGCAAGCACCGGCACAACCGGCCCATTGCGCGTTCCCCACGCGATCTGTGCCCGAACCTGCTGGGAAATTCGTAGTTTCGCATTGGAGTTGACGATCGCGGCTTTGGCCAGCACTGTCTGTGTATCTGTATCCACTTGCGGCGAAACAAAGGTAATTTCCGATTGCGCCAGCACCGTTCCAGATTCGTCCACCAGCTTCACCGGCAGACCCAGCCGCAAGTCTTTGGATCTGCTTCCAGGGACGTAGATGTAAGCCTCCAGGGCGCCGGGTTCGTCCACGGTGGTCAACAGCGTCGTTACGCCCACCCGGTCACCTACGCGCACAGGAATATCCCCGACGATTCCGCCCATCGGCGCACTCACCTGGTAATAGCGCAGTTCGACTTGCTGCTGTTGCACTTGATGTTCCAGCGATTTCAACTGGGCAACGGCAGTCTCATAGTTCGTTTGCGCGTTATCGAAGTCTGCCTTGCTGATGACCCCGGCCGCCTGCAACTTCACCGCCCGGTCCAGATTCACTTTTGCCAGACGCACATTGGCTTCTTGCGCTACACGTGCCGATTCCTGGCTGTTCACGGTGGCTTCCTGCTTCAGCGGATCGATTTGCAGAAGGGGCGCTCCAGCGGCCACGCGATCGCCGGACTTTACGAAAATCTTAGTGACCTGCCCTTCCACTTGCGGATTAATCGTCGCGGAATGACGCGATTTCAATATAGCCAGATACTCGGTCGAGTTCGTCAGCTTCTGTGATTCCACCACCAGCACTTGCACCGGCATCGCGGGTGGCGCAGCGGCATCGCCGGCCGGTCCTTTAACGCCGCAGCCGCAAAGTCCGGCTGAGATTGAAACAGCGACAAGTGCGAGAACTACATAACGGCACAAAATGGAGAATTCGGTAAGATGACTTGAATTACACAAAGATGGGGTCCGCATATTCTTTTGGATGGCTCTCTGGAACCCTTAATAATACGTCAAGCGGCACCACTTCCGCATGGGAAACCTGAAAACTATTTTAGACGCGTGGCGGCGGAATCAGTTGGATAAGAGAAATGCTTAATACATGTCGGAGGGGTCGATTTTCTTGCCGGACAGTCCCAGTTGCAGCACTTCAATGTCTTGCGGCCGGTCAAATACTTTCCCAGGGAATAGCCGCTTGATGATCACGCGCAAGCCGCCAAATGCAATGCCCACGCCCGTGGCAACGCCCAGAAACAGGCCCGTGAACAGGAAGATCTTCACCATGATGACCACAATCGGCGGATCGGTCGCCGTGTGGCTCGATTCGTTCCAGGTCACTTGCGTCTCGTAGTTCACTTCATCACGAATCGCTTGCGCGTGCAAAGCCGAAGTGGGGGCAAACACCAGCGATAGCAGCGAAGTCTTGCGCTCAACTGTCACTCCCGCCTTTTTTGCCGCATCCGGTAGCGCTTGCCGTAAGTGACGCAAATGTTGCTCTGCCAGTTGTGGCGTTGGATATTCGAGCAACAGCAAAACGCCGCTGCCGTGTTCGCCCTGGTACCGCGCCAGAATTGCTTCCGCTTCAGACTCGAATCCAATTTCCTCAGCCAAGTCCGCAAAATCACCTTGCCCCAGCGAACTCATTGCTGCCCGGAAGCCGTGCGGGCCCAGCGCATACTTTTCCGAGCCAAAGACACGCCAGTGTTCCGGCAGATACGACCTCAATTCGGGGAAGGGAGTTTTGTCAGCCTTTGGCTTCAGCGAAGTGAGTAAACCCGTCAGCGAAGCAGGCGAGAGATTCGAGAAAGGTCCCAGGCTGAGCACCAGATTTCCCAGCAACACTGCGCCACTGTGAGAATCGAAAGCAGACTCATCGCCAATATTGCCACTCTCCATGCCTTCCACGGTCGACTGTGTGTAGAACTCAAATGCACCGCTGGGGTCCTTGAATGAATAGAGCCCGACCTTCAGGTCTTCGTTCCCGCTCTTGTAGCTGCGCTCTTCGTAGGCCCGCAGTCCAGATTCCTTAAGACTTGCGACTTGCGCATCTCCCCAACCTTGATATAGGTCAGGTCCAGACCTCAGACTGGCCGCGCCCGATGCCGTCCAAGGCCCGAATTGGTCGGGTAATACACGGTTAGCCTCCGCCGCGTCAAGCGACGCGCCGAGGCACAAAAAAATAACCGAAAGGCAAACCAGCGTCCGAATTCTCATAGCAACCTGTTCATTAGATGCCGGCAGACTACTTCTGGTTCCTGGACTGCTCAACAGGGGCAACTGCGGCTGGCCGGGTCGTTTTGCCGGTGGCGTTCAATTCCACGCTGTTCAAGCTCTCCAGGTAGGCCGCCACGCCCTGGTACACGCCCTCGGCGATGCGCTGCCGGTGCTCCGGCTTCTTCAGCAGTTGCTCATCCGAAGCGTTGCTCAGGAAGGAAATCTCCGTCAGAATCGAAGGCATATCCGCGCCAATCAATACCACGAACGGCGCTTTGCGGACCCCTCGGTTTTTCACCGGTTTGGCGGTCTTTTGGATGCGCTTCGCCAGCGAATCCTGGATGTCTTCCGCAAGTTCGCGAGACTCGTCGATCTTTTCCGTCTGCGCAATCCTTTTCACCACGTCCTGCAAATCGTGAATGTTTTCTTGAGAAACCGAGTTCTCGCGAGCGGCTACTTCCATAGCCTCGGCCGAGCCCTTCAGGTTCAGGTAGTAGGTTTCAACTCCACGCGCGCCATGGTCGGGGCTGGAATTCGCATGAATCGAGATAAACAAATCGGCCTTCGCCTCGTTCGCGATATGCGTGCGCTCCTCCAGGGGAATGAAGGTGTCGTCAGAGCGCGTAAAAACGATGTCGGCGCCAGGCAGCTTCTGCTGGATAATTTTTCCCAAACGCAGCGCTACGTCCAGGCAAAGGTCTTTCTCCATCAATCCCGTAGGACCGATAGTCCCGGTGTCATGGCCGCCGTGACCTGCGTCGATCACAATGCGCCCAATCTTCAGGCCCAGCGCGCGGGTCAGTGTCGATTGCCCATCGCGGGTAGGCTGGGGGGTTAGCGCCGGTTGCACCAAGTCGGGTTTACCCGTCGCAGGATTCTTCGTGGACGTGGTCCTCAAAGTCTTCACCGGCGCTGGAAGCGGCTTGGCAACGGCCGGCACGGCCGCCGCAGAACTCACGTCACTCGAGACTGCTTCTTTGGCGGACGTCAGGTTCGGTGTCGGCGCGCTTGAGGGGATAGCCTCCGCCGAAATAGTGGTTTCCGAAGGCGCGGGCCGTTCTGTTGCCGGCGCGGAATTCTCCGTCTTCGTGGACTTGGCTGTCTGTACTCTTGCCGTCTTTACCGGACCGGAGGAATCCCCGTAAAGCTCAATTACCAGGCGCGAAGGCTTTTGCAGCAGCGAAGCGGCGTAATCCTTCACTCCGTTCACATCCAGAACCACGCGCACTACGCCGAATTGATTCTGCGCCACACGTACCTTGGTCAGAAGATCACCGCTGACGTGAACATTTCCGTGGGCTACGGCTGGAGTCAGGCGCGCCGACTGCAAATCGAAGTAAATGCGATCCGGGTTGGCAATCCTTCCCGAGACGTACTGCACGGAATCTTCCAGTTCCAGCACAATCTCGGTGCTGTTCGGCGTGACATTGGTTTTGATTTTCTCGATGCGCGGTGCTTCCACCGATTTCGGGCTTTCGCCGCCACTCTTGGCCACCGTCGCCAGGTGCTCGTCCGAAACGCTCGCGTCCGCCGCCGGCGTTGGAACGGGTGCGGGAGCAGGCGTCTTCGTTGGCGGAGTCGAAGCTTTTGCCGAGAAGTTGCCTTGCTCCGCATTCCTCATCAGCGCAAGTTCCGCTAGCGCTTCCTGAACTTCGCGTTTGTGCGTTGAATGCGGAAACCGCTTCTGGAAATCCTGGAAACTCTTGGTGGCCGCGATCGGGTCGCCCAACTGATCCTTTTGCAGATTCGCTACGTTTAGCATGGCGTCCTGCAAGTGCTTGCTTGTCGGATACTCGCGAATCAGGAACAGGTAGGAATCGACGGCGGTCTGGTAATAGCTGCGGCCAAAGCGATCGCCCATTTCCGTGTTGAGTTCGCCAACCGCAAACAGCGCGTCGGGCACTTCGATCGCATGAGGTGTAATCAGGTAAACTCGGCGGTAACTGGAAACAACCTGCTTGTATTCGGCCAGAGTTCGCTTCTCTGCCGGCTTCGCGTTAATCGCGGCGCGAAGTTCCTCGGCTCGTGAAAACTGCGAACTGGCAGCTTCTCGTTTGACGCTGCTATTGGTATTGGAAGTTGATTCGGGTGCTGCGAGGCAGGGAACTGACAGCAAACTGAGCAAGGCAAAACCCAGCGAAGCGCCAGCGAAAGCCTTGTGGAAAATTTTTCCTGCACAACTCATCCGCGCCCCGAGTCCCCCGGACACACCCAGCGAACCTTCACTCGTTCGTGAATATGATGCGCCCGCTGGCGTCCACGTTCCGGTGAATCGAGTTCGCGCGAACATAAGCATCTTCAAGACGTCCCGAGCCCGGCCGGTAATAAGCGTTCTGTACCCTCTGCACGTAATTCCGGGTTTCCCGATAAGCCGGAATACCGTGGGCTCGATCCACTGCCCCTTCCCCAGCATTGTACGCCGCCAACGCCAAATCCAAGTTGCCATTGTATCGTTCTAGCAACGTTTTCAAGTACCGCACACCGGCGTCCACGTTCTCCTTTGGGTTGAACGCATTGTTCGCCCCAAAGCGCTGCGCCGTCGTTGGAATCAATTGCATCAGACCCACGGCACCCTTACGCGAATACGCCGAAGGGTTCCAGTGCGATTCCGTTTCAATCACCGCGCGGACCAAGGCCGGGTCAACACTGTGGCGCTCGGCTGCTTCCCGGACCAGCTTCTCGACCCCATCGCGATCCACATTCAGCGCCGGCCGATTCTCGCCCATGAACGACATTTCGCCCGGCAGATAGATGGCGGTTCGCGGCTTTGCCGGCATCAGCTTGACCGTCACCACTGGCTCGGCATTCACGAACATGCGCCGGCCATCCGAGCTGGTCACCGATGCGATCTGTGCGTTGGCAGCTTGTGGAATCCCCAGCAAGCCTGCCATAACCACACAGAACACTAGCGCTGCGTGTACAGCCATCTTCGTGGGTCTGCGGTGAACACGCCTTGGGGAAGGCATAGATGTAGCGATCCGTCTGAGTCTGTGAGCGTCTCCAATTTTGCAAGAGCCCCAGAGGGTTTCTGAGAAGTCATGCCCCGCTAGCAAATGCTGCGAAATGCAACACTGCGCGGCACGCTTCCGGCGCTGAACGCAATTATAGCAGCGGTTCCAACAGGCCAGGGACACTCTGCAAGGCACTTTTTAGCGCAGATGTGTCTTTTCCGCCAGCCTCGGCTAAATCCGGTCTACCGCCACCCGAACCGCCCACCTGCTTTGCCAGGGCCTGTATCAGCTTGCCAGCATGGACTTTAGCGGTCAGGTCCTTGGTGACGCCAGCAATCAGCGCCACCTTCCCATCCTCGGGCATTCCCAGCGCAACAATTCCAGAGCCAAGCTTCTGCCGCAGCGAGTCGACCAGTTGCCGCAGCCCCTCGCGGTCCACGTTACCCACCTGGCCAACGACCACTTTCACGCCCTTGATTGTCTGCGCCTGCGCAAACAGTTCGTCCAACTGATTCAATGCACCCTTGCGCTTCTGCTCGCCCAGTTCCTTCTCCAGGTTCCGCGCCGCATGCGTCAGTTTTTCCACCGACGCCAGAACCGTGTCTTCTCCCACATTCAGGCGGTTCGCCAGTTCACGCAGAGTCTGCGCCTGATGCTGGTAGTGCTCCAGAGCACCCACGCCAGTAACCGCTTCGATGCGGCGGACTCCAGCCGCCACGGATTCTTCGCCGACGATCTTCAGCACCCCGATATCGCCGATGCGTCCAACGTGCGTCCCGCCGCAAAGTTCCTTGGAATAGAATCCGCGCGGCGAACGAGGGTCGGCAATCGTGACCACGCGCACATTGCTCTCCGGGTATTTGTCGCCAAAGAACGCCAGCGCACCGGAGTTGAGGGCCTCTTCCAGAGACATTACGCCCGTCTCGATCTGCGTGTTTAGGCGAATCTCTTCGTTCACCTGCTGCTCGATGTCGTGAAGTTCTTCCGAGCCAACGGGCGCAAAGTGGGAAAAGTCGAAGCGCAGCCGTTCAGGCGCATTCAGCGACCCGGCCTGCTTCACATGATTTCCCAGGATGTTGCGCAGCGCGGCGTGCACCAGGTGCGTTCCAGTGTGGTTCCGCATGATTCGCGCGCGTCGATCTGCATCCGCCACCACCGTAACGCGGTCGCCGACCCTCAGTGTCTCCTTGGCTTTCACCTTGTGGGCGATCAGTCCAGCGACGGGATAAAACGCTCCGCTCACCTCGGTCAGTTGCAGCGATTCTGAATTGTCGTAGAACGCGCCGGTATCCGCTATCTGCCCGCCGGATTCGGCGTAGATCACCGTGCGGTCCAGCACCACTTCGCCGGTCTCACCGGGTTTCAATTCGCTGACGGAACCGCTCTTGGTAATAATGGCTTCGATGCGGCAGTCTTTGGCGCGGCTCCCAGAATAAAAATCCGGCTCGGTCTTGAACGTCTCTGCCAGCTTGGCGAATGCGGGATTTGCCGATTCTTTCGATCCGCCTTTCCACGAAGCACGAGCGCGCGTGCGTTGTTGGTGCATGGCCTTTTCAAAGCCGGCCTCGTCGAACTTCACTCCCAGGTCGCGCGCCGCATCTAGGATGAAATCCATCGGCAAGCCATAGGTGTCGTATAGCCGAAACGCGCTCTCGCCGGCATAGATGGACCCGGGATTCGCGGCAAGCGGCTTGAGCTCCTCTTCCAGTTTCCGCAGCCCGATATCGAGTGTGCGGCCGAAGCGGATTTCCTCCGCCAGAACAATGTCTGGCACCCGGGCAGCCGAAGGCTCCAGCAGTTCCGGGTACGCTTCTCCCATCAGCTCGCGAACCGTCACAACCATCTCATTCAGGAATGGTCTGGTCGCGCCAAGCAGCCGGCCGTGACGAATCGCGCGACGCATAATTTTGCGCAGCACATAGCCCCGCCCTTCATTGGACGGCAGCACGCCATCGGTAATCAGAAACGCCGTGGCGCGCGCGTGGTCTGCAATAACGCGCAGGGAAGCAGCCGAACGTTTGTGCTCCTCCGCGGCAAGCTCTTTGGATTCGTCGATGCTGGTGAGTTTCGCCGCGCGGTCGATCAGCGGCACGAAAAGATCCGTCTCGTAATTGGAGATAACGCCCTGCAGCACAGCGGCGAGGCGTTCAAGTCCCATACCGGTGTCGACGCAGGGTTTCGGCAGTGGTGTCAGCGTGCCGCCAGCGTCGCGGTTGAACTGCATGAACACCAAGTTCCAGATTTCCACGTAGCGGCCGCAGTCGCACGGAAATTTACAGTCCGCGTGGCCCTCGTCGGAAGCCTCCGGCCCCATGTCGTAATGCAGTTCGCTGCACGGGCCGCACGGCCCGGTATCGCCCATGGCCCAGAAGTTATCTTTCAAGCCGGGAATCGCGACAATGCGCTCGGCCGGGATCTGTTGTCCCAGCCAGAATCCCTTGGCTTCTTCATCCACGCCGAGTTTGTTGCCCGGAGAAATTTCCGCGCCGCCAAACACCGTGGCGTACAGCTTGTCCTTCGGAATGCCGAACCATTGCGGCGAGGTAATCAGCTCCCAGGCAAAGGCGATCGCGTCTTTCTTGAAATAGTCGCCAAAGGAAAAATTGCCCAGCATTTCAAAAAAAGTGTGGTGACGCTTGGTGAAGCCGACATTTTCCAGGTCGTTGTGCTTGCCGCCGGCGCGCACGCATTTTTGTGCTGTCGTGGCGCGTGTATAGTCGCGCTTTTCAAGGCCCAGGAACACGTCCTTGAACTGGTTCATCCCTGCATTCGTGAACAGTAGCGTGGGGTCGCCATGCGGCACCAACGAGGAGCCGCGCACGCGCCGGTGGCCCTTGCTCTCAAAAAACTGCAGAAATTTCTCGCGTATTTCGTTGCCGGTCACGTCAGCCTCGTTTGGGGATCCTGTAATATCAACCGATTATCGCATGTGAGGCGAGTTCACAGAAATTCCTTCGCGCCTGGGATCAATCAACCGCTAAGCCGAATCGCCCGCAGCTTCCACTTCGGGAACGTCCGCACGTGTGACACGGCGCAGTTCGCGGCGGATCACGTCGGACGAGAACCCTGCGCCCAATAAAGACCGGTAAAGAGACGCGATCTTTTTCTGGTCAATTTCGCCGCGAAATAGACGAAGCTTGCGCTCGATCCGCTGTCGCACCATCGCGCCCGGATCGCAGCTTATGGCGGATTCCTTCAGCGCGGCTTCGATGTGGCGATCCGGTACGCCGCGTGCCCTCAGGTCGCGCGCGATTCGATACTCCCCTTGTTTCCGGTATTCCGTGCGGTGCCGAACGAACTGCTTGGCGTAGCGCGTGTCATCCAGCAGGTTTTCGCGTTTCAGCCGCTCAACGATGGACTTCACCAGTTTCTCGTCGTCACACCGCCGGGCCAGCGCCTTTTTCATTTCCGAAATAGAGTGCGCGCGCCGCATCAGGATTTTGATGGCGGCGTCGTGCAGTTGCGCTTCCGTCTCAAGCTGGCGCGGCTTTCCGAACATGACAGAAGGATAGAGTCTGCATAGGAAAGAGGCAAGCCGCAAAGGCGCAGCAACTGCCGCGTTCGGGCCATACAAGGAAGGCGGGGAGTTTAAATAACCCTCAAGCCGTGCGCTAGATCACACACCCCAAAGTGGTCCGAGTTTATCCTGTTTGCTGAGAGCTGCTGAAAAGGCTGGACTTCCTCATCTGCCAGCTTGGAATCGCAATTGCACTTTCAGTTCTGGGGAGAAACTTAGCCATGGCTTACGTGATTACCGGCACCTGCACCAAAGACGAGCATTGCATCGAGACTTGTCCGGTGAACTGCATTCACCCGACCAAGGACGAGCCAGACTTCGCAACGGCCGCGCAACTATATGTGAACCCGACGGAATGTATCGACTGCGGCGCGTGCGTCCCGGTCTGCCCGACCACGTCGATTTTCACTCTCGAGGAATTGCCGGCGGAACTGCAAGAGTTTGTTCAGAAAAACGCTACCTACTTTAACTAACAGGTTGCCCAACCTGCCGGAAAGCGCACCGCCCGCCCAGCCGCGGTGAGCTTTCTCTTTTGGAGTGCGGCGGCTCGCCGCCGCTTTTACGCAACGCCGCCCCCTTCCCGCCAAACGACCCATTGCAGTCTTTCCGAAGACTCCGTAGATGGTGAGGGCATGAACCGCGGTTAAATTGTCATCCCGAACGCAGTGAGGGATCTGCTTTTCGCAAGAGCCAAGGAAGAAGCGGATTCGTCTCGCCGCAAACGCCGTTCGGAATGAAAAAATGCGAGTTTTTCCGCCGCCTGCTCAACCGCTGAGGGTTCCTGTAGCCGGATCCCAGTTCGCACATCGCAACTGTGGTGGCAAGCCACCGCAGTCCATAGTCATGTATTAGGTTTACTTGCGGGCGAAGCGCTCGAAGTCGGCCATCTGGCGCTCCATCTCTTCGCGTGCCGAGTCGGCGGCGGAGCGGATGCCTTGGATGCGCAGTTTGAATTCGTCGGCGTTCGACGCGCGCGAAAGAGCCTCGTCCAGGGTGATCAGTTCTTTGGTGTAAAGATCGAAGAGCGACTGATCGAACGTCTGCATGCCGTATTGCGAGGTGCCCGCGGCGATCGCGTCATGGATCAAGCGGGTCTTATCCGCATTAATCACGCAATCTCTGATGTAGCCGGTCGCAATCATAATTTCGACGGCAGGCACGCGGCCTTTGTCATCGGCGCGGCGCACCAGTCGTTGAGAGATGACGGCTTTCAATGTCGCCGCCATCTGCAAGCGGATCTGCTTCTGCTCTGGCGGAGGAAACACCGCGATAATACGTTGAATGGTTTCCGTGGCATCCAAAGTGTGCAAGGTCGAGAAAACCAGGTGGCCAGTTTCCGCCGCCAGCAGTGCTGTCGAGATGGTTTCCAGGTCGCGCATTTCGCCGACCAGAATGACGTCGGGGTCCTGACGAAGGCCGGCGCGCAGCGCGGTTGAGAAATTAGCGGTGTCGACTTCCACTTCGCGCTGGTTGATGAAGCTGCGCTTGTCGCGGTGCAGAAACTCGATGGGGTCTTCAATGGTAATGATGTGGTCGGCACGGTTGGCGTTAATGCGGTCGATCATGGCCGCCAAAGTCGTAGACTTACCAGAACCGGTGGTCCCGGTTACCAGAACCAGCCCGCGCTGTTCTTCGCAAATTTTGGAAATGACCGGGGGAAGGTTCAGCTCTTCCACAGTACGAATTTTCGTTGGAATGACGCGCAGAACCATGCCCACGTTGCCGCGCTGCTGGAACACGTTCACGCGAAAACGCCCAAGGCCGGCAACGCCGTAGGCCATATCCAATTCCGCGGTTTCCTTGAACTTTTGCTTCTGCCGGTTGGTCATCATGCTGAACGCCATAGACAGCATTTCTTCCGGCGTGACACGCGGGACATCCGAGATGGGGGCCAGTAATCCGTCGACGCGGAGATAGGGGTGGTTGCCGACTTTCAGGTGCAAGTCGGACGATTTGTTTTCGACAGCGCGACGCAGTAGGTCGTCAATGCTTAAGGCCATGGAAGTAACACCCCGCAGGAACCTTTCTACTCGAACCTAGCACTCGCGGGCACGCCCAACAAGAAAGCCGCAGCCGGGCGTTGCTGTCTAGTTACCTGAGCGCCGGGACAGGAGAATCCGCATCAGGCGTTGGCCTTACGCAGGAACAGGGAGTCGTACAACAGGCCGGCCAGGAACCCGCCGATCAGTGGACCAATCCAATAGATGCCCTGGTTCAGCCAATGATTCGACGCGAAAGCAGGTCCGAACGCCCGGGCCGGGTTAAGCGCACCGCCGGTAAATGGGCCGGCAACGATGATTCCCAGCGTAATGGTCAGGCCGATGCCGAAGCCTCCGATAGCGCGAAACGTGCCACGCTCGTCGACGGCCGTAGCAAAAACCACCAGCACCAGAAAGAACGTGGTCGTCGCCTCAAGCGCCAAGCCGCCCCAGCGTGGAAAGTCCGGCATCAGCACCGGCGTGCCCAGCAACGCATTGCGCCATGTCTCTTCTGGCAACACGACTTTAAGGAGAAATGCAGCGGCCGTGGCGCCAAGTAACTGCGCTCCCCAGTAGGAAAGTGCGTCGAGAGTGTTGGTGCGCTTGGTGACCCAGAACCCGATCGTAATGGCGGGATTGAAATGTCCGCCGGAGATATGTCCGAGGGCCGACACCATGATGGCGATGGCAAGGCCGTGTGCCAGCGCGATCGCCAGAAGCCCGATGCCGCCAGTGCTGTTGCTGCGAAGCTGGAAGTCCACGCAAACCGAGCCGGCGCCAAAGAAGATCAATGCGAATGTACCCAGAAATTCAGCAGCGAGTTTTTGCGACAAGTTGTACATCGAAAGGCCTCCAAGGCCGTGGGTGAGTACAACGGAATCGAGGGAAGTTTATCTGGAAAAAACACCCTGCGCTAGCACCGAGCAGGGAACGATTGCTGCGGAGCAAACAACTAAAACTTTGGGCCGCGGTGAGCGCGGCCCAAATGTTCAAAACTCCAATGAGCGCGGCGCTACCGTGTGGCAGCCACCGGCGCGTTCACCGGCGTTAGCCAGTTGTGTCGATCAGTTTTCTTCCCGCTGGTAAGCGCGAAGAATTCCTCTTGAATGCGGCGCGTGATTGGACCGGCAACGCCCTTCCCAATGGTGATCTTGTCGATGGAGCGCAGCGGCGTGACTTCCACGGCCGTGCCCACAAAGAACACCTCGTCCGCCAGATAAAGCATTTCGCGCGGAATCACCGATTCCTTCACCGGCAGATCGAGATCCGCGGCGATCTTCACAATCGAATCACGCGTAATTCCCGGCAGAATGCTGGCGGCCAGCGGCGGCGTGTACAGGGTGCCGTCGTGCACCAGGAAAATATTCATGCCAGAGCCTTCGCTGACGTGCCCGTCGGTATCCAGTGCAATACCTTCCGAATACCCGTTGATTACCGCTTCCATGCGGATCAGTTGCGAATTCATGTAATTGGCGGCTGCCTTGGACATGGCAGGCAGAGTGTTGGGCGCGATGCGCGTCCAGGTGCTGACGCAGACGTCCACTCCCTTGGACAGCGCTTCTGGCCCGAGATACGCGCCCCAGTTCCAGCAGGCCATATAACATTCGATCGGCGCACCCAGCGGATTGACGCCGACTTCGCCGTAGCCGCGCAGCACAATGGGCTTCACATAGCACGGGCCCATCTTGTTGACGCGCACCAGCTCGCACGCCGCGTTGCTGAAATCATCCAGCGTATAAGGCAGTTCCATGCGATAGATCTTCGCGGAATTGATCAGACGCTGCATGTGTTCACGCAGCCGGAAGATCGCAGGACCATTTGGGGTTTCGTAGCAGCGAATGCCTTCGAATACTGCGGAGCCATAGCCGACAACGTGCGCAAGGACGTGGAGCTTGGCGTCGTCCCAAAGTATCCACTTTCCGTTGTGCCAAATCTTATCGGTCTTTTGTACCGGCATGGTGTCTCCTTTTCCCGTTGAGAGGAGGAGCGCCTCCTCTTATCTGCAGAATAAAGGGGCGTGGAGTGAGCGTCAATGAGCTTGCTCACAGCAGCGACAGGCAGAATTGGCCAATTTGGCGTGTTATTCGCAGGCAATTTGGATATTGCTTTACGTCAGCTCAGCTCTTCGGACCGCTTTGCGTTGGCGCGCTGTAGGATTGTTCCAGCGCCTTGTTCGCCGCTTGTCCCTCTTTCAACATTTTGCCGTTGCTATGTTCCCAAATGCCGAGCAGCACGAAGGGAATAATTGTCGCCGCAGCCCAAAGCTTGGCGTTGCGCGGTATCTTGATCTCCGGTTCCCAACGAAACAACTGCGTGGCAACAAAAAACGATAGCGCCGACCAGAACGCCAATGCCAGAAAATAAACCAATAACTCCCGCAACGATTTCGAGAACAGCGTTGCCTGCTGCAGCCCGGTGACCAGATAAGTTGCTGGCAGAAACACAGAAATGGCTTGCACCTTAGTCGGTAGATAGCCCAGTGGGAAAGTCGCGCCAGAAAGGAAGATCAGCGGCAGCCACAGAAGTTGGTTCAGAACCTGAGTCTCCTGCATGGTGTTCGTAACACTGGCCACGACGAGTCCCAAAGACCCAAACGAAACGGTGCCCGCGCAAACGAATAGAAAGGCCGCCGGCAGGTTGCCCAGGTCGCGCACGTGAAATATCCAGCGGGCAAACAGAAGCACCACCGTTACCGTGGGCAACGTAAGCACAAAATTAGCCAGAACACTCGACGCCAGCATGACGCTCGCGGTCACCGGCGCGACGTGAAAGCGCCGCAGGATGCCTTGTTCTCGATACATCACCAGCGTGGCGCTCAGTCCCCAGAAACTCCCCATCACGTTCAAGGCAAGCACTGGGCCAAGGAAGAAACGCACGCGGTTCGGGTCGCCTTTGGCAAAGATGCCCGCGTACAGGAAAAAGAACATCAGTGGCATGACCACGCTGAAGAAGAAGAACATCTTGTTTCGCAAAGCAAGTTGCATGCGCACGATCGTCAGAGTGAGTAGGTTTGTCAATCGCGTAGCCTCCTGCCCGTCAGTTCGATGAACACGTCTTCCAGTGAAGGTGTGGCGATTTCCAGGCTCACCAGTTCGTTTCCTTCCGCTTCCAGGTGCTTCACCAGCGCCACGATTGCCGGAGCCGTTCGTTGGCAATGCAGCACGTACGCTCCGCCCAGTTCGCGAGCATCCACCACGCCATCCAGCGACTTCAGCGTACCGTTGGAGGCCGCTTTGGCCAGGCGCACTTCCACGCGACTGGTGTTGGCCGAAGCCTGCTTCAATTCCCGCGGCGTGCCTTCCACGATTACTTTGCCATGGTCAATGATGGCCACGCGATCGCACAGTCTTTCCGCTTCTTCAATGTAGTGCGTCGTCAAAACGATGGTCTTCTTTTCGCGCTTCAGTTCTTCGATGATGTCGTAAATCTCGCGGCGCACTTGTGGATCAAGACCCGCGGTGGGTTCGTCGAGGAAAAGAACCTTGGGGTCGTTCACCAGCGCCAGGGCCAGCGCCAGCCTCTGCTTCTGCCCTCCGGAAAGTTGGCTGTAGAAGGCGTTTCGCTTTTCTTCCAGTCCAAAACGCTTCAGAAGTTCTTCGGGTTTGCGTCCTCGCTTGTAGAAACTCGAGAACAATCGCAACGCCTCTGAAACTCTCAGCTTGTCGGGCAGGGAAGTGGATTGCAGCGCCGCCCCGATTTCGTGTTTCAGCTCGTTTGGGTTTCTCAGCGGATCGAATCCGCACACAGAAACGCGACCGCCATCGGCGACCCGCAAGCCTTCCAGCACTTCAATGGTGCTGGTCTTTCCGGCGCCGTTCGGTCCCAGCAGACCGAACACTTCGCCTTCCGCTACTGAAAAGCTGACTCCGCGCACGGCTTCCAAATCGCCGTAGCGTTTTACGAGGTTTTCAACCTGCAGAATGGGATTGGCCATGGATTCGAGGTCTCCATCGTACCGCAGGTAGCGGATTTTCTTCCAAGGAAACAGTCACCCTTAGCTAGTACGCTTCTTTTTCGGCTTTTGTATCACCGCAGGCTTGAGATTCTTGGGAGATTTCCAAACATGGAGTTTCATATCGACGCGAAATTCCAGCAGTTTTACGCCCTCGGATTCCAGCAGCTTGCGCTGCAGCGAGGCGTACGGCTCGCGAATCAGCAATTTGCCGCGAGCGCCCACCACGCGATGCCAAGGAATGCCTTTCCCCGAAGGCGTTCCTGCCATGGCTCTGCCTGCGGTTCTCGCGCCACCCGGCAAGCGCAGAGCTTTAGCAAGCGCCCCATAGGTAATAACCCGTCCGCGCGGGATTTGTTTCACGAACTGGTACACCGGACTCCAGGACATTTGGGAACCTTCCACCACAAAGCGGGTTCCATAGTAAGGAGGGTTCTGCGGCGGGCACAAGAGAAACTTGCACGCCTCGCTGGTTGGTGGCCGCGAACCCAACGGAAACACAAATGAAAAGCACGCAAAAATATGATGACCCGCAACCTGCAAAATGCACGACGATGTGCGCAACGGGGGCTCATACAACGCTAACCAAATCGCGGCATCTAAACTTGACGGCTGTAGTGGAAGCAACTTACACTACAGCTGGAGCGGACCTTACGAGGTTCGCCTGGCAAGTTCGCCGGAGGAACGACATGGCCTTCGTTCGCCGCAAAGGAAATGCTTTTTATCTGGTGCACAATGTGCGCCGCGGCGGAAAAGTGCAGCAACTTCATCTCGCCCGTCTTGGCGAACGCGCCCGCATCACCGACGACATCGTTCGAGAAGTTACCAGGAAGCATCCTTTTGTGGAACTCAACTGGGGCTCTCTGCGCGAACAGTTGAATAACCAGATCGATCTGGCCGACCCGGAGTCGCCAGCCGTTCAGAAACTCGTGCAAAACTTGCGTGGACTCAACCTGGCCCTTGCGGACCTGTTTCCGCCCGTCCTTCGACTTTCCGAATCGCCCGCAGTGGCGCGCGAGTTGCTCGTTCAACTGCGCTTGTTGCACTCCAGCATCCAGGTGAAGCTCGATCAGTTCGCCCGCAAGGACGAACTGAAAAGACTTGGCCGGGCGAGCGGGCGTTTTGGGAATGCGCATCCAGGATTCCGGGAGCGCTAGGAGGCGGTCATGGCCACGGGGAACTTTTCGCTTAATCCAAGTATTCGCAGCGCAGAGACGGTTGAATTTCAGAAGGCTCTGCGCGCGAAGATCGTTGGGCAGGACGAAGGGGTTCAGGCGCTGGTCGATTTCTTCCAGGTGTTCACCGCTGGAATGAATTCGCCGGGCCGGCCGGTTGCCAATCTGTTGTTTCTCGGTCCTACCGGGTCTGGCAAAACTCGAATCGTGGAAGCGGCTGCGGAAATTCTGTTTGGCAACCCACGCGCCGTGATCAAAATCGATTGCGCCGAGTTCCAGCACTCGCATGAAATCGCCAAGCTGATCGGCTCGCCCCCAGGCTATCTGGGGCATCGTGAAACGCACCCGTTGATCACCCAGGAATCCCTGGCAGCTTCGCAAACCGACAAGCTGAAACTGTCATTTCTTCTATTCGACGAAATTGAGAAAGCCAGTGACGCTTTGTGGCAGTTATTGTTGGGCATGCTCGACAAAGCAACTCTCACACTCGGCGACAACCGCCGCGTCGACCTCTCGCAAACCGTCATCTTCATGACCTCTAACCTCGGTGGTGGCGAAATCACCGAACTGATGGCCGGCGGCTATGGCTTCATCAAGTCGGAGGACATGCCGGCATCGGACCTCGATCAGCGCGTCGAGCGTACTGCCGTCGAGGCCGCCAGACGAAAGTTCTCTCCGGAATTCATGAATCGCGTGGACAAAGTAGTTGTCTTCCACCCGTTGCGGCGCGAGCAACTGGAAGCGGTTCTGGATATCGAGCTTGACCTGGTGCAGAAAAGGGTGCTGGACACAGCGCTGGGCAAGTTCCTGTTCCGCGTTGCACCCGCTGGTCGCGACTTCCTTCTCACCGAGGGAACGGATCAGCGCTATGGCGCAAGGCATCTGAAGCGCGCCATTGAGCGCTATGTCGTTTACCCGCTGGCGAATCTTCTCGCCACGCAGCAAGTTCGCGTCGGCGACCTGGTCCGCATCGATTGGGACGGCGTTCACAAGGAGCTCACTTTCGTCAGGGAAAGCCAGGGTGTGCTGGTCACGCCCGAAGAGCCGGAACAGGCCATAGCAGCCTCTGCGTCCTCCGCGGACGGATTAGGAAAAGACGCCCCTGCTGAAACCGTAGTGGAAGAGCCGTCCAGTCGTCCGGCTTTACCGGCGACAACACCTGCTGCAGCGCGGCAATCGTTGCAAAATCGCAAAAAAGAAAAGAGCTAAAATCGACAACTGCTCGCACGCGTAAGCGCCCGAACCAGGGTATCGCCCCTTTTTGTCAGACCCTTGCTGACAAACTGTGTTTCAGCGCTCTCATTTTGCGCAAATCTGCAACATTGTCTCAGCGCGTGAGACGGTTTCCAGAACGGCAACAATTGTATGTCGTTGAGTGTTCGGGTGTTGCTTGCCAGGAACGCCTCGCCTCAGATTGGCACCCGCCATGCTCTTGCTCACCAAGTCGAAGTTGTTCCTTCGACTTGCGCCCTGTTCTTGGGCAAGCGGTGAAGCAAGCGGCTTCACCTGCTGAGGGGAGTAGCTATGAGAGCCGCTGCCAGACAACAACTCGATCCCAGCATCCGCAGCAATGATACGCGGGACTTTCACAACGCCTTGCGCTCCAAGATCGTTGGGCAAGAGGAAGGCGTGCAAGCTCTCGTTGACCTCTATCAGGTATTTTGTGCCGGATTGAATTCACCGGGACGGCCCGTTGGTAACCTTTTGTTCCTCGGACCCACCGGATCTGGCAAAACGCGCATCGTGGAAGCAGCGGCGGAGATTTTGTTCGGAGATCCGCGCATGGTTATCAAGGTCGATTGCGCGGAATTCCAGCACTCGCACGAAATCGCCAAGTTGATCGGTTCGCCCCCTGGGTATCTGGGTCATCGTGAGACGCATCCCCTGATCACCCAGGAAGCTTTGGCGGCCTCGCATACCGACAAGTTGAAGCTCTCCTTCCTCCTCTTTGACGAAATTGAGAAAGCCAGCGACGCGCTCTGGCAGTTGTTGCTCGGCATGCTCGACAAAGCCACCCTTACCTTGGGTGACAATCGTCGCGTCGACCTTTCCCAGACCGTTATCTTCATGACTTCCAACCTCGGTGGTGTCGAAATCACCGATCTCATGGCGGGTGGCTACGGCTTCATTAAAGCCGGCGACAAGCCCCGGGCAGACATGGACGAGAAGGTTCAGCGTACCGCGGTCGAAGCCGCGCGCCGCAAGTTCTCTCCCGAATTCATGAACCGCCTGGACAAAGTGGTTGTGTTCCACCAGTTGCACCGCCAGCAATTAGAACAAGTGCTGGACATCGAATTGACCATGGTGCAGCAGCGCGTTCTGGAAACGGCCAAAGGACAATTCCTCTTCCGCGTCACCGGCTCTGGACGCGACTTCCTACTGCAGGAAGGCACAGACCAGCGTTACGGCGCTCGCCACTTGAAGCGCGCCATTGAGCGCCACGTCGTTTATCCTATGGCCAATTTGTTGGCCACCGAACAGGTGCACTCCGGCGACTTGATTTGCATTGATTGGGAAACACGCGACACCAATCTCACTTTTGTGCGCGAAGGTGAGAATGTTGCTATGCCGGTGCGTCGCGTCGAGCCAACCCTGGCGCAAAAGAATGCACAAGCGCGCGGCGGTCGGCCTGTCGAGGCTCCCGGCGTACAGCTTCCTCCTGAGCCGACACCGCGTCTCGCTCGCTAAAACCGATTCCTGGCCCGATCAGCCCGAACACTAAACTGTCCGGGCTTTTTCTTTTTTGTCTCCGACGTATAATTTGTTGTGCCGTTTTCGCCCGCCTCGGCGACTTTGCGCGGTGGAGGTTTGCATGCTGTCCGGAACTCGCCTCAGAATTCTGCAGGCCAGTGCCCTCGTTCTCTCGCTTGCTGGCACGCTCTGCGCGCAAGACGACCGCACCAAAATCAAACCAGGCATTAATTCTTTCAGCCCGCAACAGGACATTGAATTGGGCAGGCGCGCGGCAACCGAAATTGAGCGCAGCGCACCGTTGTGCCACGACCCTAAAGTCGATGCCTATCTCACCAAGCTGGGCATGCAGCTCGTTGACCAGCTGAATACCGGCACGGTGAAATATCCCTGGGAATTCCATTGTGTGAACGACAAGGCCATCAACGCGTTCGCATTGCCCGGCGGGTTCGTGTTCATCAACCGCGGCGCAATTGAGTTCGCCGATTATGAAGCGGAACTTGCCGGCGTGATGGCCCACGAGTTGTCCCACGTCGCGCTGCGCCACGGAACCAACCAGGCGACAAAAGCGCAGTACGCGCAGCTGGGATCGGGGATTCTCGGCATCGCCGGAGGAATCTTTGGCGGGACCGCTGGAGCTGCGGCAGCCGGCGTCGGACAATTTGCCGCAGACAGCATTTTGCTCAAATACTCGCGAGGCGCGGAGACCCAGGCCGATGTGATGGGTACCCAAGTCCTGTACGATGCTGGTTACGATCCCCGCGCGATGGCAGCCTTTTTCGAAAAGCTCGGCGCCGAATCCGCTGGCAAGAATCCGCCCGAGTTCTTTTCTGATCATCCCAATCCCGATCACCGCATCGAGCGCGTGGATCAGGAAGTCGAGAAACTTGGCGGAGCTCCGGAAAACGCGAAGCACGACTCGCCGGAGTTCAGGGCCATCAAGAAGGAAGTTGCGGCGCTTCCCGTTCCCGCCAAAAAGCAACCGGAACCCAAAGCCAGTTCATTTCCACCACCCGGCCGCGTAGTCGTGGGTAGTCCTTCAGCCACGATGGCGAGTCTGCAAGTCGGCAAACTGACGATGCAATATCCCGACAACTGGAAGAAATACGGAACGGGAAATAATGCCACGGTGGCGCCGGACGGTGGAATTGTGGACTCCGGCAAAGGGCAAGCCGAACTCGCCTATGGATTGAGCGCAAGCGTCGCGCGCCTCGAAGGGCAGTTGCCATCTGGCGCGGACCCTTTGCAGTCCGCCACGCAGAAACTGATCCAATCGATGCAGCAGGAAAACCAAGGGCTGGCCACGCTGCGCGAATCCCGGGAAGTCACGTTGAACGGTGAGCGAGGTTTGTCCACCTATTTGAAGAACGATTCACCGGTCGGCGGCCAGGAGACGGATTGGCTAATCAGCGTGATGCGGCCCGAGGGTCTCGTTTACTTCGTTGCCGTCGCGCCACAGCAGGAGTTCTCTCGCTTCCAGCCGGCGTTTGAAGCCATTCTCAATAGCGTGCAATTCAACAAATAGCGCCAATTCCCAAAGAAAAAAGGCGGCCCGAACAACAGATTGTTACGAAACTCCGTTGACCGTCCGAAAATAAATGAGAAGATGCCTTCGTAAAAGCGAGGGCATCTTTTTTATGGGCTATGTGCAGGGCGAAGGCCGGACCCAAGCAACCCTCTTTCCGGTCACCTTGGAAGAGTTGATTCCGGACGATCACGTGTGCCGGGTCATCGATGCATTTGTCGATCGGTTGGACATGGCTGGTTTGGGATTTGAGCGCGCCGAGGCGGCTGAGACTGGGCGGCCTGGTTATGATCCGCGCGATCTACTGAAGCTCTATCTGTACGGCTATTTGCAGCAGATCCGTTCCTCGCGGCGGCTGGAGTCGGAGTGCCGACGGAACGTCGAGTTAATGTGGTTGCTGGGACGGCTAGCGCCAGACCACAAGACGATTGTCGAGTTCCGTCGCATACATCGCGAAGGCGTAACCGCAGCGGGAGCCGAGTTGGTGCGGCTGGCGCGCTCGGTAGGCTTGGTGAAGGGCGAGTGGGTCGCCATTGACGGGTCGAAGTTCCAGGCTGTCAGCAGCGTGAAAAGTGTGCGCGAGCGTGAGGCGCTGGAGCGCTACTTGGAACAGTTGGAGCAGAGCGATGAGCAAGACGAGATGGTTATCGACCCCAGTGCCGTGGCCAGTGCGCTAGAAAGATTGCACCGGCACCCGGAGCCGGAAGTTGCCTTCATGCGCACCACTCACGGCTTCCTTCCTGCCTACAACGTACAAGCCGCCGTCGATGCCGAACACGCATTAATCGTGGCGCAGCACGTGACCGTTCAGGCCGGCGACAACGCCAGCCTGCAACCGATGGCGGAAGCCGCGCAGGTAGCGACGGGCGGGCCTGCGCAGCCGATCAACGTGGTTGCCGATGCGGGCTATTCGAATGGAAAGCAGGCCGAAGCCTGCGAGGCTAGGGGCATCTTGCCGCATGTGCCTGCCAACCGTAGCGTCAACAGTCGAGGAGATGGCACGCTGTTCGACCGCACGGAATTTACTTACCAACCTAAGAGCGACACGTTCCTGTGCCCGGCCGGGCAGACTCTCGCCCGCAAACAACTAATGCGGAAAGATCGTGCCGTGGTCTATGCAGCACAACCCGAAGTCTGCGGAGCCTGCCCTCTGAAATCACGATGCACCGTGTCGCCGCGACGGATCGTTACCCGTCACTTGCACGAAGAGGCGTTACAGCGCATGCAAAAACGGGCCACGCCGGAGGCGATGCGGCTGCGACGATCAACCGTGGAACATCCATTCGCTAATTTGAAATACCGCATCTTCGGACATCCACGCTTCCTGCTGCGTGGACTGCGGGGAGCGCAAACGGAAATCAGCTTGGCCGTAGCCGCCTACAATCTGAAACGCATGCTGAACATTCTCGGCGGACGCAAGCTGCATGTAGCCCTGCAGGCCACCTGATCCTGCTCCCACCGACGATCACGTGAATTTGCCTCCCCAAAACAAAAAAGCGATGCTCCGGCACTCGGAACATCGCTCTAGTCCCTTTATCGCCCTCGTTTCGTAACAATCTGCGAACAAGGCCGCCTTTTTTCATTTCAGGGTGTGGGTGCCGCGCCGATCAGTTGAGGTCCGACCACGGAATTCCCGGAAGAACCTGCGTGTGTTCCTGTCGCACCGCTTGCAGGCTGTTCGGATCGAGACCCAATGCCTTCAGGATCGTCGGCGCCACCTGCATGGTCTCCACCGGGCTGGTGATTGTTTTTGCCGCGAAGTTCGGATTCGCGAGCAGCATCATCACGCTGGTGTCGTCATGCGAGAAGCCGCCGTGTTCGGCCAGCTTCTTTTTGCTGCCGGAATAAGTAACGCCAATGTTCGGCGTCACAATGATGTCCGGCGAACGCGGGTCCGCAGACGGCGGAAGTCCTGGCGCGTTGAAGCTGGTGCGCAGCGATGGTCCGGAGAAGATCTCGCCGATCCCCGCGACGTTCGCGGTGGCGGGCGACTGCTTCTCAAGCATGGCGACGGCGTCTTCGGTTGAGCAGCCCGGATTATTGTTCAGCCACAATAGCGAGATGTCGTCCTCCGTCGCGCCGATTCCCGTTGGGTTCGAGGGGGATTCGGAGAGCGGCAGGCAACCAGCGCTATCCAAAATTGTGGCTGGTGACGTCGTGACCGGGCCGGACGCGGTGATGCCCGTATAGCGCGGCGAATCGATCGGGCTTTGGCCGTGCTTAGCGGTGATCACGATCAGTGTCGATTCGTAGTTCCCGGTCTTCTTCAGTTCAGCAACGAACTGGCCGATGGCTTGGTCTACAAATCCGATCTCGTCGAGTAGCGGCGCGCCCGGCGTGCCGATGTTGTCCAGGTAGCCGCCGGTTCCCACTCCCTTTTCGATCAGTTTCTGACCGACGCTGACGGCCTGGAAGTTCATGCCAAATACCATCGGGGTCTTCGTTTTGGAACTGCGATCGTGAGTGAAACCATCGATTTCATTCAGGATGGCATCGACCTTCAACGTGTCGTAGCACTTGATAGCCACAAAGCTGTCGGTGTACGCCCCCAGGCCCGACTTCGACGGATCTGGATTCCAGTTCGGGTCGGCGATCGGATTGCAAATGTTCTGGCCTCCCGGCTTGATTCCAGGAAGCGCAACTGGGATGGAGTTAATTTCTGGGGCATAGAAGTCATCCAGGTTTACCGCGCCCTTGTTGCTTGGGCCGGAAACCGACGAATACGCCGGGTGCTTGTCGGACCACGCGGTGTGACCGCCGGCCTGGTGAACTACGCCGAAGATGGTGTTGGTTCGCACGAAGTTCCATGGCATAACCGGCGCGCAGTTGTTTGCGGGATCGCGGGGTAGGCGCTTCACGTCGATGGAATTCACGCCGCCGTCACCAGAGGGAGCGCCGCCATTCAGCTTCGATTGATCGATGTCGATACCTTCTTCGTATTCCGTTGTGGTGCCATTGAACACCCCGATTTCGCACGGTCCTGCGGCCACGCCGTTGCCGGTGGTCTTCGCCGGAGGCGCAAGCGAACGATCATATGCAACGTCATAGAACACGCCTTCCGCGCGAGGTGAGCCGCCGCTGACGATGGCCGTTAATCCTGGAAAGGAATCCGAGGGCTTCGAAGTCGAGGTTTCGAGGTAGTTGATGCCGGTGGCGCGCAGTCTTGCCAGGTTCGGACAGTAGGGAGCGCCACCGTTAATGTCCGTAAGTCCCTCGGAGCAATTCAGGAAGTCCACCACGTGCATGCCGTCGATGCTGATCAGCAGAACGTGCCTGAACCCTTTCCCTTCGTGCCCTTCATCATTGGCCTGAACCGGCGCCGGCACTGTGGTTCCCATCAGGCCCAGCGATAGCGCAGCCGCTAAAAACTTCTTCGTCATAAATGAGTCTCCTTATTTTCCTTGCGGTACTGTGAGAGCTGGAAGTGACAATCGATCCCGCATGGGAGACTAGGTGGCAATTGTTACGCAGCGTTGACACCGGGATGTACGCGTCGTTAAGAGGGCGAGATGAGCCGCTATCTGAAAGAAGTTTTACACTCCGACCGCAACCGATTAGGAATCCACGTGCGCTGCGGGCGTAGAAATCCGAGCGTTATAAATGTCATCGGCCCGCTTTAATGCTTCCGTGATGTTCTCGCAAATATTTTCCGAACCGACGTGGCGGTGAAACCCCGCTTCTCTCATCAGCGCTTTCGGTTGCGGGCGCGCCCCGCACAGCAGCATCGAACGGCCGCTGGTTTGCAACTGGTCCGCGAGTTCCTCCAGCGCTGCAATGCCCGTTGCATCGATGGCGGTCATGTTGCGCAATCGCAAAATCACAATTGGCGGAAGGGAAGAGAGGTGATCCGTGATGGCACTGACTTTATCGGTCACGCCAAACAGGAACGGGCCATGAATCCTGTAGACCGCGGCGTAGTCGGGAATGTCTTTGTCTTGCAGTATATGCGCCCGCCCATTTTCAATATAGTCGTCCGTAACCTTGGAGACCGTAGTCGTCATGGAAATTTTGCGAATAAATGTAAACGCGGCGAGGATCATGCCCACCTCCACCGCGAGCGTCAGGTCGGCAAACACGGTTAGGCTCAGCGTAAGCAGCCAAACCGCAATGTCCGCCCGGCTCAACTTCAAAATTTCCGGGATTTCTCCCCAGTCGCCCATGTTGTACGCGACCATAAACAGGATGCCTGCCAAAGCTGCCAGCGGCAAATTCTTCACCAGCGGCGCAGCAAACAGAATCACCGCCAGCAGCGTAAACGCGTGAACCATTCCTGCTACCGGGCTTTTTGCGCCTGAGCGAATATTCGTTGCGGTGCGGGCAATCGCGCCAGTGGCCGGCAAGCCGCCGAATAATGGAGAAAAGATATTTGCCACACCTTGTGCGATCAGTTCGACGTTCGGATTGTGTTTGTCGTGACTCATGCGATCGGAAACCACCGCCGACATCAAAGATTCAATAGCGCCGAGCATCGCGATGGTGATTGCCGGCGAAAGCAGGTGCAGCAGCAGGCTGGGCTTTAACGCCGGCACGGAAAGGTGTGGCAATCCACTCGGGATGCCGCCAAATCGCGTGCCAATCGTTTCGATGGGTATGTGCAAGAAAACCATCACCGCCGTCGCGCCGAAGCACACCACGATCGCGCCCGGCACTCTTTTGAAAAAGCGAACGCAGGCGATCATGATCGCCAGGCAACTAATGCCAACAATCGTCGCCGCCCAGTTCAGCGTATAGAAATTCTCTGCAATCGCTCCCATGCGGTGGAAAAAGTCGCCTGGGACGTGTTCCATGCGCAAGCCAAAGAAGTCGCGGATCTGCGTGCTGGCAATCAGGATCGCAATGCCGTTTGTGAATCCAACGACCACGGGCCGCGGAAAATATTTCACCATCGCGCCGACACGCGTCACTCCCATGATCACCAGGATCACCCCTGCAAGCATGGTGCACGTGAATAAACCATCCACGCCATAACGCGAGATGATTCCCAAAACCACTACTACGAAGGCGCCAGTCGGTCCGCCGATCTGTGTTTTGGAGCCGCCCAACGCCGAAATCAGGAAGCCGGTCACTATGGCGCAGTAAATTCCCGCTTGCGGCGATACTCCCGAAGCAATTGCAAAAGCCATCGCCAGCGGCAGTGCCACCAGTCCAACGGTGACGCCCGCGATCAGGTCAGCGATAAACTTTTCAACGGTGTATTCGCGAAGAAGGATGACCGACTTCGGTAACCATACGTCGACAGCAAAATCCATAACCTAGAACAGCCTCCGTCAACCTGTTTGTTAATTGTATCAGGCGCGAAGCGCGGTATCAGGCTGCCGTTGCCACAGATGTTCGGAATCGCAATCAATTACGCAAGCATTTGCGCAGCGCTGCGCTCAATCAGTCTGCGGCTTTGCTATGTTTCTCTGCGGGCTTCCAACGAAGCACCGGCTTGCGCGCGGCACCAACCTCATCCAGGCGCCGAATCCGGGTGTTGTGTGGCGCTGTCTTGACGAGCTCAGGGTTCGTTTTGGCTTCTTCGGCGATGGACTTCATCGCGTCAATAAACAGATCGCATTCTTGCTTGGATTCGGATTCGGTGGGCTCAATCATCAAAGCGCCGGGAACAATCAGCGGAAACGCGGTTGTATAGGGATGAAAGCCATAGTCGATCAGGCGCTTGGCGATGTCCATGGTGTTCACGCCGTTTTTCTTTTGAATTGCGTCGCTGAACACCACTTCATGCATCGACGGTCGCGTGTACGGAAGATCGAAAGTACCCTCAAGCCCTTTGCGGATATAGTTTGCGTTGAGTACGGCATCCTCTGTAGCCTGGCGAATCCCAGGGCCATACGCAAGAATGTAAGCGAGCGCCCGCACTAGAACACCGAAATTTCCGTTGAATGCTTTTACTTTGCCGATCGATTGTTTGCGGTGAAAGTCCAGCGCCAGTCGGCCACCCTCTTTTTCGACCAGCACTGGAACAGGCAGATAGGGCTCTAGAATTTTCTTCATGGCCACCGGTCCCGCTCCGGGGCCGCCGCCTCCATGCGGCGTGGAAAACGTTTTGTGCAAGTTCAGGTGCATCACATCCACGCCGAGGTCGCCCGGGCGCGTTACGCCAGCCAGCGCGTTCATGTTGGCGCCGTCCATATACAGCAGCGCGCCTTGCGCATGCAGGATTTCGGCGATCTGCGGAATCTGCTGCTCGAAAATACCCAGCGTCGAAGGATTCGTCAGCATCAACGCGGCAACATCGGGCGTCACTTGCTCGCGTAAATGCGCCATGTCGATTTGGCCTGCGGCGTCAGACTTGATGTTCTGCACTTCGTAGCCGGCAATTACCGCGGTTGCAGGATTTGTGCCGTGAGCGGAATCGGGTATCAAGACAATCTTGCGCGGGTTGCCATGTTTCTCGTGATAAGCGCGAATTAACAACAAGCCCGTGAGTTCGCCCTGCGCGCCGGCCGCCGGCTGCAGCGTGACGACGTCCATCCCGGTAATTTCCAGCAGGCATTGTTCCAGCAACTGCAGCACTTTCAGGCAGCCTTGCGAAAGCTCCTGTGGTTGGTAAGGATGCTCCGTCGCAATGCCCGACAGGCGCGCAACATACTCGTTAACGCGCGGATTATATTTCATCGTACACGAGCCCAGGGGATACATGCCCAGATCAATCGCATAGTTCCAGGTGGAAAGTCTGGTGAAATGGCGCAGCACTTCAATCTCGCTGACCTCCGGAAATCCCTCGACGCCTTCGCGGCGATGCGAGTCGCCAAGCGCCTTGGCTGCATCCGCTACGGGCACATCCAGTGGCGGCAAGTCGAATGCCCGTTTCCCGGGCGACGACTTCTCAAAAATCAGCCCTTCGTTCAGCACTATATGCCGTAGTGCGCGGTTGAAATGCTTGGTCATCTTTCTCCAGTGTTACAGCGGTTGTTCCAAACAGTGTCGTATGGCCTTGGCAAAGCGCTCGATCTCTGACCGCGGAGTTGTTTCGGTGACGCACACCAAAGCATGTTTCGTCAGTTCTGGATACGCGGCACCCAAAACAAACGGACCGACGATCTTTTCCTTCAGCAATTGCGCGTTGATCATTTTCACCGACCGCGGCAATTCCACGGTGAATTCGTTGAAGAAGGGCGCTGAAAAAGTGCGCTTCACGCCCGAAATCTTCTCCAGTTCGTGCAGCGCGAACTGCGCTTTGGAAAGATTCTGCTCCGCCAATTCCCGCAAGCCTTCTTTCCCCAGCAGAGTCAGATGTACCGTGGCAGCCAGCGCGCACAGCGCTTGATTCGTGCAGATGTTCGAAGTCGCCTTCTCGCGTCGGATATGTTGTTCCCGCGTGGCCAGTGTTAAAACAAAACCGCGACGTCCTTCAAGGTCGGTCGTCTGCCCCGCAAGCCGCCCAGGCATTTGACGAACAAATTTGTCCCGCGATGCAATGACGCCAACGAATGGTCCCCCGTAACTGGGAGCCAATCCAAAGCTCTGGCCTTCCATCGCCACAATGTCTGCTTCCGAGGGCGGCTTCACAATTCCCAGCGAAACAGCCTCAGTCACGGCAACAACCAGAAGCGCTCCACTGCGGTGCGCAGCTTCCGCCAGTGGCGCCAGAGTTTCGACGGTCCCAAAGAAGTTCGGTGACTGCACTACAACCGCGCACACGTCATCCCTCAACGAAGCTTCTAATCCCTTGCCATCCAGAGTTCCCGTGGCGCTGTAGCCGATCTCCTCGACGCTCAAGCCCGAATTCTTTGCATACGTTCTCAGCACCTCGCGATATTCGGGATGAACCGAACGTGCCACCAGAACTCGACGTCGATTCGTCAAACGCTCCGCCATCAGCACCGCTTCAGTCGTTGCCGTCGAGCCGTCATACATGGAGGCGTTGGCAACTTCCTGCCCGGTCAGTTGGCACATCAAAGTCTGAAACTCGAAGATAGCTTGCAGCGTGCCTTGGGAAATCTCAGCCTGGTAAGGCGTGTACGAGGTCAGGAACTCACCGCGTTGCAGAATCGTGTCGGTCACCACAGAGCGAAGGTGGTTATACACGCCGGCCCCCAGATAGCTGGTGTACCCGACGGAGTTTTCCGAGGCCCGCTGTTGAAAATAGTCGATGACTTCCGCTTCAGACATCGCTGGCGGCAAATTCAACGGCCCTTTCAACCGGTAGGCTTCCGGAATTGTCGAAAACAGTTCTTCGACCGATTTCACGCCGATGGCAGCCAGCATTTCTTCGCGCTCGGCGGGACTCTTCGGCAAGTAGCGCATCAGGCCGACGCATCCATCTGCTTTTCCGCGATGTACGCTTCGTAGGCAGTTGCGTCCATCAGAGAATTCACTTCGGCGGGATTGGCGAGCTTCACCTTAATCAGCCACCCGGCGCCGTGCGGATCGCTATTGATGGTCTCCGGTTTGTTGTGCAGTTCAGCGTTGCCTTCGATGACTTCACCGTTCACTGGAGCGTAGATTTCGCTTACCGCTTTCACCGATTCCACCGAACCGAAGGTCTTGCCGACGGTAATCTTGGCGTCCGCCGAGGGCAATTCAACGAATACCACATCGCCCAATTCATGTTGCGCGTAGTCGGTGATACCGATCGTGGCCGTGTCGCCTTTCGCGGAAATCCATTCGTGTTCTTTTGTATAGCGAAACTCTTTCGGATAAGCCATTGCAACACCCCCTTGCTTTAGAATTCCACCGCTTCCATTTTACTGGGCGATTGCCTTTTTGGGCCGTTTATAAAATGGAGTCGAAACCACGTGCGCTCTGCATTTCTGCGAGCGAATCTCGATCGCCACGATTGTGCCCAGCGCCGCAAGCGACGGTGGCACATAGGCCAGTGCTATGTTTTTGCATAGCGTCGGCGATGGCGAGCCGCTGGTCACTACGCCGACCGCTTCGCCAGCTTCGTTCACGCAGCGATATCCGTCCCGCGCGATTCCACGATCAATCATCTCCAGCCCGACTAGCGTCCTGCTCAGTCCGGCGGCGCGCGCTTTTTCCAACGCTGCGCGCCCGATGAACTCGCCTTTCTCCATCTTGCAGTAGCGATCCAGGCCCGCTTCCCACACGTTGATCTTGTCGCTGATCTCGTGCTCATACAGCGCCATCTTCGATTCCAGGCGCAGCGTGTTCCGCGCGCCCAGCCCGCAAGGAACGATGCCGAACTCTTTTCCCGCTTCCAGCACTTCGCTCCAGGCGCGTTCACTGGTGGCAACGTCGGACGGTATATAAATCTCGAAGCCGTCTTCGCCCGTGTACCCGGTCCTGGCGATCAGCGTATTCTTCAGGCCGCATACCGTGCCGTGCGTGAACCAGTAGTTCTTCACTGCGTCCAGATTGGCATCAGTCAGTTTGTGAACAACGTCGCGAGCCCGCGGTCCTTGAATGGCAAGCTGCGTATAGGCGTCGCTTAGCTCTTCAACCTGGCAATCAAACTTCTTCGTGTTTTCCCGTACCCAATTGATGTCTTTCTCTCGCGTGCCCGCATTGATCACCAGCAGAAAATCGTCTTCGCCCAGCCGATGCACGATAACGTCGTCGACGAATGTTCCTTCGGGATACAGCATTGCCGAATACTGTGCCTGCCCGATGGCCAACTTCGACGCGTCGTTCATTGTTATTTGCTGAACCGCGGCCAGCGCACCATCCGGATGTCTGCCACGTCGCACCCGGATATCGCCCATGTGACTGACGTCAAACAAGCCCACACCGTTGCGCACCGCTCTATGCTCCGCTACCAATCCGCCGCTGGATGGGTATTCGACGGGCATATCCCAGCCGCCAAAATTCACCATTTTCGCCCCTAAACGGCGATGCGTCGCGTTCAAAGGCGTTTTGCGAGGTGCCGAATTTATGGGAGAGGTTCCGGAGTCCATTCCGAGTGCTCGGGCAAAAAGGGATGTTAGCATGCGAGGCAGGTAGCGTCAAAACACGCTTCCGACGGCATGTGAATGCAATGGCCACCACTTAACAGTTAGAGACTTCAGGCTACGCCGCTCTTGCCGGTATACTACCGGTCAGGTACAGTTTTTCTCGGAGGTGCACATGGCTGCCCTGCAGCAGGTCGTCTGCGTACAGTGCGACAAGGTCGAGCCTTATTGCACTTGCGAAAAGTACTGCACCATCTGCAAAGGCCAGAACCATGTTCGCCTCTGCGTCGATGGGTTGTACTATTGTCCGGATTGCCGCGAAGCTTGTGATATTGCTTTAGCTAGTAGCCAATAACCGTGCCGACCTACCCCCAAACGATCCTGCTTCAAATGGACGCGGATGTGCGTCTGGCCGCTGCTGCCGGAGGTGTCGCGCGCTATTTCGCGGACAACGCTGGGCTGCCAAATGAAGCGATTCTGGATTTACAACAGTCCGTGATGTTGGCCTGCAAGCACTGCTTCCACTGCCACAATTCAGCCAGCAGTTGTGCGATTACCTTGCTTCGCTATGAGGATCGTCTGGAAATCGATCTGGATGTGCCGGGAACAGAACGTCCGGACGAAAAGCAGGAACTAAAGCTGCCCGGCGTCGACGAAGTGCACTGCGACTTTCTGGAAAAGTCCGCGCGCATGCGCCTGATCAAGTTCCTGCGCAACGGCGCACACACCGATTAACCCGCTGAAGATCCGCTCTGCAACTTCACTCACAATTTAAATGCAAACGTGTTTTTCTTGATCAGCGAGGTCATCTGATCGTCGCTAAGAGTCATGCTAATCACCACACGGTCGCCTGAAGGAGACACGCTGGCCTGATCGAGAAGTTGCCCCAATTCCGGATTGTCTTTATTGGCTTGATATTTCTTGTACAGCAGACCGGCCTGCATCAACTGGCTCAGCGTGTTGGCATCCCCGGAGGAACCACAGACGGCCTGAAATTTTCCGTCGATACCACTGCCGGCGTTGGCCGTGATGATCATCGATTGCATGTTCTGGATCAGTTTCGCCGCTTCAGGGAACTGCTGCACTTCCGGAGCGAGTTGCCCTAGCGCCAGCCGCGTGTAACCCGGACCCAGCACCGCCCAAACCATGCCAGAGCCATTGGCTTCGTTAATCAGGTTGTACATCTTGTCGTTGCGCAACAGACCCTCTTGTCCTCCGGAACGAATCTCAATCATCTTCTCCAGAAGTTTACGATGGCCGAACGCCGCCTTGCTCGAGTCGATGAAAAAGAAAAACAGGTCATTCGCTCCCGACCCCGACCCGAACGCGTACAGCTTGAACCCACGTACATCCGTCACCGCGAGCTTTTGCTGCTTGAAATACGCCTCCGTAGACTCCGGATTGAAGCTGCCCATGGCGACCCCAACAATCATCTCGCTTGACGGGATGTCCGCGGCGCCTCCGGTCTCCGGTTTTGCCATCGACTCGGGCACCAAGCCCCACACCAGTTCATCCACCTGGCTATTTGGATCCACGCCCGCCGACGCTAGAAACTTTTCGAATTGCCGGAAGCGTTCCGGGAGCATCTGTTCCTGCAGCGCGGGGTACCACTTCATGGTGCGAGCTTTTTTCAGGTCGGCATACGCAAACTCGCCCACTTCCTTTGGGAAAATACCAATGGTATCGGCCCCCACGCCGCCTGCTCTGGCCAGATTGGCCGTGGCAGAAAGCAAAACCAATGCGGCACACGCCGCCAGAATCCGTACCGTTATCGCCATACACTTCATGAAGTGCTCCTTTCAAAGGGGCAGGGCAGAAACTCTATTCTACGACACCGGCCAGGGACTAACCGAGGCGTTTGCGCAGATCGTCAACTCGGTTTTTGATGGAGTCCACATATACCGTGTCTTTCAGGCCATCCAGGTTGATCTCGACGTTCGCGATAGCGCCCTTCGCACCAGCTACTGCCATTAGACGCGCCACACGGAGATCTGATTTCATGGATGCGGCGGAAACCCCTTCCAGTTGCACCAGGCGATCGTGCAGCGCAACTGCCTTTTGCGCAACCTCCAGAGGAACCTCCGCAGCGCCCTTGGTCGCTCGCTGCACGGCTTGTTCGCGCTGCTCCATCTCTGCGGCGCTTCCTTGCGGAAGCTTGAACGCGGCCATCACGGCATCGTAGGAAGCAGCATCGCGGTCGATAGCTGCCGCCAGTTCGTCGGCCGTTTTGCGCAGCGCATCCACGTGTTCAGAGAGCTTTTCGACATGCAACATCTGCGATTTCTTCTTGCGCGACAAGCCCGCTACCATTTGTCCCAGCGCCGCGGCCATCGCCGCTGCATGTGCCGCCACACTGCCGCCTCCCGGCGTCGCCGTTGGTTCGGCCACCGCCTCCAGGAACGGGCGGGCAAGGCTGGCTAGATTTCCCTCTTTGACCTCCGCTGGTGCGCCCGTCAGCACGGTCGACAGCTTGTTTTCAAACACCTGTGAAGGCGAAAAATTCTCCAGTTGCAAAAAGAAATCCGCAGCCATCTCAATTGCCTTTTTTGGCACCAGTCCGACAATCTCGCTGCCCACCGGCATCACGCCGTACCGCTCGGCCTCGCGTTTCACCATCTCGTAGACCCGGTGCATCGGCGTGCTCTCGAAGTCCGTGAGGTTGATCGACACTTGTGCCAGATTGCGTGCCTTCAGTTCCACGCCCATCGATTTCACGTACCGCAGACCCCCGCTCGAGAAGCGAATCGCCTTCGCGATTTTATTCGCGATGCTGATGTCAGAAGTGTTCAGGTTAACGTTGTAGGCGATCAGAAATTTCCGCGCTCCCACTACCGTCACTCCGGCCGTTGGATGCAGCTTTGGCTCACCGACGTCCGGTTGACGGTCATGATTCTTCTTCATCTCTTCGCGTAAGCCTTCAAACTGGCCGCGGCGCACATTTTCCAGATTGACGCGATCCGGCCGCGTTGCCGCCGCTTCATAAAAGAAAATTGGAATGCGGTGACGCTTCCAGATTTCATTTCCCACACGCCGCGCCAGCGCCACGCAATCTTCAATCGACATCCCCTCAATAGGAATGAATGGGATTACATCGGTTGCGCCCACGCGCGGGTGCGCTCCGGTCTGGTGGTTCATGTCGATCAGTTCCATCGCGCGGCCCGTGGCGCGAATGGCGGCTTCCGCAACTGCTTCGGGATCGCCCGCCAGCGTCACCACGCAGCGGTTGTGGTCCCCGTCCATCTCACGATCCAGAACATAGACGCCCGGCACGTCGCTCATCGCCTGGATGATGGCGTCGACCTTCGCGGGATCTCGTCCCTCGGAAAAATTCGGCACGCACTCTATCAATCGTTTCATCGTCAGCTTCCGCCTCAGGAATGCGCGCAAGAATACCGCGTCATTCAAAGTCCTTCTACTTCAATCCTGCATGTAAATGATCTCGCCGCGCTTCATCGTCAACCAGCAGCGGTTCATTCCAAAATAATAGGGAATTTCGCGGTAATCCTCCACTGCGAAGACCGCCAGGTCCGCTTGCTTTCCTGCTTCGAGCGATCCGATTCGCTTGTCGCGCCGCAAACCAAACGCGGCGTTGATCGTGGCCGCGGTAATGGCTTCGGCCGGAGTCATGCGCAATTGCGTGCATGCCAAAGACAGGATCATAGGCATGCTCACGGTTGGGCATGTGCCCGGATTGTAGTCTGTCGCCAGCGCCACAATCGCTCCGGCCTCAATCAACTTCCGTGCCGGAGCATATTCCTTCCAACCCAGATGAAAATCGCAGCCCGGTAGCATCGTGGCCACGGTGCGCGATTGCGCCAGCCGGCGAATGTCGGCGGAGTTGATGTGTTCCAGGTGATCGCAGCTGGCCGCCTGCAGTTCCACCGCCAATTGCGTCGCTCCCGTTCGCGATAATTGCTCGGCGTGCAATCTCGGCACAAGCCCGTGTTGTTTACTCTCACTCAAGATCTGCTTCGATTGCGCGCGTGTAAAGGCGCCCCGATCGCAAAACGCATCACAAAATTCCGCCAGACCTTCGTTCACCACTTCCGGCAGCAGTTGATCGGTCAACAGTTCCACGTATCGCTCTGCGCCGTCAGGTGTACCGCGATACTCCGCCGGAACTACATGCGCACCCAGGAACGTCGAAACGATTTCCAGCGGTTGCGCCTGGCTCAGCTCGCGATGCAATTGCAGAATCTTCAGTTCGCTCGCAACGTCCAGACCGTAACCGCTTTTTGCCTCCACCGTTGTCGTTCCGTAAGCGGCGAATTCCTGCAACGTGGCGAGCGCCCGGCGTTTTAGAGCATTAGAAGTGGCGGCTCGCAGCCGCTTCACCGAATTCAGAATGCCGCCGCCCTTCTTTGCGATTTCCTCGTAGCTGACGCCTTGGATTTTCAGCTCGTATTCTTCGGCGCGGCTTGCTGCATGCACCAGGTGAGTGTGCGAATCCACAAATCCGGGCAGAATCACGCGCCCGCCAACATCGATCTTCTCTGCTCGCCTTGCATCTTTGCGCGATTCCACCCGCGCGCGCTTGTCGGCCGCAACGATCAACCCGTCGCGCACCAGCACCGCTCCATCTTCGATAATCCCAAGTTTGGAAAGGGAGCTACCCCTGCGCGGTCCCTCGCCCCTCAGTGTCAAAAGCTGAGAAGCACCTGCAATCAGTAGGCTGTCGCTCAACGTGTTGTTATTCTGGCAGATTCAGTCGCGGTTTGCATTTCACGCGCCGACGGCTTGCCCTCGGTATGCCGGCGCAAACACGTCTTTCACGAAAGTCTCGATCGAAGTCGGCGTGGTATTTTCCGCCGAACGCGGCTCGACAGCCACGACGATCCCCTCGTTGATCCCGCGGTACATCTCGACGAAGTACGCCGCCGTTTTTGCTGGTATGCCCGTTTGCAGCAGAAACTGTTCCACCTGATCGTAAGGGAACTGCGCGTATCGCAAATCAGGCTTGCCAATCGCGCGCCCAATCACCACAGCGACTTCATTCAAGCTCAAATCGCGCCCCAACAGTTCGTGAGTCTGTTTCGAGTTGAAGTCCAGCCTTAGCAGTCGCTCGGCCGCGTAAGCGCCAATGTCTCGCGTCGCAATCTGCGGAACGGGCAAATCGGCGTTCAAACCTCCGCCAATCATTCCCATCATCTGGATCATGTTGATGGCGTTCAGATGGTTCTCAAAAAAGTAGGCCGGCCGCAAATGCAGTACGTTCAACTTGTCGATAGCGTTCAATTTCTTCTCAAGGCGATGAAGCCCTGAAATGGGACCCGTTCCCGTTTCCGCCTGCGCCCCAAAACTGCTCAGGTTCACGGCGTACTGCAACCCGGATTTCTTCACCGCTGCGGCGATTGAATCGCTGATGCGCTCTTGCTCTGCACGGTAGTCGGGCGAGACTGCATTCGGCGGGATCATCAGAAACGCGGCGCGAGCCCCGCTCAATGCCTGCGTCATCGCGACTTCGTCGGAAACATCGCCAACAACCGCCTCGGCTCCTTTTTGCGCATACCTCTGCAATTTGCCGGCACTTCGGCCGACCACACGTACCTGTTCGCCCTTCTCCAGCAGAACCTTGCTGATCACCGATCCAATATTTCCTGTTGCTCCGAATATTGTGTACATCGTCTGCTCCTCGACGTTTCGCCTCGCCCTACAACATCGGTACCTTCACGCCCGCCTTCTTCGCGAAATCGATTGCCTCCGTGTAGCCGGCGTCGACGTGGCGAACTACTCCCATTCCGGGATCGTTCGTCAATACCCGTTCGATGCGCTTGGCCATCTCTTTGGTGCCATCCGCGCACGTTACTTGGCCCGCGTGTTGCGAGTACCCGATCCCCACCCCGCCGCCATTATGTATCGAAACCCACGACGCACCGCTCGCCGTATTCACCAGCGCGTTCAGCAGCGCCCAGTCCGCAATCGCGTCAGAGCCGTCCTTCATCGATTCCGTTTCACGGTAGGGAGACGCCACCGACCCGCAATCCAGATGATCCCGTCCGATCACGATCGGTGCTTGCAGTTCGCCCTTGGCCACCAGATCATTCAGCCCCAGTCCAAACTTGTCGCGTTCCCCATAGCCCAGCCAGCAGATGCGCGATGGCAATCCCTGAAATTTAACTTTTTTCTGCGCCATGGTGATCCAGCGCTTCAGGTGTTCGTTCTCTGGAAACATTTCCAGGACTAGCCGGTCGGTTCGCGCTATGTCCGAAGCTTCACCCGAAAGCGCCGCCCATCGAAATGGTCCTTTACCCTCGCAGAACAGCGGGCGAATGTACGCAGGGACGAATCCAGGGAAGTCGTAAGCGTTCTTCACGCCCGCCTCATGCGCAAACGTCCGAATGTTGTTGCCGTAGTCGAAAGTTACCGCGCCAAGCTTTTGCAGCTCCAACATGCCCTGAACGTGTTCGGCCATTGCCGCGATCGAGCGTTTGCGATATTCCTGCGGGTCCGATTTTCGCAGCGCAATTGTTTGCTCCAGCGTCATCTTGTTCGGAACATACCCGCCGATCGGGTCGTGCGCGCTGGTCTGGTCAGTCAAAATGTCGGGCACCACGCCGCGTTTCGCCAGCTCTGGAATAAGGTCAGCGCAATTGCCAACCAGGCCAACCGAAGTTGCTTCTCCCTTGCGCACGGCGTTCTTCAAGATGCGCAGGGCTTCGTCCAGCGAGGTCACCATGACGTCGCAATAGCCCGACTTGACGCGCCGCTTGATGCGCTCCGGGTCGACGTCGATCCCCAAAAACGCTCCGCCGTTCATCGTGGCTGCTAGCGGTTGCGCTCCACCCATTCCTCCCAGGCCGCCGCTCACCACCAGCTTGCCCGAAAGCGTGCCACCGAAATGTTGTTGCGCCGCGGAAGCAAACGTCTCAAACGTGCCTTGCAGGATTCCCTGTGTCCCGATGTAAATCCAGCTCCCGGCAGTCATCTGGCCGTACATCATCAGCCCGGCGCGGTCCAACTCGTTGAACTTTTCCCAGTTGTTCCACTGGCCCACCAGGTTGGAGTTGCACAACAACACGCGCGGCGCATAGTCGTGCGTCCTGAAAACAGCCACAGGCTTGCCCGACTGCACCAGCAGCGTCTCGTCTCCCTCCAACGCACGCAGCGACTTCACGATGGCATGAAAACAATCCCAATTTCGCGCCGCTTTTCCCGTTCCTCCATAGACAATCAGGTCCTCCGGCTTTTCTCCCACTTCCGGGTCCAGATTATTCAGCAGCATCCGCAGCGCCGCTTCCTGTTGCCAACCTTTGCAGGAAAGCTCGGTTCCGCGCGGGGCACGAAAGGGTCCGCGGCTGACCGCTGGATCATTCATCACGGACATCGATGTGCTCATGGGATTAGCTCCTCGGCCCCCATCTTAACTCACCTCTTCTTGCTTGCGAAGAATGAGAAGGGCGATAAGTCGGATTCCAGCTAGATGACTTACTAAGACTCAGGCAATTTTTGTCAGAGAACAATCGAGCGGTATGCTGCGTGCCGAATTGTCTGGATCGTAGAATACGGGCACTGTCATGCCTTCGTATAGGGACCGCGAAGCGTCGTTGCACCGCCCAAACACAAGTCTTCCACCCGAGAGTTTGAAGCAGTATTGAATGGACTGACTATATCGCCCGTTATTTTGGGCCGTGACATAACCACAGGCCAACTCTCCATCCGCTAATAGTTGCCGTTCGCGGAATCGGTTGCGAAAGAAGACGAAAGAGTACCCGTAAATTAACGGCGGCCATGCGACCAGCGACCACTTTCTTCCTTCTGCAGAACGCGGACTGTTGAATGCGCTCCACAGAGCTGGGAGACCGTAGATCGTGAACAAGCTCATTACAGCCAACGCGAAAACGACGTAGCAACGACCTTTCCACGTCATTTTCAGTTTCCGCGGACAAGGAAGTGCGGCCAATTCCGGAAACTCTTTTTTCTTGAATACAATCGTTTTCGTTGGGACACCCGACGATGACATCTCGGAAACGGTGAACGTTGACGACTGGTCGGTAGCTGGCTGAAATGTCAGGCTCCTTAATTTGCGCGTGTGTTGGAATGCGGAGAGTGCGTAATAGATGGGCAATCCTGAGAATGCCAGCAAAATGCCTGCCCATGCCCACCCCTCACCTGGAACTCTAACGCGGGCTATCACGGCCAAAACCACAGCGAGCGCCACCAGAACGAGACTAATCTTGATCGTTGAGAACAACGCTGCCCGAACGAACTCGTGGTTCCATCCGCACAGGGGACAGTAAAACTTGTATCCATCTATTAGTGATACCCTCACGGCTTGCGACGCACAATGCGGACACTTGACCTTTTGCATAGGCGAAATGTAATACAAATCGTTGAATTCATGGTTGCTGCTGAACGGTCGGCGTGCCTACGCCTAACTAGCCCCTGAGAGACAGGCGGCAGAATTCCACGGCTAGTGGGCACTAAAGAAATCCTGGCAAGCGGACCTGGCAGCACGTTTCCTGGCAGATGCGAATCGGACATCCACCCTCGTCGAAAGTCGTTGCGATCAGCATCGCTCTAGGCCTTGCTGTCTGCCTGATTCTTGCGATTTGGCCTCATCACAAAGCGTCACCCGAAGGAAACGACATCATCACTGTTGCTTTTAGCGCCGACGGCAAGAGACTTCTCGGTGGCACGCGAAACGGTGTGGCCTACCTCTGGAATTTCGAAGATGGCCGCCTGCAAGGTCAGCTCTGGAAATCTTCAACGGGGAATGCTGCGACGCCCTTTAACTCGTTGGCTCTTGCCCCCAAAGGACAGTTCGTTGTGATTGCGGGAGACACACTTTCTCTACAGACCATTGGCTCTGACCCTCCCGCTCCGTCCATTTCGGTTCCCGATTTTGCATTCGGAGGCGCGGCTGTCAGTCCCGACGGCTCCCGTATTTTGGCTGTCTCTTCTGCCGAGAATCTTCTGCTCTGGAAACTGGGTTACGCGACTAAACCAAGCGATCTGGGTCCGGCAGATGCGGGCGTGTACGGGGCAACGGCTTTTAGTCCCGATGGCACGCGCATTATCTCGGCCGGGCATACGTTGCGAATGATCGACGCAGACAGCGCGAAGGAGCTATGGCGTAGGCCTCGTGATAACTACGCTTTTCTCAGCGTGGCGTTTCGTCCTGACGGAAAGCTCATTGCCACAGGCAGCCAGGACACCAGCATCCGTCTATGGGATTCGGCGAACGGAAACGAGATTGCGATCTTACGAGGGCATAACGGATACGTGGATGCCGTGGCATTCAGCCCGAATGGCGGCAATATCCTTTCCTGGTCACGCGATGGCCAGTTGATTCTGTGGGACGTCTCTGGGACCAAAGTCTCCAAAAAAATTCTAGGAGTAACGAAAGGCGGGGCGGCTTTCAGTCCCGATGGTCGCTGGAGCACCTCCGGTGGGCCGAACAATGTCGTCAGGCTTTGGGACGCAACGAACGGGACAGAAACCCGAAAGTTGTCTGCCACTTTACCTCATTGACCACTCCCACCTTCGCCAACATTGCACCAAATTTCTGACTAGGGTACATTCAAAAATTGCATGAACTATCCAACCCTCCCTTCGCGATTCCTTCGGGCCGTCGACGAGCACCCTTCCGCCCGCGCGCAAATGGTGCGCCGCAACGATCGCTGGGAAGCCGTTTCTTCTCAAGAGTTTCTGCGGCGTTCAGCCGGCCTAGCCAATGCTCTTGTTGAACTCGGCGTGAAATCCGGCGACCGCGTCGGCCTTTTTGCTCCCAATTGCCCGGAATGGCATACCGCCGATTTCGCCATTAGCGGTTCGGGCGCTGTCACCGTGCCCGTGTACTTCAACGAGTCGCCTGACCGCATGAGCTATATCCTGAATCACTGTGGCGCGAAGGTGGTTTTTATTTCCGGTGCCGCTCAGCTCGAGAAGTTCCTCGCCATCAGAGACCAGCTCAAAGACCTGCAACAGGTGATCGTGGCGCATGCGGGCGACACCTTGCCTGCCGATTTCTTGCGCTACGAAACCTTGATTGCGACCACCGGCCCCGCTGAGATCGCCGCCTATCGCCTGCGCGTCGCTCAGGTCCTTCCCACGCAATTGGCATCCCTCATTTACACCTCGGGAACAACCGGTGAGCCAAAAGGCGTGATGCTCACTCACAACAATTTCAGCTCGAATGTCAGCGACACGTGCGTGGAATTCAACCTCAAGCCTGAAGAAGATCTGGCCGTATCGTTTCTGCCTTTGGCGCATGTCTACGGACGTATGCTCGATTACGTCTACCTCTTTCAGGGATGTCCCGTGGCCTATGTAGAAGTCGTGGAAAATGTCGCGCAGGCCCTGCTTGAAGTTCACCCCACGATCCTCGCTGCCGTTCCTCGCTTCTTTGAAAAGATCTATGCCCGTTTGATGGAGCAGGGAAGCAAAGCCACCGGCGCAAAGCGCAAGATTTTCGATTTTTCCATCAAGACGGCGCGCGAAGCGGCCAGTTGGCGGTGCGGCGAAAAAAGCGCCAGCTTGGGTGTAAAGCTGAAATGGGCGATTGCCGACAAACTCGTCTACTCCAAGATTCGCGCGGGCACTGGCGGAAAGTTACGGCTGGTAATGTCCGGCGGCGCGCCGCTTTCCAAGGAAATGGCGGAATTTTTTTGGGCCATCGGCATTCCCATTTATCAGGGTTACGGGCTCACCGAAACTTCTCCTGTGCTTACTTCGAACTATCCCAAGAACCGCGTTGGCAGCAGCGGCAGACCCATCATTAACGTCCAGATTCACATCGCCGATGATGGCGAGATTCTGGCTAAAGGCCCGTGCATTATGCAGGGCTACTACAAATCGCCGGAAGCTACGCGCGACGTTCTATCGGAAGACGGCTGGTTTCGGACCGGCGATATCGGCTATCTGGACAAAGACAATTATCTTTTCATCACCGATCGCAAGAAGGATCTGCTGAAGACCGCAGGCGGAAAATTTGTCGCCCCACAGCCAATCGAAAACGCGTTGAAAACCAGTCCCTACATCCTGAACGCTATGGTTGTCGGCGATCAACGGAAATTCGTCGTGGCACTGATTGTGCCAAACCACGCTACCGTTTCGGCCAAGCTCGCGGATGAAGGCCTGAAGTTTTCTTCCAACGCGGAACTTGCCGCGCATCCCCGCGCTTATGCCTTAATTGAAAACGAAGTCAGCCGCCTGACTACGCATCTGGCGAAATATGAAAACATTAAGCGCTTCGCCCTGCTGCCTGACGATTTCACTTTTGCTAGCGGCAGCCTTACTTTTACCATGAAGCTGAAACGCCGCGTGGTCGAGAAACAATTTCACGACTTGATCGCCAAGCTGTACTCCGACGTAACCGAACCACGACCCGTCGCGCAGGATTGATTCGAGCCTGGGACCGTTAGTGTGTCGTGCCGGAATTTCGTTGTATTTTTCTGTAGGAGGCCGGGGCTTTCAGCCCCGGCGTAACGCCTGAGAATGGAATTGGGCTTTAGCCCCTGAATGCCCCGAACGTCGTCATATTTATTTTCGGGACACGACACTTGTTCAAACCCGGCGCTGGCAGAAATTGCGCGTTTTCGCGAGAAATTTGTATCCCTTTTCTTTTTTCCGCCATCTCAACGAGTAGTTCCGATCTTTGCTAAGGAGGTTTCCCTATGGCTAAAGCGGCGGTTGCTACATTGCGTACTTATCCTTCCAGCGTCGGCGCTCCCCAAGAACATCGGCAGGCGATTATCGCGCTGCTGAACACGCGGCTGGCTGACAGTTTCGATTTGCGTTCCCAGGTGAAGTGGGCCCACTGGAATGTGAAGGGAATGCATTTCATTCAGTTGCACGAACTTTTCGATTCCATCGCGTCTCACCTGGAAGATCAGACCGATTCGCTGGCCGAGCGCGTCACCACTCTTGGCGGAGTCGCCAACGGCACCGCCCGCGAAGCCGCAGCAAAATCCGGTTTGAAAGAAGCGGATCTGGCGGCGTCCGATGGCCCGTCTATGCTGAAGTTTCTGGTGCACAATGTGGCGCATCATGCCAACGCGCTGCGCACCGCGGTGCAGGAAGCCGACGATCTCGGCGACGCCATCACCTGCGATCTGTTCACAACGTTGACGCGGGATCTCGACAAAGATCTCTGGTTTCTCGAAGCGCATCTTCAAAGCTTATGAATGTGGAGTTCGGCGGCTGGCCGCTGCCTTTCCACCCGTAGTTCCGCCGCACATATTTGGTTTGTCATCGAATATTTGTCCTGTCGCTCTCCAAGGACTACAATTCCCTTGGAGACACTGACATGTCAGACCAATTGGTCATCGCAGGTCGCGCGTTCGATTCTCGACTCATCGTTGGGACAGGGAAGTACCGCAGCTTTCAGGAAATGGCTCGTGCTCACGCTGCTTCGGGTGCGGACATGGTCACCGTCGCCGTTCGCCGCGTGAATCTAACGGACAAGTCCAAGGAGTCTTTGCTGGACTACATCGACCGCGAGAAAATTTTCATTTTGCCAAACACTGCTGCTTGTTACACAGCGGACGAAGCCATCCGTACAGCGCGTTTGGCGCGTGAAGTTGGTCTGTCGAACTGGATCAAACTGGAAGTCATCGGCGACCAGCAAACATTGTTTCCCGATACCGAGCAACTGATTGAAGCCACCCGCGTGCTGGTAAAGGAAGGTTTCATCGTACTCCCGTATACGAACGACGATCTGATTGCTGCCCGGAAGCTGATTGACGCCGGCGCGTCTGCGGTTATGCCGCTGGCTGCGCCCATCGGTTCCGGCCTGGGGATTCAGAATCCGGCCAACCTTCGAATCCTCCGTGAACGCATCACCGAAGTGCCGATGATTGTTGATGCCGGAGTGGGGACCGCTTCAGACGCGGCCGTGGCAATGGAACTTGGCGCCGATGGCGTCCTGATGAATACGGCAATCGCGGAAGCCGCTGATGCTGTCTTGATGGCTGAAGCGATGCGCGACGCCGTGGTTGCCGGCCGCAAAGCCTTCAACGCCGGCCGCATGCCCAAGCGCCTCTACGCTTCCGCCTCGTCGCCACTCGCCGGCGTCGTCCGCTAGCGCCTGACTACGAGGGCAATACTACTTCGCCCAGTTTTGAACTTTTAGCCCGCGAACGCGCCGAAACTCTTTCTCGTTGTTCGTTACTAAAATCAGCCTTGCCGCCATCGCGTGCGCCGCAATCCACAAATCATTGTTCCCAATTACTTTGTCCGATGCTTCCAATTCCGCTCGTATCGTTCCATAGATCGAGGCTGCGGCTTCTGGTAAAGGAAGAACCGGAACAGCTAACGTCAACTGCTGGAGCGCTATCATGCCCAAGGCCCGCTTACTGCTCTTTGCCACTCCGTAGAGCAACTCCCCATACGTAATCACTGATACCGCAGCTTCGCCGGGCTGCACTTTGCGAAAATGCTCCATGACGCTTGTTGGCTGCTCGCGCCGAATATAGATAAATGTGTTTGTGTCGAGCAAATAGTGGCCGTCCACTACAGCCCCTTGCGCTTTTGAGGTTTGTCTTTTCCACGACGGATATGCAGAATTTCCTCTGGCAAGCTGGCGATTAGGTGGAATGCTCGTTCCATCCCAACTGGCTTTTCGCGCAGGATGATTTCGTTGCCGCGCTTCTCGATCTCCAGTTCCTTGCTCTTGACGCGGAATTTCTTCGGCAGGCGCACCGCCTGGCTGTTCCCCGATTTAAATACCCTTGCGATTGCCACTCTCCGCCTCTTTGTATATACATAACGTATATACATTCTGGAAGCTTGGCAAGCGGCGGGAGTTCTGCTGAAGAAAGGCTGACTGGATGCCCGAACCAAAAAATGTTCGCGTCGTCATAACGGGACTGGGCGGTCCAGAGGTTTTGCAGTGGGTCGAAGAAGATCTGCCCAAGCCCGGCGCGGGCGAGGTTCGTGTGAAAATCGTGGCCGCCGGCGTTGCTTTTGCTGATGTTCTGATGCGGCACGGCCTTTACCCAGACGCTCCGAAGTTTCCGTTTGCTCCAGGCTACGACATCGTCGGTGAGGTCGACGCTCTAGGCGACGGAGTTCGCCAACTCACGATTGGCCAACGTGTGGCCGCTCTCATCATGACCGGCGGATACAGCCGTTACACGATTGTTCCCGCCAGTCGACTTGTATCTGTTCCCGACGCTCTAGATCCCACGGAAGCCGTTAGCCTGGTCCTCAATTACATGACGGCTTACGAAATGCTCCATCGCGTGGCGAAGCTCAGGGAAGGTCAGCGGGTTCTGATTCACGCCGCTGCGGGAGGCGTCGGAACCGCAGCCTTGCAATTAGGGAAACTCGCGGGCCTTGCAATGTTCGGCACGGCCTCTAAACCAAAACATGAACTAGTTGCCTCGCTTGGCGCGACGCCCATTGACTACCGCTCTGAGGACTTCGTTGAGCGGTTACGTCAGCTTGCCGCCGGAGGGGTTGACGCTGTGCTCGACCCTATCGGCGGAAAGAATTGGTGGTCTTCCTACGGATGCTTGCGTAAGGGCGGAGCACTAGTCTGCTACGGCGCGCAGGCTGCGCTTTCGGAAGGGAAGTTGGCCGCGGGGTTTGGATTCGCGACGCTTGGCTTAATGAAAATTCTTCCTGACGGGAAACGTGCCTCCTGGTTCAACGTCAAGACTTTTTCCGACGCCTCGCCGGATCTGTTTCGCGAAGACCTGTCGCGTTTGTTCGGGTTGCTCTTGCAAAGGAAGATTCATCCGGTGATCGCCGCGAGATTTCCTTTGCGAGAAGCAGCGCGCGCCAACGAAATGCTCGAAAGGGCTCAAGTGTCCGGCAAGCTGGTCTTGCTCTGTCAGGAATGAAAATCGCCTAGATTGTTTTGCCGTGGTGGCGGCCCGCCGGCTCGAAGAGCGAAAGCACGTTAGTGATGCTGAACAATTTGCGGATAGCCTCGTTGGCGTTTATCAGCTCGAGGCGACAACCGCGGGTCCGCGCCGTCACGTATATTCCGACAACCATGCCCAGACCGGCGCTGTCCATCTGCGGAACTTGTTTCAGATCCAGAACGATGCGCGGGTGAAGCGGCACCAGGTCCTTGATTTCCATGCGCAGCAGCGGGGCGTTGTCGCTGGTCAGACGGCCTTCGCATTCCACGACCATAACACCTTCGGCTTCGTAGGTGCGTACGCGAAAACCGCGCGTAGAACTCAACGGACTTTCTTTCGTCATCGATTCCTCCGCCAAAATCCGGTCCTTGCGATGCACCGTTTGTATCGCAAATGAAGCGCAAAGGCCAGCCGCGCTTGGCAATTCAGGTTAGACTGAAACCATGCAACGCAAGATATTTTGGGGAACATTCGCGGTGCTGGGCCTGGCAGCCGATCTGTTTCTGCCGTTCTGGTGGGCCGTCGGCGCGACTGTTCCTTTGCTGGCATTCAGTTGGTGGCTGGCGTATCGCAGCGAGTGGTTCACTTAGCTGGCGATCGGTTGGTGGCAGTTTCCTTTCCATGAAATGTCGGCGCGCCGACATGTTAAGGACAAAACAGTAACATAACTCAGTTGATACCCACCCCTGCCCCTGTTTTTGCGTATGTAGGGGAAACAAAGGAGTTGCGGGAGAATGGCTTGTATCAAGGGGAAACAAAGGACTTAGCTGACGCACAGGGGGACCAAAAACCGAAGAATGGGGGATAACGGCGCAGGAAGCCGGTCGGGACAGGGAGAATTCAACGCGCAAGCGGGCTTGTACCGACAGTTCACAGCGCAGGATAGCAGGCGATTTATCAGCTGTCTAATAGTATATGATGGGTATAATATTCGAAAGGTAAGTCGACAGTCATGCTGTTGCGGTAATAACTCGATTGAAAGACTCGATGGCTACCGCCTCGTCGTCCATGATGTCGATGACGGTATGCAGTTTTGTAATCTGCAGCATATCCTGAACTTTGCCCGTGAGTTTGAGCAACTTCAGGTCCCCTTTCACCTTCCGCGCGCTAGCGACGGCACTGACCAGATGACCTAAACCAGTGCTGTCAATGTAATTGACGTCGGCGAGGTTGAGCAGAATTTTCCTATGTCCTTCGCCCAACAGGTCGCAAATCAATGCGCGCAGTGCGCCGCTTTCGTCGCCAAAAACAATCTGGCCACGGATGTCCACAATAGTGACACCATCTACTTGCCGTGTGGCTGTCGTCATTTTCATCGGTAAACTCCTGGCACATTCAGGGACTACGCATTCTACCCTTGCCTCAGGGCGGGGAGTATACCATCAGGCGTACTAACATTAATGCAAATCAGGCATAGCGAAGGAGATCCAAGGATGGACAGTTGGCCAGCGCCCCGACCACTTATTTCCGGCGGGTTCTCAGCCGATCTCGTATCTGCCAGCGGAATACGGAGACAAGGGCATATTTCTTGGTCACAACTCTGGTACTTTTGACAATAGACCGAAACACAGACCGAGACTAGCGTACGTCCACACATCAAGGCGCGGCACGCCTGACCGCGCCACCCTGATACGACCAAAAGGAGACACAGACCTATGAGGAGTGCGGGGAAGATGTGGAGGTCTATGGGTCTGCTTCGACTGGGCGCAATACTGCTGATGTTTCTGCTGCGTTATTGGAGCAACGTTCCGTTTCGTCATGGAGCGAACGATGTGGTGAAGCAGTCGGCGACTCCCTTGTCAGACAACCATGCGCGCGCGCTCGAGAGAAGCAATCCGAATGCGCTGCAGGACGAATTGGCCAGGCACCTCAAGGAAGACGGCAAGATGAGTGGCTTCGGCTTTGGATTGCAGTTCCTTGACGCCGACCGCATGACCTATTGGGGCCAGCGTCGCGACGCGAGTTTCTGGACGGAAAACGCCAGTCTCGAGTGGAAGGAAACAGAAGCACCGTTTCACACGGTGGGACGGCTTACGTTGCTCGCGAACTCGCAGTTGACTAAGAACGCCGCCGAAGCAGTCTATTTCGACGTCACCGGTCATTCGACACCCGACTGCGTACCCGTCGGGAGCATCAATCGCGCACGCTGGCAGGGAAAGTAGCCAGCAGAGAAACACGGAGTCGAGTCGAGGAAAAAGCAGTAGCAGTCGGCTCGCGGGGAGCATGAGGCTTTGGGAAGCAATTGAACCTGGTATTCAAGGATAAATCTAAACAGAGGAGAAATTCACGATGAAGCGTTACTACCCGTTGGTTGCAGTACTTGGCTTAGTTTCTCTCTTATTCCTCGGGATCACGTTGCTGCGTGCCGGCGAAGCCAAGGCAGAGCCGCCGCAACAGTATCCGATCATGGATAAAGTGGCCGACAAGGTCATCCAGAAATACCAGACCTCCACGTGCGAGCAATTGTGGCTAAAGAAGAGCGAAAAGGCTCCGCCAACTCCTGAAGAACAAAAGGCGATCACATTTCTTAAGAGCGATCCCCAGATGCGCGCAGCCTTCATCAGCAAGATCGCACCACCAATCGCGAACAAAATGTTCGATTGCGGCATGATTCCCTGATTTGTTTCGGCACGACGAAAGTTCGTCACGTTGTTAAAGGAAGACTATGAATACGGTATGCAGGTTAGTTGGTGCGGCGCTCTTGTTGCCTCTGATGTTCTGTGTGGGTGCTGGAAGCGCTGTCGCCCAGGGGGCAACACAAACCCCGCAAAAGAAAACAACGCCAAAGGCAAAACCGGCTGTGGCCGAGACCAAGCCGGTTCTGGAACCAAAGGCGATTGAACTACTAAAAGCCTCGTGCGCCCGCCTCGCCGCCGCGCACTCGATGTCCTTTACCGCGGAAGTTACTTACGAGAGTCCCAGCCGCATGGGTTTCCCCCTTGCCTACACGACAAAATCCGATGTCGTCATGCAGCGACCTGACAAGTTGCGCGTGATCACCCTGGGTGATGGCCCCGCTTCGGAGTTTTACTACGACGGCAAAGTGATGATGGCTTATGCGCCGGCGGAGGATCTCGTTGCTGTGGCCGACGCTCCTCCTACCATTGATGAAACCATGGAGGTGGCCTATCACAATGCCGCCATCTATTTTCCGTTCGATGACGTAATTGTTTCTGACCCTTACAAAGATATCTCCGAGGATCTCCGCATGGCGTTTTACATTGGCCAGTCCAACGTCGTCGGCGGCACCACCACCGACATGATTGCTTATGACACCGGAGGCGTCTTCATCGAAATATGGATCGGTGCTGAGGATAAATTGCCGCGAATGCTGCGCGCCATTTTTTCCGATGACCCCATGAAACTCCGCCATCGGTTGGAACTCTCTAACTGGCACATCGACCCGAATGTCAGCGCGGACTTCTTCACTTCTGAAAAAGCTACAAGCGCAAAGCACATCAAGTTTGCCCGTCCCGATGCACCCCTTCCGCCACGAGCAGCCACAAAAGCAAAAGCGGCCACGAAGCCAAGGTCCACGGCTACACCCACAACTAACAATTCTCAGTAATCAGGAGGCACAGTAATGAAAAAGATTCTCGTTGGTTCACTATCCGTCTTGCTCACGATGTTCCCGTGTCTGCGAGCTTCCGCTTGGGGGCACGCGAACGCTTATGGTGGTGGTTCTACTTACCATAGTGGTAATACCACCACGCGCACCAACGCGTATGGCGGCACCGCGACTCACACGGCGGGAGAGGGCACAACCGCTTCCAATAAATATGGCGCCTCTGCATCGCACGCTGAAGGATCCGGAACCACGACGGCCACCAATGCCTACGGTGGCAGTGCGACTCACTACGCAGGACAAGGCACCACCGCTTCCAACGCGTACGGAGGATCGGCATATCACGCTGAAGGTTCCGGGACCACAACTGCGACGAATGCCTACGGGGGCAGCGCTACACACTACGCGGGTGTAGGCACCGTCGGAACAACTTCCTCTGGCCAGAGCGTGTATGCGAGTGATCATTATTACGGTGGCGCTTACGGAGCCGCATATCATCCGCCAGTGGCTGCGGTTCCTTACTACGGCGCGTATCATCCACCGGTGGTCGTCAATTCGTATAGCACGGGTTGCTACAACTGTGGGGGCTGGGCCGTTGCGGGAGCCGCTGTGGCTGGAGCGGTTGTCGGTGCAACGGTAGCCAATGCCAACGCCAACGCCGCAGCCGCTAACACGGCAGCCGCAAATGCCTACACACAAGGCTACGTTGCGGGTGCCACGACGAGCTCTGCCAATACCGCCGCAGCTGTGGCCAACGCGAACGCTGCAGCCGCAAATGCCAATGCTGCTGCGGCCAATGCAAATGCCGCCGCGGTCAACGCGTCTTATTCGATGGGCGAAATCGTGGCGACCATTCCGGCTGGCTGCGCGGTTCCCGTCGTGAATGGGACAACCTACTATCTCTGCGGCAACACCTGGTTCACCGCTTCCTTCGGCGCGAATGGAGTTTTCTACCGCGTGGTGCCCACTCCATAGAGGAACTGGAATCACTCGAATTCACAGAGTATCTTTTCGAAAGTTTCGGCTCAAACTAAGGAGAATCCCAATGACTTGGAACCCTGCAGTGACGCACGTGGAACAATCCACCACCCGTGCGGTGCCCCCGTTTAGCAAACGTTGGTTGATCATGGGTGCGATAGCGCTTCTGGCTACTGTATCGACGCTTCCGCAGAATGCTGAGCTTCAAGAAAAGCTTGCAGCCGTGAAAGCGGTCGCCGCCCAGAATAAGCAGCAGCTCCATCAGTACCAATGGATCGAAACCACTCAGCTCACGCTCAAGGGAGATCAGAAACCACCAACCGAAAATAGTTGCCGGTACGGCCCCGACGGGCAAGTACAGAAGACGCCGATCGGCCCTCCGCCAGAACAACCCAGCGGCGGCAGGATGAAGGAAAGAATCATCGAGAAGAAGAAAGCGGAAATGAAGGACTACATGCAAGACGTCAAAGCCGTTCTCGCCATGTATGTGCCGCCCGATCCACAGCGAATGCAGCAGGCTTTCCAGGGCGGGAACGTCGCCTTGAATCCTGTGCCCGGAGCTGTCAATCTGGTTTTCACTAACTACGCGCAGCAGGGCGATAAGATGACGCTGACGTTCGACACGGCCGCAAAAAAGATCACTTCGTTGAATATCAATACCTATATGGGCGAAGCGAAGGATGTCGTGACGCTGCGCGTGCAGATGAGCAGCCTTCCCGATGGGACAAACTATGCACAGCAGACGATATTGGACGCGACTGCTAAACAGCTGGTGGTGACAACCACAAGTTCCAACTACCAGAAGATGTGACCTACTCCACCGCGTCGAAGAGGCGAAAGAAGGTGCGGGTGGAATTATGGTTTTTCGACCTCACCATGCGGACGAGACCGCAACCGCCACCTCCGGGACTCTCTTTGCTATCCGATAAGTGGAGAAACCAACCTCAGAGAATTTTCAATAAGCCAAGAACGGAGGCATCGGGGACGGTTTCTTGGGGCACCAGAAAGCGGAACCTGGGGCACCCTGCTTCAACTAAGATGCGGGCCCATCCTTTCTGCAGAGAGTGCGGAGAGGATGGGCCGCGCTTGTTTGTTAGTTGTTGATGGTGACGGTCAGTTGCGCTGACCTGGTGATGACGCCACCGCCGATGCCGGAAGTGGCTGTCACGGTAATTGTTGAGGAGTGCGGCTTCTTGCTGTCGGCGCTGGGATTCGAGCTAGGGTTAGTGCTGGAGTTGGAAGTGGACACGGAACCGCATCCCACACCGCAAAGGGCGACGCCCAGCAGGCAGAGAACGGCGAAGGTGGTCTTCCAGCGGCGGCGGATGCGGAGCGGGAGCAACAAACCGGCGAGGGCAATGCTTGCCGCCGCGGCTGGCCAGTGATTGATGCCAAAGTTGCTGGCGTGCTTTTGCCCGACTGCCACCGTGAGGGTGACGACTGATGGAGTTACACCGTCGAGCGTGACGGTGTTCTTGTTGAACGTGCAGCTCAAGTTTGCCGGCAGCGCTCCACAGGATAGCTGAACCGGCTGGGTGAAGCCGCTAAGTGGAACGAGGTTGACGGAAACAACGGCGTTGTTTGCTTCGCTTACGGTTACAGTTCCGGGGAAAACTTGAAGCATGTAATCCGAGATCTGCTCGGTAATCGGAGAGGAGACAGCCGGGGTCAGAACGCTGTCGCCGGGGAAGCTAGCGGAAATGTTGTGAGTGCCGGCGGAAAGCGTGGTCATCACGAGATTGGCAGTGCCGGTGCTATCGAGAGCGGCGCTGCCGATGACTGTCGCTCCATCGAGGAACGTGACTTTACCGCCCGGAATGTGCAGGCGAATATCCGAGCCCACAACGGCGGAAAAGGTGACGGATTGTCCGGCGATGACCGTGGACTGATCGGCACTGAGCGAGACGTTGGAGTCAGAGTTCGCCGGGACAGGCATGTGGTAAGTGGCCGAGGTCGGATTGAGGTTGGCGTCACCGCTGTAGTCTGCGCGGATCAGTCGCGTGCCAACGTTTTTGAATGTGACGGTCACAGGAAAGCTACCGTAGGCGTTGCTGTCGACGGTTCCGACGCCGAGAACGACTGGCTTCGGACCGGTAATGTCGGAGATGGTCACCGTGCCGCCGAAAGGAGCAAAGCCGCCATTCACTAAGCCGATTTGGCCACTGAGAGTGATGGGAGCGTTCGCCACAAGCGACCCTATTGGGAAGAAGTCCTGGAACATCGAGTCGGCCTTGGTTACAGAGAAACTGTAACTGGCGTTGCTTGCTCCAAAGCTCGGATCGCCCGCATAGTTTGCGGAAAGTTGGTGTTGACCTGCGGGAAGTCCCGGAGCAAGGGTAGAAACGCTGCTGGATTGGCTGGTTGGATTGTTTCCCTGGGTCAACAGGGTGGATTTTTCGCCGTAGTTCAGAACGATGTCGTAGGTGCTCCATGCGCCGGAATTGTAATCGTACTTTGCCGGGCTGATGGGTTGGCCATCCGCGGAGAGACTGATCCCACCGGTTGGGTAACCGTAGCCGGAATTGCCGGCAACGGCGACTCCGAGGGGAATGGGTATGCCGTAGCCGACGCTAATCGGTCCCGTGGTGATGTAACCGCCGGAAATCATGCCAACGTAAGTGGTGCTGGGTTCCGGAGTGACGGTGACATTCACTGGTCCGGAGGTGCTGGCGTAATATTTGCTGTCGCCGCCGTACCGCGCGGTGATGGTCATGGAGCCGCCAGGTACAGAGCGGGTTTGAATGTTGGCAGTGCTGGAGGAAGCGCCGGGATTGAGTTGGCCGACTCCGGAGCCGATAGCGTCGCCGGTCGAAGAGGTAGCCAGGAGAGAAACGGCGCCGGTGGGTGCAGTGCACGAGGTTCCATTGCCGCACTTAACGGTGGTGCGAACGTGAATCGGCGAACCATGAACGATAGTGGTGCCTTGTCCGTTGGCGAGAGCGAGTGTAGTGGCAGAACCGATGGCGGTTGCAGCCTTTTGCCAATTGTTAACGAGCGCGAAAGCGTCGAAGGAGCCGAGCCCGGTCGCCAAGTCGTAGCCAGTGCCGGCGGAGTAGCCGACGGTAAACTGCCCCGAGGGATCAGGGACCTTGTTGTCGCCTTTGGTTGTGTCGTGATAAACGCCGGGAATTGACGCCAACTTATAGAACACGTAGTTCGCGATCCCTTGCCGTTGTGCGCCGAGATTTTGATTCACGAGAGCCATGATTCCGGCTGCCGCTGGGCTGGAGGCGGAAGTACCGCCAAACGCGAAGAAGTAATCCCCCTGGCTGCAATAGTCGTAAAGACAAACCAGGTAGCCGTCATGGAGAGCGGCCGTGAGCGAGAAGTCTGGGATGTCGCGCTTGCCATCGTTGGGAACTCCGGGTGCTGATTGCCAATCGGGCTTGGCGTAGACCTTGCTTACGCCACCGCTTCCGGCCCAGAGTCCAACCGCGCTGGGATCGTTGCTGCTTTCGTTCCAGACTTTTTCTGGAATGTAGCCGAGGACGGAGAGACCTGTGATCGGATCGCTATTTGCCTCGGTGGCCCAGTAGGCGCTGGGATTATCGGTATCGTCGAATTGCGTACCGCCGACGGAAACGTTGTAGGGGGTGGAAGAGATGCCATTGACGGCCAGTCCGGCCGAGGAAAAAAGACCGCTGCCGGGAGCGTCGCATCCTGCTCCACCATTGTCGCCGGCAGACACGAACGAAGTGATGCCCTGGGCTGCTGCTTGCTTCCAGAGAGTGTTGTAGAAGGCGTTCTGGACTTTGCCCAGCGAGTCTTCACAAGAACCGTAGCTGGTGCTCATGATAGACGCGAGATTGTGGTCCACGATGTAGGCCGCGGAGACGTCGACGCCGTCGGAGAAGTTACTTTGGGAAACGACGAACTTGATCTGCGCCATTGGTGCGACCGCGCCGGACCAAGTGACGTCCAACATGGCCTCTTCCATATCGCTGGTCTCGCCGGGATCGTCGCCATTCACGATGATTTCGGGATCGTTGGCGGGAAGCCCCAGAACGTTGCGAAAGTCGCGGACGTTTTGCACCTCGATGTTGCTGCGACCGACGATGGCGATAGTCTGGCCGGTGCCATTGATGCCGGCGTCGTAGAGCGGTTGGACATTGTAGATTTTCGCGAAGTCCGCGGGGGTCATGTAGTGGGAGCCGTCATCAAAGGTAAACTGCGAGCCTGTTTTCTTGAAATGGATTTTGGTTCCCATGTAAGCGGTTGAGGAGCGGGGATCACTGTGCAGTCGCACGACTCCTTGTACAACCGAGCGCAGTGCGGCGGGAATCTGGATGTCAGAGGAATTGGAGATGAATTTCTTGTTTTTGTATTCGTAGGAGTGCATCTGGGTGGCAAAAGCAGTTTCTACCTGCGAGACGGTTCCGCTGAACACAATGTAGCGGCGGCTCTGCGCCAGTTCGTGGACAGTCAGGCCCTGGCTTTGGAGCCATTGTTGAACTTTCGCGGCGTCTTGTTCGGTTACACCGAACTTTTGTCCAAATTCTGAAGGCGCCAGCCAGTTGTGATAAGAAGGCGAGGATGGATCGTGAAGGTCGCTCACCAACTTTTCGGCGGCTTGCTCCTGTTCGTCTGTGGCGGTTAGCTGCAAAATCATGCGGCCAAGATTTTGCCCTGCTGGTAGGCGCCCGGTCTCTGAACTAACGGCTAAGAACGCCGGAGTTGTTCCTTCCACAGCTACTCGTTGTTCGTTCTTCACCTCGGTGACAATGCGTGTTTGCGGCAGGGCTTGCGACAATGCCGCCTGAGCCCATCCCAAAATCAACAACAAACTCAGGAAGCCGACAACGCGGCGCGTACAATTCCAATCGATCATTGGGCGAATCCTCCCCAAAAGTTAGTCTTCGAGTTACACCGATAGAATCGGGAATGCAGGGTCCGTAAACTGGCCCGCCGAAAAACTTTCTACGCGGAGGCTATAGAAAGCTGCCGTGGGGAATTGGCCTGGTGGACAAACCGGCTTGCGGAAATAGTTGGCCGGTTTTTCTTTCTGCTGAAATCAATCGTGAGAGTTACAGCAAATCTAATGGGGACGGTTTTCAGGCTTTAATGCATGGGGACGTGAACAGAAGTAAAGCGGAGCTTGGAGGCGGCCCGGAGCATGACACACACGTTGTAAGCGAAAAATCTTGGAAACATTCCCCGGAACCCCCGTCACCAAATGCGGCCTGAAAAATTAGATGTTTCTAACGTATCACGGGGAGTGAGGGAACACCAACAGAAAGCGGGTTAACTCGATTTAATGGGCAGAATACGATTGGCTTATAGTCGCTCTGAGAATTCTGTCAGCTATGAAAAAGGAAGTGCCAAGTTGCGTCGACGGCGGCGTGCACGAGGGCGGAGGCGAAGATTGAGCTGGTCTTCTTCCAGGTCCAGCCATAGAAAAGTCCGGCGAGCGAAGCGAGAATGACGTATCGCCAGTTGGGAAAGCCCAAGTTGGTGATGTGGGAGAAGCCGAACAGTATGGAAGCGGTCCACCATCCAGCGAGATCGCTTTTGGATGCCTTGGAAAGCAAGTTCTGCAACAAACCGCGAAACAGGAATTCCTCGGGCCAAGCGGTGAAAAACAGAATCGCCAGTGACAGTCCCATGAACGAAAGCCAACGAGCCCACTGCGGCGTGAAGACGATGAAATGAATCTTCAGTGCTAAAGGAATTGCGATACAAGCGAACAGCAAAAAGCTTGCGAGAACATAGAACGCCCAATTCTTGCCCCAACCGATGGAATAGCCGATGCCATTTACGCGGCGAACCAAAACAAATGCCGCAAGCGCCACGCCCACGGCTATCATCACGGTGAAAACATAGGCGAGGTGCCCTCCCGGGTAGGACCACAGCCAATGGGAAGGGCTGAATTTAACGAAGACCCATACGCCCGCGAGAATCAGGAAATCTTGCCAGGCGCCAGCCGCCGCTTTGGCCGCGGAACTGGCGAGTCCCAGTGGAATAAAAACCAGGGCTGCCATTACACCGGCGCGGGCGACGGCAAATGTGCCCGTTCCGAGCAGGTAGGCGATGTAGGTCAGGAACAAGCATGCGCCAAGCAGAAAACCTGCGGCGGGGCCCATGCTATGCGCCAGACTGTCGGCCACTCCCCTGGCGGCAAACAGCAACATGACGAGAAGCATAAGCGCAAAAGCCAGGAGCGTAACGGCAAACGCGCGCCCTCCATAGCCTTGCCATGAGCCGTAAATGCCTCCGCCAAGACAGATGAACGCCCAGATTCCCCCGACTCCCCAGACATTGAGTTGCTTCATGAGTTTTCTCGTCCAGCGCTGCAAGGCGTAGTGTGAACTTTACACAACACTCGCGCCATTATAAAAACGGTTGTAACCGAAAACTGTAAACTGAATAGCGAGATCTGCAAAGTGAAACGCCTTTCATACATAGATTGGATGCGCGGCCTTGCGTGCCTGCTGATGTTTCAGACGCACTGCTTCGACTCGTGGCTGCGACCCGAACTACACCAGACGCGGCTGTACCGCTGGTCGCAGATTGGAGGAACGCTGCCTGCGCCGCTGTTCATCTTTCTTGCCGGCGTGTCTGTAGCGCTGACGACGCAGAGATTCCGCGAGAAGGGAATGGCGCGGAATGCGATTGCGAAGCAGACGATGCTGCGCGGCCTAGAGATTTTTGGCCTGGGCATTTTGTTTCGAATTCAGGAATACATTCTGGGCTACAAATGGGTGCCGTGGACGGATTTGTTGCGCGTGGACGTGCTGAACATGCTGGGCCTATCGATCATATTGATGGGCCTGATGTGCTGGTTCGCGGGAGTTGGCGATGTGAAGAGCACGCGAAGCAAAAGCTTTCTGGGCGCGCTTGCGACCGCGGCGGTAATCGCTCTGGCGACGCCGCCGGTGTGGACTTCAACGCGCTTGCACGCGCTGCCGTGGCCGATCGAGTCTTACATCAACGGCGTGCACACGTTCCACCAACCGCAGCCGTGGCTGTTTCCGATCTTTCCGTGGTGCGCGTTCGCGTTTGTGGGGCTGGCGGTCGGCTTTTCACTGTTTTCGGAATTTGCCAGGCGTCGCGAAGGTTTGTTTTTTGCAGGGCTGGGCGCGGCGGGCTTGTTGACTTGCTTTGTGGCGTTATTGTTTGATGCGCTGCCGATCCGGTTGTACAGCGATTATGATTTCTGGCACTCCAATCCAAATTTCTTCGCGATTCGGTGTGGAGTTTTGCTGGTGATATTGTCACTGGTGTATGCGTGGTGCCGGTGGGGATGGGCGCAGAAGGGATTCAGCCCGATGATTCAGTTGGGGACGACGTCGCTGCTGGTGTATTGGGTGCACATCGAGTTTGTTTATGGACGACTGTCGATCCTGCCCAAGCACCGCTCTTCGATACTTATGGCGACAATGGGTTTGATCGTGATTTTCCTGGCGATGCTGGGGCTATCGATTTGGCGGACGCGCTACAAGAAGAGAACCGTTAAGGCTTTGCCGGCTGAGAATCGCTCGGCTGTGGCGCCGGTAGCTTGATGATCACTTCGCCAGGGCGAGCTTGGCCGAGCTCTTCTCGCGCAATTTTTTCGATGGTGTGCGGATCGGTTTTCAGGTTTTTTACGTCCTGTTCGAGGCCGGAGTTTTCCTTGTTCAGGCGATCCAAATCCGTTTTTACTTTTTGAATTTCCTGCTGCTTGCGGTGCATGGCTACGAAGCCATGGGTGCCGAAAACGTCGTGGAGGAAGAGCACGGCGACAAAAAGAGCCAGCAGGTGCGGCACATAGTGGCGCACACCATTGCTGTGCTTCTTTTGTGAATCGACGGTCATCGGCAATTCAAATTCTAACTCCGACTTGGAAGTTTGTGGCAGCAAAGTGAGCCCTGGCCGCAATTTCTGCGCGGGAAGTGTCCAAGCGGCTATCATTGGCGGGTTGTGAGATTTGCCTTCCTTTCGCAGGGGAAATACCTGAGAGAGGTGGTCGTGTACAATCGGGCGGAGAGGTCGCTATGGCTCGCGCGGATCGGTTTTGTGTGGTGCTGGTGACGTGCGGTTCGGCGGCGGAGGCACGAAAAATTGCGCAGGCGGTGGTCCAAAAGCAGCTGGCGGCTTGCGTGAATATACTGACGGCGCCGGTCGAGTCGGTTTATCGCTGGAAGGGGGAGGTGGAAAAAGCGCGCGAAAGGCTGCTGATCATCAAGAGCAGCAAGGCGCGACTGAAAGCTCTCGAAAGGGAAGTACTGCGTCTGCATTCGTACGAGACGGCGGAGTTGATCGTGATTCCGATCGCCAGTGGGTCGTCGAGATATCTGGCGTGGATGGCGGAGGCTGTCAAAGAGTAGGGGGTCCTGGAGCGGCGATGAAGCCAAGAGAAGAGAGATTCATCGCACAAGAGGCGTGCGATGGCGCAGAGATCCTCACTCCGCAGACTCCGTTCGGGATGACGGCGTTCGCTAGCGGCGCTAGACGTAGAGCAGAGCCTGGTCGAGATCGGCGATAATGTCTTCCACATCTTCGATGCCTACGGAGAGGCGCACCAGGCTGTCGGTGATGCCGACGCGGTCGCGAACTTCTTTGGGCATGGATGCGTGGGTCATCTGCGCGGGCAAGGAGATGAGCGATTCGACGCCGCCGAGGCTTTCAGCGAGAGAGCAGATTTTCACTTGATTCAGGAAACGACGCGCAGCTTCTTCCGCGCCGAGATCGAAGGACAGCATGGCACCGGGTCCCTTTTGCTGGCGGCGCGCGAGATCGTGCTGAGGGTGCGAGGCCAGGCCGGGGAAGAAGACCTTGCGGACTTTCGGGTGAGCATCAAGATGGCGCGCCACTGCGAGGCCGTTGGCGTTGTGCTGCAACATGCGTACAGCAAGAGTCTTGATGCCGCGCGAGACCAGGAAGCAGTCCATGGGGGCGAGACCGGCGCCAGCGGAGCGCTGAATGAAGTAGATCTTCTCGGCGTCTTCGGGGCGAGTAAGGACGACGGCACCGCCGGTGGCATCGCTGTGGCCGTTGAGGTATTTGGTCATGGAGTGAACAACGATGTGGGCGCCGAGTTCGATGGGGCGTTGGAGATAGGGAGTGAGGAAAGTATTGTCGACGACGAGGGTTGCGTGGCGTTCGTTGGCGAGCTTGCCCATGGCGGCGATGTCGCTAAGACGCATGGTGGGATTGGTGGGCGTCTCGATGTAAAGCATTTTGGTATTGGGACGCATCGCACCGAGCACAACGGCAGGGTCGGTGGTGTCGACAAAACTGAATTCGAGACCGAAGTGCACGAGGAGTTGTGTGGAGAGACGATAGACACCGCCATAGACTGCTTCGGAGAGCACAACGTGGTCACCGGGGCGCAGCAAGCGGAACACGGAGTCGATTGCCGCCATGCCCGAAGTGAAGACGTAGGAGGCGTGGCCACCTTCCAGTTTTGTAACGGTGCGCTCCAGAGCTTTGCGATTGGGATGATTAGTGCGGGCGTAATCGTAGCCGCCTTTGGCCTTGCCCAATTCCTCGTAAACGTAGGTGGAAGTCTGGTAGATCGGAGCTACTACGGCGCCTGTTGAGGGATCGGGTTCCTGTCCAACGTGAATGGCGTTCGTCGCAAATCCCATGTCGTCTCCTTACGCGGTGCCGAGCACACACTGTCCGCCTCCAGTTTTCGGCGCGGCGAATAGTCCCGGGCGGTATTTCTAATTGAGGAAGGAAATCTCCCCTGAGCCTGCGCTTCTTGCAGTGCATCGAAGTTACAAGAGGCCATGCGGGGAGTCAATCGGCGTGCTGCGAATGATTACCTACCCGGCACGAAGCTACGGTTGCTTTGCGTTTTTGTCCGCCGCAGATTTGTTTTTTGCCTCGTCTTGGGCCGCTTGAAAACGCGCGCTCATTTCGGCGAGAACCGGGCGGAGCTTCTGGGGATCGCGAATGGTGCCAAGAAAATAGTCCGTCATATCGAATGGAACGCCACCAATGAAGCGGTAGTCGGACGGCGAAGGGGGGCCTCCGGTGCTGCCGGCCACGGGAATGTGCGAGGGCAGATGGATGGCATACATGCTGCCGCCGGCGATGGGCTGCATCGGAAACTGTTGCAGCCATGCACAATTGTGCCCGTCGAGAATACAACTGCCGGAGACGACGACCCAGGAGCCAGCGTCGGCTGCGGTGGCTTTTTGGCAATTCCACAATTCGCTATTGGGAACGACGTCGGTGACCTCGACCATGCCGTATTCGTCGATTTTGAGGTGGTCGATCGCGTGAGCTTCGGCAAAGCGTCTGACTTCCGGCAATGCCTGATTCCAATCAACGTTGGAGTCGTTGACCAGGGTATAGGCTGGTTTGCCAAAACTGAGGGCGTTGACGTATGGCATGTAGAAGGGATAAGTGCGCACCGCGGTGAACAGGCAACTGAGTGCACAAATCGCGGTAACCCCCAACGCGGCCCTGGCGATGATCGGTGAAGTTGCGCGCAGGCTCGCCAGCAAACGGAGAAGCGGCGCGATCAGCATAATTAACAATACAATCGGGACGGTGAAGTGGCGGATGCTGATGGACAAGCGACTTAACATGCAAAACGCCATGAAGACGGGGAAGCATATGCAAATCGCGCGCCAGTGGAATTCCTGACCTTCCGGGATCGTTCGCTGGCGTGCCCGGGCGAGCCGCTTTCGGGCGATCAAGGCAAGAAATGAAGCAAGAAGCAGTAGCGTCAAAAATCCAATGGGAGTCTTCAGAACAAAAAGAACTGGATAGTAGAACCACATGCCGTGGGGATAATTGTGTCCCAGGATAAAGCTGGGGCGGCTGGAAGTGAGCATTACCAACCCTACGCCGCGCAAGTACAGCCAAGGGGGCATCAAGAGACGACGGAGGGGAATCCAGGCAGAGCCGCGGCCTAATAGGTAAAGAACGTTGGTGGTTTGGCGGATGGAGAAGATGAAATAGAAAACGTAAACCGCGATCGCAGCCCCGAAGATGCCGAGGCGAGTCCGTTTCCAGCGCAGTTTTCGCCAGGAGCGGACTTCTGCCTTGTCACCTGGCTGTCCAGGAAGAGGAAACCAGCGGGCGCTGAGTGCGAAAGCAAGGAACACGAACAAAAGAATTCCGGCGGTGAATTTTGAAAGCAGCGCGCCAGCAAAACTCATCGCGAACAGGAACGCATTCCTTTTTGTCGGATTCTGCCAAAGGTCCGCGAACCTCCAGATGGTCAGCAGCGAAAACAGGGTAACGGCCATGTCTGTGAGTACGAGGGGTCCGAAAGTGAGGAACGCTGGTGTACTAACAAATATGGCCAGACAAAGAAGTCCCGCCCAATCGCCACCTAGTTGACGAGCGTAGACGAAGACAATCCATCCAAGCACAAGCGTCAGCAAAAGCATGGGGAACCGCGCCCAAGCAAGTACCTTCGCTTCCTGGTTCCAGTGCGTGAGTAGCCAGTCGCCAAACACCCACTGGCCGAAGTAGGCGGGGAAAAACTTTTCGCTGATGGTCCAGGAGAGATTGAAGTAGTCGGCACGCGTGCCTTGCAGAACAAGCGGCAGAGCGGCAAGTATTTTGGCGAGTGGAGGATGCTCCTCGTTCAAACGCAGGTCGAACTTCTGAAGATAACTTACACCGGCGCCGATGTGCGCCAGCTCATCGAAGGTGACGGATTCCCGCAGAGCCGCGCCACCGGCCAGAACGGCCATTAGCGCGAGCAGCGCGGCAGCGGCAACGGAAACTGCCGTGCGGCCACCGGCAGTTGCGGGTCTCGACAGCGGGGCGGAAGACACGCGCACCTTCCCAGGAAAGACAGTATCGAATGGTTGGAGCGAAGGAGGATTCTAGCGCAGAATTTGCGGAGCGAATGTGAATTTTTTCAAGGGTGTATCTTTGCCGAGCGACGGTGGATTGGCACGCTCTGACGCCCGTCGCTGATCTTGACCTACGCTGGAGTTCGGGCGAACATGATGCAGGGGAGCCATGAAGATAATCTCGTCACTGCTAATCGCTGCCGGGCTCATCGGGATGTCTATGTCGCCTGCTGCGGGTCAGCAAGATAAGAATGCGACGCCGCCGAAGGCCGAAGCGCCCTCGGCGTTCAATCGTTTGAGGATTGAAGTTACCGGTGGGGAGAGCGATAAGCCGGTAGAGAATGCGAGCGTTTACCTGAAGACGGTGGAGCAGCACACGATCAAGGACAAAAAAACGGAAGTGAACGTGAAAACGAATCAGTCCGGTATCGCACACATTCCAGAGGCGCCGCAGGGACGCGTTCTGATTCAAGTTGTGGCGGACGGCTGGAAGACGTACGGGCATTGGTACGACATCACGGATGCTAAGCAAACCATCAAGATACATTTGGACCGCCCGCCGAAGTGGTATTGATCTTTTGTTTGCAACGAATCCCTGACAGAACAAAACAGCGCGCGTGAAACTTCGTGGAACACTTTAAGTGCTTTGCTGCCGTGGAATCGCGGAAAAAGCAGGGAAGCGCGTGACGACAGTCACAGAGTTGCGCAAAAGTTTTCCATTTTCGTGGTGGGAGGTTTGATTTGCACCAGAATAGTGCAAACCGCATCATCGTATTGAAAAGTTGCGTGTTACAAGAAAATATCCGACGCTTTCCACAAAGTTTTCCAGAGAAGTGTTGAAAACTTAACAAGAAATTGTTTTTTGTTGCTGCACTTCGGCAGGGATCGTGCTACAACGTGGCTCACCGAATCACTCTTGCACTTTTGACCACTTCAATTTGAGTTTGTTACAGTGATTGTTGCGGATTCTTCATGCCTGACACACACGACGGTCCTTTTTCTCTGCTGCAAATGTTCTGGGGCAACCTGGCGGCGCGGCCGCTGCGGTGCTTTCTGAGCATCGTGGCGATTGCCATTCAGGTTGTCCTGGTACTGATGATCGTTGGATTGACCTCTGGTGTGATCGCGGAATGGGGAAAGCGAGTGGAAGGGGTGGGGGCAGACATCCTGGTGCAGCCGCCCAACGCTTCTATTTTCTTTGCGTTCTCGAGCGCGGTGATGCAGGAGTCGTTGGGCGATAAGATCGAAAAGCTTCCTGGGGTCGACGAAGTTGCTCCGACACTAATCCAGAGCGACAAGACGATGGTGAACGTGTTTGCGATCGACTACAAGCGATTCAACGCTCTGAGCCAAGGATTCATTTTCAGGGCGGGGCGGCCTTTCGAAGCACCGGACGAAGCGATGGCGGATGACATTGTGGCACAGACGCGCCACTTGAAAGTCGGGGACACAGTGACGCTGCTGAACCACCCGTTCCGGATTAGCGGGATCGTGGCACACGGCAAGGGCGCGCGTTTTTTTATTCCGCTGAAGTCCGGGCAAGACATCGTGGGAGCGGACAAAAAGGTTTCGATGTTTTTTGTGAGGAGCAAGGGCGATACCGAAGGGACCAGAGCGGAAATCCTGAAGCTGAATCCTCAGAACCGCATTCGGTCGATGTCGGAGTATGTGACGCTGATGAATTCGTCGAACCTGCCGGAGCTTAAACCCTTTATCCGTACCATGGTTGGTCTGGGCGTCGTGGTGAGCTTTCTGGTAGTGCTGATGAACATGCACACCATGATTCTGGAGCGCACACGAGAGATTGGCATCCTGAAGGCCTTAGGATTTTCGCGATTCGACATCGTGAAGATGCTGCTGGGTGAGACGGCAGTGTTGAGTGTCGTCGGTAGCTTGGTGGGTATAGCGATTACTCTGATCACGCAGGGCGTTTTGAAAGAAACGAATCCGGGACTCTCCATTCTTCTCAGTCCCGGCTGGATTGTCGACTCGGTGGGTCTGGCTCTGCTGGGATCGGCAATGGGAGCAACCGTGCCGGCGTTGCGAGCGTCGGGATTTGATCCGGTAGAGGCGCTGGCCTACGAATAGAAACTTCCTCCGTTTTGCACAATTTTCAAAAGAACCTGAATTGATTCCCGCTAGTGAAACTGATATGAGAAGAGCATACATTCCTGCCCCAGCTCCCGGGCAGCACAAGCCAGCTATCGGTTTAAGGAGAAATTTCATGAAGCGCTTAGTTATTGCGTTGTCGCTCATCGCTGTGTCGCTGTGCACGCCGAATCCGGCCAGAGCTCAGATGGGCATGGATATGTTCAAGAAGCCGGCGTTCACGAAGGTTTTTAATCCGGTGGTAGGCAAAGGCGCCGAGTACGAGACAATCAAGTCGAACTCGCAGAATGCGCCGCGAACCATGCAGATGTTCATCGTGAGCAAAGAAACCGTGGAAGGGAAAGATGGCTATTGGATGGAAATCGTGACCAGTACGGACAAAGGCGGGAATTTTGTCGGGAAGACGCTTTTTACCAAGGATGACTTCCAATTTCGCCGCATGGTGATTCAGATGCCCGGGCGAGGCGCCATGGAAATGCCCTTCAATCCCAACGACAGCAGAAAACAGAGCATTCAGGAAAGCATGAACGATTGGCATTCGATCGGAACAGAGAGCGTGACCGTACCCGCCGGGACTTTCAATTGTGAGCATTGGAAGAACGAGAAGAACAATTCGGAAGTGTGGACCAACGACAAGGTGACTCCGTTTGGGATGGTGAAGGAAGTCAGTTCGAACAGCTCGATGGTGCTGACCAAGATTCTGACGGACATGCCGGACCAGATCACTGGCCCAGTACAGAAATTCGATCCTCAGATGATGATGCAGCAGCGGCAACAGCAGCCGAAGCCTTGAGGACTAGCACAACGTAAGATACTGAAAAGGCGAAATGAGAGGGAGAGGCGGCGCTGCGTCCGCGGTATCGTTTCGTTGGGCAATGCATCGAACAGCTAGAGCCTAAGGCACTGTTCAACATGAACCCTGAGAAGTTTCTTCCTGCAAAGATAGTGGACCGCACTGAGGTGGCGGAGGACCTGTTTCTGCTGCACGTGCAGGCAGGCGCCCCATTCAGCTATTTGGCAGGCCAATACGCGACTTTGGGCGTCGAAATCGATGGCAAGCGCCTTGAGCGGGCGTACTCGCTTTGCTCGTCTCCCTATGAAGATGTTCTGGAGTTTTTTGTAGAGCGCGTGCCTGCGGGCCAGCTCTCGCCCTTGTTATACGCGATGGAAAAGGGTGCACCGCTGCTGCTGCGCCGATTTGCCAAAGGGCGATTCACGCTGGACCTACTGAGCGGCCGCAAGAATCATCTGCTGCTGGCGACGGTAACCGGCGTGGCTCCGTACGTAAGTTACATTCGAACGGTGTACGAAGATTGGAAAAAGGGTGGCGCGCCGATGCCAGGCGAGCACCGGCTGCACTGCATCCACGGGGCGAGCCGTTCGTGGGAGTTTGGCTACCGCAACGAATTGGAGAAATATGCTGCCGAAGTGCCCTGGCTGAAATATGTTTCGACGGTTAGCAGAGCATGGGAGCAACCGGAGTGGACCGGGGAAACAGGGCGCGTGGACGACCTGATTCGCAAATACACGAGCTTGTGGGATTTGAAACCAGCCGATACGACCGCTTATCTTTGCGGACACCCCAACATGGTGGAGAATGGCCGAGCCATACTGCTGCGAGCAGGCTGGCAGAAGACCGGACTGCAGGATGAGGTGTACTTCCAGCCAGCGAATAACGTCGCCGGATAACGACGAGCTGATTTGCGCGCCCGTACTTAGATCGTTGGAGCGTCAGTCTGCAGCCGGTCGGCAACATCTTCAACAGTTTCAATCGGGATGCGCAGGTGAACGGTCTCGTTGTTGTTGACCGCATCGATGCGGATTTTTCCGTCTACTGTTCCGATGAAGACGCGATCGGTGCCGTCTTGGACTTCAACGAACTTGGCATTCGGAAACCGTTTGAGTTCCTTGGCGACTTCGCGAAGTACGGGCAGGTACGGCTGCACTTGGGAGGCAGCATGCTCCAAGTGGTGCCGCGGCACGACGAGCATGCCCAGAGAGACAGCGGTGGCAGGGACCCAGACGTGCACGTGGGAGCCACCAGGCCGGAATTCGTCGACATCGACGTTGATGACACCTTCGTGGAACACATACGCGCCGCCCACAGCGAGGGTGGCACCGAATCCCAGGGCAATCTTAGCAATGATGAGCATCGCTGATTCTCCTTTGCTCTTGCTGGTCAGTCGGCAACGTTCTTGGAATCGATCCAGACGCGAACGGTGTTTTCGGAATCTTTGACGTTGACCAGTTCGGTGTCGCCATTGGCAGAGAGGGCGCGGAGGGCGGCAACGATGTCCAGTTCATCCTTACCCGCGGAGAAAAGCGCGTCGACAACCTTCATGGGGACCTTCACTTCGACCTTGGATGGTTTGGCGGAACTGGATTTTCCTGTTTCGCTCTTGGCGCCGCTTTTGGCAGGTTTCTCGGTCACATAGACATACAAATAGCCGTTATTTTTGGCAACGCGGACGTCGTTTTCTCTGCTCTGCACGGTGACGTACTCGCCGTCTTTGGAGGTGCGAACGGCATCGAGCAGGGTGCGGAGGTCGACGTCGTCCATGTGAGCGGAATCGATGTGGACCTTGCCATTGTGGAGCTTGTCCTTATTGATGGCAGGAAGGACCTTCTCCGCCATTTCGACCGGCACGTTGACGCGTACCGTTTCTCCCTTTTCGTCGGTGCTCTCTACGCGAACGTGAATCCACTGTTCCTTGGCGGTGGAAGAGGTTGCTGAGGTGCTTTGGGCGCGCGAGACAGGTACAAAAGAGGCGGCAGCGAAGGCCGTGCTGGCGACCAAGGTGAAGACTCCCCGGGATATTCGGTTCATGTGTGAGCTCCTTGGTGAGAAGTACGCGAAGGGAGTGAGGAAAGTTCCACAGGAACCGAGAATTGGATCTGAAGAGACGGGTGGAGAACGGAGGCTCAGGCTTTGGCGATGTGTGGAATAGTTGGGTTTGGGAAGAGAAATAGCTGAAAAGACAAGCCGTTGCGAGGGTCAATGCAGCAGGGCCGAGAGTTACCTGCCCAGGGGAATCTCTCCGGGTACGGCCACAGGAAATAGCGTGTCGGGAGATACTGGCGACATCGGCAGATCGTCTTCATCGTCTGGGGCGTTGGAATCATGGCGGTGCCGGAATGAGCGGACACTCATGCGAGTGAGATCGAAGGCACTGTAGATGACGTTGCCCCGAATGACGTCGCTCTTATACACGAGGATCTGGGAGCGGAAATAGCGGGCTACTCTGGATTTTGGATGGATCGGTATGAGCGGATTGCCACGCGCGTATTGGATTGATGGTTCGTCGCACTGTTTGATGTGCACAACCGTAAGCACGCCATCCGTCTTCATTTCGTCGCCCGTTGAGTTGACGAGGATGCCGCCGAGGTCGGGGCGGGGAAGTTGGCGAACCGAATCGACGCAGCCGGTCAGAGAAAGGTCGCGAACGAGCATATTGACGCCGTCGTCGAGGTTGCGAGAGATGTGGTGAATGAACTTGTGGTATCGGAGAGACAAAGCCGCACTGGTCTCGCGGGTGTAAGCGCCGAGCCAAGCTTGTTGGCCCTGAACGGTGCGAGTCTGGCCCCAAAGGCGAACGTGCTCGCGCTTGCCGTAGGCGTTGAAGCTTTTCTGCCACGTGGAGTCCTGCAGCTGGCCATTGAGCAACTGGCGTGAGATGGGCATGTTGGGATAGCTGGAGAGCGTGAGGAAGGCGCCGAATTGTTTGAAGAAAGCAGTCTTGGAGTTGGGATCGGCCGGTAGCCAGCCAGCGGAGCTGAAGGCTTGTTCGATCTGCTCGCCAGAGCCGACGAAAAGAATGTTGACGACGTCAGCCTCTTTGCCGCCTCGAGTGGTGGTGCGATCGGAGGAGTGCTGCATCAGCATTTCGACATCGCCGCGCTCGTACTCGTCCATCGCGAAGGAAACGCGCGGCATCTCGGGCTGGTCTCCCACGTACAACGGAACATTCAATCGCAGGCGGATATCGGTGCCGGGAGGCAGGTAAATTTCCGGCTCCGGAAGCACCGTGAGCGCGCGATAAACGATCAGGCCCACGTCGGAATACGGATTGAAGGTCGGCAGGTGGGCCAGGCGGCTGGTGATGCGGCCCTGCGGGGTATTGGTAGCGCGAATTCCGCGAACGACGCCATTGCGGACCGCCTCGCGCGCATTATCGATTTCCACGACTTGGGAGGCGATGGGAAGAACTGAGCCGCTTGCCGTGACGATCCGGTCGAACTGTATTTCGACCGAAGCGGTATCGTGAATCAGGCCCATGCCAACCTTGCGAACCGAAGCAATCTGTCCGGCGACCTCCAGACCTGCGGGAAACACAGGCGCGAGGTCGCAGTCGGGGGATTGAATCAGGACCGCGCGGATCGGTGTGCCGGGTTTGGAACTGTAGGAAGCAACGGGGTCAATCAATCGAACCCAAAAGGATTTTCCAGCAGGAACGGTCTGGCAATTTGCGAAGGTCTGGGAAGCGGCGCAGAGGGAAAGCAACAAGGCAAGAACAGTGGCGCTGGCCGAGCTGAAGCAGGCCCTGTGCAGGGCTGTGGTAATCGCCTCAGTACTTCTATTACCGACCAAGTTTGACACCCCAACAACCGTATACTTCTCTACTATTTTCTCTCAGAACCAGAGAGATTGGGCGATCACGCAAAATGAATGTTCGTAAAGCACATCGCGGTTAGGAGCGTTCAGTAGTGCCAACGGGCGCCGATTGCCGAACGAAAAGGCTGAGTTACGAGCCGGGCGGCTAAGCCGAATGATTCCGACCAAACAAGAATACAGGAAATCCCTTAGCTAACCCACAACTGTTTGAAGCAGGGCGAGGCAAACGAGATGTATGGGGTCTACTTAACTTCCGTAACCGTTCCCATTTTGACGGTACTGCCATAACGTTTGTAGTTGTAATACTTTACCGTCATCCGGATATGCACGTCTCCGGTACTGAAATGCAGGTAGTCGTCCGCCTTAGTGTAGGTTGGGAACCAAAAACCTTCTTCGATATTTTCGCGGTAGGTGCGGAACCGTGGAAACACGTTTTCGTTGTTCTTGTTGAGGATGTCAGGTACGGCTTTGCCGTCGGTCATCACGATCTGCAGGTCCTTGCTGTCGACCCACACGCGTCCCTGAAAGTAGCGCTGCTTCTTTTCGATGACTTTGGGGCCAACGTCGAAGACGTAGCAACCAAGTTCGTCGACCTGCTGGCGGCCGATGTACTTGACGTCGTATTTGGGTAGCTCGACGGTGGTCAGAACAAAGGGTTGGACGTTGCGCACGTCATCTTCGTCTTGCTGGCTCATGGAGATGCGTTGGAGGGAATTGGGAGGCGCAAAGGTGACCTTTTCAAAGCGCTTTCCATCCGGAGTGAAAACGATTTCACTGGTCATGCGGTATTCGCCATCGGGGCGATTGTCGTCGTCGATGGTCTGGATCGAGAATGTTTGGGTGTAGGTGTAGTTGTCGCGTTCGCGTTTGAATTCGGCTTCGCGCTCGGCAAATCTCTTAATGACTTGCTCCACGGGAATGGAGGGCGGCTCGTTGACGATGGGATTGTCACCCGGCGAATGGAGTTTTTGCGGAGGCGTGGGCGTGTGGTAGGTCTGAGTAGCAGGCGCGTCCTGCTGGGGTCTGGGTTGCGACCTTGGCTTGGAAGAAGGAGGAGGCCCCCCCGGCAAGGGGCCGGGGTCTTGGGCATAGGCACCGGAACTGAGCCACAGGCCAAGCAGCGCTGCCCCAGCGCCAAATATAGTTCGATGGATCAGACGAAGCGACAAGTTGCACCTCTCTTATCGGGACCTTACCTGTCCATATGATTTTACCGCAAGGCGTGGGGTTGTACGAAAAGAAGTGGCCAAGACGGCGGGGCGGACGTCAGGCGTCAGGCAGGGCGCCACTTCAGAAACACCGCGGCCAGCGGTGGCAGGGTCAGCGCCAGCGAATAGCGGCGGCCTTGCCAGGCGTGTTCGGTGGCATTCATGCCGCCGAGGTTTCCGACGTTTGAGCCGCCATAACCGGCGGCATCGGAGTTGAACACCTCTTCGTAGTGACCGGCACGCGGCACACCGATGTGATAGCCGTATCGGACCACCGGAGTGGCATTCAATACGATGATGATCAGATCGTCGGGATTTTTGCCGCGGCGAATGAAGGAGTACACGCTATTGTCTGAATCGTTGGCGTCGATCCACTCAAAGCCCTGCCATTCGAAGTCAACTTGGTGCAGCGCAGGCTCTGCCGCGAGGAGTTTATTCAGATCGCCAACCAGTTTTTGCACGCCGCGATGAGATTCGTATTGCAGCAGATGCCAATCCAGGCTGCGTGCTTCGTACCACTCGTCGCGCTGAGCAAACTCTTGCCCCATGAACAGCAGTTTCTTGCCGGGATGGGCGTACTGATAGGCGAAGAGAAGCCGGAGATTCGCAAATTGCTGCCACATGTCGCCGGGCATTTTGTGCAGCAGGGAGTTTTTGCCATGGACGACTTCGTCATGGGAAAAGGGCAATACGAAATTCTCGGTAAAGGCGTAAAGGAGCGAGAAGGTCAGTTTGTTGTGTTCGTAGCGGCGGAAGACGGGATTCTTTGAGAAGTAACTGAGAGTGTCATTCATCCAGCCCATGTTCCACTTCATGCTAAAGCCCAAGCCGCCGAGATAGGTGGGACGAGAGACGCTAGGCCAGGAGGTAGACTCCTCGGCAATGGTCAGGACGCCGGGGAACCGCAAATGCGCTACTTCATTCAGGCGCTTGAAGAAATCGATGGCTTCAAGATTCTCGCGTCCGCCGTAGCGGTTTGGAATCCACTCTCCGCTTTTGCGGGAGTAATCGAGGTACAGCATGGAGGCGACAGCATCGACGCGCAAACCGTCGATATGGTATTTGTCGAGCCAGAAGAGGGCATTGGAGATCAGATAATTTTGCACTTCGTTGCGGCCATAGTTGTAGACCAGCGTGCCCCAATCGGGATGCGAGCCCTGGCGCGGATCGGAGTGCTCGTACAGGTGGGTACCGTCGAACATGCTGAGGCCATGAGTGTCGCGAGGAAAATGGGCGGGGGTCCAGTCGAGGAACACGCCGATGCCGGCCTGGTGGCATCGATCGATAAACTCCATGAAATCGCCAGGCGAACCGTACCGGCTGGTGGCAGCGAAATAGCCTAAGGTTTGATAGCCCCACGAGCCGTCATAGGGATGCTCCATGATGGGGAGCAGTTCAATGTGCGTATATCCCAGATCCTTAACGTAGGGAATGAGCTGGTCAGCGAGTTCATGGTAAGTGAGCCAACGGTTGTTTTCCTCGGCGATACGGCGCCAAGAGCCCAAATGGACTTCGTAAATACAGATAGGCTGCTCGAGCCAATGCTTGTGGGCACGCTGCGCCATCCATTCGCTGTCGCCCCAGTGATGAGTGTCGAGCCGTGCGACAACCGATCCGGTGTTGGGGCGCAATTCGGCAGAGAAAGCGTACGGATCGGCCTTTAGCGGCAGAATATTGTCCTCGGGGCCGACAATCTCGAACTTGTAGACCGTGCCCTCGCCGAGTTCAGGAAGGAACAGTTCCCAGATGCCGGAAGAACCACGAGCGCGCATGGGGTTGACTCGCCCGTCCCAGCGATTGAAGTCGCCAACAACGCTGACACGGCGGGCGCTGGGCGCCCAAACAGCGAAGTGCACGCCAGCGATGGAGTCCACCGTGCGAACGTGAGCGCCAAGCTTTTCGTAGGTGTCGTAATGGCGGCCTTCGCCCATCAAGTACAGATCAAACTCGGTGAGCAAAAAGGGGAATGCGTAAGCGTCGTGATGCTCAAAGACTTCGCCATATTCTGTTTTGTAGCGCAGGCGGTAGCTGGAGGGCGAAGGGGCAGTCTCACTGATAATCGATAACGCGACTTCGTAGAGGCCTTCATCGCGCACTTTGCGTGCCGGAAGAGGCTCGGCCTGTCCTTGCAGTAGAAGTTGCGCTTCAGTAGCGCGGGGCTGGAAAAAGCGGACTGTCCAATGGCGTCCTTCGGGCGTATCGATGGGGTGTGGGCCGAGGATGGCGAAGGGATCCGGATTGCGAGCGGAAAGGAGTGCGGCTACTCGAGGGTCGAGCGGTTGGGGTGTAGCGGGTTTTGGAGTTGGAGGATTAGGATCGAGCACGGGGGAATTGTACTTAAAGTTGCGACTTTGACCAATGTCTCATACGCGGAAGTTTCCCCATGCCAGGAAGGGAGCTTGAACCTCAAATGCAGACGACGGTTGAGGGGATCCGCGCCCCAATTCTCTCAACCGTCGCTGACGGTGCCGACTTTCGAAGGCACCAAGTTCGGTTCCGTCGGGGGAATCGAACGATGCGAGGTTCGCATCGCGCGAATGCTTTCGCAATCAGGGAAAGTCAGTAGAAAACTGCAGTGCGTTTACTGAGAGCTTCTGGTGGCTTGCGGCAGGGCACGCTTCCGCTATAAAGTTCCGGACACGAGGGGTTGCGGAAGACGATTGAGTTCATAATTTTCCAACATCGGGATGGGAACTTGGGACAAAGATTTGTACTAAGCACAGTTTTTCTTTACCTTGCTTGCAGCATGCTGCCAGTAACAACCCAGGCGCAGGACCGTTCGCAGATGCGATCGATGGTGATCTCGCGCGGTGGAATTGTCGCGGCAGAGTCGCCTTTGGCTGCGCAGGCCGGCGCTAAGATTCTTTCGCAGGGCGGAAACGCCGTCGACGCCGCCATCGCCACGAACGCCATGATGGGTGTAGTGTCGCCGATGATGAATGGCATGGGCGGCGACCTGTTTGCGATTGTCTACGACGCAAAAGCCAACAAACTTTATGGGCTGAATGCCAGCGGTTGGGCGCCCAAGGGCTTGACCATCGAAATGCTGCACAAACTTGGCATGCGGGAGATGCCGCAGACCGGTGTGCATACCATCACGGTTCCGGGCGCGGTAGAAGGCTGGCAAAAACTCGCAGATAAATTTGGGCGCAAGAAATTATCGGAAGACCTGGCGGCCGCGATTCAGACCGCGCAAAATGGTTTCCCGGTCACGGAATGGGTGGCTTCCTATTGGGCGGGAAGCGTCGACTACTTAAGGGGTGATGATGCCGCCGCCAAGCTGTACCTGCCTTCAGACAAACCTCCAAAGCTTGGCGAAATTTTTCGCAATGCGGATCTGGCGTGGTCGCTGCAACAGGTGGCTTCTCACGGTCGCGATGGCTTCTACAAAGGTGAGCTTTCGGTACGAATTCTGGATGCCATGAAGCGTCGCGGCGGCACTATGACCGCGCAGGACCTTGCGGAATTCTCGGCGGAATGGGTCGAACCCCTTTCGACCACATATCGCGACTGGACCGTTTACGAGTTGCCGCCCAATGGCCAGGGACTGGCCGCGCTGGAAATGCTGAATATCATGGAGACTTTTCCCTTGGGACAGAAGGATTATGGCTTCGGCTCCGCGAACGCCCTGCATGCCATGATTGAGGCAAAAAAACTGGCTTATGCGGATTTGGCGAAGTACATAGGCGATCCGCGAGGCCAGAAATTGCCTGTGGAAACGCTGTTGAGCAAAGGATGGGCGGCGCAACGCGCGAAATTGATTGACGCCAATCATGCCAACTGCGATGTTGCGGCGGGCAATTTGCCGGCGGGAAATGACACCACGTACCTGACGGTTGTCGATCAGGAAGGGAACATGGTGTCGTTGATTCAAAGCAACTATGACGCGTTCGGCTCCGGAATTGTGGCGCCAGGGACTGGATTCGTTATGCACAATCGCGGCGCGTTGTTTACCCTGGACACTTCATCGCCCAACGCTTTGGCGGGAAGAAAACGGCCACGGCACACAATCATTCCGGCGTTTGCGCAGAAGGGCGACACGCGGATTGCGTTTGGAATTATGGGAGGGTGGAACCAGTCGCAAGCGCACGCGCAGTTTGTAGCAAATGTGGTGGATTTCAAGATGAACATTCAGGTTGCGCTGGAAGCGCCCCGTTTCACCAAGCGAACGTTTGAAGGCTGTGACGTTCAGATGGAGAACCGGATTTCCGGCAAGACGCGCGACGAGTTGAGCGGAAAGGGACACAAAATTCAGGTGATGGGCACGTTTTCCTCTGCGGTTGGTGGCGGCCAGGCGGTGATGCGCGACTTCGCGGGCGGCATGAATTACGGAGCTTCGGACCCACGCAAGGATGGCGCGGCGATACCGGAGTTGCCTGCTGACTAGATAGAGAAACGAGTACTCGGTTTCCGTAGTACTTTCTGGGGAGTACGGCAGAACAGTTCCGGTTCAGGCGAAAACAAAGCAGAGATTGGCCGATGGCAGCAACTCGGCGTTTGGTAAGTGATTTATTGTCAGTGCGGGATGGACACGAGGCTGGCCGGAGAGTTGCAGTTGTAAGCGGTTCAGGGATGGTGAATGTCATCCATGGCAAGGCGGGAGGCCTAGATGAAGTTGCCCGGCGGGTGGGCTAAGCTGGCAATTTGGAGCGGAGTGGGAGCGAGTCTGCTGTTGTGTGGCGCGCCAGCGAAGGCCCAGTCCAGGAACGTTACTGGCGAATATGAATGCACCGAAGCGAGAGTGGCTGGAAAGCAGCTGCCGTGCAAGTCGGCTCCTCTTTCGTTGAAGAGTGATGGACGATTTGAATTACAAGGGCGAGAAGGCCAATATCTGGTGACAGGGAACTGGGTTGAACTGAACGGAGCGGTGCTGAAGTCGCGCGCAAAGATTGAAGCTGGCCACAAGATTGTGTTTCGTTTTTACAACAAGAAAGGGCTCTGCGAAATGATCTACGAACGCAGAGTCGCAGAGCTAGGCAAGACCAGGCTCAGCTAGTGTAGTGTCCCGAAATAAATTGACGAAGTTTCGGAGTCTTCAGGGGCTGAAGCCCAATTCAATTCTCAAACTTTGCGCCGGGGCTGAAAGTCCCGGCCTCCTAAAGAAAAACACAACGAACTTCCAGGGCAGCACACTAGCCCGCTATTTTTTTCCTTTAGATTCCCACGCACTTAGATAGACGAGTTGATAGAGAGTTCCGCTGCCCTGCGGCTGAATGTTGACGATGTGCTGCTTGTCTTTGGTGCCGGATTTGAACAGCATGCCGCCCGATTCGGCCTTGTCGTCTGCACAGGTCAGTACTTTCGAGGAATCGTCTTTCTCCGCGTCCTGAGGCTGAGGCTTGGTACTGGATTTGGAGCAATCCAGAACCGCGCCGTACTTGGCTAATGCCTTCTTGTAATATTCGGCAACTTTTGCCGGCGAGTCGGCCGTTTCCATCTTCAGCACAGCCAACTTGAAGCCAGCGCCTCCGCCCCACAGGCCGAGATTGGCGCTGTTGGAATCGTCATTGTGATCTTTGTGGGGTTTGGACCCGGGATAGATCGCGAGTCCGACATCTTTGGCCTTCGCGTCTGGACTGATGACGAGGCCCGCACCTTTCTCGTCCTGCGCGGCAAGAGGCAGCGAAGTGATGGCTAGTGCGGCGACGATCGCCATTAGGGCGCGGCGAAAAGCGTGTGCAGGCAAATGTGTGGGCATGATTCGACCTCTGCATTTCAATACGTGCGGAATGGGGGAAAGGTTCCCAGCAAAAACGGCAATTAACGGGACCAGGGACCGGGCCGCGGCTCTACGGAGACCGACAGGCGAAACGTCTTGGCCGGAGGGGAATCTTTCTCGAGAGGGCGGAAGTAGTTCAGTTTAAGAGTTGACTCGCCGGGCGTGGTGGCGCTGAAGGTGAAGAATTGAAACCCTGGCTCGCCCACGCGTCCGCTCTTCCCTGATTCCGCCTTGCTGTCAACCGCGCGCAGAGTGTTTGGCAATTCCGCGATGTTCCAACTGTAGCCCGTGGTCACGTTGGATTTGAGCCGGATGGAGAGAGTGTCGCCGACATATAAGAGGACACGGGTGTTGTTATCGGATTCGTCGCAGAGGATAGTTTTGCCGACGGTGGTCATGGCGAGAACGCCGAATGTTAGTAACGCCACGAAAGTGTAGCGCAAGGTGCCGCTGGATTTCATGGGATAAATACCTCCAATGGCGCAGAGCCAGCGTGGCTAAGGAAGAGAAACATCATAAGCCGAGGCAGCAATTTCTCCCAGGGCTTGGCCGGCAACTTTTTGGGAAATCTCCGGTTCATCTGGCAGAGCGGTGTGATTGACGTAAGCCGCGAACGCCAGCGTCCTTCCGGACTTGGTTTGAATGTACCCGGCGAGACCTTTGCCATTTAGCATCATGCGCGAGTTGAGCTTGTCTTCGGAGCCGAATGTACCGGTTTTGGCGAAGACGTGGCCTGCCGCAGGATTGTCGACCTGAATTTTCGCGAGGGTGCCATCTTTGCCGAGGATCGGAAGCCCATTGAAGATGAACTGAAAATCGGGACGCGTTTTCCAATAGGCGAGATAGTGGCAGATGAAATCGGGGGTGAAGAGGTCTGCCCAGTCGCCCCCGGCCCCGTCGCCCTGAGAAGCTCCGGAAAGATCCAGTTTCGCGTCGGCCAGGAATTTGTGTTCAACCTTGAAGCCGGCGCGCAGCGGGTCCTTGGTATCTTTCGCAACGAGCAAGCCGAGAAAGTATGGACCCATGCCGGCGTGGAGATTCTGGCTGACCTTGAGAGTGATCTTGACTTCTTCGGAGAGCGGAGGTGAGACGTGTTCGGCGACCTGATATTCCGGCTGGTAAAACTTCTGGAATTTCTTGAAGTCTTTCGCCGCATCGTCACCTTTTTTTTGTTTGATCTGTACGCCGGAGGAAATGATGGCCTCGCGAAGTACGACGGTAGCGAATTGCGTGGGTGAAGGAACAGGTATAGCGCCGGTCTGCGGCTTCAGCCCGAGTGGAATATTGCCGCTGAGAATCATGGTGAGTGAGCCGTCGGGGTTGGTCGTGGGGTCGCCTACGTCGAAAGCCAGCTTCGACTCAGCGGCGCCGGTCTTGATGGCATTGGTGAAGTGCAGATAAGAAGTTTGGGGCGAGATGGACAACTGCACCGGATCGCCGACCTTTGCGCCGGGCTTACCGACGAGATCGATCACGTTGTCGTTTACAATAATCGAGGACATGACCACATCGGTGCCGCCCTCATGCGCGCCATCGGGCAGAAGGCTTGCGTCGACGTAGACATTGCCTTCGATCTTTCGAATGCCTTTGGCTTTCACTTGCTGCGCGAATTCTTTGATCACCGCCAGCCGATCGCCGGGAAGAGCTGGCCCTTGGTAAGAGTGGTCTTCATCAACGAATGCGAGCGTGCCGTCGAGTTGAATGCGGTTGGAGAGATTGGGGTCGCCGCTGGCCACGAGAATCAGGTCACCTTTCAGAGTTCCGTGCTTGTCGATTGGTCCCGTTCGATAAACGGAAGTATGAAATCGATAAGTGGGGCCGAGTTTTGCAAGCAACGTTCCCTCAGTGAGGAGTTTGGTGGTGGACGCAGGCACGAACAGCTTGTCGGGATTTAGTGAATAGAGCACCTTGCCCGAGTCCGGATCGTAAAATTCAATTCCAAAATTCGAGTGGACGAATTCGGGCCGGGCCGTGATTTTCGCGATGCGGCTTCCTAGCGAGTCGGTGCTCTGCGCCTGGACTGCTAGCGCGCTGCCTAGGGACAGAACCGCGACGCTCATAAGATGACGGCTCGAAAGTTTCAAGGGAAAATCCTCCTTACGGATTCTGTGCAACAGGCGTGACCAATGTACCTAAATCTTCGAACGGCACATTCAAGATCGGGTACTGCTTCCAGTCCTTGTAGTCAAAGTGCCACCATTCGTTCGCGTCGACGGTGAAACCCTCAGACTCGATGGCTTTACGCAGCAGGTCGCGATGCCATCGCTGCAGGGAAGTGCCGCCGGGAAAGTTGGGGAACGAGCGCGGGGACATTTCGTCGTAAAGGCCGGGCATTTCGATGGCTTGGCCGGTGGCCAAATCGTAAAGAGTGAGATCGACAGCGCAGCCACGATTATGCTTCGAGCCTTTTTGTGGGTCGGCGACGAAATTGTGATCCGCTGGCGGAGTTGCATCCCAGAAGATCTTGGTGACGTACCAGGGGCGGTAGGCGTCGTGGATCAGGAGGCCGTAGCTGAGCGGCTGCAGCTTGTTTAATGCGCGCTGCAGCGCTTCCGCGGCGGGACGCTGCATGAAGGCACGAGCTTGCGTGTAGACGGGGGTGCTGAGGAAATTGTTGGATTGCGCGTAGCGAATGTCGAGATGGAAAGCCGGATCGAGCGAGGTGAGTTCGACGAGATCGGGTTTGCGAAAGGGTCCGGCCTCTTTTGGCGGGGCGAGGTGCAAAGCTTCAGCGCGCAGTTCGGTTACGGGCTTCGACGGCGATACGTGGAAAAAGTGCGCCGGGTCGGTTCCCGCGTCCGTGCGATTGAGAACCAGTCGCGGTGAATTGAGCTGCGTAACGTTGCCGGCGGCATCGCGCTTGGGAATTAGAAGCATAGAGGCTGAAGACGATTGTGGCCGGGCATCTAAACTTCCGTCTGGTTTCGTCCAGACAGCCCACTCTAATTTTCCAGTCCTATTCCACGCTGCTGTAGCGGGAACATCCCAGAAGAGCTTGCCGTCTCGTTCCAGCACAACGGTTGAAGTTTTCCCATCGCCATAAATTCCGACTAGTTGTTTCCATGGCGTGGACACGTCGAGAGGCTTTGGGCCGGGAAGTATAGAAGTTGCAGGAGCTGCAGGCGTCTGCGGGGGAGTCGAAACGGGCGTAAGCAGGCTGAAATATAGAAGGGACAGGAGAGCTGCTGAAAAATTGTGGCGCGCGGTTTTGTTCACGCACGACATCATACCCGAATCAGAATCATGGAAGAAGAAAGCCTCAGCTGGTGTACCAACGCGAGCCGCGGCGCTGCTCTTCTGCGAGTTCGCGAACAATCTCCATGGTGCGTGGGCGGTGGAACTCTCCAACCGCAGTCAGGATGGCATTGGCCAGCGCGATGGGAGCGGTATAGGACGCACCGAAGGATACAGAATTGATGGAGGCGAGAAACACTTCGTGGCATTTTTGCGACAGCGGCGAGATGTAGGTATCGGCAACGCCGACGCAGTACGCTCCGCGTTCGCGGGCTTGTTGCACGCCCTCAATTGTCGACACCAAGCCGCGGCGGAAGCTGATGGCGATCACCAAGTCCTGTTTTGTGAGCAGGCGAACAGTATGGGTGATGGCGCCAGGTGAAGAAGCAACGTGGATCGGAAGGCCTAACAGATTGAGCTGATAGCCAAGATAGTCCGCCAGGACGGTGGCCAGATCGCTTGCGATTATGATTACTCGTCGCGCTTCGTGAATGCGTCTGGCAAGCTGTTTGTAACGCGCGGGGTCCAGTGAGTTCTTAAAGCCTTGCAAGTTTTTCAGGTCGTACAGCACGGAATCGCCCGCAGGGCTGCCGGCTCCGCGGTCACTTTCGCCCTGCCGCATGGTGTCGAGGGAAGTGGCGAAGGCGAGCGACAGTTCGTGGAGATGGCGCTGGAACTGTTTGTAGTTTTCGAAGCCGAGGCCATGAACGATGCGCACGATGGTGGCAGGGTCAGTATGCAGGCGCTTGGCCAGGGCGCGCACGCTTAGTAAGACGTATTCGCGCGGATGTTCGAGGATGGGGCGAATGATCTCCTGGCGCTTGGTACTTAGAACCTCGATTCGTTCCGCCAGCAAGATGGTGCGGTTTTCAGAACGCGCAGATTTGGGCATAGGGCGACTACTTTACCCGACCTGAACAGAAATCGGCTACAAAAAGCAGGGCGAAGTCGCATAACTGAAAGGTTGTTAACAATTGAAATGTGCCGCTATTTTTTCGCGGTAGCAGCCGTTTCCATGCCAGGAGCGACGATGGGGTTCAGGAACGGCATCATGGCTCGCAGCTTTGGCCCGAGTTGCTCAATGATGTGCGCCTGTTCCGCTTTTCGTTTGGCGAGGAAATTGGGGCAGCCCTTTTCGTTCTCTGCGATCCAGTCCTTTGCGAAGCTGCCATCGCGGATTTCCGCCAACAGCTTTTTCATGGCGTCGCGCGTCTGTTGCGTGACGATGCGCGGTCCGGCATGGTAATCGCCATGTTCTGCGGTATCGCTGATCGAGTAACGCATGTAGCTGAGCCCGCCGCGGTAGATCAAATCGACGATCAGCTTTAACTCGTGCAGGCACTCGAAATAAGCAACTTCCGGCTGATAGCCAGCATTCACCAGGGTTTCAAATCCAGCCTTGATTAACTCGCTGACCCCGCCGCACAGAACCGCCTGTTCGCCGAAAAGATCCGTCTCCGTCTCCTCGGTGAAGGTCGTTTCCAGAACGCCGGCGCGTGTGGTGCCGAGACCCATGGCGTACGAGAGAGCCACAGCCTTGGCCTTGCCACTGGCGTCCTGATGCACGGCGAGAAGCGCAGGGGTGCCTCCGCCTTCGGTGAACACCTCGCGAACGCGATGGCCCGGCGCTTTCGGGGCGATCATGCTGACATCCACCGTCTTGGGCGGTGTGATGGCTCCAAAGCGAATGTTGAAACCATGCGCAAACATCAGTGTTTTTCCGGGAGTCAGATGAGGTTCAATGGATTCTTTGTACAATTTTGGCTGACGAGTGTCGGGGGCAAGAATCATGATTACATCCGCCCACGCCGCGGCTTCCGCAGGAGTCTTGACGGTCACGCCATCCTTCTCCGCGCGGGCACGGGAGGCGCTGCCTTCGGGAAGGCCAACGCACACGGAAACGCCAGAGTCGCGCAAGTTCAGGGCATGCGCGTGGCCCTGCGAACCATAACCGATGATCGCAACTTTCTTGCCCTGGATCAGAGACAGGTCCGCGTCTTTGTCGTAGTAGAGATTTGCCATTTCGTTTGCTGTTCCTTTCGTCAGCCGCGGAGCGGCCGGTAATTCCTGGTTCTAAAATTCAATTCGAGCGAAGCACCCGGTTTCGCTTTCGGGGCGAGCTCTCGATTACGCAGCGGGATTCTTGATGGCCGGACCGGTCGCTTCTACGGGAGGCCGCAAGATATCGTTGCCGCGGGTCATGGCGATGCGGCCGGTGCGGGTCATCTCCAGTACGCCATAAGGGCGAAGGACTTCCAGCAGGCCATCGATTTTGTCGACGGTGCCGGAAACCTCGACGATGAGAGATTCGGGAGCAACGTCCACCACGCGTCCGCGGAACACCTTAATGAGTTCCATCAGATGAGGGCGGTTTTGCTGGTCGGCGGCCACTTTAATCAATGCCAAGTCGCGCTCCAGCACGGAACGATCGGAAATGTTCTCCGCGAGCAGCACATCGACAAGTTTTTCCAGGCTGGCTTCCAGTCGCAGCGCTCCGCGCTCGTCGGTGTGCGCGCAGATCGTCATGCGGGCGATTTCTTCGTTTTCCGTCGGGCCCACCGTCAACGAATCAATATTGATGGCCAGCCGGCGCGCCAGGGAGGCCACGCGATTCAGCACCCCAGGCTTGTTTTCTACATACGCGACAATCGTCTGCATGATTTGCTCAACTCCTCAAGCTAAAGTCTATGGCTCTGTTGCCGTTTCTACCAAAGGGCTATTCGGTCTGCGAATCATCTCATGAAGAGACGCGCCCGCCGGCACCATGGGATAAACCGAATCTTCCTGCTCGACCCGGAAGTCCAGCAGTACCGCCTGGTCGCTTTGGCGAGCGGCTTCGATCGCGGGTACCACTTCCTTGCGTGAGGTCACGCGTTCGCCGCGGATGCCGTAGGCCATGGCCAATGCGGCGAAATCGGGGGCTACCAGCGGCGTTGCGACATAGCGCTTGTCGTAGAAGAACTCCTGCCACTGACGCACCATGCCCAGATAGCCGTTGTTAATGATGGCGATATTGATGTTGATCTTTTCCTGGACGATGGTCGCCAGTTCGCACGAAGTCATCTGGAATCCGCCGTCGCCCACGACCACCCACACCTCGGCGTCGGGCTTGGCAAATTTTGCGCCAATGGCGGCCGGCAGCGCAAATCCCATGGTGCCCAATCCGCCGGAGGTTATGAGCGTGCGAGGTTCGTTGTGGTGGTAGTACTGCGCTTCCCACATCTGGTGCTGGCCCACATCGGTGACGACGATGGCCTTGCCGTTGGTGGTTTTCCAGAGGTCGTTGATGACATGGGCGGCGTAGAGATGACCGCTGTCAGGAAGTGACTGAATGTCGCGCACGGCCGAATCGCCCTTCAGTTCCTTGATATGCGAGAGCCAAGCGCCATGGTCCCGGGTATGGATGTGGGGAAGCAAGTTGGCCAGGGTTTCGCCAGCGTCGCCAATGATCGCAGCGTCCACTTTCACGTTCTTGTTGATCTCTGAACGATCAACCTCAATGTGTATTTTGCGAGCATTGCGCGCGTAGGTACGCAGGTCGCCGGTGACGCGATCGTCGAAGCGCATGCCGACGGCGATCAACAGATCGGCTTCCTGAATCGCTGTGTTCACCCATGCTTCGCCGTGCATGCCCATCATTCCCAGATTCATGGGATCCTGGGCAGGGAAGCATCCAATGCCCAGCAGGGTCATGGCGACAGGAATGTTGCTGGTGTGCACGAATTTTTCGAACACCTGCATAGCGCCAGACATGATGATTCCGCGGCCCGCCAAAATCACAGGACGCTTTGCGGAGTTCAGAAGTTCAACGGCGCGGTCAAACTCCACCTGATCGTGATTTTTACGAATGCGTTTCGGTGGCAATTTGGGAGCGCACGAATCCCAGTCAAAATCGGCGGTGGCTTGTTGCGCGTCCTTGGTGATGTCCACCAGCACCGGACCAGGGCGCCCAGAGTTTGCGATCAGGAAAGCTTCGCGCACAGTTCGCGCAATGTCTTCGGCTCTGGATACCACCACGTTGTACTTCGTGATTGGCATGGTGATGCCGGTGATGTCCACTTCCTGAAACGCGTCGGAGCCCAGAAGTTTGCTGCTGACCTGACCGGTGATGCAGACCACAGGAGAAGAATCGAGCATCGCGGTGGCAATGCCGGTGACCATGTTCGTTGCGCCGGGGCCGGAAGTCGCCATGGCCACACCCACGCCGCCAGTGGCGCGCGCGTAGCCGTCGGCCATATGGGTGGCTCCCTGTTCGTGACGCACCAGAATGTGGTGGAGCTTGGATTTACCGAGCGCGTCGTACACCGGCAGGATTGCGCCTCCCGGATAGCCGAAAATGTGGCGGACGCCGAGTTGCGTGAGTGTTTCGCAGAGAATCTCCGCACCGGTGAGCTTCATAGTGTTCTCCCCGAAGATACCGGCGTGACACCGAACGAAAAACTGGCGGGCACAGTGGTGATGGCGCCGAGGGATGAGGACGACACCAGCAAGGCATACTTGGCCATAACGCCGTGCGAATAGCGCGGCTTTGGGGCCTTCCAAGACGCCAGGCGCTTGTGAAGTTCGGCGTCGGTAATTTCGACATTCAGTCTGCGATTCGGAAGATCAAATGCGACCTCGTCGCCATCTTGAATCGCAGCAATGGGTCCACCGTTGGCTGCTTCCGGAGCTACGTGTCCCGCCATAAGCCCGTGTGTTGCGCCGGAGAAGCGGCCATCCGTCAGCAAAGCGACGGAATCGCCGAGGCCTGCGCCCACCAATGCGGCCGTGACGGCCAGCATTTCGCGCATGCCTGGTCCACCGCGAGGTCCTTCGTAACGGATCACCACCACGTCGCCGGCCTTGATCTGTCCATTTTCGACAGCGGCGAAGGCAGCTTCCTCTCCATCGAAAACGCGCGCGGGTCCGCGGAAGTTTTGTGTGTTGTGGCCGGCTACTTTGACCACGCAACCTTCCGGGGCCAGATTGCCTTTGAGGATTACCAGGCCGCCCGTCGATTTCAACGGGTTATTTTTGCTGCGGACGACTTCCTGGCCCGCTTTTTCTTTTGCTTGCGCTGCTTCTTCGGCGAGGGTTCGTCCGGTGACGGTGAGGCAATCGCCACGGAGGAGACCAGCTTCGAGCATCCGTTTGGCGACGAGCGCAGTACCGCCTGCTGCATAAAGATCTGTGGCGACAAATCGTCCTCCTGGCTTCAAGTCAGCGAGAATGGGCGTGCGCGAACTAATACGGTCAAAATCATCGATGGAAAGGGCAATTCCGGCTTCGCGGGCAATTGCCAGCAGGTGCAGCACCGCGTTTGTGGAGCCACCCGTTGCCGCTACGCCGGCGATGGCGTTTTCGATTGAGGATTTGGTGATGATTTGGGAGGGCGTCAAATTCTTTTTCAATAGTTCCACAGTCAATTTACCGGCCAGTTCGCCAGCCAGACCTTTGCCCTCGTTTGTGGCCGGAACGCTCGAAAGCCCCATTGGAGCCAGTCCCAGAAACTCGCAGACCAGCGCCATGGTGTTCGCGGTGAATTGGCCGCCGCATGCGCCTGCTCCCGGACACGCCGCGCATTCCAATTCTTTCAGTTTCTCATCGGTCATTTTGCCGCGCGCGTGTGCGCCAACGGCTTCGAACACATCCTGAATCGTTACGGAATGTCCTTCGAACTGGCCTGGAGCGATCGAACCGCCATAAAGAATCAAGCCTGGAATATTCAAACGCGCCAACGCCATCGCGCCACCGGGTATAGTCTTGTCGCAACCCACCAGTACGATGAGCCCGTCAAACAGATTTCCCCGGGTGACCAATTCGATGGAATCGGCAATCACCTCGCGACTGATCAGCGAAGCGCGCATTCCGTCACTGCCCATGGTGATGCCGTCGGAAATTGAAACGGTGTTGAACTCCAGAGGAGTGCCACCCGCGGCCCGGATTCCGGTGCGAACATGCTCAGCCAACTCTCGAAGATGGTAGTTGCAGGGACCAATCTCAATCCAGGTATTGGCGATGCCAATCAGCGGTTTCGAGAAGTCTTCGTCTTTTAGTCCGGCGGCGCGAAGCATGGCTCGCGCAGGAGCGCGATGGGCGCCATCGGTTAGTGCCGTACTGCGAGGCTTCAGCTTGCTATCGGTCACAGCAGCGATCCTCCGAAGATCATTCCTTATGGGTAGGGAACGGAGGCACGCCCTCGTCCCGCCTCATAATATTGCTAATGTCTCTACGGCTACACCATGCGCGAAGTCCGGCGAAGGCAGCGGCCGGACGGTACGCAAATCCAGCATGGCGATGGGAAACACAAGTATCGCCGAAGAGATTCTAGCTTGAGGGAAGGGACATGAATTAGTCAAATTAATAGAAGTGTTAAGTAAAATAAGAATGGATTATGCTAGAGGCCTAGCTCGCAGCCCGCGCGGCTTTCGGATGGGGCGCACCCGATGCCATTGACCGGCGAGGACTTCGGGTTAGAGCATCTTATGCGCTGGTGAGGGCATCCATTATTCCATATGGCGAGCAGGCCGGTAGCGGCTGAAACACCCTCCACATTGACCTCGTCTTACGGGGAACATGGCATTCGTTGAATACGTTGGTGCTTGCCGGTCGCTTGCGCCTTTGACGCGATCTCCCTTAGCGATTCAGGAAGGCGGTATGAGTGGCTGCAACGGCTGACGTTTTCGTGATTGGCGGAGGTCCGGCTGGATTAGCGGCGGCCATTGCTGCCAGGCAAAAAGGTTTGCATGCCATGGTGGCGGACGGTTCCGAGCCGCCAATCGACAAGCCATGCGGCGAAGGGTTGATGCCGGAAACGCAGGCGGCATTGCGAGATTTGGGAATCTCGGCAGAGGATTTGGGCGGTTATGCGGTTCGCGGACTTCGCTTCGTGCAGCGTGATCATCAGGTGGCGGCCGCGTTCCCGACAGGGAGAGGAATTGGAATCCGCCGCACGGCCCTGCATGAGTTGCTGGTAAAACGAGCCCGAGATTGCGGCGTGGAGTTTCTGTGGAATACCACCGTGTCCGGAATTTTGCCGGGTGGGGTGCAAACTTCACGCGGGTTGATCGAGGCGAAGTGGATTGTTGGCGCGGATGGAAGCGGGTCGCGGGTGCGACGATGGTGCGGATTAGATGCCAGCCACGGCCGCAGTCTGCGGCACGCAACGCGACGCCATTATCTGGTCCCGCCCTGGACTGAATTCGTGGAGGTGTATTGGGGCAAACGCTGCCAGGCTTACGTTACTCCTATTTCCAGCCAGGAAGTCTGCATCGTGCTGACGGCTGGCGAAGCAAGGGATACCCATTTTGACGTTGCGTTGCAGAATTGGCCGCAACTGCAGGAGCGGCTTGCCGGCGCCGAGCTGACGAGCCGGGAACGTGGCGCGGTGACATTCATGCACCGACTTCGGCACGTTGTTCGTGGAAATGTCGCGCTGGTCGGAGATTCTTCGGGCGGCGTGGATGCAATTACCGGCGAAGGCCTGCGACTATGCTTTCGTCAGGCGCTTGCGCTCGCCGAGGCGATGGAGGCAGGCGATTTGCATTCTTACGAATGCGCGCACAAAAAGCTGGCGCTGCGCCCTACTCGCATGGGCCAATTGATTCTGATGCTGGCCAGGAACGATATGCTGCGCGAACGCGCCATCCGCAGCATGGCTGGCAAACCGGAAATATTTGGCAAGCTGCTGGCGGTTCACGTTGGGCAGTCGACCCCGGCAAAAGTGGTCTCGGCAGGGTTGCAACTGGGTTGGCGGTTCCTGGCCACTTAGGGGAGTGAAGATCAATGCGCGTTACGGGTTGGAAAGCATGGAGCATCAGCGCAGGCGCAATCGCGGGAATCGCTGTTTTTCTGTCGGCCAGTGCTGCGCCGCCGCGTCCGCAAGCGCTGCAAGCGGCTGCGCAGGAATTAGTGTTGTCTCTGGACCAGTCGCAGAGCAAGGTTAATTACATGGTGGATAGCACGCTGCACACGGTTCACGGCACGTTTAATTTGAAGAGCGGGGTGCTGCGAATTGACCCGGCGACTGGAAAGGCTGGGGGAGAAATCATCGTTTACGCCACTAGCGGTGACTCGGGGAACAGCTCTCGGGATGAAAAGATGCACAAAACGGTGCTGGAATCAGCGAAATACAATGAGATTGTTTTCAGGCCAAGCCAAGTGGATGGGAAGCTAGCGGTTTCCGGGCCTTGCGACGTGAAGCTGCATGGTGTGTTCTCGTTGCATGGCGGCGATCACGACTTAGTGGTTCCGGTGCACGCGGAAATCAACGGCGATCATTGGAAGGGAACAACGAAATTCGAGGTGCCGTATATTCAATGGGGTTTGAAGGATCCCAGTAATTTTCTTCTGAAGGTAAAGCCGAACGTTGATATCGAGCTGGAACTCGCCGGTTCGTTGAAGACCTCTCGCCCATAATTCTCGCCAATTCCGCTGTAATGCTGCGATTTTCCGAAGGCCGCGGTTTGCTTCGTATCGGTTTTTATTTGCATATCTTTGTCGCATCCCCCATGATGGATGGTTCGGGTCACAGTCTCCGCTCTGCGCTACTGTGTCCAACGTAGGTCTACCAACAGAAAATTGAGGGAATTCATGGAAAAGCCAACGAAAATTGCTGCGCCCAAGGGAAAACTGGGTGTGCTGCTTCCGGGAATGGGCGCGGTGGCCACGACATTCATGGCCGGAGTCGAACTGGTGCGCACAAAGAAAGCGCAGCCGGTGGGATCGCTGACACAAATGGCCACGATTCGCCTGGGCAAGCGCACTGAGGGGCGCTCGCCAAAAATCAAGGATCTGGTAAAACTGGCGCGCCTGGAAGATCTGGTGTTCGGGGGCTGGGATATTTTTCCGGAAAGCTCGTACGACGCAGCGGCGAAGGCGGGAGTGCTGGATGGGCAGCATCTGGCGGAAGTGAAGTCGTTCCTGTCAAAGATCAAGCCGATGCCGGCAGCGTTCGATCGCCAGTACGTGAAGATGCTTGACGGCAAGAACGTGAAGAAGGGGAAGAACAAGTACGAGATTGCGCTGCAACTGAAAGCCGACATCGCTAACTTCAAAAAGAAGCACGGATGCACGCGCCTGGTAATGCTGTGGTGCGGTTCGACCGAAGTGTTTATGAAGGTCGACGAGGTCCACGCTACTCCGGAAAAATTTGAAGAAGCGATGAAGAACAATCATCCGGCGATTGCGCCATCGATGCTGTACGCGTGGGCCGCAATTACCAGCGGCATTCCTTTCGGCAACGGTGCACCTAACCTGACCGTCGACGTTCCCGCGCTGGAACAACTTGCCATCACCCACAAAGTCGCCATTGCCGGCAAAGATTTCAAGACTGGCCAAACGCTGCTGAAGACAGTTCTGGCTCCGGCGTTCAAAGCGCGCATGCTGGGCCTGAATGGCTGGTTCTCGACAAATATTCTGGGCAACCGCGATGGAGAAGTCCTTGAGGATCCCGGTTCGTTCAAGACCAAGGAAGAGTCCAAGCTCGGCGCACTCGAGTTTATTCTTCAGCCGCATCTCTATCCTGAGCTCTATAAGAAAATTCATCACAAGGTCCGCATTAACTACTACCCGCCGCGCGGCGACAACAAAGAAGGCTGGGACAATATCGACATCTTCGGATGGTTGGGCTATCCCATGCAGATCAAGGTGGATTTCCTGTGCCGCGACTCGATTCTAGCGGCGCCGATCGTTCTGGACCTGGTGCTTTTCCTGGATCTGGCGCAGCGCGCCGGCTTACGAGGCATTCAGGAATGGCTGAGCTTCTACTTCAAGTCGCCAATGACCGCGCCCGAACTCTATCCGGAGCATGATCTGTTCATTCAGTTAATGAAGCTGAAGAACACGCTGCGATGGATGGTGGGCGAAGATTTGATCACGCACCTGGGCCAGGAGTATTACGACTAGAACTGGTCTAGTAAACAAATGTGGGGAAAAGGAAGAGTGTCCTCAGGGGCTAAAGCCGAGAGCTTCTTGCCTCTAAATGTCGGAGCTGAAGCTCCGACCCCCTACCAAATGGCGGCGTAAAGCCGCCTCTACAGACGTGAGGCCGGGGTTTCGCGGAACGCGAGTGCTCTCACGCAGACTCTAAAGCTCCAACCCCGAGTCGGTCCGTTTAACCTACAAGCGTTCGGGAACTTCCCATTTGCCGGATTGGGCGGAGCGGAAAACCGCGTCAATGACTGCCATGTTGCAGAAGGCTTCTTCCAGCGGGTTGGAGACTTCGGTATTTTCAAGCACGGCCTTTGAGAAGAGGTCACCCTGAATGGTGAACTGGTTGCAAATGGGGACGGTTTCGATCACCGCGCTGGCGTTTGCGTAGAGGTCTTTTCCGTTGTCGATGAAAATGCGTGTGGGCTTGTCCGTAGGCGCGTTGAAGGGGATTTCGACGTCGATGCGTCCCTCGGTGCCAAAAAACTGCATTTTCTGGTAGTACACCATTTGCGTCGACACGGTGAAAATGCACTGACCGGATGGATATTCAAGGATCGCGGAAGTCAGACGGTCGGTCTTAAAGCTGGGATCGCGTTCGACGCAGCCAATTACGCGGATTGGTTCTTCACCAAAGATGAAGCGCGTGGTCTTGATGGTGTAGCAACCGATATCGAGCAGGGCGCCACCGCCGAAATCCACGATGTTGCGGGTGTCCTGGGGATTGATATTGAAATAGCTGAACAAACCCACAGCGGAATGCAGTTTCCCGATGCGACCCGAGCGCACCAGTTCGTAGGTGCGCAGCCACTGCGGATGCGTGCGCACCATAAACGCTTCCGCGATCTTCACTCCCGCTTCGTCACGCGCTTCCAACAGTTTGCGTGTTTCCGCAGCATTCATCGCGAAGGGCTTTTCGCACAGAACATGTTTGCCGCTTTGTGCCGCCTTCAATGTCCATTCGGCGTGCAGGTGATTTGGCAGAGGATTGTAGATGGCTTCGATTTCCGGGTCGGCCAGAAGTTCTTGGTACGAACCATAAGCCTTCGGAATTGAAAAGGTTGCCGCCACGCTTTTTGCGTTGGACAACGAGCGTGAGGAAATGGCCGCGATTTCGGCAAATTCGCATTTCTGCATGGCCGGGATAACACGTCGTGCGGCGATGCTTGCGGTGCTGAGAATCCCCCACTTTACTTTGCGGCTCATGATGTGCCTCGCCTGATTATCCCCGGAATAACAGCAGGGCCCAACTGCGTGCGTCAAGTCGATTATTGACCAGGAAGAACTATGTCATTCGACCCAGTCGAACGAACGCGTGACAGCTTTCTTCCATTCCTTGTAAAGCCGCTCACGCTGCTCTTCGTCCATGCGCGGCTCCCAGGTTGTTTCCACCGCCCAGTTCTGACGCAAATCGTCCAGGTTGCTGTAAAAGCCCACAGCCAGTCCCGCGGCATACGCTGCGCCGAGCGCCGTGGTTTCCTTGATGACCGGCCGCAAGACCGGAATGTTCAGAATATCGGCCTGGAATTGCATGAGCAGCTGGTTCTCGACCATTCCACCATCTGTGCGCAACGAGAATAACTTGATTTCGGAATCTTTCTCCATGGCTTCCAGCACTTCGCGGGTCTGGTACGCCGTCGACTCCAAGACCGCGCGAGCCAGATGGCCTTTATTGGCGAAACGCGTTAGCCCGGCAATCACTCCGCGAGCATCACTGCGCCAGTAGGGAGCATACAAGCCGGAAAATGCCGGAACAAAATAGACGCCGCCATTGTCCTTTACGGTGCGCGCGAGGGATTCGATTTCCGTGCTCTTGTGGATCAGGCCAAGATTGTCGCGCATCCACTGCACCAGCGCGCCCGAGATGGCTACGCTTCCTTCAAGGGCGTAATGTGCTGGAGATGCGCCAAGCTTGTAGCCCACAGTTGTGAGCAGTCCGAAATTCGAAGTTACCGCCCGTTCGCCTGTGTTCATCAACATGAAACAGCCAGTGCCGTAGGTGTTCTTCGCGTCTCCCGGACGGAAACAAGTCTGCCCGAACAACGCCGCCTGCTGATCGCCAAGAATGCCGGCGATCTTCACACCGGAAATCCCGTCAACGGTTGCCTCGCCAAAAAGTTCGCTGCTGGACGCGATGCGAGGAAGAATGTTGCGGGGAATTCCAAAGGCGGAGAGGATTTCCGGGTCCCAGTCGAGCTTGGCAAGGTTCATCAATTGGGTGCGACTGGCGTTGGTTACATCGGTAACGTGTTGCCCGCCATTTGCGCCGCCGGTCAAGCGCCACAATAGATAAGTATCAACCGTGCCGAACAGGAGGTCGCCGCCCTCGGCTTGTTGGCGAGCTTCATGAATGTTCTCGAGAATCCAGCGAATTTTCAGCGCGCTGAAGTATGTGGAAAGCGGCAGACCGGTCTTTTCGCGAAAGCGGCCGATCCCGCCCTGCTTGGCGAACTCCGAGATCATACCCTCGACGCGCGTGTCCTGCCAAACGATGGCATTGCAAACTGCCAGGCCGGTGACGCGGTTCCAGAGGATGGTTGTCTCGCGTTGATTGGTGATGCCGATAGCCGCCAGATCCTTTGGCTGAAGGAGTTTGTGCTTCATGGCGCGCGAAATTACGCTTTGCGTGCGCCGCCAGATTTCTTCCGGATCGTGTTCCACCCACCCAGCAGAAGGATAAATCTGTTCGTGCTCTTCCTGGGCCTGCGAAACGACGCGCCCGGCGTGATCGAAAACCATAAAACGCGTGCTAGTGGTTCCTTGGTCGAGCGCTCCGAGATAAGCGGCCATATGTATTCCTTAGAGAGAAAGAAATTTGGCGAGCAAGCCGGCAATCGTGCCGCCGACCAAGGGTCCGAAAACCGGGACAGCGGCGTAGCCCCAATCAGACCCACCTTTTCCAGCGATCGGCAAAATGGCGTGCGCGATGCGCGGACCCAAATCGCGCGCGGGATTGATGGCGTAACCTGTGGTGCCGCCCAGCGAGAGTCCAATGCCCCACACCAGGCTGCCAACCAGAAATGGACCCAAGCCTGCAGCCGGTCCCGTGACAGCCACATTCTTTGAGAAAATAGCCGCGACGACAAAGACCAGCACGAATGTTCCGATAACTTCGCTGAGGAAATTTGCGGGAAATTTCCGTATGGCGGGTGCGGTGCAAAATACGCCCAATTTTGCGGCCGCGTCGGGCGACTCCTGCCAATGGGGCAGGTAATGCAGCCATACCAACGTAGCGGCAACGATCGCGCCTAAAATCTGTGCGGCGACAAATGGAAGTACGAATGAGAAATCGCCGGTGCGCATGGCTACGCCCAAAGTTACGGCGGGATTCAAATGTGCTCCAGGACTTCCACACGCGATTGCCGTGAACACGCCACACATTACGGCGAAAGCCCATCCAGCGGTGATCACCATCCAGCCCGAATTTTCTGCTTTGGATTTCTTGAGCAAGACACCGGCTACAACCCCATCACCGAGCAACACCAAAACCGCCGTACCCATGAATTCCCCGAACCAGGGTGAAAGCATCCGCGCCCTCCGTCTTGGTACGGTCATTATTTCCCACAGATTCGGGCAAAGCGCAAATCTTTCGTCCGTGAAAATAAGAAAGGCCGGAGCAATTACTCCGGCCTTGTCTCGCGGATTTCCTTGAATGGTTCAGCGGCCAAGTTTCCCGCCCGGATGCCCTCCGCTGGGGTGGCTCTGCGGCTCCGATTGGTGGCTTGGATGCGATTGTGGAGGCTTTGCCGTGTTCGGATGCGGTGAATTTCCATGCGGCTCGCTGGAGTGAGACGCGCTCTGTTCTTTTTGGGGCTCATTCGTGTGAACGGGATTTGGCCTATCGTTCGCGTGTGCGTTCGCAGTGGTGTTAGCTCTGGCGCTCGGCGGACGATCTGTGTGTGCGCTGACATTTGCGGGATGCGCCGCAACGACTCCTGGTCCATGGAAAACGCCAGGCTTCTGGGTGGCCGCAATAGCGAGATGGCCGCCATTGGCAGACGCGAGCAGCGCGCGGTTCTTGCCCGCTTCCTGGACGTGCTGGGTCTGCGCGGCCGTCATCGGTGTGTGGAGCTCTCTTTCAGCCGCGAGTTCCTGCGCGTTCGGACGAGCCGTTGTGCCGCCAGTGCCGCCGTTGAAGCTGGTGCGATTCACGGTAGTGTTGTTGTTGATCACTGTGGTGTTGTAGGTGTTGTGGATAACGGTGGTGTTGATGTTGGTGACCGAGCGATTATAGTTGTAGACGCCGCCGTGCCAGTATCCGCCCGCGAATCCTACGCCCGTGTAGCCAAATCCATAGTTAATCCCACCATAGAAGCCCACGTGCGGTCCCCAATAGCCGGCGTGCCACAAATAAGCTCCTCCGCCCCAACCCCAATAGCCCGGCGTCCAGAGCAGACCGACCGCTGGCGCCATTACCCAGGTGCCGGGCACCCAGTAATATCCTGCTGGCCCGTACGCCCAATAGCCGGGCGTCCAGATATATCCGGGCGCAGGGCAGGGAGGCTGGACGTAAACAGGAAGAGCTGGTGGTCCGATATGAATGGAAACGCCGACCGCGATTTGAGCTTGCGAAGTGGAAGGCAACATGAGCGTCGCGATCAACACGAAAAAGATCGCGGCAAATTTGACGGTTCGCGTCATAGTTCTATCCCCCTGGACCATTTTCTCCAGCGAAAACTCGGTCAAGCTGTGCTGGTCTGACTCTAATTCGAGCTTGCTAGTGAGAATGAACCCTGCAGAGCGACAGAAGTTGCGCGAACCAGTATGGAGTAATTGTTAAGTGCTTCGATTTGCACGGAATAAGTGCGCCAGAGGTTGTGCCAAGAGCGAAACGGGGATACAGTAACCGCTCGTAGAAATTCCCATCAAATCCTAAGAGTTGCTGAAGCATGGCTATCCGAGACATCAACAGATGGATGGCGCGAACAGAAAAGTCCGCCGTACTGCGGTACGGATTGGCGTTCGCGTCGGTGCTGTGCGCACTGTTGCTTGAATCTTTGTTTGAGTACCTGCACGCGCCACATCCCTTTGCCGCGTTTGCGCTATCGGCGATCGCGATCACCTTTTGGTATGGCGGTACGAAGCCGGGAATTGTGGCGGTTTTGCTCGCTCTGGTGATTCGAGGGTATCTGTTCGAACCTGAAGTCAGTGCCCTGGCCCGCGCGCTTTACGATCTTACATTTGTGATTTTTGGCGTGCTGATGAGTTGGTTGCGGCGGAGGCGCAGTGAGCTGGAAAGCAAAGTCGCGGACCGCACCGCAGAGCTAAGGACGACAAACGCAGACCTTCAGCAGCAAAAAGAGTATCTGGATGGACTGATTGATCTGGCGCCCGACGCCGTGATCCTGGCTGACGAGAACTTCAACGTGCTGCGCGTAAACAGGGAGTTCACTCGCATTTTCGGCTACGCGCCGGAAGAGGCGGTCGGCCAGTGGCTGCCCGATTTAATCGTGCCCGAAGAGTTTCGCGCCGATGCGATGAAGAACAGTGTGTTGCTGTCCTCGGGACAGCGCGTATACCTCGAGGCGGTGCGGCAACGCAAAGGCGGCGCACGCTTCCATACTTCCGTCGCTGCGGCGCGGATTTCGCCTGGCTTCGGTCAGGTTGCGATCTACCTTATTTATCGAGATATTTCTGAGCGCAAAGAGGCCGAAGAGAAGCTGCGACGCAGTGAAGCGTCTTTACTTGAGGGACAAAGGCTGAGTCATACGGGCAGTTGGATGCATGACGTGTCAACGGGATTGGTTACGGTTTTGCCGGAAGTGCTGAGGATATTTGATGCGCGGCCGGGCGAAGACACGTCGAGCGCCGAATTTCACTTCAAGCGGATCCATCCGGAAGACCGGTCCAGAGTTGAACGGGATTATGCGCAGTCGCGAATGGCGAAGGCAGACTTCGAATTTGACTATCGAGTCCTTCTGCCGGATGGAACCATTAAACACATCCACAATATCGGCCATCCTGTGCTGAACGACGCCGGCGAAATTGCGAAATATGTGGGCACTGCGATGGACGTCACGGAGCAACGGCTTGCGCGCGCGGAACTGGAAAGGGCTTTCGAGAGTTTGCGGAGCCGCGAAGCGAAGCTGAGAGAGAGCGAACACGAACTTCGACAACTGATTGAATTTGTCCCCGCGCATGTGTTTGTGATGCACCCCGATGGAAAGGCGCTTTATGCGAACCGCGTGGTGCTGGATTACTACGGCTTTACAGGAGAGCAGTGGACGGCCGAGGGGCTTTATGAAAGGGTGGTGCATCCCGAGGATTTAGAGCGCTATCTGAGCGAACGGCAGCAGGGATTCGCAAGTGCGATGCCATTCGAAATCGAAGCGCGAATCCGCAGAAAGGACGGGCAGTACCGTTGGTTTCTGGGGCGATTCAGTCCACTGAAGGACGAACGCGGGCGCATATTGCACTGGTACGGCGTGCGGATTGATATCGAAGAGACCAAGCAGACCGCGGAACGTGCGCGCAACGAAAATCTGGCCTTGCGGGAAGAAGTCGTCCGCTCTTCGATGTTTGAAGAGATTGTGGGCTCGTCGGACGCATTGCTGAAGGTTTTGTCGGAAGTAGCGCGGGTGGCTCCCGCGGATTCCACGGTTCTGATCCTGGGTGAAACGGGGACCGGAAAAGAATTGATTGCTCGCGCGATCCATAAGCAGTCGAGCCGCTCCGCAAGAGCGTTCATCCGGGTAAATTGCGCGTCGATTCCAGCTTCATTGATTGCCTCCGAACTGTTTGGCCACGAGAAAGGGGCGTTTACCGGTGCGCTGCAGCGGCGGCAGGGGCGTTTCGAACTGGCGAATTCGGGCACGATTTTTCTGGATGAAATCGGCGAGCTTCCCGCTGAAACTCAGGTTGCCTTGCTGCGCGTATTGCAGGAGCGACAATTTGAGCGGGTCGGAGGGAACCAGGTCCTTTCCGCCGACGTTCGCGTGATCGCGGCAACCAACCGCGATTTGAACGCCGCCATTGCCGCCGGAACGTTTCGTGCCGATTTGTATTATCGGCTGAACGTTTTCCCGATCGAGGTTCCGTCGCTGCGACAGCGCAAGGCGGATATACCCATGCTGGTGGAGTATTTCGTAAAGCGCTATGCGGAAAAGGTGGGCAAGCAAATAGGGAAGATTGACAAGTCGGCGTTGGAGCTATGTCAGGCATATTCCTGGCCGGGCAACATTCGTGAACTGCAAAACATCATCGAACGTTCTGTAATTCTGTGCAGTGGTGATACATTTCGAATCGATGAGGCGTGGCTTTCCAATCAGGGATCATCGCGGCCCGAACTGCTAGCTCCCTTGACCGAAACCCTGCAGACGCAAGAAAAAGAAATGATTGAGTCCGCGCTGGCGGAAAGTAATGGACGCGTGGCCGGCCCCAATGGTGCTGCCGCCAAGCTGGGCATCCCGCGTTCGACATTGGACTGGAAAATCAAGCAACTGAAAATCAAAAAGTATAGGTTCACTTCGCAAGCGTAGCCGACCTGTTCGACTCCCAAAAACTTGGCATTTCCCAACTTTCCGTCAGTAATTCTTCATCCTTTTTATTTGTTTTCAAACACTTGCAAGTGGTCACGCCCTTGCAATTCCATTCCGCGTGGCACGGGCAAACCAAGGAATTGGAGCATCGCGCCCGACGGACACCACCGAGTACCATGACTCTGAGGATCGAAAGAACAGCGCAGCGAGGAATCACCGTTTTGACCCTGAGCGGCCACATCGAGGCGGAGCACATCGCGGCGCTTCGGGAACTGCCCGAGTTTCGGGGCGACTCCGGCAACGTGATTCTCGACTTGCGAGAGGTCAGGCTTGCGGCTCGCCAGGCTGTCGGGTTTTTGCGGGGCTGTGAGGGGAAGGGAATCACGTTGAAGAACTGCCCTGCGTACATTCGCGAGTGGATGGAAAGAGAGAAGGGATGAGTGCGGGAATGAATCGCGGTTCAGCGGAACGGGAGGAACAAACGATGTCGATTCTGATGATGACTCCGCTCGCTTTGGCGAGAAACAGCGCGCTTTCGATGGGCGAACCTCAAATCTCCGGTGAGCAAGAACTGGTGGCGTCTGCGAAGAGGGGCGAAAGAGAAGCATTTGACGAACTGTGTGATCGTCATGCGGACAAGATGTTTCGTGTGACCTATCGAATCACGCGGAATCGCGAGGACGCGGAAGATGCGGTGCAAGACGCTTTTCTGAGCGCTTTCGTGCATTTGAGGGATTTCGATGAACGAGCGAAGTTCGCTACCTGGCTGACGCGCATCGCCATCAATGCGGCGCTGGGAAAGCTGCGCAAAAAGCGCGGTATGAAAGAACTCCCGATGGACGAACCCGGAACGGGAGACCAGTCCCAGTCGCACTTTGAGGTTCCGGACCGCGCTCCCAACCCTGAAGAGACCTTCCACCGCAATGAGCGAAAGGAAATCGTGATGGCCGCGCTCGGGCGTTTACGGCCGCGAGCGAGAAAAGTGGTCGAGTTTAATCAACTGCAGGAGCGCTCCACGGATGAAACGGCCCGGATGCTGGGAATTTCTACGGCTGCCGTCAAAGCGCGGATGTTCCACGCAAGGATCGCACTGAGGCGAATGCCGATGCTGAAGAGCATGGCGAGATCGAAGTTTCGGGCGGTGGGCGGAGCCGCTAAAGCATCCTAGGGCGTTCAATGAATGGGTAAGAATGTCGCGGGTAAAGAACTAGAAGCATGAAATTATGTGGATTGTCAGGCTGGCATTAAAGCAACCGCACACCATCGTGGTGCTGACGGTTTTGATTTTTCTGTTGGGGACACTGGCGATTGTTCGCACTCCAACCGATATTTTTCCCAACATCGATATTCCGGTGGTCAGCATCATCTGGAGCTACAACGGCCTCGACCCTCAGGATATGGCCGACCGCATCATTTCGGTTACCGAGCGATCCCTGACAACCACCGTCGACAATATCCAGCACATCGAATCGCAATCTCTCTACGGCATCGCCGTGGTCAAAGTATTTTTTCAGCCCACCGCCAGTATCGACAAGGCCATCGCACAAATCACCGCGGTTTCTCAAACGCAATTGCGGCAACTGCCCCAGGGAACCACGCCGCCATTGATCATCAGCTACAGCGCATCGACGGTCCCGATCCTGCAACTGGGGCTGTCTGGCAACGGCCTGTCTGAGCAGCAACTGAACGACTTCGGCCTGAATTTCATCCGCACCAGGCTGATCACGGTGCCGGGGGCTGCCGTGCCTTATCCGTATGGAGGGAAGCAACGGCAAGTCCAGGTTGACCTGAACACCGCAGCGCTACAGTCCAAGGGGCTGTCGCCGTTCGACGTGGTCAACGCGATCTCCGCGCAAAACCTGATCCTGCCCACCGGAACTTCCAAAATCGGAGCGAAGGAATATGACGTCGACATCGTCAACGGCGCTCCGCAGACCATCGTGGAACTGAATCGCATTCCCGTAAAGACGATCGGCAGCACCACTATTTACGTCAGTGATGTCGCCTATGTGCGCGACGGCTTCCCGCCACAAACCAACATCGTGCGCGTGAACGGGCAGCGCTCCGCTCTTGTGACCATTCAGAAAAATGGTTCGTATTCGACACTCGACATCATCGCCGGCATCAAGCAGATGCTGCCGCAGATCAAACAGACGCTGCCGCCTGCGCTAAATATCAGCCTGCTGGGCGATCAGTCGATTTTCGTGAAGGGCGCGGTTGAGGGCGTGGTGAAAGAGGCGGTGATCGCCGCGTGCCTTACCGGCATCATGATTCTGATCTTTTTGGGGAGCTGGCGAAGCACCGTTATCGTCGCCGTATCGATTCCGCTTTCCATCCTGACTTCTATCGTCGTTTTCAGCGCCTTAGGTCAAACCATCAACATCATGACTCTCGGCGGATTGGCGCTGGCCGTAGGAATTCTGGTTGATGATGCCACCGTCGAAATCGAAAACATGAACCGTAACATCGATATGGGCAAAGAAATCGAACACGCCATCCTCGACGGCGCTCAGGAAATCGCTGCGCCTGCATTTGTCGCCACACTCTCGATCTGCATCGTTTTCGTACCCATGTTCCTGCTCACAGGTGTAGCGCGCTATCTGTTCGTACCGCTGGCCGAAGCAGTGGTGTTTGCCATGCTGGCTTCCTCCTTCCTGTCGCGGACGCTGGTTCCGACGATGTCCAAGTGGCTGTTGCGCGGTCACGAACACGACGTTGAACATCACTCGGTGTCCAGCCGCAATCCGCTGGTTCGCTGGCAAGTTCGTTTCGAGAAAGAATTTGAGCGGGTGCGCAACGGCTATCGCGGAGTGCTGGAACTTTGCCTACACCACCGGCGCGCTTTCGTTACGGTGTTTTTTGTAGCCTGCCTGGCTTCGCTGGCTGTTGTGGCTCCGTGGCTGGGTCAGGACTTCTTTCCCAGCGTCGACAGCGGCACATTCAAGCTGCACGTGCGCGGACCCACAGGCCTGCGCATTGAAGAGACAGCCCGGCTGTGCGATCTGATCGACCAATTCATCCGCACGCAGCTTCCTAAGGGGTCAGTCGCAAGCATCACCGACAATATCGGCTTGCCCTACAGCGGCCTGAATCTTTCTTACAGCAGTTCCGCGCCGATCGGAAACTCCGACGCGGATATTCTGGTCACCCTGAACGAACGCAAGCACGTGACGGACAAATACGTACACGACCTGCGCATCGCGCTGGCGAAACAGTTTCCGGGAGTTACGTTTGCTTTTCTGCCGTCCGATATCGTCAGTCAGATTCTGAATTTTGGGCTACCGGCGGCCATCGATCTCCAAGTGGTCGGGAACGACGACGTGGGCAATCGCAAGTACGCCAACGCGTTGCTGGAACAAGTTCGACGTGTGCCGGGAATCGCAGATCCGCGCATTCAACAGCCTGCTGATGAACCTTACATGCACATTTTTGTGGACCGCACCAAGGCTCAGGAGATTGGCTACACCGCTCACGACGTGGCGCAGAACCTGCTTGTCTCTCTGAGCGGCAGCTTCCAAACTTCGCCGACCTATTGGGTGGACCCGAAGAACCGCGTGAGCTACCAGATTTCCACGCAAACACCGCAATATCGAGTGGATACGCTGCAAGATCTTGAAAACGTTCCAGTCACCGGCAGCACACCCGATGCTGCTCCATCAATCCTGGCTAACGTTGCTTCGGTGCGACGTGGCACAGGAGAAGCGGTGGTATCGCATTACGACATACAGCCTGTGATTGACATTTTTGGTTCGATTCAGGGGCGGGACCTCGGCGGGGTCTCGCGGGATATCAATCGCATTGTGGAAAAGACCCGGGGCCAACTCCCGCGCGGCTCGCAGGTGATTCTGCGAGGGCAGGCGCAAACGATGAAGGCGGCGTTCACCGGGCTTTTGGGAGGATTGGTATTCTCCATCGTGCTTGTGTACCTGCTGATCGTGGTGAATTTTCAAAGCTATCTGGATCCATTCATCATCATCACCGCGCTACCCGCCGCGCTCTCCGGCATCGTCTGGTTCCTATTCCTAACGCACACAACGCTTAGCGTGCCGGCGCTCACCGGCACCATCATGTGCATGGGCGTTGCCACCTCGAACAGCATCCTGGTGGTGCAATTCGCCACGGAACAGATGGCGGAAGGCAAGAGTCCACTGGCCGCAGCGTTAGAGGCAGGATTCACTCGCTTCCGACCGGTCATCATGACGGCTCTAGCCATGATTATTGGAATGGTGCCGATGTCGCTGGGACTCGGCGATGGCGGCGAACAGAACGCTCCGCTGGGCCGCGCCGTGATCGGAGGGCTGCTGTTCGCTACGGTGTCGACTCTGTTTTTCGTTCCTACGGTATTCAGCATTCTTCACGGTCTTCGTCGACGTTCCGCAGAGGCCGCAGCCCCTGCGAAGGGCATTTGATCGAAAATCACGGGGATTATGACTATGCAAACGCAAACAGAAAATCAAACTGAAACCGCCCGCACTCCTCCAGAGGTCGCAAGAGAAGAGCGTGGCATGTCGCGAAGTGGCTGGTTTGGGGCCATCGCGCTGGTCGCGGTCTTTGGCGGAGTGCTGACGAATGGCATTGTCGGGCGGCTGCGCAGCAATTCCACTCTGCGCGTGGAGACAGACAAACTTGCGGTGCCGGTGGTTTCCATAGTTACGCCACGGCGCGCGGCTCCAACTCAGGAAATCGTACTGCCCGGAAACGTGCAACCGTTCATTACGTCGCCGATTTTTTCCTGCACCAACGGTTACCTGAAGGCATGGTATTTCGACATTGGAGCGCGCGTTAAAAAAGGGCAGTTGCTGGCCGAAATCGAGACTCCTGAGGTGGACCAACAACTGCAGCCGCTGGAGCTGTCGTATGAGGTGGATGTTTGGGGACGAGTTCGCAAGACCGTCGAAGCGCAACGCGGACAAGCGCAAGCGAGTGCCGCCGATCTTGCCACCGTCAACCTCAGCATGCATGCGCAGCTTGCGCTGTTCTACTTTCAGGCGCGAAGCCTGGATGCGGAAGAGCACCTGCTGAACTTCACGGTTACGGAGTACGAACAGGCTTTGCAGCTAACGGAAAGCCGATTCAAGGGCGGCGTCGCCTCGGAAGTGGAGGTGCAGCAGGCCAAAACCCAGCTCGAGACCACGCGTGCCCAGGCTATTGATGTCGGCGTGGCGCGCGCGCAGTTGGAACACGCCATTGCGACGCTCATCGGCACGCCTGCACCGTCATTTAGTCTTGGGCCACTTCCGTTGACGACTCCGCCTCCTCCGATTCCTCCACAACTTCCCTCGGAGCTATTGGAACGTCGTCCCGACATCGCCGCGGCAGAACGGCGCATGGCCTCCGCAAACGCAGAAATTGGAGTGGCGAAGGTGGCTTATTATCCGACCATTACGCTTGGCGCGTCGGGCGGTTTCGAAAGCGGAGCCATCGGCAGTCTGGTCTCTGGCCCAAGTATTTTGTGGTCGGCTGGCGCGTCGGCGGTTGCGCCACTGTTTGATGCCGGGCGGCGGCGTGCCAACTTGGACCAAGCGAGAGCCGCGTATGATCAAACGGTTGCCAACTACCGTGAAACGGTTTTGACCGGCTTTCAGCAGGTGGAAGATAATTTGGCGGCGCTGCGTATTCTGGAGAAGGAAGCGGCCACGCAGCAGCTTGCCGTGGTGGCGTCGGAAAAATCGCTGGAGTTATCCCTGACACGTTATCGCGGCGGAATAACGAGTTATCTGGAAGTGACCACAGCGCAAAGCGCGGCACTGGTGGACGAAGTCACGGCGGTGAATATTCTCGGCCGACGCATGACCAGTGCCGTGCTATTGATCCAGGCGCTAGGCGGAGGGTGGGACAGCTCTTCTTTGCCAGCGCGCCCGGAATGCTGCGGAAAACTGACGAGCAGCGCGACACAAGCCGTCGGCAATGATAAAGAAACGTCCACAAGGTGATGGGATCGACGGGCAGGGAACCGGATATTTGTGAACTGACGATGTAAATCGCAAGCAGGGTAAGGACCGATGGAACGCCGGCGGACGACGCTCCATCTACTGAGCAAGGTGCTGCTGGGTTGAAGTTCGAAAGCAATTTACAATAGTTCGCGGAGGACTACCTTGAAACTGCGTCTTCGCTCCTTTTCGCTTTCCCTCGCAATCTATGCCGTTGCGTTCGTTTTTCTGTCTGCGCGACTGCCAGCGCAAGACACGCATTTTCATAACGCTCCCGCGTCCAGCGCGCAAACACAGAACCCGTTCGCGGGGCAACAAGCTGCCGTTGACGAAGGGGCAAAGCTCTACGCCAAGAATTGCGCCGCTTGCCACGGAGCGAACGGTCAGGGAACTGGCAACATTCCGCCCATTTCTGAAGGAGCAACGCAAAAAGTGGCGGTAGGCGAAATCTTCTGGTTTATCACCAAAGGATCCATCAACAACGGGATGCCGGCGTGGGCCAGCCTGCCCGAGGAACAACGATGGCAGATCGTCAGCTTCGTGAAGACGCTTAAGAACCCCAAGGCCGCAGAAAAATCGGACATCATTCCCCCCGCCGAAGCGCCCGTCCCCACAAACGCCGCGCCGCCGCAACCGCCGTTCACAGATTTCCGTTTTGAAGAGCCGGGAAAGATTCGCAAGATCACGCTGAAAGATCTTCCTGCGCCGTACGCCAGCGACACCTCAAACAACAACCCGAAGTTGGTTCTTCGTCCCAGCAACGCATGGCCCATAGCTCCGGCAGGATTTACCGTGCAGCTATATGCCACAGCGCTTGAGAATCCGCGGCTGATTCGCACCGCGCCGAACGGCGATTTTTTTCTGGCGGAGAGCAGCAGCGGGAAAATCAAAGTTTTTCGTGGAATCACCAGCGAGGGCAAGCCGGAACTAACCAGTGAATTTGCCACCGGGCTTACGCGGCCGTACGGCATCGCTTTCTATCCGCCCGGAGACAATCCGCAATGGATGTACGTGGGAAACACGGACGGCGTAGTTCGCTTTCCGTATCAAAATGGGGACGTGAAGGCTCGCGGTGCGGCGCAACATATTGTTGACCTGCCGCATGGCGGTGGCCATTGGACTCGCGACATACAATTTTCGGCGGACGGAAAGAAGATGTTTGTCGGCGTGGGATCGGCCTCCAATATCGACGACCCCGACACTACTCCGGGGGAAAAAAACCGCGCCGACATTCTAGTGTTCAATCCGGATGGCTCTGACATGCGCGTGTACGCCTACGGGATCCGCAATGCTGGTGGAGGCCTGGCGATCAATCCCAAAACAAATCAGCTATGGTGCTCGGTGAACGAGCGCGACGGTTTGGGAGACAATCTGGTGCCCGATTACATCACTCACGTTGAGGAAGGCGGATTTTACGGCTGGCCCTGGTGGTACATCGGCAGCCACCAGGATCCGCGCCACGAGGGCAAGCATCCGGAATTGAAAGATAAGGTTCTTGTACCCGACGTGCTGCTGCAGCCACACAACGCCTCGTTGGAAATGACTTTCTATGATGGTAAGCAATTTCCGCCCGAGTATCAGGGGGACATGTTTTCCGCTGAGCATGGTTCATGGAATCGCTCTGTGCGCACGGGCTATGAAGTAATACGTGTGCCTTTGCACCAGACCGGCCGAGCTACCGGCGAGTACCAGGATTTTCTTACCGGCTTTGTGGTGGACAATGGGCACGTGTGGGGCAGGCCCGTCGGCGTAACTGTGGGTCACGATGGGTCGCTGCTAGTGACGGATGACGGTTCAAACTCTATCTGGCGCGTCAGTTACACCGGCACGGGCGGAGCCAGTCAGAAATCCGACTGAGAAATCCGCAACGCGCTTGCTTGCTAATCTCTCGATTGATTCTTCCTTGGCAATCGTGTCATAACACGTCCGGCGGATGCCTGAATCCTCGGAGGAATGTACGTCCATGAAGAAGATTGTGTTCGCAATTTTGCTCGCGGTGTTTGCCACGGTCGCGGTTTCCAGAGCGGATACGCTGCGTTTACGCTCCGGGGCCACCGTTGAGGGCACTTTTCTCGGAGCCGATACGCGGCAGATCAAGTTTCTGGAGCCCGACGGTCAGCCCAAAACTTATTCTTTGACCGAGGTTGAGAGCATCACTTTCGCGGAGTTGAGCGGGACGCCGGCTGCTAGCAATAGGACGCCGGCACCTGCTGCAGCGCCTGCTGCGGCGCCGACGAAAGTGAATGTTCCTGCAGGAACGCTGATCTTCGTTCGCATGCTGACCAGCATTGACACAAGCAAGACGCAAACCGGCCAACTGTTCACTGCCACGCTTGATAGCAATCTGGCCGCGAACGGAGTTGTGATTGCGCGAAAAGGCACCAAGGTGAATGGCAAAGTAATCAAATCGGAAAACGCGCGGCGCCTGACCGGCAAATCTGAATTGCAACTCGAACTCACCAGCATCATCATCAACGGCACGGCTCATCCCATCATGACCAGTGGATTTCAGTCCAAGGGCGGCAGCGAAGGGAAAGAGACTCTCAAGAAGACCGCCGGGGGCGCAGGGCTGGGAGCAGCCATCGGCGCGATCGCGGGCGACGCTGGAAAGGGAGCGGCCATTGGCGCAGTTTCTGGAGTCGGCGTGTCCATGATCAAGAAAGGCGAACCGATCCGCATCCCCAGCGAATCGCTGCTGGAGTTTACGTTGAAGCAGCCCACCCCGCTGCCGGTCAGCAAAACCTAAGCTGCCGAACCACTTGGAGACGTAGCAGCAAATTCGTGTTCATTACTTCGGAATGAAAAACATCGCTTCACTGCGGACGAGAGTCAGGCTTTGGCGCGCGACTGCATCGCCATGGCCACCAGCGCGCCAATCAAAATAGCTGGGAACAGTTGTCCGACGATGGACTCGGCGATGGTGAGGGAGCGAGCCATCGCAGAGAGCGGAGTGAGTTCGCCGCCGACGGTGGTTAGTGTGCAAAAGCTGAAGTACGTCAGCTTGGAGATGAGTTGATCAAAATCCATTGGCGCGGTGACGAAATGAAAGGAGCCGGGGTGGAATTGCTCGAGCACCTGATACGCGGATGCCCAGGCCATGCCGAGAAGCAGGTAGGCGCTGACTCCGCCCTGAATGCGGCTCCACGTAACCGGGCCTCCGCGGAACATCACCATTAGGACTACGCGAACATAGAGAAGCAAGGTAATGGTGGAGAGAACGCTGCCGATCTGGTGCGTGAGCGGCGTCGGATACAAACGCGCAAGACCCAGAAAAACCCCGCTAACGAGCACGAATGCTATTACTAGAATTGTGATGAGGCGACGCTGCTCAACGGTGAGGGCGCCAAAAATCATCAACGAAACCATGAGCAGATCGAAAAACAGCCGGCCCGGAAGACCAGCTTGACGCAGCGGCGTAATCACAAACACCAACACGACTAGAGATATGGTGACGAGCGTTAATCCGATGTCGCCCGACCAGAACTCGCTCATGTGCAAATCAATTGGGATTTCGCGAAACTGTGCAGGAATTTTCGCCATTAATGGTGCCTCCCACCGATCAATTCCTTGAATCATTACAGAGTTTGCCCGGTAGCACTAGACGAGCGAGCTCTACTTTGCTGGAGGGTATCGCCGAGGCAGAGGCCGAAGGAGGGATGGCCGGTACTTGGCGGAGAGTGTTTTCCTGGCCCCCCAGGCGGTTAGCCCTGCTCACGAGTTCGTTGTTTTCTGCCCTTATCCTGCCGGCGCCTGAAACGGTGCCGTCCTCGCCTGCACTATCCATAAGACACTGAGGTTCCCCCGTGTCTCCCTAACGCGTTATTCGATTTCCTGTATTCAGACGCCTTCCGATTTTGTCAAGAAGTCGCCCCGTAAGCGCTCCCCTTGACGTACTTCGTTCTACTTCCCAATCCGTCGCCTGGCTTCACGTTCTACCAGGAAGCCACAACACAACCCATTGGTAAGGCTATCGCATTGTTTCTCGCAGGGAAGGCGAGTTAACCAAACTAAGGCAACGATCGATCCGGCAATCTGACTTTGACAACCGACGCCAATGGGAGAGATCAACTGAGAATACGCTTCCAGTCGTTCTTCATACTGATGACTACCCAGCCCTTCGAATTCGCCTCGTCATAGAGGGCCTGGGTAAAAGTGCCGATCTTGCTGTCAGGCAGTCCTTGAGCGGGGCCATAGGCGTATTCGCGCTCGGCATCGTCATGGAGGAGAAGCATTGCGAGACGTTCACCATTGCCAGCCTTGGTGTATTCCAGCATTTGCCGATCACCAGTCGAGTTCCCGAATGCGGCAAATGGTCGACGCCCTATCATCATATGAATTCCTTCGGGCTTTCCTGCATTGTTGTCATTCAGCAATAATCTTGGATCTTTAGTGAGGAAAGGCGTGCCCGTTTTGTCGTAACCAAAGGTCGTTCCTCCAGCGGTGCCCACCACCTGCTCGGGGGGGATGCCATAGGTATTTTCTGCGTATTGGCGCACAAAGTCCTGACCGCCACCAGTCACAATGTAGGTCTTGTAACCCTTGGATCGCATGAACTTCAGTACTTCCTGCATCGGGGCGTAGGTAAGGTCAGTGTATTTCTTCATCCAGCGCGGGTCTCGGGCACCGTCGAGCCACTTGTTCACTTCGGATTCAAATTGGTCGACACTCATCCCGGTGAGCGTCGCCGCCAGAACCTTCATGAGGTCAGGCACGGGAAGCTTGGCTATAGCCTCACGGTTACCGGTGAGAACGGTTTTGAAAGGTCCAACGTTAGCGAGTTCTGGCTTGGCTTTAACAACCGCAGGCACCCGCTCCAAACAATACACAACTTGCGTGTACATCGGATGCTCGACCCACAGGGTTCCGTCCTGATCGAATGTGGCGATGCGCTCAGGTTCAGGGACAAAACTCGGACTGCCGTGATCTGTCGTGGCATTGACAAGGTCGAGAATAGCTTTCTTTGATGGGCCCTCGTTCCATGACCGCAGCGGGTCATCTGCAGCCGAGACGACGCGACTGGCCGATGCAGCGACCATCAGGGCGGCTGAGCCCTTGAACAAATCTCTCCGTGTGAGTTCCATGTACGTTCCTTTCGTGCAAAGCTTGGTTGCGAATGAGAATCGGGTGCCGGAGTTCGCGTTCACGGTATCTGAAGCCTAGGCCCTGGTCTGGTCCTGTAGCTAAACGTGCTTGCAGGAGCCGATGATCCCCTTTGTTGTGTTCACTTCAATTTATACGAATGCAGTTTTTCCATCGCCGTGCCGTAGTTCCCAAGATGGTATGTTGACGCTCCGGCCACTGAGAAAGTGAAGCTGTCAAAGGGCTCGGCGTTCATCTTGTCCAAATATTCCATGGTCCCGAGTCCCACGGTGACGTGCGGGACGTAATGGTCCCCGCTGTGGTCGGGAACGAACACACGCACATAGTCAATGACCGCCGCCAGGATATCGGGATCCTTCGGCGTGGTTACGAACGCGGAAGCGGTTCCTGCGGGCACCTCGAACGGCGCCTCGGCGTCGATCAATTCCTTCTGAAGTCGTAGCAAATCCTCTGAGGGCTCAATCACCATTAGATTCAGGCCTAGTGGTTTGTCCGGGATATAGACATACTTAACCGCCTTGAGCTTCCAGCTCTTTCGATTTTCCTTCGCGAACACTTTTGCAACCGCCTCATACAAGTGGTCGAGTTCGGACGTCTTAACGTACCGCTGGAGCAATGTAATGTGCGGAGCGTGTTCGCCGCCTAACTCGAAGCCCTTCGGGTAGCTCTTGAGAATCCGAGCATTGGCTGCTTTAGCGTGCTGGACCATCGTGTCATCAGGATCAAGTAGGGTGTCGATGGCCGTGACGTCGTTTTGTTCGGCTGGCGCGGCAAAATCCCTCACTTTCGCGCCTCCGGACCGAATCGTCATCACAAGCACCAAAGCTCCAGTTAGAACCGTGAACAGGAAGGTTTTTGGGGCCAATTTCATCGTCGATCCCTCCTTTGGAATTCCGATCTTCTATCTCGGAGGTCGGTTATGTGCAATTCGAAGGCTGGTCGAAAAATCCGCAGTCAGCCTCCGCGCCGACTTCACCTTCTATCAATAGGACGGACAATTGAGAATTGTCAAAAGTGACAGTAGAAGGTTTCAGCTGCATTAGCGGGGCGGCTGGCCCGCGCTAGACGAATCTGATTCCCGCTGATGTCTAGACCAACGAGAGTGCGGACTTCCCAACAAAGATTGAGAACACCAAACACACGGAGGGCGCCCCGTCCCTGTTTCTGTAAGGGCAAACGGTTTTCGCTCTTTTCAGTTTCCGATTGTGGTAGGGAAACCTGACAGCAAATGCAGGCGAGCATTGGAGATTAGACTTACACTCGGCTACCCCAAAACTGCGCTGGCGTGCGCATTTTGAAACCATCGTAGATTGCGGTGCAGCGTGCGGAGAATCCACGCCTTGTGCCTGATCAGTCGCCATACCAGTGACTTGGGTAGGGGGACCAGATCACGGCCGAATGATTCCGAGGTCAGCAAGGGACAACCTGACTTCTATCGCTTCGACGAAGGCCAGCGCGAATCTATCCGGCGCATCATTTCCACGGCCAAATCAATACTGTCATAGATCGATCTTGGGTCATAACCATCTGCCGACGCTGTGCCTTGCCGAAGTCTCGCAGTTGGTCGTCTGACATTTTCCGGAGCCGCGTTCACAACGCGTCAATGTCGAAGTTTGTCAACTGAATGGATTGCATCCCTGTCAGTCCCGAAGATTCTATTTTCGCAGGGGAGATGCGGAAGGGACATGATAGACTTCGGCGCAATGCCCAGCAACAAGAAGAAGGCACCGAGCGAGACTACGCTGTCGGCGACCGCGTTAAGGTTAATCTGCACACGGGCAGGATCGTCGAAGCGACGATCAAAGCGGTCATCGAGAACACCGATGGCAAGCGGCTACAGGTGGATTTTGGGAAGGATGAGACCGCGCTCGTTCATTTGTGGCAGGTAGTCGAGCGGATTCGCTAAAAGCAATCACAGATGTAGCCTGCCCAAAAACCCTATCTTTCCTGACTCCGCAAGTAGTTGATTCCACGCATTCGATTTTCGTCAGTTTCGCTTGCCCAATATCGGATGTTTTCGGGCAACGCTAATTTCGACTTTCGGCTATTAGTATAATAGTTATACTAGTCGTGTCAGGAGGACGTGCCGAGCAATACTGTCGAAGGCCATACGAGTTTCAGTTAGAAGGGTGTAGGAGGAATTCATGCAGACTGCGGTTCCCCGTACCAATTCATTCGTTTACGCCAATCTTCTCTTTGTAATCGTTCTCGCTATACCATTCCTTAGTTTCGCGCAAAATGGCCCGGCGCCTCCCGATGAGAAGGCAGTGCGCCAGCGCGTTGATGCTCTGCTAAAGCAAATGACGCTTGACGAGAAAATCGGGCAGCTCACCCAGTTGTTTGATTTCCCTCAATCCAAGACTGCGATCGACGAAGAAGTGCCTAAGGGAGAAATTGGCTCCCTGTTGTTCGTCACCGATCCAGCTGAGATCAACCGCTTGCAACATCTGGCCGTAGAGAAAACTCGTCTCCACATCCCGCTGATTTTTGGCTTCGATGTGATCCACGGCTTCCGCACGATTTTTCCGGTTCCGATTGCCATGGCTGCATCGTGGGACCCAGCAGCGGTTACCACAGCGCAATCCATTGCTGCTCAAGAGGCACGTTCGGTTGGCATCGACTGGGCGTTTGCACCGATGCTGGACATCGCACGCGACCCACGCTGGGGGCGCATTGTGGAAGGCGCGGGCGAAGATCCCTTTCTCGGTTCCGCGATAGCGGTCGCGCAGGTGCGCGGGTTTCAGGGGGACTACATTGGAGCGCCCGACCATATTCTGGCTTGCGTGAAGCATTTTGCAGGGTATGGAGCAGCCGAGGGTGGTCGCGACTATGACGCGTCCTATATTCCTGAGTCGCAAATGTACAACGTCTATCTTCCTCCGTTCAAAGCGGCTGTGAATACCGGAGTTGGCTCTGTAATGAGCGCGTACATGGACTTGAACGATGTCCCGGCAACCGGCAACCGCTGGCTGCTGCACGATGTACTCCGCGAACAATGGCATTTCACGGGCTTCGTGGTGAGCGACGCGAACTCCGTCAAAAGCCTGAAAGCCCATCACTATGCCAAGGATCTTTCTGACGCCGCGCTATTGGCATTCAAAGCAGGCGTAAACATGGAAATGGCAATCGACTTCAGCGCATATCAAAAAAACTTGGCGGCATTGGTGAAGGACGGACAGATCACCGAACAGCAGATCGAAGCTGCCGACCGGCCCATCCTGGAGATGAAGATTCGTCTTGGCCTGTTTGAGCATCCATACAATGACGAAGCCCGTTCTAAACAGGTTCTCGCCACTCCCGAACATCGAGAAGCGGCGCGATTCGCGGCGGCACGCACAGCGGTGCTACTGCGGAATGAAGGCAATCTACTTCCGCTGAGAAAGTCCGGTTATACAAACGTCGCGGTTGTCGGCCCTTTGGCCGATTCGAAAATGGACATTCTCGGTCCTTGGGTTTTTCAATATGATCTAAACGAAACAGTGACGGTGCTTAGCGGTCTCCGAAATAAGCTCGGAACGCAAACGAATCTTAACTACGCGCCAGGAGTACAGATCAGTCGCAAGTTTCCATCGTTCTTCGACAATATCCTTCATTTGAAGCCGGAAGAGCCTTGGAGTTCGGATAAAGCCAAGCAGGAAATGTCAAAGGCGGTTGAACTGGCAAACTCATCTGATTTCACGATTCTTGTTTTGGGCGAAGCGCAAAATATGATCGGAGAAGCGGCTTCTCGGGAATCGCTCGATTTACCCGGACAACAGGAACAATTGCTCGAAGCGGTGGTGGCAACGGGCAAACCAATTGTGCTGGTACTGATGAACGGACGCCCACTGAATATCAAATGGGCCACGGAACACGTGCCGGCGATTCTGGAAGCCTGGTATCCCGGCACCCAGGGAGGAAATGCGATTGCCGATCTGCTCCTCGGGGATGCTGTGCCTGGAGGGAAGCTGCCGATCACATGGCCGCGAGACGTGGGACAAATTCCGATCAATTACGGACACAACACGACGCAAGCGCCGGAAAATCAGGGCAAGCGCTATTGGGACGAAGAGAGCACGCCGCTTTATCCGTTTGGATATGGCCTCAGTTATTCCACGTTCCAATATTCAGACCTCAAACTGAGCCATACTCAGGTTAAGCCCGGTGATACGGTCGATGTGAGCGTCGATGTAGAAAATACCGGAAGTACAGCCGCTGACGATGTGGTGCAGCTTTACATTCACCAGCAATCTGGCAGCGCTTCGCGACCTGTGCGGGAACTAAAAGGTTTCCAGCGCATCACGCTGCAGCCACACGCCAAGACAACGGTTCACATGTCGCTCGGTAAAGACGAATTGACCTACTGGAGTACCGCAAATAAGTCGTGGGTCGCAGAGTCAGCTACCTTCGATGTTTGGGTTGGTGGTAATTCCAATGCGTCGCTGCACGCCAATTTTATTGTGAGCCCGCGGGGCAGTGACCACGGGAATTCGCTGAAATAAATTGGCGACTGCGGGAATGCCATCAAGTTGGTGTGTTTCTTAGCGGACGGTCCAAGTCGCTCACTTTTCTTGAGCGGTACCCAACCTCAGGAATCGTGCGGCGTTGTTATACGGAATGTCACGCTTCTGCTGGGGCGTCAGGTAATCGGCGTTCTGGATGATGCTGATCGAATAGCTCATCAACCTGGGCCAGAGCAGTTGGTCGGTTCCGAACATCACGCGGCTTGGCGGACTGAACGCCTGCCCATAAACCATTCGGAAATCAGATAACTGACGCGGAATCACGCGATTCTAACCGACAATGCAAAAGCACATCAATCATATGATTTTGGGCAACGCTCTCTGTCTGTTTTTCATTGGACGCGGGCGAAGCTGGAGCGCGGGTCGATATGTCCGTACCAAACCTCCTCTTTTGATACGGCTCTTTTCTGTGCGACAGGAGATCGAAGAATCAAACAGTTAGGCGGGCCGTGAGTGACACCATTTGATACTGCCAAGCAATCTCCAAACGGGAGACACAGAGACTTCCAAATCCTCGCCCGGGTGACGATTCGGCGGAAGGGTGGGGCGAGGACAGGGAAGTTGAACTTCCCAGAACCGGACTTGAACGAAGCCGGCCGCGCGGCGGACGCTGCGCGTGACGTGACGGAGCAGTAGTTGCCTGTTGGTTGAGATAAGTTGTCGGGTCATAGGAGGTCCCCATGACCCGACTTCGCAAAATGACGTTGGAAGAACTCCAACGTCGTAATTACGCCGAGACTACCATAGATTGCTATATTCGCGTCGTTGAAGATTTTTCCCGACACTTCAACTGTTCCCCGGATCGTTTAGGCCCTCGACACATTCGTGAATATCAAGCCGCGTTGTTTCAGAAGCGGAAGTTCTCGCCGAACACTGTGGCACAGCACCTCGCGGCTCTACGCTTTTTCTACGTCAAGACGCTCAAGAAAGCCTGGAGCATCACGGACACGCCCTACCCGAAGAAGGCCGTTCACCTGCCAACGATCCTCAGCCAGGAGGAAGTGACACGACTCATCGATGCAGCTCACCCTCCTTTGCATCGAACGCTACTGATGACCCTCTATGCCACGGGACTCCGGCGTGCTGAACTCGCACGACTGAAAGTTAGCGACGTCGACAGTCAGCGCATGGTCATCCACGTCCAGGGGGGTAAAGGCCGCAAAGACCGCGATGTGTTGCTCAGCCCAAAATTGCTCGACGAACTCAAGCGACACTGGCGCCGCTTGCGGCGAAAGTCCAGCGTATGGTTGTTCCCTAGCAGGCATAGTCATACCAGCGATCTCCCCATCACTCCGAAGGTGATCTACCATGCTTGCAAAAGAGCCGCCCGGCGGGCCGCGCTCCCGAAAGACGTGCATCCTCATACGCTGCGCCATTGTTTTGCTACTCATCTCCTCGAAGCGGGCGCGGATCTGCACACCATCCAGACGCTTTTAGGCCATAGTGATCTCGAAGAGACCACTCTCTATCTGCATCTTTCGCAGCACCGTCTGAACGCGACTGCCAGTCCTCTGGACTCGCTGCAGCTGAAAGACGAATCACCACAGGATCAGTAGGTGAGCCGGCCACCGCTGGAGGTGGCCGATCTGGTCCGCGCTGCGGGAAACGCATTCATCGAACGAAGCTGTAAGTGGATCACCTGGAAGCACGTCAAAGTGCTACTGGCCATTGCGCGGTGTCGTACCGCCGCGCTCGGCGGACATCTCGATGAATGCACTCGCTGCGGACATCGTGCCATCTCCTACAACTCTTGCCGCAACCGACACTGCCCGAAGTGTCAAGCAGGAGCTCGCGACCGTTGGCTAGAAAAGCGGCGCCAGGAGCTGCTCCCGACACGCTACGTCCATGTGGTCTTCACCCTGCCTCGCGAGTTGGCACCACTGGCCTTGCAGAACAAGAAGGTCATCTACGATCTTCTGTTTCGCTCCAGTGCGGAAACCCTTCTCGAAGTCGCCCGCGATCCCAGCCATCTCGGCGCACAGATCGGCTTCTTCAGCGTGCTGCACACTTGGAATCAAAAGCTCGAACTTCACCCGCATGTCCATTGCGTGGTCCCTGCTGGCGGACTCTCCGCTGATCACACCCGCTGGATCAAAACTCGCTACGCCTTCTTTCTTCCCGTCAAGGTGCTCAGTCGCATTTTTCGTGGCAAGTTTGTTGCGGCTCTCAAGCGCGCCTTTTGCGACGGCCGATTGCGATTCCATGGAGATCTGACGCTCCTGGCTCAGCCAAAAACGTTCTCCTCGTGGCTGAGACCACTGTTCCGAAAGGACTGGGTGGTCTACTCAAAACGCCCATTCGGCGGCCCACAACATGTGCTCCACTACCTGGGCCGCTATACCCATCGCGTGGCCATCTCCAACCATCGCCTGATCTCGTTTGCTGACGGCAAGGTCACGTTTCGGTGGCGCGATTCCGCTCACAACAACGAACAGAAACTCATGACCCTAGTGCTCGATGAGTTTTTGCGTCGCTTCCTGTTGCATCTGCTCCCTGATGGGTTCGTGCGTATCCGGAACTTCGGCTTCCTGGCCAATCGCAAACGTGCCACCAACTTGCCACTCTGTTTTCAGTTGCTCGGCGCGGCTACAACTCCGTCGACCGAACAAGACACGTCGGGCGCTAGCAACGCGAGCGATCTTTGGCTCTGCCCCAAGTGTGCCGGACCAATGGTGGCGGTTGAGCGGCTAACGGCTGCCGAGATGCAACTTCGTTCTCCACCCGTGGTCACCGCTGCCGCATGAAACAACTCTCGATATCACGAACCCTCTGCGTGTTTCGGCACGGACTGTCGCTTCTCGTCTTATCGCCGAATAACTTTCCTCTTCCGGACTCTTCACGCGCTCTCTTAGCAATATTTTCCCGCCACAGCCTACTCTTTCATGCATCGTGTCGGCTGTTGTGCTCCGCCGCACCCCCCCAGCACACCTGTACGCCTCCTCTCCACTCCATTCAATTTGCATAGGGCCCGCGTCCACCGCAATCACGGCGGCTTCCTTCAAGTCGTTGTATCGAAAGCGCGCAATCACACCGAGCTCGCGCACTCCCTGCTTCATCGCGCTCCCGATACAACACTAGGACTTCTGGCCCGTTTCGTAGAAGTCACATCTACACGTAGCGCGTTTCTCGTCCAAGTGGATTGTCTACGCTCATAACGCGACGGAAAGGAAGTACTTCCCTCGCCGCGCCTGACAAGGCCGAGACAGAATCCCAAAAGCAACCCTTGCGCAGCCGTGTCATGGGTCCGTCCTCCCCAACCAGTGTCTACCCTGCGCGAACAACTCTTGCTCCTCCCGCCCTTTTGTGGGTAGGTGTCCCACTGCTGACAGTCTTGAGTGAGGTTATTCATTTGATCTGTATCTTTGCAAAGATGAGGTCTTCTTACTCCGCGGAGCATGCCAAGAATGTGTGCCGCCCATTAGCCGAGAGGTAACCTCGCCTGTCAGCGTGACCACTCCGTCGTTCACGTCGTATTTCACAAAGTCGCGCATCTTGTTTTGGGTCAGCGCAGCATCCAGAATTCTTCTCGATGCCGGCGTCCAGATCGGAGTACGAATGCTGTCGGAAACATGAGGCGACTCCGAGGGCCTCGTGGAACAACCGGCAAAAATCCCAACACCGAACAGCGCTAACATAGGTACTGATCATCTGAACCTTCTCATGGATCTTTCTCCTTTGCTCAACACGAGCGATAATTTCCGAGGGTGATGAGTCGCGGGCGAGCGTGTGAAGCTCTTGCACACCGGCTGTCCGCAGCGGTAATCGATTTCGTGCGGCAACGCACGGATTGATGATTTGTGTGTTACTGCTGGCATAAAGAAAGCGCTAGTTCCTGCGCCAACGGGAATATGATCTCGTTTGGATTCGATGGAACACGGCGGCCATGTCCCTGGTGGAGTGACTGCACACGGTAGTCCGGGCGGGCCTTTGCAGTTTGACCGCTTGGAAGCTGCCCTTGCCGCCCAGCTCCATTCGAGTGTAATTCCTCGTCCACCCCATAAGGAATACTTATGTCCTTCGGGATATATATGTTTGGATTTTGCAATTTTAATCGGCGACGCGTATCCGGTCCATATGCCTGCGCACTGGATTCTCGTTGGTGCGATCGTCCTCCTAGGCATTGGGATTCTGACCGGTGTAAAGGCCACACGTGAGAAAGATCCTGCTGGATAACGGTACGCCGCATCAGACTCTCCTGAGCCTCTTGAAAGAGTCTCTCCCCGATTAGAGAATTCACGGGCGCGCTGTCGCGCAAAAGCGATGAACATGGGTGTTGCAGAGATTGAGGGCGACATTGAGGATCGGAAGTGAGAAGGAATACAGAGCAGGGCCATGTAAACGCTTGGATGGCAGAGAACCGACACTGTCTCGTGCTTCTTTCTCTGATGGCAACAGCGTGGGCGATTCCTTCTTCATTACACGCACAGGAAGCAAAAGTTGCCCCGCCAAATCTGAACTCGATTCTGGATTCTTTGGAACAAATCGGGGAGCAGAACCCAGCGTTGTCTCGTCCCTACGAAGTGACGCGCGAATATAGAGTATTCCATGCCGACGAACCAAAGCCCATTTCGGATGTCACGGCCCAAATCAGTTTTTCTCCCCCGGAGACAAAAACATTCACAATCACAGATGCACACGGCAACCCGCGCGGCAAACAAATCGTAAGCGCCATTTTGGAGCAGGAAGTAGTTTCTGCTAAGGAAGTTCACAAGCGAAACATCAGCCGATTCAACTATGACTTCGTTTTTCTCCGCGAGCAAAACCTTGGTGCTGTTCCAGAATACGTGCTGCACATCACTCCCAAACGCAAGGGAAAGGGACTGCTACTGGGCGACATCTGGGTGGATGCCAAGACGTACCGCATCAGGCAGATCATTGGAGTCCCAAGAAAGGCTCCCTCTTTCTGGATCGAGGACCTCCACGTAACCGTCCAGTTCGCCTCCGTCAACGAGATGTGGTTACCCGTTTCTGTGGACGCCATCGCCGCGGTCAGGTTTCTGGGCATTGACTCCCTCGCAGGCCACAATTTGGCGCCATCCGTCACTGCAGCGAGCACGCCCCGCCGTTGAGCGCCAACCAGCGGCGAGCGTTGGGCCGTTACGGCCCGTTTTGATCGTAGAGCACGATATCGGCTCATCGCGTCGGAACGGCGACTTCCAAGGTCGCGGCATGTTACTGTGAATCAGGCCAGTGAAATCAGGTTGGAATATGGGCGAACTCTCTACAATTGTTGGATTTATCGCAGGACTAGTGACCACGGCAGCAAACCTCCCGCAGGTATGGAAGACTTATCGCAGCAAGTCTGCCGAGGGACTTTCCTTCCGTATGCTGCTTGCGCTCGCCATCGGTCTGGGCCTCTGGATCACCTACGGAATCATGATCAAGTCGCTACCGCTGATCGCGACAAATGTCATCGTGTTTCTACTGGTATTGTCGTTGATTGCGATGAAGTTGAAATTCGATCGTGCTCCCACAAAGGACTGACGGAACAGTAACCTCTTAGGTTAAGAGCGGGCGCTGCCCTATGCACATTCAATGGAGGGAAGGTGCTAAATAGAGGCGCGCCGAAGCTGTGCGGCGAAGCGCTGAAGACGTTTTGCCTCACCAAAACTAAGAGTACTTTTAAAATGAATAACATACGGAGAGGATATGTAACACTGCTATATGGCCCTCGCAGGAGCTGCGATGGGACAGATGGAGTCTTCGGCATCCACAACAAGACGTCGAAAAGTTGCGCGAATGCTGTCGCCGTGCAAAGATCCCACGATGCAAAACACAAAAATAGGATTCGCTTCTAAAATCTTGCTTCTCGTCTGTTTCTGCTCTCCTTCGGCGAATGCTCAAACTACGCGCCCGGACACCGAAAAACAGCTTGCCCAGGACATCTACAAACAATTCATCGAAATTCAGTCCGGCTTTACGACCGGTTCCACCACTCCAGTTGCTGAAGCCGCCGCCGCTCACTTAAAAGCCGCGGGCTTCCCAGACTCCGACATCTTCGTCGGGGGCGCAATTCCCAAAAAGGCGAATCTCGTCGTTCGTTATCGCGGCACCGGCGCCAGCAAACCCATCCTCCTCCTTGCCCACACCGATGTCGTCGAAGCCAAACGTGAAGACTGGAGCATGGACCCGTTCCAATTCAACGAGCTCGACGGCTTTTTTTATGGCCGCGGCACCGGTGACGACAAAGCACAGGCCGCTGTCTGGATCGCCAATCTCATCCAATACAAGCGCGAAGGGTTCAAGCCCGACCGCGACATTATCGTCGCTCTCACCGCTGACGAAGAGGGCGGGGGCCCGTACAACGGTGTTGATTGGCTCCTCAAGAATCACCGCGATCTCATTGATGCAGAGCTAGCTCTCAACGAAGGGGGCTGGGGCGAAGAATCCAAAGGCAAGAAAATCTCGAACGACCTGCAGGTCAGCGAAAAGTACGTCCTGAATTTCCGTTTCGAAGTGCGCAACAAGGGCGGCCACAGCTCTATGCCGGTCCGCGACAATGCCATTTACCATCTTGCTGGAGCTTTGCAGCGTCTCGCCGACTTCGGGTTTCCTCTGAAAACCAACGAAGTCACCGCTGCCTATTTTCAGCAGATGGCAAAGATCGAAACTGGCCCCATCAAGGACGATCTCACAAAGATCGCCTCCGGTTCGCGGGAAGCCATGGAGCGAGTCGCTGCTGCATCGCCCGCTTGGAATTCCACTCTCCGAACCACTTGCGTCGCTACCATGTTGGAAGGCGGCCACGCCATCAACGCCTTGCCGCAGCTCGCCGCTGCCACCGTAAACTGCCGCGTCCTGCCGGAGGACTCCCCAGAATACGTTCTGAGCACGCTGCAAAAAGTCGTGACCGATGAGCAGGTCAGCGTCAAGCAGTTGAGCGATTTTGGCAAAGCAATCGGGTCCCCAATGCGCCCGGATGTGCTCAAGGCCGTTAGTGATATCACCACTCGCATGTGGCCTGGCGTCCCCACCGTTCCCATCATGGTCATGGGGGCCACAGACGGCCGCTACCTCCGCGCCGCCGGCATTCCCACCTATGGCATCCAGGGCTTCTTCATGGACCGCGATGACATTCGCTTCCACGGCCGGGACGAGCGCTTGGGCGTGGAGTCTTTCTTCGAAGGGCAGGCCTTTCTCTACGAATTGGTCAAACGCCTATCGAGCGCCGGCAAATAGAGCCAAGCGATTCTCGCACGACCCCTTCTGCTGCTAGGACTCCGAGAACCGGTGCGAGACATGGGCATCTGCGAAGTTCCATCTGTACGTCGCTAACCTTGGCAAAGAGCCTATATAGAGCGGGTGCTTGGACCGATTCGGCGTGAGTGCCTCGATCATGTGATCGTGTTCCAGGAAAGCTCATTGCGGCGTCGAGTACTATCACCGGGCCAGAACACATCTCTCCTTGGCGAAGGACTCACCGGAGCTAAGAGCGATTCAGCCGCCAGAAATGGGTTCCGTCGTAGCGATACCGCAGGTTGGTGGACTACATCACCGCTACGAACGACGGGCTGCGCGAAAGGGGGCGATCGTGATGTACCCAAGTAATTACGGGTTGAGTCAACGAGGATCCTGAAGCTCGTACCATTTTGGCTGGTACTGCTTGACGAGAGCCAAAGAGGGGCGCGTCCCCGCTCAAAAGGAGTGCCCCTCATCAGATCGAATGGTTCAAAAGAGAGAGTTCCTGGAGTGTTAGCACTCCGTAAAGTCGGAGTCTACGCCCACTTTTCTTGGCATGCGGTCGGTCTTATTTGGCTTCCAGACTTTGCCCGATGCTCAACTCTCAGCGAGATTCTGCCGCAGGTTTTCTGATTGAAGATAAGGTATTCACCGGGTTCTGCGGCTCCAAGTTCTTGAACCCGCGCTTCCGCGTCATCGAGAGTCATTGTCGCCTCTAGCCAAACGTATTCGCCCTTCTTCATCCTGAAGATATCGAATTGTGGAATCATGAAAGTCCTCTGGTCCGAAATTGAGTGCGTCGTTCTGAAATGCGCCGGGGGAGGAAGTTAGAATCTATACGGTTCGACCCAAAGACCCAACAAGTAACGCTCTTTCTCACCGTCCCTTACGACATACTAAGAATCCTCGAAGGGTTCGCGCTGTTCACTTTTGTACAATGTCGCGGAGATTCTTGTGGCAGGTAAAACTGAAAGTGGGCCACTCCTCGCGCAAGGTCGCCGTAAAACGAGCAGTTTAAACGAGCAGTCTTTAGTATTCTCATGACTCTTAGGACTTGTTGGAGTTCAGTTTCGGGCTGTCGATGCCGTGCTGGTGAGCACGAGAGTTCAATAGTAAACAGATACATAAATCACTGCTATAATGTGCGCAAATGCCGCCCAAAGCTGCACTTGCGAAGGTCCCTGCCTCCTTCAAAAAGATGGATTCAGCAATCCCTGTTTTCGATGTGAAATTATTTCTCGACTCGGCAGGTCTGGGAAGAAAGGTAGTCAGGTTTGGGGGAAAGGAAATCGTCTTCACGCAGGGCGATCCCGCGAAGCAGGTTATGTACATTCAGAAAGGCGGAGCGAAGCTGACGATGGTTAATGAGTCCGGCAAAGCAGCGGTTGTGGCAATCCTTGGACCGGGAGATTTTCTTGGGGAAGGGTGCCTTGCAGGCCAGTCCAATTACCTCGTAACCGCGACCACAATTTCACCAACAAGCGTGCTGGTCATTGAGAGAGCCGAGATGATTCGCGCACTCCACGAAGAACACGAGTTCTCAGACCGCTTCATCGCTTATATGCTTGCGCGAAACATCCGAGTCGAGGGGGACTTGATAGACCAGCTTTTCAACTCCAGCGAGAAGCGGCTGGCGCGCACCCTGCTGCTCCTCGCGCGCTATGGTGCGTCGGGCCATCCTCACAAAGCGCTTCCCAAAGTATCGCAGGAGATGCTGGCGGAGATGATTGGCACAACGCGGTCCCGGGTCAATTTTTTCATGAACAAATTCAGGAAACTGGGCTTCATCCAATACAATGGCGAGATTCAAGTCAACGATTCCCTCCTCAGTGTTGTCCTGCACGAATAAATTAGCTTTACGCGTGAGTGCGCTGAAAACCACTGGATCGATCTTCGCGAAAGCCCCGGCTCACGCACAAGCTCGAGTTGAAGAACTCGGTGTGACAAATCCGGGCGAATACCTCGTCTACGGTCGTGGAAGTGGCGAGCAAATCTCGATGATGGCCCGGGAGCGGGCCGAGGACTGAGCAATACCCAGTTCGCCGCGCAGGTTGGATTCTCTCCATCTCGCACGCTCCCGCCTCTTCCTCGGTCTCTTCTGATGGCACAGTGGCACTCGCAAATCGCGGATGGATGAAGCAGCGCAATAGCCCGGGACCAGGGAACTTGCGCGGGAATAAGGCCTTTGCCCGAGCATCGCAACTGTGCAAGATGGGAGTGTGCTGGCTTGAATCTTGATGTCATGATGAGTTCATGCTGCAAAACAAAGGCAAAAACAAACCGGGCAACGCGACGCATGCCATCGTCAAAACGGAAATGGCGAAGGCCAGCATGGCCAGGTCCGCAAGAATAACAGACTTGAATCTAGATCCGACGCGAAGCCGAGAACAGCCAAGTACCACGCTGCCCGTAACCGATGACAAGGTCATCCCGTCTCATTAGGCTCTTCGGATTGTCCGCCATTCACTGCCAACTCAGACGGTCGGCGCAACACTTGCTTGCAGGTTACTCGCAGCAGTCCGTTGCTGGACCGCCCGCCGTGGTGAAAGGGTTGCACGAAATGTTAAGCAAAGCCGGGGTGAATGACGGCGACATTCACGCAGAAGAATTCGCAGGCTACTGAGCAAGGCGTAGCGGTATAGGCATCATAATGGACAGGCAGAAGATGGAGAATCTACGATCTCGGAGCCACAATTCTCTTGGAAACTGCCGTACTCAGGTTCGACTTCTGGCGGACAGTTGCGCGCTCCCGGGTGATAGCCGATCGGGATCCAAGCACGCGATGATCGCTTCCGTAACCGGCTTCGTTTCACTGGGACCATGCACGGGAATACACACAACGCCAGTTGCCTCTACCGGGTAGTCATTTCCTCCTGCGAATAACGCGTCGCCTATAAAGATCATCTCGTTCGTTGAGATGCGAAGAAGATCTTGCAGTTTCCTGATTCCGTATGCCTTGTCGACCTCAGGGATCACCCAAAACCGGCCAATGAGGGTCACCTGAAAACCGGCCAACGATAAAACCCGGGACATTGACTCTGACGAGAGGGCCTATAGCCTCTGTCAGCATGAGCAATGTTCTATAAAAAGGGAAATCAAGAGAAAAAACGTCCCTGCGGCTGGAATTTTCTTGCTTCGCAGCCCATTTGAATGAGCAGGATCTGTATTGACCGACCGCACCATGTGCTCGGTTGCTGGACACTTTGGCCCAGCGGTTTGGGTTTTCCCTGGCAGCGGTTTTCATCGCTTTTTCGCGACGAAGCCCATCAGTTCCGAAACCAACAAAGCAGCATGGTGGTCAAGTTGGCGACCATGGTTCTATCTGGGACTCTAGGCCCATAGCTCTGATTGCATAACAATGTCGGCTCCTCGACCCGAGTAGACTGTGATTGCTAACGACCATAGGTTCGGGAGAAGGAGCCGAACATGATGTTGGTAGGCGTAGATTACCACCCGAGCTTTCAGACGATTGCATTTTTTGTGGAAGAGACAGGTGAGTGTGGTGAACAGGAACTGAACCACAGTGATGGTCAAGCAGAGAAATTCTACCGAGACCTGAAGCAGCGAGGAATCTGCGTGCGGGTAGGCATGGAGGCTACCGGATATTCACGTTGGTTCGAGCGGCTACTGGCTGAATTAGGTTTCGAGCTGTGGATCGGAGATCCTGCGGAGATCAAAGCCAAGCGTGTGAAGAAGCAGAAGTTCGACCGTGAGGACGCCCGACTTCTACTCAGGCTGTTGCGGGAAAATAACTTTCCACAAATCTGGGTACCGGGTCCGGAGAATCGGGATCTGCGACAACTTCTCTGGCACCGGCATCGGTTGGTGCAGATGCGCACACGAATCATGAATCAGTTGCATGCGTTGGCGATGAACGAGGGCTATCGCTGGAAGAAGAAACTATTCAGCGAACAAGGGCGAGCACAGTTAGAAAAGCTAGCGTTAGCTCCTTGGGCTAGTCGACGTCGGCAAGGGCTGTTGGAATTGCTCGACCGCATGAATCCGACGATTGAAGAATTAACCGCAGCCGTCGAACGGGAAGCCCGGAAGCGACCCGAGGCTGTGCGGCTAATGACGCATCCCGGGGTCGGTCCGCTGACGGCACTCGCGTACGTGTTGATCATCGGAACTCCGACGCGGTTTCAACGCGGTAAGCAGATCGGCACGTACGTGGGAATGATCCCATGCGAGGACTCCAGTGCTCGCAAGCAGCGACTTGGACACATCAGCAAGCAAGGCAATTCGTTGTTGCGCTTCTTGTTGGTGGAAGCAGCCCAAGCAGCGGCACGCACTCATCCTGACTGGAGACGTCGGTACATGCACCTGGCAATGCGTCGACACAAAAGCATTGCCAAGATAGCGATGGGACGCAGGCTGGCGGTTCGGTTGTACTGGATGTGGCGGAATGGCCGTGAGTATTCGCAGTCTTTAGAGTTCGGTTCGTACGCGGGACAGCTCGGAACCAGAAATGGCGTGAAGTAGAGCGCCGTAGCTTTGATTGGGCGTCCCGCTCCCTGCGAAGGGAGTTCGAATTACTAATCATGGTCAAAGTTTTGATCGAAGAGATGTTTGGGTCGGACTGAAGCCGACCGAAAGATTACAAACGAGCCGTGGTCGTTGACGCAGAGGTCAAAAGAACAACGAAGACCACTCTTCGGAGTGGACGGAGAAGTGTGTTCATAAACGATTTGACAGGGCCGACATTGTTAGAGATTTCTGGTTATCCGAGAGGGCCTAGGGTCTTAGGTGAGACTGGCTGCCCGAAGCACACATCGCCTAACATAGCTCAGCTGAGACTCGCTCTCGAACCAGAGTGTCTCGAGAACCCACGGCCACCGCCAGAGAAGATCCCTAGGATGGAGCGGACTCGATCAGAGACACTCAAGCTGTTTGTGGTTTCAGATGATTGGCGTCGAAGCACACTCCTCTCTTCCAGACGATCAGAACGATCGTGGCAATTTTCCTGGCTAAGGTCAGCCGCGCCATTTCCGGCCGCATTCCTTTGGCCAGTAAAGCCGCGTAAAACTCTTCGAAGGGGCCTGGCTTGGTTGCGGCAATAACCGCCGCACCCTTGAACAAATTCTTCAGATCGTGATTGCAATTCTCGTTCAGTCCGCGAATTTCGCTATGCTTCTTCTTTCGTTCGAGTTGGCCTTTCACTGCATGATGATCGGCGCTGCTGTGCACCTCGATGCCTAAACCGCTGTAAGTCCACAACTGTCGCTTGGTTCGGAATCGGTGCGCGGTCTGCAAAATGCCAAGCAACATCGCTGCCCGGATCGGACCAATCGACGGAATCTGGCAGAGCTGTTTCCAGATCTTGTGCTTCTTGCTCTCCGCGAGTAGCTCTCTTCGCACTTCCTGACGCAACGTCCTCAGCGCATCCAGCTGTTGGTAGTAAAACTCGGCCCGTCGGCGCACCCCGGGTTCCTGGATCTTCCCGAGCCACTCGGCACGATGGCGTGAAGAATAGACTTGCTTGCCGCTACAAGGAATGGCCCAGCTGCGATAGATGGCTTTGACTCGGGTCATAACCCGGCTGAGATCTTTCGTGATGGTTAGATAACTGCGCCCCAGTTCCTTCAGAGCTCTTAGGCCATGGTCTCCGTGATAGACCGAGCGCAGTTGGTTGTTCTGCAGCAGTTCAGCGAGCTTCCGCGCGTCCACGCGGTCATTCTGGTTGCCTTCTTGCAACAGAGCATTTCGGCGCGGATCACAGACCACCAGTCTGGTGACGCGGGGCTTCAGCAGATCGTACAACCAGGCGGACCAGGTTCCTTCTTCAAAGGTGACATGTACGTCCCCGCGAAGCCCTTCGACAAACTCGAGGATCATGCTCGCTTTCGTTTCGATGACACTTTCCATCACGATCTTGCCGGCAGCATTCCTGACCGCGATCGAAATGCTTTCCTTGTGCACGTCCATGCCGATATATTTAGTGCTGTTAGTCATAAAAGGGCGTTCCTTTCTGGATGGTTTGAGGCAAGCACCCAAACCCTACTCCAAAAGGGGCGCCCTTTTTATATTGCGTCTTGCACTAAACCGCTAGCGCGGTAGTGGTGGCGCTGTAGTTGTGTCGGCTTATCCGGTCATACTCGTCGCTGTTCCAGTTGAACATATCTCCCCTACGGAAGTCCTCTTTGCTAAAGCATGGAGCGGCTGCTCACAGCAGCACATTCCATCTTGCAAGGGAGTTTTCCATGACATCTCTTCGTCAACGGTTCACCGAGGACATGCAGGTCCGGAACTTTTCGCCGGTAACACAAGCGTCCTACACTCGAGAAGTCTCGGGATTTGCACGACACTTCAACAAGTCACCAGAGTTGTTGGGACCGGAACAGATTCGTGCCTATCAGGTCTATCTGACCAACGAAAGGAAGCTGGGGGTAGTTTCGATCAGCGTTGCCACCTCAGCGATTCGCTTCCTCTATCGAGTCACCCTCAAAAAGAGCTGGTACATGGCAGACATGATCCCGGCTCCCAAGGTGCCCAAAAAACTGCCCATCATTCTCAGCCCAGAGGAAGTCGCTCGGTTTCTGGACTGTGTCGCAATGAGAAAGCATCGTGCCGTCTTAACCACCTGCTATGCAGCCGGCTTGCGCATCTCCGAGGCCGTTGCTCTGACACTACCGGCGATCGACAGCCAGCGCATGGTCTTGCGTGTCGAGCAAGGCAAAGGACAGAGAGATCGTTACGTGATGCTCTCACCTAAACTGTTAGAGATCCTGCGAGCCTGGTGGCGAATGGAAAGGCCTGGACACTGGCTCTTTCCGGGGGGCACCCCGGACCAACACATAACCACGACTTCGGTTGCGGCGATGTGTCGGAGAGCCCGCCGTATTTCCGGAATTCCTAAACCGATCACGCCGCATTCCATGCGGCATGCCTTTGCATGTCACTTGCTTGAATCGGGCACCGACATTCGCCAGATTCAACTTTTGCTCGGCCATCGCAGCCTGACGACCACAGCAAAATATCTGCACATCGCGACCAGCAAAGTGTGCTCAACAGCGAGTCCACTGGATTTGCTGCCTCGCCCTGTTTCGATGGAGGTCCAGCCTACTCCGCAGCAACACCGCTAACCGCCGGGCCCCTTGGATCGCCCGAAGCTGGAAGTGGCGGACATCTTCCGCCGCTACGGTGAAGCCTATCGTCAGCAGCATGCTGCGTCGCTATCCCCCGCTCAACGGCGCGTCATGACCGCGATCGAGGTGTGTCGAACCGCAGCTCTCGGCGGTCATCTCGAGCGCTGCGACTGCTGCAATCACGAGCGGCCCTGTTACGACAGCTGCGGGGATCGTCATTGCCCAAAATGTCAGTCACTCGTGCGTGCCGAGTGGGTTGAAAAACGAACCTCCGAAGTTCTCGACACGCACTATTTTCATGTCGTCTTCACCATTCCCGAACCGATCGCTTCCATCGCTTACCAGAACAAAGATCTCGTCTACGGCATGCTCTTCCGAGCCACTGCCGAGACCTTGTCCACCATCGCTGCCGATCCCCAACATCTGGGCGCCGAGATCGGATTTTTCGCCGTACTGCACAGTTGGGGACAGAACCTGTTTTTCCATCCGCATCTGCATTGTGTCGTCCCGGGCGGCGGAATTTCACCGGATGGTACCCGCTGGATCCCCTGCCGCCCCAACTTTTTCTTGCCCGTACGGGTGCTCTCCCGGCTGTTCCGCCGATTGTTCTTGAAGTATCTGCAGCAGGCCTTCGACGCCGGCAAATTGCAGTTCTTCTCTTTGCTTCAGGCACTCCAAGATCCAGAGGCTTTCGCCCGTTATCTCGATCCAGTGCGAAACGTGGAATGGGTCGTCTACGCCAAGCCACCTTTCGCCGGGCCACAGCAAGTGGTGGACTATGTCGGCCGCTACACGCACCGGGTGGCCATCTCCAATCATCGGCTCGTCGACATCGAAGATGGCCAAGTGAAATTTACCTGGAGAGACTACCGCGATAATAATCAGCAGAAAATCATGCCCCTTTCCGCGGACGAGTTCATCCGGCGATTTTTGCTCCACGTTCTACCGAGTGGGTTCCACCGCATTCGCTACTACGGGTTCCTCGGCAATCGACACCGCAAGGAGAAGTTGCAGCGTTGCCGCGAACTTCTCGGCATGGCTCCTCCCAAGGAAGGCTCGGCCGAGCCCGCGATACAAGAGGATTATCGTGATCGATACGAGAGGCTCACGGGCCGCTCTCTTCGGGAATGTCCTGTTTGTCATCGAGGTCGCATGATCGCGGTCAAGGTGCTGCCTCAAGTGCGCTCTTCACCGACCATCCAAGACACTTCATGAGCGACCGTAAACGAACCCGAATTGCTCTCGCCACGAGCTCTACACTCTCGAGCCAACGGAGGGCTGTTGCTCCTTGCCGTTCACATCATCCCGCAAACAGCCAAGCATCCCGCACTTTGCCCCACAAGTTCCCGCAGAAGACAGCCAACTGCAACCCAGCATGCTCGTCTCCGCACTTACCTACCCGCCTCTGCCCACTACGTAGCGTCCCACTTATCAAGCAAAACCCATAGCGCACACACCTTGCAGCGGTTTAGTCCAAAACATTTTTAGCTCACCGGCGCGCCTCGTTTACGTTTCCGCTCTGCTACGCCTACTGTCGGCACGTCGCCAAGCTAAAAATGCTCTGCATTGAGCGAAGAGAAGAAACAACAAGTTATCGCACTGGGAAAGCTCGGATGGGCCTTGCGACGCATCGAGCAAGCCACCGGTGTGCGTCGAGAAACAGCAGGCGCTTACCTCAAGGCGGCGGGGATCGCAGTACGACCGCCCGGTGCCTGGGGACGACGAGCGCCGGCAAAACCGGCCAACGGGGTGACCCCATAAGCGCTAAGATAAGAGAAGGCGGTTGAGCTGCGGGATCCTCTTGCGGTTGCGCTCGGCCAGCGCCATGGCGATCTCATTCCAGTGCGTTAGGACTTCCTCCAGTCTCAATCGGGGAGCAACGCTTTGCTGGAGTTGGTGCAGGGCAAACTGGAACTCACGCCAGGGGCTGTGCACCGGTGGTTTGCCAGAGATCGTAGCCCCAGGGGGAAATAGCGCAACCGAGGCGCACTAACTTCTGCGTCAGCAGCGCCACCAGGAGTTTCCCGTAGAGCCAGGCCCGAGAACTCTGCTCGTCGTACTTGGGCAAGTGGCCCATGGCTAGAATGGACTTGAGCCGTTTAAACACCAGCTCAATTTGCCACCGGAAACGATAGTATTCCAACACTTCACCCGCACCCATCTCGGACTCGCGCAGGGTGGTGAAGACGATTACATAGTGGGCGTATTCCCGCGTTTCCGGTGTGCTTTGGCGCTGCCTTTTTTGGTCCTTGAGAGCCATACGCCGTTGCGCCAAGACGATGGCTTGCTTAGTTTTCCGCACCACACAGAGACGCCCTGCAATACGCCGATTCTGCTCGTGCACCCAGGCCGGCCATTCGCGAACCGTGCCGGCGGCCCGGATCTTCCGCAACTTCGGCAGCAAAGCGAGCGGCTGCCCCGTGGGCCCGAACAATGGCAGAGAGGAAGTGTTCACTCGGACAATGACGTCCGCATCTTGTCGATACACTGCGGCCACTCCGGGCGGGTTCGAGTATCCGCGATCCGCTAAGATGATATCCCCCGCCGCTACGGGGAACCGCCGCAACTGCTCGCCGTTTCCCTGTCCCTCGGCGGCCGTGATCTGGAAGAAATCACAAGACAACTCCGGCAGCCGCAGGCTGAAGTGCAGACGCCACTGCGAACCGGTTTTGCCCGGTTCTTTGATCACGGTTGCGTCTACGGCGCGGATCGGCCGCCGTGACTGTGGCCCGCGCCATTCCACTCCATTCTCCGCCAGCAATTCCTGGCACAGGCGCTGCAGCCATCCCTCGGCTTGTCGCAAGCGATTTAACAGCGTCACATCCGACACTTCGGCAACGCCAGCTGCCTTCGCTCGCACCGCTGTCTCGCGCAGCGAATAGCCGCAACCGACGTGCAACAACAGAGTGCGCAAGACCTCCTGGACGGACTCGAAACCACGAAGACGCGTGACCGCACCGCTTCGGCGTGCCGCGACTTCCCAGTCCGGCGGGAACAATCCCAGAAGGATTTTCCAGTCTTCGTCAAGGGCATTCATGCCCTCAGGGTACAAAAACTAGAGATCACGGTCAATTCTTATCTTAGCGCTTATGGGGGTGACCCCCGACCTGGCAGATTCAAAACCGGCCAACGAGGTGACCCCCGACTTTAGCCTGCCGATTTCACCTTCCACGGGAAATCCGGATCGAGCAACCAGCGCCTGCGAGCCGTACCGCGAACTGATCGATCAGGGGCTCCGTCGTGGACGCAATGGCAAAGCCATCTGGCAGGATCTGGTTTCCGATCACGGATTTTCTGGCAGCTATCAGACGGTGAAGCGTTTTGTTCGCAAGCTCAATGGAATCGCGCTGCCAGAAGCCGTTGGGATTATCCAGACCGCCGCCGGAGAAGAAGCCCAAGTCGATTACGGATCGGGTCCCATGGTGCGCGACCCGCAAAGCGGAAAATACCGACGAACGCGACTGTTCGTGCTGACCTTGGGCTATAGCCGTAAGTCGGTACGCTTGCTGTTGTTCCATTCGAGTTCTCGTGTCTGGGCCGAGCTACATGAGAAAGCATTTCGTCGAATGGGCGGGTGTCCGCGTCTGGTAGTTCTCGATAATTTGCGCGAAGGAGTCATCGTTGCGGACATTTACGATCCCACTCTCAATCCACTCTTTCGGGATGTGCTGGCACACTACGGCGTCGTGGCTATGCCGTGCCGGATTAAAGATCCCGATCGCAAAGGAAAAGTGGAAGCGGGTGTCGGACACGCGCAGAAAACTCCGCTCAAAGGCCAGCGCTTCGAGAGTCTGGAAGAAGCGCAGGCTTATCTGGATCGCTGGGAAGAACGTTGGGCCGATACGCGTATTCATGGCACCACGAAACGACAAGTGGCAGCTATGTTCGCGGAGGAAAAACCATCGTTGCTCCCTCTTCCACTCGAACCGTTCCGCTACTACCAGTATGGAGAACGCGTCGTTCATCTGGATGGTTGTGTAGAGGTCGAAGCAGCTTATTACGGACTACCACCGGGATGGATCGGACGAAGCGTCAAAGTGCAATGGGATGCGCTGCACGTACGCATTCTGCATCCCGGTACGAATCAACTTCTCCGCGAACACATTCGCCAGAAACGCGGCTGGTATCGCATCAAGAACGAAGACTACCCAAAGAAAATGCCGTTGAGCACCGCGCAGCTGTTGCGCCGCGCAGGCCACGCTGGAAGGCAGATCGGCGTACTGTCGGTGGCCATCTATCAGCGACAAGGTGAGGCTGGCATTCGCCGCATCCTGGGGATCCTCTCCTTGGCCAAGAAAGACTCTCCGGCAAGTCGATCCGCTGATCCGTGAACTCACCGAGTATCGCGACTTCATCAATCTCAAACTCAAGGAGCAATCATGAATTTAATCGAACTCAATCGTGCGTTAAGACAACTGCGCCTCGGCGGCATCGCTGCCGTGCTTGAGACGCGTCTGCACCAGGCCCAGGCGGAACCGATGGCGCCCATCGACTTCCTCTCCTGCCTGGTGTCGGACGAACTCACGCGCCGAACCGACCGGCTGCTGGAGCGGCGAAGAAAACAAGCGCAGTTTCGCGACCCGCAGAAAACCCTCGATAACTTCGATTTCAACTTCAACAAAAAGATGAATCGAAGTCTGGTTTTCGATCTGGCGACAGCGGCATTTATCGCTCGCCGCGAAGACTCACTTTTTCTAGGTCCACCCGGCACCGGAAAAAGTCACTTAGCCCAAGCCATCGGACAAGCGGTGATCGGACAGGGCTATCGAGTGCTCTACCGCGAGGCCCACAAACTGCTTGAAGAAATCACAGAAGCCACCATCGATGGAACCCGCAAGCAGCATATGGAACTCCTGGCCACCGTGCCGCTGCTGATCATCGATGATCTGGGAATGCGCAAGCTAGCGCCCACCGCGGCAGAAGAACTGCTGGAAATCGTGATGCGCCGTCACGAGCGTGCCAGCACCATGGTCACCTCGAACCGCCCTGTGGAAGACTGGGGCAAACTGCTCGGAGACAGCGCGGCCGTCACCGCCATGCTCGACCGCCTGCTGCACCACGGTCGTCCTGAAATGTGGACCGAGGAGCTGGAGAACGAAAACAGACTTGCCGGATCAAGAGAAGATGGGGTAAAAGAACCAAGTCCCGGGCCACATCCGTTGGCCGCTTTTGACCTGACCCCTGAGGTTGTCGATGCCCAGCTTCGTGATATCAATAGATGTCGTGCCGCCGATTCGTACGGAGAACTCAGGAATAGAGATGTCAAGGATCGTCTTGATCTTCTTTCGTTTGGCGAAATCGTTATCCCATTTTGTTTTTTCTTCCAAGGGCGCCTGCTGACCCAATGCGGAATATGTGATCTGTGTGCCGCGGTCTTCAATTACTTCTCCCCAAGTCTTTTTGGCTTTGAAACCAGTTTCTTGGAGTGCTTTCCGGAGCGATTCCACAATTTTTTGCTTTTCACCTTCGTTGAAGTCCTCTGAATAGATCTTTTCCCAATCATTTGTGTACTCGAAGAACTTGGTACCACTTGGTACCACAGGTAGGAAGGACGGAAAGATTCACAAGGCTTTTGCCAGCAGACCTGCCTACGTTGAATTGGAAGAAATCACGCTCAGCTTAGCTCACACGCCTTTTACAAACTTCACCAAAACTGGCCCAACCACCAAAATAAGCAGGGGAGTGTAGTCGCAAGCGCGCTGGGTTAGAATTCCAATTGACATCTTCCCCTATTGCAAAACTGACCAGGCACGTGTGGATGGGTAGTCTAGGGATTAGTCCTGGATGTCCTTGGCTGTGATAGTAACCTCGATTTGAGCGCCCTTTTTGAGTCTCACCTCATCGCCATGCTCGTTGGTTAGTGTATTTTCGACACGGAGATCTTGAGACCCGTGGTGGGGCCGATCGACAGCAATCTGTGCATTTTCAGGTTGACTCGGACACGCAGCCGGAATGATTTTGTTGACAGTCCCAGACATCGAGGTGCTCGGCTGCTCTGGAATTCGCGTAATATCCAAATTTAGTTCCGCAATTCGTGCGGACTTCGCCATGCGCGGCTTCGCGAATTCCTTCTCCACGCTGGCGTATGTCGCGGCGTCGGATTCTTTCCTATGCTTCTTGTACCTCATAGAAGAATTATGAAATGGAGATGGAATCTATACAGTCCCGTTTCGCACAGTTGGCTAATATGGTTCACGATTCTTCCCTGGACCCCGGCGAGGCTAACGATTCTCCTGAGACTGCTTGTTAGGAACCAGTTTTCCTGTTAACGCGTGCTCAAAGCAGCCAACACTAAGAAGTGGCAGGCGAGGGGATGTGAGTCCAGGTAGCGCTGCCGAGCTCTACCAATACGTGGAACGAACGTGATGACATAAGCTTGAAGACTCTCTCATCGAACCGGGCACACAAAGTCGGGCACGTCAGGCCTTCCGCCAGTGTAAGACGTAAGGAATGACGTAGGTGGCGCAGCACAATCCCATCAACCAAGCGGCCCGGGCTTGGTAGCGATCATCAACACCCGACAGTGCCCCGGTTACAAGGGCGTTCAGAAACAAGAAAACCAGTGTCAGAACAAAGAGTTGATTAGCCATTCTTATCCGGAGACGCCTTGTAAGCAGTGCCATTAGGCTGACACCAAACGAGCACCAGAACACGGCAGTGTAAACAGGTGTCACTCTGTACGCGTCCATCGCCAATCTGCCAAGCGATTGCCTCGAAAGCAAGTATTTCTGTACATCCCCAGGATAGAGTTCCCGAAAGCCTTCGAATTCTGGGCCGCTCCGAATAGCATAATTTCCCGAACCGGCGGTGAACGCGACAAACTGACGGAACATCTGCCTTGCACACTCTGCGGCGAATCGTACCGGGTACTGCCAAATGATTCCGGATACGATTCTGCTCGCCTCACCGGTTGCACCGTTCCACCCGCCCATTTCTTTCAGGAGTGGATGCGAGCCCCACAGAAACTCTTCCGAAGTCTTGGGCAGGTTGTGGAGATATTTGCAGGGAGTCAATTCCTCGATTCCGCACCGTTGTTGCAGATAATCAGCAGCCAATCCGCTCTCGATCAGCCTGCCGAGCAAGAAGACAGGTTTTCCGGGAGAGAGAGTAAATCCAAAGCCCGAACGCCAGTTCGATACCGCAAGTAGTGCAATGACAGCCATGATTGGCACGAGCACACAGGCGAGTATCCCTTTTGTTGATCGAGTGGGCCAGAACTCCCGGAACACGCCAAAGGCCCGCAAAATGAAGATTGCCAGCAGAAGCAGAGTTACTGTCAGCAGATGCGTTATGTGAGTTCCAACCGAAATGCAAAGCACAGCGGAAATGAGAACTGTTCGTTCGAGCGAGATCTCTGAATCATACAGAAGCAAGAAAAGTGAGAGGAAAGACAAGCCGGTGAACACATCAGGCATGATCTGCCCTACGAACCAAGGGAGCGTTGTTCCGAAGGCTAGAAACACCATCAGTCCCATAAAAACCAGGCCAGGCTCTGACAGCGCATTTTGCCGGACAATGAAATTGAACGCCCTATGCAGGATAAATATCGTGATGAAAGACTGAGCGATCACGACCAGCCAGGGAGAGATTCCAAAGCTTACAAGCCGGATAAAAATGCTGTAGCCGATCGTCCGATAAATCGGTGACTGCAAATCGATACTGACGCTCAGATATTGACCGGAGTCCGGGTAGAAAATAGGGTAGCCGTTGAAAACAGCCACCCAGAGAAGCATATAGCTCGAGATCGCAAGCAGAAGAAAGTAATCTACCTTTTGCTGAAACGCCAAGTGGTTATTGTTCGATTGTGAATTCAGGCTAGTAGTGGGCAATTGCGACTCTCCGCGACGTCGTGACGGCACATCCCGACTTTGATTCAGGTCGGGATGGCTCCCCAAGTCTGCCCGTGCTCGACACAGACGGTCTTCTGGCAATCACAATCCGAGGCTGCAACTCACTCGATCACTTGATCCGTCTGTGGTGCCATCTTCCAACGTTCTCGACGCCATCGTACACCCTGCGGCGAAATCCTATTCGGCAGAAGTCATCGGCGGGCTGTCACCCTTACTTTCAACCGATCAACAATCCGGAAGCGAATTGAGAACCGCATCGAGTCACCACTTCTGAAGTTGAAGCTGGCCCGCTTGCCATCTGGCGCATCGACTGCCGTAAGAATTATTTCGGGCGGGAATCGCTAGGCCGGATTTACCTTTGGATGTCTCTTGTGCCATTCGGTTTCCCGTTCATAGGCATGCGCGAGAGCCAGCACCGTCGACTCCGCGAACGGAGCGCCGACGATCTGGAGGCCAATCGGCAGGCCGGAAGTCGTGAAACCGCAAGGAATGGAGATGGCCGGTAATCCCAACACATCAAAGGGCGACGTGTTGCGAATGCTCACTGAAGCGGGACTGGTCGCCTGGGCTATCAACACTGGCGGAGTCGGCATCGTGGGCGTGACCAGAAGATCCACGGTGGCAAACACCTTCTTGATTTCTCGCCGAAGCAGATCGAGTTCGCGCAATACCCAAGCGCAGTTTGGACGCTTGCATCTTGAATGCGCTGGTGTAGTCGGGGACTGGCGTATCCACCGTCGAGGGGTCCAGTTCGTCATAACCGGCAATGACACCCAACATTAGGGCGGCGTCCTCAACGGTCCGAGACAGGAGACCGACGTGGTCCAGAGTCCAAGAAAGGGGCACCACCCCGCGATTGCTTACGCGGCCATAAGTAGGCTTGAAGCCCACGACCCCGCAGTAGCAAGCGGGGATTCGGACAGACCCGGCGGTATCCGTTCCCAACGACGCAAAACAGAGCCCAGTTGCGGTTGCGGCGGCGGAACCGCCGGACGATCCGCCCGGAATCCGATCAAGATCCCAGGGATTGTGAACTGGACCGAAATAGCTGACGGAAGAGCTGCCGCCGTAGGCAAATTCGTGGAGGTTCGTCTTACCGAGGGGAATGGCGCCGGCATTCTGCAATCTCCGAACTACTTCAGCGTCTTCGGACGGGACCCGATCTTTGAATAATTCGCTCGCCGCGGTGGTGCGAATGCCAGCTGTGTCGATGTTGTCCTCAAAGCAATGGGGATGCCGTGGAGCGGTCCTCGCCACTTCCCCCGCCGTTGCTCTGCCTCCATCGCCCGCGCAGCTTCCATCGCCTGATCCCTGGTCACAGTGATGAAGGCATTCAGCGCGGAATTGTAAGTTTCAATGCGCCTCAGACAAGCTTGCGTGAGATCAACGGGGGATGCAGCTTTGCGGCGAAGCAACTCCGAAGCTTCCTTCAAGCTCAAGCCGGCCAAGTCTTGCGATTCTCCAAACGCGGACTTCAGAGTCAATCCGACGGCCGCAGTCGTTGCGGCGAAAAGAAAGCTTCTGCGACTGTGAAGGTGTGCCAGCATTTCCGGGGCGCGTGCCACTTTAGCGGGATGAGAGACGGAGCGCAAGGATCTGGCTGATGCAATCCCTTGTCGGGCGCCTGCGGAATGTGTGAGAGGCCAGCACCGACTCTGCTCCCGAATAACGGGCGATGCGGAAGTTATTCCCGAAACCCGATTCGTACCGTTACTTCCGGCTTGCCGACCACCCGTTCAGAAACGCGTGTCCGTTGTGAACTGAAGAAGGACCAAGACCTGGTTAGCCGTGTCCGCATTGGCCGTTCCATATTTGAAAATGCTCCGGCGGGATCAAAAGATACTGGCTGGGATATCCTGAACCGTCCAGAGGAATTCAAAAATGGAGACTCCAGATAGTTCGGCCAAACCGGTGGCCGAAGTACAACTCGCCCCCGCACTGACTTTCCGGCCCGTTGTCCGCGTCGCCAGTGGGAATTTTCTGGAGATGTACGATTTCCAGGTCTTCGGATACTACGCGGCGGCGATCGCGCGCACTTTTTTCCCGAGCGGGAACGAATTTGCGTCACTGATGCTTTCTCTGATGACCTTCGGCGCGGGTTTTCTGATGCGGCCACTTGGCGCGATCGTGCTGGGCGCTTATATCGATCATCGTGGGCGCCGTGAAGGGCTTCTCTTGACTCTCGGATTGATGGCGATCGGGACCGTTTCAATCGCCTGTACGCCTTCCTACGCATCGATTGGGCTGATTGCGCCGGTGCTGGTTGTCGCTGGGCGGCTGGTGCAGGGACTGTCGGCAGGCGTGGAGGCGGGCGGCGTCTCCGTTTATCTTTTCGAGGTCGCGACACCTGGACACAGAGGTCTCTATGTGAGCTGGCAAGCCGCGAGCCAGCAAGTCGCAGTGATGTTCGCAGCAGTGCTCGGGCTGGGCCTGACGTCGCGGCTCACCGGCGATCAAATGACGCGCTGGGGATGGCGCGTTCCACTGCTCGTCGGTTGCGCGATTATTCCGCTCTTGTTTCTGTTGCGGCGGTCGCTTAAGGAAACGCCGGAATTTCTTGAGCGCAAGCGCCGTCCGTCGCAGCGCGAGATTCTGCGCACGCTGGCGCGCAGTTGGAGGCTGGTAGTGCTCGGCACCTTGTTGACGATCATGAACACGGTCTGCTTTTACATGATCACGGCGTACACACCGACGTTCGGCGGTGCCGTGCTTCATCTTGCGGCGAGGGACAACATGATTGTCACGCTGTGCGTCGGCGCTTCCAATTTTTTCTGGCTTCCGATCATGGGTGCGGTTTCCGATAGAATTGGCCGGCGTCCAATGCTGGCCGCCGTCAGCATGCTGGCGCTGCTGACGGCTTATCCGGCATTGTCGTGGTTGGTAACCGCGCCATCATTCGGCCGGCTGATGGCGGTGGAATTGTGGTTCTCGTTCTTGTTCGCCAGCTACAACGGCGCGCTGATTGTGTTTCTGACGGAAATCATGCCGGCCGACGTCCGCACCACCGGATTCTCTCTTGTCCATAGCAGCGCGACCGCCATCTTCGGTGGATTTACGCCCGCGATTTCAACCTATCTCATCCACGCGACCGGCAATCGTGCGATTCCAGGGCTGTGGCTGTCGTTCGCCGCCGTCTGCGGGCTGATCGCGACTGTGCTGCTGACTTCTTCACGCGTCGCTCGGTGTTCTGTGAGGCACGAACACGCGCCATAACCCTCGCGCCCCAAGGACGGTTACGAGGATTTCGGACGCACGGCGTCGCCGACGCGGATGACTCCCTCGCTCAATATTAGGGCCCGCAGCCCTCCGCGATGGATCAGGCCGCTCATCACGCCATGTACTGTGAGGTCGTCCAAATGCTTGCACGGCTCGCAGAGACGCGTGCCGCGCATGAGCACCGCGCCGACCCAGAATTCACGGTCGACGAGATGGTTGAGGGGGACACTCGCCGTCGCGATGTTGCGGCGGGTGTCGGCAGCGGAGAGCTTGATCCCACACCGTTCCCCCTCGGCGTTCAGTACCCCGCCGAAGAGCGCCTCGACGGCCTCCTTCTCGATCAGCGTGACTTCGCGCCCGCCGTAGCTCGACTTTTTCGAGTAGAACCCGGTACCGGCGAAATACCGATCACCATCGAGCCCTCGTCCCGGGAACGCCCGCACTTCGGTGATCGAATGCATCGCCGCCGACGCTTCCGCCGCGACATGGATGGAGACGACGGTACCTTCCCACATGCGACGATCCTAGCACGCTCCACCGCATGCCATACGGGGCGGTCACCATCCATGGGAACCATCGTCGGACTACCGAACGGGTAGCGGGCAACTCTGAAGTAACGCGATTAGGTAAGGGTTGCCGACATCCATGATAAGTCCGTGTCAAGCGGGCAAAAGCTCTCCCGACGCGCTTCGGAGGAGCGCGTGCATAAAATTCTTAGGTGCTTCAGCTCGCGTTCGTGCCTCTCGGCGGTGGTTCCTCTTCGATTGAGAACCAGACATCCATTTGCTGTCTCAGCCCCGAAGGGGGCCTGCACAGAAGATTGAGTTTGTGATCTCCTGCCAGTCTCGAAACAATTCGATGGGGGCCTCGGGAGCTTACGCTCCGTCGCCCAGTCGGCAACTGACGAGACCTGGCAGGCTGCGCGCTGAAGAAATCCTCCTGTATTTCGCACCCGCTACGCAGCGGTGCGATTTTTGTTTTCTACTACCAGAAAGCCTTTTTGCCGGCGATCCACAGCGACCAGGTACGCCACCATCTTCCGCGCCACGGCCAGTGTTGCGCGGTTGGCATTGCCTTTTTGTTTCTCCTGTTCGTATACCATCGCTAGTTCAGGGCTATTTCGCGGCGCCATTTTTGCCGCCTCAATCAGAATCGTCTGCAGATGTTTGTTGCGTTGTTTCGACAGTGGCGTGCGCATGGTGATATTGGCCGAACTTTTTTCCGCGCCGCACAGTCCGCAGTAGCTGATGGCCTTCTTGATCGAGGAAAATCGCTGCACGTCGCCAACTTCCAGCGCCCAGGTCAACGCGGTGATCGGTCCAACCGCCGGAATGGTCATCAGCCGTTCCACGCGTTCCACAAGTAAAGAGTCGTGCTCCAGCGATCGCACCAGCGCGCTTTCCGTTTTCCCCAGGCGCACCACCGTCTCCCGGCACAGCCGCAACAACGGTTTCAGCCCTTCATCGATGTCCTGGTTGGTGGCCAGCAGTTCACGAAAGTATCCGACCTTGTGGAGCTTCTGTTTGTTGTAACTCACCCCGGCTTCCATCAGCAGTACCGCAATCTTATTCTTCATCTGCACCGCCTGGCGGACCAACAGGTTCCGATAGCGCAAGGTGCGCCGTCGTTCGCGAATCTCCGTCGAAGCCATGTAGCACTCCGGCAGAAAATCGCAGCGCAGGCAGTCGGCAATCTTTTTGGCATCGATGCGGTCGTTCTTTTTCTTAGCCACCGCAATCGCTCGTAGCATCAGTGGATGTGCCACCTTCACCGCTGCGGCATGCGGTTTCAGATGATCATAGATCCAAGCCGTGAAGATGGTCGCTTCCATGGCCGCCGTCCACGGCTGGGGAAGCGTCTTCATCCACATGTCCAGAGTCAATCGCGTGGCGGGTATCGAACCTTCCGCATAGATACGGCCACTGCCGTCCTTCACGCAGTAGTTGATCGTTTTCTTGTGAACATCCAAACCGATGTAGTACATAGTCTCCATGGGGGAGCCTCCTTAGTTGTATCTGAATCAGCGTGGTCGCTGAGTTCAGCTTTTTTACACCAAGCGCTCCTCCATGACTTATTCATTCAAACAATCCGCCCAGAGCTTTGTCTGTCACTCCCAATGATCGGTTTCCGATTCCAGCACGGAGAGACAAAAGGAAAGAGAGAGCAGGAGACTTCCCTGCTCTCCCAATCGAGCCTCTCATTCCTCGACTTTTAGGCTCCCATACAACATTCGCGATTGGTGCTCTCCCGACAGTCATTGCGGTCCGACGGGCCGAGTTCCGAATCGGCCGAAGCGCAGTGCCTGCCGAAGTATCTCACGGGCATTTTCCGGGAGGACTGCCCTTGGTCTTCCGGTGGTCTCGTCTCGTTCGGCGGCTTCATCATTGCATGGGGTAGCCAGGAAAGCGTGAAGGTCGCCGGCGCTTGCGCCGGTCGTCACGACGCCAAAGCCTACAATCTCGCCGCGGGAATTGATGCCATGTGCGAACAACAGATACAAGGGGGAGTTGGCAACGAGTCCGTTCAGGTCGAACATCTTGCCGTTCTGCCAGAGGAAAGCGCGCGGGTTGGAACTCGCGTCAAACGACACGCCAACCACATCGCCTCGGTCGTTAATGCTGATGGCGCCGCTGTCAGCATCCCCGAGGAGCGTGCCGAGGTCCTGCATCTTACCTGTCATCGGGTCGGGCCACAGGAAGGCGTGAAAGGTTGTGTCGTTCAGGTTCGAAGTGCCAATCACCTGACCTTGGTTATTAAGCTCCAAAGCGACATTTCCCGGTCCGGCCAAACCCGTCCCGCCGAGGTTGCCGAGATCATGGACCGTGCCGTCTTTCTCCCAGAGCAAGGCATGAAAAGACAAAACATAGACGAAGGTATTTTGGTTAAGGACTGAGCAAACGCCCGACGTGCCGGCGACTTGGCCCTCGTCGTTGATCCCGAAGGCCCATCCGTCCGGGTCGGGGGGGTGTGTCCCGTCGCCGGGGTATGTAGGAAGTTCGCGGACCTCGCCATTTTCCCAGATGACAGGCTTCTGCTGGAGCACTTGAGGCGTGCCCAACCCCGTGCAGGTGGAGTCCGGCGTGCCATTCTCCGTATTTCCGGCCACTTCGCCTCGATTGTTGATCTGGCCGGCCTCGCCATTGGTGCCTCCCCGCAGCGTCGGGAGCGGAGTCATCACGCCGTTTTGCCATAGGAAAGGTAGACATACGAGGTGGTCACCGTAACCGCAAAAGTCTTCACCATACGGAGCTGACGTGGAGATTTCTGCCGCGCCCGTGGCCCGGCCTCTTTCGTTGACCCCAAATGCTTCACTGTTCGGCCCTCCGAGCCCAGGTGTGCCGATATCTATGCTGCGTCCCCTGTACCAGAGGACAGCGTGCTGGGTGCCGTTAGGGAGGATCGTTGCACCACCTGCCAAGCCATTATTGGTCACGTGGGTCGCCTCGCTAAACACCGTCGCCAACGGACCGAGGTCGGTGACGGAATAGCGAGTCGGCTTTGGCTTCTGTTCCTGTGCCCAGACTGGCCCCGCAATAATCGCGAGCGCTAGTCCGATGCGTGCGATGCTAAACGACTTCGTTCTCGAAATAGTGAGTTTCATGATTGTTTTCTCCTTGACTGACATAGTGGGATTCCAGTCGAACGGCAAAGTCTCTCAGGGACCTCCAGCTCGAAACATCGGAAAAGGGACGTCAGGCAAATCTGGGTTGGTCCATTGGTGGTTTGCCATGAGTGGACTTTGCCGCTGGCGAGCCATTCCTGGATGCGAGCCGCGTTTGCCGGCTCCGCGAAGCAGTCGCTGTCGAGACTGATCACGTCAACGTCGGCGTGACAACCGGGACACCGGGCCGAAGCCGCATTTGCGCGCCGAATGACGAGCAAAGTCTCAGTCTCAATAGAGATCCGGGTTGTTCTCGGCATCACGGCTCGCTCCATTCCGGGGACCTCGGCTGGATCCCTCGTCCGAATGCGCGCATGCTGCTGGAATGGCGGATCAAAAGTCCTTAGAAACCGTCTAACAATTTCTCAAAGGTTCTCATCGTCTGTTTCACACGAAAAAGGAAGGAGTTGTGGACGGTAAACGCGACTGGGCTGCATCTTAGCGGGCACCATTCGCTGCCGTGGTGATTATTGCCGCAGGCATATATACATGATAAATTGCCGCCAAGAGTGAATGGTCCTCTGGCGGTCGCTCCCTAGGCCGGAAGCGGAGTTCCGACTTCTTCGATATGTCCACAGGACCAAAAGTCCTCTACGAGTTCGGACCCTTTCGGGTTGACCCTGAGAAGCAAGTTCTCCTGCGCGAAGACCAGTCGGTGGCCATCACACCTAAAGTCTTTGAAACTTTGCTGATCCTCGTTCGTCACAGTCGAGAGGTCGTTTCCAAGGACGAGCTTATGAAAGCCCTCTGGCCGGATGCTTTCGTCGAGGAAGCCAACCTGAGCCAGAACATCTTTATGCTTCGCAAAGCCCTTGGAGAAACTCCCGAGGACCGACGATACATCGTGACACTTCCTGGACGCGGGTATCGTTTTGCGGAAGAGGTCCGCACGGTGACGCCGGATAGTGACGATTTGGTCATCGAGAGCCGCTCACGCACTCGCATAGTCATTGAACAGGCAGCCCCCACCCTAGCTGAGAATTTGCCTGCTCTTCAGGGCAGTACCCTTCGCAAGTCGATCTGGAACTATTTCTTGCCGGTGGGAGCGTTGCTCGCTTTGGCAGCACTCGGCGCGGTTTTCTTGCTTCGCAGGGCAAGGCCAGTTGCCTTGGGCGAGAAAGACACTGTCCTGGTAGCCGATTTCACAAACACAACAGGCGACCCTGTGTTTGACGGAACATTGCGGCAAGGGTTGGAGGTGCAGCTCGAGCAATCGCCCTACCTGAGCCTCGTCTCGGAGGACCACATCCAGCAGGTACTGCGAATGATGGGCCAGCCAGCAGAAGCGAAGCTCACGCCTGAGATTGCGCGGGATCTCTGCCAGAGGACGGCTAGCGCCGCTATCATCAAAGGTTCGATCGCGGAGATTGGCACGCAGTACCTTCTGATCCTTAAGGCGGTCAACTGCGTAAGCGGGGAATCGCTGGCGAGCACGGAAGCGGAGGCGAGCGACAAGAACCACGTGCTCGATGCTCTGGGAAAAACAGCTTCAAAAATTCGCAACAAACTGGGAGAGTCGCTCAGCACGGTGCAGAAATTTGATACCCCTCTTGAACAGGCTACCACGCCGTCACTTGAGGCCCTCAAAGCTTACAGCTCTGGTGGTCAAGTTTGGAGCGCAGAAGGGCCGACTGCTGCCATTCCGTTTTATAAGCATGCCATCGAACTCGACCCGAATTTCGCCATCGCCTACGCACGGTTCGGCCGCTTGTATGCGGAACTCACGGAATCCGGCATGGCTGCCGACTACACCCGAAAGGCTTACGAACTCCGTGAACGAACCAGTGAGGCAGAGAAGTATTACATCACGACTTCCTTCCATATCTTGGCCACAGGGAACTTGGAGAAGGCCGAACAGACCTGCGAGCTATGGGCACATGCTTATCCCCGGTTGGCAATGCCGCACGGTTTCTTGTCGGGGATAATTCTTCCGGCGTTTGGGCAATATGAGAAAGCAGTTCAGGAAGGCAGGGACGCGCTGCGTTTGACACCGGAGAGTCCTATTCCTTACTTCGTCCTGATGTACAGTTACATCGCTCTGAATCGCCTCGATGAGGCAAAGGCTGTTTATGGTCAAGCTCTCGAACGCAAACAGGACCACCCTTTCTTCCATGCAAACCTGTATGGAATTGCTTTTTTGCAGAACGATGCGGCGGGTATGGCGCAGCAGGTAGCATGGTCGGCGGGCAAGCCGGGGGTAGAGGACGAATTGATGGTTTTGAAGGCCAATACCGCCGCCTATTCTGGGCGGCTTAGGGAAGCTCGAGAATTTTCCCGCCAAGCGATAGACTCCGCCGAACGAGCAGGGGAAACGGAAACGGCTGAAACTTACTTAGCAGTGTCTGGGCTGCGGGAAGCATTGTTCGGCAATGCTGAGGAAGCACGCCGGCGTGCCACTATGGCGATGCAGCGTTCGGCAGGCCGTGGCGTGCAGTATGGTGCTGCGCTCGCGCTGGCATATGCTGGGGCGGACGCGGGTGCGCGAGCGCTGACGGACGATTTGGGCAAGAGATTCCCGGAAGTCACAATGGTGCAGTTGAGCTTCCTGCCGACCCTCCGTGCAAAACTTGCGGTCCACTCGGGAAATGTTTCGGAGGCCATTGAGACGCTCAGAGCTGCCGCGCCATATGAGTTAGGAAGGTCCGGTACTTACAGATGGACAGCTTTGTACCCAGTCTTTGTGCGAGGAGAGGCCTATCTGGCCGCACATCGGGGCAGCGAAGCCGCCGCGGAGTTTCAAAAAATTCTCGACCATCGCAGCGTCTTGCTCAACGAGCCAATCGGCGCTCTTGCTCATCTCGGCCTCGCTCGCGCCTCTGTTTTGCAGGGTGATACCGCAAGAGCTCGTGCCGCCTATCAGGATTTCCTTACGCTTTGGAAAGACGCCGACCCTGACATCCCCATCCTCCAGCAAGCCAAAGCGGAGTACGCGAAGTTGCACTAATCCCGGTGGAATCCTGAAAAGCAAATAGGCGCTCGACAATTTGTCCGGCCGTGCCAGAAAGCGAATTTCGCAGACAGTTTATGGACGTCTCGCGGGATTGCTCCCGAGTGACGGGCAACCCTGAAGTAATCCTAAAGTAAGGGTTGCGACAATACGTCCGGGAGATTGGGCTGTGTGACAATAAACCGATTTGATTCAATATTACTTGCGCGTCGCGGCACCAGTTTTGTATCACCTACAGGAGCGTTCACAATCGGCCTTGTCCGCCGCGCCTTGGCGGAACCCTGGGAGGAAAAATGTCTTCTCAGCCAGTGCCCAGCGCACTCGACGTTCGCACCCAAGCGTTTCCAATCTTGACCGCGGCACAAATCAACCGCGTTCGCCCCGGCAGCAAGCTGCGAGAGGTCAAGAAGGGTGAAGTCCTGTTTGAACCGGGTGACACAAATGTCCCTTTTTTCGTCCTGCTCTCCGGAAGGATGGAGATCGTGCAGCCGGATCTTACGGGCGAGCGCCCCGTAGTCACCCACGGCCCCGGCGGGTTCACCGGTGAGATGACACTGATCTCCGGGCGGCGCAGCCTCGCGCGTGGCCGCGTGACGGAGCCCGGTGAGTTTCTGGAACTGAGTGCAGAGAGCCTGCGGTCGCTCGTCGCAAAGGACGCCGAGCTGAGTGAGATTTTCATGAGGGCATTCATCCTGCGCCGGTTGGAACTCATCCGAACGGGTCAGGGCAACGTCATCTTGATGGGATCGCGCCACTCGGCTAACACGCTGCGCCTGCGCGAATTTCTAACCCGGAATGAACATCCTTATACGTACATAGATCTCGACACGGACAAGACTTCACAGGAACTGCTCGATCGTTTTGACGTCAAGTTAGACGAAACTCCGGTGGTCATTTGCAGCGCCCGCTCGGTGCTGCGAAATCCCTCAATTCAAAAATTGGCCGAGTGCCTGGGGCTGAACAGCGCGATCGACGAGACGCAGGTCCGCGATTTGATCATTGTGGGCGCTGGACCGTCCGGCTTGGCAGCTGCCGTTTACGCCGCTTCGGAAGGCCTCGACGTGCTGGTGATTGAGACTGCCACACCCGGAGGACAGGCCGGATCAAGCTCGAAGATCGAGAATTACCTGGGCTTTCCTACGGGGATCTCCGGTCAAGAACTGGCAGCGCGCGCGATCGCTCAGTCGGAGAAATTTGGAGCCAAGATGATGGTGGCGCACAGCGTTGCGCGGCTGGATTGCGAAAAGCGTCCGTACAAGGTAGTCCTGGACAACGGCAACAGGCTTCCGGCGCGCGCCGTCATCATCGCTACTGGCGCACAATACAACAAGCCGCGTATCGCCAATCTGGAGCAGTTTGAGGGTCAGGGGATCTACTATGGTGCGACCTACATGGAGGCGCAACTATGCGAACAAGAAGAGACTATCGTAGTGGGCGGAGGGAACTCCGCCGGACAAGCTGCGATTTTCCTTTCGCAGACGGCGCGCAAGGTGTACCTGCTCGTGCGCTCGGGTGAGTTATCAGACACCATGTCTCGCTATTTGGTCCAGCGGATCCAAGAGAACCCCGCCATCGAATTGCACTACAAAACGCAAATAGTCGGTCTCGACGGAGGCACCCATCTTGAACGCGTCACTTGGCAGGACAAGTCTAGCGGCGAGACCTCCGTCCACGACATTCGGCACGTATTCATCATGGCGGGAGCATCACCGAGAACTGAATGGCTGCGAGGCTGCGTGGCGGTCGATGACAAGGGGTTCATCCTCACCGGGCGGGACTTGGATAACGCAATCGGAGCCCCGGCATGGACAATGGCTCGTTCTCCACAAATGCTGGAAACGAGCCTTCCTGGCGTGTTTGCGGTTGGCGATGTTCGCTCGGGTAATGTGAAGCGCGTGGCCTCGGCTGTCGGCGAAGGAGCGATTGCCGTCCACCTTGTCCACCGCGCCTTGGCGGAGCGTTAGCTCCCAGACGTCTGGATGACGGGCCACCCTTCCATAATCCGGTAAGGGAAGGGTTGCCGACGACTCAGGAGTAATGGCTCGGCGCTAGAGTCGAAACGACGAGTGCAGTCATTTCCACGGGTCTTGCATCAGGTGTGATGGAAGGTGATGAACCGTTTCACTTCTTCCTTGTCGGCACGAGTCGCTTCAGTTCCTCAAACCAGTTCAGCACGACGTTGATTTGCGTCGGCGCCGCTTCGCCAGCCCCGTTGGGCTTCAACATCAGAAAGCGCTGGCCGTCGGGCGACACATCATAGTATGCGAACGTTCCCGGACTCAGTTCGTACCTTGCCTCAAAGAGCAGTTGAGGCTTACGCGCAGCGAAACTCGGCTGCGTGGTGATGTCCACGGCCATCATCTTCTCACCGTTGCGGTAGAACAGCTCCCGCCCGCTGCGGTTCCACACTGGCTCCGTGCCACCTTCCGTCGAGATTTGCCACTTGCCTCCGGGTCCAGGATAAGGTTGCACGTAAATTTCATAGCGGCCGGATTCGTTCGAGGTATACGCCAACCAGTGTCCGTCAGGGGAGAATCTTGGCGAGCTTTCGTTGAACGGGGTACGGAGAAAGGGCTGCGTTTTATGATCACCTGCGTTCACGACCCAAATGTCATAGCCGGTGGTGGGATTGATTTCGATGTAGGCCAGCAACTGCCCGTCTGGGGACCAGGACATCGGTGAATGTAAGTAGTCACTGGTAGTTAATCGTTCGAGCCCGCCGCTTCCGTCGGCATTCTGCCAGTACAGGTTCACTGGGCCTTCTTTGTTTGAGGTAAATGCTAGTTTCTTGCCATCCGGTGTCCAGATCGCGTTGATGTTCGAATTTCCCTCAAAGGTCATGCGCGTCAATGTTTCGCGAGCGAGATCGTAGAGCCAGATTTGTGTTTCTTGCTCTTCAATCGCAACGGCTACCTGTCGGCCATCCGGGGAAATTCGCGGTCCTCGATAAGCGCGCGCCGGCGTGGTCAGGAGCTTCTCGGTGCCATTACGCGCGACCCACACCAATCTGCGTTGCGCCGACTGAGCGCCCCCCGAAACATAGACCAGCGTTCCGGTGTTGGAGATGCTGTATTGGGCGGCACCGGTAGACGGAAATTGCAACACACCCTCGACTACGGGGACGGTGGCGCCGCCGAGAGCGAGCCTTTGTGGGTCGAACGGTACAGCCATCAAGCTTTTCCCTTGCACATAAACCAAGTGGCCGGAGATTGCGTAGCGGGGCTGCGTTGCGCCTTGGATCAGGTTCAGGCGTTCACCCGTTGCAATCGACTGGACTGCGATCCGTGCGTTGTTCCAATTTGTGGTGGTGGTTCCGGCGGCAAAAAACACTGCCTTGCCGCTGGGCAGGAACTCCGGCCAGCGGTGGGCGACCTCCCCCTTTTCCATGCGAGTCAGCGGCTGCGGAATGCCTCCTCCATCCGACACTTGCTGGAGCACGGACACTCCTGTGGGCGCGAACGCGATCGTGCCTTGGCTGCCCCAGCTGGAGCCGCGCGGGTTCCCGGCCGGGCTGACATTCAGCGGGAGTCCGCCGCTCAATAACACCTTCTTCATGTTCTGGCCCGCAAAGAACCCTAGCCATTGACCATCGGCCGAGAAAAACGGATTGACGGCGTCTTCGCTGCCAGGGACTGGCATGGCTGTCGCGCTATCCATCGCCCGCAGGAAAAGCTGCTGCCTACCGCCTTGGACGGCGACATACGCGACGCGAGTGCCGTCGGGTGAAACGGCCACGGCCGGAGAATCCAATCCCACAAGCCTTTGCTCGGATGGCAAGGTAATCACCGTGCGAATGACCTGCACTGGCGAAGACGAACTTGGAGGCTTCAAATTCCACACGGCTAGTCCCGCGATTAATGCTCCCAAAACCAGTGTGCTTAGTCCGAACAGAAGCGCGCGTGGCCCGAGCAGACGCATGACTTTTGCAGAAGATGTCTGCGCCGGCGTGGCCAGCGAGCCAGTTTCTGCGATCCATTTCAGATCCAATTCCAAATCGCGCGCCACCTGCCAGCGGTCTTCCGGCTCTTTTACTAAGCATTGCTTAACCGCCCGCTCCACTCCTGGTGGAGTCATTGGCTTAAGCGTGCTGATGGCCACCGGTTCCTTCTCCAGGATGGCGGACGCGACGCTGAGTTGGCTCTTACCTTCGAAGGCACGCCGGCCTGTGAGCATCTCGTACAGCACAGCGCCGAACGAAAAGATGTCGCTGCGACCATCCAGCTCTTTGCCTTCGATCTGTTCCGGCGACATGTATTGAAAAGTGCCGACAATAGCGCCGTCTTGAGTCACAGGCGAGGGCAAGCTGGCGGTGACCGTGGCCAGAGCCGCCATGGACACAGCGGGCTTCGCCAGGCCAAAATCCAGCAACTTCGCACCAGTAGCAGTAAGCATGATGTTCGCGGGCTTCAGGTCGCGATGGATCACGCCGCTGCGGTGGGCCTTGCCGAGTGCATCGGCGATCTGCATTCCGTACTTCAGGACTTGCTCAAGCGGCAAAGGTCCCTTTTCGAGGCGCTTCGCAAGCGTCTCGCCTTCTACCAATTCCATCACCAGATAATCGATCCCATCCTGACTGCCCACATCGTGCAACACGCAGATGTGCGGGTGATTCAAGCTGGAAACCGTCTTCGCCTCGCGCGCGAATCGCTGCTTCCTCACAGGATCCAACGAAAAGTGTGCCGGCAGTATCTTGATCGCTACGGTCCGGTCCAGCCGCGTGTCGCGCGCGCGATACACCTCGCCCATCCCGCCCACGCCCAGAGTGGCGATGATCTCGTAAGGACCCAGTCTTGTGCCGTTTGCTAGGGTCATATTCCAGGAGGAATTATAGGCCCGTTAGAAGTGCCTCAGCAGAACAAACTATAGCTCTCGAACTCAACTTGTGAAAATCATTTGTGGATTCTCCGCCCCGTATGTACCGGCGTTTGATATGTGGATTTCTCATCGTCAGCGCTATCAATGAGAAGGAGCTCGATCAAAACCGCACAAATTGTGCCTTTATTCTTTAGCAGTCACTTAGGTTTTGCGAAGAGGTACTGTTCGACCGTTCCGGTCGGATTACGGGCAATCCTGAAGCGATCCCAAAGTAAGGGTTGCCGGCGATCTATCCGGAACCGGTCCAACTGGGGCGTTTTCGATCGAAGAAAATCGGGCGTCAGTGCTGCAAAGAAACAACCTACAGGAGGTGCTTCCCACGACGCGAGAATCTTGCCTCTGTCATTGGAACTTCTGTTTTTGCACCAGCAGGAGCGTCGGGCAGATCGCCGGTGAGTGAACGGCCCACTCGGAGGCAATCCACTTGGATGTATTACGCCGTACTCGTAGACTTGGAATCCGTCGTGAAGTTGACAGAGCACTTGTCCTGTTTCCCGACGCAGGCGAAATGGCCAACAGGCTTTTGGATTTAGTATTTGTTTTTCAGTTCGGGGGGATTGGGCCGGCTTGCTGGTGGCACAATGCCGTTTTCGCGCAGATAAATAACCACCTGGCCATAGTGATCCGCTACGTGCCAGATGCACACAACGCCCAGGCCCAAGCGGGTATTGGGACCTGGCCGTTCAATCGGGTCATACATGTTTTTTGCGGTAATTGCCCCTAAGGACTTTTTCAGCGCAGTGAACGAGTCGCGCAAGTAGTTGAGAAGTTCGACGCGTGTTTTTGCGGGATTGGGTCCGCCCTTGTCACAGTCATCGGGTGGATTCGTGCCATCCAACAAGGCGGCAAACGAAAAGTTTGCACAAGCCACATGTTTCACCTGTTCCGCAAAGGTGCGCTCCTCGGCCGGTCCGAATTGCGGTTTCTCGTTCTTGAACAATCCTGGAGCGGGTCGGTAATTCCAGTTCGCTTCGGGCATGGCTTCGGCGGCGGACCGGAATTGATACTCCTGATAGTCGAAGAAGCGCGTGAACGCTTTGCCCGGAGTTTCGTTCTTGCTCAACTCCGCGGCCGTGGGCGGGCTTTGTTCCTGCGCGCCCAAAGATAGGCCAAGTGCCAGCAACCAAACCCCAAGTAAACTCGCCTTGCACATCGTACGCATGGGTAACACCTCCCCGTCCGCAAAGTCTATTCCCTTTGGACCAGCAAGCCTATTTTTCACTCTGGGGCTTCAGCTGGGGCCTTCGCTCAAGCGTGCCATATCTTTAGTCTCAGCCTTCTCAGGTCTTGGTAACAGCGTTCCCGTCAATGTGAAGTACTACTTCACACATCTCCGATTACGCGACTCAGATAGCTATTGCAGCTTCGCGTATTCCGCCTTGGCAGCGATGAAAATCGGAATGTCAGGGTCGGCGTCTTTCCAAATCGTGAGGAAGTCACGCGGCCACTACAGCACACTGCACTGTCAGCTGGGCGAGTTCCTTTTTGGCGGATCAGGATTCAGTACAGCACTTCGTTCTCACCTTTTTCAGAGATCATCTTCTGGAACTGCGCCACAATCTTGTCCCGTCGTGCCATCACCGCTTTCACTTCATCTTTGTTGAGATAACGCTTGGTTTTTTCCGTCAGCGCATTCACGTCCAGCGCCTTCAGTTTCTCAAACAACTGCCGATCGCAGCGTACCAAATCGTTGGTGTCTTTCAGTTCCTTGTTGAGGCGAAATGCGCGGGTGAAATCAATCCTCCAAATCTTCCAGTTCTCACCAATTAACACGTTGGTCAGGTTGGGATCGGAATCGTAGACCAATTCATCGAAGACCCGAATCTTGTACATCTGATTGTTCCAGGCGTCCCCATCCGGCGGAGTTAATTTCTCCTTGTGGCGCTCCGCCTCATCCATCTTCACCGGCAACCACCAACTGAGCGAGCCTACATTGCCTTGCCATTTGCGTTCGACATATACCGGCAGCATGTCGTCCAGGCCGAGCAACTCAGCCAGCTCATAAGCAGCGATGTTGTACTTATAGGAATCTACAAAGTTCAGTTCGGTCCCTGTGTCAAGCTGCATCGAGGCCTTGTGTTCATCAATCGATTGGAAAGAGGCGTCATGGATCACGGTACCGTCGGAGAGCGTGAGCCGCCAGGGGTGGGTAATACCTTTCTTCGACGGTTGACTGTTCACCACCTTTGCGCTGAGAAGGAACTGCTTAATCTGTTCCTTGGTGAGGGTAGGCTCGTCTGAGGCAACAGCGGAAAGTCGGCAAGTGAGACACGCCACTGTAGCGAGAATCAACCCGCGCCACCACAGATGAAGTGGGTTCATCGAAGATCTCTCCCTAAACGGGTCGAACCCTACTCCTTTGCGCCGAATTGGACAACCTAAAATTGCCGGAATGGTGGGCGCAAAACCCGTAGCGGCACTGCTTCAGAATCGACGAGGACTAACGCAAACGAAGGCCCCCTCCCGCAAACATCGCGCACTTGCAACGTGCTCGCCAAAATCGTGAATCGTACAAAACTCTGGATGATTCAGGGCGGAAGCAGCCTGCGCCTCACGGTTGAAGCGGCTCAGTGCTTGCAAATCTGGCGCGAATCCGTCGGGAAGGAACTTCAAGGCAACGAAGCGATGTAGCTTGGTGTCTTCAGCCTTATATACCACACCCATGCCGCCACCGCCAAGTTTCTCGATGATGCGGTAATGAGAGATGGTCTGGCCAATGAGTGGTGCTGAGTCGGCCATTTGGCGCTCATCTTAGGTTGCGGCGCAAGGTAAGTCAACGAAGAGGACACGAAGAGGAACGAAGATGAAGAGGAACGAAGAGGAACGAAAGAGGAACGAAAGGAAAACGTGTGGCTCAAGTCCTGGCAAACGGCGTCACGCCGAAGTGCGTAACCGCCATCACATCTCCGGCAATCGTCCCTTGACAACTCGGGACTATTGAAGCTTCGCGTACTCCGCTTTCGCAGCGATGAAAATCGGAATATCGGGGTCGGCGTCTTTCCAGAGTGTGGGGAAATCCTGATACGCGGCCTTGGCTTTGGCGGTGTCGCCTTGCGACACATACGCTCGTGCGAGACCAAGATGAGCGAGAGCGCCGATAGGCTGGTTCACAACGATGCCGGGATGGTCGAGGATTTTCATGAACTCAGCTGCGGCTTTGCTGCCCTGGTGCGCGGACAAATAAGCTTCGCCGCGCACAAAAACGGGATACATCGCGTTCCAACCGTAAGTACTGAATGTCGTCTGTCCTAGTTCATACGGCGTAGCGGCTCTGAGAGTCTCGATAGCCTCAGAAGTATTTCCCCGGTTGACGGCAGACTTTGCGCGGAGGGTCGGCAGGTAATTGAACTGGACGATTGTGTCATCCGGAAACCTTTTGCCCAAATTGTCGGCCAGTGCTTGCGCTCGCCCATCGTCCCCAGCATACGCCAAGGCGAGCGCAGAGCCGAACTGCATATCTCGGCCCGTCGATCGCCCCATTGCCGAATTGGCCCGCCGTCGAGCTTCGTTTGCGTCGCCGAGTAAAGCTTCCCGGAGAGCAGACAGGGCAGAGTACATTGCGGCGACTTCCTTCTCTTGTGCCCGTTCGGCGGAATCGACCGCCTGGCGGGAAAGGTCTCTAGCCTCCCTAAGCCGCCCAGAGTAGGCAGCTGTATCGGCTTCCAAGCTCAGTAGTTCGTCCTCTACTGCCGGCTGGCCCACAGACCTTGCTACTTGCTGCGCCATTCCTGCTGCATGGCGCTGCAAAAAAGCGATGTGATAGAGGGCGAGAGGGTAGAAAGAGTTATGAAGTTTGCGTTCAAGAGCTTGCCCATACGCGGCCTTGGCCTCATCGAGGCGATTCATAGCGGTGTAGTTGAACATGAGGAAGGCGTAAGGGACCGGAGAGTCCGGTTTCAGACGGACTGATTCTCTGGCTTCTTCTACCGCTTTCTCATATTGTCCAATGACCGGGTAGATGGCCCCCGCCAAGTAAGTATGGGGTATTTCCGAGCGCGGATAGGCCTGTATCCAAAGCTTGCAGGATTGAACGGCTTGTTCGATGTTCCCAGTGACCTCCTTATGGAATATAGCCGAGATGAAATACTTCTCCGGCTCACTCGTACGGTCGCGCAGTCCGTATGCCTTTCGGGTATAGTCGGCAGCGATCCTGGGTTCTCCGATGGAGGTATACGCGATGCCCAACCGTGCGTAGGCGAGTGCGAAATTTGGGTCGAGTTCGATGGCCTGCTTAAAAAAAGGAATCGCCGCAGACGACCCTGTCGTGTTCGAAACTTTGATTCCGGAGCTGAAAGCTTTAAGGGCTTCCAGCGACGGCGTGGTGGCCTGCTCGAGAGGGGTATCAAGCGTCTGTACGGTACTCAGGGATTCGCCTAGTTTGTTGCGAATCTCCGAAGCCGTCGTTCCGAGAGCATCGAGAACATGATTCTTGTCGCTCGCCAGAGCTTCCGTGCTCGCCAACGATTCGCCGCTGACGCAGTTGACGGCCTTTAGGGTCAACAGGTATTGAGAACCAATCTGGGCAATGGAGCCTTCCAGGACCCCCGCGCTCGCCGTTCGCTGACAAATCTCGCGTGTAAGCTGCGGGGTCAGTTTGGCATCCGGCGCCTGGTCCATCATTTGTAGGGTCTGCTGGATTTTTTGGTCTGAGAAAATGCTCAAGAAAGGTGATTGTTCTAATTGAACGGAAAGTCCCTGCCTAAGCGTGCCATCGAAGACGGTGTCGCCAGTGGTGTTTGTGAAATCAGCAAGAATGATGGTGTCTCTATCGGTGAGCGCGTGAACCTTGCGGAAGTTAAACAAGCGGCCGCCCAAGGCGAGTCCGATGAGCAGAATTATCGCGCCGGCGATCGCACCCCATCGAAGGGACTTCCAGATGGGTTTCGGCTTGAATTGCACTGTCGCGAATTCGGCATGTCCCGAAGCTGAATCTCGTCGAAGCCGAAGCAAATCCGCACGAATATCGGCCGCGTTCTGATAGCGTAACTTTTTGCTTTTCTCCAACGCTTTGTTGATGATCTCTTCGAGTTTTGGGAGAAGGCCGGGATTCAGTCGAATTGGTGCAACTGGCGTGCGATTCAGTATGGCTTCGGCGACCACGCCGGTCGTGTCGCCACGGAACGGCAGAATGCCTGTGGCCATCTCGTAGAGAACCACACCAAACGAAAAGAGATCTGTACGCGCATCGAGATCTTCGCCGCGCACCTGTTCCGGTGACATGTACGCGTTGGTTCCTAGCGCAGTGCCAGGTTGAGTGAGCTGTTCTGATTGGCTGGCTGTTGGCATCGCGGAAAGATTCATAGGGCCGCCAGCAGGTACCAACTTAGCTAGTCCAAAATCCAAAATCTTAGGGTGGCCGAGCGCGGAGATAAATATGTTCGCAGGCTTGGAACAACTCTGTCGCGTTAAATTAGGCGAAGGAATTTTACGACTCAACTCGTAACTGTAAATAAGAAGGGCGCTTAGAGGATTCGCCTCGTAAGCGCCCATGGTTGCGGGGGTCAGATTTGAACTGACGACCTTCGGGTTATGAGCCCGACGAGCTACCAGGCTGCTCCACCCCGCAGAACCACTATAGCGAAGCGATCAGATTCCGTCAAACCGCAGGCAAGCGCTTGCGGCAACAATTCCGTCAAAATTTAGAAGTTCTTCTAGTGCAGCGCGTGCTTCTGTTGGCAGGTACGGAAGTTTTACCAGGTATTGTAGGCTTCGCCATTCGATCCGACGGACTCGGATCCGGAGTGCACATCGTCAACTCCGGTGCCGTTCTGCTCCGCCGTCAGCACGGTATCGCCAAAATGCAGCACCCAGTCTTTCTGCTGCGATACGGGATCGATGGGAATTTCGCGCAGGTAGTGAGCGTCGACAAGGTCTTCCAGCGATTGCGGGGCTTGCTGCTTGTCCATGGTGTAATTGTCGATGGCTTGGCGCATGGTCTGTAAGTCCTGTTTCAAGACCGACTCGCGCGCCTTCACTACCGTCTTGTCGTAAGCAATCGCGGCGATGCCGATCAGGATGGACATGATCAGCATGACGATCATCAGTTCAATCAACGTAAAGCCGAAATCTCGGCGAAAAACTCCCGGCCTCGCCGCTCCACGTTTGTTCTTTCCGATTGTTCTGCTCATGGAGACTCCCGTTTTTCTACCAGTCCGAGTACTTCGTTCCGTCTAGCGCCGTTCCCGTCGATTTTGAGTACACATCGAAAATGTTCTTCCCGCCCCAACTGGTGGAATCGGGATCATCTTGCACCGCGCGCAATCCCCATTCCGGAGTGCCAGTTATCGGGTCAACCGGAATCCTGCGCAAGAAACGAATGTTCTTTCCCGCGGCTCCGGTGCCTCCGATGGCCACGCCCTTCACCAGGGTCTGCAGATCTGGCGGATATCCCTCACTGCCGAGCTCGGTGCGGATCATATTGCGGTCAGCCAGATCCTTGTAACGGTCGATGGCATTGCGCATTTCGCGCAAATCCAGGCGAAGTTCTTTCTCTCGTTGCCGAACGACGGTGAACCGAGCCACCGGAAGCGCGGCGGAAGAAAGAATCAGCAGAATCGCGCAGGCGATGATCAGTTCGAGCAGAGTCATGCCCGATTGCGCTGAACGTCGATGTGTTGCGGAGAGTGACTTCATCCCTGACCTCAAGAATAGGGAATTGCTACTGAACTTTTATTGTGGCTTCGCTGGTTACCAGCGGTATTGGTTTTTGCTGGGAGTCCTTGGCGTTAACCTGCACGATGGACAGGTTCGTGGTGCCGGGTGCGATGCCCTTAATGACGACCCCCAACAATGTGCCGCTGCCATTCACGCCCGCGGTATTCGGTTGCCGGGTGGCAGAAATGATGGCTTGGCCGTGGTCATTGTCGGCGCGCTGCACAATGGCAATCTCTTGTGTGCCGCCCGAGAGAAATCCTCCGTGGCGAACTTCCTCGACGTGGATGATCGAGGGGTTGTACTGCAGCAGCATGGGCACGGAAAACAGGTCGGTGACATTGTCGACGACCACGCCGATGGTGGTGGTCTGGCCGGGCGAAAGATTCATTGTCGACGGCTCAAATCGAATGCGCGGGCCGGAAACTTGCGCCTGGGGAGCAGTTCCGGGATTTGCGGGCGTCACTGGGGAAGGATTCACCTGCGCCGGAGCTAACGGCGAAACCGGCACAGCGCCGGCAGGACCTTGCGGTGCTGGGTTGGTCTGCGGGCCCGGATTTGCGGTTGGCGCCTTCACATCCATCTCGCGACGCGCACCAGGCAGAGATTCGGTGCCAGCCGAAATCGCACGCAGGTTTATTTTTGCCCAGTCGGGCATGCGCACAATTCGCGGCGTCAGCACAATTAGAACGTCATCTTCCTGGCGCTCCACGTTGTCCGTCGAGAAAAGGTAGCGCATCACGGGAATTCTGGCCAAACCCGGCCAGCCATTCAAGGTTTTGGTGTCCACGCGAGATATCAAGCCGCCCAGGATGCTGACTTCGCCCTCTTTCAGCCGGATTTCGTGCTCCACTTTTCTCTGGCTGATAATTGGCTGCGTAATGCCGCCGATTGAGGATTGCCCGGTTACGGCGGAAACTTCCACGGAGACCTTCATGCTGATGTCGTGATTCGGATGCACGTGGGGAGTAATATCCAGGTTCACGCCAACATCGATATATTGAAATTGTGTGTTCACCAACGGGTTGACGAAGCCCGCGCCCGCCGTCGAGCCCACGCCTACGCCCGCCTGGAAGCTGCCCGTCGCGACGGGCACGCGATCGCCGATTTTCAGCTTTGCGGATTGACCATCCACTCCCCGTAGTTCCGGGTTTTGCAGAATCTTTGTGGAAGTGTCGGTCAACAGGAAATTCGCGGTTGCGCCAGGCAGCGTGAAAACCACGTCATTTTGGTTCAGGTGCGTGAGTTGCTGCAGCGAGACGCCATTGTTCGTAGTCGTTGTTGTAGAAGTGCCAGAGCTGTTTGTGGTCGTACTGTTGTTCGGATTGATGGTGACCGAAGCTGACTGTCCCGGCTGAATACCCAGGTTCCTCAAATTATCTGTGCGTGCTTCGAGGATTTGAACCTGGACGATCACTTCCGGCTTGGCTTTGTCAATATCTCGAACGATCTTGTCGACCAACGCTATTTTATCGGGCGTGTCTCGAATGATGATGGCGTTCTGCGCATTTACCTGAGAGATGCGCTTCAGATCGAGAAGGGAACGAAGCCCGGTGGTGATTTCCGTCAGATCCTGTGGAATGGAAACATTGCTCAAGTAGAACGTGCGCACGATCTGCTCTTCATAATCGCGGCGTTTCTGCGCCTGGTCCGGAATCACCATGATAACGTTTTCTGTTACGGGCTTCCAAAACGTCTTGCTCTCCAGAGAGGTGATTTCCAGCGCCTGCTCCAGCGTCAGATTGTTCAATTCCACATGGATGCGCTTTGCCTGCAAATCGGGGTCGTAAATTACGGTGAGGCCAGCGAGCTTGCCAATCGTGTCGTACACGACCTTCACGTCGTTGGTCATGGTTAGATTGACGGGCGCGCGGGAGAGCGGCTTCAACTCCGGTGGTAGGCTGGCCATCACCGGTTGTCCATTTTCCATTAACGGCACTTCTTCGGCCGCTTCAGAGCCGCGCAGCTTCTCCGCAATCATGTCCAGCGTCTTCTTCAGCTCCTGGTCAGCGATCATGCTGGACGGGTCCAACACCTGGGCGCGCTGAAATTGCGATACCGCTCCCTGCAAATCTCCCTTGTCCCGCAGCTTCAAACCTTCTTTAATGTGCTGCTCGCCGGCCATGAATCTCGATTGATTCAGGCCGATTTTATAGGCCGCGTTGTGAGGGTCGGATTTCTCGGCTTTCAGGTAGTAATCAACCGCCGCGTCGTAATCCTTCATGTCCACGGCCTTCTTGGCGGCCGAATAGTCGTTTTGGCCCTTTGGGCAACCGGCAATGAACGTTGCAATTGAAATTAGGGCGATAAACTGACACCAACGACGCATGAACACTCCGCAATCCCGTCTGCGTGCAACCTTGATCCTTACTTTCCTCTGGAGTCTAGCATCGGGGTTGGGACCCCGGCAAGCAGCGTGCTTGCAGACGTTTACACACTTCCAATGTACCATTTGCCAGTCCTTCTCATTTCCTCTTCAGTTTCCCTGATCGGACTGGAGCGTGGCGTCTGCGGTGGCCGGCACTGTTTCCCGCACTCTCAATTAGACGCGGCATCAGGTAAAATGAAAGATTGTGGTGAAGCCAAACAACAAAACCGAGAGGGCCAAGGACGGGAAACGGCCCAAAGAACAGATCGTCGCTCAAAATCGGTCTGCTTCCTACAATTACCATATCCTTGAGAAGCTGGAAGCAGGCCTGGTGTTGCATGGCACCGAAGTGAAAGCGCTGAGGGAGGGGAAAGCGAATATTCGGGACGCCTATGTAGATTTTAAACCAAGTGGCGCTTATCTGGTCAACGCGCATATCGCACAATACATGCCCGGTGGCCCGTGGAATCATGAGCCCCTTGGCCAGCGTAAGCTGCTGCTTCACAAACGCGAGATCTATAAACTTTCTGGACGTACTGATTCGAAGGGTTTGACCGTCATTCCTCTGCGGATCTACTTCCGCGATGGCATTGCCAAGGTCGAAATCGCTCTGGCGCAAGGCAAAAAGAGTTGGGACCGCCGCCAGGACGAACGCACCAAGGAAGCCCGCAGGGAAGCGGAACAAGCAATGTATCGCAACCGGAGGCGATAAACTGATCATGCAAATCAATTTGGACACCAAGCCGTTCGCAACTTTGGAGACCGACGCCATCGTCACTTATCTCTTCGACGACAACGCGCCTATCCAGGGCCGCATCGCCGAGCTCGACAAGCTTGCCGGGGGCCTGCTGGGCCGGCTGGCAAAGTCTGGCGAGCTGACTGGCAAGAATCTTGAGTTCACCCTCGTCCATGCGCCTGCCGGATTAAAAGCCGCGCGGCTGGTGCTCGTCGGGGCAGGGAAGCGCGAGCAAGCTAACCCCGCTACGCTGCGTAAAGTTGCGGGGGCTGCGGTGCGCTACCTCAAGTCGCGAGGCGTGCATAAGCTGGCTTTCGTGGTTCGCGAGGGTGATTCCGCCAGCGACGCGGCGCAGACCATCACGGAAGGCGCGCTTTCCGCTGATTTTGAGTCCGACAAATACAAGACCGATAAGAAGAACGACAAATTTATCGAATCGCTGACCATTGCCGGTTTGGCCGACTCCGACAAAGACGCTGCTGAAAAGGGAATTGCTCGCGGCCGCACCATCGCGGATGCCCAGAATTTTGCGCGTGATCTGATCAATGAGCCTTCCAATAAGCTCACTCCTCGTATTCTGGCGGACAAAGCCGAAGCGATGGCCAAGGAAGCGGGACTGGCCGTTGAGATCCTCGATGAAAAGAAGATTGCCGACATGAAAATGGGCGCGCTGCTCAGCGTCGCTCAAGGCAGCGTCGAACCTCCGCGCATGATCGTCATTACCTACACGCCCGCAAATCCTAAGGCCGGCGCACCAGTCATTGGATTGGTCGGCAAAGCTGTCACGTTTGATACCGGCGGCATTTCCATCAAGCCTTCCGAGGGCATGGAAAAAATGAAGTACGACATGGCCGGCGGCGCAACCATGATCGGGGTGATGCGAGCGCTGGCAACACTAAAGCCCGCGGTGAAGGTAATCTGCATCGTTCCTGCCACGGAAAATATGCCCGGTGGCAAAGCTCAGAAGCCCGGCGACATTCAGACCGCGATGTCTGGCAAGACGATCGAAGTTCTGAATACCGATGCGGAAGGCCGTTTAATCCTCGCGGATGGAATTCATTACGCCAAGCAACTGGGCGCCACACAGCTGGTTGACGCCGCGACGCTGACGGGAGCCGTGGTCGTCGCGCTGGCGAATGTCAACGTCGGTGTGTTTGGCTCCGATCAAGCCTGGACGGACAAACTACTGGCCAGCGCCAAAGCCGCGGGAGAAAAGATGTGGCAACTGCCGACGGACGACGAGTACCGTGAATTCATCAAGGGTTCGTTTGCCGACATACAGAACATTGGCAGCGGCAAAGGTGGCGGCGCGATTACCGGCGCAATGTTCCTGAAGGAGTTTTCGGGCGATACGCCGTGGATTCACCTGGATATCGCCGGCACAGCCTGGAACGACGACGCAAAACCGTGGCTTGCTAAAGGGCCTACTGGCGTGGCGCTTCGCACCTTGGTGCACCTGATCACATCGCTTTAGCGCTGTCCTTAGAGCAATCACAAATAAAGCGGCTGGCATAAAAGCCAGCGCTACATTTTCTCGGGAGTTTCAATTCCCAGTAGACTTAACGCGCGTACCAGTTGTGTTTCCACGAGCCCGCTGAGTCCCAGTAAGAACCCGCGTTTTTGCTCGTCCGCTTCCGACAAAATGTGATGCCGGTGGTAGAAATTGTTATAGGCCTGCGCCAATTGAAACGCATATCTCGCAACAAACGCCGGTTCCTGCACTGCAATGGCGGCGTCCGCTGCATGATCGAGTGAACCATTCAGGAACAGCAATTCCCACAGGTCCGCCCCTTCTGCGCCGTTCAAGAATTTCGCCGCGGAGTCTTTCGTCACCTTAACCGACGCCGTGCCAGCCTCGACTCCCTTTCGGCGGATTCCCCGAATTCGCACCACGGCATATTGGCAATACGGCCCGGTTTCGCCCTCAGCCTTCAGGGCGTCTTCAAAGTCGAACGCGATAATCGTGTTGCGCGTGTACTTCAGGAGGAAAAACCGCAGCGCGCCAATCGCCAGAGCATTCGCGGTTTTTGCCAGGTCGGCGGCAGACATTTCCGCCTGCTTCTCGTGCACGCGCGACTCCGCTGCCTGTTGCATCCGGGTAATCAGGTCGTCGGCCTTCACCCCGAATCCCTTTCGCCCGCTCACTTCTACGTAAGGGCGCTTGGCGTCGTTTTCGGAAAGTTCATAACCCATTTCTGCCGCGCACCGCGGCGTCAGCGCAACAATCTGATAGTCGAAATGAATCGAATGCTCCGCTTCCTTCACGTAGCCCAGGGCGCGCAATCCTTCCGCCACCACTTCCTGCAAATAGGCTTGCCGCGCGTCGATCACGTTGTAGACAGCTGTTGCGTCGCCAAAATGCGGCGCTCCCGGCTCATTTTCACCCGCGGTAGTGGCCCACAGCTCATGCCCACCCGGCGCGTCCGGCCACCTTCGATAGTGAAAGTCTTTTCCAAGCAGGCCGAATTTCCAAAGCTGGTAGGCAATATCTTTGCCGACGTAGGTCACCGTTCCATTCGAACGCACGATGATCTTTGCCCGGGATTCCTCTTCTTCGTCGTCTTCAGCGTTCTCTGTGTTCTCTGCGTCTTCTGTGGCTAGTTCTGGTTTCGCGTCATCCTTCCACGGCATGATCCAGCAACCCGCGTTTTTGCCCGCGGTGGCATATTGAATCGCGCCGCTGGCCTTCAGCTTTTCGAACGCCGCGTCCCAAAAATGCAGGTGCAGAATCTCACTCTCCCTCGCCAGCAATTCGTAGTAGATGTCCATCCGCGCCATGGTGCGAAGGTGGTAGCCGACGATCGCGTCGGCAATCACAGCGCCCATTTCCGCCGTTTCGCCATGGCCCTCTTCAATCGCTTGCAACGTCTCGCCGCGCAGTTTCTGTGCTCGTGGTTTATCTTCAAGAAAGAACTGCGTCGCTTTGGCGTACAAATCCCAGCACAGGTAATCGAAGTGTTCTCTTCTGGCCAGCTCTTTTACTTCGGCCAGCGACTTCTTCTCCATGTGCTGAAACGCAATCACGACGTCGGCGACCTGCACGCCGGTATTGTCGATGTAGTTCTGCACAGCAACCTTGTGACCGGTGTGGCGCAGCAAACGCACCATCGTGTCGCCCAACACTGCGTTGCGCAGGTGCCCAATATGCGCGGCCTTGTTCGGGTTGATGCTGGTGTGCTCGACGATCACAGTTCCTTGCGCGTCACCCGCCGCTTGCGACTCGCCGATTGCTTCTTTCTGCGCACTCTCCCAGAAGGCCGCGCGGTCGAAGAACGCGTTCAGATACCCGCCGCCGGCCACTTCTACTCGTGCGATCCCATCGATTTTCGGCAGAGAGCCAGCAATCTCCTGCGCAATCGCGCGCGGCGCTTTCTTCAGCCTCTTCGCCAATTCAAAGCACGCTGGTGAGGCCGCCTCGCCCAACTCCATCTTTGGCGGCTTTTCCAGGACAATACTCAATTTAACGTTATATTTTCCCCGGATATGCGCGGCCAACGCTTCGCGCAAGCGGTTTAGAAGTGTCAGGTACACGGTTCCTCAGTTCGATGCAAATCTCACTTGGAATTTCTCAGTATACAGCACCGGATGTGCGCTTTTGGACGGGCAGTCATATCTACGCTGCCCGAAGGTCGAATTCCCGAAACACTTCCTACTGATGGCGGCTTGGCATCTGCCGAAGCGCTCTAAACGTACCTAAGAATGATCACTTCACCGTTAGAATCAATGCGACGCTATGTTGAATAGCGCTTGCACCCGACCCGGACGTCGCCGTCACGGTGAGATCATATGCACCGGCGGGAGTCCCAGGCACCCCGACGCCACCTCCTCCGCTCGTTCTGGGAAGGGGAATGGAGCGAAGTGCGTGACGATTAGATCGGGAATGTGATCTCCATTGAAATCTCCCGCTATTACCCCATAAGCCCCAGATTCTGACGGAAAATTTAACGCGGGCTGAAATGTCCCATCACCTTTTCCGAGAAGAATCGCAACCGAGTCTTGCGACGACGTTACCCCAGGGGTAGCCGCGGAAACGCTCACGGCAATGTCCAGCTTTCCATCATTATTAAGGTCGATCGCTACTAATTCATTTGGCGATGAGGCAACTGAATAGTCCACTCTGGCTTGAAACGTTCCATCTCCTTTTCCAGGTAAATCGAAACGAATCCGCTGCAAGGGGGACTGCACGCGGATGTAACCGCCAAATCGAGCGTTCCGTCGCCATCAAAATCCCCCACTGCCAGCGAATAAGGGTTCGGTCCTGTCGGGTACTCCACCGCCGACTTGAACGTGCCATCTCCATTGCCCAGCAGGATCGAGAGTCCGCCTGTACATCCCCCGAAGCACTCATTAACCACCACTATGTCCATCTTTCCATCGCCGTTGAAATCTCCGGCTTTCACGTATCCCGGCGCCAAGCCGGCAGCAAAATCCGTCTTGCTTCCAAACGTCCCGTCCATCTGTCCCAGGAAAATCGAAACGGAATTGTCGGTGCTGTTGCTTACGATCAGATCCTCGCGACCGTCCCCATTTACATCAGCAATGGCGACTCCGGAGGGCCGGTTACCGCTGGGAAATACCAGCTTGTTGTAGAAGTACTGCGGACTAGAGGCGAAAACAGGAGAAGAGACGAACAGGCTTGCGATGAACACCAACACACAAAAGCGGAAAAACAGGGCGGCTGGGTGGCGCAATGAGATCCTTCGAGGGGTTGCTTGGATGGCCTAAGTGATGCAATTATAACTCGTTAAGTAGCAAAAAATCTCAACAGGCCCGCGTGGCCTTGGGGTGGCGATGCACAGATGCAGCGAATTGACTCCGCGATTTCCTGTTTTTGGGAAACTCCACCTGAGGTTGAACTTCTTGCTCCTGGGACTGGCCTTCTGCTCTACAGCAGCGATGGCGCAGAACTCTAAACCCACGGCGCGCGAAGTGATTGCGGCTATTCAGCAGCACGTTGGAGTTCCTTGGCAAAAGGAAACCGTGGACACTTTTAAGGCAGGCAATCCGGATACGCCTGTCACCGGCATTGCTGTGACCATGATGGCTACGCTTGATGTTTTGCAGCGCGCGTCAGCGCAAGGCCTGAATCTGGTGATCACGCATGAACCCACTTTCTACAATCACCTGGACACCCCGGAAGAAATGAATCAGAGCGACCCGGTTTGGGCGGAGAAGCGCGCCTTCATCGAAAAGCACGGGATGGTGATCTGGCGGTTTCACGATCACTGGCACATGCGCAAACCCGACGGAATCGAAGCGGGAATGATTCACGCGCTGGGATGGGATAAGTTCCAGAACACCGACAATCCCTATTTGTTCACTCTGCCGGAAACTACTTTGCAGGCGCTCGCGGCCGATGTTGCCAAGCGCCTCGATTCTCCAGTGTTGCGTGTCGTCGGAAATCCGGAGATGAAAGTTACAAAAATCGCGCTTAGTCCCGGCGCCGCTGGATTCGTGACCGAGACGCACGCGCTCGAACTCGACAATGTGCAAGTTCTGCTGGTTGGCGAAACCCGCGAATGGGAAACGGTCGAATATGCCGCCGACGCCGTCAGCGAGGGAAAGAACAAGGCGCTGATCGTCATTGGGCATATTCCCTCAGAACAAGCGGGCATGGAGGAATGTACCGGCTGGCTGAAGACGTTCGTTAAGGATGTGCCGGTGCAGTTCGTGGCGGCGAAACAACCGTTCTGGCTGCCAAAGTAATCGGCTATCGAGGCTGCACATCGATTGGTTCGGGAAGATGAATGGTGGTTTGCACGCCCTCGGGAACGGTAATTGTCTGTCCGTGTTGCGCATAGTGCGCCAGTTGACCCGGCTTCGACCAATCAAAGCCCCAGGCATCTTCGATCGCCACGAGCGAGTATTGCCCGGGAATCACGCTGCGTAAGCTGAAGCTTCCATCGGAATCGCTCTGATCCCGGCGAAACAATTCTTCGCGCGTGCTCGACTCTTTCGGAATCAATACCACCATCACCCCGGACGCCGCTTTCCCACCGCGCTTTACGAATCCTTCAATGTCCGCGCTTCCTGCAGCCAGCACCGCCGTCACGGCCAATGTTCCACCCGCGGGCAGACTAACGTCATGCCCTGCGGTCTCTCCCATTTCCGAAGAAGTTTTTACGACTGAATATGGTTTTCCCGGCGAATAGATCACGATGGAGTATTTGCCTGCGGGAAGATTCTCGATGGTAGCTTGTCCGCTGGCATCGACTTCCTGAAACGTTCGATTACGATTCTGTTTGTCCAGCAGCATGATCCTCATTGCCTTGGGGATGGCTTCTTGCTGCGGCATCTGGATCGTCAGCTTCAGGCTGCCTTCTGGCTCGCCTTTGGATGTGTCCAGCTCCTGACCGTCTTCACGCAAATCGATTTCGCTCGTTGAGAATGACGTCTGCTGCGATCCAGGGTGCGGCATCCTTACGATGTACGTTCCGGCCGGTACGCCCGTCATCTCACATACGCCATTCCCCATGCAGCGAGTTCCGCCAGACTGGTTATATTCGGCGCCGTCGAAAACGCGTTTCTCAAGACTGGGCGGCGCAAATCCGCGTCCGGCTTCTTCATCAGGAACGCGGAAGACTATTCGGAGCGAGGGAACAGGAGAAATGTGTACCTCCACGTCGCTGTGATCCCCACCATTCACATCGATGGGCACAGCACCGTCGGCTTCCGTCGCGCCACCGCTGTACGTTGTGGGGTAAGCCACATCCAGAGATCGATCGATCGGCGGCATTGCGTTCCCGATTGAATCTTGTGAAACGCTGGCAGGATGCACCGCGTACCAGGGCTGTGCGGAAACCGCCACGTAGTATTTCCCGGGAGCCAGCGGTGCGAATTCGAACGTGCCTAGATCGTCCGTTGACCCTCGGCTGACGGGCGCAATTCGCCCAAATCCCATTTCCTTGTTCTCGCGATACAGCGTCACCAAGGCTTGTCGCACCTGATCTCCCGCTTCGTCGATCACTTTGCCTTCGATGCTCGCCATCGGCGTCAATCGCAACACGAGTTGCGTGGTGTCGAACTCCGTTCCCGTCACGATGGCCGTGGAGAACTGCTCATGTTGTTGATACGCACCATTCAAAAAGCCTCGTTTGGCGCCCACCAACGAATATTTACCTGGTGGGATGCGGTCGAATTCAAATCGTCCACTTTCGTTGGTGACCATCCACAGCATGTTGGCGCGATTCCGCGTGTCGGCGATGGACACGCGAGTTTGTGGAAGTGGCGCGCCTGTGACGGAACTAACAACTGTGCCTGAGATCTTCGTCACGTTACCACTCAGCTCAGGCGCTTGCGAGCTACTTGGCATCTGGCCAGCGCAAATAACGCCGAACTGCAGGCACGCACTTAAGCCGCAAAGTGTTGTCCAGGGTAGTCGCGTGCGCACGTTCATCCTCATTCGCTTACCGCATTCAATTGGAGCTTCAACTGTTGTTTCTGACCGGCTTCCAATTCAATCACCTGACTCTTCGCGTCGTACTTCTTCATTGCTTCTTCATTCGTGAATTCCAGCTCACCGGGCTGGCGATTGAAAGCAATTGCCCGGTACGAACCCGGTGGAACTTGTTGCAAAGTGAAATGGCCGTCACCTGTCCAGCCAACCAGCGGCGGTGCCATGGTTTCTGTGCTCGGCACGAGATAGATACAAGCGAGTTGTTGCCCCGGAAAAAGAGTGTTGCGACCTTGAGTTTCGCCCTGCCAGTTCTCGATGGTCCCTTCGACCGTTGCGCCGTCATCTCGCAGCGTAATCTCAATCGGTGAGCTTGTACCGCCCGGCAGCACTACGAGCGGATTGTGCAGCAGATCCAATCCGCCCGAACTCACCGCAGCCACGTATCCCATTTGTGCGGTCACGTGCACGCGATATCGTCCCGGCGAAACATTTTGGATCGTGATCGTATCGCCTTCGGTCCCGCCGCTTCGACCGCGCCCGCCCATCCTGCCAGGCGTCAATTCGTCTACCGGCACCAGATTCACTTGCATGGTGTTCAAGATGTACTGGCTCTTGGATATCGGCTTTCCGTTCGTTTCAAAGGTATTTCCTTGTGAAGCCATTTCCGGCGAAGTCAGTTCCTGCTTTACGTTCACCTGGATCGAACCGCTCGGCAGCAAATTCATCGCGGCGCCTTCTACTGCTTCGTCTTTCACGCTAATGTTCAGCTGCCCGCTGGAGATCATTGGCCCGAACGCGTTCGCCTGAATTGTATAATTGCCGTCGGGCAGCATGCCAACGATGGATTGTTCGTCCGGTTGATAACCCAGCGAATATCCAGGTCCCGGGTGGCCTTGCGGCCACACTTCAATCTGCAGGCCGGCTCCTTGCGGCGCATTTGAAACGCCGATCTTGATGGGGTAATAGGCGCGGCGCGCTGGCGTCAGATTGACGCTTACCGTCGCTCCCGCCGTCAGTCGTATCACGCTTGACGATTCGAAATTATTGAAGGATGGATAGTACATTGGCGGATATCCGTACATCTGCCCGCGAGGATTGAAGGTCAGCGGATCACGGTCGATCTCTTCCGTGGTAAATATCTTGTAACTTCCCGCAGCTAAGTCCGCAAATCGAAATTCCCCATTCGCTCGCGTTTGCGCACCCCCGGCAGGCTGCCAACTTACGCGGCCGTCCTGGACGGTGCGCCGAAAGAGTTCCACGCGCAGCTTGTCGATCCCATCGGTTGTGGGCAGATTCACGCGGCCGATGATCAGCGCCTCTGGCACGAGCTGGATCGTGAGCCCCTGTTCCGAATCGGCTGCAAGGGCCACTTGTTGCGTTCTTTCGTCGGTGAGGAATCCTGGCTTTCGCGCGGCCAGGGCACCGGGACCGCCGATCCGACTGTGCCCGCCGCCGGGACCGTTAAACAAAACTACCCCGGGGCTATTCCTGTTCGTTCCTTCGTTCCTGGCCAGTGGAATCTTGAACTCGAAGTGACCACCAGCGTCGCATAGCATCGCAAAGCGGTCATCCAGGGAGAAGACGAGCGCACGCCCGATCGGTTCATGCGTGACGCTATTTACCACTGTCCCTCGAATCGTCTCAGTGTCTTTCTCCTCCGTGTTCAACCCCTGGGCTTGCGATTGACCGTGGGCGGCGGTCGCGGCGACTAGCACACCAATAGCGAGCACGCGCCCGGCACGGCAAATCTTTGAATATGCGAGGATTCGTCGGTCGTAGAGGAGCTGGGTGGCCACTCTCATCGGTTCTTTCCTGGCCAAGTATTACACAAGCTAATACAGGCGGGGGAATAAAGATGAGATGCGCTTTCCGATCTAATCGCTTTCCAGGCTCGCCTGAACAGGACCGAAGCTTCCGGGCGCGCAAAACACTATCGGCTGAGATTCTTCGGGCATCCTTGTCGGATGCCCTCAGAATGACACGGCGGGCTTGTGGATAGCGGAAGGACGCCCGCCACAGAAGGCGGCCGCTACAGAATCGCGGCGGTTTGACGGTGGGGAAGCGCTGCGGATAGTATCAACAAGCGGCTTTCCGCAAACTCCTATGAAACTGGCGTTTTTTGATTGCTTTAGCGGCATTAGCGGAGACATGGTGCTCGGCGCGTTGGTCGATACGGGCATGCCTGTTGAGCAACTGCGCGCAGAATTGGCCGCTCTGGCCGTTCCCGGCTGGACAATTACCGCTGAAAAGGTCTGGCAGAATGGGATGGCCGCCACTCACGTAACGGTCAAGACCGAGGACACGCACACGCACAGGTCGCTGAGCACCATCCTTGACATCATCGCGAAATCCTCACTCGCGCCTGCCGTGCAACAGCGCGCCTCCGCTATTTTCCGTAATCTCGGAGCCGCCGAAGCCGCTGTCCACGACGTGCCGATCGAGAAGATTCACTTCCATGAAGTCGGCGCGATCGACGCGATTGTCGACATTTGCGGGGCTTGTATCGGCTTTGCGGCGCTGGGCATCGAATGGTTCGCTTGTTCGCCTTTGAACGTTGGCGGAGGCACCGCCAAGATGGCTCACGGGGTTTTGCCTGTGCCAGCGCCCGCCACCGCTCGCTTGCTTCTTGGCAAGCCCACATACTCCAGCGGCGTGCAGAGGGAATTGGTGACTCCGACCGGAGCGGCAATTGTGACATCTGTGTGCACTGCATTTGGCTCGCAGCCGGCCATGACTGTTTCTGCGATTGGCTACGGGGCTGCTACTGCGGATCTGGAAGGTCAGCCAAATGTGCTTCGGTTAATGGTCGGGGAAGCGGCGCAGAAAACCTTGGTCGGCACGGAAGAGACCATCCGCGTGCTCGAAGCCAATCTTGACGATATGAATCCTCAGATCTTCGGCTATTTTCTGGACAAAGCATTGACTGCCGGTGCGTTGGACGTTTTCGCCGCACCTGTGCAGATGAAAAAGAGCCGCCCGGGGATGCTGGTAACCGTCCTGTGCAAGCCGGCCGATGAGCAGAAATTTCAAGAGATGCTTTTCGCCGAAACAACTACCCTAGGTGTCCGCTCGCACACTGCCGAACGGCGCATTCTGCCTCGCGCTTGGGAGACGGTTGCCACTCGCTACGGTGCGGTTCGCGTCAAGGTGGCGCGGATTGACGGCGTTGTCCGTCAGGCTTCGCCAGAGTTTGACGATTGCCGTAAACTGGCAGAGGAGCAAAATGTGCCGCTCCAGCAGGTGATGGAAGAAGCGATGCGGAAGTGGTCGCAGCAGTCCTGAACGTGCGGCATGGCCGCATGCAACACAACGGTTTTTAGAGAAAGATCGATGCCCGAGAACAAAGAAAAATACTATCTGACTACGCCGATCTACTACACGAACGGCCTGCCGCACATTGGGCACACCTACACGACCGTAATTTGCGACACGATTCGCCGCCTGAAGCGCATGCGTGGTTACGACGTGGTGATGACCACCGGCACGGATGAACACGGCGTAAACGTCGAGCGTGCCGCAAAGAAGGCCGGCATCCCGGAGTCGGAATATGTCGCCAAGATGGCCAGCGAATGGCGGGCCCTGTGGGATGAATTGGGCATAGCCGCCGACGAATTTGTGCGCACCACCGACATTCCGCATGTGCGAACGGTACAGTGGCTGTTTCGGCTGTTCAAGGAGAACGGCTACGTCTACAAAGGCCATTACACGGGGCAGTACTGCATCTACGACAACGCATTTGTGAACGACGCGAAGCCGGGTGACAACTGTCCTGACTGTGGGCGTCCCACGGAAACCGTTACGGAGGAAAACTACTTCTTCAAACTTTCGGCGTTTCAGAAGCCGCTGCTGGATTTCTACAAGAAGAATCCCGAGTTCATCCAGCCGGCAACCCGCAAAAACGAAATCATCAGCTTTGTTGAAGGTGGACTGAAAGATCTAAGCATCACGCGCACAACGCTCCGCTGGGGCATCCCGGTGCCCGGCGAAGAGCCGCATGTTTTTTACGTGTGGTTTGACGCGCTGACATCTTACCTGAGCGCCGTCGGCGGGCCGGATTACGAAAAACGTGGCTATTGGCCTGCAAATCTACACGTCGTTGGTAAGGACATCATCCGTTTTCACACGGTGTATTGGCCCGCATTCCTAATGGCCGCGATGCTGCCTCTTCCGAAGCAAGTGTGGGCGCATGGCTGGTTTCTGATGGATGCGGCGAAGATGAGCAAGTCCAAGGGCAACGTGGTGCTGCCACGTCCCATCGCCAATATGCTCGGCATGGACGCGCTACGTTATTTCCTGTTACGCGAAGTCGTTTTCGGCCAGGATGGCAATTTCAGTTACGACGCTTTGGTCACGCGCTACAATAGCGACCTGGCCAACGGGCTAGGTAATCTGGCGAGTCGCACCGTTGCGCTGATCGAAAAGAATTTTGCGGGCAAGATTCCCCAAGCAGGCGCTCGGCAGCCTCAGGACGACGCGCTGGCCACAGAAGCGCAAGCCGCAATCGGCGAGGTCCTGGAGCGCTACGACAAGATGGAATTTGCGCGCGCCCTGGAAACCATTTGGAGCGTCATTGGCGCTGCTGACAAATACCTGACCGCCGAGCAACCCTGGGCGCTCGGCCCCAGCGAGGCTGATCAAGCCCGCAAGGCCACCATACTTTGGACCGTCGCCGAGCTTCTGCGCGTTGTCGTCGCTCTTGTCAACCCGGTCATGCCCGCGACAGCGGCCAAGGTTTGGACGCTTCTCGGCCAATCCGGCTCCGTAGATGCTTTCGAACTGGACGGCTTGCGCTGGGGGCAACTGGCGCCCGGAACTCAGCTCGGTAAATCGCAAACGCTATTCCCGCGCGTTGACAAAGCGGAAGCAATAGAGAGGATCGAATCGATGGCAAACGAAGAACTGAATCCCAAACCGGCAGCGCCTGCGCCTGCCCCTACGCCCGCCGCGGCGGGAACGCCGCCCGCTGGCTCGGCAGTGGCTGCGACCACGCCGGAAAAGATCGGCATCGAGGATTTCACCAAGGTCGAGATGCGCGTCGGCCAGGTGAAAACCGCGGAACGCATTGTCGGGGCAGACAAGCTGTTGAAACTGACCGTCGACATCGGCACGGAAGTGCGCCAGATCTGCGCGGGTATCGCTCAATTCTACGAACCGGAATCGCTCATTGGCCGCAAAGTGGTTGTCGTCGTGAATCTGGCGCCCCGCAAGCTTCGTGGCGTTGAGTCCAACGGCATGATCGTAGCCGCCTCGGTCGGCCCCGATGGGCGGCCTGTGCTGGCGGGCTTCCATGAAGAGGTGGAGGTCGGTTCGCGACTGAAGTAGCGGCGGTTATCAGGGATCAGTGATCGGCGATCAGGAACCAAGGAAGGTACCAGTAATCAGCGATCAGCAATCAGGAACCAAGGGCTGAAATATAGAGTGATATCCGCCTTCAGCAATAGAAGAACTTGGAGCTTTGACTTTTAACTTTCGACTTTTTAACTTTTAACTCAGGCTTGACTTGAGCTCGCCCGACCCGACCATGCAACTGATTGACTCTCACGCGCACATCGATTTCCCTCAATTCGACGAGGATCGCGACGCCATGTTGGCTCGCGCCAAAGACGGAGGCGTAACCACGCTGGTTGCCATCGGCACCGGCCCGGGGCCAGAGAAGCTGGACGCCGCCTTGCCTTACGCGGAAGCCAACGATTGGATCTACACCACGGTTGGCATCCATCCCCACGAGGCCAAAGAGGTTACGCCGACCCACCTTGAGACGCTGGCCAGGCTGGCGCAGCATCCCAAAGTGATTGCCTGGGGCGAAATCGGTCTCGATTATTTCTACGACCATTCTCCTCGCGACCTGCAGGAGCGCGTCTTTCGGGAGCAAATGGAACTCGCCCACGCTGCCAAGCTTCCCCTTATCATTCACTGCCGCGATGCGTGGCACGACTGCCTAGCTCTTCTCGACGAAGTGTGGAAACCGACCGGCCTGGGCGGCATACTGCATTGCTTCACCAGCACCCTGGAAGACGCACGCCGCGGCATTGACATGGGCTTCCTGGTATCGTTTACCGCCAACGTGACGTATCCAAAAGCGCAGAACATTCGCGACGTCGCGAAAGCTTTGCCCATGGAGAAGGTTCTGATTGAAACGGACTCTCCGTACCTGGCGCCGCAACGGGTGCGTGGCAAGCGCAACGAGCCCGCCTACGTTGCGGAAGTGGCGAAGGTCCTTGCGAATGTGAGAGACTTACCGGTAGAGGCCATCGCCGCACAAACCACCGAGAATTTCTGGCGATTCTTTCCTATCGCCCGGCCAGGTGCATCGCACGTAGGGGAGTCTCGCTGAGTCAGGGCGGCGAGCCTAGGAGAACGGTCATCGCTTTACTCACGGCCAGGGAGATTTTCGAGTTGGTGCGGGAAGACCTCGTCAGGGTCGAGCAGGAACTATCCCGCCAAAGTGCCTCTGCGTTTCAGCCGGTCTCCGAAATAACCAGCTATCTTTTGGGCGGAGGAGGGAAGCGGCTTCGCCCAGCATTATTGCTGCTTTGTCACGGCTACGCAGCCGGATGCAAATCCGACGGACGCAGCGCGATCAGGCTCGCCGCCGTTGTCGAACTTCTGCATAGCGCGACGCTGATTCATGATGATGTGATCGATAGCGCCGACACGCGTCGCGGACGCCCCTCTGCCAATTCTCGTTGGGGCAATCATCGCAGCGTGCTGGCGGGCGACTGGCTGTATATGCAATCGTTCCAGATCGCGCTGGAAGAACGTAACTTCCGCGTGCTCGACATCCTGATCGACCTGACACAGAAAATGGTTGAAGGCGAATTGATCCAGCTTGCCAAAATCGGCCGCATGGACGTTACGGAAGAAGATGCTGTCAGGCTGGCCACCTATAAGACCGCCTGCCTCTTCAGTGGCTGCGCTCGACTGGGTGGCGTCCTCGGTGGATTCGATGAGCACGACGAACAGGCGCTGGACGAATACGGCCGTTACGCTGGGCTGGCGTTCCAACTGGTTGACGATCTGCTCGATTTCACCGCTTCCAGCGAACAACTTGGCAAGCCTGTCCTCAGCGACCTGAAAGAAGGCAAGGTCACCCTGCCGTTGATCTACGCTATGGAAAACGGCCATCGCGAAGCCCGCGAGATGGTTGCGCGTGTGTTGGAGGAGAAGGAATTCCAATCCGTCCAGCCAGAGAAGCTCGTAGCTCTGGTGCGCGACTCGGGGGCACTGGATCGCACCCGCAATCTGGCTCACGACTACGCTCGCCGCGCCAAATCCTGCATCAATGGTGCAGGCGATTCCGAATACGCGCGCGCTCTGCGCACCCTGCCCGACTTCATCCTGGAGCGCCAAAACTAGCCGTAGCGTGTGTAGCGGCCGCCTGCGACAACCATGGCTGGCATAAACGCCGGCTGCTTTGAAGAAAAAAGCGAACAAGCGAACGCCCGTAACCGCGACGCCGTTGTTTTTCTCTTCTGTTACCATGTTACGAATCTATGCTGCCCTTCAAGCTCATCTACCACGAAGGATATGACTTGAATCTGGGCGTCCACGTGTTTCCGTCGCAGAAATTTCGCCTGATTGCCGACAAACTAATCAAAGACGCCATTGCTACGCGCGAAGATTTCCTCCGGCCCGAACCGGCATCCGACGCGGACATTCTGCGCGTGCATACGGGAGACTGGGTGCTCAAGCTGAAGACCGGAACGCTGACGCCTAGCGACGCGATGAAGCTCGAGGTTCCCTACTCGCCGGAACTTGTCCGTGCGTTCTGGTTGGCTGCAGGCGGAACGATCGCCGCTGCGCAGTCCGCCCTTCGCGATGGCTTTGGCTGCAACCTGGGCGGCGGCTTCCATCATGCCTATGCCGGGCACGGAGAAGGTTTCTGCGCGATTCACGATGTTGCCGTGGCGATTCGTCACTTGCAGGCTGATGGCGCCATCCGCAAGGCCATGGTGGTCGACACCGATGTTCATCACGGAAATGGTACCGCCGCCATCTTTGCTCAACAGGCGTCGGTCTTTACGCTTTCGATCCACCAACTCAACAACTATCCTGCCTACAAGCCGCCGTCTACCGTTGATCTCGATATGCCCGATCAAACAGAAGATTCCGCTTACCTGACCGTTTTACTGCCCGCAGTTCGCGCCGGCCTGGACTCGTTTCAACCGGAAATATTGTTTTACGTCGGTGGCGCCGATCCTTATCGGGACGATCAACTGGGGGGACTGTCGCTGACCCTGGAGGGGCTAATGGCGCGAGACAAAGGTGTATTCGAAGAGGCTCGCAAGCGCAACATCCCGGTGGTAACCACGCTCGCCGGCGGGTACGCGCGTCGCATCGAGGACACTGTGCAGATTCACGTCAACACCATTCTTGCGGCCCGCGAAGTCGCCGAACTCCATCCTCACGGACAGGCCGCAGGTAATTAAGATGTAGGCTATGTGATGTTACCCATTTCAGGGCGTCGTCGCGGCTGCGGCCGGCATGGCATCCGCGGGATGGGCCACACGTTCCACGGCTTCCACCAAAACTTTATCCACCGTGTCTGGATCGAAACCATCCGTGCGAAACGCAATCGCGCCCGTCCGGTCGAGTATTAACGTTGTTGGAAATGAGTGCACCGCAAGCAGCTGCTCCATGCCATCGGCAAACAATACCCCGGTCTTAGGTTTCTCTTCTTCCAGATACGGCCCCACCAGCGTTTCATCGTCATCGCAGTTCAGGCCTAGAAACACGATGTCTTTCTGCCCCGCGAAGTGCGCCGCGACCTTTTCGAAGTGCGGTTCCATCTCTCGGCAAGGTCCGCACCAGGTGGCCCAGAAATTCAGCACCACCACTTTGCCTTTCGTGTCGGCAAACGGGAACGGCGATCCGTCTGGAGCTTTCCGCAGCGTGAATTCGTAGGGATTCTTCAGCCCGGCGTTGCGCGCTGGTTTTGCCGCTTTAGCCACAGCCGCTGTGTCGTCAAACGAGTGCAGAAGATAATCACCCAGGCCATCCTCTGATCCGTGCGCCAACCGCCAGACATTTCCGATCTTGTTGCGCAGATCGCGGCGGCTGGATGTGCCTTTCGTGCCATCCGCCAGCGCAAAAGCAATCGCATATTCCCGGATTGCCGTGTTGGGATCCTTGCGAAGCTCCGCCAACTCCCCCAATTTTTCCGCGGCAGCCATAGTTGGTTCCAACGCATAACTTGCCTCAAAATCCTTCTGTGCCTTCGGCATATCGTTCAATTTTTGGTACAGCCGGCCCCGCACCAGTAAGAGCGCAGCTTTATCGTGCTTCTTCTCGGTTTCCCAATCTTCATTCGAGACGCGGGGCGACTTCTCGGTTGTTGACATGCCGCCCACTTGTTCGATCACTCGAGAGCAATAAGTGATCGCGCGGCGCCAGCCGGAACTGTCCCCATATTTGTCCAGCAATTGAATGGCGAGAACGGTGATCGACGTATCGTCCGGCCGAAGAGCGACCAGCCTTTCTGCATACTCAGTTGCGCTCGGGTAGTCGCGCAATTGCAGCGTGGCTTCCACCAGCGCGCGATAAATCTGCGCCCGTTGCGACGATTCGGGATATTTCTTGAGGAAGGCTTGCAGATTACGCGCCAGCGCAGCCCGGTCGTTGCCGGCATCGTCGATGGCGGTCTGCAGTTCCTGCTGTTCCGAAGGGGTTTTTGCTTGCTGTCCCTTCTGCGCGGACGGATTCTGCGTCTTGGATGATGCTGACGGCTGAGGCTTAGCCGGTTCCTGGGCGCCCGCGCGGTGCGCCACGAAAAGCAAAGCGGCGGCTAAAGCGAAATGGAGGAACGGCGCTGGGCGGTACCTGATCACATGCTTATTGTACAGGGTGCAGATTCCATGGGAAGGCGCTTGGGTGTAAGGCCCGTAGTGGTTCAGGAGAAGGCGCGGGCCAGGACTCCGGCGAGTGTGCCGAGGACCACGACCGTCGAATAGGCGGCCGCCGCAATTTTCCACGAGATGGACTTGCCTACGACGGACAAAGAAAAGACGCTGATGATGCCGAGAGTGCAAAGAATGGTGACCACATACGGCAGCGGCACGCCCTTGGTCATCGCGATGTAAGCGATGGCAACGTCGAACGCCATGGGAACCGGTAAGAATGCGCTCACCAGCGCCACGAGAATAATTCCGGCAATCGTGACTGGAGCGAGCAGGAGTCGTGCGGGTAGCATTTCGATGACCAGCGCGCCGAGAAGCGCCGCAAGAATCATCAGCGGAAAGGCAACGCGAAAAACGTACCAGAAACTTTTGGCATACGAACGACCGGTGTTAACGAGCGCCTGCGCCCACGTTTCTGTCACCGGGAACGCGATGGGACACACCACGGCTTCTGCAGCGATTTGTTGGCGCGAAGACACCAGAGGCGCGAACACGAAGATCAGAAAGAGCACGGTGGCGAGCTTGACGAGTGCCACGGAAAACGGAAACAGCGCAAAGGTCATCGCCAGCACCACAACGTTCAGCGCAGGCGAAGCGAACATGGTGGCTAGTACGGATTCTGTGCTCACACCGGAGGCATACAGACCTCGGACGATCGGAGCAACGCAATTCGTGCACACGGCAAGCGGAGCACCCGCGGCCGCGCCGAACAGCGTGTTCAGGTAGCGCGAGCTACTGCGACGTCGCGGAAGCGTAGCCAGAAACGTAAGCGCTGCGGGGCCAAACAGGAACGAGAAGGTCATGCAATGCGGTTCGCGTCCAACCAGTTTACGGTCGTCCGATATACCCGCGTGGCAAGAGGCATGGAGGGCTCCACGGGATACACCGCGCCGAACGTCAGCGCGCCCGATGCTTTGATCGCAGTCCCCGAACGATAGCGCTTCAGCAGCGCGGGATACCGGGAGTCCACCCAGAAGATGCCTGCGATGGCCACCATAAGAAGGATAGCCAGACTGCGGCTGCGCCAAGAACTGATGGATGCCACCGATGGGCTAAGGTTGAGAGCAGAAGCCTGGACCGACATCGTTGACATCCCTTTCCGCGGTTTAGGGCAAAAGCGCCTGAATTCGCAGCACTCTATAGGCTCCAGCCGAATGCGGGAATAGTAGAAAAGCATTAGAAAAAGGTGACCTTAAACGGGGTGGTGCATCCAACGAAAAAGAGACGGGTGGACATGGCGTGGAATTCGCGATAGAAAACAAGGCCCTGGGATAAGAGAGAGCAATGGCGAAACCAGTACTAATGACGGTGGACGATGATGCGGAGGTGCTGCGCGCCGTGGAGCGCGACCTGCGCAAACGCTACGCCGAGAAATACCGCGTGATGCGCGCAGATTCGGGCGCGAGTGCCCTGCAAGCCCTGAACGGATTGAAAAAGAGAAATGAAGCGGTGGGATTGCTGCTCGCCGACCAGCGCATGCCGGAAATGAATGGCGTGGAATTCATTAGCAAGGCGATCGAGTTGTACCCGGAGGCGCGCCGCGTGCTGTTGACGGCGTACGCCGATACCGACGCGGCGATACAAGCGATTAATCAGGCCAAGATTCATCACTATTTATTGAAGCCATGGGATCCACCGGAACAGCAACTGTATCCCGTGCTCGATGATCTATTGGAAGATTGGCAGGCGTCGTTCCGGCCAGCGTTTGATGGCCTAAGGGTATTGGGACACAGATGGTCGCCGCGTTCGTACGCGCTGCGAGATTTTCTGGCGCGCAATCAGGTGCCTTATCGCTGGCTCGACGTGGAAACTGCAGAGAACAGCACCGAGACACAGGCGGCGATACAACTTGCCGGCGGCGAGGCGGCAAAATTTCCCTCGGTATTGTTTGCCGATGGAACATTTCTTTCCGATCCCTCCACCGCGGAGATTGCGGCTCGACTGGGGCTGCAAACGCGCGCGGGAACTTCCTTCTACGACCTGCTGATTGTTGGCGGGGGACCGGCGGGGCTCGCGGCAGCTGTCTATGGCGCGTCTGAAGGTTTGAAGACCGTGATGATTGAGAGGGAAGCGCCTGGCGGGCAAGCCGGAATGAGTTCGCGTATCGAAAATTATCTGGGCTTTCCGTCAGGATTAAGCGGAGCAGACCTGGCACGACGCGCCGTGGCGCAAGCGAAGCGTTTTGGTGTAGAAATACTGGCGCCACAAGAGGTGACCAAGCTGCGCGTGGAAGCCGGATCGAAATTCGTAACCCTGGGAGACGGCACGGAGATCGGTGCTAAAGCGATGTTAGTGGCCACGGGCGTTTCGTATCGCAAATTGAATGTACCCGGCATGGACCGCGTGTACGGTGCCGGAGTGTATTATGGCGCGGCCATGACTGAAGCGGTGGGTTGCAAGGGTGAAGACGTGTACATCGTTGGCGGCGCAAATTCTGCCGGCCAGGCTGCGGTGTTCTTTTCACAGCACGCCCGGCGCGTGATTATGCTGGTGCGCGGCAATTCGCTCCAGGCCGGAATGTCGCAGTACCTGGTCGATCAGATCCAGCAGATCGGCAACATCGCGGTGGAGCTGAATTCCTCAGTGGTGGAAGTCTTTGGCGAAGAGCATCTGGAAGCCATTGCCGTCCATTGCGCCACCAGCGGAGAAACCACCAAAGTCCCCGCGAATTCGCTGTTCATCTTCATTGGTGCAATGCCCGGCACGGATTGGCTCGCGGGAGTTCTGGAGCGCGAAGAAAAAGGGTTTCTGCTGAGCGGACCGGATTTGATGCGTGATGGAAAGCCGCCGAAGAGTTGGCCACTTGAGCGCGACCCGTGGTTGCTGGAAACCAGCGTTCCGGGCGTCTTTGTGGCCGGCGACGTGCGTTATCGCTCGGTGAAGCGCGTGGCCAGCGGTGTCGGTGAAGGCGCGAACGCGGTGCAATTCGTACATCAATATCTGAGCACGGTGTGAAATGAGCGAAGCGACAGTCAATAATCAGGCGGAACGTTTTGCGGCCGACCTGCGCCAGATCGAAGTCTTCAGCGATTTGCCTGAGGACGAACTGGAATGGGTGGCGCAACACATGGACGAAGTGCGCTTCCAGGCGGGCGAGGTTTACGGGCACCCGGGAGAACCGGTTGAATATTTGGTGGTTGTGCTGGAGGGTGAGCTGCAGTTCGAACGGAAGGATCTGCCGGGCGGAGCGATAATCATAGCCGAGGCAGGCGACGTGAGCGGCCTGCTTCCGTTTTCCCGGCTGAAAACATTCGGTGGCATAGCGCGTGCGGCGTCGGCGTCAAGAGTGCTGCGCCTTCACAAGCGGCACTTTCCGGACATGTTGCAGCGCGTGCCGGTGCTGGGACAACGGTTGGTGGGGCTGATGAGTGATCGTATCCGCGAAATGGCGCGGATGGAAACGCAGCAAGAGAAGTTGATGGCGCTGGGAAAACTGTCGGCCGGCCTGGCTCACGAATTGAATAATCCCGCCAGCGCCGCTCGGCGCGCGGCTTTGAGTTTGACGGAAGCAATGGACGACGTGCGTGCGGCCAGCATGAAGTTTCTGGAGCGTCCGCTGACCGAAGCGCAGCGCGAAGCCGTGCTTATGTTGGAGAAGAAGTCGGCGCAACAGTACGCGTCGCGCCTGGGTCCCCCGGAAGATCCACTGGAACTGAGCGACCGGGAAGCGCAGCTTACCGAGTGGCTGGAGCGCAACGGTGTCGAGGAAGCGTGGAAGATCGCGCCTGTGCTGGCGGAGGCGGGAGCAAAGACGGAGAAGTTGGATACCTTGAAAGAATTGCTTGGGCCGGATTTGGTGGGGCCGGCGGCGAAACGGATTGCGGCCGTGATTACCATCTTTGGATTGATCCAGGAGATCGACAACAGCACCCGGCGCATCAGCGATTTGGTTACGGCGATCAAGCGCTATTCCTATATGGATCAGTCGCCCATTCAGGAAGTCGATCTGAAAGAGGATCTGGAGAATACTCTGAAGATTTTTGGTCACCGCTTGAAAGCGGGTGTGAACGTAGTGCGCGAATACGATGCAAACTTGCCGCGCATTTGCGCCTATGGCGGCGAACTCAACCAGGTCTGGACCAATCTTATCGACAATGCCATCGATGCCATGGACGGAAAGGGCGAACTGCGGATTCGCGCGTTCCGCGAATTGGATAGCGCCATTGTCGAAATCGGCGACAATGGCCCGGGAGTGCCGAAGGAAATCCGTTCGCGCGTCTTCGAACCGTTTTTTACCACCAAGAAGGTTGGAGCAGGCACCGGCTTGGGTCTGGATACGGCGATGCGCATTGTGCGAAAGCATCACGGAGCAATGGACTTGACGTCGCAGCCGGGTGACACCAGGTTTCGCGTCAGGCTGCCGATTAAGGGCCCGCAAGAAAAGAAGGTCGCAGAAGAGAAATCAGCGGAACAGAAATCGCCAGGCTAGAGGAACGCCTCACTTTGTTGCGAGTACCCGGCTTAAGGTCTTAATGGACGATCATTTACTCTCCTTGGTGCGCGGACGCCGCGGACATTTCAAGTTTGAGTCGGGTCACCACGGAGACGTGTGGTTCGACCTGGAGACGCTGTGTCTGAGCTCCCGCGAAATCCGGGCGTTCGCCGGCCGCCTTGCAGCGCAACTACAAACATATCAGGTCGACGTCGTGTGCGGGCCGCTGGTAGAGGGCGCATTCATCGCCCTGCTTGTCTCGTTGGAGTTAGGTTGCCAGTTTACGTACGCCGAACGATTTGCAGACAGCGCGCGCCAAGGACTTTTCCCGGTGCAGTACCGCCTTCCGAAGTCACTGCACTCCGCGGTGTCAGGAAAACGCGTCGCGATTGTGAACGATGTCATCAGCGCAGGTTCGGCGGTCAGAGGTACATTTTTTGATTTGCGCGAGATTGGCGCGGAAGTTGTCATCATTAGCGCACTGCTTGCCCTCGGAGACGCGATCACTGTGTTTGCGAACGAGCACGGCGTCGCGCTCGAACTCCTGGAACGCATGCCGCACAATTTATGGCAGCCTGCGGAGTGTCCACTCTGTGCTGCGGGAATCGCGCTTCAGTGACCACAGCCGTCTCGAGTATCCCCGGGCATCCTTACCCAAAGCTCATCAATAGCGTGTGCTAGCATAGCCGTCAGAGTCGTAAGTACGACGACAAGGAGACACAATCACGTGGATAGCAACTCGAAATTTGTACGCGCACTGTGTGGTCTTTGCTTGCTGGTGGCAATATTTGTGTGCGGCCCGGCGGCTTATTCGCAGGCGCCTGCGACTGCACCTACCGCTGCCGAACAGAAGTCCTCGGAACCGATACCGGGCTTGGAGCAGTTGAATGCTTACCAGAAATCGCAGTTGGTGCGCACGTTTACCGATTGGGCTTTCCTTGCAAAGTATCGAGACGCCGACCAAGAAATACCGCCTCCGGCAGTTGCCGAAACGCGCGTTGTGTTCATGGGAGATTCCATAATCGAAGGCTGGGGGCAGAAGGGAACTGCGACCTCTCCGGATCGCGGCGAATTCTTTCCGGGCAAGCCGTACATCAATCGCGGCATTTCTGGCCAGACAACGCCGCAAATGCTGGTGCGATTTCGCCAGGACGTCATCGATCTAAAACCGAAGGTGGTGGTGCTGCTGGCGGGCACCAATGACCTTGCCGAAAACACCGGAAAGCTCACGCTGGCTGAAATTGGGGGCAACATCGCATCCATGAGCGAATTAGCGCGTGCCAATGGGATTCGCGTTGTATTGTGCTCGGTGCTGCCGGCAAGCGAGTTTCGCTGGCATCCCGGCCTCGAGCCCGCTCCCAAGATTCGCGCGCTCAACGTCTGGATCAAAGATTACGCCGCGAAAAGCGGCTTCATTTACGTTGACTACTACTCAAGCATGTCCAACAGCGAAGGTGGCCTGAAGACGGAGTTGAGCCCGGATGGCGTGCACCCGAATAAAGCCGGATACGAAATCATGGCGCCGCTCGCGGAGGCGGGCATCGCGGAGGCGTTGAAGAAACCGCTTCCCTGAAACTATTCCTTAAAGACTAGTGGTGGGCCGCTGATGCGCTTGCCATGCAGGTCCACAGTTACTTCAACGCGGTCAGCAATCTTGATGAACGGAATGCCGCTGTTCATGCCGTAGTCCTTGCGGTCGAAGGCCATGGTGCCTTTAATGTCGCCTGAAGCAGTGCCCTTGCCGGAAACCACCAGGTTAAGCGTCTCGTCCTTGGTGACGCCCCGAATCGTAAACTTTCCGGGAATGTCAAATGTGTTCGGGCCGGTTTGCACGACTTTTGTCGAATGGAAAGTGATCAAGGGATCCTGCTTGACGTCGAAGAAGTCTTTGCTTCTCAGCTTGTCATCTTTCATTCCGCTGCCGGTATTCACGGTAGCGGCCTGAATTTTGATATCGAGAACGCCTGAAGTGGCGTCGGTGGATGAGAAGGTCAACGTCGCGTCCCATTTGTCGAAGTTGCCTTCGATGGCTACGGATGCTTTCACGTTGAACTTGATGGTGCTGTCCTCCGGGGTGATCTTGAAAACCGGAGCTTGTGCACGGGCTACAGAGGGAAGGAGGGCGGACACTAATAGCAAGGATAAGGTTAGTCGCATGGCGGGTAGTCTGTGTCTTCCTGTAAATATTGTCAATTAATGATTTGCCACAGCACCAATCTAAAGACAGGCGAGTCCCTGCGCGGAGATCTTCGTCGGTTTTCTCGCTCCCACCTGGGCGGAACTGATTGTCCGTTTCGGAACTGCTGTCCCGGAATGGGCCGCTAGTTGCGTCCTCTTTTAGTTGGCCTCAGTTCCAAGCGTCACTAAATCCTTTCTCCTCAGCGCCGAATTTCTGGTGGCGCGCAAGCAAATCATCAGAGCGAACTCGTCGGAGTTTCGCTGACGCCTGATGATTTTGCGAAAACTTATTCCGTCCTTAATTTTATGGTCGTGTCTATGTGTCTCGGCATCGTCCAGAGACGGCGCCCCTGATCGATTGCCTGCGGCGTCGCCGACATCCGTTCCGTCCGTGCCGGACTCCAATAGTTTCGGCATTCCGGAAGTCGCGCTCGTTGAATTTCTTCCCTCGGAACTGGTGGTGCAAAACGGTATCTCCGAGATCGCCGCCGCTCTTGGTATTTCCCAACAGGTTTCCACCGGAGACGCCGGCGACAACCTGGCGCTGGATAACGCTGACTTCGGCATCGACTCCGTGTCTGCTGGTGCCAATGCCGACTCTCCATTCGCCACCGGAGTTGGTGGCACAAGCACCTTCCTCGACTCCAAAAACAACATCAAATTGCAAACCGGATGGGGCACGAATTTCGTGCGAATCGCCAACCCCACTCCCAACCCGCCGACAATTCCGCCACTCTTCTTTGGTTTCCAGAGCGGAGCGGGAGAGGGCGCCAGCATTGTTTATCCGAAACCCAAATACCAAAAGCGTCTTCCTGGCAAGTTCCGTCAGACGCCCGATATCGCCATGAACGCGGATCCCGATACAGGTGTGGAGATCATCGTGACGCCTACCAGCGTTCCCGGCGATGGGGTGGATGTAGAAGTTTTTGGAGGCACCAGTCTTTCTACTCCCATGTTCTCCGCGTTATGGGCCATTGCGAATCAGGCAAACCAAGCGGCTGGAGGCGGACCGCTCGGCCAAGCAGCGCCCATCCTCTATCAATTGCCAGGCGATGCGATTCTCGACGTGAATGTGGGGCCAGTCGATACCCTACTTAACGTTTCGGGAATCATTCTAAACCCACCCAATCCGCCGACATTTGAAAGCGCCGCCGCGCTGGCGCAACCCTTGGAAAACACCAAGTATTTCATCAGCGCGTTATTCCAGAGCTCCTCATCTACTCGGTGGGATGTCTTCACATTTGGCACAGACTCCTCGCTAACCACGGGTCCCGGTTGGGATAACGTTACTGGCGTGGGTACTCCCAATGGCGAGGAATTCGTCGAAGAAGTTCTGAGGGTAGCCCGTCACTAGACAATTGTAGGAGTATAAGTTGGGTGGGTCGCCGCATGACGGCCCACCTTTTTTTCTGCCTACTGCTTAAGTGCCAGTGGTGGCCCGCTGACTCGCTTGCCCATGAGATGGAAACTGACGTCCACGTGATCGGCGATCTTGATGAACGGAATGCCCTTGTTCATCCCGTAATCCTTGCGGTTGAAGACCATTGTTCCTTTAATCTCGCCGGAACCCGTTCCTTTTCCGGAAACCGTTAGCGTCAGCTTCTCAGGGTTTGCCACTCCCCGAATCGTAAAGTCACCATCGACCTCGAATGTATTGGGGCCGGTCTGAACGACCTTCGTGGACTTAAACGTGATCAACGGATTCTGTTCCACGTCGAAGAAGTCTTTGCTCTTCAGTTTGCCGTTCTTCAGTCCGCTGCCCGTATCCACGCTGGCTGCCTGGATTTTGATTTCCAGAACACCTGTGGTTTCATCGGGCGACGTGAATGTCAAACGGGCATCCCAGTTGTCGAATTTCCCGGCGATGGACGTAGATGCTTTCACGTTGAATTTAATCCAGCTCTCTACCGGAATAATCTCGAAAACCGGAGCTTGCGCGGGCGTCAATGAGGGGAACACCGCCACCGCTAATAAGCAGAAAATTGCGATTCTCATGCCGCGTAGTGTGAGCCGCTTCCTTTCTGTTGTCAATTTTGGCCGATCAAGCACCAGCGTCGGAGACTGCAAACCTTGCTAAGAAGCGATTGCGATGGGCCGCACGCTTGTGCGCCACATAACCGGCTGGACGGGGCCAACAAGAAAAGCCCAGCAACCCGCTCCCGCGAGCGCAACCAGTGCAACGATCACGAAGGCCCAATAGAAGTGACCCGTGCGCTGCAGAACCAATCCAGTCAGCCATGGGGCTACAATTCCTGCAAAATTGCCGGTGCAATTCTGGAAGCCTGTCCAGCGCCCGGCGGCCTGCCGGCCCGCCAGCGTTTGTGTGATGGCCCAAACATTCGACGCGGTAACACCAAAGAAGATCACGCCCAGGATGAGCGCGGCGACGCAAAGCGCGGGGCTACTGAAAACCGACAGCCCAACGAATGTGCCCGAGAGCGCGAGTCCTCCAGCTACAAACGTTTTGCGAACCACCGAGGGGCTGCTGCCGGCGATGATCCAGCGGTCGGACAGCCAACCCCAGAAAGCCGTGAGACCGGCGCCGAGAAGATAGGCGATTCCGCCGATCTTCGCCATTTCGACCAGCGAGAAGTGACGCTCGCGCACTAGGTAGTAGGGTAGCCAGGTAAGCAGGAAATAGCTGACATAGTTAATGCCGAACTGGCCCAGACATGTTCCCCAGGCCGATCGCAAGCACAGAAATTCGAGGAGGCTCGGAGCACCCTCTGCGTCGCCGCGGACGGTGGGGTGGCTCTTCGGCATCCATCTCAGCCAGGGAACAAGCCAAAGCATGCTCGCCAGGCCTAGTGCGATGAAGAACGCGCGCCAGCCAAACTGCGCCATCAAGAGACCGCCCAGCAGCAGGCCAAACCCAGGACCCAAAAGCAGCCCGGCGGAGATCACGGAGTTGGCAAAGCCTCGATGCTCCTCAGGAAAATTCAGAATGATGATTTTTGAGTAGGCGGGATAAGCCACTGACTCGCCAACGCCCAGCAGCAATCGCAAGACCAGTAGCACCCAGAAGACATGAACGATACCGGTGCCCGCGGTGGCAGCGGACCATAGAAAAAATCCTCCCCCAAAGACCCAGTTCACATTGAAGTGATCCACCAGCCAGCCGGATACCAGCTGAAAACTCGCATACGTCCAGAAAAACGCCGACAGCAAAAAACCCAGTTGCCCAGGGGTAATTCCGAACTCGTCTTTCAGCATGGGAGCCGCGATGGATAGATTGCTGCGATCGATATAGTTGATGAAAATCGAGGCTCCTAGCAAGAACAACACGATTTTTAGAGCGCCCGGTATGGCGACGCGTTGCGCTGAACTGGAAGTTGTCATGGAAAGTGGAAACATCTTCGTCGCGGCGCGACAGATTTGCAACTGCTTTTAGGGGAAGAATGCTAACTAGCTCGCTAGAGTTGTCGCGATGAGGAAAAGCTATTTCCCGTTTTTCGGCTTCGACGCTTTCGGCGCAAAGTAGCCGAGACGCGCCTTCAGCGTCAGGCCGCTCTTGTCCACTTTCACTTTCAAGGAATGATACGAACCGTCTTGCTTCACGTTCTGCAGTGACAGCTCCAGAAGGTACACATACTCCGGGACGGCCGTCAGCGCCTGGAATCCTCCTTGCAAGTCGTTGCTATTGTGAAAGAAGGTTCCGCCAGTTCCATCCGCGAGTTCGGCCATCACGTCTTCGTTGAGCGCGCTGGCCGCGGCGTGATTTTGCGATGTTGTTCGTTCCGCAAGTGCGGAGCCCGCGCCTCGCTCACCGGCATCGAGCACGTTAGTGTAAAGGCCGCGTGCGTCCACCGCGCTGATCGTCACCTTAGACCGCGCTGCAATGTCCAATAGTTGCGATTTCTGGGCCGCTGCCTCCGCCGAAATGGTCAGAAAACCGGGTGAAACCAGTACCAGAAGGCGCTGGCCTGGCATTGCGCTCATTTTTCGCACAATCTCTGCGATAAATCCGAGCGTCACACGAACATCCTGATCGCCGATTTGCAGTTCGCGCCGCGATGTTTCGTCTACAAGAGTCCTTGCAGTATCGCGTGTACATTCACAGCAAGCCAGGGCATTGTCGATCGCGACGTCGGTGGCCATCAAGTCGTGCTTGTTCTGGATCCGATCGGCTTCGTAATACTCGATATTGGGGCATCCGCGCGTATGGCGATACAGATTCTGAACGTTGAGTTTCATGATTGCTCGCTGCAACTTCGCGGGATCGCGTGTCAGTCCGCTGCTGCTTCCGGATATGGAAAGGACCGCGGCCAAGTCCGAATCCGTCAGCGAGCCGGCCACAATCTTGGGCGCAACTTGTTGCAGTTGCATCAAATCGCCGGTGCTCATGTGCATATCATCGAACACAAATACCGTGAATCGTTTAGGTACTGTGCTCGAACTTTCTCGAACTGCTGACGGCGGCTGCGTCGTGGGGCGATCCGATGACGGGGCATCTGTTGTGGGATGCGGGCTCTCCACCGCTGCTCTCCGTTGGATACTGAATCCCGAGATCGCCTGCGGCTTGTTCTTATCAAAAACTTGAAAGTCTTGCTGTCTTAAATTTCCCACTGCGTGGCCTTGCGCATCGCGCACCACCACCGGAACCAAAACCGCATTCACGTTGACCTGAATCTTCGCGACGCTGTCCGGTGGCGAGGTAGCTGACTGCTGCTGTGCTGGCATGCCGTTACACAGGAGAAGAGTTATGCAACTCAGGAAGGTTGCGCACGGCCGTTGAGCGTTGGTGTACATGGTGGTCCAAGGATGTTACACCCTGCAAGCGTGATATACATCTTCTGCTGGCCAGATGGCCGCGACGTAAACAAGGGAGACAGGTCATGGCAAAGCCCACAACTGGAACCGTGCCGCCAGATAAGCTTCAACTCTTCGAAAAGCTGGTGGCCACAAATCCCAAGGTACAGCGCAAAGGCGCAACCGTGCCTTATACGTCGCTAAACGGCCATATGTTCAGTTACATGAGCAAAGAAGGGAAGTTGGAGTTGCGTTTACCGCCAGAAGAACGCGCCACATTTCTCAAAAAATACAACGCCAAGTTATGCACAGCATATGGAGTCGTGCAACCCGAATACGTCGAAGTTCCGGACTCGTTGCTGGGCTCCACGCGCCAGTTGAAGAAGTGGTTCGATGCCAGCTATGAATATGTTGCGTCTCTCAAGCCGAAGCCGAGCACAAGAAAAAAGAAGGGCTGATTTTGACGCAGGACTGTCATGCACAGGGACGTGTGCAGTTCTTAGTGTGTGCTACCCGACGTCGGGCCTCAAGAACCGACGCGGATGTGCGAGAACGAGCTAAAGAGCCCGAACACGTTTAGAAGCCACAGAACGACAGCAATCACCACAACGGCATTCAAGATGGATTTAATTGTTCCCTGCATCGGGATGAAGCGGTTGATGAGCCACAACACCACTCCCACGACGATCAGGACCATAACGATTTGTATCAATGGCATGAGCTTGGGACCTCCTGCTCAGCAAGCGGTATCGATTTGACCCAACCGAGAATAAGCGGACCGTCGTGCGCAGGCCATACAAGGAAGGGAGTAGGAACCTGCAGAGAGATACGTTAGGGTTTCTTGGCTGCGGATTTCTTTTCCGGTAGGTCGAGGCCGGCTTGCGGGTCGTCGTATGTTCCAATCAGATGCACTGGCATCACCGCGCCGGCGTGTTTCCGGCGGAAGAATACGTCGAAGGGCTTCAGCACGACGGACTTGAATCCTGACGTCATCTCGGAGAATTCCTCATCGGTTCGTAGCGTACCGTGGAGATTGACAGCTCTGCTTTCCAGATTGTAGGTACCATGCATCTCGGCCAAAGCACCAGGCACCGCCAGCCGAAAATTGCTGAATGTTGCGGTGGCATTGCGCAGCTCCACATGCCTTGCCAATTGGGAGATCACCCTTCTGGGGTCACCGGCTTCGGCGTTCTTTCCGGCTTCTTCGCCGAGCGCCTTCTGGCTTAAGGTATCCACGCGCTTCTCTGGGGCAGCCTTCGCGAATTGCGCGTCCTCGATTCCAAAGTCCCCATTCAGCCGGACCTTGCGTAGAAAAGGCGCGTCTCCCGGAGGGATGATCACGCGAGCGACAAAGTTGGTGGTGCCATGCAGTGGCGGGCCCGCCCCCTGCACAAAAAGCCACAGGACATCCTGGATGCGCCCGTCATGCACGGACATTTCCACCGCAGCGACTTTGCCATCTTGTCCGGGATGATGCGCGATTTCGCCTTTCGCGAGAACTGTGGTCTTCAGGAATGCGGCGCTCACTCGATTCAGTTGCACATCGCCATTCGTGCCGTTGACGGTTGCGCGAAACTCGCTTTGTAAATGGACGGAATGCTGACTGCGCGTGACCATGAAGTTTGGGACGTCGATGTGTCCCTGCGAATCGATGTGCCGCAACACGCCCTGGAATTTGTCTTGAGCCGAAAGAATACCCGAAATGTCAGGAAACACCCCAAGGTCTGCATTCTGAAATGTGTATTCACCCGCAACGGGAGTTAGCCCCGGGTCAGCGTAATTCCACGGACCGAATTTTCCTTGGGCCCGAATGTCGCCGGGCGGCAGAGGAATATGCAGAGAGACCGTGAACGACGCCGCTTGTTTGTCGGAAACGGAATAGAGCCGCAAAGTGTGGATCGCGAAGACCAGCGGATGCTCACGAGATACTCGGTCAATTTGCACGGAGGAATCATCGGCGACGATTTCGCCAACCCTGATCCTCGATTCGGTTTCCTGCCAGTTCGACTCCTCTACTGGCGTTCCAAGTGGCGGGATGTGCACGCGAAAACCATCTAAAACGATTCTGGCGAGATAACCCGGACGCACAAATAGATCGAGGTAGTGAGCGCGGATGGTAAGGCGCTGAATGGTGACGACGGGTGGAGCTCCGGAAGTTGCGCCCAGTCGCGTAAACACCACGCCTTCGGCGGTGAAGCCCGGATGTGGAAAATAGGTAGAACGACATTTCTGGAATTTCACTGTTGCTGGAAAGGTGGATTGCAACGATTGGGTGACGCGTGCTTGCGAGAAGGGCCAATCCCGCGCAACAACAACGGCAACGAGGCCGGCAACCAGCACCACGCCGGCAAGCCCGAGCAACACGATGTTCTTGACGTACACCGGGCGGCTCACCATTTTCTTATCTGCTTTCTTGATTTAGAAAAGGCTGGGACGAACGCTCTTCCTGGAAAGTTCACGTTGTCAGATTCAAAGTGTACGTAAGTATGGACGGGAATGCTACTCGGGAAACCATGTACGCCGAGAACCGCTGATTCGTATTGGCTCAGGTGCTCACCGTAATTACTAGTTCATGGCTGTGCCGGTGGGCGCATCGCCAGCTACTTGGCACACGGTGCTTGTGCATCGGCTATTTCCTTTTGCACGCGGCGCGATTGCATTGCCAAAGCCAGGGCGTCCTTTGTTAACGAGAGCTGTGGTACCGCATCGCTGCTTAAATGCTGAATCACAGCGTGGGCTTGTTCACATTGTTGCCGCGCGGCCAGCGCTCGCGCCTCCTTCAGCTTGATCTCCACATATACATCCAGTTGGCTCGCGCCGCCCTCTTCCAGAGATATGAACCTCGTCGCCAGTTCCTTCTGCGCCTCATCGTACCGGCCAGCATCTGCCAAGTCCCTTGCCAGTTGAAAAATTAGAGTAGCGGGAGGATTGGAACCTGGAAATTTCTGAAGAGCGGCGACGCGTTCTTCAGGCGAACGACCCGCATCCTTTAACGCCTCCTCCAGTCCGAGGTAAACCTCGGCATTTTGCGGATCGTACTTTGTTCCTTCGGTGAAAAGCTCAATGGCGCGCTCCGGGGGCTGCTTTTCATAGAGCACGGTATAACCCATGTTTCGCAGCAGCGCCGGAATCGCCGGATTCAATTCGCGCGCGACGTTCCATTCCTTCATGGCGGCGTCTTGCATTCCGCCCGACATATACAGCGAGCCAAGCAGAGCGTGAGCATTCGCATCCTTGGGATTTACCGAGATAGCCCGCTTCAGGACGTCCAACGAATCCGCGCGGCTCGGAAACACGTAGGTGGTGGGCATTTTAGAGGCCATCAGAAAGTCGGCGCTGCCGTCCTGACGCAACATTTCGCGGCAGTAGCCTCGGTAATATGCAATCAGCGGATAATTTTCCGGCCTCGGCATACCTGGCTCGCTCACAACTCCTTTTCCCGAGGGATAGGTCCGCTCCAAAATTCCAAGCGCTTCGCTGTACAATCCGAAATGCATGTACACGGTCGCGATTTCCAGGATTCTCTCCGGATCCGCGGCAAGATGTTCCCAAAGCGCAGCATCCCGGTGGCCTAGCCGCGTTGCTTCATAGGCCAGGAACGAATTCGCTGGATCCGTTATGCGCAACGCATTCAAATGTTTCTCTGCGGATTTGGAATCCCCGAGCAGGCGTAGCAAAGCAACATCCATGTTGCTCACGCGGGCTGCATCGGGGAATTCCGTGTAGGCCGCCGCTAGCTTCTCGTGAGCCTTTTCCAATTCACCTTTGCGGGCATCAAGCGCCGCCAATTCGTATAGCGAAGGCGCTCGAAAAGTGCCGTACTGAACGCTTACTTCGAATGCACGCCGGGATTTCTCCCACTCCGCCGTCGCCGCGTAGGCGAGTCCCAAATAGTAAGAAGCCTCCATGTCGTTGCTCACACGTGTCACCACAGCGGAAAGGTACTGTGTCGCCTCCGCGTACTGCTTCAGCGCCACGTCCAAAAGTCCTGTGGCACGCTGCAGGGGTACGCCCCCAGGGAACCGCTGCACTCCATCGCGATAAGTTGACAGCGCGTTCAGCAACTCGCCATTTCGCTCCGCTTCACTCCCCAGCTCCAGAAAATCGCTCTCGCTGCGCTTTTCGGCGGCCGGATAAACGTAAGCAGGTGGCAGTTCCTTGGGTACTTGGGACTTGGGCCAAAAGTCATATTTTCCTTCGGTATGCGTCAAAACAGTCTTGCCGGATTTGTCGGTCAAAGCGACCGTATATGTTTTTCCCGCCGGCAAATCCGAAAATTGCTTTTGATACGTTATTCGCGGCGTCAGTGAAACCTCTTCCGTCGCGATCACTTGCGTTCCGTCGCTCACCCGCAGTTTGGCGTTTGGATAATCCTTCGTAATATTTATCGCCACGCCCAGCGACACGGCATCCGTCTTACTCGACTGCGCGCGCGTCAGATTCAGGACGGCGTTTGGATTCGCGCGTGTCACTCCTCCGATCTCGCGAACGGGAATCCAGTATTCGGTGAAATGGATGGCCTGTTGCGGATCCAGAAAGCCGTAGGTCTCCTGATCGCGGAAGAGTCCCGCCTGAATTTCGACGTACGCGCTGTGGTCATCGGAAAGCGCCTCACGCCACTGCAAGCCCTCCGCATCGCTGCCCCAGGAGAACACTTTCTTCGAAGGCAGATCGCTGCGCGCCGAATAGTGCACTACTCCAGCGTTGGTTTGAGGGTGATACACGGCCATATACGGCTCGTTGCTGGCGAAACTGAAGCGAGAAACCGCGCCATACTTATGGTTTCCGACGACGCTTAAATCCACGCCGGTGCGGTCCACCGGCCAGGTATCCAGGTCCGTGAATCCGTGAAACACACTGAACTCTTGCGGGTAGTACAATCGCGAGTCGTCCCACACCTGCACGCCCGCGTTCGTCCACCAATAGAAACGATGCCGCGCCGCGCCGGGATTGTAGAGCGTTGTCGCCTGCTCGAGAACCGCTTCTCCCGGACGCAGCGTCAATTTCACGCACCATTCCATGCCGTAAACTCGGTCGACGTTCCTTACCCAAACGGAACCGCTGCCATCCGCATTTGTGAAAGTGGAAAAATCCACTGGGGAAGCTGTCATCCAATTATGTGAAACAGGAAAATTGAATTCGATTCCGTAGGCGGCCCACACGCCCCGATACGCGATGCGTGCAAACTTTAAGGAAGTATTTGCGTAAAAAAGGTCCACTCCGTTGCGTTTATCCAGGCATCGGTAAAGATGGCCGCCAAGGTCCGGCAGCACCACACACTTCAAATATTCATTTTCCAGATTCAACGTGCGCCAGCTGTGGGGCGCGACACTGTTGGTCAAATTGTCGCGCAGCGTGTAGGGATAGTTGTAACGGCCATTGGTAACAAACTGATCGAATGGTGGATTTTCATTCGGCAGGCCGTCTTGATAAGTGGGCAATTCGATGGTGTCTTGCCAGACTCGAACGGCAGCGCGCTTGACGTTATTCGCTGAAGACTGTGGAAGTGAAGGAACTGCTGAAAAAGCGAAGAAGCCAAATAACGCCAGCACAAATAAAACACAGTCAGACTTTTTCTTCGCCATTCGCGCTCCTGGACACCGGAAAAAATCGCGCGGAACCTGCAACGTCCCGCTTAGCGTCTTATATCACAGCAACCTGCTGCAGTCCGGCGACGGCGGACACACCTGCGAGTGAAGCGCGAATCGGGTCGCTCTGTTTTTCAAACGAATGTTTTGCACAATTCGTGCACAAATATCCACAGTGTTTTTCCCAAATAACTCTTGCGCTGATTTCGCGCTGCTCGTAGTATGCGCGTCAGATTGATCGGGAAGAAAACCTTCACGAGTCAATTCAAAGATGGCGGTAAGGGTAAAACCGAGCAGTCACTTTCGAGTTGAATGGGAAGTGCAAACTTCAAAGTTCGATTCAAAAAGGCGGTGAGGGTAAAACCGAGTAGCCTCGACTGAATTGAATTCAGAAGGAAAGCTTCACGATTCGATGCAAAAGGATGGTACGGGTAACACCGCATCAACCCCTTTGCGTTGGACAGGTAGCTAGCTTTGCGGCTGGGTTCACGGCAACACGGGTCAAACCGGGTGGCCGCCGAAAAACAGCGGAAGCGAAAAGCTTCGCGGTGAACTCAAGAATGCAGCGAGGGTAAAACCGAGCCGTAATCTTGAGCTGAACTAAGAAGTAAGAGCTTCACGACTCAATTTACAAGAGACGGTGCGGGTAAAACCGCACCCTCTCTGAATAACTTGATCGGGTAGCACGAACTTCGCGATTCAATCGAAAAGAGGGCGACGCGGTCACACCGAGTCGCCCTCGATTTATTTTCTACGTTGCTAACAGCTCAGACAATCTGCTTCTGCAACCAATCCGCCTCGAAACCATAGGTGTTCCAGTGTATTGTCCTCAGTCTGAATCCCCCGTACCTTCCATAAAGTACCGCATGGGACAGATCCCCGGTTAGGCCCGCTCTGGGCCAGAAACGGCTGGTATGCGAGTTCTAATCGCCGACGATCATGAGGTTGTACGTAAGGGCGTTTCCATTATTCTGAAGTCGCACGGCAACGTCGATACAGCCATCGAAGCCGTGAACGGCAAAGACGCTGTTGAAAAAGCCACGCAAATGAATCCCGACTTGATTATCTTAGATGTGGCCATGCCGGTACTCGACGGTTTCTCTGCGGCGGAGCGCATCAAGAAAGCTTTGCCCAACGTGCCCATTCTGATGTTCTCGATGCACGACGGTCCGGAGGTTGTCCAGGCCACGAAATTGGCGCACGCCCAAGGATTCGTTACGAAAACAGAAGACGCCAGTGTGTTGTTGAATGCTGTGGACGCCCTTGCTCACGGCGAGGACTTCTTCCCGGACAGGGACAGGCTTGAAAGCGTCAACCCTAGTTCGCGGGACTCAACGTAAGGACGATTTCCAAATCCGTTCCGATGTACATTTCTCGTCGGGCCATTCGCCATCTCAAGAGTTCTGCAGGGATCTTTCCGCTCTTCAGGTCCGGTCGCAGGTATGTTTGCACCACGTAGTTACCCGGAGGAACGTAGCCTGCAGGGAATTCGCCGTTAATGTTTCTGGGCTGTGCCAGGTGGTAGGCCAGCGCATCGCGTTGCGGTGCGTCCACTGACACTCCGAACTTTTCCAAGGGCAGCCGGCTTCCGTCTGTGGCAACGATGCGGAACAGCACCGTGTGGACGCGTACTTTGTCGACGCCGAGATGCAGATCGGCCAAGTTTTCCCCTGCATGGACTTCGATTGCATCGGCTTGCGAGGGCTTCGCAACCCCCGGATAATAGGCCGCCCATCGAATGTAATCTTTAGTGTCAAGGCGTTCCGCGGTGAGCAGATATTTTCCGGGGCGGATGTAGCGGATGCAGAAGCGCCGCGGTATTCATCGCGAACGGCTCGTCACGCACCTGTGTCATATCCACCTAAGCCTGTTCAAGCGGAGTTCCGTCGGTCTTGGCGAGCCGGCCGCAAACGGTCCCGGTCCACAACGGCGCGAACTTTTTGTAATAAGTTTCACCATCCATCAGATCGTCAGGGGTCGGCGGTTCGCCGCGCAGCGCGCGAAGTGCCGATTCGGCGTGCGCTAGAAGAGAAGTTCCCGTACAAATGCTGGTGACCAGAGTCCCATCTTCAAGTTTGTCGGCATACACCAGGTATTGGCTTCCCGTCTCGAAATCGAATCCGCAATCACCCTCGCCAATACCGGTCAAAACATTCACGGTTCCTGCGAGTTGGCCGCGATAGCTGCGCAGAACGCGCAGGGAAACTACGCGATGCTGATCCGAAGTGCTTTTCGACGTTGCTTCTCGTGGCGCTCCAACGCGCCCGACCGCCGCTTCCTGCCGTTCCACTGAGCCTTCAAAAATGATCTTGCTCGCGTTTGGACCGTCGCTATACCACTCGGCTACCTCTCGCATCGTCTTTGCGCCCGTAGCTCCGGCACAAGAGCAGGCCTGCACACTCCGGGCGACGAGCATGACGCCGAGCAGGGACCCGAGCAAAATCACACCACCACCGTGGACTCGCATGTGAGCCCTCAAGTCGGGGCCATTATTTCCTATTGCGAGTTACTCGACGGTGATGGCAGGCACTGCTAGTTGGTGCACCAGACCCTCGGCTGGGTTCAGCGAGATCCGCGGTTCAGGGTTGGAAAGATATACCTAGTTTTAAACCGAAGGGATATGCGGGCTCGACCGCAGGCGAACAGCACTGCAGCCAGACCCATTAGTCCGAGGGACAACAGGCGCCAAGTTGCAGGCTCCGGAGTGGGCGCAGCCGGTCGGTTTGAGATTGTCGCATCGAAGCCCGTCCCAAGAAAGAAGCCGCCATTCGCCGACTCGACATTAAAATCAATGAGATCGCCCGCGTCCAGCGCGAGGGTAAAGGAGAAACGCGATACCTCGCCCGGAGCATCGATCGTGGTAGCAAATAGCGTGTTTGAAGAGTTTAGAATGACCTCCGCGGTGTGCGCTGGCGATACGGCATCCAATCCCGAAAAGAACCCCGTGATGGTCCAGTTCCCAGAGTTTGGCGCAGTCCACCTTAAGGTAACGGGGTCGGCTTCTGGATCCATATTGAATTCCCCTGGGGGGAGAACTACCGAACCGTTTTCGCGGATTGGAACTCCAGTCACGTTTTTCGAGATTGTAGGCGAGTCAGGAATGCTGCCGCCATTCCACCAGCATTGGATTCCAGGTGCTAGCGGGCAAGCCCGCGTAGTGAAGAGGGAACCGTTGAACAGATAGCTCCATTGTCCGTTCGGGTTACTAGAGGCACTAAAATCCGTAACTGCATCGAATTCTTGCGAATCGGCCAAGGCGGACGGCATGCTCCCGAGGAGTAACGAAAGGATTACGAGAGTCTTGATCTCCTATTTTGCGGCCAGTAGTTACTGTTTCTATACCCGCGCATTCCCAGCGTCCAGAGTCGACCGGGGTTTGCGCGGTTCTTAGGGCGGTGATGAGTACTAGGACCTAGTATCCGAATTATAAAGTTGATTCAAAGTGTCCAATTCGCTATATTCCATCGCCCAGGCATTCGGCCTGGAACAGGTCCGACCCTAGGGGATCTCTCAACGCAAGACAGCTGTAGGTGACGTTCATGACCCTGCAAATGCCCCACTTTTCCCGAAGGCTCAACTCTCGCGTAGAGTCAAGCAATAGCGTGTGGGTGTATTGGGAGTGCAATGGAGATCGCGATCTCTCTCGCGTGAAGGATATGAGTGTGGGAGGGTTATTCATTGAGACCCCCCGAACCAAACGCCTCGGCGCCACCACCAATCTTCATTTTCTTGTCCAGGAAGGACAAATTCGAGCTGACGCAGTGGTGCGGCACGTGAAGCCCGGCGGCGGACTGGGTTTGAAGTTCCAGGCTGTAAGCGAAAAGGACCGTCCGAATCTGGCAGCGCTGATGAAACGGCTGCGGAGTTTGCGTTAACAAAAATCTCAGGATCAGATTCGTACCAAATCTGCGTTGGCTGCCTTAGCGCTTGCGCGCCAACACCACCAGCGTTTGTCCGAATCCGAGCCGTTCCTTGGCACGGATGACGCGCTCTCTCGAGAAAATCCGCGAAAGAAAAGAGGTCACCTTCCGCGAGTTCACCAACCGCAACATGCCGCGATTGCCGCCAGGTTCGACCGTATAGGAGCGCAGGCATTCGAACCGAGCCGACAACAGTGCGCGCAACTCTGGCATCGTCACCCAGCGCCTTAGTTGGCCTTCGGGCGGTGGGGCGACGCGGCTGTTGCGCATGTAGATGCTGCGATTTTGTGTTGTCAAAATCAGGTAGCCGCTTTCGCTTAGCAAATTTGCGATCACTTCGATGAACTGGGGCTGGCTACTAACATGCGAAAACGTTTCCAGAGTCACGACAACGTCAAAGGAATTGTGCGGCAGGCGCATCTCCAGAATATCGTCGCTGTGAAACTGGCCGGAGGGAACTCGGCGGCGCGCTTCTTGGATTGCCGCATCCGCGATGTCCACTCCCGTCACTGGACCGAACGTCAGAAGCCGCTCAGCAAGCCACCCGGTTCCGCATCCGATTTCCAGAATTCGCGGTTGTTGAAGATTAAGCGAGGAGATGACGCTGAGGGCCTCATTGCCCCGGCGCAGGGTTTCCTCGGTGATGGCTTGCAGGTGCTGTATATCCCATGCATTCCAGAACTTGCGCTGGCTCTCGTTGTTCCACTTCACATTCGAATCCAGACCACGGGCGCCCGGACTCATGACTTCCTCGGATCGGGCCGGGTGGCCTCGGTTTGCCGTCGATGTGTGGAATATCGTGTGTTACCGGGCATTTGGTTGGTGAAAATGTCGGCGAGCGGAACACGCCTCTGAATCTCATCCTGGGTCTGGACGTGTTTCTTTATTGTACGGCTAGTCAGGTTGTGTAGCCCAGACAATGTACTGTTGCCAGGGCTTTATAGGTGAAATCCTGTATTCACTTTCTACCATGCACAAGGCTAGATTGTGGAGGTTGCACTGCTCGGTGGGGGTTTGGAGCCTAGCCGAACAACCGGAAAGCCCGAAACGTGATGAACGCTTCGGGCTTTCTTTATTTCAGGACGCTCGTACTAAAGTTTTTCGGCCACCACGATGACGAGCGGTGAGCGCTTGTGCACCGTCACGTTCTTGAATCCAGCCCGTGTCACGTAGGAAACAAACTCAGCCGCCGTCGAGAATCGCGGCATGTAGGGCGGGCGCTCCATGTTGCCAAGGTTACGCGCATCATGGGCGAATTTCCGCCATCCAGCGTCCGATTCCAAATCGATATTGTCGATCGAAAGCCTGCCGCCGGGCCGTAGCACGCGAAAGGCTTCCTCAACATATCGCCACCGGTCCATCTCGTCCAGGTGTCCGAGCATGTTGGTGGCAAATACAACATCGAACGAGGCCGTCTTGAATTCGCTCAACCCGGCGCCGCGCAGAGCCACCAGCCGTGTATTCAAAATGCCCTGCAATCGTTCCTTCGCGAAGGAAAGCATGTTGGCGGAGATGTCGCAACCGGTCCAATTCTTGCAGTGCGCAGCCAGTTCGCGGCCTACGCGACCCACTCCGCATCCAATTTCCAGTACCTCGTCGGTTTTGGAAATTCTTGCCAGCTCCAAAAGATTCCGAAGGCCGTCCTGCACCGAACTGCGGACCTGCGTCTCCTCGCGCTCTCCGCATGCGGAAACGCTGGCAAGTTCGCGGTCAGCGGCCAGCGCGTCCCACACTTCGGCGTACTGCCTGCGCTTCAGATGCTTCAATGCTGGCGTAAAATCCAGTCGAAGCGCTCTTTCTGAATAGCCCCAAGCATATGAGCAGACCAGCGCGAGGCCCGCGGACAAGAAGATCGTCAGGCTGCTCTTCCTCCAGAACAATGTCGCCAGGAAAACCAGCCAACTGGCGGAGGCCACAGCGCTGGGTATCCACCGGTGGCTCCAAAGAAGCTCTTTGTTGAACCGGATTCTGAATCCGAGTCGAGCTGGCGAGGTGATTTCCTGCATTGCTGTGAGGTGCCTTTCGCCGTCGTTAGCGCCGGCCGATGTCGTGGCGTGCGTTCGAGGGATTTGCTGGAGCCCAAGCAAGTCTAGGACGGGCGACGGGTGTAAATGTCACGAGAATGTCACTTTTATTTATCTTCTGCGTCGCCACGGGATTCTGCAACCGCCTCCTCTTATCGAAAATGGCGCTATAGTTCTTTTCCAGCGGTCCGTCGACCAGGCCCTCCGTATGCGCCAACATATCGTGATACGATACATATGTTACCATCGCTCATCCTCTCGCTGCCAGGAGGCAGTTTATGAAAGCCATCGTCATCCACAAACACGGCGACCCTTCCGTCCTTCGTTATACCGATGTCCCTGAACCGGTTCTCCGTCATAACGAAGTCCTGGTCCGAGTGCGCGCCTGCGCCCTCAATCATCTCGACCTCTGGGTTCGCCGGGGCCTCCCCGGCGTGGCCATCCCACTACCGCATATTCCCGGCAGCGATGTTGCGGGCGAAGTCGCCAAGGTAGGCCCGGAGGTCTCCACCGTTCACGTGGGCCAGAAAGTCGTTCTGGCGCCCGGGGTCACCTGTGGCAAATGTCCGGCCTGCATCGCAGGTCTGGACAACCGTTGCCGTAACTTCACGAACCTGGGTTACATGATCGATGGTGGTTGCGCGGAGTATGTGCGCGTGCCGGAGGTCAACTGCCTGCCCTATCCCGAAAACCTGGATTGGCCGCAAGCCGCTGCCGTGCCCCTCGTTTTCCTTACCGCCTGGCATATGCTGATCAGTCGCGCTCAACTGCAACCCGGCGAAACTGTGCTGGTTCTTGCTGCCGGTAGCGGGGTAGGTAGTGCGGCGGTCCAGGTCGCCAAGTTTTTCGGCGCGCGCGTAATTGCCACCGCTGGCACCGATGAAAAACTCGCCAAGGCTCGCGAACTCGGGGCCGACGAAGTTATCCATCATTTCATCATGCCCATTTCCAAAGAAGTGCGCCGCTTGACCAACAATCGCGGTGTCGACATCGTCGTCGAACACGTGGGCGCGGCCACTTGGGAGCACAGCCTGAAGAGCCTCGCTCCCAGCGGCCGTCTGGTTACCTGCGGCGCCACCACTGGCTTCGACGCCAAACTCGATATCCGCTTTCTGTTTTCGCGCCAGCTTTCCATCCTTGGCTCCTACATGGGCACCAAGGACGAACTCCGTACCGTCCTCAAGCTTGTCGCCCAAGGACGCCTCCGTCCTGCCGTCGACAAAGTCTGGCCTCTCCACGAATGCGCCACCGCCCACAACTATCTGGAAAATGCCAAGCAATTCGGCAAAGTAGTCTTAACCATTCCGTAGTCCTGGAGTGTGGCGACCAGCCGCCACTTTCGCCGTTCCCTTCGCTGTAGCTGACGGGGCCTATCGTCCTAGACGTTTGTCACGCGGGCTGAGCTATGCCAAAATAAAAGGGAAGTCATGAGGGGCCAATGGAAACCACGCTAGGCAAGAGCGTTACGCTCACCAAACCCGACGATTTCGGCAAGCTGCTGCAAGACGAAGGCATCATCTTCACGCAACTGGATAAGGCTGTGAACTGGGCGCGCAAAAGCTCCATCTGGCCTCTTGGTTTTGGGCTCGCCTGCTGCGCCATCGAAATGATGTCCATGGCCGCCTCGCGTTTCGACCTCGCACGTTTCGGTGCCGAAGTGTTTCGCCCTTCTCCTCGACAGGCCGACCTCATGATCGTCGCGGGGCGCCTCTCCGTAAAGATGGGTCCTGTAATTCGCCAGCTCTACGATCAAATGCCCGAGCCGAAGTGGGTCATCTCCATGGGCGCGTGTGCCACCTCCGGCGGCGTCTTCAATAACTACGCCATCTATCAGGGCTGCAATCAGGTCATCCCGGTCGACGTCTACGTTCCCGGCTGCCCTCCACGGCCTGAAGCCGTCCTCTTCGCCATCCTGCAGCTTCAGAAGAAGATCGATGCCGAAAAGGGTTCCTTCAAGCGCGCTCTCAACATCGCCTGAGGTCTACTCCCGTGCTTCCTGATACCGTCAGTGCTCGCGACCTTCTTCGCCACTGCCTCGCCACCGTTGCCTATCGCGGTGCAAAATCTTTACGCGACGCTCGCGATTCCTTCGTGGACTTTCGCGTCGCCGAAACCAGCCGTACTCCCGTGCAGATTCTTGCGCATCTGGGCGATCTCTTCGAATGGGCTTTGAGTTTGTGCAAAGGCAAACAAGCTTGGCGCGATTCCAAGCCGCTGCCGTGGTCCCAGGAAGTCGATCGCTTCTTCAAGACCCTTGGGGATTTCGATGATTATTTGGCCAGCAGCGAACCGCTTCACACCTCGCCTGAGCAGCTTTTCCAGGGCCCCGTCGCCGATGCCCTGAATCACATTGGGCAGATCGCCATGCTACGCCGTCTTGCCGGCTCTCCAATCAAGGGCGAAAACTACTTACAGGCGGACATCGCTTGCGGCCGCGTCGGTAAAGACCAGCCCGCCCCAAAACACGAATTTTAAGAAAACTTCTATTTTCATTCCACGCCGGCCCCGTTAGACTGCTCTGACCCAGCAATCTCCTCACGGGATTGCACATGAAGCATGCGGAGCAGCGGCAGCATCCCCGCATCAAGCCGCCTAAGAGTGTGGTTGTCGCTTGGCAATCCGGAACGCATCGCGATGTGTGCTATGTGGAGAACCTCGCCCTCGGCGGACTTTACGTTCGCACTAAGGAAAAGATCCCTCTGCGCAGCGCCGTGCAAATCCTTCTGGACATGCCCGTAGGTCAAGTACGCGGCCGCGCCATCGTTCGCCGCCTTGCCGATCACGGAATGGGCATCCAGATCATCGCCATGGATCCCGGTGACCGCGCCCGTCTGCGCCAGCAACTCCGCGAACTCGGTCCGTCAACGTGAGTGGCGGATGGCATAGTTGAGGCAACTCTCAGCTTTCTCTTCAAACTTATAACTGATAACTTATAGCTTAAAACTTTTCTCGCCCATGCCCATCAACACCATCATCGTCGACGACGAAAAACCGGCTCGTGATGAACTCGCCTTCCTGCTGAAAGCCTTCCCGGAAATCAATCTACTTGGCCAGGGTAAAAATGGTCTCGAGGCCGTCAACCTCATCAAGGAACACTCTCCCGATCTCGTTTTTCTCGACGTGCAAATGCCCGGCCTCGATGGATTCGGCGTGCTTAAGAAACTTGTCGAGCGCAAACTCAAAGTTCCTCACGTTGTTTTCGCAACGGCCTTCGACCAGTACGCCGTGCAGGCCTTCGACGTGAACGCTGTCGACTACGTCCTCAAGCCCTTTGATAAAGCGCGTATCGCGAAAGCCATCCAGCGCGCCAAACGTGAAATCGATTCCGCCGTCAGTCCCACTGAACGACTTGAGCAACTCGTCTCGCAGCTAGCCGGCCCCAAGCCAGCCTCGCAGCCTAACAAAGTTCTCGTGCGCTCTCAGCAGCGCATGCTGCTCGTCGATGCCGAAGATCTGATCTTCGCCGCTATCGAAGGCGGGCTCATCTCGGTTACCGCCCGCGACGTCGAAGGCTCTTCGAACTACCGCACCCTCGAAGAACTACACGAAGCGCTCTCGTCCGATTCGTTCTGGCGGCCCCACCGCTCCTATCTCGTCAACATCCACCACATCAAGGAAGTCGTTCCGTGGTTCAAATCCAGTTTCATGATCAAAATGGACGACAAGAAACAATCCGAAATCCCTGTCTCTCGCCAACAAACCAAGCGCCTCCGCGAACTCTTCAACTTGTAGCTCAGGCCTTCAATCCTGAGGCGCTTCTTTCTCTGTGCCCCCCTGTGGTGATCTTCTTGCTTCCTTAACGCTGATCCCTGATCTCTGATATCAGCCTATCTCATCACCATGCTAAACTTTCCTCTCGGCATGGACTTCTCCTTCTCCGACCACCAACTCCTCATCCGCGACACCGTCCGCGACTTCATGGCCACCGAAGTGCGCCGGCACGTCAAAGATTGGGAGCGCACTGACCACTTTCCTCTCGACGCCATCCAGAAACTTGGCGCTCTCGGCTGCTGCGGCATGCTGGTGCCCGAAGAGTGGGGCGGTTCCGCGCTCGACAGCATTTCCTACGTCCTTATGCTCGAAGAAGTCGCCCGCGTCCACGCCGCTATGTCCACCGCGCTGAGCGTCACCAATTCCGCTGTGCAACTCCCCATCCTGGCGTTCGCCACTAGTGATCAAAAATCTCGCTATCTCCGTCGCCTCACTTCCGGCGAAATCCTCGGCGCCTTCTGTCTAACCGAGCCTGCCGCTGGCTCCGACGCTGCCGGCATTCAAGCCACTGCGATTCGTGATTGTGATTGCTACAAACTCAATGGCACCAAAACGTGGGTGACCAACGGGTCCGCCGCCGGCGTCTACATCGTCTTCGCCAAAACTGATCCTGCCGCCGCCGGGAAGGGAATCTCCGCGTTTCTCGTCGAGCCCTCGTTTCCCGGCTTCAAAATTGGCCGCCACGAAGACAAAATGGGCCAGCGCTCTTCTCCGTCTGTCGAAATCATTCTGAACGATTGCCTTGTTCCGGCCGCGAATCGTCTCGGTGAAGAAGCCCAGGGCCTAAAAATCGCTCTCTCTGCGCTTGATGGCGGTCGCATTGGCATTGCCGCGCAAGCTGTCGGCCTGGCTCAAGGTGCCCTCGACGAATCCGCAAAGTATGCGCGCGCCAGAAAGGCCTTCGGCAAATCCATCGGCGAATTCCAAGCCATACAGTGGATGCTCGCCGACATGCTCACCGAAATCGAAGGCGCCCGCGCCCTGTTGTACAATGCCGCCTTTCTCAAAGACTCGAGCGCATCGATGGGCTCCGCCGCCTCCCGCGCCAAACTCTATGCCAGCGAAATGGTCAATCGCGTGGTCTACAAAGCCGTGCAGATCCACGGCTCACTCGGCTACTCTCGCGAATCCGATGTCGAGCGCATGTATCGCGACGCCCGCGTCATCACCATCTACGAGGGCACCAGCGAAATCCAGCGCACCATCATCGCCCGCGAACTGTTGCGGCGGTAGAACGTGACATCAGCGATCAGTGATCAGCAATCAGGGACCAAGAACCGGAATAGCAATGCATCCTGGGTTTTGAATGTGCACCGGTATCGCTTTTGTAGGGACGGCCTTCTGAGGCCGTCCGCTAGCTAGACCCAGCCACCACTTTCTAAACGGAGGCACAGGCACAGTCCCTGCATTCAGGCCCGCCGTCATTCCGAGCGCAGAGAGGAATCTCTCCGCTCTTCAACGAGTCACCAGGCACGAGTTACAGAACACGTTTTCGTCTCCCGCCTCCCGATATTCGATTGCTGATATCTGATATCCTTTTAAATTCAGCAACCAGGAACGCTGTAATCTCTTGCTTTCTGGTCGCTGATACCTGGTCGCTGATATGCGTCTTGTAGCAGCGCAATCTCAAAATTTACCGAGGCCCATTCTCTTGACCACCGCCACGAATCGCGTTCTCTCCGGCATGCGCCCTACCGGACGCCTCCACATCGGCCATTATTTTGGCGCGCTGCAAAACTGGGTCCGCCTGCAGAACGATCCCTCCTATGACTGCTTCTACTTCATCGCCGACTGGCATGCCCTCACCAGCGATTACGCCGACACGTCGTCCATCGCCGAAAATACACTGCAAATCACCATCGATTTTCTCGCCGCCGGCCTCGACCCCGCTAAATCGGTGATCTTCCAGCAATCCCAAGTCACGGAACACGCCGAACTGCATCTCCTGCTCAGCATGATCACTCCTCTCGGCTGGCTGGAACGCATCCCCACCTACAAAGAAGCCCTCGAAAATATCCAGAACAAAGATCTACACACCTACGGTTTTCTCGGCTACCCCACGCTGCAAACCGCCGACATCGTCATGTACTCTGAGCCCGGCAAAGGCCTATTCGTTCCCGTAGGCGAAGACCAAGTTTCCCACGTAGAGTTCAGCCGCGAACTCGTCCGGAGATTTAATCTTGCCTATCGAGAAATTGATCCTCCAATGTATCCGGACGAAATCACTTACTACGGTCTTGCCAGCAAATTGGGTTTTCCGCACGAAGTCTGCCAACAGTTGGTCCACTCTGCTAATGCTCGCAGCGGACAGACGAGGGCAATTTTCATTAACCACTATAGAAGTGCTTCGCTAGATGCCAAGGCGGATTACCTGAGCGCTGGATTGCGCGAGGTAGACCAAAACAATACATCGGTGCTCGAAGAGCCCGCAGCCCTCCTAACTCCTACTCCCCGCATCCCGGGCCTCGATGGCCGCAAAATGTCTAAGTCCTACGGAAACGCCATCACCCTCTCGGAATCCGATGCTGACATCCGCTCCAAAACCAAAGTCATGGTCACGGATCCGGCCCGCAAGCGCCGCACCGACCCCGGCAACCCCGACGTTTGCCCCGTCTATGACTGGCACAAACTCTTTTCCACTCCCGAACGCGATCCGGGCCGCCTGGAATGGGTCCGCACTGGCTGCACAACCGCCGGAATTGGCTGCATCGAATGCAAATCCGCCATGGCCGACAACTTAATCAAATGGATCGAGCCAGTCCGCGAACGCCGGCTTCAATACGAGCAAAATCCAAAACGTGTCCTGGAAATCCTGGAAACTGGCAGCAACGAAGCCCGCAAGTCTGCTCAGCAAACCATGGCCCGAGTCCGCGAATCCGTCCTAGGCTGGTACCGTAAACGCCAAGAACTTTCAGACCAGTAGCACCGGAGCGTCATCTTCTCGAAAGGTTGAGATCCTTCGCTTCGCTCAGGATGACAGTGAGGCAAAGTGAAGCCATAAACGATATTCGTCGCCTACCTCAAGCCGCTCCGATATCTGCTATCCTCTTCTGGGCCTAACTTAAAACTAAAAACTGATAACTGATAACACAAAAATGTCCTCTCCCTACAAAATCACCATCCCCATGTACGAAGGTCCTCTCGACCTCCTGCTCGACCTCATCAAAAAGCAGGAAATGAACATTCACGACATCCAAATCTCCAAGATCACTTCGCAATACCTGGACTACCTGCACCAACTCGAAGTGCAGAACATCGACGTCTCCGCCGAATTCATCTACATGGCCGCCACGCTGATCTACATCAAATCCAAAATGCTTCTCCCGCCCGACCCGCTGGCCTCGCCCGAAGAGCAGGCCTCCGACCCGCGCGAAGAACTGGTGCAGAGGCTGATCGAACACGAAAAATTCAAAAACGCCGCGCAACTCCTGTACCAGCGCCAGCAAATCGAAGAAAACGTTTGGTCCAAGCCCGACAAATCGCTGTACCACGATGAAGGCACCGAAGGAGAACTAGTTGTCTCCCTGGTTGATCTCGTTCGCGTCTTCCAGCAGGTTCTCGAGCGCAAGAAAGAAGTCACCCGCATCGAGCTGCAGCACGAACTATTCACCGTCGCGCAAATGATCGCCCAGCTGCGCGGCCAGATCCTTGCCAGCTCCGACAATTCCGTCAGCCTGATTCAGTTTTTTGAAGCCTGCCCGTCCCGCCACGCCATGATCGTAGCCTTCCTGGCGGTACTCGAAATGGTCAAGCTCCAGGCCGTGCTCCTCGTCCAGGAAAAACAATTCGGCGAAATCCTGGTTAAGAAAGCCAAAGCCTTCGACGTAGCCTTCGACGAATCCGGCGCCCTGCGCATCGACGCCGAGTATCAGTGAAATTTTCAGTTGTCAGTTTTGAGTTTTAAGTAAAACAACGCCAACGAAGGCGCTTCGGCGACCAGCCTGAAGGCAGGCCACTACAACGGCCCCACGCACAGGCCGCCTCAGGCCGCGCGACTCTTGGTCGCTGATCCCTGATGTCCCCCATGCAGCGCCTTTAAACCCGCGGCTTTTCCCGGTAAACTGTCTGTGCCTATGACCTCCAACGAACGCAAAGCCGCTCTCGAAGCAATCATCTACGCAGCTGACGAGCCCGCCACCATCGACCAGCTGGCCACCGCTCTCGGCGAAGACAAAATCGCCGTCCAGAACTCTCTCGACGAACTCGTGGCCAGCTACGCATCCGAGGAACGCGGCATCGAAATCCGCGCCGTCGGGGGCGGCTACAAGACGTACACCAAGCCCCAGCACCACGACGTGGTTCGCCGGTTCATCAAGTCTCTGCGGCCACCGCTTCGTCTTTCCATGCCCGCCCTCGAAACTCTCGCCGTCATCGCGTATAAGCAGCCCGTCACCGCCCCGGAAATTTCCGAAATCCGTGGCGTCAATACTTCCGGCGTAATCTCCACGCTCCTCGACAAAAAGCTCATCACCACCGCCGGACGCAAGGAAGTCATGGGCCGTCCCATCCTCTACAAGTCCTCCAAAGAATTCCTGATGCGCTTCGGACTGAGCGATCTGGATGAACTTCCCAGCCTCAAAGAGTTCGAAGCCCTCGCTCGCGAAGCACTCGGCGCCGACGAAGGTGTCTCCTCCGCGGAATCTTCCGACGAGGCCCTTCTCAATTCGCCGAATGCCGACACGCTGGAAAATCTGCCGGTCCCGGAAAGTTCCGCGCAGGTTTTCGCCGCAACGCAGCGCGACGCCGCATCTTCCGTCGAACCTTCGGCAACCGCAAATCCCAGCGCCGACGAATTTCTTCGCGAAGAAGAAGTCACCGCCACAAACGAGGGCATGCCCTCAGGAGTCCTGGACGAAGAGCCTCCTTCACCGAACGCCAAATCCACCACCGCCGGCGAATAATCCGAAATGCTGTAGCCCAGACCTTTAGGCCTGAGGCTATTCTCTTGGGTTTGCTTGCATGGCGTACCCTTCGGTCCTAAAGGGCACACTTGTCATTCCGAACGGAGTCCGCGGAGTGAGGAATCTCTCTTATCCTGTTTTACGACGGGTGCTGCTCCCCTGCAATGCATCTCACCGTGTCTCGCGCGATCAGCAACTCTTCATCCGTCGGAATTACATATGCCTTCAACTTCGAATCATCGGTGCTGATCTGCGCTTCCTTGCCTGCGGCCTGCTCGTTCCTGCTCTTGTCGAGCTTCAATCCCGCCCATTCCATCCCGCTGCAAATCCGCTCGCGAATATCGGCCGAATTCTCGCCGATTCCGCCGGTGAACACGACGGCATCCGCCCCGTCCATGCAGGCCAGAAACGCTCCGATATACTTCCGGGCTCGATAACTGAAAACCTCGATCGCCAGCCTCACGCGCCGATCATCATGCTCCTTCAATTCCTGCTGCAGCACCCGCATGTCATTCGTCAGCCCGGAAATTCCCAGCAACCCTGACTGCGTGTTCAGCAGCATTTCCACCTCATGCGGCGAAAGTCCTTCTTTTGTCGCAATCAAATTGACGATCGCCGGATCGATATCCCCAGACCGCGTGCCCATCACCAACCCTTCCAGCGGCGTCATCCCCATCGACGTGTCCATGGGGTAGCCGCCACGAATCGCTGCCGCTGAGCAGCCGTTGCCCAGGTGCAGCGTGATCACGTGCGTCTGTTCTCGCGTCAAATTCCGAATCACCCGATAGCGATACGCCACGTAGCGGTGCGACGTTCCATGAAATCCGTATCGCCGGATATGGTGCCGCCGGTACAAGTGATACGGCAGCGCATACAAATAGGCCTGTTCTGGCAGCGAATGATGAAACGCGGTATCGAACACTGCCACTTGCGGAACCTTTGGCCCAAAGATATGCCGTGCCACCTGGATGCACTTTACGTTGTTCGGATTGTGCAGCGGCGCCAGGTCGATGCAGTCTTCGATTCCGTGAAGTACATCGTCCGTGATAATCGCCGACTCGGTGAACCTTTCGCCGCCATGCACCACGCGATGTCCCACGGCATGAATATCAGCCGCGCTCTGCACCTGCTGAATGCCAGATTGCTCCGACGCAATCCAGCGAATCAGATATTCGAGTGCCGCCGAGAGATCTGCAAACGAAGCGGTAAATTTCTGGCGCGCCGACTTCTCCGTCTCCACCGTGACGATGGCCTCGCCGCCAATCCGTTCCACCTCGCCACGGCAGATTCGTTCATCCGACCCTTTCTGGATGTGCTCGCGATCCGTCGCAATCAACTGAAACTTCAGGCTCGAACTTCCCGCGTTCAGCACCAGTACGTTCATCATTTCCTCGGTCGTTCCGATACTTTTGCGGAGTGCAGTGGCTCACCACCGCTTTTGAGATGGCACCTAAAACTGGACAGTCATCTCGAGCGAAGCGACGGATCTGTTTTGCCCAATCCAGCGCCCAAACTTACCCCGCTAATACGGCCAAGTCCAAGCCGCAACCTGCGGTTCATCAATTCCGCACTCGTGCGCATAATTCAAGCATTCAATCTGAGTGTTTCGGAATTTCTCCTTGGCATGCACTCCCACTCGCTGCAGTCTTGGCACGCGGTCAATCACGTCAATCGCCAGGCTGAAGCGGTCGATCTGGTTCTCGATCGCCAGTTCCATCGGCGTATTGATGTTTCCTTTTTCCTTGTATCCCCGCACATGCAAGCCGTCGTGGTTGGTTCGCCGGTAAGCCAGGCGGTGAATCAGCCACGGGTACCCGTGGAAATTAAAGATGATCGGCTTATCCACGGTGAAAAGGGAATCGAAGTCCCGGTCGGACAGTCCGTGCGGATGTTCCGTGTTCGGCTGCATCTTGAATAAATCGACCACGTTCACATAGCGAATCTTGACGTCGGGAAATTCCTCGCGCATCAGCACAATCGCCGCCAGTGTTTCCTGTGTCGGAATGTCTCCCGCCGAAGCCATTACCACGTCGGGCTCGCTGCCCTGATCGTTGCACGCCCATTCCCAGATGCCGATTCCTTTGGTGCAGTGCTGGATGGCCGCGTCCATGTCCATGTACTGCAGGTGCAGTTGCTTGTCGCACACGATCACGTTGACGTAGTTCTCGCTGCGCAAACAGTGGTTCGCCACCGATAGCAGCGAATTTACGTCGGGCGGCAGATAAATCCGCGTCACTGCCGCGCTCTTGTTCACCACCACATCCAGAAATCCCGGATCCTGGTGCGTGAATCCGTTGTGATCCTGTCTCCACACCGTCGACGTGATTAACAGATTCAACGACGCGATGTTTTCCCTCCACGAGAGGTGATTGCAGATCGACAGCCATTTCGCGTGCTGGTTAAACATCGAGTCGATTACGTGCGCAAACGATTCGTATGTCGAGATGAACCCGTGCCGCCCTGTGAGCAGGTACCCTTCCAGCATGCCCTCCAGCGTGTGCTCGCTCAACATCTCGATCACCCGCCCGTCGGGCGCTATTTCGGTGCCGTCCGCATCTTCCGGGAAATATTCCTCAATCCAGAATTTCTTGCTGGTCTCGTAAATATCATCCAATTTGTTGGATGCGGTCTCGTCCGGCCCAAACACGCGGAAGTTCGTCATGTTGAACTTCATCACGTCGCGCAGAAACTTTCCCATCGGCCGGGTGTTTTCCGCTTGCACCACTCCAGGCTTCTCCAATTTCAACTGGTAGTTTCGAAAGTCCGGCAATCGCAATGCCTTCTTCAGCCGCCCGCCATTCGCGTGAGGATTCGAACCCATCCGGCGTGTTCCGGTGGGCGCAATTTCTTTGAACTCGGTGCGCAGCTTCCCACTTTGGTCAAACAGTTCCTCCGGCTTATACGAACGCATCCATGTTTCCAAAAGCTTCAAGTGCTCCGGATTTTGCTTCACGTTCATGATGGGCACCTGATGCGCCCGCCAGAATCCTTCCAGTTTGTGCCCGTCCACGGTTGCCGGCGCGGTCCATCCCTTCGGTGACCGCAACACGATCATCGGCCACCTGGGCCGCTGCGTTGCGCCTTTCGCGCGCGCTTCCTGGCGAATTCTCCTGATCTCCGTGACGCAGTGCTCCGTTGTCGCCGCCATCGCCTGGTGCATGCTGTCGTGGTCCGAGCCCTCCACAAAGCAGGGCGTCCATCCGTAGCCGCGCAGCAAACTCTCCAGTTCTTCGCGACTGATCCGCGCAGGTATTGTGGGATTGTTGATCTTGTAGCCATTCAAGTGCAGGATGGGCAGCACTGCTCCATCGCGCACCGGGCTCAGAAATTTATTTACGTGCCAGGAAGTTGCCAGCGGTCCGGTTTCCGACTCACCATCCCCGACCACTGCCGCCACGATCAACTCCGCATTGTCGTAGGCCGCTCCGCAGGCGTGCGATAGAACGTACCCCAGCTCGCCTCCTTCGTGAATCGAGCCCGGTGTTTCCGGCGTGCAATGGCTTCCAATTCCTCCCGGAAACGAAAACTGTTTGAAAAATTCTTTCAAGCCTTCTTCGTCTTCACCCTTGTCCGGATAAATGTCCGAATAACTGCCCTCCAAATATACGGGCGCAAGCACACCCGGCGCGCCATGCCCCGGCCCTGCCAGAAAAATCATGTCCAAGTCGTACTTCTTGATCTGGCGCATCAGATGGATATACGTGAACGCCAGGCCCGGACTTGATCCCCAATGTCCCAGCAGCCTGTTCTTGATGTGTTCCGGCTTCAATGGCTCCCGCAACAGCGGATTCTCCTGCAAATACAGCATGCCAAGCACGGCGTAGGTGCAAGCCCTCCAGAAGGCATCCGTTTTGCGCAATTCTTCGGCGCTCAGCGGATTTCCTTGAATCGTCGATCTCGCTTTGCCGAATGCGCTCAGTGTCTCAATCGAGTTGGACTCAGCTCGCGCTGTTGTTGTCATTGGGAACCTCTCGTTCCTGCAACCTTGGCTAGCAAATGGCCGCGCCGCAACGAGCCGTTCGCTTTGTGGTTATCCGGAACTTTGCCTTCCGCATGGTCTGCCTTTTGGTCGCGGTGCGTGATCAGGGCGGGAATTTACACTCTACAACAATTCTGATTTTATTCCTCGAATGTTTCTCCTCCATGACATTCCGTCCTCGTTGCTCATTATGTGTAGCGGCCGCCTTCCGAGGAGGGCTCTTTCATCCAAAGTAAATTGTCCAACCCCCGTGCCATCCCTTTTGATTTGTCCGAGAACCTCCGTATTGCTATCCTCAGGCCTCCTGAACTAGGGTGGATCGATGACTCAAAAACTGAAAACCCTGCCACTCATCCTGCTAATCCTCAATCTCACGGCATGTTCCAAACCGTCGCAGCCTCCCAATCCCGCGCCTTCTCCCCAGCCTCAGACCAACGCCGCCCCCTCCACCCCACCTCCGCCACCGGAATCCACCGCTGCCCCGGCACCCGCGAGCGCCCGCGCCGTCAAAACCGAAATGCGCAATGTTTTGTTTCACCTGACCAGCAAATCTGCCGCACACCTGGAAACTCTCTCCGGCGAACTCTGGCCCGTCGGCAAAAACGAGATGCCAGTTTTCGACGACAAGACTTCTTTTGAGGTGCATGTTTCGTCCGGGAAGGTTTCCATCACGCCCGAAGCGCTGTCCGAAATCATGAATAGTTACGTTTTCGCGCGCGCCGATGCACCATTGAAAGACATCGCCATTTCCATCGACAAAGATCGCCTCATCATTAAAGGAAAACTGCACACCAAGGGCGACATCCCCTTCGGAACCGCCGGCAGGCTCAGCACCACTCCCGACGGCCGCCTGCGCGTTCAGACCGAGAAGATCACCGCGCTCAAAATTCCGGTGAAGGGCATGATGGGATTATTCGGCATCGAACTCGCTAAAGTTGTGAACACCAGCAAAATCGACGGAATGGACGTCGACAAAGATGATTTGTTGATGGATTTGGCAAAGCTCTTACCTCCTCCGCACATCAAAGGAAAAGTCACTGCCGTGCGCATTGAGAACAACGCCATCGTCACATTTTTTGGTACGGAAGCTGGCCGATCGTCTGTGCCCACGGAGAAGGACAACTACATGGCCTTCAGCGGCAATTCCGTGCGTTTCGGAAAACTCGTCATGGATAATACGGACTTGACCGTGCTCGATCTTGATCCCCGCGACCCACTGGATTGGAATCAGGAGCGTTACAAAGACCAACTCGAGGCCGGCTATTCGAAGATCACCAGCAACTTTGGCTTGCATGCCTATGCAAAAGATTTCGCGAAACTATCGCGTTCCTCATCCGCCCAACCACCCGCCACTCCGAAAAACTGACCGTTCAGGTTTGAACTGGGTGCCGCACCCTTGGTTGGTAAAAGCGGGTTCATCTCTTGGGTGCGTTTGTCTTCGGTCCTTGTCGAACGCACGCTCGCTCGTTACGCGCCCTTCAGCAACCCCGGCCGCTCTTCGCTTAATTTCACAATCAATTCCCCAAGCAGCGAATTCCCCCACGCAAACCACGACCGCGTAAATCTACCGGGATCATCTTTATTGAAAGCCTCATGGATGAAACCCGTCCCCGCATTTGTCGCCTTAATCCAGGTCAGGCACTGTCGAATCTCGGCGTCGTTATTGCTCGTCAGCGCCCTCGTAATGATTCCCATCGGCCAGATCATGTCCAGTCCAACATGCGGTCCGCCAATCCCCTCCGCTGCGGTTCCTTTGAAAAAATACGGGTTTCGGTCGCTCAGCGCCACTCGCCGCGTGCGCTGGTAGACCGGATCCTCCAGCGGGCAGCATTCCAGATATGGCATACTCAGCAGTCCGGGGATATTCGCGTCGTCCATGAACAACTGGTTCCCGTAGCCATCCACTTCGTAGGCCCACACGTCGCCATCGGCCTGTTTCCCGTACCCGTACTTTGCCAACGCCGCTTCGACTTCGCTGGCCAGCGCTTCGCACTCTCCGGCAAACGCCGCATCGTGCAAAACTGCTTTGCTCATTTCTGCCAACCGCCGCAGCGAGACCGCCGCAAACAAATTCGCAGGCACAAACAGCGAATACTGGCACGCATCATCGGAAGGACGAAACATGGAATAAATCATTCCCACCGGTCGCGCCGGGTTGCCATATCCTCCAAGGGCCTGCGTATCTGTTGGCACTTCCGTTCGCCGTTGAAAATGATACGGACCCGTTCCTTGTTTCCTTTGCTGCTCGCGAAACGTTGCCACCACCAGCCGCATCGCCTGCATCCATTCCTTGTCGAACGGAGCCGTATCTCCCGTCGCTTTCCAATAGCCGTGCGCCAGCCGTATGCAGTAGCACAGCGAATCCACTTCCCATTTTCGTTCCGCAACTCCCGGCCGCATATCTGTCAAATCATCCACGGCCCACGATAGTGGCTTCTTGCTTTTGGGATCCGGCAGAAATGCGTTAGCGTAAGGATCCAGCAAGATGCAACGCGCTTGTCTGCCAATCAATCCCCGAAACATTTCGCGCAACGCGTCGTCACTTTTGGCCAGTGGCACATACGGCCACACTTGGCACGACGAGTCGCGCAACCACATCGCGTCGATATCCCCGGTGATGATGAACGTGTCCGCACGCCCGGCCGTCTTGCTCACCTCCACGGTCGTGTCCAGCGTGTTGGGATAGCAATTCTCGAACATCCAAGCTAGCTCGGGATCGCTGATGCCCGCTTTCACTCGCGCAATCGTTTCCTCAACCGCGCGTGATGTGAACTTGCGTTGCCCGACTGGCGGCCGCTTGGAAACATATTTGTCCGCCCCGACCCCAACTCTGGGTGCCGCCATCGCCAGCGCACTAAATGCTGCGGTCTTTAACAACTCTCTTCTGGTGTAAGTAAACATTTCTTTCGCGCCGTCAGCGCCTCCTCTAACCCCACGTCCGCAACCCGATGACTCCCCAATACGCCAGATACAGCGTTGCGATCAGAAGTGCCGCCGTCACCATCGCCGAATATCTTCTGACGCCCAACCGCACACCTTGTTCCGGCGCCCGCCACAACGCCACCAGGCTCGCCACCGTTGCCACCGCAAACAAAATCGTCGCCAGGAAGAACGATACCGACCACGCCGTCATATTTCCCATGCGCCCAATGAAGTCTGCCGCGGAGAACACCACGATGACCACCGCGGCGATCAAGCTCAATATCGCCACCAGCGGCCATATTCGCATCCCGCGTTCTGCCGGACGCCGTCGCGCCTTCATCAGCCCGCCCAAAATCCAGAACGGCGCGTAGATCACAATTGAAATCATCCCCAGCACAACAAACATCGCTAGCACAATTTCCGATAGCGCCTGCCAGGTGCCGATCTGCTTCATCGTGGTACCCGCTCCGGCCTGAATAAACCTGCCCTCTGGTTTCGGCTGCAGCAGCGCCAACGTTGCTACCGGCTCCGCTGCGTCTCTCTTCGGCACGTACCGGAATTGCATCCCTTCCTCAGGAATGAAGGTTTCGTCTTTGCCTCCCAGATTCGTAATCAGCAGTTTGCCATTTTCCATTCGCACGCGGCTCAACCCAGCCAAATGGTCAATGAATGCCGTCATTGCAGTGCGTGGCGAATCCGGCTCATACCATCCCGCGTATTCGCGTGCATTCGTGGGCAACGACGCGGCGGCCGGCACCGGCGGCTTCTGCAACTTCAGGGTGATGTAGTTGCGGATCGCTTTACTGATTCGCCCAAAGGCCTCTCCGCTCCCGCCGTTGATGCTGAAAAAATATCCCACTCCGTATTCGGGCATGTACGATAATTCCGTCAGTCCGCCTTCCACTCCTCCGTTGTGCCCGTGATATACGAATCCGTCTTCAACGCTCCAGTAATTGCTCAATCCGTATCCGCTCTTCAACCCTTCTTTTGCCGCCCATCCACTCTTCGGATTCTCCATCCGATCGATGTCCGCCGCCGGCACCACCTGCACTCCATTCGACAACCCGCGATTCAGATAAAATTGCACGTACGCAGCCATATCTTGTGCCGACGCATTGATAGAACCTGCCGGCCGAAAAATAATATTCCAGTAGTCATACGGCGTTTTTCCGTCGCCGTGATACAGCGTCGTCTCTTTTTCGGATTGCGGCTTGAAATATGTCGCCGTTTTCATCCCGATTGGCGTGAAAAAGTTCTGTTGCACAAAATCTTCGAACTTCTGACCGTTTATTTTTTCAACGATATACGCCGCAACCGCCGGCCCGGCATTGCAATATGCCGTGCGCGTTCCAGGCGGCCATCGCGAAATCCGCGAGTGGTGATCGTAGTCCAGCGCATCTCGCAGGCTCATCTCCGGAGCGTTTTTTGCATATTCCCGTAAATGAATGTCGTCCCAGCCTGTCGTGTGTTCTAGCAGGTTGACCACTCGCACCGGATCGGTAGCCTCCCAGCGATTCTCAAACCATACTTCCGGCGCCAGCTTCCTTACTGAATCGTCCAGCGACAGCTTGTCTTGATCCGCCAACAGCAAAATCGACATCGATGCGAATGCCTTCGACGTCGACCCGATTCGAAATAGTGTTTCGTCCGTCGCGTCGCGTCCACTCGCCACGTCCGCCTTGCCAACGCCGGCCACCCACTCCGGTCCGTCACGATGCACAATGGCAACCGACGCTCCCGGCGTGTGCGTGTCCTTCAAGATGATTTCGATTTGTTGCCTTAGCTCCGAAATCGACTGCGCCGGCTTCGTGTCGTTTTTCTTATCATCGGCAAAACTGTGCGGAGCGAACATCGCCACAACCACCACCGAAAGCAGCCACTTCATGATTAGCCTTTCTTCCTAAGCTTCACACAATCCTGGGGCAGGGAACTACCGTCGTCTGCTGTCGAGCGAAATGATTCGAAGGCGGGTACGATCCAAGCAAAAAGTTTCTGGCGGGCAAACCATGCGGCTTTCGTCATCGGGGTCCCTGGAACTGACGCTACGTTATACCCCGACTTGCTGTGCGACTCCTAGTGCACAAAATATCCTGTCTTCGTCCGTATCTTTACTCCTTCATCCTTCGCCTTGATCACGATCTTGCGGAACGTGTCGTCCTTCGCTTTGTTTGTGGGGTAATACGCTAACTCGTACGACGTTCTCAATTCCTCCGCAATTTGCCGGAAATAGGTGTGCGGATCCGTTTTCTCCGCATCGATATGCTCGCCGCCCGTTTCTTTCGCGGTTCTGTCCATCACGCTGATTCCATATTTGTTGCGCGCGTTCAAACGCCCGTGTTTCGTTTCGGTGTAACGAATCGCGTAGAACACCACGTTTTCCGCTTGCGCCGCTTCAATCGTGGCCATCATGTTGTGGGAACTCGAATTGTCCTCGCCGTCGCTGAACATCAGGATTGCCTTGCGGCCTTCTCCTTGCGAGAGCTTTTCCGCCACGCTGTAATAGATCGAATCGTAGAACGCTGTTCCCAGATCCCGTTCTTCCTGCGGTCCAATTTCCGGAAAATGCTTCTTTCCCTTGTCGAACTCCCGGTAATTTTCGAGAACCTGATCTGCAGAATTCGTGTAGTCGCTCACCAGCCTCAGGTGATTCCCAAAGCACACCAGAAACACCCGGTCCTTCGGTCCCACTACTTCGTTCAAGAATACTTGCAGGTCCTTTTCGTGTTTCTTTCCGAAGTGATCCTGGCTCCCGCTCACATCCACGATCAGCGCCAGCGTTAACGGCAGGTCCGTGCTCTTCGAGAAGAACTCGATCTTCTGCTGCACCGCATCTTCGTATAACTCCACATCATTCTTTGTCAGGTTGTCCACCAACGCCCCCTGCGCATTCCTCGCTGTGAACCCCACGTTCACCAGGTTGACATCCACCCGGATCGGTTTCTGGGCCCCGCCCGCTTGCGCAATCACCAAACCCGCCACCACCCACGCCACCGCTCTCCACATACACCCCTCCCGCGCGTCTCCTTTCGTAACGCATTCCCCTGCAGTTTTGTTCCGTTAGCTTAGCTTGTTGCGGATCTTCAGCCGTTGTAGCGGCTGCCTTCCAGGCGGTGAACCACCTATCAATTCGCGATCGTCAATTCCACTTCCGACGCGCCCGGAATCTTCGTGCCGCCCAACGGGCTCTGGTCGATCACCGCTCCGTGCGGCCATTGCGGCGCGTTCACGTAGTTTGCCTTCCGCCGCAACCCTGCCACTTCCAGACGCCGGTCCACTTCTAGTTGACTCAGCCCAATCAAATACGGCATCACGTATGTCTCGCCCTTCGGCACTCCTGCCACCAGCACGTCTACGCGCGGTGTTGCCCCGCCTTTGCCTGGCTTCGGATTTTGAATTACTACCGTATCCGCCGGTTGGTCCGGCAGTACCACGGTCGAAACCTCTCCCACCTGCAATCCACCTCGTAATAGCTCAATTCGCGAGACGCGCAGCGTATTTTTCTCCAGCGGCGGAATCTCCAATTCCCGCTGACCCAGGCTCAGCACCACGTGCGCTTGTTGCGATACCTTCATCAACATTCCCGGCGACGGCGTCTGCCTCACCACTTGGTTGATTGGCAGATCGCTATACACCCGGTCCGCTACCCTTAGAATCAGCCCTTTCGAGCGCAGCGCTTGGTTCGCTTCACTGACATTCTTCCCAACCAAATTGGGCATGGACACTTCTCGGCCATGAATCGCGATTCTCATCGCGGTTATCGCGCTCAAGAACGCCGCTGATGCCAGGATGAACACCAAAAACACAATCCGGCTCAGCCATTCCACCCTCTCCAGCAGTTTCATCTTTGAGAGTCTCGCTTTTTCCTTACCTCATTACCGTATTGCTCTTCTTTACTGAGAACTTCCAACTGAAACTGACTACTTCTTCCCATCGGGCGCCGGATATTCCGGCAACTTTTCCTTGCTGGTGTCCGCTCGCTTCACTTCCAGTTCGTCAAACAACAATGTCGGCGCGATGATCGTCTGCGCGATTCCGCCGATACGGTTGCTCACCAGTGGATCATCTCCAATCGCCACCAGGTCATTTCTCAGCGCGCGAATATCCAGCTCGTTGAACACCGCTCCGCGTACCAGTTCCTGATGTCCGTCCTTCACATATACGCGGTACAGCAGGCGCGGCGAATTTCCCGGGCCCATCGTCTCCACCAGATAAGCGTACGGCTTGCTCTGTTCCTCCGCCATGTGGATGGCTTTCTGTTTGATCGAGTCCGCCGTTTCGGCCTCGGCGCTTTTCACAATCAAGCTTCCCACACTCGGTTGCGCCGAGGTGCCCGGTCCCGCTCGTCCATGTCCATTCGAAGAAGGGAAGTCGCGGATCGGTTGCCGCGTCACCAGATAGTTCGTCAAATTTCCTGCATCAATCAACGTGACTGGCTGCGCTTTCACTCCTTCGCTATCGACTTCGTAGCTTCCCATCACTTTCTTGCCCTGGAATTCCTTGATCGTCGGGTCATCCACCACGGTCACAAATTTCGGCAGCACGCGCGTTTTGTAACTCGTTGCGAACGCGCCCGTGGTACGGTTCGGCCTGCCCAATGGCGGCTTTCGTCCCACCACGTTTGCCCCAATCAAGCCCGCAACTACGTCATCGGCCGCATCCGGCGCGAAAATCACCGGCCCACGGTACGATTCCTCCACAATCGGCGCCTCCCGCAGCGCCTTCAACGTGTCGAGCATCTGGGTGGTTTCTTTCAGCAACTCTTCGCGACCCGGCAACTCCTGAGGCTGCGCCTGCGTCCAGTACGGATTTCGCGCCAACCTCATGCCATCCGCAGCTTGCGTCGATCCGCTTAGCGTTACGGTGGCGCTGGTCCGGCCGCCACGCACAATCGTCCCCTCGGAATTAACGAAGTACTCATTCACCGCCGTGAATCGCGCCGTCGCTGACATCGATTGCACATCTGCATAGCCCTTGTACAGGTTGGTGACGTCTTGCAGCGTCTTTTCCCATTCCTGTTGGTTTACTTTCAACTCCACCGTTCCGCTCACCGCCGTTACTACTGGCGCGCGCGCAAAATCTTCCACCGGGTTCGGGTCCGCCGAATATTGCTTCAGCGCCGAAAGCTTTTCCGCGTACGCATCCGCCGCGGCCTTATAGGCTTCATCCGTCAGCAGCCAGATCTGGCGCCGCAACGCGATGGGATCATTGTCAATCGGCAGGATCGACGCGTTTCCCATCCCTTGGTTGTAAAAGCTGTCCTGCTTGTAGTCGCCAATGCGCACCACCACTCTCAGCACACGCAGATGCTGTCGCTGGCTCTCGCGCAGCGCTCCAAAAGCCGCCTCCGCGCTGAAATCGTCCACATCATTCACGCGGTATTCGATGTAGTACGGCGGCTGCACCTTGTCCATCTTCAAGTGTTCTTTGGTGCGGTCCAATTCCGTCAGCAATGCCTCCAGCAGCGCATCATCTTTCGCCGCTATGTGCGCCGCACTAGTTGCCGCGGCATCCGCATTTGCGTTAGCGCTGCTCTTTGCGATCGCACCGCGCGACATGCTCATGCTCGCCAGCAGCGCAACCGCCATCCACAGAGACGTTCTCTTTGTGCCGCTCACGGCTTCACCTCGGCCTTTGCTGCCGCTTGTTTCGTAGAATCCGTGCTCTCGAGCCCGGGTGGAGGCAACAACGGTGGTCTTTCTCTCCCGTGCGCTTGCTTCTGCACTTCCATCTCGCTGAATAGCATCGCCGGCGCGGCAGCGGACACTGGCACACTTCCGCTCTCCGCTCCACACACGCCGTTGAACACGTGTTCCTTGTCGCCTGTGGTCATGATTCGCGTCAATGCCGCAAGCGGCGTTCCTACAATGTCCACGCCGCGTACCAGTTCATCCGGCCTTCCATCCGCGTACACCTTGTACACGATCACCGGCAGCACCTGGAACGATTGCGGCAGCGATCTCGTCGTCAGCGTGAATCCGCCCTGGATATCGTCGAAATACAATCCGTACGGTTTCCCCTGCTTCTTCACTTCTTCAATCAATTTCTCGCGCAACTGCGCTTCCGGAACCGTTTGCGTCGACGTCACGATCAAATTTCCTTGACGCCCTGTTGGCATCAGTCCTGGTTGGCTTCGTCCGTGCCCGTTCGAAGTCTGGAATCCCTTAATCGGCATCCGCGACATCAAAAAGCTCTTCAATATTCCATCCTGAATCACTTCCACTCGTTCCGCCGCCACTCCTTCATTATCGAATTCGTACGTTCCCGCCAGCTTCACGCCTTCAATCTCTTTCTTCGTCGGGTCGTCCGTAACGCTCAGAAATTTCGGCAGCACTTCCTGCCCCACTTTTTTCGTGAACGTTTGTCCTTCTTCTTCGTCGCGTTGCCGGTGTCCTTCCAGCCGGTGTCCCAACACTTCGTGGAAAAATACCGCTGCCGCCCGTCCACTGAGTATCGCTGGCCCTGCATACGGTTCCGCAACCGGTGCGCTTCGCAGCGCTTTCAGGTCGACCGCCATTTTATCGATCTTCTTGTTCAGTTCCGCTTCGCTGGGCAATCCGCTCGCTGCCGGCGCCTGAAACGTTTCCACGCGCAACAGGTCCATTCCGTCATCTGCTCGCGTTTGCGCTTCCATCACCAGACGCACCGATGCTCCGGGCGTCGCGATCTCCGAGCCTTCGCTGTTCACCATCCGCGAGTTCACGTTCGATACCTGCAGCACCACCGTCGCGTAATACACATCCGGATACTTACGGAATGCTCCCGAAAGCCGCCGCACCTCTTCTTCCCATTGCTTCCGGTCAAATGGCGGTTCGGTCAGCTTTTCTCCCACGTGGACCTTCGGTTGTTCCTTCGAAAAATCCGGCGACTTGTCTTCTTCCTCGGCCTGCACCGCCGTATTCGTCTTTACATTCATAAACGCCGGAGCCGCGCGCTTGTACGCCCGGTCGGTCATTTCCCACAACACTCGCGAGGTTGCTTCCGCGTTTCCGTCCAGCGGCAGCATGTCTGACGTCATTCCGCTCGAACGGCTCTGCCCGTGCGTATTGTCCAGTTCCGGCGAACCCACGCGCATGGTCACATCCGCGGACCGCCTCTTCACCGCCGAATCCGTCAGCAATCCTCCAAACGAGCCCGCAATCACGATCATGTCCTGGTCGTTCACCGTGTAACTCAGGAAGTACGGCGCCGGGTCGCTCTTCGCCAGATCCGTCTTCGCTCGGTCAAGCTCCGTTTGCATCGTGATCAACACCGGGTCAGTCGTTTTCGCCACCGCTTTTGGCGCGTCCGTGCCACCCGCCAGCGCCGGGAGACATCCCAGTTGCACCGCCAACAAGCAGCAAGCAGCGCTCCGCAGAGTTGCCCCTGCGCAGCCAGCAGCTTCCCATTGCTTCTTCAATTCGCTCTTGCTCTTCATGGATCAATGACTCCCGGTAACGCTCTTAACGTGGAATGCATTCGTGCTGTTACTCAGAATGCTCTTTAGGGTGTCGGAGTTAGCTCCGACAGAAGGTACATGCGCAAAATAGGCCCAGCCCATGAGGATTCTTCGCCCTGATCGCAATCCGCTGGCTCGATTGCCTCCACAAAACCGCTTAATCTGCGAGTATGCCTGACCGTCTGGCCTTCCGCAAATCACTGCTTTCCGAACCGTTCCCCAGCCTGCAACCGCGCGCCATTCGCAAATTCTGCTGCCGTAACCTCTTTGCGCCCTTCTAGTTTGACGTGTTCAAGCTGCAATAAGCTGCCTGCACCGCACACCACTCCCACCGTTCCTCGCCCCGCCAGAATTGTCCCTGGCGCCGCTTCCGCTTGGTCATTGGACACCGGTTTGCCTGCAAGGTGGCACGTCTGTCCGCGGAATTCCGTGTAGGCTCCGGGCCACGGAGCGAAACCACGCATGCGGTTGTAAATTTCCTGCGCCGGGCGTGTCCAGTCGATGCGCCCGTCTTCTCGCTTCAGGGGCGGCGCCAGCGTGGCCGCGGTATGATCTTGCGCTCGCCCTGTCACAGATCCGTCCACCAGCCCGCGCAAGGTCTTCACCATCAGTGGCGCACCGGCCTCTGCCATTCGTGCCGCGAGTTCCGGCGCCGTCTCATCCGCTCCAATCGCCAATACTTCCTGCAGCAGCATCTCTCCGGTATCCATCCCCGCGTCGATGCGCATCGTCGTCAAGCCGGTTCGCGTCTCTCCATTCACGATTGCCCAATTGATCGGTGCCGCCCCGCGATATTTCGGCAGCAACGAAGCGTGCAGGTTGATCCATCCGTGCTTCGGTATGTCCAGCAATCGCGCCGGAATAATCTGGCCATACGCGATAATCACAATCACTTCGGGCGCCAGCTCACGAAGTTGCTGCTCCACCTCTGGCGCGCGCACTTTTATGGGCTGGAAAACCGGGATCTTCTCCGCCAGCGCGATTGCCTTCACCGGCGAATACGATATTTCCTGGCCACGGCCGCGCGGCCGGTCCGGTTGCGTGAATACTCCGGCAATTTCGAATTCCTGTTGTTCCAGAAGGTGTTTCAGGGGAGGAACTGCAAACCGCGGCGTCCCGCAGAATACCACTCGTATCCGGCTCATCACGCCGTCACTCGCGCAGGCTGCCGCTTTACCACTCGCCTTCTTTCCGCAGCTTCTTGATTTTTCGTTTGATCAAATCCCGCTTCAGCATGCTCAGATGCTGCAGAAATAGTACCCCATTCAGATGATCGATCTCGTGGCAGAACGCCCGCGCCAGCAGATTCTCTCCTCGAATCTCAAACGTCTCGCCCTTCAAATTCTGCGCGCGCACGGTGACGAATTGCGGCCGTATGACGTATCCGCGGAATCCCGGAATGGACAGGCATCCTTCTTCTTCCCGCGCTTCGCCTTCCGCGTGGATGATTTCCGGGTTCACCAGCACAATCTTCGCCTCGGGATTCTTCCCCGTCGTCACGTCTACCACCGCCAGCCGCATGCTCTTGCCGATCTGCGGCGCCGCCAGCCCCACTCCCTGCGCCGCGTACATCGACGAGAACATGTCTTCCGCCAGCGCTTCCAGTTCCGCGTCGAATTTCTTGATGGCCGCTCCGGGCTTCTCCAGCACCGGGTCGCCATACTTTACGATCGGATAGATTTTCCGCACACGGGCGGGGGTTGCCGTCGCTGTCGTTTCCTTCACGGCGGCCACCGGTTCAGAACTCGTCGATTTGTCGGCCATAGCTCTCGAAATTCCGCCTCATTTCGGCGAGTGAATCTCCTCCAAATTTTTGCAGAAAAGCATCCGCTAACACAAGTGCCACCATCGCTTCGGCGGCAACACCTCCGGCCGGCACCACGCACCAGTCCGACCTCTCATACGCGGCCTGCACTGGCTCCTTCGTCACCATGTCCGCGGTTCCCATTGGCTTCCGAAGCGTCGAGATCGGCTTCAGGAACCCGTGTACAACCACATCTTCGCCGTTTGTGATGCCGCCTTCCAGGCCACCGGCCCGGTTCGAAGCCCGTTTGAATTTCCGTGCGGCCTTGTCGTACGAAATTTCGTCTTGCACTTCGCTACCATACGATCCCGCCGCCAGAATGCCCGCGCCAATCTCCACCGCTTTCACCGCTTGCACGCTCATCAGCGCCTGCGCCAGCTTTCCGTCCAGCTTCTCGTCCCATTGCGCGTGCGAACCCAATCCCACGGGCACGTTGTGCGCCACTACTTCAAACTCGCCGCCCACCGTGTCGCCCGCCTTCAGCGCTGCATCCACTTCGATGCGCATCTTTTCCTGAACCGCCGCATCCACGCAGCGCAGCGGCGATTCCAGATCTGCGCAAACGCGCTGGATTTCATCCCACCGCACTGGCCGCTCCAGCCTCACATGGCCCACCTGGATCGTGTGGCTGGCAATCTCCGTCCCAAATTGCTGCAGCAGTTGCTTGGCGAACGCACCCGCCGCCACTCGCGCCGCTGTCTCGCGTGCCGACGCCCTCTCCAGCACATATCGCGCGTCATGAAAGTTGAATTTCTGCGAACCCGCCAGGTCCGCATGCCCCGGCCGCGGCGCTACCAGCTTCCGCGAACTCGCTTCCGGCTCCGATGATGCCTCCACCGGAAGAATCTTTTCCCAGTTCGACCAGTCGCGGTTCTCGATCCGCAACGCCACTGGCGCGCCAATCGTTTGCCCGTGCCGCACTCCCGCAAAAACGTCCGCCTTATCCTTCTCGATCTTCTGGCGCCCGCCGCGCCCATATCCCAATTGCCGCCGGTGCAGTTCGTGCTGGATCAATTCCAGATCCACCGGCATCCCCGCCGGTAATCCGGACACAAACGCAACCAGCGCCTGTCCATGAGACTCACCCGCCGTGTAGAAACGCAGCATAAACATCCAGTTTAACGGCCACCACCATTTCCGTCCAGCGCACTCCTCGCGGCTTCTTTCCACGTGAGCTTTGTAAGTGCCGGGGCGTTCGATGAACATCGGCATGGAACATTCCCCAAGGAACAACCCTTTTTTCTCTGGTGTCTAACTACACTGAGAGGTAATGCCACCGAAAACGCTATTTCGACTCGGGGTCAGTTTTCTTTTCATTGCTGCCGCTGTCTATTCCTATTCTGGATATTGGCTGAGATCCAGGATCTTTGCACCTCTGGACGCCCCAATCACACTCGACACACGCCAAATCAAGTCGCCGCCATTTCAGATCAATCTGCGCGAGACCTATTACGTTTCTCTTGATCTGGACAACAGCCCCGATGATTGGCGTCAGGATGCCCGTTGCAGCGCCAGAAATTTTCTCGTTTCGCAGTGGCGTGTTTATCGGTTGAGCTCCAAACCCGGCCAGTCGCGTGAACTGTGGGCCAACTCTGAGGACCACACACGACCCTACGACTACTACGCTCTCGCATTCACCGCTTCATCGGGACAATACGAATTGGAATGGGATTTACCCGCCAGTGCCCCCTGCCTTAACGCCAGGCATCCCCGCGTCGCTGTCATGACGGGTTTCCAATACTACCAGCGAGGAACTGAATTCACTCAGATCTGCTGCCTCTTTATGGGGGGCACCGGCGCTATGCTCGTTCTGATGGTCCCTGCTGGCATCCTGAAGCGCCGTGTAGTAAATGATCAATCGCCACGTATGTTTCCAGACATGGTTTTGCGCGATGTTCTGCCGATTGCGAAACGCGCGCCGCTTCCGCCAATTCATAATCTGCCGCATTTGGGGCTATTTTACGTAACCGTTCTGTGGATTCTGATTTTTATCTTTACGATTCTTCGCCAGCCGCTGCCGTCGAAGGGTCTTCCTGTGAGGTGGACAAACCACGGTGCTGCTATGTGGGAGGAGAGTCCCTGGCCCGATACTGTGGAAGTGTACGTCCGCGTTCGCGCACGCTTCTTCATCAATAACCAAGAGGTTGATCGGGGCGACCTACGTGCCAAACTTCTCGAGCAACTGAGCCGCCGTGCGGAATTGAGCGTCTATTTCGACGCGGATCCCGATACCCTCTACATGGACGACGTCTATGCCATCGACACTATTCAAGCTTGCGGTGCAAAACTCGTCTGGATCACGCCAAAAATGCGCGAAGAATGGCAACACAGAGCGCAATAGTCACAACGTATCCCTGAATCTCTTGTGCCTGCTGCTGGCTAACAAACCCCAATCTCCATTCTACTCCTCTATCGGCTTGCTCCGTGCTTCATTCTCCGTTACCCTAACCAAGTTGCCAGCGGTGCCCCCGCCTCACCTGCTCTCGCTTCTGTCGCGCTTCTATCTCTGTATCGAAGGATGAACATGACCCGCAAGAATTCCTGGGTGACCCTGGCTTTCACGGCGCTGCTGACCTTACCCCTGGCGGCCTGCAAAGACACAAAAACTCTCCAGGAGAACGAACAACTAAAGGCCAAAGTCGCGGAACTTCAAAAAGAAAATGGCCAGGTAGGCAACGACCTCGATGCCATGACCTCTTCCCGCGACGATTTAGCCAAACAGAACGAAGTGCTCAAGTCTCAGCTCAACGCCTGTAAAGGGAAACACTCCAAGAAGTCGGCGAGTCATAAGCATCATCACTAGCAAAATTGTCATCCCCAGCGAAGCCAGGGATCTGCTGTTCGCACGAGCAATGCAAAAGGCAATGCACGAAACGGTTTCACCAACACCACAAAGGAGCTTTACCGCATGAAAACCTTTGAAGTGCAATTCAGTTATCAGGATCGCGATAAGGGCAAGGTCGAGTCCAGCCGCAAGGTCGAGGCCTCCAGCCTGCCCGGTGGCGTCGCCAAGGCCACTCGCGAGTTCGTAAAGGGCCTCGATCGCAAGCAGCGCTTCGATATGAACAAGAGCGGCCTGGAGATTACCGCCAGGGCCACCGATGCAGCCGTTGCGGCCCCGACCAAGTCCTCCGCCGAAGCGGCCACTGGCTAATTACTGTAATCGTGGTTTTTTGCCATTGCGCGCGAATCTCGAACTGCCAGGCCAATCCGCAGGTCTGTGAATTTGCGCGCGACGGCGTGCTTCCGCCGGCGCGGGTCTATTGGCCGCCCGCGTTCTGTTTGCCACTCTGCATTGCCGCATGCGCATCCAAAAACTCGTACCGCGCGCGCATCGCGTCGGTAGTTGCATGAATATTTTTGCCGGATAGATACATCACCTGGTATCCGTCCTTGGTGTCGCATTTCGGCCAGTTAGGCAGACCGCTGCCATTCGGGTTGCCCGTCTTGATGAAATTCACCCAGTAGCTGGCCATCGCTGCAGACACTTTGAAGTCCTCATCGGTCCACGGCACGCCCTCTTCGGATTTCAGCGTCTCGAAAACGTATTGAATTTCGCCCGCGTGCCTTGATCCCGCCTCGCTGGCAGGTATCGGCCCAATCATCGCTCCGGGCTTCACCGCCGGAACCTGCTCGAATCGGTATTGGTAAACGGGCGAGTTGCCGGTCTTCCTCTGCATGTCGATCCATTTCCAAGTGGAGAATGCGATGAAATCGTCTCCCGCCAAAGCATACGCCGATTGCAATGCCTCCTGGTCCGTGTTGGCAGGGTACAGCTTCAGGAACTCCGGTGCCTGGTCGCCGAACCGCGCCTGTGCCTGCTCCGCGAAACTTTTTGCCGTCGGTTTTTGCGGTGCAAACAAGACGTTCAGCTTTCCCTCGTCCGCATTCCATCCAGCCAGCAAAGGAATTTGACTCTGCTCGCCTTTCGAATAAACGGAAACCGCGTCGCTGCTCAGGAAAAATCCGTCCAGATTCGGCCCAAACCCAAATCCTCGATTCTGCTTTGCCGCGGCTTGCAACAAATCATCTCCCGGTTTCGCGCGCAGTTCCGCCAGAGACTTGGCGCCGACAGACTCTGCAAATTTCACGCCGCCTTGTTCCGTGATGCCAACCGGCTTTAGCTGCATCCCCGCATTTGGTCCGCTGGGAAAGAATGCCCCGCTTTCCCCGATCGCCTTTTGGAACAAGTTTTTCGACAGTGGCGATGCCATCAGCGCGCTCACCGACAGTGATCCTGCGGATTCTCCACCGATGGTGATGTTTTTTGGATCGCCTCCAAACGCCGCGATGTTCTTCACCACCCACTGCAGCGCCGCCACCTGATCCAGCAGTCCGTAATTTCCCGACGAGTTGTGTCCCGATTCCTTGGTCAACTCCGGGTGCGAGAAAAATCCAAACACGCCCAGCCGGTAATTCGGCTCAACGACGATCACACCCTTCTTCGCCAGATTCTCCCCGTCGTACCGCGATTCCGATGCGCTCCCCGCCACAAATCCACCGCCATAAAACCACACAAACACTGGAATCTTTGCGCTATCTGCCTTCGCCGGAATCCAGATATCCAGATTCAGGCAGTCTTCGCTCGGCTTTGCATCGCGAAAATAGATATCTCCGAACACATCCGTTTGCAGGCAAGCTGGGCCAAACTTGTCAGCTGGTCGCACGCCGCTCCAGCTCGGAGCCGGTTGCGGAGCTTTCCACCGCAGCGCTCCCACCGGCGCAGCCGCAAAGGGAATTCCCTTGAACATCCGCACCGTATGATCGGCATTCATCGCTCCCTGCAGCTTGCCGCTCGCAATGGTCACCTCATCCGCACCCATGGCCGCACTCGCCGAAAACACGACGATCAGCAACATCAATCCAGTCCACCTCGCAACACTTGGAAACCGCGACATTGTTTCTCCTTTGATCCCCACAGCTTGGAAGACGCTTCACTGCCGGCTAGTATAGTCACCTTTCCAGTGTGTCGGCCAAGCATTCAGGAGTTTTTTGCTTACTCAGGCATCCACCGCTGTTTCCAACTTCGCCTTTTTCCGCTTACTCCCCTTAGCGCCGCGACCCTTTCCTGTTGTATGTTCACTCATCTGGCGGACGTCTTCAGCTTTTGCGTACACTGGCGCCAACCCGTGTGACAAGGGGTATGACTATGAACGAAATTTCCGTTCCCTCCGTGGTTGGGGGCACATTGAAGAGCTGGACGTTTTGGATCCAGGACTACTCGCTACTCTCCGTTCAATCCGTCCGCAACATCTTTACTACTCGCCGTTACTTCACTGACCTGGTCCAGCAAATGGATCTGATTGGCGTTGGTTCCTTGTTGATCGTCGCCACCGCGCTCCTGTGCGTTGGTGGCGTCGTTGTCTTGAACTCCGCCTCGCAGTTTGCGCGTTTCGGCGAAACAGTTTTGACGGGTGACGCCGTGTCCCTTGCGCTGCTGCGCGAACTCGGTCCCGTGTTCGTCGCGCTTCTCGTCGCCGGCCGCAATGCCACCGCTATGGCTTCCGAACTCGGCTCCATGGTCGTTAGCGATCAGGTCGACGCCATGCGCGGATTTGGCATTGATCCCGTCCGCAAGCTCATGACTCCTCGCGTGCTCGCAACCGTTATTACCTTGCCCCTATTGGTCGCTGTCGGCGATATGTGTGGGCTGCTCGGCGGATTTGTGGTCGCCAACATCACGTTGCACCTTGGTTGGGCAACGTTCATGACGCGCGCCATCAAAGTCCTGGTTTTCGGCGATCTTGTCATCGGTTTCGTCAAACCACTTGTTTTCGGTTTCATCATCTCCACGGTCGGCTGTTATCAGGGCTTTCGCGTCGAAGGTGGGACCGCCGGCGTGGGCCGCGCGACGATTACCGCGTTCGTCATTTCCTCGGTCGCTGTGCTGGTCGTCGATTTGTTCATTACCAAGCTGCTGCTTTACATTTTCAATTTGTAACTCGCTGTAACTTTTTTTCGTTTTCTGTCTTATGCATCCCGTCGCTATGCCCTTGACGCTTCTGATATCCCCAGTTACGCTTTCCCCGGAGCTTACGACGAGATCCAAGTGGCTGAGTCACCTCTTCAGGTTTCCCATCAGCACGCCATCGCTCCCGACACTCCTTCGGTCGTGGAAGTACTGCAGGACATTGCCAAACACATCGTTCTCAGAATCCAGGACTACTCCAAACTCTCTTTCCGATCCCTCGCCAATCTCGGTAGCAAGCCCCGCTATGTCCAGGACACGCTCGACCAGATGGACGACATCGGTGTTGGCTCGCTTCCCATCGTGCTTCTCTCCGGCTTTTTCATTGGTGCCGTCATGGTTTTGCAGACGGGCTCGCAATTCGAACGCTTCGGCCAGACCTCTCTCACCGGCGACATAGTTTCCCTCGCTCTCGTTCGCGAACTCGGCCCTACCATCAGCGGCCTGCTGGTCGCGGGCCGCTGCTCTTCCGGCATCGCTTCAGAACTCGGTTCCATGCTGGTCACCGAACAGGTCGACGCCATGCGCGCCATGGGAACAGATCCTAGTCGCAAACTGGTCACTCCGCGCGTCGTCGCCGCGCTCATGACTGTCCCGCTGCTCACCACGATCTCCGTTTTCGTCGGGTTACTCGGCGGCATGGTTTCCAGCGTATTTTCTCTGCGCCTGAATGCTTTCACCTTCTGGCAGCGTGCGATCGCGGCTCTTGAGTTCTCCGACCTGATGCAGGGTTTCTCCAAATCCGTTGTTTTTGGATTTATCCTCGCTACCGTCGGTTGTTATCAGGGACTCAATGTCCACGGCGGCACCCAGGGTGTTGGCCGCGCCACTACGCAAGCGGTCGTCGTTTCTTCCATCCTCATCATCGTCTCGGATACTTTCCTTACCAAACTCGCGCTCTATCTTGCGGAAAAAGTTTTTTAATCGCCATGGACCCTTCCCCTATTTCTTCCTCGAACCCGTCGCTTAGCTCCAGCGACGCCGCCATCCAGTTTTCCGATGTGCACATCGGCTTCAACGATGGCGACATTCTCCGCGGTGTCTCATTTACCGCCCAGACTCGCGAAACCCTGGTGCTCCTCGGTGAAACCGGCACCGGCAAAACGCTCACTCTCAAAATGGCCGCAGGTCTGCTTTCTCCCGACCGCGGCCTGATCGAAGTCCTCGGCAACCGCGTCTCCTCCATGAGCGAACATGATCTTCTGGCCTTCCGCCGCAAAGTTGGTTTTGTTTTTCAGGAAGGCGCGCTGTTCGATTCGCTCACGGTTGGCGACAACGTTGCCTACCGCCTTACGGAAGACGGTCTGAGCCAGGACGAAATCGTCCCGCGTGTTGAGGAAGTTCTCCGCTTCGTCGAACTCGAGCACACCATGGACCTGCTTCCCTCCGAACTCTCTGGCGGCATGCGCCGCCGTGTCTCCATCGCCCGCGCCCTCGTCAATCATCCCCCTATCGTTCTCTACGACTCTCCCACTGCGGGCCTCGATCCCATCACTTCGCAAACCATCATTACTTTGATTCTTCGCTTGCGCGATGTTTATGGCGTCACATCTCTGCTCGCCACCCATCGCCTGCAGGACGGTTTCGCTCTCGCCAATTTTCGTTTTGATCCCAAATCGCGCCGGGTCTCTCGCGACCCTCCCTCTGACCAGAATCTGACGCCTACGCGGTTCCTGGTGTTGCGCGATGGCCGCGTTTACTTTGAGGGCAGCCCTGATGAGATCCTCGCGTCCAAGGATCCGTATCTGCAACGTTTTTTGATTTGAATCTTGTATAGTTGTCCCAGCAGGTTGTGCTCTTGTAGCGGCCGCCATCTGAGGCGGTCCGCTCTTCGGTTTCGGGTGCACGGAGGAAATTGCGAATGGCGCAGCGCAAACAGTTGACTTGGTCAGAATTGCGCGTGGGACTTTTCGTCCTGGTGGGCCTGTTGATTCTCGCCGTCGGCATCTTCTATGTCACGGGTGCCGGCTTCTTCGGTCCCAAATATCGCCTAAAGACTTTTCTCCCTGAAGTTTCTGGCCTTGCCGCTGGCGCCCCGGTTCGTCTGGACGGCGTCGAAATCGGCAACGTCGATCAGGTCAAGATCGTTCCGCGGGAAAACGGCAGACCTCCGGATCGCGCCAAGAACATCGAAGTCGATATGCGCATCGATAAGCGATATCAGAACGACATTCTCACCGATTCCAGCGCCACGCTGGTTACCGAAGGCCTTCTCGGCAACCGTTACGTCAATATCCAGCGCGGCTACACTGGGGTTCCCCTCACCGAGGGCCAAGCCGTTCCCGGCGCCGAAGAGAAAGCCATTAAGGAAGTCGTCGAACGCAGCGCCGACGTCCTTGCCAATCTCAAAGCGCTCAGTGACCAGGTCAAGGACCTCATTGGCGGCATTCAGGAAGGGAAGGGCACTCTCGGAAAGCTGCTTACTGACGACCAGGCGTACAAGCATCTCAACAGCATTTTGGTTAAAGGCGATCAGATTGTCGGGAACGTGCAGGCAGGCCAGGGCACCATAGGTAAACTGCTCATGACCGATGACACTTCCACAAAAGTCGATAAGGCCATCGATCAGATCAACACCATCCTCGCCGACCTGCGCGCGCAGAAAGGTACTATGGGCAAACTTCTTTACGACCCAACTCTCTATGATGACGCCAAGAAAGCTCTCGACAATGGCAATGGCATGATCGGTGACATCCGCGCTGGTAAAGGCACTCTCGGCAAGCTCGCCACCGACGACACTCTCTACAATAAGCTGCGCGATACCAGCTCCAACCTCTCCACCGCTACCGCCAAGCTCAATCAGAATGACAACACCGCCGGCAAACTTTTCTCCGATCCTCAGCTCTACGACAACCTTACTGGTCTCACTGGCGACATGCGCTCGCTGATCGCGGAATTCCGCAAAAACCCCAAAAAATTCCTGAGCATCAAGCTTTCCTTCTTCTAAGGCCTTTGGAGTGCGGCGGCTCGCCGCCGCTTTTGCCACCCAAGCGGACGCTTAGCCCGGGATGGCTCGCAAACTGCACCGGCCTGGAGACCGGCCAATACACAAATCGCAGAGTATCGCGCCGAGATCTCAACTCAACGCACGCACACACTTCCGCTTCAACCACCTCTTTTGCGTACCCCGCCATTCCTGTGTTTTAATGAGTCCGTAACAATCACTCCCTACTCTGAAATCACAAGGATCGGCCGCGCCTCGGCCACCTCATGGACACTCAAGACACCACCACTCCAAAGGCGCCTCGCGCCGAGGCCTCCAAAACCACTCTCCCGCAGCCCGGCCGTCCTGTTCCCAGCCGCGCATATCCCGGCGCGCTGATCGTCGTTGAAGGCACCGACGGCTCCGGCAAGAGCACGCAACTCTATCTTCTGAAACGTTGGCTCGAAATCGGCGGCTACCGTCTTCATTTCACCGAGTGGAATTCTTCTCCGCTCGTCAAGTCCGCCACACGTCGCGGCAAACAGAAGCGCCTCCTCACTCCCACCACCTTCTCGCTTCTGCACGCTTCCGATTTTGCCGACCGCTGCGAGCGCCAGATTATGCCGCTTCTTCAGGGTGACTACCTCGTGCTTGCCGATCGCTACATTTACACCGCCTTCGCCCGCGACGCCGCTCGCGGTTGCTCCCATCGCTGGCTTCGCAATCTTTACCGTTTCGCTCCCGTTCCCGACATTACTTTCTATTTCCGCGCTCCCCTCGATGTTGCCGTCCATCGTATCCTCAGCGGCCGCCCCAAGCTGAAATACTACGAAGCCGGCATGGACCTCGGCCTGTCCTACGAGCGCCCGGAGAGTTTCAAGCTTTTTCAGGCGCGCATTCTCGAGGAGTACGACAAAATGGTCGACACCGACAACTTCGTGGTACTCGACGGCACCCTTCCCGTCAACAAACTCCAAAAGCAGATGCGCGATATCGTGGCTTCCAAAATCGATCTCAAGCGTTTCGCCCCTCGCGCACAGGAGTCCGAGTAGCCATGCCTGATCAGGAAAAAGACAAACCCGGCATCTCCGCCATCGTCGAAGCTCCTCCGGCAGCCAAAGTGCCCGTCGCCGACCCTGAATACTCGCAATCCTTCTTCGGCGAAACTCTCGTCGGCCTCGATCCCAGCGAACTCAACGGCACACTCATCGTTATCGAGGGCATGGACGGCTCCGGCCGTTCCACGCAAATCGCTCTCCTCCAGGAATGGCTCGAATCTGAAGGCTTCGCCGTGCAAACCTCCGGCCTGCGCCGCTCCAATCTCGTTGGCCGCGATATCGACCAGCTTTTGGCCAAAAACGCCGTCACTCGCCTCACCCTTGCCCTTATGTACGCCACCGATTTCTTCGACCAGCTCGAGCATCGCATCGTTCCTGCTCTACGCTCTGGCACCGTTGTCCTCGCCGATCGTTTCATCTTCACGCTCATCGCGCGCAGCGTTGTTCGCGGCATCAATCGCGATTACCTCGCTGGCCTTTACGCTATGGCTCTTCGTCCTCACCTTACCTTTTGGCTCAACGTTCGGCCCGAAACCGCTTTCGCTCGCGAGTTCAAAAAAGCTCAGGCCATCAGCTATTGGGAAGCCGGGCGCGACATGTCTCTCTCTCACGACCTCTATTGGTCCTTCGTTCGTTATCAAACCATGATCAAGCGCGAGCTCGAAGTCATGGCCAAGAAAAATGGTTTCATCGAACTTGATGGCGAAGCCAGCGTTCCCGCCGTCAACAAGCAGCTTCGCCAGCGCATCAGCGAGCAACTCGGCATCCGTTCCACCAAATACGCGCCCTCTTCCGCTCTCGCCCATCTCTGGCGCTAAGGACCCTCATGCCCGAACCGGTGCATATAGCCGCCATCGATGCCGGCTCCAACGCAGTCCGCCTCTCCATCGCTCGCGCGTACTCCGCTCTCGATATCGAGCCCCTCGTCAACGAACGCTGTTCCTTGCGACTCGGCGAAGGTGTCTTCATCCGACATCGATTCAGTGAAGACACCCTTAAAAAAGCCGTCAAAGCGTTCCGTAAGCTTCATGAATTCATGGAGGAATACGGCGTCACCAAATATCGCGCCGTTGCCACCAGTGCCACCCGCGAAGCTCAGAATCGCAAAAGCTTTCACCGTCGCATTAAGCAGGCCACCGGCATCTCTCTGGAAGTTATCAGCGCCAAAGAAGAGTCGCGCCTTGGCCGCGAAGCGGTCGTCGCGGCGATGGGCCCGGAAGCTCAGCCGCGTTGCATTGTCGACCTCGGAGGCGGCAGCCTGGAAATCAGCCTTCTTCGCGACCACATTGCCCACACCGGCGCGCAACTTCCTGTCGGCACCGTTCGCCTGCTCACTACCCTCAACATTCACGGCGTTATCCGTCCTTTTCAAGTCGAACAGGTCCGCCGCTACGTTCGCGCCCTCCTCGAATCCCGCATCCCGCAACGACCCAATCTTGCCGATGAAGTTTCCGTCGCCCTTGGCGGAAACGCCGAGACCCTCGCCAACGTTGCTCCCGGCCCTCGCCAGGACGGCCTTCCCACTCTCGAACTGTCTCTGCTTCGCGAGCGCCTTCCCGACCTCCTCAAGCGCGACATCCGCGCCCGCATGAAGGCTTACGGAGTTCGTCGCGACCGCGCCGACGTGATGGGCATCGCCGCCATCATCTTCCTCACTCTCGGCCGTTATCTGAACATTCGGCGCTTTATCATTCCCAGTGTTGGCATCCGCGAAGGTCTGCTCTCTGAAATCGCGCGCGAAGCCTTCTCTCGCAAGGAACCGCATCGCTACAACGCCGCTGTGCGCCAGATGCTCCTCGCCACTCGCAGCTTTGGCCGCCGCCTGGAATACGATCAGCAGCACGCCGAACACGTTCGCGAACTCAGCTTGATGCTCTTCGATCAGCTGCAGCCGGTCCACCATCTGCCTCCGCAAGCCCGCGTTCAACTTGAAGCTGGCGCCCTTCTCCACGACGTCGGGCACCGTGTCAGCCACCGCGGCCATCACAAACACGGCGAATACCTAGCTCTCAACGGCGATATCCCGGGACTCGAAGGCCGCGATCGCAACCTCGTCGGGGCCATCGTGCGCTATCACAACCGCAAGTCCACACCCGACGGACACCATCCCGCCTACTCCGTCCTGAACAATAACGACAAGCGCATTGCGCGCCGCCTCGCTTCGATCGTCCGCATTGCCGAGGGGCTCGACCACTCTCATCGCCAGCGCATCCAGTCCATGCGCGCTTCGTTCCAGCGCGGTGCGGTCGCTCTAAAAATCGAAGCTCGTGGCGATGTTGCCGAAGATCTTCGCGACGCTGAACGCAGCTCCGACCTGTTCGAACGCGAATTCCACGTAAGACTCTACTTCCGCCACCACCTGGATCGCCCCTGAACCGGATGTGTCCTGCTTCTGTAGAGGGGACTTTACGCCGCAACCTTGGGTGGAACGTCAGCCGTCGGCCACGATACCTCTTGCCTTCAATGTAGCGCTGACTTTTATGTCACCACTCTTAGTAGTGGTGTTGCTCAATGCCCTCTGTGGTGTATGAAGTTTCGCGAGCGCGTAGCCCCACAACAGTGGTGCCCCCCGTTGCCACTTTCGTACGTCGTCATCTAACATTCATATCTCTCCCAGTACAATGCCCACAGGAGGAGCCCTTCTCATGCAGCTGTACATCGTGCGCCACGGCATTGCCATCGATCGCGAAGATCCCAAATGTCCTCCGGATCCCGAACGCTTTCTCACTCCCGAAGGCGTCGATAAAGCCAAGCAGGTTGCCAAAGGCGTTGCGGAAATCGGCGCTGCCCCGGATGTCATGCTCTCCAGCCCTTACCTTCGCGCGTTTCAAACCGCTGAAATCTTTGCCTCCGCTCTCGAATACTCCAAAAACAAAATTCAAAAAACCGAGCTGCTTCTTCCCGGTGCTGAACCATTACAACTCTTTCGCGAACTTTCCAAAGACAAGCAGGCATCCTCCGTCTTCATCTTTGGCCACGCTCCGCACCTCGACGACGTGCTCGCCACCGCCATCGGCGTGAAACATCACATCACGTCGCTAAAAAAAACCGGCGTGGCTCTGATCGAACTGACCCGCTTGGTCCCTCCGAGCGGCCAACTTCTCTGGCTAGCCACTCCCAAACTCCTACGCAAAGCAGGGAAGTAGCCCTTTTTGGAGTGCGACGGCTCGCTGCCGCTTTTGCCTCAAAGTGCCGGAGCCCCGCGGCCTCTGCGCAACGTTTCTTCGCGCCAGTCCTTCAAATGTGCGAAAAAGTAACCACAGACACCCACAGCACTAGCGGATACCTCCCAGCGCTTACCCCCACAACCACTTACGGAAACGCCCCGCTCCGGTGCATACTCTACAATGCAGCCAGATTAGCGTAACCAAATACTCATGCCACACGTCCCAAAAACAGGTGAGATGGCGGCCCAGGCTCTAGCTCCTGTTCTGACGCCCGCGTCGGACGCGCTCCGGCGTGACGACGATCGCGAACTCGTGCGGCTCGCCAAGTCTGACGATAAGGAGGCGTTCGAGCTTCTCGTCCGGAAACATCAAAGCCGCGTATTCGCGGTTGCCGGTGGCATCCTTCGAAACAAGGAGGATGTGGAAGATGTCGCCCAGCAGGTTTTTGTGAAGGCTTATTTTTCGCTGAAAAGATTCGATCAACGCGCCGCCTTTAGCACCTGGCTGTACAAGATCACCGTGAACGAATGTTGGGACGTGTTGCGCAAACGCAAGGTGCGCCCGCTGTTGTACGAGTCAGATTTGAATGAAGAGCAGGCTCACGAGTATAGCGGTTTTAGCGAAAAAACCGCCGCGCCCGACGTCAGCGACCGGCTGGATGCGCGCGAACGAGTCGAGAATTTGTTGGTGGATTTGGACGAGCGAGACCGCTTGATGCTCATCTTGAAGGAAGTGCAGGGTTTTTCCGTCGAGGAGATCGCCGATATCATGGAAATCAACGGCAATACCGTAAAGGTGCGATTGTTCCGGGCGCGACGGCGAATCATGGAAAAGGTTAAGCGTCGGGATGCAGCGAAGTAGCGGAGTGAATTGGCCGGCAGGAATTTAGCGACCAAGAGAGGGTGATGCGGATGGCAACAGGGCCCAATCGGAAAGTAAGCGGATGCCAGGAGTTCCGGGAGGAACTTGAGGTTCTGCCATTGGAGAATGCCGAAGTTGAATTCGGGACGCTGAAAGCATTGTCGCCGGCGTCGCGCGAACACGCCTCGCAATGCGTGGAGTGCCGCGAAGCCGCGGAAGATCTGGCCATGACGCGAGCTGCCTTGCAGCCTCTGGCAGGGCTGTCTGCAAAACCCGGGCCGTGGTTTGCCACCCGCGTGATGGCCGCAATCGCCGGGCAGGAATCCGAAATCGATTTGCGCGATGCGGTATGGATCAGTATCAGGAAGTTCGCCCCGCGGCTCGTTGCGGTCTGCGCTCTGCTCTTGCTGCTGGCAAGCACCTGGACTTACCAGTTGCGGCGCGTCGAGCTTTCTGGCCCTCCGCAAGTCGCAGCTAATGAAACGGTACTGGAGCCAAGTCAACCGGCTCCCCTGAACGATGATGTGCTGATCAACTCCTCCGAGGCTCATCGATGACTGCTGACACAAGGCAAAAGGCTGGCCTCTGGCTGGCTGTGGTTTTTGCACTAGGGATCGCTATCGGCGCCGTATTTGGCTACAACTTCGCGCACAAAAGCTTTGCCGCGAACAGGCCTCCTGCTGCCATGAGCGAACCCGAACGCCGCGCGGCCCGCGTTGCCGAGATCACCAAAGAGTTGCAGCTAACACCGGAGCAGACGCAAAAAGTGGATTCCGTTTTGCATCAAGCTCACGACGACATGAAAGTGATCCGCGAAAAATCGGATGCTGACATGGATGCCGTCCGACAAAAAGCGCGCTCGGAAATGCGTACGTTCCTCACACCCGAGCAGCTTCCCAAGTTTGAAGACTTTGTGAAGAAGCTAGACGAACAACGCAAAAAACAGCAGTCTCAGTCCCCGAAATAAACGCCACATTCACAATCCTGTCGCTCACCCCTTCAGGCGTAAGGCGATTCTCTTGGTTTTTTTCTAACTCAACGCAACGCAACGCCCACTGAACTGTTGCCTCAGCTATGCCGGCGGCGTACCATGCGCCTTAGCTGCTCGCCGAATTTGTATGAAAGGATTTCCCATGGCCATTACAGTCAAGAAAATCACTCTTTGGCGTAAAGAATTGGAAAATCAGACCGGCACCCTTGCCAAGACGCTGCAACCGCTTGCCGGCGTAGGCGCCGACCTGCAGGTGCTAATGGGCTACAGGCATCCAGCGGGTGGCACAAAAGCCGCGGTCGAGCTTTATCCCATAACCGGGAAGAAGTCCGTCGCAAAGGCCCAGGAAGCGGGCCTCGCCGTGTCATCCATCCCGGCATTGCTTGTCGAGGGCGACAACAAGCCCGGCCTCGGACACAAGATCGCGCAAGGCATTTCCGCCGCTGGCATTAACATGGCTTTTCTCATGGCCCTGGTCATCGGCAAGAAATATTCCAGCGTAATCGGCTTCGAAAATGAGTCCGATGCAAACGCCTCCGTCGCCATAATCAAAAAAGCTATCACCGCCAAAAAATAAAGAAACTCAACGCTCGTCGCCCGGACCGCCCGTTTTCAGTCTTAAAGGTAGCGCTGGTCTTTTATGCCAGCCCCGTTTCCTCTACCTCAATTCTGAGCGCATGAGGCTGTTCGCCAAATCTTCTGGGAACATTTCCGCGGCCACTCTCGTTATCTCTTCATGCCGGCCGGGTCGAGACCGGCGTGTGCCCGGACCTTCGTTTGGTGCTAACCGCAGGGTCCGCAGGCAGTCCAATCGACTGGGGTGTCACCATGGACCAACTGGGCAAGGACGTGCGCTTCGGGCTGCGAATGATCCGCAAGAGCCCCGGATTCGCGCTGGCGGCGATTTTGACACTGGCCCTCGGCATTGGCGGCACTACTGCCATCTTCAGCTTTGCCGACGCGGTTCTCCTGAAGCCCTTGCCATTCCCTGGATCCGACCAGATTCTCAATGTCTGGGAAAAGCCTCCCGGCGGCGAGCGCAACGGCATCTCCACCCTCAATTTTCTCGATTGGAAGAATCAAAACACGGTCTTCACCGCCATGGCTGCGCAGTCCTGGGGCAGCGTCACGCTTACCGACGCTGATGTGCCTGTGGAACTGAGAAATGGCCGTGTCTCCGCGCCGTACTTCGAAATCTTTGGCGTCAAGCCGATGCTAGGCCGCACCTTTGCCTCCGATGAAGACCAGCTCGGAAAGAATCATGTTGTGATTCTCAGTCACCGCGTCTGGCAGAACCGTTTCGGTGAAGATCCCAACATTATCGGCCGCAGCGTTCGCCTGAATGGCGAACCGCACATCGTCATCGGCGTTATGCCCCCGGGCATGTACGACCGCGAATGGCAAGATGTCTGGACACCGCTCGCCTTTAAGCCCGAACAGATGACCCGCGACTACCACTGGATGATTTCCTGGGCGCGTTTGAAGCCTGGCGTCACCTTGCAGCAAGCTCGCGAGCAAATGAAGGGTGTCGCCGCGCAGATCGAGCAGGCGTATCCCAAATCCAACAAAGGTTGGAGCGTCACCGTCGACCGCTACCAGGACCGCATGGTGGACAAAGATCTTCGCCAATCGCTCCTCGTGCTTCTCGCCGCGGTCGGCGCTGTCCTCCTCATCGGCTGCGTCAACCTCGCCAATCTACTCCTCGTGCGCGGCGCGGCCCGCGAACGTGAAGTCGCCGTACGTTCCGCGTTAGGCGCTGGCCGTGCGCGCCTCGTCCGGCAGTTCCTTACAGAAAGTGTGCTGCTAGCCGGAATCGGCGGCGCCGTGGGAATAGCTCTCGCTTGGGCGTTGATGCGCGGCTTGAAAGCGTGGATACCCCCGCTGCTGTTGCCTGCTGAAGCCGATGTCTCACTGAATGGTCAGGTGCTTCTCTTTGCCGTCGCCATTGTGGTCACGGCGGGAGTTCTTTTCGGCATTGCTCCCGCGCTGCAAAGTATGAAAGCCGATCTGGTCGGTTCGCTCAAAGAAGGCGGAAGAGGCGGCACCACCGGCATCAATCGCACCTATGTCAGAAACGGATTGGCCGTCGCCGAAATCGCTCTCGCATTTATTTTATTGTCGGGCGCCGCGTTGCTCATTCGCAGCTTCTACCAATTGCAGCAGGTCGATCCCGGCTTCGATGCCACCAACGTCATCACCATGCAATTTCCTATGACCACACAGCAATATCCCGACGGCCCGCGCATCATCAACTATCTCGGCCAAGTCCTCGAAAAGCTCCAGGCGCTGCCCGGAGTCAGCCAAGCCGCCACCACCGGCGCTCTGCCTCTGCAAGGCTGGCCAGATGGCATGCCATTTCTCATCGAGGGCCAACCCTTCGTCGAAGTTGCCAAACGTCCTGCCGCCGGCTTCAAACCCGTCAGCCCTTCCTATCTTGCCGCCATCGGCATGCGCCTGAAGAAGGGCCGCTGGCTCGCAGAAACCGACACTGCCGCAACCGTGCCCGTCACCGTCGTGAATGAAGCCATGGTCAAAAAATATTTCAAGGATGAAGATCCCCTGGGCAAGCGCATACGCATCGAAGAGATCATTCCTGGCCAGCCAGCTCTCGGTCCGGAAATCGCCTGGGAAGTTGTGGGCGTTGTTGAGGGCGAGCGCGCCTGCGGTTTGGACGATGCCTGCGCGGGCCTGTATGTTTCCTACAAGCAAAGCCCCAGTCCGCAGCAAGCCCTGGTGGTCCGTGGGGCCATGGATCCCAATCACCTGATTAAATCCATCCAAGCCGCCATCTGGGAGCTGAATAAATCTCAAGCCCTTCCCGAAATCAAGCCCCTCGAGCAGATCAAGTCCGAATCTCTCGGCGAAAACCGCATGCGCACCGTTCTGCTGGGCACGTTTGCTGGACTGGCCCTGCTGCTCTCTGCGATTGGCGTTTACGGGGTGATCTCTTATTCCGTCACTCAGCGCACCCACGAAATCGGTATACGCGCGGCACTCGGCGCCAGCGCCTGGGAACAGTTGATGCTCGTGCTCAAGACCGGCATGGCGCTGACGGGAGCCGGTCTCGCCCTCGGCGGTCTCGGCGCTCTCGCCATTACCCGTATCCTCTCCAGCCTTTTATTTGGCGTCAGCCCACGAGACCCTTGGACTCTTCTGTTCGTCAGTACCGTGTTGGCTGTGGTGGCCGTAGCGGCATGCTACATTCCTGCCCGCAGAGCGACGAAGGTCGATCCCTTGGTCGCGCTTCGGCATGAGTGAGCAGGGAAGTGGCGCAAGCCGTGATTCGAATCTCTAAATTTCCGAAAGCGAGGAGCAATTCATGGCGAAGGGATATTGGATAGCATTCTACCGGTCGATCTGGAATCCCGCGGTGTTGGTCGAATACGCCAAACTCGCGGCGCCAGCGATTCAAGCCGGCGGCGGCACCGTCCTTGCCCGTGGCAATCCGGCTCGTGCTTACGAGGCCGGCATCAAGCAGAGAATTGTGATGATCGAGTTCGAAAGCGTCGACAAAGCCATCGAAACCTACGAAAGCGCCGCTTATCAGGCAGCCCTAAAACTCCTCGGCCGCGCCGTAGAGCGCGAGATCCGCATAGTCGAAGGCGTAGCCTGACCTTTTGGAGTGGGCTGCTCGCCGCCGATTTTTTTGCAGGTCAGGCACTGCATCCCGCAACTCGGGTTCCTTCTCTCTGTGTGCTCTGTAGCGAATCACGTTTCACGCGGCTATTCGGGGATCACCTTCTCGAACAGCAACAAGTGCGCTGTCCCGTGTTCTGTTTCGCCGATTAGCGTGTAGCCCTGCTGTTGCACCTTCTGCACTTCCTTCTCGCCGCTGGAAACCAGCTGTGTTTCCTTGATGACATATTCATAGCGCGATTTGAACGGCGGCGACGCCTTCTCGACGATAACGATGGGATTTGCCTGAAGCACTGTCAGCGTGCCCGACGAAACGCGAAAGCCCTCGGCCGCCAGCTTGTTGATGTCCTTCTGCAGGCTTGTGGAGAGCATCGTATGCAATCGTTTGTACTGGAATGCAGCAGCGGTCGCATCCGTGCGCAGAAATGACGCATCCGCTGTCGGGCGTTGAAGCCGTCTGACCCGACGCGACAACTTCAGTAAAAACTCTTGCGCTGCTCAGTTCCTTGGAGATTTCCGTTTGCATCAGCGCCACATATTCGGGTGGGAACGTTACGTCCTTCTGAATCTCGAACGGCGCCACAAAGATAGCGTTGTATGTCTGTTTTACAGTACGCGGCGCTGCTTGTACGGCAGTGCTGCTGGCGGGGGCCGCAGTAGCGATGGCGGCTGGCACAAGCTTGGTTGCATCCTGCGCCCAGGCAACGCCTGTAGCTAGGAAGGTCAAGGCGAACACGGCTGCGAACGGAAACGGAATCCGCTTCATAAGTCACCTCACGTCGCACACAATTAGATGCCCGTGCCCAAGTGCGGAGCCCCCGCGCTTATAGCACCATGGAGACGCCTCGTCGGTGATGCTAGCAAAGACTGCCTGTGACCCCGGTCACCCTGGCGCACCTATCACTAGTCTCCGCATCAAAGACCTTGTCCTTATTTTCTCTAGGTCCTCTGTGGGGAATCGTCCTCTCGTCCTTGGCCTTAGAGCCTGATTATCAGGGTGTTATACTGAATTCCATGAAAGCACACGTTTGGGTAATGCCGAAGCGCACGGTTCTGGACCCGCAGGGGCAGACCATTCATCACGCCCTCTCGGGCCTTGGCTATGCGCAGGTGAAAGATGTTCGCCAGGGAAAGTTCTTTGTCTTGAACCTGGATGGATGGAACCGCGAGGAAGCGCAGAAACAGCTCGAGCGCATCTCTAAAGAGGTTCTAACGAATCCAGTGATCGAAGAATATCGCTTCGAAATCGTGGAATAAATTCTGTACTGGGGTGCAGCCCTTGGTTGCTGAACAACGCTGGTGTCCTTCCCCGCTATTGAAACTCAGAATCTTTTTGCCGTGGTTGACCGCTGTGGCTGTGGCCGTGCTCATTCTTGCGGGCTGCCAGAAAGCCGCGAAAACCAGTGATCCGCAGCTGAAGCCCATTCAACAAATGCTCGACGAACAACTGCCGGCGGGAACGACAGAAGCTGCCGTGAATGCGTTTCTTGCAGCCAGGGACTATCCGTCGGAGCCGGGCGCGAAGCACGGCACCATTGTCGCCAAGATTCGACACATTGATACCGAGCGGCTACAGCCCGTAACGGCCCGCGTCACGTTCTATTTCGACGAGAACGACAAACTCAAGGATTACGAAATCCAGCGCACCTTGAATGAACCTATCCCGCAGTAACTCAGCTGAACACCAGCAACCCTTTTCGACCGCCCTCGCTGTCCCCCGTGTTACTCTGACTTTTTCAACGTGAGGAGACTTACGGCATGTGCGGAATTGTCGGCTATATCGGTTCCAAAAAAGTCGTCCCGGTGATCATTGAAGGACTGCGGAAGCTGGAATACCGCGGCTACGACTCCGCGGGCATTGCCGTGGTCGGCACCGACGGCAAGCTTCAGCTCCGGCGCGCTCCGGGAAAACTCCGTAACCTTGAAGAGGCAATGGCCGCTTCACCGATCGATGGGACGTACGGCATCGGTCATACGCGCTGGGCCACGCATGGGCGTCCAACCGAAGAAAACGCGCATCCTCACCGCGATTGCACCGGGCAGTACGTGGTAGTGCACAACGGAATTATTGAGAACTACTTTGAGCTGAAGGAAAAGCTGCAGGCGGAAGGCCACAAGTTTCTCACCGAGACCGACACCGAGGTGGTGGCGCACCTCGTCGAGAAATATGGAAAGGATCTGCCGTTTGAGGAGGCAGTGCGGAAAACGCTGCGTGAGTTGCGCGGGATCTACGCGCTGGTTTTTCTGTCGGCCAAGGATCCCCAGAAATTGATTGCGGCGCGAAACGGACCCCCTTCCGTGATTGGACTCGGCAACGGAGAGAACTTCGTGGCCAGCGATATTCCGGCGCTGCTGGAACACACTCGGGAAGTTTTCTTTCTGGCCGACGGCGACGTCGCGGTTCTGACGCGCGACGGAGTGAAGGTATCGGACCTCGATGGCAAACCGGTCGACCGCCCATCTCACCACGTGACGTGGGATCCCATCATGGCGGAAAAAGGCGGCTACAAGCATTTCATGCAGAAGGAGATTTACGAGCAGCCGCGTGCCGTTCGAGACACGATTTTGGGACGCATTTCGCAGGATACTGGCAAGGTCTTCCTCGACGAAATGGCTTTGAGCGAGCAACAGTTCCGCGACTTTCAGAACGTGCGCATCGTGGCCTGCGGTACCAGTTGGCATGCCGGGCTGGCCGGAAAATTCATGATTGAGCGCCTGGCGCGCATTCCGGTGGAAGTCGATTATGGCAGCGAGTTTCGGTATCGCGATCCCATTTTGGATGCAAAAACGCTCACCGTGTGCATCACGCAGTCCGGTGAAACCGCGGATACCCTGGCGGCACAGCGCGAAGCGAAGCAAAAAGGCTCGCCATCCGTAGCGATTTGCAACGTGAAGGGTTCGATGATCACGCGCGAAGCCGCCGGCACCATTCTGACGCACGCCGGGCCCGAGATTGGCGTGGCCTCCACGAAGGCGTTTACCGCGCAACTCGCCGCGCTGGTCCTTCTGGCCTCGCACTTGGGGCAGGTGCGCGGAAAACTTTCCAACGAAGCGGCCCGGCAACTGATGCTCCAGTTCATTCAGATCCCCCACAAGATGGAAACTATTCTGCAGGCCGAAGCCAGCGGCTTTTACGACAACCTTGCTCGGCAATATTTCCGACAGTCGGACTTCCTGTATCTAGGCCGCGGCATTCACTATCCGATGGCCCTGGAGGGGGCGCTGAAGTTGAAGGAAATTTCGTACATTCATGCCGAGGGGTATCCATCTGGAGAAATGAAGCACGGGCCTAATGCGCTGATCGACGAGAATTTGCCCGTGGTCGTGCTCGCGACGAGGGATGATTCGGATCCGGCGTCGCTGACGCTCTATGAAAAGAGCGTTTCCAATATTAAAGAGGTCAAGGCCCGCGACGGCATTGTGATTTCGGTTGTGACCACAGGAGACAAGCTGGCCAAGGAAGCGTCGGACCACATTATCGAACTCCCTCCGGCGCCGGATTTGTTGTCACCGTTGCTGGAGATCATTCCACTTCAGTTGCTGGCGTATCACATTGCCGTTCGTCGCGGCTGCGACGTCGATCAGCCGCGCAATTTAGCCAAGTCCGTCACGGTAGAATAAGCCGCTGGCTCAACTGGCGCTGTAGAGGCGGGTTTACGCCGTCATCCGTGGCTTTGCGTCTTCCATGTAGCGTTGCTCTTTTGTGCCAGCCGTTGCCTTTCTCTGTGTTCTCTGTGTCCTTTGTGGTGAACCCGGTATTATTCTTCAGCGCTAGCGTGTATGTTAGCCCCGCTTCGCGATGGAAATTTTGAAAAGCTTGCGCCTGCGCTCATCCTTTCCGCTAAGATAGGCGGCATGCGATACGCACTGTTTGGTTCAGTCGTTTTAATATTGGGCCTCGCGGGCGTCGCGCCAACGCGCGCGCAAACTCCGCAACGCGCTATAGCCCTTACGATTGACGATCTGCCGGCTGCCAATGCCAACGGCATGACGGGAAAAGAAATTGTGGAGATGACCACGAAGCTGCTGGCCACTTTGAAGCAGCAAAAGGCCCCGGCCGTAGGATTCGTCAATGAACGGAAGCTGTACCGCTGGGGTGAAGTGGACGACCGTATCAAAGCACTCAGCCTGTGGCTTGACCAAGGATTCGAACTCGGCAATCACACTTTCAAACACACCTCGCTGAATCGCGTGCCGCTGCAGGCCTGGGAAGAGGATGTGATTCGAGGCGAGACGGTAACAAAGACCCTGCAGTATGAGCACCACATGAAGATGCGCTACCTCCGCCATCCGTACCTGGACGTTGGAATGGATCTGCAGACGCGCCGCGAGGCCGAAGCGTTTCTCACCGCCCGCGGCTACCGCGTTGCCCCGGTCACCATGGACGCGTGGGACTGGATGTATGCGGGAGTGTACGCGGACGCGCGGAAACGCGGTGATACGGCGCTGCAAAAGCAATTGGTGGACTCGTATCTGTCCTATACGGACAGCGTGTTTGACTATAACGAAAAACTTTGCAAGGAACTGATCGGCTACGAGCCGAAGCAAGTCCTGCTGCTACACGGAAACTGGCTGGAAGCGGATCATATTGGGGAATTGCTGGATTTGCTGCGCAAGCGCGGCTACCAGTTCATTACCCTGGACGAAGCGCTGGGCGATTCGGCTTACCGCATGCCGGATGATTATGCGGGAGAAGACGGCACCACGTGGATTGAACATTGGGCGCTCACGCGCGGCCATCCACCGCACGGCGAGCCGCAATTTCCGCAATGGGTGCTCGATCGCGCGCGCACCGTACCGCGACCGCCTGCTGATCCTGATGTTTTTTAGCCAGGATTGCTGATTGCGACGGAAGGGGGAATTTCCGCTAAGATAAGGACATGCGACTCCGCCAATTCCTTTCTGTCGCTTTTCTGCTGCTCGCTCCAACCGCATACGCACAAACCTCGGCGCTCAAAGAAGTGCACGCCGAAGGGATGAAAATTCTAACTGAAGCGCAGGTGGTCGAACTCACCGGCCTGGTAAACGGCTCGCAGGTTGGCAAACAAGACCTGCAAGACGCCGCGGACATCCTGGTACGCTCAGGATTGTTTGCGAAAGTGAATTACAGCTTTACGACAAAAAACGACGCCGTGATCGCCACCTATCGCGTTGAAGAAAATCCACGCCTGCCGGTAACGTACGACGATTTTCCGTGGTTCTCTGACTCGGAATTGACCGAGGCCATCAAGAAAGACCTGCCCTTCTACAATGCGACTCTTCCCGAAGCGGGCACCGTGGTCGACAAGGCCGCCAATTCCATCAGCGCCTTTCTTGCCGAGCACGGAACAACCGCCAGCGTGGAGCACTCCGTAGTGGCAAATCCTCTGGGAGAAGGCTCAATTCAACAATTCGCGATTTCGGGTGACCCGCCGCGGATTGCCAGCGTGGAATTCGGCGACGCGAATCTTACGAACAATCGCGCCGTTCAGCAGCACCTGCCGGAAATTGTCGGCAAACCCTATTCGCGCGCCGCCATCGACATTTTCCTCGCCGAGGCCATTCGGCCCGTCTACCTGCAACAGGGTAACCTGCGGCCGAAAATCGGTCCCGCAGAAGTGCGCCTTAGCGGCAATCCAAATCAGAAATTGCCTGACAAGATTCCTGTCTTCATACCATGCACTCCCGGTCCCATCTATCAATGGAAGAGCGTGGAATGGCAGGGCAACAGCGTTCTTTCAACCATGACGCTCACGAACGCTCTCGGAATGAAACCGGGCGACGTGGCTGACGGTATGAAGATCGAAGGTGGCATCGATCACGCGAAAGAAGAGTACGGCCACCTGGGTTACCTGGACGCGAAATTGAACGTCGAGGGGAAGTTCGACGATACAGCTCATACCGTCTCGTATTTGATTAGCGTGTCTGAAGGGCAGCAGTATAAGTTCAACGCCATGACAATCACGGGGACGTCTCTGGCAGCGGAGCGAATCATCCGAGACGCGTGGCTTCAGAAAACCGGCGACGTTTTTGACAAGGCGATCTTCGAACAGTTGCTCACGCGCCTGCAGTTGCACCGGGAGACTGTGTTCAAGGATTTGCCGATTCACTACGATACCGTCGGTCATTGGCTGCAAACGGATCCGTCGAAGGGCACCGTGGATGTCCTGTTGGATTTCAAGTGAGATGGCGACATCAGGCTCCGTGACTAAGGTAAGGGAAAGGCAGTAGGCAGAAGAAGGGCAACGGTAGGTTATACTCAGATTCCATGGAAACGTTGGTGAACATCCATACCGGAGAGGCTTCGGCCGAGCAGGCATCCGAAAAGGAACAGCTGCTTTTCGCGAAGCTCGCTGAGCACCCGTCGATGCTCATCGCGCTGTCCGGGGGCACCGATTCGGCGTACCTGGCATGGGCAGCGCATCGTGTGCTCGGTAATCGCGCGCTGTCGGTCACGGCGCTATCCCCCAGTTACTCTGCATTCGACCGTGAGCAACTGGAGAAGTACCTTCAGGCCACGGCGATCCGGCACGAATTCGTCGAAACACATGAAATGGAAAAAGAGGCCTACCGCGCGAACAATGCCGATCGCTGCTATTTCTGCAAGGACGAGCTGTTTGCCGCCATGGATCAGATTGCCGCGGAGAGGAATTTTGCCGCCACCGCTTACGGAGTAAATGCCGACGACACCTTCGATTTCCGGCCCGGCCATCGAGCGGCGAAAGAGCATCGCGTGCTGACTCCCCTCCTGGATGCCAAGCTGCACAAGGTGGAGATTCGCCACCTTTCCGAACGCGCCGGGCTACCGTCCTGGGACCGCCCAGCCTCAGCCTGCTTGGCTTCCCGGCTGCCCTACGGCACGGAAGTAACGCCCGAGCGCCTGTCGCTGGTGGAACGCGGCGAGGCAGCACTGCGGGCGCTGGGGTTCCGGCAATTCCGGGTGAGGTTGCACGACAAACTGGCCCGGATTGAGCTGGCGCCGGCTGAGCTTCCACGAGCGCTGTCGGCCGAGATGGCGGCCGCCATGTCCAGCGCCCTGAAAACGGCGGGATTCACCTATGTGGCATTGGATTTAGAGGGTTACCGCCAGGGCTCCCTCAACGAGAGTCTGAAGAAATCCGCGGGAACATAGCCACAACTAACTGCGTATTAGATTACAGGAGGGCCTGGAAGGACAGGCACTTACAGCGACTATGGTCACAAGCAGAACCGCCTCATTTGCCACCCTGGTTTTAGCCGCGGGCATCGCATTTGCTCCCCTGCAAGCGACCGCCGCGGACAACACATTTGAAAAGACCTTTAAGGTTAGCGGCGGTGTGACGCGCATCGAGCTGAGCAACGGCTCGGGTAACGTGGAGATTCGTAGCGCTGCCGACGGGCAAGTGCACGTTTGGGCAAAAGTGACGCCAGGTGGGTGGACGGTATTTGGTAGCACCGAAAAGAACGCGCAGGAAGTGTTGGCGAATCCGCCATTGGAACAGAGCGGCGACACCATTCGCATTGGCAAGAACAGTTCATGGCTCAGGAATGTTTCCATCGAGTACAAGATTGAAGTTCCGCGCTCTACGGAAATTGACGCGAGCGTGGCTTCCGGCGGCGTCACGGTAAACCAGGTCAAGGGTCCGGTGAAGGCGTCCTCAGCGTCTGGATACGTGCACGTCTACAGCGTCGAGAAGGATGTACAAGTCTCGGCGGCCAGCGGCTCGATTGAGATCGCGGACATTGGCGGCTTTGTGCGCGTCAATAGCGCATCAGGCGACGTAACCGTCAAGGCCACCAAGGGCGACATCAAGGCTACCGCCGCTTCCGGTTCTATCCGCATCCAGAAGCCTGGCGATCGCGTCGAAGCCTCGTCAGCCAGCGGCGCGGTGGAAGTGGAGGGCGCCAACAATGATGTCAAGGTACACCTCATTTCCGGCTCCATCAATGTTTCGGGGAATCCTACCGGCAACCGCTTGTGGGATTTGAAGACCGTGTCTGGTTCAGTGGAAATTAATGTGCCGCAGAACGCCAGCTTCCTGCTTTCGGCGGAATCGACGTCCGGAGGAATCCGTACCAGTATCCCGGTGACTATCGAAGAACAGAGCAAGCACTCCTTGCGTGCCCACGTGGGCGATTCTTCGGGTCGCGTCGAAGTTCACACCGTAAGCGGCGGCATCGATCTGCGCAGCGGCACATAACAATTCGTTAGTGCTACCTGCTGTTTCCGAGCGCCCCACACGCCGACCGTGCGTGTGGGGTTCTTCGTTTCTTGGCTACCTTAGCTGCCTTCGGCCTTCGTCTTGCCCTTCAAAAACGTCCCCTTTTCCAGTTCGTGAAACGCATTTTGCAACTCTTCTTGCGTGTTCATCACGATCGGTCCGTACCATGCTACCGGTTCCTCCAACGGCTTCCCGGACACCAGTAGGAATCGCAAACCTTCTTCTCCGGCCTGCACCATCACCTCATCGCCGCGATCAAATAGCACCAGGGAGCGATTGTCGGCCGCGGACGGTGGTGCGGTGTCCAACCATCCCACCGGCTCCGTTGGCACCTCCAACGGTTCGGAAGCATTGCAGAATTTGCCGCTTCCGGCGAATACGTACGCAAAGGCGTGCCGCGTCGTTTCCACGGGAAGAGTTTTTCTTCGCCCCGGCGCAATCGACACATCTACATAGATCGGGTCGGCGGCAATTCCATCCACTGGCCCGGTCTTGCCCCAGAATTTTCCGCAGATCAGCCGCGCGTGCGTGCCGTCGTCGTCCGTGATTTCGGGAATCTCCGTGGACTTCACTTCCTGATAGCGCGGCGGCGTCATCTTCAGAGCCGAAGGCAGATTGGCCCACAGTTGGAACCCGTGCATCCGCCCCGCGTGGTCCCCCTTGGGCATTTCCTGGTGGATGATTCCGCTCCCCGCGGTCATCCACTGCACATCGCCGGGCGCAATCGCCCCGTGATTTCCCATGCTGTCGCCGTGCTCCACCGTTCCTGCCAGAACGTACGTGATCGTCTCGATGCCGCGATGCGGATGCCACGGAAATCCCGCCAGATAATCTTCCGGCACATCATTACGGAAATCATCCAGCAGCAGAAATGGATCGAAGTCCTTGGTGTTGCCGAATCCAAACGCGCGCCGCAGATGCACGCCGGCGCCCTCCAGCGTGGGTTTGCTGCGAATCAGTCGTTTCACCGGTCGTATGGACATAGCGCCTCCTGAACACCTTTTCGATGCTGGAATACTACACCCGGACACGCGTTTTCTCGCGATCCACAGCATGCACAGATTTGCACAGATGTGCCTCTTACTGCCGTCGCTGCTCGTTTGTAGAATACCCGGGCTTTACTCTTGGGAGGAGTTCCATGCTGTTTGCAACCGTGTCTCGCGGCAAGAAACAGGGAATCCGCTTGTTTCCCCATCGCTTCAAAGATGAGCGGTACCACGTGCATCTGGGCAAAGAAGGCCCGTATATTCCCGTGACAGACTACCGCGATATCCCGTCGTACCTGGCAAATGGTTATTCTCTTCAGATGAGCGACAATCCCGAAAGCCACACGCCAACGCTGCGACGACCCGAGTCCATTCGTGGGTGGAATTCAATCCGCTAAGTGTCTTTTGCATTCCTATGAGGACCGGTGTTCAGGCGCGCTAGCGCGATTTTGCGTCTCGCTGCGGTCTTAAGTCTGACAAACCGCTGTCACTTCGCTTTTACCGAACGATGCTATACTCTCGCCCTTGCTCATGGAAAGATACGATCTCATCGTAATCGGTTCTGGACCTGCCGGCCAGCGCGCCGCCATTCAAGCTTCTAAATTCGGCAAACGCGCGGCGCTCATTGAACGCCTGGAAGTGATCGGTGGCTGCGCCATCAACACCGGCACCATTCCCAGCAAAACCATTCGCGAAGCCGTGCTGCATCTTTCCGGGTATCGATACCAGACCATCTACGGTTCGAACTATCGCGTCAAGGAACACATTACGATGGCGGATCTGTCGTTTCGCGCCACCAATGTGATTAAAACCGAAATCGACGTCATTCAGGCGCAATTGTCTCGCAACGGCATCGACGTCATTACCGGCGTCGCCAGCTTCCTGGATTCCCACCGCGTCCAGATCAAAAGTTCGCGCGGCCAAACGGAAATTGAAGCCGACCACATCATCATCGCTACAGGAACGAAGCCTGCGGAGTCTCCTCTGGTCCCGTTCAACGGCCGCACCATCATCAACAGCGATCAAATCCTTCGCATTCCCGAAATTCCCAAGACCATGATCGTGGTCGGTGGCGGCGTCATCGGCGTCGAGTATACGTGCATGTTCGCCACCCTGGGTGTGCGCGTCACGCTTATCGAAAAGCGGCCCCGGCTTCTGGAATTCGCGGACGCGGAGATGGTCGAAGCGCTGTGCTATCACCTGCGCGATCGCCGCGTCACCCTGCGCCTGAATGAAGAAGTGGAAAGCGTCGAGGAAACCGCCGAGCATCTGGTCGTCGCCAACCTCAAAAGCAAAAAGAAAGTCTCCGGCGAAGCGCTCCTCTATGCTGTTGGCCGGCACGGCAATATCGACGATTTGAATCTCGCCGCCGCGGGACTCGACGCCGACGACCGCGGTCGCATCCATGTGGACGAAGAATATCGCACCAAGCAGCCTCACATTTTCGCCGTCGGCGATGTCATCGGCTTTCCCAGCCTCGGCTCCGTTTCGATGGAACAGGGACGCATCGCCGCCGCCAAAGCCTTCAGCATGCCCATCAATTCGAATCGCGCCAATTATCCGTATGGCATTTACACAATTCCCGAGATTTCCTTCATCGGTAAAACGGAAGAGCAGCTCACCGATGAAGGCGTGCCCTACGAAGTGGGCATGGCGTACTTCCGCGAAATCGCTCGCGGCCAAATCCGTGGCGACACCACCGGCCGCCTGAAGATCCTCTTCGATCCCGACTCCAAACATCTGCTGGGCGTGCACATCATCGGCGAGGGCGCTTCTGAACTTCTGCACATCGGCCAGGCGGTCTTCGCCCTGAATGGAACCATTGAATATTTCGTGGATACCGTGTTCAACTATCCCACGCTCGCGGAATGCTACAAAGCCGCGGCATTCAACGGGCTGAACCGGGTAATGAAATGACAACGCAAAAATCGCTCGGCATCCTGGTCATGCAACACATCGCCGCCGGCCTGGTGGAAGACAACAAAGTACACTGCGCGCCCGCGATCTATCCTGACAAACAGGACGTTCTAGACCCACTGCAATCCATGCCCGCCGACCTCATCACCCAGACTCTCCGCGAGCAAATCGAGAAGCTGGCCAAAGGCCAGAGACTGCAAGCCATCGGTGTCGGGTTTCCTGGCATCATTCGCGAAGGCATCGTTGCCGAATCTCCCAATCTTCAGCAGGTGAAAGGATTCAATCTGCAAGCCGAACTGGCGGCGTCCATCAAGGGCGAAGCGGCTGGCGTCCCGATTCGTGTGTTCAACGACGCTGCCGTCACCGCGGCCGGCATCGCTGCCACCCAAGGCAAGCTCAACAAACTGATTCGCGTCTGGACCCTCGGCAACGGCATCGGTTTTGGACGGTATCCCGCAATTGACGGTGTTTGGGAAGGCGGCCACACCGTGGTCACTCTCGATAAAAATGAGAACTATTGCGGCTGCGGAGGACGCGGGCACCTGGAAGGCATCCTGGGACTTCGCGCCATGCGGCTGCGTTTTCTTGATCTGGAACCTGAAGAAATTTTCGCCAACGCACGCGCCGGCGACGAACGCTGCGCGGAATTTGTGAAGCTGTGCCACCGCGCGCTGGCTGCCGCCACCGCCACCAGCATTCATCTGGAAGGTCCCGGAGTCTTCTACATTACCGGGCCGGATGTGAAATTCCTGGAAGTGGGCCGACTCGACAGTTTGCTCCACAAAATGGTGATGATGAGCCCGCTGCAAGGCAGCCGCTTCGAAATTATTCCCACCACCGATGAATTGGGCATCATAGGCGCCGCCGTGAACGCTACCCGCTCCATCTCTTAGCCCGCCACCAACGTTGTCCCTGCGCCAGGCTCAATCTTTCTTCCTAATGCAGCGCTGACTTCTGTGCCGGTCACGGCCTTCAGTCCTTCTTCCGCATTTGCAGAGGTGTCGCGGGTTGGTTTTTAAGGTGCGAATTTTTACTTATCTCTAATTCCTCTCCCGAAATCGCTTCGCCTTCTTCTTCCCCTCAAACGAATACGCAAATCCCTGCTCCACAACTTCCTTCAACTCTTTCTCGGTCAACCCCATTTCCTGCGCGCGCTGGTACTCCTCGCCGAGCGTGGTATGAAACATTGCTGGATCATCCGTCGACAGCACCACCGGCACCCCATGCCGAATCAAACGCGCCATCGGATGCTGCGCCAATCCGGCTTTCTCGTCGCCAACCAGTTTCGCCAGCGCTCCGGTCCGCAGATTGCTCGTCGGGCAAATCTCCAGCGTTGTCCGTCGGTCCGCAAGCAAATCCATCAGCGCTACATCGTGAATCGCCGCGATTCCGTGCCCCACGCGCTCCACTCCCAAAATTTCAACCGCCTCCCGAATCTTTTCCGGCCCGCCGATCTCGCCCGCGTGGATTAACCGGTGCAACCCGCAATCCGCCGCCTTCAAATACACGCCGCGAAACTCGCTTGTCCGAATGCTCAGTTCGTCTCCTCCGATCCCAAACGCCACAATTCGCGGAGACTTGCATCGTTTTGCAGCTTCCACCACCTGCATCGCCGGCTCAGGCCCGAACTGCCGCGCTGCATCAAAAATCCAGTTCAGCCGCAGACCTTTCTTCTCAAACGGCTCGGTCGCTTTCAGCATTGCCTCGAAGTTCGCCTGCGGGTCTTGCTTCCTCAGCAGCATCACTCCTACCGAGAGCGTCACCTCGGCATACACCACATTCTGTTCCAGCAGTTGCTCGGCAAAGTCCGCCGCCAGCAATGCAAAGTCACGCGGCTCGCGTAAAAACGAAGTCACCCACTTAAACGTTTCAATAAACTCCATGAAATTCGCGAACGCGTACCGCCGCCGGACCTCATCCTCCGTCAGCGCAACTCCATACCGTTGCGCCAGCGCGCATGCAACAGCTGGTCTTATCGATCCTTCCAAATGTACGTGTAATTCAGCCTTAGGTAAGCCAACAATCCGCGAAGCCAATGTTTTTGTCACAACGAGATTCTACCAGCCTCTGAATGGACAGCGTTCGTCTTCCGCGTATCCATGGGCGAACCATTTCTTGGGCTTGCAGGGACCGTCTTTCAAGCCGGTTCCGCAGTTTTTCCTGATTGCTGATTCCTGATCCCCGATTCCCGCCATCTCCCACCGCTACCTCGGCAATTGCGGCCTCCCCGCATTGATCCACGCCGTCAGCCAATACGATCCCACGTCCGTCGACGCCTCCGACAACTGCTTGATCAATGACGCCGCCGTCAAATTGTAAAACCGGTCGTAGTATTCGTCTGTGTACGATGTCAGGCCCTTTTTCGCCTCGCGGTCCGCCAATAAAATCGTTTCCACCTGGCTATGCGCCGACAAGCACGAGTCAAACGCATGAACCGTCGGATCGCTGATGAACGAAGCATCGTGCGGACTCAGCGGAAAGAACGATCCGTAGCGCACCACCAGCGCCGAGTTGAACCGCTCGTTCACTCCACTTTGCCCGCTCAGTTTCCCGTCAAAATTGTCCGTGGTGTTGAATGGGTCATGCGCGTCCGCTACATAACTTGCCAGGAATGCCGCATCCTTCTTCGCATCCTGCCAGCGCCCGGTCTTCATATCCTCTGTCAGTTTTTGGCTGTACAAACCGATGGCCCAAGGCAACAGCCCAGTCGCATCTATCTTTGATTTGCCATACTTCGCGAGCGCCGCCTTGTAATTCCGTGGCAGCGCTTCATACGGCCACTTTCCATATTTATCCAGCTCGATGTAATGGTTCAGCCGCTCGCTTGGGTGTTTGTCGATCAACTCCAGCGGGTCATCCACGTGATCGGCGATGTACTGGCGGTTGGCTTCAAAAAAATAGCGGATCTCGTACGGCAGCGTCTCCACCGCATGGCTCGCAATCATCCGTTGCGCGCTATTCCCCCAGGCTTGTGTTCTTTCAGGAAGCGTCCCAAAGCACAATACCACCGTGCAAAGAAGCGCTGCGACTCTGCTCAACTTCTGTGGATGACGGACCTTCATGCTTATTCTTTTCAAGCCCTGGGCGCTGGGTTCAAGGTGCTCCGGTGGCGGCTATATGCAAAGTAAATCACAAGTCCGATAACCAGCCACACAAAAAATCGTATCCAGTTCTCAAGCGTTAGGCTGGCCATCAGAATGACACAGGTGATAATCGACAGCACCGGCAGAAGCGGCACCAGCGGCACGCGAAATCCTCGCGCGCGGTTCGGCTGCGTCTTCCGCAGTACCAGCACCGCCGCTGCTACCAGCACGAACGCGAACAGCGTCCCGATGTTCGATAGATCCGCCAGCGTCCCAATGTCAAAGATTCCCGCCGGAATTCCCACTACAATTCCCGCGATCCATGTCGCAAAGTGCGGCGTGCGGAATTTTGGGTGTACCCGCGAAAACGCCGACGGCAGTAATCCATCCCGCGACATCGCGAACCACACCCGCGCCTGTCCATACTGATAGACCAGCAGCGACGAGATCATCCCCATCAGCGCGCCGATCGTCACCCACCGTTGCAGCTTGTCCAGTCCGATGTTGTGGAGCGCCGTCGCCACCGGTGCCGCGTCGCCCTTGAAAATGTGATACGGCTGAATCCCCGTCAGTACCACCGCTACTCCCACGTATAACGCCGCGCAGATCAGCAGGGACGCCATGATTCCCAACGGTAAATCGCGTTTCGGATTCTTGCATTCCTCCGCTGCCGTCGACACCGAATCGAATCCAATGTAGCTGAAGAACACGATGGCTCCGCCGGTCAGGATTCCTTGAAATCCGTTGGGTGCGAACGGCGTCCAATTCACGGGATTGATGTATTTCGACGCGAAAATCACGAACACGAAAATTGCCACCAGCTTGATGGCCACCATCACGCTGTTCGACGCTGCTGATTCCTTGATCCCTGTTACCAGCAACACTGTCAGGACCATCACGATCAAGAATCCCACCAGGTTGAAGTGCATCAACCAGCCCACGCCCGGCTGATATGCTGGCGTGCTCAACGTCTCCGGCAAATTAACTCCGAACGAATGCAGCAGGCTGTTCACATACGCCGAAAATCCCACCGCCACCGCCATGTTCGAAACCGCATACTCCAGGATCAGGTCCCAACCTATAATCCACGCCACTAACTCGCCCATCGTCGCATACGTATACGTGTACGCGCTGCCCGCGATCGGGATCATCGACGCCAGTTCTGCGTAACACAGTCCCGCGAATCCGCACACAATCGCCACCAGGAAAAACGACAACGCAATCGCCGGACCCGCCCCTGGCCTTCCGGAAGCCCCCAGCGCGTGCGACCCGTGCAGGATCACATCCAGCACCGGCGCTTTCAGCAGGGAAGGGTACAGCACCTCTTCGCCCGCCGCCGCCGTCCCGGTCAGCACGAAAATACCCGTACCGATGATCGCGCCGATCCCCAGCGCGGTCAGGCTGATCCATCCCAACGTCTTCTTCAATCGTTTTTCGGGTTGTTCCGAGTCCGAGATGAGCTGATCGATGTTCTTACATCGAAAAAGTTGTGAATCCACCCAGCCGCTCCGATCCTGTGGCACAGACACTCTTACCTGTGCAGGGTGCGCATCCGGATTTCTTCATTTGCCCTTGGGAAATCCCTGAATCCCCTGATTTCGGCCGGATGCGCGATGTTGCAGTGATAGCGAGTCACTTTATCGCGATATCCGTCCACACGCAACCGACCCAGCCTTTTGGAGTGCGGCGGCTAGCCGCCGCTTTTCCGACCCAGCGCCAAGCACCCGCTCCGCCGCTCCGCATATCTTGTGTTTGGCCGGCCGGTTGCTTGTGATCTTTCTTACCGCCCCGGATCTTTCATCTCACCCTGGACCGCATCCTTACTCTCGGCCTGGCTCCCCAACTCCTCCACCCACTTCCTCACATCGTCTTTGCCCGGCGCATTCGGCGTCGCCAGATACGCGAGCAATTCCGCCTTCGCTTCATCCTTCGCGCCGCGTGCGATCAGCGCATGCGCCAGCACCAGTCTGGCGTTCGGCACTTCCGCGCTGCTTTGCTTCAATAGTGTTACCACTTCATCGTTTACATGGCCTTCCCCGATCAACGCATTCGCGAGCACGTACCGGGTAGTCGGCCGCATCGGATCAAGCTGCAGCGTTGCCCGCGCCGCGCTTTCCGACTCCGGATATCTTTTCAGCAGACACAAAGTCGCGCTTACATTGTGCATTTCTTGCGCGGATCCCGGCTCCGCCGCTGTGGCCTTCTCAAACTCTCCCAAAGCCTTCTCGTATTCGTGCATCCGTACATACAACCTGCCCAGCGCATTGTGTGCTGGATAGTATTGCGGGTCGATCGACAGCACCTTTTCCAGATGCGTCGCTGATCCACGCCAATCGCCCGATTTGTACGCCTTCAGCGATTGCTCCAGTTCGTGTATCGCTTTCGCCGGCAACTTCAACTCATTCACAGATACCGTGCCCGCCATCCCGGGCTGCGCGTTTCTCCCACTGTTGACCGGCTGCCCCGGTGAAATCGTTGCGAACGGACTCCAAAGCGGTTCAACCAGGCCGCCGCTCGGATGGTCTGGGTCTACCGGACGCCTCCCTTGTGCGTAACAATTCACCGTTAGAATCAGCAGCAGAGCCCACACCTTGTGCCTCACGGGATCCTCCAGCCGTAGATTTCTCTACGTCATCTTCACAGTTGCCTTACGGGAAGAGAGCCCTCTAAAATGAGGCGGGGTTAAACGAAAAGCGCAAGCCTGCACAGGCTATGAACTTTTCCCGGAGGTCGCCGTCGCTCAGGCCGTCAAACCAGGAGCGGCGCGATCTGTTTAGCCCCCTTTTTTAATCCTTCCCTTACTTGCATAGACGAGGCATCCCGCCGACTTGTTCGCACTCCCCAAGCTTTTTTTGCAAATTTCTTGTAATGTCACTCGAAAGGTGGGAACTAAATCCGAGCAGGCTCTGGCATCGTTCCTATTTCTAACCCTGAACTATCTAAATCCCCTCTAAATTCACCTAAACAAATGTCCGTTTCCGAACACTTTTGGAGAGCTGGCGGCTAGCTACCACTTTCGCAATCGATCCACCACGCGCAAACGCGATTGCTAACGGACCCTTTTGGCGCGTTCGCGCCTACACCTGCTGCAAATTCGCGTACCGCTCCACAAACTTCTTCGTTCCTCGGCCCGGAAAACTTACGCTCAATCGCCGGTCTTCTTCATCGCCTTCCACTCCCACCACGGTTCCCACGCCGTACTCCGGATGCCGCACTTTCGTTCCCAGCAGCGGATCAGCCTTCTGCCCGCGCTTCAACGCCGGCCGGCTGAACGACGGGCTCGTCGATGCCGTTCTCCGCGCCTGCGTCTGCGCCGCCGGCGTCTTTACTCCCCGCGCTCTTCGCAAAAATTCGTCCGCAGAATACGAATACTCCGGGTCCGGCTCGTACCGCCGCGTCTCTCCCATGTCCGCCATCGAACCGCGCGCCGTTTCCACCAACTCGCTGGGAATCTCGCTCAGGAATCGCGAGGGCAGGGAAGCGCGCATTTGCTGCTCGTTTCCAAACACCCGCCGGTACACCGCTCTCGTCAGCGTCAACGTGTTTCGCGCCCGCGTCATTCCCACGTACACTAATCGCCGCTCTTCCTCGATGCCTTTCTCTTCGTTCACGCTGCGGCTGTGCGGGCAAATCCCGTCTTCCATTCCCGTCAAAAATACATGGTCAAACTCCAGTCCCTTCGTGCTGTGCAACGTAATCAGCGTTACGCCGGGCTTGCCTTCGTACGAGTCCGCGTCGCTCACTAATGCCGCCGCGTCCAGAAAATCCGTGAACGATTCTCCGGCTTCCATGTTCTCCGCCACCGCGCGCACCAATTCTTCCAGGTTCTCGATTCGCGCCACGTCTTCCGGCGTATTGCGGTCTTTCAACATCGTCATGTAACCCGATTCGTCCAGAACGTACCGCAAAAACTCCGCCGGCTCTTTCGTCGTGTATGCCTCCTGCAGCCGCGTCATCAGCTCGCGAAAACTTCGCAGCGGCGCTACCGCCCGGCTCGATGCCGGGCTGGTCATGAGCGATTCCATGCCATCCCAGAACGAAAGATTCTCTTTCCCTGCAAGTTCCCTCAGCGCGTCCACTGTGGTTTTCCCGATCCCTCGCGGCGGCACATTCAACACCCGTAGCAACGAAACGTCGTCTTCGGGATGCAAGATCACCCGCACATACGCCAGCGCGTCTTTCACCTCGGCCCGGTTGTAAAAGCTGAATCCGCCCACCAGCTTGTAACGCAATCCCCGTCGCCGAAACACTTCTTCGAACGATCGCGATTGGAAATTGGTTCGGTATTCCACTGCGCAGGTCTGGTCCGGATCGTCGTTCAAAATCCGTTCCAGTTCGCCCGCAACGAATTCCGCCTCTGCTTGTGCGTCGCGTGCTTCGAAATAACGCAAATTCGTTCCCGTGGCCTTCTCCGCGCGCAGATTCTTTCCCAGCCGCCCGGGATTGTGCGACACCACGCCCGCAGCCGCGTCCAAAATCGTTTGCGTGGAACGGTAGTTCCTCTCCAGCCGAACCACTTTTGCCGCTGAAAAATCCTGCGAAAAACTCAGTAGGATCGACACGTCCGCGCCGCGCCACCGGTAAATGGACTGGTCCTCGTCTCCCACCACGCAAACATTCTTCTTTTCGTTCGTCAGCAAACGCAGCAGTTCGTACTGCACGCGGTTCGTATCCTGGTATTCGTCCACGTGCAGGTATTGGAACCGCCTCTGCCATTTCTCCCGCACCACCGCAGATTCTCTCAACACCTTTGCCGTGCGCAGCAGCAGATCATCGAAGTCCACCGCGTTGCTTTGCTTCAGCAAACTCTCGTATCCCGCGTAGATATCGGCCACTTTCCGAGTGTCCGGCCCAAACGCTTCTGCGCGCACTTGTTCCGGCATCTGACCTTGATTCTTCGCATAGCTGATTCGGCTCAGCACATTACGTGGCGTCAGTGCGTCATCCTCAATCCGCAGTTTGCCCATCGTCAGCTTCACCGCTGCCAGTTGATCGTCGTCGTCGTAAATTGCGAAATCCTTCGCTAAGCCCGCGTGTAGCGCTTCTCTGCGCAGCAACCGCGCGCACAATGAATGGAATGTGGAAATCCACGGCCGCTCCGGAGGAACTCCCGAGCGCAACAGCAGGTTTGCTACGCGCGTCTGCATCTCCTCGGCGGCTTTATTCGTAAACGTCACCGCCAGTATCGCTTCCGCTGGCACTCCCTTGGCGATCAGATTGGCCATGCGATACGTGATTGCGCGCGTCTTCCCCGTTCCGGCACCCGCAAGTATCAGCACGGGTCCTTCCGTGGTTTCCGCAGCAAGGCGTTGTTCTGGATTCAATTCTTCTAAAAAGTTGATCATGGGTCCGTGTGGGGTGGAATTTTGTTCGACTCTCAATGGTAACGGACCCAGCCGTGCCCGGCAAATCGCCTCACCGATTGTTGGTAGCACAGGCTTCAGCCTGTGTGCCTCTCCTTACATCTGTGGCGACCGTCTTCCAAGTCGCTTGGTCGTCTCGCGCATCCCTTCTCGGTGTTCGTCATCCCGAGCAATGTAACGCTAGCTTTGCTAGCCAGGCTTGTGATGGTAGCCGATGCCCACCGAGCCAACGAACCTGCCACTCCCGAATCCAATTTCGACCATGCGCTTCCTGATCGCTGGTCGCTGATTCTTGATATTTGATCAACTGATAACTTCTCAATGCGCCAAATCGATCTCAAAATACGACAGCGGTTTCTTCGTCGACATCGACAACAAACTTGGAAAATATACCTTCGCGTTCTGCAATAAATCCCATTCGCTCCGCATATCAAAATATACCAGCCCTACCAGCGTGCTGTGCGCCGCCACTACCGACGACGGCACCGCCGCATTCTGGCAAGCATCTCGGAACTCCGTCCAATTCTTGTCGCGCGATGGCCGCGGTTTGCCTACCGGAATCGGCAACGGATTGCGCCGTTGCGTGGGATCTTTCCCGTTGTTTTGCAGCATCACCGTGTCCGCTACATCGTCGGCAGTCAGCGGCGACAATTCCTGCCGGTTATCCTCACCAATCAGCAGCAGCAACCGTGCGCTCCGCACATCGATCTTGACGCTCTCGTCCGAATCATTCTTGAACGTCATCTGCAGCGCCACCACTCCTCCGCTGAATGGCGACCGTTTCGGAAACTTCTCCTTGTACTCGCTCGCGTGCGTCCACGGTTCCACTCCAATAGTCATTCCTTCATGGGTATCCGTGAATTGCGCCTTCATCGCCGCTGTCTTCGGCGCGTCCTGCGTGGCAGTCTGCGCCACCGCGCAAAGGCTCGCCGCACCTAACACAACCAACGCAACCATATTTCGCATGAGGTTATAATAGACTGTTTGCATCTTGAGCCCTTCGATTCTTGGGGAACTGGCAGGGTTGCCCTGCCGCTGGTGCGCATGTATTGCTCACTGGGATCAGACCGGAGCCACTATAAGTGTATTTCGTTTATAGCTTCTTGATGGGGCTTGCCGCCCTGGTGACCGCGCCTTATTGGATTATAAAGGGTCTGCGCCACGGGAAATATCTTTCTAACCTCGGAGAGCGCCTCGGCTTTTCCATCCCTGAGCTGGAGCAATTGTCCGCGAACCGTTCTGGCGCCATCTGGATTCACGCCGTTTCCGTCGGCGAAACGCTTTCTGCCGTCACCCTCGCCAAGCGCCTCCGTGAGGCTTACCCGTTTCGTACCCTCATCGTTTCCACCACCACCATCACCGGCCACGCCTTGGCAAAACAGCGCATCCCCTTCGCCGATGCTGTGATTTACTTCCCGCTCGATTGGGCCTTCTGTGTCCGCAAATTCCTCGACGCGATTCGTCCTTCCATCGTCATCATCCTTGAAACCGAAATCTGGCCCAACTTCCTTCGGGAAGCCAAGCGCCGCGGAGTTCCCGTTGTTTTCCTCAGCGGTCGCATTTCGGAAAGATCGTTCGCTCGTTTTCAGCGTTACCTTCGCCTGCTTGGTTTCTACTTGAAGCCGTTCCTCGCCTCCGCGCTTTCCAACGCTTCTGCGTTCCTGATGCAAACCGAAAAGGACGCCGAGCATATCCGCGCTCTTGGCGCACCTGCCGATCGCGTCGTTGTCAGCGGAAATCTCAAGTACGACATGGAATTGCCCGCTCCAACGCCCCTCGCCGCATGGCTGGCCGAGGAATCCAAGCGCCGTGGCCGTCGGCCCGTCATCGTCGCCGGCAGCGTTGTGGCCACCGAAGAACCTCTCTCCCTCATCGCTTTCGGTGTGGTCCAGGGAGATTTTCCCAAAGCTCTTCTCGTCCTCGCTCCTCGCAAGCCGGAACGTTTCGCCGCTGCCGCCGAATTCATCGACGAATCTCATCGCAAATTCATTCGCCGCTCCGAACTCGCCATTCCTGGCCCAGGCATCCCCGCCGACGGCACTGGCCGCGACATCCCCGACGACGTTACCGTTCTGCTCCTCGACAGCATCGGTGAACTCGCCTCGCTCTATCGCGTTGCCGATGGCGTCTTCGTCGGCGGCTCTCTCGTTCCCTCGGGTGGTCACAATATTCTGGAGCCGGCCGCGTTCGGGAAAGTTCCCGTCTTCGGCGATTCCATGGAAAATTTCGCCGCCATTGCCGCGCGATTCCTCGAAGCTGGCGCTGCCATCCAGGTCGATAATCCCGAAGACGCCGGCGTGGAGTGGATTCACCTCCTCAAAGATCAACAGAAAATGCAGCGCATGGGCAACGCCGCACGCCAACTCGTCGAATCCAGCCGCGGCGCTCTCGATCGTGCCCTGGCCGAAATCGCCAAACGGTTGGGCGGTCCCGCGCGATGAATCTGGCGCCATGGGCGCGGATCGTCCTCTGGCCGCTATCCGTCTTGTACGCCGCCATCGTAAAGCTCCGCGCTTGGCTTTACGAAAGAGGGATTCTCCGCTCCAAGCGCTTGCAAATGCCCGTCATCAGTGTCGGCAATCTCACTCTCGGCGGTACCGGCAAGACTCCCATGGTCATTTGGCTCGCCGAACGCTTTCTCGCTCAAGGCAAACGGGTTGGCATTCTCACGCGTGGTTACAAAGGCAGCGCCGGAACCAGCGATGAAATTGAACTCATGAAATCTCGTCTCGCGAATCGCGTGGAATTTGGCGTTGGACCTGATCGCTACTCCAACGGCCTGCGCCTTCAACAAGCCGGCGTCGATATTTCTCTACTCGACGACGGCTTCCAGCATCTTCAACTCGCCCGCGACGTCGACATCCTCCTCCTCGATTCTTCGCGCCCCGCCGAAAACGATCGCCTTCTTCCCGCTGGCCGTCTCCGCGAACCGCTCTCCGCCATGGCTCGCGCCGATCTGCTGGTGTTTACTCGCACCGAAACCAATCCCGGCACCGACACGGCCATTGGCAAACTGCAGAATGGCTCCGTTTTTGCCGCGCAAACGCGCTTGCTCGGTTTTCACAAGCTCGCCGACGCGTCGCCGCAACTTTTCGCCGCCGCCGAACTTGGCCCGGGCCCCTTCTATGCGTTCTGCGGCATCGGCAATCCCGGCGCCTTCGTCGTTGACCTTGAGCACTGGGGACGCTCCGTCGCCGGAAAGCAAGCCTTTGCCGATCATCATCGCTATTCCGATTCCGAAGCCGCCAAGCTGGTCGAAGCGGCTCATCAAGCCGAAGCAACTGCCCTCATCACCACAGAAAAAGACGCGCACAATCTCCGCGATGTCGACTTCCAGGATTTTCCCGTCTACATCGCCATCATCGATTTCATTCTTTTACAGGAAGATGCCTTTCTCGCCGCCATCCAGCAGAAACTCGCTTCTCGCCCGAGGCCCGCATGAAGCTGCTCATCCGCGCCACCAACTGGGTCGGCGACGCCATCCTCGCCCTCCCGGCATTGCGCGCCGTCCGCTCCAAATTTCCCGACGCCCACATCAGCATCCTGGCGCGCCCTTACGTCGCCGACATCTATGGCGGCCAGGGCGTATCCGACGAACTCATCGCCTATGATCCCGTTGCTGAACACCGCGGTTGGTCCGGCCGCAACAAACTCATCGCAGAATTGCGTTCGAAACGTTTCGACGTCGCCCTTTTGCTGCAGAACGCTTTCGACGCCGCTTGGCTCGCCTGGCGCGCCCACATTCCTCAGCGCATCGGTTACGCTCGCGACGCCCGCAGTCTTCTCCTCACTAAACCCGTCGTCGCCCCCAATCCCGGCGAAATTCCTCCCCACGAAAAGTTTTATTACCTCGAACTCGTTCGTCGCGCAGGCTGGCTCGACGCCTTGCCTCAGGTCGACCACATCACGTTGCAAGTCTCCGATTCTGCCCGCCACCACGCCGCACAAACTCTGATCGATGCTGGCTCGCGCCCACACGCTCGGCGCATCGCCATTGGCGCCGGCGCATCCTACGGTTCCGCCAAATGCTGGCCCCCCGAGCGCTTCGCCCAATGGGCCAACCGCTTTCTCGCCCAGAACGACGCCGACGTCATCCTCTTCGGCACCGTCGCCGAAGCGCCCGTCTCCAACGCCATCATCGCTAACATGCGCCGCGAGCCCATCGATCTCACCGGCAAAACCGCCATCGCCGATCTTCCCGCCTTGCTCTCGCAGTGCCATCTCTTTCTCGGCAACGATTCCGGAGCTATGCACGTCGCTGCTGCCGTGGGGTTGCCGGTCGTCGCCATCTTCGGCCCCACCGATCCTTTCGGCACCGCGCCCGTCACGCCGCGCTGCGCCATCGTTCAGCAAAAGCCCTATTGCAGCCCCTGTTTCCTCCGCCGCTGTCCCACCGATCATCGCTGCATGAAACAGGTCACCGCAGACATGGTCGAAGCTGCAGTCAACCCTTGGTTGGTCGCCCCACCAACTTGAATCCCCTCGCGGTATCTCGTATCGTGACCTCTAGCGCTTTCTCGCTCCATTTGCTGTAGCAGTTGCGTGCCGTCGTTGTAGAGGTGGCTTTAGCGCCGCTATCTCAGGGTTTTGTAGCGGCGGGCTTCAGGTCGGTTCTTGGGTTTGCCTGTTTCGGGTTTTCGGGGGCTGGTAGCACAGGCTTCAGCCTGTGCTCTTTGAGTTTGCCCTTTTCATCTGTCTTTCAAAGGCTACGGAATGAAGCGCACAAAAAAACAATCCGCACCGAACTCGGCCGTCGATCTGGTCGCCCTGGCCGACATCGTCGAACGATTTCCCTCCCGCACCATCCTCCTCGTCGGGGATTTTGTCGCCGACGTTTTCCAGTACGGCGAAATCACCCGCGTCTCGCGCGAAGCTCCCGTTCTGATCCTCCGCCATCGCGAAACGCAAATCGTTCCCGGCGGTGGCGCCAACGCCGCCAACAATTTTGCCTCTCTCGGCGCCAAGGTTATCCCCATCACCGCCATCGGCGACGATGATGCCGGCGATCGTCTCATCAACGCTTTCCGCGACCGCCACATCGATACCTCTCGCATCGTTCGCGCCAAGGGCTGGACTACTCCCACCAAAACGCGCTTCCTCGCTGGTTGGGCTCACACCGTCGCTCAGCAGGTCCTGCGCGTCGATTACGAACCTACTCACCCTCTTTCCGAATCCGATCGCAAAAAATTGCGCGTGCACCTCCTCGCAAAGATCGCCCGAGCCGACGCCCTCGCCGTCTCTGACTATGGCCTCGGTGTCGTGAATCTCGCGGATCTCCGCGCCGCGATCGCTCGCATCAAAAACGAAATTCCCATCACTCTCGATTCCCGCTATCGCCTCACCGATTACAAGCGCGCAGGAATCACCGCCGCCACTCCCAACGAAGCGGAAATGGAAGCGCTGCATCACACCGTCATCGGCAAAAATCTCCCCGAACTCGAACGCTGCGCCGCGGCAACTCTCAGCGAATTGAAGCTTCGCTCGCTGCTCGTCACGCGCGGCAAAGACGGCATGGCTCTTTTCCAACAATCCGCGCCACCAGCTCACATCGCCATCTACGGCAGCGATCAGGCTGTCGACGTCACCGGCGCGGGAGATACCGTTCTCGCCGCCTACACCCTTGCTCTTTCCAGCGGTGCAACTCCGCTCGAGGCTGCCCACATCGCAAACATTGCGGGCGGTCTGGTCGTCATGAAGCGCGGCACCGCCACGGTTTCGCGCGCCGAACTGCTCGAAGCCATTCACAATTCCGCTTCGGAGACGAATCCCTGATTCATGCGCCAAGCCCAAACCAAAATCGTCCCTCGCCACGAACTTCGCGCCATGCTCCGCGAAGCCAAGCAATCCGGCAAGCGCCTGGTTCTCGCCAACGGCTGCTTTGATACTCTTCACGTCGGCCACATTCGCTATCTCCAAGGCGCTAAGCGCGAAGGCGACATTCTCCTTGTCGCTGTGAATTCCGATGCCAGTCTTCGCCACCTCAAAGGCATAGGTCGCCCCATTCTCGGCGAGCAAGCCCGTGCTCACCTGGTTGCCTCTATTCGCGTTGTCGACTTCGTTCTGGTTTTCTCTGAACCTAATGTCGAGAAGTTGCTCGAGGAATTCCTTCCCGACGTTCATGCGAAGGGAACTGACTACACCGCCGAAACCGTTCCCGAACGCGCTGTAGCCCACCGCCTCGGCATCCGCGTCGCGATTGTTGGAGACCCCAAAGCTCACTCCACGCGCAATCTACTCGCATCCGTTCGCAAGGCTCCGCATGCCTGAGAAGCGCTTTCTGGTTGTACGCCTCGGCTCACTCGGCGATATCGTTCACACTTTTCCTGCCGTCGCCGGTCTGCGCCAGTCGTTCCTTTCGTCCGAAATCGTCTGGCTGACTCATCCCCGTTTCGTTTCGCTCGTCGAATCCAGCGCCTTGGCTTCAGAAATCTGGCCGGTGGATTCGCGCGATCTTGCCAGCGTTCGTCGCACCCTCGCCAAAATCCGCTCGCAGACGTGGGATGCTGCCATCGACTATCAGGGCCTGTGGAAGTCTTCGTTGCTTCCGTTTCTCGGCCGCGTGCCTGTCCGTATCGGTTTTTCCTCATCCACGGTGCGCGAATTCGGCGTTCCCATTCTTTACACTGACCGCGTCGCCTGCCGCGCACAACACATCGCCGACCAGAATGGCGAGCTCACCCTGCGCGCCGGCGCGCCCACCTCGGTCGCGAATGTTTCTCTCCACATTCCTGCCTCCGACGAAGCCTTCGTCCGCGAACAATTGGCAAACGACGGCGCCGGTCGTTATGTCGTTCTCAGTCCCGGCGGTGGCTGGCGCTCCAAATGTTGGCCCGTTGATCGCTTCGGCCAGCTCAGCCAAAAAATCCGCGACTCCCTCGACATTCGCTGCGTCATCAATTACGGTCCCGGCGAAGATGCGCTCGCTTCCGCGGTCAAAAACGCGAGTGGCGATTCTCAGCCGCTCGTTTACGATGGAGAACTCGGACAACTCATGGCTCTCTTGCGCAATGCCGACTGCATCGTGGGTGGAGACACCGGCCCGCTCCATCTCGCCGTCGCCCTCGGCACTCCGGCCGTGGCTCTCTTTGGACCCACCGATCCTGCTCGCAACGGCCCCTATCCCCCAAAAGAAATTGTCCTGCGCAGTCCTAACGCCGTCACTACCTACAAGCGCGGCGATTCCACCGATCCCTCATTCCTCGATCTCTCCGTCGATCGAGTTTTCGACGCCGTGCAACGTCGCCTCGGAGCGCTCTCATGAGCGCCGCCGATTTCTTCGCCCGCTGGCGTGTGCGCCTCGGCTATATCCTCGCCGTCGTCGTGCTTTTCGTTGCCCGTCCCACGTTCCATTCCATTCTTCTCGGTGCCGTCGTTGGCTTCTTCGGCCTCCTCGTTCGCGCCTACGCCGCAGGCTATCTCCACAAGCAGGAAGTGCTGACGGTCACTGGACCCTACGCCCGCACCCGCAATCCTCTTTATTTCGGCAGCAGTCTCCTCGCCCTCGGTGCCGCCATTGCCATGCATTCCTGGATCGCCGCCGCTCTACTCCTACTCTATTTTGCTTTGGTCTACTCCTTCGTCATGCGCCGCGAAGAAAATGAACTCCGCGCAAAGCACGGCTCCACCTTCGATTCCTACGCCGCCGATGTCCCCCTCTTTTTCCCGAGCCTCGCGGTCTCGCGCCACCAGGCCTCACAAGACGCCCGCTTCTCCTGGTCCCAATACAAAAAAAATCACGAACACCAAGCCGCCTTAGGCTTCCTCTTCCTGCTCCTCCTCCTGGTAGTAATCTGGCGCATCCACACCGCCTGAACTTAGGGAGTCGGAGCTTTTAGCTCCGACTCAAACGCGCATCCAGAATTACAGGTTTCAACCCCTGAGGACTCCGCAGGGTGCCGCACACGCCGCAAAACCAAGCCCAGACACACCACAGCCGCAATACCCAAAAGTGCCGGTATCAAGAACCATCGCGAATTTATGTGGGAACCGATCTGCGGTTGCAGGCCGAGCACTATGCCGCCTCCAAATGCTGCGGCAAGCGCTACGGCCGGTATCTTCACGAACTTCTTCGCAACCTCACCAACGTCTCGATGTGAAATGTCTGTGGAAACAAATCAAATAAGTCCACCTTCTCAATTTCGTAGCGGTGCGTTGTCTCTAATTCGCTCGTCGGTTTTCGCTCCGACCCAGTCAGCACTGCCAAATCTCTTGCCAACGTCGACGGGTCGCACGAAAGATATGCAATCTGCGCCGCTCCCAGATCCGCCAGCCGCACCGCCACGTCCGCTCCCAATCCCGACCGCGGCGGATCCAGCACCACGAATTCCGGCGTCTCCTGCTCCTTCTTCAAAAACTCTTCAGTGTGCTCGTTGTTCGACACCACCTGCACTCCAGCCGCCTCCGCGTTTGCTTGCAGGTCACGCGTTGCCGCCAGGTTTGCGTCCACGCTCACAACTCGCTCAAATCTCTTCGCCAGCGGCAGCGTAAAGAATCCCACCCCGGCGTACAGGTCCAGCGCGCATCCGCCTTTCGCTCCTTCCAGCACCGTCTTCAACAAATCTTCAACCAGGAACCGGTTCACCTGGAAAAATGACAAATGGCTTACTCGAAACGAAAATTCCCCGGCCTTATGCTCCAGGTATCCCGGGCCCGTCAGCTCAAAGCGGTTTTTGCTCTGATCCAGCAGCAGCAAACTCTCCAGTCCCGGCAGCGCCCCCTTGAACATCGCCGTCAGATCCTTCGCGGGCTTCGAGAAGCGTTCGAACGCCACATTCAGTGCCAGTTTCGTATCCTCCGAATCGACGAACGCCTCAACTTCCAATATTCCCGGGGGCAGGGAATTCGCCCTCGCCAATTCCTGCAATTGTCCAAACGCTTTCGCTAGCCCCGGTGACAGCACCGGGCATTCATCGATCGGCAGGATCCGCGCGCTTTCCGGCAAAAAATAACCAAACGCCCGCGGCATTGCATCGCGAAACGCCCACTGCGCCCGGTTCCGGTAGCCAAACGGTTCCGCGGTGTGCTCCTGAATTTCGCCCGTCCAGTTCACGCCTCCCAGCCGCGACAGCGTCTCTCGCAAAATCTCTTTCTTCTGCCGCACTTGCTCCGCAAACTCGATGTGCTGGTAATGACACCCGCCGCACACGCCAAAATGCGGGCATCGCGGCTTGATTCGCGACGCCGACGCCTGCTTCACTTCCTCCAGCTTTGCGTGGATCAGGTTCTTCTTGCGCGTCGCTACCGACGCGCGCACGTGTTCTCCCGGCAGCACGAACGGCACAAACACGGTGCTCCCCTCGGCATGCGCCAAGCCGTCTCCCTTGTACAGCAACTTCTCAATTGATAATAGTAACTCTTCAGCCATAATTGTCCAGTCCTGTTCCTTTATGATTCCCTGTGGCAGCTGCAGCCCGCCTTGTTCCCGCTAAGTCTATCAAGTGAAGTAGTAAAGGCTCACTCGCGGCAGCGAATATTCGTCCAGCAACCGTTTCTGCAGATACTGCCTCTCCACCATTCCCAGTTGCGCCGCTTTCATTTTGCGCCGGTAAGCCGCCAGTTGCGAGTCCACTTCACGCCTGGCTTTCAACATCAATTCTTCGCTGGCGTGCGTTAGCACTGCCGCGTGTATTTTCTCGTCGATAATCGTCAGCCGCCGCTCTAAATCTTCCAGGTCAATATTCCCCGGAGCGTCCAGCAGCACCTGCATGCCTGCAAGCGTTTGGCTCACATTCTCCAGTGCCGCCGCCAGCTCCGGTTGATACTTCTTGCAGCGTTCCGCCGCCTTTGCGATCTGCTCGACCTTCTTCTGTACGTGCGTGCACAATTCCTCGCGCGAGAATATCTCCGGCGCGACCTTTCCTTTACGAGAAGCTCCCGCCGCCGCTTCCTGGCTTTCTTCCGCTGCCTCCAGAACCGCGTCTGTACAGTACGCCAGGTTCTTCAGCGTTTTTCCCGCTCCTCGTCGCGAGCGCTGGTAACTTTCAAACGCCTTGTCGATCCCCTTCAGCGCGGCTTCCAAAGGAACCCCTGCCTTCTGCCACGTCTCCATGATCGCCCAGTCCAGTGGCGACACCAGCAGGTGTGCCCCGCGCTTCTTCCAAAAATGCTCTTCGATCTCCGTAAAATAGTTGAAATAGTTCCAGTCTTCCATAAGTGGCGGGTGCTGCTTCAATTACGCGAACGCCGGCCTAGCGTTGCGCTTTCTTTGTTCCGTGCGTTCCTTCGTGCTCGGCAGCCCCGCTGCGCGGCTCCCGGTGTCCTTCGTGATGCTGATTCCTTTCCCAAATCAATCGCAGTCCCGTCAGCGTCAAAAATTCATCGATATGCTGGATCTGCTTCGAGCCTTTCGCCACCAGTCGCGCCTGTCCTCCCGTCGCCACCACCGCTGCGTCGCTCTTCAGTTCCGCCTTGATGCGCGTCAGCATCCCATCTACCAGGTCCACCGCGCCGTAATACAGCCCCGCCTGCATGTGCGTCACCGTATTTGTGCCGATCACTTTTCCCGGGTCCTTAATCTCCACGCGTGGAAGCCTCGCCGTCCTCGTAAACAACGCCTCCGAAGTAATCCCGATTCCCGGCGCAATCGCTCCTCCCAAGTACTCGCATTTCGCCGAAATCACATCGAACGTGATCGCCGTCCCAAAATCCACCACGATGCACGGCCCGCCATACTTCTGGAACGCCGCCACTCCGTTCACGATTCGGTCCGCTCCCACTTCCATGGGATTGTCCACCAGCACCGCCATGCCCGTCTTCACTCCCGGTTCCACAAACAGCGCTTTCTTCCCCAAGTACACCCGCGCCATTTCCGCCAGTGTCCAATTCACCGGCGGCACCACCGAGCTGACCATTACTCCCGCAATCGCCTTCTGATCCAGATTCGCCAGCGACAGCAAGCTCCGCGTCAACACTCCATACTCGTCCACGGTCTGCGAGTACGCCGTCGTCAGCCGCCAGTTCGCGATCAACTCTTCGCCGCGAAACACTCCCAGCACCGTATTCGAATTCCCCACATCAATCGTCAGCAGCATCTCGTTCCGAACCTCAAATTACCCAAGCTCTTTAGGGGGTCAGGCCTTTAGGTCCGACATGAAATCCTTGCCCAAAACTGGGGCTTTAGCCCCTGAGGACTCCACATCACGCCAACCTACCTCAATTCCGTCACATCCCCAGCAATTACTGTTACCACCGCGCCATCTTCCTTCTCCACCTGCAACAATCCTTCTTTCGTCAATCCCGACGTCGTCCCAATGTACGTCTCGCTTCTCGTATCCACCCGCACTCGTTTTCCCTTAGCAAAATTCGACAAGCGCAAAAACCGTTCCGTCACAAACCCGGGCCCTTCTCGCAAAAACCGATTGTAGTCGCTCTCGAATTCCCGCAGCAACCGCACCAGCAATTCCAGCCGCGAATGCGTCTTGCCGCTTTCTTTTCTCAACGAAGTCGCAATCGCTCCCAACTCCGCCGGAAACTTCTCCTGGTTCACATTGATCCCCATCCCCACAATCACAAATCGCACCAGGTTCGCTTCCGCGTGCATCTCTGTCAAAATTCCGCCCACCTTTTTCCCGTCCAGCAGCAGATCATTCGGCCATTTCAATTGCGCCTTCAGCCCCGTCTGTTCCTCCACCGCCGTGTGCGCCGATAGTCCCGCCATCATCGTCAGCAGCGGCGCTTGCACCGGCGCCAGGTTCGGCCGCAGCAAGAATGTCACGTAAATCCCCGCTCCGCGCTCCGAATGCCAGTTGCGTCCCGCGCGTCCCTTTCCCGCGGTCTGTTCTTCCGCCAGCACCACCGAGCCTTCAGGCTCGTTCGCGTAGCCCAGCTCTAGTGCCACCCGATTCGTCGAATCGGTTTTGAAAAAGTGGTAGAACCGTTTCCCGAACAGGTTCCCCTTTACCCTGCCCTTCAGCAAATCCGGCAGCAGAATATCCGGCACTCTCTCCAGGAAATATCCGTGCGCCGTCTGTCCCTTCACGCGCACGCCCAGCTCGCGCAATCGCTGCACCCATCGCCATACCATCGACCGCGACACACCAATCTCCCGCGCGATCCGTTCCCCGCTGATCACGATGGTCGCGTTCTCCGAAAGCAGCGTCAGTAGCGCTGCAAGGCGTCGGTCGGTTGTTCCTGGTAAAGAAGCTGGTTGCGGCATCAATCCCTGACTGAAAACTGTAACATCACGTGGCGGCCGTTAGGGAGCCAGGGCTTTAGCCCTGACATAAATGTTCCCAAATTGAAATGGGCTTTAGCCCCTGAGGGAGTGCGATCCCTCATTGCAACTGCGGCCGCACCCTATCCTACTTTTCCTTGATGCTCTCTACAAGCAAACTTAAATCCGCGCTCTTCGCCGAATGTGTCAGCGCGCCCGATGAAAGATAATCCGCTCCACTCAGCGCATACGCCCGCGCATTCTCCAGCGTAATGCCTCCGGATATCTCCACAATGCACGCCGCTCGTATCCCGCGCACAATCTCGACGCACCTCCGCGCTTCGTCCGGCGTCATATTGTCTAGCAGCACCGATTCCGCTCCCGCCGCCAGCGCCTCTCGTAACTCCTGCTCGTTTCGCACCTCAATCTGAATCGAGAGGGAACTAGCCTCAGCCACCGTGGGCTCAACTCCTACCGCTTCATATGCCGTCATTGCTCGCGGTTTCATCTGCGACGATGCATACGCATGCGCCTGGTCCAGCGCCGCCTTCACTCCTCCAGCCAGCGCAATGTGATTCTCCTTCAATAGAATCGCGTCATACAATCCGAACCGGTGATTTGTCCCGCCCCCCATCTTCACCGCGTACTTTTCCAATTGCCGCAATCCTGGCGTCGTCTTTCGCGTATCCCGAATCTTTGCCCGCGTTCCTTCCAACTGTTCTACAAACCGCCGCGTCAACGTCGCGATCCCGCTCAAGTGCCCCAAAAAATTCAGCGTCGTCCGCTCTCCCGTCAATATCGCCGCTGCGTTCCCCGACAACCGCAGCACATCTTCGCCATTTTTCACCAGCTGCCCATCCGCGGCCCGCGATTCCATTCTCATGTGCGGATCAAGCCGCCCAAACACCATTTCCGCCAGCGGCAATCCAGCGCACACCAGTTCCTGCTTCGCCACAATGTGCGCCCGCCCTGTAGCTCCAGCCGGAATGGTAGCCGCAACGGTAGCGTCGCCGACTCCAACATCCTCCGCCAGCGCTCCCTCGATCACCTTCTCCACATCCTTCGATTTCCAATCCATACCATCTGGAGTGCTGGAATCTGCGTTTAGGGGGTCGGACCTTCAGGTCCGACAGTAAATCACTCGCAAAAACCGGGCTTCAGCCCATGAAGACTCCGAACGCCTTGCCTAGCCTCACTCCCCTACGCCCCCTTCAAACTCCTCAACCTCCCCTGCAGCTTCCCCAACTCCACCTTTTGTCCCGCCAACGTCTCTTCCATCTGCCGAATAATATTCTCCGGCGCCCTGCTGCGGAACGTCTCGTTCCCCAACTGCTTTTCCTTCGACGCGATCGCCTTCTCCAGCCCTTCACTCTCTTTCTTCAACCGCGCCACTTCTCCCGCCGCATCCACAGTTTCAGCCGCATACGGTATCCGAATATCGAACGCCGCTGTTGATCTTACTCCGCCGCCACCCTCCGGCAATTTCTCGCTAAGCACCCGCAATTCCGTCAGAAATGCCAGCCGCGTAATTCCTTCCCGATTTGCTTCCACCACCGCCCGCGCCGCGGCATCCCCACTCGAAAATTCCGCCGCCACTTTCTTCTTATCCAGCTTCATGTCCGACCGAATTGTGCGCAGCGCCTGGATTACTTCCTGCACCATTCCAAATTCCCGCAGTGCCTCGGCGTCTTCCCACGAAGCCCGCGCCTCCGGATATCGGTCCAGCGCAATCGATTTCGCCCCGGCCTTCTGCGGCAACTGGTGCCACAGCTCTTCAGTCAGAAATGGCATGAACGGGTGCAGCAGCCGCAACGCCGCATCGAATCCGGCAAACAGATTTTTCCAAGTTACCGTCGCCCGCTCGCGGTCCGCGCTCTGCAATTCCGGCTTCACCCATTCGATATACCAGTCGCAGAAATCGCCCCAGAAAAATTGATATACGCCCTGCGATGCCTCGTGGAACCGGTAATCCTCCAGAGCGGCATCCACCGTCGTCACCGTCTCTGCCAGCCTGCCAAACAGCCAGCGATCGATCAGCGGCACTTCTCCCTTGTATGCATAGGGCGCGTGCTCCCGCAACTCGGGCGCCGCCAACTCTTCCAGAGCAACGCCGGCCTGTTCGAATTTCTCCAGGTTCACAAATAAAAATCGCGCCGCATTCCAGATCTTGTTCGCAAACGACCGCGCCCCAAGCAAGCGGTCATCCGTCAGCACAATGTCCGTTCCCGGCGCCGCCATCGACGCCAGGCAGAACCGCACGGCATCGGTTCCATACTGTTGATTCAGCGCCACCGGATCCAGTCCTGTTCCCTTGGACTTGGACATCTTTTCTCCGCTCGCTGTCCTCACCAGCGAGTGCAGGTACACCGCGCGAAAGGGAACTTGCCCTGTAAAATGCAGCCCCATCATGATCATCCGCGCCACCCAGAAAAACAGGATGTCGTACGCGGTAATCAACAAGCTGGTCGGATAATATCGCTCAAAATCCGCGGTCTTCTTCGGCCAACCTAGCGTCGAAAACGGCCACAGCGCCGAACTAAACCACGTATCGAGCACATCCGGATCTTGCTGCAATTTGCCCGACCCGCACTTCGGGCACGTCTTTGGCTCTTCCCGTGCCACGATAATCTCGTCGCAATCGCAATACCACGCCGGTATCTGGTGTCCCCACCACAACTGCCGCGACAGCGTCCAGTCGCGAATATTCCTCATCCAGTTCAGATATTCCGTTCGCCGGTTCTCCGGCACCATTTGAATATCGCCGCGTTCCACCGCCGCAATCGCCGGCTCCGCCAGCGGCTGCATTCGGCAAAACCATTGTGTCGAGATGCGCGGCTCCACAATCGTCCTGCTTCTCTCGCAGTGCCCGATTGCGTTCAGGTGCTCCTCGATTTTTTCCAGGTATCCCTGCGCTTGCAGGTCTTCCACAATCTGTTTCCGCGCCGCGAACCGCTCCAGCCCCGCGTACGCGCCACCGTTCTCATTGATATGCGCGTCGTCGGTCATTACATCGATCTGTGGCAGCCCGTGCCGCTTGCCCGCCTCAAAGTCGTTCGGGTCATGAGCGGGCGTGATCTTCACCGCTCCCGTGCCAAATTCGCGATCCACCATTTCGTCGCCAATAATCGGGATTTCCCGGTTCATCAGCGGCAACTGCGCCTTCTTCCCGATCAGGTGCCTGTACCGTTCATCTTCTGGATGTACCGCCACCGCCGTGTCGCCCAGCATCGTTTCCGGCCGTGTGGTTGCCACCACCAGGAACTCCTGCGTTCCCACCACGGGGTACTTTACGTACCACAGATGCCCTTGTTTCTCCTCATGTACCACTTCCAGATCGCTCAGCACCGTTCGGCAACCCGGACACCAGTTCACAATTCGCTTTTCCCGGTAGATCAGTCCTTCTTCATACAGCCGCACAAATACGTCGCGCACCACGCGCGACAGTTCCGGCGATAATGTAAATTTCTCCCTCGACCAGTCGCACGACTCCCCAATCTGCTTCATCTGTCGCTGGATCGTTCCGCCGCTCTCTTCCTTCCACTGCCACACCCGCTTGATGAACTCGTCCCGCCCCAAATCCCGGTAGTGAATCCCCTGGTGCGACAACTGCCTCGCCACGATGCGCTGCGTCGCAATTCCCGCGTGGTCCGTCCCCGGCAGATACAACGTGTTGTATCCGCGCATCCGGTGCCACCGCGTCAGGATGTCGATTTCCGTGTGATTCAGCATGTGACCAATGTGCAGAGACCCGGTCACATTCGGCGGCGGGATCACCATCGAAAACGCCGGTCCCGGCGCCCCCGGGTCGGCCTTAAACAGTTCTTCCTTCACCCAGAACTCCGCCCATCGCGGCTCAATCTGTTGTGGCTCGTACGCCTTCGCTATTTCTCTCCCCATCCCTACCTCATCTCGCAAGCAGTTTTCTTGAGGGGTCGGAGCTCTAGCTCCGACATCATACCTAACCCCTCGTACGGGCTTTAGCCCCTGAGGAATCGGACTTCACTTCCTCACCTGCCAGCTCCAATCCTTGCAGTGTAATCCTTGAATATACGGTCCCCCCGCCGCCCCGTCAATTTGTAGCGGCTGCTTTACGCCGCTACCCTATGCAGACTAGGCCGGTGTAGGGGCCGCCTTCCGAGGCGGTCCGCCAACTGGAATGCTGACCTGGCTCTATTGTCGGAGACATTCGACGAGAGGCCGCAATGCGTCGATAGGCACACGTAGATCGACTCTCGAATTCGCATACCAAATTGTATTCGGGGTTTTACGACTTCTTCGACTTCAACTCTTCTTCGATCACTGCCGCGATCACCGGTCTCAGGAATTCGTGCGTCATTTTCTTCAATAGTTCCGGATTCATCTGATCAATCACGCGCGCCACCAGCGTGTCCATATCTGGCTTTTCCTCTTTGCTTTGTGTGGCCGCTGTCACGCTTTCGGCAACGTGTCCAATCATCGGAGCCGGCTCTTCTACCGTTTCCGGAGCGGCCACGTGCTGCTCTTCAACTGGCGCTGCCTGTTCGCTCGTCACTTCAGCGAATTTCTCCGCGGGCAGCGAACCTCCTGCCCCCCAGGTATTTTCCCCGTTCTCTATCGACGGGGCCAAAGCCGGAGCGGCCTCTCCTTCGTGCCTCTCCTCAAGCGCCGGCGTTTCAGGCGCCTGCAAACTTTCTGCGCTCTGCCAGCTCTCCACGGGTTTCACAGCTTCAACCTCAGCCGCGACCGGCTCGTGGTGGCTGTGAACCTCAATCGGCGACTCCTCATACGCCGACGTCGAATTCTCCGCATGACTCTCGTGCTCTGCAAGATTCTCGTGGTGACCCACTACCGTCTCGGGTTCCGATCCCGCATAGTGGCTCACTTCTTCCGCCGCTGATTCTTCCACCACGGGCGCAACCGCTTCTTCCACGGACGGCTCGGGCTCCACGGCCGGCCGCTCTTCAGTCACTGCAGGCGCTGGCTCCTCTACAGGTGGCGTATCCCATGTCGCGGCCAGCATCGAAGCCTTCTTCGCCTCCGCATCCCATGGCGACGACGTCACCGAGTACCACCCATTCCCAGGTTGCGCGGACTTCACCGGTTCTACTTCCTTCGCCGGCTCCGCCACCGTCGGGGCTTCCTCAACTACCGCTTTCTCCTCGGCAGCAACCTCAGGTTCCTTGTGCTCGTCTATCGCTCGCGCCAATTTCTCTTCCACACCCGCGGCCATTGCTGCCGCCCACGCATCCCCTGAAAACGGCGTCGGCGCATCTGCTGGCTTCTCTTCCAATGTCGTCACCGCCACCGCTGGCGAATGTGCCGCTTCAGCGTATGACGGTTCTTCTACTGCTGGTGTCCAGCGTGCCGACTTCAAGCTGCTTGCCGGCGATTCGCCATGGAATGCCGCCTCGCGCCAATCCGGCGTTCCTTTCGTTTCCTCCGTTACATCCTCGTGGTCTTTGCGCCAGCCGCCTCGCGGCGATTCTTCTTCCTCCGCCACTTCTTGCTCTTCGGTCTCCTCTGTGCCCCAACTCCGATCCGTCAGCTCCTCACGGCCCTTCGGCATAAACGCCGCGTCGTCTTCCACGTCCGGTGTCTGCAGCAAGCTGCCAAACGCCACCGGCTCATTTCCCGCCGCGATTTTCACCTGTGCAGGCGGGGCAGGGAAGTCTTCCAGGGGTTCCGGCTCTGCTTCCACAATCTTGTGCGCCGGTGCCGCCACCTTTGCGCTAGGCGTCAACATCTCCGCCACGGGTCGCGCCGGCGGTGCTTCGGGCGGCTTCTCGGCGTGCGCTCCAATCATCACACCCGCGCGCGCCAATGCCGACTTCACCATCGAAATCAGGGGATCAGGGGGAACGAACGGCTTCTTCAACACGCCATCGGCGCCTACCCGCTGCGCTTCTTGCTCATCCAGCGGATCGAACGCCCCAACCAGCAAAATCACCGGAATATGCGCGAATTTCGGGTCTTCTTTTACGAACCGGCAAACCTCATATCCGTTCCTCACCGGCATAAACACGTCCGCCAGCACCAGATCGGGATGAATGTCGGCAATCTTGCGCACGGCTGCTTCTCCGTTGCCCACGGCGACAACGTCTATACCCTGATCTTTCAGGGCCAGCCCTACCATCTTTTGGATGTTACTATTGTCGTCGGCAACGAGGATCTTGGCCACCGCACGTCCTCCACATACCCCATGCGTTACACGGATTGAGATTCAAATCGTATTGGAGCACTCCGCCCCGATGGCGTCAATCTCCGCACCACTCATGTGTGTCGGAAGTAGACATGCCGCGTTCTCAATCGCTTACCTGTACCAAAGGACTGCTCCTTTTTTGGAGTGCGGCGGCTAGCCGCCGCTTTTGCGGCCCACGTCCAACCCAATCCAATAATCGCCAGCCCAGCCCCACCGTAGAATCGCGCCTTTTCTTCCGTGTACCGCTGACCTTTTATGTCAGCTATCAACACGCACACCACCTGTGCTCTTCACTGTGCTGTCCTCTGCAGTGCTCTTCCCGGGCGTGCTGTTTTCTGAGGGTGACTTGAGGCGGTGGCGCCGCACCCCTGGCTCTCAAGGGTGCGGCCCTTCTCTGCGGTTTTAGTCTTTACTTCCTTACTTCGCTGCTTCCTGTTTCTACCACGGGATTAATTTCTTCAACCCCTTCTTCTTACTGCTCGATTCCTTCGTATTTGCGGGCGGGTCCGTACTCGTCGCCCCGCTCTTCGACGCATCGGTTGACGTTGTCGTGCCGTCCGCCGCCGTTGTGCCTGTGCTTGTCGACCCATCCGCTGGCGCCGCTGTCGTCGTCGTTCCATTCGCTGTGGCATCCGCGGCTGGTTCCGTCGAGCTGGAATCGCCCGCGGGCGCTCCCGCGGAAGTATCCTCGTTCGCGCCGCTCGTATTTGTCGGTTGCGCTGGCGCTGGATCTCCCGGCTTCACCGTCTCGATCACCGCATTCGATCCCGGCGCGCCTCCGCCATTTCCCATGCTGGATCCTTTGGCTCCTGTCAACGTATCCGTCCCGGGCTGATCGCTCTCCGCTTCCATCTGCGGCACGCCATTCCGAGCCGCGGTGTGTGTATCCGGCCCAGGATGGAATATTCCAAACGTTTTGTGGACCACGTTCTCCTTGGGCCGCGGCGTATTCTGCTCTGCCGTCATCCACTCCACGGCCTTCGGGTCCGGTTGCGGGACCGGCATCCCAAACGCTTTCAGTTTGTCTTTCGATCCGTCCGCATACTTCGACAGCGGATAATTCTTTACGATCTGCGCGTAATAGTTGCCCGCTATGTCCTTGCGCTCGCTCTTCTCGAATACGTCCGCCAGCATCCACAGCGCTTCGTCCGTCTTGCTGTACAACGGGTAGCGCTTCACCAGTGGTATTAATCGTCCCGCTGCTGCCCGCTTATCCTGCTTTACGTAATAGTAGTACCCGATGCGGAATTGCCCCTCTGCCAGCACTTCTTGCACTTCGCGCAAATGCTGCTGCGCCTCGGGCGCCAACGGATCCTTTGGATATTTCGTCAGGAATGTCTGAAATTCTTCTTCGGCGGACTTGGCGTGTGCATTGTCCCGGTCCGGCTTGGGCATCTCGTTAAAATGGCACATGGCTACTTGCGCCTGCGCATACGCCGCTTCCGGCAGGAACGGGAAAAACACGATGAAATCCTTATACCCGTTGATCGCCTGCGTTATGTTCGAAGTCCCACCCTCTTTGTAGTACGAATCCGCGATCGCCAGCTTGGCCTTTGCCAGATACTCGCTGTCCGGATAGGTATTGATCAGCGTCTGCAGGCTCAAGCGCCCAATTTCGTGCTTCCCGTGCTTGATATCGTCGATGGCCTTATCGTACAGCTGCTTATCCGGCTCCACCGTGTTTGTCGTTTCGGTGGACTGATCCACCTTTTTCTTCTTATGGAGAATCTGGGCGGTGCACTGGCTGGCCGTCACTCCCACCAACGTCAGTGCGCAGATCAGAAGAAGCGCAAATCGCCGCACTCTTCACCTCTCATTTTTACGTTCTAGCCCCCGCCGATCGTCCTTGGGGTGGGCACCTTGTCATCGGCTTGGACCCTTTTAGTATAACCTGAACTATCGGACAGGTCGGACCCCAAACTTACCCCTCCGTCCAGCCCCCATCCCTGCCCCTGTGATGCCCCCGCCCCACCCGAAGGTTTTCTTTGGAGTGCGCCGGCTAGCCGGCGCTTTTCCCACCCACACCACAAATTGCCAATCGACCGCCGTCTCCAGCCTGATTTGCGGTAGCCGCACCGGTAGCCTCAAAGAGCGCGGGTTTTCCTTATCTTGCCTCTGTAGGGACGGACTTCCGAGGCCGTCCGCCACCGCAACCCAATCGCGATCGTTCACCGCTCACCGATTCCTTCTTCAATGTCGCGCTGACTTTCATATCAGCCAGCCGTACCCTGCTCTCCCTTTTCTCCCAAAACATTTTTAATGTTTTGTAATATCATCCCCGCTCTTCTCTAAGTACAATGAGTCATTGCCTTTCGCTCCTCAGGAACGAAGGCTCACTCATGGACAAACGTAAATTTCTTTTTGTTTCCCTCTCTAGCTTGATTGGTGATATCGCCTGGCAGGTTCTCAAGGAAGGTCACGACGTCCGCTACTTCATCGATGCCGAAAAAGAACGCGACATCGCCGACGGCTTCGTTCCAAAATCTACCGATTGGGAAAAAGACGCCAAGGATTGGGCCGATATCATCGTTTTCGACGACACCCTCGGCCAGGGCGCCAAAGCGCAAGCTCTCCGCGCGGCCGGCAAACCTGTCATTGGCGGCACTCCCTACACCGACAATCTCGAAGATGACCGCTCCTTCGGCCAGGAAGAATTAAAGAAGGCTGGCGTTACCATCATTCCTTACCAGGATTTCGATTCTTTCGATCCCGCCATCGAATTCGTCAAGAAAAATCCTGATCGCTACGTCATCAAGCCCAGCGGTGAAGCCCAAAACGTCAAACGCCGACTCTTCGTCGGTGAGGAAGAAGATGGCCAGGACGTCATCGGCATGCTCGAAGCCTACAAAAAGGCCTTCTCCGAAGAAATTAAAGTTTTCCAGTTGCAGCGACGTGTGAACGGCGTCGAAGTCGCCGTCGGCGGCTTCTTCAACGGCAAAAAATTCATAACTCCCATCAACATCAACTTCGAACACAAAAAACTTTTTCCCGGTGAAGTCGGCCCTCCCACCGGTGAAATGGGCACCGCCATGTTCTGGAGCGAGCCCAACGCCCTCTTCAATCGCACGCTCTTGAAAATGGAGCCCAAGCTCGCCGAAGAAGGCTACGTCGGCTACATCGACGTCAACTGCATCGTTAACAATAACGGCATCTATCCTCTCGAATTCACTTCGCGCTTCGGCTATCCCACCATCAGCATCCAGCAGGAAGGCATCCTCACTCCCATCAGCGATTTGTTCTGGGAACTTGCCAACGGCCTCGATCCCAAGTGGCGCACGCGCAGCGGCTTCCAGATCGGCGTCCGCATCGTCGTTCCGCCATTTCCCTTCGACGACGAGGAAACGTTCAATTCCTTCTCCAAAAATGCCGCCATCATTTTCAAGCGTCCCATGAACGAAGGCATCCACATCGAAGACGTCAAGCAGGTCAACGGTCAGTGGTTCGTTGCTGGCACTTCCGGCGTCGTCCTCATCGTAATCGGCACTGGCCAAACCATGAAGCAGACCCAAGCCCAGGTCTATTCCCGCATCAAAAACGTTCTGATCCCCAACATGTACTACCGCACTGACATCGGCGATCGCTGGGTAGAAGATTCCGACAAACTGCACAACTGGGGCTACCTCCGCTAATTTTCGAATGCGGCGGCCAGCCGCCGCTTTTTGCCGACAATCCCCAACCGAAGCACACGCGAATCGCGGTTTTCTCTTACATGTATCGCTGGTCTTTTATGGCAGCCCTCATGCATTTTGTCGTGTCCGTTTCCTTTCTCTGCTTCCCAACCTTTCGCCTATCTCCCGTCCTGCCTTCGCCTGTATAATTCACAGGCAACCAACGCAGGTTCTTCCTGACTGGTAACTGACAACCGATCACTGATAACTTTCCCATGCTCGAACGCCTTCAAAAAATCATCGCCCACGCTGGCATCGCCTCTCGACGCCACGCGGAGCAACTCATCCTCTCCGGCCAGGTTCGCGTCAACGGCAAAGTCGTCACCGAACTCGGCTCCAAGGCCGATCCTTCCAAAGATAAAATCGAAGCCGCCGGACGCCTGGTCGAATCCGAACGCCGTCACGTCTATCTGCTCATGCACAAGCCGCCCGAGGTGGTCTCCACTCTTACCGATCCCGAAGGTCGCAAAACTCTCCGCAATTTCCTTCGCGGTTTTCCTGAACGCGTCTACCCCGTCGGCTCTCTCGACTACAACGCCAGCGGCCTTGTGTTCCTTACCAATGATGGCGACCTCACTTCTTCGATGCTCAAGCACTGGTCGAGTTTCCAGCAATTCTTCCACGTCAAAATTAAGGGGCGCCTCACCCTAGAAGATCTTGAACGTCTCGGCAAGCAAACCAGCACCAAGCTCCGCACGCTTCGTCAGCCCGACGCCTCTCGCGGTCACGCCGCCAATTTCTGGTATGAAGTGCAATTCGCCGGCGCCCGCCTGGATGCCCTCAAGCGCTCCCTCTTCAAAGAAAATCACCCGGTGGAAAAAGTAAAGCGCATCGGCCTGGGCCCGCTCTCTCTCGAAGGCATCCCTAACGGCCGTTACCGCCTCCTCGACAAGCGCGTAGTCGATGCCCTAACCAACCCCAAGCGCCCACCCAAACCCAAAAAATCCCGCTAGCATGTCGTTGCGATCCAGACGCGAATCGTGGTTTTGTCTTCGATGTAGCGCTGGTCCTTCATGCCAGCCGCATAATCCCGTACCCTGTAGCGGCGGGCTTACCCCGCCAGCTCGTTGTGCCATCTCCTCATTCGGCGCGTATAATTTCGCTGTCATCCTGAGTGCAGCGAAGGATCTCATTGTCGCTTAGGCCGCGAAAGGGAACCGGTTCCTGATCTCTGATCGCTGATATCTGTCTACTGAAAACTCTCCTCATGCCCGAACGCCTGCAAAAAATCCTGGCCGCCGCCGGCATCGCCTCTCGCCGCAAAGCCGAAGAAATCATTGCCGCCGGACGCGTCACTCTCAACGGCGCCGTTGTCACTGAGCGGGGCACCAAGGCCGACCCTGATCGCGACACTATCTGTGTCGATGGCCAACCTTTGAAACGCGCCCAGCCCTTCGTCTATTTCCTCCTCTACAAGCCCAAAGGTTACGTCACCACCGTCAGCGATCCCGAAGGCCGTCCCACCGTCATGGACCTGCTCCCCAAACAGGCGGAGCGCGTCTACCCTGTCGGCCGTCTCGACTACGCCAGCGAAGGACTGCTGCTAATGACCAATGATGGCGCCCTCGCACAAAAACTCACCAAGGCCGGCTCGCACATCCCCAAAACCTATCTCGTCAAAATCAGTGGCAAGCCTACCGAGCAAGCCATCCAGCGCATGCGCTCCGGCATCACCATCCCGCTCGACGACGGCCGCCGCGTCAAAACTTCTCCCGCCGAAATCCGCCTCGTCGAAGACGCGCCCAATCCCTGGTACGAAGTCGTTCTCATCGAAGGACGCAACCGCCAGATCCGCCGCATGTTTCAACAGGTCGGCTTCCTGGTAGAAAAAATCAAACGCACCCAGTTAGGCCCTTTAGTCCTCGATGTCGCCCCAGGAAAATTCCGCCGCCTAAGCGAAAAAGAAGTCCACCGCCTAAAACACCTGGCTTCCCCTTCTGGCCAGTAGCGTTTCACTGGTCGCCGGTCGCTGGCCACTGGTCGCTTCTTCCTGCCTTTCAACTTTTGACTTTTAACTTTCCTCTCCATTGGCCGCCGTTCAAGCTTCCTGATCCCTGATTACCGATACCTGATATCTCTCACCCTCCCCCTACACAAACGCTAATCCCCGGCATAAACTTAACTCATGACCCACACTCTCGAAGAACTCATCCCCGATTACATCCAAGGTCTTCCTGCCTACGTTCCCGGCAAGCCCATCGAGGAAGTTGAGCAAGATCTCAAGATTCACGCCGTCAAACTCGCCTCCAACGAAAATCCTCTCGGCCCTTCTCCCAAGGCTATGGATGCAGCCCGCCGTGCGCTCGGTGACGCCAACTGGTATCCCGACGGCGGCAGCAAGCGCCTTCGTGAGGTTCTCGCCGACCGTTTTTCCGTGCGCGCTAATGAAATTTTCGTCGGCCTCGGCTCCAGCGAAATCATCGATCTCGCCTCGCGCGTTCTTCTTCGCCCCGGCCTTGAAGGCATCACCAGTGAAGGTTCCTTCGCGCTGTTCGCCATCGCTATTCGCGCCAGCGGCGGCAAGCTCATTCAGACGCCCATGCGCAATTTCACGTTCGATCTCGACGCGATGGCCCGCGCCGTCACTCCGCAAACCCGCATCATCTATATCGCCAATCCCAACAATCCCACCGGCACAGCCTTCGGCGCAGCCGAGTTCGACGCCTTCCTTAAAAAAGTTCCTGGCGATGTTCTGATTGTTCTCGATGAAGCCTACAAGGAATACGCGGGGTGCGCCGATCTACCGAACGCTCTAGCGCTCTTCAAGCAGTACAACAACATCCTCACTCTTCGCACCTTCTCCAAAGTCTATGGCCTTGCGGGACTCCGCATCGGCTACGGCATCGGTCATCCCACACTGGTCGCCGAAATGAACAAGCTCCGCACGCCGTTCAACGTCACCAGCGTTGGCCAGGCCGCCGCCCTCGCTGCTCTCGACGATCGCGAACACGTCCAACGTTCCGCCGAAATGAATCGCATCGAACGCAAGCGCCTCTACGACGAACTACGCCGCCTCGGACTCAACCCCGTCCCCAGCGAAACCAATTTCCTTTTTATCCCCATCGGCCCGCACGCCAAAGCGTTCGCCGACGATCTCCTCCACGAAGGCGTTATCGTTCGTGCTCTCGGTTGGATGGGTCTCCCCGAAGCCATCCGCATCTCCGTTGGCAACCCCGCCGAAAACACCAAGCTCCTTTCAGCCTTGGCGCACGCTCTAGCTCCCGCCAAGAATTCCTAACCGCAGGCACGATTTTTGCTTCTTCAATGTAGCGCTGGCTTTTATGCCAGCCATGTCTGTGGCTCACCCCTTCAGGGGTAAGGTTGTTTTCTTGGGGTTTGCCTTTCTTCGTCATCTCCACGAGAACCGCGTCTGATTTAACGGGGTGTCCCGTACGCCATTCTACAAAATCAAAAACTGCCGCACCACTTCCACCGAACAGTGCGCGTGCATCGCCACGGTTTCCGACACGCTTCCCAGCACCAGCCGGTCAAATCCACGCCTTCCATGCGATCCCATCACGATCAAATCCGACTGCCACAAATCCGCCGAAGAAAGAATCGTCCGCGAAGGCGAATCCCGCGGCTCCGTTACTTCCGCTTTCACTGCAAGCCCACGGTTTCGTAACACCGCGGCTGCTTGCTCGGCCGCTTCTTTTGCGTGTGCCTCGCTTGCCTTCGACAGTTCTATGAGTTGTTCGGGCGCGTAGTACGGATATTCCCCAATCAGCACGTTATATTCCGGGCACGACAGCACTTTGAATATCGAGCCTTCCGGCCACGGCCTCTCGGCAACTCGATTCGCCGCCAGCACTGCGTACTCTGACCCATCCGTCGGCAGCAGGATCCGCATCCCGTGCGCGCCGCCATTCGCGCGATCCTCGCGCTCCGTGCGCACAATTTCAACCGAACACGGCGCGTTTCGTAGCACCGCCTGCGCCGTGCTTCCAATCAGCAATCGCGAGAACGTGCCTCTTCCGTGCGAACCCAACACCGCCAGATCCGCCTTCCAGTCCGTGGCCAATTTCGCTATAGCGTGCCGCGGATTTTCCAGCAGCACTTCGGTGTCTACTGCCCAGCCCTTCTCGCGCAGTCCCGCGGCATCTTCTTCTAATTCCTCTTTGGTGGATTTCCTGGTTTCTTCCAGCAGCTGTGGCGCTCGCACGAAAAAGAATGGGTCTACCGCCGTCACCAGCTTGAATTCCGACCCCTTCGGCCACGGACGCAACGTCACTTCCTGCAGCGCCGCATCCGACGCACTCGACCCGTCCACACCGATCACGATTTTCATGCCGCCTCCCGCTTACTTACCTCTCAGCATACAACGACAACAGTCGATTATTTCTGCGCAAGCAGATTGTTCACTAAATTTGCCGGGAGCGTGTAGGGTCGTCTATAGAAGAGAAGCGCAGGGGAAGAAGTGGAACTTGAGAAAATGGACCGAATAAGGGCGTGAAGAATCCCCCACGCTACACTGGTCCGTAGTAACTACAGCACGTCAGCGCCCTAGTCTCACTTGCGCCACACGCACGCTAACCCCAACCCTCACACCATATGTAACTTGTGACTGCTGCGCCAATTCACGTCGCCTGTGCCTTCCGACGCAACAGTCGGTTTTGTGGGGGTCCCATTTCCTCCGCTTCGCCTGTAGACTAACTCCATGCCCGATCCCAACCAGCTCTCTCGTGCACCAGCTATAGATCTGCTCCGTCGCGCTTTTCTCCTTGCCTTGGGAATCGTAGTACTCGCCTATGCCCTGGATTTGTCCTGGTATCACCTGCGCCTCAGCTTCCCGTCTTTGGGCTCTGCCGCCAGTTCCATGCATCGCACTCGCATCATCGCCATTCCCGGCAAGAACAACAAAGTAGAGTATGAAATCGACTCGCTGCGGCCGGAAGAAGACGTCCCCTGCTCCCGCACTCTCTTTCCCCATTCCGGTCACGCCCCATGCTGGTATCTCACCCGGCACCTGAACGATCCCATCCAGATGTAGCTCTTCTGGAGTACGGCGGCTAGCCGCCGCTTTTCCCACCGCAAGCCACCCAAATCAGCGTTCTCTCAAGTTCACCACTGCAATGACGAATTTGCCGCGAGTGACGTATTCGCCGGGTAGAAATGAATTTGCGTCAGGGACGCCGTTCCGATCCAGTCTGCCAACAGGGATGCATCCCTAGCCATCAACGGGAACGTTCTTTTAACTTTTAACTTTCAACTCTCAACTTTTAACTGACTTAAAACAATCTGTAGCCTGTAGCACTTGCCCGATGAGTGTATCGTCTCACCCGCTAACCTTGGAATGCTGCTCGGCGGAGAATCCTATGGCGCGACGTCAATTCCTGACTCAGATTCTGAGCTTGCCCTTTCTCTCGTTTGCTGCGAAGTCCGATGAGCCCAAAAAGAATCTCAAAATTATGATGAAAAGTGCGTGGGGCTCCGATGATCCCACCAAAGCCGCGTTTCCGTTTTTGCACTCGCTCGCCCTTACCGAAGCCGGCCACGAAGTGCAAATTTTCCTTCTTGGCGAAGCCACAGATCTAATGCGCAAGGTCACCGCTCAAGCCGTTGTTCCCGTTGGCTGGCCGCCCCTCAGCGAAATTCTCGACAAGATTACCGCCAAACACGTCCCGATCTTCGCTTGCGGCGCCTGCAGCCGGGCCCGTGGGGTTACGGAAGCAGACTTAGCGCAGTGGGGAGCTAAATTCGGCAACCCCACAATCTTCGTGAACCTGGTTGAATGGTCCGATCGCGTTATCACCGAATAAACTCGCGGACGCGTGACGCGGGCCATTGACCACCCTCTTCGCCCGCTCTACTCTGGTTTTGTCGCTCCTGCTTTACAATGGTGATCCATGCGCCCGTGGACCTCTCTGCCTCGTCCGCTCCTTTATTTCGTCGCCGTCGCTTTTTGTCTCGTCACATCCCTCTACTCTTTCGTTTGGATGTACGATGTTCGTCACCCCGCCAGCCATCCCGTGGAGATTGGCTTCGATCGCACCCGCGACACCGTATTCGACCCTTCTTGCTCTTGCATTACGGTCTATGACGTTGAGCGCGGCAGTCCGGCCGATAAGGCGGGCTTGCTTCCCGGTGACAAGATCATCGGCCTCAACGGCGTCGATCTCACTTCCTACGATCCCTTTGAATATTTTTGGGCCCGCTCCGCCCCCGGCGATCCTGTCAACCTTACCGTTCGCCGTGCCGGTCAGACCAAGCCACTGAACCTTCACGCCATCTTCCGCGCCACCAATGCCGGCACTCCCAGCGAGGGCATTCTGGTCGTTTCGGCTCACTACCTGAACAGGTTTTTTCCCGCCTTCTTCCTCCTTGTCGGTTTCGCGGTTCTCTTCCTGCGCATCGACGATCCTTTTGCTTGGCTTCTTAGCGTGCTCTTTGCTTGCTTCATTGCGATTCCCGGTTTCCAGAATCTCAGACTCTATCCTTCCACTCTCGGCATTTTCCTCGACGCTTTCCGAAGTTTGTTCGGTGGCATGCTTGCCTCCACGCTCTACACTTTCTTTGCCGTTTTTCCAGAGCGTTCGCCCATCGATCGCCGCGTCCCCTGGCTAAAATGGTTTGCCCTTCTTTTTGGCTTAAGCCAAGCCATTCCCGGCCTCAATACCGGAAATTTCCATTGGCCCGACTCGCTTTCCAAACTTCTCGGTTTCAACGCCACCAACTATCTTCGGCTCACAATCTCCTACTCGCTTTTCCTTCTCGCCATCATTTCGCTTCTCTTGAATTCGCTGAGCAAGGAAACTTCGATCGACGCTCGCCGTAAATCTCGCGTCATGCTCTGGGGCACCGCCATCGGCCTCCTTCCCATCATTCTCGAACGCGTCGCGGCAGACTTGTTTGGTTACAAACCGCCTACTTGGCTTAACGATTCGCTTCCTGTTCTCGTCTTCCTCCTCTACCCTCTTTCCTTCGCTTACGCTGTCGTGAAACACCGCGTCCTTGAAATTCCCGCTCTCATCCGCCGCAGCGCCCGCTACGTCCTGGTTCAGCGCGGCTACAACATCCTTCTTTTCCTCGGCGCCGTTCTTGCCATCTTCTTTTTCGCGCGGTTCTTCTCCAGTTTCTTCGTGGGTCACTCGCAATTCGGTATGGCTCTCAGCGCTTTCTTCGGCGTCGCTCTCGTCTGGGTCTCCGGCCCGGTCGTCAAACGAGGCACGCAACGCATCGATCGTGCCTTCTTTCGCACCTCCTATGACGCGCGCCTCATCCTTCAGGATCTTGCCGACAAGACCCGCTCCGTCACCGACCGCCACGAACTCGCCGCCCTCCTCGACCACCATCTCACTCAGGCGCTCCATCCCCAGTCTCTGGCCTTCTATTTTCGTGCTGACGACGACACCCTGGTCGCCGCTGGCCGTCCGGTTCCAACGGAACTCAACACACTTCCGGTGAATTCTCGGTTCCTTGTCGATCTCGCTGCTCGAGGCCGTGCATGGGACGTTCCCCCTCCCGGTTCCATCGATGTCCCTCAGGAATTTCCTCTTGCCGCTCTCTCTCCTGAATGTCTCGTGCCCCTCGTCGGCCACGGCACCCATCTCGTCGGATTCCTCGTTCTCGGGCAGCCTCTTTCCGAGGAGCCATATTCCAGCGAAGACAAGCGCCTGCTCGATTCCGTCGCGGGGCAATCCGCCATCGCTCTCGAAAACATTCGTCTTGCGCAGAACATCGCCGACCGCATGGAAACCGAACGCCGCGCCGCTCATGAAATGGATATCGCCCGCGACGTCCAGTCCCGCCTTTTCCCTCAAGTCCGTCCTCCGCTCGCCACTCTCGATTACGCTGGAGCCTGCATGCAAGCCCGCCAGGTTGGCGGGGACTATTTCGATTTCCTCGATCTCGGTTCCTCGCGCCTCGCTTTTGTTCTCGCCGACATTTCCGGGAAGGGAATTGCCGGCGCCTTGCTGATGGCCAATCTTCAGGCCAATCTTCGCAGCCGCTACGCCGTTGCTCTCGACGATCTCCCTCGCCTCCTCAACTCCGTCAACCAGCTTTTCTTTGACAGCACTCCCGACGACCGCTACGCCACTCTCTTCCTTGCCGTCTACGACGACGTTACCCGCCAGCTCGAATACGCCAATTGTGGTCACAACGCCCCTCTACTTTTCCGCGTCAACGGCTCCATCCAGCGCCTACATTCCACTTCCACCGTGATCGGCATGTCCGCCAACTGGGAATGCGTCACGCAAAAACTTTCTCTCCAGCCCGGCGACCTCCTCGTCATCTATACCGACGGTGTCACCGAAGCCAACGACGCTTCCGGCAACGAATTTAGCGAAGCCCGCCTCGTCGATCTCGTCCGCACCAACCTCGCCCTCCCTCCCGACCAACTCATCACCCAGATCCAATCCTCAGTAATGTCCTTCAGCGCCAACACCCAATTCGACGACCTAACCTTAGTCATCGCCCGCGCCCACTAGTACCTTCTTTATTCCTCCGCGCCGCCCTCGTTTTGGGTTTTGCTTTTAACTTTTAACTTTTGACTTTTAACTTTTAAACTCTCTCCTCACTCCGACACCGATGCGCCGTCGGGGTCTTACTCTTCAATGTAGCGCTGGTCTTTTATGCCAGCCTCTCCAAATTCCTCCGCGCCGCCTCATTTTGGGTCTTGCTTTCAACTCTTAACTTTTAACTTTCACTTTTTACTCTTAACCCTCCCTCTCCAAAATTCCTCCTTGCGCACCATCTCCCTCAGGCGTACGTTCAACCTAGAGCTACACCGCGATTCGGGGTCTTTTCCGTCTCGCGCTGCGGAGGCGGCCGATTATGGTTCCACGCCTCATCTTCCTCGCGCACCCTGCGATTTGTGTATCTCCACCCTCGAAGCCTGTTTTTTCTCGAGCCTCGAGTACCTATCCGTTTTCCATTCCATAGAAGGGAGCCACACCATGCCAATCTCCACACGTATTAAAATCCATCTGGAGGAAAACAACGTTTCCTATTTGCCTCTGACTCATCCATCTTCTTTTACCGCCTCGGGCGCTGCTGCCGTAATGCACGTAGCCGGGCGCGAAGTCGCCAAGACCGTTATCGTTCAATCAGGGAAAGAGTATTACCTCGTCGTGCTGCCCTCTTCTTACCACGTGAAGCCGGAGAAGCTTGCGAACGTCATCGGCCACCCCGTTCGTTTGGCCAGCGAAGCCGAATTCGCCAGCCTGTTCCCCGATTGTGAACTGGGCGCCATGCCGCCTCTCGGTGAACTCTACGGCTTGCCCGTCTTTGTTGACCAATCACTCTCGCTCGATAAAGAAATTATTTTCAGCGCTGGAACTCACCGCGACGCCATCCGTATGAACTACGACGACTTCGTAAAACTGGCGCACCCAACAATTTGCTCCTTCGCCGTCAAGGGCTAGCCCCCGTTCATCTAGCTCACCCTTTGAGAGGCCTTTCTCTTGGGTTGTCCTTGTAGGGACGGCCTTCTGAGGCCGTCTGGCCTCCTCATAGCATGTAGAGACGGCTTTACGCCGCGATGATTCGCTTGTGTAGCGGTCGCCTTCCGAGGCGAGCGCCCTTTCTCCAATGTAGCTCAGGCTTTTATGCCAGCCCCGTCCTGCAATCGTGCCGCTCGACCTTCCCGCCCACTATTTTTGCCCCACTCTCTTTCCTTTCCCCTCTCACTCTGTGTGAAACTCTTCTCTTCGGAGGCCCTCTTTGTCATCGCAGCGCAAATTCGACGCCGTCGTTCTCGGTGCCGGCGCCGCCGGTCTTTTCTGCGCCATTGAAGCAGGGAAGCGCGGCCGTCGCGTCGCCGTCCTTGAACGCGCTGACCGCCTCGGCAAAAAAATCCTCATCTCGGGGGGAGGCCGCTGCAATTTCACCAATATTCACTGCACGCCCGAAAATTTCCTTTCTTCCGATCCGCATTTTGCCAAATCTGCCCTTGCGCGCTTCACCCCCGCCGATTTCATCGCTCTCGTCGAAAAGCATCGCATCCCCTACCACGAGAAGACCCTTGGCCAGCTCTTCTGCGACCGCTCCGCGTCCGACATCACCAACCTGCTCGAATCGGAATCCCGCGCCGCTTCCGTTCAGATTTTCCTCGGCACCAACATCCGAGAAGTCCAACGTTCTACGGAATTCGTCGTTCGTTGCGATTCGGCCGACTTCGCCGCGCCTGTCCTCATCGTTGCCACCGGCGGCCTTTCTATTCCTAAAATGGGTGCCACCGCATTTGGCTACGATCTTGCCCGCCAATTCGGTATCAATATCATTCCCCCACGCCCTGCTCTAGTCCCTCTTCTCTTCCATTCCGTTGACCGCCGCCGCTACTCTGAACTCGCCGGAGTTTCCGCCGAAGTTATCGCCTCTGCCGATCATCAGTCTTTCCGCGAAAAGATGCTCTTTACCCATCGCGGCCTAAGCGGTCCTGCCATTCTTCAGATCTCTTCTTACTGGAAAGAACGCTGCCCCATTTCCCTCGACCTTGCTCCCGAACGCAACGTTTCCGCCTCCATCCGCGCCGCCAAAACGCGCAACCTTGCCGCTGCTCGCAAAGCTTTTCAGGAATTCCTACCCGCCCGCCTCGCTTCGCGCTGGTTGGAATTCCATCAACCGCAATCGTTCACCAACGCCGCTCTCGATGCCCTCGAACAACAAACTCACGCCTGGTCCATCACTCCTGCGGGCACCGAAGGCTTCGATAAAGCCGAAGTCACCGCAGGCGGCGTGGACACCCGTCAACTCTCCAGCAAAACCATGGAATCGCGCACCGTTCCGGGCTTGTTCTTCATCGGTGAAGTCGTCGACGTCACCGGACACCTCGGCGGTTTTAATTTTCAGTGGGCTTGGGCTTCCGCCGCGGCTGCCGGTCGTTCTCTATAGCCTCCGCGCATTCCAAATTATCAACAGCCACTCTCTTTACTCTTCCGCATTTCATGCGAGAATGGACGCGTAGAGCGCCCAGCCCCTGGCGTCTGCGGTTCGTCCAGTGGTTTCCAGCCCTGTACAAACGCCTCGCTATTTTGCTGCTCGCCTGTTCACACACGGAGGGGTGCGCTATGAGCGATGTTTGGAAACAATGGGAAGGCCAGCTCGCCGACAATAAGTTTCCACTTCACCATTTTCTCGCTGCCACCAATCACAGCGCTGTCTTCCTCACGCAACTCTCCGATCCCGACCCACGCCAGGCCGCCATCAAATTTATTTCTGCCGACGATCCCGCTGCAGCCCAGCAGCTTGCCGTTTGGAACCAGGTTGCCAAGCTCTCCCATCCCAACCTCGTCCGTCTCTTCCACTGGGGGCGTTGCCGCCTTGAGGGCATGAACCTGCTCTACGTCGTTATGGAATGTGCCGAAGAAAATCTCGGCCAGATTCTTCCACAGCGCGCCCTCTCTTCCGACGAAACGCGCGAGATGCTCAATCCCGTCACCGACGTTCTCGCCTATCTTCACTCCAAGTTCTTCGTCCACTCCCACATCAAGCCTTCCAACCTTCTTGCTGTCGGCGATCAGCTCAAGGTTTCTTCCGACACTATTTTCCCAATCACTCAGCCGCGCGAAGCTATGCGCGAGCTCGATGTTTATGATGCCCCGGAAGCCGTTTCCTGCTCCGCCAAACCTTGGACTCCTTCCTCCGATGTCTGGTCTCTCGGTGTTACTCTCGTTGAAGCCCTGACCCAAGCCGCTCCCGCTCTTCCGTTCGACGTTACCGCCGAGCCCATCGTCCCCAATTCGCTTCCGCAACCTTTTCTCGACATTGCGCGACACGCACTTCGCCGCGATCCCAAAAATCGTTGGGCTGCTCCTCAAATCGCCGCCCGCCTCAGCGGCGTTGCTGAACCCGTTGCTGCGCTGCCGGCGGCCTACGCCACCGCCAGCGCTTCCGCGTCTCCATCAGGTGCAAGCTCTCCCCGGCCTTCTTCTCCCGCAACGGCAAGTTCGCCGCTGCCCGCTTCGCCCGTGGCCATTTCTCCGCTCAGCGTTCCTTTGTCGACAGAGCCGGCCATCCCTCTGTCCAAACTATCCGTTGCATCCGCGCCCCATGTGCCTAACTTGAAGGTGCACGCCGCAGAGGTGTCTGCTCCTTCTTCGCGCCGTCCCGGCCTCGCTACCTTCGTGATTCCTGCTCTGGTCGGCGCGCTTATCCTCGTCGTTGGCATCATCGGCTTGCCCCGTTTTCTTCGCCTCCACACCGAACCGGCTCCCGCTTCCAATCCGCAGATGGCTTCGGCCTCTGCCGACAGCACTCCTTCGCAGCCTGCCGCACCCACCCAGGCCGTTTCCTCTTCACCTTCTGATATCAACTCTTCCAAGCCCGAGTCCAACAAGGTTTCCGAGCCGGCGCCGAAGCCTTCCGCTTCCGTCACCGCCGAAAATGCCCCGATCGCCGCTCCTCCCGCTGCTCGCGAAAAGAGCGCCGCTCCTGTTGTCCTTAGTTCGGCGTCGCCTTCCCCTGCAACCGCAAAGCCTGCCGCCTCGAACCCTGCCCAGGGCGAAGTTCTCAACCAGGTTCTTCCCACCGCCAACGCCAAAGCGATGGCTTCCATTCACGGCACGTTTCACGTGACGGCTCGCGTGCAGGTCGATCCATCCGGCAATGTGACCGACGCTACTCTCGATGATCCCGGCCCCAGCAAATATTTTGCCGGTCTCACCGAAAAAGCCGCTCGCCAGTGGCAATTCTCCTCGCCCGAATCCGGCGGTCACTCCGTCCCCAGCGAATGGCTAATCCGTTTTGACTTCACTTCCTCCGGCATCCACGCCATCCCCACTCAGACCCAGCCCTAGTCCGGGCGCGCGACCATATTCCCAGCCCTTCTCCTGTAGCTCATCCGTTTAGGGGTCAGGCCGTTGGTTTTTGTCGTAAATGTAGGGCTGGCTTTTATGCCCGCCGAGGAGCCCCCCAAATTGCCTTGAATTTGGAATTTCGATTTTCCATTTTCTATTTTTCCATCTTTCCCCATTCCCCACTTGTGTTTGCCACATGCCCGCTGCTAACTTTCCTTAGCATCCGTGCGCCTCGGATCGTTCGCCACTTCTTTCCAGGAGCCTTGTTCATGCCATCGCTGGCCGTCTTCCGTTCATCCTTCGCTGCCTTTGCACTCTGTCTACTCGCTTCCTTCGCTGCTGCCCGCGTTCACGATTCGCTGCAAATTCCCGCTGGCACCATTCTTCCCGTCAGCATCAAGCACACCTTTTCCTCAAACGATTCGTCCAAAAACCAACCTATCGAAGCCCGCATCATGCAAGATGTCCCTCTTCCCGGCGGCGACAAGATTCCTGCTGGCGCCACGCTCTCCGGCGCCGTCGTTTCCACCACCCCTTCCTCTAGCGACTCCGGTAGCAAGATCACTTTCCGGTTTGACAAACTCGAGTTTCACCATCAAATTATTTCTGTCGTCACCGCGTTCCGCGCCATGGCTCCCATGGTTGACGTACAAGCCGCGCAGTTCCCCGACTCCCCTGGACAGTCCGGCACTCCCGCTGCCTGGGCTAATACCACGCAAATTGGCGGAGATATCCGCTACGGTACCGGCGGCGATGTCAGGAATCTCAAGAAAGAAAAGGTAGGCAAAGGTGTTCCCAACGGCGTGCTCGTGCGCATCAGCAATCCGCCCGGCTCACTTTGTCAGGGCGACTCCGACGACGACGGCCGTCTTCAGGCGCTTTGGGTCTTTTCGGCGAGTTCTTGTGGTATCTACGACTCCAAGGGCCTTACCGTCGTCAGCATGGGCCGCAAAGACCCGCTCGGTGAAATCACTTTAGCCAAAGACAAGGGTGACTTGAAAATCGACAACTCCACCGGCATGCTCCTCCGCGTCCTTCATTAAGCCCTCATTTCGCCCGCCCGGCTGTACTGGGCTGTAATGGCTCATTCCTGTAGCTCACCCCTTAAGGGGTGAGGCTTTCTTGTTTTTGTCTTAAATGTAGATTCTCACTTGAAATTCAAGTGGTATGTTGAGCTAGAGGTGTTGGCAGGGAAGAAGGCAATTGGTAGACGCGGGCGCCGTCGTAGGGCTTACCGGAGCGGAACATGCCATAGATGGCGTGCAACAGTTTGCGAGCCACGGCCATCAGCGCCAGGCGTTTGGTTTTGCCTTTGGCGAGCAAGTGTTCATAGAACCCATGCAGATGGGGTTCGCGCCGGCTGGCCACCAGCGCGGGCATGAACAGCACGTGTCGCAGGTGACGGTTGCCCATTTTGCTGATGCGCGGGCGTTTGTGCACGGAGGTTCCGGAGCTATGTTCTCGCGGATCCAATCCCGCAAAGGCCACCCATTGCCGCACGTCGCGATCTGCCGGCAACATGGCCAGTTCTCCTAGCATTTGAATGGCGCTGTTTTCCGCGAAACCCGTGGCGCTGCACAGCAGTTGCAGCAACGCCCGATGTCCTCCCGCGGTATTTGCAAATCGCCGCAGCACCACTTGGTCTTTTTTTACGCTACACGCCGCCACCAACTCCTGGGCGCTCACTTCCACTCCACACAGCACCAACTTGTCCATCATGCCTCCTTGGAGTAGGCTGTGGCTCGGGCTCCCCGACCCTGCGCTATTTCCAACTGAGCTTGTAAATGCAGGCTCTGTGGCCTGTGATTCTCTTCAGTTTTAGGAAATTAGGGCGGGGGGCCGATCTACATGCAGGCTCGCAAAGTTCGCACTTCCGGCCTTAGCGCTGGGCGGCCTCCCCGCCAGAGCAACTCGCCTACACCTCGTAACGAGTTTCCCTCAGAAACCAACGTACAAGCGCTGGCTTTCATGCCAGCCCAAACGCGCGTGCCAATGTTTTCGCGACTTTCGTTTCGAGTTTCGCATTTCGATTTTCGACTTTAGATTTTCTAACTATTTTCCATTTTATAATTTCTAATTCTACATCCTCGGTGGAAACACTCGCGCATCCTGTAAATATTTGTTCGGCACATTGCTCACCTTCATCTCGCTCCCATACTTTTTCCGCCAAAGGTATGCGATGTTTCCATACACATTCTGCTCGCTGCGGTGAAATTGAAAGTACAACCCGCATTGCGCGTAAGAAATCGCAGTTACCTCAAAGATCGTCGTCTCCCATTCGAATCCCTTTCCCCACACCAGTCCCTTCAACTGCATCCCTAAATCCGCGCCCGCGTCCACCAGCAACTCCATCACTGGCCGGCAATAATTTAAATTGGAGTTCACCGTGTGAAACACCGCCGTCTGTCCGCCCAGTCCCTCGCCATCGAACTCCGCCCGCCCGTTCACATCTGCACCCGCCTCTAGCAGCGCCCGCGCGCACCTTGCGCTGCCGTACTCCGCGCAAACGTGCAGCGGCGAAACTCCGTGCAGCGAAGTGTAAGCGCACTCCAGGTGAAATTTCCTTTCGCGCTTCTGCGGCTCTAGTTGCAATAGCTTGCGCAATCCCGAGTCGTCATCCAGCAGAATTGCTTCCAGCGGTGGATCGTCCAGTGTGGCACCCGCCTCTAGCATCAGGCGCACGCACTCCGCAAAACGCTTTGACCGCAAGTACATCTCCATCAGCGCCTCGATGGGCTTCTTTCCGTGAATGGACGCCTTCGGATCCGCTCCCGCCGCAATCGCCGCCCGAATCTTCTCCGGCGAGTGCAGTTCGAATCCCTCCAGCAAATCATCCGTGTGTCCCATCTCGGCTCCTTTCTGTTGTTGTCATTCCGAAAGTCGTCTGCGGAGTGCGGAATCCCTCTTGGGTTCTCACTGAAACAGGAGTCCTCGTTCCGCTGAGACTGCCAACTAATCCTCCGCGAGCCCGCCGTCCCATTTGTCTGCCGTCGCCCTCCGACGTATAGTTCTCCCAGCAACGAAAGCAAAATGGACGTTCTCACTCAATCGCTCAGAAACTCCCCAGGTGCCAATGAAACTAAAGCATCCCGCCTATTGGTTCTTGAAAGGGATTGCCGCCCTTCTCGCGCTCGCCATGGTTGTCTTCTTACTTTTCGTCTGGCTTCGTCACCCTAAGTTTTCCACCGACAACATTTTCATTCGTCCCGCCGGACCCGGCGTTTTCAAGATGTCCGACATCCCTCGTGGCCGCGCGCGCACTCCGCAAGAGATCGATCAATACGCCGACAAGCTTCTTGCCGAAATGTCCCTCACCGAAAAGGTCCATCAGATGTCCGGTGACACTGGCTACTGGGAATTGACGAAGCTCGTAGTTCTCGACCGCTTAAAGTACAACGATACCCCCACGCTATCCGGCCGTAATCCTCGCTTGCAAATCCCCCCCGTGGCTTTTGCTGATGGCCCCCGCGGCGTCGTTTTGAATCACTCCACTTGCTTTCCCGTTGCCATGGCTCGCGGTGCTAGTTGGGATCTCGACCTCGAACGCCGCGTCGGCGACGCCGTGGGCCAGGAGATTCGCGCCCAGCACGGTAATCTTTACGGCGGACTGTGCCTGAATCTTCTGCGCCATCCAGGCTGGGGCCGCGCTCAGGAAACGTTTGGCGAGGACCCCTACCTTCTCGGCGAGATGGCCGTCGCCACGCTCGAAGGTGTGCAGCGCAATAATGTCATGGCGTGCGCCAAACATTTCGCTCTGAACTCCATCGAAATGAATCGCACTCAGCTCAACGTCAATGTCGATGAGCGCACTCTCCGCGAAGTCTACCTCCCTCACTTCAAGCGCACCGTCGATGCCGGCGTCGCCTCCGTCATGTCCTCCTACAATCGCGTTCGCGGCGATTATGCCGGCGAAAACGCCTACCTCCTTCGCCAAATCCTCAAAGACGAATGGGGCTTTCGCGGCTTCGTCATGTCCGATTTCTTTGACGGCGTCTATGATGGTGCCAAAGCTGCCAATGCCGGCCTCGACCTTGAGATGCCGGATACCAAGGCCTATGGCCCCGCCCTCATCGCCGCCGTAGAGAAGGGAACTGTTCCCCGCGCATTCATCGACGATTCCGTTCGTCGCATCCTTCGCCAGAAAATTGACTACTCCACCCGCCCCGATCCCATCGTTTACGACTCCTCCCTCGTCGTCTCCAAGGCCGACATCGAATTGGCCCGCGAAGCTGCTGAAAAAAGTATGGTCTTGCTCAAAAACGACAAAGGCCTTCTTCCTCTCGACAAATCCCGCGTGAAAACTCTCGCCGTCATTGGCCGTTTGGCCGACACCGAAGATATCGGTGATCACGGCTCCAGCCGCGTCTATCCGCCTTATGTGATCACTCCTTTGAAGGGCCTGCATCGTTATCTCGGCGCGAACACGCAAATCAGCTACGAGTCCGGTGCCGATCTTGCCCGCGCCCACGAGGTAGCGAAATCCTCCGACGCCGTCGTCATCGTCGCTGGCTACGATTTCCACGATGAAGGCGAATACACGCCCCAAACTCCCATCGTTGCCGATCGCGGCGGCGATCGCAAAGATTTGCATCTTCACAAAGATGACGTCAGCCTGATTCAGCAGCTCGCCCCTGACAATCCCAAAACCGTCGTGGTCCTCGTCGGCGGCAGCGCCATTCTCATTGATGAGTGGAAGGACAAGGTCAATTCCATCCTCATGTCGTGGTATTCCGGCATGGAAGGCGGCACTGCCCTCGCTCACATCCTTTTTGGTGACGTCAATCCCAGCGGCAAACTCACCGTCACATTTCCTGCCGGCACTTCGCAACTCCCGCCCTTCTCTCCGCCTTACAGCGGCTCCATCGACTACGGCTACTACCACGGCTACACTCTCGAGGAGAAAAAAGGTTATCAACCCGCCTTTCCGTTTGGCTTTGGCCTCAGCTACACCACGTTCCAGTATTCGAACCTTCATCTGGGAGTAACGGAAATCGCTTCCGACGGAGATTTGCCCGTGTCCGTCGACGTCACGAATACTGGCGCGCGTAGCGGTGAAGAAGTTGTTCAGCTTTATGTAGGATTTCCAAACGCTAAGGTAGATCGTCCGGTAAAACTACTGCGCGGCTTCCGCAAAATTCATCTTTCCCCGGGCGAAACGAAGTCCGTCCCCTTCATCGTTCACGCCAGCGACCTGGCTTACTACGATCCGGAGTCTTCGGCTTGGCGCGTCGAGCCCGTGCCGCACCAGATTCTCGTCGGTGGCTCATCCTGCCCGTCAGATTTGCTCCAAGCCGCCTTCAGCATCGCCGCAACTCACTAGCGGGATTGACCTTACACTTTGTCAAAAACTCTAAAGTTTCACCGCCTTCTGCCGATAATCTCTTGAGGCGACAAGGACCTCCCAAATGGCTAACTCCATTCCCGCGCAACACCCCGCTGCCACTTCAGCCCTGCCCAACGCCGCCGCGAAGCCTGCGCCTGCGAACCACAAACAGGCGCAACCTCAGGCCGCCATCCAGGCCCACGTCCCGGTGGATACCGTCCACATCAGCAAAGCCGCCCAAACCGCGCTAAAGCAATCCGCCGCAAAAAAGGCTTAGCTTTTTTTCCGTATAGATCTTTTTCTTTCATGTAGCGCCGACTTTTATGCCGGTCCCAGCAGTTGATTTTGGGTGCCCCATCCTTGCGCCTTTGCTTCATGCAAGGGTGGGTCTTGGGTCGTCCGTTGGTTTTCCTGAATGTAGCGCTGGCTGTTATGCCAACCCCAAATAGCAATCGCGATCTCAAGACTTCCCAGCTGCGTCAGCGCGGTTTCTTGCCTTCGCTCTGCGCCACTCGCGCTTTCACCAGTTTCTTGATCAGCACCGTTGGCACCGGCTTGTCGATAGGGAAATGGATGGTTCCTTTGGAAGTGGAAAATCCCTGAAGTTCCTTCTTGAACGCTTGGATTACCGACGCCGTCGGGAACAAGCTGCAGTGGTCCAGAAACGCGGCGTACCACACCAGCACTTTCTTGTGCTTGAACGCCGGAATCCGGTAACTGATGATCTCGGTAGTCTCCGCGGGCACAGCAGATCGAATCGCCTCGCGTATCTTCGTTAAAGCGCTGTGCGCAGGTTCCGGCACCCGCGCAAAGTATTCGTCAACGCTAGCGAGACCGCTCTTAGCTTTTCTCGCGGAGGAACTGCCAGTGCGAGGCTTCGCTTTCTTCATCCCCAAACCCTAAACTTCCAGAATTACCGGCAAAATCAGCGGTCGTTTAGACGTTTGCTTGCTGATATATCTTTTTAAATCCACGCGAATCTTTTCTTTGATCACCGACCAGTCCGCGCGCTCTTCCAGATTCGACAATTCAAACGTCTTCATCACGATTTCTTTCGCGCCGGCCAGCAACTCCCCGTTGTTCTCGCTCATCAATCCGCGCGACACCACTTCCGGCGCCGACTCCAGCTTCCCGGTATGCTTGTCAATCGCGATAATCGGGATCACCACGCCTTCTTCCGACAGGTGCTTCCGGTCGCGCACTACGATCGCTTCAATCTCCTCCAGAGAACCCGAATCCACCAACACGCGCCCTGCCGTCACCGGATCTCTCCGGAACGCGCCGTCCTCTGTGAACTCGATGCATTTCCCATCTTCCATCATCAATATTTCTTCGCTCACCGCTCCCAACTGGTACGCCAGCGCCGCGTGACGGAATAAATGCCGGTATTCTCCGTGCACCGGAATAAAATATTTTGGTTTTACCAGCCGCAGGATCAGTTTCTGCTCTTCCTGGCTGGCATGCCCTGAAACGTGAATCGTTCCCGCAGAATTGTCGTAATATACCAGCGCGCGTCGCCGGAACATGTGATCCAGCATCCGGAAAATGGCCTTTTCGTTTCCGGGAATAATCCTGGCCGACAAAATTACCGTGTCGTTTTCATCCACGCTCACGAAGCGGTGATTGTCCACCGCGATTCGCGACAGCGAAGACATCGGCTCCGCTTGCGATCCGCTCGCAAGGATGATCAACTTTCTCGGTTCAAAGCTCCGTATGTCCTGTGGGCGCACCACCATTCCATCCGGAATGCGCAAACAATGCAGGTCGTGCGCGATTTCCACGTTGTCGACCATGCTTCTGCCGACAAACGCGATCTTCCGCCCCACCCGTTCCGCAATGTCGATCACCTGCTGGATGCGGTGAATCGACGACGCAAAGCACGACAGTACCACCCTCCTCGGCGCCGATCTCGCCAGTTCCTCAATCCGCGGCACAATCGTTCGCTCCGACGGCGTGAATCCCGGCCGCTCCACGTTCGTCGAATCGCTGAACAGCGCCAGCACTCCTTCATTTCCGTACCTTGCAAACGCGTGCAGATCAAATGGCACGTTATCCACGGGCGTCTGATCGATCTTGAAATCGCCGGTGTGAATAATCACGCCCAGCGGTGTTCGAATCGCCAGGGCAACGCAATCGATGGTGCTGTGCGTCACCGAAATAAATTCGACCTCGAACGGGCCCATCTCCACGCGCCGCCCCGGTATCACTTCCCGTAGCGTCGCGGAATCCAGCAGGTTCGCTTCCTCCAGCCGCTTCTTCACAAGTGCCAGCGTGAATCGCGTTCCGTAAATCGGCACGTTCAAGTCTCGCAGGATATACGGCAGCGCCCCGATGTGATCTTCGTGACCGTGCGTCAGCACAATCGCCCGCACTAAATGCCGGTTCTGCTTCAGGTAGGTAATGTCCGGAATCACCAGGTCCACGCCCAGCAACTCCGACTCTGGGAACATCATTCCAGCGTCCACCACGATGATGTCGTCCCCATATCGGAACACCATCATGTTCATGCCGAATTCGCCGAGTCCCCCCAGCGGTATCGCTAATAATGTCTGATTGTTTTTACTCAAAGGCAGGCTATCTCCATCTTTCTCGCATTAAAAGCGTATCACACTGCCTCTCCCCCCGCTTGGAGTGCGCCCCCTAGCCGCCGCAAACTGAATGTCGCGTCGATAGCCACGCAGCCCGCGCAATTACGGTGCGTCTGTAATCCTGAGTCGCGGAATGTATGCAGCACATCGCCGGCGCTGATGACTATATTCGCGGAATGATCATTGAAAGGTAGCGATCTCTCCCGCCGCACCGGGCCGCGACGTCGTCATGATCGACGCGGCCATTTTGACTGGTGTCTCCGTCTGCAACGTTAGGCGCCAGGCTCCCGAACTCATCAATCCCACGAACACGCTGCAAATAGCCCCGCCGGTACAAAGTGGGATGCCTACGACTTCATCCTGCTGATCGGCGCGCACAACGCCACACCAAACCAATCCTGGAAGTAAAAGCCGACCCCAATTTCTCCAAATCCTAATCACGCCCGGGTAGGGGCACGATATATCGTGCACTCTTGCTGGTCGCAGACGTCGCAGCGGCCGTCTTCTGCTTGCACGGTAAGGCGTAGCTTGGCAGTTTCAGTTCCTAAATGTAGCGCTGGCTTTCATGCCAGCCACACCCGCGCATCGCAGCCACACTTCCAGGTTTATCTCGTCGTAGTGGTGCCCGACCTTCAGGTCGGTTCCTGGCATATCTCTCGACTTGTCGAAGCGCAGCCAGGGATTTCCATTTTCCAATTTCTATTTCTCTCCGCCAAAAAACAAATGCGCGATCGCCACCAATATCACCGCCCCCACCGTCGCCGCCGCCAACGAAAGCAAAAACGTATTATCGTGCACAATCCCCAGTTTTGTGAAAATCCATCCGCCAACGACGGATCCGATTAATCCCAGCACAATGTCGCCAATGCACCCAAATCCTCGTCCCCGCGACAATTTCCCCGCCAGCCATCCCGCAATCAATCCGATCAGTAGCCACCCGATCAGCCCGCGGTGCCATTCCACGATCACCACTCGTTCTTGAAGAAATGCCAGTGCACTGTACGCCGCCATGAATCCTCCTGCAGTTCTCGCTAGATGATTTGCCACTTGGCCCGCACATCTTATCTCAGGAACCGCCAGCCTTTGGAATCGACCAAGCTTTCCCCGCCGCCGGCTCCTGCTGCGTCATACAGTGCAGCGTCCCCAAACCCAGCACCAGGTCCCGGCAGTGTATTCCCACCACCTCGCGTTCTGGAAACAATTTCGAAAGCGTATTCAACGCCACGCGGTCATTCGCATCGTTAAACGTCGGCACAATCACCAGCTTGTTGGCGATATAGAAGTTCGCGTAGCTCGCCGGCAACCTCTGCCCGTCAAACCACACCGGCCGAGGCATCGGCAAAGTCTCCACGCGTAAAGCTTTCCCGTCCTGATCCTGCATGCTCTTCAGCCGTTTCAGGTTTTCCTGCAGCGGAGCGTAGTTCGCATCCTGTGGGTCTTCCTCCACGATCGTCACCACGGTCGTGGCATTCACAAACCGCGAAAGATCATCCACGTGCCCGTGCGTGTCGTCTCCCGCGATCCCATTTCCCAGCCACAGCACATTCGTCACGCCCAGTTGCGCGCGAAACACTTCTTCGTAATCCTGCTTCGTAAATCCCGGATTTCTCTCCTGCAGTTTGCTCTGCAAACATTCTTCCGTAGTCAGCAACGTCCCGCGTCCGTTCACGTCAATCGACCCGCCCTCCAGCACCACACGCCGCCCTTGGTGTATCGGCAAAAACACGCGTCTCTTCAATTTCTTGTTGGCTTTCTCCACCACCGCCGCATCCTTCTTATGATTCGCGTATTTCGCCCATCCGTTAAACACGAAATTGTTGTACGCCACCTCGCCCTCCGCGTTTTTCACGCAGATCGGCCCAGAATCTCGCATCCACCCGCGATCCGTCGGTACCGCAAAAAAGTCCACTGCCTCCAGATTCGCTCCCGCCTTTTTCAAAATTCCACGCACCCGATTTTCTGCCTGCCGCGATTCCACCAGCAAATACACGCGCTCAACCCGCGACAAATGTCGCACAATTTCCGCGAACGCCCACGGGATTGGCGCAAATTTTCCCGGCCAATCCGTCAACTCATGCGGCCATCCCAGCCAGGTGCCCGCATGCGCCTCCCACTCCGCCGGCATCCGGTACCCCATCTCATCAGGTGTCTTCGCTTCTTTCATTTCCGCAGCTCTCTCCTCATCGTTGTCATCCCGGGTCCCTTTTCTTAAGCTCTTTCCGTCATTTCATTCTTTCCTTCTTTCTTTCCTCTGTGTCCTCTGTGGTGAATATCCCCACCCAGTTTTCGCTTTCAACTTTCAACTTTTAACTTTCCACTCTCAATCCTCACTTCTTCTCATCACTCCACCTCTCCAACAGCCCCCCAAACGCATCAATCCTTCGATCCCTGAAAAACGGCCAATTCCTCCGTGTGTCCTCGCTTTTCGAAGCATCGCATTCCACCACCAATATCTCTTCTTTCTCCTGCCCCGCTTCCGCCATCACCTGCCCCAAGGGGTCCGCCACAAACGAGTTTCCCCAGAACTCCAGCCCTGCGTCGCCTTGCTCTGGCCGTCCCTCGTATCCCACACGATTCACCACCGCAACATAAATTCCGTTTGCCACCGCATGTGCCCTTTGAATCGTCTTCCACGAATCCAGTTGCGCCGCACCCACTTCGCCCTTTTCGTGTGGATGCCACCCGATGCTCGTCGGATAAAAAATCACCTGCGCGCCCTTCATCGCCGTCAGCCGCGATCCCTCCGGATACCACTGGTCCCAGCAGATCTGCACGCCCACGCGCGCGTACTCGGTATCGAAATTCAGAAATCCCAAGTCTCCCGGCGTGAAATAGAATTTCTCGTAGTACAGCGGATCATCCGGAATGTGCATCTTGCGGTATTTCCCCAGATACGATCCGTCCGCATCCAGCACCGCGCATGTGTTGTGGTACACGCCTGCCGCCCGACGCTCGAACACCGACGCCACAAGCGCCACTTTCAATTCCTTCGCCACTTGTGCCAGTCGCTCCGTCGTCGGCCCCGGTACCGGCTCCGCAAGGTCAAACAGCGCCGCGTCTTCCGTCCGGCAAAAATATTCGCCCGCAAATAATTCGTGCAGCGAAATAATCTGCGCTCCGCGTTTGGCCGCTTCGCGAATCTTCTCCGTCGCTCGCGTCAGGTTTTCTTCTTTGTTCGTCGTGCATTTCATCTGCACGAGTCCCACCGTAAATTTATCCGCCATTTTCCATCATCCTTACTATCGGTGCGATTTCTCTGTGCCCTCTGTGGTCAATCTTCTTTCGAATCATCTTCTGAATTTCGCCATCACATCCCGCCATCTTAGCACGGAGAATTTTTTCTTCCCCACGGCGCTTTCTTCTTTCCAGCTTTCCTGTTCCCAAAATCACTGATTTCTGATTTCTCGCGCTCGATTTCGAGTAAACTTATCCGAGCAAATTCCTGTTTCCTGCAACACTGAGTTTTTGTCTGCCCTACGAGGAGCCGCGATGGCGAAGCAACGGAACAAAACGGTCACGGGTCGCGTTCTTCACGACCCCATTAAAGACAAACTCCGCCCCATCTTTCCCCTCGATCTCTCCAAATGTCGTACCATCGACGATCTCGTCCGTGCTATGGGTGATACTGCCTACACCGCCCGCCAGATTGGCGACGCTGCCGACGTCCTCGAAGCCATGGCCCGCGATAAAGACTGTTTCGTCGTCATGACTCTTGCTGGCGCTCTTACCGTCGGGAAAATGGGACTCATCTTCTGCGATCTCATCGAATCCGGCATCGTCAAAGCCATCGTCTCTACCGGCGCACTCATGGCTCACGGCCTCGTCGAGGCCACTGGGCGATCTCATTTTCGCTACGATCCCTCGAAAATGGATGACAACGAACTCTTCCTCGCCGGCTACAATCGCGTCTACGATTCCCTCGAGCCCGAAACCAATCTCGATCACGTCGAACAAGTCGTCGAGGGCATTCTCGAAAAATGGGATCCCGAGGAAATTGTTTGCAGCTGGAAGCTTCACAAACGCATCGGCGAATTCCTTCACAACAGCACCAAGGGCCGCGGCATTCTTCGGTCCGCCTACGAATGCAATGTTCCCGTCTTTGTTCCCGCTTTCAGCGATTCCGAACTTGGTCTCGACTTTGCCCTCAACAAATATGGCCGACAGCGCGACAAGCGCCCGCTCCTCCGCTTCGACCCCTTCGAAGATTTCCAGACCTTTGCCGACATCATGATGAATACCAAAAAAATGGGTATCTTCACGGTCGGTGGCGGCGTCCCTCGCAACTGGTCTCAGCAATTCGGCGTCTACGCCGAACTCATGGCTCGTCGCGGCTACAAAAAGCTTCCTCTGAAGCGCTACGCCTACGGTGTTCGCATTTGTCCTGAGCCCGTCAATTGGGGCGGTCTCAGCGGCAGCACGTACACCGAAGCTGTCTCCTGGGGCAAATTTGTTCCCCCCGAAGAGGGCGGCAAACTCGCCGAAGTCCTCGAGGACGCCACTGTTGCTCTCCCTCTAATCGTCGGCGCCGTCCTGCAACGCATCGGCTACCTAAAGCCCTAACGCGATTTGTGGCGGCTAGAGACGGCCGGGTGCCCCAGGGTGCCGGTCTTGCACCTGGGGTCTTCGTGCAACCCACGGGGATCTCACCTCTTCAGAATCCCTGCGACAACCGCTGCAGTTTCTTAGTCCTAAATGTACTGTTGGCTTTCATCCCCAGCCACGTTTGTGCGTGAAACGGCTCTCCGCGAATTTCGTTTTCCAATTTCTATTTTCAATTTTCTATTCTCAAAGTATTAATTTGTTACGCCACCGGTGGCACGTACAAACTCGCGAAGAATTTCGCCTCGTCATATTCCCGTGCCAAATCCTTCAGTGCCATGCTCTTTGCCCGTGTCTTGTAATCCGGCAATCCATCTGTCCACAGAAGCGTGACCACATGTTCCGGCGGGTATGCTTTCAACAAAAAGTCCACCGTCAAATCCACTCTCGGCCTGTCCAGCGGATTGCTCCTCGCCTCAATCTGGCACACTATCAACGCCATTCGCGCGTTGAACAGTCCGTTTTGCAGATGCGCCAGTGGCAGCACCACTTGCAGTCCCACGGCAAAGTTGTGTTTGATTTCCCCAAGCACGACATCTAAAAGGCTCACGCCGGGCAGCACGCGTACCTCGACTCCCTCTTTCACTCCCCGCACTCGAATCAGGTTCGTCGTTTCCTCCAGCACGTCCAGACTTCCCGGAACGGCGTACACCGCCTCCCCGCGAAGCACCGCCTCTTTGAACAGTGCCGCAACCATGAACTCGTAAATGTCTCCCGGATTCGCCCACGCCGTGTCGTACAACTTGTCGAAACACACCAAATGTTTGCCCTTTCCCCGCAGCCATTCGTAAACTGGATGCGCGCCAGTCCGGAAAAAGATTTTGTCCGCGCACAACAGTTCCGCTTCAACCTCCTTGGTCCAATACGAGGTCGCCCCTGGCCCCACACCCACCACAATGATTTTCGCCATCTTATCTTTCAAGCCCGCATGTGTAGCGGGCTCCTGTGGAGTGCGGCGGCTAGCCGCCGCTTTGCCTTTCAACTTTTAACTTTCGACTGTCGACGTCACCAAATTCCCGTGCGCATTGCCCAACCTTTGTGCAAGAATCACTCCGCCAAAGGACGCGCAAGCATGAAAAGCCAATCCTTCATCGTTCTTACTCAACTCCTAGCTCTTTCTCTTGCAGCACACTCGCAATCGAGTTCGTCCGTCCCCACTTCATCGCAAAAGGAAACGCTCATGACTGCTCACGCCACCGGACCCTTCGACGTAAAGATCACTCCTCTTGATCCCGCTTTCAAGACTGAAGACAACTCTCTCGGCCGCATGTCCATCGACAAGCAATATCACGGCGAACTCGACGCCACCGGCAAAGGCGAGATGCTCACCGGCGCCACTCCCGTCAAGGGGTCCGCTGTTTACGTCGCTGTCGAGCGCGTCTCTGGCACTCTCCAGGGCCGCGCCGGCACTTTCCTTCTTCAGCACAGCGGCCTCATGACTCAGGGTACTCCTCATCTCTCCATAACCGTCGTGCCCGATTCTGGCGCCGGCCAGCTTGTCGGACTCACCGGCACCATGAATGTAATCATTGCCGATGGCAAACACTCATACGATTTTTCCTACTCATTTCCCGCCGCGAAATAATCGCTTTTGTTTTCAAGCGTTCGCGTTTTGACACTCTGTCATCCCGACCGGAGCGACGCGGTGTTTGCGGCCTGGAGTGCAGGAATCGCGGCATTACGTTGCCAAGAAGATTTTCTCGCCCACAAATAAAAACGGGGCACGATCTCTCGCGCCCCGCGTAAATTTCTCATCCTGCAATCTCAGTCGTCTTCCCCAATCAAAAACGCCGCCGTCAACACCGTCGTCCACAATCCGCGCTTGTCTCCCACCGCCGACTGCGTGATATTCATCGTCCGCACAATCTTGTTCGAAATCCGGTAGACCTCTTTTTTCTCGTCCCACGACAAGTCCGGGTCGAACTCCACGTTCAGCGTCGTCGCCAGCATTTCCGCTGCCAGCTCTTCCGCGTATTCGCCCGCCACCTCTTCTGTCTCGCCAAACGAGTGGTGCTCCGACAAATATCCATACATCGGTCGCTCGCTCGGCAGCGCCAGTCCAATGCTCGCCGCGATCAGCCGGTGCGGTTCGCGCGTGGAATTTTCGCTGATCACCGTGAACGCCACTTGTCCCGGCTTGATCAGTTTCAATCCTTCGCTTCGTGAAATTAATTTGCAGTTCGGCGGGAAGATCGAGGAAACGCGCACGATGTTGCATGCCGCGATTCCTGCGTTGCGCAATGCCAACTCAAAACTCGAAAGCCTTTCGCGATGTTTACCGACGCCTTTGGTTAAAAATATTTTCTTAGCAACAAACGCCATAGTGTCGGCTCGCGGCCTCCGTCTTTGATCTCACGCAAAAAATTTGCGTCCTGTGGAAAAGTAACAAGTCTGTTCCCCACTGTCAATGCACAATGGGCCAAAAATCTTTCCGCCGCGTTCTCAGCCGAAGCAGGGAACTGTTCGAAGATGCTTTGTTGTGGAATCTCTCGCGCTGATATCAGCATTCCGCAATCGGGAATCAGAAAACGCAAAGCACAAAAACGTTCGAAGCTTGTGTTTCAGAATCCCTCGCGCGGATATCGGACATCAACCCCAGTCGCAAAAACCAAAAATTGTCACCGATTTGCTTGCGGAGCGACTTCTAGCCGCGTGTCATCCTGAGCGCAGGGAAGGATCTCAATTAAACCGTCAACCCCCGCTGAGAACGACACTCGCCTTCTTCTCTTGTTTCCTGATCCCTGATCCCTGATGTCACGATCAGTTCGGCACTCACCAAAAATTCAAAACTACTTCACTCCCCCGCCATCCTCATCACAATCTTCCCCAGCGGCCGGCAAATCGCTAGCACCTTCCCCAAATCTTCCGCCGTAAAATCCGGCCCCGCATTGCTCGCGGTGGTGCCTTTCCGGCTGATCTGCATCACTCCAACCACTTTCCCGTCGCACAAAATTGGCGCGCTCACAATCTTCTGTATCGATTCTCCCGACGTTGTCGCGGTCTTCACTCCTTCAAACACTGTCGCATGCCGCACCGCCGAAAAATTGTTGTTGATCTCTGGCCGGCTGTCGCGCACCGTCCGCGCCGCCAGCGCCGAGTTGCTCGTCAATGGAATAAATCCCACATTCTTCAGCGCAGCCGGCACGATAAAGTGCAGATGTCTCCACCGGTGCGACACTCCCAGCACCGCCACTTCGTCCGCATTCACGCCCACATGCTTCGCCACGCGCTCCGCGATCGTCGGCAAAGAAATGTCTGCCAGCGTTAGTTCTTCCTTCTCTAACGCATTCGACATGCGTTCCAGTTCGCTTACCAGGCTGCTCGCCATGTGTTCCTTTTAGGGATCTCCGTTCGCTTACAGGGGGGAGCGCGCGGGGCCTGTGCGGAGATCTTTGGTCCGTCTTTCCTTCCTCTATCTTCTTTACTCTCGTCATCTCTCGCAACGTTTTTTCATTCTCTTTGTGCCTTTCCGACCCATACCCTTGCCTCCTCGCTCTCCACTCCTCTATACTGATTGTGCCGCTCTCCCATCGCTTCCGTTGGCGCTCCTTTCAAATTTCCGGGATCTCTGCGGCGGAGAGGGCATGTCTTCTACGACAATCGAGCCTGACTCAATCTTCCTGCTTCAATCGTTTTATCCCGGCATCATGCGCACCCAGAAGGACCAATACATTCCATGAGCGCCACTGCCGTAAACCTTCAACCCCGGACCTTGCGCTTCTGGCAGAGCACTGTCGGCAAGAAAGCCGTCATGGCCGTCACTGGCCTCATTCTGTTTGGTTTCGTGGTCGGTCATCTGGCCGGCAACCTTCAGGTCTTCGAGCCGCCCGAAAAATTAAATCACTACGCGGCGCTGCTGAAGTCTCTTCCGTCGCTCTTGTGGGGCGCCCGCATCACGCTGCTCCTTGCCGTCGGCCTGCACATCTGGTCGTCCTTCCAACTCTGGCTGCTGCAGCGCGACGCCCGGCCTGTTAAATATGTTAAGAAGGCCAATCTCAATTCCACTTACGCTTCCCGCACCATGTTGTGGAGCGGCCCTATCATCGCGGCTTTCGTTATCTTTCACCTGCTGCAATTCACCTTCGGCACCGTTCATCCCGGCGCGCCTTTCGACGAACACAATGTTTACAACAACGTTGTCCTGGGATTTCAGGTCTGGCCCGTTTCGCTCTTCTACATCATCGCCATGATCATGCTTTGCTATCACCTCTATCATGGCCTCTGGAGCATGTTTCAATCCCTCGGTTTCAGCCATCCCGTTTACATCCCCTGGCTGCAGCGTATCGCCAAGATCGTCGCGATACTGATCGCCATCGGCTACATTTCCATCCCGGTCGCCATTCTGGCCGGCTTTATCAAGCCCGTTTAGCTTTATGCTGAGAACCTGCAAACTTGTCATTCCGAACGGAGTCCGCGCAGCGAGCAGACCGCTTTTTTCCTTGTCGCCTCTCAACGACGACACCTCAGGGAGCCCGATTTCATGCCACTAATCTCCAACGTCCCGACCGGCCCGATTGAGCAGTCCTGGGACACGCACAAGTTCAATCTCAAGCTCATCAATCCCGCCAATAAGCGCAAGTACAACATTATCGTCGTCGGCTCAGGACTCGCGGGTGGCGCTGCTGCCGCTAGCCTCGGCGAACTTGGCTACAACGTGCAGTGCTTCTGCTATCAAGACAGCCCTCGCCGCGCTCACTCCATCGCCGCCCAAGGCGGCATCAACGCCGCCAAGAATTATCACAACGATGGCGACAGCGTTTATCGCCTCTTCTACGACACCGTGAAGGGTGGCGACTTCCGCGCGCGCGAATGCAACGTTTATCGCCTTGCCCAGGTCAGCGTCAACATCATCGACCAGTGTGTTGCTCAGGGTGTGCCTTTCGCCCGCGAGTACGGCGGCCTCCTCGACAACCGCTCCTTCGGCGGCGCTCAGGTCTCGCGAACCTTTTACGCTCGCGGTCAGACCGGTCAGCAACTACTTCTCGGCGCCTACCAAGCCCTTGAGCGCCAAGTGAATCTCGGCACTGTAAGAATGTATCCGCGCATGGACATGCTCGACCTCATCGTCGTCGATGGCCATGCTCGCGGCATCGTCACTCGCAGCCTCTACGACGGCAAAATGGAAGTCCACATCGGCGATGCCGTCATCCTCGCCTCTGGCGGCTATGGCAACGTCTTCTATCTCTCCACCAACGCCAAGGGTTGCAACGCCACCGCCATCTGGCGTGCTTACAAGCGCGGCGCTCTTCTTGCCAACCCCTGCTTCACGCAAATTCATCCCACCTGCATACCTGTTGCTGGCGAGTATCAATCCAAGCTCACTCTCATGTCGGAATCTCTACGCAACGATGGCCGCATTTGGGTCCCCAAAACGGCTGGTGACAAGCGACCGCCCAATCAGATTCCCGACGATGAGCGCGACTACTTCCTCGAGCGCCGTTATCCCAGCTTTGGCAATCTCGTGCCCCGCGACATCGCTTCCCGCGCGGTCAAGTCCGAATGCGACGCTGGCCGCGGCGTTGGCGAGTCCGGTCTCGGCGTCTATCTCGACTTGACGGATGCCATCAAGCGCCTCGGTAAACAAAAAATTGCCGAACGCTACGGCAACCTTATCGAAATGTACGAGCGCATCACCGGCGAGAATCCCTACGAAGTTCCCATGCGCATCTACCCCGCCACTCACTACACCATGGGCGGCCTGTGGGTCGACTACAACTTGATGTCCACCATTCCCGGCCTGTTCGTTCTTGGCGAAGCCAACTTCTCCGATCATGGTGCTAATCGGCTCGGTGCCAGCGCCCTCATGCAGGGTCTCGCCGACGGCTACTTCATCATTCCCTACACCATTGGCAACTACCTCGCCACCAACAAGCTCGCCCAGGTTTCCGCCGATTCGCCCGCAGCCAGGCAAGCCGTCGAGAACGCTACCGCCATCACCAACAAGCTGCTGAACGGCAGCGGCAACCGCACCGTCGATTCTTTTCACCGCGAACTCGGCAAGATCGTCTGGGACTATTGCGGCATGGGGCGCAATCAGGCCGGCCTGAACAAGGCTCTGTCTCTTATTCCTGCGCTTCGCGATGAGTTCTGGAAAAACGTCCGTGTGCTCGGCTCCAACGAAGAGTTCAATCAATCCCTGGAAAAAGCCGGCCGCGTGGCGGACTTTTTCGAACTCGCCGAACTCATGTGCATCGACGCGCTGCACCGCAACGAATCCTGTGGCGGGCACTTCCGCGAGGAATATCAGACACCTGAGGGAGAAGCCCTGCGCGACGATGAGCACTACTCCTACGTCGCCGCATGGGGTTACCAAGGCGAAGGTCGCGCCCCAGTTCTAAACAAAGAGCCGCTCACATTTAATTACGTGAAGCCTTCTCAACGGAGCTACAAGTGAACCGCGTCCAGGTAGCACAGGCTTCAGCCTGTGTCCGCTCCTCTCCTTTCGCTGCTGCCACAGCGTACTGTCATTCCGAACGCAGTCCGCGGAGTCAGGAATCCTTCCTCAATCCCTGCCTCTTGCCGCAACCTCCAATTCCACTGGCTGCGCATCAACGGCCTCACGGGAGCCGCAAACCACTATGAACCTCACTCTTCACGTCTGGCGCCAGAAAAATCCCCAGGATGCCGGCCGCATGGTCCGCTACGACGTCCCCAACGTCAGCGAGCACATGTCTTTTCTCGAAATGCTCGACGTCCTCAACGAAAGCCTCATCGCCAAGGGCGAAGATCCCATCGCCTTCGACCACGATTGCCGCGAAGGCATCTGCGGCATGTGCGGCATGATGATCAACGGAAAAGCTCACGGCGGCTTCAAACGCACCACCGTCTGCCAACTTCACATGCGCCATTTCAAGGACGGCGAGGTCATCTACATCGAGCCGTGGCGCGCCAAAGCTTTTCCCGTCATCAAGGACCTTGTCGTCAACCGTTCGTCGTTCGACCGCATCATCGCCGCGGGCGGTTTCATCTCCGTTTCCACAGGCGGCGCGCCCGACGGCAACACTATTCCCATCAAGAAGCAGGACGCCGACCTGGCCATGGATGCAGCGGCATGCATCGGTTGCGGCGCTTGCGTCGCTGCCTGCCCCAACGCGGCCGCCGCTCTCTTTGTCGGCGCCAAGATCTCCCATCTCGGCCACTTGCCGCAGGGCCAACCCGAACGAGATCGCCGCGCCCTGGCTATGGTCCGCCAAATGAACGTCGAGGGTTTCGCCAACTGCACCAACATTGGCGAATGTGAAGCCGCTTGCCCCAAAGACATCAAGCTCGAAGTAATCGCCCGCACCAACCGCGACTACATCAAAGCCGCCTTCACCGATCGTCCCGAATCCACCGCCACCGGTGCAGGCTAACCCCCACCGCCACTCCCGACAGGTGTCCACATCAACAAGGGTGACTCCACGCCAGTGTTACGTGTGGGTCTCTGAATCAACGGCAGTTCTGCACGCCTATGATGCCCTCTAGATGCACTCACGCCGTATTGTCATCCTGAGCCCTGCCTTTTGGGCCGAAGGATCTCGCCTCGGATCAAGCAGAGCCAAACATCACCACTCCCCTCCGTCATCAGATCACTGATCACGAAATGGAATTTGTCATCCCGAGCGCAGCGAGGGATCTGCTTTTCTGCTCCGAGCGCGACCACCGGCGTAACTTTCAACTTCCCACCCTTCCCACTTCTGCTACTCTACCTACGATCAAATTTTCTCATCCGGAGAACCATGCTTCGCTCACTCGTGTTTCTGGCAATCGCCCTTTCCCTTATGCCCAACTCCACTCGCGCGCAATCCGTTTCCGACAAAGCCAAAAAACTCCACTCCTCCTCCATCGTCATCGACACTCACGACGACACCACGCAGCGCCTTCTCGATCCCTCCTTCGACATCAGCACCCGCCACGCCGACGGCAATATCGACGTCCCGCGCATGCGTGAAGGCGGCCTCAACGCCATCTTCTTCTCCATCTGGATCCCCAGCAAAACCGTCGGCCCCGAAGCGGTGAAAAAAGCCCTCGACCAGATTGACGCCGTCCGCGAAGCTGTCCGCAAGCATCCCAATGATTTGGTCCTCGCCACCACCGCCGACGAAATTCGCGCCGCCAAAAAACAAAACAAGATCGCCGCTCTGATGGGTGTCGAGGGCGGCCATATGATCGACAACGACCTCGCCGTCCTCCGTTCCTATGCCGTTCTCGGCGTTCGCTACATGACCCTCACTCACATGGGCAATACCGATTGGGCCGATTCTTCCACCGACACGCCCGCCCACAACGGCCTCACCGATTTCGGCAAACAGGTCGTCGTGGAAATGAACCGACTCGGCGTTATGGTCGATATCTCTCACGTCTCCGACAAAACTTTCTACGACGCCATCGCCACTTCCAAGGCTCCCGTCATCGCCTCGCACTCATCCGCACGCGCCCTCACCGAGGCTCCTCGCAACATGACCGACGACATGATGCGCGCCCTCGCCAAAAATGGCGGGGTCATCCAGATCAACTATCACGTCGGCTTCCTCAGCCAGGAATTTCGCGACTTCGAAAAAGCGCATCCCCAGACCGAAAAAGAGATCAACGATGAAGTCAAAAAGCGCTGTGGCGACAATGAATCCTGCTCGCTCGTCATGGGCGATCAGGTCGTCCGCGACCTCATGCAAGCCGGCAAGCTTCCCAAGGTGGACTGGACCCAAATCATCGACCACATCGACCACGCCGTTAAGGTCGCCGGCATCGATCACGTCGGCCTCGGTTCTGACTTCGACGGCGCCGTCATGCCTATCGGCATGCAGGACGTTACTCATCTCCCGCAAATCACCGACGCGCTCCTCGAGAAGGGCTATTCCGATTCCGACATTCGCAAAATCCTCGGCGAAAACACTCTCCGCGTAATGTCCGAGGTAGGGCGCGTCAGCCAGCAACTGAACTCCACCACAAAGTGACTTGCCGTTGTAGCGGCCGCCTTTCTTCTTCTTCAATGAAGCGCTGGTCTTTTATGCCAGCCTCTTCTGCCTTTCTCTATGCCCTCTGTGTCCTTTGTGGTGAATCGCCGTCCCACCAAACCCTCCCCAACCCCTGTGTTACAATGAAAGATTAAACACACAGGAAAGTTGCTTCATGTCTGAATTTCCCCTCATCGACAACACCCAGTTTGACCCCGAGGACGAGTACCGCCCGGAGCCCGAGCCCGAGCCTCAGCCTCCCTCCTGGATGGACGGCAGCCTCCGCATCGGCATTCACACTTCCATCGCGGGCAGCCATATTAACGCCCTCGAGTCCGCCAGAAAGCTCGGCTGCAACGCCCTGCAAATCTTTTCCGCCAGCCCGCGCATGTGGCACACCTCAAATGTCCGCATCCCGGAGTCCGACGCCAAGGCCTTTCGCGCCCGCCGCGCCGAACTCCAACTCGGTCCTTTGGTGGTCCACGCGAATTACCTGATCAATCTCGCCGCCGCTCAACCCATGCTTCGCACCCGTTCCATTCAGGGTTTCCACGAAGAACTGGTTCGCGCGGTCATGCTCGGCGCCGATTTTCTCGTCGTCCATCCCGGCGCCAAGGGCGAATCCTCCATGGAATTGGCCATCGCCACGGTCGTTGAAAGCGTCAAGCAAGCTGTGCGCCGCGTCCCCGTGGCTGGTATGCGTATCCTCATCGAAAACACCGCTGGTATGGGCACTTCGGTCGGCGCGCGTCTTGAAGACGTCGCCCAAGTCCTTCGCGGCCTCCGGGATTTGCCGGTTGCTGTCTGCCTCGATACCGCGCACCTCTTCGCCGCTGGCTACGACATTCGCAGCGAAGCCGGCCTCGCCAACACCATCGCGCACATCGACCGCACCATCGGCTTGGACAATGTCCCGGTATTCCACGTGAATGATTCCAAGATTCCGCTGGGTGGAAAAGTTGACCGCCACGAACATATCGGCCACGGAAAAATTGGCGAGCAAGCTTTCATGGGTATTCTGCGCCACCCGCGGTTCGGCACTGTCCCGCCCGAGGGTGTCACTGGCCGCGCTTTTCTGCTGGAGACGCCCATCGACGATCCCGGCGACGACCGCCGCAACGTTGCGAAATTGTGGGAACTCGCCGGCGTCCAGGGGCCGGAAGCCGAAAAGGGTTTTTCCATGCTCACGCCGGCGATGCGCAAAATGCGAAAAGAAATGGCCCGGAAAGGGAAGAAGTTGCCGAGTTCCAGGCATCTTCCCGCTCCCAAACCCAAAGCCAGCAAAGTTTCCAGCAAGAAAGGCAATAAAACCGCGAAGCGGAAGGGATAATCACTCGTGGGGGACTACAACCCGCAGGCGATCGAATCGAAGTGGCAGCAACGTTGGGAACAGAATCACGTCTTCGAATCGGAAGCGAATCCACAAAAACCCAAGTATTACGCGCTAGAAATGCTTCCGTACCCCAGTGGCACTCTCCACATGGGGCACATGCGCAATTACACCATTGGCGACGTGGTGGCTCGCGTCAAGCGTATGCGCGGCTTCAATGTACTGCACCCCATGGGTTGGGATGCCTTCGGCCTGCCCGCGGAAAACGCCGCCATCAAGAACCACACCCATCCTCGCGAGTGGACCAATAAAAATATCGCTGAGTTTCAGCGTGTGCTTCGTCGCTTTGGCTTCAGCTACGACTGGCGCCGCGAAATTTCCACTTGCGAGCCGCAATACTATCGATGGAACCAGTGGTTCTTCCTGCGCATGCTCGAGCGCGGCATTGCCTACAAGAAAAAGAGCCGCGTCAACTGGTGCCCCAAATGCTGCACCGTCCTCGCGAATGAACAGGTCGTTAACGGTGGCTATTGCTGGCGCCACGAAGATACTCTCGTCGAAGCGCGCGATATCGAGCAGTGGTTCCTCAAGACCACTGCCTACGCCGAACAGTTGCTCGATGATTTGAAGTTGCTCGCAGGCAGTTGGCCCGATCGTGTTATCGCCATGCAGCGCAATTGGATTGGCAAATCCATCGGCGCGAAAATCCTCTTCGATGTTCCCGGCCTCGGCGAAAAAATCGAAATCTTCACCACGCGCATCGACACGATCTACGGCGCCAGCGCCATCATCCTCGCCTCCACTCATCCCTTGGTTGAGAAACTGATTGCCGGGGCAGGGAATCACGCGGCCTTGCAAGCGAAGCTCACCCACATGAAGCAGTCTTCCGTGAAAACGGAAGATGTCGCCACCGCCGAGAAAGATGGCTTCTTCACCGGCCAAAGCGCGGTCAACCCCTTCAATGGAGCTCAGATCCCCATTTGGGTCGGCAACTTCGTCCTTCTCGAGTACGGCACCGGCGCCATCATGGCCGTCCCGGCGCACGATGAGCGCGACTTTGAATTCGCAACGAAATTTACTTTGGCCATTCCCGTCGTCGTGGAAAAAACCTCTGGCAGTTCCACGAAACCCGACCATCCTTCGGAGCCTTTCACCGACTACGGTTTCAGCATTCATTCCGGCCCCTATTCTGGACTCGCCACGTCCGACGCCATCGAAAAAATGGCTTCCGACGCCGAAGCTCGTGGCTTCGGCAAAAAAGAAACCGTCTTCCGCCTGCGCGACTGGGGAATTTCGCGTCAGCGCTACTGGGGCACTCCCATCCCCATAATTTATTGCCCGCAAGATGGCATGGTTCCGATCCCGGACAAAGATTTGCCCGTGCTCCTGCCTGCAAATCCAAAACTAACCGGAGAGGGCGAATCGCCTCTGGCGACCGATCCCGATTTCGTCAACGTGAAGTGCCCTAAGTGTGGTGGTCCGGCGCATCGCGAAACCGATACCATGGACACGTTTGTCGATTCCTCCTGGTATTTCTATCGCTACTGCGATCCGCAAAACGACAAAGCCCCATTCGATTCCGCCAAAGTCGGTTATTGGTTTCCGATTGACCAGTACATCGGCGGCATCACTCACGCGATCTTGCATCTCCTCTATTCCCGATTCTGGTGCAAGTTCATGCGCGATCTTGGCTTGATCCAGCACAGCGAACCCGCCGCTCGCCTCTTCACGCAAGGCATGGTCCTGAAGGGTGGCGAGGCTATGTCCAAGTCCAAGGGCAATGTCGTCGGCGCCATCGATATGGCCGAAAAGTATGGCGCGGATACCGGCAGGCTCTACACCCTTTTCGCCGCGCCTCCTGAAAAAGACTTGGAGTGGAGCGAGGAAAGCATCGAAGGCGCGTGGCGTTTCCTGAATCGCGTCTATCGCTTGGTCGAAAAGCACAGCGAAGCCGTCAGTTCTCTGCAATCAGTCGCCGGCCAAACCACAAACGCAGCCACCACGGAAAAGGAAAAGGCGCTGCTCCGCAAGGCCCACCAGACCCTGCGCCGAGTCACTCAGGATTTTGAAACGCGCTGGCACTTCAATTCAGCTATCGCGCAAATCATGGAATTGACCAATGCGATTTACGCCGCCGAGCCTCTTCAAGAAGGCGTTCGCCCGGAAGTCCAAAAGGAAGTTCTCGAACTCGTCACCCTGATGCTCGCTCCCATGACTCCCCATTTGTCCGAAGAGCTTTGGGAAATGCTGGGACATAAAAACGGACTTTGGACCGTCAGCTGGCCCGCATTCAATACAGAACTGGCGAAAGAAGAAGAGGTCGAGATTGTTGTGCAGGTCAGCGGCCGCGTACGAGGCAAAGTGAAAGTGCCCGCCGGCGCCGCGCAGCAAGACGTGTTGAAACTTGCGCAGTCTGAAGCAGGTGTCACCGCGCATCTCGACGGCAAAAAAATCGTCAAAGTGATCTACGTACCTGATAAATTGCTGAATATCGTTGCGGCCTGAAGGACACTACGCAAGGGGGGAACGATGGAAGGTACTGCGGAAGTAAAAGCATCCACCGACCAGGCGAAGTTGGCGATGGAAAAGGGCGGCGTCGTGGTCCTCGACTTCGGCGGCCAGTACACCCAACTCATCGCTCGCCGCGTCAGGGAACAGCAAGTCTTCAGCGCCATTCTTCCGTGCACCACGCCGCTCGAAGACATTCGCAAACTCCAGCCCGCCGGAATCATCCTGTCCGGCGGCCCTAGCTCCGTCTACGACAAAGACGCCCCCAAATGCGATCCGGCTGTCCTCGCCATGGGCATCCCCGTCCTTGGCATCTGCTACGGCATGCAGTGGATCGCGAAGAGCCTCGGTGGAAAAGTGGAGCCAGCGGAACGGCGCGAGTACGGGCCTGCCCAACTCGATGTCCACAGGGTCGAAAGCCACCTCTTTAAAAATTTCCCCGACAAAATGAAAATTTGGAATAGCCACGGCGACAATGTCCATGAACTTCCTCCCGGCTTCCATGCCACGGGACGAACCTGCAACGCCATCGCAGCTGCCGAGGATCCCAAACGCAAAATCTACACCGTACAGTTCCATCCCGAGGTCAACCACACCGACCGCGGCACCGAAATCCTCAGGAATTTCCTCTTCACTGTCTGCAACGCCGAACCCAAGTGGAGCGGCGCCGCCTTCATCGAGGAAACCGTCGACTCAATCCGCAAAAAGGTCGGTTCCCATCACGCCATTTGCGGCCTGAGCGGCGGCGTGGACTCGACGGTGGCAGCAGTACTAGTCCACCGTGCCATGGGCGATCGCCTCACCAACATCTTCGTGAATACCGGCATGCTCCGCAAAAACGAGTTCGAGCACACCCTGGAAATGTACCGCGACCGTCTCGGCCTTCGCGTCGTGGGCGTCGACGCTTCCGAGCACTTTCTCCACAAACTAAAGGGTGTTAGCGACCCCGAAAAGAAGCGCAAGATCATCGGTGGCGAGTTCATCGCGGTTTTCGCAGCGGAAGCGCAAAAGCTCCAAAAAAATGAAGCCCACGGTGACATCAAATTCCTGGTCCAAGGTACCCTTTATCCGGATGTCATTGAATCCGTGTCCGTTAAAGGGCCATCCGCTACCATCAAGACGCATCACAATGTCGGTGGCCTGCCCTCCGACATGCCCTTTGGCCTCATCGAGCCGCTCCGCGACCTCTTCAAAGACGAAGTACGCCGCATCGGCAAACAACTGGGTTTACCACAAGAGATATTGGTGAAACATCCGTTTCCCGGTCCCGGTTTGGCGGTCCGGCTACTCGGCGAAATCACCAGTAAGGACTTGATAACGCTGCGCGAAGCTGACGCCATCGTCGTTGAAGAGATCCGCCGCGCCGGCCTCTATGAGAAGGTTTGGCAAGCTTTCGCGGTGCTCCTCCCGGTTCGCAGTGTTGGCGTCATGGGTGACGGCCGAACTTATGGCCTTACAGTTGCCGTCCGAGTCGTTCAGTCCGACGACGCTATGACCGCAGACTGGGTCAGGCTTCCCGGCGAAGTACTGGAACGCATCTCTACTAGGATCGTCAACGAGGTCCCCGGAGTTACCCGTGTCGTCTACGATGTCAGCAGCAAACCGCCAAGCACGATTGAGTGGGAATAGGGAACGGAACGTTACCGTACGTTTAGCGTCAGAAACGTACCTCTTTCTACTGAGTACAGTACTACTGTGAGCACGCCGCAAAGGAAAAAGGCCGCTCTGGCGGGGCAAGAGCGGCCTTTTGGTTATCATTTCGTCCGAACAAGACGAAGAGGAAAAGTCGCACTCCTACCGATTGGCCATCTTCTGTGCCATATACAGTAGTAGCTTGCGGTCTTCGTCGTCCGATTTACTCAACAAGCGGCGAAGCTTGTTGAGGTAGCGTGCTTCTTTGCCTGCGCTGCCCCATGCGATGTCATCCGACGACTTCCGCTTTGGCAGGTTAGGCAGTTGTGGCGGCTCTTCGCCGTCGTAGAATAGTTGATAAAGTGGGCATTCGAGAGCACGCGCAAGCTTTTCCAACGTTTCAATGGCTGGGACAGTGTGGCCATTTTCTACACGGGAAATGTAGCAACGTAGGAGACCCGTACGCTTCTCGATATCACCCTGGGAGAGTTTCTTTTCTTCGCGCAGAGCGCGAAGCCGGTCACCGATAATCATGGGTCGAGTATTCCACATATAGTAAGAGGTAGCAAGTCTAAACTTTCACCGGGGTATTGAAACAATTGTAACTGCCCCTCTCATTCCGCCGACCGAGTGATGCCCACTAAGTAACGGCCCTCCCGGCGCCGTTTCTAACCCGTCTCTAATCGCAGACATAGGCCCGCTGACTTTTGTTGGTAGCAATTGCGTGATTTGTCACCCCGAGGCGCAGCGAAGGCTCTGTCTTGGGTTTAATTTGTACCGGCCGCCTTCTGAGGTGGGCAGTTCCATTCTTGAGTGTGGATTCTTGCTTGAAATTCAAGTGGATGTCGGGCTAGGGGTGTCAGCAGGCACTTCCGTGCACCGGGATCTCTCGATTTGTCATCCTGAAGCGCAGCGAGGGATCTCTCTTGGGTTTGTCTTTTGTAGCTTGTAGCGGCCGCCTTCTGCGGGGCGGGAGGAGGCCCGTTTTTCTCTTTCTTTACTTAAAACTGAAAACTTAATACTAAAAACTTTTCAATCCGCCGACACGGCCCCCATCCCTGCCTCATCCTCTCTCCTCGGCAACTCCAACACTTTCTGACTCACCGGCGCCGCCCTCACAATCAACGGCAGTTCGAGACACGTCTCCAACAAATGCTTGCCGACGGCTAGCCGCGCCGCCACGCTTTCACTATCCACCAGCCCGGGCACCTGTACAATCAGCGCATCCACAGACTTATCCACCCGCAATCCCGACGTGGTTTCAATCCCGCTCTTTCGCAATGCCCGCGCCAGCCGCAAAACTCCCGCCATCGCATTCACTCTGGCCTGATCCACTTCGTTCAGCGCGCCAAATGCTTTGTGCTTCGTCTTTGGCTGACCGCCCCGGTGATACCGCACCACCAGCCCTAGCAGTTCCCATTCTTCTTTCGTCCAGCCCGCCGGCTCTGCCAACTTACTCAGAAACTTCCGTCCCGCTTTCTGCGGACGCTTGCCGTCCAGGCTCGCCCCGATTCCGTGAATTCTCGCCGCCCCGCAAACAATCTTCCGCAAATCCCTGTCTTCAAACACGCGCGCTGCATGTACTTTTCGCAGCGCATCAAATAATCTCACCGTTAGCCGCGACACTTGCGAACTTCGCTGCAGATTCCCGTCCATCGCCCGCGACGTCACCCGCAGTCGCGCCAGCCCCGCTGCCTCCAACTGCTTGCCCTGCGGCAACCCTTGCCGCCATTTGTGCCACAAATTATCCTGCCCCGACGTCATCTGGCGGTACGCCTCGATCCTCTGGCCGCGTTCCGTGGCGATTCGTCCGGACCACGACGCCTGCGCCGCGATCAGTTCCGGTCCAGTGATCTGCGCCACTTTTGCCGACAGCACATCCAGGTCGTGCACCTCTCCCAACAGGTCCTGCACCCGCTTCAAATTCTCTCCCCACTGCTCGTAACGCGCCGGCATCATGCTCTCCACCGTGTACCGAAACCGCTTCACTCCGATTCGCAGCGCATGCCACGCCGCAGGCTTCGAAGTCCTCAGCGCTTGCCCTTGCAGTTCCTTCGCGCCTTCCAGTCGTTCCAGCGCCAGGCATTCTGCCGCGGAGCTGTCCGGCGCAACCAGCCGCGCCCGTCGGCGCAACGTCCGCTCGTGCTTTATCCACGCCTTTTCGTCGAATTTCTCCGCCACCCGCAACGCGATGTCGCGCAGTTCGCTTTCCTTCTTGCCGAAATCGTCCAGCAGCATTTGCCGCACCGGGTCGGCTTCCGACGACAGTTTCTTCGTCCATTCCTCCAGCACCTGCGTGTCCCGCAGTTCTCCCAATTGCCGGAACAGCTTTCTTCCCAGTTTCTTCATCTCCGGCCACGCCGCGTCCGGGTCCACTTCCTGCATCACTGCAGCCACCGACCGGCATCGCCGTATCGCCACGCGCAAGTCGTGCACGGCATCGGCGTCAGGCTTCTCGCGCACCTTTTCCAGCTCTTTCAAGGTGCGTTCCATCCAATACGTCAATCCGCGGTGCTCCACGCGCGAGCCCGCCATTGTGCTTGCTGTTGCCATAGATTTTTGCTTTGGCTGATTTCCGCTCGCTCGGCAAGCGACCCTGTCAGCCTACCCCTCTAGCCTATCCCGTCGTTTCGCGTCCGTCCAGCCTGCCCCAGCCACCCTTACGGCCACTTCTGTAACCGGAATTCCTCGCAATCTTGATATTTTCCCGCCGCTCCTCGTCGTATACTTCGGCCCTCCCCACAGGAGGTGAAATTTGAGTACCACCCCCTCGCCCTCTCCCGACCCCAAAGAAGTCATTCGTCGGGATTGGCTCGAAGCCGCTCCCTTCTGGCAAAAGTGGTTCGATAAGCTCTCTTTCCAGTCTCGCGCAGCCACCGGCCTCATCCTCCAAGGCGCCAGACTTTCTCCTGGCCTGCACATCCTCGACCTCGCCAGTGGCGCCGGTGAACCTGCCCTCGCTCTCGCTAAAGCCATCGGCCCCGACGGCCGCGTAGTGGCCACCGATCTCGTCCCCGAAATGCTTGTCTTCGCTCAGCAGCACGCTCACGCACACAGCCTTGCCAACATGGAATTTCGCGACGCCGACGCCGAGCATCTCCCCTTCGCCAACTCTTCCTTCGATCGCGTCACATGCCGTTTCGGTATCATGTTTTTTCCCGACACCCAGAAATCTTTCTCCGAGATTCGCCGAGTTCTTAAACCCACCGGCAGTATCTCATTCCTCGTTTGGGGCTCGTCTTTCGAAAATCCTCTTTTCTCCACCATGCTTGGACCATTTCTCAAGCACCTCAAAGTACCTGCTCCTCCCCCGGGCTCCCCGCACGTTTTTCGTTTTGCCGACGAATCCAAACTCGCTGGCGCTCTTACTTCCGCCGGCTTTCACCAGGTCTCCGTCGCCACTCACAAAGTCTCCTGGCCGTGGCCTGGCCCTCCCGAAGAAGCTTGGCAAGCCTCCCGCGAAATTGCCGCTCCCTTCAAAAAAATGATCGCCGCTCTTCCTCCCGACAAAACCGAGGAAGTCCACCATGAAGTCGTCGAAGGCATTCGTCGCTTCTACGACGGCCGCCAGGTCAACTTCTCCGCGTCCCTGGTCTCCGCCACTGCGGTCCCCTGATCAGCTCTCGATCCGTCTCGCTCCTGGCCGCCGGATGCTGTATTCTTAGCGCGATTTTCCGCCCTTACGCGCCATGCTTGCTTCGACCTCTCAATCTCGTCCTCGCGCTCCTTGGCGCGACACCTGGCACGAAGTCATTTTTGGCCACGAAACCTTCGCTGGCCGTCTCTTCGATCTCATTCTCCTGACCCTCATTCTCCTCAGCGTCCTTACCGTCCTTCTTGAAAGCGTTCGCTCCATCCGTGATTCCTACGGCCCCTACCTCCGCATCGCGGAGTGGGCCTTCACCGCTCTTTTCACCATCGAATACATCGCTCGGCTCATCTCCGCCACCAACGCCCGCCGTTACGCCACAAGTTTCTTCGGGTTCGTCGACCTGCTCGCCGTGGCTCCTGTCTATCTCAGCTTTCTCTTTGGCGTCGCTCACTCCTTCACCGTTGTTCGCTCGCTTCGCCTTCTTCGCGTCTTCCGCATCCTTAAACTCACGGAATATGTCGGCGAGGCTGCGGTTCTCCGCATCGCCATGAAGGAAAGCATCCGCAAGATCACCATTTTCCTTTTTGCGGTTTTGACCATTGTGGTTATTGTCGGCGCGATGATGTATCAGATCGAGGGAGAAGCTAACGGCTTTACCAGCATTCCTGCCGCCATGTATTGGGCCATCGTCACCGTCACCACCGTCGGCTATGGCGACATCTCTCCCAAAACCGTTCCTGGGCGGCTTCTTGCTTCTCTACTGATGATTGTTGGTTACGGAATTATCGCCGTGCCCACCGGCATTGTGACCTTCGAATTTGCGCGTGCTTCCACTCGCACGCCTCTCAGGACCTGCTCCGCCTGCGGCCTTCAGCCCCACGACCAAGATGCCCGACACTGCAAACGCTGTGGCGCCGCACTCCCCACCCCTCATTAGCCGTGGCGATTGCTCCTGCAGCGCCGTCTTTACGCCTCCATCGACGTCCGAAAGTTTGTGTCTTCAATGCAGCGCCAGCTTTCACGCGAGCAAACGTGCAGTAGCTCTTTTACCTGTAACTTTCAACTTTTAACTTTTAACCTACTTCTTCTCTTCCGCCCCCGGCATCACGCCCTTCAACGGCTTCCCCTTATCCTGCTCCAACTCCGGATGCCCCAACGCCTTCCTCGGCAACATCTGGTCCCGCATCGCGGCGTTGTACACGAAGATTGCCTCCACCATGGCCGCCTGCGCCAAATCCTCGGGCTGCAGTCGTTCGTACGTGTCCATGTTCGAATGGTGTGTCCGCGATCCATAATCCAGCGGGTCCTGAATGAACTGGAATCCCGGTATCCCTACCGCATCAAACGCCTCGTGATCCGTTCCGCCCGTGTCGCGATCCGTAATCGTCGCAACACCTACGTCTTTTAGTGGCTCAATCCATTGCGCAAAGATCGGCCCCACCGCGCTGTTCCCCTGCAAATAAATTCCGCGAATCTTTCCGCTCCCATTGTCCACATTGAAGTACCCGGAAATCTTCTGCTGATCCGCCTTCAACACAATCGGACCCGCCGGATCGCGATCGTACTCCGTAATCAGCATCTGGTCCGCCGCCGTCGAGCGCGGCACATACCCGAAGTGTTCCTTCACGTATCCGTACGACCCGAACTCGCCTTGCTCCTCGCCCGTCCACAATCCCACGCGAATCGTGCGCCGCGGCTTCACCTTCAACGCATTCAGGATCCGCATCACTTCCATCGCCACCACTGTCCCCGCTCCGTTATCCGTGGCTCCCGTCGCCGACGCCCACGAATCCAGGTGCCCGCCCACCATTACCAATTCGTCCTTCAACTTCGGATCCGTCCCCGGGATTTCCGCGATCGTGTCGAACCCGTGCTCATGCTCGCCCGTAAATTTCGTGTCGATGTTCAACTCCATCGTCACCGGCACGCCCGCCTTCAGCAATCGGTACACCCGCCCATAGCTCTCAATCGCCATCACCGCCACCGGCAGCGCATCTGCGTGGTCTTTCTGGTAGATCAGCCATCCAAATCCCGCTCCCGTGTCGTCGAAAATCGTTCCGCCCGATCCGCCGTTGTTTCGCCCATCGCGGCTCGGCGTAATCACCGCAGTCGCTTGTTCGGCAGCCAGGAACTTGCCCACCTTCTCTCGGAATTCCTGCCGCTTCAGATACGTCTGGAAGAAATTCTCCGTTTCGTTCAAATGAATCGGATATTCCTGAATTCGCTTCAAGTCCGCTTCGTCGTCGCGCGTAAACAGCGGCTTATCCACCGGCTTTACGTCCCGCATCTCTCCCCAGAAAACCACCTTCCCCGCCAATTTCCCTTTGTACTTCTCAAAGTCCTTCTCGTCCTTAATATCCACCCACACCGCGCTCCCGTTCACCGCTCCCTTCGTTGCCGGAGACCACGGCGCAGCCTGCGCAATGAACACCGCCGTGTCCGGCCTCGTCATCCTTGCCCAGGTGTTCAGTTGCTGCCAGCCCATCCCAAACTCGCCCCAGTCCTCCAGGTGCGCGTTGCTGCAGCCCATCGCGGTGAACTGCTCCTTAGTCCACTCATTCGCCTTTTTTAGATTTTCCGAGCCCGTCAGCCGCGGACCGATTCCGTCCATCAGTCCCGACGCGTATTCCATGATGTGCGAGTGCGCTGTCGCCTCTTCGCGGATCCTTCCATACATCTCCAGGTCCAGCGTCTCCTTCTCGGGCTGCGGCATTTCATACGAAGGCTTCGCCGCCTCTTTCGCCGCTGCCTCTTTCGCCTTGTCCTCCCCGGCGTGCAATGCCACCGCCAGAAGCGCGCTCAGTGTCGTGCCCAGCACAATCTTGATCTTGCTGTTTCGCATCATGGGTTCCTTTTTAAAATGAAGTCCGTGCAGCATAGCAAATCCCCACTCCGTTCTCCAAACTCCTTCAAAGCCTATTGTCATCCCGAGCGCAGCGAGGGATCTGCTTCTCGTATCAAGCATCACTGGCATCCATCCGCATCACCGCGCTACAATCCCCGCCGTCAATGACCACCTCTTCATCCCATTCTCGTTGGGCCCGCCTGGCTCCCGCCTTCACTCTCCTTGTTCTCGCCCCCGTTGTTGCCGAAGTGCTCAGCGGCGCCACCCGCCTCAGCTACATTGTGGTGCTCATTCCGGAAATCATGGTGTGGGGTTGCGGTGCGCTCCTAGCTCGCGAAGCAGTTTGCCGCTGGCGCGCTGGATGGACAAGCCTTCTCTTCCTCGGACTCGCCTTGTCCATCGCCGAAGAATTCATCATCCAGCAGACCTCCCTCGCGCCTCTCCCTTGGCTACCCTCTGCACAGTCCTTTGGACGCGCTTGGGGCGTGAACTGGCTCTACTTCCTTTACATGCTCGGTTACGAAAGCGTTTGGGTCGTTCTCGTCCCCGTTTATCTCACAGAATTGCTTTTCCCGGATCGTCGCCGCGAACCGTGGGTACACACCGGAGGCCTGATCATCTCCGGCATCGTCTTTATCTTCGGCTCTTTCATCGCCTGGTTCGCCTGGACGCAACAGGCTCGCCCGAATGTCTTCCACGTTCCCAAGTACACGCCTCCGCTCCTTACAGTCCTCCTCGGACTGCTCGCCATCGCGCTCCTTATCTTCACCGCGTACGCAATTCGCCGCGTATCGCCGCATTCACCAAGCACTGCTCGCACCGCGCCTCAACCGTGGCTCGTCGTTCTGCTCGTACTCCTTCTGGGCTACCCGTGGTACCTGCTCATCGCCTTGGTCTTCGCCCCGACCATCGCTCGAGGCATTCCTTTTTGGCTTCCTCTGTTCGTCGGGATCGCTTGGGCCATCGCCGCCTATCTCATTCTCAAGCGCATCTCCAGTACCGCCGGTTGGAGAGACATCCATCGCTGGGCCCTCATCTTTGGCGCTCTTCTCGTCTCCATGACCGCGGGGTTTCTTGGCAACAACACTTGGCCTCGGATGGATGTCGTCGCCAAGGCCATCCTCAACGTCGTTGCCCTTCTATGCCTGATCGTACTAGCCGGTTCCATCTCGCGCCGCGACTCCGCCCTCTCCGAAGAACGCGCTTCCCGGCACGCGGAAAAATGAAATTTTTATCCTGCCGAGCGCACCGAGGGCTCTGCTCTTCGCAGCCCGCCAATGAAACGGCAACTTCCATCCTGTGCGCACCCATCCCTTGCATCGAGTAGCACAGACTTCAGTCTGTGGCCCTCCGTGCCGCATGTGCATGCCCCGCCCACTGGGGACATCACCGGTTTTACTCTCCGATGTAGGCGCGGGCTTTCATGCCAGCCCAGCTTTCTCGTCCGGCTATCGCAAAACTCCCGTAGTCCGCCAGGCACGACTTTATGCCTCGCGAAAAAATCATTGTCATCCCGAGCGCATCGAGGGATCTACTGTTCGCAAAATGCCAAGGGAAAATCAGATTCCTCACTCCACAGACTCCGTTCGGGAATGACCGCGTGAGACTCCTCCCGCAAGCTGTGAGGTTCCCTTGCGCCGCCGCACCCGGCGCCTCCTTTACCACCACGCCCGCACATGTTATTTTCATAAAGGTTCTCCCGGAGTGGCGGAACTGGCAGACGCAGCAGACTCAAAATCTGCCGGGGATCACTCCCCGTGTGGGTTCGACTCCCTCCTCCGGGACCATCTATGTTGCTGCGAAAATCCCGTTCGCCCATGTCGACAGCACGATGGGCGGCCTGCTGCGCCGACTGGGCTGCCACGGCTTCGTGTCCAGCTCCATCTGTTAATCCTGCGCAAATCATTGCATCGGAGATGGCGGCGGCCAAGGCAGCACCATCACCCTTGTTCAGAATCAGGTCCGACTGATAGTAATCGATATTGGGACAGTCCAGCGGGTTGGATCGGTAAGTGGACTGAGCCTTCAGGTTCCGAATGGCTTGCTGCAGTTTAGAGTGGTCGCGTGTCAAACCAGTGTTTGATCCGGAAGTCGAAGCGACGGCAGCCGTATCAGAGACAGGCAGAGAAGTTTCGAAGAGCTTACTGGCGGCCTGCTTGGCTTGCGTTAATTCGCTGCCGCTCATGTTCAGGTCGTCGAACACATAGACGACAGATCGTTCTGCCTGGGAGGGTGGCTGAGGAGCAACTGGAGAACCATTGTTCGTGAGCGCTGGTGCAACGGCCGGATTGGACTCGCCAGTGTGCTCGGTGACAGAAAATCCAGTCAGAGTTTGGAGCTTGCCATCATCAAAAACCTGGAAATCTTCTTTGGTAAGTGTGCCAACTGATTCGCCTTGCGCGTTGCGGACCACCACAGGAACGATCACTTCATTCACCTTGACGGTGATCTGAGGAATGGTTGGCTCAGGCGGTTGCCCCTGCTGTGCCTCTGCGCAGAACGAAAGTGTCAACGCCAAACTAAACTGCACTCTAATACACAACAGTCTGCCGCTTAATCTCATAAACTTCTCCACCGCAGCCCACCTACGTCTACCCCGTCATTGAGAAAACAAGTCCGCCTACGTCTTACCAGCCATCCCCAACTCACGACTTGCCCGCGTGGTCCCCATATTCCCAGTCATACGGCACGCCGGTGTCTCCCAGGATAAATTTCACCAGCTCCGCGAACCCTGCTTCCGCGCGAACGTCGTTCGACAGGATCAACGCGCATCGCTCGCTCGCCTCGAGGCACACCAATGTGTCCGCGGTCTGGCCGTCGTGGCCGCCCTTGTAGAAACCACCACCCTGCGGCCCGTGAAACAGGATTACGCCCAGTCCCGTGTACAAGTCCTTGCGCTGCTCGCTTGGCTGCAGGTCAGGCAGGAACAGCGGAAACAAACTGGCCGTCCCTATGTGCAACACGGGCCGTGTGATTTCCGCGCGCGCACCAGCACTCAGCCCATCTCCACGCACTAGCGCCGCGCCAAACTTCGACAGGTCCGAAATACTAGTGTTCATCGATCCTGCCGCTCGCACCTTGCTGCGCTTTTCGTGTGGCTGCGCCTCGCCCTTATCGTTCCACCCATCGGCTACATTAGGGTCTTGACCGTTTCGCCACACCAGGCTGGTGCGCGTCATCCCCAGCCTGTCGAAGTTGGCCTTGGCCAGATCGCCGACATCCAGCCCCAATCCTTGCTCTTTGCGGCCGTGCTCAATCACGAATTGCAGCAGGATAAATCCTTCGCCTGAATAACTGAAGCGCGTGCCCGGTTCAAAATGGATGTGCAGTTTCTGGTCCGGTTCGATGAACCAGAAGTTGCTGAACCCGGTCGAGTGCGTCAAGCACATGCGCGGCGTAATTTGTTCCCATCGCGCATCGTCGACAAGATCCTTATACGGTCCATACTTGTCTGGAAAAACGGGATCAGGGCCGTAGCTAGGCAACGGCTTCTCCAGATCGGCTTTGATCGGAGTATCTAGGTTGAGCTTACCCTGATCGACCAGCTGCATCACCAGGTACGCAAATAACGTTTTCGTCAGCGAAGCGCCATACATCACCGTGTCCGTTGTCAGCGGGTCTCCCTTGGCGTTCCGGATCCCGTAGGCCTGCACATAGCTGGCCTTGCCGTGATCGATCACGGCAACAGCCATACCGTTGGCGTGCGTGCGGCTCATGATCTTCCCAACCTCGCTGTCGATCGTCGCACCGCTCGGGATCACTTGCGCGGCGCACGCAAACGAAAAACACAGAACAGCCAAAAACGAAGCAGCACATCGCGGCGCTTTCAAATTGGCACTCCTCCCCTCGTTGATTTTCTTGATGACTCATCTCTACCCGCGGCGTATAACCTATTCCTCGGGTTGAGCTCATTCTCGCTCTGTCCTCTCACGCCATCCCCGACTGGAGGATTTTCCCATGAAAAAGGCAGCGCTTGGCGTGCTCCTGTTGGTTGTGTCTTGCGTTCTGGGTTGGGGTGTATACAAACGGTTTGGCTCAGAAAAAGCCGGCTACATTGTTGCCGTCGTCACCATGGCCGCCGCAATTGTTCCTATCTTCTTGCATGAATCCACACCTGGCAGCACCACGAACATCAAGACCACAGGCGCCCAAAGTCCTGGGGTAGTGCGCGGTGATTTTAACGTTACCCAAACAACCATGCCGGAGAAGAAGAAATGAAATTCGGGAAATCTGAACCTTCCGGCAAAAAGGAAACTCCATGCCCAAACGTCAGCACGACTGGCGACTATAGTCCCGGCATCGTTTACGGCAATTTCATCATCAACCAAACCGTTGTTCACCAGGAAGCCGTAGCCAAACGCAGGATCTGGCGTGCCCTCGACTCCGCCACATTTCCACCTTTGGGTGACACCAAGGCCGCCAAACTCGCGGTTTGGGACAGCTTTTTGCTTACCGTAGCGGAAATGTATGGCCAGCAACCCTATACCGAATTTACCATCCTGGTGAACGCCGACGAGATTGTTGTTGAAGGCGAGCACGTCCCTCGCTACGTCGTCGTTTCTTATCGACCTGGCTTGTGCTCGAATGCCTTAAGAGAGTATCGGCAATTTGTGGAGCAATATTACGCTTGGAGGAACGCGCAGCCTGGTGAAGCGCGAACGGCGCTGGAACAAGAGCGGCTAAAAAGGGAAGCGCGCCTTCAGGAATGGTCGCCCTCCATTCAAGTTCCGTCCTCGCCATCCTGGACGCCCATTCAGTGCATCTGCGATGGCGCTGCCAAGCGGCTCACACTTCACGTCGTTCCCAAGCTTTCGCTGGACCCCGCCGACTATCCAGACCATCTTGCCACCAGTCAGGAACTCCTGCAGTTCATCGGTTCCTATTCGAACTTGAAGCTCGCTTTTGGCGGTGACGTCGGATGGGCCGCCAATAACTATTCTTTGATGAAGTTAACGATCGCGGTCCTCGACCGCAACCTCGATATGGGCAGAGTCCGTATCGCCGTCGACGACCTCCATGAATGGGATTACATCAATGGCGAATTCGATGAAGAAGTCCGCCGCTTTGGCAACAAACCTTCCTGAGTGGCTCCCAGGCCCACATATTTTGATTCTACAAATACGAACTTTGCATAAAACTTTCGCTCCAGCCTCTGTATATTCTTCCAAATGCTCGCCACCTGATCGCGAAGGGAAGTGCACCGGCTAGCTCCTTCACGAAGGTGCGCCAAGGAGGCAATCATGTTGAGGCGAAAGAACACCCTTTCGGTCGTCGCGATCATTACCGTTTTGCTCGCCGCTCCGACCATGCTCGGCAATGCCGCGCAAAAAGCCTCAGTTCCCAAAATTCCGGATAAACTCGCAATGGGCGAAGACGACGTCAAACACCTGCTGGCTCTCATGGAAGCAGACAAAAACGGCAAAGTTTCCCGGCAGGAATACATGAAATTTATGGCCGCGGAATTCGATCGCTTAGACAAATCGAAGACCGGCGAACTCGATGTGAAAGTTCTCACTCAATCCAACTTGTCCGCGACTCATTTCGTCGGAAAATAGCAACTGCACATCCAAAGTTAGAGATGTCCTCTAAGCAACGCTGTTTCTTCTTCCCGCGTGTTTCTGCACTAGTATCTTATTCTGTTTGACATTCAAATCCCCCCGCGTCCTAACTACTCTTACGCTGCGGCCTATGCCCTCTCTTTCCTCGAATCATGCGCCCATGTCCAACCGCCGCCGCAGCCAGCGCGTCCTTCTACGCATTCCCATTCAGGTCATTGCCCGTGGCCCGACAATGTTCACGTCTCCGAAAGTACCCATACCGTCGTGGTCAGCGCCCATGGTGCCCTCATCTATTTGGATCTCCCTGTTTCACTCGGTCGGGTCATTGTCGTCAAGAATCCCGAAACCGGCGACGAACAAGCCTGTCGCATCGCCTTTCACAACAAAAACGCCGACGGAAGAACCGAAGTCGGCCTAGAATTCGTTCAGCCCGCTCCCCATTTTTGGCGCGTTTCCTTCCCGCCTTCCGATTGGGCCCCCACCATCCCGAAATCTCCGGCAAAACTTTCTAGATTCCCCCATCGCCCGAAGAAAACTCTGGCACCCTCTATTGAATCGGTTTAATCTTTCCTTGCCGGCGTTCCGCCCGGTCGGAGCTTTCATGAAAATGTCTCGGTCTTTTTTTGCGCCTCTCGCTATTCTGCTGTCTGCTCTCTTCTTTTCTGATTCCGCGGCCCTGGCTGCTCCTGCCTCGCCTTCTGAATCCCGCATCTCTCTCCACGGTTCTTGGCAATTGCAGTCTTCTTGTGTCGACAAGTCCTCCGCCGAATCCATCGCCACTCCCGGATTCGCCGCCAAAGATTGGCACAAAGCCGAAGTTCCCGGCACCGTCGTCGGCGCGCTCGTTACAGACAAAACGCTCCCCGATCCCGATTACGGCATGAACCTGAAAAACTTGCCCGGCGCTTCTCTCGGCGGTGAAGAGCCTTTCTCCAACCGCGACATGCCCGCCGATAGTCCCTATCGCTGCTCGTTCTGGTTTCGCACCGAATTTCCCACGCCCGCCGGCTTGGCCAACAAGGCCGCCTGGCTCCATTTTCTCGGCATCAACTATCGCGCCAACGTCTGGCTCAACGGCAAAAAAATCGCCGGCCAGTCCGATGTAGCCGGCGCGTATCGCTCGTACGAATTTCGCGTCGATCCGCTGCTCAACAAATCCGGTAAAAATGCTCTCGCCGTCGAAGTCTTCGCTCCTGACAAGAATGATCTCGGCCTCACTTGGGTCGACTGGAATCCCACTCCTCCGGACAAAGACATGGGCATCTGGCGCGAAGTTTTTCTGTCCGATTCCGGCGAAGTCACTCTCCGCGCACCTTTTGTCTCTTCCAAGCCCGATTCCGATTACAAGTCCGCCGCGCTCACCCTCAGCGCCGAACTGCGCAACACCACCGATCATCCCGTCAAAGCCGTTCTCTACGTCGAGGTCGACGGCAAGCATCTCTCGCAACCTGTCGAACTAGCCGGCAATGAATCCAAAGTAATTTCGTTCTCTCCCGATAAATTTGAGCAACTCAAACTGACGCATCCTCATCTCTGGTGGCCCTACCAGATGGGCGAGCCCTATCTTTACACCGCCAGGTTTCGCGTCGAGCTCGGCAAAGATCTCTCGGATTCCGCCTCCACCACTTTTGGCATTCGCGAAGTCACCTCCGAACTCACCGACAAGGGTGGCCGCCTGTTCAAAGTAAATGGCAAACGCGTCCTGATTCGCGGCGCCGCTTGGGCTCCCGATATGCTCCTGCGCTGGTCCTCTAAACGCCTCGACGCCGACCTCGCTTACGTCAAGCACATGGGTCTGAACTCCATCCGCCTCGAAGGCAAAACGGATCGCGACGAGTTCTTCGACAAGACCGATCGCCTCGGTCTCCTCGTCATGCCCGGATGGATTTGCTGCGACATGTGGGAACACTGGAACGATTGGACTCCCGAAACCAAAAAAATCGCCGCCGCCTCTCTAACCGACCAGATCACCCGCCTCCGCAACCATCCCTCGGTCTTCGTCTGGCTCTACGGCAGCGACAATCCTCCGCCTCCCGATATCGAAAATATGTATCTCGGCATTCTCAAGGATCTGCAGTGGCCGAATCCCACTGTCTCCTCGGCGTCCGAAACACCAACTACCGTCACCGGAAAATCCGGCGTCAAGATGACCGGCCCCTACGAATACGTTCCCCCCATGTATTGGCTTGCCGACACCGAAGCTGGCGGCGCCTATGGCTACAACACTGAAACCAGTCCCGGCCCCGCCATCCCCACCAAGCAGAGCCTTGCCAAATTTATTCCCAAGGACCATCTCTGGCCCATCGATGAGTACTGGAATTTCCACGCTGGCGGCGAGCGCTTCACCACCGTCGACGTTTTCACCGACGCACTCACCAAGCGCTACGGCCCCGCCACTTCTCTCGACGACTACGAGCGCAAAGCCCAAGCCATGGCTTACGACAACGAGCGCTCCATGTTCGAAGCCTACGCTCGCAACAAATACGTCTCCACCGGCGTCATCCAGTGGATGCTCAACAATTCCTGGCCTTCCCTCATCTGGCATCTCTACGACTACTATCTCGTACCCGGCGGCGGCTATTTCGGCACCAAAAAAGCCCAGGAGATCGTCCACGTCCAGTACAGCTACGACAATCATTCCGTCGCCGTCATCAACGGCACCTACGAACCCATCAACGCCGTAAAAGTCTCCGCGAAACTCCTCAATATTGATGGCAAAACCGCGGCGACCAAGGACGCCACCGCCGACCTCGTTCCCGACTCCGCGACCAAAGCCCTCGATCTACCCAAGCCCGATGGCCTCTCCACGACTTATTTCCTCAAACTCGAGCTTCACGATTCTTCTGGCAAGCTCCTCAGCGACAATTTCTACTGGCTTTCCACCAAGCCCGACACCATGGATTGGGCCAATCGCAAAGACACTGTCTACACTCCGCAAAAAGATTTCGGCGATCTCACTGGCCTCAACTCGCTCCCCCAGGTCACGCTTGACGTCAAAGCCGAGCACCATCACGAAGCCGGCAAAGCCGCCATCCGCCTCAAATTCAAAAATCCTTCTTCCAGCGTCGCCTTTCAGATCCATCCTCGCCTCACAAAAGGGAAGGACGGCGACGACCTCGTTCCCATCTTCTGGGACGACAACTATTTCTCCCTACTCCCCGGCGAAGAAAAAACCGTCTTTGTCACCTTCGATCCGTCCGACTTGGACGGCAAAGATCCCGTCTTGGAACTCGAGGGCTTCAACATAGCCCCCGCCACAATCAAAATTTCGCGCTAGCCTCACGGTGCGGAACAACATTTGCTCCGGCTTAGGCTCTCTTGTCTTGGCTTGCTCTTGTAGGGACGGCCTTCTGAGGCCGTCCCCTCTTGGGTCTGAATGATAGAATCGACGAGCGCGCTCATCGTGCGTTGCGAGTCATCCTTAGCCTCGCGCCTTATGGGGACCGAAGAATCTCAACTGCTACGTAACCTCAACACTTCGCCCGGAGGCTATATAACCTTGCGACAACTTCTCTCACTTTTCGCCGCTCTCCTATCCCTGGCGGCATCTTCTTTCGCGCAATCCCCCAACGTCACCGCCGCCACCCAACAAATCCAAAAGCGCATCGCCGACTCCCACGCCGACGTGGCCATCGCTTTCCGCACCCTCGACGGCAAAACCGAATGGTTCTATCACGCCGATGATTCCTTCCATGCCGCCAGCACCATGAAGGTGCCCGTCATGATCGAACTCTACCGCCAGGTCCAGTCCGGAAAACTCAAGCTCTCCGACCCGCTCACCATTCACAACGAATTCCACTCCATCGTCGATGGCTCGCCTTACAAACTCGATCCCTCTGACGATTCGGAATCCGATCTCTACAAAGCCGAAGGCCAAACACGCACCCTTTCCGAACTCTGCGAACTCATGATCACCGTCAGCAGCAATCTCGCCACAAATCTCATCATCGAAAAACTCGGGGTCGAAAATATCCGCGTCGCCGTCCACTCTCTCAACGCCGACGGCATGCACGTTCTTCGCGGCGTCGAAGACCAGAAAGCCTTCGATAAGGGTCTCAACAACACCACCTCCGCCCGCGCCCTCCAGGTCCTCCTCACCTCGATTGCCGACAACACCGCCGCCGGCCCCGATGCCTCTCAACAAATGCTCGCCATCCTCGGACGCCAGAAATTCAATGAAGGCATTCCCGCCGGCCTTCCCCCGGGCACCAAAGTTGCCCACAAAACCGGCGAGATCACCAGGATCCACCACGATGCCGCCATCGTTTACGCCCCTCGTCCGTTCGTCCTCGTCATCCTCGTCCGCGGCCTGCCTGATATCAAGGACAGCTCCGCCCTCATGGCCGACATCACCCGCCTGCTCTATCAGTCCGTCGAGTGACGCCCGACCATCGCCTTTTCGCCGCTTCTTCCCTCCGTTACTTTTTCGCAACCACCCACTACCGATTCCCTCTTGCCACTCCTACTGTTAGCCACTAAGATAACCTTTCCATTGGAGGAACCCGTGCCTAAAGAGAAACCACAGGTCAACATCGGCGAAGTCATCAAAACCTACCGCAGCCAGCGCGGCCTTTCCCAGGGCGACATTGAACGTCGTACCGGGCTGCTGCGCTGCTACCTCTCCCGCGTCGAAAACGGACACACCGTTCCTTCGCTCGAGACCCTGGCCAAGATTGCCGAGGCCATGGAAATTTCGCTCGCCGATTTTTTCCCGGGCACCGAAACCTCTCACGACAAAGAAACGCAAAAGATGCTCGGCGAACTATCGCAGGACGAAATCCGTTTCCTCGCCGAAATCAAGAAGTACAGCACCACTCTTTCCGACGGCGACAAGCGTCTCGTCCTCGCCATGATTCGCAAAATGGCCACACTTTTACCTGCAGCGGCTGCCCAGGCAAAGAAACCCATCCTTCGCCGCCCAGCGCTCTAATTTTTGTGGAGTGCGGCGGCTAGCCGCCTCCTTTACCAATTGAAATGTGTCAGAATCAAAGCGATATAGAAGGTCTTCCACCGAGTAGCCTTTTAACTTTTAACTCTCAACTCCCCCGGCTCCTCAACATCCGTATCGTATCCGGCACCGATCCCCCAGCCGCTCCATTCCCACTCGTCTCTTCGCCGTCCCCCGGCTCCTTCCGATCTCCCTCGCCCGGCGCCAAAAATAAATTCGTCTCCACCGCATGTTGTTTCGTATACAGCTCGTAATACCGCCCGTGCGCCGTATACAACGTCTCATGCGTACCGCGTTCCAGAATCCGTCCGTCCTGCACCACCAGAATCTGCTCCGCCCTCCGAATCGTCGACAACCGGTGCGCAATCACGAACGTTGTCCTCCCGCGCATCAGGTACCGCAGCCCTTCCTGAATCAGCGCCTCCGACTCCGAATCCAGGCTCGACGTCGCCTCATCCAATATCAAAATCCGCGGGTCCGCCAATATCGCGCGCGCAATCGATACTCTCTGTTTCTGCCCGCCGGAAAGCCTTACGCCTCGCTCTCCGACGATCGTGTCGTATTTCTTCTCAAACGTTTCCGCGAACTCATCTACGCGCGCGATCCGGCAAGCCGCCAGAATTTCTTCTTCCGTCGCGCCCGGCCGCCCATACGCCACGTTCTCCCGAATCGTCCCATCGAACAGAAACGTTTCCTGCAGCACCACGCCTAGTTGCGTGCGGTACGAACTCAGCTTCACGGTCGATAAATCCACTCCGTCCACCAGCACGCGTCCGCTCGTTGGCGTGTAAAACGCCGCCAGCAATCCGATAATCGTCGATTTTCCCGATCCCGAAGGCCCGACCAGCGCTGTCACTGTCCCCGGCTCAGACGTAAACGAAATCCCGTGCAGCACTTCTTTGTTTGTTTCGTAGCTGAACCGCACCTCGTCGAACTCCACTCTTCCTTCAATTCGTCCCAGCTCCGCCGTTCGCTTCGGGTCCTGATCTTCCATCGACTCGTTCAGAATCTCTCGCGTTCGTTCCAACCCCGTAATGGCCTCGGTAATTTGCGTGCCAATCGCCACAATCTGGAATACCGGGGCCACCATCAGCACCAGCAGCCCGGTGTACTGGATCAAAATGCCCGGCGTCATCGTCCCCGCCAGCACTTGCCGCGCTCCCAGAAACATGATGATGGCGCTCACGATGCCCATCAGCGTCGCGCCCGACAGGCTCATCAACGATGTCGCCGTCAGCGTCTTCAGCACGTTGTCCAGCAAACGCTGCACTCCGCCCGAAAACACTTGCTCCTCTCTGTCCTCCGCGTGATACCCCTTCACCACGCGCACTCCTCCCAACGATTCTGTCAGCCTTCCCGTCACTTCCGCATTGATCTTCGGCCGCGCCCGGAAGATCGGCCGAATCGTCGAGAACGCCTTATTCAGGAAAAGCGCGAAAACCATCAGCACTCCGAACGCGATGATGGTCATGAAAGCGCTGATGCGCAGCAGAAATACTAATGCCACCACCGCCGTCAGCACTCCTCCCGCGAACTCCACCAAACCCGTTCCAATCAGGTTCCTCACGCCTTCCACGTCGCTCATGATTCGCGACACCAGCACGCCGGTTTTGTTGGCGTCGTAGAACCGGATCGGCAGCCTCCCAATGTGTGCCTGCACCTGTTTCCGCAGGTCCGTGATCATCCGTTGTGCCGATTTCGACAGCACTTGCGTCAGCGTGAACGAGGTCAGCCCCTTCACCAGCGTCGCTCCCACCACCGCCAGGACGATGGGCATTAGAAGTTTCACCTGGTGCTTGCCGATCACATTGTCGAATAGATATTTGCTCGATAGCGGAAGCACGAATCCCGACAGCGTATTGATCGCCGTCAGCACGAATCCTAACAATAGAATCCCCGTTCGCGGACGCATCAGCGCCCAGATTTCCGGCAGGGAACTCCAGTTGATTTTTTTCTTCGCCTTCTTTGCGGATTCCGTCGTTCCAGGTAAAGCTGTTGCTGTCGTGGCCATTAAATAGTTGCGTCCCGTCGCTTCTGTTGAGGATATCCGTTGGATGCCTCCGACAGCAATGCGAGTACATCCTCCGTCAACGCTAAATCACGCCTCACTAATGGAAACGGGCGGGAAATTTTCCCGCCCGCCCCGTGCTTCATCCAACCATCATCTCTGTTTAGAGGATTGGTGGCGTACAACCCGGATTCTGCGAAACGTTCGCCTGTGTCAGCGCGGTGATGTCCGGATAGCTGTACGCGCCATGAATCGCCTTCGATGGCGTTACTCCGGCAAACCACGGCAACAGCGCTTCCGTCTGCGGATGCCACGTCACCCCGTTCAACGTGATCGGAAATGTGGGATTTGCCAGCACTTCAATTACGTCCCCCACTTCCAGGTTGTTTTGGCACAGCCCGCCGGACTCCAGCGGCGACAGCCACCACGGCGTGGCGTTGTTCACAAACGGATCGTTGAACGTTTCCGACATTTCGTGGCTTAGCGCCGTAATGTCCTGGAATCCCCCTCCGAACAGTCCCGCCGTAATCCAGCTCGCGTAATTCAGCACGTACCGGCGTTCCTGCCAGCCATTCGATGCGCTCCCCGGCTCCACGTCATACGAGTGGAAGCCCAGCACGCAGCAGTCGCTGCCGGAAAATAGATACGCGTTCGGAAACAAGAACGTGGAAATGTCCTTCGTCCGGATGTCTCCGGCATTTTCTGCCGCCCCGATTGGCGTGGTAGTGTCGGTTGGCACGGATGGGAAAAACGCATTGCCAAACGTGTTCTCATCGATCAGCACGAATAGGCAGCACGATCCGTCTGCATTCAGCGCAAATTGATACGTCCCCTTCAGCAGCACCATGGTTCGTGGTGTCGCTACACGGGGCTTCAGCAGCGTGTGCCAATCGTCGTCCGCCATGCGGAAAAATTCTGCGCGCTGTATGGCATCCGTGAATTGCGTGGGCTTTTCGCTGGAGTCATACGGCGCGTTTGAAAATACCGGTGATGCCAGTACGAACCGAACAAATTGCGTCGCATCCGAATACAGCCGCTGTCCGTTCACAAACCGCGGCGTTCCATCCGCGTTTCTCAGGTCCAGATTGACAGGAACGATCGGCGCTCCAATTCGCGTCGTCTCTCCTTGCCAGTCCTGATCTTGTCCTTTTCCAAATGGCGCGTGGCCCACCATTGTGTAACCCCACGTGAACTGTGTTCCTCCAAACGAATCGAAGCCCGGCTCGTAAAAATAGCTGCTCCAGTTCGCGACGGAATCCACTCCCAACACTGCTCCCGACGAGTGCCTCCCCAACACTCCGCCACCGTCCGCGTTCGATCCCCCCGCGGTCGTGTACGGTCTCGCATTCTTCAGAAAGCTTGCATCTACTTGATCGTCCGCCTTGGTTGCTGGGCTCTGTCCATTCACAGCTCCCGCCAACCCACAAAGAACGACCACAAAAAACACGGCTTTGCGCATTTGCACACCCCTTACCCATGATTTTGAATTGTCTGAGGCAACCTACAGACCACTCACTGTTGCCAACTGCGCGGATAGTATGGCTAGGCGAGCGGGGGAGACTATAGAAGGCATTCGCGCGCCAGGCAAGCCCATTCTCACTCTCCAGCCCTGCCGCTGCCGCTTATACACTTCAGTTTAAATATTTCTGTCGTTAATGCTAAATCTGCGTTTAATTCTTCGCCAGTAGGGGCACGATACACCGTGCCCTATTCCGTTGCCTTTTCTCCTGATTGGTTCTTCCTCTGTCGTTCCGAGCACAGCGAGCTCTGCTGACTATATCCGAAACGTAGTGCTAGCTTTTATGCTAGCCAAGCACATCTCGGACATTTCTCTGTGTTGATTGTCTTGAAGCGGAAGAAATTCTGCTTCTGGAAGGTTCCTTACCTAACCGCTTAATCCGCCGCCGGGTACGTCCGCACTTTCGCCGCCGGCCGGTCGAAACTCAATACGCTGGAAACAAATTGGCTCAACGTTCCTCCCAAATGTTCCAGCACCCGCTGTTTCAATGTCGTGTAATCCTGCGTTCCGCAGAACAAATCGCTCATCAACTGCCGGAACATCGCGTTCCGCTGCAGGAATTGCACCATGCGCGTCGTTACCGAGCACCCCAGGAACGACCCTCGGTAGAATCGCCTCACAATCCGCGCCGCAAATTCCAGTTCCGCCGAAAACGACGCCCGCACCTGCGCCGGATATTTCTCCGGGCACCCTTCCGCAATTGCGCGGCCCAGCAAATCTCCCGAGCGCATCGCATAAAACAATCCTTCTCCGGTCAACGGATCTACCCACGCCGCCGCATCTCCACACAGCGCCCAGTTCCGTCCAATCACCGCGCGCCCGGAAAGCGTCCGTTCCTGCGGCGAAGGCAGCACGTGGCTGTAAAACTTCGCGCTTTCTGTGCCAATCTTCTCGCTTGCGGCAAACGTGTGCAGGTGCGATCGCAATTCCATGCTGTTGTGCGCCGCCATGCTTCCGCAGATTCCCAGCGACAAGTGATCTGCGCGCGGGAACGACCAGATATATCCTTCAAACTCCGGCAAAAACTTGATGATGATCTGTTCCGACGTCTGCGGCACGAAATACCCTTGCGTCATTTCCAGTTCGTCACGGTCCAGCGCCCGGATTCCCGGCAACAACTGGTTCCTCGCTCCCGCCGCCAGCACCACAAAATCCGCTCGCCGCCGCTCTCCCTCCACCACATAGGTCGGCTTATCCGAAGCTGTGTCGATACTCTGCACTCGCGATTGCTGAATTTTGCAGCCTGCTTCGCGTGCCCGATCCAATAACAGCCCGTTCAGCACCGTCCGCGAATAAATCACGATGGGATGCTGCAAATCCAGCTTCACTCGCTGATTTTCCGCGCTGATGATTTCCACGTCGCGAATCAGTTTTTTCGGATGGTTATTGTCCAGCAGAAAAGGGAAGCACTGCGTCGCGCGGTATGTTAAGCCCCCGCCGCATGGCTTTTCCCATGCCAGGTGCTCGTCAAATATCTCTACGGAATGACCCGCGCGCGCGAGTTGCTCTCCGCACATCGCGCCGGACGGTCCGCCACCGACGATTGCAATTTCGGACATTTTCTCGTTTTCTGTTGTGAGAGAAGTTGCTTCCGTCTCCGGCGCTTTGAGGAAGAAGGAGACGTTCGCCTGGCGATTTCCCCTCTATCCTAGCGGAAATATCACCTGACAAATCCCAGCTAGCAGTATAGCACCGAAGAGTGCGGCGGCCGTCGCGGAGCCCGTCATTTTACGTACCAATTGAGCACCTAGCCCCACACCAACGAAAACCGCGGCGAAATACGTCGATAGCAGCACCAGCAGGATCTCTCCGCTGTGCAAGTACTGGATTCCCGCCACCAACGCCAGCCATGCCAGCACCACCATTCCGATCCATACCCCGAATCGCTTCGCTCGCTGGCCCTCCACCACAGGTCCCACCAGTGCCTCCAGCATGAACAGGAACAGAAATGCCCCCATGAAATAAAACGGGAAACGGATCCACCTCGTCAGCGTCGGCCACGCCCCTGCCAGCGTTAATTGCAGCCATCCGCAAATCAAAAAATACAGTAGCAACCCCGCAAGCGCCGCTCCCAGCAACGCTTCGCCCTTGGCTCGAAACTGCGCTCTCGCCAAATTTCCATGTACCAGCAGCAACGCCATCCCCACTAGCAACAGGAAACTCGCCAGGTAATCTCCCTCAAACGCATGCATTCCTTTCAGCGGTATTCCATATCGCAGCGCCACCACCACTCCGGCCGATACCACGGCAAACTCTACAATCGCCCTCGGCCACCTCAGAGCGCCTCTCGCCGCTTTCTCTTCCACTTCCTTCTTTCCCGTTGCTTCCCGGATAAACGGCCCCGCCAACATCAAAATTCCCGCCAGCCCCAGCACTCCTCCCAGCAGTCCTCCGCGTGTTGGCAATTGCGTCGCCGTCGGCAGCTTCAGTACTTTTGCCGCCCAAGCCTGTGCTTCTCTTGCCACCGTCGGCGAAAACAGCACGCTCACATGTGTGTTCAGCGGCACACTCTTATATTCCACTGACGCATCGCCGCTCTTTGCCACCAGTTCCGCTGCGTTCTCCGTCAGCCACTTCGGCTCCAGTTGTCCCGTGACGATCAACGTGTTCGGCGGCATCGGCGGTACATTGTGATACAGCAGATTTTCTGTCGCCACTCCTTGCGCTTCCTTCATCGGCGCTGGTGAAATCGCGATCACTCCCGCCGGACGGAATTTCCCCGCCACTCGCAGCGCAATCGCTCCTCCCATCGAGTGTCCCGCGATCACCGTTCGATCCGGCACAAGCAATCCTCGCGCCGTCAATCCGCGCAGCAGCGATAACGCGCATGTCTCCGCCTGCTCCGGTGTGAACGGTCCCGCCGACCGTCCGTGCCCCGGCAAATCCGGTACGTATACGCGCAGTCCCTGTTCCGCGAACGCTCGCGCCAGATAAGTCATCACCACTTTGTTCGAACTCAGCCCGTGCAACAGCACCACCGACCCGCGTTCCGATCCGTCACGAAAACTTCTCAGCGCCACTACATCCAAATCCACTTTGCACGCACCCGTATCCGCCACGTACCTCCGCTCCGTATACCTCCGCGAAGGCACAAACGTCAGTAGCGCACCCAGCAGCAGCAACAGAATCCCCGCAACCGCCCGCCGCGTTTTTCCCGCCATCATCAATGATCTCTTCCTGTAGCTCACCCCTTCAGGGGCGAGGCCTTTCCGCTCCCACTAGCTAACCATCCGACCCACCCGGTCTCGTTTCCATCCACCGTGCTAAACTTCTCTTTCACTATGGATTCCGTCCCTACCGATTCCAACGTCCTCACTCTGGAACAAACGATTTTGCGGTTTGCTCCTCAGAAACGCAACGGCCGCAAAGTTGTCTTCACCAATGGCTGCTTTGATCTCCTCCATCCCGGTCACATCCGCAGCCTCGAAGCCGCCCGCTCCTTCGGCGATTTCCTCATCGTTGGTATCAACAGCGATAACAGCGTTCGCGCCCTAAAGGGACCAGGCCGTCCCGTAACCCCTCAGCACGAACGCGCCGAGATTCTCGCCAGCCTCGAATGCGTCGATGCGGTCCTCATCTTCGATGAACCCACTCCCCGCGCCGTCATCGCCGCTCTAGTTCCCGACATTCTCGTTAAAGGTGGCGACTGGCCCGGCGACCAAATCGTCGGCCGCGAAGAAGTCGAAGCCGCCGGCGGCCGCGTCGAGCGCATCGATATCCTGGACTCCTACTCCACCTCCACCCTCCTCCAAAAAATCCGCTCCCTCCCCTAGCCAGCCGCCCCTTTGCAGTGCTGCGGCCAGCCACAATTGTCTGCGTCCCCGTAGGGGCTGCCATTTAAGTGGCGGCAAGTCGCTCATGCCGTTTATCCAACGTCTCCCGACGCGGTTGTGCCGTTCAACATTCAACTTTTAACTCCTCTTTCCTTACTTAAAACTTAAAACTGCCAACTCCCGCAAATCCTCTCACCACGCTAGAATAGAACTGTTAATGATTCTCCCCGCGGTCCGTGAACGTCTCGAGCGTCTTCTTCGCCTCCCTTCACTGGAAGGCACGCTGGCCGAACTACGTTCCAACGGCAACCTCGTCGCTCTTTCCGGCCTTCAAGACGTCGCCAAAGCCCTGGTCGCCGCCCACCTCGCTCACGAACTCCGCCGTCCCGCTTTCTTCATCACCGACTCCAATCGCCGCGCTGAGTCCCTCGCCGACAGTCTCCGCTTCTTCTTCCAAATTTTTCCCGGCCACACCGGCGGTGTAGCCGTCCTGCCCTCGTTCGATAGTCTTCCTTGGGATCCGCAATCTCCTCACGCCGACATCCTCGAGCGCCGCGCCGCTACCCTCTACCGTCTCGCCAACGGCGAAGTCTCTCTCGTCATCGCCCCAATTGCCTCCGCTCTCTGGCGTTATCAGGATCCCTACGTCTACCTCACCCTCGCGCGCACTCTCGCCAAAGACTCGGAAGTTTCCCACGAGGAACTCATCACTCACCTTGCCAGCACCGGCTACGCCCGCACTGAAATGGTCGACCTCCCCGGCCAGTTCGCTGTTCGCGGCGGCATCGTCGACGTTTTCTCTCCCGAGGCGCCTCGTCCCGTTCGTCTCGAGCTTCTCGGCGACACCATCGAGGGCGTTCGCGAATTCGATCCCCGCACCCAGCGTTCCGTCGCTCCCGTCGTCAAGACCACCATTCTTCCGCTCACTGAATGGAGCGTCCCCGCTCCCGGCAGCAACGAAGCCCTCAACTGGGAGCCCACCGGCTGGATCGGTGGCAGCAGAGAAGCCGGCACCGCCTCGCTCTTCGAACTCGCCGAAAGCTCTCTCAAGCCTCTCGTCTTCCTCGACGAGCCCGTCAATCTTCGCGAAGCCGCCCGCAAACATCTCGAAGCCGCCACGGAAAATTACGAGCGCCACGGCCAGGCCAATGCCCCGGAAGTCACCCACTATCTCTGGAACGAATCTGAATTCGATCGCGCTGTCCTCAAAACTTCGCGCATTGAACTCGAGCAGCTCAGCCTGATCACCGACGGTGGCCCTCGCTTTGAACTCGCTTCTCGTCCCACCACGCGCTTCCACGGCGACGTCGTTGCCTGCTTCACCGACATCAAGTCGCAACTCGCCGACGGTGGCACCGCCTATCTCACCGCCGCCAGTCTCGGTGAACTGGAACGCTTCGCCGATATTTGCCGCGAATATGAAGTCCCCTACGTTCTCGGCGAAACCGAAGAAGCCGCCACTGGTTTCACCGCGGAAAACGCATCCGAAACCGCCGCCCTCGTTCTCCTCCGCGCTCCTTTTTCCGCTGGCGTCGCTTTTCCTGAAGCCAAGGTCACTCTTTACGGCAATGGCGACCTCTTCGACGTTGCGCCCGCTGTCGAGCGTCCCAGCCGCAAAATCCGCACCTCCGGTTTCTTCCGCGATTTCGCCGAACTCAAGCCTGGCGATTTCGTCGTTCACATTGATCACGGCATCGGCCAGTTTGAAGGCCTTCGCCTCATCGAATCCGAAGGCCGCCGCGGCGAATTCATGCTTCTGCGCTACGCCGAAGATGCCCGTCTCTACGTTCCCCTCGAGCGCATGGACCTCGTCCAAAGCTATCGCGTCGTCGAGGGCATCCATCCGCCGCTCGACAGGCTGGGCGGCACCGCTTGGGCCTCCCGCAAAACTCGCGTCCGTAAATCACTCGAGGACATGGCCGATCAGCTCCTCACTCTTTACGCGGAACGCAAAACCACTCAGGGATTCGCTTTTTCTCCCGATGGCAGCTGGCAGCGCGAGTTTGAAGACGCCTTCGAATTCGAGGAAACTCCCGACCAGATCACCGCCATCACCGACATCAAGAAGGATCTTGAGAAGCCTTCACCAATGGATCGCCTGCTCTGCGGCGATGTAGGCTACGGCAAGACCGAAGTCGCCATGCGCGCCGCCTTCAAAGCAGTCGCCGACAATAAGCAGGTCGCTGTTCTGACTCCCACCACCGTCCTGGCCTTCCAACATTTCGAAACCTTCAAGAAGCGTTTCGCGGCATTTCCTTCCCGCATCGAAATGCTTAGCCGCTTCCGCACCGCTGCCGAACAAAAAGCCATCCTCGCCGATCTCGAAGCCGGTAAAGTTGACATCGTCATCGGCACGCACCGCCTGCTCTCCAAAGACGTCAAGTTTCAAGACCTCGGGCTCCTCATCGTAGATGAAGAGCAGCGTTTCGGTGTGGCTCACAAAGAGCGCCTCAAGGAAATGCGCAAAAACGTCCACTCCCTCGCGCTTTCCGCCACTCCCATTCCTCGCACCCTGCACATGTCGCTGGTCGGCTTGCGCGATATGTCTCTTATCGAAACCGCGCCGCGCGATCGCCTTTCCATTCAGACCGTTGTCACCGCTTTCGATGAAGACGTCGTCAAGCGCTCCATCGAAAATGAGCTCGCTCGCGATGGCCAGGTCTATTTCATTCACAATCGCGTCGAGTCCATCTACTCCCTCGCCAATCTCGTCACTAAACTCGTTCCCAAAGCTCGCGTCGTCGTGGCCCATGGCCAGATGGGCGAGAAAGACCTCGAGAAAGTCATGCTCAAGTTCATTCGCGATGAAGCCGACGTTCTCGTCGCCACTACCATCGTCGAAAATGGGCTGGACATTCCTCGCGCCAACACCATCCTCATCAATCGTGCCGATCGCCTCGGCCTCGCCGAGCTTTATCAACTTCGCGGCCGCGTCGGTCGTTCTCCCGTGCGCGCCTACGCCTATCTGCTTGTCCCTCCCGAGCGCATCCTCTCTGAAATTGCGCGCAAGCGCCTTGCCGCCATGAAGGAGTTCAGCGAACTCGGCGCTGGCTTCCGTATCGCCGCTCTCGACCTTGAACTTCGGGGCGCTGGCAACATGCTTGGCCGCCAGCAGCATGGTCACATCGAAGCCATCGGCTTCGACCTGTATGTCCAGATGCTCGAGCGCGCCGTCGCCAAGCTCAAAGGCCAGGAAGCTGCTCCCGAACTTCGCACCACCATCAGTCTGGGCATGGATCTCCGCATTCCTCAGGAATACATCCCCAGCGAAAATCTCCGACTGCGGACTTACAAGCGCATTTCTTCGGTCGCTTCCGAAGACGAAAAGCAGGATGTGCGCAAGGAATTGGAAGATCGCTTTGGCCAGCTTCCCAAGTCCGTCGAAAATCTTTTGGAGTTTGCTCTTCTTAAATCCATCAGCGAACGGCTGCACATCGCTTCCGTCGAACGCCAGGGCTCCAAGCTCGCCCTTCGTTTCCATCCAGAGACGCCACTCGATCCGGCCACGCTCGTCAAAGTGATTCGCTCTCGCAAGGGCATTCGACTCGATCCCAGCGGCATCCTCTGGCTCGAACTCCAACGCGGGGAACCCGTAGCCACCGCCCTCCGCAGTGTCCTCCTGGCCCTCCGCGACGGCTCTTGATGCGGAGCGCGGCGCCTAGCCGCCGCTTTTGCCACCGCGCATAACCGCAATTCGCCCAGCGCAGTTCCGCAGGTGCGGGTGGCCGGGTGCCCCACGTGCCGGTTTTGCACGTGGGGTCTTAGGTTTGCCTCCGATCACAAATCCTCTGTAGCGGCGGCTTTGCGCCGCCAGCCGCTCTTCGCCCACTCAGCTGCCGACCTCCGAGGCAGGCCCTGTTTTTACTTTCAACTTTTAACTTTCAACTTTCGACTCTTAACTCTTTTTCCTCTGTGGTGAATTTCTTTTTACCTCCAATTTCCAATTTGCGCATTTCTCCATTGGGTTTTAGACTCATTGCATGAGACTTTTCATGAGAAATACCCTTTTCCTCGCGGGACTCTTATTCCTGAGTCTGCCCGTTCTGGCCCAAAATCCCCCGGCTCAGCAACCTCCTACTCCGCCCCCGGCCCAGAACCCGCCTGCCCAGACTTCGCCGGCTCAGACTCCTCCAGCTCAGAATCCGCCGGTCCTTGAAAAGCCCCAAGAGGCTGCTCCCGACGAAGATAAAAAGGAACCGGAAGCCGCTCCAGCCGCCAAGACTACCGCCCCCAAGACATCGATCACCAAGCCCGTCGTTCATTCCGGGGAAGGCAAGACCGTTGAAGAAATCGTCGCTCGCGTTAACAACGAAATCATCACGCGCTCCGAACTCGACAAAGCCCGCGCTGCTGCCGAAGATGAAGCTCGCGCCGAGTGCCAGGGCCGCTGCACTCCCGAACAGCTTCAGACCTCCATCGAGGACCGTCAAAAATATGCGCTCCGCGATTTGATCGACCAGTCGCTCCTTTCCCAGCGCGGCAAGGATATGGGCATCAACATCGCCAGCGATGTCGTCAAACAACTCGACCAGATCCGCATCCAAAATAAATTGCCCGATATGGACGGCCTCGAACGCGCCGTCACTTCTCAAGGCATCAACTGGGACGATTTCAAAACCAACATCAGCAATCGCATCTTGACCCAAGCCGTCATTGGCCAGGAAGTTGGCCGCCACATCCAGATCAGTCACGAAGAAGAAATGAAGTATTACAACGACCACAAAGCCGACTTTGTCCGTCCGGAACAGGTCGCCCTTAGCGCTATCGAAATCAAAACCGAAGGCAAAAAGGAAGCGGATATCCCCACCCTCAAGGAGAAAGCCAACACCGTTCGCAAAAAAGCCCTCGACGGCGAAGACTTTGCCGAACTCGCCAAACGCTATTCCGACGGCAGCACTGCAGCGCAAGGCGGCGAACTTGGCGTCTACAAGCGCGGCGAACTCTCCAAAGAACTCGAAGACACCGTTTTTGCAATGAAGAAGAACCAGCTCACCGAAGTCATCGAAACCAAATCCGGCTTCTTGATTCTTAAGGTGATGGAACACTACACGGAAGGGGAACAGCCCTTCGACGTGGTTGAGCCGGAAATTCAGAATCGTCTTTACAGTCAACGCATGGAACCCGCCATGCGCGAGTACCTTAAAACTCTTCGCGAGCAGAGCTACGTCGTCGTTAAGCCCAATTATCAGGAAATGTCCGGCGGTGGGAATTCTGAAATTCAGGAAGTCAGCACTTCTCCGGAATCCACCAAGGAAAAGAAATCCCACAAGCTGCACATCCCGTTTATCCCGAAGCACAAGTCCCAAGCCGCCACCTAATGAAGAATACTTTTGTCAAAGATTTTGTCGCCGACCAATCCATCACCAGTTTTTTCCTCGTGCATGACAAGGAAATCCGCAGCAGCGCCGCCGGAAAACCCTATCTCCGCATGGAGCTGGGCGACCGCAGCGGTACCGTCGAATCCCGCATGTGGGATCAGTTTGAAATTTGCGCCAAAGACGTTCATCGCGACGATTTTGTGAAAGTGCAAGGCCGCATCGAACTCTACCGCAACCGTTTCCAGCTGATTCTTCAGCAATTCCGTCTTGCCAAGCCCGAAGAAATCGAACTCGGCGACTATCTTCCTCACACTCCCTACAACGTCGAAGATTTGTTCACGCAGCTTCTCGGCTTCATCGCCGAGCTCAAAAATACCTGGCTCAAGCAGCTCGCCGCTTCCGTTCTCAGCGATCCCCAACTTGTCGCCCGCTTCAAGCGCGCCCCTGCCGCTAAAGTTATGCACCACGCCTATCTCGGCGGACTCCTCGAGCATGTCGTCAGCCTCTGTGGCCTCGCCAAACAAATCGCCGCGCACTATTCCGAACTCGACGTCGATCTTCTTCTCATTGCTGCTTTGCTCCACGATGTTGGCAAGCTCGATGAACTCTGCTACGAACGCGCCGTCGGCTACACCACCGAAGGTCAACTCCTGGGCCACATCGTCATGGAACTCGACACCGTTTCCAAAGCCATGGATGCCATCGCCGGCTTTCCTCCCAAACTCAAAACCGTCGTCCAGCACATCCTCATCAGCCATCACGGCGAATACGAATTCGGCTCCCCGAAACTCCCCATGATTCGCGAAGCTCTCGTCTTCCATTACATGGACGACCTCGACTCCAAAGTCGCCGCCGTCCGCGCCTCACTCGCTGTCCCCTCCGCCGAAGACAACTGGTCCGCCTATAGCGGCGCCCTGGGCCGCAAATTCCTCCGCCTCGATGATTTCCTGAAAGAAAAAACCCCCGAACCTGCAAAGTAACCTGTGGAGCGGTGAATCCTCTACGACGCGGCTTCCACAGTCAGCCGCAGTCCGATCGCCTTCGTCACCGCCACAAGAGTCGACAGCCGCGGGTTTCCACGTTCCGACAGCGCCCGGTACAGGCTTTCACGTTCGATGCCCGCTACCTTGGCAACTTTGGCAATTCCCTGCGCCTTCGCAAGGTGCCGCAGCGCAACAAGAAGCACACGCGGTTCGTCCGTGTCTTCCAAGGTTGCTTTCAAGTACTCTGCCGCGAAATTCGGATCTTTCCGAAGTCGCCGAACGATAGCCTCATCGTGCGACACGCTGTTTTTGCGCTTCATCAGCTCACACTCCTTTCTCTGTAATCCTTCAGGTACTGCAGCGCCCGCTCTATGTCCGCGGTTTGCTTGCGTTTGTCGCCGCCGCAAAGCAGTAACACGCACGCTCCGTCGATCACCGCGAAATACACTCGGTAGCCCGGTCCTCAATCGATCCGCAGTTCGCGTAGCCCTTCACGCAGTGACCTACAGTCTCCAAGATTTCCAATTGCGACACGGTTGATGCGCTCCGCTATTTTTGCTTGCGCGCGCGGATCGCCCAAGCGTGTCAACCATTCATCGAACAGATCTTTTCCCGAGCGCGTGACGTAATGGCGAACCTCGGTCACCGTTTCATTGTAACTTATACGTCACAACAGCGCAATTCATCTCTCCGAATTAAGAGGCAGAACAACATCTCTTTGGAGTGCGGCGGCTAGCCGCCGCTTTAAGGCAACAACTGTCCGGCTCCGGTCAACCTTGTGTTATCCGAGGTGCCCTCTGTGGCAAAGGGCCTTCCTCGTTGCATCGTTGACCATCAACTCCGCTTCCTGATTCCCGATCCCTGATCGCCGATCCCGCCAAATCGCAAACTAGGGCTCCCTCGACCTGCTAAACTATTCTCTGCCCGGATCTTCATCCAAAGGACCGCACCATCAACTGCGACAACCCTGACTTCGCTCAAAGGGCCCAATCCATCCTCGGAAGGGGTGAACGCCCGCCATCGCTCGGCCCGGCAGCCCCTGCGGCTATCCCCCCCGAATACCGCGTGCGTGATCTTTGCATCCGTCCCGCCACCGTCCTTGCTCCCATGGCCGGCGTTACCGACACGCTCTTTCGCCGCGTCATTCGCGCTCAGGGTGCCTGCGGCCTGCTCATGACCGAATTCACCAGCTCCGAAGGCATTACCCGCAGCGCCGCCAAATCCGCTCGCTACCTTTTCTTTCAGGAAGATGAACACCCCATCGCTGCCCAACTCTTCGGCGCCAATCCTCACGTTATGGCCGAAGCCGCTCGTATGGTCGAGGATCTTGGCTACGATGCTGTCGACATCAACCTTGGCTGTCCCGCCAAAAAAGTCGTCAAGTGTGGCGGCTCCGGACTTCTTCGCGAGCTTCCGCTCCTTGAACAAATTTTCCGCGCCGTTCGCGCCGCCGTGAAAATTCCTCTCACCATCAAGCTGCGCGCCGGCTGGGACGAAAACTCCATCGTCGCCGTCGATGTCGTCAAGATGGCTGAGCAGATCGGTATCGAAGCCGCCGCCATTCATCCTCGCACGCGCGCGCAGGGCTATGCCGGCAAAGCCGACTGGTCGCTCATCGCCGCCGTCAAGCAAGCCGTCAAGATCCCCATCATCGGCAATGGCGACATTCAGTGCCCCGAAGATGCCGCGCGCATGGTCATCGAAACCGGCTGCGATGCCTTGATGATTGGCCGCGCTGCTGCTACCAATCCTTGGATTTTTTCTCAGATGCAGCAATACCGCGAAACCGGCCGCTACTCTGTCCCTTCCGAGGACGACCGCCACCGTTTACTTTCTGGCTACTATAGGCAAATTATTCAAGCCGGCTTGCCCGATGGTATGGGAAAAATGAAGCAGTTCGCTTGCTGGTTTACTCATGGCGTGGGGAACGGCAGCGAACTTCGCAGAATCGTGCATTCGGCGCGTACCCCGGGGGAAGTGGTCGAAAACGTCGAAAGCTTCTTCGCGCGGAAAACGGCCGGTGGAGGGCACCCAGCCCATGAGCCAGACGATCGAGAACGCCGCGAAACAGAGATCCGAACGTAGAATTGCTGTCCGCTTGCCTTTACGTGTCCGCGGTTGCGACGCGCGAGGCTTTTCCTTCGAAGAAGATACCGCCAGCGAAAATCTTTGCCGTGGCGGCGCCGCGTTTCGCACTCGCTTCGATGTTGCGATCGGCTCCAATCTTCAAATTCGCATTCCATCGCAGACTCATGTCGCGCGCCGCACCGACACCGAATTCGAAACGCAAGGCCGCGTCGTCCATGTTACCGAGCCCCTGACCAATGGCGAACGCGTCGTTGGCGTGCAGTTCACTGGCCCGCGCTTCCCCCGTGTCTTCCGCCCAGAATCCGCCGTGTGATTCTTCACGCTCGGGTTCCTCTGTGCTCTCTGTGTCCTCTGTGGTGAATCCCTAGCTCACCGATGCTGTCGCTGCTGCATTCAACTTTCAACTTTTAACTTTCACTTCTCTCACGCCTCCGGTTCGTTCTCCCCCAACAACTGCCGATACGCATCCCTCTTCGTGATCCCTCTCTCTTTCGCGGCCAGCTTCAACGCTTCCCGTCGATCCAGCTTTGCCTGATGGATCAACTCATCCACGCGCGCGGCCAGCGATTGCGCCGTATCGAATCGCGCTCCTTCGCCCGGTTCCGGTGCGCCAATCAACAGCGTGATTTCTCCCTTCGCCGGATACGTTTCCAGCGACTCCAGAATCCCCGACAATTTTCCCCGTCGAAACTCTTCGTGCAGCTTCGTCACTTCGCGCGCCAGGCACGCTGGCCGGTCGCCCAGAACTTCAAGCGCTGCGGCCACGGTTTCCGCGATCCGGTGCGGCGCTTCATAGAAGATCAGCGTGCGGTCTTCAATCCGCAAGCGTTCCAGCGCGCGTTGCCGCTCTCCCGTGCGTGCCGGCAAAAATCCCAGGAACACAAACTCCTCATTCGGCAATCCGGATGCCGACAAAGCAGTCAGCAGCGCCGAGGGTCCGGGAATCGGAACCACCGAAATGTGGTGCCGGATGCACAGCGAAACCAGACGGTGACCGGGATCGGAAACCAGCGGCATTCCTGCGTCGCTGACCAGCGCGATTGACGCGCCTTGTTCCATCGCCAACACAAGTTCCGGCGCGCGCGTCAGTTCGTTGTGCTCGTGGTAACTCACCAGCGGCCGGTGAATCTCAAAGTGCGTCAGCAGTTTCATGGTGTGACGCGTATCTTCGCAGGCAATCTGGTCGACTTCCTTCAGGATACGCAGTGCGCGCAGCGTGATGTCTTCCAGGTTGCCGATGGGCGTTGCGACCAGGTACAAGCAGCCGCGGCGCGAGGCGGGAAGGGAATCGATCTGTTCTTCGTCGGTCATGGCAGTTCCGGAAAGAGTCTAGCACGCGGCTGCGAAGCGGTCGCCAGCCGTGCGCATGGTACAATTTTGGTTTGAATACTCCTCAGGAGGGAGCACTGTGCCGCTGTACGAGTATCAATGCACGAAGTGCAAGAAGCGCACCGAAAAGATCGAGAGCGTTGCCGGACCGCATCTGAAGAAGTGCCCGCACTGCGGCGGAAAAGTGGAACGCTTGCAATCTGCGCCGGCAATTCAGTTCAAAGGTTCCGGCTGGTATGTCACGGACTATGCCGGCAAAAAATCCGGTGGCGACGGCGCACCCTCTGAGAAGACCGACTCCAAGGAAACGTCAAAGGAATCTGCCTCCAAAGAATCCGCCACGAAGGATTCCGGCTCGAAAGACTCCGCGTCGAAAGAATCCAAAGAAAAGAAGCCGGCCAAAAAGAAAGACTAACTGAGGTCTGTCTTTACATCGAAGAGAGATTCCTCGCTTGGCTCGTAGTGACAATGGGCGGGTGCTTCTATAATTTTAAAGTCTTCAAATAGTCTCTGAAATCTTCTCCCAATTCCTTATTCATTAGCGCCAACTCGACGGTAGCCTTCAAAAATCCCAGCTTGTCTCCCGCGTCATAGGAAAGCCCCTCATAGATCAGCGCCCACAATCCTTGTTCTTTGGCCAGAATGCGCATGGCATCCGTCAACTGGATCTCGCCGCCCGCCCCGGGCTTGGTGCGCTCCAGACAATCGAAAATCGCCGGCGGCAGCACGTATCGCCCGGTAATCGCCAAGTTCGATGGCGCATCTTCCTTCTTGGGCTTTTCCACCAGGTCGCGAATGCGCAGCAGTCGCTCGCCAAATGGAGGCTGCGGCGCGGGCTCTCCTGCCACGATGCCGTACAAATGTGTTTTATCGCGCGGCACTTCTTCCACCGCGATCGCACCCGTTCCCGTCGCCTCGTACACGTCAATCAATTGCTTGGTGGCGGGATTTGGGCCGGGTATCAGCACGTCGCCCAGCAGCACGGCAAACGGTTCGTCGCCGACCAGGTCTTTTGCCACTAGCACCGCGTGGCCCAGTCCCAACGGTTCTTTCTGCCGCGTGTAGCTCACTTGCACCATATTGCTGATGCGGCGCACCATTTCCGCTTGCTCGGGTTTGCCGTGTTCTTCCAGAAAACGTTCCAGCACTGGCGCGCTGTCGAAGTGATCTTCGATGGAGTTTTTGCCTTTGCCGGTAACGATGATGATGTGCTCGATGCTGCTGGCCACGCACTCTTCCGCCACGTATTGAATCTGCGGCTTGTCCACCACGGTCAGCATTTCTTTGGGTTGCGCTTTTGTGGCCGGCAGAAAGCGCGTGCCCAATCCTGCGGCGGGTAAAACAGCTTTGCGAACTCTCTGATGCGCGTGTGTTTGCGAGGACTTACGGTCATCAATCGTCATAGGAACAATCAAGCGGCTCTCTTTGGAATTTAGGTCACGTACGGTTACTTTGGCAAAGTATCTTTCCCGCCCAACGATTGTCAATGCACCGAAGGATGTACGGGGCATCGATCAAGTGCGTGACTCGTGATTCGTGGAACCCGGGTGGCCAGCGACCGGCGACCATTGAGGCGAAAATGTCGGCGCGCCGACAATACGCGTGATTCGTGACTTGTGACTCGTGAAGGCGAGTGGCGAGCGAACGGCCACCGATGAAGCGGGAGGCGGAAAATGTCGGCGGGCCGACATTTATTGGATAAGTAACTGAATCGATAACGGATATGGGATTTCCCGATTCGGGCGAAGGCACTGGAATTGAAAGTAATACTTTAAGTAGTGGGGCGCTGCGTGGAAATTCCAGGGGGACACCCCCAGTATTTGCGTATGTAGGGGAAACAAAGGACTTACCGGCTCTTCTCGCGTAAGTAGGGGAAACAAAGGGGCTAAGGGGAAAGCAGTTGAAAGTTCAAAGTTTAGAGTTGAAAGCGGAGGAGCGGCGGGAGGAGAGATCCGAGCGAGACCATGCGGCGGGTAAGCGCCTTACCACCCCGGCACGAACATAGCTCATTATGCTCCCCGGATAGCCATGTAGGCAGCAGTATTCTGTAGTATCCGGCATAAGGTGGGGCGAAAGTCGAAAGTCGGTTCACCTCGGAGGACACAGAGGGCGCAGAGGAAGACGAGATTAAAGGAAGTGATGGTCATCCCAAAGACCTGGGCGAACGCTGGATCAAGCCATGATCCCTCCACTTCGCTCCGCTACGGTCGGGATGACACGACGAAGAATAGAGTGCAGTGTGGTGGTTTCGTTTCTACACGATGTCCCTCATTGAAAAATCGGGCGCGGCAAAATAGAAATGGAGCGAGGTGTTTTGCGCGCTTCGTTGAGGAGGTGCATTCATGGGCGCACGGCTGCACACGATTCTGTTTGTTTCCGCGGTAGCCGCGGGACTTGCGTGGTTGACGGTTTCCGGCAGCGCTTCGCAGGGAAAGCCGACGGCTGATAAAGGCGAGATCGAGCGCGGGCGTTATCTGGTGGAAGAAGTGGCGAAATGTACGGAATGCCACACGCCGCGCGAAGCCAATGGTGACTTAAAGCAGGATGCATGGCTACAAGGCGCTCCGATCTGGATCATGCCGGTAAAGCCGATTCGCAATTGGGCAGATCAAGCGCCGCCGCTGGCGGGATTGCCGAGTTTTACGGAAGAGCAGGGTGAGCGGGTTCTGGAAAAGGGGACCGGTCCGCAGGGAGAAGCGCTACGGCCTCCGATGCACATCTATCACATGAAACATGAGGACGCGAAAGCGATTATGGAGTATCTGAAATCATTGCCGCGGGCTGGGCGGTAGATTCGGGCCGAAAGTCGAAAGTTAAAAATTGAAAGTTGAAAGTCAGGAAAGGTCCAGGCGAGGATTATTCACCACAGAGGACACAGAGAGCACCGAGGAAAGCGGGAAGAGTTAAAAGTCGAAAGGCGAAACTCGAAAAGCGAAACTCGTCTTGCCCTTTCATAGACCCAAGAACCTCACACGCAACACCGGCGTGTGGGGCACCCGCCGTTTAAGGTTAAAAGCTAAGAGTTGAAAAGCGAACAGCGGGAGAGATTCGTCAGCGATTGTAGATGGGGACCAGGAAATAGGCTTCGAAGTCGGCCCCGCTGCTCGCTTTGCCTTGCGCCTGGATTTCCCAATACGTGGGCGGGGCGTCAGAAAGCAGCGTGGATGGCTGATTTTCGGGCAGCTTGAAGTCGACAGGAATATCGCCGCCGGCCAGGCCGGTGAGCTGATCGCGGGAAAGCGTTAGCGCGTCCTTGTATAGTTCAAAGCACAGGACCCGGGTGGTGCGGTTTTGGCCGGAGCCGGTGGTGACGTATTTTTCCTGGACGCAGCGCAGCGTGAAGGTGAGTTCATCGAACGCGGCAATGTGGTGCGGCGCGCGCAGCCGGCCGTGAAAGGTTTGGCCGAGGAAATACGGAAATTCGTCGTAAACGAAAAAAGTGTTGCCGTAGCGGAGCAGTTCACCAAGCATTTGCAGCCAGCGCCCCCAAAAAATCAGGCCAAGCAATGCGAAAAGGGTGGCGACGACCAAAAACATGCGCCCCATCCCGGGCGTATTCAGGCCGACCCAGAAGAAGGGAATCAGGAAAGCGTTCCAACCGAGAGCGGCAACGAAACGGCCCAACATGGTGTTGAAGGCCGAAAAACCGACGCCTTCGCGATGCCAGTGATGATCGACGAGCCAGGGTTCACCGGGATGCTCGGCGGCTTCGCGTTTGTAAACAGCATGACGCGCGGCGCCGCGCAGGCCGTGAATAATCAGGAACGCTCCGGCAGAGAAGAAGAAGCAACCAATCAAGCCGATGAGCCAGTCGGGAGCATTCTTGCGGCTGCCGTGCACGAGGTTCAGAGCGGCGCAGATCACACCGATACCTGCTAGTAGGAACGACAACCCGAACAGCACGGACTTCCAGCCGTCAATCGCCACACTACTTTGTGTGGGATGGTTGAGCAACACAGGCGGCGAGCCGGGTTGCGTGATACCCATGCGCTGCGCCAGTAGATTCGGCCCGCCTGAGACGGTGATTGGCATAGATGCTCCGAGCGTTCTTCCGACTTTGCGGGGCCAAGGCGTTGGCTGGCAATAGGACTTGCAGCCAATGAGTAAAGGGGCTGCGGGAGCGTGTGCTAGCATGGGTCGTGGAGCGAAAATGTCGGTGGGAAAGAGCAGTGGAGTAAGGATTTTAGGCATTGAGTCGTCGTGCGACGAGACGGCGGCGGCCGTGGTGGAGGACGGGCGGAAGATCCTGTCCAGCGTGGTGGCGTCGCAGATCGATATTCACCGTAAATATGGCGGAGTTGTGCCGGAACTGGCTTCGCGGGAGCACCTGCGGCAGATTGTGCCCGTGGTGCGCGAAGCGATGAGCGAAGCCGCGATGGGCTTGACGGAACTGGACGCCATCGGGGTGACGCAAGGGCCGGGGCTGGCGGGCTCCCTGCTGGTGGGAATCATGTATGGGAAGACGCTGGCCAGAGCGCTGGGCAAGCCGCTGGTAGCGGTGAACCATCTGGAAGGGCATGTCCACGCAGCGTTTCTGGAAGCATATAAGGGTGGAGAAGAGCCGAAGTTGCCAGCGGTGTGCCTGATCGTATCGGGCGGACACACGGTGCTGTTTGAAGTGAAAGCTGGCGAAGCCGACGGTAACGAGGCGTTCGCGTACCGCAAGTTGGGCGGCACGCGAGATGACGCGGCTGGGGAAGCATACGACAAAGTGGCGAAGCTGCTGGGGCTGGGTTATCCCGGCGGACCCATTCTGGACAAGCTTGCCGCGGCAGCGGGAAATGCGCCGGCTCCGGTAAAGTTTGGTCCTACGAAGACGCGAGGCAATGCGCTGGATTTCAGCTTTAGCGGATTGAAGACCGCGGTGCTGTATCACGTGCGCGAGCATCCGGAATATCGCGAAGAGATTCAAAAGAGGGAAGACGCGATGGCGCAGGGTCATCGCAAACTGGAAGAGTTGCTGCCGCTGTGCAGCAAGGAAACGCTAGGGTTGGTGCGGGAATTCCAGAACGCAGTGGTGCGCGACCTGGTGGAACGAACGATGTCGGCGGCGGAAGAGTGCGACGTCGAAACGATCCTGGTGTCGGGTGGAGTGGCGGCAAATAGCCAGTTGCGAGCGCGATTTGCGGAACGCGCAAAAGGGCTAAAGGTGTTTTTCCCGAGCCGGCCGCTTTCGACGGACAATGCGGCGATGATTGCGTCGGCGGCGTATGCGAGGTTCGTGAGGGGCAGGTTTGCGGATGACGAGTTGAATGCGATGGCGAGCATGAAATTGGAAGAGGCCAGGAAGTAAGGAGTATGGATGCAGAGGCAGAGATTGAGAACCTGAGTTCCTGCGAGTCTTTACTTCATTGCGTCGCTTCGTTACGTCGATAGGTCATTACTTTTGCTTCGTGGTTTTGCAAAGCGGCGGCTAGCCGCCGCACTCCAAAAGAAAACGGGCTCTTCGGATGAAGAGCCCGCTGATAAATCCTTTGGATGACGACTACTGTTCGATTGCTTCCTGCATCATCGGGAACTGCAGCTTGGCCTTGGCCAATGACTTTACCACCAAACCTTCGGCGTTTTCGGCTGTCAGGTTGCGCGCGGTGGCCATCTCGCTGACGAGGAGATACTTGGCGCGTTCCAACATTTTCTTTTCGCGGAAGGAAAGAGGCTTGCTGCGGGAGAGGGAAACGAGGCTCTTAAGAACGACAGCAACCTCGAGCAAAGAACCCGTGCGCATGCGCTCGGAGTTCTCTTTGAAGCGGTGCTTCCAATCGTGATGGGAATTGAGTTTGCCCTTCTCGAGGAAACCGAGCACCTTGGTGGTGTCGTTAGAACGAATAACGGATCGAAGGCCAACAGCCAGCGCGTTGGAATGTGGCACCATAACGCGAAGTCCGCTGGATACAATGCGAATCATGTAGTAACGTTCGGTTCTGCCGTTCAAGACTCCGTAGCTCATTTGCTCTACAACGCCAACGCCGTGGTTCGGATACACAACCTTGTCGCCGATCTTGTAGTCCATAGCTGAGGTTAGCCCCCTAGGAGATGAAACCAGTGTAAAGGGTTGTGCCGCAAGAGTCAAGATATATGCTGTGGAATGAGGAAGATAGGGAGGGGGCGGTTTCAAATTGGCAATGTAATTGCTCTGGGTCTTGGCCCCGTCTGCTGGGGTTAGGAATCAGCAATATGTCTCAAAAGGAGCGGTTTTGGTCGTTCTGTGGGTCAAAACAGTGCTTGTCACCCTGGAAACGGCCTGAAAAGGTGGCTCACTTGGACCGATTTGGCGTGTGTCGATGATCACTTTGGCGCTGGATACTTCGGAGAGTAGAGGGGGCATCGCAGTTCGACGCGACGGCCACACCGTAGCACTGCTCCTGCATGAGGGCACGACAGACTACTCATCGTGGCTGCTGGCAGCCACCGAGGAGGCCCTGCGGGAGACTGCTGCCACAATGGACTCGGTGGGACTCTTCGCACCATCGACCGGCCCGGGATCGTTTACGGGCGTGCGCATCGGTTTGACGGCAGTGAAGGCCTGGGCCGAAGTGTACGGGAAGCCGGTGGTGGGAGTTTCCCGCTTGGAGGCCATGGCGCGAGTGGGGGAGCGGTCTGGGATGGTGGCGGCCAGCTACGACGGACAGCGCGGTCAGATTTTCGCTGGCCTGTATCGCTGGGGAGATGGAGTTACCAAGGCCGTTGAAGGCGAGATGGTGATTAACGCGGAGGGCTTCGTCGCATTCGTCGAGGAACACGCCGGCGACAATGCCGTGCGGTGGGTAACGCTTGACCCTCAACTGATTACGTCGGCGCCAAGTTGGGCCGCGCGGCAGCGGCGTGGAGATCGGCTGATCGCGTGCCCTGCCGACGTGGCGAGCCTGATCGGGGAATTGGCGGAGGAACGCGCGAATCGCGGCCAGTTTACCGATCCATTGGAGCTGGACGCGAACTACGTGCGTCGCTCAGACGCGGAGATTTTCTGGAAGGGACCGGCAAGCGGTGTGCGCTGAGCCAACTAAGGAAGGGCTGGTGATCCGGCCGTTTCGCGTGGATGACGCGGCGGCCGCCAGTGAAATTCTGCTGGAGGCGCCGGAAGCCGCCGCATGGTCGGCCTCCATGATTCGAGAGCTCCTTGCTTCCGCCGGAGTATCCGGGCTCATCGCAGAACGAAGTGGTCGAGCGAGCGGTTTCATTCTCGGCCAGGAAGTCCTGGACGAAGGCGAAATTTTGAACTTGGCGGTGGCGAGAGCACACCGGCGGCATGGCGAAGGAACGGCGCTTAGCCGGGAGATGATGAAGTCCTTTGCCGCTAGGGGAGTACAGCGCGTGTTTCTGGAAGTACGCGAGTCCAACCTGGCCGCTATCGGTTTCTACACGAGGCTGGGCTTTGCGCAAGTGGGAAGGAGGAAGGGGTATTACCGCGAACCCGTTGAGGCAGCCTTGATTCTGGAGCATAGTACCAAGAATCCACAGATTGGTACGGAATAGTCCTTGACGGGGATTTTACCGGGTGTAACCTGCGTTCATCGGGCATTCACACTTCCCGTCATGAAGGAGGAACGCATGGCAGCAATCCAGCGGGCACCTCGGGACGTAATAATCACAGCCGACGCCGAGTATCAGCGTCTGGCAGAAAAGCACCACCAGTACGAAGTAGAATTACAAAACCTCGCAAGATCCCCATTCCTCAATTCTGAAGACCTCATCGAAGAAATCAGACTGAAAAAATTGAAGCTTCACGTGAAAGACGAGATGGAGCTTTTGGCTGTCCGTATCCACACCTCGCGGGCCGGACAAGCCTCGTAACCTGTCTGGTTCGCGCATCCTAACAGCTTTCTGTCGTAAAATGACCATGCACCTCCCGTGGAGAAAATCCGCGCCGGAGAAAGGGAGGGTATGGTCAGAGAAGGTTACTATTTTGGGTTACCACCGTTTCTGCTTGGCGTAATCGGTGTTACCAGCGGATGGCGGTGGGGAATCCTGGCGGGTAGCGTGTTGGTGGCGCTGGGCCTGTTTGTTTTTTATTTCTTCCGCGATCCGGAGCGAAACATTCCGTCTGAACCCGGCCTGGTAGTGTCCCCTGCCGATGGCCGCGTGGTGGTGGTGACGGAAGAGGAGCGCGGCGGCCGCGCGGGCAAACGTATCAGTATTTTTCTGGCGATCTGGAATGTGCATGTGAACCGCTCGCCGGCTGCGGGAACGATCGCCAAGCTGGAATACAGGCCGGGAAAATTTCTGGCGGCGTGGGCGGAAAAGGCTTCGCTGGAAAATGAGCAAAACGTGTTTACCCTGGCAAGCGAGCACGGCGAGATCGTGTTCAAGCAGATTGCCGGGTGGGTGGCGCGGCGCGTAGTTTCCTGGAAAAAGGCGTGTGACGTGGTTGAACGAGGAGAGCGCGTGGGCTTGGTGCGTTTTGGCTCGCGAGTGGATGTGTGGATGGCGGCCGAAGCTGAAATTCTTGTAAAGGTGGGGCAAAACGTAAAAGGCGGTTCCAGCGTAATCGCCAGGATTGCCGAACCCATCGGAGCGCCGCGGATTGCGGGAAACATTTCGGGACGAACGAAAGAGAAAATCAAGGAAGATGACGGCCCAGCGTAGTACTCTGTGGCAGAATGAGCAAAGCAAACAATGGCTGACTACGAACAACACGACATTCCGTTTACCGGGAAAGTCCACAAAGACCCAAAGCGCCGTCGGGGCATATTCCTGCTGCCGAGTTTGTTCACCGGAGCGAATTTGCTTTGCGGCTATTACGCTTCGATTGCGGCAATCTCCGGCGGAAGCGAAGACCTTGATCGTGCGGCCAAAGCCATTGGAATTGCGATCGTGTTTGACGCCATGGATGGGCGCATCGCACGGTTGACCGGGACGAACACGGAATTCGGCGTGCAATTTGATTCGCTGGCCGACGTTGTCAGTTTCGGAGTTGCGCCCGCGATTCTGGCCTATGCCTGGGGCTATCGCGGCGTGACGGGAATGACTCCTCCGGCTTTTGAACAACTGGGACACTTGGCGTGGATCTGCTGCCTGGCGTTTCTGATCTGTACTGCTTGGCGGCTGGCGCGCTTCAACGTGCAAGGCATGGCTCCGGGCGGGTCCAAGAATTTCGTTGGCATGCCGACGCCTGCGGCCGCGGGAATGGTGGCGGCCACAGTGCACGCGTGCCACTGGATCGGTCCGATCACCGACAAGAGTTGGGCCATTGCCTTCTTCTTGTTGATGCTGGCGCTGGGCGCGCTGATGACCAGCACCGTCAGGTATTACAGCTTCAAAGACCTGCCGTGGACGCGCAAGCAGCCTTCGGTGACCATCATTCTGCTGATCCTGCTGGTCGGCGTGATCTGGCGCTATTCGGAATACGTGCTGGTGATTATTGCGAGTGTGTACACGGTGGTTGGGTTAACGTTGCACGTAGTGCGGGTGTTGCGGCACCGCATGGTCGCCAGGACCGTCTGATTCATGTCCGCAGATCGAAACTCCCAAAAAATAGTGTTGGCCGGGGCGTCGTCGCTTCTGGGAAGCGAAGTGAAGTCTTTGCTGGAAGAGAGCCGCTTCGCTGGCTGGGATTTGCGGCTGGTGGATGAGGATGAAGCTGCAGGCATATTGACCGAAGCGGGCGGGGAAGCCGCGTTGATTCAGAAAGTGGAGGAAGGCACCTTTCGTGGCGTGCGCTTCGCGTTTCTGGCCAGCTCGCGCGGATTTGGCGAACAATGTTTGGCGCCGGCGCGTGAAGCCGGAGCCGCTGTGATCGACTTTTCGCACGCAGCGATGTCTGATCCCGATGGCGTGCCCTGGTTTCCGAAGATTGAAGCGCTCAGCGGCAAAAGCGTGTCGAAGAAGTCGCCGGTATTTGGGGTTCTATCCGCCGGGGGAACGGCAATTGCCAGTTTGGCGTTGGTGTTGCGGCGATTTGCCATGCAGCGGCTTGTGGCCGTGGTGTACGAGCCGGTTTCGGAAGCAGGACGCGCCGGCGTGGAAGAACTCGAGACGCAGACTTCGCAGCTGCTTTCCTTTCAAAGCGTGGGAAATCGCGTGTTTGGCACGCAGACTGCCTTCAATATGCTTCCGCGATTTGGCAGCGAAAGTCGCGTGGTGCTGCAGGAAAAGCTTTTGGAACTACGTGCGGAGGTTTCGGCGGCTGTGGGAGACGCGGACGAGGACGCCAAGATATCCGTCAACCTGGTGCACGCGCCGGTGTTCTACGGCACAACGTTCAGTGTTTGCGCCGATCTCGGCAACGCCACGGATGCGGCGGCGCTGGCGCAGGCAGTGAAGGAAGCCGGGTTCGCGGTAGTGCCTCCCGAGGAAGCCGGTCCAAGCAACGTCAGCGTGGCGGGCGATACCGCGCTGCACATCAGCGAACCTCGGCCCGACACCGCGCGTGAAAATTGTTGGTGGTTTTGGGGAGCGGGAGACAATCTGCGCGGGCCTGCGGCAAGCGGCATCAAACTGGCGGAGTGGCTGGATTCATGATCCGCAGCACAGGCTCACGTATTCTGCTCGGCACGCTGGCGGCGGTGCTATTCACAGGCTGCGGGTACCATGTGGCAGGCCGCAACCCTGCTCTGCCCAAAAACATCACAGTGATTGCCGTACCGCCGATGGAAAACAAGACCACCACATACCGCATCGAACAAAAATTGACGGCCGCGACGATTCATGAATTCCTCCGGAAGACGCGCTACAAGGTTGTTTCCGACCCGAATGGCGGCGACGCGGTGCTGACCGGAAAAGTGTTGGCGCTGGAAGCGTTGCCGCTGACATTCCAGTCGACCAGCACGGCCACCACGAGCACGGCGCAGGCCACCACCATGCTCGTCACCATGAGATGCGAGGTTACCCTGAAGGACCGCATCACCGAGAAAGTGCTATACCACAACGACAATTTCGTCTTTCGCGGAGAATACGAATTGTCCACCGATGTGCGCAGCTTCTTCCAGGAAGGCGACCCGGCAATCGATCGCATGTCGCAGGATTTTGCGGCCCGGCTGGTGGCAGCGGTCACGGAGAACTACTGATGGCGCGGGCGTCGTTGGAAGACTTCAAGGAAAAATTGGCGAAGGGGAAACCGGTTCCGGCGGTGCTGCTGTTGGGCGACCAGCCGTTTTTGCGCGATGCCTGCCGCGCGCAATTGATTGAGAAATATATTCCGGAAGCGGCGCGCGCCTGGGCCGTTTCGCGTTTTTCCGCCGAACGCGGCGAGACGCAGGCAGCGCTGGACCAGGCGCAGTCCATGCCCATGCTGTCGAAGCAGCAGGTGGTGTTCCTAGAGGATGTGGAGGCCATTGAGGACCTGGGCGAAAAGAATCGAGAATCGGCGGTCGAGGCAATGGAAGAGTACCTGAAGAACTCCGCGCCGTTTACCGTGCTGGTGATGGAAGCGACGAAGCTGGACATGCGAATGATGTTGGGAAAAAAGCTGGCCGAGCATTCGCTGGTGGTCGAGGTGGGCTTGGGGGAAAACGCTGACGAGCGCAACGCGGCCAGCGTGGTGCTGGCGAAAACGCTGGCGAAGGAACACGGCGTAGAGTTCGCCAAAGGCGCCGCGGAAGATTTGGCGGAGTCTGTGAGTGGCGACTTGATGCGCTTGAAAACGGAAGTGGACAAGCTGGCGACGTTCGCGGCGGAAAGTAAACTGGTGCGGCGCGAGGACGTGACCTTGCTGGTGATCTCCGAGAAAACCACCACCATCTGGGAAGTGGCAGATCTGCTGGCGGCGCGGCAAACCAAAAAGGCCCTGGAATTTATCGAGCGATTGCTGCGTGAAGGCGAAGAACCGATGGGCATGATTGGTGCGATGGCTTGGATGTACCGCAAACTGATCGAGGCAAGCGAAGTGCGCGGCGCGACCAATGGATGGCAGGCCGCGCGGGCCTTGGGAATGCGTCCGGAACAAGCGGAACTGGCGCTGCAGTGCGCGCGAAAGATTTCCAAGGAACGTTTGCTGGACGGGCTGACGGCGTTGCAAGAAGCCGACGACCGGTTGAAGGGCGGAGGTTCGAAAGAGCCGCGCATTGTGATGGAGTTTTTGATCTGGCGGTTAACCGGCGCGTCAGCAGCGGCCCGTTGAAGCAAGACAGTCCGACAAAGGCGTGACGGAGATTTATCTTAAATGTAGCGCTGGCCTTTATGCCAGCCACGATTTCCACGCGCAGGCAATTTCCAATTGGCGAGGGATCTGTTATTTCGACGGCGCGCTGGCGGCGGGCCCACAATCCGACAGAACAATTTCATAGTGACGGACGCGGTGGTCGTGGTCCGTTAGAACCGCGGCGGCTTCGTCGGCGACGACCGCGCTTTCCAAATCGACGCCAGCAAACAAGTGAATCGCGTCAAGAGAGCGCCAGTAGGTTTCGACCAGAATGTCGCGGTCCGCGCCGACGTGCCGCACGTATAGAGTTGCGCCGAGGTACCCGTTAATGCCGCGAAGTTCCGGCAGAACTTTTTTGGAGAAATGCTCGCGGTACCGCGGCCATTTGCTTTCGGTGGTGCGAGCGGTCCAGATGCGGGCAATCTCTGAGGGGCGCGCGGGGACGGCGGGACTAGCGGAGGCCTCGTTGCCGCTGACGACATTCCATGGGCGAATTTCCCATTTTTTGACCAGGCCGTTGGTGACGTAAGGGTCGTTGTGAATGAAGGATTCGACGACGGCCTTGTCCTGCGCGTGAAAGATCAGCAGAGCGCGGTCGGCGGGATCGGCTAGGGCGCCAGCAAGAACAAGTTCACCGCGGGCGTAGGATTCGGAAACGCGGCGCAGGTGCTCGCTACGAAATGCGGCGCGGCGCGCCACAAAATCGTCGACGACATCGTAGAAGGCGGCGAAGTAAGGCATGTGGTTCCCCCGCTTTATTTTCGCTCAAAACGGAAATGGAATCGAATTGTCGTCGGCAGCGATACTCAACGGTCTGAGTTGCACGGGAGTTGTGCCACGATCCCTCCACTGCGAGCCGCAAAAGGCGCGGTTCCCCGGTCGGGATGACAATCGTATGGCGCGCACGACGAAGCTAGATGGTCAGCAGCCAGTTGCGAGTGTCGGGCTCTTTGCCGGTTTGGATGTTGGTCAGGCGCGTGTGAAGTTTCTTGGCCAGACCGTCGGGCGCGCCCGTGGGAATAGCCAGATCCTTGTCGCGATAGCCAATGCAAGCGATGGGCGCGATGACCGCGGCGGTGCCAATGCCGAAGGCTTCCTGCAGTGTGCCTGCGGAATGTGCGGCAACCACCTCGTCAACGGAGATGGGGCGCTCTTCCACACGTACCTGCATTTCGCGTAACAGCGCCAGCACGGAATCGCGCGTCACGCCGGGAAGAATCGTGCCGGAAAGCGGGGGAGTGATGGCCACGCCGTTGATGACGAACATGATGTTCATGACGCCGGATTCTTCCACGAAGCGCCGCTCTTTGCCGTCGAGCCACATCACGTTGTGATAGCCCTTGGCTTGTGCAAGTTTTGCGGCCAGCAGGCCGACGCCGTAGTTGCCGGCGGATTTGGCGTCGCCGGTTCCGCCCGGGAACGCGCGAACATACTTCTCTTCGGTAAGCAGGCGAATCGGTTGCGCGAAATACGGTCCGCCGGGCGAAGTAAAAATCACGAAACGATAGCGTGTGGCGGCGTGCACCATCAGGGTGTCGCTGTTGCCGAAATAAACGGGACGAATATACAGCGAGCCGCCTTCGCGGTGCGGCACCCATTCGCGGTCGGTGCGCAGCAGTTCCACCAGGCCATCGCGAAACAATTCCTCCGGCACGTCGGGCATGCAAAGGCGCGCGGCGGTGCGATTCAGGCGCGCGTGATTGCACATCGGGCGAAAGATGGCAGCACCGCCATCGGCCGTGCGATGCGCCTTGAAACCTTCAAACAGCGATTGTCCGTAATGCAGAGCCGTCATCGCCGGTGAGAATGACATGAGGCCGAAGGGCTCGATGCGCGCGTCGTACCACTGACCGTCGCGATAGTCGGCGACGAACATGTGGTCGCTGTAGTTGGTTCCGAAGGTAGAATTTTCGCGCAACTCTTCGGTCAGACGCGATTGCGGGATGCGGGTGACGGCAATGTTCGAAGTCATGAGTCCTTCCTTGATGGCCTTGATGGGGAGACAGAGTAGGGTGTGGAAAGCGAGAAGGAAACTCCCAATTTGGCCTGGCCGGTTGCGTGACAATTTGGACGCATCGGCCGGGCACAAAGAAAGAGAGATCCCTCACTTCGCAGATTCCGTTCGGAATGACAGAACCGGAGTTTTGCCGTGACCAGGGGCAATTTGGCCGCACCGCGCACCGAAAACAAAAATGGCGGGCAACTGAATAGCCGCCCGCAGGGATAAAGAGAAGAGAGATTCCTCACTCCGCAGACTCCGTTCGGAATGACAAGATCCGAGGAAGGAGTTACTTCGCGGACTTGGCCTTTACCTGGTTGTAGGCCAGCGCGAGCCGCGACTTGTAGCGGTTGGCGGTGTTTTCGTGCAGCACGCCCTTGGTGATGGCCTGGTCGATCGCAGACATGGTGGGGTGCAAAAGATTCGCGGCCGCGGTGGCGTCACCGGCGGTTAGAGCGGTGCGGAGCCGCTTGATTGCGCTGCGCACGCGGGTACGATTCACGCGGTTCACTTCCGCACGTTGACGAGACTGTGCCGCTCGCTTCAGAACGGACTTTTTCTTCTTCTTAACTTTGGTAGCCTGACCTTGCGCCATCTATCGCTCCTTAAGCGTATTATTCAAACAACTAGTTTGAGGCGTGAGGAATACCTTTGTCAAACGAAGTGCAAGGGCAACCCAAAGCCCCGCTGTCCACTAACTCCGCGCGTGGGGATGGGCATGGCGTGGGAGTGGCGGGCGGCTGCGCGGGTAGTCCCAAGCAACTGGAACTGCGTCTGCTGATTAACTCGCACTGCCCGATCATCACTGTCGAGAGCAGCGAAGAGGATCGCTTCGCCACGCTGCTGCGGTGTGCGGCTGCCGACATAGGCGTGCCGCTGTACTTGTGGAGCGTAACGGAAGGATTGTCGCGGGCGGGTGGCACGGCGCTGTACAACTCCGATCAGCCGGAACAGGCCTTGGCGAACATGGCTGCGATTCAGGGCGATGCCATCTTTCTGCTGAAGGATTATGTGCGGTATTGCGAGAACGACAGGATCAGCCGGCGTTTGCGCGATCTGGCGGATGGATTTCGCACCGCGCGGCGATCGATTGTGTTGTTGGCCGCAACAATCGAATTGCCGAAGGAACTCGCTGCGGACTCAGTGGAGTTTCAACTGGGGCTGCCGTCGGCGCAGGAACCGCTGCCGGGAGTGAAGCGCGTGCTGGCGGAAGTGAGTCTGGATCAGAGCCTGCCCGTGGCGCTGGATGTTGCGGCGCTTGGGCAAGTGGCGCGGAACCTGATCGGTTTGCCGGAAGAGGAAGCGCTGCGCATTTTCCGAAAATACCTGCTGAACCGCGGGAAGGCCGACGCGGCGGTGCTGGATGATGTGCTGGAAGCAAAGCGGACGGCGCTGAAGACCGACGGCCTGCTGGAAACGGTGAGGCGCGACACGTCGTTTACGGATGTGGCGGGTTTGTTGCGATTGCGCGGATGGATTGCCAAGAGAAAGAGTGCGTGGACGCCGGAAGGGCAGCGATTCGGGCTGGTGCCGCCGAAAGGCGTGTTGATCATGGGCGTGCAAGGCTGCGGAAAGAGCTTGGCAGCGCGCGCGATTGCCGGCGAATGGGGATACGAGCTGGTGCGGCTCGATGCGGGCGCGCTGTACGACAAACACATCGGCGAGAGCGAGAAGCGGCTGAAGAAAGCGCTGGACCTGGCGCAGAAACTGGCGCCGGTGGTGTTGTGGATCGATGAGATTGAGAAGGCCTTTGCGTCGGCCGGGACCAGCGGGGACGCGGACGCGGGGTTGTCGCAACGATTGTTGGCGACGTTGTTGACATGGATGCAGGACCGCGAGAGCGGCGTGTTTCTGGCGGCGACGTCGAACAATATTACTGTGCTGCCGCCAGAGATGATGAGGAAGGGAAGATTCGACGAAATATTTTTTGTGGATTTGCCGGCAGAAAGCGTGCGCGAGGCATTGTTCACGTTACATCTGAAGAAGCGCGGAAGAGACGCCGGCGGATTTGATGTAGCGAAGCTGGCGGCTGCGTCGGAGGGATTTTCGGGCGCGGAAATTGAGCAAGCGATCGCGGCAGGGCTGTATACCGCGTTCAACAAGAAGCAGCAGCTTTCGACGGATGTGTTGCTGGCGGAGATTCAGGCGACGAGGCCCCTGAGCGTAACCCGCGCGGAAGAAATAGGTGCGATTCGGGAATGGGCGAAAAGGAGGGCGGTTCCGGCGGATTGAGGCTGGAGGAATGCCGTTGTTAAACGAAGTTAGAGGACGGTCAAGGCCAGTTTGCGGCCGAGTAGCCTAAACAGAGAATCGGGCGGGGTGCGGACTAAGCTCGTGGCTTACCAATCCAGAAAACTCGACTACACGGTCTACCCACCAGACTTCCATCTCCGTGGAATCTGCTGGACCTTCAGGGTCGTCACGAAAGCCCGCTGGAAGTCCAAGAGTTTAGGAATCGGCTCTTGGATAAGGCGGTGCCTTAACTCCACTGCCCCAGGTGACTACAGGTTTCGAATTGACCGCATGTGGCGGTGGAACGGTGCCAGGTTCGTTCGCCTTCTTGTAAATCCGCCGATGTATCCGCTTCCTCCAGGAATTGCCAAGCTTGTGCAGGACCGGCAGTACACTTCTGGTGTCGCTGAAACACCGGAAGGGAGCGAAAGCCCTCACCCATGAAAGGGGTGAGCTACAGAACTTAGGACCTTGGCGGCCAGGTGATTTGGCCTGGGCCGCGGTAGGCTAAGTTCGCGATGTGGCCGGCGCGGGCTGCCGCGACGCCGGTTTCGACTGGCGCGTTTGGCTCTTTGCGCGACTTGATGCAATCGAAGAAATTTTGCACGTGGTCGATGGTGCCGTCGCGGAAGCTGTCGGCCTTGACGACCGGAACGTCTTTGGGCTGCGCGCCCTCGTGATAGACGGTGAAGCCGCCGCGGTTGATCTTCAAGGTTGCTTCCGTGCCGCGGAATTCCAGCCCGCCATCATCGATGGAAGAAGCCATCATGCCCTCGTAAACGACATCGAAACCGGGATAGCGCAGAGCAGCTTGCACCGTGTCTGGACATTCCCACTGTTCGAAAATGTATTTGTCGCCGAGCATCTGCACCAGCCGCGGCTGGTCGGACTTCATGGCCCAGTGCGCGACGTCAATCCAGTGAGTGAAGAGATCGGTCATCGCGCCGCCGCCAAAATTCCAGAACCATCGCCAGCGGTAAAACTTTTCTTCGGTGAAGGGCTGATCTGGAGCGCCGCCGAGCCATTGCTTCCAATCCAGCGCCTGCGTGTCAACGGGCTTAGGCGTCATGAAAAAATGGTAGTTCTGCCACCAGTAAGTTCGCACCTGCGGCACGCGACCCAGGCTGCCTCCCTGAATCAGATCGACGGCGTCGCGGAAGTGGCTCCAGCTGCGCTGCTGCATGCCGCACTGCAGAATCTGCTTGCTGGAGCGCACTGCATTTTGCAACGCTGCGCCTTCTTCAATGGTGTGAGTGACCGGCTTTTCGAGATAGACATCTTTGCCGGCGGCCAACGCGTCGACGGCCATGCGCACGTGCCAGTGATCGGGCGAAGCGATAATCACGGCGTCGAGTTGCTGCTGCAGCACTTCGCGATAGTCCACGTGCGTTGTGACGACGCCGTTGGAGTGCGTTTTCACCACATCGCAACGCGGCGCATACACGTCGCTGACCGCGACGATCTGATATGGTTGGCCGGTCTGATCGGCGGCTTTCAGCAGGCCACCCATGCGGCCTCCGGCGCCGATCACGCCGATGCGCATCGTGTCGTTGGCGCCCAGAATTCGTGTTGATGCAAGAGCGGTGAGTCCGCTGCCGATCAGGAAGCTGCGACGACTGGGTTGGTTTTGCATGGCGGACATCTTAGCGAGTTATGGGCGTTCAGGAAAGCGCTTGAACGCGGATTTCCTTTTCGCGCACAATGCGGTGGGGCCGCGCCAACAGGGGAAGCATATCCATGAAGGTCATTTCACTGAATACCGGGCTGCCGCGAGAAGTGACATGGCACGGCATCAGTGTCAGCACGGGAATCTACAAGGAACCCGTCGAGGGCCGCGTGGCGGTACGCAAACTGAATTTCGACGGCGATCGCCAGGCCGACCTTAGTGTTCACGGAGGCCCGCAAAAGGCAGTGTACTGCTACCCGGGTGAACACTACGCCTACTGGAAGCAGGAGTTGCCGGGCCGGGAATTGCCAATTGCGATTTTTGGAGAAAACCTGACCACGGACGGCTTGTCGGAAGAGTCAGTGCATCTGGGAGATCGATTCTCTGTGGGTTCCGCCCAATTTGTGGTGACGCAGCCTCGGTTGCCTTGCTACAAACTTGGTATCCGACTTCAGGACGACGGCATGGTGAAGCGATTCCTGGCGAGCGGCCGCACCGGTTTCTATCTTGCAGTGAGGCGCGAGGGGGAAGTGGGCGCCGGCGATGAGATCGAAGTGATTGGGCGAGACGTAAATGCTGTCTCCATTGCGGAAATTACGCGACTGTATGTTGCGAAGCGGTACACAGAGAAAGACGTGGCATCGGTGCGGCGAGCCTTGCGAGTTGCGGAATTTCCAGACAGCTGGAAGGGATATTTCCACGAGCGGCTCCAGCGCATAGGCGTTTGAAACGGTGGGAAGCGGGGCGTTAGTCCTTGGCGGGCACTGCCTTTGACTGCGTTTGGGGCGCTAGCGGCAACGGAATTTCGATGGAACCGATATGATCTCCGACAAGGTCATGCACTACCAGCCGCAACCATGCGGCATTGCTGGGAATTTCGAGCGCTTGCTTCAGGCGATAGTCTCCCTTGGCAATTGTCGAGAGTTCGGCGGCAGAGTAAGCTTTGTCGAAGCGCGTCCACTGACCCAGCATGGGGCGATTGTCGGCATCATAAGCGGCAAATTGAAACTCGAATTTGCCGAGTGGCGTTTCGTTTCCCGCCGAGCGCTGGAATGAGAATCGTCCTCCCAGAAACCCATACTCCACCGTATATTTCTGCATCCGCACTTCCTTCCACGTCTTTTCCGAAGCAAAAGATGGAAAACGGGAAAGATGCGCGATCTGCTCCTTCGTGACTGTTTTGGGCAGTCCCTCGGCGTGAATCTGCAATTCCAGTACAAGGTCGTGAGCGAGAGGCGCGCCGCGAATCAGAGCGGTTTGCAGTCGCTCCACGGGCGCATTTGCGGCTTTTTTTGCCATGGCGCTCCCGTCGTCAGCCACGTAGCTGCGGCGATACGCCAGTTCGTAATTATGGGGCGGCAGCTTTACGCGGATCTTGCGCAGGCGGCCATCAAAGTTGGTGTTGCTGGGAGAATAGCTGAGCGAGTAATAGTTCGAGCCGTGATCGGCGCTGGTGGCGATAGCTTCCGCGAGCCCACTGGTATTGTAAAAAGCGCGTCCGCCGGTGTCTTCCGCGATCTGCTCCATGACGAAGTGTTCCGACAAAAGCGCCTCTGAAGACTTGGACGACCCTCCCGCACTCTGCCCGGCGCCGCTAGCGCCGAAGGATGGATCGGTCGACAAGCCTCGTGCATCGACTGGATAGACAGCCACTTGGCCAATCGCCAGCAGGTTCGCCGCTTGCTGCAGTTTTGCGCTGTAGTCGATGGTCGTGCCGAATGGATTCATCGGATTGCTGCTGGAGAAAAAGCCCAAGGGAAAAGAGCCGGACAGCCAGATTAGATTTTTCCGCCCAGGCAGCCCGTTCAAGAGTCTGGCAATTTCCAAGAACGCGGCGATGGTTTGTTCGGTGCGCTGGCTCTGGTAGAAATCTCTGGCCTTCGCGTCGGTTCGATCCGTGCGCGCTGCCATGCGTTTCAGAACCGGATCGTTCGCGAACGGGCCGACGGAAACTTCGGAGGGAGCGATGTAATCACCGGGAGTTCGAAGCAATGGGGAGGAGTGCAATGCAGACTCTTGACCGTTCATTGCAGCCAGCAGCAGCCGCTCGTCATCCGAAAATCCTTGCAACAGATGCAGCTTTTCGCCGAGCACAAAAATGGCAAACCGGCTTCCGGGGGAATGCGTGCGCAGAAATCGTATGACTTCCTGGAACGCGTATGGCTGGTCGTTCAAAGGAGTGTTCAGAGCATCGAACAGCAAAACATTCAACGGCAGATGTTCGTTCACCGCGGAAACATTCAGGAACGTGTCCGGCGGCAGCGTCGGAACCGCCGCGCGATTGGCGTTCGAAGAGTCCGCAGCGTTGTTGTGGGCCTCAAAATAAATGATCTTCTGCGGAACACTGTTTTCAAATACCGAAAAGTCTTGCTGGGTGAGTCCTTTGACCGGCCGGCCGTCTTCATCGGTCACTACGATATCGAGCACTACCTGCCTGACATTCATTTTGATCGTGGCGGAGTTGCCTGCGGAATTTGCCGTTTGCTCGGTGCGGGACGTTAAGGGGGCGGGCGTTTGCGCGCGCGCCACGGGGCAAACAGAAACGAAAAGCGTCGCGGCAACCAGGCATCGGGCAATCGGCATGTTCTTTGCTCTCGGTCCCGTGCCGAAGCAACGCAGAGCCAGGTCATTAGCCACGAGTTACCTTCCCGGATGCGACTTAGGCTACCACGGATTTCCCGCATCAGGGTGAACGCGAATTACAGAAATTCGCAGAGTTGTCGTTACCGCTGCCTTTCCTGGACCAAACAAAAAACGGCCCGGGGTGAGGGGACCCCGGGCCGCGCCGCATTCCTACGAGGAGGAGTTCAGCGTTTCTGCTCGAAGGACAGCGGGAAGTCAAACACAAGGTCGCCGACAGGAACGCGCAGGGAAAGTTCGCCGGCATTCGCTTCGCGTTCGAACCACAGCACTCCGGCAGCTTTCTGACCCGAAGCGAGTTTGCTGTGCTTCAGCGCAAGAGAGCGCAATTCTGCGGCAGATGGAACCACTGCCGCGTGATTGCTGTCGGAGGGTTGCACGCTGTGTTCGCTGAAGTAGTCCGGGGTTGGAAGATGATACGAAGCCGCGCTGGCCGCCGGCGTTGCGTTTTTGCGATAAGCCACGGCGCTGGGCGAGGGCTGCGCGTTCGCCTGCGTCAGCAGCACTTGATGGTTGACGACGCGCGAGAGCTTCGCCGGATCTTCCGCCAGCAGCGATTTCAAGTTGGGCTGCAGTTCGTCCAGAGTGATCAGCACCGGAAATACTTCCACCACTTCTTCGCCCTTGTTCGAAACTGCAACGGTGGCACGCAATTTCCAGCCGGAATCTTCGAGCGAAACTTGGACCGTCACGTCATTCGCGGTGGCGGATTCAACCGTATGGCCCTTGCTGAAGAACTGGTCGCAGCCCGGCGCGCCGGCCTGCCAGCGAACCACATTGTTTACCGCGGTTGCCGACAGCGGCTGGTGGTCTGCCGCGCTGGCCGTGTCCATGTTCAGATACATGCGCGCGACGTAGCCGTCGGAGGCGCGAACGCGAACGGTGTAGCCTTCGCTATCGGATAGGACGCTGACGGATTCACTGCAGGAGAGGTTTCGTACCAAATGTAGCGGAAGGGCCTGCGTAGCGTCGGCGGTCATTGGGACGCTGCTGATGCCCGGGCAATTCATGGTGGCGCGCTGAGCAGGTGCCGCCACAGGTGCCATAGCCTCGTCAGATGCCGCGGCAGGCAGCGCCGCCAGCACAAAAGCCGAACCGAGAAGAACTGCTCTTGCGGAAACGTACATGGACTTGCCTCCCTCAGAAACGAAACACGCGAAACAATTCTTTGTTGTGGGACGAGTTTCGCGAAACGAACGGAGGGCGTCTAGAGTACGCGCGTACCAGAGTACAGGTAATCAGATCGCAACTGTCCTTCGCGCGATTTGTGATAGAAGGAGTACAGGTAGAGATGCAATGGGAGAGACGAAAGTGAAAACCATATTTGCATTAGCGGCTTGCATGCTGATGAGCGGCGTAACGGCGCGCGCACAGCAGCAGCCGGCGACCATCACCACGCCTGAACCGAAGTCCGCGAGTGATTGCGCGCAATCGCCGGAGATGCAGAAACAGCTTGATTGGGACGCGCGAAGGTTGAAGGACTGGGCGGAACTCGATCGCTACCGCGCGGCGAATGCAGCGCTGGCGCCCGCGGCAAAAGAGGAAGCGCGCGTGGTGTTCATGGGCGATTCGATTACCGACATGTGGCAACTGCCGAAGTCCGGCGGGTTTTTTCCGGGGAAGCCTTATGTGGATCGGGGAATTGGCGGACAGACTACGCCGCAGATGGTGCTGCGATTCCGCGACGATGTGATCGCGCTGCAGCCAAAAGCGGTAGTGATTCTGGCGGGTACCAATGACATTGCCGGAAATACCGGGCCGATGACGCTGGAAGAGACGGAAGGGAATTTGGCGACGATGGCGGAACTGGCGCGGGTGCATGGAATCCGCGTGGTGCTGTCGTCAGTGATGCCGGTGAACGATGTTGCCGACGCCGATGGCAAAGTGATCGAGCAGACGGACCGTAGGCCTCCGGAAAAGATTCTGGCGTTGAACGAATGGATCAAGAAATATGCGGCGGAAAATGGGCATGTGTACCTGGATTACTTCCCGGCGACCGCGGATGAAAAGGGGTTTCTGAAGAGTGAAATCACGAATGATGGCTTGCATCCGAATGCGCAGGGCTATGCGGTGATGGCGCCATTGGCGGAGAAGGCCATTCAGGAGGCGTTGAAGAAGAAGCCGTGAAGATAGAGGCTGGTGTGCCGGTTCAAACGATTTTTGTTGGGCGGCAATTTTGCCACGACCCCTCCGCTCCGATCCGCAAAAGACGAGGGTCGCCGGTCGGGATGACAGATTCGGAAGAGACCGGAAAACTGAACCGGGATAAAGGCCGGCCACTGCAAGGGCAAAGGCATAAAACGCACCCAGAAGGCGTCCGCTACAGCGGCGAGAAAAGGCTGCGAGCGGCTGGACGAATGTGAATCGCAAGTAACTTGACCGCCGCTCGCGTGTGCGCTACGGTGAAGGTAGTTTCTCCGTGTTAGAGCTGTGAGGCAGCTTGATCATTCGAGGAGGAATCCCATCGGCCACCCGGTTCGAGCAACAGGACAGCCTGCAACTTGGATGAGACGAACGATACATATCACCGGAAAAATAGAACCCTTCTTCGGAACCCTTGACGAAAATATCCGCTCGTTGGAAGACGCCTTGCGTGTACGCACGCACTTGCACGACACGCGTCTGACCATCGAAGGTGAACAGGATAGCGTGGACCAGGCGGTGCGCATCGTCGAGGAGTATAACCACCTGACCCGCCACGGGCGTTCACTGACCAGCGCCGAAGTGAAGTCGTTGATGCGCGTGGCCACGGATGAACCGCACGAATCGCCGCGAGGGATGTTTGAGCACGGGCGCACGCGGTCGTTCGGGAAAAAAGTGGTAACGCCGAAGAACGCTAGCCAGCGCCGCTACATGGAAGAGATCGAATCGCACGACATGACGTTCGGAATCGGGCCGGGCGGCACGGGCAAAACCTACCTGGCGGTGGCGATGGCGGTAAGCGCGCTGCTGACCAAACAGATGAACCGCATCATTCTGGCGCGGCCCGCGGTGGAAGCGGGCGAGCGCCTGGGCTTCCTGCCGGGAACGTTGCAGCAGAAAATCGATCCGTATATGCGGCCGTTGTACGACGCGCTGTACGACATGTTGGATGCGGACAAGTTGGAGCGCTTTCTGGAGAAGGGAATCATCGAGGTTGCGCCGCTGGCATTCATGCGCGGCCGCACGCTGAACGATTCCTTCGTGATTCTCGACGAAGCGCAGAACACCACCAGCGAACAAATGAAGATGTTCCTGACCAGGCTGGGATTCAATTCCAAAGCGGTGATAACCGGCGACATCACGCAGATCGATTTGCCGCAAGGGAAAAAATCCGGCCTGGTAGAAGCGCTGGAAATCTGCGGGAAGATTCCGGGGATTAGCAACGTGCAATTCGGGGAAAAGGATGTGGTTCGCCATAACCTGGTGCAGCAAATTATCCGTGCGTACGAAGAGCACGACGCGACGCATCCGCAGCGAGGCGGCAACGGCAAGCCCACGACAATCTCGAAGGAAACGGGCATGCCGGAGCCACCGCGCAACTAATTTTGTGCGCTAACCCTGACCCTCAAGAATTCATGAAACGCACAGGACGCTACCTGGCAGCAGGTATAGTGGCGAGCGATGTGCCAGCGATTGAGAATCGCCAGAAGGCTGTGCATGTGGAAATGCGCGCCCTACTCGAATTCACAAACCGCGCAAAATTACATCTGGGCTTGGCGCAGCACAGCGTGGCCGTCCGGCTGATCAACGATCGAGAAATGGCGCGGCTCAATGAAATGCATCGCCATAAAAAAGGGACCACCGATGTGCTGTCGTTCCCCGCGGAAGAGCGCCGGCGGCCCAGAAGTCTACGGCAGGCGCTGAAAAAAGTGCGTGACGCGCAACTCGGCGATATTGCAATATCGCCGGTGGTGGCCAAACGGAATGCCAAACGATACGGGCGGAACTTGACCGAGGAAATTCAAATACTGATCCTGCATGGAATCCTGCATCTGCTGGGATACGATCACGAGACGGACCGTGGCCAAATGGAACAAGTAGAATTGCGGCTGCGGCGGCGACTGGGAATCGCTTGACGATGTTGCCTTGGATCTATATTGGCGGCGTGCTGGTTCTGGCATTGGGCTTGCCCATCTTTTCCTACCTGGCGCTGATCTACCGCGAACTGGGCCGCATGACCACCGGGCGCATTCACGAACACCTGGATATTTTCGAAGCGGAGATCGAGCCGAAGTTGCGAATCAACCGGCGCAGTGGCGGGCGCACATTTCGCATCCTGGGGCATTTCTGGCTGGCGTTTATCGTTCTGGAGACGACGCGCGGCATCGTGTACCTGGTGCCAAACCGCTGGGAAGCAGGTCTGCAGTTTCTGGTATTCCTGACCCTCGAAGTTGTAATCGCGATGCACTTTATCCCGGACATGCTGCTGTATCGCACGACGGGACGATGGTTGCTGCCATTGCTGCCGGCCATCAAGTCCGCGATGTTCATTGTGTGGCCTATCCGAGTTTTCCTGGAAGGCGCGGAGTCGTTGGCGCGAATTTCTGAGCACGAAGTGGAGCGAACCGAAGAGCAGCGCACGGAAGAGGGTATTGAGGCGTTGGTGGAAGTGGCGGAAGAAGAAGGCATCATCGAGAAAGATCAGGCCGACCTGATTGAACAAGTGGTGGAATTCAGCGACAAGCGCGTCCGCGAAGTGATGACGCCCCGGCCCGACGTGGTGGCTTTGCAAGCCGACGCGACGCTGGAAGAAATGCACACCAGGTTTGTGGAGACGAAGTTTTCCAAGATGCCGGTGTATGAAAAATCGCTGGACGATATTTTCGGCGTGGTGCACGCGCAGGATTTGCTGCAGATCGCCGATACCGATTTGCCGAAACGAAAAGTACGTGAACTGGTAAGGGCGGCGTTGTTTGTCCCGGAAACGAAGCTGGGCTCGGATTTGTTGAAGGAAATGCGGCAAAGAAATCAGTCCATGGCCATCATTATCGATGAGCACGGATCTGTTGCCGGCATCGCCACCGCGGAAGACTTGGTGGAAGAAATTGTGGGCGAACGCGGCGGAGATGATTTTCAGCCGTCCCCGGACGCGGTGCGCGAGCCGGATGGAAGCCTGGTGTTGCGCGGAAGCATGACCATCCGGGAGGCGGAAGAGTTGTTGGGAGTGCAGTTGGAGGAAAATGCCGGCGAAACGGTGACCACGATGGCCGGGTTGCTGAGCCACATGTCCGGAAAAGTGCCCGCGCCGGGAGACAAAGTGGATATCGAGGGATACCGGTTTGAGGTGCTGGAAGCGAACCAGCGCAAGGTGCTCAGATTGCGGGCGCGGCATCTGGCGTCTGCGGCGAAGAAGTAGCGTCTCGCTCTTTAGGAAACTTGTTTTTTCAATTCCGCCAGAAGATTCAGCGCATCGATAGGCTTCAATTCATCCAGATTTGCGGTTTTCAATCTGTCAATCACGTCGCGGTCCAGCGCCGTGAACATTACAGCTTGTGAGCCGTTGCCATTCGTGCTGGAACCCGCACCCGGCGTCAGCGTCTCGCTCAACTCGTGCTCGCTCTGCTCGTGCCTCTTCAAAACTTCGCGCGCTCGTTCGATTACGCTGCGTGGCAAGCCCGCCAGTCTCGCTACTTCAATGCCGTAGCTTTTATCCGCGCTTCCCGGCTCAACTTTGCGCAGAAAAATAATTTCGTTGGGAGTCTCTTTCACCGAGACATGAACGTTCTTGACCGTGGGCAGCAAATCGGCCAATTCCGTCAGCTCGTGGTAATGCGTTGCGAACAGCGTTCGCGCGCGCGTGTTGCGCTGCAGATGCTCGACCACCGCCCAGGCAATCGACAAGCCATCGAACGTCGCGGTCCCTCGCCCGACTTCGTCCAGCAGCACCAGGCTCGATGGCGTGGCGTGATGCAGTATGGCTGCGACCTCGCTCATCTCCACCAAAAATGTCGAGCGGCCGCGCGCCAGATTGTCGCTGGCGCCAATGCGCGTAAAAATGCGGTCCGTGAGCGGGAGCTTTGCTTGTCGCGCCGGCACGAATGAACCCATCTGCGCCATCAGCACAATGAGCGCCGCTTGGCGAAGGTAAGTGGATTTGCCGCCCATGTTGGGCCCGGTGATCAGCAGCAGTTGCTGGCGGCCGGGCTCAAAGCACAAATCGTTGGGCACAAAGCGCTCGCCCTTTTGCCGCAGCAATTCCTCGATCACCGGATGGCGACCGCCGACGATCAGTAATTCACCGGTTCCATTGAATTCCGGCCGGGCATAGTTGCGGTCCGCCGCCATCTTCGCGAACGAAGCGAGCACATCCAATTGCGCAATGGCCGCCGCCGTTTTCCTCAGGCGCCCCGCTTTTGCCGCAATCCCCGAGCGCACTTCCACATACAGTTGCCGCTCGATTTCCAGGATGCGCTCATCCGCCGCCAGTATTTTGCGTTCGTATCCTTTCAGCTCTGGCGACGTGAATCGTTCCGCGTTCACCAGCGTCTGCTTGCGCTCGTAATCCGGCGGTGCCTTGTCGAAATTCGCTCGGGAAATTTCGATGTAGTAGCCGAACACCTGGTTGAAGCGAATTTTCAGCGAATTGATTCCGGTGCGTTTTCGTTCGCGTTCTTCCATCGCCGCTATGATTTGCTTGCTGTGCTGGCTGAGATTCCGCAATTCGTCGAGTTCCGCGTTGTATCCCGCGCGGATAATGCCCTGATCCGTAGCCACGGCGGGCGGCTCATCGGCGATAGCCTTCTCCAGCCGCTCGCGTACGTCGACCAGTTCGTCGATCTCCCCGTACAGGTCGCGCAGCAATTCGCTGCCGCCGCTTGCTGGTGGGGTGAGGAAATTCTTCAGGATGGGCACCTGCGCCAGCGATTTACGCAATGCCACCAATTCTCGCGGCATGGCAAGTCCCAACGTGATGCGGCTGGTCAGCCGTTCCAGGTCTTGTATGCCGCGCAATTCTTTGCGAATTTCTCCGCGCACTACTGTTTGCTGCAGCAAATGCGCCACTGCGCCCAGTCGCGCCTCGATGGCGTCGCGGTCAATCAGCGGGCGCATCACCCACGAGCGCAAAAGCCGCGCGCCCATGCCGGTTACCGTCGAATCCACCGCGGCGATCAGCGTTGTTGGCCCACCGGACTTGCTCTCCTCGGTGAAGATCGGCGTCAGCAACTCCAAGTTTCTGACTGACACAGGATCCAACACCAGCGCGTCGTGCTGTTCGTAATAGCGAATGTGATTCAGATGTTGCAAAGCTTCCACGCTGGGGGCGTCATCCCCGCGGGCGGCATTTTCTCGCAGGTAGTGAACAATCGCTCCCGCCGCGGTCATGGCTTGCAGGTGGCCATCTAGTCCGAAACCGGTCAACTCCGCTACACCGAACTGCTCACGCAGAATGCGCTCCGCGTAATCTCGCTGGAAAATCCAATCCTCCAGGCGCGATTCCACGCCGCCCGTGCCATCGAGCAGGGAAGTCTTCGCGGTTTCAAACAATTGCTGAGGACGCGGCAGCAGCGTTTCGCGCGGACGCATCAACTGCAATTCATCGCGCAGATCTTCCTCGGCGCGTTCGCCCGCAAATTCCGTGGCCTGAAATTCGCCGGTGGACAGGTCCACCATAGCCAGCCCAATCCGCTGCGCCCCAGTATTCTGCGCTACCGCCGCCAAATAGTTATTTTCCCGCGCGTCCAGCACCGCCACGTCGGTCGCGGTTCCCGGCGTAATAACGCGCGACACTTCGCGCCGCACCAGCTTCTTCCCCGGACCGGGTTGCTCCATCTGTTCACAAATTGCCACTTTGTAGCCGGCGCGAATCAGCCGCGCGATGTAGCCGTCCGCCGCGTGATAGGGCACGCCGCACATCGGGATTGGCTGACCTTTCTCGCGATTGCGCGAGGTCAGCGTAATCTGCAATTCGCGGGACGCGCTGATAGCATCCTCGTAAAAGAGTTCGTAGAAATCGCCCAGGCGGAAAAGCAGCAAGGCATGCGGGTAGCGTGCTTTCACCGCGTTGTACTGCTGCATCAGTGGAGTCGAGGCTTCGGACATGAGAAGTGTTCAGTTTTCAGTTCTAAGTTTTAAGTTAAAGCGCCCGTGTGCCGCTGGCCGGGCATTTCCTTGCTTACTTACTTCTGCAGCTCTTTCAACAAAAAGGCATAATCAAACGCAATTTCCCGCAAATAATCGTATCTGCCGCTCGCGCCACCGTGGCCTGCGCCCATGTTGGTCTTCAACAGCAACGGATTGTCGTCGGTTTTCAGGGTGCGCAATTTTGCCACGTACTTTGCCGGCTCCCAATACATCACCTGGCTGTCATTCAATCCCGTTTTCACCAGCATTGTCGGATAATCCTTCCGCTCCAGGTTGGTGTACGGGCAATACTTCTTCATATAGAAGTAGTCGTCTTCCAGTTGCGGATTTCCCCATTCTTCGTACTCGCCCACAGTCAGCGGCAGCGACGCATCCAGCATGGTGTTTAGCACATCCACAAACGGGACGTGGCTAATCACCGCGCGGAACAAGTCCGGGCGCAAGTTCGTCACCGCACCCATCAGCAGCCCACCGGCGCTTCCTCCCTCGATAATCAATTTCTCTTTCGAGGTGTAATTCTTCTCGATCAAGTATTCTGCCGACGCGATGAAATCGGTAAACGTATGCATTTTTCTGTGCATGCGCCCTGCGTCGTGCCACGGTTTTCCCAGTTCGCCGCCGCCGCGCACATGCGCAATCACGAAAATCACGCCGCGATTCAGCAAACTCAAACGATTCGAACTGAACGCCACCGGCATGGACAGTCCGTAGCTTCCATAGCCATAGAGCAGCAACGGCGCACCCCCGTCTCGCGGCGTATCGTGCCTGTAAACCACCGACAGCGGCACTCGGGTTCCATCGGCCGCGATCGCGTGCAGCCGTTCGCTTCCGTACTCCGTCGGGTCGTATCCACCCAGCACCGGCTGTTGCTTTCGCAGAACCCTGTCGCCGGTTTGCAGGTCGTAGTCATACACCGAGCGCGGCGTGATAAACGACTCATAGTGAAATCTCACCTGGCCCGTGTCGAACTCCGGGTTCGCTCCCAGTGTGGCGTTGTATGCCGGCTCGGCGAATTCGATGCGATAAGATCCTTCTAGCGCCGAAGTGGCCGCGCGCGTCAGATCGATAATTCGCAAATACGGCAGTCCGTCTTCGCGTTCCAGCAGCACCACATGCGAACGAAACGATTCCATGCCCGCCAGCATCACGCCAGGGCGATTGCCAATCACTTCCACCCAATTGTCTCGCGCTGGATTGCTGGTCGGCGCGGTCACCAACCGGTAGGTCCTTCCGTCGCTGTTCGTGCGAATGAAAAAGATGCCGCCCGCAGGATCCTTCGCGCTTCCCGGATGATGGTCCACGTAGTATTCGTGGTCATCTTCCCGCTCTGCGACGAGCTGAAATTCCGCGAATGGCTGGTCCGCGCGCAAGTATCGAATTTCACTGGTAGTGTGGCTGTTGCTCACCAGCAGTAGGTATGCGCCGCTTCGGGTGCGCTCGATATCGATACGGAAACGCTCGTCTTTCTCTTCGTACACCAGCGCGTCCGCTCCCTGCGTGCCCAAAACATGGCGCCACAATTGGTGTGACCGCTTGGTTACCTCATCTTCCACCACATAGAAAAACGTCTTGTGGTCGGCGGACCACGCCACGCTGGTCACGCGCTCCATGCGAAAGGGAAGCAACTCGCGGGTGTGCAGGTCTTTCACTTCCAGCGTGTACTGCCGGAATCCCGTGGTGTCCGTTGCATATGCGAGCAGTTGATTGTCGTCGCTCACCTCAAACATGCCGAGTCCAAGGTATGAATGGACCTTCGCGAGCACGTTCAAATCCAGCAGCACCTCTTCGCGCGCGTCCGGATTTTCCTGCCGTCGGCAATAAATCGAATATTGTTTGCCCTCTTCGGTACGGGAAAAATAGGAATAGCCTCGCAACAGGTACGGCACGCTTAAATCCGTCTGCAGGATTCGCCCCAGCATCTCCTGGTACAGCTCTTCCTGAAACGCGCCAGTCGCTTTCAGGTACGCTTCTGCGTAACCGTTCTCTTCTTGCAGATATTCTCGGACTCGCGGGTCGTCTTTTTTTCGGAGCCAGGCGTAGTGATCGACTCGCCGATCCCCGTGAATCACGTGTTCCACAGGCTCGCGCTGGGCAGCTGGAGGACGCAACACGCCGGTGGTTTCAGCCCCGGAATCGCCCGGAGAATAGGATGGCATCGCCGATTTGGTCTGGGGTTCCATAACTCTGCTCTTGATAAGGTCCGCGTTGGGTTCTGCACGCCCTGCTGGCAGGATTCCTCGCCTCGCTATATTATCGCGCTTGGTCGCCTCCCCGCAAAGCCGCCCCTACAGCCTTTTGACACCATTCCCGGCGGCTTGTTTCTGCCTAGCCAGCGCGCATGGAGGAAGTGGCCTGATTCTCGCCCTGTGCGGCGGCTGCCCGGCTTTTTCTCTCCATTCATGCTGTTGTACAATCGTCCAATGACCACTGCTCCCACTCGTCGCGTTTCTTCCGGTGAGCGCATCAATCCCGCGGACCCGTCCGGGCACCTGCAACAGGCGCTGCGGCAACGTGGCATACGGCTGACGCGGCAGCGCCGCGTGATTTTGCAGGTGATGGACAGCGCGGAGCAGCACTTGGATGTCGACCAAATCCTGCAACGGGCGCAGCAAATCGATCCTGAGGTGCATCTGGTGACGGTGTACCGCACCATCGACTTGCTGAAGCGTCAGGGCCTGATCGATGAACTCGATCTTCTGCACCTGCGCGGCGACCGCCACTATTACGAAACGCACGGCCCGCGCGACCACATCCACGTTGCTTGTCTGCGCTGCGGCAAGGTTCGCGAATTCGAATCGCGGCTCTACGAACAGCTGAAGGATCAAATTTCGCGCGACTGCGACATCAAGGTCACTGTCTCCCGCACTGAAGTCGGCGGCATCTGCAACGATTGCCTGGCTGCCGAAGGCAAGACGCGCACGCAGTAATGCTCCGCACGGCTTTCGTGGTGTCGCAAAATCCGCGCTGCGACCGATACGGAAGTGAGATCTGAAACTTAAAACTTAAAACTTGCCTTACTCCGCGACCACGTGCGCACTCTTGCTTCTCAATCTGCGCAACCTGGCGAAAAACGTATTCGTCGTGGCAATGTCCTTGCCAATCTGCTCGCGCAACTCTTCGGCGCCGCTGAACTTCTTTTCGTCACGCAGTCGCTTCCAAAAACGGATTTCAATCCACTTGGGCGAAAAGTTTCCCGAATAATCCAGTAAGTGCGTTTCCACCGTGATGCCGCTACCATTAAAAGTGGGCCGCACGCCGATATTGGTCACGCTGCGGTGGCTGCTCGGCTCACCTTCCAGCATCGTCCGCGTGATGTACACACCCTTCGCCGGCAATAGCTCCTGCTCGGGTTTCAAATTCAGCGTGGGGAACGTGAATTTTCTGCCCGTGCCGCTTCCTGCCACCACTTCTCCCGTCAACACAAACGGGCGCCCCAGCAATCGCGCGGCGTGGGTTACGTCTCCTTCCGCGATCTGCTTGCGGATCAGCGTGCTGGACACGATGTCGCCGTCAATCACCACCGGCGTGTGCACCACCACGGCAAATCCAAAACGCATGCCCGATTCCCGCAAAATCTTAACGTCTCCCGATTGGCGGTGCCCGAAACGAAAATTGTCACCCACCACGATGGACTTGACGCTTAATTGCCGCACCAGAATCTCGTCAACGAATTCTTCCGGCGATAGCTGCGCCAATTCCTTGGTGAAGGGCAACACCACCGCGGCTTCCATTCCCAGCGCGCCAAACCATTCCATGCGCTGTTGATTGGTGGAAATGCGCAGGGGCGCGGTTGCGGGCCGCAGAATCTTCAGAGGAGGAGGTTCGAACGTCAACGCGGTGGCCACCGCACCGGTGTCCTTGGCCATGGTCAAGGTGAACCCCAGCACGCGTTGGTGGCCCAGGTGAATGCCGTCGAAATTTCCAATTGCCACGATGCTGCCGCGCCCGCTGGCCCGGTAGCGCGCGGCCCAGTCCTCGCCCGAATAAAACGCGGTGAGCTTTCCGGGCGGTACATAGACGTGCACAGCCAAAGCCTTCGCCGCCCGCTCTACGGCTGGCGATTCCGTGGCCACGTCAAATTGCAAACCGTCGTAAGCCAACTGCACATGGGGATATCCCAACTTGCGCAGTCTCTCATTGGTCTCTGCATGCGGCAAATCGTGGGCGATGTGCGTGAACCAGGCGCGCTTGGGATTCAGCTTGTCGATCAATTGCAGTGCCTGCTCTACCGTCTGGTGCATAGGATGCGGCACATCGCGCAGCGCGTCCAGAACCAGATCGTCCAGGTTTTCCAGCAGCGGAACGCTCGATTCCGGCAACCGGCTGAAGTCCGTCAGGTACGCGGCTCTGCCAAAGCGGTAACCGAGAACATCCATTTCGCCATGCAACAGCGGCACAGGAATAAACGGAATGCCCAATAACTCGAACGGCCCTTTGACCTCGTGCAGCGAGACGCTGGGTATGCTGCTCAGTGTTGGCTTGTTGTCGAACACATAGGCAAAAGCCCGCCGGATAATGCGAAACGTTTCCTCGTTGCCGTACACCGGCATAGCGCCGCGCTGGCGAATGTTGTACGGGCGCAAATCGTCAAATCCCAGAATGTGGTCGGCGTGTCCGTGCGTGAGCACCACCGCGTCCAGCCGATCGATGTGTGCGCGCAACGCCTGGGTGCGGAAATCCGGCGTGGTATCGATTACCACGTTCTGCTCGCCGCGCGACAACAACACGCTTGGGCGAAGCCTGTTGTCCCTGGGATCGCTGGAATCGCACACCGCGCAGTGGCAGCCGAGCGTTGGCACGCCCATGGACGTTCCGGACCCCAGAACGGTCAAGCGTATGGTCTCTGTCGCCATGTCCTTTATTGTATCTGTCTTGGGTTTCGTATTTGTAGTGGCGCCTTCGCGGTGCAGGTCCAGACGTGGTAGTTGTCATCCCGAGCGCAGCGAGGGATCTGCTTTTCGCACAGGCCAGACAAAAGCAGATTCCTCTCTCCGCAGACTCCGTTCGGAACGACAAGAGTAGGTCTAGGGAAGAGTCGGGGCAGGCATAAACGCCAGCGCTACATTTAGGAATAAACCGTAGGCGCTCGAGCAACGAAAACTTACAACTATTTCTTTCCGCCCTTGGCTTGGGCCGTCACTTTGGCCATTTCCGCTGCCATCGCCTGACTGATCTCCAGATAGGTCATCTTCAGTTTTCCCAGCAGATCGAGTAGAAGGCTGTCTTCTTCCGGTGCCAGATTGCCCTTGGTCTTTTCGTGCAGGGCGTCGAGCATGTCGATCAATTCGCGCGCGGCATCCGGATCGATCACCGGCTGCCCGGTCCGGGGATCGGCGTAGGCGCCCAGCACCATCGCTGCGTTGCTGCCGATCATGCGGATTAAGTTCTCAAACGCGGGCGACTTCTTCGGCGTTTCTGCACTTGCCGGCGCCCCAACTTTTTCGCCACCGGCAGCAGCCGCGGCCGCATTAGCCTTTTCCTTGGCCTCTTCTTTCACTTCTTCGCGATGCGACTCTTTCTCCTGCTCTGCCACAACGTCGGGGCGCAACTCCCCCTCCGATGTAAATGGCCGGCGGTCAATCACGCGAAAGTTGTCTTCCTGCTTGTTCTCTGCCACGGTTTGGTTCCTCTTCCTTGGATTATCTGGCTAGTTTATCACGGGAAGGGAACTAGCCTGCCTGCGTACCTGATATACCGATGCGGCGTCCACGAATTAGGGCGCACGCTACCGCGATTTCGGGGCGCCCTGTTTCATACCCAAATCCACCGAAAATACCCGGTAATCGCTGTAGGTGTGGCGATGGTGGAAGCGTTTTCCATTCACATCCAGATAGATTTCCGCCTCCAGCGGCAGCCAAAGCTGCAACTTCTTCTGCTCGAACTGCACCGGCCCGTAGTCCAGCACCTGGTGTTCGGTGGTCAACCGCACCGCAGGCACAGGCTTCAGAATGTCCGTCTCCAGATGGACGATCTGAAAATTGTGCTGGTCAATCCACGCCGCCCCTTTCAGAAGAATCGAGTAAGTCGCGTCGCCGACGCGTAACGCCCTCATTCGCGCCGGCTGGTCCAATTTCTGCTCGAAAGATACTTTCCATGCCGGCCGTCCTTGCCAGCTCTCTGTCTCGCAAGTCATCGCGAACTCTTTCACATGGTAGGGATGAAAGATCAGCACCAAGGAAGTGATTCCCACGGTCGATAGTTCTCCCGGGAACCCGCTTAGCCCAGGGCTGCCATCGCGGTACTCGTCCATATTCAACATTCCCGGACGCGTTTCCTGAATCTCCGCCACATAGTTGAATTTGTGGTGCTTCTGCTCGATCACCATGCCGTCCTTATTCATTCGTTCGTGTTCCACTACTTCCGTCGCGCTGATGCGGTTGACGTTCTCCACAAATCCCCGCACCTCTTTGCTCGCTCCGGGTATCACGTTCTGTACCGCGCACGGTTTCGTCGCTGTTCCTTCCGCCGCGTCGTCGTCGCGCGACGACACCCCGTCATCTGCGGTACGCGCACCGGCGCCAGCCACCGCCATCTCCTGCTGATTGTTTAGGATTGGTCTCTTGTGGCTAAGCCCTGCAAAACCGCCGTCGTTGCGGCACGGGTTCACTATAGCCATGAGCAGCGCAAGCTCGATCGTTAGCGTTGCACTCACGTTGGGCATGTCGTCTTCCACCCGAGGGCCCTAGCGTTCCGAATCGTTCCGGCATTATACGCCGGTTTAGGCCCGGGCGACGCCTGCTCTATGCCTCGCTCCCCAACGCCCTCGCCGCCTTATCGGCAATCCGCGCAAACCCCTTCGCCCGCGCATCTTTTGCCAGACCCTGCATTCGCGCCCGCCCGGCATTCGTTTTGCCCGACTTGATCTCTACTTCCGCCAGCGCGAACTGAATCGCGTAGGAATTTCCGCCGTAACCATATTTTTCTGCCTGGGCCTGGCTTGCCCGCAGACTCGTCGCCGCCGCGTCCACATTTCCTGTCTCGGCAAGCACCCGCGCTCTCGCAATTGCAAACTCCAGCCGCACGGCCACCATGGGCGTTTTCGCGGCCAGCGCGGCCCCTGCCTCGATCTCTTTTCGCGCATCGTTGGTCTTTCCTTGCGCCAGGAACGCCTCCGACAGCACTCCCCGCGCCGCAATTTCGTCTTCGCGCAGTTTTTCTTTGCGAAATTCTTCCAGTCCTGCGCGCGCCAGCTTCTCCGCCTCTACCGCTTTCTTTTCTTCCAACGCTACCTGCGCCAAGCCCACGCTGCTTTCCGCGGCCGTGCCTTTCTCACCGATTTCCTTGCGGATTTTCAGCGACTCTTCGTACTTTTCCCTCGCACCTTTCAAATCTCCCTCGCTCAGCAGCACTGCTCCCAGTCCCGCCAGGGCCGCCGACAACTGGTGCTGGTCCTGGCTTTCCCGGCTCATGATCGCCACTTCTTCGAATTTCTCGCGCGCGATGGCCAGTTTACCCTGCGCGTACAACACTGAGCCGAGGCCGATCAATTGGTACGAAGTCTTTCCTTTCTGCCCGGTTTCCTTGAATATTGCCAGCGCCTCTTCGTAGTTAGTCTTTGCCTCAGCCAGCTTCCCCTCGTGAACTGTCGCGATGTTGGGGTGATTCAACTTCGCCAGTGCCAGCGCCTCTTTCCGGAATCGCCGCCGCGCCGACTCTTCCGCCAGCATGCCAGGTGGCAGCACCTTCAGAGCGACGCTGCACTGCAATTCCTCGTCATGCGCGCGGTACACTACACCCATTCCGCCGGCGCCAATCTGCGCTGTAATTTTGTAGTGTGAAACGCGTTTCCCAATCATTGGCAACCTGGTCGTTTTTTTTTACATCCTAATACTGTCTTTGGCCCTTATCAAATCGTCTGGTGGCCGCCGCAAAGTTGCCGTTCAAATCTCCTATATGTGCTAGAGTCTTTTCAACCGGGTCCGGCCTTGTGCCGTTGTTTCAGGAGAGACTTGTGCCGCGCATCACTTTCACGACCCGCTGCCGCGATTCCGGCTTGTGCCACTACTTCCGCGAAAACGTTCCGCGCAATTTCCGCCGGCGCCTCGGTATGCCCCGCGAAATCTCTTTCGCGTTGCGCTTTCTGAAGCACAATCCTCCCGGCTTCACCCTCGCGGAGTATCCCACCAGATCGGAGTATTCCGAACTGCTGAAACGAGGCTGGGGCGCGGCGCGTTTCTCCTGCCATCAGCAATAGACGCACTACGGAGCTGTGGCGTCTTAACGCCGTCTTCGGGTCTTGTGTAACCATTAAAAAAATCCGTCCGCGTGGGCGGAGGGATTTCATCTTGCTCTCTCTTCGATCTGTTTATCGCTGGTTCGGAGTCGGAGTTGTATCCGGTTTCGCTTGCGCCGGGTCCGTCTTCGGGGCGGCCTGAGCATCTGGCTTCGCTTCCGCCTTTGGCGCGATGCCTACCAACTCAACCTCAAAAACCAGCGTCGAGTTCGGTCCGATATCCGGTCCTGCTCCACGGTCGCCATAGGCTAGCGTCGGCGGCAGCACCAATTGCCACTTCGAGCCTACTGGCATCATCTGCAGCGCTTCCGTCCAACCCTTGATCACTCCGGTCACGGGGAACTGCGCCGGCTGTCCGCGCTTGTAGGAGCTATCGAATTCCTTGCCGTCAACCAAAGTGCCGCGGTACTGGCAGATTACCGTATCGGTGGCGCTGGGCTTCGGTCCGGCACCACTCGTCAACACTTTGTACTGCAGCCCGCTGGCGGTTGTGGTGACACCCGGTTTCGTTTTGTTCTGTGCCTGGAATGCGTCGCCCACCTGCTTGTTCGCCGCTCCCGCTTCAGCGGCCTTGGCTTCCATCTTGGCCTTCATTTCGATCTGGAAAGCTTGCAACGCCGCTTGCGCTTCCTGGTCCGTCAGCGCCGGCTTTGCGCCGTTTACGGCATCTTTGATTCCGCGCGCCAGAATGTTCGGGTCGATGTCCACCGAATCCTTCTTCATGGCTTTGCCGATGTTTTGGCCAATGGCGTAGCTCGCTTTTTCCTTGGGAGTCTTCAGCACCAACGGCGCTGCCGTCCTGGTTCCCGTGGTGGTCCCCGTTTTCGCCGTTCCGGTTGTTGCCGCCGGCTTCTTCGCTGCGGGCGTGGTCTGGGAACCCGTTGCCGGTGTTTGTGTGGTTGTGGAAGCGGGAGTCTGTGCCTGCGCCGTTGCCAGCACCAGCATCCCGCCAGTCAATAGTGTTACCGCCAATATGTTTGGTCTGTGCATTACATTAGTGTCCCATCCCTGCCAGCCAATCGCAAATTCGGCCCGCCGCAACGTTTCTATTTGTTGAGGGACACACGTTTCCCGGTCTTGGCCGACTCCCTTGCAGCATCCAATATTTCCGTTACCGTGACGTTCGTTTCAAGCGACGACAAGCCATCCACCTTGGCGCCATCCAACAGCACCGCCCGCAAATAGGTCAACGAATCGTCATACGGCGGCGCCACCGGCTTGACGGTCTCCATTTTTGCTTCAGCGTCGCCCTTTCGCCGCACCAACAGCCCGTCCCGCTTCACAGTGATCACCGATCCTGTGGCACCGTAAACTTCCATATCCTTTCTATCGAACGGCCAGTTCCACGACGCCTGGATGATCGCCTGCGCTTTGGGATACGTGAGGATGATGGTGGCTTCGTCATCCACCTTGGCATAAACGTCCGGCTTGATCTGCTGCGTCACCGCCGTTACCGTTAGCGGCTTCTCTCCATTCATCAGCCAGGTCATCAGGTCCGCGCCGTAGCAGCCAAAATCGAACAGCGCGCCCGCGGCATTCAGCTTGGGGTCCGTTAGCCAGGACAGAAATTCCGGGTCAACGTTAATTTCCTTTGGGCCGGAGTGACCGTCGTGCACCACCACTTTTCGGATGTCTCCCAGCGCGCCCGAATGCACCAGGTCATAGGCCTCGTGATTGCTCGGATACCACGATGTTTCGTAGTTCACCAGCACCATGATTTTTCCGTTTTTCGCAGCCTTGGCGATCGCATAGGCGTCCTCGGCGCTCACCGCCAGCGGCTTTTCCATCATCACCGCCACACCCAGCTTCGCGCAGATTTCCACCACTTTCCGGTGATCGTATGTCGAGGTGTAACCCAGCACCGCTTGCGGCTTCGCAGCCTTCACCAGTTCTTCCAGGTCCGCATGATACAGCTTTGCATCAAGGCCGTACTTCTTCGCGTACTTCTCAAACAGAGCGTGGTCCGGTTCCGCGATGCCTACAATCTGTATGTCCTGCCTCTTCAACGCGCCACGGAAAAATCCGTCCACATGCCCGTGGACCAATCCCGCGATCGCCACGCGCAGCGGAGGTTTCTCCTGCGCTTCGCTACCCTTTGTCATCCAGGTCATTCCGATCGCCAGCGCCACAGCCGCCAGAATCATGGTCCGTTTCATCGCCTTCTCCTGCTTCGCAATTCTTTCTTGGTGATGATACCACCGCGGTTGCGCCGGCCCTTCGGCATCTCGCTTGACGTGCAATGGAAAACGGGGAACTGAATTCCCTTTACAACTTTCCAACAACTTCCTCCGTACTTTCTTCGGCCGCCCCTCCTACGATTTTCTTGGAGGTCGCGTTACGTCATGTCGCCGCTCACCATTTTCGTGGTACTCAGCACCTTGGGGTGCGATTTCCTGCTGGTCTGCCTGTTCCAGTGGGTCTACGGCGAGAAGCGCCGTCTGCGCCACATCCGGTCTCTTCGCAGGAAAGGCACGGAAGGGAACAATGCTAAGGTTCGCCTGATGCCGCCTGCCTCCGACGCCGCGCCACGGCGCCCGTCCGCTTCGCTCCGCGCGCTTTCTACGCCCTCCCGCGAGCAATTTGCTCATCGCCGGATTGTCGAGGCCTCGTTGGTGCAGACGCGCTCGCGTTCGTAATGGCCCTCGATTCTCTGGCGTTGCAGTAGTTCGATACAGATATCAGGGATCAGCGATCCGTGATCGGGAGCCATGAGGTGCTGCGTCGCTGATCCGTCCGCAATTGCGCTTCCTGATCGCTGACCCGATCGCTGTTTCCCAGACCCTGATACCCAAAATCCGTAGCCACCCCCTCAAATCTGCCCGCCAACATTTGCATGTTGCATGTGCAACATCAGTATGTTGTAATCGCAACATGGAGAAGGCCATGCATTCCACTCTGAACGCCATCTTTCAACGTCGGGCCATCCGCGAGTTCGACCCGGTCGAAATTTCTCCCTCGCTGCGCAATGAACTGCTGGAGGCCGCGCGACTCGCGCCTTCCAGCTTCAACAGTCAACCTTACCGGCTGTTCTGGGTTTCGTCGTGCGACCCCCTCCGCACCGTCGCGAAGTTCTGTTTCAGCCAGCCTCCGGCGCAAACCGCCTCCGCCCTGCTTGTGGCTGTCGCGGACATTGGCGCGTGGCGTTCCACTACCCGCGATCAACTCGAATGGATGCGCGCGTCCGGTTTCCCGCCTGAGAAAATCGCCGAGTTCGAACGTAAATCCAAACTGGCCAAGTGGTTTTTTATCCAAGGATGGTTCAATCTTTTCGGCGCGCTCAAGTGGCTGGCGTGCCGCGCGATCAACGTTTTCAAGATCATCGGCACGCCGCCCGCCACGCGTGAGGGCCTTTTCAAGTGGGCCACGAAGAGCACGTCGCTGGCCTGCGAAAACCTGATGCTTGCGGCGGAATCACTTGGCCTGAACACCTGCCCCATGGAAGGATTCGATGCTCGCCGTCTCTCGCGTTTCCTTCATCTTTCTTCGCGTGATCACGATATCGTCATGGTCATCGCCATCGGCAAGAAATCTCCCCGTCACGTGGATCAACCGCAGTGGCGGCGTCCTCTGGAATCGACGGTGACCATCCTATGATCCTCGCGGACAATAAACTCATCCCCAAAGAAATCCTCAAGGACTCCGTTCTTGTGCACCTGGTAGCTGCCTACTTCTACATCACCCGCCGCATGGAGCAGAAAACGAAATGCTCGCAAACCCGCGGTTTTGTGTTGGCTACGCTGCGCGGCGGGGCCACGCTGAACCAGAATCAGATTGCCACGCTGCTGGGACTGGACCGCACCGTCGTTCATCGCACCGTCAAGTCGCTGATTCGCGAAGGACTCGTCTCCGAACGAAAAGCGCCATCCGGAAGAGCCCTGCTTCTGCAGCTCACTCCAGAAGGCCATCGCTACCGTTCCGTACTTATTGAACAGCGCCGCGCGGTTGACGCCCAGCTGCGCCGCCAGCTTTCTCCTCGCCAATTCGCAACGTTGATTCGTTTGCTTGAGGTGCTTTCGGCTTTGGAGTTCTAAGCCTGTGCCGCTCTTTCCTTCTCGAGAAAAGATGCACGCAGGTGCGATTGCACGATAGGATAGCGCAGCCGAAAAACATAAGGGGTGGACGAATGAATCAGGCCAGTCAGCTTGGCAGGCGAATGGTGTGCGGCGACGATGGGGCCATGCGCCGCCTTCGAGTGTGGGGTATTTCGGTTTTCGGCGTGCTCTGCGTATTGGGAATGCTTACGGCTGTGGTGCAACGGGCCAACGCGGAGGACGCGGCGCAGGCGGCAAACCCGGACGCGGTGGACATGCAGTGGGGCGTGAAGATTCCCATGCGTGATGGCGTGAATCTGAATGCCACCGTCTACAAGCCGCACGGGCAGAAGGATGCTCTGCCGGTGATCTTCACCTTCACGCCGTATATCGGCGACAGCTATACCGATCGCGCCATGTACTTTGCTGCGCACGGTTACGTCTACGCGCTGGTGGATGTGCGCGGCCGAGGCAATTCCGCGGGAGAGTTCGAGCCATTCGTCAACGAAGGCCGCGATGGCTATGACGTCACCGAATGGCTGGCGAAACAAGGCTATTGCAATGGCAAGGTGACAATGTGGGGTGGGTCGTACGCCGGCTTCGATCAATGGAGCGCGTTGAAGGAATTTCCGCCGCATCTGGTGACCATCGTTCCGGCGGCCGCGGCACACCCGGGATTGGATTTTCCATTTGAATACAACATCTTCGCAACGTACGACATGCAGTGGCTGACGTTTACCAGCGGCACGACCGGCAATTCGAACACTTTCGCGAATGGCGCGTTCTGGTCTTCCAAGGCGATGGAGTTTTATAAACAGCATCGCGCCTTCGAAGAGTACGACACGATCGTTGGCAACCCCTCGCCCGTGTTTCAGAAGTGGCTGCAGCATCCGATTGCCGACGCGTACTACGACGCCATGGTGCCGAACCCCGAACAATACAAAAAGATCAGCGTGCCGATTCTCACCATCACCGGACATTTCGATGGAGACCAGCCGGGCGCGTTCACGTATTACAAACGGCATATGCAATTTGGAACGGCCGAAGCCAAGGCCAACCATTATCTGATTGTCGGGCCTTGGGACCATGCCGGAACGCGTACGCCGAAGCGTGAGTTGAACGGACTGAAATTTGCAGAAGCCAGCGCGCTGGACCTGAACAAGTTGCACACCGAGTGGTACGACTGGACCATGAAGGGCGGCGCCAAGCCGGCGTTCCTGAAGAAGCGCGTTGCGTACTACGTGATGGGCGCAGACGAGTGGAAATATGCGGACAGCCTGGAAACCTTGGCGAACGACAAACTGACGCTCTATCTGGCGTCGAATAACAACGCTTCGGATGCATTTCATTCGGGGATGCTGCGGGTGGTGAATCCTGGCTCGACGGCCGCGGATTCGTGGACCTACGATCCGCTAAGCACGGAAGCGGGAGAAGCGGACCAGGCCGACGATGCCGCCTCGTTCACTTCGCAACGCTCGGCCTTCAACTTGTTTGGGGAAGGCGCGATTTATCACAGCGAGGCGTTCCCGGCGGCCACGGAGATCAGCGGATTCGTGAAGCTGACCATGTGGCTGACCATGGACGTCCCGGATACGGATTTCAGTGTGGAATTGTGGGAACTGCTTCCCGACGGCAGCGCCGCATTCCTAAGCAACGCGATCGTGAGGGCGCGTTACCGCGATTCGCTGCGCGAGGAAAAGCTGGTGACACCGGGAAAACCCGAGAAGTATGTGTTGGACAATTTCCAGTTTTTTTCGCGGCAAATTGCCAAGGGCAGCAGGTTGCGTTTGATTGTCGCCAGCTTGAATACGCCCAGCACCGAGAAGAACTACAATAGCGGCGGAGTGGTGGCGAAAGAAACGGGCAAGGACGCAAAGACCGCGCACATCCAGTTGTTGCACGACGCGCAGCATGCAAGCATGCTGGAGCTTCCAGTCGTAAAGTGAGAGAGGCATTGTGTCAGAGAACAAGCAAGAGAAATCCGGGGATGGAAAATTTCGCGCGGGATTCGTGGCGATTATTGGGCGTCCGAATGCGGGGAAATCGACACTACTGAATCGCTATGTGGGTCAGAAGGTGGCGATTGTCACCTCGAAACCGCAGACCACGCGGAATCGTATCCAGGGGATCGTGACGCGGCCAGAAGGGCAGATTGTTTTCATCGATACGCCGGGCTTGCATGAAGCGCACACGGTGTTGAACCGCCAGATGATGCGCGAAGTGGCGGCGGCGTTGGAAGGCATTGACGTCCTGCTGATGATGGTGGATGCCAGCGCCACCCAACCGCATGCCGACCAGTTGCTGCTGGACAAGGCCAAGCGATTCGAAGGCAAAGCCATTCTGGCGCTGAATAAAACGGATCGCGTGCCCAAGCCTAAGCTGCTGCCGCTACTCGAAGCGTTCTCGAAAGCATTCCCGTTTGCGGCCTTGGTGCCCATTTCCGCGCTGAAGGGAAACGGCTGCGAGGAATTGCTCGAGGAAATTTTCAAGCAACTGCCGGAGGGAGTGCCGTTTTTCCCCGAGGATCAGGTAACCGACCAGCCGGAACGATTCCTGGCGAGCGAAATCGTTCGCGAGAAGGCCATCCAGTTGACGTATCACGAAGTACCGCATGCCCTGCGCGTGATGATCGACAAGTTCGAAGAGACGCCGAAGATTCTACGCATTGAGGCCACGCTGAATGTGGAACGAGACTCGCAGAAGAAGATCCTGATCGGAAAAAAAGGAGAGATGCTAAAAAAGGTCGGGACGGAAGCGCGCAAGGAACTGGAGACGCTTCTGGGCACGAAGATTTATCTGGGATTGTTTGTGAAGGTGGCGCCGGGTTGGCGCGACAATCCGCAACAGGTGAGGGAATTGGATTGGCACGCGCAATTGCAGGACTTGGCGGAAGACCAGAAGGACCGCGAGGAAGAAGAATCGGAGTAGGCGGCGGGTTACTCTGGCGCGGCGATTCCCAGGGATTTCATTTTGCGATAGAGGTGCGAGCGCTCCAGTCCCAGCGCGGTGGCGGTCTGCGTCATGTTCCAGCGATGCTCCTGAAGTTTGCGCAGGATGAATTCGCGTTCGTAGGCGCTGCGGGCCTCGTGCAACGTGGAATACGGCCGCTGCGGACTTTCCGAGACACCGCGAAACAACTCTGGCGGCAAGTGATGCGGTTCGATGCGCGCTTGCGGGCAGACAATCACCAGTCGTTCCACAAGATTCCTTAATTCACGCACATTGCCAGGCCAGGGATAACGCATCAGAATTTCCATTGCGCCGTCGGCAAACTCGCGGGTCTTCTTGCCATATTCCGCGCTGAACTCATTCAGGAAAAATCGTGCGATCACCGGAACATCTTCTTTGCGGTCGCGCAGCGGCGGAACAAAGAAGGGAATCACATTGAGCCGGTAGAACAGGTCCTGGCGAAATGCGCCGCGAGCAATTTCCTGCTCCAGATTTTTGTTGGTGGCGGCAATCACGCGAACATCCACGCGCAGCGTCTGGTTGGAGCCGACGCGCTCGAAACGCTGCTCTTCCAACACGCGCAAAACTTTGGATTGCGTGCGCAGGCTCATGTCGCCCACTTCGTCGAGGAACAGCGTGCCACCGTCGGCTTTCTGGAATTTGCCGATTTTGTCGTCCGAAGCGCCCGTAAAGCTGCCTTTGATGTGGCCGAACAGCTCCGACTCGATCAATTCCTCTGGAATCGCGGCGCAATTCACTTCGACGAAAGCGGCCTTGTTGCGCAGGCTGGAGGCGTGCAGCGCCCGCGCCACCAGTTCCTTGCCGGTGCCGCTCTCGCCATAGACCAGCACTCGTCCATTGGTCGGCGCAGTCACGGCGATTTGCTGCCGCAGCGCTTTCATGGGCACGCTCTCGCCGATCACCTGGTAGCGCTGGTCCAGTTCGCTGCGCAGCAAAGTGTTTTCATCTTCCAGGCGATGCTGCTGCACAGCATTGCGTACCAGCACAATAATTTTTTCGAGCGAGAGCGGCTTTTCGATGAAGTCAAAAGCACCCAGCTTCGTAGCCCGCACCGCGGTTTCGATCGTGCCATGCCCGGAAATCATGATGACTTCCGGAGGGCGGGTAATGGACTGGATGCGGCCGAGCGTTTCCAACCCGTCCATGCCGGGCAGCCAAATATCCAGAAGCACCACTTCGAAATCGCCGCCGCTGATGCGTTCCAGGGCCTCTTCAGCAGAGCCCACCGCATCGACAGAGTATTGTTCATCGCGAAGAATGGAAGAAAGCGACTCGCGAATCCCTTCTTCATCATCAACAATCAGGATTTTCGGCTTTGTGCTCATCGATCTTCAGAATCCAGGCCCGCGCGCTCCGAAGCGGCAGCAGCGGAAATCTCCGCGACGGGCAATTCAATCAGAAAACGGGAGCCGACCGGCTGGTTATCTTCCACGCGAAGCGAACCACCGTGTTCGGAAATGATGCGGGCGGCAATCGCCAGGCCCAGACCCGTGCCCCGTTCCTTAGTGGAGAAATGCGGCAGGAACAGTTTGTCTTTGTCCTGCGGGGAAATACCGTGTCCAGTATCAGCGACAGCGATTTCTATAGTATCGGATTCCGGACGGAAATGGGTGGTTACGGTAATTTGGCGAACCTTGGAGTCTTCCAGCGCTTCCGCCGCATTGTCGATCAGGTTGACGATGACACTGCGCAGCAGCGGCCCGTCCGCGCGCACCGGAGGCAGCGACTCCTGCAGCGAAGTCTTCAACGTAATGCCGTCCAGCCGTCCGGAAAACACGCCCAGGGCTTCGTACACCGTGGTGTTGGTGTCGGTGGGCAGCAGTTTGGCGGTCGGAAAACGCACGAATTGCGAGAATTCGTTGACCAGCGCAGCCAGTGTGGCTACTTCGCGTTCGATCAGGCTGGCGCTTTCCCGGGCGATCTGCATCAGATCGTCATCTTTTTTCGGGCTTGCCGCTTCGGCAGCGCGTTTCTCAATTTGCCGGGCCAAACGCTGCGCCGAAAGCTGAATGGGTGTAAGCGGGTTCTTGATCTCGTGAGCGATGCGGCGCGCCACTTCTTGCCACGCGGCGGATTTCTGCGCGCGCAGCACTTCAGTGAGGTCGTCGAACACCAGCACATAACCGGTGTTGGCGCGGCTCGGGCCCAGCGAACTGACGGTGACCGCAAGATGCGACATGCGGCCGCTGACGACCGCCTCCATTTCGCGGGACACAACGCCCATGCGCAATGCGCGCTTCATCAATTGCTGCAAGGTGCGCAGCGCGTCCGCGTCCAGCAAGGATTCCAGCGATTCCACGCCGCGGCCTTCCCTGGCGAACATACGTAGCAGCGCCGAATTCGTGCGAAGAATGGCGCCGCTCGCGTCCAGGTAGATGACGCCGGCAGGAATGTTTTCGAGCACCGTTTCCATCAACTGGCGGCGGCGCTCCAGTTCCTGAACAGCCTGCTGCAGGTTGCGTGTGAATTCGTCAATCTGCGAACGGCTGTCGTGAAGCTGGGAAGTCATGTTGTTGAACGAGCGCACCAGCATGCCGAGCTCGTCCTGCGGCTGGTCGGGCACTTGATAAGCGAAATTGCCGGCGGAAACTTCGCGCGTTCCTTCGGCTAGCGCCTGGATGGGAACGGTAACTTGCTTGGCCAGGAATAGCGCCAGCCATGTGGCGGCGGAAAGCACCAAAAGCGTGAAGAAGAAAAGAATCAGCAGCATCTGGCGTTTCAACGCGCGGAGATTTTGCTTCACCGCGCCATATTCGTGGGTATTCGTCTGAATGGTTGCCCAACGTTTCAAGAAGTCGGGGCCGGTGCGATACGCGGCAACAAGCGTGGCCGGAGGCTGGCCTGGCAGATCCACAGGAACGCGTGCGGCGAAATAAGTTTTACCGCCGCCTTCCCAGATTTCGATGCCGCTGGGCAAAGTCTGATTCAGCGAGCCCTGCACACCCAAAACGGTACATGATTCCAGCGAGCGATTTTCCGGCTGATTGTCGCAGGCCACTCCACCTTTCAGGAATTTGCCCTGCGCATCGAAAAGCCAAACCGCGTCGAGACCCGTGGCCACGCCATGCTCCAGAAAAGACTCAGGAGATTCCTGCGCGTGCAGCGCCGCCTGGAAGCCTTGCGTATGCAGCCTCGGCAGCGTTCCTTGCCCGAAATCGTTCAACAGTCTTTGCGTCTCATCCGACACAATCTCCAGCGGGCGAGGGAACCAGCGGCCCAAGGTGCGATTCAGCAGGGAATAGCTGACAAAGAACATGAACACCACGGGCAGCAGCGAAATAGCCATGGCGCCCAAAACCATTTTTGTTTTGAAGCGCGCGCCGGGCTGCTGCTTGCTTCGTTCCATCAAAAGGCGAATCACGGAACGAGTAAGAATCAGCCCGAAGACCAAAAGCGCAGCGGTGATCAGGCTCGATACCGCGTACAGCGCGATAATTTCGCGCCACGAGCGCGGCTCGACCGGCACATCCAGCGAGCCCAAGGTAAAGACGGCGGCCAGCAACAGCGTCAGCAGCACGCCGCCAAGCGCCAGCCGCACTCGCAATTTGGAGGTGGAGGGACTCATCGGGCGCCCTCGGGCATTTCCTGTAGGTGGGAACGCAGCGCGCAACTGCAACACATCGGCGCCTTGGTGCGGCAGTAGTGCTTTCCCGCATGGACGATTAAAGCGTGATATTCGTTGAACAGTTCGCGATTAGCAGGTAGGCTTTTCTCGAACAACTTCCGGATGTCCTCGTACGACTCTTTTCCACGAGCTAGCCCATGCCGCTGGAGGATTCGGCGCGTATAGGCGTCCACAACGAAAACAGGATGCTTGCCGGCATACAGCAGGATGGAGTCGGCAGTTTCCGGACCAATGCCATGAACGGTAAGCAGTTGTTCGCGCAGGACAGCGGTTGGAGTTTGAAACATTTTGCTGAGCGAGCCGTGATGCTGCGATCGCAAAAAACGCACAAACTCTTTCAATTTGCGGGCTTTCTGCCGAAAGTAGCCCGACGAACGAATCAAGCGAGCAAGCTTGCGCACCGGCACTTGTTCCATGGCACTAACCGTCAGCAGCCGCTCTTCGCGCAACGCGTTGATGGCACGCTCGACGTTCGTCCACGACGTGTTCTGCGTCAGAATGGCTCCCGCGATCACTTCGAATCGCGTTCTGCCTGGCCACCAGTGCTGCGGGCCGTGCGCTGCAAAAAGCGCATCGTAGTAAACGAGCAGCACGGGTTGTGCCGGCAGCGCAACAGGCTGAGACATCCGGCGAATGGGTCGAAAGGTGTCCGCCCTAGGCTCGTCTACGATTGGCAGAAGCGATGGGATTGGCATCTCTTTCGGAAGATAGCGACGCAGACATGGCAAGTCAAGGTTGCGGGCCTGTCCGCAGCGCCATTCGCCTGTCCCGCTGTACAGGTATTAGCGAATTCACAACGATGGGTCAAATTCGAACGACGCTCTATCCGTCCCTTTGCTATGTTGGGCGGTAGGTGCACAGCGTTTAGGGAGTGCAGCGGATGTCCGTCCGTTTAGGTGAGATTTTACTAAAGGAAAGCCTGATCACTCAGGATCAGCTGGATAAGGCGCTGGAGTTTCAGCGTTCCAACGGCGGTAAGTTGGGCAGCTGCCTGACCAAGATGGGCTACATCACCGATGATGACATCACGGGTGTGCTCTCGCGCCAATATGGCGTTCCCTCCATTAACCTGAAGTACTACGAAATTGACCCCAACGTTATCAAGCTGATCCCGCAAGATACGGCTTTGCGTTACCAGGTGATTCCACTGTCGCGCGTTGGCTCTGTGCTGACGATTGCGATGACCGATCCCACCAACGTATTCGCCATGGACGACATCAAGTTCATGACTGGGTTCAATGTGGAACCGGTGGTGGCGTCGGAATCGGCGATTGCCGAGGCGATCGCGCGTTTCTACGGCGGCGCGGCGTCGAGCCACGAGGAATTAAGCAACTTGATGAAGGACCTGGTGGAAGACGACCAGGAACTGGAATTGGCCGCGGATGAGCAGGAATTGGACGCGGCGACGTTGGAGAAGGCGGCCGAAGAGGCGCCCATCATCAAGTTGGTGAACCTGATTTTGACGGACTCGGTGAAGCGCGGCGCCAGCGACATTCACGTTGAGCCTTATGAGAATGAGATGCGCGTGCGCTTCCGCGTTGACGGCGTGCTGCAGACGGTGATGAATCCGCCCATGAAACTGCGTGACGCCATCACCAGCCGTATGAAGATCATGGCCAAGCTCGACATTGCGGAAAAGCGCTTGCCGCAAGACGGCCGCATCATGATCAAGTACAAGTCCGAAGGAAAGAAAAAGGAATTGGATTTTCGCGTTTCCACCGTTCCTACGCTGTACGGCGAAAAGATCGTATTGCGGTTGCTGGACAAGGAAAACCTGCGCCTGGATATGACCAAGCTGGGTTTTGAACCGGACTCGCTCAAAAAATTCGAGCGCAACATTTTAAGGCCGTACGGCATGGTGCTGGTGACGGGTCCGACGGGATCGGGCAAAACGAACACGCTGTATTCCTCGGTGGCGCGGCTGAACCAGGTCGATACCAACATCATGACCGCCGAAGATCCGGTGGAATTTCAGTTGGCCGGAATTAACCAGGTGCAGATGAAGGAGCAGATCGGCCTGAACTTCGCTGCCGCCCTTCGCGCCTTCCTGCGGCAAGACCCCAACATCATTCTGGTGGGAGAGATTCGAGACTTTGAAACGGCGGAAATCGCGGTGAAGGCGGCATTAACAGGACACTTGGTGCTCTCTACCCTGCACACCAACGATGCGCCGTCCACCATCAGCCGCTTAATGAATATGGGCATCGAGCCTTTTCTTGTGGCCACTTCCGTCAACCTGATTTGCGCGCAGCGCCTGGTGCGGCGCATCTGCGTGAATTGCAAAGAAGAGCTGGAGGTTCCGCAGCAAGCGCTGATCGATGCGGGATATACGCCCGAAGAAGCCAAGACCACGAAGATCTATCACGGCAAGGGCTGCTCCACCTGCAACAAAGGCGGTTACAAAGGCCGCACGGGTTTGTACGAAGTGATGGAGATTAACGACGAGCTGCGCGAACTGATTCTGGTGGGCGCGTCGGCGTTGGAGTTGAAGAAGAAAGCCATGGAACAGGGCATGCTCACCTTGCGCCGCAGCGGCCTGGTCAAAGCGGCACTGGGCCAGACCACCATGGAAGAAGTTTTGCGCGAGACAGTATTGTAGGCCGGAGAGGAATCGACTATGGCTGGCATAACACTTAGCGAACTGCTGAAAAAGATGATCGAGATGGGGGGCAGCGACCTGCACATCACCACCAACAGTTCGCCGCGCGTTCGCGTACACGGGCGCCTGCGTCCTCTGGACATGCCGCCACTGACCGCGGCAGACACCAAGTCTCTCGCGTATAGCGTGTTGACCGACGCGCAGAAGCATCGCTTCGAAGAGAACCTGGAACTGGACTTTTCCTTCGGATTGAAAAACCTGGCGCGTTTCCGCGGAAACGTATTCAACCAGCGCGGCGCGGTGGGAGCGGTGTTTCGTACTATTCCCTGGGAAATCAAGGGATTTGACGCTCTCGGTTTGCCTTCGGTGGTCAGAGGTCTGTGCGACAAGCCGCGCGGTCTGGTGCTGGTAACCGGGCCTACCGGTTCGGGCAAGTCCACCACGCTGGCGGCGATGCTCGACAAGATCAACGCCGAACGCGAAGAGCACATGATTACCATCGAAGACCCTATCGAGTTCCTGCACAATCACAAGAAGTGCCTGGTGAACCAGCGCGAAGTGCACGCAGACACGCATTCCTTTGCGAATTCACTGCGCGCCGCGCTGCGCGAAGACCCCGACGTGGTGCTCATCGGAGAAATGCGCGACCTCGAAACCATTGAATCCGCGCTGCGTATCGCCGAAACCGGACACTTGACCTTCGCGACTCTGCACACCAACTCCGCTTCCTCTACTATCAACCGTATTATCGACGTCTTCCCCGCGCACCAGCAGCCGCAAATCCGCGCGCAACTCTCCATGGTGCTGGAAGGCATTCTTTGTCAGGCGCTTCTGCCTCGTTCCGACGGTCGCGGCCGCGTCATGGTGATGGAAGTCCTGGTGCCCACGCCGGCAATTCGCAATCTGGTCCGTGAGGATAAAATCCATCAGATTTATTCGGCGATGCAGACTGGCACGGGAACCACGGGCATGCAGACGTTCAACCAGGGCCTGGCGAACGCGTATTTTGCAAAGCTGGTCACCTTGGATATGGCGCTGTCTCGTTCATCGAATCAAGACGAGCTGCAGGACATGATCAATCGCGGTGTGGCAACTACGCCATCGATGGGCAAGACGCCGGGAAACAAAACGCCAGTGGGAGCAAAACGCTAGGGTTTCGCATTACGGAAAAATGAGGGACTGAAGAGCAAGGCATATCGATCGCTGTGGAGGAGAATCAATGAAGACCTTTACCTATAAGGGAACGAATCGCGCGGGCACCGCGGTCGCAGGGGAAATGACGGCGAACAACAAGACCGAACTGCAGACCATGCTACGCCGCCAGCAGATCACTCCCACCAAAATGTCCGAAAAGGGCAAGGAATTCAATTTGCCTACTTTCGGTGGTGGCGTGACGCCCAAGGAACTCGCGGTGTTCACGCGGCAGTTCTCGGTGATGATCGACGCCGGGTTGCCGCTGGTTCAGTGTCTGGAGATTCTTGCCAGTCAGCAAGAGAACAAAGTATTCCAGAAAGTGCTGACCGGCACGCGCGGGGCGGTGGAAGGCGGCAGCAACCTGTCCACGGCCATGAAGGCGTATCCCAAAGTATTCGACCCGTTGTACTCCAACATGGTGGAAGCGGGAGAGACCGGCGGTATTTTGGACACCATTCTTCAGCGCCTGTCCACGTACATTGAGAAAAACGTAAAGCTGAAGCGCGCCGTCAAATCCGCCATGGTCTACCCCATCGGCGTGTTGACCATCGCCGTCTCGGTCATCATTCTCTTGTTGTGGAAAGTCGTGCCAATCTTCGGCACCTTGTTTGCCGGTTTGGGCGTCGATCTGCCCCTTCCCACTAAGATCGTCATTGCCTTGAGCAACTTCGTCGGAAGCATCTTCGGCTTGCTCATTGCCGTCGCGGTCGTCGGAGTCATCTTTGCTTTGAAAGCGTGGTACGGCACGACGCAAGGCCGCATGGCCATCGATACGATCATCTTGAAGCTGCCGGTCGTCGGCATTTTGATGAGGAAGATCGCCGTGGCGCGCTTCACCCGCACCCTCGGTACGCTGATCTCTTCCGGCGTTCCAATTCTGGAAGGCCTCGACATCACCGCGAAAACATCGGGCAATGCGGTCGTCGAGAAAGCTCTGTTCCAGGTTCGCAAATCGCTCGAAGAAGGTAAATCATTGACCGAGCCACTCAAGGAATGCGACGTATTTCCTGGAATGGTCACGCAAATGATCAGCGTTGGCGAACAGACCGGCGCCATGGACGCCATGTTGTCTAAGATCGCCGACTTCTACGAAGAAGAAGTGGACGCGGCCGTGAAAGACTTGCTGACTGCTTTGGAACCGGTGATGATCGTGTTCCTCGGCGTCGTGGTTGGCGGCGTGGTCATTTCCATGTATTTGCCGTTGTTCTCTTTGATCGGCAAACTCAGCAGCCACTAATCGGCTATCATTCTGGAAATGGAGGGCGGGCGAACGTCGCCGGTCCTCCATTTTTCTTTTTAGGGAGATGCTGGGCGTTCGTTCTGGATTCAGAACAAGTCTCTCCGCTGCAATAAAATGGCTCCTACCCTTGCGGCTAGGAGCCATCTGGGTAGTCGGACTGCGCCAGCAGTTTCCTCCGCCCAGGAGTCTGCGACGCCGGCCAGACCAGGTCTCGCCGTCCAGCGAAACCGAGGTCATTATAGAGGCGGTACGTAAACAGGATGTGACTGGCGTCACCCGGACTGCAGATTGTGCCTGGTGGTGAAGATTACTCCCGCGATCGCAGCTGCGATTCCCGCCACCGCGTTAATCGCGACTTGATGCATGATGTGATCTGTCACTGTACCGCTATTGACTGTGCCGTGCTCTCCGTGCAATTGTTGCGGCGTTAATCTGAGACACCCCCCGTGCGGATCGCTGACCTTATCCTACCTGTCTTTGCTGTGATCCTGACTGGTTGGATCGTCGGCTATACGGGCTATCTGTCGCGGGCATTGTCGGGCGCACTGATTCATTTCGCGTATAACATCGCGATGCCGGCTTTGCTGATCGTCACAATCGCGCAAGAACCAGCTCACTCGCTGATCAATTGGCGCTTTCTGGTGGCCTTTGGTGGTGGATCCCTGCTGTGCTTCATTCTCGTGTTTGGCGTGATGAGCATTCGCGTTTCCCGAAGTCTCGCAAGCCGCACCATGCATGGCATGGCGGCATCGATGACCAATACGGGCTTCGTCGCCTTACCCGTCCTGGCGACGATCTATGGTCAGCGCGCCGTGTTGCCCGCGGCGATCGCCACGGTATTCGTAGCCGTGGTGATGTTTCCAGCAGCCGTGATCCTGCTCGAACTTGGTCAGAGGGATGCTCAAGGCTCGCGCACGGCCACAATCGTCACCATTAAGCATGTCGTGTTCAATCCCATGGTCATCTCAACCCTGATCGGCATGCTTTGCTCGATCCTCGGTCTCCGCATGCCCGGGCCGATCACCGCTTACCTTGGCATCTTGGCCGATGCGCTCACGCCTTGTGCTCTGTTCGCTATTGGACTGGGGTTATCGCTCGATGGATTGCGCGCCAACATTGTCCCAGCTTCGCTGCTCTCGGCGGTCAAACTCGTCATCATGCCGCTAATCGTGTACGGATTGAGCATGCTCTTGGGGCTCGACCCCCTGTACACCATTGCGGCCGTGATTTGCGCCGCAGTTCCCACGGCGAAAACAGTCTATATTCTTGCGGGAGAATATCACTGCGAGGAACTGATGGTAGCGTCCACCGTCTCGATGACAACTCTAGCTTCCATCATCTCGCTTGTGGTCTGGCTGTATGGCCTATCCGGGCTGGCAACACGCATCGCTGCCCGATAAGGGCGGGATTCGTCCTAAATTGAGCTGTTTGGAGGTGTGACCATCACTGCCACAAAACCAATCCTCACTGGTCAGACGTTGCTCGCGATCGGCGGAAGTGCAGGAATCGGCCTCGCTACGGCGAAGCAGGCACGGCTGGAAGGTGCGAACGTAATCATTGTCGGGCGCAACCAGGAACGCCTGGAAAATGCCGCGCGTGAAACCGCTGCCATTCGAACAGCGGTGCTCGATGCCGGCGAGTTCGGTAGCTTCCAAAAGTTTCTGGAATCTCTTCCGGAACCTATCGACCACGTAATGCTGACGGCGGGCAGCCCTTACTATTCCCGTATCGCCGACCTCGATTTTGAAAAGGCACGACGCAACGCCGAGCATGCCCTGTTGTTGCCTCTTCTGATCGCCCGCTGGGCTCTTGGCAGGATTCGCCCCGGCGGGTCAATCACCTTGATGGGAGGCACCGGCGGCCGCAAGCCAAATGCAGGTGCGATGATTTCGGCTCTCACGGCGGCCCTCTCTGCGCTAACCCGGTCGTTGGCGGTGGAACTGGCACCGATTCGAGTCAATCTCATCGCCTCCGGATTTGTCGATACGCCCTTGTCGGCAAGTTTGCTCGGCGAAAACCTGGAAGCGCGACGGCAACAACTCCGAAAGAGTCTGCCGATCGGGCGAGTCGTCGTGCCTGAAGACGTTGCGTCGCTCGCCATCCACATTATGGTGAACACGGCCCTCACCGGCGCAACCTACGACATCGACGGCGGCCAACAGCTTCTCAACTAGGGCCTGAAAGAGAAACCACGGTCTGCGGACGTTTCGGGCAAGCGGCCGCAAGGTGAGACTCAGCCACAAGCCTCACTTGCGGCGCAGTGCCTAGCAGCCTTTGAAAGACACAAAGTCTCCAAGCGGATTCGGCAATTTCGGCGTGAATGGATCAAAACCGAAGGACTTCGAAACGTCGAACCCCGCGGCCTTGGCGGCGTTGATGTCAGCGAACGGCGTCAGAGCCGCAACGGCTTGAGCGATATTTTTCCAGCATAGCGTGCGCTCGTAACCGTTGTTGTTCGGCGGATCGATGCTTTCCGCTACGCCCTGTGCCCCGGTAACTTTCTCGATGGGTCCGCCATCCTGGGCGGCTACTCCGCCGGCCAGAACGCGTGCCAGCGTGCGATGATCGCTTTCGATCCCCATGATGCGAGCGGCGGTGACGCGCAAATCCGGGGTGCTGAAGTGGCGTACGCCAACCAGATAAGCCGCAATAAACGCGTCTTCCAAAGTGACCAGAACGTTCAGTGTTGTCTGCGCGTCTTGAAACATGCCTTTGGGATAAAAGAAGGATTTGAAAGGCGAAGGTTGGTCGGTAACGGACTGTTCCAGCAGATAGTGGGACATTTCCTCTTGCCTTGCAGCGACGAGGTACCCTTGGTCATCGGATTCCAGACGGCTGAAAAACGGAGCGCCATCGATGATATTGGTGTAGGTAGTTACGGCCAGAGCTTCAGCGATTTCCGCCGCGATCAGGATGTCGTGGTCGCGCTTCTTCAAATCGTCTGCATCTTCGTCATGATCATGATCACGGTCATGATCGTCGCGACCCAAGATGCTCCTTCCCTCGGCCAGCGGGTTCGCTAGCGTCAAAATACTGCCGAGGCCGGCGGCCCCGATGGCTCCCGCAATGGCAGCCCGGTGTAAGAATGCCCTCCTGCCGGTCCCTTCTTTCGGCTTTGCATCGCTTTCCGCCAATAGGTTTTTCTCGATCGTTTCCATGGTTCCCCCCTCGTTCTAGTTTGGAAACACACTTCCGCTCTATCCATTTTTGCGGACACTGGCCGAATATTGGATCAATCAAGCCGTATCCGGCATTCACCGCGGTGACCGCTCCAATAGTCGTAAGAGCGCGGGAGGAGCCGTGATCCTTCGCCCCTCCCCGCTCACCACCGAGTTACCGATGAAGCGGAACTGTGTAGTTCCAAGGTGAGTACGCCGCCAACTGCATATTTGGATTGTTTAAATTAACGACGGGAATTTGCTGCTCTTGCGCCGCGCCAACTTCCGTGGATGCCGCCTCTAACTGGCCCCCAGCAATACCTTTGGTCCGGTAGGCTGCGGCACTCCGCCCGTTGGCTCGATCGTGACCGCAAAGGCCTTCGGCTCCGTTTTAGCGGGAACCTCTGCGCTCCACACTTGCGCCTTCCCTGATTCTGCTTGCGAGAACACGCCCGCGCTGATCGGCGCGCCGTTCACCGGCACCAGCCACATCTGGTACACCTTGTCCGCAGGCAATCCAGGAAGCTCTGCCGTGTAAATCACGGTCCCGGTTTTTTCGTTGTACTTCACCACGCCGCTGCTCTGCGCTGCGTCCGCCGTACCTGACAATTTCACCGTGATAGTCTCGGGCGCCGTGAGTACAAGCACGAGCCTCTCCACGTGTACCCGTTCCTGCTGCAGACGCGCCGCCACCAGCCGGGCCTCCCTTACTTCACGAACAAGTCGCTCATTCTCTCTCCACAATCCCAGGCTCACCAGCGTTAGAACGGCTGCCACTGGCGCCAATACCCAATTCCACCAGCTCCTCTTTCTTTCTTCGCCCCTAACTTCTCTTCGCGCTACCTCAACTGGATCCGGGCGTTTTGATGCCTCGTCGCTCTGCCCCTGGCGTTCCAATGCAATCCGCGCAAAAAGTTTTTCCTTCGCCGCAGCAGCTGGCTTCTCCTGTGTCAACCCAAATGCCAACGCGGCCACGCGCCCACGCGCCGCTGCCAACTTCTTTGCGCACTCTGTACACCTCGCCGCATGCGCGTTCGCCGCTGACGCCTCTTCTTCCGGCAATGCGCCCAGCGCTAGTAGCTCCAGATCTTCTTCCCGAATATGTTCTACATTACTCAACTCAGCACCTGCTTCAGCGTTTCCATCGCCGATCGTATTCGCGTTTTCACCGTTCCCAGCGGCTCTCCTGTTTTCGCCGCAATCTCTGAATGCGTCATCCCTTCGAAATAGGCACACTCTACCGCCATCCGCTGCCCGTCCGGCAAGCCAACCATCACGGCTCGCACCTTTTCCAAAAGCAGGTTTTGCGCCACGGTCGTCTCGACGTTCACGCGCAGATCAACTCCATTTGCGTCCAGTGCTTCGCTCTTTCCGGTTTTGCGCCGCAACTTGGAGATTGCCCGGTTCCGGGCTGCCACTGCCAACCACCCGGCAAGCGAACCTCGATCCGATTCGAATTGGCTCGCCGTCTGCCACACTTGATAAAACAGATCCTGCAAAATTTCTTCAGCCGCGCCAACATCGCGCAGGATTCGTTTTGCCTCCGAATACACCAATCCACTGTAGCGGTCGTAAAGCTCAGAGAGCGCCGCCTCATCTCTGTGCGCCACTCTCTCCAGCAACGACCAATCGCTCGCCGTTCCCGCTTCGCCTTCCGTCCTCACGACACCTCAGTTCCGCTCCCTCATAGTACTACGCTCTTTCCTGCGCCTTTGGATTCAGGGGCGCTGTCGAAGGATCGTGTCTAAATCGACGTTGCCCAGCACCACGGCGTAGCCAAAAAGCGAGGCGGCGATAATCGGGAACCATAAGGCGCAGAGTCTATCTACAATAGATTCAGAACTACTCGGCTTTGGCAACGGGAAGGGAACAACCATGCGTTGGTATCACTATGTAGCGTACTTCTTCGGTGGCGCTTTTCTGGCGAACGCCATTCCGCATCTTGGCAATGGAATATCGGGCCACGCTTTCCAGAGTCCCTTCGCCTCGCCACCCGGAGTAGGCTTGTCCTCCTCGATGGTCAACGTGCTATGGGGCCTGTTCAACCTGGGCGTCGGCTATGTGCTCGTCTGTCGCGTCGGCACTTTCAATCTTCGCAAGACACCTCACGTGCTCGCCCTCGGTGCGGGCATCCTGGTCATGTCGTTAATGGCCGCCCGCACATTCGGACGCTTGCACGGCGGAATGTGAGCGGTGCACAAGGCGCGCTGACCTACTTGTAGGGTAAGCCCACTCTCCAGAAACTTCTTAATTAAAAGATAGCTGGTGCGAGCTGTAGGCCGAGTCTGGCTGCCTTCTTTCTGAGAAACTCTATTTGTTGCTGGCGGTTTCTTTGTTCGTAATACTCTGCGCCTTTGTCGACGTAATACTGGCCGTACTTCAACAGTCGATAGACGAGTCGAGCGAGACGATGAGCCATGGCGGTAATGGCTTTCGGGGCGCCGAGCTTGCTGCGCAATCGTCGGTATTGCGCCCCGAGATACGTTTGGCTTTTGAGCAGTGTCGAAGCTCCCAGACGGAAGGCGGTGGCCGCGCGGTTGAGGACGTGACGGGTTCCTCGAGCGAGTACTTTATCTCCGCTGATGCGGTTGTCTGGGCAAAGTCCCAACCATGAAGCGAAGTGTGCCTCGGTTTTCCAGGGACTCATGTCCAACCCCACTTCACTGATAACCGTTTGTGCGACGATCACGTCGATGCCATCGATGCGCGTCAGATCCACTCCCGTGATGCGCTGCAGTTCATCGGCGAGATGGAAGTGCGGATTATTCTTGTTTTGTTTCTTCTTCTTTTTTTGGGGCAGTTCTTCCTTGGACGGCAGTGGGACCGTGCCGGAAAAGGCGTGCAAATGCATTTGTAACTGTGGCCGATCTCGTCGGTACCGCGGGAGACGAATTCTTCGAACGAAGCCGCAGTGGATTCACTGGAAGCATGTCAAAGTGCTATTGACCATTGCGCGGGGCGCACTGGCATGCTTGGCGGACATCTCGAAGAGTGCAGTCGCCGCAGACATCCGCCATCTCCCACATTCACCACTTAACTGTAGTGACCCCTGGTATTTTCGGCACTGGTACGAGGCGCTATCCACAGGAATCATCACCCTTCTAGAGCGACCTCAGAAAATCCAATATCGCCTGCTTATCGCCCGCAGGTAACATGTTGAACTTCTGAATCACGGTATTTGCTTCCGACGGGCCGTAGCAATTCGCGCGGTGTTCTCGCTCGCCTACTCCGTCACAATCTCCCTTTCCTGACATGTGTGCTTCAATCGCGTCTAGCATATCCGCGGTTCGTCCGTCGTGTAGGAAGAATATCCTCTGCCCCACTCCCCACAGTGGCGTCGTCCGGAACATATCTCCTGTCGCTTTTCCCTGCGTGATGTCGTCCGCCAGTCCTTTACCCATATGGTGGATCAGCAGATCCGAGAACGGGTGCACCGTCAGATTCTGTAGCGCTTCCGTCTCGCTTTGCGCCGGAGTCACCATCGTCGGCGTGTGGCATCCCATGCAGCCCACTCCCGGATTATGCACGTCGGTGCCGAAGAGCTGTCTTCCTCGCTCGGCACTAGCACTCAAAGCGGCCGTCTGTGGTGCATCCAGAAACCTCATGAAGATCGCGAACATCTGCCAATCCGGTAGCAAGTGCAGCGGATTGCTAAACCCTTGATTTCGCTCATCCGTCGGATCGTTCCGGAAAATGTCGTTCGGTTCGCTCTTATTCACAGTGCAATTCGGTGCCTCGTCCGTCGCTTGCGGAAACAGATCATTAGTCACGCCCATTTCCACGTTATAGGCCTCTCCTGCAAAAATCATGATCGACTTGTTCTGGGCCTTCCATCCAAATCGCGTAATCGTTCCATCATTCCCGCTTCGGTTCGGCTCCCCTTTGATTCCCAACTCAGCCCGAATCAAAGCTGTTTCGTCGTGCCGCGCCAGAATCTCCCGATCCTGGATCCCATCCAGGATTCCCAGTCCATAAAGCTGCAGCGGAATCCGAAAACGTACGTTTCCTCTCCGATATTCCGTCTCAAAATCTGTTGGCGACAAATCGCTCGTGGTGCATGAACCTGGCTGCCCACCTGGAAAAATATCGTTCCGCCCCACGATGGTAAATAGTTGATGCACTCCTCCGTCCGGCGTTCCGTCCGGCTTCCTCGCAAATCGCACTTCCCGGATCGGCCCGTACTGCCGAATGAACGAAGGTACCTGATTTACTGCTCCCTTCCGGTGCGCCATCAAATCGAACATTGGATTCTCCGGTTTTCGATATTGACTCGGAGGATCCTGCGGGTTCGGCACCATGAACCCTCCAGACCCGCCCAACACCGGTTGGTTATGACACGCCGTGCACTGGTCGCCATTGAATCGCACTCCCAGTCCCGACGAATTCGTCTGCGCCACTAGATTTCCCTTTGCGGGGTCCGTGAACGACCCCAGCGTCAAATCGCTGCACCCGTCGCAAACCCCCTCCAACTGCAACGCCCGGTTCAATCCCTCGTTGAACATCGAGAGTTCAATCGGCGTCAGCCCTTTTAACGGTGCCCCAGCCCCCGGCGCTCCCTGCCGCACTCCCGGGTCTTTCTGCGCCAAGCACAAAGCAGGCATTATGATGAGCAGCGACAGAACTAGACACAATTGCAACCACTTCTCCTGAACAAATGACATGTTTTTCTTCCTTTTACGGTTCCGGCTAGTCGACCCGGCAAGGATCGCCTGCCTCTTCCGCGCATCCACTCCTACTCGTGAATGCGAATTTCTATCGCAAACGGGCTCATGTTTTATTTCAGAGCTGTGGATCGCTCTCGTAGCGCCACCGCACGTCACCATCGATATTTTCCTCACGATATTTTCCTCACATTGACTTACCGCCAATCGGCGGGGTAATTTATTCCAACCAGTTCTCACACGTCGCGTTTTCCAGGTCGGTTTGCATGGCAGCCCAACCCGTTACGGAACTCCTCGTCCGCTGGCGACAGGGGGATTCGGAAGCCCTTCAGGCTCTCGTTCCCTTGGTCTACAACGAGCTCCACGACATCGCTCACCGCTTCCTCCGTCGAGAACGCTCCGATCACACTCTCCGCAGCACTGCCCTCGTCCATGAAGCCTATCTCCGTCTCGTTCACCGCGGGCCGATCGACACCCAGAATCGCGCTCACTTTGTCGCCATCGCGGCTCGCCTCATGCGCCAGATTCTTGTTGACTATTCCCGCCACCATCGCGCTGCCAAGCGTGGCGCCGACTGCACCGTTGTTCTCGAAGAAGCCTTCGTCCTCCCCAAATCCAAAAGCGCCGATGTCATCGCTCTTGACGATGCCCTCACGGGTTTGGCCCGCATCGATGAACAGCAAAGCCGTATCGTTGAACTTCGCTTTTTTGGCGGCCTCACCACCGAGGAAACTGCCCAAGTTCTTGGTATCTCCCAAGCGACAGTCAAACGCGATTGGAGCGTCGCCAAAGCCTGGTTGTCCAGACAGATGAAGCGAGGGAGCCGTGGAACGTCCTAGTCGCTGGGAAAAGATCAAAGAAATTGTCGGCACCGCTATCGAACGCGATCCCGCCCACCGCGCTTCCTATCTTGATGTAGCGTGTGCCCAGAACCCCACTCTGCGTATTGAAATCGAGTCGCTCATCTCCGCCTACGATCGACCCGAGGATGACCTTTCTCAATCTCCCCTTGCCAGCCCGCTACTTACCTCGGGCACACCTCTCCAATCCATTGGTCCTTACCGCTTGCTCAAAATTCTAGGTGAGGGTGGCATGGGTCAGGTGTGGCTTGCCGAACAGACCTTTCCCGTTCGTCGCCAAGTTGCCTTGAAACTCATTCGCTCCGGTATGTTCCATTCCGTCGCACTGCAGCGTTTCCAGTCAGAACGCCAGTCGCTTGCCATCATGGACCATCCTTGCATTGCCAAGGTTTTCGATGCCGGTGCCGCTCCCGGCGGACAGCCCTACTTCGTCATGGAATACGTCGAGGGCTTACCCATCACTCAGTATTGCGACCAGAAGAAATTGCCGCTCCGCGATCGTCTGCGGCTCTTCATTCAGGTCTGTGAAGCTGTCCAGCACGCTCACCGAAAAGCTATCATTCACCGCGATCTCAAACCCGCCAACATTCTCGTCGTTGAAATCGATGGCAAGCCACGCCCTCGCATCATTGACTTCGGCATCGCCAAGACCGCTGTTCCTTCCGAGCCTGACGTTACTGTCTTCACTCAGGCCGGCGTCTTGCTCGGCACTCCCGGTTACATGAGTCCGGAGCAAATCGATCCCACCATTCGAGACGTCGATACGCGCACTGATGTCTACTCTCTTGGCGTCATTCTTTATGAATTGCTTACCGGCTCGCTTCCTTTCGACACTCAGCAGCTGAAAAAGCAACCACTCGACAAACTTCTCCGCATTCTTCGCGAAGAGGATCCTCCCAGTCCCAGCACAAAAGTCGACGCCGAAAGCGACAAAACCATCGAGAGCGCCGCTCTTCGCGGTCTTCAACCGGCTCAACTCGTCACGCTTCTCCGCGGGGATCTCGATTGGGTGACCATGAAGGCTCTCGAGAGAGACCGCGACCGTCGCTACGGCTCTCCTTCGGAACTTGCCGCTGACATCGAACGCTATCTCCAGAACCGCCCGGTCCTGGCGCGTCCTGCCACTGCTTCTTATCGACTCCGCAAATACGTTCGCCGCCATGGCTTTGCCGTCGCCGTAGCTTCCGGCGGTCTCGCCCTTCTCATCGCTTTCGCGATCATGCAGGCTGTGCAGTTGCGTCGCATCACTCGCGAACGCGACCGCGCCAATCGCATCACTGAATTCATGACCAGCATGTTCAAAGTGGCCGATCCCAATGAAGCGCGTGGCAACTCCATCACCGCTCGCGAAATTCTTGATAAATCTTCCAAAGAAATTGAGACTGGCCTCTCGAGAGACCCGCAGCTCCAGGCCCAGCTGATGGGCACTATGGGACAGGTTTATGTCAGCATGGGTCTGTTCCCACAGGGTCAAGCTATGCTCGAGCGCGCCATCCAGAACGGCCGTCGCGTCGGTGGTCCCGACGATCCTGACGCTCTGCGCGCCAGGTCTTACCTTTCTTTTCTTCTATTACGCCAAGGTCGCTATGCCGACGCAGAAAAACTCTTTAAAGAAGCAATCCCCGCCCAGGAGCGCGTCTTTGGTACCAACGACGTAATCACCTTAAACACTCGTCGCTATTTCGCCTCTGTTCTCGAGTTCGAAGGCAAATATGCCGAAGCCGACTCCGTTATGACCAAAGTCCTTGCCGACGATCGCCGCTCGCTCGGCACCGAAAACGCAGAGACCCTTCGCGCCATGAACGTCATGGCCAATATCCTCGACGACGAAAAACGCCTCCCCGAAGCGGAGAAACTTTATCGTCAGACTCTCGAAATTCAAATGCGTACCCTCGGTCCCGATGCTCCGGAGACTCTCACTTCTGCTTCAAACCTCGCGGGCGCCCTCCAGGAACTTGGCCGCCTCGATGAGGCTGAGAAACTTCAGCGCGAGACTCTCGTCGCTCGCGCCCATGTGCTTGGCCCTGACCACCCGGATACGCTCGCCGTCAAAGCCAATCTTGCCAATACTCTCGATTCAGCCTCCCGTTTTGCTGAAGCTGAAACCATCTATCACGAAGTTATCGATGCCCAGACCCGTGTTCTCGGTGCCGATAATCCCGATACCCTCGTCACTGCCGGCAATCTCGGTAGTACTCTTCAACGGGATGGCAAACTTGCTGAAGCCGAAAAACTTCAGCACTCCATCTTAGAAGCCAAGCGCCGCATCCTTGGCCCCAATCATCCCGAAACCCTCAAAACCCTAGCCAGCCTCGCTGCCACTCTTTTCATCGAAGGCAAAGATACCGAAGCTCGAAAAATCTATTCCGATCGCATTGAGACCATTCGCAAGCAACCTGGCCAGGCGGGCCTCGGTGGCGCCTACTATGACTTCGCCTGTGGCGCTGCCCTCGCTGGACATCGCGACGAGGCCTTTGAACTCCTTCGGCGCGCCGTCGACGCCGGCTACGTTGATCTCGAAAATACTCAGTCCGACCGCGATCTGCAATCCCTTTACTCCGATCCCCGCTTCCCAATTCTCCTCGCCGACATGAAGCAGCGATCCTCAACAGCTTCCAAGTAACTCCGTGTTCGGATCAATGGCCGTTCTAGAGGGATTTTCCGTCCGACAAAACCGAGCGCGGGCTGACGGTGCGTGGCTATCGGCGTTCAGGTGACTCCGGATGATGCGCCGCTCTTGATGTGCGATCGCAGCGTTCAGGAGATTTATGCACTCGACCTTAATTTTCACTGACAGGATGCGCGCATTCCGTTGGTCATTGGCCCGAAACGGCGTTCGAGGATATACGAACTCAATCGAACTTCCATGATAATTCGCTTCCTCGAACGAGACTTCTGGACCATGTCGCTGGTCTACCTACGCTCTATGGTCGCACTTGAGCTCAAAAAGCTTGGCTCCGCGGCGGATGGTCGTTGGACGTAGTCGTGGAATTGACGGTCGCTGTTACGCGTTGACAAGACATAGGATTGTGCCTAATGTTCTTCTTCCAATAATCGAATGTCGATATCGATAGGCGATAAGCTCAATGCCGTTAACCGAAATCAAGTCCAGCAAAGGCCAAGGTCTACTCTCAGGCTTGATTCGCATCCACATTCTCTACCACGCGTGCAAGGAAGACATCTTCGGTCTAGGCATGATCGAGGAATTGCAACGCCACGGCTACAAATTGAGCGCGGGAACCCTTTACCCGATGTTGCATGGTCTCGAGAGTAGAGGACTGCTTCGCTCCAAGAAAACACGCTTCGGCCGAAGAGGTCGACGCGTATATCGCGCGACCGCGACCGGGCGAAAAGCGCTTGCCCATGCGAGAGAAAAGGTGAAATTGCTGTTGGGTGAACTGCTGGAATGAATGTAACCCGCAGATGACATTTAAGCCCGGTTGCGATCCAGGAGGCAATTGGCTCACAGGGGGTAGTCGTGACTAGAACTTATTGGAAGCAAGTCTATGCAAGCGCCGCGATTGTGTGCTCTCTCTCTTTCTTTCCATCTTTGGCCGAGGCGCAATCCGATAAGACTCCCGGGAAACCCCTAACTCTGGAAGACGCCTTGAGCTACGCTCTTGGGCACTATCCCGCGGTTCGCGCATCCTTGGAACATGTGTCGGCGGCGAGGGCGGAAGTGAGTCTTACTCGCACGCAGTATCTACCGCAGCTGAACGGCGTGTATCAGGTCAGCCGAGCCACTCAGAACCAAGTCGACGGAATCTGGTTGCCCACGCCGATCACTCCGAGCGTCGAAGGCCCGGTTAGTCCTTCCAGCGGACAGAGCTACTGGGGGAGTCAGGTGGCGGCCCTGTTTTCGTGGGAACCCTTGGACTTCGGACTACGTTCAGCGAGAGTGGGGCAAGCGCGGACTGATGAAGAAAAGTCGCGAGCCGAGCTTGCGCTGACGCGGCTACAGGTGGCCTCGGCGGTTGGAAATTACTTTCTGCTGGCAGTCGCAAACCAACAAGTGGTTCGGGCGGCGCAGGCCAACGTTGACCGGTGGTTGGTGTTCGATAAATCCATTCATGTTCTTGTCGATAACGAACTGCGACCAGGATCGGACGCTTCGCGCGCGGATGCGGAACTGGCTCGGGCGAAGACTCGTCTCTATCAATCACAGCAGGCAGCGCGTGTGTCCCTCGACACACTCGCGTCTCTGATGGGAGCGGCAGGGACTGAAATCGAATTGGATTGCGACGCGCTTCTGAAGTTGCCAGGAAACTCCTCGCTTCTTGAATCTCCGGTGTCCGATCATCCTTTGGCTATCGATAAAATGATTTCCGTCCGGCAGGCTCAGGCGGAGGGAAAAATCGTCCAGCGTAGTAACTATCCGCGCTTGTTTCTGCAAGGTGAGGCATTTGGTCGTGGAAGTGGAGTCCCAAACGATGGGTCGATTATTGGCAATTGGAATGGCGCCGCGCCGGCGCGTGGAAATTGGGTCACAGGGATAACCATTCTCTTTCCGGATATTTTTGCCTTCAAAGCACGGAGTCAGGAAGAGGAAATCTGGAAGGCCAACGACCGCTCGCGGCAGGCCTACTACGACCAAACGATTCAAGACCTGACGGGTCAGGTTCAAGCCGCGCGCGACCGACTGAAGGGCGCTGAACTCATCGCTCAGGAAACGCCTGTGGAATTGGTGGCGGCGCGGCAATCAGAAACCCAGTCGAAAGCTCGCTATCAATCAAGTCTGGCAACGTTAGTGGAAGTAGCTGACGCTGAGAACCTACTCGCTCAGGCAGAAATGGACGATGTCGTTGGAAGGTTGAATGTCTGGCGGGAACTTTTCGGTGTGGCCTACGCGCAAGGAAACCTGGAAGATTTCTTGCGAGTCTTGCGCGGCACGGCGCAGGGAGGGCACTAGTCGTGTGGCTGATTCGCGCAGCATTGCGCCGACCGATCTCGGTCATCGTCATCGTGATCGCTTTGGCTCTCTCTTCTATCTTCGCCCTGAGACGAACACGCATTGATATTTTCCCGGGCCTTGATCTCCCAGTCATTTATGTTGCGCAGCCGTATGGGGGTATGAGTCCCCAGCAGATGGAAGGCTTTATCGCCTACTACTACGAATACCACTTCCTGTACGTCAACGGGATCGAGAACGTGGAGGCAAAATCGATCCAAGGCACGGCACTACTGAAGCTTACGTTCCATCCCGGTACGGACATGAGTCAAGCGCTGGCACAGACAATCTCCTATGTGAATCGAGCTCGTGCATTCATGCCTCCGGGAACGGTTTCCCCATTTGTGATTCGCTACGATGCGGGCACGCTGCCGGTTGGATATCTCGTTTTTTCGAGCCAATCACGTACCCTTGGTGAAATCCAAGATCTTGCCTTGAATCGCGTCAGGCCCGTTTTTGCGACATTGTCGGGGGTTTCCTCACCGCCGCCCTTTGGTGGAAATCAGCGCACGATTGTGATCAGCGTTGACCCAACCAAATTGCACTCATACAGGCTTTCGCCGCAAAGCGTGGTACAAGCCCTGGTTTCGGGAAACAGCATTGAACCTGCGGGGAATGCCAATATCGGAGACTATCAGGCCCTTGTCACCACGGATTCAACCGTCGGGCAGATTACCGATTTGCTCGAAATTCCACTGCGCACCGGCTCTGGGCCTTCCGTCTATCTCCGGGATGTCGGGACTGTCTCTGATTCCTCGGACATCCTCGCGGGCTATGCCCTATTAAACGGCAAACGAACCGTCTACATCCCCGTAACCAAGCGCCCTGACGCCTCGACGATAACCGTGGTCAACGAAGTTCGCGAGAGCCTTCCTCGATTTCAATCCTTGATTCCTGAAGACATCAAAATTACCTATGAACTGGACCAATCCGAGTATGTCCGCGATGCTCTCCAGTCCGTTCTCCGAGAAGGATTGCTAGGCGCGATCCTCGCGGGCTTTACGCTGCTTTTCTTTCTTCGCGATTGGCAAAGTTCGTTAATCGTCGTCATTACCATCCCTTTCGCTCTGCTTATGGCGGTGGTCGGGTTGTGGGCGCTAGGCCAGACGATTAACATCATGACTCTTGGCGGGCTAGCCCTCGCCGTTGGCGTCCTTGTGGACGAAGGGACGGTGCTTCTCGAGAACATCCATGTGCGTCTGGCGGCCGGCGAACCAAAAGCTCGCGCGGTCTGGGAGGCCAGTCGGGAGGTCGCGAACCCGCGCCTTCTTGCGATGTTGTGTGTGCTCGCCGTTTTCTTGCCGTCCTTTTTTATGGTGGGTCCAGCCCGCTCGCTATTCGTTCCCCTCTCGCTCGCGGTCGGATTTTCGATGGGCGCATCGTATCTGCTGTCCAGCACTCTCGTGCCGGTGCTCTCCAACTGGCTTCTGAAAGTGGAAACCGTTCACGCTGATAGCTCCGCCGAATCCCGGTTCGATCGATTCCGGAAAAGGTTTTATAACTGGCTGGATCGTTTGATGGACCATCCGGCCACGCTATTAGGCGGATATGCGGTACTGGCCGCGTGCGTGATTTTTCTCATCGGCCTGTGGCTTCCGCGCGAGATTTTCCCTTCTACGGCAGCCAATCAGTTGCGTCTCCGCTTCGATGCTCCCGATGGCACACGGGTGCCAGTGACGGAGGAAATGGCGCGACGGGTGCTCGACGCGATCAATCGTGAAGCGGGTCGAGGCAATGTCGCCATTACTCTTAGCTATGTAGGCACGCAGGGGTCTTCCTATCCCATCAACGCTGTGTTTCTTTGGACGAGTGGGCCACAACAGGCCGTCATGAACGTCGCGCTTCGGCCTGGGGCAGAAATCTCTCTTGTTAGTTTGAAGGAAAAACTCCGCAATTCGCTGCCGCGCGAATTTCCGGGATCGCATTTCTCCTTTGACCCCGGCGATCTGATTAGCCAGATCCTGAATTTTGGCACGCCTTCGGTAATCGAAGTAGCCACGACCGGACCGCAGTACAACGATGTACTCAGTTTTGCAGAGCGAGTCAGGCAAGAACTCTCACAAATCTCCGACTTGCGAGACCTCGGGTACGAGGAGCCCCTGCACTACCCCTCGGTCGACGTTCACGTGAACCGCGTGCTCGCTGGGCAGCTTGGTGTTACCGCCGATCAGGTCGGACAAGCGGTTGTGGCTGCCACGGCCTCAAGTCGCTTCGTGTCCCCGAATTATTGGCGCGATCCTAAGTCCGGAGTGAGCTACCAGGTGCAAGTGCAGGTCCCGCAGGCTCAGATGACTTCCGTGAAAGATATCGAGACCATTCCGGTCTCAAGCGCAACCGGCGCCAACCCTCTCGTGAGTGAGGTAGCTTCTGTGCGCAGCGGGAGCGTGCCCGGCGAGCTTGACCGTCAGAATGGACTTTGGATGGTCGGATTGTCCGCGAATCTCGGGAAAGGCGACTTGGGTCGCGCGGCGACTGACATCGATGGCGCAATTGCCCGAGCGGGCAGTCCGCCACGTGGCGTAAGTGTTCAGGTGCGAGGCCAGGTGAGCGCAATGCGGCAGATCTTCGGCAATTTGAGCATAGGGCTTGCACTAGCCATCTTGGTCATCCTTCTTCTGCTTGCCGCGAATTTCGAGTCTGTTCGCCTGTCTCTGATCGTTTTGTCTACCATTCCCGCGGTGCTCACGGGTGTCCTGCTCATGTTGTTGATCACGGGCACGACCTTAAATTTGGAAAGCTTCATGGGGGCGATCATGGCGATTGGCGTTGCTGTTGCCAACGCGATCCTGCTGGTTACCTTCGCCGAAAAGAATAGAAAGAGTGGCACGGATGCGAAGACTGCCGCACGAAATGCCGCAGGAGAACGACTGCGTCCCGTGTTGATGACCAGCCTTGCCATGATCACAGGAATGATCCCCATGGCGCTCGCGATTGGACGGGGCAGCGAGGAGACTGCGCCGCTAGGCCGGGCGGTCATTGGGGGCTTGCTCTGCGCCACCGGGGCAACGTTGCTTGTTCTGCCAACCGTTTTCGGCCTGGTGCAGAAACGCGCTTCTACCGTTTCGCCTTCCCTTGACCCTGACGATCCGGAGAGTCAATTTGCCGGTGCATCGGAGGTTTCGCGATGAGATCGCTCTTGACGATATTTATCCTTGGGAGTGCTCTTACAGGCTGCAGCAACCCCACGATGCAGCAGGGCACTTCAACCTCACCCGCAAGTCCTGCACAGATCGTGAATGTGACTGCGGTCGAATCTCAAAAACTAGAGACGACGCTTACCCTGCCGGCGCAAATTACCGCATACGAAGTGGTGGATATCTACCCCAAGGTTACGGGTTTCTTGGACAGCATCACTGTGGACCGTGGATCGCGCGTGCGAGCTGGGCAAGTCCTGATTCTCCTGTCCGCCCCTGAGATCGTGGCACAACGTGGGCAGGCGGAAGCCGCCCTCAAGACGGCGGAAGCTCAACTCAGCGCGGCGCAAGCGAAGTTCGCATCGGACCACGGAACCTATTTACACTTGGCGGCGGCCGCTCAGACGCTCGGTGTCGTTGCAGGCAATGATCTTCAAGTCGCCGACCAGACGGCGGCAGCCGACAAAGCTCAAGTGGAGGCGGCAACAAAAAATGTTCAAGCCGCCGAGAGTGTCTTGCAAGGTGTGGCTCAAATGGAATCGTATTTGGAAATTCGTGCCCCGTTTGACGGCGTGGTGACCCAGCGAAATCTGCATCCCGGCGCGCTGGTTGGACCAGCCTCGGGCCAATCTGGCGCACAACCAATCGTCCAAATTGAAAACCTGAATCGCTTGCGTGTTGTCGTTGCCGTACCGGAAGCGTACGCGGCTGGAGTTCAGGAAAACCAGGAGGTCACTTTCAGTGTCCCCGCGTACCCTGGAAATACTTTCCGCGCACCCATTGCGCGCGTCTCGCACGATATCAGCCAAAACACGCGCACGATGAATGTCGAACTCGACTATCACAACGCGGACAACCAAATCACGCCGGGCTCCTTCGCAAATGTGGACTGGCCGATTCATCGTGGGTATCCAACGCTGTTCGTACCGGTGACAGCGGTCACTACAGACTTGCAGCGCACATTCGTGATTCGTGTTCGGCAAGGAAAGGCGGAGTGGGTGGACGTGAAACCTGGAGTCGTCGTGAACGGAAGAACAGAGGTATTTGGAGATCTAAAGCCGGGCGATAAAGTGATCCGCAACGCTAGCGATTCCATCCGCTCTGGCGTTTCCGTTGAGATTCACGAGAAAGCAAATTGATTGTGGAGCGTAGATCTGCGGTGGAGTTTTGGCAGTAACGACTGAACGAAGGGAAGAAGCGGCCTGCCACTCACCCGGAGGCCAAGTCCTGTGCAGTCGGGTACCCGTAGATCTCTCCGAGTAGAGGAGAACGCAGTGGGCGTTAGGCTTTCCTTGGCTCTATCCGCCGTTTCCAGCTTCGTGCGCGTTTAGTTAGGTCCACCTTGGCACCACTGACGTCTCCTCCCTCACAGACCCCACCGTGCAGATTTCCACGCAGCGGGTTCCTCAGACGCTACTCTCCGCGCCGTTCCAAGAATGTGCGATCCGGGGAAGCAACAAAGGATGGCGACGAAGAAGTTTTGTAAATTCCTCCCACGTCAGTGCCTTCCCGGGAGTTCGGCGATTGAGCCACTTCCGCCAGATGCGGCAGACTCCCCGGTAGAAATTCCCGATGCTCCTGGAATTCGTCGGTAGTCCATAGTATTGGTAGTGGCCCCGGAGCTTGGCGTTGAGGGTTTTCTGCTGTTCTTCCACAGGCTTGTGGCGGTTCTCCCGGCACCATTCGGCAATCTCCTTCAGGCCCCGTCGTAACCGCTTCTTCATCGTCCGCACTTGCACTGTGAACTTCCCTCTCCGGCTGCGTGCACAGATGTGCGTGAAGCCGAGGAAATCGAACGTGGCTGGTTTCTTTCCCTGCCGCTTCGCATGTTCCTCCGCGTATCGCCCAAAGTCCACCAGCCGGGTCTTCTCCGGGTGGAGCGCCAAACCGTATTTTGCAAACCGTTTCGGCAGGACCTCCATCACCTTGTCGGCATCCTCCCGATACTGGAAGCACAGCACAGCATCATCGGCGAATCGTATCTCGTGTGCTGCCCCCTTCAAGCGGGGCTTCACTTCGTGTTCGAACCATTCATCGAGCACGTAGTGCAAGTAGATGTTGGCGAGGAGCGGACTGATCGTCTGCCCTTGCCCTGTCCCTGTTTTGCTCACGAGTAATCTCCCCTCGTCGATGACTCCGACTTGAATCCACTTCCGTATCAGTTGGAGTACACTACCGTCGCTGATTCGCCTTTCGATCATCTCCATGAGTTACCCTCTCACGATCGTGTCGAAGTAGGCGGTAATGTCTAATTCCAGGATCCAGCTAGTGGGTTTTGCGCAGATGACTCGTCCCACCTCGTCCAGCGCCTGGTGCGGCCTACGTCCGGGTCGGAACCCGTACGAGCATCCGAGGAAATCCTGCTCATAGATGGCATTAAGCACTTCGCCCGTCGCCTTCTGCACGACCTTGTCTTCCAAGGACGGTATGGAGATGGGTCTTTCCTTCCCGTTTTCCTTGGGGATGTAGATCCTGCGTAGCGGTTGAGCCCGGTACTTGCCTTCTTTGAGCCGCTCATGAAGCTGTTGGATATTCCTTGCGGCGTCCTTTTCATACATCTGGTACGTGACGCCGTCCACTCCTGCGCTGGCTTTCTTTCGTAGTCCCCGGAAAGCCGCGTACAACGCCTCGGGCGTGATCAGATGAGCGATCGAAAAGAATTGTCGCTTCGGATCCTCCTTGGCTAGCTCGGATATTCTGCCGATTTGTGTGGACATTGGACTGAACCCTTAACTTGAGACACTCGGATAAGGCACACTCTGCAGGGAAAGGAACTGCGAGTGGCAAAGAGACGAGTGGGGAAATACCCGAAGAAATTCCGCCGGATGGCTGTTGAGCGATTGAAGACCTGTGACAACATCGTGGAATTGTCACAGGAACTTGGTGTGCATCGACGGCTTCTCTACAAGTGGCGAGATCAATTCGATCCTTTCGACTCTGGCGAGGAACCGCCTTCGGGGAACTCGCGTGAGTCCGCCCTGCGCAAGGAAATCAACCAGCTGAAGCGGGTGGTGCTTGACAAAACTCTGGAGCTGGATTTTTTCAAAGGTGCCTTGCAAAAAGTAGAGGCTCGACGCCAGAAGAGCGGTATCAGTGGCGAGAAGCCATCTACGACGAAATCCAAGAAGTGATGCCATTGCAAGGCAGCTTAAGCATCGAACGCATGTGTCAGCTGGCCGGAGTCAGCCGGGCCGGTTTTTATCGTTCTTTGCAGGAGCGAGCACCCGTCGAGGAAGATATGGAGGTGCGGAGCGTGATTCAGCAGATCGCGGTCGAGCACCGACGCCGCTACGGGTATCGACGGATCAGCGCCGAGTTGCGGCGGCGTGGGATGCTGGTGAATCACAAACGTGTGTTGCGGATCCTACGGGAAGATAATCTGCTGGCCGTACAGCCGCGGGCGTTCGTGGTGACGACGGATTCCGATCACGAATTCGAGGTCTATCTGAACCTGGCCAGTCGCATGAAACTGACGGGGATGAATCAGCTCTGGATAGCGGATATCACCTATATCCGTTTGAAGAAGGAGTTTGTCTACCTGGCGGTGGTTCTGGACTCGTTCTCACGCAAGGTGGTGGGATGGGCTCTGGATCGCACGCTGGCGGCCCGTTTGCCGATCGCAGCTTTGGAGCAGGCCATCGCGCAACGACAGCCGCCGCCGGGTCTGGTGCATCATTCCGACCGTGGTGTGCAGTACGCGTGCGGAGACTACGCCCAGATCTTGCAACAGCGCCAGATGATTCCCAGTATGAGCCGACCAGCGAACCCCTATGACAACGCCAGTTGCGAGAGCTTTATGAAGACACTCAAACGGGAGGAGATTTATGCGAACGACTACCGAGATTTAGAACACTTGCTGGGTAACATCGAAATCTTTATCGAACAGTACTACAATCGCTGCCGTTTACATTCGGCGCTGGGCTATCGACCGCCGGAAGAGTTCGAGCAGGAAGCGAGTCCAGGGATAAATTCTGCTGGAGCGACAATGAGTTTTTTCAGGCATGAGGAGATCTATCAGTCCGATGTACGAGGAAATAGTAGCGGGGAGCGACCCAAGAGCCGCCCCCCGGCTCATCGTTCCGATGAGTCTCCAGCTGGTTATTCCTCGGCGAGTTGCTCTCCAGCAGAGCTCGCCTCCGCTTCACCAGCCGAGCATCATCCTGAAAGAGAAGAGAAAGAATGAGAAGGAAAAACCATTGAACTGCATGTGTGCCAATTCCAAACTGTCTCAACAGAGGGGTTCACCCCAACATAGTGTGTCGAGGTCTGAGCCTCGTCTATGTTTCCTTTCGCCAGATACGTGCGCCTGTTTCCCCCTTCCCTCCAGGGGGTCCCGTGGCCGCTCCTTGCGGAAGCCCTGCGGTTCCCCACCTTCATCGGCAGTACGGGGTCGTAAGACTGCTCCTCCACCCGTGTGCGATCGCCTCTGGTTTCCCTTGGCGGTCGCGTTTCCGCTCTTGCGAGCGGAGATGGCGAGCTCTCCTGGGTTCATGGGGAATCCCTTTGGAAGCATGCCCTGAGCTAGGGACTCCGGCGACCCCGGCGCGACCTTGCAATAGCGGTCGTCCGGATGCTGCCTTCCGCCTTGTTAACGGCGTCGGCATCGCAACGAGCCGGATTTCGGAGCTGAATCTTCACGGCCTGCTTCCTTGCTGTGTACGCTTCGCACCCACCAGTCGCCCGGTGAATGGCAACACTCGCTACCGGCCTGCGTGCTCGCTTTGGCCGTACGGGACTTGCACCCGCTGGACTCCATCAAGGGGTTTCACCGCCTCATCTTCGGTTCCTCCTCTTCCACGCTTTTCCCAGCGCGATAACAATGTCGGCCCTGTCAAATACTTTTTTGAACAGACTTCTCCGTCCAATCCGAAGAGTGGTCTTCCTTGTTCTTCTTTGACCTCTGCTTCGGCGACCACGGCTCGCTCGTAATCTATCGGTCGGTTTCAGTCCGACCTAAACATCTCTTCGATCCATACCTCGACCAAGATTACTAATTCAAACTCCCTTTGCAGGGAGCGGGATGCCCATTCAAGTGCACGGCGTTCTACTTCACGCCATGTCCGGGATCGAGCTTTCCCACGTACCAACCGAATTCTAACGACGGTGGATACTCGCAACCATTCCGCCACATCCAGTACAGAAGAATCCCCAGTCGGCGACCCATCGCTACCTTGGCAATGCTCCTGTGCCGACGCATCGCCAGGTGATGGTACCGACGTCTCCAATCAGGATGGACACGCGCCGCCGCTTGGGCTGCTTCTGCCAACAAGAACCGCAACAAGGAACTTCCGGCTTGGTGACGTGCCCCAATCGCTGCTTGCGTGCGCTGGAGTCCTCACACGGAATCATTCCTACGTATGTGCCGATCTGCTTGCCGCGCTCGAACCGCGTTGGAGTTCCGATGATCAACACATAGGCGAGTGCCGTCAGCGAACCCATGCCTGGATGTGTCATCAGCCGCACTACCTCGGGTCGCTTCCTGGCTTCCGCTCGACGGCTGTGGTTAGCTCCTCAATCGTTGGATCATGCGGTCCAGCAGCTCCAACAACTCTTGCCGGCGCCGGCTGGCCCAAGGACCTAACGAGAGTTTCTCCAACAGTACTGGTCCTTGCTCGCTGAATAGTTTTTTCTTCCAGCGATAGCCCTCGTTCATCGCCAACGCCTGCAGCTGATTCATGATCCGCGCGCGCATCTGCCCCAACCGATGGCGGTGCCACAACAGTTGTCGCAGATCCCGATTCTCCGGACCCGGTACCCAGATTTGTGGAAAGTTATTTTCCCGCAACAGCCTGAGTAGAAGTCGGGCGTCCTCACGGTCGAACTTCTGCTTCTTCACACGCTTGGCTTTGATCTCCGCAGGATCTCCGATCCACAGCTCGAAACCTAATTCAGCCAGTAGCCGCTCGAACCAACGTGAATATCCGGTAGCCTCCATGCCTACCCGCACGCAGATTCCTCGCTGCTTCAGGTCTCGGTAGAATTTCTCTGCTTGACCATCACTGTGGTTCAGTTCCTGTTCACCACACTCACCTGTCTCTTCCACAAAAAATGCAATCGTCTGAAAGCTCGGGTGGTAATCTACGCCTACCAACATCATGTTCGGCTCCTTGTGCGCCGGGAAAACCGGTGAGGTGAAGTGAATGCAAAATCACTCGATGAAGGAATAGCGAGCCACATCGACCCCGAGTCATGCGGAGCCACTCGCGAGGGCGGCGTCGAAGCGTTGGCAGGGGAAAATATGGGGCGGGTATTCAGCCGCGTAAGAACTAACTCGGGGACGTCGACGCTGTAAGGAGAAGCGGAAGGCACCACCCAGCACACCGATAACGCGAGGTGTGACGGGGTCCCTCGCGGTCAAAGACCCCGTGCACGTATGGAAGCACCTCACAAGGGAACCGGGAGATCCCGTATTCACCCGGAGGTATCAAGACCGGGGTGCGTCGGGAAGTCCAAAGACGTACGCCGACGATGAACGAACACGGGAAGTCGGACAGACCTGTAGTACCTGAGAAATCCCCGAACAAGACTGGGAAACCGGAGGCGGAGGGGATGGAGGGAAGAGGTTTGACCAAAGGGAACCTGCCACAGCAAAACGCAACCCGGACACCGAGCCGGACTGTTGTGCCCAATGCGCTGGAGCGGGTACGTCAGGCAGCAAGAAAAGATAAGAAGCTACGGTTCACAGCGCTCCTGCACCACATCTACAACCTAGAAACACTTCGCATGGCCTACTTTCGTTTGAAGAAGGAAGCCTCGCCTGGTGTGGACGGGGAGACGTGGCGGAGCTACGGAGAGCAACTGGAGATTCATCTCCAAAAACTCTGCGAGAGGCTGAAGCAAGGAGCGTATCGAGCAAAGCCGGTGAGAAGGGTGTACATCCCTAAGGAGGACGGGCGGCAAAGACCGCTAGGAGTAACGGCGCTGGAAGATAAGATCGTCCAGCGTGCGACGGTCGAGGTGCTGAACACCATCTACGAAACGGACTTTCTCGGTTTCTCATACGGGTTCCGGCCAAAGCGAAGCCAGCATCAAGCATTGGACGCGCTCTACACCGGACTGCTGACAAGAAAAGTGAGCTGGGTGCTTGATTTGGACATTCGCAGCTTTTTCGACAAGATTTCGCACGAATGGCTGGTGAAGTTCATCGAGCATCGAATTGCGGACCGACGCGTTGTGCGACTCATCCAGAAATGGTTGAATGCCGGCGTGTTGGAGGACGGGAAGCGGATACGGGTGGAAGCAGGTACACCCCAGGGCGGCAGTGCATCGCCGCTGCTGGCCAACGTCTACCTCCACTACGTCTTCGACCTGTGGGTTCAAGCGTGGCGCCGGAAACAAGCACACGGTGATGTCATCATCGTGCGATTTGCAGACGACATCGTCGTTGGATTCCAGGGAAAAGCGGATGCCAAGCGGTTCTGGGCAGAATTGACGGAACGAATGCGGAGATTCGACCTCGAACTGCATCCCGAGAAAACGCGCCTACTGGAGTTCGGACCATTTGCGATCCGAGACCGCCAGCGGCGTGGAGAAGGGAAACCTGAAACGTTCAACTTCCTTGGCTTTACGCATATCTGCGGAAAGAAAAGGAGTTCTGGATGTTTCACAGTGTTACGGCAGACGGTCCGCAAACGGTTACAAGCGAAGCTGAACGAGGTGAAAGCCGAGCTTCGGCGACGCATGCACCACCCTATCCCCGAAGTAGGTCAGTGGCTACGATCAGTGGTTGATGGACACAATCGCTACTACGGTGTGCCCATGAACGACGCTGCACTGCATCTCTTTCGACTCCAAGTAGGACGGCTGTGGCATCGCGCTTTATCACGGCGCAGTCAGAACGGCCATGTCCCCTGGGATCGAATGCATCGGCTCATTGCTCACTGGCTGCATCCTGTTCGCATCTATCATCCTTATCCTCTGCGCCGCATGGGCGTTGTTACCTAAGGTAAGAGCCGGATGCGGGAAATCCGCTCGTCCGGATCCGCGGAGGGGGTCATGGGCAACTGTGATCCCTACTCCGACTCTCCCGAGCCTATGGTCGTTAAGCAACCACAGTTTACTCGGGTCGAGGAGCCGACATTGTTATGCAATCAAGTGCCTGTCACCGGTCAGAAGCGAGCCCTCCCCGAACAACAGTAACTCCTGATCAATGCGATCGTCGGGCATGTTCGGCAACCATCCTGATACGCTCTTTTAGCCGGCAGTTGAAATCAACGATTACTCAAATGTCTCGTTTGCCCGTATGGTGATCTCAGGATTCACGCTAAATGACTTGGCACGAATATCATGAATTGACGAAGCACAGTGCAGAATCGCTGCGACGAAATCAGCAATACCTCGATTGGGCGAATATGCCCAATCCGTTTCGCCATTATGAAGGCGTTCCGCTCGTGGATTTGCCGGCCGACCCGCCGGCCCCACAGATCTCGGCTCTCGGAGTACTCGAGGGTAAAACAGGAAATACTCTGGCGAGGGACGGTGCGGAATTCCTTTCGCAGTTGATGTTCTATTCAGCCTCGATTAGCGCGTTCAAGCGAGTTCCGTCCACCGGGGCTATCTACTCTCTGCGCATCAATCCTTCTTCCGGTAATCTCCATCCGACCGAATTTCACTTCTGCACGCGAAGACTGCTCGATTGGCCCGATGGCCTCTATCATTACCGCCCCTCATCCCACATGGCAGAACAACGTGCCATCGGAGATTTTGGCGCGAAACTTGTCAACAACTCTGCACCACTCATTTTTGTTCTGACCAGTATTGCTTGGCGCGAAGCCTGGAAGTACGGGGACCGGGCCTATCGGTATTGCTTACACGACATCGGACATGCCTGGCAGGCTCTCGCGCTTGCGGCTCGATCTCTCGGAAGCGAGAGCTTTGCTATTGGGCATTTTTTGGATGACGGGGTGGCGGAATCGTGTCTCCTCAGTGCGGATGAGTGGCCCATGTTAATCGTCGGGCTTCACGGCGCGTCCATCCCGGTGAACAAGTTGAATGCAGACGAGACGGTTGTTCTTGGGGGCCAGCCCAACCGACTGTCGCAGGAGCAAGGAACTTACCCTCTGATCGAACGTATTCACACTGCTACGAAGCTCGGCACAGAATCCACCATCCCCGCTCTTGGCGAGCCGAAGGTATCCGGGCGCGGGGAAGTCATCCTGCCGGCTCCTGTCTCCGCAAACTACGGTTTCGGTGACGTCGTTCGTACACGCCGTTCTGCTCTTGACTTCAAAGGCGGGAGCGAGTCGATCTCCTTACCGCAACTTGCGACTCTGCTGTCCACCACAAGGGAGCGTCTGTTCGCCGATTTCGCTACACATCGTTACGTCCATCTTTATCTTTACGTCCATCGCGTCGAAGCCCTGGAGCCGGGCGTTTATCGCTTCTGGCCGGAGCATGCAGAGTTGGAAAGAATCAAAGCAGGGGACCAACGCTTGGTGGCGGCAGCCCTCAGTTTGCGACAAGATCTGGCCGGTAATGCATGCGTGGCATTTTCCATGATCGGCGATTTGGAAGGTGCTGCCAGCAGGTATGGAGACCGCGGCTATCGATACGTGCATTTCGAGGCGGGAGCAATTGGCCAACGAATGTATCTCGCTGCCGAGGCTCTTGGACTGGGAGCGACAGGCATCGGAGCGTTTTTTGATGAAGAAGTGAACCGATACCTGGGCCTCTCCTCTGAGCTAGGGCAAGTCGTCTACCATTTCGCAATCGGCTACCCGGTTGCTGACCCGCGTCTGGAGGCTTGAAAACATATGGTCGGCATCCTGGTACACGGAAACAACCACTTTATCCTGTCCGGACCGTTACCGGACGAGGCAGCCGCCCTGGCGCTTGTGAGGCATTGGTCAATCGTCCAAATTGGCGAGGCGAAGTCGTCGTCTTTCGGGCAGTGGCAGATTAGATCGAAAGAGTTTCGAGAGAACCTGGAATGGGCAATCATTGTCCCGGGCGATCGTGAAACCTCTCCAGGAGTCGCCCAATTACTTGAAGAGCTTTCAGCTCGAGGGGTAACCATCAGGAGATTGTGTCGCGGCTGCTGGTAGGAAAGAGCAGCGTCCCTCAATCGACAGCACGTAGAGACTCTTAACTTTCGGTTACGCCACGATCCACAAGACGCCAATGGAACTCCTGACTTCCCTGCGAAGCATTCATCCACAATGGAGTTTGGCGGAGTGCCATCCGCATTGAGCTGGCACCTCACATGGATTCCTAACGCCGGTTGTGAATCATTTTTTGCTAATTGCATCGTACACGCCCATTCGCGCCACAGGTTTACCGGCCGCCTCCTGTTCGGGTGCGTAAACGCGGTGTGTGGTGAAGTCGACCGCCAAGCTGTGCACTTTCTTCTCTACCGGGAAATCTTCGAGCTTCCGGTAGTGATCCGGGTCGTCCATCTGAAAGACGGAAATCGCACCACTTGAACATGCTACGTAGATTCGCTTAAGGGCTGGATCGAACTTGATTACGTCGGGCCCTCCCGCCATGGGCAGGTATGCGATGGGCTGATTCTTGTCCAGATCAAAGACCGTCATAAGTTCGTTTCCCTCACAGGCAAGAAACGCGCGATGATGTTCCGGGTCAAGCGTCATTCCATGGTTGCCCTTGCAACGGCCCACCGGATATCGCCCAATCACTTCATCGGCATTGGGGTCGATGACGGCAAAGATATTTGTATCCTGGAGATTCACATAGACCTTCTTTGCAACCGGGTCGTATTGCGGCATTCCCGTTTCACTGTCGAAGTGCAGGGTCTTTACAATCTCGTCTTTCGTCACATCCACTACCGCTTCTGCCTTTCCTCGTTCATCGGAAACGTACAGCTTGTGAAAGGGAGCGGCATACGTGCTTCCGTCCGGTTTGCTTTCCGTCTTTAACTTCTTGACCACCTTCATTTGATTCATGTCGACGACACCAATTGTGTTGTCTCCGGCATTGGAGGTGTAGAACTTCTTCAATTCTGGAACGCATTCGACGCCTTCCGCCCCCGGCGTGTCGGTAACCGTGGCCAGAACGGCGTTCGAGCGCAGGTCGATCACGTAGGTCTGGTTCGCAGCGAGATGCGCCGAGATGAGGTAGCCGTCATCCGTATCAATGGTGAGATAGTCGAAGCGTTTACCCGGTGGGCCCGGAAGATCGAACTCCTTCACCTTCTTTAGCGTCGGGGAGCCTTCCTGCGCACACACCGAAAGACCTCCCAAAGCGAGTGCTCCGAGCGCAAGTAGAAAACCCTTTCTCATGGAATCCTCCGGTGCTATTTTCCAGTTTCGTTATTGCCCGGTCAGTTTCAAGAAAGCTGACTACGCATCACGAGCTTTATTCGAAAGTGCGAAAAACCAGGATCATCGTTGGCGCAGATCCTCCACATTCAACAGCTCGATAGTTTTTTCGAGTTTCACAGGCTCGCTGGTTTGCACCTCCATTACTGAGGACCAGCAACACATGAAATCGCATGGCGGGACTCACCTTCATGGTTGTTGCAACCGTTCCATCTCTAGTCCTCGAGTGTCGGCATTGTCCGTAGAACTTCGGCCGCCTTCGGCCGGTGCTGAACCGGATAATCGCTCCGGATCTTTCCATCTCGAAAAATGAGAACTCGTTTGGCAAATTGCGCGATGTCCTGTTCGTGTGTGACCAGAACAATCGTCAGCCCTTTGTCGTTTAGGCCCTGGAAGATCTCCATGATCTCAATTGAGGTCCGGCTGTCCAGGTTTCCAGTCGGTTCGTCGGCAAGTAGGATGGCCGGACGGTTCACCAGCGCCCTTGCGATTGCCACTCGCTGTTGCTGGCCACCGGACATCTGGGAAGGATAGTGATGCATGCGGTCGGTGAGGCCGACCATCGCCAGGGCATCGGTGGCGCGTTTTTGCGACTCATCGCGACCGAGTTTTGAGTAGAGAGTTGGCAATTCGGTGTTTTCCAGAGCCGTGGTGCGCGCCAGCAGATTGAATCCTTGAAACACAAAACCAAGTTTCTGATTGCGAATGTGGGCGAGAGCGCGCTTGTCGTACCTCGAGACATCGACGCCCTCCAGGAAGTATTGGCCGGAGGTCGGACGGTCAAGGCAGCCGAGGAGATTCATGAAGGTAGACTTCCCACTGCCCGATGCGCCCATGATGGCGATAAATTCGCGGCGATGAATCTCCAGGCTCACACCACGAAGAGCGTGAACGCGTGCATCGCCGAGGTCGTAGTATTTATGGAGGTCAACCACCCGAATGATAGGAGCTGAGGCGGCAAGAGTGCCCGCGGAGTCGAGTTGATCTGCGGCGGCCACGAATTTATCGGCGGAGAGTGCCAGGAGTTTGATTCTTGGGAACCGTGGAACGGATGATGAGTTCGTCGCCTACTTTGAGCTGACCTTTCAAGACTCCCGTGATTTGGGTGTAGGCATGATCGGTGATACCGAGAGAGACTTTGACCGGCTCCATGGAACTGTCGGGATGCAGTTTCCAGACGACCGCCGCATCCGCTTTGGGACGAGCTGGCGGCTGCGGTACAGAAGCGTTTGGCGAGGAGGATTGTGTGTCGGTGGCGGCAACCACAGGGTCAGAGGAGGCCTGAGCGCGTTCAGCACCGTCTATGCCGTATTGCTTGTAAATGGCGAGGATTTCTTCAGGAGCGTAGGGCGGCTTATAGCGGAGTGCGGTATTGGGAATTTTCAGGACGTTCTCAACCGACGCCAGAGGAACGGTCACGTAGGCGGTCATACCGGGAAGGAGTTTGAGGTCAGGATTCGAGAATTCGATGATCGTGTCATAGGTAACGACACTCTGAACCATGGTGGGGTTCATGCGGACCTGCTTGACGACCCCGTGGAAGGTCTCCTTTGGGAATGCATCCACTTTGAAGGTGACCGGCTTGCCGATGAGAATGCTGCCTACATCGGACTCGTCTGTCTTTGTATAGACCCACATGATTTTGAGGTCTTTCGCGATGGTAAAAATCGTGGGAGCGGAGAACGAAGCAGCAACTGTCTGGCCGAGATCCACGTTGCGAGCGACTACAGTGCCATCGATGGGCGAACGGATGATGGTGTAGTCGAGATTCGTCTGGGCGACACTGACGGCGGCTCCTTTTTGTTCGACTTGAGCTTCGGCCTGCGTGATGTTGGCGGCGGCAGCATTGACGGCGGCTTTGGCGGAGTCGAAGTTGGACTTGGCTATGTCGAGTTGCTGCTGGCTCAGGACACCGCTGTTGTGAAGTCCAACAGCTCGCTCGTAGTCGGCTTTGGTCTGGACGAGTGCGGCGTTAAGTTTGTCGAGATTGGCACGGGCGGCCACAAGATTCGCTTTGGAGTTCGCGAGGTCGGACTTCGCTTCCATGAGTGCGCCCTTGAAGAGCGCCGGATCGATAATGGCGACAACATCGCCTTTATGTACGCGAGAGTTAAAGTCGGCACGGAGTTCGGCAATCGTACCGGAAACCTGGGAGCCAACGAGCACGGTCACGATGGGATTGATCGTTCCTGTGGCTTCGACGACATCGTCGACGGAACCGCGTTCGACCTTCGCTGTGAAGTTTTGGATCTGCGAGCTGCCAGTAAACCGGAAATACCCAAAGACTGCTGCGGCAATGACCAACGCCCCGATGGCAATCCACTTGAACTTAGACTTCATCATGTCCATTCCTGGGCCACGGAGTTTTCCCTCTCCTCATTCATAACGCAGCGCTTCAATCGGATCGAGCAATGAAGCCTTCCGCGCCGGGTAATAGCCGAAGAAGACGCCAACCGCAATGGAGAACAACGCGGCAATGAGAACGGCCTCGAGGGAGAGCTCAATGGGCCATTTCAGCGTTTGGCCGACAAGATACGAGCCAACAATGCCGAAAAGAACCCCAGCAGCGCCGCCCACCAGGCTGAGCGCCACTGATTCACCGAGAAATTGCAGCTGAATAGATTCTTCAGTGGCACCAACAGAAACGCGGACGCCGATTTCACGCGTTCGTTCGGTCACAGAGACGAGCATGACGTTCATGATGCCGATACCGCCGACGATGAGTGAAACGGAGGCAATGGCTATTAGGAGAATCGTGAGCGTCTTGCTGGCTTCGATTTGGGCCTGGATAATGTCCTCAGGGTTGCGGATGTTGAAGTCATCTTCCTCTTCCGGGCGAAGGTGGTGACGGTCGCGCAGCACGGCCGCGGCTTCCTGCCCGGCGGTCTTGACGGCGTCCTGCGAGACGGCGGAGCAAAGGATGTCGTCGAGCCAGGTGATGCCCTTGAGCTTTTTCTGCGCGGTCGTGTATGGAAGGATGATCACATCGTCCTGATCCTGGCCGGAGAGGGAGAGTCCCTTGGGGACAAGAGTTGCAACGACTTTACAGGGAAGATTGCTGACGCGAATGACTTTGCCAACGACATCCTCCGCGCCAAAGAGCTGATAGCGGACGGTGCGGCCAATGACGCAAACATCGGCAGCGCGGTCCACATCGTCTTGCGAGAAGATGGCGCCCTGATCGACGAACCAGCGTTTGATGTCGAAGAATTCCGGAGAGACGCCGCGATAGACGGTGTGCCAGTTCTGATTCGCGTAAACAACTTGCACGGGATCGTCCACATTGGGGGATACGCTCTTGATCAGGGAGACCTGGTTCTTTATGGCGACGGCGTCGGCTTCGACAAGGGTTTTTGTGTCGTGAGTGCCAGTGCGAACGCCGTTGACTGCTCTTCCGCCAGCTTCAATCCAAACGAAATTGTCCCCCAAATTACTGAGGTGCTCTTCGACGCGAGCCTGGCCCGCTTTGCCGATAGCGACGACGCAGATGACGGCGGCGATGCCGATGGAAATGCCGAGCACCGTCAGAAGACTGCGCAACTTGTTTCGCAGCAACGCCACCATGGCGGAACGTAGGAGGGCGACGTAGTTCATTGCTCATCCTTACCCAACCTCTGATTTTCCCGAAGTCGACCTAAACATAACATTAATAGTGTCTTCTGGCGGGTTTCCGTATAGGGCCAAAAAGACCTCTTGAGGCCAGTGATTAGACCATGGTTCAAGCACCGCTGTCGGAATGCCTAATGCCTCGAGTGGTAGGCTTTCCGCCCGCCGTCCCTTTCCCACCGCCCTTCTAAATCGGCTTGACTGGAGTTGGTGGTAGGTATGCGGAAGTTAAACTGGAGGTCACTGGCCAGAAACGCTAGTGATTTACCGGATGCGCGTTCTCGCTCAGCAGTGAGCGGGGGGCGGAGTTCCGCGCGCGTCCGGTAAAGCCGTTTGGAGGTGGCCGCTCGTGGGTGCGGCGGACGCGGGCCTATGCAAATTCAATTGTGGGGGGAGGCGATTTTGAGGTGTGCCACGACTGCGCTGTGGAGCATGAGCTGTCACACCGCGGACGCAGAAAACGGTTACGGTGAAACCGTGTTGTGAAAACTGTCGTTGATGAGGTTGAAAGAAAGAATTTGTTTTCTGACGAGGCGAACAGGGGCGTAGCGCGCAGAAGCGTGCGGAGTGTTGGAGTTGGAGAGAGTAATTTCATGCGGCTGAGTTCATCCGTGGTGGAGCACGGAGTTGGATTTCGGCGGCAGTGAGCCGTTCGATGACCCTCATGGGTCCTCCACACTTGGGACAGCGATAAAGATCGGGAACGTCTTCGGTGGAGGAAGTGTGCTCTTCGGTAAGCGCTTCTTGTGGTGCACCCAACAACTGGAAGCATAGGGGCAATGTCGTGCGGCGCCGTCGGCAGGCCAGCAAACCGAAGTGCCGGATACGCACGAATCCTTGCGGAAGAATATGCAGCAGGAAGCGGCGCAAGAATTTATCGTGCGACACAGCGGTGAGCTTCTGTTCGTTGTGGTGAGCGGAATCACGCCAGCGAAAGGTGACTTGGCCATCCGCGAAGGAGACCAGGCGATGGTTGGAGATGGCCACGCGATGGGTGTAACGGCCGAGATATTGCAGCACATACTCTGGGCCACCGAAGGGAGGTTTCAAGTACACCACCCAGGGCTTCCGATACAGCGGGCGAAGCCAGGCGGCGAAGATCTTGGGGTACGCGAGTAGCTTTAACTTTTCGGGGAAGCGCAGCTCGCCATTCCGGAAGGCCTGCCGGAGAGCTGCGACGAACTTGCCACGGAAGACCTTGCGTAGCACCCCTTTGGGCAGAAAGTAGTTGTCCGGCGAGCGCACCCAGCGAGTGTCATCGAGGGAGAGACCACCAGCGGGAACCACACAATGGATATGCGGATGAAGCCTGACCTTTTGATTCCACGTGTGTAGCACGCTGAAAAAACCAATCTCGGCACCGAGGTGTCGGGGATCGTGAGCGACTTCGAGAAGTGTTTCCGCGCTGGCACGAAACAAGAGATCGTAGATCACCTTTTTGTTCCGCAACACAAGTGGGGCCAAGTGACCGGGGAGTGTGAAGACCACGTGCAGATAGCGCGTGGGGAGCAGATCCTTTTGACGCGCCGCGATCCATTTTTCGCGAGCCGCGGTCTGACACTTCGGGCAATGGCGATCGCGGCAGCTGTTATACGAGATCGGAGCACGGTGTGCGCAGCGGGTGCACTCATCGAGATGTCCGCCGAGCGCAGCGGTACGACACCGCGCAATGGCCAGCAGCACTTTGACATGCCTCCAACGGATCCACTGGCGGTTTCGCTCGATGAAGGCAGCTCCAGACGTGCGGATGAGATCGGCAATCTCGAGCGCCGGTGGAGTCACGGGAGCGCCTCCCATAAGCGCTAAGATAAGAGAAGGCGGTTGAGCTGCGGGATCCTCTTGCGGTTGCGCTCGGCCAGCGCCATGGCGATCTCATTCCAGTGCGTTAGGACTTCCTCCAGTCTCAATCGGGGAGCAACGCTTTGCTGGAGTTGGTGCAGGGCAAACTGGAACTCACGCCAGGGGCTGTGCACCGGTGGTTTGCCAGAGATCGTAGCCCCAGGGGGAAATAGCGCAACCGAGGCGCACTAACTTCTGCGTCAGCAGCGCCACCAGGAGTTTCCCGTAGAGCCAGGCCCGAGAACTCTGCTCGTCGTACTTGGGCAAGTGGCCCATGGCTAGAATGGACTTGAGCCGTTTAAACACCAGCTCAATTTGCCACCGGAAACGATAGTATTCCAACACTTCACCCGCACCCATCTCGGACTCGCGCAGGGTGGTGAAGACGATTACATAGTGGGCGTATTCCCGCGTTTCCGGTGTGCTTTGGCGCTGCCTTTTTTGGTCCTTGAGAGCCATACGCCGTTGCGCCAAGACGATGGCTTGCTTAGTTTTCCGCACCACACAGAGACGCCCTGCAATACGCCGATTCTGCTCGTGCACCCAGGCCGGCCATTCGCGAACCGTGCCGGCGGCCCGGATCTTCCGCAACTTCGGCAGCAAAGCGAGCGGCTGCCCCGTGGGCCCGAACAATGGCAGAGAGGAAGTGTTCACTCGGACAATGACGTCCGCATCTTGTCGATACACTGCGGCCACTCCGGGCGGGTTCGAGTATCCGCGATCCGCTAAGATGATATCCCCCGCCGCTACGGGGAACCGCCGCAACTGCTCGCCGTTTCCCTGTCCCTCGGCGGCCGTGATCTGGAAGAAATCACAAGACAACTCCGGCAGCCGCAGGCTGAAGTGCAGACGCCACTGCGAACCGGTTTTGCCCGGTTCTTTGATCACGGTTGCGTCTACGGCGCGGATCGGCCGCCGTGACTGTGGCCCGCGCCATTCCACTCCATTCTCCGCCAGCAATTCCTGGCACAGGCGCTGCAGCCATCCCTCGGCTTGTCGCAAGCGATTTAACAGCGTCACATCCGACACTTCGGCAACGCCAGCTGCCTTCGCTCGCACCGCTGTCTCGCGCAGCGAATAGCCGCAACCGACGTGCAACAACAGAGTGCGCAAGACCTCCTGGACGGACTCGAAACCACGAAGACGCGTGACCGCACCGCTTCGGCGTGCCGCGACTTCCCAGTCCGGCGGGAACAATCCCAGAAGGATTTTCCAGTCTTCGTCAAGGGCATTCATGCCCTCAGGGTACAAAAACTAGAGATCACGGTCAATTCTTATCTTAGCGCTTATGGGAGCGCCTCCTCCCCAACGTGACCCACACTTATATCAAATCCGCTTGGCAATCACTGCTCCGCTCGTCAAGCGAAGCGTCCGCCGCCGGGCGGCTACGTCCAAACGGCGTTACGGGAACATCGATCAAATGCCCCAGGTCCCAGTTAACGGCGCTAATCGTCCATGTCGGTGTTGCGAGTTTTCCGATCTCCCAACCTACCGGCAGACAGCAAGCAATCCTGGTCTCGCTGCACTTAGGATTCGCCAAAAAACCGGGAGCGCACTTCGTTATTCACGGGCAGGTCGGGGCCACTGAAGATGTGATCGGGAACGCGCGTAGGATCCTGCGCGATCAGCGGCATGGCTTTTTCCCGCAGTGCTGCGGATTGTGGACTGGGATCCTGAAACAAAGTACGCAACCAGCCCTCAACGGTGCAGCAAGCGCCACGCCAACGGCGATGTTGTTCGGCGTAGTGGTTTGCCGCAGCAGTCCAATCGGGATTTGCGGTGAGTTCGTCCCGCAAAACTCGTGCGCCACGCAGCGCGAAAGACAGGCCCTGGCCGTAAGTCGGGTCAGAGGTGGCCGCCGCATCGCCAATCAGCACAACGCCGTCGCGATAGGGATGTTCCACCCACAGCTCGCTGACGTCAAAGCTCGCCAGCGGCCCGATGCATTTGGCGGCAGCGTAGTAATCGGCCAGTGGCGCATAGCACCTGGCCGACTCACGAAAGAACAAATCCAGCATCTGCGTGCCTTGCAGGCGATACTGCATCGTCTTTGGATACATGTAATAGGCACGGTGGCGATTTTTGCCGATGGGAATCAGTCCGACGCACATGCCGAACTGCGGGTTAAAGATGAAGTACATTGTGTCTGTCGGAGCAGCGACATTAGTGTGCCGCAGTAAGCAGCAGAGGAGATGAGAGAAGGAATGAACTGACCTCTCGTGCCCGGCTTGCAGGAGCAGGGTGCAAACCACCGCAAGCGGCTTGGGTCAAAAGCCCTGGTCGTGAGCGTTGCGGAAAAGGTGCCAAAAGGCATCAGGTGAGAACCAACGAAGGCGAACACAAGTGAACTGCCGTTCAATTGTCGAAACTGCTCAGACGACGTCGAAACCGGGCGTTGATGTTAACCCGGGATCAGCATGGCGGGAGCCTGCCTATTGGCCATGCGACGTCCGGCATAGAGGCAGCGCCATCCTGGTTCGGGCTCCTATGTTGAACTGCGGGAACCTTCGATCGCGGTGTAAAGGGAAAGGCACAAGCGCACAACGCAAGGCCGAAAATACCGAAGCGCGATCAAGGGACGGAGCGGCTCGTAGTAGCGCTGAAGTCGCCGCAACGGCGATGGAGCGAAGGGGCCGCGTCATCGGGTCAAATGTTCACGCCAACTGCGCGAGTAGGAGGAGCGTGAGCAAATGACGAAGCCGTTTGTAATTCCTAAGGCGCTCGTCTGGGAAGCATTCCAGCGGGTCAAAGCAAATGGAGGAGGCGCTGGGGTAGACAACGAGTCGATCGAAGCGTTCGAGAAAAGTCTCGGCGGCAATCTGTACAAGCTCTGGAATCGCATGGGATCTGGCAGCTATTTTCCGCCGCCAGTTAAAGCCGTGCCGATACCGAAGAAAAGCGGGGGCACGAGAATGTTGGGCGTGCCCACAGTTGCCGATCGGGTTGCACAAACGGTGGTCAAGTTGGTCCTTGAGCCCGTGCTCGAGCCGGTTTTTGATCGCGACTCATTCGGCTATCGGCCAGGGCGATCAGCCTTGGATGCGGTGGCCTTGGTGAGGCGGCGAAGCTGGGAATATGACTGGGTCGTTGAGTTCGACATCAAAGGTCTGTTCGACAACATTGACCACGAACTTCTCTTACGAGCCGTACGAAAACACTGCAGTACACCATGGGTCCTTCTGTACATTGAAAGATGGCTAAAGGCACCGATGGAAACCAAGGAGGGGAAACAGGTGGCACGTGAGCGAGGCACCCCGCAAGGGGGCGTCGTCAGTCCGCTGCTTGCGAACCTCTTCCTGCACTACACGCTGGATGCATGGATGCGACGAGAGATGCGGAGCGTTCGGTTTTGCCGCTACGCGGATGACGGCGTTATTCACTGCAAGAGCGAGGTGCAAGCCCGGTTGGTGCTCAGAAAGCTCGGAGTGAGGCTAGGGGAGTGCGGTCTCGAGTTGCATCCGGAGAAAACGCGGATCGTGTACTGCCAAGATGTCAATCGGCAGGCCGCGCATCCAACGATTCATTTCACCTTTCTCGGCTACACGTTTCGACCGCGTAAGGCGGTCGATAAATACGGTCGGGTCTACGTGAACTTTTCTCCAGGCGTCAGCCGTGAAGCGCTGAAGAAGATGCGACAAACGGTGCGAGGATGGCACATTCAGCTGATGTGCGACCAAGAGCTGAATGACCTATCGAACATGTTCGGCCCGATACTTCGGGGCTGGGCAAATTACTATGGTCGATTCTATCCAACGGCGTTGAAACCACTTTGGAGGCAAGTGAACGACTATCTGGTGCGCTGGATGCAGCGGAAATACAAGGCCCTGGCGCGCGGCATTACGCGTGCTGCCCGGGCACTGGGCCGCCTCGCTGAAACCGCACCAAGTTCATTTGTGCATTGGGAGCGGGGATTTCTCCCCGCGGCTCGGTGATGGGAGCCGGATGAGCCGAGAGGTTCACGTCCGGTTCTGCGAGGGGCTGGGGCTGCAATGCCCCGGCCTACTCACCCACAGCAGCACACCGGCCATGTAGTAGTCGTGCGTTTGCTCCGCGACGGTGAAGCCCGCCCATTTCCGTGAAGGCGCGCCACGACCGTCGGCAGCGACAACCAGCCGAGCGGTAATGCGCTCGCGCTTGCCACCGTTCACTACCACCGCAGGCGTGGCGCCAGACTCGATTTGTTCCACAGTGACGCCCCGGCGAACCTGCGCACCGGAATTTTCCGCAGCGGCCAGCAGCGTCTCCTGCATTTGCTGATGCGCGAACGTAAGAGTCGGCAAACCTTGCGGCGTGGTCGACCGCGTGTCGCGTGGCCCCATGCCTCCGTCGACGAACGGCACATTGTGAGCACAGTCGGCGCGCAGAAGTTCAAGCAGCCCTAGTTCGCGCGCTTCGGCAACGCCCCAAGGAACCGTTCCCTCGCCGCGCACACGGTCTCTGAAACCTGTCTCTTTTTCTAGGATTAGCACCCTTGCGCCGCGCTGACACATGGCGCGCGCGAACGCGGACGCTGCAATACCGCCGCCGACGGTGATGATGTCGTAGGCCTGTGGTGGCACCGTGTCTTCCTCCTGGCGAGCTACTCTTTTGCGTTTGCGGGACTGAGATCGCAAAGACGGCAGGATGATAGCGACGCGCTCCGCAAGCGTCAAGTAATCGCCTTAGCGATTGCGAAAACGTATCGACACCCGCGCTCGACAGCTGAATTGACTGACGGGAATTGGAGAACTGACATGAAGTTGACTTCTTCCTGACAACCCTCAAACGGTGCCCCGCTAACCTGAATCTGGACGTTCAAGTTCATTTGCATGGCACGGAGGAGAATGGGTTTTTCCCAGAGGCCCACCTCCATGCGGTGCATTGACGAACAACACAGACTGAAAGTCAAGGAGAGCAAGAAGAAATGTCAACGATCGGAGACAAGTACCTATTGGGGTCTGGACGAAGTGACCACGATCGGTTACGCGTCATCAGCGCAATTCACGATGGCCGAACTCGGGAATTGCTGCGCAGGGCCGGATTCGTTTCGGGCCAGCGTTTCGTGGAGTTTGGCTGTGGGCTGGGGTACGTCACTCGATGGGCCGCAAGCGAAGGAGCGTATGCCATAGGGATCGACCTGAACGAAGATAACTTGGCGGTAGCCTCGGAATTGGCGCGCAAAGCTGGGCTGAAGACGGCGCAGTTTCGCTCCGCCAATATTTACGAGCCCGCGCTAGAACCAGAAAGCGTAGATGTGTCGTACTCGAGATGGCTGATGGTGCATCTGAACAGGCCCGCAGAAGCAATGCGCGCCATCTACGCCGCGTTGAAGCCCGGCGGGGCGATGGTATGCGAAGAGGCGGATGTGAGCGCGGTATATGCTGAACCGGCCTCCGCCGCTTATGCGGAACTGCGCGACATTTGCATGGAAGGCGCGCGCCAGCGCGGAGTGGATTATACGGGCGGAAGACGCGCCCATCTGTGGGCGAAGGAAGCGGGCTTTGAGATCGTCCACATCGACGCTTATCACCCCCATCACATTACCGGTGAACACAAGGGATTCTGGAACTGGACATTGCGCGCCGTCGGTCTTGGGATGGTGAAAGAGGGAAGCTTGACAGCGGCGCGGCTGCAAGAGCTGGTTGCTGGAATGAATGAGGCAGATGCTTCACCCCACACACTGGTTGCGCACTGCCGCATGCACCAGTTGATCGCGAGGAAGCCCGCGATGAGGGCCGCCTAAGTTCCGATTTCGCCACCCCAGCGGCGCAGGATTTGCAAACTCTCGATTGTGGATCGAGGCCAGAAATTTGCGCGTGTGCAAACCTGACAGATCGAGCGCGATAAATGAGAATGAAACACGGTCGGGAGCGGGGCGTCGTTGCTTTTGACTACCAGCCCGAGCCGGTCCACCCTGCACGCCGACGCTACCGTCAGATGCCCAACACGGCGCGAATGCCGCCCGCGCGCTCGTAATTGACGATAATCACGCCTTTCGATGTGACTGTGCTTTCCGTCACCTTGAATGCCGCCGGGATCGTGCCATCGGCAAACAATCGTTTTCCACTGCCCAACGTGATCGGAAATATCTTCAGCCATAACGCATCGACCAAATTATGCTTGAGGAGTGTCTGAATGAGATTTGCGCTTCCATAAACGTGCAAATCCGGCCCTTCCTGTTGCTTAATTTTGCTGATTTTTTCCGCAATATCTCCGTTTAGAAACACGGACGGCTGCCATTCGTGAGAAGTCATGGTATTTGAGGCGACGTACTTGGTCGCGGTGTTGACGGCCGGCCAAATGTCGTTATGTTGCGGCCAGAATGGTGCCCAAATTTCAAAGGTTTTTCGCCCGAGCAACAAGTCAAACGGCATGTTCATCTGTTTTGTTATGGCCGCTGAACTAATCGTGTCGGAATGTGGACTGATCCACCCGCCGTACTCGAAGCCGCCACTGGTATCTTCCTTTGGCCCGCCTGGGGCTTGTATCACGCCATCAAGGGAGATGAATTCAAGCACATTGACTTTTCTCATGACTGAGTTCCTTCCAGTCCTCTCTGCTCTGCTGCGCGTTTACGTCAGGGCAGGACCTGAATCTCGAGTTCCGTCGCACGTCCATCGCGGATTGAAAATGCCCGAATGGGCGTAGTTGCGTACGGCCGCGGCGTGACGATGAAATAGATCGCTTCGGAATAGTAGGCCAGTGCGATATCTTTGGGCGAAGGCTCGTTCGTTTCCATCCAATTCGGATGCGAGTGGTAGATGCCGAGGAATTTCAACCGCCGTTTGCGGAGTTCCCCCATCAGGCGCACGATCTCCTTGGCCGCGATTTCGTAATTCCTCACGGGATCAGCCGCAACGTTCTTCGCAGGGAACGCCTGCGTGATCAGTCCGTCCTGCCCGCCCAGAATTCCGCAGCATTCCCGATGCGGCTGGCGCCGGGCATGCTTCAGCAGTTGGCCGTATACTTTGCGGCGACTTCGCACGGCTAAATTCATTCCGGGAGTATATAACGAGGCGAATTCGTGAATCGAGTGACGGACGGGTAATCGCTAAACTCGAGTTCAGGGGGCACTCGTTAATTCGGGAACAGAACCAGACATCATTGCGCGACCTGCGGCCGGGCGGTCCTATTTGTCCCCACGCAGCCGGACTTTTTCTCCCGGACCAAGGTGCCAATTGAAGATGGGACTTAGTTCAAATCCGAATACCCAACCAGGGCTTGGAGTGTTCGCCGGTCTGGCTGCCACTCCCCCCACCTCGGCTGACAAACTGAAGGGCTGTTTACCAAGTTTCAGAACTTTGCCCACTTGAACGCCCACGGGAAATGTCAAGGCCCCACCGTTTTCCCAGTTAAAGCTCCAGTTGTAGTCGCTCATACCCACGAACCACCCGTCGTTCAAGTTGAATGTCAAAGTCGGGGTGATGAGCATGTTGTTTATATTTGGACGATTCGGAGAGCCAGCATAGGAAATGGGATTCTGAACCACCGCACCTACCGTAAGGTTCTTGATCCCCGTATAAATCAAGGCAAAGGCAGGTCCTGCTTGATACTTACCATTGCCCAGCGGATTTGCGCTTGCCGTCGGAAAAACCAGCGCCGGTCCAAATCCCCATCTACCCCATGATTGTTTGATCGTCAGCAGGTCGAATACTTGTAAATCCCCCACTCCAGATACGCCGAACTGCTCGGGATACGCCGTTCCCCCGCTGGGAATGGTAATCAGCAACGGCATCGTAATCTTCATCAATTGCACGTAGGGAAAAGACTTGAACGGCCCAATCGGCAAGACCGGCTGCATCTGAAGTGCGTTGATGGTGCCACTAGCGCCGCCAATGCCGGGCACGACACCCTGCGCCACGGCATTGGGCAAAAGAATGTCCCGAAACTGGATAAGCGCAACTGGCGCGGCGGGATTGTTTGCCTCGTTGGCGATTTCCTGTGCTGTCTTCCCGCCAGCAATTTCTTTTCTCGGTTTAGCTGTTGGGGCAGATGGTTTCTGCGCCGATGGTTTGTCTGTAGACGGCGCTTGCGTGTCGCTCTGGGTTTGTGGCCCCGCCTCAGCAACCGCAGGTGTTTGACCATGAACGACAGTCGCGACCCACAATAAAATCAAAAGCCACGAAGATGCGACACGCCCTTTCATGCTGAAACGAACCAGGATGCCTCGTTTGTACCGATCGGGTTTCCTGGGAATTCGGTTCGGTGGCATGGCTTACCAGATGTTCATCGCTCAGCTCAAGAGGCGGCCCTTGCGCGAGCCGCCCCGCTTCCTGCCTTCAACCGTTTTATTGCGCCGTAGGAAGGGTCTTCGGCATATTGTTTGGATCGAGCGCTGGGACCGGGTTTTCTGGATGCTGAAGATTTGGAATCAAATCGTTCGATGCACCGCCGGGGAAGCGCTTGATACTGGGATACTTCATGATCGACTTGTCGAACTCGGCCAGCGCGAAGCTGAAAAGTGCCGCCGCCCAACCGTTATCCTGCCCGGCATACTTTCCAGGAGAGTTTGTGAATGCACGAACCGGCGCCGCTCCGTTGAAAACCATGTCGTACTTCTCGTACGGATCCATGGTCAGGTTGTAGACCGCCGGTATCGAGCCGGTGTCGAGATTTGGTCCCAGCCACGTATCTTTCGCCGTCCACACAAACTTCCAGGCAATGTTCACCCAAGGCTCTTTTGGATCGCCACCGATATCAGTGCGAATTGCATGGAGATACTCGCCATTAATAAAGATCCAGGATTTGCGAGCGGAGTGTGGTGATTTGCCCAGAATATAGGCGCTGTTGTCGATGCTGTCGAAGTAGATAGGCTTGCCGTTGTTGTCCTTCATTTCGCCCGTTGGCGGAACCGGAATGCCCGCCATTGCGGCCAGTGTTGACCAGCAATCGATGTGCGACATCATCTCGCCATAGTACACTCCCCCTGGAATGTGGCCAGGCCAAGTCATAATCGCCGGAACGCGCCAGCCGCCCTCATACGCAGAACCCTTCATGCCACGGAACGGTGTCGTCCCCGCATCGGGATAAGCGTCGAGCCACGCACCGTTGTCCGCGGTCAGGATAACGATCGTATTCGGAGCCTCGGCGCGGATCGCATCGAGCACTTTGCCGATGTCGGCGTCCATTTCCATCAGCGAATCCGAGTAATCGCCCAGGTGTGAGCGTCCTCTGAAATCCGGTGCCGCATTGGTGGGGTTGTGCATCTTGATCCAGTTCACGTCCATGAAGAACGGTTTCCCGCTGTGCGCGTGTTGCTTGATATACTCCACCGCGTAGTCGGCCTGCCGTTCGTCCATCGTCGCCATATAGTCGTATGTGATCGTCGCGACTTTCTTGGCGGGCTCGCCGGCTTTGCCCTCCCACTCGCCCAAGTTCACAACGGAATCCCACATCTTCTCGAATTCCTCGTTGTAGGAAGGAAACCAGGGATGGAACCACTTATCCGTATCCGGGTAGGAATATACCCCAGCGTAGTACGCCGCGAATTCCTTCATTTCATCGAAGCCATGTTCCGTTGGATAAGCTTCCGGCTTGTCACCCAAATGCCACTTTCCTGAGAAATATGTCGTGTAGCCGTTCTTCTTGAAGTATTCCGCAATCGTGGGCGTCTCTTTGCGTAGGAAGTTTTCGTCTCCCGGTGCAACCACGATCGATAGCGCCGAGCGAATCGGAATGCGCCCGGTAATAAAGGAAGCGCGGCCCGCCGTGCAGCTCGCCTGTCCGTACCAACTCGTAAAGACGGCGCCCTCTTTGGCCATCTTATCGATGTTCGGAGTTGGATGTCCCAGAGACATGCCGCCACCGCTATAAGCACCGAAATCATTCCAGCCGGTATCGTCGGTCATCAGCATTACGATGTTGGGTTTTTGCGCGTAACTGGGCAGGCTGGCCGCGGCAAACGCCACAACCGAAAGCAGCAGCCTTCGCCAAATCGAATTCTGCATCCTGATGTTGGATCTCATAACTTCTCCTTTCAAGCCAAAATTCTATCCTCCAAAACAAAGGCACTCGCTCCAACGTGCCCGGATGCTAGCAATCCGTCGAAAGCCCCACCACTGTCGCCAGCGACAGGCGGGCTAAACAATCCGATTTTGTGGGGCGATAACCTCAGGAAGGCGGCCCACTCCGTCCAGCGCGGCCAACCACCAGCCCTGCCTCTACTGCGTCACCCAAAAGTACGATTTCCGCCGAATTCCTGCAAAATCATCCGAAAGGGTGACGACATCCAGCCCTTCCCAACGCATAATGACCGCATTCTCGCTCGCTAAAGGAGCCTCACATGAAGAAAACCGTTCTCACCTTCGGCCTCATCTCCGGGATCATGATCTCCGTCCTTATGGACGGCTCGCTTCTGCTCGCCAAAAGAATCGGCTCCGGCCACAGCATGCTTCTCGGCTACACCATGATGGTGGCGTCGTTCCTGCTCATCTACTTCGGCATCCGCAGCTACCGCGACAATACCCTCGGCGGCCAGATCTCCTTCGGCCGCGCCTTCGCCTGCGGCATCCTGATAGCCCTCATCACCACCGTCTGCTACGTTGCCACCTGGGAGGTGCTGTACTTCAACTTCATGCCTCACTTCATGGACAGCTACTTCGCCGCGCAGATTCAAAAGGTGCAGTCTGCCGGACTTGACCCCGCCACCACCGCCGCCCGGGTCGCTGCCATACAGCACTCTCAGCAGATGTACCAAAACCCGCTCGTCAACATGGCCTACACCTTCATCGAGCCCTTGCCCGTCGGCATCATCATTACTCTCATCTCCGCCGCCCTCCTGCGCCGCAAAGCCCCCGCCCAACTGAGCGCCGCTCCCGCAGTCATTACCACATAAATCAAGACGGCGAGACGCAAGCCCGTGCGAAGAGATGGTTGGTGGAGCACCACACCGTTAGAGAAACCGCGCAAATCGTGACTTTGGCACGCGAACGCGTAACCTCGTCGGAGCACCAGAGTCTTCACTCAGACTTCGCTGGTTTCCTGGTTTGCGTGCGACAGTGTTTCATGGGGCGATTCGCCAAACAATTCCTTGTATTGTTCAGCGAAACGGCCGAGGTGCCAGAAGCCTAGCTCGAGTACAACATCGGTCACGTTGATCGATCCGTACTTTTCCTCCTATAAGGCGCGGCGGGCGCGATTCAGCCGCAGGCGACGCATATACGTGGCAACGGGCCCATTGACGCCAAGCAACCCCAAGCTCTGATCTACGAGCCGTCGTCGAACGGCCAATACAAGCTCGTTGGCGTTGAATTTATCATTCTCGCGAGCGCCCTTCCGGCCAACTCCGCTCCGCAGGTGGAGGGTCACCTGATGCAGTTCGTCGACTCTCCTAACCGCTACGGCCTACCGCCATTCTTCGAACTACACGTCTGGGCGTGGCGCGACAATCCGCAGAGCCCTTTCGTGGACTGGAACGACCACGTGACGTGTGCTCATCAATAAATTACAGGGAGACGCCTGCTTGCGCTGTGCGTCTCCCGTTGGTCCTGACGTCGAGCAACATTTTCAATGCTTTGTGATCACGGCCGCGATAAGCTGATCTCGATTTTTTCTTGCCAGCGAGGTCCTCAACACCTTGCGTCCCTGCAGGGCCGGGAAGAATTTCCGATTGTGCTTCTTGAGGTCCGACCCCGCATATCTCTCCCTGTCCTCATGGACACCTTGGCCTACCTGACTAATGAGAAACCCGCTCCAACACAGGCTTTTACCCGCGACTCACATTCTGTTTAAGATGGGGATAGGCAAGGGTGTTTTTGCGACCGGTCTGGGCCGATGGAGTATACCTTCAATCCTCGGGAATGGTTAGAGTGGCTCACCAGAGTCCGCCTGCTGCTCATCGGGCTGATTCTCGCGGTCGGCGTGGCTTGGCCTCAGTACGTTCCCTCCGCCACTTCTCCCCGGTTCTTTCTTCCCATCGTCATCCTGTGGATCACCATCAGCATCCTGCACCTGATTCTGGTTCGCCTGATGCCCGGAAACGTTTGGTTGGGCGCGCTGCAGGTCTCCTGCGACGTGGTCATGATCACCGGCATCGTGTATGCCACGGGGCTTCAGGATAGTTATTTCACATCCTTATATTTGCTGGTGATTATCGTGGCCAGCATTTTGTTTTCACGCCGCGTGGCCTTCATCACCGCGGGCTTCTGCCTGGCAGCGTTGGTGTTGATGACGGTTCTGGTGAACAACGGCGCGCTGCCGCGCAGTTCCTTGGCCGCGCCCACCACCGAAACCGTGCGCATGTGGTTCCTCAGCAATACCTTTGGGTTTCTGGCGGTGGCGTATTTAGCCAGCCTGCTTGCGCAATCGTTGCGCCGCAAAAGCTCGGAACTGGAAGAAAAAAGGGAAGAGCTGCTGGAGTTGCAGGATTTCACCTCGGACATTATTCATTCCATGCGCGGTGGCCTGGTGACCACCGACCTCGAAGGCCGCGTGGTGTTGCTGAACCGCACCGGTGAAGAAATTCTGGGACGCTCGTTCGCCGAGATTCGCGGCCGCGACCTCAGGGAAGTCAGCCCCGATTTCTGGTTGTCGGATATGTCCTCGATCCCCGACAAACTTTCGCTGCGCAGGGAAATTGAGATACAAGCCGCCGGCGGCCAGCGGCGATTCGTGGGCATCTCGGTTTCTCCTTTGCGCACACGGGAAGCGTCACGCAGCGGATACGTCTTCAATTTTCAGGACCTGACCGAACTGCGCCGACTGGAACAGGAAGTGGCCACCAAGGAACGCATGGCCGCGGTTGGCCGGCTTTCGGCGGCCATCGCACACGAAATCAGGCAGCCATTAACGGCAATGTCTGGCGCCGTGAAGGAATTGGCGCGGCTCGTGCCTCTCGAAGAGGACGAGAAGCACCTGGTCAACATCGTCAGCCGCGAATCCGAACGCCTGAACCACATCATCACCGACTTTTTGAACTACTCGCGCGAAAAGTCTTACGTGTTTCAAGACGCGGACGTGCGCTCCCTGTTGGACGAAACCTTGCTGCTCATCGAAAGAAAGCCCGGAGTTGACAAGCAGTTTCACATTGTGCGGGTCTTTAACGGAGAAGAGGTCAAGGCACACGTCGACCCCAACAAGATTCGCCAGGTCTTCTGGAATTTGTGCGACAACGCGCTGCGCGCCATGCCCACTGGCGGCACGCTAACCGTTGGCATCGAGCAGGTCTCCGATTGGCTGCGCATTTCGTTCCGCGATACGGGCATCGGACTGGATCCGTCGCAGCGCTCCAAGATTTTTGAGCCGCTGCAGTCGAACTTCGAAGGTGGAACTGGTTTGGGGCTGGCCATCGTGTACCAGATCGTGCAAGCGCACAATGGCCGAATCACAGTATTCAGCGAAAAGAAAAAGGGCGCGGAGTTCGTTGTTGAACTTCCACGCCTCGAATGAGGAGCTATGCACTCCACAAAAGTCGCTGCAAAGGAAGCTGGGCGCGAAATGGCCCACATTCTCGTTGTGGACGACGAGAAATCCATCTGCGAATTGCTGGAAATCACCTTTCGCAAGGAAGGTCATCGCGTGGAAGTGGCCCACAATGTGGAAGCCGCCAAACGCAAGCTGGAAAGCTCTCTCTACGACATCATTATTTCTGATGTGCGCATGCCCGGCGCCACCGGCCTGGAACTTCTGAAACTAACCCGCGAGATTGCTCCCGATTCCTACTTCGTGTTGATCACCGGTGTGCCCACGTTGGAAACCGCGATTGCCGCGGCGAATGAAGGCGCCAACCGCTACGTCATCAAGGACCACGACCTTGTCGATCAGTTGCGCGCGGCGGTCCGCGAAGTTTCAGAGAACCTGCGGTGGAAGAAAGAAGCCGGCTATTTGCGCCGCGAACTGCGCCGCTTGACGGGACTCGACAATATTGTCGGCCAGAGCCCCAAGATGAAAGCCATCTTCGATCTCATCCAGACCATCGCGCCGCAAAGCAGCCGCGTGCTGATCACCGGAGAGAGCGGCACCGGTAAGGAACTGGTGGCGCGCGCGATTCACGAAAACAGTCCGCGTTCTTCGACTACGTTCATCACCATCAACTGCGGAGCGTTTCCCGAAACCCTTCTGGAATCGGAGCTGTTCGGTTACGTGAAGGGCGCCTTCACCGGCGCGAACGAGAATCGCCGCGGCTTGTTCCAGGCGGCCCATGGCGGCACCTTGTTTCTCGACGAAATCGGCAACATGAACCTGGCCATGCAGGTGAAGCTGTACCGCGTGCTGCAGGAAGGCAAAGTGCGGCCACTGGGCAGCACCGAAGAGATCGATGTGGATGTGCGTGTGATCGCCGCCACGAATCGCGACCTGGAGAAGGCCATTGCCGCCGGAGACTTCCGCGAGGACCTGTTCTACCGCTTAAGCGTCATTCCGTTGCATCTGCCTTCGCTGCGCGAACGCCGCGAAGATATTCCGCTGCTGGCGCGTCACTTCCTGGAAAGTTTTCGAAAGAGCATGGACAAGCCCATCGAAGCCATTTCCCCACAAGCCATGAGCCGTCTGGAGACCTACGACTGGCCAGGCAACGTGCGCGAACTGGAAAACACCATTGAACGCGCGGTCGCATTGGAGAGCGGAGCGGAAATTTCTACGACCGTGCTCCCCGACCGCATCTCTGGCGCCAGTGTTGCGGCCGTCGCCCTTCCCGGCGAAGCGGCTTCCTTTGCTTTTCCGGCCGAGGGAATCGATTTTGAGGGCGTGATGGCAGAAACCGAAAAACGCTATTTGCGTGCCGCGCTGGACAAGGCTGACGGCGTGCGCACACGCGCCGCGGAACTTCTGAAGATCAGCTATCGATCCTTCCGTCATCTGGCTAAGAAACACAATTTGTAGACGACGCACCGCCGCGCGTTTCGCCTGATCTGGGCTGGGGCGGGCAAACGCTCGAAAAGGTGGGCCCGGCGACATTTTTTGACTGCTGGCCTACGACATTTTTTGGTATTTTACGCGGTTAGTGCAGCTTTGTGGCCACACCTTACCCTCACTAGCCATAGCCCACATTTATAAGTCTCGCTGTTTCTGTCTCTTAGGAAGTAGCGCGGAAGGATTCAAAACACTGCTTTTGGTTCTTCCGTTGCTTCTTAACAGGGTGCGCCGTTAAGGAAGCGCTGTTTCCGAGGTCGGTTCATGTTGGTTTTACGTTCATTCAGTCGCTCCCTCCCTGGTCAATTGGCGCGCTCAGGCCAAAAAAACTCTCAAGGAGATCTCATGAAAAAGCAGCAGAAGGGTTTCTCTCTCATCGAATTGCTCATCGTCGTGGCGATCATTCTGATCATCGCGGCGATTGCGATTCCGAACTTGCTCAAGGCGCGTATTTCGGCCAACGAGTCTTCGGCTGTTGGCACGGTCCGCACCATCAGCACAGCCACCGTTCAGTATTCCGCGCAGTGCCCGAACCTCGGCTTCCCGGCGAACGTGACGGTGTTGGGCCCTGGCCCTGGCGACTGCACGGGCGCGGGCATCATCGACGCGGTGCTGGTAACCAACACGAAGAGCGGTTACAACTTCGCGTATGCTCCTGGCGCAGCCAACGCAGCGGGCGTCATCACCACCTACACCTACAACGCCGACCCGATTAACCGCGGCATCACCGGCCAGCGCAGCTTCTTCCTCGATCAGACCGGCGTCATCCGTTACAACCAGACGGCGCCCGCTGCTGTCGGCGATTTGGCTCTGCAGTAAAAGTTAACAAGCAGTTTTGGAGAAAGGGGAGAGCTCAAGCTCTCCTCTTTTTTCTTTTTAGTGGCGGGAATTTGGCGAGGCACGCAGAACAGCCGCGAGATGAGGCGCTCGCTCTAATAGATATGCGAGTAAAAAAATGGCGAACGTACCGTGCAGGGGTGAGCGTGTTAATCGGTTTAGTAAAGGAGCTTGGACGGGGGCGAGTCTGACGGATTAGGGCAGTCGAGAATGACACTTTATGTCATTTGCGAAGCAACGGCGAGCATAGATGAAGCTAGGCGGGAAGAAATGTGGCTGGCAGATCTCAGGTAAATCATGTAATATGTGTAGGTTGCAAGTTTACGGCAATCGCGGGCAAGCGTTCTTGGCATTGGCCCCCCTCTTGCACAATATCAGGCGTGCTCTGGCACACACTAAACTCAGGTCAAATCTCTCAAGGAGATCTCATGAAGAAGCAGGAGGGTTTCTCTCTTATCGAATTGCTCATCGTCGTGGCGATTATTCTGATTATCGCAGCTATCGCCATTCCGAACTTGCTGAAGGCGCGCATTTCGGCCAATGAGTCTTCGGCTGTTGGCACGGTTCGCACGATCAGCACCGCGACTGTTCAATACTCAGCGCAGTGCCCGAACCTCGGCTTCCCGGCGAACGTGACGGTGTTGGGCCCTGGCCCTGGCGACTGCACGGGCGCGGGCATCATCGACGCGGTGCTGGTAACCAACACGAAGAGCGGTTACAACTTCGCGTATGCTCCTGGCGCAGCCAACGCAGCGGGCGTCATCACCACCTACACCTACAAAGCCGACCCGATTAACCGCGGCATCACCGGCCAGCGCAGCTTCTTCCTCGATCAGACCGGCGTCATCCGTTACAACCAGACGGCGCCAGCTGCTGTCGGCGACTTGGCTCTGCAGTAAACAAAAGTAATCTTAATGAGAGACAGGGGAAAGCTACGGAGCTTTCCCCTTTTTCTTTTTGCGTTCGTGAAGCAGGATTGTTTGCGCATCACCGCGTTAAGTTCCATTGCAGCACGCTTTTGCGATGGACAATTTATGACAGAAGAACGAACCCCGCTTGACACTTTTCGGTAATAGCCCAGAACCTGCCTTCTGGTTTCACTTCGAATAGCGCTTTACTAGTCCGATAAATCGAGTGTATTGTTCCAGTTAAGGAAACAGGGAATTATACGGAACTAAAAATGAATGGCCCCTCGGATGCTCTCTTCCTAGGTGGGGAGCGCGTAAATCGAGTCGCGGGATAGTGATCCCATGAAACCAAAAAACCAAGTCGGGTTCTCGCTCATCGAGTTGCTCATCGTCGTGGCCATCATCCTGATCATTGCGGCCATTTCTATTCCGAGTCTTCTTCGGGCACGTATGTCTGCCAATGAAGCGGCGGCAGTGACCTCCGTCCATGCTGTCAACACCGCAGAGGTCACCTTCACCACGCTGTTCCCCACTTCTGGTTATGCTGCCTCTTTGACCGCCCTTGGGCCCGGCGGAACCTGCAACAGCCCGGCGAATGCCTGCATCATCGACTCCGTGCTTGCGGCTGGCATCAAGAGCGGCTACACGTTCACCTATGTTCAGGACACCAGCTCCGTGCCTTCTCCGGGCTACACCATCAACGCCGATCCCATCACCCGTGGTATTACCGGCCAGCGCAGTTTTTTTTCTGATCAGTCGAATATCACGCACTACAACCAGAATGCCCCTGCCGGTCTGGCCGACCCGGTTCTGCAGTAACAGTCTCACTACAATCGTGTGCTAACTTAGTCCCATGCTTTCTCTGGGACGAATCTTTCTGTTCGCCATGTTGCTTCTGCCTGCAATTCCGTCGGTCCACGCTCAAACTCCATCCCAGCGATTCGAGGCTCGCTATCGTTCCGCTCGCACCCTGCGTGCCGACTTCCTGGAGCGGTACTCAGAAAATGGCAAGTTGGCGCGTTCCGAAGCTGGCACCGCCTATTTTCGCAAGCCCGGAAAGATGCGTTGGGAGTACGAGAAGCCCGAGAAAAATCTCTTTTTGGTGGATGGCAGAAACTCCTGGCTGTACACGCCTGCGGATCACACCGCCACAAGAGTCCCTGTGCGGCAAAGCGAAGATTGGCGAACTCCGTTTGTGCTGCTCGCGGGCGAGATGAAACTCTCCAGAATCTGCGCAAAGGTCGAGAGCACATCGGAGCTGGTTCCGGAAAAAGCCACAAACGCTACCCTGGAATGCAAACTGAAAGGGGCCGACGCGGCGCGTGCCGGAAAACCCGAGGACGCGCCACCGCAAGTGTTTTTTGAAATTTCCAATGAAGGCGAACTGGTGCGGCTGCTGGTGCGTTCCCCTGGCGGAATTGAGACCGAATTCCAGTTCAAAAACTGGCAGATTAATCCTCAGGTGCCAGACGCGCTGTTCCAATTCTCTCCACCTCCCGGTGTGGTGATTGTCGACGGCCTGCTACCCAGTTCCCCAGGCGTCCGTCAGTAAGGATGTGGGTCCAAGGTGCCGGAAACCTGCTGGTAATTCAGAGGTTACGTAAGGGAACGCGCTTGTTCGCAGTGCGCTGCCGGGTTGAGGTAAACTAACAGTCTATGGGCGAATTCGTGTGCCGCGTCGCCGACGCAAACGGTAGGGTGTTCTCGCACGTAGAGGCGGCGGGCACCTTGGAGGAAGCACGGCAAAAACTTGCCGACCGCGGCCTGTTCGTCTATTCGGTCAAATCACGCAGCAGTCTGATCAGTGGCTTTTTTGGTTTCCGCAAAGAGCGAAAGATTGGCGGCAACGATTTCCTGATTCTCAACCAGCAATTGAATACCCTCATCAAAGCCGGATTGCCCATCTTGCGCTCCCTGGACTTGCTGGCAACGCGCGCCACCGCGCCGAAGCTCCGTCCGATTCTCACCCAGATCCGTGATCGCGTCAGAGAAGGGAAGTCGCTTTCCGAAGCAGTGGATGAGGCGGGCGTTTTTTCGAAGGTTTACTCCACAGCAATACTTGCGGGGGAAAAGAGCGGTAACCTGCCTGGTGTCCTCGATTACTACATCTCGTATCAGCGCGTCAGCACGGGTGTCAAAAAGAAGATTCTCGCTTCACTGGTATACCCGGCATTGTTGGTAACCGTGGCCACCATTATCGTCACGTACCTGGTGACGGCCGTGGTGCCAAAATTCGCACAATTGTATCGCGACCTCGGAGTGGAGTTGCCCGGCCCAACCAAGATCCTGGTGCGAATCACGGTCGATTACCGCTACTACATTCTGGGAGCGGTGGTGGCGCTGCTCCTGACGGCGGTGGGTATTTTCTTCTGGTCGCGAAGCGAGGAAGGCGGCCTCGCTTTCGATCGCATTAAATTTCGCCTGCCAGTGATTGGGCCAACCCTGCTGAAGTTTCAGGTATCACAGTTTTGTAGGACCCTTGCCACCTTGCTTACGGGAGGCACGCCTCTCGTCGCCGCGCTACAGACGGCCTCTGATTCCATTGGCAGCCGTCTGGTGCGTGGTTCGGTCACCCAGGCCGCGCAGATGGTGCGGGAAGGCGAGTCGCTGCACGGCGCGCTTTCCGGAACCAGGGTGATGCCAGACATGGCGCTGGATATGATCGAGGTCGGCGAATCCAGCGGCGCCTTATCGCCGATGCTCAACAGCGTTGCAGAATTTTATGAAGAAGAAGTAAGCCTGCGGCTGGGCGCTTTGGTGGCTTTGATTGAGCCGCTCATTCTTGTATTCATGGCGATCCTGGTTGCGGGAATTTTGATTTCTCTGTATCTGCCCATTTTCTCGTTTTCAATTTCGGGAACAGGAAGGTAACTTAGGTTCAGGACTTTATGGCTACGCCCGATTCCAATTTGCCGGATCCAAATCTCCCGCTGGGAGGTTTGACCGACGCCAAGCAAGAGCGCGAACAAGCGAGGAAGCTCGCTGAGCGGTACCGCTGCGGGTTCATTGATCTGCTCGAGCAGCGCATCGATCCTGAACTTTTCCGCACCATTCCCGCGGATCTGATGTTCCGTTACAACTTCGTGCCCCTGGTGGTACAGAACAACACCCTGATGATTGCCGTTGCGGATCCCAGCCAGGTGCTGCTCAGCGACGAGCTGCCGCTGCTGCTCGGTAAAAAGCTGGCCATCAAGGTGGCCACTCCTCGGCAGATCAGCGACCTGCTGAAACGCACTGAACAGTCGCAGCGCGTCCTGGAACAGGCCACCGAAGCGTTCACGTTGCAAGTTTCGAAGGAGGATGAAGAGGGCGAAGAGACCATCTCCGGCGATCGCCTCACACGCGATACTACCGTCAGCCCCGTCGTACGCCTCGTCGAAACTATTATCTTCACCGCGCTCGAGCGCCGCGCTAGTGACATCCATATCGAAGCGCGAGACAGCGAAGTGGCCGTGAAGTACCGCATTGACGGCGTGTTGCAGCATGCCATGCAGCCCATCGCCAAAGAGTGGCACTCCACCGTGATTTCCCGTATCAAGGTCCTCAGCGATCTCGACATCGCCGAACGCCGGGTGCCCCAGGACGGCCGCTTCCGTGTGAAATACAAAGGCCGCTACATCGACCTGCGCGTTTCCATCATGCCCGCCAGCCACGGCGAAGACGCCGTGCTACGCGTTCTCGACAAGGAAACTCTCTCCGAAAAGTTCCAGAGCCTCAGCCTCGACGTCGTCGGCTTCTTTCCCGACGAAACCCGCCGCTTCCGCAGATATATTCGCGAGCCCTACGGCATGGTGCTCGTCACTGGACCGACCGGTTCCGGAAAGACCACCACGTTGTATGCCGCGATCAACGAAATCAAGTCCGATGAGGACAAGATCGTCACCATCGAAGATCCGGTCGAGTACCAGCTCAAAGGCATCACGCAGATTCCCGTAAACGAAAAAAAGGGATTGACCTTCGCGCGCGGCTTGCGTTCCATTTTGCGCCATGACCCCGACAAGATCATGGTGGGCGAAATCCGCGACCACGAAACCGCGCAAATCGCCATTCAATCCGCGCTCACGGGACACCTGGTGTTTACCACCGTCCACGCCAATAACGTTACCGACGTCATCGGGCGCTTCATCAACATGGGTGTCGAACCCTACAATTTCGTTTCCGCGTTGAATTGCATCCTGGCACAGCGGCTGGTCCGCGTCATCTGCGACAACTGCAAAAGGCCGAAGAAGTACACGGATCAGGAACTCGTCGAGAGTGGCTTGGACCCGGCACAGTGGAAGGATTTTGTGTTTTCGGAGGGAGGCGGCTGCCTGGAATGCTCCGGAACCGGATTCCACGGGCGCACGGCGATCTGCGAGCTTCTGGATTTGACGGACCACATCCGTGAAATGATTGTGGACCGGCGTCCGACGTCAGAGATCAAGCGGGCGGCGATTGTTGAGGGTATGATTACGCTGCGGCAAAGCGGCCTGAGCAAGATTCGCGCGGGCATAACCACGCTGAAGGAAATCAATAAGGTGACATTCGTTGACTAGCACCGACACATATAACGAAGGCATCTACAAAAGCGACCTGGTGCGCCGCGTCAGCCGCTGGATGGAAGCGACTCCGCATCCGCAGGTCGCCATCGAAATTTCCCCAGAGCGCGTGGCCGGAGCGCGATTTGCCCGCACTGGCTCGCTGCACGGCTTTGCCATTGAGAATCTTCCCGCGGGAGCGCTGGTGCCATCCGCGGTGGAGACCAACATGGCGAATGCTGCGGCCGTCAAATCGGCTGTCAGCAGCGTCTGCACCAGGCTGGGAGCGAAGGAAGAAGATGTTGCGCTGCTGCTTCCGGACCCGGTCATTCGCGTATTTGTCCAGCACTTCGACGATTTTCCGCGTACCTCCGAAGAAGCAATCCCCATGCTGCGCTGGAAGCTGAAGAAAAGTGTTCCCTTTGAGGTCGACGAAACCCTGCTCTCTTACATGCGCCAGGCCCCCAGAGCTGATGGCGTCGATGTAGTCACGGCGATCGCGCGCCTCCGCATTATTCGAGAATACGAATCCCTCGTCGAGCAGGCGGAGCTCCGCCCCGGTGTGGTGCTCAGCGTCACGCTGGCGGCCATCTCGATCCTCGAGGACCAACGTCCCACACTGCTGGCAAGAGTTTCAGGAACCGCGCTGACCACCGCAATTGTTCGCCAAGGCGTGCTCGCGGGTTACCGCTGCACCGAACTGCCCACGCATGCCGGTTCCGTTACACCACAGATGTTGCTGGAAGAAATTTTTCCGCTGGCCGCATATTACCAGGACACCTGGCAGGAAGGCATTCAGGCCGTGCGCGTTGCGGGGCTCGGAAAGCGCTTGCAGGAGTTTGTAGGCCCGCTCGAGGAAGAATTTAAGTGCGACGTCCGCTCGCTGCTCAACGCCGCGATTTCCGATGGACGTTTGAATGATGCCGGCCGCTCGCTGGCCGACAGGGAACTGGAAGGACTGGTTGGCTGGATGTTGCACCGCAGTTGATGGAGAATTGACTAGACGACCATGTATGTACGCCTAAATCTCGCAACCAAGCCGCTGGTAACGCACCGCCGATTTCTGGCTGGCGCGGCGTTGGTCGGCGCGCTCGGCGGCTTGCTGTTCCTGATCCTGGGTTTGCGATTCTACAGCTTGCGCAAGGCTGATGCCGATTTGCGCGCCAAAACCAGCCAGTATCAACAAGAAATGGCCAGCCTGGTGGAGCAACGGCGCGAACTGGACCGCTACTTTTCTCAGGCCGACACTTCCAAGTTGCAGGGACGCGCGGTGTTTATCCGCGACGTAATCGAAGCGCGCAGCATCAACTGGACGGAAATGTTCATGGATCTGGAAAAAACGTTGCCAGCTGGCAGCCGCATCGTGCGCATCGAGCCACGATTGGACAAGGGTGTTGTAACGGTGAAATTCGAAGTGGGAGCCGTGAACGACGAAGCCAAGCTGAAAGTTTTGAAGTCCTTCGAAGATTCCAAATCGTTTTCGAATATTCAGCTGGACTCGGTGCACGTCTCCACTCAGGGCACTGGCGACCCGTTGACGATTGAATTTTCGGCGGTTTATACGCGGATTTGAACTATGGGCAACTTTGCTCTGCAAAAACGGTTGATCATCGGCGCGCTGGCCGTCCTGCTGCTCGTCGACGGCGCATTCGCCTACTACAGCATGAAATTGTCGCAGGCTCACCGCAATCCTCAGGAAGTGCTGTCGGCGGAAAAAACTCAGGTGGAGCTGCTGCGCGCCGACGTGAAGCGCGCCAAAGAAATTCAAAAGAAAATTCCCGATTATGTGAAGGCCTTTGATCGATACGAGGGCGAGCTGCCATTGGCCAGCAAGGGCAATTCCGTCATTTCTGAAGAGCTCACCGGCGTCGCCAAAACCACCCATGTCCAATTGGAAGACCAGCACTTTCATCAGAAGGATGTGCCAGGGCGAGACCTGCAGGAAATCGAGCTGGACGCTACCGTCGGCGGAGACTACGCCAACATCGTGCGCTTCCTGAATGCGCTGCAGCGCTCCAAGAACACTTACATTGTGGATTCTTTGGGCCTGGAGTCGGAGACCTCCACGCAGGGAAGCGCTGCGCCTTCGCCAACGGGATTGAAGGTGAATCTCCATCTCCGTACTTTTTTCAGGAAAGCGTAATGGCAGAAAAGAAACAAAAGACGCAAATGTACGTGCTGATCGGACTGGCGGTTCTCGCCGCGCTCGTCTGGTACGTGCAGTCGGAGAAGAGTCCTACCAGCAGCGGATTCTCGCAGATGGGTGGCACCTACACGCCGATTAACGCGCAGGATTTCGGCAGCGTTTTCGAGAAACTGAAATCGACAGAAGGCACGGAGTACAAAACCTCTGGCCGCAACATTTTTGCGATGACCGCCGTGCCGGTAGCACCGGAGCCGGGAACTGTTGCTCCCGTAAAACCCAAGAACCCACCTCAGGGCCCCATGCCTCCGCCGCCTCCTCCTCCCGCGCAACTGTCGTGGAAGTTCTTTGGTTACGGTAATCTGCCTTCCGGCGGACCGCGCCAGGCTTTCCTTCTCGACGGAGAAGAAGTGCGCATTGTCGAAGAAGGGGAAACCGTTCTCAACCATATTCGCATCACACGCATAGGCAACGATAAGATCGAATTCGAGGACACCAACACGCACCAAACGGGTTCCAATCAACTGGAAGCGCCCCCGGCGCCTGCAGCATGAGCCAAACGATACAAAAGCGAATCGCGCGCGCCAGCCAGCAAGGCTATGCGATCTTAACCGTGATGTTTTTCCTGACGCTGCTGGTTCTCGGCACTATTGCCATCGCTCCCAACGTCGTTACCGACGTGCAACGCCAGAAGGAAGAGGAAATGATCTGGCGCGGCAAGCAATATGTGCGCGGCGTCCGCTTGTATTACACCAAGCTGCACCGTTTCCCCACGGCACTCGATGACCTGTACAAACCCAAGACCGGAATTCGCTTTATGCGCCAGGCCTACAAAGACCCGATGAACACCGCGGACGGGTCTTGGCGGTTGATCTATGTTGGGCCGAACGGGCAGTTGATCGGCAGCTTGAAGGATCACTCGTTGACTGGAAACCCACTGGCCGCCGCGGGTGCCTCCGGGTTCGGCACGCCGATGGGACAAAATGGCAACTCGACATTTGGCTCCTCCAGTTCTTCTGCATTCGGCAATTCCACGGCCAGCTCGACGCCAGGCAGCAGCACGCCGCAAAACGCGATACCAGGCGCGCAGAATCCCGCGAATGGCGAAAATCCGGACGGCTCGAATGGCATGGGCTCGCTTCAGCCTGTCGTTTTGTCCAGCACCTCGTCCATCATTGGCGGCAACATCATCGGAGTGGGCAGCAAGATCAACAAGAAGTCTATCATCTGGTACGACAAAGCCAAGAATTACCGCCAGTTTGAATTTATCTGGGATCCTTCATTGGATTCCCTCACTGGACAGCGCATCGGCAGCGTGCCCGCCAACAATCCGAATCCGTTTGGTGCGCAGCCCAATGCGAACGGCAACCCCAGCACCTCGCCATTTTCGCCCGGAAGCAACAATCCCGGTACCTTTGGCGGCTCCAGCTCCAATCCTACGCCCACTCCCACCGGCAACGCGCCGATGCAAGCTCCTCCAAACCAGTAGATGAACGGAATCCAGCAATCCTGGCCGCGATTTGCTCAACAGGGAACTGTGTCTCTAGAATGATCGTGCGAGTTTGAAGAATAGGGGCGGCAACCACCATGCGGATCAAGATTGAACATAAGCGCACCAAACAGGAAGTCATCGATTCGATTGACCGCTCCTTCGACCAGATGTTTCAGGGAGTCTCCGGGCTTCCCGTGAAAATCGTGGTGGAACAAAAGAGCTGGCAAGATTCGCTGATGAACTTCGCGCTTAGTGCCAACCTGGGCGGATTCGCTGCGCCCATTAAAGGTACCGTCGAAGTCACGGACGTCGAAGTGATTGTAGACGCGGATCTTGGAATGCTCGGCCGCTTCGTTCCTGAAGATGCCGCCAGCGATTTGATTGGCAAACGCATCAAAGGGCTATTGAATTGACAGGCAGCGAGTCCCTCGCAAATCAGTGCGCTTTGTCAATGGCATCTTTCACGCGCACCTGATCCGTAATCCAGTTTACTTCCCACGTTTTGCCGCCATCTTCTGAAAAAGACTGCTCAAAATGCGGTGAATCCGTGTCTGTCTTCGACCATATGAACCGCACCAGGATGTTTTTGCCGTTTGGCCCGGCAGGTTCCGTGTCGTAAAACTCGCCGTGTCCATCCTTGAACTGCCCGATTGTGGGCACGCCGATAGTGCCACTCTTACTCGTGGCCCAATACAAGCTCCACTGGTGCGTTTGCGGATCGTACAGACGCAGCGTCAGTCCTTCGATGTGCCCGCCGCCCGGGCTGTCGGTTTCGAACTCCTCCAGCTGCGAGCGGCCGTCCCAAACCTTGCGCGTCACAGACGAGCCGTCAAATTCCACCCAGGTCGTCGAGCCCGTCAATGGATGCATCAGCTTCTTCAAGTGGATCTTCCAGGTACCCAGCTCGAAATCAAAATCGTGTTGGCCATCGCGTTGCCCCGCAGCCTGCTGCCCACCGCTTTGTGCTGCATCTGAATTCTGTTGTGTCAGCACCAGCACCGGCAGCAACAGTACAGCCAAGCTACACGCCATCACGTAGGCCCGAATCTGATTGAAGCTCATCCCCGCCTCCTTATTCACACCGCTACAGCGCACTGCAATCCTGCGTCCAGTCGTGGTATTTTAGAAGGACCACTTTCTATGTCAGTCGTAATACCACTTTCCAAAAGCAACGCCATCCCGCTGACCCGCCAGATCTATGGCTGGTTCCGCCAAGCCATCCTGCAGGGAACCATGAGCGGCGGTGAGCGTCTGCCCTCAACCCGCGAACTCGCCGACCAGTTGCACATTTCGCGCACCGTCGCCGTACTGGCTTACGAGCAGCTTTTGGCGGAGGGTTTCGTTGCGGGACGCGGCGGCTCGGGAACTTACGTATCGGAGGGACTGGCAACGGCCCACCGCAACGCACCGGTCAAATTTGCAAAAGTGAAATTGTCGAACTTCGGCAATTCCGTGGAAGCGGCCAACTCGAAGGTGAACTATCCGCTCAAACGACCCAGGTCCCTGCGCTACGATTTCGCTTACGGACGCAGCGACATCGAAATCTTTCCGTTCGAGATGTGGCGACGCATGTTGCTGCGGCACGCGCGCAAAGCGCCCGTTCGCGACCTGGACTACGGTCCCGCGGCGGGAAGCCTGGCGCTGCGAGAGGCCATCGCCGTTCATCTCAGGCGATCTCGCGCGGTGGCCTGCGATGCCTCGCAAGTGATTGTGGTGAGCGGCTCGCAACAGGCCTTGGATCTGATCGCGCGCGTGCTGATCGATCGCGGTGATCGCGTCGTCATCGAAAATCCAATCTATCAAGGCACCAGCGAAATTCTTCGTACCGCCGGCGCGCGCTTGCTGCCCGTCACGGTGGATCGCGAGGGGCTGCAGACCGCCAGCCTGCCCCAGGATGCGCGCATCGCGTTCGTTACTCCATCTCATCAATTTCCGACCGGCGCAGTTCTTCCGCTGGCTCGCCGGCTGGAGCTGCTCGATTGGGCCCGGCGCAAAGACACCATTGTGGTTGAAGACGACTACGACGGGGAATTCCGCTACGAAGAGCAACCGCTGGAATCGCTGCAGGGGCTGGACACCGAAGGCCGCGTGATCTACATCGGAACATTCTCGCGTACCATTTTTTCGGCCCTGCGCATTGGTTACCTGATCGTGCCGAAATCGCTGGTCTCGTCGTTCACTTCGGCGAAATGGCTTTGCGACCGCCATACCGCCACGCTCGAGCAGGAAACGCTGGCTGAATTTATCGGCAGTGGCCTGTATGAGCGCCATTTGCGTCGCGTCCGGCGGCGAAATGCGGGCAATCGCGACGTATTGCTGCAAGCCATCAACAAACATCTGGCGGGCCGCGTGGAAGTGACGGGCGACGGCGCGGGCGCGCACATCGTCTTGTGGCCGCAGAAGCATATCTCAGAAGTAGCCGTCATCGAGAAAGCCGCGGCACGCGAGGTGGGTATTTACGGAATATCGGGGTACTTCCTAACGCGGCCATCAAAACCGGGGCTGTTGCTGGGCTATTCCCGGATGCAAAAAGAAGAAATCCGCGAGGGCATCCGCCGTTTAAGCGAAATCTTGTGAGCCAGCCGTCTTCGTTTGCACTCGATCGCCGCGGCACCCAGCTCAGTTGCCTCCCGCGCAACACGACAAACGCAACGATGTCATTCTGAGCGCGCATTCGATGACGATGCGCGCGCTTGCGCACGGCTAGGACTTACGCGATACTCACAGCCCCTGCCGCCGGCTGGTTTTCAAACTTTCGGCGACACACTTCATTCGGGAAGACGACGAATCCATGAAACCACCATCGAACGTCAAGACGCCAGCGCAATACGTCGCCTCACTTCCCGCCGATCGTGCGAAGACGATCGCGACGGTGCCCGCACTCGTGAACAAGCACATTCCGCGCGGCTACGATGAGTGCCTCGTCTGGGGCACGATCGGCTGGACGATCCCCCTGTCTCGATATCCAGATACTTACAACAAGCAGCCGATCTGCTACGTCGCGCTCTCGTCGCAGAAGAACTACTGCTCGCTCTATCTGATGGGCGCGTTTTGGAGTGCGATTCAGCTCGAGCAGCTAAAGGCGGCGTTCAAGGCCGCGGGGAAGAAGCTCGACATGGGGAAGTGTTGCGTTCATTTCGAGTCGCCGGACGATTTGCCGCTGGAAGCGATTGGCAATCTGATCTCGGCGATTTCGAGCGAGAAGTGGATCGAGATGTACGAACAAACGCGCTTGATGACCAAGGCCGGGCAGGCGCAGACGGGAAAGCAAGGCGCCCCATCGGCCACCAAGGCGGCTGCCAAGCGCCTAGGCACAAAGCGTCGGCGGTAAACTGTCAGAGATTTTGCAACGCTCTCTAAGGATGCCCGGTCAGTTCGCCGCGATACAGTTTCAGATTGCTCTTGTCCACCACCACCGTTCCGGTATCGACAAACGTTGGCATCGGCGGAGCCAGCGCCGTCCGCCAATCCTTGAATCGCCGAATGGCGTTGTGATGAAGATCGTCCAGAAACTTCAGTCCGTAATAGCTCATCACGTACGGTTTTTGCGTCACCGTGGCGGCAATCGCTCCGCGCTCGATGGCGTCCAGCGTTTCGGGATTGTCGTCGAACGCCACGATCGGTAGTTTGCCTTCCATGTTCGCGGTCTTCAGCGCCGTGACGGCGCCCGAGCCGCCTGACGCCTCCAGGCAAATGATGCCGTCAATCTTTTCTTTCTTCTGAATCAGCTCGGCAACCACCTCCGATGCCGTGGGCACATCGCCCTTGTCATCCAGAATCTGTGAAAGTTGAATGGCGGGAAAATTCTTCAGCGCGTCGGCAACGCCCGCCACACGATCGTCCAGGTTACGCTGTCCGGGAATGGTGATCACGGCAATGTTGCCATGGTCCCCTAAAACGCCAGCCATCTGCTTCAGGCTCTCCCGCCCGGCTTTCACGTTATCCGTTCCGATGTAGGAAATGCGCTTGGAATTAGGCACATCCGCATCGACGCAAATTACTGGGATACCCTGAGCGATCGCCTTGTCGATGTCGGCCTGGAAGATTTCGGGGCGCGCGGCGGAAAGGCAGATGCCGGAGGGCTGCTCTTCCACCACCTGCCGGAACATCACCAGCTCCGCGTTAGGTGCGTAGGCCGTGGGTCCAACCAGCTCAGCTCGCACGCCCAGCGATTTCGCCGCGTCCAGAAATCCGGCCTGCGCTTCTTGCCAGTAGGGAAGACTGATATTGGTGGCCACAAAAATGTAACGTTCACCGCCTTCGTGGTAAGGCTTCGCGCATGAAACAATCAGGATCGCCGCGACGAACACAGCAACAAATGCCAGCCTAGCCGCATGTCTCCTCATGCAAGATCTCCTTTCGCACTCGGTCTGAACGCGGGGATGCCTCTGCACACCCTCGGAAAAGTTTGGGTTCCGATACCTGGCTGGGTTAGGGAACTCAGGAGCGAACGGGCGGGGCACCTCCACTTCGACGACGTACTTGAGTTCGTTCAGCAGCGTTCGGGGAGTCGGTTCAAGCTTGTCGCTAGACCGAACATAGGTCCGCGGGGCGTGCCACGTCAAGCCCAGAAAGCACACTACTGGGCAATGTGACTAACTAAAGGGTTACCCTACTGCGAGGGAATTCCGTTCATCGAACGAATGAAGAACAGATTGTGCAGTCGCAGGACAAGAAACCGTGTGTAACGGAACGGCTATGGCACGACTCCAAATCAATTATCACGGCCTTGGGTGTGACTCTACGCGATCGTAAAACTGAAAGGATGGAAGATGCATTCGGACTCGCTCCTGAAGCAAAGCACTCGCCGCGAAATGCTGCGTAATTCAGCCTCATTATCGGCTGGCGCCTTACTCGTACAACTCTTTCCCGGAAGCCTGCTATGCCCTGTTCCGGCTCGTGCGCAACAAGCGGCGGCGCCTGCGGCCGACCCGCTCGCGGCCATTCGTGCCCAAATTGGTGCGGTTCCCATACAGTCGCAAAAATTGGCCGACAATCTCACGCTACTCTCCGGTCCCGGCGGCAACGTTGTCGTGCTCAATGGACCTGACGGCAAGTTCGTCGTTGATACCTTTCTTGCGCCCGCATGGCCTAACCTTAAACAGAGTCTCGCCGGCATCAGCGCCGCCCCGCTGAAAATCGTCATCGACTCGCATTGGCACTTCGACCACACCGACAACAACGCCCCGCTCCACGCCGCCGGCGCCACCATCTTGGCCCACGAGAACACCAAAAAGCGCATGTCTGAATCGCACGATTTGCAGGTCATGGGCTTGCATTTCGCGCCCTCGCCAGCCGAAGCTCTGCCGCAGCAGACATTTACGTCCAGCCACACGCTGCAAGGCAATGGCGAAACAATTTTGCTGCAGCATCTTTCCCCGGCACACACCGACACGGATATTTACGTCCGCTTCCAGAAGGCCAACGTCATTCACATGGGTGACACTTTTTTCAACGGGTTTTACCCCTACATCGACTCCGGAACCGGCGGCAACATCACCGGCATGATCGCGGCTGCCGACACCGTTCTTCCGCTCGCCGATAACGAAACCAAGCTTGTCCCGGGCCACGGTCCGCTCGGCAACAAAGCAGACCTTGCCAAATTCCGCGACATGCTCGTTGTCTCGCGCGATCGCGTTCAGAAATTGAAGAGTGCAGGGAAGTCCTCGCAGGAAGCTGAAGCCGCCAAGCCTCTCACTGATCTCGACGCCGCCTGGGGCCATGGCATGCTCAATAGTGACGCCTTCGTTCGGGTGATCTACCTGGCTCTGTGATTCCGCGCGAGCCTCGGCCGCACCCTCTACGAAGCTGCGGCCTCATGCTTAGCCGCCGGCACGAATTGTTCCAATAGCACCCGGAGCGGCGCGGTCAACTGGAGTTCCTGGCTCGCTTCCGCAAACAGTCCGTGCGGATCAGCCGCGGTTTTTAGCGCATAACGGAAGTACGACAAGCGCATCAGCCACACCGCATGCTGCAAATCCTTGTCGTTTCGAACAAAAAATGTAGCCCAGCCTGAATCCGGCACCCAGCGATGCGATTCCGCCAGATTCTCGGCAAGCAGCGCGTCGCGAATCGACCGCGGAAACGGGATGTCGACGATCCCACATTCGTGCACGTGCCCAACTTCAGCGTTTCCCAGCCGAAACTCCCGCCCTCCAAATCGATGTGTGTGCACCGTAATGCCCGCCCACGTCGAAACAATCTCTTCCAGTTTCTTCAGTTGCTGCATAACCGTTGCTCCCTGAATCGTTGGATGCCGCAGCAAGCTCCCCCGATTCGTCGCTCGGCAGTCTGGTGCTAGTTTGCTTCCCCCGCCTCAGTTCGGTATCACCACGATGCCGTTGCGCGCCGCCATGTGCGAGCCTTCTGTATCGCGCACCACCTGGCGTACCAGGTATTTGCCCGGCTTCAGGTCGAACGAGGATTTGACGGTAAATCCAGAGTGTCCGAGCCGTTCAATCGAAGCATCCAGCAGCCGTATTTTCACAAGTTTCTCGCCGCCCATCACGAACTTTCCATTGTCATCAAAGACCACGGTGGCTACCGTTACTTCGTCATAGTTCCTTCCATCGGCCTTGTGAAACTGCATGTTTTGCACATCGAGATGCGTAACCACGCTGACCCGCGTTTCGGCATCCCCGATCTTGAAATATTGTGTCTGCAAAGTCATCGGCAAGTCGAAAATCTCGTCCTGCGAAAAAACCGCCTCCTGAATTTCCTGCTTGGCGATCTCTTGCGGATCTTCGGCCTTGTTGGGCGCAAAATAACCGCGCCTCGCCTGGATGGTGTACTTGTGTTGTCCCGCCAACGTCACCTTCAGGGTGTGGTAGCGGCCGTCCATCTTCTGATTCTGCGGCGAGAAACCCAATACGTAAGCAACGTCCGGCGCGCCACCCAGTTGTTTCAGCCCACCCTCAATATCGTTGGAGTTGAAAAATGTGCCTCCCGTACCGTAAGCGAAATCCATTAGCACGCCCTGTTGTTCGTTCTGCTCCGCGAGGCGGTAACTCGCCTTCACCCCCATCAACTCTGGAGGATCAACCGATGGCTGCGCGATGTCACCCATCACGTCCGCCACGTACAATCCGCGCGCGTCCAGCGTATTGATCACAATATTCGAGCGGTTCGCGCGTTCCACCACTTGCGATGCCTCGAAGTTCAACATTCCCAGAAGGAACCCGGGCGATGCCAAAAGCAGCATGCGTGTGCCGGGCTTCGCAGACAACACCCGCAGCACGCCGTCGAGTTGTCTATAGGTGTCGCGGTTCTCCGCTTCCCCCATATTCAACACTCTGTTTACCTCGGTTGACACTATTGTTCCAGCAGTCCGCAGGTCGATCCCTGGCATGCACCGCAGCGTTTCCTGAACGAGAACCTCAAAACCTTGCGGGCCGCCATGGCTGGGATCCGTCGGTATTCCTTCCTTCGTTACTTGATCCGCCATGTAGTAGGAAACATCAGGGCACGAGACTGTCATCTTATTTAACGCGCCTCGCGGCAGCAGTCCCATTAGCTTCTGCTTCAGCGCTTCCTTGTCGCTGGTAAAATCCTGCGTCAATTGCCCCGAAGTCGTGAAAATGGCGGCGCGGTCATCCGGCGCCATGGCATCGAAAAACTTTGCCGCGGCCACTCGTAAAGGGCCGGTATCCTGCATCTTTAGATGAACATCGTCGAAGGTCAGCGCCACGAAGCGTTCGGGTAGCGTTGCCGAACTGCGGCCAGCGTCTTCGCCTTCCTGCGTTTTCTCCGCGGCTTCCGTGCGTTCTTTGCGCGACTCCGCGGTTTCCACGGCAAACGTGGTGATGGGCTGCAATTTGCCGTTGTCGTACAACTGAAAATCTTCTTTGCGCAGACCTTCTACCGGTTTACCAGCGTTGCCACGCACAATCACGTGCACCTGCACCAGGTTCACGCGAAGCTTGAAGGTATTACCAGTGTCTTGCACCGACACTTCTTTCTTTGTTTCTGCAGTGGCTGTACCTGATGGTGAGCCGGGCGTGTCTGCCGCGGGCTTTGGCGTCGCGGGTTCCTGAGCTGCCTGCCCGTGCGCCGTTGCTCCCGCAAGGAACAGAGCCATGGCCAGTTGGAGTGCCGATCGAATCCGTGTTCCGTTTCGCATGGGCCGACCCTTCTGACGAAGGAATGACGACCGCGCGTTGTAACGTCATGTTTGCGCGAAAGCCGGAGCGAGTGCAGAGGGAAGACGAACGCGACGGCAAGGTCATAAGGTCTGGCAATAACGAATTTCTCGTGCGTCGTCTCGATCTCACGCTGACTATACTATTTCGACGTGCTCGAAGTATCGAAAAGGTACAACGTCGAGCACCGGCCGAGGATCTTTGGATACCCGCCCCACCAGAAAACGCTTGCGGATATTGCGCTGTACGAACCTCCACGGCAGGTATAGACTTGGCAGCGATTTGATGGGAGGCGAACTTGCCCTCGTCGAAACGTCCACTAATTCCCCTGGCGTTGGCGCTTACCACGCTACTGTGCGCGTCTATTATGGCAGTCGCGCAAAACGGGAATTCCCCTTTTCCGGACCCTCCCAAAACACGGCTGCATGTTCGCGCGTTTGTGTTCCACTATGCGGGCGCCTTCAAACGAATTTCGCCAGACGACATTGGTGTACGCTTGGCGCAAAAGGGCCTGCTTCCCGTCGTAGAGCGGCCTTACGATCAAGCCAAGGTCAACCTCATCAAGGCCGAAGTCATCGAGATCTACAAAGAACACGGCGTCGCGGTTGGAGCCTACAGCGCCTTGGAACCGGCCGGCGGCGGACCACGCGCTGTCAGGGTGACACTGGAAGTCTACAAGCTCTAACCGTCGCGTCGCTAAAAACGCCGCCCGCTACACCGACAGCAAGCGGCTGAAAAACGATCGGTATCTCCGCAGCGCCAGCCGCAGGTCCTCGGTCGAAACATTCTCTCCCTGGTCCCACTGACCTTCCAGTTTGCTTCGTTCATCGGCAAAAATTTCGGCCAGCCGTTTCATGGTTCCCGCCACCAGATTGTCGGCCTGCTCCACAGCGTGCCGAGGCTCGTCGACGAACCCCACCTGTATCGCGTCCCAGCGCGAGCGAAGCTCGTTGGCTTCGCCACTCGAAAACAGCGGCCCGGTTTCGCGCTCCATCGCCGGAGCGGCAGCAGCAGCGGCGGAAGCGACAGCGTGCGTTCGGTTCTTATCGCTGGCTACGGGCGGCACGGCAGGATAATCCCGCGGTTCCGATTCCGTTTCCGTCAGCAACTCGTGCGCGGGCCTTGGCGGCGGTTGGTGTGCGCCAGCCAGGTCCGCGGTAGTCAGTTCCGCCTCGTCCGGTAAAATGTGTCTCTTCCTGATGTCGTCTCGCATGTCGTCCCTGATATCGTCGCTCATGATGCGCTCCTGTCTCTTTTCTAGAATTGCCTGCTCAACCCGCCGTCTTACACTCGCGCGGCTCGACCAGTGATCGAATGCGCCAACTCCGGTTCTCCAGCCAGTTCCGCAAACAATGTTCGATAGTGAATCATGGCTTGCCGCAGATCTTCTGTGTTTGTCAGTCCTTGCTTGTGGCGGATCGAAATGTCGTGGCCAGCTCGATAATGTTCCACCACCAGCGGGTGATCGACGGATATGTCGGCCGCCCGCTGTTCGAAATCCGTAACCGGATATCCGCGCGCCGCCATGATGCCTTGAATAAGCTGGTCGGCTTCCGTCACAGCGCCACGCGGGTCGTCAACAAAACGCGCCTGAATTTTCTGCCAAGCCGCCAAAAAGTTCGCGCGATCCGCTGGTGACAGCGCCCTGATCTTGAAACCCTCAACTCGTCTTTCCAGTTTTTCCAGCTTCGATTCCGCTCGCGTCGCACTGCCGGTTTCTTCCACCGCTCGGTGATATTCCGGCCCGAATCGGCTTTTCAGCCGTTTGCTGCGTTGCGCTTTAACGATCAAACCAATCGCGATCACAACCACAATCACCACCGCGATCGCTCCAATCAATGTGGAGGTGCTCATCGTGTTCATGGCAATACCCCTGTCAGCCTTGATAGCGCACCAGCAGGGAAGTCTCAATCCATGTAACGCTGTAGCGCGATTCCTTCAGAAATGTACGGCATATGATGTGTGAAAAAGTTCCGTTCTTTGCGAAATGATTCAATTTACGGACGAAGCAGAAGGGCGCTTTGTTCTTAGCACACGCCGCTGGGCCGGGTGGGACTACCGTTTTCCTGAACGGGCATCACTTGCGTCGCCGGCACCGGGTAAGGCGTTGTGCCCGCCAGATTCGCTACACATTGCTGAATCACTTGCTGAACCGCGGGAAGTGTCGATGGAAGATCTGGAATCGACGTGTCGGGGCTCTTGAAATTCAGCGCGCTGGTCAGATCTCCCACGGTGGAGCGCCGCCACGCGTTTAAGTTCGGAACTTCCGCGCCGAATCGCGTCTCCAAAAATCGCAGCACGGAAGTGTGATCGAAAACATCCGAGGACACGAATCCTCCTCGACTGAATGGCGAAATCAGCAGCGTAGGCACGCGAAATCCCAATCCAATCGGGCCATTGATGGCTGGATTGCCCACGACGCTGGGATCTGGCACTGCTGGCGCGGTTACATATTCTCCCGGTGTGCCGGCAGGCGCGGTAGGGGGCGCAACGTGATCGAAGAATCCGCCATTTTCGTCGTAAGTCAGAATGAAAAGCGTTTTGGCCCATAGCGTGGGATTTGCTGTCAGCGCTCCCACGATCAGAGAAACAATGTTCTCCCCGAAGACCGACGGAGAGGGCGGGTGATCCGATGTGACCACCGAGCCGACAATCCAGGAAACTTGCGGCAGGTTCCCGGACGCCACATCGCCCAGAAAATCCACGGGAAACTGCGGCCCGAACGCGTTCTGATACAGAACCGATGTCGGATCCTGAAAGTTTTTGAAGTACGGCAGAACATTGTCGGACAGAATCCCGCCGGCGATGGTGGCGTCCGGTGACGAGTACACCTTCCAGGATATCCCGCGAGCCTGCAACTGTTCGGGCATCGTGGTGTACGTCAAGCGCCCGTAAAGGGACGCGCGATTCGTCACTACGGTCTGCAAGATCGGTCCGCCACTTGTGCCGTCGGGGTCGAGGGACGCCGCCATGGTATACAAGCGGTTGGGATCCGTCGGGCCCATCACGGAGCAAAAGAAATTGTCACAAATGGTGAATGCATCGGCGAGGGCGTAATAGTAAGGAAGGTCCGCGCGATTGTAGTAGCCCATAGCCAGGGCAGCGTCGTTGGCGTCGATCGGCAGGCGCGAAGTTACGAAGCCATCCATAGCTCCGTTGTCCCAGCTCTGATGCTGCGGAACCCAGTCGTGGCTGATGTCGTGCGTGCAAGCGGCATTCGTGGTCGCGGTGTCTAGGTGAAACGGCAATAGCTGCCCCACAGGTGAGTTGGTGGTGTTCGCGGGATCCGGCTGCTGGAAAGCCATGCTTTGATCGGAGAATCCTCGGACGCCGCGGTAGCTTCCGAAGTAGTGGTCGAATGACCGGTTTTCTTGAATAAAAATCACCACATGTTCGATGTCCGTTAAATTCGAGCACACGGACGTTGTCGGGGGAGGCGGCGAAGTGACTCCGCTACCGCCGCTGCTACCGCAACCATGCAGTCCTAAAGAAGCCAGCTCAGCAACCGCGGACGCGGCTCCCAGCTTCAAAAGTTCCCGTCGAGTGAGTTTGCGCATGAGGTCTTACAGTTGGATGCCTTCCAGCTCACAAAAGTGGGAATGGTGGCCACGCGATTTGTTTTGGCCTCTGCTTTAGAGGATCCGAGAGTTGTTCGCAACCCGGTTGGCGCCATGCCTTCAGTTCGGTTTAGGCGGCTGCAGGTTCTGTAGCTTCTCGGTCACTTCGTCTGCACTGCCCGGCTCGGCCTGCGTCGGGCTACTGATCAGCGCGCCAGCGGCGGCACTCGCCGATTTTTCCTGAAGAATCCTTTCCATCACGTCCATCAGCCGCGCCGAAGCGTCCGTTTTGCTCACCACTTCTCGGATGCCGACCTTTTTTGCCTCTGAGATCATTTCAGGAAAATCGTGGATGGTGTGCAGGATCATCGGCAAAGTCGGGCAGGCGCGAGATATCTCCGCGGCCACCTGCAGCCCGTTCAGGCCGGGCATTGCAAAATCCAGCACCATCAGGTCAGGCTTAAGCTCCATGGCCTTGGCAAGCGCTTGTTGGCCGTCGCTGGCTTCGCCGCAAACCTGCCAACCGGCATGCGACTCGATCAGCCGTCGTAGCAGTTGCAGAATCACTTGGTTGTCATCAGCCAGCAGAATTTGTGTCAACCCATCACCACCAAATTGAATTTCGTTTCACCTGCCCCAACGTATCGCGAAATCGCGCTGTGCCAACACGAAAGACATCTGTCGTTCATGCTACAGAGCGCCGCATTTCTTGTGAAATACGCTTAATCCTGTACCTCCGGAAAACCATGCTGTCGCATCCGCGCGATCCAACGCACGCGAATTCGCAACGAAACTGTAGAAGGGAAGTGGCAAGCAAACGCAAGCGTCAGCGGGCTACGTGGATTTCCACGACATACGCATACACACTGTCAGCAGGTAAATCAGCGACAGCGTCGACAATATCAGTACCGTGTAATCCCACATTACCGCCATTATACGGCATCGCCGCAAAAGGTGGAAATAGCAGAGTAGTGCCGAAATAGTGACATACTAAATAGTACTGGGGACCCAGCCCGAAACAGGAAACGCCAGCAGTGATACAGGGTTATCTGTAGGTTGCATTCGCCCAGCCGGAAGGCCCTCCCCGCGGTATTTTTTTGTACAGAACCGCCTCGATTTAGCGCATAGTATCCGGGCCGGATCGACTGGTTAACCGCGATTTTGTAGCTCAGGCTTCAGCCCGAGGCTTTTGCTGCCGGTAGCGCTGTTGACCGGACGAAAACTCCCTCATCCCTGAATGGATGAGCAACAGGACGCCTGAAGGAGAAAAACAATGGACGCAACGAATGCTCACAAGTGTGCACACCCCGTTTGTAGTTGCATGATCACAGAAGGCAAGTACTGCAGCGTGGCCTGCGAAGCCATGGAGAATCTGTCCGACATCGATTGCCATTGCGAGCACGCCGACTGCAAGGGCCACGTTGACAGCGCCGATGCAGCCTCCGCCTGAGCAGCGCAGCCGCAAATAAACCGGCGCCGGAATTCCCCTGCGAATCAGGGAACCGTGGAGGGTGTGGGCTCGTCCACCCGAGCAGGCGTGCGCATCAGCGTTTCCGTCCCGTCAAACAGGTCCCTCGGATTCACAATAAATTTCGTCTCAAACACCCGCTGATTCAGATCCATTCGGAACTCGACCTTTTCATCGCGATGCGTGATTAATGGCTTTCCATCCATGGTACTGGGGAAGAATATGACAATTGCCGATACCTTGTTATCGTTACCCTGACCCAGACGGCTTGTTACGGCATGAATCTGCCCGTTTGCTGTTCGGATCCCTGCGCATACAAAGTGGTGGTGCGCTATGAATGTCACACCATCACTCCTCTCCTTAAAGGCATAATTCAGAAAGCTTCCTCCTGGTCCTGGCCGCTTCAGCGTGACCACGACGGCGATTTCGTCCGATGGGTTATACCAACTTTCCGCCATATCTGTCGGTTTGCTGCCGGGCTCCAATCCTATCCCGTTGCGATAAACAGCCCACTTCTCATCCAGGTTCACTAATCTTTCGGCGGCGGCTTGCATCGGTTTCACAGAGACGAGTCGCACCACATATTCCGCTCCATCGGGCTTCACCGACTCCGCGGGAAATTTGGGAGAACGCGAATCCGCGATCTGCGCCATATCTTCGCAAAACAAGCCAGGGAACGGCGGGTGCTCATAGTCGCACGGCGTATCCTGCGTAGTCGCCGTAATGGTGTGCGCCCACGGCGAATCGTTCAACACCTGCAGCGCTTCGGCTTCGGTCCAGTCGCTGGAGGGCTTGGTGAGAAACGGCTCATTCGCGGTAAGTGGTACGGAACTAGCCGCAAGCGCAAAGCTGCACAAGCCGCGAAAAGCAATTTGCAAGAGTCTGCTAAGGAAAGGGGTCGAGCGCATAGTGAGAACTCCTTACGCGCAGGCGAGTCGGCTAATGATAAGAAACCGCCTCGAGCCGGTCAATAGCCCCTACTGGCGCCGTGCCCTCATCAACGTGTTCCGGTATTGCGGATGCTCGTTTCGGTGATAAAACAATTAGATGAACCTGCGCGGCTGCATCCGTATCTTTCTGTTCTACGACGTTGGTGAAGCCTTCGACCTGGAGAAGTTGCGCGGATTGCTCGGCCCGCGCGGCGGCGCCATCAAGCCAGACTTTCCCCGGCGCACTCCCGACTACGTGCGGTTTGAGACTCCTCCGATCGCGGAGCCCAGTGAGCCGCTGACGTTGCGCGGTGGCGAGCACATGGTCTGCTCAATTAAATATTACGAATACGCCATTGTCGAAGTGCAGCTCGAAGTCGGATTCGAAGGGGGTTGGGAAGCCCTGGTGACGCAGGCGGCCCGCTGGATGGACGCGCCCGACGTGGAGCCGGAAGGCCGCGCGGTGCTTGCCCGGCACCTGGAAAAAATCAGCGCGGCGGTGATCAAGCCCCGGGAAGAGTGGCTGCAGGAAGATTTTCTGGTGGTCGATCTGCAGGAAATTCGCGAGGACGGCGGCCCTCTGCTCACCGCGGAGCAAGTGCTCGCTTCCCATGGCGATCAAATCGCCCAGGTAATCCGCGGCGAACAGACGCAACTAGCGCACAGCACCACGGAACGCCTGCTCGAAGGGCATCTTTCCTACTATCCGACCGACTTGCTCGTGGCGGGAGCTACGGCGGCATTCGTCTACGACCGCCCAGAAGAAGCGGCTCGCACCATTCAAATCCTGACCTACGCGAAAATGCAATTGCTCGAATTCCGCTACTACGACAACTTCATGACCCGCGTGCTCTCCGACGTCTACAATAACCTCGATCGCAAAAAATCTATTTTGCTCTTCCGCCGCTGGGCCCTCCCCAGCGAAGCCAACCGCCTCAACACCATCCGCCTCGATGTCATGGAACTCACCGAACGCGTTGACAATGCCATCAAATTTGTCAGCGACACCTTCTACGCCCGCGCTTACCGCCTGGCCGCGGCTCGCGTGGGCGTCCCCGAATACCGCGATCTCGTCGAACAAAAGTTGGAAACAGCCGGCGAATTGTACGGATTCATGGTCGCCCAGTTCAACGAAGCGCGACTCTTCCTTCTTGAAGCAGCCATCACCGTCTTGTGTTTCCTCGATGTCCTGCTGTTGCTGAAGGGCGCGAAATAGAATGAGGGGATGAGGGGATGAGGGCCGGGTTACTCGCGGGGGGGAACTGGCCGCTGTGGCTTAGGGTCTGGGCTGGCTCGCCGACGAGCTTTGCGACTCGCTGTCCGGGTTTGCCGGCTTCATCGCTACGATGTTGTAGCTCCTCGCCTTGCGATCACCGTCCAGAGCCTTTACAAACATGCGGTCTTTCTTGATCTTGAACTCAATTTCCTGGCCAACGGGCAAAAGCACGGCGTGCTTCAGGTCCGTAGGCCGGATGTGATATTCCATTTCATCCGTTCGCAGTAAGTATTGCGGGCAAAGCTTTTCGTCGGAATTCACATGCGTGATGCCGGCGGATGCCCACAATGTCCCCAATCCCGTTAGACCCTTTTCTTTCGCGCCGCAAGGCACGGCTTCCATCGTTTCCAGCATAGCCCGCGCTTCCGGTTTTTTCTTTTTGTTGTCAGCGTTTACGGGAATCGCCGCCAAAAAGATGAACACCGAAACTGCCAACGTTCTGACATTCATAGTGCCTCCTTAGAGTTGCTATTCCGCCGATGCACGCTGCGCCCGGAACGAGAGGCCGGGCGGTTGCCTCTCAATTCCGAGCTGCGCGTTCCTTTACGGCTTCGGTTTCATTCTCGTGCCATGCTTGCTGTTGTTGAACTGCTGGGCGGAAGCGACAAAGCTCTGAGGATTCGACTGCAATTGTTGTCGCACCTCCGGATGCGCGTTCAGATATTCCTTAAGCTCAGGATGGTTGGCCATATATTCCTCGTTCTTTGCCAGTGAAGGATCCTTCGAGAGATCCTTCGAGATGTCAGCGTGGCCATCGAGAAATTCGCCGAAGCGGGCGGATGGCGTGGCGGATGGTCTGTGGGTCATTTCTCCACCCATGTTGGTTTCGCGCCGATCATAACCAGCGGTGTCTTCCGTGCGTTCATAGCGAGCTTCCTGATGCATGAACGCGTCGGGGTTTTCCTTAACCTCCTCGCGCACTTCGGGGTGCTCCTGCAGGTACGCCAGCAAGTCAGGATGGCTCTTCACGAATTGCTCGTTGTTGACGAGAGAGGGATCCTTGCGAAGCTGCTCGGCGGTTTCGCGGTGATTGTCCAAGAAGCGGTCGAAGTTGGATAGTTCGGCTCGTGTGGTGTCGCCATCGCGGGTCACTCCTGCGCGCGGGGGGCCGTCTTCGGTACGCTCATAGCGAGCTTCCTGGTGCATGAATGCGTTGGGGTTTTCCTTAACTTCTTCACGCACCTCCGGGTGTTGCTGCAAATATGCCTGCAAGTCAGGATGGTCCTTCACGAATTGCTCGTTGTTGACGAGAGAAGGGTCCTTGCGAAGCTGCTCGGCGGTTTCGCGGTGGTTGTCGAGAAAGCGATCGAAGTTAGCCAGTTCGCCACGCGTAGTGTCGCGGTCGCGCGTGACTCCGCCGGCGGTGGCATCCCCGGTACGTTCATAGCGAGCTTCCTGGTGCATGAACGCGTTGGGGTTTTCCTTAACTTCTTCGCGCACCTCCGGGTGTTGCTGCAAGTATGCCTGCAAGTCAGGATGGCTCTTCATGAATTGCTCGTTGTTTACAAGTGAAGGATCTTTGCGCAATTGTTCTGCCGTTTCGCGATGACTATCGAGAAATTGGTCGAAGTTGGCCAATTCCCGGCGCGTGGTATCGCGATCGCGGCTGTATTCCTGATGATCAAAGCGGTTTTCCTTCCGCATGAATGTTTCCGGACTTTCCTTTATTTCCTCGCTAACCTGCGGGTGTTGCTGCAGGTAGTTTTGCAGCGCCGGATGGCTTTTCAGAAATTCCTGGTTGTTAACCAAGGAAGGATCTCTGCGAAGTTGTTCGGCAGTTTCGCGGTGGCTGTCGAGAAACTGATCGAACGAGGCCAATTCCTGACGTGTGGTGTCGGTGTCGGGAAGTGGCTTTGTGTTTTGCGCATGTGTAGGAGCGGCAATTGAGCAGGAAATTGCCAGAGCTGAAAAGGTAAGCCAGCTCTTGAATTGCAATTTTCTTGTTTTCATACCACGGCTCTCCTGGGTGAATGTGTCACCTGTCGTGGAAGGTGCAATCCCCGCGCCAAAAACGCTCCAAAAAATGAAAGTTGCTGCACGTTCAAGAGCTTGGAAGAGAGGACACAATCGGTGGGAAACACGGGTCCGTGGAAATTCGACATACCCTGGAAAAATCGCCGTACGGAAAAAGCCCTAACACAAAAGGTAACCAGCGGCTAAACGACATGTTTCGTTTTGTGTTATTTCGAAGCGTGGTCTTGCATTGCCTGCGCGATTGCCTGCGCCACGATTCGATTTCCTCGCGGGCCCAGGTGCATCAAATGGTCGATGTACACAGGCTCCTGCACCGAGTCGAAAATTCGCCCCAAAAAAACGAAATCTCCGCCCTGTAGCGAGCGTCGCTCCGCTTCTTCATTCACAGCTTTCAGCATCGCAAAGGAATTGGCCTGCGGCGAGCTTTGCAGTTCGCTTCGAAATTGTTCTTCGAATGGTGTCAGCGGCTTGTTGCCGGAAGCAAGTGAAGGTTGCCAGAAAAAAAGTACTCTGAAATTGTACGCGCGCGCCAGATTGCGCAGCACCCCAACGTTAGCTTGGTAATTGTCCAATGTGGCGGCAGCCCGCCCGGCCTCCTCCGTCGAAACAGGAACGCTAGACTCGCTGCGCCTCCGCAAGCGCCCCACGATCGCCCTCGCCAATTGCACGGCATTTGAGTTGCGCAAAAAATCCCATGCGCTTGAAAACGAGCCTTCCATGCGTGCTTTGATAGATTCGAATTCCAGGTGAGGGGTGGGCCTCCCGGGAATGCCCGGCGCTGCGGCCGCATAAGCTTCGTTAACGCCGTCGTAGAACACCACCATATCCGGATGTTGCCCGCTCTTCAGTGCTTCGATCAAAAGTATCAATTCCTGATTCGTCAGATAGCCTTCCATGCCCAGGTTCACAACCTCGAAACAGCCACGGCCACCACCATTCAGCTCCTGCGACAGGTGCGACGGAATCGTCTCCACGTCTGGCACACCCATTCCAAACAACGTGGAACCGCCAAACATCCATATCACTTTGCGCCGTGCGGCATCGCAAGCGGGATTTGTAGTATTTACGGTTCTTCGCAAATTGCCGATCGCGCTCTCGTCGACGTTGATGGTGCTGCTGTGCCACGGCCGCTCCCCCCAAATCAAAAATGGCACGTAATGATGTGCGGTTGAAGACGCGCGCCTCTGATACTCCTCGTTCCAGAACTCATGCGCCCATGCATACCCCTGGTATGGTGGACTGCTCGCCATGCTCTGCGCGTCGCGACGCCCTCGGTGATAAGCCGAGCGCAGCATGGTGGCGCCAACTTCCAGCAGCACCGCCGCCAAAACCACGCTGAAAATGATGTAACCAACATAGGCAAAAAAGCGTGGGTAAGGGATGCGGGTCGTTTGCGTCATGTGCTATCCCGCAATCCGCTCGGCCCACGACGCCACTGTCCGCACCATTTGTTGCAGCACTGCGGTGTCGTTGGTTCCCGAACGCTTCAGCACATGAAACGAGTGGTCTGCCCCGTCAATCACCGATAACGTCGCAAGCGTCCCCAGTTTCGCGCAGATTGGACACAACAAGTCGAGCTCGGCAAGCTCGTCCCTCGTTCCTTGCAGAAACAGCATCGGCACACTGACTTTCGCCAGATGATCGCCGCGCTTCGTCGCTGGCCGCTTCGGCGGGTGCAGCGGAAATCCGAAGAACACCAAGCCTCGTATTCCTTCCAGTGGATGCTCGGCCGCCGCTTGTGAAGTCATTCGTCCTCCCATCGACTTGCCTCCCGCCAGCAACGGCAAATCTGGAGCCGCCTTCGCCGCAGCCCGAACCGCAGCCACCACGGTTGCGGTCAACACTGCAGGTGCGTCTGGCACGCGCCGCCGTCCTTCCATGTAAGGAAACTGGTAGCGCAGTGTGGCTATTCCTGCGGACGCTAGCACGCCCGCCAGGTTTTCCATAAATGGATGACTCATTCCCGCGCCAGCTCCATGCGCCAGCACCAGCAGCAGCCGCGCATTGTCAGGCCGAATGAAAAGCGCCGACACCTCGCCTGCGCCATCCACGGCGAATCGCAAATCCTCAGAAGCCGTCATAGCGTCGCGATTTTACCAGAATGGAACAGATTCGAGGCGAGGCTGGAGTGCTCGGCAGCCGCCTGCGACTTTCGCTGGGCCAACTGCCGCCACACTCACGTTTTTCTTTAATAGGAAAGGCTCTTCCCGTTCTTCGCCAGGTCGCCGTTCGGCTTGTTTCGATACATCAGTTGGTCTGCTCTTTGGATGATGGTATCGGCGGTGTCGTCGGGCAGCGCCAGCGTTCCGCCAATAGAGACCGAAGCGGATACCGCCTCGCCGTCGCTGGTCGGAATCGCGATTTGCGCAAACATGGTGCAGCACCGTTCCGCCAACTGCTCCAGTATGTCATTGCTTACGTGATGTACAATAGCGATGAACTCGTCGCCACCCCACCTTCCCACGATGTCCGTTGGCCGCAGCGTTCCCTGAAGTGTCTTTGCCACTTCCAGCAGCGCGTGATCTCCCGTGGCGTGTCCGAACCCGTCGTTGATCGCCTTAAACCGGTCCAAGTCGATCACCAGTACCCCAAACGGTTCCCTATGTACCCGATATTCCGTCAACGCCGTGTGCAGCGACATTTCCACAAATCGCCGATTCGGTAGCTGAGTCACCTGGTCTAAAAACGCCAGCCGCCCCATCTCTTCGATTTGCCGTCGCGTATCCTGCTCGGCCGAGTCGTCACTGAAGATTTGCACCGCACCGACGATCGCGCCGTCCGCTCCCCGCAGCGGCTGAATCCGCGCGGTCACAGGCACTCGCCGCCCTTGCTTGTGAAGCAAGAAAACTTCAACCTCATGGGCTTTGCCGTCCTTCAAACTCGCGACTAACGGGCAAGTCTCCCCGCACAGTGGATGTCCACCCACGTCAACATGGCAAAGCCCATCCTCAGGGCATCGTCGCCCCACCACTTCCTCGGGTCCGTAGCCGGTCTGCCGCGCCGCACCTTCGTTCCAATACACAATGCGCCGCTCGGCGTCCACGATGTACACGCCGTCGCTCACTTGGTCCAGCAGCGCTTTGTAAATGCTCGGATCGATCGGAGTCAAAGCTGTCTTTCCTCAAAGCACCCTTGGGTAGGAGGGTGGTAAGGCTGGGCGGAGGCGGCAGGGGCGGTAGAGACAAAGCCGCCCAGGTCACATTAGTAGCATGCACAGCGCACCGAGGCATGTGACCGTCATCACAATGGGGCGCCCCGCCATGCCCTATCCGTTACTGCCGCACGGTTAGCGGAAGGCTGCTGGCGCGCCAGATCACCACTGACTGACACCGTCTGTAGACTTTCCTGGTAGGAGATTGACCGTGATCTTTCTAGCATCCAGGCAGCCCGTCAGACCGAAGCATGGCTGGAGTTCGAGACGCAGCAGCGGCACTCCCTCTTCACCCAGAATCTGCGCGACGGTGAGGTCGTTAATTACGTTTTGCCGGCTGAAGCCGATCAACTCCAAGTTGCTGATTTCACTCAGGACGAACTCCACGGTTGCTAGGTTCTCAGGGTAATAGGGGTAAACTCGCACGACTGTTTCGCCCTTGCGGCAGAGAGACAAACTGATGACTTCGCCGTCGTGGAAACAGGGCCAGCCGCCAAACCACTCAGTGACCGCTTCGGCGCCAGGAACTGCAGGCATAGGGTGGCAAGCATGAGGTTTCGTCATCGGCCCTAGTTTGGATTACACCGGCCGCTCTGTCCAGCAATCGGTGTGTAGGGGTGCCACGGATTGGCTGCCAGAGGACAAGTGTGTCCAATGTCATTGACTCCGGCCAAGGCCAGACATAGTATCGCCGCAAGGTGCGCTCCAACCTGAAAATCCGCCGTATTTCAGCATAGGAGAGACGACCATGCCGCACCGTCCCTGGCCAATCTTGGCCGCAATCGCAATTTCCTTACTTCTTCTGGCGTGCTCCAGCGCGCCACCTACCTCTGAGAGTGACACCAGTTTCACCGACGCTCGCAACAACTTCAAAGCGTCGGACTTCAAAGCAGCGCTGAGGAATCTCGACAAGGTGATCAAGGGTAGTTCCGACGAATCGCAACGCCAGCAAGCTATTGTTCTGCGCACCGTGCTGGTCACCGCGCTTGCCGACGCCAATAAGCAGATGGCGGAAGCGTATTACATCGGCGCCAAGACTCCCTCCGGCCAGTCCCGTTCCGGTTCCTATTACAAAACGCGTTCGGACTACTACAGCACCGCGCGCTCTTATCTGATGGATGGCATGCAGTCGCTTATGGATCAACGCTCCAAGCTGGGCGCAACACCGCTGGTCATCGAAGTCACGTTCCCCGGTTTCCAGGGCGTAAACGCCCAGATGAACAAGATCAAGAGCGGCGTGCCGGTCTCGGACAACGAACAGTTGAGCGCTGAACAGCAGGCAACTCGCAATGCTTTGGCGACTGTGCTTTCCGCCATCGCTGGAGCGCCTGAGGATCTGAACAAGGGCCAGGAAATCTATGCCAGCGGCAAGGTTACGATCGATCCGCGCGCCTACCTCATCGAACTCAGCAACAGCTTCTATCAGAGCGAAGCCATGTTCGACTGGCGCGGACTGAATCAGCCCGACAAGCAGCGCCTGGTGAACGATGTGGTGCGCGGCAATCTGGATATCGCGCAAAAAATGCTGACCGCCAAGCCCGACAAGGACATGGAAGCGCGCGTCAAGAAGATGCTGTCCGACTGCGACAAAGCCGACAAAAAGAAGGTATAACCGCTCCGTTACAACGGCCGGGGCGAATCCACAGTAGCGACGGCTCTAAACCCGCTCTCCCATTTGGAGCGTGCGCTGTTTTGTCTTTCTGCGCTGATTCGGCCGACTCAGAGATCGTCCAACCTTCGACGCCTCCGTCATAAATGTAGCGCTGGTCTTCTATGCCAGCCGCCTCGAGACCACCACCGGCAGAGGGCGCATGCAGTAGGGAGCCCGCCTTGAGTGCCCTTGAGCGAGTGGAGTGCGCCCAGGCGGCCCTTTTTCTTTTAACTTTTAACTTTCAACTTTCAACTTTTAACTTCTGATTACGGCTTTCCACTTTGTCTGAGTGCCAGCAACGCAAGCATGCCCATGCCAATCAGCAACATCTCGCACGTTCCGGATTCGGGCACGGGACCGGCGGACTGTCCGGTGATGGTCAGCGTCGCTATGTCGACGCCAGCCCAGCCCTCTTCATCGGGCCCCGGAGGATCAGAAAATGCCACAACGGAGAAGGTGTGCGGCCCGGGCGTAAGGCTTGTCGTCAAATCGAAGATGCCATGATCGCGGTGATCGGTCACGTTCAGGAATGGGGCGAACGGCACTCCATCGATTGCAAAATAGTCGCCGATTTGTCCTTTGGCCGGATCGATGTTAGCGGTAAAGCCCTGATAGAAGCCGACCACCAGCACATCCATCGTGATCTTCGAAATGGACGTAAACGCCGATGGATCAAAGTTGAAATCCCACGAAACGCTCCCGCCTATCCGGTAACCGCCAAAGGTGTGACCATCGCTGGGCGTAAAGGCGAAATCGTTTGCACAGACCGCATGTTCGAACGTGCATCCCGGATCGAGAGTCCCAAAAGTAATAACCTGCGTAAACGAATCGGCGCGCGCGCATCCGGGTGTTGTCACGAACAGTAAGATCACAGCACAGCAGGTCCACGCGATCACCTTGAAAGGATTTTTCATTTTCCTCTCCTCTTTGAAATCTAGATTTGTGGTTCCTAAGGAATGGCCCGCTCGCTATCCTGGGCAGAATAACGGTCTCGAAACCATAGTCTTCCGCGGTGCGGAGCGCAATACAGCGTCTTTCCGCCCACCAATTGCGTGGGGGCACACGAGGCAGGCTAATGCCCGTCTTTAACCTGTACTGTGTTTATTGTCCGGCGGAGAGGCCGCCATTGGTTGCAGAATCTTCAGTTTTCGTCTGACCAGCGGCGGATTTGATCTTGGCGTAGTTGCGCGAAATCTTCTGCACGTACAAGCGCGTCTCCGTATACGGCGGAACATGGCGCCCGTAGCGATCAACCTTGTCGGGCCCGGCGTTATACGCCGCCAGCGCCAGCGTCAGGTCGTTGTTGTACTTCGCCAGCATGTCGCGCAGGTACCGCGTGCCGGCATCAACATTTTCCTGTGGATCAAAAATGTTTTTCACGCCAAGATGCGTCGCCGTTGTTGGCATGATCTGCATCAATCCCCGCGCATTCTTCCGCGACACCGCTTTCGGATTGAAGTTGGATTCCACGGCGATCAGGCAATGGATCAGGTCAGCATCCACGCCGTACCGCGACGACGCCTGACGTATAATCTCGCTGAATGGAGTCTTGTCCGTCAGCGGCTCAGCCAAAGGATCGAACACATCTTGCGGCTCGATCCCCAGCACCTCTGCCGCAGGCACTTCGGCGACGCCGCCAACCATCTGTAACCGGTATTTGTCGCCCAAAAGCTCGTAGCTGGTCACGTTCAGGCGTGCGCCGCTGCGCAGCACCACATACTCCGCGCGCGCGCCACCAGCGCACAGCGACAAGGCGCCAGCCAGTCCCACCGACGCCAAAACCATGTCCCTCAAGCGCACTCAGGAGTCTCCTGCAAAGCAAACTGCCAGATTGCAGCCGCTACTCCATCCTCATCATTCGACCGCGTCACGTGCCATCCGCGTGCCTTCAACTCCGGCACACCATTCCCCATCACCACCGGTATACCCGCAAAGGATAACATTTCCAGGTCGTTGTGGTTATCACCGATGGCCAGTATTTCGGCGCCCGCAATGTTCCGCAGAGCTGACCATTCGGACAGGGTCGAGCCCTTGGTAATCAACGGGTGAATCACGTCAATCATCGAGAAGTCTTTGTCCTCATACAACGTCACCGCCAGCGTGAACTCCTTGCTGAATTCGACGGATCTCAGCACCCGTTCGGCTTCTTTCATCGGCGCAACAGGCCCGGCCAGCATCACCTGAATAGGATCTTCGGTCAGGCAATTCTCCAGTGGCGCGGTTTCCCCCAGGAATTCGCGATTGCGCCGGTAATACATGCCGCGGATGCCGTCTTCAAAGTCGATTTTCTCTACCATCACCTGGTTGGCTTTCGCGCGGTCGAACACTACGCTGGTGCATTCCCGCCAAGCGCTGGTCGCCTGAACCACGCGGTACGCCGTATCTTTCGCCAACAGATGCCGCAGCCGAGTCGCCCCATCCTTGTCGCGTACCATCGCCCCGTTGTTCACAATCATCGTCAACGGCGAATCTATTTGCTGGATCACCGGCAAAGCAAAGTCGTAGCGCCGCCCGGTAACCAGGGCAACTTCAATGCCTCGCCGCGTGGCTTCGGCCAGCGCGGCGCGATTCGCGGCAGACACCTCCCACCGGCTGTTCAGCAGCGTGCCATCGATGTCCAAAGCAATCAGCTTGATTGGCATAACTCCAGTTTACCGGAAAAGCGCCGCATGCCCGAGCCGAGAACTGCCCATTGCCTCGCAGTCGTACCGCCAAGTTGGCTGATCCCGAACCCTGATTCTGCTGGAGGCTTGTGCTAGACTTTCGCCCGATGAGCACTCACCGCCTGCATTACGACGACGCGTACCTGCAAAACTTCGACGCCACGGTTCTCAGTTGCGACCCCTCCAGTTCCGTGTTTTTCGAGTCTGGGCCAATCGCCGCGTGGGAAGTCTTGCTGGATCGTACCGCCTTCTATCCCTCCAGCGGAGGCCAGCCGAACGATTTGGGCTGTTTAGGAGACGCTGCCATCCTGGATGTGCGTGATGCGAATGACGATGTTCTGCACATTGTCGACCGCGAAATTCCGCGCGGCCCTGTGAAAGGCGCCTTGAACTGGCCGCGGCGCTTCGATCACATGCAGCAGCACACCGGCCAGCACCTGCTTTCGGCCATGTTTCAAGAGCGATTTGGCTTGCCCACCGTTTCCTTCCATCTCGGCTCCGATCTCTGCACCATCGATCTGCGAGGTCCAGAGCCCTCCACGGATATTCTTCAGGGCGCGCAACGTGCCGCCAACGAAGTCATCTTCCACGATCGCCCTGTCACCGTGCGCTACGGGACGGCGGAGCAATTGGCAGAAATTGGCGTGCGCAAAGAGGTCGATCGCCAGGGATTATTGCGCGCGATTGAAATTGAATCGGCAGACTTGCAACCCTGCGGCGGCACTCATGTGAAAAGCACCGGCCAGATCGGACTAATTCTGGTGCGCCGGTGTACACGGGTGCGGCAAGACTGGCGCGTGGAGTTTGTTTGCGGAGCTCGCGCGGACCACGTAGCGAGCGGCGACTTTCAGTTGCTGAAGACATTATCCAGCCGCCTCAGTTGTTCGCCCGAAGATCTGGTGCCGGGCGTTGAAAAGGCGCTCACTGGGCGCGAAGCGCACTTCAAGGATCTTCGAGGCGTGTTGCAAGAACTGGCGGAGGCACGCGCGGCCCTGCTGGTATCCGCTGCCACGCTATCGACGAAGGGAACGCGCGTGGTTGCGCAGTTGCTCCGCGATTCCCATCCGGAATTGCTTCTTCCTTTGGCCACCGAAGTCGCCAAGCACGACGGCGCAGTTGCCATGCTGATTCTCGAGCAGTCTGGCCAGTTTGTCCTGGCACAGAATCCCTCGGCCAAGCAGAACCTCGCCAGCATATTGAAAGAAGTGTTTGCGGCTTATCCGGGGAAGGGAGGCGGCACCAGCGATTTCATTCGTGCCAAACTCACCGACCCGAACCAGTCCGCGCAAGCGCTCGTCCTGGCAAAGAAGCTCCTGCAAGCCTGACGAGCTTCAGCGCGAAGACCCCAGGTGCAAAACCGGCACCTGGGGCACCCGGCAAAAGCTTAGGACGACAGCCTCAACTCGAAGATCTCAATCCCACAATTCCTGTGAGTTCGTAGTCCGAAATGTAGCGCCTGGCTTTTATGCCAGCCCAGGTCTGACCCAACGTAACAAGAACAGTCCGCCCAACGCCGCCAAAAATCCGCTTTGTCATTTCGAACGCAGTGAGGAATCTCTCTTGGGTTCCTGTCACAGCACGGCAGACTGCTACCCAGTCTGCGCGGCCTTCTTCGCCTCTGCCGAATCGTAACTCTCCCCGTAAATCGAGGGCACTTTCCCACCCATCGCGCGCAAATACGCGGATAATTGCCCGCGATGATGAATCGAGTGCCGCAGCGACATCTCGAAGTAAGCGACTGCGGGCATCTGGAACAAGCCGCGGAAGTCGATCGGTTTGCACAGTTGATCCGCTTGCAGCGCCGAAAGCCTCTCAAAAGTTTTGCTGAACGAATTGCCATGCCACTGCCCGATCTCAGCGGGCGTGCGTACGCTTTCCGGCCGATGATTTGGCGCGAAATCGAATTGCCCCGCAACGATCCCGGAATAAAACCGATGTTCGGCGGCCACGATATGCCAGGCCAACTCCATCGCGGACTTTGAAATGGGATCGGGACGGTAGTCGCCCTTATCCGCGGGAATTGCTTCAATCACGCTTCGCGTAGTGCGATGCTCGTTCTTTGCGGCTGGCAGCGCCAACTGCAGCAAAAATACTGCTTGCTCAGGCTGAATAGGATTCATCTGTCCCCCCTAACCGACGCAGTATACTCCGCCGAACCCGAGCCGCGATAGCGAAGGAAGGGCAGCGCAGCCACACGCGCACCTCGCCACGACTATGGGTTTTTGTCTTAAATGTAACGCTGGCTTTCATGCCCACTGCGGATCCTCTTAACTTTCAACTTTTAACTTTGAACTCTCAACTTCCCACTCTAAAAAAACCTCGTAACCACCCGCTCCGGCAGCCGCTGCAGATCCACTAACGTCAAAAAATCAATCGTCTTGAACTCCCGATCAATCGCCGGCGGTCCGCACACCCGCGCCGAGATATCCAGATACGCGCGAAATAAACGCGGCGGCCGCAAAACTTCCACCGGCTCTCCGGTTGACCGGCATTCGTAGCCAGGTTGTGGCTCGGTGCGCAACGACGGCTCTACCAGATATTTGTGCTTCAGCGATTCGTACATCGCTGCGCCGTAATTTTCGTCCTGCGACGAAATCGAGCTGCAGCCCACCAGGTAACGAGCTGTCGTGCGCGTGGCATACACCGCAATGCCTTTCCACAACGCGTGCAACACCATAATGTTCCGGAATTCCACATGCACGCAGGCGCGTCCCAGCTCCAACATCTGGCTACGTACCGGATCAAACACGGAAAAATCAAAAAGCTGATTTCCGTAGTAACCGAAATTGCGCCGCGCGGTTTCGCCTGTCTGCAGCCGGTACGTGCCCACCAGTTTCCCCGATTCCAAATCGTGCACCATCAGGTGATCGCAGAAAGGGTCGAACGGGTCGATATCGAGGCCGCTGCGTTCAGAGGTGCAGAGCCCTTCTTTCAGTTCCAGGTTGAAAACTTGATATCGCAGGCGCTGGCATTCTACTAAATCGTTGGGAGTTATGGCGAGTGATACGCGGAAGAGAGAGGTCGTTGCTAAGACGGGCTCATGAGTTAGTGTCTTCACGGGTAACCTCATATGCGCTGAGTGTCTCGCGGCTCAGATTGCTGCAATGTTTCAAACAGGTGATTTTCAAGTCGCCAAACGTTACTGATACGAAACGCAACCTACCTCCTCATCTCCAATTTTAAAAGGCGGAACGGCAGAAGGGAAGATACCTGTCGTCAAGATATACACAGATGGGAGAATCCATTGGTCCGGTAGCGTACCGGTTTTGATCCTGCGGAAAAGCTCGCGCCTCTGCGGCGGCGGCTTTACGCCGACACCTCTCAATGCCATCACTCAACGCACGAACGACGCACCTCCTTTGCGAGTCAGGCACTTCTTCGCAAACTGCCGCGCCTTTGTCCGCGTCGCGTTTCTCGGATTACGCTGCTGCCGGCGAACAAACAATTCCACGGCGCGCTGATCGTGCAGCAGCGCGAATATCTTTTGCAGCGCCAGGATGGCATGTCCCAGCGCCACGTTGCGGCACTCCGGCTTTTGGTAGTTAGAGCGTTCCACCGTGCGAATGGCCCGCGCAATTCTGTCGGCCAGATACGGCTTTGCCAGAGCCATCGCCGTGGCCCCGCGGATGGTGTTCGCCGCGTCGATCATCTTCGGACCATTGATGGGCGCAAGATATTGCTCCAGGATGCGATCAAGTTTCTTTCCCGTATCCACACCGCCCAGGTTTCCCAGCGCCAGAATTCCGTTCCATCGAATGATGCTGTTGTCGTTCACCAGCAACGCAACCAGCGAATCGAAATACGTATACAGCGTTTCCGGCGATTCCTCGCTCAAAACCTGTAGCAGTTTGGCGGCTCCGAATTTTGCGCGCGCCGAAGGAGGCGATTCAATCGTGTCGAAGAGCGACGGAATCAACTCCGGCTCGCCGATCACCAGCGTCGTTAGTTCGTGCAGATCGGGCTTTGCAGCGGCAAGGGTTTCGGCTAGAGAAGGCGCAGCGGAAGTTGCGAGCATGGGCATGCCTCAGCCCACCTCTACCTCCGCCCCCAGGAACCGTCAAGTGCCAGCATCACACCTTTGGAGTGCGGCGGTTCGCCGCGGCTTTCCAGCACCCATTCACACCAGAGCCCTCTACCGTACGCTCACCTTACTTCCGCGGTTCCTCCACCGTCAGAATCCGATCCCCATCCACGTCCTTTAAAGCCTGCTTGATCCCGCTGGGCCAACGAATTTCCATCTCCTTGATTCGCGCATTATTCCCCAATCCAAAGTGCACGCGAGAATCGCTGGAAGACGCATACCCGACAGCCGTCGTCACTTCATTCCATTGCGAATTCCCATCCTCCGTAGTGATACGAACCTGCGCTCCAATGCCCATGCGATTGCTTTTCGTTCCAACCAGTTTCAACAGTATCCAGTGGTTCTTATTCTCAGAAATATTATGAAGCAGCTTCGCAGGCCCATGGAGCACGCTCACTACCATGTCGATGCGACCATCATTATCCAAATCTCCAAACGCCACTCCGCGATGTGCCGCCTCCCGCCGAAAATCTGGCCCCGCGGTGGAACTGACGTCCTCGAATTTTCCCTTGCCGATATTTCGAAAAACCGAATTGGGTTCGGGATAGTGCCGCCCATTTTGTTCCGCGATATTGTCCATCACGTTGGCGCGCGCCACGAACAAGTCCTTCCAGCCGTCATTGTCGAAATCCATAATTCCATTGCCCCAGCCGGACATATCTTTCGTCTTCCCTAATCCCACCGCCACCGCCACATCGTCAAAATTGCCCTTGCCATCATTCAGGAACAGGGGGAATTCTTCGCGCTCCACCGCCGTATGCCAGATGTCCGGCCAGCTGTCATTGTTCACGTCGCGAAAATCGGCGCCCATTCCGGATCGCGACGTTCCATCGGCCGCGTAACCGACACCCGCCGTCACCGCCACCTCTTCAAACTTTTTGCCTTTCAGGTTGTGAAACAGAAAATTCTGTGTCGTATCGTTGGCCACAAACGCATCCAGGTATCCGTCTCCGTCGTAATCGGCGAACGTGACGCTCATGCCTTTCCCAAACTGTTGCGCGATACGCGTCTCCTCCGAAACATCGGTGAACGTGCCATCGCCGTTATTTCGGTACAGCGTATTGTGCGTCGGGGCGTAGTTCTTCGGATGGCAATATCCGCGCACTCCCTCTTTGATCGTGCAGTACGGATCCTTGTTCACTTCCCACTTGCAGTAATTCACCACGAATAAATCCAGCAAGCCATCGTTGTTGTAGTCAAACCAACCCGCGCCCACCGACCACATCTTTTTCCCGTTCAACAGCGCCCCGCCTAAGCCCGCCTTCGCCGTGACGTCTGTAAACGTTCCGTCGCCGTTGTTGTGAAACAACTGGTTGCCCGTCACGTTGGCCAGAAAAACGTCCGGCCTGCCATCGTTATCGTAATCACCGATCGCCACGCCACTGCCGTAACCGGCGCCCGCCAGCCCCGCCTTTTCCGTCACATCCGTGAACGTGCCGTCATGGTTGTTGTGGAACAACCGATTCCAGTAAGCCGGCGTTTCTTTTTGCAAAGAGGGAATTGCCGCCCCTCCCACCAGGTACACGTCCAGATAGCCGTCGCCGTCATAGTCAAACAGCGCCACTCCCGCCACCATCGTTTGCGGCTGATTTTTGTTTTCCGTGTTGCCGTTCGCGGTCACGTAATTAAGCCCGGCCTTCGCCGCGATTTCTTCAAAGCGAATCGCCCCTGTGGGCGCCGTGTTTTGCGGGGACGGCGTCGGCGGGTTCTGGCTAAGCACCGGCAACAAAGACAAAATCAATAAAATTGGCAGTCTGCGCATCAGGTTAGGAAGGGTCAGCTCCATTTCTATTGTAATGCACCGGGCGAACTGTAATGCGTACCTGTGAAGTCGCCGAGAACTTGCTACCATTCCACCGGGGCCGCTTCGTTTGTCAGCCGTCTCGCGCTGCGGTATCCTGCTCCTGACTCCAGTTTTTGGAGGCGACATGAATCCATCGTTCACTCCTCTCAACGCGCTGCTGTTTACCATTGTTCTTGCCACTCTGGCCGTCTGTCTGCCGATTGTGCTGGTGCTGGCGATCCGCTTTTTGCTCGACCGCAAATTGAGCCTCGGCCGCTCGAAAGAACTCGAAAAGCTCATCTGGCAGCTGCACCGCGTCGCCAGCGCTATGGAACATCAGATGAATTTGTCGTTCCCCGCCGTTCAGCCCGGAACCGAAGAGCCCCACGATCTCGCCTATCTCCAAGCCCCTGCCCAACCCCCTGCTGCTGCCCCTCGCGCCGCAACTCAAAGGGTCGTGGCTCCCGCACCAGTTCGGCAGCAACCTGTCGTGCAACAGCCAACCGCGCAGCAGCTAGCCCCGCAACAGCCGATCGTGCAACAGGTGGCTGCGCAGCAACCAGCCGTCCAACAGGCCGCTGCCCAACAGCCGCCAGTGCAACAGCCAGTGCCTGCGGCTCCAGCCGTCGAAGACGACGACTCGCTCCCCGCCCTCGAGCGTCGCGACCCGTCCGTCCAGGCCCCGCGCGCCGGCGTAAACTCCATGTTCGGCCTATAACCCGGCTTTAGTCTTCAATGTAACGCTGGCTGTTATGCCCGCCCGTCCCCACGCACGCCAAAACCTCGCCGCTAATTCCTCGCCAATTCCATCCGTGCAACGCCTTTTCCACTACCGAACTTAAAGTATTGTCATCCCCCCGATTCTCCTGTATTTTCTCGGCTACCCCAGAACGGCCTGCGCACCGCCCTCGCAAGAAAGAGAAAATCATGAAATCCCTCCTTCTGCTATTTGTAGCGGTTGTTCTTTTCTTCTGCCCGTCGGCCAAAGCCGATGGCGTCGATAATTTCGTTTGGTCATCCCCCGCAGACCAGACTTTCTCGTGGAGTTGGCTTGCTTCGGCCTCCGACAATCAGTTCACGTTCCTCGACGGTGGCCGCATTTTCATGGACGGCAATCTCAAATACGACGCTTACCTGATGGTGTCTCCTTGTGATCCGCTCATCATCGGCGGGTGCGTCGACGGCTTGATGTCCACAATCTCCTTTTCCTGTGTGTCGGATCCTCGAAATTGTGACGCCGAGACCAACTTTATGGAAAACTTCGCCGCTCCTTTCTTCACCGATCCCGCTGGCGTCACCACCTTCATTCCGGGCACTTACGCCCCAGCCCCAGGTCTTACCGACCCATGGGAAGCCACTCTGATCATCACTCCTGCCCCGGAACCCGATTCCTTACGACTCCTGCTAGCGGGCTTCGCAATGCTGTTCTTTTGTATTTGGCTAAGAAAGTCGCCAAGCAATCCGCGAACACCAGCCGACTGCCTCAATCTCTGCGGTTGAAATGGGAAATTGCTGCACCAAGATTTCTTGATCAGCTCCACTCGTTGTTGCAGACCGGTCTCGTATCAAGACTTCGACCCGCCCGCAGCACCGCAGGAGACTAGTTCCACAGCGGCCCAAGGAGGACCAACCATGGCTCATGTCATCCTGTTTGCGGATGCCAATTTTCAGGGAGATCACAAGCACATATTCGACTCCACCCAGACACTGGCCTACTATTCGCAAGATGGTCAGTGCATCGCTGACTGCGAGTGGCCTTCCAGCGTTTCTTCAATCGTCATTCTCTCTGGCAACTGGCAATTCTTCGCTCAAGACAACTTCGAAGATCCATATGACGTGATCTTAGGACCGGGCCTCTATCGCTTTGTGAATACCTACAAGCTCGAAAACGACAATATCCGATCTCTGCAGCCGGTCGACGATCAGCCAACCATCCCAGGCGATCCTCTGACCTCCTTCATCACGCTTTTTGAACACGTCAACTTTCGCGGCAACCACGTTCATCTTGTGGACGCCCAGTCGGACCTCGATTCCTCCTTCGACTTTGCCGGCACCACTTCATCCCTCGTGGTTGAACTCGGCAACTGGTCCTTCTACTCCGATACCGAATTCGATGGCGGCTATCCCAATCAGCCTGTCGTGGGCCCGGGCATCTACCCGGCAACCACAGATATTGGTATCGGCAACGATTCGATTGTCTCGCTGCAGCCCGTCGACGGCCCCGCCACCGTGAGCAACTCCGTCGAGAATCACGTCATCCTTTTCCGCCGCATCTCCTTCTTCGGCGCTCACCGCCACGTCGTTGCTGCGGAGCCCAATCTCAATGCCGATGACGACGATGATTTCAACGATGCCGTGGAATCCCTCGCGATTCTTGCCGGCTCCTGGTGGTTTTATTCCGATGCCGGCTTTTCCGGCCTCTACAAAGACGATGCACTGCCGCCGGGCAACTATCCCTACATCGATCAGGTGGAAATCAAAGACGATGACATGTCGTCACTGCGCCCCGTTCTCGACGTGCCTGTCACCACAGGCGACCCGATCGTCGGAGAAATCATCCTGTTTCGCGATGTGAACTTTGGGGGGCCGCATAAGCATGTCGTTAACACCGAGCCGAATCTGAATGCCGATGACGATGATGATTTTAACGACGCCGTCTCCTCCTTCGTCATTATTCAGGGCAACTGGAAGTTTTATCGCAACGCTGGATTCTCCGATGATTATCCCGCCGTGCTCGGTCCAGGACTCTATTCATGGGTTCAATCGGTCAAAATACGTAATGACGACATTTCATCCCTTCAGGTGGTCGATGCCGAGCCGAACATTCCCCCAGGGGCTCCTCTTGCGGCTCACATGGTGCTGTTTGAGCACCAAAGTTTTCGCGGGCAACACCGACACGTCTTCCGGGAAGTTGACAGCTTCTTCGCGCTCGATCATCTCCCCAACGATTCGTCCGGTCTCTCCTTTGATAACAAAGCATCGTCAATGATGGTCTTTCTCGGCAACTGGCAGACCTTCGCGGATCAGGGGCTTGGCAATGGTTTCCCGCCGATCCTAGGTCCCGGAATCTATTCCGAATTGCCTTCAGGAATCGATAACGATGCGATTTCTTCCGTGGCACCCACCGACGCCAAGCCCTCGGTCTCCGGAAGTCCCCTGCTGGGCCATATCATTCTTTTTGAACACGGACAGCTTCATGGCGATCACAAGCACATCTTCAATGCGGAGCGCGACCTGAATAACGACGAGGACGACTCCTTCAACGATGAGACCTCATCCTTGGTCGTCTATCCAAATCCGGCCTGGGATGTGAAGTGGAAGCTGTATCGCGATTCCGACTATCATGCGCGGTTCGACGTCATTCTCGGCGCTGGCCGCCTTCCTTCCCTGGCACCCACGAACATCGCGAACGATGCGCTCTCTTCGCTGGAGCTTGCCGGAGACCGATACGTTTTTACCGGCGAAGTAACTGTCAACATCAAGAGCGGCACCTTCCCAGATCCCATCACTCACGATGTGACCATCACGTTCATCTTCCTGCCAGACACCATGGCGTTGCTGCTCGAGACTCCGTTTGATCCCTTCGATGGCCCCAGCGACTCGACCATCAGTCTCGTCAACGCCGGTACCGGCAACATGCTTCCCGATGGCACCCTCTCTCTGCCGTCCGTGCAAATCACGGTCACCGTATCGATCGGCGTCACCAGTGTCGATGTGGCCGACATCCTCTTCGATCTCACCACCGGCCACGTGGACTCGCCCAACAACGATTTTCACGACACCGGCACGCCGCGCGATCCTGCAACCGGCGCGATTCGACTCGTCGGCGCTGGCCGTTCAAACGACGATGACTTTCTGGTCGCCTTAGAGGGCAATCTGGTCAAGCAGTGATGCCAGCGCCTCTATCGGCACGACTGGGAACTGGACGAAACTGCACAGCGTGTCAGCCCCAGCGCGGCTGTTCATCCAGGCTGATCCCCAGCGCCGTCTTCGCCACCACTTCATGCGTCAGAAACGAATTCGCCGGATGAATGCGCCCCAACCGCGCGTCACGCACCAATCGCTCGTAACCCGCCGCGCGAAAGATTCCGTTGCCGCCAGTCACGTCGAGTCCCAAATCCACCACGCGCCACGAACCTTCCACCGCCCGGTATTTCGCCGCGAAGATTTTCGCGGGCCACTGCGCGCCGTGATCGACGCCATTCGACCAGTCCTCGGCCACCGACTCCAGATGTGGTCCGATGGATTCAAGTTCGATCACCATGTCGGCGATGGCGTGTTGTATTTCCGGGTGATACGCCATCGAACGCGTCAGCGCCACGGAGCCTTTACTCTTCGCCGCGGTAATGCTGTGGTCCAGTGCGCGCTTCGCCAGCCCGTAATAGATGTTTCCAAATCCCATTAGCGCCCACGCCAGGGCACCGAGCACGAACGAGTCGATTCCTGCTCCGCCGGCAGGCACGATTCGCGCAATGTAGCGGTCTGGGATGAACGCATTCTCCAGCGTTGTGTCGTCGCTTCTCGTTGCGCGCATGCCGATCACGTCCCAGGTTTCTTTGATCGCATATCCCGCGCTGTCGCGCGGCAGAAACGCGTGAACAATTTTCGGCTGGCTGGGATCGCTCGTGTCCATCCCGTGCAAGCCAAATCGCGTCCACACCGGCGTCAAGCTCCCAAAATGTTTGCGGCCTGTGAACCGGTAGCCGCCTTCCACACGTTCCGCTTTCGAAGTCGACAGCAGCACTGGCACGTCATTGCCGCTTTCTGCGTGACCCGCGGCAAAAATCTCGCCGGCCGCTGCTTCACGCAGAAGCCATTCCAGTGAAGTATCCCCACGGCGCCACAGATCGGCCGCCATGCCGAGCCAATACACGTGCATGTTCACCGCAAGCGCCGTCGCGGGTGCGTAATACGCCAATCGCCTTTGCTGTCTGCACATTTCAGCCAGGTTAAGACCTGCGCCCCCGAACTCTTTCGGCACCGGTAACAGCAGATACTTCGCCGCCCGTAGCTCTTCGAAATCTTCTGTAAAGAAGCGATTCTCGCGGTCGTAGCTGGCAGCTCGCTCCGCAAAACGAACCAGCATCTCTTCCGTAAGTACCGGCTCGGTCGACCGCGTTAAGTTCGCGCTCATCTCTCTCTCCTTGGCAACATTCTCCTCGCCATTCGAGCTCACCTCGGACAGTACTGCTTTAGAAGTGGAATTCATCGGCTTTCTCCCTCATCGAAATTTTGTTTCCCAGGGTATTTGCGATGTTGGAAGCCCGCCAGGGTTTGAGTCCGCCACTACGATCCGGCATCCGTCAATTCCGAATCGTAATGGCGAAGGGTATCTCAAGCCGCTGCAAAAGGTCCAGCAAGACTACGCGATATAGCTACAGAGCCGCGGCACGCGTCTTCGTGCCCCGCTAAATCACGGACGAGCTTCGTAAACTATGTTGAACGGTGTCTCCGTGGCGCGGCGGAAGCGGCTGAAACCAGCCTTGCCCACCACCTCCTGGATGCGCTTCTCTCCGGCCTGCGCTCCCAGGCAAAGCCCCACTTCCTGCGAACGTGAGCAAGGCGTGCACAGCAGCGTCGAAAATGAGTAGTACACCCGCCCGACAGGATTCAGGTTGTCCTTCAATTGGTCGTTTGCAAATGGCTCCACGATCATCCACGTCCCGTCCTTCGCCAGCGACTGCCGTACGTGCGCGGCCGCCCCGATCGGGTCGCCCATGTCGTGCAAACAATCGAAGACCGCCACCAGATCGTAGTTTCCGCCCGGAAACTCTTTGGCGCTGGCGACTTCGAAGCTGACGCGATCAGAAAGTCCCTCGCGTTTGGCGGCTTCGCTGGCCGCTTCAATCGACTTGCCGTGATAGTCAAATCCAAAGAATTTGGATTTGGGGAACGCCTTTGCCATCAGCAAAGTGGAAGCTCCTTTGCCGCAGCCCACGTCGGCCACTCGCGCTCCGGCCTCCAGCTTTGCTTTTGCGTCCTGCAAAGACGGAATCCATGTGCTCACCAGGTTCGCGGCATAACCCGGCCGAAAGAACTTTTCGCATCCGTGAAACACGCCGTCGGCATGTTCGTGCCAGCCCATGCCGGCGCCCGTGCGGAACGCCTCGGCAATTCGTGGAACCGCCGCCAGCGAGCCCAACGCCAGCTCAAAGGCCCCAGGCAAATAGGCGGGGCTATCTTCGTTTGCCAGCGCGAACTCTTGCTCCGCGCTCAGGCTGAATTGGCCGCTCCGTTCATCGTAGGTCACATACCCACCTGCGGCCTGCGAAGCCAGCCACTCGCGCAAATAACGCTCGTCGGTGTGGGTCTTCGCGGCAAGCTGCGCGGAAGTCACCGGCCCGGCGGCGAGCGCTTTATACAGCCCCAGCTTTTCGCCGATCACCACCATGCCACTGTGAACGGCCGCGCCGAGATCCGTAACGAATTGCCCGATGAAAGAATTCAATTTATTCATGTCGATTGCGGGAACCTGTGCCGTGCTCATTTGAATTTCTCCTTTTAGCTAATTTGCGTTCTCAACTAATTTTTCCCCTTTGTAGGGACGGCCTCCCGAGGCCGTCCGCCACACATCGATAGGGAACTGCTCCAACTTATGGGGTCTGGTTGTCGTACAGCTTGCACGCTACGCCGGGATGCCAGTTCACAAATGCTCCGTTCGGGTTGTCCTTCCACGCCCATACGTGCAGCGTGTAGAACGCCTTCAGCCCAAACCGATTCGGGGCCTCAAAATAATGAAACAGTTGGCCCATCAACTCCGGCGGCCCTGGTTTATGCGTCTTGTCGTTGTCCCACTGCTGCGCGTCGACCAGAAAGTCCGCGCCGGTCAATCTCAGCCGTCCGTCAGCGGTTGGCTCGTACAGAATGATCTGTGGCTTGGTTGGGTCAATCACGCCCTTGCCCACGATATCTATGTTGATGAAGTGCAGCCCCATGGCTCCCTGATCGGGTCCGCTCACGCATCCGAATTGCAGCGCATACCCCTCCTTCTCAGCCTCCGCTACATCCTTGAAGCGCTCCGTCGATTCCCGGACAATCTTGATCAGCGCGCTTTGCTGGCTTTTCTGCTCTGCCGTCAATTCCGTTTGCGCTTGCGTCGCGTGCGAGTGGCTATCCTGCGAGAACGCGTACCACGGCCAGACGCTCATCAGCGCCAGTGCGCTGATGACCGACCGGCGGACTTGAATTGCGAACCTCCTGATTTTTCTGCGACCTTGTTTGCTTCTCATTGGCCTTCCCTCCTTTGCGGATCCTGTTTTTTTTATTTCTTCAATTGCCGACGTTTTCTTCGCCAACACTTTTGCTAGAATTCGCTCTGCACCGCGCGCTGCAGGGCGTTGCTGGGTATCTCCTGGGCAAGTGCAAAGTAACAAGCGGCAGGAAGGGAAGTAACGAAGCAACACCAAAGAAAAGCCAAAATCACCAGGTCGCCCGCTTTTTTGGCTTTTTAATAGGGGAGCGCTTTTGGAAGCTCGTGGCCTAAGCTACCAGTTTGCCGGGTTCACTTTGGACCTTGCCAAGGGGTGTGTTTTCAAGGGAGTACAGGAGATTAAACTCCGCCCCAAGCTTTACGAGGCCCTCAAATACCTCGTCGAACACCCCGGTAGGCTGATCAGCAAACAGGAATTGATGCAGGCCGTCTGGCCCGACTCGTTTGTCACCGATGATTCTCTGGTGCAGTGCGCCCTTGAGCTTCGTCGCGCGCTCGACGACCGCGATCAGCAATTGCTCAAGACCGTTCCTCGACGCGGGTACTTGTTTTCCGCCAAAGTCACTCAACTCTCTCAGACCCCGGACCCTTTCCCTACAACCGAGCTCTACGACTTAGCCGATGCTCGCGACTTGCCCTCCGCAAAAGTCTCCAGTAAGCGCCACGATCTCCCCGTTCCGCGTACTTCGCTCATTGGACGTGAGCAGCAACTCGCAGAAGCAATGGCATTGCTACTTCGGCCCGACGTTCGGCTTTTGACTTTCACTGGCCCTGGTGGTGCCGGCAAAACCCGCCTCGCTCTTGCCGTAGCCACCGCAATTGCCGATCAGTTCACTGCCGGCGTTCAATTTGTCAGCCTGGCCTCGATCCGGCACCCCGACTTGGTGCCTACTGCCATGGCCGATGCACTCGGCATTCAGAAAGTCGCGAATCGTCCCATCGCGCAGCTGATCGGCGAGCGCCTCCAGAACTCCGGACCATTCCTACTTCTCCTCGACAACTTCGAGCAGGTCCTGCCGGCGGCCACTGTACTTGCTGAAACATTGGAAACGTGCCCTTCCCTCAAGATCCTCGTCACCAGCCGCTCCTTCCTGCATATCTATGGCGAACAGGAATTTCCCGTCACGCCTCTCGCCCAAAATTCCGCCATCGAGCTTTTTGCGCAACGTGCGGCAGCGGTCTGGCCCGACTTTGCAATTACCACAGAGAACGAAGCTGCCGTTCAGGAAATTTGTACCCGCCTGGATGGCCTGCCATTGGCGATTGAACTCGCTGCTGCCCGAACCAAGTTGCTCTCTCCCCTTGCCATCCGCGATCGCCTCCATGGCCGCCTGCAATTGCTCACCGGAGGCGCGCTCGACCTCCCCGAGAGGCAGCAGACCCTCCGCAAAGCGATCGATTGGAGTCACGGTCTTTTGAATGGGGAAGAGCAGAAATTGTTCCGCCGGCTCTCCGTGTTTCTTGGGGGCTGCACACTGGAGGCAGTGGAAGCCGTCTGCAATACCCGCCGGGACCTCGGTATCGATCCCTTGGAAGGCTTAACTTCTCTGGTGGATAAGAATCTCGTCCAGCGCATGGATCGCGCCCAGGCCGAACCCCGTTTCACTATGCTCGAAACCATTCGCGAGTACGGCTCCGAATGCCTCGTTGCCAGTGATGAACAACCCGCCACCCGACGCGCTCACGCTGCATATTGCCTCGTCCTGGCGGAAGAAGGGAATCCAGCGCTCGGCCCGGAAGATCGCGCGGCTTGGCTGACGCGTTGCGACGTCGAAGTTGATAACTTCCGCTTTGCTCTCGACTGGCTGTTCGAAAGCCATGATCTGGATTGGGGCTTTCGTCTGTGTGTGGCTCTGTTCCGTTTCTGGGATATGCGCGAACATCTTACCGAAGGACGCGCCCGCCTTGAGACCATTCTTCGCTTGGCCGGCACCGACCGCCCAAGGGAACGCGCCAGGGTGGCACTCTTTCTCGGAGCTTTAGCGTCGTCTCAAGGAGACTATCCGGCGGCCGAACAGTTTCTGGATCAGAGTCTGTCTCTCTACGAAGAATTGGCCGACCAATCCGGCATCGCTGCTTCTTTGAACGCCCTCGCGGTTTCGGCCCGAGATCGTGGTGACTACGCCACCGCCCAGGCTTGTTTTGAGCGCAGCCTTGCTTGCTGGCGTCTACTACCGGACCGCTTGGCAATTGCCTGTTGCCTTCACAACCTTTCCAATGTGGTCAAAGTTCGTGGCGATTATCCACGCGCTCAATGGGCTCTCCGCGAGGCCGCAGATTTATTTGTTGAACTCGGCGATCGCAACGGCGGCGCCTGGTGCATCAACCAACAGGGAGACATGGCTCGCGCGCAGGGTGACACCATTGCCGCCCGAGAATTGTATCAGCGTGCACTTTCGGCCTTCCGTGAAGTTGGCGACCAGTGGGGCTCCGCCCGCTGTCTCTCCGATCTAGGTGGCATCGACTGTGAGCGGGGAGACCATTCGGCAGCGCGGGTAGCCTACCGCGAAGCACTGCAGATCTTTGCTGGGTTGGGGCACCGCCGCGGAACAGCCAGGGCGTTGGAAGGCGCTGCTTGTCTTGCTCTAGCTGAAGGGCAGGTAGCGCGCGCGCTGAAATTGGCCGCCGCCGCTGCGCATTTGCGCCAATTGGTCAGCGCCCCCTTGCCTCCTGCGGAACAGCAAAAACTCGATCAGACTTTATCGCCTGCGTGGAAAGCCCTCCGTGATGCGCAAGGGAAAAACGCCTGGGCTGAAGGCTTTGCCATGAGCCTGGAAAAAGCCGTTCAATATTCTCTTGAGGAGTCTGCTTCCGCTAATTGAATGCGGCGGGATCAATCAGGTGACGCACCGCGGCTACGCGGTTAGCGGGAACGCCTGTCCTGCGCGCATGCTCTCGAATGGTATTCTCGTCGGGCGCCAGGTAAACGCAGTACATCTTATCTTCGGTCACATAGCTATGAAGCCACTGAATCTGCGGCCCCATCTCGTGCAGCGTCTTCAAGGAACGCAGCGACACTTCCCGGATCTGGTCTTGTGTCAGCGACCCGGCGCCTGGCATGTCCCGCTCAATCACGAATTGCGGCATAATCCTAGGATTCTAGCACCAACTTCAACCAAATCTCCAAGCCATCTGCGCCCCTCGTCCCTTGCCATTGCATCCTATCGCGACAATGCCCATCCCGGAAACTGGTTTCATTCTCGTAAGCTGGATCACTGGGGCACAAGCGGCAACATGCCCGGTAACCGCACTTCCCAGGAGTTGACTGCAGTTTTTGGTCCAAGCCTCAAAACATAGCGACCAAGGTGCTCGCGCTTGGTTTCCCGTATTTGACCAACCCATGGCTAATTTATCGGTTTATGATTCAAGAGGACAGCTACCCGACCTCCAAGAATCCAGCAAGGAAACGTGATTCATGCCTAATCTAAGGTCGCAATTACCGCCATATATACTTTTGACAATCGGCATGATCACAATTTCTTGCGGTTGTTTTTTTGCATATAGGGGCAGAGCGTGGACCCGTTTTCATGGCTGGGTCTACCGCGCCAAGGAACCGAAATGGTTTTGGTGGCAAGTCGCGCTGTATTTTCTCTGTGGCGTTGGTGTGATTGGCTATTTCTTGTATTTGGTCAACTGACTCGACCGATTGGCAACAATTGCACGCGAGTCTTCGAGTCCCGGTAAACGCGGTGGCCGCAATAGGTCGATGCAAGATTCTGTTCGAACCCCGGGGGATGGAGGACAGACGGGACGTTCACCGGTCTCTGAAGGGAATTTAGCGTTTAGTTTTCAAGGATAGCACCTGTTGGTCAGAAAAGGTCCCGGGATGCGCCACTTTCAGCGCGGCAGCATGGGGTTTCAGATGATCGTAGATCCAGCCCGTGAACATCGTGTCTTCCATCGCAGCTGTCCACGGCAGCGGTAGGTTTTTCAACCAACAGTCCAGGTCGTGGCGGGTGGCAGGAATCCATCCTTCAACAAATAACCTGCCGCTACTGTCTTTCACGCAATAGCTGATCTTCTGCTTGGGTACGCCCAATGTAATACATAGGTTCCATCGAGGAGCCTCCTTGGTGTTTCTGAATCAGCGCATCCGCTGAGTTCAGCTTTTGTACACCAAACGCTCCTCCCTTGACTTATACATTCAAACTTACTGGGACTTGACGACACTGGAACGGCAAAACGACCCCACCGACCGGCCCATCAACCTGTCTGCTACCCGATTTCTCAGGACTAATCCGCACGATGGAACCCGAATCCCTTCTGGTTTGCCGACGATAGGCCCTGAAATGTGCCAGACGTGAACGGCACCTTGACGTGTGGCGCGTCGTTCAGCACTTCGCCGATAGTCAGTTCCCGCAATCGCGGGTGAGATCACCTTAGGGCTCCTTACTCGCAATGTACAGATACCTCAGCAGGCGCTTTTCGCTCGTCAAGAGTTGTACACAGGACAGAAACCGCTGCAGGGCCTCGAAGTTGATGTTGCCTTCCGCTGCGACCAGTTCCTCTTTCCTTTTCTCGCGTGCGTGATGCCAGCGCTGCGCGATCTGGGCCGCGAAGTCGGTGGTGTCGATTACACGGAGCTGGCAAAACCCTGCTCGCGCGATGAGGCGTTCATTTTCGCCAGGCGGGCTGTACTCGTAATAGCCGATTGAGCTGCGCGTGGCGATTTCTTCGTGGGAGATCATTCCGCCGACTACCAAAGCGTCACTGAACAGCATCCGCCCGCCCGGTTTCAGTACGCGAAAGATCTCACCCAAGACCTCGGGCCGCCCTGGAAGATGGCACAAAACGTCATTGGAAAACACGGCATCGAAGGTCTTGTCGTCGAAAGGGAGACCTTCCGAAACGTCGCGCTGCTGGAATTGCGCCCCTGAAGTGAGACCTCTTGCCAGCGCAAGTCGGTTCGCATTGCGAACGCCCGCTGCATTGATGTCCAACCCTACAAGGCGGCAGCCGACTTTTTCCGCAAGGTGCAGCGCATATCGCCCCGAACCGCACCCAATCTCCAGGACGGACGAATTGGGTCCCAGGTCAAGTAGTTGGGGAATTTCCTTGGACTCTTCAGTGGTGACCCAGCTTGTTTGCCCGAAGTCCTCCCCATAGGTCTCGACGCGCACCAGTCGGTAACCTTCCGACTCATAGTTCCCGTACGCACTGTTGTAGAGATCCACTCTCTGAGACACGTTAAGGATCCTCCTCGAGCTACTTCTCCTGGCCTCTATATCAACCAACGAGCAGCAGACTAGCAGCCTATTTCAGTGCTTTCAAAGGCTATGTAAACCGAGGTGGCCCGCCTTATCCGACCAAAATCTGATGCTTCTGTCCCCAGCGACGTAAATCGCGGTCCTCCCCAAAGGGCCCCAAAAACCGCCGATCCGGCAACGCGACTGACCAGGGAAGTGAAAGACCACCGGCGAACATAGGCGCGTTTTGCGCGGGCAATCCAGCTCAACTTGGGCGACAAACACTTTGCGTAACGAATCTGTTCTCTAACTCCGGCGCTCCGCCGAGAGTCTCAACGCTTTAATCCCTCACCCGCATCACGCTGAAATTCCAGAAGTTCCACCGGAGCGCCGCTATCCAGGACCATCGCTACCATAACGCCTTTCGAAGGTGAGTTCGGTTCCGTAAGAATCTGCTTTCCTGCAATTGCAGATTGCAGATTGTCCACTTCGAATGCGATGTGAGGGACGGACTTGATCAACGCGTCGACTGGGCTGTCGGGCTCGAAACGCATCCATTGAATGCCACAAGGACTGGTTTCGAACGCCGACACGTACATCTTGAACCGTCCCAGGTAAATCTCGTCGGGACGCTGTACGTCAGTCGGAATGCCAATGTGGTGATATCGCCAGCCGCACACCGCAGTAGCCGCCGGTGGCTCGTGCCCCTCCCGGCGAATTGCGGGCCAATTAGACTCAGGTTTTGTACACATGATTTCTTCCTGACTAAAACATCCTACGCGGAGCGAGGAGGGTCAACAGCGGCACGGAGAATTCGCTCCGTCTTGTCCGCCTGGCGTTTACAGCGTCGGAGTGCCGTCATCGATCCTTGTGGCTACACCGTAGCGTTCCGCAGAAACTCAGAAGAACTACTGTTTGAATTTCAGTGCAGGTCCGCTGGCGAGTTTACCCTTCAGGTCGACGATCACTTCCACGCGGTCCGCGATTTTCACCAGCGGTATCCCTTTGTTCATCCCATAGTCCTTACGGTCGAACGCCATCGTGCCCTTAATCTCACCGGAGCCTGATCCTCTTTCCCCTGTTAGCGTAAACGTCAGCTTCTCCTGCTTGGTCACTCCGCGTATCGTGAAGTCGCCGATGAAATCGAACGTGTTTGGACCGGTCTGTTCCGTCTTCGTCGAGTGAAACGTGATCAACGGATTGTGGTCAACGTCGAAGAAATCTTTGCTCTTCAACTTGCCGTCTTTCATCCCGCTTCCCGTGTTCACACCCGCCGCTTGAATCTTGATGTCCAACACGCCCGATTCCACGTCTGCCGAGGTCATCGTTATCTTGGCGTCCCAATTGTCGAACGTGCCTTCCAACGCCACCGACGCCTTCACGTTGAACTTGATCGAGCTCTCTTCTTTCACAATCTTGATGACGGGAACCCCACCGGAACCCTGCGCTTGTGTCATCGATGGAGCCAGAGCAAAGGCCAATAAGCAAAGAATGTTTGTTCGCATACCGCGCAGTCTGAGTCTCTCCTTCCCGATTGTCAATTTCAGTGTTACCCAAGGCCACCGCGAGCGTGAGCGACCGGTTAAGCCTGCACGACAAATCACCCGGTATAGTCCCCTAAGTTCGTTGTTTTCGTCCTTAGGAGGCCGGGCTTTCAGCCCCGGCGTAAGGCCTGAGAATTGAATTGGGCTTCAGCCCCTGAAGACTCCCAAGTTCGTGAATTCATCTTCGGGACACGACACTAGCCTCTACCTTTCCGGTTTCTCGACAAACCGGGCCTTGCGTCGCATAAAAAACCGGTTGAGATGCTCTGCCGACAGGGTTACGACACACTTACGACACAGTCTCGGAAAAGTGAGCAGGGGTGAGTCCGCAAGTAATTGAAAAAATCGTGGGCGAGAAGGTATTCGTCCTCGTTGCGGACGCTTCGCTCTTCCTCCGGCCTACGCATTCAAACTAACCGGGCAAGCAGAAAATTCGTCTCAAATCTGCGGGCTTCAACAGATATTCTGTGTTGTGACGTCACTCCTGTGGCCCCTGCATCCGAACTTCGGAGGAGCGTGCAATGAAAATCCTAGCTGCTGGATTGTCCGTGCTCCTCTCCGCACTGACAACGCACGGACACGGCCTCAACTCCGCGTCGTCGTGCGAGAGCCTGTCATCCCTGGCGCTCCCAAACACTTCGATTACCCTCGTCCAGATGGTTCCTGCTGGAACATTTGCCCTGCCTGCAACGGGCTCCGCAACGCCACAATTCAGCCAGTTGCCAACCTTTTGCCGCGTTGCAGCCACGCTCACTCCCTCGTCGGACTCTGCAATCAAGATTGAGCTCTGGCTGCCGATTGCTGATTGGAACGGAAAATTCCAGGCCGTCGGCAATGGCGGCTTGGCGGGATCCATCAGCTACGACTGGTTGGCCGCGGCCCTGCAGCAGGGTTACGCAGCGGCATCGACCGACACTGGACACGCAAACGCAAGCGCGTCGTTCGCAATCGGACATCCCGAAAAAGTCATCGATTTCGCTTATCGTGCCGTCCATGAAATGACGCTGAAATCGAAAGCCATCATTGCTGCGTTTTACGGTCGCGTGCCGCGGTTCTCGTACTTCACGGGTTGCTCCACGGGCGGGCGGCAGGGCCTGATGGAAGCTCAGCGCTACCCGGAAGATTTCGATGGCATCATCGCCGGCGCTCCAGCAAATAATCAGACGCACCTCAGTGCCTGGCGGATCGCAGTGGAAGCGAAGGTCCTCCAAAGCCCCGCGAGCGTTGTCCCTTCTGCCAAACTCGCCCTCCTCAACCGTGCCGTCCTCGCCGCATGCGACGAAATCGACGGAGTAACGGACGGCCTTCTGACCGACCCACGCCAATGCCACTTCGATCCTGCAACGCTCTTGTGCCGCGGCGCCGACCGCGACGATTGCCTGACAGCCCGACAGATCGAGGCGGTGAAGATGGGCTACTCGCCGGCACAGCGTTCGACAGGGGAGTTGATTTTTCCCGGACTAGTGCCTGGCGGTGAAACGGGTTGGGACATGTTGACAGCCGCCAAGCCTGAACCCGGTTCGATCGACGTCGGTTTGTTCAGATTCATCGCCCACGAAGACCCGGCGTGGGATTGGCGCGCATTCGACCTGGACCGCGATACGTCCCTGGTCGACAAAAAGGCCGGTTTCATCGACGCCGTGAATCCGTATCTTTCCGCCTTTCGCGCTCGTGGCGGAAAGCTCCTCATCTACCATGGCTGGAACGATGGCGGATCCGGCGGCGCCATCTCTCCGCTGAGCACTGTCAATTATTACGAAAGTGTTTTGGCAACAATGGGATCGTCGCAGCAGGATTGGCTGCGGCTCTTCATGGTTCCCGGCATGGCACATTGCGGAGGTGGGCCCGGACCCGCTCAAGTGAACTGGATGGCCGCGCTAGCGCGTTGGCGCGAGTCGGGAATAACGCCCGATCAATTGATCGCTTCGCGCGTTAGCGACAACCATGTAAACATCACGCGCCCAATCTGTCCCTATCCAGCAGTCGCAAAGTACAGCGGCACAGGCAGCACGAACGACGCGGCAAACTTCGCGTGCAAGGCGCCTTGATTTTTGAGCCACCTCAACACGGTTCGCAGCCACTGAGCGCCACATGAGATTGCGCGCTTCGCTAAGCCTTCATGATCCTGGCCGCTGAAATTGTCCAAGCACCCGTACCGTTACGATCTGGTGTGGCCGCAGCGAAACCTTCACCGACGAGTTCTCGACCGCCAGCTCTTTTGAATCCTCTTCCATGGCATTGCACAGCCACGCTCCTTGTAGCTGCAGCATGGGGAATCGCAGCATCGTCGTGCTCTCTCTTCCACCGGTTTCCAGTAGACGCAGCACTGTCCCGTTGCCATCGTCGGCCGCTTTCCAGGCCTCGACGACGACATCCGGTGCATCCACTTGCAGAAAGCTCAGTGGCACCGGCGCCAGTGGCCGGTCTGGATTCCCGACCTTATCCTGATCGATCACGTGATCCGTTTCCAACGGCGTCATCGCCGCTCGGCCGAATCGCGCCAGACTTTCGGGTGCCAGTTTCGCGCCGCTGGTCATCACGTAACGAAAAGTGGCTTCGCCGCCTTGCTCAGCGCGATAGTTCGTGTGCCAGTAATTGTTCATCACGTAGGAAAAGATTGTCGAACTCTTGGCAGTGAACGTCTCCGGCCAGACGCCCCGGTTGATGTCACCCAGTGTAACGAGCGGCGCGTTCACTGGAACGATCGCCACTTCCGCATCGCCAGCCGAAGCCTTCACCCAGTGTCCCACGCTGAACCACTCGAGGCCCGCACCCTTCAGCATGTCCTTGCTCGGATCCACCCAGCCGTTCTGGATTTCGTAGCTGAAAGATGGCTTGGCCGACGCTACCGGAAACGCAAAATAGACCGCTTCTTTGTCGCGAATGGATTCCTTCGTAACATGATTCACGAACTCGATTTGTTTCTCGGCATCATACAAAACAATCTCGCTCCGCACCGATGGCGTGTGCACTCCCTTCGCCTCCACCTCAAGGATTTGCCCAAACGGAGTCTTCCTTACTCCGACAATGCGTCCCTCACGCGATGGCGAAATTTTCAATTCCGCCAACGGCAGCGACTTGCGCATGTAAACGATCTGCGTTGGCGTCTTTCCTCCGTCTTCCACGTACACATACTGATTGAAGCGGTACGGGCTTGCACCATCCACCAATTCTCGGTTCAGCTGTTTGTCCAGGATGCTCTTCACCGCGCCTGTCGCGGCGTCCACTTGCACGCGGTAAAAGGAATTCTCAACGGTATCGGTCTCGACTGCCTGCCGTCCCTTTGCAGCCGCAGTGCTTTCGCTTTCCTCCTTGTGTTCCTCAAGGGCGTAACATTTAAAGCCCATTGCCGGAACGTCTGCCGCTAGAAACCGCACGTGCCTGTAACCCGGTCCCTCACTCAGAACTTCAAATGCCACCGGCGTCTTTTCGGGATATTCCTCAACAATGGTGCCATTGTTCAGATCCAGTTCCACAAGCCCGCTGCGCTGCCAACTCAGCGAATTGAAGACCATCAGCGATCCAGCCGGCATGTGAATCTGGTTCGCAATCTGGCTCAGCGACTGCTGCGCCAGTGAATTCACGGCCTGGCGGCTCTCCGCGACGTACTGATCCTTCGTTGCCAACTGACCGACAGACTCTTCGCTATCCGGGCGGTACACCGAATCCCACGAATCCCAAGTGTGTTCCGCGTACAGCATCAGATTCATCCAAATGCGGTCCAGCGTTTGCCGCGGCACAGCCAGAGTCGGATTCAGGTACCGCGAAACCGTCGACAATTGTTCAGCGGAAACCGCCCGCGTCTGATTGTTTCGGTCCATCGCTGTGTTCTTTGCATCCGCTCCTGCCCCGTCCTCCCAATACGGGCCGCCGTCTCCGGAAGCGGTCGCCAGTTGCGATCCATATTTCTGCTCGACATAACGAAAATAGTCGGGAAACGAGCTGAGAATGAATTTCGGATACGCGTACGCCGCATTCCACTGGGCAACAAATTCCGGTTCGCTCAAGCGAGCATCCGTGTTCTCCAATTGACTGCCGAACATGAGCACCGCATCCGGCTTGTACTCTGGGGCGGAAAATTGTTGCAAATAAGCGGGAAGCCCCTGGCGGCAATTGCCCACTTCCGGCGGCAAATCGCATACGAACCAAAGCTGCGAATACTGCCGAGTATTGGCCATCAATACTTTCGAGCCGTCCGGTCCTTCCCGCCAGAATGGTGACTTTTCATTCCATTTCCCGTACAACACGATTGGGCCGCGGTCGCTATTCGTGGCCTCCGCGAAATACCGGATGCCCGCGGCATTCAGCACCGAGGGATACGACCAGGTCACGCTCGGGACATCCGTGATGTTTGCATAGTCAAAAGGCATGCCTTCGGTCCGGTGCAGCGCGTGCGAGTATGACAGCGAACGAATCAGCTCCTCCAGGCTCGCATAGCCGGTCAGTAAGTTCGAATACTGCGCCGGCACGCTCACCTTGCCTTCGTGAATATATTGCAGTAGTCGTCTCCGCGCCGCCTCGTTGCGCGTCGCAAAATAGTCTTGCGCCACCCACGAACCGTCCAGACTGAATCGCATCTGGGGATGCGTCGGCAAGAAATCCAACAGCTTGTCGATGTTGCGGTTCTGCAATTCCGCAACCTTCGCCTGGTAGTCGGTGTAGCCAATGTCGAGATGGGCGTGCGGCACGAAATAGATTGTCCATTTCCGCTCCGGGCTGACCTTCGCGTTTGATCGATACGTCTTGCCGCCGGTGTGAATCGCCACCTCCGCCATCACCTGTCCCGAGAATTCCGGCACGTCGAAATCAATTCGCTCCTGTCCAAATTCGTTTGTGCCCGCCAGCGCCGCGTGAAAGTGTTTTCCTCCCATCGACAGATCGACAGTGCCCGGCTTGAGCTTGTCAGCAGTGGTGACGGTCACCCGCGTCACTTCGAACGTCTGATTTTCTCTTTCCCGGAAAAATACGCCGGGTTTCACGGCAGCCGATGGCAGCACTCTTCTGTTGGGAGATTGCGTCAGTTTCAGTGCGTCATAAATCAACGACGCGCGGGTTCCTGGGTTGTCCGCGTCTTCAACCGCCGTCAGTACAAGTTTGTTTTCGTTGCCCTTAAAAAACTTCCCGGGCAAGTCGATTTCCAGCATGTCCCCGCCATAAATTGGCGAGTCGATGCGATCATCGCCCGGGTAGTAGCTGATCTTGCGGTCGAAATAAAAACGCCCCTTGTGCCCGTTCAACTCAATCAGCAGGTCCGGCACGCTCGGATTCACAAGGAACACCGAAATGGTGAGCCGGTAGATTCCCGATGGCGCTTCCGGCAACGAAAAAAGAATTGTGTACGGCGTCTCTCGTTTGCCCGACGCGCCATTCACCCATGTGGTTTGCCATGCCGGCCAATCCGCGTTCTTACTCTGGCCAATCGTGAATACCGGCTTCAGCGTATCGCTTTCCAGATCGAAATTGTGGCCGAACTCGCGCGACGTCTGATCAAACTCCCCCATCTGCCAGACAAGAATATTCTTCGCTGTCGTCTGCGCCGCAGCGCCGTGCGCGAACAACCCCAGCGTAAAGACCGCCAGGCTCGACAGATGGCACACCCAGTTCCCAGTTGTCATGGTTTCATCCCGTGGAATCGTCAACAGTCTTGCTCAGTCTTGCTCAATCTTGCCCAACTCTGCAAGGTCACCAGACGATCCGTTGCTGAATTGCTCGGCTGACAAGAATTCCAATTCCGCCCATCGCCAATGACAGCCGCGCATTGACATCCCCTTTTGCTCTGAATACGCTTCTAAATCTCGCATTGGAGTCATCATGAACGCCGCAAAAGTCGCTCTGCTCGCTTTCACCACCACTCTGTCTCTTTCACCAGCCTCTTCTCAGCAGCCTCAGCACCATCACGACGCCGCTGAAGAACTCGGCACCGTCTCCTTCTCTACCTCCTGCGCTCCCGCAGTCCAATCCCAATTCGAGCGCGGCGTCGCCCTTCTGTATTCCTTCGAGTACGAAGTAGCCGACTCCCAATTCGCGGAAGTCGCCAAGAAAGATCCGCGGTGCGCTATGGCTTACTGGGGGCAAGCAATGACCCTTTACCACCAGCTCTGGAATCGCCCCAGCAAAACCGACCTCGCCCAAGGCGCCCAACTCCTCGCCAAAGCTCGCTCCCTCAACCCACCGACCGCCCGCGAACGCGACTACATCCTGGCGCTCTCCGTTTTCTACTCTGACACCGATAGACTCGACCACAATCAGCGTGCCGACGCTTACGCCAAAGCCATGCAAGGCGTCTACGAACGCAATCCCAACGACCACGAAGCCGCCATCTTTTACGCCCTCTCGCTTCTCGCCTCAGGTCCCGACCGCGACCCCAATCTCACCAACGCCAAACTCGCCGTTGCCATTCTCAACAAACTTTACGATCAGCAACCAAATCATCCCGGTATCGCGCACTACATCATCCACAGTTGCGACAATCCCGCGATGGCCAGCCTCGCGCTTCCTGCCGCGCGCAAATATGCCAGCATTGCGCCGTCTTCCCCTCACGCCGTGCACATGCCTTCTCACATCTTTGCGCGCCTCGGACTTTGGCAGGACGACATTGACTCCAACCTCGCCGCCATTCGCGTCGCTGATAGCATGGCTGCGCATCATCACGTGATGCATCACAAGGTGCATTCCATGGACTTCCTCGAATACGCGTACATGCAAATCGGCGACGACGCCAGCGCCAAAGCGACCATCGAGCAGATCGCAGCGATTCCTACCGAACAGATGGATCCCGAATTTGGAAATTATTTGCTGATCCGCCAGGCGGAAGGGCCCGTCAAGTACGCTCTCGAGCGCCGCCAGTGGATACAAGCGTTGGGTCTGCAACCCAACGCTGCCGCGCCGCCCGACGTTCAGTTGGTCACCTACTGGGGGCGCGCCGTTGCCGCTGGCCATCTTCACGACGCAGCCGCCGCGCAGGACGCGCTGAAGCATTACGATGAACTACTCGAAGCCACCCGCAAGGGTCCTCGGCCCTACATCGCCGAAGGCCTGAAGAACGAACACCAACTTGTGCAAGCCTGGGCCGCTTACGCCGCGGGCAACTCCGGCGATGCGATTCGCCTGCTGCGCGCCGTTGCCGACGATCAGGACAAAGTTGGCAAAGGCGAAACCGAACTGCCCGCCCGCGAAATGCTTGCTGACATGTTGCTCGACCTGCAACGTCCGCAAGAAGCCCTGACCGAATACGAAATTTCCCTGCGTACCGACCCCAATCGCTTCAACGGTCTCTACGGCGCGGCGCAGGCCGCCTTGCAGCTCCAACAAAAAGAGAAAGCGGCCACCTACTACACTCAGTTGCTGAAAAATTGCGAAGGCATCCGATCCGATCGCCCCGAGCTGGCCCAAGCCAAAACCCTGCTCGCCTCTGCGGGCGGTATGTAGCCGCGCAGCTTCTGGTTACCTCAGCATCGCTGCAGGATTGCAGACCATCACCGGCCGGCTTCGCAAAGCGAAGCGCTCCCCACACCCGAGTTGGTACTAGGAGCAAGATGTCCGGTAACGCCTGCCGGCTCAACCGGTCGTTGCAACACCATCTAACGAGTTGATCGGACAATACTTCTCCTGAAGAGGGGATCTGTTTGGCCGCACTCGGTCAAAACCTAGCCAGGGCAGCGTTCCGACTGATCTAACCTAGCGAGGGGTTTTAGCTTTTGTTTTCAACGCAAAGTGGGTTCTGAAGGTAACCTCGCCCGCCGAATACGTAATCTATGGTCAGAGGACAGGCAACAAAGTATCAATTAAACCAAACGACCGCGATTTATTAGGCAAGACGTAGGCTTCCTTTGAAACAATCGCATTGCCAATCCGCAAGCTAGGATTTACAACTAGGCCGCCCTCGCTTGGCGACACAAGTTCATCTCAGAGAAATCACTACACGGGTCATGTTTCCACCGGGGGATTCAAACTGACGGGCCGCGGTTCCATCTCTCTTAACTTCGTCCAAGATTTGCTGAGCCGCGGCGTCACTTCTCAATCGAGTGCGAAGATAGCTGAAAGTAAAGGTTTCGTCCCCATCGTATTCTTGGGGGCGGGTGTCACCGTACAACACAAGACGATACTGCCTAGCTTCCATGCGCGGACTCTTAGCGGGGCGGCGCTCTTCTTCATCGGGCACGCGGCGGAGCCGGGCTTCGGCTCCGGCTTCACGGGCTGCTTCGCTGATGGCTTTAGCAAGCGCCTCTATGGAGCCGTCACGAGAGCAAAACGCAACGAGAATGTTTGCTTTAGGCTCTGGCATCGACAATTCCTTGAATCTGAACGTTTCCTTTAACCCAATCTTAAGATGTGGGCAACAAGCACGAAGTTCCAAAAAAAAGGGGCTAACGGGTCTCCCTTCCCCTCGAACGTTGTCCGGATGGGTCAGCAAGCTGGAAGTTATGACCAAGAGTCGTGATAGGTCTCGATTAACCTCCCAAGAATGTATCAGTACCAGTTCTAACCGCGGTCGGTCATTCTCCGGTGTTATTCCTAGGTATCGGGCTCCGCGATTGAGCAGAAGGGCAAGCAAAAGAACCAAACGGACCATACCTTGAGTAGTGGAATCGCCCCTAACGGTCTAATGTTCCGAATAAGCCGGATAGCGCAAACGACAAATAGACGATCGTTCGACGAGAGGTAAGTCACCGACCATCGCCAGGATCAGCAACGGGCCGAACGTAAAACCCAAGAAAATACCGAACATTAACGTATGCTCGCGCACCCAAAGGAGCGGAGTGAGCGGGTTCTCGGATCCTTTCCCCGTCTTTCTGCACCAATTTATTAATTTAACGCCTTCATTTATAGCTCGAGATGTGATAAACGTGACGAGACTCAGAGGCATCTCCCAGTCCCGCCCAATTTTGGCCCTCATTGCGAAATGCGAGTGCTAGCCCCGTATTTACGGTGACAGGTAGAACGTAGGAGATACACAGCCGATGAGACCTTCTCCGTGATGATCATGGCTATCGAGGGAATTTCGTTGCTGGGAACTTGACGAGTTACAGAGCGATTGAAATTCGGCGAGGTCCCATTTGACAAGTCTGAGCGGGCATCACCAAAAGGAGGAAGATATGTTGAATCGACACCGAGAGTTAACGGGAATAGCGTTGCTGGCCTTTGCGGTTCTGTGTCTAAGTATTCCGAACGTCTCGATTGCGGCGGATGACGAGAAGGAGCAGGAACGAGTAAAAGAATCGGGCGAGGTAATGAAGGAGCTTCTTTCGTCATCCAGCGGCGTTCCCATCAGTGTGCTGAACAAGGCGGAGTGCGTTATCGTTCTCCCGTCCGTAAAGAAGGCTGGATTCATTATTGCGGGCCAGTATGGTAAGGGTGTGATGACGTGCCGGGGAGGAGAAAATTTTGACGGGCCGTGGAGCGCCCCAGCGATGATGCAATCGGCTGGCGGAAGTTTTGGTCTTCAGGCTGGCGGCCAGGCTTCCGACTTCGTCATTCTAGTAATGAATGACAAGGGAGCGCGCGCCCTGATGAAGGGGAAAGCTAAGCTCGGTGCCGATGCCAGTATCGCCGCCGGTCCCGTTGGGCGGGAAGCGGAAGCCTCCACGAACGCGGCGATGAGTGCACAGATGCTCTCTTATTCCAGAGCGCAGGGCGTGTTTGCTGGGGTTTCTCTGGAAGGATCGTCACTTGGACCCGATGACGACGCAAATAAAGACCTGTATGGAAAGAAAGTGACTGCCACAGAGATCATTAGCGGCCAAGCCGGACCACCACCCGCGTCCGCGAAGGAATTGCTCGCGGTACTCACTGCCAAGTCGCCCAAGAACGAATCAAAAGGAAAGTAATCGGTGTTTGTACAATGGTGGACGAGAAGGGATTCGAACCCTCGGCCTCCTCGTTGCGAACGAGGCGCTCTCCCAGCTGAGCTACTCGCCCACGAGTAGCAACCATTAAAGTTTAGCAGACGACGAACCGCTTTCCAAGAAACCGCAGCCCGAAGTTTCAACGCCGGCATCGCACAAAGCAAAACGGGCGCCGCAATGACGCCCGTCTCGCGATTCAAGCCTTGAACAGAGCAGGGAATTACGGTTGGTCAGAACCCGCCCCGCTGCGCTGTGCCACAACCTTGCGTGCGTTCTCATACAGCGCACGCGCCTGCGGTAGCGCCTCTACGGCCTTCTGCACCTGCGGATCGGCTTCCAGCAGCACCTTGAATCCTTCCTGGGTTCCAAACGCCGACATAAACACTTCCTGCTTGATCTTGCGCTTGATCCAGTCCTGGTTCTCCGCCATTTCCGGCTCGGTGAAGCGGATATTGTGCTTGCTCAGGTAGTCGCGGAATTCGTGCATCACGTTGTCGTCCACTTCAAAGCTGTGCGTGATGCTCGGCTTGGTCCCCAAAAAGAAGCGAGTGAAATCGCCCACGCCCTGCTCCGAGGGAACAAACACGGAGTCACGGAACAGTGTCTCCTGGAACTTGTCCAGCTTCGGCGCATCCACCACGATGTCCGGCGTAATTCCGCCGCCACCGGTAACTTGCCGCCCGCTGTCTGTCTGCCGAATCTCCGACGGATGGTCCGGCACTTTGCGCTCGTAGTGATATTCGTACAGCGACATAGCCTTGTAGTCGCGCTGAATCAGCCGGCCCGAAGGTGTGTAGTACCTCGCCGTCGTCAGCGCCAGTCCGGTGCTCTCCGAAAGCGGCGTCACCGTTTGCACCAGTCCCTTGCCGAACGTAGTCTCGCCAACAACCAGCCCGCGGTCATGGTCCTGCACCGCGCCGGTAACAATTTCCGCCGCTGAAGCGGAGTTGTTATTCACCAAGATCACCAGCGGCACAGTCATGCCCTGATTCCCGCGGATCGCCACGAACCGCCGCTCCGGAGCATTCCGCCCGTGATACGACACGATCAGTTGACCCTTATCCAGGAACATGTCGCCCACCGCTACAGCTTCATTCAGCAAGCCGCCTGGATTCCCGCGCATGTCCAGCACAATGCCGTCCAACGAATTCGCGCCCAGTTGCTTCAACGCATCCGCGATTTCGCGATCAGTCGTTTCGTTAAATTGCGAAAGCCGTATGTAGCCAACCCCCGGCTTCATCAGGAACGCAATGTCCACGGAGTGGCGCGGAATCTCATCGCGCGTAACGGTGAACACCAGCGGATCGGTGTAGCCTTCGCGGGTCACCGTAATCTTCACCACCGTGCCCTTGGGGCCCTTCAGCATGTCCGCCACTTCGGTGGTGGAAAGCCCGTCCGTCGCCTTGTCGTCCACCTTGGAAATCACGTCTCCCGGCCGCAGCCCGGCATTGTACGCGGGCGCGCCCACGTAAGGAGACACCACCACGGTGCGATTGTCGCGCGGCGCTACCACCATTCCCACGCCATAGTATTTCCCGCGCTGATCTTCCCTCAGCAGCGCGAATTGCCGTTGATCAAAGAAATTCGAGTGCGGATCCAGCATCCGCAGCATGCCCGGGATTGCTCCCTGGTACACGGTCTTATCCACATCCACCGGCTCGGCATAGTTGCTCTGCACCACGTCCAGAACTTTCGTGAAATCGCGCACCGCGGTTTGCGTGTCGTCTGCCGAAGAGCTCGTTGCTCGCACGGACGGTCCATAGATGCCGCCAAGTATGGCCGAAATGGCCAGGACGGCGATGACTACCAATAGGCCGCGACGTTCAGGATTCATTGATTTCCCTCTATTTGACCTAAAATCCGATTGTAACATGACATCCGCCAACTGTCGTTTGACACCGTTGGCTACCCTTTCTATGATGCAGACAGGGCATAATTGGATCGTTCTGAACTATGTTGAGCATTCCACACATGATTGTGGTCTTTCTGGTTGTCCTGGTGGTATTTGGACCCCAGAAATTGCCCGAACTGGCCCGCAGCCTCGGCAAACTTATGGCTGAATTCCGCAAGGCTTCTGGCGACTTCCGCAACGCTTTTGAAGACGAAATGCGCGACCTCGAGCGCCAGGCCCGCGTAGCCGAACTCCGTAAGCAGGCGGCCGAAGCCGCTGCCGCTCTGAATGATATTGGCAAGAGCCAACCCGCCACCTTGGCATCTCCTGCGGGAACCGAAGCGCTGCCCGAACCGTTCCCTGAAACGCGTATGACCGAAGCCCTTGTGATCAAGCCGGAAAGTGAAGCTGTCGCACGGTTAGACGCAGCAACCGTCGAAACCGCACCCGGAAATGGAGCCGGTAACTCCGATTCGAAGCCACCCGAACCTCCCACCTCCAACGATTCCACCCCCTCTCATGACCAACAGCAGCCAGCCTGACCATTCACTCGCCGCTCGCCTGGAGGAATCCGGCGGGCAAATGACGTTTTTCGAGCACCTCACGGAACTCCGGAAGCGCATCATCAATTCTCTGTACGCCATCGGCATCGGCGCCTTCATCGGCGTCTACATTTCGCCCAAGGTCATTCGCTTCATCAATGAGCCGATGCTAAAAGCGCTAAAAGATGCGCACTTCGAATCCAAGCTCTATTACAACCATCCCGCCGGCGCCCTCAACCTCGTCATCACCCTCGGCGTGTATATCGGCGTGGTGTTGGCATCGCCTTGGGTGCTCTACCAGATTTGGTTGTTTGTCGCGCCTGCCCTCTACAAGCACGAGCGCAGCGCTGTGACCGGTTTTCTGTTTTCCACGGTGTTTTTATTTTTGGCGGGAATCGCCTTTGGATATTTCGTAACCCTGCCCTACATGTTGAGGTTCCTGGTGGGTTTTCAGCAATTTGGTGGCTCGGTGGCGCCGCTGCTCAGCATCAACGAATATTTCGACTTGATCCTGATTGTCTTGCTCGGCTTGGGGCTGGTGTTTGAGCTGCCCATATTGATTTTCTTTTTGACCTTGTTCGGCATCGTCACGCCCAAATTCCTGTGGAGCAATTTCCGCTACGCCATCGCCATCATCGCGATCGTCGCGGCAATCATCACGCCTACGCCCGACGCGCAGACCATGTTGATCTTCATGGCCCCGATGGTGGGACTGTACTTCGTGGGCATCGCCGTATCCGCTGTCGTGCTGCGCAATAAGAAAAAGCGATTGGCGGCAGAAAGCGCTGGCACTTCCGTATGAAATTCTCGCAACATCGCACCCGTCCCATGACGGGCATGCTGGCCGTTTGTATTTGCTTGGCGCTGGGCTGCAAATCCGGCGGCTCTACCGCCGCGAAATCGGCGGACCCGCCGTTCATGAGTGCCGTGGCTGGAACACCTCCCGTCGCCGCTGGCCAGCAAGCTCCTTCTGCCGACAAAACGGGCGGTTTCGACGGCAAGCGCGCCTACGAACAGGTTGCCAAACAAGTCAGCTACGGTCCGCGCCCCGCCGGTTCTCCCGCGCTCGCCAAATTGCAGGATTATCTGGAAACCGAGTTGAAGTCCTACGGCTGCGCCGTGGAAGCCGATTCGTTTTCCGCGGATACTCCGGCGGGCCGCTTGCCCATGAAGAATTTTCTGGCGAAGATTCCGGGCCAGATGCCGGGCATCATTCTCCTTGGCACGCATTACGACACCAAACGCCTCGACAATTTTATCGGCGCCGACGATGCCGGCTCGTCTACCGCGGTGATGCTGGAAATCGCCCACCTGCTGTGCAAGCAGCCACCACAAAAATATGCTGTCTGGATCGCGTTCTTCGACGGTGAAGAAGCCGTCAACCCGCAATGGAAAGATCCCGACAATCGCTACGGCAGCCGCCAAATGGCCGCGAAACTGGCCGCCAGCGGCGATTTAAAGAACGTGAAGGCTTTCATATTGGCGGATCTGGTGGGCTACAACAACTTGCTGATCAAGCCGGAAGAAAACTCCACCAAGGCGCTCAATGAACTTGTCTGGAAAATCGCCGCTCAATTGGGTTATCAGGATATTTTTGTGAATGAAGAAATCCTCGGGGTCTCCGATGACCACTTGTCCTTCTTGACCCGTAAAGTTCCGTCCGTCGATCTCATCAATCTCAACACTACCGCGAACTATTGGCACACCCCGCAAGACGCAATGGACAAAATCAGTCCCAAAAGCCTGGCCGTAGTCGGCCACGTAATCCTCGAAACCATCACCCACCTCCAGCAGCAATAAGTTTTTTGGTTGTCACCCCGGGCGTAGCGAGGATCTGCTTTTTGCTTGAAATCGACACTCGGCGTTTCTAGGCGTCTAGCCTTTTGTCCCAAATGTAGCGCTGACTCTCAAGTCAGCCCTGTTTTGTATGGTCCTTTTTTGACTCCCGCTTTTGTAGCGGCCGCCTTCCCAGGCGAGCGCCGTTCACCAAAAACTCTCCGGTCTCGTGCCCCCCAAACGCAGTCATCCTGAAGGCGCGTCTTTGCGCCTGAAGGATCTCAACCTGTTTGCGGAAAAACCTACTCTTTGGGGGGGGCGGAGCTTTAGCCCCGACATTCAATGTGCGACTACGTGGGGCTTTAATCCCTGAGGAAATGGTTTTGCTTTTCTGCCGCAGCTCCGCTACGCCCTACTTCGGAAACGTAACCTCATGCTCTTTCGAAATCACCGAATGTTTCTGGAAATCGTCATCATCCCGATAAGGAAAATCCGACCGGTAATGACTTCCGCGGCTTTCCTCCCGCGCCAGCGCCGATCGCGCAATCAACAACCCCAGCGCGTGCAGATTCTTCAATTCATGATCCGCGCGCCCATTCTTCTCCGATTGCGGCACCGCCATGGTCTTCAGGCTCTCGATAGCAACCTTCAGCTCTTTGCCGCCCCGCAAAATCCCAACGCGCTTCCACAGCAACTCGCGCAGATTTTGCAGCGCTTCAGACGCTACCGGCTTGCTCTTCGCCGTCGCCGATTTTCCCTCCGCCTGATTCCACGTCTTCGGCGCCAGGCTTCCCGGCAGATGCCCCGCGTTTTTCTTTGAGCCCGGCGCGTCTTTCATCATTGCATCACCTGCGCGTGCGCCGAACACCAATCCTTCCAGCAGGGAATTACTCGCCAGCCGATTCGCGCCATGAACGCCGGTGGCCGCCGTTTCGCCCGCTGCGTAAAGCCCCGGCACGGTGGTCCGCCCCCACAAATCAGTTTTTACTCCGCCCATCATGAAGTGCGCCGCGGGGCTGACGGGAGCCATGTCGCTCGCAAGATCCAGTCCGTAGCCGGCGCACGTGGCGAAGATCCGTGGAAAACGCTTCTCGAGAAAGTCCTTCGGCTTGGCGGTCATGTCCAGATACACGTGCTGGCTGTTCGTCTTGATCATCTCCGTGGTAATCGCCCGCGCAACCACGTCACGCGGAGCCAACTCCTGCGCCTCGTGATACCGCTTCATGAAGCGCTCCAGGTTAACGTTTCGCAGAATTCCGCCTTCTCCTCTCAGCGCTTCACTCAACAAAAATCGCGGCGCTCCCTTGATCGCCAGTGCCGTCGGGTGGAATTGCACGAACTCCATATCCGAAAGCACCGCGCCCGCTTCATACGCGATGGCCATTCCATCGCCCGTCGCCACTTCCGGATTGGTCGTCTCGCGAAATAGTTGACCAAGCCCGCCAGTTGCCAGCAGAACTGCTCCGGCGCGCAGCTCGTGCTGCGAACCATCATTCTCATCGATGAAGCGCACTCCAACAGCGCGGCCATGCTCCAGAATAAGTTCCGTGGTAAAAGCGTGCGGCCTCAGATGCAAATGCGAAATCCCGTGCGCCCTCGCCAGCAGCGCGCGACTGATTTCGCGTCCCGTAGAATCGCCGTGCGCGTGCAGAATCCGCGATCGGCTGTGCGCGGCTTCGCGCGTAAAAGCCAGCTTGGTTCCCGATCGATCGAATTCCGTGCCCCACTCGATCAACTGGGTAATGTACTTGGGACCTTCTTCCACCAGCAGCGCTACGGCTTCGGCGTTGCACAAGCCGTCTCCCGCGTTGATGGTGTCTTGTTCGTGAAGCCCGATTTCGTCTTCGTCGCTCAGCGCCACCGCGATGCCGCCCTGCGCGTAGGCCGTCGCGGATTCGCTCAGATCCGATTTGGCCAACACCAGCACAGATCCGGACTGGCTCAATTCAATCGCCGCGCGAACGCCTGCGACACCGGAGCCAACCACGGCGTAATCGACATGATAAATCTTTTGGGAAAGCGTCATTGAGGTGCCTTCATCAGGCACCCGTATGGTAGCACGAAGAATTTCGTCTCAACATTTTCTCTACCCGCGGGTGAGAGGGCACCCGGGGTGGCCCATACGCCGGTCTCGCGTATGAGGTTCTTCGTTGGACGACAGAGTTCTACGTGTGGGGTTCTTAGTGTATGGCTTCTTAGTTCTCGATGACGGGGTGTGGGATCTTACCGTTTCGCCGGCACCTTTTCAGGTGCTTTGCTCGCCGCGTGCAAAAATTCCTCGTACGTTCCGCGGAAGTCCTCGATCTTTCCATCCTTGAAATTCCAGATGCGCGTGGCCACTTCGTCCAGCACATCTTCGTCGTGTGTCACCAGCAGCAGCGTACCTTCGTATTTCTGCAGTGAAATATTCAGCGCGTTGATGGCTTCCAGGTCCAGGTTGTTCGTCGGTTCGTCCAGCACCAGAAAATTCGGTTTCTGAATCATCAACCGGCAGAAAATCAGCCGCGCGCATTCTCCGCCGGAAAGTGCCGCCGTAGGTTTCAGCGCATCCTCGCCGCTGAACAGCATCTGCCCCAAATAGCCGCGGATTTCTTCCTGCGTAGCTTGCGGCCAAAACTGCCACAGCCATTCCAGCGCCGTAATGCCCTTGCTCTTGTCGATGGTGTAGCCAAAATCCTGCGGGAAGTATCCCACCGTCACTTCGTGGCCCCACACCACGTTGCCCGAATCCACCGGAAATTCGCGCTCCGCGGACCCAATGAACTCGCCGGCATTGTGCAGCAGCGACTTCAACATCGTGGATTTGCCGGCGCCGTTGCGTCCCGTCAGCGCAATCTTCTCGCCGCGCGTGATGCTGGCGGAAAAATGGTTCATCACTTTCAGTCCGTCGTACGACTTCGTCAGCCGCTTCACCTCCAGCGGAAGCCGCCCAGAAGGCCGTTCCGTGGCAAATCGAATGTATGGGCGCTGAATGTTTGACCGCGCCAGTTCCGACGTCTGCAGCCGCTCCACTTCCTTCTTTCGCGAAGTGGCCTGCGCCGATCGCGTGCCCGCCGAAAAGCGCGCGATGAATTCATTCAGTTGCGCAATCTTCTTTTCGCGCACCGCGTTGTCCGCTTCCATGCGCGCGCGAATCTGCGTTTTGGCCAGCACCATTTCGTCGTACCCGCCCGGATACATGATGATGGTTTCGTAGTCGATGTCCGCGGTATGCGTGCAAACGCTGTTCAAAAAATGCCGGTCGTGCGAAATCACAATCAGCACGCCGTGATACTCGCAAAGATATTCTTTCAGCCAGTGCACCGAATCTAGGTCCAGGTTGTTGGTCGGTTCGTCCAGCAGCAGCGCTGAAGGATTGCCAAACAGCGCCTGCGCGAGCAGCACACGCACCTTTTGCCCGCCTTGCAGCTCGCCCATCTGCCGCTCGTGCAGCGCCGCATCAATCCCCAAGCCATCCAGCAGCACGCCCGCATCCGCTTCCGCGGTATACCCGCCTTCTTCTCCTACGATGCCTTCCAGTTCGCCCAGCCGCATGCCGTCTTCGTTCGTCAGTTCATCGTGCGGCTTGGCGTAAAGCGCGTCACGCTCCTCCAGAGCTTTCCAGAGCAAGGCATTCCCCATGATCACCGTGTCGATCACGCGAAATTTGTCGAACGCAAACTGGTCCTGACGCAGCACTCCCATCTTCTTCGGCCGCGTGATGTTGCCCTTGGTCGGATCGATCTCCCCCGTCAGGATCTTCATGAACGTGGATTTTCCGGCCCCATTCGGCCCGGAGATGGCATAGCGTCGGCCAGCCATGAAAGTGGTGGTCACGTCCTCAAAAAGGATGCGTGAGCCAAAGCGCATAGTGACTTCGTTGACAGCAATCATAAGTCATCAATTTTACCGCACTACCCAGGGTTTATGGCAAATCACGAAACTTGCGTCCTGACCTGTCATTCTGTGTTTCCCAGCTCCTGTGAGCAGTCCTGCATCACAAGCGCACACCCATCATCGTGCTACCATCTCTTTTTACACTTTTTTATTTCTATTAGCCGGCTAGCCGTCAGCCGTGTCGGCTTCAGGAGCGCCTTGCATGGCAATTACCCGCAGTTTCTGCAGTCTACTCCCCAAGATGGCCGCGTCTTGCGTTCTTGCTTTCTGGATCCTCCCCGCCGCTGCGCAGGACGCCGCAAAGCCGCAGACTCACGGTATCGCCGTCGATCACATGGACACCGCGGTCAAGCCCGGCGATGATTTCTACCTCTACACCAACGGCGCGTGGATCAAGCGAACGGAAATTCCACCCGACCGCGCCAGCATAGGCGTATTTTCCACCCTCACTGATCTCAGCAATAAGCGCACCGCCGACCTCATTGCCGAAGCAGCCAAAAGTGCCGCGCCCGCCGGTTCCAATGCCCGCAAAATCGCCGATCTTTACAACTCCTATATGGACGAGCCCGCCATCGAAGCGAAGGGAGTTGAGCCGCTGCGCCCACGCCTTGCCGCCATCGCCGCAATCCACGATCAGAGCGAACTCGCGCGCGCCCTCGGCGAAACACTGCGCGCCGACGTCGACGCCCTGAACAACACGAATTTCCATACGCCTAATCTTTTTGGGCTGTGGGTTGCGCCCAGCTTCAATGATTCCGAGCACTACACCGCCTACTTGTTGCAGGGTGGATTGCAACTTCCTGACCGCGAGTATTATCTGGCGGACGACGACCGCATGCGCCAGATTCGCACCAAGTATCAGGCGCACGTCTCGGCCATGCTCAAATTAGCCGGTTTCACCGATACCGACACTCGCGCCAAGCGCATTGTCGATCTCGAGCACGCCATCGCCGAAAAACATCTCAGCCTGGCCGAGAACGAGGACGTTCATAAGGCTAACAACACCTGGCAGCAGGCCGACTTTGCTGCCAAGGCTCCCGGCCTCGATTGGTCCGAATATTTTCGTGCAGCCGGCCTCAGCGCTCAGTCCAGCTTCATTGTCTGGCAACCCACTGCCTTTACCGGTGAGGCCGCCCTGGTCGCTTCCACTCCCATTGACGCCTGGAAAGACTGGCTCGCCTACCACCTGATCGAGGCCTACGCCGGCATGCTCCCGAAGGCCTTTGCCGATGAACGCTTCGCCTTCTTTGGCCAGACGCTCACCGGAACGCCGCAGCAGCGTCCTCGTTGGCAGCGCGCTGTGGCCGCCGTCAACTTCCTGCTGGGCGACGCCGTCGGCCAGATCTACGCGCAACGATATTTCCCGCCGGAAGCCAAGGCTCAAGCTCAAACCATGGTGGCAAACATCATTGAGGCGTTCCGCAAGCGCATTGAAGCCCTCTCCTGGATGGATCCCGCAACTAAAGCGGAAGCGCAAGCCAAGCTCACTACTCTCTACGTGGGAATCGGCTACACGGAGTCGTGGCAAGACTACTCTGGCTACGACGTAACCGCCGACGATATTTTTGGAAATGTCTGGCGCGGCTACCTCTTTATTTTTCACTATCAATTGGGCCGCTTGGGCAAGCAAGTGAACCGCAAGGAATGGACCATGACGCCGCAGACGGTAAACGCCGTCAACCTGCCGCTGCAAAATGCCCTCAGTTTTCCTGCCGCTATCCTTCAGCCCCCATTCTTCGATCCTCAGGCTCCCGCTGCGTTCAACTATGGCGCTATCGGCACCGTTATCGGACACGAGATCAGCCACACCTTTGACACCGAAGGTAGTTCGTTCGACTCCAAAGGCCGTGTTCGCGATTGGTGGAAGCCCGCGGACTTCGCCCACTTCGAAGCTGCCGCCGCAAAACTCGTCGCCCAGTACGACGCTTACAAACCGTTTCCGGATATCAGCGTAAACGGCAAGCAAACCATCGCCGAAAATATCGCCGACCTCGCCGGCCTTTCCGCGGCCTATGACGGCTACCGCGCTTCACTCACAGGCAAAACCGCGCCTGCTCAGGACGGCTTCAGCGGAGTTCAGCAATTCTTCATTTCTTTCGGTCAGAACTGGGCATCCAAGACGCGCGAAGCTGCCCTCCGCCAACAAGTTCTTACCGATCCGCACGCCCCGGGACAATATCGCGCAGCTACCTTGCGCAATCTCGATTCCTGGTACAACTCATTCCCGGTTAAGCCGGGAGAAACGCTTTACCTTGCCCAGTCAGACCGCGTCGTCATCTGGTAGGCCCATCGCGAACCTTTCTGCATCTCCATGCGGCGCCGGCGCTTTTCGACCGCTCGCGCGTCTGTGCTACATTGGACGCAACTGCTCACTGCAATGAAATCGACTGCCTCACACCCGATTCGCGTCAGTTCCTCCGCGGGAGATTATTCCGTGCTGTGCGCTCATGGTCTGCTGCGCCGCTTCGCACCGCAAATCGCGAAACTGGGAAAATTCTCCAGCGTTCATCTGGTCACCTCTCTAACCGTGTGGAAGTGCCTGGGGTCATCGCTTCGGCGCAGTTTCCCGGGGCGCGCGAAGCCGCACATCCATTTCATGGACGACGGCGAATCCGCAAAAAATCTGGCCACCGTTGAAAAACTGGCGCGGTCCCTGGTGAAAGCTGGTGCGGATCGCCATTCGCTCCTCATTGCCCTCGGCGGCGGAGTCACAGGCGACGTCGCAGGATTTGTTGCCGCATCCTATCTCCGCGGTGTTGCCTTGGTGCAGGTACCCACCACCGTTGTGGCCCAGGTCGATAGCTCCATTGGCGGCAAAACTGGCGTGAACCTGCCGGAGGGCAAGAACCTGGTCGGCGCGTTCTATCCTCCCAGGCTCGTGCTGGTTGACCCCGAGGCGTTGAAAACGTTGCCGGAACGCGAGTTTCGCGGCGGCTTGGCCGAAGTGATCAAGTACGGCGTGATTGCCGACGCGAAGCTGTTTGCTTTTCTCGAATCCCACATGGACGCAATTCTGAACCGCGATGCGGCCGCGCTGGCGCACATCATTCAGCGCTCGATTGAAATCAAAGCTCACGTGGTTAGTCGCGACGAAAAAGAATCCGGCCTGCGCGAAACTCTGAATTTTGGACACACCTTCGGCCACGCTCTCGAATCCGCCACCCGCTACAAACGCTTTCAACACGGAGAAGCGGTCGCCTGGGGCATGATGTGCGCGGCTCTGCTTGGCCACGAAAGTATCCATACGCCGCCGGATTCCGTGTCGCGAATCGTCGCGCTCATACGCCGCATGGGCCCGTTGCCGCCGTGGCCCAAGACTCCGCCACAAACGCTGCTCGAATTCATGCGTTCCGATAAAAAAGCCCGGGCAGGGAAGTTGCGTTTCGTGCTTGCGCCGCGCATTGGTCGAGCCGCTTCGCACGACGGCATTCCCGAAAAAGTGGTGCTGTGCATTCTGCGCTGCGCGCCGCAATGCCTCAGTGGGTCGGTCGGCGAACTCGGGAAGCGTCATGGTTGAGCAGGCCTCGCTGCCAACAGGCACCAAACCCGAAGGAGCCACCTCAGAGCAAGACGCCTCTCGCAAAGTGCGCGAAATGTTTACGCGCATTGCCCCGCGCTACGATCTGCTCAACCATCTCCTGTCCGCGCAAATGGACAAGCGTTGGCGTGCGCGAACCTCTCGCGAGCTGCGCCCCATTCTCAACCGCTCCGATGCCGTTGTCCTCGATCTCTGTTGCGGAACGGGCGACTTGGCATTTGCGCTCGCGCGTGACGCCAAAGCTCGCATCCTTGGCGCGGACTTTTCTCACACTATGCTGGTGCGTGCCAATCAGAAAAACGCTCTGCAGCCGGCCGAGAAGCGCCGCATTCCCTTCCTCGAAGCCGATGCCCTCCGCCTTCCATTCGCCGATGCTTCTTTTGACGTCGTCACCGCCGCCTTCGGCTTTCGCAATCTCGCCAACTACGAAGCAGGTTTACGCGAAATTTTCCGCATCCTGAAGCCTGGCGGAACTCTGGGCATTCTGGAGTTCACAGAGCCAGCCCCCGGCTTAATCGGCCAGCTCTACCGCTTCTATTGTCAGAAAATACTGCCGAAGGTTGGCGGGCTCATTTCCGGCGACGCTGCCGCTTACGCCTACTTGCCCAAATCCGTCGCGCGTTTCTTTCGCCCCGATGAGCTAGCCTCTCTGATGCAACAAGTAGGCTATTCCCCGGTCCGCTTCCATCTGATGACGCTCGACTCCGTGGCTCTCCACGTCGCCGTCCGCCCTTAATATATTTTTCGTGTGATTTGCCGCGGCGACGTTGGTCGCTGCAGCATCTCAGGCAGCTGGACCCTGTATCATCCTTTGCAATTCCGCCGCTTTTACGGAAAGCTTCAGCAGTTCTTCCAATCGTTCCGGCGTAAGCCGCTGCGATTTCGACGTCAACGTTTCCGTTCCACTGACTAGCTCCGCAAGAAATCGTTGCGCGTCCGGCGAAAGCGTCTGGTCTGCTCCGTCGCCGTCAGACAACACGCCCAGCAAAGCCGAAAGCCGCCGCTGCGCCACTAAATAAAAATGGCGGGAACAAAGCGGGCGTTCGGCGATCTCCGCCTCCGATGGCTCGACACACCCAACCCATGCGCATTTTCTCCCGATCGATTCAGACATACCGCCAACTCCGATGAATTCAGACTGTGAAGGACGCGATCGTTCTGCGTCGCAGGTGGGCTTGTCTAGTATTCGTTATTTGGCAGCGAAGTCAATCGAAAATCACAACCCGTTTTACGAACTGTTCACATTCCCTAACGCAACCCCATCCCTTCGGCATCCGCTTGGAGTATCATTTCGGACGTGTACGATTCTCTTAATGTTTTCTCTGGCCGCATTTATAAAGTTGGCCTGATCCGCTACGTCGACGTTCCGCCCGAAGTCTCGCGCAAAATGTCCGCAACCGCTGCCCACGTCCCCGTTTGCGGCACGGTTGACGGCGTTGCCCTACGCACCACCATGGTTTCGCGCGGCAAAGCACGCCACCGCATCGCTATCCACGGCGACATCCGCAAGAAATTGCGAATCGATGCCGGCGCCGCCGTCGAAATCGCCATCGAACGTGATGAAGATTCTCGCGAACCCGTCCTGCCCCCACTCCTCGTTCTCTCTTTGCGAAACGCCCCGCGCGCCCAAGCTGCCTTCCGCAGCATGACCACAGCCCTGCGAAGACAGATCGTGCGCTATCTGGTCGCGGTGAAGCAGCAAGCCACGCTCGAACGCCGCATCACTAAATTTGTCCGCCTTCTGGAAGACCGGTCTCGCCAGAAACGCCCGAAGTCAGTTCACCCGAAACGGCGATCATCTCCAAAAGGGAAGTAGCATCGAATGAAGGAACAATTTGTCGAGCAACTGCGTTGCTTAATCGGGAGAATCTGACACGTGGACTCAATAACCAAAAATGTCTCAATCGCATGGCTGATTCCCGCCATCGCCTGCTCGTCGCTCGCCCTCTTTTTCGGCACGGGCTTGCACCCTCACTGGTGGCTCACCTGGCTCGCGCCCATTCCCGTGTTGCTCATCGCGGCGCGCTCGTCCGCCGCCCCAGCCTTCCTCGCGGCCGTGATTTCCTGGTTCCTCGGCAGCCTCAACATGTGGGCACTCTTCCGAACTGTGTTGCAGGTGCCGGTTCCCGCCGTGCTGGCATTTCTGATTCTTCCCGCGTGTTTCTTCGGTTTGGGCGTACTGCTGGTCCGCCGGTGGGCGCGTGGTGCAAGACCAGCAGCGGCCGCGCTAGGTTTCGCTGCCTTTTGGGTTACCTACGAATTCGTGCTGGCCTCGATTTCCATTCACAGCACCTACGGCAATCTCGCCTACAACCAGATGAATTTTCTTCCCATACTTCAAATCGCCTCAATCACCGGCATCTGGGGAATCAGCTTCTGCATCATGCTGTTCGCGGCCACCGTGGCGGCGCTTTTTTCGGCATTTGCCGCCAGCCACGCCAAACGCATGCTAGCGGCCAGCGTCGCAATATTTCTTGTGGCGGCAGTCGGTTTCGGTGGATGGCGTTTGCATGCTCCGCAGAGCGCCGCTGCCTCCGTCTCGGTGGGATTGCTGGCTTCCGATTTGCCGCAAAACACCATGCCCTCAAAGCCGGAAGATGCGCAGCGCCTCATGTCCGAATACGCCGCGCAGATGCAGGCGCTCTTGAAGCAAGGCGCGCAGATCGTCGTCGCGCCAGAAAAAATCGTTGTCCTGCAGGATGAAAATACCAAAGCCATCGACGACCTCTTCGCCGCCCAGGCCTACTCTTCCGGCGGCGCCCTGGTCATCGGCGTGGCTCGCCGCGCTCCCAACGAATGGCTCAATGAAGCGCGCATCTACTCTCCCGCAAACGTTTCTCCGCTCCTATACGAAAAGCATCACATGCTCCCTCCCTTCGAATCGAAATTTACCGTGGGCAATTCGCGAACGCTTCTACAACAGCCGAGCGGTCTCTGGGGCGTCACCATCTGCAAAGACATGGATTTTCCAGGGCTCAGCCGCGAATACGGTCGTCAGGGTGTCGGCCTGCTCTTGGTTCCGGCTTGGGACTTCGACGCGGACGGATGGCTGCACGGCCGAATGGCGATATTGCGCGGTGTCGAGAATGGATTCAGCATCGCGCGCGCTCCGCGCCACGGCATTCTGACCGTAAGCGACAGCCGTGGGCGTGTCCTTGCCGAACGCAGCACCGCCGCCGCTCCTTTTTCAGCCATCCTTGCGCAAGTGCCAGTCAGGCATGAAGCCACACTTTATTCGCGTACCGGGAACTGGTTTCCCTGGCTCTGCATCGCTCTTTTGCTAGTTTTATTACTGTTCGCGCGGCCGCATCCAATCAGCGCGGATCACTATAGAGATGGAAGGTGAACGATTTAGGTGAGAGGACCCGACTGAGATCTACGAAGTGTTTGAGGCGTTGGGCGCCTCGCTTCGGGGGTAATTGGGGTTCGGCCGGATCCTCTCTTTGGGTTACTTGACCCCCACACTACGGCCTATTTCCCGCCAGGGGAACTGGCAAAAGTACCAGTCAACTAACATTCATAATTGCCACTCGTAAACGCCCCAAACCAGACAGAGAGCAGCGACTCCACCCTGTGCGTTTCGACTCCTAGTAGCTATTGACTGTTACGACCGGACTATTGTGGCGCCGCTCGGCACTCAGTAGTCTCTCCCTACCGGGAAGCATGCCGGTTGGGGGGTCAGATATGAAGACCGCAACGAATTCCGCAAACGGTACTGCAAGTAACTCTGGCACGCGCGCCGCGCTCGCCACGCAAGAACTAAGGGTGCGCATCCGCGCCAGCCGGTTGGGCGATGTGCTGGCCGGCATGGCTTGCGATCTTTGCCTCGAGCAGGTCCCGGTAGAAGAAGCCCTGCAGAGGATTCAGGAACGCGCCATCGAGCGCATGGTCGCTATGCTGGATACCGCCATTCTCTCGGATGAAGCGGCGATGGAAAGCTGCCTGGACATCGTGGCCACGGAATCGGAACAAGTGGCGCTGCAAGCGCTGGAGAAGGGCACTGACGCCCTGCGCGAAGGTCTGGAAATCTACGATGGCCTGCAGTCAGCCGAATGCGTCGGCCCTGTAAACTGATGCTAAGTTCTAAGTTCTAAGTTCTCAGTTTTAAGTTTGCAGTAAACCAAAGAAGCTATCAGTCTTCAATTCTAAGTTCTAAGTAAACCAACGCCGTTCCGCTGCGGCACGATCCGATCACGTGAATTGTCTTCCGTGAAGCAGAAACCTCGCCAATAGCGCCGTCCGGGCCATCCCCCCGAAATCCGCGCTAACACAAACAAACAGTTTGAAGGAGCTAAGGTTCCTGATCCCTTTTAACGTGGAATCCGACTCGTCCTTCTTTACAACTTACAACTGATAACTTAGAACTCTCCTCACCGTGCCCAGCCCGGATCGCCGCCGGCCTTGCGTAACTCGTCTTCCATGTCGCTCAGTTGCTTCTTCAAATCTTCAATCTCTTTTTTCTTTGCGTCGACCTTCGCGGTTCGGTCGTTGATATCTTTCCGGTCGTACTGCTGCATCAAAGCCTTCTGCGGATCGCTGTAATACTGCACCTGGTCCTTGTTCAACTCACGCTGCAAAACATCCAGTTCTTTTTCACTGTTGGCGATTTTATCCCGCACCGCTTGAAATTTTTTGCGCCAGTACGCTTCACTCTTGGGATCCTCTGTCCCTGCCGCGCCCGTCGTTGCCGTGCCATCCGTGGCCGCCGGCGCTGCCGTTGCCTGATCGCCTTCCGTGCCCGCACCAGGCGTCACTGGCGCGCTCTTTTTCGTGGGGAAATCGTCGTCTGTATAAACCTTTTTGGGCTTGGCCGCGGCCTGCTTTTCCGCCCTAGCTTTGCGCGCTGCGTCGGCCACAGGATCAGAGGTTGTTTGGTCGGGGGACTGCTGCGCGTTCGCGGAGAAGCCAACGAAACCAGCCAGCGCCAGTAGCGCCGCCATCCGTAACAGTGTGTCTCGACGCATGTTGAGTTACCTCCACCGGAGCACGCCCCAATCGAACTTGGGGGCAGTCTGGGGGCTCCCGCGACAGATTGAACGCCCTAAAGGCATTGTACCGCTTTAGAACGTGCGACGGGACCGCCCCGTGCGAAAGAATCAACGCGCCAACGCTATCCCACCAGGCGGGGCAGCACCCATGGCAGCGCATAAACCACCAGAAATGCCGCGATTCCCAGGAACGTTCCCAGCGGCAATTGGTACTGCGAAGCGATCGTCCACCGCAGCGCACTCACCTCGCCCAACCCGCGCCGGTGCGCCCGCTCGGCAATCTTTTTCTTCCAACCGAACGCATACAGCGCCGCCACCAGCATAAGTCCCACAATGCTGCCCAGCAGTGTGCCCAGCAGTATGGTCAGGAACGCGCCTCTCACCCCCAGGAACGCGCCCACCATCGCCATCATTTTCACGTCGCCCATGCCCATGCCTTCGCGCTTGCGCACCAACTTGTACAGGTAAGCCGCGCCCCAAAGTAGCAGGCTGCCGAGAGCGGCCCCAAGCAAGGCGTCGATCAGCCCAAGCACCGCCTCGGGTGGCTGCAGAAGATCCAGGCGTTGGAATAGCGCCGCGGCAATGCCATCCGAAGGTGGCACCTTCAGCGAGAACGCCAATCCAATCCCGAACCCCGGCCAGTTAATCGCATCCGGCAAAATGCGCACCCGCAGGTCGGTAACGATCAGCACGATCAGCAGGCACCCGAAAATCAAAAATTTGAACGAGGGCAGCGTCAATCCAAACGTGTAGTACGTCAACACGAAGAACGCGCCAGTCAGAAACTCGATGATCGGGTACATCGGAGAAATGGGCAGCCGGCAATTCCGGCATTTTCCCCGCAGCCACAGCCAACCAAGAACCGGCACATTGTCGTACGGCTTGATCGGCTTCAGGCACCGCGGGCAACGCGAACCCGGCGCGACGATGGAAATCCCCTCCGGAATGCGCGAAATGCAAACATTCAGGAAGCTGCCAATACAAATGCCAAACAGGAGAAAGAAAAAGGCGATCACACCATTGAATGTGCCACACCCCACCGCGCGCCTCAATGCGCCCGCTCACCCCCAGTGTCCCATCCCTAACCAAACTCCTGTACCTCAGGCTTCAGCCTGAGTCCTTTCTCTTAGGTTTGCCCGTCATTTTGGGCTGTTTCTCTTCGTCTTACTGAAAACTCAAAACTGCCAACTAATAACCCTTTGTTCTTAAATGTAGCGCGAGCTTTTATGCTAGCCGAATGCAGGAAGTTCTTCATGTAGCGGCCGCCTTCTGAGGCGGGCGCCTTGTTTTTTGCTTTTAACTTTCGACTTTCAACAACCCCAACAAAGATGCGGCCACCGCCTCCCTCCGCTACACTATTTCTATATGGCCATGAGCTGGTACGAACACGCCATCCGCCGCTACGAGCACCGTCGCTGGACCACCGACGACAATCGCATGGTTCGCCCGTTCGAGTGGGGTCTCGAGCACATCAACGGCGCCGCCGCCCACGATGACCCGCGCGCATTTGTCCGCCAATACGCCCAACGCGCGATCGCCAACAGCGATGAGTGGTACGCCACGCGCGACGTCCGCGACTATCATCTGGACAAAAATAATGTGCTGACATTCACCAGCACTGTCGAATCGCCTTGGCCGGAAAACAACACCGTTCACGCGCAGTTTTTCCCTGGCAAAAAGATCGGTCCCGCCGTTCTGATTCTTCCCAACTGGAACGCCAAATGGCATGGCCAGGTCGCACTCTGCCACTGGCTGCAACGCATGGGCATTTCCGCGATGAAGATGAGCCTGCCGTATCACGATCGCCGCATGGCCCAGGGACACGAACGCGCCGATCAACTCGTCGGACCGAATATCGGACTCACGTTGCACGCCAACCGCCAAGCGGTGCAGGATGCCCGCGCCTGCTTAAGTTGGCTGGAGCAGCGCGGCTATCACCACCTCGGCATTCTGGGTACCAGCATCGGCTCTTCAGTGGGATACATCACTCTGGTGCACGACCAGCGCGTGCGTGCCGGCGGCTTCTTCCACGTGTCCACCTATTTCGCCGATGTGGTCAGCCAGGGTATGACCACCAATCACGTCTGGGAAGCGCTGCGCCACGAAGTCAGCGTCGAAGAGTTGCGCGAATTCTGGGGCCCCATCAGCCCCATGCCCTACGTCGAACGCGGCCGCGGCGCCGGGCGTAATACCTTCATGGTCTACGGCAAGTACGACCCGACGTTTCTCCCGGAACTCACTCACGAAATGCTCTCGTCGCTGCGCCGCCACGGCGCCGAAACCCGCACGCTCGAATTGCCGGTAGGCCACTACTCCTTGGAATTGGCCCCCTTCAGTTACATCGCCGGCTACCGCATGTTCACCTATTTCCTCGAAGCCCTCGCATAAGCCCGCAGCGTAGCGGTGTGAGCAGCGCCGGAGGCGCGGCAGAAACTAGCCCAGTGCGTAAGCGCTGGGAAACCATCCTCGTAGAAGCCCCAGCACCGTAGGTGCGACACGTTGCGGACTATGATGTTGAGTGTTCAGTGCAAAACTTTGGAAATGGCCCCGGTCGCGACTAAATCGTGCACCGCGCTGATGTCAGGTGCGAGCGGCCGATCAGCCGTCACCTTAGGCGACAGCGCCCTCACTCCATCGTAAGCTTTCTTCGCCAGCGTGCCAGTTTGCAGCGGCGCCAGAAGATCGATTCCCTGACACGCACACAGAAGCTCGATCGCAAGAATATGCCGCAGATTATGCAGCATGCGGTCCAACCGGCGCGCTCCGCCCATCCCCATCGATACGTAATCTTCCTGATTGCCCGACGTAGAAATCGAATCCACGGAATGTGGCGTAGCCAAAGCGCGATTTTCGCTGGTTAACGCTGCCGCCGTAACCTGCGCGATCATGAACCCGGAATTCAATCCAGGATCGGGCGTAAGAAACGCGGGCAACAAGCTGGTCAGCGGATTGGTCATTTGTTCCACGCGCCGCTCCGAGATTCCGCCCAGCGTAGCCAACGCTATCGCCACCTGGTCCGCGGCCATCGCCAGCGGCTGCCCATGAAAATTTCCGCCGCTGATGATGTCGCCCGACCCACCTTCTTTTGCGAACACCAAAGGATTGTCCGTCGCGCTATTCAACTCCACGAGCGCCATTTCCCGCGCCTGCACCAGCGAATCGCGCACCGCTCCGTGTACCTGCGGTGTGCACCGCAAGCTATAAGCGTCTTGCACGCGAGGATCTTTTTCCGCCGCGCGATGCGATTCCCGGATTTGGCTGCCCTCGTTCAAGTGCGCCAGGTTCCGCGCCGTTGTGCCCGCGCCCGGATATTCCCGTGCCTGCATGATGCGCGCATCAAACGCGCCCGGGCTTCCACGAAGCGCGTCCAGCGAAAGGGAAGCGGCCACGTCGGCCGTATCCGCCAGAATGTCGGCTTCGCGAAGCGCCAGGCTCAGCAGCGCCAACATGCCTTGCGTGCCGTTCAACAGAGAGAGTCCTTCCTTCGCTTCCAGCGCAACCGGCGTGATCCCAGCGCGCTGCATCGCTTCCGCGCCAGCCAACTTTTCCCGCTTGTACACCGCCTCGCCTTCGCCAATCACCACGTGCGCCAAATGCGCCAACGGTGCCAGATCCCCCGAAGCGCCCACCGATCCCTGCGAAGGAATCACCGGATGGACGCCGGCATTCAGCATAGCGATCAGTGTTTCCACCACGCCCGGACGCACCCCGCTCAATCCTTTCGTCAGTGCATTGGCGCGCAGCAGCATCATCGCCCGCGTCTCCGATTCGCTAAGCGGCTCTCCCACTCCACACGAATGCGAACGCACCAGATTCACCTGCAGCGCGCGTACCTGCTCGCTAGAAATTCGCACCGAAGCAAGTTTTCCGAATCCCGTATTGATGCCGTACGCAGTTTTGCCTGACGCCACAAGCTGCTCAACCACCGCGCGCGAAGCTTTCATTCGACCGACCGCATCCGCCGACAGCGAAACGGTTTCGTGGTGCAGAGCGACGGCATAAAGTTGTGAAAATGTCAGTTCATTGCCGCTCAGAACGATGCTCATTCAGTGCTCCGGTTAGGAATCGCGTCAGCCAGCGCTAGAAACGCAGCCTTATATTTCTCTGGGAAATGTTTTACGCGCCCCTCGCGGCTCGTAGTGACGTGCGTCGTATCCCCTGTGGCCAGAAGTTTTTGATCGTGTTGGCGGAAGATTTCGTAGCCAAACTTCAGTACTCGCGTTTTCGCTTCCAGGATTCGCGTCCGAACCGTCAACACTTCATCGTACCGCGCAGGATAGTGGTACCGGCAATGCGCGTCGGCGACAACCATGTAGGTGTCGTCTTCCGCTTCCATGCTTTTGTAGTCGAAGCCGAGCGAGCGCATCAGTTCCACTCGCCCCACCTCGAACCAGATTAAATAATTGGAATGATAGACCACGCCCATCTGATCGGTTTCGGCGTAACGCACTCGGACGCTTACATCATGATGTTTGAGCATGTCTCGGCGTAACCAGTATGCCGCAAAATTCCAAAGAGTCGTAGCCCCGCCCGGTCGGCGGGCGTACCGATGCTGTTGAAGCGCGCTGCTCTTCCGGTACCTCTCTTTGTAGCGGCCGCCTTCCGAGGCGCCTTTAGTCTTAAATGTAGCGCTGGTCTTTTATGCCAGCCGCCAGCCCACCGCGTCTTGCTCTCTCCCACCATTTTCTCGTAGCATGAACATGCAATGACCGACACACCCAAAAAGCCCTCTCCCCTGCAATCCTGGGAACAAAACACTCTCAATCCCTCCCTTAAAAAAAGCCCGGAGCGCCAAAACGAATTCACCACCGTCTCCAGCTATCCCATTCGCCACCTCTATACCGAGGCCGATTTGCCCGATTGGGATCCCGCCCGCGATCTCAGCTTTCCCGGCGAGCCTCCGTACACTCGCGGCATTCACGCCACCATGCATCGCGGCCGCCTCTGGACCATGCGCCAGTTTGCCGGCTTCGGCACCGCCGAGGACACCAATCAACGTTTCCGTTATCTCCTCGCGCAAGGCCAGACCGGCCTCTCCACCGCCTTTGATCTTCCTACGCTGATGGGTTACGACTCCGACCACGCGCTATCCGAAGGCGAAGTGGGCAAATGTGGCGTCGCCATCAGCTCTCTCGCCGACATGGAAGTGCTTTTCCACCAGATTCCCCTCGCCGACGTCACCACCTCCATGACCATCAATTCGCCCGCCGCTGTCATCTGGGCGATGTATCTGGCCGTCGCGGAAAAACAAGGCGCAGACTGGAAAAAACTTTCCGGCACTCTCCAGAACGACATCCTGAAGGAATACATCGCGCAGAAGGAATACATCTACCCGCCAGAACCCTCGATGCGCCTGGTGATTGACACTTTCGAATTTGGCGTCAAGCACACTCCAAAGTTCAATCCCATTTCCATCAGCGGGTACCACATCCGCGAAGCCGGCTCCACCGCGATCCAGGAACTCGCCTTCACCTTGCGTGATGGCATGGAGTACGTCGAATGGGGCGTGCGCCGCGGCCTCAATATCGATGAGTTTGTTCCGCAACTCTCCTTCTTCTTCAACGCGCACAACGATTTCTTCGAGGAAATTGCAAAGTATCGCGCCGCGCGCCGCATCTGGTACAAGGCCATGACGGAACGCTACAAATCCAAAAATCCGCGCTCTTGGGCCCTGCGCTTCCACTCGCAGACGGCAGGATGCTCACTCACCGCGCAGCAACCCACGAACAATGTCGTTCGCACTGCCATTCAAGCTCTTGCTGCGGTTCTTGGCGGCACGCAATCCCTGCACACGAATTCCCTCGATGAAGCCTGGGCGCTTCCCACCGAATTTGCCGCCACCATTGCTCTCCGCACGCAGCAAATCATCGCCCACGAAACGGGCGTCACCAACACGGTCGATCCGCTCGGCGGTTCCTATTTCGTCGAAACGCTCACGAACGAGATGGAACAAGCCGCGTGGGACTACATCCGTCGCATTGACGCCATGGGCGGCATGGTCGCGGCCATCGAAAAAAGCTATCCGCAGCGCGAAATTGCCGAAGCTTCCTACCGCTATCAGATGGCCGTCGACAAAAAAGAAAAAATCATTGTCGGTGTCAATGATTTCGTTACGCCGGAAAAGCCGCTCGACATCTTGCAGATCGACGAATCCGTCGAGCACCGCCAGCACGCCCGTCTGCAGAAACTCCGCGCCGATCGCTCCTCCGCCGAAGTGGACCGCCGCCTCAACGCTCTCCGCAAAGCCGCCGAGGGCAGCGATAACCTCATGCCCTTCATCTACGACGCGGTAAAAGCCTACGCCACTCTCGGCGAAATCTGCGAAACCATGCGCACCGTCTTCGGCGCCTACGAAGAAGTAGCAGTAACCTAAGAGTCCTAAGTTTACAGTTTTAAGTTTTCAGTTTAGAAAGCGCACAGCATGCCCGAAAAGAAGATTCGCGTCTTAATCGCCAAGCCCGGACTCGACGGCCACGACCGCGGCGCCAAAGTTATCGCCCGCGCTCTTCGCGATGCTGGCATGGAAGTCATCTACACCGGCCTGCGCCAAACGCCCGAGATGATCGCCTCCGCTGCCGCTCAGGAAGACGTCGACGTCATCGGTCTTTCCATCCTTTCCGGCGCCCACAAAACCATTTGCCCACAGCTCATGAAGTTGCTCCACGAAAAAGGCATGAACGATATCACGGTGCTGGTCGGCGGCATCATCCCCGAAGCTGATTTCCCCGCCATGAAACAATCCGGCATCGCCGAAATTTTCCTTCCCGGCACTTCTACCCAAGACATAATCGACTTCATTAACAAGCGCGTACTCCGCGCCTAACCATTACTGCGCTCGCCTGTAGCTCATCCCTTCAGGGGTGAGGCCTTTCCGATCGGCCATGCGCGCCCGTCCGAAGCAAATCGGCGTGATCTTGTCTCCAATGTAGCGCTGGTCTTTCATGCCAGCCCCCTCCGCGAAGTCTCTGTGTCCTGTGTGGTGAATCTTTCGACTTTACCGTAGCCACCACCGTAAACGCGAAGCCTCGCCGCACTGGTTTTACTTTCAACTTTCAACTTTCAACCCCACACTCCCCTCAAACTTCACCCGCGTATACAGCGTCCGAAATCCCAGCCTGCTGATATTCCGTTGCGAATGGCTTCCAGGCTGAGCCAAGCTCATCCCGATTTCGCATCCTTCTTCCGCCGCGCGACGCAATCGCGCCCGCAACAACGCCGTTTGCACTCCACGCTTCCGGAAATCCGGCAACGTGCTCGCCCCAAATAACCCCGCAATCTTTCCGCGCAACGATAGCGTCGCTCCTCCCGCCGCTTTCCCATCGACGCTCGCCAGATAGCATTCCATCCCACGCGACAATCCAAACACTTTCATGATCCGGATGAGCTCCTCCGTCACCGGATAATTCTCTGCGAATCCCTGCGCTACCGTCAGCGTCCACAAATCCATTTCCTGCCGCGACGCTTTCCAGATCTCCACCCCCTCCGACTCCGGCCATCGTTCGCTCCGCTCAATCGCCCGCACCATGACGTTTGAAAACTCCGTCACGCCGTATCCCCGTTCGCGGTACAGCGCAAACAGCGAAGCATCGGCCAGCGGACAAGTCTCCGCCCGCACCGGTTCATTCCTGGAAAAATAAAACTCCTCCAGTCGGTCGAAGTCCTCGCCAGTCACTGGGCCATTCAGTCCCAGTCCAACAGCCTGAGTCACAGGCGAATTTGCGCCGCAGTACACCGCGTGTCCCCCAGCCACCTGCAGCACCGCGGTGCCTACTTCCGGCGTCAACTGCTGCATCGCTTCAGCGCCGCACACGGCCACTTCCGCTTCCGCGAATTCCAATTCTCTCGCCAACTCCAGGCTCAGCAATGTGGTGTCCATGCCTCCACTCTATCGCAATTCCTGACAAACCCAATCGACAGACATCCTCGCTCCTGTTTGCCTTTTGCTTCCCGCCCTCTTTGCTTCGTATACTTCCTTGTCTCTATATCGCAAGGCGAGGTCTTCGCGTGTCCATCCTGAAATCCAGCATCAATCCAAAATCACCGCAATTCGAAAAGAATTCGCAACGCATGGTCGAGTTGCTCACCGCTCTTAAAAATGAAGAAGAGAAAATCCGCGAAGGCGGCGGCGCCAAGGCCATCGACTCTCAGCACAAAAAGAACCGCCTTACTGCCCGCGAACGCATCGCCGCTCTCATCGATCCCGGAACCCATTTCTTTGAACTCGGCATCTACACAGCCTGGGAAATGTATGAAGAGTGGGGCGGTGCTCCCGCAGCCGGAACCATCACTGGCCTCGGCCGCGTCTCTGGCCGCATGTTCATGATCATCGCCAACGATGCCACCGTGAAAGCCGGCGCGTTCTTTCCCATGACCGCCAAAAAAGTGATTCGCGCCCAGAATATCGCCATCGAGAATCGCATCCCTACCATTTACCTCGTCGATTCCGCCGGGGTGTTTCTTCCCTTACAGGAAGACGTTTTTCCCGATACCGACGACTTCGGCCGCGTCTTCCGCAACAACGCCGTCATGAGCGCGCAAGGCATTCCGCAGATCACCGCCATCATGGGCATGTGCGTTGCCGGTGGCGCATACCTTCCCGTCATGTGCGATCACATCCTGATGACCGAAGGCTCCGGCCTTTTCCTTGCCGGTCCTGCCCTGGTGCAAGCCGTCATTGGCCAGAAAACCTCCGCCGAAGAATTGGGAGGCGCGAAAATGCACTCGCAAATCAGCGGCACTGTCGACTTTCGCGAGCCTGACGATGAATCCTGCCTCAAGCGCATTCGTGCCATTGCGGACAAGATGGGCGCTCCGAATCCGCCGATCTTCAATCACGCGCGACTGCACGAGCCTCTCTACACCGCCGGTGATCTCTACGGCATTTTCTCCGGCGATCCCGCAAAGCAATACGACATGCGCGAAATCATCGCCCGCATCGTGGACGGAAGCGCCTTCGACGAATACCGCGCCGAATATGGCGAAACGCTGCTTTGTGGCTATGCGCGCATCGGTGGCTGGGCCGTCGGCATCGTCGCCAACCAAAAGAAGCACGTCACCACCAACGCGCCGCACTCCGATCAAAAACGCATCGAATTCGGCGGCGTTATTTACACCGAGTCCGCGGAAAAGGCCGCGCGCTTCATCATGGATTGCAACCAGAACCGCATCCCGCTCGTTTTTCTCCACGATGTGAACGGCTTCATGGTGGGCAAAGACGCGGAATGGAGCGGCATCATACGTGCCGGCGCAAAAATGGTCAACGCCGTCGCTAACAGTGTTGTCCCCAAAATTTCCGTCATCATCGGCGGCAGTTTCGGGGCAGGGAATTACGCCATGTGCGGCAAAGCTTACGACCCGCGCTTCATGTTTGCTTGGCCCACGGCAAAATTCGCCGTCATGAGCGGCGACGCAGCCGCCAACACGCTGGCCGAAATCAAGCTGAAGCAACTCGAGCGCCAGGGCAAAAAGCTCGACGACAAAGCAAAAAAACAGTTGCTCGATTCCGTCAAAGCCACCTACGAGCACCAGACCGACCCGCGCTACGCCGCCGCCCGTCTCTGGCTCGACGCCATCATCGACCCAGCACAAACTCGCGACGCCATAATCTGGGCCCTCCAGGCCGCTGCCCTAAACACCGAAATCCGCGAATTTAAAACCGGTGTCCTCCAAACCTGACGCTCATTCTGTCCGCGTCTTTCTCTGTGCTCTCTGTGTCCTCTGTGGTAAAGCCTTTCTCTTCCGCTTTATCCAAATGCCCCGTAAACTGACAGACACGCACGATCACAAACTATGACTCGCCGTTCCCGCTTCCTTCTCTACGCCATGTCCGCCGCCTTCTCCATCTGCATCCTTGGCCTAATCGGCGGCATGCTTTACGATTTATGTGTTGTCTTCTTGCGCCACAGGACGCTGGAAAGCGTCCTGGGAAACAGCATTCCGTTTTACAAAACGCTGGGGGGAATTGGCATCGCGGGAATGATTTTCTTTTTCCTGTTCCTAGTGTCCCTAGTTGCGGGGCCGAGAGGAGGAACGCCCGATTGAATGTTAGTATTTGACTACGATGCGTAAACGCGATTGGATTTTGCTGCTGTCGACACTTCCCGTATGGACTTACATCATTATGGGTTCGTGGCAATACGAGCATAGCAAGCACATTGGCGGGAACTGGTATCTGGAAGACATGCCAATTCCCATTACCCTCACGGGCGCCTGTTTGGCTCTTGGTGTCTTCACGCCTGTCGCACTCGGTTTATTGTTATTTGATTCTTTTTCTTGGCTCCGCCGACGTCATGACCGAAACGATCAAACTCATTGAGTGCCCTCGCGATGCCTGGCAAGGCCTCCCCGACATCATTCCCGCCGACACAAAAGTCGAATATCTGAAGGAGTTAGTCCGCGCCGGCTTCCGCCACATCGATGCGGTCAGCTTCGTCTCGCCCAAACACGTCAAGCAAATGGCTGACAGTGAGGAAGTCATGTCCAAATTTCTCGCTTCCTTGCCCGCGGCCACCGCGCCTCCCGAAATCATCGGCATCGTCGTCAATCAAAAAGGACTGGAGCGCGCCCTCGCCACTCCCGGCGTCACCACCATCGGCTACCCGTACTCCATCTCCGCTTATTTCCGACGCGCGAACGCCAACATGACCCGCGGCGAATCCCGCCAACTCGTCGAGATTCTCAAGCGCGAAACAAAAGCCGCCGGAAAAGATCTTGTCATTTACATCTCGATGGCCTTTGGCAATCCCTATGACGAACCGTGGGGTCCGGAACTTGTTCAGGACACCCTCGAGTGGCTCAAAGACATTCGCGTTTCCACCGTCTCCCTCGCCGATACGGTTGGCACCGCAACTCCCGAACTCGTCCGCGATGTCTTCGCCATGTCGAAAGACCATGTCGCCGGCATCGAACTCGGCGTGCATCTCCATTCCCGCCCCGAATCCGCCGAATACAAAGTCCTCGCCGCGTACCAAGCCGGCTGCCGCCGTTTCGATAGCGCCCTCACCGGCCTCGGCGGCTGCCCCTTCGCGGGAGACGACCTCGTCGGCAACATCGCCACCGAAGATGTTCTTGCCGCCATTCGCAAAGCCGGCGTTGATCCCGGCATCGAAAGCGATAGACTGAAAAGGGTGATCCAGTTGGCCAACGAGATTCGCGCCAAATACGCCCACGCTCCGCTTCCCAACTAACCAAGGGGGTGACTGTACATGCAGTTCGAAACGCTCCTGCTCGACGCCACCGAACACCTCGCCACCATCACTCTTAATCGCCCCGAAAAACGCAACGCCATCACCACGCAAATGATCGCCGATCTGCAATCTGCGCTCGACGCCATTGAGAAAACCAGCGCTCGCGTCGCCATTATCACCGGCACCGGCAAAGCTTTTTGCGCTGGAATCGATCTGGAGCTGCTGCAAGCGATCGCGCAGCAAAGCCCCGCCGAAAATCAGGACGATTCCCGCCGTATCGCTAAAATGTTTCGCAAAATTTGGAGTTATTCGCGGCCGTTGATCGCCGCGGTGAATGGGCACGCCCTGGCTGGTGGCTGCGGCATCGCCACGCTCTGCGATTTCACTCTTTCAGTGCCGGAAGCCAAGTTCGGCTACACCGAAGTGAAAATCGGATTCTTGCCCGCCATCGTCTCCGTCTTTCTTTCCCGGCAAATCGGAGAAAAGCGCTGCCGCGACCTTCTATTGACGGGCCGCCTCGTCGAAGCATCGGAAGCCAAGGAACTCGGCCTGGTCAACGAAATTGTGCCTTCGGAAAAACTGATGACCCGCGCCCACGACCTTGCCAACGATCTGCTCGCCGCCAGCCCCAGCAGCATCACTCGCGCCAAGCATTTGCTCGTTTCCGCAGCCGCTGCTGGCGTCGATCACGATCTCGAGCGCGCTGTCCTCGAAAGCGCTCGTGTCCGCTGCACTCCCGACTTCAAAGAAGGCCTGGCCGCCTTCCTCGAAAAGCGCAAACCCATCTGGCACGACGACCCACCCAAGCCCTAAATCGTCAATACTAAATTTTCGCCCAGCGGCAAATATTGAGTCTTACACGAAGCGCCGGCTTTCATGCCAGCCCGAATATTCGAGGGGCAAGGGTGCCCCCCACGCGGGTTTTGCGTGTGGGGTTCTTCTTCGTCGACGACCGGGTGTCGTCTCTTAACTTTCAATTAACTCTTAACTTTTACCTCTGCATCCTCTGTGGTGAATAACCACCCTACCGTTGCCCCTTCCCCAGCCCGCTGTCCAGCGCCTTGATCAACTCTTCTGTTCCAACCACCTGCCCATTCAGCGTCCCGGGAATCAGCGTGTCTTTCTCCACCGTCCCCTTGTTGTTTGCGATGGTCACGCTATTCACCTCCAGCGTGCGTCCCAGCGCTCGTTCGTAATTGGCTTTCGCTTCGGCAAGATTAGCCAGCGCCCGCAGTTCGTTGCCCTGAGCAGTGATCAAGTCGCGTTGCGTCAGAATCACGTTGTACACCGTCGATGCGCCCAGCTGATATTTCTTCTGTTCCGCGTCGAACGTCTGCTGTTGCAGTTCCCGCGCCTTGGTAGCGGCCTGCACCTGCGCGCGGCCCTGTTCCACAGCGATGGTGGTATTGCGAACGTCCAACAGCGCGGTGTTCTTCACCTGCTGCACTTGCGCTTCGAACTGGTGCATTACCAATTGCGCGTGAATATTGTCGGCCTGGTTTGCGCGATTGCGCAGCGGCAGACTAAACGTGATCTGTCCCGCATAAATCGGAAAATCGTTATGAAAGATCTGCGACTGTGCCGTCCCAAATCCTTGTTGCGACTTTCCGGTAACCGGCGTGGACGCACCCGGAACGAAGAACCCCGCAATTGGTACTCCATGCGCATCCACGATCGGCACGCCAGCGATGACCGTCGGGCTGCCGTTAATTAACGAGTTGCCACCCAAGCCGGCGGACTGGTATTGCAGTCCAAGCGTTGCGGTCGGCAACAGCGCATTCTTCGTCGCGTTTACGTCCACGTCCGCGTTCTTCAGGTTGTAATACTGCGCCTGCAGGTCCGGCCGCTTCTGGAAAGCTTCCTTGATGGCATCTTCGAACGACATTGTTTGAATCGCCTCGGGTGATTCCGGCTTGTCGCTCGGAATGATCTCCACGTTGATCAGGTTCGACGCCAACGGGTCCTTGCTGATCAGATTCTTCAACACCAGCTGATCTTGCAGCTCCGTGGTTTGCGCCACGATCAGGTTCTGCCGATCGGTGGCCAGTTCGGATTCCGCCCGCGTCACATCCAACGGCGCCATCGTTCCGATTTCCAGTTGTTTCTTGTTGTCGCCATACAGCTTTTCGGAAACCGTCACCGCCTGCTGCTGCACCTTTACGTTTTGCTGCGCATAAGACAGTTCCCAGTACGCGGTAATCGTGCTGGTGATCGTCGTGATGGCCTGCTGCGAAAAATTCAGGTCCGCGATCTTGCGGTTGTTTTCCGCGATGATGATGTTGCGGCGATTCACGAATCGCCCTCTTCCCGCCAGCAGCTGTTGCTGCAGCGAAATCGTCAGGTTCGACTGCACATACGGATTAAAGAAGTTCGCCGCCGTCGACGATGCTCGCGTGTTGTTCCACGATGCGCTCAACGTCGTGCCCGTCGTGAAGCTCTGCTGATACGACGTGTTGTATTGCGCCTGGTGCGAAAACAATGGCTGTGCCGTATTTTGATTGATCGATGTCCCTGTCCCGGCCGTTCCGGAAGTGAACGGGTTCGCAATCGGGATTGCTGCGTCGCTTACGTTGACAACCTGCGTAATGAATGGGTCGTACTGCAGCAGCGGCAGGTTCGCCAACGATTCCACCGCGATGCTTCCTGGCGTCCCGTAACTGAACAGCCCGGCCCGCGCTTTCAGCAGGCTCACGTCCGCCATCCATGGACTGTAGCGCTGCACCGCGATGTCCATGCTGTTCTCCATGGCCAGCGCGATGGCGTCCTGCAAACCCAACGGCATCTTGCCCTCGTGAATCAACTGCTCAAGCCGCGGAGAATTCGTCAGCACACCGGGTTCGACCACCTGCATGCGATACGGGTTGATAATGTTCGGGAAAGCGCTCGGAGCCACCGAATAATCGTGCTTGGACACTCCCAACGAAACGGGAATCCCTCCCTGCTTCGCCGGTGTCGCAGACTGTGCCGGTGGCGGCACGGGTGGCGGGTTTTGAGCCGGGGTGGCCGGCTCCTGCCCAAAAACGGGTGCCACTGGTACGCTTGCCAGTATGCCGACCAACACTGCGGCAAGCAGCTGTCTTAAGAACGGCTTCTTCATATTTATCCTCATCTTTTGACTTGGGCCAGAATGTGCAGAAACAACACGATTTGGGTCATCACTGATTAGAACGATTCCCGCACGCGTTTTGTTTCGTTCTTGTTGAAAAATAGCTTCAGGAAAGCGTGCCTGACCTGGTTGTCCCACTCACTCCGAACCAAGCAGTCTATCACAGGGCTTCTGCACCTTGACATCGCTCCGCATGGCAGCTAGGCTCCTGACATTACGACGTTTAGGAGCCGGTTCCGTTAGCAACGCTATGCTCACCAAAGATGAGATCCTTCGCATGTTCGAGACTGCCGGCGCCGTCCGCCACGGCCACTTCGAACTCTCCAGCGGACGCCACAGCGACACCTACGTGCAATGTGCTCTGGTGCTGCAGTATCCGCGTTTTGCCGAGGCACTGGGTAGTGCGCTCGCCTCACTCTTCTCCGACGCTCGCATCGACGCGGTTGTCTCTCCCGCCCTCGGCGGCGTCATCGTTGGCCAAGAGGTCGCCCGTGCCTTGCCCTCGCCCAAAGACGCCATCGGCGGTGGCGTTCCCGCCATGTTCGTGGAACGCGATGCCAGCGGCAGCATGACCCTGCGCCGGGGATTTTCCCTCAAGCCCGATGAGCACGTTTTGGTCGTCGAAGACGTATGGACCACCGGCGGCTCCACTCAGGAAGCCATTCATGTTGTCGAGGAAGCTGGCGGCCGCGTCGTCGCTGCCGGCGCTCTGATCGACCGCAGCGGCGGAAAGATTGAATTTACCGTGGAGACCAACGCGCTTGTTGAGCTTACCATCGATAGTTACGAGCCCGAAGATTGCCCCATGTGTCGCCAGGGAAGTGTAGCCATTAAGCCCGGCAGCCGCTTTGTGCGTACCGCTTCCTGAACTCGCCGGCCCATTCCCGCATGCGCTATTTCAAACTCACCATTGCCTACGACGGAACCGATTTCCACGGCTGGCAATTCCAGGCTGACAAACCCACGGTGCAGGGGGAAATTACCTCCGTGCTGCGCCGCTTAACGCAGGAAACGGTGCAGTTACAGGGATCGGGCCGCACCGATGCTGGTGTTCACGCGCTGGGACAGGTCGCCAGCTTTCGCACCCAGTCGCCGCTCTCTGCTGCGGAGTTTCAGCGCGCCCTGAACGCGCTTTTGCCGAACACGATCCGCATCGTCGCCGCGGAAGAAACTGGTCCCGACTTCCACGCGCGATGGTCCGCGAAAGGGAAGGTCTACCGCTACCGCCTTTATCGCGGCAAAGTGGTGCCCCCGTTCTTGTGGCGCTACGTTCTGCATTACCCCTTTCCGTTGAATGAAGACGCCATGCGCGTTGCCGCAGCCCGTTTTGTCGGCATGCACGATTTCAGCGCGTTCGCTGCATCCAGCGGTTCCGAAGACGACGACAAAGAACGCAACATGTGCCGCGAAATTTTCTCCACCGATCTCGCCCGCACCAGCGATGGCGAAGAACTCTGGTTCACAGTGCATGGCCGTTCTTTCTTGCGTTACATGGTCCGCAAAATGGTCGGCACCCTGCTAGAAATCGGCCGCGGTAAACTAGCTCCCTCCGACGTCGATAACCTCTACGCCCTGAAAGATCGCTCCAAATCCGGCCCCACCGTCCCCCCGCAAGGCCTGGTGATGGTCCGCGTAGACCACGAACAAGCCTTTCGCATCGACTGACCCACGTGTGCTCTCCGTGTCCTCCATGGCGAATCTCCCCAATGCACCTTCCGCCACCCAATGTCTTTAGTCCGAAATGTAGATTCTCACTTGAAATTCAAGTGGCATGTTGAGCTAGAGGTGTTGGCAGGGAAGAAGCTGGCTTTCATACCAGCCCCTTTGGAGTGCGGCGGCTCGCCGTCGCTTTCCCCACTCCAACTCACGTCGACCTTGGTTTAGCTTTTAACTTTCAACTTTTAACTCTTCCTCCGTCCTCTGTCGTGAATCTCTTGAATTCACTCAGTGTTTCAAATAACGAAGCTCAACACATCCTGATTTAAATGGCTTTGACTCAACCAGTTTCAATTGCAATTTCTCGGGCAGGCTCACGCCCTCCATCAATCGTCTGCCTTCTCCAACAATGGTTGGCATAACGACAAAACGATATTCGTCAATCAGGCCAAGCACCATCAGTTGTGAAGGAACATCTACACCGCCGACCAAAATATCTTTGCCCGGTTCTTGCTTCAGTTTAAGTATTTCGTTGCGAAGGTCCGTGCGAACAATTCTCGTATTTTCATCTTCAGCGCTGCCCAATGATCGTGAAAAAACAAGCTTCTTCCTGGAGACAAAGGTTTGAGCAAATTCGATGTCCGCTTTTGTCTCGGACTGGCTTTTTGCAATGTCATGCCAATAAGGAACCATCAATTGATAGGTTTTACGCCCATAGACAAGCAGGTCAAACTCCCGCAACAGCCGCGTGTAATGTTCAAGTACTTCGCCATCGGGGGGCGGACTGAATTTGGTATGGTCGCAGCAGCCATCCAGGCTAAGGTTGATTGCGTAGATTACTTTTCTCATATGATTGGCCCCCTTTTAGACCCTCTCTCAGCGTTCTAACTATCGGTTAACTCCAGGAAGTCAGAAAATCGGAAAAGAACCTCTCAGTGCCAACATGGACGATTAGCATGTTGGAGCTCGTAATTTGATTTCGCCTGCCAGTACATCCTCGTTCGCAATCGAGAACCCTCACTGGTTCAGCCACAGGCTGTACCGGACCGACGACGGCGCCTTTGCCTCGCCGAGCATCCACAAGCTCAATGACACGTGTTCGTCTCCGGCGCCGGCTCCATCAATAGCGGAAGCCCGAAGAGGGGGAAATTGTCCGGCATAAACGTCACGATCTCCGTGATCAAGCCGCCCTCGATTCGAAGAACATCCAGCGCCAGGGCACGCCAAGTGGAGTCACCCGGCCGGCACATGTAAGCTGCGACCGCCGGCTGCAGGTTGGCGTGGGTCACAACGCAGCGCAGGCGACCAAATCGTTCAGAGCCGAATCCGGCTTCGATCCATAGCTTGAACATCGCTTCACGGCTTGCGGCCATGCCCGGCTCGGGCGGCATGCGGAAGGTGGCGTCGGCGCGGATGATCGATTCGAAGGCGCGAAAGTCCGCGGCTTCGCTCGCCTCCACGTATTTCTTAAGTAGATCACGCTCGGCCTCGGTCGCATCCACGCCCGCGGACCACGCCGGCGCTTGTGAAGGCAGACGCTCCCGCAGCTTGGCCCGCGCCCGCTGCAATGCGCTGTTTACCGCCGAGACGCTGATCTCCAGCAGCTCGGCAGCATCCTTGGCGGACCCGTCGAGCACGTCACACAGAATCAAGGCGGCACGCTGCTGCGGTGTCAGGAGCTGGATTACCGTCAGAAAGGCGATCTCGATGGTTTCGCGCATCAGCGTCAGCGCCTCCGGCGTCTTCTCCGCTGGCGCCGGTTTCTCCAGCACTGAGTCCGGAATCGGTCCTAGCCAGACGACATCATCCGGCTGGCCGGTCCAGCTATCGTCCGACTCGGCCTTGGCAGCAAGCACCGCCCTCCGCTCATCGCGGGCAATCGCATCCAGGCAGGCGTTCGTGGCCACGCGGTACAGCCATGGGCGCAACGGCGCCCCTTCCTTCACGCTGTCGCGATACCGCCACGCGCGAAGCAACGTCTCCTGCACCGCGTCCTCGGCGTCTGGCAAGGAGCCCAGCATGCGGTAACAGTGGACCAGCAGCTCGCGCCGATGACGCTCAACATGGCTACCAAACTCGTTCATTGCCTACCTCCGTTCCAACGATACCGGGGGATCGCCGTCGATCCTTACTTGTAATACCGGAACGGGGTCAAAAACTCATCGCGCTGTAGCATTCCGAGTTTTCCCGAATGTCTAAGCACGCTGCTCATCGCTAGACGGTCACGGCAGCTTACATCATCGAAATGCAAATGCGCCGCGAGGCCACGAGAGCGATAGCAGTAATCCATGCAGCCAATGATGTCAACCTGCTCAGGACTCGTCACGACTGAGACGTTCGCTCACGCTGCACGATAAAGGAAAGGAATTCATCGGACGATTGATCCACAAGCCTTGAAAATCCCCGACCCGCAAGGCAGTATCTACACTGACGGCGAGCGTCGTTTCTCCATCTCACCTTGAGCTTCTCGCAAGAAATATCGCACGGCGGCCGGCAAACTGGGTATCATTCGGGCCATTCTTCAGGTAAAGGCCTTCAAACCTAATCAAGCTTACGACAGGAACTAAAAATGGAGTAGGTGATGGTCGAGGATGACCGCGGTGGCGATCCAGCCGTGCAACTACCAGACACAACCATCATTCTCTACCCATTGACAATGATTTCGAGGCGTCGAACGTGGAGGGAAGGTCGACGTATTCGACTTGTTCAATGCAGTTGCCGCCAAGGTCGACGAACTTCAGCGCAACAGCACTTTTCGTTAGCTGTTTTTAGTTCAATGAAGGCGACGAACTTGCAGCGATGCTAGCGCGGCCAGAGCCAGCCGAAGGTTCCTGCCGTCAGCAAGGCGTAGATAAGCCCGTCGATTACCTCTTTCACGGTCATCGACCAGGGCTGGCCCTTCCAGATGCTGTTGCTCAGGTTTGCCAGACCGTACGCCATAAAAGCCATTGTGCCGGCCACACGAAAGACCGCGCGATACGTAGCTCCCGGCGCCACGGTGTGTGCCGTCAGATAAGCCACAAAGAAGCCGATGATCAGGCAATACACAAACCACAGCCCCAAGAATTTCGCCATGACCGGCGGCCCGCTGGGAAACACAGTGATCATGCCAACTGGTCCTTGTTTGTATTTCTCGACGATCGCCGGCGACTTCATGTCTTTGTGGGTGCAGTAGGGAAACACGTACAGCCCTCGTGTCAGGCTCACGCCGCGCAATGCCGTCAGTATCTTGTCTTCTTCAGGCAGCTGGCGGTAGTCACTTCGGTGATAAGGAAGCAGCATGTGCAGGATGGAGCTGGCCACGAATACGATAATTGCGGATAGCAGGATGGGGAGCCAAAGCGCTGGGAGAGAGACCATTCGCGTCCTCCTTCAGTTGTGGGACGAATGCAGGAAGTTGACGCGAGGTTACACTCAGGGCGAAGCGCGGTCAAGTTGTGCCGCTAATTCTTCCGGGTCTTACCTCTCTGCCTTGTTGCGTGCTTTTTATTCCGCCCGCAGCATTGTTGCCGGATCGATGCGCACGGCGCGCACCACTGGTATCACCGCCGCCAGCAGCGCCGCCGTCAGGATGGACAGCGCTGGAAACACCAGCATGGTGACGTCAGTTGCTTTCACCTGGTAAAACAACGATTCAAGATAACGCACGCTGATCATGCCTAGCGCTACCCCTGCGACTGCCCCCACTGCGACCATCGCGAACACTTCGGCAGTCACCAGTCCTGCGATGTTCTTGCCTCGTGCGCCAACCGCGATGCGAATTCCGATTTCGCGATGCCGCTGCAGCACCGAATAGTGCAGTACGCCATACAGCCCCACGCCCGCAAGTAACAGCACAACTACCGAGAAAAATCCTGCGAGCATCGCCAGCAGCCGCTCTCGCACTGTTTGCGAATCGTTAATCTCCTGTTGCGTGCGAATGCGGCTGACGCGAAATTCCGGGCGCACACGCGGCACTTCCTGGCGCAGCATGGATGCGCGTTGCAGCGGATTCTGGCTCGTGGTGCGCACAATGATGCTGGCGCTCGCGAACGGGTTCAGGGCGCCGTCGTCCCCACGGGAATGCAGTGGAGTGTACGCCGTCGGCAACATTGCTTCGCGCACGCTGCGATAACGCGCGTCGCGCACCAGTCCGACGATTCGAAACTGATAGCGTGGCCCCTCGTCGCTGGCGCGCTCAAACGTCTTTCCCACAGGATTTTCGCCGTGGAAGTAGGTCTTCGCGAAGGTCTCATTCACGATTGCCGCGCCCGGCGACGTCTCGTTTGGAAGAAAGTCTCTGCCATCAACGAACGGAATCTTCATCTCATCTACCCATCCGGGCGAAACCCGCAGAAAAAATGCCAGCACCTCGATGGGCGGGCCGCCGTTCACCGCGATGTAGTCGTTGGAGGCGTACCCACCGAGCAAGGCGCGATCTGCTAGCGCCACGCGTTCCACGCCGGGCATGGCTCGCAACTGCTCGGCCACTTGGTCCCACACTTCCGGCGCTTGCGGGTGCTGTGCGATAGCGTCGAGGATCAGCAATCGTACTGCGGAAAATCCGGTGGATTGGTGCGCTAACCGTTGGAATGTGGCTACAAACAATCCGGCCACGAACAGCACCAGAAAACAGAACGCCACCTGTGCGGCGACCAACGCGTGCATCAATCGACGACGCGAGTGCGGGTCTTCGCCACCCTTCATTGCGCTGGCCGGTTTGATTGACGAGACGCGCAGCGCGGGAATCAGCCCAAACAGAAACGTAACTACCAGCGTGAGCGCCAGACCGAAAGCCATCACCCGCCAATCGGCCAGCAGAGGGATGCGCGCCGGATCATCGGGCGAACCGATCAGGCCAACGACGAATGGCGCAGCCCACCAGGCAAACAGCCATCCGATCGCTGCTGCCAGTAATGCGATCCATGCGCTTTCAACTAGCACCAATTGCACCAATCTCCATCGCCCCGCGCCAATGGAAATTCGCAGCGCCATTTCGCGCGCCCGAGTCGCAGCCTGCGCGGTCATCAAATTGGCCACGTTCGCGCACGCAATCAGCAGCACCAGTCCCACCAAAACGCCTAGAGCCGCCAGCGAAGCTCGATTGTCCGTTTGAAAGCCAGACGCGCCTGTCGGCGACGGTTCCAGAATCACTGCCTGGTTCACGTAGTTATCGATGGCCTGCTGGCTCATTCCCTTGAAGCCCTTGGCCCTTTCCGCCTCAAACGCCTGCGAGGTTGCAAACAACATCGCGCCAACCTGCTGCACGTTTGCACCGGGTTTCATCAGCGCGAAAATTCGAATCCACGTTGAGTCCGGTCGAGTCGCAGCGGGGTGCATCATGGTGGGCACAAAAATGTCGGTCATCACGCCGGGTTCAGTTCCAGTAAAAGGTTTCCGCACTACTCCGACGATTTCGTAGATCTGATTGCCCATGCGAAATGTCTGGCCCACCACTTTTGGATCCTGACCAAACCGGTTCGCCCAATAGTCATGCGACAACACCGCATAGGGATGCGCACCGGGCGTCACGTCCTCACTCTCGATCAACAATCGCCCGATTTCCGGTCGCAGTCCGAACGATCCGAATGTTGCTCCCGAAACATATTGCAATTGAGCCTTTTCCATTTCCTGGTCGGACTTGTAAGTGAGGTCCACCCGCTCGCCATACGAAATCGCGAGCAACTCGGCCTGCTCCTTCACGACGTTGCGCATGCGCTGAAACGCGGGATACGCCCATCCGTCAAACGTCTCGGGCTTGCCGTCCCATCCGATTCCTGAACGATAGGGAAGATACAGCCGCTCCGTTCCATCTACCGGCAGCGGCCGCAGCAGCAATGCATCGATCAGGCGGAATGCCGCCGTGCATGCGCCAATCGCCAGCGCCAGCGAAAGAATCGCGGCGGCTGAGGTGATTTGGTTTTTCTTTAATTGACGCCAGCCAAAGCGAGCGTCGGCCAAGAGGGAATCAAGCCACGTCACGATTCGCGCCTCGCGGCTTTCTTCGCGATGGCGCAGCGGCGAACCCAGAGCCTTGAGAGCTTCGTGCGCATCTCGCCCCGAAGCCACGGCTTCCGCAACATGCGCGTCGAGTTCCTCATCGATCTCGCGATTCACGCGATCTCCCCGAAACACATTTGCGAGCCGCGTCCAGAGTGACATCTCACGCCTCCCGCAGCACTCGATTGATAGCGGCGGCCACCGATTGCCAGCGAGACTCTTCTTCGCCCAGTTGTTTCTTCCCGGATGCTGTCAATTCATAGATTCGCGTCCGCCGCCCGTTTTCCTTGGTGATCCATTCGGCGCGGATCCAACGCGCTTCCTCCATGCGGTGCAGCGCCGGGTACAGCGATCCCTCTTCCACGCGCAGCACCTCGCCGGAGATGTTCTGAATCGCGGTCATGATGGCGTATCCGTGCAAGCGCGAACGCCGTGACAGGATCTTCAGGACCAACAGATCGATCGAGCCTTGCAGTGACTCAGCCTTGGCCATACTCAGACCTCTTTGTACAGAGACGTCTGGTGATACGGAAGGTTAGGTCCGCTTTCCACAAAAATTTGCCTGCCTCGAGCGCTGCCGGGCAGATGTTTGCGCGTCATCTGTGTTTGCCGGTCTTGCGGACTTAGTGACAGAGGGATGAACTTCAGGATGAGTTACAGATTGGATTCGTGGCGGAGTTGGTAGAACAGGAAGGCTACGACCGCTACGTTGAAGACCAGGAGCAGGACCTTCCATTCGGTGGGATGGCGATGGATTTCGTAGAGTTCGATGGGGAGAAGAGAGCTGGTCATGATGATGGTAAACCACTCGCCCCAGCGTTTCAGTAGCCACAGGCCGACGCCTTCAGTGAGAAAAAGTCCCGCGTAGATGAAGCTGCCAACGCCGATGCCGCGAATGGTATTGGGAGTGAGAGTGGTGGCCTTCTGAAGGAGCTGGTCGACGTAGCGGCCGCCGGGATCCATGCCGAATCGCCTGACCCAATGAGCGATAACGGTGGCCAGGTCCGCATGGATCAGACGAAGAGCGCCCAAGCCGACAACGATGGCGATCGCGGCTTTGCAGAACTTGAACAAGGCGATCATGCGGAGAACTCGGATCTCCGAACGTTTCATGTGACGAGGATGTTTCATCGTGGTTGCTGGGGCGGAGGGCCTTGTCATTTTGGATGAGTAAAGTGGTACATGAGCAGAGTAACGCAGAAGTGGAGAATGGGGAAACGGGTGATGGAAAGTTGTCAGTTTTTGGTTTTAAGTAAAGCAAGTGGGAAGTGAGAGTTGAAAGTCGAAAGATTGGACGTATGCGTCCGCAAAACTGATGTCCGGGGCACGGCGTATCGCGAGATTTGTTATTGCAGGGAGGGGTCGCCGGCGGGAGTGGCGTCGCAGGTGGTGCCGGTTTGATTGTAGTGTATGACGCCATCCTGGCTGGAGCAGAACGCGCGCTGGCCCGTGACGCTGACGGTAATGGGCTTGACGAGGATGGTGTAGGTGGAGATGAGGCCGGCGGCGTTGGGAGCGCCGGGGGTGTAAGTGATGGAATAGCCGCTCTTGGTGCCGGAGGCCAGGACGTCGTCGATCGCGGTGATGGCCGCGCAGCTGCCATCGCCGGGGCCGAGGTTCGAGAGAGACGCGGCAAAACCTTTCGCGGGACATTGCACAAAATACTGAATATTGGCGGTGGTCAGGGCGCGGAGCGAGCCGACCGCGGAAGACTCGTTGGCGGAGATGCGGGCCTTGAGCAAGTTGGGGATGGCGATGCCGGCGATGATGAGAATGATGGCGACGACGATGAGCAACTCGATGAGGGAAAAGCCGCGTTGCGTCTTCATAGAACCTTCTTCAGAGCGGTCGCGGAGGCGATGCAGTGCCGGGGAGCGTGAAGCCTCATCCCGAAGGGGTGAGCGACAGAACTGCGAGGCAGGGGACAACTCCGATACGAGAGTACTGCAAATCGGTGCGCTGTGCGCGTGTAAATGAGAAATGACATTTCGCACCTGATTTTATCGCGCCAGGCGATTACACTAGGAGGACACAAAAGACGAGAAGTATCGTTCCGCCCCAGCCGGAAGATAAAGCGGTTGTTTGTAAACAGGGAAGAGCAGCAGGGTGCAGGCCACTTTGGCTCGGGGGAAAAATGAAAGCGCCGGAACTGCCGTTTTTGGAGGCCATGAAGGTTGCCGTGATCATCACCGACGCCGATGGCGTGGTGACGTACTGGAATCCGTTCGCACAGGAACTTTACGGGTGGCCTGCGGCTGAAGTGATCGGCCGGAACGTCATGGAGATCACGGTAGCGAAGGGAACGAAGGAAGAAGCCGAGCAGCACATGAGGGAGTTGAGGGTAGGGCAGCGGTGGACCGGTGAGTTCGAGGTGCGCTGCAAGAGTGGAAGATTTTTGACGGCGTTGGTGACGCTGTCTCCAATGCGCGGCGAATCCGGAGCGATTACGGGAATTATCGGAGTGAGCCAGGACCTGAGCGGACGCAAGCGGACGGAAGAAGACCTGCGCAGCGAACGAGCGGAGTTGGAAAAGCGGGTGCAGGAGCGGACCGCGGAACTGGACGCGGCGAACCAGAGTTTACGCGAGCTTTCGGCGCGACTGCTGCAAACCAGGGACCAGGAAGCGCGGCGACTGGCGCGAGAATTGCACGACAGCGCGGGGCAATTGCTGGCGGCCATCAGCATGAACATCGCGAAAGTGAAGGCACAGGCGCACAAGCTGGACGAAGCCGGTGCGCGGGCCGTGACCGAAAATATTGAAATGGTTGAGCAGATCAGCAGCGAGATCCGCACCATTTCGCATTTGCTGCACCCGCCGCTGCTGGATGAGTTAGGGCTGGCGTCGGCGCTGCGGTGGTACGTGGAAGGATTTTCAGAACGCAGCAAGATTACGGTGGAAGTGGAAATTCCGCCGGATTTGGGGCGCCTGCCCACGGAACAGGAAATTGCGATTTTCCGAATCGTGCAGGAGTGCTTGACGAATATCCACCGGCACGCAGACAGCAAGACGGCGGCGATCCGCATACGGCGAGACGCGGAGCAGATTGTGGTGATGGCGGAAGATTCCGGGAAAGGCATTCCCACGGAAAAACTGCAGGCGAGTGCGTTGGGTGTGGGATTCCGGGGAATGTACGAACGGATCCGCTATTTGGGTGGGAAACTGGAATTGCATTCGGGCAGCAATGGGACAGTGGTGACAGCAACGTTGCCGTTGGAGCAGGAGAGTGCGGAGGGAGAGCAGGGCGTGGGGAATGGGGAGAAATTTAAAGTTCAGAGTTGAAGGTTGAAAGTCAGGAGAATCGTGGCAAGCATTTGAGTTTGGCAAAGTTGTTCACAAGATAGTTCCCGCACATCTACGAAAAACCCTAGATAGAACAAACCGTCAGATTTCACCACAGAGGACACAGACAGCACAGAGGGGAAGAAGAGGAATCGTCACACCTGATTCGGCGCGACGGCTACGGTTTTAGGCGAGAGAAAAGGCGGTTTACGGTAGAGGCGGGGTGACGAAGGGCGTTTCGGGCTCGAGTTAGCGAAGTAGGCGACGCCTCCGTTGCGGACACATGGCTCAAGATCGGAGTGCCAAACGCGTCGTATTGCAGGCTATGGACCTGCAGGCGGTAGAACTCGCCCAGGTTGCCGGCATATGCAGGGATAGCGGCGTCGAGGAGCATCCAGCAGCCAGCGTTGGCAAAGAGTCTGCGGTAATCGTGAAAATAGGAATACGAATAGCCCGAGATAATTTTTCCGGCGGCGTCTTGCATGGCTTCGATCTTGCCGGTCTTGTCGTGGCAAATTTCATAGATGATGACGAAGCGTTTGGTGATGGCGGCAAGCCTGGCGATAGTGTCCTCTGGCAAAGCGATATGGTCCAGCACCGAGACAGTGAAGGAGATGTCGAAGGAGGTGTTGGGGACACCGGCCAGACCTGTTTCGTCGGCAACTCGAAGATCGAGGTCGAAAGCGCGGAGGCCTGCCTCAATGGCGGTGCGGTTCAGATCCATGCCAACCAGTCGCGCTTTCGGAAGGCGCTGGCGGAGAAGGTGGAGGTTGCGGCCAGCGCAGCAACCGAATTCGAGGACGGAGGATGGCTTCAAGGAGGCAATCAATTCGGAAAGAATGGTGGCGTAGGCGGGAGGACGACCTTCGTAGAAGAAAGGCTGAACCGTGGATTCGCTATAGAACTCCTTGACGCCCTGCATGTCTTGCAGAAGCAGATCGGACGAGACTTTGACAAACGGAACCACGGCGGCCCTCACAGCAGGAACACAACCCTTGGACTCGGCCCGGTTCGGCTGGGTACGTACGGCGACGTACCTAGGTAGGACGAGGAAACTAGCACAATGTTTAGCGAATTAGAAGACTAATTGCGCAGAATGATTAATCCCGGCGGACCGTCGTCACAGATTTACCCACGGCAAAACCCAGCAACGATTTTGCACACTTGTAGCGGCCTGCGCTTGGGGCTACAGGATGGGGAGTTTTTTGTGCCGCTACCAAGAGCAGCACGTGGCTCGCCCGTAAAGGCGCGGGGCGGTGCAGCAGGAAGGCGAGAAAATGCCTCACCCCTGAAGAGGTGAGCTACAGGATGACGTAGTCACGCCGCTTGCGGCTGGTGCAGCGGCGCTTAGTTGAGTTGGCGCGCGATTTGGGGCGTGTCTACCGAACGGACTTGGGCGGTCAGTTCGGAAGTGCGGCGCCAGTCGACATCGTTGACATCGACGGAACCTTTGCGGCCCTGAGTATCCAGGAACATCAGCAGGTCGCCGTCGCGGTGATATTTGGTGACTTCATAGACCTGGTTGGACTTGAGGACCAGGACGGTGAAGCGCTCGGCGGACTGTCCATCAGGAGGCAGAGGCGGAGCGAGCTGCGTGGCTGCGGGCTGCAGCGCGGTTTTGTTTACTGCCAACTGCATCGAGCCTGCGCTGGACTGCGGCGCGGACTGGTACGAGCTGGGGTGCAGCGAGGAAGCGTAGGGTGGACGGTTGGGATTTGCGGCTTGCATGTTGCGTGGAATGACGATGTCGTCCATCAAGCGCAGTTCCAGCGGCTCTTCACCCTTAAGGGTTGGGCGAGGGCCGCGGAAGGGTAGGCTGACCACCTTCCAAGGCCAGAGCGGGGGAAACATCCACTCGATGACGTCGCGTTTGGCGTGGCCGGTTCCGTCGATGTCGCCCTGCTTGTCGACCTTGTAGCCCCGGGCCTGGATGACTTTCGCGGGGACGGGCAAATCGCCGGTGGGGAGAATGATGCGGTCAAAGGTGATCTTCAGGTAGCCCTTGCCGACGAAATGGCCGGGATCCTTGTCGGCTTCCAGGTGTCCACCCAACATGCTGCCCCTAGGAAAGACAGGGCGGCCGAACTCCTGCATGGTTCGGAGTTGACAGAGCACGGGATCACCGATTGCGGCTGTGGCCGAAGAGAAGTTCGGCTCGTCCAAGGTGCACTGAAGAAGGGTACCAGCGGGCACCAGCAAATCCTGGGCGTGGATTGCGGATGCCAACAGCAGTAGCCCTACAGCGCTCATCAACGTAGCAAAGAGTCGATTCATGTTGATCCTCCCAAAAGATGTTTGCGGCCAGGCGGGAGCCGCTTAGCCGATGGGCTGGCCATGGGAGTTTTCTGGACGGACACACCCAGGCGTTAACCCCGCGGTTGCGGGGGGTCAACCCGGCGGATGGAAAAAAGTCGCGGGGAAAGAGTGAAAAGTTGAAAGTCTAGAGACACCGCGGCTGGAATTTGTGGTGGCCGACGGACTCGGAAGGCCGTCCCTACAACGTCAGGAACAACGACGAAAGCGAAGAGGAACCCGAGAACCCAGGTACAAAGGTCGTACCTGGCCACTCTCCCGTTCTTAAAATGGCGAGAGCAAATACGGCGGCGCCCTTAAGGCGTGAGGCACAACCTAGTCGGAGAGATGGTAGGGGGAGGAGAGCGAGAAGATGCGCTCGTTTCCCTGGACCATGAGGGCCCATTCGAGGAGGCGCCCACGTTGGTTGTGCAGAAAATACTCGTACCAGCGTTCTTCGACGAGTTCTGGAATGACGACGACGATGCGACGATCGGGATGTTCGCGGGAAAGTTTCAAGACGAACTGAACGATGGGAACTATTACGAAGCGGTAGGGGGAAGGAAGAGTAGTGAGCTGAGGAGGTTCCAAGCCAGCCTGGTGGAAACCGGTTTCGACGTAACGCGCCCAACTGTCGTGCAGGAGTTCGGAGTGTTCATCGTGCTGAACGTGAATGGCAATGATCTCGGGGGAAATACGCGAAGCAAACTCGAGGGCTTGCTTGGTGATGCAGTTCCAGCGATCGATGGGAACGACGACGAGGGGCGCAGCCTCGCGAGTTGCGGGAACGATGGCGGTGACACAGCGGGTGGCCATGGCGACCTTGTGATAGTGAAGGCGCACGTAGCGGAAAATGAAAATCAGGAACGGAATGAAGATGACGGTGAGATATGCGCCGTCCTTGAACTTCGCGACCAGAACAACGAGAACGGTGATGCCGGTGACGAACGCGCCGAGGCCGTTCACGAGAACGCTCTTGACCCAGTGCGCTCCGCGGTTTTTGAACCAGTGACGCACCATGCCGGCTTGCGAAAGAGTGAACGCGAGAAAGGCGCCGACGGCGTAGAGGGGAATCAGGCGTTCGGTGACGCCGCCAAAGAGAATCAGAAGAAAACAAGTGAGCAGGGCGAGAACGACGATGCCGTAGGCGTAAACAAGGCGGCGGCCGCGATACGCGAAAACGTGAGGCAAATAATTGTTTTGGGCAATGGCGCGGCACAGGCGAGGAAAATCCGCGAAGGCGGTGTTGGCGGAAAGCGAGAGAACCAGGAGGATGGAGGCGATGGTGAGGTAATAGAAAAAGCCTTTGCCGAAGACGGCGAGCAACAGCAAGGAAAGAACGCTCTGGTAGCCGGGCTGGCTGGGGTCGGTGGCAACGATGCCATAGGATTTGACGAGATAAGAAATTCCGGCGAGCAGAATGGCCAGAATGAAGATGATGACGGTGAGCGTGAGTTGCGCGTTTTTGACGCGTGGTTCGCGGAATGCTTTTACGCCATTGCTGACGGCTTCGACGCCGGTGAGAGCGGTGCAACCGCTGGCGAAAACTTTGAGGAGCAGCCATAGAGAGACGGCAGCGGTTACGGTGGGCCCCGGGTGAGGCGGCAGGGTAGCGGGTACAGGATGGCCGTCGCTGACGAGGACGCGCGCGACTCCCACGCCAATCATGACGAGCAGAGTGCCGACGAACAGATAGGTGGGAACCATGAAAGCGACGCCGGCATCGTGGACTCCTCGCAAGTTGAGAATGGTGATGACGAGAAGAATGGCGAGGCAAAGCGAAACGGTGTGCAGCTGCAGGGAGGGAATCGCGGAGACGAGCGCGCCGACTCCCGCAGAGATGCCGACGGCGGCGGTGAGGATGTAATCGGTGAGCAGAGCTGCTGCGGCGAGCAGTCCCGGGAAAACGCCAAGATTGAAACGCGCCACGGTGTAAGAACCGCCGCCGGAGGGATAAGCGGCGATGGTCTGCAGGTAGGAAAAGTAAACGATGATCAGCAGGGTGATGATGGCGACGCTGATCGGGATGATGTAGCGCACGCCGAGAAGGCCGAGCGGGATAAGCAGCGTGAGAGCGGCTTCGGGACCGTACGCGGCGGAACTGAGGGCGTCGAGGCCGAAGATGGGGATGCCGGCGGAGGGACCGATTTGCTCGGCACGCTCGTCGGAGGTTTTCAGAGGCTTGCCAACGATCAGGTCGATGAGATTCATGGTGAAGAGGACCGTGGAATTGTGAGGGGTTGGCGTGGGGGGAGTCAAATGGAGGAGGGAAGAGTTGAAAGTTGAAACCCACAACCTTTATGAGGCAAAGGCAACGGGTACGGCACCCGCGACACTGACGCCGGGCGCCATTCCAAGAGGTATTCCCCCGGCGGATCAGAGGGCACAGAGGAGAAAATTCACGGGATGTACTACGAACGCAGTATGGCGCTGCCGGGGGGCGGTGCCTAGAATGCGGACGGTGGTGGGCTGGGTGATGTCCCGCCAGAAAATTGAATTTGCGGTGAGGTTTGGCCTCGGAGCTTTTCTGGGCGGGAAAGCCGGGACTTGAACCTCAATGCAAGCGAACGGCTCTGGACCCGGGAAGGGACGGAGCCGTTTCGTTTTTTAGGGGAGGGGAGATTGACCACAGAGGACACAGAGAAAGTCGAAAGTCTAGGAACATCGTGGCAAGAACTTGTGGTGGCGGACGGCCTTAGAAAGCCGTTACCACGAAGCGAATCGGGGAGAAAGAGCGTCGTCCCACCCTTGCATAAAACAATGGCGCAAGGGTAGGCCACACGGCGAGAAGACGAGTAGTGTCTTGGATTGAAGAAGGGTAGCGATCAAGCCAAGATCCCTCACTCCGCACCGCAAAAGGCGCTGGTGCTGCGGTCGGGATGACAAAACAAAAAATCGAAATCGGTCCCGGATTAGTTTTTGCTGGTTAGCGTAGATAGGACATCGGTTTCTATGGCGGAAGGTTGGGATTGGGTGTGGTATAGGCGCTGGGTGGCTTTGACGAAGTCGGAAGGTTTGGCGTCGGGAATGTTGAGGAAGACCTGGGGGTTGCGATCGGTCAGCGGGAACCAGGTGGACTGGATCTGGATCATGATGCGATGGCCGCGCTGGAAGGTGTGATTCACGTCCTGCATGGCGAAAGTGACTTCTTCCACTTTGTTGGGAGTGAACGGCTCGGGCTTCTCGAAACTGTGACGGAATTTTCCGCGGAAGGGTTCGCCGCGAACGAGTTGCTCGTAGCCGCCCATGACGAACGATGGAGGAGCGACGTCGGTGGGCCGGGGACGATCATCGGGGCGCGCATCGAGTTTGCTTTCCGGATAGTCGGGCGGGTAGACGTCGATCAGTTTTACATCCCAATCAGAATCGGTGCCGCTGGTGGAAACAAAGAGGCGCGGGGAAACGGGGCCGACGATGGTGACATCTTCCTGAAGGACGTCGGTCTGATAGGTGAGGACGTCGTTGCGTGATGCGGCGAAACGCTGGTCAGAGACCATGTATTCCTGTGGAACGGTTTCCGTGACGTAGTTGACGAACGGCACGGGCTTGCTGGGGTCGCTGACATATTCGTCGTAAGAGGCGGGTTCGTCCTTCGGTGGATCGAAAGAGAGAGCGCCGTTGCTGTGGAGATAGAGCATTTTCTTTTCGGCGGATTTTGGCGGCCAGGAATCATATTGGCGCCACACATTTGTGCCGGTTTCGAAGACGTAGGCCTTGGGCAATTTGGTGTCGCCGCTGCCTTTCAAGTACTGCTCAAAAAACGGAAAGATGATGTTTTTGCGATAGTAATCGCCGGTGTTGGCGGCAAAAGTAACGCGGCCGAGATGATTGCCTTCGTAGCGATACCAGCCGCCATGAACCCAGGGCCCGACCACGAGGGCGTTGAAAATTTCGGGGTCGTCGCGATCGATGGCGTGGAAAAGTGTGAACGGGCCTTGCAAATCTTCGGCATCGAACCAACCGCCGACGGTGAGCACGGCGCAATGAACATTTTTGACGTGGTTGGCGAGGTTGCGAGCCTTCCAGTAATCGTCGTAAGTGTCGTGATGAACTTGATCGAGCCAGAGTTCTTCCTGGCCGCCCAGGAGTTTGCCGAGATTTTGCAGCGTGCCAGCCTTCAGGAAAAAGTCGTAGCCATCGGGCGTGCCGAAATCGAAGGGCGGGCGGCCCTTCGAAGGAAGTTCGGGATTGGCTTGAGGGCGGAAGAAGGCGTAGAAACCGAAATTGGCGGCAAGCATGAAGGCGCCGCCGTGATAAGCATCGTCACCCTTAAAGAGATCGGTCATGGGAGCTTGCGGCGAGGCGGCTTTAAGGGCGGGATGCGTGTCGATCATGCTGGCGGAAGTGTAAAAGCCGGGATAAGAGATGCCCCAGATGCCGGCTTTGCCATTGTTGTTGGGAACATTTTTGAGCAGCCAGTCGATGGTGTCGTAGAGGTCGCTGCTGTCGTCGACGTCGGTGGGAGATTTTTTGACGTCGATGTGCGGGCGCATCTCAATGAATTTGCCCTCGGACATAAAACGGCCGCGAACGTCTTGCATGACGAAGATATAGCCGGCTTTGTCGAAGTCGGAGGAAGGGCCGAGCTGAGTGCGATATTGATCGACGCCGTAGGGAGAAACGCTATACGGAGTGCGATTGATGAGGAAAGGATAAGTGCGAGAAAAATCTTTGGGGACATAGACGGCGGTGAAGAGGCGGACGCCGTCGCGCATGGGGATGCGGTATTCGTATTTGGTGTAGTGCTCTTTGACGTCGAAATCGTCCGGCTTGGGAGTTTGCGGGAGGGCGGAGGATGTGAGGAAGAAGAGAGCTGTGGCGAGGAATGCAAGTGTGCGGGTCGGCATTGCAACAGTATAGGGGGAGTGCGGCGAATGGAAAATAGAAAATAGGAGGCATTGCGGCGAGAAGAGATTCACCGCAGAGGACACCGAGAGTACAGAGGAAAGTCGAAAGTTGAAAGATTATTTTTGTTTTTGTTGGGCGATCCAGGCGTTGGTGCGGGCTTCCAACATGTCGAGTGGTAGGGTGCCGCCGTCCAGGATTTCGTCGTGGAAGGTGCGAATGTCGAATTTGGAGCCGAGTTCGGATTGGGCGCGGATGCGCAGTTCGCGAATTTTGAGTTGGCCGAGCTTGTAGCTGAGGGCTTGCGCGGGCCAGGAAATGTAGCGATCAGTTTCAGATTGAATGGTGGGTTCGTCGACGGCGCCGGATTTGCGGAAAAATTCGACGACTTGATCGCGCGACCAACCTTTGGAGTGAATACCGGTGTCGACAACCAGACGGACGGCGCGGAAAAGTTCGGAGGAGAGGCGGCCGTAGTCGGAAACCGGATCCTGATAGAAGCCAACTTCTTTGCCAAGCTCTTCGGCGTAGAGAGCCCAGCCTTCGGTGTAGGCGTTGAAGCCGAGCCCGTGGAGGCGGAACTTGGGCAGGCCGGTGAGTTGCTGCTGCACGGAGAGTTGCATGTGGTGGCCAGGAACGCCTTCGTGATAGGCGATGGCTTCGTCGTCGACGAGCGAACGATCCTTGAAATTGGAAGTGGCGACAACGACGCGGCCAGGGCGCTTGCCGTCGGGAGTACCGGTGACGTAATGAGTGGCGGCGCCGGCGTCGAAGGCGGGAATCGCTTCGACGGTTACGGGCGATTTAGGAAGCAGCGTGAAAAGTTCGGGGAGCTTGGGCTCCATCTGCGCGATGTAGCGGCGGAAGTCGTCGAGGATTTGGTCGGCGGAAGTGGGAATGTATTTGGGATTGGTTTTGAGGGCGGCGCGGAAAGAGGCGAGGTCTGAGAAACCTTCTTTTTTGGCGATGACCGTCATTTCCGCTTGAATGCGCTCGATTTCGCGGAGACCGAGTTGGTGGATTTCGTCGGCGGTCAGGTGGGTGGTAGTGCGGCCGTAGATGTCGTTCTGGTAGCGCTTCTCGCCGTCTGACAACGAGGTGATAGCGAGGGTGGTGCGGCCGTGCGGGGCGTAGTCAGTGCGAACGAAAGTGGCGAAAGTTTTGTAGGCGGTGATGACGTCAGTATTGATGGCAGCGGAGATCTGGTCGGTGAGGCGCTTCTGATCGTCAGCGGAAATGCTGGCCGGGAATTTTTTGGTCGGCTGCAGGAAGGGATCGGCGTCGATGATGCCCTGGCACTGCACGGGAATTTTCTCGAGGAGGAAGCGCACGGGCATGAGGTTATCTTTCATGCCAGCGCGAAGGACTTCGGTGGTTTGCGTAAGGGCGCGAGGAATCTGGTGAAGGCGAGCGATGTAGTCTTCGTAATGCTTCACGGAATCGAGCGGGACAGATTGCGGCAGATCAGCGAGAGCGGTGTGGATGCCGTTCTGCTGATTGATGGGCATTTCGTATTCTTTGAGGTCGAAGTCGGCGATGCGCTGTTGGAGAACGCGAATGAGCAGGTCGTGGGAGAGTTGGTCTTGATCGGAGAAACCGGTGGTGGGAATGGCCTGAAGACGAGAGAGGAAATCACGGTCGGTTTGATTGCGTTGGGCAATGGCGGCGAGTGAGTATTCGGCGAGTTTGTCGTTGTAGCGATAGTCGCCAAAGGAGGTGGCGCGTTGCGGGAAATTGCGGAGATCGGATTCATATTGTTCATCGAACAGAGCGTTTTGCGCGGCGAGACGATCGGCGACGGGCTTGGCGTCTTGAGGAAAGACGGAAACGGCCACAAGGAAAAAAGAAAACAATTTTAGAGAGATTCGCATGCGGGAGAGGGTATCAGGAAAAAGTTGAAAGTTAAAAGTTGAAAGGCATTACGCGGGGAGATATTCACCACCGAGGACACAGAGAGCACAGAGGAAGAAAGAAAAACCGCACCCTTAGAAGGCAAGGGTGCGGCACACGAATGATACCCAGAAGGGAAAACCCAAGGAACCCAGGTACAACGCCGGTACCTGGGGCACCCGGCTACTCGACGAAGGGGCGCGGGGCGCGGCGCAGGGCTATGGAGACTGGGTAATGACGATTATGGTGGTGGACGAAGACGGTGATCACCATGCGTTGGAGCCATGCGGTACGAACGAGTGCTTCGATTTCGCGCTCGCGGGCGTGGAAGCAATGTTCGTGACCCTCCTCAGTGAGAAGGACAAAGCCTTCGAAATCGCCGAAGCGATCGTAGACGACGGACATGACTTTTCCGGTGTATTCGCAACGGTGTTCGTGCGGATGAACAATTTGCTTAGGAGGAACGCCGTAAGGATTGGGAAGGATGGTGGTGGAGTTGCCGCCGAGTCCATCGACACGTCCACTGAGATATGAGATGTAGCGAACCAGGACGGGATACCAGCGATTGGCGGGAAGCATTTGCGTGAGGCGCCACTTCATGATGGCGAGAGTGTCTTCCTCAAAAGGCAGCATGACTTTCGAAGTGGTGACTGGGATGCGCACCGCGAAACTGCCGACCACATAGCGCCAGTTGACCATTTTCTTGCCGACGATGACGGCTGCGTCGATAAAAGGATTTGCGAGCGCAGTTGCGGTGGCAGTTACGCCGGGACCGCCGCCGGGTCCTCCCGCAATTCTCGGTGGAGGAGGCGGAGGAGGACTGATGGCGGCGCGACGAGTGGAGATGCGACGAACGACGATGGTGAAGACCTGGCCGGAGACAATGCCGGGAGGCAGATCGACGGTGAAGAGGCCAGCGTAATTGTCGCCAACGCCGGGAGGAACAGGCACGTAGGTGAAGCCGTGGGGAACCTTGCAATGGATGGTGTTGGGATCAGCGGCGGAAAGCTGATGAGTGGAGTAAAGCTTTTTGGCCAGAGTAAGAACATCAGAAGCGGCAACCTGAGGCCAGTAGATGTGAGCGACCGCGCCGACGGGAGTGTTGCCCCAATCGATCATGAGTTCGTCGGGATAATCGGTGAGATCGCCGGAAGTGGAACTGAGAGCGACGCTGCGGCGGACGTCGAACGTTTGTGGGATGCGATGAGTGGAAGCGGGGCCGGGATTGTCGGAAAGTGTGATTTCGAGATTGCGCTGAGCGAGTTTGTCGGAGTTCTCGGGATTTTCGGTGGTGCCGTTGGAATTGACGATGGGGGCATCGTCGAAAGCGATCTGCGCAACGATGCAGTGATGCGAACCGGGAAGCAGGGATTGAACGGACTGGCCGTTGATGGTGTTGTCGATGGGATAGACGTTGAGATAGCAGCCGTAGTAAGCCCAAGCCTTGCCGCTGGCGCCGATGTTGATGGGCTGATTGTTGGCGCTGTTGCCGGAATAATCGACGTTGATGGGACGGTCGCTGTTGCCCTCGTAGTTGCCGGTAGCGAAGAAGGGAATGGTGACGGGAGGGTTGCCGGTGCCGAGAAGAGGAGAGTTGGGAAAGCCGCCGACAAAGTTGGAAGGATAAGTCCAGTCAGTGAGGTAATCGGTGTCGCCGGTTTGCGTGGCAAACATGCGGAAGAAGACGCGAACGTTTTTGGTGGTAGCGGTGCTGGGAGTGCCGTTGAGGCGAACGCGAGCGACGGCAAAATTGTAATTGGAAAAGCGAGTGCCGGTGGGATGAGCGGGGTCAACGGAAACGGGAGTGACGGAGGAATCGCCGTTGAGGGCGCTGGACTGGTCGGGGAACGAAGCGAATACGTCGGCACCGGTGGCGTCGGCACTGCTGGCATTAAGAACCGCGAGGAGCGCTTGAATGTAATTGTAAGCGGCGCCGGAATCGTACTTGGTATTGTCAGCGGGCAAGAGCGGAATGCCGGAGATGGGGGCATTGTTGATGCCGGGGCAGACGGTGAAGACGCGAAGATCCTGGCTGAGGTAGAAAGCGTTGCTGCCGGTGGGCGTGGCGACGAAATTGGAGAAGCAGGGATCCGCGCCGGAGACGAGTTCGAAGACCGAAGCAGCGCCGAAGATTTGGCCGCCGATGGTCATGAGCGCGGTGAGAGGAAGCGAGAAAGCTGAGCTGCCGGGTGACGGAAAAATTCCGCCGTTGGCGACGGTCTTGATGGCGGAAGCGTCGAATTTAATGCTGCAGGGATAGAGAACGCGCTGCGGCGTGTCAGGAAGCGCGTTGATTTCAGCGCTGGCAGCGCCAACGGTTACGTGGACACCCGTAAGCGCAGAGAACGCACCGGTAACTTTAGGAGTGATGGATTTAGCAGCAGTGAAAGAAAAACCTTCCAGAACCAGCCAGAACGCTGGGGAATAGTTGGGATTGACGCTGACTTCATCGAATCCGTAAGTGCTCTTTTCGTTCTGGAAATAGAAAGTCTGGTTGTACATCAGGCCAGCGATGCCATTGAGAAGCTTGGTGCCGTCGATGCTGCCCCAACCGGTGCAAGGATCCCAACCGGCAGCGGCAGTGTAGAAGGGAGCATTGGAGCCATCGGCCGAATCGTTGTTGCCGCTGGTGATGTCATTACAGACGGTGCTGCCGATCTGATAGATGGTGGGATTGAAGAAGCCGAGGGGCACGCCGAACGCGCTGCGAAGGACGGCGTAGAGTCCGGCGAAGAGCGGGCAAGCGCAACTGGTGCCGGTGAAGTTGTAGGTGAGGCCGTTGATGAAGAACCAATCCTTGGAGCCGGAGCCGCCGTAGGAAACCATGCCGGCAACATCGGGGATGAAACGTTTGGTGGATTTGTTTCCTTTGCTGTCGGTGATGCTGGTGATGCCTGCGCTGCTTTGATAAGAGGGAATCGGGAAATTCTGGCTGGCGCCGCCACCGGTTGCTCCGGCAAAACCGCCGACGTGCGTGGCGGAACTGACGTTGCTCCAGACCACTTCGGTGAATGACGGAGGAGGTCCGGTGGAGATAGTGCCGCCGATGACCGTGCCGCCGACGCAAGTGACCCAGGGATCGCTGCCCGGATAGTTGACATGAGTGCCGCCGTCGGTGTCGCCATCGTTGCTGCCGATATCTTGAGCGATGATGAACACGCCGACGCCGACGAGCGCGAGTGACTGGAACAGAGCCGACATCTGATGAGCGGCGGAGCCGGAATCGCTGACGTCGCCGATGGACCCGCTATCGTCGCTGGCCCAAAAATTGAAGCTGCAGGTGACGACGGTAGGTTGAGCTTCGCCTTCGGGCAAGAGAATGCGATTGAGGCAGACGAGGAGCCCCTGCTCGGTGATTTCGGTGAAGTAGACGTTGACGGCGGCGCCCTGCGCGATGGTGGCGGCGGTGGAAATATCTTGCGTGATTTCCAGAGAGAAGCTGGCGGCGGTGGAACCGAGGGTGGCGGAAGTGATGCCCTGAACGGTGGCGGTGCTGTTGGAGTAAGTGTTGGTGCCCACGGTGAGGCTGATGTCGTTGAGAGAAGCAGGCTTGGTGCGATAAGTGGAGTCGGAAAGATTGGGGAAGTAATTATTGTTGATGTCGTTGGCGAGATAGCCGCAGACGCGTTGGTTGGTGGTACCAACGGGATCGGAAGGAGCGATGACGCCGATCACTTGATCGGAGGCGCCGGGATTCGGGAAATTGTAAAGGTTGGCGACTTTGGGAACGGCGAGGGGATTGGCAGGGGAAGGATCGCCGGAGCTGCCGCCGGGATGTCCGAGAGCGCGATTGTCGAGACCAATGACGGCTGTGACGATTCCGGCGAGTGCGGTGGGAATGCTGATGGGGCCGTCGTAGCCGTGATGAGTGTGCGTGGTGCGAGGAGATTTTTCCGTTGGGTTAATGCCGGTGCGGGAACGATGCTTGGGAAGCGGGGATTCGTAGAGATTGAGTTGAATGCCGAAGGCGGCGTTCATTTGCGCGGCGGTGCCGGAAATGCTGACGGTGCGGCGGCCCGGGTGCGAACTAAGGATGGTCATGCCGTGAGAAGTGACGAAGGAGGCGACGGCGGAGAGATCGTCTTGCGAGGCGCCGTAGGTGTCGGCGAATTGCTGCGGGGTGAGGAATTTGCGGCGGCCGATGGGAGTGTTCTGCCAATGCTGCGCGTCGGGGAGAGCAGGGCTGCCGGGTTTGTGGCGAAGAACCAGAGTGACGGAAATGGGAGTGTCGGGATCGAGCGGCCCCTTGGATTTTGCGGCGGAGGAACGAGGGCGTTCGCTACCGTTTAGTTTTTGGTAGTCCTTGGGGGACTTATTTTTGCCGGAATTTGCAGCCATTGAAGGGTTCCTCCCACGAAAAGAGCGTCGAGGGCGGGGCGGTGCCTAGAGGGACGCATAGAAAGTAGTGCGAGGAAGGGTAACATCGTTTCAGGGGAAAAGAGTTTAGAGTTGAAGTCTGGCGAGATCGCGGCAAGAATTTGTGGTTGGAACGCAAGACCGCACCCTTACACACCGAGGGCGTAAAACTCAAAAACTAAGAGGAACAACCAAATAACCCAGGTACAAAAACGGTACCTGGGGCACCCGGCGTTCGGAGTGAGAGATCTTATTTGACGAGTTAGTCGAAGGAGGTGGGGAGGGTGGGGTTGCGGTGGTGGGCGAACATGTGTTCTAGCTGCGGGGCGGTTACGCGGGAGATGGAGAGTGGAGGAAATTGGTCTTCGGGGAAAAAATCCGCGGCGGTGGTTTCGACGCTAGTGGTGGCGCCGCCACCGAGAAGAGTGCCCAGAAAAAAGAATTTGTAGACGTGGAAAGGCATGGGCGGGTGATCGTGTTTGTCGCGGTCGTAGACTGCGGCTAGTTTGGTGATGGTGACGTCGTAGCCGGATTCTTCTTTCACTTCGCGGATGGCGACGCAGCTGGCGGATTCGCCGACGTCGGCCCAGCCGCCGGGAAGAGTCCAGCGACCGTCTTCGCGTTCCTGAACGAGAAGGATGCGATCGCGATTGAAGACGGCGGCGCGGATATCGATTTTGGGAGTAGCGTAACCGAGATCGTTTTTGAAGATGTCGAGGAGCGGCGAGGAATCGGGAAGGGCGGCTCCGTTGGCCATGATGTCGGCAGCGAGTCGTTGGATTTCTTCGTAGCGTTGACGATCGTAGGGATCTTTGCAATAAGCGAGGCCGGTTTGTGCGATGGCCTGGAAACGACGGGCCCAGTCGAGCCATTGGGGATTGGGCATGGGAGGATTGTGACAGAAAAAAGGAAATGGAAAATAGAAAATAGAAATTAGCGGCGAGTGCGCGTCGATCGAGGGTAAGGAAAACCCAAGAGGGCACAATGTATCGTGCCCCCAACAAGATTGGTGACGTACGAGATGCGGAGCGGTCAGTCGAGGCGAAGGGCGCGCATGGGGTCGATTGAGGCGGCGCGGTAGGCTGGTACCAGGCACGCGATGGTGGCTACGACAACCAGAAGGAACGCGGAGACTGCCAGCGTTACGGGGTCGCGGGAGCTGCCGCCGGCCCAGGAGGCCATGACGCGACTGAGGGCCAGGCTGAGGGCGAAACCTACGACGAGGCCTGCGGCTAAAGTGGTGGCGGTGGAAGCAAGGACCAGGCGAATGATGCTGGAGGGTTGCGCGCCGAGGCTCATGCGGATGCCCATTTCTTGCGTGCGCTGCGTGACGGCGTAAGAGACGACGCTATAAAGGCCGGTGGCGGCGAGAATCAGAGCAAGAGCGGCGAACAGAGAGAAGAGCGTAGCGATGAAACGCTCGCGTCCCCAGCCCTGCGTGTCGAGCCACCAGTTGAGCGTGCGATCCTGTCCCGCGACAAGTTCCGGATTCATGTCACGAATATGCTGCTTGACGGAACGGATGGCGGCGGTGGGGTCGCCGGCAGAGCGCGCGAGAATCTGCATGTCGGTGGGCAGAACAAAACTGTAAGGCAGAAAGATGGCGGGGCGGATGGGATGAGTAAGGCTGTCGTTGCGCGCGTCGCCGACTACGCCGATGACTTCGAGCCAATCGTCCGGTGACTGCGTTGAGACGAGATTGGGCTGCTCGACCTTGAGCTGGGGGCTGCGAACGTGCTGGCCGATGGGATCGGCGTCGCCAAGATATTGTTTGACGAAAGCCTGATTGACGAGCGCGAGATGAGCGGCGCGCATATTTTCCGCTCCGTCGAACATGCGTCCACTGACGAGCGGGATGTGCAGAGTGGAAAGGATGTCCGGGCTGACCAGCGTGAGGACGGCTTGCGGATCGGAGAGAGTTGGCTTGCTCTGAATCTCGATCTTGGCGTAGAAGCCGCCGAAGCCGGGGAACCAGGTGGTGGAAACGCTGGCGGAAGAAACGCCGGGAGTTTGTTCGATGGCTTTGCGAATGGTTTCCTGAGCCTGCATGCGTTCTTGCCAGGTGGGATTGGAGCCGCGCGGGAAATTCACATCGAGCGCAAAGACGTTGTTGGGATCGAAGCCGAGCGGCGTGTGAGTAAGGTTCTGGAAGGCTTTGATGGCGGCGCCGGCGCCAGTCATCAGCAAAAGAGTGAGCGCGAGTTGGCCAGCGATGAGCAGGCGATGCATGAGTCGTCCACGAGCACTGCCAGAATGACGGCCGGTGCTGGCCTGAATCAATTGGCTGAGAGCAGGACGAGAAAGCTGCCAAGCAGGCGAGATGCCGGCGAGCGCGCCGGTAATCAATGCCAACAAGGCGCAGAAGATCAGCACCATGCCGTTGACCTGAATGGCGGCTTCATGCGGGAAGGAATAGTAGGGAACCATCGCGGAAAGAGTGCCGACACCGAGATAGGCAGCGACAACACCGAGCAGGGCGCCGATGGAGGAGACGAGAACGGCTTCGGTGAGGAGTTGTTGAATAAGGCGGGAGCGCTCCGCGCCAACCGAGACGCGCACTGCGAGTTCGTGCTGGCGGGCAGTGCCGCGAGCGAGGAGAAGAATGGAAACATTGGCGCAGCCGATGAGGAGCAAGGCCATGACCGCGCCGAATAGCAAAACGAGCGTGCCGGAAAAGCGGCCGAGAACTTCCTGATTGAGGGTGACGATGGAGACGCGCATGTCTTTGCGGAAGTCTTTTGGATCGGCTTGGGTGAAGCGGTCGAGCAAGACTTGAATTTCGGCGGCGGCGGTTTCGTGTTTTACGCCGGGCTTGAGGCGAATGAAGGCGTTCCAAAGATCGTGGGGATCAGCGGTAGGAACATCGGGGAGATAGACGTCGGAGTCACCCCAGGTGAAACGAGGGGCAGCCACGCCAATGACGGTGTAGAGCTTGTGATCGAGTTCGATGGACTTGCCGAGAATATCGCGATTCCCGCCAAACTGTTTTTGCCAGAACAGATAACTGAGGACGGCTACAGGAGCGGGCGCGCCATTGGGGACGTCGGCTTCGGAAAAGCCTCGGCCGAGAAGCAGGGGGACGCCCATGAATTCAAAGAGATTGGAGGAGTAAGTGCCAACGTTTACGGAGACGGGGAAGTCGGCGCCGGTGAGATTGCGGGTGTTGCCATTCTGTAGGAAGAAATCCTCGATGGAGGAGGCCGTGCGGAGTTGCTTGGCTTCGTCGCGGTTGACGATGAGCAGGGGGCCGCGGCCGTTCTTGTCCTTGAGCTCGACGTGGATCATTCGGTCGTTGTTGCGGTAGGGGTAGGGATTCAGAAGGATGGCGTAGACGACGCTGAAGATCGCGGTGGTGGCGCCAATGCCGAGAGTGAGGGAGAGGATGGCGGCCAGGACGAATCCGGGAGATTGGCGGAACTGGCGAAAGGCAAAACGAATATCTTGAAGCAGGTTCCCCATGGGGTCTCCAGTTTTTAGAGGGCTGTTAGATGGTACGAAAGGTGGGGGGCGGATGTTCCCACGTAAGGAATAGACGCGAGGGGAGAGGGGAGGTTAGACGGGGGGAGTCGAAAGCTGAAAGTCTGGAAACATTGCGGCAAGAATCTGTGGTGGCGGGGCGGACCCCTAAAGCGAGGAACCCAAGAACCCAGGTACAGAACCGGTACCTGGGGCACCCGGCGCGGCACTCCAAAAAGAACCGGTCTAAAGACCGGCCACTACAAAAACTTGTTGACAGGTAAATGGCTCGCAGAGCAATATGGCGTGGGACGACATGTCGTGTTGAGGAGTGTGGAAGTGGTGCCATTGAGTGAACAGGTTTTGTTGATTTTGGTGAGTCTGGCGGAACAGCCGCGGCACGGGTATTCGATTTTGAAGAGTGTGGAAGAGATGAGCGGCGGACGAGTAACGCTGAGCACCGGGACGCTGTACGGGGCGCTGCGGAGGCTGCTGGAGGATCGCTGGATCGAACGGTTCAAGGAAGAAGAAAGCTCGCGGGGGAGGCAGGCGTACCGGTTGACGGCGCGCGGGCGGCAGATTTTGCGGGCGGAAGTGGGGCGGATGAAGCATCTGACGAAAGTGGCGAGTTTGCGCATGGCGCCGAAGGAGATGTGAGGATGGCGACGTTGAGCCGCTACTTGTTGTACCTGTATCCCGTTGCGCACCGGAGGGAATTCGGCGAAGAAATGAGCGCAGTGCTGAGCGAAAGGCAGGATGAGATCGCGAAGCGCGGAGCGATGGCGCGGTGGATGCAAAATGGGCGGGAAATTGGAGGATTGCTGCGCGGAGCGGCGCAGGAGCACGCGCGAGCCGCGACGGGTTTGTATTCCTGGGAAGAGTTTCCGATAAGGAGGATGCGCATGCGAAAAGAATTCCGGTTTCCGAAGGCCACGCCAGTGTTGATGACGTTAATTCTGATCGCCGTGTTTATGGCGATTGAGAAGGCGAGAGCGATCCAGTTGTCGGTGCCGCCGTCGCACCAGGATGTTGGTCCGATCCAGTCGGCGAATTTTACGGTGGTACCGACGTTCGGGTTGTTGTTGGTGATGGGATGTGTGGTGGGAGCGATTGCGTGGGCGGTGACGTATGCGTTGAGAAGGTCGGGAGTGCAAAGGTTGGAGGAGTTGAAGGGCGCAAGGAAGTCGTAACTATTTAGGTTTAAGTTCTAACCATTCGGGAATACCAGCAAAAGAGCCCCGGTCCACTTGGGATGGACTTGCCCGGTCCAAGCGGTTGGGCTGCTTGGGACACGAGCGTGCGTTGCTGTGTCCCGAGTAGAGTTACACGATGGTGGTGATGGCGGTGGCTAGGCCAGGCGCTTGCGGCGGATCGCGCCTAGTGCTCCGAGGAAGCCGATGCCGAGCAGGAGCAGGGAAGACGGTTCGGGTGTCAGCCACATCCCTTGACTCAACGTGCTGGTGCCGGAAGCGAGTCGAATTCCCACATCGCTGGGGAACAAAGTGACGGTGTCGCCTGCGATGTCGGCGACAATTGAGCCTCCGGCCCCATCGGTAACGATGGGCGGGTTAACCGTGGTGTCGAAATTGATCGCGGCGCCAGCGGAAACGCCACGGCCAACGTCAGCAAAACTGAATGTGAGTCCGTCTCCACTAAAAGTGAAACCAGTCAGATCCGTATCGGGAAGCTGAAAATTGGACTGACCACTGACGAACAAGGCGCTGTCCAGCGTGAACGATCCGGTGAAGCCATTGTTTCCGACCCAATTGTAGGTAACGGACGTGGCATTTGCGGAGCCGGCGAATGCGAGCAGAGCGATTGCAAGAAACAACGTGAGCGACATCCTTTGAATCATCGGGATCCTCCCCCAGGTAACGCGCTAAGCCTGCGTTTGAAGCAGGACATTTCGCAGAATTGGAATTACTACTATCCGGAAACCAGGATACCGGCGAGCGTTCGACCGGGTGTCAAGACGAAGTCAATTTCCCGTCACTCTTTCATGCGGGGCGGGATAAGCGAGTTCAAAACAGAGAACATAGAGGAGTCGAAAGTCGAAAGTCTAGAAACATCGCGGCAGAATCTGTGGTGGCGGGCAGGCGCGGAGGGCTGGTCTTATAACCGGATGGCGGCGTAAAGCCACCGCTACAAACGCGAAGAGGAACCCAAGAACCCAGGTATAAAACCGATACCTGGGACACCCGCGGAGAGACTCGTCCCTAAAGGGATGAGCTACAGGTTATTCGTAACGGAGGGCGGTTAGGGGATCGATGCGGGTGGCGCGGCGGGCTGGGATGGCAGCGGCTGCGATGGAGACTAGCAGGACTAGCGCGGCGACTGAGGCTAGGGTCGCGGGGTCGGTCGGGGTTACTTCGAAGAGGAGAGATTGCAGTACGCGGCCCAGGACGAGTGAAGCGAGAAGGCCGATTGTGAGGGCGATGGCGGAAAGTGCCAGAGCTTCGCGGAGGATCAAGCGGAAGACATCGTAGGAGCGAGCGCCGAGGGCGACGCGGATGCCGATTTCGTTGATGCGCTGGCTGACAGAGTAAGAGACAACGCCATAGACACCAATCATGGCGAGAGCAATAGCAAGAGCAGCAAAAACCAACAACAAGACAGCTTGAAAACGTGGACTGGAAACGGAATTGGAGAAAACAGCGTCCATGGTCTGAACGTCGGAGACTGCCTGATCGGGGTCGACGCGGTGCACAGCGGCTTCGACGTCGCCAGCGATCTGCAAGGGATCGCCGGTGGCGCGAACGACGAGGGTGGCGAAATACATGGGCGCCTGGGAATTGGACAGGAAGATGGTGGGCGCGGGAGAGTCCTGAAGTTCCGCCTGGCGAGCGTCGGCGACGATGCCAACGACTTCGACGGGCTTTTTGAGAGTCCAGCAGACGTTGAACTGCTTCCCAAGAATATTCTGGCCGGAGAAATATTTTTCGACAAAGGCGCGGTTCACGATGGCGACAGGAGAAGAATTGAAATTGTCACGAGGCTCGAAGTCACGGCCAGCGAGGATGGCGGTGTTCATGGTCTGGAAATAGCCGGAACTGATGATGAGGAATTGCGCGGAAGGAGATTCGGAGGGCGTAGGTTCGGGCTGGTCGGCAGGAGAGAAGCAGGAGCCAGAGGTTTGGTCCATGAGGGGCAGGAAATGAGTGGAGCCGGCAGCTTGTACTCCTGGAGTGTTGCGGAGTTCAGTGAGGATGCTTTCGAAATATTGCGAGCGCTTGAGATTGTCGGTGTAGCGAGAGGGTGACGTCCACATATGCATGGTGAGGAGATGGTCGGTGCTGAAACCGGGATCGGTGGAGGTGAGACGAGCGAGACTGCGGAGCATCAGTCCCGCGCCGACGGAAAGAAGAAGGGCGAGGGCGACTTCGGCGACAACGAAGATGCGGCGGAGAGTTTGATGTCCGCCAACGCCGCCGCGGAGGGAGCCTTGTTTGAGCGCGTTCTGCAGATCGACGAAAGAAAGGCGGAAGGCGGGAACGAGTCCGAAAAGTACGGCGGTGAGTAGCGTGGCGAAGACTGTGAAGAGAAGCACACGCGCATCGATAGAAATGGGCTCGGCGCGAGGAAGAGGATTGCTCTGGGGAATGAGAGCGAGAAGAGCGGAGAGACCGAAGTACGCGAAGAAAAGTCCGACGAACATGCCGGCGAGGGAGAGCAGCAGGCTTTCCGCGAAGAGTTGACGAATGATGCGAGAACGAGCGGCGCCGAGAGCGGAACGAACGGCGAGTTCGCGAAGGCGTCCGGTGCCGCGCATCAGCAGAAGATTGGCGACATTGGCGCAGGCGATGAGGAGAAGGAAGCCGACTGCGGAGAGCAAGACCCAAAGGGGGCGTCGCACGAAGTCGGTGGCGTCTTCGAGCATGGGAACAACGTTGACGCTCCAGCTTTTGTTGAAGTCGGGACGAGCTTGCGCGGTGAAGTCGGCGACGCGAAGCATGTCTTGCTGAGCCTGTGCCAGGGAGACACCGGGCTTGAGGCGGGCAACGACGGTGAGGTAGCGGCCACTTTTCCAATCGTCAGAGCGATCGATGGCCAGGGGAGTCCAAACTTCGGGCTTCATTGTTGGAAACGAGAAAGATTTAGGCATGACGCCAATGACTTCGCAGGGAACACCGTCGACGTCAATCTTCTGGCCGATGATGGAGCGGTCGTCACCGAACTGGCGATGCCAGAGATCGTAGCTGAGGATGATGCTGTGGTCCTGGCCCGGAACGCCGTCGGCAGGATTGAAAGCGCGGCCAAGAAGAGGCGCGTCGCGAAGGATGGAGAAGAAGTCTGGAGAGACTTGCATGCCGTGGACGGCGACGGGCTGTCCATGAGAGCTGAGATTCGTCATTAGGTCAGAGATGGCGGCCATGGATTCGAAGGATTGCGAACGATCGCGCCAGTCGAGGAAATTGAAGGGATTCACGACATTTCGCGGGGTATCGAGCCTGAGTGAAGATTCCCAGATGCGAACGAGGCGATCGGGTTCTGGATAGGGAAGCGGGCGAAGAAGGATTCCGTCCACGACGGAAAAGATGGCGGAGTTGGCGCCGATGCCGAGGGCGAGAGTGAGAATGGCGATGGCGGTGAAGCCTGAAGATTTGCGAAGGGTGCGGGCGGCATAGCGGAAGTCTTGCAGAAAATCCTGGAGCCAGTTGACCTTGCGGGTGTCGCGGCATTGTTCTTTGCGCTGCTCGACCCCGCCCATAGAGCGAAGTGCGGCATGGCGGGCTTCGTCGGCGGACATGCCAGCGGCGATGAACTGATTGGTTTTTTGGTCGAGGTGATAGCAGAGTTCTTCGGTGAGTTCCTGATCGAGTTGCGAGCGGCGAAAGAGAGAACGCAAACGCAGCGGCAGAGTGTAGAGCCAGTGTTGGATGCGCATAGGCTAGGTCTCCTTGAGGCGCATGACGTGGGAGATGGCGGCCGAGAGGCGATTCCAGTTGGCGGCTTCGTGATCGAGTTGCTTACGGCCAAGACGAGTGAGGGTGTAGAACTTGGCACGGCGATTGTTTTCGCTGGGCTTCCATTCGGAAGAGATCCAGCCTTCTTGTTCGAGCTTGTGAAGAGCGGGATAGAGCGAGCCATCACTGACCTGAAGAACGTCGCGGGACATCTGGGTGAGGCGTTGGCTTATGGACCACCCGTTGAGAGGTTGGAGAGCGAGGATTTTGAGGATGAGGAGGTCGAGAGTGCCTTGGAGGAGGTCGGACGGTTTGGACATGGGTTCCCTCGGTTACCGATATAGGATACGACGATTCCTCTCGGTAAGCAAAGGGGGGAAGTTTCCAGTTGTCAGTTTTAAGTTAAGGCGAAGAGAAGGTTCAGTTGAAAGTTAAGAGTTAAAAGTCAAAAATTGAAAGTCAAAAATTTGAGAAACAGATAACCCCGAGAGCCCAGGCACAACAGCGGTACCTGAGGCACCCGCGGAAAGACATCCCTGACGGGGTGAGCTACAGCTTATTCGTAGCGGAGGGCTACCAGGGGGTCGACTTGGGTGGCGCGGCGGGCTGGTAGATAGCAGGCCAGGAGAGCGACCGCGAGAAAGGTCAGGGGAGCGAGGATCAGAGTCCAGGGGTCGAAGGCGGAGACACCCCAGAGTTCGGATTTAAGCATGCTGACCGAGAGGATGGAGGAGATTAGGCCGAGGAAGATGCCGGAGCCGACCAGGACGAGGCCGCGACGAAGAACGAGTTTGAGGACGTTGGCGGTTTGCGCGCCGAGGGCCATGCGAACGCCGAGTTCGTGAGTTTGCAACGAAACAGAGTAGGCCATGATGCCGAACAGGCCGATCAGAGTGAGAGTAAGGCCGATAGCGGCGCAGGTGCCGAAGGAGATGAGGCGGAATTTGGGCTTCATGTAGACGTTGCGCTCGAGCATTTCATCGAGGGTGTGGACTTCGATCAAAACGATGTTGGGATCGACGCCGGAGATGGTCTGGCGAAGGGGATTGAAGAGCAGCGCGGGATTGGTGACGGTGCGGACGAGAAGGGCGCGGTCGTCGAAGGGAGAGAAGGTGTAAGGGATATAGGCCTGCTCAAGAATCTGCTCGTCTTCAGGACTCTTCGCGTTGTGGAAACCGTTCAAGTCGCTGACGACGCCAATGATTTCGAAATAGGCGTCGTGGGGCGTTTCCGGAATTTCATCGAGCACATTGAATTTGATTTGTTGGCCAATGGGATTTTCGTTGCCGAAGTACGATTTGACGAGGGAGGAGTTGACGACAGCGACGCGGCGGGCGGTGGAGACGTCGGAGGCAGAAAGGAGTCTGCCGCGAAGCAAGTGCAAACCGATGGTTGAGAAGTAATTCTCATTCACGGCGTCAAAGGCGGTGGTCCAATTTTTGTTGTGAGGTTTGCCGGGGACGGTGATGTCGCGGGTGCGCGGGCCGCCGAGAATAGGAAATCCAATGGAGACAGCGGCGTTGGTGACGCCGGGGAGAGAAGAGACGCGGGAGAGAAGCTGGTCGAAGAAAGCGCGCTTGGCTTCGACCGAATCGTATTGGTGGCCGGGGAAATGGACCTCGGCGCGAATGATGCCTTGCGTGTGGATTCCGGGATCGAACTTAGTGACGGCCAAAAAGCTGCGGACCATGAGTCCTGCATAGACGAGCAGGAGCATGGAGAGGGCCACCTGGCCGACGACGAGGCCAGCGCGAATGCGGGCGCCGCCTGGAGGAGCATTGACGCCGAGGCCGGAGGATTGCAGGTTGGTGCGAAGATCTTTTTTAACGGCGAGGAGAGCGGGCGAAAGGCCGAAGAACAGTGTGGTGAGGAGGGAGAGTAGAACGGCGAAAATGAGCACGGGTAAGTTGAGGGACATGTCCGCCTCACCGGGAACGCTGACGCCGGGAACGGCGCGAATGACGAGCAAACCGAAATAAGCCAGAAAACAACCGGCGAGGCATCCAGCCAAGCCGAGAACGAGACTCTCCACAAAAAGCTGACGAACCAGGCGGCCACGACTGGCGCCGAGTGCGGCGCGCAGAGCGATTTCGCGGGCACGCGCAGTGTGGTGCGTGAGGAGGAGACTGGCAACGTTGCTGGAAGAGATGAGCAGCAGAAGAACGACGGCGGCAATGAGGAGGAAGAGGGTGTGCTTGAAATCGTCGACGATGACTTCGTTGAGGGGCCGCGCGGTCATGCGGAAATGTTCGGGATAGTCTTTGGGAAAGAGCGGGACGAGTTGATTGGCGACGACTTGCAAATCGGCAGCGGCGGATTGACGGGTGACGTTGCGCTGGATGAGGCCGGCGGCGAAGAAATACATGGGTTCGGATTCGTCGAGAGCTTGGGAGTAGGAGGAAGGCTCGGGGCGATCCCAGGAAACGGGGATGTAGAGGTCGGCGCCGAAAAGGCCGAAGCGAGGAGGCATGACACCAATGACGGTGCGCGGTTTCTTGTTAAGGGTCATGGTGGTGCCGAGAACGGATTTGTCGGGCGCGAAAGTTCTCTTCCAGAAGGCGTAACTGAGGAGGACAACGGGAGGGGCGTTGGGCTGCGCGTCTTGTTCGGTGATGCCGCGGCCGAGAAGCGGAGGAACGCCCCAGAAGTCCATAGCATTGGGAGTGAGGACGCAGCCGTGGACTTGGTCGGAGGCGCCTTGGTGGAGGTAGGGGACGTCCCATCCAGAGTAGGCGACGACGTCTTCAAAGGATTTGGCGCGATTGCGGAAGGCGGCGACTTCGTTCAGGTGGTAGACCTCGCGAAAACGCGCGGAACCGTGGGCGGTGTCGGTGATGCCGATGACGGACAGGCGGGATTGGTCGCGATAGGGAAAGGGATAGAGAAAGCCGTTGTAGAAGACGCTGAAAATAGTGGAGGAGAAGCCGATGCCGAGGGCGAGAGCGAGGACGCAGATGACGGTGAAGGCGGGAGATTTGCGCAATATGCGGAAAGCGTAGCGGAGATCTTGGAGGAGGTATTCGAGGAAAGTGACGTGGCGAGCTTCGCGGCATTCTTCTTTGGCGCGTTCGAGGCCGCCGAATTCGAGGCGGGCGCGGCGGAGGGCGTCTTCGCGGGAGATGCCTTGGGAGATGAGGTCGTTGACGTAGGAGTCCAGGTGGAAACGGAGTTCGGCGTCGATTTGAGATTCGAGGGCGGAGCGGTGGAGGGTGGCGCGGAGCCAGATGCGGACGCGGCGGAAGATGGACATGGGGCCTCCAAGGGGTGGGTTATACATTAGACGTTTAGGAGGAGGAGAAGTTCCACGGGGCAGAGAGTTAAAAGTTGAAAGTTGAAAGTGGTGCGCGAACAGGCAGCAGAGTTCACCACAGAGGACACGGAGGGCAAACAGAGAGAAAGAGAGAGAGAGAGAGAGAGAGAGAGAAGGGATGAGATCGTTAAAAGTTGAAAGTTGAAAGAAGCCCCGAGTCGGTCCGTGGGAAACGATGAGGGGCGATCTGGCTGGCATAAAAGACCAGCGCTTGAATTTCAGAGAAGTGAGTTAGGACTGCACGGTTGTGGTTGAAAAGCGGCGGCGAGCCGCCGCACTCCAAATGTTATTCGTACCTTAGGGATTGGATGGGGTCTACGCGCATGGCGCGGCAGGCTGGGAGGTAGGAGGCGACCACGGCGACTCCGGCCAGGACGGCGACCGCGGCTAGGAGGGCTGCGGGGTCGTGGGGACTTAGGCCGAAGAGCAGCTTTTGGAGGAGGCGGATGGCGGCGAGGGAGATGGCGATGCCGGCGAGGCTGCCAGCGACAAGGACAATAGTGACGTCGCGGAGGACCAGGCGGAGGATGGCAACGGGAGGGGCGCCGAGGGCGAGGCGAATGCCAAATTCTGTGCGGCGTTGCGTGACGAGGTAACTGAGAGCGCCGTAGAGTCCGATCATGGCGAGGAGAAGAGCGAGAGCGCCGAAGAAAGCGGAGAGAGTGGCGAGAAGGCGTTCCTGGACGAGGGAGTCATCGACCTGCTGAGAGAGCGAAGAGAAATCGAGAGGGATGGACTTGTTGACTTGAGCGACGGAATCCTGAACGAGGGAAATTAAGGCGGAGGGGCGCTGGTTTGTGCGGATTTCAAAATTTGCATATTGCTCGTTTTCGGGGATTTGATCCGCAGGAAAAAACGCCTGCGAGACCGGTTGCTCGCGGAGTGATTCATACTTCGAATCTCTCGCAACACCAACGATTTGAATTGGCGGGATGGTCTTGCCCGGCGGCCCGGCAGTGCGAAAGTACTTTCCGATGGGACTGGTCCGTGGGAAAAACTTTTTGGCAAAGGTTTCGTTCACAATCGCAACGCGCACCGAACTTTTGGTGTCGCCGGCGGAGAAGTTACGGCCCTCGAGCAGCGGAGTGCGCAGCGTTGGGAAATATCCGGGAGAGACGAAATTAAGGAAAGCGTCGGCATCATCGCCCTTGGGAGCGCCGGGTGAATCGAGCAGGACTTGCTGATCCCATTCAAAATTGCTGACGGGAGTGCGAACGGAGCGGCCGACGGAGATGACGCCGGGAAGGGAACGGAGGCGAGCTTCGATTTCGTCGTAAACGGCGAGCGACTGCTCGGGCGGAATGCCGATGGACTTGAGTTCAGAGTTGACGAGCAGGACGTTGCTGCGATCGAAGCCGATGTCGAGAGTGGCGAGCTTGAGCATGCTGTGCAGGAAGAGACCGGCGACGATCAAAAGGACGAGCGAAAGAGCGAGTTGGGTAGCGACGATCCATCTGCCGGGGCGGAAGCGGAGGCCGCGATCGGTCTGCTGGGCCTGGCTGCCCTTCATGGCGGAGGTGAGGGAAACACTTGTGGAGCGGAAGGCGGGGAGAACGCCGAAGAGGATGCCGGTGAAGAGAGCGATCGCGATGGTGAAGGCGAGGATGCGTGCGTCGATGGAGAGGTCGAGGAAAACATTATTGCCGGTGGTGGAAAGATAGCGGACCAGGAGAGCGGCACCCCAGCGAGCAAAGAGAAAGCCGAGGAGCGCGCCGGCGGAAGAGAGAATGAGGCACTCGGTCAAAAGTTGCCGAATGAGGCGAAGACGAGAAGCGCCGAGGGCTTTGCGGACGGCGATTTCTTTGCTGCGGGCGACGGCGCGGGCAAACATGAGGCTGGCGATGTTGGCGCAGGCGATGAGCAGAACGAGGCTCACAACGGCCATGAGGACGTTGAGCGGCTGATCGAATTGCGTGCGCAGCTCGGACGTGCCGGTCGCGGCGGGAGTGGAAAGCAGGGACCAACTGCGAAACTTCTTTTGGTCGTCGGGATCCCAGTCGCTGGGGACAGCGCCAGCGAAAACTGTGGGAGAAAAGACGGCGAGCCGAGCTTTCAATTGTTGTGGAGAGACGCCGGGCTTGACGCGACCCATGATGGCGAGCCACCACCAGGAACGAGCGTCGAGGCGAGACTCTTTTCCATCGAAGACGGAAGCGGAGCAGATAGGAATGGCGATATCAAATTTGTTGCCGACGTCGAGGCCGTAAAAGCCGGGCGAGCTGACGCCAACAATCTGGAAGGGATGATGATTGAGAGAGAGTGTGTTGCCGAGGGCGGAGGAGGCGCCGGCGAAATGATCCTCCCAGAAGCCGTAACTGATGACCGCGAGTGAAGGGCAGCCGCGCTGGTCGTCGGCGATGGTGAGCAAGCGGCCAGCGGCAGGACGCACACCGAGCGCGTTGAAGAAATCGCCGCTGACGACGATGCCGTTGGCATTTTGAACGGCGCCACCTTGCGCGAGATCGAAGCGCTCGGTGCTCCAGGCGAGAGCGGAAGAGAAGAGGTCCTGGTGATCGCGGACTTGTTCCCAGATTGCGTTTGTGAAATACAGATCGCCGTTGCCGCCGCGAGCCGGATCGAGACGAGAGAGTTGGACCAATTCCTGAGGATTTTGTACCGGGAGCATGCGAAGGACGACGGTGTCGATGAGAGAAAAAATGGCGGTGTTGGCGCCGATGCCGAGGGCGAGAGTGAGGATGGCGATGGCGGTGAAGGCGGGTGAATTGCGAAGGGTGCGCAAAGCGTAGCGAATGTCCTGCAGGAGAGATTCGAGGAAGGTGATGCCGCGAGCGTCGCGACATTCTTCCTTGGCGCGTTCCAAGCCACCGAATTCACGATGGGCGCGGCGAAGGGCTTCGTCGCGAGGGACGCCGGCGCGGATTAAATCGTCGGCGTAGGCTTCGAGGTGGAAGCGGAGTTCGGCCTCCATGTCGCGCTCGGTGCGGGAGCGGTGGAGAGCGGAGTGGAGCCAGGAACGGAGTTGCGAGAAGAAAGTCATTGGGCCTCCGGGTCTCTCCTAGATGAACTAGGAATGAAGATAGCGCGGGACTCCTAGGCTGTCAAGGAGAGGGGGCGGGAGAGTCGAAAATTAAAAGTTAAAAGTTGAAAGAAGAATCCTGGTGGGGCACGCGGCGGGGATACGTCACGATTGGCAACCCCAAGAGCCCAGGTACAACACCGATACCTGGGGCACCCGCGGCGTTGAAGGCAGCAGGGATGAGATGCGGGCTTACTTCGGTGATGGGGCTGCCGGCGGCGGGGGAAAATAGCGGGATGCCCATTGCAGGAAGGTGGGCCAGTTGGGGCCGGTGGTGTGGCCTGCGGCGTGTTGCCGAAAGGCAATGTCGCCGTCGATAAGCGCGGTTTCGGTGGGAGGGAAATTGTTGCTAGTTAGATCTTTCTTGCCGAGAAGCGTGTAGACGGGGCCGGCAGCGACGGCGGCGAGGAACATGCCTTTGGCGTCGACCCATCCGCCTTCCACTTGTTGCGAGCCGGAGCTGATGAAGACGGGACGCGGAGCACAGAGGGCGATCAGTTCGTGAGCGTCGACGGGCAGATCTTCGACGGTGAGAGGGCCGGCGAATTTGAGGAAGTTGCCGGCCACCCAGTGATATTCGGAAGTGGAAGCGATATTTTCAAGCTGCTCGCCAAAATTGCGGCGAAGGATTTTTGCGCCACCGGCTCCGGAAGAGCCGACAAAGGCAATGGCGAAACGCTGATCGTAGGCCATGGTGACGAGAGCCGCTTTTCCGTAGCGCGAGAGACCTTCGATGCCGACGTGTTTGGCGTCGACGGAAGTGTCGGTTTCGAAATAATCAAGCGCACGGCTGGCGCCCCAGGCCCAGGCACGGAGCGCGCCCCAATCTTCCACAGAGCGCGGCTGGCCCTTGTTGACGAGTCCAATGATGCCTTCGGTGAGGCCTGCGCCATTGTCGGCTTGCACGCTGGTAGGAATAAGCGTCGCGTAGCCCCAGCCTTTGGCAAGGACTTGCTGCTGCCAAGAGGGGCCAGTGCCATTGAAGGTGGCCCATTGTTCCGGAGTGAAACGTTTTTTGAGGGCGGCGAGAATCTCGGGGCTGAGGGTGAATTCGAGGATGACGGGGACGGGAGCGGCGGAGTTGGCGGGAGTGGAGAGAGAGAGTTGAAAGTCGACGGAGAGGAGCGGGTAAGAGGAATTGTCGACATGGCCGAGGAGTTTTTTGGTGACGACGGGAATGTTTTCGTTGAGTTCGCGTGTGGTGCTGACGACTTCCCAGTGGACGTGAGGAACGTTGGAGGGAACGCGGCCGAAGACGTCGAGGTCGAAGTCTTCGACAATTTGCGGACGGCGCTGCGTCCACCAGATTTGCTGGGTGGTGACTTTGTGGCCATTTTTGAGGAGGAGAGGATCGGGGAGGGAGTAAGTGCGGACTTTGGATTCGTCGACGTTGGCGGTGTTGGGAGATTTGGAATCGCCGTCGGGGCCGCGACGAAGGGAGGTCATGTGGAGGAGGTCGAGGGTGCGCTGATGGTCTTGTTCGGCGGTGAGATGGACGACGGGAGGGAGGTTGGTTTGTGGGGAAAGGAGGATGGCGAAGAGGGCGAGCGTTGGACGGAGGGTGGTCATGGGTAGGGATTGTGACATGGGGAAAGTCAAAAGTTCAAAGTCGAGGCGTACGCCGCGGTGGTTGCGTGTGGGAACAGTTGGTCGTCGCTCGCTTTGCTTGCTCGCAGACTGTCGGGGGTCTGCGGGACTCGATTTGCGATGTGGGATCGAAAAGCGGCGGCTAGCCGCCGCACTCGAAAGTTGGCGTATACTCTCCGGGCATTGTCACTTTTGATGCGACAGGAGACTTGCCATGATGTTTGACTGGAACGCGTATCAATCTGAACTGAGTAAGACGATTCCGCAATTCGCGAAGCTGTCTCCGGACTCGCTGAAGGGATACCAGACGCTTTCTGGAGCGAACTCGGCCAATTCGCTGTTGGGAGAGAAGACGCGGCAACTGATATCGCTGGCGGTGGCGGTTACGACGCGGTGCGACGGGTGCATCGTGTTCCACACCGATGCGGCATTGAAGGCGGGGGCGTCGAAAGAAGAAATATCGGAGGCGCTGGGGGTGGCGATGGCGATGAACGCGGGGGCGGCGCTGATTTATTCGCTACGGGTGATGGATGCGGTGGCGGCGAAGAGCGCGGCGAAGTAGAGGGATGCGGATATTGGAGAGGTAACGCTAGCTCTTATGCTAGCCAACTTTGCCTTCTTGCAACTTTCGACTTTCATTTAGGACGAAGACTCTGTAAGCACGGCATGCAGCGTCCAGATCTGTTCCACCACATAGGACACGGAGGGCACAGAGAAGGAAGAACCTACGAAACCTACGATCTTTTGCGGTGGGTGGAGGCGAAGGAGCTTAGCAGGCTGATTACGAAGAGGATTAGGACGGCAGCGGTCAGGATAACGACAATCACGGGATGACCCTCCAAGGGCGTCTGTGGCAAGCGTTGAGCCAATCGCTGTCGGTTTAGTTTCATGAACTTACGGTGCGAAGAGGGGTCGTTGTGTGGAACCAAATCAATACATGTGTCGGGTGGGTTCCCTGGTACTAGAACTGTAACAGGGGGCAATGCTTTCAACTCGAAGAGCTCGTGCACCCTCCGCGGCCGGCCAGCGTCCAAATCTATTCACCACAGAGGGCGGGCCAAACGGCCGAACGGTGGTTAGGTTTTGCTTAGGTGGATGGAGCCGTCGCCGGTGCGGACTACTATGGCGGGGCCGCCGCCGTTCATTTTGCCGCTAACGCGGGAGGAGCTGAACATGCCCTCGACCGTAACGGGGATGCCTAGGCTGATGTGGCCATCGTGAGTGCTGGCATCCAGGTTGGCCTTTAGTTCGCCGGGGAGTTCGAGGTCGACGCTGCCGTCGCCGGTCTTAATGTTCCATTCAGACTGTACGTTGGAGCCGCCCTTGGCGCGTGCCGTGACGCTGCCGTCACCTGTGCGGATATTGAGAGAGTCGAAGCGGCCCTCGATATTGATGTGTCCATCGCCGGAGGAAGCGTCTACCTTCCCATCGAGTTCGCGGCCTTCAATTGAGCCATCGCCGGTGTGCAGGCGGATATCGCCGCGAGCGCCTTGAACGGTGATGTGTCCGTCGCCGGTCTTAACGTCAAGATTGCCATTAATGGAATCGGCTTCGACGGAGCCATCGCCGGAGGTGACTTCGAGGTCGGCGTCCTTGGGCATATGGACTTCGACGCGCAAGTTCGTGTGGTTGACGCCCCAGTGGAAGCCCCAATTACCGATGGTTTTGGCGACGACTTCGACACTGTCGCCATTCTGGGCGGTGGTGACCCGCAAATTCTTATCGAGCTGGTAGCCGGTATAGACCACGCGAATCTCGACCTGCTTGATATCGCCCGTGGAGACGCGCACGGCACCGTCGTCGGTTTGCACGCGGACATGAGCGTGACCGCTGACGGTATAGGTTTTGGCGACCTCGTCCGCCTGGACGGCCGTTGCGCCGAGGAACAATACGGCGCCCGCGACCACGGGTAGGGAGGTTCGGGTCATCCAATTCATAGCCACTCTCCTGAACATGAAACTGACCTGTACTAGCTGATGTAACGCAACGGGGGCCTGAAATGTTCCGTTTTGCGGGCGCCTCTCAAGCCGCATGGGGCTTGCCCGGATTCCCTCCGCTACGCTCCGCAAAAGACGCGGCGCTACGGTCGGGTTGACAGCTTTCAGACCCACACGGAAGAGCCGACACAGGCTGAAGCCTGTGCTACCCGGAGCCGGCTGAAGTCTGGCCAGTATGAAATGGGGCCGCAGTTGGGGCATGTTACTTCTTTTTGCGGAGGGCGGACAGGAAGTCTTTTACTGGGTACGTGTTGATTACGTCTTTTTTCTCGAGCCAGCCGCGGCGCGCCATGGTGACGCCGTAGCCGATGAAGTTGAGGTTGGTGGTTGAATGGGAGTCGGTGGAGATGACGACTTTGACGCCGCGATCCTTGCACATGCGGAGGTAGACGTCCTTCAGATCGAGGCGGTCGGGATAGGAATTGCACTCCATCGCAACGCCATGCTTGGCGCAGGCGTCCAGGACTTTCTCCATGTCGTAGTCGAAGGCGTCGCGGCGCAGGAGCAGGCGGCCGGTGGGATGGCCGATGATCTGGGTGTAGGGATTTTCGATGGCCGCGAGCATGCGGTCGGTCATGGCGGCGCGATCAAGATTAAAATAGGAGTGGACAGAGCAGACAACGACATCGATTTGCGCGAGGATGTCGTCGGAATAATCGAGCTTGCCATCTTTGAGGATGTCGACTTCGGAGCCAACGAGAACGCGAATCCCGAGGCCCTTTTGATCGGCCGCGCGAAGCTTCTGGATGTGGGCGGCCATGCGCTTTTCGTCGAGACCATTCGCGACGGTGACGGCTTTGGAATGGTCGGTGATGGCGATGTATTCGTGGCTCAAGGCCTTGGCGGCTTCCGCCATTTCTTCGATGGAGTTCTTGCCATCGCTGGCGGTGGAGTGCATCTGTAGGTCGCCCTTGATATCGCGGCGCTCGATCAATTTCGGGAGCGTGTGCTTTTCGGCGGCTTCGATTTCGCCACTATTTTCGCGGAGTTCGGGGGGAATGTAGTCCAGCTTCAGCTTGGCGTAGATTTCTTCCTCAGTCCTTCCGGCGACGCGTTTCACGCCGGGTTTCTCTTGGGCCTTAGCGGTGGCAGCGGTTTTGTATTTGGCTTTTGCGTCTTTGTCTGGAGAACCGTCTTCTGGCAAGGTGGCTAGTTCGTACTCGTTGAGCGTGTAGCCCATATCATTGGCGCGCCCGCGCAACTTGACGTTGTGTTCTTTGGAGCCGGTGAAATAGAGCAGGGCGGCGCCAAAATTTTCCTTTTCGAGCAGGCGAACATCGACCTGCAGACCGTTGGCCAGGGTGAAGCTGACTTTATTTTCGCCGTGGGCCAGAACTTGATCGATGGCGGGAAATTTCAAGATATGTTCAGCGAGCGCGTCGACTTCCACCTGGCGGGGATCGCCTTTTGCTGGCTTGGCAGAGGCGGATTTCTGAGATGGTTTTTCGGAGAGAGTGACCAGCAAATCCAAATCGCCAACGGTTTCTTTGCCGCGGCGGAGGGAGCCGGCAGGGGTTACGCTCTCCACCAATTTGCCGGCCTTCAAAATGTGGGCGCCAATTTTTGCAGCGGCGTCTTCGGCGGTGCTGGTCAAAAATCTTCCAGTGGATTTCTTGAATACTTCTACCGCCTTCAGAATATTTTGTTCGCTTTTCTCGCCAAAGCCGGCGAGATCGCGAAGTTTGCCCTCTTTTGCGATTCGTTCGATGTCCGCCACCGTACAACACTGGAAATGGCTCCAGAGAAAAGCGACCTTCTTGGGTCCTAGTGATTGCAGGCTGAGTAACTCCAGAATGGTGACGGGATATTTCTTGAGCAGTTTCTTGCGCAGGGTGTAGTCGCCGGACTTCACGATTTCGGTGAGGTGCTCGACCATGCGCTCGCCGATGCCGGGCAATTCTTCAAGCTTTTCGGGCGTTGCGACGAGCAGGGCGACCGAGTCCGGCAGGGTTTCGATCAATTCAGCGGCCTTCTCGTAGCTGCGGTAGCGGCCGATGATGGCGCCGTCAATTTCGAGCAATTGCGCGGTTTCGCGGAGTATGCGAGCAATTTGTTTGTTGTCCATTCGGGAATTATATCCTCAGTTGGAGGGAAGTTGGTGGGGAGGCGCAAGTCAACAGTTGAAAGTTGAAAGTTAAAAGAAGGGCGGACGGTGCGGGCCTGATGCAATTTTGGCTGGCATAAAAGACCAGCGCGACATTGAAGACCAAAGGCTCACAGGTCGGAAGGCGGCCGCTACACAACCGGAGGCAGAAAAAACCGGCGAGAGATTGCGCTCTCGCCGGTGTCCCTGGAATGAATGGAATGAACACTAACTCGGCTTGGCTACGTTAGCTGCCTGCGGCCCTTTGGGACCCTGAACGATCTCAAATTGGACCGCATCTCCTTCCTGCAACGTGCGGTAACCATCTCCGACGATCGCCGAGTAGTGTACGAATACATCTGGTCCATCTTCCCGACCGATGAATCCGTAACCCTTTGAGTTATTGAACCACTTAACCGTTCCTTGCACTTCGTGTCTCCTTGGTGACTCAAGTGTTTCTTACTCTTGGGGGCGGAAAGCTAACCAAGCGCCGCCATGAGCACGAATTGCGCGGAGTGTATCAAATTGGTATTTGTAGTCAACACTACAATGCGAAGAAAATTATCGCGGGTGTGCATATTTATACGAATAAATCGATTGAAACGACTTATGGGCGAGTTCAGGCTTTTCGAATAAATGTGAGGTAGTACAAAATTCCGGCGATGGATTTGGCGTCGTGAAGCTGGCCTTTGCGAATCATTTGTTTCAATTCTTTCAGGCTGTAGGAGCGCACCTGGATTTTTTCGTCTTCTTCGGGCTGAGCTTCGCCGGCGGTGAGGCCTTCGGCGAGCAGGATATACATGCGTTCTTCGAGAAAGCCCGGGGTGGGGAAGACGTCGAGAAAGACCTTAAAACTTTTGGCGCGATAGCCGGTCTCCTCAAGGAGTTCGCGGGCGGCTGCTTCCTTGACGCTTTCGCCTTCGTCTATGCGTCCTGCGACTAACTCCCACAAATACTGGCGGGTGGCGTGGCGGTACTGGCGGATTAGAACGACGCGCTTATCTGGGAGTACTGGTAGGACGACGACCGAGCCGGAGTGAGTGATGACTTCGCGAGTAGTACGCAAGCCGCCGGGCTCGAGGACCCGGTCGCGACGGACGCCGAAGACGGGGCCTTGATAGACGATTTCGCTGTTTAAGATTTTGGCGAGTGGCTTTTTGGGAGTCGTCTTGTTTGCCATTTGTCCTCCGGCGGTTCAGTTTTACGTTTTCAGTTCTCAGTTATAAGCAACGCAAAGAAAAAATAACGACGTCCCGTTACTTTGGGAAGGCGAAGACTGTGGCTGTGCCTGATGGTACGTCCAGGACCGAGTCTGGGGCGGCCTTTTCTCTGCGCACATAACCCATGCCGATGAAGGCATTTCTTGCAGGAGAGAAGGCGCTGCGCGTGACATAGCCAAACTCTTTTCCTTCGACCAACAAAGGGGTATTTGGGGCGGGGAGTTCGGGGGTATCGAACCTCAGGGCGACACGAGAACGGTTGACTTGTCCCCGGGAGCGCACGCGCTCGACAATTTCCTGACCGGTGTAGCAGCCCTTGGTGTAGCTGATATGCGAATCCTGCAGGCCGGCCTCGTGGGGAATCTGCTTTTCGCCAAAGTCGTAGCCAAACCAGGGAATACCTTGCTCGAGTCGCAAGACATTGAGGGCGGTGTAGCCCATAGGGCCGCCGCTGTGCTTTTCGGCCGCGTCAGCGAGGAGATTCCAGAGCGGTTCGACTTGCTGGCGCGAGACGAGAAACTCGGCGCCGGGGATGCCGCCTGGCGAACGCTTTATGATGCGGCAGGGAATGGAGCCGACGGAGATTTCGCGGGATTCGAGTTCGGCGAGAGGTTGCAGATCGAGGCCTGTTAGTTCCTGGATGACTGCGGGGGCGTTGGGACCTTCGAGCGCGAGGGTGGCATAGGCGTCGGAACGGTCGGTCAACGTGACGTCGTCCATGATGATGTATTTATCCAGGCCGGCGACGAGTTTGTCGCGAATCATGGCGTATGAAATGCAAAATAACTTGTCAGGCGGGGCGTAGGTTTCTATTTCGGCCTGGATGTGTCCTTGCGGATTCAAGAAGAGGGAAACATTGCCGTGATTCGGTTTGAGATCCTTGATGTCGTTGGTGAGGATTGCGTTCAGGTAGCGAACGCGGTCGGGGCCGGTGAAGTCCAGATAGGCGCGGTAATTTTTGTCGATGAGCGCCACAGTGTCCCGCGCGAAGCGGTATTCGCGGAGCCAATCGCCGAAGTCGTCGGGGAGAGCGCAGCCGAACCAGGTGCCGAGGCGGGCGGCGGAGTGGCGATGGGATTGTTCGAGAGGCGAATCCAAGGTGAATTCCTCGGTCTCAGTTTAGCAAAAATGGAGTGAGGGAGGATTTGGCGAAGACAAAAAATCGAAAATAGAAAATAGTGCAGAGTGATTCACCACGGAAGGCACAGAGGAAAGCGGAAGCAAAGCCGGGGCAGGCGTTCTATTGCGGGGTTAGCTGACATAAAAGACCAGCGCTACATTTGAGACAAAAAGCTGAAGACAAAATGCGCTCGCCTCGGAAGGCGGCCATTACACGGGCGAAGGGTGCGCGGTACCCGGCCATGGGGCGGATGCTATACTGCTGGAAATGAGTGACACACTGCACACGCCGGACGCGGCTAATCCGGAAATGATCTACATTAAGATTCCCGTGGGCATGCTGCAATGCAACTGCTCGATTATCGGGGATCCGAAAACGCACGAAGCGATCGTGGTGGACCCGGGCGACGAAGTGGAACGGATTCTGAGCCTGCTGGGACGCTACAAATTGTCGGTGAAAGCGATCGTCAGTACCCATGCGCACATCGATCACGTGGGTGGATTGGCGAAACTGCATCAGTACACCGGCGCGCCGGTGATGATGCACAACGACGATCTGCCGCTGTACAACGCAATGGAGGTTCAGGCTGCGCTTCTGGGGATGCGTCCGCCGGAGCTGACCGCGGTGGACCAACTTTTGAAAGATGGCGATTCGCTGGAGTGGGGCGGGTACCACGCCGACGTGCTGCACACACCGGGGCACTCGCCGGGCAGCGTGTGCCTGTTTTTGCCGAAAGAAGCCGGGACGATTAAGCTGAGCCAGCCGCAACTTTTTGCGGGCGACACGCTGTTTGCCGGAAGCATTGGGCGGACGGATTTGTGGGGCGGCTCGTTCGAAGAAATCATGCAATCGCTGACGCAGAAGGTTTTGCAACTTCCCGACGACACGCTGGTGTATCCGGGGCACGGGGAAATCACGACCATCGGGCGCGAGCGGGCCTCGAATCCGTTTCTGAATCAATAGAAATTCTATTCACCAGGGAAAATCCTCATTGGAGATATCGCTGATGGGACAAGAACTGGCCTGCTCTGTTTTTTCAAATGGGAAAACGCATCGCGGGAAAGCGCTGCTGGAGTCCAAGGAGATCGTTTTTCGCGGGGACTTGCGGCTGAAGATTCCGTTCGCTTCGATCAAGAAAGTGGAAGCGGCGGAAGGGAAGTTGAAGGTGCGCACGGATGACGCGTTTTACGTTTTTGAACTGGGAGGCAAAGCGGAAAAGTGGCGCGAGAAGATTGTTAATCCCAAATCGCTGATGGATAAATTGGGAGTGAAGGCGGGGGACGCGGTGTGGGTGGTGGGTTCGTTCCCGGCGGAGTTTCTGGGGGAGTTGAAGACGAAAGACGCTGTGGTTAGCCGCAGAAAAACTGGAGTGCCTGCGTGGATCTTGCTGGCTGCGGATTCGTTGGGTGATCTGGGTGGGGTCAAGGATGCGGCAGGTGCGATGAAAGATTCGGCCGGGCTGTGGATTGTGTATCCGAAGGGGCAGAAGGCGATTACGGAACATGATGTTCGCGGAGCCGGATTGCGCGCGGGGCTTACGGACGTGAAGGTGGCGAGTTTTAGTGAAACGCATACGGCGTTGAAATTTGTGATTCCTGTGGGGAAACGGTAGGGGAGTTGTGCGCCAGATGGGCGGAGTCCTCAAGGGCTAAAGCCCCGTTTTTTGCATGTTGTGATGTCGGAGCTGAAGCTGCGACCCCCTACAGAAGACAGGGACGCGCTTCGGGCCTGAAGGCCCCCGATACAGTCCTGGCGGAAAGAACTCGGAAAATTGTTGGAATGGAGAAAGCGGCGGCGAGCTGCCGCACTCTCCATTCAGAGGCGAGACCGAAGAGGGCACAATGAATCGTGCCCCTACCGTTATTTGGGGACGCCGGCCTTGTTCCAGTCGATGATATTGGTCAGCTTCCATGGATTTTGGTTGAGTTGAAATTCGAGTTGGCCTTCTTTGTTGATCACCAGCTGAGCGGCGGGATAGAGGACGCCGGCGCTCTTGCCTTTGTCCTTGTCGTTGATTTCAATTTCGCCAGCGGTCAAATTGTAAGCAGTGGTTGGGGTGTTGGCGTAGACTTCGCCGAAGCGAAGCAGGCGGTTGGTGACGAAACGAATCTTGCGTCCGGTGTCTGTGGGAACCAGGCGAATGTAACTGAGGTCGTAGCCGATGGTGCCAGTGACAGCGATGCGACCGACGGAGCGCATCTTGGTGAGGGCGTTGACGAGGCCCTTATTCTGCCCTTTTTTGAAGGCATCGACCAGGATTTGGCGATCCTCTTCGGTGGAGAATTCGTAGATGGTGACCTTGACGTTGACAATCTTGCCGAGCTGCGTGCTGGTGCCCTGGGCGGTGGCGTCGATGACTTCGGTGCTTCTGTCATCGGCAGAGATGGCGAGAGTGACGGCAGTGAGAAGAAGAGCAGAGAGCCATAAAGCGCCGAAGCCGAGCTTGCGAGCTTTGGAGTGCGAATCGTTGCGAGGTTCCATAATTGTCCTTTCGAAAAAGCGAATCGAATGCCTGAATCGGGGCGGAAGAGAAAATGCAGATTCAGGGTCAGAGAGTTAAAAAAAAGCTTCCGGTTTACGTGACCGGAAATAAATCCGGGGGAGAAGACGAACAGCCGTACAGCGAAGGCAAGCTCTCCGCCCTGATGCTTGGTTGGTGATATCACGGGTGGGATTGATTGGTCAATGAGGGAAGCAGTCGAAAGTCGAAAGTTGAAAGTTGAAAGTCCAGAGCAGTGGGAGGGGCCATTGCAGGATTGACTGGCATAAAAGACCAGGCGCTACATTTAAGACGAAGGCGGAATGCAAAGGCGCCCGCTACATTTAGGACAGAGGCGAAAGGCGCCCGCTTCGGAAAGCGGCCGCTGCCATGGGACTCGCAGGCGTGGGTTGCGGTGGGGTGGGGGAAGGCGGATAGACTAGGCGGCGGGAGGGAGATATGAGGTACACATTGGCGAGGATGCGGGTGTTGGCGGGGATGCGCGTGGCTGGGGCGGTTTGGTTGGGTTGGATGGTGATGGGCGCTAAGGGCGGGGCGGCCGAGACCGGGCCGGGACGGGTGGTGGAGTTGAAGGCGCCGGACGGGATTGTGTTGAAGGCTACTTATTTTGCGGCAGGAAAACCGGGCCCGGGCGTGCTGCTGCTGCACCAGTGCAACCGGCAGAGGAAGGTGTGGGACGACCTGGCGACGAAGTTGGCGGCGTCGGGAGTGAATGTGCTGACGATGGATTTTAGGGGGTTCGGGGAGAGCGGCGGGACTCCGTTTGACAAGATGCCGCCGGAGGAAATCAACAAAAGCATTGAGGAGAAGTGGCCGGGAGATGTGGACACGGCGTTTCGCTATTTGATGGCGCAGCCGGGAGTGAGCCACCGAATTGCGGGCGGAGGAGGAGCGAGCTGCGGCGTGAATCAGGCCGTGCAACTGGCGAGGCGGCATCCGGAAGTGAAGTCGTTGATGCTGCTGTCAGAAGGGACGGACGTGGCGGGAAGAAAATATTTGAGGGAGTCGCCGAAAGTGCAGTTGTTTATGGCGGTGGCGGATGATGACGAGGATCGCGGAGTGGTGGAGATTATGGAATGGCTGTATGCGCTTTCGCCGAACCCGGGGAACAAGCTGGAACACTACGCGGTGGGAGGACACGGCGTGGAGATGTTCAAGGCGCACGAAGATTTGGAAGGGATGATCGTGGAGTGGTTCCGGAAAACGTTGAAGGGCAACGCTGCGGTGAGCGCAAAGAGCGGGGCAGCGGGAGGCAAGACGGTGTCGAAGGAGATTCAGTTCCTGGAAATGACGGACCAGCCGGGAGGAGTGGCAAAGGCGAAGAAGACATATGAGGGAGCGCGGGAGAAAGATCCGAAGGTGGTGCTGTTTTCGGAAGTAGTGATGAACCGGGTGGGTTATGAGCGTTTGCAGGCGGGCGAGGTGAAGGGAGCGATTGAGTTGTTGAAACTGAATGTAGAGGCGTACCCTGATTCGCCGAATGTGTATGACAGCGTATCGGATGCGTACCTGGCGGATGGTCAGAATGAGCAGGCGCTGGAGAACGCGAAGAAGGCGCTGGAACTTTTGGAGAAAGATACGAAGGATCCGCGAGCGGTGCGGGATGGGATTAAGGCGAACTCGGAGGAGAAGGTGAAGAAGTTGGCGGAAGGGCCGAAATAGTTATCAGTTGTCAGTTATAAGTTTTAAGTGAGGAGGAGAGGAGTTGAAAGTCAGGCGGGAGTCCGGTGTGGGTGGTGGCACGGGGGAACTAGCAGGTCCCTCGCTGCTCTCGGGATATGATTCCCCTTAGAGCGGGAGGGATTCACCACCGAGGACACGGAGGGCACATAGGAAACCTCGGAGTGGGGGAGAGGACACCCGCGGTGCGGAAGATGGCTGGGAGTAGCGTTCGGTGGGAAAAGCGGCGGCTAGCCGCCGCACTCCACAATGATTGGAAATGGGGATGTTAAATCCGGCGTACTTGACGGAGGATTGACGGGTTGCTCGGGGCATTGCGGTGGCGCAGTTACTTGTGGCTTGCAGGGATGCGTTGCATGGACCTTGTGCTGGCGGGTGATTGCTGAAGATGGTGGGGAGCTGGAGGCTTGGATGGAAGGTGCTGGGAGCGAGCCGGCAAAGAATATTGGCCGAGAGAATTCGTGGCTGAACCTGGGCTTGCTGGCGGGCCTGACTGCCGCGGTGAGCTACTTTGCGGCAATGCTGGGCGGGTTCCTGATTATCAGCGAGCCGCAGACGTTGTGGCCGCTGTGGCCGGGGTGCGCGGTTTTAGTGGCGATTCTGCTGGTGATTCCGCAAAAGAAGTGGGCAGTGGTGCTGGCGTCGGGGCTGGCGGGCTTTATTGTGTACGACCTGCAAGTAGGAGTGGCGATCGGATCGATTGCGTGGCTGATCGTTACCGACATCCTGGAAATTCTGGTGGCGGCGTGGGGAGTGCATTGGGCGCTGGGCGGCGTGCCGCATTTGAACAACTTGAAAGCGCTGGCGAAATATTCGTTTTTTACGGTGTTTCTGGCTTCGGTGATTGTGTCGACGATCGGAATGTATGGATTGAATGGCAACCGGTGGATCAGTTGGCGGGTAATTTTCTTGTCAGAGGGACTGGCGTTCCTGACGGTGGCGCCGGCGATACTTGGGTGGATTGGCGAAGCAGAGAGATGGGCGCAAGCGACGTGGGCGCAGGTGTTCGAAGGATGCGTATTGATGGCGGCGCTGATTTCGTTGAGCTATGTGATGTTCGTGGAGCGAGGGGGAAGCTACCCGCCGGCGCTTCTGTATTCGCTGCTGCCGCTGCTGTTGTGGTCGGCGCTGCGATTCGGGACAACAGGAGTGGGAACGGCGGCGACGATTGTGGCGTTGCTGTCGATCTGGGGAGCCCTGCACGGACACGGTCCGTTCATGGAAAAAGACCCGATCGATCGGGTGCTGTCGCTGCAACTATTTTTATGGTTTGCGGTGATACCGTTCATGATTTTGGCGGCGCAAGTGGAAGCGCATCGGCGAGCAGAAAGGGAATTGCGCGGGGTGAGCCTGAAATTAATTGAGGCGCAAGAACAGGAGCGGACGCGGATTGCGCGCGAGTTGCATGATGATTTGAGCCAAAGGATGGCGCTGCTGGGGATTGGGCTGACGCAGTTGGAACGCAGCATGCCGGAACTATCGAGCGACGCGCAAAAGCGTTTACAGAGCATATCGAAAGTGGCGGCAGAGGTTTCGAGTGAACTGCACAGCATGTCGCACCAGCTACACCCGGCAAAGCTGGACCTGCTGGGACTGGTGGCGACAGTGGGAGGGCACTGCCGGGAAGTTTCGCAGCAGCACGAACTGCGAGTGGAATTCGTACACCGCGATATGGGTGAACGGATACCGAAGGACGTGGCGCTGTGTCTATTCAGGATTGTGCAGGAGGCGCTGCGAAATATTGTGAAACATGGGCAGACGGAAGAGGCCAAAGTGGAATTGAGCGGAGGAGGGGACGAAATATATTTGTGTATCTCGGACCAGGGCGCGGGATTCAATCCGGAGTCGGCACAGGCCAAAGGCGGGCTGGGATTGATCAGCATGCGGGAGAGGCTGCGGCTGGTGGGCGGACATCTGGATGTGGACTCGGAGCCATCGCGCGGGACGCGAATTTATGTTCGCGTCCCGGTGAGCGAGGTTGTTGCGCAGAAACGGAATGGAGCGAAGGCGTTCAGAGCGAATGCGTGAGATTTGCCTCGTGAACGCGCGGCGTTATTGCTTGTCGAAGACCGAGACGGAGTGCATGGGTTTGTCGTCGGGGGTCATTCCCTTGGCAGTAAGAGTGGCAACCTTGCCGTCTTTGGAAATTTCCACTTTGGATGAGCCGACATCTTTGCCGGCCTTCTTCAAGATTGCGGTGTAGTGCTTGGCGTCAATTTTCTTGATGGAGATGGAATCGGCGCCGCCGGGCATGGTGCCAGTGGCGGGATAATCTTTGCCATCGAATTTAACGGTGAAGCCGTAAGAGATGGGTTTGCCGTCGGCGGACTCGCCCGTCATGGTGTACTTGGTGCCGTCGGAAGTTTCTTCGACGGTGCGGGTGAGGCTCTTGGGAACGGGCGTGGGATCGGATTTGGATTTAGCGGTGTTGAGCTTCCAAGTCCCGAGCAGTGGATTGCTTTGCGCCAGTAGCGAACTGCTGGCGAAAGCGGCGAAAACGGCAATGACGACAAATTTCAAGACATTTTTCATAGGCTTCCCTCCTAAGGTCCTATAGCGAAATTTAGAAATGTAGTTTTTGTGTAGCCTGGAACCGTTTTTGAGACGGGGCCCCGGCAGATTAGCTTGCAGAACAGTATGTTGGCGAGGGGAGGGGTGTCAATGGATTGTTTGGGGAGGGTGAGGAAAAGGCTGGGGCGGCCATAAAAGGAAGCGCTAAATTGAGGACGTGTGGCGGAGTCGCGGCAACCGAGGAAGGTTTGGGTGTAACGTTTGGGTGGGATGGGGCTCGAATGGGTGGAGTACCATGTCGTGAGGGAGTTTAAAGTTCAGAGGCAAAGGCGAGGGGAGATCTGCCGCACTGCAAAAGCGCCGGCTACAACGGCGCGAAGGCGTGAGGTTGAGTTGGGGTCCTTCGCTGCGCTCGGATGACAGGCGCGGACCGCGCGCGCATTAAGAACCGACCTAAAGGTCGGCCCCCACAAAGAGCTGGGGGTCGGAGAGAACTGGGGGATGATAGCGAAGGCTAAAAAACCGAGCTGAAGGTCGGCCACTACAAGTAGCGGGAGAGTCGGAGAGCGAAGACGGAGGACTGGGATAGCGGTGGTGATGGAGACGAGAGGGACAATTGAGGCGGGGCTGATCGCGCGGATATTGGCGGGAGAGGCGGAGCTGTTTCATGAATTGATCCGGCCGTATGAGCGGATGGTGTACCTGACGGTATATTCCGTGGTGAAAAACGAAGCGGAGGCGGAGGATGGGGCGCAGGAGGCAATGATCAATGCGTACCGGCACCTGGCGTCGTTTCGCGGCGACGCGAAGTTTAGCACATGGCTGGTGACGATTGCGCTCAACGAGGGAAGAAAGCGGCTAAGGAAGGCGAAGAGCGCGGCGGAAGAATCAATTGATAAGCCGACGGACGGAGAGGAAGGCGAGTTCACGCCGGCGCTGCTGACGGACTGGCGCGAAATTCCGTCGGAGGCGCTGGAACGGAAAGAACTGAGAGAGGCGCTGCGGATGGCGGTGGCGGAGTTGCCGGACATTTACCGGCAGGTCTTTACGTTGAGGGATTTGGAAGAGTTGAACGTGGAGGAAACGGCGCGGGCATTGGGGATTCAAGCGGGCGCGGTGAAGGTGCGGCTGCATCGCGCGCGAATGATGCTGCAGAAGAGGCTGGTGCCATTCCTGAAGACGACAGCTCCGACACGCGGGCGGTGGTTCGGGAGAGCGTTATGAAACTAGAGTGCAAGCACGTGTGGGAAAACATTTCCGAGTACATCGATCAAACGGTGGACGCGAAGCTGCGCGAAGAGATTGAGAAGCATCTGGAGCATTGCGAGATTTGTTCGGCGGTGTTGGATTCGACGAGAAATATATTGGTGTTGACGGCGGATGGCAGGACATTTGAGTTGCCGGTGGGGTATAGCGAGAGGTTGCATGAGAGGCTGGAGAGAGAGTTGAAGAAGAAGGAATGAGGGAAGAGTTAAAAGTTAACAGTTGAAAGTTGAAAGCAAAGACAAAGGCGTTTTGGTTACGGTGATGAGCCAGTGTGGGAGAGCAGATCTTTCGCTGCGCTCGGGATGACATTGGGTTGGTGGCGAGCTGGAAGGGTCTGGGATAAAACCCAGCGCTACGTTGTAGGACAACACCGGGCCTTCACAAGCGATTAGCGGCCACCGAAGAGTTTAAAGTGGGCCCAATATTCCGCGGCTAGCAAGAAGAGGGTGAGTACGGAAAGAAGAAGTTGAAAAATTTCGGAGCGGCGTTTTTGTGGGGAGATGGGCTTCTGCCGCCAGGCGGAAGAGGAACGACGACGCAAACGCCAGACCTGCCAGAGTACGACTAAATTCACGACAGAAGCAACGAGGGCGAAGAGCATCATGGGGATGCGAATTGCGGCGACGTGCATCTTTTCACCGAGTTTGACAACGCCGAGGGCGGAAGCAAAGGCGGTTGCACCGATCAACAGGCGAACGCTGCTGAGGGCGATAAGGGCGCTGCAGACGCTTTGCAGGAAGGCGAAGAATACGGCAGACCAATTGAGGAGTTTGAGAGTTGGGCGCGGGGCGTCGGGTGCGGTGGTGGGGAACATGAGGTAAAAAGGTTAGCAGAGAAGAAGTCGAAAGTTAAAAGTTGAAAGACAAAGGCAGTGCGGTTGGATGGCGGCGCGAGAGTGGGAAAGCAGATCTTTGGCTGTGCTCGGATGACAAACGCGAGCTTGTACTTGGCGAGGAGTTTTGGGTCGGAACACAGGCTGAAGCCTGTGCAACACGGGAAGATCGGCTACTAGAGCGGGATCGGTTATTTTTTGGAGTCGAATAGTTTTGCGGCCAGGGTGCGGGGGTCGGGGCCTACTTTGATCATGGTTAGAAGGGAATCGGTGCGGGTGCGGATGACGGCCAGATCGCCGGAGGATTCGTTGACGACGAGAAGCATGGTGGGGGAAGCGCCGGGTTCGGTGGGATCGAAGCGCATGGCGGTGGGAGCAGCGCCGACGTCGATGGGGCGAGCGATGATGCGTCGATTGAAGATGTCGATGACCATGATGCGGCCAGCTTCGCGATCGGCGACATACATTTCGGAGAAGTCTTTATTGAGGATGGCGGTGGTGGGGGCGGAGCCGAGCATCATGTAGTCGGCGAGCTCGTGGGTCCAGGTATTGACGATTTGTAGGCCGTGGGCTTCGGGTGAGATGACGTAGAGTTCGCCGCCATCGGGCTTGAGAAGCATCTGCGTGGGCTTGCCGGCAAGTTCGAGGTTGGCGAGAAGGACGCCGCGAGGAATATCGACGACGGAGAGGTGATTGCCGGAGCGACTCATGACGAAGGCGACAGAGGCGTCGGGAGTGGCAAGGACTTCGTCGGGCTGAGGGATGACGCTGACGGAGGCGCGGGTTTGGAGAGTGGCGGCGTCGTGGATAGTGAGAGTGGAAGAACGGTGATTGACGACGAGGATGGTTTTGTTGTCTTGCGTGATGCGGGCCTGGACGGGTTCAGAGCCGGTTCTGGCGCGGCCAATGATGGAGCGGGAGGCGCAGTCGATGGCGAGAAGTTGGTCGGAGCCCGAGGAAGTGGTGAAGACGCGGTCGTAGCCGGGAGAGAAATCGATGGAAAGAGGAGCGGGTCCAACGGGAATTTTGGCGGCGAGTTGTGCGGAGCGAGCGTCGATGATCCAGACATAGCCGGCGGCACTGCTGACACCCCAAATTTCAGGGCGTTTGGCGTGCTCGCGGATGTCGGCGATGCCGGGGCCGACGTAAACCTTTTGCGCGGGCTGCAGAGAGACGAGGTCGACGATGGTGACGGAGCCGTCGGAGGAGGAAACGTAGGCGTCAATGCGCAGGCCCGGACGAAGGAAAGAGGGGCGATGTTCGCCGAGAAGGACGACGATCAGAGAAATGAGCAGGATGGTGAGGAGGAAGTAAAAGCGGAAGCTTTTGAAGTGGGACATGAATGAGTGAATTTTACATGACGTGGAGGTTTAGCGGAAATTTGTGAGGGGAGGATGAGGCGGAGTTGAAAGTTAAACGTTAAACGTTAAACGTTAAAAGTAAAGAGTGCCCCCGGAGGAGGGCGGCTTGGAGGAGGCTGGCACAAAAGCCAGCGCATAATTGAAGACGGAAAAAGCAGATCCCCGAGGTGATTAGTTGAGGGTGCGGTGGAACAGCGTGGCTAGTTGTTGGATTTCGATCATTAGGGAGGCGTATTCGGAAGGGAGGATGGATTGCATGCCGTCGGAGAGGGCTTTTTCGGGTTGGTGATGGACTTCGACGAGGAGTCCATCGGCGCCAACGGCGATGGCGGCGCGGGAGAGTGGAAGAACTTTGTGGCGTTTGCCGGTGCCATGGCTGGGATCGACCAGGATGGGCAGGTGGCTGCGTTTTTTGACGGCGGGAATGACGGCGAGGTCGAGAGTGTTGCGAGAAAAGTCGGAGAAAGTGCGGACCCCGCGTTCGCACAGCATGACGTTGTAGTTGCCTTCGAAGAGGACGTATTCGGCGGCCATGAGAAATTCGTCGAGAGTGGCGGCCATGCCGCGTTTGAGGAGCACGGGAAGTTTGGCGCGGCCGGCACGTTTGAGAAGCGAGAAATTCTGCATATTGCGGGCGCCGATCTGGATGACGTCGGCATATTCCTCGACGAGGTCGAGAGATTCATTGTCGATAGCTTCGGTGACGATGCCGAAGCCGTAGTCTTTGCGGACCCGCGAGAGAATTTTCAGGCCGGAGAGGCCGAGCCCCTGAAAGCTGTACGGCGAAGTGCGCGGTTTGTAGGCGCCGCCGCGGAAAAGACGCACGCCTGTGGATTGGAGTTGCTGGGCGATGGCGAAGCATTGCTCTTCGGTTTCGACGGCGCAAGGACCGGCAACCATGGCGATGTGCGAGCCGCCGACGAGAACGTCACCGGAGGGAGTGGGGATGGTGACGACGGTGTCTTCTTCCTTGACGTCACGAGAAACGAGTTTGTAAGGCTTGGTGACGGGAATGCATTCGATGACGCCGGACATGGATTCGAGAACGCCGAGATCGATGGCGCCGTTGTTGCCGGTGATGCCGATGGCGGTGCGCCCGGAACCGGGGATGGGGTGAGCTTTGAGGCCGAGGGATTCGATGCGTTCGCAAACGGCGCGGACTTGTTCTTCGGTGGCGTGAGATTGCATGACAACGAGCATTGGGGGAGTGTACTGCAGGGGTAGAACTGGGGCAAATGCGGAGAAAAGTTCTCAGTTGTCAGTTTTAAGTTTTAAGTGAGCAAAGTCAAAAGTTGAAAGTTGAAAGCAAGACGGGAGTCGGCGGACGAGTTGAAAACCTTTTGAGGCGCGATCGGGCTGGCATAAAAGGCAGCGCTACATCTAGGACAAAGAGGAGCCCGCATTTGTTTGGGTGCGATCGGGAAAAGCGTCGGCTAGGCGCCGCACTGCACGGTTGTGCAACTTTTCGGGGGTGAGTAACATCTAACAAATTAGAAAAGAGTTTCCCAGTCCTCAATCCCCCAGCTTGAAATACCCAGCCTCGACAGTTTGAGTAGTTAATGACGCGCGTGTGGCCTGTGCCCGTGGCGATTGCTTTGTGCGTGCGCGGATAGAGAGTGCTGGCTGGCGCGATTCGTTGTGTCGATGTGGCGCGGCGTTGACGGGTGGCGGGGACCTCGGGTGTGGATTCGGAGAATTGATTGATGGGGCGTAGGTGAGTCCGACGAAGGAGGCAGCGTGTACTTGTTCATCGAAAGTGCGGCTTATTTTCCAGATATGCCAATGTCGAGCTTTCAGTTGATGGTGGCGGCGGGAGGACTGCTGATTGTGGCCGCAGTGCTTTTGGGATTGCGGCGAAGGACCAGCAATGTGGCAGTGCAGCGGTCGTTGCTGACCGATGAATTGATGATCTACCTGGGAAGAATTGCGGATGCGCTGGAGAGGAATGCCCCACCCAACAAACAGATGATCATTACAGAGATTGAACGACGAATCGCGGAGAGAGGCAGCAAGGTGCAACAGATGCCGTATTCGACGGTGGGACGAGGGGAGTTTCCGGAGAAACGGTAAGGAGACACAAAACGCACGCAGAACGGTTGGTTACGGGAAAAAGAGTTGGAGAGGGTTCCAGTAGTGGGTATTCCAGCCTGAATAGAGATTGTCGTAGTCTCCCACCGGAAAACCATAGTGGTCGAGAAGAACACGGGTTTGTGTGCCTTGTGGCTTGAAATCAAAACGAACCAGGGAATAGGTGCCGGGATCCCATCCGGCGGAGCGCCAGGCTTGAACGATGCGTTCGTTGGGGACCAGTTCAATGTTACGACCGAGGATTCTTGCGCCAAACATGGAGAAAGCTCCGCCGGGCTCGCTGTGGATCTCGGCAGGCTCGTGGGAGAAGGCGGCGAATTGTTTGGAGTCGAGAATGACGGAGTAGATGCGCGCGGGAGTGGTTTTGAGATCGATCTCCTGGTGCAGAGAGGTGCGAGCGGCATTGGCGGAAGACGATGGGGAAGCGGATTGTGGAGTGGCGGCAACAAGGTTGGTGGCGCGGGTGCCAATGAGAGCGGCGGCGGTCGCGGAGATGAGGTTACGGCGGGTGAGAGCGATCATGGTCCTCCGGTGAGCGAGACGGGTGAGGTCAGGAGTGGATATGGGAACACAGGAGAATGGGATGTACAAGGGGATCGATGGAAATTAGAAAATGGGAATTAGAAAAGAGTTAAAAGTTGAAAGTGGAGAGTTGAAAGTTAGCCACGTCTAAACCCGAAGTAATTCAAAACCCACACCAAATTAAAGGGTGCGGCACCCACTTGAGGGTGGCGGGATAAACCCGCCGCTACAGGTGGCTTTACTTGACGCCGGCGCCTGCTGGGCCTGGGTTGCGGTGATGCCACCAGCCAACGGATTTGGGAACGTTGTAAAGAGGGGGAGTTTTCGGGCTCTTCGGCTTGCGGTGGAAGAGGCTGAAATGGAATTTTTTGTGGTGGCGCTCTGAGCCGGCGCCGCGCGGTCCTTGCGCAAAGGAGGCGGGAATAGGGCCAGCAGTACAGAGAAAGATGACGCCGCAAAGGACGAGTAGTGGCCTTTTCATGAAGGTGGCTCCAGTCACCTTTCTAGCATGGGGAATGGCAGGGCAACTACTGTACTAAGGTACCTTGTGGCGTAGTAGCAATGGGGGTGGGTAAGGGCGGCGGGAAATGGCGGCATAAAGCCGCCGCTACCACACGAAATCCGAGAAGCGACGGCGCGGCTAGGGTATTGTCGGGGAAGGGGTTACGGGATAGTCGAGCTGGCATAAAAGATAGCGCTACAGTTAGGCGTAGAACAAGAGCGAGGTGCCCCTGAAGCTCGTTTTCGCTGTGGTGAGGATTAGAGCACGCATTCATAAAGTGGCGGCTAGACGCCGCACTCCAGACGGGACTGGAACGGGGGATGGATTGACGCGGGAAGACTGATTGAGGAAGCTGGGTAACAGGAAGCCGGGTGAGATGCACTATTTCTATCCATGGGGACTGATTGTGCAGGGGATAGCGTTGTTTCATTTTGTGAAACGGCGGCCGGAGAACTATTGGTTTTTCATCATTATTTTTGGAGGAGTGCTGGGGGCCGGGGTGTACGTCGTAGCCGAAATGCTGCCGGACCTGGGATTGCTGAAGGGCACGTTCGACGGATTTGGCAGGAGATCGCGGATTCAGACCGTAGAGACACAGATCATCGATAATCCATCGGCAGGAAATTACGAAGAATTAGCGGAGCTGTATTTCGATCAGAAGCAATATGCGAAGGCGCGGGAATCGTACAACCGGGCAATCAGTGCGAGGAGCGATTCGCCGTACACATTTTATTTGAGGGCGAAGGCCGCGCTGGGAATGGAAGATTATGCGGGAGCGATCCCGGACCTGGAGCTGGTGGTGGGGAAGGATGTGAAGTTCGACTACTACCGCGCGGCGGGATTGTTGGGAGATGCATACGCGCGAACCGGGAGGCTGGACGACGCGGAGCGATATTTTGCGGTGGCGACACAATATTCGACGACGCCGGAGACACTGTACAACTACGCGAACTATTTGAAATTGGCGGGGCGGCAAGACGATGCGCGTGAGTGGACAAAGAAACTCAATGCCAAGAGGAAAACACTCCCGAGATACATGCAAAGAATGGAGCGGCCGTGGTTCCGGAAGGGGCGGGCCTTGGAGAAGGAATTAGAGGCGAAGGTAGTGAGTGGTTGAAAAGGCGGGCTGGGAGGGCGTAGAAGAAGCCAGACCCAACCCAAGATCTAGGTACAACAACGGTACTTTCGGCAACCGGCCGCCGCACTCCAAAGCGGGTTTTGGGGGAACTGCCTTGAGGCTTTGCGGGAAAAGATGGGGATGATATTGTCGCGGACGTGGTAGTCGAGGAAAGAGATGAAACGACTGTTGAAGGTGATGTGCGCCGTGGCGGTGGCTGTGGCAATGAATGCAGCGGCGGCGAAGGCGCAGAATGGCGGGAAGTTTGTAGCGCCGAAGCTGGTGAGCGCGGGAGAAGTGCCGTATCCAGTGAACGCGAGTTCGCCGGGGTTCGTGACGCTGCAGTTGAATCTGGATGGAAACGCGAATATCCAGAACGTGCAGGTGGTGAGGGATGTGCCGCCATTGACGAGCGCGGCGCAGACGGCTGCGCAAGGATGGTCGTTCGCGGCGGGTACAGTGAATGGGAGTGCAGCAGCGTCGAGCATACAGGTGACGGCGGTGTTCAACCCGTTTAATCCGGCCGGAGTGGGATTGCCCAGCGCGCAATTGGGGGCGGCGGCGGATGTGGGAAGCGCGCCGTACATTCCGGCGCGGGTGGCGTCGGCGACCTATGCGACGTATCCGCCAAATTCGACGGCGTTCGGCACAGTGGTGCTGGACGTGAGGATTGGGAGCGGGGGAGATGTAAAGAGAGTGAACGTGGTGCATGGGGTGGCGGCGCTGACGGGGTCGGCAATCACAGCGGTGAAGACCTGGGGATTTTTTCCCGCGAAGAGAAATGGGAATGCGGTGGATTCGCGTACGGTGGTGGCATTTGTGTTTCCGTCGCCAGCGTTGGGGACGCAGTAGAGAACGGTGAGGGCGGAGGACCCCAGGAGAGATTCCTCACTCCGCAGAGTCCGTTCGGAATGACGAAGTTGGGATGTTACTTCAGGTTGCGGATCAGGTCGGCGGCGGATTTTGCGGCTTTTTTGATTTCGTGGACGCTGTGAGCGGCGAGGCCGGAACTGGCGAAATGGTCGGCGAGAACGTCGGCGTTGGCGTTAATCACACAAAGCAAATTGTTGACGGCATGGGAAACGACTTCGGCGCGCGAAGGCGGATAGGCGGAGTCTGCCCGGAAGTTGAGTCGGAGATCGGAGTCGGCGCGAAGTGGCGGCGGAGTTTTTCCGTCGTGGACGAGTGAAAGAATGGTTTGATACAGGATTTCGGCGGTGACGTCGTGCAGGGGACGGCAACGGGACGCGCCGGCTTGCAGAGCGAGAGTGGCGAGATCGGCGAAGTCTTGAGCGGAAGGGTCCAAGAGGACGAGGATGGGGAATGCGGGAAGTTGAGAGCGGAATTGCTGGATGGAATCGAGGGCTTGAAAATCAGAAGCGTGAAGATCGAGGACCAAAGCGTCCCAAGAGGGAGCGGAGAGGGCGTCAAACGCGGCGGCGGACGAAGAAGCGCGTTGAACAGAAAGAGACACAAAAGGCGACTGGGCCAGAGTTTCAGTGATTTTCAACCAGGAGTGGTTGTCTCCCAAGAAGAGGCAACGAAAAGATTGAGCGAACATAGGTCTAGCTGACTGCTCCTATCAAAAAGACGCATGAGTACGTTCATGATTGAACCCTCACTGCGATGATTTGACCCGCCGAACGGAACACTATTCTGCGCACGAGCCGGGCGTGGCGGTGCGCGACTGCTCGGAAAACAGACGCTGAATCTCCATCAAAAGGCCTTCGGGCAAGAGGCTTTTAGAGACGAAGCTGTCTGCGCCGCGGCGACGGCATTCGTTGCCGAGAGAAAGGCCATACAACTCCGAAAAGATGATGACACGCAGGTCAGGGTTGGAAAGGCGGATTTGCTCTGCAGCTTCCAACCCGTTGACCCGCGGCATGCTCAGATCGAGCAAGACCAAGTCCGGCTTGTGGAGCGAAGCAAGCTGGACGGCATTTACGCCATCACTGGCGGTAGCGACAATGTCGAAACCGCCAGCAAAATCCAAGTAATCGCAGACGGAACGCAGGGCGGTAGGCGAGTCGTCAGCAACAACCACGCGGATTTTGTCGAGAGTGCTCAGTTACAACTCCGAAACGGGACCTGTTCTGAGAACCATCATGGAGGAAGGAGGGGGATGGGGGAATTGGGTGGATTGCCTAGTGAATTTGTACTAGATGCTGCATTGAAGACGAAGAGCGCACGTGCCCCTACTAGGTTTGGATGATTTTGTTGCGGACTGCGTAGACGACCAGTTCGGTGATGGAGTGGAAGCCTAGTTTCAGCATGATGTTGGCGCGATGGGCTTCTGCGGTGTTGACGCTGATGCCGAGGAGGGAGGCGATTTCCTTGTTGGATTTGCCTTCGGCGAGGAGCTGCAGGATTTCGCGTTCGCGAGGAGTTAAGCGGGAACGAGAGGATTTCGGCGGCTCGGAAGAATCGATGGAGTCGGCAGCGGAGGAGACGCGGGTGGAGAAGTAGGGTTTATGGTTGCGGACGGCGTCGACGGCGGCGATGAGGATGCGGTCGGCGTCGTCTTTGAGGATATAGCCGCGAGCGCCGGCTTCAGTGACCTGCTGAACGAGATCTTCGGACTCATGCATGGTGAGGACGAGGATTTCGGTGTGGGGCGAAGATTTGCGAATACGGCGAGTGGTCTCGACGCCGTTAAGGAGGGGCATACCAATATCAAGAACGGCGACGTGCGGTTTGTGCTTGGCTGCTTTTTCGACGGCTTCGCGACCGTTAGCAGCTTCGGCGCAGACCTCCCAGCCGGGATGCGATTCCAGGAGCGAACGCAGCCCGGCGCGGACTACCGAGTGGTCATCCGCGATGAGGATGCGAAGCGCGGTCATCGAGGGGCTCCGTTGGCATATCGGTTAAAGGAATAGTAGCGCGGACGGTGGTTCCGGAAGAACTGGAATCGATTTCGAGACGACCGCCAAGTTGTGACATGCGTTCGTGCATGCCGGGAACACCGACGCCGAGGCGAACTTCACCGGATTGCGGGCTGCCGTTGGAGGGAGTGGGCATGCCGTGGCCGAAATCGGCAACTTCCAGGATGACAGTGGAGGACTCGCGGCGGAGACGAATTTTGGCGGAGGAGCTTCCGGAATGGCGCTGGATGTTGGTGAGGCTTTCCTGGACGATGCGGAAGAGAGCGGTCTCGACGGGCTGAGGAAGACGAGCAAAATCGGAGAGCAGGTAGAACTGGGTATCGATGCAACTGCGTTCGCTGAAGCCGAGAGTGTATTCCTTGAGAGCAGAAACGAGGCCGAGTTCATCGAGGAGCGGAGGATGCAAGAGAAAGGAAAGGGTGCGAATTTCGCGAGACATCTGGCCCATGAGAGCGCGGGCTTTCAGGAGAGATTTTTCGGCGGATTCGTTCAACGGCTGGATGGACTGGCGAACCTGAGCAAGGCTGAGGTTGACGGCGAGCACGGTTTGCGCGAGGCCGTCGTGGAGTTCGCGGCCAATGCGGCGGCGTTCTTCGTCCTGGAGCTGGAGCAGTTGCGTGGTGAGCTGGTGGATGGCGCGCTCCGCGTTTTTCATTTCGGTGAGGTCAGTGAAGGAGAGGATGACGCGGCGAAGAGTGCCGTTGGCGTCAAATTCGGGGATGGCGTCGAGGAGGGTCCACAGGATTTCCTGGAAGTGAGGAACACGATAACCAACCATTTGGCCATAGACAGGTTTGCCGGTAGAGATAACGCGAGCGAGCGGACGCGACTCTTTGGGGAGGGTAGTTCCGTCTGCGGCCAGAGGGATGAGATCGAGTTCACCGGCGACTTTGCCAACGATGCGGTGCGCAGGGAAGCGGAAAATTTCGGAGGCGGCCTGATTGGCGAAAAGAATCTTGGAATCGGGTCCGCAAAGGACGATGCCGACGTGGAGATTTTCGACCAGGGAACGGAATCGTTCTTCATTGGAACGAAGGATGTTCTCGGCTTCGATTCTCGCGGTGATATCGCGGACAACCACGAGCGTGCAGGCACGGCCATTGAGTTCGGTGACGACGGCGGACATTTGACCGCTGCGGATGTCGCCTGATTTGGTGCGGAAGTGGAATTCCTGTTCGAGGACCTGATCTTTTTCCTTGAGCTTTGCGAGGATTCGGCCCCGCTCGGAGGGGTCGATCCAGAGATTCATGTCGGAAGGAGTTTTGCCCAGAGTTTCTTCGCGCGAGTAGCCGGTGAGGCGAGTGAAACCCTCGTTGACGTCGAGGTAAGGGCCGTTGGGAAAGACGTTGATGCTGAAAGAATCGGGGCTCCAGCGAAACGCGGAAGCAAAGATTTGCTCGGAGCGTTGCAAAGCGAGTTCGGTGGAGCTGAGTTGGCGGGCGATGCGCTGCTGCTTGCGATTGGTAAGGATGAGGCGGAAGGCGGAACAGAGGAAGGATGCGGTGATGGCCAGCCAGGCGATGAGGAATTGTTCTTTGGCGATGCGGCGTCCCATGAGGATGACGAGGATGGGAATGCCGGTGGGAAGTACATGGGTGACGACGAAATCGACGAAACGGGAGTGGGGTTCGTGAACCGGACCGTCGGCGGCACGCTTCCAGGTTGCGGCGAAAACAACGACGAGCAAGTACGGCAACGCGGAGACGAAGTCGCCCCAACTAGCGCCGCCGGAGAAGGTGCCAAGGGTGAAGAGGTAGTCGGCATCGGAAAGAACAGCGGTGAGGAAGATGAGCGCCATAGCGACGGAGAAGTAACGAAGCCAAGGAGAGAGAGAGGTTTTGGCGCGAAGGAAGAATCCGCTGCACAGGAAAAAATCCCTGAGGATGTAGAGGATGAGAATCTGGCGGAGCAGGCTGGCTTGCCCAGATTGCCAGCGCGACGGGACGTAGAAGAAATAGAGGTAAGCAGTGGCGGCAACGATGGCGACCTGAAGAAAGTCGAGGATGCGGAGCAAGTCGAAAGAGGGGGAGTCGTCGTCGGAGGCTGGAAGAAACATCATGAAGACGGGAGCGGCCCAGACGAAGAACAACAGATCGGAAGGCCAGGGAATTTGCGCGGAGCCGGAAACGAAAGACTGGTAGTAGGTGCTGATGGCCTGAGCGATGGATTCGAGGGACAGAGCGATGGCGAGAAGAGTCCAGAGTTGGCGGGCGTAGCCGGGAGAACGGCTAGCGACGTAGAAGGAGGAAATGGCGGCGAGGAGGAGCATGGCCAGGTCCAAGGCGTTGGAGAAAAGAAGGCTTTTGGCGGCGGAATGAACGAATTGCAGATCGAGGATGAGCAGAATAGCGATAAGGATCGCGGCAGCGATGGCGAGGCGGGGAAACTTGCCGGAAGGGAGCAAGGAGCCTCCGTGAAGAGAAGTGGTGGTGAGAGTGTACACGAGAAAGATATCAGTTATCAGGGATCAGGAGACGGGGATCAGCGATCGGGGATCAGTGATCAGGAAAAGCGTGGCGATGGATTGGGAGGTTGCTGCGATCCCTCCGTTACGCGCCAGCAAAAGACGCCGGCGCTGCGGTCGGGATGACAATTTTTTGAGAGATGAGCGGAGAGGGCTGACATAAAAGTCAGCGCTACATTGAAGACGAAACCCGCACCCTTAAAACGCAAGGGCGCGGGCCATCGAGATCGTTAGTGGTTAGTTGGCGGAGACGATCAGCTGGACGTCGGAGTTGCCGCACATGCCGTAGACGGTGCCGGGGGTACATGCGCCGATGGAGTAGGTATAGCAGCCGGGATGTTTGGCGACGACGGTGATGGGACGATCAGCGCCGCCGATAATAGCGCCCTCGTGATCGAAGGGATCGGTGGTGCCAAAGTCGATGACGAAGCCAGTGTTTTTAGAACTGCTCATGAAGGTGACGGTGGTTCCGACCTTAATGCAGAAGGCTTTGTTTTCCTTGGCGTCGGTGAAGCTGGGTTTTGCTGTGGCGGAAGTGCCCTGGCTGCGCCGGATATCGATGGAGCAGGGAGAAGAAGCGGAGCCGCAAGTGTTAGCCGCAGCACAGATGCTGGAAGGATTAGAGGCGGAGCAGACGTCGCCCTTAATTTTCTTTTTGGTATCCTTGCCAACCATGTAGCTGGTGAAGAGAAGTGGAACAACGAACAGGCAACAAAGAACTGCGAAGTAGCGGTACATCTTCATGTTTAGCACCTCGATAAGAGATATCAGCAGCAAACAGAGACCAGAAATCAGAGATCAGTTATCAGGAACCCGGTAACGCGATTGGCTGGCATAAAAGCCAGCGCTACATTTAAGAATCTAGAAACACGGTGCCTTCCCACGGGACAGAGCGAACGCGGCCGCTCAGGTTTGTGTGCCGGGAGTGGCCGCGATGCGGAAGACAGGACTAGTTAACGCCGGCAGTGCCCTTCCAGTCGATGATGTCGACCAGTTTCCAGGGGTTCTGGTTGAGCTGGAATTGAATCTGGCCCTCTTTGTCCATCGCAAGTTGGCAAGCGGGATAGAGGACGCCGGTGCTCTTGCTCTTGTCAGTATCGTTGATGTCGAACTCGCCGGCGGTGAGGTTAAAGGATTGCGATTGCGTGTCGGCGTAGACTTCGCCGAAACGCAGCAGGCGATTGGTGATCCAGCGGATCTTGCGGCCGGTGGGAGTGGGAATCATGCGGATAAAGGAGACGTCGTAACCGAGGGTGCCGGTGATAGAGCAGTGCCCGACGGCGCGCATCTTGGAAAGAGCGTTGACGAGTCCATTGTTCTGACCCTTTTCGAAGGCCTGAACGAGGACCTGACGATCCTCCGGGGTGGAGAAATCATAAATTTCAACACTGACGCCAACAATTTCGCCGAGCTGCGTGCTGGTGCCCATGGCGGTGGCTTCAATAGTCTCGTTCTTGACGCGATCGCGAGAGAAAAACGGGAGAGAACCGACGGTAAGGAGAGCAACGAGCATCGAACCGCCGATGGCGAGCTTATAGAACTTCGGAGACGCTTTTGGAAGCATGGGACTCCACCTTTCGAATGACGCGAGTGAGAAACAGGCGCGGGCGGGGCGCAACAGAACACGCGACTCAAGCGAGAAAGTCATGAATGGAGGCGCGTTCGGTAGGGGAAGGTTATAACCGGACGGAATTGGAGTCAAGAAAGAGTTGCGGAGGATGTCAAGCCTCTTTAGAAATGTCCCCTTCCTTACCTCATTAGAAGTGTCCCCTTTCTTTTGATTTGCTGTTGTCGTTGGGGAGTCCGCCGGAGCGAAGCCCTGCGCCGCGGTTTGTGCGGCGCGTTTAGGGCGTAGCGGAGGCGGACTCCCCAACGAGTGTTGACACCTGCGAGCCATTCAACTTCTGCAACTTCATTCTCTGCTCATAACCTTGCCGCCACGGATGATCCTGCGCCGGCTTACCTGCTACGCCCCTGACTGGCGCGTGGCGCGGCTTGCTTGGCCCTGCCGACACCGCCTGCGGTCGCACCACCAGATCTTTGTAGTCCATGCATTCTCCGCGATAGTGCACTTCTACCGCCCCATCTTCCCACTCACAAACCAGTGCTTTGGCTTTCGTGGGCCCATAGTGCCTGTTCTGCGGCTGCAGTTGCAGAAAATGCCCCCGGTACGGCACCACCCAATCGTTGCTGATCGATCGTTCCGTCTCCAATCGGAAAATCTCTCTCAGCTTCGCCGTGCTCGGCGCCCGAACGTGATAGTTCTCTGCTCGTGCCGCTTCTCGCGCAAAACGCCGATTGTGTTCCGCAAGATATTCCCCTTCCAAATATTCGTTCGTAGCCTCGTAGCTCTGGATCCCCTGGCGACGCAGTTTCTTCACCAGGCGATCTTGATGCACCCCGTTGTTGCGCTCCACGCGCCCTTTCGCCTGCGGAGAACTGGCTGCAATGATGCGAATCTCTAGCCGCGCGCACATGCGCCCAAACTGCGTTTTCGCCGCTTTCCCGTGCAAGCGCTCTCCTGCCGTCGGCTGCCGCTTATAGACGTTCTTCCAATCGGTATACAACGCTCGCGGTACGCCATACCTTGCGATCCAGGATCGCAGCACTCCTACCGCTGCCCAGATCGTTTCCTGCTCTCCCAGCCGACAGCACGTCGTCCCCGTGGCATCATCCACCATATTCATCAGACATCCCCGGGGTCCCCGCTCCTCAAACCACGCATGGAAACTGCCATCCAGCTGCACTAGGTCGCCGAAGTATTCCCGCCGCTCCCGGCGCTTCCGGTGCGCTTTGCGTCTGCGCATGCGGCTCCACAACCCCTCCGCCAACATCCAGCGTCGTAGCGTCTCCTCCCCCACTTCTAGCCCATCCTCATCCGCCAAATGTTCCGCTGCCAGCGTAGGTCCAAACCGCTCCTGCTCCGTTCCCGAGTACTTCTCCCGGATCAACCGCAGCACCTTCCGCCGGAATTTCTCTGGCTTCGCTCGATTCGAACTTCTGCCGGCGCTGCGATGCTGCAGCCCTTTGGCTCCTTCTTCCCGATAACGCTGCCACAGTCTCTTCGCCTGCCGATAGCTCACCTCCAACATCCTTGCCGCGTCTACCAGCCTCAGCGTCTGCCCCTTCACTCGTCCCAGAACCTCTGCTCGTCGAAGTTCCCTCGCACTCATCGCTGTCCTCTTCAATCGGACCTCCCCAGGAGGTCGTAGTGTAGGGGACATTTCTAATGGGGGCTGGAGGGGACATTATCAAAGAGGTTCAACAGAAAGAGTTGCGGAGGAGTCGAAATTGGAAGATGGAAATTAGAAGATAGGTAAGTCGAGCTGGCAGGGGGAGGGGAGTGTCGAAAGTTAAAAGTTGAAAGGCGGGAGAATGCGGGCTGGCATAAAAGCCAGCGCTTTGAGAATACAGGCGGGTGGGCGGAGTCGGGTCGGTTGGTAGCGAGGTTGGAAAAGGCCTCATCCCTGAAGGGATGAGCTACAGGTTACAGGAACACAGGCTGAAGCCTGTGCTACTTGGTTAGTGGACAGTGATGGAGATGGATGAAGTGGTTGGGCCGAAGGCGTTGGCGGCGTAGAGAGTGTAGGTGGTGTTGGCGGTGGGAGAGACGGAGACGGAAGTACCGCGGACGGCGCCGACACCTGGGGAAATGATGATGTAGGCCGCGCCAGAAGCTTGCCAGGAAAGCGTGACGGGCGAGCCGGAGGAAATGGAAGTAGCGCTGGCCGTGAATTGCGTGACGGTGGGCGCGTTGCCGGTGGGGACATTCGCGCTGGTGTAGAGCGGCGTCATCTGGATGACTTCGAAGTCGGAAGTGTGAACGTTGCCGAGATTGTGCAGGTCGGAATTATCCCAACGATCATCAGGGGCGCCACTGAGGTACATGGAAGAGCCGTTGTCGGCGACGATGAGTCCGTATTTTTTTAGGGCATTGAGAATGACTTGATTGGCGGCGGAGTAGCCGGAAACGTTGAAGGAAGATTTGAGGCGAAGACGCATGCCCATGGGAGGGGCGTACTGATTGGAAGAGTTGGACGCCCAATGTGAGGCGGGAGGCACGAATCCCGCGGAAGAGCTTTGCACGGTGAAACGAATGGCGTGTTTGAGGGAACCGGCAGCGACTTCATCATAGCGAATCATGCCAGGGAAGATGGGGAGGCCGGCGGCGTCGGCGCTGGTCCAGGTGTAGGGGCGCTGCTCGTCGGAGAGAAGATCCCAGACGGCGCCGGAGCCGGCGTTCCACTGAGCTGTCTGCGGATAAGAACTGTAGAGCTCGTAGAGGAAACAATTGGAGCTGTCGAGAACGAGAACGTGGCGATCACCAGAGCCGGGATTCGGGTAACCCTCAATGGGAGCGGTGAGAGGGATCGGCATGGGGCCGGGATCGCTTTCGTCACCGTAGGCGTTGTAGTTGATGGGAATGAGGGATTGCGAGCCGTTGACAACAGAGTAGGGGATGCCCATGGAGGAACCGTTGTACAGGCCGGAGCCGAAGTCGGGATGCAGTCCAATGGAATTGCCGATGAAATTCAGGATGTTGGCGGAGTTGGAATCGACGGGTGAAGAGGAGATGTCTTTGTTCCACAGATTGTCGGAAGGGAATGGAAGGAAGCCGTTGAGGCTGGCGCCTTGTCCCGTGGCCATGCCGGAGCAACTGGAGGTCTGCGGAGAGCCGTTGACCTCGAAATTGATGGCGGAGGATTCGGAACTGCCGGGATCGGGATTCTGAACAACAATGGAAAACGTACCGGAGGAGGCGGCGGTGCCGGTGGCAGTGAGTTGCGTGGAAGAAAAGAAAGCGGTGGAGAGCGCGGAGTTGGACAGAAGAACTTGCGCGCCGGAGACGAAGTTGCTGCCGGTGATGGTGAGAGAAAAGTTGCCGAGATTGGTGGAGGCGGGCGAGATGCCGGTGAGGACCGGAGTGGGATTCATGAGCGTGATGGAACTGGTGGAAGATTTGGAGGTGTCAGCGGAACTGGTGGCTTTGACGGTGACGGAGTTGGGAGACGGGAGAGTGGCGGGAGCGGTGTATTTGCCGGTGGAGTCGATGGTGCCGAGCGAAGAGGAGCCGCCGGGAGTGTCGTTGACCGACCAGGTGACGGCGGTATTGCTGGTACCAGAAACTGTGGCAGAAAACGAGGCGGAATTGGCCACGCGGACGTTAGCGGTGGAAGGAGAGACCGCGATGGTGATGGAGGGTGGCGGCGGGGTTTGCGTGTTGCCAGTGGAGGAGGCAGAGCCACAGGCCGCGACAGCGAAGCAGATGAAGAGCAATGTGGCACACAGAGCAGGAGTAGGTGCGCGCATAGGTAGGATTATTTTCGGATGGAGGGGAAGGCGGGACAACTGGACGGAGGGACAGAAGAGGGGCAGCAGGTTCGAAGTTCGGAACCAAAAGTTAAAAGTTCGAAGGCTTGAATAGGGAGGTTAGGACTTCGGGTCGAATTCACCACAGAGCGCACGGAGGGCACAGACGAAGGCGAGAAGACTAATCCAAGAGGGCACGATGTATCGTGCCCCTTACAGGTCAAGGAAGGGCTGGCATAAAAGACCAGCGCTACATGGAAGAAAGACGACCGCGAACACAGGCTGAAGCCTGTGCTACTGACGACGCAACTCGGGCTCGTTGCGGCTAGAAAGGGATGTCTTCGTCGGAGATTTCTGGGCCTGGGGCGCCAGCGGGGAAAGTGTCTTCGGCGTGCCCGGATTGATCGTGTTCTTCGGCGTGAGCGGCGCCTGCACCGGCACCGGCGCCAGCGGCCATGCCGCCGCCTTCGCCACGTCCGCCTAGCATGCGGAAATTGGTGGCGACGATTTCAAAACTGGTGCGCTTCTGGCCTTCCTTGTCCTGCCACTCGCGGGATTGAATGCGGCCTTCGATGAAAACCAGGGAACCCTTTTTGAGATATTGCTGAGCGATCTCCGCTTGCTTGCCCCAGACGACAATCTTGTGCCACTCGGTGCGTTTTTGGCGTTCGCCATTGCGATCTTTGTAGGATTCGTCGGTGGCGACGGAAAAATTGGCGACGGCTTGCCCTCCGGAAGTGTAGCGAGTTTCCGGGTCGCGACCGAGGCGGCCGACGAGGATGACTTTGTTGACTGACATGCGAGAGGCTCCTAGTTTTTGCAGCGGAGGAGGGCGAGATCCTCCGTCGCGTTGCTCCCTCAGGGAAAAAATCTTGCCGGATCGGCGATGCAGAAGAGGCGGAAGATTCCCCTGAAAAGAGGAAGATAACACGTTGGGGAAGAAAAACGAAATGAGGGGTTGTGGCGGGGAGCGTTGCTTTGCGCGGAGGGGAGGCAAAGGCAGAGTCCTCACTCCGCGGACTGCGTTCGGAATGACAAATATTTATGGGGCGTTTGAGCATAGAGCCTATAACCAGGAATAAAACTTGGCTTATTAGCGGGACTCTTGCGCGGTGCGAGTTAGGGCGGAAAGCGACGGCTAGCCGCCGCTTTCCACATTGGTTATACGGTGACGTTCAGGGCGTTACTTGAAGGGGAGGAAGTTGAGGTGGAGGACGTGCTTAGGGGGGAGCCTAGCTGGGCGAATTCCTGTTGAAGGGAGGCATACGCTGATTGGGCATTGGAGAGATTTCCGGACTGCAGAGCCTGGCCGAGTTGGGAGAAGAGTTGCTCGAGGGAATTCTGAGAGTTGGAACTGGAGGAAGTATCGGAGTCGGAGGAATGATGATGGTGATGATGGTGACCGCCGGAAAATTGGAGATCCTGTTGGACGGTGGAGTAGTCCGGCTGAGCAGCAGTGAGATTGCCGGATTTCAGATCGCTGGCCAGTTGATTAAAGGCGGAAGCCAGGCTGGTGGAGGACGACGAAGACGACGAAGAGGAGGAAGCAGAGACAGCCGGGAGATTACTGGACTGAATCGCAGCAAAGTCTGATTGAGCCTGGGAGAGATTGCCAGACTGAAGGTCTTGGCCGAGTTGCTGAAATTCCTGCTTGAATTTGTTGGCGCTGGATTTTGCGGAGAGGAAATCCGGGATTTGGAAAAGAGCGTTCAGGACGGCTGGAACAGACATGCGTAGCTCCTCTTCTTAAAGTTTCGGCACAGCGGGCACGCGGCTCGCGATGCGCCCCCATTTGGATTTGTCATCGGCTGATCCGGGGAAAGCTTTAGCGGACTGCTCGAGGACGAATTGGGTAGGGCAGATCAGGGGCCACAGCGGAAGAGCATTTTCGACGAATCGGGTTGAAAAGAGAGGGTTTACGATGCGGCGTGCGGGAGAGGGTGAGCGGGTGGGCAAGAGTTGCCGATGGATGCGGCAAAAGAGTTCTAGGCTTTGAAGTTCTAAGTTTTCAGTTATAAGTAAGGCGAAGGCGAGGCAGTTATAAGTTTTAGTAAGGCGAAAAACACCGCGATAACAAATCTAGCGGCGCTGGCGCATTGACATTGCGGCGCTCGCGACCTAAGTTGGCGCTTACGGGCAGGAGGAACTCCATGAAAAGCGGACACGGGAAGATTTGTGTGGTGGTGTGCTTGGTGGCGCTGGTGTTGGCGATGGCGGGCGAGAGATGGATGCGTGGAGTTTCTGTGAACGCGGAGGAAACTGGGGGGGTGGGAATTTTTGAAGGGACGGGAGATGTGGGGAAGGTGCTACACAAGGGAAGCGTGGAGTTTGATGCGGCGAAGGGAACATACACGATAGCGGGAAGCGGCGAGAATATGTGGTTCGCGTCGGATGAATTCCAATTTGCGTGGAAGAAAGCGAAAGGAGACGTGACGCTGACGGCGGATATCGCGTTTGTGGGCACGGGGAAGAACGAGCATCGCAAAGCGGTGTTGATGATCAGGCAGAACCTGGAAGGGGATGCGGTGTACGCGGATGTGGCGGTACATGGAAGCGGGTTGACGTCGATCCAGTACCGCGACGAGCGGGGAGCGACGACACGCGAAGTGCAAGCAAATGTCAACGCGCCGAAGCGAGTGCGCATCGAGAAGCATGGCGATTATTTCACGATGTGGGTAGCGGGAGCGGATGGGAAATTCGCGCTGGCAGGAGCAACCGGGAAGATCATGTTGACGGAGCCGTATTACGTCGGGATCGGCGTGTGCAGCCACGACAAGGATGTAGTGGAGAAGGCGATATTTTCGGGCGTGGAGCTGAAGGAAGGCGCGGTAGCGGGCACGGGAAAGCCGACGTTGTACAGCGTGATGGAAATTATTGACGCGGAATCGCTGGACCGGAAAGCGATTCACGTGGAAGCGGAACGATTTGAAGCGCCGAACTGGATGCCGGATGGAAAGAGGCTGCTGTTTAACAGGAAGGGGCGCATCGAGACGATTCCGGTGGAGGGTGGCGCGACGGAAACATTGGACACGGGATTCGCGGTGCAGTGCAACAACGATCACGGAATTTCGCCGGACGCGAAAGAATTAGTGGTGAGCGATAATTCGCAGGGCGATCACGAGTCGCGCGTGTACCTGCTACCGATTACGGGAGGGACTCCGCGGTTGATTACAAAGAATGCTCCGTCGTACTGGCATGGCTGGTCGCCGGACGGGAAGACGCTGGCGTTTGTGGGACAGCGCAACGGCGAATTCGATATTTACGCGATACCGGTGACGGGCGGAGAAGAAAAGCAATTGACGACCGCGAAGGGATTGGACGACGGGCCGGAATACACGCCGGACGGGAAATGGATTTACTTCAATTCGGTGCGGACCGGACACATGCAGATCTGGAAGATGAAGCCGGATGGAAGCGAGCAGACGCAAGTGACGTTTGACGAGTACAACAATTGGTTTCCACATTTTTCGCCGGATGGGACGCAGATGGTTTTTATAACCTTTGACCGCAGCGTGGAAGGGCACCCGGAGAATAAGGATGTGATGCTGCGGATCATGTCGATGAAAGATGGAAAAGTGATTGTGGCGGCAAGATTGTTTGGGGGGCAGGGGACGATTAATGTGCCGTCGTGGTCGCCGGACGGGAAGAAGTTTGCGTTTGTGAGTTATGCGTTGGTGCCGGGGGAGAGGTAGTTTTAAGTTATCAGTTTTGAGTTTTGAGTTTTGAGTTGTAAGTTTCGGAGAAGAGCGGACCGCCTCACAACGCGGTCCCTGCAGCGTGATGAGCATTTTGGATTTCACGATACGGGAAGCGCGGCTGGAGGAACGGGATATCGAGACGATCGTTCACCAGCGAAGAGCGATGTTTTTTGCTATGGGACATCGCGACGAGCGAGCGTTGGAGTCGATGAGCGAGAAGTTTCGTCCATGGGTGAAGCGGAAGATGGAGGCGAGGGAGTATCTGGCGTGGTTTGCGACTGCGGCGGATGAAACGGTGGCGGCGGGAGCAGGGCTGTGGTTGATGGATTGGCTGCCGCACATGATTGGGGGAGGAAAGTGGCGCGGGAATATTGTGAACGTGTACACGGAGGCGGCGTACCGGCGAAGAGGGTTGGCGAGGGAGTTGATGAAGACGGCGATGGGGTGGTGCGCGAAAGAAGGGGTGGAGACGGTGATATTGCACGCGAGGGATGAGGGGCGGCGGTTGTATGAGGAGTTGGAATTTGAGGCCTCGAACGAGATGAGGTTGAAGAGGAAGGTTGTGAGGTAGAGGTGTGGGGGTTGACGAGTCCTCAGGGGCTAAACCCCCTTTTTCGATTAGAGTGTAATGTCGGAGCTAAAGAGTCTGTGTGAATACTCGGTCTGCCTTTCATTTAGGGCCCTAACGCGAACATTTTTCTCATTCTCGAAGTGTTTCGGTGAACGGTTGGCGGCGGTGTAGCTAGTTGACGTGCCACATCCTGGTCAAGTTGTAAGCGATGCTGGCCAGGGTCCATTCCAGTGCGACTTTCCGGAGGCCTTTCATGCGAAACCGCCGCATTCCCCGTTGTTCTTTCAATATCCCATTCACTGGTTCGACGATGGCTTTGCGTCGTGCATAAATCGCGCGGCCTGCCGGGTCCCGCAGTTTCCGTCGCATGCGACGGTGCATCGGATGGCAGGCATGTTGCTTCAATCTTCCACCGCGATTCAAGAACCGCGCCAGGTTATTGTCTGGCACGTACGCATCGATGCTGCGCTCCTCCATCGCTTGCAAGTTAGCCACAGAGAAAAAACCACTGTCGGCGCTCACTCGTTGCGGCCGTTCGCGGCACTGCTGTTCCAGCAGATCCACCATGGGCACCAACAACTCGTTGTCCGTGGCCGCTTGACCGAGTTGCTGCGCCACAATCAGGTGATCCTCGCTGACCGCCAGCGTCGCGGTGTAGCCCAATGTGAACCCGCCCCGCTCGCGCAGAAAACGGCTGTCCGGATCGCTCCGCGACATTTTCTTCAGACCCGACTTGCGCAACCGTTCGAGCCGCTCGGGAATCCCCTGCTGCTCCAGCCGCTCCATCACGGTGCGGTCCACCTCGTTGCCAGCGCCCTCGTTCGGATCGTCAGCATCGCACTGCTGCTGCCAGCGACGAACGTCCCGCCGGATGCGCGCCCGCGCATCGCGCAGCGCTTGCTCGGTGTCAATGCGGTTCCGCGAGGCGTTAGCGGCGATGCGCGTCGAATCGATGGCCACGTGCCCCAAGCGTCCTAATCCGCTGGCCCGTGCCAGTTCCACCACTTGCGTGAACAAATCATTTAGCCCCTTGGCGTGCCGCCTGCGAAACGCGTTCAGCGTCCAATGATCCGGCGCCGCTCCAGCAGCCAAATAACGAAACGCCAAATCCTCGCGAAGGCGTTGTTCCAACCTCCGCGAACTGGTCACCCCCAGCGCGTAGGTATACAGTCAAACCGAAACCAGCATCTCCGGTGCATAAGCCGGCCCGCCTTCGGCTCCATATTCCGTCCGAAAGCTTTCCAGCTTCAGCTTCGCGATCACGCGCCGAACAAAAAAACACAAATGACCCGCCCCCAGCACATCCCGCACGCTCGGCGGCAGCAGATAGGCCTGCTCCGGGCTGTAATCCAAAAATTTCCCCATCGCGCCTCCCTCCTCGTTGCAGTATAAGCGGCGCGTCAACCCTAGTTCTCACACAGACTCTAAAGCTCCGACCCCCAGGAAAACAAGAAACCGACCTGTATGTCGGCCACTACAAAAGGTCGATTTGGGAGATGAGCGGAGAGGGCTGGCATGAAAACCCGCGCTACATGGAAGAAAAACCAGCAACTACGGGTGTGGCGTAACAAATTACGGTAATCGCACGTCACATAAGTGCAAAGGGTAAATGGCTCGTTCTGGAGGCTGCTCATGCGCTTTACCCGGCCTATAGTGTTTCTGCTTGTGTTTAGTGCCTCAAGTCTTGGAAGTGCAACCCCAACAAATGGAGCCGTGACCGACAAACCGCAAATTGTGCGGGTGAGTTATGTCCAAGGAGACGTGAAGTTTTCTGCCGGGACAAACGGAAATCCGGATTTGGGGACGAACTGGATTGAGGCAGGCGTGAATCTGCCGATCGGAGACGGAGCGACACTGGCGACGGAAGACGGAAGAGCGCAAGTGGAGTTTGAGAACGGGTCGGTAGCGTATCTGGCGGAGCATTCGGTGCTGCAGTTCAAGGGTTTGAAGAGCAACGCGCAGGGCACAAGCACGACAATGGCATTGTTGACGGGGACGGCGAGTTTCGCGCATGAGTCAAACGGGCAGGACGACCTGACGATTGAGACGCTGGCGGCCGACCTGCACATGAAATCAGCAATGGTGCTGAGGGTGGAGAGCGCATTGGATGGTGCGCTGTTTCGTATCGTGGAAGGAACGCTGGAAATTGCGGTCGGAGCCACAGGGCAAATGGTCCAAGTGGGGCCGGGCCAAGCGGTGCAGTGCGTTGGTGGAGTGGTATCCCGCGTAGAGGAAGTGGAAAGCGATGTGGAACAAAAGGACTGGGATCAGTGGGTGAGCGGGGAGAGATCGGCAAGAAATGCAGATATCGAAACGGGATTGAAAGAATCGGGACTGAAGGCGCCGATACCGGGGCTGGTGGATTTGGTGAGGGCCGGGACGTTCAGCGATTGCGCACCGTACGGGAAATGCTGGGAGCCGAACGTTGAGGCGCTGGCAGCCAACGAGTCGAATGAAGCGAATGGTGCGCCGGCAGCGCACGCGCAAAGCCAAGGAGGACAGGCAACAACAGGGACCAATATTGGAGCGGGCCAGGCTGCGAATGCGCAGTATGTAACCGTGACGGAGCCTGCGGGAACATTTGTTTTTAACAACGGACCTTGTTCGACGGCATACGCGGATTATTACCTGGAGAAAACGCTGCTGATCACGCCGCAAAATCCGAAGGGCAAGGTGGTGAAATCGGTATGGCGAAGCAATGGAACAAGCTACTACACGGATTCGTGGCCGTGGGCGACGTGTCATGCAGGAAGCTGGGTGCCGGATTGGCGCGGACTTCCCTGCAAACAGGGCGAGCCGAGCAAACATGGAAAATGCGAGCCGCCGAAAAAAAAGTGGGTGGTGGGTCCAAAGACGAGAGGCGGATCGTTTGTGCGGGTGAAGATGGGAAAGAAAATTGGCTACATACCGAAACATCCGCAAGACGTTAAGGGGAAGCCGCCGCTGAACGGGAAGGACGGAGTGTTGGTGTTTCAGGAGAAGAGGGGAAAAGAAATCGCGGAGGTTAAAGCGGAGCCGAAGAAGTTGGAAATTGTGCGGAACGTGCCGGCAGGATACGAAAGCAATTGGACAAGTCCGCGGTCGAGCACGCAGAATTCGGGAAATAGCTATGCGGGGAGCGCGGAAAGGAATACGAACGGAAACGGTGGAGCTCATGCGAGCGCGAGCGGTGGGGGAGGAAGCGCGCGAGGAAGTTCGCAGAGTGCGTCGCGGGGAAGTTCGGGGAGTGGCGGCGGAGGTGGAGGGACATCGTCGCATGCCTCGTCGGGAGGGGGATCGTCGTCATCGCATGCGTCGTCGTACAGCGGAGGTGGCGGTGGTGGTGGAGGAACGTCGGTGCCGCATACGTCATCGGGAGGAGGGGGTGGTGGTGAAAGGCAGTCGAGTCCGCCACCGGCGCCAACACCGAGTTCTGGAAGGCCGCATTGAGTGGAGAGAAAAGAACGGAGGGTCGAACCCGCGTTAGCATAAAGCCCAGCGCTTGGAGTTTGCTCGGATCGGAAAGCGACGGCGAGCCGGCGCTTTCCGAAGTTAGTGGGCTGCGGCGGTCACGGCTACGCCTAGTTCTTTGAGTTTGGCGCGGGCGCGGCGCTCCTCTTCAGTGCCGGGATAGCGCTTGACGACTTCACGGAGTTCCTTGACACCCGGATTTTTCTGGCCGAGGTCGAGGAGAGCCATACCCTTCTTCAGACGAGCGGGAGCAAGCTTAAAGCTTTTGGGATAAGTGCTGAGAACCTTGTCGTATTCCTGAACAGCGACATCGTATTGACGCTGCGAGTAGGCAATCTCGCCGAGGTAGAACTGCGCGTTAGAGGCGAGATCGGTGTCGCCGTAATAGCGCAGATAATCCTGGAATTCGTTGCGGGCGAGATCGTATTTGCCGCTGGTGATGTCGCGGAGTCCGTTGGAATAGAGAGTGTCGGCGGAAGGAGGCGGGCCCGAAGGAGCGAGGTTGGAAGCCATGGGTTGCGAAGAACCCGCCGGATTGGCGGTGCCGTTGGGCGCGCCATTCGATGGGGACGTGGCAGGAGCGCCGCCGGAAATTCGGGCGTCGATGCTCTGAACGGAGTTTTGCAGGTCGACGAGTTGCTGATTAAGTTTGCCGAGGCGGGACTTAATTTCCTCGAGATTGTCGGAGAGGCCTTGGACCTGTGTGGACATGGTGTCGAGGCGCGCGCCGGAGTTGGCTTGCACGTCCTGGACGGATTTTTCAAGAGAGCTCATGGTGGAATTGAGCTTGGCAACGCTGTCGGAGGATTGCTCGATGAGAGTTTTCTGGACAGTGTGGTCCTGGGTCATTTGGGTCTGGAGATCCTTCTGACCCTGGAGAATGGCGCTGACGTCGCGCTGCAGCTCGATAATTTCTCGGGCGACGGCGAGGGCGGGGCGAGGTCCAACCAGGCTGCCAGCCAGAGCGCTGGCAAACATGGCGGCAGAGAAGATGAGAATGTTACGAAGACGCATGATCGATCCTCCACGGAAAGACTCAGTAAAAAGGAAATAGCGGTGTCAACCTTCCAATTTACTGGGAGATGAGCGAGGGAGCAAGTGGTTGTATGGGGAGAGATGCGAGAAGTTAAGAGTTGAAAGTTGCAAGGCAAAAAAAACGGCTAGCGGGCGCACTGTAACGGTACACGTATCGGTTGGAGTTGCGTTGCGGAAAGGCCTCACCCCTGAAGGTAGTGAGCCACAGGATTTTGCGGACGGCCCGGTGCGAAGCCCGTGGTCGCGGTGCGATCAACGGGCTCGGCGTTGGCTTTGGTTATAAGCGGCGGCTAGGCGCCGCGCTGTAAATTACTTGGCTTGGACGAAGTGGCCACGACGGTTTTTGGCGTAGCAGGCTTCGGTGGCTTCCCGGCAGAAAGGCTTTTCTTTGCCCCAACTGGTGGCGTTGAGACGGCTTTCGGGGATGCCGAGGCTGACGAGATATTGCATGACGGCGTTGGCACGACGCTGGCCGAGAGCGAGGTTGTATTCAGTGGAGCCGCGTTCGTCGCAGTGGCCTTCAATGGTGATGCGCATGGTGGGGTATTGCTTGAAGAAGGCGGCATCTTTCTGGATGGCTTGGCGAGCATCGGGACGAAGTTCCGCGGAGTCGTACTCGAAGTAGGCGTCGCCGACTTCCTGCAGGAACAGTTCATCCATGGAAGAAGATTTGGGCGCTTCGGTGGTCGCCGGCGGAGCGGTAGCGACAGCGATGCGGACCGTGGCGTCGGCATTGCCACCCGGGCCAGAGGCCGTGATCGTGTAGGTGGTAGAAGTGCCAGGAGTGACGGTGGTGGTGCCTTGGGCCGTGACGGCGCCGACTTCCGGAGCGATGGAGACGTTGGTGGCATCGGTGGAAGTCCAGGAGAGCTTGGCGGATTCACCAGGGTTGATGGAGTTCTTATCCGCGGAGAGAGAGACGGTGGGCTTCACGGCGGCGGGAGGCGGAGTATAGGTGCTGGGCTGAGCCTTCTGTTTTTTAGGGCCGCAGCCGGCGACGACGAGCGTAAGCGCGCAAGCCGAGATCAAGAGTGTGCGGAAATAGGGGCGGTACGGCGGAATCATTATGCGTGTCCTCCTCGACACTGAGTTATCCCGTGCTGGGCCAACCGGAATATATAAGAGTAGCACCGACTGGAGTGAACGGGTGGATATGTCGTAACACGATATATTGTACTGCTAAGCGGGAGCGAGGGGTGCTGGGAAATTGAGTTGTGCCGTGAGGGGCACGGGAGACGAGCGCGAGGGATATCAGTGATGAGGGAACAGGGATCAGGAAGCGCGGAGGCGGCGTTGGGATTGTGGCGTGATGCAGAGAGCGGCGAACGGGTCGACTGCAAAAGGGACGGCGAGCCGACGCACTCCAAAAAGGGCCGCTCCCTGATAGCTGATGCCTGATCTCTGATATCGCGATCCTTGCTCATTATTTCGTCGACCAATTCGGAGATTCGTTGTGGCTCGCGGTGGTGAGCTGGCGAGGGGCGGAACCGTCGGCCAGCATCACCCAGATTTGGCGGGAGCCGCCGCGGGTGGATTCGAAGACGATGTGACGGCCGTCGGGAGCCCAACTGGGACGTTCATTGCGGCCGGAATCGCGAGTGATTTCGCGGAGACTGCCGGAAGCGACGTCCATGATGTAGAGGTCATAGTTACCCGAAGGACGGCGCCAGGAGAAGGCCAGGAGTTGTCCGTTGGGCGACCAAGCGGGATCGATGACGTAGCCCATGTCGGGCAGATCGAGCTTGCGGGTGTTGGTGCCGTCGGAGTTCATCAAATAAAGCTGAGGGACGCCGCCACGATCGCTGACGAAGGCGACGGTCTGTCCCGTCTTCGGATTCCATGCGGGAGAAGTGTCGGCGCCATTGGAGCTGAGAGTGACACGCTTGGGGCGATTGCCGCTGGCATCGGAAACGTAGAGAGCGGGATTGCCTTGCATGGAAGAGGAGAACATGACTTGGGAGCCGTCGAGCGACCAGGTGGGAGAAGAGTTGGTGCCCTTGTAGCGCGCGAAGGAAACGACTCTATTGGAATCGAGAGAGTACATGCAGATTTGCGCGCTGACCACGCCGTTCGCGGGAGCGAAGCAGGTGAAAGCGATGCGGGAAGCGTCTGGGGACCAGTGAGGAGTGAGAGAGACGCTGCCGAGCGAAGTGAGTTTGTGCTGGTTGGAGCCGTCGTAATCCATAACCCAAAGTTCTTTGGTGCCGGAGCGCGAACTGATGAAGGCGATTTGCGTGGAGGCGATGCTGGCGATTCCGCCGGAAAGTTTGTTGACGATTTCGTCGGCGAATTGATGAGCGAATTTGCGGACCTGGGCGTCGGTGGGATTGCCGCGATAAATTTTGGCGATGACGGGTTGGGAAGAGGGATTACGCACGTCGAACAGCCACGCGGAGATGGAAACTTCGGCGGAGGTTTCAGAGAGATTGCCGAAGGCGACGAAGTTAGCGTTGAGGGGCATGTCGGTCCAGGTGAGATTGCGGAGTTGCGAGGGATCGGGGAGGGGTTGCGTGGGATAAAAACTGGGAGAGACGAGGTCGAGAATTCCGGAGAAGGCAAGATCGTCGCGAACAACTTGAGTGAAGAGCGGGGCGTGGGACTTGGCCTGGTCGGAGCGGACCACGAAATCGGCAACGGCAATGCGGGGCTTTTCGACGCCGAGACCGGTTCCGGTGCGGAACCAACCTTGTTCCTGCTGGGAGAGGGCGAGGACTGGGGAGAGAAGTAGAAGGAAGAAAACGGGAACCGATTTTTTCAACGACAACGAAGCCTCCGAGTTTTGTCCGCAAATGGGCGGGGGATGAGTGAGAAGTATAGGATACGACGAAAAGAGGAAGGGCGCGAAAAGAGTTGAAAGTTAAAAGTTGACAGTTGAAAGGAAGGATTTGTGACTTAAAGAGTGAAAGGCGGGAAGTTCGATGGTGCAGCGGTTGGCGTTCGGCTGACGGGTTGCCATGATCCCTCCACTGCGCGGCCCGGCGCGCCACGAAACGGCGCGCAGGAAAAAGCCGGGCCGCTCCGGTCGGGATGACAAGACGGGAAAGAGCAAACCCACGAGGGCACCATGATCGTGCCCCTACATATAGAACCAAAGCGCGCACCGAAATCTAGTGGTGCTGCGAGAGGTCGAAGTCGAAGGTTACATCCACGGATTGGCCGCGCCAGTCAGTGGGGAGGGCGGGCATTTTGTCGATGCCGGAGAGCGCGCGAATGCCGGAATCGTCCATAGAGCGATTGCCGCTGGATTGCGCGAGGCGAATATTTTTGACACTGCCGTCGCGGAGGATGGTGAAGGTGACGATGGCGTGGGCGATGTGCGCGCTACGGACCGGAGCATCGATCGTGTTCTGCAGCCAGTTATCCTGAACGCGCTTGGTGACGCTGGCGACGTACCAAGGATAACGCGCAGCAAATTCAGCGCCGCCTTGGCCGCCGACGGAAAGGCCCGCGGCGGAAGACATGGGACCGGGGTCGGAACCATAGCCGGTGGGAACGTTCATGGTGCCACCCTTGCCGTAGGGAATGGCGTTTGTGGGAGGAGGCGTTTTGTTCTCGAGAGTTTTTGAAGCTTTGCTGGGCGGAGGAGGAGGCTTGAGTTTACTGAACTTGGGGATATTCGTGGCGTCGGTCTGGAGTTCGGGAGGCTTGGGCGGCTCTTCCTTGGCGAGGCCCTTAGTAGGATCGACGACGCGACTGTCCGTGAATACGTTGGGCTGAGGCATTGGCAGGCCGGCAGTGGCGACAAGATTCACTTGCACACCGGAATCTCCGGAGCCACCGACACCGCCCCAAGGGACGGCGTTGCGTTGAATCCAGATACCGATGAGAAGAAGAACAGTAAGACCGAAGTGCATGAAGACGGAGTAGCCGAGGAAAGGCTTAAGGTCGAGTTCGTCGGTGTAAGGCGCGGGGCGATACATAGCGGCTAGTTGGAGCGAGAACGGTCGTTGATGGGTTGCGTGACGATGGAGATGTTGGAGATGCCGGACTGGCGAAGGGAATCGATGACGGTACAGAAAGCGCCGAAAGGAACGGTTTCATCAGCGCGGAGGTAGATCACATCCTTCTGGGTCTTGGATTGTTTTTTGATCTTGTCGGCGAGTTGATGGATATTGACGGGCTCATTGCCAAGATAGATGAGCTGATTTTTGTCCATGGTGACGACAAGGCGCTGCTGGGTGATTTCTTTGACGGTGTGAGTTTTGGGGACGTCGACTTCAATGCCGGATTGCAGGATGGGAGCGGTGATCATGAAGATGATGAGGAGAACGAGGACGACGTCGATGAACGGCACCATGTTGATGTCGGAGAGGCTGGTTTGGGTGGATTTGGTCAGTTGGGGCATGGTGTGGGCACGCGGCAACCTTGCTTGAGGATAGGGATATCAGGGATCAGGGACCAGGGATCAGGATGCGAAGAAAAACGCCAAAGGACATCATTTGAGGTAGGCAAGGATTGGTTCCTGATCACTGATACCTGATCACTGATCGCGTAACGATGAGCGTAAAAATCCCCAACAAGAGAAGAGTCACGTTTTGCGGCGAGGTGGCGCATATCAGGTGAAAGTTTTTTCGATTTGGGCCGCGAATTCAAGGGCAAAGGTGTCGAGGCGCTGGGCGAGGTCGCGAATGTCCTGCAGGAAGTAGTTGTAGGCGATGAGCGCAGGGATGGCGGCGAAAAGTCCGGCGGCGGTCGTGACGAGCGCTTCGGCGATGCCGGGAGCGACTGCGCGAAGGCTGGCAGATCCGGAAGTGCCGAGGCCGGAGAAGGCGTCAATGATGCCCCAAACGGTTCCGAAAAGACCGATGAAGGGAGTGACGCCCGCAGTGGTGGCGAGCCAGGACATGCCCTTTTCGACGCGACGAACTTCCTCGGCGGAGGCGAGTTGCATGGCGACGGTGACGGCTTGCATGGACTTGAGGCGTTGCGGAGCAGGATTGCTGGTGGTGCCGGCGAGTTGGCTTTGCAATTCGCGATAGCCGGCGGCGTACACGGAAGAGAAGGGAGAACCGGCGGAAACGAGGCCTTGGGGATTGGCGACGCCCTTCGTAGCGCGAAAGATTTTCAGGAATTGGTCGGATTCGCGGCGGACGCGTCCGAAAAGGCCGGACTTCTGGAAGATGAGCGCCCAGGAAATCAGAGAAAAGATGAGAAGAAGGGCGAGGACGAAGCGGGCAACCCAGCCGGTTTGCGCAAGAATTTCAAAGATATTGCCGATGAAGATGGCGGAGAACAAAGAGATGATGTCAACCCCTCAAGAGCGACGGAAATTTGGTGACATAAGAAACGTAGCACAGGGTGCGGAAGATGGTCAAAAGGAATGAGATGCGGTGTAGCGTGGATTGTGCGGGGGTGGAGTTAAGAGTTAAAAGTCAAAAGTTAAAAGTTAAAAGTTTAAGGCAAAGGCAGAAGCAGATTCCTCGCTTCGCTCGGGATGACAACTAAAGAGCCGGGGGAGTCGGACACTTGGGAAAGGTGAGCGGTGCGGAATCCAATCAGGAGGATTTGCGAGACCAGGCGCCGATTAGCGCTGGGGAGAGGATGACACCTTTGTTGGAGGAGACTTGCTGGCGAAGGCGCTGCTCGAACGTGGGAAGGTCGAGTTCGGCGGCGGTGGCGAGATGAAGTTTCTCGATGGTGGGAAGGAGGCTTTGCAGGACATCGGTGACGAGGGCGAAGCCGGCGAAGTCGGAGCCGCCACCTACGAGTGAGTCCATGCGCATGGTGGGAGCGGGAAGGCCGGCATCGAGATAAACCTGGTGGAGTTCGAGGCCAAGTTGTACGCGGGCTCCGGTGGCGAGAAGTGTTTGACGAATGAGGGCGACGGCACGATCGAAAGTGGGAGCGGCAGGAATCGAGCGGCAATTGGCAATATCGAATTCCTGGAAGACGGTGAGGCCGCCGGGACAGAGATGATGCTGCAGCTTGCGAAGAGCGTCGACGGGATCGGGATAATACATGAGGATGAGACGGCCAACGACGGCGTCGAAGGGTTCGTCGAAGGACATTTCGGTGGGATCGCCTTCGAGGAAGCGGATGTTGCTCATGCTACGGAATTGCGCGCGGGAAATGGCCCATTGAATGGCGGAGGAGACGCGGTCCGTGCCAACGACTTCACCGCCTGGGCCAACGAGATCGGCGACGAGGAACGCAACATCGCCGCCGCCGCAGCCGACGTCGAGAACGCGCATGCCTGGGACGATGCCGGCCTGTAGAAAAAGTTGGCGAGTGAAGGGCTCGTAAGCTTGCGCTTGACGGCTGAGGCGATGGAATTCCTGCTCGGATTGGCCGAGAGGGTAGGTGGAGCGTTGTGTAGCGGTGGAGCGCATGGATCACTCCGGGAAATGAGTTGCCACGGGCCTGGGAAAGGAATGATTGTAACCGGAAGAGAAAGTGAAGGAAAGAGAAGGAGAATTGGATATGCTGCAGGGAAGGAGGAAGGAATGAAATTCGCGAAGGTGGTGTTTTGGGTGGCGGGGATCTGGGGATTGCTGGTGATCACCCCGCTGTATTTCATGTTTGACTTGATCGGACAAAAAGACCCGCCGGCGATTACGCATCCGGGATTTTATTACGGGTTTGTAGGTGTGGCGTTGGCGTGGCAGATCGCGTTTCTGGTGATTGCGAGGGATCCGGTACGGTTTCGGCCGATGATGATACCGAGCATGGTAGAGAAATTCACCTGGACCATTGCTGTGGCAGTGCTGGTAATGCAGGGGAGAATGCACGGGTCGGATATGGTGTTTGGGGGGACGGATTTTTTATTGGGGGTGCTATTTGTGGTTGCGTACTTAAAGACCCGAAGCGGCCAAGGCGGACCGGCAACGACGTAACGAAGTATCGCTCATTGGCAGTACTTCAGATGCTGCCGAGCTTCGGGAGAATCGCAGACCACAACGACCTGAGGCACAAGATCGACGGTGGTGTGGTGAGTGAGGGAGCCGGAGGTCCCGGTGATGGAGAGAAGGTTCTCATCAGGCCCACCGTGGCACAGGGTGGAACTGAAGGTTAGCTGAGAAGTCGTATCGGCAGTAGAGGGATTGAAGTGAACGTTGCCAACATGTTGACCGGAAGCGGTTAGTTCCACGGATCCGCTGAAACCGTAAAGCGGATGGATCGTGATGGTGGTGGACCCAACGCAAGCAGAGGGGCCGGACTTAAGATAAACGGCGACGGGATTGGCGGAAAGAGAAAAGTCGGGTTGGGGAGGAGTAGCCTCAACAGTGACGGACAGCCCTTGGATTTGAGAAGAGAGGCTATGGTTGGACGCGTCTCGGGCGATGACGCTAAAGAAATAGAGGCCGGACGCGGAGGGTGTGCCGCTGAGGATTCCAGAATTGGGGTCCAGTGCGAGCCACGAAGGAAGATTGGAAGCCGACCAGGCAAACGAGGAGGCCCCGGTGGCGTAGATGGGGGCCTGGTAAGGGAAATTAGGATAGGCAACGGGCAGGGAAGTCGTGGTGATGATAGGGCCCGGAGGAGCAGGCTGCTGTGAGCCGAAAGCGACCGTGAATCCATCGCTGTCTCCGTCGGGGAGCGAAGGGGTAGAGGTAGCCTTGCCGTCCTGCACGAGTTGAATGGAACTGTCGAAAGTCAGGTCAGGCGAGAGGCTGTTGACAAAGTCAAAACCGTCAAACGTCGCCGAGCCGTAGTCGGCGATTTCGCCCACAGAACACCAAAAGATGTAGCGACAGACCTGGGGAGATTCCGCCACCCAGTCCGCCGATAGCATTTTTCCCGAATACGTGACGTTCTTGGTGACGGTCCAATTTTTCGTCTGGTTCATGAGGAAAATGAGCCAGTTCATCGGGGATCCGGGAGTGGGATCTCCATTCAGGGAAATAATCGCAAGCATGTGATCGCCGGGCGAGACTGGATTGGAAAATGAATTGGCGGTATCAGGAAGTACTTCCCACCAGGCATAGTAATTCGGCCCTCCAAATAAACCGGTGCCAAAAATGCCAGACGAATAATCTTGTTCGGTCCCTACCTGGATGAGGTCACCGTTTCCGGGCGGCCACCCATCGATGCCGATCCAAGTGCTGGAGTGGTCGCCAGCGTCACCATAGACGGTCGGAACGGTCCAGGAGCCAGTGACCGACATGAAGGGAGCACCGGTTGTCAGGGAGTAGCCAGACCAGTTGTTGGAGATGGAAGCAGTGTTTTTGACGCCGGGGCGCCGCAAAAATGGCGATCCCTTAATAGTGATTTTGGCGGTGCCGGGATTGACGGCGATTACCAGTCCCACGGCGTTGGCGGGGAGGTGGTGAATGCCAGGGGCAGGCTCGAGAATTCCCGGGGGCGACAGCGTGTAGCCCACGGCACCCGACTCCGCGGGAGAGTGAACCAGAAAATAAGTGCCCTGGGGCGCCTCAATGGGTTGTAGGCTCACGCTTGCGTCCAGGTTCATCAGAGCTTTTCCGTTGATGACACGAATTTCGGGATGGCCCGGGGTTGCGCGGCGCTCTTCGGCATGAGCAGGAGCGGCGGTGACTTGAACCGTAATACTGGCAACGTCCTGAGTATTGGTGTCGGTGACGGTTGCACGGGCCGGTGCCTGCGGGAATGCATCAGCCGCAATCAGCAGAGAGAAGAGAATGACGAACAATATGGGTGGAAGAGTCCTTCTGAACATTGTAGCCTCCGAGGCAGACGATGGGCGGGAGCGTCAGGCGCCAGAGAGAAGCGCAGAAAATGCAACTTTAAAACCGAGATCAGAAAGATTCTGGCAACCGGGATGCCGGCAATATAGACGTGACGGTAGCCGAAGGCAAGAAGAAATTCCAGAGGAGACGGAGATGAGGAACTGGCGGAGATTGGCGGCGGTGGCGGTGGGATGCGCGATTGTTGCGGCTGGGGCGAGTGGCCAGGGTACGGAGAAGAAGGAGGCGGGGAAGTATGAGGCGACGATTGAGTCCTTGAACACGCATCCGTTACCGGCGTGGTATGCGGACGCGAAGCTGGGAATTTTTATTCACTGGGGATTGTATTCGGTTCCGGGATGGGCGGTGCTGACGCCGGAGGGAGAGAAGCTTTCACCGGAAGAGTATTTGAAGAGGAATCCGTACGCGGAGTGGTATTACAACACGCTGCGACTGGATGGCTCGCCGACACAGGCGTATCACAAGGAACATTACGGGGCGAATTACAACTATTACGATTTCGCGGAGACGTTTGACAAAGACATACAGAAATGGAAACCGGAGGAGTGGGCGCAGGTTTTCAAGATGGCTGGGGCGCGTTATGTGGTATTGACGTCGAAACATCACGAAGGGTTCACACTGTGGCCGAGCGAGACGCCGAATCCAACATTGCCTAAAGATCGGCAACATGCCACGCGGGACCTGGTGGGTGAATTGACTGCAGCGGTGCGGGCTCAGGGAATGAAGATGGGCCTTTATTATTCGGGCGGATACGACTGGACGTTTGTGCCGGGTCCGATCACGAGCTGGACGCAAGCCAAAAGCGTGGAGCCGCAAACGGAAGCGTACGGAAAATACGCGGACGCGCACATGCGGGAATTGATCCGGAAATACCAGCCGTCGGTGCTGTGGAATGACATTGACTATCCAAAGTCGGGGCACGCGCTGGAAATCATCGCGGAATATTACAATGCGATACCGGACGGAGTGGTGGACGACCGGTTTGGCGTGAAGCATTCGGACTTCAGTTCGCCGGAATACGAGACGTTGAGCAAGATCAGCGCGAAAAAGTGGGAAGAGTGCCGAGGGCTGGGAAGGTCGTTTGGGTACAACCGTGCCGAGGGAGAGGCCGATACGATCAAGAAGGATGAATTGATTTATCTGCTGGTGGACATTGTGAGCAAGAACGGCAACTTGCTGCTGGATGTGGGACCGGAGGCGGATGGAACGATTCCGGCGGTACAGCTGGATCGCCTGAAGGCGCTGGGCGCGTGGCTGGACATGAACGGAGAGGGAATTTACGGGACGAGGCCGTGGAAGAGAGCGGAGGGAGAAACGGCGGACGGCGTGAACGTGAGATTCACGCAGAAGGATGGAGCGGTGTACGCGTTTTTGTTGGGCGAGCCGAAAGGGAAGACGGTGACGATTCGGGATGTGACGGTGAAGGCGGGGACGCCGGTGACCATGCTGGGAGCGGCGGGAAATTTGACGTGGACGCAGAAGAGCAAGGATGTGGAGGTGGAGTTGCCGGGGAGTTTGCCGGGGAAGTACGCGTACGGGGTGAAGGTCGCGGGAGCGGAATGAGGAAGTTGGGACGCACAGCTTGGCCGATTCGAGAACGAGGCGATTGACCACAGAGGGCACAGAGGAAACAAGGCGAGGCGGCGCACTGCAAAAAGGCGTGTGGTAGAGTTAGGTTATGGGGAATGGATTTGATTTTAGTGTGGAGAGGCTCGTGGGGGCGGGTGTGGGCAGGAGAATTGCGCCCGCTTCGGAAAGCGGCCGCTACACAGTGCCACCCCAAGAGGAAGGCACCGATCTAAAGATCGGCCACTACGAAAACATCGGAACCGACCTGAAGGTCGGCCACTACAAAAGTCCAACTGCTGGCACATTTTATTTGGAGACATTTGGGTGCCAGATGAACGAGCACGACTCAGAGAAGGTGGCCGGGGTGCTGCTGGCGCGGGGATACAAGCAGGTGGAACGGACGGACGAGGCGAGCGTGATTCTGTACAACACGTGCTCGATCCGGGAGAAAGCGGCGCAAAAAGTATTTTCGAGATTGGGCGAATACCGCACTACACGCAAAGAAGGGCAAGTGATTGGCGTGCTGGGATGCGTAGCGCAGCAGGAAGGGGAAGACATTTTCGAGCGCGCGCCGTGGGTGAGCCTGGTGTGCGGAAGCGCGAGTTACAGGAAATTACCGGAGTTGTTGGCGCAGTTGGAAGCCGGCGGCAAGCGCATTACCGGGCTGGATCTGGACACCGACGAAACGTTTGAGACCGAGATTACGCGGCGCGATAATCCGTGGCGAGCTTATTTGACGATCATCGAGGGCTGCGACAAGGCTTGTTCGTATTGCGTAGTGCCGTATACGCGAGGGCCGGAGCGCAGCCGGGCGAGCGCGTCGGTACTGGAAGAAGTGCGGCAGCTGGCGGACATGGGGTACACGGAAGTGCAGTTGCTGGGGCAGACGGTGAATTCGTACGCGGACCCGAGCGGGCGGCGAATGCGATTTTCGGAGTTGCTGGCGGCGGTGGCGGCAGTGCCGGGAATACGGCGAGTGCGGTTCACGACTTCACACCCGCGGGATTTCGGAAAAGATATTGTGGAAGCGATTGAGACGGTGCCGGGAATTTGCGAGCACGTACATTTGCCGGTGCAAAGCGGGTCGACGAATGTGCTGCGGGCGATGGCGCGGACGTATACCCGCGATGAATACCTGCAGAAGATTGCGCTGTTGCATGGGTCGAAGCGCGCCATCAGCATTACTACCGATCTGATTGTGGGATTTCCCGGAGAGACAGAAAAGGATTTTGAGGAGACACTGAACCTCCTGGACTTGGTACAGTATGATGGCGCATTTTCGTTCAAGTACTCGCCGAGACCGAATACGCCGTCGTTGAAGATGGATGACGCGATTCCGGAAGAAGAGAAGTCGCGGCGGTTGGCGATCTTGATGGACAAGCAGAGAGAGATTCAGCGAGCCAGGAACGAGCGGCTGGTGGGCGTGACAGTGGAAGTGCTGGTGGAAGGGAAGTCGAAGAGAGAGAATCAGTGGTCGGGACATACGTCGTCAAATAAAGTTATGAATTTCACTTCACCGCAGCAAAAACTTCTGGGACACTACGTGCAGGTTAGGGTGACTGGGGCGAGTCCGAATAGTCTCGTTGGAGAGCATGCTGGCGGAGAGTGATATCAGGGATCAGATATCACGATGCGAAGATTCCTCAGGGGCTAAAGCCCATTGGTTGCTGGGCAAGTGATGTCGGAGCTAAAGCTCCTACCCCCTAAGTGAAGGCAGTCGGCAGAGGGACTGGAAGCTAGGAGGGCGCGATGGAAGTTGAGATGAAGATACGCGGCCTGATGATGGATCCGGTGACGCAAATGCCGATTGTGGTGCTGAAGGATGTGCAAGGGCAGGCGGTGCTGCCGATCTGGGTGGGGGCGTACGAAGCGAACGCGATTGCGCTGGAGATTGAAAAAGTGCAGACGCCGCGGCCGATGACGCATGACCTGCTGAAGAACGTCTTCCTGGGACTGGACGTTTCGGTGCAGAAAATTGTGGTGAACGACCTGCGCGACGACACATTCTATGCGTTGATCTGGGTGGAGCATGGCGGGGAATTGATGAGCATCGATTCGCGGCCAAGCGATGCGTTGGCGCTGGCGTTGCGGATGGATTGCCCAATCTTCGTGGATGAGCAGGTGTTGAAGAATTCGAAAGTGTCGTCAGCGCTGGCGGAACGCAGCACCAATGAGCAGTTGCGGAATTATCTGGAAGGGCTGAGCGACGAGGATTTGGGAAGATACAAGATGTGAGCGGGGCAGTCGAAGGTTTAGAGTTGAAAGTTAAGAGTTCTAAGTTTTAAGTTCTACGTAAGACATCAGAAACATCTCTCTGCGGCGCGGCTTTGAGTCGCGCCGTTTTGCTTTTGGGCGTGGGGAGGACAGACAACTAGACCTTGAGGCGAGAGGGTCAGGACTCGTGCCAGTCATGCCTGCAGAATCGGCACTGCCGCGCTTTCGGTGTCCTGGCGACGTTTCCACATTCGGGACAACGGTTGATGTGCAGCTCATTTGAATGGGCTGCAAAATGAAGACGTCCAGTCCATCTCGCACCAGTTCCAAGATTTCCGGATCCTCAGACAACAAAGTGCGCAGATGTGTGGGACCGTTTTTTGCCTCCTGTTGTGCAGCCGCATCGGTGCGGCCCGTGACTTTGATCGTTCCGGTGAAATGGCGATTAGCGAGCATCTCCTTCTGGGTCATGAACTGCCGGTAGTAGAGGAATATGTAACGAGCGAGATGCGAATCCACTGTTCTCTCTGAAGCCTTTAGCTGAGCGAGAAGCTAGGCTGGCGGAAGAGCGGCGATCACCGTGTCGGTGAATTGTTGGGTGGTGGCGGAGCCGCCTACGTCGCGGGTGACGTGCTTGCCTTCTTTGTAGACTTTGATCAGGGCTTGCTCGATGCGGGCGGCCGCCGAGTTTTCGCCGAGGTGCTGAAGCATCAGGATAGCGCTCATTAATAGAGCTGTGGGATTCGCCAGGCCTTTGCCAGCGATGTCTGGTGCGGTGCCGTGGACGGCTTCGAAGATCGCGGCTTCTTGGCCGATATTTCCGCTGGGGACTACGCCGAGGCCGCCGACCAATCCTGCGGCGAGATCGCTCATGACGTCACCGTAGAGATTGGGTAGCAGCAAGACATCGAATTGATCGGGATTGATGACGATTTGCATGCAAGCGTTGTCGACGATCAGTTCCTTGTATTCGATTTCCGGGAATTGCTCCGAGACCGAGCGGCAGCAGCGCAGGAACAGGCCATCGCCGAGCTTCATGATGTTGGCTTTGTGGATGGCGTGAATTTTCTTGCGGCCGTGCTTCTTGGCATAGTCGAAGGCGAAGCGCGCGATGCGCGTGGAAGCTTTTTCAGTGATGATCTTGAGACTCTCGACGACGCCGGGGACGACTTCGTGCTCGAGGCCGGAGTAGAGATCTTCGGTATTTTCGCGAACGATGACGACATCGACGCCATCGAAGTGGGATTTGACGCCGGGCAAGTTTTTCACCGGGCGGAGATTGGCGTAGAGGTCGAGGCTTTTGCGCAGCGCCACGTTAACGCTGGGCGCCCCGCCGGCAATCGCGGTGGCCATGGGGCCTTTGAGGGCCACACGGTTGCGGCGCACGGAATCGATGGCCGCGGTGTTGAGCACTTCGCCACGAACTGTGCTTTTGTCGGTGTTCAGGGCGCGCGCGTCGAGATCTTCCCAATCGATTCGTACGCCGGAAGCTTCGAGGACGCGCTTGGTAGCAGCGGCAACTTCGGGACCAATTCCTTCGCCGGGCAATAACGTAACGGTATGTCGCATAAGTGCATCTATTCTAAAGGACTAAGGCTGAGATTGTCGAAAGCAGGTCCTGAGGCGAGTGCGTTGAGCGGCCAGCAGGGAAGTAATTGGTGCGAAACGCGTGAACTTTGCCTCTTCTTAGGCTATGTTATACTGGTTTTGTAGAGATTCTCGCGGCACGGCCCGCGATGGAGGCCATTCGATTTATGATTAACCTGACGCCAGTTGCGGCTACCAAGGTAAAGGAAATCATGAGCATGCAGACTCCCGCTCCCACGGCGTTGCGCGTTGCCGTAGTGGGCGGAGGATGCTCGGGTTTTCAGTACCACATGGCATTTGAGAATCAAACGAACGAGACGGATGAAGTGGCGGATTTCGACGGACTGAAGGTGGCGGTTGACCAGATGAGCTCGATGTATCTGGATGGCGTCGAAATCGATTACGTGGAAACGCTCGAGGGCGCAGGGTTCAAGTTCAATAACCCGAACGTGAAGAGCACTTGCGGATGCGGCAGCTCGTTCAGCGTGTAATTTACAAGATCAGCGATAGGATCTTTTGGGGCTCCTGGATTTTCCCCGGGGCCCCTTTTTATTTTGGGGAAGGCCCTCATCCATGAAGGTTGCTCTAAGAAGGTTTCACCACAGAGGGCACAAAAGGATATCCGGGGGTGTACTTTGGACATCGAAATGGGGGACGATAACGGGCCTTGGAGGGAGTCATGGATTCGAAGCACGTTGTCTTGATTACTGGATCGAGTACCGGCTTTGGACGATTGATGGCTGAGACGCTGGCACGTAACGGGCATACCGTGTTCGCGACGATGCGGGATCCAGCGGGACGAAACGCTGCGAATGTGGCGGGAATCCGGGAGTTAGCCAAGAAGGAATCGCTGGCGCTACACGTGTTGGAGATGGATGTTACGGACGAAGTTTCGGTGGAGCAGGCGGTGCGCACGGCGGTGGAGCAGGCGGGTCGCATCGATGTGGCGATTAATAACGCAGGATACGGCATCAGCGGATTGATGGAAGCCACCACCACGGAACAAGCACAGCAGATCATGAATACCAATTTCTTTGGGTGTGTGCGAGTGAATCGCGCCGTACTTCCGTACATGCGGAGGCAGCGAAGCGGATTGTTGTTGCACATCAGCAGCGGCGCGGGGCGTTTGGTGATTCCGGGATTTGGATTTTACTGTGCCACGAAATTTGCGATGGAAGCGCTGGGGGAGGCGTACCACTACGAATTGGCTGGGCAGGGAATTGAGTCGTCGATTGTGGAGCCGGGCGCGTATCAAACGGCGGTGTTTGGGAATTTTGTAATCGCGGCGGACAAAACCCGAACAGAGACGTACGGGGCCGCGAACGATATAGCGGGAAAGGTTGGGACTGCGCTGACAAGTTCGGCGGGAAATGCGCAGGAGTTGGCGGACGCGGTATTGCGGATTGTGGAGACGCCGGCGGGGAAGAGAGAGTTGCGGTATCGAGTGAGCGTTTCCAATCTGGGCATCGACGAAATCAACGCGCTGTGCGCGAATACGCAGGCTCGGATGCTGGGAGCATTTGGGTTGAGTGATGCGATTCGATTCGTGCAACGAACGGCGGCGGGTGGAGATTAGAGTCGTCCCGACGGAAGATTCGCCACAGACGACATAGAGGGGGAACGGGCGATATGGCAGCTCGGAAGAAGACGGTTGTGCGTAACGTTGCAGGCAAACCGGAGTCACACTTTGCCAATGTGAATGGAACGCGGCTGCACTATTTGGCTGCGGGTACGGGCGACCCGGTTGTGCTGCTGCATGGGTACGCCGAAACGAGCCACATGTGGCTGCCGCTGATGGCGAAGCTGGCGGCGACGCACACGGTCATCGCGCCCGATTTACGCGGAGCTGGGCAATCCGCCAAACCGCCTGGTGGGTATACAAAAGCGGAGATGGCGAAAGACATCCACGCGCTGGTGCAGAAGCTGGGATTCGAGAAAATTCGACTTGTGGGGCACGACATCGGGTTGATGGTCGCGTACGCGTATGCAGCGCAATATCCGAACGAGGTCGACCGCATTGTTTTGATGGACGCGTTCCTGCCGGGCGTAGGGGACTGGCGCAGTGTTTGGCTGATGCGCGATCTATGGCATTTCCATTTTTACGGTAAAACGCCGCTGGCGCTGGTCCACGGCCGCGAACGAATCTACTTCGAGCATTTCTGGAATGATTTCGCGGCTAACCCGAAGCACTCGGTTCCCGAGCCTGACCGGCGGTTCTACGCCAAGGAGTATGCGCGACCGGGCGGCATGCGCGCGGGCTTTGAGTATTTCCGCGCCTTCGAGCAGGACGCCGAAGAATTTGCGCACTTCGCACAGACGCCGCTACTGATGCCGATGCTGGTATTGACGGGCGAGAAGGCTTCGGGCGAGTTCCTGATTCAGCAGGGTCGGCTGGTGGCAAAGAACGTAGAGGGCGTGGTGGTCCGCAATTCGGGGCACTGGCTGATGGAAGAAGCGCCAGAACAGGTGATTCCGAAGCTGGTGGAATTCTTGAATCGCTAGGGAACTCGCGGTAGCACGGTTCATTCGGAAAGCCTCATCCCTAAAGGAACGAGCTATAGGAGGATCGCTCAGACCACTCGCGGAAGTCATAGCGATCCCGGCACCCGTGCCTGCTAGGAGTGGTGCTCGCCCGAACAGCACGAACCGTCTGACTTCTTAGGCGCAGAAGAGCTCGCTGCGGAATCTGCGAAGTACTGCTGATCGTAGCGATCGTGGTGGCGAACCCAGGCCATGGGAAAGCTGAGACCTTGTTCGTCGCGGCCTTTCGGGACGAGGTCGAGAAAATTGTAGACGCCGAGCAAAATGTCCAAGCCGCGGCCGAAAGTGGAATAGCTGTGGAAGATGTTGCCGGCGTCGTCGGTAGTGAACACGCTGGCGCCGGGAGCTTCTTCGGCAGGGAACTGCGTCTGCTCATAGTTGTAGTTCACTTTGCCGGCGGCCATTTCGTCCTTCGTGAAGGACACGTGATAGTCGCGATTGAAATCATTGTTGAACGATGACACCCACTTAAATTGCCAACCCAAGCGTTTTTTGAACGCTTCGATGTCGGCGATTGGGGCGTGCGAGACGGCCACAAGAGTGGTGCCGCGATTGGCCAGATGGGCGGTGAAGGCATCGAACTGGTCGGCGATCATGGAGCAACTGGGGCAGCCTTCTTTCCATCCTGGGCCGAACATGAAGTGGTAGACGATAAGCTGGCCGCGTTTGTCGAAGAGGTCGGCGAGCGTGACTTTTCCCGTTGGGCTGACGAAGGTGTAGTTCTTGTCGACTTTCTCCCAAGGCAGTTCGCGACGCTGGCGGCTTAGTTCGTCGCGCATGCGCGTGAACTCCTTTTCCTTAGCGAGAAATTGCTTACGGGCCGCCAGCCACTCGGCCGGCGATACTACTTTGTGTTGCTGCAGTCCTACCTTGCTACTGGCCATGGCGATTCTCCTTTGCATTGTCGACTTTGTGTTGCGTGGGGACTTCGTTCGCGAGTTTCTTGCTGCGAAACTTTTTGGCGATCAGCACGGCTAGACCGCCGGTCGCAGTGGTGCTGCCGGCAATTATTGCCGCAGTGGCGATGCAGACTGGACACATGCTGTGCTCCTCTCTTCAAATCCAAATGGCGGCTTAAACCGCCTCTACCGCGGCGGTGGTTCAGTGCGAGCGGCCCGCAGCGGCTGCCCCTGAGGCAGCGGCTTCGGCGCGTTTGCGGGCTTGGTCAAGGATGTAGGACCAACCGCCGACAACGTTTTTGCGGTGATCGTCCTGGATGAATCCAAACGCGGTGTGGCGGAAGACGATCAAAGTTTCGCCGTTGGATTCGCTGAGGCGATATTGCACATTCGAAATCATGGGATAGGACGCGAAGAGGGGACCGCAAATTTCCATCAACGTGGGGCGCTTGATGGCTTGCACGTGTCCCCAGAAGTGGCCGTTGTTGTCGCCGAGGTCGCGGAACCAACGCCCGCCGGGCCACGGTTCGATCGTCATGGGCATGGCCTGGCCTGAGGGCGTCTCGTTTTGCGGGCCCATCTGCGCGAGCAGGGCGTCGAAGGTGACCGCGAGCGGGGCGCGGACACGGACTTCCTTGGTGATGTTGAGCGTGAGATTTTCGAGGGTCTCTATTGCGTCGTTCATGACTTCTCCTTGATGTGAGATTGCGAAACGTCGAAAGCTTTGCGCTCGGCGCGTTCCTTGATGCGAAGCAACTGGTGATCCCAGAAACGTTCGAACTTGCTGGTCCAGTCGTGAAGGGGCTTGATGGCGTCGGCGTTGGTTTGGTACAGCATCTGGCGGCCATCACGGCGCACGCGAACCAGGCCAACCTCGCGGAGAACTCGGAGATGCTTCGAGACGGAAGGCTGCTCGAGGCCCAGGCTGGCTACGATGTCGCCTACGGGGCGCTCGTGGAGGGCGAGATAGGCGAGGATGTCGCGGCGGCGCGGTTCGGCGACGGCGTTGAAGGCGTCGGAGGTGGTGGAGGCACGTGGCATGGGGGCAGAATACATACCCATATGGGAATATGTCAAGAGGAATTTTTTGGGTGGGGGCGACGGGGAAAGAGTTGAAAGTTAAAAGTTGAAAGTTGAAAGACAAACCGGAAGGCGAAACCTGACAGGGGTCGTGGTGATTTGCATTCCGGGGGCCGGATTCGTATTCTAAGTTGCTAGCAGAATGAAAATAGCCCTCGCCCAATTCAATCCAACCGTCGGCGATTTTGAGGGGAATGCGGCGCGCATCGTGAGCCTGGCTACGCAAGCCAAGGAACGCGGCGCGGACCTTGCCGTCTTTTCGGAACTTTGCATTTGCGGATACCTGCCACTGGATCTTCTGGAACGTCCTGCGTTTATCGAGAGGAATCACGAAACGCTGAAGTGTATCGCGATGCAGATGCCGTTGCCGGCGATCGTGGGATATGCGGGGCGCGTGGAGCGCGACCGGGCAGGGAAGTCAATTGCGAATAAAGCGGCGCTGATTGACGAAAGGCGCGTGGTATTCGAGCAGAGCAAGATGCTGTTGCCGACTTACGATGTATTCGACGAATCGCGGTATTTCCAGCCAGGCGAGCGGCAATATGTTTACGGGCTGGATCGCGAGCAATTGGGCATCACGATTTGCGAAGACGTGTGGAACGACAAAACGTTCTGGGCAAATCCGTTGTACGCGCGCGATCCGGTGACGGAGTTGGTGGCGCAGGGAACCAGCATTCTGCTGAACATATCGGCTTCGCCGTACACGATTGATAAGAGAACGCTGCGACTGCAGATGCTGAGGTCGCTGGCGAGGCACCACCGGCGGCCCATCGTCTACGTGAACCAGGTAGGAGGCGACGATTCGCTGATTTTCGATGGAGCGAGCATCGCGATAACGCCGGACGGCAGGATTGCCGCGCAGGCCAAAGCGTTTGAGGAAGACGTGGTGCTGTTCGACTCGGTGACCGGCGAAGGAGAAATTCACGAACAGCCCGAGGATGAGATTGCGTATGCATATCAGGCGCTGGTGACGGGCACGCGGGATTATGTGCGAAAGTGCCGGTTCTCCAAGGCGATCGTGGGGCTGAGCGGAGGCGTGGACTCGGCGGTAGTGGCGTCGATCGCAGTGGCGGCATTGGGTGCGGGGAATGTGCTGGGCGTGTCGATGCCGGGACCGTATTCGTCGGAGGGCAGTAAGACGGACGCGAAGGCGCTGGCACACAATTTAGGGATTGAGTTTCTGTCCGTGCCGATTTCCGCGGTGTTTAACGCTTACAGCAACGTGCTGACACCGTTGTTTGGCGATCGCAAACCCGACGCTACGGAAGAAAACATTCAAGCGCGCATCCGCGGGAATTATTTGATGGCGCTCTCGAACAAATTTGGCTCGATGGTGTTGAGCACCGGAAACAAATCGGAAAACGCGGTGGGGTACTGCACGCTGTATGGCGACATGGCGGGCGGGCTTGCGGTGATTTCCGACGTGCCGAAAATGATGGTGTACGAGTTGGCGGAATACATCAATCGCGAAAGGGAACTGATTCCCCAGTCGACGATCACAAAACCACCGTCCGCGGAGTTGCGGCCGGATCAGAAGGATACAGATTCCCTGCCGCCGTATGAGGTGCTTGACAGCATTTTGAAGGCGTATATCGAAGAAGTGAAGGCGCCAGAACAGATTGCCACGGAGTTGGGGTACGACCGGAAGCTGGTGCGTGAGATTGCGATGCTGGTGGATCGGAATGAGTACAAACGGAAACAAGCGGCCCCTGGGTTGAAGATTACGTCGCGGGCTTTTGGATTTGGAAGGCCGTTTCCGATTGCGCAGAGGTTCATCCCGTAAGACATTCCCCATACAGGATACAGAGAGCACACAGATGAGGCGGAGGTTGTTAGCGTGACGAACAGGACAATTCGAAAGATTATCGCGATCGCCCTGGTGCTGGCGGCAGCTAAGGTGTGTGCGGCACAGCAGGCAGCGGCTGGGTCGTTGCCGCAGGCGCAGAAGAGCATTGAGACGTTCTTGCGGAGCTACTTCGCGCTGGGACCCGAAATCAAGATTACTGTTGCCGCGCCGACGGAGCTTGGCAACTCGGGGATATTGGAATACCCCATCGAAGTGAAGACGCAGGAGAGCACGGAAAAGATCAAGATGTACATGACTAAGGATGGCCGGTACCTGATCCGTGGGGAGATCAACGACCTGTCGACCGATCCGTTGGCTGACACGGTGAAGAAGATTCAGACGGCCAACTCGCCGGTCCTGGGAAACCCCAACGCGCCGATCACACTGGTGGAGTATTCGGACTTTGAATGCCCAGTGTGCCGGAACCTGCACGACTCGCTGCGCGGGTTGCTGCCCAACTACCCACAGGTGAAAGTGATCTTCAAGGACTATCCGCTGGACACGATCCACCCCTGGGCACGGACGGCGGCGCTGGCGGGCAGGTGCGCGTACCAGCAGGAGCCCAAGGCGTTCTGGAAGATGTACGACGCGATTTACGACAACCAGGACGTGATCTCAGCTTCGAACGTGTATGACAAGGTGGTGGATTACGCGGCTAAGGCTGGACTGAACCAGGAAGTCTTTAAAGCTTGCATGAGCGCGCCGGAGACGGCTGCGGCGATCGATGCCAGTATAGCCAACGGGAACCTGCTGGAGGTGCGCAGTACACCGACGGTGTTCGTGAATGGGCGACGGATTGTGGGCGCGGACGCACGAACGGTGCAGCAGTATTTGGATTATGAAGTGGCGCAGCTGAAGGCTGGAGCGGCCGAGAAGAAGTAGCAGGCGTCAATTCCCGGCTGCGAGCCGCGTAGCTTAGCTCCGCTGAATCGTCCGCAGCAAGCTGGCTGCAGGCAGGGAAGATCAATCCAAGACATGACAGGAGATTGACTAAGGGGCGGGAGGATTTAGACCGATTTTGTAGTTAACATAATATAACTTATCAGACGCAGGCTGTCAAGAAGATTCTTTGGGATAAGCTTCCTTTTCTGTGGATATCTGGGTTAAAGGCTCAGTTCCCTGATGAATCCCGGCTGGCGCGGGGGTGCGCCAGCCGGCGGACTGCAGCAACGGGCGGTGGGCTGGCTGAGGTGGTTTTGAGGTCGCGTGGCGAGACCGGGTGCGTCAGCAGCGGAACGCGAGTAATTCACAACAGAGAACACGGAGAAACCCGACTCGCCGTTTAGTGGGTTGAGATTTTTACGGCTACTGCGCCGGCGGCGGCGCCGATCGCTAGCCACTTGGTCGCGCGGAGTACGCGCTGGAGGACCGAGCCTCCACGGGCGACGCGCAAGGCGGCGTCGCGTTCCTTGGTCAGGAGCTGGGCCTTGGTTTGTTCGTCGTATAACGGCTTGAGGTCTTCGGCGGGAAGTTGGGCGGTGGGACTCGTGGGCAGGGAACTTCCCTTCCCGGCTGGGAGCGGTTCTAAAGTTACGGGTTTGGGTAGCGGCAGGACGGCCGGGAGCGCGCCTAAAACTTGGTCTGGTGTGTGGATGGCTGCCCTCTGAGATTAAATTTTGTTGAGCAGGGAGTCGGGAGTTCCTCAGCCACTTACATTTCGCGCTCGTCCATGAATGCGCGGAGCCCATTGTTCCTTCGCAGGATCGTGAGCATGAGGCGGTTTTTGGGTGCTTTCCGGAGGTTCGCCGCTGGCAATTTTATTTTCGGGAGTGCGCGCCGCCGCTTCTGCCCGCACCTCAGCCGCTTCAGCGCACGGTTTGCGGTCCGTGCTAACTGCGGCGGAGTTTGCAGCCAGCTCATCGGTGGTTCCGCTGCCGTCGTCAGACGCAGCCTGGTTCTCTGGCGATGGGTCCATCGCCGGCCTTGTTGGTGGGCACACTCCCCTGCGGTGTCGCGATCGAATTTTCACGCGCAGATTTCCAGACAACGTATCCATTGTCCGGAAAACTCTTATGCTTACTGAGTTGCTGGCATTTAGTTCCTCCGCAATGAACGGACAAAATTCCACGGGGCGCGGTGCTCGACGAAGGAGACGGCCTGATCGACAGGTTCGGCGTAGACCAGGGCGCCGAGGGCAGCTCCGAAGATTGCGTCGCCGTGGCGGCGGCAGAAATGCGAACCCTTTTCCGCCTTGTGCACACATGGAATCCGCGCGGAACGGGTTCCGGCGATCGGATAGAATGTCTGGCACGTCTTCATGAGTGAGGTCTTACGCAATCGAGAGATCCTCATCCCTAAAGTGATGAGCTACAGGGGAATCGGAGTTGGCATAAAAGCCGGCGCTACATCGAAGAGGAAAGCAAGTTCCCTGCTACTGAACGACTACGCTAAAGCTCGCAGGCGTTCCCGGAGCCACCGTTGCAGTAGCAGTCGATGCGTTTGGGCTTGACTCGGTGCCGTCGGCCATCTGCGCTGTGGCGGCAAAGGTATGCGCTCCAGCCTTCAGACTGATCAGCGCGCTCGTGCCAGCGATTCCCGTAATCGCCGAGTTCGCGCCGCTCGGCGCCGTGATAGAAAACAATTTCAGGGGTGTTGGCCGGGGCTCGCAGAAGCGCGCGCCACCCAGATGGCCATAATGGCCACTACAAAAATGATTCCGCCGGTTCGTGTCGTTTTCATTCATTTCCTCTCTGCTCGCGCTGCGATCTGCTTAACAGCTCAGCTTGGCGGTTACCGCAACGTTGTTGGTTAGCGCGCTGAAATAGATGCGTGCGAATTTTGCTACGACATTGTTCAGTTCGATTCTGGCCACATTTGTGCCGGTGAGCGCGGTCACCGCGGAGCCTTCCGGCGAATAGCTTGCGTCCGTGTCGCTGTCGGCGGTCAAAGCTGGAAGCTGAACGCGCCGGGCGCCGCTGCAAAGGTCACCTCGGCGGAGAGCCTCTGGGCATTAATGCGCAGGCCAGTGGTCAGCGCTACCTGGGCGCTTTTGTAGGGCAGCGCGGGTTGCGGATTCTCATTGTTGATGACTGTGGCCGTGTCGCCCTGGGCAGTGCTGATCGGCGGTACCACGTTCTGATAAGTCGGCATACTCTGTTCCTCTCTTCAGGCACACGTGGGCGCATGCCTCAATTGCTGTTGTGTTGTTGTTGCTAGAACCGATCTCGGTTGACGAGCTGGATGCCGCTGGATGCTTGCCGGAAAATGAAAAGCCCCGGCAGGTTGCCAGGGCTGGATACACTTTTCTATGCCTCGCAGTGTACCACTTTATGAATTGTTGTCAAGAGAAATCTTGAAGTTTTTTCCTTTTTCTTCCCGGCATACCGTAGAAGCACACTTAGACCCACTAACACCGGTATATTCCCGTCTCGACAAGAAAGAGTTCCCGATTGCTTTCGTCCGTCATGGGCTTAATTACACCAGAGCCGTCACGGTGCGGCTCGTGCCCCAATTTGGCTCACATTTCCAGAGCGCATAACCCAAAAGCACTAGCCGTGTACGTTACCGCGTTAATCCCTTTGTCATATGTACGCTTTTTATCTTGACGGCTACTTTGCCGACGCGCATATTAGCCTGACCCCCATGCCGCCCCAACTGGCTCAGGAGGGTCAGATGCCTTATTTCTGCCATCAGATCAGCTACACCACAGATGCTTGGAACACCCTCGTACGTAATCCTCAGACTCGCTTCGACCCCATTCGCGTCCCGATCGAAAACCTTGGCGGGACCATTCATGCCACCTTTTTCACGGCTGGAAACTATGATCTCCTGGTCATCTCGGAATTTCCGGAAAGTGTTTCCTCTTCTTCCATCGCCGTAGCATTTTCGACTGGCGGCGCCGTTGCGTGTATTCAGACGATCCCGCTGCTAAGCACTACGCAGGCCATTGAAAGCTGGCGCAAGTCGAATCTGGTTCAGGCCGCTGCTGCAGAGGAGCGGCACACGTATCACGTGATGGCGGCTGCCGCCGGCAATTAGTGCGCTGTTTCCTCTCGGGGAATTGCGTTCTTTTCGCTCGGAAACCTTTGCAATTTCTGAACTTTGCTCTGCTAAAATTTTGCTGTGACTACTTGCGCCGCTGCGCGTCTCGCGAACATACGTCTGCACCCCATCAAGTCTCTCGACCCGTTCAGTGTTTCTGAATGGTGCATCGGCCCGTCCGGAGGACTGGCGCTGGACCGCGCATGGGCGCTGTATTCCGTCGATGGCCGTTGGGTGAACGGCAAGCGCACGCCGGCGATTCACCTGATTCGCGCCAATTATTCGCCGGATCTTCACACCGTTACATTGTCCGTGCCGGGAGATCGCCGGCAGATTCCGGTTCGCACCTTCGACTTCCCTGCCGCGCACGAAGACGCCGCGGAATGGTTCAGCGTGTTCTTCGAGCAGCAAATCATCGTGCGTTATTCGCCGGGCGGCTTCCCCGACGACACCATCGCCAACGGGCCCACGATCGTCTCGACCGCTTCGCTGCAGAGTGTGTGCGAATGGTTTCCTGGGCTTACGGTCGACGATGTGCGGCTGCGTTTTCGTGCGTCGCTTGAGGTCGACGGGGTGCCGGCGTTCTGGGAAGACTGTTTGTTCGGCGAAGATGAACGCAGCGTGGTGCGCTTCCACATTGGCGAAGTTGCCTTTGAGGGCAGCAATCCTTGTGCGCGTTGCCCTGTGCCGCCGAGGGATCCGCTAACCGGCGTGATCCTGGACGGGTTCCAGAAGCGGTTCACACAACTTCGCGAGTCGACGTTGCCGGAGTGGTCGCCGCGTGAACGGTTCGACCATTTCTACCGCTTCAGCACGAACACCCGCGTCGCCAGCTCCGAATCGAACAAACACCTCCGCGTTGGCGACAGCCTAAGGCTCACGTGATTTATCTCCTCGCGAATCGCAGTGGGCCAGAAGTACGCCCAGTGCGTAAGTAACGCCGAATAGGCGACCTCCGGCCATACTTCGAAGTCTGCTTCCCTGGGCACAATCCCCCGACCGGGGTGTCTTATAGCCAGGTGCCCTCCATGCAGATTGATTATTCCGATCCATTTGAAATCTGGACGTCCCTTGGTCTGCTGAACAAACTATTCGGTTTGTTCCTTCTTGGCGTCATCGTAAAGACGGTCTATTCCTCAGCACTCATCTTGTTCAACCTCTATGCGCTCAAAAGGCGAGAGACACAAGGAGCGCCACGTTCGGAAGAATCCTCAATTCGGGACCTATCGGCCCGCACCGCAACTCTTCGCCAACTTCACATGTTCACTCTCTATATCGCCGGGTTTTGTCTTGCATCGGGAGCCTTCGGTGCCTACCATTCCATCGATCTCTCCAAAGCATCAGTTGAGGACCAGATTCTCCTTAACTGGCAACCAGTCATTGTCTATGGTGCTTTTGTATTCCTCACCCTTTTTTCCCTTCACTCTCTCCAATGGGCCGTCTCCGCCGGCCTCAATGTTGCGGCTCGACGCCTCAAAAGCCACCTCGAATCCGGTTCCTGATATCTGATATCCGGTCGCCGATATCCATTCGCTCACTCTCTCCCATTGAAATATTTGCGCGAAGGGAACATGCCGCGGCGGAGGAGCTCTTTGCCGGATTTTGCGCGGACTTCTTCGGACCAGTTCACCCAGCTGCGCTCACTGAGGCCTAAAAAATGGCGGGCGCGGTCGTAGGGTGTGAGGCCGAAGTAATAGAGACGGAACATGACCATGCGCGAGGCGTTGTCCGGGCCTTCCAGCGCGGCTTGGCCCGCCAGGGCAAAATCGGCGACCCAATCTTTCAGCTTCGGTTGCAGATCCGGCTGCCACAGATACTTCGAGCAAGCCTCCCAATTCAGGGCCGGGATGCCGCGCTTGCCTTCCAGCGCTTCGCGAGCCCCACGGTATACTTCCCAGCAAACAACGCACGCAAACTCTGGTTTTACGCTCATCTCCGCCTCCGTATTTTGTTGCTTAGCTCGCCGCGCTGCTGGCCGTTGAGTTCGCTCCTGCTCCGAGCCACATCCCCCGCCGCATCTGGTACTCCCACACCATTTCGCGCACGCTGGCCTTCCTGGCCTCTTCCCAGGTTCTGCGGCGCTTCTCGACGACGAAGCCTCCGTATTGGCGTTTGCGCAGGTGGCGCAATTGCGCGGAGATGCTGGCTCGCGGATAGCGCGTTTTGTTGGCCAGTTCGTCCAAGCTCATCCACACGTCGTGAAACGCAGCCAGCAACATCACGTCGCGCACGACTTCGCGCTGCGACCTGGTTGTTCCCGGTTCCCTACTTTCTTTACCGCTCCCTTCTCTCCGCATACGCCCTCCCGTTTCTCCGCCGGTGAGTCTTTCTCCGAACCGTCCGGCGGTGTTCAAGAAATTCTCAAACTTGCGCGTCGCGCCGATGGTCACTGCTCGTCGCTATCAGGCTGCTCGTCGTCCTCATCGACTTCCTCATCAATCTCGAGCCAGGAGGTGCGGTCCGGGTCCTCGTAATCGCCGGCGCAGGCGCTGCAGGCATTGCGGGAGTCCTGGGAGTTTTTCACACTTTTCCACAGGTTAGTAACCATCGCATTACTAGTAATCCGTAGGTATATACATGTATGGTTATTACCATTCGTGATAACTCATCGCTCCTGAGGCCCTCTTGTCCACTTCGCGTACCCAGCCCCCGTGGGAATTCCTTCTCACGACTTCGCGCAATACCCTGCAGAGTTATGAGCGTTCGCGCCTCAGCCACGCCGCCAATTTGCGGAAGGAGATCTCGTCGCTTCTCGATCAGTGGCTCGACGAAAACACCGCTGCCAACCTGGCGCGGTGGTTGATCCGGCAGCGCGAAGTGTCGGTCCTCGGGCCGGAGCAGCCGGCCGCAGCCGAAACAACCGCCGCCAGCGGCGAATGCGTGTCCGATAATCTTTTGCCGGACCGACCCGCTCCGCACAACGGTTCCCGTCGAGGTGCGTAAGGTATTACCGCCCCGGCGCTGATTTTCTTTTGATTCCTGGTACTCTTCGGCCCATGGTTCCTTCACCTGCCGCGCAGGCAGAGGTGTGCTTTGTTCGATGATGCTGTTTGGTGGTTCGACTTGCGCTCGTCGCCCTGGTCTCGCCGCATCGCTTCCCCGTGTCCGCGGCCCATTCACCAGGGCCGTTGCTTTTCGTGTCTTCACATACCATCTCGCTAACTTACGTCGTGATATCTGTATAGTATTAGAGGACACAGAAAGCGAGACACACCCGTGACGCCGGGCGCGGACCAGCCTTTGGTTGGCATTCGCTGATAGGGACAAAAAAAGATGCCCCGGACTGCGCCGGGGCATCTTCGTAGATCTTAGTTAAACTTAAGCTGTTCTATTCGTGACTAACTTGCGCCAATGAACCGGCCGGCGGCTTGCCTCCGGTGCTTTCGAGCATCTGCTCCTTGCGGTACACGAGCGAATTGATGTCGTAGGTGGCGAGTTCAAATCCGTGCCCGTGGGTGATGGCGTCCGTCGGACAGGCTTCGACGCAGTACCCGCAGAAGATGCAGCGCGAATAGTCGATGTTATAAACCTTCGCATAGCGCTCGCCCGCCGAGATGCGGGTTGCATCGGTGTTTTCCGCGGCTTCGATGTAAATGCAGTTCGAGGGGCAAGCGGCGGCGCACAGGAAGCATCCGACGCACTTCTCCAAGCCGGACTCGTCGCGGTGCAAAACGTGAATGCCGCGGTAGCGAGGCTGGAAATTGACGGGCTGGTGCGGATAATTTTCGGTCACCGTTTTGCGCAGCATGTTCTTCATGGTGACGCTGAAGCCCTTGACCAGAGCGATGGTGCTTTCCCCGACTTCTCTTATGAGCGATGCCATAGGGGACCAGTTTAACAAACCGAGTTGCGGTGGGGCAAACGGTCAGTGGGCGAGGCAGAGTACACCAGATCCTCGCTTCGCTCGGGATGAGATTGCGGGAATCGTCAGGCAATAGCCACGTACAACGCAAAAGCACCGGTCCAAAGACGCGCCACTACAAGATCTTTTTTAGGGCTTCTACGATTTGCTTGCCGTGGAAGCGACCATTCTCGATGAAGATTTCTCCGGTGTGGCGGCCGCCGATTACGACTCCGGCGAGGTAAATACCCTTCACGTTGCTCTCGAGCGTTTCCGGGTTCAAGTCGGGCTTGCGGGTTTCTTTGTCGAGGCGCACGCCCAAGCTCTCGATGAACTCGAAATCGGGATGATAGCCAGTAAGCGCAAAGACATGTTTTACCGGAAGTAATCTGGTGTCCTTCCCTTCCTCGAGCAGCACGCCTTCCCGGGTGAATTCTTTGATTTTGCAATTGAAGAGCGCCTTGATCTGGCCAGCTTTGATGCGGTTCTCGATGTCGGGCTTGACCCAATATTTCAGCGAGGCGCCCAGATGCGCGCTGCGGACCAGCAATGTCACATGCGCGCCATTGCGAAATAAATCCAGAGCCGTTTCCACCGCGGAGTTTTTCCCGCCGATTACCGCGACGTCCTGTTCCCAGAATTCATGGGGCTCGGTGTAATAGTGACTGACGTTAGGAAGGTGTTCGCCCGGGACACCGAGTTCATTCGGCAGATCGTAATAGCCGGTGGCCACTACGAGTTTCTTGCAACCGTAGCGCGTTTCCTGCCCGTCCTGCGTTTCGCCTACGACCACAAAAGCACCGTCATGACCCTCGACGTGCAGCACGCGTTCAAACAGGCGCAACTCCAATTTATAGTGCTCAGCTGCCTTCCGGTAATACTTCAAAGCTTCCGTGCGCGTGGGCTTTTCGCCGCCGCAGACCATCGGGAGATCGCCGATTTCCAGTAATTCCGGCGTAGTGAAGAACACCATGTTCACGGGATAGTGGTAAATGGAATTACACAAGCAGCCCTTGTCGATCACCAGCGGATGCATGCCGGCGCGTTTCGCTTCGATCGCGCATGCCAGGCCGGTCGGGCCGGCGCCCACACAGATCATGTCGTAGTTTTTCATATCCTCGTTTAGCAGCCGCTCTTCTTAGACTCAGCACCGCGAACCACAGGCGGCCGCGCTCCAGCATGCATTTACGCAGCTATTTGAGTCTGCCCGTACATTGAAGGTTATGCAAACAATACGGACCATCGAACTTGCATCTCTCTGAATCCGTGCTCGCAGAAGTTGCTATACTCGCCGCGTGTCCAGCTCCATCAGATGTACCGCCCTGTTCTTCGCCATTTCAGCTTCTGCCTGCTCGGCGTCCTGCCCGACGCATCGGTCACTGTATTTTGCCTAGACAGAGCCTTTGGAACAGAAACGAACGGCGATGGAGCGTTCGAGTTCGCAGAACTGCCTCCAGGCACTTATTCGGTATGGGTGACGCGTGAATCTTTTGTATCTCAGACCATCGAAACCGTGCAAATCGTCGACGGACAAACTCGACAAATCGCCATTACTCTGAAGATCGCGTCGACGTCCTGTTTTCCGGAAGCAAGCACCTCTTATGAGAAGAGATCCGACGACGTGAATTTGGCTGGGAAGGTCAGCGGATCATGCGACGGTCCGCTAAAAGGAGCAACCATCAAGCTCACTCCGATGCCGTCCGGACAGAACCGCGCCACGACCACGCGCCAAGACGGCACGTTCCAGTTCAGCGGGCTTGAGCCTGGTAGATATAAGCTACAGGCAACACATCGGGGTTATTCGGGAGCGTCTGTCACCGAACTCTGGATTACCCGTGAAAACCTTACTCGTATCGCCGTAATCTCTTTGATCAAATCGGGAGGCCCCAGGGTTATTATCTGCCAGTGAAAGTTTGCAGCCGGTGTGGCTTTCAGCCCTTAAGTTTTGACCTTGAACGGTGAACTCACTTTCACTGCTGAGCTGGCATCTCCAGAATCTCGACTAGCGCCATGCGAAAGTCTTCCAGTTGCTTCAGCCGGTCTTGCGTTGCAGGAATTTCTTTCTTCTTCCACACAAACACATCGCCGGACGGTTTTTTCAGGCGGACGCTCAAATTTCCTTCCACTAAAAAAGTTGCAGGAGCCAGTAAACGCAGGCCGCCATTTTCCACCGGAGCGAGCACGGCCGCACATTCGCCGCGGTGCACGCACAAGGCATTTTCGTAGGGTGGAATGGCAATCGGCCGGAATCCCGCCACAAACAGGTGTTCCAGCACCTCCATTTGCCTTTGCGTCAGCTCCAGCATGCGCCCAAATTATACACGCACCAAATCGCCAGGCACGCACCTCAGACGGTAAGCATGGGTTCCCTGCCCTCCCGCTGTGTGCAAAATAAAAGGCGCGACCGAAGCCGCGCCCTCGCCTTTAAACTTAAAACTTACAACTGAAAACCGACGACTTCTCTCACGCGGCGGTGGAATCGGCTTCGGAGGTGCCTTCGAGTTGGGCCAGGATTTCACGCAGGGTGCGGATCAGTTCATCGCGCGACACGTGGCTCTTCTTGAACTGCATGCGGAAGCGGAAGGCTTCGTTCTCCGGCTCATACTGAAAAATAAACGGCTGGGGCTTCGCGGGCGCGGCGCTCTCTTCGCGGCGTTCGCGGCGAACTTCATCGCGCGTCATCCCACCTTGCAGGATTTTGGCGAGCATCTCGAACATCTTGCGCTCGGTGGGTTGTTTTGCAAGCTGAAGGAGCACGGACTTCGAAGTGATGCCGGCTTCGACGCACTTTTTGCGCACTGCCTCGGTAATGTTTCGCAGCGTCAGCGCCTCGGACACGGAAGAGCGCGACTTGCCAATTTTCTTGGCCATGTCTTCGTGAGTGTATTCAAACTGGGTCATCAGGCGGTCTAGGCCATCGGCTTCTTCAAAGGGCGTCAAATCCTTGCGCTGCATGTTCTCAATCAGCGCGATTTCCAGAGTCTCGGCATCGTCGGCCATCTTCTCGATGCACGGAACTTCGCGAATTCCAGCCGCTCGCGCCGCGTGGTAGCGCCGCTCGCCAGAAATAATGTGGTAGCAGTCCTCGCGCGCTACGTAGCGGACCAGCAGCGGTTCGAGCACGCCCTTTTCCTGGATGGACGCGGTCAATTCGCGCAAATCACCAAGGGCCTTGCGAGGCTGCTCAGGATTCGGGCGGATCTGATCGACAGGGATCATCCGCCCGACGGCGGCTCCGCTATAGCTGGTCAGTGATTCTACGTAGTGAGCGTCATGCCGCATCTTCAGCGTGACGGGCAACCCGGCTTTCTTCAACACGTTGTACAACCTCCGCTGCGAGCTTTTTGTACTCCACCGCCCCAGGTGACTTGGGCGCGAATGTCAAAATCGTTTCTTTGTACGCTGGGCTTTCTTCCAGGCGCACATTCTTGCTGATCTTGGTCTTGAACAGCACTTCCCCAAACACGTTGCGAATCTGTCCGTGCGTGTCGCGCGAAATATTGGTGCGTTTATCGAAGAGGGTAATGACCACGCCGAGCATCTTCAACTGCGGATTTGGCCGCGCGCGAATGCGCTCGTAGGTTTCCAGCAAATCGTCGGTGCCCTCAATGGCGAAGTAGGCCGCCTGAATTGGCACAAGCAAATGAGACGAGGCCACCAGCGCATTCACGGTGAGGATGCCGAGGGACGGCGGCGTATCCAGCACAATGTAATCGTATTCCTTCAAGATCGGCGCGAGGGCGTCCTTCAAACGGTAGGGCGCGTCAAACTGTCCAGCCAGAACGGTCTCCAATTTCGCGAGGGCCAAGCGGCCGCCGCCGACGAACAGGTTGGGATCCTTGGTGGGCTTGACGACATTGGTCATGGGAGTACGCGCATCGCCCAAGACGTCGAACATCGAGGTAGTGACGTCGGCCATATCGAAAAACGCAATGGTGGAATTCGCCTGGGGATCAAGATCGATCAGTAGGGTTTTCCGACCCTTATGAGCGATCGCCGCGGACAGATTGATGGCCGTGGTGGTCTTACCAACGCCGCCCTTCTGGTTCGCAATTGTGATAATGGCAGTCATTTACGCTCTGCCTCCACTCGTACACTCGGCCCGCCTCGACACAGCGATGGTCTCGCGAGGCACTTCGAGATTAGTATATCTTATGGTTGTTATGCCGGCAGACGGGCCCCTAGGCATACAGAGCACTCTACGTTCCATATCCCGCTAACGCAAGCCAAAAGTGCCACTTTTCAGGGCTGGCAGTGGAAATCTCGGGCTAACCGCACGACAGCCCCAAAATGAAAACGGCGCGAATGGTTTCGCGCCGGTCAATCGTTTGTTGACTGCAGATCCTGGCGATCCAATCGATGCTCCTAAAACTCCACGCCCCAAAACTCCACCGGCGCATTCACTAATTCCAGACCCAACTCCCATCCGGTTCTACCCTCGTGGCCGCGCCAGATCAGCGTGGCCTCGGACGTTCTGCCATTCACGGAATTCAGCAATTTCATCTTCTGGCCGACCGGAAATCCTTGCGGAACCACCGCCAAACATCCCTTGGGGCTGATATCAACGGTGTAGCCTTCGGCGCGGTAGGTCTCGCCCTTTTCGCTCCACTCCACGGTGACGTGAACGCGCGAGTTGACGCGTCTTGCTGAACGCATGTAGTCCAGCATTCTGAGCGCGTGATTCACTTCATTCGACATTCCCACGATCTACCCTGCTTTCCGCGCAATACCGGCCAGCGATTCTGCACCGCGGCTCGCCATGAACGCAAACCGAGTGCCTCGGTCAGTTCCCACCGTACGACTGAAGAGCTTCAGCGTCAATGCAACTGAGGGCAAGTGACGCTCGAAAAGTAACCCTTGCGCCATTTCGGATTTTTCCTTTTTCTTGCTCGTCCATCATAAACTTTGCTATTGCTCATGCTCACGTTCGCTACATTCCGGTCTGAGCTGCGTCCCACACTTCGCATGGCCCTGCCGCTGGTGCTGGCGGAACTGGGATGGATGAGTATGGTTATCGTGGACACCATGATGGTGGGGCGGCTGCCGTATAGCGCGGAAGCCATTGGAGCGGTGAGCATCAGCTCCAGCATCTTTATCGTGTTTGCGTTCTTCGCGGAAGGACTGATGGCGGGCCTGGATACGCTGGTATCGCAGGCATTTGGCGCCGGGAATCGCGAGGACTGTCACCGGTCACTTGTGAACAGCATTTACCTGACGTTTGCGGTAGCACCATTCCTGGCGATTCCGGTTTGGTACATCCCGTTGTACTTCGAACAATTCGGCGTGACGCACAGCGTGGCTGTGCTTGCGACACCGTACATGCGCACGCTATCGGCAGGACTGCTGCCGCTGATTCTTTATTTTGCGGTGCGGCGTGCCTTGCAGGGGATGAACATGGTGAGGCCGATCGCGTTTGCATTGGTGACGGCGAACATTGTCAACCTGCTGGGGAACTATGTGCTGATTTTCGGCAGGTTCGGCTTCCCTGCCCTTGGGGTGACTGGATCTGGCTGGGCTACCGCGATCTCGCGCACATACATGGCGGTGGTGCTGTTGGGCTATCTGCTGTGGTACGACGCGCGGCACAAGACGGAGTTGTTGAAGACACCGGTGCAACCCGATTTACAGCGGATACGCCGAATTATCGCGCTCGGACTGCCGGCGGCCATGCAAATTACGGCGGAGGTTGCGGTGTTCGCGTTGGTTGCGGCGCTGATCGCCAGGCTGGGCGCGGTGGCGCAGGCATCACACCAAATCGCGCTGAACACCGTCGCGTTCACGTATATGGTGCCGCTGGGAATTTCGGCCGCTGCGGCGGTGCGCGTTGGTCAGGCGATTGGCAGGCGGGATCCGGCCGGGGCACGGCTTGCGGGTAACACGGCGATCATTCTGGGAGCGAGTTTCATGTCTTGCATGAGCATTGCGCTGCTGGTTTTTCCTCGCTATATCGCGCGCATCTATACCACCGACCAGACCGTCATTCGCAACGCTATCTTGTTGCTGGCGGCTGGCGCCGCGTTCCAACTTTTTGACGGCATCCAGACTGTGGCGACCGGATGTTTGCGCGGCACAGGGGATACGCGCACTCCGATGATGTGCCACTTTTCCGCATATTGGTTGCTGGGGCTGCCGCTGGGAACCTGGCTTTGCTTCCGGCGGCACTGGGGCGCGCTGGGATTGTGGGTGGGGCTGAGCTTATCGCTGATTGTCATTGGGATATTGCTGCTGATTTTCTGGCGCCGCCGGATTCAACGGCTGGTGGCATGTGATGAGGTGGAGGTGGTGGTTAGTCGGTGAAGATGCTGGATGTGCGAGCGAGTGCACCAGCGGGGCCAGCATAAAAGCTAGCGCTACGGCAAACCAAGGCGCTTTTTTCTGCCCGGAACTTCACTTCTTCTTTAGTTCGGAGGTCCAGTTGGTGACTAGCGTTAGCGGAGAAGCGTTGTCGGCAGGCAGTGAATTGACGAGCAATCGGCCGTCGGGAGCGACATCGAACTGGAACCAGCCGAACATGGTTACGACAACGCGAGTCTGAGCGAAGATTCGAGGAGAGCTGGCGACATTTCTGGCTGGGTCGAAATCAACGACCATCACTTTGCGATCTGGCTGAACAAAGAAAATTCTCTTTCCGTCTCGACTCCAGCGCGGCTGCGTTGACCCAACGGCATTAGAAATCTGGATGCGAGTTCCGGGGCCGGGAAATGGTTGGACCAGGATCTCGCGCATAGGCATTCCGATGTAGGCAACCCATTTTCCATCCGGCGAGAATTGAGCCTCGGCACCAAATTTTGAAAACTGCGTCGATTTACGCTCAACCGGAGAATAGACCTCAATGCTGGGATAAGCCCGTCCTCCCACGCGCATGTAGATCAAATGCCCGTCGATCGACCAGCTACAGGGAACGACGTTGTCGCCGCTCACGATGGGCCGGGAGGGACCTGAGGCATCCGCTGGAACTTCCTGGATGTTCAAGGAACCGTCGCGGTAGGCAATGGTCTTGCCGTCGGGAGACCAGACGGGATTGCTTTCGCTGCCGCCTTCGGTGACGCGAATGCTAACGCCGCGCTGCAAATCGTAGACACGGATGAAGTGTTTGCCGTTATGTTCGTCATCCGAATAGACCGCCAAGGAATGGCCGTCGGGAGAAAATTGCGGACCCTCGAAACCGACTTCAGGAAATTGACCAAGCTCCTTTCCGGTAGAGTCGTACCACACCAGGCGCGAGGGAGCGTCGGTTGCGGACTGAAAGATCAGTTTGCCATCCTGAGAAACGGAAAAGCCGGATTCCCAGAAGTCAAAAAATTTGTCGACTTCCTGTTGCGTCAAGGGAACCGCAGGGCCGGCGGTTTGAAGCTGCCGGGTGTCGAAGGGTTGGGCCATGATGGTTCGATCACGCACGTAGATGAGATTGCCGGCGGCGAAAAACACGTTACCGATGACTTCGGAGGAGATGAGCTTCGGTGTGGCGGAATCCAGAGAAGCAGCGTAAAGACCGTTGCGCTGGCTACCTGGAGGCCCGGCCCAGTTCACGAAATAGAGGACATGCTTCCCATCCGGAAGGAAATGCGGCCAATGTTGAGATTCGCTGCTGCCCGGGGAAACGGTTGTGACCGCAACGGGCGTGCCACCGGCGGCAGGGATGCGGTAGAGCGGACCAATGATACCGGAAGCGAAGACGATGATTCCGTTCTGATTCCAGGTGCCGCCAAAGCCTGGCGTGGCTTCGCACAAAATCTGAACCGAGGAATTCAGAAGATCGACGGTCTTAAGCCGTCCCTGGGCAAAGAAACCAATATGCAGACTGTCTGGCGACCAGAATGGAAATGTGGCCGCCTCTGTGCCGGTGAGTTGTTGCGCATTGGAAGACGCCAGACCACGGACCCACAGACTGGTTTTGCCGTTCGGGCCGATGGCGACAAAGGCAACGCGACTGCCGTCTGGTGAAATAGCGAAGTTGTACGGCAGAAGGGACCAGCCGGGAGGCGGAAGCAGCGACGTGCGCAGCACCGGCGCGCTCGACGATGGCCAATACTTCGCCACGCCAATGGCTAGTGCCAGGCACGCGACGGCAAACGCGGCAGCCAGCGCCCAGGCCAACCATTCCCTGGATTTTCGCGGCGTAACGGCCTGGGCGGATGCGCCGGTGGGAGAATCGGAAATCCACTTCAACTCGATGGCTAAATCTCGCGCCGACTGCCAGCGTTCCTGGCGATCTTTGGCGAGGCAGGTCGCGATGGCGTGTTCCAGGGCCGGTGGGGTCAAGGGCTTCAGCGACGCAATTGGCGGAGGATCCTTTTCGAGTATGGCCGAGGCGACGCTGAGTTGACTCTTGCCCGTGAAGGCTCGGGTACCGGTCAGCATCTCGTACAACACCGCGCCGAGAGAAAAAATATCGCTGCGGCAATCCAATTCTTTGCCCTCGATCTGTTCCGGGGACATGTATTGAAAAGTGCCGACAATAGTTCCCTGCTCCGTGACGGGCGACAAGTTTGGCGCTGAGGCGGTCATAGTGGCCAGAGAAGCCAACGGAGCCGCAGGCTTTGCTAATCCAAAATCGAGGAGTTTTACGCCCGATGCGGTAAGCATGATGTTGCCAGGCTTGAGGTCACGATGGACGACTCCGCCGCGGTCGGCTTTGTCCAACGCATCAGCGATTTGGATTCCGTATGTCAGCACCTGATCGAGCGGCAACGGTCCTTTCGCCAGGCGCGCGGCCAAGGTTTCGCCTTCCACACACTCCATAACCAAATAGCTGATTCCATCCTGATTGCCCACGTCGTGCAGAACGCAGATGTGCGGATGATTCAGGCTGGAGATGGTCTTTGCTTCTCGTTCGAAGCGCTGCCTGCGAATCGGATCGGAAGAAAGGTGCGGGGGAAGAATTTTGATGGCGACAGTACGATCGAGACGCGTGTCGAGTGCGCGGTAGACTTCGCCCATGCCACCCGCACCGAGTGGTTCGCCGACTTCGTACGGACCGAGTTTGGTGCCTGGTTCGAGGTGCATCGGTTCGCCGATTATAGCCCGAGGAGACTTGGCACGATAACGAGTTCCAAGGGATTCAGACCGGCCGCTTTAGCGTTACCGGGGTTTCGGGCTGCGCGAATCCTGCATCTAACTCCTCACGCCTTGGGTGTGGTAGATTGCAGGCCAACTTCGCGGTCTGGGCGCTGCAGCGTGAGGCTCAGGCGGCGACTTGGCAGGTGGACGGAGGACTTCATGGCGCGCGTCTTTGGGAATTGCAAACACTTCAAATTATCAATGTCGGCCGGAAGAATGGTTTGCGCGCTGGCGCTTGTGTGCGCTGTTGTGTGCGCACTGGGGTCGGCACAGGAGTTGACAAAACGGCTGACCAATCAGGACGTGATGGATATGACTGCGATGGGCCTCTCGGATGACGTGATCATCGCGAAGATTCGCAGCGTGTCTGGAGACGGTTTGAAGTTCGACACTTCGGTCGAGGGATTGAAGACGTTGAAGGCGGCAAAAGTTTCCGATGCGGTGATTAAGGTGATGGTGAACCCGACGCCGGCACCCGCGCCTGTGATTGTGGCCGCCACGGCAATTTCCAATGATCCGAATCTTCCGCCGCCGGAGGTAGGAGTGTATTGGAAAGACGCGCAGACCTTTGTGCTGATTCAAGGGATGACGGTTACGCAGGCGAAAGTGGGAGGCCGCGCCGGCAGCTTCTTTACCAACGGAATGAGATCGGAGCACTGGGACGCGACCATGGCAGGTCCAACCTCGAACAATCACGTTAAAGACCGCCAACCGGTATTTTATTTTTATGTTCCGGACGGCGACACTGCTGCGGATTACGTTCTGATCAAACTGGAGAAGAAAAGCGATCACCGCGAATTCCAGGTGGGAAGCTTTGGCGGCGTAACAGGCGGAAAGTCGGGCGTGAAGAAAGACAAGGAAATTCCGTTTCACGCCGAACATGTGGGCATCCGAGTTTATAAAGTTACGCTGGAGTCGAGCTTGAAACCTGGGGAGTACGGATTCTTCCTGGGCACGGGCGCGCAATCGAATATGTCGGGCGGGAATATGGGTTCGGCGCGTTCCGGCGGAAGCGCTAGCGGACGAGTGTACGATTTCTCCATTCCTGAATAGCCGTTACTGCCTGCGGCACCGGCAATTGCACCCCCACCTCGCATCAATTCATGCCAGGGCAAGGGTGGAGATGCTTCGCACGGAGACGGCACCGTACCTCAACATCACAGATCTAGGGGTTTGCAGTTTGCAGTGATGGCCTGGCGTGAAATCAAATTTTATTGCTGGCTTTTGAAACGAGCGGCGAGATCGCGGATTTCCGGATTTTCGAAGATACGCGAGCGGAGATCTTGTTTTGTGGCTTCAAGCATGGCGAAGCCGAGATCATCGCCCGCAACGTACAGGCGACGGAACGGCTTCAGTAGACGCATCACCGGGTAAAGGGCGGCCAAGATTTTCGGGAGGTTCGGCGAGGGCTGCGCATCGATGAATGCGGGACGCCAGCAGTCCGCGGCAATGACGTCGATCAGCTCGATTTCGGTCTGCGCTTTCACACGCGACCAGAACATGCGGCTCGCGGGATTCGTCCCCTGCCCGGCTGATGTAATGAAATGGGCGTGGGGCGAACGCATCTGCAACATGTGTGCGGCGGCCATCGTGTAGTCATGCGTGATCTTGCGGTATTCCTCCTTGGAAACCTTGGTGATAGAGATGCCGAGGCAGAACAGACAGGCATCGACGGAATCAAAAGCTTCGGCAATGGGCGAGTAGTTCAGAAAGTCGCTGTGAACAAACGTGCGAAGTTTTGGGTCGGTACTGGCAAGAGGACGGCGCGCTATGGCGCGAACTTCGTGGACTTGCGGCGTGGAGAGGCAGGCGGAGAGGACCGCGCCGCCCGCGGAACCTGATGCGCCAAAGAGGAGGATGTTCATAGGATTGAATGCATGATGCAGCGATGCGGCCTGAGAATCCAGTAAAGAAATTCGGAGCCGTCAGGGGGGAAAGCCGGTTTATTTGGGGTTGGTTGCGGCACGGCTGAAAGCGATGCTGGCATAAAAGCCAGCCGCTAACACCTCTAGCTCAACATACCACTTGAATTTCAAGTGAGAATCTACATTTAAGACTAAGAACCTCAGCAATCTGTAAAGACGTGCCCTACGGATAGCGCGAAGACCCAAGAGAGATTCCTCGCTTCGCTCGAGATGAATGCTTGGAACTTGGCAGGTCAGTGAGGCGCGTAGATTTGGTAGACCATGAAATAGACGATTACGCCGGTGACGGAGACGTACAGCCACAGTGGCAAGGTCCAGCGAGCGATCACGCGGTGCTTGTCGAAACGTTGAAGCCAGGCGCGACGCAGCGTGACGATGATCATCGGAACGATGACGACGGCGAGAATGGTGTGCGACAGCAGCAGCGCGAAGTAGACGGGGCGAATCCAACCCTGACCCTGGAAATGGACCACCTGATGGATGCGCGCGTGGTAGATGAGATAGGAAACCAGGAAGGCGCAGGAAACGAAGAAGGCGGAGACCATCAACTTTTTGTGGAGGGAGATTTTGCCGGAACGAACGGCGGTGTAGCCTGCGGCAAGGAGAATGGCGCTGGTGGCGTTGAGGGTGGCGTTGAAGGCGGCGTGAGACATGAGAGTTTTCAGTTGTCAGTTATAAGTTCTAAGTAAAGCAAATCCGGGAATGCTTAGACCGTAAAAGCGACGGCTAGCCGACGCACTCCACATTAGCGGGGCAGTTTGTCGTACATCATCAGGCCCAGCAGGATCGGGATGTGCATCACCGTGGCGTGCATGAGCCACTTGGCGCGGCTATTTGTTTTGGCGTAGGCGGCCCACAGGCACACCTGCACGAGCGCGGTGCAGGTGACCAGGGCGCCGAAGAAATACAGCACGCCGGCAAAGCCCATGATGGCGGGCAGCAGGCTGACAGCTACAAGAATGGCGGCGTAGAGAACGATCTGGCGAAATGTACGCGTGCCGTCCTTATCGACGACGGGAAGCATCAGAATTCCGGCGCGGGCATAGTCTTCGCGGTACATCCAGGAAATGGCGTGGAAGTGAGGAAACTGCCAGAAGAAAAGGATCGCGAAGAGCAGCCACGCGCCAGCGTCAAGTTTGCCGGTGGCAGCGGCCCAGCCAATCATGGGCGGAATAGCGCCGGGAATTGCACCGATGAAGGTGGCCCAGACGGTGCGCTTTTTGAGAGGCGTGTACGCGAGCAGATAGCTGACGCTGGTGATTATGCCGAGCAGGCAGGCGAGATAGCCTGCGACGAAGAACAGGTCGATGGCGCCAGCGATGCACAGCGCCACGCCGAAGCGCAAAGCTTCGGCGGGCATGAGCTGGCCGGTGGGAAGCGGGCGAGACGCAGTGCGGCGCATGTAGCGGTCAGACTCGCGTTCGATGTAATGATTCAGCGCTGCGGTGCCGGCGGCAATCATCATAGTGGCGAAGACAACGTGCAGCATGTGCAGCCAGTCGATAGGACCGCGAGCACCCATGTAAAAGCCGGCGCCAGTGGTCATCAGCACAAGGAAGGAAACATCGGGCTTGGTGAGCGAGATGTAGGCGCCCAACTTGTTCGATTGAGTTAGCTCGGATGTCCGGGCTGTGCTCATTGAGCGGGCACCTCTCCTCGCGTGGTGGCAAAAATCATTTCGCGTTTGCGCGGGACAAGACGATAGCACAAAAGCACCGCGATGATGGAGGTGGCGAACAGGATGGCGCCTACCACGGTGTGAACCACGGTGAACGCGACCATCACCGGCATGGGTTGAGGATCGCCAGCCGTAGCGATGCGCGACCATAGCGAGCCGATGCCGAGAAGGAGCTGGATGCCAACGATGGCGTGCAGCAACATGCGCACGCGGGAAATTTCGCGCACCTGCGGAAAGCGGCGGCGCAGCACGGCGGCGGTCCAGACGACCATGCCGAGCACAAGCACGGAACCGATCACGTGGGGCTTAACGGAAATGTACTGGTGGCGAAAGCCGGCGCCGGCGAGCACTTGCAGGAAAATGATCGCGGCGTTGAGCGTGACAATGGAGTGGATGGGCGGCGCGCCTTGATCTTCATATTGCGGAAGATTCTCCATCCACCAGTGGCTGGTGAAGAAGGCGATGCTGACCAGGATGGCAAACATGATTTCGGCGGTGCAGGCATGCATCACCGGCAGCCAGTAATGCAGCAGTTTCAGGACAGTGAGGCCGCCGAGGATGCCCTGAACGATAACGCCGGCAAGCGCGATGAATCCGAGGGCGCGAAGCCAGGGGCGCTCTTCTTTTTTCCAAAGTAGTCCGGCAAGAACGGTTATGAATACGCCGAGGATGAAAGCAATCACGCGGTGGGAATGTTCATACAAAGCGCCGCCGGTGAGGAAGCGAAGTGGAGGAAACCAAGTGCCGAAAGATGTGGGCCAGTCCGCAACTGATAGTGCCGCATCTTTTGAGGTGACCAGAGCGCCAGCGGTGAGGAGGAGCGTGGCCCAACAAACTACGAAAATTGCAAATTTATGAATTCCCGCATGATACGTCGCCTTCATGATTTCGGGCCCCGATTCCCGAAACGAAGATTATAGCGCGAAAAGAACCGGTCTAAAGACCCGCCACTACAAAACGGAAGGATTAGTCGTGAGGGACTTCTACGGCGCGGAGGACCAGATCTTTCAGGGCGCCAATGAAGAGCGGGGAGTCGCCGACGGCGGGCATCATGCGAAAGCGCTCGATGCCCCATTTTTTTGCATCGATGCGGCCATCAATGTTGATTTCGTGCAGGGTTTCGATGTGCTCGGTGACGAAGGAAATGGGAACGATCAAGGCTTCCTTGACGCCTTCGTGGCCCAGTCGTTCGAGAGTGCCAAGGAAAGAAGGCTCAAGCCATTTGGCGGGGCCGACTTTGCTTTGGAAGCAGAGGATGTGCTGGCGCGGCCAATTCGCAAAGCGCGCGGCTCCCTGCTCGCAAACCAGGCGCACGGTTTCCGCAATGTGGCGAGGGTAAGGATCGCCCTTTTCGACCAGGCTCATAGGCAATCCGTGCGCGCTGAAGATCAGCGGAATGCGTGAACTGTCAGGAAACTGGCGCAGGATTTTGCCGATGTTGGTGGTGAGCGCCTGGATGTAGAGCGGGTGGTCGTAGAAATGGTCGATGCTGCGCTCGGGAAGATCGTCCTTGGGTTCGCCGTAGACGCGGCGCCATTCTTTGAGGCTGCTGAGCGTGGTGGCGTAGGAATAGTGGGGATACAAAGGGAGAAGGACGAGTTCATCAAGGCGGCCGGCGTTTTTAATCGCAGCGACAGCGTCTTCCGTGAGCGGCTTCCAGTAACGCATGGCGGTGACGGCGACAGGGTCGATGAAAGGCCGCAAAGCGGCGACAAGCTTGGTGCGCTGGCGTTCAGTGAGGATGCCAATCGGAGAGCGGCGACCGATCATGCCGTAACGCTGGGCCACCGGAACGCTGCGTTTTTTGGCAATGTAGCGAGCCAGCGGGCCACGGATGAAATTAAACGGGCCGAGCGGAATGATGTCGGGGTCGAGAAACAGATTGCGCAGGAAGGGCTCGACGGTATCAAGAGAATCCGGGCCGCCCAGTTGGAAGAGGACAATGCCGACGCTTTTTTTTTGATTGCTGGCCAACGTTCATCCCCCCAGAAGGTTTGATGCAGCATGCTCGCGCAAAAAGCCTCAAGCCTGAAGGCCTGAGCTACGGGCGCCGATCCATGGAACTCTTTAAGCGCTCGATGTCCGCACGAAGCGCGGAGGTGCGCTTTACGATGGTGAGAAAAAAAACGAAGAAGACTCCCCATCCGATGATGTAAGCCGCAAAAACGCTGTCCAGGTTTTTCATTGTGCCTCCGCTTCGCGCTGAAGAAGATCAACGTCGTGCCGCATTTTCTCGAGGATATAGCGTTCCACAATCAGGAACGCAACAAACACGTGCATCACGAAAACGTTAAAGAAGAAGACTTTGCTCATGGTGGGGTCGAGGCCGGAGCCGGTGCCACCCATAATCACCGGCGCGGGATGCTGAGTGCGCCACCAGCGAATGGAGAAAAAGACCAGAGGAACATCGAGAAAGGCGAAAACACCGAACAGTGCGCTGAGGAGGGCGCGGCGGCCGGGTTCTTCGATAAGGGAACGTAAGAGCAAGTAGGAAACGTACAGCAGCCAGAGCACGAATGTGGAAGTGAGGCGGGCGTCCCAGGTCCACCAGATGCCCCAAACAGGATGAGCCCAGATGGGACCAGTGATGAGCACAATCGTGATGCACGCAAGGCCGACTTCAGCGCATGTGACGCCGAGCCAGTCGTATTGTTCACGACGCTTCCAGATGTAAAGCAGATTGGCCACGAAGCACACGAAGAAAACCATTTCGCCGGCCCAGGCGGTGGCGGCGTGAAAATAAAAAATACGCTGAATGACGCCCATGGTGCGTTCGGTGGGAGCCACGAAGAAGTTGGCGTAGGCAGCCGCAATCACCAGCAACACGGCCACGGCGCCGAACAGAATGCGTTTTGCCATCGCGGATCATTCCTCCAGGAAATATTGGCCGAAAAGCCATAGGGCCGTCAAAAAGATCAGATCAAAAACTGCGAGGAACGCAATTCCCTTCCATTGTACGACCGGGTTGCGATCCAGCAGTCCAGCGGTGACGATGGAGCTGACCACCAGAACTGGCGTGAGCAGCGGCAACAACAGCAGCGGCAGCAGCAGTTCGCGCATGCGGGCTTGCGCGGAGATGGCGGAAATCGCCGTGCCGGTAACGGCGATGCCGAGGCTGCCAATAAATAGAACAAGGATGAGAATGGGAAGATTCGGCAGAACCGGAATGTTGTAGAAGACCGTGAAGATCGGCAGCATGACGATTTCTGTGAGCAGCAGGAACAGGGTGTTGGCGAGAAGTTTCGCGAGGAAGATGGAGAATGGATCGCTGACAGCGAGACGCAATGAACTGAGCGTATCGTTCACCTGTTCCCGCAGGAAGCAGGACTGAAACATCAGAGAAGCGGCGAAGAGGATGGCCAGCCACAGAAGGCCGGGAGCAAATTGGCGAGCTTCTTCGGTGCCGGGATTGACGGTAAAGCTGAACAGCACCAGAACGATGACGATGAACACGCAGGTGGTGGTGAGCAGCTCGCGGGAACGAAACTCCGTGCGCAATTCTTTGCCAAGCAGGACGGAGGTGTTGGAGAGGAGGCTCATGGCGGGTCAGGCGACTCCGAAGGTGAGCACGGAACGGAGTGAGGCGCCGCCCGTGCTGGTGTCGGCGATGATTTTTCCGGCATCGATGTGAACGGCGCGGGTGGCGAGAGCGGAAATTTCTGATTCGCCGTGGAGGCTCATCAGGATGGTGCCGCCGGCGTTGTGCATTTCGCGGAGCGCATTGGCGAGCCAGGTAATGCCGAGGGGATCGAGTCCCGTGGCAGGCTCATCGAAAAGCAGCACGGACGGCCGATGAATCAAAGCGCGAGCGATGGCAATGCGTTGGCGCATGCCGCGAGAAAAAGTGCGGACCAGGGAGTCGCGCCGATCGAATAGACCAACTTGATGAAGCAAATCCTCGGCGCGCGCGGAGGGGTTGGGAACACTTTGCAGTTTTGCGAAGAGGACGAGATTTTCCTCGGCGGAAAGTTCATCGTAAACCATGGTGGAGTGGCCGACGTAGCCGGGTCGCGCATGAGAAGTATTGGAAGCGGCGCCAGGAAAGGTGAGCTTGCCGGCGGTGGGCAGAACGATTTGCGCGGCGATGCGCAGCAGGGTGGTTTTTCCCGAGCCGTTGCGGCCTGCAAGGACGACGCATTCGCCGGGAGCGATTTCAAGGGAAACGCGGCGAAGAGCGTAGAGTCCGCCATAACGCTTATCGATATTCTCGAAGCGCAGGCCGGTTGGAGGTAGAGTTGTCGCAGTCACGGGAGAAGTAGCGAACGTTTAACCGCGCACGAGATCGCGCAGCAGTTTTTCTACGCGCGTCTTTTCGCGGGCGTAATCCTCATCGGAAATCGTGCCGGCCTGTTTGCGCAATTCCAGTCGAAAAACGTCTTCTTTCAGCGATTCCAGATTGGCGTTCACTTGCGCATTCACAGAAGCCACGGAAGAAGCCAGCACCGCCGCCGATGCTGAGGTGGCTGACTGATCCGGAACAGGGGTTCGCGCTGAAGAGGCAGTTGCCGGCTTTGCTTTCGCTGATTTTTTGTGCGCAGCGTCAGACTCAGGGGCGTCGAGATCATCGTCCGGGCCCTGCACGACTACAACTTTTTTGCGGCTTAAGAGAATCGCAAGACCGGCGAATCCAGCAAGAAGCAGCGTCAGCAGCGGCCACTTAAATTCATTCAGGCGGCCGGGCACGGCTTGCACGTCTTGCGTTTGCGTGCGCGAGTTCCCTTCCTGCGGCATCCCACTCTGGCCTGCGCTTTGCGCGTCGCCGCCACTGGCATCGGCAGCTTGCGGCGCGGCTACGCCAGAAAGCTTCACGTTGAAACCCGCCTTTGCGGCCAGCGGCTCGTGCGTGAATATGAACATGCCTTGTTCCTGGCCGGCAGCTTTCAGGCCTTCGCCAGTGATCGTGACACCTGGAGGAACGACGACGAGCGTGTTCACGCCGGGATAAACGGCGGTGAGCTTAAAGCTTGTAGCGCTGGCGGAATACGGCATTTCGTAAGACAGTCGGATGGAAGTGTCACCCGGGCGAAAGGGATAAGCGATAGCGATGCGGCCCTTGCCCTCGTCGATGGAAGCTTGCTGCACCGACATGCCGGAGGCGTTGACAGTGGAAACTTGTTGCAGCTTGGCTTTCTCCGGAATTGTAAATTCGAAGTTGCCCTCAGTGCGGAAGTAGGCTTCAGGAGGCTGCGAGGCGTTGCGAACGATATATTCCTCAGCGCCGATCAGCTTGTCGCTGCCGGGCTGAAAAATAATGATGTGGTTGGCGATGGAGACGGTTTTGATGTCCTTGGAGAGTTCGTAGATTTCGACTTCGACGTTGGGACGTCCCGGAGGGGCGAAGGTGTTGTAGCTGACGTCGTGATAGGTGGCGCGAACGAGGACCGGGGCTGCGCCGATGGCATCGTTGGTGATGGTGAAGTGCCCCTGGGCATCGCTTTTGGAGGAGCCAAGATCGCGCATGCCCTGGGTGGGGCTCAGGAGCGTCAAGTCGATATTGGGCGTGGCTTTGCCGGTGGTGCGATTGATGACCGTACCACTGAGCGTACCGGCATGAACGGCGGCGGCGAAAATTCCTGTGAGTGAGAGGGAAAGAAGGCGCGGCCAGAGTGCCTTCATCGAGCGCCCCGGTCCACGGTGGCCGGGCGCGCAGGACGCGGGCGGCGGACCTGTGATTCAGTGAACTGTTCAATTTCAGTGAGTGCCATTGCGGCTTCATTCTCCAAAACGGTTTTCATGGATTCGTAGTCGCCCTCGGAATATTTTCCGGCGCGATGCTCGAATTTAAGGTCGCGCAAATTGTCGTAGATGGCGTCGCGGCGCTCGAGGAGTTGATCGAGTTTGGTGCGGTGGGGCGCTAGATCGGAAGCATCGGGATGAATGTAAAAGACAAAAAGGAAAACGGCGGCGGCGAGACCGAGGCAAGCACCGAGGACAGCGTAATCGGCGGAGGAGGCTTCGAGCAGCAGTAGTGTTACAGCGAAGGGCATGGCGTTAGTCCTCTGTTTCGCGCGAGGCTTGGGCCCGCAAGCGATCGAGCGACTCGTTGGAAACAGTTGGACTGCCGGAGGCCGGGGGCCGGGCCTTCAGCCATTTCTTGATGACGAATGCAACCAGCGCGACGCCAAGAATAGCGTAAAAGAACGGCATAACCCAGGCGACGATGCCGAAGCCGTGCTTGGGTGGCTCGACGTACACGATCGCACCGTATTGGTTTACAAAGTCCTGGATGATCTGCTCTTGCGTTTCGCCCTTGGCCAGATGTGCGTCCACATCATTCAGCATGCCCTTGGCGGTTTCGCAGGGGCCAGAAAAAGCCCCGCCGGGATGCGAGCAGCCGCCCGCGCTCATGTCGCAACCGCGGCACATGCATTTAAGGTGCATGCCGATTTGCTTGGCTTGATCGGAGTAGGCGTGGAGATTGACGGCGAGGGGCGCGAGCGCGAGGCTCAGGACGACCACGAAGAAAATCAGTCTGCGCGGCTTAGTCATGGCCCTCTCGCAGCGTTACCGATGGATTCAAAGCCGGAACAACCGGAGAAGGCCCCTGGCCGGCGGGCACGGCGGAGAGCGCAATCGCAGCTCGTCGATTCGGCGCGAGAGCCAACAAGGTGCCAAATACCACGATGCAGCCGCCCAGCCAGATCCATTTGACGAGCGGATTCAGGTACGCGTGCACGACAGGCATGTTGGTGTCGGGATCCTGGCCAGAGTACACGACGTACAGGTCTTCTTTGAGCGACGAATAGATCGAGACCATGGTGCCGGATTCCTGATTGTCACCCTGGAAGCGGCGCTTTTCGGGATACAGCAGCATCATCTGCTTATTGTTTTTCAGCACTTCGATGATCATGCGCTGCGCGGTGTAGTTCTTTTCGGCGGTGGCGTCGGCGCTTTGCAGCACGAGAGTGTACGGCCCGATCTGCATGGAATCGCCCATGTTCATGGACTTCAGCACGTCTTTGTTGAAAGCAGCTCCAGCCAGGCCGACGAAGATCAGCACCATGCCGAAGTGAATGACGTAGCCGCCATAACGACGCGTGTTGCGCATGGCCAGTTCATGCATGCCCATGACGATGTTCATGCTGCTGCGCGCGGAAATGACCTTGCCGCCGCGATAGAACTCCATGGCGATGGTGGCGGCAACAAAGACGCACAGATAGAGACAGATGAGCGACCATGCAGCACGATAACCGAGCAGATAGCAGACTGCGGTTCCCACAACCCCGATGATCAGCGGCCAGCCGAAATTGCGCTTCAAGCTGTCGGGAGAAGTCTTTCGCCATGCCAGCAACGGGCCAACGCCGGTCAGAAACAGGATGGCAAGGCCGATGGGAATCATAATCTTGTTGAAGAATGGCGCGCCAACGCTGATGCGCGAACCGGAAAACCATTCAGAGAAGACCGGAAATAGCGTGCCGGAGAGAACCGCGAGGCAGGCGACGAGGAACAGCAGATTGTTGAACAGGAAGCTGGACTCGCGCGAGACCAGAGAATCCAGATGATTCTCGCTGGCCAGATAATCGCGATTCTTGATGTAGGCGGCGAAGCACACCACTAGGATAATGGCCATAAAGCCGACAAACCACGGACCGATCTGCGAGTTGGCGAAAGCGTGGACCGAGCTGACCACGCCGCTGCGCGTGAGGAATGTGCCAAGAATGCAGAGCAGGAATGTAGAAAACACCAGCCAAACGTTCCAGACCTTCATCATGCCGCGCTTCTCTTGCATCATGACAGAGTGAAGGAACGCCGTGCCGGTAAGCCAAGGCAGCAGTGAAGCGTTTTCCACCGGGTCCCATCCCCAGTAGCCACCCCAACCGAGAACCGCGTAAGCCCAATGCGCGCCGAGAAGAATGCCTAGGGACTGGAAGCACCAGGCGATCATGGTCCACTTACGCGTAAGGTGAATCCACTTTTCCCCGGGGTAGCGCGCCAGCAAAGCGGCAAGCGCGAAGGCAAACGGAATGGTGAAGCCGGTGTAGCCGGAGTACAGGTTTGGCGGATGAATCACCATTTCCGGGTATTGCAGCAAAGGATTCAGGCCGTTGCCGTCCATGCGAACGAAGGGCGCCAAGACGCCGCTGGCGTTAACCGCGGCCAGAGTCTTGAAGGGGCTTTCGACGAAATTGTTGAGAGTGAGGAAGAAAATCTGCACGCCGGCAAGAACCACGCCAACGTAGGGCATCAATTCGCCGTTCTTGTTGCGATAGGCGATCAACACCGAAATCACGTAGACGGACAGTAGGCAGCTCCAGAACAGCAACGAGCCTTCTTGCCCCGACCACAGCGCGGCGAATTTGTAGAAGCTGGAGAGATCGCGATTGCTGTGCGATACGACGTAGGCTACGGAGAAGTTGTCCGTGAACAGCAGGTATTCCAGGCTGAGAGTGCCGAGAAATATCAGCACGCAAGTGGCGATGCCGGCCTGGCGGGTGCTTTTAACCAGGAGAGGATGCCGCGTGATAATTGCGGCGATGCCACCTACGAACGCGTAGATGGCACAAACGAACGCGAGCAGAAGAGCAAATGATCCAAATACATCCATACCTTCCGCCTCTCCCCAGTTAACTTTTTACGCTGGCCACGCTACATGCTGCTTTTTTGTGGGTCAGCAGCTGGAACGGCCTTGTCCCCACCTGGTGCTGCTTCATACTTCGATGCGCATTTTGCCTGTACGTGCTCGGCAACGAAGCGGCCGTCGTCGCCGGGACGGCCTTCCACCAGAGCTTGAGATTTATCAACGAATGTGTCGGGCAACGGATCGGTGCCGATGTAGCTTACTGGAAGCTGCTTGCCCTGCTCTTCCAATACAAATTCTACGCGGCCACCGGTGTGGCGAATGCTTCCCGGAGCGACAGTGCCAGCCAAACGCATGCGGTGCGAGCGCGCCGAACCCTGTAGGGTCTGATACTCAGCAATGGTGTGGTAGTAGGTCTTGCTCTCGCCGTAGCCGAGCCAGGCCAGGAAGGACAAGGCGATGACGATAACACCGATACCGACTCCGAATTTAGCGCGTTGCTGCACAAATCACCTCTGCCGCGGGACGAGTTCTGGGGCGAAATCCCATCATACCGAAGAACTTGTGCCGACGGATGGAAGAATGCGTTAGGTCATCACTTTTCTCAGTGACGGCCGTCACAATTAGGCTCCGGAGCCTACACCTTCCAGCGCGCTGCGAAACGCCGCAATGTCGCTGGCTCCATCGTTCTTCGTGATTTCGAAGGGCTGATCCAAGTGCAACAGCACCGGACAACCCAAGGCCGATTCCGTCAACTTCCCTGCCACGGCCTGCAATTCCGTCGAGATCAGCACTACTCGCTTGGGCTTCAGCGAGCGTCGAATCCTTGCGGCAGCCAGCGGAAGGTGCTCGTCCAAGCGGCGCTCAAGAGCCTCAGCTGTAATGCTGGCTTGCTCTACAGGGCATTCCAGCAAATGCATCAAGAACAGGCCACGCTTCTGGAATTCACCCAAAAAACTGGCTGGTGGCGTCCCTTTCCAAGGGATCTGAAGGGCATCGAGCAGTTGAGCAGCTTCGCCATCCACAGGTGCAGCCTCGGAGTAGAGGAAGGAGGAGTCTGAGGCGGAAGGAAAGGCACTCAGTAGCAAAGTTTGGATGTGAACCGGGCGATAGCGGGTGGACCACTCCAGGCGTTGCAAGCGGCGAGCAAAGTGATCCGGAGAAGCTGGTTGACCGCAGCCGTCGCAAGGCAAAAAGGAGGTGGTACTCATGCTATAGAGAAATCGTAGAGCAGAACGGTTTGGGAGGCAAATCGATCGAGGTACAGGGCGGGGACAGGGGCAGGACAGATGTAAGAGTCGTCAATTAAACAAGTTAAGCCAGGCGGCAGCGCGGCAGGATCAGGAGCAAAAGAAGGAGCTTGAGAGCGCAACCGCCGGGCGGACAGATAAAACCCTAGCCTTGGAAGAAAGTTGCGCCAGAAACCAAAATTTCATTTGGAGGCTGTAGCGTGAGCAACCAGTTTGGAGCGCAGGCACCACTTCAGCTCCTGGCTCATCTCGGTGACTTCCATCCCAGGCATGACGATGAACTTGCAAGAGAGCATTTCGCGGGGCTCGTCGTCGTCGGGAAGCTGGCAGGTGACGCGGCAATACTGGCAATCCTGATTCCAGCAGAAACGGCCGTACGGAATGGTCTCCGGGCTGATGAACTGGAAGCACCGAAGCAAGGAGTTGCGCTCTGGCACCTGGAATTTCTTGCCGAGAATGGTGATGTCCACGAGCTTTTCGTACGGACGGAACGGTTCCGACATGGTGTGGCCTGTCCTTTGGGCGGCTGGTGCTTATTCAGATTAGGTCGAGCAGCAACCAGGAACAATGATTGGATGAACAGAGCGTTGCGAATGTGCTACGGGGGAGGCCCAGGACCAGCTATTTAAGGATGTCGAAGTACTGGCACATCTGGCGGAACTTCTGGTAGCGGGAATCGACTAGCTCTTTCGCAGACTGATTCGTCAGGGCCAGGAGTTGGCGCTCAAGAACTTCGCCAAACAGCTTGGCCGCCCCCTCGTGGTCGGCGTGGGCGCCACCATCGGGTTCCGGAATGATTTCATCGATGATGCCGAGCTCTTTCAGGTCGTTGGCCATGATCTTCATGGCGATGGCGGCAGTCTCCGACTTGGTAGAGTCGCGCCAGATGATCGAGGCGCAGCCCTCGGGAGAAATCACCGAGTAGAAGCCATTCTCGAGGATATTGACGCGGTCGCCGATGGCAATGGCCAGCGCGCCGCCGGAACCGCCCTCTCCTGTGACCGTGACAATGATGGGAACCGGGAGACGCGCCATTTCCAGCAAGTTGCGCGCGATAGCTTCGCCTTGGCCGCGTTCTTCGGCGTCGATGCCAGGATAAGCGCCGGGAGTGTCCACGAAAGTGAGCACAGGGCGATTGTATTTAGCGGCAAGCTTCATGATGCGCAGAGCTTTGCGATAGCCTTCGGGCTTGGGCTGCCCGAAATTGCGGATGACGCGCTGCTTGGTGTCGCGGCCCTTCTGGTGGCCGATGATGGCTACGGGGCGCCCGCGAAACTTGCCCATACCGGCGATGAGGGCTTTGTCGTCGCCATAGCCGCGATCGCCGTGTAGCTCGACGAAATCGGTGATGAGCAGGTTAATCCAGTCCATCGTATAAGGCCGCTGCGGGTGCCGGGCGATCTGGGCGCGCTGCCACGGGCCCATATGCGCGTAAAATTCGCGGCGAAGTTCCACCACTTGCAGCTTCAGGCGCTCCAGCTCCGCTTCGCCACCGTCGGTGCTGGCCAGCCGGCGCAATTCCTCGACGTCCTTCTCCAGGCGGTCAATATCCTTCTGTCGCTCGACCGCGCTCGCGGCCTTCTTTTCTCTAGCTGCACACATTACGCCACCAACTGGATGGCCTGTTGGCCGCAAATCTGGCGCACGGCCTCGACAAGCTCGGGCTGAACACGAACCCGTTGCTGAGACTGTAGCATGGCCACGGTGCCGTCGGGCGAGCGCAGTTCAAAGATGACAACACTGGGGCCGGGCGTTTTGGCGAAGAGCGCTTCCAGCCGCTCCATGGCGTTTTCACTGAGCGTTCGCAGGTCCAGGCGAACCCGGAATTCGGATGGTGTCGCCGCGCGTTGCGCCATGTCCTGAAGGCGGCGAGCCTCCTGAAGCGAGAGGCGCGTGCCGGCTTCTTCGATTTGCACCTTCACTTTCAGAAGCAGCGGCATGCCGGGCTTCAAGACATTCTCCAGACGCGCAAAACTCTCGGGGAATGTGAGCAGTTCCTGCACGCCAGCCATATCCTGCAGGGTGAAGATGGCCCAACGCGCGCCCTTTCGCGAACGCATCGGCCGTGTGCCCACGATCAGGCCCGCGACCATCAGTTCTTTGCCGTTGCGCTGCCCTTCTATCTGCTCCAGTGAAAGGACACTCATCTCTTTCAGCAGCGAGCCGTACTTTTCCAGTGGATGGCCGGAAACGTAAAAGCCGAGCATGGCATATTCGCTGGCCAGGCGTTCTTCTTCGCTCCAGGAAGGAGCATCTCGCAACTCGAAGTGCACCTTAGGCTCGGAGCTGCCACCACCGAAGAAGAGGCCGTGCTGACCAGACTCCTTCGAGCGAGCGGCGCGCTGCAAGGCATTAATTGCGTCGTCCACCGAGGCAAGCATTTGTTCGCGACCGCCCAACGAATCGACGGCGCCGGACTTGATGAGGCTTTCGAAGACACGCTTGTTGAGGAAACGAGTCTCGATGCGTTCACAAAAATCGTAGAGGGATTTGAACTCGCCGGCGCTTAGTCGAGATTCGCGTATGGCTTTGGCGGTGTTCTCGCCGACATTCTTGATGGCGGCCAGACCGAACCGGATGGCATCGCCAACGGGCGTGAAGTACAGATCGCTCTCGTTCACGTCGGGTGGCAGGATGGAGATGGCCATGCCACGAGCTTCGTTAATGTACTTCACTGCCTTTTCGGTGTTGCCGGTTTCCGAAGTGAGCAACGCGGCCATGAATTCCACCGGATAGTGCGTTTTCAGGTAAGCGGTCTGATAAGCCAGCAAGGCGTACGCGCAGGAGTGCGATTTATTGAACCCGTAGCCCGCGAATTCTTCCATCAGGTCGAAGATGCGCTCGGCCTTCTTCTCGGGGATTTTATTTTTGGCGCAGCCCGCCAGGAATTTGGCGCGCTGCGCAGCCATTTCTTCCTTCTTCTTTTTGCCCATGGCGCGGCGAAGAATGTCCGCTTCTCCGAGCGAGAAGCTGGCCAGGCAGTTGGCGATTTGCATCACCTGCTCCTGATAAAGGATAACGCCGTAAGTTTCTTCCAGGATGTCTTTGAGTTGCGGCAGCTCGTAGGCGACTTTAGTTTTGCCGTGCTTGCGATTGATGAAGTCGTCGATCATGCCGCCCTGAATGGGTCCGGGGCGATAGAGGGCGTTGAGCGCGGTGAGATCTTCGATGCGCGTGGGATGGTAGCGGCGAAGGATGTCGCGCATGCCGTGCGACTCAAACTGGAAGATGGCAGTGGTATCGCCGCGAGAAAAGAGTTTGTAGGTGGCTTCGTCGTCCAGCAGAAGATTGTCGATCTCGATTTTGACGCCGCGGTTCTTCTCGATCATTTTCACCGTGTCGAACAGCACGGTGAGGGTGGTGAGACCGAGGAAATCCATTTTCAGCAGACCGATGCGCTCCAGCGCGGTCATGTCGTATTGCGTGGTGATTTCGTCGCGGTTCGTCTTGTAAACGGGAACGAGTTCGGTGAGCGGTTGCGGTGAAATGACCACACCGGCCGCATGCGTGGAAGCGTGACGCGACAGGCCTTCCAGCCGCATGGCTACCTTCATCAGATCCTTGAATTTGTCGTCGGCATCGATGGCGGCTTTCAACTGCGGCGATTCTTCCAGAGCGTCCTTCAGTTCAATGCCGAGCGTGGTGGGGATAAGCTTCGCCAGGCGGTCCACTTCCCCGTAGGGAATATCCATGGCGCGGCCGACGTCTTTCACCGCGGCTTTCGCGGCCATGGTACCGAAGGTGATGATCTGCGAAACGTTTTCGCGGCCGTATTTGTGCGTGACGTACTCGATCAGCTCCCCGCGGCGACGCATGCAGAAGTCGATATCGATGTCGGGCATGGAAACGCGCTCGGGATTCAGAAAGCGTTCGAAGAGCAGGTTGTATTGAAGAGGATCCACGTCGGTGATGCGCAGCGCGTAGCTGACCAAACTGCCGGCGGCGGATCCGCGGCCTGGGCCAACCGGAACTTCCTGAGCGCGCGCGTAGTGGATGAAATCCCAAACGATCAGGAAGTAGCCCTCGTAGTGCATCTTCTTGATCATCTCGATTTCGAAAGAGAGACGAGTTTCGTATTCCGAGAGCGGATGGCGCAGCGCACCCTGTTTCGCGAGCTTTTCAAGATAAGGAACGCGTTGCGCGAAGCCCGCGCGGGCTACCTGCTCAAAATAACTGCCCGGCGTGTGGCCTTCGGGAACCTTGAATTCCGGCAAAGCGTTGGGAATGCGATCGATTTTTACGTTGCAGCGAGCAGCGACATCGACAGTGCGGCTCAGTGCGTCGGGCAGTTCACCAAACACTTTGGCCATTTCCACCGCGCTCTTGAAGTAGAACTGGTCGGTGGCGAACTTCATGCGATGGGTATCGCTCATGGTCTTGCCGGTCTGGATACACAGCAGGACTTCCTGGGCGTGAGCGTCATCGTGATGCAGATAGTGGCAATCGTTGGTGGCGATCAGCGGAATGCCCGTTTCCTTGGACAGCCGCACCAGGTCGCGATTGACGCCCTTTTCGATTTCCAGGCCCTGGTCCTGAACTTCCAGAAAGAAATTCCCTTTTCCAAAAACATCGCGGAGCCGGTAGGCGTTTTCGCGCGCCTGGTCAAATTTCTCTTCGACGACGGATTCGGTGACCGGCCCGCGGAGGCACGCGGACAGAGCGATTAGGCCTTTGTTGTGTTTTGCGAGGAGGTCGTAATCGATGCGCGGCTTGTAGTAGAAGCCTTCCAGGAAACCGGCGGAAACCAGCTTGATGAGATTGTGATAGCCCTCGAGATTCTCACAAAGCAGGACCAGATGGTTGCTGCCGCGCGCGCCGGGCTCCACTTCGCCTTGATCGCCATTAGGAAGCGTCCGAACCGGAACGGATTTTTCGCCGCGGTCATGGCGGCTGCCCTTGGCGACATACACTTCGCAGCCGATGATGGGTTTCACATCGCGCTTGCTGGCTTCATAAAAGAAATTGGCGGCAGCGAACAGGTTGCCGTGGTCGGTGATGGCCACGGCCGGCATCTTCTGGCGCGAAGCTTCATCCAGCAACTCAGTGGTTTCGCAGGCACCATCGAGAAGACTGAAGTCCGTGTGGACATGCAAGTGAACAAACTGCGGCTGGCCCATGGAATTTAATTGTAAATCTGCGGAGGCAGAAATGCGAACCGGATTAACGGGTTTGTGGATAACTTCGGCGACCGCGCGGACCAAGAAGGCCGGAGATAAATTGACCTCGCGGTCCTTCGCACAAAAAGCACGCTCACGATGACACGCGCATGTTCAGGCGATGACCAAGACGCGATCGTGCCGGAACTCGATTCGATCGCGTGGAGATACTGCTCAAATTGTAGCGTCCGCTGACAGCGCGCGGCTACTTCTTGGCTTTCTTTTTGGCGGCGGCGGCTTTCATGCCAGCCTGAAACTTTTCTTTGGCGGCACGCTTAGCGCTGGCGGCCGCCTGCTTGGACGGAGGGGCTGGCGGCGCGGCGGGTTTCTCCGCAGGCTTGGCCGGCTTCTTCTCTTTTTCCTTTTTCTTGGGAGGCTCTTTGATGCCGGAAAGCTTGCGCAAGATTTTTTCGCGTTCTTCGGGAGTCTTGCCGCGGCCGTTTAGCTGAGCGGCGAAAACGTCTTCGAGAACCTGATCGAATTTGGGACTGCGGGGCATGCCCAGCGCTTCCAGTTCGTTGGTGACCGCAGGAAGTGCGATGCGGATGGGGCGCCACTTGTGCAGATACGCTTTCAGCTTGGAAACGGCAGCGGACTTATTGGATTCCGCCAGGATGTACGCCATGTATTCCATGGGCAATTTCTCGATGAAGTGATACGCATCGATTGGACTATTCGTTTTCTTGCCAGTGAGTTCCTTCTCCGCGGCGGCCACTTTTTCCGGGAAGTTCTCCAGCGTCTCAATTTCCGCGGCGCGGAAACCCAGCTTGGAGAGCACACTACCCATCTCGCGGTCTTTCATCCGGCCAAGAATTGCCAGCATCATGGGGCTGGCCAAGCGCGGCCGGAATCCGGCCATGAATAGATCGTCGCGAACCTTGATGAGCCGCGAAATGGCTTCGTAGTCGGGATGTTTCTTGGCCAGCAGCGGGTGCACCCGTTCGAGGAGATGGTGCTGCTCCCATTCCTTGAGAATCAGGTGGGGACGTTCTTCCTTGGCAAGGGCGCGCAATTCCTCTCCGGCATCTTCCGGCGGGATGGTGGTCTGCAATTCCCTTTCGATGGCCAGATTGAACCATTCCTGAGTACGAGATTCGAGCTGGTAGCCCATGCGAGCGGCGAAGCGAAGTGCGCGCAATAGACGAACCGGCTGATTCGTGAAGGCATGAATGATGAGCGCGCGAACTTCTCCGTGCTCGATATCCGACAAGCCATTGGTGGGATCCAGCAGCAAACCGCGCGACGCTGGATTGAGAGAGATGGCAATCGCGTTCAGAGAAAAGTCGCGACGGCGCAAATCCTCCATGATGGAGGACCAGCGAATTTCCGGACGAGTACCCGGGCGGACGTAGTGGTCATCACGAGCCGCGGAAAGGCTGCCCTCACAATCGCCGGCGAACAGCAACTCGACGTGGCGATGTTTTTCGTCCTCGATGAGGACTTTGGCGCCGCCTTTTTCCAGTTCGCGCGTCATCTTCGAGGGATTGCCTTCTACGGTGAAGTCCAGATCGCGCAGCGTGGCGCCAGTGATGAGATCGCGGACCGTGCCTCCAGTGAGATAGACGTTGAAGCCCATGGCCGCGGCGAGTTCCTGAACGCGCAGCATGGCCGCACGTTGTTCAGGGGTGAGCCTGCTCTCGAGTAAAAAAATATAATCGGGCATTGCACTCCTTCCGATTCAGGGTGTGGTCCCTTGGGACGTGGCACCCGCGATACCAAACTGCCCGCACGCTAAGCGCGCGGGTGATGAGCCTTGTAAATCTGTTTCAACCGCTCCTCCACGACGTGGGTATAGATTTGCGTCGTGGAAATATCGGAATGCCCCAGCATCAGTTGGACGGAGCGCAAATCGGCGCCGCGTTCCAGCAGATGGGTGGCAAAACTGTGCCGCAACATGTGCGGCGTAAGAGAAGAGCGCAGGCCTGCTTTGCGTCCATAGGCAGAGAGAATCTTCCAGACGCCAACGCGGCTGAGCGGAGCGCCGCGGCGATTGATGAACAGCGTAGTGGCCAGGGCCTGCCTGCCCTTGCCAATCAACTTGGGGCGCGCGTCGCGCAGATAGCGCTCGACCAAGGCGAGGGCCTTCTTGCCGATGGGGACGATGCGTTCCTTGTCGCCTTTGCCGATGCAGCGCACGCAGCCGACCGCAGTATCGAGATCCATGACGCGCAGGGAGATCAGTTCGGAAACGCGCAGGCCGGTGGAATAGAGGACGTCGAGCATGGCGTGGTCGCGCAGGCCCAGCGGCGTCTTGTCGTCGGGCTGTGCCAGCAGGCGTTCGATTTCCTCCAGACGGAGATAGCCGGGGAGGGAGCGGCGAATCTTTGGCGACTCAAGGTTGATGGAAGGATCGGTAGTGATGAGTTCCTGAAGCTGGGCGAAACGAAAGAAATTGCGCAGCGTGACCAGGTGACGCGCCACGGTGCGGCTTTCGAGCTTTTGACGGTACAGGCTGGCAAGGAATTCCACCAGATTGTCGCGCGAAGCGGATTCCAGCGTGAGTTTACGCTTCTTGGCAAAGTCGTCGAACTTCATCAGATCGCGGCGGTAGGCCGTGACGGTGTTGGCAGACAGGCCGCGCTCCACTCGAACGTGGGTGAGAAATGCGGCGATGGTGGCAGAAATATCCATCAGGGTGCCGGGAATCCTTCTGCGGGCTCGCGCCGCATGGCAATGCCGTAAACTTCCTCAATCTCGGGGCAACGGAAGATCCAGGTCAGGCCGATGTACAACAGGGTTGCGCCGAGGATCAACGCAATGAAAACCACCAGTTGGGTGAAAAACGCGGAATGAATAGTGTTGTTGGCGTAGTGATTGGCCACCATACACGCCGCGCCCATGATGCCGGAACAGACGGTAATCTTCCAGATGGAACGAAAGATTTCGGCGGAGCCGAGTGCGCCGTAGCGTAGACGGAAAATCAGGAACAGGGTAAAGAAATCGAAGAGCGTGGCAAGGACGGTGGCAAGAGCGGGGCCGCCATTCTGAAAACGCTTGAAAAAGAATTCCAGAAAGACGATGTTCAGAACAATGTTCAAGACAAAGGAAATGCACGCAACGATGACCGGCGTTTTGGTGTCGCGCGCGGAATAGAACGCCGGGACAATCAGCTTTACGCAAGCGAGCGCAGGTAGACCGATGGCGTAGTAGAGCAGCGGGCGAGCGGTCAGGCGAGTGGATTCAGCGACGAATTGGCCGTGTTGGAACAGCATGCGAATGATGGGCTCGCGGAGAATCATCAATCCCACGGCCGCCGGAATGGTGATGTAGGCGACAATGCGAAGCGCGAAGGTGAAGGTGCGCTTCAGGCCCTCGTAATCATTGGCTGCGGCCTGGTGCGCCATCATCGGCAAAATAGCCGTGGCCACGGCAATTGCATAGCCACCGAGAACCAGTTCCATCACCCGGTCTGCGACGTACAACGCCGTCAGGCTGCCGCGCGGCATTCGGGGAGCGTTCACGAAAAACGTGTCGACGAAGAAATTGATCTGCGCGATGCCCAATCCGAAAAAGCGCGGAAACATCAGCCGTGCCACGCTGCGAATGCCGGAATGCGCAAAGGAAATGCCGAAGTCGAAACGCATGCCGCGTTTGACCAGTTGCGGAACCAGCACCAGGAACTGCAGCGCTCCTCCGACTAGCACGCCCACAGCGAGCGAAACCGCGGGGCGTTTGAAATAGTGCCAGACGAAGGCCGTGGAGAACAGGATGATGGTGAAATTCAGCACCACCGTGGTAGAAGCGGGGATCGCAAAGTGATGAAAACTGTTCAGAATACCCATGCCGAGCGCGGTGAGGCCTAGGAAGAACAGATAGGGGAAGATGATGCGGTTCAAGGTGATGGCTTCGTCCCAACTGGTGGCGTTGTCGCCAGTGAAGGTAAACGTCTGAATGACGGCCGGGGAGAAGATCATACCCAGTACGATGACCACGGCGAGCACCAAGGCGACCGTCCAGAAGAGGCGATTGGCGAAGGCCCAGAGTTCTTCGGAAGAGCGGTCGCGCATGTAGGTGGTGAACACCGGGATGAAGGAGGCGGCGACCGTGCCTTCACCTACTAAGCGCCTGAAAAGGTTGGGGATACGGTACGCAAGCACGAAGGAGTCGGCGGAGAGGGTGGTGCCTAAAAGCAAGGTAATGCGTTGGTCTCGAACGTAGCCGAGGACACGGCTGACGATGGTGACCAAGGAGATGATCGATGCGGATTTAAGTATTTCCTTCTTTTCTGTCAAAGGAAAGGCTCTCTGGGACCTAACCCCAGTAATAACAATGAGTTGACAGGCAAAACTTGATTAACATAACATACCCTGGCACCGCTGTGCAATCCTTTGCTTACGGTACATCAAAAAAAACGGATGCGCGCCATTTGAAATCCCGGCCACCAGCCTCGACGCACAAAAAAGTCGTGGTGGAATTCCTCGACCGCAAGTCTCTGCGCGGGTTCATGAATCCCACGAGAATTGGGCAATCCCCTGTCTTGGACGTGCTCACGCCCGAAGGCGAGCACCAGGAAATTCCCCACGAAAAGGTGCGCGCGATTTACTTTGTGCGGGATTTGGCGGTGGAGTTCGAGCCGGAGAGGACCGCGTTTCTGAGCCGGCCGAAGCTGGATGGTTTGTGGGTGAAGCTTCGCTTCCGCGACGGAGAAACGCTAGAAGGGGTCGTCCCGAACGACCTGTTGGCGCTGATGGAAAATGGACTGCAGCTGACCCCGCCCGACTTTAATTCGAACACTGACCGGATTTATGTGCCGCGAAGCGCGCTGACCGAGTTGATGGTCATGGGAGTGGTGGGAATCGCGCGGCGAAAACCTGCCGCCGCCGCGGCCGCAGCTCAGCCACGCCTATTCAACGAATAGCGGCAACACGCCGCGATTCCCGATTGCAATCTGCCGAACTGAAAATGTGCTCGCCTGGCGGGTCCTGTACTTCACAGATTGCGGTGTGCGAGACTCACAGGTCAGGCATGGTGTGTTGGAGGGAGCGAGCCCATGAAGCTGCAGGAAGTGGCGCAAAAACTGGGATGCCGGCTGGAAGGCGATGGAAGCGTGGAAATCACGGGCGTGGCTGGCATCGATCACGCCACGGCGGGGCAGTTGACATTTCTGGCGAACCGCCGTTATTCGCCAATGCTTAAGAGCACGTCTGCGAGCGCGGTGTTGCTAGAAGATGGCGTGACGGTGGAACGCGAGACGCCGGGCAAACCGTTGGCAGCGCTGCGAACAGCAAATCCTTACCTGGCGTTTGCGCTGGCGATCGAATTGTTCTACCAGGCGGCGAGCTACGCGCCGGGGATTCACGGCACAGCGGTGATTGCGAAAACGGCGAAGGTCGGCAAGGGAGCGCACATTGGGCCGTACTGTTTCGTGGATGAGGACGTCGAGATTGGCGAACAATCGGTGCTGCACAGCTTCGTAACTATTTATCGCGGCGCGAAAATTGGCGCGCAGTTTTTTGCTCACGCGCATGCGGTGGTGCGCGAGTATTGCCAGATCGGCGACCGCGTGATTTTGCAGAATGGCGTGGTGATTGGCGGCGATGGGCTGGGATTTGCCAAGCGTAACGACGGCACGTGGCACAAAATGGCGCAATCGGGGCCGACCGTTTTGGAGGACGACGTGGAGGTGCAAGCAAACGCATGCATCGATCGCGCCACGGTGGGAGAGACACGCATCGGACGCGGGACGAAGATCGACGACCTGGTGCTGATCGGCCACGCTTCGCAAGTTGGATCCAACGCGATGCTGTGCGGGCAAGTTGGGCTGGCGGGGTCCACACACGTCGGGAATAACTGCATTTTGGCGGGTCAGGTCGGCACCGCGGGACACTTGACGATTGGCGATGGCACGGTAATCACCGCACAGAGTGGCGTGCCCAATGACGTGCCGGCGAAGGCGCTGTACTCGGGATACCCCGCTGTGCCGAACCGCGAATGGCTAAAGATGATGGCGGCGCTGAACCGCTTGCCAGAACTGCAGAAGAGAGTGGCGCAACTTGAGGCGGAACTGGCGGAGAAGAAAGGGACCTGAATATAGAAAGGTTTTTCCAGTCCCCCTATTTGCATTTCCTTGTCACTGCGCGAACAGCAGATCTCTCGCTGCGCTCGGGATGACAACAATAGCTGGCCGAACCGGCGACACAAAAAACAGAAATTCGTGGGTCGAAAAGCCGAACTCAGGCGGCGCCTGGAAAACCTTGGGGGCGCTGGTCGGGCGGGAGGCCGGCGGCAAGTTCGTCGTGGAGGCGCTGGTTTAGATCTTCGCGCTGCTCAAATGTGTATTGCGTGGCATCGATCGGATCGAGAAACTCCACAAGAATGTCGCCAGGAGCGATTTTCAGTTTACGTTTTTCCATGATGCGGTGAGCATTCGAGCACGCCACCGGCACAATCGGCACGCCTGCTTTGATCGCCATCACCGCAGTTCCCTTTTTCAATTCCTGCAGACGGCCGTTAGGGCTGCGCGTTCCCTCGGGATAAATCAAGAAGGATTGCCCATCGCGCAGAGCTTGCGTGGCTTTTTCCAGGCTGATGATCGCGGAATCGCGATCGTGGCGATCGACAGGAATGAAATTCGCGAGATGGAAGGCTTGCCCAACGATCGGCCATTCGAAAAGCGAACGTTTCAAGAGAATCGCGATGCGCCTGGGAATGGCCCACACCACCGCAGGAGCGTCGGCGGAACTGGTGTGGTTAGCAGCAAAAATGACGGTACCTTTGGGAATGCGTTCGGTGCCTTTGACGTGCACGCGCACGCCTACGCATCGCACGAAAAACATGACCCCTTTGACCCCAGCCCAGTAAAGCGGATCAACGTGCCGGGTGACGAGGGTATAGATGAGCAGCGGCGGTCCCAGAATCAGGATGTACAAGCTCAGAAAAACACAGATAAAGGCGGCGCGAAGCATGGGCAAGAAAACTCTCTCGAATCCGGGACAGATGGTCAAGAGCAGTTTTGCGGTTCGGTGTTGCGCGGTGAACTGATGCGCACGGCTCAATAGATACCGGGAATCAGGCGTTTAGTGGATTTGCTGTACTCGGCGTATTCCGCGCCGAAGGCCTCGCGCAAGGCGATTTCTTCCACGTGAATGCGATACAGCAAAGCGACTGCGGTGGGCAGCATGACCACGGCGAAGGCAAACCAGTTGCGCGAATGCACGCCGATGGCAAAAAAGATGATCAGCAGTCCCAAATAAGAAGGGTGCCGAACAATCCTGTACAACCCGGAACGTTGCATGGTCTGGGATTCCCGGATGGCCACGTTGGAACTGAACGCTTTGCCCAGCGTCAGGATTGCGGTCCAGCGGACGGCCAGTCCGACGATCATCAGGCTATCGCTTAGCGGTTTCAGCCAGTGGGCGCCACCGAACATGTTGGGTGTTGAGCGGTCGGCGATCCATTCACACGCTGTAACCGCCGCAACGTTTGCAATCCACTGAAGCGCCAGCGTGCCGCGGTCGCGCACCGTGCCGCTGCTTCGCTTGGTTCGCGTAGCGACCCCAATCACGATTTCGGACGCCAGCCAGCCCCAAATTAGAATGCGCCACAGCGAAAAGAGATTCACGAACGCTCCAATCACTGGCAGCAATCATACCCGGATTATCAGTGGATTTTGGCAGTAACGGGTTCGGTAGTTCCATGAAGGATACCTTCGCGAATGCGCTTGGCGCGCTCGCTGGCGTGCGACGACTCGGCCACTTGATAAACCTTTTCGCGAACTTCTCCGATGTGCAGAGCTATATCCATTTCCTTATCGTCGCGTTTTACGTGCAGATGAAGTTGGTCACCGGATTTCTGCGAAGCCAACCAGCGTTCGGGACGCCGCGGCGCCTCGGAATTGTTCCAGCGAAGAATTTCATCGCCGACGCGCAACCCGGCTTTGGCCGCATCGCTGTCCGCATCTACGCCGCGAACAATCACCGGCCCGGTGGCCTCGCGTTCCACGAAAAAACCTAGCACTGGGCGCGCGCTTTCATAGCTGTGAAGCTCGAGACCGCTGAGAGAAAGGACGGAAGCATAGGGCAAAGGCTCGACTCCGCCAATATATTTGTTGAAAAATTCTTCCAGGGAACCGCCGGTGACTTTTTCCGCGGTGAGGCGAACGTCCAACGAATCGCGGTAGAACTTCCCTTCCCTGGCAAAATCAGCGTTCATGGCGCGCATCACGTCGTCGAGACTTTTCTGGTTGTCGGTGCGGTCGCGGATGAGGATATCGAGGAGCACGCCGAGGACCTGGCCCTTCTGATAGTAAGAGACGCTGCGCACAGGCTGGTTGTAGAGAGCGTATTTTTCAAGCCAGGCGTCGAGGCTGGATTGTTCGGCGCTTTGCCATTGCTCGGCGGGCCGCACTTCCAGATCGCTGATCTGACGGCTCAGATCCATATAGAATTCCTGGCGATTCCACAGGCCGGTGCGGACCAGCGCGTAAGAACCGTAAGTATTCGTGACGCCTTCTGCGAACCACAGCGCGCGGGTGTACATCTCCTTGGTGTAGTCGACAGGCTCGAGAGAAGCCGGACGAATGCGTTTGACGTTCCAGAGATGAAAAAATTCGTGCGCGGACACGTTATTCAGAAACGCATCGGAAGGCGCGAAGATGGCCGTGGAGTTGGCGTGCTCCATGCCGCCGCCACCTCCCGCGGAGGCATTGCCGACGTGATAGATGAACGTGTAGTTGTTGTACGGCGCACCGTCCATCAGTTTCAGTTCGTAGCTGCAAATTTTGCGCAGCGCGTTTTCGACCTCGCGCTTGTGCCAGTTATCGCCATGGATGACGACGTGGATAGGAGGAGTCAGATCGTGAATGGTGAACTCCTCGAAGCGCGAAGCTTCGATGGGAGCGTCGGCGAGCGCGTCGTAGCTTGGCGCTTGTAATGTAAATTGCGCGACGCGGCTCACCGATTCCTGCGAAATGACATCGGAGGCGGCGACATTCCATCCGCCGGGTACGTCGCGAAGTTCGAGGCTGGTTTTTTCCGCTCTACGCTCAGGCACGTACAGCAGAATCATGGCGGGATTGACGAACGCGTGCTCTGAAGTGAGTTGCGTGCTGAACGGGCCAACATCGTCCCAAAACGTGGTGTAACGGACGGTGATGGTGCCCGAGCCCTTCACCCGCCAGGTGAGCTTATCCACCTTCTTGATTTCGAGCGATTGCCCATTGGCGAAAGCGACGACTTCCTGAACGTGGCTGCTGAAATCGCGGATTTCATATAACGCGTTCCAGGCGGCCATCTGCAGAGTGAGTTGGTCCTTCACGTCGGGGACTTCCACGGTGACGTGAAAAAGATGCTGCTCGGGATGATCGAGGGAAACCGTGTAGTGAATGTCTGCTTTGGCGGGAGCGGCCGTTAGGAAGAGCAGGCACAGAATTGTGGCGGTCAAACCTGTGGATGAGCTTCGCAATACCTTATTCAACGCGCATTGGCCTCGGATGGAATTTGTCTCGGTGAAAGCTTGTTTAACAACTTCTCGCACAAACCGTCGAAACTGCCGTTAGACATGATCAGGAAAATGTCGCCGGGCTTGGCCTCGCTAGCAAGAAGATCGGCGATGGCATTCACGTTGGGCAAAACACGGGCATCCTTGCCGTAAGAGCGCACGGCGGCGGCCACGGCTTCCGGGTCGAGGCGATGCGCATCATCCAGCAGCGCGGCCCGATGGACGCCATCCAGAACCACGCGATCCGCAAGCGCCAGGGCTTCCGGTAATGCATCCTGGAAAACTTTGCGGCGCATGGAGTTAGAGCGTGGCTCGAGAACGGCCCACAGCCGACGGCCCAGCCAGCGCAGGCGTGCCGCCTCAATCGTGGCGCGAATCGCCGTGGGATGGTGCGCAAAATCGTCGACCACCAGCACGCCGTCGACTTCTCCCTTCACATCCATTCGACGCTTCACGCTGCGGAACGTCGCCAGCGCTTCCTGTATTCCCGGGAACGCGATGCCCCGGCCCTGCGCCACGATGATCGCGGCGATGGCATTCAAAACATTGTGGTTCCCGGTGGCCGCAAGACGAAATTCCGCGAATGCCTCGCCTTTATAGTTCAAGAGAAACTTCATGCCGTCGCCATCGGGCTGCACGTTGGTGGCAAACCAGTCGTTCGTGGCGTCGAAGCCGTAGCGAATCACCGGGCAAAAGGCCTTCTCTGTTGCATTGTGCAGCGCTTCGCCGGCGCCGGCATCACCCCAGACGACCACACGGCCGCGCCGCGGAACCAGGTTCACCAATCGACGAAACGCCTGTTGATAAGTCCCAAAATCCGTGTAGATGTCGGCATGATCGAATTCCAGTGAAGTGATGATCAGGTCGTCGGGCTGGTAATGGAAGAACTTCGCGGCTTTATCCCAATAGGAGGAGTCGTATTCGTCGCCTTCCAAGATGAAATCCTCGCCGCCGCCGAGGCCATAACTCTTACCGAAATTTTCAGCAACGCCACCAACCAGGAAATTCGGGCGTTTTTTCGCCACCTGAAAAATCCACGCGAGCATCGCAGTCGTGGTTGTTTTCCCGTGCGTGCCGCTCACTACAATGGAGTGTTTGCCGGGAAGAAATTCTTCTTCCAGGATTTCCGGCAGCGATTTGTGAACCAGCTTGCGGTCGAGCATTTCCTCCACTTCCACATTGCCGCGAGAAATGGCGTTGCCAACCACGATCATGTCGGGGGCGGGCGTCAGATGCGCGGCGTCGAACTTGGAGTCGTACGGAATGCCGAGCGATTCGAGAAGAATGGAGGCGGGAGGATATACGCCGGCGTCGGAACCGGTCACGCGAAAGCCGCGTTCGCGCAGCATTCCGGCCAGCGGCGACATGGCCGAGCCGCCAATGCCAATCATGTGGATGTGCTTCATCATGCCCTGTGCCTCTTCTAGTTTAAGGGACAACCGCCGGTTCGAGAAATTCCAACGTGCCTTCGCCCTGCGCGCGCAGCCGAACGCGAATGCCGAGCGGCAACGTCAGCATGGGCCGTTTGCTGTGGCCCACCGGAGCGCCGTAGATCACCGGCAACCCCAATGGCGAAAGTATGCGCGAGCAGACGTCGCGAGTCGTGGGGCTGCCCGGCGCAGGCGCGTCTCCATCGGGGAATTCGCCGAGGACGATAGCTTTGACGCCATTGAATTTGCCGGCTTGCATCAAGTGCAGCAAAGCGCGGTCCACTTGATAAGGCTTCATGCCGCGATCTTCGAGGACCAGAATCGCGCCGGTGGTGTCCAGTTCCCAAGGCGTTCCCAGAGACGTTTGCAGAATGGTCAAGCAGCCGCCCAGTAGACGGCCTTCGGCTTCGCCGACGACCAGCGATTGCCCGCGCAGTGGAACGCTCCAACCCGTGGCGGTATTCGAGACGGCCTGCAGGAAAGAGTGCTCGTCATATCCGTAGGCGTCGTCGGCTCCGTGATTGAAACCCGCTGCAGCCATGGGGCCTTGGAACGTAACCCAGGCGGCCTTTTGCCAAAGATAAATCTGCAGAGAAGTAAGGTCGCTGAAGCCGATGATGCATTTCGGCTCCTTAAGTTCCGCGGAAAAATCGGAGCCGAGCAGATAGCTTGCGCCGTAGCCTCCGCGCGTGGCCACCAGACCGCGAATTGCGCTGTCTTTCAGAGCGCTAAGGAATCCTTCGAGGCGCGTTTGCAACGAGCCGGCGAAGTAACCTTCGGGCGTGGACATGGGCGCGGGAGAAAACTCGAAGCCCAGGCGGCGCAGTTCGGCAATGCCCGTCAGAATTTCCTGGTGGTCCGCGGGAGAGGCCGGGGCGAAGACAGCAATCTTCGAGCCCTTGGTTAGGGCCTTTGGCTTGCGCGGGATTGTTGTGGAGTCACTCATTTGCTACAAATGCGGCACAGCTGAACTCGCTCCAGAAAGAACCCTCATTTTTGTCATTCCGAACGGAGTCTGCGGACTGAGGAATCTGCCTTTCCCTTGGCATCTAGCGCAAAGCAGATCCCTCGCTCCGCTCGGGATGACAACTAATTATGTTTTCCCGCAAGCTGTGAAGCCGTGCCCTGACGAAATACCACGGTATTCGCAGATTCCAAAGCCCCAGGGACCGATCTAAAGATCCGCCACCACAAAGCCTTCAGGGAAAGTTTACGAGGTTTAGAGTTTGAATTGCGTCAGTTTTGCGAAGTGCCGTGCCCTGCCGTGTATCTCGGTTTTTTTTAGCTTCAGCAAGCGGTCCAGGCCGAATTGCTCCACGGCAAAACTGCCAAGCACCGAGCCATACACCATGGCGCGACGCAGGAAAGCGTCACTCTTGTTGCCTACGCTGGCGAGGTAGCCCATGAATCCTCCGGCAAAGGAGTCGCCTGCCCCGGTGGGATCGTGAGGCTCTTCCAAGGGAAACGCGGGGACGCAGAAGATGCCGTTCTTGTCGACCAACATGGCTCCGTACTCGCCGCGCTTCACCACCAGGGTTGATGGACCCATCTTGAAGATGTGCTTGGCAGCGAGCAAGAGGTTGTGTTCGCTGGAAAGTTCTCGAGTCTCGGTGTCGTTGATCATCAGGATGTCAACGTGTTTCAGGGTTTCTCGCAATTCGGCGTTGGTACGCTCAATCCAGTAGTTCATGGTGTCCATCGCCGCGATCTTGGGCTTGACCTTCACCTGGTGCAGAACGTCGCGCTGCAGATCCGGTGCGATGTTGGCCAAAAAGACGTATTTCGCGTTGCGGTATTTTTCCGGCAGTCGGGGCTTAAATTCGGCGAAGCAGTTCAACTCCGTGGCAAGCGTCACGCGTTCGTTCAGGTTTTGCGAGTAGCGCCCTGACCAGAAAAAGGTCTTGCCGGTGGCACGCTCCAGTCCTTCGATGTCGATAGGCCGGCCCTTGAACACCGCGGCATCTTCCTTGCTGAAATCGTCACCGACGACAGCGACAAGATGTACCGGCGTGAAAAAACTGGCTGCAACCGCGAAATAGGTGGCGGCGCCGCCGACCGCGCGTTCCACTTTACCGTACGGGCTTTCCAGGCAATCGAATGCAACGGAACCAACGACGAGTAAGGACACGTTCTTCTCCTAGGACAGATATTTGGCGAGTATGGCGCTCAGATTCTTCTTGGTCTTTGCAGGAACAACTTTTGGATCGGTGATGATGGCATGTTTCAGGGCCGAACCGCATTTGCAGGCGCGATCCGGCGAAAGCGCTTTCACGGCCGCCCGAACCACGTTCTGGGCGTTGGTGGCATTCTGCGTCAGCGTCGCAATGATCTGCGCAACCGTAACGGAGTCATGCTGTGGATGCCAGCAATCGTAGTCGGTAATCATGGCAATCGTGGCGTAACAAATCTCCGCTTCCCGCGCCAGTTTCGCCTCGGTGACATTGGTCATGCCGATCAAATCCCAATTGTTGGCGCGGTGAAAATTCGCTTCGGCCAGCGTAGAGAATTGCGGGCCCTCCATGCACACATACGTGCCTTTGCGATGAACGGGAACTCCGGCGGACACGCAGGCATCGGCCAGCGTGGAGGAAAGTTGAGGGCAGGTGGGCTTGCCAAACGTGACGTGCGCGACGACGCCGTTGCCAAAAAACGTTGAATGGCGGCCCTTGGTGCGGTCCACAAACTGGTCGACAACTAGAAATTCCCCAGGACGCAAATCTTCCTTCAGCGACCCTACCGCGCTGACGGAAATGATGCGTTGCACGCCGAGCAACTTCATCGCGTAAATGTTGGCGCGGAAATTCAGTTCGCTAGGCATGAAGCGATGGCCGCGTCCGTGGCGTGCCAGAAAAGCTACGCGCTTCCCTTCCAAGGTGCCAACGATCAGGGCGTCGGACGGATCGCCAAATGGTGTTTTCACGCGAACCTCGCGCGTGCCGGTCAGTCCGCTCATGGAATAAAGCCCGCTGCCGCCAATTACGCCGACTTCCGCAACGGGTTCTTTCCCCTGCGCACTCTTCCCTGCCGACTTTTTCACTTTCGCCATTCACATTTCTCCTGGGAATTACCGGTTCAGGTCCACCGGCTCGATTTCAATTTTCCCGTCGCGGTCGTGGAGCGTCGCCGCTTCAATATCGGGGTCGTGTGCAAATACTACCATCCAGCCCTCGCTGATAAATCGCGGAAGCCACTTGCGCTTGGTCTCCAGCGTCCCCATCGGATACAGGTCGTAAGCCATGATCCAAGGCAACGGAATATGGTGACGTGTTGGCAGCAAATCCGCAACAAACGCGAGGGACTTTCCGCCGCCATTTAGAAGGACGGCATGGATACTGGCATTATGGCCCGGAATGCGGGCTACGGAGATGCCCGGAAGAATTTCCGCGTCGCCATCCACCAGATTCCACTGGCCCGCGTCGGTGATGGGTTGATAGTTGTCGGGGAGATAGCTGGCGCGATCGCGTTCGGAGGGAGCGAGGGCATGCTCCAGTTCTGATTTCTGCACCACGTAACGCGCGTTGCGGAAGGTTGGCACGGCGCGGTCTCCGACGATACGCGTGTTGCCGCCGGCGTGATCGAAATGCAAATGCGTGTTGACGACCAGATCGACGTCGTCCGGCTCTACTCCGGCGCGGTGCAGCGAGTCGACAAGCGGGTCGCCGTCCTGCACCTTGTAGATAGCGCGTTGCTTGGCGTCCCACTTGGTGCCATTGCCCGTTTCGATCAGGAGTGTTTTGTTGTGCGCGCGTACCAGCAACGAATTCGCGCGCATGCGGATGCGATTCCGTTCGTCGGGTGGAGATCTCTTCTCCCACAGAACTTTTGGCACCACGCCAAACATCGCGCCGCCATCCAGGCCGAACGCGCCACCGTCGAGAAAACGGATTTCGATGTCTCCCAGGTGCATGTGCGTTTACAAACCCGAGCCTTTCAGGATTTCCGACACGGCCGTGAAAGGATCGATCTTGCGGTCGGCTACGGCGGCGGCCAGTTCGCGCAGCTTTGCTTCCCCGGCTTTGCCGCCCAACACGCGCTGCAGAAGGCGCGATTCCAATAATTCGATCAAGCGGTTTTGCCAGTGCTCAACGTGCTTCTTGCGGCGCTGTCCGCTGGACTGAAAATGCTGGCTGAATTTGGCGACGCATTGCGCCAGTTCGTGAATGCCTTTGTTTTCCGTCGCGGCCGTGCGGATCACGGGAGGGTGCCAGCCATCGCGCGGCATCACCAACGAAAGCATAGCGTGGAGCTGCTCTTCCAAGCGGTCGGCGCCTTCGCGGTCGGCTTTATTGAGCACGAAGATGTCGCCGATTTCCATCAGACCGGCTTTCATGTTTTGAATGTCGTCGCCAAGTCCGGGAACCAGAACCACGAGGACGCAATCGGCAAGACGCACGATGTCGATTTCATCCTGGCCAACGCCGACGGTTTCGATCAGCACTTGGCGTTTGCCCGCCGCATCGAGCAGCAGCGCCACTTCGGCCGTAGCGCGCGCCAGCCCGCCCAGAAAACCGCGCGTGGCCATCGAGCGGATGAAGATGCCAGCGTCCGTGGCATGGCTCTGCATGCGGATGCGGTCACCCAGAATCGCGCCGCCAGAGTACGGGCTGGTTGGGTCGACCGCGATGACTCCAACCGGTTCGTCGCGCTTGCGATGATACGCGGCCAGGCGATCCACCAGTGTGCTCTTGCCCGTGCCCGGCGCGCCGGTGATGCCGGTGAGATACGCCTGTCCGGTGTACGGGAACAGGATACGCAGCAACTCTTCCGCGTCAGGATCGTGATTTTCGATTGCGGAAATGGCGCGAGAGATGGCGCGAACGTCGCCGTTGCGCACTTTGTCGGCCCACTCGCCGATGGCAGAGCTCATTGTGAGGTGAATCCTTGAGAACGAAGAGAATCGCGCAGGAGCATCTTTCTATTATTTCTTGCCGAGGAGCTGGCGGGCAATAACCAGTTTTTGGATTTCGCTGGTGCCCTCGCCGATAGTGCAGAGCTTTACGTCGCGATAATACTTTTCCGCGGGATAGTCTTTGATGAAGCCGTAGCCGCCATGGATCTGCACGCATTCGTTGGCCACGCGAACGGCGACCTCGCTGGCGAACAGCTTGGCCATGCTGGACTCGCGCGTGAACCGTACGTTTTGTTGGTCGGCAAGCCAGGCGGCCTGGTAAACCAAGAGGCGGGCGGCTTCGACCTGCGTGGCCATGTCCGCTAGTTTGAACTGGATGGCCTGGAACTCGCTAATGGGCTGGCCGAATTGCTTGCGCTGCTTGGCGTATTTGGTGGCGGCTTCCAGAGCGCCCTGCGCCATGCCCAGCGCGAGGGCGGCAATCGAGATGCGTCCGCCATCCAGAATTTTCAAGCTGCTGATAAATCCTTCACCTTCTGGGCCAAGAAGATTTTCGGCGGGCACGCGGCAATCCGAGAAAATCACTTCGGAAGTGTCGCTGGCGCGCATGCCCAGCTTATTTTCCTTTTTTCCGGGCTTGAATCCGGGCATGCCCTTTTCCAGGATGAAGGCGCTGATGCCGTGGGAGTCTTTGGATTTGTCGGTGACCGCCATGGCCACGCAGATGTCGGCGAAATGGCCGTTGGTGGTAAAGGTCTTCGCGCCGCTCAGCACCCAGTGATTGCCATCGCGCACGGCGGTGGTGCGTGTGCCGCCTGCATCGGAGCCGGCTTCGGGCTCGGTGAGCGACCACGCGCCGAGTTTTTGGCCATGAGCCAGCGGGACGAGATATTTGCGCTTCTGCTCCTCGGTAGAGAACTTGTAGATGTGGTTGGTGCAGAGCGAATTGTGAGCCGCAACGGTCAATCCGATGGAGCCATCGACGCGCGAAAGCTCTTCGATCACCGTGGCATATTCGATGTAGCCAAGGCCAGCGCCGCCGTATTCCTCGGGAAAAATGACGCCCAGCAGGCCCATTTCGCCGAGTTTGGGAAGCAGCTCCAGCGGGAAATGAGACACCTCGTCCCACTCCATGACGTGAGGAGCGATTTCGCCCTCGGCAAATTCGCGAACACTTTTGCGCAGGTGGTTTTGTTCGTCGGTAAACGTGAAATCCACGCGAGCCTCGCCTGAAAGTAAATTGAAGACCCATTCAAAGTTTAACTTATGTTGAGTTTGCGTGCATCCCAGGCGCTAAGCCCAATGCTCAGGTTAGCGGACCGCCTCCGGAGGCGGTCCCTACACAAGCGTGAGGACTTACCAGCCGACGGGGTAGTTGTTCTTTTTGTTTTGCTCGTCGAGCCAGGCTTTTAGCGGGGCAAAATAGTCCGCCAGTGCTGAAGCATCCATTTGTTTTTCGCCGGTTAGTGCCTCGAGGGCGTCAGGCCACGGCTTGCTTCGGCCCATCGCCAGCATGGTGTTCAACTTTTCGCCGGCTTTCTTGTTGCCATAGATGGAGCAGCGGTGCAGAGGGCCCTGATAGCCTGTTTCCTTGCAGAGAGCGCGCTGAAACTGGAACTGGTAGATGCGCGCGAGGAAGTACCGCATATAGGGAACATTGCCGGGGACGTGAAACTTCGCGCCAGGATCGAAATCGGCTTCGGAGCGCGCGGAAGGCGGAGCGACGCCCTGGTACTTCAGGCGCAGGTCCCACCAGGTTTTGTTGTATTGATCAGGCTTGACGTGGCCAGAGAAAACTTCCCAGCGCCACTTGTCGATGACCAGGCCGAACGGAAGGAAGGCCACTTTTTCGAGGGCTTGCTGCAACAGGTAATCGATGTCGCCGGAGGCGGGCGGAACGGTGTCGATTAAGCCGAGTTGCTTCAAATAATCGGGAGTGACGGAGAGAGCCATGGTGTCGCCAACGGCTTCGTGGAAACCATCGTTGGCGCTGTCGCGGAAGAGGAAGGGCTGCTTGTCATAGGCACGACCGTAATAGTTATGGCCGAGTTCGTGATGGATGACACGGAAGTCTTCCTCGGTGATCTGGATGCACATCTTGATGCGCAGATCGTCCACGCCGTCGATGTCCCAGGCACTGGCATGGCAGACCACATCGCGATCGGCGGGCTTAGTGAACAGGGAGCGCTGCCAAAAGGTTGGCGGGAGAGGAGCGAAGCTGAGCGAGGAAAAGAAATTCTCGCCGTACTTGACCATGCCGCGCGCGTCCGTCTTTCGTTGCACCAGGATTTTGGTCAGGTCGTAGCTTTGCGCGGGCTTGGGCGAGTCCATCAAGTCGTAGACGTTGTTCCACTCTTGCGCCCAGATATTGCCGAGCAAATGGGCAGGTATCGGACCATTAGGAGGAACAACTTCTTTACCGTATTTTTTGGTGAGTTGGCCGCGCACATAGGCGTGCAGAGAAAGATACAGAGGCTGCAACTGAGTCCACAGGCGATCGAGTTCCTTTTGAAAAGCGTCGGGCGGCATATCGTAATTGGAACGCCACAGCGCGCCGACATCCACATAGCCAAGTTCGCGCGAGCCTTGATTCCCGAGGTCGACCATGCGGGCGTAACGCTGCCGCATCGGAGCGCCAACCGCATGCCAGCCTAGCCAAGCGCGTTGCAGTTCCGCGGGATCGCGGCTGGTGGCCATCAGCTTGCCGACCGCGGTCACATCGAGGCAGGGCTTCGCGTCGCCGTCCGGACACCACTTCCCTTTTCCATAATCGGCATCCAGGGACGCCAAGATTTGCGCCAGTTCCTTTTGTGCCCTGGGATCGTCAGGAGCGGGAAAACCGGTGGCGAGTTCGAGCATCAGGCGTTTGCGGGCAAGTTCGGGAGAAAGTTGCACGGAGTCGAAGCGGTGTGCTTCTTTGGCAAACTTGGCGGCTGCGGTGTTTACAATTTCATTGGCTTCGGCTGCGATCTGCTCAGTGTCGTCGGTGATGAAGTTTTCTTCCACCCACGAAGCTCGTTGCGACTTTATGCTCAGGTCGAAAAGTTGTTGCTCCGCGTCCTCGATGAATTTTCTGGCTTCTTCGGCGTTGGGCGCCGCTGCGTTGCTTTGAGCGATTGCACCTATGGCACCGAACGACATCGCCATCGCGAGGCACCATGTAGCCACTGCAATCTCTTTCCAGGCGGACTTCATCGGAACCTCTCTTTCAGATCTTTCTGTACAGAAACCTCGGACGGCGACTGGCGGCGCAATTTGGGCTTAAGGCGTGCCCGTCGGCGTTGGCGGTAAGGCGCCGGAATTCGCCAAAATGGAACACATTCCCGGAAATGGCGTGGACCGATTAGACAACCAACCGGCGCAACTCTTGTCTCCGACAAATCCCGGAACAATAATGAAGCAACCTCTCCGTGAGGCCGTTCGGCGCGAAGGCCCGTTGTGGTGGGCGCTTCGGGAACGGTCGCCGCGCTACCAATCTAATTCCCCTTCCCGCGACGTGCAACCTGAATTGCGCGGAGCAGTGATTTGTGCGGTGCGTTGAGCCACGCAAAATGGCCGCCGGCGTGCTCATTCCTAGGTCAGGTGTGCGATGAAGAAGCGCAAATTGCCGAATATTCCGAAGCTGTCTGCCCGATGGAAGGCAGCAGCCGTGGGATTTGCTGCGTTATTCGCAGCGACCGCGCTCGAAGAGATCAAGCAGCTGGAAATCGGCAAGTTGACGCCATGGGAATCTCATGCGGTGACCATCGCTCATTGCGCAGCACTGGCGTTCCTGCTGAGTGCGGTATTTTTCCGGCGCGAAGAAGCAAAGGTGCGTGAGACGGCAGCGTTGAACGAATCGTTGATGGAGGGTTTGCCGGGAGTGGTTTGCGTATTCGACTCCTCAGGACAAATCAGGAGAGCGAACACGGATTTTCTTGGCTATTCGGCCGAAGAAATGATGAGAACTGGAATCATCAGCACGGTTGCACCGGACAGTTTGGAGACGGTGCAACAAACGATGAAAACGGCGTTCGAAACTGGGACGGCAGAATCGGAAGCGTGGCTGCTGGCGAAGAATGGCAAGAAGATCCCATGCTACCTGACCGGCGTGCGCATCATTTTTGAGAATGAGCTGTGCGTAGTGGGAATCGCGCTGGACCTGAGCAAGCGCAAACAGGCGCAAGAGCAAGTGCGCCTGCAATCCGCGGCGCTGGAAGCTGCGGCGAACGCGATCGTCATCACCGACACGATGGGAACGATTCAATGGGTGAATCCGGCGTTCACGCAACTGACCGGCTATGCGCTGGAAGAAGCTGTCGGGCACAATCCGCGAGTCCTGAAATCAAAAAAGCACGATGAATCGTTTTACAGCGACCTGTGGAACACCATTCTGGCAGGAAAAGTGTGGACCGGAGAACTCACCAATCGCCGCAAAGACGGCCAGACCTACTTCGTAAGAGATGACCATTGCGCCGGTGCGTTCGGCAAGCGGGCAAATTACCAATTTTGTGGCCATCAAACAGAACGTAACAGAACGGAAACGTATCGACGCGGCGCTGCGGCAAAGCCAGGAGCAATTTCGCGAACTTGCCGAGAATATTCCCGAAGTGTTTTTTGTGACCTCGCTGAATCCGGTGCGCACCACGTACATCAGTCCCGCTTACGTAACGATATGGGGACGATCGTTGCAGACCCTTGAGGCTGATCCCGGAGCATGGGTCGAGGCCATTCATGAGGAGGACCGAGAAAATGCCGGATTGCTCTTTGCCCAATGTATGGAAGGCAAGCCGATCGAGATGCAATACCGGATTGTGCGGCCTGATGCTTCCCTGCGTAACGTGCACGCGCGGGCTTTCCCGGTGTTGGACGCCGAAGGAAAATCCACGCGGATTGTTGGTTTGGCTGAGGACGTGACGGAACGGAAGCGAGCCGAGGAGTTGCTGCAGAACAGCGAAAGCAAGCATCGCGTGCTGTTCGAAGAATCGACTGACGCGAACCTGCTTATCGGCAAACAGGGTTTCCTCGACTGCAACTCGGCCGCGCTGCAAATGTTTGGCCGTTCAACCAAGGCTGAACTGCTTGCGCTGCACCCGGCAGACCTCTCGCCGCCAACGCAACTCGACGACACGCCTTCCCGCGAAGCGGCCGACGACAAAATTGCCAGCGCATTTCTTCACGGCCAGGAACGTTTTGAATGGATGCATCAACGCACAGACGGACAATTGTTTCCTGCGGAAGTATGCCTGCACTGACGCTGAGCGGATGCCCGGCGCTACTAGCCACGATACGCAACATCACAGAGCGCAAGTGCGCCGAGATGGTGTTGCACCAAAGCGAGGAGCGGTTCCGCAGGCTGGTGAAACAATCTCCCGGACGTGGTGTGGACCTGTGACCAGCAGGGGCGGACTACGTACGTTAGCGCAACTGTCGAGCGGGTCTTTGGCTACACAGCTCAAGAAATTTGCGAGTCTGGCGCGTGGTGGCTCAGCCGCATTCATTCACAGGATCGGGAGCGCGTGCACGACGCGTACCAGGCGCTGTTCGCGTCAAATCAGCCGTTCGACATCGAATTTCCAATGCGGCGCAAGGATGGTGCGTGGATCTGGGTACACGATCGCGCTTACCACACCTGTGAAAAGAATGGCGAGCCCTACGCCGATGGCGTAATCGCGGACATTACCGCGCGCAAACGCGCCGAAGAGGAAGCGCAGAGCGCCAAAGAATCTGCGGAAGCGGTGAATCGCGCGAAGGGCGACTTCCTGGCCAATATGAGCCACGAAATCCGCACTCCGATGAACGGCATCATTGGCATGACCGAGTTGGCGTTGGATACGGAGCTGAAGCTGAAGCCGGAACAAGCGGAATACCTGCACATGGTGAAGGCATCCGCGGATGCGCTGCTGACATTGCTAAACGACATCCTGGATTTTTCCAAGATGGAAGCGGGAAGGTTGCAACTCGACAACGTGAGCTTTAATTTGCGGAAGAGCCTCGGCGAAGGTGTAAAAAACCTTGCCGTAAAAGCGCAACAAAAAGGCCTGGAGTTCATTTTCGACGTTCGGCCGGAAGTGCCACCCAACGTGGTTGGGGATCCGGGGCCGTTGCGGCAAGTGCTTGTGAATTTAATTTCGAATGCCATCAAATTTACGGAGAAGGGCGAGATCGAAGTCACAGTCAGTATGGAGACGCAGGGCGATAGCGGAATCATGCTGCGATTCAAGATTCGGGATACCGGCATCGGAATCCCGGCGGACAAACAGGGCATCATTTTCGAGGCGTTCTCGCAGGCAGATTCTTCGACCACGAGGAAATATGGCGGGACTGGCTTAGGCTTGACGATTTGCGCCCAATTGGTGGAAATGATGGGCGGAAAAATCACAGTGGAGAGCAAAGCGGGCAGAGGCGCGACGTTTTGCTTCACGGCGAAAGTCGGGCGAGCTGCCGCAGTGCCAACTGAAGATGAGCTACATCGCGGCGCTGCAACTAGTGCGCCGTTGCCCCTAGTGCTGACGGACGCGCACATGCCAGAGATCGACGGATTTGGACTCGTGGAGCGCATTCGCCGGGAAGCTTTGTTTGACGATATCCGGATCGTAGTGCTGACGTCGGGTGGGCAACGTGGTGATGCCGCGCGCTGCCAGAAACTGGGTGTTGCGGCGTACCTGAGCAAACCGTTCGACCGATTGGAACTGCGCGATGTGTTGCTGCGCGTTCCTTCCGGCGGTGCCACGTCGCCGAAGAAAGGTGCGCTGATTACTCGACATACAGTTCTGGAACAACAAAACGCCATCTCGTTTCTGGTTGCGGAAGATAACGCCATAAATCAAAGACTGATCTCCCGACTGCTGGAGAAGCGGGGCCATACCGTAGTAGTGGCAAAGAATGGCCGGGAAGCACTGGAGGCCGTGGCGAAGCGGTCGTTCGACGTTGTGCTGGTGGATGGGCAAATGCCGGAGATGGATGGATTTGAAGCGACCAGGCGGATTCGCGAGGCGGAAAAGAGCACCGGCAAACATGTGGCGATTATTGCGCTGACCGCGCACGCCATGCCGGGAGACAAAGAACGGTTCCTGGCTAGCGGGATGGACGGCTACGTTTCAAAACCGATTAAGTTGAAGGAACTTTTCGTAGTCATTGCGAATGTGGTTAAGAACTTCCATCGCGGACCAGAAACCACGGGCCTGATTTTACGTTGAGATGCAGAGGCAGTCGGGCCAACAGAGTTGCGGCCAGCAGCGCGAGGCTCGCATAAAAGCGATCGCTAGATTGAAGACGCGCGACGCGGTGGTCAAGCAGTGTGACCGGTCTTCCTCTCCGCCAGCGATTTCAATTCCACGAGAGCTTTCTCAATGCCCTCGCGCGACACATTCCAGTGCGTAACCATGCGCACCGAATTGATGGCCGTGTCTTGCGCCCAAACGCCCCTGGGATGCAGCGCATCGCAGAACTCCACGGCGTTCATGCCGGTGGAGCTGCAATCGAAGATGACGATGTTGCTTTTTACGCTCGCTGGATCGATGCGCAGGCCGCGGATTTGCGCAATGCCCTCCGCAAGGCGCTTCGCGTTGGCGTGATCTTCGTGCAGGCGCGCGGGAGATTTCTCCAGCGCCACCAGTCCTGCGGCCGCAATCACGCCAACCTGGCGCATGCCTCCGCCAAACATCTTGCGGTAGATGCGCGCACGTTCGATAAATTCTTTTGAGCCAACGACCATGGAGCCGACCGGGGCGCCAAGCCCCTTAGAGAGGCAAAACATGACGGAGTCGACTTTGCTGGTCATGTTGGCAACGTTGTCCATTAGAGCGACCGCAGCATTGAAGATGCGCGCGCCGTCGAGGTGAACTTTCAGCCCCAGCGCGTGCGCGTGCTCGCAGATTTCGTTGACGCGTTCGGTCGGGTACACCGTGCCGCCGGCCATGTTGCTGGTATTTTCCAGGCACACCAGCGAGGTCTGCGAGTCGTAATAGATCTTTGGCCGAATGACCGCTTCGATCTGCTTCCAGGTCATGATGCCGTCTTCGCCGCTGCGCACCGCGCGCGGCATGCAGCCCGCGATCGCGGACATGGAGGCCAGCTCGTACAAATTCACGTGGCTGCGTTCTTCACAAATGACTTCATTGCCGTGGTGCGTCCACGTCTTCACGCAAATCAGATTGCCCATGCAGCCGGTGGGCACGAACAGCGCGGCTTCTTTTGCGAAGATTTGCGCCGCACGCCTCTGAAGCTGGTTGACGGTGGGATCCTCGCCGTAAACGTCGTCGCCCACACCCGCGGCGGCCATGGCTTGCCGCATTTCGTCGCTGGGACGCGTGACGGTGTCGCTGCGCAGGTCCACGGCGCCATCGAGCGGCGTTACTTGATCAGGATCCACCAGCTGATTGCCCTTTGCCACGGTGTAGGTCATGCTGCCCTCTTTCTGAATGCTGTGAACCATCGAGCGGAGTGAGATCGCGCAACAGTTCGACGAATACTTCGTTGGAGACGCTCATTTTCCCTGCCGGAATGCGAATGACGTCACCTTCGCGCAGGAGCATCTCTGCGGAGATGAGGCGATCGACCCTGGGCTGAAGCGTGACGCCGTACTGACGCTCAATTCTGCGCACGTCGACGCCGGCCAGTTGGCGCAATCCCAGGAACACTTCCTCTTCGAGTGCTGCGTCGCGCGTCACCCGCTCGACACCTTCTTCCGCAATCCGACCGGCGGCAATGGCAGCGACATAATCGGCAGCATCATGGATGTTCGCCCAGCGCTGCGTGCCGGAAAAAGAATGCGCACCCGCGCCGAAGCCAAGATACGGTTCGCGGCGCCAGTATTTCAGGTTGTGGCGCGACTCGAAGCCGGGTTTGGCCCAGTTGGAAATTTCATATTGGGCATACCCGGCGGAATTCAGCAGTGACTGGCCGGACTCGTAAAACTCAACCATGCAGTCTTCGGAAGGCAGATCGTGGGCGCTGTAGCGTGGGCCGTCGCGCAAGACTTCCAGGCCGAGGCGGCTGTTCTCGTCGATCTCCATCATGTAGATGGAAACGTGCTGCGGGGAAAGCGCAAGAAGTTCGTCGAGAGACTGTCGCCAGGAGTCGCGCGTCTGCTTGGGAAGACCGGCGATGAGATCGAAGCTGATGTTGCGAATGCCGGCATCGCGCAGAATCTTGACGGAACGATAGATATCGGCACGACGGTGCATACGGCCCGCGGCTTTGAGTTCCAGGTCGATGAAAGATTGCGTGCCGAAGCTGATGCGGTCGATGCCCGAGGCGAGCCAGTGGACAGCTTTCTCGATTTCGACCGTCTCGGGGTCCGCCTCCAAGGTGACCTCTTTAAACTCGCAGGTGAAGGTGTCCCTCAGGGCATCGATCATGCTGGAAAGAAATTCGGGCTGAAGAAGACTGGGCGTACCGCCGCCGATATAAAGAGTGTCCACGGAATCGTGGGATACCCATTTTTCCTGCAGCGTCTGCCAATCAAAGCCGTTGGTCCAATGCACTCCGGCAGCGCGAAGAAACTGGCGGTGATTGCGAATTTCCTGGCACACGGCCTGGGTATACGGAGCAAAACGGTCCGACGACACCACGCCAGTGTGAAAGTTGCAGTAGGTACATTTGGTCTGGCAGAACGGTACCTGGATGTAAACGCCGAGATTTGCCATCGCCTGAAAACTTTAGCACAGACGATGGGAGAGCGCGCCGGTGTGGCTGGCGCTTAGACGCGGTCGGGAAGCACTTTGACGTAGACGTGGCGTTCCCGAGGGCCGTCAAATTCCGCCAAGAAAATTCCCTGCCAGCGCCCAAGCGCCAGTTTTCCATCTTCGACGAAGACGAAAGCATTCATTCCCACAAGCATCGTTTTCACGTGCGAATCTGAATTGCCTTCGGCGTGGCGATACGGTCCGGCCGCGGGAACCAATCGATCGAGTGCGCCCTCGGCGTCGGAGGCGACGTCGGGGTCGGCATGTTCGTTGATAAGGATGCCGGCAGTGGTGTGTGGCACATACAGAAGGCAGGTGCCGGATTTGATGCCGAGCGCAGAGACGACGCGCTGGACTTCTTGCGTGATGTCGACCATTTGGGTGCGACGGCTGGTTTTGATGCGCATGGATTGCATGGCAGAACTGTAAGGCAAAATAGGTGCTAAGGCTACAGGAGCAGCTCTTTTTGGACGATTGAGCGTTTGATTTGGGTCGCAAAAGCGGCAGCTAGCTGCCGCACTCCAAATCACGGAATCGGAACGATGTAGTGGCGGCCGGGCTTTTTCGGAGTGGCCAGCTTTTCCAGCTCGTGCAGGCCACCGCTTCCCCAGCGCGCCAGAAAGGGTAGGAAGCAAAGGTCGCGCGATTGCAAACTTTTCTGGGGGTACAAGAGATTCTCCAGAAAATCCGCGTGTTGCTGAACGAGCTTGTCGCGACGGTCCAGCGACGCTCCAGTTTTTTGGCGCAATTTCTCAATCTGGTAGCGAATGCGTTTTTCGGCGCGAGCGATGGTGCCCTGAATCGTGGGATCGACTTTAGCGATGGCTTTGTGCAGGCGCTGCAGGCTCTTCTCCAACTGGCGAAGGTTGCTGTCGAATTCGCGCGCGAGTTTTTTGGGGACGTTGGTGGCATGCATGCGCTTCAGCAGCAACTGTTTCCCTTGCCAAGCGTCTTCGGCCTGCAAACCGTATTTCTTGAGGATGCGAATGGCTTTGGGGTCAACGAGCGTGAAGTCGGCGCGCGGAAGGATTACCGGCATGCGCCCGAGCAGCTTTTCGTAGAGCACCTGCGACTGCGCATAATAGGCAATTTCGGCGGGTCCTCCGAAATACGCGACGGTGGGCAGCAGATAGTCTTGCAACACGGGACGAAAAATGGCGTTGGGGCTGAAGCATTGCGGCTCGGTCTCGATCTCGCGAAGCCAGGCATCACGCGGCGCCTCTTTCTGTCCGCTGATGAAATTACCGTTGGCAGCGGAGATCACCTGGCGTTGGCCTCCACACAAGGAAAACAAAACGGTGCTACGAGCCGTGACGTTCACCTGCACCGCATATCCAGCGTGCTCCAGTTCTTTGCCGCGCTTCAACAAGAGCTCGTTCAACTCGTCGCGCTCCGCCAGGGCGCGGTGCAAAATGGGGGCGGCAACACGGTGCAAGCGTTCGTCGAGCGGGTCCAACAAGATCAGCCCGAAGTCCTGGAAGATGCGCGCGAAGAGGTGCGCAAAGGCGCTGCTGTAGGTAGCCACCGGTGTGTAGCTTTCGCGAAGAATCTCGCCGAAGGTCTGACCGAGATCGAGTTCGGCGTCACGCACCAATTGCGCGACTTCTTCGCCCAGGGCAATGCGACCGACGGGTTGCGCATCGTCCGCCAGTTTAGGCAGCTCAAAGCGGCGGAGCTGGCCATCGTGGAACCAGGTGGTGTGGCGAACTTCGTCAACGTCGTGGTCTTCGGTGGCCATCCAGAACACCGGAACGGCTTCGATTCCGGCGCTAGTGAGCTCTTGTGCCGCGCGAATGGCGGAAAGGGCTTTGTAAAAAGAGTACGCAGGGCCTCCGAAAAGGCCGACTTGCTGCCCGCTGACCACTGCGACTGCGCCATTCTCGAGGCGGCCAAGATTCTTCGCGGTTTCTTCACCACTGCCGAAAATCACGTTTTGTCGACGGAGAATATCGGCCACTTCGCGGCGGCGTTCGGCGGGAAACGACAGCTTCTTGGCAACGGAAACGATGGACTTGAGTTCCGGTGAATGCGGATAGAAGGATTTGACCTTGGGGAAATTCTCAACGAAGTCGCGAAATAGCTTCGAGGTGTGCGGCAGCCGGTCCGGTGAAAGGGCGCGACAATTCATGAGCGTTTAGATGATAACGGCGAAAAAAAGTGACGGCAAATACCGAATATTTAGACGCGCGCGGCGGCCGGATGGAGCTGTGACATCAACGCCGCGATAGCCTGCTTTTTGTCCTCTTTCAAAGGCAAAAGAGGCAAGCGCGGCAGGCCACCCTGGTAACCGCGCAGGTCCATGGCATATTTCAGGCCGGCAATACTGCCCTCCGACAAAATGCGCTTGGAGGCTTGCGCCAGCTGCAGTTGCAAGGGCTTCGCGCGGTCATGCTGACCGGATTGAACCAGGTGGTAGAGTTCGGCGCACTTTTCGGGCAGAGCGTCGGCGAGAGCCAAAATGGCTCCTCGGGCGCCCACGGAAAGCGCGGGGTAGATAACGGCCGCGCCGCCCGTTAGGACGTGAAACGTGTTGGTAGCGGCGGCAACAACTTCCGCAACGCGCTGAATAACGCCGGAACTATCCTTAATGCCGAGGATATTGGGGTGCTGGCTGAGTTCCACGATTTCCGGAGTGTCGAGCGCGATGCCGGTAAAAATCGGAACGGAATAGAGAAGGATCGGAATTGGGGAAGCGTCGGCGACGGCGCGGTAATGTTGAATGTAGGTTTCGGCGCGATAGGCCGGCTTGTAATAATAGGGCGTTTTGACGAGCGCGACCTGGTAGCCTAAAGCCGCCGCGCGCTTGGTTTTGGCGATGGTCTCAGCAGTGGATTCCGCTCCTGTGCCGGCAATCAATAACTTTTCGGCGATAACGGCTTCCCGTGCAGCGACCAGGATGGAATCGGACTCCTCGCGGGAAAGCATCACCGATTCGCCGGTCGAACCAAGAACGACGTAGCCGGCAAGCGCGGTCTGATTGTAGCGAACGATATTTTGCCGCACGCCAGAGAGCGAAACGGTTCCGTCGGATGCGTACGGCGTGGTCAGCGCAGCGAAGATTCCGGTGATAACCATAGAATCAGTCTCCCGAGCCGGGATTCGTTGAGGCGGTGGCGCGATTCTGGTGCAGATCCTGCAAGCAGGACACTTCCCTTTGCAGTTCGATCACCGCGTGAATACCGCGCACCGCAGCCTGTGCCGCGGACAGCGTAGTAATGCAAGGAATGTTATAGCGAATGGCGGCGCGACGAATGGATTTTTCGTCGTAGAAGGATTCGCGGCCAAGAGGCGTGTTGAACACCAGATTGATCTTGCCGGTCTTGATAAGGTCGACGATGTTCGGCCGGCCCTCGTTCACCTTGAAAACTTCCTCGCAAGGCACACCAGCGGCGTGAAACGCGGAAGCGGTGCCGCGGGTGGCAACCAGCTTGAAACCCAGGGCTGCCAGTTCCTTGCCCAGCGGCCCGATGTGACGTTTGTCGCGATCGTTCACGCTAATGAATACGGTGCCGGATTGCGGCAATTTCTGTCCGGCGGCGAGTTGTGCTTTGGCAAACGCCAGACCGAAGGAGGTGGAGATGCCCATAACTTCGCCGGTGGAACGCATTTCCGGGCCGAGAATGGTATCGACGCCGCGGAATTTGTTGAACGGAAATACCGGCGATTTCACGGAGTAGTAGTCGCGGAAAGCGATTTCGGCGACACCGTTGTGATGAACGAGCGGAAGCTTCATGTCGGCGAGCTTGCGGCCAACCATCAGACGAGCGGCAACCTTCGCCAGCGGCACGCCGGTGGCTTTGCTGACGAAGGGCACAGTGCGAGAGGCGCGCGGATTGACCTCGAGGACATAGACCGTATCGCGCTGGATGGCGTACTGCACATTCATCAGCCCGACCACTTTCAGCGCCAGGGCGAGGCGCTTGGTGTAATCGCGAATGGTGTTGAGAATTGTGGGCGACAGGCTGACCGGCGGAAGCACGCACGAGGAGTCGCCAGAGTGTACGCCGGCTTCTTCAATGTGCTCCATGATGCCGCCGATGACCACGTCGGTGCCGTCAGCTAGCGCGTCGACGTCGATCTCCGTGGCCTCTTCCAGGAACTGGTCGATCAACACGGGGCGCGCGGGGCCCATCAACGCGGCTTGCGCCACATATTCCTGCACGGTGTTTACGTCGTAGGCGATCACCATGGCGCGGCCACCGAGTACGTAGCTGGGCCGAACCAGAACCGGCAAACCAATTTCAGCGGCGACGCGCGCGGCTTCTTCCGGGACAAGCGCCGTGGCATTGCGTGGCTGCGGAATTTTCAACTCGTCAAGAAGGCGGCCGAAGCGGCGGCGATCTTCCGCCAGGTCGATGGATTCAGGGGCGGTCCCGATGATAGGCACGCCGTTGCGCTTCAACTCCAGAGCGAGATTCAGCGGAGTTTGCCCGCCAAATTGCACGATCACGCCGGTGGGTTTTTCGCGTTCGACGATGGCCAGAACGTCTTCGAGCGTAAGCGGCTCGAAGTACAGACGGTCCGAGGTATCGTAATCGGTCGAAACCGTCTCCGGGTTGCAATTCACCATGATCGACTCGATGCCGTCTTCGCGCAGTGCAAAAGAGGCGTGGCAGCAGCAATAATCGAATTCAATTCCCTGCCCGATACGGTTCGGGCCGCTGCCGAGGATCATGACTTTTTGCTTTTGCGAGGTGTCGGCTTCATCCTCATCCTCGTACGTCGAGTACATGTACGGAGTGAAGGACTCGAATTCAGCGGCGCAGGTGTCCACGCGCTTGAAGACCGGCGCGACGCCATAACGCGCCCGTTGCAGGCGCACCACAGCGGGAGTGGTCTTCCAGATTTGCGCCAGGTGCTCATCACTGGTGCCAATACGTTTCACTTCGCGGAGCAAATCTTTCGAAGCGGTTTCCACGGTGACGGAAGCGGCGCGACGGTTCGCAGCCACAATTTCGTCGATCTGGTGGATGAACCAGGGATCGATCTTCGTGAGCTCGCAAATTTCGTGCAACGGCAGGCCGCGCTCGACAGCTGTCAGGATCCAGTGGATGCGATTGGGACGCGGTGTCGAAAGCTTTTCGCGCAGCAGCGAGTCGGGCGTTTCGGCTGGCGCGCGCCACGGTGAACTCGGTTCCAACGAGCGAATTCCCTTCTGCAGCGCTTCCTTGAAGGTGCGCCCGATGGCCATCACTTCGCCCACGGACTTCATTTGTGTGCCGAGGGTGCTATCGGCGCCAGGGAACTTCTCAAATTGCCACTTGGGAATTTTCACCACCACATAGTCGATGGTGGGTTCGAAGCAGGCCGGCGTCTTCTTGGTGATGTCGTTGGGAATTTCGTCTAGGGACATGCCAACGGCCAGGCGCGCGGCAATTTTGGCGATCGGGAAACCGGTGGCTTTGCTGGCCAGGGCCGAACTGCGCGAAACACGCGGGTTCATTTCGATAACGACCATGCGGCCGTTTTCCGGGTTAATGGCGAACTGCACGTTGGAGCCGCCTGTTTCGACGCCGACTTCGCGAATGATGGCTGCGGCCGCATCGCGCATGCGCTGGAATTCTTTGTCGGTAAGGGTCTGCGCCGGTGCGACGGTGATGGAATCGCCCGTGTGTACGCCCATGGGGTCGAAGTTTTCAATCGTGCAGATCACCACGAAGTTGTCGCGGTAATCGCGCATAACCTCGAGTTCGTACTCTTTCCAGCCGAGCACGGACTCTTCGACCAACGCTTCATGCACCGGGCTCATGTCGAGGGCGTGTGCGATAGCGTCGGCGAATTCTTCTTTGTTGTACGCGATGGAACCGCCGGTGCCCCCGAGCGTGAACGAGGGGCGAATGACCAGAGGGAATCCGAGTTGATCGCAAAGACGAAGCGCGTCTTGCGCATTGTTGACTAGAGCAGATGCGGGAACTTCGAGGCCGATCTTGCGGCAGGCGTCCTTGAACCACAGGCGATCTTCGGCGACTTTGATGGCGCGCAGCGTGGCGCCAATCATTTCCACTTTGTGTTTTTCGAGGATACCGCTTTCGGCTAGTTCGACGGCTAAATTCAGCGCCGTCTGTCCACCCACCGTCGGCAGAACGGCGTCGGGCTTTTCCTTGATGATAATTTCTTCGAGATATTCTTTCGTTAGCGGCTCGATGTAAGTGCGATGGGCCAGTTCCGGGTCGGTCATGATGGTCGCGGGATTGGAATTCACCAGCACCACCTCGTAGCCCTCCGCGCGAAGGGCTTTGCAAGCTTGCGCGCCGGAATAGTCGAACTCGCAGGCTTGGCCAATGATGATGGGGCCGGAGCCGATGATCAGAATCTTGTGGATGTCGTTGCGTTTAGGCATCTCTTAAGCTTAAATTTCCTCTCGCTTCATGTCAGTGCGGGTAGGCATCTTCCCTCGATCGATTTTGCCTCACCCCTACAACAGATCCCTCGCTCCGCTCGGGATGACAATCTCTGCTCGCTATATTCCTGAACAAATTGTAGTGCTAAAAAAATCTCCGTTCTCTGTATTACCGAACAAACTACGGTGTTCTACAATTTCTCCACTTCTCTGATGAACACCATTGCTTTTACCCGGCCTTACTAAACTTGTCGTCCCGAGCGAAGCAAGGGATCTGTCTTTTTCGCGAGACCTTGGCAAGCAAAGTATCCGCCAAATCCTCCCACGTCGGATTGTTCGATTCAATCAACGCGACCTTTTTCGCGCGACGCCAGCCTTTTGTCTCTTTTTCGCGACCGATCGCGGTTCGGACATCGCGAAACATCTCCAAATGCACCAGACGCTGAATGTGATATTGGCTTGTGAAGCCCGGAACTAAGCCTTCGCGGTGCTCGTTGATCCGGGAAAGCAATTTACTGGTCACGCCAATGTAAAGCACACGCGAGCGGCTTGCCAGGATGTGAACGTGGTACAGCCGCTCATCCATAAAAACAGATCCCTCGCTTCGCTCGGAATGACAAGTTGACAGTCAAGAACGGCGACTCCCCGGAATTGCTCACATTCTTGAGCTGCTTGTTCATCCGCTCAGAGCTCATCCGCGCGAGCTCCCTGGTTGGGCAAACTCTTTCATCATGTCGGTGAACTGGGTAAACAGATAATGCGAATCGTGCGGGCCCGGCGAAGCCTCCGGGTGATACTGCACGCTGAAAAGCGGCAGATTCCTGTGCCGCATGCCCTCGTTCGTGCCGTCGTTCAGATTCACGTGCGTGATTTCGACGTCGCTGGAAGGCAGCGATTCCGGATCGACGCAAAAACCGTGATTCTGCGCGGTAATTTCCACCTGATTCGTCAACAGATTCTTCACTGGATGATTAGAGCCGTGGTGGCCGAACTTGAGCTTGAACGTTTTGCCGCCCAGTGCGAGGCCGCAGAGTTGGTGGCCGAGGCAAATACCGAAGATGGGCACCCTGCCGGTTAGTTTGCGGATGTTTTCCACCGCATAAGTGATGGGCTCAGGATCGCCCGGCCCATTAGACAGAAAGACTCCGTCAGGCTGAAACGCGAGTACATCTTCGGCAGAAGTGCCCGCGGGAATGACGGTGACATCACAGTGATGATCGACGAGCAGGCGAAGAATGTTCTGCTTGATGCCGTAGTCGTAGGCGACCACCTTGAACTTGCGTGCATCCGGGTTGGCGCCCGCTTCGCCCATCTGCTCGGCCCAAGGCGAAGTGGCCAAATCGATCGAACCCTTTTGCCAATCGTAGGCTTTGCCACAGGTGACGCGCCCGGCAAGTTCCTGTCCGGCCATTGTGGGAAGCTGCTTGGCTTCGAAGATCAATTGTTCGGCAGGCGTGCCATCCGTCGCGACGATACCGCGCAGCGCGCCCACTTTGCGGATGTGGCGAACCAGCGCGCGGGTGTCGATATCCCACAGCACGGGAATCTTGTGGCGGTTCAGATACAGTTGCGCGGTTTCCGCCGACCGCCAGTTGGAAGAAATCTGAGAGAACTCGCGAACCACGAGCGACTCGATGTATGGCCGCGTCGATTCCTCGTCGTCCAAATTGGCGCCTACGTTGCCGATGTGCGGATACGTCAGGCACACGATTTGCCCGCTGTAGCTGGGATCGGTGAAAACTTCCTGGTAACCAGTGAGGCTGGTATTGAAAACGACTTCTCCGCCACGGCGCGTGATGGCGCCGGCAGCGCGGCCGTTAAAGACGCGCCCGTCTTCGAGCGCGAGAATTGCAGGTCGGTGCTGAACTTCCGTCAGTGGAGCCTCCGTACGACTTCATTTTTCACTCGCTTCGGTCGCCGATAAAGAGCCAAAGTGATCGACCGGCCAATACGCGAACACTGCGCGACCGTAAATGTACTGGCTGGCCACCGGGCCAAACACACGCGAATCGTTCGAACTGATGCGGTGATCGCCCATCACGAAATAGCTGCCATCGGGAACTTTAGCCGGGCCGTAGTCCGAAACATCCGCAAAGCGCGGAGGGACGTAGGGCTCGGCAACAACTTGCCCGTTGACGTAAACCACGCCGCGGCGAATCTCGATGATTTCTCCAGGAAGAGCGACAACACGCTTGATGAATGACTTGGAACGGTCCAGCGGATACCAGAAGACCACCACGTCGCCGCGCTGGATCGCTTCAAATCGGTAAACAAATTTGTTGATGAAGATGCGTTCCTGGTCCGTCAGCAGAGGCGCCATGCTGGTGCCTTCAACTTTTACCGGCTGATACAGAAAAACGATGATCACCAGCGCGAGGCCGATGGCGATGAGCAGGTCGCGAGTCCAAACGCGAATTTCGTGGCGAAGCTGATGAGGATGAGAAACGATTTCCGGCGCAACTGCAGAAGACGGGACGACTTGGGAAAAGGAAGTTGCGGTGTCGGGACATTCAGGTCCCGTGAGGGGAGCGCCAAGTTTCTCGTCGGGTTTCATTATCTACTACCTTTCATTTATACCATGCCACTGGGAATTCGCACCAGACGCGAATTGCAATTACGGCATAGATGGGCCCCTTGACGTTGGATTCTTTCGGCGCGCGCCTTGTTGCCTTCGCCGCGACGCGCCACTAGTCGGAGGAAAGAGCAAAGTTTAGCGCTGCCAGCGAGGCGACGACGGCGGTTTCAGTGCGCAGGATGAGGCGGCCGAGCGAGGCTTCGCGGAAAGAAGCGGCGCGGGCCGCGGCAAATTCGCTGTCGGTCCAGCCGCCTTCGGGGCCGATGGCTAGGACAGCGGCGCTGGAGGTTTCGCCAGCCAGGACCTGGCGGAGAGATTTGGCGTCAGGGGATTCGGAGAGCATGACACGGGCGCCGTCAGCGAACAAAGAAAAGGCGGCTTCCGGCTTGGTCAGAGCATCGAGCGCCGGAACTTGTACGCGTCGCGACTGTTGCGAGGCTTCCAGTAGAAGCTTTTTCCAGCGGTCGGCACGCTTCGCAGCGGCCGCGAGCAAAGCTTTTTCACTACGGGCAGCGGCTAGCGGCACGATGCGGCTCACTCCCAACTCGGTGGCCTTCTCGATGGCCCATTCGAAGGCATCGAACTTCACGACGCTCAACAGCAGCGTGGTGTGAAGCTGCGGCTTGTAGGATGGCACGTTTTCCACCAGCGCGAATTCGACGAGGTCGCGTCCGACGCTCTCAATGCGACCCAGCCGCACTTCCTGGCCATCGCTGAGTTCGTAGAGCTGCCCGGGCTGCGCGCGAAGGACGCGACCCAAATGGTGGGCGGCTTCGCCTTCCATGGTGGCGTGATGGTCGTGAAATTTTTCAACGAAGAAGCGGCGGCGCATGAAGATTCATTCTCACACGGGCGTGAACAAAGCTGAAGGGCCAACCGCGTTATTAGCCGAAGATGTCTTTGACCTTGTCGAAGATGGAGGAGTTGCGATCGGCAGGTTTATTGTCGACCTTCAGCGTAGCGTCGAGCTGCTCCATCAACTTGCGTTGTTCGCGCGTGAGCTTGCTCGGCGTAAGTACGCGCACATGGTAGTACAAGTCGCCGCGGCCGCCGCCATGAGGATCGGGAAGGCCCTTGCCTTTGATGCGGAAGACGGCGCCGCTTTGCGTGCCCTCAGGAACCTTCAGCCGCTCTTCGCCAGTAAGGCCGGGCACCTGGAGCTCCGCGCCGAGCGAAGCTTGCGCGATGCTCAGCGGAATTGTGCAGTAGAGGTCCGCGCCGCGCCGCTCAAAGAAAGTGTGCTCCTTCACTTCAAGTACGACGTAAAGATCGCCTGCAGGTCCGCCGTTGGGGCCAGGTTCGCCTTCGCCCTGAACGCGGAGGCGCGTGCCAGTGTCGACGCCGGGAGGAATGCGCAGCTCGATGGTGCGCTCGCGCTCCAGGCGGCCTTGTCCGTGGCAATCGGGGCAGCGTTCCTTGACGATTTGGCCCGCCCCTTGGCAAGCGGGGCAAGTGCGATTGATGGTGAAGAACCCCTGTTGATAGACAATCTGGCCGCGGCCGCCGCAGGTCTGGCACGCCGCCACGCCGGTTCCCTTCTTCGCGCCGGTTCCGTTGCACGATTCGCAATATTCCTGGCGAGGAACGCGGACCTTGGTGTTTACGCCCGCAGCCGCTTCCTCGAATGTCAGTGCCATGTCGTAGCGAAGGTCGGCGCCACGCTGCACACGGCTACGTCCGCGGCCACCGCCACGACGCCCGCCTGCCGCTCCAAATAGATCTTCGAAGCCAAAAAAGTCGCCAAAAATGTCGTGGAAGTCCTGGAAGATCGTGCCATTGAAATCAGTTTGCGCGCCCGCGCCAGCCAACCCGGCATGACCGTAGGTGTCGTAGATTTGGCGCTTGTTTGAATCGCTCAGGATGCTGTACGCCTCGGTGCATTCGCGAAAACGGACTTCGGCCTCTTCCTTGTTCTCAGGATTGCGGTCGGGATGCCATTTCAGGGCAGACTTGCGGTAAGAGGATTTGATCTCTTCGATCGTGGAAGTCTTGGAGACGCCCAGGATTTCGTAGTAGTCGCGTTGGTTTGATCGTGGCATCGTTGCTTGTTGTCTTCCTCGATTTCAATTATCGCCGATAGTAATCAGCGATTCACACTCGCACAGCTTGTGCTTCCTGATCCCTGACACCTGATCACTGATATCTCTTCTCAATCAATTCGCTCCGACATTCGATGCGCCGCTGGGATGAATCGCTACGCGAACCATGGCTGGCCGCAACACCCGTCCATGGAAAACATATCCCGGCTGAAAAACTTCGAGAATCGTACCGTCGGCAACCTGCGTGGTTTCGGCGCGATCCATGGCCTGGTGAAGATGCGGATCAAAGGGCTTGCCGACAGGATCAACACGAACCACGCCAAGTTTTCCCAGGTTGTCGAGCAGCTGTTTGTAAATGATCTCGAAGCCTTTGCGATAACTCTCGTATTCCGCTTCCTTGTGCGCGGCGAGAGCATGCTCAAAACCGTCGACAACAGGAATCAGCCCTTCCACAACGCGAGCGGTGGCGCGCTTCTGATCCTCGGCGCGCTCCTTCTCGATTCGCTTGCGGTAATTATCGAAGTCGGCCTGGCGGCGTAGTAGCGTTTGCCGTAAGTCGTCGAGATCGGAGGCCAGCTTTTTGGCGTCTGCGTCTTCGCGCGCGGCGTCCTCGGCCGACGCCTTCGCCTCAGACTGCTCCGGGTCAATGTCGTTGCTCGGCTTGGTTTTGCGGTCGTTCATTTCACTTTCCTCATTTCGGAATATCACTCAATCTTTTTCAGGGCCTCGCTAAACAGTTGCGCCACATAAGCCACGGCGGTAATGGCTCGTTCGTAGTGCATGCGCGTAGGACCCAGCACTCCCAGCGAACCCTGAGCCATGTCGTGGCGGGAATAGGGGGCGCTGATGAGAGCAATGTTCTCACCAGCTTCGGAGATTTCTTTGATGCCAATCTGCACCGAAACGGGTTCAGGAGTTTCGATGCACGCGTTCAGGACCGTCACCAGACGATGCTTCTCTTCGATGGCAGAAAGCAGGTCGCGAAGTTGCGTTTGATCCGCGAATTCGGGCGCTCCAACGATTTGCGCGGTGCCTTCTACATAAACCTGCTGCGCCGGGCCTTCACCGAGGATTGCCGGGTCGCACAGAGTAAGTGCGCTGCGCGCGATACCCTCATAACGCTCCCGCTCGGTGGCGAGTTTCTGCAACAGGTCGGTGCGAATCGCTTCTAGCGTCCATCCGGTGTAATGGCTATTCAGGAAATCGGCCGTGGCGTCCAGTTCCTGTTGAGTAAAAAGTCTCGCGGGCCTGAGGATTTTGTCACGCGTGTTTCCGCCCGGCGAAATTAGCACCACCACCACGCGGCTATCGGGCAGCAGCCACATGCGGGCGTGCTCCAGAACGGTTTTGCGGAGCGGCGGAGCCACAATGATGCCAATACCCTTGGAGACTTCCGCCAGAACGTGGCCGGCGCGCTCGGTCAGTTCCACCGCTGATGTGCCTGCGGCCATTTCGCGACGAATCCATTCCTGGTCGTCGAGATTGAGCGTGGCTTGCGTGGCAATTTCCTGAGCGAAGAAACGGTAAGCCGCGGCGGTCGGAACGCGTCCCGCGGAAGTGTGCGGCTGGAAGAGGTAGCCGCCATCCTCGAGATCGACCATGACGTTGCGAATGGTGGCGGTGCTCAGCGACTCGTCGAAGCGCTTGGAAATGGCGCGCGACGACACCGGATCGCCCGTCTCGATGTACGTGCGAACGATGTCGGCCAGAATCTGTCGATTGCGGCGTTCCTGTAGGGCTGGATATCGCATAGCAGCACTCACCAAAGGGTGCTAACTACTATTCTAGGAACGCTGTCAAGCGGCGTCAAAGGCAAGCACCAGTCACAAGTGCCCCATGTAACCAACCACGCCGAATCTGACAACCACATCGACATATTCATTAATCAGCCCCAGGTACTGGTCGAGGTCACGATACGCGAATGGACCGTCCGTCCTTAGTGATGAATCTTCGACTCCGGACGGGATCAGAACGGAGCGCCGAAGCGAGGCAAAATCGTATTCATCCGCAAAAGGTGCGGAGCCTCTATGATCTCGGCTATCGACGGATCTACTCCCAACTCTCCCGTTCCTTCTTGAGGTAATCGTCCGTAAACCGACCACGACCTAGACCTGCGAGTGCGGCTGCGTAAGATTTGGGTTTCTTGAAGACAATTAGGTGCTTGCCGTGAGGTACGACGACCAGTTTGTCACCGGGCTTTAGTCCCAGCGCTTTGCGCGGGATAACGATCTGATTTTTTGAGGACAGGATAGCGTCAGCCATAACCATCAGTCTGGGAGGAAGTGAGGCGACGGTCAAGCCCCCTTCGTGGCAGCAGTGTTTTAGTTGTTGTCGATTTGGGCTCTCTGCAGCTTGTCCGAATAGTCGATGTACACCGATTTCCATTCGGTGAAGAAATCAATGGCGGCGATGGCAGCTTCGCGGTGGCCGTTGCCAGTCTGCTTGGTGCCGCCGAAGGGCAGATGCGTTTCGGCGCCGATGGTGGGCGCGTTGACGTAGACGATGCCGGTATAGAGATCCTGGATGGCGGCAAAGGCACGGTTCACGTTGCGGGTGTAAATCGATGCAGAAAGCCCGTACGGTACCCCATTGGCTACCTCAATTCCCTGCTCGAACGAATCGATGGGAATGACAGACACCACGGGGCCAAAGATCTCTTCCTGCGCCACGCGCATTTGGGGATCGCAGTCGCCAAAGACCGTCGGCGCATGGAACCATCCTCGGGCATGGTCGCCGGAATCGACACGGTTTCCGCCGGCGAGCAACTTCGCGCCTTCGCGCTTGCCAATCTCCACGTAGCTCATCACTGTCTGGAGTTGCTGCTCGTTGATGAGTGGGCCAACCTCCACGGATGGATCGAGGCCATTGCCGACTTTCAGTTTTTGTGCGCGTTCGGTAAGGCGCGAAACGAATTCCTTGTAGACGCTTTTGTGAACGCCGATGCGGCTAGCGGCGGTGCAGCGCTGGCCCGTGGTGCCAAAGCCGCCCCAGACCGCGCCATCCAGCGCTAGATCAAGGTTAGCGTCGTCCATCACCAGGATGATGTTTTTGCCACCCATCTCCAGCGAGCAATGCTTGAAGTCCGGAGCGCAGTTTTGCGCAATGATGCGTCCGGTAGATGTGGAGCCGGTGAAGCTGACGACTGGAACGTCTTTGTGCTGAGCCAGAGGAGCGCCAGCGCCCGGACCGTCGCCGCTGACCAGGTTCACAACTCCCGCAGGAAGGCCGGCCTCGCACATCGCATCCACCAGGTGATAGGAAGAGAGCGGCGTATCTTCGGCGGGTTTCAGCACCACGGTGTTGCCACAGACCAGCGCCGGCATCATCTTCCAGGAAGGAATGGCCATTGGAAAATTCCACGGCGTGATCATGCCGCAAACTCCAATGGACTGGCGAACGCTCATGGCGAACTTGTTCGGCAGCTCCGACGGCGTGGTCTGGCCGAATAGGCGGCGTCCTTCGCCCGCCATGAAGTACGTCATGTCGATGGCTTCCTGAACGTCGCCGCGGGTTTCGGCAAGCACTTTGCCCATCTCGCGAGTCATATCGCGGGCGAAGTCCTCCTTACGTTTCACGAGTAACTCCGCGACCCGGAAAAGTATTTCGGCGCGTTTGGGAGCCGGAGTGAGCCGCCAGGATTTATAGGCATTTTTTGCCGCCGACACGGCGGCAGCCACGTCGTCAGGCCCGGAAAGTGGGAACTCACCGATGAGTTCATCAATATTGGCAGGGTTGAGGTTTTCCAGGCTTTTGCCGCTTTTCGCAGGCACCCATTCGCCATTGATGAAGTTCTTGAATACGCGTGTTGCCGCAGGCGTCGCCATAATTCCTCCCAAAAACAACTGAGTCTAGCGACAGTGGGAAGCGGCGTCAAACCTTTGAGCGGAAGGCAACAAATCGCTTTTTATAGCCCGCACACACCGGCTTTTGCGAAACTAAGAGTACGACGAAGCGGAGAAGTTGACGACGAGACTTGGAAAAATATTGATCGTCTGCGCGGTTCAGGCCGGGCGGACTGCAATATCTGCCGCAGATGGTGATCGGAAAGACTACGAAAAATATGGACGCCAGTGAAGTGATCTGGAGTTTTTCGCGCGACATTCGCGGTGAAATAGTAGTTGAGGGCGGCTGCGACGATCAATTGTCGGAATTATCGGGTTGATTGTCTGGATGATCCTGCTGCGCGCGCGAGGAGAGTAAGCGATTCGCGGCCGCATTCGGCGGAGGTGTAGGAGCAGCGACTCCGGCCGTTTCCGAGCCAAGTCCCAATTTCTGCAGAGTCGGGGCATCGAGCTTGCCGCTGGGATTCAATCCGTGTGACGCCTGAAACTTCTTCATCGCGCCAGTCGTCGAATCGTCCCACTTGCCCGAGGGCTCTCCGTCGTATGCGCCTTTTTTGGCCAAGGCAGCCTGAATTTCATTGATGCGATCCGGCGTCGGAGCCGCCTGCCCCTTCACTTTCTTGGTCTTGCTGCTTTTTCGGCTGGAACTCTTGCCCGATGTTTTGTGAGCAGCAGTCTTGCTGGAGGAGTTCGACGATTTCTGGGAACCGGAAGCCGCTGCGGTCGTGGATGAACTGGCAGTGCTGCTGTTCGTCGATGTTTTATGTGTGCTGGTCTGCGCGGCGGCCGCATGGACAGGGCAGATGCTCGCGGCAAGCACCGCGAGCAGTGAACCGACAACAGTTGTTCTGTGGAGCGTGGCACGCATAATTTAGCTGTCAGTTGCCCCTAACCGCTGATTACTTTTCATCCGCCGGAACAACGCCGGAAAGGAATACCGTCATGATCCGGTCATTGTAGCTTTTGCGCAGAACCTTGAAAACCACGTTCTGGCCAGGTTTCAGTTGAGCGATGGCTTTACGATATTCGTCGATGGTGGTGACGGACTGGCCATTCACTTCGTTGATCAGGTCGCCCGGAGCGAAGCGAATATCGTCCGCAAAACTGGCGGGTTCCACCTGACTGACCAGAACGCCCTTCTGCCCTTCCACTCCAACGCGCTGGGCACGTTCCGGGGTCAAGCTCTCAACGCGCAAGCCGAATTCGGCAGGAGCGGGCTCATCGGGAGTGGAATTCACGCGGCCTTCGGTATTCGAGAAGACGCGGGTGCGGTCTTCCACCGTGGCGCTGGTTTCTTTCTGCTGTTTGTCTCGTACGTAGGAAATCTTCACTTTGCTTCCGATCGGCGCGGAGGCAATCGGATTCACAAGGTCGTTGCCGCTCTTGATCGGCGTTCCGTTGACCGCGGTGATTACGTCGCCACCCTTCAAACCGGCCTTTTCCGCCGGGGAACCGGGCTCAACGCCTTCAATCACGACGCCATATGGGGCGCCGAGCGACTTCAAGGTAATCAAGTTCGTGCCGTTCTCTTCCTCGAAGCTGACACCAATGGAGCCACGCGTCACGCGGCCATTCTTGATGATCTGATCGTAAACATTAATGGCCATCGACGATGGCATCGCGAAACCCACGCCCTCATATCCACGCCCGCCGGTAATAATCGCTGTGTTGATGCCGATTACCTGGCCAGCCATATCTACCAGCGGACCACCGGAATTGCCGGGGTTGATCGCTGCATCCGTCTGAATGAAGCGCTGAAACTGCCGGCCAATGTTTCCACGATCCTTGGCGCTGATAATTCCCGCGGTGACGGTAGCATTCAAACCGAATGGGCTGCCAATAGCCAGCACCCAGTCGCCCACCTGCACGCCATCGGAATTGCCGAGTTTAGCGAAGGGCAGTTCTTTGGAAGCGTCAATCTTGATGACCGCGAGGTCGGTGGCATCATCCACTCCCACAACCTTAGCGAGGTACTTGGTGGTATCGCCGCTAAGTTGCACTTGAATCTTGGTGGCCTGATCGACCACGTGATTGTTCGTGAGGATATAGCCGCGCTTGTCGATGATCACGCCGGAGCCAAGGCTGCGTTCCGCTTGCGGCTGGCCGTCGGGGCGTCCGTCAAAGAAGTGGAAAAAGAAATCCTGGCTGGGGTCGTCTTGATCATCCTGGCCACCGCGACGCTTCTTGCGGCGATCGATCACTTGCGTGGTCGCAATGTTCACCACCGCTGGCTCGACGCGACTGACAATTCCGCTGAAACTGCTGGAGGAGGGGATGGGGTCCGGCACGGCCAAAGGAGTGGCGTTGGTCCCGGCAAATGCGAACGTCTTCATGGCCGAAACCTTGCCGTTTATCACCGTGCCAATCAGAATACCAACCACCAGAGTAGCGGCAATCAAAACCGCCGCCAGCATTGTGCGGCGGCGCGAGCGCTCCAGATTATTTCGTACCTGATCCATTTCCGGCTCCTATCCGACAATTGCACACCCAGTGCGCTTTCGGAGAGTATAACACCCTCTATTGCACAGAGTTTCTCTCCCCGTTAGATGCGCCGAGGAGGGTAACTGGCCATTTGGCCGGGTGCGGCGAAGTGTGAACTTTACTCGCTTAGTTGGACGCGGGAAACAGGAATTGTGTTGCAGCCAAAGGTGGCTGGAACTTTTGCCTTGACAACCCCTGCGGCTTACTCCATAAATAGAGGAGCCGTGATAGCGGCATCACGTGGCGATTTAGGGCGACTTGCTCCACGTAAAAAACTGCTAAAGAGTTGGTAGAGTTCACAGAGTAACTTCCTGAGACCCTCCAAGCTTTTTGGCACGGAGGGTTTTTTCATTTGTACCCCCTCCGCGCTGCCCGATCTCGATCTCCACGTCATTTCACACGGTGGACCCGGCTTGCTTATACGTGACTTGCCCGGGTTCCAACGGCGAGGTGACTTATGTCCGAAGTTTATTTCTTACGTTGTCGTGAGTGCGGAAAGCGCTTCCCCAACCAGGCGCAATCCTTTTGTGAAGAGTGTTTCGCTCCCCTGGAAGTCAGCTACGACTATGACAGGCTGCGGAACTCGGTGAGCCGCGCAGCCCTGGCGCACCGGCCTTTCAACATGTGGCGTTACTCCGAACTGCTTCCCCTCCCCGTTGGCTTCACGCCTTCGCTCAGCATTGGGGGAACTCCGTTGGTGAAAACCCGGAAGCTGGCAGCCAAGTGGGGCTTGAAGAATCTCTATGTAAAGAATGATGCGGTTTGCTTCCCTACCCTGTCCTTCAAGGACCGCGTGGTGGCTACGGCGTTGGCAGCGGCGAAACGTTTTGGATTCAAGACCGTGGGTTGCTCATCCACGGGTAATCTGGCCAATGCGGTTGCGGCGCAGACGGCGCAACAGGGGATCGATGCCTGCGTGTTCATTCCGGCGGATCTGGAGCCGGCGAAAATTCTGAACACCGCGGTGTATGGCGCGCGAATCATCCGCATCAACGGGAACTACGACAGCGTGAACCGCTTGTGCACACAGGTAGCCGACCGCTTTCAATGGGGACTGGTGAATGTGAATCTGCGGCCCTACTACGCGGAAGGCTCCAAGACGCACGGTTACGAAATCGCAGAACAGTTGGGCTGGGAATTGCCAGACAACGTTGTGGTGCCGATGGCGGGTGGATCGCTGATCGGGAAAATCGCCAAGGCTTTCGCCGAGCTCGCGCATCTGGGCTGGGTTGAGCCCAAACAAGTGAAATTCTTTGGCGCGCAGGCAACCGGTTGTTCGCCAATTGCCGATGGAGTGAAGCGCGGCCTGGCGCGGTTTCAGCCGCAGAGGCCCAACACCATCGCGCGTTCGCTGGCCATCGGAAATCCCGCGGATGGGCCGTTTGCGTTACGGCTGATTCGCGAAAGCGGCGGCTGGGCCGAGGACATCTCTGATCCTGAGATTATTGATTCCATCAAGCTGCTGGCAGAAACCGAAGGTATTTTTGCCGAGACGGCCGGAGGCGTAACCACGGGCGTGACGGCCAAATTGATTCAGCAGGGCCGCATTCGCTCCGACGAAACCACCGTGGTGTGTGTGACGGGCAACGGATTGAAAACCACCGACGCGCTAGCCGCGGACTTCCCGACCGCCGATGCCATTGAACCACGCATTGAAGCGTTTGAAAGCTTGCTGCAGGAGCAGTTCAAGTACGCAGTGAGCGCGTAAAGTTCAGCTATTTCAAGACGTGCCCAAACCACCTAAGAATGTCAGCGCCGCGTTTCCAAGGGAGAGTTGGAAACACGGCGCCGGTGGTTCCGAAACCAGGGCATGGAATGTTGCGGCAGCATCACAAATTTTAGGACGAATTACTAAATCGGAATGGAGAATCTGTAATGGCAATCACGATCGAAATCCCCACCGCATTCCGGCGTTTCACTGAAGGAGCGCCAAAGGTGGAGAGCGGCGCAACCACGGTAGCCGAGGCTTTGAATGAATTGACCGCAAAGTTTCCTGCCCTGTCGCGGCACGTGCGCGACGAGCAGGGGCAGATTCGGCAATTTCTGAACGTTTATTTGAACGAAGAAGACATCCGCTTCCTGGGCGGCGAAGGCTGTAGCCTGAAGGATGGCGACCGCGTCCTGCTAGTTCCATCTATCGCCGGCGGCTAGTGCGCCTTATTGTTTAGCAAGTTCCACGCGGCGATTTTTTGCTCTTCCGACTTCCGTAGAGTTCTCCGCCACCGGCTTACTTTGACCAAATCCTTGCGCGGACAAACGATTCGCAGGAATGCCTTGTGCCACCAGCCAGGCGACGACGGCTTGCGCGCGTTTTTCGCTGAGCGCTTGATTTGCGGCAGCGCTGCCCTGATTGTCCGTGTGCCCTTCAACTCGCAACTTCAGATCGGGGTTCTGCTGCAACAGCGCAACGACCTGCTTGAGCGTGCTTTCTGAATCAGGCTGAATTGTGGCTTTGCCGGTATCGAAGTGTATTCCGTACACCGCCACGTGCCCGGTCTTTTCGATTTCGTCTTTCAAGCTGGAAGCATCCGCGGTCACTTCCTGCTTCATTTCCTCGGCGGTGACGATGGTCTGGTAGTAGAAGGTGCCCTTGCTCTCGATAAAAATCCAGGTGACACCCTTGTGCGCGGTGATGGCCGTCGGCGATTGCGGGTAGTCGATGTTAAAGCCGGCATTCTTCAACGCCGTCTCCATATTGCGATAGACCTGCAGCTCGCTGGTGCCCTCTCGTGTGACAATATCCCAACTTTGAAATCTGCCCTCGACGTGCTTCGCAGCAGCGTTGCCGTCTTTATCCGGCGGCAACGGAAAATCGAATTGATCGAATTCCTTGTTCTCGCAGGAATTGATGATGCTGCCTGGAAACCGCGTGATCAGCGGCGAATCCTTGCATCCCTCGGCGTCTTTTCGTTCATCGTCTTGCGCGTGAACGAGCGGCGCGCACAACAATACAGCGCACAGAAAAGTGAACATCGCAGTTTTCATGGATGGCTCCGTCGAAATCGCAAACGCATTCTACACAAAACTCGGCTTTTTGGATTGCCCATCTGTTTCGCGTGTTGGCTAAAACGAAAACTGCTTGCTTCTTGTGCATTCGCAAGAGAGACTAGCGAAACTTTCCGGTTCGGAGGCAAGGACTTCGGTCCGCACACTCTTGGCTACTGCTGAGCCTCTCTCTCTTTCCGCCACCGCAACCACGCTCGAATCGCCGTCCGCGTCATTACGCAAAGAGCTGGGCTTTCTGGACCTGGTGCTTGCGTCGATCCTGCTGGTGGTGATTCCCGACTTCTTTGGGACCGCGGTAAAGGCCGGGCCGGCGCACGTTTTGCTGTGGTTGATCGCCATTGCTACGTTTTTCATTCCGCAGGCGCTGGTTGTGACGCACTTGAATCGCTGTATGCCCATGGAAGGCGGCTTGTACGAATGGGCGCGCCACGCGTTCGGCGATGCCATCGGATTTCTGGTGGCGTGGAATTTGTGGCTGTACATCGTGTTGTACGTCGCTTCGATCGGATTGGTCGTAACCACCTATGGAGCCTACGCGCTGGGGCTGAACGCGGAGGCCGCGACATCGAATAAGTGGATCGTCCTGGTTGTTTCCGTGGCGGTTATCGGCGTGCTCATGCTGCTGGCGCATCTGGGGCTGCGCGTGGGCAAGTGGGTAACCAATGCCGGCAGCGCGCTGACAATTCTGATCGTCGTGTTCCTGTCGGCACTTCCGTTTTTTCACTTGGGCCGCAGTACGTTGCACGAATATCACCCGCTGCGCATTGTTGCTCCGCCGTTGACGCTGTTCAGCTTCAGCGTTTTCAGCAAAATGACTTTCGGCGCACTGTGCGGATTTGAGTACGCGGCCATTTTTGCCGGAGAGTCGCGCAATCCGGCGAAGCACCTTTCGCGCGCCATTCTGATTGCGGCGCCGATCATCGCCCTGCTGTATATTTTTGGAACCAGCGCGATTCTGGTCTACGTATCACCCGATCAGATCGATGTGATTGGGCCGGTGCCGCAAGCGTTGCGTGTGGCGCTGGATGGCTCTCCACTGGCGCGGATGATTGTGCCGCTGGCCATTTTATTATTGCTGACGAATTACTTTTCCAGTTTCAGCCTGGGCTTTGCGGCCAACACGCGGCTGCCCATGTGCGCAGGATGGGATCATCTGCTGCCCAAGTGGTTCACGCGCCTGCACCCCAGGTACCGTACGCCGGTAAACTCCATTCTTTTTCTGGGCGGCATCACGCTCTTCGCCAGCACTACCGTTCTGGTCGGCGTGGGGCAGCAGGAGGCGTTTGAGTTGCTGCAAATCTGGGGCTTCACCTTTTACGCCATTGCTTATCTGGCGCTGTTTGCGATTCCGCTGCTCGCCGCAAGGAGCAGCGCGTTTCGTTCTCCGCCGTGGCTGCGGATTCTAGCGCTCTCGGGCTTGTTGCTGACGCTGCTTTTCGTCGTGCTATCGGTGTTCCCGATTATTCGCGTGGAGAGCGAAGCAGCATACACCTGGAAAACCATAGGCGTGCTGGCAGTCGCAAATCTCGCCGGCCTGGTACTGTACCGGTTGCGACCACTGAATAGGTAAACAGCTTGGCAGAGTTTGCCCGGAATTTTCGGAGTGCTACACTATTTGGGTACGCACATGACACAAAAAACCCTCTATCAAAAAATTTGGGACAATCACCTGGTTCACGAGGAACCCGGCAAGCCTGCGCTCATCTACATTGACCGCCACCTCGTTCACGAAGGCACTTCGCCGCAAGCTTTCGCGGGACTGAAGGCCGAAGGTCGCAAGGTCCGCCGGCCAGACCTCACCTTCGCGGTGATGGACCATTCTGTTTCCACCACCGACCGCACCCTGCCCATCCTGGATAACGACGCCAAGCTGCAATTCGAAGCGCTGGAACGCAATTGCAAAGAAACCGGAGTGCGCTTGTTCGACATGAACAGCAAGAATCAGGGCATCGTGCACATCATCGGGCCGGAACTGGGCATCACGCAGCCCGGGCAGACGATTGTGTGCGGCGATAGTCACACTTCGACGCACGGCGCGTTTGGCACCTTGGCGTTCGGCATCGGCACCAGCGAAGTGGAGCACGTGCTGGCAACGCAGTGCCTGGTGCAGAGCCGCTCGAAGACCATGCACATCGTGGTGAATGGCAAGAGGCCGAAGGGTGTCACCGCGAAAGACATCATTCTGGCGATTATCGGCAGAATTGGCATCGGCGGCGGCAACGGCCACGTAGCAGAATACGCTGGCGAGGCCATTCGTTCCCTTTCGATGGACGGACGCATGACCGTCTGCAACATGACCATTGAAGGTGGCGCGCGCGCTGGAATGGTTGCTCCTGACGAGACCACGTTCGCGTATCTCGAGGGTCGGCCGTTTGTGCCGCGCGGAAAAGCGTTCCAGGAAGCGGTGGAGCGCTGGAAGCTTTTGAAGAGCGACGAAGGCGCAAAATTTGATACCACCATTGAATTGCACGCGAACGAGCTGGCGCCTCAAGTGACTTGGGGCACCAATCCCGGCATGGTCACGAGCGTAAATGGACGAGTGCCGGACCCGCACGACTTCAAGGATTTGAACGATCAGAAAGCCACAGAGAGCGCGCTGAAGTATATGGGCCTGAAACCGGGCACGCCGATTGTGGACATTCCTGTGGATCGCGTGTTCATCGGCTCCTGCACCAATTCGCGGTTGGATGATTTGCGCGCCGCTGCCCACTTGGTTGCCGGAAAACATGTCGCGAAGAACATCAAGCAGGCGTTGATCGTGCCTGGTTCACGCGGCATCAAGGCGCAGGCGGAAAAAGAAGGACTCGACAAAGTTTTCACGCAAGCGGGCTTTGAGTGGCGCGACGCCGGCTGCAGCATGTGCATCGGCATGAACGCCGACGTGTTGCCGCCGCACGAACGCAGCGCCAGCACGTCGAATCGCAATTTTGAGGGCCGTCAGGGCCGCGACAGCCGCACGCATCTGGTGAGTCCAGTGATGGCGGCGGCCGCGGCAATTGCCGGGCACTTTGTCGATGTGCGGGAATTTGACGTAGCGCACGTGGAGTAGACCGTCAGTTTCAGGCCTAACGAACGGCTTTCGATACGGTTGGGCTGGCCAGGTATTCGGCTGATAACTGATATCTCTTACAAATCGAGGATCTTCACCAATGCGACCTTTCATCACACACTCTGGTCTGGTTATGCCGATGGACCGGGTCAACGTTGACACCGACCAGATGGTGCCCAAGCAATTTTTGAAGGCGCTGACCCGCCAAGGATTCGGGCGCATCCTCTTCTACGACTGGCGCTATCTGCCTGGTGAGAAACCGAATCCGGACTTCGTGTTGAATCTCCCGCGGTACAAGGGCGCTTCGGTCCTGCTGGCGCGCGCAAATTTTGGCTGCGGCTCCAGCCGCGAGCATGCGCCGTGGGCCATTGGAGACTATGGCTTTCGCGTGATTCTTGCGCCCAGTTACGCCGACATTTTCTATAACAACTGCTTCAAAAACGGCATCCTCCCCGCGGAGCTTACAGAAGCGCAGATTGAAGAGTTGTTTCAACGAACGGAAAAGGAAGAAGGCTACTCACTGACTATCGATCTGCCGAGTCAAACGGTAAAAGACAATCACGGACTGGAGTACAAGTTTGAGATCGTGCCATCGCGAAAGGAAGTGCTGCTGAAAGGACTGGACGACATCGCGCAATCGCTACAGCACGCCGCCGAAATCGACACGCACGAGAAGACACACCCGGCCAGCGCGACGATGTTCGAGCCGGTCGACGTGAAAAACTACGGGGCGTAGTCTTAAGTTCTAAGTCTTAAGTCTTAAGTTTTAAGTTTTAAGTTCTGAGTAATAAGTAAACCGGGACCGCCCGGCCGCGCGCTTTACTTATTACTTAAAACTTACGACTTAATACTTCCTCATCCCGCTTTCCACCACGGCTTGAAATAAATCCGCCCTTCGAAGATCGGTTCCGGCGATTCCGGTGCTGCGGGCGCCCCCAGCAATTCCGCGATGACGATGCCAGCAACCACCAGGCCGGCGCCCTTCATGGCACGCGATGTCAGGCGTTCATGCAGCACAAAATAGGATGTGATCACGGCGAACACTGGTTCCAGCGCGAACAGAATCGCCGCGTGGCTCGACGAAGTGTACTGCTGCGCCCACAACTGCACGGTGAACGCGACGGCGGTGGCGAATACGGCGCACACACCGATGGCGGCAAGAAGCTCCCAGCGCCAATCGAAGTGAACCGGTTGCCAGTGAATGGCCGCGCCGGCGCCCGTCATCACCCAAGCCATCGCGGCGCAACCCGCCACCTGAATCAAGCTCAACGCGGAAACAGAATGTTCGCCGGTGAATTCGCCCACCAAAATGATGTGCACGGCGTAGAGACCGGCCCCGACGAATGTCAGCACGTCGCCATAATTCAGGTAACGCAGACCCTCGGCCGGAACCGTCAGGAAGTACAGTCCAACCAGCGCGGCAAAGGCGCCGGCGTAAAGCCAGTGCGTCAACCGGCGTCCCCAGAACACGCCGAGCAGCAGCGGCACCAACACCACGCTGGAGCCGGTGACGAAGCCGGAATTCGATGCGGTGGTGTATTGCAAGCCGGTGGTCTGGAAGGCGTAGCCCGCGAACATGAAAAACGCCAGCCGCAAGCCCGCAAATATTTCTTCGCGATCGATCTTTGGCAGCACCGACGGACGAAACGCCGCCATCAAAATCGCCGCCAGCGTAAACCGCACCGCCAGAAACACGAACACGGAGGTATGGTCCAGCGCGTTTTTCACGATGACGAACGTGACGCCCCAGATCAGTGAACAGAACATCAGCGCAAGATCAGCCCGCAACTTGCTGTTCATTCGAAAGGCTCCGTCGTTCGCACGCCAGTGTAGCCGAAAAATCTCCCGGCCCCATTTCATTTTCCTTGGCGCCGAGACTAATTGCGGCGCGCTTGACATCGAAAGACCCTCACGTAACATCAAACCCACTATGGCGCGAACGCAAATCGCTGGCTCCAGCTTCGTTCTGGCTCTGCTGACGCTGCTTTTTGCTTCGATTTCCCGCGCCGAACATCATGAAACCTGGGTTGAGGTCCGCTCGCCCCATTTCACGGTTCTTTCCAACGCCGGGGAGCATGAGGGACGCCTGACCGCGCAACAATTTGAAGAAATTCGCGCCATGTTCGCGCAGCGCTACCCGAAGCTTCGCGTCGATTGGGGAAAGCCCACGGTTATCTTCGCGCTGAAGAACGAAGATTCGCTGAAACTGTTTCTTCCCGGCTACGGCAAAGATCAAAACGCCATGAGGCTGAGCGGCTTGTATCGCCTGGCGTACGACAAGAACTACGCGCTGGTGCGCACGGACGCACGGGGAATCGGCCCTTTCCCTTACCACGCGCTGTATCACGAATATACGCACGCCTACTTCCGCTTGAATTACCGCGGCCTTCCGCTATGGCTGAATGAGGGCATCGCGGAGCTTTACGGCAATACGAAAATCGAGGGGAAGGATGTGAAGACTGGCGGCGTCGACGATGCGCAACTTCGTTTGCTGCGCGACAATCCCCTCATCCCCGTCTCCACGCTCGTCACCATCGATAGCTCGTCCCCGCTCTACAATACCCGCGACCATTCCGGAATTTTTTACACCGAGTCCTGGGCCATCGTTCACTACCTCATGTTTTCTCCAGACGTCGCCGACAAGGACGTGTTGAATAAATATCTCGTCAGCCTGCATGATTCGGACGATCCCATCGAAGCCGCCAACAAGTCGTTTGGCGACCTGAACGCGCTCACCGAAAAACTGGAAGCTTATGCTCATCAAACGAAGTTCGGATATCAGCGAGTTCCACTGGCGCTGAAGATTTCCGATAAGGATTTTGCGGTCAGGAATGTGCCACTCGCGGAAGGACTTCTTGCGCAGGCGGGCTATTTGTTGCGCAGCAGTCGTTTGCCGGAAGGTTTGGAGGTATTGCACCAAGTCGCGGCAATTGACCCGGACACGCGCGGATATCACACCGAGCTTGGGTACTATCACCTGCAAAATGGCGACTATCAGAACGCGATGAAGGAATTCGATCTTGCGCTGGCCGCCGACCCCAAGGATCTGAGCGCGCATCTGTACCTGGCAACGGCTTTGTATCGTGAGTTTGGTTATACCCAGGAGTCTACGCCGGAGATTCGCAGTCACCTGGAAACCGTCGTAGCGTTGAACCCGGATTTTCCGCCTGCTTATGCATTCCTTTCGGTTGCCTACACTCAGAAGCCCGGCGCGGACAATCAGCGGGCCCTTGATGCGGCGACCCGGGCGGCTCGGCTGGAGCGCGGGAATCTCTCCTATTACATCGATATTGGCATGGTGCTGCTGGCCGACGGAAAGTTCGCAGAAGCCCGGAAACTGGCGGACCAAGTCCAAAAGACGGCGTTTACTGCGCGAGACCGCATGATCGTAGCGAGCTTCGCAAAACGTGTTGACGTAAAAGCACAGCAGGTTTCTTCCACGCCCGCTGGCGGTGCAGCGGAATCGCAAGCGCAAACAACCGGCGTGGCCTCCGCTTCCTCACCACGGGAACCAGCGCATGCGGAAGGGAAAATTACCGAACTGATTTGCGGCCATCCACCAGAGGTCGTGTTTACCTTGACCACGTCCAGCAGCTCGCTGCTTTTGCACATCAAAGACACCACGAAAATTGAAATCATCGAGAGCCAGAAGTCCGGCGAGGGCGGCCCGCCATGCGCGTCGTGGAAAGACCGGCACGCGCAAGTGGAGTTCACAGCGACACCAGACAGCGTGACAAATGGCGAGATTCGCGTTCTAACCCTGGAGTGAACAGCGATGCTAGCGCGGTACTTGACGCCTTCGTATCGATCAGGCTAAATCCACATGATCATGCCCAGTAGCCCATTGTTCCGTTTGCGTGTCGTGCTTCGCATTCTTATTGTTTCGCTGCTTACGCTTCTTCCCACAAGCGTTTTACCGGCCGCTAAAGACGCGTGGATCGAAGTGCGCACTCCGAACTTCACGGTGGTCAGCAATGCCGGAGAAAAAGAGTGCCGCAAGATTGCCGACGAATTCGAAGAGATTCGCCAGGTATTCCACAACGCATTCCCCACCTTGCGCACCGAGATCGGTAAACCAGTGGTGATCTTCGCGGTAAAGAACGAAGAATCGTTGAAATTGCTACTACCGGAATATTGGGAGACCAAGGGCCACACCCATCCCGCGGGAATCTACGTTCCAGGCGAAGCCGAGCACTTCGTGGCGGTGCGCACGGATACGCAAGGGGAAAACCCCTACGAAATTGTGTATCACGAATACACGCACGCGCTGCTGCACTTGAATTTCCGCGATCTGCCCGCGTGGCTGGATGAGGGTATCGCCGAATACCTGGGTAACACGGAAATTCGCGAGAAGAGCGTGCTCATCGGCAAGATCGATTCCTACCATCTACGGGAACTGCACGAAAACAAGTTGATTCCGATCGATACGCTGCTGCAGGTTGACCATAATTCGCCGTACTACAACGAACAGAATCGCACTTCCCTGTTCTACGCTGAGTCCTGGGTGCTCGTGCACTACCTCATGCTCGACCCCGAGGCACGCCAGCAGCAACTGCTGACTGAGTTTATGGTCGCCTGGGCGGCCAGCGGAAACCAGGTTGCCGCGGCGCAGCAAACGTTTGGCGATTTGAAGAAGTTTGCGAACCGCATGAGCGGCTACGCGCATCAGGATCGCTTTTACGCTGCGACTCTCAATACTGTCGCGCACGGCAATGCGCAAGCTTATCCGAGCCGAACCCTGGCGCCCGCCGAAGTGGAAGCCCAGCGTGGCGCCTTTTATGTTTACACCCGCCGTTTCGCGGAAGCCAAAACCGCGCTGGATCAAGCATCGCAGGACGACCCTGAACTCCCCATTGTTCATGAAAGCTTGGGCATGCTGGCCTACTATCAGCAAGACTGGACGACCGCCGAAAAGGAGTTTTCTCGCGCTGTGCAACTGCACTCGACGAATTATGCCGCATATTTCTTCGACGCCAGTTCCCAAATGCGCCGCCGGCGCAGCAATGCGGATGACGCGGAACCGGTCGCGCTACTGGAAAAAGCGATCAGCATGAGCGTGCAATTTGCGCCCGCGTATGCCGCGCTCTCTTCTCTCTATTCGACAAATCCGGAGACGCACGAGAAAGCATTGGCGATGGGGCGCAAAGCCATTGAACTGGAGCCCGGCAATCTTCAGTACGCCGTCGCATATTCGTTCGTGCTCCTGAACGTGGACAGGCTAGCCGATGCCCGGGTGATGGCGGCGCGCATCCAGGCGGCGGGGCGCACTGCTGAGGACCGGCAACTTTCGCAACAGCTGGAGCAGGCGATCCAGTCGCGCATGGAATATGAGAAGCAGGTGGAGGCTTACAATCGCCAAGCAGAGCAGCGGCAACAAAACGAGGAACACGAGGCGTCGTTGGCGGCGATCGTTGCCGAACGCGGTGGAACCGCGGATTCCGCGAAAGAGCCGGTCGTAAACAAGCACGACCAGGAAACGCAATACGCGGTGGAAGGCACAATCACGGAGGCGGATTGCGGAAGTGAAGGTGGCGGCAAGTTGATCTTAATGGTGAACAAGTCAGGGATGCGATTCAAGATTGTGGATATCGAGGATCTTCAAGTTGCCGACGGACCCAAGGACATCTCTGACCACGCGCCAGCGTGCGCCGCTTGGAAAGGCCGACGCGCCAGGCTGTATTTCTACAAGTTGAGCGATAAGGAATTTGCCGGCGAGTTGAGCACCGTTCAATTCTTCTGATAAACCACGCGGCCGCCCACAACGGTGCGCAATACCTCAGTCTTCAGGATTTCCTTTGGCGTAACCTTGGTCAGGTCTGCGGATAGCACAACGAAATCGGCATACTGCCCCACCTTTAACTCCCCCTTCTTCCCTTCCGCGAATTCCGCGTAAGCGGAACCGTAGGTGTACGCACGCAGGCACTGATCCAACGGCAATTTCTCTTCGGGTTCCCAGCCGCCGGCCGGCCCGCCCTCCGGCAATTCCCGCGTCACGCAAGCATAGACACCACGCAATGGGTTGATCGGCTCCACATCGTAATCTGTACCAAAAGCCAGCTTCGCGCCCGCTTTTTGCAGCGAGTTCCACGCATACGCGCCTTTCGCGCGCTCCGGCCCGATGCGTTGTTCAGCCCAGCGCATGTCGTTCGATTCATGCGACGGCTGCATGGATGCGATCACGTTGAGTTTGCCGAAGCGCGCAATGTCGTCGGGTGCAACGACCTGGGCGTGCTCAATGCGGTCGCGGCGATCGCGCGCCGGGTTCATGCGTTGCACCGACTCGAAAACGTCCAGGCAAATCTGATTCGCCTTGTCACCGATGGCGTGAAAGGCCAGCTGAAAACCCAACCGGTCTCGCTCGATGGCCATAAGCTTGAGTTTTTCGGTTTCGATGGTCATCAAGCCGCTGGTCGAGGGGTCATCCGAATACGGCGCGAGCAACGCCGCGGTCCGTGAGCCCAGCGCTCCGTCCGTGACCATCTTGACGGCACCGGTCCTGAGCCATGGGTCGTCGGTGCCAGCTTGCGCGCGGCGATTCTGCAAGTCATCGGTGGATAGCATGAACGGAAGCCATTCGGTAATGCGCGCCGTCAACTTCTTTTCTTCTTTTATTTGCTTATAGACCAGAAAATCTTCCCAGTCGGAATTGTCCTGCGCCGAGGTAACTCCATTCCGCGCCAGTTCCTGCAGAACCAGCTCGATTCCCTTGCGGCGATCTTCATCGGAGGGATCCGGGATGCGCTGCTCCACCATCTCCATCGCCGCATTTTCCTTCAACATGCCCGACGGCTCGCCGTCTTCGAAGCGCTCGATTTCGCCGCCCATGGGATTTTTGGTGTCGGGCGTGATCTCGGCGTGTTTCAGAGCTTCGCTGTTGGCTACCGCCACATGCCCTGAAACGTGCACCAGAAATACGGGGTTGTTGGGCGCAACCTCGTCCAACTGCAGCCTGGTCGGAAATTTTTTGTCGGGCCAGCGAGTCTGGTCCCAACCGCTTCCGACAATCCATTCGCCGGCCTTCTTTTTGGCCGCGGCATCTTTCACCAGCTTCTGCAACTCCTCGATGGAGTCGACACCGTTCAGCGAAAGATTCAGTTTGTCGCGGCCGGCTCCGCCCAGATGGGTATGCGCGTCGTTGAATCCCGGCATCACGAACCGCTCATTCAATTGAACGGTGTCCGCCTCTGCCGCTGCGCCACCGCAATCCAGCAGGATATGCGCGAGCGTGCCGATACAAAGAATCTTCTCGTCGCGGATGGCCATGGCGGCCGCCCAAGGGTGCTGCGGATCGTTGGTGTAAATACGGCCGTGAAGGTAATAGACGGTCTTGTCGATGGGATATTTTTTCTGCGCGAAGGACGGAGTGCAGAGGCTAAGACAAAGCGCGGCGAGGGCAAGAATCCACGCCATGCGAACAGGGTTCGCGCAAGGTTGGGCTGTGGCGATGGTCATTGCGCGCGCTCCGCAGCAATGCCCGCGACTCCGAGCAGCGTCAGAAGCACACGCTTCAAACCGTTTTCGCGGCCCGCAGGCTCGTACCACTCTTGCAGCGAATGCGCTCCGCCGCCATTTCCGCCCGCGCCGATCGAGATGGCATCAATTCCCAAAGACAGCGGGATATTCGCGTCTGTGGAAGAGCGCTCGATGCGCGACTGGTTCCCGGTGAAATCATCGGCGGCTCGCAAAGCCGCCAGCAGCGGCGAGTCCGCGGCCAGTTCGCCTCCCGGACGGCTACCGATCACGTTCACTTTCCATTCCAGTTTGCCCTTGGTGCGATCGCGGGCATTTTCCATTTCGTCGCGAACTCCGGCAGCCATACAATCGCGGAACGCGGATTCCAGCCGACTGATTTCGTCTTCGCTTTCCGAACGCAGGTCAACCTTCAATTTCGCTTCAAAAGGGATGGAATTCACCGAAGTTCCGCCCTCCACCTGGCCCAGATTAAACGTAGTGCGGGGACTCGCCGGCACTTTCGTATTAATGAACCGCAATGAACCACGAACCAGCGCGTTGATGGGATTGGGCATGCCGAAGTCCGACCAGCTATGCCCGCCCGGCCCCGTGATTACGGCCTCAAGGCGTCTCGACGCCAGCGCTTTTGTGGTGACATGATCCGTGCCGGAACCATCCAGAACAATCACCGCAGCCAGTTTCGCGTGGTAAGCGTCAATCAGAGCGCGCATGCCACGCAGGTTGCCCTCGCCCTCTTCGCCAACGTTCGCGGCGAAAAGGATCGTCCTTTGCGGCGTAATTTTCGCGACGTGCATGGCTCGCGCGATTGCGATCAGAGCGGCAAGTCCCGTGCCGTTGTCTGAAATTCCGGGCGCAACCATGCGATCGCCCTCGCGCCGCACTTCCACCGGCGTTCCGGACGGGAACACGGTGTCCAGATGCGCGGCGATCAGCACAATCTCTTTCTCGTTGCTGCCGCGCAATTCGCCAATCACGTTGCCGATCTTGTCGGTATGAATGGCCAGCCCTTCAGCGGCCAATAAATCCTTCACGGCCGCGGCGCGGTCCTCTTCTTCAAACGAAGGAGCGGGGATTTCCGTCAGGCGAATCTGTTGGGCATCAATCCAGGCGAGGTTTTGCGCAAACCATTCAAGCGCTGTGCGCACCTGCGGGTTGTCCGCCGGCGAGACTGCAGGAGTCTGCCGCGCTGTGTGAGAGACTACCGAGGAACGAATCGGCATGGCAAAGAGAATAACGCAAACGGCCACGCGTTTCACGGTAGGAAGTAAAGGATGCATACAAAACTATACAGGGGTGCCGCTGGTAGAGCATAGCGCGTGCAGCTCGTTGTCGGTCAACACTCGTGCCGATTGCTTAGCCGCCTCGTAAATGCGATTCACTAATTCGTCGGTGGCGGGAATATTGTGGCGCGCCAGCCAATACAGCACATTGGACTTGCCGCTCATGGGGCCCACCTCCACGATTTGTTCCAGACCGAACAGGTGCGCCGGCACGCCGCTGTAGACCGCATCGGCGAGGCTACGGTCGTGTTTCCTCAACGCTTTCACGATGGCGGCCGCATGCACGCCAGTTGCGGTGCGAAACGCGTCTCTCCCAAAGACAGGATAGTTTGGCGGAATCGTGGTGTGCGTAGCTTTGGCGATACGATCGCAATACGCCCGCAGGTAGGTCAGATCGTTGGAGCGCAAACCCATCAGCCGCAGGTTCACGAGCAGCAGTTCCATCGGGGTATTCCCGACGCGCTCGCCCAATGACAATGCCACCCCATGAATCTGTCGCGCCCCAGCCGCTATGGCCGCTAACGAATTGGCGATGGCCAAGCCGCGGTCGCGATGCCCGTGCCAGTCCACGCGAATTTCCTCGCCCGAGGGAGTCACCACCTTGTCCATCACGAATTTCACCAGGCTGAACGTACCCTCGGGAGTAGCGTGTCCCACGGTATCGCACAACACGATGGCGCGAGCGCCGCTGCGGATCGCCGCCGCGTACAGTCGCTGCACCGTCTCCGGATCGGTGCGCACCGTATCTTCGGTGACGTACATTGGTGGCAGTCCTTCCGACACCGCAAACTGTACGGCCTTTTCCGTGGTGCGTTCCAGGTGATCGATGGTCCAGTCTTCCACCAGGCGGCGGATTGGGCTGCTGCCCAGAAACATGGCCGCTTCGATGGCGATGCCGGCGCGTTGCGAAATCTCCGCAATCGGACGGATATCGGCTTCCACGGTTCGTGCCGCGCAATTCGGCTTGATGCGCATGCGCTTCGTGGCGATTTCGCGAGCCAGGGCTTCGACGTCTGCGGCAGCGCGAGGTCCGGCGCCGGGCAGCCCGAGGTTCACGGAATCAATTCCCAACGCTTCCATCAAGTGCAGGATTTCAAGTTTTTCTTCCAGCGTGGGATCGTGGACCGAGGGATTTTGCAGTCCGTCGCGCAGCGTTTCATCGTTCACCAGCACGCGCGTTCCGGTAGCGATGGCGGCGCCGCCCACCAGATTCCAATCGTAGATCCACTCGTTCTCAGGCATGGCGGAGCGGCCTCCCTGTCAGATCTAGTAACGGACCGTGTAACTGTTGGGTTGCTGCTGGGGATCGGGACGGTACAGCGTTTTGCAGAATTCGCAGCGATAAATTTCCGCGCCCTTGCCAACCAGTTGTTCGATTTCGGCCGGGTAATCGAACCAGTGTTTCAAGTGGCCGGCGCAGAGTTTTCCCTTGGCGTCTTTTTCGTCGCAAGCGCGCTGCTTGGGCTTGCGTGTTTTCACTTTTGGCGTGGCAACTACTTCAGGCGTCGCTTCGACGGCAGGAACCGGTGCGGCTGTGTTTTCCTCTGGCAACGAATTTCTCCTTAGACTGAACCTCGTCAGAAACCGTGATTGCGCAGCAAAGTCTTCATCGCCGAGCGTGCGTAACGTACCCGCGTTGCCAAGCTGCCGCTGAATTCAAAACGCAGGAAAGCGTCGGCGGAGCGCTCCAAGTCTCCCCCATAACGATACCACCAGGGCTTCTCGGTTTTCGGCAGGCGATCCACGTCCACATATTTGACGTGAACCATTTCCTTCAAGCCGGCCTTGCCGTGCGTGCGGCCCCACCCGCTCAGTCCGCAGCCGCCGTGCGGTGCTTCGGCGATGGCAAATCCAGTCAACAGATCGTTGACCATCACCGTCCCAACACGAAGTTGCGTGGCAATTGACCTGCCGCGATTGGCGTCGCCGGTCCAAACGCTTGCCGCCAACGCAAATTGCGTGTCGTTGGCCAGATGGATTGCTTCTTCCGCGCTGCGCACCACTTGAATCGCCATGATGGGCCCAAACGTCTCGTCCTGGAAGAGTTGCATGGACCCGTCTACACCCGTCAGCACCGTCGGCTCGAAGAAATTCGGCCCTAGGTCCGGGCGCGGGCGGCCTCCGCAGACGACTTTGGCGCCACGTTCGACGGCATCCGCGATCACGTCGCTCATGCGTTGCACGTGCTGGGGCCGAATCAAAGGCCCGACGTCGGTGTCTTTGTCGCAACCCGGCCCAAGGCGAAGCTTTTGTGTCTTCGCCACGCAACGGCGGACAAATTCCTCGGCGATGGGTTCCTCGACGAACAGTCTCTCGACTGAGAGACACACTTGCCCGCAATTTGTGTAGCTGCCCCACACCGCGGCGCTCGATGCCACATTCAAATCCGCGTCGCTCAGAACCAGCATGGCGTCTTTGCCGCCCAGCTCCAGCACCGTGGGAATCAGATAGCGCGCGCACGCTTCGGCCACATGCTTGCCGGTGTACACGCTGCCGGTGAAAAATATTTTGTCGGGGCGAGCCTCAATCAGGGCCTGGCCGACTTCCCCGCCGCCTTGCAGCATGGTGACCAGGTCGGCCGGAAAGCCCGCGTCGCGGAACAGTTTCTCGATCTGTGCGCCGCACTCCGGCGTGAAGTCGCTGGTCTTACACAGCACCGCGTTCCCTGCCGCCACCGCCGCGATGATCTGGCTGAACGGAATGGCCAGCGGATAATTCCAGGAACTGATGATGCCCAGCACTCCCAGCGGCTCGTAATACACCCTGCCGGATTTCGCCTTGGCCGCCGTGCTGTGATGGCGCACGGATTCCGATCGCAGTTCGTCCGTGCCGCGCTTCGCGAAATGCTCCGCAGTGTCCAGCGAGACGAACACATCCGCAAACAAAGCTTCGACGCGCGGCTTGCCTGATTCGCGCACCACCACATCCGCCAGGGTGTCGCGCGCTTCAAGAATCTTTTTTTGCATCACGCCGATCATCGCGCAACGCTCTTCAATCGAGCGCCGCCACCAATTCGCCTGAGCCACACGCGCCTTGGCCATCAGCTGCGGCAAAGCCCTCGGCGGCGTGCGCTCAAAATTTGCTGTTACCTGGCCAGTGGCAGGGTCAATGGAAGCAATTGTGTCCAGGGTGACGGGCGTGGCAACCATACCCGCGATTCTAGCAATCTTTGCAGGGTTTACGAAGGGAGGCTTGGTGCGAGCCAGTGCCCCAGGTTGTCAGGCAGCTGAGAGGACGATCGGCCAATATGTTTACTTACTTGAATCTGCGAAGTATCGTTTGCTCGATACTCCCGACGGCGGTCACCCATTCGGAAAGCTCTGAACCTTCGGCGTTCATAGTTTTTCGCTCCCGAACCGATTCCCATGCCCGTTCGGAGAAAAACGGACGATCGAGAGGGCCGGAGGACTCAAGTTGGTCCTGGATGTAGATGGATCGGTCCTTTCGGTACAGCGGATGGAGACCATTCTGTATGTAGATAGAATCGCCCTCGCGGTAAAGCGGCCACCACCACAAATGACCCCCTGAAGCAAGACCCGGTTCCACGTAATCAGTTATCAATACGGATTGAGTTGAACCTGCCAGAATTCTTCTCAGGGCCGTTTCCCATTGTTTTTCGTATTGCTCGATATTCCAAGACATTACGCTGGCAACGAATTTCTCGCGGAACGCGCCGATGCGAATTTCTCCCCACAGAGCTTCAAAACTGGGGTCGTCATGCGCTACCGGCTCATCAGTAAAATAGATGTCAAACATCGCCTCAGGCACCCCCGAATTCTATCAGATCAGTCACAAACTTCGTTCAATGGCCAATCGTGGCGGCCGATGACGACCCAATCTGAAATCAGGCGCGGTTCGATGATAGATTCCCCGACATGCGCACTTTAGCTCAGGCGTGGGGCGGCTTTTTTGCGGGAATTGCGGCGTTCCTCATCGTGGTTGATATGACTGGATATCTTCTCGAACTCTCTTGCACGTCAATTACAGTTTGATGGAAGAGATCGTTCTGTTTTCAGTTGGCGCCACTGCAGGGGCGTACCTCTGCGCTCGCATTGCGAAGCCTGCGCCTCTTTTCCTGTGCCTCTGCTTGGGGGTCTCGGGCGCACTTTTTTCCTTATTCGGTTTCATTGCAGCTGTGCGCACGCCTGATTGGTTTTTCTATGCGCGGGCGTTTGCATCTTTGCTAGGGACGCTGCTCGGATGGGCGATTGCGACCCGTCGATTTCCACGTTTCCGCAAGAGCACTATAGTGTCGAGCGTTCAAGTTTCCTGAGTCTTTCCTGGATCAAGGAAATTGCCGTATCCATTTCGCTGTTCCATCGTTCGGCGAACTTTCTTTCGTTTGAAGTGGTAGCTTCTGGCACCGCCTCCCGCAGTCGCGTCGCCCCCTTTTGCAGGTGCGTCAGCCCGTCTTCGAGTCGGGGCTTCGAAGTCTCCTCTTCGAGCCCGTAGAGGATCGGCTTCAAAAACTGATTGCTCATCCAGCCAACCAGCGCCTCCAGATCGCTTTGCTCACCCTTCTCGAAGAAAAGCCGCATCAACGCGTTTCCGCGATCGACCTCTGACTTCAGTCGTCGAAGGGGCTCCTTGAGTTCCTCGGGGAGATGCTCATCGTTTTCCATCCCAGCCCTCCCGCCTGAACTATTTATGATGTTAGCGCCACTGAATGGTGACCTGGATCACATTTGTACCTCTAGGTTCGATTGCCACGTCCTACCGCTAGGAGAACACCCCACATGCGCCGTCGTTTCCATCGCAATTCTAGCAATGGCATTGGCTTTGATTCCCGTAGCACGGGCAGGGCAAGCGGGGCAAATGGCAGCCGCACCATTGCCGACGCAAATCCAAGCAGGAAAGAAAGTGTTCATCTCCAACGCCGGAAGCGAAGGCCGCTTGTTCCCGAGATTTTCAGCGCGCAACCTGATCGAACGTATAACCAGCTTTACGCTGCTCTAAAGAACTGGGGCCGATACGAACTGGTGCTGACACCTGCGGAAGCGGACTTGGTTTTTGAAGTACGATTCGTCGCGCCCGTTGGAGGCGTGGTCATTATGGGAAATCCAGGATCCAAAGACACACGTTATCCTTTGGGGATTCATCCAGCACGTACAACCGGGGACCGCGGTGGGCAAAAACTTCGGCCAGGCGATGGCAGATCTGGTAAGTGAAGTGAAGAGGATCGCGGGATAATTGAGCCCGCAGCTACCCAACACAATGAGGTCGGAGCAAGCACTCTCTCGGGTCCAACGACGAAGTCACTCTGTTTGGGAATGTACATGGTAATCTGTCCCGAATTTAGGGCGCTTGCCGGGAGAAACAACGGGCAACGACGAGTCGGGCCCCTTTTCGCGACGGCTGTCTTGATCTTGTTTTCGCAAATTGCTTGTGGAACCCGCACCACGCTACGAGAGGACGATAAGCAAGCGGCCATCAATGTAGTTCTGGCGAACGAGCAAGCATGCCAAGCCTACGATTTCGACAAAGTGGACTCTCTGCACACGGCCTACGCCCGTGCTATCGAGGAGTCCTATCCGCACCCATTCGAACCCGATGAACGGCGAGGCTATCAAGCCTACAAAGACGCGGGGTCCGCATCAACTACCATCCGCAAGATGCAGTGGCCGAGGTGCGCGGCAATTTTGCCTGGTCACTGTGACGCTGCACAGCGTTTGGACCGCCGACACTCCGGACGGTCGGGCCATGCTAGGCGGAAGTGTGTGGCATGTGACCTTCGTGGAAAGCTTCATCCTGGTGAGAACGCCGCAGGGGTGGAAAATCACCTTCGGCCACACCAGCATGCTTCCTGCCGATTTTGGCGTCGAGCCCAGTTATAAGCCGGAACACAGCGGTATGAAATTTGACAAGGTGGCCGCGGATGGCCCCGCAGACAAGGCAGGTTTCAAATCCGGCGATGTCTTGATCGAGTATGCTGGACAGAAGATCGACAACTACGTTGACTACGCGAGACTCGTATATGCTTACTCTGAAGGCGAGAAAGTAATGGTCACAGTGATGCGGGCAAACCAGAAAATCACGAAGGAAGTGACCCTGGAGGCAATGCGATAAACGCCGGACTCGCCTTGTTCGCCGATATAAGTGTTCGATATGAATGCAGTGTTCCCCCCGTGAGCAATCTTCCGACGGGTATGGAGAGTCCCGCATGCCAAGCGCGAAATACCCTGGCTACGAGCCCGCAAAACCTTACTTCGACCTCGTTCGAGGTGCGCTAGCTAGGGGACCTTGTTGACGGCGAGCACTTCTTCGATATCCTGACCGACGACGTGGTCTACGAGGTTCTGTACGACTTTCCCGGCTGGCCTCGCGTTATCCAAGGGCGCGCCGACCTGATGGCGCGATTCAAAAGCTATTGCAACAACATCGCGCTGCAACTCGTCGATCAGTTGATCATTCACAAGGCAGACAGCAGCCGCGTCGTGGTCATCGAATATGAAGTCCACGGGACCATACTGGCGACCGGCGTGAAGTACAACAACCGGTTTTGTTCAATCATAGGGCTCGAAAACAGAAAAATCGTGCACTGGAGAGACTATATGGACTCTCTCGCCGCCTGGAACGCGTTGACGGCGGGCGCTCGCTAAATGGCAACTGCATCGTAAACCACCCACACCTCTCCCAATGCGGGGGCTAGCGATGGCAAGGTACGGAAATCCCCGTTACAATTCCAGTGGTTCAGGAGAGCGCATTGGCTTCGCCGGCCGGAGCACCAGCACATAAAGCGACATCGCACGCGGCGCTGACGTTCATCATCGTCACGGTAACGCTGGACTTTCTGGCGTTTGGGATCATCGCGCCTGTACTGCCGAATCTGATTATCCAGTTCGAGGGCGGCAACATGTCGCGCGCCGCGGACATCACCGGATATTTCGGGTTTGCATGGAATCTGATGCAGTTTTTGTTTTTGCCAGTGCTGGGTGCTTGGAGTGACCGGTTCGGTCGGCGACCCGTGATCCTGATTTCCTGTCTGGGGCTGGGCCTGGATTACATTTTCATGGCACTGGCGCCGAGCCTGCGCTGGTTGTTTGTTGGGCGACTGATCTCGGGGATTACCGCGTCCAACGTGTCGACGGCGTTCGCTTACATCACGGATATTACCCAGCCGGCGGAACGCGCAAAGAAGTTCGGGATGCTGGGGGCGGCGTTCGGCGTGGGATTTGTAGTGGGACCTGCGGTCGGAGGATTGCTTGGACACTATAATTTGCGCGCACCGTTCTGGGCGGCTGCAATATTGAGCCTGGCGAATTTTCTGTATGGACTGTTCGTGTTGCCGGAATCGTTGCCGAAAGAAAAGCGGGCAACATCAGCGTGGCATATGGCGAACCCGCTGGGTTCGTTGACGCTGCTGCGCTCGCATCCCGAACTGGCGACGCTGTCGATTGTGGCGCTGCTGTATTATCTGGCGCACCAGGCGCTGCAGAGCGTGTTCGTGCTGTACACCGAATATCGCTATGAGTGGAACACCAGTGATGTGGGGATTTCGCTGACCGTGGTCGGACTGTGCGCGGCAATTGTGTCCGGCGCGCTGGTGGGCCCGTACATCAAAAAAGTAGGAGAACGATTTGGGTTGACGTCCGGATTGTTTTTCGGATTCCTGGGATTTCTGGGATTTGGATTGGCGACGCGCGGATGGGGCATGCTCGCGGCGATTCCGTTCATTGCGTTGTGGGGAGTGGCGGGTCCGGCGATGCAGTCGCTGATGTCGCAGCGGGTGGATCCGACGTCGCAGGGAAAGCTGCAGGGAGCGATCAATTCCTTGCGGGCGCTGACGGGAATGGCCGGGCCACTTTTGTTTACGCAAGTGTTCGCGGCCGCGATTTCTCCAACGGCAAGAGTGCATTTACCGGGCGCGCCGTATTATCTGGCAGCGATATTGTTAGGGATTGGTTTGTTGGTAGCCGCGGTGGTGACGCGACGAGTCGTAGTGGAGAAACGCGTCGAGGCCTGAGAAAGCAGTTATAAGTCGTCAGTTATAAGTTTTAAGTCAAACCAAGACCTACACGCAAAAAACGGTGGAGCACGCTCATGTTCAACAATCGAGGAATGTGCGGCGTAAAGCCGCCTCTTCAGATTATTGCGTGGTCGAGAGGCGGAAGACGAAGGCGAACTTGCCGGGTGGCGCCGTCGACGCGGGTACGCGAATGTCCAGAGCGTCGGCAGATTGGTGGAATTCGACCTTGGCAGTGGACCCCAGGAGTTCGACATTGCTGATGGACAAGCCTTTGGCTTCTTGCGCGGAGCCCATAGAGTGGATGACGAAGTGGCCGTCGGCGGGCCACGCCATAGCCATGGCATAAATCGCAATTCCCTTCTGCGTGAATCGAAAATCTTCTGCGGTGTAAGGCTTGGTTTCTTTGTCATTGCCGAAGCCGGGTTTCACTTTTGTAGGGCCCTCACCGTAAATTTTCCACGGCGTGGTGTCGTAGATGGCGTCGCCATTTTGCTTGAGCCATGCGCCGATCTGAAGAAGCGTGGAGCGCACTTCGTCGGGGATGGTGCCGTCGGGACGCGGGCCGATATTCAGAAGCAGGTTGCCATTTTTGCTGACGATGTCGATGAGCTGGTGCACCAGGAAGTCGGGCGTCTTTAGTTCATCGTGTTCGATGTATCCCCACGAAAGATTGCTGATGGAAGTGTCGGTCTGCCAGTGCGCCGGTTCGATGCCTTCGCGAAGGCCACGTTCGAAATCGCGAGCGCCGGCGCGCCAATTCAGGGAGTAGTCCTTGAAATCGATGACTCCGGGAATTTTGTTTTGCGCGTCAAAATTGTAGTAGAAGGCGGCGAATTTCGTGACGTTAGGCCGGTAATTCGGCTGCCCGATCCACCAATCGAAATACATCACTTCGGGTTTGTATTTCTGGACGATCTCCGCGGCGCGAGCCAGCCAGTCGTTCGCGAATTCCGGGCTGACGTAAGTCCAATCGTTCATCAGCACATCGGGTTTGTCCTGAAGCCAGGCATGCGCGGGACCGTAGAGAGAAGCAAATTGCGGGTCGTTGACGTCGGAGCGAAACGTGCGGCCACCGTCAAAAAAGAAATTGTGTTCGGCGCGATGCAGCGAAGCGCCGAAGTGCAGGCCTTGGGCGCGAACAGCTGCGGCAAGTTCGCCAGTGGTGTCGCGCTTGGGACCCATTTTCGCCGCCGTCCAATCGGAAATGCCGGAATCGTACATCGCGAACCCGTCGTGATGCTCGGCGACGGGAATCACGTAGCGCGCGCCAGCATCCTTGAAGAGCTTGGCCCAGTCGTTGGGATCCCACTTGGAAGCGGTAAACAGCGGGATTAGATCCTTGTAGCCGAATTTATCCTGCGGGCCGTAATGCTTCAGATGGTATTGGTAGGCGGGATCTTTCTGCTGGTACATGTTGCGGGGATACCATTCGTTTTCCGCGCCCGGCACAGAATAGACGCCCCAGTGAATAAAGATGCCGAATTTCGCGTCTTTGTACCATTGAGGCATCTCCCAGCGGCGAAGAGTTTCCCAGTCAGCGGCGTAGGGGCCGGCGGCGATTTCCTGGTCGACAGCGTGCAGGATCGCGGCGCGCGGCGCGTCGTATTTTGAGACGGAACGTTGCCACTCGCGGTCGATTTCGGCGGCCGATTTTGTTGTGGCAGTGGGAGCGAGGGGGTCGACAGTTTGCGAGGAAGCGATGGGAGCGCACACGAAGAGAGATGCAAGAACGATATTCAAAAAGGGCTTCATGCGACGCATTGTAGCGCGAAGACGAAAGAAGATGTTACCGGGATTGGGCGAGGCGCTGCGTGAGACTACACTTCTTAGAATTGTAGGGAAGAAATAGGCGATGGCAATCGAACGGGAATAGGTATCCTTTTAGGTTAGTTGTATACTGTGCACCGCCGGAGTATGGTGGTCGTATTCTACGGGAACCAGGCGTCAATGAACGACAAAGAATGCAAGTTTAGCTGTGTCGTAGCTTGTCGCTTGTGCGAATTTGCGGACCTGATAGTTTGTTATCTATCGAAATGGAGCCATACAAAGTAGCTGTACCTAAAACAGAGAGGATCACACAAAACGTGAGGGAAACTGGCCCGGAATCGCTCATCAGGGTCCTGCTGCTGATTGAAAGTCGTTTGCTCCGCGAAGCGCTCGGTCGAATTTTCCGCAAACGCGCGGAGTTCCTGGTGGTGGGGAGCCACGGAAGCGAGGAATCGTCGCTGGAAACGGTTTCGGAATCCAACTGCGATGTGATTGTTCTGGATTTTCTGGATGCGAGATGGCTGCCTATCGATCTGCGAAGTAAGCCTGGTAATTCCCTTGAACGCAAATTCCTGCTGATCGGCATGAGCAACAACCCCGAGCAATTTCTCGCAGCGGTGCGTGGGGGTGTAACCGGCTTTCTGCTCAAGGATGCCTCGGTCTGCGATGTTGTGGCGGCCGTGCGGTCCACATTCGGCGGGGCGGCGGTTTGTCCAGCCGAACTCTGTGGACATCTGTTCCAGCACATCCATCAAACCGCCAAAGGCGCGCCCGGCCGGCCAACAACCAAGCGACCCGACCTGACGCTTCGGCAGCAGCACCTGGTTGGCCTGGTGGCAAGAGGCCTGACGAACAAAGAGATAGCGGCACAGTTGAACATTTCCGAGTACACGGTTAAAAATCACGTGCGACGCATCATGAAACAAGTTGACGCCGGGAGCCGCAGCCAGGCTGTCGAAGCCATTCGCTCGCACGGATACGAACTGAACTCCTACCAAGCCAACGCCTTAGAGTGAACCAACCGGCGGCGCAGCCCATTCCGTGACTGGCATCGCGCCAGGCCCTATCAAAAATCCAATCGCGGAAGTACATCCCGGAACGGCCCTCCACGCCCATCCTCCTTTTTCAATTTTCGAAAAGCGCATGCGCAGAATCGGTTTCTTGATTCCGAAGGCGCACAGGTGTAGCCTTGCCCAATCCATCGAGGAGGAAATCATGGCTACCGCGACAAGTGCGATCGAACCTAGCGTGAAAATCAGCGCAAACAAATTGCTGATCAATGGCAAGTGGGTGGATGCGGCGTCGGGGAAAACCTTCCCAACGATCAATCCGTCAACCGGCGAAGTGATTACGCGAGTGGCAGAAGCGGATGCCGCGGATGTGGACAAGGCGGTGGCCGCGGCAAGGGCGGCGTTCGACAAGGGGCCGTGGCGAAAGAAGATGACCGCTGCGCATCGCGGACTGCTGATGAACAAACTCGCGGATTTGATCGAGAAACACGCGGAGGAGTTGGCGCAATTGGAAGCGCTGGACAACGGCAAGCCCTATCACGTCGCGCTGGGCGCGGATTTGCCGTTGACAATCGCGTGTTACCGGTACTACGCGGGATGGGCGGACAAAATTCAGGGCAAGACCATCCCGGTACAGGGCAGATATTTCAGCTATACCAAGCATGAGCCGGTAGGTGTGGTGGGACAGATTATTCCGTGGAATTTTCCGCTACTGATGCAGGCGTGGAAACTGGGACCGGCGCTCGCGACGGGTTGCACCGCAGTGTTGAAACCGGCGGAGCAGACCCCGCTGTCAGCGTTGCGCGTGGGCGAACTGATTCTCGAGGCGGGTTTTCCGGAAGGAGTCGTGAACATTCTGCCAGGCTACGGACCAACCGCCGGAGCGGCAATTTCGCGACACATGGATGTGGATAAAGTGGCGTTCACGGGATCAACAGAAGTGGGCCACTTGATCATGAAGGACGCGGCGGAATCGAACTTGAAGCGAGTGACGCTGGAACTGGGAGGAAAGAGCCCGAACATCGTGTTTGCGGATGCGAACATGGACCAGGCAATTGAAGGGGCGCACTTCGCGCTGTTCTTCAATCAGGGGCAATGCTGCTGCGCGGGCTCGCGGCTGTACGTGGAGGAGAAAGCCTACGACGAGTTTGTGGAGAAGAGCGTGGAGCGGGCGAAAAAGCGCACGGTGGGCAATCCATTCGACAAGAATACCGAACAGGGCCCGCAAGTGGACCAGGACCAATTCAACAAGGTCATGAGTTACATCGACATCGGCAAAAAGGAAAAGGCCAAACTGATGGCCGGCGGCGGACGTGTGGGCGATAAGGGGTATTTTATCGAGCCTACCGTGTTCGCCGATGTTCACGACGACATGAAAATCGCGCAAGAAGAAATTTTCGGGCCGGTAATGTCCATCCTGAAGTTCAAGGATATCGACGAAGTGGTGGAACGCGCGAACAAGTCGCTGTATGGGTTAGCAGCAGCGGTTTGGACCACCGACATCACCAAGGCGCATGCGATCGCCGACGGCGTTCGAGCCGGAACGGTGTGGGTGAATTGCTACGACGTTTTCGACGCGGCGGCTCCGTTTGGCGGGTTCAAGCAGTCCGGGATTGGACGCGAACTCGGCGAGTATGGCTTGGCGAACTATACTGAGGTGAAGACGGTTACGGTGAAGTTGTAACCGTTTTCCGTTTTCAGCGAAGCATGCAGGCTCACGCGCCGCCAACCGTTTTGTTAGGCGGGCTGTCTGATGATCTTCACCGGTCGCTGGCCACTGGTCACTGTACCCAATCCACTGGTCGCAACTGACCCTACTTTTCTATGGCGTTCAAGATACGGGCGTACGACGCTCGCGATTTCCAGGCAATTCATAAGTTGGATCAGGCGTGTTTTCCGCCAGGAATCTCCTATAGCAAATGGTCTATGCAATATTTTGTGAATCTGGCGACGGCGGACTGTCTGGTGGCGGAAGATGAAAAAAAGATCGTCGGGTTCCTGCTGGCGGAGACCAATCCGCCGCTGGCACACATCATCACGCTGGATGTAGCGGAATCCCACCGCAAACAGGGAGTCGGCTCCGCCCTGCTGCGCGAGATGGAGCAGCACTTCGCTTTTTATGGCATCCAGTCGGTGCTGCTGGAAACGGCAGTGGACAATGAAACCGGGATTGCGTTCTGGACCCATCATGGATATCGTAGCGAAGCAGTGGTGAAACGCTATTATCTCGGTAAAATTGATGCGTATGAGATGAGGAAGAAGTTGGCGACTTGAAGAGATATCCGCTATCAGCAATTGGGGATCAGCAAGCAAGAGAACCCAACTTTTGCAGAAAGCACGAAGGACGGGTATTCTCACGCTCATCAGGTGGAAGGCAGTTTGTTTGGGCAGCGATTGCATTTTGAACTGCAGTTGAACCTATACCCGCGCCTCTAACGACTGCCCTTCGAATCTAAGGGCACGGGGTACGGCACCCAGAAGAAAAACTAATAACGCCCCAGCAAGTTGCGGTGGCGCCATCAGGAGCGGAAGAGTGAATGACTACGTGCTGTCTGTGATTTTGGGGATTGTCGAAGGGTTGACGGAATTTCTGCCGGTCAGTTCGACGGCGCATTTGCGAATCGCCGAAGCACTGCTACACATCGATCTGGCAAGCGGCTACTGGAAGATGTACACGATCGTCATTCAATTGGGGGCGATTTTGACGTTGCCGATTTACTTTCGCCATCGCATCGCCAAGTTTCTGTCGACATTTCCAAACGGAGAACGCGGCGATCGCACCGTGCTGACGCATCCGCTGAGCCTGGTACTGATTGCCTTCGTGGTGACGGCCATTCCGGCATTCTTGATGACCAAAATTATCGGCAAACATCTAGAAAGCCTTTACATCATGGGTTGCGCGCTGTTGATTGGCGGAATCGTGATGTGGTTCATCGATGCGCGCAACAGCAAGGCCGAGGCCGCGGGTGAATCCTCAAAGACTGGACTGATCCGCACGTGGCACATGGAAGATATGAGCCTGGGCCAGGCGGTGTGGATCGGGGCATGCCAGATACTCTCGGCGGTGTTTCCGGGCACTTCGCGGTCCATGTCAACCATCGCCGCGGGACAATTGGCGGGCATGTCCCGCTCTTCGGCGCTGGAATTTTCGTTCTTCCTTTCGATTCCGACGATGGTGGTGGCCACGGCATACGATTTGCTCAAGTCGCTGGTGGGAAAGAATGCCAACCCGATCGGTGTAGCGGGTATCGACGCCCACGGATGGATCGTGCTGGCAATCGGATTTGTCGTGTCGTTTATCGTGGCGTATGGAACGGTGGCGTGGTTCATGGCGTACGTAAGGAAGCGCGGATTTGGTCCGTTTGCGGTGTATCGAATTGTGTTGGGCATTTTGGTGCTGTATTTCGCGGGAAGATTCGGATAGAGAAGTTTACAGTTGTCAGCTCTAAGTTGTAAGTTTTCAGAAAATCCCGCGCGGGCACTCGGTTACATCAAGCCGTCCGTGCGCGTGGGCTCAGCGGAGTGATGCCATCATCCTTCTTGGGTTCCTCTGTGCGCTCTGTGTCTTCTATGGTAGATGCATTGCCTAACCTCGCAAGCAGGGTTCCTGGATGCCAGGCGTCGGCCAAAGCGGCGGCGAGCCGCCACACTCCAAAGATGGAAACAGGCGAGAACAGGGGCTTGTGCGGGACGGAACGAATGGTATGATTTTGACGTTCCTCCACAGGGGCGCCACAGCGCCGGGCCCTTGCGGCACTTAGCCTTCCCCAAAAAGCTGAGGAGATTTCTGTGCGCTTCCTGACGCCTACCGAAAATAAGCGGCTCAATGAGTTGATTGGCTTCCTGTGCATCACCTTGGCGGTCCTGATGGGACTGGCCTTGATTTCCTATTCCCCAAGAGACGCGGCGTTTAACGTCAGCGGACCCGCGGTCGACGACCACCCTGCGAGAAATTGGATCGGGCCGGTGGGCGCCTACACCTCGGACCTGCTGTTCCAGGTGTTTGGATTTGCGGCGTTTTTGCTGCCCGTGGCGCTCGGCATCCTGGGATGGAAATGGATCCGCAGCCGCACCATTGATTCGCAATGGGCCACGATAACGGGATATGTGTTGCTGCTGATGTCGCTCCCTTCCCTTCTGTCGCTCAGCCATTTTCCAGAAGTGCGAGGAGCGGTGCCCGCCGGCGGATTGCTCGGCACGGTGGTGTCCCACGGGCTGCAGTCCGGGTTCAACTTCTGGGGAGCGGTGCTGGTGGCGGTGGCCATCCTGATCGTGGCGCTGTTCCTGACCACAAGTTTTTCATTCAGCGGTGCGCACGCGTGGGCTAGCAGTCATAGCGGTCCGCTGGGAAAAATGGAAAAGCTGGGAATCCTGCGGCGCGCCCAGACGCGTTGGCATGACTGGCGGGAGCAACGCGAACAAGACAGGATGCGGCGCGAGGTGGAAGAGCGGCGTATGGCCGGAAGAAAGCCCGTAACCCCGCAGATTGTCGGAAAGCCGGAAGCCGCGGAAGAGCCGAAGACGATCCAGATGCAAGATTCCAGCGACGTCTTCAAGAGCAAAAAGACGGCGGAGGACAAGGACGAGGAAGAAGAAGAAACCGGACACAAGGCGCCGATCCTGCTCTTGAATGGGGAGAAGCCAGAAAAAGCGAAAAAGACGGAGCCCAAGATCGCCAAGACCAACACAAATTATCGGCTGCCCAGCGTGCAGTTGCTGCGCTCCGGTGAAGGCACGCAGAAGTTGGACGAAGACGAACTGAAACTGCGGGCGCGTGCGATTGAAGCGAAGTGCCACGAGTTCGAAGTCGAAGGCCGGGTTACGCAAATCAATCCCGGCCCAGTAGTGACAACGTTTGAGTTCAAGCCGGAAGCGGGCATCAAGTACAGCCGCATTATTGGATTAACAGAGGATTTGTGCCTGGCGCTGCAGGCCGAATCGATCCTCATTGAAAGAATCCCCGGCAAATCGACCATTGGCATTGAAGTGCCCAACGACCGGCGGCAGACCATTTCGTTACGCGAGATTATCGAGGCTACGGAATTTTCCAATTCCCCAAGCAAGCTGACACTGGCGATGGGACGAGACCTGCACGGACGGATCCGCGTGACGGATCTGTCGTCGATGCCGCACTTGCTGATTGCCGGTTCGACCGGCACGGGCAAGAGCGTGTTCATCAATTCGTTGATGATGTCGATTCTGTACAAAGCCACACCCGACGAAGTGAAAATGGTGCTGGTGGATCCGAAGCGGCTGGAACTGAGCTTGTATGGTGGGATCCCACACCTTCTGGCTCCAGTGGTCACGGACCCGAAGGTCGCGTCGAACGTGTTGCGAAACGCCACGCGGGAAATGGAAAACCGTCTGAAATTGCTGGCGCAACGCGGCGTGCGCAACATCGACCAGTACAACCGCACGTTCCAGAAGCAGCAATCGCTCTCGCTGTTCGACAACGTGGAGGAGAGTGAACACAAGCCGCTGCCCTACCTCATCATCGTGATCGACGAGTTGGCGGACTTGATGATGGTGGACACCAACAACGTGGAAGAGTCCATCACGCGACTGGCGCAGATGGCTCGCGCGGTCGGAATTCACCTGATATTGGCCACGCAGCGGCCGTCGGTGGACGTCATTACCGGTTTGATCAAAGCCAACTTCCCTGCCCGCATTTCGTTCCGCGTGGCCAGCAAGGTGGACTCCCGCACCATTCTGGACGCCAACGGCTCCGAATCGCTGCTCGGCAGAGGCGACATGTTGTACTTGCCCGCAGGCTCGGCTCGACTGCACCGCATTCACGGGCCCCTGGTGCAGGAAGACGAAATCAGCGCTGTGTGCGACTTCTGGAGGGCGCAGGCTCAGGCCAAGTATAACGAGCAGTTGCTGGAGCCGCCCAAGGATGAGGATGGCAAGAACACGGATAGCAGTGAGGCCGGCGGTGATGGTGAAGGAAACGGCGAAGGCGTGGACGACGATTTGTACCAGGATGCCGTGCGCGTCTGTTGTGAAATGGGGCGTGCATCCACATCAACACTGCAGCGGCGCTTGCGCATCGGATATGGGCGCGCGGCGCATCTGATCGACTTGATGGAGAAAGATGGCATTGTTGGCCCGCCGGATGGGACGCGTCCGCGAGAGGTGCTGAAGGGGCGAAACTGGATGAAGGAGTTTGATGATTCGCAGGGATAAGTGAAGCGGCTCTGTGATAGCAGCGATCAGGGACCAGGAAGTACATAACGGAATTAAATGGCCTGGCAGTCTGCCAAAAACGTTCGCTTTGTCATTCCGAACGGAGTCTGCGGAGTGAGGAATCTGTTTTTTTGGCATCTTACGAAAAGCCGCTCCCTCGCGCATTGTGCGACATTGTTTCAGCGGATCTGTGACACTATTGTTAACTTATAACTTAATTAGACATACAGTTTACCTGTACCATAGTACAGGAGAAACACTTGGACCTGTCCTGCCCCCGGGTCATAGCAATTTGCCTGTACGCTATCTTCTCTTCTGAGCAGTAGATGGCCAGCGCGCGCGCCGCTTAGGCTGTAGGCGCGATGAAGAACCACGGGCCAAACACAGACTCCCAAGAAAAATTGCATATGGTTGGCGGGCAATTTGCCCGATTGTTGATGGTGTTCGCAACGCTGCTGGCGGGTTTGCTGAGCGCCAACCGGGCGGCGGCGCAGGGGTTAGTGGTATTCAGCCCAACCTCGGCAAGCTTCGGAAGCGTGAATGAAGGTAGCAGCAAAACACTTTCCATAACCGTCTGGAACGATGGCCGCGCCGCACTGACGATAACCAAAGAAAGCGTGTCGGGCAGCGCCTTCAGCGTCACCGGGCTTACCGTTCCCAAGACCATCCAGCCGGCAACGTCGATTACGATCACCGCGAAGTTTGCTCCGGAAGCCTCCGGGGCATTCTCAGGATACTTGGCGCTGACCAGCAACGCCTCAAATAGCCCGGTAAACCTCGCAATGACCGGCACTGGACTTGCCCCCGCGCTGCAAGCCACGCCATCGAGCGCCAGCTTTGGCAGCGTGCCCCTGGGTACAACGAATTCGCAAACTGTGCAGTTGACGAACGTGGGCGCTGTCACCGTGACGATTTCCAGTATCAGCGTGGCCGGCAAGGGTTTTGGGTTGCACGGAGTTACTACGCCCCTGGCGCTGGCCGGCGGCAAGACGGCGAACGCCACTGTGATCTTTGACCCCACTGTATCGGGCTTTGTGGCCGGGACGCTGTCCGTTGCCAGCAAGGCCACGAACAAAACGCTAACGATGACGGTCAGCGGGACGGGCGTTGCCGACACACGAACCATCGCTGCGGCGCCGACCAGCCTCAGTTTTGGTAACGAGAATCTCGGCCACACCAACACATTGCCCGTGACGTTGAGGAATACAGGTAATTCCAGCGTGACGCTCTCTGGAGCGACCATTAGCGGAGCCGGAATCACCACCAGCGCGCTCAGCGGAACGTTGATCGCCCCGGGGCAGACCACGACGATGAATGTGACTTTTGCGCCGACGACCGCGGGCGCCGTCGCCGGAAGCGTCAAGGTGACCAGCAACGCCACGAATTCGCCCGCGACCATCTCTGTGGGTGGCGACGGCATTGCGCCAACCACACATTCCGTCGAGCTGAGCTGGGCCGCGAGTACGTCGGCGGGAATCGTGGGATATAACGTGTACCGGGCTGCCGAGACGGGCTCGTACGGCAAACTGGATTCCGCCCTGGTAACTGGTTTGAAGTTCACCGACGCGACCGTGGCGGCAGGAACGACTTACAAGTATGTCGTGACGGCGGTGGATACCCTCGGACTTGAGAGCACGTACTCCGAAGCGATTACGGCGGCAGTGCCGTAGGAAAAGTTATCAGTTCTAAGTTTTAAGTAGGGCAATCGGCCAGAACCACTTCGCCGTCCTGGCAATAACTCATCATCGACAGTTTGATCAGGAATGTTTCTCGAGGAACTTGCCGAGCAGGGCGGCGGCGTGTTCGCACAGCCTGCGGTCGTCGGGACCAAAGGCGGCCAGGAAGTGGGAGTCGATGTCGAGTTCGCCGGCAACTTTGCCGTGCACGAAGACAGGTACGACGATTTCCGATTTGGTCTCCAGCGAGCAGGCCAGATAGCGCGGGTCGGCGGCGACGTCGTCAACCACAACGGTTTTGCCCGTCGATGCGGCCGCCCCGCAGATTCCCTGATTCAGCGGGATGCGCGTGTGCGGCGTCATAGTGCCTTGAAAAGGGCCGAGCACCAACATGTCGCGATCCGCTTCCTTCTCGAGCATGTAGAAGCCAACCCAGTTGTAGCGCGCAAGCTTTCCATGAAGCGTGGAAACGATGCCCTTCATCAGCGCCTCGGCAGAGCCGACGGTCGCGGCGAGTGAGTTCAACTCCTGGATCAGATCCGTGGGATTTCCATGTGCGCTTGTCATTTGCTGCTAGTGCACCATAATTGCAGGGCGAGGCAAATGGCTTTTTGCCCCGCATGTTGTGCGAAAGTAAAGATGCAGCGCAGCAAATCAGCAATTGCGGCAAACAGATTGTAGCGCGGCGAATTGATCCGCTCTGAAAGCTCTAAAATATCGCTGACTCCTTGCAATCAGCACCTGGGAATCAATCGTTGTCAGACGAATTTGTTTGACGCCCACAATACCGACGGCTAGAGTTCGCTCATACAGCAAGCTTCGCAGACCAGCAGTTCATCGCCGCCCTGACAACTGCCTTCGCTCCGATCCTGCCCAACTTGAAACTGTCTTCAGACACCGCCCATCCGAGAAAGTTTCCTCCGCGCACTTTCACCGTGCTGCCCAGTAGTGCCATTGCAGATTCTGCGATTCTCAGCGTCGCATCTCCCGCGACGGTCTCTCAGGGTACCGCCTTTACCGTTGATGTCAACATTTCCGGCGTTACGGACCTCTTCGATTATCAACTGGATCTCACGTTTAACCCCAGCATTCTATCTGCCACGGGAGTCTCGGAGGGTTCCTTCCTCAGCAGCGCAGGCCCAACGTTTTTCCTCCCCGGCACCATCGGACAACGTCGGCGGCACCATCGCGCTTAAAGAGAAGAACGGCTGATGCGATCATCAAGATAGCGAGCGAGATTCTGCTCTTCAGCCGATTCGCTGCTCAGCGCCGTCCCGGGAATCTCTGGGGACGGCACACTCCTGGTGTTTGACTTCAGTGCGTTGGCACCCGGGACAAGCGCCTTAACGATCGCTAACGAAATCCTGCAGGACTCAACCGGCGCAGTGCTCAGCGACACCACTACGAACGGTTCCGTGACGGTGCCAGGAACAGGGACCGTGCCGGAGCCGTCCAGTGTTGTTCTCCTCGCACTCGGCACCATCTGCGCGGCAGGGCTGGCCCTAAAAAGGACCACGTCGTAGTCGGGAGTTGCATCCAGCGGCAAGATCGTAACCGCGTTGCTCAACCGCGAAAGGATTGGTATTCTTTATGTGTTAGGTCGGGCCTCGGAAAGTGGTTGGTCGAGGAATGGCCGGACGCGGCAAGACTTCCACACTCGTAAGTTATTGAAATGCCGGGGTAGCTCATTGGTAGAGCGCCGCCCTGAAAAGGCGGGCGTAGCCAGTTCGATTCTGGCCCCCGGCACCATTTCAACATCCACCTCTCCAAGTAAATTCCAGCTTCCGATGCCACGTACGTCTTCCCTTGCGGTGTGAGCGTCATTTTTTTCACGTGCTTTGCGATCCACGCACGAACCAACTGCCCTTCGCCCGCCCGCATCGACTGCAGATTCTTGATCCGATGTTCGCTCCACCACCGGCTAATTTTAATAATCGTGCTTACCTGAGCAGTTTTGGAATGATAACCGACACGCTAAACGACTATCTGAGTGGAGTCACTTTCGGCGTTTACGGTGGCGGCGCCCTCAGTCCGCTTTATCAACTCGGCGGACCTCGGCCCGGTCAACTTACTCTTCGATTGGAATTCTGATTTCCAGACTCCGTTGTTCGGCTAATCAGAACGCGCTAGACTCGTGGGCCAACAACCAGTTCATCGAACTGCGCCAAATCTAGGAGCGGGCCGAATTCTCCATAGTCGTGCAGAATGCAGCTGAAGCTTCGAAGAGATTTCGAACCCGGCCACCGCAAAGGGCATGAGCGACATTCAAGCATGAGCGACACACATAAAGCGATCGAGGCCATGTGGAAGATCGAGTCCACGCGACTCATCGCAGGGATTGCCCGCGTTACCCGCGACATCGCCATTGCGGAGGAACTCGCTCAGGATGCGCTGGTTGCCGCTCTCGAACGATGGCCGCACGAAGGTATCCCAGAAAAACCTGCCGCGTGGCTGATGACCGCGGCAAAGCGCCGTGCCATCGACGCTTTGCGCCGTGGCCGCATGCTGGAACTAAAGCATGGAGAGATTGCGCGGGAACTCGAATCCCAGCAGCAGCGGCTGGGCGAAGCAATGGATCAAGCTCTGGACCAGGTTATTGATGATGATGTTCTCCGCCTCATCTTTACCGCCTGCCATCCGGTGCTGACTCTCGAGGGGCGGGTCGCGCTGACCTTGCGCGTGGCCTGCGGTCTTACTACTGCTGAGATTGCCCGGTCTTTCCTGGTGCCGGAGAAGACGCTAGGCCAGCGCATCTTCCGAGCCAAGAAGACCCTGTCCGAGGCTCATGTTCCCTTTGAGACTCCCCGCGGCGACGATTTAAGACAGCGCGTTGAATCCGTACTGTCTGTCGTCTACCTGATCTTCAACGAGGGCTATACCGCAACCTCTGGAGAGGAGTGGATGCGGGCAACTCTGTGCGTGGAAGCCGTTCGCCTTGGCCGCAGACTGGCAAAGCTTCTTCCTGATGAGCCCGAGGTCCATGGCCTCCTCGCGCTCATGGAGTTGCAGGCATCCCGCACCGCAGCGCGTCGCGGACCAACCGGAGAAGCCGTTCTCCTCTCCGAGCAGGACCGTTCTTTTTGGGACCATGCGCAGATTCGGCGAGGAATGGCTGCACTAGCGCGCGCCCAGGATCTCGGTGGCGGCGCCCACACATACGCCTTGCAGGCGGCGATCGCCGCGTGCCACGCACAAGCCAAGACTGCAGCGGAGACCGACTGGCAGCGAATCGTGCTTCTTTATGACGCACTGCTTCAGATCAGCCCATCTCCCATCGTGGCGCTCAACCGCGCGGTAGCCGTCGGTATGGCCCAAGGGCCGGCCGGTGGACTCCATGCGCTGGATGCTCTCGCAGCCGAACCCGCGCTGGCCAACTATCATCTGCTGCCCAGCGTCAGGGCAGATTTGCTCACCAAGCTCGGACGCTTTGCCGAAGCGCGCGAAGAGCTGCAACGCGCTCTTGCGATGACCGAAAACCGTCGCGAGCAGGATTTGCTGACCGCAAAGCTACACCAGACGCTGCTCAACGATCGAATTGAATCAACGGAGAGACTTGATTCTTAAAATCAGCCGCGGGCGATGAAAAACCTGGACCCATTGTAGAATTCGGGTCAGGCCATTCGTCGACTTAATGAAGGCAGGTCAGATCGGCCCGCCCGAAGACCGAAACTCGATAAAAGGAGAAGCTATGCCACACTATTTGCTTGCGGGAATTCTCCCCGACAACTTCGATCCCTCCACAATGACCGAAGAGATCGTTCACAATATCAACATGCTCAACGACGAACTGGAAGCCGCTGGTGCCAGGCTTGTCGCTGCCGGCCTCAGCGCACCTGGCCAGGCGAAATCCCTGCGCGCGCAGCCCAATGGCGAAGTGCTCATCACCGACGGCCCATATCTGGAAGCCAAGGAATACGTTGGCGGTTTTACCATACTCGAAGCCGCTGACATGGACGAGGCGCTGGCGTGGGCGCGCAAGTCTGTCATCGCCTGCCGGACGCCGGTTGAGGTGCGTGAGATCCCCTACAGCAACCTGCCGAAAGGCACACCTCACCCATCTCGCCAGCAAAAGGCGTGAGGCCACTTCGCTAGCCGCAGCGCCAGCTTTGGTCTGAGGATTTGAGGACAATACCGTGAAACGTGTTATCGCGACAGGATTCATCGGCTGCATGGCTTCGGCTGTTTGTTTGTTGATGATCGCGGCTGAGGTCGGCTGGGGAACCGCATCCTCGGCCAACAGCGCTGGCGCCGGCGATGTTCTCGTCTGGAAGGGGCATACGTGGAACGTCACGACCGGCGGCATGGCCGGCGTAGCCAAAGGCGATCCGGCTAATGTGTCCGTGGATCAAAATGGCAACCTGCATCTCAGAATCGTAAACCGCGCGGGAACCTACACGGCTTCCGAGTTGTTTTCGGCAGACAGGCTTGGCTTCGGCACGTACCAATGGCAGATCGAAGGCCATGCCGACGACATGGACAAATCCACTGTGCTGGGACTTTTCCCCTACGGTCCCAAAGCTGGAATTGGAACGGACGCCGAGAACGAAATTGATATCGAGTTCTCGAAATGGAACGACACCTGTAACGGCTGCAACGCCGATTTCACTTTTTACCCGGCCACCGGAAACAAGCACCTGGGCCCCAAGGAAGACAATTTCAAAATCAGCCTGGGCGGAGGAACGCTAACCACCGCCCGTTTCGAATGGAGTTCGACGCGAATCGTTGGCACGATTATGAGCGGCTTGCAACCGATCGGGACGACGACCAATGTTTTGCAAACGCTGACGTTCGCGCCAACCGACTATACCGCGCGAATCCCCCAGGTTCCGTTGCCGCTGGGCATGAATTACTGGTGCTTCAAAACCACACCTGGCAGCAACCAGGAGATTGTCATTCGGGATTTTCAGTACGTGCCGGCGTCAGCAACTTCGACGAAGCCATAAACAATTCTCGGATTCACGCTTCGCCTTGCCCCAAGCGGCCCAACGTCTGCGTGGGATCGACCGCGAGCCATGCCACAGCACCCAAAGCGCTAAGCGTTGCCGCAACGATAAAAGGATACGTCCAGCCAAAATGTTCGGCGATTACCGGAGTGAGCAGAGCCGTCAGGCCGCCACCCAGTTGCGCGCCCATATTCATGAACCCCGAAGCCGAACCAGCTCTGGGGCCGGAAATATCGGCGGTGACGGACCAGTAGCTACTCTGGGCGAGGTACAGAGCGCCGGCGCCACCGGCGAGGACGAGGCTGGCAATGCGGGCGCTGGCCGCTTGTGAACCAATGACCAGAAGAATGGCAGCAAGCGCGAGAGCAAAAACGGCAATGCCGCAACGTCCCGCGCGCTTACCGTAAGTTTTGGTCAGCTTATCGTTGATGACGCCACCCAACAAGCTGCAAGCGACCATGGCCAAGGGCGGAAAGGTACTGTAGAACGCGCTGGCTTTCAAATCGAGACCGCGAACTTTGGCGAGGTAAATATAAAACCAGCTGAAGAAAATCCACGCCACATATCCGAAACAAAAATAACTCAGCGTAACCAGCCACACTTCCTTGCTGGACAGAATGACGCGCCAAGGGAGAAGACGGGCGTTAGCAGCAGGAGTTGCAGCCCTTCCTGCGCCCCGTCCAGTTTGGATGTACAGCAGCTCAGCAGGGCGCACGCTGGGATGTGTTTCGGGTGTATCGCGAGCGGCAATAAACCAGACCAGACCGACGAGCAGCCCAATGAGCGCGCTCAGCCAGAAAGACCAGCGCCACCCGTAATGAACCATGATGTACGTGACGATCACTGGAGCCGAGCCGGCGCCAGCGCCCACGCCCGCGAAAATCACGCCATTGGCGATGCCGCGTTCCTGGGTAGGAATCCAGCGAGAAATAAACTGATTGGAGGCAGGAAAGATAATAGCCTCGCCGGCTCCCAACAAGAAACGTACCGACACAAAAAGAAAAACAGCTCCGGCTATGGTTGGGGAGACTGCCGCGGTGAGCGCGGTGAAGATGCCCCACCAGATAACGCCAGCGGTGAGCACGATGCGCGGCCCGAGGCGATCCGCCAGCCAGCCGCCAAGCGTTTGAAACAGTGCATAGCCCCAAAGAAAGGAGCTGAACACCCAGCCTAATTGAATGTGGGTAAGGTGATACTCCGAGGCAATGGAAGTGCCGGCGACTGAGATGTTGACGCGGTCCAGAAAGGACACGGCGCTGAGAACGAATAGCCAGAAAACAAGGTACCAGCGGATATGGCCGCGCACTGCTTGTTCAGACATGGCAGCACCGCGTGTCGCAACCTACCCCGCCGCACGTCATGCAGCGTGGGCTTTCAGTACGTCGTAAAGCTTATCCGCCAGGATGTTCTCTTCGCCGGGTTGCAGCATGAAGGAATTCAGCGAGAGCGCGCCAGCTCTCTCCCCAGTGGTAACGACGATCGAAGGACTTCCCTTCCGCAACGCCGCGCTGGCCTCGCCAGGAGTAATTTTAATTTGTTGCGGATCCCACTTAATTTCCATGTGCGGAACGTGGTTAGCCATGTCCGGAACGAAGTAGCTGGTCGTCACCGAAGGCAGGCCAATCAGTTTGCTGGAAATCAATTCCAGGCGGCGCTGCCATTCCTTGTTCAAGGCTTCGTGGTCTTCGTTCAGATAGCATTCCAGGGCTTTGACCATGCCAACGATTTCTTCCTTGCCGACTTTTTGGCTGCGGCCGATAGTGTCCTCGTGAGGACTATTGTTGAGCAGCGCATAAGCGACCAGATCTTTGCGGCCCAGCAGCAGTCCAGCGCACTGCGGACCCCGCATGGCTTTGCCGCCGCTGAACGCGATCAGGTCGTAGCCCATGTTGGCATAGTCCCACAGGTGCGAGACGGGAGGCGTGTCTGCAGCCGCGTCGATGAACGTGGGAATTCCGTTTTCCTTGCCGAGCTTGACCCACTCATCCACCTTGATCTGCCCTTCCTCGTTGGCGAAATTCGAAAAATGCATCATCGCGGTTTTTGCACTGACGGCCTTGCGCAAATCGTCGCGCGTCTCAATAACGACCAGTTTGGCGCCGGTATTGCGCAGTTGGTGATCGAATGGATTGCGGTGAGACTTCTGGATGATGACTTCGGACTTCATGCCCGTAAGATCCGGAATCTGTTCAATAAATTTGGGATTGTCGCCGGTGAGAATGCCGGCAAGCCCGGATTGCATGGCCGCGGCCGCGCCCGATGTAACGATCGCGGAATAGTTCGCAGGGAGTTTCAGCATCTCTGCGATGCGCTTGCCCGCGGCGACTTCGAGGTCGGGGATGCTGACAAAATGCTGCCCGGCCATCGCCATCACGGCATCCACTTCCGGGCGCATCAGTGAGCCGCCCAGAACGGTCATCGTTCCTTGGCCGTTGATGACCGTGGTGACGCCGAGTTCTTCGTAAACATTACCCGTGGAACCAAAGCCGGTAATCTTTGCGTCGGGCGGCGAAGGCAGGCGCGGAGAGGAGAACACCCTTCGGGAATTCAACAGGCTGCCCGTCAAAACACCCAGGCTGCCCATGAAGGATCGACGAGTCCATTTCAAGTTGAGTCCCATGCGTGTTCTCCTGTTTCCCCGGCTCTGTTACTTCACTACCGCGGCGGTGCAATTAATTTCCACCAGCGACTTGCCAGGCAGCGCGGCGACGGCAACGGTGGTGCGGGCAGGACCGCCCTTCGGGAAATAGGTTTTGAAAACATTGTTCATGCCGTCGTAATAGTCGATATTGGCGAGATAAACGGTGAGTTGCAGGATGCTGTCCATGGTGCCGCCGCCGGCGGTGACCAGGGTCTTGACGTTTTCCATCACTTTTTTGGTGTGCGTTTCGATGTCCATCGGGAATTCGCTGGAATCGTGGGAATGTGCGCCCTGCCCGGCGATGTAAATCACGCCGTTGTGAATGATCAGCGGGGTGATGAAGCCAGTGCCGGCAGGTTTCCCGTCGTAATCGAGTTTCTGCACGCCGCTGGGCGCTTGCGCTGCTACCGGCTTGGAATTGGAAAGCAAACTAACGGCGCCGACACCCGTAAAAAGTGAGGCAAGCCGGGCGGCAAAGCTCCTGCGAGAGGTGACATTGGAAGACATAACGTTTCTCCTTTAATTAAAGTGATCGAAAATCATTCGCACCACAAAATAAAAATCACGCAAAACTAAATCCACTTCTCTGCCCATCGGTTCAGAGCCGGCCAAACTTCTTCACGGCTTCCTCGATGGATTTCAGTTTCTCGATGTACGCGTACATCGAGTGTTCCTTGAAATCCATTTCCTGGGCGACGGCCAGAACCTTTTGCGCTTCGGCGCGCGGCACCACCACGACGCCATCCTGATCCGCGGTGATAATGTCGGCCGCCTTCACCTCGACGCCGTCGCAAACCACGGGGATGTTCGCGCCGGCAAAACGATAGTGGTGAATCGAGGTGGAAGGAACGATTCCCAGCGAGTATACGGGAAATCCGATCTTCTTCAGGTAGGCAACGTCGCGTACGCCGCCATCAATCACAGCACCCGCGTACTCGCGCGAATACATGGCGGTGCCCATGAGCCCGCCCATCCCGGCAATATCCACGCCGTCTTCGACCACCATCACGTAAACGGAATCCTTCGTGCCCTGATCTATGGCCGCCAGCATGCCGTTGAGCGCGTTGGGATCATCATTGGCTTCCTTTTTCAGGAGCACGGTGACCGCGAATCCGGCAAATTTTGTGGGAAACAGTGGGCGCATGCGGTGCGACATGTACATTTTGCGGCCGGTGATTTGCTCCAGCGCATCGGAGACGGAAGCAACCTCCACGTGTCGAAAGCCCTCCAGCAGAGCCGCGGGGTTATCAGCAGGGGGCGCTTGCGGGCGAGGCCGCGCGAAGGGATTCGCAGTGAACGCCAGTACGCCGAGCACCAGCAAAGCCAGAACGAGCATTGCCTTGCGTGCGCTGCCGCGGATGGCGATAGACAGCAACCGGCTCATAGTTCCTCCAAATTGCAACCGCAGTGGACTTTACCACCAGAAAGAGTGACAGGAAATACCTTGAAACGATTTAATTGTGAAAATCCATGTGATTCGAAAAGTATTTGCCACTTGCCTGACAGGAAAATCCCCAAGCCGACAATGCGACCCCGCGCGTACCAGGTTCGCCATTCACACTAGCTTTTCAGTGCCGCCTGAAGAACTTCGCGCAACTTCTCGCCGACGATCGCGTCTTCACCCGGCTGCAGCATCCACACTCCGACGATGATGGTATTCGGACCGCCGGGCAAACCAGCGCTGGCCGGAGCGCCGCCGGTGCCAGGGTTCAGTTCGATGCGCGGAGTTCCCTGGCGCAATTTCTTGGCAACATCGGTGGCCGAAATGGCAAAGCGATTCTGGTCGTAGGTGATCAACAGATGTGGGACGTGATTAGCAATCGGCGGAATAAATGTTCTCGTCTCGACGGTGGGCAGTGTTTTCACGCGAGCGGCAACCACGTCGGCGCGCTTCTGGAATTCGGCTTCGAGTGCGGCGTCATCCTGGCTGAGGAACCAGTCCACGGCGGCCACCAACCCAACCACCTCTTCCTTGGCCACTTTCATGCCGCGACCGATGGTGTTGGAGTTGGGAGAATTGTTCAGCTTGGCGGCTTCAATCAAATCCTTGCGGCCCAGCAGCAGTCCGGTGCATTGCGGCCCACGAAGACCTTTGCCGCCGGAAAACGTGACCAGATCGAAACCCATCTGTGTGTAGTTCCAGAGATTTGAGATCGGCGGCACATCAGCGGCGGCGTCGTTGAAGCAGGGGATGTTGTGTTTGTGGGCGACGCGGATCCAGTCTTCGCGAGAAATCTTGCCACCCTCGGCAGCGTTGAAGAAAAGAGTCATCACGGTTTTGTCCGTGAACGCGCGCTCGTATTCGTCCATGGTTTCCACTTCCACGTAGCGCGTGCCGCAATTGCGGATGGCATGGTCATAGTCGTAGCGATGCGCCTTCTGAACGATAACTTCATTTTTCAGGCCGGTCATGTCCGTAGGGATATTCAGGATGGCAGCTTTATTGCCGAGCGTGATACAGGCAGCGGTGCCAAGTGTGAGAGAAGCGGCAGCGCCCGCCGTGACAAGCGCTCCTCCGCATTTCAACCGTTTGGCCAGATATTCGCCCGCGGCATCACGCAATTCCAAAATGTTGACGGGCTGGCGAGAAGCCAAAGCAATAGCGGCCTGCACTTCGTCGGGCATCGTCGAAGCGGAAAATACGGTATAGGTGCCGGCTGCATTGATAAACGGAGCGACTCCGAGTTTTTGGTAGTAGTCGACACCCTGCACGGCAGGCGCGGCGGAAGCCGGTTCGGAGGCGCGCAGAATGGGCGAGGCGCAGGCGCCCACGGCTCCTGCCAGCACGCCACAGCCACCTTTGTGCAAGAGTTTTCGACGAGAGATTTTTTCGGGCATTGAAGCCTCCTCAAATTCTAGAGCGAAAAGAACCGACCTGCAGGTCGGCCAGTACAAAAATGATCGGCGCGAATCAGTGGCGCGGGAAATCGTCGGCGGAGGAAGGCTTGTCGCCACCCATGACCGGCGAAGTGAAGTACTGTGGTCGCGCTTTTTCCCACTGCACCATGCTGAGGCCAGTGGGATCGTAAACGATGCGTCCGGCGCGCACCGTCATTCGCCCAACGATGCGCACATCTCCATCCATGCGGGCCCAACCGCAATCGATGTAGCCGAATTTGCCGTGAAGTTCCTCAAGCACCGCGATATCGGCTTCCTTCCCAACCGAGAGGGTGCCCAGTTCGGGGCGGTGAATTTCGTTCGCGGGGTTCACCGTCGAGCGTTTGACGAGATCGTTCAGCGGCACACCCATAGCGCGGAATTTGGACATGACGTTGCTGAAACTGAGGATGGTGTAATTTCCCGTATGCAAATCCGTAGAAATGGAATCGGGAATAAAACCCTGCTTCACTGCTGGCACCGCATTGCGGAACCAGAAGCTTCCGCCGCCGTGACCTACGTCGAAGAACACGCCGCGGCTGCGCGCTTCGGCGAGAATGGGATTGAGTTTGCCATCGGGAAGAAGAATCGGAAATTGCTGCGCGAACACGTGGGTGTGAATGTCTCCCGGGCGAGCCTTCTTCAGAATCAGGTCGGCGTACGTGCGGTCGGGACGCGGCCAGAAATCGTACATGACGGGGCGATCCGTGGCTTGCGCGCAAGCAATGGCGTTATCGACCGCGGCCCACGGAGTGTGCTCGCCGTCCCAGGGCGCGTCGGTCCAATAGTGTGCGGTTTTCACGCCGACGATAATGTCAGGATATTTCTTGATCGTGTCAACGCAGCGCTTCACATCCATTTCGTAAACACTCTGCTCCAGCCCGCCACTCATGCCGTTGGCAACGATGTTCAGAAATGCCAGTACGCGCACCCTGGCGTGATCGATGACGCCTTCCTTTTCCTGAAGGAAAGTTTCGGAGCCCGCAGTTCCCGCGTCGACGATTGTGGTTACGCCGGATTGCAGCGCTAGATCAGCGGGAATACCCAGGGGACTCTCATGAGCGCGAGACTCCGGGTCAAACCAGTTCAGTGGCGATCCGCCGACACCGATGTGGTAGTGGATGTCGATGAGGCCGGGGGTGACGTACAGACCGGAGACGTCGACAACTTTTCCGGCAGAGGTGGCGGGAATGTCCTTTTCAACCGCAGCAATTTTTCCGCCGGAGACCGCTACGTCCATCGCACCATCGATATGGTTGGCCGGATCGATTACATGGCCGCCTTTCAGGACGAGATCATAGCGGGGCGATGGAGTTTGGGCTTTGGCGCCAGGCAGGAAGGCCAGAAGAGAGAGTAGCGCGCCGATGTGAATTCCCTTTCCAGAACAATTCATACAAGGTCCTTTCCAGTTTCGTGCATCGCAGAGTCCAGAATGCACATTCGCTGACAAACCCGTTTCTCGCCAGCAATGAATTATCCGCTATTGAAACGAATCAATGAGAGTCTACTCAGTCTGAGAGAAGTTGTCACCCACTCGTATCAAAACGCAATTGAGAGTAAGCTGAAGGGTCACACGGGTCACAAAGAAATCGCGTGGCCGGTTCCGACCAGGCGACGAGGTGCCAGCTAGCATGGGAATGGATCGAAGGACATTCGTAAAGCGGACGTGCATCGGAAGCGCGGGCCTGATCGTCGGCGGTTTGCCGGCGCTGGGCGGCGACGAAGTGGTCCTGCCAATAGCGCCTCCGATCGACGTGCACGAAGCGCCGCTCGCAAAAAAATCCCCACTGGGCATGCCAGGACTTTACCCGGGACGCGTGGTGGAGATCACGGATCAGCGCTCCATCGTGGGGAATCGAGTTTCGCAACCTATCGTCCACGATATGTTGGAACGCGGGCTGAAAGAACTGACTGGCGAGGCATCTTCGCAGGCGGCGATGGCGAAATTCATCGAGCCGAAAGATGTAGTGGGAATCAAGATCAATCCTTCGGGCGCGCCAGCGTGCTGCTCGTCGCCGGAACTGATCAGAGAAATTATCAACACGGTTCGATCGGTGGGAGTGCCGGCGCGAAATATCGTGGTGTACGACCGCTTCGGGGATGAAATGGACCAAGGCAGCTATCACGCCGTGCTGCCGCCCGGAATCCGCGTGGTCAACGTTCAAGACGGATTGCTGGACGCTTCGGGCTACGACGCCAACGTGTATTGCCAGGTTAGTTTTTTCGGGGAATGGGAAACGCGGTCGTATATGGCCAGTGTGGTGGCGAACGGCTTGGACAAAATCATCAATGTGCCGACATTGAAAGATCACTCCGCATCGGGAGTGACCGGCTGCCTGAAAAACGTCGCTTACGGAACATTTAATAATGTCGCGCGGTCGCATGTCGCGCCTTATACGTTCACAAACCCCCTCATCGGCGTGCTTTGCACCATCGAACCGCTGCGCTCCAAGGTCGTGCTGAATATCATGGATGGCATGCGCATGGTGTGGCACGGTGGCCCGCTCACGCAGAATCAGGAATTCATCTATCCGTCTGGGCTGCTGTTTGTCAGCACGGACCCCGTGGCCATGGACACCATTGAATTGGCAGCCATCGACAAAAAGCGCCTGGAACATGGCGCGCCGTCCGTATGGGAACATAATCCTGCTAGCATCACCACGGATGGCCGTGAATTTTATGAAAATGCCAGCAAGAACCTGTTCTACCGGCAGCCGGCCCACATTGCGGCCGCAGGAAAATTGGGACTGGGAGTATCTGACGTAGAGCAGATTGATCATCGGAGACTGCAGATCAGCTAATGGAAATGTCCAACAAATCCTCTGTACCAGATGTGCCGGCGGTTTCAGAAAGCGATTGGGTAACCCTGCTGAAAGATAATTCGCGAAGCGGAGGGCACAGCGCCGTCGCTTTGCCGTCCCCCGGCAAGGCGCGCTGGCAAATGCGCGTCGGCAGTTCGATTCGCACCGCGCCCGTGCTTCGAGGCGCAACGCTGTATGTGACTTCGACGGGAGGTCACCTGCACGCGATCGAGACCGACAGCGGACGGCTGATATGGAAATTCAAGGCTAGCAAACCGATCTATTCCACTCCTTCTTTGAATGGTTCTAACGTGCTGTTTGGATGCGACGACGGCAAAGTGTATGCGGTGAACGGTGAATCTGGCGCAAAAGTTTGGGAGGCCGCGACCGCAGGACAAGTGTGGACCTCGCCGGTGACACGTCAAGGAGTCGTGTTTTTTGGAAGCGCCGATGGACACATGTATGCGGTGGAAGCGCAGACCGGAAAATTACGTTGGAAGCAAGAACTTGGCGGACGAGTCTATTCCACAGCCTATGCTGCGGAAAAGAAGATCTATGTGGGCTGCGGCGACGGGCACGTGCACTGCCTGGACTCGGCGACGGGCAAGATTCTGTGGAGCTCGCTAACGGGAAATGGCATTGATTCATCGCCAGCGTTGGTGGGCGATACGTTGCTGATCGGGTCGCTGGATTTTTACTTGTACGCCTTGGACGCGAGCAATGGCGCGGTGCGCTGGAAATATGAAACCGGCCTGGGAGTTTCTTCTTCGCCAGCCGTGTCTGGAGAGGTTGCCATCGTCGGGAGTAAGGATGGGTATTTGTACGCGCTGGAAGTTGCCAGCGGCAAACTGCGCTGGAAGACGCGCGTCAGCCAGGTGATTACGGCGCCCGCCGTGGTTAGCGATTCAGCGATTTACCTTCAGTCGGGCGGAGTGCACGCGCTGGATGCCGCCACGGGTAACACGTTGTGGCGAGCCGGCTTGGCCTCCGGAGTCCAGAATGTCCCGGTGATTGAGGGACGCAGGATGTACCTGACGAGCAACGAAGGCGAAGTGTATGCGCTGGAATAAAGCTCTTGCCTTTGCGTTGCTGGCTTGGGTCCCTCTGCTGATCGCCTCTGCTCCAGAAACGAAGATCCCGCTGGTACACAAAACAAAGTACATCATGGGCACGGTGTACGAGATCGCGGTGTACGACAACCAACCGCAACGTGCTTCGCAAGCGATCGATCAGGCTTTCGCCGAGATTGTTCGTTTGGACGCGATGCTCAGCAACTACAATCCCGACAGCGATCTCAGCCGGCTGAATCGAGACGCGCACTACCGAGCAGTAAAAGTCCCTGGCGATTTGTACCGCGTCATTGAAGAATCCGTTCGATATTCCAAAGTATCCGACGGAAAATTCGATATTACCGTGGCGCCGCTGGTGGATTTGTGGAAAGCAGCGCTGCGAGGCGATCGCGTCCCGACGGAAGCAGAGCAGCAGAAGCTGCGGGCATGCGTGGGGTACGAAAAGATCGAGCTGATTCCGCCCGACCAGGTGGAATTCCATTCGCCCTGCATGAGAATCGATGTGGGCTCGATTGGAAAAGGGTACGCGGTGGACCGTGCGGTGGACATTCTGCGGGCCAACGGGATCGTGAACGCGCTGGTGGATGCGGGGCAAAGCACGATTTACGGGATGGGCGCTCCGCCGGGGCAAAGCGCATGGGAAGTGCACCTGCGGGATCCCTCCAATCGTGTCGATCCACAGGTGATGCTCAGCGAAAACAGCGTTTCAACGTCGGAACAAACCCCGGCGAGCCTGCTCGGAGTCGAGACCGCGGGACACATCATCGATCCGGAAACCGGCAAACCGCTGCAGACCAAATACGCGCTAAGCATTGTGGCAAAGACGGGAACCGCTTCGGATGCATTGTCGACCACGCTTCTGCTGGTAGGTCCGGCAAAGGGCAAGCCAATCGTGAAAGCCATCTCGGATGCAGCAGCGATTTGGATTTCCGCGCAAGGCGAAACGGAAATGGTAACGACGGGGCCGCAGATTCGCCTGGGCGACAAGCAGCAACAACAAGCAGCGAAGGCGGAAGGCCAACAGTGAAGAGTGTGGCGTGTAAGTCCAAGGGAAAACCAATGAGGATTTGCAGAAGGAATGCGTGTGCGTTGCTTCTTGTAGCCGTGACTGTACCGGCGAGCGTGGCCAAAGTGTATGTCAGGTGGACTCAGAGCGCGGTGCCATCCTCAACGGTATTGGGCGTGAGCGACCTGGTAATTCCGTGGGACACCGAGGCGAAGGGATTGCTGGCGGCGGCCAAAAAACAGGGATATCACGTTTTTTTGGAAGTGAAGTTGGAAGAAGCGCCGGCAGCCGCGGAAGCGGCGACAACTGAGGGCATCGCGGGAATTGTCCTGAAGGCTGAACCGACCGAATCCAATCTACTGGAAGAACGCGCCAGCAAGTTGCGCGCGACTTACCCAAAGCTGAAGATTCTGGTTCTCGACCCTGGCGGAAGGCAGCCACAACTGCGCGGCTGGCTGGTATTCAAGAAGGATGGAATTCTGCAAGTGTCCAGCCCGACCTCGCAGCCGTGGTTGGATGCGAATCTGGCAATGATCCGGCACGAGCGCGCTTTTCAAAACGAACAAGCGCCGCTTTACACATTTTCTTGGGACCTGAGCGATGAAGTGGTAAAGGAGCAGGGGCCCAGCCCGGTGGACTATTCCTTGGCGGTGGCGGAAGCCGGAGCCTTTCACGCCGACTTGCTGCTGGAACTACATCCGCGCCAGGAAAAAGGCCTGGCGAGCGGCGATAAAGATATCGTGGCAAGCTGGAACGAAGTGAAACGAAACATCGCATTCTATGACCGCAGCAATCCGGCAACGAAGGAATCGGCCGCTCGCGTTGCTGTGCTCACCAATGACTATGACTCGTCGTATGAAGCGCTCAACCTTATGGCGCGCCACAATATTCCCTACCGCGTGCTGCATTCGGCGGACGTGAAGGCGCACGACCTGGAAGGATTCGACGTTCTGATTGCCTTTGCCGCGCCGAGTAAAGAATTGACAGCCGACATCAGCAATTTCGCACAGCAAGGCGGGGTTGCGGTGCTGGTGAATGTGCCGGGCAGCTACCCCTGGAATTCGCCCGGTGCGAATACTCCGGAACCTGCAAAAACCAGCGCGCATTCCACCACCTACCCGGTGGGAAAAGGCCGTGTAATTGAGTTAGGTGAAGCGGTCACAGATCCAGAGACGTTTGCGCGAGACGTGCGGCGGTTGATGGTGAAGGAACGAGTTCCGGTTAGCCTGTGGAATTCACTGACCACACTGGTAACGGCATATCCGGGAGAGAAACCCGGCGAAGTGATCGTCGAGTTGATCAATTACGAAGAGGAACCCACACAGGTCCAGGTGCAGGTGAGAGGGAATTTGGGCAGCGCGACGGTTGAGACCGCGGAACGCGGCTGCTGTCAGACGTTGAAAGTCGCGCAGGTGGACGGATTCACGGAATTCGTGGTGCCCGACGTATTTATCGGCGCGCGTGTGCACCTGCAAGGTCCGGCAAGTGGCTCAGCGCCCGCAGAGGCGAAAGCTAAGCCCTGACAACCGCTCAGTCGTTTTTACGAACGCGCATGCAACCTAATCCAGCGCGTAGAGATTGCCATCGGTGCTGCCAACGTAGATCACATCCTTCACGACGACCGGCGACGAGAGAATCGATCCCACATTTAACAACTTGCCCACGGCAATCACCATGTCGTCATAAAAGTTTTGCGACATGATTGCCCCGAAATTCAACGTTCCATCCGGATTCTGGATTGCCGGCAGCGCCTGCTTCGACGTCTCGTTCTGAAAGACCCAGACCGCCTTTTGCGTTTTCAGATCCACTGTGGTGAACTTTCCGTCGAGCGTCCCAAAATAGAGCATGCCATTCGCAATCGCGATGGAAGCGAAAACTGGGAATTTGGTATCGAGAGACAACACTTCCGCGCCTGTCTTGGCATCGACGGCGTGCAGCAGACCGGGTAGCGAGGTCCCAAAAAAAACCTCGCCATCGTACACGGCGGCCGAATTATTCACCCAGGATCCCTTGGTTGAGTAAAACCACTTTTGCTTGCCGGTCTTTGCGTCCACTGCGTAAACATTCGAATCGCGACAACCGAAATACACGATTCCGTCGGCGACCGCGGGCGACGCCTGAATGCCCACGTGATTATGAATCTCCGCATCGTCGCCAGTCTTGAATCGCCACAGTTCTTTACCGCTGGTGGCATCCAGCGCATACAGATACGTGTCCCAACTGCCGATATAAAGCGTACCGCCCGAAATCGCGGGCGACGAGTGCACCACATCGCCGGTCTTGAACTTCCATCTCAACACTCCTGACGCAGCGTCCAAGGCATACACGTTGTCGTCGCCACTTCCGAAATACACTGCGCCGTTCCACACTGCGGGCGACGAAAGAAAATAATCCCAGGGATCCGGCATGGTTTCGCCCGCCGGAAGCAGTCCGTGAAGGTGACGGCCCGCATAGCGGCGCTCGCCGCCGGTTTCGAATTTCCATTTCAGCTGGCCCGTTGCCGCGTCCAGTGCATAGAATTTGCCGTCATAGCTTCCGAAATAGACAATTCCGCCCGCGATCGCCGGGGAAGATACCACCGGACCCTCGGTAGCAAACTTCCACTTGAGGCGCGCCGGTTTGCTGATCGATGGCGTAGAAGTTCTTGTCCGTGCTGCCCACATAAACCAAACCGTTCTCAACGGCAGCAGAAGAAATCACGCGCCCGCTGGTTTGGAATTTCCATTTGACGCCATTGAACTTCGGAGAACCTGCGGCGCTATAAACTCCAGTGTGTTCTAGGTTTCCGCGGAACATGGGGGCATCTTGGGAAAGCGTGGGCAGAGGAAGGAACAGGAGCGCAACAAATGCCAGAATTGTTTTCATATGATTAATCTAGCATGTGGGTTACGTGACCCTCGTCACACAAGCGGGCGGGAGACGGATGTTCTTTCTTAAATGTAGCGCTGGTCTTTTATGCCAGACACAGTCTCTCGCAAACGTGTACTTGCCTCGGACGCCCGGGCCTCACGAATAAGGTATCCTCTTTCCTGTCCGCTGGACGATCGTGGGCCTTTGAGCTTTCCGGGGCACTTATACCCATGGACGCGAAACCTGCTTCCCTTCTCCGCTGGCTGTTTGACTCGCGGCGCGGTGTGTCCGACAGCCTTGTTCCTCGATGGATCTTCCTGCGCGCACTCGGCCTAATCTATTTCTCCGCCTTTTTCTCGCTACTGTTCCAGATTCGTGGGCTCATCGGACCGACCGGCATCCTTCCTGCACGCGAATATCTGCAAGCGGTGGCGAATACTGCCGGGCACGCGCGCTACTGGTACGCGCCAACGCTCCTGTGGTTCAGCACCAGTTCCCACATGCTGATGGGGTTGTGCTGGGTGGGCCTGATCGCGTCCCTGCTGTTGACGCTCAACATTTGGCCCCGCGGGATGCTGGCGATCTGCTGGATCTGCTTCCTTTCGTTTGTGGGCGCCGCAGGTGAATTCGCTGGATATCAGTCCGACGGAATGCTGCTGGAAGCGGGATTTATTTCGTTGTTTTTTGCGCCGCCGGGATGCCGCCCGGGATTGGGACGCTTGCACCCCCCGATACGCGCGAGCGTGTACCTGCTGCGCTGGGAATGGTTCCGCATCTATTTCGAATCGGGTGTGGCGAAAATTGCCAGCGGCGATCCGCAGTGGCGGCACTTCACGGCGATGGACGAGTATTACCAGAACGGGCCGCTGCCAACCTGGATTGGCTGGTACGTGCAACATTTTCCCCACTGGTTCCACTCAGCATCGGCATTCGGCACGCTCGCGCTGGAGTTGGCGCTGGTGTGGATGCTTTTCCTGCCACGGCGATGGCGCATCGTCTGCTTCTTTATCGTGACACCGTGGCAACTGGGAATCATCCTGACGGCGAACTACACATTTCTGAACTATCTTGTCTTGATGCTGGGGTTCTTGTTGCTCGACGATCGCTTCCTGGCACAGTTTTTCCCGCAGCGTTGGAAGGAACCGCTGATCGGCGGAAGGCAGGGCGAAGCTCCGGCACCAACCGCAGCTCCGTTCGAATCGCAATCAATTCTTCAGACGGAGCCGACGCCAACAGCCTCCGCATCGCTGGCCAAAGTCGACGACAAACGTGAATGGCCAACGCGGCTGCGAGCCCAGTTTGGCGTTCTCACAATTGCGCTCACCGCCGTGATATTTGCATGGCTCTTCTACGCCTCTACCGTTCAGATGATCTGGGTGATCTTCCGCGGATTTCCTCTGCCAACGACTCCCGTGGTCGCGCTGGAACCGTTCCGTATCGCCGATCGTTATGGATTGTTCGCGGTGATGACCCGCGGGCGCTGGGAAATCGAGTTTCAGGGCTCAGCGGATGGAAAAAACTGGGTGCCTTACCCATTTCGCTTCAAGCCGCAGGATCCCAGCGAGGCCCCGGGCATTTACGCCCCGTATCAACCGCGATTCGATTGGAATTTGTGGTTCGCGTCGCTCGGAGACTGGCGGTCTGATTCCATCGTCACGCGAACCGAAGAGCGTCTGCTCGCGGGCGACAAAGATGTTCTGTCGCTGTTTGCCTCCAATCCATTTCCAAACGAACCGCCGCGCCAGGTGCGTGCCGTTCTCTGGCAATATGGGTTCACCACCCCGGAGGAAAAACGTGCCCAGGGCACGTGGTGGCGCCGCCAACTGCTTGGGTTGTATGCTCCGACACTGGAACGCGAAGCGGACGGAAAGATTGCTGTTATCGAGTGGCCTACGGAGTTAGCGCCGCGGCAGTGAGCCACGTAAGCGGGCGCACAAAGGCGGAAACGCGAAAATGAACCGCAATGCTTGCGTCATCGGTGCCGGCCCCAACGGTCTCGCTGCAGCGATCGTGCTGGCGGAGCGCGGCGTAAAGGTCCAGATTTTCGAAGCGGAACCGGAACCGGGCGGAGCCGCCAGGACGTTGGAATTGACCCTTCCCGGCTTCCTGCATGACTTTGGATCGGCAGTTTATCCCTTCGCTGCCGGGTCGCCATTCTTTTCCTCGCTGCCATTGGCGAAGCACGGGTTGGAATGGATTCACTCACCATGCCCACTGGCGCATCCTTTCGATGACGGCACAGCAATCACATTAGAGCGGGATCTGGGGGCCACCGAATCGTCGCTTCGCGAGGATGGCAAAACCTGGCAGCGCCTGATGCGTCCGTTCGCGCAGCACTGGCGCGAATTATCCGCGGAAGTGCTTCGGCCGGTCCACGTGCTAACGCGGCACCCGTGGTTGCTTGCGCGCTTCGGAATGGTGGCATTCCCTTCCGCAAAAACGCTCTGGCGCGTTTTGTTTCGCAACGAACGCACGAAAGCCCTCTTTGCGGGCCTCGCGGCGCATTCATTCTTAAGTCTGGATGAACCGTTGAGCGCTGCGTTCGGCGTGATGTTGGGAGCCGCGGCGCATGCGGTGGGTTGGCCAATTCCTCGCGGCGGTGCCCGGTCCCTTACGCAAGCCTTGTGCGGACATCTGGCGACGCTTGGAGGCGAGATCAAGACATCTGCGCGCGTCGATAAACTAGATTCGTTGCCAAAATACAATGCCACACTGTGCGATGTCACGCCGTTTCAGCTGGTGCGACTGGCAACGAGCCGGTTGTCCACTCGCTACACGCTGCGTCTCGCAAAGTATCGCTACGGCCCGGCGGCTTTCAAAGTTGATTACGCACTGCGCTGCTCGATTCCCTGGAAAGCTCCACAGTGCTCGCGCGCGGCCACCGTCCATCTGGGTGGAAGCGCTGAGGAAATTGCTGATTCCGAGGCAACGATGCGCGGCGGACGGCATTCGGAGCGTCCGTTCGTGCTGCTGGCTCAGCCGAGTCTGTTCGATTCCACGCGCGCTCCCGCGGGGCAGCACACCGCTTGGGCGTACTGCCACGTGCCCAATGGCTCTCAATACGACATGCTGGAAACCATGGAAGCACAAATCGAACGCTTCGCTCCCGGCTTCCGTGATTGCGTCCTGGCTCGACGTGTCTTTTCTCCCGCGGCCCTTCAACACATGGATGCGAACTTGATCGGTGGAGACATTTCAGGCGGCTCGATGGACATCAAACAGTTTTTGTTTCGACCCACGTGGCGTCACTATGCCACATCCGCCCGCGACATTTATCTGTGCTCGGCATCGACTCCGCCGGGCGGAGGAGTGCACGGCATGTGCGGATATCACGCGGCCCGATTGTCATTGTCGCGTATGAGAATGTAGTAGCAGTTCGGCATTGATTTGCAACAACGATTGGTTGAGTATATGTGCCCTATGAGCGACACAAAATACGTTCGACATCTATTTGGCGCGGCAATCGTTTTATTCGCAATGCTGGCTGGTGCACCAGCGTGGGCGCAGGGTTCAGGGAATGTGGATTGGCCGAATTATGGCAACGACCCGGGCGGAATGCGTTACTCCCCTCTCACGCAAATCAATCGCGAGAACGTGGCAAACCTCAAAGTGGCCTGGACATTTCACACCGGCGACATTTCCGATGGCAGCCAGGGCCGCAGAAGAAGCGGGTTTGAAAGCACGCCGATTCTGGTGGACGGCTCGCTGTATGTCACCACGCCTTTTAACCGCGTGATTGCTTTGGATCCGGAAACAGGAAAGCAGCGCTGGGCCTACGATCCCAAAATCGATCAGACCTGGAAGTCGGGCGACGGACTGATCAATCGCGGTGTTGCCACGTGGTTGGATCCAAAACAAGCGGCGGGGCAACCATGCCATCGGCGGATTTACGAGGCCACGATTGATGCGCGACTGATCGCATTGGACGCAGCGACGGGACTCGCTTGCGCTGACTTTGGAACTGGCGGACAGGTGAGTTTGCGCGATGTCCCCGGATTTCGCGCCGGTTTTTATCACATGACTTCGCCACCCACAGTAATCGACGACATCGTGGTGGTTGGGTCGGCAGTCGATGACAACGGCCGCGTGGACATGCCTAGCGGCGTTGTGCGTGCGTTCGACGCACGTTCGGGAAAACTGCGTTGGAGCTGGGATCCAATCCCAGCAAATACTGCGGGCGTCGCAGGAAATAGTCCTGACGGACAAACAAAACCGTGGAACACCGGTGCAGCGAACGCGTGGTCCATCATGGCGACGGCTCCCGAGCGCGGACTGATCTTTGTACCTACGGGCAGCGCGAGTCCCGACTATTACGGCGGGCTGCGGCCTGGCGATGACAAATGGGCCGACTCCCTAGTAGCTCTCGATGCCAAGACCGGCAAAGTGGCGTGGGGATTCCAGCTGGTTCATCACAACTTATGGGACTACGACACGGCATCGCCTCCGCTGGTGACGACGCTCGAACACGATGGCAAGAAAATCCCCGTAGTCATTCAAGGAAACAAGAGCGCGTTTATTTATGTGTTGAATCGCGAGACGGGCGCTCCCGTATTCCCTATCGAAGAGCGCGCTGTTCCGCAGAGCGATGTCCCGGGCGAAGCCACTTCTCCCACACAGCCGTTTCCGGTCGCGCCGCCGGCGCTGGCTCCGCAACACGTTTCCGCGGACGATGCATGGGGTTTGGACGCCGAGGACCGCGAGGCCTGCCGCAAGGAAATCGCCGCGCTTCGCAATGAAGGAGTTTTTACGCCGCCCGCCGTGCGCGGCTCTTTGGCGATTCCCGGAAATATCGGCGGTATGACGTGGAGCGGGTATGCGTTTGATCCTCAGAGCAACGCGCTCTTGGTGACCACGAATAATTTTCCGACCAAGGTGCGCGTGATCCCGCGAGACCAGTTTGACCAGGCGCGCAAAAGCGAGGAAAAAGGAGAATACACTTCACAGGAAGGAGCGCCGTACGGCATGTTTCGGCAGCCGCTGCTGTCGCCAAAGCACCGCTTGCCCTGTGTACCGCCGCCGTGGGGCATGTTGAGCGCCGTGGACATGGTAAAAGGCACGATTCGCTGGCAGGTTCCGCTTGGATCATTCGCGCCGGGGAAAGTTCCGGACGGCGTAATCAATCTGGGAGGACCGATCGTTACCGCGGGAGGATTGGTATTCATGGCCGGCACGATTGATCCGTATTTTCGCGCCTTCGACGTGAACACGGGCAAGGAGCTGTGGAAGGCGCAATTGCCAACCAGCGCCCACGCGACGCCGATGACATATCGCGCGAATGGCAGACAGTATGTAGTGATCGCGGCGGGCGGGCATCCGCATATCGACGAAGAAAAACAGGACGATGCGGTGGTGGCGTTCACGCTGCCGTAAAGAGAGTGGCCTTTTTCGGAAGGGCACGGTCTGACATCTTGCGAAAAAAACTCCCACTTTGTCATTCCGAACGGAGTCTGCGGAGTGAGGAATCTGCTTTTTCTTGGCATTTCGCGGTAAGCAAATCCCTCGTTTCGCTCAGGATGACAACGAGTTGCTTTCCCGCAGCCTCGGTCCGCCCAGAAGCTTCCCCTTGACAGTCTAGGAGAATCCGCTTATACCTTCCTAGAGCATCTAGGAGAGGTATCTCTTGGACAAACAACTGGACCTTCTGCAAGGCACACTCGACATGCTGATCCTCAAGGCCGTTTCCCTCGGACCTCTGCACGGATACGGAATTCTGCTGCGCATTCAGCAAATCTCGAAAGACCGCCTGGAAATCCAACAGGGCTCGTTGTACCCGGCGCTCTATCGCCTGGAACATCAGGGCTGGATCAACAGCGAGTGGGGCGAATCCGAAAATAAGCGCAAGGCCAAGTTTTACCAACTCACGGCAGCCGGCAAGCGCAGGCTGCACACCGAAACCGAAAACTGGAACCGCATGGCAGATGTGATTGCCGGAATATTGGGGACCAAGCCGGAGGAAGTATGAGGCTTTGGAGCCAGATTTGTTCCTGGATACAGGCGATGCTGGGACGTACGCGCATGGAAAGCGAGATGGACGCCGAATTGCGCTTTCACATGGAAGCGTACGCCGAAGATCTACAACGTAAGGGCGTGACCCGTGACGAAGCGATGCGGCGCGCACGCATTGAATTTGGCGGAGTGGAGCGCGCAAAAGAAGAATGCCGCGACGCCCGTGGTGTAAGCTTCACAGAAACATTGCTGCAGGATTTGCGGTACGGAGCGCGGGCGTTGCGCAAAAGCCCGGGTTTCACGGCAATTGCGGTACTTACGCTGGCACTCGGGATTGGCGCAAACACCGCCATTTTCAGCGTCGTGAACGCGATCCTGTTGCATCCCCTTGCATATAAGGACGCCGACCGGCTAGTTACTATCCTGATCGACCCGACCGCACCGGTATCCGCGGCCAACTACGTTGACTGGCGAGAGCAAAGCCGCTCGTTTGAAGGCATGGGCGCGGCGGAATACTGGTCGCCGAATCTGACCGGCGTCGATCAACCCGAAAACATCCGCGGCCACAAAATTACCTACGACCTTTTCCCGTTGCTGGGCGCGCAGCCGCTGCTCGGCCGTCTATTCACAGAACAGGACGACCGTGCGGGTTCGGAGCACGAAGTCATCTTGAGCTACCGGCTGTGGCAGCGCCGATTCTCCGAGGATCGCAACGTAGTTGGAAAAGTGATTCGCCTGAACGGCGACGCGTACAGCATCGTCGGCGTGATGCCGCGAGACTTTCAATTTGCGCCCTTCTGGGCAACGCACGCGGAATTATGGGTTCCCATCGCATTTGGCGACCGGGTCCACAATCGCGCGGGAAACAGTTTGCGCGTGTTCGGCAGGCTGAAGCCCGGCGCAACGCTGGCGCAAGCGCGTGCGGAAATAGCCACGATTGCCGCTCGCCTGGAAAAACAGTACCCGGGCACGAATCAAAATGTGCTCGTGACCCCGCTGAAGGAGCAAGTGGTCGGTAAAGTGGAAGCGCCGCTACTGGTTTTGCTGGGAGCGGTGGGATTTGTGCTGCTGATGGCGTGCGCCAACGTCGCGCACATGCTTTTGGCGCGCGCGGCCTCGCGCCAAAAAGAAATTGCCGTGCGAGCCGCTCTGGGAGCGGGGCGCGGCCGCGTAATCCGGCAATTTCTGACCGAGAACTTGCTGCTGGCGGGAATGGGCGGAGCGCTTGGCCTGTTGCTGGCATTCTGGGGAACGCGCGCATTAGTGGCGCTCAGCCCGGGAAGCATTCCTCGCGTGGAAACAATCACATTAGATGGTTGGGTGGTGCTGTTTTTGTTTGCCATTACGGTTCTGACCAGCATCGGCTTTGGATTGGCTCCAGCGCTGCAGGCTTCGGCGGTAAATTTGAACGACACGCTGAGAGAAACGGGACGTGGCAGCAGCGATGGAATGCAGCGCAACCGTCTGCGCAGTTTTCTGGTGGCATCAGAATTTGCGCTTGCCTTGGTGCTGTTGATCGGGGCCGGATTGATGGTGCGCAGTTTCTTCGCTCTGCAATCCGTGGACCCAGGGTTCCATCCTCACAATGTCCTATCGATGGTTGTGTCAGTGGCGGGTTCGAACGAGGCCGCACCGGGCAATCGCCAAGTCTTCTACCGTCAACTGCTCGAGCGTGTCCGCGCGATTCCCGGCGTGGAGTCGGCGGCGGGCATCAATCACCTTCCCCTGGCGGGAGATTTGTGGGGATGGCCGTTCGTAATTGAAGGCCGACCCAAACCGCGGCCGGGAGACTCGCCTGGCGGCGTCTACCGAATCGCGACACCGGGCTATTTTGCGACCATGCGCATACCGCTGCTGCGTGGGCGAGATATCACCGAGGCAGATACGAAAACCTCTCCCGGAGTGGTAGTGATCAACGAAAAAGCGGCTCACAGTTTCTGGCCCGGCGAAGATCCCATCGGAAAGCGCATATCCTTTGACGCGGACACTACCGACAGGCCTACCTGGTTGACGATTGTCGGAATCGTCAAAGACGTTAAGCAGGGCGATTGGGCCTCCAAACCTGACGAGGAAGTCTATCTCGCTGCGTTCCAGAACGCGCAGTTCCTCGGAGCTCCCGAGTCTCACAGTTCCTACATCACGCTTGTGGCACGAACCGCAGGCGATCCAGCGGCAATCACGCAGGCGTTAAAGGAAACGGTGTGGTCTTTCGATCGCAATTTGCCGATTTCGCAAGTACTGACGATGGATGCGGTGGTCGCGGACGCCAACGCGCAGCCACGCTTTGAGATGCTGCTACTCGGAATATTTGCGGCAGTGGCTTTGCTACTGGCGGCGGTGGGAATTTATGGCGTGATGAGCTATGCGGTATCGCGACGCACGCACGAGATCGGCATCCGCGTTTCGCTGGGAGCTAACCCGGCCGACGTAGTGTTCCTGCTATTGCGCCAAGGGATGGTGTTGGCACTGATCGGCTCCGCAGCAGGCATTGTTGGCGCGCTCGGTTTGTCGAGACTGATGAAAAGCCTGCTGTACGGAGTTAAGCCCATCGACCCGCTGGTTTTTGGCGGCGTGACAATTTTGCTGCTGCTGGTGGCAATGGCGGCCAGTTACCTTCCCGCGCGCCGGGCTATGCGCGTGGATCCGATGATCGCCCTGCGGCACGAGTAGCACGCGATCGTTGACTAGCTGTGCTGACTGACCGACAACATGTTGATGTTGCCAGGCAGATACTTCTACCTGACCCTTCGCTCTGCGGGAACCGGGGTCTTCTCTTGGGGTAATCCTTTAGCTTTTAACTCTCGACTCTCATCTTCCCCGCCGCAAAACCTCATGCATCGCCTCAGCAATCTCCTCCACATGCGTCTCCAACGCAAAGTGCCCGGTGTCCAACAACTTCACCGTGGCACTCGGATTGTCTTTGCGGAACGCCTCCGCTCCTGCCGGTATAAAAAACACATCATTCTTCCCCCAAATTGCCAGCAACGGCGGCTTGAACTCGCGAAAATACGCCTGAAATTTTGGATACAGCTTCACGTTCGACTGGTAATCCAGATACAAATCCAATTGGATATCCTTATTTCCCGGCCGCTCCAGCAATGCCTGGTCCAGGGTGTACGACTCCGGCGCCACCGTCTCCGGATTCGCCACTCCATGCGTGTATTGCCAACGCGTTCCCTCCAGCGTCAACACTTCGCGCCGCAACGCTTCGCGATTCTCCGCCGATGGTGTGGCCCAATATCGACGGATCGGGTCCCACGCATCGCCCAATCCTTCTTCATACGCGTTGCCGTTCTGCGACACGATCGCAGTCACTCGTTCCGGATGTGCCAACGCCAACCGCAATCCCACCGGCGCTCCATAATCGAAAATATATAGCGCATATTTTTTCAACCCCAGCGCGTCCACGAACGCTTCCACGGTTTGCGCCAGCGCCTCAAACGAATATTTGTAGTTGCGTTCAGCGGGCACCGTTGTGAATCCAAATCCCGGCAAGTCCGGTGCGATCACGCGATAATTCGTCGCCATTCGTGGAATCAATTCGCGAAACATATGCGACGACGCCGGATATCCATGCAACAGCAGCAGCACCGGCGCATCCGCCGGCCCCGCTTCGCGATAAAACACACGCACGCCATCCGCCTCCACCGTATGAAACGAAGCACGAGCAATCGACTTCCCACGCGCCGCACCAAAAGTAGCCTCAGCCATATCCCCTCCTAAAACGAGTCTCTACGCCACGTTGGATGCCACCCACGGCCGCGGGATACAGCCATTCCATTCCGTGCCGACTCGGTCTCGTCTCCGTATCTTGAATCCCTAACGAAAATCCTGCAGCTCATCCCTTTAGGGATGAGGCTTTTCCGCCCCACCACCGGCCATGCGATTACAAGCAGAATACGACCGGTCTTCTCTTCATGTAGCGCTGGTCTTTTATGCCAGCCAGTCTTCACATTTCTCGTCAGCTGATTTCCACCAAACCGACGCGGCCACGGACCGAAGTAAGAAATCCCCTTCCTTCTTCCTCTGTGCTCTCGGTGTCCTCTGTGGTGAAGCATGCTTCCCCCCTCCACAGTTGATCCATGCAACCGTTTCCCTTGCCGCGCCTCCTACTTGGCACTACACTTTGCCTAAGCTTCCGACCTCGGCGCATGGAGAAAACCAATGCTCCGGCCACGTCATTTTCTTCCACTTCTCTTCCTGGCAACTGCAGCAACTCTTCTCAACACTCCCTCCTTCGCGCAAGCCATCTATCCCACCGGCCTGCCGCAGTGGGACTCCACGAACCAAGTTTTATTTTTCGGTCACGGCACTCCGCTTCAGCCTGTTCGCTCCTATTCGGGGGAGACACATCGCGGCGACGACATCGACATTTTCAAAGATTTCGCGGGTATTCAAGATTCCTACGTCGACAGCATGGCCGCGGGACCCGGCAGCACCACATTGATTGCCGCCATCTTGAACTTTGGTGGCCACAACATTCGTAAGCTGGTTCTCACCTATAGCTCTTCCGGCGAGTTGCTGAAAACCTGGGACCCGGCGCCGCAATATGCGCGCGTCATCGCCTACAGCCAGGACGACGACGCAATTTTTGTTCTCGGCGAACGCGAAACTCCCGACGGTCAGACTCCGCCTGACTCTCCGCTACTGGTCGAGTACAGCCGCGATGGCCGCGTGCTAAAAAGTATGATCCCGGCGAGCACTATGAAAGAGGGCGGAGATTCCTTCCTTGAGGGTGGCGAAACGGGGCAGCCGGTGCTGCGGGTAACGAAAGATCGCATCTTTTTCTACGCACCCAGCAATCGCGGAGCCGTCATGTGCGATCGTAACGGCGTCGTCCTCGCGCAACGAAGCGTCACCGAAATCGTCAACAAAATCGCTGCCGACGACGGCTTACACCTTGTTCAGATTCATCAGGTGGATTTCAACGACAACGGCGATATCGCGATGGAACTCCTGTTGAGCCACGGCTTTGATTCAGTGCTCGAACTCGTCCACATCAACATCAAATCCGGCGAATCCGCCATAGTTCATAGGTCATACCCGGGTCCGCCCATGGCGTTCATCGGCGTCAAAGACAATCAGTACCTCTACCTCGCCTACGGCCACAATCTCTTTATCCAGTCCCCCGAATCCCAGGATCCACTCCCTCTATCCGCCAAACGAACCGAGTGACTCAGCACTCCGTGCTCGCCTGTTTGACTATGGTGCATATCAGTTGTCATCCCGAGCGCAGCGAGGGTGTGGATTCACATTTCAAGTGCAAAAGCATCGATGAAAAGATCTCGGCGGGAGTTCTGAAGCCGAGGCATTTGCGTGGGGTGTGATTGTAACGGTTCGCGTGAGCGTCAAGGCTGCTCTGTGTCAGCCAGCTAGGGTCGATTTTTCTGGGCAGCAGACGGCGCAGCCGGCCGATGGCATTTTCGATGCCGCCTTTCTGCCATGGCGCGTGGGTGTCGCAGAAGTAAGTTGGCATGTGCAGGTTGCTGTGCAACTGCTGGTGATGCGAGAACTCCGCGCCGTTATCGAAAGTGACGGTCTGGCGCAGCGCTTGAGGCAGCGCTGCGAAGTTGCGCTGCAATTCCTGAACGATCGGGGTGGCCGCTTTGCTGTGCTGGCGGCGGATGAGCACTAACCGCGAAGCGCGTTCCTGGGCCACCAGTAGCACTCCGTCGGGATCGCTGAACAGCATCAGGTCGGCCTCCCAATGGCCGCCGTCAGAGCGCTGCAAAACCTCCGCAGGCCGCTCTGCCAGAGGCACGCGTTGCGGGATGAGCCGCAGCGGAGAGTGCTCCCGGCGCGGGCGACGATAGCCGCGCTTGTACTTGCGTTGCGGCAGATAGTTGCGCCAGTCGGTATCGTCGGTGCGACGGATCTGCGCATAGATGAAACGCTAGATGGATTCGGCACAAAGCACCGCACGCCCGTGTTCCCGTCGCAAGCGACCAGCAACTTGTTCCGGAGAGTGCCCGTGCGACAAGCGCTCCAGCACCACTTTGCGCAACTCCGGTTGCCGCGCCAAACGCGAACCGCGCCCACGACGCGCCCAAGCCTGATCCTCCGCGTAGACCGGCCGGTAGCCGACCTGGGCACCAGCGTTGCGTTTCAGTTCCCGGCAGAGCGTCGATGCCGAGCGATCCATAGCTGCAGCGATTTGCCGACACGATTGCCCGGCTTCCTGAAGCCCGGCAATCGTACACCGCTCTTCCAGTGATAGTTGTCCGTAAGTTCCCATGGCAACACAACCTTACCAGCCTGTTGCACTTCGTTTGTGAACTTACAGGGATCTGCTTTCCGCAGACGCGATGCGGGTGCTCAACCTTTCTGTAACGCTCTTCTCCTCCTGTAGCGCTGGCTTTTATGCCAGCCCACACCGCTTGCGCTGCTTCACCGCTTCAGCTCAACTGCGCCACCGAGAACCCCAACGCCTCCGCCGCCTCCGATAGCCGCCGGTCTCCGCAGATGAAATTCCTCTTTGCCGGCCGCTGCCCGCACCAGATCAACGCAGCTGCCAGTTGCAAACTATCGGCTGCCCGCAACGCATGCTGATCAAGCAACTGCATGGCGAGGTCCCGCAGATCGTCGCTGGGAAGAATCTCGTTCCACCCTCGGCTCAACATTAGCAACCGTGCCACGGCGCCTTGCTGCTCATTGCTCGTTATTTCCTTTACGCGACGCAAACGGCAGATGGCGCTATGCACCTCAACGCAGCTTCCCCACCAGATCACCGGGGTATATCGGCGAAGCTGTATTCGTGCCAGTCGGCTAGCATCCTCATGAATGCACAACGGCACGAGCGCGCTCGCATCCCAATACGCTGCCGCTTTTTTCACTGTTCTTCTCTGTCGGCGACAACCGCCTGGATCGCTCTGTTTCCCTTTACGCTCCCCGTCGGGATCTTCGACAACTTCTTCACGTCCAGCCGAATCTGCGGCAAACGCATTTTCCCCGCCGCAACCAGCAACAAATCCTGTTCGCTGGCATCCTCCCCGACAAACGGAACCAGTTTCGCCACCGGAAGGTTGCGGTCGCGGATTACCACCTCTTCTCCTCCCTTGGCAAACGTCAGGTACTTACTCAGCCGATTCTTCAGTTCCGCCACATTCACGCTTCGCATGTTTCACCCCGCCTTTCATGGCTATTATAGCCATGAGCAGCGCCGAAAGGAAGATACCCTGTCACCTGCCATCCATAATCAACAATCATCATCCAGCGCACTGCCATTTTCTAAACAACTCAGTCTCTACACGAACCGCCGCCACGCCGGCCATGCCACTACAAGCAGGATACAACCGCTCTGCTCTTCATGTAACGCTGGCTTTTATGCCAGCCCTCTGTTTGTATTTCGATTGTGCGCTACCAATAGAGCCTTCCCGTTCGTCCCAACCAAACCACCGCAGCCAAGCATAGGCCGCCCGCCTGAGCTCTTGCTTCCTGATCCCCGATCGCTGATCCCTGATACCACCACGTCACGCTGCGCCTTGCTTACTTCGCGTTGTCAATCGGCAACACCAAACGCGAGATATGGTCTCGAAATCGACTCAATGACATCATCCGGCCTCTCCGTGAAACCAACTTCATTCTTCGCTGCTCGGAAAGTGACGCTCACCTTGATGCTTGGACATTCCGTGAAGACGTACGTGCGCCGCAGTCGAGAGGACAATCCCCCTTCCATCCTGAACATGGTCAGCAGGTCTTTCCTGGTCATTCCCGGTTGAATTTTCTGAATCTCCATCAGCACTTTTCTGACCCACTTCGATCGTTCCGCGATCGCTTCATTGGTCATGGGCACCGACTCATTTTGAATTTGCAGCGCGCTCTTAGCCCATCCCGGAAGCTGAGTCCCATCTTCTGGCTGCTCTGTTTTTTCGACCAGCGCTCCGGTCGCCGTGCCATACAGCGCGTGCGTTCCACGGCTACCTCGTTCCCCAAATAACAGCGCCAATTGCTCCCCCTTTTTTCCAGAAGTGCCACTCCCAAATCGCAGCGCCCGGTTCGATCACTCTCTTTTGACCGCCCCTGAAGTAGATCTCTGCTTGCAAGCTCTGCATCGGATTCTCGTCCGTGGGATTCCGCACCAGGCAGATCACCGTCTGCCGATCGACGGCGACACTCGCTTCCACGCACCGCGCCGTATTCCGCATCAAAATCAGTTTTCCCCCATCCGAACTCACAAAAATGTTTCCGTCTTTATCGAACTCCGCCTGTTCGTTGTAAGCACGCTCCTGCGCCAGGGAAGTCCCAGCACATATCAGAAGCATCCCGCTCCAGACAAGAATCGGTCGCAATCCAGCAACGCAAACCATATCGCCTCCTCTTGCCTCCTGATCCCTGATCGCTGATCGCTGATCCCTGATATCGCGATCCATCGTCGCCTACCCTCATCATTTCTTGCTACTGATAAACCTCAACCTCGCCGTAATCGCCCGGTCCTGCCCTCCCGAAAACGTCAGAAAATTCGGCGTCGTCCCAATCGCATCAATGTTGTTCACCACCGTGTCGGGATTCTTGCGGTTCAATATATTCACCACCGCCACCCGCACCGCAAACAATCTCCCCGTAAAACGGAACTGCTTCTCCACGCTTACCGTCAGATTCGAGTACACCGGAAAGCGCAGCGAGTTCGGCGGCCCCACCAGGAATTGCTGTTGATTGATTACGCTGAATGGATACCCGCTGCGGTACTCATAAAAAAAGTTGAACTGCAATCCCCAGATCGGCGTCGGCACATTTCCCCAACTCAAAATGCGATTCGGTGCGTCCCACGACAGCGGTGCCGGCTGCTGCGCCGCAAAGTACAGCGAGCCTAAAAACGGATCCAGCGCCTGGTCCGTCCTGGTATTTGAGCGCGTGTAAGCAGCGAACAAGTACGCGCCGTTCTCCCAATTGTGCCGCGCCGTCGCCGTCACGGCGCGGTAGGTGTCGCGCCGCGACGTCTGCAGCAAGAAGGTGGCCCCGATCTGCCCCGGTGGCACCGTCTCGTACACCAGCCCGTGGTGTTCATCGCGCGCCAGTAATTCCAGCCCCAGCAGCGTATTTCGTTTCAGACGCTGCTGCCAGCCTACGTTCGCAATCTGAAAGTACGGCGTCTGATATCCATTGGAGCTCTGTACAAATTGGCTCGTCGCCGGACCCGCCGTCACCACTTTCCCGGTGGCGTCATACAGCGTGTCCACTTCCCTCTGATCTTCAGTTTGCCCGATCACCGACAGGTTCATCGGTATCGAATACATGCCCCAGCCCGCCGTGAATTTCGTGCGGTCGTCCGCGAACGGCAAATAGTTCAGCGCCAACCGCGGTCCGGCGATCGCTCCTTGTATAAAACGGTCCCAGTCTGCGCGAACTCCCAACTGCGCGATCACATGCTTATTGATGGTCCACACGTCCTGAACGAACCCGCCCGCCAAAGTATCCGTTACATAAAAACTCGCCGGCCCAATGAACGTGCTCAGACGCGACAGCGTCAAGTCCGCGCGCAGCGCCTGAATCTCCGTACGCTGCGCGGACTGCGTCAGGTCGACGCTGGAAATATCCGCACCCGTCGAAATCGTATGCGACCCGTGCCACTCAAATCCCGTGATGATGGCGTCGAAAAATCCCTGGTAGCGGTGGCCGGTTTGGCGCACCGCCTGGTAGTAATTTCCTTCCGACCCATTCACCAGCAGCACGTAAGGCTCGGTGCCCTTCGGCACGCTGTTTACGTAGCTTTCGTCCGCCGCAAATCCCAGCTCGTACAATGTTTTGCTGATCCACCATTGGTCCTTCACTGAACCGAAATATCGGTGATTGGTCACATCGCTGGTCGTCGAGATCGGCGTGATCGTGCTCAGCCCGCTATTCGTCGAACTACCCTGGTTATACAAAAACGAGCCATGCAGGCTGTGATTCGGCGCAATCAGCCACAGCAATCGCGTCAAAGCATCGCCCGACCACTGCTGCACCTGGTCGGCATTGCTGGGAAGCCCATTGATGATGCTCAAGGTGTGCTGCATGCTCAGCGATTCCGAATACCACAGCTTGCCCTTCTTGATGGGCCCGGAAAACGAAAACCGCGGATAGAAATTCCCGAACTGCACCCCATTTTGCACGCTGATTCCGGGAATGAAGTCCACCGCTCCAAACCGGAATTTGTCGTCGCCCTCCGGCGTATGAAAACTCAACACCGCCGCGCCGGGATGGTAATACTGCGCGCCAAACCCCGCCGTCTGTATTTCCGCCGTGCGCACCGCATCCACGCTGAACCGCGCGTCCAATTGCCCGCTGACCGGGTCGCCAATGTCGAATCCGTCCAGCAGGTATTGCGCCTGTGTTGTGCGCGCTCCTGCTACGTGCAGCAAAAACATGTTGTCGTGCAGCACCTGCGGCATGGCGATCAGGCTTTGCTGCAGCGTATGCGAACTGGGCACCGGGATGTCGCGGATTTCCGTCACGTTCAGTGACGCGGTTTCCGCCGTGCTGGAAGGATCGATGCGGTCGGGCGGCGCGTTCACGTCCACTTTTTCGTGCACTTCTTCGGTGTGATTCAACGTGAACGTAAACTCGGTGTTCTCGAGGCTCAGCGTAATCGTCTGGCCGCTCAAAACGAAGAACGTCGCCTTCACGATGCGAACCGTGTAGTCGCCGGCTTCTAAGTTTGCAATTGTGAACGCGCCCGTGTCGTCGCTGGTGGCCGCGAAAGTTTGTGGGGGCGCCGGCAGCTGCCCGCTGGTCGCGGCTTGTGCGCTTGTTGCCGCGGCAGTTTGCGTGTTATCCGCAGGTTCTGTCGGCCCGCCTGCATGTTCAAGCTTTACTTGAGCTCCGTTAACCGGCAATCCATCCTCGTCGACAACCCGTCCGTGCAGCACGAGCGTCGCATCCGCGCCAAAACATGCCGCTGCGCCCAGCAGAACCACAGCGACTGCCATCGCTGCCTTGAAGTTTTTCTTCAACGGCGTCCGTCCCGAGGGTATAGACCTGCATCCCGTCTGTCGTTCAGCAGGACCGGTAGCGCCAGCCGCGCCCGCTAGCGCATCCGATTTCATTCAGACGCGCGCCGGTTTCGTCCGTTCACGCGACAAACCGCAGCCGCTTCGAAGCTACCGCCACCAACGCCATCCTACTTCTTTTTCTCCTCTCCCGCTTTTCTGTTTTGTTCACCGCAGCAATGTCGGCGCGCCGACATTTTCCGCCAACACCAAAACAAAAGCCGAGGCGGCACCTGCCACCTCGGCTCTGATTCACTCCACTACCCGCCGCGTTACTTCTTCTTCTTGCTCTTCGCGGCTTTCTGTTTCGCTTCCACCACCGCTTGCGCCGCCGCCAATCGCGAGATCGGCACGCGGAACGGTGACGCGCTGACGTAGTCCATGCCAATTTCGTGGCAGAACTTCACGCTTTCCGCATCTCCACCGTGTTCGCCGCAGATACCCACCTTTAGCTTCGGGCGCGTCTCGCGGCCTTTCTCGACGCCCCAGCGCATCAGCATGCCTACGCCCTTGGTGTCGAGTGTCTGGAACGGGTCTCCCGCAAACACGCCAGCCTTCTTCTCATCCACATAGTCGGGAAGGAAGCGGCCCGCATCGTCGCGCGACAGTCCCATGGTGGTTTGCGTCAGGTCGTTGGTGCCGAACGAGAAGAACTCCGCCACTTCGGCGATCTCATTCGCCAGCAACGCTGCGCGCGGAAGTTCAATCATGGTGCCGACAAGGTACGGCAGCTTCACGCCAGCCTTCTTCAGCAAGTCTTCCGCAACCCGGCGCGTCGAATCGACGAGAATGCCGAGCTCCTTTTTGTCCAAAGTGAGCGGAATCATGATCTCAGGTAATACTTTAACTCTGCCTTTGTGGCACTCGATTGCCGCTTCGATAATCGCTCGCACCTGCATCTCCAGAATTTCGGGATACGTGATGGACAAGCGGCATCCGCGGTGCCCCAACATCGGGTTGGCTTCGTGCAATTGCTCCACGCGACGCGCAACCACTTCGGGGCTGATGCCGAGTTCCTTGGCCAACTCGGCTTGCTTGGCGGCCTCGTGCGGCACGAACTCGTGCAGCGGCGGGTCGATCAAGCGAATGGTTACCGGGAAGCCGTCCATAGCCTGGAAGATGCCCACAAAGTCGCGGCGCTGGAACGGCAACAGCTTATCCAGAGCCTTGACGCGGGATTCTTTGTCGTTCGCCAGAATCATTTCCTGGATGGCCAACTGGCGGTCGTGGCTCTTTTCCGGATGCTCGAAGTCGGTGAAGAACATGTGCTCGGTACGGCAGAGCCCAATGCCTTCGGCGCCGAATTCGATGGCCTTGCGCGCGTCCTGCGGCGTATCCGCATTGGTGCGCACGCGCAGCCGGCGAATTTCGTCGGCCCACTTCATGATGGTCTGGTAAGCCTTCGGGAATTCCGGAGTCACCAGCGGCATAACGCCGGTGTATACAACGCCTTCGCTGCCATCCAGCGTCAGCCACTCCCCTTCTTTCACCTTCTTGCCGTTCTTTCCGGAGGTCATCACCTTGGTCTTGTAATCAATGTCCAGGGTTTCCGCGCCAACGATGCAGCATTTGCCCCACCCGCGCGCGACTACTGCTGCGTGCGAAGTCTTGCCGCCCGTCGCCGTCAGAATGCCTTGCGCCACGGCCATGCCGCCAACATCTTCGGGGCTGGTTTCGCGCCGCACGAGAATTACTTTCTCGCCCTTCTTGGCCCACTCTTCGGCATCGGCTGCAGAGAAGCACGCCTTGCCCACTGCGGCTCCGGGAACAGCGTTGATGCCGTGCCCCAGGATGCGCGATTCCAGCGTCTTCTTGTCCACCTTGGCGTCGATGACCGGGTAGAACAGCCGCTCGATATCTTCCGGCTTGATGCGCAGCACCGCGTCTTCTTTAGTGATGAGCTTCTCGTTGGCCATATCCATGGCGATCTTGAACGCGGCGGCCGGAGTGCGCTTACCGGTGCGCGTCTGCAACATATAGAGCGTGCCGTCTTCGACGGTGAACTCCATGTCCTGCATGTCGGTGTAGTGTTTTTCAAGTTTTACTCGAACTTTGTCGAGTTGCGCGTAAACCTTCGGCATGATCTTCGCCAGTTCGGTCAAATGTACCGGCGTGCGAATGCCCGCCACCACATCTTCGCCCTGCGCATTGGTCAAGTAGTCGCCGTAGAAAATCTTCTCGCCGGAGCTGGGGTCGCGCGTAAAGCACACGCCCGTTCCGGAATTGTCGCCGGTATTGCCGAACACCATCTGCATGACGTTGACGGCAGTGCCCAGCAAGCCGGTGATCTTCTCCACGCGGCGGTAGGTGACGGCCTTCTCTGCCATCCACGAACCAAACACCGCGCCAACCGCTCCCCACAACTGCTCCATCGGATCCTCGGGGAAATCGTTGCCGGACTTTTCCTTGAAGTACTGCTTGTATTCCGCGACCAGTTCCTTCCAGCCGCTGGCCGGTACCGCGGTATCTTCCTTGGCACCCAGACGAGTCCTCATGGCACGCAGGCGATGTTCCAGGTCTTCCTTGGACATGCCCATCACCACGGTGGAATACATCTGCACGAAGCGACGATACGCATCGTAGGCGAAGCGTTCGTTGTTGGTAACTTCGGCGAGGCCTTCGACGGACTTGTCGTTCAAGCCCAGGTTCAGAATCGTTTCCATCATTCCCGGCATGGAGCGCGCCGACCCGGAACGCACGCTGACCAGCAGCGGGTTCTGGGGATCGCCCAACTTCTTCTTGGTGACCTTTTCCAGCCGGGCCACGCTATCGGCTACCTGCTTCTTCAACTCGCTCGGATACTTCTTGCCGTTCTTGTAGAAATGATCACAGGCTTCGGTGGAAATGGTGAAACCTGCGGGAACGGGCAGACCGATCTTGGTCATCTCCGCGAGACCGGCACCCTTCCCTCCGAGGAGATCGCGCCATTCGCCATCCCCTTCCGCTTTACCTGCGCCAAAGAAATAGACCCACTTTTTCACGGTACGCCTCACTTGGTTTTTTAACTGCGGTACTAGCGCGCTGTTCACCGCACTCATTTGGGATTGGAGTGCGCCATGTCGGCGCGCCGACATTTTTCCAAAAGAAAAGTGTCTCAGAAACTTGGGATTGATGCTGTGGTGCTTGTCACGTCGCCTTCACGGTGCCTTTCTCCTACCTAAAGTAAAACTTGAATATGTCGGCGCGCCGACATTGTGCAGTGCGGGGCTCGTCGCCGCTTCTGCTCTCGCCGCCGCACTTCCAAACGAACTGTGGGAGGCATCGTCGGGACCGCAAAGCGAGAGCAATCTCTCGCACTCCAAAGCTCCATCCCGAAAATGTCGGCGCGCCGACATTTTCGATTCTCTGCTCCTGTAGCTCACCCCTTCTGGGGTGAGGGTTCTTCGCTCCCGCTAGGACCAAGCCATCGAGAAAGAAGAACCTCAGGCCTGAATGCCTGAGCTACAGAGATGCCGCCTGGTTCCGGCCGCGTTCCAAATCGGGAATGTCGGCGCGCCGACATTTTCTACTTTCCCTCTTCTCCACCCAACTCCGAAAAATCCGCAATGGTCGTGAATTCGCGCAACAACTCCGACAGCAATGCCAAGCGGTTCTTCCGTACCGCTTCGTCCTCCGCCATCACCATCACCTTTTCGAAGAACGTGTCCACCACCTTGCGCAGCCCGGCAATCTCTTCCAGCGCTTCCTGAAAACGGCCGCCGCGCTTGTCTTCACTGACCTTTGCCGCCGCCTTGCGTACTGCGGCGTGCAGATCCTTCTCTTCCTGGCTCTGGAACAGCTCCGGGTTGACCGGCTGCGTTTCGGCAGGCAGGTTGGCCTTCTCCAGGATCTTTCGAATGCGCTTGAAGGAGACCGCCAGCGGTTCGAACTTCTTGGACTTGCGAATCGCCCGCAGCGCCCGCAAGCGCTTTTCCACATCCACCAGGTCGTCAGCACCGGCGCGGAACACGGCATTTACTTCATCGTAGGCATACAGAAATCGTTCGCGAAACACGAACTTGGCGCGCTCGTGGATAAAGTCCAGGATCTGCGCTTCCATCGCGTGGCTGACATTCTTCTTTGGCGGATGCGTGTGCAGGGCCTTGGCCGCGGCATGAATCGTCAGCGACAGCGACACGGGCAGCTTCTTGTCCAGAATGATTTTCACGATGCCAAGTCCTGCGCGTCGCAGCGCATAAGGATCGCTCGAACCGGTGGGCACAACTCCCACTGACAAGCACCCCGCTATGGAGTCGAACTTATCGGCAAGCGCCACAGCGCATCCTGTGGTGTTGCGCGGTACGGGATCTTCGAGACCCACAGGACGGTAGTGGTCATAGACTGCATCCGCCACTTCATCGGACTCGCCCTGCGCTCGTGAATACAGGCCGCCCACAATACCCTGCAACTCGGTGAACTCGCGAACCATTTCCGCGACCAGGTCGCACTTGGCCAGTTCCGCGGCGCGGTCGGCATCCGCAACATGTGCTTGCACGATGCCCAGGTTGAACCACTGCTCGGCCAGCCACCGGGCGATGGCGCGCATGCGTTCGACCTTGTCGCGGTAGCTGCCCAGCCGCGACTCGTAGGTCACTTTCTCCAATTTCGCCAAATTGTCGGCGAGCCGACATTTCTGGTCGGACTCCCAAAAGAAGCGCGCGTCGGCAAACCGCGCCTTTAGCACTCGTTCGTGTCCGGCGCGAACCAAGCCCTTGGCGTCGCGAGCCATATTAATGACCGCCAGGAAATTGGGCGCCAGGTCGCCATTGCGCTTTTCCAGTGCGAAGTATTTCTGGTGATCGCGCATCACGGTAATCAGGATTTCGTCCGGCAGGTTTAGGAACGACGCGTCGAAGCCACCCTCGATGACGTGAGGGAATTCATTCAAGTAGCTGACGAGTTGCAGCAGCGTGGCGTCGCGGTGAACGCTCCAGCCGGTGCGCTTGGCGTGCGCGGCCAGTTCCCGGGAGATGATTTCCAGGCGTTCGCTGGGCCGCACGATGACACCATTGGCGCGTAACTTCGTTTCGTAGCCGGCAAAATCGCGCACCTTGATTTCCGGTTTTCCCAGGAAGCGATGGCCCCGCGTGCTGTCTCCGGCGGTCAATCCGCCAAAGCTGAACTTCAGAGGTTTTCCATCAAGCACGCCCACGAGCCAGCGAATGGGGCGAATGAAGTGCGCGCCGTCGAGGCCGGTCCAAGTCATGCTGCGAGGCCAGGTAAGGTCGTGAATCACGCGCGGCAAGATATCGAGCAGCAGGTCGTGCGCGGTGCGGCCGCGGCGAGTGACACGCACGGCCAGGTATTCGCCCTTGGGCGTCTGCACGGTGAACAGCTCGTGCAGAGCGACGCCTTGCTTCTCGGCGAAGCTGACGGCGGCTCTTGTCGGCGCGCCGACATTATCGTAAGCCACGGACTCGGGCGGCCCGGTGACTTCGTTGACCACGTCGGCTTGTTTGGCCACCAACCCACGAACCCAGGCGGTCAGGCGACGCGGTCCGCCGAAGGTCTCGACGGTGACGCCCTCGTTCAGATTTTCGGCGATGAGGTTGCGCTCCAGGATGGACTTCAGTTCATCGATGGCGCGCGGCAGCATGCCCGCCGGGATTTCTTCAGAGCCAATTTCGAGCAGCAGCTCGATGCGCTTGTCGGATGGAGTCACGGATAACGAGGGTTTCCCTTTAGACTTGGTTTTGGATTTAGCTTTCTTCACGGGAGTCATGGGCGCACCGCCGGGCGTGAAACCGGGAATGTCGGCGCGCCGACATTCTGGAGTGCGGCGGCTCGCTGCCGCTTTTGCGATCGGACAGATGGTGCGATGACGGAAACTTGGCACTCCCTCTTGAGTCCGTAAAAGCGAGGGCAAGCACTCGCACTCCAAAGGACACCGAGTCTTAAATCAGCAAATGTCGGCGCGCCGACATTTCTGGCCTGTCCGCTGTTTCGCGTGATGCTCATGCGGGCACCTCATGGCCGCCGAACTCGCGCTTGGCGGGCTCGGGTGGCGCGGCTTCGCGGGTCTGTTGCAGATACGCGGCAGCGGCACGGCAAGACAGGGTGCGCACACGGGCCATCAGCGCGGCCCGCTCGGTCGTCGAGATTACCCCACGAGCATCCATCAAATTGAACAGGTGCGAACACTTCAAGCAATGGTCGTAAGCGGCGAGCAGTGGGTAGCGCGAACGATCCTTGGCTGAGGGCGGATCTGAGATCGTCGGCGAGCCGACATCCTCGCCAGGTTCTGGGTTCCCTACGCCGAGCTCCAACTGTCCGGTTGCCGGCTTCCCTGATTTCGTTTCCCGGTCCCTTGTCGGCGCGCCGACATTTCCCGCCATCTGCTTCCAGCCGTCGAGCAACTCCTTGGCTTCCTTCTCGTGAATCTCGAACTCCGCGCGAAGGGCCGCCGCATCGCTGCGGTCAAAGCTGTACTCCGAGAGTTGCTGCTCCTCGGCCAGGCGAATGTCGCCGTACGTCTTGTCGGCAGTCCACTGGATCTCGTAGACGCTTTCCACGCTCTGCAGAAAAGCGCAGATGCGTTCGAGGCCGTAGGTAATCTCGACGGAGATGGGGTCCAGGTCGAGTCCCCCGCTCTGCTGGAAGTAGGTGAACTGGGTGATCTCCTGGCCATCGAGCAGGATTTGCCAACCAATACCCCAGGCGCCGAGCGTGGGCGATTCCCAGTTATCCTCTTCAAAGCGGACGTCGTGCTCGCTGAGCTTGATGCCGATGGCTTCCAGACTGCCCAGGTACATCTCCTGGATGGTGGTGGGAGCAGGCTTGAGGACAACCTGATACTGAAAATGTTTGTACAGGCGATTGGGGTTCTCGCCGTAACGCCCATCCGCAGGGCGGCGCGATGGCTGCACGTACGCGACGCGATACGGAGAGGGACCGAGGACGCGCAGGAACGTTTCCGGGTGCATGGTGCCGGCGCCAACTTCTGTGTCGTACGGTTGCTGCAGGACGCAACCTTGGTGTCCCCAGAAGTGCATGAGTTTAAGAATGAGATCCTGAAAGGTAAGGCCGGAGAATTTTTTCTCAAGTTTTACTTTAGCTTTCAAGAAGCCTCCAAAAGTTCGCGGATTGCGAGCTTGCGTTCCGCGTGATGCTCAATCCAGTTGAATCCTGCCTCTCGCAGTTCCCGCACCGGCGGTTCCTTGCCCAGCGCGAGGTCAAGGTTGTCCAGCCGTTCTTTGGCAAACTGCTCGGCCAGTTCACGCGCCTCGTAAGAAACCGGCTTCATGCCGGGGCGGCGATGCTCTTCCCCGAACAGTCCGGGATGGAAAGCATCCTGAAACGCCGGGTGCGTGCCAAACGGCTTGCGACAGGCGGCGCAGGCATCGAAGCGCGGCAGCCATCCAGCCAGGCGCACTGTCCAGAACGCGAAGTAGCTGAGCGGCAAGAGCCAGTTGCCGCGGCGCTCGATCTCACGGGCGGTAAGCAGGATCAGCCGGAACATGGGCTCGGAGGCTTCGTGCTCCGGCAGAACCAGTTCGGCAATCTCGCTGACAGCGGCTAACCCGGTGTTCATCTCGTGGTCGCTCTGAGCCTTATTGAAGGACTCGAGCGGCTCGCACTGCTGAATGCGTACCAGGTCGCGAGTCTCGCGCTCGAAGTACCACAGCTGCACGTGGGACAGAATCTCGAGCGTGGAGCCGAAGCGGTTCTTCAGACGGCGAGCGCTTGGCGCTACTCCCCGCATGCGACCTGAGCTGCGACCGAAAAAGCTCACCAGACGGTCGGCCTCGCCCAGTGGAAATGTCTTCAGAATGATGGCTTCCGTTTCCCGGGCAGGCATAAATGTCGGCGCGCCGACATGGAACTGAGTGCCGTGCGGCTCCTGCGCAATGGCGCGCGAATGCGGAGCTAATTTAATTACCACAGGCGGGAGAATGGCGCAATGACGAGGACGATTTTTTTGAAAGAAAGAGGGGCAGAGTAGAGGAAAAATGTCGGCGCGCCGACCTTTTGAGTGCGCGAGCTTGCTCTCGCTTCTGAGGTGTGGAGCGTGGCGGGCAATTTGAGGTCGTGACTGCGGCGCCAGGGGGCAGCCTGGCGCGGCCCTGAAGTGATGGCAGCGCTGCGTTGCTGCAATCGCAAAAGCGGACGGAGGCAAGGCGCCGCACTGCAAATTGTCGGCGGGCCGACAATCGCGGCTTCGATGGACCGGAGAACTTTGGAGTGCGAGAGCTTGCTCTCGCTTTTGCGGTGTAAAGATTGGCAGCCAAGCTTCGATCATCGCGCCTTCGGTCGATCGCAAAGGCGGCGGCGAGCCGCCCACGCCAAATGTCGGCGCGCCGACATTCTGGGTTTGCGCCGGTCGTTGGCGCGGTGCTAGGGGAAAGCCTTACGCCTGAAAGGGGTGCGCTGCAGGATCACGGTTTCGGGGAGGGAGGAGATTTTGGGGGCGGGGCGCGATTCCGGTGCGAAATTACGCGAGATTGGACGGCTTGCAGATTCTGTTAACTTGGATTTTAGGCGGCAAACATTATTGGACACAGTTCCCTGCTCCGGCGAAAGGCGCCTGCTTCGGCCGCTACAACCGACTCGGAGGCTTACGAGGAGCGGACCGCCTCGGAAGGCGGTCCCTACAAAAGCTCATTCGAGAAACCGGCGGTGGCCGTCGGATTGGGCTGGCATAAAAGCCCGCGCTACATTTGAGGCGTGAACCTGCGGCGGCGCCACGACCCTGGAGTGCGTCTGTGGCGCTCGGCAACGCAAACATGGCGCGAGCGCTGCGGCGCTACACAAGTTCGCGCGGGATAGGTATGCTGTTGCGACTAGGAGTGAACTGCCGAAACCGACATGATTCCGCTGAAGGATATTAACCCGGCGCGAACGACGCCGATCATCAACATTGCTTTGATCGTGGCCAACGTGCTGGTCTTCTTTTATATGGTGTACGCCAGCGCAACGGTGCCGAACTCCGAGAACGCAATCATGCTGGCCTATGGCACGGTGCCCGCGAAACTGAATTTGTGGCTGGCGGGACGCGCCACGGCGGAAGCGGCGCTGCTGCCCTTGCTGACCAGCATCTTCCTGCACAGCGGGCTGATGCACTTGGCGGGGAATATGCTGTTCCTGTGGGTCTTCGGCGATAACGTCGAAGACTACTTCGGGCATCTTGGATATCTGGTCTTTTATCTGGTGTGTGGAGTTGGGTCGGGGCTGGTGCACGTGCTGTTTAATCTGCATTCGCGGATACCGGCGGTTGGAGCCAGCGGAGCGATCAGCGGTGTGATGGGTGCGTACGCGGTGCTGTATCCAGGCCACCGGATCTTGACGTTCTTTTTCATATTTCTAATTCCGGTGCCGGCAATCCTGATCCTGGGGTATTGGTTCGTGATTCAGTTCCTTGAGGGAGTGGGAGGGATCGGGATGGGCATGCGCGGCGGTGGCGGCGTAGCGATCTGGGCGCATATTGGGGGATTCGTGATCGGGGTGCTGATTACGTTGCTGGTGAGAAAGCGGTAGTTGGGCAGAGTGGGATCAGGGATCAGCGATCAGGAAGCGGAAAGACGAAAACGTCGGCGCGCCGACATTTTGACGTGACAGCCAATCTGGGCAGCGCGGAATACCTTTGAAGGCGGGAACTTCCCCTCGATTCACCGGCTAGAACATGCGTGGCAAATTTCGGCCACTCCGCCAACCCCTCAATCGCAAAGGCGACGACTAGATGTGGCATTCCGAATTGGACCTTAAGTGATACTTGAAGTCGAGACGGCCCGCATCAAGTGGTGACTGAGATTCAGTTCCGCGCCAATTCGCGATGCTCAAGTGATGGTTTAAGTGTGTTAGGAATGCTTGGCTACGTAGGCGACTAGCCAGTCGCCGACTTCGGTGGTCATTTTCTTGCCACCTAAATCAATGGTTGAGATTCCGTCCCATAAAGCAGACTTCACGCTTTCCTTTAACAATCGAGATTCCTCGAACCAGCCTAGAAAATCCAACATCATGCTGCTGGCAAGGACAGAGCCGAAGGGATTGGCGACGCCCTTTCCCGCGATGTTGGGGGCGGAGCCATGGACAGGCTCGAAGAGCGAGGTCTTGCCAGGGTGAATGTTGCCGGAAGGGGCGAGGCCGAGGCCACCGGCGAGTTGGGCAGCCAGGTCGCTGATGATGTCGCCGAAGAGGTTGTTGGTAACGATGACGTCGAACTGTTTGGGGTCGCGAACCAACTCCATGGCGAGGGTATCGATATAGAGGTGGCGGGACTCGACGTCGGCATATTCCTCGCGAACAGATTTGAAGACGCGCTGCCAGAGGTCGTGGGCAAAAGTCATGGCGTTGGACTTGTCGGACATGCAGACACGCAGGGGCTTCTGGGGACCTTGCTTAGGGGCGCCGGGGGATGCTGACTGGATGCCGGCGGTGCCACGGGTGTGGGAGCGGGCGAAGTCGAAGGCGTAGCGGATGATGCGCTCGACGCCTTTGCGGGAGTTGACGTCTTCCTGGACGGCGATCTCGTCGGCGGTTCCCTTTTTGAAGAAGCCGCCAACCCCGACGTACAGGCCCTCGGTGTTTTCGCGGAGGACCATCAGATTAATGTCGGCGGGCCGACAATCGCGGAGCGGGGTGAGGCGCTCGTGAAAGAGTTCGGTGGGGCGCGCGTTGACGAAGAGGTCGAGCTGGAAGCGCAAGCCGAGGAGGATGTCGGCGGCGTGCTGGTTCGAGGGCACGCGAGGATCGCCCATGGCGCCGAAAAGGATGGCGTCGAACTCGTCGCGAAGCATGGCGACGGCGCCCTGCGGGAGGGTGACATTCTCTTTGAGATATTTGTCAGCGCCCCAGTCGAACTCGACAAACTCAATGGGGCGATTGCGCTTGCTGGTGGCCTCGCGGATCACTTTGAGAGCTTCGGGAGTGACCTCTTTGCCGATGCCGTCGCCGGGGATGACGGCAACGCGGGCTTTGGGACCACCGTTGCGGAGAGGAGTGTGCGGCACGAGTTGGGCCTCCATGGGTATAGAGCAGTTCGACGGTACGGTAGCACAGGACGGGGATCAGGGATCGAGGATCAGGAGACAGACCGAGTTTGGGGTTGCCGCGATCCCTCCACTGCGGCGCCGCAAAAACCGCCGCGCCTCCGGTCGGGATGACACCTACAAATAGCGGCGCCAATTACTCGGGGCGGTTGATTTGCAGGCAGCCGGAAGTGAAGACGAATGGGAAAGGGCCGGGTTCGCCGGTGTTGCGTAGGCCATCGAAGAAAATCAGCATGCGGTTGGGATCCTGTTCGCTGTAGTGAAAGGATGGTTTCCAGGGGCCGGCGTGCCAGCCGCGGTCCCCGGCAGTCATGATCTGAACAGGTTCGCTCCAATCCGAAAGGTCGGATGCGGGTGATTGGGCGTGGCACCACCATAGCCCGGTGCGCGGAGGCGGTGAACTTTTGGCAACCCAGACGCGAGAGAATACCGCTTCAAAGCCGCGCTTCACTTCCATTACGCGAAAATCGAAAATCTTTTCTTCTGGGGCAGCGAAAATTTTGTGGTGGGACCAGTTGGTGCGGCCGTCGAGGCTTTCGGCATAGCCATGGACCAGGTAGTCTTCGTGATTGGAACCGGCGACATACCACAGTTTCCATTTGCCGTCGTGATAGATGAGATTGGGTTCGTAGACGCTGCCGCGCTCCCAAGGCTCGTTGGGAAGAAATGCGGGAGCGGGCTGATCGAGCCAGCGCGTGCCGTCCCACTCGAGAAATCCGATGGTATAGGGACCCCAGATCTGCTCGGCGCCGCCCGCGTAGTAGATGCGCTCCACCCAAGCGCCACGATGCGGGTCCCATCCTCTGACGTAAGAAGGACAGTGACGCCCGCCCGACAAATCCCAGCCGTTGCTGAGGTCGTGCCCGGCGAGCAACGCGATCTTAGAGGGATTCTGTGGATCGGGAGTGAGATTCCAGCCGGTGGAGGAGATGGGCGCTGCCTCGGGAAGTGAGGCGCTGAAGAGATGGACGCTGGGATCATCTTTGCGCTGGCCGGCGAGGTACATCCACCAGCGATTGCCCCGCTTGGCGATGGAAGCGTCGGTGAGTTCGAGTAGGTCGGTGATGGGAGCAAAGCCGTCGGCAGGATCGAACACTTTGGTCTCTTTGGATTGGTTCACACGCGGGCCCTTTTTTGGGGAGATGGGTGATGATCACGAAAAGATATCAGAAATCAGGGATCTGAGATCAGGGATCAGGAGACAAAACCGAGACTGACGGCCACGTCGAGGCAGTTGTTGTGTTGAAATCCTTCGGGCACAAAAGGCGCGCCTTCACACAAGGTGACGGGGACACGGGCTGAAGCCAGCGGAACGCGAGGTGGCTGAGACACAGGCTGAAGCCTGTGCTACTGGCTACGGGGTGCGGGTGGATTCTACGAAGTAGACGCCGGCTAAGGCTAAGGCGCCGCCGACGAGATCGGGCCAGGAGCCGCGTTCATTGAGGAGGAGGATGCCTAGCAGCGAGGCGGAGACAGGAAGGAGGTAGTTGTAGGCGGCGAGCTGGGTGACTTCCAGATAGCGGAGGAGCCAGAAATAGAAGAGGTAGGCGAGGGAGGAACTGAACAGCGCCATGTAGATGACCGCGGCCCAGCCGGTCCACGGCAGGGCGAGCCATTGAGGGCCGAAGACGATGGAGCGGTGGATGGCGATGGGGAGTACGAAGAGCGCGCCGAAAAAGAAGTTGTAGGTGGTCATGGTGAGGGGATCGTAGCGAGAGGCGACGCGCTTGCCGAGTACGGCGTACAGGGCGAAACCGAGCGAGCCGATGAAAGTGAGGAAATCGCCGAGGAGCGTGGGCGCGTGTTGCGCGGAGTCGCGCGCGGTGGCGAGGAGAATGACGCCGAAAACAGAGATGGTCATACCGAGGACTTTGCGAAGCGTGGCGGATTCGAGACGCAAGAGGACGGCAAGGACCAGGGCGTAGATGGGTCCCATGCCAACGATGATGGCGGAGTGAGTGACAGAGGTGAAGCGCAGACCGATGGTGAAGCAGACCTGGTTAACGGTGACGCCGAGGAAGCCGAGGTAGAGGAAGGTCCAGAGGTCGTGAGGTGTGGGGCGTTGGGCGTGACTCGTGATTCGTGGGGCCTGACTCGTGGAAGAAGGAAGCAGATCCCTCGCTTCGCTCGGGATGACAATTTTTTTGGCGGGATTCGGTGAGGTCGGGACATGGGGTGAAGCGGACGAATTTGGTGAGGCAGCTGCACTGGATGAGTTAGAGGGATTCGGTGATGCGCGCAGCGGATTGTTCGTTGACGGATGGTTGCGGAAGGCGGGGAGACGGCGGCAGATGGGATTGAGGATGAGCATGAATACGCCGGCGAGAACGACGCGGATGGACACTCGTTGCGGCCGCTCGCGGCACTGCTGTTCCAGCAGATCCACCATGGGCACCAACAACTCGTTGTCCGTGGCCGCTTGACCGAGTTGCTGCGCCACAATCAGGTGATCCTCGCTGACCGCCAGCGTCGCGGTGTAGCCCAATGTGAACCCGCCCCGCTCGCGCAGAAAATGGCTGTCCGGATCGCTCCGCGACATTTTCTTCAGACCCGACTTGCGCAACCGTTCGAGCCGCTCGGGAATCCCCTGCTGCTCCAGCCGCTCCATCACGGTGCGGTCCACCTCGTTGCCAGCGCCCTCGTTCGGATCGTCAGCATCGCACTGCTGCTGCCAGCGACGAACGTCCCGCCGGATGCGCGCCCGCGCATCGCGCAGCGCTTGCTCGGTGTCAATGCGGTTCCGCGAGGCGTTAGCGGCGATGCGCGTCGAATCGATGGCCACGTGCCCCAAGCGTCCCAATCCGCTGGCCCGTGCCAGTTCCACCACTTGCGTGAACAAATCATTTAGCCCCTTGGCGTGCCGCCTGCGAAACGCGTTCAGCGTCCAATGATCCGGCGCCGCTCCAGCAGCCAAATAACGAAACGCCAAATCCTCGCGAAGGCGTTGTTCCAACCTCCGCGAACTGGTCACCCCAGCGCGTAGGCATACAGCCAAACCGAAACCAGCATCTCCGGTGCATAAGCCGGCCCGCCTTCGGCTCCATATTCCGTCCGAAAGCTTTCCAGCTTCAGCTTCGCGATCACGCGCCGAACAAAAAAACACAAATGACCCGCCCCCAGCACATCCCGCACGCTCGGCGGCAGCAGATAGGCCTGCTCCGGGCTGTAATCCAAAAATTTCCCCATCGCGCCTCCCTCCTCGTTGCAGTATAAGCGGCGCGTCAACCCTAGTTCTCACACAGACTCTAAAGCTCCGACCCCCTAAAGAAACCGGAGAACCCACACGCAACGACAGCGTGTGGGGCACCTGCGCCCCTCAAAAAACCAAGAGAGATTCCTCACTCCGTTCGGAATGACGAATTTAAAGTTTTTTCGCAGCTTGTCGAGTCGCGATCTCTCGAAGAACGCAAACTTCTGGTTGGAAGTATACGTCGGAAAAAGAAAGAGTAGAACCAGGAGTGGCTGAGGAACATCGAAGAAGTACCGGCTCGAGAAGTGGGGATCGGCAATCAGCAGGCGGAGTTTCATCGCGGTGAGATGGTGCCGCGATCCCTCCGCTGCGAGCCGCAAAAGGCGCGGCTCTCCGGTCGGGATGACACACGAAAGCGGAAAGGCTAGGGCAAAGGAACCGGCCTAAAAGCCGGCCACTACAACAGGATCGCCGACAGTTCGAGGATCGGTGGAGACGTTGGGATGTGCTAGCAGTCATGATGCGCGGTGGTGTTTGTGGTCACATCGCTCGCAGGAGACTTGTTAGTAGATTTGGCGCGGCAGAGGCGATGGAAAGAACCGGTCGAAAGACCGGCCACTACAAAAGGCAACACTAAAGGAACGACACGGAACGGAATTTGGGTGCGCGACATTGCGCAAGGGAGATTGAGATGAGTGACGCAACTGCGGTGGTGAAAAACGGCGGTGCTAAGGCGCAAACATTTAATGCTAAGGCGTATGCGGCGTTCAGCGCAGAGGCGCCACTGGGGCCATTCACAGTGGCGAGACGAGAGCCACGGGCACAGGATGTGCAGATCGAAATTTTGTATTGCGGCGTTTGCCATTCGGATTTGCACCTGGTGCGGAACGAGTGGAAAGAGGCGATGCCGGCGGTGTATCCGCTGGTGCCGGGACACGAAATTGTGGGGCGCGTAGTGAAGGTCGGCAGCGCGGTAAAGAAATTCAAAGAAGGCGACATGGCGGCGGTTGGGTGCATGGTGGATTCGTGCCGTGTGTGCGAGAGCTGCCGCGCGGGACTGGAAAATTATTGCGAGAACGGATTCACGCTGACGTACAACTCGGATGACAAAATCCTGGGCGGGGTGACGTACGGCGGTTATTCGCAAAGCATGGTGGTGGATGAAGCGTTTGCGCTGCGGGTGCCGAATGGATTGGACCCGGCGGGAACGGCGCCGCTGCTGTGCGCGGGGATTACCACGTATTCGCCGCTGCGCCATTGGAAAGTGAGCAAAGGGCAGAAGGTGGGAATCGTGGGACTGGGCGGACTGGGGCACATGGGCGTGAAGTTCGCGCATGCGTTGGGAGCGCACGTGGTGCTATTCACGACATCGCCGAACAAAGTTGCGGACGGGCGTCGATTGGGTGCAGACGAGGTGGTGATTTCGAAGAATGCGGACGAGATGCAGAAACATGCGGCGAGCTTCCACTTCATTCTGGATGCAGTTTCGGCACAGCATGACATCAATTCGTATTTGAGTTTATTGAAGCGCGATGGGACATTGACGCTGGTGGGTTTGCCGGAAAAGCCAACGTCGGTTGCAGCGTTCAATTTGCTGATGGGACGACGGAGTCTGGCCGGATCGGGCATCGGCGGGATTCGCGAGACGCAGGAGATGCTGGATTTTTGCGGGGAGCATGGAATTACCGCGGACATTGAGAAGATCGAGATGCGGCAGATTGATGAGGCGTATGAACGGTTGTTGAAGGGTGACGTGAAGTACCGGTTCGTGATTGATATGGCGTCGCTGAAGTAGGGGAAGACAGTTCAAAGTTGAAAGTTGAAAGTTGAAAGACAGAAGCAGATCCCTCGCTGCGCTCGGGATGACAATTTTGGGTGCGCGCACAAGACTAGGACCGAAGCGGAGAGGTTTGAGGACGAAGCCGGATGGGTTGAGGACGAAAGTGGGCTGGCATAAAGGCCAGCGCTACGCTCAGGACGACACCACGTCAGGCAAAAAATGCGGTTATGCCAGCGAGCATGCAACACAAAACCACGCAACATTCTTGGCCAAAGCTGGGACCAGGACTCACACTACTGGGACGTGTTTACTTCCCAATCATAGTGTATTGACCATCACCGACAATTGAGCTGCAAGAGGACATAACTCCGGCCAGTTTGACGGAGTTGTGCGGCCTAAGTGTGCGAAGAGAGCGTAGGCCAGGAGGGTGGAGAGGCGAGTGCGTTGTAACGGAACACAGGCTGAAGCCTGTGCTACCGAAACAGCGGCGCTCGCGTTGGTGTTGGCATCGTTGACCTATGAGTGTGTGTCGTTGACCCGCAGAACCGATCACATCCCAGGGTAGGCCCGAATCCCGCAGAAGCACTGGAAAGTAAGGAGGACGTATGAATCGACAATGGAGAGGTGTGGCAAGGCTCGTCTGGATTGCCGCTATAGCGACACTGGTTGTGGCGGCAGTCCCGCTGGCGCAAGCGGATAACGTGACAACGCAGTTGTTCGTCGGGACGCTGGCGTCTTCGAGCGACGTGTTCACGACAACGCTGACGCTGGCGTCCCCGGGAAATGTGCTGCTGCAGACCTACGGGTTTGGCGGCGGGGTGAACGGGCAAGGGACCAGCATCGCCGCAGGCGGCACAGATCCGTTTCTGGCGATTTTTGCCGGGACGGGAGATGGGGCTGCAATCCTGACGGACGCGTTCGCGAATCCGTTTGGGACCTCGCTGGACCTGTCGAACTCTGGCAGCTTTACGGGCTGCCCACCAGCAGGAGCGGCGAGCATCGGCGGAAGCGCGGTGTGCGGCGACATCCAGATGAACCTGGGAACGCTGGCAGCGGGAAGCTACACGATTGTGTTGAGCGGCGGACAGTACATTGCCAACGCGGTGTTCGACAACGGGACACTGGGCGAAGGGTTCAGCGATTTGACCGGCGGCGTGTTCTGCAATCTGGCGATTAATGGCGCGGATTGCCCGAATACATCCGGGAATTATGCGTTGGATGTCACCACAACAACTACATCAGTTGTTACGCCTGAGCCGGCGACGATTCTGCTGGTGGGCTCGGCGATGTTGGTGGGTTGCTGGAAGAGCCGGAAGCGGAGCACGCGGAGAAGCGAATAGAAGAGCAAGAATCGGCCAATTAACAGTGTGAAGAAAGAGGAACGCATGAATTACGCGAAGAGGGTGTTGATGGGAGTAGGTGTGGTGGTGATAGCGGCGATGATGGTGGCGTTGCTCGCACCAAAGGCGGCACATGGATTGGTGGCGGCGCTGGTGCAGGTGACGAACACCACGGCGAATCCGGTGCCGACGGATGATCCGGCAGCGGAACCGTTTTCCTGGGAGTCGTCCGGTTCAGGGACAGCTATCAATTACGTCATCCACGGTGAGATGTTCACAGTGCCGACAACGACGGATGACGGAAAGATCGTAAGACGGCTGGTGTTGGAATCCGCATCGGTTAGTTGCCGTAACCTCGACGCACCCTCGAGCGGTGTCCGGATTGTGTGGCAGGGTGCTACCACTACGACGAACACCGAATACTTCTTCCCCGCCGCGGCTGGACCGGATCCCTCGAGGATCGTATCCAGCTGGTTAGTGCGAATCTATGTGGATCCGGGTGGATCGTTCAGCATGAATCTAGCGGATTTCGAAACTCTTGGGACGTGCTCATTTTCAGCTACGGGGCACTACGTAACGCAATAAAAAGAGACCGGGGGTGGAGAACGCCAGTTTTGCGAGGTCCGGAGGGCCGGGGTGTAGGTTGTTGCAGGAATTAGTCCAGGCGTTGGGTGCGCGTCGCGAGGTGGGCTATGCGGTCTGGGCGCGGTTGGAAGCCTATGCCTGGGGCGGCGGGGACTTTGATGGTGCCCTGCGGGGTTACGGTGACTTCGGGAGTGATAATGTCTTCGTGCCAGTAACGGGCGCTGGCGGAGACGTCGCCGGGTAAAGTGAAATTCGGAAGCGTGGACATGGCGATGTTGTGGGCGCGGCCAATACCGGATTCAAGCATGCCTCCGCACCAGACGGGGATGGCGTGCTTCTGGCAGAGATCGTGGATGCGCTTGGCTTCGCGGAACCCGCCGACGCGACCAAGTTTAATGTTGATGATTTTGCAAGCGCCGAGAGCGATGGCGGCTTCGGCTTGTTCGTAGGTGTGAATGCATTCATCGAGGCAGATGGGCGTTTGCAGCGCTTTCTGGATTTCCACGTGGCCGAAGAGGTCGTCCCAGCCGAGGGGCTGCTCGATCATCATGAGGTAGTAAGCGTCGAGCTGCTTGAGGAGCGGAAGATCTTCGTTGCGATAGGCGGAGTTGGCGTCGACGGTGAGCTTGATGCGAGGAAAATCCTGGCGAAGGCGTTGGACGGGAAGCAGATCTTTGCCGGGCTTGATTTTGATTTTGATGCGCTGGTAGCCGGCGGCTAATTCTTTTTTGACGGTGGCAGAAAGTTCGTCGAGAGAATCCTTTACGCCGATGGAAACGCCGCAGGGGATTTCCTGTTGCGTGCCACCGAGAAGTTTCCACAAAGGAATATTTTTGAGTTTGGCTTCGACGTCCCAGAGAGAGGTCTCGACGGCGGCCTTGGCCATGTTGTGGCCGCGGATTTGCGCGAGGAGCGACCAGACGTCGGCGGAGGAGGCGAACTCCTTCCCTTTCAGCATGGGCCAGAGGTACGTGGTGATGATGTGCCACGCGGTGTCGGTGTCTTCGGGAGAGTAGAAGGGATTTTCACCGGCGGTACATTCGCCCCAGCCGGTGATGCCGTCGACAGCGGCTTCGACGAGGAGAATTCGGCGGTCGGTGACGCGGTCCATGCTGGTCTCGAAGGGAGCGATGAGAGGAAGCTGGATTTCGCGGAGAGTCAGGGAGTGGAGGCGCATGGAATTGTCCTTGGAAAGGCAGTTGAAAGTTGAAAGGAAAGAACTGTGACTGGCAGGCTCGGCGTCGGGACGGTTGGTGTGGGGCTGACGGGTTGCCACGGTCCCTCCACTGCGCGGCCCGGCGCGCGAGGAAACGGCGCGCAAGAAAAGGCCGGGTCGCTCCGGTCGGGATGACACCGATGAAACGCCAGAGCGGACCGCCTCAGAAGGCGGTCCCTACAAAAAACAAAGCACAAATCAACCCAAGGAAAGAAAAGTCCAGGCTTTCGATCGTCGGAGCCCACCCTTCGCAAAAGGCGCGAAGGATGGGGCACCCTCAAGTTCACATGAGAGGTGGCGTTGCAAAGAAAACCCAAGAGGCGGAGAGATTCCTCACTCCGCAGACTCCGTTCGGAATGACAAACGATTGCAGTGGAATATGGGGTCAAAAGTCGCTCCAGGGGGAGAGGTGGTAATCGGCGCCGGCTAAGGTAGAGCGAACGGCGGTGGCGGCGTAGCCTTTAGCGAACCAATGTTGGAATTCGTTGCGGATGCGGGTTTGGAGTTCGGCGACGCGAGGAAGATCGTTGGATTTCCACTGCTCGAGTTCAGCGGGAAGATGGATGGTGGCGGGGCTGTCGATGGGATCGGGAGTGAGATCGTTGATAGCGGAGATGACGCGCTTGGAGTCGAGGTGCCACTCGGCGAGAAGGCGATCGGTGGCTATGCCGCGATGGAGAGGGCTGGTGGTGACGCCATAGAAATTGGGAATGAGTTGGCGGGAGAAAGCGCCGAGACGATTGAAATTGAAATGAGCGTTGCGCGTTTCGAGGGGATCGAAGGTCCATTCGACGAGGCGAATGTCGCGAGAGAGGGCCTCGTCGCGCTGGAAAAGTTTCAGCATGCGGCCGATGCGGCGATCGCGATGCGAGGGGAGAACGCCCGTCATGTGGGAGTGGAGGTAGCGCGTGTTGCCACGAATGCCAGCCACGGCGAGAGTGAAGCCAAGCATGGTGTCGCCTTCGAACGCGCCGATGACGTGTCCGCCGGTTTGATTGGCGACGACGAAGGTGACGTAGGGCTCAACCTCGAGATCGGATTCGCCCCAGACGGCTTTCTGGATGGCGACGCAGCGGTGGAAGTCGTCGAGGGAAGTGCATTTTCGGATGGAGAGGTCGGGGGTCATGAGGGAGTTGTCAGCTGTAAGTTATCAGTTTTCAGTAATGAGAGTTGAAAGTTCAAAGTTGAAAGTTGAAAGGTTGGATTTGTGAGCTTGAAACCGGAGAGTGGGAGGGTCGAAGTCGGGACGGTTGGCGTGGTGTTAACGGGTTGCCGCGATCCCTCCACTGCTCGGCCCGGCGCGCCACGAAACGGCGCACGCGAGGAAGCAGGGCCGCTCCGGTCGGGATGACAACCCGGCGCCTTCGAATTGTAAGCCCGAGTATTTACGTAGGGAAAAGCAGATCCCTCGCTGCGCTCGGGATGACAATTTTTGGTTCGGTGATCAGTGGCGGTGGACACGTCAGGGGTGCTCGCGGTGGTGGTCTTGTTGCTTGGATTGTTCCCAGAGGGATTCCATTTGAGGGCGCGGAATTTCGGCGAGAGTAGTTCCCTGCTGGCGGGCGAGACGTTCCATTTCGTGGAAGCGGCGGGAAAATTTGGAGCTGGCCTTTTTCATGGCGATTTCGGGATCGATGTTGAGGAAGCGCGCGAGATTGACGGCGACGAAAAGAATGTCGCCAACTTCGGATTCGATGCGCGCGGGCGATTCCTTACTGTCGAGGGCGTGGCGGAGTTCGGCGGCTTCTTCGGCGAGCTTGTCGAAGATGCCGTCAACATTGTGCCAATCGAAGCCGATGCGCGCGGCTTTGCGGGTGAGTTGAAGACCTTCGAGAAGCGCCGGAAGAGTGCGAGGGACGCCATCGAGGACGGAAACATGATCGTCATTTGCGTCGTTGGGTGAGGAACCTGCGGAAGAAGCAATGTCAAAACCCGCACGCTTCGAAGCCAGGGGTGCGGAACCCGAAGATTTCTTGCTGCGGCGCTCTTCCTGCTTGATGATTTCCCAGTTGCGCAAGACTTCGGCGGCATCTTTGGCGCGCTTTTCACCGAAGACGTGCGGGTGGCGGCGAATCATTTTTTCGTAAATTTCGCGGATGACGTCGTCGATGGCGAAACGGCGTTCTTCACTGGCGATTTGCGCGTGGAAGAGGACTTGGAGGAGAAGATCGCCGAGTTCCTCGGCAAATTTAACGTCGTCGGTGGAATCGAGGGCGTCAAGAACTTCGTAAGCTTCTTCGATGAGGTAGGTGCGAAGAGTGGCGTGAGTTTGCTCGCGGTCCCACGGGCAGCCACCTGGGGCGCGGAGACGAGCCATGACGGCAACGAGTTTGGCGAAAGCGGGACCGGCGTTGGGGACGCGCGGTGCGGGCTGTTTACGTTTGCGTTTCGCGGGACGTTTGGGAAGTTTGCGGGTGGATTTGCGGGCCATGCCTCTGCCTGAGATGGAATGAGAGCGAACGTTACACTTTACGGTGGGGGCGGGAGATTTACAAGGGTGGGAGTTGGGAGGGAGTTGAAAGTTGAAAGGTAAGGATGCGCGTGGGGAAAAGCAGATCCCTCGCTGCGCTCGGGATGACAACGCTGGAGGCGTCGGTAAAAAGTAGAGGATTGGACTTGCAAATCTGTGGATAAGGGAAGCGCGGTGAAAATTGTGGCTGGCATAAAAGCCCGCGCTACATTGAAGACTAAAAGCGTTTTTGCGGCGGACGGGAACGCGGCCGTTACACGAGCTGGCGCAAAAGGCAGCGGTACGTTGAAGAAAAGAGAGAGGGGAGGCGGCTCGTCTGGTATAAAAGGCGGGAGAAAATTGGTGGCGGGAGCAGATTTGTGTTCTTCGGGTTTATGGGAGTTTCACACGGGCTGAAGCCTGTGCTACTCAAGGCTAAGAGAGAAGATGGCGGCCTAGAGCCGGTGCTGCAGGCGATTGCAGGATGTTGACGGATTCATTGGAGTAGGTAGCTCACTGGAATTAGCAGATTCGTGGAGGGTGGACTATGGCTTGTAATCCTGAAGTTCTGAAGCATGTGCCGCTGTTTTCAATGCTGGATGAGGAAGAGTCGGCGGTGCTGGCTTCGCAGGTGGAGTTGAAGAAATATGGGCCGCGACAACGGATTTACAAGGCCGGAGACGCCGGAGGGCAAGCGTACGTGATGGTGAGCGGGCGAGTACGCGTGACGACGGTGGACGAGGACCATCAGGAAGTGGTGGTGGACGAGCCGGCGCATGGCGCGTTTTTCGGATTTGCGTCGATGCTGGAACAGACCGCGCACCAGACAAACGCGACGGCGCTGGAGGAAACGGAATGCCTGGAAGTGAGTAAAGACGACATTGAGACGCTGCTGAAACGAAAGCCGTTGGCCGGGATGGGGATGTTGAGCGTGCTGGGAAGACAGTTTCACTCGGCGCAACAGTTGGTGAGGGTTCGGGCGATGAGGAATCCGAACGATGTGATTGAAGAGAAAGCGACGTTGGGAGAGCAGTTGGCGGATGCGGTGGTGAATATGGGCGGGTCGTGGACGTTCATCGTGTCGTTTGGCGTGGTGTCGGGGATCTATTTAGTTTTCAACCATTGGTTGGGGAAAGCGGCGTGGGATCCGTATCCGTACATTTTGCTGAACCTGATTCTATCGATGCTGGCGGCGATACAGGCGCCGGTGATCATGATGAGTCAGAACCGGCAGGACCGGAAAGATCGGGTGAGAAGCGAATTGGATTATGCGGTGAACCGGCGATCGGAAATGGAGATACAGGGTTTGGCGAGGAAGATGAATCTGGTGGGGGAACAGTTGGGGGATATTGAGGTGATGTTGCGAAGATCGAAGATGGAAAATGGAAAATAGAAATTGGGAAAGCAGACGGCCCTGTAAGGCCGTCCCACAGAGGCTGAACGAAAGAACCCCACACGCAACGACGGCGTGTGGGGCACCCAGCGTCTGAGGAAAACGAGTCAAAAACCGCAACTTATGAACCCTATTTGGCGGACTGCTTTTTGTGCAGGTCGGTGCAGACGGAGACGGCGGAATTGGGATCAACAGCGCTGTCGCCGCCCTCGATGTGCTGGATGATGCCGTCTTTATCGATGACGATGTTGGCGCGTAAAGCCCACTCGTAACTGTCGCCCTTCACGTCGTATTTTTTGAGAATGCCGTAATCGGTGAGCATCTTGCGGTTCATGTCGCTGAGGAGAGGAAACTTGATGTCGATGGACTTGGCAAAAGCAGCGTTGGCGGCGGGGGAATCCATACTTACACCGAAAACTTCCGTATCGTTGGGGTCGATCTTACCAGAGGCGAGTCCAGCCTGGACCGCTTGCAGTTGCTTCGTTCAACCACCGGTGAAGGCGAGAACATAAACGGCGAGGAAAACATTTTTCTTGCCGTGATAGTCGCTGAGCTTGACGGTTTTCCATTGATCGCTGAGGAGGGTGAAGTCGGGAGCTTTGTCGCCAACTTTGAGGGAAAGCTTGGCGACTTCTTCCTTGTTTTGGGATTGCGCGGGCGAAGGGGCCAGCGCGGGAGCCATGGCGAACAGAAGCCCGGCGGCGAGCAAACGTTTCATAGAGTTCTCCTAAGTAGGATGGGCGTGAGACGAGGAGGATGATAACCGGAGATGATGGGAAAGAGGTGTAAAAAGATTGTATCGGGGATGGAAAGTGAGAAGAGTGATTCACCACAGAGGACATAGAGGGCACAGAGGAAGGCAACGGCGGGAGGGTGGTTGGATCGCGCCGGGAACGTGCGGGAGCGAGTAGTGAGGATCGGCTGACATAAAAGTCAGCGCTACATTTAGGACTAAGGGCCGTCCGCCTTGGAAGACTCCGATACAGAGGTAGAGCGGCAGAGCACGGACACAGGCTGAAGCCTGTGCTACCCAAACCAAGGAGCAGTTAAGAGTGGGTGGGGAGTAGGCGGACTACGTCGTTGTACATGACGTAGGCGAATAGGGCTAAGAGAAAGACCAGGCCGACCTGGATGAAGCGTTCTTTGAAGGCGAGGCTGAAATCGCGGCGGCGAATACCCTCGAGAGTGAGAAGCAGGATGTGTCCGCCGTCGAGAATGGGGATGGGGAGAAGATTCAGGATGCCGAGATTGACGCTGATGAGCGCCATGAAGAGGATGGTGGCGGAGGGGCCGAGAGAGACGGCTTCACCAGCGGCGCGGGAAATGCCGACGACACTCTGCAGATCCTTCACGGAAACCTTGCCGGTGACGAGTTTGGCGACGACACCGAGAGTGTCGGTAACGAGTTCGCTGGTCTTCTGAAAGCCGGCTTTAAAAGACTCGACGACGCCGAGGGATTTGTGGGCAATGGCGATGTCGGGGCCGACGCCGATTTGATAGACCTTGTCGCCGGTTTGGGCGGCGCCGATTTTGGGAGTGACGGCAAGAGTGACGGGCTGGCCGTTGCGAGAAACTTCGACCTGAAGAGTTTTGCCTTCGGATTTGTGGATGGCGTCGACGAACTGATCCCAATAATCAATTTTCTGGCCATTGACGGCGGTGATGAGGTCGCCATCTTTCATGCCGGCAACAGCGGCGGGTTTGCCGGGAATGGATTGCAGGACTTTGGGAGGCACAGGAGAAAAGCCAAAAACGTGTTCGTCGGGAGTTCGCTTCACGGGGATGTCCAGATTGCGGACGGAGCCGTCGTGTTCCACCTGGACTTTGAGCGAGCCACCTGTGGGGAGAGCTTCCATGGCGCGATAGGCTTGTTCCCATGTGGGATTCTTGACGCCATCGATGGAAACGATTTTGTCGCCGACTTCCAGGCCAGAAGAATTGCCGGCTGAAAGACCGAGGACAGCGACGGGCTTTTCAAAATAGGCGGCGTAGGGTTCGCCGGCGACAACGTAATAGAAGCCGAGGAGGAGCACGGGGAAAATGAGATTGACGGCGGGTCCCGCAAAAGAGATCAGCGCACGCTGCCAGCGCTTTTTGGACATGAGTTCATCGGGAGAGCCGGTGGGCTTCTGGTCGCCAGAATCGATGTCGGTGATGTCCTGTCCGGCCATGCGGACATAGCCGCCGAGAGGGAGAGCGCTGACACGCCAGTCAGTGGCACCGCGTTTGACGCCGAAAAGGCGAGGGCCAAAGCCGATGGAGAAAACATCAACGCGGACGCCAAAGAGGCGAGCGACGATGAAATGTCCCCATTCGTGGACGAGGATGATGACGCCGAGGGCCAGAACCATGCCGATGATCGTGTTCATGCTGAGCGAAAAACCTCTGCTTTCGAGAATACAGCAAATGGGCCGGATTCCTGAGGGGCTAAAGCCCGGTTGTTGCCGGGAGCAAAATGTCGGACCTGAAGGTCCGACCCCCTAAAGAACTCTTGAACCTAAGAGCCAGCCTGCACAAATGAGTGGAGTTTGACGGCGATCGTGCCGCGATCTCTCCACTGCGCGCCGACTCCGTCGGCGCTCCGGTCGGGATGACAGACCGGAAAAACCTTGGAAAGAGCACCGGTCTAAAGACCGACCACTACATCCACCACCACATCCAACCTCAAGAACCGACCTGAAGGTCGGCCACTACAAAATCCAAACCGGGATGGCGACGCAAAGCCGCCGCTACAACCACGGGCACAGACTAAAGTCTGTGCTACCAAAAACCCCAGCACCCTAGGCTACTGCGGGGTGGCGTGAGAGGCGGGCGACTTCTTCGCTGGCTTGGCGACGGGCTTCTGCGTCTGCCGCCAGGACATCGCCTATGTTCTCAAAGCGCACGCGAGGCGTGCGAGAGAGAACGCGTTCGATGACTTCGGGAATCCCGAGAAACGGCAAGCGCTGCTCGAGAAAGGCGGCGACGGCGATTTCGTCGGCGGCGTTCAAGGCACAAGGCCAAGCGCCACCTTTTTTCATCGCTTCGCGCGCCAAGCGTAGACACGGAAAACGCCGCGTGGATGCCCTCTCGAAATCCAAGCGGCGGAGTTTCGCCCAATCCAGGGCCACCTGGTTAGATGCGACCCTGTGAGGATAGGTTAGCGCATATTGGATGGGCATGCGCATATCGGTTGGGCCGAGTTGCGCTAAAACGGAACCGTCGATGTATTCGACCATGGAGTGGACGGTGGACTGGGGATGGATAAGGACGTCGATCTGATCGGGGCGGACGCCGAAAAGCCAGCGAGCCTCGATGATCTCAAAACCCTTGTTCATCATGGTGGCGGAATCGATGGAGATGCGGTTGCCCATACGCCAGTTGGGATGAGCGAGGGCCTGGGCAGGAGTGACGGACTCGAGGGCCTTGAGGGGCGTTTTGCGGAAGGGGCCGCCGGAAGCGGTGAGGATGATGCGGCGGACTTCGGGATGGCTCGTGGGAGAACGAGAGATTCCTTGCTGCGCAGACTCCGCTCGGAATGACGGGTCGGAATCTTTGTGGAGAGAACCATGGACAGAACCCCCAGGTGCAAAACCGGCACCTGGGGCACCCGGGTTTGGGACACCCGGGGTTGGGGCACCTTGGCCGGCGCGGAGGCATTGATGGACGGCGTTGTGTTCGCTGTCGACGGGGAGCAGTTCCCTGCCGGATTTGGCGGCGGCAGCCATGACGAGTTCACCGGCGGCGACGAGGACTTCTTTGTTGGAGAGAGCGACGGTGCGGCCAAGTTTGACGGCTTCGTAAGTGGCTTCGAGTCCAACGACACCGACGGCGGCGGAAACGACGATGTCGGCGTGAAGATGGGTGCCGACGGCGAGCATGCCCTCTCGGCCATGATGGATGGCGGGCGGAGCGATTCCCTTTTCGCGGAGGCGGCGGGAGAGTTCGTCGGCGAGTTGGGGGGTGGCGACAGAGACGAGTTCGGGATGATGGCGCTCGATTTGAGGGAGGAATTCGTCAAGATTGGAGCCGGCGGCGAGGGCCAGGATTTGGAATTGGCCGGGGAGGGATTCGACGACGGAAAGAGTTTGACGTCCGATGGAGCCGGTGGAACCGAGGATGGAGAGGGAGCGCATGGAGTAAGTTTTAAGTTATAAGTTTTCAGTTCTAAGTAAAGATAAAACCCTCAAATCGAAATACGAAAAACGAAAGTCGAAATTCGCGGAACCCAAGACCCAGGGACACAGCGAGGAGAAGCAGATTCCTCGCTTCGCTCGGAATGACATATGCTTTCGGCCCAGTCAACCGGCGGCGCGACATGCCACTTCAGTTAGAAAACCGTTGGATTGACCAGAACTAAATAATACCAGATGACGGGGATGCAGAGGATTAGGGCATCGATGCGGTCGAGGATGCCGCCGTGGCCGGGGAGAAGTCCGCCCGAGTCTTTTACGCCGGCGCTGCGCTTATAGGCGGATTCGAGGAGGTCGCCCATTTGTCCCGCGATGTTGCCGATGGCGGCCATGATGAGGAGATGCGGAAGCGGGATGTGAATCCAGAAGCTGAAGGCGTAGGCGACGAGGAGCGAGCCGAGCATGCTGCCGATGGAGCCTTCCCAGGTTTTCTTTGGGGAGATGTGCGGAGCGAGCGGATGTTTGCCAACAGCGCGACCGACGAAGTAGGCAGTGGTGTCGGCGGCCCAGGTGATGGTGAGGGCGAAGAGAAGAAGGCGGGGACCGTATGTCGGCAGTGCGTGGACACGAACGGCGAACGAAAGAGGATATGCGACAAGGAGGAGGGCGCTGGAGGAAATACCAGCGGCGGGGAGTGTCTCGACGAGAGGACGTCGAGTCCAGAGTGCGATGCAGGTCAATCCGAAGACAAAAAGAAAGAAATCCAAAGAGGCGATGCGGGAGGCCATCCGATAGTCCACGGCAACTATTTCCTCGGACTTATGAGCCAAGACCCACTCATTCATTATCAGGAGGAGGGCGCAGAAGATGGTCCAGAGGCGATAGGCGCGATGGCCGATGGCGTCGCCGAGAGCGAAATATTCCCAGAGGGCGAGGATGGTGACGACGGCGGTGGCGATGGCGACGACCCACGTAGGCGTGAAGAGGACGAGGCCAACGACGATAGGAATGAGAACGAGGGCAGTGAGGACGCGTGTCAGGGTCATTTGGAAAAAGGATATCAGATGACGGGGATATCAGGGATCAGCGATCGTAAGAGCCCACCGTTCATCCCTAAAAAGGCATCGGGATGGCGCAGAGATCGCAGAAGACGCGAAGGATGGGGCACCCTCAAGGTCATTTGTGCAGCCGCATAACTGCCGGAACTCGAGAGAGAGAAAGACTGCCGCGTTCGATCCAGCGCCTCACCGTCTCTTTCTCTCGCCTCCTGATCCCCGATTCCTGTCGACTTCGATCTGTGGTTGCGCGCGATCGTAAAAGCGGCGGCTAGCCGCCGCACTCCAAAAAAGGAAGGCGATTAGCGGACGGCGGAGGTTTGGGAGTCTATGCCGCCGTAGCGGCGTTCGCGTTTTTGGAAGTCGACTAAGGCGGCGAGGAGACGGGCGCGGTTGAAATCGGGCCAGAGAGTTTCGGTGATGAAGATTTCGGCGTAGGCGATTTGCCACAGCAGGAAATTGCTGACGCGCATTTCGCCGCTGGTACGAATGAGGAGGTCGGGGTCGGGCAGATCGGCGGTGTAAAGATGGCGCGCGAGTTGATCTTCGGTGACGAGTTGAGAGGAGCCGTGGCCGTTGCGCTCGGCGAGAATGGCGTTCATGGCGTCGACGATTTCGGCGCGGCCACCGTAATTGATGGCGATGGAGAGAATCATGCCGGTATTGGAGGCGGTGGCTTCGGTGGCTTCGCGAGTGTCTTTCTGGACGGCTTCGGGAAGTTCTTCTGGGCGGCCGAGAAAGCGCAAGCGAACATTATTTTTCTGGAGGAGCGGCATTTCCTTGCGAATGTACTCGCGGAGGAGTTGCATGAGGAATTCGATTTCGGCTTTGGGGCGGCGCCAGTTTTCGACGGAGAAGGCGTAGAGAGTGAGGGCTTCGATGTTCAGGCGCGCGCAGGTTTCGATAGCGATGCGGGCGGTTTTGGTGCCGGCGCGATGTCCGGCGACGCGAGGGAGATGACGCTTCTGTGCCCAGCGGCCGTTACCGTCCATGATAACGGCGATGTGGCGGGGCAGGCGGGAACGGTCGAGTTTTTCGAGGAGCGCGGATTCCTCGGCAGTGACAGGGCCGAAGCCTTCCGGGGTGGAAGGGCGGGAGAGAACGTGTTTCAGCGAGTAAGACATGGTCAAAATCCCAAATGTTCTTTATGCGGCAAAGTTAGCATAGGCGTTGGTGGGGGCGCAACGTTGGTGTTGTGGGAAAGTCAATGGGGTGACTGCGAGTGATGCACCACAGAGGACGAAAGTTGAAAGTTGAAAGTTTCGGAAAACCCAAGAGAAACCCAAGAACCCAGGTACAACTGCGGTACCTGGGGCACCCGGCGGACGAACCCAAGAGCACAGACTGAAGTCTGTGCTACGGGGAGTGGGTTAGCCGGAGGCGCCGCGTAGGAATTGGTGGATGGCTTGGAAGACGAGGATGAAGGTTAGGATGATCATGAAGATGGCGGTGGCCCAGGCGACAACGTTGAAGGTGAGGGTGTTGGTGTGTTCGCCCATGAGGTCTTTGCGGTTGACGAGAAGCAGAATGAAAATGATGACGATGGGCAGCCAGACGCCGTTGCCAACTTGCGAGAAGATGAAGATTTTCCAGAGCGGTGCGTTGGGAAGCAGAACGATGCCGCCACCGACGACAATCAAGATGGTGTAGAGCCAGTAGAAGGCGGGAGCTTCGCGGAATTTGTGGTCGATGCCCGCTTCGAAGCCGAGACCTTCGCAGATGACGTGAGCAGTGGAGAGCGGAAGGATGCTAGCGGCGAAGAGCGAGGCGTTGAGAAGACCGAAGGCGAAGGTAAAGCCGGCCCACTTCCCTGCCAGCGGGATGAGGGCTTTGGCGGCTTCGCCGGCGTCGTTGAGGTTGGTAAAGCCATTGGCGTGGAGCGTGGCGGCGGTACAGACGATGATGAAGAACACGATAATCATGCAACTGATGCTGCCGAAGAGGACGTCGAGGCGTGCTTGCGGGTACTGGCGAGGGCCAACCTTTTTTTCGACGAAGCCGGCTTGCAGATAGAAAAATTGCCACGGAGCGATGGTTGTGCCAACGAGAGCGGTGAGAGTGACGAGATAGCCGAGATCGAACTGGATGGTGGGGACGACGGTCATGCGAGCGGCCTGCAGCCAGTCTGGATGAGAAAGAAGCGCGGAGAAAAGATAGGTTAGATAGAAAACGCAAAGAATCAGGAAGATGACCTCAACCTGACGGTAGCTGCCCTTGAGCACGAGGGTCCAGACGATGACAGCAGCGAGAGGAACGGCGATGTATTTGCTGATGCCGAAAATCTGACCGGCGGCGGCAACACCCGCAAATTCGGCGACGACGTTGGCGAGGTCGACGAAGAATCCAGTGACCATAACAAAGAATGTGGAACGGAACCCGAATTCCTCGCGGATGAGGTCGGAGAGGCCTTTGCCAGTGATGACGCCCATGCGGGCGCACATTTCCTCGGTGACATAGAGGGCGATGGTCATGGGAACAAGAGCCCAGAGGAGGGCGTAGCCGTAAGCGCTGCCGGCCTGGGTGTAGGTGGCGATACCGCCGGCGTCATTGTCGACGTTGGAAGTGATAATGCCGGGACCGATGACTGCAACGAAGAGAGCGATACGACGACGCCAGTTTTTGCCGCGAGAAAAGAAATCGAGGGTGCGGGCGCGGAGGCGGTCGATGAAGACGTTGATGGAGGAGAGGTTCATGAAGGAAGTTTTAAGTTTGCAGTTTTCAGTTTTAAGTTTCGGAGGAGAGGTGCCGGGCACGCGGTCGGGGAACAGGAAGATAGTTGAGAGTTAAAAGTTGAAAGTTGAAAGTTGCGCCTCACGTGAAATTTGGGGCAAGACGCTGAGGTTGAGATCCTTCGGCAATCCTCGTCGGATAGCCTCAGGATGACAGGGTCACTCGCGGCTGCGGGAAGTTGAAAGTGTCGGAAAACCCGGGAGAGGCCCAAGAACCCAGGTACAACTGCGGTACCTGGGGCACCCGGCGTTAGGGGGCGCCAGGGTTTGGGAAAAGCCTCACCCCTGAAGGGGTGAGCTACAGGAGCGGGGTGAGGTGAAGGGGTCATGCGTTCACCAGGCGGGAGACTACGTCGTCAACCGTGACCGTGCCTGCCGGGCGATTTTCGGAGTCGACGACCGTGAGCATGCGGAGATTGTATTTGTCGAAGAGTTCGAAGACGTCTTTTTCGTGGCTGTCGGGAGTGATGGAGACGAGCGGCTCGGTTTTGAGCTCGGACATTTTCTGATCGGGAGCGGCGAGGAGCATGCGCGCGACGGGGACAGTGCCAGAGAATTGCGCGGAACGATCGATGAGGACGATGGTATCGAGCTGCTCGAGGTTGAGTTCCTGAGTGCGCATCCAGTGGAGGACTTCATCGCGCGTGGAATCACCGCTAACGTAGACGAATTCGGAGTTCATCATGCCGCCGGCTGTGGAGGGATCGAAAGCGAGAAGTTCGCGAACTTCTTCGGCTTCCTGGTTGGGCATTTCTTCGAGCAGTTCGTCGGAAGTTTCCTTGGGAAGGTCGGCGAGAAGGTCGGCAGCAGCGTCGGGGGCCATTTCTTCGATAATGTCGGCGGCTTTTTCCGGGTCGAGTCTTTCGACGATTTGCGTGGTGAGGCGTTCGTCGAGTTCGGCGAGGACAGCGGCGGCTGTTTCTTCGTCGAGAGAGGCGATGATGCCCTGGCGCTCGGCGGCAGAGAGTTCTTCCATCATTTCGGCGAGATCGGCCGGATGGAGGTCCTCGAGTTTTTCGTGAGTAATGCGCAGCTTGACGCGGCGAAGCGGGTCGGGCTCGATGAGGTTGACGAATTCCCAGCGGATGGAGCGCTGCGGGAGCTTGGTCTGGAGCCTGCGAACCATGCCGGACGGGGCGAGGCCTTGAAGGAGACGGCGAACGGCGCCGGGAAGGCCGACGTCAACTTGAGCGATGCGGAGTTCGACGTGATTGTTGGCGCGGAGTTCGGAAAGGTCGACATCGTTGACGCGAACGACTTTGCGGCCGGCAGTGTCGATGATTTGCTGATCGAGGAGATCTTTTTGGACGGCGAGCCAGCCTTCATTGGGCTCGTAGGCGTCGAGGGCGCGCTCGTTGACAGTGAGATCGATGCGGCCGGGAGCGACTTTGGCGACCTGGTCGTAGCGGGCGACGAGAGGCTGGAAGCGTCCACGAGAGATGAGGAAGTGGGAAACACGATTGGGCTGGTCCGCGGGTTCGACGAAGAATTCGCGGACGCGGCCGACGAAATTGTTTTGGGAGTCGTAAGCGGCGGAACCCATAAGTTCGGTGGCGTAGAGCATGGGACACCTCCTTTCGTAGAAGATAGAAAATCGGTAAAACCTCAGACAAAACTAAGCCAAAACCAATTCAAACCAAATTCAAGCCAAGACCCAGGTACAGAGACGGTACCTGGGGCACCCGGACCACAGGGGTGCGGCACCCGGCAATAAAAAGCCCGCGAGCGGAACGGCCGGCCACGGGCAGATGGACGAGGGTGAAGCGGCCGTTAGCCGGTGGGGAATGCTCCAGAAGAGGGGATCAGGCGGCGGCGTCTACGCGGGATGAGAGAAAAACCCTCAGCCCGGGTGGACCCCGAATGCCGAATGAGCCAAGCGGTCAAGTGGCGGCGCCTACCCATGGAAAAACTAGGGTAAGGTTCGAGTACGCTGGACGCGCTCATCGTAGAGAATTCACTCCGAAGTTAGAGATAAGGCGTAAGGAAAACAAAGTCAAGGAGAAAGAGGAGAAGTTGGGAAAAAATTAGAAAAAAAATGGGAGGCGCGGCGAAACGTGGTGCAAGGGTTGAGGTGCTTCGTACCGCAAAAAACGCGGTGCTCAGGATGACATCGTGGCGGTGACCGGAGAGCGTGAGAGATTTTTGGAGAGGTTGCTGCGATCCCTCCGCGAAGCGCCGGCTAAAATGCGCCGGCGCTTCGGTCGGGATGACATCTCCTGGTCTAAGCGCGGGAGCGTGGCTGGCATAAAAGCCAGCGCTACATTGAAGACGAAACCCGCGCGGCCGACGAGGATGGCGGATGGCTTTGAAAGGCTTGGCGGGGTAAAGGCGCCTCTACCGGTAAAGAAACGAGGTCGAATTGGGATCTTGAGCCACTTGGTGATCGTAAAGGCGGCGGTTGGGCGCCACGGGCACATTACTTCTTTTTGGGGAAGAGCATGTCGCCTGGGGGGACGCTGCGGCGGCGGCAGTCGTCGAGGTAGAGGACCAGGTAATTTTTCAGGATGAAATCTTTGACGGAGTAGCCTAGTTCGCTGGCGGCGCGGTCGATTGCGTCGCCGGGGCCTTCGAGTTCGACGAAGGTGCCGACGGGAGTTTCGTCGAATTCGATCAAAAGATTCTTGGCCCAGGTGTGGCGGGCGGGGAGTTTGTAGGTGGTGCGGAATTTTTCGTAGCGGAACCAGCCGCGCAGGCCGAGGCCTTCGAAGATTTTCTGGAGAGCGGCGGGATCGGTGAGGACCAACTCAATTTCTTCGCGGACTTTGTGGTGGCGGTCGGCGGGAGTGGCTGGGGCGCCGATGGCGAGCTGATCGGGCGGAGATTTGAAGGTGAGCAGGGTGCGAGGCGGAGACTTTTTGCTGGCGACGGCAGGGGACTCGGTGCGGATGCGGAGGAGTTGACCATGCTTGGCGAGGCCGCCATCGGGAGTGTCGAAGATGAGGTTGAGTTCATGAGTGCGAGGGATGGAGGGCTTGGCGCCGAGTTTGGAGAGTCGGCGTAGGAAGGGTTTGGGGTTGTCGATTTTGAGCTTAATTTCGGTTTCGCGAGGCATGGAAGAAGATTACAGGAATGGAGAAGAGAGAAAAAGGGGCGGAGGAGGAACATTCGGTGAAGCGGAAATGGAGGAGTGGGGAGAGGTGTGTTAGAACGGAGCAAGGGCGGCGGAAGGAAAGTTGTTGCGACCAAGTTGAGATCCTTCGCGCAGCGGACATTGCGGTTGAGTTGCGGTTTGCGCGTTCGCGCTCAGGATGACACCGTTGGAGATTGCGGATGGGCGAAATAGGACAGAATGCTGGTCGGAGTAAGCTGAGGTCCTTCGCGCGGTAAACATCGTGGTTGAGTTGTGGCTTGTGCGTTCGCGCTCAGGATGACGCGTCATTCGAGATTGCGGATGGGGGAGACAAAACAGAATGCTGGTGATGGGAATGATGAGCGGGACGTCGGCGGATGGAATTGATGTGGCGCTGGCGGAATTGAAAGGCGCGCCGCCACGGCTGCGGAGCAAGCTGCTGCGGCACACGTCGAGGCGCATGCCGGGCGTGCTGCGGACGGAAGTGTTGCGAATCGCGGAAGGCGCGGCGTGCACGGCGGGAGAAATCAGCCAATTGAATTTCCGGCTGGGGATGGCGTTTGCGGACGCAGCGGTGAGCACCTGCCGGGAATTTCGCGTGGCGCTGTCGCGAGTGAAATTGATTGGAAGCCACGGGCAAACGATTTTTCATCAAGGGAGGCCGGTGCCGTTTTTGGGGAGGGCGACCGCGTCGACACTGCAGATTGGTGAGCCGGCCGTGATTGCGGCGAGGACGGGTGTAACGACAGTGGGAGATTTTCGCGTGGCGGATATGGCAGTGGACGGGCAAGGAGCGCCGTTGGTGCCGTACGCGGACTATTTATTGTATGGGGACGAAAAAGTTGGGCGGGTGTCGCTGAATTTGGGAGGAATTGGAAACGTGACGGTGCTTCCGGCAGGAGCGAAGCCGGGGCAAGTGGTGGCGTTCGATACCGGGCCGGGAAACATGTTGATGGATGCGCTGGTGTGGCACTTTACGAGAAAGAAACAGAAATACGATCGAGGGGCGCGGCTGGCGCGGCAAGGACAAGTGAATGAGGGGCTGCTGAAAGAGCTGCTGCGGGATCCGTATTTGAAGCTGGGGCCGCCGAAATCGACAGGGCGGGAGTATTACGGGCGGGCTTATTTTCAGGAATTGTTGCGATTGGGGAAGAAACATCGGGCTGGGCCAAATGATTTGATACGGACGACGACGGAGTTTACGGTGGCGTCGGTGGTGGATGCGCTGAAGCGGTTCGTGCTGCGGAAAACGAAGATACAGCAATTGATCGTGTCTGGAGGAGGAGCGCGGAACCCGCTGGTGCTGGCGCAATTGACGGCGCTGCTGACCCCGATAGAGGTAGTGACGTCGTCGAAATTGGGAGTGCCGGAGGAGGCGAAGGAGGCGTACGCGTTCGCTATTTTGGCGTATGAGACGTGGAATCGCAGGGCGGGCAATTTGCCGAGCGCGACGGGGGCGGAGAGAGAGATGGTGCTGGGGAAGATTTGTTTGGGGAAGGTAAGGTAGGAGGGATTCGCCACAGAGGGCAGAGCGTTGAAAGTTAAAAGTTGAAAGTTAAAAGTTAAGAGCGGTCTCGCGGGTTGCGGTGAAGAGCAGGAATAGGAAGGGCTGGCATGAAAGCCAGCGCTACATTGAAGACGAAAGAGGGCGAGACGTGTGGGCGGAGTCCTCAGGGGCTAAGGCCCAGTTGGTGGAAATTTGTTATGTCGGAGCTAAAGCTCCGACCCCCTAAAGAGAACCAGGTGAGGCGACAAGAAGAATGCGGCGGATCGAGAGATATGGAGAGGCTGGCATGAAAAACAGGGCCCGCGTTGATGGGCAGATCGTGCCGGGATCCCTCCGCTGCGTGCCGCAAAAGGCGCGGCACTCCGGTCGGGATGACAAACGAGGAAAGTGCGTGAGCCGAGAACAGACTGACAAGTTCGGTTGCCGTGTGCTGGTGGGGCTGGTGGTGTGTTTGGTGGTGGCGATTTTGGTTGGGGGGTGTCGGCAGAAGGTGGAGAGGAAAGAGGGAGAGGTGGTGTTTTTGATTGAGTCGAATCCGGCGAATCTGGACCCGCGGTATGCGGTGGATGGACAGTCGCAGAGGATTGGGGCGTTGATCTTCAGCGGATTGGTGAAGCGCGATGACGAAATGAATTTGCATGGAGATTTGGCGGAGAGTTGGGAGACGCCGGACGCGTTGACGTATGTGTTTCATCTGAAGAAGGGCGTGAAATTTCATGATGGGCGGGAGGTGACGTCGAAGGATGTGAAGGCAACGATCGAGTTCATGATGAATCCGGCGAACCGGTCGCCGAAACGAGGCGCGTTCCGGATGATTGGGTCGATTGAGGCGCCGGACGGGTACACGGTGATTTTTCATTTGAAGGAGCCGGCGGCTTCGTTTTTGTGGAATATGGAACGGTCGGCGGTAGGGATTGCGCCGGCGGATGCGGGAAGCGATTTTGCGAGGCATCCGATTGGGAGCGGGGCGTTTCGGTTTGTGAGTCAGACGCAGGATGATGCGGTGGTGCTGGAGAGGTGGCGAGCGACCGGCGACCAGCGACCGGTGGGGAATGCCGCGAGTTTGGAGGCGGACGGCAATTCGGATTCACCACAGAGGGCAAAGAGAAAAGATGCGGAGGTAAAAACCCCAGGTGCAAAACCGGCACCACCTGGGGCACCCGGCAACTCGGATTCACCACAGAGGGCACAGAGTACGCAGAGGAAAGAGGAGAAGGTAGAACCCCCAGGTGCAAAACCGGCACCTGGGGCACCCGCGCCGGGTACACCCATTGAGCGGGTGACGTTTCGGATTGTGCCGGATGCTATTGTGCGAGCGCTGGAGTTGCGGAAAGGGTCGGCGGACGTGGAGATGAGTTCCCTTTCGCCGGACATGATACCGGTGCTGGCGAAGCAGAAGACGCTGGCGGTTTCGGAACGGCCGGGGACGAACTTTGCGTACCTGGGAATGAATATGGAAGACGCGATCCTGAAGCATCGCGAAGTGCGGCAGGCGCTGGCGTACGCAACGGACCGGGAAACATTGATCAAATATTTGTTGAGGGACGAGGCGAAGCTGGCGAGCGGATTGTTGCCGCCGAATCACTGGGCTTATGAGCCGGATGTAAAGAAATATGGATACGATCCTCGCGAGGCGGAACAATTGTTGGATGCGGCGGGATATCCGCGGAAGAGCGATGGAGTGCGGTTTGCGTTGACGCTGAAGGTCTCGACGGAAGAGCAGGCGCGGACGCTGGGGGCGGCTTTGCAGGAGCAGTGGAGAAAGATTGGAGTGAAGCTGGAAGTGCATCCGGAAGAGATTGCGACCCTGTTTGCGGATTTGGGGAAAGGTCAATTTCAGATTTGTTATTTGCGCTGGGTGGGAGCGAACAACGATCCGGACGTGTTTGAGTTGGTGTTCAATTCGAAGAGGATTCCGCCGGATGGGCCGAACCGGGGGCGCTACAGGAACGCGCAAGTGGATGCGTTGACGGACGGAATACGGACAGAGATGAATCGGGAGAAGCGGAAGGAATTATGCAGCGAAGTGCAGAAGATCGTGGCGGAAGATTTGCCGTATATTCCGTTGTGGTACACGGATGTGGTGAGTGTGCATGCGAAGAGATTGGGGGAGATTGGGTTGACGGCGGCTGGGGATTATGAGTTTTTGGTAGGGAGATAAGGCAGTTGGAAGTTGAGAAAACGCACGTTGTGGTGAGGTGATGATGTTGCCAGGATCCCTCCGCTGCGAGCCGCAAAAGGCGCGGCACTCCGGTCGGGATGACAAAACGGAAAGAGCTCCAGCTCTGAGGTCGGGATGACAAACGGAAAAGCCACAGGCTGAAGCCCGTGCTACTTGAACTGTGCTACTTGACGCTTGTTAGTCGTAGTGGAGGACTTTTAGGGGATCGACCGTGGAGGCGCGGCGGGATGGTAGCCAGCAGGCTACGAAGGTGACCGCGATCAGGAATGCGGGCACGACTGTGAAGGTGAGCAGGTTGTGAGGTTGGACGCCGTAGAGGAAAGCGTTGAAAAGTTTGGCGACGGCGAGGGCGACGGTTAGGCCGATGGCGACGGCGATGATGGCCAGGAGCATGCCCTGCTGGATGACGAGGCGCTGGACTCCCCCGATTTGCGCGCCCAAGACCAGGCGGATGCCAATTTCGCGAGTGCGGCGGCTGACGGAATAGCTCATCACACCATAGAGGCCGACGGCGGCCAGCAGCAATCCTACAAAACCAAAAATACCGAAGAGTGTGCCGGCCAGACGCGGGAGAAAGAGCGCGTCGCGCAGATGTTCTTCCATGGTGGCTTCATTGAAGATCGCCATGGAGGGATCGAGGGCGTGAATTTCCTGGCGGACGGCGCGCTCCATGCTGGCGTAATCACCGGCGGTGCGGACGAGCAGCGAATAACCGAGGAAAGCGGGATCGCTGCCGGTGCTTTGCTCGAGAGATCGATAAAGGACGGGACGGGTGTCTTCACCGAGGGTGCGCGACTTGATGTTACTGACGACGCCGACGATTTCGTAAGTGACGCCGCCACCGTTGACGCGACGGCCGAGGGGATTTTGTCCCGAGAAAAGGCGATCGACGAAGGCCTGGTTGACGATGGCGACTTTGGGGCCGTTGGCGGGTTCGGCGGCGAAGTCGCGGCCAGAGATGCGGGGAATGCCCAAGGTTTCGAAATAGCCGGATGTGACCATGTAGAGATCGGTGTTGTTGTAATCCGGCGATGCGGAGCCCGCGACCTGGAAGCCATCGCTACGGTGGCCACCGGAAAGAGGAACGGAATCGGTGCAGACGGCGGAGATGACGCCGGGAAGAGTGGAGACGCGCTGGCGAAGTTCAGCGAGGAATTGATTGGTGCGTTCAGCAGAGTAGCCGTGGACACGAGGATCGACGGAGAGCATGAGAATGCCGCGGGAACGGAAACCGATGCTGATGCTGGAGGCGTGCTGCATGCTGCGAAGGAAAAGCCCAGTGACGGAGAGCAGGACGAGCGAGATGGCGATTTGCGAGACGATGAGGATGTTGCGAAGAGTGAAGCGGCGACCTGGACGGACGAGGGCGTCCTCTCCTTTCAAGGCGCTGGAAAGAATGGGACGCGAGGCGGCCCAGGCGGGAGGCAATCCGAACAAGATGCCGGCGGCGATGCTGAGCGCGAAAGTGTAAAGCAGAACGCGCCAATCGACAGGGACATTGAGATCGAGAGGCACGGGCGCGGGAAGGTGGAAGGCAGAGAGGGCTTGCGTGGCGAAGAGCGAGAGAACGAAACCAACGACACCGCCAAGGAGAGCAAGCAAAACACTTTCGAGAAGCATGAGTCGCTGCAAGTGCCCGCGAGTGGCGCCAAGAGCGATGCGGACAGCCATTTCGCGGTGACGGCTGGCGGCTTGCGCGAGAAGAAGATTGGCGACGTTGGCGCCGGCGATGCAGAGGACGAGGAGAACGACAACACTGAGCGCGCCGAGAAAGAGTAAGACAGTCGGGCGGTCACGAATGGGTAGCGAGCCCGCTTGATCGAAGAGGAAGCCGCCGCCTTTGTCGGTTTGCGGATAGGCGGTAGCGAAACGCTGGGCGAGGGTTTTGAGTTCGGCGGCGGCTTGCGGGCGAGAGATGCCGGGATTAAGTCGAGCGATGACGGCGAGCCAGTGTTGGTCGCGGTCGTTGCGACTGGGGATGCTGGGAGCGAGGCGCTCAACGTTGCCAAGGGGGACCCAAAACTGCGGATCAAGAATAAGATCGAGCCCGTGGAAGCCCCGGGGTGCGACGCCTACAACGGTGTAAGGCTTGCCGGAAAGAAGGACGGACTTGCCGAGGATAGAGGGATCGGAGTCGAAACGATGTTGCCAGAGACGGTGGCCGAGGATAACGACGGGGAGGTGCTCTTCGTCGGAGCTGAAACCACGGCCGAGAGTCATGCCGAGGCGGGCAACGTCGAAATAGTTGGAGGTGGTGGCTTGTCCCCAGACGCGCTCGGGTTCACCGGCGCCACCGATGGAGGCGGGGAGGAGCTCGTAGTAGGCGGCGACGCCGGAAAAGGATTGGGCGTTGTCGCGGACGTCGATGAAGGTGGGATGGGAGAAATTGTTGCAGCACTGCTCGCCATCGTGTGTGGTGTGTAGAGCGAGGAGCGTGGAGGGATCGCCAACGGGAGGGGAGCTGAGGACAAAACGGCTGACGACGGAGAAGATGGTGGCGTTGGCGGCAATACCGAGGCCGATGGAGAGCACGACGGAGAGGATGAAGCCGGGGGATTTGGAGAGGCGACGGAGGGAGTGGGATAGAGGTTGCAGGGTCAAAGGGAGATCTCCTCGGTGAGAGGTACGTGAGGGAGGAGGGGAATGTTCCTGGGGAGAGTTAAAAGTTGAAAGTTGAGGAACAGACGAGTTGCGGTGATGTTGCCGCGATCCCTCCGCTGCGTGCCGCAAAAGGCGCAGCACTACAGTCGGGATGACAGGTTGGTGGAATGGTTGAAATTGAGAAAGCGGCGGCTGGCCGCCGCACTCCAAGTTAGGCTTTGGCGGCGCGCATCTGGGCAACTTGTTCGTTGAAGCGGCGAGTGACGTGGGGAACGATGCCGAGTTGCCGCTCAATGAGCATGAGTTGCGCGCGGTGGTGCATTTCGTGTTCTTTGGCGCCGAGGAGGCGTTCGAAGCGGGTCTTGGCGGATTTGCCGTCGGGCTCGGTGACGGGTTCGGCGAGGAATTCCGGGGTGACCGTGTCGAGCCAGGAAGCGAACTGTTCGCCCTCGGCGCGCAGGAGTTCGAGGATTTCGGCTTTGGAGCGAGGCTTGCTTTCTTCGACCTTGAATTGATCGACGAGACGCAGGAAATCGAAACCGACGAGGGTGTTGAGGCGTTTGGTCTTGTGGATTTCGTCCCAGATGCGGGTGGCGAGGGCAATGTGCGTAAGCATCTGCGCGACAGAGCGACAATCGGGAGAGGCGACGAATTGGTATTGGGATTCGGGGATGTCTTCAGCGACCTGAAGAGTGTTTTTGCGAACCGTGCGGAAAGAAGCGGCTAGTTCTTTTCCACCGTAAAAATTCATGTAACACCTCGTTGGGATGATTGTGCGCCGAAGGGGCGGACTGAGAGGTTCGATGCGCGGTGATTGGCGGTGGTCACGCGGAGAAACCGGGTCGCGGCGTAAAGCTGCCGCTACAACGTCAAAGAGCAAGAGGAGATCCCCAAGAGGGCACGATGTCTCGTGCCCCTACAGGTGAACTATAATTGCGCGCATGGGTGGAGCGCCTTTTATGAGTGCGAAGAACGGAGCGATGGCGGAGGACAAATATCTTCGGCTGCACTGCGTGAATATTTTTGTGCGGGATCAGGACCGCAGCTTGAAGTTTTATTTGAATCAACTGGGATTCCACCTGGCGTATGACGCGAAACTGCAATCGGGAGACCGATGGGTGGCAGTGGCGCCGCCGAATGGCGAAGCGGTTCTGGTGCTGGTGGTGCCGAAGCCGGAGTCGCGTGAATTCAAATTGATAGGGCGAGCGACGCAGATTTCGTTTGTGACGGAAGATGTGACGGCGAAGTTCAGGGAATGGTCGGCACGCGGCGTGAACTTTTTGCAGACGCCGAGGCTGAAGCGAATCAAGTTTGATCCCAAGGCGCAGGCGGTGGTGGCGGCGAGTGGATCGTCGATGCTGCTGGGAGAGCAGACACCGATTTGGGGCGGGGTGTTTGCGCGGTTCCGGGATGTGGATGGCAATTCATTTTCGCTGGTGAGTTTTGATGAAGTGACGCACGCGCTGGAGCAGCAGCGGCGGGCGACGGCGGAGAAGTTGGAATTGGAGCGGCGCGCGGCGCAAGAGCTGGAGATCGCGAAGCAGGTGCAATCGCGGCTGTTTCCGCAAAACTCGCCAGCGGTGAAGAGCCTGGAGTATGCGGGAATCTGCATACAAGCGCGGAAAGTTGGCGGGGATTATTACGACTTCCTGAATCTGGGTGGAGGGCGGCTGGGGCTGGTGATCGGGGATATTGCGGGAAAAGGAATTGCCGCAGCGCTGTTGATGGCGAACTTGCAGGCGAATCTGCGGAGTCAGTGCGCGGTGGCTCTGGACCAGCCACAGAGATTATTGCGGGCGGTGAATCAGTTGTTTCGAGAAAATACGCCGGACGGATCGTTTGCGACGCTGTTTTTCGCGGAGTATGACGATGAGGAGAGGCGCTTGCGGTATGCGAACTGCGGGCATCTATGCGCGCTGCTGTTGCGGAGCGACGACACGATGGAGCGGCTGGACTCGACGGCGACGGTGCTGGGCGTATTTCAGGATTGGGATTGCGCGATTGAAGAATGCCGGGTGAATGCGGGAGATACGCTGGCGCTGTACACGGACGGGATTACGGAAGCGTTCGGCGAAGACGGGGCGGAATTCGGCGAGGCAAGATTGTGCGAGGCGTTGCGGCGGCACCGAGGGTTGTGTTCGCAGGAATTGTTGAGCGCGATTGTGGGAGAGGTGAGGAAGTTCAGTCCGCAGGAACAGAATGACGATATTACGTTGATTGTGGCGAAGGGGAGGTAGGGAGTTTTCAGTTGTAAGTTTTCAGTTGTAAGTAAAGGAAGTGGGAGTTGAAAGTTGAAAAGCGGTTGAAGTGGAGTCCTCAGGGGCTGAAACCCCGATTTGTTAGAGGTTTAATGTCGGAGCTAAAGCTCCCGCCCCCTAAGGAAACTTGAAGAAGCTGGCGTTGAAGAACCCCACACGCAAAACCGGCGTGTGGGGCACCCGCGGAGAACCTACCTCACCGAGCTGAAGGTTGGACAATACAAACGGAAGAAAAAATGCCGCAGAAAACATCAGGCGGGGACGGCGGGGTCGTCGTCTGTGGGGGAGTGGCCGTTTGGGTGGAGGGTGGACTGGATGATTTCGGCGGGGATGGCGCCCTCGCGGCCGATACACCAGTGGTCGCCGCGAAGTTCGACGATGGTGGATGGCATGAGGCCTTGGGTTTCTCCGGCGTCGAGGATCAGCGGGACGCGATCGCCGAGCTGGCGGAAGACTTCATCTCCACTAGCGCAGGTGGGCGAGCCGGAAACGTTGGCACTGGTGCCGGTGAGAGGGACACCAATTTCCTGGATGAGTCGCGCGACGATTTCACAGGCGGGCCAGCGAAGAGCGATGCGGCGCGTGTTGCCGGTAACTTTGAGGGGCAGGCGCATGGACGCGTCGAGGACGATAGTGAGAGGGCCGGGCCAGAGGGCGTCGGCGAGCCGATAAAAATTGTCGGGAAGATCGCGCGCGAGAATGTGGGCGTGATGGATGGAGTTGATGAGAAGAGGAAGAGCTTTGGATTCGGGACGGCCCTTGACGCGAAAGATTTCGTCGACGGCGGAAAGATTGACGGGATCGGCAGCGAGGGCGTAGAGCGTGTCGGTGGGAATCGCGACCACAGAACCGCGATTGAGCCACCCAGCGGCGTAACGGATGAAGCGAGGATCGGGAGAATCCGCGCTAAGCTTTAGGACTTCTGCCGACACTATCGCCCCCGGACGTAGATGAACCGGCGTCCCTGAGCGCGGGAACCGCTCTGGGGGGAAATTATCACATGGAGAGAGGGTGGCGCAATGGAAGAGGGGGGAAGAGAGTTAGAAGTTGAAAGTTCAGGACGGGTTGCGGTGGGGCTATGAGGTTGTCACGATCCCTCCGCTGTGTGCCGCAACAAGGCGCGGCACTGCGGTCGGGATGACAAAGAGACACATCCATCGACACTAGAACTGCGTTGAATTGGATGTGATCGGGATGGAGGTTTGTTCGGAGGAGAACCCCAAGACCCAGGTACCAAAAAACGGACCTGGGGCACCCTTCGTTGTGGTGTGATTTGTAGCGACTCCCAAGTCCCGAGAACTCTACCGGTGGACAAAAGCGGCGGCGAGTCGCCGCACTGCAAAGGGTGCTCATCGTGATAGGCTCGCTGGGATGGGTGAGAAGAATGGAAAGCGCTCGAAAAACGACGGAAGCGAAGGACTTGATCACTAGCCGGGAGAACCGGTGGCTGAAAGAATTTCGTGTGGCGCTGCGCGGCGGATTGGCTACGGAAAAAGGCTGCGTGGGAGTGGAAGGTGTGCGGCTGGTGGAAGAGGCGCTGGGGAGTGGTGGTCGCGTGGAGGCGGTGCTGTTCAGCGAAAGCGGAGAGAGGCATCGCGAGAGATTAGCGCCGCTGATCGGGCGACCGGAGATGGCCTTCCCTGTTTTGAAGACCACGGATCGATTGTTTGAAGGAATTGCGGACACGGAACACCCGCAGGGCGTGGCGGCGCTGGTGGAACCGCGAAAAGTGGAAGTGGCGGATTTGCTGGCGACACCGGGAGGAGCTTGTTCACCGCTGCTGGCGGTGCTGGCGGGAGTGCAGGACCCGGGAAATGTGGGAACGATTCTGAGGACGGCGGCGGCGTTTGGAGCGACAGGAGCGGCCACGTCGGCAACGGCGCAAGGAGGGACGGCGAGTCCGTTTTCACCGAAGGCGCTGAGGGCTTCGGCGGGAGCGGCGTTGCATCTGCCGGTGCTGGCGGGAATGTCGCTGGCGATTTTGCTGACGCAATTGAAGATGAATGGGATTCACACGCTGGCCTCGTGCGTACAGGATGCGGCGAAGGTGGGGGCATCGCTGTCGCCGTGGGAAGTGGATTGGTGCCAGCCGATCGCGCTGCTGGTAGGTAATGAAGGAGCGGGGTTACCGGAGGAGATTGTGCGTGGAGCTGATGCGCGGGTACATATCCCGATGGCGAGAGGAGTGGAGAGTTTGAATGCGGCGGCGGCAGCGGCAGTACTGTTTTATGAGGCGTACCGGCAGAGGGAGCAGAAGAGCTAAAAGCTTAAGGCAAGAGGAAGATGACCACAGAGGACACAGAGGGCACAGAGGAAGAGAGTTGAAAGTTGAAAAACTAAGAAGAAGCGCTGGCGGTGCGGTGATGAGGTTGCTGCGATCCCTCCGCTGCGAGCCGCAAAAGGCGCGGCTCTCCGTTCGGGATGACAGGCACAAAAACCTGAGGGGCCCAGTGGATGCGCATGGGAATTCGAAATTGGGGGTGAAAGGCACTACACTTCTAGGGTTATGAGCCTGTTTCCGACGATGCCGGAGATGAGCGGGGAAACGCCGGCCGCACTGCAGCCGTTGGCGGAGCGAATGCGGCCGCGAACGTTGGATGAGTTTGTTGGGCAAGAAAAATTGCTGGGACCGGGCAAACCGCTGCGGGTCCAAATCGAAAACGACAATCTGAGCTCGATGCTGTTCTGGGGACCGCCGGGGTGTGGGAAGACCACGCTGGCGCGGGTGATTGCGCGGCTGACGCGGAGCGAGTTTGTGTCGTTCAGCGCGGTGCTGAGCGGGATCAAAGAGATTAAAGAAGTGATGGCGGAGGCGGAACGGAGATCGCGAGCGGGACACCGGACGATTGTGTTTGTGGATGAAGTGCACCGGTTCAACAAGGCGCAACAGGACGCGTTTTTGCCACACGTGGAGGCGGGACACATTTTGTTTATTGGAGCGACGACGGAGAATCCCTCGTTTGAGGTGATTTCGCCGCTGCTGTCACGGACAAAAGTGTATGTGCTGGAGTCGTTGACCACGCCGCAGATTGTGGAGTTGCTGCGGAGGGCGTTGACGGATAAAGAGCACGGATTGGGTGGAGAGAAGATTGAGGTAAGTGAGGAAGTATTGTCTCGCATGGCGGCGTTTGCTAATGGGGATGCTCGGGCGGCCTATAACACGTTGGAATTGTGCGTTCGGAGCGCGAAGGAGGAGAGTCTACAGACCCCAGGGGTGAAACCAGGATTTGGAACAACTACGGTTGGGACCCCAGGTGCAAAACCGGCAACTGGGGCACCCGTGGAGCTTGGCGCAAAGCTTACGGTGAAGAGGATTACGGCGGAACTTTTGGAGGATGTGCTGCAGCGGAAGATGCTGCGGTACGACAAGGCGGGAGAGGAACACTACAACCTGATTTCGGCATTGCATAAATCGGTGAGGAATTCGGATCCGGATGCGGCGCTGTACTGGTTGGCGAGGATGATTGAGAGCGGTGAGGATGCGTTGTACCTGGCGCGGCGAATGGTGCGGATGGCGAGCGAAGATATTGGGTTGGCAGAGCCGGGAGCTCTGGCGGTAACGCTGGCGGCGAAGGAAGCGTTCGATTTTCTGGGAGCGCCGGAGGGACATTTGGCTCTGGCGCAGGCGGCGGTGTATTTGTCGCTAGCGCCGAAATCGAACGCGTTGTATGTGGGATACGGAAATGTGATGGAAGATGTGCGGAAGACGGAGGCGGATCCGGTGCCGTTGCATCTGCGGAATGCGGTAACCGGACTGATGAAGAATATTGGATACGGAGAGGGATATAAATACGCGCACAACTTTGAGGAGAAAGTGACGGACATGACGTGCTTGCCAGAGAACCTGGCGGGGCGCGTGTACTATCAACCGAGCGAGCAGGGTTTTGAGGCGCGGTTGAGGGTGAGGATGGAGGAGATACGCAAGATTAAGAGGAAAGTGACGGGGAGCAAGAGTTAAAAGTTGAAAGTTGAATGTGAAAACCGGAAACAGCTGTGGAGTGCGTTAGAGGGAGATGAAATGGATGAAGGGACGCCGTTCGTTGTGGTGAGGAGAGACGCCCGCCTCAGAAGGCGGCCGCTACAAAATCGGAGCGACGGCGCTGGCGGGGCGTTGCGCTTACACAAGGGGAAAGGCCTCACCCCTGAAGGGGTGAGCTACAGAATTGTGGCGGGCATGATTCTGGCGGGGATGCTTTGTTTTCGGGCGGGTGGGGCTGCAGAAAAGGCGCGACCTAAGATCACACAGGTGGCATTTGTGCAGATTGGCGTATCGGATATGCAGAAGGCCAGCGCTTTTTATCATGGGGAGTTGAGGCTGCCGGAGGTCAACTGCAGGGGCGGGAATGGGAAGTGTTATTTTCTGAGTCCCTCGCAGCAGGTTGAGCTTGTGCCAATGGAAGCGGCGCCAAATGGGAACCGGATTGCGATGATCGGGATGTACACCACTGACGCCAAGGCTCTGCTGCAATACCTGTTGGCGCATGGCGAGAAGCCCGGGGAAATCGTCAAGGATGTGCCGGGACGAATCTCGTTCCGAATTCAGGACCCCGAGAAACATACGATTGAATTCGTTCAACTGACTGGCGGAGTGATTGGTTCGGTTATGGGTGGGCCACCGCTTTCGAGCAAAATGATTCATGTGGGGTTTGTGGTGAAGGATCGGGCGGCGATGGACCATTTTTATAAAGATATTTTGGGATTTCGGTTGTATTGGTCGGGCGGGATGAAGGACGGAGAGACCAGTTGGGTGGCGATGCAGGTGCCGGACGGAACGGATTGGGTGGAGTACATGCTGAATATTCCGGACGATTCGGACAAACATACGCTGGGTGTGATGAATCATATTTCGTTGGGAGTGGTGCGCGTGAAGGCGGCTCAACAGCAACTGGAGAAGGCTGGCGTGGTGCTCGGCGCGGAAGAGCAGCCGAAGATTGGGCGAGATGGGAAGTGGCAATTGAATTTGTATGACCCGGATGGGACGCGGGTGGAGTTGATGGAATTTACGCCGGTGGAGAAGCCGTGCTGTTCGGAATTTACGGGTGAGCATCCGAAGCCGTGAGGAAGAGTTGAAAGTTAAAAGCTGAAAGTTGAAAGTCTAAAGTTGAAAGAGTGGCGAGGGCGGAAGGTTGAGATCCTTCGGCGCCGCAAAATGCGCGGCGGCTCAGGATGACAGGTTTGGTTTGTGGGAGGAACTCGAGAGATTCACCACAGAGGGCACTGAGGAAGAGGCGAGAGAAAGAGTTGAAAGTCGAAGAGAAGACGTGTTGCGGTGAGGCGATGATGTTGCCATGATCCCTCCACTGCGCGTCGGCTGAAACACGCCGCCGCTCCGGTCGGGATGACAGTACATGAAGAGGCGAACTTATGAGGTTGTGGCTGACGACGATGGTCTTGGGAGCGATTTGTGTGGTGGGAATGGTGGGGCCGGGCCGGGCGGCGGAGACGGGGCGGGCGAAGATTACGGGTATTGCTTATGTTGCGGTGAAGGTTACGGACTTGGAGAAGGCTAAGGCGTTTTATGGGGGGGTGCTGGGACTGGAGAGCGGGGCGGTGAAGGATGGGAATTCGCTGCAGGCGAGTTTTGTGGTGAATCGGGACCAGCGGGTGGAGTTGACGAAAGGGGCGGCGGGAGCGGGCGGGTCGTACTTAGTGGAAATTGGACTGGCGACCGATGACCTGATGAAGATGCGGACGTATTTGACGGCAAAGGGCGTGGCGGCCGGCGAGATTAAGACTTGGCCGGATGGAACGAAATATTTTGAGACGCAGGACCCTGAAGGAAACAAGCTTGTGTTTGTGGAGCAGACGAAAAATGGGGTGTCGAGCAGTGCAAAGGCTGTTGGAGAGAAGATGTTGCATGCGGGATTTGTGGTGAAGGACTTGAAGGCAGAGCGGCATTTTTATGAGGACGTTCTGGGATTTCGGTTGTACTGGCGCGGGGGATTCAAGGATGAGGGAACGGATTGGTATGAGATCCAGGTGCCGGATGGAGATAACTGGATTGAGTTCATGCTGAATATTCCGGCGACGGCGGACCACAAGGAATTGGGAGTGCAGAACCATTTTTCGTTGGGAGTGGCGAGCGCGAAGGCGACCGCGGAGGAATTGCGGGCGAGGGGAGCGAAAGACTTTGATGGGCCGGAAGTGGGGAGGGATGGGAAAGATTCGATTGATATTTACGATCCGGATGGGACGCGGGTGGAGTTGATGGAATTTACGCCGGTGGAGAAGCCGTGCTGTTCGGAGTACACGGCGACGCATCCAACGCCGTGAGGAAGAGTTGAGAGTTAAAAGTTGAAAGTCGGAAAAGCTAAAGAGAAGAAGCGCGCGATGTGGAAATGATGTTGCTACGATCCCTCCCTGCGACGCGGCAAAAGGCGCTGTGCCTGCGGTCGGGATGACATTTGCGGCGTTGGGCGAGACGATAAACCCTAGAAGATTCGTCAGCGGAAAGGGTGGGTTACGGAGAGGAATGAGGAAAAGCACAGGGTGGGGCGGCATTGAGGAATCGGAAAGGGCTGGCATGAAAGCCAGCGCTACGTTTAAGAAAGAGAAGGCATCGGTCGGTGGTGGATGGAGTGAGTTGTTAGACGCCCGCCTCAGCAGGCGGACGCTACGAACGCTAATTGCAATCGCGGTGGCGGCGATTGTGGTTGGTTCCCTGCCCTGCTGCGCGACTGCGCAGAATATGGAGAAGGCTGTTGTTACTGTGGATGATGAGGTGACTGCGTTCACGTATGCGCCAGACGGGCGAATCGTGTTTTCGGCGCGGAAAATGTACAAGGCAAAGAAGTACGACCTGGAGCGCGACGACATTTACGTGCTGGAGCAGAACGGAAAGCGGAAGAAGATTTTTTCGGGCGAGAAATTCACGCTGGGGGATAAGCCGTTCACGTATTTGATTGAGGGGTTCACATGGTCGCCGAACGGAAAGATTGTGGCGGTACAGATGTACACGACGACGGTGGACATTGACGACGGGACGACACAGGACGCGCGAGGATTGCTGTTTCTGGACGATCAGGGGCGGGTGCTGAAGCCGGGGAAAGATGCGGTGGTGCTGGAAGCGCAGAATCCGCTGTGGCTGAGGGATAACCAGACGGTGGTGTACCTGACGAACAAGGACATGCCGCTGGGAGTGTATTCGCTGCAGTACTTGAACGTGACGACGGGACCAGCGGGGAAAGCGTTTGAGGGCCGAACGTTTTTGGATGCGGCGCGAATTTCGGGAAGTAATTCGGCGATGGCGATCGAGCGGGACCGCAACATGGACGGTCCACCGCGGATTCAGAAGCTGGAACTGCTTTCGCAGGAGACGCAGGAAGTGGCGACGCTGGACGAGTTTGCGGGAGGGCTGAGTTTGTCGCCGAGCGGGACCAAGGCGGCGTACTACCTGGACAAAGAGGTGCTGGAAGTTCGGGACTTGACGGCGCCGAACAAATTGGCGCGACTGCGTGTGGGACTGGGCGTGCTGCAGTGGTCGCAGGATGAGACGAAGATTTTTCTGAAGCGGACGGTGGAGAAGAAGTCGGCGGACCTGGTGACGGTGACAGTGCCGGAGCTGAAGGCATACGCAAATCGGGCAGAGATTCCGGTGGATGAGCCGACACCGAACTTTTTGCTGCATGGATTGACGATCAGGGAGTATGGGATTTCGGCGGATGGAAAGTTTTTGGGGGTGGTGCTGCCGGGGAAGAGGAATTTGGAGATTTATCCGATGAGGTGAGGGGGGAACGGAGTTAAGAGTTGAAAGTTGAAGAGAAGACGTGTTGCGATGAGGTGATGATGTTGCTATGATCCCTCCACTGCGAGCCGCAAAAAGCGCGGCTCTCCGGTCGGGATGACCGGTGTCGGGAAGAGTTCACCACAGAGAACACAGAGGGCACAGAGAAAAGAAAGAGAAGGAAAAACAAGAAAAGGAGAAGAGCAAAGCAAAGAGAAGGAAAGAAAAGTACAGAAAGAAAGCACAGAAAGAAGAGCACGGAAAAAAGCAAAGGAAAGATGGAGAGACGTCGCCTGAAGGGCGGCGTTTTTTGTTTTTGGTCGGACGGCGCATTGGACTGAGGCAAGTATTTGGGTTTGCGGACCGCCTCGGAAGGCGGGGCGTGGTCGATTAGAGGGTGAGGTGGGAACGGCGGCGCTTGTGTTCGATCAGGAGGCAGAAGTCTTCGGCGGCAAGCAGTCCGGCAGAGCGGGCGATTTCGCAGGCGCGAGGACTAACGACGCCGAGCTGCAGCCAGACGGCTTTGGCGCGGATGGCGATGGCGGAGTCGATGATGGGAGGAACTTCTTCGGAGCGGCGGAAGATGTCGACGATATCGATGGGCTCGGGAATGTCCTCCAGGCGAGGGTAGGATTTCGCGCCGAGCACTTCCCTTTCGTTGGGATTGACGGGAATGATGCGATAGCCGACGGATTGGAGATAAGAGGAGACTTCGTGGCTGGGGCGAGCGGGATTAGAGGAGAGTCCGACAACGGCGATGGTTTTTGTGCGGCGGAGGAGATCGAGGATGGGATCGGAGGAAGCGGGAGAGTTGTCGGGGAGATAGAGTTTCATGGGCGTTGGTTGGATGCGGAGAGGTGGGGATTGGGTGCGGGGACAGGTCAAAGTCAAAAGTTCAAAGTTGAAAGTTGAAAGTTAAAGAGAAGAGCGCACCACAGAGGACAGCGAGGAAATCTAGGAGAGTGAAATCACGGTTAGTACGAAAGCTGAGCTGCGTGGCAATCATGGCTGGAATAAAAGACAGCGCTACATTTAGGAAAAAATCTAATACGGTGCCTGCCTCGGAAGGCGGCCGCTACCGAGCAAGATCAGAGGCGGGGCGGTTAGAGGGAGGCGGAATTTGGGCCGCTGGGTTGAGGGGCTTGGGTGAAGGCACAATCGACGATTTGGTTGATGGCGTAGACCGATTCCTTTTGGCAAGAGCGGCAACGAAGAACGAAAACCTGGGAGACGAGGTGATACTGCGAGTCGTCGGAGGAATGCGGAAGATGAGAGTCAGACTCGCGCTTGGAGACCATTTCAGGGATGCGCACGGGCTTACCACAACGACGGCAAAGGACTCCACGGAAGTGCTGAGGGGCGACGGCGGCGGCAGACATCGGCAAAGCTCCTTGGACAAAACCGGAAGGGGATGAGGTTCGAGCACTATATAAAAAGCCCGGTAAATTTGTCTACCACAGGATAACGTGGGAGGTTGAGGAAAGAAAGTGACCGGGGTCACCTGCGGGAAGATCAAGCCAAGATCTTAAGAATGTGTTAGTTGCGAATGCTAGCGAGGGTAAAAAGTGGGCGTTTACGGGGCGATTTCCACAGCGGCAGGTAGCTGCTAAATCGATATTTTGTGGAGATTGGTGCGGAGTCTCAGGGGCTCAAGCGCAATTCAATGCTCAGACCGTACGCCGGGGCTGAAGCCCTGGCGTACTAAAAACAACTTCGTCGTAAAGACAACTACGTTGTACTTCCGGGATCCGGTACACCGCAGTGGCGGCATCTATGTTCACTGTAGGCAACAAGCTGCTGGGAAAACCGGGGCACGAAGGATAACGAGGTACAATTCGAGTCGAGATGAGCTACGACGCGAGGGTTCCCGACCCACTGCATGCCTGGAGCAAGGTTCTGGAGCGGTTGTACCACGAGGACCACATTCTGTATGCGCGGATGAATAATTTCTCGACGGTGCAGGCGTTTCTGGCTACGGCGCTGGCGTTCACAACGTCGGCCACAACCACAGCGCGAAATATCAGCCTGATCGTGGCTCTTTTCGGGCTGGCGCTTTCGCTATTCTACATTTCGTTGGGATTTCGCGGCGTGCGCGTAATTCAGTTTTGGCGCGCTTACTTGAGGCTGCTGGAATCGATTCCCGGCGTGACCTCGATTGACTCGCACTTGTTTGAGTTCTACCGGCTGGGGCACCGGCGCGGGCCGCAGGAACGGGAGTTGCCGCTGGCGGAGGGCTTGGCGATCAAGATCGATACGCCGTGGTGGGCGCGGCGGTCGGTGCACGATCAGTTTCCGTGGTACCTGCCAGGGTTCTCGGGGACCATGTTCATCGCAGTGGGCATCCCGATTCTGACGACTTGTTTTTGGGTGCTGGTGCTGTATGCGTTGTTCTATCCGCAGACGGATATGCGCTGGTTTGTGCTGGAGCTGGCGGGCGGGCTGATGTTGGTGTTCTTGTTCCACCTGATGGCGGGACGATTGATACCGGCGCCGATTCATGAAGGGCAGACGCGCGCCTCGGGTGCGGATGAGCTGCACTTGGGTGGGGGAACGATTGGGCGATTCACCACAGAGGAGACAGAGAGCACAGAGCGATATGGGAGCGACGGGAAAGACTGACTCAAGCATGTGGGTGGGGAGTTGAGAGTTAAGAGTTAAGAATTAAAAGTTGAAAGCAAAAACTTGGAGCGCCCGTCCCGCTATACGAAGAGACCCGAGAACAGCTGCGGATTCAACACAGTTCACCACAAAGGACACAGAGGGTACAGAGGAAGATCGGGGCGAAGAGAGCGACTCAACCCAAGACCCACCCTTGCATGAGGCAGGGGCGCAAGGACTGATGGAAGGTTGGTGTCGGGAGTTGGTGTCGGGAGTCATTGACTTGGGCTTAGGAGACTCCTAACATGAGGCGGTAACGGGCTCCGACGCTCCCTCCGGTTTTTTCGCTCCTGCCTGTTTCGATCATTCGAATTTCATATGACAGCCGGGACGCCGCGCCATCCTTCGCGGAGTTTTCCGCATACCCGGCCGAGAAACGCGAAATAGTTGGCATGAGCTGGTACCGAAACCTGAGCCGGCGAGATTTCCTGAAAACGGCTGCGACGGCTGCAGTGGCGAGCGGTGCGGTCTCTTGCGGGGGCGGGCGAACACCGTGGCATTTTCTGAGTGTGAACGAAGCGCGGAGCCTTGCCGCGTTGTGCGACCAACTGATTCCACCGGACGGCGATCCGGGAGCGGATTGGGCGCGAGTGGTCAACTACATCGACATACAGCTATGTGGGCCGTACCGGCATTTGCGCGGGGAATATCGTGAAGGGATCGCCGCGTTAGAAGAGACCAGCCGGCAGAAGTGGAAGCAGTTTTTTGCGCAGCTCTCGAACGAGCAACAGTTCGAACTGTTAAGCGCGCTGGAGAAGGGCGAGGCGCCGAGCGAACTTTGGAAGGAACCGCGAGCGCAGGCGTTCTTTGAAATGGTGCTGAGTCACACGATGGAAGGCTATTACGGCGATCCGCGACACGGCGGGAATCGCGATCATGCGAGCTGGAATATGGTTGGGCTGTGCTACCCGCCGGTGCGGGGACGCGCGCATAACGATTTGAAGGATTCATAGCGGCATGGCACTGAAACACGTAAACGCGGTGGTGATTGGAGCGGGAGCCGGCGGCGGCGTAGTGGCGAAAGAGCTGGCGTGCGCAGGCTTGAGCGTAGTGCTGCTGGAACGGGGAAAGTGGTACACGGCGTTTGATTGCCGTAAAGACGATTTGCGCAATCAACGCACCACGCCGCTGGGCTGCGGATTTGGTCCGGATGACGAGCGCTACCGTCGCGTGGTGGTGGAGGCGGATGGGCGCGAGGAAATCGTGAAGCCCAGCAATTGGGCGTATAACAACAATGCGGCGTGCGTAGGCGGCGGAACATTCAGCTACGGAGCGATGGCCTGGCGGTTCATGGAGAACGATTTCCGCATGAAGTCGGTGTACGGAGCGGTGGAGGGCAGCACACTGGCGGATTGGCCGATCAGCTACAGCGAGCTGGAACCTTACTACCAGAAAGCGGAATGGGAGATTGGCGTTTCTGGTGACGACAGCGGGAACGTGTTCAAGGCACCACGCAAGAAGGCGCTGCCGATGCCGCCGCTGGCTCCGGGAACCGAGCACGAAGTTCTGGAGGGTGCGGCAAATCGGCTGGGACTGCATCCATTCCACATACCAATGCTGCGCAACAGCGTGCCGTACAACGGACGAGGCGCGTGCATGCGTTGCCGGTGGTGCGTGGGGTTTGCGTGCGAGGTGGACGCGAAAAATGGGACACACAACACGGTAATCCCCAAAGCGCTGGCCAGCAGGAATTGCGATTTGCGCACGGAATGCGTTGTGAAGCAAATCATGACGGATGGGCGTGGCCGCGCGACCGGAGTGACCTATTTTGACGCGGAGGGCCGCTTGGAGGAGCAGACGGCGGATGTGGTGGTGGTATCCGCTTCGGCGACGGAGTCTGCGCGGCTGCTGCTGAACTCGACGAGCAGGCTGTTTCCGAATGGGTTGGGGAATCGCTACGACTGGGTGGGACGGAATTTGCAAGGCCACGCGTACACCGGCGCGATGGGCTTGATGGAATCGGAAGTGTATGACGACATCGGGCCGGGCGCGTCGATCGCGATCTGCGACTACAACCACGGAAACCCGGGACTGGTTGGCGGCGCGCTGCTTTGCAATGAGTTCATACGACTGCCGATTCACTTTGCCGGGATGGTGCCACCCGGCATGCCGCGCTGGGGCGCCGCGCACAAAGAATACGTCCGGAAATATTACAAACGCTCGATCATCGTGATGGGACCGGTGCAGGAAATGCCGGTATTTGACGCGCGGGTGCAGGTGGATCCAAAAGTAAAAGACGACTGGGGAATTCCGGTGGCGCGGCTGTCGGGCCAGCGGCATGCGATGGACCTGGTGACGGCGAAGTACGTGGCAGGAAAAGCGGAAGCGTGGTTGCGGGAAGCGGGTGCAGTTCAGACGTGGCAGCGTTTGCCTGGCCCGGGACTGAGCGGCGGACAACACCAGGCGGGAACGTGCCGGATGGGTGATGACGCGAAGAGTTCGGTGGTGAATCGCAACTGCCAGGTACACGACGTGGACAATGTATTTGTGGTGGACGGCAGCGTTCACGTGACGAATGGCGGATTCAATCCGGTGCTGACGATTATGGCGATTGCCTACCGTGCTTCGGAATTCATCAACACGAACTGGAAGCCGGCATGAAGCGCGTGAGAATCCCAGGGAGCGTGGCGGAGCCGGCGGGAATCGCGTATCGCGGCGGCGCTGCACGAGTCTGGCACTTCGCGCTGATTTTTGCGGGCATTGCTTTTCCGCTGCTGGTTCTTGGCGGAACGGTGCTGCATTTCGAAGGCGCGCAGGGGAAGGGTTGCATGAGTTGCCACGAAATCTGGCAGCCGTATTCCGACTGGCACAATTCGGCGCACCGGGATGTTTCGTGCGCGGAGTGTCACGGAAATGTTTTTACGGTTGACGCCGGATTTCACATCAACAACATGCGGCGGGTGTTCACGCACCTGGGCGGCGACGCGCCGGAAAAGCCGCGGCCGAAAACCAAGGATGTGCTGCAGATGGTGGCGCGGTGCGAGAAGTGCCACCGGGAGGAAACTGCGGACTGGCGATCCGGCGGGCACAGCGCGACGTACAGCGATATTTTTCTGAGCAGCGAGCACAATCACCGCGAGTTGTTGATGGACGATTGCCTGCGCTGCCACGGGATGCATTTCGAGGGAGGCATTCGCGACCTGGTGGTTCCGCTGAACACCGCGGGGCCGTGGCGGCTGACTTCGCCGGAGCTTGCCGGCCAGCCCGTAGTTCCCTGCCTGAGCTGCCACCAACTGCATCGGGTGGGAGCGCCGCACAGCAGCGCAAAGATCGGGTCGCCGACACCTGGGCGAGAGCAAGAGACGAACCGGCCGTCCGTTGGATTGTTTGACCGGCGGGAACTTGTTCAGGTGCCGGTAAGCGAACTGCCGCTGCCGAAGATGCTGGAAGGGACGCGCGCGGTGAAAATCAGTCCGGACCAGCGCCAAGCGCTTTGCTACCAGTGCCACGCACCGCTGGCGACGAGGCAGGTGCATTCGGGAGAAGATCGCACGCCGATTGGTGTGCATGAAGGACTTAGCTGCATGGCCTGCCACCTGAAACACGGGCAGCAAACGCGGCCGTCGTGCAGCACGTGCCATCCGAGACTGTCGAATTGCGGGATTGCTGTGGAGACGATGGACACGTCGTTCAAGGACAGGGCCAGCAAGCACAACATCCATTCGGTGAAGTGCATTGACTGCCATACCAAGGGAGTGCCACGGAAAGCGGGCGGTGCGGACCAGGTGACGAGCGGGTTGGCGAAGCAGGAAAACGGCGAAAATCGGGGGAATTGAGCGAGTCCCGTATTGGAACGCGGGTAGAAGCGGCCCACGCGTCACTTCGAAATGTGATGAATGTCACTCAGTTTTGTGCGAAATAACCCACTGATGTCCAGTTTGGTCGAGCTTCGTATGGCCACTGCGGATTCTTGGAATCCTTTAACGGCTTGCCTATGTGTAACTTGGGGTCTTGGGAGGAAAAGAGGGGTGGTGAAAGGCGAAAGGCCCTTGGCTTGCCTTTTCCATGTGCGTGAGTGAGACAGAGCTTCGGGCCAGGGCCAGGGAGAATAACCACATGTCGTCCAACACCATGGTAGCGGAAAGAAACTTCGTTTCGCCGTTCCGCACAGCAACCAGCACACAGAAAAAGCCACGCACTCCATACGGTTTACCGATTGAAGACAACTGCGTAACTTGCCACGATCGCAACGCCAATTATTTTTGCGGATTTTCTGAGAGCTCGACCAAGGCGCTGGAGCAGATCAAGCGCGTGACTTCGTATCCGGAAGGCGCGGTGCTGTTCATGGAAGGCGAGGCGTCGCGCGGGGTGTACGTCCTGTGCCAGGGGCGTGTGAAACTGCTGACGACGAACAGCGATGGGAAGTCATTCATATTGAAGATTGCGCAGCCGGGTGAAGTGTTCGGGCTGAACTCGATTCTTTCCGGGACGCCACACGAAATTACGGCGGAAACATTGCAGCCGTGCCAGGTGGCCTATGTTGGGCGCGAAGATTTTGTGCGATTTATTAAGGAACACGGCGATGCGTGTTTGCACGTGGCCAAGCACTTGAGCCGCGACTGCAGTTCGGCGTATGAAGTGATTCGATCGATTGGACTGAACAATTCGGCTTCGGAAAAGTTGGCGCGGTTTTTGGTGGAATGGGCTTCGGACGGCCGCATGAATGACGGTGCGATCCGGGTAAAACTGGCGCTGACACACGACGAGATGGCGCAACTGATCGGGTCGTCGCGCGAGACCGTTAGCCGGACGCTGAGCGAATTCAAGCGGCAACGATGGATTGAGTTGAACGGCGCGACGCTGGTTTTGCGGAATAAGGCGGCGCTGGAACAATTGGCGGCGAATTGAAGAGATTGAATTTGCGATAAACGTTGTTTGTCGCACTCCCCGCCCGCCTCCGCCCATTCAGAGGCCCTGTATGATGCAGGGCCTCTGAGTTGTTTACGGGCCGACAATCATCCCACCACAGGATCGCGCCACGCGGGCTAGCATAAAAGCTAACGCCACATTTAAGACAAAGGCAAAGGCGTCACGCCTACCTCAGAGATAGTTGGCACACCGAAAAGGCGAGAGGCACGGGTGCTTATTTTTCGTGGGGATTATTTTTGGGATAGCTTTGCTTCTAAGGTGGGAAGCCAGGAGCGCTGAAATTCGGGCTCGATCGTTTTTGCCAGAGTTAGGGCTTGCTGGTAATGGGTGCGGGCTTCTGCGGGTTGATTCATGGCGGAGTAGATGGCACCCAGGAGCGCGTGGGGTCGCACCGCGTTGGGGGCGAGGGAGACGGCTTGCTGGGCTTCGGCCAGGGCTTCGGGCAAATGATTCGCTGCGAGCAACTCTTGGGCTTTGTGGGAATGGCTGAGGGATGCAGCTAGCGGAATGTGGAAGTGGCCGTCGTAGACGAAGACGCCATAGTCGATTACGGCGGTGGGCTTGAGGGATTTGAATTGTTCGTAAGGATTGAGTTCGCCGGGGCCGAATTCCCAGCCTGACAGGCAACCGGCGCTAATCAGCACAGGACCATCAATCTCTGGGGGAGCTTCGGCAAATTCACCCGTCCACATGGCATCGGGAGTCGGCAGCGGCTTGCAAGGAATTCCGTAATAGCTGTAATCGATAACACCTTCGCCAAAATAAACGAACCAACAATTTTTCACGCCGTGGCTATCCAGATAGCGTTTCGTGGCTTTGAGTTGCTGCGCCCAGTCGACGTTGGAGTCGGTCAGATATTTGTAGGTCTGCGACGGGCCGCCCCACAATTCATTGGCATAAGCCATGTAGGCGGGAAACGTGCGTGCGCCGGATACTGCCTGAAAAGTGAGCAGCGCGGCGATAGCATAAGCCCAGCGGCGATTCGTCTGGATGAGCGCCCAGGCCGCGCCGCCGATCAGAACGATCAGGAACGGGTACATCGGCAAAATGTGGCGGAAGCCGATGTTCATGCCGGCGACCATAGCGACAAAAAGATAGAAGGCGGGTGGAATGGTGAGAAACAGGATTTCGCGCCAAGCGGTGAGTTTGCGCGCGGCAATCATGCAAATCGTCAGAAGCAGCAAGAGTAAGAACGTGAGGGTGGATTTGATGGCAAAAGCCAACGGGAAGTAGAACCACACGCCCTTGGGATAGATTTTGCCGAGTGCGTAGCTGGTGTAGAAGTCGGACATGTTGCGTACGTCGGCAAGTCCGTAGAGGTAGGACTCCGGGAGCAAATGAAAGCGTGCGACGGTGGAAAGCAGGCGGACATCACTCGGGCGGGACATGGAGCTGACAAATTGCGCGTAGGTGGGATTCATGGGCTGATGATTGGCGCGCGGTTCGTAGCGGAATCCGTAGAAAGCCCAAAGGACACCGACGGAAATTACGGTGAGGAGAACGAGAGCGCCGGCTAAACGGAGAGCGCGCTTGCCTTTTGGTTGGGGGCCGGTGCGATCGGAAGCGTTTTCGCGGCGGAAGAGTTCGCAGACAGCGAGCATCGCGAGCATGGGAAACACCAGGATGGCGGTGTGCTTGGAGGAAATCGCCAATCCTGTGGCGAGCCCGGTGAGGACCAGTCGCCACGCGGATGGCGATTTCACGTAGCGATAGAACGCATAGATGGCGGCAAAGAGAAAACACGAAAGACCCATGTCTGTGCCGACGACTGCGCCGTGGGCGAGGAAGTTGGGGTCAAATGCGAGAAGAGCGAGGGCAATGAATCCGGCCCGGGGGCCGAACATTTCTTTTGCGGCGAGGAAGACCAGCGCCGCGAGGAGCACCGCGAAGAACGAAACCGCCAAGCGAGCGCGAAACAACATGGCGTGGGCATCGTTGTTGAAGAAAAATTCTTTGCCGCCGAGAAAGCCTTCCAGTTTGAAGAAACGGTTTTGTACCGCCGGCATTTTGATGGGCAAATGCAGAAGCGGGAGGGCGGCGACCAGTTTGACTAGAGGAGGATGCTCGGGATTGAGGCCGAAATCGGCGTGCTTCCAAGACATGTAGCCAGAGTAGATGTGGTCGTCTTCATCCCAGGTGAAAGAATTGCGATGAACGGAAAGCGCGAGTTGCAACCAAAAGATGGCGATTAGAAGCGCGGCGCCGGTGAACACCCAGGGGCGGCGGGCGGGGGCGATTGATTGGGTCAAGAGTTCTCCACGGGAGCGGGTTTGGATAATTCTAGCGTAATGGGCGCTCTAGGATCTGGGAGAAGTAAAGAAAAAGCAGATTCCTCACTTCGATCGGAATGACAATGTCGTGTTGGGTGTGTCAATTTTTTGTGGCGATTGGCTCGTCATGGTGGTCTCCAATGGGCGAGGTCGCTCGACGCATGAAAGAAAGCACACCGAGGCAAGCAAACACAAAGAATGCGGATTTTTTTAGCACAACCTCAACCGGCCACATTTGCAGAGGAAAGATCGCTCTTAGGTTTGTTGAGGATCGCAAATCCCAACCCAAGTGGTAGCCAAGGGCCGGCCATTTCAGGTATTGCTAAATGCATGCGTGGCGCGGACGGCGGAAGATTGCGGAAGTAGTAGAAGATGACGTAACTCGAAGCCATGAGCAGAAAGTAGACTCCCCAAACCTGCACCATATGTGCGGCCATCCCTCGTGGAAGGTCGCGAAAATAGATGAGGCCCCACAAAACCAGTGTCACGCCGACACTCACAAACCACAAGTTCGTCGCAAGCTCATACGCTAACGGGATCAGCAGATGGTTTTGCAACGGCGAAGTTACGGCATATGAGAAGACCGTCAAAAGAACCAGAATCGCCAACGAGTATCGAGGCAGGACCCTCCGATGCTTATCGGGGAGCACGCTACGGCACAGTTCGATCACGACCAGGTACACCACAACGGTCAGAATCACGTCGGAGATATAGTAAGTGACCATGAATTGATCCCCGGAGAAGCCGAACCACGCTAGCACAACGACGCGCGCTAGCGAGGCAACAACGCTGAGGATCAGATACGTAGTCAGTAAAGGAAATCGGCGAGATACGCCCAGTCTCCAGCTCACAGCCGCGACATAACCTGCGACCACCGTCGCGCCGATCCAAAGCAAATACTGTGGAAGCTGAATCATTCCGTTCACACATTCCCGTGCCGGCTAAGCCAGTTGGGCACGTTTGACCGCGCGCAGGATGTGCCGTTGTGTCCTAAGTGCCAAGCCGGTATCTAACGCGACGGAGTGCCGAGCCGCGGTCCTTCTTGGTAAAGACCAAGCAGGTTGCCAGCAGGGTCGCGGAATGAGGCGATCCACGGAGCATCGCCAGGGGAATCGTGGGCGGACGTAGCGACGACCACGCCACCATGGGCTGTCACCTGCGCGAGAGTGGCATCGATATTGTCGACGCAAATATAGGTGAGCAGCCCGGGTTCGCACGCAATTTCGCGGCCGGTGACCCAAGCGCCGCTGACGTTGCCGGTGGCGTCATCGAAACTCGGGCGCGGCGTGTCGCGATGACGAATGCTCCAGCCGAAAACATTTTCGTAGAACTTAACAGACTGTTGAATGTCGAGCGCGGGAATTTCCAGGTAGCAGATACGCGGGCGGCGTAGCAACGCGAGCCGGAACGCAGGTTGGGCAATGCTGGCGCCCCACTCGTCAGGGCTGACGTCGCGCGCGTGCCGCGAGAACAGCCAGTGGTGGCCGTCCAGATCCATAACGCCGTACTGCTGTTCACCGTATTCCGTAACGTGCAGGTCCTCAACGATTTTGGCGCCCGCTGCCTTCGACTTCTGATAGTGCGCATCGACATCGTCAACGAACACCGTTAGGCTTTGCGTGCCGTAGCCCAGTTTCGCCGGGCTGCAGGTGCCGGGCTTGGCCTGTTTCACCATGATCCACGCATTGCCGAGGTGCATTTGCGCACCGCTAACCGGGTCTCCGTATCGATAATGTTCGACGAAGCCAAATGTTTTGCTTAGCCACGCAATGGCCGCGGCGAGTTCCTGATACTCGACGTGCGGCAGAATGGTGTCTGGCGGCACCGAGCGATTCTCCATCATGGCATTTCCTTGCTGTGAGTGCGGATGCGGCTAGCGCTCCTGCACAATCGGCATAGGATACACCCTGGCGAAAACGCTGCGCCAGGCTCAAGGCTGGGGTGAGAAAACGAGAACCGACATGGCGCCGTCAGCGCTCGTAGGGACGATAACATTGCGCGTTTTGGGGTCGTAGCCCATGGTTTTCGCGCCTTTCAGTGTGCTGATCTCCTGCGCCAAGGAATATTGATCCGGAGAATCCTGGTGGAACACGAATACTTTGCCGTCGCCGGTGGAAAGATACACCAGACGAGTCTTGGCATCGAACGCCCCGGCATCCACGCGGTCGCCGATTGGCGCGGTGAACACGATTTTACCGTTGTCGGCATTCAGCACCGCGAAATGATGGCTGCGGCAGCCGACGAACAGCCGGCGGTTCTGGACGTCCATCGCAAGGCTGGTAGGAGTAGCGCAAGGATCCAGCGGCCAGCGATCCTGCACCCTCATCGCGTTGACATCAATGTGAAGCGTCTGGTTCTTGTCTTCCAGATTGACGTACAGATTCCCCTTGCCGTCCGACACCGCAAACTCCGGACCGCCTCCCAGCTCAATTGTTCCCGCAAGCGACCCATCGCTGGCATTCAGCACCGTGATGTTGCCGCTATCGCCGTTCATCACGTAGATGCGCTTGGTCTGCGGCTCGAAAATGATGGCGTCGGGTTTCTTGCCAACTTTAATTTCCGGTAGAGGCTTCAACGTTTTCAGTTCAAACGGCACCACCGCGTCTGACTTTCCCGCAGAGATGTACCCGCGACCGGCTTCAGAGGCGATGGCGATGCCGTGAACGCCGGGTGTATTTGGGATCGTGCCGACAAAAGCGAAGGAATCCGCGTCGAGCACCTCGACCTGCGTTGCGTGAGAGATGTAGATGCGGCGCGCGGCGTCATCCACGCTGATGTAGTCCCAGCCGCCAGCGCCGGGTACAGAAACTTTCTTCAGCAATTGATAGTTCACGGCAGCGGCAAACGCGGTCGCACAAACCAGCGCGACGATGGAGCCGGCTACTAACCATTTCGATTTCATCATTCCTCCGAGAATCGCCTTCTTCGACACGCGAGACGGTGGCAAGCAAAGCGCCAATACGAACGAGGTGCTTATCTCTCGCGAGTCGGCGACCAGCGCAGCCCCATGGCAAAAGTCGGCATGTAGTATTCGCGTTGGACCATATACTGTTTCTGCCCGTTGTAGAAGCCAAATACTTCGTTGTTCAAATTGAGTCCATAAGCCATGACCGTGAATCCGTACTTCAAGACGTAGCTGCCCTGCAGGTCAATTTGAAAATGGCTGTAAAGATATTGGTCGCCCAGCGGACCGGTGAGCCCACCCGGCGTCCCGTCCAAATATTGATACGCGAATATGCTCGATTGGTTGTAGGTCATGCCCGCGCGTATTGAGAGGCGTCCGCGATCGTATGTCGGGCTGATGTTGAATGTATTCGGCGCCTGGCGCAGCAGTCTGGGGCTATCGGAGCGTCCGGGTAAACCATTCGCTTGCGAGTTCGTGTAACTGTAGTTGGCGGAAAGTCCCAGGCCAGCGAGAAAGCTAGGCAACCCGCTGAAGTGCTGAAGATAGGCAACCTCGAAGCCGTAGAGCCAGCCACTGCCAGCATTCACCGGCTGGGTTACTTGCCATGTGCCCACAGGATACGAACCGTTGGCTGGGTCCGGACTATAATTCTGCTTGAACGAGGTTTCCGTAACGATGGGGTCGTACAACTGCTTGTAGAAGAATCCGCCTTGAATCATGCCAAAGGGCTTCAAGTAATGTTCCAGCAGCAAGTCGTAGTTGTTGGCTGTTTCTGCTTTCAAGTTTGGATTGCCCAGTGAAGCCTGCAGCGGCGTTTGGTCGAGCGTAACGCTGAAAGCTTGCGCGATATCTTGCGGGTCGGGACGGGAGAGCGCGCGGCTATACACAGCGCGCAAATTGGTATCGTGGCCAAGATCAAAGCGCACCGAAGCGCTGGGCAAAACGTTGATATAGGACCCATTTTGCTTGAAGGTCAGCGCGTTGGTCTGCACGTCAAAACTGGTGGTATTCAGATTCGTGCCCTCGATGCGAACACCGCCAACGATGCGAACCTTGCTGAAATCGATGGTGTCCATAACGTAACCGGCGGAAACCTGTTCCACCAGATCGAAGTTCCCGCCATTTACGCCGACCGTGGTGGGGTCAAGCGTAAACGCCGACGGATTCGAATTTAAATAGCCCATAATCTTGCTCCAGTTGGTGGTCGGACCGAACTGGTAATTGTTCATGTAATAGTTCTTGTCCACGAAGGTGCTTAGAAATCCCGTCAGCGGAGCCGACACATCGGAGTTGACGTTGTACGTCGGAGTGTACGAATTGTCGAATTTGTGAGCGTTGCGGAACTTCCCGCCAATTTCGATCGTCGACAGGTGCGAACCAAGGTGGTAGCGTTTTCCGACCGCGCCGGTAAACTGTAAATTCAGCTGCGGCGATTTCCCCACGGAGGTATTGATATCGGTTAAATCATAATTTGTCGGCGCGTACGCTTCCGTAAAACAATTGGAAGTCCAGTTCGGAATATAGAGTTTGGTGGTGCCAGTCGGACTGAATTGGCATGAACTGCCGTTCGGATACAGGTTGTTGTATCTCGCGTTGGTCGCGAAATCCGCCCCGTCGTCTCCGCCGGAATGGATTTGTTGAGAACGGGAAACGGATACGTCCCAGGCAACCCACGTGCTGGCGAAAACATGTTTGCCTCCGACCAGCAGACTGCCGATGGTGAAAATGGGCACGCGATTGGAGACGCTGAACGCGGGTACGCCGCCGCAAGGAGGAACGGTGACGCCACTATCGTTCGTTGGGCAACCGTTGGCGTTGTAAAGCAGCACTCCTGTGGAGTTGTCCGTCAGCGTATAGACCCACTTATCGCCGTAATCGTGAAAGTCGGAATACAGAAATTTTGCGTAAACGTCCGATCCTTCCCCCAAGGTGTAGTCGGCGGCCCCGGTAAATCCCCAACGGCCGCGTTTGTACCGATAGTCCCGCATATCTTGCGTATCGAAGTAGCGTTGCGACGCAGAACCTAACGTATTGGCGTCCGGCACCGGTTCGATGTCGTTAATGCCGCGGCCATTCCAATCGTAGGAACCGCCGCCCAATAATCCAAATTGCTTCTTTTCGCCAAAGCGCATACCTACCGTGCCGGAGGTTTGCACTAATGTGCGTCCGCCCAGGATGGGGGTTGTTCCGCCGCCGCCCGCCAGCGCGATCGTGGGGCGTTCGCTGGCCGTTTTCGTTACCAGATTCACCGAACCGCCGATGCCGTCGCCGTCCATGTTGGCTTGCAAAGTTTTGTTCACTTCGACGGATTCCAGCAAATCTGCGGGCATGGCGTCGAACTTGATTTGCCGCACACCGGGCTCAGGTGAAGGTACATTCACTCCATCGATGGTGGCGTTCGTCAGCCGCGGTTCCAGGCTGCGAACCTGGATGTACTTCCCTTCTCCTTCATCGCGCTCCAACGTGACGCTGGGCAAGCGGCCAACCGCGTCGGCCACGTTGGCGTTGGGAAGCGAAGTAAACACCTCGTTGGGCAGAACCTGCAGGATATTGTCGGCGGTCTTTTCGCGGTTGATGGCCTCTGCTTCGCCCGAGGCGCGTTCTGTGGTCACTACTACCGAGTCCCGCTGCGAGGTGACCTCCATCTTCGCATCGATAGTGGCTACCTGCCCGGCCGTGACATTCACCACCTTGGTGAACAACGAGAAACCAACATACGTAATGGTGATCGTATAGGTGCCCGGAGCAAGATTGTTGAAGAAGTAGGCACCCTGCTGATTGGAAGCAACGATTCTGCCTGTGGGTTGAAGCTCAATTTCCGCGCCCTGCAGAGTGCCGCCGGACGAATCGCTGACGTGGCCGGCCACGGAACCTTTGTCATTTTGCGCGTAAAGTAAATTTGCGCAAAGGGCCATTCCGAGCAAAAGGAAAATCGTAAATAGGCGGTAACTTCTCATCTCACACTCCCTTTAGGGACGAGGAATTCACATACCGCGAAAAAGAACCCCGGCCAACTTTCTGGCCTCATTAAGGCATGTAGCCACTTGCGCGTAGATGAATGCAGGTTAACGACAGGTTCAAAAGGGGCTGAAAGAACTTTCAGGTTACTAAGCTTTCAGACAGCGGATTCCACGCGGCTTTCCAGAATTTTCGGCAAAACCTCCGCAGATCTCGCAGAGCCTGCAAGCGGCACGCGCACTCGAAACACCGCACCGTTCCCCAACGAACTCTCCACTTCGATCGTCGCGTTGTGGCCATCGGCAATCCAGCGGGCAATCGCCAGGCCCAGTCCGGATCCCTGTACTTCGCGCGAGCGCGCTCGGTCGGCGCGATAGAACCGATCGAAAATGTGCGGTAGATCGCAGTCGTCGATGCCAATCCCGGAGTCTGCAATTTCAACAATGGCGTGGCGCTCGTCGGAATGCGCGCGGAGGTTCACCTTGCCTCCGGCGGCCGTGTACTTCACCGCGTTATCCAATAGCGTGAGCAAAAGGCGCTCCATCGCTTGCGCGTCCATGGACACGGCAAGCGGCTCGGCGCATAGCGACTCCTGAAAATCGAGGCCTTTCGCTTGTGCCCAGAGACGGGCCTGCTGGCACACGTTTTGCAGCATAGGAAACAACGGGGCAAGCTCCAGATTGAACTGCATCGCCCGGGCGTCGGCGCGTGCCAGCGTAAGAAGGTGCTCAATCAGCTGCGCGCTTTCTTCGGACGCCGCAAGAATTCTGCTGAGGGTCGCGCGATATTCGCTTTCCGTGCGCGGACGGCGCAAGGCCAACTCTGCGTTGGTGCGGATCAGCGAAAGCGGCGTGCGCAAGTCATGCGACGCGTCCGCTGTAAATTGCGTGATGCGTTTGACGGATGACTCAACGCGATCGAGCATGGCATTCAGAGTTTCCGTCAGCCGTCGCAATTCGTCTTTGGCACGCGGCAATTCCAGGCGGCGCGACAGGCTCTGCACGCCAACTGCCTTGGCCGATTGGATGATGCGGTTAACAGGCGCGAGCGCGCGGCCGCCCAGCCAGTAGCCCAATAACGACGCAAGAATTACCAGTAGCGGCAGAAACTCTTTTTCGATAAGCCGAAAATTGTCCAGCGCCTGATCGAAGGGTTCCGTCGGGACGGCGGCGTCAATCAGAAACGTTTGTCCCTCGATCAGCACGCGTTCCCTGGCAATGCGGTATTGCCGCAGTTCCAAGTTGGTGGTCAGGAACGAAACGCCGGTGGGCGGAATCGCGGGCAGATCAGACTGCGAGGCAAGGAAATGAGGCGAGCGAAACAGCCATTCACCATTAGCGTCTGCAACCTCAAAGATCGCGCCGTTGGCCCATAGGCCGGAGAGTTCAGCCAGTTCGTGCTGCACTTTGGACAGGCCGTGCGGCAAAGAATTCTTGATCACTTTGCGGACGCTTTCCAGGTTGCCGCGCGAGGCGTCATTGACGGTGGTTTCGATGCTGCGCTGAAAGCCAAAATCGCAAACCCAGAAAAACGCAACAAACGAAGCGGCGAGGACAACGAGATATAGGATTGTGAGCCGCGCCCGGATGGTCAACTGCACGGACTTTTCTCCGTTCCCACAGAGTAGCCTAATCCGCGATGGGTCTGAATCATTTTGCTCTCGGATTCCGGATTGACTTTCCTGCGCAGCAAGCGCACAAAAGCATCGAGGGTGTTCTCTGTTACCACGCGGCCGACGCCCCACACGGTGGTAAGGATTTCCGCGCGAGAAACGATGCGTCCGGAATTGCGCACCAATAATTCCAGAAGGCGGAATTCCGTCAGCGAAAGATAAATCTCGCGACCCGCGCGGAAAGCGCGAAACGAAGTGGTGTCGAGCACCAGATCGCCGCTCTCCACAACTGTTTTCCTGCGGAATTCATTTCGCCGCATGAGCGCGCGAATCCGGGCAAGCAGTTCCTGAAACGAAAATGGCTTGGTGAGATAGTCGTCGGCGCCCGCGTCCAGCCCCTTCACGATGTCGCCGAGCGCGTCGCGCGCCGTCAACATCAGCAACGGCGTCGACCGCTCGCGCTGGCGAAGTTGACGAGCCACTTCCAGGCCGCCGATTTTCGGCAGCATCACATCCAGCAAGATCACGTCGAATTCGCTGCTGCCGGAAAGATCCAGCGCGGCTTTGCCGTCTTTCGCCACGCTCACTTCGTACAGTTCTTCTTCCAGGCCACGTGCCAACAAGCCCGCCATCTGCGGTTCGTCTTCCACAATCAGAATGCGCACGTCGAGGACCTCTGAGCATTCATCCTAGGTTGTGCCACATCAACGCGTGGTTAATGCCACGTTACAGAATCAGTGTGCCTGCGCGGCGGCGGCGGCGGGCGCGAGTGTGGGCGGAGTCAGAGTAACCGAATCGGGCCGCGTCCACACCTCCTTGCCGTCCTTCAGTTCCAGCTTGTTCATGGTGATTTCAACGCTATTGGCCCGCACCTGGGCGAGCAGGTAGTGGTAATTGACGCCGGGATCTTTATACAGATCGTCGGGCGCGCGCTGAATAATGTAAGGACGAGCGCCGCCGCCTCCGGTGACGAAGTACGTGACGCCGTTGTGCTCATGCCGCTCGTAATTGTGCACGTGGCCGCTGAAGACAATCAGGCGCGCGTGTAAATGTTGCTGCTTGGCTTCCAGCATTTTGGCAAGCGCTTGTTCCGGCGCGCGGGCAGAATGACCGCCTCCATAGATCTTTTCGTCCGAGGAACTGGTGTAGGGAGGGTGATGGAAAACCAGAAAAACAAAAGCCACGCCGCTGGGGAGCGAGTCGAGTTGCTCGCGCAGCCAATCTCCCTGCGGACCCGTGGTTTCGTCGAGCGCGCTATCCAGAATCAACATCAAGCTGTTACCCATGCGCACGGAATAGAAACGGCTGTTCTCCAGCTGTGGGAAGCGAGCGAAATAGTTCCCCAGCGCGATCTTCAGATTGCCCTTCAAATCGTGATTGCCGAGCGCCGGATAAACGGCAATGCCGTGGTCGCGCCAGGCTTTCGTTTCCGCGTCCCACACCGCCCAGTCGTTGGCATTTTCCCCTGAGTAAACGATATCTCCACCGATAGAAACGAAGGCGGGATGCTGCTGGTCGATCGCCGCGACCAGCGCTTTTCGGATCGCAGGGTTGGCCGGCTGCGTGTCCGCAGGGTCGTGAAAGCGCGTATCCCCGAACGCGACAAAGCTGAATTCCGCAGGGACTTTCAGCTCCAGCGCCACAGGATGCGCGGAGGTCGCAGGTCTTTTTCGCTTATGGATTCCCCACCACGAAATGACGACAACGACCGCGAGTAGCAGCGCTAACAACTTTAGGTTTTTGGTGGTCATGTCCCAACTAGATTAGCTCGAAACCCGCAAAATTCGGATTAACGGAATTTCAGACAGTCGGTCGGCTGCCCTAAAAACCAGTTTGATAGCTTCTCAATTGATTACCCGATGGACAATCTCACCCTGCCGGTCCTAGAATACGCGCCTCCTGGACTGTGGCATCACCGGAGCGACGGCTTCGTGGCGATCGACCTTCTGGGACAAGTGGACGGGCCCGTTCCCGCCGTCGGGAATAACGTACGGTTCCGTACATTCTCTCACTCCAACTTGAAGCAAGTTGCCCACGCGTTATCTGTGCTGATCCTCGTCCTTTTTCCCAAGATTTCCGCAGGCCAGGATTTGTCTGACGCGCCGACGAGTCGTCCCAAGAAGGAATCCCGCCGTTCTTCAGCGACATCACAATTTGGAGTGCGCAAACGGTGGGCTCCGTCAACGTCATGAGCACTTATCCAGGACAACAGATGTTCGCGACAGGCATTGGTTTGCGCCGGCACATGTTCAACTTTCAGCACACTATCGTGCGCTGGAACTTCGAAATTATTCCACTGTGCATGCCGTCATTCCCTACCGCGAACAGCCGGACGTACCACTACGGCGGAGGCGGTGCCTTAGGACTGGATTTCGAGCCACGAAAACAATGGCGCGTGGCCCAGCCATTTATCGATGTAAATTTCGGTTTACTGGGATTTACAACCGAGACGCCGGTGGACACGCGAAGAACGAACTTCTCCCTGCAGTTCGGGCCAGGATTGAACTTTCCGCTGCGCGGCAGAAGTTCCCTGAAGACCGGAGTCACGTTCTTTCATTTTTCGAATATGCACACGGTAAAGAACAACCCCGGGTTTGATGGAATTTTGATCTACATGGGATATTCGTTCAGTTTTGAGCGCAAGCGCTCGGGGCCGAATTGAGTTAAATCCCGCATCAAATATCAGAAATCGAAGTCCCCGTCGATCCGCCACAGCCGGCCCACCGAATTGTAGAACGTGCCGTAATTCGGCGACCCGAGATATTGCTGCACATCGCGCGGCTGATAGTGGTTCAGCAGGTCGGTAACTTTCAATCCGCCGAGGAACTGGATGCGGTGGCCGTGGAATTTGAAATCGAAAGGATATTGGATTTTGGCATCGAGGCCGATGAACGTGGGGAACCGCCCGGCTTCGTTGCGCTGGCCAACATAATTCCAGTCGATGCCGACGTTGGAGTAGGGAAAGCCGGAATGAACGTCAAGGATGGGCACAAATTGGAATTTCTTAGGAAGCTGGATGATGCCCCAGAAAAGAACACGGTTGGGAGCGTCGTGCGGCAGCGGGCCACACTGATTGGCGCGAATCAAGGGATAGGAAAAGTTGCCGAAAAACTGGTTGTAGTCATTCAGTTCGCCCCAGGCGCGAGAGCGAACGTAACTGGCGATCATGGTGGTGTTTTCCAAGGGTTGCCAGCGCAGCATGAACAGAAATTCGCGGTAATTCTGGCGGCCGGAATTGTACAAACCTAGTTCGGCCGAGCCACTGGCGGATTTGGTGGGATTGACGAAAAACTCATGAAAGCCATTGCGAAGCTCCGCGCCGAACCGGAAAAGCAAGTTTTTGCGTAGTTCCCTGTCGAACTGAAATGAAGCTCCGACGCTGTAGGGCACGGTCAACCTTCCGTTGTTGGTGGCGAAAACGTGCGTCAATGTAGTGGGACCCGCGATAACCGTGCTGCCATCCGCGGCAAATTGCGTGATGGTCTGCGCGGGAAGATTCGGGAAGATGGCGACGTTGATGGGGATCTTGTCGTAGAACAGACCTACACCGCCACGGATGGCGGTGCGATTGTCACCCGAAGGCGCGTAGACGAAGCCCACGCGAGGCGCGACGTCGACAGAATCGGAAGACAAGCTGTCGTGATCGAGCCGAACGCCAAAATCGAGAATCAGCCGCGGATGAATCTGCCAGCTATCCTGGGCAAACACCGCGAAATCGTTGCGCGTGGCCGCGGAACTCAGCAAAGGATCGAGGTAAACAATCCTGCTGCTGAGCGTCGCGTCTTGGCGCAGCACATTGATGGGCAGGTCGGAGAAGAAACCCTGATACGTCGAGCGCGCGAACGAATATCCAAACGTCAAAAGATGGCGGCCGTGAAGTGCCAGCGGTCGCAGATGCAGATTCTGCGACCACTGATAAAGCCACGTATGGCGGCCCTGGGCGTTGAAAAATGAGCCGGAGTTTTGTTCCGGGAAAAGTGTCATCTCGCCAGGACCAGAGTCGGCGGGAAAAATTTCGGTGTTCAGGCGCTTGACGGAGAAAAGCGACGCCAGATAGCCGCCACCGGGCAGAATCCAGCGTTCCGTGGCCGAAGCGAAGAAGCCGCGCTGGCGCGAATCTGCGGTGACCGGCTGGGGATCAAAGGTGTCGATGTTCGCATAGTTATTGTTCTGCGGATCGACGGTGAGCATGGAAGTAAGGTGATGGTTCGCGGTAATGTCCCAATCGATTTGGGTATGGGAATTGCCGCGTTCGTCGACGCGAACATTATTGGGATTTGGCAGGGATGGAACCCGCGTCAGGTCGTAACCAAAATACAGCGACTGAAAAATGAACAGCTTGTCGCGAAGGATCGGCCCGGAAAAAGTGAAGTGCGGCGTGGCGCTCTCGATGCCGTGCGGGCTGTAGTCAATCCAGCGCAGGCGCGGTATGGGATCTTCGAACAGAAATTTCCATTCGTCCGTGCCGCCGCGCGTGTTCACTTCAATCACGCCGCTGCTGAAGCCGCCATATTCCGCCGAAAAAGGATTCGACAGCACGCGCATCGATTCCACCGCTGCCGTCGGAAGCCTCAGTGCGGGCTGGCCGGTGACGGGGTCGGCGATGCTGGCATTGTTCACCAGCGCGCTGGTTTGATTGGCTTGCCCGCCCTTCACGTGAATCAGGCCGTCGGGTCCGCGAACCACGCTGGGCAGCAGCGGCAACGCGACCTGAAAATCGCTATTCAGGCGAACGACGGATTTCAACACGTTGGTGGTGAGCGTGGGACTGGCTGACGTACTGGAAGTGACGTCGACGCCGTTGGCAGGCGCCGTAACGGTCACAGATTCGGTGCGCTTCTCCGGTGTAAGTTGCAGATCGAGATGATTGGGCTTGTCAGAGTCGAGCGTGACGCGTTTGCTGAGAACTTCGAACCCGGCGAGATGCACGCTGATTTCATATTCTCCAGCAAGAATGCCGACGAAAGAATATTGCCCCAGGTCGTTGGAGACGCTGGAGACTTCTTCATTGCTAGCCAAGCTTTTCAGAGTAATCTTCGCGTTCGGCCAAACGGTTTGCACCTGATCGGGGCCCAGCGTGAACACCACACCTGAGAGTTTTGCGGTTTTGGCGGCGACTGCGCCAGAGCAAATCGCCAGCACAAAAACAAACAGGTAACACCAGCGTGAGCGCGCCAACAATCGTGGGATCTGAAAGCATTCGAACATGAGACCTGGGCGCGGGGCGGTGCGCGCGGCTGATTGTACGATGGGCAGGGATTGGCGCGCGTTGCATGAGGCCCTGAAATGCTTCGGGCCGCGAACAACGCGGCCCGAAGCACAACAGTCGTTTGCTTGATATCACGCTAGAACGTGAACGCGTAGCTCAGTCCGACGGTCTGCGTGCCAACACTTACCGAGCTATTGTTGTATTCACCCGCGAGCAGCGAGCTTTGCGCCACGTGCTCGCTCGACTCCGGGCGGAACGTGTAAAACGCTTCGTACCTCGAACGTCCTTTGTGATAGGCGAAACCTGTGGAAATGGCATTCGTCAGCACAGCGGCGGTAAGCGGCGTCAGCGTGGAGCTCGGCACGGGATTATTTTCATGGCCGTAGCCGAAGCGAAGAACGGTGCCTTCGGTAAGCTTGCGTTCAACGCCTGCGTGAAAGCCGTACTGGTCTTTCCACTGCAGCGGAATTCCGTCCTGCATGGAATTTCCGCCAACCAGGCTGTTGATCGTGGCGTTGGTACCATTCGTCAGCGTAACCGGCAGCGTGACGAAGGCTTCCTTCCAATTCACCCAGTCGGCTTGAAACGCCAGCAGCCAACGGGGATTCACTTGCCACGTAACGTTGGCAAGCACGGACTGCGGCAGCACGTTTTGCACTTTCGCGGCATAAGTAAAATCAGCAGGCGCGGCAACGCCGAGCGCGGCAAATTGCGCATAAGCATCGCCGGACGCGGTACCCGTGCTGTTGATCACGGTGCGCGATTTCCAAGCCACGCCAACCTCCATCTTTCTGGTGGGCTTGGCAAGCACGCCGACGCTGCCGTTCCAGCCAACGCCATTGGTGTGCAGGTCGAGCAGTGTCTTCAACCCAGCAAGCACGGGCTGCGACTGAAAGATGTACGGCGCGTGCAGCGTATTCTCGTTGTAGTCCGCTCCGATCGTGGCGCCAAAGGAGACCCGCGATCCCAACGAAACGCCAACGCCGGTGCTGAAACGCAGCGCCCAGATTGCGGAGTTCTGTGGCTGCAAGCCATAAGTGGCTCCAGCGGTGCCTGGCGCGTCAACATATCGCCAGTCTGCTGTGGAAAGAAGTTCGGGCGTCATGCCAACGCCGAAACTGAACCGTGAGTGGCCGATGGGCATACCGAAAGCGCCATAGGGCACGGCACCCGCGGAATTCGTCAGCGGCGCATCACTGTTGACAGAATCGCTGAACGACCCGCGCGCAAAAATTGCATCGGTTTCCAAATTAAGGTTCCGTCCACGCAACTCCGTCAGCCCGGCGGGATTCGCCGCAAGCGCGCCCAGCACGTCCGAAGAAGAGGCCACATACGTTCCCCCAAGAGCCTGAGAACGCGAGCCGGCGGTATTCCAGTAAAAATCCTGCGCATGCGTGGCTGTTCCAAGCGCAGCCATTGCCCACAACAACAGCACCAGACGGGGACGATAGTTCATTGTGGATCTCCTTTGCTTTCTTTTTGTGATTGTTCGGCCCTAGGCGGGCAACCGACGTTCCGAATCATTTCTCGATTCCATCAAGGCATCGAGGCACAGCCAATCGAGCGCATGCGGGGCATCTTCCCGCATCATCGAAAAAACCTTTTCCAGAGGCAGAGCGTCGCGGTAGGGCCGTTTGGCGCTGAGCGCGTCGAACACGTCGGCCACCGCCAGGATTCGCGCTGGAAGGGACAACGCATCCCCCGTCAGCCCTTGCCAGTAACCTTTACCATTCAGCCGCTCGTGGTGCAGCGCCGCGTCATAGCTGAAATCCGCGAACGCCGGGATACGCCGCAGAATTTCGTAGGTATGATAAGGATGCTGCCGCACCTGCGAGAACTCCTCAGCGGTAAGTTTTCCAGGTTTCTCCAGAATGGCGTTCGAGACGCCGAGTTTCCCGATGTCATGGAGCAGGGCGGCCCGCCGCAGCTTTCGCAATTCACCGCCGCCCATGCCGATGCGTCGCGCAATATCCGCAGCCGCATCCGCAACGCCCACGGAGTGCCGGTAAGTGAACGGCGTTTTCGAATCGATTATTTCGGCGAACGCCAGACAGATTGCATCGATGGTCTTGTCGTCCGCCGCCAGGCGGCGATCCGGCGGCTCCAGCGCCAGCACGTGCTGGATCAAATCTTCTTTCTCCAGGTCTTCCCACAACTTGCCGCTTTTGCACAGAGACAGCGTGGCATCCACCAATTCGGGATTGAACCAGCGGCCGCTGCGTAGCCGGGCCGCTTCAATCGCTTCTTTCCTGCCGCGCGCCATCAGAAACACTTCCAGGGTTTGCGCTAAATTGGCGATGCAGGCGTAGACCGGAATCTCCTGCTTGCGCAACCCGTTGGGATATCCGCCACCGTTCCAGTGCTCGTCCAGGCTGTAGATTCCTGCTGCCACCGCTTCAGAAAAGCCCAGCTTGCGCACAATGGAAGAGCCGCGCTCGCAGCGAATTTTTACCAGTTCGCAGGAGTCCCGCTGCTGCGTAGCGGCAACGCGCACCAGCCTCCGCACGCGTTGCGGAAAAGCGTCAGCGGTGGCAACGTGCGTTAACGCGTAGTGCAGACTTTCCCAACCGACGCGTGTCCAGTCCGTTGTTTTCAGGTCACCTTTGGCGCGAATGTCATCGGCGTTCAGAATGTGATACAGGCGCGAAGAATTGCTGCTGCATCCGGCGTCCTTCAGCAACAGCGTGTAATAGAGGTCGGCCTGAACTTGCGGCGGCAAGCCAATCTGTTCCGCGATGCGCATACCAATCACGCACGCCCGCACGGAATGGCCCATGGGACGGCCTTCGGTAAGGTCCAGTGCGTAGGACAGCGCGGAAAGAAGTTCGGAAACGCGAATTGAGCTCGAGGAGGAAGAAATAGAGGTGGAGGATGTGCGAGAGGCTACGTTTGTGCGCGCAAGCGCCGACGTTTCGGTCGTAATAGGTCCAGCCATATCTGAACTCCTTCGTTCAGTGCCTGACACTGGCGAGCGCTTGGGGGATTGGGTGTCCCCGCACTTCGACAGTTTCTCCGTTAAGACCGAATGCTCAGAGAGTACGGAACGCTCGTGCTAGCAGGCATGGGTCCAAAGGCTCAATTTGCCAGTACATTCGTACCTCTTCCCTTTTTCGACAATCGCGCCTTAGCGGCCCGCTCGGGCCTTGATGCTACAATCACGCTCGCAGAACTGAGTCCTGAGGCGAATGCAAATGAAACTCGATTTGCTGGCGATTGCGGCGCATCCCGATGATGTCGAACTGACCTGCGGCGGCACGTTGTTGAAGATGGCGGAACGCGGCTACCAGACCGGCATCTTGGATCTGACCGCCGGAGAGATGGGCACGCGCGGAACTCCAGAAACACGCGCAAAAGAAGCGGCGCGGGCGGCGAAAATCCTGAAGGTCTCGTGGCGCGGGACTTTGGGAGTGCCCGACTCCGACGTACAACCCACCAGACAGAACAAGCTCGATTTGGCCAAGGTGATTCGCAAGCTGCGCCCCAGGACGGTGATTCTGCCCTATTGGGAGGCTCGCCATCCGGACCATTACCATGCATCCACGCTCGGGTATGAAGGCTGTTTCCTTGCTGGTCTTAAGCAGTTGCCACTCGATGGAGAACCCTACCGCCCATTCAAGATCCTGTATGCCACTTCGTTCGAAGGCATGCCACCGTCGTTCATTGTCGACATAACCAAGCAGTACGAGACAAGGCACCGCGCCATCTTGGCCTACGGATCGCAATTTCGTCCGGCGAAAAGCGAACGCAAGCAGAGAGTCTTCCTGGCAATTGACGAATTGGACCTGAAAATGGAGTTGTTGGCCGGGCACCATGGCCAACTGATTGGGGTAAAGTACGGCGAGCCGTTCCTGCAAAAGGAATTAATGGCCGTAGAGGACGTCGTAGACCTGCCAGTAAGGTCGATCTGATCTGACCGCTTAGGGCGTTAAATGGAGACCGGTTTAGGCCGCAAGCCTAAATCGAGTCGTCTTCTAGGGCGGGAATATAGCCGGGCAGGTTCTGGCCACTGGCAGTGCGCTCAACCCGAACCCGGATCAGGTCCTCCTCCTCAGCGCCAGACTTGCGCAACAGCGCGATGGTACTGAGCGCCTCGGTGTATATTCGGGTAACCAGGTAGGTATCCCCGGTGCCGTCTTTCTTCCAAAGTTGCCCTATCTGGATTTTTCGCGCGCTCATGGACTGTATCGACTGTAGATTCACCGGGGAGAAGTGTCAACACCTCGTGCGCACAAGTGCCTCGCGGTAGTGGGCGGACGGGCGGGATACTCCTTGTGGGGGGGACCCGCCTTTCGCACTCGGCGGGGAAACCTTATCTGGACTGGCCACATCCTAAACAATGGGCCTATTGGCGTGTGACGATAGGTGTATAATCCGACTGGGTTGGCTGAATTGGGGGAGGTGGTCATATGCAGAAATCCTCGCAATTTGTCTTGGCATTGTTCCTGGCAGGAGGACTCGCAGCCTTGCCTGCCGCATCTTTTGGTCAGACGCCTGCCCCGGCTTCAACGCCGCAGACTGCTCCCAGCACCACGACCCAGACCACCCAACCGGCAAAACCGCAGGCCACCTGCCAAGACCCGAACCAGCCCGCCCCGGATCCAAAGCCCGCGCAACCTCTACCTCCTTGCGCCGCAAAACCAGCACCCGGAACACCCGGAGCTGACGCGCCTGTCCAGCAACAGCAGACGGTGCACCCGAAGAATTCCAAAGAAGATGTGGACGCCATCGGAAACCGGGATGTGGGCAAAGGAATCAACTTTTACTCCATCGAGCACGAGATTGCTCTGGGCAAAGGATTGGCGCAGGAAGTGGAGCGCTCCTCCAAGTTGATTGATGATCCGGTGATCGTGGAGTACGTGAACCGCGTGGGCCAGAACCTGGTGCGAAATTCAGATGCGCACGTGCCCTTCACGATCAAGGTGATCGATTCCGACGAAGTGAACGCGTTCGCGCTGCCCGGTGGTTTCTTCTATGTGAACAGCGGCTTGATCATGCGCGCGCAAGAAGAAGCGGAGCTCGCCGGAGTGATGGCGCACGAGATTTCGCACGTTACCGCCAGGCATGGCACCAAGCAGGCCACCAAGGGCGAAATGATGCAACTGGCCACCATCCCATTGATGTTGCTGGGACCTGGCGGCTGGGCTGGATACGGCATCTATCAGGCTTTGCAGCTGGCGATTCCTCTCTCTTACTTGAAGTTCTCGCGCGACGACGAGAAGGAAGCGGACTTCCTCGGCTTGCAGTACATGTATAAAGCAGGCTACGACCCCAACGCCTATGTGACCTTCTTTGAGCGCATCCAAGCGGACGAGAAGCGCCGTCCGGGAACAATCCCGAAGTTCTTTTCGACGCATCCACCGACGCCCGACCGCATCGCGGCAACCCAAAAAGAGATCGCCCGTATTCTTCCCGAGAAGGATGAGTACATCGTGACAACGTCGGAATTCGACCAAGTGCGAGCGCGTCTGCGCAACGTGATGTTCTCGCGCAAGGTGCAGGACAACGGACCGGGCAAGCCGACGCTGCGCACCAAGACCGAGCAATCCGGAAAGCAGCCCGGTACCACCGGTACGGGCACGTCGACCACGCAGACCGACCCCAGCACTACCGATGATGACCGACCAACCTTGAAGCGCCGGCCCGATTCACCATAATTCTTGGCTTACTTCGGTGGGAATTGGATTCAAGGGGCGGCCGAACAAGCCGCCCTTTTCTTTTGAATAGCCCGTGGCCGAAATCTCAGGCGGACGTGGCAGTACGGCGGTAAATTAAGAAATGCTATTCTCACCCGCATCCATCTTGGCAAGGATCGCTGCGTGACGGACGGTCTCTCGAGCACAACTCGACCCGCAGGATTCTGGCTGCGATTTGCCGCCGCAGTCATTGACCTCGTCGTTTTGGCTGTTCCCCTCGCTGTATTCGTCTCCTTCTTGTCCGTTGGCATGAGGATGTCCATGGACTTTTTGAATCTGCGTCCCGGCCTGGCGCCCAGCGAAGTTCTTATGCGGCTTGGTCCGCGCTTTCTCTATATCAGTCTCGCGTTCTTCATCGTGGTTTCGTGGACCTATTTTGCCGGACTCGAAAGTTCATCCTGGCGGGCTACATTGGGAAAGCGCGTAATGGGCTTGTACGTAGCGGATACTCAGGGTCGCCGGGTTGCATTTTTGCGGGCCAGCGGCCGGTTTCTCGGCGGGCGATTCCTGGCGCACGTTCCTCCCATCGGCCTATACTATTTCTTGTTCGATTGCCTGTGCGCCGGATTCACGCCTCGCAGACAGGCGCTCCACGACATGCTCGCTCGCTGCCTGGTTCTTCGCCAACCACTGACTGGTGGATTGACTCCGCTAGAGTAGGCCGACCCCATGCGGGCGGGCGGATTTGCTCCAAGCCTACTCATTCCGATCTGCCCCATAACTCTTTTGACATCAAGGCTTTGCGTTCCTGTATTTCTTTTACAGAAATCTCATCAATCTTTTCTTGACGCGCAACCGGAAATTTGAGATTAAAGCGGTCTCCTTAGGGGCATTCGCGGACAGTTATCTCGAAGTTCGGAGATTTGACATGAAGAAAATGGCGGTCATCGCTGCGCTGCTGCTGCTGGCCACGGCACTCCCGGCAACTGCGGAATCCTTAGGCGGAACTGTGACGGGTGGGACAGCCCTGACGGCCGGCGGTACATTTGTAAAGTTGACCGTTCCGCTTCCAAATCCATTTGGCACGCCCAACAGTGTGGGCAACGATAACTTTCAGAGCCCCAATTTGTTCGAGGTTTGACGAAGACCAGAACATCATGCTCACGGCCCCACTGGTGGTGAATGTCGGCTCCAGCCCAATTCCCGCCGGGACCATCGTCGCCAGCCACTACGTCTTTTTTGATCCTGGACCGACCCAGCACATGATCGGCACGGTGGATTTCGATGCCGACATTCTCGGAAACATCACGGATACAACTAACCTCGCGGCCAGCGACTTCCTTGCAAATACCGGCGTCAATTATCTAAGTCCGGACAAGCGAGGCCTGGAAGCGGGTGACTCTGTCACGATCAGCGGTCCGCGACAGATTCTCTTCGATACCGTTGCCAGTTCACCGGGCGACTATGTTCGAGTGCTGACGGCATTCTCGCCAACCGCGGCCGCACCCGAACCCGCCAGCCTCGTCCTGCTTGGAAGCGGCCTGATGGCCCTAGCCGGCCTTCGCCGTCGTAAATCATCCGCAGCCTAGGCGCTAAGCTGCGTCACGGGTGCCCCAGGTGCCGGTTTGGCACCTGGATTCTTGCGTTGACATCCCACCAAAACAAAAAGCCTCGTTCCCTTCGGGGAACCGAGGCTTAACAAATCTCGCTCGTTGTGTGCGACCTATCTAACTGCGATGTCCCGCCCGCTGGTGTTCTTCCGGCGCTGCGGAAATGCCCATCCGCCGCAGCTCTTCGCTGTAGTACTTGCGGAACAGCACGTCCCACTCCTCGCTGCCTTCCAGAATCTCCTTCTTCTGCGAGGTGATGCGCTTGCGAACTTCCACTTCCACCTTTTCCTCTTCGCGCAACACATTGGTCATGGTCTGCACCATGTGCTGCCGAATGGTGTCGCGGTCTTCCACAAACACCACTTCGTTGCTTGCCACCAACAGATCAGATAGCTGGTGTGAGATGCGCACAATTTTTTCACGGGTCAATCGCATTGGTATCTGTTCCCTGGCCTAACGCAGGATAAGTTTTTTGTCGCGCGCCAGCTGCCCTTTCACTTTTTTGAACATATCCTGATAAGAGATGCCGGTACGGCGCATTTCATCCTGATACTGCGTCAGAATGTTGCGCACTTCTTCGTTCACCTTGTCTTCCACGGTGATCTCTTCCATCATGCGCGCGCGCACCCGCACGATCACCGGCTCTACTTCCTTCTCTTTGATCTCCACGAGGTTGCCCTCAAGGAGTTTCTTGATTACTTCAGAGGCCATGTGGCCCACATAATCACGGTTCAACAACATGTCTTGGGCTTCCCTTTTATTGCGAGCGAGTAATTCAGTTTACTGGCTGGACGAAGAATTGGCAAGAAATGCAGCAAAAATTCACAGCACACTCTGAAGCGAACTGCGCGCTCTGGTGCGCGCTTTCATTGACCCACCTTGCTCCTTCCTGTAGCATGAATTGATGTGACCACAATGGGCGGTTAGCTCAGTTGGTTAGAGCGCCTGCCTTACAAGCAGGAGGTCGCAGGTTCGAGCCCTGCACTGCCCACCATGCTTTTCAGTTTCGCTTCAGACATCAGAAAACGTCCCGTCTGTCCCCCGGCTCAGAAAACGTCCCGTCCGTCCCTCGGTTCCAAATCGTCCGTCACCGTTTTGTGCGGCAAAGTCGCGGGCCTCAAGGCCTAGGAGGAATTCGTCGCGATGAAAAATTCCAAGAGTCGAGACAACCAGCATTCTTGCTCCCGTCGGCGGTTCCTTCGTGCCTCACAGACCACCGTAGCTGCACTGAGCGCTGTGCCCATGCTTGGAAGCGCGGCGAACATCCTCGCCGCCGCAGTTCCGGATGATTCGGCTAATGCGCAGCTGGATTACTACGACAAGCTGGGCGTAACGAAGATCATCAATGCCGCCGGCACTTACACGGAACTGACGTCGGCCGTGATGCCTCCTCCCGTCCGTGCAGCGGTCGCGCAGGCCGCATTGCATCCCGTGTATCTCGAAGAGTTGCAGGGGAAAGCAGGAGCTTATATCGCGGAAAAGCTCAAATCGGAAGGCTGCTGTATCAGTTGCGGCGCATCTTCAGCCATCACCCTTGCCACCGCAGCGTCAGTCATGGCCGCAAACAACTGCCACCCGTTGGACATTCCGAGCCTGATTGGAACTGCACAGTTTCCGAAGAACGAAGTCGTTGTCCAGAAAATTCATCGTTATGAGTACGATGTGGCCATGCAGCTCTGCGGCATCAAGATCATGGACGTGGTCACGTTGGACGACTACAAACGGGCCCTTGGTCCGAACACCGTCATGACCAACTATTTCAATGCGGCAGAAGCCGTCGGCATCAGCCGCGAGGATTGGATCGCCGTAGCCCACAGCAGAGGCGTTCCGTGCCACCTGGATGCCGCTGCCGATATGCCCCCGATCTCGAATCTTTGGAAGTACACAGACATGGGATTCGATATGGTGTCTTTCTCAGGTGGAAAAGACATCCGCGGGCCGCAGAACGCAGGTCTTCTGCTGGGCCGGAAAAAATACACCGATCTTGCTCAGCGCAATCTGTGCCCGGCAGACTCGGTCGGGCGCGGCATGAAAGTCGCCAAAGAACAAATCGTCGGCATGGTAGCCGCCGTGGATTGGCTGCTCACGCAAACGGATGAAGGAATGGAGCAGGAGTCGCGGGAACGTATGGCCGTGATCATCGACATGGTAAAAGGCATTCCAAGCGTGCAGACCAGCATCATGGTTCCAGAGTTGGCCAACCACGTTCCTCACTTGATGATTAATTTTGATCCGGGCGTTATCGGTGCTTCGACAAAGGAACTCCGTGTTCGCCTGCGCACGGCAACACCTTGCATCGAGTTGAACCCTCACACCGGAAGCGTCAGCTCTTCCCAGGGTGTTCCTGCACAGCCCAACGCGCTGGTCGTCACCACTTTCCTTCTTAATCCCGGCGAAGAGTTTGTGGTTGGCCGGCAAATTCAGGAGGTACTGAAAAACCCGAAATCAGTGGGCCACTATCCTGAACACTCATGACGCTATTTAATCCAAATCGTTGATTATTTTCTTCCAATGGGTTTAAGAACGGGAGGCTCCTACCCTTTGCGCCTTCGTCTCTTGCAAAGAGCGGGGCGCTCTCTTGGAGTCTCAACGCCTGCAATTGGGAATTCTCTTTGGTGTAGCTCAGCAGACACCAAACGACGCTGTGATGCAAGCACCATCCGTCTCTACCGAGAAAACGGGTACATCGCCCAGCCGATTCCGATTCCGACTGCCAGGAAAAGGAAGAAGGACCACAAAATATATTTCAGGCGATCTTTCGGCTGGCGTCTTCCCAAATAGCCGAACGCCACGGAAATGACCGCGGCAAAAAACAGAAACGCCTGAATGTGCGTCAGGTTAATACCGCTCGTAGCGCTCACGCCTTCCGTCCTCGTGCAGCCTCAAACGCGTGCAACGCCGCCAACAGATTCAACACGCCCGCGGTGGCCAGAAATCGCGTTCCGTAATCGCCATCGGCGTGCGAAACGTCCGCGCCATTCCCTTCCAGAGCTCGCGCTGCCAAATAAAAACTGCCTGTCCCCAGGTCCGCCACGTATCCCAGCGTGTCAAACGCGTCGTTTCCCTTCGACGTAAACACGTTTCCCTTCATCCGCGCGCCGGTGACCACCAGCAATCCCACCGCAAGAAAGACCACACCGGCGCGTCCCCACATTCGTTGCAACGCGTGTCCCAATCCGGGCACGAGCCAGCCCGCAATTCCAATGGCCCAGGCGCGATTCTCGTTCTGAACCTCGGGCGCCGGTGGAACCTGCGAAGGCGTCTCCTCCATCGCGCGGTCAGTCAATTCTTCTGCCATTCCTTCACTCTCTCACGAACTCACGCCAGCAGCGGGAGTATCTCGTTCTGGATTGCGCCCGTCACGCGCGCTTCTTTCTCATCCACATACACGTCCACTTCGCTGCGGATGCCGAACTCTTTCAGGTAAATCCCCGGCTCCACGGAATTGCAGGTTTGCGGAATCAGGTGGCGTTCGTCGCGCGTTTCCAGCCCATCCATGTTCACGCCATTTCCATGAACACTGGTGCCAATGTTGTGGCCGGTACGGTGAAAGAAATATTTGCCGAAGCCGGCTTTGTCGACAATCCGCCGCGCGGCGTTGTCCACTTCCCAGCCTTGTAACGCCTTCCCGGCCTTCACCCGCGAGCGAATCAATTCTACAGCCGCGTCGCGTGCATCGCGCACCACCTTGAATACTTTCGCGTATTTCTCCGGCACTTTCTTGCCCAGGTAGCCCACCCAGGTCACGTCGTAGTACACGCTACCCTCGGCTTTCTGCTTGCCCCACACATCCAGAAGCAGCAGATCGCCTTCGCGGATCGCCGCCGCCGTCTCTTTCGTCGGGCCATAGTGAGGATCGCTGGCATTCGCGTTCACGGCAATGTCCGGGCCTTCTTCCGTTATGATTCCCGCTTGCTCAAACTGGCGAAGAATCCAGTCCTTCAAATCGTATTCCGTCAGCGGCGTGCCCTTCTTCACCGCCTCTGCGGCCTGCGCAAATGCGCCCTTCACAATTTGATCAATCGCCCGGCCGGCCGCCAGATGCGACTCGAGCTGCGCCTTGCTCCAGCACGCCTCGTACTTCTGCACCAGGTCCGCCGAAGTCGCCACTTTTGCTCCAGCGCTTCGCACCAGCTCGATGGTTCCCGCGTCGACCATCGAAACATACGGGATAGCGTTCTTTGGCGAATACTGCATCGCCACGTTTTTCGCGCGGCCCAGCAACTTCTTCAGGTTTCCGGCAAGCTCTTGATGCGCGGAAAAATAGAGCGTTTCTCCCGGCAGCGCCGCCAACGAAGCCGATTCAATCTTGTGCACCAGCTTCCGGGGCTCACCCTTCGTGGGAACGAAATAGAACCACCGCCGCGTACGCATGCCCGGCGGCAAACCAAGGACGCGCTGCGCAATCGGGTCGCGTCCGCGAAAATCATAGAACAGCCAGCCATCCAGTTTGGCGGCGCGCAAATCCTTCTGTACTTCAGCAATATTCAGGCTCATCGGATTCTCACCCACTCGGACAACTTTGCAGTTTTACGCATCTTGTTGAAGAAGGCTCAGCACCTGCTGTTTGGATACTCCGCGAATCTCCACGCGCTTGGTACGGGAATGTTCGCCGCTCTGGATTCTAACAGCCGACTTTGCGGTTTTCAAAAGGCCGGCCAGAAATTCGATCAGCGCCTCGTTAGCCCGATTTTCCACCGCTGGTGCGCAAAGCCGGACTTTCAGCGCACCTTCCATCGCCCCTGCAATTTCATCCTTGCTGGCCCGCGGCTGCACGCGCACCGTCAACGTGATGGTTCCCCGCTCCGCATCCTCGTTTACCTCCAGAAAACTCATTCCTCACCACGCTCGTTCATATTGCGGCGGCGCTTTGATCTTCACATTCAGCGCCTTGGCCGCGCGCCGCGGCCAATACGGATCGCGCAGCAGCTCTCGCGCCAGAAAAACCATGTCCGCTTGCTCGCTCATCAGAATCGTGTCGGCCTGCGCGGGATCGATGATCATGCCCACGGCTCCCGTCGGGATTTCCACCTCGCGTCGAATCGCTTCCGCGAATTCCACCTGGTATCCCGGCCCAACCGGAATTTTCACGCCCGGTATCGCTCCCCCGCTCGATACATCTACCAGATCGACGCCCAGCCCTTTGAATCTTCTGCATAATTCAATGGACTGGACAATGTCCCACCCGCCTTCTTTCCAATCGGTCGCGGAAATGCGCACAAGCAGCGGCAAATTTTCCGGCCACGCACCGCGAACTACTTGCGTCACGCGCACCAGCATACGAATGCGGTTCTCGAAGCTGCCTCCGTACGCATCTTTGCGGTGATTGCTGAATGGCGAAAGAAACTGGTGCAGCAAGTAGCCGTGCGCCGCATGAATCTCTACGACTTGAAAACCCGCCGCAAGCGCGCGTTTGGTGGCGTCCTGGTATTCGATCAGGATCTTTTCGATCTGGTCGACGGAGAGATCCTCTGGCACGGTGTAACCTTGGTCAAACGGCAACGCGCTAGCCGAAACCGTTGTCCACCCGCCTTCCTGTTTACCCAGCGGTCCGCCTCCGAACCAGGGCGACTTGGTGCTAGCTTTGCGGCCTGCGTGCGCCAACTGAATCCCCGCCACGCCCCCTTGTTGTTTTACGAAATTCACGATCGGCCGCCACGCTTCCGTGTGCGAATCAAGGTAAATTCCCGTATCTTCCGGTGAAATTCTGCCAATCGCTGACACTGAGGTGGCTTCGGTCATGACCAGCGCTGCTCCGCCAACGGCCCGGCTCCCCAAATGGACCAAGTGCCAAGTTGTGGGGTGCCCTTCCTCCGCGGAGTATTCGCACATCGGAGAAACCGCGATGCGATTCTTCAACTCAATCTCTCTCAATCGAAATTCCGTGAATAGCTTCATGCGGCTCCCGTGTTCTCCTTGGCTTCCTGTCCGATTCCCTTCACCGGAGCGCGGTTCCCAAACAACGCTGTGCCTACCCGCACTTCCGTCGCTCCCTCCGCAATCGCCGCTTCAAAATCATGCGACATGCCCATCGACAATACCGGCAACTTCTTTCCCATCCGCACCTCCAGTCTATCCCGCAACTCGCGCAAATGCGCAAAGTAAGGCCGCGCGTCCTCCGGCTTCTCCTGGAAAGGCGGTATGCACATTAATCCAAGAAATTGCAGCCGCTCCAATCCAACAATTTTCTCCGCCAATTCCTGCAAGCCTTTTTCGTCCACGCCGGTCTTCGTTTCTTCGCCTCCCAGGTGCACCTCCACCAAAACACGCAATGTTTCCCCAGCGGTTTTCCCCTCGCACGCGCGGTTCAATCGCTGCGCCAGTTCCCAATCGTCCACGGAGTCCACGCAATGAAACAGTCTCGCCGCTTTCCCCGCCTTATTGCTCTGCAGATGCCCAACCAGGTGCCAGGTAGCGCCGCCGAGATCATCCAGCTGCGGCCGCTTTGCTTCCCACTCCTGAACGCGGTTCTCTCCAAAATGCCGCAACCCTGCTGCATACGCCTCACGAATGGCCTCGCTCGGATGCGTCTTCGATACTCCAATCAAGGTAATCTCATCCGCGTGGCGTCCGGCCTTCGCTGCGGCGGCTTCAATCTTCTCTCGCAATCTCGCCAGGTTCTCTCGAATGCTCATCAACATTTGCAGAAGTCGCTCTCCTCGAAATCGTAACACGGCCTTTTCATTGCCAGTGCTTCGTTCTCCGGTTACACTTGTTTGAAATGGTGGCGTCCCCTCCGCCACGGAACGGTGATATGACGACCCATGGATTACTGATCGCCCTCGAGGGAATTGACGGCAGCGGCAAACATACCCAAGCGAGTCTTCTGGAACAATCGCTTCGCTCAAGCGGCTTTCCCGTTCATTCCACTGGCTTCCCGCAATACGATTCCTGGTTCGGCCAGATGGTCGGCAAATTTCTGAATGGCGACTTCGGCCCACTGGAAAGCATCGACCCTCGTTTCACCGCTTTGCTCTATGCCGGCGACCGCTTCGAGGCCAAATCGCAACTGGAGTCCGCGCTGCAGGAAGGCAAGGTCGTCCTGGTGGATCGCTATATCGGTTCCAACCTGGCTCATCAAGTTGCCCGCGCTCCGGCCGAAAAGCGCGCAGAACTCATTCGCTGGATCGAGCATCTCGAGTATTCCATTTATGGCCTGCCCCGCGAAAACCTGATTCTCTACCTCCGCGTCCCGCCACGCGAAGCTCAGTCGCTGGTCGCCCGCAAGCCTGAGCGCAGCTATACCACCGCCAAGCACGACATTTTGGAGACCAACCTTCGGCACCTCGAAGACGCTGCGGAAATGTACGATATGCTTTCGCGCAGCCGTCCGTGGGCCACGATTCAGTGTTTCGATGCGCAGCGCAACGCCATGCGACGCCCGGAAGAAATTTCCGCCGAAATGCTAGACGCAGTAAGAAGCCTGCTGGTGACGAAGGGCACGAGCTGAACGATGGGCTTTTCCGAGTTCACCGGGAACGGCAAGATTGTCGCGGCTCTGCGCGGCGCACTTCGTTCCGGCCGCGTTCCTCATGCACTGCTCTTCACCGGACCGCGAGGTGTTGGCAAGTTCACACTGGCTCGCATGTTCGCCCAAGCCGCCAACTGCGAACGCCTTACCGATGACTTCTGCGGTGAATGTGCCACTTGCCTTCGCATTGCGCTACTCTCCGATCCGCAGCGCCTCATCGAACAGGGTCTGGCGGAACGCGGGGAGAGCGCCGACGCCTCCACCGTCGAACGCATTCCGCTGATCCTGCAATCTCATCCGGATGTATGGGCTTTGGTACCCGATCCAGTTCGCCTGAAGAGTCCCGTCGCTCGGCCCGTACTGCGCATCGGCCAGCTTCGCGCTGTCCAGCGCGCCGCCTACTTTCAGCCCGTGGGACGCCGCCGTGTGTTCATTCTCGATGGTGCAGAAACCATGCGCTTCGACGTTTCCAACGTTTTCCTGAAGGTTCTGGAAGAGCCGCCCGGCTCCGCAACTCTAATTCTTACCGCTCCTTCTCCCTATTCCCTGCTGCCCACCATCGTTTCGCGCTGCATGCAGTTCCATTTCGCGCCTCTGCCCGTATCCGAGGTCGAGGAGATCCTCAAAACGCATGGGGGCCGAAAGCCTCCCGAAGCGAAACTTGCAGCACAGCTGTCGGAGGGAAGCCCCGGCCAAGCCATGGAGCTCGACGTACAGGTCGCCGTCGACAAACGCAAGTCGGCACTGCAAACCCTGGAACGTGCTGCTCGGGGCCAGGGTTTCAAGGAACTCTTCGCCGAAACCAATGCTTTGGCCAAAGATCGCGACTTCCCTTTCGAAGACCTGATCGCCATCTTCTACGGGCTGTTATCCGACTTGCTGGAGCTGACTTCCGGCGCAAAGACCACTTTGCTTCGCAATCCCCATCTGGCTAAGGAATTAGAAGCCCTTGCGCGGCTTGTGAACACGGCATGGGTTATGCGTGCTATTGCCGGCATCGATGAAGTGGCTGCCGGGGCGCGCCGTAATCTAAATCGCCAACTCGGCTTAGACGCGCTAGCCGCCAGTTTATCTTCTACTAGTCCGCCTGAGCTGCGAAAATAATCTTTCGCTCGCCCTTCCCGGCAAAACAAGTGATAATAGGCGAAACGCAAATCCCGCCCAGCGCATCTAATCGGGTAGAAATACCCTTCTTTTCCCAAGGAGCAGTCATGGTTAATCGCCGCATGTTCCGTCCCAGCTTCGCGGACGTTAAAGAGGTACCCCCGCCCCGCCCCCAGCATAACGGTCCCGCGCCAAGCAAGAAACCCGCCCCTCCAGAAATTACTCACGCTGAAAATTTTTACTGGGTCAAGCAGATGCAGAGCCGCACACCGATGCTGGTGGTATTGGAAAGCGGCGAGGAACTGCGCGGCATTATCGAATGGTACGACCGCGACTGCATCAAGCTCACTCGTCAAGGCTCGCCGAACCTTATGATTTTCAAACGCTTTATTAAGTATGTTTCCAAGGACGGCGACGAAAACGGCCAGGGCAACGAGGAGTAACTCTCGACAGGCCCGGCGCTGATCGCTGGCCCACCTGTGGTGTCAAGGGATGCCGCTTACTTGGCTAGTGTGTGCGTGGCGGCCGCGGAAAATGTTAGCAGCGCTTTTGCCGCCAGCGACCCGGATTCATTGAATATTTCGCACTCTGTAACAATGAAGTTGCGTCCTGCCCGTAGTACCTTGGCATCCGCTTTCACCGTTCCACCGGGCACCGGCTCCATAAAGTTGATCTTCAGTTCCAGGGTGGCCAATTCCACGCCGCGCGGCACCGCCGTGTACGCCGCGATCGCCGCGGTAGTGTCCGCCAGCGCCGCCAGTATCCCGCCGTGTACTACGCCGTGAATCTGCTTGTGCCGCGGACGCACATCCAGCCGGAAGATGGCTCGTCCGTCATGCACGCTTTCCACGTCGAATCCCAGCAGCTCCGTAGCCTTACTTTCCTTCATGCGCTGCCGCACCAACTCCGTCACGCGTTTCGCTTCTTTGCTCATTTTCCGCGCCATTCTCGTCTGGGCTCCTCAATAGGCCGCTAGGCCACCATCCACCGGAATTGCTGTCCCCGTCCACGATGATTCTTCCGACGCCAGAAAGACCGCGAGTTCTGCAACGTCGTCTGGCTTGCCGAATCTTCCCAGTGGCAACATCGTAAGGCGTGCATCCCGCGCCCGCCGCCCGTCTTCACTCTTCGAAAACAGTTCGGCGATCAGCTCCGTCTCCACAATCGCTGGGCAAATGCAGTTTACACGGACCTTTTCGTGCGCGTGATCCAGCGCCATCGCTTTCGTCAGCATTGTAACGCCGCCTTTCGACGCACAATATGCCGCCCGATCCTTCATCGCCACCAGCCCCAGCACCGATCCTACGTTCACGATCGTTCCGCCGCCCGCACGCCGCATTGCCGGCAAGACCGCTCGCGACATCAAGAATGGCCCTTTCAGATTCGTGGCCATCAACCGGTCCCAATCTTCCACTGATATGCCTTCGACGGTCGATACGCTCAATGCACCGGCGTTGTTCACCAATACATTCACGCTGCCAAGTGCCTCTTCCGCATCCTTTACTGCTTGCTTGCTATCCGCTTCGTTTGATACATCGCACACCGTCACCACCGCTTCCCCGCCATCTCGCCGAATAGCCTGTGCAACCTCTTCCAACTTTTCACGCCGCCGGCCCGCCACCGCGACTTTTGCGCCTTCCCTCGCCAGCGCCAGCGCGATCGCTCGTCCTATGCCTGTCCCCGCGCCTGTAACAATCGCCGCCTTGCCCGCCACCCGTGTCACGGAATCCCCCTACGCTGCGTCTAACCGGTGTACCATGGCAGGCAATATGGTACGCCACTTTCTGGCCTGTCACCCGAGCTAGTGCGCAACATCGGCCTGTCAGCGCCAGGGATGTAGCGCGTCACGAAAATCACAAGAATTTCAGGTCCTCACTATGCGAATCGGCATCACCGGCTATCCCACTTACGGCGGCTCCGGCGTCGTGGCAACCGAACTTGGCCAGGAGCTTGCCGCTCGCGGACACGACGTACATTTCATTACCTACGCCCCGCCAATCCGCATGAATCAAAATGATCCCCACATTCATTTTCACCAGGCAGCGGTCGTTTCCTACCCCCTCTTTGACCATTCGCCTTACACCCTTTCCCTCGCCACGGAAATGCTTGAAGTCTTCGAGAAGGAATCACTCGACCTGCTTCACGTTCATTACGCTATTCCCCACTCCGTCAGCGCCTTGCTGGCGCGCTCCATGGCCGCTCCCCGCCGCCTTCCCTTCATCACGACTCTTCATGGGACAGACATCACTCTGGTGGGCAACAATCGCAGCTTCCTTCCGATTACTCGCTATTCGATTGAGCAGAGCGACGGCGTTACTTCGATTTCGCGCTATCTGCTCGATCGCACTCTGCAGGATTTCGACATCAAGCGGCCCATCGAAGTAATCCCCAATTTCGTCAATTGTGATTTGTATTTTCGCCAGCCTGATCCGAAATTGCGGGCGGAGTGGGCTCCCAACGGCGAGGTCATCCTGATGCACCTCTCCAATTTCCGGCCTGTGAAACGCATCCTCGATGCTGTGGAGATATTTGCCCTGGTCCGCGAGAAGATGCCTGCGAAGCTCGTCATGATCGGCGATGGCCCCGATCGCGGCCCCGCCGAAGAGATGGCGATCGCCCGAAACGTCCAGAACGATGTCTTGTTCTTGGGACAACAGAATGCGGTGCAGTCCAAGCTAAGTCAGGCTGATCTCTTCCTTTTGCCTTCTCAGTTGGAATCGTTTGGGCTGGCCGCGCTTGAAGCCATGGCTTGCGAAGTGCCGGTCATCGCCACAAATGTTGGTGGCGTACCCGAAGTCGTCGAACATGGCGTTGATGGCTACCTGACAGAACCGGGCGACGTCAAACTCGCAGCGAAATATGCGATCGACCTGCTTTCGCGCGCCGACCGCGGCCGTGAGATTGGCCAGCTTGCCCGCGCTCACGCTAAGAAGAAATTCTGCGCCAACGACGTGATCCCCATGTATGAACGCTATTACGAACAAGTCTTGACCCAGCAGCGTTCAACCGCCCGCGCCTGACCGCGCATCTTCCTCCGCCAGTCTCTTCACGTGCCGAAACACCCGTCCGTGGATTTGGCGAACAATCTCATCCGTCCACAATCGCCAGTAATTCCCCGGCCACATCCGGTTCTCGTATGTCGTCCATCCGTCAAGCCTTGTACGTCCACCTGGCAGCGCCGTCAGATAGAAGTCCGCTCGTTCCGGCTTAAAATCGTGATCTTCCAGATGCCGCACATGGATCTCTCCATAGGGCGACCATTCTTTCATCAGCGGCGGCTCTTCCGACACTCCAAAGGCAAAGTGCTTCCCTTCGTCCCACGCAAGAATCGGCTCACGAAAAGCCCCGGTGGAAAAAATGCATTGGCGATTGGCGCTGAGCCCCGACCCGACCGTACGCGCCTCCAACGGAAACGACATCCCCAGGCGGAATACCCAATGCACTGGCTCGTCGATTCGGGGAAACGCGATAATTCGCCGCCACACCACTTCCGGCGGCGCCGCAATTTCCATCGACGTATGCACCCTGAACCGAGGCGTTGGCGCGGCTGCCCGAAATTCGGCCCCCGCCAGCAAAGGAATCACCAGCAACAAACTAAGCATCGTGTGCGGCTGCAGTTGGTATCGCTGCTCCTGGATTTTGAATGCGAGATATGCCCCCAGTAACGCCAACGGAATCGCGATCGGAGCAGCCATCAAAATACAAAAGACACCTTCAACTGCGATTCCAACAAGGATCAAAGCTGTCAGCGCTACACTTAAGAGCGCGACAAATGCGCAATCGTCAAAATTTCTTTGTATGCGGTAGCAGTGCAGCCACGCTGAGAAATAACCCATGAAAAAGGGAATCGCTAGAAACAGCGTAAAACCATAATTGCCGAGCACTCTAATCGAAAACAACGTCAACACAGTTCCAAAAATCGCGCCCGCCAACGTCCCGAGTATCCCGCTGCCCCACTTCGAGTTTGGCAAGTAGGTCTCCAGGACGCCCCAGCCCCCTCTTCCCGCCAGTTCACTATCTTCGCGGCTCGGCAACAGGCACAGAAGCAAAAAGAAAACTATATTTACGGCGGGAATGAAAAATAGAAACACCAGCCGGCTCGTCACACCCGCGTCGCGCAGCCGCTTCACTGTCATCACCACTCCCACCCAGATGAACGGAACTGCCACCAAGGCCATCGTCACCAGAAATCGCTTCTCCTCGCTGCTGAGAGGGTTCGGCTGGTTCAGCATGCCCAAAGGGGTCATGTAATTCATCAACCCCCAAGTCTGACGGTGAATTTGCATCGCCAGTACGCGGTCGAGGTTGTGCTTTATCAGGGTGAGAACAATACCAGTAAGGCCATACGCTACGCGGCTAACACGGCCCTGAATCGTGAATAAATCCTGGACCTTCATGCCCTCGCGCTCCTCTCCTCGCGTGATCCGACATTTGCCGTGTCCACGGGTTCTGTAGCTCACCCCTTCGGGGTTAGGGTTTTCGCTCCACCGCGCAATCAACTTCGTTTGAAATCGCATACCGCTGAATTCGCGCCCGCGCAACTCCGGTGCGCTGCCACCCAACGGTAAGCCACATGCCACAGCGGCATCATTCCCGGAATCTTCGACAGCCATGCCAATGGCTGCGCCCACCAGATTTCCCGCGTCACAGCCACAACCGCATCCGCACCGCCAAATTGCGTTCCATCAGAGAGCAAGAATCGCAGCTCACGCAAAACATCTTCCCCGCTCAAACCGAGAAGCGCGCACACCCGAGGATCCTGCAACGGTGCCACAGCGAATCCCCGCCGTCGCAGCACCGGAGCCAGCCAACGCGCGATCCACGTGCAGAATCCGCACTGGGCATCAAAAAACAACCACCCTAGCGCATGCCTTCCCTTTCCATCCGTATACTCGCTAGCCAGTGAAATCATGTCGCCTTCCTCGTTGCAGTCTTGGCGTTGCCTGGTTGCTCTTCTTCTTTCCTTCTTTCCTTCTTTCCTTCTTTCCTTCTTTCTCTCTGCTCTCTGTGTCCTCTGTGGTGACTCTTTGGCCTTGGGGTCTGACTTTCAACTTTCAACTTTTGACTTTTAACTTTTGACTGCCCCCTCCTCACCCCGCCTTTTTCTTCTCACTTCCCAACAGCGTGATCACTTTCCCTCTCAATTTCCCCACGCCTTTCAGCGCTCCCACCGGCATTCGCAGCACTTCCTCACACAACCCGCTCATCGTGGTCAAGAATTCCAGCATGCTTTCCAGCCGTTCCCTGGTGTACGCGTCACCCTGCCCACCCGTCTTCACTTCCTGCACGCATTCATTCAGAACCCGCAACGTTGGATCGATCTCCCGCCGCTTTCTCTCTTCCGACACGGTCCGAAAAATCTCCCAAACATCTTTAGCCGTCTCGAAGTGGTCCCTTCTGTCGCCCAGCACGTGCACTACTCGCACGATTCCCCACCCTTGCAGTTCGCGTAGACTGGTGCTGACGTTCGATCGCGCCACGGAAAGTGTTTCGGAGATCACGTCGGCCGGTAGCGGCTTAGGTGAAAGAAACAGCAGCGCATGCACCTGCGCCACCGTGCGATTAATTCCCCACTTCGTGCCCATCTCTCCCCAGTGCAGAATGAATTTCTGCGCCACCGGCGTCAGCGTAGCTTGCGCTTCTCTAGGTTGTTCGCTCACGTGTTTCCTCCAGACTCTCTGTTCCTTGACCTGATTCAACAGTTGTGTCTGTTATTTCTGTTCCTACAGAATATACAGTACACACGAGCACCTGTCAAGGCCTCCCTTGGGTCATTATTTTCGGGAAATCCGGCTAGAACACGCTGACTTCCGGCAACGCCGGCACCAGCTCCGGCACGTCGATGCGAATCGTCGTTCCCTCCCCTTCGTGACTCTCGATTTCCAGGAGGAAATCGGTTCCGTACAAAACTCGCAAACGCTCCCGCACGTTGCTCAATCCAATTCCTTCCACATAAACGTGCGGCAACTTCTCTTCCGAAATGCCCACGCCATTATCCGCAATCTCGATATGAAGCCGCCCATCGCGATTCGACGTCCGCAGATGAATCCGTCCGCCCTCCAGTTTTGGCGCCAGTCCGTGCTTCAGGCTGTTCTCCACAATTGGCTGCAACAACATGCTGGGGATAAACGTATCCAGTGTATCGACGTCAATCTCCTTCACAATGTCCAGGCTGTCCTGCCCGAACCGCGCCACTTCAATATCCAGATAGTCGTCGATGAACGATAATTCTTCCCGCAACGGGACGAAGGTCTCGTGCTTACGCAGCAGTCGCCGCAAGATGTTGCTCAGCTTCAGCACCACGCCGCGCGCCGTGTCGGGATCCATGCGAATCAGCGCCGTCACGGTATTCAGCGTATTAAACAAAAAGTGCGGATTAATCTGGCTGGAGAGCGCATCCATCCTGGCACGCAAAAGCAGTTGCTGGTGCCGCTCCAGGTTCATCTCAATGCGCGTGTTGTTCCAGATCTTCAGGGGCGCCGCCACGGACATCAGCGTTCCGATCACCACGATCGGCAGCAGCCAGTTCCACCCTGGATCGATCGCAAACAGCCACTTTGGCTTCGTGGCAATCACCAGCGCCACGCGGCCAACCTCCAGCCCGACGCAGGTCATCAGCGGCAGCATTTCCCAAAGAAGTTCCCGTTCGCTCACAAATCGCATCATGGCCTTCGGGATGTTCAGGAACGTAAACGGCCCAAAGTTCCACAAGTCCTCTTTGTCGGGAATCAGCTGCCGGATTAATCCGCCCAGCAGTCCCGCGGTTGCCGCTGCCGGCATCGCCAGCCATTCGTGGGCCATCAGCGCGGGGATGGTGGCAATCGCGCCTCCCAGCGCACCCACCACGCGGCCGCCCAGCAGTCCCATCAGGAAGGCCCCCTCGAGCGACCAGTCCGCGAACCGGTAAGCGGGGCTCACCAGCCGCAGCGTCACTCCCACGATCAGCGGCGGCGTCATAAACAGCATCAATTTCAATTTTTGGTCGGAATCGCGCTCTTCGGTAAATAGCACCCGCCGGAAAGTGTTCCACCGCGCCAGCAACGCGGCGATCGACGACGCCACGCCCACTTTCAGCAGCAGCGTGAACAATATCTCTTGCAGTGTCGGTGAGTTTTCCATGTACTTGGCGGCTTCGTTTACGCTAGCCAAACCCTGCCTTATTGTAAAGAACTCCCTCTGCCGCAATTGCCCAGCGGCATGGGCCCGCGCGATGGTTCGCGCCGCCTCCCTGCTATACTGGTCCATTCCTATGGCCAGGAAATCATCCGCAAGAAAGACCCGGCGATCCGCTCAGCAACCTGTGCAGCAGATTGCACAGGCCGTTCTTCCGACGCGCTACGGTCCATTCACGATCTACGGTTTCAAAGGAAAAGGTCCACAGGATGAAGCCGTCGCGCTAGTCCGTGGAAATCCGCGCGGCCGCAAAGCTCCGCTGGTGCGCGTGCACTCGCAATGCCTTACCGGCGACGTGCTCACATCGCTGCGCTGCGACTGTCGCGCGCAACTGGAGCTTTCGCTCAAAAAAATCGCCCAGGCTCCGTCGGGAATTCTGCTCTATCTTCCGCAAGAGGGCCGCGGCATCGGCCTGATGAACAAGCTGCGCGCCTACCAGCTTCAGGATGGCGGGATGGATACCGTCGAGGCCAATGAATCACTCGGCTTCGCCGCCGACGCGCGCGAATACGAATTCCCCGCCCGGATCCTGAAGAAACTCGGCGCCAAGCGCATTCGCCTGCTCTCCAACAATCCCGACAAAGTTCGCCAGCTCGAATCCGCGGGAATCCACGTAGCGCAACTGGTGCCCTGCCAGCCCCGCATCTCCAAAATTTCGCGGCGCTATCTGCAAACCAAAAAGCATAAAATGGGTCACTTGCTCCAGGGCGTCTGACCTGGAGCAATTCCGCTTCAGGACCGAATGGCCGAGCTACTTTGCGGCCGATTCAACGAGGTAAGTTTTGTCATTGGAACGGAGTCTGCGGAGCGAGAAATCTCTCATCCCTTGGGTTCTGGCCGGATGCCCCACAGGGCGGTTTTGCGTTTGCGTTCTTGCGGTCTCAATTCGTGTCGAACAGTCGCGGTAAAACGTGGGGCTCGGTTCTGGCCTATCCGCCACCAACAAACTGCACAATCTCCAACTTGTCCCCGCTAGCGACGCGCGTTTCTTCCCACTTTGCTTTCGCCAGAATCTGCAAGTTGTATTCAATCGCCACGCGTCCTGCATTCAGCCCCAGCTGCTCCAGCAGCTCCAGTACGGTAGTGCCCGCCGTCGTTTCGCGGCTTTCCCCATTCACCTGAATCACAATTCCGTCGCTCATCGCGTGCTCACAATTCACACCGTAGGCACTTTCGATTTCGCGCGCAACGCGAAGCGCAAGTGCCCCTCGCCATCCTGCTTTACCGCGCGAATCGCCAGCGCCGCCTCAGCACCCGCAATTCTGGGCATCTCAAATTCGATCTGCGCCTGGCCAGATTCGCTTGTCTCCGTCGCAAATGTGCATGGTTCGGCGCTGCCTTCAATTTGTGCTTCCACCTTGGCGCCAACGGCCGGCTCGCCATTTTCTTCGTTCACGGATATTTGCAGCGAAGCGCGTTTCCCCATCAGCCACGACTTCGCGTTCTTCAGTTCTACACTCAACTTCCGCCGAACCTCGGCCATCGCCGGCGGCTCCGGCGGAATCGCAGTGGCATCGCTCGCGGCACCTTCCACTCGTGGAATGCTCAGCTGGATCACTCCGGCGCGCATTCCCTCCAAGACCGTGCGGTGCTGCTCATCCAGCCGCAGCTTCAGCGCTTGTTCGCGGTCGCCGTCCAGCGGCAACAGATCGAAGTAACTATTCGTGCGACGGTGCAGCACACGACCATGGTAGTAAACCGTCGTATCGATCAGCGCATGCGATGCGCCGCGATCTTCCGTCTGCACGTGATAAACGATCGTTCCCAACGTCACGTTTGTATTGTGTCCGAATACCATTCTGACGCCCGTCTCCATCCGCGGCTTGGCGTTGTCTCGCCACTGGCTCTTCCGCTTCTTCACCGGAACATTTGACCCGGCGGCTCCTGAATCGTTATTATAACCCTTCGACCATGACCCCCTCCGGCCTACATTCGTATGTTCCCCTTCTAATACACCTCATCGTGGCGGGAATTCTTGCTGGCGCGCTCATTACCCTCTCCACCGTTATCGGATGGCGGCGTCCGAACAAAGCCAAGCAGCAGGCCTATGAGTGCGGCATCACGCCCACGGGCGATGCGCGGGAACCGTTCTCTGTAAAGTTCTACCTGGTGGCGATGGTCTTCATCCTTTTCGACGTAGAAGCTATTTTTCTGTATCCCTGGGCCTTCATTTTTAAGGATTTAGCTCGCAACGTACAGACGCGGTGGTTTGGCTTCATAGAAATGATGATATATGTAGCCATTCTCCTGGTCGGTTATATCTATCTCTGGAAGAAGGGCGCGCTCGACTGGAACCGAAAGCAGAAGTAGCGCCAGCCCCTCAAGGACCTCAGTAACGTGAGTAACAAGACGCAGCTTGCCGATGCAAAAGCTAATGTTGTAGTCGAACAACTTCGCCAGTGGGACGCGAAGGCGGTGTCGCAGGTCATCGAGTATCACGGCCAAACCACCCTCGTCGTTCCACACCACCTGCTGCGGGCCATCGCCCTGCAGTGTCGGGACAATTCTGCCCTCAATTTCAACCTTTTGAGCGATGTCACCTGCCTGGATCGCTTTCCCTTCGAACCGCGCTTTGAATTGAACTACCAACTGATTTCCATCCCTCGCACTGCTCGCATCTCTTTGCGCACCAGCGTTTCCGCCCAGCATCCGGTGGTCGATTCGCTCATGCCGGTGTGGCCCGGGGCCAATTGGCTGGAACGCGAAGTTTTTGATCTGTTTGGCATTCACTTTGAAGGACATACCGATCTCCGCCGCCTGCTTTTACCCGAGGGTTTTGTTGGTTTTCCTCTTCGCCGGGACTTCCCGACGGAGGGTCAGCGCTAATTTCCGCCGCGCGGCTTGAATCTCATGACTACTACGGTTGAAACAACACTCGGCACTTCCAAGACGATGGTCCTCAACATGGGACCTCAGCACCCTTCCACCCACGGCGTGTTGCGCGTATTGCTGGAACTCGACGGCGAGAACGTCGTTACCTCCGACCCCGACATCGGTTATCTGCACACTGGCATCGAGAAGAGTTGCGAAAGCAAAACCTATTCCCAGGCGATTACCCTCACCGATCGCATGGATTACCTGAACCCGCTGGGAAATAATCTCGCGTATTGCCTCGCGGTCGAAAAACTTCTCGGACTGGAAGTGCCCAAACGCGCGCAATACATCCGCGTGATGCTGGTCGAATTGCAGCGCATCTCCTCGCACCTGGTTTGGCTCGGCACTCACGCGCTCGACATGGGCGCAATGTCCGTGATGCTTTACTGCTTCCGCGAACGCGAAGAAATCCTGAAGATCTTCGAACGGTTCGCCGGGCAGCGCATGATGACCAGCTTCATCCGTATCGGTGGAGTGGCGCTGGAGCCGCCTGCGGGCTGGCGCGAAATGGTCAAGCGCTTTTTGGACATGCTGCCGCCGCGCGTCGACGAGTACGAAGGCCTGCTGACGGAAAATCGTATCTGGCAAGGACGCCTGAAGGGCATCGGTTACCTCTCTCCTGAACGACTCGTCGCTCTCAGCACCACCGGGCCGGGACTTCGGGCAGCTGGCATTTCCTTCGATAACCGCAAGGCCTTCCCGTATTCGTCTTACGAAGAGTTTGATTTCAACGTGCCCACACGCACGGAATCCGATTGCTTCGCTCGTTATCTGGTGCGTGTCCTGGAGTTGCGCGAGAGCCTGAAAATTGTTCGCCAGGCCATGGACAAGATTACCGACCAGGGCCCCTTCAAAGCCGACGCTCCCGGCATTATTCCGCCACCGCGCGAAAAAATGAAAACGGAGATGGAAGCGCTCATCTACCATTTCAAAATCTTCACCGAAGGCTTCAGCCCTCCGCCGGGCGAAGCATACGTCGCCGTAGAATCGCCGCGTGGCGAACTGGGCTGCTTCATCGCCAGCGATGGTTCTCCAAAACCGCTGCGTGTGCATTTCCGTGCGCCGTCATTCGTCAATCTGCAGGCTCTGCCCTTCATGATCAAGGGCCAGCTGATCGCCGACGTCGTTGCGTGCATTGGTACAATCGATATCGTCCTGGGAGATGTGGACAGATAGCCATGGAACTTTCCCCAAAACTCGCCGCGAAATTCGAGAAGCTGCAGAATGCCTACCCGGTCAAGCGCAGCGCTCTAATCCCTATGCTGATGTATGCGCAGGACGAGTTCGGCTACATCACCGACGAGATGATTCAGGAAATCGCGCGCCGCCTGGAACTGCACCCGGTGCAAGTGGAAGAGACGTTGGAGTATTACTCCATGCTGCACCGCAAGCCCATCGGCAAGCACCACGTGCAGGTTTGCACCAACGTGGCATGCATGCTGCGCGGCGGCACGGAACTTCTCGAACACGCTAAAAAGCGCCTGGAAATCGGCAATCGGGAAACCACGCAGGATGGCATGTTCTCGCTGGAAGAAGTGGAATGTATCGGCGCCTGCACCGGTGCGCCAGCCCTGCAGGTGAACTACGATTTCTACGAGAACGTCACCACTCGCAACTTTGACCGCCTCATCGAAGGTCTCGACAAGGGACAGCGACCCGCTCCCGTTCCCGTCATTTCCGGCGCGCTTCATGAACGCAACAAGCTCGAGACTCCTCTGATCAGCAAGCGATTCGGTATCCCGGATTCGCGCAAAATCGATGTTGCCCTACAACTCGGCGCTTATCAGGCTCTCGACAAGGCGCTGAAACAGTTCACGCCGGAACAGCTTATCGACGAAGTCAAGAAATCCAATCTGCGCGGCCGCGGCGGCGCGGGATTTTCTACCGGCATGAAGTGGTCCTTCGTTCCCAAGAATTCGCCCAAACCCAAGTATGTAATCTGCAACGCCGATGAATCCGAACCCGGAACCTGCAAAGATCGCCCGCTGATGGAGATGGATCCCCACCAGATGATCGAAGGGATCATCATCGCAGGACGTGCCATCGACGCGCATCGCGGATTCATCTATATTCGCGGCGAATATCGCTACGTCCTCGATATCGTCGAAACCGCCATCGAGGAGGCCTACTCCCGCGGCTATCTCGGCAAAAACATTCTCGGCTCTGGTTTCGACTTCGATTTACTGATTCACACCGGCGCGGGCGCTTACGAGTGCGGTGAAGAATCGGCGCTGATGGAATCGCTGGAAGGCAAGCGCGGAAATCCTCGCATCAAGCCTCCCTTCCCCGCTGTGGTCGGCCTCTACGGCTGCCCCACCATCATTAACAATGTCGAAACGCTCAGCTCCGTGCCTGCCATCATTCTGGAAGGTGGCGAAGCTTACGCCAATCGTGGCACGCCGAAGAATGGCGGCACGCGCCTCCTGTGCGTTTCCGGCCACGTGAGCAAGCCGGGCATCTACGAAATCCCGCTGGGCATGAACATGAAAAAGTTCCTGGAAGAAGTTGCCGGCGGCGTTCGTGGCGGAAAAAAGCTCAAGGCCATCATTCCCGGCGGCAGTTCCTGCCCGGTGATGAAGGCCGACGAAATCGATATTGCCATGGACTACGACACCATCGCCAAGGCTGGCTCGATGCTGGGCTCCGGCGGCATGGTGGTGATCGACGAAGATACCTGCATGGTCGACATGGCTCGCCGCATCATGCATTTCTACGCTCATGAATCCTGCGGCTGGTGCATTCCCTGCCGTGAAGGAACCGCCTGGCTGCAAAAGACTCTCGACCGCTTCCATGCGGGCTACGGCAGGCCGGAAGACATCGGACTTATAGGCGATCTTGCCTCCAACATGCTGGGCCGCACATTTTGCCCGCTCGGCGACGCCGCGGCCATGCCCACCATCAGCATCGTCAAAAAGTTCCGTAATGAATTTGAAGATCACTTACAAGGACGTTGCGCTTACAAATCCGCTGAAGCTTTGATCGGTTCGCGGTAGGCTCTCATGGCAGAAACCAAGCTCATCAATATGAAGATTGACGACCGCGACGTTCAGGTCCCTGCGGGAACCCTGGTGATCGAAGCGACTCGCCGTCTCGGTATCGAAGTTCCCTCGTTCTGTTACTACCCTGGCTTGTCTCTGCAGGCGGCTTGCCGTATGTGTCTGGTAGAAGTGGAGAAAATGCCCAAGCTGCAGACCGCCTGCACTCTGGTCGCCGGCGAAGGCATGGTGGTGCGCACCAACACGCAACCCGTGCGCGATGCTCGCAAGTTCATGCTGGAGTTCCTGCTGTCCAATCACCCGCTCGATTGCCCGGTGTGCGACAAGGGCGGCGAGTGCGAGTTGCAGGACATGGTATTTCGCTATGGCGCTGATTCCAGCCGCTTCACCGAAGAAAAAATTCACCGGCCGGAAGAGAAATGGTCTGAGCTGGTTTATTACGACGCGCCGCGCTGTATCTTGTGCTATCGCTGCGTGCGCGTTTGCGACGAAGGCATGGACGTGAAGGCTCTTGGTGTAGGCATGCGCGGGGCGCACTCCATCATCATTCCCAACGAAGGCGATCATCTCGATTGCGAAGAATGCGGCATGTGCATCGATATTTGTCCCGTCGGCGCGCTCACCAGCGGCACTTATCGCTACAAGACGCGCCCGTGGGAGATGACCTACGTCTCCACCATTTGCACGCATTGCTCCAACGGCTGCAAGACCACACTCAGCGTGCGGAATCATGAAATCATGCGCGCCAATAATCGCGACCTTTCCGGAATTAACAAGGAATTCCTGTGCGTAAAGGGCCGCTTCGGATTTGATTTCACCAAGCATCCAGAGCGCATCAAGCAGCCACTGTTGCGCAAAGACGGAAAGCTCTATCCCGTTTCCTGGGAAGAAGCCTCGCAAGCCGCCGCGCAACGACTGAACGAATTTCACGGCGCGTACGGCCCCGATTCGGTCGGCTTCATCGGGTCCAATCGCACCTCGAATGAAGAAAATTACCTGCTGCAGCGTCTGGCGCGCGCCACTTTCGGCACCAACAACATCGATCATCACCGCACCGCCGATTACACCGGCCTTGTCACCGCGCTCGGCGATCGCGCCGCGGATTCCTCGCTCACCATGGAGCAGCTGTATCAATCCAAGGCCGTCCTGCTGATTGGCAACGATCCCACGAATCAGAATCCGTTCGTCGCGTGGCAGATTCGCTCCGGCATCCGCCATCACGACACCAAGCTGTTTATTCTGAATTCGCGCGACATCAAGCTGAAAGACAAGGCTCACCAGTTTGTGCAGGTTCCTGCGGGTCAGGAAGCCGCTGCGGTGCGCTGGCTGGCGTCTGGCGAAGGGCAATTCCGCCAAGAACTAGTCGACCAGCTCGGTGCGCTGAAATCCGCGCTCGCTAACGAATCCGACGTTGCCATCGTATTCGGCTCCGAGATTGTTGGCACCGCCATCGCCGATCTCGTTGCGTTTGGCTCTTCTCTGCAAAATGGCCCGGCTCGCTACATGGCTCTGGGCGATTACGCCAATTCCCGCGGTGCTGCCGATATGGGTTTGCTCCCCGACCGCCTGCCCGGCTACGCGTATCTCGACAACAAGGCCGCCTCCGAGATCATGGAACGGCATTGGGGCGTGAAACCTCCCACAAAGCCGGGCCTCACCGCTCCTCAGATGGTTGAAGCCGCGCAAGCCGGCAACTTGAAGGCGCTTTACGTCGTTGGCGCCAATCCCTTCGCGCATTTCGGTAAGCCAGGTGCGGGCCGCGGCAGTTTACAACTTTTAATTGTTCAGGAAATGTTCCTGACCGAAACCGCGCAACTTGCCGACATTGTTTTCCCCGCCGCTTCAGCCTATGAGAAGGAAGGCACCGTCACGAACACAGCCGGCCAGGTGCAGTTACTGCGCAAGGGCGCTGTAGTGATGGGCACACGATCGGATTTCGATCTCCTGCGCATTCTGTCGCACCAGCTCGAGCGCCTCGGCCTCGGCAAAGCTTTCCACTTCAAAGATCCCTTCGTAGTTCTGGACGAAATTCGAAAGACCGTCTCGGGCTATAACCTGCATCCCGCCGAACTGCTCACCGGCGGCGCCGAACCCACCAAGCTGCACTTCACCAAAAATGGTCATGCGCCCTACGACGTTCCGGTTCAACTGATTCGCTCCGCCAACGATTCTCTGTTTACCAGCGGTTCCCTCACTCCTTTCTGTACCATGATGCACTCTCTGCCGGAGGCGGAAGCCCAACCGTGAGCGAATTCCTCCACCAGTACGCGTTCCTCATTGTTCCGATCATCAAGATCGTTATTCTCGTTTTCCTGGTGCTTACCGTCGACGCCTACCTCACCTGGCTGGAGCGCAAAGTGATCGCGCACATCCAGGCGCGCTGGGGACCGCATCGCGTCGGACCTCACGGCCTGATGCAGCCGCTGGCCGACGGATTGAAATTCATCTTCAAAGAAGATCCCATGCCGGCCAACGTCGACAAGCCGGCCTACTTCATCGCGCCATTCGTTGCGCTGATGCTGGCGTTAACCTCTTTGGCGGTAATTCCTTTTGGCCCCAACAAATTCACCCTTTGGGGATACGAATCGTCCCTCGGCATCGCCGATGTAAGCATCAGTTTGCTGGTCCTTTTCGCCATCACCGCGCTGGGCGTATATGGTGTCGCGCTGGCTGGCTGGGCTTCCAACAATAAATATTCTCTGCTCGGCGGCTTGCGCAGCTCCGCTCAAATGATCAGCTACGAACTGGCGCTGACACTGTCTGTGGTTGGCGTCCTGCTCGTTGCCGGCAGTTTCAGCCTGCGCGAGATTGTCGAGCAGCAAGGCACCTCAAACCTTGGGTTCCTCAGCTGGAATCTGTTCGGCTTTGGCAATGGCCTGGGATTCACGCAAATCATCGGATTTGCCTGCTTTTTCATCGCCGCCATTGCGGAAACGAACCGCGTGCCTTTTGACTTGCCTGAAGCGGAGTCGGAACTCGTTGCGGGCTTCCACACTGAATACGCCAGCATGAAGTTCGCCATGTTCTTCATCGGCGAATACACCAGCATGATCGCCGTCTCCTGTCTGGCCACCGTTCTCTTTTTTGGTGGCTGGCTCTCGCCCTTCCCCGCAACCTGGACGTTCACCGACTACGTGCCATCGTTGCTGCTGATTCCTTTCGGTTTGTGGGTGATTTACGACGGTATCCATTACGAAAATATTCTAGGACGCATTGTATTGCCTGGCATTGGCACGGTCCTCACGGCGGTCGGCGTCGGGCTGATTCTCTATCCACCGGCGAATCAGCTTCTCCAAGGCGTTTTCTGGTTTGTCCTGAAAGTGTTTATCTTCCTGTTTGTTTATATCTGGATGCGCGGCACGTTACCGCGTTTCCGCTACGACCAATTGATGAGCTTTGGTTGGAAGTTTCTGCTGCCGGTTTCCATCGCGAACGTGGTTCTGACGAGCGCCGTCATTCTGTGGAGAATGCACTAATGAACGCGTCACTGGCGATTTTCTTCGTTCTCGCTGCCGTCGCGGTTGCCGCCGCGGTCAGCCTGATTTTGCAACGCCATCCGATTCACAGCGCCCTATCGCTCATCGTCGTGATGGTGGCACTCGCGGGCCTGTATCTCCTCATGGGCGCCGAGTTCGTTGCCGCCGTTCAGATCATCGTCTACGGCGGCGCCATCATGGTTCTCTTCGTCTTTGTCATCATGCTGCTGAACGCCGGCGAAGAAGAGCACACCAACTTTTCCAGGATTGCGGCCTACGCCGGTATTCCCATGGCCGTTGCCGTCAGCGGACTGATCGCTGCGGCGATCACGCGTTCCACGTTGCCTGCGGCGCAGGATCCCACGACGCTCACTTCCACCAAGTCGCTGTCTATGCTTCTTTTCCAGGATTTTGTCTATCCTTTCGAACTGACTTCCTTCCTGATTCTGGTGGCCATTCTTGGCGCCATCGTCCTCGCTCAGCGGGAGGGCAACTAGCATGGTCCCCACCAATTACTACCTCATCCTGAGCGCAATTCTTTTTGGACTGGGCATCGTCGCCTTCATTTTCAAACGCAACATCATCACCATCTTCATGGCCATCGAATTGATGCTCAATGCCGTCAATTTGGCTTTCGTGGCTTTCAGCAAGGCCTTTGGAAAATCTGACGGTGAAGTTTTTGTGCTCTTTGTAATCGTGGTGGCGGCTGCGGAAGCGGCTGTTGGTCTTGGAATCATCATTCTGACGGCGCGCAATCGACGTTCGCTCAACGTCGAGCGTGTGGATCTTCTCAAACTCTAATGCATCCCATACTCGATTATCTGTGGATCATTCCGCTGCTGCCGCTCCTCGGCTCAGCGATCAACGGTATTTTCGGTTGGAACTGGCCTAAGAGCACCATCAATGCCGTGGCCCTCGGTTCCACCGGACTGGCGTTCCTCTGCGCCATTGAGGCCGTCCGCGAATTCCTCGATTACTACACGCAATACCATCAGCCATTCACGAAGCACTTCGTCGACTGGATCGTCGCCTACAAAGACCTAACTATCGGCTTCGATCTGCAAATCGATCAACTCACCGTGGTAATGCTGCTCGTCGTCACCGGAGTCGGCTTCCTCATCCATATCTACTCCACCGGCTACATGGCGCATGAAGAAGGTTACTTCCGCTTCTTTGCCTACATGAACCTGTTCATGTTCTTCATGCTTATCCTGGTCCTGGCAGCAAACTACGTAGTGCTGTTCGTGGGTTGGGAAGGCGTGGGGTTGTGCAGCTACCTGCTGATCGGGTTCTACTACCTGAAGCATTCGGCGGCGCAAGCCGGCAAGAAAGCGTTCATCGTCAACCGCATTGGCGACTTCGGCTTCATGCTCGGAATGTTTTTATTGTTCCGCACATTCCACTCTCTCGATTTCCGCACGATTTTTGACGCTGCTTCGCAACCTAACATTGCTCACGAAGGTCTCGGCCGGTTTGGCATCCTGACGGCCGCCTGCCTGTTGCTCTTCATGGGCGCCACAGGCAAGTCCGCGCAAATTCCGTTGTACGTCTGGCTGCCCGACGCCATGGAAGGCCCCACGCCGGTCAGCGCCTTGATTCACGCCGCCACCATGGTCACCGCCGGAGTGTACGTTGTGGCTCGCTCGCACATCCTTTTCCTTCATTCCGACACCGCCATGTACGTCGTGGCCATCGTCGGCTGCGCTACGGCCTTCTACGCTGCAACGATTGGCCTCGTGCAGTCCGACATCAAGAAAGTTCTCGCCTACTCTACCGTCAGCCAATTGGGTTACATGTTCCTTGGCTGCGGCGTCGGCGCTTTCAGCGCGGGCATTTTCCACCTGATGACCCACGCGTTCTTCAAGGCCCTGCTCTTCCTCTCCGCTGGTAGCGTGATCCACGCCATGGGCGGCGAGCAAGATATGTGGCACATGGGAGGACTCGCTTCGAAAATCAAAGTCACCTTCTGGTGCATGCTTTTCGGAACGATTGCCATTGCCGGCTTCTTTCCCTTCGCGGCGTTCTTCTCCAAAGACGCCATTCTCTTCGCGGCATTCAATTCAGAGCATGGCGGAAAGGCGCTCTACGGCGTCGGGTTGTTCGCCGCCATTCTCACTTCGTTCTACATGTTCCGTCTGATCTGGCTCACATTTTTCGGCAAGAACCGCTACGACGAACATCATGTCCACGTGCATGAATCGCCCAAGAACATGACCGTTCCGCTGATGATTCTGGCGTTACTCTCGCTCGTTGGCGGCTGGTTCGCCTTCCCTGCCCTGTGGGGCGGCAAGGATTACTTCACGGACTTCTTGTCGCCGGTATTTGGCGCTGGCGAAATCGCGGGCGGCGAAGCACTGCACACGCTGGAACTCACGCTTTCCGGTGTGGCGATGGTTGCGGCGACTGTGGGTTTGCTAGTGGCGTGGCGTATGTATTCCAAAGACGTGAAGCGTCCGGCCGAAGCCGGTTTGCACAAGCTTTTGTACAACAAGTACTACATTGACGAAATCTATCAAGCCGCAATTGTTGGCCCGCTGGTCTGGATTTCCCGCAACATCCTGTGGAAGGCCGTCGACGAGGGAACGATTGATGGTGCCGTCAACGGCATCGGCTACGGCGTAAGAGAAATCGGCGATGGCGTGCGCCACGCGCAATCCGGCAATACCCGCAGCTACGCCGTGTGGGTTCTTGTCGGGACGGTCGTGATTTTCGCCATCATCTTCTGGCCGGTTCTGCATCCGGCCTTGTTCGGAGGAGTACGCTAATGGCCATCAGCGGAAACCTCCTCACCGTCCTGCTATTCTTCCCACTCGTTGGGGTCCTTGCGGTTCTGCTGCTGCGCAAAGAAGATCATTTGTGGATCCGCCGCATCAGCGTGATTGTCGGCATCGTGGAATTTCTGTTGTCGTTCCTTCCCGTTTGGGCGATCTCTCCTGGCACATCGGGTTACAAGCTGGAAGTTTTCCACCAGTGGATTGCCACGCCTGCGATCAACTATCACCTGGGCGTCGACGGCATCAGCATTTTCCTCTTGCACCTTATCACCTTGCTCACTCCCATCGGTATTCTGGCCTCGTGGAACGACATCCAGCATCGCGTCAAAGAATTCCACATCATGCTGCTGCTGCTGGAAGTCGGCGTGATTGGCATCTTCCTTTCTCTCGATCTCTTCCTGTTTTTTCTCTTCTGGGAGTTTGGCCTGATTCCTCTGGCCTTCCTGATCGGTATTTGGGGCCACGAACGCCGAATCTACGCCTCAATTAAATTCATTCTCTACACGATGGGCGGTTCCATCTTCATGCTCGTCGGCATGATCTGGCTGTATAACAAGACCGGCACATTCGATTTGCCGGCCTTGCAGGCCATGGTTCACAGCGGCGCGTTACTCCTTACGCCCGGCGTCGAAATGCTGCTGTTCCTGTCATTCTTTGTCGCCTTTGCCATTAAGGTTCCGCTATTCCCTTTCCACACCTGGCTGCCCGACGCCCACACTGAAGCGCCCACCGCAGGTTCCGTCGATCTCGCTGGCGTTCTGCTGAAGACCGGCGCCTACGGTCTGATCCGCGTTTGCCTTCCTCTGTTCCCCGATGCTGCTCGACGCGCCGCGCCCTACGTAGCTGTGCTGGCCATCATCAGCATTATTTACGGCGCTCTCGTCGCTCTGGTGCAGCCCAACCTGAAGCGCCTAGTGGCCTACTCCTCCGTAAGCCATATGGGCTTCGTGGTTCTGGGAATTTTCGCGTTCACCAATGTGGCTCTGCAGGGCGCGGTCTTCCTGATGCTCGCCCACGGCATCTCCACCGGCGCCTTGTTCCTGCTGGTCGGCATGCTGTACGAGCGCCGCCACACGTTTGAAATTTCCGAGTTCGGCGGGTTGGTGAAACCCATGCCGCGTTACGCAGCTTTCTTCCTGTTTGCAGTGCTTTCTTCGCTCGGCTTGCCGCTTCTGAATGGATTCGTGGGCGAATTCCTGGTGCTCATCGGCACCTATCAGGCGCACTGGAAATGGGCAGCCTGGGCCGCTACCGGCGTGATTCTCTCGGCCTGCTACCTGTTGTGGGCATACCAGCGCGTGTTCTTCGGCGAGATCACCCACCCGAAAAACCGCGACCTGCACGATGTTAACCCGCGCGAAAAATGGGTCCTCGTGGCTATGTGTTTCTTTATGATCTGGCTGGGCGTGCACACGCGCTTCTTCACGCTGCGTTTCGCCGCATCCTGCCAGGAAATACTCACGCAAATGAATAAAAACGTGATGCACGAAGTCGCGCTTCCCGGTGTCTTGCCGCATGCTGCCGGAACCGCTGCCCTCACTCCGACGGCAATCTCCATGGAGAGGCCTCGCTAAATGATACCGCGCACCCAAGACATTCTGGGCGTTCTACCGGAGCTGATTTGGTGTGGCTTCGGCGTTTTTCTGATGCTCGCGCAGCCATTCCTGGAAAATCGTCAGGCGCTCACCTTCCTGGCCATGTTTGGCGCTGCGCTGGGAACCCTCAGTACCTTCTTCGCCGGCAATGGAATCGGGTTCGGCGGCCTGGTGATGTTCGATACCTACAGCCTGTTCTTCCACTGGCTGGTGGGGCTGGTGAGCTTTCTGGTTATCCTGAGCGCGGACTCTTATCTGCAGCGCGAAGGCCTGGACTCCGCGGAATTCTATGCGCTGATTCTGTTTGCCACTGCCGGAATGGGCGTGCTGGCTTCGGCGCAGGAGTTGTTGACAGCATTCATCGGGCTGGAAATGTCTTCGATCTCCAGCTACATCCTGGCGGGCTACCGGCGCGACTCGATCAAATCGAGTGAGTCGGCAATGAAGTATTTCCTGCTGGGCTCGTTTGCCACCGCGTTTTTCCTGTACGGTATTGCCCTGGTGTATGGCGCGACTGGCTCGACCGCTCTGGGCAAACTTGCCGACGCCGATCCTTCCAGCACCCTTTTGCATCTCGGCCTGACGCTGATTCTGGTCGGGCTTGGCTTCAAAGTGGCCGCTGCCCCGTTCCAGGTTTGGACGCCAGACGTGTATGAAGGCGCGCCCACGCCGGTTACTGCGCTCTTCTCGGCCGGGCCGAAGGCCGCTGCTTTCGCGCTGCTTTTAAGAATTTTTGCCACCGTGCATGCCGCAACCACCTATTGGTTCTGGGCATTCTGGATTCTGGCTGCGCTCACCATGTTCGTCGGGAACCTGGGCGCGGTCGTGCAGACCAATATCAAGCGTCTGCTGGCTTACAGTTCCATCGCGCACGCCGGCTACATTCTTGTGGCCATGGCTTCCGTGACGACGCTAACAGCCGATGAACGTCTCGGTCCGATCGGCGCCTACGCCGCCGTACTCTTCTATCTCTTGGGCTATTCCCTGGTGTCCGTTGGCGCCTTCACGATTGTTTCGGAGCTTGGCGGACGCGGTGAGCGCTACTTGACCATCGACGATCTCGCTGGGCTCGGAACACGCCAGCCCTTTACCGCCGCGACTCTGGCAATTTTCCTGTTGTCGTTGCTCGGTCTTCCGATCACCGTCGGCTTCCTCGGCAAACTTTACATCTTCACCGCCGCGCTCAATTCCAACCTGTACTGGCTGGCCGTTCTGATGGCCATCAACAGCGTCATTGGCGCGTACTACTATTTCCGCATCTTGGTCGTCATGTACATGCACGAGTACAAAGGGCCATTGCCGGCCGATGCGCCTGCGGGACTCAGCGCAACCGCACTGATGGTGGTGGCAGTCACGGTGATTGCAACGCTTTACCTCGGCTTGTGGCCAAATCAAATTTTGTCGCTGCTAACGTCGCAGAATCCCATGCTCACCGCTCGCTGACAGTTCCCGTCAAGCGAGACGCACAACTCTTACCAGATCCCCGGCACTAGTCGGTATTTCACTCTGGCCGCGTACTCTTTGTAGCCCGACAGACCTTCCCGCAACATCTTGTCTTCCAGCGGTGTTCGTCGCAGCAGAATCACGATCATCGGCACACCGGCAATCAACGTAGCAACCCACGAGCCTAGCGCCAGGCCGCCGAATGCCAGATACGGAATAGCTCCCGTGTAGCCCGGATGGCGCACGAGCCGATACGGCCCGGAATCGATCACCGCCTGGCCACGGTCCGCCTGCAACCGCACAGCGGAAGAAAAGAACCGGTTCGTCAGCGTAGCCCACGCCGTAAACAAATATCCCAGGAGCACGCACACCAGCGCGGCAATCTGCAACCACGGCGCGATCCGGCCGCTCCAGTGGTACCGGCCGACATCCAGCCCGGCTGAAACCAGCATCAGCACCATCAGAATGCTGGTGCCAATCTTGAAGACTCGATCCTGCTCGCCCGGCCCCGGCTTGAATCGTTCCGCGATCAGGCCCGGATTGACACGCTCCAGAACGATGGAAAAGATCACTCCCGTGCCCATGTTGATTCCGAAGTAAGCCCACGCGAGCGGAAAGTCCGTTCGGCCTGAGCTCGCAAAATAGATGGCGGCCGACACGCCGAAGTACAGAATCAGAAAAACAATCCCCAGGACTGCTTCGCGCATGCGGCGTCCTCGCTCTGTTTCACTCAAAGCGTAGCCACTCGACTGCCTCGCGGCAAGTGTGTCCGTCACCGATCCACATGGAACAAGCTCGGGCGCGCTAAAAAGAAAAAGGCCCGTCCGGAATTACCGAACGGGCCAGAATCGCAATAGCATTGGTCTGCGGTCAGACCTTCAACATGATGATTGCGAGGGTGAAGAGCGAGAGAGTTTCAATGAACACCAGGCCGAGAATCATGGCGGCGCGAATCGCCCCAGCCGCTCCCGGATTCCGCGCCATGCCTTCGCATGCTGAGGATGCCACCTTGCCCTGTCCCAACGCGCCGCCGAGCGCCGCGAGGGCCATGCCGAAGCCAGCCGCAATCGCCAGCGTTCCCTTGCCTGCTACCGCTGCGTCCTGACCAAACGCGGCCGGTGCCACGATCATTACCGCCACGAGCGCCGCCAACAACATGACTGCTTTCTTCATTACTGCCTCCTTGAACATGCCGCCAGTGGGTGGTTCCCGGCTCTGCGCACCGCAACCGGTCTCACGCTGCAACGGCAAAACGAAAATCGTACAATTTAGTGCTCGTCGGCAATGGCCGTCCCGATATAGATGGACGGCAGCACGGTGAAGACATACGCCTGAATCACCGATACAAAGATATGCAGCGCCACAAAAACGATAGGTACGAAGGCCGGGAAAATGCCGAACGCAATTCCAAGGATGGGACTCTTCGTCCAGGCCCACTCCACGGGTCCAAGCAGCAGCCCCAGAAATATCATGTAGATCAGGTCGCTGGCGAAAATGTTGGCCCACAGACGAACGGTGAGCGATAGGATTCGCGCGGTGGTACTGATGATTTCCACCGGGAACAACAGCACGGCCAGAATCCAGCCGCTTACATCATGCGGCGAGCCCGCAAACGTCTTCAGATACCCGCCGATCCCGTGGTGACGGAATCCCTGATAGTTGAAATACAGGAAGGTAAGAAGCGCGCAGCCCAGTGGCACGATCGCTACACCCGTAGGCGACCGCAGCGCCGGAAACAGGCTCAGCAAGTTGGAAAAGAGAATGAAGATCGAAACGGAGCCGGTGAAGGCGATAAAGCGGTTCGCTTCGTGCCCCACGTTTTCTTCCAGCAGGTCCTTAATTCCAAATCCCATCGGGTTGGTCAGCAACAGTTCGGCAACTTGTTGCATCGCTCCCGGACGCTCAACGGAGAGCTGCGACCGTAAGATCAGCGCCAGGATAGTGCAGAAGATCAGCACGATCAGCGACATCACCACATATTCGGGGATGGGCCGATCGAAATCCTTCGGCTGGATGTGAAGTGCGTGCAAGAGCCGCAAAGCGGCCGGCCCAAAAACGTGATTGAACCAGTGAGTTACTGCGCTTAACTGTTCTTCCATGAATTAGTCCGAAGCGTGCATTAGTTCGTGCACACTAACCGCGATAGTGGCCGCTCCCAGGGCACACAGTCCAAAAATCATGCTCAAAACGGGAACGTTCAGATACTTAAAAATAACATAGACGCAGAGTGCTATCAACCCATAGCGAAACATGGCTTTGAAATAGGTCAGAATCGGGACCCTCGCCTTTGGCTGGTCGGCCTGTTCCGTTGCGGAACTGGCCAGCGCGTCTACTCCCTGCTTCAGCCATCGAAAATTTACCCAAGCAAGAATCGCGCCAACGAAGATGCCCAGCCCCCAGCGCCATCCCCGAAAATAGCCCACGGGAACTCCAGCTAGAAAGCCGAGCACCAGAGTAAGGAGGGAAATCCGCGATTCGGATCGCACATAACGCGCGGTGTCGATGGCAGCGTCAGTCAAGGATGCAGGCCCTCGGACTCTTGCCCACGATCATAGTCCATTTCACGTGGCATTCGTTTGCGAACCAGCCATCTATTTGTTGGGAAGACGCCGCAGCACGTCGCGAACGCCGCCAAAGAAGCCGAGCGCGCCAAAAATCAGCATCAGAAATGGTTTGGTGTGCAGCCAGCGGTCAAGCGCGAAGCCAATCAAGCCGCCAACGATAATCGCGCCGACCATTACAAACGGCAGTTCCATCGCAGAGGCGAATTGCTGCGAAAATCCCTTGGCCTGCTTTTCGGCAGGCGTCAGATCGTCGTTGCGGTTGGCGTTAGGGTCCGAAGGCATAGCGGGCCAGGTGTGTGAACGGCTCAGGATACAATCCCGCCGCCAGTGAAACAAACAGCGCCACTCCCAATGCAAACGCCTGCGCGCTGCTGATTTGCGGGATTGGCGCGCCTTCGCCAGGGTTCTTCAGCCAGGCGTGTTTCACCACGCGGAAATAGTAATAAAGCCCGGGCACAATGTAGAGCGCGGCAAACACCGCCAGCACCGGGTGATGCGTTTCGATGAGCGCCTGGAAAATAAAATACTTGCCCACAAATCCGGCCAAGGGAGGAATGCCGGCTAGCGATAACATGAAGATCAGCAGCAGCAGCGCCGCCACGGGGCTACGTTGATAAAGCCCGTCGAGGTCGTCGAGCTCGTCGCCGATCAACCCGCGCTGCCGCAGCACAATGACCACCGCAAACGCGCCTAGCGTCATGAACGCGTAAGCAATCAAGTAGTACAGAATTCCCGTCAGCCCTGTAGCGTTGCCCGCCGCAAGCCCCAGAAGCATGTATCCGACGTGCGCGATTGAGGAGTATGCCAACATGCGCTTGATGTTTGTCTGCGTCAGCGCGGCCAGGTTGCCCCAGGTCATCGACGCGATCGCGACGCCCGCAATCAAATACAGCCACGAAGGATAGTAGTCGCGGAACGCGCCAACCATCAGCCGCAGCAGCATCGCGAAACTCGCGGTCTTGGAAGCCACGCTGACAAACGCGGAGATCGGCGTGGGCGCGCCTTCGTACACATCGGGAGCCCACTGGTGAAACGGTACCGCGGCAATCTTGAAGAACATGCCGGAAGCGATCAGCACAAATGCCAGTATCGGCAGAATCTGCAACAGAAATGGATCGAAGTGCAGCGCCGCGGGAAACTGTGCGGCCAGCGCCTGGCGAATCTGCTCCGCCTGCGGACCGGCCTGGCGGCTTAACGCAACATAATGGACAAGCTCGTCGCGCGAGCGGAGCGATTCGCTGATGGCACCCAGGTTGGTGGAACCGCTCATCCCGTACAGTAGGGAAAAGCCGTACGCCAGAATGCCGGTGCTGAATGCCCCAAGCAGAAGATATTTCAGAGCCGCCTCATTCGAGCGCTTTTCACGCCGCAGATACCCGGTCAGCACATAGAAGCTGAGCGCCATGGTTTCCAATCCGAGAAAGAGCACGATCAGGTCCGTGCCCGAAGCCATGAACATCATCCCAATGCATGTCAGTAGCAGCAGCGCGTAGTATTCGCCTTCCTGCTCTTCTTCAATATTCAAATAGCGAACCGAAAGCAGAATCACTAGCGCGGTGGCGGCGAGGAAAATGCACGAGAACACCAGCGAGAACCCATCGATGAGTACGGTATTGTGAAATCCCAACAAACCGGGCACGCCAAACGGACTGCCTCGCTGCGCGTTGTACTTCTGATACTGCATGTACAGGCCCGCGCCGCCCGCCGCAACGCCCACCAGCGCCAGAATGGCGTTCCATTCCTTCTCTTTTTTCTCCAGCAAAAAATCAAAAATCAAGATGCCAAGCGCAAACAACAACAATTCCATCTGCGGCAGGATGACCAATCCATCCCCATGAATGTAGTTGATGACGGAATCGAGAAAGGAGAGATGCATCGGGGTTCCTTACTTGACCTCCGCCGGCATTGAAATCGTTGGCGTTCCCGCGGATTGCGCTGGAACCGCCGGGTAGAAGCCCGGATTCACCTGCCTCACGATTCGTTCCACAGGTTTTTCGATGACCGCGAAAAACGGCTTGGGATAAATGCCGATCCAGAACGCCATCACCACCAAAGGAATCAACACAGCGTGCTCGCGCAAATTCATGTCCGGCAGCGTCTTGTTCACTTCGTGCGTCACGGGCCCGAACATGGTTCGCTGATAAAGCCACAGCAGATACGCGGCGCCGAGAACGATTCCGAGCGACGCCCACGCAGCCCACGCTTTGTTCACCACAAACGTTCCCTGCAGAATGGTCACTTCTCCAATAAATCCATTCAGCAGCGGCATGCCCAGCGAACTCAAGCTGACGATCAGATAAATCGCGGCGAACGTCGGCATCGGCGTCGCCAGCCCACCGAATTCAGAAATCAGACGAGTGTGCCGCCGTTCATACAAAACTCCGACGATCAGGAACAGCGCGCCGGTCGAAATGCCGTGATTGATCTGCTGAAGCACACTGCCGGAAAGCCCCAGCGGCGTAAGCGCAAAGATTCCCAAGGTGCAAAATCCCAAGTGGCTGACGGAACTGTACGCAATCAAGCGCTTCATGTCCTTCTGCATCAGGCAGACGACCGCGCCATAGACGATGCCGATGATGGAGAGCACCACCACGATATGAATGATCTTGGCGCGCATCACCGTGTCGGCCGGCAGCAGCGGCAAGGAGAAACGGAGGAATCCGTATGTCCCCATTTTCAACAGCACACCGGCCAGAATGACGGAACCCGCCGTGGGCGCTTCCGTGTGCGCATCGGGAAGCCAGGTATGAAACGGGAACATGGGAACCTTGATGGCAAACGCGAAGAAGAATCCCCAGAACAGCCAGACCTTCAGCGAATCTGGAAACTGCTGCGCGGCGGCCAGCAGCGTGGGGATATCAAATGTGCCGACACTGCCCGCGGGCAACGTCTTCGCGTAGTTGTAATACAGCGCCAGGATGGCCAGCAGCATCAGCACCGAACCAGCCAGCGTGTACAGAAAAAACTTGATGGCGGCATACAGCCTGCGATCGCTGCCCCATACGCCAATCAGGAAGTACATCGGCACCAGCATCACTTCCCAGAAAACGTAAAACAGGAAGAAGTCCAGCGACATGAACACGCCGAGCATGCCGGTCTGAAGCAACAACAGCAGAATGTAATATTCCTTGGTGCGCGTTTTGATCGCCGACCAGGAAGAAAGTATCGCAAGCATGCCCAGCAACGTTGTGAGCATGATCAGCAGCAGGCTGATGCCATCGATGCCCAGCGCATATTTTGCGCCGATGGAGGGAATCCAGTCCGCCGTCTCTTTGAAGCTGAAGCCTTCGCGGCCGACCACGAAACGCGTCACCAGCGGAATGGAAACCAGGAAGCCGAGCGCGCCGAACAAATTGCCGACGATGCGATGAAGCGTCGACGCCTCGCGGGGCAGCAGCAACAGCAGCAGCGCGCCCACAAGCGGCGTGAACAAAACCACGCTGAGGAGATGGTTAGTAAAAAACACGATGCATTCAGCCTTTCAGCGCAAAGCGCGCAACCACACCTGCATGTGATGGCCGTAATAGCCCAGCAAAATCACCACGCCGAAAAGAATCCACATGGCGTAGGAAGAAAAGACACCGGTCTGAAACATGCGCACCGGCACACTGAGACCTTCGGTGAACTTGCCGATCAGATTCACGATCCCGTCGACCACCCACTTGTCCCACCAAATCGATATGCGCGAGAAATACCGCGTCAGCCAACTCGCGCCGTCCACTCCCAGGCCATCGATAATGTGCGCATCCACCCACGCGAGGGCGGTGCTCAGATCCTTGATGCGGTTCACAATTACCGCATCGTAGATTTCGTCGACGTAATATTTGTGCACCAGAACGTTATGCAAACGCGGAAACGACGACGCAATCTTTTCGTGCAGTTTCGGACTTTTCAGAAACATCTGATAAGCCGCCCACAGGCCCAATCCAACGACCGCGAGCGACAGAATCATCAGGAAATATTCCTTGAACAGTGTGTGCTGTCCCAATTGCACCGCGCCCGTTTCGGTTTCGACGCCCCCTAAAACAGGTTCCAGGAATATCCCAAATGTATTCTTCTCGCCCCACAACACTGGCAGCGCAAACCACCCGCCGCACATCGACAGAAAAGCAAGAATCATCAGCGGTACGGTCATGGACTTCGGCGATTCGTGGATGTGCTCTTCAAGCTCCGGCGAGACTCGCGACAATCCGAAAAACGTCAGGAACAGCAGACGAAACATGTAGTAAGCCGTCATGCCCGCGGTAATCAAGCCGACCACCCACAGGAAAAGGTAGCGGTCCATCATTTGCGAGCGATGAAAGGCGTGCCCCAGAATTTCATCTTTGCTGAAGAATCCGGCAAACGGAAAAATTCCGGCAATCGCCAGGGTAGCGATCAGAAAAGGTCGCGACGTGGCGGGAATCGTGTTCCACAACCCGCCCATTTTGCGAATGTCCTGCTCGCCGGAAAGCGAGTGAATGACGCTGCCGGCGCCAAGAAACAGTAAGGCTTTGAAGAACGCGTGCGTCATCAGGTGAAAGATTCCTGCGGCGAAAGCGCCCACTCCGAGCGCCAGAAACATGTAGCCCAACTGGCTGATGGTGGAATACGCCAGCACTTTCTTGATATCGGTCTGCACCAGAGCCATGGACGCGGCGAAAATGGCTGTGGCGGCCCCAATGAACGCGACGACGTCCATCGCAACCGGCGCGAGTTGGTAGATGGCATTCACGCGCGCAACCATGTACACGCCCGCGGTAACCATAGTGGCCGCGTGAATCAAGGCACTGACCGGCGTCGGGCCTTCCATCGCGTCGGGCAGCCAAACATACAGCGGGATTTGCGCGGACTTTCCCGTAGCGCCGACGAACAGCAAAAGCGCGATGATCGTCAGCACGGGCGCGCCAGCCACTAACTGGCCATGGCTCACCATCGCCGCAAGCGTTTGCACGATGCCAGAGAACGCCGCTGGATCGCTAAGCCCCTGGGAACTGAATCGAATGGTCCCAAAGGTTGTGGCAATTAGAAAAATCCCCAGGATGAATCCGAAATCGCCAATGCGGTTGACGATGAACGCCTTCTTTCCCGCGTCTGCCGCCGACTTCTTTAGGAAATAGAATCCGATCAGAAGATAGCTGCACAGCCCCACGCCTTCCCATCCAACAAACAACAGCAACAGGTTGTTGGCCAGCACCAGCGTCAGCATCGAAAACATGAACAGATTCAGATAACCAAAGAAGCGGTAGTAGCCGCCCTCGTGCGCCATGTATCCGATCGAGTACACATGAATCAGAAACCCAACGCCCGTAACCACCAGAATCATCACGCAAGAAAGAGGATCGAGCAGGTAGCCCCAATCGGCAATGAATGGCACAAGTGCGCCATGGGCAGGCGTCATGCCCGGCGTGATCCATTCAAACAGGATTAGCTGGTAGACCCGGTGTTCCGCATCAGCCGCCAGAAGCTGAAAAACCGCGCCGGCGGCATACAAAAAGGAAAGAAACACGCTGCCGACGCAGAGGAAACTAACAGCCGCTTTAGGGAGCCGCCTTCCAAAAAAGAACATCAGCGCCGCGGTGATCAGCGGAAATAGCGGGATCAAGTAGAAATGCGACAGAAAATAGCCGGAAGGACTCATGTACCGAGCCTCCGGAGACAAATACTTCGCGTTGTGGCGATAGCTACCATTTCAAAAGATCCATTTCGTCGGCCAGCACGGTTTCGCGATTGCGGAAGAACGCGATGATGATGCCCAGGCCTACCGCCGCTTCCGCCGCAGCGTCGGCAATGATGAACAGCGCGAAGATCTGGCCTTGGACGTCGCCGAAGATACGCGAAAACGCAACCAGGTTGATATTGACGGCGTTCAGAATCAGTTCGATGGACATGAGAACAATGATCACGTTGCGGCGCGTAATTACCCCGATTGCGCCGATGATGAACAGCGCAAAACTGAGAAACAAGTAGTGGCCTACGGGCATCATCGCAATTACGTCCTTTTCTTGGCCATGACCACGGCACCGATCATTGCAACCAGCAACAGAATGCTGGCGATTTCAAACGGCAGCAGATAATTGCTGAACAAAATTTTGGCAAATTGCTCGGAGTTGGGTGGCAGCTTGTCTCCGGCTGGTGCGGGCGGCGCCAGCAAGCCGGCGCTGGGCAGTTGGCGAACGTACCAGAACATGACTCCGACCTCGCAAGCCAGCGCAATCGCGACAAAAAAGGCCACCCACTTCTGCAAACGAAACTTGATGTGGTGCAGCGGAACGTCCAGGCGCACCAGCATGATTACGAACACGAACAGCACCATAATTCCGCCGACGTACAGGATGATCTGCGCGATGAACAGGAATTCGGCGCGCAACTGCAGGAAGATTCCAGCGGTGGCTAGAAGCGTAGTGATCAGGAAAACCGCGCTGTGAATCGCGTTGCGGCGCGTGACCATCAACGCGGCGCTGAGGATTGCGATGCCGGCAAAAAAATAGAAAATGATGCTATCCAGCATAAGAGTCCGAAGTTTCGGCAGCAGAAGAAGAAGCGGCCGCCGTTCGTTTATCGTTCAGATGCAGCAAGAACGCGGCGGCGGCTAACGTGAACACCGTGGTGACGAGCAGCGCCAGCCAACGATTCCACCCAAATTGCGCCTCCAGCATCATGGCCACGCCCACGGAAAACACGTTCACGATGGCCAAGGGAATCAGCAGGTACCAGCCCAGGTGCATCAGTTGATCGAAGCGATAGCGCGGCAACGTAAACCGCAGCCACATGAATACATAAATGTAACCGCTGACTTTCATCAGGAACCAAAAGGCTCCCAGGAGGCCGGCCTTGGCGGCTTGCAGCGGCGGAACGAAAAGAGTGGCGGCTAGAATCAGGGCGACCAGGAAACACAGCGCGGCCACTGCCCACATAAACATCGTTTGCACGCGCACCGGCTGCTTCCCTGCCCTGTAAACACAATACGCGCCGACCGCTGCGGTGAAGACCGCGGGCAGAATATCAAGCCAATTCAACCAATGAACATTCGGGAAGGGTCGTAGCCATCCGCCCAGGAAAAGAGTAGTGGCAACCGCGGCGACCACAATCATGTTGGCGTACTCACCAAGGAAGTACAGCGCCCAGCGAAAGCCGCTGTATTCCGTCATATAGCCGGCAACAAGTTCGGATTCGGCTTCGGGAAGATCGAACGGCGCGCGATTGGTTTCCGCGATGGACGCGACCAGGTAAATGAAGAACGCCACCGGCGCCAGGAAAATAAACCACACGCCATAGTGCTGTTGCGCGTCGACGATCGAGCGAATCTGCAGCGTGCCCGCCAGAAGCAGTCCGCCGATGATCGCAAGCCCCGCAGCCGTTTCGTAACTTACAAGCTGCGCTGTGCTGCGCAGCGCCCCGATCAGCGAATAGTGGCTGTTGGAAGCCCAGCCGCCCAGCACGATTCCAAAAAGCCCCAGCGAGCTGACTCCCAGAATGAACAGAATGCCAATATTAATGTCCTTGGCCACCTGAAACCACGGGCCAAACGCGATGGCGCCCATCGAAACCAACGCGGTCGTCATGGAAACGACCGGCGCCAGCCAGAAGATCACCTTATCCGCATCATCAGGAATAATGTCTTCTTTGATGAGCAGTTTCAGTGCGTCGGCGATCGGCTGCAGCAAGCCGTGCGGACCCACGCGCATCGGTCCCAGGCGCGCTTGCATGTCCGCCATCAGTTTGCGTTCGACTAGAACGACGTAGCCGGCGATCAGCGGAACTACCGCGACAATCAATACGCCGGATACCAGTTGAACCCACCAGGTTTGCAGAAAACCCACGATGGAATGAAGGGCGGGATTCATGGGCTAGCGGTCCACCTCGCCAAGAACGATGTCGAGAGTTCCGATGATGGCAACTACATCGGCCACCAGGTGCCCGCGCGCCATCTTGTCGAACGCCTGCAAATTGATAAATGATGGGGGACGAATACGCACGCGATATGGCTGCGTGGTGCCGTCGCTGACAATGTAATACCCCAGAATGCCTTTCGGCGCTTCGATGCAGTGATAAACCTCGCCCGGAGGCGGCTTCAGAACCTTGCCTACCTTGCCAAGGATAGGACCAGCGGGAATATTTTCGATTGCTTGCAGGCAGATTAGTCGCGACTGGCGCATCTCTTCCATACGCACCATATAGCGGTCGTACGTGTCGCCCTTCGTCCCAACGGGAATCTCAAATTTGTACTGGTCGTACGCGGCATACGGCGTAGCCTTGCGGATATCCCATGCCAGACCGCTGGCGCGAATGATGGGTCCGGAAGCGCCCAGGGCAATGCAGTCTTCCGTGGAAAGAATCCCAACGTTGCGCGTGCGTCCAATCCAGATGCTGTTACCTGTAAGTAGATCGACATATTCCTGGATGCGGCGCTCGAAGTCCTTACAGAATCGCTCCACGTCTTTTTCAAATGTGTCGTACGACTCGTACTGCAGCCCGCCTATGCGGAACGCATGTGTGGTCAGCCGCGCCCCGCAATACTTCTCGAAAATTTTAAGGATTTCTTCGCGTTCACGCATGCAATAGAAAAGCGGCGTAAGCGCGCCAATATCCAAAGCGTGCGTTCCCAGCCACAACAGATGGCTGGCGATGCGCTGCAACTCCGTAAGAATCGTGCGGATCACGCGCGCACGCGGCGGGGCTTCCACGTTTAAAAGTTTCTCGACCGCCTCGCAGTAGCCCAGCCCGTTGCTGACGGCCGCGACGTAGTCCATGCGATCGACGTACGGAGCAAATTGCTGATACGAACGATTCTCCGCGATCTTCTCTACGCCTCGATGCAGATACCCGATCACGCACTCCGAACCAATCACCCGTTCGCCATCCAGCTTAAGCTTCACGCGCAGCACGCCATGGGTGGAAGGATGCTGAGGCCCCATGTTGATGACGAGCTCATCCGCGCCGAGCAGCGTGTTTGGCTTTTGTGTTGTGTCGTCGTGCAAAGTGTTTCCCAAGTTCCTGTGACCCTATTGACCTGATTCGATGCCGAGATTCTCGCGCACCCAAACCTCGTCCTGCTTCAAGATGTCGTAATCCTTGCGAAGAGGGTGGCCTTGCCATTCGTCCGGCAAAAGAATCCGTTTCAAATCCGGATGACCCGCGAACCGAATGCCAAACATGTCGAAGATTTCGCGCTCCAGCCAATTCGCTACGGGCCACACGGAAATCACGCTGGCTGCTTCCTGGTCCGCGGCCAGGGGAATCTTCAGACGCAGGCGCGTGTTGTGCGGGAAGGAATAAAGAACGGCGACAAGATCAAAGCGCTTCTCGCGACGCGGCCAGTCAACGGCGGTGTAATCCTCGAGCAGATCGAATTTCTCTTCATCGCGCGAGTAACGGGCGATTTCCATTAGCTGCGCGGCGTCAATTACAAGGTAAGGCTGCTTGCGATCTTCCAATGCATCCAGGATTGCGGCACCGAAACGCTCTCGGTAGCGCCGCGTGAGATCGTTGTCGAGAGGAACCTGCAGAACGACGGGAGGCTTTGGAGGCGGCGGAGCGGGTTTCGCAGCGGGAAGAGTCGCGGGCGCAGTCGGGCTCTTAGGCGCTGCCGGTGGCGTGGCGGAAGCGCCGGATGATTCCGGCTTGGCACGATCGGGCGATTGGGGCGGCTTGGACTCGTCTGCCATGGACCCTGGGACCGTTGGGCTGCAACATGAGGGCTTGCGAGAAAATAGCGAGCAAACCCTCGAACATTTACTCCTGAAGATGCCGCAAAAAAAGGCTGCGCGTGAAGGAAGGAGCGAGAACGCGCAAACCAAGCGCTACGGCGGACAGGCGCATCCGCGACTTAGCAGCCAGAATTGTCGCTGAGAGAGTTTCTAACACACGAGGTAAGGGCAGTCAATGAGGCGCAGCACAGACAAGTGGAAATGCGAATCAGGCCCAGTCGAGGGCGCCCTTCTTGTAGAGCCAAACGTAGCCAACGAGCAGGATGCCGAGGAAGACGAACATGGAGACAAGCGCGAAAGCGCCCATGTGTTGAGCGATCCAGCCGCGATAGAGAATGGCCCAGGGAAACAGAAACATGGTTTCCACGTCGAAGATGACGAAGAGCATGGCAACAATGTAGAAACGCGCGGAATAACGGCCGCGAGCATTGGATTCCGGAGGGATGCCGCATTCGTAAGGCAGGAACTTGGCGGCGCCGAGGCGCGATTCGGGACGAATAAACTTGAAGACGATCAGCGCAATCACGGGAAACGAAAGGACCAGAAGCGCGAAGATCAGAACCGGGATGTAGGCCGCGGGCATAATTTTGCGTCTGAGTGGATGCTAGCACAGAACACGGGCCGAAATTCAAGGGCAATGGTCACAGCGCAGCTACTTTTCAAAGAGAAGCTCACCTGCGCGTTGCGTGGCTTTCACCACAGCCTTGATGAGCGTGACGCGCAACTTCCCTTCTTCCAGTTCCATGATGCCGTCGATGGTGCAGCCCGCGGGTGTTGTCACCGCGTCCTTCAGCAGCGCGGGATGGTCGCCGGTTTCAAGGACGACGCTGGCGGCACCCTTCATGGTTTGCGCGGCCAGGAGAGTGGCGACATCGCGAGGAAGTCCGACTTTCACGCCGGCCTCGGCGAAGGATTCCAGGATGATGTAGGCAAAGGCTGGGCCGCTGGCGGAAAGGCCCGTAACTGCATCCATGTTCTTTTCGTCGACGACGACGGTGCGACCGACCGCGTCGAACATAGCTTTGGCAATCTCCAGATGCTCAGCAGATGCGTGGGTGCCGCGGCAGATTCCAGCCATGCCGCAGCCAACGGTGGAGCAGGTGTTGGGCATGACGCGGATGACAGGGATTTTGTCGCCAACGCGCTGCTCGATGTAGGCGGTGGGGACGGAAGCAGCGACGGAAATGACGAGCGTGTCTTTGCCAAGCTGCGGCTTGATCTCCTTGAGCACGTCGCCGACAACCTGAGGTTTGACGCCGAGAAGAACGATGTCCGCATCTTTGACAGCTTTGCGATTGTCTGTGGAAACCGAGACGCCGAGCTCTTTGGCGAGATTGGCGGCTTTCTCTTCGTGGCGAACTGTGGCAGTGACGCGTTTCGGCGTGAACAGGCCCTGTTTGAGATAGGCGCGAAGAAGAATTCCGCCGAGTTTGCCGGTGCCGAGAACGGCGAGACTTTTGTCGGAGAGTTTGTTTGGCATGGTGGAACCATTGTTATGGAGGAGTGGAGGAGCGTCAAGCGAAGTAGTTTTAAGTTTGCAGTTATCAGTTTTAAGTAAGGCAAACAGGCGGAATGTCGGCGCGCCGACATTTGACGTGATTCGTGATTCGGGACTTGTGACTCGTGGAAGAACTGTGGCCAGCGACCGGCGACCAGTGGCCACCCGTCGAACCACTAACTGCTATTCCCGCAAATCTGTACGGCCATTACTTCCCAGCGGAAGAGCTCCCGAATACCCAAAACCTGATTAAGAGCAAAAAACTGAGTCCCATCAAGACTACGCAGAAATCCGTCAGTAAGGCGAGTTCGCTTGCGGGATAGAATTGTTTGTATCTCTTTCGAACTTCGGTACCCCACCAGAAGTACGAGATTCGCTCGTGTTCAGGTACACGCTCGTTTATTTTGCCGATCATGATGAACGAAAACATGTTGGCGAAGATGGCAACGGATCCGCCAAGGCGATGACGATAACACGGAGAGGTATTAAGGTCGTCAGTTGCATGGCCGCCTCAATAGATATCCCAGACGGTCCACCGTAGCAAATCCAATCTGGAGAACTTCCCCGAGTTGAGGGATTCACAACCGAGGACTGCCCCGGTTTCCCCGAATGCATTTTCAGCAGGAAAAAGCTCACTAATTCAGTTGGCCACCCGCCATCGGCTCAGTTCGAAAGTCGGTAAACCTTATACAAGAAGTATCCGATGAACCAAACACCGACGAGATAATCGAGTGCAACTTCCCACCAAAACCACCCCGGTTCTTTGGCGCGGTACACCCAACCACTGAAACGAACCCACGCTTTGCCTGAAAATGTAAAAACAGTGGCCGCAACAATTGAGATGATGCCGAGTATCAAAAAAATATACGGTGGTCTTAAAAGTGAACTAAAACCAGACAAAAACATTTTCTTTCTAGATTCACAAAAGGTTCCCGACGATTACCGCTGCGCTGAACTCAAGACACCCGCCATCTTGCACCCGGCACCCCTGTTCGCTGTCACCAGATTTCCCGGAGTCATCTTAGGACTTTAAGCATGCACCACCCGCCCGCGACGTTAAAACATCTGCCCTCCACGGTAGGTGCCGGAAGATATTCTTTTCTCTAACGCTTCGTCACCCCAAACCGACTGGAGTTCGAGCGATCGCAGCGGAATTGGGAGTTTCCCGATTGTGCGTGTAGTGGTCCCGTCCCAGATTACGCCAGTCCTGGTAGGTACCCGGTTTAGTTCCCATGGTGGTCCGAAACTCTGGAAACACGAAGTCCTTCACTACCATGCTTCCGATTCGCTTCCAACGTCCGCTTCTTACAGATACACGTAGGCCGACGAAAACAGGCGGAAAAGGAAGCTGTGCCGTCCCGAGTTCTGCTGTCGTATTTAGCGGTTCCGAAGTAATCTTGTCGAAAACGGATTAGATATCCAAACTCTTGGTGACGGTGCACATACTGGCAATAGGCGAATCGGCCGTCCGGCAACGGGGTCACAAAGAAGTCTCCGATTTCGATATTGGGCCGCTGCATGCTCATTTGAAATAGCCGACCTTTGCCAAGATTTCAGCATCGCGTTGACGCGCTTGTGTGTATCTGGGATTGGTGCTCGCTCTACTGTTGATCTTGTTCAGCAATGTCCCTACGCGGGTGGCGCACGCTTTGCGGCCTGTTTGGATCTCCTCCAAAGGGTGTGCACCTAGAATCCTCACGCCCGGTGATCTAGTCGCCATCGGACTTGGAAATGGTTGACATGGAAGATGGGGAGAGGATATCACTTCAGTTTATGTCGCGGAAGTTGAGCGACCGAGAGTGTTGGCAGGCCGCCCGTTAAGATCAGCATAGGAGGGCAACATGCAATCGTTCGACATCGAATCGTACAAAGTTTCTTCGGAGCTACAGAGATTTCCAGGAGCGACGCGACCGAGCCGCGTATTGGAGATGACCGGTCCAGTGCAATTTCATGGGATTCAAAATCACGCGACTTTCGCGTTTGATCCATCGTTCGATGGGGTGTGGACCAACCCGGTGGCCGGCTATTTGACGGATGGCGGTTTTTCGGGATTGTCGGTGGTGGGATGGTTCCCGTTGGCGGAATACAGCTATTACTACGAGATTTTGCGGGCCGAGCGTCCGGTGCAAGTCATCTATGAATTCAGCGTTGCGGGAGCGACCAGCGGCTATTTGAGCCTGGTGGGATTGGGCACGTCGGCGGCACAGATTGGGCACGGGCCGAGCGAGTCGGTGGCCGCAGGGATGCTACACATTGCGCGAATGATTCCGATGCCGACGTTGAAGGATTTGCCGCCACACGGAAAATAGAGACAGGAGCTTCGGACGGCGAAGAGATTCACCACAGAGGGCACAGAGAGCACAGAGGAACCAAGGGCCAGTGAAGAGCTAGCCCAAGACCCACCCTTGCATGAGGAGAGGCGCAAGGATGGGGCACCCGCGAGTTACGGACACAGGCTGAAGCCTGTGCTACCGATTCGGCAGCTATTGGAGGGGGACGGAGAGGTGCTCGTGGACCAGGAGCCAGGTTTTGCCGCGATGCTCCCAGATGCCGGTGTAGCGGACCTGGAGGTCGATGGATTTGCCGTCTTTGGTTTTGTCGAGGAGATGCATGGGGACGACGGTCCAGGCGATATTGCCGCGGCGGGTGGTTTTTAGTTCCCTGCCCGCGGTGAGCGAGATGGTGGAGGCGCTATCGAGAAATTCCTTCTGAACGCCTGCGGCGTATTCCTTCCATCCGTTGTATTGGAACGGCGCTAAATCGTAGAAAACCAGACCGGAATCCTGGGCGTAAAATTTCGCGGCGTTTGCGGGATTGCCGGAGCTCCAGGCAGCGCAGTAGCCATCGATAAGATTGCGAAAGGTGGCGTCGTCAGAGGCTTTTTGTTGAGCGCGAGCGCCAGCGAAGGTGAGCAGGCCGCCAAAGAGGGCGACGGCAACATAGATGAACCAATGATGACGCGGGCCGGCGGCACGCGGGGTGTGGACCTGGGCAACGGACATGAACACCCCTCCTTAAGGGGTCCGCCGAAAGCGAAGAACGTGGCGGTGTGTGTGTGCGTTTCACTCACCGGGTTGGGCGGCTCCTCTTCCTTGAAACCGAAGAGGGATTCATCGCACAAAAGGCGTGCGATGGTGCAGAGATCCTCACTTCGTTCGAAATGACCAAAACGATTCGTTCCGAACAGCGCGAAGCGGTGCCATGCCACAGCAACGGCCTCACCCTAAAGGAGTGAGCTACAGGAAACGTCCCAAACCGAATGATTAGGAAACTTGTAGGGATAAGGTAGACGGGATTGCGGGAGTTTGCAAGCGGCGCGGTGAAAAGGCGGGAAGCAATAACCGGCGAGTTGGCGGCGTTCGCCGGTAAGCAGGGGGCATTGGCCGAATAGGCGATGCGGGGTAAACGGCCAGGACCTAGTCTGGCTGTGGGCAGCCGAGATAGGCAGCCTGGAGGCGGGCATGGCAAGGGCAAGGGCAAACGAAGGAATCACAAGGAACTGGACGATGTTGGCGTTATTGATAGGGGGCATCGGACTGCTAGCAGTGGAAATGAGCGCGGGTATGGATTATGTTCAGGCGAGCCTGAAGCACCAGATGGTGGACTTTTTGGACTGCATTCCGGCGCTGGGAGTTACAGCACTGAACCTTGCGCAGAAGGCGTTCTGGAGTTGCGGAAGCGTGGAGAGCGTGCTGCGGGTGATGCCGATGGTGACGTTGCCGTTCGTGCTGGTGGGAGTGGGGTTGGCGTTGGGAAAGCGCACAACGCGGTAACGATTGGGGAGAGGGAGTGAGACCAGACTGAAGGCTGGCCACTACAAGGGAAACGATGGACGACCAATTCAAACGCGATCTGGAGAACGGTATCCGCCAGCGCATCGACCAGCAGATGAACCGCAATATGCCGGAGAGCATGCAACGAAGCGCGCGGCCGCCGGGGATGGCAGCGGGAATCATCTTGATTGTGTTGGGGACGCTGTTCCTGTTGGGGCACATGGGATATGTGGACACGGGAAAGCTGTGGAAGTTCTGGCCGCTGGCCATCGTGGTGGTGGGGCTGGTGAAATTCATCAAGGAGCGGAGCCACGTTGGTGGTGCAATCACAGTCGTGGTGGGCGTGCTGCTGCTGTTGAACCAGTGGGGATATTTGCAGCTGAGCTGGGGTTCGTTGTGGCCATTGGTGCTGATTGCGGCGGGGATTGCGATGACCTGGAGCCGGTTTGAGATGCCGAAATTTCCGACGCCGCCGACGGATGCTGGGATCGCCGGGCTGGGGACCGTGAGCGGAGTCAGCAGCTATGAAACCTTGAACGAATACGCGTTGTTCGGCGGAATCGAACGGCGGATGCATACAAACAGTTTCCGGGGAGGAAGCATTGTGTCGGTATTCGGAGGAGTGGAAGTGGACTTTTTGTCGGCGGACATCGAGGGGCAAGAAGCGGTGATTTATGTGGAAGCCGTTTTCGGCGGAATCGAATTGCGGGTGCCAGAGCGGTGGAAAGTGGTGTTCCAGGGACAGAGCATTTTTGGCGGGTACAGCGATGAGACCAGACCGCCGCTGGCGGACGCGCTTGGAAACGCGCCAAGAAAAACGCTGATCCTGCGAGGCAAAGCGGTGTTTGGCGGAATCAACGTGAAGAACTGAGCCAGGCGATGAAAATAATCCCGGTAAAAAAAACCGGTCACGCGGTGTTCTGGGTTGGCTGGCTATTTTTCGGGCTGGTGCTGGCGGCGCTGCTGCGGTCAGCCGGAGCGATCAGCTGGACACATGCACTGACGCTGGCGGGCGCGCTTTCGGGAATGGCGCAAGTCAGCGCGATGTCGGCAGGCTTCTCTTGCAAAACGACTCCACTGGCAAAAACCCCGCTGTGGCGGCTGCTACTGACGCACGTGATGGCGGCGGTGGTGCTGACGTACTTCTGGGTGAGTATTGGCGGCTTTGTGGCGCGCGGGTTTGATGGGATGCAAGGATGGGCGGGACTGTACAACGAATACGCACGCAAAACAGGGATGCTGTATGCAGCGGGCGTTTTTTACTATTTGCTGAGCGTGGCGTTCAATTACGCGATCATTGCGCAGAAGGCTTCGAGCGATGCGCAGGCGCGAGCGCTGGAATCGAGCATGAGGGCGCGCGAGGCGGAACTGACGGCGTTGAAGGCGCAGATCAATCCACATTTTTTGTACAACAGCTTGAATTCGATCAGCGCGCTGACCAGCATCGATCCAGCACGGGCGCGGGAGATGTGCGTGTTATTGGCGGATTTTTTACGCATGACGCTGGGAATGGGAGAGAAGGCGTTGATCCCGCTGCGAGAGGAGTTGGCGTTGCTGGAGAAGTATTGCGCGATCGAAAAGGTGCGATTCGGGGATCGGCTGACGGTGCGGGAAGAAATTGAGGAAGAGACGAAGGAATGCGTGGTGCCACCCTTGCTGCTGCAGCCGCTGGTGGAGAATGCGGTGGTACACGGAATTGCGCAATTGCCAGAGGGCGGATGGATACGGCTGAAAACGACGCGCAACGCGGGAAGAATCGGCGTGACGGTGGAGAATTCATGGGATCCGGAGGCCGGGCCGTCGCGCAAGAATGGCGTGGGATTAAAAAATGTGCAGCGACGGCTGGAAGCGCGCTACGGACAGGAAGCGCACCTGGAAGCGAAGGCGGAGGACGAAGTGTTTCGTGTGAGCTTATCGTTTCCGGCAGAGGCGGAGGGGAAAGCGTGAGTGCGAATCGAAAGTGGAAGGCGCTGATTGTGGATGATGAGGAGCTGGCGAGGAAATTGTTGCGCGAGATGCTGGCCAGTCATCCGGAGATTGAGATCGTGGGCGAGTGCAGGAACGGGATGGAAGCGGTGAAGGCAGTGGCAGAGCACAAGCCGGAGCTGCTGTTTCTGGATGTGCAAATGCCAAAGTTGACGGGATTCGATGTGCTGGAGTTGGTGGATCCTGCGGGGCTGGCGGTGATTTTCGTGACCGCGTTCGATCAATACGCGATGAAGGCGTTTGACGTACACGCGGTGGATTATTTGCTGAAGCCTTACAGCAAGGAGCGATTCGAGGCGGCGCTGGAACGGGCAAAGAACCAGAAAGCAGAGAAGGCTCCCGATGCGACGGCGCTGGCGGCAACGGCGCGTCCTACGGGGCAATTTCTGGAACGGATCGTGGTGAAGGACGGAACGAAGGTGTCGTTGGTGCCGACGGCGAAATTAGATTATGTGGAGGCGCTGGACGATTACGTGTCATTGGCAACGGAAGGAAAGAAGTTGTTGAAGCAGCAGACCATTTCGAGTCTGGAGGCAGCGCTGGATCCGGCGGTGTTTGTGCGGATACACCGATCGTTTGTGGTGAATTTTGAGCGGGTGAGCCGGATTGAGCCGTACGGGAAGGAAAGTAAAGTAGCGGTGCTGGGGAATGGAGTGAAGTTACCGGTGAGCCGGGCGGGGTATGAAAGGTTGAGGAAGGTGATGGGGGAGAAGGATTGAAGTTGAGAGTTGAGAGTTGAAAGTCAAAAGTTGAAAGTTAACCCCTCACATTTTCGGGTACGGCAATCGGGCTGGCATAAAAGCCCGCGCTACATTGAAGCGGGAGGAATCGTCGGTGAGATTGAGGGTTAGGAGTTGAAAGTTAAAAGTTGAGAGGCGGCAACCGGACGTCGAGAACGAAGAACGACAATGAAGAACCCCACACGCAAAGGCGGCGTGTGGGGCACCCCGAGTGGCGGCACAGTTAGGCCAGGGCGTAGAGATACTCGACGAATGAGGCGACGGCGCCGTCGATGCCGGAAACCTTGGGATTGGTGGAGTCGATCAGGTAGTACTCGTTGGGCGCGTGGGCGCCGGTGCCGTGACCTAGACCGAAATGTCCAGCAGGAAGATTGAGCGGTTCGGACGTGAAGATGTATCCGGGCCAGGAGCCAGCGGAGCGGGGCCAAAGCACGGGATTCAGACCGAGTTTGCGGTAGGTGGAGATCTGGGCCTGAATGAGCTTGGAGTCGGGCGAGGTTTGTGTGGGATCGTAGCCACCGGTCATGTTGACTTCGATGTCGGCGAAGCCGTGCTTGGCGAGATGGTCCTTGAGAAGCGCGAGAGTGCCGGCGGCGGTCATGTCGGGAACCAAGCGCATATCGATTTTGGCGACGGCGCGATGAGGAAGAACGGTTTTTCCGCCGGGACCGGTGTAACCGGCGACGAGACCTTCTATGTTGATGGTGGGCTTGGACTCGAGAAGGATGAGGGAGTCGAGCCAATTGGTATCTTTGACCCAGTGTTCGACGCCGAGTTGTTTCTTTACCGTGGCTTCGCTGCGGACGGCGGAAACATCCTGAATCATTTTAATTTGCGCGGGAGTGAGCGGCTTGGCTTTATCGAAAAAGCCGGCGACGGCAGGGGTGTGGCCGTCGGGCTCGATGAGTGTGTTGAGGGCTTGAACGAGATGCCACGTGGGGCTATCGACCTGGGCTTCAAGACTGGAATGGACGTCGTGCTTGGGGCCGCGTCCCCAGCGTTCGCCGGTGGAGACGAGTTCGAGTTCGACGACGCCTTTGGCGCCGAGTGAGATTTCAACGCCGCCGTTGGCATCCTGGCCAGCTTCGGGAATAAAAACGCCCATGCATTTTTTCAGCGCGGCAGTGACTTTGGGTTGGTGAATCACCTCGGGAAAGTGCGGAGAGCCGATTTCTTCTTCGCCTTCGCAGACAAGGACGAGGTTGACGGGAAGCTTCTTCCCTGCTGCCTTGAAGGCGTGCAGGGCGCCGAGGAAGGCGGTTTCCGGACCTTTCTGGTTGACGGCGCCGCGACCGACGCAAGTTTTGCCGAGGCCTTCCCTGTCGACCAAGCGAGCTTCGAGGGGAGGCGAAGACCATTCGGCGGGATCGAATTGTTTCACGTCATACATGAAGTAGATGCCCACCCAGGTTGGCGCGCCAGAATCGAGTAGACCAAAGACACCGGGCTTGCCGGAGGTGGGAATAATTTCGACGTTGGAGAATCCGACGTCGCGAGCGAGTTGCGCCATGTACTCGGGGCCCTGCGGGAAATTGCGATTTTCGGCGGCGATCGATGGCAAAGCGATCCAGTCCTGAAGGCGCTTTACGTTTTCGTCGTGCAGCTTGGGGATTTGGCTGAGGACGGAAGGAATGTCGGAATTGTCCGCGGCGGCCGCGAAGGCGGGAATCGGCAAAGAGTTGATGGCAACTCCGGCGAGCGCGCCGCCGATGAATTCGCGGCGATTGAAAGCGTTATCGTTTGACGTGGTCACAGGGCCTCCTTTGGAATGGGGGATGGTAGTTGATTTTGGGAGCAGCGGCAATAGAGAGGGGAGTTGAAAGTTGAGAGGCGACTGCCGGTCGTCGACAGCGAAGATCCCCACACGCAAAACCGGCGTGTGGGGCACCCGGGCCTCTCGAGCACGATATTCTGGCTGGCACGGAGTTGAAGGCAAAGCAGCGGCGAGCCGGCGCACTCCAACGTGAGCGGAGCAGGGGTCGTATTTGTGGTGGCGGACGGCCTCAGATGGCTGTCCCTACAAGGAGTCAAGCGGCCAGGCGGCGGACCCAGATGCGGCTAGTGGCGGGCTTACCAAGGTGCATGGTGCGGCCGGAGGCGCGGAGGGTCATGGTTTCGTCGTACTCGCGCTTCAGGACTTCAATCTTCGTGGAAGGACGAAGATGAAGGTTTTCTAGAAATTCGAGGAAACCCTCTTCCTTTTCGTAAACGCAAACAATTACGGCGGAGTCGTGGAGTTGCAGCTCGGAAAGAAGAACCGCGCCGTCTTTGCGAAGCTGAGCGAAACCGCCACGCAGGGGAACTCCATGAGGACAGGTTTTGTGTCCCGCGAAGCGCTTGGTGAGGAGAGCTTCGACTTCAGGAGAAATGGCGTGCTCCATGCGTTCGGCTTCGGCATGTGCTTTGGCCCAGGATAAGCCGATGACTTCGGTGAGGAGCATTTCGGCGAGTTGGTGGCGAAGCGAAAGATGCTGGGCAACTTTGCGGCCCTTGGCGGTGAGAAGAATGCGTCCACCGCGTTGAGCTTTGACGTGGCCATCGCGAGCCATGCGCTTGATGGCAGCGGTGACGGCAGGCGGAGTGACGTCGAGTTCCTCGGCGAGGCGAGCGCTGATGGGCACCTGATTTTCTTCCAGCATTTCCCAGATGGCTTTGAGGTAGTCTTCGCGCGAAACGCTGGTCTTGTTGCGTTGCAAGGTGTCTCCTGCTGGTGTCACGTCCCAAACATTTGTGGGAAGAAAATCGGAGTCCTCAGGGCCTAAAGCCCTGAGTCGCTGAGTTTCCAATGTCGGAGCTAAGCTCCGACCCCTAAAGAGAAATTCAAAAGACACCAGCGACTCTACACAAGTTGAGGTTACTGTGATTTGCGTTGTTGGCGCAAGCGATTGGCGAGCAGGCGAATGCGCTGCTGCAGCTGCTCGAGAATGGTTTGATAGAAAGTGGGGTTAGCGCCGTAAGGATCCGCGACATCCCAGTCTTCAACCTTGGCGGGGTCATCGAAGGCGATATCGCGAATGCGGCCGCTGAGGTTGATGACCAAATCGGCTTCGTTCCAGGCTTTATTGGTAATGGGCTTGGAAGAAAGGCCGGCGGCGGAGTAACCGTTGCACACAAGCGTTTCCTGGGTTTCGTCGGGGATTTCGCCGAGCGGATAAAGGCCGGCGCTGGAGGCCTCCAGAACATCGGAGGCATCGTGAGAAGCAATGGCTTCGGCCATGGGGCTGCGGCAAGCGTTGCCAAGGCAGACGAACAGGACACGCAGTTTTTTATCGGGCATGAGCGGTCTTGGAATTGGATGCAGCCATGGAGAGGAAGTGTTGGTGGATGGTGAGATCGTCGGTGAGTTCAGGATGAAATGTGGCGGCGAGCAAATTGTCTTTCTGGACGAGTGTAGGCTGGCCGGAATGGCGCGCAAGAACCGTAACGCCAGGGCCGACCCTTTCGATGATGGGGCCACGGATGAAAACCATTTCGAGGGGATCCTTTTTCAGAGTGCAAGGGCCGAAGAAAACATCGCTGGCAAGTTGGCGTCCGTAGCCGTTGCGAAGGATGGTCATGTCGAGAAGGCCGAGCGAGGGTTGCGGCGGATTGTTGACGTGGCTGGCGAGGAGGATTGCGCCCGCACAAGTGCCGAAGACGGCGTGACCGGTGCTGGCGAATTTGAGGATGGCGTCGTACAAGCCCTCTTCGCGGAGAAATTGGAGTTGCGTGGTGGACTCGCCGCCGGGAAGGATCAAGCCCTCGCAGGATTCGAGATCGTCGACGGTGCGCACTTCGACGGTTTCGGCGCCGAGGGATTGCAGCGCGGCGGCGTGGGCGGCGAAGTCACCTTGAACAGCGAGGATGCCGATTTTCAATGGCGGAGAACCTCGATTCGTGAAAAAAAAACGAAAAGCGAAAGTCGAAAAACGAAATTCGGTAGATCCTTGCGGCGCTCACTTCAGAAGGCGGCCGCTACAAAACTGCGGAACCCTCAGGGGCTAAAGCCCATTGATTGCCTAGCGGGTAATGTCGGACCTGAAGGTCCGACCCCCTAAGAAAAAAAAACAAATCCGAAGGCACAGACTGAGCACAGACTGGCCACAGACCGATTCACAGACTGAAGTCTGTGTTACTAAAACCCTGAGCGACTGCAACGGTCTAACGATCGGCCAGTACAAAAACCTAAGATGGCGGCCTAAGCCGCCTCTACACACACCAAGGCGACGGCGCGTCGGCTACCAGCCGCGGGTGGAGAGTAAGTCCTTTTCTTCCATCTGGCGTACGTCTAAGCCGGGCATGGCTTCGCCCAGTTGTTCGTGGGCTTCGAGAACGGCTTTGGCGTCTTCGAAATGCGTAGTGGCTTTCACGATGGCCTTGGCGCGTGCTTCCGGATCGCTGCTCTTGAAAATGCCGGAGCCAACGAAAACGGCTTCAGCGCCGAGTTTGCGGACGAGAGCTGCGTCGGCCGGAGTGGCAATGCCCCCGGCGGAAAAATTGGGAACGGGAAGCTTGCCGGCCTTGGCGACGCTGCGAATGAGGTCGAGAGGAGCGCCATGTTCCTTGGCTTTGCGCATGAGTTCGTCTTCGCGCATGGTGGTGAGTGCGCGCATTTCGCTGACGATAGTGCGCATGTGGCGAACGGCTTCGACAACGTTTCCGGAGCCAGCTTCACCCTTGGTGCGAATCATGGCTGCGCCTTCGGCAATGCGGCGAAGCGCTTCGCCAAGATTGCGCGCGCCGCAGACAAACGGCACGCGGTAATCGTGCTTCCAGATGTGGTTCTCTTCGTCGGCAGGAGTGAGGACTTCGCTCTCGTCGATGAAATCCACCTCCAACGCCTGCAGAACTTCCGCTTCGGTGAAGTGGCCGATGCGGACCTTGGCCATGACCGGAATGGTGACGGTCTTCATGATCTCGCGGATGATTTTGATGGAGGCCATGCGGGCAACGCCGCCTTCTTTGCGAATGTCGGAGGGCACGCGCTCGAGAGCCATGACGGCGCAGGCACCGGCATCTTCGGCGATTTTGGCTTGTTCGGCATTGGTGACGTCCATGATGACGCCGCCCTTGAGCATTTCGGCGAGGCCGACCTTAACGCGCCATTCGTTGGAAGCCTTGGCGTGCTGACCGCTACCGTTTACTTTTTTTGAATCCATGATACTTCTCCTCTTAAAGTTAGAATTCCCTTGAAGCAATTCCCAAAACCTGTCTAGTCGTCGTCGCGAAGACCGAGGAGCGATTCCTCACTCTGCAGACTGCGTTCGGAATGACGGCGTCGCGGTGTTGGCCGCGGGATGCTAGGCGCCGACAACCACGAATCTTCCTTTGCCGCGGGCCAGCACGTTGCCGTGAGCGTCGCGAATTTCCGCGGTGCGAAAGCGGTTTCTTCCCTTCTCTTCGTCCTGCCAACCTTCGACCAGAATTTCCTGATCGACAGGAACGGGCTTGCAATAGGCGATGGACATTTCCGCGGTGACGGCGCGCTCGCCGGTCAACTTGGAAAGCTTGCCCATGGCTTCATCAAGAACAACAGCGATGATGCCGCCGTGGGCAAAACCAGCTCCGCCTGCATAATTGGGGCCGAGCGAAAACTTGCCACGGGTGCGGCGATCATCGAGATCAAGTTCGAATGGCAGCTTCATGCCCGCAGGATTGGCGGCGCCGCAACCGAAACAGCGATTCTCGGGATTGGGATCGAGTTTAAGTGTGCGACCCATGTTCATACCAGCGCCACGTGCGAGCGTTCGGCGCGACGAGTGCCGCGCTGGCGTTTGCGCATTTCAATGCGAAGAAGATCGGCGAGGGTGGCGATGCCGCGAGCGATCTGTTTTTCGTCGAGACTGGCGAAGCCCAGACGCAGCGTGTTGGGCAGCGGCGACTGCACATAAAAGTAGCGGCCGGGAGCAAAGAGCACGCCACGTTCACGCGCATGAATCATCAACTCGCTGGCATCGAAGCCGGGAGGAAGTTCGAGCCACAGGCACATGCCGCCTTCGGGGCGGGTCCAGCGAGTGCCTTCAGGCATGTTTTTGCGCAGGGCTTCATCAAGAGCCAACAAACGCTGAGCGTAAATCTTGCGCATGCGTGTTAGATGCTTCTGGAACAGGCCGCGCTTCAGGAATTCGGCGAGAGTGGCTTGCGCGAGCTGATCGGTGTGCAGGTCAGTCATCTGCTTGACGAGGCGAAGGCGTTCGATGGCTGCGGGAGCGGCGACGATCCATCCGACGCGCAAGCCCGGGAAAGCAACCTTCGCGAAACTGTCAATGTGGATGACCAGGTTGGAGCGGTCAAGCTGCTTGAGCGAAGGGACACGCTCGTCTCGGGCATGCAGGCGGGCGTAGATGTGATCTTCGACGATGGGAACCTGGTAACGCGCGGCAAGTTCAAGAACTCGGCGGCGCGAGGCGAGCGGCATCGACATGCCCGTAGGATTGTGAAAATCCGGAGTGAGGACAAGAAGCTTGACGCGATTGGCGGCGAGAGTGGCTTCGAGCGCTTCCAGGTCGATGCCAAGAGCGCTGCCGGGTTCGGGATGAATGCGCACAGGAACGCCGAGGCAGCGGGCACGAACACCATTGAAAATAGCGGAGGCGCCGGGGTACGTAGGATTTTCGAGGATGACGGTGTCGCCGGCGCGAACAAAGGCTTTGGCAATGAGATCGAGGGCTTGCTGACATCCGTCCGTGATGAGCAGCGTGTCGTCTTTGGCCGGGATTCCGTCCTGGCGCAAAAGTTCCAGCAGAGCTTCTTTCAGAGCGGGAAAACCATCGGAGGCACCGAGGTTGAGAATGTCCTGGCCGTCGCGGCGGAGCGCGGTGTGGGCGCAGGTTTGCAGCTCCTCGACAGGGAAACACCTGGGGTCGGGGCGGGCCATCACAAAATCCAGAGCGTCTTCAGGAGCGTTGGCGGTGAGGCGCGTAAGGATTTCGTCGCTGCGCTCATCGGCGAAAAGAAGCTCCCAACGCAGGCCATCGTGGCCATTGAGGGAAGGAGGCGGAGGCGGCGTGATTTTCAGGCCATTGCCGTTGCGCTGGATGAAGGTGCCACGGCCGACGTGTCCCTGGATGAGACCCTCGGACTCGAGTTCGGCGTAGGCGTTGGCGACGGTGGTGCGATGAACACCGAGCATTTGCGCGAGTTCGCGGCTGGCGGGAATGCGGTCGCCGGGGCGAAGGTCACCGGCATGAACCAGGGAGCGAAGTTGATCGCGGAGTTGAACGTAGAGGGGAACGTGGCTTTCGGGCTGAAGGTGTATTGGCAGCATTGTCTCTCACCCTGAGGGTATTTTAGCAGGGATTGGACTGGAGCAAGAGCCAAATTGTCTTTTGGGAGGTTGGGGCGGGCGGGGTGGTTGTTTCGGTTTGTGGCGGGTTGAGAGCGAGGCGCGACCGAGAGGGATCAGGTATCGGGGATCAGCGATCAGGAGGCATACAGGCGGAGTGTCGCGCCTACGGCGCTTGACCTCCCATCGTTTGGCTGACGCAAAGTGGGGAGATTGAGATGCTTCGCTCCGCGAACTTCGCTGGGCTCAGGATGACAGGTTGCTTGTAGGTTGGAGCGGCGATGGAACGAGTGCGGCGGCTAGCCGCCGCACTCCAAATTAGTCTTTGTCCCAGGGGAAATGGGGCTTGTAGCCGAGGCGGCCGTTGAGTTCGCCGGCAGCCAGGTCGCGGATGCAGAGTTTGGTGAGGTCGGAGGGATCGCACTGGTAGAGCTGCTTGAGAGGGAGATCGTCTTCCTGAACTTGATAGCTGCCGAATTGCATGGATTCACTGTCGTCGACAGTGGAGGCGACGAGAGGGCTGCCATCGGGGACAACACGAACGCGGAATTTCAAGGTGGAGGGTTCGTAATTGGAGACGAGAAAACAGTGAGCGATGCAGGAACGATCGATGAGATGCATGTACAAGGTACGATAGCCGGGGGGCGCGTAGACGCTGCTGGCGACACGAGTGCCGAAGGGCAATTGGTGGGTGATGGCTTCGGAGTTTTTTTCGAGGCGATCGAGAAAGCCCGTGTCCTGATAAAGAAAGACGAAGAAAAAAACGGCGCAAAGCGAGAATGCGGCAAGGTGCCAAGGGTGAGGGCGCAGCGAGCCGAGTACTGCGAGAGCGAAGAGGGCGCTGACGAGTGTGAGACGAGTGACGATGCCACCGATCCAGCTACCTTCGGGGACGGGGCGCAGGTTTTCAGGGAGCAGTGTCATAGCGGCGAGAGAGATGAGGTAGAACTCGACGAGGAGCCAGCGGTCTTTCCAAGTGGCGGAGGGCTGGCCGGCGGAGGAGGGCTCGGGGGAAAGCTTGGGTGAATGCAAGAGTTCGAAAACGATGGCGAGGAGAGCAAGAACAATGATGGCCCAGGAAAGGTAGACGTAGCGCTGGCCGTAAATTGTGAACTGGTCGGCGCCATTCCATTGGTAGAAGGGCGGGTCGGGCCAGTCGCCCTCAAGTTCGGGATGATGAAGGGCAATCCAATGAACGGCGTAGAACACGATAAGAGAAATGGCGGGGAGGAGGAGGCGCGTCCAGCCTTTCAGGAGTGGCCAAACGAGGCGATAGGCCCCTACGCCGAGAACGAGAAGAACGCCGAGTGGATGCGCGAGGTAGATGATGGGAAGAAGTAGCGCGGCGAAGATTAGGCCGCGAGGCTTGGCGGGCCAGACGAGGGACAGAGCGAAGCAACCCAAGCCGATGGAGAGGTAGTAGTTCATGTACCCCATATTGAAAACGTAGCCGTAGGAAAGCATGGCAATGAGCGGGGCAAGAAACCAGGGAGGGCGGCGCGTGGCGGCGCGGATGAAGGCGAATACTCCCCAGAAGAAAGCGAGGACACAGAGAGAGACCGCGAATTTTTCGGCGAGAGTGAAGCCGACGAGTTTCGAGAAATAGTAGAGGACGAGATCGAAGAGAATGTTGTCCCATTGCCAGGCGAGATACAGGCCGGGAGCTTTGCCCTGATGGATGAGCTGGGCGAGCCAGGCATTGTAGATGTGGCTGCCGAGGTCGCCGCCTTGAATGTGGGAGTGCCAGAAGCAAGGGACAAGGAGAAGGATGGAGACGAGCGCGATGAGAAGAATGGGGCGGCGGGAGATGAGTGACATTGCGACGAGGACAGTATAGCGCGGATGGAAGGAGCGTGGCCGGTGACCAGCGACGGGTGGCCAGTGAAGAAGATCGCGCCAGGCGTGGCGGAGAGAAAAACAGATCTCTCGCTTCGCTCGAGATGACAAATTTGAGCACGGCAAAAAGCTGAAAGAACCAGTCGTCACTACAAAAACGCACAGACCGGAAAAGCGGCGGCGAGCTGCTGCACTGCAAAGTTAGTTACTGGGTTGGTTGTCGCCCAGGCGCTTGAGGCGGTCGCGGAGCTTGCGCTGGAGTGGTGAGGGAGTGTTGGGGTTGAAGGCGACCAGGTACCAGAGAGGCTGTGTTTTGTCTTTGCTGAGATAAGTGAGGGTGTGGGCATCAGCGTTGGGATGGCGAGCCACATTTTCGCGGATGGCGCCGTAGGGATGCTTGGCGAGGCGCGAAAGGGTTTTGGCGTTGGCGCGAGGATGCTCGCTGATCAGGCGCAGAAGGTAGAAATCCTCTTCGGGAGCCTGCTTGGTGAGTTTCTCGAGCATTTCGGGCTTGGCTTCAGCGCTGAGGACCAGGCCAATCTTTTCGTCCCAAGCAGTGTTGATCTGATTCAGTTCGCGGGTGCGCGCGTGGATTAATTCCTCAAGGGTGCGGCGTTCCTGCTGCATGCGGGCGATAGGCAGCTGCGTGCCTTCCAGAGAATCGAGGACGCGAAGAAGGTGCTGGCGTTCACCAAAAACAATCTGGGAGGTGCGGCCGATGCGGCCATTTTCCTTTTCTTTGTGTTGCACAAGATCTGAACGTCGCATGTTCGGATGCTCCCAATCGCCCTTGGGGACTTCCCCGAAGGGAACATAGGCACTCATGGAATGAAGTGAATAGCTCATGGTCGTCCTGCAGCTCTCTTCTGGGCTAAATGGATTATGGAGTCGCGGTGGAGTAGGGTAAAGAATTGCGGGACGGGTTGTGCCCGAAGTGCTACCACCCGGGTGGGGCGCGTCGAGCGGGAGAGAGGGCGGCGAAATGTCTGCATTCAAGGAATACCGGGAAGAGCTAGAGCAATATGAGCAGATGTTCGGGAAGGAGCGCGGCAGGCTGGCCGTGTCCCTTGACCGGATGACGAACGCGCTGGTGCTCGTGGGTCAACATGGGGTGTATTGCACGAGCCAGAGGAATCCCACGCTGCCGGCAATGGACATACGAGTGATCGCGCAGGAGTTGACGCACGCGAAGGAGCTGGTGCAATCGGTGATGGAGGAGTTGCGGAAGGAGCGGGAAGCAAGGCGCGGAGGGGCGGAAGCAGGAAAGGATTAGCGGGGAGAGTGGGCGGAGATTTCGGAGAAGAGGCGGCGTGTGGTGTGGTAATGTTTTTGGTTCGCCTATCCTTGGCGAGAACGCAGGTAGACACAGCACGGCAGTGAAGCGGAAGCGGACGAGTCGGGGTCTTCAGGGTACAGCGAACCTGCAATTCGGCGGAACCCGCGAACAAAGAAACGAAAGTCCGTGGCCTTCGATCGTAGGAACCCACCGTACGCGAAGGGCGCGCAGGAGGGTCACCCTCAAGATCAATAGCGACGCGGCACACGAGAACACAGCAGAGAAAAACGAGGAGCCTGGGGAAATGAAGAACGCGTACAACGGAGTGGCGGTACCGGCGGATGGAAAAGCGATTGGGTACGGCAATGGAGCGCTGCAGGTGCCGGACAACCCGATTATTCCGTTTATCGAGGGAGATGGAACGGGAAGAGATATCTGGAAGGCTTCGCGACGAGTGTTTGATGCGGCAGTGGAGAAGGCGTACGGCGGGAAGAGGCGCGTGGCGTGGTTCGAAGTGTTTGCCGGGGAGAAGGCGTTCAACACGTTCAAGGAGTGGCTGCCAAATGACACGGTGGACGCGGCGCGGGATTTTCGCGTATCGATCAAAGGACCGCTGACAACGCCGGTGGGCGGAGGGATCCGTTCTTTGAATGTGGCGCTGCGGCAGATATTGGATTTGTATGCGTGTGTACGGCCGGTGCGGTATTTCACGGGAGTTCCCTCCCCTGTTCGAGAGCCGGAGAAGATGGACGTAGTGATCTTCCGGGAAAATACGGAGGACGTATACATCGGGATCGAGTGGAAAAGCGGAAGTCCGGAAGCAAAGAAGCTGCTGGAGTTTTTGAACAACGAAATGCTGGCGGGCGGTAAGAAGCAGGTGCGGATGGATTCGGGAGTGGGCATCAAGCCAATTTCACCGTTTGGAACGAAGCGGCTGGTGCGACGCGCAATTCAGTATGCGCTGGAACACAAGCGGCCGCTGGTGACGCTGGTTCACAAGGGAAACATTCAAAAATTTACCGAAGGCGCGTTCCGCGACTGGGGATACGAATTGGGCCGGGAAGAGTTTCGCGCGGGGACGGTGACCGAACGGGAGAGTTGGATCCTGGATAATCTGGACAAGAATCTCGGGCTGAGCGTGGAGCAAAATGCGGCGATGATCGAGCCCGGACTGGAGCAGGCGACGGAGGATTTCAAGAAGTCGATCTATGCGGAAGTGAAACATACATTGGACGCGATTGGCGGGACGCATGGGAAGGGTGAATGGAAGAAGAAGTTGATGATCAATGACCGCATCGCGGATTCGGTGTTTCAGCAGATGCTGTTGCGGCCGAATGAATACAGTGTGCTGGCGACGCCAAACTTGAATGGGGATTACTTGAGCGATGCGTGCGCGGCGCAGGTGGGCGGATTGGGAATCGCGCCCGGGTCGAACATTGGGGATGGATATGGCGTGTTTGAGGCGACGCATGGGACCGCACCGAAGTATGCGGACAAGGATGTGATCAATCCGAGTTCGGTGATGCTGAGCGGGGCGATGATGTTTGAGTTTATGGGCTGGAAGGAAGCGGCGAAATTGATTGAGGAAGGGATTGCGAAGACCATCCAGCAGAAGAAAGTGACGTACGATCTGGAGCGGTTGATGACGGGAGGAACGAAGCTGGGGACGACGGCGTTTGCTGAGGCGATTATTGGGAATATGTAGAGACAGCGATCATGACCAGCGACCTGTGAAGAAAAAGCGGTAGCCAGGGAATTGGCGATCTCGGAATCGAGAGAGGCGGCTGCATAAAAAGCAGATCCCTCGCTTCGCTCGGGATGACGATTCGCAGGCGGGATTTGACCGCTCGGGCCAGATGGGCTGGCATGAAAGCCAGCGCTACAGTGAAGAAAAAAGCGGCGTGCGTATGGCCCGCTGATCTTAGTGGTGGAGACTTTTTAGCAGGTGGAGTGGTTGGGAAAGCGGCAGCTAGCTGCCGCACTCCAAAGGAGAAAGAGATGAGCAGAAAGAAAGTGACGGTCGTCGGCGGAGGATTTGTGGGGTCAACTACGGCGCAGCGGATTGTGGATTTAGAGCTGGCCGATGTGGTGTTGACCGATATTCTGGAGGGAGCGCCTGCGGGAAAAGCTTTGGACCTGGTGGAAAGCGGTCCAATCACGCGGACCGATTCGTTCGCGACGGGAGTTTCGACGGCGTCGGGAGATTACAGCGCGACGGCAGGAAGCGACGTGGTGGTAATCACGGCAGGATTTCCGCGGAAGCCCGGAATGAGCCGCGACGATTTGCTGAAGGCGAATTACGACGTGGTGAAGGCCGTGGTGGAACAGATTGTGAAGCATTCGCCGAACTGCATCCTGGTGGTTGTGACCAATCCACTGGACGCCATGGCACAGGCGGCGCTGAAGGTGAGCGGCTTTCCGAAAAATCGCGTTTTGGGAATGGCGGGAGTGCTGGACTCGGCGCGGATGAGCGCGTTTGTGGCCATGGAGTGCAAGGTGAGCGTGGAGAATGTGCACTCGTTCGTGCTGGGCGGGCACGGAGATGACATGGTGCCGCTGCCAAGGTATTCGACGGTAGCGGGAATTCCTCTGCCGGATTTGCTGGCTGCGGACAAGATCGAAGCCATCGTGACGCGCACCAGGAAGGGCGGCGCCGAAATCGTGAATTTGCTGAAGACGGGTTCGGCGTACTATGCGCCTTCGGCAGCAGCGGTGGAGATGGTGGAAGCGATTCTGAAAGATAAGAAGAAGATTTTGCCTTGCGCGGTGTATCTGGAAGGCGAGTATGGAATTAAGGGATTGTTTGTGGGCGTGCCGGTGAAGTTGGGAGCGAATGGTGCAGAGGAAATCATTCAGATCAAGTTGACAGCGGAAGAGAATGCGGCGTTGCAGAAGAGCGCGGCGAGCGTGAAGGAATTGGTGACGGTGCTGGGGCTGTAAAACAGTTTTAAGTTGTCAGGTTTAAGTTGTCAGGTTTAAGTTTGAAGTTTTAAGTAAACAAGAGCCGGGGGTCCGACTCCCTAAAAGAAGAGTCAAACCCAAGAGCCCAGGTACAAATGCGGTACCTGGGGCACCCGAAGAGACTAAGACCAACGGACACAGGCTAAAGCCTGTGCTGCCTGAACCGGTCGGCCACTACACTAAAAGCCGAAGAGTTTGCCTGCGGCGATTACCAGGACCAAGGTGAAGGCGGCGATGGCAATTTCGCCGATGAAGCCGACGGCGAATGGGCGAAGGCCTTGTTTGCGCATCTCGCGGAAATTGGTGCGCAGGCCGACGCCGGCGAAAGTAAGAAGAAATGCCCAGCGAGAAAGATTGGCGAGAGCGAGGTTGTTATCCTTGGTGAAGAAGCCTGCGGTGGCAAGCGCGGAGATCAATAGAAATCCCAAAACAAATTTAGGGAATTTCTGCCAGAGGAAGGCGGCTTTGTTGCCAATGGTCTCGGCCTGGCCGCGACTGGCCCAATAGATGGCGTAAGCGAGGACGACGAAACCGATGAGGGCGTTGCGCGTGGTCTTGGTGAGGACGGCAAGTTTGGCGGCCGCGTCGGAGTAGAGAGCGCCGGCGGCGGTGGCTTCGGCGGTATTGTCGACAGCGAGTCCGGCCCAGACGCCGTAGGCGTGGTCGGAGAGGTGAAGGGCGTGGCCGATCAACGGGAACGTAAAGAGCGCGATGGCGCCGAGAGCAAGGATGGCGGCGATGGCGAAGGAAGAGTCTTCATCGTCGGCATCGATGGCGCCCTTGGTGGCAATGATGGCGCTGACGCCGCAGACCGCGGAGCCGACCGCGAGAAGCGTGGTGAGCTTAGGACGAAGACCGAAGATGCGGCCGAGGAATGTCATGAACGCGATGGCGCCGATAATCTCAATGCCGACGAGGAGCAAGCTGACTCCTCCAAGCTTCCAGACATCGCCGAGCAGAAAGCGGGCGCCTAGAAGAACGATGCCAGCCTTGAGCCAAAACTCGTAGGTGGCCACGCCGGGCTTGAAGATGGCGGCGAGTCCGAAGACGTTGGAGATGAACAGGCCGAGAAGGATAGCCCAGAGAACATATTCGATGTTGGGGAAGATCCAGTGGTGAGCCTTGGCGTAGGCGTTGACATTTTTTTCGAGAAGTTTGCCGGCGTAGCCAATGACGGCAAGAAGAACGACGCCGGGAATGAGGCGGAGGAATCGGGCGTGCAACGAGATGGATGGGGATTGCGGAAGTGCGATTGCGTCTGCCATCAGAGAGCCTCGAAATTAGAAAATAGAAATTGGAAAATGGAAAATCGGGAACCCAAGAGCCCAGGTGCAACAGCGGCACCTGGGGCACCCGAGACAGCTACCACGGGACGCGGGGGATAATGCCCGCACGGATTAAGAGAGCCGCAGCTAGCGCTAGCAGAACGGCCCAGGTGTCTAGCGAGAGATGAAAGCTGCGTTTTTCGGTGGTTGCCATTGGTCACTCCTTGACGCCGATTTAAAGATCGGGAATTCGAAAACCGTGAAAGCACCGGTCTAAAGACCGGCCAGTACAAACTACGAACCCAAGAGCGGACGGCCTCAGAAGGCCGTCCCTACAAGAACAAAAAACCGCGAGCACAACAGCGGACACAGGCTGAAGCCTGTGCTACCTACACCGGAAGGCTGGCATCGAGCACAGTTCCGGTGGCGGCGGCGTGCCAGGCGGTTAGTGCTGCTGGATCGCGCAGAGTTGCTACTACACGGCCCACCAGGACTAGAGCTGGGGCTGGCAATGGAGCGAGTGTGGCGAGACCAGTCAGAGTCGTTACGTGAGAAGACTGGTCGCGCTGTGAAGCTTTGGAAATGACCTGGCAAGGCATGTCTGGAGAAAAACCGGCATCCAGAAGCCATTGCGAAACTTCGTTGTATTGAGGGCCCGGCATATAGATTACAACAGTTGTTTCAGGCGTGAGAGAAAAAGCGGCAAGGGCGCGAGCATCGGCAGAGCGGGAAAATGTAGTGAAGAGGACGCTGGAGGCGACACGGCGGTCCGTGAGTGAAACTTTCGCGGCAGCAGCGGCGCCGAACGCAGCGGAAATACCGGGCACGATTTCGAAGTCGATGGAAGCGTCGCGGAGGGCCTGGATTTCTTCGGCAGCGCGCCCGAAGAGCAAAGGATCGCCTCCTTTGAGGCGAACCACAATTTCGTGAGAAGCGGCGGAGGCGACGAGGAGCGAGTTGATGTCGTCTTGCGAGAGAAGCCGGAAGCCACGGCGTTTGCCGACGTCGATGAGCTGAGCGCGAGGCGAAATCAGGGCGAGAATCTCCGGGCTGACCAGCGAATCGTGAAGAACGACGTTGGCGGATTGCAACAGGCGCACGGCTTTTACGGTGAGGAGGTCGGAATCGCCGGGACCGGCGCCAACAAGAAATACTTTGCCCATCAGGAAACTCCTTCGTTGTTGGAGGTGGAGCGCGAGCGCTTCAGAAATTCCTCGAAACTGGGTTGGCTGGCAAGTAGATGCAGCCAGCGCTTAGTAGCTTCGGCGTCGGAGCCGGGGGGTTGCGAACGGAGCAACTCGCGGGCAACACCGAGCCATTCGAGCCAGGCGGCATATTCAGGGCCGAATTGTCGCTCGAGTTCAAGACGGAGTCGCTGAGCGAGAGCAGGGCTTTTGCCATTGGTGGAGATGGCGATTTGCAGATCGCCGCGCTGGACGACGGAGCCGTAATAGAAATGGCAGTGGTCGATGTCATCGACGGAATTGCAGAGGATGTTGCGGCGTTCGGCTTCGGCAAAGACGGAAGCGTTCAATTCGCGAATGGAGGTGGCGGCGATCACGAGGAAAGCACCAACGAGATCGTCGGGAGCAAACGGTTTGGGATGCCAGTCAATTTCGCGGCGGCGCACATATGCGGCGAGGTGCGGATGAAGTTTAGGAGAGATGACGCGGACGCGAGCGCCAGCCTGAAGGAGCGAGGGGATTTTTTGCGTGGCGATGGCGCCGCCACCGATGACGATGACGAGTCGATTTTCAAGCTTCAGGAAGGCGGGGAAAAGGCTCATCGGTCCTCCACGGAGTGGGGGACTTGAGATTCGGGGAGGTCGCGGACGGCAACGAGGGCAGGGCCGCCGGCAAGGATGGAGTGAAGAACGTCGTTCGAATGGCGCGCGAGAAAATGCTGCAGATTTTCGCCGGCGTGCCGATCGGACTGGAACGTATCGAGAAGGCGCGAGATGGCTTCGGGCACTTCATCGGCACGGCAACGGTAGCCCACGGGACGCGCGATGGACGCGATGTGGCCGACACTGCCACCAACGCAGAAATAGTAGGCGTCGACGAATTTGCCATCAGCCTTGATCTTTTTGCCTTCGATGCCAATGTCGGCGATCCAGTGTTGGCCGCAACTGTTGGGGCAACCGGTGATGTGCAGTTTGAGTTGATGCTGAAAATCGGGATAGCGATCCTCGAGAGTTTCGGTGAGCCAGCGAGCGAAGCTCTTGGTTTCGGTGAGAGCGAGCTTGCAAAATTCGGAACCGGTGCAAGCGACTGTGCCGCGAACGAAAGCGGAGCTGGCGACTGGGAGCCCGCCAGCGCTGAGTTGCGGGATGACGGTGGCGACGTGAGCTTCGGGGACATTGACGAGGAGGAGATTTTGCATCGGGGTGGCGCGGACGTGGCCGTCGGCATAGCGTTCGGCGAGATCGGCGGCAAGGCGAAGCTGCGAGGGCGTGATGCGTCCACGAACGACGGAGGCGCCAATGGAGAAGAGACCGGGCTGCTTTTGAGGAATGACGCCGAGATGGTCGCGATGAATATCGGAAGGGACAGGCTCGGGCTCGGCGGGATCGAGTGTGAAGCCGAGACGCTCGTGGACGGCAGCGAGGAAAGTTTCGGGCGTCCAGCGATGTTCGAGGAAAAGATATTTCATGCGGGCGCGATCGCGGCTCTGGCGGAGAACGTCGCTGGAGCGGAAGACTTCGGTGATCGCGCGGACGACGGGAATGACCTGGTGAGGCCTGACGAAGGCGTTGAGGCGGACGGCGAGGTGCGGTTGAGTGGAGAGGCCGCCGGCTACGCGCACGCTGAAGCCTATTTCGTGGTTCGTGGCCCGTGAGTCGTGATTCGTGCCGGAGGAGATCGGAGTCCTCGGGGGCTGAAGCCCATCAATCGCCTCGGCTTGATGTCGGAGCTGAAGCTCCGACCCCCTAACGAGTTCTTCAGTTTTGGCCTCGCGAATAGGGCGGAGGGTGGCGGTTAGGGCTATGTCGTTGATTTCGGGGTAGGAGCACCATTCGGGGCAGCCGGTGACCGTGATTTTGAATTTGCGAGGGAGATTGTAAAAGTCAGGATTGCCGCCCAGTTCCCTGTCGAGAGCGAGGACGATGGGAGAAACGTCGGTGATTTCGTGGGCGTGAAGTCCGGCGAGGGGGCAACCGGTGATGTTGCGGACGACGTCGCCGCAAGCGCCGGTGGTGCGCAGGCCGACCGATTGCAGGCGCTCGAAAACTTCGGGAAGGGATTCGATTGTGAGCCAGTGGAGCTGGATGTTCTGGCGAACGGTAACGTCGGCGATGCCATTGCCGTGCTCGTCGGAAAGCGCGGCGATGGTGCGGAGTTGCGTGGAAGTGAGCAAGCCGTTGGGGACGCGGATGCGCAGCATGAAGAACGGGACCGCGCGGCCTTCTCCACCGGAGCCGCCGGTAACGCCTGCGCCATCGCCCTGGGTGTAGACGCCCCAAGTGCGGAAGTAGGTGGAGAGCCATTCGGGGGGGATGGAATCGAAACCGAGGCGAGCGAATTCGCGGATTTCGTCGAGATGGTCCCAGGCGTTTTTGGAGCGCTTGAGGCGCTCGATGCGTTGGGATTTGGTTTCTTTGGTGTCGGGCATTTTTATCTCAACCAGCCTCAGGCCTCGCGCCTGGATTACGGATCGAAAAAGCCCCAGGCCTGAAGGCCTGAGCTACATCGGAAAACCCAAGAACCGATCTAAAGATCGGCCACTACAAACCAGCAGAAAAAGAAAAAGCCCGCGTGCAGGTTGACTGGCACGCGGGCTTCGAAATTTATCGATCGTCGAAAGAGCTAAATTCGAATGCGCCGGTAGCCAGAGGTGCAACATGGACAACAACAAGTTGTCGAGAGGGAGCAACCGGTCTGGCAGCAAATGCGCATCGTTAAATGAGGTTACGCAGGGTCGAGAGCGGAGTCAACGGGGCGTAAGCCTCAAAAATTGGATGTTACAGATAGGGGAAATGGATACATGGTCGTTGCATGGGTGTGGGTAACGGACAGGACGCGGCTGACATAGAAGTCAGCGCTACATTGAAGACGCAGACTCCCTCAACGCTATTTTCCGCCAGCTAGTTAACGCCGCCCTGCAACGGGCGCGGACTTGAGTTTGGGCTCAACAAAAACGGCGGCTAGCCGCCGCACTCCATAGGTTTAGGGTTGGGCTGGAGGCTTGGTGGCCGGCTTGGTTGTGGACGGGGCCGGCTTGGCTGCGGGCTTCGTGGTGGTGGCTGGCTTAGCTGGCGTGGTGGCGGCAGCGCCGACCAAGGAGGCGGACTTGATCATGTCGAGGCGAGGCCACTTGGCGTCGATGTATTTCTTGCCGCCCTTGGTGATGGCGTCCTGATCCATGCCGGCGGTGTCGCCGTACTGATCGTAAAGCATCTCCACGACTTTCATGCCGTCGCCATCCACGACACCGAAGGGAGTGAAGCCTTGGGAGTCAAGAGAGGAGCCATTGTCCTTGAGATTGATGAAGAGTTGGGTGGTACGGGTGTTGGGCCCGGCGGTGGCGAAGACCACGGTGCCGCGCTTGTTGCTTTGGCTGTGCGGGTCGTCCTTAATGGTGGCCTTTTCCCAGGCGGCGGAAACAGGGGGATAGGCGCTGATACCGAACTGCGCGACGAAATTGGGGAGCACGCGGAAGAAATGAGCGTTGTCGAAATAGTGGTGCTTGACGAGATTGTAGAAGCGGTCGGCGCCGAGAGGAGCCCAGGCGCGAGTGACAGTGATGGTGAACTCGCCGCGAGTGGTATCGAATTTGACCTGGTAGGTGTCGGGAGCTTTGTCTTTGAGGAGATAAGGCTTGAGTAGAGTGCGATCGTAGGTGGACGCAGCGGCGGGCTTGGCGGTCGTAGCGGTGGACTTCGGTTTCGCTGGCGTGGTGGAAGTGGCAGGTGCTTGAGCGAGAGAGGTGAAGCAAAGAGTCGCAGACAACGCGGCGGTGAAGACGCACTTCATGAGTTGCATGACGAAAATTGCCTCCGTACTTTTCGGGAATGCTGATTCAGGTCTGGCCAGGGAGTATTTTTACACGTTTGCGGGTGATTCACCACAGGGAACGAAAAGCGTGCGCGGGAAAGAAAGAAAAATTCACCACAGAGGGCGCAGAGGAAAGAAAGAGAAACTCATTTAAGGAATGACAGAAACCCGGTGCTGGGCTGGACTATGGATCGAACCAGAATTTTATTGTGGCGGTGACTTGGAAAGGGATGGGCTTGCCGCCTTTGGTGGCGGGCTCGTATTCGTAGCGCTGCATCGCTTCGATTGCGGCGGCGCGGAGGGCCGATGGGCCAGAGATGACGGTGACCTTGCCGACATGGCCGTCGGCGCCCACTTCCGCGGCGATACGCACATCGCCGGTGATGAAATTGCGCATGGCATCGGGCGGATAAACGGGCTTGGCCGCGTAAGTTAATTTTGGCGCGAGGACGGGAGCGTCGGGCGCCACTGGATCTGGCGGTGGCGCGGCGGGTGCCAGTGGCAATTGTACTTTGTGTTTTTTCGCTGGCGCTGACGGAACAGCGGTCTTTTTCGCCGCGACGGGAACTTCAGTTGCAGATTCGTTCCCGGGGAGGCCCTTTGCGGATTCTTCTGCCGGTGCTGCAACTGTTTCGGCAGGTTTCGTATCCGTTGGCTGCGCTGCGGGTGGCTTGGCAGGAGCGGATGGCGTTACGCTTGGCGCGAGAGCCTTCACCGGCGCGGTAGACGAAGTAGCGGCCTTGGGCGCAGAAACGGTTTTTGCGGTGGCGGCGGGAACCGAGACATTCCTTCTGGCCATCGGAAGCTTGTCTTTGTACCAGGCGAAGCCGATGCCGCCAGCGAGCAACAGCGTGGCGGCGATGGTGAGGATGATGTCGCGGAGTCCAACCTTTTTCCGAAGCGGCTTGTAGATGTTATAGCGATCATCTTCACCGGGGATAGGAGCGTTGGAAAAATCGAGCTCCGGCTCTGGCAGCAAATCTTCAAAGGCGTCACGTTCCGTCGAATGGAGCGAACTGTCCGGAGGAGTGAGCGGCTTTGCCGGTGGAGGCGCTTGCAGCGGCTGAAATGGTGGCGACGACTGCGGAATCGGAAGTTTCGGCTGCGAGGCTGCGGAGGGCTCCGCAGTGGCGGAGGCCGCGGGGAGATTCATGCGGATCAAGGAAGGTTTTGCGGCGGCGGCCTCTCGCTTGGCGGCCAAGGCCGCGATGGCCGCGTCCGCTTCTTCCTGAGCTTTCCTGATAGCGGCGGCTTGGGCGGCGGCTTCTTCCTCCGCTTTTCTGACGCCTTCGGCGGCTTTCGCGGCGGCTTCTTCCTCTTCCCTCTTTTTCGATTCGGTCAGAGCCTTTAGTTGCTCGCGGAGGGCTTCGACCTCTTGCCGCAAGGAATCAACTTCTTCGGTTTTTGGAGCGGCAACTGGCTCGGCTGCGGGTTCTTCGGTGGGTTCGGCAGAAACGGCGTCGACCTGCAGCGGTTCCAAAGGGTTCGCTGGTGTTTCCTGTGGCGTTTGTTGGGGCTGCTCCGGAAAGGTTACGCCCCAAAAATCGCTTTGTGGCTCGGTAAATTGCAATTCGACATAGCAAGTGGTGGGACGATTATTTCTTTTGCGAATGACCTGACAAACGACTTCGCGATTGTTTTGTTTGTTGGTGAGGAATACGAGCTGGCCAGGAACGACGGCTGCGGTCAGCGCGATTACGGCTCCATCGGGAAACACCACGGCGGTTTGCGTGTCTTCGGAAAAGAGTTCGCGTTTCTCTGTGCCCTGACCGGGACGCGCGCCGGTTGCGTTGACACGCACTTCCAGCGCGACGGGGTTCGCTCTCGCGCTTCCCGGGGCTCCTGCTTCTCGCAACTCCTCGCTCAAGTTCCCTAGATCAGCTGCGGCTTCCACAGACTCCATCCCTCGCGCCCAGCCTCGGCTGGGGGCTCGTCCGGCAATGACGCCAGGCGAACTCCACCCACAGCGCAGCAGTCCACGCATGAGTATTTTTTCAGAAACGATTCCTGCGGGCCATAGTACCCGGGTACCTCATTTGGGAATTTGCCCAAAGAGTAGCGGTTGGCCGGAATTGGGACGGCGGAGGAGTGATTCACCACAGAGGACACAGAGAGCACAGAGAAAGGCGATGCGAAGAGAGATGCAGAGGAATGGTGCGGATGGGAGAGGCGGCCGGTTGCGGATGCCGGCTGGCATAATAGACGAACGCTACATGGAATAAGGAAGAAAGAGATCCAGCCAGATAGGCAGCGTGCAGACCAAGAAAAAAATCTGGCGGAGTAAAGCCGTCTCTACAGAGATGGCCTCCCCAGATAACGCAAGAGAAAAGCCGCACCATTGAGAACCAAGGGTGTGGTACCCACGCGTCAAAATCCGGTTGGGGCGAAGCAAGCATTGTGATGGCGGACCGCCTCGGAAGGCGGTCCCTACAAAAGCAATCCATACCTGTCCCTGCGTACCAGGATGGCGGTACTGACGGGCCATAGGTGGCGAAAACGCGCCATGGGTATGCTCTAACCTTCGTGACTAGCATACTGAGATGGGTTCGCTCGCTTCCGGGCCGCGCTGTCTCTGACATTGTGCGCGGCGTACACGCGCGTTTGCGCTTGCGTACCAAGCTACTTCTTTCCTTTGTGCTGATGACGACGTGCCTGACCAGCATCACGCTGCTGGTCTTACGGCGCGAGGTGCAAGGGCAGGTACAACATCAGATCGAGCAAGACGCGCGCAACGCCCTCCTGACATTTCAGTCCGTGCAACATCAGCAGCAATCGGCGCTGGCACGCAGGGCAGACCTGCTGGCGTCACTGGCATTCATGAGGGATGGAGACGCGACGGCGATCACAGACGCAGGCGAAGACCCGTGGCAGTCGGACGATTGCAATCTGTTTGTGCTGGCCGGCGAATACGGCAGAATTGTGGCGATGCACACAACGAATTCGTCGCTATCGACAACGGAGGCGCAAACCCTGATTTGGCGTTCCATCAAGCGCGGGGAGACGAAGGCGTGGTGGTTTACGGGCGGAAGCTTGTACCAGGTAGTGCTGCAACCATTTTACGAAGATCCGTCCACAAAGAAGAATCTTAAGGGCACGGTGGCGGTGGGCCGTTTGATCGATGGACGGGTGGCTGCGGACTTTGCACGTATCGCCGCGAGCGATGTGGCATTCGTTTACGGCGGCGAAATTGCAGGCAGCACCCTCGGGCCGCTGAAGGAATTCTACTTTGCGCAACAAATGCGCGGCCAATCTGCGACGTCGCAAATTTTGTTGGGGCACGAGAGATACTATGCGGCATCGCTGGACTTGACGCCCGGAGTGCAGCCTTCGACGCAGTTTTTCGTTCTGAAATCCTACAGCGAGGCGGAAGCGTACCTGCGGAGACTGAACGATCTGCTGCTGGGACTCGGGTTGATCGCCATAATTGCCGGAGGCGCGCTAATCTTTTTGATTTCAGACTCCGTGACACAACCGCTGGCCGCGCTGCTGCAGGGCGTCCACGCTCTGGAACGTGGCAATTTCACGTATCCGCTTAAAGCGAAAGGGCGCGATGAATTGGCGGAGCTGACGCGCGCGTTTGACGGCATGCGCGGAACCTTGCAACGCAATGAAGCGCAGAGAGAACAACTGGAAAGCCAGCTTCGGCAGGCACAGAAGATGGACGCTTTGGGACGGCTGGCCGGCGGCGTAGCGCACGACTTCAACAATCTGCTAACGGTAATCCGCGGGCACAGCGAATTGCTGCTGGACCGGCTGCAACCCAGTGACACGCTGTTCAGGAGCTCCGAGCAGATCCGAAAGACAGCGGACCGCGCGGCTTCGTTGACACGGCAGATGCTGGCATTCAGCCGAATGCAAGTGTTGCAAGCGAAGGTGTTGGACCTGAACGAATTGATCGTGGAGATGGGCAAGCTGCTGCGGCGGCTGGTGCGCGAAGACATCGAATTTGCGTTGAAACTGGGCGATTCCCTTTCGCGAGTGAAAGCAGATCCAGGACAGATCGAGCAGGTACTGCTGAATCTGACGGTGAATGCCAGCGACGCGATGCCCCTGGGCGGAAAGCTGACCATCGAAACGCAGAACATCGTCGTGGATGCGGTATATGCACGGACTAGGCCGTCGGTGCCGTGGGGATCATACGTGATGATCGGAGTTTCGGACACCGGACACGGCATGGACGAAGCCACCAAGGCGCGAATCTTCGAGCCGTTCTTTACGACGAAGGAACCGGGAAAAGGGACGGGGCTGGGGCTGGCAACGGTTTATGGAGTTGTGAAGCAGAGCGAGGGATTCATCTGGGTGGAGTCGAGCGTTGGCGATGGAACAAGATTTGAGATTTATTTGCCGCAATCGAGCGAGCCACAAACCGTTGAGACGGCCTCGCCGTCAGCGACGCCGGTGGTAACGCACAGGGAGACGGTGCTGGTGGTGGAGGACGAACAAGCGGTGCGGGAGCTGGCTTGCGAATTCCTGAAGTGCGCGGGGTACAGCGTAGTGACGGCGGAAAATGGTTTGGAAGCGTTGGAGACGGCAAAAAGATTCGGGAAATCCGTCCAGGTGGTGTTGACGGATATTGTGATGCCGAAGATGCGTGGACCGGAGATGGCGAAGCAGTTGAAGAGTGTGCTGCCCGACGTGAAGATCGTGTACATGACGGGATATCTGGAACAGAGGGACGGCAGCGACGAATTTTTGCAGGACGCGTATTTCTTGCAGAAGCCGTTTACGCGGGAAAGCATGGTACGAGGAGTGGCGCAAGCGATGAAGCGCGAGGGGCCTGCGAAGCGGCGGGAACAGACGATTGAGGTGTAGGTCAAAAGTGGTGGGGATTCCTCGCTTGGCTCGGAATGACAACCCTTATGGTTGCGGAAATTGGTCGCTTCCTCTAAGGACCCCACACGCAACATCGGCGCACGGGGCACCCGCGCGCTACATGGAACGGAGTTTGATGTAACGGACGAAGTCGGGGAGCAACATAGCGGCCGAGCCGATGATCAGCCCAAGAAGCAGTCCCTCGATGATTTCTTTTGCGTGCATGGCGGGTACCTCTCGGAAATTGAAATGAACATTCGGACGTGCGTCGAACATCGGGAAAAGCACCTGATTCGGTATCTTTTCCGCAGGGGCTAGCCGAAGAACTATCAGCCAGGTGGTAATGGGTGCCACGTCTTGCGCGGCGCGACCCTCGGTTATCAGCGTACGGGCGCATGCCGGCTAGGATCTGCGCGCCGGTTGAAATCGCAAAGCGCTGGCAAGCCACCGCACTCTAAACTAGAGCGAATTGAGGAATGCGATTAGTTGTTCTTTTTCTTGTTCGGTCAGGTTCATCTGGAACCGCTGGTTATAGAAGTCGAGGAGTTCGCTGAGATTGCGGGCCGCTCCATTGTGAAAATAGGGAGCGCGTGCAGCCAAACCGCGAAGAACGGGGCCTTTGGTGCTGCTGACGTCACTGCATAGGCCGGTGACAAGTCCTTTACCGGGATCCGTGGTGAGAATCACGAAGGGAGTTGTAGACGGCTTGTTGGGATCGGCGAAGGGATCGGGACAGCCGGTGATTTTAAAGATGGGCAGTTCAGGAAAACTGAGTTGCGAGACGCCATTGGCAATGAGCGGGTCGGTTTCAACGCTGGGAGCGTGGCCCGTGCCAATGTCGAGCGCTAAAGGCAGAGAGTGGTTGCCGACATTCGGGGCGTCGTGGCAGGTGGTGCAAAATCCCTGAAAGGGAGCGATGGGCACGGTGGTGCCGAGGGCCTTCGCCAATGCCGCATTATCGGTGAGTCCGCGCACGTTGGAAATTGTTAGAGGGCGAGTATTGAAAAGCTTCTCGCCAGCGGCGATTTTGCGGCGCATTGCATCGGGGCTATTTTCCCAAGAAGAATAGAGAGAGAAGGCTGACGAGTTGAAGGGATTACCGTTGGGATCTGCGCCCAGCGAATCGTTAGTGCCGGGATAGTAGCTCTGGTTGGAGAGCGAAAGGGGCCGCCGAGGGCGCCGCGGTTCAGCGCTCCGGCACGAAAATCAAGAGCCTGCGCCGAGGTGAGTCCCATTTCGAAATTGACGATCGCGGTTTGCTGATCCTGAGTTGGGGCTGCGGTCGCTTGCGCCTGAGTCAAAGTAGCATCGACGGACTGATGCATTAGGTCCGTCATCAGATTGGCTTGGAACGTGGCCGCGGAGGTGAGTGGCTGAATGGTCTCGCGGCCGTCGAACATGACGGCGCTCAGGTAACGTAAATTCGTTGTGGGCAAAACACGGCGATAGACAGAGACGGTTTGCACACCGGAGGAGTCAGTGACGGAGGCGCACCCGTAGGGGTCGCGATAGGCTTCGATTTGGAATTGGGCATTGGCGGGGACTTGCATCGCGATGCGAATCAATCCGTTGCGCAGCAGAAGGCTATGGGCGTAAGGGTCGTTGGAGGAGTTATCAGGACAATTGGCGCCGTCAACCGCAGCGAACAATGGGTCGTTGCCATTGGAACGAAAGAACTTGGAACGAATGCTGTCGACCCCGAGGCCAAAGGCATCGCTTGCGAGGTGGCAGGTTCCGCAGGAGCGACCGTTGGTGCCGAGACTCTGGAAGAAGGGATTCATGGTGGATTCGTCGATGGGGCCCTTGGTGTTGTAGGTAGAGATTACGCCTGTAGGATCAAAGAACGGGAAAAGGTTCGGCAGGATGGCGGCCGATGCGACCGTGGTCAGGCTGAGAATTCCGGCCGCCAACAGCCATTTGCGGCCTTTGCGAACATGGTTGTGCAATCCACTCTGTGAGCGCATTCAACCTCCAGCTTTCTGTTGTAGACACCCCAGCAAATATCCTGGCCAGCGGCTCCGGACCGGCGGTCAGGGAGAAGGGACAGCGGCTTCCTGAGTGAGGAAATCGCACGAATCGGACGGATGGTCAAGGGAAGCAAGGTGAAGGAGGGATGTTAATCAGGTGAAGGCGCAAGCAATTCATTCAACGAAATTTAGGGCAAACCGCAAGTGCGAAAGAGCAAAATTCCCGCACTGCGAGCTTGTGGGGATGCCCGTCAAAACATGCAAATACCGATTCGGTCCGTTTGAACTCAGAACTCAAACCAGGGAGCTGTATAAGCATGGCGTAAAGCTGAAGTTGCGCCCGCAGGCCTACCAGGTCCTGGCGGTACTGCTAGAGAGGGCGGGGGATGCCGTAACACGCGAGGAGCTGCTGAAGCGGGTCTGGCCGTCGGACACGTTCGTGGACTTTGAGCATGGGCTAAACACCGCGATTAAAGAGCTGCGAGGAGCGCTGAGCGATTCGGCTACGGAGCCCAGGTACATCGAAACGTTGCCAAAACTGGGATACCGGGTAATCACACCGGTAGAGGGGGTGGCCGGGGCTGCCGGGGTGAGCGACGAGGAGAGCACCGCGAAGCTGGCACCGGGGGCCGATGGAAGCTTAGGGGAACCGGCAGAGTTGGCTGTCGCGGCCGGTTCCCGGCAGGTTAACCGCAGAAAGTGGCAGTGGGTAGCATTGGCGGTGATTGGAGCGGCGGTCATCGCGGGTTCGCTGGCAATGTTGAAGAGGGCTCACTCGGGACATTCCGCACAAATCGCGGACGCGCGCGGGCGGACGATGCTGGCGGTACTTCCCTTCGAGAATTTGACCGGAGAGGAAGGACAAGAGTATTTCAGCGACGGACTGACGGAAGAGATGATCGCGCAACTGGGACGGTTGGACCCGCAGAAATTTGGGGTCATTGCGCGAACGTCGGTGATGCATTACAAGCACACTTCGGAAAATATGGACCAGATTGGGCGGGAGTTGGGAGTGCAGTATGTGCTGGAAGGAAGTGTGCGAAGGGATTCGGGCAAGGTGCGGATCAACGCGCAACTGATCGAAGTGGCCGGGCAAACGCACCTGTGGTCGCAGGAGTACGATCGCGAGCTGACAAATTTATTGACGGTGCAAGCGGAGATCGGCTGGAAATCTCCGACGAGATCCAGCTGACGTTGGGAGGACCAAGGCTGAGCGCGCCAGTGCATCCGTCGTCTTTGACGCCGCAGGCTTGCCAGGCCTACGACCTGTATCTAAAAGGGCTGTTTTTCTGGAACAAGAGAACGGTGGCGGGATTTCAGCAAGGCGTAAATTATTTTCAGCAGGCTATTGCGAAGGATCCGAACTACGCGCCAGCTTACGCAGGTTTGGCGAATAGCTACACACTGTTGACGGGCTACAGCCTGGCGCCCTCCTCACAATATATGAGCAAGGCGCGAACCGCCGCATTGCGGGCGCTGGAACTGGATGAAACCTTGCCGGAAGCGCACATTGCGCTGGCCTTGATCGTGGAAAACTATGATTGGGACTGGAACGCAGCGGAGAAACAATACCGGCGCGCGATTGAGCTGAACCCCAACTATGCGACGGCGCACCAGTGGTATGCGGAGTATCTAACATGGCGCGGGCGCTTTGATGAGGCGCTAAGAGAGAGTGAAATGGCGCGGCAGCTGGATCCGCTTTCGTTAATTATTGCCGCGGATCAGGGCGAGATTTTCTACTATTCGCGACAACATGGGCGAGCCATCGAACGCTTTAGGGCCGTGCTGGAAATGGATGACAATTTTTCGCGAGCACATATGGTGCTCTACTCCTATATCGCGAATGGTCAACATAAGGACGCCCTATCGAACATAGAGAGATGGAGGCCGATGTCAGGCGAGGGACCAGCGCTGTGGGAGGCACAAGCTTACGCGGAGGGGCGGTCCGGAAACCTGGAAAAGGCACGAGACGCGCTGAGGAAGTTAACGGAAGCAAACCAGAAAGAAGAGCTAGACCCCGGCGTTTTCGTGTTTGCAAATCTGGGGGTCGGGGATAACGAACAAGCGATCGCGTGGCTGCAGAAGGGCTACGAGAAGCACTCTAACGTGTTAACGACGCTGAAGGTGGAACCGGCGTTTGATCCGCTGCGAGGCAATGCGCGGTTTCAGGAATTGCAACGCAAAGTTGGGCTGGCGGAGTGACGAACAATGGCTGCGTAAAGCAGGCGCGACAGAGTTGTAGGGGCACGATGTATCGTGCCCCTACATAGGGATTCGCGATTACTGCGGGGTTAGGGTCAGGTCATCGAAGCTGACCGAGTAGCTGGAACTGCTGGTGTTTTTGCCGGTGACGGTGAACTTGAAAGAATAGTTGCCGGCAGTTGGGAATGTGAAGTTTCCGTAATCCTGGGTGGCATAGCCCTCAGCGGCAGAATATTGATCGAAGGTAGCGCCGGCGTTGGCGCCGTTGATGGCGAGCTGCGAGATTCCGCGGGTGTTGTATTTCTTGTACGACAAGTTGATGTCATAGGTGCCAGCGGTCGCGACGTTGACGGTAAAGGTGACGTTGTCGCCGACTTTGGTGGCATCGATGATGGTGCCGGTGACGTCGGGGAAAGCGCTATAGGTGAACTGGCGGAACGTGGGGCCAGAGCTAACGGCGGCGAGTTTGGCAGTCTGATAGACGACGGGAGTTTTGCTGGCGCTGGAACTGTTCAGGCTCCAGGTGATGATTTCCTGGATGGCAGTTGAACCGCCGACGCCGCCGGTGAATCCGACGAACGCAGTGTTTGCGCCAACGGTGGATGGAATATTGATGGGCCAGGAAGTGGTGAAGGTCTGCGTGGTGTTCACCGTGTCGGTAATGGTCATGGTTAGAGTGGTGCCGTCGTAATTGAGATGAACCTTAAACGTGTCGCCGCTGTGGAGATTAACGCCGCCGCCGAGAGTGGTGGAGGGAGTGGTGGGCGAAGCGCCGTTGGTGTACAAGCCGGTGGTGTTAGATCCCTCCCCGGCATTGTTGTAGAGATCGAACTTTACCGCGACGCTTTTCGCGATGGGAACGTTGGCGCTGGCGGAAGGGTTGGTTACATTGTCAGGACCGTAGCCCAGACCACCGCCGGTAGGACCGAGCGCGGTTGTGCCGGCGTTCTGAATGACGAAGGTGAAGCCGTCGGCGCTGGGAGAGGTCAACTGGAAAGTGAAGTCGCTGGTGAAGGCTTGCACGTTGACGGGGACGCCATACCACGCGCTGCCGGCTGAGTTCTGGGTAGTGTCGGTGAGACGCAACCTGGTGCCGTTAAGTTTGGCAATGCCGTTCAAGTCCAAACCGGTAGCAGTGAATCCGCCGGAATAATTGATGTTGGATGGGAGATTGATGGTGTAGGTGGCGGAAGCAACGGCGCTTTGCGAGAAGCCAGCCGCGGCCGCAATAGCTTTGAGGGTGGTGGTGCTGGCAACATTGATCGCCGCGGTGTACTTCGTCGAGGACGTAGTCGGCGTGGTGCCGTTCGTCGTGTAGTAGATGGACGCGCCAGCGGTGGAATCACTAAGCGTGACGGACTGCGCGGAAGTGTAGGTTCCCGCCGCGGGACTGAACGTAGGAGTAGCGGCGACCTGGCTGGAAATTGTATAGCTAGCACTGGCCACGTTGCTGTCGAAAAATCCGCTCGCTGACGCTAAGGCCTCGAGGGTCATGGAACTGCTCACGGTGACCGGCCCGGTGTATTGCGTGGACGATTTCGTGGGCGCCGTTCCATTGGTGGTGTAGTAGATCGTTGCGCCGGAAGTCGCTGAGGTGATTTTCACTGACTGCGCGCTTGTGTAGGTTCCGCCGACGGGAGAGAACGATGGCGTCGCCACCTGCGATTCGATGGTTAAAGTTACGCTCGCAACGCCACTAACGCCCGAGGTGCCGGCCTTGGCAATCGCTTTGACAGTTTGCGACGAAGTGATGGCCAGGGGCCCTGAGTACTGCGTTGATGAAGTGGTGGGAGTGCTGCCGTCGGTGGTGTAGTAGATCGTCGCGCCGCTGGTGGCGTCACTGATGGTGAGTATTTGGGTGCCAAGGTAGGTTCCAGACGCCAGGCTAAATGTCGGCGTCGCGGTGGTTGGACCTGTGGCTGAGGAGAAAGTCCAGGTACCAATCTTTTGGCTGGAAGTTTGTCCTCCGGTGCCTCCAGTAAATCCGACGTAGGCGGTCGAAGCGCCAACGGTTGTGGGAATGTCGACGGCCCAAGTGTGGGTAAACACATTCAAGGTGACGGGATCATTCAAAGTGAGGGTGAGATTCGATCCATCGTAAACGACGTGAGCAGCGAACATGGTGCCGCTGTGCAAGTCGATTCCCGACGGGGTGAGGTCGACTGCCGGGATTGTGGGAGCGACGCCATTGAGATACAGGCCGGTGGAATTGGGGCCCTCACCCTGATTGTCGTAGGTGTCGAACTTGACCGCCACGCTTTTCAGAATTTGTGGGGTTTCGCCTGCGACGTCGGGACCATATCCCAACCCCCCGCCAGGCAGTCCGAGAGCAGTGGGGCCAATGCCCTGAATGGTGAAGGTAATGCCGTCGGCGCCGGCGTTGGAGAGCTGCAAAGTGAAGTCGGTGGTAAACGACTGAATATTTACCGGGGTGTTGTAAAACGCGCTGCCAGCCTGGAAAGAAAGGCCGCTTGTGAGTTGCAGGCGGGTGTCGTCTAACCCGGTAGAACCGTTGAAGGTCATGGAGGATTGCGCGGTGCTGAAACCGCTGGAGAAATTAATCGTAGAGCCCCCGGAACTAATGGTGTAGAGGCCACTAGAAACAGGACTGGCGCTGAGGCCTGTGGCGGTGGCAATGGCTTTTAGGGTGGTGGTAGTGCTGATGGTGATGGCGCCCGTGTACTTGGTGGAGCTTGTGGTGGGAGTGCTGCCATCGAGGGTGTAATAAATTGTTGCACCACTGGTGGCATCGGAAATTGTGACCGTCTGCGGCGTGGCATAGGTTGTGGGAACGGGGCTGAAGGTAGGAGCAAGAGTCTGCGTTTGCAGCGTGTAGGTCTGACTGGCGGCAGCGCTCTGCAAGAATCCTGCGGCACTAGCAATGGCCTTGACCGTGGTCGTGGTGCTGACGGTGATCGCGGCAGTGTATTTCGTGGAATTCGTAGTGGGGGTGGTGCCATCTGTCGTGTAGTAGATGGAGGCACCTGCAGTGCTATCGGACATGGTCACTTGCAGCGTTCCAGTGAACGTTTGTCCCGTGGGATTGATCACCGGCGTGGATGCGGGCGTGACTCCATTCAATAATCCGTAGACGCTAAGCTGGGTCTCGGTTCCGACATAAACTTTCCCGTTGGCAATCGTCGGCACGACAAACTTCACGGACGCTCCGGGTGCGTCTTGGCTGGCGTTTTGCGCGCTGGAATAAAGCAAGGTGGCCACATTTGTGGCATCGTGCGCATACAAGATCGCTGATCCGTTGGACCCGAAATTATCTGTTTTGAGGGACCAAACGATTCCGTTGGTGGTTCCATTCGCGGAAATCGATGGTGTAGGACTGTATGTTGCGGCACTTTCAACAGACTTTGAGGTCGGCGTTGTCGACGTGATGGTCCCATTCGCAAACGCAAACGCTTTTAAGACGTCACTGCGTCCCCAGATGTAGACGTTGCCGTTCCAATACGCCGGCGCCCCCCACAACCCCCCGGTACTTCCCCGCTCCCCGGGATCGGTGGTGTTGTTTGCGTTGTAGCCTCCCAAATTTTCGCGGTTCAGTACGTATACGCGGCCGGATTTGCCGATCTGCACCAACTGGTGTTGGCCATTTCCGCCACCGACGGAATCGGGCAGCAGCATGACGCCGCCGGATGCCTGGTCAATGTCACCGCCGTTCAAGAAGGACTGATCGTGTGGGGTGAAGTCATCCGCAACGGTTGGAACTCCGTTCGTCAAATCCAAGCGCACGATCGAGTCGCCATAATCCATCGCATTGGTGTAGGAGGCTGCGGCGTCGAAAAGACCGTTGCCCGTTACCGTGAACATTCTTCCAAACGGTTTACCGGAAGGAACATCTGCCGCGAGCCCCGCACCGCCCATCCAGATGCCTGAACCTACCGCATTTGGAGAGGTAGACCACACTCCAGTGGTTGCCAGGGTGGAAGCGTTAAAGGCGAGCAGCCAGCCGTGCCACGGACCGTTATCACCATGCGCCGCGAAGCCCACGTACACGATGCCGTTCAGCAGCAACAGCGCCGGACGATTGTTCTCCCACTTGGGATCGAAGCACAGGACGCCGCTGACGCTGCCATTTCCGTTTCCGGCCACCCAGATATCTCCGGGTTGAGGACTGCCGCTGGTAACACACTGCGAGGAGGGGTTCAGCAGTTTGGGACCGCCAAACTTTTCGAGACCAGTCGTTACATCAATCGCGTGCAACCTCTGCACATAGGTGGTGGTTCCACTAATGGTCTCTTTGGTTTTCCCGATGACGTAAAGAGTTTTTGTGGAGGCATCGATCACGGGCGTCCCGGTGATTCCCACCTCCGGAACGATGTCGCTGGTACCGACATCGCCGTTGGGAACCGTGGTGGCGCCAGAGGTGGCGCCGTGCGCGCTATCCAGCAAAGTGATCTTCCACAGAGGCGCGGCATTGGCTCCGCCATTGTTGTCGGCGTCGAATGCATAGATGCTGTCGTGCTCCGTGGCGATAAACACAACATTGTGCGTGGTTCCGGCCTGGGGCGTTCCCACGCCCATGGTGAGGTTTGGAAGATACAGCGGCTGGGCATACACGTAGCCGTCCACGGTCATGGAATACAACCTGCCAAACGTGCCGGTCTTCACGTTTGCGGGCGTGAGAATGGTTTCGGTGGTGTTCGCGCCGGTGCGAGCGATGTCATTGTGCGCGGTGGTGACACTGGTCTGCGCCGCGAGGGAGCCTGCCAACAATGCGAAGAGCATGGCCGCGATTGCGATTCGAGGCAGCGGCACGCTGATGCCATTCCGTTTGATTTTCTGTTCAGCATTGTTCTGACGAATGAATAGCAGGGCAGTTCTCATGAATACGCACTCCTCCAAATTGACACACCAACTGGCACTTCCAGACACAGCTAGCCACACAACACATTGCAAACTGCATGATTTGCTACAACCAAAACCTATCGCTAGGCCTTGGGGCGGATACGGGGACAACCACTTCGAGGGCCGGGAAAGTGGAGCAAAGTATACAGAGCACTACTGAGGCGGTACAAGTCCAAAGTTGCAAAACCGTTGCGTTTTCTTGCTGCAGCGCGGTAGTACCTTTAGTACGAAATGGCGGAGTTTCGAGACGGACAAACGGCTTGAACGCTCCTGTCCATGAACCGGTTTCGTAGCGCTTTTCTTGATTGGTGATATGCTGCGGTGCTTTCGCAGCGCCCAAGGAGTGGAGGACTGGCGTATGGCTGCAGATGATTCTAATCGCGACCCGCGCGTCTACATGGCGGCGGAGCGCACGTTTTTGGCGTGGATCCGCACAAGTCTGGCGCTGATGGCGTTCGGGTTCGTGTTGGCGCGCTTCGGGCTTTTTCTGCGGGTGATGGAATCATCCAGCGGCGGGCGAATTTCGGAGCCTTCGTCACTTTCGCTTCCTCTGGGAGTATTTCTGGTGCTACTTGGGGTGATCGTTGACATTTTTTCCGCGTGGCGGCACGTGCGGTACGTACGTGCGATCGACCAAGGCTTGCCGAGTACCGGGCAACTCTCGACGCTTGCGGTGGCGGTGGCTGTGATCCTTGCGGTGTTGGGGCTGGTGATGGCGTTTTATCTGGGAGCGACTACGAAGTCACACCAAGGATTGTCCAACACGCTGAACAAATCGCACATTTCGATGCGCGTGGAAGCGTAGCGACACGTTATTTGCGGACGGACCAAGCGAGGCCGTCTGGCTGCTTCCCTGCGCTGAGTTTCCCCGTCATTTCGAGAGTTTTCAGGTCAATGACTGCGACGTAATCGTCGGGAGTGCAAGCAACGAATGCGCGCGAGCCGTCGGGCTGCATCAAAATGCCGGCAGCGCCGCGACCGATCTTGACGCGCTTGGCCTCTTTGCGAGCGGCGGCCTCGAGGACAACCAGATCGGGTCCGCCCAGCGTGGAAACAAAGACTAATTTTCCATCGGGAGTAAATTTCAAACGGTTGGCGCCATGTACATTCGCATCGAGAGTCTGTACAACTTTTTTGCTTGCGACTTCGATGATCGAGATCGTGCCGTCCTGAGCGTTGGCGACCCAAATTTCTTTGCCATCGGGAGAAACATCGAAGCCCTCTGAGCCGTGGCCCACAGGGATTTGGGTTTCTCGCCAGGAGGCTTGGGGACCGCCCATCAAACCGGCGCCAGCAGGACCGTTTGGCGCGCCCTGAGGCGGTCCACCTGGACCGCGACCCAAGCCTTGTCCGGGTCCAGTTCCCTTTTCGATGAAGGTGATCGTCGCGGAGCTGACGTTGGAAGTGAGAATGCGGTTGAGGTCAGGAAAAACGTAGATCATGTGAGTGCGATCCTGGCCAGTGCCCATGACCCAATCAATTTTGTTGGTTGCGGGATCGTAGCTGCCAGCGACCTTGGCGCCCTCAGCGGTGAACCAAAGTCTTCCGCCAACGAATTCTAGGCCATGAGGACCGCGCAAAGAACTAAGGTCGATGATGGGCAAGGTTTTTTGATTGAGCAAGTCGACGACGGTAATGGTGTTGTATGAGCCGCCGCCGTAATTCGAGATGTAGGCGGTTTTGCCGTCTGCGGATGCGATGACTTCATGCGGATCGGGGCCGGAAGGAACCTGACCGACGACGGTGAGCGTGGCGGGATCAACAATGAACAAGGCCTGCTGACCTTTGGAGAGGACGAGCAGAGCGGTTTGCGGGGTTTCGGCGCCGTTCGATACCGCGCCGCTGAAAAGCAGAATGAAAAGAGCGATGGCAAACTTTGGTGTCGAGTTCATCGTGGTCGTCTCCAAGTCGGCAGAACGATACAACGCAGAATCCCCAAAGGCAATGGAAGGCAGTGGTGACGTCGCGCCCTGAGTTGCGGTGAAGAAGTTCGGAGTCCTCAGGGGCTAAAGCCCAATATGGCCAAGCGATTGATGTCGGAGCTAAAAGCTCCGACCCCTGGCGAGTACAGTTGCGCGTACGAACGAGATGGCGGCGTGAAGCCGCCTACAAAGCACAGAGTCCGCATGAGAAGGAATGCTATTCGGGACTGCGCTTTATCTGGGGAGGGCGATGGGCGGAATGCGAGCGGGGGTTGGCTGTAATCCGGCGGGATTGGCGGATGGCTGCAGGGCGTCGCGCACCAAGGGATCCTCAGGAAATAGTTTACGGTATTGATGAACGACGACGCTGGCACGCCAGGTTTGTCCGTCGTTCAAATATTGCTGGGCCAGCCGCGCGACGAGCGGTCCCCAATATGGATAAGCGGCCACGCCACGTTCGAGGACGGATTCGGCTTCCTGGTGACGTCCGAGATTTTCGAGTGCGGTAGCAAGGTTCAGATACGTGGTGGGATCTTCCGACCCGAGCTTAAGAGCGCGACAGAAATCGTCGGCGGCCTTGGCATTATCTTTTTTGTCTGAGAGCGCAACCGCGCCAAGGCAAGTGAGGACGACTGGATCATTGGGAGCCGACTTGGCGAGTTCATCCAACTTTTGCAGCGCATAAGGAGCCAATGCGGGATCTTTGCGCGCCACGGTCCAATAGGCTTCCAATTCGGTGACGGCCGGCAACGGATCGCCGGCGCCGGGTGCGGGCCGATTGAGCCACAGCAATCCGGGCAGATCGGGCTGAGGCTGTTCGAAAGCCACGTCGGGCAAAGGCTGCCCGGCGAAGCGGACGATGCGATGCTTGGTGTCGTTGGAGTGCGAGATTCCGGCAACGGGGCGCTTCTCCATGTGGCAGGCAATGCAATCGTCGGCGGCCTGGGTGCGCTCGCTGCTGGCCGGAGCAAGTTTGCAGTCGATTGTTGCAGAGTGACCAGAAACAACGGAATGCGGGGTAACATGCATTTTAATTTTTCCGCGGTATCTAAAGCATTGTTGGGTTCGCCCGCCATTTCCATGATCATCAGGTCCGGGTGGATTTGCGTGGCTTTGGAAATCGTACCCGCGGCATCTTTTATTCCGGCAACAATTTCGAATTCGGTGTGGGACTGAAACACCTGGCGGAGCCTGTCACACGAAACATTTTCGGAACAAAGCAGGAGTACGCGTGGCATATCACCCTTTCAAAGTCGACATGTGCTTTTTGTGCGCGGGGCCGAAAAATTCATCGGGGTACTGGGGAACGACACAGATAGCAGACACCTTCGGAGATAATCAAATCGTACCAGCGGGGCTCGCCGGAGTAATCGACTCCGCAGGCTGCGCGGAAGAACCAGCTCTGTGCAAATCAGGCCTAGGCGAACGTAACGGAGAAGTCAATCAGGGTTTCTCCTATGGGTCGAGGGTGGGATGTACTCCATTGCTAAATGGGCGATAATCCCAGTCCGCGCTGAAGGCCTCGACAAACGCGCTCAAGAGAGCTGATGCAAGCCACCCCGACAAATCTCAGTGCAGAGACTTCGAACGAAGATCTCAAGCCGCAGGGCGACCTCGCCGAATCCAGCAAGCGACTGCTGCCCTGGCTGATCGCAGTGGCGTTTTTCATGGAGTCGCTGGACACCACCATTCTGAATACGGGAGTGCCGACAATCGCCGCGGCATTGCACGTGGCGCCGCTGAGCATGAAGTCGGTGCTGGCGAGCTACACACTGAGCCTTGCCGTGTTCATTCCGATCAGCGGATGGATGGCGGACCGTTACGGAACGCGGCGAGTGTTCGCGTCGGCCATAGGGATCTTCACGCTGGGATCGCTGTTGTGCGGATTGTCGAGCAACATTCATTTCCTGGTGGCGTGCCGGATCCTGCAGGGCTGCGGCGGAGCGATGATGGTTCCCGTGGGACGATTGACGATGGTGCGCACGTTCGCCAAGTCTGAACTGGTACGAGCCATGAGCTTCGTGGCAATTCCAGGATTGATTGGGCCGATGCTGGGTCCGATTGCAGGCGGGCTGATTGTGGGATATTTGCATTGGCGACTGATATTTTTCGTGAATGTACCGATTGGCCTTGTCGGGTTGTACATGGTGTACCGTCATCTGCCGGACTATCGAGAAGAGCATACCAATCCACTGGATGTGGCTGGACTGATTCTGTTTGGTGCGGGAGTGGCGCTGCTTTCTTACGTGTTGGAAGTTTTTGGCGAGCACACATTAACCACCAGGGAAATTCTGGGGCTGCTGGCGCTGGCGGTGGCACTTCTTGCAGGGTACGGACTGCACGCCACGCGAACGCGCTATCCGATGCTGCGGCTGGCGCTGTTCCGCATACGAACGTTTCGTGCGGCGGTGAGCGGCAGTTTCCTAACGAGGCTGGGGATCGGAGGAATTCCGTTTCTCTTTCCGCTGCTGTACCAGGTGGGGCTGGGTTTTACGCCGATACAATCCGGATTGTTGATGATGCCGCAGGCGTTTGCGGCGATGAGCCTCAAAATGACGATGCCGAAAATACTGGCGCGCTTTGGGTACCGCACTGTGCTGGTCTCGAACACCATCTTCATCGGTTTGCTGATTTTTCTTTTCTCGACGATCGGACCGGGCACGCCAGTTTGGCTGATCGTGCTGGAAGTTTTCTGCTACGGGTTCTTCACTTCGCTGCAATACACCAGCATGAATACGCTGGTTTACGCGGATGTGAGCGAGGAAGAGGCCAGCAGCGCGAGTTCCATCGCCAGCACCATGCAGCAGATGTCTATCAGCTTCGGCGTGGCGTGCGCTTCGCTGGTAACTGCGGTCTTCCTTCCGGATCGGTTCCGGTCGAATCCAGCGGAATTCATACATGGAATTCATCATGCGTTCATTGTGCTTGGCGGAATGACCGTTTTTTCGACGATTGTGTTTCGGGAGTTAAGAAAAGGAGACGGTGATGTGGTGAGCCAGCGCAAAGCAATGCACGCTGAGTGAGCGCTTCGGCCATGGGAGCAATTTTGTGGTTAGAACGAATGCAATTTGCGCGGCAATCTTGTTGATTGTCGCATTTACAGTGGCCGGCGCGACTCGACCGCAGCAGTCGGCGAGGACTGCCAGGGCCTCGCCGGCCGGGGAAAAGCGGGCGGATGGTCGAGGCGGTTTTGTCGGCGATGGCGTCTGCCGGGAATGTCACTCGACGGTTGCGGAGACGTATTTGCGCACGAATCACTACCTGACTTCGCAACTGCCCAGCAAAGAATCCATCGCAGGAAAATTCAGCGACCCCGAGTACATTCTAAAGACCCGGGATCCCGATCTGCAGTTCCGAATGGAAGCGCGCCCGAGCGGTTTCTACGAGACGGCTGTGTTCTGGCAGCCACCGAACCAGAAGACGCGCTCGGAGCGAATCGATTTCGTGACTGGCTCTGGAGAAAAGGGCCAGACGTATTTGTACTGGCGTGGCAATCAACTTTTCCAGTTACCGGTGTCGTACTGGACAGAATTGAACGAGTGGGTGAACAGTCCGGGATTCATCGACGGGACGGCGGATTTCGGGAGGCCGATCGTTCCGCGATGCCTTGAATGCCATGCGACATATTTTGCGACGGTGAGTTCGACAACGGCGGTGAACGTGTATCGAAAGAGCGGGTATGTGCTGGGGATTTCGTGCGAAAGATGCCATGGCGCGGGGCGAGAGCACGTCGAGAGGAAGCGAACGAAGTCCGCTGAGACTGCGTCCGTCGATCATGCGATCGTGAATCTGTTGGCGCTTGCGCGGGATCGGCAGGTGGAAGTCTGCGCGCAATGCCATGGAGGAATCGGAGAATCGATCAAGCCCGCATTTTCGTATGTTCCGGGGCAGCCCCTGGAAAACTACATTCGGCTGCAGCGTCCTGATGCCGACGCCGCGGTGGATGTCCACGGCAACCAGGCGGCACTGACGCAACGAAGCCGCTGTTACCAGAATTCGCAAATGAGCTGCACGACGTGCCATGAAGTGCACGCGCCAGAACGAGCGGCGGCGGCGTATTCGGACAAATGCCTGACGTGCCACAAAGACAGCGACTGTGGGGAGTTTGCAAGACTGGGGGCGAGGATTCGCGATAACTGTATTGATTGCCACATGCCGGTACAAGAATCGAACTTGATCATCTCAAACGTAAACGGAAAGCAAATCAAGGCGCGGATGCGGAATCACTGGATCAAGGTATACGCGACGCCGGGAAATTGAACGCTGGCAGCGCCGGATCACGATTCGAAGTGCGTGAACAAATTGTTGAGAGACTCAGCGAGAGTGGGGTGAGCAAAGATGCCGTCGCGCAATTTGCTGTACTTCAGTTTGCCCATCATGGCGAGTTGCAGCATCGACATTACTTCCCCGCCCTCGACGCCGAGCACGGCTGCACCAAGAATTTTCTCGGTGCGATCGTCGACGATGACTTTCAGGAATCCGCGAGTCTCATCGATTTCCCGCGCGCGGGCCACGTAGTTCATGGGCATCTTGGCCACACGAATCTTGGCATTTTTTGCGCGCGCTTCCGCTTCTGTCAGTCCGATGCGCCCGAGTTGCGGGTCGATGAATAAGGTGTAGGGCACCATGCGGCCCTTGATGCTGGCATCGCCGTGGTCGATCAGGTTGGTGCGAAGAATGCGGAAATCGTCGTAGGAAATATGGGTAAAAGCGGGGCCGCCCTTAATGTCACCAAGCGCAAAGATTCCCTCCACGCTGGTTTCGAGTTTGGAATTCACGCGAATGAATCCGCGCTTGTCGGCGGCAATGCCGGCGGCTGGAAGGTTCAGGGAATCGGTGTTAGGCGTTCTGCCGGTGGCCACGAGAAGGTGGGAAGCTTGCACCACGCGGGTTTCGTCGCCGGTGCTCACGCTGACATTGATGTGCGCTGCTTCTTTCTGCACGCGCTGGGCTTTGGTGTTCAGCAGCACGTCAATTCCGTCTTGCCTGAGAATGTTCGCGACTTCCCCGGCAACGTCGGCATCTTCGCCGCTAAGTAGTTGTGGGCCGGCTTGAAAAACGGTGACGCGACTTCCAAAGCGACGAAACATCTGGCCAAACTCGAGACCAACATAGCCACCGCCGAGAACCACAAGATGCTCGGGAACGGAGTCTAGTTCCATGATCGAAGTGCTGTTCAGGAATGGGATTTCTTTGAGTCCATCGATAGGCGGAGCAGAGGGACGCGCGCCCGCGTTGATGAAAATCTTGTCCGCGGACAGTTGGCGCTCGCCACCATCGTTCAGGCGAACGGAGAGCGACTTCTTCCCGGTGAAACTGGCTTCGCCGAAGATCAGATCGAGATTCGCGGTTTTCTCGATGCGGCCCTGGCTACCGTTGCGAAAACTGTCGACGATGTCGCGCTTGCGCTGACGGACTCGCTGCATGTCGATGCGGATGTTTTCCGCGTGGACGCCGTAGTCGGCCCCACGCCGCGCAAGATAGGCTACGCGGGCGCTGGCCACCATAGTTTTTGTGGGAGTGCATCCTTCATTGATGCAGGTTCCACCGACATGCTTGCGCTCGATTAAGGCGGTACGGAGGCCTGCGGCGGCTAGCGCGGCGCACAGTGGATTTCCTCCTTGTCCCGAACCGACAACAATGGCCTGGTATTCGTCCCGCGTGTTCATGAGGAGCTCCTTGCAGTAGCGGAGTGGGGTTGCCCGGAAATTGGATGCCGCCGGATGGCGGTTTGGCGCGGAAAAGGGTAACACGGGATTGGCGTGGAATTTATGGTGGAGCGGAATCAGAAGCTGCACAGTGAACGTCAAACCGTTTTTTTCGGAGAGCACGTCACTACAGCGGCTGGCATAAAAGACCAGAGCTACGTTGAAGCCGATAGTGGCAGCGCTTTTACGAGTGCGGGGATTCTGGCAGGGTTTTACTGTTTTCCTTGGGTGAGGATACGGGCTTCCAACGATTGTTGCGCGACGGGAAAGAGCGCACGCTCACGCACGAGGGGTGACACTATGCTACTTACAATCTTGGTAGTGGTGCTGTTGTTGGCGGCGCTGGGTGCATTGCCAAGCTGGCCTTATAGCCGTGGCTGGGGATATTACCCGAGCGGCGGGTTGGGATTGGTGGTGGTGATCCTGGTGATCTTGTTACTGCTGGGGAGAATTTGAGTTTGTTGGTTCACCACAGAGAACACAGAGAACACAAGGAAAACCATTGAGGCGGCGGGGCTGGCATAAAAGCCCAGCGCTACATTGAAGAATAAGAGAGTGCTACCCGGTTAGAGATTCGGGCCGGACGCGGGTAGCACAATATCTGGAGCATTACCGCGCTCCACCTCAAAGTTGGCGGCGCGCCACGGTGTGTTTTGGCCAGCAGCGGTCGCCTGGACTTCGAGACGATATTGGCCATCGGGTAGCGTGCTGACGTCGAGTCCGCGAGCGATGGAAATTACGGAACTGCCGGGAGTGGTGTAAGGGGCGGCGCTCACGGGCTCGAAATCGAGTTTCAGTTTGCCGGTATTGGCATCGACAATTCTGATGTGAGCCTTGACAGTTGTGGACGAGCCCGAAGGATGTTGCGGGTCGTTCACTTCAAAATAAGCGCAAAGAAATTCATCTTCAAAATGTGTGTCGGTTGTTGGAGTGAATTCAACCGCCTTGCTTACTAGTGGCGAAAAGCTGCCGGGCTGTTTGAGAGCAGTGTCGGTGGATTGGTCGCTGAGTTTGCGAACGCGCCTGGCGAGGGCGATTTGGCTAAGTGCCAGTTGATTTGGAGCGAAGCCGTCGACGGTGAGCGGAACGCGTTTTCGGCCGAAGTTTTCTCCGTCGCTGAAGATGGCGCGAAGTTCGTAAACCCCTGGGGGAAGTTCAATCTGGGATTCCAAACGATCGGGGATGACGGTTTTAGCTTCCATGGAATGAACTTGAGAGGGCTCGTTTTTGGAGGGCTTTTTGATGTCGTTGCCATAGTCGCAGCAAGCGAAATCGCTGAGGCGAGCGGCGAGGGTGCCGTCCTGGTTGTAGATCATAAGCAAGGCGCCGAACGACGCGTAGAGCGTGCCCTGCCGGAATTCGTATTTGAGGGATTTCCAGGGAAACTCGAGTTCAATATAGACGCGTGATTGGCCAGAAGCTTCTGGGAAGGCGATGGCTTGAACAGCGAGAGGGATATAACCTTCCTGAGGCGAAGCAAGATCTGTTTCCAATCGATGGCCAAAGTCAGTTCCATTGAGAGGGTCGGTGGGAGGATGCTTGGTATTGCAATATTCACTGCGTGCCCAGACCACGGCGTGCGAGCGGCCAACTTTGACGTGGATCTGATGGCAGCTTCCGGTGGGCGATGGCGGTGGAACGTAGGCGATTACGTATTTGGGCCACGCGAGCCACTCACTGAGGTCGTTTGAAGGTATGTCAGGATAGCTCCACCTTCCGCCGCCTAAACCGATAGTTTGCGGATGCTTGCCAAAATTGTCGCTGATCATCGCGAAACCCGGAGCCTCTGGTGCGACACTTTGAATAGTCTGCGGTTGTCCATCCTCTAAGAGGTGGAAGTCTTTAATCGACAAGCCGCGAATTGCGAGGCTGTCGAGGATTTCAGCGCTGCGCTGACGGCCTTCCAATTGGGCTCTTTTCAAGCGAGTGTAGAGCTTATCGTTCAAGACCACCACGGGAACCAGAACCTGATTGGACTCGACGCGAATGGGATCCTGAGCGCGAAGGGGCGAGGACACGGCAGCGAGATGGAGCAGGGGCGCGAGGATCAGGAGTAGAACGTGGGGTGCGTCGCGGGACATACGGTATCTGCTTTCGGGCGGCGGCCGAGGCCACTACACTACTACGCCGCTGGGGAAAACGTAACGACACTCGATTCCTCACTCAACGGACTCCGTCCGGAATGACAAAACATGAGTTACCCGCGGCCGGGACGAGTTATGTGGTGGCGGCTGGTTGGATGGCCCAGGCGGAGTTTTCTTCGCCCAGTTGGACCTCGAGGGAGCCTTCAGCCGGCAGAACGTCAATGGGCAAGCCGATGTGCCATAGGGCGACGCCGAGAGTGAATTTATTCACGCCCTGTAAATTCAATTGATCGCGATTGATAGCCACTTCCAAAGTCCGCTGATAAGCGGCGGCCGCAATCTTTGAGGGATTCAACATGCACAGACGATTTTTCTCGATGGCAAATTCCTTCAGGCGACCGCGCTCCAGGTTCACGACGATGGTGGTTTCTTCGCACGCGCCAATCACAATGCGGAATTCAGGATCTTCCATCTCGCCCAGAATATCCGGAAAGCAATCGACTCTGACGACGAAGCGGCCTTCTTCAAATCCGTAGCGCAGTTCCTTCAAACAAAATACGCGTCCGTGCATGGCGCCGCCGCGGCGTTCCGGAGAATAAACTCCGGCGCCGAGCCATTCGAAATAGGAGGATTCCACGCCATCGACTTTCACCTTGAGCATGGACGAGGGCACCTGCTGGTAAGCGCGCTCGGGGCTCTTCTTGATGGGCTTGCCCAATTCCTCGGGAGCGATTTTGCCGAGGGCGAGATAAATTCCAGTGAGATGCTTGCGATACAAGGCATCGAATTCGGCGTCGTTGGCGGTGCTGTGTTCGGGGCCATACCACCAGCACCAGTCACTGCCCTCGGCGACTAGTAATGACTCCTGAGCTTGTGCCAAAGCGGTCTGAGTGGGCGCGTCCTGACGACCCTTCGCCGCGGCTTCGACACCGCTGCCGTAGGCTTCGCGAGCGTCCCACAGTAATTCCCACGCCGCGACATCTTCCTGATGACCGATCCAGACGTCGAAATTGGCGTTGATCCAGGAGGCGGGGAAAATTCCGGTGGTTACAGGGACATCTCCCGCCGCAGTAATGGTTTCGGTGGCGGTGAGCGCGCGGAAATCGGGGTCGTCGCTAATGAGGCGATAGAATTCGCGCAAAAATTCGCGGCCATTGCCGGGATAGTATTCCCAGGCATTTTCTCCATCGAGGAACAGGCTGACGGTCAACGGCTGCGAGCTGGAAACGTTAGCACCAAGGTGGCGGAGTTTGCCGTGCAAATCGGCGGCAGCGGCTTTGCTGTCCATGCGGCTATAAACGAAGCCGACCAAATCCGAAAGATGATGGTCGCGGAACAATCCGGTGATGCCGGTTTGAGCGATCTGTACGCGCCAAGGCTGGTACATTTTTTCGGCGTTGGCAGGGATGCCATTGGCATCGCGGAAAAATCCGACGTTCAGGGTTCGCCCGAGGACGCCTTCATCCGTGCCGAACCACTGGAACCCTTCTTCGGCGGCAATCTGTAGCGTCTGATCCGACACCGAACCTTCCGACGGCCACAAGCCCACGGGCTTCGAGCCGAACATCTTCTCGTGATACTCGCGGGCGCGGCGGAGTTGCTCACGCGCATCTTCTGGATGACGGAAGGCGCGGCGAGGCAGTGGCGTAGCGGGGTTCGCCACACGCGCGATATCGGAATCGCAGATCAACGGAAGGATGGGGTGGTAAAACGGCGTGGTGCTGATCTCGATCTGACCACGGGCGGCAGCTTCGCGATAAGCGGGCAGGACCAAGCCCATGAGCTCCAGTTGTTTTGCCTTGAGGGCCTGCTTGTCGCTTTCCGAGAAATCTTTTCCGCGATTGGCCAATCGGCTGACGACCGGATCTTTGGAAAACCATTCTTCATCCATCCAGGCGAGTTGCGAGAGAAGTTGCAAATCGCGCCAGTCGCGCCCGGTAAAGGTGACCAACGCCTGAGCGCCGCCCGCCGGCCGGGACCACTCATATAATTCGACGAACCTCGGCCATCGGCTCATCAGGCGTTCATGATTCACCTGAAAGGCGCGCGCCAGAATCTCGTTTTTGTCCTCGCGGGTAAGCGCTTCGGTGATTTTGAATGCCAGGTTGAACCAGGGCTCATTGAATTTGCCGCTGGCATATTCTTCCAACTGCATGCACAGCGAAGGAACCATGTTGAAGGTGGCGTGGAACTTGGGAAACTCGTCGAACAGCTTCACCATACCCCAGTAATCTTTGGTGGCGTGCAGACGTGTCCACGGCAGCACATATCGTCCCGTCTCCGGGTCTTTGTACTGAGGCTGGTGCATGTGCCACAACACCGCCAGATGAATTCGATTCATTCTTCGTTTCGCTCCCTGAGTGAGCTGTTCCCTTTTTGAAGCGCGACCGTCAGGCCGATCTGTTGCACGTGGCGTTAAAGGGACACGCGAGTTCGTGGCTATTCGAGTTTCAAGTACGCCGTGCGAGCTCCCAGTTTAACCGATTAACTGCACTCGATGCCGCGCCACATCGGATGCCGGCGCGCGGCAATCGTCACGGGATGTGCCGCACCCCTCATGTTACACTGCCCTTTCGCCCCATGCGCATCCTTGATCGCTACATTGTCCGCGAAGTGGTCCGCCACGCATTGCTCGGCCTTCTTATCTTCACATTTGTTCTGTTCGTACCCAAGCTCGTACACCTGATGGAATTAATCGTGCGGCACTCAGGGTCGAGTGCGCAAATTGTGCAGCTGTTCCTGTGCCTGATCCCCAGCCTGTTGGTATTCACGTTGCCGATGGCGGTGCTGGTGGGAGTGCTGCTGGGGCTTGGGCGGATGTCGATGGACAGCGAAATCATTGCGATCACCGCGTTGGGCATCAGCCGCAAGCGAATCCTTTTTCCGGTGGGCGTGCTGGCGGTGGTTGGGGCCGCGCTGACGCTCGTGATGACGCTTTGGCTGGCGCCGCTGTCGCTTCGCACGTTTCGCGATATTGAAGGCGGGCTGATCCAGTCGCAAATTTCATTTTTCGTGCAACCTCGAGTATTCGACGAGCGCTTTCCGCGCATGATCCTTTATATCAACGACGTTTCCGCCAGCGGGACGCACTGGAACGGGGTGTTCCTGGCCGAAGCCGGGGCGCAGTCCGGCAATCAGATCACACTTGCGGAAAGCGCGATTGTCATTGCCGAACCGAAGCAGGGAAAGTTGGAGCTGCACCTGAACGGGGGCGCCACACACGAATTCTCGCGCGAAGATCCCGATCACTACTCCGTGACGGCGTTTGGGCGCAGCGACTGGCCGATCGAAGTAACTGGTTTAACGCCCGCCAAGGAGCGCGAGATCAGCATTCCCGAGCGCTCGCTTTCGCAACTTTGGAATGAGCATGGGAAGAATTGGCGTGACGCGCGAGTGGAACTGCACCAGCGATTCGCGTTTCCTGTGGCTTGCCTGGTGTTCTCTCTGATTGCGGTGCCGCTTGGCACGCAGCCGCGACGCGGCGGGCGCGCGGCCGGGACGCTTCTGGCGATTCTGGTGATCGGCGCTTACTACTCTCTGTTCATTATGGGCGCGGGGCTTGCGAGACAGGGCGCAGTTCCACCGTCGGTGGGGATGTGGATTGCCAACGTTGTGCTGGCACTGTTCGGGTTCAGCTTGCTGCCGCGAATGGAAACGTATCGAGGTGGATCGGGGGTGCGGTCGTTTTCCGGGCGCATCGGCGTTTTTTGGAGGTTGCTGCGGCGACGCGGAGTTGTGCCGCGGCCGAAAGTAGCGCCGGCGGCACGGGCTTCATCGGCGACGGTGGGTTCGGCGGTGGCGAACCCAGTGCCGAACGGAAGCGTGCACCGTGAAGGAGTGTTGCCGGGGTTTTCGAGTTTTCCGACGATTGTCGACCTGTATTTATTGCGGCGATTTTTTTATTATTTTGCGGTCATCATGGGCGTGTTCATCCTGCTGTTCGAGACGTTTACGTTTTTCGAACTGCTGGATGACATCGCGCGGCACCGCATTCCGTTCTTCGTGGTGACCAGCTACTTTCGCTTCCTGATTCCCTTCCTTCTGTATCAACTGACACCGCTGGGAGCGCTGGTGGCGGTACTGGTAACACTGGGCGTGTTGAGTAAGAACAACGAGATCGTGGCATTCAAGGCCAGCGGCATCAGTCTTTATCGACTGGCGCTGCCGCTGCTGCTGGCCGGATCTTTGCTGTCCGCCGCGCTGTTCGTGTTGGACTACACCTATCTGCCGTATGCCAACCAACGGCAGGACGCGCTGCGCAACCAGATCAAAGGGAAGCCGGCGCAAACGTACACCAGGCCGCAGCGCTGGATATTTGGTGAAAACGACAAGGTATACAACTACGATCTGTTTGATCCCAAGCAGAATCTGTTTGGCGGATTGACCGTCGTCGAGCTGGATCCCGCGACGTTTCAAATGCGCCGGCGGGTATTTGCGAACCGGGCGCAGTGGCTGGAGAACGAAAAAACCTGGGCGCTGGAGTCAGGCTGGGTGCGCGACTTCAACGATGGAAAAGTGACCAGCTACGCTCCGTTCAAGCTGACTTCGCTTCCAGAACTTGTGGAGCCGCCCACTTATTTCAATCGCGAAGTGATTCAGGCGACGCAGATGAATCTGAGCGACCTGGGGCACTACATCGCGGGGCTGCGACGCGCGGGGTTCGACGTGTCTACTCTACTGGTGCAGTGGCAGAAGAAACTTGCGTATCCGCTGATCGCTCCCATCAGCATGATGCTGGGGATTCCGTTCGCGATGCTGGTTGGAAGCCGTGGAGCGATTGGCGGCGTGGCCATGGGCATTGGCATTGGAATCAGCTATTGGGCGGTGTCGGCGCTGTTTGAAGCCATGGGAGGAATCGGGCAGCTTCCGCCGCAACTGGCGGCGTGGTCTCCGGACCTGATTTTTCTTTTTCTGGGGCTATATTTCTTTTTCAAGATGCCGACGTAGGGTAATGGCTGCGAATCGCTGGCTTGGCCGGCATAAAAGACCAGCGCCACATGGAAGACAAAAGTCAAAACCCGCACCCTAAATCAAAAGAGTGCGGCACCCGACGCGCTTTGGCGCAAATCACTTAAAACTGAAAACTGCAAACTTAGATGGGTCGTCGATGCCTCATGCTGGCGGCGCATCCATGTGGCAGTCATCTTAAGAGCGACGAGAGCGCGGGGTCAATCAGGATTGCGTCGAACATTTGTGTCTTCGGCATCTTCGCCACGGCTGAAGGCACGCCGTGATGGCTATTCGTAGCGCAAGGCCACGATTGGGTCGACTCTTGCGACGCGCCAGGCAGGATAAGCAGGCAACACGTCGACAATCGCCGCACTGACAGCTGGCATGGCCCGTATCAGAATGCAAGGGAGTGCAGGATGATTCGCTATTCGCCGTTGTTCTTGCCGCGGACTTCTTTCAGTCGGCGCTGCAGGTATCTGCGCTCGCTTTCGTTAGTGGCCAATTCCAGGGCGCGACGATAGCTTTTCTCGGCTTCGGGAAAGGCAGCCAGGCGTCGCAACAAGTCGGCGCGCGCGGCATGCAGCAGATGGTAATTTTCGAGGTCGTTGGTCGCGGCGATGCCGTCGATGAGTTCGAGCCCCGTGCGAGGGCCCTGGACCATGGCCACAGCAACGGCGCGGTTCAGTTCGACAACGGGTGAAGGCTGCAACCGTTGCAGCATGTCGTACAGGCTGACGATCTGTGCCCAGTCGGTATCTTCCGCGCGGCCGGCTCCGCAATGCACCGCGGCAATTGCCGCTTGCACGGTGAATACTCCCGGTCCGCCGCGAAGAGCTTCCGCGACCAGGGGCATGGCTTCGGCAATTTGCTCGCGATGCCAACGGCTACGATCCTGCTCCTCCAGCACCACGAGATCACCTGCATCGTCGACGCGAGCATCGCGTCGGGCATCGTGCAGGAGCATCAGAGCGAGCAGGGCCGTGGCTTCGGGAGGAGGCTGCGGCTGCATCAAGGAACGAACCAGACGGCCGAGGCGAATGGCCTCAGCGCACAGATCGGCGCGGAGGAGGGGCGCGCCTCGAGTGGCGGCGTAGCCTTCGTTGAACACCAAATAAATAACGGTGAGGACGGCGTCCAGCCGCTCGGGCATGTCCTTCGTTTCGGGCACGATGTAAGGAATGCCAGCGTCGCGAATCTTGTGTTTGGCGCGCACCAGGCGCTGCGCCATGGTAGGCACGGGCACAAGAAAGGCACGCGCGATCTCTTCGGTCTCCAGTCCACACAGGGTTCTGAGGGTTAAGGCGACCTGCGAATCCGCAGCGAGCGCCGGGTGACAGCAGGTGAAAATCAAGCGGAGTCGATCGTCGGGGATTTCGCTGTTGTCATAGTCGGGCTCCTCAACAGTGCGGATGGAACCGTCCTTGAGGTACAAATCCGCCTTTTCTTCGAAACGTTTCTTGCGGCGAATGCGGTCGATGGCCTTGTGCTTGGCGGTCTGGATGATCCAGGCGCGCGGAAAGTCAGGCACGCCGGAATCGCGCCACTGGTCGACGGCGGCGGAAAAAGCTTCCTGGGCAGACTCCTCGGCGAGGTCGAAATCGCCAACCATGCTGATAAGGGCGGCGACGATGCGGCCCCAATCAGCCCTGTAAACCTGTTCGACGGCCTCCGCAGCGGTCAAAGGCATGCCTCGATTGTAGCTTTTTTTTCGCCTGGCCTGTCGATTTGGGCTGTGCTTATTCGTCCTATTAATGGAAGTGCAGCGCAGGTTGTTTGAAGCCGAGCGCATTGAGCGAATGGAAGTTAGGGATTGGCGGGAGGTAAGCAATGTTGGCGCATACAGGTCAGTTGTTCGAGTTAGGCCTGAGATTGATTCCAGTGATTGTGAAGACCGGGTTGGCCATTTGCGGTATTGGCGCACCAGGAAACTCCGGCGCTCCGGGGGCGATGAATGCGTGGCCTTCGCTGATGGCGATTTGCCCGGCGACGCATGCGGTGGATGGGGTGATGGTGATTCTGTGCTCTGCGTTGCAGACGGCGGCGCATTGCGTAGGCAGCTCGAATTGGATTGGGTGGCTGGTCCGCGTGGTCGTATCTGTCGGGTCGTCGCTGGTGAATCGCTCGGCCAATGAGATTTGGAGTTGCGCGGTCAGTTGTTTGCTTTCGTGCGTACATTCGGCGGTATTGCAGCAGGTGTTGGGCGCTGTCATGCTCGGCTAAAGGAAGAAGAATGTGAAAAGGTCAGCCGTGAACCGGTGAGCTACACGATGGGGCTGACATAAAGGTCAGCGCTACATTCAAGAAGGAAAAGCTAAGCGTAGGTTGGGCGGGGCGTCTGCTGCCAAAAGCCGGGGATGGGAAGATGGCAGCGGGGGCAATGGCCATCGCGAATGTGATTTTCGAGGACGTTGTGCCAGGAGCGGCGGACGAGCAGCGCGTTGCACGAGGGACAGAGGGTGTTTGCGGCATCGGAAAAGATATTGCCTTCGTAAACGTAGCGCAGGCCAACTTCGCGAGCGATAGCGCGGGCGCGATGAAGAGTAGTAGCGGGAGTGGCGGGCTTGTCGCGCAGCTTGAAATCAGGATGGAAGGCGGTGAAGTGCAGCGGCACATCGGGACCGAGATGCGCAAGGATCCATTCAGCGAGTTTGCGAGTTTCGGCGGGATCGTCGTTGAGAGTGGGAATCATGAGGTTGGTGAGTTCGAACCACACAGAAGTTTCGTTCTTGAGCCACTGAAGAGTTTTGAGCACGGGCTCCAGATGGGTGAGCGTGATCTTGCCATAGAAATCTTCCGTGAAGGCTTTCAGGTCGACATTGGCGGCATCAATGTGGTCGTAAATGTCGTGGAAGGCTTCGCGGGTGATGTAGCCGTTCGTCACCATAACGGTTTTCAAGCCGTAGGATCTGGCGGCTTTGCAAATGTCGATGACGTATTCGCCCCAGATGGTGGGTTCGTTGTAGGTGAAGGCGATGGAGTCGCAACCGTATTGCAACGCAAGTTTGGGGACGTCTTCGGGCGGAACGTCGCGAGAATGAACCTGATCATGATGTGATTTGGAAATATCCCAGTTCTGGCAGAAAAAGCAGCCCATATTGCAGCCCGCGGTGCCCATACTGAAAACGCTGGTGCCGGGCAAGAAATGATTGAGGGGCTTTTTCTCGATGGGGTCAACCTGCAGAGCGGCGGGCGCGCCGTAACCGAGGCTGAAAAGTTTTCCGTTTTGATTTACACGGATGAAGCAAAAACCGGACTGGCCGTGGCCAATGTGGCAGTGTCGCGGACAGAGATAACAATGGACGCGGTTGCCTGCTTCGGATTCCCACCAGAGGGCCTCGTGGAGGGTGGCAGATTTCTGAAGGATGTGGAGATCGGCCATGGAGCGCGTCCCGACACTTCTATTATACGCGCACGGGAGAGAGAGGGCGCGGCAGTTTGCGAGCTGCAGTTGATTGGTGGTTGAGGCCCTTCGCCTCGCTCAGGCTGACAGCTCGCGGGCCGGGCGGTTGCAGGGATCGCGTTGGATTGCAATTGCTAGGCAGCGCCGCGAGGCGCGAGTAGAATGTGAGTGAGTTGGTAGCACACGAGGAAATCCCACGTGAAAAACTTTGGTGGTCGTTGTTTGCTGCTGGTCACTGCTGCAAGTCTGCATTTCCTGCCCGCGAGTTACGGACAAAATGCTACCGAAAATCCTCAGACGAAGGCGGCAGAGCCGTCCGCGAAGGAACTGCCGCAGCCCATGGCGTATGACAAAGCGTTTCCGATTGCCAAGGGTTATGCAGACACGTTTCTGAATGGAACCGGCGGCGAGTTGTGGGACAAGATGACACGGGAAATGCAGCAGGCTCTGGGGAATGATCGCACCAAGTGGGAAGTGATGGCCGGCGGAACTGGACAACAAATTGGAAAGGTGACGGAGACGGTGAACGAGCGCATGCTGCCGGCACTGCAACTGCAGGTCTACACGCGACTGATCCGGACGGACGCATTCCCTGGCCGGCTGATGGTGACGATTGCGCTAACCTCGGATGGCAAGATCACTGGACTCTCGGGGCGTCCAGAGGGAAATCCAGCGGAATCGAAGTTTCTGGAGTACAAGGACAAGAACACGTATAGTTTTCCGCTGACCGGAGAGTGGACGATCTATCAGGGCGGACGCTCGGTGTACGACAACTACCACGCGGCGGCTGCTGACGAACGGTTCGCCTACGACATCGTCGCATTCCGCGACGGTAGCATGTACAAGGATGGCGCGACGTCACTGGAAATGTTCTACGGATTTGGGCAACCGGTGGTGGCGGCAGCAGCGGGGAAAGTCGCGGTTGCTGAGGACAAATACGACGATAACGTGCTGGGCAAACCTTCAGACACAGCGCCCAAGCAGGGCAACAATGTTGTGATCGATCATGGGAATGGCGAGTTCACCATGTATGCGCACCTGAAGCGTGGCAGCGTGAAGGTGAAAGCGGGAGACGCGGTAAAAGCCGGACAGCAAATCGCGGAAGTTGGGAATTCGGGCAACGCACCGCTGCCGCATCTGCATTTCCACATGCAGAATACGGCGACATGGTTCCAAGGCGAAGGAATGCCGGTGACGTTTCACGGAGCAAGCGTGAACGGAAAGGTACAAGCGGAATCGGAACCAGTGCGGGGAGATGTGGTGAAACAGTAGGACAGTTTTCAGTTAAAAGTTTTCAGTTGTCAGTCATCACTTTTCGGTCAGGACAAAACCCATGCCCTGGCTGAGCGAACCGGACGAAAACTTAAGTCAAACCCAGCGAGCAACCCAAGAGGGCACGACGTATCGTGCCCCTACACATGCAAAGATCGGCCACTGCAATGAGGAGTTAGGCGTGGCGGCGCTGGATGCGGCGGCGTTGTGCGGCCCAATCGACGAATCGTTGGAGCTGGTCGCGGTGGCGCCAACTGAGCTGGAAGAATTTTCTGGCGTCGAGATTCGCGGCTTCCTTACCAAGAAAGGTTTCCAGGCGCCACTGGATATAGGGGCTACGCCAAGGTGTGAAGCGATAGCCGCGCGCGGCAATCCAATAATAACGGAGCGTTCGAACCATTCCTGCACTTCCATCTGGCCGGGGTAACTAGTGTAGAAGATTCGGAAACGGAAGCAAGGAAAAATTTGTTAAAGGTGCGGCGGCAGGTTCAGATAGAATGCCCGCCTACATGGGAAAGCCAGCCATTTCCGTTGGGCCAGCGATGACCACGGTGCGAAAGCTTGTGGCGTTCGGCGCTCTTGCAGCGTTAGGTGTGTGCGCTGGTTGGATGGCGGCAGGGGTACAAGAAAAGACAAAGGAGGCAGCGGCCGGAACGCGGCTGATGGATGTGACCGTACCTATGCGCGACGGTGTGACCTTGCGCGCGGACGTGTGGCTGCCGAAAGCCGAGGGTCGATTCCCTACCCTGGTGTACCGGACGCCATACGGGAAGCAGTTTGCGGCGAAGGAGTGGACGACATTCGACAAGGCAGTGGCGCACGGATACGCGGTGGTCATCCAGGACGTGCGCGGAAGGTACGCGTCGGACGGTGAGTTTGTGCCGTACCAGAATGAGGGCAAGGACGGGTACGACACGATTGAGTGGGCGGCGAAGCAGGCGTGGTCGGACGGAAACGTTGGCACGTTTGGGCTGTCGTATCCGGGAGCGGTTCAATGGCTGGCGGCCGTGGAAACTCCACCACACTTGAAAGCGATGGTGCCGGCGATGACATTTTCGACGCCGCGCAATTTCTTCTACTCGGGCGGCTTATTCGATGGGTCGTGGCTGGAATGGACGTGGATGAACATTGCGCCAGATGCGCGGAAAAGAATGGGCCTGGCGGGTCCGAAAACTTATGCGGAGGCGCGGGCGACGTGGAAGGCGGAACATGAGCGCATCGAAGGATTTCTGCCATTGATGAATTTGCCGGATTTGAAACAAGCGGCACCGTTTTACTACCAGTGGCTGGCGCATCCGCCGGCGGATGACTGGTGGGATTGGGCGGAGTTGAGGAATAAATACGATCGCGTGCACTGCGCGGTGCTGAATTTTTCGGGATGGTACGACGAAGCGTATGGACCCGACGGGGCGACAACGAACTTCAACGGGTTGCTGGCGGCGAGGAAAGGCTGGAAAGATCCGGCAACGCGCACAATCATCGGGCCGTGGACGCATGGCGGCGAGGACCAGCAGAAAAGTGGCGAGCGAGAATTTGGGCCGACTGCGCCGGTGGACTACGACGGGCTGATCTTGCGTTGGATGGACCACTATGTGCGCGGCGAAGAAAACGGAGTTGAGAACGAAGCGCCGGTGCGGATCTTTGTTATGGGGAAAAATGAGTGGAGGAATGAGAAGGCGTGGCCGATCCAAAGGGCGGAGGAGAGATCGTATTACCTGGGAGCGGAGAGTGATGCCGCGCGGGCTGGCACATTATCGCAACGGACGATCGCGGCCAAGTCTACGGCAAGCACGCTGGTGTCGGACCCAGCGCATCCGGTGACGGACACCTACACGGCGTATGGAGCGTATGACTACCGGGAATTGGCGGGGCGGAAGGATGTGCTGGTGTTCGACAGCGAGGCGATGCGCGAGGATACGGAAGTGACGGGCCCGATTCGGGCGGAGATGTATGTATCGGCAGACGTGAAGGATTTTGATTTGTGGGTGCGGTTGCTGGACGTGGCGCCGGACGGGACGGCGTTCAACCTGATGAGCCCGGGTCTGGATGAATTGCGGGCGAGCTATCGAGATGAAACGGTGCAACCGAAGTTGGTTGAGCCGGGAAAGATTTACCGGCTGGAGTTGAATCGGATGCTGACGAGCAATACGTTTTTGAAAGGACACCGGATTCGGGTGCAGATCTCAGGCGCGTTTTATCCACATTTTTCGAGGAATTTGCAGACTGGAGAATCGGAGATTTATTCGGCGGAAATGAAGGTGGGCCAGTTGACGATTCGTCACGACGCAGGGCATGCCTCGAGAATTGTGGTGCCGGTGGTGAGGTCGGGTGCGTTGATTAGTCGGCGACCGGACGTGCAGCGAGCACGGCGGGCCATGATTTTGCGCGCAGCATCTAGCGAATGTTCACGAACAGAGCTGGTGGGGACGCCGGAATGTCGATTCGCGGCAAGATAGTGCCATGATCCCTCCACTCCGCGCCGCAAAAGGCGCGGCCCTCCGGTCGGGATGACAACACAAGGAAACTCAGTCATGGTGGGCGCCGTTTAGGACGGCTACCGCGTGAGGCAGGAGATCTGCAATGGCATCCAGGGATTCGAGGGCGCCTTTGGGGCTGCCGGGAAGATTAACGATCAGAGAGCGATGACGGATGACGGCGACGCCGCGGGAGAGGATGGCGGTGGGCGTTTTTTCAGCGCCTCTGCGGCGGAGTTCTTCGGCGATGCCGGGAACGGTGCGTTCGGCGATGTCGAGAGTGGCCTCGGGAGTGTTGTCGCGCGGGCCGAGGCCGGTGCCGCCGGTGGTGAGGATGAGATCGACGCGGCGCGAGTCCGCGAGTTCGCGAAGCTGGCTGCGCAGGCCAGCGGGATCGTCGGAACAGCGAAGCGCTGAGGTGACTTCCCAGCCGAGTTCACGAACGCGCTTGACGAGAGCGGGGCCGGAAAGGTCTTCGCGTTCGCCGCGGGTGACGGAATCGCTGATGGTGAGGACGGAGACACGCATGGCTGGGAATCATTTTATATGCGCAGGAAAGGAAAAGCGCGCAGGAGATGCGGAGTGTGTGCGAAGGGTACAGGGGAATCGATGAGGATGCGCCACAGTGGACACAGAGAGCACAGAGGAAACCCGAGAAAAAAGTAAAAGGCTAAGGAACGGAAGAGAGAAAAACTGAGGAATTAGTTGGTGCTGACGGCGTCGCGGTTGGATTCGTCCATCAAGCGCATGGCTTCCATCAGCAGGCCTGTGGTGCTGCGCGTAGTGGTGGTACGGTCGGAAGCGTTGGCGGCGTTGAAATCGATCTCGAATTCACCCTCGGTCCACAGCAGGACTTTGTAGACGGCGTCATCGCCCTGCAGGTTGTCGATTTTGGCGTCGCGGCATTGTCCATTCGCAAAGAATAGTTCGCCCTGTTCCCCGCCCTTCTGAACGACGAGGCGGCAGGATTTCTGTCCCATCTCGAGGGATTGCATGAGGTCGATCATGCTCATCTCTTCCAGGCGACCCTGGATAACGCCGGGACGCGAGGCGCGCTTCTGAAGTTTTTCGAGGTGCAGGCGATCGATGACTTTTTTTGCTGAGCGAACAAGATCCTTCAGGAGAAACGGTTTGGCGATGAAATCCTCGACGCCGTCGACAAGCGGGCGAAGGCGTTCCTCGATATCGGCGCGGCTGGCCATAAAGAGAAAAGGAATGTGACGAGTGGCTTCGCGGCCGCGAAGTTTTTCGAAGAGCTGGCGGCCATCAAGGCCGGGCATCTTGAAATCACACAAGATGACGTCAGGAAGATCGTCAATGACGCGGAGTAGCGCGTCGGCTCCATCGGAACAGATCATAACTTCGCAAAACGGGTCGAGGCCCTTGGAGACCAGATCGCGGATGAGAGGATTGTCGTCGGCCAGAAGAAGCTTGACGGTTTTGCTGGAGGCAGCGCTCATGAGCGAGCCCCAGGCGATTTTTTCGTGGAGGCGCGACGGAATTCACCGGACTTTCCACCGGTTTTGAGGAGCAGGTGAACGTCGGCGATTTGCATCGATTTGTCGAGGGCCTTACACATATCGTAAACCGTGAGAGCGGCACAAGTGGCGGCGACGAGCGCTTCCATTTCGACGCCGGTTTGCGCGGTTGCCGTCACCTTGGAAAGTATTTCCACTCCATCTTTGCACAGGCGCGGGGTCACATCAATGTGGGTGAGAGGAATGGGGTGACAAAGAGGTATCCACTCGGAGGTGCGCTTGGCAGCGGTGATACCGGCGATGCGAGCGACCTCCAGAGGATTGCCTTTGGGATTTTTGAGGCGGCGAACGGCGCGGACCACGCGGGGAGACATGCGGACAAAGGCGTGGGCGATGGCGGTACGAAAGGTGACGGACTTGGCGGAGACGTCGACCATGTGAACTTCGCCGCGTTTGGTGTAGTGAGAGAGCTTGGCCATTGAGTGGTTCTTGTTCGTCCCTCGAGAGAGCGAATTGACCGCACACGTCGAAACGTTGCGCGGGGCGGCTTTGTTAAAGTAGCGGTTAGCCGCCGCATTCCAAAGGGCTTTTAGAGTACATCGGAGCGCGGGAGAACGGAAACGCTCTCTCCGGCGGGGATGTCGTGGCGGTCAGCGGGGACGACGAGAAAGCAATTGGCGCGGCTGAGGGTGGCGATGTCACCGGAGCCTTGCCAAGGCAAGCCGTGGACCTGAGGTTCGGCAGCGGCCCATTCGAGACGGGCGGGCAAGAAGTGTGTGAGGCCGGGCTTTTCGTGGAGCGGCTGCGAGAGTGTGGCGTTTAGCAGTGGGAGAGGGCGGGCCGCTGCGCCGCCAAGGAGATCGATTGCCGGGGTAACGAAAAGCTGGAACGTGACCATGGTGGAGACGGGATTGCCGGGCAGGCCGAAGACGACTTTGTTGCGGCAACGGCCGAAGACAGCGGGCTTACCTGGGCGGATGGCGACGGCGTCGAAGAGAAATTCCGCGCCGAAGGATTTGAGGACGGTTTCGACGAGGTCGTACTTGCCCATCGAGACGCCGCCGGACAGGACGAGAATGTCGTGCTGCAGCCCGAGTTCGATTTTTGCGCTGAGGTCGTCAACGCGATCGAGGGCGTTCCCAAGAGGAACCGGTTGGCCTCCCGCGAGACGCACCTGCGCGGCGAGAGAGACGCTGTTGCTATTGCGAATGTGAAACGGGCCGGGAGTTTCGGTGATGGGAACAACTTCGTCGCCGGTGGAAAGGATGGCGACGCAAGGCTTTTGGTAGCAAAGCAAATTGGCGGCGCCGACTTGGGCGGCGATGGCGAGTTCCGCGAAGCCGAGTCGAAGGCCAGGTTGGAGGATCAGGTCGTTGGCGCAAGCTTCGCTTCCCTGCGGCACAAAGTCCTGGCCGGGCTCGGTGTCGCGGTCGAAGGTGACGGCGTCGGCAGAGCGGCGGGTGAACTCGATCATGACGACCGCGTCCGCGCCGGGCGGAACGGCAGCGCCGGTCATGATCTGAATGCAGGTGCCGGGTTGGAGAGGAGCAAACACGGTGTCGCCAGCTTTGATTTCGCCGATGCAGCGCAGGGTTGAATCTTTCGTCGCTTCGCCGGCGCGAACGGCGTAGCCATCACGAGTGGAGCGGTTGAAGGGAGGATATTCGCGGTCGGCGCGGATTTCCTGAGCGAGGATGTGGCCCAGGGCGTCGCCAACCGGGAGGAGCGAAGTGGGAGGAGGAGTTAGGCGAGATTGCGTTTCGCTGATGACAAGTTGGCGAGCTTGTTCGAAGGAGAGCATGGAGTGGAATATTGTAACGCAGCGTGAGCGGGCGCTGAGCTGGAAATGGCGAGGTCAACCGAGTCGAGCCAAGAGAGATTCCTCACTCCGCAGACTCCGTTCGGAATGACGAGCCGCCGGCAGATTCTAAGCCAGGGTTGGGAAAGCGGCAGCCAGCTGCCGCACTCCAAAAAAAATCAGAGCCAGCGGGCCAGAAGGGTGCCGGGCTGAATGATGGTGGCGTCGCGCTCGGGGCCGGTGGAGATCATGCCGATTTCAACTTGCAGGAAATCGGAGACGAAGCGGAGGTAGTCGATGGCAGCTTTGGGAAGTCTGGAAGCTACCTGAGCGCCATAGGTGTTGTCGCACCAGCCAGGAAGAGTCTTGTAGACCGGGGTAACGCGGTCATATTCTTCGGCGGAGGCGGGCATTTCGTGAACGGGAGAGCCTTTGTAGGAGTAGCCGACACAGACATTGATTTCGCGCTGGGTGTCGAAGACGTCGAGCTTGGTGATGACCAGCGAATCGATGCCGTTGATCATTTTGGCGTAACGCAGTTCGGCAAGATCGAGCCAGCCGCAACGGCGTGGACGGCCAGTGACGGCGCCAAATTCCTTGCCGCGTTCGCGAACTTCCTTTGCTTCCAGGTCGGGCATTTCCGTGGGAAATGGGCCACCACCGACGCGCGTGGTGTAGGCCTTGGAAATTCCAAGGACGTGACGGATTTTTGTAGGCGGAACACCTATGCCAGTGCTGGCGCCGCCGGAAGTGGCGCTGGAAGAGGTGACGTACGGATAGGTGCCGTGATCGATATCGAGCATGGTGCCCTGGGCGCCTTCAAACAGGACGGACTTGCCTTCGTCGAGCGCGCGATTGGTGAGTTCGGCGGTATCACAAATGAAGCCTTTGATTTTTTCGGCCAGTTTCAGGGTTTCCTCGACTTCGCCCGTGAAATCGATGTTCGCGCCATACGCTCCGCGAGCGATGCGATTTTTTTCGGCAACTACGCGGGCGGCTTTTTCGCGGAACAGGTCGGGATCAAGGAGATCGGCCATGCGCAGGCCTCGACGAGCCATCTTGTCTTCGTAGGCGGGACCAATGCCGCGAGAAGTGGTGCCGATTTTATTGGCGCCACGCGCATTTTCCGCAGCGAGATCGAGCTCGCGATGGTACGGAAAAATAATGTGGGCGCGATTGCTGATGTGCAGGCGGCCTTCCACGCTGAGCCCGGCTTTCGCGAGCGTTTCGATTTCACCGACGAGGGCCGCGGGATCAATGACCACGCCGGAGCCGATGATGGCGTGCTGCTTGGGGCGCAGAATGCCGCACGGGATGAGCTGGAGAACGTAGCGATCCTTGCCGATGATGACGGTGTGGCCGGCGTTGTGGCCGCCAGCAACACGCGCGATGTAATCGAACGAGCCGGCAAGATAGTCGACAACTTTCCCTTTGCCTTCATCGCCCCACTGCGCACCAACCACGACGACCGATTTCATTCCGGGACTCTCCCTTGCTGCAGGCCGCCGCGCACACTGGCCGAAAAACGCGCAGCACACACGGACAGGTTAAGAGCAAAATCTGCTAAGGACACCAAACAGAAATCGTACGATGCGGAAGCGTTGAACGCAAGCGAAGCGGCAAGGGCTGCAATCCGTTTTTGGAGCAGCGCGCTCGCACGGTGCAATGAGTCCATTCGCATAGCTTGCGAGAAGAGCATTGGCGCTTGCGAAGCGCAGCGAGCGGGCGGGCTTGATTCACGGGGCTCGGTCCGATAGCGTCAAGGATGCGGGTGCCTCCCTGCTCCGCGAAAACGTGGCGAGTGCCAAATCATGGGGGAAGAGCGACTTGACGAATCCAATCATTACGCTGACGACGGATTTTGGGATCAATGATCACCTGGTGGGAGTAATGAAGGGGGTGATCCTGCGAATTAATCCGGACGCGCAGATCGTGGATATAACGCACCAGGTGGCGCCATACGATTTGTTGGAAGGCGCGCTGGCGATTGCAAACTCATACTCCTATTTTCCTCCGCGATCGATTCACGTGGTGGTGGTGGACCCCGGAGTGGGAACCGAGCGGCGGCCGTTGCTGGTGAGCGGGCAGAATCAATATTTTCTGGCGCCGGATAATGGCGTGCTTTCGGGCGTGTATGAGAAGGAACAGAATGTGATCGTGCGGAACCTGACTTCGGAGCATTATTTTGCGCAACCGGTCAGCAAGACGTTTCACGGGCGCGATGTGTTTGCCCCGGTGGCGGCGTGGCTATCCAAGAGCTGGCAGCCGGCCAGCATGGGTGAAGAAATTTCGGACTACAAGAAATTCGCGATGCCGAAGCCGAAGGAAGCCGACGGGCTGAAAAAAGGCGTAGTCCTGAAGGTGGATAATTTCGGGAACCTGCTGACAAACTTCCGAGCGGAGGATTTGTCGCCGGAAGCGCTGGAGAAGGGCGAGCTAAATTTGCAGGTGGGAAGCCATGCAATTACGCGGTTGGTGCCGACCTTCGGGAGCGGAAATGCAGGCGAAGCGATTGCGTTTATCGGATCGAGCGGATATTTGGAAATTGGTGTGAATAAGGGCAATGCGGCGAAGACCTTGGGGATTGGAAGAGGCGCGCCGGTGCTTTTGGCGAAGGGATAGTTTCTCCCAAAAGATAAATGAGTGGAGTTGGCGCGGGAATTTCTCGTGGTTGGGACGGGTGTGTCTACCGGGCGAGCAGTTCATCATTTCAGACAAAAGCGAAAACACTCGGCAGTAGACGGATAGGGTTGTGGCAAGCGTGAGGTGGGAAAAGCGGTGGCTAGCCACCGCACCCCAAAAAAATCAACGCGAGTGCTCTAAGGCAGTCATTTGGGAGCGAGTGCGGGGATCTAGCCAGTCGCGCCAAGCATCGCCAAGCAGGTTGAAGGCGAGGACGGCGAGCATTACGGCAAGCGCAGGAAAAACGACCATGTGCGGCGCGTCAAACAGGTGGCTGCGGGCGTCGTTGAGCATAGCGCCCCAACTGGGGATGGGAGCGAGAACTCCGAGGCCGAGAAAGCTGAGAGTGGCCTCGGCAAGAATGGCACCAGCCATGCCGATGGTCGCCTGAATCAAAACAGGCTGCAGAATGTTGGGCAACAGATGGCGCAGCATGATGCGCAACGGTGACGCGCCAAGCGAACGCGCCGCCAAGATGTACTCCGATTCCTTTACCTTCAAAACTTGAGCGCGAGCGAGACGGGCGTAGCCAGCCCAGCCGGTAATGATGAGCGCAAGAATCACCTTGCCAATGCCGGGGCCGAAGAATGCGGCGAAGGCGATTGCGAGAAGAACGCCCGGGAACGAAAGAAACGCATTGATCAGCAGGAGATTCACAATGCGATCGAATGCGCCGCCCGTGTAGCCCGCCAGCAGGCCAAGGGTGAGGCCAATCGTGCCGCAGCCCAGCACGACGCAAATGGAAACCAGGAGAGATATGCGAGCGCCAAACAGGATGCGAGAAAAAATGTCGCGGCCAAGTTCGTCGGTGCCCATCCAATGTTGAACGGACGGCGGCTGAAGACGGGCAGCGAGATTTTGTGACGAAGGATCAGCGTGGCCGATCCATGGAGCGAACAAGGCGGCGAAGATCAGGATGGCGACGATGGCGAAGCCAATGCGGGCCAGAAGACTGTGGCGAAGGAAATCGAAGAGGCGCGATTGGCTGTTCATGACAGGCGCACACGAGGATCGATGAAGGAGTAGAGAACGTCGGTGACCAGATTGACGAGAACGTAGGACAGGGCGATGACCAGAATGCATCCCTGCAGCAAGGGATAGTCGCGTGAAGAGATGGCCTGGACGGTGAGGCGTCCAATGCCGGGCCAGGAGAAGATGGTTTCCGTGACGATGGTACCGGCGAGCAAGGTGCCGAATTGCAGTCCGAGGATAGTAATAATGGGAATCAGCGCGTTGCGGAGTGCGTGGCGAACCAGAACAGCGGACGTGGACAGTCCTTTCGCGCGCGCGGTCCGCACGTAGTCGCTGGAAAGTTCTTCGAGCATGGCGCCGCGAACCATGCGAGTGAGGATGGCAGCCAGGGCCGCGCCAAGAGTGGCAGCGGGTAGAACATAGTTGAGCGGACCCCCGCGACCAGAAACGGGCAGCCAGCCGAGTTGAATGGAAAAAAGAACAATGAGCAGAGGCCCGAGAGCGAAATTGGGGACGGCGAGCCCAAACAATGTGAACACACTAACGGCACGATCGGTGAAGCGGCCCCGACGATGAGCAGAAATCACGCCGGCGGGAATGGCGATGGCGGCGCAGACCAGCAAAGCGAGAAAAGCCAGTTGCATCGTGGCGGGATAGCGTTCAAAGATGACGCGTCGTACAGGCGCCTGAAACTTGAAGGACTGGCCGAGATCGCCGTGAGTCACGTCCCATAGATAGCGGCCGTACTGCACCGGCAACGGGCGGTCGAGGCCGAGAGAGTGACGAAGCTCCGCGACCTGGCCGGGAGCGGCGCCTTCGCCGAGCATCTGCTCGACGGGATCGCCTGGGACGATGTGAATCAAAAGAAAAACGAGAGTGAGCACCAGCCAGAGGGCGGGAAGCGTAAGCAGAAAGCGGTGGAGGAGGTGGCGCGCCATTTGTGGCGGACTCAGCGCTCCTTTCCGGCGGACCGGTATTTGGCAGACACGAGCGGCGGATAGGGGTCGGCAGCCTCGGTTGGAGGATTATTTTCGGCGGTGGGCAGGCGCTGAATTTTAACGCGCGCGACGCGACGGCCATCCATCTCCACCACGGTGAAGCGATAACCGCCGAATTCGAAGCTTTCGCCGCCACGAGGAATGAAGCCGAGCTGATCGAGGACGAACCCGCCGACGGTGGCGTAAGCGGGATCTTCCGGGAGAGAAATGTTGTACTGAGAGTCGAGGTCGCGCACGTTCAGTGCGGCGTCGAAGATCACCGCGCCATCGGCGAGAGTGAGTGGGCGTTCGATGACATCGAATTCGTCGTGAATTTCGCCAACAAGCTGCTCGATGAGATCCTCCATGGTGACCAGGCCGAGGACGCTGCCGAACTCGTCGACTACGATGGCGATGCCGATGTGGCGATTGCGCAGTTCCTGAAGAAGCTCGCCGGCGGGCTTGGTTTCGGGGACCATCAGGACTTCGCGAAGCACGCGGCGCAAATCAAATGGCGCGGGAGGGGGAAGCTTTTCTTCCAGGCGGCGCTCGGTGTCGAGCAGAACCCAAATCATGTCCTTGATGTGCACGAAGCCGAGGATGTGGTCCTCGTTGCCGCGGTAGACAGGGATGCGGGAGCGCTGCGTGGTGGCAAAGGCCTTCATGACTTCATCCAGCGAAGCCTCAATGGGCAGGAGATGCATGTCTGGGCGAGAAACCATGATTTCTCGAACCTGCAGGTGGCCCAGCTCGATCGCGCTGAGGATGAACTTCTCTTCCCCGGGAGCCAGCAAACCCCGCTCGCGTGCCTGTTGAATCTGGATCTGAAGCTCTTCAGTGGAGTGCGCAACGCCATGCCCGGAGGGAGCGGCGAGGCCCAGAGCCTTCACAATGGCGCCAGAAATGTTATCGAGAAAATCGATAGCCCAGCGGAACGTGGTCAGAAACCACAGGAAGGGGCGGGCAATCATCAGCGCAACGCGTTCGGCGCGGGCCAGACTGATGGTTTTGGGGACCAATTCACCCAGGACCACATGAACAGCACTGAGGAAAACAAACGCGATTGTCAGGGCGACGGCATGGATCAGCAGGAGCGCGCGAACGCTGCCGTGGGTGGGCATGAACTGCTGGACCATTTCGGCGAGGGTCAATTCGCCGAGCGCGCCAAGGGCCAGGCTGGTGAGAGTGATACCGACTTGTACGCCGGAAACGACGCGGTGCAGGTCTCCCAGGAGGAGTTCGACGATCTGGGCGCGGGGACTACCTTTGGCCACCAACTGGCGGACCCGGGACATGCGGACCGCCACCAGAGAAAACTCCGCGGCCGCGAAGAAGCCGTTCAACGCCACGAGCAAGAGCACACCGATTAACCGCAACAAAATCATGCCTGGCGCGAGCCCCCAGGAGGCATTGTAACAGCACAGAGGTAAGGGGTGGAGAGAGGGAGGAGGAAGGGTGTGGAAGAGGCACAGGCGTGGCCGAGACGTGACCGGGGTCACAGACGACCGGTCAAACCAACGTAATACTGCGCCCGCACGTCACATTCCGACCCACTTTCCTCCACCTCCGGCGTGCCGACGGACGATCTCGATAGACAGGATCGAAAGGAAGACCCTATGGACACGCTGATGACGACTCCCTTGGCACAGGACAACGAGTATCTGCAGGCCACTCTGGCGGTTGCAATTGGGCAGATGAAGGGGCTGCACGCGATGATCACGGCGCTGATGGCAGAGGTAGCAGCGCTACGAAAGACGGTGGCGGAGAAGCCGGAGAATGCTGATCAATATCAAAGCAATCTGAAGGCAGCCATGGAGACGGCCAAACCGTTCGTGGACGACGCGATGCAGACGTACGACGAGATGATTGAACTGGTTTGCAGCACAGACGTGTGGAAGAACTGAAGTAAGCCCAAGCCCCGGTTAGGTTGCGTGGGTGTGCGGGGTCCACTACACTTCTCAGACAGGCAGAGAGGTGAAATAAAGCGTGCGTACAGCCTTGCGACTACTGCTGTGGATCTTTGCCCTCGCCGTCGTCGTACTTGCCACAACAATCTGGTGGTTAGTGTACCGGCCATTGCCGCAACTGGACGGCAAAGTGTCTGTGGGCGGGTTGCAGAGCAATGTGACGGTGGAGCGGGACAAGTGGGGAGTACCGCACATTCGCGCCAGTTCCGTGGAAGATATGGCGGAAGCGGAAGGCTACGTGATGGCGCAGGACCGCTTGTGGCAAATGGACCTGCTGCGGCGTGTCGCCAGGGGACAGCTATCAGAGATTCTTGGGCCGGTAACGGTTGGCGTGGACAAGGACTTCCGAATTTTGAATTTTGCGCGAGCGGCGCAACGCGATTACGAACAGATGGACCCCGAGGGGCGAAAAATCCTGGATGCGTACGCCCGGGGAGTAAACCAGTTCATCGAGCAGCACGAATCGAAACTGCCGATGGAATTCACGCTGCTTAGATACAAGCCAACACAGTGGCATGCCACCGACACTCTGGTGATCGCCGGGTACATGTACCGGACGCTGGCGGACACGCGCAAATCGGAGATGAATCGGGCCATCGTTATGGCGAAGGTGAGCCCGGAGATGGCGAAAGACTTGTTTAGCGAAGCGTCGTCGCTGGACCACTATGTGGTAGGCGATCCGAACATGGAGAAAAGCGCGCGCGATCAATCGCAAGCGAATTCGGATGACGACGATGATGACATGGACTACGACGACGTGATCAAAGCGCAAAGCGGCAACCCTATGGCTCCCGGTGAAGCGGCCGCCCCGGACCTTACTTCCCTGCTGGCAATGCACGTAAAAGACTGGGTAAAAGAATCGCACAGGGATATCCGGCACTCTTTGGGAAGCAACAACTGGGTGGTTAGCGGCGCGCACACGGCCACGGGAAAGCCGCTGCTGGCGAACGATACGCACCTGGAACTGTCGATTCCACCAATCTGGTACGAGGTGCATTTGACGGCGCCGGGATGGAATGTGAAGGGGTTCACGCTGCCGGGAGCGCCGCTGGTGGTGATCGGACATAACGACAAGATTGCGTGGGGATTTACGAACAACGGCGCGGACGTGCAGGACTTGTACATCGAGACGTTCAATCCGGCGAACCCGGATGAGTACCGGGTGAATGGTCAATGGAAGAAGGCTGACGTTTTTGACGAGGTGATCAAAGTTAAAGGCGGCGCGGACCAGCAAATGCGGCTGGTAGTGACGCGACACGGTCCGGTGGTGGAACAAGAGGGAGACAAATCGTACGCGATGAAGTGGACGGCGTTGGAGCCGGGAGGACTGTCCAGTTCGTATTTTTGGCTGGGCAAAGCGCAAAACTGGAATGAGTTTCTGGGAATCATGAAGACGGCGTGGGGGCCAGCGCAGAACACCGTATATGCGGACGTGGATGGAAATATCGGGTACATCATGGCGGCGCGTGTTCCGATTCGAAAGAAAGGACGCGGCGATGTGCCGGTGCCGGGAGACACGGACGAGTACGAGTGGAGCGGTTACGTGCCATTCGAGCAATTGCCGAAGAGTTTCAACCCCGAAAGCGGATTTATCGTAACGGCGAACGCGCGAGTGGTGGGGCCGGATTACAAGCCGTACCTGACGGACAACTGGGAAGAGCCGTACCGGACGGCGCGGATTTACGATTTGCTGAGCGACAAACACGATTTGCGCCCCGAAGACATGTTGAAAGTGCAAGCGGACGCGTACAGCATTCCGCACGCGTTCATTGCGGAGCAGCTCGTAGCGGCGGCAAGAGTGGCGCCACCGAAAGATCCGCGTGCGAAGAAGCTGATTGAGCAGGCAAAGGACTGGAACGGAATCGCGGAGGCGAATTCCACGGTGGTGGCATTCCTGAATTCGGCAATGTACCGCGCGCTGAATTCGATTCTGGAAGCGCAACTGGGGAACGATGCGGACAAGTACGATTGGAGAAAACTGAATTTTCTGCAACACACGCTGCAAGAGCGTCCGGCAAAGTGGCTGCCAGCGCAATACAAGAACTACGACGAATTGTTGACGGCCGCGGCGGACCAGGCGGTGCACCACTTGGAAGAAAGAACCAAGGATGCCGACCCGGAAGACTGGGATTGGAAGCGATTCAACTATCTGGACATGCTGCATCCGCTGGGACGCGAAGGCCTGTTGAAAAAATTGCTGAGCATTACCGACCAGGCGCAGTCGGGGACAGACTATAGCCCGCGTGCCGCGTCGCGCGACCACGGCCCGGCGATGCGCTTCGTGGCGAACACCGCCAACTGGGATGAGTCGATCATCCTGATTCCTGCCGGCGAATCGGGGCAACCGGGCAGCGAGCATTACCGCGACCAGTTTTCTTATTGGCTGGATGGCAAAGCGATTTATGGGCCATTCAGCGATGCTGGCGAGGCGAAGATCAGAAGACATACCTTGACCCTGCAACCCGCTCAATCCAACCGTTAAACACCGGCCGGAACTTCCGGAAGTCGAAGCTGTTGCAAGGACGCTAAGGCCACTGGTGCGCGGGCGGCGCATCCGTTGCGTTCACGTTTTCCATCCAATCGCCACGCGCCCACAATCCGCACAACATCTGGCGAAGATGGCGAAGCGGCGGCGGATCGTCGAGGTGGCACGGCAGGGAAAATATCTGCTGCTGATGCTGGATCGCGGACTGATTGAGACGCACTTCCGGTTTGATGGCCATCTGGTGTGGTTTACAAGCGCGAGAGAGCTACTGAAGCCCGCGAATGCCGGCAAGGATGGGGTGCATGTGGATGTGGCCCTGGAGTTGAGCCAGGGAGTGCTGGGTTTCGCAGATAGCCGGCATTTTGGGCGAGTACACGCGTGGGACTCGGCAGAGGATTGCGTGCCACTGAGAAAGCTGGGCATTGACGCGCTGTCGCGAGAATTTACGGCCAGTGCGTTGCGGACGCGGCTTTCGCGATCCAGACGTCCGGTGAAAGAGTTTCTGCTGGATCAAACAAAGATTGCGGGAATTGGGAATATCTACTCGTGCGAATCGTTGTGGCGGGCGAGTGTGGACCCGAGGCGGAGTGCGAATTCACTGAAGAGCAAGGAAATTGCAAGACTGCACAAAGCGATTGTGTCCGTTCTCGGGCGTGCTTTAGAATGCTGCTTAGAACCTGCGCCTGACTTTCGCGATGAAACATGGTGGTTTCAGGGACTGGAAAAATGCTGCGTGTGTATCAACGCGAAGGACTGGAATGCAGGCGTTGCGGAAACAGCATCAAGAGGATTGAACAAGGCGGAAGGTCGACATACTGCTGCTTACACTGCCAGAAATAGGCGGAGACTGAGGAACCGGCGTGGATTCACCTGCTCCGAAAAAACCAGAGGCAACGAAAAAGCCGGACTTCGAGAGGTCGTTATTGCGGCTGGAGGAAGTGGTGCGGAAGCTGGAGAGCCCGCAACTTTCGCTGGACGAGGCCATGAAATTGTTTGAAGAAGGTGTGAACCTTTCGCAGGAATGCCAGAAACAACTGGAAGAAGCGGAAGGACGAGTGGAAATATTGTTGAAGAAGGCCGATGGAAAACTGGCCGTCGAAGTGTTTGAGCCCGAAGGAGAGAGCAATACGTGACGCTCGCCTATTCCGCCGACAGGAAAACCTGCTGATCCGATGAAACTCCCGGAATTTTTTGACGAAGATCGACTGGCTGTTGACACGCACCTGGAACGATTAATGCCGGCGGAAAGCGCGCCGCCCAACTCTATTCACACCGCAATGCGGTATTCAGTTTTTGCGGGCGGCAAACGGATAAGGCCGATTCTATGCCTCGAGACTTCGCGGATATTTGGCGAGGATGTGAATGCGGCGTTGTATCCGGCGTGCGCGATCGAGTTCATCCATACCTATTCGCTGATACACGACGATTTGCCGGCCCTGGACAATGACGATTTGCGGCGCGGCAAGCCGACGTCGCACAAGAAATTTGGAGAGGCCATTGCGATTCTGGCCGGCGATGGATTGTTGACGCTGGCGTTTGAGACCATTGGGGCGTCGCCGGTGGCTGCGGAACGACGAGTGGCGATGCTGACCGAGATTTCCATGGCGGCCGGCACGGTGAATGGAATGGTCGGCGGCCAAGTGGCGGACATCGAAAGTGAAGGCAAGAAGGTGAGGCCAGAGATACTGGAGTACATCCACCGGTCGAAGACGGCGGCGCTGATACGTGCGTCGATCACAGCAGGGGCGCTGTCGGCGGGGGCTCCTGACGAAGATGTGAGGCGGCTACGACGCTTTGGCGAAACGATTGGCTGGGCATTCCAGGTGACGGACGATATTTTAGACGTGGAAGAATCTTCCGCGGCGCTGGGAAAAACAGCGGGCAAGGACATAGCACAGCAGAAGGCGACGTATCCGGCGGCGTATGGGCTGGAGAAGTCGCATGAGATCGCGAAAGATTTGGCGACCAAAGCCATAGACGAATTGCAGCCGTATGGAAACCGGGCTGAACGGCTGCGCTCGATAGCGGAATTCCTGGTGTTGCGCCGCACATAAGTTATCCCATGAATGCAAAAAGTGAACGCAAACGGCTCGACGTTCTGCTGGTTGAGCGCGGGCTTGCCGAATCGCGCCAAAAAGGACAGGCGATGATCCTTGCGGGAGAGGTGGAGGTGGACGGCAAGCGCGTGGACAAGGCAGGCTTGGCGATCGCCGAAGGATCGCGAATTGAGGTGCACAGCCGGTTGCAGAAGTACGCCAGCCGCGGCGGATTCAAGCTGGAAGGGGCGTTGGAGGATTTTGCAATCAGTGCTGAGGGAAAGATTTGCCTGGATGTTGGCGCGTCGACGGGAGGCTTTACGGATTGCCTGCTGCAAAATGGAGCGCATCGCGTGTACGCGGTGGATGTAAATACGGACCAGTTGGCGTGGAAGCTGCGGGGCGACGAGCGAGTGAAACGTCTGCAGAAGAATGCGCGAGAGCTTTCCGGGAAAGATTTGCCGGAGCAGGTGGAGCTGGTGGTGGCGGACGTGTCGTTCATTTCGGTGAACAAAGTTTTGCCGGGAGCCGTGGAATGCGCCAAGCCCGGAGCGGATCTGCTGATTTTGATCAAGCCGCAGTTTGAGCTGAAGCGCGAAGATATTGGCAAGGGTGGAATCGTGAGGGATAGTTCTCTGCATGAGAGGGCGATCGACAGCGTGAAGAATGCCTCGGCATTGCTGGGGCTGGAACTCCTGGGTGTTAGGCCCAGCCGACTGGCGGGCGCGGAAGGCAACCAAGAGTATTTTCTTCACGCCAGAAAAGTGGCTGGGGTAGAATCGCGTTAATCCATGCGGCCAACACCAACCTTTAAAACGATCGGAATCATGTCGCGGCCCCGGCGGTCGAATCTCGCCGAGGTTGTGCCCTCGTTGCTGCGCTGGCTGGAGGAACGCGGCGTAAGGACGGTGGTGGACCCGGAGACGGCGAGTTCGTTGAAGGGCGACGGTCTGGGCAAAACGCGGCATCAGGTGGCCGAAGAGTCTGATCTGCTGGTGGTATTGGGAGGAGATGGAACGCTGCTGGCGGCGGCACGTGAAGCGGCGCCAAGGGGCGTTCCGATTCTGCCGGTTAATATGGGCAGCCTGGGATTTTTGACCAGCTTCACGGTGGACGAATTGTACCCGGCGTTGGAAGCAACACTCGCCGGAGAATCAACGATTAATGAGCGAGTGCTGCTACTAGTGGAACGAGTGAATCGCGGAGACATTCTGACCAAGCAGCGCGTGCTGAATGACTGCGTGGTGCACAAGGGCACGCTGGCACGCATGATTGAACTGGAGTTGTACGTCGACGACGGATTTGTATGCCGGTACCGCGCGGATGGGTTGATTGTGGCCACCCCGACGGGATCGACCGCATACTCGATGTCGGCAGGCGGCCCGATTGTACATCCCATGGTTCAGTCAATTTTGATTACGCCGATCTGTCCGCACACGTTGAGCGACCGGCCGGTGGTAATCCACGATACTTCGAAGATTGAATTGAGAGTGGCGGAAAGCTCGGAATCGGTATTTCTGACGTTGGATGGGCAAACGGGAGTGCCGATGCAGGTGGGAGACCGCGTGCGGATTACACGGGCGGAAGAAAGATTGAAATTGATTCAGCCGCCGAATAAAACGTATTTTGAGATATTGCGGAGCAAGTTGAAGTGGGGAGAGGCGTAAAGGCGCTAAAGATTGCAAGCTTAAGCTAAGGGATCCGTGCGGAGTAAGTCGTCTTGGGTTTCGCGACGACGGATCAGGGTGGCGCGATTGCCGGAAACCAGGACTTCCGCGGGACGGCAGCGCCCGTTGTAATTCGAGGCTTGCACCATTCCATAGGCGCCGGCGGCCCAGATGGCCACCAAATCGCCGGAAGAAACTTCTCCCAACGGCCAATCCTGCAGGAAACAATCGCCGGTTTCGCACACTGGTCCGACGACATCGACACGAGAGCGCGGCTTTGCTACGACCTCCTTATCGTGGCTGACGCTGGTGATCGGATGCGGCGCGTCATAAAGGATGGGGCGCGCGAGGTCGTTCATCGCAGCATCGACAATGACGAAAGACTTGTGCGAATTCCGCTTGGTGTAAATCACGCGCGAAAGCAGAACGCCCGCAGGAGCAATGATGGACCGGCCGGGTTCAAGAAGCAGTCCGATACCAAGCGGCTTGATGAGGTGAGAAATCATGCGCGCGTAGGTGGTGCGCGAAATGGGCCGTTCGTTGGTGTAACGGACGCCCAGGCCGCCACCGAAATCAAGATACTTCAGAGCAATGCCTTGCTTGTTCAAATCAAGGAGATAGCCGGCAAGAAGTTGCAACGCCTGCCGGAACGGCGCCAAATCGACAATTTGCGAGCCGATGTGGGCGCTGATTCCCTGCCAACGAATGTGTTTCGCGGAGCGCTGTGAAAGATACAGGGTGCGCGCTTCGGGCCAGCTCAGTCCGAATTTGTGCTGGTGCAGCCCAGTGGAGATGTGCGGATGCCCGCCCGCTTTCACGTCAGGATTAATTCGCAAGGATACGCCGGGGATGGAACGAGAGCGCGAAGCCTCTTCCAGGAGAATTTCCAGTTCAGGGGCAGACTCAATATTGAACTGCAGAATTCCCGGCGCGCTTTTGGCTGAGGGTTTGTAACGAAGCGCGGCGCGGATTTCTTCGCGGGTTTTGCCAACGCCAGAGAACACAATGCGATTGCCGGGAACACGAATGCGGCCGAGGTGGTCGAGTTCACCGGCGGAGACAATGTCGAAGCCGCAGCCACGCTGCGCGAGCAGCTTCAAAATCGAAAGGTTGCCGTTGGCCTTGACGGCGAAGCAGACGCGATGCGGGACAGCGGAAAGCCCGTGCTCCAATTCGTCAAAGGCATCCGCAATGGCGCGGCGGCTGTAAACGTATGTAGGGGTACCGAACCGATCCGCGATTTCCTGTAGCGAAAGACCTTCGCAAAAAACGCGGCGGCTCGCGCGAGCATTCTTCCAGGCAAAATGCGGTGTGAAAGTTGCTGGATCGACATACCTGAGGTTGCGACGAGCCTGCCCCGGGTCGCTCATTTCACCTTCAAAATAACCAGAGTGCGATCATCGGAGAGCGGAGCGCTCTGAGAAAACCAGTCGACCTCGCGCAGGATTTGATCAGCAAGCTCAGCGGAAGTCAGTTCGTGGTGCTGCTCGATCAGGCGGCGAATGCGAGTGGTGCCAAAGAACTGGCCTTCACTGTTAGCCGTTTCAGCGATGCCGTCAGAATGAAAGACGAGGATATCGCCGACATCGAGCGTGACGCCCCACTCGTCGTATTGAACTTCTTCGAAGATGCCCAAGGGAAAACCGGCGAGTTCGATACGATCGCATTTTCCGCCTTTGTAGAGAAGCGGTTGCGACTGGCCGGCGTTGGCAACGCGCAGTTTCTGGCGACCTTTTTGCCAAGTGGCGAAGCACGCGGTCATGAAGCGGCCTTCGATGCGGCGTTCGCCGATAACTTGATTCATCTGGCGAAGCATTTCGGCGGGCTGGAGCTTCTGAGGAGCGAGGCTGCGCATGATGCCGATGGCCACGGCGCCATAGAGAGCAGCGGCGGTGCCCTTCCCGCTGACATCGCCGAGCGCGATGCCCAATTGCTGAGGGCCATAGCGGAGGAATTCATAGAGGTCGCCGCAAACTTCGCGGGCCGAGAGGTAGCGAGCGGCAACGTCGAGGCCGTAATCGCTGGTGGGCACGGGACGAAGCAGAGCGCCCTGAATGCGCTTGGCGGCCTGCAGGTCGCGCTCCAGTCGAGCTTCTGCGTTGGCAACCTGCTCGTAGAGGCGCGCGTTTTCCAGAGAAACCGCAAGATTCGCGGCAAGGATGGAGAGCGTCTGAACGTGCTCCTCGGTGAAGTAGTTGAGCTGCGGGCTTTCCAAATCGAGGACGCCGATAACTTTGCCCTTGTGCAGCATGGGGATGGCAAGCTCGGAGCGCGTCTCTGGATTCACCAGCAGGTAGCGGTCGTCAACGGTGACATCGGGAACCAGGACGGGTTCACGCAAGGTTGCGGCAGCGCCAACGATGCCTTCGCTGGCAGCAACGCGCAACTTCCCCTGAACGCGCTGGCCGTGCTTGACGTCGAGGCGGTGACGAAACACTTTTTGCTCTTCGTCGTACAGCATGATGCTGACGATCTGGTAGTCAATCACGCGCTTCACAAGTTCGGCGGCGCGGCGCAGAAGTTCCTCGACATCGAGAATCGAGCTGATCTCGCGGCTGACTTCCGTGAGGACCATGAGAGTTTCGCCCTGGGCGCGCTCTTTTTGGAACAAACGCGCATTCTCAATGGCGATGGCCAGGCGGCTGGCCAGCAGCGTGAGAATGTTCTGCTGGTCCTTGGTGAAGTAGTCAGGCTGGCGGCTCTGGATATCAAGGACACCAATGCAGTTGCCGCGGAACATGAGAGGGACGGCAAGCTCGGAGCGGACTGCATCAATGGCATTGATGTAGCGCGGATCCTGAGACACGTCGCCGACCCGGACAGAATGACCGGTAGCAGCGGCGGTGCCGGTAATGCCCTGTCCAATCGGTACTCTGAGGTTCTCAGCCAAGCCAGGCGGATAGCCGACGGCGAAGCGGTGTCGCAGGCAATCGCCATCGCAATCGACCATGAGCACGCCAAACAGCTCGTAGTCGATGTGACGCTTAATGAGCGCCGCAGCGTGGGCCAGGACCTCGTCGAGGTCAAGAGAGGCGTTCACCTCTTCGCCGATTTCCGTGAATGTGGCCAGCACCTCGGCGGACATCTCTGGCGAAAGCGCGGCGGAATTCGATTGGGTTTTAGGGTCTGTGGCGTCCATGAACTCTATCTATTATAGCAGGCACTCCGGGGACGGTTTCCCACAAAGAGGAATCGCGCCGGGAATCTTCTGAACCCAGCACGGCGGATGGCTGCGCTATTCGATCTTGGTTTTTCCGCGTGGACCGAGACGAAGGACGGAGACATCCGGAAGATTCCGGTAGCGTTCGTCGTAGTCCAAGCCGTAGCCCACAACGAATTCGTTGGGGATCACGAAACCGACGTAATCGGCCTTCAAATCGGCGATGCGGCGCTCGATTTTGTCGAGCAGCACCGCGATGCGCAGATGCTTGGGACGGCGCTCCTCAAAGAGCAGCATCAAGTATTTCAGCGTGAGGCCGGTATCAAGAATGTCTTCGACGACAAGGACAGTTCGGCCTTCAATGCTGACGTCTAGGTCCTTGATCAATTTCACTTCGCCGGTGGAATCGATGCCCTTGCCATAGCTGGAGACGGCGATGAAGTCGAAAGAAACTTCGCCGCCGAGCTGCTGCGCGAGATCAGAGAGAAAAAACACCGAGCCTTTCAGAACGCCGATAAGGTGAAGCGGATCGTTGGGAAGGTCGCGGCGTATTTCGCGGGCCATCTGCTTGATGCGCTGTTTGATTCGAGCATTGGGAATGAGGACGTGGACGGCTTCGCCAGGCCGGTGACCCGGTTTTTCCTTGATGGAGCGTTTTCGCTTGTTGGGCAAGGCAGGCTACTCCTTTCGTTGTAGAGATGCGTCAGTCGGACCAATCGGCGATAAAAACGTTGGTTTCGTGAGGAACTTTGCCATTGCGATTGGAAGCCCAGACGAGACGCTTACCATCGGAAGTAAACATGGGAAAGCCATCAAAATCGGGATGGAAAGTGACGCGCTCATGGCCGCTGCCATCTTCATTGATGACATACAGGTCAAAATCGCGGCCGTTGTTGGGATCGGCTTGATTGGAAGCGAAGATGATGCGCTTGCCGTCGGGAAAGAAATACGGGGCGAAGTTGGCGGCGCCATTGTGAGTCACCTGGTGCTTGTTCGAGCCATCGGCATTCATCACCCAGATTTCCAAATTGCCAGGGCGGATCAGGCCTTGCGCGAACAGGTCCTTGTAGTCCTTGATCTGCTCCGGTGTTTGCGGATGTTCGGCACGGTAGACAATTTTCTTGCCATCGTAGGACCAGAAAGGGCCGCCATCGTAGCCGAGTTCGTGGGTAAGTTGCTTCACGTTGTTGCCGTCGGCGTCCATGGTGTAAATGTCCAGATCGCCGTTGCGCGTGGACGTGAACACGATGTGCTTGCCGTCTCGGGCGATGGTCGCTTCGGCGTTGTAGCCCGCGGCATGAGTGAGCTGCTGCAGATCGGAGCCATCGGGCTTGGCGGTATAGATCTGATAGACATTGTAGATGGGCCAGATGTAGCCGCGCGAATAGTCGGGCTTAGGCGGACAATCGGCGCTGGAGGCATGGGTGGAAGAAAAAAGAATTTTGTCGCCAGATGGAAAAAAATAGCTGCAGGTGGTGCGGCCTTTGCCAGTGCTGACCAGCTTGGGAGTTGCGGGCTTGCCGTCAGGGGTATCGACCGGCATGGTGTAGATCTGGTCGCAAGAGACGCCTTCACCCTGGTGCTGGAAGATGAGTTGCTTGTCGTCGGCGGAAAAGTAAGCTTCGGCGTTTTGGCCGCCGAAGCTTAGTTGACGCGCGTTCTTGAGGTGCTTCTGTTCCGGAGCCAGGAGAATCTGCGAAGTGGCAGGTTGCTGCGCGCGGGGTGAGGCGTGAGAGAGAAGGCTGAGGCCGATGGCAGCCAGCGAGGTGATTACGATGAGTCCCAAAAACTTTTTAGTCACGTCTTCTCCCGGTATCTCGACCCGCTGACCGACAAAATGAAAAGCGCTAACTTGTTAGATGAAGCTCGCGAAAAGCAGATTCCTCGCTTCGCTCGGAATGACAAGTTTGCGTACTGCTTCTGAACAATGCAAAACATGCGAAGAAAAGCAAAGGCGCTACTTGCGCTGCTCTAATTTGACGTCAACCTTAAGTTCCTTGCCGTCACGAAGAACGGTGACCGGTACGAGGTCGCCGACTTTGCTGCGCCGCAAGGCATCAGTGAAATCGTAAAGGTTTTTGATGGGCTTGTCGCCAAATTGAATCAGCACGTCTCCGGCTTTCAGTCCCGCTTTTGCGGCCGGAGAGCCGGGCTTCACGTCGGAAAACTTCACGCCGTTTTCCGTCTGGCCAAAGTCGGGAATCGAGCCGAAGTAAGGCCCATAACCGCCGCCACCACTACTCACGCCACTGTGAGGATTGTTTTCGGCAACGGCGACGAAGGCGGGCCTCTGCGGCTCAGACGCTAACTCCACGGTGGCGCTGGCTATCACATTCAAAAGGCTTGCAGCGTCGGTGGGATTTATCTTTTCCCAGGTGTCGGAAGGCTTGTGGTAGTCGGAATGCAGCCCTGAAAAGAAGAAGAGCACGGGAATACGCTTGGCGACGAAAGAAGTGTGATCACTGGAGGCGTAGCCACCTTGCGAAAATTCAAACTTTAGTTGCGAGTCGCCCTTGGCTTGATCGAGGATCTTCTGAAGCGAGGAACCGGTGCCGACACCGCCGACATAAACCTTGCCGTCTTTGATGCGGCCGATCATGTCCATATTGAGCATGGCCACGGCTTTGTCGAGAGGTTTGGTGGGCTGCTTCACCCATTCGGCTGAACCGAGCAGGCCGATCTCTTCCCCAGCAAAGGATGCGAAGAGGATGCCGCGTTGCAGTTGACCCTTCAGTGGAGCGAGCATGCGCGCGAGTTCCAGCAGGCCCGCCGTGCCAGAGGCGTTGTCGTCCGCACCCGGATGAATCTGTCCAATCTGCGAGGGAGCCAGAGAATCGAAAGTTCCACGGCCAAGATGATCGTAGTGCGCACCGAGAATGACATATTCGTCGGTTTTTCCGGGCAGATACGCCAGGACATTGTTCACTTTTGCGTGAGTCGTCTCGATACCTACCGCCAGCGTGGCACTCATGGAATCGGGAAACGCGAAGGACGCGGGTTTATTGGAAGCATTGATCTGATCCTGAATTCCTTTCAGCGATTTGCCAGCAGCCTGAAACCAGCCCTCACCGACCGCATTTTTCACTTGGACAAAAAGTATTCCGGCATTCTCCGGGCCGTTCACGCGGCCGAACCGGGTGAGCAGGTCCTCTTCGCCATCGCCAAGTTTGCCATTGAGAAGGATGAGCCCTTTCGCGCCGTGATTGCGCGCATTGATGGCCTTCGTGACGAGTTGCGCGTGCGGAGTCAGTCCCTGATTACCATTTTTTGCCGCGAATCCGCTGGGTTCAAAGCGGAGAACGACGACAATTTTGTCTTTCACAACCAGGCCTGCGTAGTCGTCGTAGGAAAACTCTTCGGCGGTTGCACCGTATCCGGCAAAAACCAGCGGAGCGGAAGCCGTTCCGGAAGAGGAAAAGCTGAACGGGACGTATTCCTGATTTAGCTTGAGCTCCGACTTGGCTTCGCCCCTCTGAATGAAAAGCTGATTCTTGCCCTTCAGCTTCGCGCCGGTAGTTACCGTGAAGGACTGCAAATAGCCGTGGTCGCCGGGAGGTTCAAGGCCCAGACTCTTGTAGCGAGCCTGCAGCACATGTTCCGCACGGACCAAACCTTTGGTGCCATCGCCGCGGCCCTCCATATTCGGCTGCGTCAGGGTTTTGATGTCGTTCAGGTAGCGCTGCGAATCCGCAGGCGCGACGGCCGTGGGCACCGCCCATGCGACGGACACGACCAACAGCAGCAACACCTCGAGGATGATGCGGCCATTTCCGAATATTTTTCGCATGCGGGAGGAGTCCCTTTCCCTGGGGCGACTTGTGTCTGCAAAAGTTTTTTTCCATCCTATGTGTTGCGTACAGAAGTGTCAATTCAGGGGAGAATGCTTCCGCTGATGGGAGGTGGCAAAATGAGCGAAACAAAGCCCTTGATGCCGGAGCCTTGGCTACGCGGTACGTTGCGAGATGTACCGCCGGTGCAACGAGGAGTGTTGCACGCGCTGGAATTGGCGCAGCAGGATCTGGAGAAATGGTGCTGGCCGTTGAGGGACGAGCAACTGGGCGCGCGGCCCGCAGGAGTGGCACCGGTTGCGTTTCATCTGCGGCATATCGCGCGCAGCATGGATCGACTGCTGACGTATGCCGAAGGTGGGCAATTGGAAGAAGCGCAGTTGGCAGCGCTGAAAAGCGAACTGGATGCGCCGGTACGCAGCGAGGACCTGTTTGCGGAACTGCAGAATGCGTTTGCGCGCAGCGCTCGGCGCGTGCGGGCGCTGGCCGCGGCTGACCTGGGTGCGGAGCGCGTGGTCGGGAAGAAACACCTGCCAACGACGCTTGGCGGATTGCTGGTGCACGTGGCCGATCACACGCAGCGTCATGTGGGACAAGCGATCACCACTGCGAAAGTGGTTGCAACGATGAAATGAGTGACGGCTTGGCAGGTAGAGGCGCTTAGGCTGAGATTCTTCGGGCATCCTCAGCGGATGCCCTCACAATGACATGCGGGCTACTTTTGGCGCATAGCGCGGGTTTCGATATAATTCCCGGTCACGTTGGTTCGTAAGCCGCGCGGAATAAGAAGTTTTAACGCGCGGCCGGTACAAAGGAGAAACCGATCTAAAGGTCGGCCACTACAAGAATTGCTATGTATCCGTTGCTTAAAAGCACTTTTCTGATTATTTCGGCGTTGTTCCCGATCGTGAATCCGTTGGGGAGCGCGCCACTGTTTCTTTCGATGACTCGTGATTACTCTGAGGAGGATCGAAAGCTGCTGTCGACGCGGATCGCCATCAATGGCTTTTTCCTGCTGATCGCCTCGTACCTGACCGGCACGCATATCCTGTCGTTTTTTGGAATTTCCATTCCGGTGGTGCAGGTGGGCGGAGGCCTGGTGCTGGCATCGACGGGTTGGGCGATGCTGAAGCAGAAATCGAACGAAGACGAAACGAAAGAAGGCGTAAACCGGACGGTGGATCGGCGCGACCTGTTCGAGAAAGCGTTTTACCCGCTGACATTGCCCTTAACGGTTGGACCGGGATCGATTTCCGTTGCGATTACCTTGGGCGCCAACGAGCCACACTCCGATCATCTGATCCTGCTGTCGATCATCGGCGCGGTAATCGGGTCTCTCGTGATTTCCGCGAGCGTGTACCTTTGCTACGCCTTCGCGGACGGCCTGGCGCGGACACTGGGCTCCACGGCGATGAGCGTGATCATGAGGCTGTCGTCGTTTCTGCTGGTGTGCATCGGCGTGCAGATTGTTTGGAATGGCGTATCGGCGCTGCTGAAGACCATTCCGGGGCTGGCGCATTGACGATTGTTGCAGCACGGATGCGTGAGAGAAACCGTTAAGGTTGAGATCCTTTGAGCATCCTAGTCGGATGCTCGCAGAGTGACAAATCGGAGTTACTTCCAGGAAGGCAATTCCCTGCTGCCAAGAAGCGCTTCGGCAGCCCAGGCTCCAAAATAAACAGACTGCGCGACACCGTGGCCGGAATAGGCGCCGAGGACGATGGCGTTGCGGCTCTGCGGATGATATTCAAAAACGGGCTTCCATTCTTCCGCAATGCAGATCGGCCCGCCCCAACGATGAGTGAAGTTGATATTGCGCAACGCAGGATGGAAACCGTGAATGCGTTTTTGCAGGCGCGCGAGCAGATCTTCGGGCTGGCCCTGCGTAACGTCAATGTCGGCGAGCTTTCGCCAATCGCCGGGAAAGACCAGGCCGCTGCCGAAAATAACGCGGTCCCCAAGTGGCCTGCCCCATAAATAAGGGAGGTCGACAGTATAGAAGGGCTTGCGTTCTGCCAAGCCAATTTCCGAGAGCACGGAAGGGCTCAGCGGTTCTGTGGCCACGGCGAGCGTGAAAGCAGACTGTGCGCGTTCGTGGAGGTGGGTGAGTTCGAGCGAAAAAGCATTGGTGGCGAAGAGCAGTTGGTGAGCGGTGACGGCTCCGAGATTGGTGCGCAGTTCGATTTGCTGATGAAAGATGACATCGTCAACGTTGGCGTGTTCGAAGACCAGGGCCCCCTCGCGCTCCGCAGCGCGCGCGAGACCGCTGATCGCTTTGCCAGGATCGACGGTGCCTCCGGGGACCGCTTTGGTGGCACCCAATTGGCCGGAATCGTCCCAGCGAATCGGGCTATTTGGCAACGGTGCGGTGCGACCTAGTTCATAGACGCCGGGTAAGGAAAGATCGGCCTGAACGTCGAGCGTTTTCAGGATGTTTTGATAGCCTGCCAGCACATCACCGAGGCCGGGGAGATCGCCGGTGGCGGTCTCGGCGAGAACCACTCCACCAGTGTGGCCACTGGAACCTGCGCCAAAAGATTCAGCTTCAAACAGAGCGACCGATTTCTGTGGGGCGAGATGCTTCAGCCAGGCCGCCGCTGCCAGGCCCGTGAATCCGGCGCCAACAACGGCGAAATCGACGACGCCAGGCAGTTCGCGTTTCGTGGCGCGAAAATCGATAGACCAAGGGCGATTCCCCCAGTTTTTCATAGCGAGCCAGAACCTCTGCGAATCCCTTGCAGGCTAGCACACGGACGCGAGGCCGCGCATCTGGCGGAATTTGCGCATATCGCAAGCTTCGAGGTTGGATTCAATCGGAGAGATCGCGCAAGGACTCGTAGATGGGCGGATCCTTCAGCAGAGTGGCCACGGTCACGGAAGCGAATGTGGCTCCCAACATGGCCAGAAAATAGTTAGAACTTCCAGTGAGTTCGACGATCAGGATGATACCGGTAATCGGAGCGCGCACCACCGCGCCAAAAAAGGCAGCCATACCCACTAGCGCGAATTCCCTGGGTTGCAGACCGGAAGCGTTGAACCAACGGCACCAGACAATTCCGAACAGCAGCCCGGCCTGCGAGCCAATGGCCAACAGGGGCGCGAAAAGTCCGCCGGGTGTGCGGGCTGCATAGGAGACCGGACTAATCACAAAGCGAAGAAGGAACGCAGCGACGAGTGTGGCGAAGACGACATTGCCGGACAGAACCTGCTGCGTGATGCCGTCGCCGCCACCGACCAGTCCGGGCAAAAACCAGGTGAGTGCGCCGATCGCAGCACCAATCGATGCGGCGCGCCACTCCACACGAATCATGGTGAGTTTGCCGGTGAATGACAGAGTTGAGAGGATTACGTGATTGTAGAGAACGCCCAGAAAACCAATAAGAATGCCAAAAATAACGTAGGCCGGGACGGAAACGAATCCGGGAAAGTCGAGCGGCGCGATATGAAAATCAGGAGCTTGACCCAGGAAAACTCGGGCGAAGGAAATGGCGCCGGCGGAAGCGCCGATCGTGGCGATGGTCACATCCATGTCGAAAACACCGACCAATTCCTCAAGGACAAAGACGGCGCCGGCAATCGGCGCATTGAAGGCCGTGGCCAAGCCCGCGCCCGCACCAGCCGCTAAGAGCGCCCGGCATTCATTTTCGTTGCAGCGGCAAATTTTGGCGATCAGATGCCCGATGCTTGCGCCGATATGAACGGTGGGGCCTTCGCGGCCCAATGCCAGGCCGCTGCCGATGGCCAGGATGCCGCCGAAGAACTTGACCGGAGCGATGCGAGCCGGATCTCCCGACCAGCCCCGCTTCAGCTGGTTTTCGACATGAGGTATGCCGCTACCGGTGGCCTCGGGGGAAAAGCGAACAACCATCCAAGCGGCAAGGCCAGCGGCAAGCGCGGTGCCGAATACGATGAGAAAGAAACCAGCAACGCCGTATCCATGAGCCCACTGAGCGATGGAATTGCGCAACTCGTCGGCTCGCTGCAGGCCCAGCCGGAACGCAGCGCCAACGAGACCGGCGACAGAGCCGGCGATGATCGAGAGGATGGCCAGCAGCATTGGACTGCTCCGGCCTTGCGCAGGATCGAACAGAAGGTTTTGCTCACGCTTCATTCAGGTGATTCCAGAATGCGATGTCGCAGTAGCTCAACGGCGTGGGCGGAATTTTGCAGAACTGACACGTAAGGCTGAATGGCGTCTGCCGGTGGAAGTCTACATCACGAACAGGGCTCACAGGAACAACGGAAACAGCACTCCCCAAGTGCGAAAGCAAAGCCCGGCGATCGCAAGGTGCACAACTTTGAGGCTGAGATCCTTCGGGCCGCAACTGCTCGGCCCGCAGGATGATGAAAGTGCATCGAGCATTTTATCGCTAGAAGAGGGCGGTCGCGCGGCGGGCCCAGCTCTTCCCTTTTGCTTTGGCGATTTCCTCAACGTCTTTTACGTACGCAGCAGTTTGGGTGAGGACATGGTGAAGATCGTTGCCAATACTGATGAACGAAAAGCCCTTGTCGAGAAATTCGCCAACGCGAGAGGTTCCGAAGAGGAAAAGGCCGAGGATGACATTGTTCTTGCGCGCAGCGGCAATCAGCTTTTCCGTAGCGGCGCCGAGTTCGGGCGAAGTGTACATGTGTGGAAACTCATACTTTTTATACAACCCCATGGACATGCACAAATCGTTTTGGCCCAGGAACAGGATATCGACGCCGGGAACCGCGGCGATTTCGTCGATGTTCTTGATGCAGTCGGCAGTTTCAACCTGTAGCGCGACAATGACGTTGTTGTTGGCGCCACCGGCATACCCGAGCAGACCTTCGCGATTCATGCTGCGCTGAGGGAAATAGACGGAGCGCGTACCGGCGGTGGGATAGCGCGCGCATGTGACCGCGGCGCGAGCTTCGTCGGCGCTGTTGATGTAGGGCACGAGAATTCCGTCGGCGCCGAGGTCGAGTGACTGCTGAATGCCGGGGCGGTCGCTGTAGCTGCCAACGCGCACGAGAGACTTGGCGCCGCCATTAGAGATGCCGCTGAGCATCGCGGAAAGTTTTTCGTAGCCCATAGGACCGTGTTGGGAATCGACGAGCAGCCAATCGTAACCGCTATGAGACAACTGCTCCGCGACAGTGGGGGAATGCGCGTTCAGGAAGATGCCGAGTTTAGGAGTTCCGGCGCGCAGTTGCTTCTTGAATTCGGCGCCAGTAAGGCTACCAGTTGCCATGAGACGTGCTCCTTATAAAAGATGAGATCGGACAGATTCGGGTAAGTGTACTAGAGAAGGCGAGGAGTGAGGAAATCAAAAAGGGAGACAGGGGACGGCGAGTGGAACGGTGGTTGGCGCCGTTCATCATCTGACATGGCTGCGCGTGACTTTGTCATTCCGAACGGAGTCTGCGGAGTGAGAAATCCCTCCCCGAATGTAACCGCAAGAGATCCCTTAGCACCCACCCACAAACTTTCGATCAGAGGTATTTGATCAAGACGACTTCGTTGCGGGATTCGTTGTAGACGAGTTCGTCGACCATTTGCTGGGTAAGCAGCAAGCCCAAGCCGCCGGGACGAAGCCCCTTTTCTTCGCGAGCTTTCATATGAGCCATGGGATCTTCTTCCGGATTGTTCAAGGCGGCGTGCTTCAGATTGTTCAGATCGAAACCAGGACCCGGATCGTCAAGGCGATACATGAGCATTTTTTTCGTGCGGATGAATGAGATGCGCACCTTGAGATTGGGATCGAGACGACCGCCCCATTCGATGGCGTTGTTCAGCAACTCACGGAAGGCGTAGCCAACCTTTTCCGCGACGTCAGCAGGCAGCCCGGAGTCTAGGTGGGAAAGAAAACTTTGCACGCGGTACACGACAGATTGTTCGCAAGGCACGAGCAGTTCAACCCAGTGAGGCTGAGCGGAAAGCACTTCGATGGGAGGAGCCGAGGGGGTGGAAGAGAGCGCATTGTCCACAGTGATGCGAAGCATTTCCGCATCCAGGGGTTTCCTGAGGAACTGATAGACGTGCCCCCGCATGGCGGTAAGCAAAGTGTCGGAGGTCTGGTCAGAGGTCATGACGATAATCTTGGGGATGTGCTTTTCCTCATGGAGGCGCGCGAGGAGGCCCAGGCCCGTCATTTTGGGCATCCAGATGTCGAGGAGCACCAGATCGAATTTCTTTTTCTGCATGGCCCGAAGCGCCGAGACGCCGTCGGAAGCGGTGGTAACAGTGTGGCCATTTTTTTTCAAAACGCCGCGAATCATCTGTCGCGTGGTGGCGTCGTCGTCGGTAACCAGAATGTGGGACATCAATAGACTCCGAGGCACTGGGATAAGAGCTGGCCCAACAGCTTTCCGTTACGTTTTGCGGCGCGCACCGGATTTGCGAGACTTGCGACCCGACGAGCGACGTGATTTCTCCGCGACAACTGGCTTCGATTTGGTCCGAGCCGCAGCCGAAACCGGCTTGCCCGCAACCTCTTTGGCGTATCCTCTCAGTTTTTCCAGCAGCTTCGCAATCTCTTCCTGCAAGAGAGGGTACCGACGCGCGGCTTGGCGCAAATCTGTGGTGCGACCGAGTGATTGCAGGGCTTCCGCGTGTTCGTGGGCGGGGGAGGGTCCGAAGATACTGACGGAACCCTTCAGAGCATGAGCGGAAGTAGCGAGGGCGAGGCCGTCTTTCTTCTTGAGGGCACCACGAATGACGGCGAGACGTTTCGGCGTGTCGCGCAGGAAAGTGGCAATCATTTGACGCAGCAGCTTTTTGTCGCCACCGATCCGCTTCAGAAGATCATCTAGACCGCCCGGCTTGGGCAGCGCGATCGACGAAGCGTCCGGTGGTATGCGCGCGGGATCGCTGAGCAATGCCGTCAACGTTTCCAAGTGGAAAGGCTTGCCGAGCACGGAATCAAAGCCGGCAGCCAGCAGTCGATCACGATCTTGTGGCGAACTGTTGCCGGTAAGCGCGATGAGGATGGGGACCGAGGATACCGGATCTTCGCGCATGGCGCCGACGACCTCAACTCCAGTAAGGCCGGGCATTTCCTCATCGAGGAGGATGACGTCGAAGGATCCGCGCCGTGCCGCGTCCAGAGCATCTTTGCCATTCGAAACAGAAGTGACGTGGTGGCCGCTGCGCTCCAACTGGTAGGTAGTCAGTTTGCGAATGTCTTCGTGATCGTCAGCAAGCAGAACGCGCATCGATTTCCCCGAAAGCGCTGTTGGGTTGTGAGAAGACGCAGGAGCTTTCCGTTGCCCGACACGCTCGGCGCGAGGCAGAGATCTCGCAGCGGCCAGGGGAAGACGAAACCAGAAGCGCGAACCCTTCTCGGGCAACGAGGCAAAGCCGATGGTACCACCCCAACGCTCAACGGTAATACGACAGAAGTACAAGCCGAGTCCTGCTTTGCCGGTGCTCTCCTTCCCTTTCGAAAAAAGACCGAAAATTTGTTCGGGTGTGATGTCGTGCGGCAAGCCAGACCCCTCATCATCAACATAGGCTTTGCAGAATCCCTCATCGAGCTCTGCGCCGACGGTTACGCATGATCCCGCAGGTGAATAGCGCAACGCGTTTTCAAGAATATTCGCGAATATGCGCTGTAGCCGCGATTCTTCGCCCATAACACGACACCGCTCGGGCGTGCTAGGCAAAGCGAGTTTCAGTCGCACATTCTTGGCGGCGAGTGGCGGTGATTGCGACTCTGCGACCTGGCGGGCAACGTGAAAGAGATCGGGAGAATTGTTGGCGGAGGTTTCGGCGTCGAGGGTGGCACGCAGGTCAGCGGAAAATGCCTGAAGGACTTCGCGAATCATGGCTTGCTGCTGATCGCTGGCGCGGCGACCGAGGTCCAGAAACTCGGCAGCGCGCGGGGAAATCGGTTCACCAGCGACGCAGTCGAGAGCTACGCTCATCACGCTGAGAGGTTGGGAAAGGTCATGAATAATGCAATGGAGCAGGATTTCCTTCTTCTGAATTTCGCGCAGCAGTTTTTCGTGTTCCAGCGTAGAGCTGCGGGCGGCCTGCAGAATCTGCACGCGTTCCTGATACTGCGATCCGGGTGAGTAGATGGCAAGGATGGGCCGGTTTCCCAAGAGCAACGCCCTGGCCTGCAGCGGAATTTCCGCGCCGGAGGAGGATTTTTCAACCCATGCGCCGGATTCGAGCGAACCGGGCCGTGCGGCGCTCCAGAAGTTCATGGCCTCGGCAAGGAAGTTTTCGAGAAAGGGCGATTTTTCCGCCAGAGTCAGACGCTGCTGAGCCGCGGTGTCCGTACCCCAGAGCTGTGAAAGCCAGGCAGGGGGATCAGCCAAAAGAAAAAAGCGGCCGTCGCCAAGATGTTCGAAGAGGGCGTAGCCGAGTTGGCGAAGAAATGGTTGAAGCGGGGAGGACATGGTCAAGAAAGCATCTTCCTGGCGAGTTGCGAAAAAGCCTCGTCAACGTTTTCGCCGGTCTTTGCGCTGCAGCGAAGGATGGTCCAGTTTCGCGCCGTGAGTTGCGACTCCATCGCGGGGTCCAGCTCCCAGTCCTGGATGAGGTCGGCTTTATTGATGACGAAAATAAAGGGGATTTCGCCAACTTCCTCGCGAACGCGTTGTTCAAGCTGAAAAGCTTTTTCCAGGGTATTGCGGCGAGTCCCGTCGGCCACCAAAAGATAGCCATGCGTCCCGCGCAGGTAGGTCCAACGCATTTTCTGGAATTCGTCTTCGCCGTAAAGATCCCAAAGAAGCAAAGAAATTTCGGAGCCGTTATGGCGAACCACCTTCTTGTCGATTTTGACGCCGACGGTCGTGTGGTAGACCTCTGAATAAATACTTTCGACGAAACGGCGAACGAGACTGGTTTTGCCGACGGCGAAGGAACCGAGCATGCAGATTTTTTTTTTAATCATGGTTGAGGGGAAGGAGAGGCGCTGACAACGAAAGTCACGCTGCGATTGAACTGGCGATTTTCTTCAGTGTCTTCGTTACGCACGGGTTCCGCCGTGGCGACGCCCTTGGCATGCAGAGCGGAATCCGCGATGCCCAGTTGAATGAGTTCCCAAGCGACACGATCCGCGCGGCGCTGGCTAAGAAATTGATTTGTGCCCTCGGCGCCGGTGGCATCGCTGTGGCCAACTACGTCCAGGCGCAAGTTCTGACGAAGCGCAGCCATAGAATTCTGCAGCGAAGCTAGTTTCGGAACCAGGGTGCGTAGACCCGAGCGCTCGACGGAAGAAAGAGCGGCGGTCCCCACAGGGAATTTGATAATCACGCCCTGAACGTCACTTTTCGTTTGATCGAACGCCATCTGCTCCGGCGTGAAGCGGCCGAAGTCCACCGAGCGAAGTCCGGGAACCAAGAGGGCGCGTGTGCGGAGATCCTTTAGCCAGGCGGCGGATGGTTGACCAGCCAAGCGCAAAATGCCGTCTTTCACGTCGAGCGTAACGCCGTGCGGCGGTGCCAGCAGTTCAGTGGCGCGCTGCTGCAGAATGGAGTCATCGAGAGCGTAGTAGGCGCCCCAGTGAAACTCGGCTTTGGCGGGATCAAGGCCAGCTTTCTCGACAAACTGGCGAGGATCTGGCGCGAGCGGGTCTCGGAGGCCGCGGATCGAAAAGCGCCCGTGTTCGCGACCGAAGGAAGTGATGACCAGGCCAGGTTGCTCGCGCAGTTTGTCGACTAAGTCATTCCAGCGGCGATACTGCAACCAGCGCCAACCGACAAACCCGCCAACCAGCAGAAGCAGCACGCCGGCCGCCGCCCAGACATAGCCGTAACTTTTGCGCTTTGCTCCCTCTTTGTATTTATATTCGAGGCAGCGAGAGAGTTCCTTGTTGACCGCCGAAAAAGGAGCGGTGTCGCCCGTGAAGCGGTCCAGTTGCGCGGAATACTCGCGATGAATATCTTCCAGGACTTCAGCCATGGTGTCGCGAAGCGCGCGAGGAGCAATGCCTCGAATCACGCAGGCCAGAATGGCGTAGGGGCCAGCTTCAACCCAAACGTCCAGGTCGCCCACATTCAAGCGCTCAATTCCCTCTCCCGGCGCGGAGTTGAAGGAATCCCGTACGAAATCCTGAATGGCGGAGAGCATTCCCGAAACGAGGCTCGGGTCTTGCATCGCGACGCTGGGAGCAACAGCGTGGCCGAGGGACAATCCGGTGTTCTTGTGGATCAGAAAAACCTGTTCGACGCGAAAAACCAGGCTGTGCAGCAGAACCACTTCAGTGAATGTGCGGCCAGTGCGAAGAGCCTCCAGACGCCACTTGAGGCCTTGCACGGAAAGGCTCTGGTCCATGATCTGGTTAAACGAATCGAGGAAGGAACGAAGAGTTTCGAGAATGGAGCGGCGAATGGCGGGCCCCATCACCGGAAAGAGAGCGTCGGCGAGTGTGGTGGGGTCCTTGCGAACCGATTCGCGCACCGCGGTTTCAATCGTAGGGGCCAGGGCTTCACTGAGTGCATCGCTGCCGCCCTGCTCACGGCGCAACTGGATGGCTTCGGCGACAACTGAGCTGACATCTTCGGTGCGCGCCTCAGGATTCGCAACGCGATGATGCAACCGCTCCAGGGCTTCCTGTTCCGGAGCAAGGATCAAGTGGCGCAACTCCTCAAGCGAACCCGTGCCGTTGGCCGAAGAATCGTCGGGCTGGTCCTGCGGAACACGTTTTGTGGAAGCGTCAGCCATCGTCGTGCGTCGAAGATATTCCGATGGGCCGGGACAAGGCCGCAGGGAAAAGGCAGCCTACTTTTCCGGTAACTCCAGTTCGTCCTTCAGGCGCAGGGCGAGTTCATTGAAGAGATCGGCGAGCATGGCGCGATCGGTCTTGTCGTTGCGAAGTGTTTCGGCTTCGCTTTCCAGGGAGGCTTCCAGCTCCTCCTTGGATTTCTGGATCTGATTGCCGAGGGTCTTGGACTGTTCCAGTATGCGAGAGCGTAGATCGCCTTGAACGCTGGCGATCTGGTCTTCGAGCTGGGAAAGCTTCTTTTCGAGCGCTTTCGAATTGTCGCGGGATTCGCGAGTAAGTTCCTTCAGGGCGTCGCCGCGCTCGGACTTTTCGGTTTTCAGGCGCTGGCCAAGGGATTCCATCTCTTCGCGGACATAGGACTCAAGAGAATCGAAACGTTTTTTGAGATCCTCGCGGAGGGCGTCGGAGGACTTGGTCAGGCGCTCCTCAAGCCGCGCGAAGCGCTTCTCATACTCCCGCATATTGGCACCAAAGAGGATGTCCCGGATTTTGTCGACGTTTGCGCCCTCGCGCAGCTCGCCATTGGCGGCGTTCTTTTCCTCTGGATCGGCAGACATGGCTTTACGAACTCCCTTCGTGCGTGCGTTCGGCTTCTTGGCCATGCGGCGACACTACTACGAGTGCAAGGTGTTGGGCAACACGGCCTTTTGACAGCTGGCGGAGTAACCCAGGCGGGGACAATGCCTTGACAAACGACAGAAAAAGAAAGTAAAAGAAAGAAAGCGAAAGAAGTCGAAAGTCGGGGGTTCTCGCTCGAATCCAGGCTCGAGCGCCTTAAGGGGGGTGGTATGAAGTCAGCGAAGTGTTTTGGGGTAGCCCTTTTTCTTCTATTTGGAATCCTGACCATGGCAGGGACGGCGGCGGCGCAGTCCACCTATACAGCGCAATTGACCGGCGTGGTGACCGACTCCTCCGGTGGCGTGATACCGGGCGCGAAGGTGACACTCGTCGATGAGGGAACGAATGTTCCGACAACGCACGACACCGACGGACGCGGTACGTACGTGTTTACGGGGATTCGCCCCTCGACGTACACAATTCGTGTCGATGCACCAAACATGAACACGCAAGAGCGCAAAGGAGTGATTCTGGCCGTAAGCCAGCAAGCCACTCTGGATTTCACGCTAGCCCCCAGGGGAGTCGCAGAGACTGTGACGGTGACGGAGCAAGCTCCGCTGCTGGATACGGGAAGCGCGACGCTTGGCACTGATGTGACTAACGAGTATGTGAAAGATATTCCGCTGATCAACCGCAGCATGTTTGGCCTGGTGTTTCTGGCGGGAGGAGTGACGGAGACGACCGGGTCGGGCACGCAGGATTCGTATCCCTCAGGAACGAACTTTGTTTCCAATGGACAGAGGAACGCAACGGCGGAAGTGCGGCTGGATGGAGCGCTGACGAGCGCGCCGGAACAAGGTGAAGGCGGCACGACGAACGTGTACTACCAGCCGTCGGTGGAAATCGTGCAGGAATTCAAGGTGGAGAACAACAGCTTCTCCGCGGAGTACGGGAACAACGGCGGGACGGTGGTGAACATGGTGCTGAAGTCAGGCACAAACAATTTTCACGGCAGCGGCTGGTGGTATGGCCAAAGATCAGCGCTCGACGCGAACGATTGGTTTAACAACGCGCAAAATATCCCCAAGCCGGACCACGTCCGCGACCAGTATGGATTTTCGCTGGGCGGCCCGATCAAGAAACAAAAAACATTTTTCTTTATCGATCTGGAACTGACGCGGCAGCACGATCCGGTGAACATGAATGGCACAGTGCCGACGGATGACGAACGCAATGGCATCTTCACCAATACCATGACGGCGGATCCCAATACCGGCGATCCCGTGCAGCAGACTATCTATAATCCTTACCAATTGACGTGCGTTCCAAACCCGCCGCCAGCCACAGGATGCACGCAAACGCGTGCGCAGTTCGCGAACAATGTGGTCGATCCGTCGCTGATCAATCCGATTGGCCAGGCGCTGCTGAAGCTCTATCCAGAACCGAACGTGCAGGCCGATCAATATGGTCTGAACAACTTCCGGACGTCGGTGCTAACCAATGCCCCGGGGTACCAGTTTGACGTGAAGATCGATCACAATTTCACGCAAAACCAGATGCTGGCGGTGCGCTACAGCCAACTGCACGGAGAGTACGACGTACCATTTGTGCTGGGGAGCGCGGACTTTAATGATGGGTTCACATCTTCAACCAACGTCAAGAATATCGGCGTGGAATATAACTGGTCGCTCACCCCAACCACACTGTGGACCAACCGTTTCGCAGTGGATCGCGTGGTAGCGCCCGTAAACACGTCATTCAAGACCTCGAGTGGACAAGATTTGACGCTGGGGAGCGTAGGGTTCCCCTCTATCCTGGAAGGCGCAAATGGACTGGACCGCATGCCAACCATCGCGCTGGATTCCACCAACGGCTGGCTCTCGATGTACACCCAGTGCTGCACTGACACGAGTTTTGCGCACACGCTGTACAGCTACTCGTCCTCCATTTCGCTGGTCAGAGGCCGCCAAACGTTCAAGTTCGGCTTTGAACAAAGACTATTTTTCAATAATTTCTGGCAGCCCAATTACCCGACAGGCTACTTCGCGTTTCCGGAATCGAATACCGCATCCGTAATTGGCGGAACAGATCCCACGCAGGGCAATTCGTTTGCGAGCCTGCTGCTGGGGTATGGAGCGGCAGGAGGTTCGAGCTACATCAATATTCTGCCGACCGTGGCAGACAAATCGATGGAGACCGCGTTTTATGTACAGGACGACTGGAAGGTCAATTCGCGACTGACCGTCAACCTGGGACTGCGCTACGAGTGGAGTTCGCCATACACCGAGCGCTTCAATCACCAGCAGTACAGCGATTTCACGGGAGACACCGGCGTTTCCGTGGTGCTGCCGCAAGGTGTAAATCTGACGCCTACGCCTACGGAGTTGAAGGGCACGACACTGTTCGTGAATCAAGGCGGCTTGGGACGAAGCGTACCGACCGACCGCAACAACTTTGCGCCGCGCGCGGGATTTGCGTTTTCGCTGACACCGACGACGGTAATCCGAGGCGGTGCGGGTATTTATTATGGGCTGAGCCCGGCGACCAACTATCAGTATCCCGGGACGGCGTTCAGTGGAACTGACCCCGTGTTGTTTACCTTGGACAACTATCAAACGCAATACGCCACGCTTGCCAACCCGTTTCCGAACGGGTTGTCGCAACCGCAGGGGCAGGCTTATGGCAAGTTGGCCATGTGGGGCTACGACAATGGCAACAACCTTGGCACCGAAGAAGCTCGGAACGCCGATATCTACCAGTGGAACGTGGGTGTGCAGCATCTGTTCCCCGGCGAGGTGACCATCGGGGTGGATTATTCGGCGAATCGCAGCACGCATCTGCCGTGGGGCGGATATTCCAGCACACGCAATCGCAACTATATTTCGTCGGACTTGCTGTCGCAGATTTCCGCGCAGCAGCATGCTCTCGATCCCAATTGCGACGCAGACAGCTGCGTGAGCACGTACCTGTCGAACCCGGTACCGAATCCGTTCCTGTCCTTTTTCCAGCAGCCGGGCGGGATGTTCAACGAGCCGGCATCGGCATACAGCCAATCGACCGTCCCGCTAATCAATTTGCTGCGGCCCTATCCGCAATTCAACGGAACGTTCCAGGGATTGCCAAACTTCGGCGCCGATTCCTGGTACAACTCACTGCAGGTGCGTTTCGAGAAACGCATGAGCCACTACTTCAGCCTGGAAGGCAACTACACATTCTCCAAATCCACTGACGATTCTTCCGTGGGGTTCAACGCCTTCGTGGGCGGTTTGAACCTGGGCAATCCTCAGCAGCTCGATCGCCTGAAGAAGGAATGGGCTATCAGCGCGAATGATGCGCCGCAACGGCTGGTGCTGGCGGCCATTTTCCAACTGCCCGTGGGACGAGGCCGCTGGATTGGCAGCGACATGAACCGCATCGTTGACGGGATAGTCGGCGGATGGCAACTTTCGACGATTATCACTTATCAATCCGGCCAGCCACTGCCCATTGGCATGTCGCAGCCTCGCCTGATGGATGGCAATCAACGGCCCGATGTCGTTTGCCCAGTGTTGCTTTCGGGAGTCGGTTATCACCAGGCGGCAGCAAACGGATTGAATGGGGTTGGCAATCCTTCGATCTTCAATACTGCTTGCTTTGCCGATCCGGGAGACCAGGTTCCCGGAAACGCACCGCGCTATTTCTCGGTTCTGCGGGGAGACAGCATTCACAATATGGACCTGTCATTTCTGAAGGAATTCAAGATTCGCGAGAACATGCTGCTGCAGTTCCGCGGCGAGTTCTTCAACTTCACGAACACAGAACGATTTGCTTTCCCGGATCTGGGAGTTGGCAGCGCCACTTTTGGCCAAATCACCTCCACCGCTCCCGGAAGCACTCCGCGCCACACACAGTTTGGTCTGCGATTCCAATTCTAAAAGGCGGACAATCCAATGCGTCGTCGCGACTTCATGAGGGCGGGATTGGTGGGTAGTGCGGCTGCATATATTCCACCGCACAACTTCGACAAATACGACTTTGGCTCTGGCCCAGCCGTACAAAATCGGCTGAACCAAGGCCCATTCCCGGCGGATGTGTATCCAAGCTGGAATGTGGTCATGGCGCTGACGCCCTCCACAGAAGTAGTTCCGAACTACGGAATGGGAATGGTCACGTACCTCTGCGACGAGGTTGAGTTGCAGAAAGTACCCGGGCAGAGCCAGGAAGCGGCACTGGAGGCGCTGGCGAAGTTCTCGCTAGGCACCAAGTTATACGTGCGCGTGAATTGGAAGGATGTGCAGACAAAGCCGGGCGGCCTGGCGCTGAGTGAACTCTGGAAAACTTCATTCGCGCTGGCCCGCCAATACCAAAAACGCGTCGGTTTCCGAATCATGATCAGCAACCCGGATATTCCTGGCTATGCCCTTCCCGAGTTCGTGCGCGAGAAAGTGCCGATGGTGAAGTTGGGATCGTGGCAGAAACGAGAGCGCGAAGAGCCGCGATGCGACGATCCCTACTTCCAATCAGCGTTTCAGGAGTTGGTCGGGCTGCTTGCCGCGGAATACGACGGAAACGCCGACGTCGAGTATGTGGACACTTGCATGTACGGATTCTGGGGCGAGGGGCACACCTGGCCACTGGAGAAGAATCCGTATCCGGATTACACCACGGCGGAAAACACGTTCGTAAAAATGTACGACTGGCAGAACGCCCACTGGAAGAAGACTCCGCTGTTGACCAACACGCAGCCGGATTTCAGCAAGGTGGGAAATTCGGAGTTGGTGGACCGCACGGTTCGTAGTGGCAACTGGTTGAGGACGGACACAATCTTCATTGAAAACGAGCAGATCGAGGAGCTGAGCAACCGGCCCGCCTGGACAGCCGCGTGCGTTGAAGTGGGAATATCGGATAATTCGGCGAAGAGCCTGCGCGTCGACGAAGGTGTGACGTACTCAGACAATGTGGTGTGGCACGCGCACGATGTCGGCGCCAACTATTTTTCCCTGTGGAATTGGCACCGAATTTCCGCCGCCGGATTGGAAGCATATTACGCAGCTCATCCGACGGCATTGGACAGTCTGGCGAAGTCGATGGGCTACCGAGTGCGGCCATCGTGGATTTGGACCTATGAGGAACGCGGCGAGCCTGGGCTGATCATCGGATTCGTGAACGACGGCATTGCGGGAGTGCCCGGAGTTTTGCGGGTGACGATCGCTTCAGAATCGGGTCAAGTGCTTTGCACGGGCTCGCTCGACGCGGGATATCCGTTGCCGGGTCGCGTGCGGCAGGCGCAATTTCCTTTGCCAAAAGGAACGGTTTGGAAAGGGCTGCGACTGAAAGCGGAATTGGAAGTAAAAGGACAGCGCTATCCGGTTCGCTGGGCGTGCCAACAAAAATTGAATGCCGATGGCAGCCTGACGTTGCGGCCAACCAATGGATTAAATGTTTCCGATGAAACGGGAGGGCTGGAATAGTGAGTGCCTCAGCCAAAAATGCGCGCATGAGATTTGGAATAATCGGCTTTGCCGGAGCGGTGGGTGGACTGCTGCTAATTGCAGCATCGTTGCCCGGCCAGGTGGCAGAGAACCAAGCGAGTGGAAACTGGACGCACTACGTTCGAATTGGCGCCTATGGATTGAAATCCAATAACGCCGAGTCGATCGTTCGTGATGCGCAAAAAGGCCATGTGTTCGGCATCGAAGTGGACAATGACATTCCCGGCCGATACGAAAGTTTCCTGGATCCCACGGAAAAGCTGAAAGCGATTCACGACGTGGCGGCAGCAGCGCACGCGGCCGGAAACAAAGCATTTGTCTATATCGCGGGAACGGAATGCATCACGGCCCATGGGGACAAGTCTGCGCACACGGTGATGAAGGATCACCCGGATTGGGTGCAACGAAAGATTACCGGCGAACCAGCGGTGTTTACCGGAGGCGCGGCATTCTGGATCAGGCCCGGAGACGAAGACGTCTGGATCAGTCCCTACGCGGCGGACTGGCGGAAGAAATACATGGAGCGTGTGCGGCAGGTCGCGGGCACGGGCATTGACGGAATCTATGTGGATATCCCGTATTGGATGACGCACTTTGACGGCTGGGAAGATACCTGGGCGAGTTTCGATGACGCGACGGTAGCGGCGTTCAAAGCGCAAACCGGCCTGGATGCAAAAAAGGACCTGAAGCTTGGCGATTTTCAGGATTCGAATTTCAGGAAGTGGATTGATTTCCGCATCGCAACGTTGACGGAATTCATGCGGGATATCCGTACGAATGCCCGCATTGTGAACGCCAACATCATGGTGATTCCGGAGATTTATCCCGGAATCGAAGAGGAAGCCACACGGGTAGGCGCCGACGTCTACGAAATGTACGACGTGGTGGACGCCGTGGCGCACGAGTACGAGTTTGGCAATGGCGAACACATGGCGTCGTCGCGGACGCAGTTTGACTGGTTCATGTACCAGGTGGGCATGCTGACGTTCCGCGGGTTTGCGCAAGGCAAAGCGACCTGGATTTTGAATTACTCCTGGGACGGAGACAAAGGAGTGGGCCCGCGCGAGCCGATGAAGAATCTGGCGATGTCCGAGGTAATGGCTGGCGCGAACTTCTGGGATGCTCCGGGGCACTCGATGGCGGGATCGAATGATCCGGCGACACGCGCGCAGATTTTTGAATGGATCGCCAAGAATGAAAAGACGTTTTACGACCCTCATGAGGCGATGAACCCTGTGGGCGTGTATTTCTCGCCGAAAAGCCGGGATTTCGATGTGAAGGAATATCTGCCGTCCTACCGGGGAATCGTCCTGATGTTGATTCAGGCGCATCGGGAATTGCAGGTGGTCACGCCGAGAACGCTGGGACAATTTCACGGGCAGGCGTTGGTTCTTCCCGATGTGAGCGTGCTAAGCGAAGCGGAAAAACACGACTTGCGGCGGTACAGCGAAAATGGCGGGCATTTGTTGATCCTGGGGCGAAATGCGACGGGGCTTAGCACCTCGCCAAAAATAGTGCACTATGTGGCGGACCCGGCAAAGGTTTACTACGCCGCAGCCCAGAACAATATTGCGGATGCGGCCAAAGCGGCTCCCGGCGAACTACTGAACGCGGTGACGATCAAGAACGAAATCGAGATCGAAGCGCCTGCAACGGTGGCGGCAAACTTCGCGCGCGTCGATGGCACGCCGCATGCCTATGTGGCGAATTTTGGCGGGCTGGTTCCCAGCAAGGTGGCAGTTCCCTCCCCTGTGACCGGAATTCGCGTGAAGATTCCCGCCGGGATGGGTGAATCGCTCGCATATCTTCCGTTCTTGGGTGAGCAGCAAATACTGCACGGAACGAAACAGGGCGACCACGTGGAGTTTATGTTGCCAACGATGGAACGAGGCGCCGCGATCTGGATTGTGAAAACGAATTAAGGAAACAATGACCACAGCCATCACCGCTGGAAAAAGAAAAGGGCTGGAAGCCGTCGCGGACTCGCGCGGAGTGATCGCGGCGCTGGCAATTGACCAACGCGGCGCGATGCGCACCTTGTTCGCCAAAGCAATGGAGGTGGATCCTGCCAGCGTGCCTGGTGAAATGCTGGTCACATTTAAGGAGGCGGTCAGCCGCATCTTGACGCCGCACGCCAGCGCCATCCTGCTGGATCCGGAATATGGTCTCCCGGCCGCGAAGCTGCGCGCAAAATCCGCTGGCCTGCTGCTGGCCTATGAGCAAACCGGCTACGACAAGCAGGTGTGGGGGCGAGTGCCGCGATTGCTGGAGGGCTGGACGGTACAACGCCTGGTCGAAGCGGGCGCGGACTGCGTGAAGCTGCTGCTGTATTACTCGACGTTGAGCTACGCCGAGATCAACTTCGCTAAACATGAATTTGTGAGACGAGTTGGAACGGAATGTGCCGCAGCCGACGTGCCTTTCTTTCTGGAGCTGGTCAACTACGGAGAAGGCCGCGAGGACGGAAGCGCTGAGTTTGCCGCCGTGAAGCCGGAAGTCGTAGCGCGAAGCATGGCGGAGTTTTCCAAACCGGAATATCGCGTGGACGTTTTGAAAGTGGGAGTTCCGGTAAACATGAGTTTCGTGGAAGGTTCACCCTCGGCCGGAAATGAAATTCTTTACAGTCGAGAAGAGGCTGTGGATTACTATCGGCGGGCAGCCGAAGCCGCGCGGGTGCCGTTTATTTACTTGTCGCAGGGAGTGAGCAACGAAACGTTTCAGTATGCCCTGGAACTGGCTGTCGAAGCTGGAGTCAACTTTTCCGGAGTGCTTTGCGGGCGCGCCACATGGAAAGACGGCGTTGCCGTTTTTGTGAAACACGGTCTGACGGCGCTGGAAGACTGGTTGCACCGTGAAGGCGCGCGGAATATAGAAAACGTGAACAAGCATTTCCGAGCGGCACAGCCGTGGTTCGCAATGACCGAAGAACCGCACCTGGAGAAACGCTGACACCGTGGACGACGCGATGCAAGCTAACCATCGAACGAATCAGGCCAACATGACGCAGCGCATCTTCCAAACGCTGCAAGAGAACCGGCGCGGCCAGGCGGTTGGCGTGTACTCCGTCTGTTCGGCGAATCGCTACGTGCTGGAAGCGGCGATGTTGCAGGCACTGCGCGACGATGCGCCGCTGCTTATCGAGTCCAGCTCGAACCAGGTAAATCAGTTCGGTGGCTACACCGGCCAGAATCCCGCAAGCTTTGCCGCGTTTGTGCGTGAAGTGGCAAGCAAGATGAATTTCCCAACAGAGCGAGTGGTGCTGGGTGGCGACCATCTTGGCCCACACGTGTGGCGAGCTGAATCCCCGGATAAGGCGATGGCCAAGGCGCGCGAACTGGTGCGCGATTGCGTGCGGGCGGGTTATTCGAAGATTCACTTGGACGCCAGTATGCACCTGGCCGGCGACCCCGCGGAGAAGAACAAATCGCTGGCAGACGAAATCGTCAGCGAGCGCGCCGCGGAATTGTGCGCGGTGGCTGAAGAAGCACACCGTGAGACGCACAGCAAATCACCCGCTCCCTTGTATGTGATCGGGACAGAGGTCCCCATTCCCGGTGGCGAGCAATTGGACACTGCCGTGCCGGAGACGACACGCCCACAGGATCTGGCGCGAACGCTGCAAATGGCGCGTGACGCATTTCGAGCGATGCGCCTGGAAGAAGCATGGGAGCGAGTTGTCGCCGTGGTAGTGCAACCCGGCGTAGAGTTCGGCGACAGCAGCGTGTTTGCCTACGATCACCAGAAAGCAGCGGGTCTGGCGGAATTCGGCGAAAAACACTGGCAAGGCGTTTTCGAGGCGCACTCGACCGACTATCAAACGGCGGAAGCGCTGCGCGAAATGGTTAAGGACCATTTTGCAATTCTGAAGGTGGGGCCTTGGTTTACATTTGCGTTTCGCGAGGCCGTGTTTGCTTTAGCCATGGTCGAAGAAGAATGGCTCGGCTGGCGAAAAGGGGTCACGCGTTCCAGCGTGCGAGAGGCTCTCGACCATGCGATGGTAGCGGATCCCACTCACTGGAAAAGTTACTACCACGGGGATGAGCCAGCGCTGCAGTTTGCTAAAAAATACAGCTACAGCGATCGCTCGAGGTATTATTGGCCTCAACCAACGGTTCAGCAGGCCCTTCACAGGCTTCTCGAGAATCTGACAAAGTATCCCGCGCCACTTTCGTTGTTGAGCCAATTCCTGCCGCAACAATGGGAAGAGATTCGATCCGGCAAATTGTCGAATGATCCCGTAAAGCTGATACACAGCCGGATACTGGAAGTCATTGACAACTACGCATACGCGTGTGGAATGAAAGCGGCGCGTCCATGATAAGGTGCTCGGGGTATTTGCGTGTGCAAAGTTGCGGGAGATGAACGCTGCGATGCTGAGTGAAGAACGTCGGCGGGAAATATTGGAACTGCTGCACTCTGACGGCCGTGTATTGGTGAAGGACATGGCAAAGCGGTTTCGCACCTCACTGATCACCATTCGAAAGGATTTGGAGTCGCTGCACCACGACGGCCAGCTGGAGAGAACGCATGGCGGCGCGCTGCCACTGAAGATCGGGGCATTAAAAGACCGCACGCTGGGCGAAAAAGAGCGGTTGCATCGGCAGGACAAAATTCGCATAGCGGCTGCAGCCGCGCAGATGATCCGGCAAGGGCAGGTAATCATCCTGGATTCCGGCACGACAACAACTGCCATTGCCAAGGCATGCCGCGCTTTCAAAAGCCTGACGATTATCACCAACGCAACGAATATTGCTGCGGAACTGGCGGATACCCCGGTGGAAGTGATTCTGACCGGTGGCGTGCTCCGCAAGAATTCTTTTTCGCTGGTCGGCCCGCTTGCGGAAGAGACTTTACGGAAAGTGAATGCCGATTTATTGTTTCTGGCCGTGGATGGATTCGATGTGCGGTACGGCCTGACGACGCCAAATTTGCTGGAGGCGAGAGTGAATCGAGCAATGGCGGAATCGGCCCGACGGACGGTGGTGGTTTGCGATTCCAGCAAATTTGGCCAGCGTAGTTTGTCGCTGATCATGCCCACGTCCGCCGTGCATGAAACAATTACCGACAAAAATATCCCCAGGAACGATTGGAAGGCGCTCAAAGATGCAGATGTCGAAGTTCGACTGGTTTAGGGCAGCGACAAGGCAGTACAGTGTTCAAGAAAGAAGATCATGACAAATAACCCCAGCTCCTACACGCAATCTCACACCTGGAAAGAAATTCTCTCTGAAGGCACCGTGTGGCAACAAGTGCTCGAGGAGTTGAGCGGCAGCGCGGTGATCGATTCCATCCTGGCACACGCACACAAGCGCCGCGAATGGATCTTCGTAGGCTGCGGCACAAGCTACTACCTGGCGGAATCCGCGGCTTACTCGTGGACACTGCTTACCGGGCAACCGGCACGCGCGCTACCGGGATCTGAGGTGCTGCTGTTTCCAAAAATCGTTCAGGCGGAGGGAGAGGAAATCCAGGCAGTCGTGATTTCGCGTTCAGGAAAAACGTCGGAGGCGGTGCGCGCAGCGGCCGCCTTGAGCAAGGATTTGAAAGTGCCGACGATTGGCATCACCTGCGCCGAAAACAGCGCGCTGGCAAAAGAGTGCGACATTACGATTGTGCTGGCGGCCGCGGACGAACAGAGCATGGTCATGACTCGCTCGTTCACCAGCATGCTGATCGCCCTGCAATACCTGGCGGCGCGGCAAATGAAGAACGCGGAATTTATCGCCGACCTGTGGAAGATGGCGGAGGAATTTGCGCCGCGAATCGCCGCTATCGGCGACCAGATGCAGGAATTCGTCAGGACCCACAGTTTTGCCGACTATGTTTTCCTGGGACAGGGAGCGTGCCACGGGCTGGCGCGCGAGGCAGCCCTGAAAGTAATGGAGATGTCCTGTTCGTACAGCCAATTCTTTCACACACTGGAGTTTCGCCACGGCCCGAAAGCAATCGTGAGTCCGGACACTTGCCTGACATTTTTCCTGGACGATGCAAACCAGGAAACCGAGGCGGAAGTGTTGGGCGAAATGAAAGAGATGGGCGGCGTGACGATCGCTATTTGCAATCGCGCGACGGACAAGCTGCGATGGGCCAGCGACTTACTCGTGGAATACAACTTTACAGGAAATGAATTAGCGCTTTTGGCTGCGTTTGTGGTTCCCTGCCAACTGTTCGGATTTTTCACCGGAATACAGAAGGGCTTGAATCCGGACAGCCCGAAGAACCTGACGCGCGTTGTGATGCTGGACTAGGAGAGGAAATCAAGTGCCTACGTTTGACGTCAGTGTAATTGGTGAATTGAACCTGGACCTGATTCTTTACGGCTTGCCACCGGAACTCATCCTGGAACACGAGCACCTTGCCAAGGACTTGAGCATCACCCTCGGCAGCTCGTCAGCGATTTTCGCGCATAATCTGGCATCGCTGGGCAACAAGGTGAGTTTCAGCTCGTGCATCGGCAGCGATCCATTTGGGGAAATCTGCCTGCAGAGGCTCGGCGACGGCGGCGTTGACCTGTCGCGCGTACGGAAATTAAAGGGTAAAACGACCGGCTTGACGGTGATTTTGCCACAGCGCAAGCAGCGCTACATCCTGACGTACCCCGGCACGATGTACGACATGAGCATGCGCGAATTGGATCTCGCGTATGTGTTCGACGCGAAGCACCTGCACGTGTCCTCTTATTTTCTGCACAAAGGCCTGCGTGCGCAGATGATCGACATTTTTCGCAAAGCCAAGGAATCGGGACTCACTACTTCGCTGGATACCAACGACGATCCCGATGACCGGTGGTCCGGAGATATTCAACTATTGTTCAAGTATGTGGACATTTTGTTGCCGAATGAAAGAGAGGTTTGCAAACTGGCGCAGGTGGAAGACCTGGAACGAGCCGCGGAGATTCTGGCGCAGAAGGTGCCGGTGGTTGTGGTGAAACGTGGATCACAAGGCGCGATGGTGCGCGAAGGGAAACAAAAATACACTGGATTTCCGCCAGTGGTCGACCCGGTTGACTCCGTCGGAGCCGGAGACAGTTTCGATGCGGGGTTCATCCACCAGTTTATCCGCAAGGGGAAGGTAGGGGACTGCCTGAAATTTGGTAATGTCGCCGGAGCGCTCTCTGTGACACGCGCGGGCGGTACGGAAGCGTTTCGCGATGCGAGGCACCGGGAAGAGTTTATCCGCAAGAATGCGCCGTTAATCGCGTCTTCGCCAAGAACCGTGCCAAGCGGCCTTCGATAGAAGGGCTTACGGTTTCGCCGACTGCACCGGCATCGCTTCCAAAAGCAGGTGATCCGCGAAGTCGACCTTCAATTTTGCCGTGGGTCCAACTACAGTTCCGAAGTCTTTCTGATCTTCATAATTGACGATGTGATAGGACTTTGCGTCGAGACCGCGGAGTTCGATTTCGCCGCTCCACGGTTGTGGCGCCGGTTGCTGGTTCTTTGCCGTGGCCGGAGCAGCGGGCGCGTAAAAGGCGTAGTACAGGTGACCGTCCTTTTCGATCGCGTAGGCTTCCGGTGAATCGAAGCCGTAGACGTACAAATTCTTGAAGTTGCCCTTGGACAGCATTTTCTGGTTGTACAAAGAGATCCACTTCTTCCAGTGGGCTTCCTTCTCCGGATTCAGATAAACCGTTTTGAATTTCGGGCCGTAGTCGGGCCAGGTGAATTTGGTGCCAAGCACACCGCCGGTGCCGAGAGTGGAAGCAAAGTCCTCTCCCTCGTCCAGTTCATTATCCGTGAAGGTATTGCTGACGCGCGTCAGTTCGACGTGATCGCCATAGACCGCTGCGTGAGGACCAAGCAGCGCTTTGTACATCTTGACACGACGACGAACCTGGATGGAGCCGACGGGGTCCGCGGTGACCGCTTGATCCATGAAGCGCAGCCAAGCAAGGCTCGGCGGCGTGCCGCAAGGACAACTCTGAGTGACGCTGTCGGGCTTGAGCGCGCGAGTGGTTTCGAAAATCGTGCGATAAACGTCGCCCATCGCGTAGACGGAATCGGTAGGGGCTTTGTGATGATGCTTAGGGTTGTAGCACAGGGGAGTAGCGTAAATATTATCGAGCTTGTGACCGTCGAAACCCCAATCGCGAATAAAACGCTCCGTCACCTGCTTGTAGTACGCCTGCACTTCCGGAACAGCGGGACAAAGAGTGGCCAGATTGCGAGCCATACGCGCGGGTTTGCCATGCTGGTCGAGAATCAGCCAGTCAGGATGCTGTTTCACGACATCTGAGACGACATAGTTGCGGCCGCCATAAGCAAAGTGGCCATCTTCGACGGCCAGCGGCAGCCACCAGAGCTGCACCTTAATTCCCTGCTCGTGGAATTGGCGCACCATGTCGGGGATCGCGTCGCCGGCGAAAACGGGCTCGCGCGGTTTCCAGTCTCCATAATTGTTGAACCAGCCGTCATCCAGCGTAGCCCAGTGAATTCCCAGCTCTTTCAACTTGGGAATGGTGTCGAGCATTTGTTTTGCGGTGACGCCGAACTCGTAGCCCCAGCCGCACCAGCTGACCGCGTAGTTTTCGTCGTTGTTGGCCGGCTTCGGCAAGCCTTCCTTATCGATGACGCTGGACCATAAGCTAAGAGGTTCGTAGTAGTCGCCGGAATACACGGTAATAAATGTGCGCGGCGTGGAGAAAACCTCACCGGGCTTCAGCGTGGTATTTGCGGGGACTCGAACGCTGGCTTGAACGCGGCCATCGGCAGTGGTCTGAACCGGCAGCGACAGAACGAGAGGCAGCGTTTCGATGTGGCCAATAGCTTCGCCAACATTCTTGCTCCAGAAAGCCACAACCGGTACGCCTCCGCCAGCGCTACCCAGGTCATCCTTCGTCGCTACGGGAGCGCCGAAGGGATTTTCCTGGGAGAATTTCCCGGGGACCACGAAAATTTCGTCTTTGCCCCATTTCAGGCTGGAGCCTTGAAAAGTCCAGAGCGGCGCAGAGGGAGCGGAAGAGTTTGCCGGAACGGCGAAGCTGTGGCGTTGCAGCGTCACGGAATCCAGTGCGACATCTGACTTGCCCGCATTGCGGAGGCGGGTGGAAAGTAGAGCCAGGTTCGGGAACGAATCATAGACCTCAATGGTGGCTGTTTCTTCCAGGTCGGTGCCGGGAATCCTGCCCGAAACGTTAATCTGCTTGCCGAGATTTCCGAGTTTGCCGGTAGCGTCCTTCACCTCGGCGTTTGCCAAATCCAGAGTCAAGCCGGTAATTTCTTTCCCCGAGACGGAAATGGATTGCGCTGAATCCAGCGAATCGGAATCGAGCGAAAGCTTGGATTGGCCCTGACGCAGGGACGCAGTCAAGGTCCCGTTTGGCAGTAACTGAAAGTCGGCCGCAGGCGTGTGAATGGCAATCGCAGCAGCTGAGGTTTGCACCGCAACGGCAGATTTTGCCGTCGGAGTTTGCGCCGAGTTAGACGGCGCACTTTTCTGGCAACCCATGACATTCAGCAGAAACAGCCCGGTGAACGACACAAGTACAGCGACGAATGCCGACGGGATTAAGCGCATCGCACGACGAGAGCGAGTTGAGAATGTCCGATCACTTCGCATTTCCGGGGGCTCCCTTGAAATCGGCAAATAGTTTGGTTGCGTTTTTGTTGTAGACCTTTTGAAGAATACTGTCCGGCAGCTCTAATCCATAAATTTCCCAGCGACCTTGACCGGGATAGCCCCAGTACGGGAAATACTCGTCGGGCGTTTCGAGCCAGCGGAAATAATTCGCGTACATGGCGTTTTCGGGTTCACTATCGGTGCCGAAGAGGATGCGATCCTGATAATCGCGGAAGAACTTCAGAGTGCGCCGCGGCTGGCGGCCAAGTTCAGCCTCGCGCGCGCCAAATTCGACAAGCATATTCGGGTATTTGTCGAGCCACGAGGAAACCAGGTCCAGGTTTTCAGGCCAATTAGCAACGTGCAGGGCAATAAACTTGGTATGCGGGTGCTTTTCAAACACGTGATTCCGTTGCGCGAGCAATGTCTCTTTACTGGGAAACTGCGGGCCGTAGAAGCTCCAACTCGGATTTGAATTTAACTCTTCATAGCGTTCGTTGTGATTGTCGATGGGAGTGAAGAACGCCTCCGGGTCCGTCGTGTGGATGGCCACAGGAATTCCCAGCTTGCCGCATTCTTCCCAGATCGGATCGAGCCGCGGATCATCCACCGGGATGAGTTTGCCTGATTTGTCCTTGGCGCCCAGACCGAGATCCTTCAAAACCTTCACGCCACGCGCGCCGCGGCGAACGGCGTCGTCGAGTTGAGCCACAGATTCCGCGGCAAAGTTCGGGTCATCGATCTTGCTGTAGTCGATCTGCGTGAACACCATGAATCGATCTGGATACGGCTTCACCATCTTGTCGATTACCGCTTGCAACTTGTCACCCCACAAGCCGGTGAGAATCACAATCTTCTGGACGTTGGCCGCGTCCATGCGACGCACAACTTCCGCGGGCTCGATTTCTTTTCCGTTGATGCCAACCGCGTCGTTCACATGGTTATGCACATCGATAACCGGGAATTTGGCGCGAGGAACCTCCTGGACGGCGGCGTGAAGCATCGACTTGGGCGCGAAATCCTTGAGGAGCAAGGTCATGCGCTTACTGGCGTTCGGATCCGCACTATAGGTGATGGCTTGATCCTTTGGCGCTTGGTCCTTAGGGGGCTGCTCCTTTGAGGCTTGATCGTTAGTGACTGGCTCGCACGCGGCCAAGCCAACGAGCACGGCGACACACAGCAGAATGCGAAGGATATTGGTACCTTTCACAATTCGAATGGGAAACATAAGCAGGCGGCTCCTCCCGGAGGTATCCCTGGCAAAGCGATGGCGCAACGACGGCTGCGGTTAACGCTCAACGAGTCGAAGTATAAAGGAAATAAAAAGAAACAAAAAGAAGATAATCGAAAGAGGCGTCAAAACAGACCCAACAACGCCAATTCGCGTCACAGTAGTTCTTTCGCAAATTTCTGGATCTTGCCGAGCCCGGCTGCAATCTCGTGCATATCTTCCTCATCGCCCAGCAAAGCCGGTTGTGGGATCCAGATGGTTTGCCATGCGCCACGGTGCGTGGCCGGGTAATTGGCCTCCAGAAATGCATGGCGCTCCGTTGCTTGGGAACCGCAAAGCCGCTTGCGATACTCCCCATTCTTAAAAACATCAAGCAGGTGGACTGGCGGGTAGCTGGCTTGGTTGGGAATGCCTTCGGCGATCATGGCCTCGATCACGCGTTCAACGGAAACGCCCGCGAACTGCTTCGAATCGAGGTGAAAGATGTACGCGTATTGCCCATTGCGGGTGCAACGCGCACTGAGCTTCTGTGGAGTGATGCCGGGGATTTTGCCGAGCAAGTTGTCGAGCAAACGGGAGTTCTGGTGACGGCGACGGGTCTGTGCATCAAGACGCGTTAACTGAGCGCTAAGAATAGCGCCCTGCCATTCGCTGAGGCGGTAATTCGAACCATTGATATAGTGACTGTAGAACCACTCGCCGGGCACGCGACCGCAATCGTGAACACTGCGCGCCAGTCGCTCGAAGGCATCATCATTGGTGATGATGATGCCGCCTTCGCCCGCGGTCATCAACTTGCTTGCTTGAAAACTGAAGGTGCCGGCGGTGCCAATCGCGCCGATGCGCCGGCCATTCCACTCCGTCCCATGAGCATGCGCACTGTCTTCGACTAAGGCGATTCCCTTTCGCTTTGCGAGCGCGCCAAGCGCATCAAGGTCCGCAGGATTGCCGCCCATATGAACTGCGATGATGGCTTTTGTTCGTGGAGTGACGGCGGCTTCGGCAAGTTGCGGATCCAAACAGTAAGTTTCCGGAGAGACGTCGGCGAAAACAGGCAGAGCACCGGTATAGAGGACCGCGCTGGCTGTGGCGACAAATGTGAAATCAGGAACGATCACCTCGTCGCCCGGACCAATGCCCAGGGCCGCCATGGTCACTTCGAGGGCGGCGGTTCCGTTGGTGACGGCAATTCCGTGCTTGGCACCGTGAAAACGCGCGAATTCCTGTTCGAACTGCAAAGTTTTCGTTCCGGGAGTCCTCCACCAGACGCGACTCTCCAGTACTTCCTGCAGCGCGTTGCGTTCTTGATCGTCAAACTGAGGCCAGACCGGGATCGCTTTATGCTTAGCCTTCTTGCCACCCATCAACGCCAATTCCGCCATGCCGATTCTCCCCTACACAAATCAATAACTTCTGCAGCCACACCGTTTGCAACCGAATGAATATGGAAATCTCCGAGGAACTTGCTTGACATCCGAGTTTGCATGCAATATTGATTCGATTCAATAGACAGTTTTTTGGATCGACGGAGATTCCATGACAATTCAGAGGCGGAGTTGCTGCCGGCCTGCGCTGCTCGTCGCGGCTTTGTGTATTTCATGTGCCGCCATAACAGCGCAGACCGTGAAGATTCATGTGTCCTCGAAGGCCGGAGATCGCCTGAGCGCAAAGGCGGACCTGCAATTCAGCGAAACAAAAGCTTCCGCAGGCAACACGTTTGAAATCAACGACGCGGTCGAATACCAGAAGATCGACGGGTTCGGCGCATCGATTATGGAAGCGGGGCTCATCACCCTGAATACTCTTCCAGCGGAAAAACAGGAAGAGGTGCTGCGGTCATTGTTCGACGCCAAAGAAGGCGCGGGCTATACGGCCATGAAAACGCCCATCGCCGGAACCGATTTTCAGTCGGCGGGACCGTCGTTCACGTATGACGAGAAGCCGGGTGACGTAGAGCTGAAGTATTTTTCCGTCGACCGTGACTTCGGGCCGAATGGTGTCGGCACGTTCATCCAGAGAGCGCGCAAGTACGGGCAATTCGCTCTGCAGTCGCCCATGGACTACCCGCCGGACTGGATGCTGTTTGATGTAAAGAAAAATCAAGACATTCAGCCGAAATATTATCCGGTACTGGCGAAATACTACGTCCGCTACCTCGAGGAATACAAAAAGCGCGGGATCGTAATTGATTACTTGAGCTTGTTCAATGAACCGGAAAGCGTGTACACAAAGATCAAATATCCGGAAATTCGCCTGCTGTTGCGCGACCATGTCGGGCCTGCGCTGCAGCAGTCTGGATTGACCACCAAAATCATGCTGAGTGAGGCGCCCGAGCGCCTTGAGGCCTACCAGCGCTATCCGGAGGTGTTGAAGGATCCCGAAGCAAAGAAATACGTCGCCGTTCTTGCTTATCACGGTTACGACTTCAAGCATTATGAAGAAATCGCAAAGCTAAAGGCCGCTTATCCAGAGCTGCCTCTCTGGATGGATGAGTTGTGCTACGCGTATGAGGCCGGCTATCCCAAGGACAAGAAACTCCCGATCTATGACTTCAATGATGGGGACGTGTGGGGCAACATCATCTTCAGCGATCTGGAAGCGGGAACGTCTGCCTGGCTGTACTGGAATGCGATTCTTGACGAGACGGGAGGACCTTGGGCAGTATCGCCAATTCACGGAAATCCCGATCTCAACGTGCAGCATCCCGTGGTGATCATCAATAAAACGACGCATGAAATTACATACACTGGCACGTACTACTATCTGGCGCACTTCAGCAAATTTGTGCGGCCCGGCGCGGTGCGCGTACAAACTTCCGGGAAGTCCGCGGGAGTGAGGGTAATGGCGTTTCGAACGCCGGAGAAGGGACGTGTGGCGGAGCTGTTGAACAGCGCTGCGCGGGACGCAAAGGTGAACCTGGTGTACGGAGGGAAAACGCTGCAACTAACGTTACCCGCGCGATCGATCACCACAGCTTCGTGGTAGGTTCACAGACGGTGCGCGACTGGGACGACGGCAACTAGAAGGCAGCCTGAGTCGGCGGCTCGGCAGCACGCTGCAAACTATATTCTCCTTTCAGATTGCCCGCTTTATCGAAGGAAAACGCGCCACTCACGCCGGAATAGGTGACGCCGGATGCAAGGTAGTCGCGCACGCGGGCACGATTTGGTCCCGCGCTGCGAACTGCCGCGGCCAGCAGGCGCACAGCATCGTAAATTTCCCTGGCGCCCATAGAGGGCTCAAGCCCAGTCTGCTGGCGGTAACGCTCGGCAAACTCCGAAGCACCGTCCGTAGTCGGCGAAATGAGGGAAGCACTAAACCACGGTTGCGACGATTGAGGCGAGAGCTGCGCGGCCTTACTGCATAGATAGATGACAGCCGATGGTACTGCTTGGTGCAAAACGGAAAGCAAAGCGGCCGCGGCTTCGGGACCAGTCCAGAGGACGATGGCATCAGGTAACTTTGACTTGAGTGTGTCGGCGAGGGATGCCGAGTCTGAAGTCGCAGGATCGAAGTCCACGCGTTCCGGCGCAGCGGCATCAAGTGACTTCACAGCGAGCCTGAACTCTTCGCTCCCGACGCGGCCATCGTGGTCGTCTTCGGCGATCAAGAGCACCTTCCCCAGATTTCTTCGTTGGTAGATGTCTGCGGCGATGAGCTTCGCCTGATCGGCATCACTGGGGCCGAGGCGAAAAATCCACGGAATATTGATACGCGTTGTGGTCGCATCGCTGGAAAGCGTGAGAATCGGAATTGCAATCTTATTGGCGATCTGTTCGGCTTGATGCGCGATGTTGCCGTCGGCAGGAGAGATCAACGCGATGGCTTGTTGCTGATCGATCAGCTCGACCATTTCGCTGCTGGCCTGGCCCCAACGTTCACTTTCGTCGCGAAATGCCAGCGCCAAGCGGCGGCCGGGCGTGCCGGTGGCCGAAGCGAGTTCATCGTCGAGACCCATCTGCGCAGCCGTCCGCAACGCTGTTCCTTGGGTCGCGCGCATTCCGTGGAGAGGCAGGATGACCCCAATGGTCGTGACATCTCCAGAAAGATCCTTGGTGCTTCCACGATCCGGGCCGCGATAGTCCACTTCGTCGCGGTTCATCGAAGCATAAGGAGTGGTCGAACTTCCCGATTGGGCGAATACGGCCGTCGTAAGCAGAACAAAGGCAAAGACATCTAGCAGCAGTCTGCGCAACACGAAGGTGGAAAGCGGCCAGGTTGGAATGCAGCGCGTCGCCGCGACACAATCACGCGATTTGACAGCGGACCGAGCCACGGTTACTCGCTTCCGCCGGATTTTGCGGCTAGCTGCTCAGCCCGCGGCGACTTCCAATAAACGAACTTTCCGCCCTGAACCCGGACCATGGAAACTGGCGCTATGTTGTTCAGTGTGTAATCAAACTGGGCATGCCCGGCGACGCCTTCGTAGCCGGTCTTTTGATAATCGCGAAATGCGTCCATGATATTCCCGCGATTGAGCCCCGCCTTTTCTATGGAAGCGATAAGCATGTTCATCCCATCGTAAGCATAGGTGGCGTAAGCATCGGGATCGGAATTGAACTGAGTGCGGTACTTTTTCTGAAATTCCAGCCACTTTGGATCGCTGGAAGAAAGATCCAACGCGCAAGTGGTGACCAGGCCCTCTGCCGCGGGTCCGGCATTCTCCAGCAGCGTAGGGTAGTCCAGACGGCTGGAGCCAAACACCGGCTGTTTCATGCCCATGGAGCGCATTTGCTTCAGGATGAGCCCTGCTTCGGCAGCTTCACTCCAGATGACCACGCCATCGAGACGCGCGTTCTGCAGCATGCGCAGTTGCGTGGAGAAGTCCGTGTCGCCGCGCAGGAATTTCGTTTCCAGCACCGGCACATGACCCATTCGCTTGGCTTCGTCAAAAAACTTGGCGACGCCGACGCGGGCATAACGAGTTTGCGTGCGAATGACGCCAATCCTCTTGAGCTTTTGCTGCTTGAAAATATAGTCGGTCAGCGCGTAGCCCTGTTGGCGATCGTCGGGAAAATCGTGAAGAACCCAAGGGATGCGTGTTTCAGTGACGGTCGGGTCAGTCGTGCCCGTGTCCATGATGGGGAATTCAAGTTTCAGGCTAACGCGCAGCATGATGTGCGTAGACGCGCCATCAATGGAGCCGAGTACGGCGACAACGTGTTCGTCGAATACCATTTTTACCGCTTCGGTTGAGGATGCGCCCCATTGCGCGGAATCATTGTGTATCTTCAATTCATAAAGACGGCCGCTGGACATCCCACTGACGCCATAGCCGCCTTTCGCGTTCGCCTCGTCGATGGCCAGTTGCGCGCCGTGCAGCATCGCAAGGCCATAAGGAGATTCAGGGTTGTTCTCGATGGGGCCAAGAAAACCGATATTCACAGTTTTGGAATGGATGATTTCCTTGACCACGCGATCCCGCGCAGCTCCGTTGTAGGCCAGCGTGTCGTCAGCGAGGAACCATTCCTTATAAGGCTTGGTGAATTTCCCGTACGGAACAGCTTCCACCGGCATGTTGGCGTAACGCTGTGTCGAAGGTTCAGCCGTAGGAGTCTTTGGCGCATCAGGGGACTGTGACCAAGCGGCAGACGCCATCAAGAGCGCACACGACAATAGGCAGAGTTTTCCGTTACACCGCATAGGCTGTCTTCCCTTCCGAGTAGGCGTGACGCGAGCCAACGAAACCGATGATTCGCTTTAGGATCTTGGGGCTGATAGCTTGCGCGGCATCGCACTTCGGCTTGGCTGCGCCCGGACGATCGCTGGCGATTTCGATCAGCAGGCCGTGGCAGCCGGATTCAATGGCCGCGCGGCTGGCTGGCTCTACCATCGACGCAATGCCGGTGGCGTGACTGGGATCCACGATAACCGGAAGAAACGTCTCCGCTTTTACTGCGGCGATCACGTTCAAATCCAGGATGAAGCGCGAGTACTCGCCTGAGGGATATGCCTTGATTCCTCGCTCGCAAAGTACAATTTGCCGATTCCCTTCCTTGGCAATGTACTCGGCCGCGCCTAGCCACTCGCACAGACTGGCAGCCATGCCACGCTTCAGCAAGACTGGCTTGCCATAGCGCCCAACTTCGCCCAGCAGCGGATAATTCTGCATATTGCGGGAGCCGATCTGCAGCATATCGGCGTATTCGCCGACTTGCTCAACCAACCGTGTATCCATCACCTCGGTGACGACCGGCAATCCGGTTTCGCGGCCAATCTCCTGCAGGATCTTCAGACCTTCCAGACCAAGTCCCTGGAAGTCGTGCGGCGAGGTGCGCGGTTTGAAGGCGCCGCCGCGCAGCATATCTCCACCGCAGGCCTTTACGGCCCGCGCGAGCTCCAGTGTTTGCGCATGACTTTCAACCGAACAAGGTCCGGCGATCACCACCGGCCGGTCTGCGCCGAATGCCACCGAGCCGACGTTTACGATTTGCGTGCCGGTGGTTCCGTAACCGAGAGATTCATGGGTGCGGCTCACGATCGGACATATCCGGGAGAGATCACCTGAAGCAGCAGCTCCTGCGATATTCATGTTCTTCGACCTTCTTTCGAATCACTTCCGCTGCATGGCGGGCGTCGTGTTGGAAGAGCGCCCGCCTGGGCCTTGGCCCGTTCCCTACTTCTTGCCGGCGTCAAAAATCGCCATTGCTTCCATCTCCACGAGCAGGTCTGGGCGGCACAAAATCGCCTGGATGCCAGTGGACGCCGGAAGCGGATCGAGCCCCTGTTCTTTGAAGAACTGCGTGCGAATCTCGTTGAACGCGGCGTAATCGCGCTCGATGTCGCGCAGGTAGCAAGTGGTGCGGACCACGTCTTTCCAGGTGGCGCCTTCCACGGCGAGCAATTCCGTGATGTTGCGGTAGGTCCGCAGTGTTTGGAGGCGGAAGTCGCCTTCGTGGACGGTCTGCCCGTTCTCGTCGATGCTGGCGGTTCCGGAAATCAGCAGGATGGTGACGCCCTTGATGTCCAGACGAAGTCCGCGTGAAAACGACGATGGCTTCGGGTAGCGATACGCCTCGTTCAAAACGCGCGGCGCCACGATGGCCTTCTTCTGACCCGCGCCGGCCTCTCTTTCCTTGGATGGTTCAACGACTAGCGGTGTGCTGTTCATTTAGCTTTCCTTCCTTGTGAGATTGAGTTTTGGAATCGCGAGTGCCGTGGCTCAGCCCCTTGGCCGTGGCCACCCAAATGTCGTCGCCTTGAAACGCCAGGTTCAAGATGTAGTTGTGCGCGAGGGAGGTGGGTGTTTCAACTTTCGTCACCTTTTTGTCCGGCGCGGTGATGATGATTTCGCCGTGCACGCCATCGGCGGCGGGCCGATACGTGATCCACGTATTCGTTTTGAAGTTCAGATAGCTCAGGCCTTTATCCGTGCAGGCCCACACATCATCGCGGCGGGACTGCGGCGCGTTGATGAAATCAGAAGCCAGGCCGCTATCGGTGGAAAGATAGTTGTGCCATTTGTGGCCGTCGTACCCGCTAAGGCCGAAATACGTCGAAGCCCACACCATTTTTGTGTCGGGGTTATAGGCCACATTGCTGACGATGTCATGGATCAGACCTTGATCCTTAAAGAGCACGATTTCCATTTCACCGTCGGGATCGTTGTAAGGCTTCCAATATCCGCCCGCGATGTCGTACTCCAGCAGGCCGCCGCCCCACACGGCAAAAAAAACTTTCTTCTCGGTGACGGCGATGCCATAGGACCACGGTTCGTGCATCGGCGCAGTGCGTTCGCTAAAGATTGACCATTCGCCGGTTTGCGTATTCAGGCGGCTGATACCCGCAGTGGTGGCGGCCCAAACGAATTCACCCTGAATGGCCACGGCGTAGACGATGTCGTTGGCCAAGCCGCTGGTCAGGTTCGTGTAATTGTGAAATTGGCCGCCGGAAAGGCGGCTGAGTCCGCCGAAAGTGGAAAGCCAAACGTCGCCGGTATTTTTGTCGACGGCGATGCCGGTGACGACGCGGTTCGCGAGACCGTCTTCCGTCTTGTAGACCTTCTGGATTTTGCCTTTTTCGATCAGCACCAGCCCATTTTCGGTGCCGGCCCACACGCGGTCGCCGTCCACAACCACCTGAAACACCTTTTCATCCGGCATGCCATTGGCGGTGGTGTAGTTTTCCCAGTGCGTGTATAGCGACGCATTCTGGGCGCGCGCCGGAATTACCAGCAGCGAAAGCATCGCGATTCCTGCCAGCCAACCTTTCGCTTTACATGCGTTCATTTGCCCGTCTTCCTCTTTCGCTCCCCTGCCCTATCGGCCTCGCGTACGAATTGCGCTACAGCGTTTTAAGAAATTCGATCAGATCGTTCAACTCCTCTTTCGACATGTCAGACGTCACGCCGTGTTTGTCGGCGGGATTGTATATGGTCCAAAGTTCCTCGAGCGAAAGCGCCTCGCCGCTGTGCAGATAAGGCGGACGCTGGTAGACACGATCGAGTTGCGGAACATCAAGAAGTCCCGAAGTGTCGTACTTGGTGGCCGTGCCCACGTCAAAACTGGACTTTGCGGTGTAGTGGGTCGCGGCGGGATGGCAGGTGTCGCAGCTTTTCTTGTAGAACATGGCCTTGCCGCGCTCCTGCGATGCAGTGAGTTCACCATTCGCTGCCAAATGACGGTTCGGTGGCAGTGGAATGGACTTGATGAACGCGACGAGATCCGCGAGTTCTTCCTTGTTGAATCCTTCCGAGTGGAAAAGAAATTTGGCGATTCGCGGACCGCACTGGGTTTCGAGGTCGGGATTGTGGCCATTCCATTTGAAAGGCGCGGTCTCCGAGATGCCGCGCAGCGTGCGATTGGCCACGCGATCGCGGCCCAGTCGCGGAGTTTCCAGGTTCCAGGCAACGCCATCGATGTGATTGTCAGGATGGCAGGTGACGCACGCAAATTGTCCCTGAAAACAGAATCGCGCGGAGTGAAACAGTTTCTCGCCGCGCCGCAACGGCGAGGTTTCTTTGGGGCCACCGAGTTCGATCGTTCCACGAACGCGCATATTCGGGACGTCGACGATCGTCAGGCTGTCGTCCAAACGATTCACGACATACGCTGACAAACCATTCGGCGCCATCTCCACAGCGGTGGGATTCGCTCCGGTGGGAATCCGCCGCTGCACGATCTCGCGGGACGTGTCGAGGCGATTGGCGAGCTGCGCTGCAGGAACTTCGCCGAGCCGCTTCTGCAGTTTCGCGGTATCAATCATGGAAACAACGTCCGCTTCAGATGAAGTGACGAGAGCGCGGCGTCCGTCAGGAGTGAACGCGACAGCATTGGTGCCGGCGTAGTAGTAGTCGATATCGTCGAGAAGGACCTGCGTGGTTTCGGGAGACGTGCGTGGTGCCGAACCAGCTGCAATCGCCGGACGAACCACGGCCATCCCGTGCGTCAGAATCCAGCCATCGACAACCTGAACGAGTGGATTCAGGTTCTTCGGGCGCATGAAAGGAACTAGCAAATAGCCGCCTTGCGACGCGGGGGATTCCGCGATATGACGAAGTTCCAGAACGCCGGGAATTTCAATGCGTTCGGCAACGCTTTGGCTCTTTGTGTCGATGACAACCAGTTCGGAGACAGGCGACTGATCGGGGCGCCCTAGATGGCCGAGGAGATTGGCGACGTAGACGAATCGTCCATCGCGCGACAGCGCCACCTGATGCGGAGAGCGCCAAGACGCCAGACGCTTGCGTTCCGTACCACTGCGGAGTTCGATGACAGAAACGTCGTTGCTGATGCTGTTGGCGACATACAAGAATTTTCCCGTGCGGTCCGTCGTTAGCCCGATCGGCCCCCACCCGGTTGCAAGCGTGCGCAGCACTTTGAAGGATGCGGCGTCAATTTCTGTGACTGTGTCGCTCCATTCGTTCGTAACGTACAGCTTTTGTCCATCCGGCGAGATAGCAACATCCTTTGGCCTGTGGCCGACATTCGCTTTGCGCGTGACTCGCCGAGTACGCAGATCGACGCTGAGCAGCGAATCATCATCTTCGCAAACCACATACAGCTTGCTGCCGTCCGGAGAGATCTTGGCTTCGATCGGCGTCAGGTAATGCTCCCGCGTCTCATTCGACGAATGCGCAGCCTGTGCGCTGCTGGCACGGGGATTCACGACTAGCGCGGCGACAAGACTGGCGATGATGGCCATCGGCTGGAGCATCCGGTAAATTGGCGGTCTTGTGCGGCCGCAGATCACTGTTTGCCGCCTTTGCTGAACGCGGACTCGCCCTCACGCGGTTCAGTGACACGCAAGATCTGATCAGCTCTCACGTGTTGCAGCGTTTGCATCGTGCCGCTGGGCCAACGAATCGTCAGCGCGTCTACCTCCGCGTGCGAACCAAGACCGAAGTGTGGGCGAGGATCGTTCTGCGAGAGGTAGCCAGACTGCGGGCAATTTTCGACGGTCTGATGTAGGTCGCCCGCCACGGCCTCGATGCGCGCGCCAAACGCATCACGATTGCTTTTCGTGCCGGTCAGCTTGAGCGTGAGCCAGTGATTCCGGGCGTTCGCCGACGGCGGATTGGCGTGCAGCAGAATCCCTTTTCCGCCAAGCACCACGATGAAAGCATCCATCCATCCGTCGTTGTCGTAGTCCGCAAAAGCCGCGCCGCGACCAACTTTCTTCTCTTTGAAGTACGGCCCAGATTCCTCGGAAACATCGGTGAATGTTCCGTTCCCATTGTTCCGCAGCAGCAGATCTTCCATCGGAACGAGCCAGTGCAGGCCTCCGTTTACGACGAACAAATCTTTCCACCCGTCATTATCGAAATCAAAAGAGGCGTCACCCCATCCTACGTATTGGCCAGACATGTGCGCGACGCCTGACTCGGCTGTGGTGTCGGTGAAGAATTTCTCGGCGGCGGAATTGCGGAACAGCCGGTGATAGCGCATGTCGGAAACAAAAATGTCGAGCGCACCGTCATTGTCGTAGTCGGTGAAGATCGGGCCCATAGCGGAAGGTGTGTCGCCGTTGGTGCCGTAAGCCACGTTTTGTTCCAGGGCGACGTTAGTGAACGTTCCGTCATGGTTGTTGTGATAGAGGTAGCTCTCCATCTGGTCGTTCGCCACGTAAATGTCGGGCCAGCCGTCATTGTCGAAATCGCCGACGGCCACTCCCATAGCGCGGCCAACGGGATTCGCCACGCCGGCGTGTTCGGAAACGTCGGTGAATGTTCCGTCCCCATTGTTATGGAACAGGCGGTTGCCCTCGCCTTCGTAGTCCAGCGGGCCCGCGAAAGCATCGGCGGTGTAGTACAGCCGCTTGGCGTGCGGATCAAACTTCAAATAGTTGCCGACAAAAAGGTCCAGGCGGCCATCGCGATCGTAGTCGACAAACGCGGCGCCAACCCCAAAATGATTGTTCTGCACTCCGGCCTTTTCGGTTACATCGGTGAAGGTGCCATCGCCATTGTTGTGATACAGGATCGCGGAGCCCCAGTTGGTGATGTACAGATCTTCGTAGCCATCATTGTCGTAATCACCGGCGGTGACGCCCATGGCAAAGCCTTTGCCCGGAACGCCGGCCTGTGCGGTCACGTCGGTAAACGTGCCATCGCCGTTGTTGCGGTAAAGGTGGTTGGTGGCCTCTTTGCCGTCGGCTTTCGAATGATCGGTCACACCGTCCAGGTATCTCCCGCTTAAAACGTAAAGATCCAGCAAACCGTCGTTGTTGTAGTCGAACCACACGCAGCCGGAGCCGGTGGCCTCGAGGATTGAGCTGAGTTTCTGCTCGCCAAACGAATGCTGGAAGTGAATGTGCGATTTTTCGGTGACATTTTCGTAGGAGGGATAGCGGCTGGCCGGAGCGGCTGAGGGCTTTTGCGCTTGTGCCGGGACCAAACAGGCGAACAAGAGCATCGCGGCCGCGCTCGATACGAGCTGCGTAAGACGGATCCGCTTAGTTTGTTTTTGCAGAAGCATTTTCGGTTTTGTCCAGATGCGTTGGTGTATCGAATCTCTTTAGCGTCATGGGCCAACGATTTTCCGGGGCCACTGCCTTGTCGCCGTGGCAACCGGCGCAGCCTCGCTGCTCGCCGGGTCGAGCCCAAATCCAGCTTTTTTCGGCGACGAGCAACTTGCCGTCGGCGTCGAGCAGTTCGAAGCGAACCGGCTGGTCCGCAGGTACTTCGACATAGAAGGAGCCGTCCTTTTCGACTGGGGCCTGGCCCAATATGAGTTCCTGATCCTCTCCCGAGCGGTGCGTGATCACACGAACCTGAGCGATTACAGACGCGACACGTCCATTCGGCGCATCCGCCGAAGAGTAGCTGTCCAGGGAAATGAAGTAGCCGAATTTCGAATCGAGATTCAGTGTGCTCCAGAACTTCTTAGGCACAGCAGGTGCGGAAAGCGCGACAGCCTGGATGCTGGAGAGATGCGTATCGCTATAAATGACCGGACCAAGCACCTGTTTCTGCAAATCGAAGGAATAGAGTGCAAATTTCTGGAGCGCGCCGGAATTTTGGTTTTGGCGCCGGGAAACGATCAGCTGGTTCTGGAAATAGTGTCGCGGCGAAAGATAGCCGGCTCCCGAAGACTCGATCTTGTTCTCCGCAAGAGCGCCGCGTTGAATTTCGGTCAGGTCACCGCCGGTCTGCGAAGGATGAACCGCCGTGCTGATATAGATGATGGAGCCATCCTCTAATTCTTGCGCATCTTCGCGTACGGTCGATGGTTGGTGCTCGCACCGGAAGGAATCCATCGCCGCTCCGTCAGGCCGCAAGGTATAGAACAAACGCGGCGCTGAACCCTGTTGAGCAGAAGATAAAGGCCATGAAGCGGACGCCAAAACGCGGCCGTCGCGTAACACTGTTTCGAACCACCAATCGCCTGTGGAGAAAGTGATCTGGTGGACGTTGGATCCGTCGCTATTCGCTACAGCCAGGTGGGACGTGAGGCTGCCGTCTTTCTCTTCAAGCACGGTCAACACAATTTCGTCGCCAGGCAGATACCCCGGACGCAAGCAATCTTCGGCGCACCGAGTGACCTGTCGCTGGTTCGACCCGTCAGCGTCCATTTCCCAAACTTGCCATTTGTCCCCGCGCGCCTTTTGTCCGGAGAAAAGGATCCTGGCGGCGTTGAAATCCACCTGCGGGTCAGCCGCGGCGAAGAAGTCCGGCGTGAGGTTCAGGGGAACGGCATGATTGGTTTGCGAGTGGAGACGGACGATGCGGCTACCTTCGGGGAACCTTTGGGAGCCGGCTCGGTCAGAATAAGTGGCAGCCTGCACAAAAATAATGTCCGGCCGCGCGGCGCTCGACGCGGAGGCGGTGGAAGATGGCTTGCTGTCGGAAGCAAACGCAACCGCGCAGATGGTCAGGAGAATTGCCGCGGTAACTCGAACGTGAACAAGGACATGTTGTTGGCCCGCTTGCACAGTTGTCGACCCGGTTCGGTCTGAAATTGACCGATCTTCTTTGCAGCGTCTGCTGGAAAGAGAACAAAGACGCCACCCTCGACTTTTGGTGTTCACCCCAAATGGTGTGGCGTGTTTTCTGTTACTTCTCGCTTGTTACAACCAATAAAACGCAAAAGACAAGGTGGAACAATAGTGCAAATCAATTACGTAGCAGTGTAGTGACGCACGTCACGTGGGTATGTGACGTAGCGCACGGTTTCCCCTCACCTCCCTCCCAAATCCTTTCTCTCTAATTGTTAACATCTTGTGATTTGCGTCACAGCTCTCTGTGTCTCGAGTAGTGGTGTCTTTCACCTGCGGTCGTCTACCTTGTATCTGGAGTTGTGCGTTCTCCAACCAGGAGTTCCTATGGACACTCTCCCGCCAGGCACACTCGCATCCGAAGAACGCGTTTTCATTGACAAGGAAGTTAACAGCCACCGCGGCAGGCCCGGCGCCCTGCTGAGCGTGCTGGAAGCGGTTCAGCAGCGCCATCCGCAGAATTATCTGCCGATGGAAACGCTGCGCTACATTGCCACTAAAACGGCGACGAACCCCTCGCGTATCTACGGTGTTGTGACGTTTTATGCGTTGTTCAATCTGCAGCCGCAGGGCGAAAACACGATTTGCATTTGCCGCGGGACGGCTTGCCACACGCGCGGCTCGCGAAACCTGCTGCAGAGTGTCCAGCTGGATTTGGGCCTGTCGATGGATGAGGATAGCGGCGCGAACGATGGCAACACCGCCGACAAGATGGTGCTGACCACCTCGGACAACAAGTTTACGGTGCGCACGGTGGCGTGTTTTGGGCAATGCGCGCTGGCCCCGGTTGTGGAAGTGAATCATCGCATCTGCGGGCACGTTTCGGAACGCACTCTGCAACGCGAAATCCAGACAATTCGGTCGGGAGAATAACTATGCCTCGAATCCTAGATATAGGGGCGTTCAATGCAGTGCGCGAGGCGGGACTGGCCAAACTGATGCCTTCCGTCCCGCGCGTGGCGATTGGCATGGGGACGTGCGGACGGGGCAACGGCGCCGAAGGACTGTACCAGGCCTTTGCCGAAGCGGTGGAACGCAGCGGTATGAATGTGGTACTGGCGCAGGTTGGCTGCTTTGGGGCGTGCTACCAGGAACCGCTCGTCAACGTACGCGTGCCGGGAAGCCCGCTACTAATGCTGAAGCGAGTGCAAGCGAACGACGCGAGCCGTATTCTTCACGACATGCACAGCGGCAGAATTAATCCGGAATTAGTTTTTTGCAAAATTGAAGAGTGGGACCACATCACCGGCCGGCTGAAATACGGGCAGGGCTATCCGCAAGTTCCGGTGTGGGACGACAAACCGTTCTTCAAAGGGCAGAAGAAGATCGTGCTGCGCAACTGCGGCATCATCAATCCCGACGACATTGAAGAATACATCGCCGTGGGCGGGTACCAGGCGCTCTACAAGGTGCTGATCGATGGGCGTCCGGAAAACGTAATCGAGCAGATCAAAGCATCGAAACTACGCGGACGCGGCGGCGCCGGCTATCTAACCGGCAACAAGTGGGAATTTCTGGCCAAGGCCAAAACAGAACCAAAGTACATCATCTGCAACGCCGATGAAGGCGATCCCGGTGCGTACATGAATCGCAACGAGATCGAAAGCGATCCGCACTCGCTTCTGGAAGGAATGATTATCGGCGGATACGTGATGGGCGCGACGGAGGGAATCATTTACGTGCGCGCAGAGTACCCCTTGGCGGTGCACCGGCTAAATCGCGCCATCGAACAAGCCAGAGAATACGGCATGCTGGGTGAAAACATCCTGGGGCGCGGTTTCAAGTTCGACATCGCGCTGGTAGAGGGAGCGGGCGCATTTGTCTGCGGCGAAGAGACGGCACTGATCGCCTCACTGGAAGGCGAAGCGGGACGACCGCGGCCAAGGCCGCCCTTCCCTGCGCAGAAGGGTCTGTGGGGCAAACCGACGAACATCAACAACGTGGAGACCTGGTACAACATCGCGCCCATCGTGATGCGCGGTCCCGCCTGGTTCACGGAAACGGGCAGCCCAAAGAGCGCCGGCACCAAGGTATTTTCGCTGGTGGGAAAAGTGAAGAGCACCGGCTTGGTAGAAATGCCGCTGGGCACATCCTTGAAGACGTTCGTATACGACATCGGCGAAGGTGCGGCAGGCGGGCGCACCGTGAAAGCAGTGCAAACCGGCGGTCCTTCGGGAGGGTGCATCCCTCACGAAATGTTCGACACGCCAGTGGACTATGAAAACCTGGCGCAGCTTGGCTCCATCATGGGTTCGGGCGGCATGGTGGTGATGGATGAAGACAACTGCATGGTGGATGTTGCCCGGTACTTCATCGAATTCACCCATTCCGAATCGTGCGGCAAATGCATTCCGTGCCGCGTGGGACTGAACAAGTGCCTGCGCATCCTGAATCGCGTGACCGAAGGAGCCGGCAGGACGCAGCACCTGGAATTGCTGGATGAATTGGGCCGCTACATCCGCGAGTGCTCGTTGTGCGGGCTGGGGCAGACTGCTCCGAACCCCGTGCTTACCACGCTGCGACATTTCCGAAATGAATTTGAGGACCATATTCTTGCGCACCGATGCCCGGCAGGTGTGTGCGAAGAATTGGCGCTGTCTCCTTGCGAAAATAGTTGTCCGCTGCACATGAACATTCCGCGATACCTGCAACTTTACAAAGAAGGCCGGCTGCAAGAGGCGTTCCTGTCCGTGATTATGGATAATCCCCTGCCCTCTTCCACCGGTCGCGTGTGCCAGCACCCGTGCGACAGCCGCTGCCGCCGCCAGGCGCTTGACCAGGCCGTGAACATGCGGGAAGTACACCGCTACATCGCCGATACGATTTTTGAGTCCGAGAATTACGAAGAGATGGTGCAGGCAATCCTGGCGCGAAAGCTCGAGCCTACCGGCAGAAAAGTGGCCATTGTCGGCGCTGGTCCCGCCGGACTCACGGCGGCGTTTTACCTGGCCATGCTGGGCCACGACGTTACCGTCTACGACGGCAAATCAGAAGCGGGAGGCATGCTGCGATTTGCGCTTCCGGAATACCGGTTGCCGAAAGGTAGTCTGCGGCGCGAGATTGAGCTGATTGAACGCCTGGGCGTGAAATTCATCCTGAACACACGCGTGGGCTTCGACCTTCCATTGAACGAACTGGATGATCGTTTCGACATGATCTTCCTGGCCATCGGAACCTGGAAGGAATCATGGGTCTACCAACCCGGAACTGAGTTGGCGGGCGTGTATCCCGCGTTGAACTTCCTGGAAGCTGTGGCGAGCGGCGAGGACGTGCCCATCGGGCGGAAAGTGGTGATCATCGGAGGTGGCAACGCAGCCATTGACTCCGCGCGCACCGCGCTTCGCAAAGGATCGGAAGTCACCGTCTATTACCGCCGCGAACGCAAGGATATGCCGGCGATCGAGGAAGAGACGGAAGCGGCACGGGAAGAAGGCGCAAAGTTTGTGTTCCTGGCGGCTCCGCATCGCGTGATCGGCGACAACACGGGCCACGTCAAGGGTATTGAAATTGTGAAGACGCGGCTGGGCGAGTACGACACATCAGGTCGCAGAAAACCGGTACTGACGGACGAGATCCAGAGAATCGAGTGCACCTCGGTAATCTTTGCCATCGGTGAAAGCGTGGACATGGATTTCGTGCGCGCGTCGGGGCTGACCATGAAAGAGAGTGGGACCATCGACGTGAACCGCTACTCGCTGGAAACCAGCCGTGCGCGTTTCTACGCCGGCGGAGACCTGGTGACCGGGGCTTCAAATGTGTCCAACGCGATGGCTTCCGGTAAGCAGGCAGCCCGCAGCATCGACCGGCAACTCATGGAGACAGACCGCTGGAGCAGCTTGTTTCCGGAAGTTACCTACAGTAACCAACCCCCGTCTGAGCCGAGCCCTCACCGCCGCCACACCGGGCTGGTGATTGCTGCCGGCCAGCGCGCGCACTCCTACGAAGAAGTCGTGACCGGATTGACCCAGGACGATGCGCATGACGAAGCGTGCCGCTGCTTGCGATGCGACGTCAAGACAGTGAACGTGAGCTGAGAAGGAGCAAGCCTTGACAGCGAAAAAGTTATCTATACGGATTGACGGGCAATTGATCAGCGCTCTGGAAGGGCAGACCATTCTGGACGCGGCCATCGCCAACGGCAAATCCATCCCAACTCTGTGCGCATTTGCTGGGCTCAGCCCGGTTGGAGCATGCCGGATTTGCCTGGTAGAAGTCTCAGGCAGCGACCGCTTGTTCCCCGCTTGCACCACTCCGATCCAGGATGGCATGTCGGTTACGACGAATTCGCCGAAGCTGACGCGCTACCGGCGCATGTCCGTGGAGCTGCTGTTGATCGAGCGCAATCACGTTTGTGCAGTGTGCGTCTCGAACGGGCACTGCGAACTGCAGTCCATGGCCACTGCGATGGGCATCGATAGCGTCGGATTCGCTTACAACTATCCGCACTTGCGCGTAGATCAATCGCATCAGCGCTACGTGCTGGACCACAACCGCTGCATCCTCTGTACCCGCTGCGTGCGTGTCTGCGCGGAACTGGAAGGCGCGCACGTATGGGAACTGGTCTCGCGCGGAATTCACGCTCACATCGTCAGCGACATGAACGAACCGTGGGGCAAGTCGACGAACTGTACCAACTGCGGCAAATGCGTGCAGGTGTGCCCAACCGGCGCCTTGGCGGAAAAGGGCTGGGCCGTGGAGCAAATGGTGAAGAATCCCAGCGTGGTTACTTCTCTGGTGGACAAGAGAGGGGTGACGGTATGAAAAAAGTGAAAGTGGCAACCGTATGGCTGGATGGATGTTCGGGCTGCCACATGTCGCTGCTGGATATGGATGCGGCCGTTATTCCACTCGGGCGAAAGATCGATCTGGTCTATGGACCCTTGGTGGACGCACAGGAATTCCCCGAAGGAGTGGACGTTACGCTGGTGGAGGGCGCGGTCAGTTCGCAGGACGACCTGGACAAGCTGCAGAAGATTCGGCAGCGCACCCAGGTGCTGATTTCGCTGGGAGATTGCGCGGTCACTGGGAACGTTCCGGCAATGAGAAACTTTCTGCCCACCAACAAGCTGCTGCAGCAGGTGTACGTGGACGGGTCGGACGAAAACAAGGTAATCCCCAAGGACGGAGTTCCCACGCTGTTGAAGCACGCTCGCCCGTTACGCGAGTACGTCAAAGTGGACTACTTCCTGCCGGGTTGCCCGCCGCCTTCGAAGGCCATTCTGAACGCCATCAATGATCTGTTAGAAGGACGAAAGCCAGCGGCAAATCCGAACGTGAAATTCGGATAAGGAGCTTGCGATGAAGCGCATCACAATCGAGCCCGTGACACGCATCGAAGGCCACGCGAAGATCACCATTCAACTGGACGACCAGGGACACGTGGCGGGCACGGAATTTCACGTCACCCAGGTGCGCGGATTCGAGAAGTTCACCGAGGGCCGCCCGTTCTACGAGATGCCCGGGATTACGGCGCGCATCTGCGGAATCTGCCCAATCAGCCACTTGCTGGCATCATCGAAGGCCTGCGACGCCATCATGGCCGTGCGCGTACCGCCGGCCGCCAAGAAATTGCGTGAATTGGTGCATTTTGCGCAGATCGTACAATCTCATGCCCTGAGTTTCTTCTACCTGTCAGCCCCGGATTTCCTTCTCGGCATGGATTCCGACCCTGCCGCCCGAAACGTTCTTGGCGTGATTGCGAGCCACCCCGAATTGGCGCGCGACGGAATCGACCTGCGGAAATTCGGACTGCAAGTAGTGGAAGGCTTAGCGCAAGAACGAGTGCACCCCGCATGGATCGTGCCCGGAGGCGTAGCCACACCGCTGGCAGCACACACGCGAGAACATATTCTTGCTGAGCTTCCCAAGGCCAAAGCGATTGCCGAGCACACCATTCAATTTTTCAAGGGTGCGTTGGACAATTACAAAGAAGAGATCGAGTTCTTTGGCTCTTTCCCCAGCATGTACGAAGGCCTGGTGGACGCGAAAGGCAGGCTGCAACTGTACGACGGCAACCTGCGCTTCCGCAAAGCCAGCGGCGAAATTGCAGAGGACCAGATTGAGCCCGACGCTTACCGAGAATGGATTGGCGAGGCCAGCCTGCGCGATTCGTATCTGAAAGCGCCTTATTTTAAGCCGCAGGGATTCCCTGCTGGTGTCTACCGCGTAGGCCCTTTGGGACGCTTGAATACCGCCGATAGTTGTGGAACACCGAAGGCCGATCAGGAGCTAAAGGAATTTCGCCAGCGGTTCGGAACCGTCGCGCACAGCGCGTTCCTGTATCATTACGCGCGGCTGATTGAAGTGATTTACGCGTTGGAACGTATGGAAGCGCTGCTGGACGATCCGAAGATTCTGGAGACACACGTCCGGGCGGTCGCTGGCGTAAACGTGAACGAAGGCGTGGGAATCATCGAAGCGCCGCGAGGAACGCTGATTCATCACTACAAAGTAGATGAAAATGGCGCCATTACCTGGGCCAACTTGATTGTAGCGACGGGCCACAACAATCTGGCGATTGGCAAAAGCGTGCAGCAGGTCAGCGAGCATTTCATCGACGGGAACAAGCTCAGTGAAGGCATGATCAACCGTGTGTCCGCCGTGGTGCGGGCCTACGACCCATGCTTGAGCTGCTCGACACATGCCAACGGCTTGCTGGCGATGAACATCCGCCTGATTGATTGTGAAGGCAAGCTGCTGGACGAACTGCACACCGACTAAACGAACTATCCCGAAGACGCCGCGGATTCGCGAATCACTCCCGCATCTCCGCGTTCGCGTGCCAAATACTGGTCGTAAATCCACTTGTAGGTGTGCTCCAGCCCCACGCGCAGCGGCGTGCTTGGCTCCCAGCGCAGATATTTCTGAATCAAAGTGTTATCGCTGTTGCGGCCATTCACGCCTTTCGGCGCGCTGAGGTCGTAGGTCCGCTTTAGCTTGATCGCGGCAATTTCTTCCGCCATGTCGACCAACTGATTGATGGTCACGGCTTCGCTTGAGCCCAGATTGATGGGCTCCAAAATATCCGAATCCATGATCAGATTCACACCCTTGATGCAATCGTCGATGTACATGAAGCTGCGGGTCTGCGTGCCACTTCCCCAGATCTCGATTTCGTGCTTACCGGACAGTTTTGCTTCAATCACTTTTCGGCAAATCGCCGCAGGCGCCTTCTCGCGGCCGCCGTACCAGGTGCCCCACGGCCCGTAAACATTGTGGAACCGCGCCACCCGTGTGGTTAGCCCATAGTCTTCCCGGAAATGGCGGCACATGCGTTCGGAAAACAGTTTTTCCCAGCCATAACCATCTTCGGCCAGGGCAGGATAGGCGTCTTCCTCTTTCAACGAGGGGGCTTCAAACGTTTTCTGCTTATCGGCATTGTAGACGCACGCGGAAGAAGAATAAAAATAGCGCTGCACGCCGAATTTCTGTGCGGCCTGCAGCATGTGCGTATTGATCAGAACGGAAAGCATGCACAGGGCCTTGTTGTGCTCGATGAAACCCATGCCGCCCATGTTCGCGGCAAAATTGTAGATGGCTGCGGCGCCATCGGCGGCAAGTTCACAGTTGTGCAGCAGGTTCAGGTCGAGGGAATGGTTCTCGACGTCGTCGAACCGCTGGTACCAGTCCTCGTGCGGTTTGATGTCGATCGCTCGAATGCGCTTGTGGCCCGTCCGGCGCAGATGCGACACCATCGCCCCGCCAATGAATCCACCAGCTCCTGTTACCGTGACTAAATCCGACGTTCTGTGATGCATGGCGCTTCCCCTTGTTTATCTACAACGCTACTGTACCACACAGTGACCCTAATTGCGGGGACCAAGGTCAGGCAGTCTGGGGCCGGTATTATTCTATCCCGGCGACCCAAGCCGACAACTACGGTAGTTACTTCATTATTGCAGCTCGATTAGCGCCAGGCCTTGTGGTTGCAGCGTCAGGGACAACGCGCCGTCTTTGATAGCGCGGCTCGAAGAGCCCGGAAGCGCGGCAGCTTTGCGAAGCTCCTGGAGCTGCGCCTGTGTGGGGTATTGCGGTCGGCCCATCTTTTCATAGGCGGGCAGCGGCGACCCGTGGTCGCGGTCGACAACCGTAATGGTTGCGACGCGTTTTCCTTTTAAGTTGCTGAAATGCAGCACAAACTCCTTTGCCAACCCGCTCTGGTCCGGAGGGAAAATATTCCAGAGCGCCACGATCAATGAGCCGTTCGCCTTGCGCGTTACCAGCACGGAATCATCCTTAGCTTCCAGTCGCGCATCGCCCAAACGGTGAAGCAGCGCGAAAGCGTTAAATGCCGGCTTCGGGATGTTCCCAGCGGCAAAAAGTCCGAATCCGCCATAAAAGGGCTGTTTCACCACGCCCTGCTCCTCGAACACATCAGAAAATGTCCAGTAGCTCATCATGTTCACCAAGCCGTCGCACTGCCGAATCGTGTCCGCCATCCACGGCCCCATGTAGGCGGTGTCCGTCACGGCGGGCTCGCTGGCATAGCTGGCATTGAATTCACTCCAGATCAGCGGAATCCCAGGCTTGGCGGAGGATTGGATCTGGTCGTGGACCTTCTTCACCGCGCGACAAACCATGCGCTCGCGGGGAATGCTTTCGTTGGTGCCGAATACATCTTTCGAAGAATCGTTGCCGTACACATGAGTGGAAACGAAATCGAGCGGAACGTTTTCCGTTGTAGCGTGAGTGATCATGCGGTCTACCCAAGCCGCTTGAGCCGTCGAAGGTCCGCCAACGCGCAACCTGGCGTTTACTTTTTTCAACGCGCGCACGGTGTGGTCATACAACTGAAAGTAGGTGGCTTCCTTCGGATCTCCTGCCCAGAAGTCGATGTTGGGTTCGTTCCACACTTCGAAATACCATTTGACAACCTCGTCTTCGCCGTAGCGGTCCACCAGGTGCCGCGCAAATTGTTCGATCAGCGCATCCCACTTGGCGTAATCCTTCGGCGGCGCCACGTTCTGTTTGTACCAGAAGGCGTGAAGTGCGTTGGGATCCGAGGTAAGTTTCTTGGGCATGAAACTCAGCTCGACGAACGGTTTCACGCCATTCGCCAGCAGCCCATCGTAAATCTGGTCGACATACGAAAAGTTATAAATTGCGTGACCGTCGGGACCCTCGTCGTAAACGCCCACTTCATCATGGAAAATAGCGTGGAAACGCACATACTGGAAATCCGTGATGCGTTTCGTTTCGCGCAGATCGGCGCGATAACTCTCCCGCAGACTCAAGATTGCTCGGCCGGAACCGAACATCTGTTCCCAGAAATGCGGAAACGGATGGGAGGGAACGGCAGCATCGATTTCGATTGTGTCAGGGGAATGAGACGCCTGCGCCCTTACGCCAGTGCTGAGCATTCCAAACACGCATAAGGAAACAACAATTACAAATAAAAATATTCTTGGATGAGAACGAGACATAGTGCGGCTCTCCGCTGGATACGAACGATTGATTTTTGTTCTGTTGTCACTACGCCAGCCAGTCTAGCAGAGGCGGCAGGCGTTCCACTGATAATTCATCCCACTTTCAGTAAGCAGGCATCGGAGCTCACTGAATGGGAAGTAGAAGTCGAGCCTTGCAACCCCGGCGGTCGGTTCTGTTTTCCAGCGTCAAGGAACCGCCATGCGCCTCGGCAATCTGCCGGCTGAGGACGAGACCGATTCCCGAGCCACCGGGCTTGGTGGTGAAAAAAGGAACGAAAAGGTTGGTCGTGTTGGAAAGTCCGGGACCCTCATCGAGGATTTGCAATTCCAGACTCGACGCGGTGCGATACCACTCAATGCGCACTTTGCCCTTGGTTTCTGAAGCGGCATCCGCCGCGTTGCGGATCAAGTTGATCAGCAGCTGTTCGAGCTGATCGCGGTCGGCGTGAATGGTCGCAGCGGGCCCGCCGCCAAGTTCCAAAGCCACCCGCCGTTCCAACGCAGCCACGCGACGCACCAACTCGCCGAACTCAACCGAAGCCAGCGACGGCTGCGGCAAGCGGGCCAGTTGCGTGTATGCCGACATGAATCGTCCCAGGGCCTCGGTACGCGAGCGGATGATCGTCAACCCCTGGCGCAGATCATCGAATATCGAGCCGTCCTGTTCCGTGCTCTGGTCGCGCGCACTTTCGGCGCGTTGCAGCCCAGTTTCCAAGCTCTGCGCAACCGACTGGATGGGAGCCAGGGAGTTGTTCAGTTCGTGGCCGAGCACGCGAATCAGACGCTGCCAGGCCTGGCGCTCCTCTTCACGAAGAGCGCGGCTCAGGTCCGTCAAAACAACCAGGTGGTGAGGCGAGCCACCCTGGTGGAATGACCCGCGGCGCATGCCCCATCGTCCCGTGCCGCCGGGAAAGCTCAATTCCATGGTGCGCGCCGGTTCGCCTTCAAGGCATACGGCCAAGCCCAGGTCGGAAGCAGAAAGGCCAAGGGTGCGCTCCGCGGGACGCGACAGCAGGCGTTCCCCGGCACGGTTGACGAGTTTCAATTCGTTTTGATTGTTGAACGTGAACACCGCTACATCGATTTCTTCCATGGCGGTTCGCAGCAGCGCGGTTGCTTCCAGGGCGCCGAGCCGCTGCTCGCGCAACGTCTCGCTCAGGGTATTGACTTCGATCATCACTTCGCCCATGGCGTCGTCCATGCGCGCGCCGCGCCCACGCAACGAGAAATCTTCTTCGCGCATGGCGGCAAGCAAATTGGCCAGCGTTTGCAGGGAGAAGATGACGCGGTGCTGCAGGGAAATGGCAAAGCCCATCCACAATCCGAAGAGCAGGAGGGTCACTGTCCACGCGGTTTGCGAGCTGTAGGGACCGAACCACAGCAGGCCCAGCGCTACCAATGTGCCTGGAAGTCCGGTTGCGATCGCTAGTAGCTGAATTCGCCGTTCGTATGTAAGCGGTTTCATTCCAAACCGAATTTTTCGAGTCGGCGGTAGAGCGCACTCCTGCTGAGGCCTAGCGCGTTGGCAGCCTGGCTGACATTACCGCCGTGCCTGGCCAGCATACGCTGGATCAGATGTTTTTCAACTTCTTCGAGATTCATCTCCTCCAGTCGCGGGGTGCCGCTGGGATGCGTGGCGCGCAAACCCAGATCAATGCTGCGAATCAGCGGGCCGGCCGAAAGCAGCACGGCGCGTTCGATGGCGTGATCCAGCTCGCGCACATTTCCCGGCCAGGGGTGTTCGCGAAGAGACTGCATCGCGGCGGGATCGAAGCCGGAGATTTTCTTGCGATAGCGTTCGGTATAGACGCGCAAGAAGTGATGAGCCAGCAACTCGATATCGCGCTGGCGGTCGCGCAAGTTCGGCAAACGGATTTCGATGGTGTTCAGCCGGAACAGCAAATCTTCGCGAAATCGGCCGGCGGCAACCTCTGCGCCCACATCCACATTGGTGGCGGCAAGCACCCGCACGTTGACGCGGCGCGTGTGCGACGAGCCGACCCGTTCGAATTCCCCCGTTTCCAGCACGCGCAGCAGCTTGGACTGCAGATTCAGAGGCACGTTGGCGATTTCATCCAGAAATAGCGTGCCGCCGTCGGCGAATTCAAAGCGACCGATACGATCCGTGCGCGCATCCGTGAACGCGCCTTTCATGTGGCCGAACAGTTCACTCTCAAACACGCCTTCCGACAAACCGCCGGCGTTGACGGTGACCATGGGACGGCTGGCGCGTTCCGACAACGCGTGCAGCGTCCGCGCAACCACTTCTTTGCCCGTGCCGTGCTCTCCAGTGATCAGAACGTTGGCATCGGACGGCCCGATGCGCGCAATCAGATTCAGAACCGGCTGCATGGATTCCGATTCCGCGATCAACGTGGGGCGCGACTCGACGCTCAGCAGGCGATTCTCTGCCTCCAGGCGCGTAGCGCGCCGCAAAGCCTGCCGCAGATCGATCTGCGTCCGCAAAATGCTCAGCAGGCGCGCGTTCTCCCAGGGCTTCTGCAGAAAATCTCGTGCGCCCAGACGCATGGCTTCGACCGCCAGTTCCAGGCTGCTCCACGCGGTCATTACAATTACCGGAAGCGTGCTGTCCACCTTCTGAATGGCGGTGAGAAGATCCAACCCTTCCCTGCCCGAAGTGGTGTCGCGCGTGTAGTTCAGGTCCATCAAGACGGCGTCGAATTCGCGCGCTTCGATGGCTACCAGCGCTTCCGCGGGAGACGCGGCAGCGTAGGTTTCGTATCCTTCGTTCTTCAACAGCAAACGCAAGGATTCGCGAATGTCTTGTTGGTCGTCGGCTAAAAGAATGCGGTGGCGATGTGCGGTGTCAATTTTCATAGAGATCGGATGTTGTGGATAGTTTACCGTGCTTTCCACGGGAGCAGGCCAGGTTTGCAGTGAGCTTCGCCGCTTGACCAAGGTGCCGTCGACCATGCGCGCGATGGAGTCCCAAGCCTATTCGTACCTCAGCGCGACCATCGGATCAACCTTCGTCGCGCGCCGCGCCGGAAAGTAACAAGCCAGGAACGCAACAACCAGCAGACAAATTGAAGCGCCCGCCATGATGCGCCAATCGCCAGGTTGCACACCAAACAGCGCGCCAGCGATGGCTCGGCCAAGGACGAAGGCCCCCACGATTCCAATCGCCGTGCCCACAGCGGCTAAACGCGTTCCTTCGCGCAGAACCATGCCGAGCACAGAGGCGGCATCCGCACCCAGAGCCATGCGGATTCCCATCTCGTGCGTCCGTTGCGAAACGGAAAACGCAATAAGGCCATAAATGCCGACGGAAGCAAGCGCCAACGCGAGCATGGCAAAAACTACTACAACCGTCACCATGAAGCGCTGTGTCGCCAGCGAACGCGAAAGGATTTGCTCCATGGAAAACAGATGCCCCACGGGAACACTGGAATCGGTTGTGCGAATCGTTTTGTCGACGGTCGCGGCCAGCGCAAGCGGGTCCCCGGAGGTACGCACCAGGACATGCGATGCAAACCACACGTCGTAGCCAAGGATCAGACTGAACTTCGTCTGTGCGCTGGGCAGGAAGACCGTCGGCGGCACGGAGTCGCCGACAAACGGTTTAACGTTGGCAACAACGCCCACCACACGGCGCGCCGCATCGCCACCCTCCAACTTTACGGTCGAGGTGAAGGGATCTCTGCCCTTCAGTAGCTTGCGCACGAAGGCTGCGTTGACAATCGCCACGGGCTCCGAGTTTTCGCCGTCAAAAGATGCAAAGTCGCGCCCATCCCGCACCGCCACGCCCAGGGTTCGAAAATATTCCGGCGTGATCACGCGAAAATCTGTTGATTCCGACGTCGCGCCATTCACGGACGCGCTGGCATTTCCGCCTCGTTCCAAAGGCTGGCCGGAGGAGACGATTGCCGCGTTTTGCACCCCAGGCAGCTGTTTCAGGCGCGATGTCAGTTCGTTGTAATAAGAGGTGAGCTCGGCGGTGGAATGAATCCGCGTTCCGGTTAGCCAGATTTCCGCCGAAAGCAAGTGGTTCGTCTGGAACCCCGGATTCACCTGAAGCAGATTCAAAAACGATTGACCAAGCAGAGCGGCTCCGATCAGCAACATAAGCGAAAGCGCAAATTCCGAAACGACCAGAGCTTCGCGGAATCGCCCGCCACGACGGCTTCCCGAACTTTGCGCGGCGTTTTCCTTTAGCATGGTGCTGACGTCGGTTTTTGACGCTTGCAATGCGGGAACTATGCCGGCCAGCGCCCCTGAAATGATGGTGATGATCAGTGCGAACAGAAACGCCCATCCATCGACGCGAATCTCCGTGGCGCGCGGCAATTGCACGGGAGCGAATCGCACCAAACCCGCCGCGACAATTTGTGCGACGACCAGTCCCGCAACGCCGCCGACTGCCGCGAGCAGCAAACTCTCGGAAAGGAATTGGCGGACGAGAGTACCGCGGTCGGCGCCGAGCGCGGAACGCAAAGCCACCTCTTTGGTGCGGCCAGAAGCTCGCGCAAGCAACAAATTGGAAATATTGGCGCAGGCGATGAGAAGAACGAACGATACGGCGCCCAACAAAATCCACAGATAAGTGCTGACGTCCGCCGCGAGCACATTTTGTACCGAGCTGAGCCCGAGGACCTGCTTGCGGCCTTCGCCTTCCAGCTGATCCTTTTGAAACGAAGGGGTAAGGGCGTCAAGCTGCGCCGCCACTTGTTGCATCGTGTGGCCCGGCTTCACTCGCGCCACGACTTCGAGATTCTCGCCTGAGCCAACCGAATCGGCCACTGGAGCTAGCGTGGTCCACAAATCGATTCGCTGCAAATCACCGAAAGCCGGAGGAACCAGGTCCAACTGCACGTCGGCCGCAGGCGGGGGCATCACGCCGATCACCCGGTAAGCGCCATCGTTGAGATGAATAGTCTTGCCCAACACCGAGGGGTCGCTGCCGAACTGCTGCGCCCACAGCGTGTGGCTGAGAACGACAACGCGGGCCGACGGGTCGCGATCCTCTTCTGCACTGAAATTGCGCCCCAACAACGGATGGACACCCAGCGCTGAAAAGTAGTCCGACGAAACGTGAAGCGCGCTGATGCGTTGCGTTCCGCTATCGGAAGAAAGATTCAGGCCAACATGCGTGAAGGCCGCGAAAGCGGCGGGCCATTCGCTATGCTCCTGTACGTAACGGAATTGCGGATATGTGAACGAATCGCCGCTTAATTCGCCTTGATATTTCCGAACCACCTCAACCACTTGGTGAGCTTCAGGAACGGCCAGCGGGCGGACCAAAACGCCGTAGATTACGCTGAAGGTCGCGGTACTGGCGCCAATTCCCAGCGCCAGCGTCAGCACGGCGACGAACGTGAAGGCCGGACTCTGCCGCAGGAAACGAACCGCGGATCGCAAGTCTCGCAGTACGGTTGTCATCGCCCCTTCCTATTCGTAGCGCAGCGCGACGAGAGGATCGACTCGCGTGGCGCGATACGCGGGAATCAAACACGCCAGCAGCGCAACTCCGAGCAGTAGCAACAGCACGGCGCCAAACGTGACGGGATCGCTTGGGCTGACCCCCACCAGCAGGCTGGCAATAGCGCGCGCGCCAGCGAACGAGATCAACAGTCCAACCGCAACGCCGACGGCAATCATCACCAGGCTGCGGGACAATACCATTTTCAAAACATCCCTGCGCTCGGCACCTAATGCCATGCGAATGCCGATCTCATGAGTACGTCGCGCGGCGGCGTAGGAGACAACGCTGTAGACACCCACGACCGCCAGCACCAATCCCAGCAGGCCCATGGTGCCGCTCAATTGCGCGCCCAACCGGAAGAACATATATCCGTTGAGACCCTGCAGGTCCTGATTCATGGTCTTCACGGTGACAGGAAGGCCCGGCGCAAGTTCGCGAATCGTATTCGCGATCTGCAGTTCCAGGTTTTCCGGCGGCACGGAAGTGCGCACCTGGATGTTGCGCAGCGAAATATATTCCTGGCTCAGAGGCACGTAAAAGAACGGCATGGGATCTTCGACAATCCCCTTGTACTTGGCATCTTGTACGATGCCAATCACCTCGACGTCGGTTAACTTGTGCTCGCTATCCTTACTCTTGAATCTCCGGCCGAGCGCGTCTTCGTTTGGCCAGAACTTTTTCGCCATGGTCTCATTAACGATCGCCACATGCGGAGCATTTTCATTATCGGCGTCGGTGAACAGCCGCCCACGCTTCAAAGGAATCCGCATCGTTTCGAAATAGCTGGGCGACACCATGTTGTCAGGAACGTTGGGCGGCACCTGCCCGGGTTCCAGCGGATGGTCCACGGGAATCACCTGGTCCGAAGCGCTGATCAGTCCCATGGGAATAGAAAATGCCTGGGTGACAGAGACAACGCCGGGCAACGCGCCAATACGCTCTTCCGCACTGCGATAAAATTCCTTACCTTGAGGGTCCTGGTAACCGATTTCGTGAATATCCATGGAGACGTTAATGATGTGGTCCGGATCAAAACCCAGGTAAAGCTTTTCCGCCTTGCCAAGGCTGCGCACGAACAATCCCGCCACCACAAGAAGCAGCAACGAACCCGCCAGTTGCGCCACCACTAGCGTACTGCGCATGAAATTGCGTTTCCGTCCTTCGGACGCGCCGCGGCCCCCTTCGCGCAACACGCTGTTCACGTCTGTCTTCGCCAAAGGCAGCGCCGGCACCACGCCAACGACCAGGGCAGCCAGCAGAACCACCACCGCCGTCAAAAAGAAAACTCGCGCGTCCGGCTGAAAATTGAATTCGACCGGCAAATCCGTGCCTAACGGCAGCGAACTGAGGAATCCCGACGCCCACCAGCCGAGCAGCAGTCCGCCGCCCCCTCCCAAAATGGCGAGCAACAAACTCTCCGTCATGCTTTGCCGCACCAACCGCCCCAACCCTGCGCCAACCGCGGTTCGAATCGCCATTTCGCGCTGCCGTGTGGTGGCGCGCACTAATAAAATGTTGGCAATGTTGAAGCACGCGACCAACAGCACCATGACCGCCAGCGCGGTAAAGGCCAGTGAAACTTTCGGAACCGTGCCATCCGGATCTGGAGCCGGGCGAGCAAGCCGCTCCGGGAACACGCTGAACTTAATTCCTTTGTCGGTCTCTGGATGTTGCTCGGCCAATCGGTGCGCTACCAGTTGCAGGGCAGCGGTGGCTTGCTTCATGTCCACGCCAGGCTTCAAGCGCCCCTTCAACTCCAGAGAGCGTTCTTCGCGATGCGTCCACGTCTCTGCCGCGGATGTATTTCCGCCTAGTCCCGCGTCGGCGCTCAGAGGAATGTAAGCGTCCATATTCAGGAAGGAGTACATGCCCGGAAAACCTTTTGGAGTAACTCCGATGATCGTTACCGGGTGTCCGTCCATCTGCACTTGCTTGCCGATGATGCTGTTGTCGCCGCCAAAGCGCTTTTGCCAGTAGGCATAGCCGAGCACGACAACGGGATCTGCGCCGGGCGTCTGTCCTTCCGACGGAAGAATCAAGCGCCCCAGGAAGGGCTGAATTCCCGCAACCGTAAAATAATTCCCGGTTACGCGACTGATGACGCAGTGGTCGCCCTTGCCGTCTACGGTGAGTCCGACCAACGAAACACGGTAGGCCAAAATGTCGCTGAAGACGTCAGAGGATTGGCTTCGAATATCCACGTAATCCGGGTACGAGAATGGCTGATAATCCTGACTGCCTTCCTGCTGCGCGCCCAACACCGTAATCTGCTCCGGTTGCGGCACGGGCATGGGGCGAAGCAGCAAGCCGTTAATCACGCTGAACACGGTGGTGTTCACGCCGATGCCAAGCGCCAGCGTCAGTACAGCAACCGCGGTGAAACCGGGAGATTTTGCCAGCATGCGAATCGCGTAGCGTAAATCCTGAACAATTCCCATGGTGAAGTCTCCTTCGCGAAGATTGAGCTTTAGGTCCGTGGCCAAACCAAAGGAACGTTACTGTGCCGAGCCCGCAACCGTGGTGGGCGTTTCAGTAACCACCCAACCATCGCGCAGATTGATGATGCGATTGCCGTACGAAGCGTTTTTCTCGGAGTGCGTCACCTGAATGATGGTGGTGCCTGCATCGTTGAGTCGCTTGAATAACTCCATGATTTCTTCACCCTGGGCAGAGTGAAGATTGCCGGTTGGTTCGTCAGCCAGAATCAGTTTGGGATTCTGGATTACGGCGCGCGCCACGCCGACCAGTTGTTGCTGTCCGCCAGAGAGCTGATTAGGGAACAGATCTTTTTTGCCCACAATGTTGAAACGGTCGAGCGCATCGCAAACCAGGCTGGAGCGTTCTTTGTGGGGAATATTTTTGTAAGAGAGCGGCACTTCAAGATTTTCGTAGACGGTAAGCGTGTCGATCAGGTGGTAGCTCTGAAACACGAAACCGATGTTGTATTTGTGCAGCTCGTTGCGCTGTTTCACGCTGAGTTTGTGTACGGGTTGCTCGCCGAAGAAGTACTCTCCCGTCCAAGCGCCATCGAGCATTCCGATAATGCTGAGCAGCGTGGACTTCCCTGCCCCGGACGGTCCCATGATGGTGACGAATTCCCCGGATTGGATGTCCAGGTTGATACGCCGCAAGACAAAGAATTTCTGCCCCCCCGCTTCGAAGGCTTTCTCCAGATTTTTCAACTGAATGAGAGGCTGCACGTTTGCTCCTTTTTATTCGTAACGAAGGGCGATCACCGGGTCCACACGGGCTGCGCGGCGTGCCGGCACATAACAGGCCGCCAGCGCCACAAGCGATAACAGGACGGCGACCGCCGCGAACGTAAGTGGATCAGCGGCATCGACGCCATACAAAAAGCTTTTGATCAATCGCGTCAGCCCAAAGGCCGCGACCAGCCCGATCACGATCCCCATCAATACCAGTTTCCCGCCGTCTTCTAGGACAAGCCGCAGAATATCGTGCGATTTCGCACCCAATGCCATGCGAACTCCAATTTCATTCGAACGTTGGCCAACAACGTAGGAAATCACGCCGTAAATTCCGATGCTGGCGAGCAGCAGCGCCAGGCCGGCAAATGTTCCCAGCAGGATCATTGAGAATCGACGCGGCGCCAGCGAATCGGAAATAACCTGCTCTATCGTTTGCGCACGGAACAGTACCTGTTCGCCGCTGATTTCCGCATTGGCGCGGCGTATGGAAGCGGACAGATCGGGTACCGCGCCAGTGGAACGCACCACCGCCTGTCCTCCCGAAGGAGTCAAGCCGATGAATGCGTCGGGCATCTGCATGCACGGAATGTAGAGTTGTGCGCGCAGCGATTCGGTGTCGTCCGAGTCCAGTCCCCACTGCTTCACGTGCCCCACCAACCCTACGATTTCAGCTGGCTGATCGAAGCGGTCGATATGGATGCGCTTGCCCACGGGATTTTCGCTTGGAAAATACTTTTGCGCGAAGACTTCGTCGACGGCAACGACCAGCGGCGCGTTTTCGTTGTCCTGCGGCGCGAAGAACCGGCCGCGCTGCAACGGGATTCCCATCACACGCAGATAATCAGGCTCGACGATGTAATCGATCGCCCAATTCATGTCATTTTGATTCGTGGGTTTTGCCTGACCATCGAGCCAGAACAGTTGTTCGTCGTCGCCGTCCAACGGAAACGCTCCCCAAGTTTGCGATACGCCCGCGACGCCCGGCAGCGACGCAACCTTGCGGTCGAACTCGCGGAACGCGGCGCGAATCGCCGTGGGATTGGCAGTCATCATGGAAGGTGGAAGCGACAGTCCGAACGAGACGACATTATGCGCATCAAAGCCGGGATTCGTTCTCCACAAGTGCGACAAGCTGCGAACCATTAAACCCGCGCCAATCAGCAACACCAGCGCCAGCGCCACCTCGGCAACCACGAATACTCTCTGCATGCCCTGCCGAGAACCCGTTGTCCCACGTCCTCCTTGCTTCAGTGTTTCGTTCAAGTCGGCGCTTGATGTTTTCAAAGCCGGCGCCAACCCAAACAGCATTCCGGCAAGGAAGGAAATTCCGGCGGTGAAAAGCAAAACGTTTGCATCCAGACCGACCTGCTCCGAGCGGGGTAAAGCCTGAGGCAAGATTCCCAAAGCGGCGCGCGTACCCCATGCAGCCAGAAGCAAGCCCAGCGCTCCGCCAATCATCGAAAGCAAAATGCACTCGGTGAGCAACTGGCGAATCACGCGGCCCCGCGGAGCGCCCAGCGCGGTGCGCACGGCAAATTCGCGGGCTCTGCCGGTCGAGCGCGCCAGCAGCAGATTGGCCACGTTGACGCACGCGATCAAAAGCACAAATCCGACCGCGGCGAACAGCATCAGCAGTGTTGGTTGAATTTCGCCGAGCATTGACCGGCGAAGAGGCAAAAGCTTGGCGCCGATTCCCTTGTCGGCATCAGGATAAGCCGCCGCCAGGCTAGTTGTAACCCCGTCCATATCCGCTTGCGCTTGCTGAATCGTAACGCCCGGTTTCAGACGGCCCATGCCATGAATTCCCAAGCCGGCACTGCGCTGATTCAACAAGGGATTGTTCCACTGGCCGAGGGGAACGAATACTTCCTGATTGTCTGGAAACGAGGGAACGGAAATGTGGAAGTTCGCCGGTATTACGCCCACCACGACATAGCTCTTTCCGTCGAGGTTGACGGCCTTCCCAAGAATGTCCTCTTTTGCACTAAACTTGCGACGCCACAAGCCTTCCGCAAGCATAGCGATGGGCGCCGCTCCGATCTCGTCTTCACCGGAAACGAAGGTACGCCCGATGAGCGGCTTTACGCCCAGCATGGGGAAAGTATCCGAGGAGACGAACTCTCCCTTCACTTGTTGAGCTTCGCCGGCACCGGTCAGGCTGAACGCGTAACTGCGAAAGGCGGCGACAGCAGAGAGCGTGCGATTCTCTTTTTGCCAGTCACGAAAATTGGGATACGAGATCGAGCCATACTCAAAATTTGGCTTGCTCTCGCTAAGCGTGACTAACTGGTCGGATTGCGGAAAAGGCAAAGGATTCAGCAAAACTCCGTTGATCACGGAAAACAGCGCAGTGTTCGCACCGATGCCCAGAGCCAGCGTCAGTACCGCAATTGTCGTAAAACCAGCATTTTTCCTCAGCATCCTGAGGCCATAGCGCAAGTCCTGCCAAGTGGCTTGCAGCATCACTCGTACCTCAACGCGATAATGGGATCCACGCGAGTGGCCCGGCGCGCTGGCACAAAGCTCGCAATGAGCGCGACCGCGGCCAGGAAAATGCTTGCGCCAATCAGGGTAAGAGGATCGGTTGGCCGGATGCCAAACAGCAACGAACTCGCGCCTCTGGTGGCCGCAATGCTAAGAATAGTTCCGCCGGCGATCCCCAGCAGCAGCAGTAGCAGAGTCTGGCCCACGATCATGGCTACAACATTCTGCCAGCGCGCACCGAGAGCCATCCGAATGCCAATTTCGTTTCGACGTTGTATGACGATGTAAGAAATCACGCCGTAGAGCCCAATCATGGCTAACAATATCGCCAGAAGGCCGAAGCACCCGGAAAGCAATGCCAACATTCGTTCACGAACAAGCCCATGATTTATGGTGCTCTTTAGAACCTCGAATTCCATGGAGATATCAGGGCTCAAGGCTCTGACTTTCTCTCTCGTTGCAGCCGTCACGGTCGCAAGAGGTGACGAGGTGCGAATCAGAACGCTAGTTCCTGGGCCAATGGCCGGAAATTGCGATGCAGGCGCGTAGCTCTCCGGCGGCGGAATCTGCTCCCTCAAACCCGCATACTTCGTATCTTTCACCACGCCTACGATTTCATAACTTGCCGCCGGGTAGCGCGGTTCCGGTGCGGTGCGGATCACTTTTCCGATGGCGTTGCGACCTGCGAGAAATTCCCGGACGAACGATTCGCTCACGATCGCGACGCGAGATGACGCAGAAGTGTCCCGATCATTAAAATCGCGCCCCGCGATCAACGGGATTTGCAGGGTCCGTAGGTAACCCGGGCTGACCCACGTGAACTTCGAGGAACCTTCGATACCATCCACATCCACACCAGAGGTCCAGCTGCCGTTGAATGGGAGATGCGTGGATGTCGCGGCGCTTTCGACCAGCGGGATCGAACGAATTTCAGCAAGCAGTTGGCGTGTCATGGGTTCGAATCGTTCCGCCGGGAGCTGCAGCTTCTCCATATTGAAGTAGGCGATCAGGATGCCGTCCTCGCGGAAGCCCGGGTTAACTCTCATTAGGTTCCAGAAGCTGTGCAGAAAAAGCAGCGCGCCCACCAGTAGGACAAGAGACACGGCAATCTGCGAGGCGACCAGCAGTCGCTGGAACGAAAAGCGCCCTCTCCCAGCCGTGGTACCGCGGCTGCCAGCCTTGAGCGCATCGGCGGGGGCCATTCGAGATGAGCGAAAGGAGGGCCCGAGGCCAAAGACGAAGCACGTTAGAGTGGCGACAGCACCAACAAACGCCAAGACACGCCAGTCAATACTCAGGTCGAGCTGGAGCACATCGCCTTGCGTAGCGAGCAGACGCACAAGGCTGCGGCTGAACGCACCTGCGAGCACGATACCCAAAAGAGCGCCACTGGCAGCAAGCACCAAACTTTCCGAAAGCAATTGCCGAATCAGACGCCAGCGCGACGCGCCAAGGGCCAGCCGCACAGCCATCTCTCGTTCGCGTACACTGGCGCGCGCCAACATCAGGTTAGCAATGTTCGCGCAAGCGATCAGCAAAACCAGGCCGGTGATTCCGAGCAGCAGCCACAGCGACGCCTCGTAGACCTGCCTCAAGCGGCTCACGCCGTTCGCCGCTGGGTATGCGGAAAGCTCGTAGCTACGATATTCGGCGAGCGCTGAGTTGCTGTATCCGGTGGGCATCGTGGCCTGGATGAGGCCGGGACTCAGCGTTTCCAGTTCGGAAGAAGCCTGACTGACAGCTACGCCCGGCTTCAACCGCCCCATCACTTTCAGCCAGAATAAATCGCGTCTCGTGAGATTGTTTTCCTTCGGATCAGGGTCTGCAGCGGAACAGAATGGCAAGGCGATCTCGAATGTCTCTCCAACTTCCAGCCCCGTGAATCCCTGTGGGCTGACGCCGATGATTTCGACGGGATGGTCCTCGATCAGGAGTTTCTTGCCAATGGCTGAATCCTGCCCAGCAAACTCGCTGTGCCAAAAAGCGTCGCTGAGCACGACGCCCGCGGCCCCACAACCGGGACGGTCGTCTTCCGGGCTTAGCAGCCTTCCTCTGACCGGAGCGACTCCCAAGGTTCCAAACATCTCTCCGCTCACCCAGAGTCCGCGAACCGATTTTGCTTGTGAACCCTGACCAATGCGGAAACCCTCCGGCTCCCAGGCGAAAACGCCGGAGAGGCTTGTCTGGTGGTCGCGGATTTGCTCCCAAAGCGGATAGGTGAGAAACGACTCGTCTCCCGCATTGACGCCGAAGCCGTGATTTCCTCCCTTAATCTCTATTGACACCAGGCTTCTGGGATTGGGGACTGGCAGACTGCGTAGACGCACAGCATCAATCAAATGGAATATCGCAGTGTTGGCGCCGATGCCCAGTGCCAGCGTCAGGACCGCCACAAGCGTGAAGCCGGGACTTCTCCCTAGCATCCTGAGGCCATAGCGGATGTCTTGCAGAAAGCTGCGCAATTGCGGCCCCTCAGTTCTCAATTACACCGCGGCGTGAGCTTCCTGAGTTTCTTCCACCACGCGTCCGTCGAACAGGCGGATGGTGCGTTCGGCGAAATGCGCGTAGCGCTCGTCGTGCGTCACCATGCAAATGGTGGCGCCATTGCGGTGCAGGTCGCGGAGCAATTCCATGACGGCCTCGCCATTGCGCGAGTCCAGGTTTCCGGTGGGCTCATCGGCCATCAGGATCAGTGGATCGCCGACCAAAGCTCTGGCCACGGCCACGCGCTGTTGCTGACCTCCGGAAAGTTGCGAGGGGTAGTGGCGCATGCGGTGAGCCATGCCAACACGTTCGAGCGCATGTTCCACCTTCTGCTTGCGCTCCGCGGAACTGGTGCCGCGATAGGTGAGTGGCAGTTCGACATTTTCGTAAACGGTCAGGTCACCGATGAGGTTGAACGCCTGGAAGATGAAACCAATCTCGCGATTGCGGATGCGGGTGCGTTCGCTGGCCGTCAGGTTCGCCACGGGCTGCCCGTTCAGCAGGTACTTCCCTTCCGTGGGCGAGTCCAGCAAGCCCAGAATCGACAATAGCGTGGACTTGCCGCAGCCGGAAGGCCCGGAGATCGAGACATACTGCCCTCGATGAATCTCCAGGTGAATCTCTTCCAGCGCGTGAGTTTCCACCTCGTCCGTCAGGAACACTTTCTTGACGCCTTCCATCTTGATCAGCACATTATTTGTGTCAGTCATTTGTTCTCCTAAGTTCGGGATTCATGAGATCGTTCAAAGCAACCAGAAACGCACCGCGCCGTTGCAACATTTGCATCCAATCCAACGAATGGGGGCCCGACAGCCACACCTCTGTACCCTGATATACGACACAGACCACCGCAAAAGTTCCCCGCTCCTGAACGCAGCATCATTCATACCTCAACGCGACCATCGGGTCGATGCGTGTCGCCCGCCGCGTGGGAGCATACGCCGCGAAAGCCGCGACCGCCGTCAACGCCAAAAGCGCGATCCCGATACTTGCGATTCCGAAAGCTTGCACGCCAAACAACAAAGAATCGATCAGTTTCCCCAGTGCGTAGGCCAACGGAATACCGATGAGAATCCCGATTCCGGTTAGCTGCGCAACGTCCTTCAGCACCATCCATCCAACACGCTTGGGTTCCGCTCCAAGCGCCATGCGCACGCCAATTTCCCGGGTACGCTGCGTGACGCTGAAAGCCAGCAGCGCATAAATTCCCATGGCGGCAAGCATGGCAGCCAAGCTGCCGAAGGTCAGCGCCAGAAATGCTACCAGCTTGCTCGAAGAAAGCTGTTGGTCGATTTGCTCTTCAAACGATTTCGCGCCAAAAATCGGCAAACTGGAATCCAACTCGGCGACGACGCTGCGAACCGAACTGGCGAGAGCCACCGGATCGCCTGAGGTCCGCACATAGTAGGTGAGCGAAGTGACTGCCTTTCCCTGTGTGTAAGGAATATAGAAAAACGGTTTGAGCTGCTCTTTAACGCCGGAATGGTGGCTGTCTTTGACGATTCCGACGATTTCCATATCCAGCGGATCTTTTCCACCGCCAATTTTCATGTGCTTTCCCAGTGCATCGGCTCCGGGGAAAAATTGCTTGGCCATGGATTCATTGACGATGACTACCTTGGCCCCTTCGTGCGAATCCTGGCGCCCGAATTCACGGCCTGCCAACAGCGGTATGCCCATATTCGAAAAGTGTCCGGGACTGACCGCGTTCCAGTTAACGTGCCGCGTGCCGGCCAGGTCGGCTGGCTCACCTTCAACGGTGACGTTGGAGCCGCGGTCGCTATCGGCAATCAGCGGCTCTTCTGTTGCGCTAAGGGACAAAACACCCGGCAGCGCTGCAATCTTATCTTCGAGTTGATGAAAAAAACCGAAGCTGCGCACTTGATCATAGCCGTTGAAACTGGGCGCGACGGAAAACTGCAGCACATGAGCCGGCCGCAGTCCTAAATCCACATGCTGAAGATTGTAGAGGCTTCGGACAAATCCCCACGCACCGGTAACCATCAGCAGAGTCAACGCCACTTGAGAAATCACCAGTATCTTGCGCAAGCGTGTGTGTTTCAGGCTGGAAGAAAGAGCCCCGCCTTGTTCCTTCAGCGTGGATGCCAACTGTACTCGCGTTGCGCTCAACGCCGGCGCCACCCCAAACAAGATACCGCAGAGCAGCGCTAGGCCCACCGTGAACAGCAGCACCGGAATATTCAGGGAACTGGTAAGGCCATCGATCATTTGATCGGTCGACGCAAAATGCACCAGGGTGCTGCTCATCCATTGCGCGATAAGAAGCCCAAGCACCGCGCCGGCAAACGAAAGCAGGCAAGATTCAACCAGCAGTTGGCGGATCAGCCTGCCACGGCTGGCGCCGAGGGAAATTCGCAGGCTAATCTCTTTCTGCCGCGAAACGCCGCGGGCCGTCAGCAGCCCCGCAACGTTGGCGCAGGTGATGAATAGCACCAGTCCGACCATGCCCATCAGCGTCAAGAGCTGTGGCCGGGTATCGTTCTCAAGAATCGGCCGGCCGCGAGCACCATCCCGTAATACCAGTTGCTTCCCTTCGAATTCTTTTTTCTCTTGCTCGTTCAATCTCGTGTTCAGCGGCAGTTCGTTCTCCAGCAACGCGTGATACGTCGGTGCCAGCGCCGCGGTAGCCTGCGTTGCGGAAATTCCCGGCTTCAGGCGGGCCAACACTTTTACCCAATAATCCTTGTGGTCGTTCAGTCCGTCCCAATTGGGAGTAATTACCGGCTTCATGGTAATTGGCACGTAAACATCGGGAACCAGGCCGAGCTGGATGCCATCGAAGCCGGGTTGCACTACGCCGACCACGGTCATCAAGCGGTTATTCACCATCACACTCTGGTTCAGAACGCCGGGATCGCCGCCAAAATGTTTCTGCCAGTAACCATTTCCGAGCACCACCACGGGATTGCCGCCGGCTGCGACCGTGTCAGACGGCGATAGCAATCGGCCGATAACGGCATGCACGCCAAGCGTGTCGAAGTAATTTCCAGAAACGAGTTCCGCGTTGGCACGTTCGGTTTGCCCACGCAAGGCCACGCTGACCGGAAAATCAGCCTTGGCCGCAACTCCCGCGAACACTTTGTTCTGATCGCGCAGATCGACATACATCGGATAGGAGAACGACTCTGACCCGTCCACTTCATCGGACTCGATATGCCCACTCCGCACACCCGGGGCATACAGCAGCACCAATTCCTCCGGGTGCGGCACAGGCAGTCGCTGCAGCAATACTTGCCGGAGAACGGAGAAGATTCCAGTGTTCGCGCCAATGCCGAGCGCCAGCGTAAGCACGGCCACGGCAGTAAAGCCGGGATTCTTTCCCAGCATTCGCAGCCCGTAGCGGATATCCTGCCAAAGCGTCTGCATCAAGATCTCCTACTCATAGCGCAACGCCACCATGGGATCGACGCGGGTTGCTCGCCGCGCTGGGATGTAGCATGCCACCAGCGCGACTAACATTAATAACGCTGCAACCCCGAGATAGGTTAGCGGATCGTGCGTGCTGACTCCGAAAAGAATGCTGGCCATCAACCGCGTCAGCGCAAATGCCGCCACCAGTCCGACGCCCACGCCAAGCAGCGCCATGGTGCCCGCCTCGCGCAGCACCATGAGCAGAACGTTGCCTCTTCCTGCGCCCAAAGCCATGCGAATTCCGATTTCCTGGGTGCGTTGCGCGGCGATGTACGAAATCACACCGTAAATGCCGACGGCGGAAAGTATTACTGCGAGCGCCGCAAACACGCCAAGCAGCACCATGACGAAGCGCTTCGCCGAGAGCGACTCCGAAATCACGGAACTCATTGTTTCTGGGCCGTAAACGACGATGTCGCTATTTACGCCCTGCACCGCGTTGGTAATCGAACCGATTAGAGCAAGCGGCGAACCCTCGGTGCGAATGACGGCGGCAGTGCCGTGCTCGAGAAGCGAAAAAATGCCGTCGGGGAGTTGTGAGATTGGGGAATAAGATTGCGCCTGGATTGCACCCGGAGGGTCATTGTCCAATCCCCACTGCTTGACGTGGCCAACAACTCCGACGACCTCGGCGGTCATGTTCAGAATTCCGAGATTCACGTGCTTACCGATCGGATCCTGACCGGCGAAGTACAACTTGGCAAATTGGTCGTCGATCACCATGACGGCGGGCGAACCCTCGCCGTCCGATTCGGTCAGAAACCGCCCGCGCTTCAGAGGAGTCTTCATGACCTTCAGATAATCCGGTTGCGTGAAATAGAAGAGCGAGGCTTTCATCTCGCTTTGCGAAGCAGGTTTGGGCTCTCCTTCCAGCCACAAAGGAAGATCGGAGTCGCTTTCCATCGGCGTGGACCCGACCGAAAGCGAAACGGATTGCACACCTGGAATTGCTGCAAGGACATCGTGAATTTGCCGAAATGCAGCGCGGGTGGCCGCAGGCGTAGCGCCCAATGGTTTGGAGGACGCAAAGCTGACCCGCAACACATTGTTTGGGTCAAATCCCGGATCGGTGTTCCAGAGTTTTCCCAAACTGCGAATCATCAAGCCGGCGCCAACCAGCAGCACCAGCGCCATGGCCATTTCCACTGCAACGAAGATACTTTGCGTGCGGTGGCGAGTGCCACTTCCTCCGCGCCCGCCTTCTTTCAGTGTTTCGTGAATGTCGGTTCGGTAAGCCCTGAGAGCGGGCACTAACCCAAACAAAATTCCCGCCAACAGAGAAACCCCTATTGCGAATAGCAGCACGCGGCCATCAATATGAACATCCTCGGCGCGCGGCAGCGCTTCCGGGAGAACCTTAATCGCCGCCTGCGTGCCCCATGCAGCGGTCAATACACCCAGAGCGCCCCCAGCCAACGCCAACAGAATGCTCTCGGTAAGAAGTTGACGAACCACGCGACCCGGGCTTGCACCCATGGCCGTTCGAATGGCGAATTCCCTGGTTCTGCCCGTCGACCGCGCCAGCAGCAGATTCGCAACGTTGGCGCAAGCGATCAAAAGCACGAAGCCGACCGCAGCCAGCAGCACCAGCAGAAACGGACGAATGTCTCCGACCACATCCTCTTTAAGGCCGAAAACGTTGACGCCCGAGTTTTTATCAATATCCGGGTAGGCTTCGGCCAGGTGAGCCGCAACTGACTGCATATCCAAAGTCGCCTGCTGCAATGTGACGCCCGGTTTCAACCTGCCGACCGCATCCATTCCCATGCCGGTGTGCCGGTCGCGGAACAACGGATCGTTCCATTGTCCAATCGGGGTATACACCTCGGCGTCGCTATGGAAATTGCCATTACCACTGATGAACCGAAAGTGCGCAGGAAGCACGCCGACGAGTGTGTATAGCGTTCCGTTCAAGTTGAGCGACTTGCCGACCGCGTCTGGAGAAGATGCGAACTTGCGCTTCCACAAACCGTCGCTGATGACTGCTACCGGCGCAGCGCCTACCTGGTCTTCCTGTTCGGTGAAGAAGCGGCCAACGCCAGGCTGCACGCCAAGGATCGAAAAAAAATCGGCCGAAACCATGTTCGCGCTCAGGCGTTGCGCGTCGCCGATACCCGAAAGGTTATAATTCTCTCCGCGGAACGCGGCAATGGCCGAAAACGAATGATTGTCGCGGCGCCAATCGAGGAAATTCGGATAAGAGATGGAAGAGCGCGTGAACTCCGGAGTTCGCGTATACAGCGACACCAGCCTATCAGGCTGTTCGTAGGGTAGCGGATTCAGCAGCACTCCGTTGACGATCGAGAACAGCGCGGTGTTCGCGCCAATGCCCAGCGCCAGCGTCAGCACGACCACCGCCGTGAATCCGGGATTTTTGCCCAGCATGCGAAGCCCGTAGCGAATGTCCTGCCAAAGCGTCTGCATCAAGTTCTCCTATTCGTAACGCAGCGCAACCATCGGGTCGATGCGCGTGGCGCGCAGCACCGGCGAACTGAATACTCTCATGATCGAAAGCGGCACTTGAATGTCAGCTTTCTTCGAACCGTTGGTGCCAACGAAGCCCGGCGGAGTAACGCCAATCACGGTGAAGCGATGGCCGTTCAGCATTAAAGTGCGGTTGATGATTGAAGGGTCCATCCCAAAGCGGCGCTTCCAGAATTCGTAGCTGATCACCGCGACGGGCGAGGTAATGGATTCGTGGTCGTCGGCTTCGCCGATCAAGCGGCCAAGCACAGGTTGCACACCGAGCACTTCAAAATAGTTTCCGGAAACAAGCTCGCCGCGAACGCGTTCGCCGCCCTCTCCGTACGTCAATTCGATTTCATCCTTGCACTCATCGCCCATGTCGGTCAGCACAACTTCCCTTTCCGCCACGTTCAAGTTCATCGGATAGGAAAAGGAAAGGCTGGCTGGGGAGTCGGAGTCGCGCGTGGCAATCACCATCAACTGCCCCGCATCACGCACCTGCATATTGCGCCGGTGCGCGGATCTGTTGAGCAGAGAGACTGCCAAGCCGGTGCCGAGGCCAAGCGCAATGGTCATAAGAATCGCCAAGGCCGCGAGCCCGGGATTTTTCGCCATACTACTCAGTCCGAAGCGTAGGTCTTGCCAAATCGTTTGCTTCATCATTCGTACCTCAACGCCACCATCGGATCGACACGCGCCGCCCGGCGTCCTGGAATCCAACATGCCGCCAGAGACACCAGAATCAGGATGAGAGCGACGCCCGCAAACGTTGCCGGGTCCGTCGCGCTCACCCCAAAGAGTTGGGATTGCAACCAGCGAGTTAAAACCAGCGAGCCCAGAATTCCGGCGCCCACGCCGAGAACACCGGTGATCACGCCTTGTTTCAGAACCATCCCCAAAACTGTTCCTCGGGAAGCACCCAATGCCATGCGCACGCCAATTTCGCGAGTGCGCTGCGCAACGGTGTAGGCCGTCACGCCATAAATTCCTACCATCGCCAGCAAGAGTGCGGTGGCGGAAAAAATGCCCACCAGCAGCAGGCTGAAGCGCCGCGCACCGAGAGATGCGGCAAAGGTATTTGAGAAGGTGCTGAAGCGCGGCGGCACCTCGGGATCCAGACTGCGAACGATTTCACGCGCGGAGGAAAATACGGCATCAGGCTTGCCAAGAGCGAGCATGACGATGGTGAAGCGTTGAGCCCCCATTGGCCGCTGGCGGTAGTCGACGTAGATGGTGGGACGCGGCGCGGATTCCAGACTGCGGTCGCGCATGTCGCCGACGACTCCGACGATGGTCAACAGCCGCGGGTCGCCATCCATATTTCCGAATTCCACAGTTTGACCAATGGGATTCTGATTCGGCCATTTCTCGTCCGCCAACGATTTACTGATGACCGCCACATGCTGTGAGTCTTTCGTGTCGCGCGCGTCGAACAGCCTGCCACTGAGCAGCGGAATACCTAAGGTACTGAAAAAATCTTGCGAGGCGACGCAGTAGTCGGCTTCCCCCATGTGCGCTTGGTCTTTGAAAACTTCGTCGAAGAATTTTGAGAATTCGGCAAGTAAGGCAGGGTCTTTCTCCAGATTGCCATTCGCAACGCGCTGGATCAGGTCCTGAGTGCGCGGTGAAATCTGCGCCGGGTTCATGACCACGTAGGCACCGTCAGCCCGGCCTCCCTCGGTGAGCGGCAATACGTTGGTGCCGCCGACTTCCTGTACGCCAGGTATATTGCGCAGCCGCGCGATCACTTCATTCAGGAACTGCACTCGTTGGACCTTTGTAGGATCGTCGGGAAGCGCCAGTTCCATCGTCAGCACGCCCTCGGTGCGAAAGCCAGGATCAACCGACAACACGCGCAACAGGCTCCGACCCAGAAGCCCTGCGCCAACAAGCAGCACAAGAGTGGTGGCCAGCTGACCGGCAATAATCAGGCGACCCAGCCTCTGTTTTCCTACCGACCCCGATTGTCGTTGACTGCCTTCGTTCAATGCCGCGCGAGGGTCTCCAGACGTGGCGCGCACGGCACTAAAAATTCCCAATCCAATCGCCACCAGAAATACGACGGCCAGCGAAAACAGCAGCACCGGCACATTCACGCCTAGTTCTTCCACTCGCGGCAGATTTCCTGGCGCGATAGCCAGCAATCCATTCAATCCCCACACTGCCGCAAGTACGCCAAGCGCGCCTCCGACTGTGGAAAGCAAAAATGCTTCCGTCAGGAACTGGCGAATCAGCCTGCTGCGCTTGGCGCCTAGCGCGGCTCGAATGGATAGTTCCCTTTCGCGCGCCGCGGCCTGCGCCAGCATCAGGTTCACCACGTTGGCACATGCAATCAGCAGAAGAAAGCCAGACGCGCCAAACAGAATGATTAACGCCGGGCGAACATTGCTGGTCATGGCCTCGCGAAGCGGTTCCAGCGCCACGCCAACCATCGCGGTATCATTGCCCAGTTGTTGCTTCAGGCGTTGCGCAATGCCGGTAAGTTCGGCACGCGAGGCATTGACGGATGTGCCTTCGCGCAGCCTGGCGATCACGTTCCAGTTGTGCGCTGTGCGACTGGGAAGGGTGGGCATGATTTCGCGAGCAATCCAAATGTCGCTGTTGTCGGGAAACCGAAATCCGGCGGGCAACACCCCGATAACCGAAACCGCTTGCCCCTCAAGCTTCAAATGCACCGATGACAAGTTCTGGGTACCGCCGAGCGATTGCTTCCAGTAGCCATAGCTGACAAGCGCGGTCGCAGGCGCATTGTTGCGCTGCTCTTCCGGGGCGAAGCCACGCCCGATGGCGGGGTGCACTCCCATGACGGTAAAAAAATCGCGCGAAACGTAAGCGACCATCGTGCGGCTCGGCTCTGCGGCGCCAGAAACCGATTCCAAACTGTTGCCGTACTGCGCGATGCCCTGCAGCGAGTGGTCCTGAGACTGCATGTCGGCGAAATTCGGGTCCGCGAAATTCATGCGGTGGCCTTCGCCGCTCATTTCCCACAGATGAACGATTTGCTCGGGATGGGTATAAGGGAGCGGCCGCAACAGCACGCCATAAATCACGCTGAAGATCGCGGTGGTGGCGCCCACGCCAAGCGCCAGCGTCAGCACGGCAACGACAGTGAAGCCAGGATTCTTGGCCAGCATCCGCAAACCGTAGCGTACGTCTTGCCAGAACGCGTGCATTCGCTCCCCCAACTCTCCAGTTCAGACTCTGTACTTCAACCTGCGCTGCACACCCGTTAACAGGCTTACTTCAGCCGAATGCGATCGTAGTTATCCCACTGCGACATATCCGACAGAATTACGCGGTCTCCCACCTGCAATCCGTCCAGAATTTCCACGGTATTCACTGAACTGCGGCCCAGCTTCACGTTGGTGCGAACCGCCTCCGAACCGTCGGGCGTCAGTTTGAACAAGCTGATGGTGCTTTGCGAAGCACCGTGAACCGGCCGCCCCACATACATCACATTCTTCAAATTCTCCAGCTCCACCGTGCCATCGACGCTCAAGTCCGCCCTTGCGCCCGGCGGCAGGGGATCATCAATGGTCACATCCACGGTCACCGTGCCGTTGATTACGGACGGGTCGACGCGCGCTACGTGCCCGTTCACGATTCCGTTGCGCGTGTCGATGGTCGCTTTCTGTAGCGGCAGCACGTCTTTGGCTTGCGTCTCTGCAATCTTGATTTCTGCCTTCAACACCTTCGGATCAGCCACGCGCGCCAGGTTTGTACCCGGGGTGACGTGCTGCCCCACTTCCACCGGCACCAACTGCAATACGCCATCGATGCCCGCGCGAACGTGCAACGCATCGACTTGGCTCTCTTTCAGCTGGTACAGGGCTTTCTGTTCGTCGATCTTTGCTTGCTGCGCGGCCAAGCGTGCCTTCGCGGAATCCGCGGCCACTTTTGTGCGTTCACCCTCGAGCTGCACACGAATGGCAAGCTGCTGTTCCTTAACGCGAGACAAACGTTCCGTAACATCCGCCGCAAGACCTTCCGCCACCAGTTTCGCATCCACCTCGTGCTGGATTTTGGCTTGTTCGTAATCACTGCGCACGCCGGCTTCGATGGCCTTTTGGTTCATCAAATCGCTGTCAACTTGCACTTTCAGGTTGGCGTAGTCTGCTTCCGCGCCTTTCAGTTGAAATTCCGCGTCGAGCGCTTCCCGCTGCAGAGTCGGGTCACTTAATTCCATAATCACGGAACCGGGCTTCACGGCGGCTCCTGGCCGCAGAACCCAGCGCTCCACGCGCGAATCTGTTTGTGCTGGGATCCACCGGATGTCTTCGGGAACCAGGGTGCCAAGGCCGCGCACGTCGCGCAGCATCGGGCCGCGCTTCACTTCGTCGGACCATACCGTGGCGCGATCGACAGACGGAGCGGCAGGGCGCAGGCGCGTCAATCCAAAGCTGACACCGCCAATGAAGAGGACAGCGATACCGCCAAGGATGATTCGGCGAATCAGCTTGGCGCGGGCGTTAGAAGGTCGGGCGATATCCATGATTTAAGTTTCTCCAAATATTGCAACCGCAAGACGGGTACCTTTGTGAGGGCTCGCGGAACCGTTTTTGTTTCAAGTACTTATGAAGAGAATCGGTGATTCAACCACTCAAAGGCGACCGCTAATGGGATTACCCGTCCCAGTATCGGACAGGTGAAATCGGCCGGTTCCACGGGGCCTCGTTAATAAGAAACGACTCTGACAGCGCAAATGTTTAACGCGCCTTGGTCGCGGGCCTCCGCAACTCCGTCTGCGAATATCGGCTGTTGCGGCCTATTTCTGCTACGGTAGTCGATGCATGCGTGGCCTTTCCTTCCACCTCCGTGAAGCCGTTCTGCTCTTCGTGTCTGCCGCGCTTTCCTTCGCCGCGTTCGCTCAGCAGACTCCTTCTACGGGCGCGCAGCCGCCGCAACCTGCCTCGAAGAAAACCCTTGGCAATGGAGCTTGCGCGAAATGCCACGCCGAGATTTACAAGAGCTACTCCTCGACGGCTATGGCGCAGGCCAGCGGACCCGCCATGCAAGGCTTGCTTGCGGGAGACTTCGTCCACGCGCCGACGCGAGTGCACTATCGCGTTTACGCCGAAGACGGCAAAGCCTGGATGAGCTTTGACCGTCCTGGCGACAACCAGATCCAGGGAAAAAAGGAGTTGCTGTATTTCATCGGCACCGGCCATCGCGGCCGAACGTATCTTTTTTCGCAAGACGGTTTTGTGTTTGAAGCGCCCATCAACTGGTATGGCCAGCAGCATCTTTGGGACATGGCGCCCGCGTACCAAAAAGACCGCGAAATCCCCATGAATCTTCCTGCGGTATCCTCTTGCCTGGCATGCCATACCAGCAATTCCCAGCCGCCGCTGCCGGGAACAGAAAATCGTTACGAGCAACCGCTGTTTGCGCACGCCGGGGTGACATGCGGGCGGTGCCACGGCGAGGGCGCTGCGCACGTGGAGTCGGGCGGCGGCTCGATTGTGAACCCAGCGAAGCTGCCGGCAGAGCGGCGCGACGCCATCTGCATGGGATGCCATTTTGAGGGGCGAGTTGCCATCCAGCAGCCGGGACGTTCCCTGGCGGATTTTCAAGCCGGAGACAAACTTTCAGAGTTCGTCCACTATTTCGTTTTGACCGGCAACACCGATGACCGGATTGGCGCGCTCAGCCAGACCGAAGCGCTGTCGCAAAGCGTCTGCAAACGAAAATCAGGCGACAAGATGTCGTGCATCAGCTGCCACGATCCGCACTTCACACCGCCGAAAGAGCAAGCAGCCGCCTACTACCGCGCCAAATGCCTGGCTTGCCACGGCGAACAATTTGGCGCCAAACACAAAACTAAAGAGCCCGACTGCCGCGTATGCCACATGCCGGCGTCTTCTACTTCTGACATTGCACACACGCAGGCCACCGACCATCGCATTCTTCGCGAGCCGCAATCGGCCGCGCCAAATGCGCAGGTCCAAACGGAGCAACGTTTACTGCCCTTTCCCGCGGATTCCGGAGTGCCCGGTGCCCGGGATCTGGGATTGGCTTGGGAATCGCTGGCGCAGCAAGGAGTGAAAAACGCCGACTCGCAAGCGGACGAATGGTTGCGCAAAGCGGTACTGGAAGCGCCGAACGATGCGGGCGTGCTGGCGGCGCTGGGCTACGAGGAACAGAAGCGTGGGCTCGCCCAACAAGCGCAGGAACACTATCTGCGCGCGCTGGAAATTGATCCGTTATCGAATGAGGCGGCATTGAATCTTGGCGTGATTGAAGCGCAGGCCGGCAATGCCGATCGGGCTATAAAACTTTGGCAAGGTCCGTTTGATCGCATTCCGGGCAGAAGCGAAGTGGGCATGAATCTTGCGCTGCTGTATTGCTCCGCCGGCAAAATGGAGAAAGCTCGCGCCACCATCGTGCAAGTACTGAAGTTCAATCCGGATCTGACGTCGGCCAGGAATTTGCAACGCCAACTGAACGCCAACCCAGCTACCTGCGGAACCCGCTAGAACTGACCAATAATTTATCGCGGTGATTTATTTTATCGCCGGTGTCCCGCGTGCCGGTTTTGCGCGTTGGATTATCAACGCCAAGTATCCTGCTGCTTCCGCCAATACTCGAATTCCGCGAACTTCTTTAGAAGAGTTTTCGCGGGAAGACGGTGACGCCTGGTGTGATACAGACGCGGAGGCCGTTCCTGATAGAGATAGTCGCGGCATAATGCAACGGAGAAGGAAGAGCTAGTAGTGGTCGCGGGGCGAAAACGCTCGACGCCCGGATCGAATGTGGATACGGTGCCCCGTTGCGTCTGGTATTCCGCCATCATTTTTTTCTTGCACGCGATTTCCGGGTCGCTGAGTTGCCATTTCATAACTCCGGTGCCTTCCAATCCGGCCGCGGCGACACCTAGAGCACCGTCGCGGAAGCGCTGCAGGACGGCGTTCCCCTGCTGGTCGAGCCAGTACATCGGGAATTCAAAACGCTTCAGCGAAAGAGCGGCGGCAACGTGCATGGCGATGAAACTGCACGCATCGTGGTCGATGTGCGCGCCTTCATACGTGTGCGAGACGATTGCGTCGGGCGAAAACGATTGCGCAATCGAGAGGAGAGAGGTCGCGGCGGCTGGGAGATCCTCGTACACGTGCATGTCGCCGAAGTGGGACCCGTCGGACGCGGTAATCCATTTGGAAGAACAGGTAGGAACATGGCTGAGCGCGCGGGCAGCCTCTTGGAACCGCAGTTCGGTATAGGCTTGCAGACTGCCGTACTTGCGCTCCAGTCCATAGCCAGCCGGAGTTCCGTCTGTGGCGAACACCACCAGCGATCCCGGAAACCTTTGAAGCAGACCACCGCAGGCCAGCGTCTCATCATCGGGATGAGCCACAAAAATCAGCGGTCGACGAAAGGGTTGGCTTGGCATCGGGTCACGCTAGGCTATTCGATGTGCCGCGCCAATGAAAGATAGACGCATGAAGGCCAGAGAATGCCGCCGAGCCATCAGCAGGGGCGATCATCCGCCGTGCATCTGAGAGTTACCAAAAAGATATCAAAAAAATCGCGGTTTTTGTATGTGTTCATTCCAGACAACTTAGCGCGCCTCTAACTTCGTCATAATGAACACTTACGCAAGTGTTCATTGTGCATAGGTTACGAGAGCGAATCGTTGGCATCATTTCCGAGAGAGGTGGCTGGAGCACAACTGCTATTTATAATCACTAAGTAATAGAGCGTCAAGCGAAAAGTTGTGGTGCTGATAGGTAATTCGTGGGAGCGCTGTTCGAACGCGGAGGTGAGCCTAAAGCTGACCCTAAACCGGGCCCTTTATGAACCTGAGATGCCGCACCCAACGTCGTCCCACCATCGACGTGTTCGCCACGCGCCGGCTCGTTCTCTGCTAGAATCCCGCCGTGAACCGACCTACACTTTTGGGAAGAAGAATCCCCAAGAGCCCACCCTCAAAAAACCGAGATTGGGCACCCGAACCTAAAATTCGACCTGCATTTTATGTCCGGGCCGCCCGGCCCGCGGCACCGCCTGCAAGGGAGATGAAATGATCGGCGCGATTGCGGGCGACATTATCGGTTCTGTTTACGAGTGGCAGAACATCAAGACCAAGCAGTTCGATCTGTTCTGTCCAGATTGCTGCTTCACCGACGACACAGTGTTGACCCTGGCGTTGGCCGAATCGATCTTGACGCAAACCGATTATGCTTCGCTGATGAAGGGTTACTACCAGCGCTATCCCGGCGCAGGCTATGGAGGCCTTTTTCATCTGTGGGCGCCTGCGTCGCGACGCGAACCAGGGTGACCTTCAAGTGAATTTGCTTTCCATCGACGATCGCAAGCGCCAGAGCCACGAAATCGCCAAGGAGATGCGCGGTCCCATCCAGGTCATTGCCAAGAAATGGAATGCGCGCGTAAAAGTGGCCGAAGTCCCCCCAGGGCCTCCAGTAATCTCAACTCTGGTGGCGGAAGTGTATGGGCCGGATTATCAACGACAGATCGAAGTGGCGCGGCAAATCCGTAAGATTTTCGAGGACACGCCGGGAGTGGTGGACGTGGACTGGTATGTAGTGGCGGACCAGAAGAAACTCGATTTTCAGATGCAGCAGGATAAAGCAGCAATGAAAGGAATTTCGCCAGAGGAGGTTTCTCAATCGGTGGCGATGGCACTGGGAGGCACGCAGGTCGGTTTGATGCATCAGGTCAAGGAACGCGAAGACGTGCCCATACGCGTTCAGCCAGAACCCAGCACCACCTGAGAAGGGTAGGAAAGGAGGCGGTCTTCGATGGTTTAAGGTTTAGAGCGAGCACCCGAGGCGCTCGAGGAAGTCAAGACGGCCCCTGCCCGTTTCTGACCACACATTTTTCAACAGACTCATCTGATTTTGGGCACTACTGATGCGCGAATTTCGATCTTTTAGAATGAGTGAATTACAGCTGCTGAGGCCTCGTGGTTTTTGGGCAGGCTCCCGGGACGCAATATAAAAGGTCGGCCGTGTTGGAGTAGGGTTGGGGTACTTGCCTCGACCTTACCAAAGATGTCGGACACGTGAAGTGGCGCTGGATCCCCAGTACTAATTTGACCGGGCTTCTCGGCGAAGAGCGTTTCATTCGGTTTGAGCAGCTTGCGCGACAAGACTTGGACGATCATGCTGCCGCTGCCAATTGAAAAAGGAAAACGACATGAAAAAGATGTGATGGAGTTGGTTTAGCTTCTGTTCAGGACGTCACATGTGTCAGGTTTCGAGGAGAGACCAGATGTCTGGTTTCTCCGCGGCGCTTAGGTTGGCCCTGGCTTCATTTAGGCGTTCAGTGCAGCCCTTTAGCCACTCCTCTTTGCGTTGATACAGAGCTCTTGATTTCTCTTCAGTCCAGTTGGGATCAAGTTTGCGATCTATTTCAATCCACTTCTCAACAGACTGATGTTCTACTGCGGCCTTTTCCAGTTCACAGATTCTTACCCATTCTCTCGGGGTCGGCATTTTCCACCTCCGAAGGGCCTTCATGGTAAGGGAATGGGGACCGGGTGTCCAGCCTCGCGGTGATAGATGTCAAGCCTCTTTAGAAATGTCCCCTTCCTTACCTCATTAGAAGTGTCCCCTTTCTTTTGATTTGCTGTTGTCGTTGGGGAGTCCGCCGGAGCGAAGCCCTGCGCCGCGGTTTGTGCGGCGCGTTTAGGGCGTAGCGGAGGCGGACTCCCCAACGAGTGTTGACACCTGCGAGCCATTCAACTTCTGCAACTTCATTCTCTGCTCATAACCTTGCCGCCACGGATGATCCTGCGCCGGCTTACCTGCTACGCCCCTGACTGGCGCGTGGCGCGGCTTGCTTGGCCCTGCCGACACCGCCTGCGGTCGCACCACCAGATCTTTGTAGTCCATGCATTCTCCGCGATAGTGCACTTCTACCGCCCCATCTTCCCACTCACAAACCAGTGCTTTGGCTTTCGTGGGCCCATAGTGCCTGTTCTGCGGCTGCAGTTGCAGAAAATGCCCCCGGTACGGCACCACCCAATCGTTGCTGATCGATCGTTCCGTCTCCAATCGGAAAATCTCTCTCAGCTTCGCCGTGCTCGGCGCCCGAACGTGATAGTTCTCTGCTCGTGCCGCTTCTCGCGCAAAACGCCGATTGTGTTCCGCAAGATATTCCCCTTCCAAATATTCGTTCGTAGCCTCGTAGCTCTGGATCCCCTGGCGACGCAGTTTCTTCACCAGGCGATCTTGATGCACCCCGTTGTTGCGCTCCACGCGCCCTTTCGCCTGCGGAGAACTGGCTGCAATGATGCGAATCTCTAGCCGCGCGCACATGCGCCCAAACTGCGTTTTCGCCGCTTTCCCGTGCAAGCGCTCTCCTGCCGTCGGCTGCCGCTTATAGACGTTCTTCCAATCGGTATACAACGCTCGCGGTACGCCATACCTTGCGATCCAGGATCGCAGCACTCCTACCGCTGCCCAGATCGTTTCCTGCTCTCCCAGCCGACAGCACGTCGTCCCCGTGGCATCATCCACCATATTCATCAGACATCCCCGGGGTCCCCGCTCCTCAAACCACGCATGGAAACTGCCATCCAGCTGCACTAGGTCGCCGAAGTGTTCCCGCCGCTCCCGGCGCTTCCGGTGCGCTTTGCGTCTGCGCATGCGGCTCCACAACCCCTCCGCCAACATCCAGCGTCGTAGCGTCTCCTCCCCCACTTCTAGCCCATCCTCATCCGCCAAATGTTCCGCTGCCAGCGTAGGTCCAAACCGCTCCTGCTCCGTTCCCGAGTACTTCTCCCGGATCAACCGCAGCACCTTCCGCCGGAATTTCTCTGGCTTCGCTCGATTCGAACTTCTGCCGGCGCTGCGATGCTGCAGCCCTTTGGCTCCTTCTTCCCGATAACGCTGCCACAGTCTCTTCGCCTGCCGATAGCTCACCTCCAACATCCTTGCCGCGTCTACCAGCCTCAGCGTCTGCCCCTTCACTCGTCCCAGAACCTCTGCTCGTCGAAGTTCCCTCGCACTCATCGCTGTCCTCTTCAATCGGACCTCCCCAGGAGGTCGTAGTGTAGGGGACATTTCTAATGGGGGCTGGAGGGGACATTATCAAAGAGGTTCAACAGCCTCGCGGTGATAGATTGCCTCGCGGTGATAGATCGCGGTGGCCTCGCGGTGATAGATTCGACAAGCAATCCTAGGCTTGGAAGGTCTCAATAGTTCAGTGCGCGACTAGGTGTACGATCTCACTCCAAGATGAAGGGGTGAATGAATGCCCGGCTTTCCTAACTCCGAGGGCCGCCGCTCAAAGCGCGTAATGTTAAAGAGGCGCGCCAGCCTGGTTGTCAATCTGGACCGCGATGAGAAAAGGCTTCCTTGTATCGTTCTCGATTCGTCGAAAGAAGGTTACAGGCTGCGCGGGAGTTTCCACCTTCGGCGCGGACAATTTGTCGAAATTGTCTTTGATCCAGAACCATTCCGTTCGGTGCGCTGTCGTGTGGTCTGGGTCGGCAAGGCTGGCTCCAAGCAGGAGGGAGAAGTCGGCTTAGAGATGGTCTGATGTAGTTCCGTGCCGGCCTTCATACGGGTTTCCATGTGTAGGCGAGATCGAGCACAACCGATCCACCATTTTTGGGCAATCGCGCAGGATGGAGCTAACACCAGCGAGCGATGTCCTGCTTTGCGTGTTTACGGGTCGCTTGGGACCTCGGCACTTTGCCAGTGAATGTGCGCGCGAGTCGCGAGCCCTCTCTTTCGTCGATTCGACAATGTCGAAAGGCGAGGTCCGAAGGGTCATCCTTTTTATCCGAGAAATCTACCGTGAATATTGGTCTCAGCCTGGTAGGTATCATCTTGCCCCCCAATTGCGTCCGGTTCCACGCGCTTTGTCTACTGTTTCGTCCGAATCACACCGAGGCCAATTGTTTTGCGCAGACGCTCAGGATATCTCTCACGCGCCTTTTCCGCTTGCTCCTTGGTTTTGAAAGGCCTTGACAACGGCGTGAATTCGAGACCCACGTATTTGTAGAGCAACCACTTCTCAACTATTTTAGCCATCTTAGATTTATAACATGGCGAGGTTGGCTTCTACCGCTTCGATGAAGGCCATCGCGAATCTATCCGGCGCATCATCTCCGCCGCTAAATCAATGCTGTCCCGGAACGCCATCTCTCGTGCTGTGAGGGTTTGCCATCCAGAACGGCCAGTTTCCGGCACGCAAAGATCACGGCGATGACACCAAGGGTTCGCTTGGGCCTTCATCCATTTCCTTTTCCATTGGGGTTCTCCGCGAGGATTTGTGGCAAAGAAAGGGACTACAGCTTGGCACTATTGCTATTAGGTTGAGCTATTCCCTGGATGATCGTCAGTTCCGCCCCAATCGGGTATTGCCGCGTCGCTTCATCAAGATGGTAAGCAGGAGTTGGTCATAGGCTCTCCTTTTGTCCTCTGTGCCAGCTAATTCGCAGCCTTGGTATTCAACCCAAGATCCAGGCCCATCCTACGGTTCCACGTTTCATCGTCGCTTGCGTTCAATTCCACCCACTCTTCGTCACTGAAACCCCTCCGCCACTCCAGGAAAGGAACCGCATCCGGGCCCACGGGATGCCGCAGTTGCCACGCTCCGTTCTCCGCAACTTCCAAAATCTTCTGTGCCACCAGCGTAGGCGGGACCGGATTTTTCAGCGAGGCCGTGAACAGCGCACCGAAGCGCTCTCTCTGTCGGTACGCCGAACCCGCCGAGCATTCTCCAATCCGCCGTGCCATTGCTGTATCAATGATGCCTGGCTCGACAATCGCCACGCGCACACCAAACGTTTTCATTTCTCCCGCAAGCGCTTCGCTCATCGCTTCCAGCGCCCACTTCGACGCGGTATAAGCAGCTAACGGCGGACTCGTAATGCGCCCAGCTACCGAGCTCACATTGATGATGCATCCGCTCCGCCGTTTGCGCATGTGTGGCACCACTGCCTGAATGCAACGCAGCGCGCCAAAATAGTTTGTCTCCATCACCGCTCGAAACTCCCCCAGCGCAAGTTCTTCGACAGACCCCGCCCTCTCAACTCCCGCATTGTTGACTAGCACATCGATGGGGCCGTATTCCTTTTGGATAGCAGCGACGTCGTCGCGCACGGACTCATCGCTGTCCACGTCCATCGTCGTAACCGTAATCGGCAGTTTTTCTTCCGCCACCCTTCGTGCCAGCTCTGGAGATCGCGACGGGTTGCGCATTGTGGCGTGGACTTTGTGCCCGGCACGCCCAAAAACCAATGCAGCTTCCAAACCGATTCCTTTGCTGGTTCCTGTAATCAGTACCGATGCCATCTTCGTCTCCTCGAGGCGCTTGAACTGCCTCTGTGCCGCGTCATTATACAGGTCCGATCGCGCCATATGCACCCCGCTACCGAGGAGAATGGCTCTCGAAGATTAACGAAGCTGCTGTGCGCCGTCGCACCGTCACTCCCGTCCTCGGCTCCTTAAGCAACTCTGCCAGGACATCTTTCACGTAACTCGATTGGCCGGTGAGTGACCGTAAAGTCCGGGCAAGCACAATTCGTTCCCAGACTCGATGCCCAGTAGCCGCGATCTGGTCCTGCTATTCGTATAAATGAAAAGGCGACCCGACGAAGAGCCGCCCTCGAATTGTTTCTGTATTTAAGGTGGTTGGATGCTCTTGCCGTCTCTTATTGCCTGTCGTAGACCTGGATGTCGTGCGTTTTTGCGCCGGTTGCCGCGGTGCCCGTCGAGTCGACGGTCGTCACCTTTCCATCCTTTGAAACTGCCACTTTGGAAGTGCCAATTACTTTGTCGCCCTTTTTCAGGGTCGCCACAAAGTGTGTGGAGTCCGTGCGCTTGGCGGAAATGGTGTCTGCGCCGCTTGGGATTGAACCGGAGATAGGATTGTCTTTGCCGTCAAATTGGACGGAGAAACCGTACGTAATGGGCTTTCCGTCGGCCGCGACTCCGTCAAACGTATATTTCACACCATCGGCTTGCGCTTCGACCGTGCGGGTGAGGCTCTTGGGTGCCGGTCCGGGTTCGTATTTCGATTTTGTGACATCAAGTTTCCAAGTTCCGACAAGCGGATTGCTTTGAGCTTGCAAAGTGCAGGAACCAACGACCGCTAAAAGAGCAATCGTGACAAACCGTAAGACACGCTTCATGTGTGACCCCCCTTGGTCCGATTCCTTCGTAGTTCGGCAACTGGACTTTCTTTCTTCCTGTTGATGGGCATCGCGCCGGAGTCTATCATGTCCCTTCCTACTCTCCCCTACAAAAATAGAATCTTCGGGACTGACCGGGATGCAATCCATTCAGTTGGCGAACGTTGACATCGATGCATTGCCAACGCGGCTCCAGAAAATGTCCGACGAGCAATTGCAGGCCTTCGGTAAGGCCGCGCGGTACATGACCTCAGCGTTCCCCAATATGGGCAAGCCGCCGCTGCCAACTTTCGTACTGCAGTTAGAGGAAGCCCGGGCACAGTGGAGGCGAAGGCGCTCGCCGCTATGATGCTGGCATCAAAGACTAAGGGGAAATGTGCGTTACGTTCGCAAAAGTTTGGGCGTAGATTCCTGACTCCAGCCGGGATGGAGAGCAGACATGTTCGTTTCAAATTTCACCCTTGGATATAACTACCCTTTCGATTATGGAGTAGACCAATGGATGAAGGCGTATGAGTTGCAGATCACCTATCTGGCCGCCGTGCCCATTGTGTTCGGGATAGAGGCTAGAATGACTGACATTTCCTTACTTGTTTCTACAGGAGAATCCGTAACCAAGATGCTGAACCTATTCCTCAGATGGGACTTTAGCCGAGACGACAACGGGTACTACACTTACAACGAATACACGATCGACGCCAACGGTTCGTTTACTTTTAACCTATATCCCGGGATATATTTTCAAAGGGACTGGACTCCGTACGTTGATGGTTACACGACTCTGCGCGTGCCTGTTGTTCCAGGTCCGAAGCCTTCAGGCCCGAAGGTGCCTCAATCAACTAAACCCGTTCCGGTCTTGCTCAGGGCTGGAGGTCTTCAACAGTGGTATCGCGCCGAAGAACCTGGAAGCCATCTGGTGACTTCTTCGGAAAGCAATCCGCAACTCGCGACCGGCACCGCTTACAATGAGATCCCTCCCGATACCTCACCATTCTTTCATCCAATTGGACTCAAACAATACATAAAGGAGATCGCAGACGCGCAGAAGATCTCGGACATAAGCGCTGGAGCAGCAGGCGCCAGTCAGGATGTACCTGCAAAACCAGTCGTCTCCCAGAATCAGAGGTTGTTGCAACGTCCGGCCCGGGCTGCAGCGCTGGCCGAAGATAGCCGTGCGGCGGCACTCATCGACCTCTTGTCTAACTTGGCCGCGGATAGGGCGGAAATTGACACGTTGAACGAAATCCTCCGGGATCGTGGGCTGGGAATCTCGGTGAAGCGGGATAAGGGTTAATCACGGCGACACCGCTGGGTCCACTGGCGGCTTGATACTGGACAGTTGGCGCTAAGCGGCGAGTTGACGAGAAATCCCGTCGGGTCCTGGGACGCCGTCATTCGTTCCGTTCCCTGTGATTTCGTTGACTCGACTTAACCGCTGTTACGGCGTCAACCATACTCGCAATTCTTAGCATGGCTTCGCCAAAGACAGGGTGCGCAGATATTCGATGAGATTTTCGATGTTCGGGCATGTTTGAATATGGCTGGCGCTCTTTACTATAAAAGTTTCACCAGAGTCTCGGGTCTCAACACTCACATCCTTCTTCTCGAATCTGATGGTGGCCATACCTGAGTGCGTTTTCTTGAAGCCCTGCTGGCTCATCAATTGTTCAAACTTATCTTCTGCCATGCTCTACCTCCTACGTTTGCGTATACCGAATTTTCTCTTATGCAATGGCCAAATTCAGGCGTTTCCGTTCACCACCCGCATCATCCGGCTCGAGAACGCAGCGACGTCATGCTTCATTTTCGCTCCCGGCCAAGCAGAAGAATCATGTCCGTTATCCTGAAGCGTGTTTTCTCCAGATAGTGACAAGCTGTTCACGACAGCCCCGCCAAGATCGAACGTGACCGCAACGCCACCATTAGGCAGACCGCTAGGTATCACGGCATCGTAGGTAACCCCGCCGCTGTTGTTGGGCACGACCGGGCATGCGGCTGGAGCGCAGGAAGACCAATTCGCACCGTTACTCCAATTTCCGTTGCCATCAGTCCACAAGGCAACCACCTGGCCGTGGCATGGGATGCTGAAAGGTCCGATGAAAAGGATTACGAATCCTATCACTTGCACCACATTGATCATTATTGCCTTAGATAGAATGGGTTTCATGTTATTCCTCCAGGCGAGATCTTTTGCTGACAGCAACCAAGGGTAGTCGGGCGAGCTTGGACTATTCGGGTAAGGTCTCAAGACTCTGTGCTTGCAGTGAATAAGTCAATGTTTTTTTGGGTTTTTTCCTGGGTTTCGCTTTCCCCCGCAGCCTGCAAGTTGATTTTTCGTCGCGAAACACGGCGAACCACTAGGCGCTTCCGTCCCTAAACGGACTTGCAATCGCCCCTACGAAGTGTATAGTCCGGCTATTATAGAAATGAGGAAGTATCTTAGTTAGAAAGCGAAAAGAGTTGTGGTAAATCTTGGATAAACGGGGCGTAAGTTTCGCTCTGGAGGTGAACCGTGAAAGCTACTAAAACACCGTGGCTGGCTGCCGTTCTGCTAGGATTGCTGTCCAACTGTGCAGCCCGAGCAGATAACCTGTTTGTCGCCAATACTGTTGGCACGATAGGTGAATACACCACCTCGGGGACCACAGTGAACGCCTCATTGATCTCGGGCTTGGGCCTCGGCCCAGTCGGCATTGCGGTATCCGGCTCGGATCTGTTTGTCGTCAACGAGGGTCTCGGCACCATAGGCGAATACACCACCTCGGGGGCCACGGTGAACGCTTCGTTGATCTCGGGATTGACTGCCCCAGTCGGTATTGCGCTATCCGGCTCGAACCTGTTTGTCACCAACTCTGGCATCAACACGATCGGCGAATAAAAACCTCGGGAGCTACGGTGAACGCCGCCTTGATCTCGGGGTTGGCTACACCATACCGCATTGCGGTATCCGGCTCGGACCTGTTTGTCACCAACGCCGGCAACGACACGATCGGCGAATACACCACCTCGGGGACCACAGTGAACGCCTCATTGATCTCGGAGAGCGGCGGTCCATTCGGCATTGCGGTATCCGGCTCGAACCTGTTTGTAGCCAACGCTGGCAACGACACGATAGGCGAATACACCACGTCGGGAGCTACGGTGAACGCCTCCTTGATCTCGGGTTTGAGTAACCCATTTGGCATCGCAATAGGTCCGACAACAGTTTCGGCACCCGAGCCGCCGACCTCTCTGATGCTAGGCGCTGGCTTGCTGGGTTTGCTGGGCCTGTCTGCCGTTACCTGGTGCATGAAACGGCTGGTTTAACCGATCTACCGACCGTGGTCATGATGCTGACTCCTGCCGCAGCGCGAATCTATCCGGCGCATCATTTCCACCGCCAAATCAATACTGTCTCGAAACGCCATCTCTCGTGCCGATGAGGGTTTGCCGTCCAGCGCAGACAGTTTCCGGCACGCAAAGATTGCGGCGATGACGCCAAGGGTTCGTTTACGGCCTTCATCCATTTCTTTTTCCATCGGGGTTCTCCGCAAGAATTTGCGGCAAAGGAAGGGACTACAGTTTAGCACCACTACTGTCAGGTTGAGCTCTTCCCTGGCTGATCGTGCAATCTGCAAACTTTTGTCAGGATCCCGACACGAATTCCAAGGCCGCCCAATACGCACCATTTTAGTGCGCCGTGCTTACGATCCGGCGAAGCCATCCGTAAATTCGGGATGCTTGCATCGCCGCTATTTGGTTGCTCACTTGGTATGTTTTGTTTTGGGGACACGTTTTCGTTGAAGGAACGGCAGAGTTCGAAGGCTTCCGAACCCTGCAGGCCTTCGGTAAGGCCGTGCGGTACATGACCTCAGCGTTCGCCAATATGGGCAAGCCGCCGCTGCCAACTTTCGTACTGCAGCTCGAAGAGGCCCTGGCGGAGTGGCGCAGGAGACAGGCACACGTGAAGTGACCCATGATCGCTGGTTACAAGTCGATTTCACAGCGGAGTCTAAGTTCGCATCTATTTGTGTGGATCGCAGTCTTCGGCGAAGAGTCTGCAGGTCACCCTTCGCGAGTCCTCTTTAGCTACTGCGCAAGCCCTTTCCCCGAGCTTGCAGGCGATGTAGGAACTTGGAAGCTTAATGTTGAGAAATCGAAATACAATCCCGGGCCGGCACCAAAGAGCCTGACGCGCACGCTTGAGGCGCAGGGCGATAACGTGAAATACACCTTCGACGGAGTCAACGCCGAGGGAACTGGCGTCGCTTACAGTTTTACGGTTGCCTTTGACGGAAAGGAATCCCCCATCACGGGCTCAATGCCCGGTGGAGCGGATGCCATCTCGATTAAACGCATCGATGCCAATACGTTTGAAGCCACTTTGACAAAGTCCGGCAAAGTGATTGGCTCAGCAAAAAGTGAAATTTCCCAAGACGGGAAAGTCACGACTGTTACGGCGCAGGGCACCAACGGAGACGGCCAACCAACGACCAGTTCGGCTGTCTACGACAAGCAATAAGGACCGTAACGGCCTCCCGGCACCAAATATGCGGTAAAGCAACTCTAGGGCGGCTCTGTTTCGAGCCGCCCTTTTAATAGTTGTGAAGCCCAGACTAAATCGCAGCTGCTTGACGCTGCAATCGGGAACGTCGCCTCAGTCTTTCACCTCGCACGCGCGTGCCTTTAACCGGCAATGAGTCCTATTTGAGCAAAAGAAAGCTTCGATTGTCCTTGACACCCACGCTGTATCGGAACAGGATCATGTCGAGGTTTCGCCGTTTGAGGCGAGACTCCCGCTTCGTAGTCCAAACGTAGTTTCTATAGAGGCCAAGCACCGCATCGAGCGCTAAGAGGACAGAACCCACCTCGGTTCCTTTTTATTCCTTTGCGCGGGGCCACCCACCTGTCCGACGTACAGGTCTGCACACGCAAAACGCCAGCGGTTCCAGTTACACCACTCAAACCCGACTCGCTTAATGCGAGGAGGAATATCGAATTGCCGAAAGAGGAGAACCACTATGTCAGAACAGAACAAAACTGCTGTCCGTCGTTTGTTTGATGAACTTTGGAACAAGGGCAATCTGCCGGTAGCAGACGAACTCATTGCTCCAACTTACACGCACCATGACGCCTCGACGCCGGATGTTGGGCGGGGACCCGAAAGTGAGAAGAAGCGAGTGACGCACTATCGCAATGCATTTCCTGACATGCGGTTGACGATCGAGGACATCATCGCGGAAGGCGAAACCGTAATCGTTCGGTGGTCCTGCCGGGGCCAACATAAAGGTGAGCTGAACGGGATTGCTCCAACGGGTAAGCAGTTCGCCATCTCCGGGGTAACCATTTCACGCTTCGCGAACGGCAAGGTAGTGGAGGGTTTTGTCAATTGGGATGCCCTGGGCCTCATGCAGCAACTCGGCGTCGTACCTGAGCTCGGCAAAGCCAAGGCTGCCGCGACCTCCTCAAGGTAGCCGTTCCTGCTCTGCAGATAAATCGTTGGCCCGATCCTACATCGGGCCAACGACCTCACCGCTACCAATCGCAGCCGCAATCAGAAACTTTCGTCCACTCTGGCACAGACGGAATGAAGTCAGGATGCTCTTCTCTGTTTTTGTGCTGTTTGCTGAGGGTTTCGAGGAACAGAGTCTTGGGAAAGACCGAGGTGAGTATGTAGATGGTGTCGCAATCCGGGCACTTCACGTGTTCGCTGTGGACGTGCCACGGAATCGAGTGCGGCACGTGCAATCGACCTTGCCCATGCTTGATTGCGACGGGGTAGGTCGTTATCAGTCGCTTGTGTGGTCTGTTCATTGAGCGAGGTCCTTAGCAGGGGCGGACAGGCGAGAAGTGGGACCTGCCATCGACGCCTTTGGTAGACCGAAATCAAGTCGGGCGCAGCCTGGATCCTAGTGTCTACTCTAGGTAGGGTAGGTTAAGAATAATCTCGACAGAACATCTTTCGTGAGCACTCAAAGATTGCTTACCAGACTGAGAGAATCCTTCGCCCGGCCAATATGCGGGAGGCGCTCCAGACCGCACCTGGAGGGCTCGATGACACCCCTGCTGGGGACAGCGAAAGTTTTCTACCTTTCCGTTTGCTTCTACTGACTCCAGGTACATTAAAGATTTGTGTTGCTCGACGCATAGCACCTGGGTGGGACTCCGTCGAATTCGTAAGCTCGCCGACCGTGTAACATGCCAATAGTCGTCGTTTCTTCGAGAGAAAAGTAACCTAAATCTGGCGAGTAATTCAGTCGGCACGCAGTTCTAGCGCAGCTGTAATGATGACTCCTTATTGTAGTGGGGTTGCCCAGTCTTGTAAGTGCGGTGACGTCGGGATCAGGTACCATGACCTCGTAATGAATTGGGCAGAGAGGTTGGCAGCGGCTGTATTTTACACATTCCATCATTGAGCACATGCTTCAACTCCACACCATAGAACGCAGAAGCCGGCAAATCTTGCAGTTCGAGGCACGGTCTACAGACAGAAAGAAAGTTTCCCATATACAAGACCATTTGTTCACGACGGGGACGAGCGCGGATCTGACGCCGCCGCAGTTGGGGCCAATTCATTGGGCAACCGGTCGCCACATATAGGTCAGCGACCTGAGAGAATGCCAAGCGCCCCAAGCCCTTATGACCGCAGGAGGATGATTAGTTATAGAATTTCAGTGTGGCTGACGTCGAAGAAGAAGGAAGCCCGAACGATGCCTACCCGGAGAGCTATCGACCGTCTCAGAAGTGCAGAAGAGCGCATGAAGACTGCGGAGGACAGGCTCCGTTCGTTCGTCGAACGGACTGAGCGGCAATACTCACCTGAGGAGAGGTCGGAGAACAAACGCTTGCTTGATGACCTTCGTCTGGCGATGGTCGAATACTCGGAAGCGTTTGAGCAAGCGGTGAGGCCCTAGACACCGCCGCCAGATATCCGCAACTTTGACCACGCAAGGTCTAAATGTCAGCGGTCCCGAAATTGTGTGTGTGGATCATGCTGGGCATAACCCATACACCCGTCGGGTCAATGCGCGGACCAAGCGAGCCGTCGTGCCAGTCGCAGCGCGCCAACTGCGATGAAGGCGCAAATCAGCATCGTCGCCGTGGAATTTTCGGGGGACGAGACCGCGGAAAATGTATCTACCGTTCCGAACACAACCAATCCATTTGGCCCCGTCAGTATTGACAGTCCGTCGAAGAGTGGATCCGGCGTTACCGGCGAGATGGGAGTCAAGTGGAGAAAATCGCTAGAAATTGCGCTGGCAAACAAAACCTGGTTAAACGCCGGCTGGATTAGTTCCACCCCTGTTACTTGATTGGGGGAGCCGAGAAAGTATGCGACCTTAGTAAAAGCGTCTACGGGCTCGATTCCAAGTCCCTGTATCCCGATTTCACCAGGATGCGGTCCGGCAAAGAAAACGTCTGCCAGCCCTGGGACGGTCATCCCCACTTGATTCGTATCGAGAGAAATCTGAAGTTCAAAAGACAGACCGACGATGGGATTGCCGTTAAATTGACTTCCCGCACTCGTCGTGCCCGTGAATACCCATGTGATCGGATCTGCGAAAAGTGAAGGCACGAACAACAGCAAAACGAATATGGCCGCTGCTGATTTCTTCATATTTTCCATCTCCCTCCTGCAATGAGGAATCTTTCGTGAGGCTCCAGAGCGCGTGGCGGGCTATCGCCGGGCAGAATGGGAAAATACCTACTTCCGCATCAGCCATAGCCCAGCCAGCAAACCAATGCCTAGTAGCAGACAAACCCTGGCTTGGGCGTGACCGTCGGTTTCTCGGCCTCGAGCACGAAGCTGTTCGCGCCAGATCTCCAGGTCCATGTGTAGGTGCCGGGGACGTCCCTCCATTGTCGCCTCCCGCTAGAAATCTCCCGGCCTTATATTTCCGCGATTCACATTTGTCAATACTGTCCACATGGTACGCACGGTACTGCTCAGGTAAGCCAACGCCCGAGCCCCGTAGTGTAGGATTAGTGGGGATTGGGATCGGGATGGTGGTTGTTTTAATACGAAAGCGACGGCCAGCCTACTGTGTTCGAGCCCAAGCCTAAAGAAGTGATACCATGAGCGAATCATGGCAGCAAAAAAATCAGAAGAGTAAAGCGGAACTACACGACCGCAGGTCAACAAGCACTTGTCGAAAATATCCCAACGTCCAAATCACTCGCTGAGGCTGCAATTAAGGCAGGCTACCCTGCCAAGAACACCCGTCAGTCTGCGTTCCAAGCGCTCCAGGGCCTTCGCGGACGAGTGCCTGATCTAATGGATCAACTCGGTCTTTCTGTGCAGATTCTCATAGACAAACATTTACGCCGACACCTGAACGCCAAACGCACCCACTACTTCCAGAAAGACGGCAAGGTGAAGGATTCCCGCAAGACCGAAGCCCTCGAGATCCAGAGCAAAGCGCTAGACATGGCGTTCCGGCTGCACGGATCCTACGCTCCACGCAATCCAAAGGAAGCAGAGCAATTCGGGGTCAAGGTCGTGGTGGTGGATATTCCCCGCCCACCGAATAATTTCGATTGGCAAGCGGCAGAGCGAGAGGACGACGAACGAGATCCACCCTTGGCCAAGTAGGCCAGTCAAGCGGCGATTGCGAACTACGAGAATGTCGCCCAGGCTCCGCATCTCAATCGCCCTCGACATAATCTTGACACCTAACCACGCGTTTATCCTATCGACGAGCAATACCTAGATCGACGCGGACCCAGCCGGCGTTGCTAATATCAGAGAGTTATTTGCACACTCTTGGAAAGTGTTTGCAAGTTTACGGCTTGACAATAGTTCGTCGCGATCGCGCCCTCGGTGGTGGTAGCCGGATACCGCGTCACATGTTGCATTTAGCGCCGTTCAACAATACCGAGACTCATTTCCTTGCTTGGCAGCAAATATGCTCAAGCACTCCTCACGGGCTACTCGGTCAGACGTTTCAATCCTCCGCCCCTGATGGAATGAGACCCATGCGGTTAACAGTCCTGATACCGGTAGCCCGTGCTAGTGGCCGGGATTGCAATCCCTCAAAGTGGTGCGGCCTGGGCAGGTCTCACTCGTGAGCGGAACCAACCTCGGCCACTCACCTCACCCTCCAGCCATCTGACAGCGAAACGAATAACTGGCGCTGAAAATGGCACGCCGCGTGGCACGCTCACACCCCCGAGCGATCCAAAGGAGGCAGGGCAGTTTGGCGTCAAGGTGATCGTATTGGATATGCCACGACCGCCGAAGCTGATCGATGGCAAAAGGGTGGAACAGGATGACGACGATGATGATTAGCCGGCGCATTCGCGAGTCTATTCGCGTTTTTCTTTGCGTAGCAGAAGCCGCAGGCACCGCGTGCACTGGGGTGTGAACACCTGCCCGACGTAGAAGCCATATTGCTCGAGGTCGACAGCGCAGTCTATGAAGATTTCAGGTCAGTCTTCCAAGTCGCGAGATAGTTGTCCAATTGACCGCATTCAATAAGCCATTTACCCAGCTGAGTTATTGCCCATACAGGCTTGACCTCACCATTGCGTGCGGTTCTGAACTCGCCAGTCTTTTCCGCTAAACCCTTGCGTTCCAGAGAATCGAATACTTCATCCGCAATTGTCTTTGGCTTTGGCATCAATACTCTCCTTCCTTAAACTCTCGAGGGGCTTCGGAACGAAACCGTCCACGTATTGCGAGAATCGCAGAGCTCTCCTCTCGGCCAGTTCCGCCCGATATTCCCTCTTTGCCTGCCAGACGCTCTCGAGTGCCGCGTTAATGCCCTCTCCTTCAGCGACCGTATCGCCCAATTTGCGGCGATCGCGCCAGAGGGCATGTCCAACCCGCATGAGTTGCGCTTCGCCTCTGTCCAAGTCCCTGTAGTCGTATTTCTGCTTTGCTGTTAGTTTCATCTGGCCCCTCCGCAAATCGGGCAAGTTCATTGCGGGAAAACTTGGCGATAGGGAGGGTCCCGAGAGCTAATGTGCAATGGTTGTGCAATGAATTTCGCCCTGAGCGACCTGGGCAAAATTAGGAAGGAGTTTGTTTTCTTAGGGAAAGATATGGTGCGCCCGGGGGGATTCGAACTCCCGACCTTCTGGTTCGTAGCCAGACGCTCTATCCAGCTGAGCTACGGGCGCACTGAGTTCAATTATTTTAGCACAGCTCCGTTGCGGGCTTCCAGACTGCCAGCGTTGGGGAGTCGGCATTATTCGCTCGCCCGCCTATTGCATTGCAGAAAGCGGTTCGCGCAACATCTCCCTGCCTGCGCATTGGAGGGACGGGTGTTCTCTGAAATCATGAGACTCGCACCCGTCACGATGATTCGGATAGAGAGCGGCATCCTTCGCTTGCAGTCACGACTAAGGCCGTGCCGTTCCAAAGAATCGGAGTCATCACAAAGACTCTTCAATCTGGTGCGGCGGGACGGACGAAGCTCTTGCCGTGGGCTTCTGCGCCGCGCCAGAGGAGCAGCGCGAGAGACAGAATGGTAACCACCTCGAAGCCGGCTAGCGCCCACTGATAGCCGAAACGTTCGCGCAACGCGAATTGCACCGTGTTCGTGGGTGAAGCGAACAGGATTCCCAGTTGATACGCCAGCCCCGGCATCAGCCCGCGCGCGGTGTCGGCAGCCAGTTCGTTCAAATGAACGGGAATCACGCCCCAAGCGCCCTGCACGCCTATTTGCATCAAAACCGGCGCCAACAGAATGGCGAACAAGCCATGTCCAAACGCCCAGAACGGAATCACCAGCAAGCACCAGGCTAACGCCGCGATCATTCCCCTGCGCCGCCCAATGCGTTGCGAGAGGGCGCCAAAAATCACCGCGCCAACGACCGCGGCCACGCTGTACAGCATGGCAATATCCGCAACGCGCGACGCACTGACCTTGTGCACTTCCTTCAAAAAGTCGGGGTAAAGATCCTGCGTGCCGTGCGACAGGAACATCATGAACGTCATCAGCACGACCAAGGTAGACGAAGCGCTTCCAATTCGCCGCCACCACGCGCAGCAAATGGCTCATACTCTCCGCGCGATGCTGTTGCCAGGCTTCCGATTCCGGCACCTTGGTGCGGATGTACAGCGCCAGCAGCGCCGGCAACGCGCCCAACCAGAACATGGGACGCCAACCCCAAGACGGCAGCACCGTGCGCGCCGCGATGGCCGCCAGCAAGTAGCCGATGGAGTAGCCGCTCTGCAAAATTCCGCTGAGGATGCCGCGCCAACGAGGGGGGGCCGCTTCCATGGCCAGCGAAGCGCCCACGCCCCACTCTCCACCCATGCCGATGCCAAAAAGGGCGCGCAAGATCAGGAACACGGTGTAGTTGGGCGCGAAACCGCAAGCCACTTCGATAATGGAAAAGTAGATGACGTTGGCCATCAACGGAATGCGGCGTCCAAAGCGATCGGCAAGCACGCCAAACAGCAACGCGCCAACGGGCCGAAGCGCTAAGGTGGCCGTGGTGGTAAAGATGATGGCTTTTTTGGAGACGCTGAATTCCCGCGCCAGCGTGTCGTACAGGAAAACAATCACGAAGAAGTCGAACGCATCCAGCGTCCAACCGAGGAATCCCGCGAGAACGGCGTGGTACGTTCCCGCTTTTCGCACTGGAACCGTCATTCGGCTAGACGCGCCACTCGTTGGGCTTGGGCATAAGCCGATACAATGCCACACCGCAGGACACGGACACCAGCCCCAACACTGCTCCCGACGTCATGCGTCCAAAACAGAATTGTCCAATCGAGAAGAGCGCAGCGTAAACGAACACGCAGCCAGTGATCCAGCTAAGAAGATTCTTGCCGAGATCCTGCGTGACTTCTTCGACGCCGCTGAGTTTTGCGATCGGCTTCCATCCAAGGATGTCGGGCCGCACTTTACGATAGAACTTCACAAGCACGTCGCCGTGTTCCGGCCCAGTTATTAAGGTGACCGCCACCCAAACCAGCGTGGTGATTCCCGTAGTGCACAAAGTGGTCTTGGCGAAGATCACCGGGTCTGAGCCAGCGAATGGTTGCGGACGTCCCGCAATGGCCATCCACAAGGCGTGGCTGTGCAACGCGAGGGTGGTTACTAGCGCCGCGGCCATGGCGGAGATTTCGCTCCACGCGTTTACGCGCCACCAGTACCAGCGGAGCAGGTATACGCCGCCGGTTCCCGCGCCGAGTTCCAACACGATCTTCCAACCTTCGCTGACGGATTGCAGTTGCATGGAGACCCACGCGGACGCGAGAACCAGAAACAGAGTGGCCAGCCGCGACGCGTTTACGTAATGCGATTCGCTGCCGTTCTTCTTTACGAAACGCCGGTAAAAATCTTCCACCAGGTACGAGCTGCCCCAGTTGAATTGCGTGGCTAACGTGGACATGAATGCAGCCATGAACCCTGCAAGCAAAATCCCAAGCAAGGCGTGAGGGGTGTGACGCGTGGCCACCAGCATGAAGCCGCGCTCCGGCTGGGCCAGATTGGGATAGAGGACGACTGCCGCCAGCGCGGTAAGAATCCAGGGCCACGGCCGCAGCGCGTAGTGAGCAAGGTTGAACCACAGCACGGATAGCAAACCGTGGCGTTCATCGCGCGCACTGAAGATTCGCTGCGCCACGTAGCCGCCGCCGCCCGGCTCGGCTCCCGGATACCAGAACGCCCACCATTGCACGGCGAGGTGCACGACAAATGTGATGACAGGGAGAGTCCATAAGGCTTCACCGGTGAATCCGCGCGAAAAATCCGGCAGGAGTGAAGTGATGTCGCTGGCGCCCGGACCTTTTGCAGCGCGCATGGCCGCGAGTTTCTCCAGCAATTGAGGCATACCACCGACGGCGTGCACGCCGTACCAGGCGACCGCGATGACGATGGCCATCTTCAAAACAAACTGGAACAGATCCGTCCAAAGCACGCCCCACAATCCGCCCAGCGAGACGTAAATTCCCGTGAACGGCATCAAGAAGAACACGCAAATGGCCAGCGCTTTGGCGTCGCTGATGCCCATCGACGTGCTGATGATGTTGACCATCGCCTTGGTGACCCAGCCCAAAATCAGGCAATTCATCAGCAAGCCCAGATACACCGCGCGGAACCCTCGCAAGAACGCCGCAGGCTTGCCCGCATAACGAAACTCAGCGAACTGCACGTCGGTGATCAGCCCGGAGCGCCGCCAAAGCCGCGCGAACAAGAACACGGTCATCATTCCCGACGGCAGAAAGCTCCACCAAAGCCAGTTGCCCGCGATTCCCTGCGTATAAACCAATCCGGTTACCGCCAAAGGCGTGTCCGCGGCAAACGTCGTGGCTACCATCGACGTTCCCGCCAGCCACCAACTCACTTCGCGGCCCGAAACGAAATAGTCCTCCGTGCTCTTTCCGGATTTCCGCCGGAAATAGAGGCCCAGAACCAGCGTGATGATCAGATACCCTGCGATCGCTGCCCAATCCAGTGCTGTGAGGTGCAAGTTTTTGCCTTCCTCGGTCCAAAGATGCAAAGCCAGTGCAATTTCTGTTGTACTGTCCAGCGGCCGGCCGTTGCTGGTGATGATGGGAGCGAAGGAATGACCGGAGCCAGCGGCCAGTTTCCTGATCTTCGCGATGCTGTCAGAGAGTTTCTAAAACGTTTCAATAGTAGAGAAATGCACGCGATGTGGCAAACAAAAAAACCTCGGCTCACCGGGGGCGATGAGCCGAGGTTCGGGATACTCCTGAGGGGGGCCGCAGGAAAACCAATGTCTTCTAGTGCGTTGCTGCTCCTTCACACGTCGCCATCACGCAAATGCGCTGCAATTCTTCGTAGGTAAAAAAACGTTCCTCTACGCCTCCAGCCCGCTCCACGTGGCCGATTCCACCCTCCTGGGAAATTCTGCCGATTTCTTGGGGCGGAATTCCCAGCAGGTAAGCCGCGCGAGCTTGTGTAACGTACTTCGGTATCTCTTTCTTCATGACGCCTCCCCTCAAGCCGGTATCATGGCCATCTTGTCTTCTTCTACCGCCTGGATCATCGCCTTGTAAATATCGACGTCCCAGCCTTCCCCAATCCGCAAACGAACGGAGTCGCTGTTCTCCTTCAACAGCTTTCCCCGCAACGGCACCCGGATATCGCCCAGAGCAACCTGCAGAACAACCGAGTGCCCCATCCAACCGTGGTATCCGATTTCCATGTAGCCCCTCAGACAAGCGATGAACTGCATGTTTCGTAGGGTAGGTTCGCCGGAGCAGCAGTATTCGCCAATGGTACAGCGAGGGTAGCGGCCTAGTATTTTCGTACTCCCTGCCCTTTTTGCCAGTGATTCTTGCGATTGTTCGGCGCGGGTACGTTGGTACCAAAAATTAGGGACACATGACCCATCGCACTGGGTGCGCTGATTTTGGGAAGCTCATCTTCGTGACACGCAGGCCACATCCGTCTTATCTGTTTGCCGAGCAGCCACCCATGCGGCCCGGGGTGGCACTGGCGTTGGGCGGCGGCTTCGCGCGCGGGTACGCGCACCTCGGGGTTTTGCGGGTTCTGGAGGAAAACAACATTCCTCTGTCCTGCCTGTCGGGCACGAGTATTGGCAGCATTATCGCCGCGGCTTATGCCAGCGGGACGCCGCTCGACCGCATCGTTGCCAAATGCCGCGAAATCCGCTTTCGAGATTTTGCCCGCTGGAGAGTTTCGCGCTTTGGGCTGGCAAGCAATGAGCGGCTTGGCGCGCTGGTGCAGCGCTTCTTTGATAGCAAACAATTTGAGGATTTGCTGATTCCCACGGTGATCGTGGCTACGGATTTAGGCACGGGCGATCCCGTGCTGTTCAAGCAGGGCAGCATTGCGGACGCGATTCGGGCCAGCTGCGCGTTTCCCGGGCTATTCGAACCGGTGCAGCTGGGCACTCGGTGTCTGGCGGACGGCGGCTTGGTGGCTCCGGTGCCGACCCGTGCGGCGCGCGAGCTTGGGGCGCAAATTGTAGTGGGCGTTTCAGTAGGATTGCACGACGGCCAACGCGGCGCGCCCAGCAACATCTTTCAAGTAGTCAGCCGAGCGGTAAGTGCCGCGCAGAAACACCAACTGGAAGCCTGGGAGCGGCATGCCGACCTGGTGCTGCGGCCCGACGTGCAGTCCCTGGCGTGGGATGACTTCGATCGCATCGACGAAGCCATGGAAGCGGGCGCCTCGGCAGTCAGCAGCGCTTTGCCGCTGATTAAAAAGCTGCTGCCGCCGAAGCCGGAAGAGGTGTCGGAATTTGGCAAACAAGGCGAGATCCTACTGGCAGGTTCACTGCAATGACGCGCTCCACTGCGTGGCTGCTGTTTCTGACTACCGTGTTCATCACCTGGCAGGATAGTGCGGAGAATCCGGCGGTTTTCTGTTACCGTATGAGCTGGGGCGTTTATTTGCGTTTGCGTTCCCGCGCCCTGGCCCCAATTCCCATTGCTGCGAGGAATGAAACCGCTTGCTGGAATCCATTCGTCACTTCCTGCACTCCCTCTATGACCCTGAAGGACTTCGACAACTGATCAGTTGGGGCGGGCCCAGCCTGGTTTGCGCCATCATTTTTGTCGAGACGGGACTCTTCGTTGGATTTTTTCTGCCTGGCGATTCCCTGCTGGTCACTGCCGGCATTTTCGCGGGACAAAATGTGATTCCTCTTCGCTGGCTGCTGATCCCCGGCATCCTCTGCGCGATTGCGGGTGACCAGTTGGGTTATTGGATTGGGCGCTCGGCGGGTCCAGCACTGTATCGTCGCGAAGATTCATTATTTTTTCGCCGCAGCCATCTGCAGCGCGCTCACGACTTCTACGAAAAATATGGCGGCCGCGCGGTGATCCTGGCTCGCTTTGTTCCCATTGTGCGCACGTTCTGCCCTCCCGTTGCTGGCGCAGCTAAAATGCGCTATTCCACATATCTCATCTACGACATTTTGGGTGGGACGTTGTGGATCGGCAGCATGCTGATTGGCGGATTTATCGCCGGATCCAGAATTCCTAACATCGGCAAATACCTGCACTACATCATCGGGACGATTATCTTTCTTTCGATTTTGCCGCCCATCATTGGCTATCTGAGATCGCGGCGATCGACGCCTGCGATGCAAGCCCCTGGCGCGGTGCGCTCGGCCCGGGAGGAACGCTAACCCATGGCCAGCACCGGAATCCGAACCATCATCTTCGACATCGGCCGCGTCCTGGTGCGCGTGGATGTTGCGCGCGCAAAAGCTGGCCTTGCCAAAGGCCTCGCGCTGTCTCCTGAGGAACTGTGGTCCGCCATCGAGAAAGACCCGCGCTGGGGCGATTGGCAGGAAGGGCGAATGTCCGCGCGCGACTGGTATCTGAACCTGTCCTCGCGTTTCGGCATCCCGCTCGATTTTGAGCAGTTCACGAGCGTCTGGAACAGCACTCTGGATCCGGAGCCAATTCTTCCCATCCAGTTTTTTGAGACCTTGTCCAAACATTACCGGATTGGGCTGCTTTCCAACACGGATCCGATTCATGTTGCGAAACTCGAGTCCAGCTACGACTTTTTTCGATTTTTCCCAGAAGCCGTGCGGACCTATTCCTGCTCAGTAGGCGCCAGTAAACCCAGTCCAGTGATTTATCAAGCGGCGCTGAAGGCCTGCAAAAGCCGCGCCCAGGAAACCGTTTACATCGACGACATCCTTGATTATGTGGAGGCCGCCCGCCGTTTGGGCATGTCGGCAATTCAGTTTCAGTCGCCGGAGCAGTTAAGGGCGGACCTACAGGCGCTGGGAGTCGGCCCCCTGGACGGCGCCTAGCTAGGCGGAGTTGACATAAAGAAGTTGTGAAGGTTGTTCATCTTCGCGTAAACTTTGCAGGAACTAGTACCCCACCTATTTCCGTAGTTGATTTCTAACGGGCTTCCCCTCAATTACTTACAGTGAATACCCGATTTGGAACCCGCGGTCCCCGGCGTGCTGTCCTTTAGTACAGTTTCCAGATCGTCGCCGCCGCTTCGAGCGGCCCAAAATCGAGAGAGCCGTACCCAATTAGGGTTGAGGAGAAGGAATCGAATTCTGATATGTCTGATATGTCTGAAGAATATAAGAATGTACAAACGAACAGTTCGCCGACCTGGCATTTGCCAGCCATCGTGATCCTTGCGTTGCTTGCTCTGGGCGGGTTGGGTTGGGCCTGGAACGACTCCAACAAGCTCGATGCCACCAAGCAGGCATTTGCGGATCAGGTGAAGTCCGTTCAAACGGGAGTTCAGCAGGACGTCAGCTCGCTGAAAGACCGCATCGCGCAGGATGAGAAAGTCAACACCGACCTGCAAGGTGATCTGCAAGTGATCACCAACAAGCTGAAGATTACCCAAGGTCAACTGAAGAAGGCGCGTCAGGAAGCGGCGGATCAGATCAACCAGACATCCGACAAGATCACCGCGCTCGACACTTCGGTGCACACTGAGCTTGCCACCAAGGCCACTTCTGACGACGTGAAGACTGTCGACACGAAGGTGACCGCGGTCAGCTCCAACCTCGACAAGACCATTTCTGATCTGAACATGGCCAAGAGCGAGCTGGGCACTTTGATCGCCCGCAACCACGATGAAATCGACCTGCTGCGCCGGAAGGGCGAACGCGATTACTTCGAGTTCACCATCGTCGGCAAGAACAAGCCGCAGAAGGTTGGCAACGTCACCGTTGAGTTGAAGGGCACCAACGAGAAGAAGAACCGCGTCAACCAGATCGTGACCGTCGACGACAAGAAGTATGAAGACAAGAACCGCGCCGCTAACCAACCGATGATCTTCTACCGCCCAGGCACTCACCAGGCCGAAGAATTGGTCATCAACAAGGTCGGCAAGAACGAAATCAGCGGCTACCTAAGCGTTCCCAAGAATGTTCCGGATCAGCCCACGACGGCCGCATCCAAGTCTTCTGGCAACTAAACCAACCTAGATCAGTAACACCTGAGAGACGGCGGGGAGTTCTTTCCCGCCGTCTTTTGTTTGTCCCCCCTGATTCGTTCGATTCCCGTTACAATTCTTGCGCGAGCCACGGAGCGTACCTTTGCGTTCGTCTAACAAACTTGTCTACATCGCCATCGACGACCTGATTTCGACGTCCGGCAAGCCGTTAACTGGCTTTCCGGAGTTCCTGGAGGGACTGGAAGAAGCAAATCTTCCCTGCGTTTGGATTAGCTCGCGCAATCGCCATGAACTCGATTCCACCATTCGCAGGTTGGGACATGCCGCGCCATTCATTGCCGAAGGCGGCTCCGGCGTCTATCTGCCCGAGGACTATTTCCACCTGAAGCCCGCCAAGACAATTCGTTTTGCGCGCTTCACCGTGATTCCCGTCGCTACGCCGCAGCCTGCCGCCGCGGAGGCTCTTGATCAGCTTGCGGAAGACACGGGCATAGAAGCGGTGGCGCTTCGCACACTTTCTCCGCGCGAGCTTTCCCAGAATGTCGGATTGGCGCAGCGCGAAGCGGAATTGTTGCGGCAACGCGATTTCGACGAGTTGTTCTTTTTTGCGGGCGCTTCTGATGCGGAAATCAAGAAATTTCAGGCCGAAGCTACACATCGAAATCTGCAGCTGCGGCCGCGCGGAAATCTTTGGTCATTAGTGGCTGGCGCTAATCTCGCTACATGTATTCGCCAGCTTACGGCTCTTTATGAGCGTGCGATTCGCGCTCATCCCTTCACTATCGCTCTTGCTACCTCCGAGGACGCGTCAGAACTTTTTCCGAGTTGTAATCGCGCCATACTTCTTGCGGCCCGTTCTTCGAATTCCTCGGAGGCGGTTTCATCTGCTCGCACTCCGCAACTTTCGTTGTCACTTTTTGCGCCAGATACCTGGGGAAACGCGCTGGAGTCCATACTCGCCAAGCGCGTGTAAGGGCGGAAACAGAGTGTCCAAAGTGTGCCGAGATTTAACCACGGGGCTGGAGATGCGGGCGAGCGAAAATGGGAAAGCAGCAAAAAGCCGCAGAAAACGCGGTACTGATGGTACCAAACCTCGGCCTTTACCCTGGCACGGTAATTGCTCCCTAGAACGATGAACAACCAATAGTCAGCTCATCCGCAGAATGGGCTGAAAGTTTAGGAGACCCCTTTCCATGGCCTGGTTGCGCCGAATGATATTCGTACCTGCGAACGAAACTCAGATGGGCCTCGTTTTGGCTCTTTGCATTTTTACTATGAGCGTTATGTCCGTGGCGTTGGTTTGGCAAGCCCAGGTGATCGCCAAGCAGAACGCCGTGATCCATATGCTCGAAGCCCGCTTCGGCGGCTGATTGTTCCCTTTCTATGAAGGTCCTACCCATAACACTATTTCTGTTATGGGTGGTGCCCGTCTACGGACTACCGGACTCGCCGCGACCTAAGATCAATCGCCAGCCGTTCGTCGTACAGCCGGAACCGCGTTTCTGGGATCGCCCGATGAAGATCGAGTTCACGGCTATGGTGGTGATGGGCAGCTTCGACATGGCTCAAACCTGTAACTTTTTGCAGCACGGGCGATCAGAGCGCTTGCTGACGCAATCCTGCGCTGGGAATGTGGCGCTTACCGCCGGCTTCGACGTTGCCGCTTTGGGCGGTGCCTGGCTGCTGCACAAGACCGGTCACCACAAGCTGGCGCGCCTTCCCATGTTGTACATGACCGGCGTCAGTACCTACGGCGTGGCCAAATCCAAATCACTAGGCGCATGGTGATCGGCGCCGGATCCTTGGCACTCTTCGCCGGTTTCCTGTAGCGCCCGAATTCTCTGCACACGCAAAGGCTTGCGTAACCTGGCAACGAATTCAGTGCGCCTGAAATGCAAAAAGGGGAGCTTGACAGCTCCCCTTTTTTTGCTTTTTTGCTGCGTCGCGATCTGAGCAACCCGTATTGCGGTTTGCTTCAGCAACGACTCGCACCGCGTGCGCGGTGTGCTCAGCTTTGTTTCGCTTTTAAGCCCGGTGGAGTCATCCGTCCCCTCCGGAGCTCTATGAGCTCACACTTCGCTTGTACGCCGCGGTCTTGCAGGGCGCAACAGAATTCTTGATGTACAAGGTGGATAAACGTATCTGCCGTGTTGTCTGTGAATTGGCCTGTGGATATCCGCGGCTACTTAATGAAGAGTGTCTCGCGCAGCTGGTCTCGCGCTACAAACGATTTCATGCTGCGGTATCTTCCAAACAGCTCCTGGATCTCGCGGTTCTGGTAAATCTTCTGCGCAGGCAGCAGCGGCTTCGCCGAAAGTACTTGCAGCGTGCTGGTATCGGCCACACGGTAGCGCTGAAAACCTTCAGGCTTTTTGCTGTGAAACATGGCGAAAACGACCGCGCCGGGCCTGAGTAGTTCCGTCAACTGGGCGATCATAACCTTGGCCAGTGTGGCATCTACGTAGTCCAGCACATCCCAGAGCAGCAGTGCGTCGAAAGAACCCGGCTTATATTGCAGATTCTGTTCAAGGAACCGTTTGGCGCGCACTTCGGGCTGGCGTTCTTCGAAATTCTCCAGTGTCTTTTCCGCTCCAATGCGGGCTTCATCTTCCTGGTAAAAATCAGCCCAGCCGCGCAGAATGTCTTCGGAAGAAACGCGGAATCCACGTTCAATGAAGAAGTTCAGCGTGGTTTGCCATGCTGGCCCCAGATCCAGAAGCGTTCCGCGGCCTAGACCGTCCAGGTTCCACAGGAACTCTTTCAGACCATTCGAAACGCGCGAAGTCTCCTGCATTTCAGGACTGCGCGAACTTCCCACCGCCGGTGGCCCGTGCTTTCCTGCCGCTGCCTTTCGTTCTTCGGGAAGCGTGCGCGTGCTCTCTCGCGTGGTGCTGCCTCCCATCGAAATTCCCAACTTATTCAAAAATCCCATGTCTCAATCCGCTCCCGCCACCGCTGCTCCGGATGACGCCTTCCCTTCGCCGCTAGTTGCTTCCTTTACCTTCGAATCTGATTTCTTGGTAGTTCCAGTAACGAACGCTTCGGCGGCGGCGCTGCTGAGCTTTCCTGCTTCCATCTGTCCATGCAATTCCGAGCCCTCTTCGATCGAAATTCGCTCGGATTTCATGTCGCCATTGATTTTCGCAGTGTTCCAAATCTGAATGCGCTCCGAACCGTATAGCTTGCCTTCCACGCGCCCGCGAACCACCACTTCGCGTGCGGTAATATCCGCTTTTACAACTGCGTTCGGTCCAACCGTTACGATTGAGTTGTTGAGCGAAATCTTCCCTTCCACATTTCCATCGATGAACAGGTCTTCCGTACCTGTGAGTTCGCCTCTAATCTTAATACCTTGGCTGACACAGCCGACTGACTTCGAAGGATTCTGCGTCCCGCCAAACGCATCTTTAGGATTGTTCGTCATTGGTGCAACTCCGGGTGTGGGATTCGAGGGCTTGGCGAAATTCTCAGAAGGAGACTGCGCGTCTTCTTTTCGCCACATTGAATACACCTCGACTGCGCTGCTGCTTTCCAAAGTCGCATTGTAGGGCTGGTCGGGTGCCGCGACTCAGAAACCTTAAGATATTACAGCACTTATAACGTGTAAAGAGCAAGGGAACTTTTTTGCACACTTTTTGTGCCGTTTTGGTCCATAGGCGGTACTAAAACTCGGGTTATTACAGCGGATTTTGCGTCCTGACCATTTTCGTTGCGCAACTCCCACATTGCCGCCACCATTCCGACCAATTCCCCTAAGAATTCCTTCACGGACTTGCGCCTTTCCCACCAGTGTTCAGGGTCAAAATCACCATCCCGGGCGCTGGCGACGCTCACTTCCACGCCAGACGGAAACACCTTCTGGAAGATGTAACGGACCCGCCGCGTGTGGTAGTTGGAAGTTACCACCACGACGCTTTTCCATCCTTTTTCCTTTGCCAGACGCCTTAGTGCCACAGCCTCTTCACGGGTGTTGTCGGCGTCGTGCGGAAACCGCAGCACGTTTTCTTTAGGGACGCCCCGCTCGATCAGGTCGTGCTCGATCAGTTCGCTCATGCCAGCGCCTGGCCGCAGCCTGCGTCCACTGGCCACGACGACGGGCGCCACGACTTGGCGAAATAACTGCGCTGCTTCGGTTGCGCGGTCGCCATAAAAATTGTCGTCGCCAAGCACCAGGATGGCGTCCGCATGCGCCGCCGGATCGTTCACAATCCAGGATTCGGCGGTAAAGCGCATGATTGGGTGCCGCGCCACGTACACCACTGCGCACAGCAGCACCAAAAACAGCAGCGCCACAAGGTTGGCGATGATGCCGCCCAGCTCGCTGTTTCTGTGCCGCGCCACGTTCATGAATTTGGATCGATGGAGCGCAACTGTTCGGCAGCCTGCTCCGGCAGAACTGCGTTGAAGTAAACCTCTTTAATGCTGTAGGACTTGCTGCGCTTCTCGAGGATCGGCATGATTTCGATGTGCCAATGATAGTCGTCCGCCAGCGTTTTCCAGTATCCGGACAGTTCACCCTTTTTGTTTCGTGTGTTGGGCGCGGTGTGCACCACCAGGTGAAAGGCCGGCGCGATTTTTTCCAGGCGGCGGAACACTCGCCCCATCAGGGCAGCCAGTTGTTTTCGATTCGAGCCGGGCCGTGGCTGTTCAAACAAATGATTGTGGCGGCGATGCAACAGCCACATCTCAAACGGCACGCGTGAAGCGTACGGGCACAGTGCATAATAATCGCCCTGCACGTCCACGATGCGCTTACCCTGTTTTTCTTCCTGCCGCACGATATCGCAGAACACGCAGCGCTCGCGGTCTTTGAACCATTCGTGGGCCGCGCTCAACTCATATTTAATTCGCCGGGGCACGAAGATTGTTGCGGTTACTTCGGAGTGCGAGTGTTCCCATTCCTGCCCGGCCAGCGCGCCTTGATTCTTGAAGACGCTTATATATTTGAAGCGTGCATCCTTTTTCAGGTCCGCGATTCGCGTGCTCCACGCCCACAGGACGCGGTCGATCTCATCATCACTCAGTTGGGAAAGCGCTTTATCGTGCTGCGGAGTTTCGATGACAATTTCGTGAGCGCCCAAAGGGCCCATCTTGTCGTAGATGCCTTCCGCCGCGCGCCCGGGCTCGTTTTCGACGCGATACAGCGCGTCGGGATGCGGGATTACGCGCACCTGCCAGGGACCTTCGCTCGGCCAGACCAGTAGTGTTTTGGCGTTCTCCGCAACTCCCGCGTCAAACGGGCAGGGAGTTTCCTTCTCTGGCAATTCTTCCCGTTGACCGCATACAACCCAGCTTTGTGTTATGGGATCTCGGCGAATTTCCATGTTTGATTATCGGGTGTAACGCGTTGGCGTGGGGCCTTCTTCCAGCCGGTGGCGATCCCAGATCGCTCCTTCCCTGCTGTAATACGCCATCTCAAAATCTTGCGTCAATTCCAGGGCATCGGTCGGGCAAGCATCTTCGCACAAACCGCAAAACATACAGCGCGAAGTGTCGTAGGTGAATGTGGTGAGAACCTTGCGTCGCGTTGCGTCGTCGCGTTCCCATCCAACTACGATCAAATTTTCCGGGCAAGCCAAGGTGCACAGGTTGCACGCGATGCACAACGTCTCGCCGGTCTCTGGATTCTTGTTCAGCCTGGGCGCTCCGCGGAATCGTTCCGCCACCATGGGCCGTTCCAGCGGGTACTGCTCCGTGTAGATGTTGTCGGGATGCTGGGTCTTGAAGGTGACGCGCATTCCCTTCAGGAAATCGACCTGAAACAGGCGTTCTATCAGTTCTTTCATGCTTTCAGTCTCTTTCCCCATGGCGTCATTGTCAAGGACTCTCCCCACACCTGCGTTCGCGAGCTGTTCGGCTCTCTACTCTCAGCGATTAAATGCACGTTCCTGCCGTGGTATTCTCACTTTGCATGCCGGACGATCTCCATTTCATGCGCCTCGCTCTCGAACAAGCTCGCGCTTCGGCGGATGCCGGCGAAGTCCCCATCGGCGCGGTGCTGGTTCACAATGATGCGGACCTAACGCGCTCCGGCAATCGCACCATTCGCGACAATGATCCCACTGCACATGCCGAAATTGTTGTGTTGCGCGAAGCCGCGCGAATTCTCGGCAATTATCGCCTTGCCAACACAACTCTCTATGTCACGATCGAACCTTGCGCGATGTGCGCCGGCGCGATCATCCAGGCGCGTGTCCCAAGACTCGTCTACGGCGCCGATGATCCCAAAGGGGGCGCCTTCCGCACCTGTTTCCAACTTCTTTCCAGTGACAAATTGAATCATCAAGTCGAAGTTACTCCCAGCATCTTGGCAGAAGAGTCCGCTTCCCTGCTGCAATCCTTCTTCGCTTCTCGTCGCTGAATTCACTTACGTCCGCGCCGTAGCCTTGGCAACCGCGCCTCTGCTAAACTAAATACACCGACCACTGCGGAGAGGTGACTGAGTGGTTGAAAGTACTCGCCTCGAAAGCGAGCGTACGGGGAACCGTACCGTGGGTTCGAATCCCACCCTCTCCGCCATAACCCTTTGAACACACTAAAAGCCAATAAAACCGAACATCTCTGAAGTACCATTGCCATTTGTGCCTAGCATGTGCCAAGTTAAGACCCTAATTACTTCACTGTGAGGCACCCGAAATGGCCAAGAGACGCTGGGCAGCGCAAGTGAGCATAGTGGCCCGTACCAAAGACGAAATGGGCAACTGGGGCTTCCACTCTGTGAAACGTGGGCCGAAGACCAAAGACTGCCGCTTCTATTTGCGCTTCACCGATGCGAACGGACACCAGCAGCGCAAGAGCTTGCCGGAAGGCAGCACCTTTGATGAGGCACAGCGTGAGCGTGGCACGCAGCAAGCTGCACTCACTGCCGCGCTGCGTGGCATCGTGGTGCCTGAAGCTGAACACAACGGCAAGACGCCAGTGCAGAAGGCCGTTGACAAGTATCTGCAATCCAAGTCAGGCAAGAAGAAAAAGACGGTGCAGAAGTACACGAAAGACCTTGAGCACTTCGTTGAATCTCTGCCACCCCGCGTGCAGTTCATCGAAGATATTGACGCTGCCGTGCTCAGCAACTTCCAAGACATCACGCTGAAGGAAGGCTACTCAGCCAAGACTCTGCACAATCGTTTCGTGACCGTGGCACAGATGCTGGCCGATGCAGGCAGTACCATCAGGCCGAACAGAAAAAACGCACCCAAGCCCGAACAAGACCCACCGCGTGCGTACAGTGACCATGAACTGCGCAAGCTCTTCGCAGTCATGGACAAAGAAGAGCAGGTCATCTTCAACTTTTTCCGTGGCAGCGGGTGCCGTGAACAGGAAGTGCAGCACGCAGAGTGGTCAGACATAGACTGGCAGCACCACACGCATACCGTCCGTGCAAAACTCAAGTGGGGCTTCACTCCAAAGAATCACGAAGCCCGTACAATTCCCATTCCCGCTGAATTGGTGAAGCTGCTCAAGGAACACCGCAAGACCGCTGACCCAGACTGCACGCTGCTCTTTCCCAACACCAAGTGCAGACCCAACGGTCACTTCCTGAGATACCTGAAGGCCGCCGCAAAACGGGCCGGGTTGAACTGTGGCCACTGCGTCGAAAAACTCAGGAATACGCTGACAGACCAGAAGCCACGGACGTGCAAGACGGCACCAGTGTGCGAAGAGTTCAAGCTGCACAACTTCCGAAAGACCTACGCAACGAAGCTGCACCAGCTTGGTGCTTCGCTCAATGACCTGAAGACTTGGCTGGGTCACAAAGACCTGAAGACCACACAGCTTTACTTGGCCGGGTCTGAGTCACACGCACCGCACGTGCGTGCCGCTGTTGACGCTGCCTTCAGTTTCTAACGCGCAACGCGTTGCCATGTGCGGGTGAGCGGTTTCCGCACCTTTGTAGCCTACCCTACAAATGGTCTGAAGGGGGGTTCCACGCTTTACACCGACACCCAGTTGTGCTTCACTCTCAGCAACCAGATTGAGCTAATCAGGGGTGGTAGTTATGGTTGCTCCGTTTGACATCTTCAGGGTTGATGAACGCGATGGCATGTTGTGGATTGAGGCTGTGGCTGAGCTTCAGGCTGCCAAGGCACGTGTGGCCGCGTTGATGCAGACCACAGCATGTGAATATCTAATTTTCTCCCAGAAGACAGGCCACAAGATTTCAATCAAGCCCACCAATGGCAACGGTAATTCAGCTTCGGAATAACCGAGTCTGACTCTCAGGCACCGCTTCCGCAAAAGCATCGCAACGAAGCTGCACCGTAACGGCTTGCCACTCAGAGACTTGCAGACGTGGCTGGGGCACGAAGACCTGAGGACCACACAGAAGTACTTGGCAGAGTCAAAACCCGAAGGCCGCGCACATTCACAGCGTGGCAGACAAAGACTTCAGCTTTTAGCCTTCTACCTACGTGACTTCCTTTCTATGGCCTCAATCGCGGAAAGCTTTCGGTCTACGTGTGGTTCAGAGCGCAGCGCACCTGAATGCATTGCACAACGTTGTCCGGCAGCAACCCCGCACGTAGCGCAAGGGACGGAGGACAACTGCTTTGGAGTTAGGTTCCTCTTCTTCATTCCAAAATGGTGCAACGGTGTCCCGCCGAAGTCTGTCCAATTTGGTACACCTCCGATTCCACCTTGACCCATGCAAACCACCTTGGTAGATGTTCTGAAATGGCCCGTTGCCCACGCCAGAAGGAAAAACAATGCCATACGCCACTGGCGAGACTCCTAAAGTGGGTGATTACGTCAAAGACCAATGGGAACAACCGGGCACGGTCACCAGAGTTCACAGAGCACAGGACGAACAGGAACGAGTCTGCATCATATGGAATGATGGAGGGACTAGCCTTGTCTTTTCTTCTGCCTCTGAATACACCCTGATTTCTAGGAAGGTCTAGCCGGGCTGCTCAGGTTTCTATTCGTCCACGGCTTCGATTTCTTCCTCAGCCATTCTGAAGACATCCCTAAATAGCCACGTCAAACCCCACCCGGACGCCACGAAACCGGGTGGGGTTGCGTTGCATAATAGAAACCTTTGCCACGCTGCTAAATTCTTCTGCAATGACCTCAGAGTCTTGAATGATGGAGCAACCTGTACCAGCTTGAATTCCGCAATTCAACACGGCTGACTTGAGTTTCGTCGAAATTCTCCAGGTGACCAGCCAAAGCCTGTGGCGTATGAATACGGGCCCCTCCTTAAACCCAGCAAGGGGCCACTGGATGACCTGATTTAGAGCGCATGGTTGTGTCTTGCCTCAGCTGGAAGTGGAAAGAGCGTTCTTCCGTTAAGATAACGGAGAGGACGACATGCGAAAAGAACGAAAGCACTATACTGCGGAGGAGAAGGTCGCCATCCTGAGGCGGCACTTGCTGGACAAAGTGCCGATATCCGATCTATGCGAGGAATATGGGCTGCAGCCCACGGTGTTCTACCGTTGGCAGAAAGAGTTCTTCGAGAATGGCGCAGCCGCCTTCCAGGGCAAGAGCCGACCTGACCATCAAGGAGAAAAAGAACGGATCGAGTTCCTGGAAAAGAAGATTCACACCAAGGACGAGGTGCTGGCCGAATTGATGGCTGAGCACATCGCTTTAAAAAAAAGTCTTGGGGAGCTCTGACCAAAGTGTGGGTGCCGCACGATGTGCGGGACCTGGTGGTGGATTTCGTCCGGTACTGGTCAGAAAAGACCGAGATCGGTGCCGGACGATTCATCCACTGGCTGGGAGTACGAGCCAGCAAATTCTACGACTGGCGAGAGCGCTACGGGCGCGTCAATGAGCACAACGGTTGGATTCCCCGGGATTTCTGGCTACAGCCGTGGGAGAAACAATCCATCATCCGCTATTATCTGGACCATCCGCTGGAAGGCTACCGACGATTGACGTTCATGATGCTGGACGCGGATGTCGTGGCCGTCAGCCCATCGAGCGTCTGGCGGGTTCTGCAACACGCAGGGTTGCTCTCCCGATGGAAAGGTAAGCCGTCGCGCAAAGGAACCGGCTTCGAGCAGCCCCCACAACCGCACCAGCATTGGCATATTGATGTTTCCTATATCAACGCGAGCGGCACTTTCTATTATTTGTGCAGCATTCTTGATGGCTTTAGCCGTTCGATCGTTCATTGGGATCTACGAGAATCGATGACCGAAGCAGAAATTGAAGTCATCTTGCAGCGAGCCCGGGAGACGTATCCACAAGCAAAACCGCGGATCATCTCCGACAATGGGCCGCAGTTCATCGCCCGGGACTTCAAGGAGTTCATCCGCATTGCCGGCATGACCCACGTGCGAACCTCGCCTTATTATCCGCAATCGAATGGCAAGCTCGAACGCTGGCACAAATCCCTAAAATCCGAATGCATCCGTCCGGGTACACCGTTGACCAGAGAAGACGCGGTGCGTTTGATTCAAACCTACGTGGACCACTACAACACCGTGCGCTTGCACAGCGCCATCGGCTATGTGACGCCGCACGACATGCTCGCCGGCCGACAGACGGAAATTCATGCGGCACGCGATCGCAAGCTCGAAGCAGCGCGTCATCAACGACAACTCCGACGGCTTGCACTTTCTTCGAACTCCACTACAATGACCTCGCCAGGTGAAACAGAAGCGGGCTCTGCAGGGATGCAACCATGCTGAGGGATAACCTGGTAGGACTCATCGAGCCGATGCCAACAGCGCGGGAGAAGAGTGGATCCTCTGTCGCGCTGGGCATCCCTAAGCAGAAACAGGCATCGGACGATAGACCCTCATGCCTTGAAAATCCCCGCCCCGAAGGGGCGGAATCTGCACCAACGGAAAGAACCTCTTCTCCATTTCAGACTGAACCAACCAGTTGCCGGGTGGCCCACCTTCCCTTGACCCCAACAAACCATTTTGGTATTACCGCCCTGCGAGTGGTCTTGCAGGGCCACGTTGACTTCTCTATCGGCGGGAACTGTTGCCGTGGCCCTTCTCGCGCTTCGCTTCACACCGCCATCGCACGGCAGTAGCTCGGAATCGAAAGCACCCGTCTTAAAGACAACCCCACCACCGCCCTGAACGGGGTGAGGTTGTGAGGTTGCCCTGTCCGATGCAAAGTTCTGCCACGCGGCTGGCTTCTTCGGCAATGACGTGCAGATGTTCTGGTCCAGTTTCGCTGAGCACCACCCACAGCGTTGGCCGGGTCTGAGTCTCAGGCACCGCATGTCAGAGCAGCGGTAGACGCAGCCTTCAGCTTTTGATGGGTTTCCAATCCAAATCGGGAAGCTCAGCAGTGTCCCTGTTAGTAAGTATGTCTAAATCTGGTTTGGGAACCATAAATTCTGTTTTACCGTAATCGAGGCACACCAACAGTTCGGGAAACACCAAGACGGGGCTCTTGCCTGCGTTTCTCAGCCCGGGAAGGTGGATGCCTACCTCTGCTAGATACTTTCCCTGATTAATTGACCCACAGGACTTGCAGGGCATGCCTCACCTCCCCGCTTGGTTAACAAAAACCGGACTTTCACCCGACACTGTTCGCTGCAACGTTTTGCGCGGCATGCTGAATACTTGGCTTCTCCTACTAATTTGGCTCAGCTTCATTGCGAAGAGCGTTTCATTCGATTTAAGCAAGTTTCGCTACCGTGCCCAGTCATCGAGGCGTTCGAGTTTTTCGTGGAGGCTAAGATTTTTCATGTCTTCAGTAGCACATACGCCAAGCAGAAAATATGCTTTGTGGTCATCTTTCGGCCACGTTTCTTTAGGAAATTCTAAACCTGCAGTTTCGCAAAGAAGTTCTAAACGTCGGAGCAGTTCATGTTCTTGGATGCGATGCGTAGTTGTGGTGGTCTTGGTCAATGTCATTTTCGGGCTCGCTTCTATATTGCCTTATACTGCGTAGAGCCCCGGCTGGGCAAGGGCGTGAGTCACAACGCGCATCCACTCGCTCGTCCGACATCTTGGTACCAGAACCGAAAAGCGCGAATGCAACTCAGCGTAGCACGAATTGTACTCCAGCGTACCAGATAGACTGACAAGCAGTGGCCAGCTTGCTCGAGCCTGATTTTCATAGAGAATTTGCTGTATTGCCCTCCAACCCTTTGTAGAGCAAGGTACGCCGTGCCGCCTTACAACAGAGGTTCGGATCCCGAATCTGGCACTCCGCCGCAATAACAAGTCCCCAGCGAGGCTCAATGGCCAAGCTGGGGACTTGCATGCGCGTCAAATTGAATTATGGTCACCGTTCGGAAAGTAGGTTCGGCCCGCAAGGAGGGCATCTACGGCCAGTAATATCTCGCCAAGTCGGTTCTTGCTGACGAATCCCTGCGCACCCACGGAGTGCGAAAGTCGGGGAATTTCGGGACTGGTATCAGTTGAGAACATGAGGACCGGAATGTCCGGCTGTGCTTCCTTGATTTTCTTGGCAGCACTGTAGCCATCGAGCGGCGCGTGTCAACGACTTTGAGACAGGTGCTCACGAAATTTAGTGAGTTTTTTGTCTGTTGGATTAGGATGCCCAGCTTTTCACAAGAAATTTCGCGCCAGGATCGCGTAGCAACGACGATCGGCAACTCGGTCGACCCACAGCATCCCTGTTTTTGTCGCTTCTCAGGTGCATTTCGCTTTTTCAAAAGTAGATCGCTGCGGTTCATCTGCATTCTCCCACAGGCAGCGTTTCCGGAGTGGACACCGGCTTGTTAATCCAGACCTCGCTGGGAAGCGCCGGTGGTTTGGGAGCGCTGCGTACGAAGCGCTCCGGGTGAAGTTGATAAGCAACATCGAGCACATCCTGGCGTTGCCGCAAGACGTTTTCCGCTTGGCCATAGTGAACCGTGGCTGGCGTCAACAAGCCTATCCCAGAGTGACGATGCTCTCCGTTGTACCACCGAAAAAAACTCTGAGAGAAAGCACGACTGTCCTGGATGCACCCAAAGCGGTCCGGGAACTCCGGCCGATACTTTAGGGTTCGGAATTGGCTCTCGGAAAAGGGATTGTCGTCCGAGACGTGCGGCCGACTATGCGTTTTCGTGACCCCCAGATCGGCGAGTAACAGAGCTACCGGTTTGGACCTCATCGAGGTGCCACGATCGGCATGCAGGGTGAGTTGACCGGGCTGGATGTCTTGTTTCTTGCAGCTCTCCTCGATCAGTCGCTTGGCCAACTCCGCGCTTTCGCGATAAGCGACCATCCAACCTGTGACATACCGGCTGAACACATCGAGGAGTACGTACAAGTAGAAGTACGTCCATTTCGCGGGCCCCAGTAGCTTGGTTATATCCCAGCTCCAGAGCTGATTCGGAGCGGTGGCCATGAGCTCGGGCTTCTGGTAGGGCGGATGCGTCAACTGATCGCGGCGCTCGCGAACCTCGCCGTGCTCGTCGAGCAAGCGATACATGGTGCGTATCGAGCAGTGATACTCGCCTTCATCGAGCAACGTCGCATAAACAGCGGCTGGTGAGCGATCTTGGAAGCGTTCTTCGTGCAAACGAGACAAGACCACTTCCCGTTCCGCTGGGCCGAGTGCGCGTGCCGGCGAAGGCCGCGACGCGCTCACCGCCGGAGCAGAAGTCTTACGGCCATCCCGGTAGTAAGAGGCGCGCGGCATACACAGAGCCTGGCAAGCCGCGCTGGTGCCGACGTCGTTCGCTAGTTCGGCGACAGCGGCCATCAGGATTTCTCCTCCGGGTCCGGGTCCTGCTCCGGAATCGGATGACCCAACAGCGCAGCCACTTTTTTTTGGACGTCGATGATGATGTGCGCCTTACGCAGATCTTCGGTCAAGCGGGCGTTTTGTCGGCGAAGCTTCTGGACTTCTTCTTCCATGGGGTTGCGTTTGGACTTCGGCCCGCGTTTCTGTGGGGTCAGAGCCTCGAGGATTCCATGGGCCCGTTCTCGCCGCCAGTAGGTCAGCAAAGACGAGTACAGACCTTCGCGGCGGAGAAGGGCGCCCAGGCCACCTCGCGTCGTCGCAGCGACTTCGGCTTCTTGTAAGATGCGTTGTTTGTACTCAGCTGTGTAGGTCCGCCGCTTCGCTTTGGCAACTACTTCGGGATCCGGCCGCGAAGCCGGCACCGGATCGGCGCCCGCTTTGGCTGCCGCTCCACTGCGCTGCGGCTCGCCAGGAGGCGAGCCTTCGCTTCGTTCCGCGGCAGCCAAACCCCCAGAGGAAAGAGCAACACCAAGAGAATTCCCGTTCATCTCTAAGCTCAGCTTTCTCGCCCTTCTGCTCATTAATTAAGGGTACTAGACTTGTCTCAGAGATGTTGGCACGGAGGGTTTTGGGAATTTGTGTTTTGTTAGCAGCAATCACAATCATGCCGTGGCTTGCCAAGGAGAAGCGGCATCTATCAGCTCTTACGTGCAGCGCAGCCCTCAGAGCCGATGCCGCCCAATCCAATCTGTGTGCATATTTGGCGTTAATGGCTCCGGTGGGACTGGCAGTGAATGCGGCCTGGCAGATAGGCTGGGCTGACCCGGTTGCGGCTTTGGCGGTTGTGCCGTTCATTGGTTATGAGGGGGTAGAGGCTTTTCGGGGAAGACCTTGCGGTTGTCACTGAGAGTTAATTTACTCGCGTCCCGAACCCACTGAATGAAGTCTGTGAAGGCCCTGATTGGCTCAAACGTTGCATTCAGTGGGCCATTATCTAGGACTTCGTAGGAAGTGAATAGGGCATTCCCTTTGGTTCAGATTCTTTTCTGCTGACACGGCACGTCAGATGGAATAGACTGTGCGTAATAAGCCCACAGACCGTACTCGCTGCTAACCATAGTTGACCGCCCAGAAAGCACGTGATCGCACATGTTTGCTCACGGGACAGGCTTGCGCTTCCTAATCGCAGATGACCACGCCATATTCGCCGAAACATTGCGGACCTATCTGGAAAAGACTTATACCGTTGTAGGGCTGTCCCTAGACGGTCACGCCATGGTGGTGCCATGAGACTCCGGCCCGACGTGATAGTTGTGGATGTAGGTATGCCGCTCTTGAATGGGCTAGATGCGGCCCGGAGAATCAAAAAACAAGCCCCAACATCAAGTTTATCTTCCTAACGATGCGAGATGACCCAAATCTTGCTGCCGCGGCTCTTGAACTTGGTCCAATCGGATTTGTACTGAAACACTCGACCGGACAGGAGTTGCTAAAGGCGGTCGACCATGTCATTCATGGCAAGCCCTATATAACGCCCAAGTTGAGAGCTGAAGACTGGGTTGCAACGAACGCTAGAGCGCGGCAGTTTTCCCAGAAATTGACCCAACGACAGCGGGAAATCGTTCAGTTGTTAGCCGAAGGCAAGCCAATGAAGCAAATCGCGGGATTGCTCAACCTGAGTGAAAAGACTGTGGAATTTCACAAGCACCACATCATGGAAGCTTTCAACCTAGCGAGCAACGCCGCCATGGTCATATTTGCCGTGAAACTGAAGCCCTAACCGTCTGCGTGAATACCGCCAGAAGCGGCTGTGGGTCTCGCTTTCATGGTCACTCCGCCAAGAGTTTGCCCGAAAGTGTTTGGGCTACCGCTGCACACACATGGCATTGGGTCTGCTGCATTCCCTACTAAGTAAAACTCAGTGGTACGTACGCTACCGGATTGACAATTTTCTGGCAAAGGAGTATTCCCCTCTTCTCGAAGCGACGCGCAGGAGGCAGCAAGGGCATGGTGGCAGTAGTTGCCGACGACCACCCGCTAGTCCGAAAGGCTGTGTGTGCATTGCTGAAGTCCCGCAAGAAGTTTGAGGAATGTGTCGAGGCGGCGGACGGCAACGAAGCAGTTTTAAAATCGTTAGAATTGAATCCTAGATTAGTCATTCTTGATATAAAAATGCCCGTGCTCCCCTCCGTGCCAACATCTCTGAGACAAGTCTAGTACCCTTAATTAATGAGCAGAAGGGCGAGAAAGCTGAGCTTAGAGATGAACGGGAATTCTCTTGGTGTTGCTCTTTCCTCTGGGGGTTTGGCTGCCGCGGAACGAAGCGAAGGCTCGCCTCCTGGCGAGCCGCAGCGCAGTGGAGCGGCAGCCAAAGCGGGCGCCGATCCGGTGCCGGCTTCGCGGCCGGATCCCGAAGTAGTTGCCAAAGCGAAGCGGCGGACCTACACAGCTGAGTACAAACAACGCATCTTACAAGAAGCCGAAGTCGCTGCGACGACGCGAGGTGGCCTGGGCGCCCTTCTCCGCCGCGAAGGTCTGTACTCGTCTTTGCTGACCTACTGGCGGCGAGAACGGGCCCATGGAATCCTCGAGGCTCTGACCCCACAGAAACGCGGGCCGAAGTCCAAACGCAACCCCATGGAAGAAGAAGTCCAGAAGCTTCGCCGACAAAACGCCCGCTTGACCGAAGATCTGCGTAAGGCGCACATCATCATCGACGTCCAAAAAAAAGTGGCTGCGCTGTTGGGTCATCCGATTCCGGAGCAGGACCCGGACCCGGAGGAGAAATCCTGATGGCCGCTGTCGCCGAACTAGCGAACGACGTCGGCACCAGCGCGGCTTGCCAGGCTCTGTGTATGCCGCGCGCCTCTTACTACCGGGATGGCCGTAAGACTTCTGCTCCGGCGGTGAGCGCGTCGCGGCCTTCGCCGGCACGCGCACTCGGCCCAGCGGAACGGGAAGTGGTCTTGTCTCGTTTGCACGAAGAACGCTTCCAAGATCGCTCACCAGCCGCTGTTTATGCGACGTTGCTCGATGAAGGCGAGTATCACTGCTCGATACGCACCATGTATCGCTTGCTCGACGAGCACGGCGAGGTTCGCGAGCGCCGCGATCAGTTGACGCATCCGCCCTACCAGAAGCCCGAGCTCATGGCCACCGCTCCGAATCAGCTCTGGAGCTGGGATATAACCAAGCTACTGGGGCCCGCGAAATGGACGTACTTCTACTTGTACGTACTCCTCGATGTGTTCAGCCGGTATGTCACAGGTTGGATGGTCGCTTATCGCGAAAGCGCGGAGTTGGCCAAGCGACTGATCGAGGAGAGCTGCAAGAAACAAGACATCCAGCCCGGTCAACTCACCCTGCATGCCGATCGTGGCACCTCGATGAGGTCCAAACCGGTAGCTCTGTTACTCGCCGATCTGGGGGTCACGAAAACGCATAGTCGGCCGCACGTCTCGGACGACAATCCCTTTTCCGAGAGCCAATTCCGAACCCTAAAGTATCGGCCGGAGTTCCCGGACCGCTTTGGGTGCATCCAGGACAGTCGTGCTTTCTCTCAGAGTTTTTTTCGGTGGTACAACGGAGAGCATCGTCACTCTGGGATAGGCTTGTTGACGCCAGCCACGGTTCACTATGGCCAAGCGGAAAACGTCTTGCGGCAACGCCAGGATGTGCTCGATGTTGCTTATCAACTTCACCCGGAGCGCTTCGTACGCAGCGCTCCCAAACCACCGGCGCTTCCCAGCGAGGTCTGGATTAACAAGCCGGTGTCCACTCCGGAAACGCTGCCTGTGGGAGAATGCAGATGAACCGCAGCGATCTACTTTTGAAAAAGCGAAATGCACCTGAGAAGCGACAAAAACAGGGATGCTGTGGGTCGACCGAGTTGCCGATCGTCGTTGCTACGCGATCCTGGCGCGAAATTTCTTGTGAAAAGCTGGGCATCCTAATCCAACAGACAAAAAACTCACTAAATTTCGTGAGCACCTGTCTCAAAGTCGTTGACACGCGCCGAAACGCTGGGACTGGGCTTGTTGTGACCTAAAAGCGTTTTCACTGAACCGAAGACTACAAACGCGCCAAGAACAAAGAGCAATACCCCCGCTGTTCGGGCGGCGGTGCGCTCAGCATGTTCTTGATTGGCTCGCGTTGTAAAACGGCACAAAACCACTGCCGCTGAGAACAACTCAACAGAACTGTCACCGCCAAAAGCAAGTAACGCTGGGCTGTGCGCAGTCCAAGCCGCCAACAGAGACACGCTTGCTTCTATCGCCATCCAGACGATTGTGATGGTCTGAACAATGTGAATGCGTTGGCCAGTTGGACCTGCGGAAATTTGAAGTTCTTGAGCCACAAAGGAAGTATGTCACACAGTCAGTTCACGCTGCCTACTTCCATTTCCCACAAATGCGGTGGCCGTGTTCTTTGTGCCCATATCCTGCCAGATGCAAAGTTTTGCCACGCGGCTGACTTCTTCTGTAATGACGTGCAGATGGTCTGACCCAGTTTTGTTGGGAGAATGCACAAAGTCTTGAATGGTGGCCCATTGAGTGCCACGTTTGAACCCACCAAGGCCATCGTGCGATTCCTTCAACGCTTCGGAACGCGGGTCTAGGGTTGTTGTTCAGTCGTTCAGGTCTGAATCAATTCGCGGAGATTCTCGCCGCGCAGGGTGTACGGTTCCTTGATGGCATCACGATCGATGTGCTGCGCGAATACAAGAGAACGAGATGGAGAGGCAAGGCTACGCGACAAAGACTCTCGACACGCGCATGAACTACGCCGCGCAGTTGATGAAGAAGTTCGAAGTCAAGCCGCGCATCCCAGTCGATGAGATGCCCGAAGTTGAAGTCGAACCGCCTGAGCCGTTCTCCGATGAGGCCGTCAAGGCATTGCTCACCGCCTGCGATGATGAAGAGCGCGTCGTGTTCAGGTTCTTCCTTGGCACAGGCGCCCGCGAAGCCGAAGTCACCTTCGCCGCGTGGTCTGACGTTGACCTGCACACGGGCAAGTTCACCGTCCGCAAGAAGCCTGACGTGGGATTCTTCCCGAAGTCGCACGAGAGCCGCACCGTACCCCTTCCCGACTCCGTTGTTGCTGAACTCAAGGCACGCCACAAGAAAGCCGATGGCGGGCGTTGGATATTCCCGAGCAAGCACGGCATGCCTGACGGACACTTCCTGCGCAAACTCAAGGGAGTCGCGCACCGCGCACGTCTGAACTGTGGGCACTGTCACTCGAAGTGGAACGGCAAGCCTGTGTCCTGCAAGCATGAAGCAGTCTGCGAAAAGTTCTATCTGCACCGCCTGCGCAAAACAGCCGCGACACGCTGGTCGCACAACGGTATCAGTGTCCGCACCATTCAAGCGTGGCTCGGTCACAAGAGCCTAGAGACTACGATGCTCTACCTTGGCGTACAGGATAGCAACAAGTTGCAGACGAACGTCAACGCCGCTTTCGGCGACTAACTCCACACCGCAAGGCAAGTCTCGACGGGCATTCTTCAACGGGTGCCCGTTTTCATTTGCGCAGCCTGACCGCACACTGCGTCATATTTCGATGATGGTTGCGCAGAGCATGCCGTCGTGCGATGCTTGTCCTAACGTTCACAGCTAGTTGATTCTGGTAGAGGAGAATCCGTGACCGCCCAAGAACGAGAAGTAATCTTTTCGACGCACCCATGCCACTGCCCGCGATGTCACCAAGAACGCCTTCGGTTTGTCTTGACTCGTGAGGGTGCCATCTGCGTAGAGTGCTTTAAGGAAACGAATCCAGTCATCCCAATAACAAGGGGTGCGTCTGCCACCTAGCAAACACCAACAACCCGACCCGTAGCACCGACCGCCGTGTTCCAACCTGACAAATGGAACGCTACGCTTGTGCGCTCAATGGACGGTCGCCGCGTTCTGTGCGTCACCTGCCGAGATTGTCCTGAAGGTTGGTGGGCACGTCCAGTCGGATGCGCCGTGCGGTTCTTCTTCCCGCGCAACGAATGGCGATACCAAATTCACAAGTGACGGACCGCACCGCTGGGCGCGTTCCGTCGTACCATTACCCACATCTACGGTTACGGCAGCGTTTTTCAGGACTCAGCAGCAAGAAATGCTCGAAGCAGCTGAATCAGGAGTTTCCTCGCCATTTCCGCGCCATGCGGCATGGCGGCATCGCCATGCGGCTTGACAGACGGCTTACTCATAATTATTCTAGCGCGCACGGCTAGTCACTTCTGGTACAGAACTGAGGTTTAAACAATGAGTGTGCAAGAGCAAGCCCTCGCTGGCAGTCTCGAACCCACCCCTATTCGTATGCTGCTTGCAGATGACTCGGACGTGATTCGACGTGTGCTTTTCGATTTTCTGCAGGACGAGCCTCTTATAGAAATCGTTGGAGAAGCGAAAGACTTCACAGAATTGCTGGAGATGGCCCTCGCACTGAAACCAAGAATTGTATTAATGGACTTGCATATGCGGGACGAATACAAATTCAAACCTGAGTTTGTCAGGTCCGAACTGCAAGCTTCCGCAGAGCACGTTTTAGCAATGTCACTCTCTTATGATCACGAGACCGTTGAACTTTCAAACATTTACGGCGCATCGTTACTCTTAGACAAAACCAAACTCATCACCGACTTAGTTCCCACCGTAGAGAAGCTCTGCTCGTATTAGCCCAACTCATGGAATAGAGATTGACCGGACAAAGAGAATCTCTTACTGATTTTCTGCAGACATGGGTTCGGATTGGCCTCGAAATGACCGCCGATCTCGCCAGCTTCACGAAAATCTGGACCGATATGGTGGACTACGCGATGGCCCTTCCCGCCTGGCAGCCGAGTGCTCGCGGCTCTGGGTCGCGCGCTGAGTCGCTCGCCGTAGATCTGGTGGGCATGCATCAGGACGCGGCATCAGGCTAAACATAAAACTGTCGTCCAGACGATGGCGCCGGTGCTTGAGCTCTGGGCCCGGGCGTGGCTGAATCATGCGTCCGTGGCGGGATGGTTCGCACATTTCCTGACCACGGAATCCGGCGGAATTCTGCTTGCCATGGGCATAAAGGAGTTGGCGAAGGTCGTGGGATCTTTCGAGGACGGGGACTGGCACCAGCAAGGTCTCGGCGGAATTTTTACCGATGCGCTCGCGGCGTGCTGGAAAAACATGCAGAACGAAATCGAACAGCAGCCTGAGCTGCGAAATGCCTTCCTGCAGATTCTGACTGAACTCTGCGCTCGCCAGATTCCGGAAGCCTTGCATCTCCGGAACAAAGTGTCGGAAACGTTGGGTAGTCAAGCGCAGTCGAGTCCTGCGTCAATTCTCTAAAGTCTAAGGACCTTTTTGCGGGGCGTGTCTCGGTAGTTTCGATCACGCTATCTTTGCGGATACGCTGTTTGACTCGAATACTATAAGCTCGCAAAATTGCGACCGTGTTACAGAATCTTGAGAACTCACTCGGTGTAATCGGCTGCTTGTTATGCTTTGAAGGCTTTAAAGGGAGAGAAAAAATGGCCATAACGATTCCAGGTATCTACCAAGACGTACAGGAAGTTCTTGCGTCTAATGTTGATTTTGTTGAGTTGAATTTTGCAGACCTACCATTACGAACCGTGCTTCGTATCCGGAATGTTTCGGGCAGTCTAGGGATATCCACCTCTGCCTCTGCGCCAACAGTTACAGCGGGAATTTCAGTGATAGGTGGCAGTGACGGTGCAATGCTCATGTTGATTCCAGGTGAGAGCACTTCAGTACCACCTGCTCACGGATATCCTCTAAGTATCCCTGTCAATACTGCCGCTATCTTCTATATTGATTCGCGCCCAATCATCAGGGTATTCCTTGATTCTACTGTCGGCCAAGTTATTGCTCTGTTCACTGTTACTGGTGACTTGATACCAACAACTTGAAGCCATGGCAGAGAGATTACTGCGATTTATTGCCGTATCCATCCGAAAGAAACATCATGCGGTCGTTTCACGGAAAAAACTTCCTCGGGTAGTCGATTAAAGGGTAAGCAGATTTAGCGCGCTCACCGCAAAAGTAGAAATCGGACCATCGTCTTATGAGCCCGAGCGGTCAAATCTAAGACTTGGGCCGCCAAGGAGATACTGAACACGTACGCACGCGTGGTGCTATCCGGGCCCCGGAATCGAACTGGCTGGACTCGGTCCGTTCGACGACTGACTTCTAAACGTTTCAGAAAAGCCTATCAAGCAGCAGAGATGAGCTCAAATCGGAACGGAATACTTGGAATCTTGAGTTCGTTGCGGTCCCCCGCAACCAACCAACTTGCTGGAGGTGTTTGATAGCGTACCAAACCAAATCCTTTGATACGGATAGAGGCATGCAGAGTTTTGGAATGAAAAATAAGTACTTACGACGGCCAGGTTCGACAACCATTTGATACGGTGGTTCAGGTGGGATCCAAAGTTCAGACTGACCGAAATAATTCAGACAGAGGGATTTTCAGGGCCTTGGCCAGTTTTTCTAAATTGACCAGAGAAACGTTGCGCTCGCCGCGCTCAATACCTCCAACGTAAGTTCGGTCGAGTTCGCAAAGATCCGCAAACTCCTCCTGTCCCCAAGTCTCGCCTGACGAAACCGCCGTTCGGAACATCGTTCAGGGAGAGATTGTTGCCTGGAATTCCGGCGATGCCGCGGCCTACTCACGTCATTTCGCTACTGAAGGGAGTTTTTCACCGGGCGTCAACGGTTTATCGAAAAGCATGACAACCTCTTTAATGGACCTTTCCATGGAAACACGCTCAAGCAGGACGTTGTTTCTCTGAAATTCGTCCGTCCTGATGTTGCCGTAGTGGAAGTGCTCACGTCGGTGACCGGAATTCAAAAGCTGTTCCCTGGAACGAATACCGATGACAAGGGACGCCTACGCACACGCTTGTTGCAGGTCCTAGTGAAGGATGGACGTGAATGGAAGATCGCCGCCTATCGCAATACGGGTGTGAAGTCGGGAGTGCCTGTACCCGATCCCCAATAGTGTCACCATCGAATCCGAGCAATTTAGAGTTGATTCTCGCATGGATGAGAAGGGTCATCCTACGGCGTTGCAGAGTTAATTGCACATAAACTTCCTCCCCACTGACTGTCGGCCCTCGCGCTCAGGGAAGTGACGAACGAGGGTTCCGGGCGGTTTGTCGGCAACCGTTACCTTACCGGATTAAGGAAGGGTTGCCCGTGATCCAGGAGTAGGAATCACGGCCTTCGCTCGCCGGTGCTCCGACTTGAGGCGGAACTGGCCGAATAACTTGTTGGTGGGATTCCATTTTATACTTGGGGACAGCCAGTTCATGTGCCACTCTGCCTCTGCCGGTTCAGCGGTTCCGTTTCGCGTTCAGGCGTATGTCGAGACGATCGTCCACACGTGTGCCGATGGTGGACGAGCGCTGGTCAGTGTGGTTCTGTTCGGCAGTGCCGCAATCGGCGGCTGGGTGGAAACCGTCTCGGACGTGGATCTCATTCTGGTTGTCCCTGACTGCGCCACAGATGAGGATACGGACCGCCTTCGCAGCGAGGTTGAGCGCATCGAAATCCTTCACCGGCTCCGCCGCCCCTCGGCCCAAGGCCAACCAACGCTGGAGAAATTCCTTAATAGGGTGACCGCAAACGACCGGTCGTTCTTTATTTGCACGCGTGGCGACCTGCTGTCGGGCAACATAGGGCGAATCCTTCGCCTACACCCCTCGCAGGCGATATTCGTGGATCGCGTCGTGCTCGCCAACTTGGTCGCCTCCGGCATCACAGTCTGGGGGGAAGCGATGCTCCCGCTCATTCCGGTCGCGCCGATTCGCCGTTTTGACGTCTTCAAGGCGTTCTTCGGGCTGTTCGCGACGGCACTACTGTGCGCGGCGATTTTCCCCCTACACCCCGGAATGACCAAATACGCTATGGGAGTACTCAAGCGCTCCGTCCACAACTGCTTCTTCTGCTATGAACTGCGCCGCGCGTCTTTGGAGGAGGAAATTAGCTTCTTCGGGCGCCGCTTGGGGTCGAACCGCGCGCTCATTCAGCTGCTGGGTCTGCGTCGCGAGTATCGGAATTCGTTCACATTCGTCGTCTGCTGCATCCCAACTCTGGTGCGGCTCCACTTGCGGACATCCATCGACAACCGGTTTCCGCGAGAAGCCCACAACGGCAGACTGCCCCGATAGCATCAGTTTAGTGACCGCTACCGTTGTTGAGGCCGGCGAGGGCTTCCTGTTGGATGGTCGGCAAACAGGAAGTGATCTGGTACCGGCTTACTGCGATTAGATTTGGTTAATGGGAAGTCGGCATCTGATCAGGAAATCAAGCACTGACGAGATGGGCGTTCGCCAGGAGTTGGCAGACTGGTACTTCAGACCGTATCACGGCATCGGCCCTCCCCGTGGCGCTGCAGCTCCTTTTATGGGAAGGTCAACTATGCCAAGATCAAAACGTTGTACGCCGTTTTGAAGCCAGGCGGTTCTAGAAAAAGAGAAGGAGTTGTGCAGTGAGCCCAGTGATTCCCATTAAGGGTTTATTCGAGGCTCACATCATCGTCCGCAATCTGCAGCGCTCGGTCGCCTTCTACCGAGATGTTCTGGGACTGGAAGTAGGGATCGAACAGCCAGAGCGCCCGACGACTTTTTTCTGGGTCGGTGGCCATGGCAAATCCATGCTGGGGATATTCACGTCAGGAAGCTGGCCCACACAGATGATGCAGCATCATCTGTCCTTTCAGGTGAAGCTGGAGGATCTCTTAGCGGCCCCGCAAAGGCTGCGATCAGCGGGCATAACTCCGAAGGGACACCGCACTCCCAGCTACCCGAGAGGAGAACCCACAGGTGAGCCGATCGTGTTTGCTTGGATGCCGGCGGCGTCCATAGCCTTCGATGACCCTGATGGAAATCTTCTTGAGTACATTGCCATGCTGCCGGATCTGCCGCGTCCTGAACTAGGCATAGTGCCGTGGAGCGAGTGGAACGCTGGTCATTCCGCGAGAATCGGCGGCTCCGGCACCAACACTCTGACTCCCGTTGAGCGGCTCTTTGAAGACCACATCAGCGTCCGTGACCTCGAACGCTCCATCGGTTTCTATCGCGATATATTGGGCATGGAAGTTGGGCTTTTGCAGCCACGGTCGCCTGAAGGCATGGGTGGAGCACTGCTTTGGATAGGAGGACGTGGCCGTTCCATGCTCGGTCTCTATTCGTTGGGCTCAACCTGGCCTTTAACGATCATGCAGCACCATATCGCTTTCGAGGTGACACTCGAGGACTTATTTGCGGCGCCGCAAAAGCTCCGAGCTGCCGGAGTGACTGCTGTGGGAGGAAGGCGCGAGCCGATTGAAGACCCTGTGGTTTTTAGCTGGATGCCGGCAGCTTCCGTTTTCTTTGATGATCCTGACGGTAATTTTCTGGAATACATTGCGATGCTCGACGACGAACCGCAACCAGAACTTGGACTGCTGTTGTCGTGGAGTGAATGGCAGTCCGGCCGGAGCGAATGCAAAGCGAAGTCTCGCAAATGAGGAAACTTCTCGCGGTCAAGTCCCGATGAGGCTTCTCGCCAGCGATTGTCGGTCATTGCTGGCGCGTTTGTCGGGAGCAATCTGCCCAACCGGAGGCATTCCTCCCGCTTTGCGCGTCCATCCGCCCAGAATCCGAAACCAGTCGGTCTGGGTCGTTCGCTATTCGGTTTCGCAGAGTTGGGTGGCACGAAGAACCGTCCAACCTATAGCAAGTTGCGGCGGCAAGTACGTCAGGTCCGTCGCAGTTACGGGATGCAGCTACAGCGCGCAGACGTCCGAACTGAAGAGTGGAATTTTCGTTTCGATCCCGATACGGGTGCTTTGCGGTGCTCGCGGATCGCAATCTGCCCAACCGGAGGCATTCCTCCCGCTTTGCGCGTCCATCCGCCCAGAATCCGAAACCAGTCGGTCTGGGTCGTTCGCTATTCGGTTTCGCAGAGTTGGGTGGCACGAAGAACCGTCCAACCTATAGCGAGTTGCGGCGGCAAGTACGTCAGGTCCGTCGCAGTTACGGGATGCAGCTACAGCGCGCAGACGTCCGAACTGAAGAGTGGAATTTTCGTTTCGATCCCGATACGGGTGCTTTGCGGTGCCCGCGGATCGCGACCATTTATCGTATGTAAACGGAATTTAATCTGCGTAACTTTTTGGGTGTAGCTTATGAGCGCTTACGAATAGGCCAACCCAACCAAGTCAGGTCAGTCGACAAGGGACAGTCCCCAGTCAAATAGTTACAAGGTCATAATCAATCGGACCGCAACACCGGTTCGGTCATTCGCGAGCAGTATTCGATGTCCTTTGCCAGTCTACCGTGCCACAACTTGGTCGCCTATGTCGAGGTTGGATCGCACTGCCTCCTTATTTTCTTCGGACTCAGCACCAACACGAAGAGCTACCATTCGCGCAATCAATCGAAAGTCCACCAGACTCAACGAAATAAATTTGCGACAAAAAGTAGTTAGGACCGCTGAGTCGCCCTAAAGCTGGCACCACCTTATCGATCGGGCGTCGTCGCACAAACCCATGCGCTCCATCGATCAGAGACGTGCCCGCTTTGCGGATCGCCGTTGTTCCATTCGCGGGCGATGGCACGCATGCACAGGTGGGTTCGCGGAGGTAAGCGGTCAGTGCACAATGTGACCAGTTGACCGCGATGGTAGAACGGATCTCGGTACTCAAAGAGTCGGTTACAAGCCGAATCTACTCGGCAGTTCCCTGACTTAGAAAAAAGTCGCGAGGTCGCGCCGGCGGACGAAAAATCCAAGTCGAACACAGCAGGCTCACTCGCCGTATTCCGAAAAGAGAAACAACCTCCTTGTCTGCACTGACTGAGGATTTAGGCTCGTTCGGAGTTCCTGGCCTAGTAAGAACTGGCATCATGTGCAAGCGTTACGGGTGGCGCCTTTCCGGGTCTCGCTAGTGGCTACAAAAGTAGATTCCTCCTCATTTCCATACGTCTTTCAAAGACCTGCTGTCTGCGCGCATTCGTCTCTTCCACGATCTTGATGCATTCCTGATTGGCATCCGCCCAAACCTGGGTAATCTGCCACTGGCTCTTCAGCATGTCCAGGCGGATTTGTAAGTAAATGTCGATTGCCCCTTGGATGTCCTTTTTCATGTCGCTCACCCTTCCAGATAACGTGGATAAGCCCGCGTCGGCAAGATGTTTTGCCAAAAGTTCATAAGTGCGAAAATACTGTATCCATTCGCCGTAAAGATTGATGCGCGCATCGACATTCTGTAGCGTCGGCACATAATTGGGCGGGTCCACGGGGGCCGAGAGTTGATGGTATTCCGTTTCCAATTTGCTGAGATAGATGCGTTCGTAATCAGCCGGTTGTTGGGCGGTTCCGCCGGTGGCCATATTTCGTCCCCTTTCGCATAGAGAAGCTTTAGGAATCAGAATGCGGCCAGGTTTTTGAATCACCACGTCCAGTCATTGCAACAATCATCTGTGACCTTTTGCTTCTTGCGCCTTGTTGTGGTGGCCTTTTCTTTGACTCTGCGTGCAGCGCGAGCTGTATCCTTACGGGTGGTATAGATGGGATTATGCTTACATTTATAACACTATTGGGGTTTGTTAGTATCACGACTGCACTCGCACGTATCGCAGGAGCAGTGGCCATAGGGTTGACAGTTGTAGCACATACGGACCTCCTCGGCTGAACCGGACCGCGGTGCCAGCCAAACTAAGATCCACATCGAGTGACCTATTGAGGACGACTGGATCCCGGAACGATGGGTTGTTGGTTCAAGCTGGGACCACGAAGAATGACAGCCTCCGGCCACCCCGCATCTGGCTGAATTTGGGCGGCTCCTGGAACTGCGCCAGCGAAGCCCGCCCGGGTGCCATCTTCCCCCTGAAATACAGCGTGGTAGACACACCCAGGTTGAATTACCATGGTTGCTGCCCCACCGTTAATTCCGGGATCGTAGTATCCGCATTCTAGCTTTCGCAGGACGGTATTTTTCGTCAACTCAATTGCATACGTCGGTTCTTCAGTTTTGGGGGCCTCGGAGTAAAGATTCGCTACAGGGGCTCCAATGCGCACCCCAATGACCTTTTTGATTCGCCGCCGTATCTCATCGACATTGACGACGGGCTGGTGAGTTGCCACTTCGTACTTTGGCCAATCGTACTGAAACGACTCCAACGAACCGTCATTGGTAAATGTGATAACGACTGTGGACCCGCCACCGACGATCGGAACTCCTGCGATTGTACGGCCAAACACAATGCGGTTTGCGACTATCGAACGGACGGTCTCCCGAGTCTTGAGGTTGTAGCCCCCTTCGATGCGATAGTCCGTGCGCAACGGAACAAGTTCTTCTTCTGGTCCAAGAACAATTACCGAAGCAAGCTTGGACTCTATGACTTTACGACCTGCTCGCTCCAGAGCAGTCGCCGCCATCCTTTCCGAGTAAGGTTTCGCCAACAAGTGAGCTCGTTTCTGGACCTCTGCGTCTTGGAACTTTGCGGAGCTGCCATCACCGAGCATCTGCAGGGACCAATAGCTGGTTGTAATCTCAAGCATGTTTCCGGGGGTGTTCGCAGTGGGATGTGGACATGGTGTGGGACATAGCTTTTCTACCAGCGCGGTGCTCATTTCGGCGGGATCGCCCGAGGCGAAACGATGCAGCAGAGGTAAAGACGATTGCTTGAATCCGTGAGTGATTGACAATTGAGCGGCTGCGCTTGTTTCAGGAAAGTCTTGCCCCCGTACCGTGTTACCTACGAGAACTATCAAGAGCAGTGCGCCCACCGAACTCGGCTCCATTAATTTCATGGGCATATCCTCGCGCGTCAGCCGCGCTCGTCAGTCGCCATTCCATCCTGACCAGCAAACATATCCTATCTGTCCGTCCCGAAGCGGCGCACTAGTTTGAACACTCTCCAGATTCATTCCCAGTCGATTCCAACAGTCATTGGAATCAACGCCCGTTGCGGCAGCGGAGGGATGATTTTCGTTGTCGGCATACCAAACAGCTTCATTCCAGGCTTGGCCGATGGGTTCACCATCCTGCATACGGCTAGCGAATTCCGTACCCTTCTGCGACTGGCCGTCATAGAGCAAGTCATGGCCGCCGAGAAGGATCTTGACTCCTCCGCGGAAGGCAGGCCCCATGCGGTCCCAGAAGTGCCCGTCCGAAGTTTGCAGGGTATCGCAAGAGAATGTAGCGAAAACTTTGAGCTGAGCCCCGGCATTTCCAAAGCGCATCGAACCCGACCAAGCGCGCGTCTGGAAGTCCCACATTGCATAACGGGACTGACTTGGGTCGACACCACCGTGCGTGTACATGAGAAAGAAGTCGACGCTGTCTGCCCCACCACAAGGATTGCACGTTTCAACCGGGTTGCCGCTGACGAAAGCTACATTAGCGCCGTGCAAATTAAAGTAGAAATCGACCCATTCGGTGCTCCTAATCGTACTAATGAAGTTGCTGCACATACTGTATGCGTCGATGGTTGGATCGTAATTATTCTCGAAATCAGACTGGCACCGAATCCCGACGTGCAGCGGGGTGTGGGGAAAATCATGCGCCGGGGCGGATGAAGCGAAAACTGTAGCAATGGCCACTGCGGTGACGAAAACCGAAAGCACCAGGCGCGCAATATATCTGGGATGCGAATTGATGAGCCCATGCAGAACCTTCGTCATAGTCGCCTTCACTGGAACAAAATGGTTCGGACTCGGATCGAGCACGATCCACGCGAATATATCAGCATGCAGGATGATGTCAATAGTTCGTAAATGACTGTAGTGAGGCGTCTGCTATGTCAAATGCTGAGTTATGCCGCAACGGCTCCTGAGCGACGGCCTGTCCAAACTTTAGAGCCGCTTCGATCCAGCAAAGGTCCCCGGCGACTGGCCCGTAGTAGTATGCAAATTTTCGTTTACGCTGCCGAGGGCAGGCTAAAGGCCTAATGCACGCGCGGTGCTATCCGGTCCCCCGGAATCGAACTGGCGTGATCAAGCGGCCAGATAGCTGTTCCCTCCAATTGAACGGACTTCCCTCCAACTGCCCACCAAAACAGGCCATTTCAAAGCTGTTTTTCAGTGCTTTAGCCGCGTAAGGTCAACTGAGTCATCAGAGTTTACCATCCAAAGGTACACCCACGAGATCAGCAGATCAGCCCGCGCGTACCAAACCAAGTGTGATCAGCAATGCAAACGCCATGATCTTTTTCAGGACTTATCTCCTTTTTCGAAGGCGGCAAAGGATTTCAATCCATTAAGTCAGCGCCAACATATTGCGGCGGTTTGCGCAGCGCTTTACGGAGTAGCGTTCGTACAGTAGCAGGGCGGTGAATAATCCGTATTCCAGGCAAATTGTCCACACTGGCAGGTGTTGGTCTACCATGACGAAAAACGCCAAACACACGATCGCGGAAAACCAGATCCAAATTCGCTGGCCGCAAAGAATGGCAAGGGGAAGGACAAGCGTCAGGTACCACGGCATGACGGCAGGGCTTAGAACAATAAACGCACCTAAAGACAAGGCGGCATTTTGTAGGAACGAATCGTTGGACCCATCGTCGCGCCAGGTCAACCATGCGATAGCACAGGCCACCGCGAAGAGCATGAACAATCGAGCGTCGCGCGAGGGGTCCGGGCGAAAGGCGCCGGCAATCCACCGAGCCAGCGCAAATGGCCCAGAATTGAATTGCCAAAAGCGCGCGTAGGCGGAAGCGCCAGCGAAGAGCGATCGCCCGGCATCCAGAAACGGGAGGTAACCCAAGAGAATCATGAGCAAGGCCAGGATGGAGTTACGCCAGCCAACGCGTCTGGCCACAAAAGGAAACAGTACGATGGGGATAAGCTTTGCCAAGATCGCTAAAGCGAAACTTGCGCCGGCTGCAAACTTTGCTCCTTTCAGCAGGAAATAGGCGAGCGCCGCGATGGCGGTAACCGCAATGGCGTCTGAATGGCCGCTGGCCGCAAATGCTTTTATGACCAACGGATTCCAGGCGTACAGAAGCAACCATTCTACTGGCAGTCCCGCGGCAGCCAGCGCGAGTGCCAGGAATACAGTTGCAAGCAGATCCATAATTACCATGCTGCTTTTCAAGACCAACACACTTCCAGGCGCAATGGCATGTGCCAAGCGGAAAACGCCCTGTCCGAGGGGCGGGTAGATGGTGTGAACGCCTGATTCAGGAATGTTGCCGCGAACATCGTTCCAGATTGCGCGACTGTCGGTGAGATCACGATTGTCTTCGTCGGCGAATCGGTCGACCGCCGGGTCATTCGGCGCAAAGGCATAGGGATTTCCATGGTGCGCCCAGACGTGGCCATCCCAGAGGTAGCGCCACACATCGTCATCAAAAAGTTGAAACCGTTCGAAATATACGGATTCTCCCCGCACATCCGCCCGGATGCCCGCCAGCAACGCCCGGAAACTCGCGTCGTAAGGGCAACCTGCAGGAAGCAGCGTTAAGCGAAAGAGAAAGGTTCCAACGGCGATTATCAGTAACATTGCGCGCGACGTTTCGCGAACACCACGCACCAGGAAGAACGCAAAAGCGTAAAGTGCGAAGAGCGCGCCAAGCAACGCCAGGAAATTCAGGACTGGCCGGAGTCCATTTGTGGCGTTCAAGCGCAATAGCGCGAGGTAGGCACATTCCGACGCCAGGAGCAGTGCCCCCATAAGCCATAGACGCACCTGCTTGGTTGGATTCCAGGAGTCTGTCCGCGACAATTCTTGATCCCCCGGCAGCGAGTCACTCGCTTCAAAAGTGGATTCGTCCGCCGTTTCAAAATGTCCCGCGCGTGGGTGCCAGGTACAGCGAAAAGCGCGTTATCGCTTCCGTACCGAAGGCCCGATCGGCAAGCCAGCCACAACCGAGCCGGCCACTGCCAGCCCACCGCGTTGGTTTGCTAGGTCTTTTCTCGCTCCAAGCGCACCTCGATGACCTTGCTATCGCTCGACCGGATGGTGACCTTCACCGGTTGATCCTTTTGAAAGTCGTCGAGTTTCAGATTCTTACGCCCTGCCAATTCGGTTTTTTTGTCGGCCTTAAACTCCGTATGCTCATCGACGCTAAATTGCACCTTCTTGCCGTTCTTGTCTTCGACTACCAATGTGTGCGAATCCGTATGAATATCCAGTATCCTTCCGACAAAAGATCGCGTGACTTCGAACGGCGCCGGGGTGTCGTTCCCGACGGGCTGCGGCTGGCGAGGTTGAGAGCCACTTCCTTGCGCCAGCGTTGATGCAGGGGATGCAAGGAGTATCAGGAGAGCAATCAATTTCGTTGGTTTCATTCGTAAACCTCCAGGAGGATTGCGCGGAGAGCCATCTAGTCTAGATATGATGCACGAAATAGGGGGTCTGCGAGACGCCCGCCCGCGGCGCGTCCCTGTCCCATCCTAGCCAGCCTGTGTGGATTTCTTGGGGCTAGTGCAACTCGAAAGTATCAGGAAATCCCTGTAACTCTATGTTTCCAATCGCATACTGGCTCACAGTCTATTGTACGCTTGGCACGTTCTTGCGCCTCTGTGTGCCTTACTGCTCTATTTGTCTGCCGGGTCTGGACCAGTCCAACTCACAAGCTTTAATTTCCGTTCCCTCGATCGCCGGGGCGCCCTCACGTACAGGACGGAAATTACGTCACAAACTATGCTCACGTTTTGTACCTTTTTTGTACCCAACTCCAGCGGTTCGAGCGGTTCCAGCGCTTTGGTAGGACCTTAGAATCAGCAAGTTACGTGTTTTGAGTAGGCGCTGTGTACTTGCGGTGTACTTTTATTTGGCTAATCAAAATGCACGCTTTCAGGAGGTCCGATGGCCCTGGAAATGACCATTTACAACCGCCAGGCCCAGACCAGCAAAAGCGGAAAACAGTACATCGGCTACGCCGTAGCCTTTGCCCCGGGCCAGCGCGGGGCGATTCTCGCCGCCGCTTACCAAATCGTTGGCATCTTTCAGATCCTTGTTGGGGCGAAATGCGCGGGTGAAATCAATCCTCCAAATCTTCCAGTTCTCACCGATTAACACGTTGGTCAGGTTGGGATCGGAATCGTAGACCAATTCGTCGAAGACCCGAATCTTATACATCTGATTGTTCCAGGCGTCCCCATCCGGCGGAGCTAATCTCTCCTTGTGGCGCTCAGCCTCATCCATCTTCACCGGCAACCACCAACTGAGCGAGCCTACATTGCCTTGCCATTTGCGTTCGACATATACCGGCAGCATGTCGTCCAGGCCAAGCATCTCAGCCAGCTCATAAGCAGCGATGTTGTACTTATAGGAATCTACAAAGTTCAGTTCGGTCCCTGCGTCAAGCTGCATCGAGACTCTGTGTTCATCAATCGATTGGAAAGAGGCGTCATGGATCACGGTACCGTCGGAGAGCGTGAGCCGCCAGGGATGGGTAATGCCTTTCTTGGACGGTTGACTGTTCACCACCCTTGCGCTGAGAAGGAACTGCTTAATCTGTTCCTTGGTGAGGGTTGGCTCGTCTGAGGCAACAGCGAAGAGTCGGCAAGCAAGAAACGCCACCGTAGCGAGAATCAACCCGCGCCACCACAGATGAAGTGGGTTCATCGAAGACTCCCTAAACGGGTCGAACCCTACTCCTCTGCGCCGAATTGGACAACCTAAAGTTGCCCGAATGATCGGCGCAAAACCCGTAGCGGCACTGCTTCAGAATCGACGAGAACTCGCACAAACGTAGGCCCCCTCCCGCACATCGCGCACTGCAACGTGCTCGCCAAAATCGTGAATCGTACAAAACTCTAGACGATTCAGCGCGGAAGCAGCATCGCCTCACGGTTGAAGCGGCTCAGAGTTTGAGAATCTGGCGGGAACCCGCCCTCTAGCGTCTTATGGAGGCAGGCTATTATTGCTTAATAATTATCTTAGGATTAGTTTCCGTATGTACCCCGGGTGGCGGCCACACACACGGTGATGTGGAGTAATAAAATTCATACGCTTGAGGCGGATTAATATCATCCCTAATCCTTCCGCTTCTTCGGCGCCCCTGATCCGGGACAGACCACGCGTAGGCCTCAAAAGGACCATTCCGGGGATCGAAACAAACGTACAGATTCGCACCCGAATTGTTGATCCATACAACCCTCTCATCGTTCATCTGAGAAAGCGTACATTGCGTGAGAGAAGGTATGCTGATAGGGCATTTATCGACGAAGGTCTCTTGCGCCACTCTTTGTTCGTTGGACTGCGTTTTGCCGTGGCACGAAATGCATAGCAACATCACGGTGGCAGCTAAAGAGAGCAGGATAGCCTGCTGTTTCTGCTGGCATTTCATCGGGGGAACCTCCTCGTGTCTTGAGAGATTTTCATCGCCTGCTTCGATCGTAAGTCAATGGATTCTGAGCCATCCCGCTTCGCAGGTTGTCTATGGCGGGATTGCTGTGGACTCCTCTTCGTAAGTGTCAGTCTACTTCCCATGGTTCAATCGACTCCGGAGAATGACTTGAAATCTCTCGTTGCCGCGCAAGTTGTCCAATGCTGGCGCATCAGAAATGGTCGTTGGAGAAAAACCTGCCACCAATGCCTTGTCCAGCAATTCCAGGGCTCTTGAGGTTTCGCCGAACTGATTATGTACCATAGCCGCTTCGAATAACACGTCAGGATCCTTCTTTTCAGACAACTTAAGAGCCTTTTCTAGAGAGGCAAAGGCTTCTTGGCGCCGTCCGAGCATCGCGTAGTAGCCCGAAATATCGCTGAGAACTGACGCATCGCGAGGATTAACTTCGAGCCTCTTCTCCGCCAATGAAATTGCTCTTTGGTAAGCCAGCGTCGCGTTGGCGCGCTTCCCAGAATAGTAGTAGGAATCGGCGAGATTTCCCCAAATCACATAATTTTGATCATTTAGCTTTGTTGCTTCGCTATAACTCTTGCCAGCATTATCAAATTGTCGAAGAGAATAAAACGCTGTTCCCAGATTGGAGACCGCTTCTTCGGTGGGCCTTATCTTAATCGAATCTTGAAGGGACTTGATCGCTTCTGGATAGCGACCGAGGCGAACATATGTTGCTCCCAAGTTGCTAAATCCTCGAAAACTGTCGGGCGCGAGAGCAACCACCTGCGAAAACATCTTGGCTGCCTCTTCATAACGTCCCTCGTTCATATAAAGCGCGCCCAGAGAGTTGTAGCCCTTCCAATACTGTGGACGAACACCAATCGCAACTTGTAGCGTCCTTTCGGCCTCGTCCATTCTTCCCAATTTGGCATAGGCGGAGGCAAGTCCCCGAATGGCATCATCTCTAGTCGGCTCAATTTCGACGGCACGACGATACTGGTTCACAGCGTCTTCGTATTTGCCCATACCTTCGTACACCATTCCTAGGCAGGCATGACTCTCCGCCTGGTTGGCATCAAATGCGATTGCTTTTTCACACGAACCCTGAGCTTGGATCGCCCATCGATTCTCATTGTCGAGTTCGTAACGCCGCCAGTAGGCTTCTCCTAACCCGGCAATGGCTAGAGCGTACCCTGGATCTCGTTCTAGGGCATGACCGAATACTGTGATTGCACTGTCTATGTTTTCCGGTTTCTGAGGCTCCTGCAAGTAACCCCGCCCTTGTAAGTAGTAGTCGTATGCAGATGGTTGATTTGTTCCGTGCTCATTTAAAGACTTTTCTTCTTGAGGTTGAAGTTCAATTTCCAAGCACTTGACGATACTCTCCGCCACTCTGTCCTCTAACGAAAAAGGGTCTGAGGCTGGGGCTGTAATTGTGTCGCCACCCAATTGCCTGTGTAGTTTTGCGTCGACCAAGGCATAATTCACTCGAACAAGTTGTCCAGATCGCTGAACGTTCAATTGCAGTCCGAGGGTCGCCCCAAATTGTTCGCGTGCTTCTTGTAGATTTGTAACGCCTTTTGCACGGACTTCGCTAGCCGGAACTACTTGGAGTGGATGGCGCCTGCTCAATTGAGTTAGCCGGGAGGTTAACGTTTCAACAAGCCCATTATCAAACGCAAGCGTCTCGCCGTTTTCGTTCTTCGTGTTCAACGGTAAGACCGCCAATTCATTGGCAATGGCTGCATTGACCCTTGGCAATCGTTTCGATGAGCGCCAGGTTACGACGACGCCGACCCAAGTGGTGACTATAAGTAAGGCCGCAACCACTAAGATCCGGAGCGAACGGAGTCTTACAGTTCGCATCCCGGACGGTACCATTCCCCCACTGCCCCGAATTGTTTCCAGAGCCACTCGCAGTTCGGAAGCCCTTTGGTATCGTTGTCTTGGTTCTTTGGCCAAGCAACGCAGAACAACACTCTCGAAGCCGAGCGACAGATTAGGGTTGCGTTGTCGAGGCGCTATCGGCGATTTGTTGAGAATGTCAGAAATCAGGCCGGTTGAGATGCGTGAATCGAACGGTCGCTGCCCTGTGCCAGCTTCGTATAATATCCCTCCCAAGGAGTAGATATCACTCCGAAAGTCTGCGGGTTCTCCTCTCAGTTGTTCTGGGGCCATGTAAGGAAGAGTCCCGGCAACTCCCCCGGCGTCAAGAGTCTCGGTAACATTTTCATCGGACCGAAACATTCTCGCCAATCCGAAATCGAGAACCTTAGCACCTCCTTTAACCGTCATCATTATATTGCCTGGTTTGAGGTCCCGATGGACTATCCCGACTTCCGCGGCGTTTTCCAATGCACTCGCGATTTGAATCCCCAGATTGATCGTGGTCTCTTCCAGGATGGGTCCTCGTGTAATTGTGCTTGCTAACGTGTCTCCTGTGACAAATTCCATGATCAAGAAGTCGACGCCATCTTCTGTGTCAAAATCATAAACTTGGGCAATGTTTGGGTGACACAGTCTGGACAAAAGCAATGCTTCCTTTCGGAAACGTTCGCGAGCGGAGCCGTCGTTGAGTGCTCTGGAACGGACCACCTTCAGTGCCACGTCTCGGTCTAGTCGCGTATCGTGGGCACGATAAACGACACCCATGCCTCCTGAGCCGACCTCTTCGATAACGCGATAATGTCCTAGCGTTTGGCCAATCATGACAAGCAGTGGGTCTATGTCGCCAAAGCTTAGGCCGCTCCAGCAGTCAAGTCAACGAGAAGGCTGCACTTGAATTGGATCCCACCGCCTTCGCTGTTGAAGAACGGCGCGTTCGACGGACGGATGCATTCGGATTTTAGGGATTTGTGCCAGCGTTCGAGCTTGCCATTCGATTGCGGATAATAAGGCGAGGTTCGCACGTGGGTCATGCCGGCAATGCGGATGAACTCCTTGAAGTCCCGGGCGATGAACTGCGGCCCATTGTCGGAGATGATCCGCGGTTTTGCTTGTGGATACGTCTCCCGGGCTCGCTGCAAGATGACTTCAATTTCTGCTTCGGTCATCGATTCTCGTAGATCCCAATGAACGATCGAACGGCTAAAGCCATCAAGAATGCTGCACAAATAATAGAAAGTGCCGCTCGCGTTGATATAGGAAACATCAATATGCCAATGCTGGTGCGGTTGTGGGGGCTGCTCGAAGCCGGTTCCTTTGCGCGACGGCTTACCTTTCCATCGGGAGAGCAACCCTGCGTGTTGCAGAACCCGCCAGACGCTCGATGGGCTGACGGCCACGACATCCGCGTCCAGCATCATGAACGTCAATCGTCGGTAGCCTTCCAGCGGATGGTCCAGATAATAGCGGATGATGGATTGTTTCTCCCACGGCTGTAGCCAGAAATCCCGGGGAATCCAACCGTTGTGCTCATTGACGCGCCCGTAGCGCTCTCGCCAGTCGTAGAATTTGCTGGCTCGTACTCCCAGCCAGTGGATGAATCGTCCGGCACCGATCTCGGTCTTTTCTGACCAGTACCGGACGAAATCCACCACCAGGTCCCGCACATCGTGCGGCACCCACACTTTGGTCAGAGCTCCCCAAGACTTTTTTTTAAAGCGATGTGCTCAGCCATCAATTCGGCCAGCACCTCGTCCTTGGTGTGAATCTTCTTTTCCAGGAACTCGATCCGTTCTTTTTCTCCTTGATGGTCAGGTCGGCTCTTGCCCTGGAAGGCGGCTGCGCCATTCTCGAAGAACTCTTTCTGCCAACGGTAGAACACCGTGGGCTGCAGCCCATATTCCTCGCATAGATCGGATATCGGCACTTTGTCCAGCAAGTGCCGCCCCAGGCGGGAGAACGGACCGTTTCGCAGAACGTGCAGCTAAGAGCAGGCGCGGCCAACTGCAAGAAACCGTCAGAGCGAGTTTCGAGTACGTGAATCGGCCGTTGGGGCTGCTCGCCTATCGATCCACGTTATCTATCACCCAGATGCTGCCGGACTCTTCGGCCATGGTCATCACCAGTTTGTCCTGGGTGAGCGAAAGCCCCACAGTGGGAATCCACCGTGGAACCATCAGTCGGGGGCTTTCAAATTTCGATACCTGAAATGGCTGCCCAACTGGCCTTCCCGTGTTCGGATCAAAGTGGATCCCCCAGACATTAAAGAAACCGCCGCGCCCAGAGAGAAAGTAAATTGTCCTGCCATCTGGAGACCAGCGAGGTTTATCGTCCCATTGCTTGCCGTCGGTGATGCGGGTCCACCGACCACCGGATGCGGGCACTGTGTAGAGCGTGGATTCGGGATTGGGTGAGTTCGCGACTGCCTCAAAGACAATCCATCGACCGTTAGGAGAGAAGTGTGACTGGAACAGCTGGTATGTCGAATCGGAAACAATCCTTTGTGCCTTACTCTCCGCATGCGGCGCCGAAGCGAGCGGGACCAACCAGATTTCCTGCTCCTGCTCCCGGAGTGTGCCTTGGCGCACCAACAGCCACTTGCCGTCTCGAGACCAATCACAAATGGTCCTACCCGTGTTGCTCACTTCTGTAAGTGGCTCTTCGTCGTGGCTTTGGCTGGACCAAACCATGAGCTGTTTCTCGTTTGTCCTGAGCTTTCGACGCTCGTAAGCCAGTTGCATGCTGTCGGGGGACCAAACTGCGAGCCAGCGTGAATAGTCGTCGGAAATGACCGGAGCATCGCGCCCATCCACCAGCGACTTCAGCCACAGTTCGTTTCGAACGTCCCCAAAAGACGGCCCGGAGCTTTCGCCGTGGGGAACTAAATAGACAACCTTCGTACCATCCGCCGATAAGACTGGGTCGAGAGAGATCCTTCCGGGCGAGGTTATCGCATCGCCGTTACCTCTAATCTGGCCAGTCGTGGCATCGAACGGGAAGAGCCAACTTTGGATCCGCTGCGACTTGGCTGTGTAGGCCAGTCGTCTGCCGTCGGCTGAAATCGCGACTCTTGCATCGGGCCCCGGCCCGGTGGTTAGACGATCGACCTCCGTGGCTCGTAGCGTCTCAGGATCGACTTTCATCTTCCAAATGTTTCTCGCCCCTCTGTAGGCCCGCTCGAAATAAACGACATCGCCCGAGGGTGACCAGGAGAAAGAGTAGTCCCCTAGCTCTTGGCCAGGGTCTCCTTGTGTAGACGCCTCTGCGAGTTTTCTTTGGACCGCAGGAGCAATGTCCAGTTTGATTCCGGGCCCTCCAGCAATCGGAACCATCCAAAAGCTGGGACTTGGCGAAAAATCCGCTGCCCAGACCGTGACTCTCTTTCCATCCGGATACCACGCGGCTGAACCCGCCGACAGCTTGTTTTGCGTGAGGAAGTCGGCTAGAACCTCGCTGGGTGCACTGCCATCAAGTTGCGCTACGTAGAACCGGTTGGGATAACTAATCGTAGTGAAATGAGTCTGGAGCAACACCTGCAAGCTGTTCGGGGACCACCGGGGGTAGTAGCCAAAAGGTGCGATCTTCCGTTCGAGTCCTGCACCCCCAAGCGCCGGGACAATGTATATTCCTCCGTTACCCTCCTCGGAACGGTAGGCGATGTATTTGCCATCCGGAGACCAATCCGGCTCCCAATTTTGACCCGGTCTGTTGGTCACTTGGATAGGGTCGCCACCGCTGACCTGCTGCACCCAGATGTCGAATTTGCCGCCCCGATCGGAACTATAGGCGAGGAAACGGCCGTCAGGAGACCAAGTAGCACCGATCTGCAGGCCGTCGTCGAACGTGACGCGGGTGAGAGTGCGCTGCCCCGGCGGCTCGGAAACTTTGCGCAGCTTGTAGAGGTATAAGCCCGCTCCGAGCAGCAGAGCGCAACCCCCGAAGAGAATCGCGAGGCGCAGAGTTCGCGACCGCGCATGTTTCGGCACACCGTCGTTCGGCCTCTCGACTTGTAACTTCCCGATACCGGTGCTCTCGACCTGGGCAACAAACCTGTAACCACGCCGTGGGAGCGTCTCGATGAAGCGAGGACTGTCCGCTGAGTCATCCAGCACCTCGCGAATCTTGTTGATCGCGGTATTCAGATTATGATCAACATCGACAAACGTGTCCGGCCACAACCGCTTCTGCAATTCCTCCCGGGTCACAATTGTGCCGGGCTGCTCCAGCAGGATCGCGAGAACCTGAAACGGTTGCCCGCCAAGTTTCAGCTTTACCCCGCACTTCTTCAACTCTCCAGCGGGAAGGTCAACTTCGTAGCTCCCGAACCGGACTAACCTGCGTGAATGGACGGCTTCTGTCACTGGCCTGCGCCTCAAGTGCCGCCAGTCTAGCACCGGTTCCGATTAAACAAGTAGCGGTCCTGTTTCCGGGATACTCGGCTCCTACTCCACCTCCTTTAGTGTCAGGAAGTTAGCTGCTGACTTTCTTTCGACCTCCCAAAGACCTGAATAGAGTTCCCATGCATTGAGGTAGCTAAACCAAAAGCCCAGCGTCGCCCTCAGCGCGCAACTCGCGGAGGAGGACGACATGGAAATAATAAGGACGACGACCCAGCATTCGTCTTTCGGCGAATTTTTCTGCTATCTACAGGTCCCTTGGTTACAGCTGAGCATCAGGGCCTTAGCAGGTCTGGTTGGTGTAATGATTTTCGCCTTCCCAGAAGCCATTTTGGCCAGTGGTACTGACCCAAGTCCCAGGATCAGGGTTCGGGTGAACAACTACACGCAGGCCTCCCCAGCCACTTTAGCCGGGGCCGAACGCGAAGCTGCCCGAATCCTCGCGAAAGCTGGTTTGCAGACAATCTGGTTAGACTGCCCCGCGGGGCATTCCACCGCTGACCGGCAAGATCCCTGTGGGAAGCCGCTCAAAGCCACCGACATCGCGTTGCGCGTACTCTCCCAGTCCACCCAGAATGAGTTCCAAGACACTCTCTTTGGTTTTGCAGTAGTCCCGGTTCTCGCCAGCGTCTACTACGACTATGCGATGCATCTCGCAAGGAGTGACGGCGCCGAGTTCGAGATCCCTATCATTCTGGGTTGTGTCATAGCGCACGAAATTGGGCATCTGCTACTCGGCTCGAACAGTCACGCTGACACGGGCGTTATGCAAGGGCACTGGGGACGCGGACAGATCCGACGCGCAATGACGGGCACGCTGCTGTTCACGCAAGAACAGGCGAGGCTGATTCGAGCAGAAACAGAAAAGCGAATGAGGTTAGAGCTACAGACGAGCGCGTCATGAGGGCAGTTAAAGAACGGCGCGTTCGACGGAAGCGCCGAAGATTTATCGTGATAACGGCGCCGCGGCACCCGTCAATGTGCTGAGGGGATAGCGGATACGGAGGAAAAGAAAGCACCGCCACTGCGGTGAAAATCCCGTATAAACGGCCCCGCGCTTACCGGTCAATCATACTCGGGGTATGGTGGTAGGAGGGAGCGAAACTGCTGCTTTTTGCACTATTTTGGTGCAATAACTTTGCTCACAAAAAAACGGGGAGTCCGCAAACAGGCTCTCTGTGTTGAGCGAGGAGCCCGGGGCGCACTCGATCTTGAGCAACGCCCCGGCCGTTCGACCACTCGGACAGGCTGCTTTCATTCTGCGGTCACAACTGTTTTATCGCAGCGTTTACTCGACTTTGTTGCCGACCGCGGTTACCGCGTTCGCGTCGACCACTTGGCGGATTTCCTTGCCCTCTTTGACCACCACGAAGTGCAAGTTTATCGGAGAAAGCGGATTCCCCGGCACGGTGATTACGGCCGATCCAGTGCAATTCGGATTGACGGTGTAGGTCCCGCTGCCCGGCGTCCACTCCTCCGCTGGTGGCACGCCGCCGGTGACGACGTGGTCCACCTGCGTAAAGCTACCTTTGCCATCATAATGTTGCAGCACTACGCCCCGCAACTGGAGGCCCGGTCCAAGGATCTCACCTTCGAGGGTGAATCCGTAATCGCCTTGAAGGGTTTTGTTCGTGCATGCCTTCGTGTCCCCGTCGTCGCGACCTGTTCCCCTTTCTTGATCGACCCGCGCCGAGGAAGCGGCGACCAACAAACCGCAAATAACGATCATGGGAATTACAATTATCGATATTCTTAACACTGATTTCCTTTTCATTGAGATCTCCTTTTTGAAACTTCAGTAGCGTTACTTGCTTAGCCTTCGTTGTTAAGTTGAATGTAGAAGCGTTGTTGCGTGTTACGTAGCTATCGAAGCCTCCAACGAGACAATTCGCCTATAGTCTTCATGAGCCACGTTACCGGACATGTCTAGTCAAATCGCTGGCAACTTCAGCGGTGCCGTTTGGGGTGACACTGACGATTGTTACCGGTTTTCGCGGACTTGCATTCGCCAGTTGCGTCTCTTCTTTCGATATTTGGAAGTCATAGGTGGATTCCCACGACCCATCGGATACAAAAACGAGAAAATAGTCGTTGCCGTAACGATGGAAGACCAGCCTAGCATGCCCGTTTCCTTCGTTGCGCGATTGTGCAGGCACAACTGATTCGAATGTTGAAGTGTAGTTCTCTAGATTACGCACACTCAGAGACAAGTGCCAAGGCTGGCTCACCTCATATTCGCCTGCCGGAAAGGTCTTGTCTTTTACGCTGAACTGAAATGGTACATGGAAGCGGAGCTTTAGGTGACTACCTTGTGCATAGGCTACTGGGGCGATCAGGCAAATCGCGATGGTTGCTGCAGCAAAACACAGAATGCGTTTCATATCATCTCCTTAAATTCGGGGATCAGTATTTGAGGTCCGCCCCTGCGGCGGTTCTCATCCCGTGAGGCTGCACCATCACATTGTTCGAAAATCTGCACCATAGACGCCAAGAGGACTCGGCATGTACTTCAGGTGAACAACGAAAGTCTCTGAATTATAAGGAGTTAATAAATAAGGTGAGCACTGAATACACCACTGTTGTCATCTGAATGAGCTATACTCATGTAGAAAGGTGGTAATCGTTTCTGTGTCCACCTCCAGTTCACCTCCATCAGGCGCGAATTTCGATCAGTTCCATGTTGATTTGACCAGTGGCGAACTGCTCCGCTCAGGTGTCCGTGTACCCGTTCAAGGCCAGCCGTTCCAAGTGTTACGCTTGTTGCTGGAGGCAGAAGGAAAAGTCGTTACCCGCGAAGAGTTGCGCCAGGTACTGTGGACCGAAGACACGTTCGTCGACTTCGAACTTGGTGTGAACACAGCCGTGAAGAAGCTGCGTCAGGCACTCGAAGACTCGGCTGAGCATCCTAAGTTCATTGAGACCCTGCCAAAATATGGATACAGGTTCGCCGTCCCCATAGAGTGGGTGGCCGGCAATAACGGCAAAATATCCTCGCCCGACGCCATACAACCAAATAGTCATACAGACTATCGCCCGAATTATCTCAAGATCGGAGCAACGGTTCTTTTCGGCGCAGCCTGCGTAGCTACATTGTTTTTGATATATCTAAGACGACAGCCCCGCGCTGAACAATCGGCTTTGACTCCCGTTCCCTTCACAGCTTTCCCCGGACAAGAGGTTGCCCCGACTTTTTCCCCCGACGGCACCCAGATTGCTTTCGCATGGACGGGCGATCCTGCGACAGGATCGAAGGGTTTCGATCTTTATTTAAAAGTCGTTGGCAGCGAGAAACTGTTGCGTTTGACGCACCACCCGTCAGAATTCCTTTGCCCGGCCTGGTCGCCTGACGGCACGCAAATTGCTTTCCATCGGCTCTCCGGCGCAGATACGGGTTTGTACGTTGTCCCGGCGCTGGGTGGACCAGAAAGAAAACTGCGGTCTACCCAAGTTCATACTGCAGCCGCCACGGCAATCAGCTGGTCCCCAAACGGCAAGTGGATCGCATTCACCGATGATTCGCCTGAAAGCAAACTCAATTTACTCTCATTAGAAACTCTCAAGAGCCAACAGATTCCTCATGCAGCAAATTGTCTTTACGAAGGATTGCCTGCTTTTTCTCACGACGGCAAACAGTTGGCATACGAATGTGCGATTAATTCCATTGAGGAAGGCATCTACAGTGTGGCAGTTGAGGGCGGAACTCCCAATCTGATCGCAACATTCTTTGGTCAGCCATCTGGCACCTCTTGGACAGTTGATGACCGTCGTCTGATCTTCACGGCGGACCACGGCAGTGGTGGTGAATTGTTTGAGCTCATACTCGCCAACGGATCATACCGAAAACTGCCTTTTGGGCAAGGCTTTGCTTGGCCAGCAATTTCCAGCAAGGGTGACAAGCTCGCATTCACCACTTTTTCCGACAATATAAATATTTGGCGCAAAGATTTGTTGCACCCCGAATCGGCAGGGGTAATTCTTGTTGCCTCGACACGTGAGCAATCGAATCCCAACTATTCTCCGGATGGAAAACATATTGCTTTCGAATCCACCCGCGGGGGAGCCAGGGAAATATGGATAAGTGACGCTGACGGGTCCAACTTGATGCAGATTTCTAAGTTCGAGGGTGAAACAACCGGGACTCCGCGATGGTCGCCGGACGGTAAAAGGATGGTGTTTGACTCCTGGCACTCCGGTAATCCGGAAGTATATATCGTCGATGTAGCCGAACTCATTTCCCGCAAGCTCGTCACAAACACACCAGGACTGTTTCAGCCAAGTTGGTCACGCGATGGTAAATGGATTTACTTCCTTTCGGGCCCACTCAAGGATCCGAGAGTCTATCGCTGTCCCGCGGAGGGCGGAAATGCGTCCGTGCTTTCGTCTGAGTCCGCTTTTGGTGTCCATGAGTCTTTCGATGGGGAGACACTCTATTTTGTTGACGGATGGTCTGATGCCAGAATAAAGAAAGCATCGGTAAATCAAATCGGTCCGGCCTCACCAGTGGAGGGTATGCCTTTGCTGAAGGACGCTGCCCTGTGGACAGTTGTTCCAGCGGGCATCTATTTCGTGCCAGCGGATGCGCCACATTCGATCTGTTACTTCGATTTTTCAACCCGGCAAGTCCGGAAGATAATGGATGTAGATCGCGACTTTAGCACCATGAATGGGGGCTTGTCTGTTTCGCCCGATGGACGCTGGATTCTCTACTCGCAGATAGACGACGTCAATAGCGATATCATGCTCGTCGATCACTTTCGCTAGCCCACATTCCCGGTAGAGGAAGATGGCTATTTCTAGTTGTTGTCATTCAAATGGTCCTGACAGCGAGCTAACTTCCTGGTTTGTCGTGCCGGCTCAACCTGTCGTTGCACACCCATCCGACGCGCGGGTTACCGATAACTTAGGTACTAGCCCCACTTCTGCGATAACCTCTGCGTTAATCAGGGTCGAAAATCATTGCGCCTGCGCTTGGCTGGGTTGAGGTTTGGGTGATTCGATCCGATATCCCAGCTGTTGTAGTTGCCGAATCATTCTCCACGTGCGCTTGTACTTGGATAGTGTCGTAACTGCCGGGCCTCGTTCTTCGTAACGGGCTCCGTTATGTAGGATCAGCCAGATCAGACGACACTGTCGATGCGCGATGACTCCGATGGCTTGATTATGTCCGAGTCGCGGGACACAACGACGATAGATAACGTCGAAGATGCTTCCTTTTACTTGTTTTGTAACCGAACAGCTGAGCTCGACCGCCGAGTTTAGGTGACTGCGATCAAGTCCTGGCCCAACTTCCCTCGTAAAGAGAGAAGCGGAGGACGATAATCAGGTGGCAGCGCCTACTGAAACGAGAACACCCAACTTGCACCGAGCGAAAACCGCTCATATAAGAGTGCGGATGGAAGGGTGGCGACAGAGGCGGCTTGGCTGAACGGAAAAAAGAGAGAAAACTCATGGAAAGAGCAAAAAACTCTTGACAGGGATCGGCCTTCTCATGGAAGGACTTGCAAACACTGTGATGCCGTTCATGGCTTTATATCCAGCGGTTTCGTTGACTTGCCGGAGGTCGCAACCTAAGATGGCCGCACCATGCCTGGCAGCGACTCGCTCATCGGTCAGACCATCTCGCACTACCGCATCGTAGAAAAACTCGGCGGAGGGGGAATGGGCGTTGTTTACAAGGCCGAGGACATTCGGCTGCATCGCTTTGTTGCGCTGAAATTCCTGCCACAAGAAGTTGCCCGCGATCCACAGGCCCTGGCCCGTTTTCAACGCGAAGCGCAAGCCTCGTCGGCATTAAATCACCCCAACATTTGCACGATTCACGACATCGGCGAGCAAGACGGTCGAGCGTTCATCGCGATGGAATTTCTGGACGGCATGACATTGAAGCATCGCATCAACGGAAAGCCGCTCGATACCGAGGTTATTCTTACGATTGCGATTGAAATCGCCGACGGACTGGAGGCGGCGCACACCGAAGGCATCATTCATCGCGACATAAAGCCTGCCAATATCTTCGTGACCAGGCGCGAACACGCGAAAATTCTCGATTTCGGTCTGGCTAAGGTAAACAATGTGAAAGCGGGCGGCGGCTCCTCCACGCTGGCATCCATGGAAATGGATTCGGGGCAGTTGACCAGCCCGGGAAGCGCGTTGGGAACGGTAGCCTACATGTCGCCTGAGCAGGTCCTGGGCAGGCAATTGGATGCACGCACCGACCTTTTTTCTTTTGGCGTGGTCTTGTATGAGATGGCCACGGGATGCTTGCCTTTCCGCGGAGAGAGTACCGGCGCGGTGTTTGACGCCATAGTTCACAAAGAGCCGATCGAACCAGTTCGCCTGAACGCCGCTGTGCCGGTGGAGTTAGAACGGGTCATCGACAAGGCCATCGAGAAAGACCGCGCGCTGCGCTACAGCAGCGCTGCGGAATTGCGGACCGACTTGAAGCGATTCCAACGTGATAGCAGTTCGGGGAAAGTGACGCGACGCAGTAGCGAGGTGAGTGTTGGCACGACCTCGGACGCGGGGTCGGGAGGATCGCGAAGGGCGCGGGTGCCGGCGCCGGTTGTAAAGAAGCACTTTTACTTGTTGCCATGGATTTTAGTTGCGTTGCTTGTGGCCGGATTCGGATTCTGGATTACCGCCAATCGCCGCAGGCCGACAGTTCGGGATCCACTTTCCAATGCGCAGTTCGCACGACTCACCAACTTCAAAGGAGACGAAATCAACCCTGCCGTCTCACCGGACGGAAAATTCGTTGCCTTCCTATCCAACCGCAGCGGCACATTCGACATCTGGGTGATTCAAGCAAGTGGAACTGGCTTAGCAAATCTGACCCAGGGCAGGAACGGAGATATGCGTGCACCCCTGCGCGCAATCGGATTTGCAGGCGATGGATCGGAGGTGTGGAGCGGAGGAACGGAAAAGAGAAGGCTCATGCTATGGCCGCTGATAGGGGGAACACCCCGCAATTTCCTGGACGAACGCGCGGCAGAGGTTGCATGGTCACCGGACGGTACGCGGGTGGTCTATCACACCTGGGAACCGGGCGATCCTACCTTTGTGGCGGATCACAACGGAGCCAATCCACGCAGGATCGTGCAAAACGATCCAGGAATGCACAATCACTATCCCGTCTGGTCGATTGATGGGCGCTGGATTTTCATTGTGCGCGGCCGGCCAGCCACGCGTGAAATGGACCTATGGCGGATTTCGCCGGATGGGGGGAAAGCGGAACAACTTACCCATCTCAACACCGACATCGAGTATCCCACGCTGATCGACGAGCGGACGGTTTTGTTCGTGGCCCATAACGAGTATGGGGCGGGTCCATGGTTGTGGGCATTCGACACGGAGACGCGAACTTCCCGTCGCGTGAGCTCGGGTCTGGAACAATATACCGCTCTGGCAGCCACGGCCAATGGACAGCGTCTGGCCGCGACTGTCGTGAAAGCAGAGATCAATCTGTGGAGCGTTCCGATTTCCGATCGCTTGATCCTGGAACGGGACGTCCAGCCCTTTCCAATACCGTCTGTGCGTGCCCAGGCGCCACGTTTCGCGGGCGGATCGCTGTTTTACCTATCTTCTCGGGACGGGGCGGACGGACTGTGGAGCTATCGCAATGGACAGGCGCAAGAAATTTGGAAGGGGTCAGAAGGCTCGCTGCAGTCGGCTGCAGCCGTCTCGGCTGACGGAGCGAGTGTTGCGTTTGCGCTAAGGCGAAATGGGAAGTATCAAATGCACGTGATGGGTGCCGATGGAACCCAACTTCATCCCCTTTCAAGCGACGTCGATGTTCGGGGCACAGCTTCTTGGTCACCCGACGGCAAATGGATTGTCGCCGCCGGAAGTGATCGCGACGGAGCGGGGCTGTTCAAGTTACCGGTAGACGGCGGCGCGCCGGTTCAGATAGTAAAAGGGCCGTTCCTTGATCCCGTGTGGTCGCCGCGCGGAGACCTGATTGTGTATAGCGGGACACAGGTGTTCACGCTAACGCCGCTGTTGGCGGTACACCCGGATGGCACTCCTGTGAAACTGCCAGAAATCAACGTGCAACGCGAGGGCGAGCGCGCACGGTTTCTACCCGACGGCACAGGTCTAGTTTATATGCTTGGAGATACCCTGGCCGGGCAGGATTTCTGGCTGCTTGACCTTAGCACGATGAGATCACGTCGGTTGACCAAGTTGAATAATGTCGCCGTAATGCGGACCTTTGATGTTACCGATGGCAACAGGATTGTGTTCGACCGATTACGCGATGATTCGGAAATCCAGCTGATTGATCTGGCTACTAATCCAGCCAAGCCATAAAATTAGGTTCGGTGAGATTCCTAATTGACAGCCTACCCCGTTTACTCCCGATTAGCGGTAATCGGCTACTAGTGGCCTGTAACGACTGGTTGTGTACTGATATGGCGTGAAGGATCGGCGTACCGACAACGTTTTCGCGTCTATCGTAGCGGGAGCATAGTCCATAAATAGCTGTTACGTGCCACTAGACTGTCTACTTTTGATAACCCGCAAGGTCCGCTCGTGGCAACCAGTGTCTTGGGTGAGGGATCGATATTCCGCGCCGAATGACCGCTGCATATGGATGACAGACATCAATCGCCAAGCATATCTTCTTCACAGCGAACTTGGACAGGCGAGGCAGAATTTACCGTCGATAGCAATCTTCATCGAGCCACGTTGGCAGGTCAGAAGGGTGCCAGCCTATAGCTTGGATGGCTCGCTCGTCCGTTGGAACTGGTCACACCAAGAAATTGTGTTTTTTTCACCGGCAAGGGCGGAGCCGGTCCGCGAGCCGCGGGAACAGCAAAGAAAATCCTCACGTCTGATCGCTCGTCACAACTTAGCCGGGGACTAGGAGCCACTTCTTCGATTGCCGGATCTCCCGGGACCTATATTGAGAACTCGCCTCAGGCGGAATCAGCGCGAAGATAAAGGAGTTGATATACCCTTGATGACATAACAGCAATGGATACCAGCAGCTACAACGGAGTTTAACTTACATGCGCAAGATCATTTCGATATCGGCCGCTTCTGTCTTTTTTCTCGCTCCTTTCGCTTGGCCGCAGGAACCGAGTGTCGCCGCCGGCAACCACGGAGTGATTGTTTCCGGCAAGCCCGCCGCCACTGCGGCCGGCATCAAGATTCTGGAACAGGGCGGAAACGCCGCTGATGCGGGGGCCGCGACTCTGCTGGCACTTTCCGTAACGTACGTAGGCGCCTTCTGCGTGGGAGGAGAGATCCCCATTCTGGTTTACAGTGCCGACCAGAAAACCGTAAAGCTGCTCGAGGGACAAGGCGAGGCGCCTCGCGACCCCAAAGCGATCACCTGGTACATGAAAAACGGAATCCCTGATGGCGACGTCAAGGCTGCCGCCGTGCCCAGCACCATAGATGCCCTCGTCACTCTGCTGAAACTTTACGGAACCAAAAGCTTCGAGGAGGTTGTGCAGCCGACGTTGGCAATTCTGGATGCCGGCGGTCCCAGTTGGTACATCGATACCGGCAGCCGGGAGAGGATCGACACCGGTGTGAACTGGCAGGCTGATCTGGCCGTGACCTTTCGCAAATTGGTGGAGTCTGAAAGGGCCGCGAAAGGTACGCGGGCGCAGAAACTACAAGCCGTCTCCGACCGCTTCTATCGCGGCGACATCGCCGATGCCCTGGAAGCCTGGTATATCGAAAAGGGCGGTTTCCTTCGCAAGGCGGATTTGGCCGCGCACAAAACTCCGGTGGTGGATCCGCTCAAAACGACGTACCGTGGCTACACGGTTTATAAGGCCGGTCCGCTCACGCAGGGTCCTTATCTTTCAGAGACACTGCGTCTACTGGAAGGCTTCGACCTCAGAAAGATGGGATTCAATTCGGCGGACTACATCCACACCGTGATTGAAGCGGAGAAACTGGCACTGGCGGATCGCGATGAGTATTACGGCGATCCGAACTTCGTGAAAGTGCCAATGCAGGAATTGCTATCTGATCAGTACACCAAAATGCGGCGCGAGCTGATCGATCCGAAAAAAGCTTCTCTCGAACTCCGGCCGGGCGACCCTTACAATATGAAGCCGACAAAGCCGCCTACCATCACCGGCCCGTGGCATGGCGGGACCACCGTCATGTGTGTGACTGATAAGTTTGGGAACGTCATCGCGGCAACTCCCAGCGGCCTGTCGAGTACAGCCGGTGTTGCTGGACACACGGGCATTATTCACGGAAGTCGGCTCAGCAGCCTGAACACGTTTGCGGGAACTCCCAACGTCATTCAGTCGGGCAAACGGCCGCGGATCACGTTGAGCCCCACGCTCCTTTTCCATGACAATGATCCCGTAATGGCAATCTCGGTAGCAGGCGGCGACCAACAGGATCAGGCCGCCCTTCAGGTCATCTTGAACTTTGTGGAATTCGGCATGAGTGCCGAGGATGCGTTCAAGGCACCGCGCTTCTCCACCACGCATTTCATCAGCTCCTTCGGCCAGGAACGCGCCAGCCTGGGCAGCCTCTCTGTCCCCAACACCCTGCCCGAAGGAGTGCAGGCTGACCTGAGAGCTCGCGGCCACGCGATTTCTGCAAGCCGCGGCGGAGTGGGCGGGGTGGCGCTTATCGGCATCGACCCCGAGACCAAGCAGGCGACCGCCGTGGGCCCGGCCACGCGCAAAATGGAATGAACTTACGTGCATCCATGATTGTGTTATTAATTCTCCTCTTCGCCCTGCTTCTGGGCTGGTTTCATTCACGACTCCGGCGTCAGCTCCTGCTAACGCCGTTATCGGAAAAGTAGCTAATCGTACCGTCCGCGGTCTCGCTCACCACCACGTCTTATCGTGCTGTGCGAGTTGAGAACATGGACGGTCGCGGGGTGGTGATGATAAGCTTTGCGCGAATAAAACGACGTGTGACCAACTGAAAATTAGATCTCGTGGGCCTTCCCAGGTTGAAATCTGATGGAATCCGAACCAATCAGTAGCACCGAAGCTAGCGGCATACGAGAGGTGGCGCAACAAATTACCGCGCCACTGACGCGCGCTGCGATCTTCATTGTTGTGACCGTAAACCCAGGTGTCGAGAACAATAAAATCATTCAATCGTTCTGTGCCGACCTTTCGGCGTTCGTGCGCGCGGTGGAGTTCCGCGACATCGAAGCGAGTCTCTCTTGCGTGATGGGAATTGGTTCCGAGCTGTGGGATCGACTGTTTGGTTCTCCGCGGCCGGCGAAGCTGCACCCCTTCCGGGAAATTCGCGCAGGAGCACGCCACGCTGTGGCCACGCCGGGAGACTTGCTGTTCCACATCCGCTCGAAACGCATGGATTTATGCTTCGAAATGGCGACTCAACTATTGGCGCGACTTGGCGATTCGGTCTCGCCGGCCGACGAGGTGCAGGGATTCCGCTATTTCGACGATCGCGACCTGCTTGGATTCGTCGATGGAACAGAGAACCCGCGCGGCGAGGAAGCGGCTGACGCCGTGCTCATCGGCCAGGAAGATGCAGCGTTCGCAGGCGGCAGCTACGTCATCGTGCAGAAATATCTTCATGATCTGGGCGGATGGAATGCGCTGTCCACTGAGGCGCAGGAACGAATCATCGGTCGCACAAAGATGGCAGATATTGAGCTGGATGATTCCGTCAAGCCGCTCTCGGCACACAGCGCGCTGAACACCATCGTTGAGGATGGGAAAGAAGTGAAGATCCTGCGCGACAACATGCCCTTTGGACGGCCCTCGCACGGTGAATTCGGAACTTATTTTATCGGCTACAGCCGTTCGCCCGGCACGATTGAGCAAATGCTCGAGAACATGTTCGTTGGGCGACCGCCCGGCAACTACGACCGGATCCTGGACTTCAGCCGCGCGGTTACGGGGAGCCTTTTTTTCGTGCCGACGAAAACATTTTTAGAGGGAGTAACCGAAGATCAGCCGACAGATGCGGCGCCGCCTGCGCCGCCCGCGGAAGAATCTTCGACACCCGACGGGCCGCCGCACGACGGTTCGCTCGGCATTGGTTCGCTTAAAGGAGACATCCCCAGTGAATAACTTACATCGCGAGCTTGCCCCGATTTCCGATGCCGCATGGGCTCAAATCGAAGAAGAAACTTCGCGCACGTTAAAGCGCTATCTGGCCGCCCGGCGGGTTGTGGACTTACGAGGGCCGAGTGGCTCAAGCGTGTCTGCCGTCGGAACCGGCCACCAGAGCGCGATCGCGGCACCGGGCAAAGGGATCGTTGCAAAACTGCGCGACGTGAAGGCGCTTGTGGAACTGCGCGTTCCGTTCGAACTGAATCGCCAGACCATCGACGATGTCGAGCGTGGGGCCAACGACTCCGACTGGCAACCCGCGAAGGGCGCCGCCCGACAGATGGCCTTTGCCGAGGATGGCGCCATTTTCGAAGGCTATGCCGCCGCCGGCATTCAGGGTATTCGTCAAGCGACCAGCAACCCGAAGATGACTCTTCCCAGCGATGTGCGCGAGTATCCGGAAGCAATTGCGCAAGGATTGAGCCGTTTGCGCCTTGTCGGTGTGAACGGGCCGTATGCGGTGCTGCTCGGGGCAGATGCTTACACGGCACTGGCGGAGACAAGTGATCATGGATACCCGGTGCTGGAACACGTCAAGCGGCTGGTGAAAGATCAAATTATCTGGGCGCCCGCCATTGCCGGCGCATTTGTGCTGACAACTCGTGGCGGAGATTTCGAGCTGCACATCGGACAAGATGTCTCCATCGGTTATTTCAGTCACACTGATACGGTGGTTCAACTGTACTTGCAGGAGACGTTTACTTTCCTGCCGCTTACCAGCGAAGCTTCTGTCGCGCTGGCGCCTCCCGGCAGATCAAAGTGAAACTGAAGCGGTGCGCGCTGCTGCTGGGGCGCTTTCGGCCTACGAATGTACTGCGCATCTATCCGCATTGGCCTGAAACCATTGGTCGCAGGCGCAAGCTGCTGCCGCAACGAGGCGCGACTAACAGCGCCGCAACCGTGTGATGCGAAGGTTCACTTCTACTCGTGCCGGAGCGCTTCGATTGGATCAATATGGCTGGCTCTACGCGCTGGGATCCAGCAGGCCAGCGTGGCAACAGTCAATAGAATCGCCGGCACGCCGAGGAAAACCGGAAGGCTGACAACGCCCTTGGTAATCGCGTGAATGGCAATCACGAACGCGATCACCCACCCAATGGCCATGCCCCGCAGGATTACACCCAGGTTCTCGCGAATAATTTGCCGCACGACCCGCCCGCTGGTAGCGCCGAGCGCCAGCCGCACGCCAATCTCTCTGGTTCGCATGGCGACAGCGTACGAAACCACGGCATAAATTCCAATGGCCGCGAGGCCGAGTAGAAGCGGCCCAAGCACAACGAACATGCGCGCGGGAATGCGGCGAAGAAACAGGTTGCGTTCGATGTGCTGGGAAAAAGTTCGCACGTCGTGGAGAGGCAGCATCGGATCGAGGGCGCGGAGAACGCCACGCGCTTCCGAGGCGAGCGCGGTTTCGTTGCCGGTGCGGGTCCTGATGTGAATCTCGCCCTGGGTGGATGGAACATCGCGGTACGAAAAATAGACCGCGGGCTGAGCGGGCTCGCCGAAAGCGTCGTACACCGAATTGCGCGCGACGGCAATAATCGTGAAGCTTCCGGCGCGCGTCTGTACCCTACGGCCGATGGCATTGGCGCCATTCAGGTATCGACGCACAAATTCCTCGTTGACGATGGCCTGTGCGGCCGCCGCGCTATTCCGCATATCGGCAAAATCGTTTCCTTCGAGCAGCGGGATGGCCATTACTTCGAAGTATCCGGGTGTAACGGTATTCGAAATGGCGCGATCCTGCCCTGCTTCTGTGCGCACACGACCCTGAACGGTGAAAGGCCGCGCCGGAATTCCGTGTAAATCCAGCGGGACATTGGTTGCGATGGCGGCTGCTTCGACGTCCGGCAAGGATCGCAGCCGTTCCAGGAGACGCGCAGCAAATTCGCGCTCGGACGCATCGTTGGGATTCCGTCCACTTAAGTCGTAGGCGGCTAGCAAAACGCCGTCGGGACGAAATCGTGGATCCGTTTGGCTAGCCGAGCGAAAACTTTGTAAGAAGAGCGCGGCCGCGATCAGCACGACCGTGGCGAGACCGACTTCCGCTCCCATCAAAGCTTTGCGCGCCGGACTGCGAGACACGGTGCTGTAAGTGGAGCGGAGTCCGTCCTGTGGATCGAGCCGTGCCAGATGAATCGCGGGCGCCACGCTGAAAATCAGACCGCATGCGGCGCCAAGTAATACGGCGAAGGCGAGGGTGAATCCATCGACTTTGGTGTGAAACTGAATTGGAAAAGCGCCAATCATCGGCACCATGCGCAATGCCGTGGTGCCCCAAACGGCGAAGGCCGCTCCAAGGCCTGCTGCCAAGAAAGCGAGGACCATATTTTCCGACAGCACCAGGCTGACAATACGCCAACGTCCTGCGCCCAGCGCCACACGCACCGCCATTTCGCGCTGCCGCGTGCTTCCGCGAGCCAACATGAGGTTGGCCGTATTCCCGCAGACCGCCAAGAGCAGCAGAAGCATAACGGCTTGCAGAACGGCCAGCCCGCTGATCATCATGCGCTGCGGACCGCGCGGCGCGGCCCAGAAAGGAAGAATTTCGCCGCTAATTCCGGCATTGGCCGCCGGATAGTCGCGCGCCAGCTGAGCTATCGCCGCGGTGAACTGCCCTTGTGCTTCTTCGCGTGTTGCGCCAGGCCGTAACATACCGATCAGTGAGAAGGCGCGGGCGGTACGATCCTGGAAGTCGCGGGTTCCGCCAAGCAAGGTGGGCGTCAACGTGGCCGGCACCCAAAGTTCGAACTTCAAGGGGAGCACCGTTCCCTGGAATTCTCTGGGCGCCACGCCAACGATGGTAAGGTCGCGCTCGTTAACGCGGATTTTCTGTCCCACAGCCCCGGGCGCGCCGGCAAACCGCGTTTGCCAGTAGTCATACGAAATCACAATGACCGGCTCAGTTCCGGGCCGCTCCACTTCCTGCGGTTGGATGAACCGCCCCATCGCGGGCTTCAGTGCCAGCGCGGAAAAGTAATTGCCAGAGACGAGTTGCCCGAACACTCGCTCCGTCTGGCCCGTTTCTCCCACGTTGAACGGGACCATCTGAAATGCCACGACGTCGCGCAGCGCCGGCAGTTGCGTCTGCAAGTCGCGATATTCCAGCCACGAAGCGCCCGGATATCCGCCGGTGTCTGAGCGAGGCTCGACCAGCAGAAAGTTTGCCGCGCCGCTGACGCCGGGCAATGGTTGGAATAGCATCAGCTGAATCCAGGAGAGGATGGTTGTATTCACGCCGATTCCGATGGCCAGCGAAACGATGACCACGGCGGCAAGGCCGGGCATGCGACGAATCGTTCGCGCTGCGTTTCGCAAATCTCCGATCAGATTCTCGATAATCAGCAGCCCTCGTTCGGCTCGATAGTCTCGCTTCATCGCTTCCACGCCTCCGAATTTCAGCATCGCCTGGCGCCGCGCCTCAATGTGTGACAGGCCGGCGCGAAGATTTGCTTCGGTTTGCAGCGCGATATGCTCCGCAACTTCTTCGCGCAATCGTTCTTCCTGCGCGTTTCCGGCCGCTGAGTTGAACAGCCGATTGAGGAACCGTCTCAGGGATTTCACGACAAATCCTCCGTCGCTACAGCGAGCGCCGCCATGTTGTTTTCCAACAGGAGGATGTCACACTTCCTTTTGGGAAGCAACAGGTAAGTAAGCTATTTAGCGCTGATGGCGTCATGTTTGTGATCACAGAGCATCACAGAAAACGCAGGCATGTTGAGCACGCCGTCAAGCGGCGTGAGCCACCTCGCTCATTAGGGCGAGGACGTTGTTTTCGGTGTCGCGGAAGAAGGTCATCCACAGGTCGTACTTGGGCATGCGCGCGATCAGATGCGGCTCATCCTCACATTTTGCGCCAACCGACTTTAGTCGCTGGAACGCCGCATGGATATCCGCCACCTGAAAATAGAGAATCGAGCTGGGATGGTCGAATTCCGGCTTCTCGGCTTTGTCGAGCATCAAGCGCACACCGCCGCAGTCGAAAAAGCTCAACTGGCCGGCACGGAACAAGTGCTGCAATCCAAGGACATCGCGATAGAATGCGGTGGCGCGATCCACGTCGTAGGCGTTGATGGCGATCTGGCCGATACGGGAAAGGGCCGAGTTCTCGGGAATATTCATGATCTGTGACCTCCGGCAGAATATTTGTTAGCATAGCTAACTATATTTCATGAACCAGCGCAAGCACAAAATATCGCCGTCTTCGGAGGCCTACCGGGTCGCCGACCTGCTTCATTCCGCCGCCATTCAGTTGCTTCGCACCGTGCGAGCCCGCGACCAGAGCACCGGCATCGGGCCGGCGCAGCTTTCGGCGCTTTCGGTGCTCGTTTTTGGAGGATCGAGATCACTGAAAGAACTGGCCCAGGCAGAACAGGTGCGCCCTCCGACGATGAGCCGAATCGTCACCGGCCTGGTGAAAGCGGGCCTGGTCCGCAGGAAAGCGACCGACGATAGACGACGGTTGCGCCTGGAGGCCACCGCGAAAGGCACGAAGATTCTGCAGGAAGGACGGCAGCGCAGGGTCGAGTTGCTGGCGCAGTCGCTGGAATTATTGTCAACAAAGCAGTTGCAGGAGGCCACCTCGTTGGCTCAATTCGTGCAAATGCTCATCGTGCAATTGCAGTCGAGCGAGCGGCGATAGCATTAGCTTCCCGGTCTCCGGAAATCCAAAGACAGCGGTTGTGCTTCCTATGATTTTGGAGCGGCCGGTTTGGGAATTGCCAGCGTCCAGGAACCGCCGAACACAATGGTGGTTCCCAAGGGGTGGGAGTAGGACTTGTATTCGTGTTCGTACTTGAAAAAGAAGTTTAAATTCTTCGTCGTAAGAATATAGGACACCTGACCGCCGACGGCATGAACTGAGTAATAGGGCAGCACACTAGCAGGCCCTGTAATCGGCCCAACCGGAATTGTGCCGCCATTGGCGGTCACTTGCCATTGGTCATAGCCGATTACCCCCAGTTGCAGCAATTTGCTGAAATCTTTTTTCAGAGGCAGTATTTGGCCAACGCCCCATTCGTCGGTAAATGCCTGACCAGGTGTCTTGTAAGTATTGTTGGTTCCCTGGCGCTGTCCGTGAACTTCCCAATCAGTGAACAGGTTGACGCTGGTCGCCTTGTTCTTGGTGACATAATACGTAGTTCCGGTTTGAAAATGATTGCCAAAATATCCCGTCCCGATATTGTTCGTGGCTCCCGGAGTATACCGTCCCGTGGGAACCACAAACGCGTCGGCCACCAGGAAATCCAGGCGCTTCAGGTGCCAACCCAATGTGAAAGGCTGAACCCACAAGTCTCCGACGCCTTCGCCGCCGCCAGTGACACCTAAATTCGGGAAATTTGGCAGGTCAGCGACAAGTGAGCCGTTGGCAAGAGTGGGGAAAATAACCATGAATCCCAAGTTGCCGCCAAGGAACTTTGTGCTTGGGACGAAATAAAAGATATTCTCGACGGCCCAGACGTTGTAGTTGCCGGTGACAGCGACGGCGTTCCCATTGCGATCGTTGAATGAGTTGGCATCATAGTTGATGTCCATGTTGACGTACGTGAACCCGGGAGACGGCAGGATCCCCGCGTTCAGCCCGACCTGTCCGGGCAACCATTGCCCCTTCTGCTGGGCTTTCGTTGTGGAAACAGCTCCCAAAAGAATGAAAACGAGAATCGCGGCTGCGCTTCTGATTTGGAAAGACACGTTAGGGTTCCCTCCCCTTAAAAATATTCCAGGTCTCGTGGCGTTCACCGGTGGCGGAGTCGGGAACTCTCGGGCGACCCATTGTAAGCGTCACGACCCTGCAAGGGGAAGCAGCTCTTTTGCCGCGGATAAAAAATGCCGCCCCATTTGTACCGGTATTGGCGGGATTTTAACTACGCTTGGTAAAGCCCACTCGGATAACCGCTGTATGGACTGGTGGCGCGTCGCGTCTAAGCTGGAGAGTAGGCAGAACAGGTAAGCCGGGAGGATTTTGATGGAACGCGAATTGGCAACCCACGCAATCAGTCATCACCTTGAGCCGTTGTGTCCGCGCGACGATCACAAAATGAAATTCGACGCCGATGGAGTTTGCTGGCAGCAGGCGGTCGACAATGCGACTTTCAAAGTCGCAACCTATCATTGCGGATTCGAAGGATGTACGGTGCGGTATGCTCCGGAGCATGGCTATTTCACCATTGTGAACGCTCCGGACCTGCCCGTTTTCGTTGAGGAGCCCGCGGTGAACACCCTGCAGTGCCCGGTTCACAATACCTGGCTATACCGGAGAAGCAAGTCGGATGGCGCTGGGTTTGAATGGGCCTGCGGCTGCGACGGCTGCGAATATTGTCACGGCGATGTTCCGGGAAACTGGCTGCGCCAATAGGGCCGTGGAGAACCAGTTACGCCGGATTGGTGTACTGCTTGCGAATCGCGTCCAGGATTTGCGCGCGACTCTCGGCCGCGGACAAGTGGCCGGAATCTTCGACCAGGGCAACTTCATCTGCAATCGCGCCGTCCTTGATGGCCTGGCGCAGCCAAGCTGAGTAGTCGTGCCTGCGCAGATGATACAGCCAGGTCTGATCGTCAATGCCTTCCGCGATTTGCGTGAATAGCGTGAGGTTCTGGATGCGAATGTTCATTTTGCCGTCAGGCCCGCGGAAGTAAAAACTTTTATCTTCGCCCAGCTCCCCGGTTGCATATTTGCGTTTATGGCGGCGCAGTTCGGTTTTGGCCGGCTCCAATTTCACTCGCGTGGCCTCGGCCGTTTCCGCCTTCCACACTAGCATGTCTCCTGATCGCGCCTCCAGGTGTGCGAACGCCAGCGAATCCACTTCCCTTCCGGCTTCCGGGTTCACTTCCCGAACGATCTGCACGGGATCCGGGCCAATCGCGATCACCAGATTCACGTCGTTTCGCAGCACCGGAGCCAGCCGCTCCGGATGCACGGTGATGAGCACAAAATTTCCCAAGTCTTTCGGCACACTCAAGCTCATGGAATCCCATTCAGCGGGCAGGAGGTGATGGGCTTCGTCAACCACAAGCCAGTGCGGGCGGCCCGTCTGGGCGCGCAATTCCTGAAGCCTGGGCAGAAGACTGACGAAATACGCCGGCCGGTCGGTTAGCGGAACGCCAAGCAGATTGACGCTGACGGATTGCTTTCCGTTCTTCAGCAGGTTCAGAATTTCTGAGACCGACGGCACGCGATCTGATCCTCCAAGCGTCACGCACATTTCGAAATCGTCGTAATCCCCCTCAGGATCGAGCACGCAAACCTGGTATTGGCGTTCAATCAGCCGTTCCAGCATGGCCGTCACGATTGTGGATTTCCCTCCGCCCGAAGGACCTGCAACGATCATTCGAGAATCGTAGGGTGCAAAACCAAAATCCTTGCCATCAGGGGTGCGCCCGAGGAAGATGTTGTGCCGGGTCAGTTCCGAAGTCAGGCTCGCCAAATCATCGGTCAACAGCGTGCCAATTATTTCTTCTGCACCAAGCCCGTTTGATCCCGCCGTGACCATATCCGCGTGCTCCTTCAGGGGAGCCAACGCGTTCGCCACTGCCACGCTGCATTCGCAAATACCGAGAAACGCGTGATCGTTTTCCGCGTCGCCTATTCCCACGGTGTTGTGCGGGGAAAGCCCCAGTTCGTCCAGCGCCGCAAGCAATCCAGTTCCCTTATTCACTCCGGAAGGAAGAATCATCACCGCATCTTTGTTGAAGATCACCTGCAGTTCCAAGCCCTGCGAACGGATCCCATCGAGTACTTCGGATTCGTGTGGACGCCAAGTGGCCACGATGCACTCGCCGACGTCGATGGGCTGAACGCCGCGCCGCCGCAATTCTGCGACAAAGGCGGCATTCGGGGGATGTGTGAGCGCGCGATGTGTTTTCGTCGAGGGATTGTAAAGCGTCGCGCCATTCTCGGCGACCACCAGGTCAAACAGCGAGACTGCCGGAAACACGCTGAGCAACGAATCCACGGTGCGTCCCGTCGCGAGAACTAACTTCCGCCCCGATGCGCCAACACGCTTCAAGGCTTCGACGGTCGTTGGCATCACTTGCCCGTCGTGGGCCAACGTGCCGTCATAGTCAGAAGCCAAGCAAAAGAAGCGCAATCCCCGGCCCACCCTTCGCGGACGATCCCGACTTCGGAGAAATATCGAAAGTTGAAAAACGCCGCCATGTGGTGGTCAGCAATCTGACCTGCGGCAGCCAGGCGACGAGACTACAACATGGTAACTTTCATCACGTGAATCTGACTTTTGTCGAGATACGCGTGCGCGCTTAGCTCGACGTGATGCCCCACATGAGACTTGAGCGCGTCCGGATTAATCACGTCCCAGGCTTTCCCGGTGTCATCCGCAACGAATTTGATTTTGCCGCCATCAGACCGCACCGTGCCTTTGATGTTCACTAGCTCGGGCTTCTGCTCATCTTGTTGACTGGACTGCAGCGGCCGCGCGTGTGTCGAGGCTGGAATTCCGAGGGTCAACACAGAGGATGTCACTGCGACAATGGCTAGTTTCTTCACGGTGCGGCCTCCACAATTCGATTCACGCAAGTCTGAAACACACACCAATCCCGAACAATCCAGTACTCCCTGTATTCAGACTTCCCCAGCGCTCTATTCTAGTGGTGTGGCGGGGGAGCCTCGTGCGGTGGAGGCGGCGCCTGATGCGGCTGTTGGTGGGCCTGCATCTGCTGCTGCTGTTGAGTGTGCTTTTGTTCCATCTGCTGAGTTTGTTGCTGATGCTTCTGTTCCATCTGTTGCTGCACCTGCTGTTTCCTGGCAGCGTCCTGATTCTGTTTCTCCGACTTCTGATGTTCCTGGTCCTGTTTCTGCTGAAGTTTCTGGTGATCCTTGATCTGCTGGTCGTACAGCTTCTGCTGTTGCTGCTGGTATTTCTGATCCTGTTTTGCATTTCCGGTGTTGGAAGGCGTTGGTCGCTCGTGCGGTTGCAGATCGTTCGGATGAACTGGATGAGCATTTACATTGGCGTTGCCATTTGCGGGTCGCTCATTGTTGGCCGATCGAGGTGGCGGATTGTAATTCCCCCCCGTTCTTGCCGGTACTACTCCGCGTTCGTTAAAGGCCGCAGGCTTTGGCGTGGCGGCGATCGGAGGTTTGCCATGATTCACAGAAGCGCGCATTTCCTGGTTGTTGCGCGCCGCCTGGAAATGCTCAGTTTGCGCGGCGACCGGAGGAATGTGATGCTCACGCGAAGCCGCTTCCTCTTGCGCAGTGGGGCGTCCGTTGATGCCGCCCTTACCACCGTTGTAGCTGACGCGCGGCGTGTTGTAGTTGTTCACCACCGTGGTGTTGTACACGTTGTGAATTTGCGTCACGTTCACGTTATTCACCGAACGGTTGTAATAGAAGTGGTCGTGGTCCCAGCGTCCTCCCTCATAACCGCGCCCGAAATAGCCGTATCCATAATTGATGCCACCGTAAAATCCCACGACCGGTCCCCAATAGCCTGCGTGAAAAAGATAAGCACTGCCGCCCCATCCCCACCAGCCCGGCGTCCACAAGAAGCCAACTTGCGGCGCCATCACCCACGTGCCTGGAACCCAATAGTAGTCATTAACATCGCCGTCCCATGCCCAGTAGCCTGGCGTCCAGATATACCCGTCCCCAGGGCAGATCGGTTGCTCGTACACGGGCAGTTCCGGAGGAGGAAAGCCCACAGAAATGCCAACGCTGACTTGCGCGAAGGCTGCGCCCGAAACCGCGAGCATCGCTAATACGAAAAACAGCGAACGGAGCGAAATGAGAATACGCATGATCCTTCTTTCTGGCCGATCAGTTTCGTAGTGACCGGTCCTCTTCATTGCTGCTGGGCAAAAGGGATTATTGGTTGGCGGCGGCCGGGGACAACCGCTGACATGCTCTGGCTTACAGGCGATAGCATCGCACCGTTCGTAACAAATTTCCCATCGGGTACCAAATGTAGGAGCCAAAAAGTAACGCCGTACGGCGCAGAGTACTCTAGATTCGCAAAAACTACAGCGTTCATCGGATTGAGCGCCGACACGACCCAATCGACCATCGTTGTTGAGACTGGCGGTCGCGTCCTGCGGGAGTGACTGCACACGGTAGCCCGAGCGGGCCTTTGCAGTTTGACCGACTTGGAAGCTACCCCGGCCGCCAGACTTGCTTTTGCGCAAACCCCAAAGAACCCGATCGGAATTTTCTTTAAGAGAGGCGGCCAACGAGAGACTGGCCTCGCGCACTTTTTGCCGGAATGGTGACTTCCACGCTGGTGCCGGGCGCGGTATTTCGAAAGATCAGTTGGCCACCAAGTTCCTCGACGCGCTGTTTGATCCCGGTGATGCCGATTCCGTAGCTTCCGGTTTGTAGCTCTTCCAGATGCCGGGCAATTCCCTTTCCATTGTCGGCGATGCACACAAACACTCGCCCATCTTGTTCTTCCAATTTCACCTTGGCCCGCTGTGCTTCCGCGTGCCGGAATACATTGGTCAGGGACTCTTGAACAATCTTGAAGATCGCGGTTTCGAGTTCAGGCCCGAGCCTGGGAAATTCACGAGGAACGTCGAGAGTGGTCTCAATACAGCTGCGCTTCGTGAACCCCTCGACATGCCAACGCAACGCAGATAGCAACCCCACTTCGTCAAGAAGCGGTGGGTGCAACAGATGCGACATGGTGCGAACTTGCTGGATGGCGTGATCCATCATCACATTCGCTTCCCGGACAGCTTGCTCTTTCGCTTCCGGTGATTGCTGCGGTTGAATCAGCGCACCCAGCATCATTTTCGCGGCTGTCAGGTCCTGGCCCAAACCGTCGTGGAGTTCGCGCGAGATGCGCCGGCGCTCTTCGTCCTGCGCTGTCATCAGGCTGTGCGAAAGACGGCGGAGTTCGTGGTTCAGCGCTTGCAACTGCTGAGCCTTGCGATGCAGTTCGGCAAACACACTGACTTTAGCGCGCAACAATTCCGGGACCACAGGAACCGAAATATAATCGACGGCCCCGCGCTGGTATCCTTTCAGTCGATCGAGGTCCGTAAGGTGCACGGCCGAGATGAAGATGATCGCCGTCTTTTGAAACCGCGGATGTTGCCGGATCATCTGCGCCAATTCAAACCCATCCAGTTCCGGCATGCTGACATCCATCAGCACTACGGCGACATCCATCTTGAGCAACAGCTCCAGGGCTTCGCGGCCGGAACTAGCCTTGACCAGATTCTCGCCCAATTCACCGAGCATCACTTCATAGCTGAGCAGCTTGGACGGCTGATCATCCACCATCAGGATGTTCACCGGGTTCGTTGGCGTGGCGCTCATAAAGGTATTGGGTCGCCTTTCAATCCCCTGATTTCAAACTAGCGATGCAACCAAGTACGCAAAGCCGACAGTAACTGCTCCGTGTTCACCGGTTTCGCCAAATATTCCGAAGCTCCTGCTTCCAGACACTTTTCCCTGTCGCCTTTCATCGCTTTGGCGGTCAGCGCGATGATCGGCAGCCTTCGGAACGAGGGATTGCGGCGAATCACCTGCATGGTTTCGTAGCCGTCCATTTCCGGCATCATGATGTCCATCAGAACAATCGCAACGTCTGCAATCGACTCCAGCAGCGCGATAGCTTCGCGGCCGGTGCTTGCGGTAAGCACGGTCATGCCGCGCCGTTCGAGGACGCTGCTCAGGGCGAAGATATTGCGCACGTCGTCGTCAACTACAATCACTTTCTTGCCGACCAGCGCGTCGTCCGAATGGTGCAGGCGATCCAGCATCTTCTGTTTTTCGGGCGGCAAATCGGCAATCACGCGATGCAGAAACAACGAGGTCTCGTCCAGCAAACGCTCTGGCGATTCGACATCTTTCACAACGACGCTGCGTGCCAGGTCGTGCAAACGCATATCTTCTTCCAAAGAAAGCTCACGGCCAGTAAAAACCACCACAGGCAAATCGCTTGAGCCGGTCTCCGCTCTCAATTGCTCCAGCACTTCAAATCCAGACATGTCTGGCAATCGAAGATCCAGAACCATGCAATCGAAGGGCTGCCTCTTCACCGCGTGCAGCGCTTCACTGCCCGTGGCGACAACTTCCAGATCGATGTCCTGGCTGCCCAGCAATTCGCGAATGCTGAATTGCTCCGCGGGATCATCCTCCACGACCAGCAACCGCCGGCGACGAGGCGAAGCGTATTCCTTCATCCTGGCGAACGCCAACTCCAGACCTTCATGACTGGTTGGCTTGGTCAGGAAGGCAAACGCGCCGCGGGAAAGCCCATGCCTTCTGTCTTCATCAAGCGTCAACATCTGCACAGGAATGTGCCGCGTTGCCGGATCCTGCTTCAGATGATTCAGAACCGTCCAACCCAGCATGTCCGGAAGAAAAACGTCCAGCGAGACGGCAACTGGTTGGAATTCTCGAACCAGAGATAGCGCCTCGGAGCCAGTGGAAGCCACCAGAACCTTGAAGCCGGTGTCGCGCGCAAGATCACACAAAATACGCGCGTAATGCGAATCGTCGTCAACAATCAGCATGATGCCGTCGCCGGGCTGAAGATTTTCGCGGTCGTCAGCCACACGTTCCGCTTGACGCTCCTGCGCCGCCACCATGGCTGGCGGGATTACGGTGACCGATGTGTGGCCATGCGCCGGACTGGCCGTTGCAGGACCAACATACAGTTGCGGCAAATAGAGAGTGAACGTGCTGCCGGCTCCAACTGCGCTGCGCAACTGGATTTCTCCGCCCAGCAAGCTGGCCAGTTCCCTGCTGATCGCCAAACCGAGACCCGTGCCGCCATACTTTCGGCTGGTGCCTGCATCGGCCTGTTGGAACGCTTCAAAAATAATGCGCTGCTTTTCAGGAGGAATCCCGATACCGGTGTCTGTCACTTCAAACGCGATGACCGATTGCGCCTTGCTGAGAATTGGATGGTCCGCGGTCCAGCCAGTTGGCGTCTTCAAAACCGAGAGGCGCACCTGTCCTTGCTCAGTAAATTTGAAAGCATTCGAAAGCAAATTCTTCAGCACCTGCTGCAAGCGCTTGGCGTCGGTCACCAGGCTGCGGCCGAGCGCGGGATCGGCATACGTCTCGAAATTCAAGCGCCGGTTCTCTGCTTCGTGGCGGAACGGACGAGCGATCATCTCCAGCAAACCGGCGAAGAAAACTTCCTCCGCTTGGACGGAAACCGTGCCGGATTCAATTTTCGAGAGATCCAGAATGTCGCTGATGAGGTTGAGGAGGTCGGTACCAGCGCCATGAATCGTACGCGAAAACTCCACCTGCTTCGGGGTCAGGTTTCCTTCGGGATTTTCGCTTAGCTGCTGGCCCAGTACGAGAATGCTGTTCAGCGGCGTGCGAAGTTCGTGCGACATGTTCGCCAGGAATTCGGATTTGTACTTCGACGTAAGCGCGAGTTCTTTCGCTTTTTCCTCAAGCGCGCGGCGTGCCTGCTCGATCTCCTGGTTTTTACGCTCGACTTCGGCGTTCTGTTCGGCGAGCTGCTGGGCTTTCAATCCCAGTTGCTCGTTGGTTTGCTGCAGTTCCCTTTGCTGCGTTTGTAGCTCGGTGGCCAATTGTTGCGACTGCTCGAGCAGGCCTTCCGTCTGCATAGTGGCCTCGATACTGTTCAACACGATACCAATGCTGGCGGTCAACTGTTCCAGGAACGCGAGTTGCGAAGCGGTGAAATCGCTGAGAGACGCGAGCTCGATCACCGCCTTCACCTGATCCTCAAACAGAACCGGCAACACGATCACATTGCGCGGAACCGCCTGAAATAATCCCGAACGAATCGGCACGGCGTGCAACGGCATTTCAGTAATCAGCATGCGACGTTTTTCGGAAGCACATTGACCAATCAGACCTTCGCCAAGATCCAAGTGTCTCTTGTGGCCGTCCTCTCCGTTGTCCGCAAAGGCCGACAGCAGCACCATGCCTGGAGAATTATCTGCCTCCATGCGATAGATCACGCCCTGTTGCGCGTTCACCAACGGAGCAAGCTCAGAGAGCAGCAATCGGCCCACGGTGCCGAGATCGCGCTGGCCCTGCAACATGCCGGTGAACCGCGCAAGATTGGTTTTCAGCCAGTCTTGCTCTTTATTGCGATCTGTTGTCAGTCGCAAATTGTCGATCATCGTGTTGATGTTGTCTTTCAGTTCGGCTACTTCGCCGCGTGCTTCCACTTGAATCGATCGCGTCAAATCGCCCTTGGTCACCGCCGTCGCCACTTCCGCGATCGCGCGCACCTGGTTGGTCAGATTGTCGGCCAGCAGGTTTACGTTTCCGGTTAGATCCTTCCAAGTTCCCGCCGCTCCCGGAACGTTTGCCTGGCCTCCCAGTCGCCCTTCCACGCCGACTTCGCGCGCCACCGTGGTCACCTGGTCGGCGAAGGTCGCGAGCGTTCGCGTCATGTTGTTGATCGTTTCCGCCAACGCCGCCACTTCGCCTTTTGCGTTCACGATCAGTTTTTGCGTCAAGTCGCCATTTGCTACCGCCGTCACCACTTTTACGATTCCGCGAACCTGTTCCGTCAGGTTCGCCGCCATCACGTTCACGTTGTCGGTCAAATCCTTCCACGTTCCCGCCACACCGGGAACCTCGGCTTGCCCTCCCAGCTTGCCTTCGGTACCCACGTCGCGCGCCACGCGCGTCACTTCTCCGGCGAACGCATTCAATTGGTCCACCATCGTGTTGATGGTGTTCTTCAATTCCAGAATTTCGCCTTTCACATCCACCGTGATCTTGCGGGACAAATCGCCTTTCGCGACCGCCGTGGTCACCTCGGCAATGTTGCGCACTTGCGCCGTCAGGTTTCCCGCCATCGCGTTTACCGAGTCCGTCAGATCCTTCCACGTACCCGCGACGCCCGGAACGTTTGCCTGACCACCAAGTCGTCCTTCGCTGCCCACTTCGCGCGCCACGCGCGTGACTTCCGCGGCGAACGAGCGCAACTGCTCCACCATCGTGTTCAGCGTTTCTTTCAACTGCAGAATTTCTCCGCGTACGTCCACCGTGATTTTGCGCGACAGGTCGCCGCTGGCAATTGCGGTCGCCACCTCCGCGATGTTGCGCACCTGGCCTGTCAAGTTGCTGGCCATGAAGTTCACGTTGTCCGTCAAATCCTTCCACGTGCCCCCCACGTCCGGCACTTGCGCCTGGCCACCCAGCTTGCCTTCTGTACCAACTTCGCGCGCCACGCGGGTCACTTCGCCAGCGAACGCGTTCAATTGGTCCACCATGGTGTTGATGGTGTTCTTCAACTCCAGAATTTCGCCCTTCACGTCAACCGTAATTTTGCGCGATAAGTCTCCCTTCGCCACGGCCGTCGTCACCTCGGCAATGTTGCGCACCTGCGCCGTCAGGTTCAGCGCCATGGAATTTACGGAGTCCGTCAGGTCCTTCCAAGTACCCGCGACACCAGGCACGTTGGCTTGGCCGCCCAAGCGTCCTTCGCTGCCCACTTCGCGCGCGACCCGGGTTACTTCAGCGGCGAACGAGCGCAACTGCTCCACCATCGTGTTCAGTGTTTCTTTCAACTGCAGAATTTCTCCACGCACGTCCACCGTGATCTTGCGCGACAGGTCGCCGCTGGCAATTGCCGTGGCCACTTCCGCGATGTTGCGCACCTGGCCCGTCAGGTTGCTGGCCATGAAGTTCACGTTGTCTGTCAAATCTTTCCACGTGCCGCCCACGTCGGGCACTTGCGCCTGGCCTCCCAACTTGCCTTCCGTGCCGACTTCGCGAGCCACGCGGGTCACTTCCGCCGCGAACGCGTTCAACTGGTCCACCATCGTGTTAATGGTGTTCTTCAATTCCAGGATTTCGCCCTTCACGTCCACTGTGATCTTGCGCGACAAATCTCCTCGCGCTACCGCCGTGGCCACTTCCGCGATGTTGCGCACCTGGCCGGTCAAGTTGCTGGCCATGAAGTTCACGTTATCCGTTAAATCCTTCCACGTTCCCGCCACGCCCGGGACCCTGGCCTGTCCGCCGAGATTCCCCTCCGTTCCCACTTCGCGCGCGACGCGCGTGACCTCTCCCGCGAATCCGTTCAACTGATCCACCATGGTGTTGATGGTGTCTTTCAACTCCAGAATTTCGCCCTTCACGTCCACCGTAATTTTGCGCGACAAATCGCCTTTTGCCACTGCAGTCGTCACTTCCGCGATGTTACGCACCTGCGCGGTCAAATTGCCAGCCATGGAATTCACGGAATCCGTCAAGTCCTTCCAGGTGCCGGCAACTCCGGGGACGTTGGCCTGGCCGCCCAGGCGGCCTTCGCTGCCCACTTCGCGCGCCACGCGAGTCACTTCACCCGCGAAGCGGTTCAACTGGTCCACCATGGTGTTCAGCGTTTCTTTCAACTGCAGAATTTCTCCGCGCACATCCACCGTAATCTTGCGCGACAAATCTCCGCTGGCAATCGCCGTTGCCACTTCCGCGATGTTGCGCACCTGGCCGGTCAGGTTGCTGGCCATGAAGTTCACGTTGTCCGTCAGGTCCTTCCAGGTTCCGCCAACTCCCGGCACTTGCGCCTGTCCACCCAACTTCCCTTCCGTGCCGACTTCGCGAGCCACGCGCGTCACTTCTCCCGCGAACGCGTTCAATTGGTCCACCATGGTGTTGATGGTGTTCTTCAATTCCAGAATTTCACCCTTCACGTCCACCGTGATCTTGCGCGACAAATCTCCGCGCGCCACGGCTGTGGTTACTTCCGCAATGTTGCGCACTTGCGCGGTCAGGTTTCCGGCCATTGCGTTTACCGAGTCCGTCAAATCCTTCCACGTTCCCGCCACGCCGGGAACCACCGCCTGCCCGCCGAGCTTTCCGTCAGTTCCGACTTCGCGCGCCACGCGCGTAACTTCGGAAGCGAACGAACGCAACTGGTCCACCATGGAGTTGATGGCTTCTTTCAGTTGCAGAATTTCACCGCGTACGTCCACCGTAATTTTGCGCGACAAATCTCCACTGGCCACCGCCGTGGCCACTTCCGCGATATTGCGCACCTGGCCCGTCAAATTGCTGGCCATCAGGTTCACATTGTCCGTTAAATCCTTCCACGTCCCCGCGACGCCCGGCACCTTGGCCTGCCCGCCCAACTTGCCTTCCGTGCCCACCTCGCGCGCCACGCGCGTTACTTCCGCCGTGAATACGCTCAATTGTTGAATCATCGTGTTCACGATGTTCGCCAATCGCAAAAATTCACCTTGCAATGGGCGTCCGTCGACATCCAGGCGCACCGTCTGTGCCAGATTGCCCTGCGCCACCGCCGCGATCGCGCGCGTCACCTCCGTCGTAGGCCGCAGCAAATCGTCAATCAGCGTACTGACGGAAACTTCCATCTCGCCCCACGCGCCACGCGGCTGGTAAAACCGTGGACGCTCTTTGGTTTTCCCCTCTTTGCCCACCACCTGGCCGACACGCGCCAACTCGTTCGCCATCCGCTGATTTGCAATCACGATTTCATTGAACGTGTCCGCGATCTTCCCGCCGACGCCGGTCCAGACACCCGGCAGCCGCACGGAAAAATCACCATCGCGCATGGTTTGCAGGCCGGCAAGAATTGCGCCAAGCTCCGCCTGCGTCATCTCGGCAGTGGTGGCATGGCCATTTCCTTCGTCGTTTGCGATCGCGTTCGGTTGGGCCGTCGCTGTCGAAGAACCGCGTTGCTCCGTTCGTTTCATGCTGCCGCTCCTGGCGCGGGATTGATCGCCGCAATGCAGTTCGATTGGACTACACTCATCGCTCTGAGATGTGGGATTGAATATTCAGGTCGTTCAAGAAAATTCACGCACGAATAGACGCTGGCTGAAGACGAGGAGGGAGTCGTACCCACTGCTGCACTCGTTTGGTCGCTGAAGGGCGTTTGTAGCCAACCTGTGTGAATAGATAGACCCCGAACCAGCGGGGCTAAGGACTGGGCCATAATCGTCTCCGAGGGCGGTGAGACGTGCTGATTACAGTTCTCTTTCCGTCGATCGACCGCAACCGCAGCAGGCTTCGCGCCCAACAAATTCCGTTAAATAATCAATCCCAGCTGAAGAACAATTCGATTCACGCGGTCCGGATCCAGACTGGGGCTGGCATAAATTCCATTCCCCGCTACCACGTTCAAGGCGCGCATTAATTCGCCTTCCGTATCCGATTTCAGGAGTTAGCCGCGGGCGCCGGCATTCAGCGCGATCTCGACCCATTCCATTGAATCGTGCAACGTCAGCAACAGCACCTTGGCGTCCGGACATGCTTACGAATCGCTCGGGTGGCCTCCAGCCCTCCCATTCCCGGCATCGAAATATCCATCAACACGATATCGGGCTTCACCTCCTTGGTTAGCTGGACGGCATCTTCTCCGTTGGCCGCCTCACCAGAAACCTGCCACTCTGGCCAAGCGCCCAAAATACTCTGGATTCCCTTTCGGATGACGGCGTGGTCGTCCACCACCAAAATTCGCTGCATTCCCACCCTCGTTTCCACTGGGACGCTGACTTGTCCCGGGAGCGAGGAAAAAACCTGGTGGACGATGGGACGCCTGACAACAATCCGCGCAACTGTTTCGCAATTACTCTAAATCTGGTCCGGCATTGAATCTGGAACGAGCAGGCCGCCTAACCTCCCAGAAGAGGCGTAAAGATGGCAATTTTTAACTTTACGACGACGCAAAAACATAGGGAGATTCCTGTATTTTGCCGTATTTCCAAGCTAGAGAAACTCACTCAGGCTCTGCTTACACCGGAACCATGGGCTCCGCCGTCAGCGATTTACCCGATGGCCGTCACTTTTCAGTCTGCGAGAATGAAAATTGGGGGTACGCGACTTATGGCATCCACTTGGCGCGGGGCGCTCAGCTTTGGCCTTCTGACCATACCGATTCGCCTATATCCGGCGGCGCGAAGCCAACGAACGTACCTACATCAATTGCATGACAAATGTCACACTCGACTTAAGCAGCCGCTGTTCTGCCCCACCTGCAATCGCATCGTCAGTCGCGATGAAGTCGTCAAAGGGTACGAATACGAAGAGGGGCATTATGTTCTGGTGGACAACGAAGATATGAAGAAAATTACCCCGAAGTCCGGAAAGACCATGGAGATTCTCGCGTTCGTCAAACAGGAACAAATCGACCCCATCTATTTTGATGCCTCGTACTTCGCTCTTCCGGATAAAGACGCGGATAAGGCTTATCAAGTGTTGTTGAAGGCGCTGGAAGATACCGGCCGCGTGGGAATTGCGCAAGTAACGATGCACCAGCGCGATTACACCGTATTCATTCGGCCGCGAGACCACGGACTTACCGTGCACACCATGTATTTTCAAAATGAGGTTCGCGAAGTTTCGGGTTACGGAGAGAAGCCGGGGAATCTGCACATCAAACCGCAAGAGATCAAGCTGGCGGAACAGCTCATCGAAACTTTATCGGAAGATTTCAACCCGGCGCAGTATCACGATACGTTCCAGGAGCGGTTGCGCGCGTTGGTCGAGTCTAAACAAAAAGGAAAGACGCTTACCGAGCGGTCTGCGCCACGCCAGGCTCAGGTGATCGATATGATGGAAGCCTTGAAGAAGAGCCTGCGAGAGACCGAGGGCGTCGGCAAACAGCGGCGCGTTTCCGCGAGGGGGGAACACGCCGGGGGTTCAAGAAACGGCAAGCGCCTGGCAAGCTAAATCCTTCCGAATTGTGCAGATCCGCCTTGTTGCGTCCGCGTGCTCCTTCCTTACTACCCTGTCGGCGCGCCGACAATTCCTATCTTCACTCTCCATATCGACGTCCGAAAACGTCCAGCCTGCACCCCGAAATCGGCTATCATCCCCAGGCCGACGCCATGGAACTCGACCATCAAATCTGTTCACGGGCACGACTCGCGCGCGATGCGCGCTTCGATGGCAAGTTCTTCATTGGTGTGCTCACCACACGAATTTACTGCCGCCCAATCTGCCGCGCCCGCACCTCCAAGGAATGCAATGTTCGCTACTTTCCCAGCGCAGCCGCCGCGGCCGAAGCCGGTTGTCGCCCTTGCCTGCGATGCCGTCCAGAATGCTCGCCGGGAACTCACGCGTGGGGAGCAACGCGCAATACCGTTTCGCGTGCCCTGCAATTGATCAGCGAACGTGGGCTGGAAGACGGCGTCGAGGTTCTATCAGAACGTCTCGGCATCGGCTCGCGTCATCTTCGTCGCCTGTTCCTGCGCCACTTGGGAGCGACGCCCAGTGCCGTTGCTCAAACCGGCCGCTTACATTTCGCCAAGAAGCTGATCGACGAAACCAATTTGCCTCTGATGCAGGTCGCGCGCTCTTCCGGATTCGGTTGTGTTCGCCGGTTCAACGAAGCCATTCGCAGCGTCTATCAACGAACTCCCACGCAGATCCGCGCTCTCGCACCCCGCGCTCCGGACCAGGCGCACAATCAATATTTGTTTCACCTTCACTACCGCCCGCCGTACAACTGGAAGAGCGTTTTGCAGTTCCTCGCGCCGCGCGTCGCGCTTGGCGTCGAATTCGTCGACACCTGCAGCTACAGTCGCAATTTTTCCGTGAACGGCACCGCCGGCCACTTCTCGGTTTCGCATGAACCGGAGAAGAATGCCCTGGCCGTCCGCGTTCAATTCACTGATCCGGGCTCGCTCTTTTTTATCATCGAGCGAATCCGTTCCATGTTCGATCTCAACGCGGATTGGGCGATCATCGCAAAAACGCTCTGCTCCGATCCTGCGCTGGCCCGACTGGCGGAACCTGAAGAAGGGCTGCGCGTTCCCGGCTGCTGGAGTGCCTTCGAGATGACGACACGAGCAATCCTCCAGCAGTACATCACCGTGGGGCGAGCGGCAGCCCTCACTACGCAGCTTGTCAAAACCTTCGGCCAGCCATTCTCCGCGGCAGCCAAACTCACGCATCCGTTTCCCGCGCCCGAAAGCCTCGCTGCCGATCTAACCAACAGCAGAATTCCCGCGGCGAAAGCGATTATGATCAGCGCCTTCGCTCGCGCCGTTTGCGAAGGACGAATCAAGTTTGAAGGAATGCCAGACGGCGACGCATTCTCGCGGCAGTTGTGCGAAATTCCCGGAATTGAAACGACGACCGCGCAGTACGTCGCGATGCGCGCGTGGCGAGACCCCGACGCATTTCCTGCCGCCGATCCGGTTCTGCGGCGCCTCGCTGGAGCGCGTACCGCGCGCGAACTGGAACGCAGGTCCGAAGACTGGCGTCCTTGGCGAGCCTACGCAGCACATTTGCTATGGCGAAGTGCCAGCAATATTCCCGCACCTCGCCCAGCCCCGCAATCTCGAGCAGCGTCGATCCGCGAGAGTCATTCGACGCGAATTGATCGCGAATCTGCTGCGCAAGTGGAATCGCGATAAAAAATAGCCTGAAAAAAAAGATAGGCTGGGACGCTCGGAGTAACGTCCCAGCCTGCAGGTCAGGGTGAGAATGTTGAATGCGCCCATTCTTACTCCCGCGAAATACTAAATCCATACGGTGTACGCTGTAAAAATGGGCAACGTTTCTGGGTGGCAATAGTTCGTGGCCACGGCTCTCTCTCATACATAAAAGCATCAAGGGTGGTACATATTTACCCCAATTGATGGTTTCGCCCTTCCCATCGACAATCCTGGTCACAAAAACTCACCGCTTTGCTCTTCCCAAGCGTGAGTCAAAGGAGCGCGCCATATGGAACATTCGGTGGACGTGCTGGTGGTCTCCAGCCGAATCGAAAATAAAAAAACCTTGCTGCGTACACTCGAAGGTTTGCCAGTAAATACATTCTCAGCATCGACCATCTTTCAAGCCCTGGAATTCCTCGCAACCCATCCGCTCGCTATAGTCTTTTGCGAAGAGCGCCTACCCGACGGCTCCTATCGCGAACTACTTGCGTCGCTGCCCAACTCCCCGCAAACGAATCGATTCATTGTCGTGCAGTGCACGGATGAATGGGAACAATACCTGGAAGCGCTGCGGCTCGGAGCGGCCGAAGTGTTGCGAACGCCACTGCACGCGCCCAACTGCACGCGCCCGACATTGACATCGCCCTTTTCCACGCCATGCGCCAGGGACGTGAAAATCCCGCTATGGCGGCGGAAGCGTAGCGCGAAAGAAAGTTTGTTCGGTCCGCCGTCCGCTGAAGTTCTTCAAGTGAATGCGCCAAGGAGTTAGCGAAATGGCTACGATGCCCATCCCGTCAGCGACGCCCTCAATGAGTGCGAGTCAATTCCGCAGGAGGATTTGCCCGCACTGCGGCGGCAAGGATATTCACCGGTGCCGGGCTCGCGGAATTATTGAACGGCACGTAGTACGCGCTTTCCGTTTTTTCCCGCACTGGTGCGCGGATTGCGACCGGCGCTTCTATCTTCGCCTGGTTTCCTAGATCGCTTTTTCGGTGCTGCTGGAGAGCTTCTTGTCTACAGCAAGCATGTCAGAAGCGTAGAGGTTCTCCCGGATGGTGAGCGGCGAGGCGTAGGGAAAGAATGGCGATCGGAAAGCCGCACTCAAACCTGGCGTGGTCGGCTGGAGATAAGTATCGACTGGGATTGGGAGGGATGAAATGCTGCGCTGGACGCCGGGTTTTCTGGTCGCTACGGTCATCGCCATCCTGGTGGGCCTGTTGGAGGTTTTAGTTGCGGCCACCGGCCTCGAAAAGATCCTCCTTCTTTTATTCTTGGCGATTTTCCTGTCGCCTCTTTGGCTGACCAGTTTTGTCGGCAATCGCGAACAGAAGGGAGAGCGTTCCTTTCAATGAGCAAAGACTATTCTTCTCTCCCCGAAAACGAATTACTGGCCATGGCACGCGCGGGCAATGAAGAGGCGTTTACCGCACTGGTACGCCAGAACTCTCCCATGATTTATAAGATCTCGCGAAGGGTCCTGAAAAATCATGAGGACGCGGAGGACACCACGCAAAACGTGCTGATCAAGGCCTATCAGCGGCTGGACAGTTTTGACGGACACTCGCGCTTTTCGACCTGGTTATTTCGCGTGGCCTTTAACGAGGCGCTGATGACCATCCGCCGCAATCGATCGCGCCGCCAGGATTGCCTTGTGGACCTTTCCGTTGTGGATAGCGGCGGGGCTCGGGCAGCTTCGGATTTCCACGATCGCAACGAAAGCAGCGAGCGACATTATGTGAACCGCGACCTTGCGGCGAAGGCCATGCTCTGTTTAACGCCAGTTCTGCGCGCGGCTTTTTTGCTCCACAAACGCGAAGGCTGGACGCACAAGGAAATGGCGGAAGAATTGGGAATCTCCGCCGAAACGGCGAAGTCGCGGGTGTACCGCGCGCGCCGGCAATTGCGCGAAGAGATGCAATTCCTGACATAGCTCCTCCCCTAAAGCGCCCGCCCTCACATGCAAATACAGCATCAACTCCTCCATTCTCCGTTCTTCTGCGCATGGCAAATATGGTTGAACACGCGCAACCTGAGCACGTAGTTGCAAACCATGTGTTTGCGGAGGGTCCGATGATCAAGAAGGTCGAAGGCGGATACAAAGTAGTTTCAGAAAACGGAAAAAAGAATCTCGGCGGCCCGTACAAGACAAAGAAAGAAGCGGAAAAGCGGTTAAAGCAAGTGGAATTTTTCAAACATAAGAAGGGCTAGACCAGACTGCCCTGTTCTAGGGCATTTTCCGTGAGCCGCTACTAGTTTAAGCCGATGGTTCTCGGTACTAGTAGCTACGAAACTGGGGTTGACTTTAACTGAGAGATATCGAAACAGCAGGTTGTACGGGGGGGCCACCTTGCGGATCGCTCAAATCGCGCCATTGTATGAAAGTGTTCCGCCGAAACTGTACGGCGGAACCGAACGAGTTGTGTTTCACCTGACCGAGCAGTTGGTCAGGCAGGGGCACGACGTAACTCTATTCGCGAGCGGGGATTCGCGAACGTCCGCCCGGCTAGTTTCGCCGTGTTCGACGGCATTGCGCTTGAATCCCAAGTGCCAGGATCCTTTGCCGTACCATATCGTGTCACTAGATCAGGTCGCCGAACTCTCGGACGAATTTGACGTGGTGCACTTTCACACGGATTACATGCATTTTCCGCTCAGCAAGAACTTGCGCCTGCCCAGCATCACGACGCTTCATGGACGGTTGGACATTCCCGATCTGCAGCCGCTTTACCGTGTTTTTGCGGACGCGCCCGTGGTCTCCATTTCTTTCGCCCAGAGGCGGCCACTTCCCCGCGCAAATTGGATTGGAAACATTTATCATGGATTTCCAACTGAACTGTACAAGCCGCGATACCAGCAAGGAAGCTACCTGGCGTTTCTGGGCCGCATCTCGCCCGAGAAGCGTCCCGATCGGGCGATTGAGATCGCCATTCGTTGTGGCATGCCTTTGAAAATTGCCGCCAAGATCGACCGCGTGGACCAGGAATATTTCGACGTCAAGATCAAGCCGCTGCTGAATCATCCGTTGATTGAATTTATCGGGGAGATCACCGACAAAGAGAAGAACGAATTTCTGGGAAACGCATATGCTTATATTTTCCCAATTGACTGGCCAGAACCGTTTGGTTTGACAATGATAGAGGCAATGGCGTGCGGCACACCCACGATCGCGTTTCGCTGCGGTTCCGTCCCGGAACTGATGACCGAGAAAGTTACGGGATTTATCGTTGATGACTTAGAATCGGCGGTCGCAAGCGTCGCGCGAATTCCCGAAATTGATCGCCGGGCGTGCCGGGCGAACTTCGAGAAAAGATTTACCGCGCAGAGGATGAGTGCCGAGTACGTTTCTCTGTACCAGCGGTCACTCAGCAAGGTTGATGAGCGCGAACTGTTGGAATACGAAGACACGCCACCCGCCATCCTGCAGTGAGAGGAAACTTCCATTGGGCGACATCATTCGCTTTCAAGACAAGTTCTATGTCTTGGCATCGTCGTCGCTCGCTGACAACCGCACTCGCGTTCTGAAATACGGAGAGACATTTGGCGTGTTCAACCGCTACGGCGACATCGAGGCCGTCGGCCAGGGCCAGCTAGGACTTTTCTACGTTGAAACGCGTCATCTGAGCCGCATGACCGTGCGGCTTGACGATCAAACGCCCCTCCTGCTGGCTTCGACCGTGCGCGACGATAACGCATTCTTGTCGGTTGACCTCACGAATGTCGATACGGTAACGCAGCCCGACATTCCTCGCGGCACGATTCACCTCTATCGTTCCAAATTCCTCGAAGAGGGAATCTGCTACGAGCAATTCCGGCTAACGAATTACGGGCTGACACCGGTCGCATTTTCTCTTTCCTTCGAGTTTGGTGCGGATTTTGCCGATATTTTCGAAGTGCGAGGCACGCGGCGCCGCAAAAAAGGACGCTTCCAGCCGCCGCGGGTTGAAGGCGATCAAATCGCGTTGAATTACCTTGGACTCGACAATGTGTTGCGAAGCACGTGTCTGAACTTTTCTCCCGCGCCGAATTCCTTGTCAGACTCTTCCGCTTCCTACGATGTTCGCTTGGGTTCGAAACAAGAATCGGTCATTTCGGTGACCGTGGTTTGCGAACGGAATTCCGCCTCAAAACATGCGCCCCCTTACCGGGCTGCGGTTGCGGCTCGCAACGAGCAAGGCCAGGAGGAACTTTTCGGTGGGTGCAAGATTCGAACTTCCAGCAAGCCCTTCAACGCATGGCTGGCGCGCGCTGAAGCCGATTTACGCATGTTGATCCATGGCAATCCCGAGGGCGCCTATCCGTATGCCGGCGTGCCTTGGTTCAATACCGTGTTCGGGCGAGATGGGATCATCACCGCGATGGAATGTTTGTGGATGCATCCCGCGATCGCAGAAGGCGTGCTGAATTATCTGGCATTGACTCAAGCTACGGAGAGCAATGCTAAGCGGGACGCCGAGCCGGGAAAAATCGTGCATGAAGTTCGCCGGGGCGAGATGGCGGCGCTGAAGGAAGTGCCGTTCGGGATGTACTACGGAAGCGTGGACGCGACACCGCTGTTTGTGCTGTTAGCGGGCGGCTATTTCGTTCGCACCAGCAATCTGGCGTTTCTGAAAACAATCTGGCCCAACATAATCCGGGCGCTGGAATGGATTGATCGATACGGAGACGCGGATGGCGACGGCTTCGTGGAATATTCGCGAAAGTCCGCGGATGGTCTGACGAACCAGGGCTGGAAGGATTCTAGCGATGCGATTTTTCATGCCGGCGGACGGCTGGCGGCGGCGCCGATCGCGCTTTGCGAAGTGCAAGCGTACGTCTTTGCGGCCAAGCTTTCCGCGGCGCTGATTGCGCGGGCGCTGGGCGAAGAGGGCCGCGCTACGGAGCTGGAACGGCAGGCCGCTGAGTTGCAACGGCGGTTCGAGCAGCATTTTTGGAACGACGAATTGGGCACGTACGTTATCGCGTTGGATGGCAACAAGAAGCAATGCCGCGTACGCACGTCAAATGCTGGACACGCGCTGTTGTGCAAGATCGCCAGCCGAGAGCGCGCCACGATCACGGCTGAGACCTTGTTGAGCGAAGCCATGTTTTCCGGTTGGGGAGTCCGCACCGTTGCCGCAGGAGAATCGAGATACAACCCGATGTCTTATCACGATGGTTCCGTTTGGCCGCATGACAATGCGTTGATCGCGCTGGGCCTTTCGTTGTACGGTTTTCAATCGAAGGCGGCTGAGATTTTCAACGGGATGTATGAAGCCAGCGTGCATGTGGATTTGCATCAACTGCCGGAACTGTTTTGCGGATTCCATAAGCGCGCGGACTCGAATGGCCCCACGCTTTATCCGGTAGCTTGTTCGCCGCAAGCCTGGGCAGCGGGCAGCGTGTTTTTGTTGTTTCGCGCCGCGTTGGGAATCAACGTCCGAGCAGGTGAACGGCTCATCCGGTTTTGCAATCCCACCCTGCCCCCGAACCTGGATGAGGTGACCATCGAGAACTTGCGTGTTGCGGATGCGTCGGTGGACCTGCTGATCCGCCGGCATCAGGAAGGCGTTGCGGTTGAGGTGCTGCGGAGAGAAGGGGAGGTGGAAGTCGTGAAATCCGTGTAATGGCCGGGCCTAAGGCCTTGCAATTTAGTGCGTACGGGAAAGCGGGTATGGTGTTTCGATGTGGCCGGACCGCATGTATAGGAATATCTAGTTACGGAGTCCAACAACAGTGTCTAATAAAAACACTATCGCGCGTGCGAATCCGATCCGGTTGGCGCCTTTCGACAAAAAGGCCGACGCCCTGCAGGTAATCATCGAGACGCCGAAGGGCAGCCGCAATAAGTATGCGTTCGATGAAAGTAACGGGATGTTTTTGCTGAAGAAGGTTCTTCCGGCTGGCATGGCCTTTCCCTACGATTTCGGTTTCGTGCCTAGCACCCGCGCGGAAGATGGCGACCCGGTGGACGTACTGGTGCTGATGGACGAGCCGGCGTTCGTAGGATGTCTGCTGCAATGCCGGATCATCGGGGTGATCGAGGGCGAGCAAGGAAAGAAAAGAGAGCGCGAGCGCAACGATCGGGTGGTGGCGATCGAGATGGACAATCACAGTTTTGCGGATATAAAACATGTCGATGATCTGGGCAAACAGTTTGTGAGCGAACTGGAAGAATTTTTTGTGAATTATCATGATTTGAGCGGAAAGAAATATCGCATATTGGGCGCGAAAGGGCCCGCGGAAGCGCAACGGCGAATCAAGGAGGGGATGCGAACCTTCAAGAAGGGCTAGGTTTCATTCCCACTAACGGCAAAAATGTTTTTTCCAAAGGAACCAACTCAGGATCGCCAGTGACAGCCAAATTGCAGTCGCGGCGAGAAACGCGAAAGCGGAACTGTAACGCGGAAGGAGCTTCCAGACGGTTAGCGCGAAACCCGCCAATCCCATGCTTCCCAACGCCGAGCCGGCCGCATCCAGAGCGGCAGCTTCCCGGCCTCGCGAACTGGCGGCGATTCCCGCGTTTTTCTTCTTATTCGTCTCGTGTTTTGCGACCAGCGTGGCGCTTGCCGGAAAAATCGCGGGAAAGGCCAGAAAGAGGCCGCCGAATACAGGCCCGAAGTGTTTGGCCAGGATTCCAGCGGTAACGGTAATTGCTCCTCCGAACGCGAAGCGCACCAGGTAGTCGTACCATTTCGTTTTTGCCAGTGCGCCGAGGTTGAACGAGATATTCATGTTAGCTAACGCAGTAAGAGCGCCCAGCTTCCCATGGCTGCAGCCAGCCACACGATGAGGCTGCCGATTGTTGCCGGAGCCGCACCGATCCTTTTGCGCATCATGAGCCAGGTGCATAGCCACGAATACAGAAAGAAAGAGGCGGCGCCCAAGATCATGGATCGACTTTCGAGCGCAGTGTACGCGTTGCCTTCCGCAAAGACCGTGAGTCCGAGCGTGGCCAGCGCGACCGATGGGGCCGCGCCAAACAAGCCTGCGAAGCTTTTTGGCTTTAGCACGTCGCCCAGGCAGGCAAACACGGAAACAATCGCGCCGCCGACCAGAAATCGAAATAGATATTGCAGCACAGCAGGCTCCTATCGCGTCGCGCACGTCATCTAACACGTAGGCGTGTGTTACGGGCGTGTTACATAAGATGAGATTTGTCGGGTGTTCGTTTGTAGGGGAACCACGGTATGTCCGAAATATCGCTGAGCAAAGCGGGCTTGTCTCCACCTCCGGTGGGCCAGCACGAGAATTTATTGATGAGCCTAGGTCCCGGACTGATCACCGGAGCGGCCGACGACGATCCCAGCGGTATCGCAACATATTCCCAGGTTGGGGCGCAATTCGGTTTCGCCATGCTTTGGACGATGCTGTTTTCGTTTCCGCTGATGGCCGCTATTCAGGAAATTTGCGCGCGGCTGGGACGGATCACGGGCATGGGAGTGGCCGCCAATCTGGGAAAATGCTATCCAAAAACGGTGGTGCGCGGCCTGGTGTTGCTGCTGTGCGTTGCGAACATTTTCAATCTTGGCGCGGATGTTGCCGCCATGGCCGCTGCGATACAACTGCTTCTCGGTGGCAATCTGCTTCTTTGGGCCACTTTATTTGGAGCAGCTTGTCTGCTGCTGCAGATCTATGTTCCGTACCGCATCTATGTTCGTTATCTGAAATGGCTCACGTGGGCTTTATTTGCTTACGTGTTGACGGCCTTCGTGGCGCGCGTGCCCTGGACACAAGCCCTTCGCTCCACCTTGGTCCCCTCGGTGTCCGTAGATGCGGAATACCTGATGGCGTTAATCGCAGTGCTGGGCACGACCATCAGTCCGTACTTGTTCTTCTGGCAGACTTCGCAGGAAGTGGAGGACGTGCGTCTCAACAAGCACGAATCGCCTCTTCGGAGAAAGCCTTCTCAGGCGTGGGGACAGTTTCGGCGTATTGCGTTCGACACGCGCGTCGGTATGGCGCTTTCGAACACCGTCGCGTTCTTCATTATTCTGACCACCGCTGCCACTTTACATGCTTCAAACGCCGGCCTGCGCATTCAGACGGCCGCCGATGCGGCAAAGGCTTTGCGACCCTTCGCAGGACGGTTTGCTGAGCTGTTGTTCGCGCTCGGAATTATTGGTACGGGAATGCTAGCGGTCCCGGTGCTGGCCGGTTCCGCCGCGTACGCAGTTTCGGAACTCTTCGGCTGGCGGGCGAGTCTGGAGAGCAAGCCGCGCCAGGCGCGAAAGTTTTACTACGTTCTTTCCGCCGCTACCATTCTCGGTGTGTGTTTGAATTTTGCAGGGATGAACCCAATCCGCGCGCTGTTTTTATCGGCGGTGGTCAACGGGGTGGTCGCTGTCCCCATGATGTTCCTGTTGATGCTGATGTCCCAGAAACCGGCGATCGTTGGCAAGTTTGTTTTGCCGCGATATCTGCGAGTGGTGGGGTGGATCGCAACGGGCGTCATGCTGGTGGCGTCACTTGGATTTCTGTGGACCACGGTGCAGCAAGTATTGGCGCGTTGAGCGCCCGCGGCAAGTCTGATCTATTCGCTCGGCGCCGCTGCTTTTACCAAGTGCGGCTTGCCGACAGGTGGCTTGTGTATCTCTTGATCCTCGGTGGGACGAGCGACTTCGCCAACTGGCGAAATCCGCACCGGCCGGTTTTTCTCCTGCGATTCAAGCAAAGCCCGAATGATGCGGACGTCGGCCAAGCCTTCTTTGCCGCTTGGTTCAGGTTCGGTATTTTCAAGAATGCATTTTGAAAAATAGACCAGTTCTGGACCAAATTGATCGCGCTTCTTGTAAGTTGCCTTTTGCGCGCGACCTTCGACGGTAATTTCGCTCTTCAGATCGCCAACCATTTCGTAAGCGGGATCCATTTTGACGACTCCCTTGGTGCCAATGACTTCGTAGGTGGAGCGGTCGGCAGCGCCGAAGCTGCACGTGAAGGTCGCCAATCGATCGTCGGGGAATCGTAGCAACGCCGCGGACATTTCGTCGATCTCCTTAAAGCGATCGTCTTGCGCGCGAGTCGCCGCGTACGCAAACACTTCCTCGGGTTCCGCGCGAAACAGATAGCGCGCCGCATTGATGCAGTACACGCCGATGTCGTAAAGCGGGCCGCCGCCCAGTTCTTCCTGCAAGCGGCTATTTCCCGCGGTGACCTGCTGGCAGAATCCTGAGCGGAAAATGCGGGGCTCGCCGATCTGGCCGTCGCGCACCGCGGCCATCGCGGCGAGATTGCCCTGCTCAAAGTGTAAACGGTAAGCAATCATCAATTTCACGTTGGCGCGCGAAGTCGCTTCGATCATGGCTTCACATTCCTGCTCGGTCACGGCCATAGGCTTTTCGCAAAGCACGTGAATCCCGGCTCGGGCGGCGCCTTCAGTGTAGGCGCGGTGCATATTGTTGGGCAGCGCGATGTATACCGCGTCAATCAGGCCGCTTTCCAGACATTCGGGGAACTGTTCGTAGCTGTAGGTTTGGCTCACGTGGTATTTCTTGGCCAGTTCGGCTCGTTTCGTGGCATCACCGGAAACCAGGGCCACCAGTTCTGAATTTTCTCGGGCATGTTGGAACGCTGGCAGCACCGCCACTTGCGAGATGTAGCCTAGTCCAACAACCGCGTAGCGCACTTTCTTGGCAGAACCGTTAGGATCCGCATTTCCGGCTGGTTTGTTCCGTGTAGAAGTTGTTTTCGTTTTTGACATGAATCCCTCCTGGCGTTTGCAGTGCGCTGGCAATCGTCCGCTAGCAATGGCCCGCTATGACTTTTATTGAGCCGCAATCGGTTTGCAATGCGGTACATCGTGTAGGGAAATGAACTTGCACTCACCGCAATTCGACGTACATGGATTCCGGCAACAACTTACAGGCACTCGGGCATCGAGTCCGCGACGTAGCCGGCATAACGTTACAAGATTAGCTGTTCATCCGGGAGGCGACGATGCCGAGATACGGGAAAGCTGCTGGAAAATCGGTGAAGAACGCAATGCGTCGGAAAAAGCACGGGACGCTGCGTTCAGGAAAAGCGGGCAAAGGCGGACGGGTGAAAAGCCGCAAACAAGCCATCGCCATTGGACTGTCCGAGGCCCGCAAAAAAGGCGCAAAAGTTCCCAGGAAGAAATCCTAGCGCCGAAGAGATTGAGGTTGTTTGCCGCTACGTCTGGTTCCGGACCTCGCTGGCAGCGCATTTTGTGCTATGGACCAAAAACCAAAAGCTGTCCTTGCGGCGATGGTCGCCGGTCTGGTAGTTGCCGCCTGACTCGGAATATGTATCTGGAAGCTGGCGCCCTACCTTCTGTATTTCGCTATGAGCCGGACGCAGCTACACCAAACCGAGACGGTAGTCTAAGTCAGTTACATTCGTGAACGATTGAGAACGTATCTCCGCACAAACATCCGGCGGATACGGACAAACCTGTATGGACACCCTAAGCCTTGCATGGTTCACTTTGCTACCTGTATATGAAATATTGGACTGTGGAGCCGCACCTGTCCCGTTCCCAAGTGAGGAATTGGTGCGGCGCGTCTGCTCCTTTACGTTGAACCCATGAAATCATTGAGAATTCTTATTGTTGATGACCACGAAGTCGTCCGGCGGGGACTTCGCTCACTGCTGTCTTCGCGCCCGGACTGGGAAATCTGCGGCGAGGCGGCCGACGGTCGCGCTGCCGTCGAAAGGGCAAACGCGCTGCGACCGGATGTAATTCTGATGGACGTTTCCATGCCGGAAATGACGGGAACGCAAGCGGCCAAGATCATTCATAAGGAACTGCCGGAAACGCGGGTCGTCATCATCAGCCAAAATGAGCCGGAGATTACCAAAAGCCAGGCCGCCGAGGCGGGCGCCGCCGGGTATGTGGCCAAATCCGATCTTTCGCGAGACTTGCTGGCTACCATTGAAAAACTGATGGTGCCTGTTTCGCCTTTGCAGGCCGGCGCCGGAATCGACAAGCCGGCAGCCGGTAACCACGATGCGGTGGGACCAGCGTGGCTTGCCGGAGGCGGCGAAATGGGCGCGTTGATGCGCTCTAAAGATTGGCGCAACACTGCCCTGGGTCCTCTCGAAGATTGGCCGCAGAGTCTTAAAGTGAGTGCCGGCATTTGTATCGCTTCTCGTTTCGATTTGATCGTCTGGTGGGGCCCGCAGCTGATCATGCTGTACAACGATTCCTATTGCCGGACTCTTGCCGGAAAGCACCCGCATGCACTTGGGAAGCCGGGCCGGGAAGTTTACCCGGAAATCTGGGACGTGATCGGGCCTATGCTTGAACACGTGCTGGCGACAGGAGAGGCAACGTGGTCTGCGGATCTGTTGCTGCTGCTGGAGCGCAACGGCTACCTGGAAGAGACCTATCACACGTTCTCTTACACCCCGATCCGTGATGAGCATGGGCGAGTTGTCGGGGTAATCACTCCGGTCAGCGAAACAACCGACGAAGTGATAAGCCAGCGCCGGCTGCTGACGCTGCGCGATCTGGCGGCGCGCAGTGTTGACGCCAAGAATGAAGCCCAGGCTTGGGAATTTGCGGCCAAGGCGCTGAGCGGAAATCCTTACGACATTCCTTTCGCGGTTTTGTACATGTTCAGCGACGACATGACGAGTGCGCGTGCAGTAGCGTCAGCCGGACTTAACTCCTACGATTCTTTTCTTCTCCGGGAAGTGGCGCTTTCCGGACGCGACCGGATTGCCGGGCTGATCCGGCAAGTCGTCGAGCGCGCCGAGCCAGTGGAACTCAATCACCTGGAGCGGCTAGGCCTGAGTTTGCCGGGTGGATTCTGGGGCGTCAGCCCTAACGATTTGATTGTTCTGCCGATCGCGCAAACCGGACAGGGCTTTGGAATGGGCGTGCTGGTGGTTGGTGTGAACCGTCACAAGAGGCTGGACGAGGACTATCGCAGCTTCCTGAACTTGGTTGCCGGGCAAATTGCTAAGAGTATTGCGGACGCGCGTGTTGGCGATGCGGAACGCAAGCGCGCGGAATCCTTGGCTGCGCTCGATCGCGCTAAGACCACGTTCTTCAGCAATATCAGTCATGAACTCAGGACGCCGCTGACGCTGATTCTGGGGCCCCTCGAAGATCTGTTGGCTCGCGGTGAAGATGTTCCCTCCATCCGTTTTGAGGAAATCGGCCTGATTTACCGGAATGCGCTGCGGTTGCTGAAACTGGTGAATACGCTGCTGGATTTTTCGCGCATGGAAGCGGATCGCGTGCAGGCCAAGTTTCAGCCGGTGAATCTGGAAACGGCAACGGCGGAAATCGCCAGTGTGTTCCGGTCGACCATTGAAAAGGCCGGGCTGGAATACCAGGTGCATTGCCAGGAACTGGGAACCCCGGTGTACGTCGACCCGCAAATGTGGGAAAAAATCGTACTGAATCTGGTTTCCAACGCTTTCAAATTCACGCCCCATGGAAAAATTACCGTGCAGCTGGGAATCAACGATGGCCGCGCTCAACTTTCGGTTCAGGACACCGGCGTCGGGATTCCCGCAGCGGAAATGTCCCGGCTGTTCGAGCGCTTCCACCGCGTTGAGGGAACTCAGGGAAGAACGCATGAGGGAACAGGCATCGGCCTTGCGCTGGTGCAGGAATTAGTGAAACTGCACGGCGGAACAATTCACGCGGAAAGCAAGTTAGGAAAGGGTAGCCGATTCCTGGTCACGATTCCTTTGGGTACCGCGCATTTGCCGAAGGACCGCATCGCTGCGAATGCACAGCAGCCCGCGACGAGTGCAACCACGCAGGCATACGTCGAGGAGGCGTTGGCATGGCTGCCCGAGGAAGTGGCGCTGTCGGGTGCGAGAACGCCTGAGCCCACCACTGCAGGCTTCGCCCCCGGAGGACGGGAATTTGGTGTTCAGCCCCGCATTCTGCTCGCCGAAGACAATGGAGACATGCGGAATTACATTCGGCGGTTGCTGAGCGAGCAGGGGTACGCGGTGGAAGCGGTCACGGATGGGGCCGCGGCATTGGAGAGCGTTCGACGAGCAAAACCCGATTTGATTCTGAGTGACGTAATGATGCCGAAGCTGGACGGTATTGGCTTGTTGCGCGCGCTGCGTGAAGATAGTTCGCTGAACAACATTCCGATTCTGCTTCTATCGGCGCGTGCCGGCGAGGAATTCCGCATCCAGGGTTTGGGCTTCGGAGCCGACGATTATTTAGTGAAGCCGTTCAGCGCGCGCGAACTGCTTTCCCGCGTTAAGGCGCACGTGGAATCTACGCAAAGGCAGCGTGAGTCAGAAAACCGCCTAAGGCTGGCGCTGGAACTCGGGCGCATGGGTACCTGGGACAGGAATCTGAAGACAGGGGAAATCTTCTGGTCTCCGAACCAGTTTTCCCTGCTCGGCTATGCTTCGGGAGAGTGTCTGCCTTCGCGAGAGGCTTGGGAGAAGCGAGTGCACCCCGCGGATCTGACCATTGTGAGGCAGCGCTGGAGTGCCGCGGAAAGTTCGCGTAAAGATTATGAATTTGAGTATCGCGTGCTGCTGCCCGATGGCGGCATCCGCTGGCTGGCGGCTCAGGGACGCTATTTTTACGACCACAATGGAAAACCGTACCGCGATATTGGAGCTTCGCAAGATATAACCGACCGGAAAATCGCGGAAGAACGGATGCGACGCGGCCGGGACGAGCTCGAAGAACAAGTACGCGATCACCGCGCGGAGTTGAAGGAACGCATATCGGAGGTTGCCACGCAGGCGGAACTGCTGGATTTGGTAACCGACGCTGCGTTCATTTGCGATCCCGACGTGAAAATAACCTACTGGAACCGGGCCGCGGAGCACATGTACGGCTGGAAGCAGGAAGAAGCCATAGGCCGGCATGCATCGCAGATGTTGCAGACGCAGTTTCCCGTACCTTTTTCTGAAATCGCGAAAATCCTGGAGCGTGAGGGCAGATGGGAAGGGGAGCTGGTGCAAACCAACCGCTATGGGTTGCAGATGACGGTGCATAGCCGCTGGATTCGAAAGCAGGGCGAACGAGGAGAATCGATCGGTTGGCTGGAAATCAATTCCGACATGACGCGGCAGAAACAAGCGGAAGAGACCGCGCGGCGGCTAAGCGGCCGCATCTTGCAGGTGCAGGACGAGGAACGGCGCAAGATGGCGCGCGATTTGCACGACAGCCTGGGTCAATATCTGGTGATGCTGAAGTTCAATATTGACGCTTGCGCGCGCAGCGTCACGACTGATTCGGCTCGCGAACTGCTGCAGCAATCAAAGGAAACCGTAGAGCAATGCATCTCGGAAACGCGAACCATGTCGTACCTGCTGCACCCGCCGTTGCTGGACGAGAGCGGACTTGCGTCGGCGGTCCGCTGGTACGTGGAAGGATTCGCAGCGCGCAGCGGCATCGCGGTGGACTTGAAGGCTCCGCGCACGATTCCGCGGTTTCAGAACGAAATTGAGACCACGCTATTCCGCATTTTGCAGGAAAGCCTGACGAACGTTCACCGCCATTCGCAAAGCAAACGCGTCGACATTGTCATTTCCTGCGATCGCCACACCGTTTCGCTGATGGTTCGCGACTACGGCTGTGGCATTTCGTTGGCTCGCATCCGCGCATTCCGCGATCTGGGAACCGGGATGGGAGTGGGGCTGGGCGGCATGCGGGAGCGCGTGCGTGAGGTGGGAGGAACGCTGCGCATCGAACCGGGCGAGGGATCCGGAACGGTCATTTCAGTAGAGATTCCATTAGTCGAGCAACACGATAAAACCGCACCCACAGAGGTTCCGGTGAACGGAAAGAAAGCAGTGACGGCGTCTTCCAAAGCAGACTTGCAGCACGTGGATCCAGCGAACTAGGGAGATTTTCGAGAGGACGAGGGAGTGAGGAGCGGCCCTCGTAGCGTGGGCAAGCGCGAAGGGACGTCGACGGAAGTGGCTCGAATGTTCACGCTCCAGGATAGTCTAAGATGTATCCACCATAGAATAGTGCTTAGGGCGCATAGTATTCGAATGTTTCTAAACGCAACCTCGATTCTCCTAGTGTTTCTGCCACCCTTAACTTAGGAAAAAAAGAACGCCTCAAGACCAGGTACCAAACGACGGAACTTTGGGCACCCTCCGTTGTATTGTGATTGACGCGAGCACTCCAAATTATTTTTTGGGAGGGAGGTACTTTTTGTCGATGGAGGCTACGACTACGTAGTTGGGGTCGACCATTTCGGTGAGGTGGAGACGGCCGACTTTGGAGAAGAGCTCGTATGCGTCGAGTTCGGAGAGAGAGTAGTCGAGGTGAATCCAGGCGACGAGTTCGGTGACGGCGATGCGGACGGCATCGTCAACGGGGCGATAGATGCCGGTGGTCATGAGTTCGCGATCGTTTTCAAGACGCGGCCAGTCGGTGGACTTCGCTTTCACGAGTTCGAAGCGGAATTTAGCTTTCATGGGGACTTCGACGGCGCTGCCGGCAACTTCGCCGTCGCCCATGGCGGCGTGTCCATCACCGAAATAGAAGAGCGCACCTTTAACGTTGACGGGGAGATAGAGCGTGTTGCCGGGGGAAACTTCGGGAGCGTCCATATTGCCACCGAATTCGGCGGGAACGATGGAGCTGCGGGCTTCACCATGAGCGGGAGCTACGCCGATGCAACCGAGGAAAGGCTTAAGAGGAAATTGCGTTTTGAAATTGGAGTCAAGCGCCTGGAAGGTGATAAGTTGCTTGTCGGCGTCAATGGGGTAATACCAGGCGCGTTCGGGAAGCGGAGCTTTTTCGAGCATGGGGGTGTAATGAGTGGAGTTGGCGGCACCAAAGCCGGGGCCGAAGGTGCCGACGCCCTGATTGCTATCGACCTTGAGATCGAGGATATGAATGACCAGGGTGTCGCCGGGCTCAGCGCCATCGATGAAGAAAGGGCCGGTGAGGGGATTATCGATCTTGATGTTGGAGAAAGGGTCGCCGGGCTTTTGCAGAGCGTTGCCAAAACAATCGAGGGAATTGGCTTCGAGTGTGTTGCCGGGCTTGAGATGGGCGACGGGCTCGGCGGGGCCGAAGGCGGCTTTGACATTGTCCATGGAGGCGCGGAAGTGGACGACGTTGTCATCAGGAGTTTGCGCGGGAGTGTTGGCTAGGAAGAGAAAGGATGATGCGATCAGGGTGAATGATAGACGGCGCAAAGGAGACCTCCGTGGAATTGGAAAGGCGAATTCGAAGTGCAACATGATTTGGCGGCGGAGTCAATCGGCGGCGCGTCTGCTATTCTCGAAGGGCGTATGAGATTAGTGGTGGCAGCGGTGGTGGAGCGGGAAGACCGGCGGCTGTTGATTGGACAACGGCGGCGGGAGGATAGCTCCGGACTGAAGTGGGAATTTCCTGGGGGAAAAGTGCGGGACGGAGAGGGATTAGAGGAGGCATTGGCGCGGGAGTTGCGGGAGGAGTTGGGGGCGACGGTCTTGAAAAGCGTGGAGATCGGGAAGGTGCGGCACCAGTACGCGGACAGGCCGGAGGAATTGGAGATCCATTTTTTTGCGGCGAAAATTGCGGAGAAAGAGATCACACCTCGAGTGTTTGAGCAGATCGCATGGGTGCTACCGAAGGAGTTAGCGGGATACGATTTTCTGGCGGCGAATCGGGAATTAATTGCGCATCTGGCGACCGGGAAGATCAAGCCGGGGGAGATATTGGAGTAGGCGGGGAGATTTCACCACAGAGATCAAGCGTTGAAAGTCAAAAGTTGAAGGTTGAAGGAACTGCACGTGGTGCGGCGGTACTCAAATTTTGGCTAGCATAGAAGCTAGCGCGACATGGAAGAATTAGGGCCAAAATAGCGATAGTGGCCGGTAATTTTCCACTGGAATAAGACGTCTTCCATTTTGGGGCCTTGGCCGATATTGTGGACGATCATGTAGCGGCCGGCCTGAGATTTCTTGCTGACAACGATTCCGATGTGCGGGACGTTGCTGCCCAGGTCCCAAGTGACTAGATCACCGGGAGCATAGTCGGTAGCGAGGGTGGTGGTAGAGAGCTTCTCGCCTTTTCGGCCGAAAAAGACCATGAGATTCGGGACGCGACGATGATCGATATTTGTGTCGGTGCGTACGGTCATCCAGCGCAGGTGATTCGGATACACCCAGAAATTCGCCTGCATGTCCTCGTGGACTTCTCTTTGGAGGTCGACGCCCACAGCGCGATAGATGCGGATGATTTCGTCGGTACAGACGCCGGTGTCGGCGGGAACATCGCCACCGGGATAGGGAATACGAACGTAGGCGGGATCGTAACGGACGACGTGGTTGGGGCGCTCCTCGGCAGCAGCTACCAGGCGGTGGAGGAACGCTTGTTGCGTGTTGGCCTGCGCAAGGATCGAGGGACAGAAAATGACAAGGCGCAGGCTGCGAGGAACTTCTGCGGACGGAGCATGGTTGCAGTTTAGCAAGAATTACGAGCGGCAGTGGGAGAGACCAGACTTCATCACAGAGGTCACAGGGAAAGCCGAGAGTCGAGAGTTAAAAGCTGAAGGTTGAAAGAACTCTACATGGTGCGACAGTATTGCAATTTTGGCTAGCATAGCTAGCGCTGCATGGAAGAAAAATGCCCGGAGGCCGGCGCGTTTGATGATGGGCAAGTTTTTGTGGTGGCGGACGGCCTCGGAAGGCCGTCCCTACAAGGCGAGACCAAAAGCAGATTCCTCGCTTCGCTCGGAATGACAATTCCTGGAGAGAATGGCTCCACGGTGCGCCGTCCCCTGCAGCGCCGCCGTTTGGCGGTTAGGAGATTACGGGGTTGGGTTTGTCTGGGTTGATGCCTAGTTCGGTGATGGCTTTGTCCAGTACGGACTTTTCCAGCTGGCCGTCGGTGTAGAGTTCGTGCAAGGTGGCGAGGGTGATGAAGCGCGAATCGACTTCGAAGAATTCGCGGAGCGAGGTGCGGCCTTCGCTGCGGCCGAAGCCGTCGGTGCCAAGAGTGGCGAGACGGCGCGGCATCCACTTGCTGATCATGTTGGGCAGCGTCTTCAAATAGTCGGAGGCGGCGACGAGAACGCCCTGCGAGCCTTCGAGACACTGTTTGACGTAAGGAACGCGCGGCTTGGTGCTGGGATGGAGACGGTTCCAGCGCTCAGTTTCGATGCCGTCGGTATAAAGGCACTTGTAGCTAGTGACGCTCCAGACATCGGCCGAGACACCGTATTTCTGTTCGAGGATTTCCTGTGCGGCGACGACTTCGTTGAGGATTGCGCCACTGCCGAAGAGTTGGGCGCGCAACTTGGATTTTTTGTTTACGGCACCGCGGAATTTGTACATACCCTTGAGAATGCCCTCTTCAACACCGGCAGGCATGGTGGGCATAGCGTAAGGTTCGTTCATCACGGTGATGTAGTAGAAGATATTTTCGCCGTCTTTGTACATCCGGCGAATTCCATCCTGAATGATGACGGCAATTTCGTAAGCGTAGGCGGGGTCGTAAGCGAGAAGATTCGGGACAGGAAGAGCGAGGACGTGACTGTTGCCGTCCTGGTGCTGGAGTCCTTCACCAGCAAGGGTAGTGCGGCCTGCAGTGCCGCCGAGAAGGAAACCGCGAGTGCGCATGTCGGCAGCGGCCCAGATGAAATCGGCGACGCGCTGAAAACCGAACATGGAGTAGTAAATAAAAAATGGAATGGTGTTGATGCCGTGGGAAGCGTAGGCGGAGCCAGCGGCGATGAAGGAAGCCATGGAGCCGGCTTCCGTAATGCCCTCTTCGAGGATCTGTCCGTCTTTCGCTTCCTTGTAATAGAGGAGAGTGTTGACGTCGACGGGCTCGTACTTCTGACCGACGCTGGAATAAATGCCGATGGTGCGGAAGAGTGATTCCATACCGAAGGTGCGCGCTTCGTCGGGAACAATGGGGACGATGAGCTTGCCAATTTCGGGATGCTTCAACATTTTGCGAAGCATGGCGACGAACGCCATGGTGGTGGAAACTTCGCGGCCATCGCTGCCGTCGTGGAATTCACGGAAGAGTTCATCGTGGTCGGCGACGAGGGCCGCGGAACGAGTCTTGCGCTGCGGGGTGTATCCACCGAGCGATTCGCGGCGAGCTTTGAGATAAGTGATTTCCTCGCTGTCGTCGGGCGGGCGATAGAAGGGAACATCACTGATGTCACCATCACTGAGAGGAATACCAAAGCGGGAGCGGAACTCGCGGAGTTCGTCTTCGTTGAGTTTTTTCTGCTGGTGAGTGACGTTCTTGCCTTCGCCCGCTTCGCCGAGACCGTAGCCCTTGATCGTGCGCGCGAGGATGACGGTGGGGCCACCCTTGTGTTCGACGGCGGCTTTGTAGGCGGCATAAACTTTGCGGGGATCGTGTCCACCGAGGCGCAGGCGGCGAAGGGCCTCGTCGGGAAGAGGCTCGACGAGTTTCAAAAGGCGCGGATCGCTGCCGAAGAAAAATTGCCGAACGTAATCGCCGGAAGAAACGACGAGCTTCTGATATTCGCCGTCGACGACTTCGCCCATGCGCTTGACGAGAAGGCCTTCGGTGTCGCGCTCGAGGATAGGATCCCACTCGCTGCCCCAAAGAACCTTGATGACGTTCCAGCGAGCCCCGCGGAAAGCGGATTCGAGTTCCTGAATAATCTGGCCATTGCCGCGAACGGGGCCATCGAGACGCTGAAGGTTGCAGTTGACAACGAAGATGAGGTTGTCGAGTTTTTCGCGAGCAGCCAGGGTGATGGCGCCGAGCGATTCGGGCTCGTCGGTTTCGCCGTCGCCGAGGAAGGCCCAAACTTTTGCATCGGTGGCCGGCTTCAGACCGCGATTTTCGAGGTAGCGATTGAAGCGGGCCTGATAGATGGCCATGAGCGGACTGAGTCCCATGGAAACAGTGGGATATTCCCAGAAATCGGGCATGAGCCAGGGATGCGGGTAGGAGGAGAGGCCACCGCCGGGCTTGAGTTCGCGGCGGAAATTTTCCAACTGCTCGATGCTGATGCGACCTTCGAGGAAAGCGCGGGAATAGATGCCCGGGGCAGCATGGCCCTGAAAGTAGACAGTGTCACCTTCAAAATTTTCGCTGCGTGCGCGGAAGAAATGATTAAAGCCAACTTCGTAGAGAGTGGCGGCGGAAGCGTAGGTGGAGATGTGACCGCCGATGTTGTGCTCCATGCGGTTGGCGCGGACAACCATGGCGAGGGCGTTCCAGCGAATGAGGGACTTGATGCGGCGCTCGAGCTGCTGATCGCCGGGGAAGAGAGGCTCGAGACGGGCGGGGATGGTATTGGCGTAGGGAGTGTTGGCAGTGAAAGGGAGATCGATGCCACTGACCGTGGCGTGGGCGCGAAGGCGCTCCAGGATTTCGCGGGCGACGTCGGTGCCGCTGGATTCCAGGACAGAATCAAGGGACTCGAGCCATTCCTGAATTTCAACGTCGTCGATGTGTCTGGGCGTAATTGTTTCCTGATCCATAGGAGCGACCGGCCTTCTTTCCTTTCCAAAGGCGCTAAAGGCGCCAAGGGCGAAATCAACGAGTGAGTCCGCAATTTCTAAGAATAACACCTTGAGGAGGCGATGTGCACGCGGAAGGGTGGGTTAGAAAAATTGTTGATGGGGTGGAGTGATTTCTTGGATAGACGATGGGTGGGAGCGTTGGAAGGCAAGACAGGAGAGGAAGAGCGATTCCTCACTCCGCAGACTCCGTTCGGAATGACAAAATCGTTCGTGGAGTAACTGAGGAGTTCTGAGTGCCCGTAGGTTGAGATCCTGAGAGCCGCACACGACGCGGCTCTCAGGATGACAGCGGGTGTTTGAGTAGAAAGGAAGACCGTGCCATATCGAAGTCTGAGTTAGAGGGTGCGGCCGCCGTCGAGGACTAAGGTATGGCCGGTCATGAATTCGGCGCGAATGATAAACATGACGGCGTCGGTGATGTCCTGAGGGCTGCCAGTTTTTGCGAGTGGGGCGCGCTTGATGAAGTCGGCTTGCCATTCGGCAGGATCGCCGGGCATGGTGATGGTGCCGGGAGCGATGGCGTTGACGCGAACTTTGGGGGCAAGTTCCTTGGCCAGAATGCGAGTGAGAAGAATGACGCCGGCCTTGGAAATGGAGTGAGGAAGGAATTCGCGCCAACCCATGAGGCCGCCGATGTCGGCAAAATTGATAATGACGGCGTTACCTGATTTCGTGAGATAGGGCGCGGCGGATTGGCAGCAGAAGAATGGAGCTTTGAGATTGGTGTCCAGGGAGGCGTCCCACGTGGCTTCGGAGGTTTCACCAAATTTGGTTTCGAGGAAATTGGCGGCGCTGTTGATGAGGATGTCGAGACGGTGGAATTCCTTTGCGACACGAGCAAAGAGATCGTGAATCTGATCGACGCGAGTGAGATCGGCCTGGATGGCCATGGAGCGGCGTCCTAGTTTTTCGATTTCGTGGACGACTTCGAGGGCTTGCGATTGCGATTTGCCGTAGTGGACAGCGACGTCGGCGCCTTCAGTGGCGAGGCGCATGGCGATGGCGCGGCCAAGACGCTTCCCTGCCCCGGTGACGAGGGCGACGGGGTTGTGAAGGGTGGGTTCGGTGGACATGGAGTCGTCGGACTAGGGAAAGGTAGCACAGGATTCACCACAGAGGACACGGAGGGCACAAAGGAAGGCGAAGAAAAGGCGCCGCCGCAGAAGGTTGCCGGTACAGGCACACCCCAAGAGAAAAGACTCACCCCCGAAAGGGTGAGCTACATGAGAGAAAGCGATCAGTGGTGTTCCTTGTCCATGTAGAGGTGGGAGGATGGGGCGAGGGAGTCGGAGACAGCGTCGCCGGTGATGAGGCGGGCGCCGCGGCTGAAGGTGAGGTACTCGAAACCCCATTCGATGAAAACTTGAACGCGGCTCTGGAATTGAACGAGGTACATGAGATGGATGAAGAGCCAAATGAACCAAGCGAGAAAACCGGAGACGTGCAGACCGAAGATATTGGCGACGGCAGCGGCGCGACCAATGACGGCCATGTCTCCCTTGTTGAAATAGTGGAAGGGCGGAACGTCTTGTTTTCCTTGCAAGCGGGATTTGATGGTTTTTGCGGCATAACGTCCGCCTTGAATGGCGACGGGAGAAACGCCGGGGAGAGGCTTGCCGTTCTTGTCGAGAGAAAGCGCGAGGTCGCCGACGACGAAAATATTGGGATAGTTGGGAATGGTGAGATCGGGAAGCATTTTGATGCGGCCGCTGCGATCGGTCTCGGCGTGAGTACGCTCGGCAACTTTACGGCCGAAGTCGTTGATGGTAACGCCACCCGCCCAGAGAACGGTGCGCGCGGGGAGCTTGATGTCCGCGCCGTCGTGAGAGTAGTGAACGCCGTCGGCATCGATATTGTTGACCATGGCGTTTTTGAAGATTTCGACGCCGAGGTGGGAAACAAGCTTTTCGGCTTTGGCGGAAAGATCCTCAGGATAGGCGGTAAGCACACGAGCGGAGCCATCGAGAAGAATAATACGGGCTTCGCCGGGATTGATGTGGCGAAAATCATGGCGAAGAGTTTCGCGAGCAATTTCGGCGAGGGCGCCGGCAAGTTCGAGGCCAGTGGCGCCGGCACCGACGATGACGAAGGTGAGCCAGGCGCGGGCTTCGGCTTCCGAGCCGGAACGCTCGGCACGTTCGAAGGCGTAGAGAATTTTGTGGCGAATGGCAGTGGCTTCCTCAACGGTTTTGAGGCTAGGGGCGAAGGCGCGCCAGGCATCGTTGCCGTAATAAGAAGTTTGCGAACCGGTGGCGATGATTAGGGAATCGTAGGGGAAGGTGCTGCCGTCGCGAAGAAGCACTTTTTGGGCAGCGGGATCGAGATCGACGGCTTCGCCGAGAAGGACCTCGGTGTTTTTCTGGCGGCTCAGGACGGCGCGGAGCGGAGAGGCGACCTGACCGGGGGAGAGAGAGCCGGTGGCGACCTGATAAAGAAGCGGTTGGAAGAGATGGAAATTGCGTTTGTCGATGAGCGTGACGGATGCGTTCGCGTGCTTGAGGGTTTGGGCGGCGACGAGTCCGCCAAAACCGCCGCCGAGGATGAGAATCTTGTGTGTACCGGCCATAGCGAATCCACCGTACTGGTAAAATGGGACGGGAGAGATAGTCTACAGGAGTCGCAATTGGGTTTTAAGGTTTAAGTTTTGATAAAGAAGAGTTGAAAGTTGAAAGTTAAGAGTTGAATAGAGACCGCGCGGAGAGGAAACGTCAACCGGGAAACATGAGTGAACATTCAGGAGAGGGCGGGTCGTGGAGTGAGCAGACGGAGAGGAACGCGTTGCGACTGTTGCTGTCGGATTTGATTCAACCGGCGACGCGGGTGGAGTTGTTGGGATTGATGGACGAAGAATTGTTTGCGAACGATCTGCATCGCGTGGTGTATGAAGAGATGCGGGGAATGGGGCAGTTGGCGGGCCGAGAAATGCGGAGTTTGCTGCCGGCACGGATCACGAACCGCGGTTTCCCAGAGTTTGACTGGGGCGAATTTCTGGGCTCGAAGGTTGCGAGCGAAAAGGAGATTGAGGAGTTGTACGCGAGCGTGTTACGAATGATCGAAATGCGGCACCGCGACGATGCGGAACCGGGAGCGAACTGAAGGTGAGGAAGAGCGCGCGACAGATCGGATATCTGGCGGAGGCGATCTGTTTTGTTGGCTATGTGGGATTGTACATCTGGAAATTGCAGGTGCAGGTTCCCGGCTCGTGGTGGGTATTCGTGGTGTGGCTGGGCGGGAGCATCGTGTTGCGAAGGGATACGCCTAAAACGTTGGGATGGCGCGCGGACAATTTGTGGGCGGCGACGAAACGGGCGTTGTGGTTTTTCGTCCCAGCGGCACTGGGGATTTGTGCGATTGGAATTTTTCTGGGGATGCTGCAGCGGGTGCCGGGACATCTGACGCAACCAAAACACTTGTTTGGGTATATGGCGTTTTGCCTGCTGCAACAGGTGGCGCTGAATTCATTTTTGACGAACCGATTGTTAAGTGGATTTGAAAAGCCGTGGATTGCGGCGACGGCGGCGGGAATTTCGTTCGCGGCGCTACATTGGCCGAACCCGGTGCTGGTGCCGTTGACGCTGGTTGGCGGGACCGCGATGGCTTGGTTATTTGCGAAAGAGCGGAATATTTTGCCGCTGACAGTGGGACAAGCGGTTTTGGGAGCGCTGGTGTGGTGGGCGTTTCCGTTGGCGTGGCATCACTCGATGAGAGTGGGGCCGGGGTATTGGAATTATTGGTGAAAGAAGTTTTCGTCATAAGAAAAGTTGAAAGAAAATCAGATCCCTCGCTGCGCTCGGGATGACAAAGTGGTGAGTGCACCCGCGTGAGAGATGAGGGTGGCATTCGGCGACGAGTGATTCACCACAGAGGGCACAGAGGAAGGCGACGGAAAAGGAAGAACAAAGGGTGCTCGGAGCCGAGCTGAAAGTCGGCCGCTACATAAGGATGGTAGAAACATGGACGGCGGAATTACGGGGAGTAGTGGTTGCGAGTGGTGGTTGAGTCCAGACTTAGCTCGAGGGTTTTAGCCTTAGTGATGTCAGTAGCGCGGCCGGCAATGCGCGCGAGGTGTCCGGAAGAGTCACGAATGGCGTAGCCGCGGTCGTGAATCCAGCGTTCGGAACCGTCGGGGCGACGAATGCGGTATTGAACTTCGAAAAAATCCTCACAGGTATCACGATTGAAAAAGATCAGGGCGCGGTCGTTGTCGTCAGGATGGACGGCATCGAGCCAAGAGTGCGGGTCATCGTAGAGACTCTGGCAGGAGCGTCCCCAAACTCTTTCGTAAGCGGGGCTGACGTAAAGCATGCGCTCCTCAATGACATCAATGAGCCAGAGAACGTCGGGGAAAGCAGCGGCAATTTGTTGAAACGGCTCGCGGGCGGCGATTGACGAGCGCTGGGCGTCGATGCGATCACGGACTTCTTCATGAAGGACATCGACCGTTTGCTGAAGGACTGCGGTCTTTTCGTCAACGATGGCCTGCATTACACAATGGAGCCCGAGAAGATCCTCCTCAACACGACGGCGTTCGGAAACCCTGGCGGCGATCATCAAAGGCATGGTGCAAGCGACACAGACAAAGCTGGCGAGGAGGAGGGGTGCAGAGTGGCCGCCAGCAAAAGGCCCGAAACCGGCGAGAGATCCCCAAATAGCAAATCCACTGAGAACGAGATTGGTGCCTGCGGACTCCAGGGGACAGAAACGGAATGCGGCCGAGATGGAAAAGGGCAGACAAAGGAACGCTAGGCTGGTCCACTGCGGCCAAAGCAGCGAGGGAGGACCGAAGATAAGAACACAGAGAAGGCTAAGGCCAGCGAGGAGAAGGGACAGTTCGAGAAGTTCGCCGAGCGTGGAACTGTGGCGAGCGTTTCTGAAAACGAGGACAAGAAAGGGAGTGACGGTGATCGCGCCGAGGGTATCGCCGATCCACCAGGTGAGCCAGACAACGCGAAAATCGTGCCAATTGGCGAAGCCAGAGCTGCAGATGATGCAGACACCAATGGTTGCACTGATAGCAGAAGCGAGAAAACCAGCGAGACAGACGAAACGGAAAACGTCTTTGGTCCTGTAGAAGGCTTTGGTGCCGTTGGCGAACTGATTGACGAGGTACGCGCCCGCGAAACCCTCGAGAGTGTTGCCGACGGCGATGCCAGCGGAAGCAACGACGGAAGCGTTGACATGATCATTGACGAGAAAAGCTCCAACCAGGACGGCGGGCCAAGCGCGATAGCCGAGAAGAAGGAGAGCAGCGATGGAGATGCCCGTGGGCGCCCAAAGAACGGTGGCATGGGGATTCACATGGGCGAGACCGAGACCGAATCTGCCAGAAACGTAATAGGCAAGAGTGAGCAGAGAAAGCACAGCGAGATAAGAGAGGAAAGGCGAGGATGAATGACGCAGTTGCGAGCGCTCAGAAGGAACGAGGGACGAGTGCGGAACGAAAATGTGGCGCTCAGGAATCATGTGGAACATTTCCTCTTGCCGAATTGCGGAGAGGCCTGTTCATACGCCTGAACCTGGTCGTGGAAGAAGGCGGAGGGGAACGCCCAAGTTAACAGGGGACAGCTATACTACCGGTGCGGAAGGGTGTCAACGGGAGAAGTTTTCAGTTGTCAGTTTTAAGGTTTAAGTAAGGAAAGAAGAAAAAAATCAACCCCACCTGCGGTGGCGGGTGGGGTTGGTCAGATGGAAGGTTGCGACGGCACACTGCCGCCTGCAGACGAATTACCAGCCGGTGCGATATTGGCGGCTTAGGTACTGATTGGCTTCGGGGAAGTTGGTGACGCGCATGGAAGAACCGTCGTACGCGATTTTTCTTCCGGCGCGCAGAGAAACGACGCCGAGGAGCATCACTTCTGTGAGTTGGGTAGCGTAGGAGAAAGGAGAAGCGGCCTGGCCGTGCCCCTTTCCCGTGGCGACCCAGTTGAGTTCGTGATCTTCGCCGTCGATGCGAGGCAGCTTTTGCGCAGGCATCTTGACGGAATCCTGCAGTGACTTGGGCAGAAGGCGCGGGTTGGCGCCGTAAGTGTCGTGCATCAGTTTGCCCTTGCTGCCGATGATGATTGCGCCGCCTTCTTTTTTGAGTTGCTCTTCGCCGAGTTCCACGGGTTTAGGAGGAGTGAGGCCGCCGTCGAACCAGGTTAGTTTGACGGGAGGCATGGAACCACGCGCCGGGAATTCGTAGAAGATAATACTGGCGGTCGGATAAGAAGCACCGTTGAAAGGACTGGAGACAGTTTCGACGGCGGTGGGCAAACCGAGATTGAGACTGGTCATGGAGACATCGAGTAAGTGGGCACCCATGTCGCCGATGGCTCCGACGCCCCAATCGACCCAGCCGCGCCAATTGAAGGGGTGATAGATGGGGTGATAGTTGATGGCGGGGCCAACGCCGAGGAAAAGATCCCAGGAAAGCGTTTGCGGGATGGGGTAATTCCCTGCCATGGCGGCGGCGAGACGAGTGTTAACGGCAGCGGGATCCCACTTGAGAGCGTCGAGTGAGCCGGAGGCTGCCTGCGGCCGAGGAACGCCCTGAGGCCAAAAACCGACGGGCCGATCGGTCCAGACATGAACTTCGCGGACTTCGCCGATGGCGCCGGACTGAATGAGTTCGACAGCGGTTTTTGTATCGTTGAGAGAGCGCCCCTGATTGCCCATCTGAGTGGCGAGTTTGGGTTTGTCCTTAGCCTTAGCGGCGAGTTTGCGGCACTCATCAACAGACCAGCAGAGCGGCTTCTGAACATAGACGTGCTTGTCGAGATCCATAGCAGCGAGGGCGATGGGCGCATGCATGTGATCGGGAGTAGCGACGATGATGCCGTCGATGTCCTTTTGCTGCTCGAGCATTTTGCGATAGTCGGAATAGCGCTTGGCTTTGGGGAGATCGTTTTTGAGGCGGAGAATATTGTCGAGGCGAGCCTTGGCCTTGGCAGCATCAGCAGCGGACATGGGCTTAACCGCGCCGCTGGCATCAGGATGATCGATATGCTGCTGGAGGTTGGAGGCATCGGTATCAAGACGAGAAAGCTTCTCATCGGTGTATCCCCAGTCGACATCGCAAAGCGCAACGATATTTTGACTGGCAAGATTGATGAGATTGCTGCGACCCATGCCGCCGACGCCAACGCAGGCAACGTTCATGGTATCGCTGGGAGGAACAAAACCGCGACCGAGAACATGGCGAGGCAGGATGGTGAAGGCAGCACCGGTGACAGCAGCTTTGGTGATAAAGTCACGGCGCGAAACTTCGTTCTTCTTCTCCGTTAAATCGATATTCTTGCTGGGTTCGTTACAATTTTCACTCATCAGGGCTCCTTTGGAACGCCGCGGACATTATGACCCTGCGAGGGAAAGTTTGCGAAGCAGAAAAGTATAGGGTTGAGGAATTCTTGGGCGAGAGGTAATGAGCGAGAAAGGCAAGAAGAGTGAGTGGATTGAGGTCGAGACTGGTGCTAAGGAAAAAGGCACACTCGTGGCCGGTGAGCTACTTTTTTCGAATCCAAAGTTAGTCGTCCGAGGGTGGTCGGAGGCGGGTTGGTAAGCAGAGATCTTCAAAGGGGAGGAGCCTTGCGCGACGATGCTCGCATTACTGCTCTCTGGCTCTCGTAACAATTCGGAACTGCAAGCAGGCTGTAAGGGCTTAAGAAATAAGGGTTTACTAAAAAATTACTGGAGCGCTTTTGACAAAATCGGGGAAAGTAGGGGCCAAGAAGTCCAATGATTTGCACACCGAATGCCGCGACGGAAGGTAGAGATCGGACTAAGCACTTTAAATACTTGAAGATGGAAGAGAATGGCGGCGCGCCCAAATGCTGGCAGGCCGCATGCTGAACTGGACTGCATCTGTCCAGAATGAAATTCGGGTGTGCCCCAGGAACTCCCGACAGATGATTCCGGGCAGCATGACTAGATGGAGGATGGATGAACTCAAGAAAGAGCACTATCTATATCTATGCTGTGTTGATCGGGCTGTTCGCAGTGGGCGGTCTGGCACCGGCGGTAATGGGCCAGTTACCGACACTGACGGCAGCCGGAATGGCCGATGGATTCACGCTAACCACGTTCGCAACGCCGTCACCGGGAAATACTGGCTGCTGCTTCGGGCCATTCGGCGTGGCTGTTGCGTCAAATGGAAACATCATCGTAAACACCGGGGCTGGGACACGGTTTGTGTTCGCAGACACGGATGGCCAGACGGTTGGGAGCGCGCTATTTTCAGTGTCTTCCACTTCCGGGGTACAAGCGTACGCGACAGCGGGCGGCAAGGCCTACGGAGGAGATGGCCAGGGTCATTTCGTACAATTTAACTCCGACGGAACCATAAACCACATTCTGACTGGAGTAACCACGGGCCCAGACTTGGGAATGTGGGGCAATCCAGTAACCGGCCACATCGAGGCCAGCAGCGGCGCGGGCCTTATCGACATCGATCCTCTCGCGAATGGCGGTGCGGGATCGTTTCGGGTGATCAACGCAGGCGGAGACGGGGATGGCGTCTCTGTTTCGCCAGACGGCAAGATAGCGTACAGCGAGCAGGGCAACATCAATGGGTATGACATCGCGACGGGAAAGCTGGTATTCAGCGCAGGTGGATTCCCGAGCCCGGACGGCACAGGTGTGATCAGCAGCACGAACAATCTGGATGGCGACATCATCGTCAACAACAACAATGGGGAAGTGGATCTGTTGGACCCCGTTACAAAGGCAATTACGATAATCGCGGCGGGAGGATCCCGCGGCGATTACACTTCAGCCGATACTAACAACGGAACGCTGTTCCTCGATTTCTCCGACGTGGTTGGGCGCTTGTCGTGTGGAGCGGACTGCAGCATTGGTGGCCCGCCACCGCCAACGACGCCAGAACCTGCCAGCTTGATTCTGCTGGGCACCGGCCTTGCAGCATTGGCTGGATTCAAAAAGAAGAAGCTAAGCCAGGCCTAAGCTTTATCCCAAACAGGGGGTGAGCGCGGAAGTGCGCTTGCCCCCTGTTTGTATTTTTGGTTGGATGGATGCGATGGAGTGGAATCTGCTTTTCGAGAGATGCCGAGGAAAAGCAGATTCCTCACGGCGCAGACTCCGTTCGGAATGACAACATTCGTTTGGCGGTATGAAGAAGGAGAGCTACGTGTCGCGAAGAACGGTACTCGGAATTGTTTGCGTTCTGGTGGCATTCGGTTTGACGGCGCCGGCGCGAGGGGATTCCACTTCCAGCTACAAGAAGCAGGTGGCGGGAGGGCCAGCGGCGCAGGCGATTGGCACAGCAGTGGATGCACTGGATGCCGGGGATCTGAAGCAAGCACAGGCAGCAAGTTTGAAAGCGCTGACGCTGGCGCCGGACGAACCACACGCCCTGGCGTTGCTGGCGGAAATAGAAATGCGTCAGGGACACCAGGCGAATGCGCTGAAGTATCTGCAAACGGCGGTGGCAAAGAACCCCAAGAGCGCGGTGGCGGAAGAAGCGATGGGGCGGTATTTGGAAGAGAACAAAGAGTATGCAGCGGCGGAGTCGGCGTTTAAAAAGGCGATCGCGCTAGACCCGAAATGGGCGGCGGCGCAGATATCGCTGGGAGATCTCTATCTGCAGCAAGGCAATTCTGGGGGATCGTTGACGGCGTATCGGGCTGCGGTTGCGGTGGACCTGAAGAATGGAGCGGCACATCTGGCGTTGGGACTGGGCATGGCGGCGACGGGCGATGCGGAAAATTCCGAGAAAGAGCTACGAACGGCCGCCGGCCTGATGCCGAAATCCGCTCGACCACATGTGGCGCTGGGGAATTTGCTGTCGTTGAAGGGTGAGGATGGCGAGGCCATCGGCGAATATCAGACGGCGCTAAAACTGGATCCAAGAAACGTGGGGACTTACGTGCTGTTGGGAATGGCGCAAAAGAAAAGCGGGCACGCGGACCTGGCGGAGAAGACGTACCGGCAAGCGTTGGAGATTGATCCGAAAAACGTTGTGGCGCTCACAAATCTGGCGTGGATTGCAATGATGAGTCCCGGGCGTGCGGCGGAAGCGCTGGGTTACGCGAAGAACGCTGCGGAAGAGGCGCCGAAGATGGGTCCAGTGCTGGATGCGTTGGGGTGGGCGTACCACGTGAATGGCGAGAATGAACTGGCCAGCCAGGCGCTGAAGCGAGGAGTGGTTGCGGCTCCGGACAATCCGAGGCTTCTGTACCACCTGGCGGTGGTATATGGGGCGCAGGGACACAAACAAGAGGAACAGGCAACGCTGAGGAAAGCGCTGGCCACGAACAAGCCGTTCCCGGAGATGGATGATGCGAAGTCACGGCTGTCAGGTAAAGGAGTTTCATAAGGTGGAGCGAAGCCGGTGACCTTGGTCGTTACGATTCTTCCCATGCGCACGCTTTTCTGAATTGCGGACGTCTAATATGTTGTTGGTGCCCGCTGTAGATCCCACCCTTTGCCGTTCGATCTACTCAAGGAAGTAGCAAACACAAATTAGAAGGAGAGAAACAATGCGATGCCTGGTGATTGTCAAAGCGAATAAGGACTCCGAGGCAGGGGTGATGCCCAGCCAGGAGCTGCTCACGGCCATGGGCAAATTCAATGAACAGTTGGTGAAGGCAGGAGTGATGCTGGCGGCCGACGGGTTGCACCCGAGTTCGAAGGGCAAGCGGGTGAAATTTCCTGGGGGAAAGCTGACGGCAACAGACGGGCCTTTTGCCGAGACGAAAGAATTGATCGCGGGTTTCTGGATCTGGCGGGTGAAATCGATGGACGAAGCGCTGGAGTGGCTAAAGCGGAGCCCGTTCGGCGACGGAGCGGAACTGGAACTCCGGCCAATCTTTGAGGTCTCGGATTTTGGGGAGATAGTTACGCCGGAGATGCGGGAGCGGGAAGCCAGGATGCGGAGGCAAATGGAAACGCAAAAGTAAGAGGCGGTTTAGGTCGGACGAGCAACGGCGACGCCATGGAAGATGGCGGCATAAAGCCGCCTCACAGAGGCGAGACAATAGCGGTTGGAAGATAAAACTATTTCTTGGTAGGGTGTCGATTTAGGCCTGCGCCGTTCGATATACAGTTGGAGGAGACAAATGAAGTACGTGCTGCTGATCTATGGCGACGAGCAGGCGTGGAGCGGCCCGGAACGACAGGCGTGTTACCAAGAGTCGACGCAGCTTGCGCACACGCTGAAGTCCAACGGGCAATTCCTGACGACCTCGCCGCTACAGTCGGTGTCGACGGCCACCACGGTGCGGGTTCGTGAAGGCAAGCGACTGGTGACCGACGGGCCTTTTGCGGAAACGCGCGAACAGTTGGGCGGGTTCTTCATGATTGAAGCTAAAAATCTGGACGAGGCCATCGACATTGCAGGACGAATTCCTGGGGCGCGAAAGGGCTCCGTGGAGATACGGCCGGTGGTGGAAATCGAAGGGTTGCCTGCGTCTTTGGCGACCTGATAAATTCGCGCATTCTGGGAACAGGATATTGTTTTTCGGTAAGGGAAGCGATCAGAAAGCGGCCACTACACAGGCTGGACTAAATCTAGCGAAGGAGCAGGTACGATGAGCAACGTTCGAGTGTTGGTAGGCACGAAGAAAGGCGCATTCATTCTCTCATCCGATGGGAAGCGGGAACAGTGGAATGTAAGCGGGCCGCACTTCGCGGGATGGGAGATGTATCACCTGAAAGGTTCGCCGGCTGACCCGAATCGCATTTACGCTTCGCAGACGAGCGGCTGGTTTGGGCAGGTGATCCAGCGCTCGGACGATGGAGGTAAGACGTGGATGCAGCCGGGGACACCTCCGGGCGAAACAACCGGCCCTGGCGGAATGCCAAAGGGCGAGAGCAACAAATTTATGTATGACACGTCTGCGGAAACAGGCGCACCGCTGACGACGCACCAGTGGTACGACGGAACGCAGCATCCGTGGGAATTCAAGCGTGTGTGGCACTTGGAGCCATCGTTGACCGACCCCGACACAGTGTATGCGGGCGTGGAAGATGCGGCGCTGTTCCGTTCGACTGACGGAGGCAAGAACTGGCATGAATTTGCCGGACTGCGGGGCCATGGAAGCGGTCCGCATTGGCAACCGGGCGCGGGCGGGATGTGCCTGCACACCGTGATTCTGGATCCGAAAGACCCGGGGCGAATCTACATCGCGATTTCCGCGGCGGGAGCGTTCCGTACGGACGACGGCGGAAAAACGTGGAAGCCGATCAACAAAGGACTGCGCTCGCAATACATTCCGGATCCAAACGCGGAGGTGGGCCACTGCGTTCACCACATCGCGATGAATCCCACACGTCCGGGCGTGCTGTTCATGCAAAAACACTGGGATGTAATGCGCTCCGATGATGCCGGGGACTCGTGGCATGAAGTGAGTGGCAACTTGCCCACGGATTTCGGATTCGCGATCGACGTGCACGCGCACGAACCAGAGACTATTTATGTTGTGCCGATCAAAAGCGATGGTGAACACTTCGTGCCCGATGCGAAACTGCGGGTGTATCGCAGCCGAAGCGGAGGAAATGAATGGGAGGAGCTTTCGAAGGGGCTACCGCAGAAAGATTGTTACGTGAACGTGCTACGGGACGCGATGGCAGTGGACACGCTGGACAAATGCGGGATCTACTTCGGAACGTCGGGAGGGCAAGTGTATTGCTCGCCGGATGCGGGTGACACGTGGTCGCCGATCGTGCGCGATCTGCCGGCGGTGTACTCGGTGGAAGTGCAGACATTGCCATGATTCGAGTGGAACTGCCCCCGCATCTGCGGTCGCTGGCGCACGTTCGCGGCGAGGTGGCGCTGGAGGTTGCGGCGCCGGTTACGCTGCGAGCGGTGCTGGACGCGCTGGAGGCGCAATACCCGATGCTGCGCGGGACGATACGCGGCCACGGAACGCAACAGCGGCGGGCTTTCTTGCGATTCTTCGCGTGCGCGGAGGATTTGTCGCACGAATCGCCGGACGCGGTGCTTCCCGAGGCGGTGAGCTCGGGTGAGGAACCGCTGCTGATCGTGGGGGCCATTGCCGGCGGATAGCTAAAAAATCCTAGCGACCTTGCGTGAGAGACCGGCGGGTATGTTTGGGAGCTACTCGTGGTTCAGCTTTGCGGCGATTTTCTTCATCATGCCGAGGACGACTTCGGCATCGGATTCTTCCCAGATAAACCGGCGCAGCATTCTTCGCAATTTTTCTTCCGAGGTGCTGCTGGCGCGAGCGCCAACGTATCCGCTACGTTGCAATGCTTCGAGCCAAGCCTCCGTAATGCGTTTTACAGTCTCCATCCGAGCAAAGTGTCTTTCATCGGCGCCGCCGGGAGGCGCGTTTTTCAGCTTCGAATCGCCTGTTTCGCTTTTCGCGAGTTCGTACAAGCACACGGCCGCGGCCTGGCCCAAATTCATGGAGCGATGTTCTTCTCGGGTCGGGATCCGCAACAGCCAGTGGCAATAGCTCATATCATCATTCGACAATCCGCGTTTTTCTGAGCCGAACAGCAGCGCCACTCGACTGTTCGGCATACGCTCTCGGATCAGATGAGCCGCTTCCTGCAAACCGAGCAAGGGTTGACGCACATCGCGATTCCCGACTGCCGTCGTTCCCACGACCAGCGAGCAATCGGCCACAGCCTCGGGGACGGTGGCGAACTCTTCCGCGGACTTCATCACGGCTGACGCGCCTACTGCCGACACCGACTCGCGATAGGCTTTCTCGTATGGTTTGACGACCCGCAGATGGAGGGCGCCAAAATTGCTCATGGCCCGGGCCACGGCGCCCATGTTCAAGGGATTGCGGGTGGCGACCAGGACGACTCTCAAGTTTTCCATCGACTCATTCACGCTGATTTGCCTCCGACCAGTTGCTTCGCGATCCGTGAGCCACCGCGCCTAAGGGGCGAAGAAGAGGTTACGCCCTGCCTGATCATGCTGCAAACCGCGGCCATCGGCTACATTCAGTTCTATCGCGTCGGCGAAGACTCGCGCAACTCGTATGAGCTTCCGGCGGATTATGACCTCGAGTCGGTGTACGGGATCGATCAATTTATTGGCGAGGTTTCGTGCTGGAATCACGGCTTGGGCACGCGATCCGTTTCTCTGGTGCTTCGGTATCTGTTTCAGACAAAAGGCGCGGGCAAAGTGCATCTGGATCCTCAGGTGACGAATCTTCGCGCGATCCGGTGTTATGAGAAATGTGGGTTCCGGAAAGTGAAGATATTGCAGGCCCACGAAATGCACGAGGGAGTTCTGCGGGATGCCTGGCTGATGGAGGTGAGTGCTGTCTAGAGTGAGCCGGGAGATCAGAGAGCATTCACCGCAGAGGACACCGAAAGGTCCGAGGACAGGATTTCTTGAGAGCGTGTGAGTTCGCGGGCCGCATCTTTCCCCTCCGAAACATAGGGTTCTACGCGAGCCCAAGGGCTTGCGTGGGGAAGGTGGCCGTCTATTCCCCATTAATAAATCGATTTTCTTATTTATTGCTAACTGGTAGTTCTGACAGGTGACAAGGGGGCTTTCCCGATTCATACTCTTGCGCGTTACAAGCTGTATCCCGAGTCATGTACGTCGTCTTGATTGGTGGCTCGTGTGGGATTGGCTCTTGCGCACTTTCGAGCAATCCTGCGAAGACGCAAAACGATTCGTTGCTTGCAACGGGGCGGGGTGCTTCTGAAATCTCTTGGGCGGAGATATTTCGGACTTCGCAGGATTGTCCGGCAGTGCGATTCCCACTTTAGTAGCGCTTCGAGTTCACTTCTATAGCACGATTCTTCCTTTGCCTTTCCGACTGTCGCAAGCTACAGTCTTTGCTACTAAACGGAAGGAAGGACTCGTTGTATGGCTCTCCTCCTCCATGCCTGGACAGATTTCGCATGCCCCTACTGTTTCCTGGCGACTCTGGCAGTGGAAAAACTGAGCGACCACTTCGAGTTGGACATACACTGGCGCTCGTTTCAACTGCGACCTCCCGAAGCGACGCCGGTACCGCGCTCCAGCGCCACGATTGCGGGCGAGCACGCGCATGTGGCGAGCCGAGTGCTTTCTGAATTTGGACTGAATCTCAGGCCTGGTCCCACGGGAATCAACACACGATTGGCGCACATTGCGATGGCGTACGCATCCTCGATAGGGCGAGGAGATTCATTCCACCTTTTGGTGATGACCCACTATTGGCTTGATGGACATTCGATCGAATCGCCTCGAGATATTCATCGACTCGCGGAGATTGGCGGTCTGGATCCCCTTGGGGTTACAGCGGCGCTGGAGAATCCAAAGTTTGCCGATGTGGTCGACGACGATCGTCGCGAAGCCAATCGCCGTGGACTGCAGGGTGTTCCGGCACTGCTCTTCGCGCACAAATATCTAATCTCCGGCGCGCACCCTTATGAATTCCTACGACAAGCGGTGGAAAAGCTTCGCCCCGAATCCAATGCTTCCGCCGCAGGTCACCACTGATCGTAAGACCTCGGTGAGTACGAGCTGAGCTCTCGTTTCTCAAAGTAACCATTTGGTTGTGAGGTTGCGCTAAGATCGCTTCAATTGAAGGGACACGGGAGGGTGTGTCCATGTGGAACCGTATTCCCCTGGCGCTGCGGGCGCTGCTATTGGCCATCTCCGTAACTGGCACTGCTACTTTAGTCTGGGGAGTTCTGGCGCAAACTAACTTGCGATTGTCGGCGGAATTGCCTTGGGCGGCGGTTGTAATGGCGGTATTCCTGATCGGGCTGGCCAAGGTCCACGGCCAATGCACGGCGAGCAGGACTGCGAGCAGAAGCGCTATCGTCGACTGTGTGGCGATGGTCATTGGTGGCAGGAGGACTGGCGCTAGGGTCGTCAATTGCGTTGTTCATATTGTCACACCGATTGATCCGATGGCCGCAGCCTGCCCGGCTCGACCTTTCTCACATCCCTTCCAGTACACTGTGGCCGACGCTTCTGATGAGCGCCATGGTGGCGGGTATCAGCGAGGAAGCAGGCTTCCGAGGATATTTGCAGGGACCGTTGGAGCGCCGATACGGTCCCGCCGCAGCCATCGCAGGCACCAGCATTGTTTTCGGGCTCGCCCATTTGAGCCATGGCGCATTTCTGCCCGCGATTCTCTTCGATATTGGCTGGGGTGCACTCTACGGATTGCTGACCTATCTGAGTGGTTCCATTTTGCCGGCGGTGGTGCTGCACAGCAGTGCCGACACGGTTGAATTCTTCGCTGCATGGAAATTCCCGGTGACCGCGAGCATGCCGCTGCTGTGGGAAAGCGGCGCAGATCGACTATTTTGGTTCGACTGCGCTGTCGGGTTGATACTGGGAATCGCGTCGGCTTGGGCATTTCGACAACTGGCTCGACGCCGGATGGCTCCCGCTTAGTCGGGAGCTCTTCAGCTGACAAGTTATTGCGGGAGACTCCGGCTACTTTCCGTAGACCAGCAGCACAAATGTATCCGGCAAGATTGCGGGGCGCGGTCGCGGATTATCCGCTGTCGCGGCCGGAGCCGGGCCAAAGTCCGCCGTCACTGTATATATATTGTGGTTCGACCTATCCAGAGCCATCGTGCGAGCGCCGCGTTGCGTGTTGATCATTTCGACGAGGGAGAATTTGGCGGGGGAGTCTTCGTGAGCAATCGTCAGAGTTCCGTCACCGCAGGATGCGAAGGCATAGCCAGTAGCGGGATCGAAGCGGTTGGCGTCGACGCCCTGCCCGATAGGCACAGTTCCCATGACTTTTCCTGAGTTTCCATCGACGAAGGCCATCATTTTATTGTGGCATCCAACGATGAGGATTTCATGTTCGGCATCGATGGCGAGTCCGCTAGGAGATTCGCAGGGGGCGAGCGGCCAGGTATTGTCCACTTTCAGAGTTTTGGCGTCGAACTTGACGAGCTGGCTTTTGTCTTCGAGGTTGACGAATATTTTTCCTTTTCCATCGCTGGCGGCAAATTCCGGTCCGCCGCCTAAGGCAACGGTGCCCGCGACATTGCCGGTGGCGGCATCGATGGCAGTGGAGGAGGAGGCGTCGCCGTTAAAGGTGAAAACTCTTTTGGAAAACGGGTCGTAGATTACGCCATCGGGATCTTTGTCGGTCTTCACTTCTCCGAGCTTTTTCAAGGTGGTCATGTCGAAGATGGTGGAGTTAGAGGCGCGCCCGTTGGTGGTATAGCCGCGATTAGACTCGGCTGCCAATGCGATGCCGTGCACGCCGGGGGTATCGGGAATCTCTCCCAAAACTTTCTCAGTGGTAGGATCGACGACGATCACTTTGGTGCCGCGCGAGATAAACACACGATGCGTGGCCTGGTCGACCGTCAAGTAATCCCAGCCGCCGGTGCCCCCCAACTTGATTTTTTTAACGAGGTGATAGCCGGAGGGGCCGGCTGCTTGCGGGGCCGCTGCCGCATGCCGCGAGACAATCATTCCTGCCGCTACAATGCCGATCGCCAGCAATCCAATCACACTTTTTTTAATCATTGCCACAACGCACCTCCCACAGGTTTGTCAAAACGCTTTTCAGCCACATTGAGGCCCGAGACAATGTGTCATTTTCGACCTAAACGCACGATAAACGGATTCAGCTCTTACTCTTAAGTGATTGCGGTTTGGTGCAGGGGAAGTGGGCGACGGAGACGGAGGATGGATGTTATTTGATTTCAACCTCAAAAATCGCGTTTCCTACGATGGTGCCGGTCCAGACATTCTGATCTTTCTTCTTCAATTTTCCATTATCGAAAAGCAAAATCATGCGGTACACGCCCGGCTTTCGCAACGGTTCCAGACCTTCCAGATCGAGTTGCCTGCGGTAAGGCTTGCCGACTTCCACCAAATGCGCGTGTCCCATTGCAGGATTATTCAGGCGCGTGATTAGTGGCGCTGCTTCACGCTTAGTGCCCGCCGGGTCGACGTATCGCAAGCCCCAACAGACTTCGGTGTCGTCCAGATCGAGCACGGCGATAGCGCTGGTGCCCTGAACTCCCGGCAACAGGTTTAAGTCCACATCCACGATTTTGGGACCGGCACCGGCGCTAAACTCGTAATGTTTCTTTTCGGTTTCGAGAGTGACGCCCAGTCGCTGCAACACCTCGCCGAATTCCAGAGAATAGTAATTCTCCAGCGTAGCTTGCTGCATGTAGCAACACTCAGACGTGCTGGAGCCCATGCCAGATGAGGCGAGATATTCCTCGGCGGTGATGTCCTTCGGATCCGTTACCGGCAATGATGGTGTGACGGTCCACTTCTTCGTGTCCGGCGCGTATTCCATGTTGTACCCGCGCACGCCCATTCCACCCGCGCAGACGTTGGCGGAATTCTTCGTGCAGGTACCGAGCGAAATTACAGCGGGGAGCGGCTCTGCACCCGTCGTATCCGCCCAGGTCTTACCGCCATCCTTTGAAGTTAACGGGCTTCCACCATAGATTTCGAGTTCCGCCACGACGTTCGACTTATCCGAGGGGAGGCGGGCCGACGCGTACAATGTTCCATCTTTCCTAGCGAGGACGCTTTTGAACCAGTGAGTGGCGTCGACTTTCTTCCAGATCTTGCCGGAATCGGCGGACACCCACAATCCAAAGCCAATGGCGCAGCGATCACTGCGATCCGTCACGGGAACCAGCGGCGGCGAATAATAGATCTTCGTTACACCCGGGTCGCTGTGATTCAGGCATCCGCCCGGCAGGACGCTTTTGGGCAATTTCACTGAGGTCCATTTCTGTTGGGAGACGGTGCTTTGAAATAAACCGGTGCGTGTGGAAACAAAGACGACATCATTCATGCGCAGTACTGAAAGGATTATGTCTGCGCGGAATTGGGCGCTCGATGGCAGCGTTAGCCACACCACCATCAAGATGAACTTTCCAATCGCGCGGCCCCGGTTCACGGATTCTTCTTTTGACCCTGCTGTTGCTGCTGTTGTTGCTGCTTCTGTGCCGCTGCTTTTTCCGCCTCTTCAACCGCCTTACGAAACTGTCCCACCGCGTTTACGTTCGGTGGCTTCAAGCCATCCTTGGCGACGTATCGCCACACCGGCGCGTCATGCCCCGTGTATATGTCAGCGCGAAATACTTCGAACCTGTCGTCCGTAGAACCTACTTCCATACCCGGAGCTGCGTGTCCGTCGGAACCAGAGGGGTCTCCGGATTCAGGCCCATTGGGAGGAGTTCCCTGCTGGGCTCCAATTCGTATCTGGCTGTCGGTGCTTTCAACCGTTCCGGGGCGTGTGTCGACTGGTCCACCTTTGATGACGGGATTCGCGATTTTATCGCTTCCCTTTCTGACGGCAATCACCAGATCCGCAGTGCTGGCATCCTGCGAAATCCGGAAACGGCCCCATTTCATCAAAGCTTTCTCGACTTCTTCTTGGGCTTTGCGATTGGCGAAGGGATCGTTCATGGGCTCGCCCGTATCGGGCAAGATCAGTACCACGACCGTTTCCGCCTTCAAGACAAAGTCCGGCAGTAGCACTTTCTCTTTTTTCTTGGCGGCGGCCATTCCTGCGGCCAGTACCACAGCCATGGCAATAGTCGCTGCTGCGACAGCTGTCGTGGTCTTCTTCGGAGTTTTCGGGCCTGAGGTCATCATGGCAACCTCCCATCCATACACACGTCATTATATTCCGCATTCGAAAGCAAATCGCGGGCAATCTGGGATCGGTTGAAGGCAATAAAGTTATCGTTTTGTTACAGTGCGGCTCTACGGGCAGGGGGCTGTTATTTGCCGGAAGGACACCAGGCCCCGACGAAACTCTCCTGCCGAAAGCCCGATAAAACAAATTCCTCACTGCGCGGACTCCGTTTGGAATGACATAGGGCGCTTGCAACGCGCAAAAAGATTCTCTCGCCCGTGAAAGGGTGCGCTATTGAAGAGTTCGGGCTGGCATAAAAGCCAGCGTTACATTTAAGACTAAAAGATGACCATCGTTTTTTTTCAGGCGTTAACGCAGGCCTGCTGCGATTGTCTTCACAATCGTGCCGTTGGCGTCGTCGTCTTTCAGGGCCCAGACAAATTCGCCGCCGAGGCCACCGCGGACGCGCGTGCGCACGTAGACCGTTTTCAGGAACACGGTGACGGGATCGTCGTAGGACCAAAAGGTCTGGGTGTTGGGGTCGTACAGCCAAACTGCAATCCGGCGGTAGTCAAAATGGCGGGTGAAGCCGGTGAGTCCGGTGAGCGTGAGATAGGTGATGACGCCGGGAGTTTGCAGATAGTCGGCCGGCGGAAATGGAGCAGGGCCACTCGAGGTCTGGTACAAGCCATTATCCGCGCCGGGAACGCCGGTCCAGCCGCGCGCATATGTGGGAATCCCGAGGACGAGTTTGTCTGCCGGGACGCCCGCCTGCAAGTAAGAACGAATGGTGTACTCAATATTGAAGTTTTCGTCCTCGACGGGATCCTGCTTGTCGTCGAACAGCGGCGAAGCGTGATTGGTCGAGGTTTCCCAGGTACCGTGGAAATCGTAGCCCTGCACGTTGTAATAATCGAGCTGCCGGGCCACGGCGGCTAACTGGATATTGGAAAAGTTTTGCTGGCCGGCGGGACCGAACATGGTCAGGAGATAGTGTTTCTTGCTTGCTTTACCGAGCGCGTCGAGCTGCTTGCGGAATTCCTGCATCAGCAGAGTGGCGCTGACGGTGTCAGAGGCGGTGGGAAATTCCCAATCAATATCGATTCCGTCAAAGATGCCTGCCGCGGATACTCCGCCGCCAAGATTGCCGTTAATGAAAAGGTCGATGCAATTCGCGACCATAGTCTGACGTCCAGCGGCGGTACTGGCGGCGGCAGAGAAACCGTCGGCACCAGCGAGCGAGATCAGCACCTTCAGATTGGGATGCAATTGCTTCAGCTGCTGCAGGGCCGCGAAATTGCCGAACAGCGGGCCAGTGTAAGGCTCGCCGCTAACACTGGGAAGATACGGGGTTTGATAGTCGGCCCAGGAATCGGCGATGGCGCAGCCGGTGGGAGTGGCATTGCCAAAGGCGTAGCTAAGGTGAGTGAGCTTATCGGCGACGCCGTTGGCCTGAAGATTGGCGATGTTGTAACCGGCAAAATAAATGCTCCATTCCTCGAAATAGCCGCCAACTACTTTGGCGTGGCCGCGGTCATGGTCATCGTTATCCTGATTCGGTTGGCCTGCCAGGAGAGGAAGGGCGAGAAAGAGCGGGATCAGCAGGCTGGCAAGAGAGAGAGAAAGCGCGCGGCTAGGTACACGAGTGGAAAGACGGATTTTCATAGGAGCCACCTCGGGACACAAAATACGAACGCCGCGACTATAGACCTATATAGCAGCGATGGCAACAGCATAATTTATTGAGGATTATTGAGTTCGCGGGTGGGACGAACTATATAGCAGTTACGGCTAACGAAGAATCCAACAGGCAAAGGCGGCGTGTTGGGCACCATCGCGGTAAGGTTAGTCGGCGCGCCGGCTGAGGCCTGCCAAGACGCGGAGGTGGCCGAGAATCAGCATGTCGACGTTCACTGGCTCATTGTTTCGCATCAGGCGCGCGTCGCGGCCGGCTTCGATGGCGTAGCCTTCGATGCGAAGAATGGTGTCTGGCTCGTTTTCGGGGCGGGCAGTGTTCTTAATGGTGACCAGGCGAGTTCTGGGATCGTAGTGGATCAGCATCTGATAGAGTTCGCGGCCGGCGCAGCGGATGCGCAAGTCGCCCAAGGCCGTTTCCTTGCAGGTAAGCGACTGCTCGCCAGTGACAGAGTTCCACTCGCTACAATGGGCGAGCACGGTGTCAGCGAGCCTCTTCCACACGCGCGGCCCAAATGCAATCGCCGCTTCGAGATTGACTTTGTCTTCGTAGAGCTGGCCCTCTTCGGAGAGTTTAGCGGCCAGAAATTCCTGTGCTGCTCTTTTAGCGCTCTCGTCTGCCATGGTGGATGATTGTTCCCCACAGTTATTTTACACAATGAGGTACGAACGGGTTAAGTGACAAATGCGGGACTTGCGTCCATTTCGTGAATGGTACTCGGCGGCGCCGTCGCGAGGCGTCTGGCGAATTCCCTTCCCTTACTCCGGCATGATCACGGGCTTTTCTCGTGGCAAAGCGTCCAAAGTGGCCTGATCAAGATGGAGATGAGCAGCGACGAGTTGTGGAGGGGTGTGCGCCAGCCATTCGGAGAGCGCGAGGTCCTGGTAGAAGCTGCTCTTGAACATCTCCAGAAACTTCAGGTCGGTGGTGCCCGTGTTTTCGATGTAATGAGGGAGCGTTTTTTGCACATAACCCACGTCGCCGGTCTCGAAATCCATGGTGCGGGCGCGGCCTCCGGTTGCGAATACAGTCATACGTCCCTTGCCGCCGAAGTAGTATTGCCATTCGTCGGCGTTCGGATGCCAGTGCAATTCGCGGACGGCGCCCGGCTTCACGGTTACGATGGCGGCCGCGATGGCCGTCGATATCTTGAACGTGCTGGAGTCAATAATTCGCACCTCGCCGCTTTTGTTGCGCTTGGTGGGAGGGTGCTGCATGGTGCGAAAGGCAAAATCAATCGGTGAAGGTCCCAGCTTCCCGGCGGCGCTGCGGCGATCTTCCTCGAGCGGCCCGGGAACTTCGGTTTGAAAAATAAACAACTCTTTCTTTGGCAAGTTTGCGAGCGCTTTTTCGCTGACGCCGAAATTTTTGGCGACCACTTCCGGGGGAGTGTGTGCCATCCAGTCGGAGAGCAAAACGGTTTCGTATTCGGAGAAGTTGCCGTCGTCAAAGACCAGCAGAAATTCGCAACCGTCGGGGCCAAGACCCTGGATCGAATGAGGAATGCCAGTGGGAAAAAACCACAGATCGTTTTCTTTGACGTCGGTGACGAAGCTCTTGCCGTCGGCGTCGATGCAGGTGATTCGCGCACTGCCGTAGAGCATGAACGCCCATTCGGCGGCGGTGTGCCAATGGAGTTCGCGGACACCGCCCGCGGTCAATCGCATGTCCACGCCCGCCATGGTTTTGGAGACGGCGAGTTCGCGCATGGTGACTTCGCGCGACCAACCGCCTTCGTGAAGGCGCTTGTGCGAAAAGGAAAATGGATACTTGAAGGTTGGCACGCCGCCCGCATCGGTCGGCGGAGGAGTGAAGGAGTCTGTATTTGCGGCGTCCAAGGCGGCATTTGTAGGACCCGGATCGCTGATGCTGCGATCGGCCTTGGATTTGTATTCTGACGGTTCCTGCGACGCCAGGTTTTCCACGGAGCGCATGCCTGCGGCGGCAAGGGCTCCGGAGCTGACGCCCAGAAAGCTCCTGCGCGTTAGTACGTCCTTTTCAGCTTCATCGGACATCTCAATCACCTCTTTGGAGTTGCGGCGCGAGTTCGTAATGCGACATCGTGCTGATGTGCTGCACGGTACGCCCAGCCTTGGCGCGGATAAGCCTCAGACCTAAAGGCCTGAGCTACAGGAATCGTATCGCGAATCTTACAACGAGTGGCGTAGGCGATAGGAAGGAAGAAATTATGGAGGAATCTTCCTGCTGATGCCCGAATAGCGGGATGAATTTGCGTTCGCGTTTCCCTGAGAGCTTATTGAGTGACGCTTTTCGCAGGCGTTGAATCGCCGGAGCCTGTCTGCCAGTACTTGTTGAACCCACTATAATCGGATGGCAGGTACGTGAGGATGGTTCGCCGCAATTCAAGGATGTCCACGCTACCCAACTTTTTGTAAAGAACCTTGCCGTTCTCGTCGAGCAAAACGGTGTACGGAACAGCGGATTCCCAGCTTGGATCAAATGCACGCTGCAAGGCAGCGGTATCTTCGGACGCAAACAACAGGTTGCGGCTGGTGGCGCGCTTTTTCTCGAGCATTTTAAGCACGCTGGTCTTCTCGTCGGGCATGTTCGCTGCCACCGTGACCAAATCGAAGTCGCGGATCTTGTACATTTGGTAGGTATCTTCGAAATCGACAAATTCTTCGATGCACGAGCCGCACCACGTTGCCCAGAAACTGACCAGCAGCATGTGCTTTGTTGGATTCATTCGTAACTTCTTCAAATCGTCGGCGGTGGCCATCTCTAATTGCACTGGCTGCTCGTCAATTTTCCGCAGGGCTTCCTTGCGCGACGCTTCCTTTTCTTGCCACTTCGTGGAGCAGCCGAACACGCCGGTATGTTTGACCTGCGGATCCTGACTGGCCAGCAGAGCGTCGATAGCATTGCGCGCGTCATGGGTCTTGACCTGTTCGATGCGGTAGCTATTGTCCATGCGCCCTTCGTAACGGAGCTTATGCTGGTTGTCGAAAATGAACACGTGGGGCGTGGCCTGGGGACCATAGGCTCGTGTGACGGATTGCGTTTCGCCATCGTACAAATAGGTGTAGCGCAGATGCTTGTAAGCGACACGGATCTTCATTTCGTCGAGAGTGTCGCTGATGTCGGAGGAATCCAGTTCGTCGATGCGAATAGCTTTGGGGTCGTTGCCCTGAATGGCGACGACGGCAACGCCGCGGTTGCGGTAATCGTCATCGAGTTGCTGGATGCGTTGTTCATACATTTGGGCAATGGGACAGTGATTGCAGGTGAAGACGACAACGAGGATTGGGCTGGCGGCATAGTCGCTGAGGCGGTGGATGTTGCCATCAACTCCGGGTAAGGCAAAATCTGGCGCGGAGGAACCCAGTGGAAGGATGGGGTGGGCGTCTTGTCCCCACACCGCGCTACTGATCAGCAGAAATAAAAACGCGCGCCACATGTTGTTGCGCCTCCCTTGTGTGCGAAGCGATTCATCCCTCCGCCAGCACTTCTTCGCATTCTGACAATCGCATGGCGGCATATAGCCGCCGTTACTTATTTGGGCAGCGGCCTGGGCGTTACGTCCGCATCCACAAGACCCATGGCCCACTGAATCGCTTCGGAATACATCTTCTGAATCCGGGGATCATCCCAGTTCTGGTCGACGTGGCCGAGTGTGGAATAGTACACGCGGCCCTTCCCATACATTTTGGCCCAAGTGACGGCAAAATCCAGATCTTTGCGGTGCACTCTTGGATTATTCAGGTCGAGTTTGGAAGTGTCCAAGCGCATTAGGACGCGCACTTTGTCTCGCGAATAATTTCTGGCCTGGTAGATTTCATCGCGCAGGACGAACGACTTCGGCCACTGCTCCATGCCGGGAAATTTTGGATCCTCGACGATGATTGGCGCGTCAAAGGTACCCCAGGGATGCTCGTCGAAATATCCGCCGATCATGTCGCCGTATTCCGGCCAGTCGGTGAAGGTGATTGTGGCGCTGTGCACGCCGACGAAACCTTTGCCGTCATCGTGCACAAAGGAAATCAGAGCGGCCTTCTGCTCGTCGTTCATTTCCAGGTTGCCGCCGGTGTAAAACAGCACAGCATCGAAATCGTTGAGGTTTTTGGCGTTGAATTCGAGTTTCTTCTTGGTAAGGGCTTCGGTGTCGGTGCGTATGGTTGTGTCCCACAGCCCGCTCTCGCGACCCAGCCGCTCGATGGTGGCCATGGCGTGCGAGACGGACTCGTGACGGTAACCTTTTTCCTCGCCGATAATCAGCAAATGTTTTTTGGGGTGGGATTCCGGCTGACCCTGAGCCATACAACGACCGCCGAGAGCGATACATAAGAGGAGTATAAACCTACCGAGGATCTTCATTACGAATCATCCTTTTTAGCCGAAGCTAGTGCTTGCTTCCGAGCCAGAGTATGGCGTTTGTAAACAGCTTGTTTTGCGTGGTATTTCCGAAAATCTTTTCGCCGTGGCCCATGTTCATGTAGATCATTTTGTACTTTGTGTTGGTCCAAACGACCGGCAAGTCACCTTCCGTGAGCACGTCTTTCACGCCAAGCGGATAGTTGGAAGGAGCCAGAGTGAGCAGCACACGAACATTTTTGTTGAGGCGAGGGCTTGGCTTCCACAAATACCACTCGTTAGACGGCGCATCGTAAGAATCGGGGAGGCCCTTCGTGATGGGGCTGGTGTGATCATCGACGATTAATTTCGCTGGGAGTGGTGGCCAGTTGTTGGAATAAAAAATCGCGCCACCCAGGAAATCGACAAACCAGGGCCACTTCGTAGTCGCATCGTTGTACCCCGCGACGTGGGTGCCGAGCCACGCACCACCATGCTCCATATAATTCTGGAAGGCGGCGCGCTGGGCGGGTGTGTGGGGAAAATCATTCAGCCAAATGATGACCTGATAGGGCTTCAAGTCCTTGTCGTTCAACTTGTCCCAATCGGTTGTAGATTCGAATACAAAATTGTCTTTCGCGGCCAAATCCTTGAAGAAAGCAAGAGCGTCGTTGGCAACATGGACATGATCCGGTTCAACGGTGGTGGAATAGAATGCCAATACTTTGAATACCGGTTCGTTCGGGGCAGCCGTGAGACCACAGCCGGTCCACAACACGAGCCCAGCTACAAAAAGGCACTTCGATAATTTACTCACTATCTTTTCCTCGCACGACTCCCAACAACCATGTGATTTCGGGCTACTTGCCCGCGGCCCAGAAGATTGCGTTCTTGAATATCTGCGTGAACGTCGGATTCTGGAACAACTCCGGGTGGTGCCCCATAAAAATGTAAATGTTTCGCGCTTTATAGTGGTCGTTGGTCCAGATTACCGGATGATCGCCCATTTTGATATCGGTCGAAGGCGTGTAGGTTTTTTCATCCACGCTGGCGAGGACGTGGACGTTGGGGCGCGGCGACTTATCGTAGGTGTACCACTCTTCATTTTCGATCACGAAGGGCGACTTGACGCCCTGCATGGCGGGATGATTTTTGTCTTCCACCGATACCGAGCCAGTCACAAATGTCGGAATGTAAGTTTTGAAGCGGATGCCACCCATGAAGTCGTGAAACCAGGGCCACATCTGGAAGCCATCGAATTCGCCGAGAAGAGTGGCATGATGAAATCCAATCCAGCCGCCCCTGCCTTCTTCGATGTACTTGATGAACGCGGCCTGGGCGGTGTTTGTCCAGTTGTAGGGAGGATAATTCAGTTGGATGAACAAGTTGTAGTTGGCCAGGAATGCGTCGTTGATTTTTTCGGTGTCTTCGATGTAGTCCACCGTGAAATTATTCTCGTCGGCCATCTTGGCCAGCCAAACTTTGGCGGCGTCGACAAATGGCTTGTGGATACCGCCGTGTTCCGCGAGAGCGATGACGCGAAAGCGCGGCGATTTGGTCTGGGCCGCAGCCAGTCCACCGAGCGCCAATATCGCGACAGCGGACAAGGCCAATCTCAGCAACATCGTGTTCAACAAACTTCGCTCGGCTAAAAGCATTCGGGAATCCTCCATTGCTCCCATGGAACGCACCATCGCGCAAAGCGCGAATTCTTCCGTCGTTGTAGCAGCCAAGGGTCGAGCGAACCTGAACCCTGAAGTACGGCGCGAACAGGTGAGACTGATGAATATAACTCATTTTGTAGGCGAAGTGCGGCAACTCTCTTGATGGGTATCGCGCGCGGGTGCGGGAAAGCAGTTTCTGAGGGACGCAATTGACAGAGGAGGAATGTGGCCGTAGGCTGAGGGGACGCGCGAGAATAGGCGGAAAGAGTCTGGAAAGCGGCGCAAGCATGGACCTGTTTGAAGAAATCGTGAGGATGAGGCGAGCAGGGCAGCGGGGCGCGTTGGCGACGATCGTGCATACAAATGGGTCGATCCCGAGCTTTGAGAGTTCGAGGATGCTGGTGAGGGAAGACGGCTCGACGCAGGGAACGATTGGCGGAGGCTGCGTGGAGGCGGACGTTTGGGCGGCGGCGAAGGAAGTAATGCAAAAAGAGGCACCGCGCAAACTGGTATTTCATTTGAACAACGAAGCGACATACGACAACGGATTGATTTGCGGCGGAACGGTAGAAGTATTTGTAGAACCGATATTGCCGCAGCCGGTGGTGGTTTTATTCGGAGGCGGGCACGTTTCGACGGCGGTGGCGAAGACGGCGCATGCGACGGGATTTGGCGTAACGGTGGTGGACGACCGCGAAGCGTTTGCAAATGCACTGCGATTTCCGATGGCGCAGGAGATTTACACGGTTTACGACGAAGCATTCGAGAAATTGCGGCCAAACGCTTCGACGTATCTGGTGATCGTGACGCGCGGACATAAGGAAGATATGCGAGTGCTCGCTTGGGCGGTGCGAACGCAGGCGCGGTATGTGGGAATGATTGGAAGCAAGCGAAAAGTCTTGAGCGTGTACAAGGCGCTGGAAAAAGAAGGCTACCGGATGGATGAATTTGACCGGGTGTACGCGCCAATGGGATTGGAAATTGGAGCGCTGTCGCCGGAAGAGATTGCATTGAGTATTGTGGCGGAACTGGTGGCGGTGCGGCGAAATGCGGAGACGTCGGCCCATAAGAAGCTGAAGCTTGAAGCGCGAGACGCCCTCGAATCGCGCTAGTAAGGAAGAGTGATGCTCGCGGCAGTGATCCTTTCCGGGGGGGCCTCGAAGCGCATGGGCTCGCCGAAGGCTCTGCTTCCCTACCAGGGCCGCGTATTCCTGGAACATTTGCTGGAAGTGACGTCGCACCCGCGAATCGGTGCGCGCCGCGTGGTGCTGGGCGCGCATGCCGAGCCGATTGCAAAGGCGGTGGAGTTGCAGCCGGATGAGATCGTCATCAACGCGGACTGGGAAAAAGGGCAGCTGAGTTCGATCCTGGCGGCACTGCGGAGTTTGCCAGAGAACACAGACGGGATTTTGTTGTGCTTGATCGATCATCCTTTGATTACGGCTGTGCTGGTGAACGACTTGATCGCGCAGTTCTATGCGTCGCGAGCGCCAATTGTGTTGCCGATTTATGGAGGAAAGCGCGGACATCCGGTACTGTTTTCCAAAGCGGTTTACGCGGAATTGGAGAAGGCTCCGATAGAAGTGGGGGCGCGGGCGGTGGTGTGGGCACACGCGAAAGATATACACGAGCATCCGACGACGGAAGAAGGATGCGTGTTGAATCTGAATGATCCGGAGACGCTTGAGAGAGTGCTGCGGTCGATGGGGTGAGAAAGGAAGTTTTCAGTTTTCAGTTTTCAGTTAGAACCAACAGCAGATCCCTCGCTTCGCTCGGGATGACAACTCGTACAACCAATGTTAGGGGCGTCAATTGTGGCGGAGTTTTTGGAGCAATGTTTGGAGGGCGTCTACCGCTAGTTGGGCGGCGTGAAAAGAGGCGGGAGGCAGGCCTCCTAGAGATTGCGCCAGCGATTCAGGGCTAATGGATATTTCGCTTAGTTCCCTGTCCTGGATCAGTTCAGTGAGGAGAGATGCCGAAGCGATGGAGGCGGTGCAGCCGCGACAGAGGAAACGGGCTTCGCGAATGCGATGGCCGTCGAGAATCGCAGCGAGTTGCAGGATATCTCCGCAAACAGGATTGCTGACTTCGACTTGAGCGGTTGCGCCGGAGAGTTCACCAGCGTTGCGCGGGTGCTGGAAATGGTCGAGGAGAGTGCTACTGAACATATGGAAAAGTATCCGGTGGCCGGCGACCAGTGTCCAGCGACAAGTGAAATCTAGATTTCTGTGCGGCTCGCCTGAGAGCGCGACTACTTGGCTGCCGCTGCGAGTGCGGCAATACGGCCGCGCACGACGGTGACGGAAGCCGGGGGCAGCGTGTAGCGCGCGTCATCTGAGCCGGAAAGGGTCGAAGTGACGGCAGGGCCATCGGGATCCGCATAACCATTCCGGCGAGCGGGATGCCAGAGATATTGATTTTTGCCGAAGGTGATCATGGTAACCGGGCCGACAAAGCTGCTGTCTTTTTTGGATTCGGAATCCTGGAAAACGATGCGCACGGGGTGATCGTGGTCGTGATCTTTGTTGATTAGAAGAACGGACCACTGCGCGTCCGGGCGCAACACGGCGTAGGCGGTCACCAACACATGGCCGCTGGAATCCTTGATATCGCCAACCGCACGAAACAACCGATGCTCGCCGTCTTTTGGCTGCACCCACTCCTTCGTGAGCAACTGGGCCGCAAAATACTGCGATGTCGGCGTTTTTATCTCGTACTTCTCGTCGGTCATAAACATGCGATACGTGCCCCAACTGTTTTTGCAATTCGGATGGGGAGGCGAGTACGGCAGGTCATGATAATAGAACGTACCTTTTCCGCCTGCGGTCAGAAAACCAGCGAAGGAATCGGCCAACCAGAGCGCGCCAAAGACGTCGACGGAGGCTTCTCCGCCGTGGGCGTTAGTTTCTGTGTCGAACATAGGGATTCCAGAAGGCAAGCCGTCGTCGCGCCACACTTGCATGATGTGAGTGATTAACTGCGGCTCCTGATACAAGTTTTCCCACGGTGTCTCGCAGCCGTCGTAGGGATAATGCTCGAAGGACATGAACGCAAAGTCCGAGAGGCTCTGGTGGGCTTTCAGATAATCGAGGAATCGGCCGAACCACGAATCGCGGCCACGCGCATCTTTCCAGACCTTGATGTCTTCCGTAACTCCCTGAAAGACAGGGCCTCCGAGTTTTAATTTTGGATCGACGGCGTGGAGCGCTTGAGCCCATTGCAAGTACAACGCGCCATAGTCCTCCGGGATCATGTACTGGCCGTCGGGTTCCTCCCCCATTTCCACGTACGCGATCGGGTAGCCTCGCTTCTCAACGTATGCTATTTCCGCCGCGGAATCCTCCGGCGTGGCATAAAGCATAGCCACAGGAATGATGGCGGGCATGCCTCGCGTAATGCCGCTGGTGTAAAACAGATCGAAGCCGGGCTGATCGCCGGATGCCATCTGGTCGGGCGCAACGAAAAGATCGCTGGGTTCGTGCCACGGATCTACGGAAGAACAGTACGTGGCGGACTGGCTCTGGTCTTCGGTGTGCCGCAGCAGATCCTGGAGTTGGCCTTTTTCGTCGAGTGTTCCCAGATAGACTTCCTTGATGGCATAGCCTACGCAATTGCGACGGTCGGCGGATCCGTGCGTGTCGCAGGTGTTCGAGGACTTGGTCATCAAGACGCGAACCCACCGCGCGGAGACGCTGGACGAATCCAGACGCAATGTGACCGTGCCACCTTTGCCGCTGGCGACAGCGCCGGACGCAAATCGCTTCCATTCGCCGGAAGCTTGCTCGTCCATGGCGTCGCCGGTGCCCGCCCAATACTGGACTTCGTAGACGCGGGCGAAAGGCTCGGCCCACGCGATGCGGATGGCGTTGATATCCTGCTTGGATTCGAGGTCCATGACGATCCACTGCGGATGGAGAGCGTCGTCTTCGTTGGTGAACGGCTGGGTCAAGTACGGATTGCTTTTCCAGTAGGTGGTCAGGTCTCCATCGTTGAGGCGCGAGTAGAGTTCGTCCTCGAGGCCGCCATTGCGCGTGAAACCGCGGTGCTGCAAGGCGTAACCGTAGGAATGGCGGATCATCGCGGTGGGGTTGGCGTCGCCAGTGAAATAGCCCTTGCCGGCGGGATCGCTCCAGGTTCCTTTGGGATTCCAGTGCCAAGCTTGCACGAACAAATCGGTGTTTTGGCGATAACTGATCGCGCCCCATCCGGCGGACAAGATTTTCTGAATGGCTTCGGGCTTGAAGAATGGGTCGGTAGCATTGCTGGGCACACGATCGACGGTCGAGCCCAGCGCGTAAGGGGGACTGAAGGTATTCACGGCATGGCTGGGGGTGGCGTCGACTTGGATAGTCTGCGGGTTGGCCATTGCGGGCCACCACAACGCCACGACCGCCAGAGTGCACACCGTTCTTAAAGTCGCGCCGGGCCGTTGCCGTGATTCTATTGAGATTCCTCGTGCAGCATTTTTTCCCATACGTTCCCCTCAGTGTGCTTGAGATCTGGGAAACGCAGACCTCAGCGGTTAAAGCCGAATTGTTGTGGAGCACATACGGCACGACTGAAGTCGTGCCCTGTCCGAAGATAGATGCTCTCACACTGACTCTTCAGCAATGGCGATTTTCTTGAAAGCCGTGAGCGACGCTTTTCCAACGCGACATGATGCTGATCGAGTGGAAGCAAGAGGACATCACGCGTCTGGTATGATGTCAAGGCTTCGCGGCGGATTTCCAGTCGTACTCTCGTCGGCAGAATCCGCGAAGCTCTGCGGCACAGGAGGCTGGAGAATGCTTCTGAGAGTTTTTGATGACAAAGTTTCACTGGGTAAGGCCGCGGCTAGCCAAGCTGCGACAGCGATCCGCGCTGCGATTACAGAGCGTGGCACAGCGCGGGTTGTGGCGGCAAGCGCCGCATCGCAATTCGAGTTCCTGGAAGCACTTACCGCAACACCAGGCATTCTGTGGAAGCAAGTGGAGCTATTCCACCTGGATGAGTACATCGGTCTGCCCATGACGCATCCCGCGAGCTTCTGCAAATTCCTTCAGGAACGCTTGATTGCGAAGACTGGCATCACAAACGCTCACCTGCTTGATGGAAGCAAAGATCCCGCCGAGGTTATTCGGAGCGTGGGAAAGGCGATTAGTGCGGCACCGATTGATGTTGCGTTTCTGGGCATCGGCGAAAATGGACACATCGCATTCAATGATCCTCCCGCCGATTTCGACACGGAAGAGCCGTACATCACCGTGGCGCTTGACCATGCATGCCGACTGCAGCAGGTGGGCGAGGGATGGTTCAGAAATCTGGATGAAGTGCCCAAGCACGCGATTTCCATGTCGGTGCGGCAGGTGTTGAAGGCCAAGGAAATTCTTGCGGTCGTGCCGGATGCGCGCAAAGCGGCGGCGATCAAAGCGTGCTTTGATGGAGAGATCAGTCCGATGGCGCCTTCTTCGATCTTGCGGAATCATCCAAACGCAACCGTGTATCTCGACCGGCAATCCGCTGCATTGCTGAGCCCCGCAACGCTCTCGGCGCTTACGGCGTCGGCCTGACAAATGGCTGCGGCCCGTTCTTTCAACTGCGCGGCTTGCTGATGGACCACCCGTCCAATTCCGGTGGGCGGCGCGTCTATTCCGTCTCTGCGCTGGTGGATTGGCGGAATCCTGTTTGCCTCGACGGTGATCAATTATATTGACCGGCAGACGCTGTCGCTGCTCGCTCCTTTTCTGAAACGCGACTATCACTGGACGAATACGGATTACGCCGCGATTGTGATCGCGTTCCGTGCAGCCTATTCGATCGGGCAGACACTTTGCGGGCGGCTAATGGATCGCCTGGGCACCAAGCGCGGCTTGAGCATTACCGTGGCGTGGTATTCACTAGTTTCGTTGCTGACTCCGCTGGCGCACGGCTTTTACTCTTTTTTGGCGTTTCGATTTTTTCTGGGCGCCGCGGAATCCGGGAACTGGCCCGCAGCCACCAAAGCCGTCTCCGAGTGGTTCCCCAAACACGAGCGCGGGCTGGCAACGGCGCTGTTTGACAGCGGATCTTCGATTGGCGGCGCGATCGCGCCTTTTATGGTTCTGTGGATTTATTTCCACTTCGGCTGGCGCACCGCATTCGCCGTTCCTGGCCTGCTGGGGATTCCATGGTTGCTGGCTTGGCGATGGCTGTACTACACGCCGCAGGAACACCCGCGCATCAGTGAGTCTGAGCGGGGCATGATTCTGGCCGACACGGTCGAACCGGGTTCCGAGAACAAGGCGCGGCCGAGATGGCGCGATCTTTTGAAATTGCCCCAGACTTGGGGAACGATCGTGGCGAGGACGTTCACTGACCCGGTTTTCTTTTTCATTGCGGATTGGTTTCCGATTTATCTGGTGGCGAAAGGGATTCCTTTGAAGAGCGGCCTGATTGCTGTGTGGATACCATTTCTTGCCGCTGATCTAGGCAATTTTTTTGGCGGAGGCATGTCTGGGTATCTGATCAGGCGAGGATGGTCTGTGGGCAATGCGCGGAAAGCGTTGGCGGTGTTTGGCGGGATTGGAGTGACGCTGCTGATCCCGACGATCTTCACCGTGAACGTGTACCTGCTTGCGCTGCTTTTTGGTCTGGCGACATTCTCGTATGCTTCGTTCACTACTATTGCCAATGTGCTGCCGTCGGATCTTTTTACCAGCGAGTCGGTAGCTTCGGTGAGCGGATTGAGCGGAACAGGCGCGGCGCTTGGCACCATCATCGTGTACCTATTGGCGGGACGCTTGTCTGACGCACGGATTGCGACGGGCACGCATTTGTTTGATCCACTGATGATCATTGCGGGACTAATTCCGTTCGTGGGAATGATTCTGGTGCTGCTGCTGGTTCGAAACACGGAGGCTACGGAACGCGGGTTGGTGCGGAGGATTTGAACTTTTTCGCAATGTCATTTTCTTGGGGAGAACGAATCGATGAGCCTAGCAACATTTAACCTGAACGGCAAAAATGCTTTGGTTACCGGCTCGCACCGAGGTCTCGGTACCGGCATCGCACTGGCGCTGGCGAAAGCCGGTGCCGATGTTGCTTGCCACGGCCGTGATCCTGAGGCGGGTCGGGTGTGCAGCGAGATTGAGGCACTGGGGCGTCAATGCCGTTATTTCGCAGGCGACATCGCGGAGGCGCGGGTCTGCTCTGAGCTGGTTGAAAAAACGGTGGCGGAATTTGGTTCGCTGGATATTGTGGTGAACAATGCGGGGATTATTCGGCGTTCGCCTGCGGTGGAATATTCCGCAGAAGATTGGGACCAGGTGATCGCCGTCGATCTGACGGCTGTATTTCGGTTGTCGCAGCTTGCCGCGCGGCAAATGCTGAAACAAGGAACCGGCGGGAAAATCCTGAACATCGCGTCGGTGCTTTCGTTCCAAGGAGGAATCCTGGTGCCGGCTTATGCCGCGGCGAAAGGCGGGGTGGTGCAACTCACGCGAGCGTTAGCAAACGAGTGGGCGGCGAAAGGGATCAATGTGAACGCGATCGCGCCGGGTTACATGGCGACGGATAATACCGAGGCACTGCGCAACGACTCGAACCGAAGCCGGCAGATTTTGGAGCGCATTCCTGCGGGGCGGTGGGGAGAATCGAAGGATTTGGCGGGAGCGGCGGTGTTTTTGTGTTCTGCGGCGAGCGATTACGTGCATGGACATGTTCTTGCGGTGGATGGCGGGTGGTTGTCGCGATAGGCTTCAAGATTTCCGGGGGCCGCGGGCATTTGGGGTGGCGGACGGCCTCGGAAGGCCGTCCCTACAAACAGCAAAAACAAAAGCAAAGAGTGACCCAAGAGCCCACACGCAAAAACGGCGTGTGGAGCACCCTCGCACTACGGTGCGGATGGAATGGATCTTAGCGGGACTACTGAGGGAAAGTTTGGAGGGCGGAGGCCAGGCGGTCGAGGCCTGCACGGATTGTTTCCGTGTCTCGGCAGAAGCCGATGCGGAAGTGTTGTGGTTGCTCGAAAAATTCTCCGGGCACTACGCTGGTCTCGAACTGATCACGAAGAAAACGCACAAAGTCGGAGGCGTGGCCGACTTTGAGGCGCGGGAACACGGTTGTGCCGAAGCGACTGGGCGCACAATCGAGTTGCGGCTGATGCGAGAGGAAATCGTTCACCAGCACGCGATTGGTTTGCAGCAAAGTGCGGGCGCGATTGCGCACGCGATCGAGATTGTCGAGGACAATCACGGCGAGAAGCTCGGCTGGATGGACGGGGCTTCCGTAGGTGAAATCAATGACCTGCCACATGCGTTGAACGAACTGAGGCTGGGCAAGAATCCAGCCGCAGCGAATGCCGCTGAGGCCGTAAGCTTTGGTCAAACTGCTGGTAACAACGAAATTCTGTGCAAGATGAAAGGCAGAACGCCACGGTTGGTCAAAGAGGGTCTCAAGATAAACTTCGTCCACTAGAACGCGCGCGCCCACTTTGGCCGCCATCGCGCCTACCTGGCGCATTGTCGTCTCGTCGGTGAAGGCGGCGCTCGGGTTATGCAGGTTACAAAGAATGACGAGACGCGTTGCGGAAGTGAGTTTGCGCTCGAGTTCGGCTGGTTCTAGCTGGAAACCGTTTTCTGCGGTACGTTCGAAGCGAGTGACTTTGACTCCGATCTGATCGAGGACGGCAAGCAGCGGGTCATAGGTGGGGCGTTCAATCAGGACCTCGTCACCGCGGTGGACAAGGGCCGTCAGCGCAACGAAATTTGCCATCGAAGTGCCGAGAGTGTAGACGACGCATTCCTGAGGCACGCCTGCCTTTGCCGCCAAGCGCTCCATCAGTGGAGGGTAACCGTACGGTCCGGTCCCGCCGAGTTCGAGATCTTCGATGCGCACCGGCAATTCCGCCAGGGGATAATCCAACACGCCACTGGCAGCCAAATTGAAGCGCGCACTCGAGTGCAGCTTGGCCCAGGCCAGATAGCGCGAGACGGCGTCAGACCGCAGATCGTTCATTTGTTGCTCTCCTGATTTGTAGAAAAAATCCAGTTACGAATTAGCGGATCGCGGCGGCGTTCGCCGACTCCAAAACCAGTACACGGGAATGCCCGCTAGCAGCAGAACGAAACCGACCAGACTGTTCTGAGGATAGCGGTACACCGTGTTAATCACGACCCACCAGCATATCGCGACGAACAACGCGGTGCTCACGGGATGCCCAGGCATACGATAACCTTGGCTGGTATTCATTTCACCGCGCGCGGCGCGCCGGCGGAACACGAAGATGGTGGTCGCGGTGAGGCCGAAAAATAGAAAATCCATGGAGACGACGTAGTTGAGAATTTGTTCGTAGCGGCCGGAGATGGCGATCACGATGGTCCACGCAATTTGCAAGATGATGGCGAACACGGGTACGCGGGTGCGCGGATCAAGCCATGCAATCGCGCGGAAGAAGAGGCCATCGTCGGCCATGGCAAAGTAAACGCGAGGCGCGGTCAGGATTGACTGGCTTAGAAAGCCGAGAGTGGAGATGGCAATGGCCGCGGCAATGAACGTGGCACCGCGCTGGCCCAATGCGATGCGCATCACGGCGGTGGCAGGGGTGGTTGTTGCGGCCAGCGCTTGGGGCCCGAGCGAGCGGAGGCACACCCAATTCACGCCAAGGTACAAAACCACCACGCCGAGAACTCCGAGCAGAAGTCCGCGAGGCAGGTTTTTCCTGGGCTCCTTCACTTCCGCGGCGAGGAAATTCGCCGTCTGCCATCCACCATAAGCAAACAGCACTGGCACCATGGCTGCACCGAATGATGTGAGCGACCAGTGGCGCTCGGCGGCGGTTGTTGTGGTGATATGCCTGCCGGTCAACACGAGGCCAGCGATTACCAGCACCGAGATAGCAACTATTTTCATCACCATGAGCGCACTCTGCGTGCGTCCGCCAGCTTTTACGCCCAGACAATTGATGAGAGTCAAGATAGCGAGGGCCGCTGTGGCGACTACCCAGTCGCGCACATGCAAACCGGTGAGGTCCACAAAGTAGCGCGCGAAGGTTATGGATACAGCCGCCATGCCCCCAGCATTGATGACGAGCAGCAATACCCAACCGTAGAGAAATGCGACCGCGGGATGATAAGCCTCGCGGAGGTAGGCGTATTGACCGCCGACCGCGGGAAGTGTGGCCGCCAATTCAGCCCAAATAAAAGCGCCGCCCACTCCGACAAAGCCGCCGAAAATCCAGGCGCCCAGGATCAATGCTGGAGTATGCACTTGTTGAGCGACGACGTAGGGATTTATGAAGATGCCAGAACCGACGATGCCGCCCATGACGAGCATAGTGGCGTCAAAAAGGCCAAGTTGACGCGCCAGGCTTGGCTTAGGAGCGGACCCTTGATCTGTGCGCGAAGAGTCAATCACGGTATCGGCTTGGCAGTAGAGCCAGGATCGTGTTTATCAGCGAGATGCCGGACATGCTCCTCAACTCTCAACGCACATTCCGCGAATGGGTATGGATTGACACTTGTGTATTCTGCATTGAGGAACGGCTGTTTGTGAATAGAAAGTGCGTGACCTTGCAACCACGGCCTGTGTACTCTCTTGGTGTCGCCTTGAGGGCCAGCCATGAATTCAAGCACGCCCGACAAAATCCTTCGAGCCCTGAATCAGTTTTGTATTGAAATTCCTTCGTGGGGTTTTGCGAACACTGGGACACGTTTCGGCAAGTTCATCCAGGCTGCTGCCGCAACCACCACGGAAGAGAAATTCAGCGATGCCGGGCAGGTTCACCTGTTGACTGGAGCTTGCCCGACGATCGCGCTGCACGTGCTGTGGGATTTCCCGAATGGCGTGCGCAGCGTCGACGAGATTCGGAAATATTCAGAGCGGTACGGCATGCGAGCCGGTTCGATCAATCCCAACCTATTTCAGGATCAGGAATATAAGTATGGGTCATTCGGAAATCCGGAACCGTCGATACGCGAGCGCGCGTTGCGCCACACCAAAGACAGCATCGAGATCGCAAAAGGATTGGAAAGCCGCGATATTTCGATGTGGTTCGCCGATGGATCGAATTACCCGGGAACGGCAAATATCCGGCAACGCAAGAGGTCGTTTGAGGAATTGCTGAAGTTGGCGCACACAGAGTTGTCGGCGGAGCAGCGACTGCTTGTGGAATATAAGCCGTTCGAGCCGGCGTTCTACCATACGGATATCGCGGACTGGGGAATGGCGCTGCACCTGGCGCGGTATGCCGGGCCGCAGGCGAAAGTGCTGGTCGACACGGGCCATCACTATGCTTCGCAGAATATCGAACAAATTGTGGCGTGGCTGCTTTCCGAAGAGAGGCTGGGAGGATTTCATTTTAACGACCGGCGTTATGCGGACGACGATTTGACGCTGGGTTCGATCGACCCGTATCAGGTGTTCCGCATCTTTCACGAGATCCTGTTTTGCGAATGGGAGACTGGCAAGAAAACGGACATCGCGTTCATGATCGACCAGAGCCACAACTTGAAGGGCAAGATAGAAGCGATGATTCAAACGGTGAATATGGCACAGGAGTTGTATGCGAAGGCGACGATCGTGGACTATGCTGAACTGGCTGATGCGCAAAAGAGTTGCGACTTGGTGCGGGGGGAGTCTGCGCTGCAGGATGCGTTTGCAACGGATGTGCGGCCTGTGATCCGGGAATGGCGCCGGTCGAGGGGGCTATCGGAAAATCCGATCGAGGCTTTTCGGCAGAACGGATACCTGGAGCGCATTACCAAAGAACGGTGCGCGAAGAATGCCGGCAGCGTGTCTTCGTATGCCTAACAGCAAATCGGCGAAACCCTATCTAGCATTTGATTTTGGGGCGGAAAGCGGCAGGGCGATTCTCGCGCGTCTGGATGGCGGCGTGCTGACTACGCAGGAAATTCGCAGGTTCAAGAACGAGCCAGTCGAGTATGGCGGAAGCTTGCACTGGGATGTGGCGCGCTTGTGGTGGGAGGTTCGGCAGGCTTTAGCTACTTTGGAAGAGACACAGTTGGCAGGAATTGGAGTGGATGCTTGGGGAGTGGATTTCGCGCTACTTGGAGAAAAGGGAGAGCTACTGCAAAATCCGTATCATTATCGGGATGCGCGAACCGCGGGCGTGATGGAGAAAGTGTTCCGCAAAGTTCCGAAGGAAGAGATTTACCGGATGACTGGGATTCAATTCATGCCGATCAACACCTTATACCAGTTGTTTGCCGCCGTTAGAGAAACGCCTTCGCTACTGAAAGCGGCACGACAGTTGGTCACCATTCCGGATTTATTCCATTACTGGCTTACGGGAAAGGCGGTTTGCGAATTTACGAATGCCACGACCACGCAGCTTGTGAATCCGCTGACACGGACGTGGGCACGAGAATTGATCGAGCGGCTGGAATTGCCAACGCATTTGTGGGGCGACATCGTAGAGCCCGGCACGTTCCTTGGTAAATTGTTGCCGGGCATCACGCGAAATTCTGCTTGGGGCGAAACAGCGGTAATCGCGCCTGCTACGCATGATACGGGGTCTGCAGTGGCGGCGATTTCTGCTGGTGAAGGGACAGCCTTTCTTAGTTCCGGGACTTGGTCTCTAGTCGGAACGGAAGTGGACCAAGCTGTGATTACATCGGAGGCGTTGCGGTTGAATTTCACGAATGAGGGCGGAGTATGCGGCACGACGCGCTTGCTAAAGAATGTGATGGGGCTTTGGATGCTGCAGCGTTGCCGCCAACTTTGGCGCATGCAAGCGGGGTACAGCTACGAACACTCTGAATTGATGGAACTGGCCGCGCATGAGGAATCTTTCTGCTGCCTGGTTGACCCGGACCACGAATCGTTCTTGCGGACTGCTGACATGCCCACGGCAATTGACCAGTTCTGCTCGCGGACGCACCAGCCCGCTCCTAAAGCTCCGGCCGGTTATGCGCGGGCAATTCTGGAAAGCCTGGCTTTCAAATACCGGGTGGTGCTCTCAAGCCTCGAAAAATTGACCGGGAAACGCGTTGAACAAATTCGAGTGATCGGAGGCGGAGCTAAGAATCGTTTGCTGAACCAACTGACTGCGGATGCTACGGGAAGAACGGTCCTGGCGGGACCTGCGGAAGCCACGGCACTGGGCAATGTGGCAATACAAATGTTGGCAGCGGGAACCGTGAGTTCGTTGAAGGAAGTGCGCGAGATTATCGAACGGTCTTATCCAGCTGAAGTTTTTGAGCCGCTGGATACCGAGAAGTGGAATCGGCAAGCGGAAAGATTTGAACATTACTGTGAGGCTGTGTATGCCTGAAGTAAGAAAGACAACCTTCTTGAGAGACCTGTGGGACCAGGACGCTGCGGGCAAACTTGCCAACAATCCTTTGGCGCTTTTGCGCTACCGCTCAAACTTGCTTGGCGCGGACCTGCGAATCACGAACTTTGGCGGAGGAAATACGAGCTCGAAGATGGAACTGCCCGATCCTTTCACGCGAACAACTACGCGAGTTTTGGCAGTGAAAGGCAGCGGAGGAGATTTAGGATCGATTACTGAGGCGGGATTCGCGGTGCTATATCAGGATCGATTGGAACAGCTGAAAGATTTGTACCGTGGCGAGGCGCACGAAGATGAGATGGTCGGCTACTACCCGCTTTCGGCCTTTGGCGAAAATCGCGTTGCCGCATCGATCGACACGCCGCTTCACGCGCTGCTTCCCTTCCCGCACGTGGATCACTTGCACCCGGATTGGGCCATCGCATTGGCCGCGAGCGCGAATGGACAAAAGAAACTTGAACAGTTCAACAAGGAGTATGGCCACCGCATCGCGTGGGTACCTTGGCAGCGGCCGGGATTCGAACTCGCACTGATGATCGAGAAGGCGGTGCGGGAAACTCCGGGAATTGACGGGATTCTACTGGGCGGGCACGGACTGTTTACCTGGGGCGCGACGCAGCGGGAGTGCTACCTGAATAGCATCCACAGCATCGATCAGATGGGTGAGTTTATCGCTAAACATCAAAGTCAGAAGGGTGCGCCCTTCGGGGGTTCGGTGCACGGGGCGCGATCGGATCGTAAACAAATAGTTGCGGAGATTTTGCCAGCATTGCGTGGAGCGTTGTCCTCCAATCGTCGGGTGATCGCGCACTATAGTGACCACGAGGACGCTCTCGCCTTTGCTGGATCCAAGTGGTCGCACGAGTTGAGCGCGCTCGGCACAAGCTGCCCCGACCATTTTCTACGCACAAAGGTTTGCCCGCTGTTTCTCGATTGGAATCCGGCCAAACAGGATATAGGGGCATTAAAGGCTGGTATACAAGCGCAAGTGGCGGAGTACCGCGCGGCGTACGAGAAATATTATGCGGACTGGGCGACGCACGATTCGCCGAAGTTGCGTGATTCGAACCCGTCGGTGGTGATTGTTCCAGGACTTGGATTGTTTGGCTTTGGTAAGAATAATAAGGAAGCACGAATCACAACGGAGTTCTTCATCAACGCGATTCATGTGATGGCCGGCTCCAATGCTTTGGAAGATGGCGACGTTTCGCACCCGCTGCCACAGGCGCGCCGCGCGGAGCAATCCCAGCAATTTGCGCACTTCCATAATTATGTGGCGCTGCCGCGTTCGGAAGCATTCCGAATCGAGTATTGGGCGCTGGAAGAGGCCAAGCTGCAGCGTATGCCCGCGGAAGCGGAGTTCAGCCGGAAGATCGGATTGATTATTGGCGGAGCCAGCGGCATCGGCCGTGAGGTGGCGATGCTGCTTGCGCGTAGAGGAGCACACCTGGTGATTGCGGATTTCGACGAGGCGGGTGCGAAGAGAGTGGCGGAACAGGCCGGTTCACTGGCGAGTGCGGAGTTCGCGAAGGCAACATCGGTGGACCTAAGTTCGACTGAAAGTCTGGAGAGAGTCGTCCGAGATACGATTCTGGAATTCGGCGGGATCGATATAGTGGTGAACACGGCCGCGATTTATCCGGTTGCAGGCACAGAAGGCGATTTGACGGAAGCCCAGTGGGCGCAGACATTTTTGGTGAACGTTACTGGCAATTATTTAATAGCGCGCGCGACGGAGGGCGTGTTCAGAGAGCAGGAGTTGGCAGGCACGATGGTGCTTACGAGCTCCGCGAACGCGGTTGTGCCGAAAAAAGGCAGCGAGGCTTACGACACCAGCAAAGCGGCGCTGAGTCACTTGATCCGGGAGCTGGCGATCAAGCTTGCACCAAACGTACGAGTGAACGGCATCGCTCCGGCTACGGTTGTCGCCGGATCCGCGATGTTTCCGCGCGACAGGGTGATTCAGTCCTTACAGAAATATAAAATCACATTTTCGGAATCCGATTCGACTGAGGTGTTGCGCGACAAGCTTGCGGATTTCTATGCGCAACGAACGCTTACCAAGCGACCCATCACACCGGAACTTTGCGCGGCAGCGATTGTGTGGCTAGCTGGTGAAGGAAGCGCTCGGACTACGGGACACGTGATCCCGGTCGATGGCGGGCTAACTGAGGCATTTCTGCGCTAGAAAGCGGACGGGGAGTTGAGGGACTAACGGCAATCTGTGCTGCTGCCGATGAGAGACATCTATGCAACGGATCTGTTTTGTTCTGCAAGTGAAACCCGACAGGATTCAGGAATATAGAGAACGCCTCCGCGCTGTTTGGCCGGAGATGAAAAAAGCTTTGCAGGAAACCGGGTGGAACAATTACTCACTTTTCCTGCGAGCGGACGGCTTGCTGGTTGGTTATCTGGAAACCGAGAATTTCGAGCGCGCGCACAACGGCATGGCTCAGCGTGAAGTAAACGAACGCTGGCAACGAGAGATGGCGGGCTTTTTTGTTCAGCCGGAGGGATTGTTGCCGGATCAGGCGATGGCGCCGCTCGACGAAGTGTTTCATGTGTGATTCCCTCTCGAGGCCCACTTGATTCCAAATCCTGTTTTAGGCGTGTTCTTTCACTGGATTGGTGGGCTGGCTTCGGCGAGTTTTTACGTGCCGTATCGCGGAGTGCGGCGGTGGTCATGGGAGACGTATTGGCTGGTGGGCGGATTTTTCAGCTGGATTATCGCGCCTTGGATTCTGGCTGCTGCTCTGACACGAGATTTATTTCAGGTTCTTTCTGAGACGCCTGGGCCAACAATTTTCTGGGTCATTTTGTTTGGGTTGCTCTGGGGTGTGGGTGGACTGACCTTTGGGCTGACGATGCGCTACCTTGGGCTGTCTTTGGGAATGGCCGTTGTTTTGGGGCTGTGCGCGGCATTTGGAACCTTGATGCCTCCGATCTTCAGCGGCGTTTTCTTTACGCAGGTCCTTGGAACGTCCTCCGGGCGGGTGATTCTCGCTGGCGTGCTCGTTTGCCTTTTGGGAATTGCCGCCGCAGGAGTCGCGGGTATTTATAAGGAACGCGAAATGTCCGCCGAGCAGAAGAAGGCGGTGATCAAGGAATTCGATTTGAAGAAGGGGCTGGCGGTGGCGACGCTGTCAGGCGTGATGAGCGCTTGTTTCGCTTACGGACTAGCCGCCGGACGCCCCATCAAGGCGCTGACGTTGTTGCATGGCACACCGACGCTTTGGCAAGGCTTGCCGGTGCTGGTGGTGGTGTTGATCGGCGGATTCACTACGAACTTTATTTGGTGCCTGGCGCTGAATATCAAAAACAAAACTGGCTTCCAGTACTTCACGTCGGACCCGGCGAAGTACAAGACAATTAACAACGAGCCGATTCTGGAGACGGCGATCGACGCACCTAGCCGCGAGGTCGTTGCACACATGCCCTCTGTTATGCCCTTGGATCAGAGGCCCGTTCCGATGTTGGCGAATTATCATCTGTGCGCTCTTGCCGGGACCACCTGGTACTTTCAATTCTTTTTTTACACCATGGGCGAGACGCAAATGGGTAAATACGGTTTTTCCAGCTGGACGCTGCACATGGCCAGCATCATTATTTTCAGCACGCTGTGGGGACTGGGATTTAAGGAGTGGAGGGGCGCGGGTCTGGCGGCAATGTGCTTTCTGGCTCTTGCGCTGTTTTTGCTGGTGGGATCAACCGTGATCGTTGGCTATGGTAATTTTCTTGCCGCAGCAGGCGGCCACTGAGGACGTGCACTTCGATTCACGAATCATGTCCTCGTGAGATGGCGCGTTTGCGTAGTGCTCCCCCTCTCTGCCGACCGGTTATTACTCAGCTAGAAACTCGAGTGAAACTCGAGCCGTAAATCCAGCCCTACGCAAAACCTAATGGAATGGCCTCAATCGAAGAGTTAGGCAAGCTTTCGAGTCCGCCAAGGTGTGCCGCTGAGGCACTCTGAGCACAAAAACGAGGCATTGGATTCCGAAAAGCCTCACTGGCGACGATGTCACCACTGAACTCCCGGATAAAGGCTTGGCATGCGGAACCCTCGGTAAGCGTTTTGTGCGCTTGTTCGCAGATGCCAAATGATTTCTGGAGTTGTCCCGGGGGCTATCTCAAAAATGTCGGAGAAACCCCCAGGCGCGCCAGCGTTGAAATCAGCTTCGAGATTGCCGTTGGATAGCAGTTGGCTGTTACCACCCCAGCCAGAAAAATCACCCAGAAGATATTGCCGATTGATCGTGGCAGTCATAGCGTCCTCGTCGATCTGAAGAAGAAGAGCGGAGCTGTACAGACATGGAGGCGCTCCACCGGCACCACACGCTACATCAGGCGAGAACATGCGGTCATTGCCGTTATCCATCACTGCTAACGAAAAGTTTCCCGTAGTATTGGCTGACGCGAAGCTGTGTCCGTGCTGCGCGTAGAACCAGTCGTTTGGATCTGTTCCTCCAAGCAGCGTGAAGTCACCCTGATATCCAAGGCGCCAAAGAACGTTGCCGGTTCCTTCTCCATTGTTGTAATCGATTTTAAGAATCCAGTTTTGATGGCGCACCGATAGCAAGAGATTACCGTCGTCCGAAGAATACAAAACGGCATTGGAGTGGGTCCAATCCGCTATCGACATCGGAGCGCGAGTCACGTCTAGATGATCGAAGGAATTCCAGACCCAAACGGGAGCAAGCTTTCCATCCGGTTGGGGAGCCAGATCAACGAGCACGTCACCGAGGATAGTTGGATTCGAGGCGCACACTGCCCGGCCGGTGCAGGGCTGCTCTATGTTAACTAGAGCGATCCAATGACCGTTTGGTAAGGCGATAACGTCGTGATGGAAGGTAATGGCCTTAAGGTTGAATCTAGCGCTTGCGAGAGAAGCGTTTAAAGCATCAAGGGATTCTTCTCGAATGGTGTTGCCCACCAGATCGATTTCGCGAATAACGTTTGTAGTGGCGTCTGGAATGGGTCCATGGACGATGCTTGTGGAAGAGGTGGGACCTATGGCCATCAAAAAGTGTCCGTTGGGTAGGAGATGTACGCCTTGAAGAATGGAGCCTACGTCGGAAATAGAATATGACCACAGAAGATTTCCAGAAAGATCGAAAGCTGCAAGCGGACGTGCCGCGGTTCCGACGAGGTCCACCATCTCGACTCCCGGTTGAGGTATGGCGCCGGGGTTTGTAGTGACACTAACGAGCGGAACTTGCGCAGCCGGAATGGACTGCGTAGTGAAGGTGTGGTCGAGGTCGAACGACTGAGTTCCGTCCGCGGCAACGATGACGGCACGCATATGATATTCCGTTTGTGCCAACATGCCGGCAACAAAGATGCTGAGTGGGCCGCCGCCTGTGGGTGAGGGCTGCGTCCAGGTTTTTAAACGATAGGACGTATCGATGCTGAACTGAACGTAGACCGAGGTTCCGGCGACAGGCGTTAATGTGTAAACGGCGACCTGCGGATTGTTCGTGGCACTCACCTTGCCCGGCACCAGCACCGTGACTATGACGGTCGCCGATGTTTTCGGGTTTTTCCGACTAGCTACAGCGACTACGAAGTTTGTATTCTGGGCTACCTGGGGAGCGGTAAATATGCCTGACGAGTTGATCCGAACCGACGGCGTTCCTGAGGGTAACTCGGCGGCGACCCAATCCAAGTCATCACCACCGAGCGAGTCCGTGGCGGTGAAGGCAACGCTCTGGCCAGGGAAAAGGATGGTGCTGGTTTGTGGGACCAGCGAGAGCGCGACTGGAACATCAAGAGTGGAAGAACAACCGCAGGCGCAAACAGAAAACAAGCAAAGCACCAGGAGCGAATGGTGGTTCCGGGGCACGTTTAGCCTCTAGCAGTACGCGAATTTGCCTGCGACCGGAACGCTCCCCATTGGGTCCCTGCAAGCTCGTTGAATTATGCCTGATTAAATGTGTACTGCACCAGTGATTTCATACTTAAAAATTCCCTGGCATACGGAACGTGCCTGCTCAGAAAACGAATGCCGAATTGCGGGCATCGCTAGCACGAAAGAGCTACAACGATAGGAACGCCCATGAGGAACCCTCAGGAAGTCCTTCTGCGGGACTTGAGGGAGGTGGGTGAGTCGAGCGACTATCGCGGTGTGGTAATGGCTAGAGGGAAGGTTCGAACGCTCGGCTGCGCGGCTTAGATCCAAAGACCAGGCGCATCTGAGAGCGCCAGTCCGGCAGTACAATGCCAAAGTTTTGATTGAGGCGGGAATTTGAAAGAACGGAATGTTGCGGGCGCGATGCGGGCGTTGGATATTCGGCGGTGGTGATTGGGAGGATTCGCTTGGTTATCAGCGGACGGCGTTGAGTAGCTTCAGCAAACCATGGAACGTCAGGCGAGATGCAAGCAGCTTGCTCGAGGATGGCGCAGGCAAAATCAAACCAGGTAGTCTCGCCAGCCGCAGTCAGATTGTAAATCCCACGGAAACGCGAAAATGAGTTTGCCGCCGAAGCATGTTGGCTCGTGAGTTGAATCAGAACCTTCGTCGTTGCCTGCGCGATATCACGGCTCCACGTTGGGGTCCCGCGCTGGTCGCGAACCACTCGTAGCTCTTCCCTTTCGGTGGCCAACCGCAAGATTTTGCGAAGAAAACTTCTGCCTTCAGTGGAATAGACCCAGGCCGTCCGAAAAATCAGGTGAGGAACACCCGAAGCGCGAATTGCCTGCTCACCGGCGAGCTTCGTTTTCCCATAGACGTTGAGTGGCGAACATGAATCCGTTTCATCGTACGGCGTTGTTTTTGAACCGTCGAAGACATAGTCGGTGGAGTAGTGAACAATTGCTGCGCCAATCTTCGTTGCTTCCTCAGCGAGGATCCCTGGGGCATTAGCATTGATTGCACGAGCCTCGGCTTCTTGGGTCTCCGCGGCGTCGACGTTCGTAAATGCAGCAGCGTTGACGATCAACTGCGGTCGGGTTTCCCGGACCTCGCGTCGAATGCTATCAGGGTCGACAAGATTCAGCTCGCGTCGACCTGGTGCGACGACTTCACCAATTTCCGGAAGCAGACGAAGCAGTTCTGACCCCACCTGACCGGTCTTCCCCGTTAGAAGAATTATGGGTTTCATCTGGAACGAAATGTTGGGAGGAGTTCCTGGGGGATTTGCGACAGCCTCGGGCTGTTCGCGTCTTTTTCAGAAATGACGGGGTCTGTGATTCCCCACAAAATGTTCAGATCAGGATCGTTCCAAAGAATTCCGTGTTCATCTCGAGAATCGTAGAAATCACTGCATTTGTAAAGAAACTGGACAGTATCCGTCAGTGCAAGAAACCCGTGAGCGAATCCGGCCGGAACATAAATTTGATTCTGTTCTTTGGCCGAGAGTCGAACGCTTGTCCATTTGCCGAATTGCGGAGAGCCAATCCGAATATCGACCGCAACGTCTAGAGCTTCTCCTTCCACCACCCGGCAGAGTTTGGCTTGCGGACGGTGCAACTGGTAATGAAGTCCCCGCAACGTTCCTTGAGAGGAACACGAATGGTTGTCTTGAACAAAGCGTTCTATGACGCCGAGGTCGACAAATCGGGCATAGTTGTAGGTTTCCAGGAAGAAGCCGCGTTTATCCCGGAATACCCGTGGCCGTATTTCGAGGACGCCAGGGAGTGACGTCTCTATTTGCTGTATCACTTGCGATGCCTCGCTCGTGGGGTTCTGTACATGACCGTTATCGTGGACTTTTATTTCAGGAATGAAGGCAAGACACAACCTAAGTCTTATTGACCCAATTGAACGCTTGGGTTGGCAATCACATGAAGGGAATAATTACGATTATCGTAATATTTTTCATAATACGCGCGGTATTCGCCTGCCCGGATGTCGTCTAGCCACTTCTGATGACTTCCGTACCATTGAATGGTCTGGCGCAGTCCGTCAGCCAGTGAGATAGCGGGCTTCCAATCCAGTTCAGTCTTGATTTTCTCGCAGGTTAAGGCGTAACGGCGATCGTGTCCTGGACGATCTTGAACGTAAGAAATCAGAGTATCGGGCTTTTCTAGCAAGCGAAGGAGTTCTCGCACTAAGGCGAGATTCTCTGTAACGTCAATGCTTCCGATATTGTATACCTCGCCCAGCTTTCCCTTCTCGAGTACGGCTAGAATGCCGCGACAATTATCTTCCACGTGCAGCCAATCGCGCTGTTGCCTGCCATCGCCATAGATTGGCAGGGATCTATTGTTCAACGCATTCGTAATCATCAACGGCAAAAGTTTCTCCGGAAATTGATAGGGACCGTAGTTGTTCGACGAACGCGTGATAATCGCGGGACAACCGTAAGTCCGCACGTAGGACAGGACGAGCAGATCTGCGGCAGCTTTTGAAGCTGAGTAAGGGCTACTGGGGCGCAGGGGAAAGCCCTCGTCGGCAGATGTATTTGCCGGCATGTCGCCGTAGACTTCATCCGTGGAGACATGGACAAGGCGAGGTAAGGAGAGTTTGCGAGCGGCTTCCAGAACGGTGAATGTACCCGTTATGTTGGTCTGAATTACGGCAGACGGCTCGTAAATGCTGCGATCGACGTGCGACTCGGCAGCAAAATGAACGACGGCATCACAGCCGCACATGGCAGCTTCCAGTGCTGGCGCATCACAGATGTCGCCACGAATAAAGCTATAGTCGGGATGGGTAGCAACGGAGTCGAGATTGGCGAGGTTCCCAGCGTATGTTAGTTTGTCATAATTGACGACGGAATGTTTGCTGCCTGATGCAAGGACATGGCGAATAAAGTTGGAACCGATGAATCCAGCGCCGCCGGTTACTAAAATCTTCACGAGTTGACCTTCCTCGCGGCGACGGCTACGCCGGCGTCAGCGCTGAGTTTGTTGGCGCCACTTTGGGCCGCCAAATTATTGGCTCGCAGCAGCGATTCAAATGTCCCTGCATCGGTCCACCAGCCGTCGAGTGTTTCGTATGTTAGAGTCCTTTCTTGGATGTAGAAGTTGTTGACGTCCGTGATCTCTAACTCTCCGCGGCCTGACGGTTTCAAGCGTTTAATCTTCTCGAAGACCGTGGTGTCGTACAGGTAGACCCCGATAACAGCATAATTCGACTTGGGAAAGCGGGGTTTTTCTTCAATGCCGACCACGTAATTGCCCCGAATCTCTGCCACGCCAAACCTCTCCGCGTCAGAGACTTCCTTCAGAAGAATCTTCGCACCGCGTTCTTGGTCTCGGAACGCGTCCACCGCCCTGCAAATATTCATCTCGATGATATTGTCCCCAAGAATTACACAAATCGGATTGCCGTCTGCAAAATCCTCGGCCAGCCCGAGCGCTTCGGCGATACCGCCTTCTCCCTCCTGGTAGGTGTAGTTTAGATGCTTCAGGCCAAAATCCCGTCCATTGCCGAGAAGACGCAGAAAATCTCCTGCGTTTTTTCCGCCGGTGACCAAGAGGATCTCGCGGATGCCAGCGTTGACAAGGGTTTGTATTGGGTAGTACACCATTGGTTTGTCGAACACTGGAAGTAGATGCTTATTCGTGACTCTCGTAAGTGGATTGAGCCTGCTACCCGTCCCACCAGCCAGGACAACACCTTTCATGCGAATCTCCCTTTGACATGGGTAAGATTGCGGGCCAGACGACACATCGACCATGCAACTGTTAAGCTCTGAATATGTCTCATACCGCCCCTCTCTGTCGACGAACCATTTTGTCTTGAGGCATGGAATTAGATGTCTCACCTCCCACAAAATCATGCCCGTTGTGCGGGAAGAACACGGCCTTAAATGTTTTGCCCAAAATAATACAATCAAACCAGATGGTCCAATTGCGAACATACCAAGCTTCAAGTTCAACGCGATCTTCCAGAGTTACGTGGTTTCTCCCATTGACTTGCCAAAATCCAGTCAATCCGGGCCGGGAAGACAGAATCGTGAAGAGTGCAACCCCAATGCGATCGCGTTCTTGGGGCAGATATGGACGGGGACCGACAAGGCTCATGTCTCCTTTTAGAACATTCACCAGCTGGGGGAGCTCATCGAGACTCCACCGCCGCAAAAAGCGACCGAATCGCGTGAGACGGGGATCATGTGCTCTCAATTTCGCATACTTGTGCCACTCGTCAGCTGCTGCCGGGTTACTAGCGAGATGACTGGAAAGCACGCTCTCACAATCAAGACGCATGCTGCGAAATTTGATGCAACGAAACTTCCGGCCATGGTGACCAAGCCGTTCTTGGACAAACAGGACCGGCCCCCCAGAATCCGCCCTGATTAGGGCCGCTAAAATCAGGCACAACGGAAGGGCAAGCAGCGCAATCACGGAGCCAAACACAAGGTCGAAAGTCCGCTTTAGCCAACTGTTCCACGGTTTGGCGAGGTTATTTGAAAGCTTCAGCATCATGAGCCGCTCGCGAAGGAAGCCGTCAATTTTCAAATTCATCAAGGGTAAGCCCCACAATTGGGGAACAACATAGATACTTTCGCAACGTGGCTGAAGTTCGTGAACAAGGGCCAGAAGGTTCTCATCCTCAAGTCCTGGCATAGCGATGAGAACGTCGCGCGCGCCTGTCGAGGCCATCTGTTCGGGAGCATCAGCGAGCTTTCCTAAAATAACGATAGGCTTGTCCCGGAAAGTATCAACGCAATCGCCTTGACGTGAGGGATCGTCATCGAGGACGCCGACAACTTCGTAGCCCAGGACAGGGTCTGAAATGAGTCCTCGAATTGCCAACGTTGCAGTGTCGGTTGCTCCAAAAATCAATATTCGCTTTCGCCATAGACCCATCACCCCGAGGATTTTTTTGGCCCAGTAGCGGGCCGCTGGAAGGATCACAAGAAGGATCACTCCAGTCAAAAGTAGGGTTAGCCTGGACAAGTCGGGACCGCGTTGCATCAATGCTATCGCAGCAAAAATCACCATCAAACCAGAGACGATGGCTTTAATCAGGTGGCCAGTTTCATTCCAGAGTGTGCGCCGCTGCGTATAGAGTCCCTGCACCGCCAGGAATAGGACTAGCAAGAGCCACAACCAACCGAAACTCAAATAGTGCTTTAACGGGAGTTCCAACGGAGAAACACGGGTATCGACTAGCGGTATCCAATATGCCCGTAGGAAAATTGCCAACCTGAGGGACAAGAGGATGGTGAGAGCATCCGCCAAGACGAGACAGAAGGCGCAGAGCACTTGGCGATAGTATGTGAATTGACGAGGTCCGCCCTGCGGATTTTCTTTCAATTCGGAGCGCAGGGGCTCCGGGGCCATCGCAGCAGTGGACATGGCTCTCCTATCGAAAACGCAACTCGTGATGCTTTAAATTCCGGGTTTGGCTGGGAACCTTCCAAACAAGTTCGCGAATAGGTGCGAAAGAAGCTGCGGCCACTCGGCTCTTTACTCAAACTAGTAAAAGTAAGAGGCGGCGGTCGAGTTATTTCGATTCGTTCAAAGTCGGACCGACGGCTGCCGTCGGCTCGCCGCCGATACCGGGTTCTCGTTCGATACGCGTTGCCGTCTGGCCGGAGGTATTCGGCCTCGCATTTAATACGGCAGGATCACTCAATTTCTGATCGTTCAGAACGTGCGTGTAAAGCTTTATATGCTCTCGTACAACGCTATCCCAGCTGTAGTTGGCGCGCGCTCGGGTCTCGGCCCGTGGGCGGAACTCCTCGACAATCGTGGGTTCGTCCAATAACCTTTGTAATTGCCGGCGCAGATCCCGCGATCCTTCGATCCCACGGTAGCTAAAGCCAGCATTGGCAATCACCTCGAGATTTGAAGGCGTGTCGTTAACTAGAACGCAGTTTCCGAATCCCATTGCTTCCACCAGCGCGGGATGAGTGCCGCCAACCTCGTCTGGCAAAACGAACATGTAGGCATTTCTCTGTAGCTGCGCGTAACCGGCATCATAAACGCCCCCGGTGAATATGACGCGCGGATCTTGGGTCGATTTAAGTAATCGCACGTATTCCTTTTCCCAAGGGTCATGCCCAACGATAACTAACTTTTTGTTCGTAATAGTCTGCTCGAAGGCCTGAATCAAATGATGGATGTTGTTTTCCGGGACTAAGCGACCGACGAACAACACATACTCCCTAGGGCGAAGAGCGAACTGGTCCAACCACTCAACACCTTCGGATTTTGTTTCGCGGATACCGTATGTAATCAAGGAAGGCGACGCGTTGTAGACCTCGCGATAGTAACGGACAACGTCACGTGAATCACCCACCAGCCTATGACAAAACAAGACGGCAAGGCGTTCTGAAAACCTCAAATACCAACGAGCAAATGTTCCCCATTTGCTGCGCTGCCAATCAGTTCCATCGACAGAGCAGACTACTTTCATTCCTAAAAGACGGGGAATTGGAGCAAATAGTGTTGTACCAGCGATGAAGTAGTGGACAACATCCACGCGGTGGAAGACCAGATGCATCGTGGATAAAAACGCATGCGCAATCGTACTTAGGTTCTTCGATTTCAGCGTAGGTAGTGTTATGAGACGTACCCCCTCATACTCGGCGCAAGGGTGCTCGCTCATCCCTGAACGGTTATAAACCACAACGTCGTGTCCCAATGTCACCAATCTGCGGGAGATCTCATCGACGGCAGTCTCAAAGCCTCCGCTCCGAGCCGGAATAGCCTTAATTCCGATCATTGCGATCCGCATAGCACCCAACCCTCGTTTATTGGGAATCACAAGCTCACACTAACACCGTCGAGCTGGCGACCAGAACCATAAAGGTCGCTGACCCGAACAGGGACAATGGGCTTGTCTGCATTGAAAACGTGGTGCAAACTGCATGCAGTACGGCACATCTAAGATGTGACTTGGCGATAAACAGATCGTGTTCGCACGGCCATCTCTCGAGAACTGAACATCCTGCTCCGGGTCAGACCCAGGACTCGAAGTTTCTGCCTCAGATCAGAGTTATCGAGCACGGTCGCAATCGCGGAAGCGATTGCCGATTCATCCAACGGATCGACAAGTACAGCAGCCCCCCCTGCAACTTCTTCTAGTGAGGATCCGAGCGAAGTGACCGTAGGAGTGCCGCAGGCGATCGCCTCCAAAACCGGAAGCCCAAATCCTTCGCAGATTGGCACGTATGCAAACACTGTCGCGGCGCTATAGAAGTGCGGCAAGTCTTCTTGGGGGACATAGCCTGTCACAACAACATCGCCGCTTTCGGCATAACTCTTCATAACACGAAAGGCTTCGGTGGCCAGCCACGATTTTGGGCCGACTATCACCAATTTGTGTGGAATCCCACGCTTGCGCTTGAGTTCCGCAAAGGCAGAAAGAAGTCTCGGAATATTCTTCCTCGGCTGAATCGCGCCTACATAAAGGATAAACTCGCCGTCCAGCGCATATTTGCGACGGAGGCGTTCTTGGGCCGCACCTTTATCAATAGGATAGTAGCTTTCGTCTGGTCCGTGGTGGGTTACCGTAATGCGCGCAGGATCTACTCCATAAATCTGAATTAAGTCGCGTTTGCTCGATTCAGAAACCGTAATAATGTGGTCAGCATGCTGGCACGACCAAGGAATTCCGATCCTGTTCCGATAGAGGTCCATCTTTGTAAAAAATTCAGGATGGCGCTCATAAAGTATGTCGTGAACGGTAAGGACTGTGCGGCATCGAAGGTGGTGCGGTAGAAAATACTGCGCATGAAAGACATCAAGTTTTTCTGCTCGACTTTCTATTGCAAACCCGAGAGAAACCCTTAGAAAGGGGGATTCTGGCCGAATCAACTTCGTACGAACTCGTGATCCGCCAAGAGTCCCCGCACAGCCGTTGGCCTTCGAAGTTAGATAAACCACGTAGTCCATGTCGTCATGATCGAGTAGTCCCAAATTTTTGACGAGGTTGCGCGTATACGTCTCGTTTCCCGTCTTTCGCTGCCCGATACAATGGGCATCAATTCCTATTCGCATTGACGACTTCTTCCTGTTGGGAGCCTATACTCCATTCAGAGTTGAGAGATGTTTGAAATCCTTCTCGTAGTCCGGTGAAAATTGCCCAAAAAGCCCGGAAATCACGCTGCCACAATCGCAATGCAGCGTAAAAGGCAATATGAGTGAACGTAAATCCGACCATATACGTAGGCACTTGCCACCAGCGCACGTGCTTACGAGCCAAGAAAATCATGTTGCGGGTGCTAAAAAACTGTCGGATGGCTTGGCTCCCAGATCCTAACAGTCTCACGGAAGTGAAGCCTTCACGGTGCCAGAGCCGTGCTCTTGGCGCAAAAGCGAGTCGGAATCCGCGCTGGAGAAAGCGTATAGACCAATCCAAGTCTTCAATGTAAGCCCAGAACTGCTCGTCGAGCAGGCCCACCTCGCGCAACACACTGCAACGGACGAGCATCGCGCAACCGGTTGCCTGGGTGATGTCGCGGGGATTATCAAACTGTCCACTATCGACCTTTTTCCAACCACGGTGTTTTGGCGCGCCGGTCCAAAGGTTAAAGTCGGCGCCTGCAAACCACAGCACCTTAGGACAGTCAGCAAAATAGATTTTGGGACAGACGACCGCAATCCGCGCGTCGCCGGCGATCGCTGACCGCATTTCACGCATGAAGTCGGAAGCCACGTGCGTATCGTTGTTGAGCAACAAAATGAAATCGAAACTGTGAGTGAGAGCATGTCGGATACCGACGTTACATCCGGCGGCAAAGCCTAAGTTGCGATACTGGGGGAGAACGGTAACCAGCGGAAAATCCCGCGCCAATGACTGTGGGGACCCGTCGCTCGAGCCGTTATCCACGACAGCAATTTCATAGTCATTAGAATCCATCGCCTGCAAGCTGCGGATACAGTCCGACGTCATTTGGTAACTATTCCAGTTCAGAATGATAATCGCCACGCGAGCGCTCATTTTTGTAGCTCTGTAGCACCGTCGCCTTAATTCTTGGGACTAACTGACTGAGACTTAGGTGTCGCAGTCGGGCTCCACTGCGATACGGGTTTCCAAAGCGGTCCCCCAAGGTCGCTTCTGACAAATGTAATCGTTCCGTTAACCATAAGAGAAGTCATACCGATAAGGTCTATATTTCCGCCAGCTCCGAATACGACGGGACCGTTCAAAGTGAAGAATGTGACCATTTCTCCAGGGCCCAGCCCACTCTGAATCGTGGTAATCGGTATAGTCGATGGATTGAGACCGATTGAATGAACCCCGCGAATATTAATTGTGGTTGCTGGCGAAACTTGCGTGGTGATACCGGAAGTAAGGGGACCGTTACAGGTTTCACAGGACAAGTTGTCTTGGTAAACAACGCTAGCTATATTCGTTCCCTTGACCGCCGAATCCGGTATTCCCAGCAATCGGTTATGAACAAAAAAGATTCCCGTGGCATTCAGTGATGCCACGTTCAGTTCATAGCCAGCGCCACCATTGATTCCTACATTTCCGGCAAAATATGAATCGGAGATGGTTAGCCCTTGAATTCCAATAGTCGTACTGTTGCTGACCAGGTATCCGCCCCAAAGAGCTTCGTGATGAGAGCCGTAGAACGCGAGGTTGACTCCGCCGTCAATTTGTACGGCGGTTGCCGCAGATTGCGAAACTAGACCCTCAAACACAATCGTCATGGGATAACCGGTGACCCCGCCAGCCAAACCACCGACATAGACATTGGTTCCGTCGCCGATTCCCTGCCCGTCGAATTGGCAATTCGTGAAGCGCAATTCGAAAGCAGCACCCTCAATTCTCAGGGCATTTCCGCCGCCGCGGTTGCGAAAAGCAACTACGTTGTTAAAGCGGAGCCATTGAGATGCGGCTCCAAAGTTGTCGTTGCGGCCTTTTATGTGGATCGCAATTCCCGCGAACCCCAATATGGAGATGTCGTCAAAGGTCGAGGTCCACAAGCCGGTGTTTACTGTCGAACTCGTATCGAGGAAAAAGCCATCCTCACTGGTATTTCCGGCCGAACCATACAAACGGAAACCAGACAGCAAAACATTGGTAGCTGGGTCGTCGTTCGTTTGCGGTATGACAAAAACTGGCTTGTTGCCATTGATGGACTGCAAAATGGTGCCGTTGCCCAAGTATGTACCCGATGCGCCCATGCCAATGATTTTTAGCGCTTTACGCAGGGTGATCTGATTCACGGTGTAGGTATACGGGCCCAAATAGATCGTGACAGCCTTGTTTCCAGGATCAATATTCCCCAAGTTTAGATTCGTGTTTGGAGCAACCGCATAGATTATGCAGCCGTTCGCAGGGCAAGCAGCGATGGCTGCCGAAATGCCACCGGGAAAACGATCAGCAAAAAAAATGTTGGATAGATTTTCTACGCTTACGACGCCGTTTTGATCCATGATCTGAGAATTGGCGATCGACGCTGCGCCTGAGAATGTCGGAATGGAATTGACTGTCCCACCGAGAGTTGTAACCGTTTGGCTCCCGGACGAAGCGGCAGTCCTATTTGTGAGTGCAACCGCCTCGGAAACGGGTACGGAAGTGACAGTGGCGGACGCAGCGTCGGAAGGCGAGACATTCAAGGAGCCGGGAGAAGCCCGCAAGAATGCAGATGCCGGCAAGCCACCCAGGGTGCGCGCGTTCTCTGCCTGAATTGCGTAAGGCACGCTGACGAGCAAAACTCTGGACTGCTCTTCTTGTCCGGGCAAGAGTGCTTGCACGCCTAACCACCGAGGTTCGCCTGACGTAAAGAGGTCGGCGGGCATTCCTTCGCTTCCGGTGGCCCCCAGCACTACTTCGAAATGACCTTGTCGATCGAGTTGCGTATTCTGCACTTCCTGCCACAAAGGAGTTCCGCCGGTTGAATCGCCATAGACGACGAACTTAACAGCGACAACACCGCTAGGCGGCGCTCCCGAGAAATCTTTCAAAGATCCGTTAAACCTCACGAGATGAGGCACGATGAGCGCGCACGCATTTGTACCGGATACGCACTGTGCTTCGCCAGAAAGCGGAATGAGTAGAGCCACGAACAAGAGGAGTAGCGTTCTGACAGGAAGTTTCATCTCAGTCCCTATGGGATTACAGTTTTTTTGGATTAAATGCATTTCGCAATTGACACTTCCTTCAGTCTCTCGCTCTCGGCGAGTTCTATCAGTCGTTGCCACTCTACCGTTGGTGACAGCGCATTGACGTCAAGATGCGTAGCTACAGCGGGAATCGGCACCCACAATTTCCAGATACGGCCGAATAAGATCTGCCTCCAGCAATAAAGCCAGGACTTCAGAATAATCTTACAAATAAAGCGATTCTCGATGAGTTGGCGCGCAACAAAGAAGGGATTGAACAACCGACGTTTGGTCAAGCTGAGCCATATACTACAGTCCAAGCTTCTTCGTTTGTAGCTGCGAAAAACCGCCTGGGTCTTCTGCAGCGTTTTCTTTTTTGTAAGGAAAGTCAGGCAGGTCGATGAGGCGGTTCTCCAGTGCCGGCCGCCGTACGCCCTCAGCCATTTTGGCTCTCGATGCAGGTCCATGGTGTAGCAATCGAGATGGTCATAGGGAGAAACAAAATCAACGCCATCATTTACCAATAGAAAGTTGATCATGCAGCGAAATTGTCCCGGCAGATAGAAATAATCGTCTTCGGCAAAGTACACGACATCACTCTCGTCCTGTTTGAGAAGAGTCTCGATCTGCCGTGCGAAGGTCGCTTCATTCCCCACTTGTGGAAGGGAGATAAACACTAAATCCCTGGCTTGAAAATATCTGGCAAACATGTCCTTGAACTCGTCTGGACATCCGTCAAGTAGCACCCAGAGCTTCACACGCAGATCGCCAAGCGACTTCTTAAAAGAGCTCAGACAAGTTTCAGCCAGTAAGAATTTGTCGTCACTGAAAGGAAGACCTCGAGCATGCTGTGGCATTCGAGGATATATCCGATATGCGACAGCAAGGTCGTATTGAGAGCGATTTGTTGATAAAGGCATTTGCGTTATTCGCGTTATTAACGAAGCTCGCTGCTGATCGTCTGATCACTGGACAGGATCGCAGCGGACGCCAGCAATCCAAGCTGAACCCAAAAGAAAGCTAAAATCGTTCCATCGGTCAACTGGAAGGAAATCGCGTAGACTAGCGCGCCCCCAGACAGGCCAAGCAAGACGGGAGTCTGTGCGTGTGCTCCTCGCAAGCCTCGTTGAATTTTCGACCAGAGCGCAATCAGAAAGCCAACGAACGCGGCAAGCCCAATAAGGCCGGTGTCATGAAGAATTCGCAGTGGAGCATTTGGAATCCAAGTCTTATCACTGGTCCAGGCCGGAATATACCTCGCCCAATCAAAGGACAGATTGAAACTGGCTGTGCCGGCACCTAGCAGGGGGTGCCTCGGCAGGTCCTGAAGAGCTTCCTGAAATACCAAGAAACGGCCCAAGGCTGTTTGCTCCGTCAAACCCTCCGAGAATAGATTTGTGAGTCTTTCGCGGACCACGTTGCCGACCGGGGTGATTGCTATCGTTAATGCCAATCCCAGCGCGAGAATCAGAATTGCAACTTTACTATGGCGCTTGGCCTCGGGACGCCGAACAGACCACAAAACTAGACACACTACAACAAGGAATGCAAACAGGGCACCGCGCGAAAAACTAAGAACTGTTGCTAACGATGCAATAAGAAGGGCAATCAATACGGCAAAGCGATGACGAGTTTCGCCAAAGTAAAGCGCCAAAACTAAAACGGCACACGCAGCAGCATATGCCCCAAAAAGATTTGGCTCATACATTGAGCCGTAGGGAGGGGTAACGGTTCCGAGGTATGCGCCAACTTCCACGCCGGCAGTAGTCCCGAACGCTTGATGCGAGATATAGCAAACGACGCCATAGATTGCTTCGGCGATTCCCACGGAAACGAATAGTCGAACGGCATTTGCAAGAGTCCTCAAGTCTTGCACTAGAACTCGAACCAGAAAATAGGGGAGAACTGCCAAATTATTCTGCAGTGCCCAACGGAGCGTTGTAGAAGGTTCGGAGGATCCAAAAGCAGAGCTAATATAATTGATCGCCACATATGCTGCGACCCAATAGTCTAGCTTTTCCAATCTACCTGTGTGTTCTCCATACATCAGCCAGATGCCGACACAAAGCGCAACGATGGCGGCAGCAAAATGCTCCGGACGAGCATTCCACCCAAAGAGTTCCACGGCGACGCGGGGCATCGCGCTCGCGCCGATGAGGAAGAGGAGCGCTCCATAAGGCCAGCGAGTCACACATAACAGAATCGCGACCGCGCCGCCAAAGCCCCACACCAGCCAAGACAGGCTCTCGTCGAACGCAACTCGGCAAACCAAAATCATCGCCAAAACACCGACCAGAAGTTCCAGTCGACGGAAGGCCCTGGATTCCCACCACGGAACTAAGAGAGTGTCTGACATAACCCTAGAATCGACCTTCTCTAATGGAATCGAAGCTGACCTGTTCTTTCTGGGAGTTGTTCACGACTTATACCCTGCTATCAGCATGTCCTGAAAAGTGTCCCTTCCAGTTACCGGATAGAGTACGGCATGAATTTGGTATTCGAAGCCCGCGTGTTCGAGCAGCGCCAAAAACTCGGCAAGACAGGATTTGCGATTGCCAATTCGGTGGTGGTATTCCACGACGATCTGTCGGATCTGAGCAATCTTCCCGCTTTTGACCAAGTCCGTTAGAACTTTCTGTTCGGCGCCTTCTACGTCCATTTTTAAGAAATCGACCGGCCCTTCGATGAAATCTGAAAGTTTGCGAGCGGAAACCTTAATTGGTCGTCCCGTGAGTCGTACGTTATCCGCGCTCATCAAAAGGGACCCAGGATGAGTGGGGTCAATGTGGAAGTCCAATTCCATGTCTTCGTCCCACAGTGCGCACTCGTGAATTTCAACGTCCAACCTGTTTTGGGCGATATTCCGCTTCAGCAGTTGAAAGGTAGCCGGATCGGGTTCAAAGGAATGGACTCGTGCCCCCGGATAGAGCCATTTGAAATAGAGAGATGCCATACCTATGTTGGCACCGCAGTCGAAAATTACAGGCGCACTTTTGCTTGCGTTGAAGTGATAATGCTGCCGAGCAAAAATTTCACGATACAAATAGTTGACCGTATATTGATCGAAATGCGCTATCTCGAATCCCATCTTCCGTGAACCAGGAAGAATCAGATCCCTAAGGATGGCCGGTTTCGAACGAGTAGGAGATTTCCATACGTGATAACAATCGTTTGCGAAACGCGCTAATTGCGCAATCATTTACAAAAGTCCTTGGAATGGCAGAAATCTCGCGAGAAACTAGCTTGGTTTCCAATGCGTTCGTCCCAGAATACCGTCGAAACAACCTCGGACAATATTTCTTATCTTTGGTAGTCGCGCTGTTTCGAACAGACAAAGCACCACTACTGATTTGAGCCATGCCCATAAATACCCGAGGATCCAGCGAGGCTCCTTAGCTACATACTCTCGCGCGAGGATAAGAGTATTTCGCGTCATGAAATATTGGCGGACAGGAGAATGATTAGAAGTGCCCACCTTCTTCCAGAGCAAGCGATGCTCCGTCAGATGGCCAATCCCATGCTCCATAACAGGCTTAAAAGTCATCGCCACATGAAAACCGTGAGCACGTGCCCGGAGACAATATTCGAAATCGACACAGTCGATAAAGAACTCGTCTCGAAAGCCTTGAAGTACTTGAAACGACTCTACCGAAACCAAACTCCCAGAAGTGAGCACAGCTATCATTTCTTTGCCGCGACAATTGCTGGACCCGATCACCTCTTCACACAACACTTTTCCATTCGTCTTGTCCCGATAATTCGACCCAATAACTGCCAGTCGTTCGGGAAAAGGAGAGGTGCGAAACACATCCGCGAGCGTCTGAATCATATCGAGTGCAACAGTGGTATCCTGGTCTAAAGTCAGAATCCACTGATAGCCTTGCGAAGCGGCCCACTCGGCGCCGGCATTCAAACCTCGTGCAAGGCCCTCATTGGAAGCGTGCAGGATCAGGTGCGCCGCGAGTTTCTCGGCAATTTTCGTGAGGCGTGAGGTGCATGGACTTGGCGATCCATTGTCGACAATCACGGTTTGCTTGACTTGTCTGGTCACCCTTTCAAGGCGTTCCAAAAGACCCAAATCAGGATGGTATGTGACAACCACGGCACATGTCGTCTGCGCGGTGGGCACCGGACGCTTCGTCTCGATTTCGACCGCCAACGAAGTATCCACGATCATCATCCAGGACAGCGCGCGAGCAGAACGATATGGTGCGGCTTTACGATCTCCTGAATCTCAACGCTAAGACCGGATGCCTCCAAGAGATCACGGCTATTCCGCTCGTCAAAAACGTGGTGGTGCAGGCAACGGTTCTCAAAACCACGTAGTGACCGCTGGCGAAAGTTTTCTTTCGTCCCAGCGGCCGGGTCCAGGGTTAGGTCGTGCAACTCAAGAATCTCCGCGAGATGACTAACGTCCCTTTCGTCTGTGTTCCGTTCGTAATCTTCTACCATGTGTTCCACTGTCGTCGGACTGCGGCGATGATCGAAGGTGCGGCGATAGTCGGGCAAAATAATGATGAAGACTCCATGAGGCTTCGCAACGCGCATCCATTCCTTCAGCGCTTTAATGGGGTTCGCAACGTGCTCAAGACTATGTGAGGATAGGACAAAGTCGTACGTTGCATCGGCAATATCGTGAAGGTCTGTAGCTTCTCTGATGAAATTGAAGCCCTTTCCTTTGCCCGGTTCATAGAGGAATGTTTGCCCCTCTGCTCTTTTACCTTCCCAGACTGTTTCGGCGGAAAACACACAATTGTCCAATCCCGCCATGTAACGATAGATCGGGAGTTCACCGGAATCGCCAAAAATACTACTGGGACCTCCTATTTCTAGTCCTAGTTTGTTCGTGACTTCAATCTGAAAGATGCGATAAGACAGGACACGCCTATTCAGAGCATGCCGCATCGCCTGAATTACAGGCCCAGGAAGAGGGAGGGTCCAAACTTTTTCGTGTATTATCCAGCGCAGGTTCATAGGGATCGCTCGAAGCAGCTCAAATCCAACGGAAACGTTTTATTTTATCCTGCGCAAATTCCCACTATGGTTGGCGCTCAGAAATAATTTCTCTTTGCCTTGATCAATGACGAAATCGTCGGTGGTTTTCAAGAAGTTCGCGATTGCTTCAAATGGTCCAGGCCCGAAATTCGCTAAAACCGGGTGACCATTTATGGCGCTATCTTCCACAACAAGGTACTGGCCCGGGGTTACATACCTACTGTATATCCGCAACTCTTCTTCAACGTGAGACTGCCGGTGATCGGAATCGAGAATGACCATGCGCTTGCGTGAGTCATTAAGAAGCGGTTCTAATTGTGCGATCGTAGAAGACGACGTCGATGACCCAGTTAGATAGGTGATCCTGTCGTGGGAAGGACGACCCTTCCGGAATTCGAGATCAATCGAAACGACGCGCCCATGTCCAATTAGATCAAGCAAAGAAGCGAGGTATAAGGCGCTGCCGCCGCAAAGAGTCCCAGTTTCAATAATCAGATCGGGCTTGTTTTCAAAAATTGTTTCCTGGTATATCCACAGATCGGTTGGATACTTTTTGCAAGGCACACCGAACCATGAGGTGTTGTCCCAAGTCGACTTCGGCGAATCGTAGTAAATATTCTCAAATAAATCGATGGCCGCCTGCTTCAGGAACGAACTTCTCTTTACGATTCGACTGACGAACCAAAGGACTGGTCGCGCCGGGAAATTCCAAGCGGAGTTTGTTAGCGGCATTTCTGCTTGTGACATGGGAAGTTAACCTGCCCCCTAACTTAGATTCGGCCCGCCACGTAGTACAGAAAGTGTGTATTTGATATTTCACACGAAAACAATTGCTCCGCCACTTTTGGAGCTCAATTAACGTCAAGGGAATTGTTGAGCTAACTTTCGCTCCTCGGGTGAAAGCAGGACAAACCAACCGACTAAAATAAATCCCAAGAATATCAATATGAGAAACAACCCCTTCATTTCCCAGCTGTGAAGCAATGTGGCTGTGACGAAGATACCTAAGGCAGCCATGATCAGTAGTAGGGTCTGCAACTGAGTGGAAGACCGAATTGGAAGAAACCGTCTTGCAAGAATGAAGAGCACCAACGCATCGAAAGCGACTCGCCCCGTCCAGGCCATGGCCGCGCCTTCAATACCTTGGGCTCTGATCAACCAAAACAAAGTGATCAAATAGGCGGGCAATTCGATGAGGTGGAGCTTTGCAGTGAGGTCGGGTCTTCCGGCGCCTTGCACAACCGCGAAAGGCGCGGCAGCCAGACCGTTAATGAATATTCCAACGGCCAACCACTGAAGGGCGCGAAAACTGTGCAGGGCGAAGTCAGCTCCTAGCCACACCCTAAGTCCGTCTTGCGCCAGGGTGATGATGACAAGAATCAGCGGGAACAAAGCGAGTAACAAATATCTTACGCTGCGCCGGTAGAGCAACTCAGTGCGTTTGGGATCTCTCACAAAACTCGTGGAAAAAGCAGGAAACATGACGCCGAGCAAAGACGCAGGAATGAGCCAAAGCTTCGAGACCATTTCATATGGTGTGGTGTAGTAAGCAACGGCAGCTACCGAGAGCAAAGATCCGATCACAAAGCGGTCCATCGTTACCATCAGCGGGCTGATGATGTTGGAAACAGTCATCCAACTTCCGAAGCGAAGCAAAGGTCTCGCCACTGAGCGATCCCACCGAATCTGGTGGCGCAGCGATGGTATTGCCTTAAAGCAAACCAGAAAGTGAATGACCCAAGCAACAACCCGACCCACAACAAGAACAGCGATGACCGCGAAAATGCTTTTCGAAAAAGGCAGAACCAGCAACGGACCTAGATAGGAGAAAACACCCATCGGAATACGCAAGACGTTGATGATTCCGAATTTTTGGTAGGCCTCCAGCAAGCCCCGGAGGGCTGCAGTGCCAATGACAACCGGTACCGACAGTCCGACGAGGTAGAAACCATGCAATACTTCTGTCTGCATTTCCTGCGGAATCTTCAGGGCGCGATGTATCAGCCATGGAGATATCCCAGATACGATAGCAGCGCCCAGCCCACCTAACGCAAGCATTAAGAAAAGTGAGGTCCACACCAACTTGGGAACTTCCTGCTCCTCCCCGGAACCCAGTTTGTTTGCTACCAACTGGGTAAGCGCTCTGCCTAATCCCATATCAAAGAAACTGGCGTATCCGATGAGGGCCCAAGCCAACGCCAGCACTCCGAAGCGATCCTTGCCTAGTCCGTGAATAAGAACTGGCATGGCGAAGACGGCCACGACCATTGGCGCGCCGTTTCCGATCAAATTCCATATAGTGTTGCGCGCCAATAGCGGGCCACTAGTGAGATGCAAATTGGGACGTGTATTGATATCAGCCATTATCCACGTGAGCGCTGGTGCCGTGCGGGTTGGCCATCCGTGGTGTGGACCGAAAAAACTGCAGCACCTGGAGGGGTTGTCGAACGGCGAAGTCGCGTAGACGCGAACAGCGTGCCGACGAGAGTTCAGCCTTCATCATAGTGCTTCTACGTCCGCGGAATCGGTATCTACAACCAGTGCCCGCTGAATCAACTCGATCGAAATCACCACGCGAAACTTTCCCTTTCGCCGCAGCAAGATTCCTTGCATTCCCACCAACGGCCCACTTTTCAGTCTCACCCGCCGTCCGACGGTCAAATACGGATGTGGCTCGGCCTGCAACCGTCGATTCAGGCCTGCACGCAAGATTTCGATTTGCGTGTCTGGTAAGGCCGCAGGAAGACCTCCGAACCCGACGAGCCGAACGACTGCAGGTACTTGGACAACTTTCTGACGATCAGCCAACGCAAGATGCACGAAAACATATCCGGGAAAGAGGGGCATCTCAAGTTCCACTCGGCGATCACTCCAACGTCGCACAGAATGATAGACAGGCAAAAAGCTTTCTACTCCGCGAAGGGAAATTTCTGTTGCCGCCTTTTTTTCGTGATTGGCGCAGGTATATGCCGCATACCAGCGGGCCTGAGGTTGTCCAGCATTACAGATTTGAGAGGCCTCGTGCTGCTCAATCGCTTTCGATGCTGTGCTCATTCCGAAACCATCTCCGCATATAGCTTCGCCCCGTCAGCCACAGAGGCGAATATGAGTTAAGTAAATCAATTACAGCAACTTACAGCAAAATCAAGCTACGGCTCGAACGATTCGGGCGGGTGCTGTTCTTCCCTATTCCGCGAGACGAACTTCGTCCAAACTCGACTTGTCCAAGCCTGAATTGCAGAACCATTCGGCGGAGCCCAAGGCATTGTTGCGTTCAGGGTCTGGAAAACTTCTTGGGCAAAAAGCTTCCCGGGCTCCTGGGGATCGACTTCCGCCCAGCGTTCTTTGCCCACTAAAACCAAGCTGGTACCGAGTAGAGCCAAGAGAGTGCACGCAAACATGATCATTAGGCGCGGTGGATATGACTTATGCTCGGGAACTTTGGCTTGGTCGAGCACCTTCACGCTCGGTGTTTCTTTCGCTTCCTGAACCTTTGCAAGTTCAAACTGTTGAGTCAACGATTCATACACAGCTTCCTGAATCTGCATGCGCCGGTAAAGATCGGCATAAGTCACGCCAAGAAGAGGCAGATTCGTTAGAGACGGGTGTGTTGAATCGGATGAATCGGAAGAAGGGTTGACCTGCCTAGGCGTGGTCCCGCCCAGTTTGTCCATTTGTAGACGCAACTCATTGATCCGAGCTTGGACTGCCCGTACTCGCACATTGTTGTTAGTATAGATTGCTTGCAGCCCTCTCAGTTCCGATTCCGCGGCAATCAACTGGCCTTCAATAGTTGCGGCACCCTGCAACATCGCGCGAGCTTCTTCCTTAAGATCAATCGTCTTGTTCTTGCTCGCAAACTGACTGAACTCTTGCGAAGCTTGATCGAGGTCACGTTTTACCCCGGTCAATCGTTCCTCAAGGAAAACGCGTTCACGATGAGCGGAAGAAGTGGACAGTTCAGCCACCAACTGATTTAGTTCCTCGACATAGGCGCGAGCAATGGCGGTTGCACGTTGTGGATCGTGGTCTGAAACCGTAATGGAGATAATTCCACTTTTTCGGTCCTCATCAATTCCTGTGTTTTGCGCAAGTCTCAGACGTGCGTCCTGCTCGAAGCGGATCCCATAAACCTGGCGCAGATTGAACCGGTCGATCAACCGATCCGCCACAGTTCCGCTCCGGAGAATTCCGACAAATAAAGCGCCTGAACTTTTCACGCCGAGCAGATCTCCTGCCAATGGCGCCAATCCTCCGGTCGTCTTTGTCGACAAGGCGGCGAGCATCGCGATGCCTGAATTGGATTGGCTGTCAGGCGGCATGAGCAGAGTCGTTGACTCATAACGCTTAGGAATCGAGAAGGCCAACAGTATCCCAAGAAGCAAACCCGCGAGCGCAGATCTCTGAAGCAGGCGCCTTCGTCTCCAAAGAGAGTTGACATGGACAAAAATGACGCTTTTGAGATGGTTCCCATTCGGGCCAGAGGAATAAACACGTCCGTGCACCTGCTGAGGTGTGAGATCCGGTTGCGACTTTGTTCCTGCCTGGGCCACTTTTTGAGTTCCTTGTTGTGTTGCCCCTAAAAGATATTTACCGTGCGATTTCCGACGTCTCCTGCTCTAGAAACAGACTCTAGTCGACACAAAAGCGAAGGCCGCCGAAGACATCCTCGCTCCTGTCGCGAATAGCAAATGACAAACTTTGTTTGGCGCATGCCCCCCTTCCGGGTTGTTCATCAAGGGGTGTCCTGGCTTACCCCTTCGACTCAGCGGCAGCATTTCCAGCTCTCCGGATAAAACGTGATCCCCAACGACGATGTCCAATTTGTCTGCGGCGTTGACGCTAGCAGCGGAAAATTCCACTTTTCGTACTGAAGAAGCGCCGTCACGTTCACATTATTGCGGACCCACCAATTGGCATTGACGGAAGCGTCGTTGACGTTGCCACCGCCGGGAATAAAGTCGGGGGCTGCGGTTGTGTGGCGATAGCCGAACTGGATCCAATTGCGCGCGCTGGCGTGGTAGGTCGTCCAGGCTTGATAGCTGTGGCCTTCTCTGCCAACCGGACTCCCGATGAGGTTGCCCTCATTCGTGTAGAGATCATGGTAAAAGCTGTCCCAATAATTGAACTGACCAAACGCTGCGAGCGGCTGACGAGGCGGAGTCCAGACGTTTGGCGTGTCGGTGTAAGCAGCCTCAAGACGCAGATCCAACTTCGGCAATTTGGGGAAGTGCGTCAGGTAAATTCCCGGAGCGAAAGCCGCTCGGGATAGGTCTGCAAAAGCCGTCACATTGTCCGTTGTAAGAGAATCGGCATAAATTGTCAGCCAGTCCCGGAGATACGGAATACGATAATTAAAATCAAAACCAGCGGTCCGCTTGCCCGGGTTGATTGCTCCGAAGAAAACGCTGTTGGTCAGTGTGGTATAGCTCAGCCAAATGGCTTTAGGCGTTGTTGGACGTCCGACCCCTGCCATCTCGCCTGTGCGGGTAAAACCGAACTCGAGATTCGGTGAAGGCTTGAAGCTGAATTTCTCACCATGCAAAAAGGGACGGGCAGGAAACTGATTTCCTGACAGCTTGCCGACGAAAAACTCGATCTTCATTGGACCTAGCACGCGGGACAGACCAGGGATCTCGAATGGAGCTTGGCGGCTAACGCGAAACATGTACATCGGAGCTGCGTTGTTGCTTAAGAGAAACGCGTTGCTGAAGTCCGGTGACCACCATGAGCTTTGCTTGCCAAAAGAGAAGATCCAATTCGCCTGATTCGAAGCAACATAAGTGTCCATGAGTCGGAACTGACTGGTCGACGGAAACTCTCCGGACTGCACGGGATTCTGATCCATGGCAGCAATGGCATTGTTAACAGCCGTCGAATATGTTGGGGCCGAAGGGGCATACTCATATTCCCCGCTAACGTAGAGCGAAAATCGCCCTTGAGTGACCCAAGCCGAGCCACCCATGTCAGTATTGAAACCCTCGGCGTAGGGGCGCCCAAAATTGTCGATTATGGTTTGGCCGAAGTGGTAGCTGTCGTTTAGCGGCGGGCCGTTGATGCCAGTGACATTCGCGTAAAGAGATTCTACCCGCGCTGAGATTTGGTCCGGCCTGCCGCCACCGAGTCGCTCGGAGTCCCAGGAAAGTTCCTTGCTCAACGAGGAATAGAGGCCGTTGACCTCCGAAGTAGTGTTCGTCGCGACCGTGATTCGGTCACCCGCTTCTTCGACCATCCTTGCGCATTCCTGGCGAGTCCAGGGCTGCATGTCCATAAATTCCGATTGAATGTAGCCCAACGCAATCAACCGCTTCAGTGCGGGATAGATCCAACTGTTGAGAGGCACAAAGGTTGTGCCAAGACTGGTTGTGCGAGTGCCGGGGCCACCATCTTTGGATTCGGAGTAGCTTTGCCAGTCCGTCCCGCCCAGTTCCGGATCGTGATGGGCGCGGTAAGCTTGCTTGCCGACATACCAACCGATAGCACTGCCAATGAAGACGTCGGAATTAAAATGTTGTTTGCCAGTGACGCGGGCCATGCTGATTGCGGACGCGAGACTGTATACAAGAATGGATGTCATCGGTCCGGGATATTCATGCGCGATGACGCTAGCGATGGACCACGCCGCCGCAGCGTGCTCCGATGGCATGGAAGTTCCGCCGCCCCAAAACTGTCCTGAATACTGAGGCTGGTCTAATGGTCTCAGACGGCCGAAGGTGTACTTCAAACCGGTTGTGACCAGATAACTATTCACCGCAGCTTCGCCAGCCAGTATCCCCGTTTCTTTCTTGTGATCGTCGTGCGTAAACTTTCCCATCACCCAGATGCTGCCGCCTATACCAGCCATGGCACCTATCCCATAGTTCGAGAACTTCACGCTGTTGTTTAACCGGGAAGGAGAGTTCGAGAGGCTCCTGCTGTAATCGGAGTCTGTGGCGAGCAATGCGCCGGCAGTCATTCCGAATGGCACCAGAATGTCGCCGTCCGCCCAAGTGAGATGACGCGGAGATGTCCAAATCTGTTCCTGATCCTTGGCGATGCGTTTGAGCAGGCCGAAGTTGAGTGAGTTCTCGTGGTCCGCCGAACGCGACGGCGGATCTAGCTGCCCAGCGTGGGGCTGTGCTTCGCTCGACGATGTGCCAGGAACAGTCACTTTCGTGTCTTCGTCTCCCTTCTCAACCGCAGAAGTACCGCCAGTTTGTGCACGGCATTCTCTGCCTAAACAAAGGCCAAGCAAGCATAAGGTGAACAACAACAGCAACGACCTGGTGCACCGCGGATCCATGAAAACTCTCAGGCCGCGGCAAATAAGCTGCTCAAGCCGAGGTTGACGTGCATCGGACATTGTCAGATCACGGATGGAAATATCCGATGGCAACGGCCGCAGTTGCTGCAACCTGCGCCGCCTGCATGATCAACTGCCAGTTCGGGCCACCTCCTATGGCCTTCTCTGGAACGACCACCATATCCCCTGGCTGCAAGACACTGTTCATGGCGTTTCCGATGAACAATCCGCTCGAGCTGGAACTGATCACTGTACCGTCGGCACGAATCACGAATGAGGCTCCCTTGTTCGCAAGCTGCGTCGGTCCCCCCGCTTGGGAGAGATACCACTTGGCACTCTTGTTGGGACGGTAGCCGATAGCGGAAGAATTGTAGACCTGACCGGTAACCATAACTTGGTTCGGCTTTTTGGGAATCAGAAGGACGTCGCCGTCGCGGACTTCGATGTCATTGGGAGTGTTGGCCCAATGCTGTATATCCGAGGAAATACGAATGGTCAGGCGTCCAACAGGCGGATTGGCTGTCAGGTTGTCGATGGAAGTCTGCCATTGCGAGTAGGCAAGTTCTTTATCCTTCTTCTTCCTCTCATCCGTCTCTTCCTGTGGCTTGATCCCAGTTTGGATATTCTGCAGACGCTGAATAAGTTCGGCTCGAGACCTGTCTTCGATTTCGCGCACGGAAGCTCGTTCTAAAACGGCTCCGTACGGATACGCGTCAGATTGGAAACCGCCCGCGAGTTTCAAGATCGTGCTGAGGCGGTCTCCGGGCTTGATTCCATAGGTTCCGGGGCCATTCACTTGGCCGAGAACTTCGATCGATGCGCCGCGATCAGACCATCCCGCAATTTCAGGGACTGTAAGAACGTCACCCTCGCGCAACGCGAGGTCTGCAGACGGTTCGCCCGACAATGCCGCGACGACATTCACGGTTTGATGTTGCCCGGTGGTGCGATCGTCCTTTGAGGAGTAGCTAGTGAGGTCGACGGCTTGTGCGTCGGCGCTACGCTTCAGTCCACCCGCAAGGCGGACCAAGTCGGCGACGCGCAGATTCGTCGTCAACGGGTAGCGGCCTGGGCGCGCAACCTGTCCGGCAATCATTACCGTTGCGACGTCTGCTTTGGCAAGATTGCGATGAATCAGGAGGCGGTCGCGAGGCCCCAGCAAGATATTGTCGACAGGATTTCCGGAGAACGCCGACGAAAGATTCACAGTGGTAATTTTCAGCTCGCTGTCGGTCACATATTGAAAGACCTGGGCGTTGTCCATCTGTGCATCGGCGCCCAGGCCGCCAGCCAGTTGAATCGCGTCACGCAGATGAACCTGCCCGGAAGTGCGATAGGTGCCGGGAGCGCGAACTTCGCCGAGGACCGTAACCTTGGGCACTGCTTGGAAGTCAAACCGCGCAAATACACGAATGGTGTCGAGCGGTTCGAGTTTGGGAGCCGATTCGGGGTTTTCCAGCGCCGCACCTAGGTCAAAGCCTTCGACCGTGGGATGGTAATCAGGCGGATTGAGCCGAATGATCTCCGCGTATCTTGTAGCCGGCTCCGGCAACAAATCCGCATAAGAGGCGATTACCTCGGTGAGTTTCATGTCCGGGTGATAGGAGAATTTGCCGGGACGCAAAACGTGGCCTTCGAGATAGACGGCATCCTTATTAAATGGCGTGATCGGGAAAACATGAACCGTGTCACCGGGTTGGATGGCGAATTCCGCCAGCTTCTTTTCCGTTTCTGCCGCACCACCGCCAGAGGCTGGTATGTCCAAACTGAGCATCGTGTGCTTTTCGTTGGCTTGTAGGCGCTGCACCTCAATGTGAGTCAGGGTCGCGGTCGGCAGAACTCCGCCGGCCAACTGAAGCGCTTCGGCTAAATTTTTCTCGCCATCGAGTTCATAGATCGCCGGACGACGAACCATGCCTTCGATGGTGATTTCTCCAGAGAGAGGTGGAACCAGGAGAGTGTCGCCACTTTGCAACCGAAGCATGTCTGACCTGATGCCGCGGATCAGCAAATCGTAGAGATCGACCTCTTCGACGAGTTTGTCGCCCCGGAAGTGACGCGCAAGGCGGCTGGAACCTGCCGACGTTGGACCACCAGCAGCGAACAAAGCGTTGAGCGGAGTCGAGAGCGAGCTGATGTCATAAGCACCGGGATGCTGGACGTCACCCACGACGTAGACTCGAACGGTGCGCAAGCGAGTGAGCGAGACATCAGCGGATACATCTCGGAATTGCGTTCGAAGCACGTGCTGAACATCTTCCTGGACTTGGCCGAGGGTGCGACCGCTGACCAGGATGGGGCCGGCCTCCGGCAGGGTTAGGCGCCCTTCGCTGTCCACGGTCCGGAATAGCCTGCGGGAAGCGCTGCCCCAAAGATTGATCGTTACTCCATCCCCTGGACCCAACACATAATCGGGGCCGACTGGAAGATCCATCGGAAGTGATTCGGAGTTTCTGTTAGACCGCGCGTTCTCACGGAATACTGCAACGGCAAAGCGTTGAAGGTGCGGATCCCGAGGGTATCCCTGCTGGTACATGTCATAAAGGGACGGAATGTCCGAATAGGGACTTGGAGTTCGGACGAGAGTGGGATTCAGATTTTCGCCATAGTAGTCTCGCTGACTCCGATTTGCGCCATAGTTGTTGCGGTTGACGGTGTCACCCATCCCGAATTGCGTATCAGAGTTTCGCGAGTAGCCGCCATTGCCCGTGTACGCGTTTCCCTGTGCCGTGCCCGAAGATGGATAGTTCGGGATTGGCAACTGCGGCGTCGTCGCATTCGTCCGGTAAGGGCTCATAGGATCGGATAGCGCGTCAGCTTGCGACGGAGAAATACTGGCGGCGGTTAGAACTTGACCGTTCGGAGATGGAAGGACTCCAGGAGGCACAAGTCCATCGTCTTCATCGCGATCAGGAGTGTTAGCGCTACCCGCCGAATACGGGCGAGTTGAAGGTTGTTCCGTCGTGAGAATGCCACGGTTCTGATTTCCTGAGGGTTGCTGCTGGCCAGACGGGGGACAGACTTGCAGCGGCGTCTCGTTTTGGCTTTGGACGTCTCGCGAACGACCGCCACGGTTCTGGTCGTCGCTCTGTTCCGTTTGGGTCCCTTGAGAATCGCTCTCCTGGCAGTCTCTGGTTTGCTGATAGGGTTGCGTCGGCAGCCGGTTCGCCTGAGGCAACTGTGCTTCGACCCGCTGATTTTGTTCTTGAGCCAACTGGTTTGCGCGAGCTTGCAGGATGAGTTTTTGCTCCTGTCCGGCATCGGACTCGGGATTAATCTTGGGAACGAGGTAACCATAGCGTTCGAGCAAGCGAGTAGCCACGGAGCGGAATTGGGTGTCGCTGACGAGTCTGGCAAAGATCTTCTGGTCGGTTAGGTCGGCATCTTTGACGATCTGTCCATTGGACGCGGCCTCCTGCGCGACCCAGCGTTTTAATTCGACCAGGAGACCGGGCTGCTGCCGAAGCACGCTTTGAATCTGGAGTGCCGACGCTCCAACGCGCCCCAAGTTTTCCTTCGTGAGTTCAGAATCCTGGGCGGGTGATTGCCGCACTTGCTGGGCGCAAAGAGCAGTAGCGAAGAAGAAGAAAAAGAGAGACGCGAAAATAGCAAAAATCAAACTGATTGCGCCGGCTTTCACGCGCGCCTCCTTTCCTTGTACGCCCAATGCAGAGCTGCGACGAAATTTCATTGGGAAGCTGCTCCCTGCTGGTTCTCCGCCATATTGCGTACCGCGGTGAGCAGGCCTTCTTCGGAGGCCTCGATGTCACCGGAGTGGATGTCGAGCGACGCCCAATAGCAAACCGTATAATTTTCGTGGGGAGCGACCGCGATGATGCGTAATTCGGGATAGTCGTGCAGGAGAGCGTCGCAAATCGAGGGCCTCTTACCCGGCTCGTCGGCGGTAACAACCAAGAGATCGGGAGAGGTTCTCTGGACGTGGTGAGGAATTTCGGCTTCTTCGGCCACCTCACCAACGATTTCAATCCAGGATTGTTCGGCGAGAGTTTCCAAAAGCAACTCTCGCATCAGCTTTGGCTTGTTCGCCACTAACACGCGGAATGTCTTGACCATGACGCTCCCCTTTGGAGAGAACAGTATTTCGGATTCACTTATAAGTAGAAGGCTCAAAGGAGAATCAAAAGAGAACCTGAACCAAAAGGAGGCTGGGCGGCTGGAAGGTACCCCAAGGGACTCAAGTAGGACCAAGGGTGGGATAGCACCAAAATAGTGCTAGGACTAATGCAAAATTGCAGTTGGTAGGAAGGGTCCAAACAGCTAAAATCAATTTGGCATTCCCGGCCGGCCACAGCGTATTGCTAGTTGCTATCAAGAGTATGGCTCAATATAGTTTTTGGTATTGGTTGACATTAGACCTAACTATATATAAACTCTGCACACTCGGCCCCGCCTCTGAGTTTTTTTTGCGGTCGCGCACCCCAGCAAAGCCTGCCGCAAGCAGAGAACTACCGAGGAAATACGATGGGACAAATACAGAACTGCCCGGAATCCCCGGAGGTCAGTGTATTTCTCCTGGCCGAAAATCGCTTGCTTCGAGACACGCTGGCGCGCCTGTTGCGAAAACGAAGCGAGATCAACGTCGTTGGAATCAGCCGCGATACCAAAGCAATCACCAATGAAATTGCGGAGTCGAACTGTGAAGTCGTCCTAACGGACTGCTTCAGCACCGAATGCCACGCTTCCCTGCTGTCAGAGCTGCTGAATCACAATGCTGACGTCAAGATTTTGCTGTTCGGAATGGATGAAGATCCGGACACTTTTCTCGAGGCGGTGCAATTGGGTATTCGAGGCTACGTCCTCAAAGATGCGTCCGCAGCGGAGATTATAGCTGCGGTTAGAGCTGTCGCCCGCGGTGAAGCGTCGTGTCCTCCTCGCTTGTGCTTGACGTTGATTCAACATGTCGCGAGCGAATATCGATTGAAACCCAAAAACGGCGCAGGATTGGGAACCGACAAAAACAGTCTGACGCACCGCCAGCTTCAATTGATGAATCTGGTCGCGCAGGGCCTCACGAATAAGGAAATTGCCGCCAGCTTGAACCTGTCGGAATTTACGGTAAAGAATCACATCCGGCGAGTGATGAGACAGATGGAAGCGGAAAGCCGTCACGAAGCCGTCGACCTGATTCGCGCAACAGGCCACCTAGTGGCGCAATAGCGCCGACTGCGAAAACGATCGGGCCAGTTCTAGCTTCGGGTGTCATCCACTAAGTAATTTCTAGATAACTTTTACCTTATTGCGCCGCGGGCGGTATAGCTGCTCTCCGTGCGTCCGAGTGGCAGGAGATCGTTATTCTTCGGGCGCTTCGTGTGCTTGTCACAATCCAAAGCACGGCTTCGGTGATATAGTGGCTGCACTTTTTCGATGCCGTCTCAGCCTTACTTCAGTCTCAGAGCTCCCGTGCTGCAGACATTTTGCCGGTAAAGAGCCTAACGAAAGGGCGGCGGTCACCGAACAAGCACGAAGCGACATTCTTGTTTCCATAATTCTGTTTCACCAGTTTGTGAGAAGGAGTGCACGCGTGAAAAGGACAGGAAGAAGTTCCGTCAGGAAGAGCGAAAGCAAAAAAGCCGCGAAGTTACCCTACAAGAACGCCAGTCTACCCTCCGCAAAGCGGGTTAAAGATCTATTGTCGCGCATGACGCTGGAAGAAAAAGCGGCGCAGATGCTATGCATCTGGATGCAGAAAGCGCAAACGCTGGTGGATGCCGACGGGAATTTCGACCTTCAGAAAGCCCAGGCGGCCTTCAAGAAAGGGCACGGACTCGGACAGGTGGGCCGCCCCAGCGATGCCGGAAAGGGCAAAGATGCGCGCGGCATGGCGGAACTGACCAATGCCATTCAAAAGTTTTTCGTCGAGAACAGCCGCCTGGGAATTCCGGTGATATTTCACGAGGAGTGTTTGCACGGACACGCGGCCCCAGGCGGGACCAGTTTTCCGCAGCCGATCGCGCTAGGAGGCACGTTCGATCCCGATTTGGTTGAATCGCTTTTCACGATGACCGCAGAAGAAGCGCGGCTGCGCGGCGCGCATCAAGCGCTGACTCCAGTGGTGGACGTTGCTCGCGAACCTCGCTGGGGCCGCGTGGAGGAAACTTACGGTGAAGATCCCTACCTGGTCTCGCGTATGGGCATCGCCGCCGTGCGCGGTTTTCAAGGTGACGCTAAGTTTCGCGATAAAAAGCGCCTGATCGCGACGCTCAAGCATCTTGCTGGGCACGGCCAGCCAGAGTCCGGCATGAACTGCGCTCCCGCGAATGTCTCGCTGCGCGTGCTCCGAGAAACCTTCCTTTACACCTTCAAAGAAGCGCTGAAAAAAGCGGGGGCCATCAGCATAATGGCTTCGTACAACGAACTCGATGGCGTTCCCTCGCACGCCAACAAGTGGCTGCTTCAGGACGTACTGCGCAAGGAATGGGGCTTCAAAGGGTTTGTAGTCTCTGATTATTTTGCGATTTGGGAATTGGGCTACCGCCCCGACACTCACGGCCATTTCGTGGCTGAGGACAAGAAGGAGTCGTGCGCGCTCGCCGTGCGGGCGGGCGTCAATATTGAATTGCCAGATCCAGACTGCTATTCGCACCTCGTAGAACTGGTGCGCAAACGCGCGCTGAAAGAGTCACAACTCGACGACCTCGTCGCCCCGATGCTCTATTGGAAATTCGAACTGGGGTTGTTTGACGATCCGTACGTCAACCCAGACGAAGCAGAGCGCGTGGTGGGCTCTGCTGTTAATCGTGAGCTAGCTCTGCGAGCGGCTCGCGAGGCAATAACTCTGCTGCGGAACGAAGGAAATGTCGTGCCGCTGGAACTGAAACGCCTAAAGACGATTGCGGTGATTGGCCCGAACGCCCACAGGAGTTTGCTTGGCGGTTACAGTGGCGTGCCCAAGCACGACGTTTCCGTTCTCGACGGCATTAAGGCCAAGGTTGGCGGCCGCGCCGACGTGCTTTACAGCGAAGGCTGCAAGATCACCATCGGCGGCAACTGGAACCAAGATGAAGTCGTGCCTAGCAATCCAGAAGAGGACCGCAAACAGATCGCGGAGGCCGTCGAGGTGGCCAAACGCGCTGACGTGATTGTGTTGGCTATTGGCGGCAACGAGCAGACTTCGCGCGAAGCTTGGGGATTGAACCATATGGGCGATCGCACCAATCTCGACCTGATCGGGCGGCAGGAAGAACTGGTGAAAGCGATGGTGGCGCTGGGCAAACCAGTGGTGGTTTTTCTGTTCAACGGCAGGCCACTATCAATTAACTACGTCAACCAGAACGTCCCGGCGATCTTCGAATGCTGGTATCTCGGCCAAGAGACTGGCCGTGCTGTTGCCGACGTACTGTTCGGCGACAGCAATCCAGGGGGAAAGCTGCCAATCAGTTTCCCACGCTCGGCGGGACATTTACCGGTCTTCTACAATTACAAGCCTTCCGCGCGCCGCGGCTATTTGTTCGACGATGTATCGCCGCTTTTCGCGTTCGGCTACGGACTGAGCTACACCACGTTTTCCATCAAGAACGTGCGTCTGCGGAAGAAGGCCATCAGGAGCAACGAATCCACCCAGGTGTTGGCAGATGTGACGAACACCGGTAAGCGTGAAGGGATGGAAGTGGTGCAAATGTACATTCGCGACCTGGTCAGCTCCGTAACTCGGCCGATCAAGGAGCTGAAGGGTTTCAAGAAAATTTCCTTGCGCCCGGGCGAAACAAAGACGGTTGCACTGGATATCACTCCGGAACTTCTGGCGTTCTACGACGTGAACATGAATTACGTGGTCGAGCCAGGCGACTTTGCGATCCTGGTTGGAAATTCCTCGCGCGACAGCGATTTACAGAAAGTGATTCTGCAGGTCAGGAAATAAGCACCAAGAGAAGAGGTTTCCACATGACTGACGCTGGCGCAAGACTCTCGTTCAAAGAGAAGTTTGGTTACAGCCTTGGCGACATGGCGGCAAACTTCGTCTTCCAGTTCATGATCGCACTTCAACTGGACTACTACACCCACACCTTTGGCCTCACCCCAGCCCAGGCAGGGACGCTCTTTCTGGTGGTCGGCCTGGGAGCGGCTGCGATCAATCCGATCATGGGCTTGATCGCCGACCGCACAACCTCGCGATGGGGCAAGTTTCGTCCATGGCTGTTGTGGAGCGCGGTGCCGTTCGGCGTCATCGGCATCCTGACGTTCACGACGCCCAACATCAGTCCGGGCGCAAAACTGATCTACGCTTGGGTCACGTACACGCTGCTGCGAGTGGTGTATATCGTCAACAACGTGCCGTATGCCTCGTTGACGGCGGTCATGACGCAAGATCCGGACGAGCGGACCAGCATCTCGTCGTACCGCCAAATCGCAGCCAATTCCGCAGGATTTATCATTGCCAGTCTCGCGATCCCCATGGTCACGTTTTTCGGGCATGGCAACGATGCTCGCGGCTACCAGTTGACCATGGGCCTTTTGTCAGTGGTCAGCGTGATTTTTTTCATCATCACCTTCTTGGTGACGAAAGAACGCATTCAACCCCACCCGCAGCAGAAGTCGTCGCTCAGCCAATCGCTGTCGGACCTGTTCCAAAATCGTCCGTGGGTGGTGCTGTTTTTGGTCACGCTGTTCTATTTCGCCGCCATCCTCGTGCGTGGCAACGTCATGCCGTCGTATTTCCGATACGTGGTCGGCAACGTGAAGCTTTATGCCTGGTTCAACGGGTTCGGGCTCGCGGCGTTGCTGTTGGGTGTTGCCTTTTCCACGGCAGTGTCAGTCCGCGTGGGCAAACGCGAACTCTTCATCGCAAGCATGATCCTGGCAGGCGTCTTCAGTATGCTGCTGCTTCTCCTGTCTCCGTCGGCTACTGTCCTGATTATCGGAACGGAAGTGCTGCGTCAGTTCTCGTTCGGATTGTCCGGTCCGATCCTGTGGGCGATGATGGGCGATGTGGCCGATTACGGCGAATGGAAAACCGGCCGGCGCGCCAGCGGCACGGTTACCTCGGCGGTTGTGTTCGCTCTGTGGGCTGGGCTGGCGCTCGGCGGTGCCATCGCCGGATGGTTCCTGTCCGGCTACGGCGTCGTTTCAGAGGCCGCAGTACAGACCGAGCATGCGCGATCGGGCATCCTTCTGACTGCGAGCATCTATGCAGGCGTTACCTTCCTTGCCGCCGCGGCGTGCCTGTTCTTCTATCCTTTGTCTCGTGAACTGAGCCGGTCAATCGCCAACGATCTGACCGAGCGGCGAAAAGGGTACGCGTCGTGAAGAAAATCGCTTGTCATGTTGCCGCGAAGTTATTCGCAACCGCGTGCGCAGCATCTAGGGGCCTGACGATTTTGCTCGCGATGAGTTCGATCGCAAGCGCACAAACAGCTTCCCTCAAGGACACTTTCAAGGACTCCTTCCTCGTGGGAGCGGCGCTGAATCCGGCGCAATTTACAGAACAAGATGTTCGCGGCGCCGCGCTCGTTAAAGCGCAGTTCGACTCGATTACTCCGGAAAATGTGTTGAAGTGGGAACGAGTTCATCCGGAACTGGACAGCTATAGTTTTGAATTGCCTGATCGCTATGTTTCATTTGGCGAGAAGAACCACATGTTTATCGTGGGTCATACGCTCGTGTGGCACAATCAAGTCCCTGCGTGGGTCTTTCAAGGAGAGAACGGCAATCCCGCAGATCGCGAAGTGCTGCTGAAGCGCATGAGCGATCACATCCATACGGTGGTGGGTCGATACAAAGGGCGCATCAATGGCTGGGACGTCGTCAACGAAGCCCTCGAAGAAGATGGCACGCTGCGCCAAACCCCTTGGCTGAAAATCATCGGCGAGGACTACATCGCCAAAGCGTTTCAATTCGCGCACGAAGCCGATCCTCAGGCAGAACTCTACTACAACGATTACAACCTGGAGAATGAAGCAAAGCTGAAAGGCGCGCTGGAACTGCTACGGAAATTACAAGCCCAACGTGTACCGATCGCGGGCGTCGGGATTCAAGGGCACTATCACATGGATAAGCCGACCAACGAGCAAGTGGATGCAGCGATCACCGCCTTCGGTGAGCTCGGCTTGAAAGTGATGGTCACGGAACTGGACGTGGACGTGCTGCCGCTCGCCTTCGAATATGCGGGCGCGGACGTCTCGCTTTCCGCAGAACTGCAACCCAAGTTGAATCCTTACACGAAGGGTCTACCGCGTTCGATGCAACAGGCGCTGGCGCAACGCTACGCTGGGCTATTCGGCGTTTATCTGAAGCACCACGGCACGCTGACGCGCGTTACCTTTTGGGGAGTGACCGACGGAGATTCCTGGCTGAATAATTGGCCTGTGAAAGGTCGGAGAAACTATCCGCTGCTTTTTGATCGCAATGGCCAGCCAAAGCCTGCGTATGACGCCGTGATCCGCGCGGCGCAGGCACAGTAAATCGCTCCGACTAGCCACCTCACTCGCGCGACAAACAAATTTGCGATGAGCATGAACGTGGATGAATCGGGCTCATCCCAGAAATTCTTGCGTGTGATTTTGATTCTGGGGAATGGAGTACAATTCGACCCGAAGGCAAAGGAGATCGACGATGCGCCGTGCATGGATTGTCATTCTAGTTGTGACGTTAGCTATGGCTGCAGCGGTGAACGCGCAGACGAACATATCCGCGAAATGGGAGGAGCTCACTGCGGGAGACTTTCAGAAGGCAATTGCGAAAGCGCAGGGGACCTGCCTGCTGCCGTTCGGGATTATTGAGAAACACGGCCCGCATCTACCATTGGGGACAGATCTGCTGGACGTACGATATGTGACCGAGCATGCGGTGCTGCAAGAGTATGCGGTGATCTATCCGGCGTACTATTTTGGACAGATTTTCGAAGCAAAGCACGAGCCCGGCACCTTAGCTTACAGCCCCGAAATGCAGCTCAAGCTGCTGCAGGAAACGACCGACGAAATGGCGCGCAATGGCTGCAAAAAAGTTGTGATCGTGAACGGGCATGGCGGAAATGAGAGCTTGCTTCCGTACTTCGCGCAGACGCAACTTGCGAAGCCACACGATTACGTGGTGTACGTGCAGTGGGGCCATGAAGCGACGAAGAAGGTTGGCGCAGAAAAGAGCGGTCCGGATTGGCACGCGGGCGAAAGCGAAACGTCCAATATGCTGGTGACCAATCCCAATCTCGTTCATATGGACCGGGCGAAAAATGAATCCGGCGCGGATCAGAAGCGGGTGAAATTGCCGGAGAGCGTGTACACGGGGATTTGGTGGTACGCGCGTTTTCCGTATCACTACTCGGGAGACGGCTCAGCGGCGACGAAAGAGCAGGGCGAAGCAGACATTCAGAGTTGGGTCAATACTGTGGTGCGGGCGATCCGCGCGATTAAAGCGGATGACGAAAGCTTGAAACTGCAGAACGAGTTTTATGAAAAGAGCCCACACCCGTTGGATACGGTGAAGTAGCAAGAGGCGAGAAGCAGCATGTCGGATCCGATCGACACACTCAACGCTTCTTACTGGAGTAGTGGGTTACCTTGCCATCGACAACGACCGCGACGTACTTCCCAGCTTGTAGAAACTGCATCACCTTGGCGCCCTTGCGAGCAAGATGAGCCCAGCCCGACTTGGTATTGGGATTCTGCTGGATGCCACGGTAAGGCTGACCATCAAATTTGAAATCCACCTCGACAAGGCGCTTGCTGGCGGTTTTGCGCGCGGGAAAAGACTGCCCGTCAACCGTGACGCTGCTAGACCGATCCACCAAAGCCTTACGCCAAACCTCGATCAGAACCTCATCGAATGCAATCGAAGACACCGTCATGAAGGGCATGATAACGCGGCATGCAAACCACGAAAAGAACGAGCGGCTCAGCCGGAGTGGCGAAGCGCTTCCATCCACAAGACTAGTCGTTCGCTATTGACGGTCTCCAAGTCAAAAAACTCAAGGCCCATGCCGACGCGAGGTTTCACGATGCGAACGACCACCAGGGCTTCCAGGACTTCGCCCTTGCGGGTGAGTTTCATGCGGGCGCGAGCGTTCATCGAAAGAGGCTTGCTGGTGCAGACAAAGCAGCCTCCGAAGGAAATGTCCGAGGTGATGCCGTTGACCTGCCTGCCGGTTTCGAGGTCGATGAGTTCGACATCGGCCGCAAACGGGTAACGAATCGTGTAGCGACGGTCACGAACACCTGGCACACGGATGGCAGCGTTTGCATTGCGATCAGGCATAGACACGATTTTGCTCACACGGCACTCTTCGCAAGACGTGAACGTCGGGCGACCCCAGGCGGTTAGGCGACCCTTATACAGGTAGTGTGTCGGAAAGGTTGTGAAATGAGAACCGCGTAACGACGTGAAGTTCGCGAAAGGGTAACGCCTTGGGAAGCCCTGTTTTAGGCCCTTTTGGCTATTAGTGGGAAGGACAAATGGGGCTGCCGAGCGCCAAAGGAGGAAGCGGGAACATGCTAGCCTGACAAGGAATGCGCCCTCTGGAAGAACAGATGATCTCTCGCGTTGAAGGAATCCGTCAGAGCGACCGGGTCTCGTTGCGGCTGAACGTGAACGCATCGTGGTTCGGGAACGACGGGACCGCTGTAAAACAGGCCGCGGAAACCCTGCTGGTGAGCCGCAATGGGGGCGTAATTCGCCTGAACGAGAAACTGTTTCCCGGGCAAGAACTGACGCTACTCCGGGAATTGGAAGGCGACCTGAGCAAGTCCGCGCGCGCCCGCATCATGGCAGAGATCGATCGGGAAGGTGACGGGTTCCTCTACGCAATCGCGATTCTGGAGCCGCGAGTGGATTTCTGGGATATCGAGTTCCCCGCCGTGCATAAAGCCGAAGAAGCTTTGGCCAGAATGCTGATGGAATGCAGTTTTTGCCAGCGGCGCGAAGTCGTGTACCTGAATGAAATGGAGTTGAAGTCGTTCGAAATACGGCGCTGCATCGCGCGATTGTGCGGGCACTGCGATTCGCCCTCGATCTGGATCGAGGCACATTCCGACACGAAGAATAAGGACGGAGTGACGCTCGCAGCGGTTCCTGAAGAGCGCGTTATGCCGCGCCGGAATCGGACCCGGGTAAAGGCCAGGGTGCTGGCGTGCATTCGCCGGCGCGGATTTGAGGAAGAAGTAGCGGTGTGCGAGGACTTGTCGAAGGGCGGAATCAGTTTTCGCAGCCGGAACGAATATCCGGAAGGCACACGGCTGGAAGTAGCTGTTCCGTACACTCCAGGAGCGGGCGCGATCTTTGTGCCAATCCGCATTGTGTTTTCACAAGCGATTACGAAGGTCGGGTTGTTCCGGCACGGAGCGGCGTATTTGAAGGCGCCAGAATAGCTTCCCGCCTAAACCGAACATCTCACGTTGTAAGATTCGGCAAAAAAAGCGAAGAGTTGTGCAATTTCTTACCTTTACTCAGCCGATCCCCCAACTGGACACGACGTTGACGGTTCTCGTCAAGACTGTGCCCTATGAAACGATTGGACTTAACGATCCCTCGTCCTGATTCGTCTCGAAATGCACATTGGAAGTGGAAGTGCTACGGCTCTGTTCATTGATTTGTCTGTGCTGGGGGATATATGGAAAAGCTAAGGGTACTTGTTATATCGTCCGTGCTGCTGGCACTCGCCGTTTCCGCTTCGGCGAACTCCATTGCCGTGCGAACCCGCTCATCGTACGGGGAAAGTAGTTCGCTAATTCTGAATACATCGACAATCACAAGTGACGGGGTAACGATTGCGTCGCAGGAGTTTTGTTCCGATGCGGAGACGGATCCGACAACCGGCACGTGCCAACTCGCATTTTCCTTCCAGATCACGTCCACGTTGCCCCCCGGAGGTCAATCTCTTGCCCTCACGCTACCAGTTCCGGTTGGGGCAAGCCTTGAAGGCGCCGGATTGCTGACAAACGATGACCCTATTCCGGGCGGCAATATTTTCTTTTCACCTTTTTCGCAGGACGACGTACTCGCTTTATCGGACACCGCTATAATCTCCGGAACGGACTCCTCCGGCAACCCGACCTTTACGTTCGCCCTTCCGATCACGCTTTCGGGCAACGGCACGGACATGGCACTTTTCATGAATATTGGCGACAATGACTCCCTAAATGGTGACGGTTTCTATTGCTATCAGCTGGGCACCATCCCTGGTGACAATAGTTGCACGGCCGCGAACATTCCCGCGATCCCGGTTCCGGCTGTGACGCTCACAACCACTGGCGTGCCTGAACCGGCCAGTTTTTCGCTACTATTGACCGGCCTCCTCGGACTAGGAGGCTTGTATTCACGCCGCCGTAGGAATCGCTAAGTTCTGGATGGGTTTCGCCGTAACTGACTCGTTGCAAGGCACCGTAGCCCGAGCAATCTGCGGGTATAGATATATCGATTTCTCACTTCGTGATTGAACTCGCTTTTCGGGCGATGAGAGTAAATCCCGCAGCACCCGCATCGGCCTGAAGACGCTTTGCCTGGAGCTTGGCGGACGGCATCGCACTTCCTCGTGATTCAATTTCCGCCCTTGCCAATAGGGCTTCGAATTCCGACCTCTTCAATTTCATCTCCGAAGCTTTTTGAATTGCTTCTGTGAGGATTCTCCCGGCCTCGGCCTCCTTGCCTTCGCGCGCGTCGAGATAGGCCTCTGCAATGGCGACCTTCAGCCGAATGCCCTGGTCTTGCGCCGGCAGGGCTTTCGCACGCTCGATTGCCTTACGGGATTCAGGCAGTTTATTTTCGGCAATCAGCGCGCGAGCGAGGATGGCCAAAGCATCGGTCTCGAGATCCGCATTTTTCTGCTCGCGGAAAGCATCCGCAGCCTGCCGCGCGAGAGTTTCCGCTTCTCCAGGTTGATTTTGCTCCAGAGCCAACGTCGCCAGCGACGCATTGTTCTGCGCCTGTCCGATTGAGTCTGCCAATTGCTGATTCAATTTCAGAGCGTCGCGATAGTTCTTTTCGGCCTTCTCCAGATGGTCTTGTGCCAGGTTTATGTCGCCCATATTCATCAGCGCGGATGCGTAATCGCCCTTCATCTCGGCGTCCTTGGTAATTTTCAGCGCTTCCTCCAGCCTGTTGCGCGCACCCGCGACATCCCCCTGTTCAAACAGGATCAAGCTGATGCCGTTGAGAGCGAACGCCGCGTTTTTTTGATCGCCTATTAACTGCGCAGTTTTTAGCATGTCATTATAGATTTGCAGCGCCGCGCTGGATTCGCCCGAGGCAACCAGATCCGCGGCAAGACCTCCCTCGGCGTCCAGAATTCCTTGCTTGTTGTTGATTGCGCGCGAAGTCTCCAGCGATTCCTGGTAGTAACCGTGCGCTCCCTTCAGGTCACCTGCGGCATACCTGAGGTTAGCAATGTTCAGCAAAGCGCCGGCGACATCTCGCTGCGCGCCGATTCCACGTACCAACTTCAATGCCTGTTGATGGCACTCCAAGGCTTGATCGGTAGCCCCTTGGTCGTTCAAGGCGTATCCCAGTCCCGTAAGACTTCTCGCCTCCAGAAGTGGATCTTCAACCTCCCTCGCCGCCTCGCGAGCCTCTTCGCACGCGGATTTCGCAGACTTGGCGTCACCCAGGTTCACCATTGCGGTGCATCGATGCCACTTCGCGCTTGCTGCCACTCTCCGCGATCCTTGCCGTTCGGCCTTTTCCGCAGCCCTTCCCGCGGCCGCCTCCTGCGCTTTGAAGTCTCCCATCATTTCTGCCGCTTCTGCGGCCCGCAGATCGATTCGAGGATCCTCCCCGGCCGGCCCCGGAATCGCCCGCAAATCCGAGATTGTTGCGAGGGCATCCTTTGGTTTCCCGCCTCGGATCTGGGCATTGGCCTCGCGAAGTCCGTAATCCAGGTCGTCCTGGTAAAGCGTCCGTAGCGAAAGATAATAGGTCGCGGCCCTATCCCAATCTGAAGCGAATTCGTATAGCCTGCCTTGGATCAATCCCCGATTCTCAGCCGAAAGAGCGCCTGCAAGCGAAAGAGCTTTTTGCTCCTCGGCTTGCGCCCGGTCATCGTAACCAAGGATGGACCATGCCTCCGCCAATGCCGAATGGGCCAGCGCGTACTCCGGGGCGCTCTGGATCGCCTTTTGCAGCGGTTCGATCGCACCTTTGGCATCCGCGTGTCGCAACCTCTCAATTCCCCGGGCGTAGAGTTGCGCCGCAGCGGAAGTAGGAGCCGCGGAAGCCTTCAACACACCTTCGGCGGCCGGCGGGCGGCCTTCGATCCCCAATTTCTGCCGTAGCTGCGCTCCGGCGCGCCCGATCAATTCAACCAGGTCGGCCATTCGTTCTGCATTGCCAGTCACGTTGACTGTATCCACCGTCTCGCCTGTCTGTGCGTTTTGTAATCGCAAGTCCAGCCGCAACTGACCGGTTCCGGGTGCGACATACGATCCGGTGACAATGTCTTCGGCTCCCAAAATCCTTCCGATGCGCTGCAGCGTTTCGCCGCCGTAGCTATCAGCATCCGGCAAGCCGAGATCCGATTTCATTCGCGTGACGTCCTCGCCTGCGATCGTTCGCAGATTACCTCCGGCGCCCAGTTCTGTAGTCAGCATTTCGGGAAGAGTTGTCGAGAGCCACTCTTGGTCCGGCTGTTTGGACGCGTTCGCGAACGCGAGAACAGCGATTGCGCGACGCGATGCAGGTGCCGGTGTTCTCGAATAGGAAGCGTTTATGTACGGATGCGGCGATCCGAACAATCCGCTCCTTACATGACCTACATCGAGCACCAAACCCAGAGCCAGGAGTAGGGACGCGGTTGTTACGGCGATGATCCATCCCCACGGAACGGACCTGGCCGATGGCTTTGCGATACTTGCGCTCGATGGTGAAGTTGATGCAGGTGGCAAGGGTAGCGGGCCGCTCGCCGTAAAGCTTCTGGTCAGCGTCTCGAGCGCGGTGCGCAATTCACGCGCGGTCTGATACCGTTCGGACCTCTCCTTTTCGAGCGCCTTCAGGATCACTGCTTGAAGTCCCGCCGAGACTCGGTCGTTGAAGGAATGAAGCGGGGCCGGATCCTTGTGAAGGATGGCTCCCATCAGTTGCGCGGTCTGATGTTGGGGAAAAGGTCGCGATGCGGTGACCATCTCATACAACACGACTCCCGCGGAATAAATATCGCTTCGCGCGTCCGTAGGTTCTCCGCGCAATTGCTCTGGAGACATATAGGGCAGAGTCCCTACGACACGGCCGTGCAGTTCCGTCAAGGTTTTGGCGATGTCAACTTCTTCCGTGGGACGAAGAAGGGTGGCGAGTCCAAAATCCAAAATCTTCAGCCGATTGTCGGCAGTAACGAACAGGTTTGACGGTTTCAGGTCGCGATGAACAATTCCCTGCTCGTGCGCCGCCGTCAACCCGTCGCACATTTGCACTCCAAGCCGCAGCACCTCCCTTTCTGCAAGCGGGCCATTCTTGAGTTTTTCGTTCAGCGGCACACCCGAGATCAACTCCATGGCCAGGAAATCCAGCCCATCTTGAGTACCAAACTCGAATATGGTTTCGATGTTAGGGTGGTTTAACTTCGCCAGCGCCAGTGCTTCCTTACGGAACTGCTTCCGGGCCTCATCATCGGCAAGTATTCCTGCTGACAGAACCTTCAGTGCAACCTTTCGATCCAGGTCTTCGTCGAGGGCACAATACACCACGCCCATTCCGCCAGCGCCAAGGTGGGTGAGGACTTGGTAATGCTGTAGCTTTCTCCCGATCATTTTTTAGTTGCGCCGCATGTTAGGCTGCCAGTATAGCGAAGTCAATGCAGGATCGCGCTGTATGTCAAGCCTCTTTAGAAATGTCCCCTTCCTTACCTCATTAGAAGTGTCCCCTTTCTTTTGATTTGCTGTTGTCGTTGGGGAGTCCGCCGGAGCGAAGCCCTGCGCCGCGGTTTGTGCGGCGCGTTTAGGGCGTAGCGGAGGCGGACTCCCCAACGAGTGTTGACATCTGCGAGCCATTCAACTTCTGCAACTTCATTCTCTGCTCATAACCTTGCCGCCACGGATGATCCTGCGCCGGCTTACCTGCTACGCCCCTGACTGGCGCGTGGCGCGGCTTGCTTGGCCCTGCCGACACCGCCTGCGGTCGCACCACCAGATCTTTGTAGTCCATGCATTCTCCGCGATAGTGCACTTCTACCGCCCCATCTTCCCACTCACAAACCAGTGCTTTGGCTTTCGTGGGCCCATAGTGCCTGTTCTGCGGCTGCAGTTGCAGAAAATGCCCCCGGTACGGCACCACCCAATCGTTGCTGATCGATCGTTCCGTCTCCAATCGGAAAATCTCTCTCAGCTTCGCCGTGCTCGGCGCCCGAACGTGATAGTTCTCTGCTCGTGCCGCTTCTCGCGCAAAACGCCGATTGTGTTCCGCAAGATATTCCCCTTCCAAATATTCGTTCGTAGCCTCGTAGCTCTGGATCCCCTGGCGACGCAGTTTCTTCACCAGGCGATCTTGATGCACCCCGTTGTTGCGCTCCACGCGCCCTTTCGCCTGCCGATAGCTCACCTCCAACATCCTTGCCGCGTCTACCAGCCTCAGCGTCTGCCCCTTCACTCGTCCCAGAACCTCTGCTCGTCGAAGTTCCCTCGCACTCATCGCTGTCCTCTTCAATCGGACCTCCCCAGGAGGTCGTAGTGTAGGGGACATTTCTAATGGGGGCTGGAGGGGACATTATCAAAGAGGTTCAACATGCAGGATCGCGCTGTAACCATAAAGATGGAAGTGCCGGTCCGCAATGCAAAATGAGCTCACGGCTTTGGCGGCTTCAGGATCGCCTGCCAGTTGATGATGGTGTTCCAGAGCATGCGCTGATCGCCTCGATTGAGATCGCGATGCAGCGGATTGAAATTGAATGTGACGACGTGGCCACTGCCGACTGGCGTGTCTAAAATCGCGGGTCGCCCGATCAAGTTCCCTTCTCCCCAGGCCTGACCACTCACGACAAGAGGTGCGCCTTGGCGGTCGCCCCATTCCAGGACAACGCTTCTGGTGTCGACGGGGCCGTCGAGACACGTGGTGCAGTACGCCATGCGCAACCAACGGCGTGGAATGGAATAGAGCGCGAAATTCTGGCGGAAGACGTACGTGCGCGCGGGATAACCGTAAGCGATCGGATGTTCAGGTTTTGCGAAGGTGACTCGCACATGCGAACCCGGCGTGCGCGTGACGGCCTGCTGGGCCGCAGCGGAAGACTCAGAGCCGCCACCTTGCGTGCTGCGCGGAACGCCCCCGGAATCGCGCCGGACTCCGCGGATGATGCCGCCTTCAATCGCCAGCATAGTGCCGCTGCCAAGAGTTGCGAGCAATCCGCCCTGTTCCACAAAACGCTGAATCTGCGCAAGGCCTTCCCAACCGATGCCGCCCGTAATGTCGTCAGATTCGGCAGGCGTGCCAAGGCTGGGAAACTGCGGAGTTTTCGTGAACGCCATCGGCCCCCAGGCTTTGGGGATGCCTTGAACCTGCTCGGCAAGTTCCAGATCGACGTGGCCATACAGCAGGACATCGAGCTTGTCGTGGAGACTGCCTGCGCGAATGTCTTCATCGCGGACGTAGGTGTAAGGAATCTTGCGCTGGTCGAGCGAATAGCGCAGCCATCCGATGGTGTCGGTGTCTGCCCACGGAACCCAGACGCCAAGGCGCGGAGGTTTTGCCGAATGATGAGGGACGTCGGGTGCTGACGGAACACTGTTAAAATCGAGGCCGAGTTGCAGGGAGGTGTCACGCAGTGCGTCGGCGAGACCCGGCTGTGCTGGAAAAATCCAGGAACCGGCGGGATAGTCAGCGCCAGCGACAGTGAAAGCGCGTTCGGCGATATCGAGATGGAAGGCCGCAAGACGGTAGCGCGCCTCGAGTAAACCCTCCTGGCCCGTATCCTTTAATAGGTACACGGTCCCTGCTCCCGCGACCTTGCCCTCCGGATGGGGAGGCTGCGTGAGCAACGCTAGATCCGCGGAACGCACAGCAGCATCGGCAGTCGGGATCGCCTGCAAATGATAGTGAGCGGGAAGTTCCCAGGAAACATCGTCGTATGGCTCGCCGCCATCTTTCGGGTAGTGCTGTGGTGTGAGCAGATCCACCGCATAGTTGCGATAGGGCTGGTCGAGGCGAATCACATAGGTGCCCGCCGGATAAGAACCATCTTTCAGAGTAAGCGGAGACTGAGCTCGGCTGACTTCAATGTGCTGACCCATAAGGCGGGCAACAAGTTGAGCAACTCGTGTGGGGTCGCCCTGATCCGCGGGAATCAGGAAGGCGTAAGGAGCTTCCTCGAGACCCTTGCGATAGGAGTGCAGGCTCTTGTCGTAGAAATTTCGCAGCAGCGTGCGGGAATTTGTGGCGGCATAGTCGAGCGCAGCCAGCGCAGCCGTCTCGTTGTAGTTGACGTTGTCGCGAGCAGACCACGAGAACGTTCCCGAGGGCGGAGGCACCAGACGGTACCACTCGCGCGAGGTTTCTTCGGGATCCAGAGACACGGACAGCGTTTCGGCGGTTCCGTTACCGAATGTTTCGTAGCCACGGCCGATGGCGTTGTGGTTCATGGCGACGGAATCGAGATACAGGTGTGCGAAACCTTCTCCGAAATTCCAGGTGGAAACGCCGGGCATGCCTAAGCCGGTCATGGTTTGCACTTCATAGAAGCTAAGTGCGAGAAACTCACTGTACGTGATGGGATCGATGTTTGGATTGTAGGGGCCAGTGCCATTCCATGACATCAGCAGCGGGACGGCTTCATGAAGATCGTGAACCACAGTGGGATGCCATTCATGGAACATGTGATGGACCGCTTTGGTGGTTTCCTGAGTTTGCTGGTGGGCGTCGCGATTGATGTCCACGAAAACATATTTGCCCCAGTACGGAGGAGATTGACGAGGTAAGGTGTCGCGATCCGTTTTGCCCTTCAGGTAGTGATAGAACCAGTCGACTTGCTTGTCGCGGCCATCGGGATTGGAGACGGGATTGATGAGCACGACCAAATTCTCGCGGATACGGCGAATCATCGGTTGATCAGAAACTGCAAGCCGATAGGCAAGTTCAAGGACAGACTCCGTCGAGCCAGTTTCGTCGGAGTGGAGAGCCGCATTGAAATAGTAGATGGGACGAGCGTCGGAGATGAGTTTTTCTGCAGCCGGCTGATCGATCTTACGGGGATCAGCGAGTGAAGCGGTCGCCGCCTTCAACTTGTCGAGGTCTTGAATTCCCTTCTCATCGCTGATGGCGAGCAGAATGATTTCCCGGCCTTCTTCCGAGTGGCCGATTGTGAGAACGCGAACGCGTGGTGAAGCTGCAGCAAGCGCGCGGCAGTAGGCATAGGCTTTTGCGGAATTCACCAGTTCGCCGGGCGCTCCCATAATTCGTCCGTAAAACGCGCGTGGAGAAGGAACGCTGGAAGATGCCGGAAGATAGGAAACCCATGGCGAAAGGAATTGCGCGGAGGTCGTAGCTTTGGAGATTTCCTCGACCGAGCCGGATTCCGGAACATCGGGGGCGGCCGACGATTGCGCCAGTAGGGCGACGCAGCAAACTAGAGAGAAGAACAAGGACACAAGAGACCGAATACGCATGCGGCGCGAACCTCGAGATAACGATGAATGAAATGCAGAGCAAGGTGAGTGTACTACATCAGGAAATCGACGAGCGACGTGGCGAACGACCGAACGAGCCGAGGAGTCGTGTCGGCGGGCCGCCTCAGAAGGCGGTCCCTACAAAGGCAAGACACGAACCTCTAAGCGATAAAAGCCAATTAATCGAGCGCGGAGACTGGGGTCTGCTCGCGACGGCGGCGATGGAGATAATGCATGGCGATATTGATGTAAATCTCGCCGCACGGTGTCTCAATACAGAGGACCATGGCTTCGGTATCGGCGTTGCCGGCGAGTCCCTCTTCGCTCATATGAATTTCCGGCGGAAATACCTTGAAGCGGAAACCCTGATCATTCAGAAGCGTAACCGAATTGCCGATGACCATATTTGCGAGCTCGCAGACTGTTTCGCGGATTACCTGTTCGCTTTCGGGAACAGGCGAGCCGGCAAGATGTCCGGCAACGCGGATGGCCACTTCAGGAGCGAGATCGAGAATGACGCGGCCCTCGATGTCACCCTTAATCAGAATCAGCGCGGCGATGCCTTTGCGGCGATAGGTGTTCTCGTCCATGGTCAGGTCGACAATCTTCGTCGGTGCCTGCAATGACTCCGCAAAAACCGCATCCGCCGCGTTGATGAACGGCTGAATGAGCTCCATTCTCATGAGCGCTGCTCCCCCGCCAGTTCAACCGGCACATTGGCGGCATTGGGATCGTCTCCCAAAACGTAACGAAGAATTTCGTACAGCACTTCAGGCTTTACCGGCTTTTGCACAAAGTGCTTGGCGCCCTTTTGCAGAGCGGCAAGAATGTTTTCCTGATATCCGACGGAGGAAACCATCACAATGCGGGCGTCGGGATGCTGGCGAACGATGCGCTCGACGGATTCAATGCCTTCCATCTGCGGCATGGTAATATCCATGAGCACGATGTCCGGCTTGGAGCGGTTGAATTCCGCAATGGCCGTCAGGCCGTCACCGGCTTCTCCCGCCACTTCCCCGCCGAATAGCTCAATCATCTTGATGAGGTTCTTGCGGGCGAAGACGGAGTCGTCCACGACAAGATAGCGGACCGGCTGGGTGTCCTTCCGAAGTAGCGGCGCAAACTGTGGCATAACCTTCTCCTTTAGCTCCAAGTGCGATCAGGCACGCGGAGTTGAAACGGGTGTTCGTTCGGTTCGTTCCGTTTTTTGACCCTTGTCGGATTTCTCTTGGGCGTCAGATTTCTCATTGCCCCCATGCTCGTTGCCGTAGTGGCCGATCAGAAACGCGCCGAGCGCCTCTAACGGCAGAATCTTCATGGCGTAGCCTTTAGAAATAGCGGCACGGGGCATTCCGCTGACCACGCAGGTTTCTTCGCTTTGCGCGATGGTCATACCGCCCGCGGATTTGATAGCTCCCAATCCTTCGGCACCATCTTCGCCCATGCCAGTCATCAGAACGCCAACCGCAGTAAGGGCAAACTCTTGCGCGACGGAGTGGAACAGTACGTCAACCGACGGACGGTGGCCGTTAATTGCCGGGCTGTCCGACAAAACCACCATTTCTCCGCGAGGCATTCGGCGGACCATCATGTGACGATTGCCAGGGCAGATGAGAACGCGACCAGCAACCAGCAGATCGCCGGATTTGGCTTCCTGAACATCCAGGGCGCAGCATTCGTCCAACCGGTGCGCGAACATATCGGTAAAACCCTCTGGCATGTGCTGGACCACCAGGAAGGTTGCAGGAAAATCCGGTGGAATCTGCGAAAGCAGATATTGCAGAGCGTTAGGTCCGCCAGTAGAAATACCAATCGCGATGACGCGATTGGGCGGAAGAGCGTTTCGCGTGCGTTTTTTGCCTGGTGGAGGTAGTTCGGTTTCCACCTTGGGCAGAGATTTCGGCCCGCCAGCGCGTTTGGCCACTTTGATTTTTTCGATGAGCTGATATGCGATCGGGTCCAGGTGACCAGCCGCGGCATCTTTGGGCTTGGCGACGAAATCGATGGCGCCGAGAGCCAGGGCCTTGAACGTAGAATAGGCGCCCTCTTTGGAATGGGTGCTGAAAACGATAACCGGCAGCGGAGCGCTGCGCATAATCATGCGCAAGGTTTCGATGCCGTCCATGCGGGGCATCTCGAGGTCGAGTGTGACCACGTCCGGATGCAACTCGGCAATTTTGCGCAAGGCAAACGCGCCGTCCATAGCCGTGCCAACCACTTCAATGTCCGGATCGCGCTCAAGAATCATAGGAATGAGCTTGCGCATCAAGGCGGAGTCGTCGACCACCAGAACTTTAATGCGCCCGTTCATGCGATGGCCCCCAGCGGAAGCGACCGCGACAACCGCGAAAGAATCGCCGGCACATTCAAGATCAGCACAACAGTTCCATCGCCGAGTATGGAGGCGCCGCTGACCAGATCACTGGAGACGATCTCGCCGGGAAGCGCCTTGATGACGAGTTCTTCTTCACCGACCATGCTGTCCACTAGCAAACCGAAGCGCTTTTCCGCTACGCCAATGACGATCACGAAGCTCTTTTTCTTTTTTGGCTCGCCCGTCTCGACGGCATGAATACCTTTAAGGGCGGAGAGGCGCACAAGGGTAAGGATCTGGTCGCGCAGGCGAAGCACTTCTCGTTTGTCGACACGCTGAATCTCTGAGTCAGAGACGCGAGTGATCTCTACGACGGAAGAGAGCGGCACAGCAAATAGGCGCCCGCCAACGCGAAACAGCAACGTCTGAATGCTGGCGAGAGTGAGCGGCACCCGAAGAAGAATCGTAGTGCCCTTCCCTTTGACGCTGGTAACGTTCACGGTGCCTTTCAAGCGGTCCAGCACGTTGCGAACGACGTCCATGCCGACGCCGCGTCCGGAAACTTCGGTGATTTCGGTTGCGGTACTCAAGCCGGGTTCGAAAATGAGATTCAGAAGATCGGGTTCGGTCAAACGATCGGCGTCTTCCTGCTTGATGAGCGAGTTGCGAACGGCTTGCTCGCGAATCAGATCAAGGTCGATGCCACGACCGTCGTCGTGAACCTCAATCACTACTTGCGCGCCCTGGTGATAGGCGTTCAAGGAAACAGTGCCGCGCGCCTGCTTGCCTGCGCTGAGGCGTTCGCTGGCGGGCTCAATGCCGTGATCCACAGCGTTACGCACCAGGTGCGTGAGCGGTTCTGCCAGCGCGTCGAGAATTCCCTTGTCCAGGTCGGTGTGCTCGCCGGCCACTTCGAGAGCGATGTCTTTGCCGCAAAGCTTCGCGATATCGCGGACCACGCGCGGGAAACGGCGGAACAACTGCTCGACCGGGACCATGCGAATCTTCAAAACGCACTTGTGCAGCTCATCGAGGACCCTGGATTGGAACGCCAGGGTTTCCGCGAGCTTTGTGCGGATCGGATCGCGCGAATGGCGGGCATCAAATTCCGCCAGAGTACGGTTCAGCATGGATTTGCCGATGATCAATTCACCGACCAGATTCATCACTGCATCGATGCGTGAAGCATCAACGCGGACGGTGCTTTCGGCAACCGCGGCGACCGCCGAAGAACCGGCAGGATGTTTGGCGGCGGCCGGTTCGGTGGAATCGTGCGGTTTCGCGGCAATTTGAGCGGCCTGCGCTTCCAGGATGTCGCCCAGAAGCTGATGCTCAGCGGAATCGGCGTGATCCGCAGGTTCCACGCGAACATCCGAAACAACCGAAGGAATGTGGCAGCGATGCGAAACATGTTCGATGGGATGAGGACTGGCGACGGCCGCTTCCACGACTTCAACAGCCGCGGCCGCAAGATTGTCTTCGGGTCGAAGAGCAATGACCGTGCCGCAGGTGTGCAGGACGTTGCGAATCAACTGAAAGGCGGCAGCGCGCATGACGCTATTGGGATCGATGCGCAGGGCAACGTTGTAAACATTATCGCCGCGCAGAAGCGCCTCAGAAATCATCAAGCGCTCGTATTCGCTCCAGGCAAAGGTCGCGCGAACCTGCACAGTTGGCGAGCCGCCGGCCGACTCAGCCTGGCCCGGCGCTTGAAGCAGGTGGTGGATCAGAGCGCGCAGCGAATCCGTGGAAGGGGGCTCAGCTTGCTTTTGGTACGCGCTGAGCATGCTCTCAAAAGTATCTACGGCAGCAAGAACAACTTCGGCAAGCTTTGTTCCGTGCGTCTGGCTGATCTGCCATGACAACACGTCTTCAAGCTCGTGAGCAATCTCGCTCAACTTCTGGAATCCGCAGGCAGCCGAATCGCCCTTCAGGGTATGCACGGCGCGGCGCACACCGCGAATGAGGCCTTCGTCCGCAGGGCGCTTTTCAAGTTCGAGCCCCGCATCGTTGATGACCTGGAGAAGTTCCGCAGCGCTTTCGAAGAAAAGCGCGCGAAGCTCCGATCCGCGATCCTCGGGGATAAAACTCACGGATTCACCTCAATACGCTTGTAGGCGGTGCCGTTGTTCTCATGAACCATTTTAAATTTTTGGGTGAGGCCAAAGAGGCTTTCCGCATGGCCGACGAACAGATATCCTCCAGGATTCAGGCAGTGCCAGAACTTCTCAATCAGGCGCTTCTGCTCGGCCTCGTCGAAATAGATCATGACGTTGCGGCAGAGGATAATGTCGTTGCGACGGGGCAAGAATTCTGTTTTCAGGTTGTGGAAGTCGAATTGAACCAACTCTTTGAGCTGCGGTTTGACGCCATACTTGTCGCTGGTTTTTTCGAAGTAGCGCAGCCTGGTGGTGTAGTCGACAGGCTCCATCTGAATTTCCGTATACAGGCCTTCCTGGCCGGTGCGAAGGCTGGCGTAGCTGATATCGGACGCCACGATCTCGAGTTTCCACGGCGGAGGAATCAGCGGCTTGGGCGATGGCATTTCGAACGGAAGCGGGTTGCGAAGATAGTAGTAAGCGAGAGCGTCGCAGATAAGAATGGCGACGGAATAGGGCTCCTGACCAGCCGAGCAACCGGCGGACCACACGCGAAGATTCCAATCGCGGCGCTCCTGCTTGTGGTGAAGAATTTCTTCGAGGACGGATTTCTGCAGCAGGTCGAGTTGCGGACGATTGCGAAAGAAGCTGGTTTCGTTGACGGTAAGATTCTCAAGGAGCAGTGCGAGCTCGGCGCGGCCCTCGCGGCTGGTGAGCAAGCGATAGTAGCTGTAGAAAGAATCGAGCTGGCAGGCTTTCAATCGGCGCTGCAGACGATCCTTCAGGAAATGAGCGCGGCGCTCATCAAAATACATGCCGCACTCCTGGTAGACAAGAGTTTGCAGGAGCTTGAGTTCCGCTTCTGTGAGCTGAACCTGAGCAGTAATGGTTCCCATACTGGGTGCGTGCAACGTTCGTACAGCCGGCGGCTCCAGCAACGAAGCAACTAACGCACGACTGCGACGGGTTCCGCGGCCTCCTCAAGCTTCTTGAATTCCGGTTGACGCAACAGCCTGGCTATATCCAGGAGAATGATGAGCCGGCCTTTCAGTTTGCCGACGCCGGTCACATAGCTGGACTCACCCTCGGCAAACACGGTGCCGGGCGCGGCGATTTCTGAGGGCGGGATTTTCAGCACTTCGGAAGCGGAGCTGACAATCAAGCCGAGCAGCTTGTTGTCCAGTTCAACCACCAGAATGCGATTCTTCTTGTCGGGCTGAACCGCTTCGATGCCGAAGCGCTTGCGCAGGTCCATCACCGGAATAATTTTTCCACGAAGGTTGATGACCCCTTCGATGGCTTCCGGCGCGTTGGGAACCGAAGTGATTTCGGGTACGCGAACGATCTCGCGCACGGATCCGATGCGAACACCATACGTTTCATTGCCGATGCGGAAACCAACAACTTGGTAGTCTTTCTCCATGGGGCGGTCTCCGCGTCAGTTGCGTCCGACTTCGGCAAATTCATATTCACTGGATTCGGAATTGGGCTGCCGGCGTTGCGGAATGTTGTCGTGACGATGGCGAACCTGGCCGGCGCGGTCGATGACGAAGCGATCCATATTGTCGAGCAGGTTGAGGGAAAGCTTCAGCATTTGTTCAGCGGCGGCGGAGAGTTCGGTGGAACTGGAAGCGGACTGCTGAACCAGTTCACGCATTTTGTCCATGGCGCGGACGACGGCTTGCGCGCCAGATGCTTGTTCCTCGACGGCGGAGTTGATCTCCTGGGTGATTTCGGTCAGGCGGTTGGTAGCCTTGGCGATTTGTGAAGAACCGACCGACTGTTCATTGGTGGCGGCGCCGATTTCCTGAGAGAACTTGTAGACCTCGGTGACAACGTCGGAAATCTTATGAAGTGCTGTGCCCAGATCGTTTCCGAGGCTCAAGCCCTCTTCGACGATTCGCGTGCTGCGCTCCATGTTTTCGACAGCCTGGCGAGCTTCGCGCTGGATGCTCTGGATCAGGTCGGCAATTTCCTTTGTGGATTGCGTGGATTTTTCCGCGAGCTTGCGGACTTCGTCGGCGACTACGGCGAAGCCGAGACCGTGCTCACCGGCACGAGCGGCTTCGATGGCGGCGTTCAACGCCAGCAGGTTGGTCTGTTCGGCAAGGTCGTCGATGACTTCGATGATCTTGCCAATGTCGTCGGCGCGATGCCCGAGAATATTAATGATCTCAGCGGAAGACTGGATGGCGCGATTGGTGCGGTTCAGCCCGTCTGTGGTCTTCTCCATCGTCGCGATACCGGTGACGACCTCTTCACGCGAGCGGTTGGCGATGTCCAGCAGGACCTTGGCGGTGTCCGCAACGCGCTGGATAGACGTGACCATCTGATCGATGGATGCAGAGGTTTCCGCAACGCTGGACGCCTGCACTTGGGTATTCTTCACCACGTTCTGCACGTTGATACTCATTTCGTGCATCGTGCTGGTAACTTCTTCAATGGCGGAGGAGGCTTGCACGCTGACCTTCGCGGATTCGTCAGCGGCACCGGCAACTTGATTGGAGCCGGCCGAAACCTGGGAGGCCCCGTCGCGGGTGGAGCGAACGATTTCCTGTAAACCGCGGGCCATGCGAATGAACGCGTTGCCCAGGGTGTCGCGCTTGGAACGTGGCGTCACTTCAACCGTGAGATCACCTTCGGCCACAGCCATAGAGACGCTGGCCATTTCCTTCAAATAGGCGACCATATTGTTGAAAGTGGTAGCCAATGCGCCGATTTCGTCGTTACGATGGATATCAATGTTCTGGTCGAGGTCGCCAGAATCACCAATTTCGCGTGCAACCGTAATCAAGTGCTGCAGAGGTTCGGTGATGGAGCGGGCGGTCCTGACGGCGGTGTAAATGATCATCGCCAAGGCCAGAATCGAACCAATCAAAATCGCCGCGTAGCTATACAAACTGGCGCGGTCCGCGGCCTTCTGCGAATCCACCAGGGCTCTACTGATATCGGAATTGGCCTGATCGAGAACCGTGGAGGATTTGTTCAGCCACGACGCGGGATCCTTCTGTAAGTAGAAGATCTGCAGATCCGAGACGGTGGCATCCCCGGAATCAACCTGATGGCGCTTGGCGAGCAAGGGCTTGCCAAAATTGTCGGCCCAGCTGGCTTCGGTGCCCTCCACCTGGATCAATGCGGTGCGCATCAGGTCGTTCTTGGTTTCGGATTGCCCACGCTTGACCAGATCGGTGAGTTCGGTGAAGCCGCGGTTGACCTTCTCTTCGTCGCGCGGATCGCCGCTGAGCAAAAAGTTATTCAAATTCAAGCGATTCTGCATGATCTGATAGCGCACCGCTTCCGTCGTTCGCACGCTCTCCAATGTCGCGGATGCTTCGTTGCTAGCCCGGCTGGCTTTCCAGATGGTGCCGATATCCACCATGAGCAGGATGAGCAGAATGCCCCCAATCGCTCCAAAACTTCGGTACAACTGTTTTTCGATCGTCATTGCGTTACTTCCTCCGCTCCCCTAAACAACCAGTTGAAGCGCCGTCCCCTCAGTCAACTCGCCTCGCGTAGCTGCGCGAAGCTCTACTGCTGCTTGAATTCGAACTCGATAACCTGGGTGGTTTCCTCTGGCGCAGGCTCAAAGCGCCATTCGCGAAGACAATCCGTCGCCGCCTGCACGAGAACCGGATGACCGCCGATAGCGCGTGAATTCTTCACCTTGCCGTCCGTGCCAATGACCACCTCAATGCGGACCTTCCCGCCGAGACCTAGCCGCTTGGCCAGCTCCGGGTACGATGGATTTGCTCTTACCTTGACCTTTCTCTTGCTTTCCTCGACGTTGGCCTGTTGCGCAAGCGCAAAGGATCCGGCCAACACCCCCGTCGCGACCAGCGCGAGAATCGCCTTTCCCCATCCACTATGAATGGACACCACATCCTCCTTGGGTGGGAAATTACCCCAACCGAGAGAAGGCAAGTGCAATGCCAGGATGAGTAGTGCCAAGGGGAAAGAGAAAAAAGGGCGGGTTGACGTCGCAAGCGGTTACTTTGCAATCAGATACAACGAAAAAGAAAATGGCGCGTCGCGAGGAACCTTTCTCCAAACGTCTCAAACCGCCGGGTGCTCCTTCGGTTTGATCTCAGGCTGAGACGCTGGTGGGCTCTGACGGGGGTTGCAGGGTAACGCATGCGAACTCCGAAGTGGAACGGGGATTGACTCAGAATGAGATTGCTCAGTAGTTTGGGAGTGCGTGGTTTCCTAAATTGAGACGGACGCAGAATCCCTAACCCTATGCGTGGACGAAAGTCTATCTCTACTCGTCGTCGTGCGGCCCCCAACAACCGCAAGCTGTCGAACCGCGCAAAAATCGATCACGCCGAAGAATTAATGGATCTGGCGGTGGCCGCTGCCAACTCGCGCGAGTTGCCCGCGTTTCTGGCGGCATTTGCTTCACGCGCGGCGGAGATGTTGGGAGGGGAGTGGGGCGGCGTCGGTGAACTCTCGGGGAATCGCGTGCAGTTGTACTCTCCGGCGAAGGATTTTCTGGGCGGTAAGGAAGATTGGGACTGGCTGCTAGAGAACATCGCCGCCAAGCGAAGCGGCTTGCAGGTGGCACACTTGCCGCAGCGTGCCGCTTATTGCGGAATGTTCCCGATCTACGCCAGCGATCGCGAACTGATGGGCACGCTATGCGTGATTCGAGCAAACGCCGAGTTTTCTGCTGCGGAAGAAAAGCTGATGACCGCACTGGCCAGCCACGCGGCGCTTTCCATGGAAAAAGTGCGGCGTTTTTCGCAGTTGGAGCGCTCGAAAAAGCAGTGGGTCGAGGATATCGACGCGATCAGCGACTACATTGTGGTGCACGATCAGAGTTGGAAGATCGTACGCACGAATCGTTCTTTGGCAACTCATCTGGGAGTCTCACCCGTCGCGTTAGTCGGCGAACTGGTTACCAGCTTGCGTCACATCGCAGAAACCGGCAGCGCGTTGCCTTGTCCATTCTGCCGCAACACCACGGAAGCGCGCGAAGAGTACACCGCGACGGCCAAGGGCCGCACATTTCTTGTGTCGACGTCGCGCACGCGCGGAGCAACGGAAGAAGACGCCCGCACGATTCACGTCCTCAAGGACATCACGGATCGCCTTGAAGCGGAACGCCGTTACCGGGAGCTGTTTGACAGCATCCAAGAAGGCCTGTTTTTTGCCACACCTGACGGGCAGTTTCTTGACGTCAATGACGCCATGGTGCGCATGCTGGGTTATGAGTCGCGTGAGGAACTTCTGCGCGCCGATGTCAGCCCTCACCTCTATCCCACAATTGCCGCAAAGAAACGCTTTGTGGAAGCCATCGCGGAACGCGGCACATTGCGGAATTATGAAGAGACACTGCGGCGAAAAGACGGCAGCCTGTTGCACACCATGCAGAACATCAGCGCGGTAAGAGACGCGCAAGGTCATGTCGTGCAGACGCGCGGGCTGATGCTGGATGTGACGGAGCAAAAGATGTTCCAGTCGCAACTGCAGCGCGAGCGCGACTTTAACCAGAAGATATTGAACACCACGCAGAGCATGATCCTGGTCCTTGATACGGCCGGACTGATCAGCTATGCGAACCGGCGCTGCTACGAAGCGGGCTATCACGAAAATGAAATGATCGGCCACCGATTGGAAGAGTGGGTGGAGGCGTCGCACCGGCAAGACTTCGAAGCGGCGCTGCAGACCACGGCGCAAGGTCAGCAAGTGGAGAATCTGGAGTTGCGAGTGCGGCGCAGTGATGGTTCGATGGGACATTTCTCCATTAGCTTGAGCCCGATGCGCGACGAGAACCGGCAGGTGAACAACGTCGTAGTGGTCATGACAGACATTACCGATGCGGCGTTATTACAGGCGAAACTGGCGCATTCAGAGAAGATGGCGACGATCGGACGCCTGGTTTCCGGTGTGGCTCACGAAGTGAACAATCCGCTGGCAGCGATTTTGGGTTTCACGGACCTGTTACTGGAAAATCCCGCTGTCCCGGAATCTGCCCGGGAGGATTTGAAGATCATTTTGCAAGAGACCCAGCGAACGAAAGAGATTGTGCAAGATTTGCTGAGTTTTGCACGGCAAAAACCGACACAGCGCGAACCCGTGCAGGTAAATGCGATTCTGCGGCAAACCATCAAGCTGCGAAGCTACGATTTTTCCAGCCATGGAGTGGACGTGGTGGAGGAATTCGACGAGGGAATCGGTCCGACGCTGGGCGACTCGCAGCAATTGCAGCAGGTATTCCTGAACGTGCTAAACAACGCCTACGACGCCATCCAGGAGTCCGGAAATCACGGCAGAATCCGCATTCGCACGCGGCGCACACAAGACTCCATCGAAGTGGCGTTCATCGACAATGGAACCGGCGTTTCCGAGCCTGAGCGCATTTTCGATCCCTTCTTCACCACCAAGCAGGCGGGAAAAGGAACCGGGCTGGGCCTGAGTATCTGCTATGGAATTGTGCGAGCCCATGGCGGCGAGATTCTCTGCTGGAACAATCCAGAAATGGAAGAGCGAGGCAGCACCTTCGTGGTGCGCCTGCCGCAGGCCACCGAAAACGCGATTACGGCAGCGGCGGCGAAAGAGGCAGGTAGATGAGTGAATCCAGCAGCGCGACAAAAGCAATCTCGCCCATCCTGCTGATTGAAGATGAGGCTTCGGTGCGAGCCTTCGTGCGTACGGCGCTGCAGCGTCGTGGCTATTCCGTCGTACAAGCATCTTCGGGCGCGGAAGGCTTGGAGCATCTCGCGGCCGGCGATTATGCGGGAGTTATTTCCGACATTCGAATGCCGGGCAGCATCAACGGCGCCGACGTGCACCACTGGATCAAGAAGAACCGGCCGGACCTTGGTGGACGAATCATTCTGATCAGCGGGGATACCGCTAATAGTGAGACGCAAACGTTGCTGCGTGACAGCGCGACACCCTGCATTGAAAAACCTTTTCGGGTGCAACAACTGATTTCGATAGTGGAGACAACATTCGGAAAACCATGAGCGAAGATCTGAAAACCAAACTATTGGTAGTGGACGATGAGCAGAGCATCCGGCGACTGTGCATGACCATCGGCACTTCCCTGGGCTTCACCTGCAGCGAGGCCGAAAGCGCGGAATCGGCAGTAACGCGGCTGGAAACCGATCCGCCCGACTTGGTGCTGACCGACCTGAAACTGCCCAACCAGTCGGGAGTGGAACTGCTGAAGCAGGTCCGCAATATATTGCCGCGCACGGAAATCGCCATCATGACCGGCCACGGATCGATCGAGTCTGCGGTGGATGCAATGAAGCTGGGCGCTTACGACTACATCGAAAAGCCATTCCGCGTGGAAAAACTTCGCCTGCTCTTGCAGCGCATGGCGGAAAAGGTGCGTCTGGTGAACGAGAATGCGTTCCTGCGGGAGCGCGTGAACACCGAGGAGAACCTCGACGGAATCATTGGAACCTCTTCCGGGATGCAAGACGTCCTGCGGATGATTTCGCGGCTGAAAGATACTCGGACCGCGGTCCTGATTTCCGGAGAAAGTGGCACCGGCAAGGAGCTGGTGGCGCGAGCGATCCATTTCAAGGGTGCGCTGGCTCAAGAACCCTTTGTCGCCGTCGATTGCGGAGCGCTGGTGCCCACGCTGATGGAGAGCGAATTGTTCGGCTACGAGAAGGGCGCATTTACCGGCGCGACTCGCTCGAAATCAGGTTTATTCCAGGCGGCGAACGGCGGAACGCTGTTTCTGGACGAGATTGGCGAATTGCCGCTGGAAATGCAGACCAAGTTGCTGCGTGTGTTGCAAGAAAAGGAAGTACGACCCGTGGGCAGCAACGATAAAGTGAACGTGGACGTGCGAGTGATTGCGGCAACCAACCGTGACCTGGAGTCCGCGTATCGTGAAGGCACCTTCCGCAAGGACCTCTATTTCCGGTTGAACGTAGTCACCGTTCATCTACCGCCGCTGCGCGAGCGGCGCTCCGATATTCCGATGCTGGTGCACCACTTCCTGAACCGTTACGCACCCGCCACGCATCTTCAAGTGACGGCGGCGGCGATGAAGAGCCTCCTGCAATACGACTGGCCAGGGAACGTGCGCGAACTGGAAAACTGTATTGCGCGAGGCGTGACGCTTGGCGATCAAGAAATCATCGACGTGAAAGACCTGCCGCCATCCATCCGCGCCGAACAGCCTTTAGGCCAGGCGATGACACCGCAAGATGCCGCTAGCCTCTCCACCACGGCACTAGCCGAAATGGAAAAAATGACCATCCTGCGCGTGTTTGAACAGGCCAATGGCGACAAAGCCCTGGCTGGAAAAATGTTGGGAATCAGTCGTGCCACCCTGTACCGCAAATTGAAGCGCTACAGCATTCCTCTGCGCGGCGAAGCACCAGAAGGTGCGGCAAAAGAAGAACAGGCGCGCGGAGTTGGACGCTAACGCCGTCTCAAGCAGCCAAGGAACAGGCGCGGTTGTCGCAAGTGGGAATGAGACAGTAGCGTTTCAGCCTGAGACATTGGATGGGCGAATCGAAACGGGAAATTCCTAAGCCCCTTCATTTCCGTTACTTCCAAATTCTAGATTCATCCTGACGTGTGGCGCTCTGCGTGCAATTCCCTCCTCGGGACATTGTGTTCCTGGCCGTGCCGTGTGTGCGCTTCCACACTCCTTGCGGCTAAGGCTCGTAGCTCGAACAGACCATTGGCGCCGGGGTAAAGCGAAAGATGGCATTGCTTGCGAATGAGCAGGGATGTGCGGAACAACTAGCGCGATTTTTTCCCACACTCCCGGCTGTGCGCATACCCGTGCGAGTGCAATCGCTGCGGCCTGGTCAGGCGAAATTGCAGGAGAAGACGGTAGTGGAATTTGGCGCGTCGGAATACGCCATTTTCATTTCGACGCTTCCGATGGAGTTCGATGAGCGCGTACGTGTGATTCGGGATGGCAAGGGACGAGGGGCGGAAGCTGCGGTGATCGCCCTGCAGTACCACGAAGGACGTAAGGCAGTGGCCGTCAGATTTCTGCAAGGCCCCTGCGACTGGATGCAGCCGTGAACAAAATGACAACGCTGAATATGCCGGCACCGCCGAAGCTGGACAACTCGCGGCAAGCGCAATGGGTGGAAAATCGCTCGGTTTTCCCCATCTATCTTGCGCTAGCCAAACATCTGCAGATTGAGATTCCTTTTCCACCGAACAAGCGAGTGCTGCCGGAAAAGGCGGAGCTTGATCTCTTCACCCAGGTGCACACGTGGCTGGACGCCATGGATCAGCGCGTGCTGGTTCACCAATTGCGCCACCTGCTGCAGATGACCACGCTAAACGCCAGCGAAAGCGGCTTGCGCGCATTGATCATGCGGCACTTGAAGAAGCCTTCCAAGAGCGTTACCGACCGCGACAAGATCGACTTTCTGCTGGTGCAGTATTTCGCGCTTTGCGCCCCGGCAAAGACCTATCACAAACAGATTGAACTGGGTGACGTGGCGCATGTGATGAAGCCAGTGCTGGGAGAAGTGGACACAGCCCCGCTGCCATGGTGCGAGCCGCTGGAGAAAATGATTGCGTCGCTGCGCGCTTTCAAGAGCCTGCGCGATATCCTGAAAACCAATTTTATCGATCAAGGGCGCAGAGTGAAGGAGAGTGCGGGAGGAATGTTCTACGATCCTTCGGCGATGTTGGCCTTTGTGCGCTTTAACTTCTTGCTGCGGCGCACACTGATTGAATTGATGCACGCCGATTTGATTTTCATTCGTTCCGGCTTGACTCACCTGGAAACTGCCGGGGCGCGCACGGTGGATTGCCAGTCGTTCGGCTTGACCGCGGCGGAACCTGTCGCGAGAGTGCGGCAATTGGCGGACGAATGGAAGCAGCCGTTCCAGAAGGAATACACGGAACGCTCGGTAAATCAGGCTTTTGACAAGCTGCTGTCTTTGCGTGCGGACGTCGAACGAACTATGGAAAAAGTGCTGGGCAAGCCGGTGGAAGCGCCCAAAGTTGCGCCGCCAGCACCGGCAAGCAATGCATCCAATGCGTCGGCTGGCGCGGAAAAGGGCCAAGGCGCAGGAGGCGCACAGCCTTCAACAAAAGAAGGTGACACTCCACCACTCGATTTTGAGACCTGCATGGAGCAGATCTGGGAGCAGTTGATTGCGGCGACGCCCTCGCGCGGGCGCTCCATGACCACCGTCCGATTAGGCGGGGCGCGCTTGCTGATGTCCTCTTGGGAAGTGGCGGCATTCGTGAGCGAAGACGGGCCGGCAGCCGAAGATTTGCGCCGCGCCGTGGTGGCGCGAGCGCTGGTGACAGCCGCGCTGGAACACGCCAAGCAGTCCGGCGATAACAATGGACTGGAGACCGCGCTGACCATCGCGCGCGTGGAAGTTTCGCGCTTGCAGGAGCGAGTGGAAGTGGCCAAGCAGGCAAAAGACACGGAGGCGGCGGTAAATCTCGGCATCAGCACCAAGCGCCTGCTGTCCGCCTTGGACGAAGCCGAAAAACTTTGATTCCCTGCTGCAGAGCGAGCAGGCGCAAGAGAAACAGTCAGGGAGCGCGGTTCCATTGCGAAATACAAGCGTACTGATTCTGACCGATGACAGCGAATTCGCCCGCTTGCTGACGGCTTGCTGGCAGACTGAACGTCAACTGCCGGGGATTTCAGTTTTGACCGGCGACTTTTGCGCGCATGGCGAGACCCTGAGCGCGGACTTGCTGGTTGTCGGGCCGCTAAAGGAAACCAAGTTGACGGATGTGCTGCGCGGCATCGAGCCGAACACGGCCGTGATTCTTTGTGCGCCGGCTGAACCGCAGGAATTCGGACTGCTGCGCAAACGCTACCCGCGTTTATTGCAGGTGCCGTTGCGCGAGGATTGGACCCAGGTGGTCCTGCTGATGGCGGGCGAATCGCTTCGGCGCACCGAAGCGCAACGCCTGGCAAGACACGCTGAGCAGCGGGCGGCGCAAAATGCCAACCACGCCATGCTGGGCCGCTACATGATGGACATGAAGCACAGTGTGAACAATGCGCTGACTTCCCTGTTGGGTAATGCGGAATTGCTGCTGCTGGAACCCGGAGAACTTTCCGCGCAGTCGTTGGCGCAACTGAAAACCATTCACACCATGGCGCTGCGCATTAATGAAATCATGCAAAGATTCTCATCGCTTGCCAGCGAGATGCGAGAGGCTGAGACGTCTTCTCAAGCTGAGACGGAAGAAGCGTCGGCTTCGCTGTTCCCGCGCCGATAGGACCGGCCGGAACGCGAGAAACACCCGCATTTTCATAGCGTTAACAAAACTGGACAACTTCTAACACGGAACCGCGAAGCTGGCCGCTGACGTGCATTTTTCCGTTGTGGAGAACCATGTGGAGTGAAAGCTTGTGCAGAAAAAAGTGCTCATTGTCGATGATTCGCCGGCCCAAGTGAAGTTCATTCAGGGGCTTCTGGAGCCGGAGGGCTACGCGCCGGTCGGACTGAACGACCCGAAACGCGTGGAAGAATTTCTGGCCAGCGACCGGCCCAGCATAATTCTGCTGGACGTGGTGATGCCAGAGCGTAACGGCTTCCAGGTTTGCCGCGAGTTGAAGGGCAACGCGGAGTTCAATGCCATTCCCGTGATCCTGGTGACCTCGAAAGATTCGCCGAGTGACAAGTACTGGGGCGAACAGCAGGGCGCGGATGGCTACGTCACAAAGCCGTTCACTCGTGAAGATTTGCTGCGGGCCGTTCGCCGTTTTGTTTAGGAGCTGAGGGCTTAACGAATGAATGAAGATTTCCATCTGGCACCGCTTCCCGCCGACGCGGAGATGGGCGATTTGCTGGAGTCGCTGGGATCGCTTGGTGAACGTCCGCCGGAATCGCAGTACTGCGTATTCCGCAGCGGGCGCGAACGATTCTGTTTTCCGGTGCTGGACGTAGAAGAAGTTCTGGAGTGGCCGCTGGTGACGAAGTTGCCGCTCGCGCCAGCGTATGTGCTGGGCATTTTCAATTTGCGTGGCGCGATTGTGCCGTTGATCGATATCGCGATGACGGAGGGACGGCGGCCGGGACTGCTGCCTAAGCACGTCGTAGTCGCCTCGCTGCGCGGCGGCGGGCATCACGAGGATTTAAGAATTGGCATCGCAGCGGATGAAGTTGTCGGGACTTATTCAGTGAACGACGCGGAAGATCTGCTGGAACAGGCGCCGGAGAACGTGCCTCACTGCATCGGCATGCTTCGTCACGACGATCGCCTGGCGCTGGTGATCGACCTACACCGGCTGTTGGAAGTATATCCGGGGCCGAGCATTTAAAGAGTTCAGGGAAGAGTTTGGGAGGAAGGTAATGAAATCGCGACTCAGTGGCACCATCTGGATGCTGACGATCTTCAACGGCCTGGCATTGTTCACTGTGCTAGGCCTCGCCTTCAGCGCGGGGCGGCAATCGAACGGCGCGTCCATGTTCGAAAGCAGCGGGCTGATCTTTGCCGGCGTCATCGCGCTGGGCATGAGCATCGTGCTGGCATGGAGACTAGGCGCGGCGTTTCTAGGCCCGGTGAATGAGTTGGCAGCGTTCTCCGAACGGCTGGCCGCGGGTGACGCCAAGGTGCGTGCGGAGGTCAACTCCAACGATGAGTTCGGCTTCATCGCGGAAAATCTAAACCGCGCGGTGGCCAAGGTTTCGAAGGCTTCGAGCAATCAGGAAGCCAGCGACGCGTTGCAGCGCAGCATCACCGACTTGCTGGCGGTCATCAATCAGGTGGCGCGCGGCGATTTAACGCTCCGCGGCAAAGTGACGAATGACGCGCTCGGCAACGTGTCCGACTCCATTAATTACATGCTCGATAACTTTACCAAGGTGCTGGAACGCGTCCGCAAAGCCGCGATGGAGGTCACCGCATGCTCCAACAACATTCTTGTGGCGGCCGACGAAATGCAGGCTGGCGCCACACAACAGGACCAGGAAATCACCAACACTTCGAGCGCGGTAGAAGAGCTCACCGTATCGATGAAGCAGGTGTCCAACAACGCCGAAGCCAGCGCGGAAGCAGCTCGCCGCGCGCTGGATGCCGCCGAACAAGGCAACCGCGCCGTTCGCGACACGCTGGAAGGCATGCAACGAATCCGTTCCTCCGTGCAGGCAACCGCCAAAAAGATCAAGTCGCTCGGCGACCGCTCCTTGGAAATTTCGGAAATCATCAACGTGATTAATGACATCACGGAGCAGACCAACTTGCTGGCGTTGAACGCGGCCATCGAGGCGGCACGCGCCGGAGAAGCAGGTCGCGGCTTTGCGGTTGTCGCCGACGAGGTCCGCAAACTGGCCGAACACTCCCGCAGCGCCACGAAAGATATCGCGGCACTCATCAAGGCGATTCAGGCTGAGACGAACGAAGCCGTGGTGGTCATGGAAGAAGGCACCAAGGAAGTGGAATCGGGCGCAACGCTGGCCGATCAAGCGGGCCGAGCGCTGGACGCAATTTCCAGCGTGGTTCGCCAGTCCGCCGAGCTGGTACAAGAAATTTCACTCGCTTCCAAACAGCAGGTGCGCGGTACAGAAGGCGTGGCGCACGCGATGCAAATCATTTCCAACATTACTCGCCAGACTTCCCAGGGAACACGCGGAACAGTGGCAACCGTCAGCCAGCTCGTGAAGCTGTCGGATCAACTGAACGAAGCGCTGGCGCAATTCCGCGCGCAGTCCAAAGCGAATGCTTCGGCGATGGAAGAGCCACGCCAGCCCGTCCCAGCGGGTGCTTTGCGGTAGCAACAGGTTCGAGTTCCGGAGAATGCGCCGGAGCTAGAGTGGGACGGCCATGAGCGAACGCCACGGGGCGGGACACGGTTTGAGCGAACACGAATTGAGCGAGATCCGCATGCTAATTGAAGAGCGGACGGGCATTCACTTCGACGAGTCGCGAGAGAGATTCTTCTCCACGCGCGTGCGTGAGCATTTGCACGCGAAGGAGCAGCAGCGCGGCAGCGATCTCCTGCGGACGATTCGCAAATCGAACGTCGAATACGAGGCCCTTCTGGAGCGGTTGCTAACCCAGGAGACCTCCTTCTTCCGTTATCCGGCGGTGTACGACGCATTTGAAAAGCGCGTGTTGCCCGAATTGCACACCAAGAAATTCTGGACCAATCCGCGGACGCTGCGCGTATGGAGCGCCGGCTGTTCCACTGGCGAGGAACCCTACTCCATCGCCATCACTATCGTGGATTCCCTTTCCTTTGCTGATGCCTGGAATGTGGAAATCCTTGCGACGGACGTGGGGCGACAAGCGCTGCGTCACGCGGAGCGCGCCACCTATTCTGGCCGCAGTATTGGTAGCGTAAGTGAAAAGCAACTGGCCGCTCACTTTACGCCGGTCGATGGCGGATTCCAGGTAAAACCGCGCTTACGCAAAATGATTTCGTTTGCTCAGATGAATCTGGCGTCACCGGTCTATCTGGGCCGCATGGACCTGATTTTCTGCATGAACGTGCTGATCTACTTTACGGAAGAACGCCGGCAGACCCTGGTGCAGCGCTTTTACGAAGCGCTGGAGCCGGGCGGTTATCTATTTCTCGGGCACTCCGAATCCATTTCCAAAATGCCGGTGAAATTCCAGGCCATCGTTCTGGGCGATTGCATCTTGTATCGCAAGCCAACGGCAGAGGAATTGTTCAAGGGGGAACTAGTAGCGGAGGGACGCGCGTGAGTACGCCGGATCGCGAAGCCGTCGAACTTTTCCTCCAGGAAGCTTCGGAGCACCTGCAGTATCTGCGGGAGTACGTCGGTGTGCTGCAAGAGGTCACTCCGCGGCAAGAAGATATGGAGCGGCTATACATCGCCGCGCACACTTTGAAAGGGACTTCGGCGAGCTACGGTTTTCCGAGATTTTCCGAGGTGGCGGGAAAACTTGCGCACATCTTCCAATATGCGCTGAATGCGCCGCTGGGCGACGATCTTCACGGGCCGCTAACCGAATTTCTGTCCGACGGCATTTCGCTGCTGGAAACGAGCCTGATCGAAATCAGCGACACCGGCCAGGAAAACGTGGAGGACGTGGCCACGTTTAAGGAGCGCTACCGCTTCGCCTTCCCGCCGGATCCGCCGCCGCTGAACCTGGAAGCCACAGAACAGGATAGGCCAACCGGGCTTTACAGTTCGATTGAAGAACCGGCCGCGGCACAGACCGGGCTGACCGGATCGTATTTCGACGCCCTACCTGCCGACGATGAAGTTCCTGACGAAATCCTCGAATTCTTTCAACCGGAAGCGGAAGAACACCTGCAAGTTGTGAGCGATTGCCTGTTGTCTCTGGAAGGCAACAACAATCCAGAAGAAGTGAATCGGTTGTTCCGCGCGATCCATACGGTGAAGGGCTCGGCCGCTCAAGTTGGCCTAAAGCGTTTGGGCGCGATCGCGCATCGTGTTGAGGATTTGATTGGACGCTTGCGCGATGGAGCAATTCAGCCTTCGCCCGCGGTTGTGGATTTGTGTCTTGCTTCGGTGGACGTGCTCAAGAAGACGTTGCGCCGCGAGTGGCTTGACGAAGCCGAAATGCGCGCCGGCGTCGACTCTTTGCTTGGCCGAGTAGCGGAATTCGCGCCGCAAGATGCCGAAGAAGAATCGGCCGAAGTCCCTGCTCCCGAGTTTACGGCCGAAGAAGATGCGGCCGCAGCGGCAACGACACAAGCCATCGCGAAAACTTCGCAACCAGCCGGAAAGAAACCTGCTCCAGTCGCAAAGTCGGTCCGTATCGCGCTGGCGCGGCTAGACCGCATGATGAACACGGTTGGCGAACTGGTGATCAACCGCACCAAGATGGTGGGCCGCGTCGCCGAACTCGAGAAACTGATCGAAACACTCAGCTTTTCCAAGGAACGCCTGCAAGGCAAAGTCAGCGAATTCCAAGATAAGTATGAGTTCAACCGCATTCGCAGCACACAACTAGGCACACCGTGGGCGGCGAAGCAGACCAAGCAAATACTGAATAACGCCGCCGCGGGTGATGGCGCGTTCTGGGAAGACTTCGGCGAACTGGAGATGGACCGGTACGACGACTTCAACATTCTGTCGCGGTCCATGACGGAAATCTCCGCGGACGTGAACGAAGTATTGTCGCAACTGGAAGGCTTTATCGGGCGCGTGGAAGGCGACATCGACGAATTCACAAAGCTAGCGCACCATTTGCAAGACGAAATCACCGCGGCGCGAATGGTGCCCATCGGAACGCTATATTCCCTGTTGTCGCGCACGGTACGCGACGCCGCACAATCGGCCAGGAAGCATGTGGAACTGGACTTCTCCGGCAGCGCGACGGAACTCGACAATAATATTATTCAGCAGATTTCGGATCCCCTCGTTCACCTGGTGCGCAATTCGGTGGCCCACGGAATTGAAGGCGTCGAAGATCGTGCCCTAGCCGGAAAATCCGAGCAGGGCAAAGTACTTCTTCGCGCTTACCACCGCGGCAATCACATTTACATCGAGGTGGAGGACGACGGCCGCGGCATCGACTACGAGCGCGTAAAGCAGACCGCGATCGAATCCGGGTTGGTGTCTCAAGAGACAGCTGGCCGCCTGACCGAGCGCGACTTGCGCGAAATGCTGTTTCACCCCGGCTTCTCCACGGCTTCCGTGAAAACGGAACTCGCCGGCCGCGGTGTTGGGCTCGATGTAGTGCGCTCCAACTTGAACGCACTGAATGGCGAAATTGAAGTGCAGAGCGCGAGCGGACAAGGCACCAAGTTCACGTTGAAGGTTCCACTCACGCTGATTATTTCGCCCGCACTCTTCGTGCGTTGCGGTTCGAGCCACTTTGCTTTGCCGCTGGCGGTGGTCGAGGAGATTCGTCGAATCCGGGCGGATGAAATTGAAGATGTCGGCGGGAAACTGCTCACCAAGGTCCGCGACGTAGTCACCGAAGTGGTGCGCCTGGACTCCTATTTGGGCCTGCCCCCGCTGGAGCCCATCAACGGCTATTTCCGGATGGTGGTAGCAAATGCCGGAAGCCGTCAGATCGGCCTGGTAGTCGAAGAAGTTCTCGGCAAAGATGAAATCGTCATCAAGAATCTCGGTGAATACCTACGCCGCGTGAAACTTTTCCCCGGTACGACGATCGCGCCCGACGGCAGCTTGATTCTGTTGATCGATTTGAATCGGATGGTAGCCAGCGAACCTAACGACCGCCGCGCGATCCAGGCAAGCGCCAGCGCTGCACGCGTGTTCGCGCCGGGATCCACAGCCGTGGCTCGTGGCACGATTCCCACCGATGCAATCGACCGCGTGGAGCAGGAACGCGTCATCGTGATCGCGGACGACTCCATCAGCGTGCGCAAATTCGTTGGCCGCATGCTGGAAAAGAATGGTTACCGCATCAAGCTGGCCGCGGACGGCTTGGAAGCAGCGGAACTGGTGGCGCAACACGGCTGCCACCTGGTGATCACAGACCTTGAGATGCCGCGTATGACCGGTTACGAATTGATGGCGCAGCTGCGACAGAGCCCGTCGACGCGGCGCATACCGGTGATGGTGGTGACCTCGCGCGCAGGCGCAAAACACCGCGACCGGGCGCTGAAGGAAGGCGCGGCGGCGTTCCTCACGAAACCGGTGCAGGAAGATCAGCTATTGGCGGCGGTCGAGCAATTGATGGGCACGGAGGCGGCACGTCCGAACGTGCCGGTCGGATAGACGAGCGATGGCAACTAGCCCACAAAAAAAGTTTCGCGTGCTCGTCGTGGACGATTCCGCCTTCATGTGCAAGGTCCTGGAAACCATCTTTAACGGGGACGACCTGTTGCAGGTGGTTGGCAAAGCCAGAGACGGGCGAGAGGCAATCGCACTGGCGGAGACTCTAAAGCCCGATGTCATCACCATGGATTTGAATATGCCGCACCTGGATGGCCTGCAGGCCACCGCGCATATCATGACCAGCAACCCGCGGCCCATCGTGGTGGTCAGCTCAGAAACTCGCGAAGGCGCCGCCAGCACGCTGAAGGCGCTCGAACTCGGCGCCATCGAGTTTGTGACCAAGCCCTCGGGCGGGATCGATCTGGATATGCAAAGCATCAAGGAAGACTTGCTGCGAAAAGTCCGCATGGCCGCGAAGGTTCGTGTGGTGCGCACGGCATCGCGCATGGCCAATGCGGTGCAATCGCCAGCGGCCAGGCCAGTGCCAGCGATTCCGACGCCTCGGCCTACAACACCTGCCACCAATTTTTCGAATGACATGCGATTCCCGGTCGTGGTGCTCGCCGCTTCCACTGGCGGACCGGCCACGGTGATGCGCATGGCACCGGGTTTCACGCGCGATTTTCCTGCGGCGGTTTTTCTGGTGCAGCATATGCCCGCATCTTTCACCACTCAGTACGCGCTGCAATTGGCGGAATTCACGAATATTCGCGTGAAAGAGGCGGAACACAACGAATCGGTTCAGGCGGGCGTGCTCTACATCTGCCCGGGCGGCCATCATCTTCGCGTCGCTCCAACCGGACGAATTCAGTTGGATGCAACGACCGGCCGCATCGAGGGATACCTACCGAACATCGATGTGACCATGGAGTCGGTCGCCTCGTTTGCGGGTGCGATGAGCATTGGCGTGGTGTTGACTGGAATGGGTTGCGATGGCGCGCGAGGCTCCCGAGTAATCAAAGCCGCGGGCGGCATCGTGTTGGCGCAAGACGAAGCGACTTCAGTGATTTTTGGGATGCCGGACGAGGCCATCAAAACAGGCTGCGTGGAACAGGTGCTGCCCATCGATGATATTTATCCGGCCATCGAGAAGCGAGTTCTCAGCCTGAGCAAAGCTCTGCCGGTGGGAGTGCGCTGATGGCTCCCGGCTCCGCGCCAGCTCTCCGAGGCCATCCCGTACGGACGGAGCAGATCATTCTGTTTCGCTGCAGCAATCAGATTTTCGCGATCTCGTCCGCATCGGTGCAAGAGGTGCGCAGCGTAGACAGCTTGGCGGGCGCAGCGAGCGAGGTGAACTCTTCCGCCATCGCCAAGGTGCGCCACGCGCTGCGGCGCGGCGAGCGCAGCATCTACGTGGTGAACACAGCGCTTCATTTTGGGCTGAAGCCTTCGCCGCCGGCGCTGATCTTCCTGCTGCGGAAGTCACGCGTGGCATTGCTGATTGACGGAATCGAGAAAATGACAACCATGACGCGATTGCAGGCGCTGCCCGCATCACTGTGTCATGAAGAACGCACCTGGTATCGCGGACTCACCGTGCTGGAGCAGAACGTGCTTCCGGTTGTGAGCCCCGAAGGATTTCTGACTAGTGAGGAACTGGATTTCCTGGATGCGACGACGGGAACGCAACTGACCGCGGAAGCAAATCTGGATTCGGAAACGCGAGTTGCTCCATGAGCTGGAACGAACAAGCAGATTTGCGTTCCTGCGTTTTGTTGCGACTTGGCGAACGACGATTCGCCCTGGCCGCGGATCAGGTTGCCGAACTGGTGCCGCCCAGCCGTATTTTCCGTTTTCCTCATCGCACTCCAGAAATCGATGGCGTGATTCTGCGACGCGGTCGCACTGTTCCGGTATGCGATCTGGCGGAACAACTCATTGGGAAGAAACTGACTTCGCGACGCTTCTACCTGATTGCGATGCGTTCGTACGGCACGATGAAAGAAACCGTGGCTTTGCCGGTGAGCGGCGAATGCGAACTGATCCGTGCGGATCTAACGCCAGCCGGACCGAGCGATTCTCCGCATGTGGCCGCGTGGCTTTCTCACGATGGTGAAGTAATCGAGGTGCTGAATCTTGTTGCTCTGACGCCCGGGATTGAGCCGGCGCACGCGACGCCAAACGTAGAATCGATGCCGGGGGCGCACGCATGATCGTTCCGGGCAAAGCCGCGAAAATTCTTTTGATCGACAGCAACGTGCTGTTTGCCAAACGCCTTGGCGACGCGCTGAAGCGCGAAGGATTTGAGGTCACCATCAGCACGCAAGCGGGATTTGCATTGACTACGCTGGAGTATGACCCTCCGGCCGCTATTGTCTGCGCCACCAAGATGCGGGAAATGGGCGCTCTGGAAATGGCAAAAATCGTTCACTCCGACGCGAAAAACGCTTCCTTGCCAATCATCGCCATGGGTGACGGAAGCCAGCGCGCTTTGATGGAGGCCTTTCAAGCCGGCTGCGACGATTACATCGATCGCCATTTGGCGCCGGCTACCATCGCCACGCACATCAAGAACATCATTATCAGCAAGGTCGACGGTTTCCAGCCCACGCAGATGCTCGGACAGGCGGATACCAGCCTGAGCGGCAATCTGACGCACCATGATCTGACCGGCGTGATGCAAATGCTCGGGCACGCACACCAGAGCGGCGCGTTGACCATCAACGCGGGAGAAACGGACGCGGTTCTATTTTTTGACGCCGGCGAGATTGTCCACGCGGAGTGTGGCGCCCTGTTTGGCGACGAGGCCGTGCTGCACATCCTGAAAAGCTGCGTGCAGTCTACCGGCGTGTACAAATTCGTATACGGAGCAAGCTCCGCGCAGCGTACTGTTTTGCGTTCGGCGACTGACTTGATGCTGGATGCGATGCGCGAATTCGACGAAAACCTTCACGACAATGAACTAGCGGACAAGGAGGCTTTGTGAGCGAGACTATCGCCATGCCGCCGCTGAGCGAGGCGGAAGCGAAGCACACACCCAATGTCTATTTCATCGATGACAGCGCGACAATGCGTGAAGTCATCAAGATCGCTTTTCGCCGCGAGAACATTCACGTGATTACCTGCTCCGACGCTTCCTCGGCGCTTTCTCAGTTCGAACAACATCCGCCCGACGTGGTCATCACCGATGTAATCATGCCGGACCAGGATGGCTATTCGGTGTGCAGCCAGATCAAGCAGAGTTCCATGTACGGCAAGACGCCGGTGATTCTGATGTCAGGCGTGGTAAATAAGAACGTTGCCGATCGCGCCGTGGCCGTGCAGGCCGACGAGTTGGTCAGAAAGCCGTTTCAGCCGCAGGAATTGATTGGCCGGGTGAAGAATCTGCTGGGTCACACCGCCGCGCCCCCGGCGGTGGCAACAGAGCGTCCCGCTGGCGTACCTTCGTTGAGCAGCCTTTTTGCGCCACAACAGTCAACGCTTCCTCAAGCGCGGCCGCCCATGCATCCCGTGCCCGTGCCTGCGGCAAGTATTGCTGAGCAGAGGTCCACGGACTCCCCGTGGCCACGGGCGCTGGCAGAGGCATTCGTGCAGCAGAGTTCGGCTGCATCGCACCAGCCTCACACGGCAAACGCGCCTGTTGGCTCGCGGCCGACATCCCACGTCAGTGACGTGCAAAAGCTGCGCGCGGAAATCGCGCATCTCGAATTGCTGATCAAGAAACTGCAGACGGAGTTGCAGATTGAGCGGCAATATAACCAGGCTCTTGAGCTTCATGTGCGCACGTTGACGCAAGTGGACTAACTGCCAAAATTCTCAGGGGCCCGTTTTTAACATTCGCGGCCTCTATTAGTTGACGCTGCAATCTGGATTGAGTAGCCTCACCCTGCACTGCCCTGCGATACCATTGTGGTTCGAGAGGTGCGGAATGAAGCAAAACAAAGACCACAAGCTCTCTCGCCGTGAGTTCGCGCAGCGCGCTGCGTTGCTCTCAGCAACCGCTTCGATCGTCCCCGCAGGAATGATGCTGCCGGCGGAAGCGCTTCCAAACGCTTTGGCTTCAGCGCAGGCCGCAGACTTGCCGAAACTTTCGGCGGAAAGCCAAACGGAAGCCGACGCACGCTTTCAGGTCGTTCTGAGCCGGTACGGCAATCGTTTGAGCGACGACGAGAAGCAGCGCACGAAGGCCCTTTGTTATTCCCTACAAACGACGCTCGAGCAAGTCCGTGCTTACCCGCTGAAAAATGGAGACGTGCCTGCCCTTTTCCTGAAGCCCTTGGTTGACCGCGACAATAAGCCCAAGCCCGCTCTCGCCACGGCCCCGGCGGCTTCCGCCAACAAATCCTGATTGGAGCATACGAAATGCTGGGTGAATCGGTTCTTTACGAATCCGTCAGTGAGCTGGCCAAACAAATCGAATCTAAGAAAATTTCTCCCGTTGAACTAACTGAAAGTTACTTGGCGCGCAGCGAAAAACTGGGCCCGCAATTAAACGCCTACGCACGTTTGACTCCAGATCTGGCATTGGAACAGGCACACGCCGCGGAAAAAGAAATTCAAAGAGGCCACTATCGCGGACCGTTGCACGGCATCCCGTATGCCGCCAAGGATCTCCTCGCCGTAAAAGGAATTCCCACAACCTGGGGCGCCAAACCCTACGCGGACCAGGTTTTCGATTACAACGCCACGGTGATCGATCATCTGAACCACTCCGGTGCAATCCTGCTCGGGAAAGCAGCAATGATCGAATTGGCCGGCGGCATGGACTACATGTACGCATCGGCATCGCTTCAGGGCGAAGCGAAAAATCCGTGGGACACCAACTGTTGGACGTGCGGTTCTTCTTCCGGCTCGGGAGCCATCGTGGCAGCTGCTCTGGCGGGCTTTGCAATCGGCACCGAAACGTGGGGATCCATCGTCTGCCCATCCGCTTTTTGTGGAGTTAGCGGTTTGCGTCCCACGTTCGGCCGAGTCAGCCGCTACGGTGCAATGGCGCTGGCCTACTCGATGGACAAGATTGGGCCAATGGCGCGCTCGACGGAGGACTGCGCGCGGATTTTCGCTGCGATTGCCGGTCACGACCCACTGGATCGCGACACCCTGGGCATCGACAAAGCGGCCTTCACTTATTCTCCCGCCGCCGAGTTGCGCGGCCGCGCGCTCAAACTGGGATGGCTGACGGATGCCTGGACGAAGCTCGATCCCGGCGTGCAGCATGCGCTTGAAGTCGCACGTAAGGTGCTACAAAAGCGTTTCCCCGGCATGAAAGATGCCGGCCTCCCCGAGGGGCCATGGGAACAGGCTGCAGGCCTGACGGTAAAAGCTGAAGTCGCGTCCGCGTTTGCGCCCTTGATCCAATCCGGGCGCGTCCGCGAATTGGCTGATCCTTTGGGCCGCATCGGCGGCTATGTCTACGAGACAGTTTCCGGCGCCGACTATACGACCGCGCAACGCATTCGCGAGATTCTGCAAATGAAAATGAGCGCCCTTTTTGAGTCTTACGATGTTCTCGTTGCGGCATCTCAGCCCGTCGCCGCGACGCCGTTGGACCTAAATCTAGTCACAGGTCTCTCTTTTCCCGACCCGCTCGGGGGAATTGGCAATCTCTGCGGCTTGCCGGCTCTCTCTGTGCCTTGCGGATTCACGGAGAAAAATCTGCCGGTAGGAATTCAGTTTGTCGCACGCGCGGGAGATGACGTCGCTGTCCTGCAGGCGGGACGTACATTTCAGCAAGTCACCGATTGGCATCGCAAACACCCAAAAATTGTTTAAGTGGGAAGCGCCCGAAGGAATCGGCTCAGGCGCGAGCAGGATTGTGTAGAGTTTCCCGCACGGCCCGCAGGATGGCGGCGCGGCTGAAGGGCTTGGTCAACAGGCGCACCGAAGGATCGGCGTTGGCCATTTCCGTGGCCGCATGCTCGCTATATCCCGACATGAAAAGCACACTAAGTCCCGGGTGCTCTCGCTGCAAGCGCTGCGCGAGCTCGGGCCCGCTCAGTCCGGGCATAACCATGTCCGTGACTAGCAGATCGATGTCACCGTTCTTGTCAGAGGCAATACGGATGGCGTCGGCGGCATCTTTCGCTTCGATCACACGATAGCCTCCGGACTCCAGGAACTGACGGGCGATCTCGCGCACATCCTGTTCGTCTTCGGTAAGCAGCACGGTTTCGGTGCCACTGGGCACTTCAGCGGCTTGCTTCTGCAGGGGAGTAACTTCTTCCTTCTGATCCACACAGGGCAAATAGATCTTGAAAGTAGTTCCCTTACCCAATTCGCTGTACACCCAGATGAATCCGCCGCTCTGCTTCACGATGCCGTAAACCGTTGCCAAGCCCAGGCCGGTGCCCTTGCCTTTCTCCTTGGTGGTAAAGAATGGTTCGAAGATGTGCGTCTGCGTTTCCGCGTCCATGCCGGTGCCATTGTCGCTGACGGAAAGCTGCACATACGATCCCGACTGCATGAGCGGATGGGTGGAAGTGTAAGACGGCTCGAGATCGGAATTGCAGGTCTCAATCAGCAGCTTGCCGCCATTGGGCATCGCGTCCCGCGCGTTCACCGCCAGATTCATAATCACCTGTTCCATCTGGCCGGCATCGGCGCGGATGGAACCCAGGTTGCGGTACCCGCGAATGATCAACTCGATGTCCTCACCAATCAACCGCGGCAAGAGCTTGCCCATCTCTTCAACAACCGAATTCAGATTGATCACCTGTGGCTGCAACACTTGCATGCGGCTGAAGGCCAGTAATTGCCTGGTGAGCGTGGCGGCACGATCTGCTGCGCGGTCGATGTGCTGAATTTTTCTTGTGATGTGATCCGAGGGAGACAACACATTTAGCAGTAACTCAGTGTGTCCCTTGATGACCATCAGCATATTGTTGAAGTCGTGCGCAACGCCGCCGGCCAGACGTCCCACAGCTTCCATCTTCGTGGCCTGCCGCAGTTGTCCTTCCAATTGTCGGCGCTCGCTGATGTCCTGACCCACCACCAGGCGCACGCGTTTCCCCGCATAAATCAATTCGTGAGAGATAATTTCGACCTCAAACTGACGCCCATCACGCGCCTGGTGCAGCCAGATGCCGTGTTCTTCGGTGTTGGATGTTAATTCCTTGATGAAGCTGCGAGCTTTTTCCTGTTCCGAGGAAGGCCGGATCTGCAGAATGCTCATGGACTCAAATTCTTCCTGGGAGTAGCCATACAGGCGAGCCGCCGCTTCATTCACGCGCAAGAACTTCATGCTGTCGATTTCATGCAGCCAGGTCGGCAGCGGATTGTGTTCGAATAGCAGCCGAAGGATCGACTCACTGCGGCGAAGCTCGACCTCACCGCGCCGGCGTTCAATCGCCAACGCAATGTGCCCTCCGACGGAATCGAGGAATTCCAGGTCGCGCAGGTCGAAGGCATTTTCATTGCGATAGTGTTGAACCACCAGGACGCCAATCGTCGCGGTCGGAGTTTTCAGCGGCACTCCCAACCACGCGGGCGAGGGCGAACCAACCAATTCGACCTCACCGGATTCCGCCAACAGGTCAAATTCGGATTGGGGAATCAATTTCGCGCGGCCCGTTCGGAACACATAAGCGGTGCAGCTCCGCCCGACCTTCTGCGGAGGCGGTGCGGAATCGTACTCGTCGACGAAAAACGGAAATTGAAACGTGTCCTCTTCCGGAACGTGCAAAGCCACGAAACAATTTTCCGCGGAGACTACTCGTTTCAAAGCTGCGTGAATCCGCGTGAGCAATTGATCCAAGTCCGACGTTTCGTTCAACGCATGCACGATCTCGGCAATCACCTGACGTTCGGACTCCATACGGTTCAGGTGCGTTACTTCCAAAGCATTCAGTTGAATGCCTTCCAGGCCGGGCTCTTTCAGGCGATCGCGATAGGTGACATCAAGCCAGCGCCACGTTCCGTCTTTCGCGCGGACCCGGCACCTGGCCGTCAGCGAAGAGCCTTGTTGCTCCGTCACCTGCTTCAGGCGGTCGCGCAGTTGCTGAACGTCCAAAGCGTGGGCAATCGCAAACAGGCTGCGGCCCAGCAGTTCTTCGGTACGGTAGCCGAGCACGCTTTGAAAGGTTGAATTAACGAATTGGACAGTGCCGTCCTGCCCGAGAATCGCGATCAACTCGCGGGTAGAGTCGAGCAGGGTTGTAAGTTGTTGAGTCCCCAGCTGAATCCCGGGCTCACTCACCAATCTCTGGGCCATGAGCTTGTCGCTTCGCGTGCCGACGAGGCAGAGAGGCTCCTGCCGGCGAAGATTTTGAATGCCTCCAGAGGAGGGCCTAAATGCAAGACATCTTACGAATACAACACTACGGCTTTCATCTACATTAGATAAAACAAATGATTCCGTAAACGATTGCGATCACAGAGTGTTCCAATGCGTGACTGGACTTTTGGGCAGGTACTTCCTTGCCCCCTGTTTGTCTGTTGAACCCGGCAGGGGTTTGGTCCTACCGTCAGTGGAGCAAGAAGCCGCTGCTTGCGATGATCAAGCCCACGACGCCTAGCAACATTCCGGCAAACCAGAAGCCCTTCTTTTTGGTCAGCAGCGTGAAGGAACAGATAATCAGGGCGATCTCCAGGAACACTTCTCCAGCGTCGTAGCGATCTGCGCGGCGCTGCACCAAGTCCCTCTCCTTCTCAAAATCCTTGGCTTGGTCGCTGATTTGGTCTTTGTCTTTTTCGTAGCGCTCCACTTCCTTCAGATACTTTTCATGCAGTGCGTCGGTCTTTTCCTTGTCGGCGGGCGCCAGCGCGCCCAGAACGTCCGCAATGCTCTGTGTCTCGCGAAGCCGGATGTTTTTTGCCTGAAAGTACGCCCACTGATCGCTGGCCTTCGCTTGCAGCAACAGCTCCTCGGTGTGTGCGCGGTGACCGAGAAGCGTGACCATCGCGACCAATACCGCGAGGATGGATAGCGTCACCGTGACGGGCAACATCAGAGGATTCTCTCCGTGTCCTCCATGCTCTTCTAGGCCTTCTAGCACGTCGTGCATCGAGTCGTCTTCCTTTTCGTGAGATTAGACAGATGGTTATGCGGAAATCGTTTCGAGCACGTCTGCGGCTGCCTTGATGGTGCGTTCAATGTCGGCGGGTGTGTGGGCGGCGGAAACGAAAGCCGCCTCGAACTGCGAAGGCGCCAGAAGAATGCCGCGTTGCAACATCTCGCGGAAAAAGCGCGCGTATTGTTTGGTGTCAGAGCGCTTGGCATCGGTGTAATTTGCCACTGGCTGTGGCGCAAAAAATATCGTGGAAAGCGAACCGATCTTGTTCACCTGCGCGCGAATGCCGGCGCGGCTTAGCGCCTCTTCCAAGCCTGATGTCAGCCGGGCAGCCAGTTCGTGAATGCCCTCATAAAGCCCGGGCTTGCTCAGTTCCTTCAGCGTAGCGATGCCGGCGCGCATGGCCAAGGGATTACCGGCCAGCGTGCCCGCCTGGTAGACCGGCCCAAGCGGCGCCACATTGTTCATCAATTCGGCGCTTCCTCCATAGGCCGCAACGGGCAGGCCGCCGCCAATGATTTTCCCCATGGTGGTCAGGTCGCCCCGAACGCCGAGCAGTTCCTGCGCAGAGCCGTTGCGCAGACGAAATCCTGTGATGACCTCGTCAATAATCAATAACGCCGAGTTCTTCCGTGTTATTTCTCGCAAACCCTCGAGAAATCCTACTTTCGGCAGAACCACTCCCATGTTCGCCGCCACTGGTTCGACAATCACACACGCAATCTGCCCTTTATGCTCAGCGAACACCCGCTCGACCGCTGCCAGGTCGTTGTACGGAACGTTCAGAGTCAGCGCCGCCAACGCTGCGGGAACGCCCGGGCACTCCGCAATTCCCAGGGTGGCCAATCCCGAGCCTGCTTGCGAGAGGAAGCTGTCAGCGTGGCCGTGGTAGCAGCCCTCAAACTTCACGATAAGATCGCGTTTTGTTACGCCGCGCGCCAAGCGCACCGCGCTCATGGTTGCTTCCGTGCCGCTGGAAACGAAGCGAACTTTTTCCAAGAAGGGCACGGCCTCGGTGATCAGCGTGGCGAGTTCCACTTCCAGTTCCGTGGTCACGCCGAAACTGGTGCCGCGCTGCGCTTGATCAGCTATTGCGGCGCTCACCGCGGGATGAGCGTGGCCCAACAGCATCGCTCCCCAGGAACAGACGTAGTCCAGCAAAACGTTGCCGTCTGCGTCGTAAAGATTCTGGCCACTTCCCTTTTCGATGATTAGCGGTTCGCCGCCAACGGAACGAAACGCGCGCACCGGGCTGTTGACGCCGCCAACCAGCACTTTTTCTGCTCGCTCAAAAATTTCACGCGAGCGGCGTCGCTCGGGCTTGGCCTGCGTATGTGTCGCACTCATTTCGTCACCTGTCCGTTCAAGGCTTCAGCCAGCGAGCGGCATCCTTGGCGTGATACGTCAGGATGATCTGCGCCCCGGCCCGCTGAATCCCCGTCAAAATTTCGAGCACTACCCGCTTTTCCTCAATCCAATCGTTTTGCGCGGCGGCTTTCACCATCGAGTATTCGCCGCTGACATTGTAAGCCGCCACCGGTACATCAAAACGATCGCGCACGCCGCGAATAATATCCAGGTAAGGCAGCGCCGGCTTCACCATAATCACGTCCGCGCCTTCACGCAAATCTAATTCCACTTCCTTCATCGCTTCGCGCGAATTTCCCGGGTCCATCTGATAGCTGCGCCGATCGCCAAATTTCGGCGCCGATTCTGCCGCCTCGCGGAACGGTCCGTAAAACCCGGAACAATATTTGGCGGCGTAGGAAATAATCGGGATATTTTCAAACTTGTGGGCATCGAGCTTTGCCCGGATCGCGCCCACGCGCCCGTCCATCATGTCCGAGGGAGCAACTACGTCGGCACCGGCACGCGCGTGGGAAAGCGCTTGCTCCGCCAGGATGTCCAGCGTCGGGTCGTTCGCAATTTCTCCGTTTTCAATCACGCCGCAGTGACCGTGGTCCGTATACTCACAGAGACACACGTCGGTAATCACCAGTAGATTCAGCTTCGCCTTGCGGATGGCCTCAATCGCCTTTTGCACCACGCCGTCGGCAGCAAGCGAACTGGCGGCGCGCGCATCCTTCTTCTCCGGCAATCCAAACAGAATGACGCCGGGAATTCCGAGCGCCTCCACTTCCCGGCACTCTTCCACGATCTGATCGGCGGATTGCTGACAAATGCCGGGCATGGAACTGACTTCCTTGCGTACCTTGGTTCCCGGGCAGGCAAACATGGGGTAAATGAGCCCTGCGGCGCTGAGGCGAGTCTCTCGCACCAGTCCTCGGAGAGTCTCGGTGCGGCGCAGACGCCTGGGACGATCGATAGGAAAACTCATTCTGGTTTCACTCCTGCAGGCAAGCTCTGATTTGGCTTGGCGAAAAACTCCGCCAGCGCGGCAAGAATCGCAGCGACGGTAGTGTCTCGAGCAACAACGATTCGCGTCGCGCCAGTCTCACGCAGCGCGCCTTTAGTCACGGGCCCAATCGCGGTAAAGGCCGCTTCCTGAGAAAACGTCAAAAAGCGGTCGCGGCCCAGCAGATCAAAAAAGTGATGCACGGCGGATGGACTGAAAAACAACACGGCATCAGCCCCTACTCTCAATACAGCTTCGTGGGTGCGCGTTTCCTGCTCTGATGTGGCCACGGTGGTGTATGCGGTCACTTCGGACACAAACGCGCCCAGGTGATTCAGCGTATCCACAATATCGCGACTGGCCCGGTCACTGCGCGGCAGCAGCACTCGCTTTCCCTTCACCTGCGCCGCCAGTTCTTCCGCGAGCGCTACCCCCTGGTGCCTAGTGGCAACGTAGGCGACCTTCAGTCCTGCATTTCGCGCGGATTCCGCAGTTGCAGGGCCGACCGCAGCAACACTGACCTCAACCAGTATTCTTGCCAACTGCAATCCGAGAAAATCGCTTCTCTCTTGCAAGGCACGCAGGGCGTTCTGACTGGTTAGAAACACCCAGTCGTATCTCCCAAGATTCCGGATGGTGTCGTCCAACGGCCGTAAGTCTTCAGGCGGCGCAAACGCCACAAGCGGCAACGCAATCGGGATTGCCCCCTGTTCCCTCAACGCCGCCAGCAGCGATTCGCTCTGCTCCGCCGCTCGCGTCACCACGACGCGCTTCCCTGCCAGCGTTTTGGTAGCCGCTTCAGCCACGCGAACGCTGCACCTCTTCCAAAATATTCCGTGCACCACCATCCGCGAGCAGCTGCGCCATGTGCTCACCAAGCTGCGCGGCTTGGTCCGGCGGAGCCGACGCTCGTTGACGAATGTATTGCACGCCGTCCACAGAGCACACCACAGCTTCCATCACCAATTCACCGCGCTCCAGCCGCGCCCAGGCTCCCAAGGGCACCTGGCAGCCACCTTGCAACTTTGAAAGCAACGCGCGTTCCGCGATTATGGCCGTGCGCGTTTCCTCATCGTCCAGCTTCCCCAAAATCTCCGCAGCTTCCGTATCCTTGGTGCGCGATTCAATGGCGATTGCGCCTTGCCCCACGGCGGGAAGTGAAGTGTCGGTAGAAAGCGGTTCGGTGATTTTCTGACTCCAACCCAAACGGTCCAATCCAGCTTTGGAAAGCACAATCGCGTCGTACTCGCCGCCTTCTACTTTGCGCAGGCGTGTGTCCACATTTCCTCGCAACTCGCGAATATCCAGGTCGGGACGGAAATGCCGCAATTGCGCCTGGCGCCGAAGGCTGCTGGTGCCCACCCGCGCGCCTTGCTTCAAATTCGAAAGGGTTTCGCCGCGGTGCGAAATCAGGCAATCGCGCACATCGTCGCGGCGGCACACGGCGGGAAAGAACAGCCTCCCTGGCGTCTCGGTCGGAATATCTTTCACGCTGTGGACGGCCAGGTCCACACTTTCCGCCAACAGCGCTTCTTCCAACTCTTTGATGAAAATTCCTTTTCCGCCGATCTGCGTCAGCGGGGCTTGCTGCATCTTATCGCCCGACGTTTTGATAATGATAATTTCGGCTTCCACTCCGGTGATCTGGAACAACTGTTTGCGCACGAATTCCGCCTGCCAGCGCGCCAGAATGCTGCCTCGACTGCCAATGCGCAGGGGCCTCACGGTTTCTCCCGGTCCGACAGGTACAGGTCTCGAAGCGCTTCCACGTTTTGAATCTTTCTGCGATGTTCCTTTTCAGAGCGCAACCGCTCCGCCGGCGCGATCAGCAACTTTTCGATCAACTCATCCATCATGCTGCCAATTTGCTCGCGATCTTCCGCGCTGAAATGATTCATTCCCGAAAGTTTCTCATGCAGAAATGCGGCGCGCTTCTGTTTCAGGCTGCCCCGCAGCGTTTCGAGCACGCCAATCAATTGCACGCTGGCCTGCCAGGAGATGAATTTTCCGACGTGTTCTTCCACCAGCGCCTCGGCTTTAGGGACCTCGGTCTGCCGCGCGCTGCGGTTCTGGTTCACGATTTCCGTCAGATCATCCATGGTGTACAGGTACACGTTGTAAAGTTCAGCGGTGCTGGGTTCGATGTTGCGCGGAAGTCCCAGGTCCATCAGGAATAGCGCGCGATTGCCGCGAGCGCTCATGGCTCGTTCGATCATCGCCTTGGTCAGCAATGTATCCTGAACCCCGACGGCAGACACGATCACGTCCGGCAATTTCAAGGCGGTATCCCACTCGCCCCACTCCATGACTCTGCCATCGTATTGCCGGGCAAATTCTTCGGCTTTGTCGCGCGAGCGATTCGAAAGATACAGGTTCTTTATCTTGCGATCGTGTAGTTGGGAAACCACCTGTTCGCTGATGGTTCCTGCGCCCAGCACCAACGCGCTGCGGTCACTTAGTTTGCCGAAAATGCGCTCGGCCAGCTTCATGCCGGCCGAAGCTACTCCCATGGGCCGTGTGCCGAGCTCCGTTTCGGCGCGTACACGCTTCCCGATTTCCAGCGCCGCCTGAAACAAGCGATTGAGCACTGGGCCGGTAACGTGGCTTTCATGCGCGTGCAGATACGCTTCTCGCACCTGGCCCAAGATTTCTGCTTCGCCGAGTAGCATCGAATCGAGTCCCGCGGAAACCCGGAATAGATGGCGCACGGCATCGTGGTCGTAATGGTGATAGAGCGACGGATTCACGACCTCGGGCCGCAAGGAGTGAAACCCGCTGATGTACGTGGAGAGCGCGCCTGCGGACTCACGGTTGGCATTAGCATGAACGCCGTAAATCTCGGTTCGATTGCAGGTGGAAAGAACCAGCGTTTCCTCAAGTATCCCTTGCGTGCGCAGTTCTTCCCCGGCCTTGCGCGCCTGATCCACAGAGAAAGACACCTTTTCACGCACCTCGACCGGTGCTGTCCGAAAATTCAGGCCGACGAGGACAATTTCCATGCTTAAGTTGCGCGCTCCTAAAAAAACCGATGGCTCTGTGAGAAAAACAGGTTCACCACCGCAAAATTCAATACCACCAGCACAAAATTAAACACGCATAATCGAGAAGCTCGCGCCCCGCGCCACGCCGCCGTCCGCGCCAGCCGAAAATAGACCGCATACAGCAGCAGCACGAACAGGGTGAAGAAGTACTTGGGATCGAGATAGGAAGAATGATCCGCCAAGTGGCGGTCCACGGCCAGAAAGCCCAGCCCCGTGCCGATGGTAATTGCCGCCAGCCCCACCAGCACGCTGGTATGACTCATCCGCTCCAGCAATTCCAGAGATGGCAGCCGCCACACGGCCTCGCCGAGCCGCCGAATACGCAGCAGGCGCTCTTCGCCCAGGTACATCAGGCTCAGCACGCAAGCCAGCGCAAATGCGGAATAGCCCAAAATGCTCAACGTCACGTGCAGGGCAAAAATAACGCCATGGGCGGGCGCAGGAGCAGCTGGATGGCTCGGTATCGCGTTCGCGGCGAAAAAGAACGCCAGAATAATCGGGATGACGAATGCTCCCACGGTGCGCTGCCGGTGATAGATCTCCAGGCAAAGATAGGTTACCGCCAGCAGCCAGCCGAACAGCGACATGGCTCCCTGCAAATCGTGGTACGGAACCGTGTGGGTTCCCCGCGCGCGCATCAGCAACGCCACGTAGTGCAGGCCTAAAGCCAGGAAGATCAATAATGTAGCCAGCCGCCCTGTCAGTTCCTTACCCTTCGCCAAAAAGCGAAGGTACAGGCCCATGCTGGCCAGGTAGGCTAAGACTGTGAGGTAGACAAATGGCGTATGGGTCATCGGCTTGGTCCGCGCTGGTTTAGGAGAATGCGGGAGCACGCCCTTCCCTAGTTTGCGCGTTTCACCTGAGGTTTTGAGTATAGCGTAGTCGGGTCAGCTATCACATTCAGCGGCGTTCCTGCGCAGGCCTCAAGTTGAAACGGCTGCCGCTGGCTTGGTCCGGTTCATCAGCAACGCCAGTCTCTGCTCGTGGGTCATCGGCTCCCAGGGGACAAGTTTCTCGGCAAGGACATCCATTCTGCGCAGTAGTGTCAGCTCGAGGAAAAGCTCCATGAAATCCATGTCGCGAAAGACCAACGAGCCGGACTCTCGCATCTTGTCGCGCAGCCGCTCCATATGCGTCCTCATCTCCGTCCAGTGCAGGCCGGAGCGGTGATGATGGCAGAGGTGGTAGCCTTCGTTCATGAAGTTCACGTCATCATAGACGGTCACAGTATTTACAAAATAATCCTCGGGATGCTCCTGGTCGCAGAAGGCGTGCTGCACCCATGAGGTGATCGCCATGATGAAGTTCATGGTGAAGAGAGGAACCAGCAGGTACAGGATTCCAATTCGCCAATCGTAAATAAAGACCGCAGAGAAATAAATGAAGTAGCGGACAATTCCCCAAAGCATTCGCCGTTGGTTCTTTACATCGCCTTTGGCCCTGAAATACGCGTAAGGCGCGAATCCCAGAGTCGTCCAAATGTTGTCCGAGAGATACAGAAAGAAATGCAGTGGATTGGTGCGATCGTAACGGATGGTCGAGGCATTATCATCGAGCCCGCCGTTCTCTTTGTGGTGCAGCCGCACATGGACCGTGCGACCTAATTCCGGAAGATCGCCGTAAAAATATCCCAGAAAGAATTCGACGTAGCGGCCGAAGACCGCGTTGTATTTGCCCGCGAAGTACCCTTGGGGGTGGTGCGCCTCCAGGTGTTTGGCGCTGAACATCCTGACAGACCTCTGAAACTTCAGACCGGTCAAGGAAAGGTAGAAGGCGATCACCAGCAGAAGTCGAGGCTTCCCTAAATAGAGCTGCAGCATAAAAATTGGCACTACGGTAAGAGTGAGGGAGACCATGATTCGGAGTGCCGGGGCGTCTCGCGGGTCCCGCAGAACTTGTTGCCCGATCCGTTCGAGGAATCGGTCGTAAGTCTTGGAAAGAAACTGATAACCATCGTGGAGGGGAGCAAATTTCCGAAGAAGCTTGGCCGCACCGTAGCCAGCCATGGAAAGCGCCCCCTCGATCGCTAGGGCAGCAATGCTAGCCAATCCCATGGATAGCGCTAAACACCGAATTAGCAGTTTGGGTATGGTTGCAAGCCTGGCCGCACGCGAATCCGTCGTGGAGCGAGCGTCTGTTCCGACGTCGTTCAAGTCCGCTGGTGTTAGATCGTCTACGAATTGCATGTTTTCGTCATCCCAATTGGCGGGATTCGTGCGGCGTCAAGCGCTACAGAATTCTACACTCAAGGAGAGCAAAGTCCACACAATCGGCTGGAACGCGTTCTTCGGCACTGGACATTGCCTATTGCCGAGGTAGAATAGGGTTTCTGTCTCAGAACCCAAATTCGGAAACCCTGCTGCAACCTTCGGTGGTCATGCCTCGCGTCAACGAGAAGAAAAAGATTGTTGAATACTACGATCTCACTAGCCCCTACTATCAATCCTTGTGGGGCGAACACATACACCATGGCTACTGGATCCGCGGCGATGAAACGAAAGAAGCCGCGCAGATTCAGCTCATCGAGCATCTTGCGCAACTGGCAGGCATAAAAACCGGACTGCGCATTCTGGACATCGGTTGCGGCTTTGGCGGCACCAGTCTATACCTCGCCAAAAAGTACGTAGCCAGCACCACCGGCATCACCATTTCTCCCGTGCAAGTGCAAATGGCCAAGGAAGCGGCGGCCAAATTGCACGTGGACTCGAGCTTTTTGCTGATGGACGCGGAGGACATGAAGTTCGCGCAGCCGTTTGATCTGCTTTGGTCTGTCGAATCGATTTCTCACTATCATGATCCGCGCAAATTCTTCGCTTCGGCCGCGAAACTCCTAAAACCTGGCGGCCGCTTCGCCCTGACGGACTGGTTCCGAAAAGAAGACATTTCGCCTGCCGACAAAAAGAAATTCATCGAGCCAATTGAAGAAGGCATGATGGTGGAACTCCGCGGAATGAATGAGTACAACGACTTCCTGGTTTCCAGCGGACTGCAGGTCATCCATCGCCAGGATCTCACGCGGAATTGCGCGAAGAGCTGGGACATCGGCCTGGACCTCATCATGGACAAGGCGTTCTGGGCTTTAGCCGCAAAACATACCACTGAATTGATCTCCTCGTTGAAAGCGTTCCATGCCATGCGTGCCGGCTTCGCATCCGGCAGTTTCGTGGTCGGCCTGTTTGTGGCAAAACTGCCGGAAAATGGCAGCAATCACGCCTGATCTCTCTTGAAATGTACGGACCGGTGAGTGCAATGACAACCCGTTGCGCCCTATTCGGGTTCCGGGGCGCGATTCCAGAAGATTTGCTATCCTTGCAGAGACAGAAATATGACCACACAGGCCCCTTCGTTAACTCGCAAAGAACTGTTCCTGCGCGCTTGCCGCTGTGACCCTGTGCCCCGAGTACCTGTTTGGATGATGCGCCAGGCAGGACGCTACCTTCCGGAATACCGCGAAATCCGAGCGCAGCACTCATTTCTGGAGGTCTGCAAGACGCCAGACCTCGCTGTGGAAGTCTCGCTGCAACCGTTTCGCCGCTTGGGCGTCGACGCCATCATCATTTTTTCTGACATCCTGATTCCCGCCGAAGCCATGGGCCTTCAGCTGGAACTGGGCGATGCGGGACCGAATCTGCCGGATCCGGTGCGCACCGCGATGGACGTGAAAAAGCTGCGAATCTTCGACCCAGAAAAAGAAACGGGCTTTCTGATGGAGGCTCTGCGCCGCACCATTAAGAACGCCGGTCCTGAAGTCCCGGTGCTGGGTTTTGCGGCGTCGCCTTGGACCCTAGCGTGTTACATGGTCGAGGGGCGCACCAAAGAAGGCTTCGCCACCGTTAAGAGCTTTCTGTATCGCGAACCCAAAGTCTTTCGCGATTTGCTGCAGAAAATTTCCAAAGCCACCACCCTTTATTTGAAGGGCCAGATCGCAGCAGGTGTCAGCGCCGTGCAGTTGTTTGACACCTGGTGCGGCGAATTAAACCTTGCCGATTACACCGAATTTGTTCTGCCGGCCGTGCAGGAAATCATCGCAGGCCTTGGCGGCACTGTTCCTGTGATTTATTACACCAAGGCCTCGCATCACCTGCTGCCTGCGATTGCGAAGGCCGGAGCAAACGTCCTCAGCGTCGACTGGCGTGTGTCTCTCAAGGAGCTCCGCGCCATTGCCGGACCTCGCGTAGCGCTTCAGGGTAATCTGGATCCCGCCTTTCTTCTGGGACCTAAAGAAAAGATTCGCCAGACCACACTCGACATCGTGTATGAACTCGCTGGCATCGGCCACATCCTCAATCTCGGCCACGGGATTCTGCAACACACGCCCGTGGAAAACGCTCAACTGTTCATCCACACAGGCCAGCAAGCCGCACTCAGCGGTGCCAGCCAGGTGGCACAGTCGCGCTCTTGAGCGCGCAGGAGGTTCGCGCCGTGCCCATCATCAACCCGACGCTGCGGGAAATGCGCCAGGAGCTTTCCGTCGACGAGGAATTCGTCAATCGCTACAACCGTCCCGGACCTCGCTATACCAGCTATCCGACTGCACCTGTCTGGACCGATTCTTTTGGCCCCAACGAGTACGAAACCTCAATCGCCCTGGCCGACCAAAAGCAATCCCCTGTTTCGCTGTACATGCACCTGCCCTTCTGTGAGAGCCTCTGCCTGTTTTGCGCATGTAACGTAATCATTCGCAAAGACAAGAGTGGTACGCCGCCTTACCTCGACATTCTGAAGAAAGAGACGGCCCACATTGCTCGAGGCGTCTCTCGCGATCGCCAGGTGGCGCAATTCCACTGGGGCGGCGGAACACCCACCTATCTCTCACCCGAACAGATTGAGGACCTTTTCGGTTTCACGCGCGAACGATTCACGTTTGCGCCCGACGCCGAGATCGGCATCGAAGTCGATCCTCGGGTCACCACCCGGGAACATCTGGAGACCGTGCGCAGGATGGGTTTCAATCGCCTGAGCATGGGCGTGCAGGATTTTAAGGAAGAAGTTCAAAAGGCCGTGCACCGCATTCAGCCCTATGAACAGACCCGCGATCTGATTCAGACGGCACGGCAACTGGGTTTCGACAGTATCAACGTCGACCTTATCTACGGCCTGCCGTATCAGACCGCCGACAGCTTCGCGCACACCGTGGAACAGATTGTGGGATTGTCGCCAGATCGCATCGCCATGTTCAGCTATGCGCATGTTCCTTGGCTGAAGAAGCAACAAGGTTCATTTGTCGCGCACTTGCCCGAAGGCATGCAGAAGTTCGACATTTTCCGCAGTGGTTTGCTGAAATTTCTGGAGGCCGGCTATCTTTATATTGGTATGGATCACTTCGCCAAAGAAAATGACGAGCTTGCCGTCTCGCAGCGCAATCGCACCCTGCATCGTAATTTCCAGGGTTATACCACGAAGGCCGGAGCCGATCTTTACGGCATGGGTATCACCGCCATCAGCGGCATTCAAGAAACGTATGCGCAGAACTATCGCGACATTCCTTCCTGGGAGAAAGCCGTTACGGAACGCGGCATTGCCACCATGCGCGGCTATCGCTTGTCGCTCGACGATGTTATCCGCCGCGAAGTCATCAGCCGCCTGTTGTGCCACACGGTGATCGTTAAGGATGAAATTTCCAAGCAATTCGATATAAACTTCGACGAGTACTTCGCTCCAGAACTCGCGCGATTGAAAACCCCGGAGGCCGATGGCCTGGTCGTGATCAACGACAAGGAAATCCGCACCGCATGGCTGGGACGCATTTTTATTCGCAACCTCGCCATGGTGTTTGATCCTTATCTCGAGAAGCAGCATCTGGATTCCAAGCCGCTGTTCTCGAAGACACTTTAACTACGCAGCGCGAAAACCCTGAGATGCTCTGGGCCGGATAGCCCGGTTTCGCCCTCGCGCTGCGTGAGCGGAGATTATTCTGATGCCCAACCAGGTCCAGGCCCTCGTCGTTGGCGCCGGAGTATCCGGCCTGGCCACCGCGTTTGCCCTGCAGAAATCGGGAATCCTGACGATTGTCGTGGATTCGGCAGCAAGCCCCGGTGGAGTGATACATTCCGAGAAACGTGACGGCTACCTTTTAGAATGCGGCCCGCAGAGTTTTAGCGGCAACTCCGCCATCACGTCAGTTTCATCGGATCTTGGCCTACTCAGCGAGCGCCTGCTTGCCGATCCCAAGGCTCCCCGATACGTCCTCATCAATGGAAAACTGCAAGTCGTCCCCATGGGCCCGGGCATCCTCGCCTCGCCGCTCCTGTCGGGGGGGACCAGGCTGGCGCTGCTGCGCGATATGTTTGGCAAAAGCACGCCTCCGGAACCCGATGAATCCGTTGCCGGATTTGTGCGGAGAAAGTTCTCGGCCGCACTGCTCGACCGACTTGTCGGCCCGTTTGTCTCTGGCATTTACGCTGGCGATCCGGAAATGCTCAGCCTCCGTGCTGCGTTTCCTATTCTTTACGAGGCCGAGAAAAACTTCGGCAGTGTGATTCGCGGTGCGTTGAAAATTATAAAAGCGCGCAAAGCCGCGGCGGGCAACGCTCCTCGCGAGAAAGCGACGCTGCAGACCTTTCAAGACGGCAACGAATCACTGATCGACGCTCTCTCCGAGCGCCTGGGAAACTCTCTTTACTGCAACGTTGAAGTGGTCTCTTTGCAAGCGCTCGATTCCACCACCGAACCGGCGGCCCCCAGATTCCGCGCGACGCTGCGCACGCCAAAGGGCGAAGAAGTAGTTGAAGCCGAACGCCTGATTCTTGCGGTTCCCACGAACGCAGCAGGCAAGCTCCTCGCGCCACTGCATTCCGGCTTTGAAGTACCGTTTTGCGGCATCGAGTATGCCGGCATTGCCGTCGTATCCCTGGGCTATCGTAAAGAGGATGTTGCGCATGCTCTCGATGGCTTCGGATTCCTCGTGCCCCGTTCCGCCGGACTGGCGATCCTCGGGTCTGTCTGGAACTCGTCGCTTTTTCCGGGTCGCGCTCCGGCTGGTCAGGCTCTACTCACCAGCTTTGTGGGTGGCGCAACCAATCCCGCTTCGCTAAAGCGAGCGCCCGAAGAACTCGTTGCCCAGGTTCACAATGAACTCACGCCACTCTTAGGCTTGCGCAAAGAACCTGTCTTCCGGAGTGTCACCATTTGGCCACGCGCCCTTCCCCAATACAATTTGGGCCACACCGCCCGCTTGGCCGCGATCGACAAACTGCGCGGCAATTTCCCGGGTCTCTACATTGTCGGAAACTTTTTGAATGGACCCGCCATTGGCACCTGCATCGAACATGCCCTGAAAGTCGCCAATGAAATTCGTGTCAGTTTTGCCAACTGAATTCTAGCGATTCTAGCGGGTTTTCCTGTGCCGGTGTGCCAATCGAATCTCTCGACGCTTTGCCGCTTCTCGCCAACGCCGCTTCTCCTCTGCCGTTTTCACAATCAATGGAGGAACGAGTTTGGGTAAGCGAGTATGTTCATCGATGGCGACAAACGTTACGTACGCCGTAGTGGTCTGCTTGCGTTCGCCCGTCAGAATATCTTCGGAATAAACTTCGACTCCAATTTCCAGCGACGTGTGGAACACACGGTTCACATGCGACTTCAGGATTACGATCTCCCCTAAATTCACCGGATTCTGGAAATCGATGTAGTCCACCGACGCCGTCACCATGTAACTATTCGCATGACGGCTCGCCGCCATCGCCGCCACGATATCCACCAAGTGCATCACGTGCCCGCCCAGCAGTTTGCCCAGCGCGTTCGTCTGCGCTGGGAGCACCACCTCTGCCATTTCAGATGCTGACGCTCTCACGGGTTTCCCTTTTAGCGCCTGTTCAGTCTTCGCACTGTCTTTTCGCTTCATCGCAGTCCTTCTCTTCGCCGCAGCAACGTTTGTCGTCCGCTTTCCTGGTCCGATCGTTACCGTTGCAGAGGGCTTTGCGCTCCTCTTTGGGTGTTACTGTACTGCACGTATAATACGGGACACCACCATGACCGACCAAAAGAAAACCCGGCGTCAAAAGCTTGAGGAGTTTCTCGCCAGCAGTCCCAGCGACGTTTTTTCGCGCTACGGCATCGCGCTCGAATGCATGCGCGAAGGCGATCTGCCCGGCGCGGAATCCCACTTTCGAACCTTGCTCGAAACGAATCCAGACTACGTGCCCGGTTACCAGATGTTTGCACAAATGCTCGCGCAGAATAATCGCGCCGGCGAAGCCAAGATCGCTTTGTCCAAGGGCATCGACGCTGCAATTCGCCAAGGCAATCAGCACGCACGTTCGGAAATGGAAGCCCTACTCGCGGAACTCAGTTGATTCGAATCGGGAGGCAGACGAATGATGGAAGCCGCCCTTCCCAGCACGCCACACGCTACGAACTTATTCATCCGCATCGCGTGGCTGTTCGCTGCTCTCGCGTTTCTCCTGCAAGTGGCATTCAGCGGACGTTACGGCTATTTTCGCGATGAGCTTTACTACATCGCCTGCAGCCGGCATCTTGCCGTCGGCTATGTCGACATGGCTCCGCTCACACCGTGGTTGGCGCGCGCCAGTCACTACGTTTTCGGTGATTCCCTCCATGCTATCCGCCTTCTGCCAGCAGTCGGGTTTGCTATCAACGTCGCGCTAACTGGTTACATCACCAGGGAGCTTGGTGGAAAACGCTGGGCCATCGGTATGGCTTGCGTCACCGTGATGCTCGCTCCCACCATTCTCGGCAACGGCACGCGCCTCGCCATGAACCCGTTGGAGCCGTGCTTCTGGATGGGTTGTATCTACGTGATGTTGCTGGCCATCAATCGGCAACAGCCCAAGCTGCTGACCTGGTGCGGGGTGCTTCTTGGTTTTGGCCTGTTGAACAAGCACTCCACAATCTTCTTCCTGGGCGCCCTTGTTGCCGGACTGCTCCTCACGCCACAGCGCAAACTCTTCGCTACCAAATGGTTCTGGATCGCCGCGGCGATCGCCTTCGCGATTTGTCTGCCCAACGTGATTTGGCAATATACGCATCACTTCCCCACTCTCGAAGACCTGCGCAACGTCAAAGCCACTCATAAGAACATCGAGTTGCCGCCGCTTCCATTTATCAAACAGCAGATCATGATGCTCAATCCCATTACCGATCTTGTTTGGATTGCTGGCTTGGCATTTCTGCTTTTTCATCGCTCCATGAGACAGTTTCGCTTCCTTGGTTTCACGTACCTCTTTTTTCTGGGCGAGATGATGGCGCTGCATGGAAAGGACTACTACCTTGCTCCCATCTATTCCATGCTTTTCGCAGCTGGTGGCGTTTTCTGGGAAACACTCACCGAACCGCGGCACCGGCTACATTGGGTACGCCGTGCTCTGCCTTGCGCGGTGGTTGCCGCTTGCCTGATTTCCGTTCCTCTCGCCCTGCCCGTTCTGCCGCCAGACAAAATCCCGCCGTATATGCAGGCGTTGGGTATCGCTAATACGCGCACCGAAACAACCATGACCGGAATGCTTCCGCAGCACTTTGCGGATCAATTTGGCTGGGAAGAAATGGTGGCCAGCGTTGCCGACGTTTACAATTCCCTGCCTGCCGAGCAGCGAGCCAAAACCGCCATCTTGGCTGGAAATTATGGCCAAGCCGGCGCCATCGATTTTTTCGGCCCGCGCTACGGCCTGCCAAAATCCATCAGCGCTCATCAAAATTATTACTATTGGGGCCCGCGAGACTATACCGGAGAAAGCATTATCTTGCTGGGATGGGACCTCCAGGACGCGCAGCGCTGGTGCCGCAGTGTCGATGTCGGCCCCCGCAACACACCTTATTACGGCATGGGTTGGGAACACTACGACATCCTGGTCTGCCACGATTTCAAGATGCCACTCTCGCAGGCGTGGCCGAAGCTCAAAGTGTGGAACTAATTTCGATGTATACTTCCGGCACTTGGGATATTTCCGATCCTACTTTCTTCATAGAAAGGATTTTTGTTTGAATCTCTCTTCGCGCGTTTCTTTCCGTTGCTCGTTCGTCCTCATCGCCGTTCTTATCTTCGGTGTAACTGTCTCTCCAGCGTTCCCGCAAGAAGCCGCCGAACGAATTTTCTTCAATGCCAAGGTGTTTACCGGAGAGCCGCAGAATCCTTACGCAACAGCGGTAGCCATTCACGGCGACAAGATCGTGGCCGTCGGCAACCTGCTTGAAGTAACCAAAGCCGCCTCTGCCAGTGCCGAACGCATCGATATGCAGGGCAAGTCGCTGTTCCCCGGCTTCATCGACTCTCACAGCCACTCCATTGAAGGCGGCACAAATCGCATCTCCGCCGACGCCAGCGAAAACGTCAAGACCATGAGCGAGCTCGTGGCCTTCACGGCGAACGCAAAAAAGTCCGGCAAGGGCATGAATGGCGAATTTCTGGAAATCTTTGGCTTGCCACTGGAATTTTGGTCACACACGGATCAACTCAACGCGAATTTCAGCTCGGGCGCTTACTCGAATGTCCCAGTCGTGCTATATGGGATGGACGGCCACACCGCCTGGGCGAATTCCGTGATGCTGAAGCGCGCGGGGATTGACAGCGCCTACGTCAAGACACTTTCCGAACGCGAACGAAGTTACTACGGCGTCGATAAGAATTCTGAACCGAACGGTTTCCTCGTCGATGCCGGCACGAAAGAACTTACTCCGTTGCTTCCCAAGCCCAACGACGAAAAACTTTTGGCGTCTGCACGCGCAGCGTTGGAATACAACTACAGCCTCGGCATCACAGCATGGCTCGATCCCGTTGCCAGTGAAGAAGTGCTGAGAGCTTACAAGCTTCTCGCGGATCACGGCGAACTGAACTCCATCGTCGACGCGTTTCCTCGCGTGCTCGCCAAGGATCCCGCCGCGGAACTCGCCGGCGTCCAGAAAACGCGCGAACAGTATAAAGACATCACCAACCTGCACATCACCGGTATCAAGATCTTTGCCGACGGCGTTGTGGAATATCCTTCACAAACCGCCAATCTTACCAAGCCTTACAAGAACACCGGCCGAAACGGTGAGTTGCTGTTCGACCAGAAACAGTTCAACGAACTTTGCATCGCCGCCGACAAGCAAGGTTTGATCATTCACGTTCACGCCCTCGGTGACGGCGCCGTAAAAGCCGCGCTTGATGGCATCGAGGCCGCGCGCAAGGCCAACGGCAACTCCGGCTTGCCTGACACTCTTACGCACGAGCAGTTCGTCGACCCGCCCGACTTTCCGCGTTTTCGTGAGCTTGGCGTAATCAGCGCGCTGCAGCTTTTATGGGCCGAAGCCAGCGTGGACACCATCGACATCGTGAAGCCGTATCTGGACCCGGAAGTCTACAAATGGCAATATCCCGCTCGCTCTATTCTCGACAATGGCGGCATCATTTCCGGGGCCAGCGACTGGCCCGTCTCCAGCGCCAACGTTTTCTGGGGAATCTACCAGGCCATTACGCGCAAGGGACCGAAGGGTGTCCTGGATGCTTCTCAAGACATGCCCCGCCAAGCCATGTTCTACGCCTATACGCGCAATTCCGCTCGCGCTATGGATATGCTCGATACCATCGGTTCCATCGCGCCGGGTAAACGCGCCGACCTTATCGCCATCGACCGTGACGTTTTGACCGTTTCTCCGGAGCAGTTGCGTGAAGCCAAAATTGTCTGGACCATGGTCGCGGGTAAGACGGTGTATCGCGCCGCGAAATAGGGCGGAACCGCTCCTTCCCAGCGGCACACTTTGGTATCATCCCGCCTGGGACTCATGCAGCCAGATCGCATTCCACTTTTTCCTTTGAACGTCGTGCTCTTTCCCGGCGAACAGCTCCCCCTGCACATTTTCGAGCCGCGATACCGCCGGATGGTGCGCGAATGCATGGATTCAAAAACTCCCTTTGGAATGCTTCTGGCACTTCCCGACGGGATTGTGCGCGTGGGATGTACGGTGGAAATACTGGAAGTGATTAAACGTTACGACGACGGCCGCATGGATATCGTCACCGTTGGCCGCGATCCCTTTCGCGTGGTTGAACTGTTCTCCGACGATCCCCTTCTCGAAGGCCACGTCGATTATCTGGAAGACACCGCGTCCGCCCCAGCACCACAATCCATCAAGCAGCTGGTGGAACTCTATGAGACCTGCCACACCTTGCTGTTCAGCGGCATGCCCAAGGATTTCGACACCTGTCCGCCCGACCAACTCGCCTACACCATCGCATCGGCGCTTCCCCTCGACCTCTTGTGGAAGCAACAACTTCTGGAGCTTCGCACCGAGTCCGAACGCCAGCACCGGCTTTCGACGTACCTTCGCGACTGGGCGCCGCATCTACAGAAAGTAGACACCTTGCGACATCGCGCCGGAGGCAACGGTCAAGCTTTGAACTAAAGTTCGGCGAGTTTTTTTCACTTGGTTCGCGGATAGAGGCCCCATGACAGCGAGTACTTCCCTTCATCACTCCGGACAACCAAAGCCACGCACGCTTGGCGAATGGAAACGCATTCCCGATTTCGATGCGCGCACCACGGCCCTGTCCGTAAAAAACGAAATTCGCCGCAATTTGTTGTGCAGCATTGAACGGAATCAGCCGCTATTTCCCGGCGTACATGGATACGACGACAGCGTCATCCCCCAGATCGTGAACGCCCTGCTGTCGCGCCACAATTTCATCCTGCTTGGACTGCGCGGGCAGGCCAAAAGCCGCATTCTGCGTGGCTTGATGCAGCTTCTGGACCCGGAAATTCCAGTGATCGCCGGATGCGAGATTAATGATCACCCTCTGCGGCCCATTTGCCGCGCTTGCCGCGAACGCCTGGCCGCTGAAGGCGACAACACGCCCATCGCCTGGCTTCCACGAGACCAGCGCTACGTGGAAAAACTCGCCACTCCCGACGTCACTATCGCGGACATTATTGGCGACGTCGACCCGATTCGGGCTGCACGTGGCGGACGCGACCTCTCCGACGAGTTGACCATTCACTACGGCTTGTTGCCGCGTGCCAATCGCGGTATTTTTGCCGTCAACGAGCTTCCCGACCTCGCCGGTAAAATCCAGGTCGGCCTATTCAACATCATGCAAGAAGGCGACATCCAGATTAAAGGTTACCCGCTGCGCCTTCCTCTGGACGTGTTGCTGGTCTTCACCGCCAATCCAGAGGATTACACTGCCCGCGGCAAAATTATCACCCCGCTCAAGGATCGCCTAGGCGCGGAAATTCGCACCCACTATCCCAGTTCCATCGAGGAAGGCATCACCATCACCACGCAGGAAGCCTGGACGCAGCGTGATTCCTCGATCAAGGTTGAGGTTCCTGACTACCTGCGCGAAGTTGTAGAGGAAATCGCGTTCCAGGCCCGCGAGGACAAGCGCGTCGACAAGCGCTCGGGCGTCAGCCAGCGTCTGCCCATCACCACGCTTGAGAACCTTGTCAGCAGCGCCGAACAACGCGCCGCACGAACTGGCGAGTCCTTTGGCGTCGCTTGCGTGGCCGATCTTTACGCTGCTCTGCCCTCCATCACCGGAAAGCTCGAACTCGAATACGAAGGCGAGTTAAAGGGCGCCGAGACCATTGCTCGTGAACTGATTCGTGCGGCGGTTGGCCGCGTCTTCACCAAGCATTTTGGAGACGTGAATTTCCAGCCGGTCACGCAATGGTTTGAACTCGGCGGCGAACTAAAGGTTCCGGACATTATCTCCACGCCGCAGCGGTACCAGCAGCTTGCGAGGATTCAGGGCTTGCTGGACCATGTGGGCAAACTCGGCGTGCATAGCCGCAAAGACGAGCCGCAGGCCGCCGCCGCTGCCGAGATGATTCTCGAAGGCCTATGGGCGCATCGCCGGATCGGTCGCAGCGAAGAGCGCGGCTTCTACGCAGAGAAACCGCAGCGCGCTCAGGAACAACGAGAGTCGCCCAATCGGCCGCGGCGCAATTACAATTGAGGCGCGTATGAAAGTCGTTAAATACGGAAAATATACGGGCGAGCCCGCCGACGTTGTCGACCTCGACGAACTAATGAAGCGCCTGGGCGACTTCTTCCTGCAGAGCGGCTTCGAATCGCAGTACTACGGCCTCTCTGAGTTCGATTCCAACCAATCGATGGAAGCCCTGCGCGACGCCATTCTCCGTGCCCTGCAAGAAGGCGATTTGCTGCCCGACGACGCCATGAGCGACGAACTCCGCAAAATGTTGCAGGATCCCGGCGCGTTGAACAGTAGCGATGTCCGCGACCTGATCGACAAGCTCGTCGAACGCCTCTCCCAGGAAGGCTTCATCAATCCCCAGCAACCGCCCCAGATCACTCCACCACCACAAAACACACCGGGCGGCCAGTTGGGCAATCCGCAGGAGCGCAATCCCGATGCGCGCTTCGAGATCACCGATAAAGCCATCGACTTCCTCGGCTTCAAAACCCTTCGCGATCTGTTGGGCTCGCTGGGCCGCAGCAGCTTCGGTCGACACGATACGCGCGACCTTTCCACCGGTGTTGAGTCTGGCGGCGTTTCGCGGCCGTATGAATTCGGCGACACGCTGAATCTCGACATCAGCCAGACGCTCTCGAACGCCATTCGTCGCGAGGGCGTCAAAGTGCCCATCGACATGCAATATCGAGACCTGATGGTTCACCAGTGCGAATACCAGAGTTCCTGCGCCACCGTTCTGCTGCTCGACTGCAGCCACAGCATGATTCTGTATGGCGAAGATCGCTTCACGCCCGCCAAGCGCGTCGCCATGGCGCTCTCGCACCTCATTCGCACGCAGTACCCTGGCGACACTCTCAGCCTGGTGTTATTTCACGATTCCGCCGAAGAGGTTCCGCTCGGCCAACTGGCCCGCGTGCAGGTGGGTCCGTATTACACCAACACGCGCGAGGGACTGCGCATGGCCCAACGCATTCTTCTTCGTCAGCGCAAAGATATGCGCCAGATTGTAATGATCACGGACGGCAAGCCGTCCGCCTTAACGCTCGATGATGGCCGAATCTACAAAAATGCCTTCGGTCTTGACCCTTTCGTGGTCGGCGAAACGCTCGAGGAAGTGAACAAGTGCAAACGCGCCGGCATCATGATCAACACCTTCATGCTCGCCACCGATTACAGCCTGGTCCAATTCGTCCAGAAGATTACGCAAATGTGCAAAGGTAAGGCCTACTTCACCACGCCTTACACCCTGGGCCAGTATCTGTTGATGGATTATATGCAGCGCAAAACCAAGACCATTCACTAACGCGCCGCTCGTCCTGCGATAAACTAGATCCATGTCTTTGATGAAGAGGCTGTCGCGCTGGATTAATTCGGAGGCACCTTTGACAACGATTGAAGTGGGTCAATCCGCTCCCGGCTTTTCGCTGAAAGCTTTGGACGGCAAGGAGTATTCGCTCGCGTCTCTTCTCGAACGGGGACCGGTTGTCGTGGCTTTCTTCAAAATCTCCTGCCCGGTTTGTCAGTTCACTTTTCCTTTTCTTCAGCGTCTTTTCGAGCGCTATGGCAGCGACAGCGTTTCTTTCCTCGGCGTCTCGCAGGACGATGCGCGCGATACCAAGGAATTCAATCAACAATACGGCATTAAATTTCCCACGCTGATCGACGAGCACGGCTATCCGGCATCGAACGCCTACGGATTAACGAATGTCCCGACTATTTTTCTTATTGCGCCGGACGGCAGAGTAAAGGTCCAGTGCATGGGTTTCAGCAAGGGAGACCTGGAGAAAATTTCTACCGGATTGTCGCAGCATCGCGCCATAACGCCAGCGCCCCTATTCCGCCAGAATGAAGTTGTGCCGGACTATAAACCTGGGTGAGGCTCGAAAAACTAGGTCCGGTCGGACCTACGACAAGTTAGCCTGAAGGGTTCTAAACTTCCTCGATCAATAGGTCGCGCTTGTGCTTCTCCGGCTTTTTCCGCCTGTCCGGAACAATGCGCGTCGTCGCCGGCACCAGCCCCACCTTCCGCGCCCGCCTTCTAGCCTCCACTCCCTTGTCCAATTTCTTTTTCTTCGCTCGGCTCATCTCAGCTCTTCTTTGTGGCGATCTCTTGAACCGCGCGGTAACCCTGGTCAATGGCCTCATTTGTATACGCGAAGGCGCCGGCATCGGAATTCGCGATGTGAATGTTGCCGAATGGCTTTCGGCCGATTTCGTTCGGAGCCTGCCCCGGCAGCCAGACCGGATCAAATAAGGAATTGTATTCGTAGGCGTAGCCGTGCGGCCAGCGGTTCACGGTAATAGCTTCAATGTCGTTCGCCGGATCAAACCCCCCGCCGCTGAGCACTCGCGCCAACTGCTCGCGTACATTCCTTTCGAACGTGGCGTAGTTCGTTCGCATCAATCGGCCACGGCCGCCGCGTTGTTTGTCGCGCGCTGTCACGCCGGTGCCCACCGGAACGTACTGCAAGTGCACCAGGCAGGATTCATCGGGGTGCTGCGTGAAATGGTAGTCGCCAATGCTCACGGGAAAATCCAGGTCCACGCTAGAGAAGAACGATCCGGGGCAATGGATGCTGTGCACTTGCAATTTCTGAAACGCCTGCCAATTCTTTAGCTGCACGTTGGTATAAACCAGCGGCACTTTCACGTTGTACGCAAGCCCGTCTTTCTGCGCTTCTGACATTTCCGTGCACATGTACGGAATCACCATATTCCAGCAGGCCAGAATGCACGCTTTGCCCTGCACCAGCCGCGCCTGGCCACCGCGAACATATGTCACTTCCACGCCCTTGGAATTGCCCGCGCCACCGATATTCTCGGCATGGATCACTGTGGAATTCAATCGCACACGCACCGGTGAACTCTCATCGTCCAGCTTCGCGTAATCAAATTTCGCCGTCACCACATCTTCCATCGTGTGTCCCGGCGCAACCGCGGGAATCATGGCACGCACCAGCAGTCGCGGCACGGATCCAATGCCGTCCGGAAAATGGTAAATGTACGGCTCATGATCCTGGCGCGTAACTTCCAGGCCCATTCCCGGCCCGTCTTTGTCTGTAATTCCGAGTCCCACGAATCCCGGCAAGTAGCCTAGACCGGCCATATCTCCCGCTGGCACCGCATCAATTCCCACGCCGTATAGCCCGTACATCGACGTGAATATAAGCGGAATGGCGTCCGGCGTGATCTTCACATCTTTCAGCAAGTAATCCTGGTAACTGGTCTTCGCGAGGTAGGCCTTCTTCTCCGTTGCACTCATCCCGGCCAGGTAGTCCACCTTTTCGCTATGCAGGCGCGCCAGATCCTTTTGCGCCGCGGGAGAAAGAGGCGTCTTTGCCAGAAATTCCGGCCAGGGCGTCTGGTATGCGCCCGTCACCAGACGGTCTTCTCCAAAGGTTTCTTTGTCGAAGAAAATTCCCTGACCCATTCCTCGCGATTCATAAAATTTCTGGTCGTAATACTTTTCGAACTTCTTCACTTCAATTCCCAAATCCTTGAACAGCTGCCTTGCTTGCGCGCTGTACAGATTCGGGCCGGTGATGGTCTGTGTTCCCCCATATCCGATAATCAACCGCTTGCCGCTCTGGAACTCGTTCCGCTTGGCGTGCCCTCCGAAATCGTCGTGATTGTCCAGAACCAGAATGCGAGCGTTTGGTCCCGCCTGCTGCCGATAAAAATAGGCTGAGGATAGGCCGCTAATTCCGCCTCCCACCACAATCAAGTCATACGAATCCACGTCTCGCGTGGGATTGTCGTATGTCTTGCCATCCCGCATCGCATGCGCCACTTCCCACGATCCGTCGTGGCTGCCTCTCATTCCGGTTTTCGCCGGCGGGTAATACCCGGGTTCCTTCTCCGGCGCGTAGACACCTTCCCCCGCAAACACATCCGCCCAAAACGTCCTCGGGCTTGCCATGGACGCTCCGATGGCAACGCTCGCTCCGTTTAGAAAATCCCGGCGCGTGATGGCCCGATCCATTCCCAATTCGCGATCTCGCTTATCTTGATCCACGCAAAAATCTCCAATGAGGGCCGCAGGTCCCCATGCCAACAACCAGCAGCCAGTAACACCAAGAATTAACCCACAAAAAGCTTAGCCCACCGGCGCGCCTTAGCAAAGCCCTGGAACTTTCGCCCTTCATCGACCGGCACGTTCCAGCGGTTTGCGCTATCATTGCAGTGGACGGTCAGAGCCGTTCGTTATAGTTTTTCCGCACCATTAATCGGTCAGCACACCTGAAAAAGGGGTTGCGTCATTTTTCCATCGAGCCGCTCGAAGTGTTGCTTCAACGGTTTGCGAATGGCCATAGTGTCTCTTTTATTGAGCGCAACCGTATGCCTTGCAGACGCACAACCGCGCCATTTCGCAGCCGAACCGGCGGGACCTGCATCGACTTCCACGCGAATTGAGGAAGCTAACCCTCCGTGCAAAATTGTTTACGCTGGTTTTGTCGGTGCCTTGGAGACCGCGGGACGCAAAGGATCGGGCATCGTCCAGATCCGCGACGTTCTGCGTGGCCCAGAATATTCCGACGTCTGCGCGGAGTCATTCATTCCCATTGACTGGAATTCCGGTCTCAGCTGGGTCCTGAAGCACTTTCCATCGCGCCCTGGCCCTCTGACTCCTGAAGAACTATCCACCGCACCGAGCGTCATTCTCGTCGGCCACAGCACCGGCGGGTGGGCCATGCTCGCTGTGGCACGCGAACTGCGCGACAGAAACATACCCGTGGAACTGACTATCCAAATCGATAGCGTCGGTTTTGCCGATTTCACTGTGCCGCGAAATGTAAAGTCCGGCGCAATTTTCCACGCGCGCGACATTCTGATGTTCATGACTACGAAGAATCTGCGAACCGAAGATCCCGTCCACACCAAGATTGTCGCCAATGTGGTGGTAAAGGGCGCGAATCATCTCTCCATCACACGAGATCCGCGCATCAAGATGCTGGTTCTCAATACCGTCGACAGTTTACGCGCCTCTTCCTTGAAGACCGCCGAAGCGCCTCATGATTTGAACCATTAGCCTGATTGAGTGGTAAGCGAAAACGGCGGCTCGGGAAAACCGCTCGCTTCCAGGATTAAAGGCAATTCACTAAAACGAAAAGGAAAGCTGCAAGTCGATCCTGCGGTTTGCCGTGTTGTTGTTGTACGGCCCGCCCGCCAGTCCGTTCGCTTCGCCGAATTGCGGAGAGCTGAGATTCCCAATCGGTATCCCCAGATTGACGTTGTTGAATACGTTTCGCGCATTCACTCCCAGCGTCAATGCATACTTCCGATTCGTCGACCCCGCATCCATCCCGCGACCGCCGCCAGGGCCGCCACGCCCCGGTCCACGGCCGAATGTGCCACCGCCCATCCCGCCGCCTTGCGCGGCATTCGATGAGTTTTCAATCACCGGACCGAAGCCAAATGTTTTGCTGAATCGCAAGTTCAAAGCGAAACGGGACGCTCCTTCTCCGTAGAAAGGAGGAATCGGCACATAGCCAACTCCAGGAACGGAATTGAAGCAGCCGAAGGTGGTCTGTTTGTCCGGCGGGCAAGTTCCAAACGCGGGCCGCGTATTGTAAACGGAATCCTGATAGGGATCCGCGCCCGTGGTGATGTTGAACGGCGGGCCCGAACTGGCAACCATGAACGGGCTCAGACGAAACCCGCGAGGCAATCCAATCGTGCCCCCCAGGAATACTCGGTTACGTACGTCGAAACTCGCGCGGCCATAATCCTGTTGCAGGTCATAGGGATTCGAAGGAAACTCCGCGACTCCAAAAACGTCGCTGTTCGCATAATTCAAGGTGTAGTAACCAAACAGCGAAAGTCGTGTGCCTACGCGCACGCTGCCATTGATGATCAATTGGTTCTGCTTGAAGGTGCCTTCGGATTGATATTGAAATAGATTCTCGTTAATGCCGTTCGGTCGCACGCCGGTAACGGGATCGGCGGGATTCAAGTTGTTCGTATAGAAAACGTGAACTCCCCGGGAGTTTAAGTACGTCACGGCGATGTTGGCGGATTTCGTCAGTTGCCGCTCCAGCGTTACCCCGGTCTGAATGGTGTACGGTGCATGCAGATTGTTGTTCACCGTATAAATCGTCGGTGCGGTATTGGACGCGGGAAGCTGGTTCACCGGTGGTATGTCGCCCACATAGAACCCCGGATTCAGTACCTGGTAACTCACTTGGTTTATGCCATTCAACCGTTCCTGTTGCAACACCATGGCGTCCGTAAATCTGTCGTAGAACAATCCGAAGCCGGCCCGCAGAATCATCTTCGGCGCCTTCTTCGCGCTTCCTCCAATGCCCCAGGCAACGCCGACTCGTGGCGCGAAATCCGCTTTGTCACTGAAGTCACTTTGCGTTTCGAAACGCAACCCGTAGCTCAACGTCAGGTTCTGCCGTAACTTCCAATCGTCCTGTACAAATAATCCAGCATCGATGAGATTCACATCCTGCTCGGGAATCCCCGTGGTTTGCGAATAGTAGCTGGCGCCGCCGCCCAATGCCTGAATTGCAGGAATCGTCAAGCCATTGGCAAGACCTTGCTCGGTGATCTGATACGCCTCAATCGGAGTAATCTCGCAACTGTTCACCGCAGTTACAATGCAACCTGGCTGCAGTCGCGCTCCGAACGTAAACGCTCCATTGAAATTCGTTGTCGCGGAATTCGCGTCGTCCGTGATCCGCAAACGCCCGCCGAATTTCAAGGCATGCTTGCCGTAGTTCATGTAGGTTATGTTTTGCAGCTCATAGCGATTCTGCACGTCGGAGTCCTTGAACCCGCCGCTGCCGTTCCCATTGAAAGCTCCCTGCACATTTACGTTTACGGCGGAATTCACAGGACCGGTCTGTGTCAGCTCTCTCACATATTGAAACCGCGTTTCATTGATTACGTGTGCGTTCACAATTTGCGTGTCGCTCACTTGCACGGTGTTCTCCGTGTCGTAGTCATTCACGGCCAGCTGCGCCAGCCCGAACCCTCCTATGTCATCGTTCTGCTCGGTGCTGCGAAAAAATTGGTAGCGCGCCGTCAATGTATTCGTCGGGGTTACCTGATAATCCAGCCGCGGGGTCAGGTTCGTGCGGTTCTGCGGATTCGCGATCGCCGCGCTATATGGCACGATGTTGAAATCTGGATCCAGCACCGTTGCGCTTACGATCGCTAGGTTCTGAATCTCCCGCTGCTCCATATTGAAGAAAAACGAAGCCTTCTTGCCCAGCGCTCCCCCGATATTCCCGCTGTATTGCACCGTGTGGTAAGCAGGGGGAGTCGTGCCCTCCGGAAGGACCTCAAACGGGTTTCGCGAGTTGAATGCAGAAGCATTGCCATTAACCATGACCTGCCCGTGCAACTTGTCGGTTCCCGGCTTGGTAAAGATTTCGATGCGCCCATATCCCAGCTTGTCGTATTCCGTGGAAAACGGATTCTGGTTCAGCCGGATTTCTCGAATCGACGCTTTGGGAGGCAATTGCCCGGCCGTGAACCCGTCAATATACATTTGCCCGCCATTCGGCCCTGCTGCCGGTCCCGCCAGCGCCTCAAGTTCCGACTGCAACTCGTCCGGATCATCCGACAACGCATCCAGGTCTTTTCCCTGAATCACCACCGTGCTCGCGTTATTCGCGGGGTTCACGTCCACTTGCGTCGTGGAGTCGTTGACCACCACCTTTTCCTGCTGCACCTCAATCGTCAACTGAATGTTCAACCGCGCCACTTGTCCCGCGGTGATCGCGACATCGGCTTTGCTGAAAAGGGCAAACCCCGGTGCGCTGGTTTCCAACTTGTAAGTGCCGGCAGGCAGATCCTTGATTTCGTATGTGCCGTCTTTACCCGACTGCGCTCCTTTTGCCTCTCCCGTGACCGGCGTCACAAGAACCGTCGCGCCCACCACTGCCGCTCCAGAAGGATCCGTTACTTGCCCGCGCAAAATTCCCGTCGGTGCCTGCGCCAGCGCGCTATACGAAAAAAGTAATACCATCAAACCCACGAGACACATTTTGCGTTGAATCGTTGAACTCAAACTGAACCTCATTCCGGAATGTCGTCCTTTTCGTCTGATTAGATGCTCGATTCTCTTTACTGTGCAGCCGCGTCGGCAGCGCCGGAGCCCATAGTCCATGGCGTCAGAATGGATGCCTGCCCCTGTGGTGAAGCCTGCAGCAGCGGCTCGACTCCGCCGAGCACCGTGATTGCCACTACTGCGGAGTCACTCTGTCCGGTCGTTGCCACGATCATTACCGCATCGCCCTTTTGAAAGTCTCCCAATGCACTTGAGGGCAGACGGCTCAGCATCTGCTGGATGTCTCCTCCTCCGTTGCGGGGGGGACCGCCCATTCCTCCGCCTGCGCCTCCTTGCGATCCTTGTGCCCCGCCGCCTGCTGATGCCCCCGCCGCTGGAGGTCCCGCCGGCCTCGCGGCGCCATCACCTGCACCACTAGCGTCGGGTGTAGTGCCCTTCAGCCGCGCGGCAATGCGCTGAGCGATCGGTTGAGGCAGCTTGCGAACTTGCGAGTCAGAAGTGATTTTCACTTGCACCGGCTTATTGCTCGCCAGGTCTTTTACCGTCAACGTGCCCGCGCTGGCGTCGACCGCCTCGATTGTTCCCGCAATGTTACGAAACGCGCCGGTGACGATTTCCTCTGCCGTGAAATTCGATCCGTCCTCACTTCTTGTGCCGCGAGCACGCAATTGGTCGCCAGGCCGGATTTCCGCCAGCGAACTCGGCTTTGCATCATCAAATTTCACGGAGTTCGGCGCATATCGACGTAAAACCGTGGTATTGGAAACGTGAACTTCCACGTCTTTCGTTCCAGCCGCGCTTGTTGTTCCAATCGTGATGACACCTGCCGACGGATCCGTGCTCTTCACCAGCCCGCCGATCCCGCGGCGCTGCCAATCTTCGCGCTCATGCGTTTGCTTCGCACTGATATCCGACTTCTTCATGGCGATCACCGTGGAGGCCACCAAACTCGTTCCATCGTCACCCGGCTTAACGCGGACCAGCACCCGGTCGCCCTCTTGCAGATCGCTCACTTGTATCCGCACCGCTTCTTTCAAATCCTTCGATCCGGGCGGCACACGCAGGTACTTAACGTCCGCCGTCAGCGAAATCTTCACTTCACCTCCAGCGTCGGTCGCCAGAACAATCATCGTGCCAGAAATACTCTTGATCGTTCCCACTGCAGGTGGGGTCTTGGCAGGCGTCGCCGTTTGCGCAGATGCCAACGCGCCCGCCGGCCACATCGCTGCGGCCGCCAAAGCCAGCAAAAGATACGCACAGCCTGCCCGCACAATGGTTCGGCGGATTCGTAGCCTCAATATATTCACTTAAACCTTCCTGTCGAAATGTCCCTAAGTTCCCTTGATTGTGGGGATTATACCTAGAGACTGGGTGTCAACTCACACCCCATGCGGGCCGCGAGCGTGGCTCTGCAAATTAGACGTATTGGACCTGCTGGTTCGTTACAGCAATCCCAAGGATGCGTCGATTACTTCCGCTCCACGTTTTGGAGATTGCCCTTTCATTTTGACGAGTTGGCCGAATCGAATGGAGTTGATGTGGCTCTTGCCCCATTCCGTCCCCGATTCTCCGTAAGGCGAAACACTGGGCCATGTATCGTAATGCGGCCACCCAGGGGTACGGACCGGAAAATCTCCGTGAACTGGATAGAAGAGAAAGCCCGCACGGTCACAATGTCCGGGATCTAGCGTTGAACCTGATCAATCCGCCAGACCGACATTCGCGGCGATGCGACGCCGCGTTGAGTAAGCAAATTCTCGCCACGAAAGCCGGTCTAGTTTAGAGTCTTGGCAACGAAGTTGACGAGCGCATCGTCTTTTACGCTGTAACTGATCTCGATCGGGTTGCAGCACACTTCACAGTCCTCGACGGAGCGTTGGCGACGAACTGATGGGTCGAGAACATCGAAATCTCTTCGCCGCAATAGGGACAACTGAAGGAGTGCTCCACCGGGACACTATGGTTCTTTTTTCTCTACAGCATCCGAATCCGCATTGATGGTTACTTCTACGTGTGCGCCTCTCTTTAGAGTGACGCTATCCCCCAATTCGTTCTTAAGTGTGTTCTCGACGCGAAGTTCAGAAAAGAGTTCATCGCACCCATCGACTGAAATCTGGATTTTCTCCGGTTCCGCGTCCCTCGCAGGGAGGACCTTCTCCACGGTCGCGGGAAGGGTCACGGAGACATCATTTTCATTCGCCACGATTGTTCCTCCAAAAACCTCACGATCGAAAGTGCCTTCGTCTAGGGGCTTCGGCAGAAGAAGACAAGTTAGGCCGTGAGATCGATCCATAAAATTCAACAGATCTCACACTCTACCTACATCGATTCCGCGATGCTGTACAAAAGAGAACAAATAGGAAGCCGAAAACCTGAAGATCGTCCGGCCCGCGAATAGGTCGTTACTTGCAGTATTGCGTGTCGAAGTGAACAGTAATGCGCGAATGAAACCCGCAAGATGATAGGGACATGCATTCAGCACACGGTACATCGAAGAAAAGCACGGCGCTGCCATTGCGCCTCTTCTTTCGTATTTTGGGCACCTTAGCACTGCTTGGAACAACCACAGGTTTAGTGATTCTGCTTGGTGCAGGAAAATGGCTGGTCAGAGACGACCCGCTGGAAGAGGCCACTGCAATTGCGGTGCTTAGTGGAAACAGTCCCATTCGCGCGTTAGAGGCAGCTCGGCTCTATCACGACGGATACGCGAAGGAGATCTGGCTGACCCATCCTCGTGCGCACGCGGACGTACTGAACGTGCTCGGTATTTACTACCCCCGGGAATCCGATTTCAACGTCTGGGTGCTACGGGAACAAGGTGTACCTGCAAAAGCGATCCACGTCCTGGATTCCCCGATCGCCAACACAGCCGAGGAACTGGATGTAATAAGTGCAACGCTGCAAGCTGCGGCCGGACAGAGGGTCATCGTCGTCACGAATCGGGCCCACACACAGCGCGTCCATATCCTCTGGAGTATGTATTTCGGACCTCGCGGACAGCTAATCGCTCATGCAGTCCCCAACGATGACTTCGACGCATCCCATTGGTGGGAAACCTCCGGGGGCCGGGCGCAAACGAGTCATGAGCTCTTTGGAATCATGAACGCCTGGGCGGGATTGCCAGTTCACCGGGTCCCCCACCGAACAGACGCGATTTTGGCCGCCACGATTCGGTAATTGAACCCAACGCAATGTGGGTTGAGAAAATATCGCATTTCTGTTCGCGTGCCGACCAGCACGGCAATGATGATTCCCCTGAATGCAAATCCCGGACGTTTAACCACTCAATGCCTAAATGCTGGCCGTCGGCCCATTTCGGTTCCTACACCCTGGGCGTTTACGGTCAAGGCGTCGGCGTCACAGGTGTGTTAACTCGAAGAGTATTTGGTTACCTTGCAGCCTGCGCGCAACCGTACTGAATTGCGCAGTTCCGGCTTGGCGGGACAAGCCCACCCTCAAGTTCAGTACTCATAAAACCGTATAAAACTGAACAGCGCGCATCGCTGTGAATCCTTAAGATGTCGTACCTTACGGCGAGGAAAGGCGATATTGGCCGGAGCTCTGGGCGGCCCGGACGGTATCAACTCTCTCGCCGTTTTCCCGTCTAGAACTTGGAAAACGGCCTTTCATTTCAAAGTGCACGAGATAGAGGAATCGTTGAGTCAACTACGAGCAAGCCCTAGGTTGTCGCCATTTGCCGGTCTGTTCCTGGGACTGGGACTCGTCCTCCGTTCCTACTACCTACGGGAACTTCTAGCCTGCTGGCTGTTCTTCAGCTTGGTGTTTGGTCTATTGGCACTGATTGTCCTTGGAAGTGTACTCACGTTTTGCGCAGGAAAACGCGTTGCTCATTGGGGAAGAACTGCAGCACAAGTGACACCTATCGTTGATTTCAGTCCCGGTGAACTTCGCGTGAAGACAATCTGGGACGACAGCAAATGAAAGTAAGTCTCAGGAAACCGATAAATTGATCGAAGCGGGAAGTAAACAAGTCTTTCCAACTAGCCACCCAATATTTGAGGACACGAGGTCGCGCGTTGCTTTATACCTCGTAGGTGTTTTCTCGCGGCGGATGGTGCGCTCAAATCATGCGAACAACCGCGTCATCATCGAGCTTTGGAATCGGGTTCAAAAGATACGTGGGCCGTCTCAAGCGATTTTGCAACACTCGCTTGTTTGTTCGGATCTTCTCGTCAAAGAAATACTCCTAAAGACAAAAAGTCCATCTCTACAACACAGTGAGACCCATAGAACGACCGAGGAACATTTTCGGAGACTTCACAATATCCTGCTCGTCTATTTCGTCCTTCGTTTCCATGCCAACTATCCCACTTTGAGCGAGGATCTCCGCGCCGCACTTGTCGATGTGGTTGATGAGAGAATTCTGGAGCACGATGTCTTTGACAAATGTCTAATTCGCTCGGCATCGCCATCCGAGCTGACCCCGCCTGGGGAGTTGCTGATAGCAAAGTGTCAGGTTTCTGGTACTGCGGGGCAGACTAGCAGGGGTTCTTCAGAATCGAATGGGAACAAGAAGTCATCTAATATCGCGCTCGGACCGATTTGGAGGCAGGTGACAACTGTTGTTGGAGCCGGTAGTCCGGGGAATCTCGAGCAAGTTGCCTGGCTAGAAGTGATTGCCTCACGCGTCTACGCCTCGGCGGAGGAAAGAATTGAAGCAAAGTTCCGGGCCGGCGCCGGTTTTCTGTGGTGACTATTCAACACTGTTCTGTGAAGCCGATGATTCTCGCCGCTCTCAGCTTGGTGGCCCCTATTTCACTGCATTTTTTTCCTTACTCTAGAGCGTGTGGAAGCGTCAGGCACATTTAGTCCTGCTCTCACCGCATTTCCGTAGCGGCAGCAATTGACGCTGCCTGCGATTTCGAAGCTCTCGTCCGACAACAAGGCTGGAGCCTCCAGATTGCCCCGTACCCCCTATTCAAAAACTTTCTCGGGGTCATCAATACAAAGATATTGACACAGACCCGCTTTGGCCTTTTAATCCATACCCAATTGGTCGGTCGGTGGAGGTCGGTCGGACTCAGGATCTCGCGAGTGGGTAACGAGAGCCTGCGTGGTGGGTCAGGTTTGGACGGCATTCCCTAGTCCACGTCTTCCACGAGCCGTTTCTTCATAAAAACCAAGAATTGATACGTGCGTTCAAAGGAGTCGTCCATGTCTTGGGCTTCCATCCGGCGTACCGCTATTCTTGCCATTCTGTTTTGCCTGATTTTTGGAGTTACATCATCTCTCGCGCAAACTGGCACCACCTCGCTCCGCGGCACAGTAGTCGACAAATCCGGCGCTGCGATTGTCGGAGCGAAAGTAATCCTGACCAATAATGCGCAGGGTTTGCATCGCGAGGCATCCACAGACGGTTCGGGCGCTTATGAATTCCCGTCTCTTCCCCCGGGTCATTATTCACTAACCATCGAAATGAGCGGGTTTCGCAAGTTCGAGCACAAGAACCTCGAACTTCTGGTAAACGTGCCCGCTACAGAAAATGCCACGCTCGAAGTAGGCTCCGCGACCGAAACAGTGGAAGTGTCCGCGCAGACGGTGACGCTGAACACCAGCGACGCGTCGATTGGTAACGCGTTTAACGAAAACCAGGTCAAGGAATTGCCGCTGGAAGGCCGTAACGTGCCGGACCTGTTGAGCCTACAGCCCGGCGTCGCGTACACCAATAACCGGCCGGACGTTCCAACGTGGGACACCAGGAATGGCGCCGTGAATGGAGCGCGAAGCGATCAGGCCAACGTGACGGTTGACGGCGTGGCCGTCAATGCTGAAGGCGGACAAGCGTTCACTTCGGTTTTGCCGGTTACGCTCGATTCCGTGCAGGAATTCCGCGTAACCACTTCGAACTACAACGCCGACGAGGGCAGCAGTGCGGGCGCCCAAGTGGCCATGGTAACGAAGAGCGGCACCAACCAGTTCCACGGCTCCGCCTACGAGTACAACCGCAACACCTACACCAGTGCAAATGACTTCTTCGTTAAGAATGGTGAAATTTCGAACTGTCTGGCCAACGGCACTCCCCTGAGCGACAAATCTTGCAATACCCCGCCCAAACTGATTCGCAATATTTTTGGAGGTTCTGTCGGCGGACCGATCAAGAAGGATCGCTTGTATTTCTTCCTGAATTACGAGGGCACGCGTCGTTCCGAAGCGCAGAGCGTGACCAACGCCGTTCCTACCCAGACCATGAAAGACGGAATCATTCAGTATCAGTGCCAGACTCTTGCCGATGGCAGTCCAGATACGGCGAGCTGCCCGGGAACCACAGTTACTGGCGTCAGCGGAAATTCTTACCAGATTCAGCCGGGCTTTAATGCGTTGTCGCCAACACAAATAAAAAACATGGACCCGTTGCACGTTGGACCGAGCCCAGTGATGTTGGCTTACCTCAATACTTGGCCGACCGCAAATTGTAACAACGCTGGCGACGGCGTGAACTATGGCTGTTTCAATTGGAGCGGCCCTATTTCGGACAATGCCAATGTCTACATCGCGAAGATGGATTACAACCTTACCAACGATGCAAAACACCGTATCTCGGTCACCGGGGCACTCAGGAATGAAGCTAATGCCCAGTCACCGTTCCTTCCCGGGCAAGCGCCTTCGCAATCGGTGGTGAACTTTAACAAAGGGATCGTGGTGAATTATACCGGCACGCTCACGAACAGCCTGGTAAACAGCTTCCGCTATGGATTCATTCGAGAGAGTGATGGCTTTATCGGTAATTCCAATCAGGATTGGAATTACTTCCGCGGCCTGAACGATCAGGGTGGACCTCCAGGGGCGATTACCCGAACCCACAGCTTCCAACGGCCTATTAACAGTTTTTCCGACGATTTGACGTGGATAAAAGGAAAGCACACACTCCAGTTCGGCACGCAGATCAGCATCATCCGCACACCGAGCATCAGTTATGCGAGTTCGTTCAGCGACGGCAGTGCAAACGCTTCATGGACATCCTTGTCCGGCTACGCGGCAAAGAAATCGCCGCTGAATCCCGCGTACACTTGCGGGACTTCAGACGCAAGTTCTTGTGTGGCAAATGGAACTCCCTTCGTGGATGCAGGCTTCGCCAACTCGTACGATTTTCCGATGCAAGCGATGTTAGGGATGATCACCGAGGTAGATGCGCAGTACAACTACAACCGTGACGGCACCGCGCTTCCCGACGGGGCAGCGCTGAAACGCCGTTATGGCATCGACGGATATGAGTTCTATGGTCAGGACACCTGGAAAGTGAAGCCGACCTTGACCGTGACGCTCGGTCTACGCTGGTCGCTCTTCTCACCGCCTTGGGAAACCAACGGGCTTCAGGTTTCGCCTTCACCGAACTTGGGTCAATGGTATCTAGCGCGAGCCAATGCAGGCGCGAATGGCATCCCCTCCAACCAGGATACGCCGGTCACCTTCGATTGGTCCGGACCAGCGAACAATCGTCCCAATTACTACAATTGGGACTACAAGGACCTCGGTCCGCGCGTCGCGTTTGCATGGGCTCCCCACTCTTCGGGAGGAGGACTGCTGCAGAGCTTGTTTGGCGAGGGCGGCCAGACCTCCATCCGCGCTGGATTCGGGATCGTCTTTGACCGCTTTGGACAGGGCATCGCGGACGACTTCAGCGAGAACGGCTCGTTCGGACTCTCGACCCAGTTGACCAACCCGGCGGGATTTCTCTCGCCTTACGATTCTCCACGCTTGCTGCCCGACGGTACCCTCAATGCCAATCAGTACCCTTGCGGCTCCACTGCAGGCGGCGGCACATCCCCAAGTGTCAATGTAATTCCGACCAACGACCTCAACTGCAATACCGTGTTCTTAGCCGCACCTCCAGCAGTTTTCCCGCAAACCTTTCCCGCGGGTAACTTCTTTATCGGGCATAGCGTTGACGCTGGGCTCAAAACTCCTTATTCCTACACCTTCGACTTCTCCGTCGCTCGCGAGTTTAAGGGCGGTTTCTCGTTGGAGGCGTCTTATGTCGGTCGGTTGGGTCAGCGCCTCTTAACTCAGCTTGACCCCGCTATTCCGCTCAATCTGAAGGACAAGTCGACCGGTATGGATTACTTCACCGCCACAACGGCTTTGGCCAAGATTTATCGTACCGGCGAACAGACTCAGAATTTCAACGCCTCGCAAGTCAGTCCCCAGGTGGCGCAGTATTGGTCAAATATCATTTCACCGCTCCAGCACGGCGATGCCTACACGGTGTCTTCCTGCGTAGGGAATAACGCCCAGGGTCAACCTCTAATGACATCGACGACCAGTGCTGTGGTGGCGGCTTATGACCTGTTCTGCGGCAATAACCTGAATGAGACTACTGCCCTTCTCGGCCTCGACTACTCTGGTCTTTCGGGCGTGTCCGGTGCGTCCTATTTGCCCGCAGGAGGACAGTACACCTTCTACAACCCGCAGTACGCCAGCCTTTATATGTGGAGAACGATGGGCAGATCTAACTACAATGCTTTGCAGTTGGATCTAAAGCATAAGATGACCCATGGCTACCAGTTTGGATTCACGTACACCTTCTCCAAGTCCATTGATTTGTCGTCCGACGCCGAACGCGTGGGAACCATCGGTGGTACCGGCGGTCAGATTCAAAATGCCTGGAGTCCCTACCAGTTCCGAGGGTTGTCTGATTTCGACGCAACCCACCAGATCACGGCGAACTGGGTAGTGAACCTGCCCTTTGGCCAAGGCGCCGCCATCGCTCACGATGCCAACCGATTTGTGAACGCGATTATCGGCGGATGGCAATTCTCCGGCCTGGGACGCTGGACCAGCGGTTTTCCGTTCAGCGTGGGCAATGGCTATAACTGGCCAACCGACTGGGAACTCAGCGGGAACACCTACCAGACCGCCCCGGTCAAAACGGGCACGTTCTACGATCCCAACAACCTGGGAGCCGTCAACATCTTCTCCAACCTTGCAAACGATGCCAGCTCTTTCCGTGAACCCTACCCCGGCGAAGCCGGGCAACGAAATTGGTTGCGCGGGCCGGGCTTCTTCAGCGTGGACATGGGACTTTCTAAACGTTGGCAAATGCCATGGTCTGAAGGCCAAAGTCTACAGTTGCGCTGGGAAGTGTTCAACGTAAGCAATTCCAAGCGATTCGATCCTCTCAGCGTTAACTCCTATGTGGATACGTATGGATCGACGTTTGGAGATTACACCCGGCTTTCCACCAAACCCCGTGTAATGGAATTCGCACTGCGCTATGAGTTCTAGGGTCGTCGCAGCTTTTCCCGCCGGAGAGAGCAGGCCGCCGCGCGGCCTGACTCGACCGGGAAAGCATCGTGCCGGAAACTTGCCTAAGCCAGTTGCCGCACGAAACGCTCGGCCAACGCTTAAGCCTTCACATCGCGAAGCCATTCTTGAAGGCGGTATGAAGGCGATGTTTCGCTGGGGATACCAGGGGGCAAGCGTGCGCGATATCTGCGCCGCCGCTGGTGTTCCCCAAGGCTCCTTTACCAATCACTTCCGCTCCAAAGAGGCGTTCGCCGAGGAAGTATTGAATCGGTACTTTGCTCGCACCAAAGCCGTGGTTAAAGAAGCTTTGGACGACAAGTCCCTTACTCCGCGGCAGCGACTGAAGCGCTATTTGGACATCATGCGCGGCATGCTGGAAGACGCAAAATGGGATCGCGGTTGCCTGATCGGCGATTTCAGCCTCGAAACCTCCTCCCAGAGCAAACTCTTGCGCGAACGACTGGCCGCAATATTTCAGGAATGGCACGCTCCATTTGCCTCGTGCATCGCCGAAGCTCAAACTGTCGGCGAAATCGATTCAACGTTTGACCCGACGGACCTCGCTGAATTCCTCCTGGCTTCCTGGGAGGGTGCAATTCTCCGCATGAAGGTGGAACGCGGCCCAGCCGCGCTCGACCGTTTCAAGAAGATCGTTTTCCAGACGATACTAAAAGGGTAGAAATTCTCTCGTAGAGTCGGGCGGATGGAGAGCCCGCCGTTGGACGGGATGTGATCAGCGCTGATCAACGGTATCGGATTCAGCCAATCTCCAGGCCAGATTTGGCAGCGTACAAGTTAGTCATTCGATCGTGAAGATTTTCCGACTCTGGAGCGGCCACGCGAATTGCAGTTTTTAGACTGCCATATAGCGCCCGATACACAGGCTTGAATTCTTCAGCAATGCCGGTAGGCCCTCCCCAATTTAGTCGCTCACCGATGGCCAGTAGGATTCGGTTCGCTTCCACCGGGGTTATGTCTCCCCGCAGACCTTGTTTGACCCATTCTTGCAGGGTTCCGAGCTGCTGAATGGCGGCGTCCTTCTCCAATTCGCTCATTGTGACGTTACCGATGACTTCAAGCATTGCCTGTTCGAGCGGTCTATCCACGGCTTGTCCTACGTTGATTCTCACTTTTGAATCTGAGAAAACGCCTTCTAATTTGAGGCTGTATTCACGGATCTTGCGGTGGATAAAGGCCAACTGCCCCCCAGCGACTCTCGCCGCCTCTGCTTCGCTCATCCCTTGCTGTAACGCCGACCTGTACGCCTGGTAGTCTCCCTTGGCCATGTTCCAAATGCCTTCGTCCACCATAGCCTTGGCCGAATTTCCCAGGGTAACGTCGCGGGCAGGAGATCTCACAGGTCTTTCGACTATTGCTCGCCCAGGCTTCATTTCCGCCGGGCCACGCGCGGCTTCCGACGAAGGCGAGCCATTTGGTTTCGGTGCCGCGAGTTCTTGCGCTTGAACCCGATCTTCACTTTTTGCCGGATCGGTGAGGTGCTCTGATTGCGTGGTTATGATGCGGACATCCGGGCAATGCTCGCGAGAGCGGCCCAATTGCTGCGCGTGACTTTCGCATACGTAAATTGGCTCACTGCCCCCTTGCTGCCAGCAAACGATAACTGCGGTTCCGTAATCGCAGTCGAGGCGGTAGTGCGCAGAAAGCGTCTCGGCAGGCTTTCCCGTTTTCAGCCGCCATTTGGCGTGGTTGGTGCAATAGCGCTTGGGCACAACCCAATTATAGTGAACCCACGATAGTTGAACCCGTATGCCGTGGGCTCCCGTGACGGAACATGTAACCCCCGTCCCATTCGTTCCTCAAACCGCTTTCCGTCCGTTGGCCTCGCCCGACGGTTTCAAGATTGCGCTCTCGACTAGACCATCGTGGCGATTTCCACTTCTTTCTTCTTGCTACCTCCCAATCGGCGTGATATATCAGCACCCCTACGCCCACTAGACTCCTTTCCCGGGGGTTGCCTCATGGCATTCAAAATCAAAGATCTGATGATTACGGTATTGGCCGCAGCCAAGACCGGCTCGCCCAGAGCGCAGTGCGACTTTAGTTGCGGCTTCAGTTGCGACGACTTCGCGTCGGGCTGCGACGAAGGCATTTCTTGCGGTGATTGCTCCGATTTCGTGTCGGTGGAGTGTGGAGATTGTTCGGACTTCACCTGCGATTGCACGGAGTGTTCGGACTGCACGCTGTTCACCCCGTGCGCAGGATGCTCCAACCCGTCCTGCATAGGGTGTACCGGGTGCACGTGCACTGATTGCACGCTTTGCACGGGAGGTTGTACAGCGTGTTCTGCATGTACCGCGTGCACGAAATGTTCCGCGTGCACGTGCTCGAAATGCACAGCGCATACCTGCACGTTCCATACGATCTGTACCGTGTGCAGCCATCTGCAATCTTGTGGGCCCAGCATCATCAAGCCTACGTCGCGGTTGCGTCCGTCGGATTTGCCAAAATTGAAGGCCCAACTGCAGCGCGCTCTGAAGCAAGTTGAAGCTAAGGAAGAAGCGGTAGCAAAGAAGATGCAACCGCGGACCGTGGAGCAGATTGAACTGCTCGAAGCAAAGCTGCGCGAAGCCCTGGAAGAACTGGCCCGACAGAAGAAGGAGCTGCCCGCCAAGGAAGAAAAGGGCGGAACCGGTGGCGCAGCCGAGAAGAAGAACCAGAAAAGCGAGAAAAAATCCTAGTGATGGAGGCTCTGGCGGAAGATCGCTAGTGGAGCTAATGCCGGGCGTTCCAGAAATGGGCGAGTTCGTCTTTCGGGCAAACCCATCATTTGAATTATTGGTATTCGACCGGCTATCGGTGGCGGAGAAGTCTGCGCTGGCGCCGCTGGCGAGCGATACGGACTTCTATGGGGTGCTGCGCCCTGGGACCTCCGGCCTCAATCTAAAATCCGTCAATCGAGACCTGGCGTTGCTGTTCAGCACGTTGCAGACACCGGGAAAGATGCCGGGGTACGTGCGGACCGAACTTGGCACTGCGTACGAGGAATTCGTAACACAACTCGTGCTCGACCAGGTGTTGCAGGTGGAACATAACGGCGAATTTGTTTGCGGAGCCGGCGCACAGCACCTGTTTGTGCCGGCACAAGCGACTCACCAGCCTACCTCGCGCGTTTCGCTACTGTCACAACAAGCGATAAAACATGCCCAGTACCTCGACATCGACGACGCCCTGATGCTTGGGGCGCGAATCTATTTCTACAATCGCCAGCCTGCAAGCCCGCAACTAATGTCTGAATACCCAACGGAAGCCCAGGTAGCGCAACGGCTGGGCGTGTTGAAAGGAACGGAAAGCGGCGACCGATTGAACAGGAAATGGTCAGAAGTGCCGGCCGATCCCGCCAATGCCGGATGGCGCATCTGGAAGCGCAAGCACAAGGGCCAGGGAAAGTCCGGCTTCGCATACAAGCTGTACGTCAGTCCGTGCACGGAGGCGCTTCCCGAAGCGTTTTCGGCGGCGGCAGAGACGTTTGGCGAGACAGGTGTGCAGCAGTTCAAAGTGGGGCGAGACATTTACGGAATGTTGCGCCCCGACAAACTGGTGGCGTACTTTGCAACCGAGCAGCAACTACGCGACACGTCGGAGCGGTTGTATGCCAGGCTGGGCGGAATGGCAGCGCACGGCGTTCCGTTTACGTGTGAACTTCACGGAGATGGGTTGCTCTCGTGGGGCATGGACCCGCCAAAAAGAGCGCAAGTCCTGGCATGGCAGGAAAGACAGAGCTGGCGCTTGTGGGTAGTGAACAAGCTCGCCGCGGCGTTGCTGGCCGCAAAGGCTCAGCCTTCCCATTCAGTGGAACCATGGAAATTCGCGCTGCAGCGAGTGCGACTTGATGGCATCGAGACCAATTCCTGGACGCCGTCGCGCGATATCTTTCGGCGCGTGAACGAGACTTGACGATGGATCCTCTGGAACCGTTTCTCCTTCCTCCTGACGTGGTGCTAACCGCAGTCGCGGACCTGCCGGAGCATGTTCGTTCCCAAGTGAGCGGCGACGGCGAATTCGCGATTACGCGGCCGCGCGCTCGAACCTCCACGCGAATGCTGAGCCGGGATGCGGCGGAGTTGCTGGAGGAATTTCGCACCGCGAAGACGGTCGTTGAGGCAGTGATCAGTTATTGTGCGGCGAAGGGCTCGGAGCCGGAGAGCACACTGGAAGAAGCGTTTCCTATTTTGCAGAACCTGGTCGCGGCGCAATTTCTTGTCCCGGCGGACTCGGAAAACTCGGCTGCCATCCAGCCCGGTTTCGAGGTTGGCCACGTCGTGGATGGCTACTCCATCGTGAAGATGGTGCAGACGCTGGAAGACAGCGAGGTTTATCAAGTATCGGGGCCGGACGGCCAGACCGGTGCTCTGAAGATCGCGCGAAGCGCCGACAATCGCGCTATGGCAAAAGCACTTCGCCGCGAAGCGCAAATCCTGAAGCTGCTCGACGGAGCTTCTGTGCCACGATTGCTCACCGAGGGCGAGGTTGAGAAGCGTCCGTACCTGGTTATGTCGTGGATCGAGGGGCGGACAGCTGCGCATGTAGCGGACGACTTGAGGAAGCGCGGCGACATTGGAAAGCTGCTGTTGCTGTGCGCGAAGATTTTGCGAGCTTACGCTTCGCTTCATGCAGAAGACGTGCTTCATTGCGATGTACATCCGCGAAACGTGCTCGTCCGCGACGACACGGAACCAGTGATCATCGATTTTGGCCTGGCCGTTCAAGGGGCCTCTGAGAAGCACGCGAGCCGGCACGTACCGCGCGGTGGGGTCGCCATGTTTTTTGAGCCGGAATATGCCAACGCGCGTATGTCCGGGCACACTCCCCCGCCGGCGACGCAGGCTAGCGAACAGTACGCGCTGGGGGCGCTGGTGTACTTGTTGATTGCCGGACATCCGTATTTGCAATTTGCGCCGGGCAAAACGGAAATGTTGCAGCAGATCGCGACCGCGGAACCGTTGCCGATTGAGAAGCGGGAGTTCGCGGAAGTCGAGAAAACAATATTCCGGGCACTGTCCAAGGAGCCCGCTTCGCGCTTTGCTTCGGTTAAAGATTTCGCGAGTGCGCTGGAATCCGCGAAGCTCGCGGCGGCGCCCGCAACTCCTGCGATCTCTGGAAAGCGCAAGGCGTTTTCGGATTCGGTATTCCAGCGACTATCGCTGCAGGGCAAGCTCTTCCGCGACAAGTACCCCAAGGCCCCGTTCCTCTCGATCAATTATGGAGCGGCCGGTGCTGCGTATGCACTGTACAGGCTGGCGGTGTTGCATGCCGATGCCGAGCAACTGGCCTGCGCGGATGCCTGGGCAACGCGCGCCCTCGCGCAGCGCACAGCGGCTGGATCGTTCTACAACGAGGAAATGGGTTTACCCGAGGACAAGATTGGCGTCATATCGCCGTATCACACCGCCAGCGGAATTTTTCTTGTGCGCGCGTTGATCGCGCATGCCATGGGTGATTTCGTCACAGTGCAGAACTCCATTCAGGGATTTGTATCGGCGGGAAATCAACCCTGCGAGAATCTGGACTTAACGTTGGGACAATGCAGCGTGTTGGTGGGGTGCAGCTTGCTGCTCGACGCAATACCGCTGCATGTTCTTGTAAATCATGCGCCCTTGCTGGCACTGGGCGATCGTATTGCGCAGAAGATTCAGGAGGAGATCGCGAAGTTTCCGGCGATCGCCGAGTGCAAACAGCTGACCATGCTGGGAATTGCACACGGATGGGCGGGGCTTTTATACGCGCTAATGCAGTGGAAAAGAACTCGAGGAGAGCAGCCGGGCGACGAAATTCGAGAGCGTTTGCAGCAATTGAAAAAAATAGGCGAAGAGCGAGGCTCGGGAATGCGTTGGAAGATTCGGCTGGATGCCAAGAGGCGGTCATCGACTCCGTACATGACTGGCTGGTGCAATGGCTCGGCGGGGATGGCATTTTTATGGACGCTGGCTCATCAGGTGTACAAAGAGCCACACCTGCTGGAACTTGCTGAGAAGGCCGCGACCAACGCCTGGGAGAGCTCTGAACAAGCGCCAACGTTGTGCTGTGGCACCGCCGGATCGGCCTATGCGTTTTTGGCGCTGCATCGAGCGGTTGGCGATCGCCTCTGGCTTACTCGCAGCGACGAAATGCTGGAACTGGCGATTCGCCACGCCTCGTCCGGAGTGGACTGCAGTTTGTATAAAGGAAATCTGGGCGTGGCATTGCTCGCAGAGGAAATCGAGCATCCAGCATGGTCGGCGATGCCGGTGTTCGAGTCGGAACGCTGGGACCATCCGCGATAAATCGAGTGCAAAGGCTACATCTAACCAAGAAAGAACCAGTCAAACAGCAATGAAATTGTACTGATTTCAACCCTGCGTTATACTCACGGGCACTTAAGGTCACCCTATTAAATGCGGTTTAGAGAGTCGCCCCTCTCGCCGCGCTGTGCCTTGCTTTCAAATTCGGATTTCGGCGGAGGAATTGTGTCCAAAACAAAAGGCTCTTCAGTCCTGCTCGCGACGGCAGCGTTGCTTCTTTCTTTATCGGGCTGTTCAAAACCGACGGACCAGCCCTCTACTGCGGGCCAGCAGGGCCAGACGCCAGCAACCGCCGACGCTCGCCCGCCGCGCAATCCTCTCCGCAACGCGTATTTCGGCGACCTCCACCTGCACAGCGGCTTTTCAATGGATGCGTTTGCGATGGGCACTAGAACCACGCCCGATGACGCTTTCCGCTATGCGATGGGCGAAACCGTCGACTATTTCGGCAAGCCACAAAAGCGCTTGGCTCCGCTCGACTTCCTCGCCCTCACCGATCATGCCGAGTATCTGGGAGTTGGGCCGCAAACGGTGAATCCCAATGGCGTCTTCGCTAAAACCGATTGGTACACCAATATGACCAGCACCGACCCCGCGGTCGCGGCTGCCGCTTTCAAGAAGGTCGTCGGTACGTTTGTCACCAACAAGCCGCTGCCGGAATTGTCCGATCCTAAACTGCTGCGCTCCACATGGACCGATTATCAAGCGACAGCGGAAAAATATAATAAGCCGGGAAAATTCACTTCCTTCATTGCCTTTGAATGGACTTCCGCGCCCGAGTTTCAGAATCTGCACCGCTGCGTGATTTTCGCTGATAAAGGCCCTGAAATCCCCTTCTCCGCGTTCAACTCACTCGATCCCGAAGCCCTGTGGCGCTATCTGGAACAGCAACGCAAATTAGGTCTCAACGTCATTGCCGTTCCCCACAACGGCAACGCCAGCAATGGGCTCATGTTTAACAGACGTGATTTGTCGGGCAAACCGCTGACCCGCGATTACGCTGAGCGCCGCATGGCCAATGAACCTCTCGCCGAGATTATTCAAGGCAAGGGGCAAAGCGATACTAGCCCCGCGCTGTCTCCCACGGATGAATTTGCGAATTTTGAACCCTGGAAGTATCTGATTGGCACCGACACTCCCGCAAAATCCGCAACCGGCAGTTTCATTCGTCAGGCTTACGGGGTAGGACAAGAGCTGCAAGCGTCACTCGGCGTCAATCCGTTCAAGTACGGAATTGAGGCAGGCACCGATTTCCATTCAGCGCTCTCTTCAACCGAGGCAAGCAATTATCCGGGTTCCCACGGCCTTCAAGACAACAATCCAAAGATCGTCATTAATGCGACCACTTCGGTTGGCGGAGAGCCTCCGACCAGTCTCGGTTCTGGAGGATTGACAGGAGTTTGGGCCGAGGAAAATACCCGCGAATCACTTTTTGCCGCGATGAAGCGAAAAGAAACCTTTGGCACTTCCGGCGTGCGCATCAAAGTTCGCATGTTCGCCGGCTGGAATTATCTCAAAGATATGACCCACAACGCGGACTGGGTTAAAGCTGCCTACGATGGCGGCGTTCCCATGGGCGGCGATTTGTCCGCACCCGCCGGCGCATCTGCGCCTACGCTTCTCGTTCATGCGCTGAAAGATCCTAACAGCGGTAATCTCGATCGCATCCAGATCATCAAGATTTCTACCAGGAACGGCAAGAGCACCGAAAAAATCTACGACGTCGTCTGGAGCGGCGATCGCAAGCTTGACCCGAAAACTGGAAAAGTACCTGCCGTCGGAAATACCGTTGACATTAGGACTGCCACCTTCATGAATTCCATCGGCGCTCCTGAATTGATCGGCCAATGGACCGATCCATCTTTTGACCCCCAAGCCAGCATCACTTATTACGCCCGCGTTCTCGAAATCCCCACGCCGCGTTGGTCCACCTACTGGGCCGCGAAGCTCAACCTGCCGCCGAATCCCGGCGTACCTGCGACAGTACAGCAGCGGGCTTGGACCTCGCCCATCTGGTATACGCCAGCAAAATAGGCGAGACTGATACAAGGGGCAGGAGTTGGAATGCATGTTAACAACACGGTAGTCGTCGACACTGTCGAAGAATCCTCTGCGACTGTCGTGCCACCCGCAAATCGGAAGTCTGTCTCCGGTTCGTTCGCCAAACGGCTTTTCCGCGAGCCTCTCGTTCATTTCCTGGTTCTCGGCGCCCTGCTTTTCCTCTTCTTTCGCTGGCGCGGCGACGCTCCCGGCTCTGCTTCCCATAGAATCGTCATCAGTGCCCCACAAATCGAGCAACTGGCCGTCGGTTTCGCTCGCACTTGGCAAAAGCCTCCTACCGAGGCGGAGCTCAAGGGCCTGATCGATGAATACGTCAAAGAAGAGATTGCTACTCGCGAGGCCATGGCCATTGGCTTGGATCGCGACGACATCATCATTCGCCGCCGCCTTCGCCAGAAACTCGAATTCATTGCAGAAGATACCGCCGCCTCTGTCCCTCCCACCGATGCCGACCTTCGTGCTTGGATGGCGCTCCATCCTGATGCGTTTCGCTCCGATCCCAAAGTTGCCTTTCGCCAGGTTTACCTTAGCCCCCAGCGCCACAGCTCTTCCCTTAAGCCTGACGCACTGAAACTCCTCGCCACATTGCGCGCCGCCGCTCCCAACGGCCCTATCGATCATTTTGGCGACGCCACCATGCTCCCTTCCGAGCAGCCGCTCAGTGCCCTTTTCGATACCGCGCGTTCCTTCGGCGACGATTTCGCCAACTCGTTGATGAACGCCGAGCCCGGCCAATGGGTTGGGCCCGTGGAATCGCCCTTTGGCTTGCATCTCGTTTTCGTCTCTGAAAAAGTTCCCGCCACTCAACAACCGCTCGCCAACATTCGTCCTGAAGTGGAACGAGAAGTTCTCCTCGAGCGCAAGAAAAAGGAACTGCAAAATCTCTATGACCGCCTGCTCGAAAAGTACACCGTAAAGATCGAGCCGTTACCACCATCGGCGAACGGCGGAGCAATAAAATGAAACTCCGGTTTCTTCTACTGCTCGTCGCCTTCGCGCTGTTTGGCCAAACCATCGCCGTCGCCCATGAAGCGCGCCCCGGCTACCTAGAACTCGCCGAGACCGGTCCCGATACGTATTCCTTCCTCTGGAAACGTCCGTCCGGCGGCGAAGTCGAACTTCAACTCTCCCCGATCATCCCGAAAGACTGCACGCTGGCTGCTCTAAATCGCCAGCCGCTGGCAATTGGCGCCGTTGTTGTGCGCGGCACTCTCACTTGCACCGGTGGTCTCGCGGGGAAAACTATCGTGATCGACGGTCTCGATGGCACCATCACCGACGTTCTCGTTCGCCTCCATCACACCGATGGCCGCCTCGAAAGCTATCTGCTTCGCCCTGTTTCCCCTTCCGTTACCTTCGGTGGCGCCACAACGTTCACCAGCCGCGCGCTCAGTTACGTCCAGCTTGGCATTCAGCACATCCTCCTCGGCGCGGACCATCTTCTCTTCGTCCTCGGCTTGCTGCTCATCGTCAAGGATCGCTGGGCGCTCATCAAAACCATCTCCGCGTTTACCGTCGCCCACAGCATCACTCTCGCCATCGCCACTCTCGGTTACGCCAGCGCTCCACTGCCGCCTCTCACCGCCGCTATCGCTCTCAGCATTCTTTTTCTTGGCCCGGAGATTGTCCGCACATGGAGAGGCGAAACCAGTTTCACCATCCGCCATCCCTGGGTCGTCGCCTTCGCATTCGGCCTTCTTCACGGCTTCGGCTTCGCCAGCGGCCTCACTTCCATGGGATTGCCCAAAGCCGAAATTCCTCTCGCGCTGCTGCTCTTCAACGTCGGCGTCGAAATCGGCCAACTCGGCTTTGTGCTTTTGATTCTCGCCCTCGAGCGCTCCTTCCGCGTCTTACAAGTCCATTGGCCGCGTATTGTCGAACGCTTGCCCGGCTACGCCGTCGGCACCCTCGGCGCGTTCTGGTTCATTCAACGCACCTTCATCCTCGTGGCAGGCGCGCGATGAAATCGCAACGCACGGCCTTTCTCATCGCTGCCATGCTATGGCCCGTCGCCGCATGGGCCCACGCAGAAACTGGCCGCGCCGAAGGATTCCTCGCAGGCCTGCATCATCCCGTCTCCGGCCTCGATCACATTCTCGCCATGGTCTCCGTCGGACTGTGGGGCGCGCAACTCGGCGCTCCGGCCATTTGGCTCCTCCCAGTCACTTTCCCTGTTGTCATGGCTTTCGGTGGCATGTTGGGACTCATGGGAGTTCGCTTGCCCGGCGTCGAAATCGGTATCGCACTTTCTGGAATTTTCCTCGGCCTGGCCGTTTTAGCGGAATGGCGCCCGCCGCTCTGGGCCGCCGCTCTCGTTGTCGGCATGTTTGCAATTTTTCACGGCCACGCGCACGGCACCGAACTTCCTCCCGGCGCCAGCGGCATGCTTTACAGCATCGGCTTCGTCATGGCCACTGGTCTCCTGCACGCGGCGGGCATTACCGCAGGACTGGTTCACCGCTGGAATTGGGGACGCTGGGCCTTGCGTTTCTCCGGCGGCATTGTCGCTCTGGCCGGGGCGCGCTTTCTTTGGATCGCGTTGGCGTCATGAAACAAATCGCCCACAAAACGCTTCTTCTCGTCGCCACCCTGCTGACTCTCCCTGCGGCCGCGCACGCTCATCTAACCGGCACAGGTCTTGGCCCGTTTTACGACGGCGTCACGCATTTCTTTCTTTCCCCGGAGCAAATCGTTCCCGTTTTCGCGCTCGCTCTTTTCGCCGGACTTCGGGGCAAAGGCGCAGGCCGCAGCACTCTCTTCCTTTTACCCGCGGCGTGGCTCGTCGGGGGAATCGCAGGCCTCGCTCGCCCCTTGGCAGGTCAGTTCCCCCTGCTCACCTGTTTTTCGTTTCTGGTGCTCGGTGCCCTCGTAGCTTCCGATGCAAATCTTCCGCCACGTTTCGTCGCTGCCGTCGCTTTGTTATTCGGTGCCGCCCTCGGCTACGTCAACGGTTCTGATCTCTCCACCAATGCCGGTACTGTCGCCCTGCTCGGAACCTCCACCGCAATCTTCATCGTTACCGCACTGGTCGCCGCTTTTGTCGCTTCCCTGCTTGTGCCGTGGACCCGCATCGTAATCCGCGTCGCCGGCAGTTGGATCGCAGCCGCAGGCCTACTCTTACTAGGCTGGACCTATCATTCCCACTCCATAAAATTTTGATCTGCCGGGTGCCCCCAGGTACTGCCTTTGTACCTGGGCCTTGATTTCATAGCAATGTCGGGCGGGAACCCTACCCTTTGCGCCCTTATCTAGTGCAAAGGGCGGGCAGGAAAGTTCTGAATTTCCCTGTTTGAAGCCCGTCTACATTCGATGCAACGGAAGCCAATTGCTTTTCTGGCCTCGCAGCGCAGCGATGCCAAATAACCCGATGGCAAACAACAGCAACGTTCCGGGTTCCGGCGTAGGGCTGGTGGCAAAGGCTCCGTATCTTCCTGGTGGCACACTCCCCTCAGGGCCGGCGTTCGGGTTGTCCACGAGATCCGTCGCATTCGCCAGTCCGGCTGCGTAGATAATCGGCCCGCCACCCACGTCACCATTGCTCCAAAGCTCACCAACGTAACCTCCGGCTCCGGCAATATCAAACGTCACGCCAAAGATATCGAACTGCCCCCCGGAGAATGGATAGGTCAGGGTGGGAACGCCGTTGACAAGCGCGAAACAGATCGCTGGCGAGTCTCCCGCCGGGTAAAACAGGTCGTCATAGGACAGACCACCTGTCGTAAACGCAATGCCAGGTGTGGCCAGAGTGTCACTCACATACGATACCGGCTGGTACAGCCCGGTAATCGCACCGGAAACACCAACGTTCGTATCCGAAAATGTTCCGCTGATTCCGGTGATCTCATCGACACCAGGTGACGAACTCGCTGAAACCGTCAGAATACCGGACGCAGTAATCCCATTGCCGTTAAATGAGAAGTTGAACTGATCCGCCATCGCGACAGATGAAAGCCCGACTACGGCGGCCAACACGAGCATTACGATATAACGTACTTTCATGATCCTCCTCCTCAGACTAAGTGCCGGTACAGACTGGATCGTCGACTGCCTATTTTTACCGCGGCTCCAAATGCATGCAACGGTGGCCACAGCTGATTGCTCTGTGATTGACCTTGGGCTGTTCCCCAGCGTGAAAATCCCAGGGTCAGAGGAGCAGGAGACTACGATACCTGCCTTTGGATGTCAACGGGGCTCTCCGATCTGCACCTCTGCCTCGCGCACCGTAGACTTCTCCTCTCTCGACACAACGAATGTGCTACCAGGCCACGGAAAACCGGGGAAAAACCCGTCCCCTCCGCCGCATTCCCTCCCGCCGTTCGAATGCCATGCTAAAGTATTCCAAAACAAACAACTTGATCTCCAGTGGAATCAATACTTACGAAAAACAGGTGGGCAGGGGAGTATTACGACAGTAATGACATTTTGCAACGTAGAACTCGACCGGGCTGCGGCGCGACCAGCCTTCTTCATCCATCTTCTTCTTTAATCTGGCGGGAGCGTGTGGAAGTCGAACTCAAACTTCCTACTTCTAAGCCTCGGCGAATGATCACATTGCCGCTTCCGCCAAGCCCTATTTGGAGTCACGTGGAGTCATTTGCCCACAGTTCCCTTCAGTAGTATTAATTACCTCTAAAGGCACCTCGATCTTGCTTCCGTGGAGTTCAGATGCGACTAGAAGGCTGCGTTCTTGATGGAAATATTTTCGTTACTGCTCCGTTTGAGAGAGCTGAACCAGAGAAAGAATGGGTCCAAGCTCGCGATTCGGGTGCGATTCCGGTCGAACTCTATGACTGGCACGAAAAAGCTCACTACCTCTCGTTCGGCAGTGCACCTGGGTTTCTAGCAGACCCTGACAACGTTCTGTTCAGCTATTTCGGCATGCTTCTGCGAAGCGTCATGGAATCCTTAGTGGATTTCGTCCAACAGGTTCAATCATTCATCGAAGAACAGAAACTTACTTATGACCCTGGCAAGACACTAAGGGGCGAGACATGGGTTCCAGGAGCTGACGCGAGAGCTCGGCGACACTTCCGAGATCTCCTGATCGCACTTCAAAGTGGCTTAGATGCTTTGGCAGATTTGATTGCACTCTTTTTCACCGGCCGAGTCCCTCGCCCCTTTTTTTGGACGTGCTCAGTTTGTACGTGTTGAGGAATGGCTTAAGCGGCCGTTGCCTCCGTTCGGCTTGGTTGCGACTCCCTATGACGAGCAGTTACGCCGACTTTTCGACGCACTCGGACCGCTTGTGAACGCCGTCGGATCGGAACGCGAATGGCAACCGCTTATGCGGATGCTGCGAAACAAGGCTGCGCACCTCGGGCAGCCGGTATTCAGACAAGTCGGTCTGCATGACAAAACCGAAGTTTTATACATTCATTCCACGCCAATGGCCGTATCTCTGGGAGCGCCACATGAAGCCAAAGGGGCCTAGTCCCTACGGCCCCGAGTTCATTCCGGAATTTTTCCGTGAAACGCTCATACACCAAGACAAAAATGGAGTCTCAAAGTTGACTGGATGCCCTGATGCCGTCGGATGCTTTAACGTATTGAAAGGGCCGTGACCCGGGCCGTGCTCTCTTGCATACCTGTCTCGATGCTTAAACTCGTATAAAGGTCGCGCACCTCTTCCCATAGTGCTCTCGCTTGCTTCCATCTGAGAACCGCTAGACTCCGAACAGCGTTCGCCAAATCTAGCGACGAATCGGCTTCATGTCTCCGATAAAGTCCAAGTGCCTCGTGGTAACAAGGCTCCGCCAAATCTGGGCGTCCCTGCTCAAGATAGACATCGCCCAGATGCCTGATGGTGTGCGCCAGCACGAGAGGTTCTTCAAGCTCGCGAAACAACACCACGGCTTCCTCATAACATAGTCGGGCCATAGCACCATCGTGGCGTCGCGCCAACTCACCCCGCCGCCTGAGTTCCTGCGCACGGAAAAGCCGGTCCATTCCATTCGCGCCAGAAATCACGTTTTCCTCCTTGACGCTCATCCACATGAATCGTTCGATACAACAATCCGCTTTTGAGGGTACCGGAATGAGTCACGTCCTCAAACTCTACTCCAAAGGGGCGCGCTTTTTATATTGCGTCGCGAAATCGGAAACTTGGGTACGGGGAGCAACCTTTCCGGTTGATGTCATAACGAGGTCGGCCTCACGACGAACTGAGTAGACTGTTCGGTGTTCACCCCGAAGCGCTCGGAACGAAGGAGGCCGAATGCGAATATAGGATGTGATTTGCACGCTCGTCAGCAGACGTTGGCGATGCTCGACACCGAGACCGGAGAAGTGGTGCATCGTACGCTGCAGCACGAAGGCCAGGAAGTGCGGGAGTTTTATTCCCAGCTTCCGCATCCGGTGCTGGTGGGCATCGAAGCGATTGGACCGATGCAGTGGTTTCTGGACCTGCTGCAAGAATTAGGAATCGAGTGCCAGGTTGGGCCACGAAAATCCGCGCCGCGGAACCCCGCAAGCAGAAACATGATCGACGCGATGCCGAGTTGATCCTGAAGTTGCTAGTGGAAAAACGTTTTCCGGCGATCTGGATGCCCAGCAAGGAACTGCTCGATCTGCGTGCCTTATTGTTGCATCGGCATCAGTGGGTTCGTCTACGCACGCAGATACAAAACGCGCTGCAAGCTATCGCGTTGGCCAATGGATTGCGGCGCGGTCCGGGTCTGTGGAGTTATGACGGGCAAGCGAAGATCGCGTTCTTGCCGTTGCCGACCCGGAATCGCGACTGCGCCCCTGTCCCAGAGACTCATAAAAACGAAACGCGGTGAACTTGCCTGGCCACTCGCTCCTTCACTGTCGACGGAGCGGGCAAGTGAACTCTCCCTAGGCCGAATCAAGGACTTCCGAAATAACTGTCTCGCGAACTTGAGCGATTCGCTTCTCTTATGGAGTGGGCACTACTTTGTAAAGCACCCCGTTCGCGCCGTAGGAAGGGCTGAACCAGGTGTTACCGCACAAATAATAGGTCCCACCTCCCGAGACATTGGGACTGATGCAGCCGGGAGGCAGAGCCCCATAAACCGCGCCCATCTGGTACGTGACACCGGTTGTGGTGGCTGCGGTGACTGAAGCGGCATGACTGACGTTGGAAGCCGCGGCATTGGCATTGGCGGCCGCGGTATTAGCGTTGGCAGCGGCAGCGTTGGCGTTAGCAGTGCTCGCGTTCGCCGAGCCCGCGGAGTAGCCTGCACTGTAAGCGTTCGAGCTTTCGGAGCTGGCCTTGGAAGAGGCTGCGGCAGCGCCGACAGCCATGCCGACAACCACACCGGCTGCAGCGGCACCTGCAGTTGAACCGGAGCTGCAGTTGTAGCAGCTTGTTCCGTAGTACGCCACGGTTGTGGGTGGATGGTACGCATAGTAGGCAGTGGGTGGATGATATACCGCTGCCGTCTGGCCATAGGGAGTTGTAGCGACGGTGCCAGCTCCCGCGTAATGTGTCGCGCTACCACCATAGGCGTTGGTGGCGGTCGTCGTTCCAGACCCTGCCGCATGATATGCAGAGCCGCCGTATGCGTTGGAGGCGGAGGTTCCCTGTCCAGCCGTGTGCGTCGCGCTGCCACCATAGGTGTTGGTGGCAGTTGTCTTTCCAGACCCTTCCGCATGAGATGCAGATCCACCGTATGCGTTGGAGGCGGTCGTTCCCTGTCCAGCGGTGTGTGTCGCGCTGCCACCGTAAGCATTGGTGCGCGTAGTGGTATTCCCGCTATGGGAGGTGGAACCGCCCCCGTAGCGGTTCGCGTGCGCTTGGGCCCGGGCCGCTCCGCAGAAGAACAGGGTGAATAGCAGAGTCACCAAACTAACCATCATCTTTTTCATCATGTGTCCCTTCTCCTTCATGGTTGCTTTTTGGGTGAATTCGTCCTCGCTGAGGGCATTGTGCCCGACGCGGCCTGTGTCTTAATGTCAGCGAACGGGATGCGTTTCGCGTCGCCGGCGCTCGAGAGCGCAAAGGCATCCGGGGGAACGGTAAGGTCGAGTTGCCAGTTGGAGAACTCCACCTGGCTGCGCAAATTCTCTGGGTCGTCCAGAAAAATTGCCCGGACCATCTTGGGGAGCTTGTCGTCGGTTCCAATCCACAACTGGATGAACACGCCGCTGTCGATGTATGCCACCATGTCCGTTGTCGTTCCCTGGACCACGTGGGATTGGCCTACGTAATAGGCAAGCGTTAGTCCTTCAGCCATATCTTTGTAAGGATCGGCAACAACCAAGTCGGTGAATGTGAAGAAGATACCGGCGGAGTGGTAGACCGCTTCCAACATAGCGTCAATCGTAGGCGGCGCATCGCTCACGGCGAGTAGGTTTTCGGCCGGTGCGAAAGCCGTCACGGTTTTGCCGTTGTAGTAGAACTCCGAGGCGGGACCGTCACCCGAAATGATCACACGCATCCTGTCAGGTCTCTGCAAAGTGACGTCTGTCTTTTTTGCATAGGCGAGGGGAGGGCCCTGGCGGCTCGGGGACTCGAAGATTTGCACCGCAGTGAATGACAGAGTATGCGCAGCAGCCAAGCGGCTGCTCACGGCTTTTAGCAGTTCAATTGCTTTCGGCTCCAGGTCCGGTTTTGGCGGCGTAGCTGGAGGGTTCTTGGTTTGAGTAGTCTTCTTCTTTGCGGGCGGCGACGTAGTTTGGCCGCTCGCGGCTACACTTACCAGCGAATGTGCGAGCAGCAACATCAGTAATGTTTCTACAAAAATCTTGAGTCGGGTTTTCATGACATACCTCAAAAGACTGGCTTGAATTTCTTGGTTCCGATCCCCTCATGGAATCATTCCGCAATCAAACATTTTGTTGGCGATTGGTGGTGCAACTTTGTTCATGACGGCAGTGCGCATCTGAGGATCGCTTTTAAGAAATGCGATGGCCTTCTGCTCTTCCGGACTTGGCGAAGTCTTTTCGCTCTTCTTCACCCACAATTGCTCGCAGGTAGACGTCTGATATTTCTGGATGATCTTATCGGCCACTTTGTCCTCAGGTGGGATGGCTGGCCTCTCCGTTGCCGGGGCGAGCCATCATGTATCAAGCCACCTCTCCGGCCGCTTTGCTCCGCAATGATTCAGGTTGCGCTTTCAGCAGGTCCTCAAAAATGTTTCGCATAGCGTCCCTGCCACCTCCAGATAACGGTGGCAGCGTGGATAGGCGAAAGCTAGGCCGCTGCGAGAACCATGTCAAGTGTCAAAAGGAACCACTTTGCCGGAGTTGTCGGCTTTCTCCATGTACTGCCGAGGCGGCTGAATGGGAACAGACTCACGGAAAGAAGGAAACGAAAGTGTGCCTCGATATCAACCGGCCTTCTCATGGAAGGTGTTGAGTGAGGTCGTGCTGAGAAAGAACTGCGCCAACGTCTGACGAGCCAGGCGAGTTCCCTTTCACGGTTCGAGACCGCCCATCTTGACTCGAATAGAGCAACAAGCCCCGCAGCCATTGCGCCAAATTCTTACGTTCTCAACAGACTGTGGCTGTGATATATCTCGCGTTGCGAACCAGTACACACTTGTCCGGCAAGCGTTAATCAGGAGTCGATTGTCCGTAACGTGTTGCCCTCTCCCATAGATTCCTGCTGGACTGAGCCGTTTTTCCAATTGGAGCACTTACCAACGCTCGACTGGCAGCACCCGCAGCGGCACCCAGAGCACAGGTGGTGGTGCTCGTCGCCACTGAGTCCAAGTGAGATCAATCGCCCCCAGTACTGAAGCCAGAGAAGGAGTTACCATGAGTTCCATAGAAAGCAGTTCGATTGTGTTCGCATGCGCGTTCGGAGGCGCGTTGCTCGGGATGTTTCTTCGCAAGCTTTTGCCCCAGAACCATCTGAGTGATGACTCGAGAAGTGTCGTAATGATCGCAATGGGGTTAGTCGCCACAATGACTGCCATTGTTCTTGGCCTGCTGATCTCATCAGCAAAAAACTCGTTCGACACGCTGAGCCGCGAGCTAACGGGATCGTCATCCGAGATTATCTTGCTGGACCGATCGTTGGCGAACTATGGCCCGGAGACGAAGGAGACACGCGATCTGCTCCGCAGTATCGCTGTCGGCGTGCTCGATCGGATAGAATCGAAGGAATCTGCAAATCCCCGGCAATGGCAGGCATCAACCCGCGAGGTGGAATCTCTCCACGAAAAGATTCAGGGACTCGTGCCGAAGGACGACAGGCAACGATCATCCCAAGCCGAAGCTTTGAGCAATCTGAAGGAGATCCGACAAACGCACTGGTTGCTCTATGAACAGCAATCCACTTCGATATCCATGCCAATGCTCATCATCCTGGTTTCCTGGCTGACTGCTCTTTTCATCAGCTTCGGCCTGTTTGCTCCCGCCAATGGGACGGTGTTCACTAGTTTGTTAGTCTCCGCGCTTTCGGTATCGAGCGCGATCCTCTTGATCCTGCAGTTGTACGCGCCGTTCCGCGGGCTAATTGCGATCTCTAGCGCACCGCTGCGTGCCGCTCTCACGCAATTGGGTAATTAGAACAGGCGTCAACAGTCAATTGCGAGGGTATGCTCCAACAACCCCATGATCAGAGCGAGTTTTATCGGCTTTAGCGGAGGGGAAAACAGCCGAATCTCTAACGAGGTCGGCCGTGGCAAGAGCTTTTTTCTTCCGTGTTGGCCTCTTCCGGGCACACCCGTAACTTCAGGATCCGGGAATGCGGTTTATACGCAAACCGAAGCAGCCGCATTGCTTCGTTTGAGTTGTGGAGGCGAAGGCTGCAGAATCCGCGTTTCCTTACCTCTGCACGCAGTCAAAGGGGCTTGGCGTGCGGTTGAAGTAACGACCACTACCCGGTCGCATCGAACAAAAAGACTTTATGAGCCTTAATATATCAATCCGTGAAACCGACGATGTCACCATAATGAACCTCCAGGGAAGGTCGACCATCAGCGGCGGCGAAAGTGAGCTATTGAGCGGCCATCTAAAGGAACTGATTTCCAAGGGTGTGCGCAAGCTGCTGCTGGATATGGCAGACCTGTCCCAGGTTGACAGTTCTGGCGTCGGCATAATTATAGAGACTTACGTTTCCCTCAAACGACTAGGAGGCGACTTAAAACTGCTATGTCCGAAAGGTCGGGTGTTGCAGGTACTGACTGCGTTTCACCTGCCAGGAATTATCCCAAGCTTTGACGATGAAGCCCAAGCTCTGGCCAGTTTCGTTGAACAGAAGAGATCAGGTCACGTGGGGCTTGCTATTTGATTCTTTCGCTGCACTTCAAGATCCCGTCTTGGCGATCCTAGACTTCCCGCCTCTGCCTGCACGCGTCGCCGGGAGTTGATCGTCAATAATCAGTCGATGAACTGCCGTAAATGGAATACCCGAAACGTGTGGAGCTTCGTGTAGATCTATGAGGAGCGATTGCTTTTGGGCTGCGCGTGCACACATGCAGCAAACGATGTTTCCGAACGCGCTGGTGTAGAATGCCGCATTCGAACCTTAGGAGAGCGCTCGTCATCTAAGGATTCAGGGGAATTAGAACCGAGGGTAGTGATATGAAAAAAGCCACCTTATTTCGAATGGTTTTTGTCCTCGTCGCGATGGTTGCGCGCGGCTGGTTGCCGCAGCCTGTGCTTGCCCAACATGGAGGTCACGGTGGGGGAGGGGGATTCCACGGCGGTGGCGGAGGAAGATTTCACGGGGGTGGAAGTTTCTACGCCGGAGGCCACTCAGGGTATGGCGGCGGACACTACTACGGCGGATATCGTGGTGGCTACTATGGAGGACGGGGCTATTACGGAGGTCGCGGCGGTTATGGCTGGGGCTACGGCTGGGGCGGGAGATATTGGGGCCCAGGATGCGGTTACGGGTGGGGTTGGGGGTTTGGCTTCGGCTGGCCGTATTGGGGTTGGGGATATCCGTATGGCTACTACTACAGCCCGTGGTATTACGCGCCCGGCCCCTATTATTCTTACCCGTACTATTCTAATCCGAACAACGGGGACGACGATCCTCCAACGACAGATCCCAACACACAGTCCCAGCCCAACCAGAAGGTTCCCATCAAATCCTGGGGATCCCCGTCACCGGGAGAAGACGTAGCCAAAGCAAACTACGCAACCAGCAACGTCGCGGCCCTTGCACCGCGTAGGCCCGTTGTCTCCGTTGACAGGATAGGCGTGACGCCGAGCAGCTACCGAGCCACACATTCGGTCCCGGATCGTTTCACCACGGAGCGGGCCATCCCGCAATCGGATGCAGCTGTTCGACCGGAAATGCAAAGAGCCTTGCAAAGACTGCACGAGATGCCCCCGTTTGCTTTCGAGCGCGAAATCGAAACCGGCCGTTATCGTCAGTTCTCTTCCGAAGAGAAGCAGATTTTAAGGAACGCCGCCCTGGCATCCCGAGCCCCTATCCATGACCCGCCAGATTCGTTCCCTCAGAGAATGTCTCTGAACTCGCAAAGGCCAATTGGCGACAGGTAGGGCGAAGAGAGCGAAACGATAGAATGCGTGCGGAGATGTCATTTCGCGATGAGACAGCACTGAACTATCCGTGGCAAATCGTCATAGAGGCTCGTTGACCTCGTCAGGTCCCCCCAATTGTTGAACCGTCGCCAGTCATCCACAGCGGGTCCTTCCTTCTGCGCCACTCAGCGCGAGCTTCCTCTAATTGCAGTACGAAATCCAGTAGCGGTGGTTTGACCATATTCGCTGTCGGGGAGACCATGTATCGCGCCGCCTTGCCGAATTTTCGCAGTTCTTCGTCGCACATCTTCCGGAGCCGCGTTCGCAGCGAGTGCGGCGCAATTTTTTCTCTCCGCCAGCAATTTACTTATTGCTACCCACAGCTCCTTAACAGAGAATGATGCCGCGTTAGTGCGGTCTCCCGCCCCTTCCCGTTACAGTCCAAACCGAGAGGTCCATTTTCAAGGAGAAGCTAAATGCCCTCAAGAAAAAAGAGCGATTCCGTTCGCATGATTTCCCCGCGTGTTTTTCGCCGAGCCCTTGCTAAGCTCACTCCGCCCAGTGATTTCCGCGATCCTCAGATCTCTTCGACTCTAAAGGCGATCGAGCGTGTCATCTCACGCGAAGGCGGCAGTCCCTCCCGGATCAAGGCTCTTCTCGACAAACTCACGGCGCAACCTGCGCCCATGTATACGCGCGGTGGATCTTTCGGAAGCACTTTTCGTTTCTCACCCATTTCCGTTTTGGCGAGCATTTGGAGCGGCTTGTATCTGCCCACCGGTACCGTCGACCCGCTTGTGCCGCCGTCCAGGCGTTATGTAGGATCTCAAGTCGTTGGCACCGCAAGCGCCAGCGCCGGGACCGGCAGAATCTCATGTACCGGAATTGTGGATGTTACCAAACCTGTCGTGTCCGCCTGGGGACGCGTTTCCTCTTCGATCTTCACCAGCCCAGCCTCTTACGGAAAGATCAGCCGTGTCACACTCGATCCCGACGTGGACTGGTCTGCCCATGGAGTATTGAATATAGGCTGGCCCTTTGGTCGCGACGTTGCAGGCTCGGTTGAGATCTGGGGCCGCGTTTGGTTTGTGGTGGACCGGCTAAATGTAGCAACCTCCCTTTTCGAGCGCGTTGCCGCGCTTCCTCACAATTCATTCTTTCACTCCGCATCCGGAAGTGCGACGTTCCCTATTTTAGATACCGGTGCTTTCCCTTCCGGGTCTGTGCCTTACAGTTTCTACGTCGATCCTGCTTGGACTTATTTATTGAGTGTCTGGGGTGAATGCTCTGTGTCACAGAACTTCAAACCGGCGTCCGGAGGATCGTCTTTGCCTCCAGTTACACCAGACCAATTGAATGTCTCCGCCAGTTTTGGTATCAACGTGCCTGACATGTGGATCACGCATCAGGTGCTCGCCTGAGGCAGTACTGCCGCAGAAACGCGGCCCCTGCGTCGACGATATACGGGGCATTGTTTACTACGGGGGTGAGACGGCGCCGATCTATCCGTGGCAGATCGTCATAGAGGCTCACTGATTGTCAGGTCCGCCCCAATCGCTGAAGAACGGCGCGTTCGACGGCAGGCGGGAGATCAGCGCCACTTGATTTCGCGACTTGGCGGACTCCCCGAACCACCTTTCCGAGGCCGCATCGGTCTTAATGCAGCTTGGCGTATTCCGCCTTGGCAGTGATGAAAATCGGAATGTCAGGGTCGGCGTCTTTCCAGAGTGTGAGGAAATCCTGATAAGCCGCCTTGGCTTTAGCGGTGTCGCCTTGCAGGGCGTAAGCGCTAGCGAGGCGAAGGTGAGTGAGAGAACCAATTGGCTCCGTCTGTACAACCCCTCGATGGCTGAGTATTTTTTGGAATTCGACAGCGGCCTCCCTACCTTTTTTTGTGGACAGATAGGCCAGGCCGCGAACATAAACGGGATACATGCTAAGACTCATGGAAATATTGCTCGGTGATCCGAGTTCGTAAGGACGTGCCGCGTCGAGAATCTCAACCGCTTTGGCGGGATTGCCGGCGTTGATTTGAAGCATGGCGTTGACGGTCGGCAAATAGTTAAACTGGACCACGGTATCTTCAGGAAAACGGCGCGAAAGATCATCCACCCGCTTGGTGATTTGCGCCTGGGAATTTTTGTTGGTATCGGCGAGAGCGGAGGCAAGCGCGATTCCGTATTGGACGTCGCGGGGAGAGGCAAGAGCCACAGCGGCTGAGGCGCGCTCCTTAGCTTCCGCAGCGTTACCAAAAAGCGCTTCACGAAGAGCGGCATCGGCTTCGTATCCTGATGCGGTTTCCTTTTCGCCTTCTTTCATGGCGGAGGCCACGGCCTGGCGGGAAAACTCGCGAGCTTTGGACAACTGGCCGTAGTATGCCGCGACGTCGGCCTCCGCGGCGATCAGGGCATCCTCAACGCCAGGCTGGTCCTTGGCCCAGTTCACCTGCTTGGCCATTTCAGCAGGATCGTTCTGAAGGAAGCCAAGCTGGTACAAGCCCAGGTGCAAAGCAGGGGAGTCCATTTTCTTTGTTTGCGCTTCCACGGCCAAGTTCCTGGCCTCGTCAAAGTGGTCCGTTTCAATCGAACTGGCAAAAAGATCGGTAATGGCCAAGGCGCTGCCAGGATCCATTTGCACCGCATGCTTTAATCCCTCCGAGCTTTTGCTGAATTGACCGAGAGTACCGTAGTTGGCGTCACGGTCAACTTGGGCCACTAAATCACGTGGGTAGGTCTCCGCCCACAACTCCAAGGCTCGACGAGCCTTCTCTAGATCGCCTGTAGCAAAAAGGTGGTATTGAGACTCGATGGCCAGACGCTCTCGTTCGCTGACACGATCGCGCAGGTCGTAGGCTTGCTTCGCGTAGTCCGCAGCTTTGGCGGACTCTCCGAGGTCATAGAAGCAGGTCGCGAGGGCGGCGTAGGCGATGGCGAACTTTGGATCGAGCCGGACCGCTTTTTCCAACTGAGGAATTGCCGCGATGAAGTCGCCTTTGCCCATCATGCTAGCGCGGCCTCGGCTGAACGCTTGCAGGGCATCCAGAGAGTTAGTTGTGACCTGATCGAGCGGAGCATCAAACTTTTCAGCGGTGGCAATAGACTCGCCGAGTTTTTCGCGCATCCTATCGGCAGCTTGACTGAGCGCTCTCAGCACGTGTTCCTTGCCATCGGCGGTAGCTTCCGCGCGCGCCATGGTGTCGCCGGTGCGGCAATTCACGGCGCGCAATTCCAGTACATATTGTTTGCCGAAGTTGGCGATGGAGCCGTCGAGAGCGGCAACACTTCCGACGCGCTGGCATAGGTCTCTGGCGATCTCCGGCGTGATGCTTTTATCGGGAGGCTGCTGCATCAGGCGCAACGTCTGCTGGATGCGGCGTTCGGAGACAAGGCTTAGGAAAGGAGATTGTTCGAGTTGAACGGCCAAACCCTGACGCAGTGTGTCGTCGAACACAGAGTCGTTGGTGCGATTGGCAAAGTCGGCGAGGACGATGGTGTCTTTGGCGTTCAAGGCAGCCGCGCGACGCGGATAAAAGTGCAAACCCACAGCCACGATCGCGATGGCCAGGAGTGTGGTGACGGCAAGCCTCCAGCGTTTGCGCGCCATGCGCTTGAGGCGCCAACTGGTGCGGCTGGCAGCACCCGAAGGGCTGGAGACGTGGTCCGCGGTCCCTTGCCTGAGACGTTGGAGATCGGCGCGGATGTCCGCGGCTTTCTGGTAGCGCAGCTTACGATCTTTCTCGAGCGCGATGCTGATGATCTCTTCCAGCTCCGATGGAACCTGTTTGTTCAGCCGAGCGGGGGGTGCGGGCGGCTTGTTGAGAATCGCTTCATGAACTACGGCGGCGGTATTCCCGGGGAAGGCAAGGCGGCCTGTGGCCATTTCATAGAGGACCGCGCCGAAGGAAAACAGGTCAGTGCGCGTATCGAGCTCTTCGCCGCGAGCTTGCTCAGGTGACATATAGGCGATAGTGCCTACCGTTGATCCGGGACTGGTGAGTAGAGCGGTTTCTTCCGCTGTTGGCATTGTGGAAACGCCTTCGTCACTCGAGACGCGCTTGACCAAACCAAAATCGAGGATCTTGACGTGGCCCTGCTTAGTAACGAAGATGTTCGCCGGCTTGATGTCCCGGTGAATGATTCCGGCGGAATGGGCTGTAGTGAGGGCATCGGTGATTTCGATGCTAAGGTCGAGAAGCTGATCAAGGGGCAATGGCTTGTGGGCGATGAGGTGCCTCAGCGTGAATCCATCGAGGTACTCCATGGCAATGAAGCGATAGCCCTCTTCGATATTGGCGTCGTAGATGGTGCAGATGTTGGGATGGTTGAGGGCGGAGGCGGCTTGCGCTTCGCGCTGGAAACGTTCGAGGGCCAAAACGTCGTGGGCCATGTCGCCCATGAGGAATTTCAGGGCGACCATGCGGTGCAAGCGCATGTCCTCCGCCTTGTAAACGACGCCCATACCGCCCCCACCAAGTTTCTCGATGATGCGGTAGTGGGAGATGGTTTGGCCGATGAGCGAATCGGTAACTGCCATTTGCGCTCATGTTAGGTTGCAAGATGGGACAAGTCAACGAAGACGAACGTAAGGGAACGCTGGCTCATGAGCTACTTCGCAGGTGACTGTCACGGCCGCCCCTGGACACAGCCACAGATTCCGCGACACGTTTGCGGTCTCCCTTCTCCACGCCGGTGTGAGCCTCGAAAACGTTAGCACACTGCTGGGCCACCAAAGCATCCGCGTCACAGAAAAGCACTACTCCCCGTGGGTCAAAACCCGCCAAGATGCGCTCGATAAGGCCGTCCAAACAGCCCTCCGGTCATAAAAACATCGTCACAATTTAGGCACAATTCTGTG
>CAVYTB010000014.1:0-767092 GCA_963771295.1 Candidatus Acidiferrales bacterium
TCACAGGACTAATCCCCGTAGAAGCCCGATAGCTTCCGGTTAGCCGACCACCCGGAAGGTGGTGCCTCAGATCACCATGCGCCGTTTGTGACGAAAAATTGACCTCAGATTGTGAAGTGGCTCAGGGCGCTGAGGCACAGCAGATGGGCTGGCCAATTTCTTGTGGGAGAATCGCTCCCCTTTTGTCACTCGCTCCGCAAAACCTCAATTGGATCGACCGCCAGCGCACGCAAGCTCGGCACCACATTTGCCGTCAGCGCGATGAGCAGGAACAGCGCAGTCACGCCAGCAAGCGTCGCCGGATCGGTTGTGCTCATTCCATAGACGAATTGCTGCAGTATCCCGCTGATGGCTATCGCTCCAGCAACGCCCAGCGCGAGGCCGACCAACGCAAGCTTCATACCGTTGCCCACAATCATTTGAATAATGTCGTGCCGCTGTGCGCCGAGCGCGAGCCGCACTCCGACCTCGGGTCGCCGCTGCGCGATCGCGTAAGCCATCACCCCGTAAATGCCAATCGTCGCAAGAAAGATACCCAGTCCGGCGAATACGGCCAGTAGCAGAAAATTGAACCGTTGGGGAGCCAGATGGGTAGAAATGAGTTCGCGGATCGTGTGAACTTCTGAGATAGCCATCTCCGGCGCATCGCGCCGAACGGTTGCAAGGATAGCGGACTGCGCCAGCGCAGGATCACGCTCGGTTCGCACCGCGACACCGAGTGTCTCGAAATCTCTCGACCCCCAGGCCGACGGCACTTGCGCGCAAGGGATGTACATCGTCGGTTGGTCGGTCAGACGCAGCGAGACTGTGCGCGCATCGCTCACTACGCCGATGATTTCGCGATCCCCTGCATCATGCCGCGAGAGATCAAACGGGCTGGTTTCAGCCTTAACGTGCTGCTCGAGTGGATTTTGTCCGGGAAAGTACCTGCGCGCCAAGCTCTCGTTAATGACTGCAACCAACTGTGCGGATGCTGTGTCGCTGCGCTCAAAGAGACGCCCGGCAACCAGGCGCAGACCCATTGAATCAAGATAGCCGGGAGTGGTCGCCCGAAACAGCGCGTCCGGCTGGTCCTTGATCGCGGTCGGCTGTGGCCGCCCGGCAATGCTGAAATATGTATCGGCGCCGCGCCCGAGCACTAGGTCCGTTGTCATGCCACTGCTCTGGACCCCGGGTATGGAAAGTAAATCATCGCTGACAGTGTTGAGCAGTTGGGTTGCGTTTTGCGCATTCTGATACTTGGGATCGAGCGACAGCCAGAAGGTCAGCACTCCCGTTGTATTGAATCCCGGATCTTGGTTGTAGAGGTGCGCAAAGCTCTTGAGAAGCAGTCCAGCGGTGGTCAGGAGCACAAAAGCCACCGCCATTTCCGATACTATGAGGACGATCCGCGCACGCGCTGTCTCCCGTCGGCCGGTGGTGCTGCGCTCGCTCAACAGAGTTGCTGGATGGCTGGCGCTAACTCTAAACATCGGTAGGAAACCCGAAAGCAGTGCGGCAATCACGGTTGCTACAATCGTGAAAGCCAGCACTGGTAGATTAAGGTCTATTCTGGAGATGCTTGGCAAATCCGAGGGCGCAACGGAAATGAGCAGCGATAGTGCCATGCGGGCGAGCAGCAAACCCGCTGCGGCACCCAAGCAGGCAACGATCAACGACTCGACAAATAGTTGTCGGCCAATCTGGGTACGCGAAGCACCCAACGCCGCGCGAATCGCTATCTCGCGATGCCGCCCCGTGGCGCGCACCAGGAACATGTTGCTCACGTTTGCGCAAGCGATCAGCAGCACCAGCGCAGCCGCTCCCATGAGCATCAGCAGCGCGGGACGAACCGAACCGGAAATCGCCTCGCGCAGGCTCGCCAGCTCGTAATTCTGATCCTTATCAGTATCCGGATACTGCTGCCGCAAACGCGCTGCAATGACGTTCATCTCTGCCGCCGCATCCTTCTCCGATGCTGTCGGCCGTAGCCGCGCATACAAATTCGGGCCATGTAACGCGCGCGAGGAGCGTCGCCCCGGCGGCACCTGCTGCATCGAGAAGGGCACTAGTACATCGGTGTTGCGCAGCAGCAGTGATAAATGCGGCGGCAAGACGCCGATAACCCGATAACCGTGATGGTTGAGCTGAATGCTCTGGCCAACTATATTGGGATTGCCGCCGAACTGGGTTTGCCAGAGCTCGTGCGTAAGCACCACGACGCGCTCCTGGGCATCGGCTTCGTGCACAGTGAAAGTCCGACCGAACTGCGGCTGAAAATCAAGAACGGAGAAAAGGCTAGGCGAAACCTCTTGGCCACTAATATTTCGTGCTTCGCCACTGCCGGTAAGAGTCATATCGGTTGCGAAGGTCACGATTGCGGTTGCCTCGAACGAATGAGCTTGCGCGACAATATCTTCGATGTCGGGGTATGACAGATACGGGAGGCTGTGATGTTCGCTCCCTAAGGCAGCGTGCCAACTTACCCGGTCGTAGCTACGCTCGATGCGGAAGACACGCCCGGCGCCGCCAAAGGGCAAAGAACGCAGCAGCACTGCTTCGATCACGCTGAAAATGGCGGTGTTCGCGCCGATGCCGAGCGCAAGCGTCAGCACAACAACAGCGGTGAAGCCCGGCGTCTTTGTCAGCATCCGGATTGCGGACCGAACGTCCTGAATCAGCGTCCTCATGGTGTCCCCCTTCTTAGGCAAGACCGCAAGCGAAACTCTGATCTCGCTGTGAGCATCCGCGGTTCCAGCTTAACCCCGTTCTACTCTGCTGATCTCACATGGTTTATTTTGATTGGAGCGGGTTTTCCGTGAGCGAGATGTCCGTATGCGGGAAGCTACGTCCCTAAACCGGACAGTTCACGAAGTGGCACAAGGCATGCAGCCCTTCTCAAGTTTACGTAGTTTATTGGACGTATGACGGGCAATGCGGAAGTAACCGAATTGCCTCCTGTTGGCGAGGATTCGCCAGTCTGAGAGGATCTATCTCTAGGCGATGGTAGGTTTAGCCTGACCCGCCTGTCGGCATAAAACAGTACGGCAAGTTCTGGGATGACCGGTTGTATCCAGGTCGTCTAAGCAAGAATTTAGTTAAGTAAGAATTTAGTCCGCAGAGGGAGCCCGATGAAGCGCACTTGGACGATCATAGGGGTAGGCAACGTGCCGGGCAGCTTCAAATGGTACCAGGCGCTGTTCGGTCAGCCGGCTACCCTTCCTGCCCATGATTACTTTGGGCAAATCCTCGATTCAGATGGAACTGTTTTGCTCTGCCTCCACGCGTGGGGCGCCCACGAGCATCCCTCATTGATGAGCCCCGATCACGGGACACCCGGCAACGGGCTACTGTTGTTCTTCCGTGTCGATGATTTCGACCTAGCGCTTCAAAGGGCACGCTCTCTCGTCACTCGGCTCGAAGAGGAGCCACATGTGAATTCGAACACTCAAACCAAGGAGTTCTCGCTCCGAGATCCGGACGGATATTACGTTACGATCAGTGCGCTCTCTGCGACCTGACAAGGCGCTGCAGCTACCAAGCGCTGGCCGGGGCTTCATGGGGCAGCGCCGCCCGGCCTCGCTCCCCTCGCAGGGCGGCTCTTGTCGTCTGATCGCCCATTCCAATAGGGAACGTATCGCGGAGTTTTGATTATTCTGATCGTGTCACGGACAACTCTGACGTAACGCGATTAGGTAAGGGTAGCCGACCACTGGGGAACTACCGGGGCAAACGTGCCCTATGTTCCGACTCGATCAGCGATACGTTGCAAACGCTAAGAACGTGAACTTCACGCAATCGATATTCGTTTTCTGCTTCACCCTGATTGAACGCAACCGAGTATAGGCCGAAAGGATCGCTGTGAACTGCTGTCGATTTTGTTGAAGGGGACAACCCAGGCATCTATTTGGCTTGTCTGCCGCGGTCCTGGCAGAGGGCGACAAGATCTGCTATGTTCGCTTCGCCGACGCACATGACCGTATCTGCGGCACCCCAGTAAATCTTCACGGTTCCATCGGACTCGGGAACGGCCCCACAGGTGAAGACTACATTGTGGACATATCCGGTTATTTCCCAGGGATCTTGCGGTTGCAAAATCCAAGAGTCTCCCACCCCGATGATCTTGGCCGGGTCCTGCAGGTCATGCAGAGCAACCCCTAGACGATAGACCGATCCATCCATCGTCTTGAAAACTCCGTGATAGATGGAAAGCCATCCCTGGTCTGTTTTGATCGGCGGCGCACCCGGACCGATCTTCATTTCGTCCCAGTGGTACGGGACCGGCCTAATGATGAGCTGAGATAGGCCCCAGAAACATAAGTCAGGAGAATAGGAAATCCAGATTGACCACGGGGAGATTTCAGAATGAGGACGGTCCAGCCGGGCATAGAGTCCATCAAACTTCTCGGGAAAGATCACCACATTCCGATAATCCGCCTCGGTGATGAGGGATACCCTTTCTACCTTACTGAAGTCCTTCGTCTTCGCTAGAGCGATCCGCACTCCATTACGCGAGTAGGCGCTGTATGTGATGATGTATTCCCCTTCCAGCAGAGTCACACGTGGGTCTTCAACGCCGAACTCTTCATAGGCGGCAAATGGGCTGTCCCACGCAGGAGTGAGAAAGGGCTGTGGATCGGCGGTGAATTGAAATCCGTCGCCGCTGCGGGCCAAACCAAGGATCGACCGGCCCGTGCGCAAATGGGAACGGAAAAGCATAATGTATTCATTCTTATGTTTGACAACCGCTGCGTTGTGAACTGTTTCCACCGGGTAGGGGATATCGTTTTTGGTCAGGATGGGGTTGTGGCTATAGCGTCTGACAATGTCCGCCTTCATGACTGCCTCTTTTCTTTTTCTATCAAATCAAAAATCGTTGCGTAAACCTGTTCGTAGCCCTCCACCATAGTTTCGATAGAAAAGCATTGCTGGACGCGTTGACGGCACGCGCGACGATCGATTCCAGAAAGGCGGCCCAGCACCAGCACCGCTTCATTGACGTTGTTGACCAGAAAGCCGGTCTGTCCGTCCTGGATCACCTCACGGCACGAGCCCAGATCCATGGCAATCACAGGCACGCCGGCGGCATTGGCTTCCGCCAGGACCAGACCAAATCGCTCGGGAATGGTGTTCAGATGAAGTAGCGCACAGGCCCGCGCGAACAATTCATTTTTTCCCGCTACCCCGACCGGCCCTATGTAGCAGATTTTTTGACCGTCAATGTGTGGCTTGAGCTTTTCCCGGTAATAGACTTCGTCCTGGATGATTCCGGCGATGATTAAACGTCGGCCGCTAAGGCGCGCGACCTCAATGGCCAGATGCACGCCCTTATCCGGGTGAATTCGGCCTAGAAAGATCAGGTCATCGCCGCCGAATTCCTGCAGCGTGTACAGCGAAAGGTCGATCCCGTTATAGACCGTTGCCAGGTAATTCAGTCCGGGCGCACGATCTGAATCGCTGATGGAAACGAAATATCCGTCCCCATACTTTTGATAGACGGGCATGATTCTGGGCGACGAGAACCCATGGACGGTCGTGAGCACCGGCGTCGTGACCAACCGGGTGTAGGTCAACGCCATGAAATCGTAATGGCTGTGGATGAGGTCAAACTCAGCTGCATGCTCGAACGCTTCCGAGATGTGGAGGTACTCAGCCACTTTGGGATCGCCAGAGCGATCCTCCTCATATCCCCGGTCCACGACGGCATGCAGATGAGCGCGGGTCACAGAATCCCTGGTAGCAAACAAGGTTACATCCCAGCCCCGTGCGACCAGCCCTTCGGTAATGTTGCTAGCCACCGTCTCCCAGGCACCATAGTGCAGGGGAGGCGTTCGCCAGGCTACCGGCGATAGCATCGCCACTCTTCTCTTGGTGCTGGTAACGGTCATGCTGTTCAGCAACCTTCCGGATGCATGGCGGCCAGGACCTCAGCGAGCGGCACAGTAGCAAAACCAGTAGCGTGATCGGCCATAGCATAAGGGATGATCAATTCGCCTTTGTGGACGAGAGCTCCACATGTGTAAACAACATTAGGCACGTAGCCTACGCGTTCGCTCTCGTTGGGTTTGATCAGGGGTTCCCGCAGTCGTCCGATAACTTTGCTCGGATCATTGCGATCAAGTAGGAACGCGCCGATGCAGTACTTGCGCACGGGGCCAACCCCGTGGCTCAGGACCAACCAGCCAGCATCGGTCTCGATGGGGGATCCGCAGTTCCCGAGCTGTACCAGTTCCCACGGGAAAACAGGTCTAAGGACCAATTTGCGTTCATTCCAGAAATGGACGTTGTCGGAAAACATGATGTAGACGTTCTCGTTGTCCTGGCGGGACAGCATGGCATAGAAGCTGTTTATTTTTCGGGGAAAGAAGGCCATGCCTTTGTTCTCCGCGGCCGGACCATTCAACGTAATGAATCGGAAATGGAGGAAGTCAGACGTTTCTACCAACTCCGGCATGATCACTCTGCCATCGAAGGCAGTAAATGTGGCGTAGTAAATGTGTGTGCCGTCATCGTTCTTGAAACAAACAAACCGTGCGTCCTCAATACCGTTCCGCTGCGAGGGAGTGGCCGGGAAAATAATGCGCTCAGACAACTGCTGGTCTGGCTGGAACTGCACTTGGTAGTTGGAGCGAGCGAGCATCCAAATTCCCTGCGCGACGTTCTGATCGTGGTACACCATTCCATCCGACAGGCGGAACTCCTTTAGCCGAAACTGGTTCACTTCGGCTTCCAGATTGGCGCGCAACTCTTCTAGCACAAACGACTCTCCGAGTTTGTTCATCACCCGCTGGCTGAATTCGCTGGTCAATCCCAGCTCAACGAGTTTCCGTATGAACAGCGCCTTCTCGTACCGTAGGCTGGGGATTTGACGCGGCTCGGTGAGGAAGCCAGTTGGCGTTAGCACTTCAATCCGATGATCGGGATGAATGATACCAGTCCGAAAGGTGATGGAAGAAATGTGGCCTTCGCCGGTCGCGCGCAAGCTGAGAACAAAACGCAGAGCGCCGGCCGGAAGGTCTGTCTGGTCAGGGTGCGGAACGATGGAAGGGTTGAACAGCGCGGCAGATTCTAACGAGTATTCGGCCAGGAAATAGGAACCGATCAACAGCTGTCTTGGTTCAGAAAGTTCCCCGTCCGTCGGCAGCAACTCGCGGACCTGTTCAAAGCGTTGCCGAAAGAGTTTGTAGATCTGTTGGTGGCGCTTTGAGAATTCAGCGGAGACTTCGTCCAGAAGGAGGCCGACTTGGTCATCCGGGAGCAACATGATCCTGGCTACGATGCCACGCGCCCGCCCAGCGTCACCCGGACTGAATGGCCGCAAAAGAACGCGTGACTGGTCGGGCCTGAGAATGACGGAGGTACGTTTAAGTTGTATTGACATAGTCTGATTGTTCCAGGAAAACGAGGACAGGACGCGACTATTCTTCTGCGAAGGCAATCGGTTCCTTAAAGCTGGTGCGCCTATTCTGCGCCAGACGCATTTCCGCCAACAGAGCAAGAAGGCTAGAGTGGATTCAGCTCCCTGGTTGCCGCTAACCCGGTCCACCTGCAGGCCATCGCGGCAGCCACCGGTTTTGGGAGAGTTCCCAGCCCAGATCATTCCAGGCGAGGACTCAGTCGAAAGCGCATTGCGCCTGTTCAATTGGCTGCTGGTCAAAATCGGCCGCACCCGATCTGCCTGACAGAACCCGTGGGTGCCAATGGACCGGAAGTGACCCTGCTCGGAGATCTGCAATTCCGTCAGCCATCGCAGAGCCTCCGGCCCTTAAATGCTCAAATGACAGTCGAAGGCTTTACGGGACCACCCGTTTTTTTTTTGCAAGTCGGCGATTGTTGCCGAGTGACGGGCAACCCTTCCGTAACCCGGTAAGGTGAGGATTGCCGACAACTCAGAAAACGCGCCCCTCACACAATCAGTTTCAGGACCCCAAACTCGGCTAGGCGATGAATTCAGAAAGTTGACCCTATCCACCGTCCTCACCATGCCCACGCGTACGCCTCGACTCGTGGGTCAGCCCCTGCGCTCAGCACGCCAGTCTTCGCATCAATGATGATGGCGGCGCTGGACGCAAGCGACCAAGGTGGTGCGACACGCAACTTGTGACCGCGCGCGATGAGTTCCTTTTGCGTCGCTTCGGGGATGCGCTCCTCCACCGCCATGTCGCCCGGAACCATGGTGTGCGGAAACGGCGAAGACGGGAAGCTTCTGGTCTCCCACCGGGGAGCTTCGATGGCTTGCTGGACGTTCATACCGAAATCGATCACGTTGACCAAGGTCTGCAGGGTGACCATCACCTGGTCGTCGCCGCCAGGACTTCCCGTAATCATGAACGGCTGGCCGTCCTTCATCACGAGCGTGCTTTGCAACGTGCTGCGGGGCCGCTTTCCGGGCTCAAGCGCGTTCGCCTCACCCCGAATCAGCGAGTAATAGTCGCCACGGCAGTTGAAGATGACTCCCGTGTTTCCCATCACGACTCCCGTTCCGAACACGCTGTGAAGGCTGGGCTCGAAGCTGACCATGTTGCGGTCCTTGTCGACGATGGCGATGTAGCTCGTATCGCCGTTGAAGTCCGCGTCACCGTCGAGAACCACATGCCAGGGATACTCCGCAGCGCCTGCGACAAATTTTTCGGGTGAACCCGGGCGCAGCTCCAACGAAGCTTTTGCCGGATCGACGAGCTTTCTGCGTTCCTTTGCGTAGTCCTTCGACAGCAATCCGTCGTAGGGAATCTTGATGAAGTCCATGTCGCCGAGAAATTTCTCGCGATCGGCCATGGCAAGTTTCATGACCTCGACATTGGTGGAGATGAAGTCGACGCTGTTATGGCCGAGCGCTTTCAGATCGTACCCTTCCAGCAGGTTTAGAGCGATCAGTTCGGTCGGTCCTTGGCTGGCCGAAGGATTCTTATAAACCTGATAGCCCCGGTAGTCGGTGGAGACCGGAGTTTCCACTTTCGCGGTGTATTCCGCAAAATCCTCGTAGCGGAACAGGCCGCCGTTGGCTTCTGAGAAGGCCGCCATCTCGTGCGCAATGTCGCCTGAGTAGAATCGATCGCGGGCCGCCTTCAGTGCCTCGTGCCGCCCCTTTGCTTTGTTCGCCCTTTCCGCTTCGACCAGCTTTTTCAGCGTGCGAGCCAGATCTGGATTCCTGAAGATCTCACCGGCCTTCGGCGCCTCACCATTCGGCTTATAGATTTTGATCGTCGAAGGGTACTTGAGTATTTTCTGAGCGCCGGCAATCATCCGCGCGCGACCTTCACTCAGAGGAAATCCGTTTTCCGCAAGGTCGATAGCCGGCTGGAGCACTTGCTCGAAACTCATTGTTCCCCAGCGATCTAGCAGGATGTACCACGCATCCACCACGCCCGGCAGTCCACCCGACAGCAGTCCATCGCTGACCGGAATTTTGCCCCCACTGTTTTCCTCGTACCACTCGATGGTCGCCAACTTGGGAGCGCGCGGCTCCGCATTGATGGAAATCACTTTTTTCGCGCGCGCATCGTAAACGAGCACAACCGCGTCACTGCCGACACCATTGAGAGCAAAATCAGTGACCGCGAGTGCCGCTTGGCCGCCAACGACTGCATCGAACGCGTTGCCGCCCCTCTGCAAGATGCGGCTGGCCACCTCTGTCGCTTCCGCCTTCATCGATGACACTGCTGCCTGTCGGCCTCGAATGACCGGGCGCATGGTCCGGGGCAAAGGGGCGTCTGGCCCCTGGGCGATGGAATTGGCCGCAAAGCCCAAGCAGAGAATCAACACGCCTGTAACGAGCGTTCTCGTCGAAACTGTCATGAGTACCTCTCTGAATTGAAAGCTCTAAGCCTAAGCTCTTTGCGGCAGACGAAAACCCTCTGTTCGTGCGTTTTGCATTCTACACCGTCCAAGAACCTTCGCTCTACGAGATGCGCTGTTGATCGAGCCGCGCCGCCGACCGGTCTGGTCTCTAAACGCTGCTATGGGAAGTCGGAATCTCAATTGGCGCTTGCCGCCGATTGCGGGCGGATCACGGGCTAACAGGAAATAACCGAATTACGTCCGGCTAGCCGACAATGCCAGAGTTATCGACTCGTGGCTCGAATTAAAGCTGCTGACTGTACCCACCTCCCGTCGATCTGTAGCATGGATCCTTACGGAGCCGCCACCCGAAATAATTGCGCGCCACACGCCAGCAGATCGCCCAGACAAGATGCGCTTCGACCGAGAGTCGTTGATCGTGTCGCCCGTCATGTCCAGCATCTACCCAGGTTCGATTGACCTTTGCTCAGCACCCCACCTAACATGTTTTACCTGGTGACCACACCATCCCAACCCGTGGGGCAAACTGTTTCCCATTACCGCATACTCCGCAAGATTGGCGGCGGGGGCATGGGTGTGGTGTACGAGGCTGAAGACCTCAAGCTCGGTCGCCACGTGGCACTGAAGTTCCTTCCTGACGAACTCGCCCACGATCCACAGGCGCTCAGCCGCTTTCAGCGGGAGGCGAGGGCGGCTTCTGCTCTCAATCATCCAAACATCTGCACCATTTACGAAATCGATGAGATCGATGGGCGAGCCTTCATTGCCATGGAGTTGCTCGAAGGGCAGACGCTCAGACACCGAATCGGCGGCAAGCCGCTGGAGACAGAGGCCGTGCTCGATCTCGGTATCCAGATCGCTGACGCGCTCGACGCGGCGCATTCGAAGCGCATCGTCCACAGGGACATGAAACCAGCGAACATCTTCGTTACGAATAGAGGGCAGGCGAAGGTTCTCGATTTTGGACTCGCCAAAGTGTCGCTGAAGTCGGACGATATTGGACTGAGCGCCACGACTCTAGACTTCGAGGAACATCTCACTAGCCCCGGTTCGACGCTGGGCACCATCGCCTACATGTCGCCGGAACAAGTACGAGGGAAGGAACTCGATGCTCGCACCGACCTGTTCTCGTTCGGCACGGTGTTGTACGAGATGGCGACAGGAGCATTGCCGTTTCGAGGAGAAACCTCAGCTGTAATATTCAAAGCCATTTTGGATGGAACGCCAACATCCGCAGCGCGGCTGAACCCCGACATACCCTCGAAGTTGGAGGAGATCATCAGCAAGTGTCTGGAGAAAGATCGCAACCTACGTTATCAGCATGCCACTGACATTCGCACCGATCTTCAACGGTTGAGGCGGGACTCGGAGTCGGGCAAGGTGGTAGCAGGTGGGACAGTAAACCCTGGCTGGTCACGGCGGACCATGTTGATCGGCGCGGTAGCTTCCGTTTTCGTAATCGTGGTCATTGCGGTGGCAGCGTTCTATCTAGGCAGCAGTGGTCGCGCCCCCATCAATTCGATTGCTGTACTGCCCTTCTCCAATGCCAGCGGTGATCCAGGTATGGAATATCTGAGTGACGGAATCACAGAGGGCGTCATCGACAGGTTGTCGAGTCTCCCAAATCTGAGAGTCATCTCTCGCACTTCCGCCTTTCATTACAAGCAGCGCGACATTGATCCCAAGAAGGTGGCGAGGGAGCTTGGTGTCGAAGCGTTGGTTATTGGAAGAGTTATTGAGCGAGGCGACGATCTGTCAGTCAGCGCCGAACTCGTAGATGCACGCGAGGACAAACAGCTTTGGGGCGAGCAATACAGCCGGAAAATGGCTGACTCAGTATCTGTTCAGCAAGAAATTGCAACCGCCATTTCTGGGAACTTGCGCGTGCGGCTGACCAGCGAAGAAAAAACGCGTTTGGCGAAATCGTCCACGACAAATCCCTTAGCCTATCAGCTTTATTTGAAGGGCAGGTATCACGCAAACCAAACAACGGCGGCTGAGCTAAAGAAATCCCTCGACTACTTCCAACAAGCAATCGAAAAAGACCCCAGTTATGCATTAGCCTACGCCGGGATGGCCGACGCTTATTCCGTTCTCGGAGGCGGATGGATGTATCTACCACCGACGGAGAGTTTTCCGAAGGCGAAGGCGGCGGCGTTGAAGGCTCTGGAGCTTGACGACACGCTCGCCGAGGCCCATGTCGCGCTAGCGTATGCTGAGTTCTTCGACTGGGACTGGCAGAGTGCAGAACGGGAATTCAAGCGGGCTATTGAGCTAAACCCGAAGAGTGCGCTCTCCCATGCTCGGTATGCTGTATGCCTGATATCGAGACTGCGATTCAATGAAAGCATTGCAGAGGCGCAGCGAGCGCAAGAGCTTGACCCTCTGTCGCCGGATATAGTTTCCGTGCTGGGGATTGTCTATTTCGTGGCAAGAGAATACGATGAGTCTGTTGCTGAATCCCAGAAGGCGCTGGACCTCAATCCAAACATTCCGGTGGTGCGTGCCACGCTAGGTCTGGCATACGCAATGAAGCGCATGTATCCGCAAGCCCTTGCCGAATACGACAAAATTCCCAATCAGGACAAAGTCACAGCGGCAGGGAACCAGTTCGTTGCTGGCACGCTAGGTTGGGTTTATGCCGTCTCGGGCAGGCGGACAGATGCTCTGAAGATTGCCCAAGAATTCAGGCAATTGTCCACGCACGCTTATGTCGATTTTTATTGGTCTGCCACAGTTTATGCGGGGCTGGGCGACAAAGATGAAGCGTTCCGTTTGCTTGAAAAGAGTTACCAAGAGCATTCGGCTAGTATGCCCTTTCTCGCAATAGACCCGTTCTGGTATGGAGTGCATTCCGATCCCCGCTACTCTGACCTGTTGCGCCGGGTGGGGCTGCCGCAGTGAGGATCAATCCTGGCCCATGCATGTTAAGAGGATCGTTCCCGAGTGACGCTATGCGGAAGTTATCCCAGTAACCCGGCTGCATCATTACTTCCGGCTTGCCAACAATCCATTCTCAAGTCCTCGAAACTGTTGTTCTGGCCATGACCGCCGCGATTGGGTTGATTAACCGGCTTGCTCTGCTCAAAATACGGTCGATGGCAGGGTCGACCTGGAGGTGCATGCCTATGATGAAGTCTGGACTCGCGTGCTGTGTATTCACGATGGCTGTCCTCGTGACTCAAGCCGCTCAGAACCAACCGAACACGGAAAAAAACAACCCAGTCACTCTGAAATACCTAGGGGCGGCGGGCTGGGAGATCACCGATGGAACGACCTATATTCTGATTGATCCATATCTGTCGCGAATCAACGGACCGGCGCCACCGGGAGGTGGGTCGGGCCACTCTATAGCTGGAGACACTCGCCGGGCGTATGGATGGGGTGACGTTGCCTCGCCGGACGTAGCGGCAATTGATGCGCACATTCAACGAGCAGATTTCGTTCTCGTTACTCATACACATTACGACCACATTCTGGATGTTCCTCACATCGCCCTTAAAACTCGCGCGGCGGTGATCGGCACTGAGAGCACCGAAAATGTGATGCGCGCTTACGCTGTGCCTGAAGAGCAGTTAATTACGGTCCGGGGCGGAGAGGACTACCAGTTCGGTTCCTTTTCCCTTAAAGTGATTCCCAGCATTCACAGCCCTCTCGACCACAAGCGCTACTTCAGTTCCGCCACAGCACCGGCTGGAATGAAAGCACCGTTGACCTTGGAACAAATCCACCCTGAGGGGGGCACTCTCGCTTACTTGATACGTTTTCACGGCCACCAGATTCTCGCGTTTGGTGGGATGAACTACATCGAACGTGAGATTGTAGGACTAGAGCCGGACGTCGCGTTGATCGGAGCCGGCGCTTCCCGAAAGGAAGTCTACGACTACTGCGGTCGCCTCATGCGGGGCCTACACTATCCTGCTATGGTCCTGCCGACTCATTGGGACAATTTTTTGGCGCCATATGGCGCTTCTCAGCAACCGAGTCTCGATGCCTTGCAGTCCTTTGTACAAGAGATCCGAACTGCTTCGCCGAAGACAAAAATTATCGTGCCCAAGTACTTCGAGGCGATTCCACTTGAAACCGTTGCAAAGTGAGTAGCCGAGTGTTCGCTGTTGCAGGTCTCAGGGTGGGTCTTTCTATCAGACATGTGGCTGAGTTCGATAGGGCCCGAGTCACGAGCAACCCTTCCATAATCCGGTAAGGGAAGGGTTGCCGACGATACTACTGGAACGCAACATGACCGGCCAAACGGCTCGCTGATTGCATTGTTGTATTCTCTACAGGCGATCGCTAACGCACCCATGCAGGGCGTTTCCCTACTCCGTCCGAAGTGCTTGCATGGGATCGATGGAGGCAGCGCGACGAGCGGGAATAATGGCCGCGATCAAACCGGAGACCGCGAGCAAAGCACAGACGGAGAGGGTTGTAATTGGGTCGTGCCGGCCGACACCAAAGAGAAATGCCTGAATCGCGCGCGTGGCGAACCACGAGGCGACTAACCCGGAGACGAGACCCAGTGCAAGCAGGAGCGACGCCTTCTTGAGCACAAGCAGCATCACGTCCATTCGCTGCGCGCCGAGCGCCATGCGAATGCCCACTTCGCGCGTGCGGCGACTGACAGAGTACGCCATGAGCCCATAGAGACCCACCAGCGCAAGGAACAATGCAATGCCGGCGAAGACCGAGAGCAGCGATGTCTGAAAGCGCCGCTGTGCACTGGCTTCAGACTCCAAATCACCCATGGTTTGAATGTCGCCGACCGCAAGATTGGGATCGATGGAATACAACGTTGAACGGATGGTTGCTGCCAAAGACTTTGCCGGAAGGGTCGAGCGAGCAGCGATGTAACCGCCTTCGAAATCACCATCGAGATTATAGATCTGGGGCTCCGGCGCTTTCTCCAGTGCCGAGTCACGCACGTCGCCAATCACGCCAACGACGGTGCTCCATTGAGTGTGGTCATCCTCTCTGCTGATGCGCCCGCCGATCGGGTCGCGATTGGTAAAATATTCCCTCGCAAAGCTCTCATTGACGATTGCAATGGATCGATTGGATTTGTCTTCCTGCGTAAATAAACGTCCCGCCGCAAGCGGAATGCCCATGGCTGAAAAATACTGCGGTGTGGCTCTACGGAATTCAGCCAACTGACCCTTTTTGTTTGAATATCCGTCAACCTCGAATTCTCTTAGGTCTTCGTCGTTACTGAGCGGCAAGTTGCTGATCCCACCCACCTTCTGTACGCCGGGGAGCGCCTCCACTCTTGCGAAAAGATTGCGGAAGAACTCAACGCGTTGCGGCTGGCTGTACCGAGCATCGAGCTCGATGTTCATTGCAACGGTGGATTGGGAAAAGCCTGTGTCGACCGACACCACATTGATGTAGCTACGGATGAACAGACCGGCCCCGGCAAGCAGCACGACAACCAGCGCGGACTCCACTACAATAAGTGTGCTCTGGACGCGCGTATGCGCACCAGCGACGCTGCGGCTGCTGCTTGTAGCCAGAAAATCAGTCAAGTTGATGCGCGACACAGCCGATGCAGGCAGAATGCCGGTAATCACACTCGTCAGCACAGACACGGCCACGGTGAAAAACAGTACGCGTGTGTCGAGCGATGCTTCATTGAGGCGCGGAATGTTGCCCGGATTGAGATGCGGCAGGACACGGAGAAAAACGTATGCCAGGCAAATTCCAACACCTCCCGCCACGAGACCGATGAGTAGCGACTCAGTGAGGAGCTGACGGATGATTCGGCTGCGCCCCGCACCAAGTGCAACACGCACGCCGAGTTCGCGCATTCGGCTTGCTGCGCGTGCAAGCAGCAGGTTTGCAGCGTTGCCGCATGCAATCAACAGCACGATGCACACCGCACCGAGCAGCAGCCAAAGCAGCGCACGCACATGGCCGACGGTGCTATCAACGAAGTTCTCGACCCGGGCGCCCCATCCGCGCACACGCGCGTCGTGAAGCTTGTCGAGGCGCACTATGAGGGTACTCATCTCCGCCTGTGCCTGCGCGATGGAAACCCCGGCCTTGAGCCGTGCGACGGCGTTGCCGCGCGCGTTTTCACGGTCGCCCATTTGATGGGGAGTGAGAGCCAGTGGGATCCATATCTGGGTCGTTTTGTATTGCGCGCTGCCATAGGGCAAATCGGAGTAGTGCGGATACTCGAACCCTTGCGGCATGACACCGATGATCTGATAAGTCTTGCCATCGAGAAGCAGCGAGCGATGAAGAATGTCCGCACTGGACGCGAACATGGATTGCCAAAGAGCGTGGCTGATCACGGCCACTTTCTCATGACCTACTTGATCGTCGCTGGGAGCAATTGCCCGGCCCAGTTGCGGCGAAGCTTGGAATGCCGAAAAGAAATCGCCATCCACGCGCGCTGTGCTCACACGCTCCGCAGAACCCTGCGTAGTTAGGCTGAAGACCGATTGATCGAAGGCGGTCATATCCTGAAACGAGGTGCTCTCTTTTTTCAAGTCGTAGAAGTCAGCATAAGCGGGACCAAAGACTTCCACCGGTACATTGAATTGAGGGTTGGGCGTGTAGAGATAGACGAGACGGCCAGCATCACCGTATGGCAATGAACGGATCAGCACCGCGTTCACTAGGCTGAAGATGGCAGTGCATGCACCGATGCCGAGGGCGAGCGTGAGCACTGCGGTTATGGTGAAGCCGGGACTCTTCCTCAATGTGCGCAGGCCATAGCGCAGGTCCTGCATGGTTTGTTCGATCCACTGCAGAGAGCGCTCGTCGCGATGTGCCTGTTTTGCCTGCTCCACGCCGCCGTAAGCGCGTCGCGCGGCCAGCCGTGCTTCTTCAGGCGGCATGCCACGGCGTTCGAAGTCGTCGGCGAGGAGGGTGAGGTGCGATGCGACTTCACGCGCAAGATCCTCTTCGGCGCGCTTATTAGCAACGAGACCGCGGAGCTTGGCGATGATTCTTCTCCAACGCGCCATGGCTACTGTTCCTCTGCAAGCAACTTTTCAACCACGCCGGCCATCTGGCGCCAGCGTCCGGTTTCTTCATTGAGCGCCTTCAACCCGGCCCTGGTGATGGTGTAATACTTCGCTTCGCGATTGTTTTCCGTCTTGCCCCAGGAACCACGGGTCCAGCCGTGCTGCTCAATCCGCACGAGAGCCGGATAAATGGTGCCCTGGTTAAGATTCAAGGCGTCCTCCGAGACCTGTTGGAGCCTGCTGGCGATCCCATAGGCATGCTGCGGACCCATGGTGGAGAGGGTGCGGAGGATCATGAGATCGAGAGTGCCTTGCAGAATCTGGATGGGCATTTTCTTCATTTGGCATTCAAGTGAACATAGTTGTCACTTGGATGTCAAGTGGAAACCGCAGGACGAGATTCGAGGCGCGGCGAACCCGGTCGATTGAGTAGCGGAGGATTGCTCAAGGCTGCTCACTCCTGCTGCCAATCGCCGATGCACTCATCGAACCAAAGCCGAATCGCCTTCCGGGTTTCCGGGTTGCGGTCGGATGACGGGCTACTCTTCCATAATCGGATTAGGGAAGGGTTGCCGACATCCATGATAAGTCCGTGTCAAGCGGGCAAAAGCTCTCCCGACGCGCTTCGGAGGAGCGCGTGCATAAAATTCTTAGGTGCTTCAGCTCGCGTTCGTGCCTCTCGGCGGTGGTTCCTCTTCGATTGAGAACCAGACATCCATTTGCTGTCTCAGCCCCGAAGGGGGCCTGCACAGAAGATTGAGTTTGTGATCTCCTGCCAGTCTCGAAACAATTCGATGGGGGCCTCGGGAGCTTACGCTCCGTCGCCCAGTCGGCAACTGACGAGACCTGGCAGGCTGCGCGCTGAAGAAATCCTCCTGTATTTCGCACCCGCTACGCAGCGGTGCGATTTTTGTTTTCTACTACCAGAAAGCCTTTTTGCCGGCGATCCACAGCGACCAGGTACGCCACCATCTTCCGCGCCACGGCCAGTGTTGCGCGGTTGGCATTGCCTTTTTGTTTCTCCTGTTCGTATACCATCGCTAGTTCAGGGCTATTTCGCGGCGCCATTTTTGCCGCCTCAATCAGAATCGTCTGCAGATGTTTGTTGCGTTGTTTCGACAGTGGCGTGCGCATGGTGATATTGGCCGAACTTTTTTCCGCGCCGCACAGTCCGCAGTAGCTGATGGCCTTCTTGATCGAGGAAAATCGCTGCACGTCGCCAACTTCCAGCGCCCAGGTCAACGCGGTGATCGGTCCAACCGCCGGAATGGTCATCAGCCGTTCCACGCGTTCCACAAGTAAAGAGTCGTGCTCCAGCGATCGCACCAGCGCGCTTTCCGTTTTCCCCAGGCGCACCACCGTCTCCCGGCACAGCCGCAACAACGGTTTCAGCCCTTCATCGATGTCCTGGTTGGTGGCCAGCAGTTCACGAAAGTATCCGACCTTGTGGAGCTTCTGTTTGTTGTAACTCACCCCGGCTTCCATCAGCAGTACCGCAATCTTATTCTTCATCTGCACCGCCTGGCGGACCAACAGGTTCCGATAGCGCAAGGTGCGCCGTCGTTCGCGAATCTCCGTCGAAGCCATGTAGCACTCCGGCAGAAAATCGCAGCGCAGGCAGTCGGCAATCTTTTTGGCATCGATGCGGTCGTTCTTTTTCTTAGCCACCGCAATCGCTCGTAGCATCAGTGGATGTGCCACCTTCACCGCTGCGGCATGCGGTTTCAGATGATCATAGATCCAAGCCGTGAAGATGGTCGCTTCCATGGCCGCCGTCCACGGCTGGGGAAGCGTCTTCATCCACATGTCCAGAGTCAATCGCGTGGCGGGTATCGAACCTTCCGCATAGATACGGCCACTGCCGTCCTTCACGCAGTAGTTGATCGTTTTCTTGTGAACATCCAAACCGATGTAGTACATAGTCTCCATGGGGGAGCCTCCTTAGTTGTATCTGAATCAGCGTGGTCGCTGAGTTCAGCTTTTTTACACCAAGCGCTCCTCCATGACTTATTCATTCAAACAATCCACCCAGAACCCGGTCTTTCACTTCCCACAACGCGTTTTCTGCGTCCGCGGTGTGACAGCTCATGCTCCGCAGCGCAGTCGTGGCACACCTCAAAATCGCCTCTCCCCACAATTGAATTTGCATAGGCCCGCGTCCGCCGCACCCACGAGCGGCCACCTCCAAACGGCTTTACCGGACGCGCGCGGAACTCCGCCCCCCGCTCACTGCTGAGCGAGAACGCGCATCCGGTAAATCACTAGCGTTTCTGACCAACTTCCGAGTAGCCGGCCAACCTATCAGAATCTCGGATATCGGTCTATGTGCGCTATATTGGACCACGATTCGTCTGGCCGGTTCTTGAACCGTGTTACTAGGACTGGGGTGGAAATGAAGCTCTCGACAATTCTCCTTTTGCTGGCAATTGCATGTGAGACCTCTTCGCTTTCTGCACAAACGTCTGCGGTGCCCGAAATTCAATATCGCTCGGTGCCCGATTTCTTGCGCCTGCCGGCCGACCTCTGTTTTGGCGAAGTTACCGGCGTCGCGGTGAATTCGAAAGGCCACATCTTCGTGTTCTCTCGCGGCAATACAACTGGTCCCGCGTATGGTGCGGCCGCGGCGCAGTTGCTGGAATTCGGCTCTGACGGCAAATTTCTGCGCGAAATTGGCCACAACCTCTATGCATGGTCCTATGCACACACGGTCAAGATTGATCCGCAAGACAACATCTGGGTCACCGACAAAGGTTCGGATGTCATCGTCAAGTTCACTCCCGAGGGACGAGTCTCCATGGTTTTCGGTCGCAAGCAGGAGGCGTCGGATGATGGGACTGGGCCACTGAAAGAAGTCCAACCTCCTCTGCCACCCGAAGACGGATTATTCAGACAGGTGACGGATGTAGCTTGGGATTCCGCGGGCAACACTTATATTAGTGACGGCTATGTCAATTCACGAATTGCCAAAGTCGATAAAGATGGCAATTGGTTGAAGTCATGGGGCGAACCAGGGGACAAGCCAGGTCAATTTGACACTCCGCACAGCATTGCCGTTGACGCGCAGGACAATATTTATGTAGCGGACCGCGGAAATCATCGCATTCAAGTATTCGACAGAAATGGTAAATTTCTCCGCCAGATCGTTATCGACGTTCCCGTCCCGTCCGATGCAAGACCCGCGATCGGCAACAAAACAGACCATCCATCTGGTTCGAGAACGCCAGGTTCGCCTTGGGCAATTTGCATTACCCCGCCGCCACATCAAGTGCTGTTCAGCTCTGATGCATTTCCCGGGAGAATATACAAGCTCGACTTGGATGGAAAGGTTCTTGGAATGTTCGGCAAATCAGGAAAACAGTTAGGCCAATTCGGTTGGATTCACGAGATTGCTTGTCCGTCCGAGAATGAACTGTACGTCGCCGAACTCTTGAACTGGCGTGCACAAAAGATCGTCTTAGAAGCAGCACACTGATCCTGTGCTGCGGATCCGTGAACCGCAATTTGTGGACAGTTGACGGGCAACTCTTACCTAATCTTGTAAGGGAAGGGTTGCCGACGACTCAGGAGTAATGGCTCGGCGCTAGAGTCGAAACGACGAGTGCAGTCATTTCCACGGGTCTTGCATCAGGTGTGATGGAAGGTGATGAACCGTTTCACTTCTTCCTTGTCGGCACGAGTCGCTTCAGTTCCTCAAACCAGTTCAGCACGACGTTGATTTGCGTCGGCGCCGCTTCGCCAGCCCCGTTGGGCTTCAACATCAGAAAGCGCTGGCCGTCGGGCGACACATCATAGTATGCGAACGTTCCCGGACTCAGTTCGTACCTTGCCTCAAAGAGCAGTTGAGGCTTACGCGCAGCGAAACTCGGCTGCGTGGTGATGTCCACGGCCATCATCTTCTCACCGTTGCGGTAGAACAGCTCCCGCCCGCTGCGGTTCCACACTGGCTCCGTGCCACCTTCCGTCGAGATTTGCCACTTGCCTCCGGGTCCAGGATAAGGTTGCACGTAAATTTCATAGCGGCCGGATTCGTTCGAGGTATACGCCAACCAGTGTCCGTCAGGGGAGAATCTTGGCGAGCTTTCGTTGAACGGGGTACGGAGAAAGGGCTGCGTTTTATGATCACCTGCGTTCACGACCCAAATGTCATAGCCGGTGGTGGGATTGATTTCGATGTAGGCCAGCAACTGCCCGTCTGGGGACCAGGACATCGGTGAATGTAAGTAGTCACTGGTAGTTAATCGTTCGAGCCCGCCGCTTCCGTCGGCATTCTGCCAGTACAGGTTCACTGGGCCTTCTTTGTTTGAGGTAAATGCTAGTTTCTTGCCATCCGGTGTCCAGATCGCGTTGATGTTCGAATTTCCCTCAAAGGTCATGCGCGTCAATGTTTCGCGAGCGAGATCGTAGAGCCAGATTTGTGTTTCTTGCTCTTCAATCGCAACGGCTACCTGTCGGCCATCCGGGGAAATTCGCGGTCCTCGATAAGCGCGCGCCGGCGTGGTCAGGAGCTTCTCGGTGCCATTACGCGCGACCCACACCAATCTGCGTTGCGCCGACTGAGCGCCCCCCGAAACATAGACCAGCGTTCCGGTGTTGGAGATGCTGTATTGGGCGGCACCGGTAGACGGAAATTGCAACACACCCTCGACTACGGGGACGGTGGCGCCGCCGAGAGCGAGCCTTTGTGGGTCGAACGGTACAGCCATCAAGCTTTTCCCTTGCACATAAACCAAGTGGCCGGAGATTGCGTAGCGGGGCTGCGTTGCGCCTTGGATCAGGTTCAGGCGTTCACCCGTTGCAATCGACTGGACTGCGATCCGTGCGTTGTTCCAATTTGTGGTGGTGGTTCCGGCGGCAAAAAACACTGCCTTGCCGCTGGGCAGGAACTCCGGCCAGCGGTGGGCGACCTCCCCCTTTTCCATGCGAGTCAGCGGCTGCGGAATGCCTCCTCCATCCGACACTTGCTGGAGCACGGACACTCCTGTGGGCGCGAACGCGATCGTGCCTTGGCTGCCCCAGCTGGAGCCGCGCGGGTTCCCGGCCGGGCTGACATTCAGCGGGAGTCCGCCGCTCAATAACACCTTCTTCATGTTCTGGCCCGCAAAGAACCCTAGCCATTGACCATCGGCCGAGAAAAACGGATTGACGGCGTCTTCGCTGCCAGGGACTGGCATGGCTGTCGCGCTATCCATCGCCCGCAGGAAAAGCTGCTGCCTACCGCCTTGGACGGCGACATACGCGACGCGAGTGCCGTCGGGTGAAACGGCCACGGCCGGAGAATCCAATCCCACAAGCCTTTGCTCGGATGGCAAGGTAATCACCGTGCGAATGACCTGCACTGGCGAAGACGAACTTGGAGGCTTCAAATTCCACACGGCTAGTCCCGCGATTAATGCTCCCAAAACCAGTGTGCTTAGTCCGAACAGAAGCGCGCGTGGCCCGAGCAGACGCATGACTTTTGCAGAAGATGTCTGCGCCGGCGTGGCCAGCGAGCCAGTTTCTGCGATCCATTTCAGATCCAATTCCAAATCGCGCGCCACCTGCCAGCGGTCTTCCGGCTCTTTTACTAAGCATTGCTTAACCGCCCGCTCCACTCCTGGTGGAGTCATTGGCTTAAGCGTGCTGATGGCCACCGGTTCCTTCTCCAGGATGGCGGACGCGACGCTGAGTTGGCTCTTACCTTCGAAGGCACGCCGGCCTGTGAGCATCTCGTACAGCACAGCGCCGAACGAAAAGATGTCGCTGCGACCATCCAGCTCTTTGCCTTCGATCTGTTCCGGCGACATGTATTGAAAAGTGCCGACAATAGCGCCGTCTTGAGTCACAGGCGAGGGCAAGCTGGCGGTGACCGTGGCCAGAGCCGCCATGGACACAGCGGGCTTCGCCAGGCCAAAATCCAGCAACTTCGCACCAGTAGCAGTAAGCATGATGTTCGCGGGCTTCAGGTCGCGATGGATCACGCCGCTGCGGTGGGCCTTGCCGAGTGCATCGGCGATCTGCATTCCGTACTTCAGGACTTGCTCAAGCGGCAAAGGTCCCTTTTCGAGGCGCTTCGCAAGCGTCTCGCCTTCTACCAATTCCATCACCAGATAATCGATCCCATCCTGACTGCCCACATCGTGCAACACGCAGATGTGCGGGTGATTCAAGCTGGAAACCGTCTTCGCCTCGCGCGCGAATCGCTGCTTCCTCACAGGATCCAACGAAAAGTGTGCCGGCAGTATCTTGATCGCTACGGTCCGGTCCAGCCGCGTGTCGCGCGCGCGATACACCTCGCCCATCCCGCCCACGCCCAGAGTGGCGATGATCTCGTAAGGACCCAGTCTTGTGCCGTTTGCTAGGGTCATATTCCAGGAGGAATTATAGGCCCGTTAGAAGTGCCTCAGCAGAACAAACTATAGCTCTCGAACTCAACTTGTGAAAATCATTTGTGGATTCTCCGCCCCGTATGTACCGGCGTTTGATATGTGGATTTCTCATCGTCAGCGCTATCAATGAGAAGGAGCTCGATCAAAACCGCACAAATTGTGCCTTTATTCTTTAGCAGTCACTTAGGTTTTGCGAAGAGGTACTGTTCGACCGTTCCGGTCGGATTACGGGCAACCCTTCCATAATCCGGTAAGGTAAGGATTGCCGACCACTCGTTCGGAGTATGGCCGGCGGGAACGGCGCTTCTCTGTACAGGTCGTTTTGCCTCGAACTGTCCCCCCGGTGATGATTAGGCTGTCAGGAATGCTATTCAGAATCAAAGATCAGCCATTCAAGTTCGCCGCCCGCTTGTGATCTTTATACGTTTCTGGTACCACCTTAATTAGTGAATCTATCCATTTTCGTCTCCGTCTTGTTTTTCGGATTCCCAGCGTTCTACAGCCTCGATCGACGAATCGTCGAAGCTCTGGCTTAGCGCTCGGTCTCCGTGCAATCCAGGACGCCAAGGGAAGTACTGATGAAAAAGAAGCTCAGTACGTGGCTGGCTGGTGTGCGCTCGGCCTTTCCCGCCGCCTACAGTCCCTACTGGCACGTGCTGCCGTTGGGACGGATGAAGACGCTCATGGCAGGATACTTCTGCATCGGCGCCGCCGGCGGTTTCGCGCTCGATCTGTTGCAGCTCAACGCTTCGCGCATCGGCGGAGGTTTCTTCTGGCCCGTCTTAGTGGGCACGGGAGCGACAGCGCTTAGAGTCGCCGGAATCAAAAGAGTTCGTCTTGTCCCTCTCCTGTTTCTTCTGGTGGTCGTAGCCGGCTGGCTGGGTTACTGGGCAGCGCACGTTTCGCCGCCTCTGCCGGTCCCCGTCGTTGTACATCGGCGCGTGCTATTCGATGCCATCGCAATCTTGGTTGGCATCGGTTTCGGGACTCGATTTCTGCTGTTCTTCGCTGGTACGGAGGGGTTGGACAGCGTGCGCATGCAGACCGAACTTTCTTTGGCCCACGGCATTCAGGCGACTCTGGTTCCGACCGTCTCTTTCCAGAACGCGAGTTTCGAGCTGTACGGCAAATCGATTCCTAGCACGGAAATGGGCGGCGATTTGATCGACGTCATACAGAACGACGGTTGGTTGGTAGCCTACGTCGCCGACATCTCCGGCCACGGTCTGCCTGCCGGCCAGCTCATGGGGATGTTGAAAACTGCCATGCGACTCGCCTTGCAATTCCGCCAGATGCCTGTAGCAACGCTCGAAAGTGTGGACCGCGTGCTGCCAGATCTCAAGGAACCTGGAATGTTTGCCACCCTGGCCCTGCTCCGCTTCGATGGCTCGAGTGAAGCCGAATACACTTTGGCCGGCCATCCGCCAATCCTCCACTATCGGCACGGGAGCAAGGACACGGCCCGGCTCTCCATGGAGCAGCTTCCGCTGGGACTAATCCCCGGCGGTTCCTATGCTAGTCAGCGCGTCGGCTATTCACCGCGCGATCTATTCTTGATGGTTACCGACGGTATAACGGAAGTGGCCAATGCCAGAGATGAAGAATTTGGCCTGACCCGCCTACAAGAGCTTCTGACGCGACACGCTACCAGAGCCTTGCCGGAGATTTGGGATCTCATCATGCGCGAGGCGCGACAATACGGTCCGCAGCGGGATGACCAAAGTCTGCTCCTGCTGCGCGTGCTGGACCCGGCCATCCCTCTCGCGACCTGAATTCCAAAGGGGCACAGGAAACCCGAACCTAGTTGGACGCACAATGGGCGAGCGAGTAATGAGCCCTGGGTTACAGTTTCTCCCGGATCACGGGCAACCCTTCCGTAATCGGATAAGGGAAAGGTTGCCGACATCCATGATAAGTCCGTGTCAAGCGGGCAAAAGCTCTCCCGACGCGCTTCGGAGGAGCGCGTGCATAAAATTCTTAGGTGCTTCAGCTCGCGTTCGTGCCTCTCGGCGGTGGTTCCTCTTCGATTGAGAACCAGACATCCATTTGCTGTCTCAGCCCCGAAGGGGGCCTGCACAGAAGATTGAGTTTGTGATCTCCTGCCAGTCTCGAAACAATTCGATGGGGGCCTCGGGAGCTTACGCTCCGTCGCCCAGTCGGCAACTGACGAGACCTGGCAGGCTGCGCGCTGAAGAAATCCTCCTGTATTTCGCACCCGCTACGCAGCGGTGCGATTTTTGTTTTCTACTACCAGAAAGCCTTTTTGCCGGCGATCCACAGCGACCAGGTACGCCACCATCTTCCGCGCCACGGCCAGTGTTGCGCGGTTGGCATTGCCTTTTTGTTTCTCCTGTTCGTATACCATCGCTAGTTCAGGGCTATTTCGCGGCGCCATTTTTGCCGCCTCAATCAGAATCGTCTGCAGATGTTTGTTGCGTTGTTTCGACAGTGGCGTGCGCATGGTGATATTGGCCGAACTTTTTTCCGCGCCGCACAGTCCGCAGTAGCTGATGGCCTTCTTGATCGAGGAAAATCGCTGCACGTCGCCAACTTCCAGCGCCCAGGTCAACGCGGTGATCGGTCCAACCGCCGGAATGGTCATCAGCCGTTCCACGCGTTCCACAAGTAAAGAGTCGTGCTCCAGCGATCGCACCAGCGCGCTTTCCGTTTTCCCCAGGCGCACCACCGTCTCCCGGCACAGCCGCAACAACGGTTTCAGCCCTTCATCGATGTCCTGGTTGGTGGCCAGCAGTTCACGAAAGTATCCGACCTTGTGGAGCTTCTGTTTGTTGTAACTCACCCCGGCTTCCATCAGCAGTACCGCAATCTTATTCTTCATCTGCACCGCCTGGCGGACCAACAGGTTCCGATAGCGCAAGGTGCGCCGTCGTTCGCGAATCTCCGTCGAAGCCATGTAGCACTCCGGCAGAAAATCGCAGCGCAGGCAGTCGGCAATCTTTTTGGCATCGATGCGGTCGTTCTTTTTCTTAGCCACCGCAATCGCTCGTAGCATCAGTGGATGTGCCACCTTCACCGCTGCGGCATGCGGTTTCAGATGATCATAGATCCAAGCCGTGAAGATGGTCGCTTCCATGGCCGCCGTCCACGGCTGGGGAAGCGTCTTCATCCACATGTCCAGAGTCAATCGCGTGGCGGGTATCGAACCTTCCGCATAGATACGGCCACTGCCGTCCTTCACGCAGTAGTTGATCGTTTTCTTGTGAACATCCAAACCGATGTAGTACATAGTCTCCATGGGGGAGCCTCCTTAGTTGTATCTGAATCAGCGTGGTCGCTGAGTTCAGCTTTTTTACACCAAGCGCTCCTCCATGACTTATTCATTCAAACAATCCGGGAGTGATCGCGTTGCAGTGAACATCCTTCAACGCCCATTCAGTAGAACTATCGAGGAGATTTGTACCGAGCTACCAAGATCGAATGGCTCACTAAAATGGTCGAATCAAAGGCAGGGTAGTAATGGAGTGGCATCTGGTCTTCAGTTCGGGGCTTGATGTGCAAGGCGGGAATGTCAGGTAGACCATTGGTCTGATCGGTCAGGCGTTAGACGCGGAGCATCGGCGAGGCCCACGGCAATATCCAGTTCAATTCCATCTGGAGGGGGAACAGCATAGTAGAAACCCCAGAGCCGGTCATTCGGCTCAACCATCTTGGACGGAAGTTTTTTGCCGCCGATCGTCGCGCGAAGAACAGTCGCCTTCTCAACTGCCACCCACAGCACATCGGCATGCCGCAAAGAAGTCAGCCGCAGGCGCAAAATACGCTCGTTGCCCGATACGGAGTCGTCCAACGTCACGATTTCCGGTGCGGGCAATTTCAGAGGCGTGGCGTCCGTTTTCAAGACCGTTTCTCCTCCCGGCCCAACAAAAATATCGATCTTTTCGCGTTCGATGCGGCCCGTCAGAAACTGCGAAGTCCATCCATCGGGCCTTTCATCCAAACTGATCCATGAACCTTTGCCGGTATCCGCATTCAACCAGTAAGCAACGCTATCCGGCCGAGGATGCAGGGCGTCGTAGCCGCTGTGAAGAGCGCCGAACGCGATGAAGCTCAGGCTTAGCACTGCGCAGGCTCCTGGAAGGAGCCATTTGCGGTGTGTCGTCATCACCTCAAGCTGCGGTGCCAACAGCGCAAGCAAGACCACAGTGAAAATGCAGAGGAACACCATGGTCTGCATGGACTCCGCCTCCAGGATGGCGAAATCCGCGATGAGAAGAGTGAACAGAAAAACCGGTACGCCCGCGCAAATCAATTGGGTTATCTTTAATAACCTTGAATCAGATCGGTCTAAGACAAATCCCACGCCGAGTGGGAGCAAAGCGAAGAAGAGAGGCCACATGAGCAGAAAGCTCGTGCCTGGCGCGATGAAATAGGTAAGAACCAACAGTGCCATGCACAGGAGAAGAGCGCCCGTGGTTAGTTCTGTGGCGCTTGCCCTGCAGCGGAAGGCCACATACAGCGACGATGTGGCTGCGATGGTGAGCGCCAGGAACCCCAAAGCATATGTTTGGGCGTTGTAGGAGGACTCAAAGGAACTGTTCACCAGATGGAGCGCCTGAAGCACCCACCAAAGAAAAGCAACCGTCACGCTTGCCGCGGCCCACGCTGCCGGCCAGAGCAGCAAACTCAATCCTAGACCACGTCCGCTCAGACGCCCGCGTCTGAAAGCGAGTAGCAAGACAACAACAAAAAGTGCGAGCGTGATAATCATCAAGGGCAGAACCCATGTCATCGGATAGATGATAAGTCGCCCGAAAAAAGCAAAATAAACAAGGCGGTGCTGCGCACGAGTGCGTTTGAGGTCCAAGTCCGCGAGATCCCGCACGACAGCCAGCGTGTAATTTCCCTCGCCCTGAATACTGCGGGGATCGAGATTCTGGAGATTGTCCATCCTAGTGTGGTACGCGGTTCTGCAACCGCTATAACCTCCCTCCAGCGTCGGGATCGCGGAATCGAGTTCCGTGGAATCGAGGCCCGCAAACCTGGGGAAGAGATCAAGGGAAGCCGTGAGCGGGTGAGGAACTGCTCTGGCGATCTCGTAGACCAACCATTCGTGGAGGCGCTTTGTTTCGCTGATTGAACCCTGGCCGCAGCTGCCGCCGGAATCCAGGTTTAAAGCTACGGATATCTCTTTTGCCCACGGATGCTCGTCCACGAAACCCTGTACTCCCACCGTTCCGAGTTCTTCTCCATCGGTGAACACAATAACCACATCGTTTCTCGGCGCGGTACCGCTTCGCAGAGCGCGAAGGGTTTCGAGCAGCGTCACAACTCCTGAACCGTCGTCGGTGGCGCCGGGAGCGGGAGCGACCGAATCGTAGTGCGCCATCAAGAGCACAGCTCCTGTACTGTTGCTTCCCTTCAGGCGGGCCAAGATGTTCTCTACAGTTCCGGCCCCATACGGGCCTGGAAAGTCCTCCATCAAACTGGCGACACCCGTCCTTTGAATCTGCGGTTCCAGTCCTTCCTGCTTCAGCTGCTCCACGACATAATCGCGTACGCGCGCGTTTGCAGTCGAGCCAGTTGGGTGAGGCTCACGGGCGATGACTTTCAGGTTCTCAATAGCGCGTTCGGCAGAAAACTCCGTCACCGGAGCAGAGGCGGGAACAACGGCAGGTGGCACAAGATAGCTAACGGCGACAATTGCCACAAGCAAAATGAAAACAAAGCTCAGCAAGGCTTCCGTGAGGGAGACCGACGAAGCCGACGCATTCATTGGCACTCCGAATCCTCCAGTCCTGACGAGCTCGGTTAAGGAATAGGCGTCCCTTCAATCGGGCAGTTGGTCTCCTTCAGGCTCGCGCAGCCAGAAACTCCCGATCAGCGACCCCGTGTAAGCGAGGACGGCAAGCGCGCCGGACGAGTATGCAAGACGAGCAGTCGCGCTGGCACCAGGCATGATGTTGGTGAGTTGCGTCGTGAGAAGCACGCCCGATGCGCCAATCACGCGGGCTCCGATGTTGATTGCGAAACTCTCGCCGGTGCCGCGCAAGTGCGTAGGATACATCCGCGGCAGGTAATTCCCCCAAAAACTGAACGGCCCGTTTAACAGCAGACCTGCCAGAAATATCCCATACTTGACAAGCACCAAACTGTGCGTCGCAGCAAAAAAATAGAGGTAAGAAAAGACAATCAACCCGGGAACCAAGAAAACGCGCAAGAGGCGCCTCTGGGTCGCGATTCGAACTACAAGGAAAACAAACAGCAAGCGGCCAACAATCGTGCCAAGCTCCTGAAACAGTTGGACGCCACTCACGGTTTGCTCTACTACGCGAGGTGCGAGGCTCCGTACTTCGGGAAGTCCGGGAACCATGCGAGGAGTTTGAAGAATGACCCCGGAAGCCAGGGCATAACTGCACGCCACCAAAAACGTAGAGACCAAAGTGGTCTTTCGCAGAGCGGGCCGGAACAGTTCCGCGAAGCTCGGTCGCTTCAAGGTTCCTTTGGATTTCTTCTCCTGCCAGATTGGCGACTCGGGCAAGAACGGCCGTGCAAGGATGAGTGGAATCGCGGGGATCAGTCCGGACAAGAGGGTATAGCGCCAAGCCTCGTGGCTGCCGTGGATGGCTGGAAACCGTTCGGCGTAGCTGACGGCAATATAATAGGCTCCCGTCACCATGAGTCCCCCACAACCGAAGGCTGCCTGCGTATAACCCAGTACGGATTCACGCTGCTTGGGATTGGAGAAGAGCTCCGCCACCCACGCTACCCCGGCTACAAATTCGACACACACGCCGATGATGGTGGTGCAACGAAAAAACAATAGCTGCGGCAATGTAAGTGCAAAGCTGGCGGCACAAGCCGAGAGGGCATACAACAAGATGCTCCATACCAGGACACGCCGGCGCCCTAAAAGGTCGGTAAGGTAGCCCCCCAGGAGCCCAAAGATACCCCCCGAAGCCAATGGTAAATAAAACAGCAGTCCCACCCAGAGGTTGTAGCTCGGACTGCCTAGCTTGAAGTTCCCGAGAGCGGCGAGTGCAGGACGGGCAATGAGCGGCAACACTAACGTCTCGTAAAGATCGAACGCAAAGCCGAGTGCGGCGACTCCACAGATGACCCATTGCCGAGGTGTTAGGCGGGCGAAGGCAGAGTCAAGTTCCGAATCTCTTAAGCCATTAGTCAACGCATGCTCTTTTCTGTAAGTTTTCGCAAGAACATTCTCCACCGTCAAGCGATTGGCCCCACAATCCGCCTGCCTTATTTCAATTCACACAGTCTTGTGATACAAGTTCAAATATTTCAATGATTGTTGAGGATGATTCAGCAATGGATTTTACTTCCCGCCAGTTCCGCGCCTTCTTGCTGGTGGCGCAGCATCGAAGTTTTTCGCGCGCCGCGGAAGCCCTCTACATCACCCCATCTGGCTTGAGCGTTTTGATTCGAGAGCTGGAAACCCAACTCGGATTTCGCTTGTTTGATCGCACGACGCGCCACGTCGGGTTGACAACTTACGGCAATGAACTGCTTGGCGTTGTTCGGGAGAGCCTGGAAAAGGTTGATGGCACTGTCTCGCGCATCGGGCAGTCGGCCGCCGAAGCTAGCCACACTTTGTCCGTTGGCGCGCCCCCACTGGTCGCGGCCAACATACTGCCGGAAGCCATTAAGGAATTCCGCTCCCACCGGCGCGACCTCCGAATCCAAGTGTTCGATGTGGGCGGACCCGCTCTTTCTCAGATGGTTGTGAACGGCAAATTGGATATGAGCGTCGGTGCGTTTTTTGAGCCGGCGCCTGGAATCCGTCGCACCCCATTGTTTCGCTTTTCCTTGATGGTGATTCGCCCCGATGACGATCCGGCATTGCGCCGCACATCTACCACCTGGTCCGCTCTGAAGGGACAGCCGCTGGTCTCGCTCGTGTCGGGCAGCGTCGTCCAGCAGTTCATCGACAAGCATTTGGCCCGCGCCGGGATTTTCGTTCCTCGGCGCGCCATCTTCAATTATCTCGATACCATGATCGCCATGGTAGAGGCAGGCGAGGGCATTGCCGTCATCCCTTCGTTCGTATTGCCCGCATGCCGAAATCGCAAAGTTGCTATGAGCAAGCTGACTAATCCGGTTGTAAACGTGGACTTCTCGCGAATCAGCCTTCGTGGGAAAAAGCTGCCGCCTGGCGCGGACGATTTCACATCATTCCTTCAGAGCTATATCGCCCGATGGGCCGGCCGCGCCGGCATTCTCTAACCATCGAAAAGCCGTCGCTCATAATAGCTCTGTGATCATACGGACGGATCGTGCCCGAGTGACGGGCAAACCGGAAGCAATGCCGGGCCTGTTGTGGGAAGTTTGAGATTCCTCGGATTCGCGGCGAAGAGATCCTCCATAACGTCGCTCCGTCTCCTGGTTTTTCGGAAACTAGATTCTCAGTGGTTCGGTCAGTGGACGAAGGCTGCCAGGCTAGAAATAGTTTGTTGAAACCATTCGGTAGTCTGCCGAATACTCTGTCGTTTTCCGACTCGTTGAGAGAATTACGGTTGGGTCTTCGACGGATGCCTGCCCGCAGTCTGCAATCTGACCAGTCGAATGTAGCGAACTTTAAGCACACTGTTTCCTGCTGGTTACGAGAGGGTCGAATTTACAATTCTGGCGCCAAGAATAGAAGTTGCACCCAATTGCACCCAAACAGTGTTGTTATCAACTTCCATATAAGCGAGTGAAACTAAAGAGGAAGAATGGCTCCCCGGGCTAGATTCGAACTAGCAACCCTTCGGTTAACAGTCGAGCGGGACAAAAATCTAAGTGCCGCGTATGGTGTCGCTTAAATAAGACTCGGAGCCATTCTTACTTTTCTAGCTGCACCCAATCCTGCACCCAAAAAGTGTTCGCGATCAGCGCACGGACAGTTGATGGGTTACATCCCACAACCCCGTTTGGACCAGATAGGCGCGAGTCCCCAACGTCCGAGCGTGACCGGGCCGGGCCCGGATGGCGAGCCTCTAGCACAACTCGGGGAGAAGAAAGGAAAAAGAGAAAGAAGAAGCTGGAAATCGCCAATGGTAAATCGGGAGCCCAAAAACCAATAGGCCTGAAAATCAAAGCGTGCGAACAGCAGCTCCTCTGAGTTAAAGACAATTTGATTTTGATAACGTGCAAAGACGGGATTAGGATGAGTTGACGGCCAGGCCCACATGATCGGCAAACGCGTTTCACACTACAAAATCGAAGAGCAGATTGGCGCGGGCGGCATGGGTGTGGTGTACCGCGCGCACGATGAGGAATTGCAGCGCAGTGTTGCTCTGAAGGTACTGCCACCGGGCCTGCTCGCGGAAGAGTCGGCGCGCCGTCGATTCCGGAAGGAGGCGCTGGCACTGGCGAAGCTGAACCACCCCAATATTGCCACTGTGCACGAATTCGGCAGCGAGCAGGACCTGGATTTCCTGGTAACGGAGTATATCGCCGGGGAAACGCTAGACCAGAAGCTGGCGAATGGGGCGTTGACAGAGAAAGAAGTAGTGCGTCTGGGAAACCAGTTGGCGCAAGGACTGGAGGCAGCGCACGCCGAAGGGATCGTGCACCGGGATTTGAAGCCAGGAAATCTGCGCATCACTCCGGACGGACGTTTGAAGGTCTTGGATTTTGGACTCGCGCAGTTGCTCCCGAAAGCAGGAGAAGCAGATGCCGCGGCAACGCTGACGCAAACGCAGGCGCTGGTGGGAACATTGCCATACATGCCGCCGGAACAGTTGCGGGGAGAAGAGACCGACGCCAGGAGCGACATCTGGGCGGCGGGAGCAGTGCTCTACGAAATGGCGACGGGACGGCGCGCGTTTCCAGAGACCAACGGACCGCTGCTGATCAGCGCGATTCTCAATCACGATCCACAAGCGCCAAGCAAATTAAACCGCAAGATTTCGCCGGGCCTGGAAATGATTGTGTTGAAGGCACTGGCCAAGGATCCGGCGCACCGTTATCAGAGCGCAAAAGAATTGGGAGTAGATCTGGAGAGGCTGACGGCCGGAGTCACGCCTCGGGCAAAACCGTCGAGAGACGCGGCAAGAACGTGGCTGGTGGCGGGATGCGTGGCGGCGGTGCTCTTGCTGGCGGCGGGCGGATATTTCTACCGGCATCGGACTCCGGGGACGAAACTGATTGGCGGCGCTGGCGGGAGCGTGGCGAAAAAGACGCGGCGGTCTGTGGCGGTGCTCGGTTTCAAGAATCTGGCCGGAAGACCAGAGATGGCATGGATGTCGACGGCGCTCTCGGAAATGCTGACTACGGAATTGGCAGCAGGAGAACAATTGCGAATGATTTCAGGCGAAAGTGTCGCGCAGATGAAACTCAACGTGGCGCCGACGGAGACGGAGAGCTACAGCAAGGAGACGCTGGAGCGGATCCGAGAAATTCTAGGGACGGATGAAGTCGTTATGGGAACTTATGTGCCGGTCGGCGACGGAGAAATCCGGCTGGACGTGCGGCTCCAGGACACCACAGCGGGAGAGACGCTGGCATCCGTATCGGCGAAAGGAACGGAAGACCATCTGGATGAATTGGTCAGCAAGGCGGGAGCGGAGCTACGGGAGAAACTGGGAGTCGCGGGAATCTCGACGAGCGAATCGGCCCAGGTCAAGGCGACGCTGCCGGTAAATCGCGAAGCAGCCAGATTCTACGCCGAAGGCCTGGCCAAGCTGCGTGTGTACGACAGCCTGGGCGCACGAGCGCTGTTGGAGAAGTCGTTGGCGCTCGAGCCGAGCTTCGCGTTGTCTCATGGGGCGCTGGGCGCGGCGTGGTCAAATCTGGGATATGACGCGAAGGCGAAGGAGGAGATAAAGAAGGCCTTCGAGATGTCGGATGGCATGTCGCGGGAAGATCGCCTGCAGTTGGAAGCGAAGTACCGCGAGAGCGCGCTGGAAGGAGATAAAGCCATCGAGCTGTACCAGACGCTATTCAATTTTTTTCCGGACAATCTCGAATATGGGTTGCAGCTGGCCAACGCGCAGCGCACCTTCGGGAAGGTGGATGCTTCAACGGAAACAATTGGGAAGTTGAGAAACTTACCGGCGCCTGTGAAGAATGATCCCCGCATCGATTTGGCAGACGCAATGACCAGTCGGGCGCGCGGCGATTTCAAAGGCGTTTTAAGCGCTGCGGGGCGAGCCGCCGAGAAGGCACAGGCACAGGGTTCACAATTGCTCGTGGCACGGGCCCTGGCTTTGCAGTGCATGGCGCAAAGAAATCTGGGGGACGTGCCGAAGGCTATAGAATTGTGCGCGAAAGCCAAGGATATCTTTGCCGCGACCGGGGATCTGAGCGGGGTGGCGCATACCCTGAACAATCTTGGAAATTGCTATTACGACCAGGGAAATCTGGCGGACGCGAAGAAAACCTACGAGGAAACCCTCGCGATCTACCGCAAAATCGGAAACCAGAGTGGGTTGGCCGGAGCAATGGACAATATTGCCAGCGTGCTGGGAGACATGGGAAAGCTGGAGGAAGCGAAAAAGCTCTCCCAGGGCGCGCTGCAGATCTACCGCGAGATTGGGGATTACACCGGTGAGGGCGAGACGCTGAATAACATCGCGGCGGAATATGTAACCGAAGGAAACCTAGCTGACGCCGCTCTGGCATTCGAAGAATCACTGAATATCTGGAAGCTCAAGGGCGATAAGAACGGCATGGCCACGGCTCTGACAAACCTGGCGGAACTGCTGCTGGACCAGGGGAAACTGGCGGAGTCCAAGAGCAAGTACGAAGAGGCGCTGGCGATATTCACGGCAGCTGGGGAAAAAGGAAAGACCACCTACCAATTAATCGGCCTGGGTGAGGTGTTGTACGCACAAGGCGAGTTGGCAAGCGCGCGCGAGAAATATGAAGAAGTAGTGATCATGGCCCGGGAAAATCAGGATAAGCATCAGTTGTCGGCGGCATTAGCGGGACTCGCAGGAGTCTTGCTGAGCGAAGGCGATTTGAAGGGGGCGAGGGAAAAGTACGAGGAGTCCCTGAAAATTCGAAAGGAAATTGGAGAGCAAGCGACGGAAGCGGAAAGCGGTGTGGGGTTGGCGCAAGTGGCACTGGAAGAAAGGAAGGCGGGAGAGGCAGAGAGGCTGGCGCGCGCCGCACTGGAAGAATTTCGCAAGGAGAAATTGCGCGAAGACGAGATTGCGGCGCGCGCGGTGTTAGCACAGGCGCTACTGGCGCAGGGAAGAAGCGGGGATGCGCAGAAAGAGATTGACGCTGGTGCTGCACTTGCGGGGAAGACGTCAATGGTGTCAGTGCGACTGGAATTTGCGATTGCCGCGGCGAGAGTCCGTGCTGCGACAGGAAATGCTGACGCGGCCGTGAGGAGTCTGCAAGCGAATCAGGCCGAGGCGGACAAATATGGTTACGGGGGAAATTCCTATGAGATTCAGTTGGCATTGGCTGAGCTCGAGATGAAGTCGGGCAAAACAGAGGCCGGAAAAACGCGGATGAAGAGTCTGGCGAAAGATGCCCGGGCGAAGGGGTTTGGGTTGATTGCGGATAAGGCAGCGAGGGTGTTGAGAGATGAGGCGTAGGGTAGGCCGGAAGAAAGCGGTCCCCGCCGAGAATTGAGTTTCGGCGCGCTTTGCTGCGAGCGGCACCTGGCCGTTATTCCGGGCCAGAAGTCCCGATCTGGGAAATGTGGAATTCGCGAGGCTCCCGGCGAACACATCCCTCGGTAACGCAGCTGTGTTTCTTGATTTTCGCGAACTAGATTCTCAGTTCTTCCGTTAGGGGCGGAAGTCTCAGCGGGCTGAAATAGCTTCTTGAAACCATTCGGTCACAGACCGAATGATTGGGGACGTGAACCGAACCCAGGGCGCTCGAACCACGCTTGCAACTAGCAGCTCTTCTCTCGTACTCGTTTGAATAGTAGCCTTCGACCTTACAATATGTCGGGAGTTGTATATACTTACCGACGTTTGGTAAAGAGCATTTCATGCCGAATCACCGCATAGCCGACGTCACGAAACTTGTGAAGAAGGCCGGAATACTACGTCCGCGAGACCTTCGGGCCCACGGCATCCCACGGGTGTACCTTCGCATGGCAGTTGACCAAGGCTCCGTCATGCAACTCGGTCGTGGACTCTACGTCGCTCGCGGTGCCCAGCCAACCGAACATCACAGCCTCGCACAAGCTTCGAAGCGCGTGCCCAAGGGAGTGGTTTGTCTTCTATCAGCTCTTCGTTTTCACGACCTGACAACTCAATCGCCGTTCGAGGTATGGCTTGCAATTGGTGATAAAGCACGCCTGCCTAAGCTCGACAATCCGCCACTGCATATAGTTCGGTTTTCGCGCAAAACACGCGCCTATGGAATTCAAGAGCACTCCATCGAAGGAGTCGCCGTTCGAGTCTTTTCGCCCGCGAAGACGGTTGCAGATTGCTTTAGATATAGGAACAAGATTGGACTTGATATTGCGCTTGAAGCCCTCCGCGAATGCCAGCGAAAGCGCCAGGCGACCACGGATGAAATCTGGAGAGCCGTCAAAGCATGTCGAGTAGCGAACGTCATGCGGCCTTATCTTGAGGCCCTATCGTGAGGCGAGAAACGCCTCGGAATCTTGCCGCTTCTGTTCGTCAGAGGCTCTTCAACCGCGCCAGGAAAGGCACGAAGACTTCGGCTCAGTTCTAACCAAGTATGGATTGGAAAGATTTCTTTATGGTTTGGCGCACTCACAATATCGGGACCAGTTTGCTTTTGACCCGGCAGTGCTTGCGGCGATGAAGAAAATGGAGACGACTTTGGACGCCATGAATGCTTGTGCACCAACTGTGCACCACATTAACTAGGGCAGTGTGGTGAGATGTTGAAAGTAAACGCCGGAGAGGTGACCGAGAGGCTGAAGGCGGCGGTTTGCTAATTCAATCTGCCCTGCTTGTGCCCATCGCTGTTCACGTATTTTCAATAGCTTGAGACGCTCTGATTCGCAGGAAATCACCTCAGTTGCAGACTTCTGTGCACCAATTGTGCACCAGATTTAACCACAGTTAACTCGCGATTTCACTTCAACGAAAAGCCGACTAGTCGATTGTAAAGGGGGGATTGAAGCCTCGGCAGTACCCGGTACGATTCGCCGTAGAGTCTGTTAGGCAGATGTTCCGTCAGTTTTTCGCGTTCACCGCCGGTTCAGGAAATTACGCCATTCGAAGCGGCCCGGAGTTCGACGGCTTTCGAGAGCTCTATCCTGGGGATATTGTGCCTCTCGAAAATGTCGAAATGTCTGAGTGGATCGGGTTTTATTTCTTTTATAATTCTCGCCGATGCTCAATTCTCTCGCGATACTTCTCGCAACTCTATCTTCGATCTTCCGTTCGCGTGCTGCCCTTGAGCTCGAGAACCTGGCTCTGCGCCATCAAATCGGCGTGCTTCAGCGGTCCGTAAGAAAACGCCCGAAATTGACCTCCGGGGACCGGTTGTTGTGGATCTGTCTGTCCCACCTCTGGCGCAACTGGCGCTTGGCACTGGCCATCGTCAAGCCAGAAACGGTCATTGCCTGGCATCGTGCCGGCTTTCGTTTGTTCTGGACCTGGAAGGTGCGGCGCGGTCAACGCGGACGACCCGTCATTTTGCGTGAAGTCCGAGATCTGATCCGCAAGATGTGCTGGGAGAATCCCGGTTGGGGTGCACCCCGCATCCATGGCGAACTGCTCAAACTCGGTATCGACATCGGGGAGAGCAGCGTCAGCAAATACATGTTGCGCAGCCGCAAGCCGCCGTCTCAGACTTGGCGCACATTCCTGGAGAATCACGCCAAGCAGATGGTCTCCATCGATTTCTTCACGGTGCCCACCATTCGTTTCCAGATCCTTTACGTGTTTCTGGTGTTGGCTCATGACCGGCGCCGCATTCTGCACTTCAATGTGACCACCCACCCAACCGCGGAGTGGACGGGACAGCAACTACGGGAGGCATTTCCCTTTGACCAACTCCCGCGGTACTTGCTGCGGGACCGCGATACGATCTTCGGTGATGACTTCCGAGAACAAGTGCGAGACATGGGCGTTTGCGAAGTTCTGTCTGCACCGCGCTCGCCTTGGCAGCGAGCCTATGTCGAGCGAGTGATTGGATCCATTCGGCGCGAGTGCCTCGATCATGTAATCGTGTTCCATGAAAGCTCGTTACGACGAACCCTCCATTCGTATTTCGATTACTATCACCGATCGAGAATACATCTTTCGTTGAGGAAGGACTCACCGGAGCCGCGAGCGATTCAGCCGCCGGAAATGGGGTCAATCGTGGCGGTGCCGCAGGTCGGTGGATTGCATCACCGCTACGAACGACGGGCTGCCTGAGAGAGCCCGAATCCACTACGCTATGCGCTGCCTTTCCTTGAGCCTTTGAAATTTGTGTCCGAACTGTGGTCTCTTACACACGTGTGCAGCGGGGGACTTCGTTCACCAGACTCAGAAAGGGCAGCGAACTGCTTGAGCTTTGCGGTCCGGTTGGGGGAATGACCTCCCAAAGGGGCTGCACAGAATATTCGGTAGGGACAACTCGTACATCAAGTGCCTGTCACTGGCGAAAACGGAGTTCGAGGAGATTTAAGCACGAGGCGGACACAGCAGCAACGCACTTGCCGGGTAGGAACGAGGCGCGGACCGGGCTTCCGGACCGGACCGCATCACGGCCTTCTCCACCAAGAGGCTTTGCCAGAGCCTGAGGAAATATGGGAATTCATTGCGGCAGACTCTCTGGATGCTGCGGCTCGCGTGATTGAGAGAATTCACGAAGCGATTCGCAATCTCACCCCTCTTTTCCACAAATGCGTCATAATCCGACCTGACTTCGCGCCCGCTGCTGCGCTTTCATCCCGTGCGAGATTTTGTGATCGCTTATGTGCCTGGTGTTGAGGCTGGTGCGCGAAGCACAGCGGCTCGCGCCGTCACGCACGCTTCTAAAGGCGAAATTCAGTCAATTCAGTATCCAGATAATTTCCAGCACAAAGCACAAAGACTCTCCAACTCTTCGAAACTCCGCCATCAATAATTGGTAGAAGTTGAGAATTTCTGGTGTCACTTCTGGTGTCACTTGGATTGTCAAAACTGGGCAGAATGAGACTAGGACTGTCGTTTCGAATTTCCCGTATCCGATTGCAATGGCGTGTCTTGACGTGTGCCGACGTGTCGGAGCGTTTTGATCAAAATGGATTAAAAGGCCGCTGCTCTACCACTGAGCTACGCCCCTAAAATTCAAACCTTAATTGTACAAGAAAATCGCTGCGCTTGCTTCGTTCGCACGAACTACCCTGCTTCGCACAACCCGACGAAACCGGCTGACGCGCGCTCAGCGCGTAACGTAAATTCGTCGCTCTCGTTCGCTTTGACCCGCGCCACTTCTCGCTCCTGAGGTTGAGGACTCGCGTTACTGGCCACGCACCGGGCGTTTTCGTTTCCACTCGTAATCCTTCCGCAACAGCGACTGGTGCTTCTTGATTTGCGCTTCAATATCGGCGAACGCATTCTTGCACCCGGCCAGCACGTTTTTGCCATTTCCGGTGGCCCGTAGCGTGCCAGTCGGCAGCGAAAGCGTCAATGCCAGCGACTGTTCGTCCGTTCGATTATTCTTGGAAAACACTCCCTTAATCTGCACCAGATCCGGTTCATAACTCTTCAGCAGTTTTCCGAGCTTGTCTAAACGACGCATCACTTCCGACGCGACCGCTTGCTGCGCTTCGACGTGCTTGTAGCTGATGGAAACGTTCATGGTTGCACCTGTAGGGATTCTTTATGGCTAAGGCGGGAACGCGACGCAGTCTTCATTCTGCACCGCATAATGGACTCAGCATAGCAGGCGCCTCTCCCCTGCGCAACGGCGTGCGGCGTTGACAGTTTCCTAGGGACTTTCTAGTCTAGCTTGGCGCATCTGGCGCACCGATTGGACGCAAACGCGATCGCCTCTTCATGAAACCTCCCGATTCCTCGCACGCCGCAAAATCCCCCACCGCCAGTCGCATCCTGATCGGTCCTGCCGGGTGGTCTTATCCCGACTGGTCTGGCTACGTTTACCCCACGCCTCGGTCCAAGAATTTCCATGAGGCTGCGTATCTCTCGGAATTCTTCGACACCATCGAGATTAATACTTCGTTCTACCAGCCGCTGCGCCGCGAACACGCGGCGAGTTGGCTGCAGCGCGTTGCCGCCAACCCTGCCTTCGTCTTTACTGCGAAACTCTGGCAGAAGTTCACGCACGAGCCCTCGGCCACAAAAGATGACGAGAAAGCCGTTCGCGCCGGCTTCGACATTCTGCAAAATGCGGGCAAACTCGGCGCCGTCCTCCTGCAATTCCCTTTTTCTTTTCACAACACCAAGGAAACCGCCAGTTATCTCGCCGCCCTCCTGAAACGTTTCGCCGACTACCCACTCGCCGTAGAGCTTCGCCATGCTTCCTGGCAGTCCAGCGAAACGCTTGTCCTACTGCGCGAACACCACGCCGCCTTTTGCAACATCGATCAGCCCATCATTGGCCGTTCCCTGGAACCTTCCGCGGAGAGCACTTCATCTGTGGGCTATGTGCGCCTCCATGGCCGCCGTTACGACACCTGGTTCACCGACGACCCCGCGTCACCTGCCCATGAACGCTACAACTATCTCTATTCCGCCGAAGAGCTCGATCCGTGGGTTTCGCGCATTCGCAGCATCGCGAAACACTCGCCGAATACCTTCGTCGTCACCAACAATCATTTTCAGGGCAAGGCCGTAGTCAACGCCCTGCAACTGATCAGCATTTTGAAAGGGAGCAAAGTGAAAGTGCCGGAACCGTTACGGCAACACTATCCAGAGTTGGACGAGATTGCGAACCAGCGGCAGGCAGCCCCAACGTTATTTCCGCTGGGCTCACCGCAATCAGGCAAAACGAAGAAAACTACTTCTTGAAGAGATTCTCGAAAGCTTGCCGCGCGTCCAGCGGCCTTCCCGGGTTTGGAGCTTCCACGGGAGCCTGCGCCGCCTGCATATAAGAAGTCGGCGCCGTATCTTTCTCTACCGTCGTGCGGAATTCATAGAAGGTGCAATTGTTCTTCGCGTCTTTTGGCGTAACACGCGCCGGAATCGGTTGCGTACATTCAAACTGCGCGCCCGAATCGAAGAACCGGCACTGCTTGCAACAATGCAGCTCAAAATTGCACTTCGGACACTGCCCTTTCACATCGAACCCGGCCACCAGCACCGCGCCGCAATTCGCGCAACGCGCCCGCGTTACCGTACCCACCATGCGCGGCGTGCGCGGTCCCAGGTGATCGGTAGCGCCACGTGGCCCGCCCTGCGGCGGCTTGCGGTCGTGCCTGTCCTTCTTTTCGTGCTTGTCTTGTTTCTCGGCATCACGATAGCCGCGGTGTCCGTACTTGCGATCCACAAACGCCTCCGTCCATCATCCCCGGCGCACTACAACTTCCTCGGGTTACACAACTACTCGGGGTTACATCAACTACTCGCGAGTTTTCACTTTGCTGCGTACATCCAATCGGATTGCTACAATCGCCCGGGCAGACCAGCCTTCCCTTCAGAAGTTATCCTGGAATGCTGTGGGCGAGAGCAGGAGATGGGACCTCTATGTTTGTAATCCTATGGGAGTTCGAAGTCAAGCCCGGCGGCGAGCAAAGTTTTGAATCCGCCTACGGGCCCGGAGGCGCCTGGATTCAGCTCTTCCGCCGCGATCCCGGCTAACTGCGCACCCTACTCCTGAAGGATCCCTCCCGCCCTCGAACGTACCTTACCCTCGATTTTTGGCACTCCGAAAGCGCTTTTCAGTCCTTTCGCAATGCCAACCACGAAGCTTATCTGGCGCTCGATCGTTCCACGGAAGGCCTCACCCTCCGCGAGACGCATCTTGGCTCCTTCACGCAAACCGAGCCGCACAATCCCTCTGTTTAAAACAAGATTCGAACCAATCCATCCGGCGGCAAATCCGCTTGCAGCAATCGCTTTGGCGTTCCAGCCTGACGCAGCAGCGCTTCGGCGGCCAAATAGCCGCTACGCACCGCGCCTTCCATCGTGGCAGGCCAACCAGTGTCGGTCCAATCCCCGGCAAGGACCATTCGTCCAATTCGTGTCTCTTGTTTTGGACGCAGCAAGTCCACACCTGGTTGCGGGGAAAACGTGGCCGCCGCCTCCTTAATTACTGTAGCCTTCACCAGTCTGGCTTCCCGCGCCTCGGGAAGGAACTCGCGCACTTCCTTCAGGCAAAGATCGATGATTTCCTGCCGTGGCTTCTGCAGCAACCCATAAGATGCGCTGATCACCAACTGTAGGTATTGCCCCTTTTCTCCGCCGTCATTTTCCGTGCCGTACAGGGCGGTCTTGTTGAAGATCCACTGTGTGGTCGTGTCCATCATCGTCAGGAATGGTTCGCTCATTACTTTTCGGTCGAACCAGAAGTGCACGCCAGTGATGGGCGAGTTGCCGATGCGGGCGATCTTCGCCAAAGCCGGCTCCAACTGTTTCGCCTCCTCGGGAAGCACATCCAGCAAGGCCGGGTGCGGCATCGCGAAAATATACGCGTCGGCAGACTCCCTGCGCCCGCCATCAAATTCCACGCTCTCAATCGTGCCGTTTTGCAGCTGCATTCCCCGCAGCGGCATTCGCAGATTTACTTCCCCGCCCCGTTTCTCAATCTCCGCTTTGCAGCCATCGTAAAGCACGCCCAACGGCACCACCGGCACGCCCATGCGGTATCCCGTGCGATTCGACAGGAAACCCTTCCAGAAAACATCCACGCCGAACCGCGCATCGGTCTTGTCCAGTTCTTCATCCAGCGCGCTTACCAGCACCACGCGCCAGAACCGTTCAATTGCTCCGGGCGTCTGGCCGCGTCGCTTCAACCACTCCAGCATCGAAATTCCGCCGGGTTCGTCGAGATCCGAGGTGTGCCCTTTGCCGCGCAGTATGCTTAGCATCGCTCGCCCTATGGAACGCTTGTCCGCAAATGTCAGCGGCGCAAACCTCAGGAACGAGCCGGTTATGTGAAACGGCGCCGGCAGCATTCCGGCTTGCATCGTTCCGGTGCGGCCCTGCGGGTCCTGGAATAAAAGCCGATCGAAGTATTTGATTTTGTCCGCGGAACCGACTCGGCGATAAAAATCTTCCAGGTTTGTGCAGCAGCCCAGCGTCACGTGCTGGCAATTGTCCACGTGTTCGCCATCCGGCAACACGTAGGACGTTGCCCGGCCTCCCAGAAATGGCCGCTGCTCAAACAGCCGTACTCGCCAGCCTGCTTCAGCCAGCGATATTCCCGCTGCCAGCCCCGCGAGCCCGCCGCCGATCACGATCACGTTTCGCAAGAATGTTCTCTTCCGTCTGGCGCCCGAAGCGCGCCTTGGCGATCAACTTCAACTTCTCCGTTTTCGACAGCCGCACCCGCGGCCCAAAAACGGCAAAATCCACCGACTCAATTCGTGCCAGCAGCGAACTGTACGTGTGCACCAGCAGCCACAACGTGGCACGGCTGTCTTCGTCGATCATCCCAAACAGCCGCGAGCCTTCTTCGTATAACTGCCAGGCGCGTTCGGCTTCGAAGCGCAGCAGTTCGCGAACGCCCAGCGTGCCCTCATTGTGCCCAAAATCTTCCTTGGCTACTTTGTAGCGCTCTAAATCCTCGTCCGGAAGATACACGCGTCCCAAGTTATAGTCTTCGTGCACATCGCGAATGATGTTGGTCAACTGGAAGGCCAGGCCCAGTTTTTCCGCTAGGTCCAGCGCGCGAAAATCGTGAAAGCCAAAAATGTGCGTGCAGGTCAGCCCGACAGTGCCCGCCACGCGATAGCAGTATTCACGAAGCCGGTCGAATGTCGGATAGCTTTGGATCGTTAGGTCCATCTCCGCGCCGGAAATCAGGTCGTGCAGGTAGCGCGGCGGCATTTTGTACCGCTGGATGGTGTCCACCAGCGCGGGCAGCACTTCATTCGCGTCATATAAGGTATCCGCAGGCGGCGACATCACCGCGTTTCCATCAAAGATTTGCGGCTTGCCCGTAACCGCTTCATCCAACGCCGCGCGCCATTTTGCCAGTCCCAATTGTTTGGCCGCCAAATCCGCGCCTTCATCGGAAACGTCGTCAATCAATCGCATGAACGCGTACAACGCCACAATCGCGTCGCGCTTTGGCTTCGGCAAAAGAAAAAATGCTGGGTAAAAGTTGCTGTGCGCCTCTCGCGCGATTCGGTGGCACTCCTCATACGACGCAGCCGCGTCGCGCATAGCGGGCGGCCCAATCTCCGCCACATTGGACTTCTTTCCATTCGGCGAAACCGCGCCACCAATGGCGTGCGCCACTACCGCGCGACCCAACAGGCGGATCTGCTTACCTTTGCTGATCTCGGGTCGCGAATTCAGCGTGTCATAGCCCATCGCCTCGATCGCATCCAACACCGCGATTCCGCCCCGGCTGAACATTTCCAGGTCCACGCTCAGCTTGCCATCCACCATCTTCGCCAGCGGCATTCCCTGATCAAACAATTTGCGGGTCTGCGCAATCAAGTCCTTCATTAGTTCGACGTAGCGTTCATCGAATTTCTTACCGACGATTTCTTTTTCAGTCAGCCCGCGCGCCGCGGCGCGGTCCAGCGGAATATAGATTCTCCCCTTTTCCAAGTCGCGCGAAACATCCTGCCAAAAATTCGCCAGTTGCAACGCTGTGCAAGTCGCGTCAGACAATCGTTGCCGTTGCTCGTCGCGGTAGCCGCACAGGTACAGCACCAACCTCCCCACCGGATTCGCCGAATACACGCAGTAATCGATCACCGCATCCCACGTGGGATACCGCTTCACCACCTGGTCGTGCCGGAAAGCCTTCAGCAAATCCGCAAATGGCTGCTTTGGCACGTCCTTCGTCACAATTGTTTCTCGCAGCGCCACAAACACGGGATGCGACGGCTTCCCTTCATAGCACGCGTCCAGTTCCCGCTCCCACCAGTCCAGCAGTTCCAACGCGCGTTCGCGTTCCGGAATTTCGTCGCCCAGGTCATCGGCCCAGCGGCAATAGGCATACAGATTGTAGAAATGCTGGTGCAGCTGCTTCGGCAGCAGCCACGACGCTACGTTGAAATTTTCGTAGTGATGCGTCGCCAGCCAATGCGTGTATTCCTGCGCGGCTTTCGGCGTACACCCATCCGCCGGCAGTTTCTCCATCAGCGATAGCTCGCCGGGACGCAGCATCAGAAAACCATTTCCCTTTTCATTTGTTCAGAGTGGACCAGGCCAACCGAGGTACTCTTCGCTTCACGAGGCACAGGTCACGAGTCACGAGTCACGACTCACGCTTACGGCCTTACCGCCAGCTTGATCTCTCCACTGCGCGCCTTCATCCGCTCGAATGCCTGCGGCAGATCTTCCAGGCGGATATCCTCAGTCACAAAATCCTGCGCTGAAACGTCGCCACGTCGAATCGCTTCCAGCGCTTCGCGAATAAACCGCGGAGTGTGATGGAACGGTGAAATGATTCTGATCTCTGAATAGTGAATCGCTGCGGGCGCGATCTCGACTCTGGTGTCCGTTGGCAGCCCGCTGAAAAAGTTAACCACTCCGCCGCGCCGTACCATGCCCAGCGCCTGTTCCCACGTCGCCGGATTTCCCGCGGCTTCCACAACTGAGTCCGGTCCGCGCAGGTCTTCGGTCAGTTCCCTTACCGCGGCAACAACATTCGGCACCTCGGTAACGTTAATGGATGCCACCGCACCCAACTTCCTGGCCACCGCCAGCGGCGCTTCCCGGCGAGCCAGCGCAACCACGCGCACGCCGCGGCGCGACAACATGCGCACAAACATCAGCCCAATCGGCCCGCAGCCGATTACCGCGGTGGTGTCGCCGGTGCGAGCTTCCATTTCGTGAATTCCGCGCAGCACGCACGCCAGCGGCTCGCCTAACGCCGCGCTGTGATCGTCCACCGAATGTGGCACTTCCAGCATATTTTCCCGCACGATTCGTCCGGGAATTCTCATGTACTCCGCGTATGCGCCATTATTGAACAGCAGGTCGTCGCAAAGATTTTCCTGGCCGCGCCGGCAGTGGTAGCAACGGAAACAAGGCGCTGAATTGGCCGCAATCACGCGCACTCCCAACCGCCACTTGGCATCCACGCGCTTTCCCGTCGCCACGATTTCGCCCACCACTTCGTGCCCGAACACTGCCGGGGGTTGAATCATTTTCGCGTGGTAGCCACGTTTCCAGACCTTCAGGTCCGTGCCATCCGTCAGCGCCAGCCGCACACGCAGCAAAACCTCATCCGCGGCCAATGACGGCACTTCGATCTGCTCAACCCGCAGGTCTTCGCTGCCATACAGCACCGCGGCCGTCATCTTCGACGGCACCACGATCCTCACCGGAGCCAGATTCTCTTCCAGCCCGATTTCCGTCTTTTTTGGGGACGCTGCTCTCATGCGTGTGTAATCAGAATCTTCAGTGAATCTTCCGTGGGCCTAACCGCCAAATCCAAGCCCTCCTGAATTCTACCTAGAGGAAACCGGTGTGTGACGATATCCATTACCGGTAGTTTCTTCCCGAGCACCAGCGCCGCCGCACTCTCTTGGATGTCCACAGCCGCACTGTAGCTGCCCAGGATTTCCTTTTCGTCAATCCCCACTGCTGCTGCTGGAAACTCAATCTTGGTAACTGGGTCGTTGGCGGCAAACAGTAATACTCTTCCCCCCGGCCTGGCCGCTGCCAGCGCGTCCACCACTACCGAAGGATGCGCTACCGCTACCAAAACCGCGTCTGCCCCCCGGCCCTCGGTTCGGGTCAGGATTTCGTCCCTAAGCTTACCACCGTTAGGGTCAAAAGACTCCAATGCTCCCAAAGAGAGACTCTTGCCCCGCCTGGTTGCCATGGGATCACTTGTATAGATGCGCGCACCGACACTTTTGGTAACCATCAATAACTGCAAGCCAATGGGACCGCAGCCCGCAATCAGCACGGTCTCCCCGGCGCTTACGCGTGCCTTCTGCACCGCCTTCACAATCGTGTTAATCGGCTCGATGAACGTGGCTTCCTCAAAACTCACGTTGTCCGGCAGTGCCACGATGCCCCGCTCGGCAACCCACGGCATGGCCTTCACGTACTCCCCGAATCCTCCGCCGTTTGGCGTGAATCCGCCGGTCAGTCCCGTGGTCTTGTATTGCTTGCACTGTGAAAACAGCCGGTTTTTGCAATAAAAGCACGTTCCGCACGGAATATGGTGAAAGCTCATCACCCGGTCGCCCAGCTTCCACTTGGTTACGCCGCGGTCAATCGCAACCACGGTTCCGGCCAGCTCATGCCCCAGGATTTGTGGGGGTTCCACATAGCGCTGGTAAATCTTCTTGATGTCTGTGCCGCAAATTCCGCACGCTGCTACCTTGATCAGCACTTCGCCGTCGCCCACCTCCGGCACCGGCACTTCCTCTACCCGCACTACGCCCTTTTCGCGATATACGCCCGCGCGCATCGTCTTCGGAATCGGCCCCAAAGTTCTCACGTGTTCCACCACTGTCCCCGCCCCGCTCATGTCGCTGCCGCCTCTCCCACTCGATTCTTCGTTCCGCTGCTTTCCAACCGTTGTATGTACCCCTCCAGGAACAGCGCCAGCGCCGAGGCAGCTTTCTGGCTCTGCCTCCCAAAGCGCACCAGAGCCGGCAGCACAAACGGATTTTTTGCCAATTGCAGCATCACTTTCGGAACGCTGACCTGGTTTTTCTTCGATACCGTAAGATTGAAGTTGATTGGCAAGTCTTCCTGCGCCGAATCGCTGATCGCTCGCACCACCACGCTGCGTGCTCCCCAGGCGCAGGCTTCTTTCACAATCTCGAAGCTCTCCATGTCCACGGATTGCGCCCGGGAAGCGCACGACCTTTTGTGGCTCTGCTTCACCAGCACGCGGTCCACGGTCAAAAGGCAGTCGGCGGTTTTGGCCCCAGCGTCAAGCGCTTGCTGGCGTAATTCCGCGTCCACATTCAACTGCTCGTTTTGCAGATCGGCGTATCTGTTCTCGGAGATCAGCACTTGCGGCGCAATAATATCGCCCGGCGACAAACTCTCCGTCAGCGCGCCGGCTAGTCCGCTGGAAATACAAATATCAAAATTCTGATTTTGATCCGCCAGCCTCATCATCAAATCCATCGCTTTTGCCGCCGCTTGCGTCCCCATTCCCGTAACCAGCGCCGTAATCTCCTTGTCGCCCGCGTCTGAGCGCCACAGCCGCAGCCCATCAAAGTCAATAAACCGAAACTTTCGCAGCTTGCGCCAAGGCGCAAACTCCGCATCCACCGCAAATGTAACCAGCACCTTCATCGCAATCCTTCGAACCGTGCGCCCGAACCCTCACATGTCCGTCCGAGTCCCGTTCACCTCTTGAACGGGCGAGGAATCTGTCCTTTTCCTCGCTTCCTGATTTCTGATCCCTGATACCCGTTTCCGTTAATTCAGACCGCCGCCAACTTCATTCTCTTCGCCCGTCTCGGTTTCATGTACCCATTCACCTGATACCATCTCACCGCACGCTCCAGCGCCGCCACCACCGGTCCCGGCTGAAATCCCAATTCCTTCTGCGCTCGCGAGCAATCCACAAACATCTTGTGCTGCGCGATTTTAACGCCTTCCACCGGAATTTGCGGTTCTCTCCCCACCAGCCTTGAAACGGTACTCTCCACGTAGGCTACACCCAACGCTACACCGTGCGGGATTTTCATCCCCGGCGCCGGCAAGCCCGTTATTTTTGCCAGCGTGTCCAGCATTTCCTTCAGCGTCAGGTTCTCCGCACCCAGTAAATAGCGCTCGCCAACTCGTCCCCGCTCCGCCACCAGCAAGTGTCCCGCCGCGCATTCTTCGACGCCCACGAAATTCAGTCCTGTCTCCACGTACCCGGGCATCTTTCCATTCAAAAAATCCAGAATGATTTTTCCGGTCGGTGTCGGCTTCCAGTCCCACGGCCCCACCGGCGTCGTCGGCATCGCCACGATCACCGGCAGGCCTTCCTTGGCCGCCTTCAACGCCTCCTGCTCCGCCATCCACTTGGACCGCTTGTAATGCCCAATCATTTCCTCAGGCTTCGAGTCCGTGAATTCGTTTGGCAATTCAGGCCGGTCCACTGCAATCGTTGCCACCGTGCTGGTGTAGATCAGTTGTGAGATGCCCGCAGCCTTCGCCGCCGCCAGCAAATTTTTTGTTCCACCCACGTTCGAATCGTAAATGTCCTGCGACCGTTTCGCCCACAGGCGGTAATCCGCCGCCACGTGGAAAACCCGCTGCACGCCTTTCATCGCGCGCTCCAGCGAAGCCGCGTCCCGCAAATCCCCGGTCACATATTCCAGCGGCAAATCGCTGATCGCCCGGTTGCTGCTCGAAGCCCTCATCAGCACGCGCACTTTTTCTCCGCGTGCCACCAACTGCCGTGTGACGTGGCTTCCCAGAAACCCCGCCGCTCCTGTTACCAATATGGTCATCGCTTCGGCGTTCCTTCGCGCTTCTCTCCCAGGCTTCCCCTCAATTGCCACGCCAGCATCTTCCAGCGGTCCCCGGCCTTCGGATTCGCTCCTACCAGCGCCGCGCTCTCATAGCCCGCATGGCTCATGCACGTTTCGCATCGCGGATTGATGCCGCGCCCGTAGTTTTCCCACACCGTATCTTCCAGCAGCGCCCTATAACTTTTCGCGTAGCCCTGATCCTGCAGATAACACGGCGCCATCCAGCCTTTCGGCCCATACACAGGAGATCCCCACGCGCAGCAATCCAATTCCCGTTCTCCGCGCAGATATTCCATATAAATTGGCGAGGTCATCACATTGTAGTCGCCCAGCAGGCTGCTCACTTCGCGAAATCTCTGGCGCATTTTTTCGCGGAACGCCGCGTTGCCCACACAGCACAACTTGTCTTTGGGATAGAACGGCGAAAACATGTATCCATCCACGTGCATCGCGTGCAACATCTGGTAAAGCTCCGCCACGTCGTTCACGTCCGTGTCGGGATAAACAGTCGTCGTCACCACCACAAAAAATCCCGCGTTCTTCGCGGACTTCACCCCGTCCAACGCTTCCACGAACAATCCCGGCCGTTGCGATCGAGCATCATGCGCCGCTTCCGTCCCGTCCAATTTCACATTCCAGAAGAAATTCGTTTCAGGCGGGATCATATGCAATCGCCGTCGGATCAAAGTGCCATCGGTACACAAGAAAAGATGTTTGCCACGGTCCAGAATTGCCCGCGTCAATGCAGGAATCTCCGGGTACTCCAGCGGCTCTCCGCCGCAGATGCTCACTAGCGGCGCGCCGCATTCATCCAGCGCCGCAAGACACTCCGCAACGCTCAACATGGGGCGGTTCGCCTGCACGCCCGCGCCATTCGTTCCGTTGCTGGCGCTACACCCATAGGCATTCGTACATCCGCCCAGCGGGTCCAGCGACACCATCACCGCTCGCTTACGCTCGCCGCGCAGCTTTCCTGCGATACGATGTTTCGCGGAATCGAAAACCAAGCCAAAAGGGTACCGCATTTGTTTGCTTAGGAAGCCCGCCGTTCGCGCGCGGTATATAAACCGCTGCGCAACTGAAACTCGCCCGGCTGGAACTTCACGGCGCAATATTCCGCCTCGCGCTTGGCCTGATTTCGATAACGCGCCAGCGCATACACCGGGAACGAATTCTTATACAGGTGATATTTCAGGTAGAACACGCCAGGGAAGCCCGTGCCCGTAAAATCTTCTTCGCTCCAGGATCCATTCGCGTTCTGCTGCTGCACCAGGTAGCACGCGGCCTTGGCAATTGCCGGATCGTCGGGATCCGCTCCCGCCAGCAATCCAATCAAACCCCACGCCGTTTGCGAAGGCGTGCTATTTCCCTGGCCTTTCGTGGATACGGCCTCATAGCTGTGCAGCGACTCGCCAAAACTTCCGTCGGCCTTCTGCACTTGCCGCAGCCAAGATACGGCGCGGTTGCAGTAATCCTGCGCCGTTAACGACACCGTCTCCAGCGCCCGCAGTACGCCACTCGTTCCATACACGTAGTTCACGCCCCAGCGCCCGAACCACGAACCGTCCTTACTCTGGTCCTTCATCAGGAAGCCAACGGCCTTCTGTATCGCCGGATGTTTCGCTTCCCAGCCAAACCGACCCAGACATTCCAGCACCCGCGCGGTTACGTCGGCGGTCGAAGGATCGATCATCGCGTTGTGGTCGGCAAACGGAATGTTGCACAAAAACTTTCGGTCGTTGTCCCGGTCAAACGCGCCCCAGCCGCCATCGCGGTTCTGCATGCTCAGCAGCCACTGAATTCCGCGCCGCATCGCTGCTTCCATGCGCTTTTCGTCGGGAAATTTCACGCGCTGCAACGCCATCAGCACAAACGCCGTGTCGTCCACGTCGGGATAGAAATCGTTGCGAAACTCAAACGCCCACCCGCCCGGCTCCGCATCTTTATTCTTGATCTGCCAGTCGCCGCCGCCCAAAATTTGCTTCGACAAAGTCCAGTTCGCGGCCTTGATCAATGCAGGATGGTCCGCCGGCAGTCCCGCCTCTTCCAGCGCTACCATCGCGATGCACGTGTCCCACACGGGCGAAACGCACGGCTGCAGGCGAATCGTGTCGCCTTCTTCAATTTCAAACCGCGAAAACTCTTTGATCTCTCGCCAGGTCAACGGATCGTCGGGCCCGTGCCCCAGCGCCATCAACGCAAAAATCGAATTCATCATCGATGGGTAAATCGCCGCCAGCCCTTCGGTGCGTTCCATGTGCTCCAGCATCCACTGCTTTGCGTCTCGAATGGCCTTCTGCCGCAGCGGTTTCCACGGCAGCTTTTCGTAAAGTTTCAGCGCGCGGTCCACCGCCAGGAAAAAGTTCTTCCACGAGAGCAGTTGCTTGCTCCACGCGAACGCCGCGGTCTTTTGCCGGGGATCGTTGAACAACTCGTCCACCCGAGCGCGCGCCGGCAGACGCCATTCCGGCCGCACCGCCGACAGGATCGCCATGGGGATCACGATGCCGCGCGTCCACGACGACATCTCGTAGATGTTGATGTAAAACCAGTTCGGCAGCAGCATCAACTCCGGCGGAATCGCAGGCACCAGTTCCCAGCCCACCGCCCCAACCAGCGCAAGGTAAAACCGCACGTAGGAATTTGTGTGTTCCAGACCGCCGAGGCGGTGCACCGTATCGCGCGCCTTCACCATGTGCGGTGCATTCGGGTCGTCACCCGCCAACTTCAGCGCAAAATATGCTTTGCTTGTCGCATTCAGTTCTGAGGGACCGCCAAGATAAATGGGCCAGCCGCCATCCGCCAATTGACCGCGGCGCACATAATTCGCCAGCTTCGCGATGCGCTCCGGATCAGCTTTCCCCAGCACATGCAGGTAGTAGATGTAGTCGGATTCCAGCGTGGTATCGGCTTCCAGCTCGCCATGCCAATACCCTTCTTCCGCCTGGATGGCTAGAAGGTGATTTGCGCCATTTTCAATGGCCTTCTGTACTCGCGCCGCCCAGTTTTCTTGTCGCCACGGTACCGGCGCGGGCGCTACCGGTAACTCCTCTCCTACACGAACAAACGACGCCATCAGTGCTCCCCCAAAGAACGGAACATTTAGCATCTTCATAATGCTCACCGTTCCGCCCCGATACAAAGGTTAACTTCCCTATTGCGTTGCACTTCCGAGAGAAGTGCAGCCCGGCGAACACTACAGCCCCCATTACTCTTTTATTATCGCCGCCTTCCAAAAGACGGTCAATCTCTAAGATGCCAGCAAGGCGTCAGCCGTTGTGAATTACCCTTACCCCAGTAAGGCCTTCAACAGCGCTGCGCCATTCGGGCTTCCCAAGCCGGTGCACGCGTCCCAGCCCGGCCCCGCCGAATAACTTCCGTTGCTTCCCGCCGTAATGTCGCGAAATGTCGGCGCAACACTCGCCGAGTAAAATAACGGATTCACGTAACCCACGTTTGTTCCCAATGACTGGTTAATCAGCGCCAGCAATCCGGCCCACAGCGGCGCAACAGCGCTTGTGCCTCCGATCACCGCCGATTGCCCATCAACCACTACGTTGTAGCCGGTCACTGGATCGGCATCTCCCGACACATCTGGTACGCCTCGCCCAACAAATCCATTCGGAGCTTTGGGCACCTTCGCGGCTTGCTGGTAACTGGGAAGCGCAAAGACTTCGCTGACTCCTCCGCCGGTCGCTCCCTCGTTCGCTGACAGTTCGTTCCACGCCTGCTCGCCGCTGATGCCCGTGCCCGATATCGTCAATTTTGTTCCTCCGCAACCCACCACGTACGGGCTCGCCGCGGGAAAATCCACCGTCGGAGTTCCGCCAGTGCTTCCATCCGACGCCCCATCATCGCCCGACGCCGCCAGAACTGTGACGCCCATCGTTGAAGCGTCCTGACAGGCGGAGTTCAGCGCGTTACGCGCCTGCGCCGTCCAGGAACTTTCCGGTCCACCCCAACTAATGGAAATGATCGATGGCTTCAATGTCGCGTCGTGGACCGCTGTGGTGATCGCGTCGATGAAACCCTGGTCTGTATTCGGCGCGAAGTACACAGCGATCTTCGCGCCCGGCGCAATGGATCCCGCCACTTCAATATCCAGTTCGACCTCGCCGTCCGGACCGCTGGCATCTCCCGTCGGTGAATTCGTGGCTCCGTCGACGGACACAGCGGTCACCGAAGGCGCTGTAATTCCCAGATTGCCAAAGAAGGAGTTCAGGTCGCTGGTGTTATATCCGCCTCCCAATTCGATAATCGCGATGCACTGACCTGCGCCCGTCACTCCCGACGGAAATCCATAGGCCTTCCCCACTTGAACCGGCGAGTAAGAAACGGCGGTCGCTTGCGCCTTAATGCCCGGCTTCTTGGTAAGGATTCGAAAATGCGTTTTGGCCTGCGGACGATTATCGAGCCCGAAGACGCCTTCCACCGCCGACTCCAGTTCCGCGGGAATCGTGAGTTCGCCCGTACGGCAGTAATAGGTGCGCGAATTATGTTCACAACGCCGCAGGTTCGCGCCAAAAGCCTTGGAAAACTGCTGAACCGTGCCGCTCAGTTTCACCGATCGTTGTGCGCGATTCTCGCTCAACACTCTCAAGCCGTACTCCGACGCGAATGCCCGCACTTTTTCAACATCCTCCGCCGATGCACCATACGCGCGCGCAAATTCTTCACGGCTGAGATACCTTCGTTCCCGCGGCAGTTGCGCGCTCGTCTGCTCGACTGGCGGAAATGCCGCGCCCGTCGAGCCGCTGGATCCGCGTCGCAAAAACACTGTCACTTCAATTTGTTGGTTGGGATCCGCCGGGCCGGCATCCTGCCCTGGCAACGATTTGCGTGTGCTGCCAACTAACGCTACCCGCCGCACTTGCTTAGCCATGAAGCTCCTCCTATGTTGGAGAGCGGTGGCTTGCCACCGCTTCTGAGATCGCAACGTTCGCAACAAATCCAAAAACGAGAAGGCGCTTTTCTTAATCCATTAACCTTCCATCCCGCTCACACCGCCGCAGAAGCCTCCTCTTCCATCATTCGATACACCAACGCCTCCAATGGTCGCGGCAGTTCTTCCCCTTCTCGTTGCAAGACCGACGGCTTTTCCCTCAGCAATTTCGTCGGCAGTTTCATCCACAGGGGCGCAGGTGGCGCGTCGCCGGTCACGCCGCCGCGAAGCACCAAAGCGTTCGCCCGATCCAGCGCCATTTGCGCCGATTCCTTGAAGTCTTCCTTGTCCGGATCAATCACCGCGAAATACAGCGACGGCTTCACAAATTGCATCAGTGAATTGCTCTCCACAATCAGCGCCGCCTTCGTTCCCGGTGGAATCGCTGTCGCGGACTCCTGCAACGCCTCGCGAAGCAGTGGCAACCCTTCCGCCAAATAACCCTGCTTTGTTCTCAGCCAGAACGAACGCTTGGCCCCGGCCTCCAGGAATCGTGCGCTGTCTGTTCCGGTGTCCGCCCGGGTCTCCCAGTCCAGCGCGCACACATGTTCGCTCGGCGCACAGTCGCAGTTCTCGCCGTTCCTCGCGCAAACTCCATGTCCATACTGGGTGATCTTCCCGGCAATCCAATAAACCTTCGGAAATGCTCGGATCACGTCGCACACCACCTGCGTCTTCCCAATACTCCGCGTGTGCCCGCCAACCACCACCAGCCTCCACCGCGTCCCCACGTTAGTTTGCGTCTCCACCATCTTGTGTCGCACCTAAGATTAGATGTCTCTCCCGCCTTTCAAGCTATCGGGCTATCCTTGTAGCCGCCGCTCGCCGTGGCGACCGCTCAGCTTTCTTCCCCGCGATCTTCCGCTGCGCGCTCTGTGTCCTCTGTGGCGAACCGGTATTCTTTTAGCTCCGCAACTTCACTCCTGCTCCTCCAACTTCTTCACCCTCGCTCCCAACTCCGGCAACCGCGCAAACCACACATACGCTTCCTTAAACTTGTCCAGCGGTCGTGCCGGCGTACCCCAAACCGGCTGCCCCTTGCGAATTGTTTTGCCCGTGGGAATGCCTGCCTGCGCTCCCGCGATCGACCCGTCTTCCAGCGTGCAATGGTCCGCGATTCCCACTTGACCACCGCACACCACGTGATGCCCCAGCGTGCTCGAACCGGAAATACCGGTCTGCGCGGCGATGATCGTGTGCGCGCCGATCTGAACGTTGTGTGCCACGTGCACCAGGTTGTCGAGCTTCACCCCGTCAGCGATCCTGGTATCGTCCAGCGAACCGCGATCGATAGTTGTATTGGCTCCAATTTCCACGTCGTCGCCTACTTCCACAATTCCCGCCTGCGGAAATTTCCAGTATTGCTCGCCGTCAAACGCGTACCCGAATCCATCCGCACCCAGCACCGACCCCGCATGAATTTCCACGCGATGCCCAATACGCACGCCGGAATACAACGTCACATGCGGATGAATCCGGCAATTTTCTCCAATCCAGCATCCAGCGCCAATTACGCAGTGCGCCGCGATCTGCGTTCCCGCGCCGATTCGCGTGTCTTCTCCTATCACCGCGTATGCTCCCACGCTCACATCCGCGTCCAACTGCGCCAGCGGCGCTACGATGGCTGTCGCATGAATTCCGCTTGCTACGGGAGCCCGTTCCAGCAAAATCGCGGCTGCTTTTGCGAAAGCAACTTTCGGCTGTGCAGAACGCAACACCGTTTTTCCCGGTAATACGATTCCGTCGGCCGCGATCACGCATTTCGCCTCCGAAGCCGCCGCCCGCTCCACGTGTTTCGCCGCTTCCACGTAGATCAAATCTTTTGTCCCGGCGCGCCCCGGCCCGGCCACCCCGGCGAGCTCCAGCGCTCCGTCGCCCTCGACCTTCGCTCCAATCGCTCCCGCCAGTTCCTTCGCCGACCTCTTCATCGCCGCCTCCCTGCACTTCCGAGCTATAGATTAACCACTTATTGGAACGAAGTTCGTCATTCCAAGCGCAGCGAGGAAAGCGAGGAATCTGTTTCATTCACCGCATCGCAATTATTCCCCGCACAAAACAACTTGTCATTCCGAACGGAGTCCACGGGGTAAGGAATCCCACCCAGGCTGTCGCGTCAAAAAAACCTCAGATCCATCACTTCGTCCGCATCACCTCTTCCCCTTCACAAAAAATCGTAAAGCGGCGCCTCGCCCTTTGGCCGCGCTTTCCACCGCGCATGAATCCACACCCACTGTTCCGGATACTTTCTCACAATTTCCTCAATCACCTTCGCGAACCGCTGCGTATTCTCCACGATGTCTCGCTCGGCGTTTCCAGTCCGCACCAATTCCACCGGCGGCTCAAATCGCAACCTGTACTTCCGCAAGTTCTCGTCCCAGTATGCGTAGCCCGGCACTACCGCGGCATCGGTATGCAGCGCCACGCGCGCGATCCCGGTGGTGCTGCAAGCTGGCGTTCCAAAGAAATCTACGAACACCCCTTCGCCCGGCATCGTGTTTTGATCCGCCAGGATGCCCACCGTCCCCGCTTCTTTCAGGATGCGCAGCATCGCCCGCGCCGACTCATTCTTGAAAATCGGCTTGTTCCCCGAGAGTCCGCGATATTGGTTCACCATCGCGTCCAGCGGCTTGTTGTCCAGCGGCCGCGCCATGTAGTGCAGCGGAAATCCATACAATGCGTGCGCGAACGAAGAAAGTTCCCATGCGCCGATATGCCCTGTTAGATACAACACGCCTTTCCCGCGGCTGTGCCCGGCGAGAAAATTCTCGTGACCATCCAGAATCACCACGCTCTCGATATTTTCCTTCGTATAACTAGGCATGCGCGCAAACTCTGCCGCCATCCATCCCAGATTCCGCGTCATCTTTTTCAGCGTCGAGCGCCGCTGCGCTTCCGTCCACTCGGGAAACGCCAGGCGCAAATTGAACTCCGCGGTTTTTTTTAGTTTTGGCAGCGCCAACAGCAGCAAGCTGACGCCGGTCGCCGCCACCGCCCGCGCTACTCCTCTTGGTAACACCCCCAGCGTCTTGATCAGTGTCCACGCCACCGCATATTGCAACCGTTCTTTCATCGAAGCTGCATTCCCTCTGGTTCTTTCGCGCCAGTATGACGGACTTCCCTCACTTCACGATACACTTCAATGCTAGACTCAACTTTCCGTGACGCAAACTGACAACTCTTTTCGCGACAACGCGCCACCCTCCCTTACCGTTCGCCTCGCGTGGATTTTCCTCATCCTCGCCACACTCTACTTCTGCTACTTCCACCATCTCGGCGCTCTCGGCTTTGTAGGTCCGGATGAGCCGCGCTATGCATGGATCGCCCGCGACATGGCGGAATCCGGCGACTGGGTTACCCCTCGACTCTACGGCCATCCCTGGTTTGAAAAGCCCCCTCTGTTTTACTGGGGAGCCGCTCTCAGCTTCAAACTTTTCGGCGTGAACGAAACCGCGGCCCGTCTTCCCTCCGCCTTCTTCGCTCTTTTCGCCACTCTGGCCATCGCTTGGCTTGCACGGCGGCTCTACGGTGCGGAAACCACCCGATGGCTTTTGCTTTTGCTGCCCACCACCACCGGCATGATTGGTTTCTCGCACGCCGCCGCTACGGACATGCCCTTCTCCGCCACGCTCACGATCGCGATGATATTTGCTGCGACGATTATCGGCCTTGCCCGCAACGACAATTGGCCCATCATTCCGCGCACTCCCTGGCTCGCTCTTATTTTTTTCGGATTCTTTCTTGGCCTCTCCGTTCTTGCCAAAGGTCCCGCCGCGATCATTCTTTCTGGCGGCGCTGTTCTTCTTTGGGCGCTCTTCACTAAACGCTGGCGCGACGCTTTCCGCTGCCTTCATCCCGTCGCTATCGCCTGCTTTTGCCTTACCGCGCTGCCCTGGTATCTGCTCTGTTCCCGACGCAACCCCGAATTCTTTCGCGTTTTCATCATCGAGCACAACTTTAAACGCTTCCTCACCCCCGAATTCCAACACATCCAGCCTTTCTGGTTTTACATCCCGATCATACTGGTTGCTCTTTTTCCTTGGACCCTGTTTCTGGCTCCCGTGAAAATCAGCGCGCTGCGTGATTGGCGAAACCGCTACGCTTCTGACCCATCTTTTCTGTTCTTCGTCTCCTGGGCGCTGTTTCCCATCATTTTCTTCTCTGCGTCCCAATCCAAACTTCCCGGCTACATTCTCCCTGCAGTGCCGCCTCTCACCATTCTTCTCGCCGATCTTGTGTCCCGTTACGCGCAAGCCGACGAGCACGCGCCTCGTTGGCCCTCGCTCGCCACAACCGGTGCATTCCTGCTGGTTGGCTTGGTTATCCTTCATGAGTCCGCAAAGATTCCCGCGCTATTGTGCGTAAGTCCTACGTGCGGCATCACTCGCATCTGGGCATTTGCCATTGGTGGTGGCGCGGTGATCGGCCTTCTTGCGGCCGTGCGCCGCTGCCGGTTATCGCTGTTTGCAGTGGTTCTCTCGACGCTCGTCCTGGTCCTGGAAATCAATCGCTTTCTGCCAAATATGGATCCTGGCGTCTCTGCGCGCGACGCCGTCAGGGTTGCCAGGAGCGTTTGGCCAGACTTCTCGCCGCAGCAAGCCGCCGCCTGGCACCTGAATCGCGGATTCGTCTTTCAGCTGAATTTCTATTTGCATTCGGATCTGCCCGACTGGAAGCCCGGCGATTCCAACGCAAATTGGATCTTTGCGCCGAAGAATCGCGTTCCGTCTCTGATGGAAAATGGAATCGAATGCGTGAAGTTTGCGATCTATCCCGCGGTAGTTCCCTGTAAGCTGCCCGAATCAGCCAATGGCCTTGGCCACTTTGGTGGTCTTCGAGGGAACAACGATCTCGGGGACCATCGAAACCGGTAAGCGCGTCAGGAAAAACGTAACAATACGGTTCTCGTAGGTTCTTTTTTCTTCTTCCGGCAAATTTACGAAATTCCCGTGCGCGATGATTTGCTGCTCACGCGGCTCCGACGCCTTCATGAACATCTCTCGCGAAATCGACGCCAGTTCCGGATCGTCGGCTGCCTGGATAAACAGCACCGGCACACCATTCAGCGACTTCAGCCGGGAAGAAAGCGGTGGATCACCTTTGTATCCATAATTCAGCCACTCAAAACCCGTTTGCGCCGATTTCACCATCAACGGGAATCCCGCCACTCCGGTTTTTTCGACGCCGATCTTCACCATCTGCTTCGGGTAGTCGTACACGGAATCCAGCGCTACCGCGCGCACACGCGGATCTTTCTCCGCCTCGCGCAATGCCGCGTAGGCCCCAAGGTTGTAGCCCCACAATCCGAATCGCGTCGGGTCCACATCATTACGCTGGGCCAAGGCGTCAATCGCGGAGCGAACTTCGTCGGACTCGCGATAGCCAAATGTCGTGACGCCCGCATTGGCGCCATGCGCGGTGAAGTCGAACACAAACACGTTGTACTGGTGATCCTGCAACGCCGAAACCAGCGTCAACAATTCCCCTCGGCTCGACTGGTATCCGTGGCACAGAATTACTGTCGGCGCGCCTCGCAACCCAGGGAAGAACCAGCCCTTGCGCGTCCCCGCTCCCGCCACCGCGAAATCCACCTCATCCGGCCGACCTGGAAAGCTCTCCATGCTGATTTCCGAACTGGTGCGCTGCGGCTTCACAATCCAATACACCAGCACCACCGAAATCGCCGCCGTGGCGAGCACGCCGAAGAACACCAGCGCCAGAATTATCGTGGCCAGCTTTGTATACCACCGTCTTGGATACCGCAATTCATTCAGGATCGACATGATGATTCCGGAAAACAGCCGGCTTCACCCCTGACCGGCTTCGTTTGCTCCCGCTTTGTGGTCACTTCACCTACACTAAAATGCTAGCACGCGCCTCGCTCACCTGCTCCGCTTCTTCGCGGGCTTTGTGCCCGATTTATATAGGCGGCCGTACCTGAATTTGGCAGCTTATGCGTCGAATCGGCTATTATGACCAATGCGCTTGGTTTACCGGGTTCCGCTCCGTTCATGAACATCATCGACCTCCGCCAGACCACTGTCCGCCAGATCGAGGCGCTTCTGCTCGAAGAAGCCAAGCATTGGCAGGACGAATTGCATTGGGACTACGACTCTGCGCTCAATCTGATCAAGCGCTTCCTCGATGCTCATGCGCTTTCTGGCTGCGTGGCTATGGAGAAGGGTGTGGCGCTGGGCTACAGCTTCTATGTACTGGAAGATCACAAGGGTCTGATTGGCGGCTTGTACGTTTCGCCCAGCCACGATCAGGAACCCATCGGACGGCGCTTGCTGGACGAGATGCTTTTCTCCATGCGGGCGATTCCTCAACTGCACCGCATCGAAGCGCAGTTGATGCCGTTTGGCGGACCCGTGGAATCCGCGCTGAAGGATCAAGGGTTTCGCTTGTACACGCGGCAATTCATGTTGCTGGACCTGCACAAGAAGTCCGAGAGTGTGCCAGGAACAAATTCTGGATTGCGGCTGGACCGCTGGCACGATCGTTTTTTCGAGTCCTGCGCCAAGCTGATTTATCTGGCGTACGCGAACCACGTTGACGGCGACATCAACGACCAATATCGCTCGCGGCATGGCGCGCTGAAGTTTCTAAAAAATATTGTGCTGCTTCCCGGCTGCGGCCAATTCCAGCCGGCAGCTTCGTTCGTGTTGCGTCATCCGGGCAGCGACGATTTGGTTGGCGCCGTGCTTACCAGTGAAGTTGCGCCGGGCGTGGGCCACACTACACAGCTTTGCGTGCAGCCTGGGTTTCAGGGTCACGGCTTGGGGCGCATCCTGATGCAAACGTCGGCGGAAGCTTTGCGAGCTTTAAAGTACAACGAGTTGACGCTGACGGTCACGTCCGAAAATCATACGGCTGTGCATTTGTACGAGCGCCTCGGGTTCTCGACGATTAAGTCGTTCACTGCGGGCGTTTGGCCTCGATAAACAGATATCTGGGATCAGTTAACAGCGATCAGGAACCTACTTCAGCTAACTTCCATCCTCTCTATCGGCAGGTCCTTTCAGTTTGTCGTATTCTTCTGCGCCTCGATTGGCTCTACCATCGGAGGATATGCCGTCAGGCTTAGGTGTAACGGTCCCTCGACCTCAAGACTGTCGCGGTTTCCAGTTTCGTCGTTCGCGCCAAAGTCGCATGTGAGCTTGAATGATCGCTGAGCATCGGCTTGGGGCGCGAATTTCCATTTCTTCAGAGTCTGTTCGACACCGGCAGCCAAAATGGGGTGTCCGCTCACGACTTGCGTCTTCTCAACGCTGCCGTCGCTCGACACCGTCACTTCGACAAGCACTGTTCCAAAAATGCGCGTCTGCCTGGCCAGTGGCGGGTAACGAATCGCTTCGAGCGAAACTGGCCGAAGGTCGGTGCGGTCTGCAAAGAGCGCATCACCGTCTATCGCCATGGATTCCACTCTTCGTTGCGCTTTCTCAAATTCGTCGCCGGGGAGCCAGCGGATGGCTTCGGACTGCGACGCGGCGGCTGCGCCTAGTTCGTAGCCGAAGCTGGCCATCATGGCCAGGCCTTGAAAATCCCAGCCGGCATGAAACTCGTCGCTGGGCTTGTGGTAATGATTCGTGACGTAGTCCTTGGCTTGCGCTTCGCCCCACGCCAGATCGTGTCCCTGAAACTTCAGGCCTTCGCTGATGGAGAATGAGGGAATGCCTACGCGGGACAAGCTGAAATGATCGGAGCGGTAGTAGTGTCCCGCTTCGGGACGCGCATCGGGTTTGATGGCCAGGCCATAGTCCTTGGCAATCTTTTCTACCGTGGGATAAAACGTGGTGCGTTCGGCGCCAGCCACTTCCACTTCTTCAGGAATGCCGAGCGGGGCCAGCGCGTCATAGTTCAAATCCAGGATGGGCTTCGCGGGAAGTTGCGCCGCATGCTTGCCCAAATATTCTGAGCCTAGCAAACCTTGCTCTTCCGCCGTGACCGCCGCGAAGAGGATGGAGCGAGGCGGCGTAGGCTTGGTGCCAGCCCAGACGCGGGCAATTTCCAGAAGGATACCGCAGCCGGTGGCATTGTCGACGGCGCCGTGATAAATGTTGTCGCCCTTCGGACGGCTGTTATCGATACCGAAGTGGTCGTAGTGCGCGGTGTACAGCACGGCTTCCGCTGGCTGCTTGGCGCCATCCAGCATGGCCACCACATTTCTCGACGTGAAGGGGCGCACCTCGCTGGCTACATGCGCCTTCAGCTTTACCGGCAATTCGATGGGTTTGAAGTCGCGCGACTGCGCTTCTTTGTAGAGCTTGTCGAGATCGAGTCCGCCCATGGCCGCAAGTTTCTTTGCGACTTCGAGTTGAATCCATGACGCGGCTTGCAGCTTGGGCGTGCCATCGTTCTGCAGGTAAGAGCGCTCGGCGCCCCAGGAATTGCGCACCACGTCCCAGCCATAGCTGGCGAGATCCATGCGATGGATGATCAGCGTGGCGACGGCGCCGTGCCGCGCGGTTTCTTCGTACTTGTACGTCCAGCGGCCGTAGTAGGTGAGCGCTTTGCCCTTGAAGAAATTGGGGTCGTTGGATTCCGGCTCGCTGACAAACAGCAGGGCCACTTTGCCCTTCAGGTCGACACCCTTGTAGTCGTCCCACTGATATTCGGGGGCGGTAATGCCGTAGCCAACAAAGACGATGGGCGCGTCGAAGTCTGACATGGGCGACTGGCTCTCGTTGCTGGTGACGTAGTCATCGAGATTTTTCAGGGCGACGGGCACGCCATCATTTGGAACCAGTGAAAATGTGGTCTGGGGAAGCGTCTTCACGCCGACCATCGGGACATCCTGAAAGTAGGAGCCCTTGGCGCCGGCAGGCTTCAGGCCGTAGCTTTTGAACTGCGCCGCAATCCAGTCAGCCGCCGTGTCGCCACCCTTCTGGCCGGTGCCGCGTCCTTCCAGTTCGTCGCTGGAGAGATATTTGACCGCATCGCGAATCTTGTCGGCTTCAATTCTGGGAGTATGCGCTTTTTGCGCCAGTGAGGAGCCTACGCCGAGCGCAATGGCGAGTACGAAGGCGGTCCCAACGATCAGCAACTTCCGCATGTGCACTGTTCTCCTAGGTGGGGCGATTGTGCGTCCCCACAATACCGCAAGCGGGGTGAGTCGTGAGTTGTGAATCGTGACTCGTGAAACCCCGATAGTGTTCGAATGTGAATCGAGCGTACATGCAGTTTGGTATCATGATAAGTACTGATTGTCAAGTGGTATACGATGTCGAGGTAGACGTTTTCGGAAATACATCCCAGGACCAGGTTCCCAAAGCGAACCTGGGGCACCCAGCTCTTCTCGTCCGCTATTTCTCCTTCAATCTGCCGCAGCGGCGCGTCAAGCTCCATATCGGCTATGCCACTTCAGGAAGTCTTTGCCGAAACCCTTGAGGAGGATTTCTTGCGGAAGACCATGCACTCCGTGACAGCCGGATAGAAAGGTACGGGAAAACTGTCGACAAAGTCGATCCCACGCTCTGCGAACCATTTGAGGGTAAAGTCTTTTGTGAGTAAATGAGGAGCCCACGGCCAATGCCAAGGGTTTGCGTCGAGCCAGGCCTTTACGTGGGCAGGGCTGAAGCAGGACTCGGTCAGGACGTCGAACACAACCCATCCGCCGTCTTGAACTACACGCGCCATTTCTTGAAAGTAGGAGACCGTGGTCAGGAAAGGTAGTGCGGGAAAAAGCTTATGAGACTGGACCAAAGCAATAGAAGCCGATTCGGTTGCCGCGAGCGTTCTGCCATCGCATTTCCTGGCAATTACGCCGTGCCGTGAGACGAGCCAGTCCCGCCATTCTGCCGCCGTCTCATAGACTTCGTAGGACAGGGGCTGGCACTTGGCGATGGTTCTCTCCAAGTAGCGGCCGGATCCTGGGCCAATTTCGCAGATCCGTCGAGGGCGATCATCGAACACGCCCAGAGCGGCCATACCATTGATGGTTTGGTCGGTAGGGGACCGGGCTCCACTGAACTGTTTACTGTCGATGTAATCTCCGACGGAGAGACCGGCGGCTTCGGCAGACTCGAAGGTTTCTTTGAAAGCTAAGAACTCTGTTAACGGACGCGGTTCTGGGTAATACCCGAAATGCCGGAAGACGGCATTAAGCATATTTTGCATTGGTGCAATAAACCCTACCGACTCTACCACTCTTTTGATGCCCTGGTAATCGGCTGGCTCCTTTAGCACCTCGAAAAGACATATACGAGGACGGTTCCAAGCGAGACGATATGTCACATGCTGCCGCAGTGACTCCCCTAGCGATGTGCCGCGCACGTCAGCGAGGGTCTTTAGCAATCTGCCAGGGATAAAAAGAGCTTGTCATTTTTGTAGGATGACCCGGAGGGCTTCCACGTCTAGGATTACAAGGGGCTGATTGCCGGTACGAATCCGGTGGTCGAAGTAACCGTGCAGTCGGCGGTACACGCTACGCGTCACGGAAAAGGACACAGGTTAGTGGGGCGAGTGCCGCGCCTACGGCGCTCGCTGTTGTGGCGCGACTCGCACCTGCGGTGCTCGTGAAGCAAGATGTGTGCCGAACAATGCTGTAAGGGGAACGCCGCCGAAGTTCATTCAACGCTTGAAACATGTGGCATCCACTCTGGAGAGCCGATGAAAAGTGGTATGCTGCGGCCTTTGCCGGTGGGCGCCGGAAGCAGAGCTAGCGCCCGGATACGGCTACTGGAGGGGAACGTAGATGGACGTCTGTCGCGTTTGCCCATTGCGCTTCAAATCCCGCAAGACTGCATAGGACAACTGATTAACGCGCCCAAGATAGCCAGGTGAACGTATGGCAACCGTAAGCAATGCGATTGCGACGAGTCCGACCGGAACGGACACAATTTCCAGCTACCGCGCAACAGTGACGTGGATTGTGGGAATCGCGTCGGCGGCCGTGGCGGGAGCTTTCCTGAACTTCGATAAGGTGGCCGCAACCGGCATATTGGTGCGCCTTATCTACTTTTTGAGCGCAGCCGGATTCGGTGCCGCGATCGTTTGCGGCATGCGATACCTGAATTGGCTGAACTATGCGGCGAACCAAGATGAAAAAAGGATGTGGGCCGAGGGTCGAATCGCCGAGAAAAACATTTCGGAAGACAGCAAAGCAAAATGGGAGGTACAGAAGACCGAGGCGTGGAAAAAGTACGCTAACGCCTGGGTACAGATGGCATCGTGGCATTCGCGGATGAACTGGGCGATGACTTTTGGGATTGCGTTTGCCTCGCTGTTGCTTTTCACCGGCGTGATTTGGGGTGCTCCTCGGGCGAATCCCGCAGCGGCGGGAGGGGTCCAAAACTTCCTAACGAATCCCGCACAGGCCGGCCCTGCAGAGTACGAAATCGTGCAGTCGGCAGTACACGCTACGCGCCACGGAAAAGAAGCGCATACCTTTCTATTGGATAAGAAGACGGGCGCGGTTTGGCAAATGATTTGTGAGCCAAAGAGTGATGTCGTGGAATTCCAACGAGTACGGCGAATTGCATTGGATGGGAAATCTGGCGAAGCGGAGCAGTGAAGGAAACGCGAGCCGAGACGAAGGGCGTGGCTGGCGCCGCTTGGAATTCAAAAGGAGTTGCGAATGCCTTGGGTGCGGGCGGGCCACGGAACCCGTTTGAGAGATTTGATGCGGTGGACGGTGTGGCGGAGTAAGGTCCTTTGCGTTTGTGGTTGGCTGCTGCTTTATTTCTACTTTCAGCCGACGAATTGGCTGGCGTCATTTTGGTTCATGTTCAACCTGTTGACGAGCCGAGTATTTGGCGTGGATTTCAGCGGAAAGTTTGTCATCGGCAAGTATTACCCGCCCTCCAGTGAAGTGGTTCATGCGATGGCGGCGTTTTTATTTACGTGCCTTGCGTGGTACGTGTTTGTGACGGGATTGCGGAGAGAGACGCATCGAAACGGGGAATAGATTGATGAGGCGTGTCGCGTCTACGGCGCTCGGTGTTGTGGGGCGACTTGTACCCACGGCTGACGCCCTGGGCTAAATTATTTCGCACCTCCGGTTCTGCTGAAGGGTGGGAAGAGCGAAAAGAGGATCGGGACGAGTGTGCTAGCGGGTTATTTGGCAGGGCCTGGGTTGGACTGCAGGTCGCGGGCGCGGGCTATGAGTTTTTTCAGTTTGCCTTCGATCGAGGCGTCTCCGATGTGTTCATCCTGAAGGACACCGTCGGCATCGGTCGTGAAAGTGTGGGGAATGGCCGTGACGCCGAACAGCTTGGCGGTTGATCCTTCAAAGCCGCCATCGCGATATTGCGGCCAGCTCATTTCACTCTGCGTGATGAACTCTTTCCATTTGAGCTCATCGCTATCGAGGCTGACGCTGAGGATCACCAGCGGCTCGCCCTGAAACTTTTTAGCAACATTTTTGAGATGCGGTAGAGCCTCGCGGCACGGGCCGCACCAAGTAGTCCAAAAATCAAGAAGGACAACCTTGCCCTGCAAATCGTCGAGGGAAATTTTCTGTCCATCGGTGGTGGTGACGGCGAAAGGGGGCGCCATGCGGGCACGCACGAGTTCGGGGTGGCTGATGTAACCCAATGCGCGCTGACGATTCGCATCCTCGGTGGTTCTCATCTTCACATATTCTTCAAATCTGGATTTGGCCGCGGCGTCCTGCTGGAGGTGAGCCAGCGCGAGTCCGTCCATATAGATGGCATCCGGGAAATCGGCGCGCGCAGCCAGAGCCTTGTTAGCTTCTTCGTGTGCCCTGGCGAAGTATTCTTCTTTTTGCCTGCGCAGTCCTTCCTGAAAAAACACCACACAAAATTGATAATGGGCGAGTGCGGTGGCCGTTTCGTCCTTAGCTGCCGCTACCATTTCCTCTGCGCCTTGTTCGGCTGCCTTCCAATCGCCGAGTTCGATACCGTATTTGATCATCTGTTTCTGGCAGGCCAGGCAACGGCCGCCGTCCTGTTTGTCGGCTTTCTTGAAACTGCCGAGAGCAAAGAGCGGCTGGCGTTCGCGTAAGAGTTGAAGAGCTTCCTTGTAGGTTTTCTGGGCCTTTGCGTCCGTCGGGCCAGCGGAGTCTTCCTGGGCCAGAACGGTAGACAGCAAGAACATCCCTACAGCACAGACTCGAAGCAATCGCATCGGGTATCTCCTGGCTGAAAAGGAGCGAAGTGAGTCGCCATGTGAGTTGAGTTTATCGCCGATAAGCGCGGATAGCACTGGTGTTCAGGGAGAAGATGCGGTTCGTGCAATGGGAGACGCCACGCGTGCGTGGCGATTGGATGCTACCGAAATGAGATATCTTGAGTCTTTACGAGAGGGGATTGCACGGCGCGGGGTGACTTCGGAGGATGAGATGAGAATGGGGCTTGTGTGCGGGTTGGGTGTGCTGCTGCTGTGTTCGGGTGCGCAGGTGTTTGGTCAAGCGGGGCAAGAAATCGCGTTGGGCGCTGGGGATAAGCTGGAATTGCGTAATGTGAAAGCGGAGAAGGTGAACTATCAGGGACGCGCAGCGATGCGAGTGACGGATGCGGCGGCGGCGGAAACGGATGATGCGGAGCGGTTGGCGATTATTCCGGGAACGTCATTTCAGGATGGAACGATCGAAGTGAGTCTGAGCGGGGACACTTTGGCGAATGCGGCGGCGCAAGCGCGAGGCTTCGTTGGGATCGCATTTCGCGTGTCGGGGAACGGATCGCATTTTGAGTGCTTCTACCTTCGTCCCAAGAATGGTCGGGCGGAAGACCAACTGCAGCGAAACCACTCGACGCAATACGTGTCGGTGCCGGGATACCCGTGGAACAAATTGCGAGAGGAAAGTCCCGGGAAGTACGAATCGTATGTGGACCTGGTGGCGGGGCAGTGGACGAAGGTGAAGATCGAGGCGTCGGGGACCAAAGCGCGGCTGTACGTAAACGGGTCGGAGCAGCCAGTGCTGATTGTGAACGACCTGAAGCAGGCGCTGGCGAAGGGCAGGATCGCGCTGTGGGTGGGACCGGGGACCATCGCGCACTTTTCAGGGCTGAAGGTTTCGCAATGAACGACCGGGGCCGCGACTAGACTGGTTCTAGAACCACTGCGGTGGTGGGTAACATTATTACTCTACAGAAAATTACCTATTGCGCGAGAGGCGGGCGTGGCGTACCTTCATGTCCCCGGTCATATTCCAACCTGTCAGAGGGAAAAATCATGTCGAATGTTCGGACGTTCAGGCGCCTCGCACTGCCAATCTTCGGCGCGCTATTGGTGGTGCTATTTTCCGCAACAACTAGCCGCGCAGACGGGGTAACGTTCAACAGTCCGACGGGCAATCTCGGTTCAGCCACCTGGACATATATGTTGGATGGATTCCCGATCATTGCCACCGCATTTAATGGCGGCAATCTGTTTGGAAAGAACAACGGGATCGGTGAGCAAGGTGTGGGCCTTACGGGCGACCCGAGTGGACAGCACGAGATTTTCGCTGTTGCAGCGGGCGTGCCGCAAGACTTCATTCAACTGGACCTGTCGAGCTTGATCGCGGCGGGATTTAGTGGTTTCTTTTTCGAGATGGGATCAGCGACGTTTGGCGAAACATGGCAAGTGTCGGCATGTGACACTTCGGGCACGCTGTGCTCCAATGGATCGACGTTAACGGGGACAACCGAAGCGTTGACAGCGGCGCCGGGGAACCTGAGCGCGTCGGATCCGTTCCTGGATTTCTCGTCGAACAAAGGAAACGTGCTGCTGGGAATGCTGGCAGCCACGCCTCCATCAACCACGCCGGAGCCGTCGTCGCTAGGACTGCTGCTGGCAGGAATGGTGGGACTGGCGGGTATGAGCTTGCTGCGGCGCCGGGTTGTGCAAGCTTCTTAAGAAAACGTCGAACTAAACCTCTCTGGCCGGTTTTACCTAAAGGACGCAGCAAATGCTGTGTCCTTTTTTATTTGGGCAATGTCGCGAGGCGCGTAGGTGCCGCATCTGAGAGGCGGGAGCGAACGCATGAACAAACAGAAGACTTTGCCGGAACATCTGGTGGAACTGTTGAAGGGCGGACAAGCGCACGTGGACTTTGACGGAGCGGTGAAAGATTGGCCAGCGGAGCTGCACGGAAAAACACCAAAGGGGGCGGTGCATTCCGGCTGGGAACTGCTGGAACATATGAGGATTGCGCAGTGGGACATCCTGGAATTCACGAGAAATCCGAAGCATGTTTCCCCGGAATTTCCGGCAGGCTATTGGCCGAAGACACACGAGCCTGCGGACAAGAATGCGTGGAAGAAAAGCGTAGAGGCGTTTCGCGCGGACCTGCAGGCGATGATTGAGATTGTGGAGAATGAAGCGACGGATTTGTACGCGCCGCTGACGCACGGGGATGGGCAAACGGTGCTACGAGAAGCGCTGGTGCTGGCAGACCACAATGCGTACCACTTGGGGGAGATGGCGGTGGTGCGGCGGTTGTTGGGGGCGTGGAAGTAGCGGGACGGTTGACGTTCACCACAGAGGACACAGAGGAAGACGGAAGGGATTTCAGTGGCTACCGCAGAAGCTGGGCTGACAAGAAAGTCAGCGCTACATTAAAGACAAACCCACGCTATCGAGGGGCACTCAGCCCCGGCCAATGTGTAGGAACCTTTCGGCGGATTTTCACGTACTAGTGTGTCAGGAAGGTAGAAGTGCGCCTTCGCGTCGGAATATGTGGTGGAGGTACGGCTCATGACACAGATCGGGAATCAACTGAAGCAGGTATTTCGCCGGCTGAGGCGTGCGCCGATGTTCACGGCGATTACGGTGTTCACGCTGGCCGCAGGAATTGGAGCAAATACCGCAGTGTTCAGTGTGCTGGAAGGCGCGTTGCTGAAGCCGCTTCCCTACCCGCAAGCCGAGAAACTGGTTGGCGTGTGGCTGACCGCGCCGGGAATCCAAATTAAAGAGCTGAACCTCTCGCCGTCTGATTACTTCATTTTTCGGGAACAGAACAAGAGCTTTCAGGATGTTGGCCTGTATGCGGGCGATTCCGGGACAGTGACGGGATTGGCGGAGCCGGAGCAGGTGCCGGAGTTGCAGGTGACCGATGGAACGCTGTCGATTCTGGGAGTGCAGCCGATGCTGGGGCGCGCATTCCGGAAGGAAGACGATGTGCCCGGCGCAGCGGATACGGTGATGCTGAGCTACGGATACTGGCGGAAACGATTTGGCGGGGATGCGAGCGCGGTGGGGAAAACGATTGTAGTGGACGGAAAAGCGCGGGAAATCATCGGCGTGCTGCCGCAGAAATTTCATTTTCTGGACTGGGAAGATGCGGCGCTGCTGCTGCCGTTCAAGTTTGACCGCAACAAAGTACATCTGGGGAATTTTAGTTTTGAGGGACTGGCCAAGTTGAAGGACGGCGTGACGCTGGAACAGGCCAACGCGGATGTGGCGCGCATGCTGCCGATCGTGATGGGTAGTTTCAAGGCGCCGGAGGGATTCAGCATCAAACTGTTTGAAGACGCGCACATCGCGCCGAACCTGCGGCCATTGAAGAAAGATGTGGTGGGCGACGTAGGAAGCGTGCTGTGGATACTGATGGGCTCGATTGGGATGGTGCTGCTGATTGCGTGCGCGAACGTGGGTAATTTGCTGCTGGTGCGAGTGGAGGGACGGCGGCAGGAGTTGGCACTGCGCGCAGCGCTGGGAGCTGGATGGGGACGAATTGCGGGCGAGTTGATGCTGGAGAGCCTGACGCTGGGATTGATCAGCGGCCTGCTGGGGCTGGGGTTGGCATATGCGGCGCTGCGGGTGTTCGTGGCGATGGCGCCGGCAGGAATTCCGCGGATCCAGGAGATTGGAGTTGATGGAAGTGTGCTGCTGTTCACATTGGGGGTGTCGGCGCTGGCGAGCGTGTTGTTTGGAAGCATTCCGGTGTTTAAGTATGCGGGATCGCAATTGAGCACCGGGATTCGAGAAGGCGGGCGATCGCTGAGCCAGAGCCGGGAGCAGCACCGGGCGCGCAGCATATTGGTGGTGGTGCAAGTGGGGCTGGCGCTGGTGCTATTGATTTGCTCCGGGCTGATGATCCGCACATTCAGCGCGTTGACGAAGGTGAATCCGGGATTTGCGCGCGCGGCGGAATTACAGACCTTCCGGATCTCGATTCCGGAGACGCAAGTGAAAGAACTGGAACAGGTGGTGCGAACGGAAGAGGCAATTCTGCGGAAGATCGCGGGGATTCCGGGAGTCGAGTCTGTGGCGATCACGACGAAAGTCCCCATGGATAATACCGGTTCGATGGATCCGATTTATGTGGAGGGCAGGAGTCTTGCGGAGGGCCAGCTGCCGCCAATCCGGCGGTTCAAGTTCGTATCTCCAGGTGTGCTGGCAACGATGGGCACGCCGCTGATCGCGGGGCGCGAATTCACGTGGGAGGACAACTATAAGAAGCTGCCGGTGGCAATGATCTCGGAAAATGTGGCGCGGGAATATTGGCCGGATGCGGCGAGCGCGCTGGGAAAGCGCATTCGGGTAGCCAGCAACGATGACTGGCGGGAAATCGTGGGAGTGGTGGGAAATGTTTACGACGACGGAGTGAGCCAGGAGGTGACGAAGTCGGTGTACTGGCCACTGCTGCTGAATAACTTCGAGAGTAATCCAACGGACGTGCGCCGCGATGTGGCTTACCTGGTGCGCAGCCCGCGAACGGGATCGCAAAGTTTTTTGAGTGAGGTACGAGAGGCAGTGTGGGCGGTAGATCCGAACCTACCGCTGGCCGCTGTTCAAACGCAGCAATATTATTATAAAAAGTCGATGGCGCGGACGTCGTTCACGCTGATCATGCTGGGAGCAGCGGGGAGCATGGCGCTGCTGCTGGGAGTTGTGGGGATTTACGGCGTGATTGCGTACTCGGTATCGCAGCGGACACGCGAGATCGGGATTCGCATGGCGCTGGGAGCGCAACAAAAGACGCTGACGGGAATGTTCGTGAGGCACGGGCTGATGTTGACGGGTATCGGATTGGCTTGCGGGTTGGTGGTGGCGTTTCTGGTGATGCGGCTGATGTCGACGCTATTATTCAAGGTGAGCCCGGCGGATCCGGCGACCTATGCGGCGGTGTCGGCTGGGCTGGGAGTGACGGCGTTTCTGGCGAGCTATTTGCCGTCGCGACGGGCGGCTACTGTGGACCCGGTGGAGGCATTGCGGGCGGAATAGAGAGAGTTGAGAGTTGAGAGTTAAAAGTTGAAAGTTAAGAGCTAAAAGAGGATTCACCACAGAGGACACAGAGAGCACAGAGGAAAAAGGAAGGAAGAAAGAAGGAAAGGAACTGTGGCTTGTCGGGGGATGGCGGACTAAAGCCGGCGCTACAGATGGACTACGGATTGTGACTTTTCCGCAGTAAGTTTAGAGATGCCATAGAAGAAGCAGGTTCCTCACTCCGCGGACTCCGTTCGGAATGACAGAATTGGAGGCGGTGCGCTTGCAAGTTGCTGAGGCCTTAGACAGGCTGAAGCCTGTGCTACAAGAGGCGGGATTCTGCTAAGCTGGCGCGTTGGGAAATCGGGGACTCGAGGAGCAAACGTGCAAGTAGTGGCTGGAGTGGACTTGGGTGGCACGGCGGTGAACTACACGCTGGTGGACCAGCAAGAACGATTTCTGATCGAGGGGCTTTGCGAGTATCCGGCGCTGGCAAAACAGGGACCGGAGATTTGCCTGCAACAAATTGCAGATGGACTGGCGATTGCCGCGAAAAACGCGGGTGTCTCGCTTGTAGACGTGGTGGCGGTGGGGCTGGATACGCCGGGTCCGGCAAGCGGTGCGGGACAGTTCAGCGCGCGAGGCTCGACGAACTTCGTGCATCCGAAGTGGGCGAGCTACGACATCCGCGAGGGATTGGCGCGCAAACTGGAAAAGCCGGTGTCGTACCTGAACGATGCGAACGCAGCGGCAATCTGGGGTCACTACACGATTTTCGGGACAAACAGCCGCGAAACTTCCATTTCTATCGTGATCGGAACGGGCAATGGCGGCGGAATTATCATGAACGGCGAAGTGGTGAAGGGGAAAAACGGATTTGGCGGCGAGTTGGGCCACGTGCTGATTCCCTACCAGAGCATCGCCGGAACGCCGGGAATCCAGGCGCAATGCAATTGTGGTCGAGTTGGGGATCTGGAGTCGCTGTGCTCGTTGACAGCCATCGAGCGAAACATTCTTCCATATTTTCTACCGAAATATCCTGGGCACGAATTCGCGAAAATGGATTTGCACGAAGCAGCGAAACTGGTGCGGGGACGGGCGGTGAAAGGCGACGGGTTGAGCCGAGATGTGTTCCGCGTGCAAGCACACGCGTTGGGGCTGTTCTTCGACGAAATGATCAACACGTTTGATCCGGATGCCCTGGTGATTGGCGGAGGGGCGTTGGAGACGGGCGAAGAATTCCAGAAATGGTTCATCGCGGAAGTGCACAAAGGGATGCCGGACCAGCGCGAGGAGCAGGTAGGAATTCCGATTTACGTGATGCCGAATGGCGATACGGCCGGGGCGCGAGGAGCGGCGATTGAGGCGTTGAAGGTGGCGAGGCAAGGCGGGTTGGCGTAAGGGTGGGATGGGCGATACAGGGATCAGGGACCAACTGCTGCGTTTGGCGGCGCGGTTCGAGAAGCCGCGACGGTGCGCGTCGGGTTGACAACACGAAAAGCGGGGCTGACATAAAAGTCAGCGCTACATTTAAGACGAAGAGAAGATCCTCGCTGCGCTGGCGTGGTTCTGGATGACAATACAAACAAAAATCAAAGAAAAGAAGGATTGTGGCGTTCGACACCCGTCGCACAAACCGCGAAGGATGGGGCACCCTCAAGTTCACAACGTGAGGGCGTGCCACAGGCTAAAACCTGGGCTGACATGAAAGTCAGCGCTACATTCAAGACAGGAGGGATTCCTCACTCCGCGGACTCCGTTCGGAATGACAAACAGAGCTCAAGTTCAAAAGAGAGAGAAAGTAAAGAGAGGTGGCGGAGCTATTTTTGATACCGAGCTATTTCTTGATGGCGCGGTCTTTCAGGAGATTTTTTAGTTCGGACATGAATTCCTGGACGTCTTTGAAATCCATGTAAACGCTCGCGAAGCGGACATAGGCGACTTTATCGAGTTTTTTGAGGCGATGCATGATCATTTCGCCGATTTCGGTGGTGGTCAGCTCGCGTTCGGTAGCTTCGTGGACCACGCCTTCGATTTCGTCGACGATAGATTCGAGTTTAGGAGTCGGAACGGGGCGTTTCTCACAGGCTTTCAGAAGGCCTTGGAGAATTTTTTGGCGTTCGAAGCGCTCACGGCGGCCATCCTTCTTGATGACCATGTAGGGAATTTCGTCGATGCGTTCGTACGTGGTGAAACGGCGAGAACATTTCAAGCATTCGCGACGGCGGCGAATGGTGTCGCCGGTCCGGCCCTCGCGAGAATCAATTACCTTGTCATCGACATGCGCGCAGAAGGGGCACTTCACTCGAAGGTTTCTCCATTGGGAACAGTAAGGACATTGTGCGTTATTGGAGGTGGAGAGGCAAGGCGGGTTGATCAGGGATCAGGAAGCAGGATGGTGAACACGGAGGATTCTTGCCGATCGGAAAGTCAACAGCGGGTCCCTGTAAGTTCACAAACGAAGTGCAACAGGCTGGTAAGGTTGTGTTGCCATGGGAACTTACGGACAACTATCACTGGAAGAGCGGTGTACGATTGCCGGGCTTCAGGAAGCCGGGCAATCGTGTCGGCAAATCGCTGCAGCTATGCATCGCTCGGCATCGACGCTCTGCCGGGAACTGAAACGCAACGCTGGTGCCCAGGTCGGCTACCGGCCGGTCTACGCGGAGGATCAGGCTTGGGCGCGTCGTTGGCGCGGTTCGCGTTTGGCGCGGCAACTGGAGTTGCGCAAAGTGGTGCTGGAGCGCTTGTCGCACGGGCACTCTCCGGAACAAGTTGCTGGTCGCTTGCGACGGGAACACGGGCGTGCGGTGCTTTGTGCCGAATCCATCTAGCGTTTCATCTATGCGCAGATCCGTCGCACCAACGATACCGACTGGCGCAACTATCTGCCGCAACGCAAGTACAAGCGCGGCTATCGTCGCCCGCGCCGGGAGCCTGCAACGCGGGTTGCAATGGCGGCGTAAAGCAGGCCGTTACAGAGGCGACGAGAAATGCGCCCGCCTCGGAAGGAGGCCGCTATAAAACCGAGGTGGGCTTTTGGGACATTTCGGCGTCTAGTTCCTGGTCTTCCTGGGCGCGGAGGCGGCGGAGCTCGCCGATGGAGAGGCCTTCCTTGATGAGGAGGGGGACACCGGCGAGTGAGCACGAGGCAAAGGTGATGGCCCAAAGGACCAAGGCAGCGGCGACTGCGATTTCCGGTTCAACGTTGAACAATTTGGTGTAAGCGAAAATTGTGAGGGCTTGGGAGCCTCCGCCGACACCGGGAAGTTGGACGGCGGAACCGACGAGGGTAAAAACGACAATAAGGATGGCGTCCTGAAAACGAAGGGTGGCGAGTTTGCCGCCAAAGCCGAGGCCGACGAGGTAGTAGATGGCGATGACCAGGAGCCAGTGGGCCGCGGAAATAACCACAGCAAAGACCAGATCTCCCCAAGTGCGAATGGTCTGCACACCACGAGCAAAACCGAGAATGGTGCCGGCCACTCCGCCGCGCCAGCCGTGGACAGCGAGCCAACCCTGCATGCGGCGTTCGAGAACAGTAGTGCCATGAAGGCGAAGATAAACGAGCAGACCAACGGCAACGAGGACACCAACACAGAGGATGGTGCCAGCAGTTTTGGCGGCAGTCTCAAAGGCCGTGGCTGTTTGCTCGGGATGGCCATGGCGCTCGCCGGTGAAGATGAGGAGGCCGATGGCGGCAAGAATGGCGGTGGAAGCGGTGTCGAACAGGCGTTCGAGGGCGTAGATACCGAAGGTATCGGCGATAGGGATTTTGTCTTTGCGAGAGATGAGAAGAGGGCGGACAGGCTCGCCGGCGCGGCCGAGTAGAAAGATGGCGGAGAAGCCGGCCAGGGTCATTTCGTAGATGTGCCAGAGACGGGTGGGGCCGAGATATTTCTGGAAATTGCGCCAGCGGATAGCACGGAGAAAGTAGCAAAGGTAAATCAGGACGAGGGACAGAAGGATGTAGGAGAGATTGGCGCCTTTGACGGCGAACCAGAGCTTTTGACCGCTGAAATCGCTGAGATTGAGGAGGTGGCGAGAACGATAGAGGAGGAAAGCAATTAGCGCTCCGCCCAGACCCAGTAGCAGCCACTTCCTCGACTTGGCACCCATAGAAAGGCAGCGTAAAGGGAGAGGCGGCTGGCGTCAAGCACCCGTAAGCAATTTTATTTCAATATCTTGTATAGGGGGTCGTAGATAGGTAAGATGCGACCATCAGGTCGTGCCGCAGGTACGGTCCAAAGGGAACATTTTTGCCACAATTAGCGTTACACAATATGGCAGGCCGAGACAGCCCGATGTGGGTTCTGCTTGAACAAGTACTCGGAGTATGGGGCTAAAGACGCTTGGAGCAGGATGCCCAACTGGTCCAGCAATGCCTCCAGGGCGACGGCTCGGCCTGGGAGGAACTTGTGCGACGGCACACGCGTCGCATATTTAATATTTGCTACCGGTTCACGGGGAACAGCACCGAAGCCGAGGACCTGTCGCAGGAAGTGTTCCTTCGGGTGTACCGTACGCTGGCGAGTTACCGGTCGGCTTATGGGGGATTCGCAACGTGGATGACGAGCGTGACGAGGAACCTGTTAATCGATCATTACCGGCGGACGAAGAGAGACCGAGTAACGGATTCGCTGGACGATAAAATGGCGATCGTAGAGAACAAGGAATCCGTAGGACGGCGGCCGGATCAACAAGCGCTGCTCGGAGAACTGAGCGGGCAAGTGCAGACGGCGTTGACAAAACTTTCACCGGAGTTGCGGGAAGCGGTGATATTGAGGGATTTGCAGCAGTTGGAGTACGCAGAGATCCGGCAGGTGCTGGAAGTGCCCGAGGGAACGGTTAAGTCGCGAATTAACCGCGGGCGAATTGAGCTGGCGAGGATCTTGCAGCAGATGGGAGTGGGGCCATCGTGAAAAGGGAAACGCGGGTGGGATCATTGGGGAGTCGGCTATGAAATGGACATGCGATCAAATTGAAGCGGGGTTGAGCGACTACCTGGACGGCCAGATGCAGGGGCCGGAACGGGCGGAGTTCGACCAACACTTGGCGGAGTGCGCAGAGTGCGCGCCACTGCTGGCGAGTGTGCGAAGCCTGGTGAGCGGGATGCAGGCGATGAAGCCGATCGACGCGCCACCGCGGCTGATCTACGCGATTCTGGACCAGACGTTGGGACCACGGGAAACGGTGACGTTCTGGAACGCGGTGGGGAATTTCCTGAAGGGATTGGCTTCACCGAAATTTGCGTATGGCGCAGCAAGCGTGATGGCTACTTTCGTGATCGTGCTGACGGCATCGGGATTCTCGCCGAAGAGAATGAAGTTGTCGGACTTGCGGCCAATGAATATTTACCTGCAGGCACAACGGATCGGGCACGTGACGTATGGCAAGGTGGAAACGCGGATCTCCACATTGCGCGTGGTGAACGAGATTCAGTCGAAGCTGCGGTCGAGCGATACGGAATTGCAGACCACGCCGGAAGAATCTTCGCCCAAGACCGGCCCGGAGAAGAACCCGGGACAAACGAATGAGCAGAGGCCAGCGGGCCCAAAGCAGCAGAACCGGGCGAATGAGATTGCCCGCCAGATGGAATTGCTGGCGGCCGAGTGTCCCGTACTGTACGAGAGGAGCTATCGATGAAATGTGCAGTGCATGGGGAAGTGGACGCAATAGGATTTTGTCGCAACTGCGGGAAGGCGATGTGTGCGGCATGCGTTCGCCCGGTGCGTGACGTGTATTACTGCGAGGATTGCCTGGCGCAGGTGGTAGGAATGCCAGCGCCCGCGCCGCCGGCAATACCGCCCGCGGGCACGGCTGCTGGAGTTGTGGGGACCGCGCCAAGCAGCGTGGCGCTGCCACCGCTGGCGCCGGGTCACGTGGGCAAGCCGGGAGCAAACCCTGTGGTGGCGTTCATCCTAGGGCTGGTTCCAGGATTGGGAGCGATCTACAACGCGGAGTACAACAAGGCGCTGATCCACATCATGATCTTCGCGGGAATTATTCTGGGACTGAGCAGCGACTTTGGGCAGGGATTGGGGCCGATCTTCATTCTGGCAGTGATCATTTTTCCGTTCTACATGGCGATAGACGCGATGCGTGTGGCCCGAGCACGAGCCACGGGCGAGCAAATGAACGATCCATTCGAGACGTGGACGAAGAATCGTCCGATCGGTCCGATAATTCTAATTGGATTGGGAGCGTTGTTTCTTCTGAACAATTTTGGAGTGTTCGATTTTTTCCGGGTGCGGCAGATTTTCTGGCCGGTGGTGCTGATCGGAGTGGGAGCACTGATGTTGCGGAACCGGTTCAGCGGCCGGAGTTAACAGGAGGCGCAGATGAGCACACAGGGAAGATGCCGGTGCCAAAGCTGCACGATTCGAGGGCTGACAGGTCCCGCGATCGTAATCACGATAGGCGTGTTGTTCCTGTTCCACGAAACGCAGGGCGGGCGTCTGGCGTTTCAGAATACGTGGCCAGTCATCCTGCTGGTGATCGGACTGTTGCAACTGGCTTCGGCGTTCGCGCCGCGCGAAGGACATGCGGAGCCACAACCTCCTATGCCGGTGGCGCCGACACCGCCGCCTCCGCCGACGCCTCCGGTAAATCCACCGCAAACGTATTTGGCGTCCCGGGAGCAATAGACAACTATGGCCCGCACCCCGTCGCGCACTAGCGGTCTTTTCTCAGGTTTGGTTCTCATCTCCGCCGGTCTTCTGTTACTCCTTCACAATTACGGGCATTTGGATTTTGGGGCGTTTTTTCTGCACTGGTGGCCGCTGCTGATCATCTTCTGGGGACTGGTGAAATTGTACGAGCGGACGGTGGGGCGACGATTTGGCGGAAGCGACGGCGGAGCGGTAACTGGCGGGGAAGTGATGCTGGTCTTGGGGATGCTGGCGCTGCTGGGCCTGGTGGTCGGGTACGACTACACGAAACAGAAAGTGGGCGACACGCTGGACATTGACGTCAGCGGAGACGATCACACGTACGACATTGAAGCACCACCGGCGATGAAGATTCCGGCGAACGCGCGGGTTAGCGTGAAGCTGGGACGCGGCGAGTTGACAATTCGCGGAGCGGACGACGCGGAGCTGCGCGTCTCGGCGAAGAAAAATGCCAAAACGTGGAGTGAAGGCGAAGCGGACCGATTGGCCAAACCGGTTGGTGTTGAAGTGGTGAAGAACGGCGACGCATACGAAGTGCACCCGACGGGATACGACCTGTCGAATTCGCGAATCAGCGTGGACCTGGAGTTGTCGGTGCCAAGGAAATCTCCGCTGACGATCAAGACAGAGAAGGGCGATATCACGATATCGGATTTGGCGACGGACGTGTCCATCTCCGTGCAGAACGGCGACGTGGACTTGAGAGACATTGCGGGCGACATTTCGGTGGAGACGCACAAAGGCGATGTAAAAGCCGCGGACATCCAAGGCGACGTGAAGGTGTCTGGGAAGGGCGGCGAGATCGACGTCAACAACTGTTCGGGAAGCTTGACGGTGGATGGAGATTTCTACGGGCCGGTGCGCGGAGATAAGATTGCGAAGGGAGTGCGGTTGATTTCGGTGAAGACAGACCTGACGCTATCGGCGCTGTCTGGGCACATGGAAGCAGGGTCAGGGAATCTGGATATCATCGACGCGCCGGGAAATCTGAACCTGCGGACACGGGACATGGAACTGAATGTGGAGAATCCGGGCGGGAAAGTGAATATTGACGACCGGAATGCGGAAGTGAATGTGCGCTATTCGTCGGTGCCGAAAGAGGATGTGACGATTACGAATTCGTCGGCGTCGATTTCGCTGACGTTGCCGGGTAGTTCGAGCTTTGAGATACAAGCGGAATGCCGGAACTGCGACATCGATTCGGAATTTCCGGGGTTGCAGGCGTCGAAGAGCGCGTCGGGAGATGCGAAGCTGGCGGGGAAAAATGGGTCAGGACGCGGGCCGAAAATTATATTGAAGACGAGCTATGGAAATATCGCGGTGAGACGGACGACGGTGGCGATGCCAGCGAAGCCGCCGTCGGTGCCAGCGCCGCCGGAGCCGATACCGCCGCCTACGGAGCAGTAGGCATCCGCGGCACGCTGCTGTAGGTTCCTGATCACTGATCGCTGATATCTGTGCGTCTAGGCGAGGATCGTCTGGCGTTGATTATTGGCTCAGGCGACGCAATTCGGTGAAGAACGTGGGATAGGAGACGGCGGCGCAATCGGCGTCGAGGATTACTGTGTCGCCGGTGGCGGCCAGGCCTGCTACCGCGAAGGCCATGGCGATGCGATGATCGCCGCGGGGATCGATTTCGGCGCCGTGGAGTTTGCCGGCGCTGCGGCCAGCGACGCGAAGGCCGTCGGGGCGCTCTTCGACGGTGGCTCCCATGCGTTTGAGATTTTCTGCCAGCGCAGCGATGCGATCACTTTCCTTTACCCGCAACTCCTGAGCATCGCGAATCTCAATTCCCTGCTCGGTGAATGGCCCGAGAGCCGCGAGCATGGGCAGTTCATCGATGAGCAGAGGAACGAGTTCACCGGAGATGACGCCGCCTTTTAATTGCGCGCCTTTCACGGAAAGATCGCCGATCAGCTCTCCTTGTTTCGAAACTAAATTCACGACGGAAACGGCGGCGCCCATTTGGGTGAAGAAATCGAGGATGGCGGAGCGCGTGGGATTCAGGCCAACGTTGCTGATGAAAAGATCGGAACCCGGGAGAAGCGAGGCAGCGGCGACAAAAAAGACGGCCGAAGAAAGATCGCCCGGCACGTCGAGGGATTTCGGTTGCAGCGCAGCTTTGCCGTTAGAGGCGGCCATACCTTCGATGGAGATGGCGCGACCTTTCCTGTGAATCGATGCGCCGAATTCTTCGAGAGTCAGTTCGGTGTGATCGCGTGTTTTGGCGGGCTCGGTGACGGTGGTTTCGCCATCGGCATACAAACCGGCGAGAAGCACAGCGGATTTCACCTGTGCGCTGGCCATGGGCATTTCGTAATGGATGGCTTTCAGTTTGCCGCCATGGATTTCGAGTGGAGGAAAATTGTCGTCCTTGGCTCGAATGTCCGCGCCCATCTGGCGCAGCGGAGTGACGACACGCTTCATGGGACGCTTTTGAAGCGAACTGTCGCCGGTAATTTTAGTGGTGAATTGCTGGCCGCTGAGAATGCCGGAAAGGAGGCGAATGGTAGTGCCGGAATTTTCAGCGTCGAGGGTGCGCCAACTGCTTTTGAGGCCGCGCAAGCCGTGGCCAGTGATCTGGACAGTGGTGCCGTTCACCTTGACGTCCGCACCGAGAGATTTCATGCAGTCAAGAGTGCTGTGGCAGTCGCGAGCGGCGGCGAAATTGCGCAGTTCGCTGCCGCCATCGGCCAGAGCGGCGAGCATCGCATAGCGGTGAGAGATGGATTTGTCGCCAGGAGGTTCGACACCACCCGAGAGGGAGTTGACGGCGTGGATGATCTCTTTTTTCACGATTGGATCCTAGTGTTAGTTTAGCATGAGGGAAATTTGGGAAAGAGAGATCAGATATCAGGGATCGGTGATCAGGGATCCGGGACTCGTTTTCAGGGCTAGAGCCCATTTTGACGCGTGTTGCAGTGTCGGACCTGAAGGTCCGATACCCTAAAAAGAAGAACGCGCGCGTGATCGGGCGAGTCTACTCGGGGACGAAAAAGTCCAACCCAAGAACCGACCTGAAGGTCGGACACTACAAAAGAGAGTGCAGGAAAAGGCACGAGATGGTATTTCGGAGGGGACGATATCGGGAATTGGACGTCTATACAGGGAGGGGCTGTACGGCGGGACAGTTTGTATCGGGAACTTTTGGCGAAATCGAGAGAAAGATATCGGAAGGGGGTTGCGTATCATCAAATAGAGACAAGAAAGCGAGTGGGTGAGGAGCAGAAATGTCGTCGCGGAGCACGTTGATTCATTTAGTGACCCGAGCCGGGATCGGCTTGGGAGCATTATTCGTGGTTGGAGTGCTACTGGCAGCGATTCCCAATCATCGGCCACCGGTCGTGGTCACAACTCCCCTGAATGGCGGACAGGAATCGCAAGCACCGGCTGCGGGCACGGACCACGCGAACATGCCGGGCATGAACATGCAAGCCGGGCAGGCCAACGAGCAGGCGGCGATGGAAGTTATGGCCAACATGCACCACGGCGATACGGCGCATCTGCACATGACAACGGCGAGGCCGATGTCTCCCGACGATCAGCAGCGCGCAGATGAAATCGTGAAGGAACTGCGGACGGGGATCGAGAAATACAGGGACTACCGTGTGGCGTTGAACGAAGGCTTCCAGATTTTCCATCCGGAAATTCCGCAGCCGGAATATCACTTCACAAATTACACGAATGGATTTGAAGCGGCGTTCACGTTCGATGCCGCGCGGCCCACTTCCCTGCTCTACAAAAAGACCGCGACGGGTTATGAGCTGGTGGGGGCAATGTACACGATGCCGAAGCGGGCGACCGAGGAGCAGTTGAACGAGCGCGTGCCATTGAGCATCGCTACCTGGCACCTGCACACGAATCTTTGCGTGCCGCCGAAAGAAGCGCGGCGTGGCGCGGATTTCACGAAGTTCGGATTGCACGGGTCGATTGCGACGCAAGAGGCGTGCGACGCGGTGGGGGGGAAGTTTTATCCGGTGATTTTCGGGTGGATGGTGCATGTGTATCCGTATGAGGATTCGACACAGAAGATATTCGCGATGCACCATCAGCAGTGAAACAAGTTAAAAGTTAAAAGTTGAAAGTTAAGAGTTAAAGAAAGATCGCAGGCTGAGTGCTCTGCGGTTAAGCCCACATAGTTATTGTCTGAGCTAAAGACTTCGATCCCTAAACAGCAGAGAGATTCCTCACTCCGAGGACTTCGTTCGGATTGACGGGAAATTTACGGGGCTGGGTTGAATCTGGGGCGAAAAGCGGCCCTCGAGTTGAGAGCTACAAGTTCAAAGGGAAGAGTTGAAAGTTGGAGAGGATTCACCACAGAGGACACAGAGAAAGAAGGAAAGAAAGAAGGAAAGAAAGAAGAAAAGAAAGAAGCACCCAGAGGGCAAAGAGCGATTGAAGCCGGGCACTTCCTTTTGGGCTATGGGATTGCGAGTTGGTGGTCAGGCGGATTGGGATTTGTCTTGTTCGGTGGGCTGGAAGATGTCGTGTAGGGCGGCGAGGAGTTCTTTGCGGCTGACGGGCTTGGTGAGCACGGCGCGGACACCTAGACGGATGGCGTTGATCTGGTCCTGCGGATCGACGTAACCGGAAGTCATAAGGATGGGAATGTCCGAGCGGATCTTTCGTAACTCGCGGGCGAATTGCAGACCTGACATGGCGGGCATGGAGAGATCGGTGATCACGGCGTCGAAGGCATGAGGCCGCTGGCGGAATTCAATCAAGGCGGCTTCGCCATTGGACTGGCCGGTAACTTTGTAGCCGCTCTGCTCGAGAATCATGGTACCGACAAAGACGAGAACGCCTTCGTCATCGAGGAACAGGATGTGCTGGCCGCGGCCGGCGGGAGCGTCGCGATCGTCGATGTGGACGGGTGTGGCGGCGTCGAGCGTGGCCGGGAAATAAATCTGGAAGGCGCTCCCCTTGGCGGGTTCGCTGTAAACCTTCACGATTGCGGAGTGAGCGGCGAGAATTCCGTGGACCACAGAGAGGCCGAGCCCGGTACCTTTGCCTGCGGGCTTGGTAGTAAAAAAGGGATCGAAGATACGTTCGAGGGTTTTGGCGTCCATGCCGCAGCCATTGTCGCTGACGGACAAACGCACGTAATGACCGGCTGGGATTTGCGAATACAACTGGATTTCTTCGTCGCTGACGTGAGGCGAATCAACTTTCACTTCAATAAGGCCGTTTTTGTCACCAATGGCATGGGCAGCATTGGTGACGAGGTTCAAGATGACCTGGCAGATTTGCGTGGTGTCGAGGCGCGCCATCGGCAGATTCGGATCCTGCGTATAGCGAATCTGGATCATGGCAGGGAGTGTAGCGCGGGCCAGCTTCAAGGCCTCTTGCACCACCGGGTCCAGGCTCTGGACGAGCATGTTTTGTTCCTGAGGTTTGCTGAAGCTTAAGATGCGGCGCACCAGATCCGCAGCGCGATATCCGGCTTTCTCGATTTCCACCAGGCAAGCTTGCACCGGATGATCCGGTGGGAACTGAGAAATGGCCAGAGAAGCGCTGCCATTGATGGCGGAGAGAATATTGTTGAAATCGTGGGCAATGCCACCGGCGAGGGTACCTAATGCCTCGAGTTTCTGAGAGCGCAACTGGAGAGATTCGGCGCGCTTGAGAGCGGTGATGTCGGCATTCACTTCCAGGGTGCGGATGTGCTTGCCCTTGGAATCGCGGTAGAGCACCCATTGACTGGCAACGACGACGCGCTCGCCGGATTGGTTGCGATGTACCAGTTCGCCTTCCCCCACGCCTTGGGTGTGGAGAGTTTTTTCAATTTCGTGGCGAGGCTGAGAAAACTCGGTTTGCAGCAAGGCGTCGGGAACCTGGCCAATGGCTTGTTCCTTCGTAAAACCATAAAGGAGTTCGGCGCCGCGGGTCCACAGGATGATGCGATTTTCGACGTCGCGAACCAGTGCGGGCGCCAGGTCCAGCAGGCTGGTTTGCTGGAGGATTTCCTCTTCGGCGCGTTGGCGATCGGTGATGTCGCGAGCAATTTTGGAAGCACCGACGACTCTGCCGGAATGGTCGCGGAGAGGAGAGATGGTCAAGGCGACGTCGATGAGCTTGCCGTCTTTGCGGATGCGTTGCGATTCGAAGTGATCAATGGTTTCGCCGTCGGCGATGCGGTAGAGAATGTCCTGTTCCTCAGTGCCGCGATCCGGCGGGAAAAAGGCGAGCATATGCTTGCCAATGGCTTCGGCAGCAGTGTAGCCAAATAACCGCTCAGCCGAGGGATTCCAGCTGGTAATGACGCCGTCCAGGTCCTTACTGATGATGGCATCGTCACTAGACTCAACAATGGCGGCAAGCTTGGTGCTGATATCGCGAGCCTTGGAGGTTTCGGTGACGTCGCGGACGATGGCGGTGAACAATCTTCGGCCATCGACTTCAATCTGCGAGATGGAAGCTTCGATGGGAAACTCCTCGCCATTGGTTCGCAAGCCGTGCAGCGGGGTGAATCCGCCCATGGTGCGACGAGTCACGCCATTTTGGCCGAAGGCGCTGATGTGCTCTGCGTGAGCTTTTCGGAAGCGGGGAGGGAGGAATCGCTCCAAGGGCGAGCCAACAGCGTCGGAAGCGGGGCAACCAAACATTTTTTCGGCGGCAGGATTGAACATGGTAATGAGCTGGCGATCGTCGACGGTGAGGATGGCGTCCATAGCGGAGTCGATGATGCGAGCCATGCGTTGCTCGCCGGCGCGCAGAGCGACATTACTCTGAAGGGCCTCAGCGGTGCGCTCGCGGACACGATCCTCGAGGGTGTGGCCTGCGAGTCGGAGCTGCTGTTCGGCGCGACGAGTTCGGGCGAAGTCCTGGCTGACGTAAATCATGCCGATGATGAGGAGGCCCAGAGCGAAGAGGCTTGCGGCGACAATGGCGGTGCGCATTGCGAGGCTGCTCTGCTCTGCACTGGCTTCGCGTTGGGCCAGAAGGCGGTTCTCCTCGATTTCCATACTTTTCACGGCCGCGCGGATGACTTCCTGGACACTCTGGTTTTGCGTTGCGGCCATGGACACTTGAGCCGCTTCGAAGCCTTCGGTGCGCCGCAGTTCGATGCGAGCGGCCATGAGGGCCAGGCGCTGAGCCACGAGAGGTTTCAGAGAGTTCAGATTCTGCTGCTGGGCGAGGTTGTCAGCGGTGAGATCGTCGAGGCGCTGAATATTTCGATCGACGGCTTGTACGGAGGCCTGATAGGGCTGCAGATAATCTTCCCTGCCGGTGATGATATAGCCACGCTGGCCGATTCCGTGGCAGTGATACTGGAACGCAATTCGGATAAGGCGTTGAGGACCTGATGAGTGTGATCGACGAGGCCAGCGTCTTGGCGAAAGCGCAGGACGCTGCTGTACGTGAGGATTCCGACCGCGATCAGAGCGACCGCAGCGAGAGCAAATCCGAAACGCACTTTGCGCTCGAGCGAAAACAAATCGGTAGCGTCTCCGGCTGGCGAAGGCAGTCCCGCTAAATTGTTATGAACCACCACTCCTCTTTCCGCGAGCGCCCGGAAAGGATCTCTGGCGAGAGAGTGGAGGAAAATGAGAAGGAGTGAACCTGCCAGAGGCGGCTCAACTGTACGGTGGTGAGTATGAGCCGTGGTGGGTGAATGTCAACAAGAATGAGCGTTGGGAGGAGGCGTCTTACTGTTCCTTGAGTTTGAGGCGATGCTTGTTTTCTTCCAGGAAATCGCGAAGGTCTTTGGACATGTCGAGGAGACGGACCCATTGTTCGTAGTAGAGCGTGACAGGGAAGCGGCCGAGTCCATAGACACTAACGCCGCCCTTTTCGCCGACGCGGAATTCCAGAGTACCCTTTTTGCGGCCTTCGACTTTTTTCTCGAGTTCGGCAATTTTGGCCATCAATTCTTCTTTAGTGGGTTCGGACATGGGGATCTCCTGTCGGCAACATCGTCGCATAGGATGCAGCAGATGAAAAGTGAGATAAGGCGGGTGTTATCAGGGTCAGAGATCAGGGATCAGGAACCAGTGCCTTTCGTTATGGGCGGCTGATGGATCGGAGGCCGCGGCGTAGACGCGCAACCTGAGGGGGGACTAGGACGTCTAAGGCATCGCTACTAGGAGAGCCACTCCAGTTGTTGGATTGCGGAGGGTCGGAGGTAGCGAGTATCATCAGCGTTCGATTTGGGGGTCCAACACACCGGCTATGGCTCGTCTGTTCAAGCGGTTTCCACTTCTTATACTTCTCGTTTCATCGATAGGCATGGGCAGCCTGGCTGTGCGGTCGGCGGGGCAGGATTCCGCTGAGACGCTTCCCCTTTCGCAGGTGCGGCCAGGAATGCAGGGGTACGCGTACACGATATTCGCAGGCGACCAGGTGGAGAAGTTCGACCTGGAAGTGATCGGGATACTGCCGAATTTTATGGGGCCGAAGCAGTCGATCATTCTGGTGGAGTTGAAAGGGCCGAAGGTGGAGCACACCGGAGTGGTGGCGGGAATGAGCGGCAGCCCGGTGTATCTGGATGGAAAGCTGGCGGGAGCGCTGTCGCTGAAGCTGGGAATCTTCACAAAAGAAGCGATCGCTGGAGTGACGCCGATTGAAGATGTGCTGCGACCGCCGGCGGAAGGCACGACTGCGGCGCGAGGCACGGCGCAATCGTACACGCTACCGAATGATGCGCTGGCACGGAACGAATTGCCGGGCGGGTCGGCACTGCAGCCGATTGAAACGCCGCTGGTATTTTCGGGATTTCAGCCGGCATCGCTGCAGCAGTTCGGGCGAGAGTTGCAGAGTTACGGATTTGTGGCAGCGCGAGGGGGAACGACGGCGGCGCGTGCCGACGACAGCAAACTGGCCGCCGGGGATATGGCGGGAATGGTGCTGGTGCAGGGAGACGCATCGATCAATTCGGCGTGCACAGTGACGGCGGTGCGTGGGGACAGCGTGTTTCTGTGCGGGCACCCATTTTTGAGCTTGGGAAACGTACAGATACCGATGGCACGGAGCCGTGTGGTGACGACGCTGTCGTCGAGTTTGGCTTCGACGAAGATCGTGAATGTGGGCGGGTCGATTGGAACGATTACGGGGGATCACATAACGGCGGTTACGGGAAAGCTGGGAGCGGCGCCGGCGATGGTACCGCTGGATTTGACGTATGTGAATGGAAGCGAAGAGAGGAAGCTGCATTTTGAGATGGTGAACCACCCGAAGCTGACGCCGTTGTTGGTGGGGCTGACAACGTTTAATGGCATCAGCCAGAACCCGATTTACGGAGAAGGGACCACGCTGCATCTGACGGGTGAAATCCGGTTGAAGGGACACGCACCGGTACAGATTGAAAACACGATTGCGCCAAACGACACGCTAACGCCGGACACGATGCCGATCGCGATCCTGGTGCAGAACGTGTTTGGGCGGCTGTTCAACAACAGTTTTGAGGTGCCGGAGGTTGAGCACATAACGTTGCGAGTGGAAAGCCAGGTCGGGCGGAACTCGTACAGCATTGAGAGCGCGTGGCTGGAAAAAGGCGAGGCGGCGCCGGGCGAGAATTTGCGGGTGCGCGTGCTGCTGCGGCCGTATCGTGGCGAGGCACGGGTGGAAGAGACCACGGTGCACGTGCCGGATCAGATTGCGCGTGGAACGACGCTGCGGATTCTGGTGAGCGATGCAGATTGGATGAACCGAGCCTCGCGGGGATTCAGTTTTCAAGGCTTGCCCGGGACAGGCGGCGGACCTGAGGGATTGGATCAACTGATCGCGCTGCTGAATCGGGAAAGGCGGAACGACCGATTGTACGTAGGGCTGTTTGTGCCGGCGCCGACGCTGGTGTGGGACGACAAGGAAATGCCCAACGTCCCGTTGTCGCAGATTAATGCGATTGATGGACGGCCGGCGCCGGGAAGCGTGCAAGTGTTGCGGGAATCGCTAGCGAGCGAAGCGTCGGTGATGCTGGGCGGGCCGGTGGGCGGCCTAATCTCATTGAATTTACAAATCCGGTGACCATGGCTATGTCGAAACCAGTACGGCGCATTCTATTCGCTACGATGAGCATCTGCTTGGTGGCTTCGGTTGGGTTAGCCGAGCACACGCGGCGTTGGAGGCAATCGAGCTACGAAGAGTTCCTGAAGGGAAACGCGAAAGGAGTGGCGGTGCGCAGCGACGGCCACTTGGAGTTGGCGCCGAAATTCACGCCGATTGCGGACGCGGATGCGTCTTATTTGTGGTCGTTGCGAGCAGATGCGGCGGGAGTTCTTTATGCGGCGGGAGGTTCACCAGCGAAGGTGTTTCGGTTTGAGGGATCGGGTAAGCCAAAGACGGTGTTTGAATCGACGGATCTGCTGGCGCAAGCGATCACGTTCGACGCGAAAGGCGCGTTGTATGTAGCGACTTCGCCGGACGGAAAAGTTTACCGGGTGTCTGCGTCCGGAGAGAAAACGGTGTTCTTCGAGGCCAAGACGAAATACATCTGGGACTTGGCATTTGCGGCGGATGGCACGCTTTACGTGGCGACGGGCGACAAAGGGCAAATTTTTGCGGTTGCGCCGGATGGAAAAGGCGAGTTGTTCTACGCGAGCGACGAAGCGCACATCAAGACGCTGGCGTTCGATGCGAAAGGCAATTTGTTGGCGGGAACGGAACCGAACGGCAGAGTGCTGCGGGTAACGAGGAACGCGGACAAGAGCACCAAGAGGAAATCCACGGAGGAGCCGGTCGCCGACGGATTTGTGGTGTACGAAACGGCGAAGCGCGAAGTGACGTCGTTGACGGTGGCGCAGGACGGAACGATTTATGTTGCGGCCATTGGGGAAAAGACGCGCGTGGCGGGGAATGCGCCGTCGGCGGTGATCGCGACTTCGCAAGGCGCGACGACGATCACGAATGTGAGTCCATCGCCACAGATGCAGGGCGCGCCATTCGTGGCGTTTCCGCAGGCGATTTCCAGCAGCATTTACCGGATCTCGATGGAGGGAGTTCCGGAGGAGATCTGGAGTTCGCGGGACGATGTGGTGTACGCGCTGGGATTGAACGCGGACGGGCGGCTGCTGGCGGGAACAGGAAACACGGGTTCGCTGCTGGTAATCGATGGGCACGGGGTGTATGCACAACTGGCGAAATCGGGGTCGGCGCAGATTACGGGCATTTCGAAGGACGCGAACGGCAAAGTATTTTTGTGCACGGCAAATCCGGGAAAAGTGTTTTCTCTGGGGCCGGAATACGAGGCAGAAGGAACGTTTGAGTCGCAATCGTTTGATGCCAAATTGTTTTCGCAATGGGGCAGGATTGAATGGTGGGGACCGCCGGCGGTAAGCGCGCAGAGCAAGGGAACATCGAAGGAGCCGCGGCTGGAGTTTTACGTGCGCAGCGGAAACACGGAAGACCCAGGGAAAGAATGGTCGAAGTGGTTTGGGCCGTACACCACGACGGCGGCGCAGGTGGAGGCACCGGCGGCGCGATTCTTCCAGTGGAAGGCCCTGATTCACGATGGGCGGCCGGGAGACGGAATAGACTGGGTGAGCGTGGCATATTTGCCGAGGAATGTGGCGCCGGTGATCGATGGAATTGCGATGCAAGACGCGGGAGTACGCGCGCAGGCGCCGCAGGTAATTGGCGGACAACAGGGAAACGTGGCGTTGAAGCAGCCTCAAGCGGCGACACCCAGCGGAGTGGTGATCACAACGAGTTCCTCAACGAAATTCGAATCGCAGCCGCAGGGGACACAGCAAAAGGGTTACCAGACGGTGCTGTGGACGGCGCACGACGACAACGACGATGAATTGCGGTACTCCGTGTATTTCCGCGGAGAGAATGCCAGCGAGTGGCTGCTGTTAAAGGATAATCTGGACCAGAAATTTTATTCGTGGGACACAACCACGATGCCGGATGGGGCGTATTACCTGAAGATTGTGGGGAGCGACGCGCCATCGAATCCACCGGCGGTGGCATTGAAGACGGAGCGGGAGAGCGAGCGGTTTGAGGTGGACAATACGCCACCGGCGATTTTGAATTTATCCGTGGAGGTTCTGAACCGCTGCACGGGAACATGCGGCGATGGGAACGTCATGGTGAAGTTCACGGCGCGAGACAATACGAGCAGCATTGAGAAAGCACAATACAGCCTAGACGGTGGCGACTGGATACTGATCTCGCCGCAAGGGGCAATCAGCGACTCCTTGCAGGAGAATTACCAGTTCACGCTGCCTTTTATCTTCAAGTCGCCGCCAACGCCGCAAGAACGCGAGCACACTATTGCGGTGCGGGCTTACGACCGGTTTGAAAACGTGGCCGCAGCCAAGGCGACGTTCAAGTCAGTAGGACAGTCGTTCGGACCAGCGGAAAACAAATAGCTTGGGGGCGTGTGAAAAGCAGATTCCTCGCTTCCCTCGGAATGACAAATTTATTTTTGCGCGGAACGAGAAGGTTTGTTTGCGCGGAATGACAAATTTGTTTTGCGCGGAATGAAAAGTTGCTTCTTTTTCGGTTGAGGTCCTTGGGGCCGCACACACCGCGGGCCTCAGGATGACAGGCTATTTGGGGTGAGATGAAACGTAGGATGAAACGGCAATTACGCCTGGTGGCCAAGCGACCACGTTGTTTCTCAACAGCAAAAAAACTAATCAGGGTTTGAGTTTGGCGGAGGTTGGGGGAGGCTTGACTAGCTCGGGGCGCGGAGGCTTGGGCTTTTCGGGTTCGATGAAGCTTTCGATTTCGGCGCCGAAGCCCATGCGGCCGTCGCTGAAGGCATCGGGCTTGGCATGCACAACGCGCGCTTTGCAGTGCGTATCTTCCGGCGGGCCTCCAGTGACTTCGATCGGCATGCGCAGTGTTGCCTCAATCGGCATACCCACCTGAAGTGGCGCCGAAGTTACGAAGAAAAATCCGCCGCGAGAAAGATTTACGGCTTCGGTGAAATGCTCGGTTTTATCGGAAGCCAAACCGATGGGGCGAAAACGCAGAGGCACCCGGAGACCAAAGCGTTCAAGATGTCGGCGTTCAGGAGGCATGTAACTCCACGAGGCGCGAGGGGGGACGCCGCGGCCACGTCATTCTTAAGAAACTCTAGGGTAACAGACGGGGGGACAGGGTCCAAGTCCTGTTGTTTGAGGAGAAAGAAGAACTTTGGCACTGGTAGTACCAGTTGAACTAGACTGAGATTATGGTGACGGCGAATGCAAGTCCGGAGGAGCGCGTAACCCCAATTGACTGGGAAACGATCCGCGAGGCGCACGAACGCATCCGGGGCAGGATCCACCGCACGCCGGTGCTGACTAGCGCGACGTTTAATGCCATGAGCGGAGCCGAACTTTACTTCAAGTGCGAGAATTTCCAGAAAACGGGGTCATTCAAGATTCGCGGCGCGTCGAACGCGATTCTTTCGCTGAGCGAAGAGCAGGCGGCGCGAGGAGTGGTGACGCAATCGAGCGGAAATCACGCGGCGGCAGTGGCGTGCGCGGCGGCGTGGAGAAAAATCCCCGCATGGATCGTGATGCCGAAGAATGCGCCGGCGGTGAAGTGCCGCGCGGTGGAATCGTACGGAGGAAAGATTACGTATTGTGAGCCAACGGTGTCGTCGAGGGCGGAAACCGCGGCACGATTGCAGGCGGAAACGGGCGCGGTGATGGTACACCCGTACGACGATGACAGGATTATCGCGGGGCAGGCGACGGCGGCGAAGGAATTGATGGAAGAAGTGCCGGACCTGGATGCGATATTGGCGCCGGTGAGTGGCGGGGGATTGTTGAGCGGAACGTGCCTGGGAGCGAAGGGAGTGCGGTCGGAAATTCGGGTATATGGCTGCGAGCCGGGGCGCGCGGATGACGCTTACCGGTCATTGCGGACCGGAGTGCTACAGAAGATGGAGTCGAGCGATACGATTGCCGACGGACTGAGAGCATCACTGGCGCCGAGAACGTTTGCGATCCTGAGAAAACACGCTGCGGGAGTGCTGCTGGTGAGCGAGGAAGAAATCGTAGCCACGACGAAGCTGGTAGCGCAGCGAATGAAGATTGTGATTGAGCCATCGAGCGCGGTGGCTTTGGCTCCGCTGCTGCGGGCGGGATGCGTGGCCGGAATGGGGCTGGAGAAAAGGGCGGACGGCGGCGCGGGGAAAATTGGGGTGATCTTTTCGGGCGGAAACGTGGAGTTGGGAGGATGATCGCTGGGACGGGCGGATTCGGTGATGATTACTTTTGATGATCGCACCGAAACTAATCCTGTTTCGAGGGGTTCTATCTGCACGGTAACCTGTAGGTCGTTTGGTGAGCAGTCGCGGTGGAAGTGGCGACGAGAAGTGAAAGATAGGGGAAACCCGTAACCTGCTTCAGAGCATCTGTACAGTAGTGCCAGGACCGCGCCTACGACATGGGGGCCGGAGACCCGCGAATCCTGCCAGAGAAGAACGCAGAAAAATCTAGAACGTACGCGGAGACAGAATCAAAATGAAAACCGGGATGAAACTCTGGTGGAGTATGTGCGCCGTGGTGTGCGCGTGCGCGGGGCAGGCGTCGTGGGCACAAAAGGCGGCGGTGCCGTCGCGAGTCGTGAAACAAATAGACGAAACCAGAACGGTACAGATTCAAGGGAACGTGCATCCATTGGCGCGGGCGAAATTTGATCGCGGAGCGGTGGCAGAATCGCAGCCGATGACGCGGATGTTGCTGCTGCTGCAGAGAAGCGCGGAGCAAGAGACAGCGCTGCGGCAATTGCTGGACGCGCAGCAAACTAAAGGATCGGGCAGCTATCACGCATGGCTGACGCCGGCCCAGTTTGGGCAACAGTTCGGGCCGTCGGATGCAGACGTGCAGGCGGTGACGGACTGGCTGACGAAGCAGGGCTTTCAGGTGGCGAAAGTGTCTGCGGGGCGAACCACCGTGGAGTTCAACGGAACAGTGGCGCAGGTGCAGAATGCGTTTCATACGCAGATGCACCATTACGTGGTGAATGGCAACGAGCACATCGCGAATGTCAGCGACCCGGCGATCCCGGCGGCATTGGCGCCGGCGGTGCGCGGAGTCGTGGCGCTGAATAATTTTCCGAAACATTCGATGATGCATCGCGTGGGGAGTTTTCAGCGGGATCTGGCAACCGGACAAGTGAAGCCTCTGTTCACGTATACAGATTCGAACGGCACGTTTTATGGAGTAGGGCCGGCGGACTTCGCGACGATTTACAACATTCCGGCCGGAGCGGATGGCGGAACCAACGGAAGCGCGCCGGGCGGACAGCAGCAAATCGCTATTGTTGGGCAATCGAACATCAACACCCAAGATGTATGCGACTTCAGGAACATGTTCGGTATTACAACCGATTGCACCGCGCTCGTGGCGCCAAACACGGGGCTTTTGCAAGTGATCGTGAATGGGCCAGATCCGGGGATACTAGCGGACTCAGGAGACGAAGGGGAGTCGGATCTGGACGTGGAATGGGCGGGAGCGGTGGCGCCGGCGGCGCAGATCCTGTTTGTGGTGTCGCAGTCGACGATGTCGAATCCCGCGCAGGTGAGCCAAGGAGTGGACCTTTCCGCGTTGTATATCGTCGATAACAATCTTGCGCCGGTGATGAGTAATAGTTATGGGAATTGCGAAGCGGCGCTGGGATCGACAGGAAACAGTTTTTATAACGCGCTGTGGCAGCAAGCAACGGCGGAGGGAATTACCGTAGTGATCGCCGCCGGCGACAATGGTTCTGCGGGTTGCGATCCCGATCCGACAGTTGATCCGAACGCGGCATCACAAGGGCTTGCGGTGAACGGGTTCGCGTCGACGCCATATAATGTGGCTGTAGGCGGAACTGAATTCAACCAATCGTCGAGTAACTCTTCGACGTATTGGCATGCGGGCACGACGGCGGACCCGAATAACCCGACTACACAACTCTCGGCGAAGGGCTACATACCCGAAGTGCCGTGGAATGATTCGACGTGCGCCGCGAATTTTCCTGCAGCGTGCAACTCGGTGGATTCGGGAGGCGCTGATATCAGCGCGGGTAGTGGCGGTGCGAGTACGTGCGCCACGTTGGATGGTAGCGGAAACTGTTCTGCAGGGTATCCCAAACCAGCTTATCAACAGGGAACCATTACTCCAGCGGATAAGGTCCGCGACATTCCGGACATTTCGTTGTTTGCGAGCAACGGTTTCAACAACAGTTTTTATATCGTGTGCCAGTCGGACGCGAACGTGGACAGTGCGCCTTGCGACTTATCGACGAGCACTACATCCGGTACGCACAACTTCCAGGGAGTCGGTGGGACATCGGGCGGTACACCGTCATTCGCGGGGATTATTGCGCTGGTGAATCAGAAGATGGGACCAGGGCAAAGGCAAGGAAACGCAAACTATGTCCTTTACCAGTTAGCCGCAAAAGAGGCTTACGGCAACTGTGCGTCGAGCAGTTTCGGTCCGGGGAATGCCGGGTCGTGCGTGTTCTACGACATCACGACTGGGAATAACGCAGTGGCATGCGTGGCAGGTAGTTTTTCGAACTGCACCGTTGCTGGAAATGCGGCGTACGGGGTGACGACGTCGGGCTCAAGCACGGAGCACGGGAATCCTGCATTTCAGGCGGTCGCAGGGTATGACCTAGCCACGGGACTGGGGTCTATCAATGTGGCGAGCCTACTCGGCAGTTGGAATAGCGTAAGCCGGACATTACCCACAGTGACTGTGAGTAGTCCAAGCGGAGGCACGCCGTCTGGACAGGCATTCACCGCAAAAGTTACAGTTGCGCCGGCTCCTTCGGGAACCTCGGAGACGGTCGCGCTGAACGCACTGGCTAGCGATGGTGTCACGGTACTCGCGTCGATCGGTAGCTCGTCACCCACGAATAATTTGCCAAATGGCACGCCGTTCACGCTGACTGGCGGAGTTGCAAACATCAGCACAAATCTTCTACCGCCGGGTACGGCCTACGTGCAGGCGACGTATGGCGGTGATGTCTCGCTTGCGGCGAGCACTTCGACGCCGCCGACGGCGCTGGCGTCGACTGTGAGCGGAGCGAAGCAAGCCAGTAAGACGACGATGAGCTTCGTGACGTTCGATACAAACAACAATCCGGTTTTGAGCCAGGCGGCACAAAATATAACGTACGGATCGCCTTATATCCTGCAAGTTGCGGTTACGCCAGCGAGCGGGAACGCATGCTGGGCAACTGGAATCGTAACGGCGTTTCCCTGTCCTACGGGAACAGTCGCTGTGACGGATAACGGAAGCCCGTTGAATGACTGGCCAAACGCGGGGACACCGAACGCGACGAATTCGCCTAGCTTGAACAATCAGGGAATCGCTGAGGATCAGCCAATACAATTGCCGGTCGGAAGTCATAGCATCGTTGCCACATACAATCCACCTGCTAGCCCTAACCCGCCAAACTACGTGACGAGCATGAGCAACGCGCTGAGCGTGACGGTGGCGAAGGCATCAACGACCACGGCAGTGGCGAGCAGCATAGGGACGATCACGTCAGGTGCGACAGTAACGCTGACGGCGCTGGTAAGTACTCCGAGCAATGGAGCTGGACCCACGGGAAACGTGACGTTCAGTAACGGGACAACGAGTTTGGGGACCGGGGCCTGCGCGCCGACAAGCGGATCAAGCAACACTAACGGTACGGACGGCACGACGCCGGGCACGGCGTTTTGTACCGCGACGCTGACGACCGCGATTTCGGCGTTGTATCCCGCGCCGCAGAGCCCCCCGAGGCCTCCGGTCGTGCCACTTGTGCTGCTGGCGTTGAGCATCGTGGCATACCTGGCATTGCTGCGATGGATGCCGGCTAGCAGGAAGAGCGCGTACGCTTATGCGGGCCTGGTGGTGTTTGCGTTGATGGCCGTGGCGATCGCGGGCTGCGGCGGTGGGGGAGGAGGAGGAGGCGGCGGTGGAGGGAAGACCGTAATGATCACCGCGAGTTATCCGGGGGACGCGAATTACAACACATCGACGGGAACGACAAACATCGTGGTGCAGTAAGAGTCGAACAATTCGAGTAGTGGGGAAAGGCGCTTCGAGGAATGGAGGCGCCTTTTTTCATTGGTAGAGGTAGGAGTAAAGAATTTGACTCTGAATAAAATCCAAGAAAAGAGAGATTCCTCACTCCGCAGACTCCGTTCGGAATGACGGATTGAGATCCTTCCGCGGACTTCGTTGGGAATGACAAATGAGAATTTTCCGCAGACCGTCATCTTCGCGGCGCACACAACGCGTCGCTCAGGATGACATCGCGTGGCGGTGCGCACGATTGTGATGCTCGCGGGGTAGTGCTCACGCAACGGAACGATAAACGTGCATGAGGATGGCGCGGAACCGAGGATGGATAGACAAGAGCGAAACGAGGTGTTAGGCTCGGCGGTAAGTTGCAGTTGGGTTACGGGTAATAGTACAAATTCCGCTTTCCAGGACACGGCATGGGCCAACCCTCTGGTTTTGTGTGCAAGTTCGTGCGTTTCTGCGCTCTTCTCTTCCTGATCGGCAGTTCAACGGCATGGGGACAGGTGCGCCCGCGTGTGGTGCAAGCGGTCAGCAACGAGCAGCGAGTGACGCTGAAGGGGAACGTGCATCCGCTGGCGCGCGCGGAATTCGACCGCGGGGCGGCGGTTGAATCACAGCCGATGACAAGGATGTTGTTGCTGTTGAAGCGCGGGGACGATCAGGAAGCAGCGCTGCAGCAATATCTGGAGTCGCAGCAGGATAAAAGCTCGGCAAATTATCACGCATGGTTGATGCCGGCGGAATTTGGGGCGAACTATGGTCCGGCGGATGCGGATGTTCAGGCGGTGACGGACTGGCTGACGAGCCAGGGATTCACGGTGGAGAAAGTTTACAGCGGCAAAACGGTGATTGAGTTTTCCGGCACGGCGGGAGGAGTGCAGAGCGGATTTGGGACGGCGATTCGCAACTTCGAAATTGGCGGAAAAACGTATTTGGCGAATGCTAGCGATCCGCAAATTCCGGCTGCGCTGGCGCCGGTCGTGGTGGGAATCGTCTCGCTGAATAACTTTCCGCGGCAGTCGCAAGTGCGCGTGGTAGGGCAAGCCCACAAAAATCCTGGCAGACCGGGAATGGAGCCGCTGCTGACATTTCCCTTCCCAAACGGTAACGGATCCTTTTACGGGATGGGTCCGGGAGATTTTGCGACCATTTACCACACTACGCCGCTATTGAGCGGAACCCCGAAGATTGACGGAACCGGGCAGACCATTGCGATTGTGGGCGAGACAAATATTAATGTGAAGGACGTGCAGTCGTTCCGGCAAATGTTCGGGCTGGCGGCGAACTTCGACGCTACGAATGTGATCTTGAACGGCGAAGATCCGGGGATTACGTCCCCGGACGAGGAGGGGGAAGCGGACCTGGATGTGGAGTGGTCTGGAGCGGTGGCGCCGGGAGCGACGGTGAAATTCGTGGTGTCGGCATCGACGCCGGCTTCGGCGGGTATTGATTTGTCGGCGCTGTACATTGTGGAGCACAACCTGGCCGGGGCAATGAGCGAAAGCTACGGAGGCTGCGAGGCCGGTTTAGGGAGCGCGGGCAACGCTTTCTACAATTCGTTGTGGCAGCAGGCGGCAGCGCAGGGCATCACAGTGATGGTGTCGACGGGAGATAACGGTTCTGCCGGTTGCGATGATTTTAATAACGCGAATTCCGCGTCGCTGGGACTGGCGGTGAATGGACTGGCGTCGACTCCCTACAATGTGGCGGTTGGCGGAACGGACTTTGACCAGGTGAACAAGTGGACCACGTTCTGGAGCGCAACAAACAGTCCTACTGGAAATTCGGCCCTGAGCTACATCCCGGAAATTCCCTGGAATGATAGCTGCGCGCAGATCGGATTGAGCGGCTGCGGGTCGAGTGCGCCAAGCGGTTCGCTGAACATTGTAGCGGGCAGCGGAGGGGCAAGCAGCGTATATGGGAAGCCGAGTTGGCAACTGGGCGTGACGGGGATGCCGAATGACAGTCACCGGGATTTGCCTGACGTTTCGCTGTTCGCGAGCGCGGGATTTAATGAGACGGGCTACATCTACTGCCAAAGCGACATGACGCTGACCGGCGCGCAGATGTGCGATATCAGCAACGTGAGCAATTTTGGGCTGGATTTTGGGATTGTGGGAGGGACGTCGGCGTCGTCACCGGCGTTTGCGGGAATCATGGCGCTGGTGAACCAATACCAAGCGAACAATGGAGGGTCGAATCGACAAGGGAATGCGAATAACGTGCTGTACGGGTTGGCAAAGAAGGCGAACGCAAGTTGCACCTCAAGTGTGAGCGAGGCTACGACGTGCATTTTCAATGATGTGACGAAGGGCAACAGCGTGCTGCCGAACGGCGGAGTGGGCGTGGGGACGAATAGCGTGCCGTGTACAGCAGGAACGCCGAATTGCAGCGCGACACTGCCATCACAAACGGGCGTACTGGTGGTGCTGCCGGGTTCGTCGACGGAAGCCTGGACGGTGGGCGCAGGATATGACTTGGCGACGGGGCTGGGGTCTGTGAACGTGAGCAATTTGGCGACGCAATGGAAAACAGCAAACGGAACGAAGACCACGACGACGTTGACGCTGTCACCGGCGACGGGCATCACGCACGGATTAAATGAAAAGGTGACGGTAAATATTAACGTGACGCCGGCGACCGCGACGGGGAGCGTGTCGTTGATTGCGAAGTTGGCAGACGGAACGACGCAGGGGCTGGACCAATTCACGTTGGCCAGCGGAAAAGTAGTGAATGGAACGACGAACAGCCTGCCGGGCGGCACGTATACCGTGACGGCGCACTATGCGGGAGATGGCACAAACGCGCCGAGCGATTCGGCGGCGGTGAATGTGACGGTAGCGCCAGAAAGCAGCAAGACATTTATCGTGGTTCCGACATTTGATGCGAGTGGCAACCTGCTGAATGGAAACGCGAACACCGTGCAGTATGGGTCGAACTACATCATTCGAATGTACGTGACGGATAAAAACGGCGTGGCGAACACTACCGGGGCTCCGAGCCCGACCTGCGCAGCGGAAAACGCGCTAACGTGCCCGAGCGGAACCGTTACTTTGACAGATAGCGGAACGCTGGTGGGAACAGGCGGCGGCGGAGCGGGAATCTACGACCTGAACAGCGAAGGGTATACGAGGAATCTGTCGCCGAATTTGATGGGCGGGACACACACGCTGCTGGCGAGCTACAGCGGCGACGGCAGTTACAATGCGGGGAATTCCGGGGCAGTAAGTTTGACAGTGACGCCTGCTGCGACTCAGATAGAAATGGACTCCTTTCCAACCAGGGTCTTGCCGGGTCAGACGTTTCAACTAGAGGCTAATGTGACTTCGCAGATCGTCGCGGGGTCACAACCCGGCGGCACGGTGACCTTCTATGACGGTGGAACGTTACTCGCTGGAACGGTGCAGATAACCTCGGGAGCAAACGGGCAGATCTACGCGGATATTTACAACATCAGTTTTAGCTCGACGGGCCCGCATAGTATTTCGGCGAAATATAGCGGGGACAGCAATTACAGCGCGTCAACAAGCAGCCCGGTGACAATGGTATGCCTGATTCCAACGACGATAACGCAGAGTGAATCTCCGACGAATATAACCTACGGTCAAAGCATCACGGTCACGGCAACGCTGACAGCTAGCAGCAAGGGCCCAGCGATCACAGGTCAGATTTTCTTCGAAGGTCTTTGGAACGCCACGAACGAGACAACGGTTTCCGGAACGGACGCGAGCGGAAACCAAACACTGACGACAACGCTAGCTAGCACACCAAATTCGACAGGGAACTTAATCGCCGTTTATCAGGGCGATGCGGTCTATGGAGATTCATCCAACACCGGTCCGATCATCACGGTGTATACCCCGGATTTTAGTCTTGGTTTTCCAAATGGAGTACTTACGGCCACAGCGGGGCAATCCGGTTCACTGGCTTTCCAAGTAATTCCGGTCTCGAACGACTCGAGTCCCGTATCCCTTTCCTGCTCGGGAAATCTGCCATTCGGATACGGTTGCAGCGTGCAACCCGCGACGGTGAATCTCTCGAACGGCGTGACGGCTAGCGCGACGCTAACTGTGACGCCAACGGCAACCCCCGCAGCAGTAACGAAAGAAGGAATCAGGTCGAAACGCTCCTTTGTCGGTCCGTGGCTACGCGGGCCCAATCGACTGTGGCCTGTGACCCTCGTAGCTGGCTTGGCAGCACTGGTGCTTCTGGGAATGGCGCGGAAGCCTAAGTATTTGCAAGCCTGCGTTGGTCTGTGTCTCGTGTGCGTTCTCAGCGCGGTCATCGGTTGCGGTGGCGGTGGCGGATCGGGAGGAGGGGGAGGCGGGACTGGCGGCGGAGGAGGAACGACGCCAGTAGGACCATTCGCCACCACAACTACGGTTTCCACGGGTGCGGCAAAAGTGGCAGCCGGGGCCACCGTCACATTGACAGCGACGGTAACTGGGCAGGGCAATCCCAGCGGAACAGTGAGTATCTGCGTAAACAATTATTGTGGTATGAGCACCCTTGTCTCTGGCACGGCAACTTGGTCGACAACCGTCGACTGGCCCGGACTGTACTCAGTAACCGCCGAATATCAGGGCGATGCCCAGAACCTTGGATCCACTTCCAGTGCAGTCAGTCAGGCCGTGACGGGAAGCACGGTGATAAGCGTCAGTGGACAGACCGGCATTAATTTTCACACTTCAAACGTAACTGTGACTCTTCAATAGAGAGGATGCGATAAGGGTGCGTCAGTGGGGGGCGCTGGGGGGAAAGAAAATATTCCAGAACTGAGGGGATGGGGCGGTGAACTCGATGGGGATGAGGGAGCCTTCGGCGTTGAGGACCGGAGGACGAACGACGTGAGCCTCGACCTTTTTCTGGGTCTTGGGATTCTCGATGGAAATTTTTGTGCCGGTGGGCAGGCCCTCGGGAAGAATGATCATGGCACCGTTGGCGCTGACGGTATGCGTGAAGCCGTGCACGGGATTGGTTTTGCCGGGCAAGTGAACCAGCACGGGCATCCTGAGGAGCACGCGTTGCGCACGGCGGCGTTCTTCAGCCGTCTGCGGGCGAGCTGTGTTTGCGCCGCGTTTTACCTGGCCAGCAGCGGGCGGAGCGGCCGGCAAGCTGGGTTTTTGCGGAGGCGTCACAGTTCAAGTCCCCAGAAATCCATATCGGGCGCGACAAGTTCCACGCCGTATTCCCAACCTTCGGGTTGCTGATTACCCCTCCAGACGACGACAGCGGCGTTACTGGATTGGGTGGCAAGATTGGTGAGAGCCAAGCGGTGCTCGAGTTCAAGAGTGTCGTTGAGAACGATCATGCAGCCGTAAGGATTGACGGTGCGAGTTACGGTCTCGATAGAACGACGTTGACCCGGGGCGGAATCCCATTCCAAGCGCACGGGAACGCGGGAATTCAGGCGGCGTCCGCGGCGTTTTTCGTTGTACTGGGCGCCTACACTCTTCAATTCGCGCAACTTAAGGGTCATCTCGGCCTCTTGAAGGTCATGCTAGAGTTAGAGCGGATTTGGGTCAATGGTACGTTTTCGGGCAGTAGGCTGAAAGAGTATCTGTACGATGGGACAGGCGGAAGGCAGCGTTGAAGAATCTGATCGTAAATGCGGACGACTTGGGATGGACCGAGGGAGTGAACCGGGGAATCGTGGAGGCGCATCGGAAGGGCCTGGTGACGAGCACTTCCCTGCTGGCCAACGGGCGGGCATTCGCGGCGGCAGTAGGAATCAGCCGCAGCAATCCGGAGCTGGGGATTGGGGTGCACTTGAACTTGAGCGATGGATCCCCGAGCGCGCCCGCGAATGAGGTGAAGGGCCTATTGGGCAAATCGGGCGAGATGGAAGACGCGGCGGACAACTTGCTGATGAAGATTGCGGGGCGCAGCTTGCGGGTGGAAGAAGTGGAACGGGAGTGGGATGCGCAAGTGCAGAAAGTGCGGGACTCGGGAATTCAGCCGAGTCATTTGGATGGGCACAAGCACGTACACATGTTGCCGGGATTGTTTGAGGTAGCGCTCCGGGTAGCGAAGAAGCACAAGATTCGGGCGATCCGCGTGGCGAATGAGGAGTCGACACTGCGGACTGCGTTGGCGAGCGGACAGGGGCAGCAAAAGGGCACGGTGCTGAAGCAGGGAGTGCAAGCGCGTGGATTGAAGCTGCTGGCGCGCGATGCGCGGAGAATGGCGGAGCGCGCGGGAATCTCTACCACGGATTATTTTTGTGGCATCGCGCAAACCGGAGTTCTGACGCGCGAGGGATTGCAAAGATTGCTGGAAATCCTGCCGGAGGGGACGACGGAGTTGATCTGCCATCCGGGATATGCGGACGAAGAATTGAGCAAAACCAGGACGAGACTGCAGGAATCGAGGGAGATGGAGCTACGGATTTTGACGGACGAGGCGATTAGAAAAGTTGTCGCCACGCGGGGCATTCGCCTGATAAGCTATAAACTTGCAGCGGGAGAAGGCTAACAGGGTAGCGAGCCCGCGGCGTTCCGAGTCAGGGTAGGTGGCGGAACGCGGAAGATACAGTCTGGGGAGCCCACGGAGACATTGCTGAGAGGTTAGTCGAGCTGCATGCGAAGTGACACACCCATCCGGTATTCCATTGTCGTCCCGTTCTACAACGAACAGGAAAATATCCCACAGTTGTACATGAAGATTACAGAAGTGATGGACTCGATTGGCGAGCCGTATGAGATGGTGTTCGTGGACGATGGCAGCAAAGACAATTCGTACAAAGTGCTGTCGGAGATTTACGAACATGACCGGCGCGTGAACGTGGTGAGGCTGCGGCGGAATTTTGGGCAGACGGCGGCGCTGAAGGCGGGTTTCGACTTTGCGCGCGGAGAGATCGTGATCTCCATGGACGGGGATTTGCAGCACGACCCCGAGGAGATACCGCGGTTCCTGGAAAAGATTGAAGAAGGGTACGACCTGGTGAGCGGTTGGAGATCGGCGCGGAAAGATAACTGGCTGATGCGGCGTTTGCCGAGCCAGGTGGCAAACTGGATGATGGCCAAGCTTTCCGGGATTGATCTGCACGATTTTGGGACTACCTTCAAGGCTTACCGGCGAGAGATTCTGGCGGAAATTCAGCTGTATGGCGAGCTGCACCGGTTTATCCCGGCGCTGGCGAGTTCGACGGGAGCGCGGATTGCGGAAGTGCCGATCTCAAATCCGGGGCGCAAGAGTGGTAAGTCGAATTACGGAATCGGGCGAACGATTCGCGTGTTTTTCGATTTGATGATGGTGAAGTTCCTGTTGGATTATTCCACGCGGCCGCTGCAATTCTTTGGACTGTTGGGACTGGCGGGGACCGGGTCTGGCGTGCTGATTGGTAGTATTTTGGTAGCGGAGAAGCTGGTCTATCACAACGACATTATTGCGGAGCACGGGCCGCTGTTGTTGCTGGCGACAGTGTTGTTCTTGAGCGGAATTCAGTTGATCTCGATGGGGCTGCTGGGCGAGATTACTTCGCGGACTTACTATGAATCGCAGAACAAGGCCATTTACGCGCTGCGCGAAGTGAAGAGCCATCGGAAAGAGCTGGGAGATTCGGCAGAGCCGGCGCGGCCTAGCGGAAGTTCGGAGCGGTAGACGGCGGAAAACTCTCAGGAGTTGTAGAGGCCTCAAGCGTGGTGCTTGAGGCTTTTTCGCGTTTGGTGCTGGTAAGGAAAACGCGCGCGGCTCGGAAGGCGGCCGCTACAGAGGCCTGACGGAGTGGATTGAGGCGAGTATTTGTGGTGACGGACGGCCTCGGTAGGCCGTCCCTACAGGTGCGGCAACCTGCGCACAACGCGGCTGACATAAAAGTCAGCGCTACATTTAAGAACTGGATTAGGGTTGCAGGCGACGATATTGGCCGCGGTGGTAGAGGAGTGGCTCGCCTGGGGTGAAGTCCATGCTTTCGACTTCGCCGATGAACAGGGCGTGATCGCCGGCGGGATATTCCGCGACGACATTGCAGGCGAGATGAGCGAGAGCGTCGTGGATCAGCGGAATGCCGGAGGAGGTCCAGACGAACTGGATGCCGAGGGATTTGGTAGCTTCGGGTTCTTGCAAAGGCTTGGCAAAGTGCTCGGAGACGGGTTGCTGCGAGTCTCTAAGGATGTTGACACCGAAGCGACCTTGCCCCTTTAGGAAGGAGAGCAGACGGGCACTGTGATCGATGCAAACGAGGACGAGGAGAGGATCGAGGGAAACGGAAGCAAAGGAATTGGCAGTCATGCCATGGACCTGGCCGGGCTCGCGTTCGACGGTGATGACGGTAATGCCAGTGGCAAAGTTGCCGACGACGCGCCGAAAATCAGCGGATGTAAGCGCAGTGGTGGACATAGGCTGAATTCTTTGAAGATAACACAAGGACGGCAAAAAGCGGGAAAGCGGAGGCCGGCGAAGCATCCGACGCGAACGCACCGAACGGACTGATCGATAAAAAAGAAGCGCTCCGGGAGCCCGGAGCGCTTCGAAAGAGTTGAATCGGAAAACTGTGCCTCAGTGATGAGGCTTGTCTTTGTCTTCCGTTTTGGGTGGTTTGGACTGTTGTTGTGGTTGCTTGGCGGCCTGAGTGTGCTCAACCTGCTGTTTTTGCTGCAACTGCTGTTGCTGCTGGTTGTGCTTCTGCTCCATTTGCTGAAGCTGTTGCTGCTGCTTCTGTTGGAGTTGCTGCTGTTTGGTTTCATTCGCTTTCTGCTGTTCGACCTGTTGCTGAACCTTTTGCTGTTGGGCGAATTGTTTCTGCTCGAGCTGCTGACGCTGTTGATCCTGTTTTTGCTGCAGCTGCTGATTTTGGATCTCGTGCTTCTGCTCGAGTTGAGGATTCACGATAGGTGGAGCAGCGTTAACGTTTCGCGCATTGGGCGGCCGGTCCTGATTGACGCGCGTATTCGCCGGGGCATTCGGTGACGTGTTGACCGGCTTGTTGTTTGGGTTGACCTGCTGCACAGTCGCCGGCGGGTTGGCCGGTCTGCTGTTCGGATTTACCTGCTGCACGTTAGCGGGCTGAACGCTTTGCTGCGTGTTCACCGCCGGGGGCCGAGTGTTGTTCTGAATCTGGCCCGGGCGATTGGCGTTGTTAGGGACATTGTTGTTGACGCGCGGCGTTACCGCGGTGGCTGCTGGAGCCATGCGAACGGACGCAACTCGTGCATTCGTTTGCGCATGCTGCATTTCTAGCTGACGCGATTCCGCGATGGAAATGGGACGGCCCTGATTGGCTTGAATGGCCGCCTGCCGTTGCTGGAAAGGAAGCGGAGCGGGTGGAGGCGCAGTCTTGGCGACAACCTGGCGGATCTGGAGCGCGGCTGGCGGGCGTACGTTGCTCGGCGCACCCGAGCCGAGCACAGCTTGTCTCGGAGGAGTAACCGCGGGAGCAGAAGCAACCACCGGTGCAGAAGCAATCTGCCTGCGATCGACGGCCACCAAATTGGAGTTCACAGCGCGTGCAGAAGTAAATGTTTGGCCGGAAGTGGCGGTGACGGCGCCAGGAACGCCTTGGTTCACATAGTGAACGTTGGTGACATTAGTGTTGTTCACGTTGACGCTTTTGTTGACGACGGTGGTGTTGTAGTAGTTATTGATCACCGTTTGATTCACGGTGGTGTTGGAAATATTTACGTTGTTCACGTAGTTTCGGCTGACGTGATAAGACGGCACGAAAACTTCACGTGGACCCAGCGGGAACCAGCCAACGTTCACACCAACTCCAACGCCACCGCCGACCGCGACTCCGACGCCGAAGTGCGGACCTCCAACCCAGGCAACCAGCGCGGGAGCGTAGACGGGACGCACGTAAGCAACGGCGACAGAGCGTGGCGGGCAAGGCACCCATCCCCAAGCGCCGCGAACAAAGATCCAGCGGCCGTAGTGGAACGGAGCAAAGCCCCAAGGCGCATCATCAACCCAAGTCCATCCCCACGGAGAAACCCAAGCCCAGTGGCCGAAGCGATAAGGAGCCCAGCCAACGATAGTGGTATGAGGGAACCAGACGGTGCCGTATTCGGGCTCGGGACGCCATCCGCCGTAGTCGTCGAGGTCTTCATAGCCAATCACGTCGTCGGAAACATAGCGACGAGCGGGGGCATGTTCTGCGCGAAGTTCGCGTTCATCGCACCACTGATCAAAATCATCGCGGTCGGGGACAGGCTGGATGTCGGCATTCAGTGAATCCGTACCGGTGAAATAGCCTTGTTCATTGGCGTGAACGGTGGAAGCGGAGCCGCCGCCGGTGACTTCGCCTTGTCCATCGCGAACGTTAATGACGGTGGTGTCGCCGGCTTCGTTGACACTGATGCGATAGCTACCGGGGCGAAGCACGGAGAAAGCAAGATTAGGAGTGTCGACTTCGATGGATTCATCGTCACCGATGCGGCGAACGCGAAGGTTCAAAGTGCCTTCGGTAAGGCGAACCTGCATCACGCGGTCGTCGAGATTCAGGAAGGAGAAACCGGTTTCGCCAGAAAGGTACAGAACCGCGGTGCCGACCTGAAGTTCGGCGCGGGCATTTTTGTCGGTCCAGAGTTTATCGCCGATGGTGAGCGGGCGATTGAGGACCGCAGAAACCCAATCGTCGGTGCCTGCTGGACTGAAGGAAACGTCGCCATTGGAATAGCTGAGACGGGCAGCGCGGCTGGGAGGATCATCGTCGTCCGCGACAGCGCGATTCGGTGTGAGGAAAAACGCGACAAAAATCAGGGCCAGCAAAGGCAGCAGCCAGCGTTGTGAACGTGTACACATAGGTTCTCTTCTCTCCTATTGAGCAAGGCGTTCCCGATTGAGATAACAAAAAGGATTCCCCGAGAACGGCCTGGTGGAGGTGCCGCATGATGCGCGGGCTGTCACGCGGGATCTGGAAGACTCCATCAGGAATGAAGTAAGCGACCCAACATCCCTGCTTCACTATGTGTAACACGGCAGAACGCGGAGAGTTGCCGGGGGAATACTTGAGACGCGAAAGATGTACTGTGCAGAGGGGCAAGTGGAGGACAAAAGGAAACCCCAGGTGAATTTGAGAGCACCTGGGGTTTTCGGGATCAGTATGTTTGCCGTTTAGCGATGTGGATGTCCTCCACCGCCGCCTCCACCACCATGCGGGGCACCGCCGCCACCACCACCGTGGGGAGCGCCACCTCCGCCTCCGCCGCTAGAGTGTGGGGCACCACCGCCGCCGCTGTAGTGCGGAGCACTAGGCGCTGAATAGCTGCGCGGAGCGCTGGGTGCTGAATAGGTTCGCGGCGCCGTCATGCGGGGAGACGAAGGAGTGTAGGAGCGAGGCGCGCCCGAGTAATTGCGATTGCCACCCTTGTTGTAAGAAGGCGGGGTGTAGTTTCGATTGCCATTGTAAGAAGGCGTGTTCGCGCGATTGCCGTTGTAGGTTGCTGGCGGCCGGTTGACGGAATTGTGCTGCGCGGTGCCAGAGTTTGCGCCGTTGTACGTGCTGCGCGCCCAAGGCGGACGATTGGTGTCATTCGTGTGCGACGCCTGCACGTTACTCGACGGACGATTGGTGGCGCCGAAGCCTTGCGGCGCGTGGCCGGAATCGGTGGTGTTGCCCTGCGCGTTCCAGGTACGCGGAGTAGTGGATTGGCGAGTGCCGGGTTGCGTCATCGTCGAAGACGGGCGATTGGCGGAGAGTTGTCCCTGCCGGGTCGCGTTCGGCGCGGATGAACCGTTGAAGGCGGCGTGGTTGGAGTTAGCGCTCTGAGGCGCTCCAACGGCGCGCGCGGATCCAACTGCGGATGCATTGGCAAAGTGCCCCTGAGTCAGCGCGCCATTGTTCATGGTGCGTGCTTGCAGATGGGAAGCGCCTGCCGCGGGCGTTGTGCGTGCCACGACGCTGCGATTCTGAATACTGGCGGAAGGAGTTGCAACTCTGCCATTGACATGCGATGCGCCGAGATAGCTGGAATGGTGGGGCGAAACGCCGGCGCCGTTAGTGACGTGGGCATTGCGCAGAGAAGCTTCGTTGACCGTCAAACGATTGTTGTGAACGGACTGTCCGTTGACGAAACCGTTGCGCGTGGTGGCAGTAACGGCGTGCGCGTTGTGAGCATAAGCGTAGTTATAGTTGTGGTTGTTGATCACGTTAACGTTGCGAATGTAAGTGTTCCGCACGTTCACGTTGTGCCAGTAGGCGGGCCCGCAGTGATACCACGGATGGAACGGCTCACCCCAGCCTAGTGGGAACCAGCCGACGCCCCCACCGAATCCAAATCCGAAACCAAAGCCAAAGCCGCCGACGAAGCCGACGAAAGCGGGAGCATAGAAGGGGCGAGCGTAGATCGGTCCAGGGCACCAGCCCCAGTAGCCACCGAAATAATTCCAGCGGCCATAGTGGTAAGGAGCGAAGCCCCAAGGAGCATAGTCGACCCAAGTCCAGCCCCACGGCCCAACGTAATTCCAATAACCATCACTGTAGGGAGACCAGCCGGGCGAGACGTTATTGGGTACCCAGACAGACCCGTAAGTGGGCTCTTCTTTCCAGGTGCCGTAATCGTCGAGGTCGCTATAGCCGACGGTGTCGCGGTTAACATACTTTGCGGAAACAGAATTGTCTTCTTTCAAGTCGCGCTGCTGAGCCCACTGATCCAGGGCATCCGGTGGCGGCGCGGCGCCGAGTTGAACTTGAACGCTGTTATCAACGCCAGTCGCGTTGGCGGTTTGACCCGCGTTCACGGGATAGGTTTGCCCGGCGGCGGCAACTTCGCCTTGGCCGCGAATCACGGTGATGCTGGTGGAGTCGCCGTTTTCGCTGACATTGATACGGAACGCGCCGGCTTCACGAACGGTAAACGCAACGTTGGGAGTGTCGACTTCGTAGACATCCCCCTGACGCAATTCGCGCACGCGGAAATTGAGCTGACCTTCCGCCAATCGCATCTGCGTGATGTTCTCATCCAAGTTCAGAAAAGAGAGCGCGGTCATGCTGCCCAGATGGATGTTGGCCGCGCCCGCCTGCAATTCCATGCGAGAGTTTTGATCGGTCCAGAGTTTGTCACCGATGGTGACGGGACGATTCAGAGCGGCTGAACCCCAGTCGCCAGTGCCGCCGGGTTGCATAGAAACGGAGCCGTCAACATAACTGACGCGCGCAACGCGCGACGGCGGATTTTGCGACTCGTCTTGAGCCATAGGTTCAGAAGACGCAGGAGGCGCGGAGGCTCCCGGAGGAGGAGGCGCAGAGGTGTCGTCCTGTGCCAGAAGCGCAGGTGAGAGGAGAAACAAGAATCCGGCGAAAGAGAGAAACGAAGCTAAAATACGTTTGCCGGTAAATATGGACTTCATAACGGTTCCCCTGAAGGAGCCCAAAGTTTCGATTTGGGTCCAGAGACCTGTCTACCATTATGAACCTTCCGGGTCTCCACGGTGTAAAACCCTGGGAAGGGAAAAAAGTTGCTCACGGGAAAAGGGGGTGTGTGGACCGAACAGCCAGTACCAGGACTAAAGGTAACTTGTCCGCAATCTGTACCTTAGAACAGGCACAGACGTAAAGGAGTTTCCGTAGACTAACAACTTGTAGAGTGACTGTTGCATCTGGGAGAATACATGCAAATGAAAAGCATACTTTTGGGGCTCGCCGTCCTTGCAGCCGCAGGCACGGTGAATGCACAGACGCAAACCTGGCGACAGGTGGGGCCTTCGGGAGGCACGGTTATTACCCTTTCAACCGACCCGAATAACATCAGCAAGCTGTATTTGGGCACGGCGGACGGCCACGTATTCACCTCGAGTGACGAGGGCGACCACTGGCAACTGCTGAGCCGAATCGGGACGGGACAGGATGACGTGATTACGCACATCATCGTGGACCCGCGCGACAGCAAGAGGCTGTACGCCAGCACGTGGGCATTGTATTCGGGAGGCGGCGGGGTATATCGCAGCGACGACGGCGGGCGTTCGTGGAACATCGTCGGTCTGGCGCATGAAACGGTGCGCGCCTTGGCGCAGTCACCAACGGATCCGAAGTTGCTTCTGGCCGGCGCACTATCGGGCGTGTACCGCTCGACGGATGAAGGCGCGAGCTGGACAAAGATCACGCCGGATAATCACTCGGACCTGACCAGGTTCGACTCCGTGGCCTTCGACCCGAAGGATAACAACACAATTTATGCCGGAACCTATCACCTGCCATGGAAGACAACGAACGGCGGGAAAGACTGGTTTCCGGTGGTGAAGGGCATGATTGATGACTCTGACGTAATGAGCATCATCGTGGATCCCGCGAACTCCGACAACGTGCATGCCACGGCTTGCTCTGGTATCTACCACAGCACGAATGGCGGCACGCAGTGGGTAAAGTATCAGGGCATTCCGAGCGTGTTCCGCCGGACGCAGCTGATCCGCATGGATCCCACGAATGCGAACGTGCTGTATGCCGGAACCACCAGCGGATTGTGGAAGACGGTAAACGAGAAAGACTTCAAGCGCGTGACTCCGGGCGACTGGATTATCAATGCACTGATCATCGACCCGAAGAATACGCAGAAACTTATCATCGGAACGGAACGCCAGGGCGTGCAGATCAGCAGCGACGGCGGCGCGACGTTCATTTCGGCAAACGTTGGCTTCCAGCACCAGCACATTACGGATGTGGCGATTGACCGCGAGCATCCGGATCGAGCGCTGGTGGTGCTGACGTTCGACAACGACGCGTTTATGGCCACCAAGGACGGCGGAAATTCCTGGACCACGCTGGGCCCTGGACTGAAACGCACGGAAGTGCGTCACGTTTATGCTTCGCCGACGGGCTGGCTGGCGACGCTGACCAGCGGCGGATGGTCGAAGTACGACGACACAACGAAGAAGTGGACGCGCGCAGGTCTGTACGTTGCGGATCCGGTTTCCACGCCCGCAGCGCAGCCCACAACGACCACCAAGGGTAAAAAAGGCGCGGCAGCAAAGGCTCCCGCAAAGCCCGTGGTGAAGAAAGCGACACCGATTCTTTCCGCTTTCCTGGTGAACGACATGGCATTCAGCAACGACGCGTGGTTTGCAGCAACCGCAGGCGGCGTGCTGATCTCGACGGATAAAGGCGCAACGTGGAAATCGGCGAGCAAGGATCCGCTGTCACGCAAGCCGGCGCAGTCGGTGGACCTGGCGACGGACGGCAATCAGATCTGGGCGATTGCTGAGCGCAACCTGCTGTACTCCACAGACAAGGGCGAAACGTGGGATGCCAAGGAACTTTCGTTCGCAGCGGCAGGCAACCTGAAGTTGCACCGCGTGGATGACACTTCCCTGTTCATCACCACGAACATGGGATTGTACGGATCGCGCGACGCGGGACGCACTTGGAATCGCGCTGATGTTCGCGAACTTTCATTCCAGTCGGTGGCAGGCACAAGCAATGCGTTGGTGGTATCGCTGCAAAAGCAGGGACTCCTGGCGTCATTTGACAACGGGAAAACCTGGCAGCGCATGGACGATCCACTGTCGCAAGGCTACTTCCCGGTGATCCGCACACGGCGAGATGGTTCGCTGGTGGCGGTATCGGCGACGGAAGGCATGTTGAGCCTGGACCCAAACGCAAAGTCGGCCAGTAGTTCGAATGGCTCATCGATGCGTTAGAACAGAATCAAGTTCCCTTCTACAGATAATGGGCGTCCCGAGGTAATCGGGGCGCCCTTTTTATTGGAGGTTATTGCCGCGCGGAATGATCGCTGCCGATTTGGTAGCCGACACCACGGATGGTGCGAATGAGGGGGCGGTCGGCGCCGGCGTCAATCTTGCGGCGAAGATAGTTGATATAGACGTCGACGACGTTGGTGATGGACTCCGAGTGCATGCGCCACACCTGTTCAATGATCGCGGAGCGGGTGACCGGACGGCCGGGATGACGCAACAGGAACTCGAGCAGCGCATATTCCTTGGGGCTTAGATCGATGATGCGTCCGCTGCGGCTGACGCGGTGAGAAACTCGATCGACCTCCAAGTCCTCAAAAACGAAGACATCGCGCACAGGACGAGTGCGCCGACGCAACACCGCGTGGACCCTGGCAATCAGTTCAGAGACGGAGAAGGGCTTGAGGATGATGTCATCCGCGCCGGCATTCAGCCCGGCGACGCGCTCCTCGACGGTGGCCGGAGCGGAGAGAAGTATGAGAGGGATGTCGGGCCAGCGCTGCTGAAGTGTGGCGACGAACTCCAATCCCGAGACACCCGGAAGACTCAGGTCAAAGAGAATCAAATCGAACAAGGAATCGTCAGGAAGTTGCGCGAAGGCATTTCCCGAGGAAACCAATTGAACGGCAAAGTTATCTTGCTGGAGCACGTTCTGGAGAAACTGAGCCAGAGACGCATCAGCCTCGGCTACAAGTAGACGCATGGTCGCTCATTTAACATATCAATTATGGGAAGGGGATAAAAGCAGTGTGTCGAAGAGACGTAGTGGTGTCAAGGAAAGCCGTCACAGAGCGCGTTCAAGCGATTACGGGCCCGACGGCATTTTACGGGAAGAAAGCGGTTTTGGCGCAGAAATTGAAGAAGAAGAGGTGGCTTGAGGCGAACTTAACGGTGGCGGCATCAGTTCGGAATTAGTGGGATTCAGAATGACGATATCGACGCGCCGGTTGCGGGCGCGACCGTCGGCTGAGGTGTTCTCTGCAACGGGATGGAATTCGGCATAGCCGGCAGCGGACAAACGCGAAGGAGCGAATTGATATCTATAGATAAAAAGTTTGACGAGTTCGGTGGCGCGAGAAGTGAAGAGTTCCCAGTTGGAAGGAAAGTGGGCATTGTGAATAGGAACATTGTCGGTATGGCCTTCAATGCGCATGTTTTCGTCGCGCGAAGCCAGGACGGCCGCGAGGCGATCGATGGAGTCGACAGAGGAAGCGCGCATGGTAGGAGCACCGCTGTCGTAAAAACCAATTTCCCGAAGACTGACGACGAGGCCTTCCTTTCTGGCCTTAATGTCGACGACGCGACTGCGAATTTCAGGAGCGAGGGCTTTCTCCAGTTCCTGCTGCTGACGACGCCAAACCTGGCCAGCGGCCACGCGGTAGAGGAAACGCTGCGCGGAGGAAGCTCGTACACGCACGGAAAATTTGAAGTCGGCGATACGGGAAACGGCCGGCACAGCCGCGAGTACACCGCGGCGGAAGTGGAGCGGCTGGCAGGATACGCAGGCTTCGAGGTGGCGAGCCTGCGGACACAGGATTTTTATTGGCCAGCCAAGACGGAAACGTTGCAACAGCTGGTGGTACAGGGATTTTCGGTGGCGCAGCGCGGCGACACGATATTTATGGTTGCGAAAAAGCGCGGCCCAGTTCGTGAACGTTACCCGGAAGAATTTTACGTTGCGACCGGTGTAAGGATGGTGCGCGGGGAAGCTGAGGGTGCGTCCAGCAAACTTTCGCAGGAACCTGCCGTGGTGGCGCGGACCTGAGTTTGCAGGCGCGGGCCAAGATAAGAAGGCAGAAGCGGGAGGCGTTCGGTGACAGCGCCAAATTGAAACATTCATGGGAGAAGTTTCGCAGCCATTGCCACAGGAGAGGAGCAAGTGTCTTGAGATCAATTGTTTGTCGCAGGTAAAGCCTTTTCGAGCAGAGCCGATATAGAGGGTGAGTACGTTGGCTGATCCGTAGCGGCGTGCGAGCCACCTGGAGCCACAGGGCTAAGAACCCTAGCACCAAGGCTCCCGGAGGCCAGCGGAGCTCAAGGCGATTAAAGGAGCCCTCATCATGGCAATCAGTCTTCTAAACAACATCGCGGCGTTGGCGGCGCAGAACCAGCTGCAGATTACGCAAGGTAAACTGCAAAGCACTCTGTTCCAGCTGTCCTCCGGTTCGCGAATCAACAGCGGTGCGGACGACGCGGCTGGCCTGGCAATCGCGAACGGCTTGCAAGCGAACATCACTGCTTTGACGCAGTCGGGGCAGAACGCAAGCAGCGGCGTGGGTTCGCTGCAGGTGGCAGATGGCGCGCTGGCTCAGGTAACCACACTTCTTAACCGCGCGGTTACCCTGGCTTCAGAATCTGCCAACCGAACATATTCGACGCAACAGCGGCAAGCGCTGGACGCAGAATACACGCAAATCAAGGCGGAAATTGACAGCATTGGCAGCAACACGAATTACAACGGTGCGCAGGTATTTTCCGCGACGCAACAGAGCGTGTTCCTCAGCGATGGCGTAAGCAACAGCACGATCACGATGAACACTGGCGCGCTGTCCTCGAACGGAATCCTGGGCACTGCGGCCAACGATACGGTAAGCGGCACGCCGCTGGCTACTGACGTGGTTACTGTTGGCGGTCACGCATACACATTTGTGGCTTCCCTCAGCGCAACGCCGACGGCTAACGAAGTGCTGGTCGGCGCCAACGTGCAAACGTCCTATGCCAACCTGGCCGCGGCCATCAATGGCGGACCGGGCGCCGGCACAACCTACGGAGCCCCAACGGTTGCCAACACGGCTGTTTCCGCAACCTCGAACGCGACCAGCGCCACGGTATCGACGACGGCTGCGACAGGCGCATCCGGCAACGCAGTCACCATTAGCGTAACGCCAGCCACCGGTAGCGCAATTGCCTTGAGTCACGCGGCGACACTGACAGGTGGAGTTGACGCTGGAAACTTGACCAACGTCGCCAACGCCACCGGTTCCCTGAACGCCATTAACACCGCCATAGCCAGCGTCGCCAGCATGCGCGGTCAGATCGGCGCCAACATCAACCGGCTGCAAGCAGCCAGCAACGTGGAAAACGTACAGGTGCAGAACCTGACAGCCGCGGAAGACCAGATCATGGCCGCTAACACTCCGCAGCAGGTAACCAACCTGTCCGAATACAGCATCCTGAACCAGTCCGGTATCTCGGCACTGGCGCAAGCGAACTCGGCTCAGCAGACCATCCTGAAGCTGCTCCAGTAGGCCGGGAGAATAGAGTAAGGCGGCGGGCGGGATCCCCAAGGGGATTCGCCCAAACCGCTATAGGAGAACGGTATGAAAATCTCAGTAGATCAAGCTTCAGGGCCTTCCGTAGAGACAACAAATCCGGCCGCGAATCAAGTGAAGAACGAGCGTGTTTTGACCCAGTCTGCCACGGCAAGCACCCTTGAAAAAGCCGCAACCCACGCGGCTACCGCTATCGTTACGCCCACGCAGCGTCAAACCGACGTGACGTTCCGTCGCGACAACAATGGACGAGTTTATTACGTCGTTGCCGACGCGCGCTCCGGTCAGGAAATCATGGAAGTACCGCCGGAGGAGGTGCGCGCGGTGGGCCAAGGGATTGAGGAATACCTGAAACAAGAGCAATCGAAAAGCGCAGCTCACATTGAAGTGAAGGCCTAAGGAGACTGCTTATGTCTTCGTCGGTAAGTTCCCTTTCGTCGCTTACAGATGCCCTGGCGAGCTCGGGCTCCAGCAGTTCTTCGAGCAGCACCACGGGAACAGGACTTGGGCAAGGAATCGATGTGCAGCAATTCGTGAAGTTCGCGATTGCGGGGCAGCAGGCTAATATAACCGCGCTGCAGACACAGCAGACTGCGCTGAATACGCAGACCAGTGAGTTGGCGACCATCAGCTCCGACCTTCTTGCTCTGGATAATGCGGCTTTCGCGCTGCGTGGCCAGCTCGGAGCGCTCGGGGCTCAAGTGGCGAGTTCCTCCAACTCACGCGTGGTCAGCGCCACGGCTTCGAGCATTGCAGCCTCTGGCTCTCACTCTATCACCGTGACCTCGCTGGCCACGACGGCTTCCTGCTACAGCAACCAGTTTCAGAGCAGTTCGACGATTTCCTCTGGCAGCTTCCAGATTCAAGTGGGTTCCAATTCGCCGGTCACCGTGACCGTGGATTCGACGAACAACACACTGAGTCAACTGGCGGCCAGCATCAACAACCAAGGGATTGGAGTAACGGCCAGCGTAATTCAAGATGCCAATGGCTACCGGCTTGCCATGGTAAGCAACAGTTCCGGGGCAGCCGGGGACATCACGGTCTCGAACAATACGACAGGACCAAGTTTCACCAAGGCGGTTACTGGAGCGAACGCGGCGTTTACGGTTGACGGCGTGCCGATCAGCAGCGCCAGCAACACAGTCAGCAACGTGATTAATGGTGTGACGCTGAGCCTGGGCTCTACATCACCGAGTACGCCGGTTACGATTTTGACACCACGCAAGCGACCACGGCGATCAACAACATGGTGAGCGCGTACAATGCGGTCATCAGCGAAATCAATAAACAATTCCAGATCGGATCTGACGGCACAGTAGGAGGCTCGCTGGAGGCCGATAACTCACTGCGCGACGTGCAAAGCATGCTGCTGAGCGCGATGACGTATTCGGTTACGGGGATCAATGGGATTGTGAATCTGGCCAGCATGGGCGTGAACATGAACGACGACGGCACGCTTTCGGTCGATAGCGGGACGCTGCAGTCGGCGCTGTCCAGCAATTTCTCAGCGGTGCAAAACCTGTTGCAAAACACCAGCACGGGTTTCGCGCAAAACCTCGGCAACGTGGTACGAAACATCAACGCGCCGAGCACCGGTATCCTGTCCATTGATTCGCAGAGCATCCAGAGCGCTTCGAATGGACTGACGCAACAAATCAACGACCTCGAGGCGTCGCTATTGGTGCAGGTGGCGAACCTGACAAAGGTATATTCGCAGGTGAATACCACGCTGCAGGAACTTCCGCTGTTGATCGCACAATTGAACCAGCAGATTGCAGGTTTAGGATGAGCCCAAACGATTCGGCGTTTGCTTACTACCAATCGACGGCGTTCGGCGCTTCTGCGCTGGGGCAGGTGATCGTGCTGTAAGACACTATTTTGCGAGATTTCCCTCGTCAGGACCCGAGCAACCGTGTAGAAATCGCTCAGGTTTCGCGCAGCTTGGCCGCCGCGTTCGTAGTCCAGCACTCCCTGCAATTCACCAACAACGATTAGGGCGTGATTTAGCCCGTTCACTCGCTTTTCGATTTGCCCGGCGGCGACGGCTGCCATCGCTCGTGAGTGAAATCCCGTGCGCCACGCAGAGCGCCCTGCGCGTTCTTCAGCAGCCCTGCCATGCGATTGTTGACACGCTGCAGTAGTCCCCCTAAGTCATCTTTCATCATGCGCTCCACCTGCCGTTGTTGCACTCACCGGAATTCTCCAGAGCTGCCGGAGGATTTTGCGCGTAGCCGGAACTTGTCTCGCTGGCGATGCGCAGCCGTTGTTTGGGTTCCGATGCTCCGGTGTTCAGTTCTGCCTTCGCCCAGGCCCCGCGGATTCGGGTGAACATCCCGATCAGTTCTTGCAACTTCTCCCGCGAAGCCGTCATGCTGGCTTGCAACGAGGACATGCGGCAACTGCGCGGAATCATGGATGCCATGGCGCCGATCGTTGCGCAATCGTACGAGTTGCGGCGCCGCCAGCCGGAACTCGGCGTGCCGCTCGATCTCTACAAATCTCATTTGAGTGAATTGCAGAGCACGCTGGAGCAAATACGCGTGACGCGGCTGGTGAGGCAGGCGAGCCTGCGTGCCAGCCAATCGCACTTGCAAGCTGTGGCGCAGTGGACGACAGCCTTCTCGCAGACGCGGCAGAACAAGCTCGTCAAGAACCGCCAACAACTTTTGCCGGAAAAAGCGCGTGGCTATCCACGAGCCAGATTTTTCACCTGTTTGGCGAGTTTTTCAGCCTGTTCGGCGTTTTTTATGAAGGTCACGGACAGGACAGCATTGGGATCCGCAGTCTGGTATTCCTTTTGCAGTTCCGAAGCAAGCTGAAGCAACTGGTCGAGATCGGCTTTCAGGAGTTGCTGATCCTTTGCCGTCAGCACGTGGGAATTGGCATGCTTGGGTGCGCCCGCAAGCGTAGTTGGGTCGGCACTAGGAGGAGTGGGGCGAGGCGGCGGGTATTGCGCTGCGCCTGCGGCAAAGAAATTGCGCGATGACATAAAGCCGGCGGCGCCGACCAAGCCGAAGAGAAGTCCACGACGGGATTCCAGCATGACGTGCCTCCAATTCTGCAGGCGGGCCGCGACTTTACCACGCGCATGTCATCTCAAATATGACAGCTTTCCGCTCCGCGCTTCTCCAAGTACCGCTGGTGATACTCTTCCGCCCGCCAGAAGGTTTTGGCCGGAGAAATTTCCGTAGCGATGGGACGGTGAAATTTTCCGCTGGCTTCCAGCGCCTGCTTTGATTTACGGGCGATTTCTTCCTGTTCGGGTGAGTGGAAAAAGATAGCAGTACGATACTGTTTGCCGAAATCCGGGCCTTGACGATTTAACTGAGTTGGGTCGTGGATCTTCCAGAACACATCCAGCAGTTGAGAATAACTGAGTCTTTGCGGATCGAACGTAACCTGCACAACTTCGGCGTGGCCCGTCTCATCGGTGCACACGTCTTGGTACGTCGGTTTCTCCAGATGGCCGCCTGCATAGCCAACGGCAGTATCGATAACACCGGGCGTGCGGCGGAAAGCGGCTTCTACGCCCCAAAAACAGCCGGCGCCAAACGTGGCAACTTCCTGCATGATGTCCCCCTCGTGATGGAAATGCAGATGAATATACACCCAGTTGGATGCACGAAGGGAATACTTGGATTCGGGGGCGGCCTAGGACGCCTTTTTGTGGACCGGTTTCTCCGCAGCGATGTCTTTCAGCTTGCCTAGCGCCGCGGATTTGTAGGGACTGTCGACGGACGCAGCTTCGGTGAAGGCTTGTTTCGCCGCCGGCGTGTTTTTCAAGTTGGCATAAGCAAAGCCCAGGCGGTACTGATTGCGAGCATACGTGGCGGCATTGGATTTGAGCAAAGGAGAAGCCGCAGTGAGATTTTTGACAGCCGCGGCATTGTCTTTTTTCTCGATATCAACCTGGCCCAGCGCACTGAGAGCCAAACCTTTCTGCAGGGTGATCTGGTTGTGCCAGTCTTCATCGCTGACGCCGTCGGGCTTCTTGGCGGTTTCGCAGAGCCCGGACGCCTTCTTGGCGTAGGCTTCGGCCTTATCGAGTTGCTCGTTCTTTTCGCTGTAATCGTCAGCAAGAAGCAGCAGCATGCCAATGCTGTTGGGATTTTTGGCAAAAACGCTGTTGGCAAGCTCCAGCATCTTGGCGTGATTCTGGGCCTGCTGGTAAGAAAAGGCGGCGACTGTCAGGGCCTGCTCGCTGTTGGGCGAATCGGGAAAATCCTTTGCGAATCGCTGAAGATACTCGGCCTTCTTTGTGGAATCTTTCTGCTGATAGGCAGCGCCGAGAAGGGACTGCTGGACATAATCCTGATTTTCCTTCTGCGCGTCGAGCTTTTGCGTGCGCTGCTGCTGCCAGGCATCGGCGTCGGTTCCCGAAGGAGGCGAGGCCGTTTTGTAGCGCTGCACAATGGAGTTGGCCTTTTCGCCGTAGGTGAAAATGCGGTCCGTGTCGCCCTTTTCGTTGGCGGCGCGCACCATGTTGATGGCGTTGCTGTAGTTGTCGGGGTCAATGGCGAAGAGTTTGTCACCATACGCGAACGCTTTGTCGTATTGCTTGGCGTTGATGTAGAAGAGGACGAATTGCTCGTCGGCAACGATGGCAAAGTCGCCGTCGGGATGCGCGGAGGCAAACTGTTCGATCAATTCCAGTTTTTTATCGGGTTCTGTGGTGTTGCTAATGGCTGTGAGGGCGTGATCTTCTTCCGAACCAGCCGGGATCATAACGTTCTTGCCAAGTTGTGCCTTGCAGGCGGGAGCGAGGAACGCCAGGAGGAGCAACAGGCCCGCAAAAAGTCGGGAACGGTACATACGTACCTCCTGTTCGAATTGTCGGAGTGAGACTTTCTCTGCTGTAGTTATCTTAGAGCGCGGAGAAGGTTCGCGCAAACGAATTCGCGGATTTGGATGCAGTTTCGTGACTAGAGGCGCAATCTTGTTGAACGTTCAGCTGGTTTACGCGACGAATTTCTTTAGGCTAAAACCCACCAGGACCAACGAACCAATTGCAAGCATCACGAGACTTGCTGGCTCGGGCACATTGCTTGCCGGACCGAAGTCGAGGTTGAAATCGCGGGCGTCGACGAAACTGGGATCGATGGCGACGCCAAAATTGACGTTGACACTCCACGAGCCACCGACGGTACAGGGACAAAGGAGGCCACCATCGCCAATCACAGTGACGCCGTAAACGTCATTGGGAGCGGCGTTGAATGTATCGGAGAACGAAAACGAAGTTGGATTACATATGCCAAACCCTGCGGAGACGCATGCTTGAAAGTCGCCAGCAGGATCGTGGATCTCGGCAGACACGGACTGCTCGATTCTAGCGGGATTGAAATAGAAAGGAAGACCGCTTCCAGTAAATATGAGGGGAACAGATTCAGATTTCGAGCCGACTACCGAGAAATAGAAGGTCACGCTGCCCGAGGCCTCTGAAGGTGGTCCCAAAAAGTAAGGCAGGCCACCGATCAAACCGCCTCCGGACACCGAGGCGGTGCCGTCCGCATAAGTGACGGTCATAAAGGTATGTTCGCAGGCGCCCTGATCGTTACAAAGTGATTGAGTCACGGTCCCGGCGTTGGAGATCGACGGTCCTCCGTCTCCGATAGCGGCGGAAATCACGGCGGCAGAAATATCATTCGCATAAGTGGAGGACGGGGCGGCCAGCAACGTAGCAAAGGGCAAAAGGATGACGCCGAGGCAAGTCGATTTCAAAAGTTTCATAGTAATTCCCTTTTCCTTCTTCTAGCTAATCCGGACGGACTTAGAATATCGGCCTGCTGAGAGACAACGATGCGAGCGGTCCCGCCAGGAGTAACAGGCCAGCGGATGGCTCTGGCGCTGGAAGCCGGACAGTAAACCGCAGGAGGCAGCACGCGCGGTGCTGTGAAATGGCTAGGGCAGGTAGAGAGTATAGCATTGCGAATTGCCGAATGCGGCGATTTGCGAATGTTTCACTGGACGCCGCTGCAGCTTTTGGAATTTGACGGGTGGTGAGGTTCCACGAGAACATAAAAGTTTTGGAGTGGAGGCTCAGATGGATCTGGGGCTGAGTGGCCGCGTGGCCATTGTTGCGGCGGCCAGCAAAGGCTTGGGCCGAGCGGTGGCTGAAGAACTGGCGCGGGAAGGCGCGGCGGTGGCGATCTGTGCACGGACCGCGGCGGACCTGAAGCCAGCGGCGGAGCGCATACGTTCCGCGGGCGCCCGCGACGTGTTCTGGCAAACGGTCGACGTCGGAAACGCCTCCGACGTAGCGGCGTTCGTGGGGGCGGTGCAGCAGCGCCTTGGGCATGTGGACATCTGCGTTACCAATACCGGGGGGCCTCCGTCTAAATTATTTGGGGCCACCACGCATGCGGACTGGCGAACGTGGACTGATCAGTTGCTGATGAGCACGGTGTATTTCGCGGAGCAGGTTTTGCCGCTGATGCAAAAACAGAATTGGGGGCGGTTCATCACCATCACGTCGTACTCCGTAAAACAGCCGGTGGAAGGACTGTTGCTTTCCAATTCGTTGCGCGCGGCGGTAACCGGGCTGGTGCGCACGCTGGCAAATGAATATGCGCGCCACGGAATTACCATTAATAACGTTTGCCCCGGCTATACGCGCACGGACCGGTTGGATGACCTGGCAGGCATGATGGCGGAACGAACCGGGAGCACGACGGAACAGGTTTTTGAAGGCTGGAAGAAGTTGATTCCCGCCGGAAGGCTGGGCAAACCAGAAGAATTTGCAGCGGTGGTGGCGTTTCTGGCGTCAGAGCGGGCCAGCTACGTGAATGGAGTTTCGCTGACGGTGGATGGCGGAACGACGCGAAGCCTTTTGTAAGTGAACGGGTTCCAACAGATTTTTGAAATGCGAGGAGAAAGAGAAGGATGAAAATGCGAATGTCAGATTGGCGTTGTGGGCGCGCGGTGGCGCGCGCGGTACTGGGGAGCTTGCTGATTTTGCTGAGCGGCGGAGCATTGTTGCGGGCGGACGAACCGTTTGCGCGGAGCAATGACTACGACTTGCAGCACTCCAAGGTAGCGTTGAGATTCGATTTGCCGCAGCGAAAAGTGATTGGTGATGTTACGCACTCGATCGATATCTACCGCAACGGCCTGGATAAGGTGTGGTTTGACGCGGTGGGATTGCAGATCGAGAGCGTGACGGTGAATAAAGCCGCGGCGAAGTTTGAGACCACCGAAGGCAAGCTGTACGTTTCTCTGCCAAAAACGGCGAAGAAGGGCGACAAGTTTGACATCGAAATCAAGTACGAGGGAAAACCGCAAAAGGGCTTGTATTTCATCCTCCCCGACAAGGACTACCCGAATCGCCCGGTTCAAGTGTGGAGTCAGGGAGAATCGGAAGACACACGCTATTACCTTCCGACTTACGACTATCCCAACGATCGCTTGACGACGGAAACGATCCTGACGGTTCCGGCAGAGTGGCTGACGATTTCCAACGGAAAACTAGTCGGCGTGACGGACTCGGGCAATGGCATGAAGACCTGGACGTGGCGCGAATCGCAACCCAGTTCAACGTACCTGTTCACAGTAGTGGCAGGCGAATTTGTGGAAGCGAAGGACACCTGGCGGAAGATGACGGTGACCTACTATGCGCCGAAGGATCGCGCAGACCGACTGACGCCGAATTACAGCCGCACACCGGCGATGATTGAGCTGTTCAGCACAAAACTTGGCGTGGATTATCCATGGGAGAAATATTCGCAAGCGATGGTGGACGATTTTGTAGCGGGAGGAATGGAGAACTCCAGCGCGACGACAAATACCGCGGAATCATTGCGGAGTCCGCTGCTGGTGGCGGAATACGACACCGGTGAGGATGGATTGATCTCCCACGAATTGGGACACCAGTGGTTCGGGGACCTGGTAACAACGAGAGACTGGGGCAACATCTGGCTGAATGAAGGATTTGCCACGTTCATGGAATATTTGTGGATCGAGAACCACTTCGGAAAGGACGCGGCGGATTACGAGCGGTGGCAGAACTCGAAATTCTGGAACGCGTCGCACAATCTGTACGACAAACCGATTGTGCGGCACGATTTCGACGATTCCAGCGAATTTGATGGAAACGCCTACGACAAAGGGGCGTGGGTGCTGTACATGCTGCGGAATAAATTGGGCGAGCGGGCGTTTTTCGCGGCTCTGCAGCATTACCTGGAAGTGAATCGCGGGCAGAACGTGATGACCTCGGACCTGGTGAAGGCAATCGACGAATCGACGCACACCAGCGTGGACCAATTCTTCGACCAATGGGTTTATGGCGCCGGGGCGCCAAAATTCGAAGTGAGTTACACATACGACGACGCCAAGAAACAAGTACCACTGACGGTAAAACAAACGCAGAAGGTGGAAGGACATGTGGGGTTGTTTCGCGTGCCTATCGAAGTGGAAATTACGAATGAGAACGGTCCCAAACTCTTCCCCATCGTAGTCTCGAAAGAATCCGAAACATTTACGTTTCCCTCGCAGTCGGCTCCAAAGATGGTGCTGTTCGACAAAGGCAACCAGATCCTAAAATCGATGGAATTCAAGAAGGACAAAAAGGAGTGGTTGTACCAGCTGAAGAATGCCGGCGAGGTGGCGGACCGCGCGGATGCAGCGGTGGCGCTGGGAAAACTGAAGGCCGAGGATGAGGCGGCGGTGGCGCTGGGTGACGCGTTGCGCACGGACAAATCTTCCGGCGTGCTACGAGTGGTGGCAGAAGCGCTGGGGACGCTAGGGGGGCCGGCGGCGGCGAAACAGTTGCTGGAATCACTGGAAACCATCAAGACGCCGTGGGTAAGAGCCGCGATTGTGCAAGCCCTGGGCAATTTCAAGGATGACGCGACCGTCAGCGCGAGGCTGGAGGCGATTGCACGAGACGATAGTTCCTATCGAGCTCGAGCGGCCGCGCTGCAGGATCTGGGCAAATTGAAATCGCCCGGCGCGTACGAAACGTTGGCGGCGGCAGTGAAGAGCGATTCGCCTGACGGAATCACGCGAAACGCGGCGCTGCGCGGGCTGGGTTCGCTTGGCGACGATAAAGGTGTTCCTCTACTGCGCGAATGGGCGATGCCGGGCAAGGACCTGAATTCGCGGCAGGCGGCCATCAGCGCGCTGGCGCATGTGGACAAAAGCAACAAAGAAATCACCAGTCAGATTGCGGGCTACCTTGCAGAGCAGCACGCGCCAATCCGCTACACCACCGTGTTTGCGTTGGGCACGCGCGGCGATGCTTCCGCGATTCCGGCGTTGGAAGCGATGCTGAAGCGAGACGATCTGAGCATTGAAATGGCGCCCACGATCAAGGAACAAATTGCACGGTTGAAGAATCCTTCCGCTAAAGCCAACCCGAGCATGTGGCGCGGAGACAATGACGAAGAGGCTGAAAGCGAAGAACACGCGGAAAAGCCGGGGCAGGATCAGCGGCTGACGCAGATTGAGCAGCTGGTGAAAGAGATGAACGAACGGTTGAAGACAATTGAGAGCCGGCTGCCGGCGCCCGCACCCGCGCCCGGAAAATAAGGAAGAGCGACAGTCAGGGTTTCGGCTCAGCGAGAAGAATGCGCAGGTCGCGCAGGTTGTTTCCTGTGGGGCCGGTGATGAGGGCATCTTCAAGCCGATTGAAAAACGTATAGGCATCACTTCGGCGGAAGAAATCAGCAGGGTCCATTCCCATGGATCTTGCGCGGGCGAGGGTCTGGCCGTCGGCGAGGGCGCCCGCCGCGGGACTGTTTCCATCGATGCCATCGGTTCCCGCGCTAAGAACGGCAATGTTGCCGCCAGCGATTCTCTCCACGCAAGCAAGAACAAACGCAGAATTACGTCCGCCGATACCATCGCCGGTGACGGGCGAACTGACTTCCCCATCGGCGACGATCGCGACACGTTGGCCGGCATTTTCGCGCTGCCAATCGGCCAATTGCGCCAACAAGGAGTCGACAGCCTTCTGCAGTGGCCAATCGTCAGTGGAATTGTCGCAACAAGTGAGGTAGCCGTGCGCTTCGACGACGTGATGCGTGGCGTGGAAGAGATCATCCATCCCTAACAGCAATAGAAAATGCGCATTGCGGAAGACCGAATGGCTGGCCTTTGGCGTTTCCGGCATGTTTCCGGCGTCGAGCCATCGTAAGAGGGTTGGTGGGAATTGCCTGCGCAAATCGTATTGCTCGAGGATATGTGAGACGTCGGCAATCGTCGTCGGGTCTGGCAATGTCGGGCCAGAGGCTAACGCAGACTCGCTTCCCGCGGGCACGTCGGTAACCGCGAGAGTGATTTTCTGCGCCGGTCCGGCAGCTTCGGCAAGGCGCCCGCCCTTCACCGCGGAGAGATGCTTGCGAACCGTGTTCATGGCATCGATAGAAGCGCCACAGGTTACGAGCGCACGATAAATTGCCCGCGTGTCTTCCAGATTGAGGGTTGGATCGAGAGGAAGCTCCAACAATGCGGAGCCGCCGCCAGAAATAAGGAAGAGCGCGAGGGTTTCCTCTGTGCAGCCTTGCAACATCGCAAGAATTGCTTCGGCGGCCTGGCAGCCTTCGGCATTGGGAATCGGATGACCTCCGACAAAATATTGCAAGCCGGGCCGGGCAACTGCCGGCTTAGTGGGCGCGGAAACAACGCCACGCACAGGAAGTCCGTCGGGGAGAATGCAGGGGAGGCCGGCACTCATAGAGTGTGCAGCTTTGCCGATGGCCACAACGCGCACTTCAGAAATTTTCGAGAGGTCGACCGAAGCGTCAGGGAGGATCAGGCGCTTGCCTTCCAGCAAGAGCTTCCGTTCCATGGTGCCCGGGATATCGATGGAGGCAAGAGTTTGCCGGAATATTTCGCGGGCAATGTTTTTTCTGTCGGGCATGATTCGACCGCCAGAGCCTTCAGCTGCGTTTCAGAATATCGGGATTGAGCATGTTCGTGGGCCGCTGCCCTTTAAATAGAGCGACGACATTGCTCGCGGCCATGACCGCCATTTTAGTGCGCGTTTCGATGGAAGCGGAAGCTAGATGCGGGGCGAGCACGACGTTGTTGCGCTTCAGGCCCGGATGGATGAACGGCTCATTCTCGTAGACGTCCAGGGCGGCTCCGGCGATTTTGTTTGCTTCCAGAGCGGCGACCAACGCCGCTTCGTCCACCACCGGACCGCGGGAGGTGTTGATCAAATAGGCGGAAGGCTTCATGCGGAAAAAACGGGGACCGTCAAACAATCCGCGAGTCTCGGGAAGAAGCGGCACGTGGACGCTGATGAAGTCAGACTCAGCGAGCAAGGCATTGAAATCGCGATATTCGGCGTGGACGGCCTTCTCCACATCTTCCGCGGCACGAATGGCATCGGTGTAGATGACTTTCATCTGGAAGCCTTGCGCGCGACGAGCGACGGCGCGTCCGATACGGCCGAAGCCGACAATGCCGAGCGTCTTGCCCCAGACGTCCGCTCCGCACAGTTGATCGAGGTTCCAGCCCTTCCAGTTGCCGGAGCGGGCAAGTTGCTCACCTTCGCCGAGGCGCCGCGCGACGGCCATCAGCAGGGTCCAGGCAAAGTCGGCGGTGGTTTCGTCGAGCACGCCGGGGGTGTTGGTGGCGACCACTCCGCGTTTGGTGCAGGCGGGTACATCGATATTGTCGAATCCGACGGCAACGTTGGCGGCGATGCGCAGTTTGGGTGCGTTGCGAAGGAGCTCCTCATTCACTTTTTCTGTAAGCAAGCAGATGAGGCCTTCCTTGTTTTTCACCCGCCGCAACACTTCTTCGCGCGGAGGGCGCTCCGGCTCGCTCCAATATTCGACGTCGCACGCGGCTTCGAGGATTTTCCGCGCATCTTCGAACAGCCCATGCGTCGCAAAGACTTTAGGTTTTGGCATCCGGCGCCCTCATTCATTTTGTGGACCTCTACACTAACATAGCTGATACAGGCGGAGCAGACTCCCATTGCCGCGTGCCCTTAGTCTCACTATAGTGAGGAGATAAGGCCACAACAGAGCCCAATGAACACTTCCCTGCTCCGCGACCTGAATTCCCTGCTGGGACCCACCAACGTTCTCCACCAGAAGGAAGATTTAATGCTTTATGAATACGACGGCTCAATGGAGAAGGGCCGGCCGGATGTGGTGGTATTTCCACACACAACCGAGGAAGTTTCTCGGATCGTGAAACTTGCCGGCAAGCATCAGGTGCCTGTGGTGGGGCGAGGAGCCGGAACGGGCTTGTCGGGAGGGGCGCTGGCGCGCGGCGGCGGGGTGATGATCGTATTCGCGCGCATGAATCGCATTCTGGAAATTGATTCGGAGAATCAGCGGGCGGTGGTGCAACCGGGCGTGGTAAATCTGGATATCACGCGCGCAGTTGAGAAGGACGGGCTGTATTTTGCGCCGGACCCTTCCAGCCAGAAATCGTGCACCATCGGCGGAAACGTGGCGGAAAACGCGGGCGGCCCGCACACGCTGGCCTACGGAGTAACCGTCAATCACATTGCGGCGCTGGAACTGGTGCTGCCGGATGGCGAGATTGTGCGCGTGGGCAGCAAGCACGGCGATGTACCCGGGTACGATTTGTGCGGACTGTTTGTAGGAAGCGAAGGCACGCTTGCGCTGGTGACGGAGATCACCGTGAAGCTGGCGCGGAAGCCGGAGGCGGTGAAAACGCTGCTGGCGATTTTTGATGCGGTGGACGACGCGTCGCTAACCGTCGCGGAGATTACGGCGCGTGGGATAACTCCGGCGGCGTGCGAAATGATGGATGGATGGACGTTGCGGGTGGTGGAAGATTATGTGCACGCGGGATTTCCGCGGGATAGCGCAGCGATTCTCCTTGTGGAATTAGAGGGGCTTCGCGAAGCGGCGGAGACACAGGCAGAGGCGGTGGTGGAAGTCTGCCGAACACACTGTGCGCGCGAAGTACGCGTGGCGAAAGACCAGAGCGAGCGCGAATTGCTTTGGAAAGGGCGGAAAAACGCTTTTGGCGCGCTGGGCCGGTTAGTGCCCAGCAACTATGTGCTGGATGGCGTGATCCCGCGATCGAAACTGCCGCAAGCGCTCCAGCATATTCAGGAGATCGGCAAAAAGTACGGCTTCGCGATTGGAAATATATTTCACGCGGGCGACGGCAATCTGCACCCCATCGTGTTGTACGACCCGCGAGACGCGAACTCTTTCGAAAAAGCGGTTGAGGCTTCGGAAGAAATTATCCGCTACTGCGTGGACCTGGGCGGCGTGCTGACCGGCGAGCATGGTGTGGGAATGGAAAAGAATGAGCTGATGACGCTGATGTTCAGCGAGGCGGATTTTGATTTGATGCGGCGGGTGCACGATGCCTTCAACGCGGATTCGTCGTTGAACCCGGGCAAGATTTTTCCGCTGAGCAAGGGCTGCGGAGAAATCCGCGTGAAAGCGAGAGATATGGCGGGAAGCAATCGATAATGTTGACGGCGAATCTTGCGGCGAAATTACAGAGCTTGCTGGGAGCGACCTGCGTAACGGCCCCAGAGGATTCGCCTACTTCCTTTGTCGTGGACGGAGTGTCTCCCGCGGCGATCATTAAGTCCGCGTCGGCCGAAGAAGTGGCGGAAGTGGTGCGTTTTGCCGCCGCTGAAAAGCTGGCCATTGTAAGCTGCGGATCCCACAGCAAATTGGAACTGGGCATGGCTCCGGCGCGCTACGACATTGCCCTGGACATGACCGGCTTGAACCGCATCGCTCATTATGACGCGGGCGACCTGACGCTTAGCGTGGATGCCGGCATGCCGCTGCGGCAACTGGAGCAAGCGCTGGCGGAGAAGCAGCAATTTCTGCCGCTGGCGGTGCCTTGTTTCGAAACATCCACGGTGGGTGGTGCGATTGCCTCAGGAATTGATTCGGTGCTGCGGCAGCAATATGGGACAGCGCGCGACTTCCTGATCGGCGCGGAGTTTGTGGACGGCACTGGAAGGATCTGCAAAAGCGGCGGACGCGTGGTGAAGAATGTTACGGGATATGACCTGCATAAACTGTTGGTCGGCTCGCTGGGTACGTTGTGCGTCATCACACGGCTGAATTTCCGCACGTTCCCGCTGGCACAGGTGAGCGGAGGGCAGCTGGTGAGCTTCGCGGGCGTTGGGGGAGCGCTTGCGTTCCGGCGAGAACTGGAAACGGGCGGATTGCCGCTCTCCAACCTGGAAGTGATGAGCCCGGGAATTGCAGCGATTCTCACGGCGATTCTGCGTAGCGCAAAGAGTGCCATTCCGCAGGGGCTGGAGCAGGGCGCTTGGTGTGTGTATGCATCGTATGAAGGCAACGAGGCCGTCGTGGAACGGATTTCGCGGGGACTGGAAAAGTTCGCGCGTGAAACGAGCGCCGCAAATTGTGAACAGTTAGGCAAATCCACTGATGAGAGCCTGGGCGGCATGTTGCGCGAGGCCTTCGAGTGGCTTCGCTTTGCATCTCCGGCGGTGCTGCTGATGCGGCTAACGTTGCCAGAATTCACCGCCGATGTGAGCGCCGCGCTATCGGACATACTGAAAGCGAATTCCGTTCGCGGGGCCTTTTTGCTGCGCGCTCGTGGGGTGGTTTACTTCTTGGCGCAGGACGAAAGCGAAGAAGGCGCGGCGCTGGACCGCCTGGAGAGAGTCGCGAGAAACGTCGTGCGCATGGTCGCAGAAAAGCGGGGACATACAACTTTGCTACATACGCCGCTAACGCTGAAATCGCGCGCAGGTATCTGGATGAGTGCTGATGCAAGCATTGAGCTGATGCGCCGCGTGAAACAAGCCTTTGATCCGCAAGGCCTGTTCGCGCCTGGACGATTCTGGGGAGGGCTGTAAGCTTTGCCCACGAAGGATTCCATTCCCGGGATAGTTCCCATTTACGAAGATTTTGCGAGGTGCATTCGTTGCGGATTGTGCCTGAACAATTGCCCGACGTACCGTCTGTGGCAACTGGAAGCGGACTCGCCGCGTGGGCGGATTCGGCAAATGGTACTGGTCAACGAGGGAGAGTTGCCGCTGTCCGCGGGATTCGTGGAGCACATTGACAAATGTTTGGACTGCCGCGCTTGCGAGACGGCGTGCCCTTCGGGTGTGGAGTACGGAAAACTGGTGGAGCATGCGCGGGCTCGAATTGAGAAGGAGTACCGGCGGCCGTTCGTAACACGTTGGGCGCGCAAATTGTTCATCGAGCGCCTGCTTCCCTTCCCGGCTCGCATTGCGTTCACGGCGAAACTCCTGCGGCTCTACCAACGCTCAGGGCTGCAGTGGCTCTCGAGGAAAACGGGCATCCTGAAGCTGCTGGGTCTGGCGGACCGTGAGGGGCTGTTGCCCGCGATCGATGAGAGATTTTTCTTCGATCAGCTAGGCAAAACATTCCCCGCGAGAGGGCAGCGGCGCGCACGCGTTGCGCTCTTTGCAGGCTGCATTGCGAATGTCACGTTCACCAAACTGAACGAAGCCACCATCCGCGTGTTGACCGCGAACGGCTGCGAGGTTCTTGTGCCGCACCAGCAACGTTGCTGCGGCGCGCTGGCTGCCCATGCAGGCGTGCGGGATACAGCGCGAGAGCTGGCACGAATGAATATGGCGGCGTTCGCCGGCGGCGAGTTCGATGCGATCTTAACCAACGCGGCCGGCTGCGGATCTACGTTGAAGGAATACGATCGCCTGTTTGCCAGCAATGAGCCGGAACATGCCCAAGCGGCGGCATTCCAGAAAAAAGTGCGCGATGTTACGGAGTTTCTTGCGGAACTGGGAATGACCGCGACGCTTCAGCCGCTATCCGCGCGAGTAACCTACCAGGATTCCTGCCACTTGCTGCACGGACAGAAGATTCGCGAGGCTCCCCGGCAATTGCTGCGCGCGATTCCCGAGCTGAAGTTTGTGGAATTGCCGTACTCGGATATTTGTTGCGGGTCGGCGGGTATTTACAATGTGACGCAGACAGAAGCCGCCCTGGAGCTATTACAGGAGAAGATGGGCCACGCGAAGTCGACAAACGCGGCGATCATCGCGACGGCGAATCCCGGGTGCTTGCTGCAGATGCGCGCCGGCGCGGAAATTCACCGAACAGGGCAGGAAGTTTTGCACGTCATCGAACTGCTGGACCGCGCGATCGGCGAGGCTAAGCTGCTCAAAAGTCGAGCCTCGAATTCCGTATTCAGTTGAGATCCTTCAAGCGCAAACGGCACGACCTCCAGATGACCGCGCATAGCCTGCACGGCAGTGAGCAGAAATACAACCAGGCATCGGTTCGAGCGTTGAGCACAAATACGACTGCGCGTCGAGCGGCTCGGGTAGTGAGGCCAAACACGACTACGCCCCTTCCGCAGCAATGGGGGTCGCTGCGAAAAGGGCGTGCCGTCTTCAGGAGAGAAGATCGTTAAGTGAAACTACTCGCCAGGAGGCGGCGGAGGCGTATCAGCCGGGGAACCCGCGGAAGCTGGCCCGCCAGGTCCTTTCCGACCGCCGTGCATCCGCGGCTTAGCGTCTTGCACGGTGTAGCCTGCCGGGATAGCGAACAACGTGGCAGCAGGTTCCGCGCGTTGAATATTGGTTACGGTATAGGAAGTTTGGCCGAGCCGTGGATCGCTGCGGGTGCTCTTCACCACGATTTGCAGATCGGGTGAATACCAGCGCTCGCTGACGATGAGGATGGGCTTGTCATTGCCAACCTGGCCTGCGGGAATGGTGCGCGTGTATCGCGTGCCTTGCGCGTTCAACCCGTTGATGGATTGCGTGCCCAGGTCGTCCTTCTTCAGCGTGCCATTGGCAATCTCTTCCTGCATGCGTGCCTCAAACTTGCCTTCGAGCTTGGCCGGATCCTTGCCTTTGCCCGGAGGAGTCGGAAGCTTGTCAGCAACTTTGGTGTCGGGATGCAGTACATAGGAAGTAATGGCCACCGGATCGAAAATCATGATGAAGGTTTTGGGCTGGCCCGAGGCTGCCAACGGGCCGACCGCCGGAAGAGTGGTTTCGCGGCGCGTGCGGCCCTGACTGTCGCGGAACACGTTGGTTTGCACCTTGCGATTGATCGCGTTGCCATCACTTAGAGTTTGCGTCGATTCAATCACGACAACCGCGCTGTACGGAGCTCCAGTGACGACTTTTCCCGGGTGCATTTCTCCGAAGCCTAGAATTTCCATGCGGCCGCCCATCGGACCACCGGGTCCCATCATGTCCGGTCCTGGTCCAGGTCCCGGCGGCGGTTCCTGAGCGAGCAACGAACCGGAACTTAGCAACAGCACTGAAGCCAACAGGGGAACTCCCCACTTACTTTTGTTCATTATTGTTTCTCCTCTTCTCTCCACATCTGCGTCACACGGAACTCAGGAAACTTAGTTACTGGTAGTCGGAAGGCGGACAGCTTGCGGCTGACCATCGTCACCGACGAGCAAATCCAGCTGAATCCAATCGGCAGCGTGTTCTTCGTTGACCGTGAGGCCGAGAGCGCCGAGAGCGCCGCGTTGCATTTGAACGTGAACCACGGTGGCATCGTCGAGAGAGCCGGGCATCGTGCCGGGCAGCAACGTAAACTCACTGGAGTCATTGGAAGCCATCAACACTTCGCCGAGTTCCGGCCCCGCAGGGGTAACGTGCTGAACGGCGTTGGCAGGGTTCGCCGCAGAGATCGCGCTCTGGCCTTGCGTCTGGTGCGTGTTTGCGATCTGGCCTTGTTGCAGCCGCCAGTTGAACCAAGTAATCGCGCTGACCACCACCGCAGCTCCCGCCAATGCCCACGCTGCAACCAGAGCCAAACGCCGCCTCTTCAAAGTCTTGTGCTTGGTGCGGAATTCCTGACGGAGCCGCAGCTCCACGCGTGCGGGCGTCTCAGCTTCGCGAGTTTCCGCGCCCAGAGCATGCAAGTCGGTGCGCAACGCCTGCCAGTTTTCCTGCAGCGCGGCGCAGTGCGGGCATTCCAGCAGATGTTGCCGCGCAGCTCGCTGCAGCGGTCCATCTTCTGCGGTCAGCACGCCATCGAGATCCACCATCTGGAATTCTTCACACGTCATGGATTGCTTCTCCTGCTCCCTTTCACCGAGTACCGTTCGCGCGCTTCGGCGTATCGCGCAACATTTCCAGTTTCGCCAGCAACAAAGCGCGGCCGCGATGCAACCGGGAACGGATCGTTCCTATCGGGCATTGCAAAGACTGCGCGGCATCCTCGTAACTCATTTCTTCCAGTAGACAAAGAGCCACAGCCTCGCGAAAATCCGCCGGCAATTCCAAAACTGCCGCGCGAACATGTTCGCGGCGCTCGCGCAACTCCGCCCAATGGGCCGGCGTGGCGGACTCGACAGTCTGGGGATAGCCGCGGAATCCATCGTCTTCCGGGGCCAGCAGTGGCACTTCCCGAGGCAAGCGTTCTTGATGCTTCATGATGCGGTTGCGGGCCACACCGTAAAGAAATGCGCCTAAAGCACCACGTTCGACATCGTACTTTTTCGGTTCGCGCACCAGAGTCATGAAGACATCCTGAACAATTTCTTCGGCGGCCCAGGTATTTCCGGTCATGCGAAGAGCAAAGCGATAGATAGGCGCCTGGTGCCGTCGATACAAGAGCGTGAAGGCCTCCTCGTCGCCATTCGCGGAGCGCCGCAGCAGAACGTCATCGCGTTCTCTAGAATCGATTTGCATCTCTCCTGGTTGACGCCCTGCTTTCATAGGTATTTCCCAATCGAGTCAAGAAAAGTTCCCTTGGATCGAGAAAGAGACAAATCCTTTCTATTCATAAGCCTACAAGATATAACACTAAGAAGACGCACAAAGTTGCTTGCGGGTGTCAGCTGACTTCCGGTTGGATCAGGCAGCATCCGGTAAACTCGCGCGATCCGGACGGTTAGCGGTTCTTTTCTGGCCGGAACATGATGGCGGCAATGCGGGTGACCATGCGCCTAGGCACGATTCGTTGTGATTGCGCGCCCAAGTAGTTGCCTAACCCGGAGATCACATAGCTTTTGCCGGCAGCCAGGGCTTGCAACCCGGTGCGGGCGACCTTCTGCGCGGTTTCCGGGTTCTTGCTGGTGAACCTTTCCTGTCCGGCGATGGCGTGGAATTCCGATTCCGTGGAGCCGGGGCACAGGGCACAGACTCGAATGCCGTGCGGCCTCATCTCTTCGGCAAGCCCCTCCGCAAACAAAAGGTCGAAGGCTTTTGAAGCGGCGTAAGTGGAGATGAACGGCACGGCCTGGAAAGCAGCGGTGGAGGCGAGGATCAGCACATCTCCACGCCGCCGGGCGACCATATCCGCCAGATACAATCGCGAAAGATGAACCACGGCAAGGCAATTCACCTGCACCATATCCAGAAGGCGCTGCGCTGGAACCTGGGTGAGTTCGCCATATTGGCCAAAGCCGGCGTTATTGATGAGCAGGTCGATTTCCAGGCCATGTTGTTTCGTGAAATCGTAGATTTTTTGGGGAGCGTCGGCCGCCGCAAGATCGGCATCGAACACGGCGGTGCGAATTCCGTGACGCTGCGCGAGAGTTCGTGCCAGTTCTTCGAGCCTGTCGCGCCGCCGCGCCGTCAAAACCAGATGCGTGCCGCCGGCCGCCAGTTCGTTCGCCAAAGCCGCGCCGATGCCTGCGCTCGCACCGGTAACCAGCGCCCATTTACCCTGCCATTCCTTCGACATGTCGGGAGTCCCTCGGAACAGACTAATTCCTGCTGAACTTGAGCACGGTATCTTTCAGGCGATTGCTCTCGTGCTTCATGCGGTCCATCAAGCGCTTGGCCCAAACGAACTCAGCCGCCAGCAGCGTTAGCCCAAGGAAGACGACCAACCACCCTGGACCGGGTGTGAAGAACATAATGACACCCACCAGGAGAAGGGTAAACCCGGCGAGTATGCGAAAAAAGCGGCGAACTTGCTCGATGGTCCGAAAAAACATGGGTCCTCTGGGGCGGAGGAGGCGGGCCTCCATTGTGACGGGTATTTGTTTTTGAGGCAATAGCCGTCAACAGTTAGAGTGTTGGCACGGTCAAAAAGTCGCCTGGTTTCGCGATTTGTTTCTGAATATTCTCAGGGCGATGCATCCCGCCCGGAAAATGGCAGCTCTGAGTTGTTATATGAATAGGGGCGCGATTTGAGAACCTTATGAGTGGCGATTCCTTACCGCTGGCACTGCCGCTCTCACGCTTCGCGACTGGCGCTTGCGAGGTTACGGACCTGTATCGGGAACTGCGCGAACCTTTGCTGCGATACCTGGTTTGTCTGGGGCTCTCCCGCGACGAAGCCCAGGACGTGGTGCAAGACACTTTCCTTTCATTGCATCGGCACCTGGCTGCGGGTGGCACGCAGGAAAACATTCGCGGCTGGGTGTTTCGCGTGGCTCACAATCAGGCCCGGAATCGCCAAGGGAGCTATTACCGGCGCTTCGGCGAACCGCTTGACCTGGAAATTGATGCGCGGACGGATGAAACGACTCCCGAGCGCGTAGTGCTGGAGAAGGAAAAGCTCCGGCGCCTGGGCGCGGCCATCGCGCTGCTGTCGGAGCAGGAGCGGGAATGCCTGCTGCTGCGCGCCGGAGGCTTGCGTTACCGCGAAATCAGCGAGGTGTTGGGGATGGCGACCTCCACGGTGGGAGATACCATTGAACGGGCGATACGGAAATTAGCGGAGAAATGCAATGTGTGAATATTCGGGAAAACTGGTGGCACTGCTCGACCGCGAGCTTGGCGACGACGAAGTTGCGGAAGTTGAACGGCACATCGGCGCTTGCAGCGAATGCCGAATCCGGGTTGAAGCCTATAGGCAAGTGAGCGCGAGTTTTGATGGCTATTGCGACGCGGTGCTGTTGGCGAAATCGCGGCAGAAAAAGCTACCGCGCTGGGTTCGCGCTGAGACGACGGCAGCAGCGGTCGCTATTGCTGCCACGCTGGTGTTCGTGTTGCTGAGGCCCCGGGTTGAGCCGCGCGCAATTCCTTCTTCGGTTCAGGTGCACGCACCCACACCGGCGATAGTCCTTGAGAAGGCGCCTGCAACGGTTCCCGGCAAGATGGCTCACCGGCACCGGCCTGCCGCGCGGGCGCCACGCCAGGCGGCGATTTGGCAGCCCACGGGACGCGCCATCCAGATTTCCATCCCGGCCGAATCCATGTTTCTGCCGGGCGCGGTTCCCGAGGGCGTGAACTTTACTGCGGACCTGAGTATTGCGGCGGATGGATCGGCGGAACAAATTCGGCTGCGGCCTCGGTTGATCGAAGTTCAAAGGAGACAACCATGAAGTATGCACTGTTGTTTTTTCTGGCAGCGTCATCGTGCGCGTTCGCGCAGGATACTGTGAGGACCAACGTGCTGTATCAGACTTCCGGGGCCGGTGTCGTAACCGCCGGAGCTGTCCGGGGGTTCGGCGCACCGGTTCAAGGCGCTCCGTATTCCGCCACAATCACCAACGAATCGATACAGACGCTGGCGGATGGCAATCGCATCATTCAGAACAACAGTGGAACCACCGCGCGAGATTCCGAGGGACGAACGCGTCAGGACGCAGCATTACCAATGATTGGCAACCTATCTGCCACCAATGCGCCGCACATCGTGTTCATCATGGACCCTGTGGCGCAGATTTCATATACCTTGAACTTGACGGATAAAACGGCACAAAAACTCTCGATGCCTTCCGGCGCGGCCGTGGGCGGTGGCACCGTTGCCGTCGGCGGGGCGACCAAGGAAAAGGTCTTCTTCGCGCAAAGCACAGGCGTCCCTGCGGCAGGTGGTCCCGTGCCTGCGCCACCACCGCCGATGTTCATCCAGAAGACGGTGATTGCCGAGGACGATTCTCAGGCAACGACCGAGGATCTGGGAACACAGACAATGGAAGGAGTGCAAGTGACGGGAGTGCGCACCACTCACACCATAGTTGCGGGTGAGATCGGCAACGAAAAACCGATCGTGATTGTTACAGAGGTGTGGACTTCACCCGACCTGAAGACCGTGGTTTACAGCAAACGAAGCGATCCGCGAATGGGCGAGCAAATCTTCAAGCTGACGAATATCACGCGCGCTGAGCCGGACGCATCGCTGTTCACGGTGCCGGCGGATTTTAAGGTGACGGACGGCCCACAAAACTTCATCTACAAAATGCACCAATAGACAAATCAAGAACATTCTTGAGCCAGCGCATCGAACAGCTGCGCTAGTTTTTTTTGGTGCCGCAATCGTAAATTTCACAAAGAAAATGGCGGAGAGGGTGGGATTCGAACCCACGGTAGGGGTTAACCTACACACGCTTTCCAAGCGTGCGCCTTAAACCACTCGGCCACCTCTCCAGGTGGGTGGTCAACCTTTTTACTTTAGCAGAAACACCGGCGCGGTGCATGTCGTGGCCCTTAGCGCGCAGAAGCGTTACGCAGTTGAAGCAGCAAAACTGTTAGCCGGGCTGGGTTCCCGATCAACCTCGGGCTTTGGCGCTCCGCGTACTCTCAAGTACACTAGTAGGGTTGCTTCCTACTCCGGGGTGGTGCAATTGGTAGCACATGGGCCTTTGGAGCCTAGAATCCTGGTTCGAGTCCAGGCCCCGGAGCCATTCTCTGCAATGGCCTGAACTATTTCTTCAATTGAAAATCGAAAACGGCTTCCGCATAATCCGCCGGTTGAGGCTTCGAGGTGATACTTGGCTATTTGTTCTGAGCGAATAGTTCAGCAACAGCGCGGTAGGCTTGATCGATGGCCACATCGGTATATGCACTGACGCCGGCATCCGAGTTGGCAATGGTGATGCGTCCAAACGGTTTGCGGCCAATAATCCACGGTTGCTCGCCATCTTTCCAGTCGGGTTCGAAGAGCGAGTTGGGTGTGTAGGCGTAGCCGTGCGCCCAGCGATTCACGGTGATCCCGACAATATCGTTCGCCGCGTCGAAGCCGGTTCCGCCGAGCATGCGTTGCAGTTGGTCGCGGATATTGAGCTCGAACTTGGCGTAGGGAGTCTGCAAGAGTTCGGCGCGGCCCGCGCGATTTTGATCGCGCATAGGCAATCCGGGGAAGCAAGGCGTACGCAGCATGAAGAGCACGGCAGGCTCTTCGGGCTTGCTGGGAAATTTGTAGGCGCCCAGGCTCACGGGGAAATCCAACGCGGTATAGGTGAAATAAGAGCCAGGCGAAACAATCTGGTGAATGCCAAGCTTGTTGAAAGATGTCCAATTGCGAATCGCGACGTGCGTGTAGACCAGTGGCGCCTTTACGAGATAGGAGAGTGCCTCTTTTTGCGGATCCGGCAATTCCGGGCAGAGGTATGGAATCATCATGTTGTAGCAGGCTAAAACGCAGTAGTTCCCTTTCGCGACGAACTGTTTTCCCTCACGAATGTAGGAAACCTGCACGTGTTTCGCGCCCGCATTTACGTTTGCGCTGGAGTGCCGAACATTCACAACGGTGCTGTTCAAGCGCAGACGTACTGCGTTTTCCGCGCGGTCCAACCGGCTGTAATCCGCTTTGGCGGTGACCACGTCCTCCATCGTGCTTCCCGGAATGGTGCCGGGAATCAGCGAACGGACCAGCAGACGCGCGATCGACGCATTTCCATCGGGAAAATGGAAAATGTATGGCTTCTCCTTTTCGCGCGGGGGCAAACCCAGTCCATCGAAACCCGCGTAGCTGAAAGAATGATAGTCGTCGCCGGCTTCGTAGCAGGCCATGGCGGGAGCCGCGTCAATTCCAACGGTGAACAGGTCGTGCGGGAAGGTCTGAAAAAACGGCAATGCCTCCGGCGCCATCTTGCAATCTTTCGTCAGGAAATCGGCATAGCTGGTTTTTCTCAAGTAGGCGATCTTCTCTTTCTGCGAGCGCCCTTTTAAATAGTCAACTTTCCCCGTGTACACGCGGATGATGTCTTTGCGCGCGGCGTCGCTGAGCGGCGCTTTCGCCAGAAATTCTTGCCACGGGGTGGTATTCATTCCGGGCAGCAAGCGGTCTTCTCTAAACGTTTCTTTATTGAAAAAGGCGGCGGTCCCCAGCTTGGAATAGAGTTTCTGGTCGTAGGCCTTGTAGAAAACGGTCGTGTCGATGCCGAGTTCCTTCAGAAGGCCCTTAGCTTCCGCACTGTATTCGCCGGGGCTTTCGATGGATTGCGTGCCACCGTTGCTCAGTAGCAGACGATCGGCAACTGTGAACTCGTTGCGGCGAGCGTGGCCGCCGAAGTCATCGTGATTATCGAGCAGAAGAATCTTGGCGTTGTTGCCGGCTTTTTGCCGGAAGCGATAAGCAGCCGCGAGTCCGCTGATCCCAGCGCCGACGACGATCAAGTCGTAGGACTCGCCGGTGTCGACAGGCTCGCCCATGGCGCTTGGGCTCTCGCCATCGCGGAGTTTGTGAGCGTAGGTATAGGAGCCGTCGTTATCGCCACGCAATCCCATTTTCGCGGGCGGGTAATATGCCTCGGCCTGTTCAGCTGGCGGTTCGTCGAGAATCGCCGCGGCCAGCAAGCGCTCTGAGCTGAAGCCTGCACCCAGCACGGTAGCGCCAGCGCCTACAGCCACACCGTTCAGGAAATCGCGGCGCGTGATTTCGCGCGCCATTCCCAAGTCACGATCCTTTTTCCCCTCGCTCATGCGTCGCCCCCAAAGCCATTTCAAAACGCGTAGTATAGCGCGGGAACGCAATCTTTACACAATTCTAGTAGGCTTGCGCTGCCAGCAGTGATTCATGGAACCAGCCAATTCGGCACCTGTGCCGCCATGCATCGTGTGGGATACTGCTGAATCGAAGATAGAGATGATTCATGGCTACTGAAGCTAGCATCGTAACCAAGCAAGCGGCAGAAAGCCGCGCGGCGGCTTATTTGGCGCTCGTCGCCGGCATCGTGTGCATCGCGTGGTCGGCAATCTTCGTTCGCTGGACAGACATTCCCGGCCCAGCTTCAGCGTTCTATCGCATGCTGATCCCAGCCGTGGTCTTGCTGCCAACGTTCGCGACCGATCGCAAGCGCGAACACATCGATGGCCGCACCTGGCTGATCATCGGACTGGGTGGATTGTTCTTCGCGCTCGATTTGGCGTTGTACAACACCGCGATCCTGCGAACATCCGCGGCAAATGCCACGCTGCTTGGAAACAACACACCAATTGTCGTTGGCCTGCTGACGTGGATGGTGTTCCGTCGAAGGCCGCAGCCCGCGTTCTGGGTGGGTCTGGTGCTGGCGATTAGCGGCTCGGTGGTAATTCTGTGGGGGGATCTGACGCGACACGCGCCGTTTGGCGTTGGTGACATCATGGCGCTGGGAGCCGCGGCGTGCTTTGCTGTGTATCTTCTGGCCACGGAAAAGGTGCGCACTACGACGAGCACGCTTACGTTTCTCCGCCTGTCGATGATCGCCACCACACTGGTGCTGCTGCTGCTCAATTTCGCCATGGGCATTTCTTTGCGCGTGCCTCACCGTCACACCTGGTGGGCCTTGCTTGGCTTGGGGCTCGTTTCGCAACTCGGCGGCTATCTGGCGCTGACCTACGCCTTGGGACATTTGCCAGCAACCATCACGTCCATCAGTTTGCTGACGCAGGGGCCACTGACCGCGGCGATGGCGGCAGTCCTGCTCGGCGAACCACTTACGCTTCCGCAAATCGTCGGTGGGGCGCTTGTGCTGTTCGGTGTTGGACTGGCGCATCGACAGCGGCATCCCGAAGAAGAAGCCAACGTTTAGCACAATTCTGCGCCGCACCGGGAAACGCGCGGAATTAGCTGCTTGCTCAGCGTGTTCCGGTGCGGGACACTGATTGTGTTTGTGCTCGTGTCCTTCCGCTCGCATTCATTTCCAAGGGGAAAACCGATATGCGTCTTCACTTATTTGTGTCTTCGGCCGCGCTGCTTTTGCTGTGCAGTCTAGGCTACGCGCAAGACAAGCCCAGCGAACGTGCACCCAGCGCATCAGCGCCGTCCGAAGCAAAACCTGCAGCGAAGCCTCGCCTGAAGATTGGGGTGGCACTGGAAGGCGGAGGCGCTTTGGGCATCGCACATCTGGGCGTCTTGAAGTGGTTTGAGGAGCACCACATCCCCGTTGACTACGTTGCCGGAACCAGCATGGGCGGGTTGGTGGGGGGGCTTTATGCCACCGGAAAGAGCGCGGATGAGTTAAAACAAATTGTGGACCACGCGGACTGGCCGCAACTTCTAGGCGGAGACATTTCTTACCCGGACCTTGCGTTTCGCCGCAAAGAAGATGCACGCGACGTTCCGAACTCCATCAAAATTGGCCTCAAAAATGGCCCTCGATTGCCTCCCGGACTTAGCACCGGTGAACACATCAGCTTGCTGATCGACCGCGAAACGCTGAACTACTCCATGGTTCCATCATTCGACGACCTTCCCATTCCCTTTCGTTGCGTTTCCACGGAACTGATTACCGGCAAGGCATACGTCTTTGACAGGGGGTCTCTTTCGCAGGCCATGCGCGCCACCATGTCCATTCCCGGGGTATTTGATCCAGTACGAGAAGGCGACAAAGTTTTCGTCGATGGTGGACTGGTGGACAATCTGCCAACCGACGTGGTGCGCAACATGGGCGCGGACGTGGTAATCGCCATCCATCTGCAGATTTCCAAAACCTCCGCGAAAGACATTCAGTCTGCGTTCGAAGTGCTGGGGCGTTCCGTGGAATTGATCATTGCCGAGACCGAGATTCGCGGCATGGCTGGGGCCGACGTGATCGTGACAGCAAAGGTGGAAGACTTCAGTACCATGGACTACGAGAAGGCCAAGGAACTTCTTCAAAAGGGCTACGACGCAGCCGCGGAAAAGGCGCGGATTTTGGAAGCGTACTCGCTCAACGATGCGGACTGGGCCGCGTATCTCGACTGGAAGCAATCGCGTAAACTAACCACCGTTGGTATTCCACAATTTGTAAAGGTCGAGGGCGTGAATCTGGAATCCGCGCGCGACATTCAAAAATTTCTGCGTCCCCTCGTCGGCACTCCCGTCAACACCGAACAAATCGACGCGCATCTTACGCGCCTCGCAGGCGTTGGCCGGTGGGACGGCGTCACCTACGGAATGATTCACGAAGATGGCCGGGATGGCTTGCTGATCCAGATTCGCGAGAAGTCCTACGCTCCGCCCTTGCTGCAGCCGTCGTTCTTCATTGACGGTTCGGAACCTGAAGACGTGACATTCACGCTGGGGGGCAGAATCACGGCCATGGACGTGTGGGGCGAGCGCTCGGAACTGCGCACCGATTTCCAGTTTGGCGAAACCTACGGCCTGCAGACGCAATTGTACAAACCGTTCTACACACAGAGCCACTGGTTCTTCGAGCCCTTTGCCGGCGGAAGCCAAAACACCTTCAATATTTACGACAAAACCAATCCTCGCGCCGACTATCGCATCGACCGCGTCCTCGGTGGCGTCAATGTTGGCTACACCTTCAATCGCTTCAATCAGCTTTATGTCGGGTACGGAATCGGCTTCGAACAGGCAACCCTGCGCCTGGGCCAGCCAGAATTCTCCTCTTATAGCGGCCGCGTTGGCGCCGTACAGATGAGTTACGTTCGCGACCACACCAACGAGCCGGTAATTCCTACGGCGGGCTATTATCTGGAGTCGAAATTCTTCTGGTACGACACAGCCCCGGGTGCGACAGAGAAGTTTCCTTCATTGGACCTTTATGCCGCATATTTCCATCCGGTCTTCCTGAAAGATTCGGTCTTCCTGATCACTCGCGGCGGTTCTACGTTTGGTTCCAACGGCACCGGAACGCCGCAATTCTTCCTGGGCGGTCCTGGACGCCTCAGCGCTTACGGCCTTAACGAATTGTTCGGCAACCAGTATTTTCTGGGCCGTGTGGGCTATCTTCACGAGATCTTTACATTGCCGCCGTTCGTCGGAAAACAGGTGTACATCTACGGCGCCGGCGAAATCGGCAAGATGTATGGCGATCCGAATGCCCCTCGCCTTTCGGGTGACGGCGCTCTGGGGCTTCTCGCCGAAACCAGATTTGGGCCGGTCCTGATTGGCGGCAGCGTCGGAGACACCGGCCATCGCAAATGGTTTTTCCAATTGGGACGCGTTTTTTAATCCATTCATCGGCCGTTAACAATTTAAACGTATAAGAGTGGCTCGCCTTGACGGATTTGCGAACCCAGTAGCCTACTGAAAGGACGTTTATGGCCACTGCTTCAGCGTCTTCCGTAATGGAAGCGAAACTTAGCCGAGGTCCCGGTCGTGTCGGTATCCTGATTTTTGGCGCCGTGTTAGTCGCCGGACTGATTTTCATCGGCACCAGCATCTCGCGTGACTTGGCAGGTATAACTCTTGGTTCAGCGTGGCCGTACGTTTTGCTGGGTTTGGCGTTATTGGTGGCATTGGGGTTTGAGTTCGTGAACGGTTTTCACGATACCGCGAACGCGGTAGCCACGGTTATCTACACGCACTCGCTGGATCCGAATATCGCCGTGGTGTGGTCGGGATTCTGGAATTTTGCCGGGTCGTCACTTCGTCAGGCGCGGTTGCTTTCGGCATCGTTTCGTTGCTGCCCGTGGAATTGATTTTGCAAGTGGGAAGCAATGCGGGCTTCGCGATGGTTTTCGCATTGCTCATGGCCGCCATCTTATGGAATTTGGGTACGTGGTGGCTGGGCTTACCCGCTTCCAGTTCTCACACGCTGATCGGCTCAATTATCGGGGTGGGTATAGCCAACCAATTGTTGAGCGTAAAGTCTGGAACCAGCGGCGTGGATTGGGCGCAGGCGCTGGGTATCGGCAAGTCGCTGCTGCTCTCGCCCATTTTTGGATTCATCCTGGCTTTCCTGCTTCTTTCGGTGATGAAAGTGGTCATCAAGCAAAAACAGCTTTACGAAGCGCCGAAGGGCAACGAGCCGCCTCCGTTCTGGATCCGCGGCTTGCTGATCCTCACCTGCACCGGCGTTTGCTGCTTCCATGGCTCGAACGACGGACAAAAGGGGATGGGATTGATCATGCTGATCCTCATCGGAACGGTGCCGACAACCTACGCGTTGAACCACGCGGTCACGTCGAGCCAGTCGCAGGATTTTGTCGCGGTTTCACGACAGGCTGCCGACACCGTGGGCAAATATGTGACTCCCGAAGCGGTAGTAGGAGATCCGCGCGATGACGTCACAGAATATATCCGCACGAAAGAATTCAAGCCCAACACGATGCTGGCACTGCGCGTGATGATCAACGATATCGGCACGGAAATGGCCCAGTTCAAGGAGCTCGCCAAGGTTCCTCGCGAACAAGTGCGCAACTTCCGCAACGATATGTACGTGGTCAGCGAAGCTATCCGGCTGATGCAGAAATCCGGCAAGCCGACATTCACCCCGCCAGATATAGCCGTGCTCAAAAATTACAAAGTTCACGTTGATCGGTCCACACGCTTCATCCCCCTGTGGGTTAAGGTTGCGGTCGCGCTCGCGCTTGGCCTCGGCACCATGGTCGGATGGAAGCGCATCGTCGTCACCGTAGGCGAGAAAATCGGAAAGAATCATTTGACCTACGCGCAAGGGGCGGCCGCGGAAATCACTGCCATGGCCACAATCGGCGCCGCCGACGGGCTTGGGCTGCCGGTCAGCACCACGCACGTCCTTTCTTCCGGGGTGGCAGGTACAATGATGGCAAACCACTCTGGCTTGCAATGGGCCACGGTGCGCAACCTGCTGCTGGCATGGGTTTTGACCCTGCCGGCCGCCATGACGCTTTCCGGCTTCCTGTTGTTCGCGTTCCGGCAGTTCGTCTTCCGCGGCTAGCCGCCGGCGTATCAGTGGCCCCCGCTATTTACCGGCAGGGTGGGCCCTGACCAATTCAAATTGAATCTTAGAAAGCGAACCACGGCTTTCAGGGTCAAGTGCGCCGGTTTGCGACATTCAAGAATGGAAGAACCCCTAGCGTCAATGCAAAAGCGGGGAAGATTACCCATGGAAGAAAACCGAGCGCAACGTAGCCGGGATGCTTCCAGATAAACGGATTCTTTTCGATAAAAATGCCAGTTAGCAAGGCAAAAGCGAGTACGCCGAACATTGCAATTGAGGGAGTCAATCCCGCAGCGATCAGTGCGCGGCGGCTCCCCCCCGCGCGGCGAGACAGATACGCGGCGCATGCGCCGAAAACGGGCAGGGTGATCAGCCAGATCAGATAGGGCATCAGCGGCGGTCCCCCGTGAAACGAACTGCTTTCTGGATTCCAGCTTAATCGCTGAAGCAGCATGAGCCAGAGCATTGACGCCGTCAGCGTCATTAAGCTCGGCAACCAGAACTGCTTTGACCGGTCATTCATTATGCCCTCCTCGCTTTTGGCGTCAGAAATTTCGCGTGCCAGTTCCTGCCAGTCAGCGGCCTGACTTAGAGCAATGTCGATTGCCTGAGACTCGTTGACTCCACGAGCCCGACAGCTTTGGTAGACGTCCTCCAGATGGGTGGCGAGTTCCGCAACGACCTCATGTCGCGCTTCCGGTGAAAGCGTCAATGCGCCCATTCGCTCAACGATCAGACGATTCCAATCAGGCATGGCTCACCTTCGCGACGCGGCGCATCACACGAAAAAGATTGGCCCATTCCTCGCGCATGGGCTGAAGCATTTTCCGCCCGCGCGGCGTCAGGCGATAGCACCTGCGCCGGCGCCCGTTTGCAGCCGTCTCCCAAGCTCCCTTCAGCCAGCCACGATTCTCCATGCGGTATAGCATCGGGTAGAGCGCCGCGAGGGTGAATTGCAGCGCGCCTTTGGACTGCTGCTCGATCTGGCGGGCGATTTCGTAGCCGTGTAGCGGCTCGTTTTCCAGGACGCTGAGGATCGCCAGCTCCGCGGTTCCTCGCTTCAACTCCGTGCGAATCACAGTCACCACCTTATATATAGGAGTCTTATATATACGACGGACAATGTCAAGAGGACGCGGCCGCGGGCTGATTCGTAGATGGAAACTGGCTTATGGGAGACTCAGGCCCTAGCGGTGTGGAAGCTTCGCCCGCTCTCGGTGATTTGGCGTACGGTCGACGCCACCTCGGGGCGGCAGCGTATCCCAGGATGCATCGCCTTGGCCATAGCGGCGATTCCTGTCACCAGCCTCAGACTTGGCCGGGAAACGTAGCTGTTCGCCTCCAGCGCATAAACACGCCCATTGCGCACCGCCGGTATGCGGCGCCATTCGTCCGGCAGGCTCAGCGACAGATACTCCGCGGCGGCCTGGTCTTTTCGATAGCCGCAAGGCGCAATCAGTAAAACGTCGGGCGCCGCTTCGATGATCTCTTCCGCCGTGACGCGTCGCGAAGGTGTCCCCGGCTTTCCCAGCACATCCACTCCACCGGAGAACTGGATCATTTCCGGCACCCAGTGGCCGCCAACATAAAACGGTTGAAGCCATTCCAGCAGCACCACGCGGGGCCGCTCCGATTGCCCATCCAGTTCTCTTTGGATCTCGGCCAGCCGCGCGCCGACTTTTTCCAGCAGTTCCTGAGCCCGTGGAAAACGAAGCGTCTCTTCTCCCATCCAGAGCACATCGCGCCACACATCGCCAAGATCCTGGGGATTCAAACAGAGCACCTGCGGGCATTTGTGAAAGCGCGCAAGCGTGGCGGCCAGGTCGTCGGGGGAAGCAGCGCAAACGTGGCATAAATCCTGAGTGACGATCAAGTCGGGCGCCAGCGCTTCGAGCACGTCGCTATCCACGGCGTACAAACTCTCGCCACGTGCGACGTACTCTCGCACCAGGCGATCAATTTCTGCGGGACTGGCATCGTGCGGCAGGCGCGAGTGGATGACGGCTGTCTTCGTTTTTGCGCGCGCAGGAAAATCACATTCGTGGCTGACACCGACAATCTCTCGATCGAAGCCCAGCGCAAACAGCACTTCCGTGGCGGACGGTAAAAGAGAGACAATGCGCATTCCCGGACTGTACCACAAACGGCCTCTAATTCACGTGTTGGGATTCTGCCGACCGGGCTGCCGTGTGCCAATTGGCGGGCGTTACTGGTAAAGAAAATACTTTCGGCGCATTTGATCGTAAGCGGCAAGACTTTTCGCCCAGCCGTCAACGATTTGAGCAGGCGTTGTCCCCGATTGCAGTTGACTGACCGTTTCACTATTGCCGAGGAGCAACAACATTTTCTCCGTCTCGAAATCTGCCGGGTACTTCTTCTGCAGAATCTCGGCAATTTCCAGCCCCATGCGCATGGACCGCACCGCGGCGCGATCGGTCACCTTGATGCCCACTCCGCCGCAATGTTGGCCCGCGTACAATCCACTCACAGGAATGAATCGCTGGTTCGCAAAGTGCAAGCCCGGCAAATTCTTCGCATTCAACTCTGCGGCCACTTCCTCGCCGTTGATCCACGGAGCCCCAAACTCTTCGAATGGCGCTTCTGTGCCGCGACCCACGGAAACGCCGGCATTTTGCAGGATCTCGAGTCCGGGATAAAGAATCGAGCCCTTCAGTGTGCGCAGATTCGGCGACGGCGGAATCCAACGCAGTCCGGTGCTCTCAAAAAAGTAGTTGCGGTGCCAACCCTTCATGGGAATCACGTGCAGCTTCACATCGATGTGATTCTCCGTATTGAAGAGCTGCGCAAGTTCTCCGATGGTCAGGCCATAGCGGACCGGCAGCGGAAAGTAGGCGACGAAAGCAGTCTTGTCGGCGTCCAGCATCGGCCCTTCGACAATGTCGCCGGCGATCGGATTGGGCCGGTCCAGCACGTAAAACTCGATTCCCTTTTTCGCCGCTTCCTCCATGCAGTAGCCCATGGTGGTCGTGTAGGTGTAGAAGCGCACGCCGGCGTCTTGCACATCAAAGACCAGCGCGTCGATACCATTCAACATTTCATCGGTAGGCCGGTTGTGATCTCCATACAGACTGTAAATTGGCAAACCGGTTGAAGCATCCTTCGAACTCGGCACGTTGTCATCGGCATGTCCCGCGATGCCGTGTTCCGGGCTGAACAATGCGACCAGTTGAACACCAGGTGCGTGCGCGAGGAGTTGCACCGTCGAGCGCTCCTGCGTATCGACGCCCGTGTGATTCGTGATCAGTCCAACACGCTTACCGTGAAGGGGCGCGAATTTCTGAGCTTCTAGAACGTCCAGGCCCGTCTGCACGCGGGCCACGTGGCTTTTCGTCGGCCTGCCGTGCTTCTGTGCCGCGGCCCCGTCACCGGGCGCGGCCATCCCGATCGCCGGCACCAAAATCAGATATATGCCAAGCTTGAGAAACACCAGAGCCAACCTTTGCGATGGTTTCATACTCCCCAATGATATTCTGGAACTCGCCGATTGCACTTGGATTGTGAGCGCAGAGTGCGCGTGCTATATACAGTCAAAGCACCGGGCGCAACGGCTGGGGGACCTTCTGAACATGCGTTGGCGCTACGCGGGACCAGTTGCTCTGCCATTTTTGCTTATGTTCTCAATAACACTGAAAGCTCGAAACCACAGCCGCAGCGCACAACCTGCGGAAGCTTCCGCGGAGAGCAGCAAGAACGCGGCTCAGGAGTCTGCTACGGTGAAGCTGACGCCGGAACAAACGAAGTGGGTGGAAGACACGCTTCGCCAGATGAGCGTCGAAGAAAAAGTGGGCCAGGTGCTCTTCGCTACTTACCACGGCAGCTTCACCTCCACGGATTCTCCCGCGTATGCGCAGATGCTTCACAGCATTAACGACCTGCACGTCGGCGGATTCATCACCATCACGCATGGCTCGCCACTCGGCATCGTGAAGAGCCAGGCCTATCCCACCGCGGTGCTCACGAATCAACTGCAGTCCAAATCGAAGCTGCCGCTGTTGTTCGGAGCGGATTTCGAGCGTGGCGCGGCGATGCGTCTCGATGAAGGCACGTCATTCCCCACAACCATGGCTCTGGCTGCCGCTGGAAATCCCAAAGACGCCCACACCATGGGAAAAATCACGGCGCTGGAAGCACGCGCCGTAGGTATTCAATGGATTTACGCGCCGGTGGCCGACGTGAACAACAATCCGGGGAACCCCATCATCAACACGCGCTCGTTTGGTGAGAACCCGGCCTCGGTATCCGAATATGTCGCGGAGTTTGTTCGTGGCGTGCAGGAAAATGGCGGCCTGGCCACCGCAAAGCATTTTCCCGGGCATGGCGATACTGCGGCCGACTCGCACATCGATCTTCCGGTAATTAAGGCCAATCGCGATCGCCTGGAGCATCTGGAACTTGTACCGTTTCGCGCGGCCATCGCGGCTGGCGTCGGCAGCATCATGACTGGCCACCTGAATGTGCCGGCGTTTGAGCCGGATCCCAATACGCCCGCGACTCTTTCTTCCGCTATCCTTACGGATCTTCTGCGAAAGCAACTTGGCTTCGAGGGACTTGTCGTCACCGATGCGATGGACATGGGCGGGATCACCGTTCGCTTTGCCCCGGGGGATGCCGCTGTGCGCGCGTTTCTGGCGGGCGCGGACGCGTTGCTGATGCCGCCAATTCCCGACGCGGCCTACGATGCGATGCTGGCCGCGGCAAAATCGGGCGAAATTACCCAGGAACGGCTGAACGCTTCCGTGCGGCGACTTCTGCAGGCCAAGGCGCGCCTCGGCTTGAATGCCAATCGCCTGGTGGATCTGAATGCGTTAAACGCGAAGTTCGGCAGCGTAGCCTGGCAGGCCGAGTCGCAGGATATTTCTGATCGCGGCATTACGCTGCTTCGCGACACGCCACACCGCTTGCCGCTCGACGGAACAAAGCCGGCGCGCGCTCTGCTGGTTTCGCTTTATGCCGACCCTGAGCCCTACCCGGGCGAGGATCTGGAGCGCGAACTCAAATCGCGTTTTGACTCGCTCACGACGCTTCGCGCCGACACGAAATTTGTGAAAGCCGACATGCTGAAGCTTCCCTCGCCAGACACTTACGACGTCGCGATTCTGGCTTTGTTCGTGCGCGTCAGCGACCGCAAGGGCGATGTCGACGTCCCGGCAGATCAGTTGCCGCTCATCGATCAGATTTACAAGTCTGGCAAGCCGGTGATCACCGTCAGCATGGGCAGCCCTTATCTGATTGAGCGTTTCCCTCAGGCGCAAACCTGGCTTGCTGCATTTGGAATCAGCGATGTCGCGCAAATCTCCGTTGCGCGCGCGCTGTTCGGACAAATTCCCATTCGCGGGCATCTCCCGGTTACGATTCCTGGCCTCGATCTGAAGGCCGGTTACGGCATCGAGGTTCCCGCCAATCCCATGACGCTGCAACCCATGGACGTGCGCGGCGAAGCGCAACTGCAGCCGGCGTTCGCTGAAGTTGAAAAAGCCATTGTGGACAAGGCTTTTCCTGGTGCGACGATTGCCGTCGGCTATCGCGGCAAAGTTTCGTATCACTCGTTTGGAAAATTGAGCTACGAGGCGGACTCTCCCGCAACCAAGATCGATACGATGTACGACCTTGCGTCACTCACGAAAGTCGTCGTCACCACCACGCTGGTGGAAAAGCTTGTTGAAGGCGACTTCCCTTCGCCACTCGATCTTGACGCGCCCATCGAGCGCTACCTGCCAGAATGGATTGACGGGCAGCCGGCTGACGGACCGCACAAGGTTACTGTCAAAAGCCCGCAGGAACTCCACGACTGGGGCGCGGCGCGGCAAATCGCGTGGCGCCACAAAGTCACCGTGCGGTACCTGATGACGCACACTTCCGGCCTGCCTCCCTTCAAGGAATATTGGCGCACCTCAAAGGGCAAGGCCGACACGCTGAAAGACATTTTTGCGGAACCGTTGGAGTACGAGCCTGGCACCAAGGTGGTCTACTCGGACCTGGGCATTATTTTGATGGCCGAGATCATTCAGCGCCTGACCGGCACGCCGCTCGATGTGCTCGCTAACGAGTATATTTTCAATCCCATCGGCATGAAAAATACGATGTACAACCCGCCCAAGAAACTTTGGCCGGAAATTGCGCCGACGGAAATCGATAACCAACTGCGCCACCGTCTGGTGCAAGGCGAAGTGCACGACGAGAATGCTTATGCGATTGGCGGAGTTTCCGGGCACGCGGGCGTGTTCAGCACGTCGCCGGACCTGGCCGCCTTCTGCCAGATGCTGCTGAATGGCGGCGTTTATGCGCATAACCGCATCCTGAAGCGCGCGACGATCGCGGAGTTTACCGTGCCTCAGCCCGTGGCTCAGAACACGCGCACGCTGGGTTGGGTGGTGCCTACCGAGGGCAGTTCGAGCGGCCACTACTTTTCGTCACACAGTTACGGCCATACGGGCTTCACTGGCACAACCATCTGGATCGACCCGGACCGCCAGCTTTTCGTAGTGTTGTTGACGAATCGCGTGAACCCGACCCGCGAAAACCACAAAATTGCCGAAGTCCGCCCCGCGGTTCACGACGCCGTGATGAAGGCGCTCGGACTAGCCACAGAAGCGACCCACTAAGGATCTGGCTTGCGGCGGCTTGCCCCCGCTTTTGCAGCCTCAGCCTTGTACGATTTGTTGCTTTGACGCGTAGCACTTTCAAGCCATTTTTCCCGCGTAGCAAGCTCTCACGCCAGCTCCATCTTTAACCGATGCTGGGATAAAACCCTGCGCTACATTGAAGACCACAAACTCGGCGCTCGCTGGCTTTTTTCTTGAATGCAGCGCTGGCTTTTATGCCAGCCGAGCGTGGCGAACGCGATGAGGGTTACGAGAACAGCTTTTTCTTGAAGTCTCCGGCCGCCTGCCGGACCTGCTCCAGTTTACCCAGATCGCGCCAGTAATATTCGTCCGCCGAAAATCCGCGAATATTTTCCCCGTTCGCGGCAAGGCGCAAATACGAGTCTATGATGGAGAAGACCCCATCTTCTTGCATCATTCGAAGCAGTCGCGGCGAAATCATATGGACACCGCAGAAAGCCCGTGGCTGGAGATTTGCTGAAGGGCAGACAATTTCTAGTTCTCGGTCACGCCCAGCACGACGCCCACAGAGCCGCTGATCGTCGTCAAAAATCAGGAGCCTCGAGCTGTCCCGCTGTTGCACAGCCAGCGTAGCTAAGGCTTTGTTCTCGATATGCGCTTCCACCATGCTGCGAAGATCGATGGTGCTGAGAATGTCTACATTGTGCAGGAGAAATGGCTCCCCTGCAGTCTCGGACTCATCAAGCAAAAACCAAGCCGCCTTCTTCAGTCCACCGCCGGTATCCAGCAACACATCTTCGCGAGAAATCTCGATGTGCATGCCGAAGTTTTTGTGAACGTGCAGATAGTCGACGATCTTGTCCGCGAAGTGGTGCACATTAATAATCACGTCGCGGATGCCGAAGGTACTTAAACGAGTGAGCGTGATTTCAAGAAGAGTGCGCCCAGCCACCTCTACCAGGGCTTTCGGACGATCGTCGGTCAGCGGGCGCAAGCGCGTACCCAATCCTGCCGCCAGGATCATGGCCTTCATTTGCCCATCTTTTCCAATTCAAGGTGGCGCACGATCACTTCCAGCCCGTTGCGCTGGCGCAGGCGTTTCGCCAGTTGCTGCGCCAGAAAAACCGAGCGGTGCTGGCCTCCGGTGCACCCAAACGAAACCATCAGATTCTTGAAACCGCGCTGCTGGTAATTACTGACGCTGGCATCGACCAGAGGAAACACTGCCGCGAGAAACTGGTGCACGCTTTCTTGCTGGTTCAGATAATCGATCACCGGCGCATCTTTTCCCGTCAACGATTTGAAACGTTCTTCGCGCCCGGGATTGGGCAAATTGCGGCCATCGAACACGAAACCGCCGCCATTTCCGGTATCATCCTCGGGCACGCCGCGATGAAACGAAAAGCTGAAAATCCGCACCACCAGGTTCTGCGCTTCGGAGGCCAGGCCCAATAGTTTTTCGGAGGCCAACATGCTGGTGAATGCGGCCATCAGTGTTGGGAGTTCAATGGGCAACTTGACGTTGTGCAGCAACCAGCGCAGATTTTTGAGCGCATAAGGCACGCTCTGCAGGAAATGCGTCTTGCGTTCATAAAAGCCGCGAAAGCCGTAAGCGCCCAACGCTTGCAAAATACGGACGTAAACGTAGGCGTAGTAGTAGTGCAGGAACGCTTCGCGGTCGAGGTCCAGAAAGCCGCCCAGGCGATCCAGATATTCGTCCAACAGTTGCTGGCGAACTTCCGGCGGCAGATCAGCCTTGGCGTCGAACAGCAGTGACGCGATGTCATACTGCAACGCGCCCTTGCGCCCGCCCTGGTAATCGACAAAGTACGGCTCGCCATTGCGCAACAAAACGTTGCGGGATTGAAAGTCGCGGTACAGAAAATAATCGCGCGGCGCGCTCAGCAGAAAATCGGTCAGCCGCTGGAAATCGTTCTCCAGGGCTTGCTCGCTGAATGGAATCGCGGCCAAACGCAAAAAATAATATTTGAAATAGTTCAAATCCCAGGCGATGGACTGAGCATCGAAGCTGCCGCAGGGATAACAAACGGAATAGTCCAGGTCACGGCCCGCTTGGACTTGAAACCGCGGCAGAATCGAAACCGTTTTACGGTACGCCTCCACCACTTCGGGGGCAATATTTGCTCCGCTGCGATTCTTCGACAGATATTCGAATAGCGTCGTGTCGCCCAGGTCTTCCTCGAGATACGCGCCTTCGTCCAGATCTTCGGCGTAAATTTCGGGGACTGGCAGGCCGTGACGGCGAAAATGACGCGAGAATTCCAGGAAGGCGATGTTTTCTTCGCGTACTCCGTAGAGAATTCCGACCCCAGTTTGAGTGTCGCTGGCGAGCCGTATGATCTTGCGGCCCGAACCACCCAATTCGCCCTGCAGCGGCTGCACGCGCGTGGGCGGCGTATGGAAATACTCCTCAAACAGTTTTCGTAGAATGTCCATAGATCGCTTGCCAGAATCCCGTCGTTAAAATGTGTCCGAGCCGCTCTTCCCATCATAGATGGATTCCGGCAAGCCTGCATGGAGGTGACAGCGGCTTGATGTCGTTCACGTTAATTCGCACCCTACACGGGCACGGTTAACGCTCTCGCTCCAAATGCGCATTGTGCGGGCCGGCACATCCTTATCAGTGCTGCATCCCGGCTATAATTAAACAATGGGCTCTTCGAATGAACGGCGCAGCCAAATGGAACGCCGGCTGACAGAACTGAGAAATCCAGCTTCACGAAATCTCGACCGAATGACCGCGCTGCAGATCGTGCGAGTGATGAACCGCGAGGACCGCAAAGTAGCGGCGGCTGTGGGTCGAGAGTTGTCCGCGATTGCCCGCGCTGTGGATGCGATTGTCGCCAGAATGCAGGCAGGCGGCAGGTTAATCTATGTGGGAGCGGGTTCCAGCGGGCGCATCGCCGTCGTAGATGCCTCGGAATGCCCTCCCACCTTTGGAACCTCGCCGGGGCTGGTGCGAGCCCTAATCGCCGGCGGCAAGAAAGCAATGACCAAGCCGGTGGAAGGCGCGGAAGACAATAAAGTAAACGCCGTGCGCGACCTGAAGAGGCTCAGACTAAAAGCGACCGACACCGTAGTGGGCATCGCGGCTAGCGGTTCAACACCGTATGTTGTGGCGGCCGTGGCGTTCGCCAGAAAATACAAAGCCTTGACGATAGGCATTTCCTCGAACCGTAATTCCCTGCTGCAAAAAAGCGCGGCGATCGCCATCACTCCGCAAGTTGGGCCAGAAGTGTTGACTGGTTCAACGCGGCTGAAGTCCGGCACGGCGCAGAAGATGGTCCTGAACATGCTCTCTACCGCGGTGATGATGCGGCTCGGCCACGGCTATGACAACCTGATGATCGATCTCGCGCTGACAAATCAGAAACTTCGCCATCGCGTGAAGCGCATTCTGATGGAGAGTAGCGGGAAAGACATGTCCGCCGTGGAACACGCTTTGCGTCAGAGCGAACACAATCTGCGCCTGGCGCTGGTCATGCTCAAACGAGGATTAACGGCGCAGAAAGCCAAGCGCCAACTGGCTGCGGCAAAGGGTGATCTGCGGCGCGCTTTGGGCGAGTAACAGGAAATCGACGAATGGACAAGTTTCTAATTCGAGGCGGACGGCCGCTGCGCGGCACGGCAACGATCAGCGGCGCAAAAAATTCGGCGCTGCCCGCAATGGCCGCGGCGCTGCTCACCGCCGAACCGGTTACGCTGCGGAATGTTCCCATGGTGCGCGACATTATCACCATGGGCAAGTTGCTGGCGTTCATGTCTGCCAAGGTTTCCACGGCGGAGTTCCCTGCTACTACCTACACCATCGAGTCGCACACGTTGAATGATGCTGTGGCTCCATATGAACTCGTGAAAACCATGCGCGCCTCGATTCTGACGCTGGGTCCGGCCATTGCTCGATCGGGCGTCGCTCACGTTTCTCTGCCCGGAGGATGCGCCATCGGCGCGCGGCCTGTCGACTTGCATCTTGCGGCGCTTGAGAAAATGGGCGCGACGATCACCACCGAACACGGATACATCGGAGCAAAGGTTTCCAATGCCAGCCGCCTGAAAGGTGCGCACATCGTCTTTGAAAAAATCACCGTTACCGGGACGGAAAACATCCTGATGGCTGCCACTCTGGCCGACGGCGAAACCATCCTGGAAAATTGTGCCCGCGAGCCCGAGGTCACCGACCTGATTCACCTGCTGCGCAAAATGGGCGCCGATATTCAAGACGACGAGACATCCACGCTGCGGATTCGCGGCGTTCCGCGACTGCACGGCACGGAGCATTCCATCATTCCCGATCGCATCGAAGCGGGAACTTACCTCATTGCCGGAGCCATCACCAACGGCGACTTAGAGGTAACGAATTGCGATCCATCTCATTTAGGCGCCGTCATTGCAAAACTTCAGCAGGCCGGTGTCTCAGTGGAATGCGTTGACAGCACCACACTGCGTGTCCGCGGCGCTTCCAAGCTTGTTGCCTCCGATGTCACCACGGAAGAATATCCGGGCTTTGCCACCGACATGCAGGCGCAATACATGGCACTGGCAACGCAAGCCGAAGGCACCTCGCTCATCACCGAAACTATCTTTGAGAATCGCTTTCTGCACGCCAGTGAAATGGTGCGCATGGGTGCGAATATCTCCATCGACGCCCGCCGCGCCGTCGTTCGTGGCCCCGCGCAGCTATCCGGCACCACAGTGCAGGCCTCCGACCTGCGTGCCAGCGCCGGCCTCGTCCTGGCTGGCCTGGTAGCTTCAGGCGAAACCATCATTGACCGCGTCTACCACATCGATCGCGGGTATGAGCGCATCGTCGAGAAGCTCGGCACCCTCGGTGCCGACATCGAACGCCTCCACGCCACGACCAGCTAATCCTGCACGGCAAACTTCATCGAGTTCTGGTACACTCCTCGAGTCGATTTTGCGACCTGAGGGAGGATCCATGCGGAATACCGAACTTCTCGACAAGATTGATGCCGCCATTGCGGCAAAAAATCTGCTGAAGCATCCCTTCTACCAAGACTGGCAGGCCGGCAAGCTCACGCGCGAATCTCTCCAACTCTACGCTGCCCAGTATTACCGTCACGTCGAAGCGTTCCCCAAGCACCTACGGGTACTTGCGGCGCGCACCGAAGGACCTCTGCGCGACATTGTCCTGGAAAATCTCGCGGAAGAGGAGAATCCTGAAAACGCTCACCCAAAACTCTGGCGCGACTTTGCCGCTGCGCTGGGAGTCAATGAGGAAGACATCACCTGCTGCCCTGCTTTGCCGGGTACACAAGCGGTTGTTGAGACGTTCCGCGAAATTGTGGGCGATCGGCCGGTAGCCGAATCCGTCGCGGCACTTTACGCTTACGAAGCGCAAGTGCCCGAAATCGCCAGCACCAAGATCGACGGCCTCAAGAAGCACTACTCCATTAATTCGGCCAAGGGCCTCGCCTACTTTGCCGTTCACGAAGAAGTCGACAAAGCCCATCGGGCTGCCTGGCGCAACTGGCTTGTAGATCATGCCTCCGGCAGCGATGAGGAAATTCTCGCCACCACGAACGAAGCACTCGACGCTCTCTGGGGCGCGTTAGACGCGGTCCACTGCGCCCACGCATAAAACGCCTGGTTCGCCACGGAAAGGTTCCCAGTCACAAAAAAGCCCCCGAAACTCGGGGGCTTTTTATTTGTAGTCAGATCGTGTGGCGCCGGCTTTCATGCCGGCCCACATGGAGAGCAGTCCAGCTCTCAGTCGCCTTCGGTAGCCGCGGGCGCCGGAGTGCCGCCAGCAGGCGTGTCCTGCTTTTTCGCCTGCTTCTCGCGTGCTTCCTTGATGAGCGCCTTGCGCGACAACCGGATCTTGTTGCCCTCAATCGCCAGCACCTTCACCAGAACCTGGTCGCCTAGTTTCAGTTCATCGCGAACGTCGCGAATGCGGTGCTCAGAGATTTCGCTGATGTGCAGCAAGCCGTCGGTGCCCGGGAAAAGTTCCACGAAGGCTCCGAATTCCGCCAGCCGCACAACTTTGCCGAGATAGGTCTTGCCGATTTCCGCGCTCGCGGTAACATCGCGGACCATTTGCAAAGCCTGGTCTCCGCCAGCCCCGCTGGTAGAGAAGATGTGCACCGTGCCGTCCTCGAGGACGTCGATCTTGACTCCGGTCTGCTCGATGATCGATTTGATCTTCTTGCCGCCCGGTCCGATCAGGTCGCGAATCTTGTCCGTGGGGATGCTCAGCTTGTACAGGCGCGGCGCGTACAGCGAGATGTTCTCGCGGTGCGCGCTCAGAGTCCCTTCCATGATGTCGAGGATGTGGAAGCGGGCTTTTTTCGCCTGCGCCAGAGCCTCGCGCATCATCGAAATGCTGATGCTGGTCACCTTGATATCCATCTGCAGCGCGGTGATGCCTTCGCGCGTGCCCGCTACCTTGAAGTCCATGTCGCCATAGTGGTCTTCGGCGCCGGCAATGTCCGTCAGAATCGAGTACGTGCCGTCGTCTCCCACCACCAAGCCCATCGCGATACCCGCGCAGGGAGCCTTCATCGGTACGCCCGCATCCATCAGCGCCAGCGAGCCGCCACAGACCGTCGCCATGGACGACGAGCCGTTCGACTCCAGAATGTCGCTGACCACGCGCATCGCGTATGGAAACTCCACTTCGGCCGGCAACAGATTGGCCAACGCGCGTTCCGCCAAGGCGCCGTGTCCAATTTCGCGGCGGCCAGCTCCTCGCATCATTTTCACTTCGCCTACGCTAAATGGCGGGAAGTTGTAGTGCAGCATGAAGCGCTTGAAGGTGTCCTGCTCAAACAGCAGGTCCAGCCGTTGCATGTCCTCCTTAGTTCCGAGGGTGAGAGTTGCCAGCGCCTGAGTCTCGCCGCGAGTGAACAGCGCGGAGCCGTGTACGCGCGGCAGCAAGCCCGCTTCGCAGGTAATCTGGCGAATCTGATCAAACGCGCGGCCATCGGGACGGCGCTTGGCCTTGAGCACTTCAGAGCGGAAGAAGTCTTCACGCATGCGTTCGAAAGCGCGCTTGGTCAACTTCAGTTTGTCTTCGTCCTCTTCCGGAATGGGCTTGACGATTTCTTCCAGCAGGGCATCCACCAGATGATAGCTGTCCTTCTTCGGGTGCTTCTCGGTGTTCAGCGCATCCAGCAGGCGGGCGCCATAGGTCTTCTTCATGCCGTCGTAGATGCTCTGGTCAAACGGCAGCGGCTCCACAACCACCTTCTTCGGCTTCAATTGATTGTGGAGTTCCTTGATCGCGCCAACGATCTTCTTTACCTGATCGTGCCCAAATTCCAGCGCTTCAACTACCTTCTCTTCGGAAACCTCAAAGGCTCCCGATTCCACCATCACGATGCCCTTTTCGGTGCCTGCAACCACAATGTTGAACTTGCTGACTTTCTGCTCCGCCACGGTCGGGTTGGCCACCAGCTTCCCGTCGAGCAGGCCTACACGCACGCAAGCGATTGGGTCGGTAAACGGCAGGTCGGAGCAATAGGCTGCCGCCGAAGCCGCAGTCACAGCGATAACGTCGGGGTCGTTGGAACTGTCCGCAGACAGCACCATAGCGATAATCTGGGTTTCATTCCTCCAGGAATCCGGGAACAACGGGCGCATCGGCCGGTCGATCAGCCGGGATACCAGAATTTCTTTTTCTGTGGGACGCCCTTCTCTCTTAAAGAAGCCACCCGGAATCTTGCCGGCGGAGTAAGTGTTTTCCCGGTAGTCCACGGTAAGCGGCAGAAAATCGCGGTCGTTGGCCTTGGAAGCCATGCAGGCTGTCACCAGGACGATGGTGTCTCCATAGCGCGCGGTGATGGCGCCATTGGCCTGCTTGGCAATCTTTCCGGTTTCAAGAATTAGCTTGCGGCCACCAACTTCGAGTGAGACCTGATGTGGTGCGGGTGTGTGATTGTTTTCTGACATGTGTTTCTTCCTTTTGTCTCCCTGAGAGGAGCGCGTCCGCAGGGTCTTACTTGCGGCTAAATGGAAGAAAAGAGAAGAGTTATCGTCACGGAAGGCCTCTTCCGAAACTGGCTACACCAACAGAAAATCCCCGGCCTGGGTTCGCACACTCGTATCGCGTTCACGTCCAACCCCAGCCGGGCTGGCGGACAGACTCCTACGGGAATTTGTTCGTTCGTGAATTTGCAAGTATCTCCGCATTCGGCGGGTTGACTGCTTACTTGCGCAGGCTAAGGCGTTCCACAATCTGGTGATACCGATCCGGGTCTCGCCGGTTGAGATAGTCCAGCAGGCGCCGCCGCTTGTTCACCATCATGATCAGCCCGCGGCGTGATGCGTGGTCTTTCACGTGCGACTTCAGGTGCGTCGTCAAATAGTTGATGCGCTCGCTCAGCAGTGCTATCTGCACTTCTGGCGATCCCGTATCTTTAACGTGTGTCCGGAATTGCTCAATCAACATTACTTTGCCGTCGCTCAAGTGCCCCTCACCGTCGTCCCTTAAAATTTCCTCTTTTCTTCGACCTTTCAAAGGTAGCACAGTACCATTCTTACTGTAAAGCGCTCGTAATGTGGATTAGTCCGGTCCGATTTCGCAGGTCTGTGGCTTAGCGTTGGCGCAGCCAGCAATACGCTACTCGTTACGAAAGGATTGGCAAGTTTCAATCGATTCTGGCTGTTTTAGGGGTGAAAGTCGAACTCCAGCACGGTCGTTGTTTCGCTGTTGGCCGGGACATACTTCCATTCCTTCAACGTCTCCTTGACCGCATCCACGAGCACCGGATGACCGCCAATCGGTTTCACCAATTTGATGTGTCCGTCCGTCGCGATCACTACTTGCACTTTCACGGTACCGATAAGCCGAAACTTCTTCGCTACGTCGGGATAGGGTGGAGTGGGATTTGTAATCACCTTGCGAGCGTCTTGTGCAGGCAGACTCACTGTAGTCAGCATGAGCGCCATGGCCAAAAAAGCGTGGGCCGCTAGCTTTGTCACTTTGCTGCTGAGGTGCTGGGGCATCTCTTTCTCCTGGGGAGAGCAACGTCCCTGGAGCGGGAACGGCAGAACACTTCTGCTGCGTGATACATGTAGTGTCACTCCTAATTTAGAGGGAATCCCCGGCATGGAGAGCGATGCGGGCGTACAGGTGTGTTCCCCGGAATACTGTCCATTGGGATAGGTGATTCATCTATTTAATGGACCAGGAAATACTGCCCTGCACATATATGATTGGGCGTAGACTGGCGGCAGGGATATTTTCTTGACAGCGGAGCGGGACGGCGTTTCACTGGCGGCTGATCCAGACAGGTCTAACAGGTCCAAGAAATAAAGTTAGCCAATTGTCGAGTTGACTCCGGATCGTGACGCGAAGCGACTAGCCGAGTAGCACTGCGCATCGGTGGGTGTCATGACGCGAACGCGACTTTTATTTTTGCTGCTGGCAGGCAGTTTGTTGCCGATCGCACTGCAGAGTGTGTGTGCCGCTCAAGATCCTCCCGTGGCGCCCCTGATATTTCCTTCGGCAAATCCCCCGGCCAGCGCTGAAGAAACATCGCTGAAGGTACGTTTGCGTTTAGAAGACGAAAGGCCGTTTCTTGGAGCGGCTAGCGTCATCCTATTGCCTGACGAGGGCCAAGAGATCACCGGAACGCCCGTGGAAACAGAGGGTGAGACCCGATTCTCCGGCATGTCGCCAGGCAAGTACGTAGTGCAGGCGATCGCCCCCGGATATCTGACCGTGCGAGAAAGCATGCAGATCGAGGCAGGCCACCGGCAACGAATCCTATATGTGGTGATGAAGCCAAGACCAATGGAGACGGACGCTGAAAAGAAACCAGCGGAGACAACAACGGCGGCAACCCTTCCAGCGGGCGGCAACACATCTGTCGCGACGGCAACGCCAGCGGTAGACCGAGCTCGGGATTTCTGGATGGTGCATGAACTGGAGCGGAACGTTCCGCTCGTGGATAACAGGGTGGAGTGTCCGACACAGCAGGTATTGAAGGGTGTGGGAACGCGGATGAAGGAGTTCGCAAGTAACCTGGAAAAGTTTACAGCGACGGAAGAGCTGGAACACCACAGGATGGATGCGAGGGAGGAACTCGAGAAACGCCGTTTCGATTATGTGGTGATGGTTTCGCCAAACGATTGGGGCACCATCACGCTGAACGAATTCCGCAACGGAAGTACGGACATTTCGCAGTTTCCTGCCGGCGTCGCAACGCTTGGACTGCCTGCGCTGGCTCTGCTTTTCCACCCGGTGATGGCGGCAGACTTTGAATTCACTTGCGAGGGGTTGGGACAGTCGGAAGGCAAGGCGGCATGGCAAGTTCACTTCGCGCAACGGGCTGACCGGCCAGTCCGCATTCGATCTTACAAAGTCGGGGTTAGCTCTTTTGGCGTAAGCCTGGAGGGACGGGCTTGGATCGACCCGGGAAGTTATCAAGTGGAACGGCTGGAAGCCGAATTGGAGAAGCCCATCCCACAAATCGGACTGACCAATGAGCACACCATCATCAAGTACCTGCCGGTACAGTTCCAATCGCAGAAATTGCAAATCTGGGTGCCGCAAGAAGCCGCCACCTATGTGGAGAGGAAGGGCCGCCGGTATTACCGCCGGTTCGTCTATTCGGATTTTCGACTTTTCAATGTAGACGAGGCCCAGAATATCCAGCCGCCAAAAGGTTCCTATTGCTTCATCAACCTTTCCGATCAGGAGATTCGCGGAGTGTTGACGGTGATTCCCAAGGAAGGAACGCGAGCGCAGCCGATCTCGTTGGATATTTTCGTGCCTGCGCGACAGAGAATCTACAAGGTTGTAGGACCGGGCAAAGACGTCGATCTGCCAGTTTCAGTCGTGGAGTCGGCAAACTTTGTCCACAACGGAAAGCTGGAATCGGTTAGCGTCGAAGCGGATCTTTCGCACGCGACAACCTTAGATGTGATTCCGGAAACTGAGACGAATAGGCCGTGAGAACACGCTGAGACGGCAACGCCGAACCAACGAACAAGAAATCCACCAAAGTTTGCTCTAATTGCCCAATTGCGTCAGCGCGGTGCGCAGCGGCACGCTGGATAACCTGATTAGCCCCTCGTACGGCGAATACAACTCCAGGATCAACAGGATCGCGCCAGATACAGAGAACGCGGACACCAACAAAGCCGTCACGGCAGTCGCATTGGGAGGCGCGAACAGTCCAAAGCTGACGAACAGCGTAGTGAGCCAACAAAGCAGGATAGTGAGCATGGGCATCGAGATCGATGCGGATTCCTGTTCAAACATCAGCCACCGCGTCTCCTGTAGCGACGTCAGGATACCCAGTGCGCGAGCCTGCATGGAGCGGTGCCGGTCGTCCGTCGGCGATAGTTCCTCAATCATTCCGTATAGAGTATCCACCTCCTGGCTGGACACCAGCACATGCGAAGGAGAGGCTGATTTTTTGGACTCCATCCGATCGAGCACACCCAGGATGGCACTGCGCAGTTGAGCGCGCGCTTCCTTCGTCTCCGCACCGTAGCGGGCCAATGTCCGGTCCAGCAGGATGATCTTGGAAGACGCTCCGGTTATCTCGCTGCTCAGCGCGTCGAACGACCCTTTTGCTGATGAGATCACCAAGCTGAGGACAAGGGCACACATGGTGGCTACCAGTCCCATACCCATTTTCACAACATCTTTTGAGGCATCACTCAGATGGTCTTCGGGCAAAACCCTGCGCAGGTACATCCCGAGCAACGCACCACCGAACACAAATACGGAGACAATCGAACTGGTTGCGATGGGGCTCATGGTCACTCCGTCTCACTTAGGCAGACAGGATTCCTTATTTGGCAGGTATTTTCCAGCCCTTTCAGAAAAGGCGGAATTGGTAAAAGTAACAGGGGGAATTGTCCGATCGCGCCGTGTAAAGAGCCCGACTGGCGTGCTAAATCCAAAAAGCGAACGACAGAAACGGAACATATCCTTGCGGTAACGATTGGTGAGGTTCTTCGGCTTGCATCCTGCCCGCAAATCCGGTTCAATGCCTACGGTAGGCTTTCCGTTGTCGTGATAGCTTTCCGCAAGACCGTTGATTGCAATCGAACTGAGGAGCATGAGGAGACTAATGATGCGCAAGGTATGTGTCACGTTTGTCGCGCTGTTTTTTAGCCTTGCCCTGTTTGCCGCAGGCACCCAAGCCCAGCAGGACAAATCGAAGCGCCCCAGCCCACCAGCTAAGGCCTCTGTTGACGTTGGCGGAAAGTCCATCACTGTGGACTACTCCAGCCCACGCGCCAAGGGCCGCAAGATCTTTGGTGAACTCGTTCCCTATGGCCAGGTATGGCGCGCCGGCGCAAATGAAGCCACCACTTTCGTAACCACCGGAGACATCGTGGTCGGCGGCAAGCCCGTTCCCGCTGGGAATTACACGATCTTCGCCATTCCGGATAAGGACAAGTGGACCTTGGTCATCAGCAAAGCCACCGGCGAGTGGGGCACCGATTATCCCGGTCCCGACAAGGATCTCGCGCGTGTCGATATGAAGACCTCCACTCTTCCTTCTCCCGTCGAGAATTTCACTATTTCTTTCGCCAAGACCGGCAATGGCGCAACCATGAATATGGATTGGGATACCACCCGCGCTTCAGTTGCCATTACCGCGAAGTAAGCGGGCTTGGCGGGATTTTCAGCCGGTCTCAGACTCACTACCGGGCCGTTGCCACAGGTTGTCATCTTGAGGGGCGCGCAGTTTGCGCCCCGAAAGACTTCAACTTCATTCCGCTACAAATCACCTGCCGCTTGACCCAACCGATCCGCAGTAGCCGCACGCTTCGGCCGTAGTCCCGCTCCCATCGCGTACAGCACCGACTCAGCAACTCCGTCCACGCCAAGTGCCTGTTCGATCTTCGTGTCTGCAAGCGCCATGGTGCAGAATGGCGCCAGCCCCAACCATGTCGCTGTCAGGCAAAACGTCTGGCACACGTGCCCCGCTTCTGCCAGCACAACGCGATAAGCGCGCGGATGCTCGTACTTCCATTGAGACCGCGGAAATACGGCGGTCAGAAAAACAACGAAGGCGCAACCAGAAAACCAGTCCTGACCCGCGAGAAACTTCTTGAGTTCCGCTCTGCCGCAGCCGGCGCGTAACAACTCCAGGTTGTGGCCCTCGTCGTCATACCGGTAGATCCCCGGCGCAACTCCTTGAACGTTGCGAATCAACGCATATGCCTGCAAGGGATGCAAAGCCCCGCCGGACGGTGACGTTTTTAATGGCAGCCGGCCAACGCCCGGGATTTTCGCCCAGCCCTGCACGCCGAAGGATAGCCACAGCAGCGCCTCCAATCGCCTGAGGTCCAGCGGTTGTCGAGAGAACTCGCGCCACGTTCGGCGCTGCTGCAAAACGCGGTCGAATTCGCTGCAGGTGCGCGGTTTCGAAAGCTGCACGCTCTTTATGCAGGAATATCGTTTGCGTCGCCGTGGAAGCGGTTTTTGTTTTGCCAGCTGACGAAGGCTGGAAAAATCCTCCGCCTCGCCTGGTTCGTATTGCACATCCTTGGTTGCGAAGTGAAAGTGACTGGCACTGGGGCTCCACTTTTCCCAGCCTTGCATTAGATCGTTTGTTTTTTGGGATTTGCCCGTTGAAGTCTGAAGCAGCGAATACCTCTGCGATCGCCGAATGCCATCCAGGATTGCGGCTGGTTTCACGTCGGGGAATCGCGAGCAGATTTCAGCAAAACGGCGAGGCTGGTCGCAGAATGCCAGCAGATCGCAAAAAAACGAGTCGCCAGCCAGTCTCTGGCGCGTAACGTAGTTTTCAAAAACCAGAACTGGTCCAACCCAGTAACTCACCAAAAATGCAGAACGGCGATAGCATGGCGAGCCTGCAGCCTCCTTGCCGCCCGCTTGGCTTCGCCGCTGTTTCGTCATTTCCTGTCTGAGCTGCGCGTTATCCCACGTTGTATTTCTTGCAGGCAGGCGGCACCGATTTAATCAGCGCTTTAATCTTGCAGATTTCATCTTCGATCAGCGGTTTCTTCTTTTCGGGCGCGAGCGTGCTTTCCTTTTCGAGCTTCTTTACGATGCCCTTCAGGGCCGCTTCCACCGGTTTCAGCGAGAGCTGTTTCTTCGCCATGTCATCCTCCCCAACGCTGCCTTGACGATTTCACTCCGTAAGGTTCGAGCACCCGGACTACATGTGCTCGCGGAGTCTAACCAAGCCGACAGAGTGCCGTCAAGCTTTCTGACGCGGGCCACCGGATGGAATCTATTTCTTTATGTGGCTCGCAACGACCGTTTCATCCCGCAAAACCGTCAGCAATCCCATTTCCGACAACAGCTTCTGAAATCTCGGCTCTTTCCTCAGAAACGCGAACTGCGGATGCACCGCCAGATTCGGCATCCTCCCGTTTCTTTCCTCGTACGCTTTTTCCAGTGCGCTCATGGTCTTTTCTTTGTCGCGAAATCCCGCATACAGGATGGCCCAGTCATAGTTCGAGATGTACTTCGTCCCGGCGGCATTCTCAAATTCGCGCAGTATTTGCTCGGCTTCGTCCTTCTTCCCGGAAATGGCATAGGCGTAACCAAGCTCAGCCTCGCGCGAAGCGTCTCCGGGAGCCAAGGACACAAAGGTTCGAAATTCATTCAGCGCATCTTCGAACTGCTTCTTCTCCAGATACGATTGGCCCAAATAGCCGTGGGCAATGGCAAAGCTTGTGTCCATCTGCAGGGTCACTTTTTCCGTTTCGATGGCATGGTCGTATTCTCCCGCAAGGTAGTAGCACCAGCCGACATTCGCATTAATGATCAGCGACCGGGGATCGATTTCCCGCGCCAGTTTTATTTCTCGGATGGACTCCTGGCGGCGTCCCTTCGCGGCCATAAACAATGCGTACCAGTGCAACGCGGTGGAATAGCCCGGATTCAGCGAAATGGCTTTTTGAAACTCGCCCTCGATGTCGCCATCTTCCAGATGATAGAACCGGATGGCTGCCATCGATGTGTACGCTTCCCCCAACCGGTCGTCCAGTTCCAGGGCTTTCTGCGCAGCCTGCTTGGCCTTGGGCATCATCACGCGGGCAGGCTGCAACTGATAATTGCTGATATTCATGTAAGCGTCGGCCAGTCCCGCCCATGCCAGGGCAAAGGAATCATCTTTCTGCGTGGCTTTTTGATAGAACTCCGCCGCGGCGAGAAATCCTTCGGGCGTGCGCTTTTCTGCTTCGTATTTTCCCCGCAGGTAAGCTTCATACGCTTCCGGCACCACGGAGCGGCTGCGCCCCAATTCGTATTGTTCCGTTCCGGAAAGTTCCACCTGGATTCCTCGCGCAATCGCTGTCGCCACGTCGCTCTGCAACGCCAGCACCTCGGTGTAATCGCGATCGAACTTATCGGCCCACAGCGCGCCCTCGATGTTGGTTTGGAACAGCGTCGCCGAAATGCGCACGCGCCCCTTATCCTGCAATACGGAGCCCTCCACCACCGCATCGACGTGAAGTTCCTGCGCAATCTGCTGAAGAGGTTTTTTGGCGTGCTTGTACTGCATCACCGTGGTGCGCGAGATTACCCTCAGCTTCTTGATCTGCGATAACTCGGTGATCAACGCATCCGTCATTCCGTCCGCAAAATACTCCTGCGCTGGATCGCCCGTCAGATTCTCCAGTGGCAGCACCGCGATCGATTGGATGGCGCCCGCTACCGGTACCGGCGGCTTCACTGCCTTCTTGGTTTCCAACCAATACCCGGCTCCCAGCGCAAGTGCCGCAACCGCGGCCAACAGCAGAATGTTTTGCCAAGTCCAAATTCGCGTCGGACCAGCGGGTGTGACGCCTGCGGTCAAAAAATTGTTAGTACGAGAAACCGTGCTCGCTGTTTCCAGAGCCGCGTGCACTTCGCCCGCGCTTTGGTAGCGCTGTCCCGGATCCTTGTCCAAGCATTTGTCGATCACCCCTTGCAGCGCCGGGGGCAACGGTGGCGTAATGGCCGGCGGGCGTTCCCTCAGGATCGCCGCGCTCAATTCATATGCCGTGTTTCCCCCGAAGGGCCGGCGGCCCGCCGCCATCTCATACAGCAGCACGCCCAGCGACCAGATGTCGCTGCGTTCATCCGCCTCTACTCCCTTCAGAACTTCGGGCGCGATGTATGGCAGGGTTCCCGTAAAGGTGTGTTGCGAGTCCCACGATTTATCGAATCGCGTGGTTTCATCGCCACCTCCGGGCGCGATTCGCCGGGAGATTCCAAAATCCAACACCTTCAGGCGTCCCGACGGCGTCACAATCACGTTCGCGGCCTTCAAATCACGATGGATCACGCCGCGGCTGTGCGCGTGCGATAGCGCGTCGGCCAATTGCATCCCGTAGCGTTCAACCTGATCGAGTGACATCCCAGTCGAGAGTATTTCCCGGCTGAGCGGCTGGCCCTCCACAAACTCCATGGCAATGTAGGGCTTTCCGTCGGCCTCGCCCACTTCGTACACGGTGCAAATGTTGGGATGGTTCAGTGCGGAAATGACGCGCGCTTCTTCCAACACCTTTTCGTGGGATACCGCGCTGCCGGAAGGCAGAATCCCCAGAAACTTCAGCGCGATGTCGCGACGTAGCTTTTCGTCGCGCGCGCGATACACAACGCCCATTCCACCTTCGCCGAGCTTCTCTTCAATAAGGTAGTGGCCAATTCGCTGACCGATCATGATGTTTGCTTGGGGGAAAGTGGACCACATTAGCAGATTCAGAGCAAGTTAAACTCGATTGATTTCTACTGTTTGCGGCCGGACCTGGCTTATAAGCCGTGCAATTTGTTGGTTCCCCGGTCCACCAGCACAACGGCGCAGACCACCATTGCGGCGGCCATCCCCACTTTCAGCGTCAACGCTTCCCCGCCATACAGCCAGCCCAACAGCACTGCCACAACCGGGTTCACATACGTGTGCGTCGCTACCAGCGTCGGCGAAAAATGTTCCAGCAGCCAGTTGTACGCGGTGAAAGCCACAACCGATCCGAACAGACTCAGATAGGCTAGCGCCACCCAAGACTTGGGCTTAACCTGCGCAAAAGAGAAGCCTTTCGCCTCCCCCGCCAACAATCCTGTAACCAGCAACATCGCCGAGCCCGAAAGCAACGAAAGCGCGGACAGCAGCAAGGGGCTGCCCGACAATTTCGAACGCCGCGAGTAGATGATGCCCACCGACCACGAGAACGCCCCGACCAGAATCGCGATGCAGGCAAGTGTCGTTCCTGCCCCAAACTCCAATGCCGCTCCCCCCACCAACACGCCCACTCCTGCCAGCCCCATCAAGATTCCCGCCATCAGCAGTCCATTCAATCGCCACACTCTTGCTGCCGCCGATGAAAGTGCGAATACGAAGATGGGTTCGATGGCAATCAGCAGAGCGGCCAGTCCGCTGGGCACCACGCGTTCTGCCCAATGCAATGAGCCGTGACCTACCAGGAAGAAGAAAAAGCCAATCACGGCGCTGGCCCGCACCTGCGTCCATGTTGGCCTGGCTCCTTTCCACAATGCGAACACCAGAAGGATTGTCCCTGCGGTCAAATGACGGATTCCCGCGGTAAACAACGGAGGAATGCTCTCGATCGCGAACCGAATGGCGAGATACGTGGAACCCCAGATGACATAAATGGCGAAGAAGCAGAAGATAACGAGCAGCCGGTTTACCGGCGCTTTCGCGGAGGCAACGGCGACGACCTGGCTGGTGGATGCGCTAGCCATGGGGCAGCATAATCCGCACTGCATATTTCATCGAGCGCCAATATGGATGCTGGGAGAAAAGATTCTCGAGGACGCGCACAATCCGCTTCCCGCTAGCCTGGCTTGCGAAACACCACGCAATAACCGTCGGGCCAATCGTCAAAAACCTTGTCGACCTTAAATCCCGCAGTCGTCAACTCCTCAATTAGAATGCTTTTCGGAATCCCGTGTCCGCCGCGATTCGCAAGCACGCCTTTCACCGGATCACTCTCGCTCAGCCATTTCCTTGGCGCAAACTCGATCACTGCCAATTCACCACCTGGCTTTAGCGATCGCAGCAGGCTTGCGTCCATTTCCGCCGGCGAAGTCAAATGATGATAGACGCGCCGCAGCACAATGCCATCGCAGCACTCATTCGGCAGGTTAGTCTGCTTTTCCGCGGCCTGCAGCACCGCAATATTCGCAAGTCCGCGACTCTTAACTTCACCCTCGAGCGCCTTGCGCTTTTCCTCGTCCAGCTCGGTCAAATAGACTCGGCCCGTTTTCCCGACCGCAGCCGCGGCTGCAATCCCAATTTCTCCCCGGCCCGCGCCAACATCCCCAATGGTCTGCCCCGCTTTCCATCCCATTACCTGGCCGAGGCGCCGAACTTCGTCATTGGAAGCCTGCGCGCCCAAAAACAGACAAAGCGACAGCGCGGCGATAACAAGCGAAAGTATTTGGCGTTTTCTCACGCGTGCCTCGGCTCGATGCGAGCGGCGTTGCAATTCAGGAAGCTGTCGCGCTCGGCGCTTTGCCTAAGTCTTATTGGAGCGCACTAATGACAGAAACTCATCGCGCGTCTGCTTGTTGTGGCGGAATGATCCGAGCATCGCGCTGGTCACTGCCTGCCCGTGCTGCTTTTCCACCCCGCGCATCTGCATGCACAGGTGCCGCGCCTCAATGATCACACCAACGCCTTCAGGGCTGATCTTCTCCTGGATGGCTTCGGCAATCTGGCTGGTCATGCGCTCCTGAATCTGCAGTCGCCGCCCGTACATGTTCACCAACCGCGCGATCTTGCTCAGCCCCAGCACGCGCTTGTTCGGCAGGTACGCCACGTGCGCTTTCCCGAAGAACGGCAACAGGTGATGTTCGCACAAACTGAAGAACTCGATGTCTTTCACCACCACCATCTCGTCATAGTGCACGCTGAACGTCGCCCCATTCAGCAAACTCTCCATGTTTTGCTGGTACCCGCTGGTCAGGTACTTCAATGCCTTCTCAAAACGTTCCGGTGTCTTGCGCAATCCTTCGCGGTTCGGGTCCTCGCCCAGCAACACAATCACCTTGCGCATCAGTTCAGCAATGGTCTCTTTTGGCATCTCTACTTTGGCTTCGTGCAGCAGTATCTCGGTCGGCTTCGTCATGGTCCTTTCCCTTGTTTCAGACCGCTAGGCGATCTTCGATTCTTCCCCGGCGTACTCAAACCAATTGTTCGCAGTCTCTTCGATGCGAACACGTTCCAGTTTCGCGTTGGGGAAGTGTTGCAGGCGCTTGTAAATCTCAATGCAGACATTTTCCGTGGTCGGCACTTTTTCGCGAAATGCCACAACCTCTTCGTTCAGCGAGCGATGATCGAATGCTTCGATAACTTCCCGCTCAACAAATTCGTCCAGATCCGCCAGATTCGCGATCATGCCGGTCGCTGGATCCACCGGCCCGGACACGCTGATCTCCAACACATAATTATGCCCATGCCCATATGGGTTGTTGCACTTTCCATAAACGCGAAAATTCTCTTCCTCGCTCAGTTTCTCGCTGTGCAAACGATGCGAAGCCGCGAAGCGGTAGCGCCTCCCGAGTTCGATTTTTACGCCGTCGCTCATGCCCGGCTCGCTCCGTTGCCGGTACAGTCCGCAAACAAATCAGGTGTTTCGTACAGCCTCACCTTATGTAGACGCCCCTGTGTGATCTTCGGCTCCAGCAATTTCCAGATGACGCGCGCGATGTTTTCGCACGTGGGAATCTGTCCCTTCAATTCCGCCACCTCGTAATTCAAAAAACGGTGGTCCATCCGTTGCGTAATCTCCTGCTCCAGAATTTCCTTCAACTCCTTCAAGTCCAGAACCATCCCGGTCACCGGATCCGGCTCGCCCGCCACAGTTACTTCCAGCGTGTAGTTGTGCCCGTGGCCATGCGGATTGTTGCATTTGCCAAAAATCCGCCGGTTCTCCTCCGCACTCAATTGCGGGTTGTGATACAGATGCGAGGCGGAAAACTCGATCTTTCGCGTCAAATAGACCATGCTCGTCGCTATCCCTTCGATGCTCGGGGGGTGCCCACTGGATACGTCCTTCCCTTCCATTCCAGCTTACCCCGAACGTGGCTGCGGTACGACGCCGCCAGCACCACGGCATACAGCGTCCTGCCGCGGATGCCGTACCACACCAACCGCGAGGTGAAACCGCTGTGTTTCAGCTCACCATCATAAGCCACATAGATAATCAGGATGCCTACGGCCAGCGTCGCGAAACCGCGAACCGCTGATTCCGTGAACCCCCATACCGTTGATGTCGCAGCGATCACCGCAATCACCGGCGCCAACGCCGCAACGATTTCCTGAGTCACCGATTCGCCGCTGCCACCCATCAACTGGTACAAATTCTTTCTCCAGCCTGCCCACATCGCTCGAAACGACCGGTACATCCGCACGCGCACGATTCCCTTCCCACTTCCGAACCAGATACGGTAGCCGGCGGCCTTCACTTTTTTCGCCAGCGCCACATCCTCCAGCACTTCTCCAGCGATGCCGGCATGTCCGCCAACCGCTTCGTACGCGTCGCGGCGAATCAGCAGGAATTGACCGTTCGCCGCCGCCGCAGTTTTTGCGGGATCATTCACCTGTTCATACGAGAATTTCTTTGCCAGGCGGCAGTAAACATATGGAATCAACGCCTTCTCGTACCACGTCTCCATGACTTGCTCGGGCGAAAACGACACCAGCGCAGCTTCGCGTTCCCGCGCAATCGCCATCGCGCTCGCTGCGGCGTGATTTTCGTGTACCGCATCCGCATCAGTGAACAGCAGCCACGCGCCTTTGGCCTGGCACGCGCCCAGCCACACCGCATAATTCTTTCCGACCCATCCGGCTGGCAATTCCGCCACTTCAATCATGTTCACGCGGGAATACTTTGCCGCCAATGCCCGCACAATTTCCGCGGTCTTATCTGCCGACTGGTCGTTCACCACCACGATTTCCGCAATTTCTTGCTGTTGAATCAGCGATTCGATGCACGCCGCGATTACCGCCTCTTCGTTGCGCGCCGGGACAATGACAGAAATTCCAGAAAAGTTTTGTGGTGGGGGAGTCATCGCGGATGGATGCGCGTGCAGACTTCTCGCTGCCGCTGGTGTGCGCTATTATAGCTTTATATGAATCCCTTCCTCCGCAAATTCTTCGCCTGGGGCAGCATGGGTTTTGCCTTCGCGATTCTGGCGTTTTTCTCCCTCCCGCATTATCGCCAGGGTGAATCCTCCATCGCCGGCAAGTCCGCGCAAGACTTCGCCATGCAGCTCGATGGCAAGCCCGCGCGCCTTTCCGACCTTCGCGGCGAGGTAGTGGTGTTGAATTTTTGGGGAAGCTGGTGCGGACCTTGCGTATCGGAAGTCCCCAGCCTGATTGCACTCCAACAACATATTAGTTCCCGCAACGGTGTGGTTCTTGGCGTTGCTGCCGACGATGATCCCGCAAAATACGAAGCGTTTCTGAAGGATCATGGCGTGAATTTCCCGACGTACCGCGACCCGGGCACCAATGAAGACCATCGCTCGCCCATCGCGCTGAGCTACGGCTCATCCATGTATCCAGAAACCTACGTGATTGATCGCAAGGGAAAAATTGTCCGCAAGATCATCGGCCCGCAGGATTGGGATTCCGCCGATATGACCGCCTACTTCGACACCCTTCTAGCCAAAAACTAGGTCGCCATTTTTGAGCTTGGTAGCACGGACCTCAGTCTGTGTTCTTGGCTTGCCTTAGCCTGTGCAACGGCCAGCATCCGAGGCGGGCGCATTTCTCTTCGCATTTGTAGGGACGGCCTTCTGAGGCCATCCGCCAATCTAAGCCAACGGGCGCCACGCCCTTCACCCTAGCTTTCGTGATAATCCATCAATATCAATCCCACCATGATGAAGCACACCGGCCACAGCCACGATAAATACTTCTTCGCGCAACTCTCCGGCGGTAGCCGCAATTCCAGCCATCGCGACCACCCAGCCATGATGCCGAACACCGCCAGCGGCGTGTGGCTCATTTCCGCCAATAACTCTTCCTTGATGTTCCCCAGTGCGTGCGAGTGCGTCAGCAATACCATGCCGCCAAGGATGCACACAATTGGAAACACCAGCGCCGCCCCTTGCGATTTCAGTCTCTTTGTCTCCACCAAATACTGAAACGCGGCGAACGCGATCAGCAGCAATACCGCAAGCCTGTGCTGCAATACTTCCGCCTCGCCAAAACTTGCCCAGAACCCGTTCGGTCCCAGCGGCCAATTCTCGGGATCTGCGCGCAAAAAAAGAAACACAGCCAGTCCCAAAAACGCCAATGGCCAGATTTTCGCCCATGCAAAATAACGGCTGCGCGACAGCAGCGCCAGTATACCCATCAGAAACACGATCAGCCCGGCCCAATTGTGGTTGTACTCCGACCACGCGCGATCCGCTGGACCGTTTGTGCCGGCCGCGAATTGCCCCGGCACGAATGACACGGGAACGCTCTGTCCCGCTGCCGCGGCCTTCTTCAAAGTTTCTTGCGTCGACGGTGACAGCTCCTTCCACTCTGGACTGGAAAGCCTTGGTGGCCGTGGCGAATAGCGCTCCGCAATTTCCTGCCACGAGACGCGGTCCTGCGTCAGGTCCACGCCGGGTGGCTGCGACGTCAGCGAGGTCGCCGTCAAAATCACCGCCAGCCCAATCCCTACTTCCGCTTCGCCAAACCTCACCAGGCTTCTTGCGCCCTCGCCCTTCCCTTCACCGATTCCCTTTACGATGTAATAATTCGCCACGCCCAGAAGCAGCAAGATCCCGAACAGCACCACTTTCGTGGTCACCATGATTCCATACGCCGTGCCGTACACCGCGTTCATGGAACCTACATACACCCAGCTCATCGCTAAACCCGCCGCGAACAGCAGCACTACGCTGATCTGGGCCAGCCGCGAAAAATTCTGGCTGATCCGCGCCCTTTTCTCCACATCCGTAACCCGTTTCATGGCCAACAGCAGAAACGGCAAGCCGCCAATCCAGCTCGCGGTAGTCAGGTAATGCAGAGTTGTGAGGCTGACGAGCACCGCTCGCCCTTCCATCCGCGACGCCGAGTGGCTGGTCATAACCGTCGCCGCCAGCATCATTGCCGCAGGGACCAACACTACCGGGTTCATACTTCGCCGCACCGCCGCTGGCCAATAGGCGATCGCTACTCCGGCAACAACGCCCAGCAGCCCTGCGAATACGTAATTCGCTCCCAGGACTTCTCGCAGCGAAATATCCACGGAATGCGTCAATACCATGGAGTTGCTCACCACGAACAGTACTTGCGCGATGGCCAACCCCAGTCCGCTCCAGCGAATTAGCTTCCAGGCTGACCGCAGTAACTCGTTTGTGCGCAGTCCTTCGCTTCGCGTTACCAGCAGCAAAAACAGAATCCCGCCGACCGCGAGGCTCTGGAAGCACAGCGTCGCCGCGCGCAACAACACCACCAAATAACTGAATATGCCGATCAGCTGTACCATTATTTCTCTCTACGATCCTGCAACTTTGAAGGGCACCAGCCCGCGCGTGATGTGCCCGTCGGGCGCCAGCACCTGCCATGCGATCTTGTACTCTCCCGCCTTCAGCCCAGTGGCCTTGGTGGTCAATGTGTCCGGCGAACTCTGCTTCTCCAAGCTCAAATCCACCATCTTGTTATCCGGCGTCATCAACTGCAGTTTTGAGCGCGTCGCATCGATTCGCACGTTGAACTTCAACATGATTGGCACGTCGGGACCGTTCACCGTGCTGCCCGCCGCCGGGGACGTTTCCTTCAAAATCGCGTGCCCTTCCGCCAGGTGTCCCGCCAACAATAGCGCCATCACCGCCGCGCCCCACATCGCGGCGCGAATTAACCTGCCTCGATTCATCGTTCTCTCCAACACTTCCATTCTCTATTTCTCTGTGCCACAGCTACCCTAACCACTATAGCAGGCCGGCCCGCTCACACGGCAGCAGGCACAGACCATCAATTGAGTTTAAATTCTTATCCCGAGCGAAGCGAGGAATCTGCTGTTGGTTCCAGGCTACGCGGCGTGCGCCTGCAGTTCCTTCTCAGCCAGAGCAGGAGAGTCCGCTCGAAAAGCCCACCACAGCAGCGCCAAACTCGCCAGCGTTCCAATCACCGTGATCCACAGCGGCGGCTGTACCAACACCAACCAAGCCGTCATCAGTCCGGTTCCCGCAACCGCCAGTAACGGCCGCAGCAGCCCTTTCGTAACCAGCAGAATAATTTCCGCCGTGACGAACACCACAAAGCAGACGATCCACAAAAGCAGTTCGGCGTAAACAGTTCGTTCTGACTCTGGCCGCTTGCCTTCCGCCCGCGCCTTGATTCCGCGCAAGTTCTGGCGCACCGCTACAAAGTCGGCCAGATCCGTAAACAGTTGTGCAGCGATGAAGGGAGACGTCCATTTGTACGGGCCTATGTGAATGCGCCAAACCAGGCGCGTATGGCTCGAGTCGACAGGGTACAGTGCAAGTGCCATGCTGTCGTGCTTATTGCGACTCGCAAAAACCAAATGCTGATTCGCTTCCACTGCGACTACGGGAAAATCCAAGTTCCTCCATATCAGGACGGTGTCGCCCGCCTTCAGGTGCTGCCATTCGGGCAGCACCTGCACAGTGCTGGGAATGCCGTCATTGTCGATCCAGTCGTACCCATACCAGCCGCCGCGCCGGTAGCCGATTTGCATCAGCCATGGCCAAATCGCCTCTGGCGGCGCGTCGATCGTGATGGCCGGGGTTGCATTGAAGATCGGTGCTTGCTGGATTTCGTCGCCGGGCATTGCTCGCATCACTTCTTCGTGCGTCGCTCCCCAACGTAATTGCAGCGGCCGGTAAATCAGTAAGTACCCGACCACCGCCAAGGCCATTGCCAGGGCCAATCGGCTCGCATAGTGCCGCATCGCGCTCTCCTCTTCGGTGTGATGTGTTGCTAGGGGAACGCTACGCGATTTGCGCCAATCCGCAAGTGCAGCCGACACATGCCCGGGCCGAATGCCTGGGTTCCTCTGTGCCCTCTGTATGCTCTGTAGTGAAGGTGGTATTTCTTTGCCGTGTTCCGACGACCGCGCTCTATTCGTACCGAAGTGCTTCCACCGGATCCAGCTTTGCCGCTTGCATAGCTGGCACCCAGCCGCTGATTACTCCCACAACCACCAAGATAAGCGTGGAAAGCACCATGGTCATCAGCGACAAATTCAGATGAATATCCACTTTTCCCGAATCATCCTCATACGCCGGACCCAGAAACGGCAGCGTCCCAATCGACGCCGTCAAAATCCACGAAAACAGCATTCCCACCGCGCCGGCAGCCAGCGTCAGCACCAGCGCCTCCAGCAAGAACTGCCACCGGATGTGCTTTTTCCGCGCGCCCAGCGCTCGTCGCAATCCAATTTCCCGTACCCGCTCATCCACGGACACTAGCATGATGTTCATTACGCCCACGCCGCCAATTCCCAGCGTCATGGCCCCGATCAGGAACAGCAGCCCTTCGATTCCCAGCGTTATGCCGTCATAAATCGGCTTGAACTCTTGCCGCCCGAACATCGTGATCGCTCGCTTGTCGTTCGGTGAAAAATGCTGGCGGTTCGCGATCGCCGTTCGAAACTGCGCCATGGCCTGCGCTTCAAATTCCGGCGCTACCGGCTCGAAGATCATCACGCTGGCGTAACGCGCGTCCCACATGTCTCCCGCGGTACTATAAGGAATGAACGCCGACTCATCATCGCAGTTGAAATAGCAACTGTCGGAGAATTTCATATCCATGGTGCCAACCACCGTGAACCTCACTCCATTGATTCGCACGATCTCGTCAACAGCGGGTGTTCCGCTGAACAGTTTCTTCTTGAGTCGTGCTCCCAGAAAAACCACGCGGCGCCTCTCGGCGATGTCCTCAGCGCTAATCCAGCGTCCTTCTGACGGCACTTCATTGCGCATCTCGCCGTACTCCGGATAAACGCCGCGAGTTGCCGAAGAAGACAGCCGCTCATCGTGCGAAATACCCTGCCAACGCACGGTCTCCAGAGTCACGCGCTTGATCAGCGGCGATTGTGCCTTGGCCCAATCCGCATCTTCCTGCTCGAACCGCACCGCCTTACCAGCACGTTCTCCGCCTGCTTGTTCGCTGGTGGTTCCCGGCCAGCAGATCACTGCCGCCTTCCCAAAAACCTCGAATGTGTACAGCAACACGCTACGGAATCCGGAGCCGTAGCTTAATAGCAGTGTCACGGCCACAATGCCCCACGAGATTCCCGTCATGGTGAGCAAACTGCGCACCCGGTTCCGTCCCAGTGCCGCCCAAGCCTCTTTGAACACTTCAGTCAGCATCATCCACCCGCCTCGAAGCGCAAAGCCTCAATCGGATCAACTGACGCGGCGCGATTCGCTGGATACAGCGCCGACAGCGCGGCGATTATTCCTAGCAGGCTGACCGTCAACGCTGCCAGTTTCCAGCTCGCGTCCAAGCCATCAAAGAACGGAAGCTTCGGCAACAGGTTCACCAATGCACAAAACCCATACGAAATAATCAGGCCCGCTCCGCCGCTGATAAACACCACGATCACCGTCTCCAGAAAAAACTGCCGCAGGATCGATTGCCGAGTCGCTCCCAGCGCCTTACGCACACCAATCTCGCGCGTCCGTTCCCGCACGCTCACCAACATCACATTCATCACTCCCAAGCCGCCCAGAAAAATCGTCGCCACGCCCACCGCGCCCATGAACACTTCCATGCCAACAAAAATCATCCGGTTGGCTTGCGCGTTCTTCACCGTGTCCCAGATGCTTGCCGCTTCCTCATCCCGGGGGTCGAAATTGTGCAAGCGCGCCAAGGAGTGGCGAATCTGGTGCACGCACGCCGGATGCGTTTCCAGCGACCACGGCGCCACCAGCAACCGGTCCACGGTATGCTCGACTGCAGGCGGCTTGTTCGGAAAATCCCGCTTCATAGAGTTGAACGGAATAAAAACTTTTCGGATGTCCACGCCGTCGTAGCTGGAGTTCTGGTCCTTCGTTTTCATCACGCCGATAACCGTATACGGAATGCCGTTCAACTCAATCACCTGGCCCATGGCTTCGCGTTCGGCGAATAGTTGCTTCTTCGCGTCGCTCCCGATGAACGCCACGCGCCGGCCTTCTTCATTGTCTCCTTCGTTGTAGAAGCGTCCCTGCGCGACAGTGATGCTGCGGATAATCGTGAACGGCGGCAGCGAGCCGACGGTGTCCAGGTCACCGCTGTTATACGCGCTGTGCACTTTCACGTTGTTGCCCAACTCTGGCATCACGTACTTGCACGCCGGCGCTTCCTTGGCCACTTCCTCGTAATCGTCCTCCATCCAGTGCACCACGCGTCCAGACCGTGTGCCGCCGGCTTGCATGCTGGTGCGGCCGGCGAAAACGATCATCACGTCTTTTCCAAAGTTTTCCTGTTGTTTTTGGATTCCGCGACCCAGACCTTCTCCCGCCGCCACCATCAACGTGATGGAAATGATCCCCCAGGCGATCCCGAACATCGTGAGCAATGTCCGGCGCTTGTGGGCCCAAAGCGTCGCGAAGGTGTCCCGCAACAGGTCACGAAAGGTCATGCGCGTTCCTCGCTATTGCAGAACTACCTGCTGCTTTTCGGTAAGTCCGGAAACGATTTCCGTCTTCACGCCATTGGAAATGCCCAGCTTCACGTCCACTTTTTTGCGGCCATTCGCGGCCTTCGGGTCGGGCAATTCCACGGATGCTTTGCGATCCTTGTCGTAAATCAGCGAAGCTTCAGGCACCATCAGCACATTCTTCTTCTCTTCCAGCACCACTTCGGCGTTCGCGCTCATATTGGCTTTCAGTTCGCCCGTCGGATTGGAAATCGAGACGCGCACTTCAAACGTGGTGACGTTGTCTTTTTCCTTGCCCAATGGAGAAATCTTCGTCACTTTTCCCGTATATTTCTTGTCTTTAAACGATTCCACCACGATGCGCGCCGGCTGGTCGAAAAATACCTTGCCGATGTCCGCTTCATCCACTTTTCCCTGAACGTAAACTTCACTGATATCTCCCAACGTGAAAATCAGTGTGGCCTGCGAACCCAGCACCAGGATGGAGCTGACTGCATCGCCCACGTTCACGTCTCGCGACAGTACCAGCCCATCAATCGGGCTGACGATCGTCGAATTCCTCAAATCCTCTTCCGCGTTTTCCAGTGCCGCCTTCGCCTGCGCCACTTGCGCTTCCGCCTTGGCAATTTCCGCGCGAGAAACAACCAGAGTCCGCTGCGCGCTCACTTGCTTGTTCAACGCCAACTGGTAGTTCTTCTCCGCGTCTTCTACCAGGCTCTTGGACATCACTCCATCTTTGAACATCTGCTGCGCGCGTTCCATGTTCAATTTCAGGTACGGAACATCCGGCCCCTCGGCGTCAACTTTATTGCGTTCCAACGTGGCCGTCGCGGAATCCCTGGCAGCTTGCGCTGCCTGATAATTTGCCTGCGAAGCTCGTACGCTCGCTTCCAGTTGAATCTTGTCGAGTTCGGCCAGCACCTGCCCCTGCTTGACCTTGTCGCCGTAATCCACAAATAGCTGCTTCACAATTCCGCTGGCCTTCGACTTCACTTCCACCTTCGACAGCGGCTGAATCTTTCCCGTCGCAACTACTACCTTTGCCAGGTCGCCGCGTTCCACCGACGCGATTTTCGACGGATCAATCTCGTGTGTTGGGCGCAATGCCGCGTATACCCCATAGCCTCCGCCAACCAGGATGAGCAGCAGGACGGAACCGATGATGATTCTACGGCGGCGCTTTTTGCCGTTTTTGCCATTCTTGCCGTTGGTTAAACCATTGCCATTGCTTGCCATAGCCGACCCTCGCACCCGGTATATGTGGGCTTCCACTGGTAGATACGCAGGGGCACCGGGAAAGTTCCCCGCCTGCAGCTATAGACGAGGCCATAGGCCGATTGGTCAGGTCGGAGTTACAGGCCGCCTCACAGAGAGGAGCGACGCAACCGCAATGCATTGGTGATGACGGACACAGAACTGAAGCTCATCGCGGCGCTGGCAATCATCGGGCTGAGTAGCCACCCAAATACCGGGTAAAACGCTCCGGCAGCGATGGGGATCCCCAGCGCGTTGTACAGAAACGCAAAGGCCAAATTTTGCTTGATATTGCGCAACGTAGCGCGCGACAGCTTTCGGGCCCTCGCGATCCCTCTCAGGTCACCCTTCACCAGCGTGATTCCCGCGCTTTCAATGGCCACATCGGTTCCGGTACCCATTGCGATCCCAACGTGCGCGGCGGCCAGCGCCGGAGCATCGTTGATTCCGTCGCCGGCCATGGCCACAATTCTGCCTTCCGCCTTCAACCTATTGATGACGTCCGTCTTTTGCTCGGGCAGAACTTCGGCTTCGAATTCGTCGATTCCCAGTTGCGCCGAAACCTTTTTCGCCGATTCGCGCCGGTCGCCCGTCAGCATCACCACGCGCAGTCCTTCCTCGCGCAATGCTCGGATAGCTTCTGGCGTGGAGGCCTTAATTTCGTCCGAGAGCGAGAGCACACCCACCAACCGGCCGTCCACTGCCACGTGGATCGCTGTCGAACCGGATTCTGCGTCATTAGAATCGCTCCCGGCTTCTGGAACAATCCCGTGCTGGCCAAGAAATCGCGCTGTTCCCGCTAGCACTTGCTTGCCAAGAACGCTTCCCGTTACGCCGCCACCCGGACTGGCCTGAAACTCCGTCACTGGCGCCAGGGGCAGCTTGCGTTCCTCTGCGGCACGCACAATCGCGCGCGCCAGCGGATGCTCGCTGGCTCGTTCCACGCTCGCGGCTAGTGACAATAAGGCATTCGGAGGCAACTTTGTTCCCTGCAGAGCTCGGATGTTGGTCAGGTGCGGCTTGCCTTCCGTCAAAGTTCCGGTCTTGTCGATCACCAGCGTGTCCACGCGCGCCAACGTCTCCAGCGCTTCCGCGTTGCGCACCAGCACTCCTGCGGACGCTCCGCGTCCAACAGCTACCATGATGGACATCGGCGTCGCTAGTCCCAGCGCACAAGGGCAAGCGATGATCAGCACCGCCACGGCCGCCAGCAGCGCGTGCGCCATTCTTGGCTCCGGCCCCCACATCGCCCAACCCACAAACGCCAGAATCGCTGCGGCCACCACACCTGGTACAAAATATCCCGCCACCCTGTCGGCAAGTCTCTGCATCGGCGCCCGGCTACGTTGCGCTTCACTTACCAGCTTCACAATTCGCGCAAGCAATGTGTCGCTTCCCACGCGCTCCGCTACCATCACGAAGCTGCCGCTAGCATTCAACGTTCCTCCCGTGATTTGGTCTCCCGCTGCCTTTTCCACTGGCAATGGTTCGCCTGTCACCATTGATTCGTCGACCGCGCTCGCCCCCTCGTGCACGATGCCGTCTACCGGAACGCGTTCTCCCGGCCGCACACGCAGCGCGTCGCCCGGTTTCACTTGTTCCAGGGGGACGTCTCGCTCGGTCCCCGCAGAAACCAGGTGCGCAATCTGCGGCGCCAGCTGCAGTAGTTCGCGAATTGCGCCACTGGTGCGCCGCCGCGCCCGCAGCTCCAGCACTTGTCCCAGAAGTACCAGCGTGATGATTACCGCCGCAGCTTCGAAATACACCGCCACGCCGCCATGCGCGTCGCGGAACGTAGCAGGAAATATCTGCGGAAACATTGTCGCCACCACGCTGTAAAGATACGCCGCGCCCGTGCCCAGCCCGATCAGTGTGAACATATTGGGGCTGCGATTCGCCAACGAAGACCAGAATCGCTCCAAGAACGGCCAACCGCACCACAGCACCACCGGCGTGGCCAGCAACAATTCAATCGCGTTTTGCGTGCCGGCATGCAAGTGCAGCCCAAACATCTCTCCACACATCGACAGCACCAGCAATAGCAAGGAAAGCGCTACACTCACCCAAAACCGCTTGCGCATCGACTCGTATTCCGGGTCCGCTTGCTCTTCCGCGACAATATCCATCGGTTCAAGCGCCATGCCGCATTTCGGGCATATCCCCGGCCCAATCTGCACAATTTCCGGATCCATCGGGCACGTGTAGCGGAGATTCTTGGACCCCGCCTGCGCGGGAACAGGTGCAGCTTTGTGTTCCATTCCCGCCGTGCCCGGCGCCGCCAGGAATTTCTCCGGCTCTTTGCGAAAACGCTCCGCACATCGCGCCGAGCAAAAGTAATAAGTTTTTCCGCCGTGCTCGACTTTTCCCGCCGCTTTCTGCGGGTCCACCATCATCCCGCACACTGGATCCTTTTCGCGCGGCGCGGCTGGCAAAATCGGCAATCCCGGTGTCGCTGGTGTCGACATTCGCAGTCCTTTTGCGTGTGAGACTACCACTTTAGATGCCGCACCGTTACATTCACCTATACTCTCTTTGCTTCCGCCCCATCGCTGGTATAATCCCCTGCATGACGCTTCTCGAAATTACCTATAACCTGCATTCCACCCTGAACCACGAGCAACTGGAGCGCCTGGGCGAATTTGCCAACACCTACGGCTTGCGCAGCATCCACGTCGACGAGCAAAAAAATCAGATTTCGTTTGAATACGACGCCTCCCGCCTCCGCGAAACGGAGATTGCCCACATCTTGGGACAGGCCGGAATCGCCGTCACGCGCCAAATAAACTGATTCGCGGCGCTCCGCCCGGGAACACCTATGAAATACTTTCCCCTGCTGCTTCTGCTCTTTGTTCCAAACCTCGCCGCCGCACAATGCAAAGACGCTGTCTCTACCAAAGATATGCAAGATTGCATGGACAGCGAGTGGAAAAGTCCGATGTGGAGCTCAATCGCGTCTACCAGGAATCTTTGAAGAAGCTCAAGACCGAGTAAGCTGCCCTGCTAAAGAAAGCACAACGCGCCTGGCTCACCTACCGCAACGCTCAGTGCGAAGCCGACTGCAAAATGTTCGCGGGTGGCACTGCAGCTCCTCTAGCTCTAACTCGGTGCCGCGTATCGCTGACCCAAGAGCGCACCAAAACCCTAAAAGACACTTAACTGACTCGAACCGGTAGCGCACCTTCAATTGCGTACTGCCGCCTTCCGAGGCGGGCGCTTTTCTCTTCGTCTCTTTCGCTGCGTCTCTGGTCGCGGTGGCTTTACACGCGAGCATTTTGTTGGCTGTCCAACAGCGCAAAGCAAGCCACAAAAGTCGACCGCTCTTATCCTTAAATGTAGCGCTGACTTTTATGTCAGCCCGATGTGTCCATCGGAATCGTTGTCTACGCCCGCTAATCCCAGATTTGGATCTGCTCATCAGATAAACAACTCAACCGCCGGCGCCATTCGCCAACTCAAAAAAATGGGGCCCCGCTTGGGACCGGGAGCCCCGGGAGGCGCGTCTCAGATGCCAGTGTCGTTTTCACACCGGCGCGTGGGGTCATCCATCCTAGCTTCCCTCTCAGAGGCAGGTGGTCAACGATCCGCTCAAATCGCAAGCAAGCCCCTTCCCCCTCGCCTGCAATCCGGGCAGTTCGTCTACTGTTACGCGCCCACGCCTTGCTGTATGCACGGAACGCACCAACCAAAAGTGCGTCGTATTCTCTATAAAATGCTCATCTTTAAAGAGATAGATTGAGACCAGGCACCCACCCCATTCCAAAAACGACCTCATTTCCGAATCGGAACGCAAACCACAAACTCCACGTTCCAGTACGCTCATAACCCGGGTAATGCCGATTTTTGAGAGCAACGACCTATCGGTTTTTTTCTGTTTCGGATTGAAACTCGCCTCCTATGAAGCCTTCTTTCACTCGCCGCCTCTCCCGCCTGGCTCTCTGGCTCTTTGTCGAGTTTCTCGTTCTCATCGCGGCAGTCACAGTCTCCGTCCTCGCTGACAGTTCCGGGCGCCTTCGCCAGATCACTCCGGCGGGGTGTTATTGCGGTTGCGCCCAGTCGAAAACTTCCGCAGGTTGCACCAAAATGTGCGAATTGCCGAAATACGCCTCGCGCTGGTGGGCGGTAAGCTGCGCCAAGCCACACATGACCACTCCCACAGAAAAATCCGGCGCCGGACCGAGGTTTCCGCATCCAGGCCGCGCCGAAAGAGCCGCGAAATAAGTAGTGATGCAACGAGGGCCACGGAGTGAGGAAAATGTGCAACCGCTTCCCTTCATTCAAGATTCTTTCTGGTTCTGTGGTTCCTGATCGCTGATGACTGATCACTGATATCGGTCTACTTCAAGCACGGTGCTCACTCCTGCTTTCCGACCACTGATATCAGTCTCTCCCAAACACAGTTCTTACTTCACTGCCTCCTGATCCCTGATAACCGATTCCTGATATCGGTCTGTCTCAAGCAACCTTGCCAAAATCTCCGGTATCTCAAACACCGCGCGATTCTCGATGCTTGCCACGTTTCGCCGAAATTCCTCCAGCGTCCCTGGTTCGCTGAGTTGCTTCACGCCATCCACGATTTCCGTGAAATGGTGCAGCACAATCCCGACGCGCTTTTCCTTTACCCATTCGGTGTTGTACCGCTCCTGTGGCAGCGTCCACGCATTGCACTCCACAATCACCGGCAATCTTCGCACCATGGCCTCGGCAATGCTCCCCGGCCCGGGCTTCCCGATCAGGAAATCCGCGGCGCGCATCAGGCGGTGTATTTCCTTTGTGAATCCAACGATGTGCACCGGCAGACTCCATTTTCGCGCGCGAAATTTCCTGGCGAGTTTTTCGTTGCGTCCACAAATCACGATCAGTTGCACAGGCAAACGAGCTTTTTCCAAGTTTTCGGCGATCTGGTACATCACCCCGGAACCAAAGCCTCCGAACAACAGCATCCCCGTCAGCAGGTCGGGTTCAAGGCCCAGTTCACGCCGCAGCGCAACCGGATCCGTGTTGTCGGGAACGTAGAAATCCGGGCGCAGAATCATCCCCGACGTGGCGAACACGTGCGCGTCATCCTTTCCCATCGCGCGTGCCTGCTGCACCGCGCGCTCCGTGCCGCAAATCACGTGCTGCTGCCTGATCGGCTCGATCCAGAAACGCGGAGGATAATCCGCAAAATCCGTAATGATGGTCACGAACGGCCGCCCCGGATACACCGTCGTCCAGGCCTCAGCAATCTCGCGATTGAAATGTGGAATCACCGACACCAGCAGGTCCGCGGGATGTTGCCGAAAATAGTCGGCCAGCAATTTCACCAGCGGTTTGTGGAATATCCATATCGTGGCCTGCAATACGCGAAGCAGCTGCTTGGCTCCCAGCGTCCAGCCATGCCGCAGCAGGGAGTTGTACTGCTCTTCAATGGGAATTCCGGTTAGTTTGCGAAGGACGTCGAGCTTATCGGTTAGCTGCTGAAACTGCACCAACTCCACGTTGCACGGCCGCTTCTGCTGCGCAATCACTGTCTGCAGCGCGACCGCAGCGTTGCGGTGACCACCTCCTGCATCGTGGAAGAGGAGATGAATTTTTTTCATTTTGCGCATTGTCGCACAGCTTTAATCGCTTGGCGCAAGAGCGCCGGCCATGCCATGTGGAAAACTTAGAAAGTCATTTGTGTTCAATAAGTTCCGTGCCAGCTTTCATGCTTATTTGTCGCACTCTTCATGCTCTGTTCATATCCTGCATCCAACATACATTCATGCGATGCGATCTCCATCTCCACTCCACTGCTTCCGGTATGTGCGACACCCCGGGCCTTACCCGGCTCTGCAAGGAGTCCTACAACCAGCCCGCCGCAGTTTACGACCGTTGCAAACGGCGCGGCATGTCCATCGTCACCCTGACGGACCACAACTCCATCGAGGGCGGGGAAACCCTCCGCAAACATCCCGATTTCTTTCTCAGCGAAGAAGTGACGGTGACAATGCCCAGCGGCACCCAGGCGCACCTGGGCGTCTATGGCATAACAGAAAGGGACCACGTCGAGATTCAGCGCCGCCGCGGCGATTTTGTGGCGCTGCTGATGTACCTCACCGAGCGCAAGCTCTTCTTCAGCGTGAACCACGTGTTTTCCGGACTTACGGGCCGGCGTAGGGAGGAAGACTTCAACTGGTTTGCGTCCTACGTCCCTGGCCTGGAAGTGCGTAACGGCCTGATGTGGGTGGAAGCAAATCGCGCCGCGGAACGCCTGGCGCGGGGTCTCCGCAAGATCCCTATCGCCGGCAGCGATTCCCATACGCTCACCGGAGCTGGCCTCACTTATACGCAGATCCCCGGAGCCCGCACCGTGGAAGAGTATCTGACTGGGTTGCGCGCCGGTCGCGGCATCGTTCGCGGCGAGCATGGCCGGTATACCAAGCTCACCGCCGACATTTTCTCTTTCGCGGGCGCGCTCCTGAAGGAAAAGCCTTGGTGCGCTCCGCTGCTGGTCGCCGCTATCCTGATTCCTGCCGTTACCGCGGCGCACTGGTTCAACGAAATCCGCTTCTGTAAGCGATGGGTGGCAAGACTCGAACGCGCCGAGACGAAGCCTCATATGATCTGGGACATCGACGCGGCATTTAAAGCGAACTGGGCTAATTGAAGGAACTCCATGACCAGGGCGAAAACCCTCTGGGGATTCATCGAGAATCGCGACCACCGCGTCATGCGTCGCATGAACCGGTGGAAAGCCCCGCGCTGGATTCGCTTCTGGATGCTGGCCGCCACGCGCATGGGAGACGGTTGGATCTGGTACAGCCTGGCGGGCATTCTGTTGCTGGGGGGCGGCGCCAACCGTTACGCGGCCGTCGGTGCGGCCGGTTCCGCGGCCATCGTCGGCGTTTTCTTGTTCAAGACACTGAAGCGCATCAGCCATCGCCAGCGTCCTTGCCAGTTCGAACCTCATTGCTGGGCCAAGATCCTTCCGCCGGACCAGTTCTCCTTTCCCTCCGGTCACACCATGACAGCATTCGCCATCTCGCTCGTGGTCAGTTATTTCTATCCTTCGCTGGAAGCGCCGTTGTATTTTCTTGCCATCAGCATCGGTGTTTCTCGTATCGTCCTGGGCATGCATTTCCTCAGCGACGTCCTTGCCGGCGCCGTTCTCGGCTCGGCGCTCGGTGTTGCCTCCATCGTCGCCTTTGCGTCCTACGGCCTTCTCTAAGCAGCAAATATCTTCCGAGCCATCCTTTCTAGCGGCCGTCGCGCGAACAGCCTCGTGCCTCTCGAATCGTGCCGCCGATACGATTTCAGCTGCGTGTTGGTTGCGCAATTGCCGAATTCACCGTGTCACCGGCGGCGGAATCGCAAGTTTTTGCATCTCGGAGAGCTCAGGTTGTGCGTAATAGCCTTGCCGTGTACGCGCCACTAGGGCCGAATTTCCCATTTTTATTTCCAGGTGATGATATTCGTTTCGTCTCGTCTCCACGACCGGAGAGAAAGAAATCTCGTAATAAGCTTCGGTATCCGCGACGCATCGCTGTAGCAGCTTCGCCACATCATTGTTCACGCTGAGAGCGAGTCCACCGCTCTGGACGGCGAGCACTTGCAGTCCCAGATTACCCAAATTCACCTGATTCGGGCCGCTGACGCCTTTCACGAATGTCTCATAGTAGAAAGTGCGGGTGCCGAAGTCACGATTGCCCAGTGGGTCTACGCTGTAAAGCGTCACCCGCGCCTGCCGCATCGACGTCGAAAAATTCACAATATTCTCAAAGATTCCCTGTTCTTGCTTGGAGTCCAGTTGCACCTCCGGGCCGGAGAGCAGCGGCCAGCCGGGCGAAACCCACACGATGATCTTTCGTCCGGGTCGCGAAGCTTCCTGCGCCATAAGCTGCTGCAAAGCACTGAGGGACATCTGGAAGCGGTCAACCGCGCCCCAGTACGCCGCGGATCGCCCGATACTTCGCAGGGCCACGGTTTCCTGACTCAACGCGGCGCTCAGTGCATTGCCGTCGCTCGAGAAGCTTTCTTGAATCTGCTTGATACCCGTATCCGTCAAAATCGCGAGCGCGGTGGGATGCGCCAGTCGGCCTCCGTCGGCGCGCAGAAATTTCGAGATTTCCTGGCGTTCGTAATCCACGCTTTGGAACCCCGTGTTCACCGCATCGATCACCACGATAACCTCAACGGGGACTTCCTTCGAACTCACAGCACGGAAAGAAGTGATGGGCCGCGGAGTTTTGTTATCGAGAATCGTGAAGTCTTCCTGCTGCAGGCCAGTGACAGGTGGCCCGGACCTCGCTGCAATCACTACATCGAGGTAAATCCTGTCGCTGTCGGGCGCTTTTGATTCTTTTTGCGATACCGCAGCAGCAGCAGCACAGATCACCGTCACCAGCAGTGCGGCGGCCAAGCGGGTTTGCATAGACATAAATTCTCCCGGCAGGTCCGGGCAGGTTGTAGGGCTTTGCCAGAGTCGAGCTTCCGACCCTCTATTGAACTAGACGTCTTAAAGTCGCAGCGAGTTTCGCCAAGTTTTTATCAACGCTGGCGGAAACCGGCACATCCTTCTGCCGACTTCGCTCTCGACCCGCCAGCGACGTGCGCTAGACTATGGCCATGAGCCACTACGCTCGAGCATATCTATTTCCCGTGATTACTTCCCTTTTCCTCTCTTTGATATTCGTTGCGCCAACGGCTGCGCTTGCCACTCCATGACGAACAATTTTCTCCTCGAAATCACGGTTGAATCCGTCGGTGCCGCTCTAGCCGCTGAACGCGGTGGCGCCGACCGCATCGAATTGTGCTGCGATCTCCACTGTGGCGGCCTCACGCCCACGCCGGAAGCCATGCGCAGTGCGCGTGCCGCATTGCGATTGCCGATCTTCGTCATGATTCGCCCTCGCCCGGGCAATTTCGTCTACACTCCCGACGAAATCTCGCTTATGAAATCGCAAATCACTCAAGCGCGCGAAGCAAAAATGGATGGAATCGTCTTGGGAGTCCTCCGCGAAAATAGCACCGTGGGCGTTCCTCTCTTGAAAACGCTAGTCGAGTTCGCTGCGCCTCTTCCCCTCACGTTTCATCGCGCCTTTGATGAAACGCCCGATTTGTTCCTGGCCTTGGAAGACGTCATCACCGGGGGCGCAACTCGCATCCTGACCTCGGGCGGCGCCAGCAAGGTTCCCCAAGCACGCGCCACGCTGGCCAGGCTCGTCCAGATTGCGGGCGATCGCATCATCATCTTGCCCGGCAGCGGCATCTATCCCGACAACTTTGCGGTGTTGCAAAATTCAATCCATGCCCGCGAATATCACTCCGGCCTAAGCAGTGTCCTTCCCTATGGCTCCTCCGACTACGCCCGCTTCGAAGCCGCCGTCCGCTCCCTAGCCCAACACAAATCTCGCCCCGATTAGTTGCCGTCTTTGGAGTGCGGTGGCTTGCCACCGCTTTTGACCATCGCTCGAAAAACGCCCAGCCGGCCAGTCACCGGCAACCGCTGCGTCATTCCCTCTTCCGCGTCTAAAAATAAAAACGGGGCGCGACACTGCGCGCCCCGCTAAACTTTCCGATCTTCCAAAAACCTTTCAGGCCTTCTGCGCCTGTCTTCTCAAAAACGTTGGCACATCCAAATCATCCTTCGAAACCTCCGGCGCCACGTCGCGAACGTTCTGGGTCACCTGGTGCACCACGCTCGGCGGCGGCTGCGGCGCAGGCGTTTGCGGCAACTCCTGCTGCACCGGCACGTCTCGCCCGGCTTTCCACGTTCGCGGCAAGAACGACGGCTTCTGCTGTTGCGCCACGTTCTTCTTCCCCGCGTCCTTGAAACCCGCGGCAATCACGGTGATCTTCACCGCGTCCTTCATGTTGTCGTCCATCACCGCGCCAAAAATGATGTTCGCATTTTCATGCGCGGCCTTCTGGATCACGCTGGACGCCTCATGAACTTCGTGCAGCGAAAGTGACGAGCTCCCGCAAATATTGATCAGAATTCCCTGCGCGCCTTCAATCGAATTGTCTTCCAGCAACGGGCTGGAGATGGCCCGATTCGCCGCATCCACCGCTCGGCTCGCTCCCGTCGCCACCGCCGTGCCCATCACCGCATAACCCTGTCCGTGCATGATGGCTTTCACATCCGCAAAATCTCGATTGATAATTCCCGGCACGGTAATAATGTCCGAAATCCCCTGCACCGCCTGCCGCAAAATATCGTCCGCAATCCGGAACGCGTCAAAAAAGCTTGTGCCCCGCTCCACGGTTTCCATCAATCGCTCATTCGGAATTACGATCACCGTGTCCACCACGCCGATCAATTCCTGCAGCGCTTGCTCCGCCTGCAGCATCCGTCGCTTGCCTTCAAACGCAAACGGCTTCGTTACCACGGCAACAGACAACGCGCCAATCTCACTCGCCAACGAAGCCACCACCGGCGCCGCGCCGCTTCCCGTGCCGCCGCCAAGCCCGGACGTGATGAAGATCATGTCCGCGCCTTCCAGCGCTTCGATAATTTTGTCCGTGTCTTCCAGCGCCGCTTTGCGCCCGATCTCAGGATTGGCCCCGGCGCCTAATCCCTTCGTCAACTTTGCGCCGAGTTGCAGTTTCACCGGAGCTTGCGAGAGCTTCAGCGCTTGCAGGTCGGTGTTCGCCGTCACGAACTCCACACCTTCAACCTTCGCGCGAATCATGCGGTTCACGGCGTTGCAGCCGCCTCCGCCTACGCCAATTACCTTGATCTTTGCCGGCTGTAGCTCCTCGCTAAAACTCATCCGGATACCTGCGTCTTTCGCTGTCATGCCTTCCCCCTGTCCGGCTGGTGAAACTCCTTTATAAATCTCGCGTTACGGCTGTGCCACAAGCAATTTAACGGCCTGTGGAAAAACAGTTCATTTCCCTGCCAGGGGGTACTAAACTCCCCTCAGCCTCGCCCCTTATTCGTGCGCCATCCGAACCATTGGGCCCATCGTTGCGGTCAAGCTCCAGCTAACATCGCCTTCAGCTTCGACACGAGTGTCCCAGATTTGGGTAGCGCCGCCTTCCTCGCCTTCGCCCCGTACAATACCAACCCGATCACCGTGGCGTATTCCGGCTGCGCCACCTGCTCCGGCAAATCCAGAATTCCTCGCGGCTCCGCAATTCGCACTGGCAAGTGGTACAACTGCTCCATCAATTCCACCAACCCGTTCAAACGCGCTCCGCCTCCTGCCAGCACAAATCCCGCCGGAATTTGCGAATCCAGTCCCGCGCGCCTCAGATCGTCCGCAATCAGCGACAACAACTCCATCGCTCTCGGTTCAGTGATTTCCGTCAGATTCCGCGGAAAAATCGTTCGTGGCGGCCGGTCGCCCACACTGGCGATTTCGATGGAACCTTCATGGCGCAGCAGATGTGCCGCGGCACATCCGTGCTGCCGCTTGATCCGCTCCGCCTCCGGAATCGGCGTCCGCAGTCCTACTGCCAAATCATTTGTGAAGTGGTCCCCGCCAACCGCTACTGCCCCGGTGTGCCGCACCACTCCGCCGCCATACACAATCAATTCGGTTGTGCCGCCGCCAATATCCAGTAGGCACACGCCCAAGTCTCGTTCATCCTGCGTAAGGCACGCTTCGCCCGACGCCAGCGGCTCCAGTACTGTATCGTTAATCAGAATCCCCGCTTTGTTCGCCGCGGTAACCAGGTTCTGCGTCGCGGAGATCGACGACGTCACAATGTGGACATTCGCCTCCAACCGTTGCCCCACCATTCCAATTGGGTCGCGAATTCCATCCTGGGCATCCACTCTGAATTCGTGCGGCAATACGTGCAGCACTTCCCGGTCGTCTGGCAACGAAACATTGCGCGCCGCATCAATCGACCGCCGCACATCGTCGCGTTCAATGTCCCGCGGCCTCGGCCCCAAGGGCACTCCCCCGCGGCTGTTCACACCGCGCACGTGGCTGCCTGCCACTCCGATGACCGCCGATTCCACCGGCACGTTGGCCACGCCTTCCGCTTCTTCCACCGCGCGCCGAATCGAACTGACCGTGGAATCCAGGTTAACAATCAACCCTTTGCGCAGCCCTTTCGATTCCGCCGCTCCTAACGCCAGGAACCGCAGCTGATCGTTGTCCATCTCTGCCAACAACGCGCACGTTTTTGTGCTCCCGATATCCAATCCCACGATGTATTTATCTTTCTTCGCCAAAACGCTCTCCTGATCTTATTTTCGTTTCGCGACCGGTTCGCTGGTATCGGGGTTTACCACGACCTGCCTCGAGTACTGAAGATCGATCGATTCCACGCGCCCGGCATTCGCCTGCCACTGCGCAAAATTCTCTACCAGCGTGCGGTACTTGCCGGTGAAATCGCCCTGCCCAAAGTGCACCGTCACGGCCTGCCCCGGGTCGCCGGCTTCCAGTCCCGTCAGTACCGCGCGCAGATCGCGCGGATTGCCCAGATCCATCTCGCTGATTCGATCGGTTGCGCCGGGTTTCACCAGTTCCACCGCCCTCATGAATTCCTGGTATGTCTGCATGCGCTTCTCGCGCTCTTCCCGCGAAATATTCTCCGAAAGCCCGGTCACGATCGGAAAATGGTAATCCTCACCGTCCGGGCGGTCCAGCAATACGCCTTGTGCGTCGATCAGCGTCAAGTCCGTTCCATTGCGGAAGAATGCGATCGGCGTTCGCTCTGTAATCTCCACCCGCAAATGGTTCGGCAAGATGCGTTGCACGCTGGCTTCATCTACCCAGGGAATTTCCTGCAGCTGCGTGCGCCGTGCATCCAACGGAATCCGTAGAACGCTGCGGTTACGGTCGTGCACAAAAAGTTTCAGCACTTCTTCGCGCGGCACCACGTGGTTCCCCGTGATGCTGATCTGGTCCGGCTTGATCAGCAGCATCTGCGGCGAGTACAGCGCAAAGCGTGCCGCCAGCCCAACTCCGGTCGCCAGCGTTCCACCCATCAGCGTCCACACAAACACTCGCCGGTAAAATGGCCAGGTCTTTCCGCCAAGTTTCTTGCGCCGAATCTCCACCGGCTTTTGCCGCCTCAAATAACGCGGCTCCTCGTCCGTCACCAGTTCCGGCCGGTAACTTTCCTGCTCCGCTGCCGCCGCGGCGGAGGCATTCCGCTGGATAGGTTTCAGGCGTTCCAAACCACCACCTCGTTTTCCAGATTTACTCCATAAGCCTCGCGCACCCGCTCGCGCACATTGGCCATCAACGACAGCATGTCCGCCGCGGATGCCTGGCCCGCATTAATAAAGAAATTCGCGTGACGCTCGCTCACCTGCGCACCGCCCACCGAGTAACCTTTCAGCCCCAATTCGTCGATCATCCGCCCCGCTGACGCTCCTGGAGGGTTCTTGAAGATGCAACCGGCGCTCTTCTGCCCAAGCGGCTGGCTGGATCGCCTCTTCTCGTTACAGATACGAATGCCTTTGATTATTTCTTCGTACGGCTTGGTGGGAAGTTCAAGCTTCACTGACAGCATCATATCATTGGGCCCAAACGAAGTGTGCCGGTATTCAAAGGAAATCTGTTCGCCTTTTAGGGTTTCGATCTTCCGCTCTCGCGCACGATACACCTTCACTCCCCTCACGTACGACCCGATCTGCGTGCCATATGCCCCCGCGTTCATCCGCAACGCGCCCCCCACCGTGCCCGGTACTCCGATCAGACCTTCCATCCCGCCCAGATTCCTCTTCGCGCAGAACGTCACCATTCGTCCCAGGTCCGCCGCCGCATCCACGCTGGCGATACTGCCTTCCACCACGACTTCCGGTTCTGGCTTGGCCAGCTGCATCACCGCAAACGGCAATTCTTCATCGGCAACCAGCAGATTCGATCCTCCGCCCAAAAATTTGTGCGGAATCCCGTTGCCATCCAGCAAATTCACCAGTCCCGGAATCGCTTCGTGCCGCCCAATCCGCAATAAATCTGTCGTTCCGCCAATGCCCAGATACGTCAACTGCGCCAGCGACACTGCCGTTTCCAGCTTCACTCCCAACTCGGGCAGCGCCCCCAGCACCTTGGCATCTTTAATGCGCATCTCTCAGCCCGTCGCTCACGTGGTATTCCGTGCCCAGTAGAACCATCAACTCATTGCTCGCCCGGCTCACATTCCCCGCGCCAATCGTCATGATCGCATCGCCCGGCCTTGCTTCCTTCAGCAGAAATTCCACCGCGGCCTGCATTGACCCGATGTACTGCACATTCTTATGCCCCGCGTCGCGGATGCTATTCACCAGTGCTTCGCTGGTGATTCCTGCGATCGGGTTTTCGCTTGCCGCATAAATATCCGTCAACACCAGCACATCCGCCTGGTTAAACGCGCGCGAAAACTCGTCCCACAATTGCTGCGTGCGCGTGTACCGGTGCGGCTGAAACAGAACCAGCAACCGGTTGTACTTGCATCCCCGTGCTGCTTCCAGAGTGGCGCGAATCTCCGTCGGGTGATGCCCGTAGTCGTCCACCACTACAATGTCGTTCACCACTCCCTTGATGTCGAACCGCCGCCCCACTCCCGCAAATTTTCCCAATCCCTCGCGGATCAAATCCGATGCGACATTTAGATACAACGCCACCGCCGCTGCCGCCGCCGCATTACGCACATTGTGAATCCCCGGCGGGTGCGGCAATTCGAATATTCCCAAATCATCGCCCTTGTACGTCAAGCGGAACCGGCTTCCCAGCCCCAGCAACTCGACGTCGCTGATCACCAGGTCCGCCTGGCTCGACGTCCCGTACGTGATGATCGGCCTCTTCACGTTGGGCATCAACGCCTGCACATTCGGCTCATCCAGGCACAGAATCGCCGCGCCGTAAAACGGTACGCGGTTCACAAATTGCAGAAATACGTCCTGAATGTCTTCCAGCGATGAGTACTGATCCAGATGCTCGCGGTCAATGGTTGTCACCACCGCCACCACCGGCGCGAACATCAGAAAGCTGCGGTCGCTTTCATCTGCTTCCACCACAAAATATTCTCCGCGGCCCACACGCGCCGTGGTTCCCGCTTGATTCACTCTTCCGCCCACCACAAACGTGGGATCAAGATGCGCGGTCGCCAGGATCGAAGCCACCAGGGAAGTTGTTGTCGTTTTTCCGTGCGCACCAGCAACCGCAATCCCATATTTCAGTCGCATCAGTTCCGCCAGCATTTCCGCTCGCGGGATCACTGGGATTTTTCGCTTGTGTGCTTCCACCACTTCCGGATTGTCGGCCTTCACCGCCGACGAAATCACCACCACGTTCGCGCCTTCCACGTTTTCGGCCCGATGTCCTTCATGGACCGTCGCGCCCAAGTCCTGTAACCGCTCCGTAATCGTCGACGGCCGCGTATCCGACCCGGAAACCGAGTAGCCCAGGGTAAGCAGCACTTCGGCGATTCCGCTCATGCCGATTCCGCCGATTCCCACCAGGTGTATGCGCTGAAAGTTGCGAAACGATACCATCATGTTCTTCCCAATTTCTTCGGGCTCGCTCGCCGCGCGGCCTCTTCGATCAAATCCACGATGTCGCGCGCCGCATGAGGATACGCCAGGCTGCGCGCCTTCATCGCCATCTTTTCAATCTCCTTGGGCTGGTCCAGGAGGGAAAAAATCTCGTTCGTCAACCGTTCGGCTGTCAGCTCCGGCTCGGTAATCGCCCTGCCCGCGCCCGCATTCGTCATTTCTTGCGCATTGCGCAACTGGTGGCTGTCTGTCGCTCGCCCAAAAGGAATAAATATAGCCGCGCGCCCCGCCGCGGCCACTTCCGCCGCTGTGATGGCTCCCGCCCGGCAAACAATCAAGTCCGCCCAGGCAAACCGCTCCGCCATGTTTCCGAGAAACGGCACTACCTCTACGGGAAATCCGTTCCGCTCATAAGCGGCCTGCACTTCATTATAATCGCGCTCCCCGGTTTGATGCACGACGCGCAACTCGTCTTTTCGCGTTGCAAGCAGGCCCGCTGCTGCAATGAATGCGCGGTTTACCGGCAGCGCTCCCTGGCTTCCGCCAGTCACCAGCAAACGATACGGCTTCTGCGGCGCGCGCGGCGCAATTTGAAAAAATTCCTGCCGCACTGGACAGCCCGTGACTACCGCCTTTTCTCCCCACGTTCGCGCCGACACTTCGTATCCAGTCGCAATCTTCTTTGCGAAATGCGCCAGCACCTTATTCGTGAATCCCGGTTCCGCATTTGGCTCGAAAATGACGTTGGGTATCCCTTGCAGCCACGTTGCCAGCAGCATTGGCCCCGCTGCATACCCTCCCACTCCAAACGCCACAACAGGCTTGTGCTTCTTAATCACTCCGAACGCATCCCTCAGGCCGCTGCCCAGCATCGCCAGATTCTTCAGCAGCGTTGTTCCGCCTTTGCCCTTCAGCCCAGCCACGCGCAACGTCTCAAGCGGCAACCCCGCCTGCGGCACCAACTTCATTTCAATTCCCCGTTGGGTTCCTACCAGCACAACTTCTCTCTCCGAGCCTCGCGACTTCCATTCCCGCGCAATGGCTAGCGCCGGGAAAACGTGTCCGCCCGTCCCGCCGCCCGCAATCAGCAATTTCACGGCATCAATCCCGCAGCCCGGTGTTCGGCGCTGCCTGCTGCGATATATTCAACAGCACGCCCGTTGCCAGCAACATCACCAGCAAACTAGATCCGCCATAGCTCACAAATGGCAACGGAATCCCTTTCGTCGGCATCATTCCCAACACAACGGCAAAATTAATCAGTGCCTGGAACAGCACCATCGCGGTCACACCTAGTGCCACCATCCTTCCAAATCCGTCGGGCGCATTGAACGCTGCGCGCAATCCTCGCCACGCGTACATCGCAAACAACACAATCACTACCGTCGCGCCCAAAAATCCCAATTCCTCACAGATCACCGCGAAAATAAAATCCGTGTGGGCTTCCGGCAGATAAAACAGCTTCTGCTTGCTCTCCATCAATCCCACGCCAGTGAACCCTCCGGAACCCACCGCGATCAGCGATTGCAGCAACTGAAAACCCGCGCCCTGAGGGTCGGAATCCGGGTGCAGAAACGCCATCAATCGCGCCTGACGGTACGACGCGTTCATGATCAGCAGCAGCAACACGGGTAATCCTGCCGCCGCTCCCACCGCTAGCCATTTCCAGCTAAGCCCCGCAACAAACAAAATCGCCGTCATAATCAACACCACATCCACCGACGTGCCCAGGTCCGGTTGCAATATGATCAGCGCCACGCACACAAAAATTGGCGCTACCGCCGGAAGAATTGTCTGCAAAAAATCCTGCTTGCTGAATTCCAGGCTTGTCTCTCTGCGTCGTCGCAAATCCAGAAACCACGCTAGGTACAAAATGATCGCCAGCTTGCCGATCTCCGACGGCTGCAGATTCAGCGGCCCCAACTTGATCCACCGGTGGGTCGCGTGCGACTTATCCAGGAAAAATGTTCCCACCAGCATCACCAGCACCACGCAAAGCACCGTGTACACCACCGCAGGCTCGCGCAACCGGTGATAGTCCAGCTTCATCAGCGCAAACATTCCCAGCAACCCCATCACCAGCGCCGCGGCCTGCCTCGCCACGAAAATGTACGAGTGCCCGTATATTTGTTGCGCCATGATCGCCGAAGCGCTGAAGATCATCACCGCGCCCATCAGGCACAGCACCAGCGTTACTCCAAACAGCCAGCGGTCCGTTTCCAGCCGTCGCGCCACCGTTCACCTCTATCCTTCAACCGTTCCGTTCGACTTCCGGCTGAATCTGCCGCACCAACTCCTTAAACACCCGTCCGCGATGCTCGTAACTTTGAAACTGGTCGAAACTAGCGCAAGCCGGCGCCAGCACCACCGTGTCCCCTGCCTGTGCCGCGTGTGAAGCAATATCCACGGCTCGCTCAATCGTTTCCGCTCGCTCCATGGCCACGCTTCCCGCAATCTGTTTTTCGATCTTTTCGCTGGCCGCGCCAATCAGCAGCGCCAGAATCGCCTTCTCTCGCAACGGCTTCTGCAGCACCGTGTAGTCGCTTCCCTTGTCTTTTCCGCCAAGAATTATCAGGATCCGCCCGGGAAACGCGTCCAATGCCTTCAACGTTGCGTCCACGTTCGTCGCTTTCGAATCGTTGTAATACTTCACTCCGCCGATTTCCGCCACGAATTCCAGCCGGTGCTCCACTCCCGCAAAAGTCTTCACCGCTTTCCCGATCGATGCTGCATCGACGCCCGCCAGCCTCGCCACTGTCACTGCCGCAAGCACGTTCTCCAGATTGTGCGCGCCCGCCAGCGGAATCTCCTGCACCTTCATCACGAAATCCTCTCCCGTCTTGTGCGTCACCACGATGTCGTCGCCCTTCACGTACGCGCCCTGTTTCACCGCTTGTTTCCGGCTGAACCAGAATACTTGCGGCTTTTTCGGCGTGTAGCCAACCGTCGGCGCGTCGTCGGCATTCAATACCGCGGCGTCCAGTTCCGTTTGGTTCTCGAACATCCGTGCCTTTGCTTTCGCATACGCTTCCATGGTCTTGTGCCGGTCCAGATGATCCGGCGTCAAGTTCAGCATCACGCCGATGTCCGGCCGAAATCGTTCAATCAATTCCAACTGGAAACTGCTCAATTCCACCACCGCCACGGTCCGCGCATTCGTCTGTTCCACAACTGAAATCAGCGCGGTCCCCACATTCCCGGCCAAAATAGCTTCCACCCCCGAATTCGCCAGGATGTGGTGCGCCAGCGTCGTCGTAGTGGTCTTCCCATTCGATCCCGTGATTCCGATCAGTCTCCCCTCCAGAAACCGGTACGCCAATTCAATCTCGCTCCAGATGGTGATCTTCTTCGAACGCGCTGCCATCAGAAACGGATCGTCCGCCGGCACTCCTGGGCTCGGAATGATCAAGTCCTGCGCCAAAAACGTTTTCTCGGTGTGCCCGCCGAGTTCCAGCGTTACTCCCGCTTCGCGCAACTTCGCCGGCACGTCTCCCAGCGCGCTCTCTGGTCGAATCTCCGTCGCCGTCAATTTCGCGTTTCGCGCCGCGCAAAACAATGCTGTGGCCACGCCTGTCCGCGCCAGTCCCACCACCAGCACGCGCATTCCTCGCAATTCAATCGATCCCGGCATCCTTGGCCTTGCCTAAGCTAAGCACTATCGCAATTTCAGCGTCGTCAGCGCGAACAGCGCGAACACCAACGCCGCAATCCAGAACCGCACAATCACTTTGCTCTCGCTCCAGCCCAGCAACTCGAAGTGATGGTGAATCGGCGCCATGCGAAAAATCCGTTTCCCGCGCAATTTAAACGAGCCCACCTGCAAAATCACGGATAACGCTTCCACTACGAAAATCCCGCCCACAAATACCAGCAGCACTTCTTGTTTGATGATCACCGCAATGGTTCCCAGCGTCCCGCCCAGCGCCAGCGACCCAACGTCTCCCATAAAAACTTCCGCGGGATGCGCGTTGTACCACAGGAATCCCAGCGACGCGCCCACCAATGCACCGCAGAACACCGTCAGTTCTCCCACGCGCGGGATGTACTGAATCTCCAGATAATTTGCCCAACGAAAATTGCTGCTCACATACGTCAGCACCGTCAGCGCCCCCGCCGCAATCACCGTGCACCCGATCGCCAGGCCGTCCAGTCCGTCCGTCAGGTTCACCGCGTTCGAGCTTCCCGTAATTACCACGGCGACAAAAATCAGGAACGGTATAAACGCCAGCGGCCACAGGTGTGGCGAACTCATCAGGCTGTGAATCACCAGGTCTGGCCGGAATCGCTTCACGAACGGCACAATCAGTTGCGTCGAGTAGGCGCTGTGTGTCGCCAGCACCAACAGCGTCACCGCCACAACGCTGCTCACCAATATCTGCAGCGTCAGTTTCCTTTTTCCCGTCAATCCCAGATTTTGCCGCTTCGCCACTTTGGCGTAATCGTCCACAAACCCAATCGCCGCGAACGCCAGCAGCGCAAACAGGCCCAGCAGCACGAACATGTTGGAAAGGTCAGCCCACAACAGTGTTGGCACCGCCGTCGAGAGCACGATCAGCACTCCGCCCATCGTCGGCGTGCCCGCTTTTTTCTTGTGCTCTTGCGGCCCTTCTTCCCGGATGTACTGCCCGATCTGCAGTTCCCGCAATTTCCGGATCAGCCACGGCCCAAATACCAGCGCCAGAAACATCGCTGTCAGGCTGGCATATACCGTGCGCACGGTGATGTAGCGAAATACATTCAGCGGACTGAAATATTTCTGCAGCACGTGATAGAGCAGGTAGTAAAGCATCTCAGTGGCCCGCCCCTGGGCGTGGCCGCGCGTCTTCCGGCGCGAATTGCGCCAGCAACGCTTCCACGATCCTTTCCATCTTCACGCTGCGCGATCCCTTCACCAGCAGCAGGTCGCCCGGTTGCACGAATCCCACCAGGAAATTCGCCGCTTCCCCCGGTGTTTGAAAAAACTTGGTATTTTCCCGCGGCAATCCCTTCGACACGGCCCCTTCCACAATTTGCGCCGCGTCACCCTGCACTCCAATCACGTAATCCACTTTCCCTGTTTGCGCCGCGAACACTCCCCCTTCGTGGTGTAGCGCCGCGGAACTCGGCCCGAGTTCCCGCATTTCGCCCGCGGCCAGAATGCGTCGCTGAAAGCCCGGAGTCGCCGCCAGCAAGGCAATCATGGCGTGCAGCGCTGCCGGGCTCGAATTGTAGGAGTCATTAATCAGCGCGAACCCATTCGTGAATCGGATCAATTCTCCGCGCATCGTAGGCGTGCGCAAATTTGGAAACACTTTCTGCGCGTCGGCGATTCCAATGTTCCAAACGCTGGCCGCCGCAATCGCCCCCAACGCGTTCGCCACCACGTGCCGCCCCGGCAGCGACATCTCAATCCTGGTCCTCTTTCCTCGATGCACCAGCGTGAACGCCGAACCCAGCGCCCCGCGATCTTCAATCTCTTCCGCCGCGTATTCCGCCGGCTTTTCCACGCCGTAGAAAATCACGCGTCCCGGCGCCCCCGCTGCCATTGCCGCCACTCGCGGATCGTCCGCGTTCAGAACCGCCACCGATCCCGCGCCGTTCAGCCCTTCCACCAACTCCCGCTTCGCCATCGCGATCTCTTCCACCGAAGAAAAATTCATCAAGTGCGCGGGCGCCACCCTGGTCTCAATCGCCACGTCGGGCCGCGCGATCGCCGCCAGCCGGCGCAGTTCGCCTGGATACGACATGCCCATCTCAACCACTGCCACGTCGTGCGATTCTTCCAGGCGGAACAGCGTCAGCGGCAATCCATATTCATTGTTGAAATTGCCTTCAGACTTCAGGACCCGTAGCTTCGTGCCCAGCAATGCCGCCAGGATTTCCTTCGTGGTGGTCTTTCCGACAGACCCGGTGATCCCGCAAATCTTCCGTCCCCACTCTTTGCGCACCGCTCGCGCCAGGTTGTGGAGAGCTTCCAGTGTGTCGGGCACCGTGATGCACCGGTCTTGGATCCACCCGGGATACTTCGACACCAGCGGCTCCGCCACCACCGCCGCCACGGCACCGCTCTCCATAACTGCGGCCACGTAGTCGTGTCCATCGTGATTCGGACCGTGTATGGCGATGAACAGTTCTCCGTTACGTACCGTGCGAGAATCAATCGAGACGCCGGCCATCCGGGCCATGGGGTTGAGTCCATGCCCCGCTTTCCCAGCCACTGCCTCAGCCACCTGTTCAATCGTCCACCGCATATTTGCCTCAGTACGTTGGCTTTTCCTAGGGTTCGGGCGAAGCGTTCACCTCGTCCGTAAAGCACTGCTTGGCGCGTGTTCACCGGTAGAGGGTCCCTCCTTCATCTGCTGGTCACATCATGGCCCGCAGCCCCTCAGCCCTAGCTACTCGGACCAAGGCGCGCTACGTGCCAAACCCTTTGCCGCCCGGCGGCTCCGTGTACCCTAGATCGCTTAACGCCTTTCTTGCCTGCTCGCGATCGTCAAAATGAATCGTGTGATCCGCGAAAATCTGGTAGTCCTCGTGCCCCTTTCCTGCCAACAACACAATGTCTCCCGCGCGCCCCTCTTCAATCGCTCGCCGGATCGCTTTGGCCCTGTCCGGTTCAATCAAATACTTTCCGCCAGACTTCTGCATTCCCACTACAATGTCGCTGATAATCTTCAGTGGGTCTTCCTGCCGCGGATTGTCGCTGGTCAGAATCGATAGGTCGCTCAGCCGCCCCGACGTTTCTCCCATAATCGGCCGTTTCGTGCGATCGCGTGATCCGCCGCATCCAAACATCGTGATGATTCGCCCCTTGTTATTCAGCTCACGCGCCGTGCGAATCAGGTTTTCCAGTGCATCATCGGTATGCGCATAGTCCACCACCACCAGAAACGGTTGTCCCTGACCGACTCTCTGAAATCTTCCCGCCACCGCTTCCAGGTTGCGGATTCCCGCCTCGATAATTTCGTTCGAATAGCCCAGCCCGATTCCCGCGCCGATCGCCGCAAGAATGTTGTAGACGTTGATTCGCCCAACCAGCGCCGACTGCACTTGCACTGCGCCATTCGGCGTTTGCGCGCTGAAGTTCAACCCGTTAAACGTCAGCTGGAATTTTTTGGCTTTCAGGTCCACGCCATTCTGCAAACCGTACGTCAGTTTATTCTTCTCCAATCCCACCAACTTCTTGCCCCACTCGTCATCCGTGTTGATCACCGACACGTCCGGCGCACCTGCGCCCGTTCCTTCAAACAGCTTCCGCTTCGCCTCAAAATAGTTGTCGAATGTTTTGTGAAAATCGATGTGGTCGCGCGTCAAATTTGTGAATAACGCTACCGCAAAATGGCAGCCCCACAAGCGGTCCATCACCAGTGCATGCGAACTTGCTTCCAGCACAGCGTGTGTGCCTTCCGCGTCGCGTACCTCCGCGAAAAATTGTTGCAGGTCCACCGACTCCGGCGTGGTATTCGGTGCGGGATACTCACCCCGCGGCGTGTGGTACGCAATCGTCCCGAACAGCCCGGTCTTCGCCCCCGAAGCTTTCACAATCGAATCGATCAGCGAAGCGGTCGTCGTCTTCCCATTTGTCCCGGTCACGCCTATTAATTTCAGCGCGTCTGCCGGCCTGCCAAAGTAATTCGCCGCCGCAATCGCCAGCGCCTTTCTTGGCTCGTTCACTTGGATCCATGCCGCGGTTCCCGGCCAATCCGCAGGCGCGGCATCCGCGCTCAGCACCACCCTTGCCCCGCGTGCCATCGCGTCCTTTGCGTACAAGTTCCCATCCGTAGCCGTGCCATGAACCGCCACGAACAGCGCGCCTTCGCGCACTTTCCGCGAATCGCAAGTCACTTGTTCAATCAGCGGATTTCCCGCAGGCGCACCGGCGCGCAGTTCAACTCCCTCCAGAACCTCATGGAGCGGCTTGCGGGCAGGGTGTTTCTGCTCAGCCACAGTTTGTTTCCGTTCGTCCTCTCTGAGCCGAGTCCCGCTTTTCTGTAAATCCTCCGCTAGCTTCAGTCCTCTGCTCATTTGCTTGTTAAGTCCTTTTCCTAGTGCGGTTTGCTCGTGCGAGCCGGCGTCGTCGCGAACTGCACGGTCACTTTCGTACCACGGCGGACTTTTGCTCCCGCTTCTGGCGTCTGTTCCGATGCAATGCCGCTGCCAACCAGCACCGGGTCCAGCCCCAGCCGCAAGCATGCCTCCGTGATGTCCCTCATCGTCTTGCCCGCAAAATCGGGCACCGCGATGTCTCCTCCTTCATCCACCGCCAGCGTCACTTCCGGTGGCTTTGGCTCCGCCACGTTGCTTTCCGTCGGCTTGGCAATCTCCTCGGTCGCTTCCGGCTGCGCCGAAAAATCCACCGGCGTCAAATCATCCAGCGAAGCATCTTCCGTTTCTCTTCCGGGCTTGTACGCCGTCTGCAGCAATCGCGGGCTCAGCGGCACATCGCGCGGCACATCCAGGTACGGCAACACTTGCTCCGCAATGCTCTTGAACACCGGCGCTGAAACTGTCGCTCCATCGTGCGGATACCCTGCCGGCGAATCGATCGAAACCAGAATCGTCACTGCCGGGTTGTTGATTGGCGCGAATCCTGTGAACGAAGCAGTCACATTCGTTCGCGAATATCGTCCCGTCGCCGGATCAGTCTTTTGCGCTGTCCCCGTTTTACCCGCGGCCGTCCAGCCATCCAGCCGCGCCTTCTTCCCCGTCCCTTGCAATATCACCCCTTCCATCATCCGCCGCATCGCCGCTGCCGTCTCTGGACGAATCACACGCCGTGGATCCGCGCTCGCCGAAGGCCCGTCCAGCGCCAGAATCTTGTCGCCGCGCCGCATCTCTTGCACCACATGCGGTTTGTACAAGAGTCCGCCATTCGCAATCACCGACACCGCGGAAATCATTTGCAGCGGCGTCACTCCCACTTCCTGCCCCATCGAAATCGATCCAATCGAGTACGATCCCCAATGCTCGTATTTCCGCAGTTTCCCGCGACTTTCTCCCGGCAAATCGATTCCCGTGAACGACCCGAATCCGAATCCCTTGATGTACTCGTAAAATTTCGGCGAACCCAGCCGCAGCGCAATCTTGATCGCGCCAACGTCGCTGGAATTGGCCAGAATTTCCGATACCGTCAACATCCCATACTTCTTGTGGTCGTGTATCGTGTGCCCCGCCACCACCACCGCGCCGTTTCCACAGTCGAATACTTCTTCGGTGCGGATCAGGTTTTGGTCCAGCGCCGCCGCCAGCGTCACCAGCTTGAACGTCGATCCCGGCTCGTAAATCGCGCTCACCGCGCGGTCCATCCGCGCCTCTGCCGGTACATCCACCGCGGCGTTCGGATTGAATTTCGGCCAGTTCGCCAGCGCCAGGATCGCTCCGCTGTTCGGATCCTGCACGATCACGGTTCCCGCAGGTGCGTGCGTTCTTTCAATCACCGCCGCCAGTTCCCGCTCCGCGATGTATTGAATCTTTTCGTCAATCGTCAGTATGACGTTCACACCTTGATCCCGCTGCGCTTCTCCTCCGTCGAACCAGCGCTGCCTCGCGTCCGCCATCACCACAATCTTTTCGCCCTTGCTGCGGATCAATCCGTCGTATTCGTGTTCAATTCCTCCCAATCCCTTTTCGTCCACGTCCACAAATCCCAATACGTGCGCGGCCATATCCCTTTTCGGGTAGTACCGCTGGTTCTCTTCCTGAAAATAGATACCCGTCAGGTTCAGCGCCTTGATTGCCTGCACCTTCTCCGGCGGCAGCTTCCGTTGAATCCACACAAACGTGCTGCCCGATTCCAGTTTTTCCTTCACGTAATCTTGGGGGGGGCCCAACACGCCCGAGAGCAGCCGCGCCGCCATCGGCACGTCTTTCACTTCCGAGGGTATTGCGAACGCCGATTGCACCGGCACACTCATCGCCAGCGGCCGCATGTTGCGGTCGTAAATCGCGCCGCGCTTCGGCGTGATATCTAGCGTTCGCCGCTGCTGCCGCGAAGCGCGCATCATGTATTCGCTGTGTCGGAATAATTGCAGGTAGGCAAGCCGGCCAGAGACCGCGAGCATCCAGAAAAGCGCCACGCCGGCAAGAATCAGTAAACGTACGTCAACTTTATTCTGCTGCATGGTTCCTGGCAGTTGGCTCGCGTTTCTGGCGGACTCAACACTCGTTTCCAAACTCAGTGTGCTTCGTTAGCGCGGCGTCACCGCCTGCGGAAACTTCCATTCTGTCATTCCGAACGGAGTCCGCGGAGTGAGGAATCTCTCCCTGGTTTTCACCTGGAAGAGATCTCCAGCTACGGCGCTCGGTTCGGCCTCACGTACCTCACCGCCGCCACCTGCGCCTCATCCAGACTCGTGTATTCGCGTACCTGCGACGGAATTGGTTGCGTCAATCCCAATTGGTGCCTCGCCAGCAAATCAATTCGCCGCGGATCGCGCAACGTCGCGATTTCCAGCTTCAATTGTCCGTTGTACGATTGCGCCGACTGCTGCTTGGCCTTCATCTCTTCCAGTTGGAAACTCAAATCGATGCAACGGAAATGTTGATAGATGTAAAGCATCAGGAACATCGCCACAATGCCGCCCAGCGCCGCCGTCTTATATAGCCCGCGCATTTTCGCCGGCTCCACGTGCCGCACCAGCCGCGAATTATCAATCCGCTTCACGGTCTGGAACTCCATCATCACCGGCTTGTTTTTCCTCTTGCGGTCCATCTCACACCTTCTCTGCGCACCGGAGCTTCGCGCTCCGCGATCTCGGATTTGCTTCCTGCTCTTCCTCGTTCGGCACAATCACGTGTTTCGTCAGCACCTTCAGCGTTCCTGCTCTTTGCCCTGCCTGGAACGCGTGCTTCACCGGCCGATCTTCCCTCGAGTGGTACGTCAGCACCACCCACCGTCCCCCTGAATTTATTGTGGCGGGAGTCCGAAAAAGAAACTGCCCGAGTTCCTCCAACTCTCGATTCACCGCTATCCGCAGCGCCAGAAACGTTTTTGTTGCGGGATGCAGTCTCTGCCTTCCCCATTGCTTCCGGACGCCTGCCACAACCGTTGCCAGGTGCGCGGTATCTCTGATCGGTCGCGCTTTCACTATCCCTCTGGCGATTCTTCTGGAATCGTGCTCTTCCGCTTCACGGTAGAGCAAGTCGGCTAATTCCTTCTCCGACCATCGATTCACAATTTCTTCGGCCGTCAGCGTGTCTTCTTCCAACTCCCCGCTGCTCATCCTCATGTCTAACGGCCCTCCCTCGCGGAACGAGAACCCTCGCTCCGGGCGGTCAAGCTGCATGCTCGAAACTCCCAAGTCGGCCAAGACCCCGTCCACCTTCGCTATCCCCAACCCTTGTACGGCCTCCGCAATCCTCGAAAACGGAGCGTGTACGTAGCTCACTCGATTCCCATACTCCGCCAGCCGCTCCCTCGCGATCTGCAGCGCCTGTGCGTCCCGGTCCAGGCTGATCAACCGGCCCGACGATAACCGCCCGGCTATGGCTGCCGAATGGCCGCCCGCTCCGGTGGTTGCGTCTACGTATATTCCTTCCGGCTTTATGGCCAGCCATTCCAGCACCTCATCCAACAGCACCGGTATATGTGGTGCGCCCAATTGCCTCGCCCTGCTGCCCTGCCGCCCCGTCTACTGCCTGCCCCTACTAAATGCCCGAACTCTTCAGCGCGTCGTCGTCCGCATCTGTATACGGCTCGCTCTTCATTTCATCCACGACCCTCGTGTGGTTCATCACCACCAGGTGGTCCAGCTGGCCGAATACGTCCACCTCGCCCTTGGTCTGCGCCGACTCCCTCAAAACCGTCGGTATCAGTACTCGCCCCTGGCCATCTATTTCTACCGCCTGCCCGTAATAGCTTGTGTGAAACAAAAATTTGCGCTTTACTTTGTCCGTGCTGGGTAGCTTCTCCAGCTTGTTTTCAATCTCGGACCACACCGGCATCGGGTAAATCCGGGCCCGGTCACCGGTCGTGCTAGTGATATAAAACTGTGTGCCATGCTCCCGAAGCGCGTCGAGAAACACGGCGGGTATCTTCAACCGGCCCTTCTCGTCTACCTTGGCCTGACAATTGCCCCGCAGCTTCATTTTTTCCACTTCGCAGGAGGATGAGTTTGCCCAAATCCACCACTGCCCTTTAGGCCCTACTTGACTCTACTGCTCGCCACTTTTTACCACTTTCTGCCACATCTTAGGCCTATCCCCACAGTTGTCAAGGGAAATTCTCTTCCTCTGTGCAAATTTTGTTGAATTTCGTCCCTACTAGTACTCTTCAAGACCACTACGACCTGCTGCGATTCCCTTTCATCATTTTGTCTATATGTAGTAGCTCATTCTCGCCTGGCAAACGCCTTCTCACGGCCTCCCCGTATTCCCTTCCTTTGTGACCTGTGATACTCTCGGCGGGTTCTTGCATCACTAAATACAAAGGAGCGGCGCCCCATGGAATGGACCACACCGCAGCACGAAGAGATTGACCTCAACTGCGAAGTCAGCTCGTACGCCAACGCCGAACTCTAATCGCATTTTCCTGAACGCCCGCCTTTCACTCCCTGCCTTCAACATTGGCTGAGGCGGGCTGTTTTGCGTTTATACTGCTGGCTGTCGCGCGTTTTCCCGCCCGTCCCCGCGTCTCGTCTTACGGGAGCCTCTCTTCATGCACCTCAAAATCCTCGGCTCGGCCGCCGGCGGCGGGTTCCCTCAATGGAATTGCGCTTGCCACAATTGCTCTGCTCTTCGCGCTGGCACGTTGCGAGCACGCGCGCGCTCGCAAGCGCAGATTGCCTTCTCTCCACTTTCTGGACTCTGGTTTCTGGTTGGCGCTTCCCCCGATCTTCGCTCTCAAATCATCGCCACCCCAGAACTTTCTCCCAACCCCGATTTGGCCGGACACTCTCCCATCGCCGGCGTCTTTCTGCTTTCTGCTGATGTTGACTCCGTCATGGGGCTGCTCCATCTGCGCGAATTCCAGATTTTTTTCGTCTTTGCCACTCTTTCGGTCCAACGTCTCTTGAAGAACGAAAGCCGCATCTTCAAAGTCCTCGATCGCGCGGATCCGCCGGTCCAATGGCAAATGCTTTCTTCGCGCGGACGCATCGGTTGCCATCTCTCCGAAGACCCCGGTGACGCTCCCACGTTTTTCTACAACTCCGTCCCTCTCAACGGCTCCTATCCCGATTTTGCCAGCGAGGATTTCCGTCGCGGCGCCGCGCCCGATGAAGCCACCGTTGGCCTACTCCTCGAGCAAGCCGGAAAAAAAATCTTCATCGCTCCTTCCCTCTCGGGCCGAGGTTCCGAATGGGCCAAGACCGCCGCTTCTGCCGATCTCGTTCTGATCGACGGCACCTTCTGGTCCGAGGACGAAATGCAGCAAACTGGCCGCAGCGAGAAAACCGCCAGCGAAATTGGTCATATCCCCCTCTCTGGTCCCGATGGCCTTCTCGCGCAATTCCCTGCCAACGCTCGCGGCCGGAAAATCCTTTTCCACATCAACAACACCAATCCCATCCTCGATGAAGGCTCCTCCGAACATCGTCAGGTACTGGAAGCCGGCTTTGAAATCGCCTACGATGGTCTGGAAATCACTTTATGACCGTCACCCTCTCAGACAATCCACCTCTCACCGAAGCTGAATTCATTGCCGGCTTTCATGCCATCGGCGCCCACCGCTATCACCATCAACATCCTTTTCATCTGCTGATGCACGAAGGCAAACTCACTCGCCGCCAGCTTCAGGCTTGGGCCCTCAATCGCTACTACTACCAGGAGCACATTCCCATCAAGGACGCAGCCATCCTCGCTCGCAGCAAAGATCCCGCCTTCCGCCTCGCCTGGCGCAAGCGCATCATCGATCACGATGGTGACGGCACCAAGCCCGGCGGTATTGAAAAGTGGCTCAAGCTCGTCGAAGCCACCGGCCTCTCACGAGAGCAAGCCATCCGCAGCGTTGGCATTCTGCCCGCCACGCGCTTCGCCGTCGATGCCTACGTGCAACTCGTCTCCACGCGCTCTCATCTCGAAGCGGTCGCCTCTTCTCTCACCGAACTTTTCAGCCACAAGCTCATCGCCCTCCGCATGGACCGCATGCGCCAGCACTACCCCTGGCTCGTTCCCGCGCTCGATTATTTCCAGGGTCGTCTTACGCAAGCTCCCGAGGATGCGGAGTTCGCCCTCGCTTACTGCGTGCAACACGCGCGCACGCGCGAGCAGCAGGATCTCGCACACGCCGCGCTTCGCGCCAAATGCGATATTCTGTGGGCGCAACTCGACGCGCTCTATTTCGCATACGTCAATCCAGGCTGGCCGCCTCCCGGCGCTTTCCAGCCCGCCAAGGAATCTTGATGAAGCCCGAACTTAGCGCCACCCCCCGCCTCGCTGCTGGCTGTCGCCTCAATGAAAAATCGCAGCAACCCCGCATGCTCCTCATGCCCGAACGCGCCCTGCGCCTCAATGGCCCCAGCCTGGAAATCGTGCAACTCTGCGACGGCTCGCACACCGTTCAGCAGATCGCAGAAAAACTTCACGCGCTCTACGCCAAAGCTGAGCCGCAACGCATCACCGACGACCTGCTCGGCTACCTCGCGCTCCTCCACGACCAGCGCGCCATCGACTTTTAGGAGTGCGGCGGCTCGCCGCCGCTTTTGTGACGTAATGTTCTCAGTAATCTTGACAACGAGAACGGAGGAAAAAGCTTGTCATTCCGAACGGAGTCTGCGGAGTGAGGAATCCCTCCCGGACTTCATGAGCTACGACCAACCTAGGTTCCTATGACCACCCCCACCATCCCCACTCCCCTAGCCCTGGTCGCCGAACTCACCCATCGCTGCCCGCTCCACTGCGTCTACTGCTCCAATCCCATCGAACTCACACGCCGCGACTCCGAACTCTCCACCGAAACCTGGTCGCGTCTCTTCCGCGAAGCCGTCGAGCTCGGCATCCTCCAGACCGATTTCACTGGCGGTGAACCTCTCGCTCGCACCGATATCGTCGCCCTGGTCCGCTCCGCACGCGAAGCCGGACTCTACGTCAGCCTCATTACCGGCGGCCTTCCCCTCGACGAATCCAAGCTCGCCGCTCTGGTCTCCGCCGGCCTCGATCATTTCCAACTCAGCTTCCAGGGCGCTCGCGAAGAAACCGCTCGCGAAATCTCCGGCACCTCCACGCACGCGCAAAAACTCCGCGTCCTCGACTGGCTGAAAAATTACCGCATCGGCCTCACGCTGAATTTTGTGATTCACCGCCAGAACATTCACGAACTCGAAGAGATGCTGGCGCTCGTTGAAAAATACGGCCCCGGCTGCGTCGAGTTTGCCAGCGTTCAGTATTACGGCTACGGCCTCGCCAATCGCGCCAATCTGCTTCCCACCCGCGCGCAAATCGACTATTGCGTAGCCACACTCAAGCAAGCCGAACAGCGCCTCATGGGCAAGACTCGTCTCGTTTTTGTTGTTCCGGATTACTACGCGAAGTTCCCCAAGCCCTGCGTCGGCGGTTGGGGACGCAAGCTCATGCTCATTTCGCCCGACGGCACCGCTCTTCCTTGCCATGCCGCCAACGTCATTCCAGGCCTGCGCTTCGACAACATAAATGATAAGAGCCTGCGCGAAATTTGGGAATCTTCTTCTTCCTTCCGTCAATTCCGCGGCGAAGACTGGATGCAAGAGCCCTGCAAATCGTGCGATCGTCGTCAACTCGACTTCGGCGGCTGCCGCTGCCAGGCCTTCCTGCTCGCTGGCGACGCCGCTTCCACCGATCCCGTCTGCTCCCTGGCCCCCACTCGTCCGCGAGTCGACGCCATCCTCTCAACCACGAACGCAGTCGATCCCACTGCTCCATCTGTAAAGTCCGATTACCTCTACCGTCCCAATCCCGCCTGAACTGCCGCGTTTTAAATTTTGTCGATCGCTTAAAACAAAAGTCATCTTGAGGTGCGCGTCGTTTGCGCGCCGAAGGACCTCAACCTAAACAGCTTGAGAGATTGCGACGCGTCCGCGCATGCGTTGCACACCCGCGGTGCCTACCCTTCAATTACTCCTGTCCCCACCGCCGCCCCACGCGTATCCGTCAACTTAAACACCACTCGCCACAAAAACACCACGCATCCCGCCAACACCAATCCTCCGAACAGCAAGATCGTCCGCGGCGCGCCCACATGCTTCGCCACGTACCCCGCGATCAACGCCCCAATTGGCATCACGCCCATGAACATCGTCGCGTACACCGCCATCAACCGGCTGCGCATCGCCTCGGGCACGCGTTCCTGAATGATCGTGTTCGTCGCCGCCATTTGCGACGTCGCCGCAAATCCCACCACAAACAGCACCACCGCGCACAACCAGAACACTCGTGCCTGCGAAAACACAATCAGCCCAATCGCGCATGCCGTGCACGTGGTTCCAATCCACTTTGCCAATCCCTTGTACTCCGTGCGCGCCGCAAATTGCAGAGCGCCCAGCACCGCTCCCACCCCCGCCGCGCTCATTAGCAATCCCAGAGCCTTCGCTCCGCCATGCAAAATATCGTGCGCGTAAATCGGCAGGAACACCGAGTACTGCAATCCAAACATGCTCAACACGCACAACAGCAACAGCGCAGACCGGATCGGCACATCCGCCATCGCAAACCGGAATCCCTGCACAAAACTCCGCACCGGCGATTCCCCGTCGTGCTTGATCTCCGTCGCCGGGATTCTCATCATCAGCAACGCCACCAGCACTGCGATGAAGCTCAGCCCATTCACAAAAAAGCACCAGCCTTCGCCGATCGCCATGATCGCAAACCCGGCGATGGCCGGGCCCACCACTCGCGCCCCGTTGAAAATCGACGAGTTCAACGCAATCGCATTCGGCAAGTCTTCTCTTCCCACCATGTGCACGAAAAACGCTTGCCGGATCGGCACATCAAACGCGTTCACAATCCCCACCAGGAACGCAATGTAAATCACCATCATCGGCCACTTGTCCACCACGTGCGTCAACGTCAACGCCGCCAGCACAAACGCCAGAATCATCGAGCACGTCTGCGTCACGATCACTCCGCGGTGCCGGTTGTAGCGGTCCCCCATGTACCCGCCCATCCACGCCAGCAGCAGCATCGGCACCTGGCTCGCAAATCCAAAAATCCCCAGCAGCGCCACCGATTTCGTTAACCGGTAGACGAGCCACTGCTGCGCCGTGGTTTGCATCCACGTGCCAATCAACGAAATCAGTTGGCCGATAGTGAATAGCTGAAAGTTGCGGTGCTTCAGCGCGCGAAATCTGGTCGACAGAGCGAGAATAGCCTTCTCCCCAACATTCGATGCTTCTCAACCCAACAAGTCACCATGCCGCGAACCTTCTACCGTTGTCAACGCAAGCGCACCGAACCGCTCGCTCCAAAATGGCGCGCGAACAACTCGGTTTTGCGTCCCGCTTAAGTAGCTCATGCGCGCGCATCCCGCGAAGCCGCCTTTATTCTTCAATATAGCGCTGGTTTTTATGCCAGCCCAGTCCACCTGGCAAATGTCATCCTGAGCGCAGCGAAGGATCTCAACCACCAGTTTTTATGAATTAACACACCAAGGAGAGAACCAGACTTTACTCGACTTTCGACTTTCGACTTTCGACTTTCGACTTTCGACTTAACTTAAAACTTACAACTGAAAACTTAAAACTCGCCCTCACTCCCCCGGCGGCTCGGGCGCCCCACCCACATGCGTGTGGCTTAAATCCTTCAGCATCGACCTCTCATCGTCGCTCATGCCCTTGGTAAAGTTCGGGTCGTTCAGCCGCTGATTGCGCGCCGATTCCGGCATGTTCTGCAACACGCCCAACTTTTGCTTCATCACCTGTTGCCGGTCCCACGGCATCTGTTTCCATTGCGGCAGCACTTCATTCTTGATGTGATCCCTTTGCTCCGGGGTCATCCGGCGCCAATTGTCCTCTTTGATCCGTTGGTCGGCCTGCTGTTGCGGCGTCATCTTGTCCCATTGATTGAACTGTTGCCGAATCTTGCCCTGCTTATCAGGCGAAAGATTTTGAAACGCGTGGCTATTCTGCAGTACCTTGTCCCGTTGTTGCGGACTCAGCGAGCGCATCTGGTCCACCCACGGTCGTGGCGCGCCTACACCTGCTTGTTGTCTTGGCGTCAGCCGCGCTCCATTTCCATTCTGTGGCCGATTCGCATTATTAAAATTGTTCGCCGGCGGACGCTCCGCGCCATGATATTGATTCACTGGAGGCCGGTTGGCATTCCCCGTCGCGGCATTCGCCGGAGGACGATTGGCGTTCTGATTCTGCGGATGCGCTACCTGCGGCTGCGCTGCATGAGGTTGCGAAACATGTGGAGTCGCCGGTTGCGGAGGCCGGTTCGGATTCGGCTTCTGCTGCGCCCATCCGCACACAGTCAGCACGGTGCAACCCGCCACCGCCAGCACTGCCATTCCGACCTGGAATCTGTTCTTCACGATGTCCCTGTACTGCTTCCTGCTGTACTTCTTTCTTTACTCAAAACTTAAAATGGACAACTGACTACCTCTTCACATTTGCTGCTGCACATTATCCGAATCATCGTCTGCCGGAGCAGGCAATTCCTTCAGCGGCTCAAAATTCGTCAGCACGTCATGATCTTCCAACACCGGAAGATCCTGCATCATCTGCGCATCATCCACCTGAATCGTCTGAATGGTCGGCCCTTGATGAATTCCAAACCACAGTGCCGCCACCAGCAGCGCCGACGCCGCAAACGCCACCCGCGGCGGAACACGCAGCCACGCCCACCAATTTGTCTTCACCGGTTCCGCTGCCACCAGCGCGCGCACCCGCGCATCGAACGCCGGTGATGGCTCGATCGCCGGCAATTCCTCCAGCAGACTGGATACCGCGCGAAATTCCTCCACCCGCAAACGGCACGGCGCGCACGCCGCCAGATGCTTCTCCACATCCGGCCGTTCGCTTTCTTTCATCCGTCCATCCACATACGCCAGGATTCGGCTTTCCATTTTTTCGCAACTCATAACACTTCCTTCTTTCCCTGCCCTACGATCTTCCTTGAACGGCCACAAGCGGGGCTAGCTCCACTCGCAGCGATTCATATGCTCGGAACAGCAGCGATTTCAGCGCGCTCTCCGAGCAACTCAAAATCTTGGCAATCTCTGCATAGTCCAGCTCCTGGTATTTATGCAGCAGCACTGCCGCACGTTGTTTCTCCGGAAGCTTGTCGATCGCGTGACGAATCATTTTCACTCGCGCATCCTCAACCAGGTGCTGCTCGATGTTCGGGTGTTTGTCCGCAACATCCAGCACCTTCTGGTCTCCGTCTTCGGCGTCCACTATCACCGGCGCGTCCATGGAATCTTCCAGTTTGTGGTAGCGGTTATCGCGCACTGAATTCAATGCCAGGTTGGTCGCGATGCGGAACATCCACGTGGTGAACTTCGCGCTTGGCACGTAATCCTCTCGCGCGCGATACACCCGCAGGAACACCTCTTGCGCGAGGTCTTCCGCCTGCTCCCGGTTCCTTACCATTCGGAACAGGAAGTTGACGAGTGGCGTGCGATACCGGTGCAACAGAAGCTCAAATGAAGCTTCGTCACCAGCTTTCACGTCCAGCATCAGTTGGACGTCGGTCCTGGCCATAGCACCCACACTCTAACAAACACGTTTGTCCTCAGAAAGTTGCAGTTCGCCCGGCATGAGCAAGGTAGGTAACGGGCCTCCGCCGCACCCGCTTAAAACTTGAATAACCCTCTTAAAATCAACATACTGGCCACCCCCACGAATACCAGCACCGGCATCCGCCATCCCGGTTCCCGATTAACTTCCGGCAGCAGGTCCGTGGCCGCCACATACACCGTGACTCCCCCTGATAACGGCAACGCATACTTCAGTTGCCCTTGCAGCAGGCTTGTCAGCAGTACACCGGCCAGCGTCGCTGCTCCCAACAATCCCGCCGCCTGCACTGCACGCCGCTTTCCTTGCCCACTGGCCATCACTACCGAAGCCACTGTGAATCCTTCCGGCAGCTTGTGCAGAAACACCGCCACGAAGATCACCACGCCAAGCCAAGTGGACACCAAAAAGCCCGCGGCGATCGCCACACCATCGAAAAACGTGTGGATCGCCAGTCCCAGCAGCACGGTGCTGCGCGCGTGATGCCCGTGCATCTCCTCCGTGTGCGTCTCTTCTCCAAAATGAAAGTGCGGTGCAATGGTGTGTTCGAATAAATGAATCAGGAAGAATCCGGCCAGTACCGACAGCAGCGCGTTCTCTCCCGCAAGCCGTAACGACTCCGGAATCACTTCCACGAACGCCACGGAAAGCATGTATCCCGCACCCAGCGCCAGAAAATATTGCAGGGTTCTGCGCGGCCATTCCCGGTACACCACAAAGTACCCGCCCAACAGATTTCCGCCTGCCGCCACCAACCCCAGCAACGCCGCCAACGCAATCCGGAATGGAAGCTCATGAGTCATCCGCTATGCCTGAACAAAATCACATCTCCCTCTTTCACGATGTACTCTTTCCCTTCCAATCGCACCTGCGCCTTTTCTTTCGCCGCCGCAATACTTCCCGCCGCCAGCAGGTCGTCGCATTGCACGACCTCGGCGCGAATAAATCCCTTCTCAATGTCGCTGTGAATTTCGCCTGCCGCCTTCACCGCTGTGGATCCCTTGCGAATCGTCCATGCCCTCACTTCCGGTTCGCCCGCAGTGAAAAATGGAAACAGCCCCATCAAGTCGTACGTCGCGCGAATCATCCGGTTCAGTCCCGGCTCCTTCAGTCCATAGGAGGCCAGCAACTCTGTGGCTTCTTTTTCATCCATCTCGGCCAGTTCCGCTTCCAATCGGCCGCAGACCGCCACCACCGCCGTGTTCGGCCGTCCTTGCAGCGCGCCCAGTTTGTGCTTCTCGATGGCCTTGTCCATCTCCGCGGCCTCATCGTCGCCCAGGTTCAGCACGTACAGCATCGGCCGCTGCGACAGAAACAGGAATCCGCTGATCGGCTTGCGCTCCTCCGCCGTCAATTCCAATTCACGCAATGGCTTTTCCGCTTCCAGGTGCGCCTTGCACTTTTCCAGTACTCCTCGTTCGTGCTCCAGGAACGTCTCTTTCTTCTTTTTCAGGTCTTTCTCCACGCGCTCCAGTCGCTTGGAGATCTGCTCGTGGTCCGACAGGATCAGTTCCAGATCCAGGTTCATCACGTCGCGCAATGGATCAATGCTTCCCTCTGAGTGCGGCACGCTGGGATCATCGAACACGCGAATCACGTGCGCGATCGCGTCAACGTCGCGCAGTGTCGCCAGGCTTTCGCGCATGCGTTCCTTCTGCACGCCCGGCAAGTCCACATACTGCACTGTGGCGTACGTAATTTTCTTTGGATTATACAGCTTCGCCAGTTCCGCCAGTCGCGGCTCCGGCACTTTCGCCACGCCCACGTGCGCCGACTGCCCACCCTTCGCTTCGACGTTCGCCTTGGTCAAAATCCGAAACAGCGTCGTCTTTCCTACCTGTGGTAGTCCGATAATTCCTGTTTGCATTGATCTAGAGTTCCTTCACTCGCTGCGGTCTTTCAGGAAGGCATTGCGCGCTGCATCCACTCGCCATAGTCCACTATTTTCAGCCCACCCAAACAACAAATTTTACCACACCCGCCTCGACTGCCCGCTTACCAACTCCACTTCCTCCATGCTATGTTTTTCTGCCGCCATGACCATCAACGCGCCGTCATCCAATCTCGCTTTCGATCTCGCCGAAGCCGTTCGCCACCTCTGCGATCGCGACGACTGCCTGAAGCGCCTCACCGCCGAGGTCGCTCCCTTCGAAATCAATGTTGCCGACGCGCAATCTCCCTACGAAGCCCTCCTCGAATCCATCACCTACCAATCCATCTCTGGCAAAGCCGCCGCCACCATCTTCGCTCGCATTAAAGCGCTCGGCGAAAACGGACGTCCTCCTTCACCGCAAAGAATGCTGAAGATCTCCGCCGCCAAACTCCGCAAAGCCGGCCTTTCCGGCGCAAAAGTTGCCGCTATGAAGGATCTCGCCAAAAAAACCATCGAAGGCATCGTCCCCACGCACGACCAGGCCCTCTTGCTCTCCGACGACGAACTCGTCGAGCGGCTGGTCTCCGTCCGTGGTATTGGCGCCTGGACCGTCGAAATGTTTTTGATTTTTCGCCTCGGCCGCCCCGACGTGCTGCCCATCCACGACCTTGGCGTAAAAAAAGGTTGGTCTGTCGCCTACGGCAAGAAGCACATGCCCAAGCCCAAGGAGCTTCTCAAATTCGGAGAACGCTGGCGCCCTTACCGCACCGTCGCCAGTTGGTACATGTGGCGCGCCTTCGAACGCGCTGGCTACAAAGTCACCAACAAAATCCGCCCACGCAAACCCCGCAAACGCAAACCCTCACCAAAGTAGCTGGGTGCCCACACGCCGGTTTTTCGTGTGAGGTTCTTGAGTTTTCGATCCCGGGTTCCAAACTCCGATTTCCGATTTCGCGTTTCCTACGGCCTCGAAACCGTTTCCTTCACCAACAAAAACATCCCCGCTAATCCCACCAACAATACCGCCGCCTCATATCCCACCGACACATGATGCAACCAGTTAAACTCCACACGCCGAGAATCATTTTCTGGCGTGTTTTGCACCGACACCATCTCCCTCTTCAACCGCTCCATGCGGTTGCTCACCGTAAATTGCGACGCCGCCGTCAGCACCACCATCAACACCACGCATAGCGCCGCTGCCGTCGTAAAACTGCCAAAGTCCAGCGTCCGCAACAGCCGCGCCACCAGAAATAGCAATCCCAAAAAGATTCCCGCGTAGTGCAACCGCGCCAGCGCGTATCCCACCATCATCCCCGCCGCGTCCCGGTTCCCCAGAATCGTGAACGCCCCCGGCGCCACCACGAAGCTCAAAAACACATCGCTGCCCAGCCACACACTCAAACTCAAAAACTCAATCGCGCGCAAAAAGGTTTGCATGCCGCCACTATACAAGACCACTGGGGCCTCACAAAATCCCTCGCGCTACTCCCGAGTCTTGCTCCATACGCCACTATTCCACCTGCTCCCTCGGCCAAATAGCAACTTCGGCACAAAATACATGCTGCGCCTGCCTTCTTTGGGCTTTAAGATGAGAGACTCAGTAGAGACTTAGCAATAGAGTGGTGGGCGATAAAGGATTTGAACCTTTGACCTCTCGCGTGTGAGGCGAGCGCTCTAACCGCTGAGCTAATCGCCCGTCTAGGAACGGGTGGAAGGCAGTTCCGCCTGCCGCAAACGCCGGCGTCACTCCCTTCTTCTATTTGTAACAGGAAGACACTGGGTTTTCAACCGATGGCCGTCGCCACTTCTCACGTCGTCTCGCAGCTGCAGCGCTCCATTGCCCGCGCTATCTACGGCAAGGAAGACGTCATTCAGCTTGCCCTCGTCACTCTTCTCGCTCGTGGCCATCTGCTTATCGAAGACGTTCCCGGCACCGGCAAAACCACCCTCGCCCAGGCTCTCGCCAAATCGTTTCACTGCACCTTTCAACGCATTCAGTTCACTTCTGACCTGCTACCCTCTGACGTTCTCGGCGTCAGCGTCTACAATCCCGAGTCTCGCGAGTTCGAATTCCGCCAAGGGCCCATTTTTGCCAACGTCGTTCTCGCTGACGAGATCAATCGCACTACTCCCCGCACACAATCCGCTCTTCTCGAGGCCATGAACGAAGCGCAAGTCACCGTCGACGGCCGCACTCTCCCGCTGCCCAAGCCATTTCTCGTCGTCGCTACGCAAAATCCTGTCGAGCATCACGGCACTTACCCGCTTCCGGAATCCCAACTGGACCGTTTCCTCATGCGCGTCAAAATGGGCTACCCTTCGCACGAAACCGAGCGCGAAATTCTTCGCAGCCGCGTTTCCGACGATCCCGTCGCCGCCCTGGAAACTGTCGCGGACGTCACCGACGTCCTGGCCATGCAGGAATCCGTCACCCGCGTCAAAGTGGATTCCAGCCTGCACGACTATGCCCTGGAGATCGTCAATCGCACTCGCAAATCCGATCATCTCGCTCTCGGTGTCAGCCCCCGCGGCACCTTGATGCTTCAGCGCGCCGCGCAAGCTCGCGCCTACCTCGATGGTCGCGATTTCTGCCTCCCCGATGATTTCAAGCATCTGGCAGTTGCCGTTTTTTCTCATCGCGTTGTCGCCAGCGCGCGTCACGCGTCGCTGCAGAAAAAATCGGAGACCACCGAAAATGTTCTTCGCGAAATCGTCGACTCCGTCCCCGTCCCGCTATGACGATGACGTACCCATTAGCGACCGGGCGCAACGAATTTTCGTGCCGGCTGCGCACCCAGGTGGCAGCTGCAGACCCAGGAAGTGAGTGTCATCCTGACTGAAGGTTCGGTGTGCAAACGATGTCATCCTAAGCGCAGCGAAGGATTTCTCGGCGGTTTTTGGTTCCTGATAACTGATCGCTGCTGGCTGATATCTGGCTCGTGATTCGCTGATCTCTGTGGCTCAGTTGCAAACACTGGACCCACTAGTTCTAACTTTTGACGAATGGCAGATCATGGCGCCCCTCACCTCAACTCTCAACTCCCTCCTCTCCAAATCCGACCGCCCCGCCATCCGCGCCTTCTTCCTCTCCATCACCGCCCTCTCTGTCGCTCTCATCCTTGCCCTCTATTCCGGCGCAGCCGCGCAACTTGGCAACGTCGCTCTGGCCAGCGCCTCCGCCATCATCGCTCTGCTTGTCGCCGCGTGGGTTGCCGTTACTCTGGTTCCCGTCCTTGCCAAACGCACCGCGCTTCGCTGGATCGGCTATCGCATGGAGTACCGCGTTACCCTGGAAGGCTGGATTTACATCGTCGGCGTCGTCCTCGTGGCCCTCGCCGCCCTCAACACTGGCAACAATCTTCTCTTCCTGATTCTCGCCAGCCTCATCGCCTCCATTCTCATGTCCGGCATTCTCTCTTCCATCACACTTGCCGGCATCGAAATGCGCCTGCAACTTCCCGAACACATTTTCGCGGCCGAACCTGTTCGCGCTTCCCTCGAACTCAAAAACGAGAAATTGACTCTTCCCTCCTTCTCTCTTCGCGTCGAAGGCGTCACCAAGAAAGACGCTGCCGCGCTCGCGGTTCTCGAAACACCGGTCTATTTTCCGTATATTCCGCGGCAAGAAGCCGTTTCGCAGACTGTTCCCCTTCTATTCCCCAAACGCGGCGTCTATCGCCAGGAAGCGTTTCGCATCGTCACCCGCTTCCCCTTTGGCTTTCTGCAAAAAGCGCGGCGCCTCGATCTCGCTGCGGAAGCTATCGTCTATCCTTCCGTAGAAGCTTCCCCGGAATTTCTTGAGGTTCTCCCCGGCATTCAGGGCGCCATGGAATCCCTCACCAAGGGCCGCGGCCAGGACCTCTACTCGCTCCGCGATTACGTCCCCACGGACAGCGCTCGCCACGTCCACTGGAAAGCTACCGCTCGTTTCGGCTCACTGATGGTCCGCGAATTCGCTCGCGAAGACGATTGCAGCGTCCTCCTCGTCTTTGACCCTCACAGTCTTGCCGCGCTTCCCGGTTCTTCTCGTGACGAAAAAGACCGCTTCGAGCGCTCGGTTTCCCTTTGCGCCGCAATCGCGTGGAGTTTCCACGAACGCAGCGTTCTGCTCGAATTTCGCGGCGTTGCCGCCGAGGCTCCTCTCGCTCCCGCCTCCGACAATATCTTTTCCATTCTTCGCCATCTCGCCAGCGTTCAGCCTCTCGCACCTGACCCCCAAGCCACTCTTTTATCCGACTTGGCCGCCGATTCCAAATCGTTCAAGATCATCGTCACCGCGCAGCCCCGTGGCTCCGTCCCCGCGTCCATCTGGAACTCCTCTTACGTAGTCTTCTCCCAAGACCAGGCTTAACGCCGTGTTTTGTATCCTGACGCCGGCGTTTTAGTGGCTGATCTTCAGATCGGTTCTTTTTCTTTGGTGTCATCATGAGCGTAGCGAAGGACCTCAACCATTGCCACACCGTAATCTTCAGCCCTTTTTCCTTTAAACTGTTTCCTCATGCTTCCTTCTTCTTCACTTCCCCGCTTCCGCAAAAACCTCCTCGCCTGGTTCTCGCAATTCCAACGTAATCTCCCCTGGCGCCGCGACAAAGATCCCTACCGCATTTGGCTCTCTGAAATCATGCTGCAGCAAACGCGCGTTGCCGCCGCCATTCCTTACTATGAGCGTTTCCTCGAACGTTTTCCTACCGTTGAATCCCTCGCCGCAGCTCCACCACAAGAAGTGCTTCGTCTCTGGGCTGGGCTTGGTTACTACTCGCGCGCGCGAAACCTCCAGAAAGCCGCGCAGGAAATCGTCGCAAAACATCACGGCATTTTTCCGCAATCCGCCGAGCAGGCACTCGCGCTTCCCGGCATCGGCGCCTACACTGCCGCGGCGATCCTCAGCATCGCTTACGGAAAAAGACTCGCGGTTCTCGATGGCAACGTGGCTCGCGTCCTCGCTCGCCTTGGCGCGGTCACCGGCGATCTTCGTTCCAACGGACGCTGGCCGCAACTCCAGCAGACTGCCGACACCCTTCTCGACCAGCGTTCTGCAGGCGACTGGAACCAGGCGCTGATGGAACTCGGCGCCACGCTCTGCACCCCTCGTTCTCCGCAATGTCTCCTCTGTCCAGTCGCCGAGTTTTGCGAAGCGCGCAAACTTGGACTCGCCTCCTCCATCCCCGAAAAACGCAAAAAACGCGACACCGTCAAAATCGTTCTTGCCTCCCTGGTCCTGGCGGACCCCAAAGGCCGCACCTTGCTCCTTCCCCCGCCGAAGTCGCGTGAAAAATCCACCACCCGTACAGACGTCGCCGCTCTCCTCTCACGCATGTGGCACTTCCCCACGATTCAGGTCCACCAGCATCCAGAATTGGAGCTACGCGCGTACGCGCAGGAACTCTTTCCCACTCTCGCCAAACTCCATTTTGTTCCAGCCGCTAAAGCTCGCCATGCCGTCACTTTCCACAGCGTCATCGTCCTCCCTTTCCTGGCCCACGTCCCCAAACTCCCCCGGCTCCGCTCCTCAAAATCTCTTCCTCTCGCCGACCTCTCCTCCCTCCCCATCTCCAACCTAACCCGCAAAGTCGCCCTTCGTGGAGTCCGGCGGCTCGCCGCCGCTGTTCACCTCGATCCAGCACAGCAAAATATATCTGATGCCCATAAAAGTATTTAACGATATAGATAAAGTCGTGCCCCGTCTTAGGGGTAGGTTACTCCATCGTTCCCTCCGCCCTCGCCTTCCACTGACCTCCTCAACCCCCGGTGCTATCCTTGCTTCTCGAACATGGCCACGTCTACCACCACTCTCGCCCCTCCCCTGCCCGCCGAGCGCTTCTACCGTACCGCTTTGTTTTTCCTGGTCCTCGATTCCGTTGTCACTCTGGTTTCCACCGGCAAACTTGATCCCTTTACCACCGTTCTTGCTCCGGCGATTATTTTGTACAAAGGCTTCCGTTGGTGGCGCGGCTATCCCGCCGAAATGCGTCAATCCACCGCGACCCGTATCGCCCTCGCTTACCTCTTCGTGTTGCCCTTCGACGCCTTGTTCGTGTCTCGCAGCCTGGCAAGCGGCAGCTCCAACCCTCCTCTTTATGCCGCACTGCTCGCTTCCGTCCATTTCCTGCTGCTCATCACCATCGTTCGGCTCTACAGCGCCACTACCGATCGTGACGCCACCTTCCTCGCCATGCTTTCCTTCGCCGGCGTTCTCGCCTCCGCCGTCTTCACCGTGGACACCTACTTCCTAGGCTTGTTCTTTGCCTTCCTCGTCTTCGCCGTTGCCACCTTTGTTGGCCTCGAAGTCCGCCGCGGCGCTGCCGGCGCCATCACCCCGCAGCTCCAAGCCGACCCGTCGCGCGAACGCCGATTCTATCGCGCTCTAACCCTCGCCACTCTCTCGGTCGCTTTGGGCGGAATTATTCTCGGCTCCATCCTGTTTTTCTTTTTTCCGCGCATCAACGCCGGATTTCTCTCCAGCGCCGGCCTGCAAACCACCTTGATGAGCGGCTTCAGCGACAGTGTCGAGCTCGGAGAAATTGGCGAAATCAAGAAAGACTCCACCGTGGTCATGCGCGTCAAAACCGGTTCGCCGGTTCGTTACCCCATGTTGCGCTGGCGCGGCATCGCCCTCACTACCTTCGACGGACATCGCTGGTTCTCCAACGCAGGGCTCAAGGAAAAGCTCTATCCCTCCGGCACGGGCTGGATCCTGGTCAATCCCCAAGTCACCATGGAGGCGCCCTCGTCGCTGGACCTCCGTTTCACCGTGCTCCTGCAGCCCATGGCCACGGATTCGCTCTTTGCTCCCGCGAATCTCCTCGCCATTCATCCTGTTTTTTCCAGCGCTGCTCCCGGCTTCAATCCCTATGTTCGCCGCGGTCTTTTGCGCGATTCCACCGGGTCGATCTTCAATTCGTTGCGTAATTTTGTGCAGATCGAATACGACGCCGAGTCGCTTCTCCCCATCGTTCAACCCAAAGTCGCTCGCCTCGCTTCAACCGACTATCCCGACCAGATACGCGCAACTTACCTGCAACTTCCTCATCTTGATCCGCGGATTCCCGTACTCGCCCGGCAGATCACCCGTTCCGAAACGAATCCCTACGATCGCGCCGTCGCACTCGAGTACTACCTCCGTCGCAATTTCTCCTACACCTTGAACCTCACCGGCAGAGCCGGCCAGGACCCTCTCGCTCATTTCCTCTTTGAGTCGCGCGCCGGCCACTGCGAATACTTCGCTTCTTCGATGGCCGTCATGCTCCGCACCCTGGGCATTCCTTCCCGTGAAGTCAACGGCTTTCTCCCGGGCGAATTCAACGATGTCGGCGGCGACTATATCGTTCGCGCCAGCGACGCCCACAGTTGGGTCGAAGCCTACTTTCCCGGCAGTGGCTGGATCACCTTTGATCCCACGCCCCCGGCAATTGATTCCGGCTCCGGCCTGTTCTCTCGCCTCGGCATGTATCTCGACTGGATTCAGCTCAATTGGAATGAATGGGTCATCAACTACGACTTCTCTCATCAGGCCCTTCTTGCACAAAACGTTCAGCGTACCTCCCGCAACTGGAGTGGCCTGTTTCGCAACTGGCACCGCAAGCTTACGGATCACACCGTCGGCGCTCTTACCCGCTGGCAGAAGAAAAACCCGCTCCTCGGTATCTTTCTCCCAGCTGCGCTCGTTCTCTTTCTCATCGTTCTCCGCTTCGATTGGATTCGCTCGCTCTTCCGCTGGCTCAATCTTTCCGTGCAACTCCGCCGCGCTTCGTCCGGCCAGTCCAATCCGCTGCTCGCTTCTCGCCTTTATACGGAACTTCTTCGCCTTCTCGAAAAACGCGGCTATGGCCGCCGCGCCACGCAAACTCCTCTCGAGTTCGCTTCTTCCTCCGCGCTCCATCCCGAACTGGTTCCCGCCGTTCGCGAATTCACCCACTTGTACACAGAAGCCCGCTTTGGCGACCGTCCCTGCGACGCACTCCGCCTCCGCTCTCTCCTCCAGCAAGTCCGCTCCGCCCCTCGCCGCCGCTAATCCCCTGGCCGTTCCGCTGTCCTTCTCCTATTCTTCGACTTGTGACCCTGCTCTTCAGTTGTCATCCTGAGCGCGGCAAAGGGTCTCACCCGCGCCGCTGACTCCCCGGCCGCTCCCCCGCCTCCCAACGCCAACAACCGCTCCATGCTAAAATCAATAGATTGCGCATCAGCGCATTCCCAACTATGACTAAGGTCGGATTCATTTCACTCGGATGCCCCAAGAACCTCGTCGACAGCGAGGTGATGATGGGCCTTCTCGCGCGCGAAGGCTATGAGCTGACCCCGCGCGCCGACGATGCCGAAATCCTGGTCGTCAACACTTGCAGCTTTATCGAATCCGCGCAAAAGGAATCCATCGACACCATCCTCGAGATGGCCGAGCACAAGAAATTCGGCGCCGCCAAAAAACTGGTTGTCGCCGGCTGTCTTGTCGAGCGTTTTCGCGATCAAATCCTTCAGCAGGTGCCGGAAGTCGATGCCGTCGTCGGCACCGGTGAAGTCGAGCGCATCATTGAAGCCGTTCAGGGCGACCTGAAAGTCCTCCCTGCACAGCCGCCCTCTTTCCTGTACCACGATTTTACGCCGCGCATCGTCACCACTCCCAAGCACCAGGCTTACATCAAAATCGCCGAAGGCTGCGACCATCCTTGCACCTTCTGCATCATTCCGCAGCTTCGTGGCAATTTCCGCAGCCGCCGCTTTGCCTCCGTAATTCGCGAAGCTGAAAATCTGGCCGCTGCAGGCGCCCGCGAAATCACCCTGATTGGCCAGGACACCACTTCCTACGGCGAAGACCTCGGCCTGCGCGACGGCCTTGCCCAACTCCTCGAAAAACTTGCTGAAGTCGAAGATTTGCTGTGGGTCCGCTTCCTCTACGCCTATCCCAACCGCGTCACTCAGAAAATGCTGGAGACCATTGCGGCCCAGCCGAGGCTCGCCAAGTACATTGACATGCCCCTGCAGCACGCCAGCCGCAACGTTCTCGCCCGCATGAAGCGCGGTTCCCACGGTGACGCCTTCCTGAAGCTTCTCGACCGCATGCGCTCCACCATTTCCGGCGTCGCCCTCCGCACCAGCTTCATCGTTGGTTTTCCCGGCGAAACCGACGCGGACTTCGAGGAACTCCTGCAGTTCGTTGCCGCCGCTGAACTCGATTGGGTCGGCGTCTTTGAATTCTCCGATGTCGACAATGCCGCCAGCTTCCCGCTCGACGGCAAAGTCGACTCCGCCACCATCACCGCGCGCCGCAATCGCCTCATGGCCGTGCAAAAGAAAATCTCTCGGGAAAAGCTTCGCCGACTGAAGGGCCGCACCGAAACCGCCCTCGTCGAGGGTCCATCCAAGAACAATCCACTCGTGTGGGAAGCTCGTCTGGAATCCATGGCGCCCGACATCGACGGCAAACTCTATCTCACCGACATCGAACTCCCTTCCGGCGAAGTTGCCTCCGCCGGCGACGTCGCGCGCGTGGAAATCACCAAGACCGACGCCTACGACCTTATCGGCCGTGTCGTCGAGATTCTTCCTCGTCCAGCCCCCCGCCCGATGCAAGCGGTCCCGATCGCCCCGCCATCCGAAACCCTCACCCGCATCTCCACCGGCGCCCCTCTCCGCGTTCTGGGATGAATCAGAGGAATTGCCGATTGGTGCCACCCTCGCTTCGCCGTTCCGTCTGTGGCTCCTCGGCGCTCTCTGTGGTAAAACTCTAATTTCGCCATGAAACACAAATGCCCTATTTGTAAAAAACCCACCGACTCCGAACGCGACGCGGACTTCCCGTTTTGTAGCGACCGTTGCCGCCTCGCGGACCTCGGCGCGTGGGCTTCCGAGAAATACGTTGTATCGGAACCCATCTTCAATGAAGATGACCTCGCGGATTCTGAGCCTAAGACGTTCACTCTCGATCTCGACGAGCCGAATGAACACAAAAACTGAACCCATCGCCGCTTCCACCCCGGGCAAAAAGCCGTTGTTCGCTTATGCCTTTGGCACTGCTCTGGGTGTCGGCTATCTCAAGCCCGCGCCCGGCACCTGGGGCTCCTTGGTCGGCTTGGCGCTCGCCGTGGTTTCGCATCCCTTCACGTGGTTCCTGGTGTTGGGCCGCGCCATCCTGCTTAGTTCTGGTACAGACGCACCCTTATGGTCGGGGCCGTGGGGCAGCGCGCTCCTTCTGATCCCTTCGATCGTAACCTGGCTGGTGGTCGCTTGGCTTGGCGTTTGGAGCAGCACCAAAGTCGCCAACTACTCTGGCATCCACGATCCTCAATTTCTCGTCATCGACGAAGTTTCCGGTGTTCAGCTCGGGCTCATTCTCGGTCTCGCGCCCTTGGCCGCTCCTGCCAGTCTCTTCAACTCCACCGACGCTGCAGCCTTCGCCCTGTACACCGGCATGAGCATCCTTAACTGGAAATATCTCCTCGCAGGCTTCGTGCTCTTCCGCATCTTCGACATTGCCAAGCCCTTTCCCTGCCGCCTGCTCGAAAAGCTTCCGGGCGGCTGGGGCGTCATGGCCGACGATTGGATGGCTGGCGTGTACGCTGCCATTTGCTTGCGTCTCGCGTTACACTTTGAATTGTTGTCCAGGCACGTCTTATGAAATTCGGGTTCGGGGCCACGGCAGAAAAGAACGGCATCCCCCGGATTGACCGCATCTTTCCTACCGCGGCCATTCCTGGCGGCGAAATCACCGTCCACGGCAGCGGCTTCGCGTCGCGCCTCGGTCCCCGCCCTGTCGTGCGATTCGGTGAAGCAGAAGGCGCTCTTTCACTGGTCAGCAATAATCGGCTGATCGTCCGCGTTCCGGAGAATCCCACAGGTAACTCGCTGCAGGTAGTGCAATCAGAAAACGAGAGCCAGCCCTTTCCTGTCAGCGTGGCTTTTCAGATCGCCGACAATCTTCATCCCGTCGCGAATCCCGTGGTCGATTCCAGCGGCAACATCTACGTCACCTTTAGTGGTCCTCGCGGCCAGCGTGTTCCCGTCTCGCTCTACAAGATTGGCTCGAATTACAGCGTTAAGCCCTACGTCACTTCGCTCATCAATCCCACAGGCTTGGCACTGGGACCTAACGGCGACCTTTTCGTCTCCTGCCGCCACGATGGCACCATTCACCGCGTCACGCCCGATGGTCGCTCTCAGCAATGGATCGAAGGCATGGGCGTAGCCACTGGCATCGCTTTCGATCGCGTCGGAAATTTATTTGTCGGCGATCGCAGCGGTACAATTTTCAAGATTAACCCGGAGCGCGAGATTTTCGTTTTTGCCACCCTGGAACCGTCCGTCGCCGCGTATCACCTGGTGTTTCATCCCAGCGGCGAGCTCTTTGTCGCCGGCCCCACCACTTCCAGCTACGACCGCGTCTACCGCATTACCCAAGGCGGCGAAGTGCACGTCTTCTACCGCGGATTGGGCCGTCCGCAAGGCATGGCCTTCGATCGCGACTCGAATCTGTACATAGCTGCGTCTTTCGGTGGACGCCGCGGCATCGTGCGCATTTCGCCCGATGGCCGCGCCGAGCACGTGCTCAATGGCCCCGCGCTCGTCGGCCTTGCTCTACTCCCCAGCGGTCGCGCTATCGTCGCCGCCAACAGCGCCCTCTTCACGCTCGACTGGGATGTGCACGGCCTTCCCCTGTTTGGCTAATCCGCCATTGTTGCCGCGCAAAACCGCGCGCCGCGCATGTGAGCTACAATAAAATCTGCACATGAAAGCTGAAATCATTGCCGTTGGCTCCGAACTGCTTACGCCCGATCGGATCGACATGAACTCCCTCTTCCTTACCGAGGAGTTGAACAAGCTCGGCATCGAAGTTCTTCGCAAAACCATTGTCGGCGACAATCGCGAACTCCTCGCCGAAGCTTTTCGAGACGCGCTCCATCGCGTTCCTGTCGTGATCGCCAGCGGTGGCCTTGGTCCTACCGAAGACGACCTGACGCGCGAAACCGTTGCGGACCTTCTCAATCGCAAGCTTCGCCGCAATGACGACGTGGTGCGCCACATCGAGGCCCGATTCCGCAGCTTCAAGCGCGATATGCCCGCCGTCAATCTGCGCCAAGCCATGGTTCCCGAAGGCGCGGAAGTTCTCGAGAACCCGCGCGGCACCGCTCCCGGTCTGTGGCTCGAAGACGACGGCCGCATGATCGCGCTTCTTCCCGGCCCTCCGCGCGAACTCAAGCCGCTATTCCTGGAACAGGTGTTGCCTCGCCTGCAGCGCCGCGTCTCCGGCATCCGCATGTTTAAGCGCGAATTGCGCGTCACGGGACTTGGCGAATCGCACGTCGAAGAACGCATCCGCCCCATCTACACGCGCTACGCCGACGTGAACACCACTATTCTGGCGACGCCCGGTGAAATCCAAATCCACCTGCGTGTATGGACAGAAAACGCCATGCACGCCGAATCCACGCTGAACGAAATGGTCAGCAGCTTTGAACTGGCCCTTGGCGATCGCATCTTCGCGCACTCCGCCACTCCGCTCGAACAAGTCGTCGCCGAAATACTCACCACCAATCGCGCCACCATCGCCGCCGCCGAAAGCTGCACCGGCGGATTGCTTGCCGAACGCCTCACTCGCGTGCCCGGCAGTTCCAACTATTTTCTCGGCGGAGTGGTTTGCTACAGCAACGAGCTGAAGACAACATGGGCTGGAGTGCCCGCGAAGGTCATCGCCGCAAAAGGCGCGGTGAGCAGCGAAGTCGCCGTGGCGCTCGCTCACGGCATTCGCCGCAACGTAGGAACTACGCTCGGTGTCGGCATTACTGGCGTTGCGGGTCCCGGCGGCGGCAGCGAGGAAAAGCCTGTCGGCACCGTGCACATCGCGCTCTCGAGTGCCGAGGGAGTGAAAGAGCGCCTGGTGAATCTGCCCGGCGATCGCGAAGCGATCCGCTTTTACGCCAGCCAGCTCGCGCTGGACATGGTCCGCATTCATTTCCTGTATAACGGGAATCCGCACCCTCGCCATTAAACTCCAACCATGCGCCTCTTCGTCGCCATCGAAGTCCCATCCGACATCCGCTCCGCTGTCGCCGCATTTATCGAGGAATTTCGGCCCCTCGCGGTGCAAACAAAATGGGTGCGCGCGGAAAGCATCCACATCACCTTGAAATTCATTGGTGGAACGGATCCTGGGAACCTGCGCCGCATCGAGTCTGCACTGGCCGGCGTCCGTTCCGCTCAACCTGTAACTCTGCAGTTTCGCGGCGTCGGATTCTTCCCCAACGAAAAGCGCCCGCGCGTTTTTTGGATCGGAACGGAATCTTCGCCCAATCTGAAAACGCTTGCCGCCGACATCGACCAATCCTTGCACCAGCTCGGCTTTACAATGGAGGACCGGCCGTTTATTCCACACCTTACGCTGGCGCGTTTCAACGCTCCGTCGCTTCCGCCAAAACTGATCGCTGCCGCAAAGGAAAATGCCGCCCGCTCTTTCGGTTCGCTGACCGCTCGCGAATTCCATCTCATCGAAAGCAAGCTGAAATCCACTGGAGCGGAGTACACTACGCTTCACTCGTTCCCCTTTGTCGCGGAGGCGTAGCCGTTCATGTCCAATGTTTGGCTTTCAGGTCAAACGCTGCTTCTGATTCTATTGGCCTACCTTCTCGGCTCCATTCCCTTCGGCCTGATTTTGGCGCGAGTATTCGCAAAGGCAGATGTGCGTCAGGCGGGCAGCGGCAACATTGGCGCCACCAACGTTGCGCGCGTCGCGGGTCCGCTTCCCGGAGTTCTTACGCTGCTGCTCGATACTGCAAAGGGCTTTTCCGCTGTCTGGCTCGCAGGATATTTCACCGACCACCGCGCCAGTGCCATGATGCTTTCAGGCATCGCGGGGCTTCTGGGCCACTGCTATCCCATCTGGCTGCGTTTCAAAGGTGGCAAAGGCGTCGCAACCGCTCTTGGGGTTTTTCTTGCGCTCTCGGCCTTGGCTGCGCTCAGTGCCTTGGCCGTTTTCCTTCTTGTCGTTGCGATCTGGCGATTCGTTTCGCTCGGCTCTGTGGCCGCTGCGGCCGCCATGCCTTTGCTGATGTATCTTCTGTGGGCTCCTCCTTTGGCACCGCCCCTGGTGATAACTTTCGGCACGCTCTTCGCCACCGGCCTGGTCATCTTCAAACATCGCGCCAATCTGCAGCGGCTTGTGGATGGCACCGAGCCGCAGTTCGCCTTCAGCAAATCCAAGGACCTCTCTGAATGACAAAGATCGCGATTCTTGGTGGAGGCAGCTGGGGCACAGGGCTTTCCGTTGTCCTGGCCAACAGCCGCCGCAGCCACGACATCGCGCTGTGGGTGCGTGAACCCGCCATTGCGGAGTGCATCAAAACGTCGCGTGAAAACGCCACCTATCTTCCGGGCGTGGCGATTCCCGGTTGCGTCGCTCCGACCACCAATCTTGGCGAAGCGCTCAGCCGGGCTCACATCGTCATTGGTGTGGTTCCTTCCGCACACGCGCGCGAAGTTTTCACGCAAGCGCTCCCTCATATTTCACCCCAAGCCATCATCGTGAGCGCCACCAAGGGCCTGGAGCCTGCTACACACCTGCGCACCAGCCAACTCCTCGAGCAAGTTTTTTCGATTCGCTTTATTCCCCAGCTCGCGGTTCTTTCCGGCCCTTCATTTGCCCTCGAAGCTGCGCGTGGCGAACCTACCGCGGTAGTAGTCGCTTCTCACGACCATTCCATCGCGGCTTTTTTGCAGGAAGAATTTGCCGGACCTACATTTCGCTTGTACACCAATGACGACGTACTCGGCGTCGAATTGGCCGGCGCCATGAAAAACGTCATGGCGATTGCCGCGGGCGCTTGCCAGGGGCTGGGCTTTGGCGCGAACACGCTCGCGTCCCTCATCACTCGCGGACTGGCGGAGATGACCCGTCTGGCTGTCCCGCTTGGCGCCCGGGCTGAGACTCTGGGTGGATTGGCAGGCTTGGGCGATCTGGTCCTTACGTGCACAGGCGCGCTTAGCCGCAATCGCTATGTTGGCTTTGAGTTGGGGAAAGGCCGCTCGCTCGACGAAATTCTCACCGGCATGACCATGATCGCGGAGGGCGTGGGCACCGCCACTGCGCTGCTGGCCTTGGGCCGCGAGCACCGCGTCGAGCTCCCCATCACCGAGCAAGTGAACGCGATCCTTCAACACTGGAAGTCGCCCGCCGAAGCAATTCGCGACATCATGGACCGCCCGTTGAAGCGGGAGTGAAAAAGTTCTGAGTTTTCAGTTCTAAGTTTTAGGTAAGACAAAACCTGACACATCGCGCAGATCGATTTAGGCCGGGTTCTACCTAGAACTGAAAACTGAGAACTGGTAACTTCTAGTACTTCCGTCCCAGTTGCACTTCCGCGCCTCCTGTCCCTTCGGCCAGCCTCGCTCGAGCCTCTTAGTCTCGTAAAATCTACATGTTGCGATGGCTGCCTCGCTCTCAATCCTGATTGCGCGCCTGCGCTCCGGCAGGGTGCGCATTCTCTGGCTAGTGCTCGGAGCGCTGTTGTTGGTCAGCGCCCTCCCTATCGGTCTGTATCACCGCCAAGTGCTTGAACTTAGCCAGGAAAAACTGGTCGATATGGAACGCGTGCAGCAGACCGAACTGACGCGTGCGCTTTCCCAGGAAGTGCAATTCTTTGAAGCCAACCTGACGCAACAACTCATCAGCCAGCGACAGATTCTCGACCTCACCGGCCTCAGCGAAAATGTGCAGGATCCAGTCGCGGAACCCAAAGTCACCCGGTTACTTGAAAATTTCGTCGAATCCAATCGCAATACCTTCATCTATCTCACCGCAGTGGGACGCGACGGCAAAGGCACCAGCGCGTCGCAAGGAAATTTCCGCGCGGAACAGGACCCCTTTGTAGCCAAAGCTCTGCAGCGTGCGTTTGTCAGTTGCATGCAATCCACCAAGTTCCGCAGCGATCCTCTCGCGCTGGCTCCCGACAATCGCCCCGCGTTCGTCATCGCCGTTCCGTTGAAGGATATTCGCGACAATTTCACGGGGATGCTGGCTGCGGTGGTTTCTCTCGATCCGATTCTTCATCGTTTGCAGGATTCCAGCGTGCGCGGGCGCACAGTTTTCGTTGTCGATCATTACGGGCATATCGTGGCGCATCCCGACACCAAGAACTTCGTGCCTGGCGAGGACTTGAGCGACAAGTCCACGCTGGTGGCAAAAATTAAATCCTTGCCCAGGGAACTGCGCAACACCGAGACGTTGCGCTTCCCGGAGAAGGAAAAAAATCATCCCATCGAGATGGTGGGCACGTACAGCACTTTCCCTGAAGTGAACTGGGCCATCGTGGCGCAGCGCAGCCTGAATGAAGCGCGCGCTGATGCCGGCGTCACGGAACTGAATCGCCAGGCACTCGCATTCGTCAGCATCGTGGTGCTGGTGGCTGTCCTGTTTGGTTACTTTTTCGCTGTCGGCATCAGCGAACCGATTCGCGGCCTTGCCGCGTCCACACGCGCTATCAGCCGCGGCGAGTTTCACCAGCGCACGCCCGTTCGTGGAGCCGCGGAAATCAGCGAGCTCGCCGAAAACTTCAACCTCATGGCCAGCGACATCGAGGAGTACATCGAGCGCCTGAAGGAAGCTGCCGAGGAAAATCGCGAACTATTCATCGGTTCCATCCGCATGCTTTCCGCGGCAATCGACGAAAAGGACCCGTACACTCGCGGTCACTCTGGGCGCGTTGCAAAATATTCCACTTTGATTGCTCAGGAAATGCGCTTGTCCGCCGATGATCTCGATAAACTGAAGATCGCTGCCCTGCTGCACGACGTCGGCAAAATTGGCGTCGACGACCGCGTCCTCAAGAAGCCCGGCTCGCTCACTCCGGAAGAATTCGACATCATGAAGACGCACACCACCCGCGGCGCCAACATAATGCGCCCCGTTTCGCAACTCAAAGACATGTTGCCGGGCATCGAACTGCACCACGAGCACATGGATGGCCGCGGCTACCCGTACGGACTCTCTGGCCCGCAGATTCCGGTAATGGCTCGCATCATTGCCGTCGCCGACACGCTTGACGCCATGACCACAAACCGCCCGTATCAGTCCGCCATGGATTTAGAATACGCGCTCGGCCGCATTAAAGCGCTTGCTGGATCGAAATTCGATCCAACCGTTGTAACCGCTCTAGAATCCGCTGTCACCGCCGGCAAACTCCGCCTCTCCGCGGTAGAAGTCCACGTCTAGACCCATCGCACGAACAGAAACACGTGTCATCCTGAGCGCAGCGAAGGATCCCAGCTGCGCGATCCACTCGAACCCTGATTCTCGCGCCTTCGCCGTTTATGCCCCCGCACTTCCTTCTGCTACACTTTTCTTTCGCCGCTTTCTCCCGGCGCGAACTCGTATGATTACACTCTTCGGAAAACCCGAACCCACGCTGCTCGAGCGCCTGAAGGAATCCGTCAGCAAGACCAAGGACGCGCTCGCCGACACACTCGACACCATTACCCAGGGTGGCCGGCAAATCGATCCATCCGTGCTCAAGGAAGTTGAGAATGCGCTACTGTCCGCCGACCTCGGCGTAAAGACCACGCGCGAAATTCTGGATTCAGTCAAGGAGCAGATGGCGCGCAACGCCTTGAGCAACGGCGATCAGCTGAAACGCGAAATCAAAGCCCACGTCTTTCGCACACTGAATGTCTTTGGCGCCACTCCGAAACTTGCCGATGCCGCGAACGGCAACGATCCCCGCGTGATTTTTATCGTCGGCGTGAACGGCGCGGGCAAGACCACTAGCATCGGCAAACTCGCCAATCGCCTTCGCCAGGATGGGCGCAGCGTGGTGCTCTGCGCCGCGGACACGTTTCGCGCCGCTGCCGTCGAGCAACTGGAAATCTGGGCGCAGCGCAATGGCATTGACGTCATCAAGCAAAAATCCGGCGCCGACCCTGCAGCGGTTGTGTTCGACGCCATGACCGCTGCCAAGGCGCGCGGTGCCGACGCCGTAATTGTCGACACCGCCGGCCGCTTGCACACCAAGTCCAATTTGATGGCCGAACTCGAAAAAATGAAGCGCACCGCCGCGAAGGTGATTCCCGGCGCGCCGCACGACGTTTTGCTGGTGCTCGATGCCACTACCGGACAGAACGGCCTGGCTCAGGCCCGCGAGTTCACTTCCAGCGTCGGCGTCACGGGCATAGTTCTGACCAAGCTAGACGGCACCGCTAAAGGTGGCATCGTCGTGGCCATCTCTCGCGAACTTGGCTTGCCCATTCGATTTGTCGGCACCGGCGAACAACTCAACGACCTCGTTCCTTTCGACGCGCAGACCTACGCCGACTCGCTGTTCAACTAACGTGAACACTCACGATCAGCATTTCATGGAACATGCGCTGGACCTTGCCGCGAAGGGTGTCGGCCTGGCCAGCCCAAATCCCACCGTTGGTTGCGTGATCGTCAAAGACGGCGCCATCCTTGGCGAAGGCTTCCATCAATACGATTGGCGCGACCATGCGGAAATCGTCGCGCTCAAACAATGCGGAGATCGCGCGCGCGGCGCCACACTCTACGTCACGCTGGAGCCTTGCAACCACACAGGCCGCACTGGCCCTTGCACCGAAGCGATTTTGCAAGCGGGCATCACGCGCGCGGTCGCCGCTATGGGAGATCCCAATCCCAGAACGCGCGGCACCGGTTTCGCGAAGCTGCGCACCAATGGCGTTGAAGTCATCACCGGCGTACTGGAATCTGAGGCGCAGAAACTCAATGAAGCATTCGCTTGCTGGATCACCACGCACCGGCCATTCGTCACTCTGAAGTCCGCGCTAACGCTCGACGGCCAGCTCGCTTTACCCGAATCGCGCAAAAGCAGAAAGCGCGTATGGATCACCAGCGAAGAATCGCGCGCCGAAGTGCAACGCATGCGCCACGCTTCTGACGTGCTGCTGACCGGCATCGGCACAATCCTCGCCGATAATCCGTTGCTGACGGACCGCAGCGGCCTGCAACGGCGTCGCAAGCTGCGCCGCGTGATTCTCGACAGCAAACTGCGTCTGCCGCTTAAGTCACGCATCGTGGCAACCGCGGACGATGACCTGCTCGTCTTCACTTCCGCTTCGCTGAAATCCCCGAAAGCGCGCAAGCTGCAAGACGCCGGCGTGGAATTAATCCATCTGAGACCTCGTGAGGGCCAGATGGATCTGAATGCAGTATTGAGGGAACTGGGCCGCCGCGAGCTTCTCAGCATCCTGCTGGAATCGGGCCCGCTCCTGAACGCTGCGGCACTGGCCGAGGGCATCGTGAACCGAATGGTTCTGTTCTTCGCTCCCAAGTTCGCGGGGCAGACGAAGGTGCCCTTCGCGCCGCTTCATTCCGCCAACGTTCCGTACATTCGCCTGCGATCCTTTCAACAATTCGGCCCCGACCTCGCCGCCGAATTCATCCTGCATCAGTAGCACGGCTTCAGCCTGTGTCCGCGCAAACTCCGCCTGCCTGACTGCACAACGCGCACAAAAAGAGCTACTCAATCGGGCCTTTCTTTGCGACCATCATTCATCCAAATGCGCTTCGCGTTCCGCATTCCCCAGAGGTCAATTTCCAGATGAACGACGCTCCCCGCTCCTGGCGACTCGGCTTCTGGAGCCTGATCGCCACGCAGTTTCAGGGCGCCTTCAACGACAACGCCCTGAAATTCCTCGTTATTTTCCTCATCATCGGGAAAAATCTCACTCCGGAAGAAGAAGAGCTGAAGGTCCTTCTCGTCGGCATCCTGTTCGCCTTGCCGTTCATCCTGTTTTCCATGACCGGCGGATATTTTGCCGACCGCTACAGCAAGCGCAGCGTCACCATCGCCACCAAAATCTTCGAAATCGCGGTGATGATCTTCGCGATTGCCAGTTTTGCGCTTCACAACCTGCAGCTATCCCTCATTGCGCTGTTCCTGGCCAGCACACAGGGCGCTCTTTTCGGCCCTTCCAAATACGGCCTGCTGCCTGAACTTCTGCCCGAAAAGAAACTTTCCTGGGGCAATGGCGTCATCGAACTCGGCACCTTTCTCGCCGCCATATCCGGCACAGTCATTGGCGCATATCTATCCGACGCGTTCGCCGGGCGCCAGGAAATTTCCGGCTTCATCTTCCTCGGCTGCTCGATCGTTGGGCTAATCACCAGTCTGGGTATCAGCAAAGTACCCGCTGCCGACCCGGCGCGAAAATTCAAATTCAACTTCCTGACGGATCTTTGGGCTCAAGGCAAGCTCATCCGCCAGGACCGTGTTTTGTGGCTGGCCGTCGCGGGCAACACCTACTTCTTCTTTCTCGCTGCCCTGTTGCAATTCGACATCGTCTTTTACGGCAGAGACCTTCTTCATCTCTCCGCCACGCATGGCGGTTTCCTTCAAGCTTCCATCGCCATCGGCATCGGGCTGGGCAGCTTGGCTGCCGGTTATCTCTCCGGAAGCAAAATCGAGTACGGCCTGATTCCCCTCGGCGCGGCGGGAATCACAGTTTTTGGATTTCTGCTGGCCATGCAAGGGCTGCAGTTCCACACCGTGCTGTGGCTCCTGGCGGCGCTTGGGTTTTTCGGCGGCTTCTTCATCGTGCCCATCAGCGCGCTGATCCAGCACCGACCCGAAGAGCAACATCGCGGCGGCGTGCTGGCCGCGGCGAACCTGCTGTCGTTCATCGGGTTCTTTGCTGCGTCCGCCGTGTACTACGCAGTGAAGCACTACCTGGAGATCGGCCCCGCGGGGCTTTTCTTCTGGAGCGCGACCGTCACTGTCGCCGCGCTCGCTTACGTTTTATGGTTGCTGCCCGACTCCCTGCTTCGACTGGTCCTGTGGATCGCCGCGCACACCATTTACCGGCTGGACTTGAAGGGCCAGGAAAACATCCCGGCTCGCGGCGGCGCGCTGTTAACCCCGAACCACTCGTCATGGGTGGATGCGATTCTGCTGATTGCCGCCACCGATCGCCCCATCCGCTTCCTCATGTTCCGTGGCGTGTACGAACATCCGTTGATCAAACCTTTCGCGAAAATCCTGAAAATTATTCCCATCGCCTCCGATCAAGGCCCGCGCGAAATGATTCATTCCTTGCGCGAAGCCTCCGAAGCACTACGCAATGGCGAAGTTGTGTGCATTTTTCCGGAAGGCGAAATCACACGCATCGGGCAGATGCTGCCGTTTCGCCGCGGCTTCGAGCGCATCGTCAAGGGCATCGACGCGCCCATCGTGCCGGTGAACATCGACGGCATCTGGGGTTCCATGTTCAGCTTCTCCGGCGGCCACTTTCTTTGGAAATGGCCGCGTCGAATTCCGTATCCCGTTCGGCTGACGTTCGGTAAGCCTCTTCCCGCAACAGCCACCGCCACGGACGTGCGCCAGGCGGTGCAGGAACTTGGCGTCGATGCGTTCCAACGTCGTCGCCGCTACATGCAACCCCTCTCGCGCTCGTTCATGCGCGCGGCACGCCGCAACCCTCGCCGCTTCGCCATGGCCGATGGCCGCACGCCTAAACTTTCTTTTGGCGATTCGCTGATCAAAACGGTTTTCCTGGCGCGGCGTCTTCGCCCGCTTTGGAAAGACCAAAAAATGGTCGGCGTGCTGCTGCCCCCGTCGATTCCCGGCGCGCTGGTCAATTGGGCCGCGCTGTTGCTGGGAAAAGTTCCCATCAATTTGAACTACACCTCCTCCAAGGAATCGATGGCCTCGTGCGCCAGCCAGTGCGGGTTAAAAACGGTTGTCACTTCGCGGCTGTTCCTTGAACAAATAAAATTAGAGCCTCCGGGAGAACTCATTTACGCCGAAGACCTGGCGGAAAATCTCCGCTTGGGTGAAAAACTCGCCGCGCTTCTCTCTGCGAAGCTCCTCCCTGCGCGCCTCTTGGAACTGTTCCTGGGCGTCTCTCACCCGCCCAGCCTCGATGACACTGCCACAATCATTTTCTCCAGTGGCTCCACGGGCGAACCCAAGGGCGTGGTGCTTTCCCATTTCAATCTTGCCTCTAACGTCGAACAAATCGAGCAGGTTTTCCATCTCCACGATGGCGACCGCATCCTCGGCATTCTTCCTTTCTTTCACTCCTTTGGCTTCACCGGCACGTTGTGTCTGCCACCGCTGACCGGCATCGGCGTTGTGTTCCATGTGAGCCCTCTGGACGCGCAAGTCATCGGCGGTCTAGTTAGCAAGTATTCCGTCAGCATGTTGCTTTCGACGCCCACGTTTCTGAATTCCTACGCGCGACGCTGTCCTCCAGAGGCCTTCGGCAGCTTACGCATTGTGATGGCCGGTGCGGAAAAACTTCCTGAACGCATCGCACAATCGTTTGAAGATCATTTCGGGATCCGCCCGCTGGAGGGTTACGGCTGCACGGAATGTTCTCCCGTGGTGGCGGTGAACACCTACGATTTTCGCGCCGCGTATTTTCGCCAGGTCGGAGCAAAGCGCGGCACCATTGGCCATCCGTTGCCCGGTATCGGCGTGCGCATCATCGATCCTGCGTCTGGCGAAACGCTTCCCGTGGACAAACCCGGCTTATTACTGGTGCGCGGCCCCAACATCATGGTGGGTTACTTGAATCGTCCCGACAAGACAGCCGACGTACTGAAGGGCGGCTGGTACAACACCGGCGATGTCGGCACCGTTGACGAAGACGGTTTTCTGCGTATCACCGATCGACTAAGCCGCTTCAGCAAAATCGGCGGCGAAATGGTGCCGCACATCAAGGTGGAGGAAAAACTTCACGAACTTTTGCAAGCCGACGGCCAGGTGCTGGCCATTACCGCCATTCCCGATGAAAAGAAGGGCGAGCGCCTGATTGTGGTGCACACTCTGTCCGAAGATGTGTTGCGCGATTGCATCGAGTTGCTGGCGAAAAGCGATTTGCCGGCGCTTTGGAAACCGAAGCCCGACCAGTTTCTCCATGTGGAACAACTGCCGTACCTCGGTACCGGCAAACTGGACCTGCGCAAACTGCGCGAACTGGCAATGGCCGGCGTTCCCGCAGCGTAGAGGCATCACCTCGAACTAGGCACCGCTCCCTGTCATCCTGGGGCGCGCGTTTTGTGCGCCCGGAGGATCTCAACTGATGAACCTGGCGAGATTCCAGCGTCTGAGATGCTTCAGTGCGGCATGGCTCCGCGTGACGGACGACGTTTCGTGGGGACTTTTGGCGGGGACTACTTGGAGGGATCGTTCTCTTTCAACAAGCACGTCATGGCGCAATCGATCTCGCCGTTGGGCATCAGCGAGCATTCGATCACCGTCCAATCCGCGTCTTCCGTCTGCAACTTCGCAGCGGCTATCTTGGCAACTTTCTCTTTGTTGGGGCACATTACGTTTCGGAACCGGTAGCTGCAGGCTTGTAAAATACGGTCAATGAGTTCCGGGTCAGACATCCCTCTCCTCCAGCGACATCGTGTGGATTGAACTCCAAGGCCCTGATTGCCCGTTCCCGTGGAATCTTCTTCGTTTCCCGCGCACACAACAATACCGCCAGGCGGCGCGCGCCTTCCCTCGGGTCCCTATTTCTTATCGATCCTCATCTGCGACAAGCAATCCATTCCGCAATTCATTGCTCCGCCAGGCAGCAGCGAGCAGTCGATGATGCGCCAATCGCTCCAGCCTTCTTCGCTGAATGGCCAGTTGGCGGCAACGACGTCTGCCTCGCAATGTTTTTGCTTGCAGAACACTTTTTGCGGATAGGTTTTTGCTGATTCTGGATGGGGATCGGTCAGTTTGGGTTCAAACATAGACCACCTCGGACCAGGAGCGTGGTCATGCCCATATCCTCTTACCTCTTTTTGCGGGCGTCAAGGACTTCGCTCACGTTTCGGGGTATCCTAAAGCGTTACTACCGATCGGCGCTCGTGCGCACATTCCGCGCCGCTTTTTCGCGAGGTTCCTCAATGTTTACGGGCATTATCGAGCACCTTGGCACTGTGGATTCGATGAAACTGCACCCGGATGGCGGACGATTGACGATTCACGCTCCGTCGGTTGCGCCGCAACTCGCCATTGCCAACAGCATTGCCGTGAATGGCTGCTGCCTTACTATCGTCGCTCTGGAGAATCAGCGGTTTTCCGCCGATCTTTCCGCGGAAACCATTCGCAAGACTTCGATGGGCGAATGGAAAGCGGGGATGCGTGTGAATCTGGAACAACCCATGACCACAGGCAAGGAATTCGGCGGGCACTTCGTGCTGGGCCACGTGGACACGATCGGGCGAGTGGTTCGGCTGGAGCCGGAGGGCGAAAATTGGTGGTACGGCGTCGAGGTGACGCAGTCGTTCGCGAGTAACATCGTTCCTCAAGGATCGATCGCCATCGATGGCATCAGCCTGACGGTAGCGCGATGGAATGGCCGCGTGGCAGAAATTGCGATTATTCCGTTTACCTACGAGCACACCAACGTACGCGACAAAAGAATCGGCGATGCCGTGAACCTGGAAGGCGATGTTCTGGGCAAATACGTGGAGCGCTATCTGGAAGCCCGCGCCACAGTCAAACCGGCCGCAAGTCTCAACCTCGAGCAGTTAGTCGCCCAGGGTTTCTGACGAAGCCCGTGGGGCTCAGAGTGCGCCTTTCTTTTCGCGAGCGCCACGCCAGTAAAGAATCAAGCCCAGGAGGATTGACGCCATTGTTCCCACAATCAATTCCATCTCAAAGCTGAATTTGTTCGCCGTGTCGCCGGGCGGAATCAGCGATACAAAAATTCCTACCAGCACAACCACAAATCCCAAGCCACCCATCAGCCAAACGCCGGGAATTCCTCCGGGCACCAACACGGCGTGTTCGTTTGCGGCGCGATCCTTCCGGTACGCCAACTTAATCACACCTGCAAACATGTACAAGAACGGAATGAAATACAGAATGATCGCCGCATCGATCAAAATCTGATACGCGCCGCGAGTCGTCTGATTGATCTGGCTGAGCAACAGAATCGCTCCGGAAACACCCGCTTGCACAAGAATAGAAATGTACGGAGTCTTCCACTTGGGATGAATTTCGCCAAACGCGCGAGGAAGATAACGATCGATGCCCACAACAAACGGCACGCGCGCAATTCCCGCCACCGTGCTGCCGACTCCGCCTGCATTCCCTACCGAGACCAACAACGCGGCTAAAACGCCCAGAAAACCAATCTTCAGCACCATCGATCCCGCTGTGATGGCATGAAACACGCCGCTTTTTGGATCCAGGTCAGCGGCCGGCACCAGCGTAAGAATCGCGAAGGTTCCCGCAATGTACATGAAGGCGATCAGCGCGCCTGCGCCAAACACCGCGCGTGGCAGCGTGCGGCGTGGATCACGCACCTCCTCGCTCATCGACGACACCAGCTCCAGCCCGGTAAACGCGAACGCGATTTGCGACCAAAAGTTCACCGTATCCCAGTTCCAGGTGGGCGCCATGTTAGCCCAGGTGAAGTGCGTCATCGATCCGTGCTTGAAATAAACCAGCAGCGCGACGCCCGCCAGCAGCAGCAACGGAACGTAGGTGCCGACGCCGCCGGCGTTCTGCAGCCATTTCCCGATGTTCAGGCCGATGATATTCAGAACCACGGCCACCAGCAGCAGCACCAGCGAAACCGCCAGAAGAAAACTGCGATCCTGCGCCAGCTCTGCGCCTCTCCCGGCAAAAATGTACGCGCTCATCGACGCGCTCGCGAGCAGAAGCCCGGGAAAATAAAATACCGTGTAAATCCAGTACGTCCATCCGGCGATGAATCCATGAAAATCGCCAAAAGCTTCCTTGGACCACACGTACAAGCCGCCCTCTTCCGGGAAGCGCGAAGACAACTCATTAATCACCAGCGCGCCGGGAACGAAAAAGAACACCGCCGCAATCACCCACAAGCTGATCGACGAAGTTCCGTTGTGCCCCGCGGCGGCAATCCAGCGAGGGCCAAGCACCGTTGCAATATTGAACAGCAATACGTCCCAAAAACCCATTGTTTTGCGAAGTTGAGATTTGGGATCGCCAACCGCGGCGACAGGGGGAACAACCGAAGTGGTCACAGGGTCACGTCCAGTGCCGGTATCAATTCATCCTGCATCCGGAAATTTTCTAGAAACGGATCTTTGGAGTTTGCGAAATCTTTCCAGGACGCAAAGACGTGAGCTCTTCCGTCCTGCAAAAACACAATCGTGTCCGCCAATCGCTTGGCCAGGTGCGTGTCATGTGTGACCACGATGGAAGTTTTGTGGAACATTTCTTTCAACCGCAAGATTAAATCCCCCATGTGGCCCGCCATGATCGGATCCACCATCGTGGTGGGTTCGTCATAAAGGATCGCTTCGGGATTCAGCGCCAACGCCCGCGCAATCGCCACCGCTCGCTTCATGCCAGTAGAAAGTTCGCTGGGCACCTTGTCCAGCACTTCTTCCACTTCCAGCATCTTCGCAAACTTGGCCACATACGCGCCCACATCATCGGCCGTCAGTCCCGGCTGATCTTCCAGCGGAAACGCAATGTTTTCGGCCACCGTCAGCGAATCAAACAGGGCGCCCGACTGGAACACCATGGTGACTTTTCCGCGAATCACTTCAAACTGGCTCTCCGTAAAGTCCGTCACGTCGACGCCGTCGATGAATACTTGTCCTGAGTCTGGCTTCAGGAATCCCATGATGTGTTTCAGAGAAACCGATTTGCCCACGCCGCTGCGCCCCATGATCACGCAAGTCTCGCCGCGTTTCACCTTGAAGCTGACGTCAATCAGCACAGGGCGGTCGTCGAATGCTTTATTCACATTGCGAAACTCAAAATAGTTCTCCGCCGCATCTTGCTTGCGTTCGTTGCTTAATCCATCCGTATTTTGTAACTCTTCGGTCATGGTTGCGGCGCTTCCAGTATGCTTTTCGCTTCTTCGTAGTCCGCTAGTGTGTTCATGTTCCAGAACAAGCGGCCCTCCGTATCAAATCGTTTCCAGACGGACACGTCAAGCACTTCCATGGGCAGGCGTTTCATGGCTTCGGTGACCTTGCGTACACCGGAGTCGAACGCAGCCTGAACGGCTGGCATGCAAGCGGTTTTCCAGCAGGCGCACAGAGGCTCCAAACCGTTTTCCGATTCCGCCACGACCACCCGCTTCTCGCTGCGTTCCCCTCGTCGGCATAGAAACTCCAGCCACTCCCGGGTTAGAAAAGGCATGTCGCAACTCACGATTAAGTTCCAGGTGGATTCGGAACCTCGCAGCGCCGACGATTGCAGCGCGGTCAGAATCCCGCCCAGCGGACCCTGTCCCGGCCAACGATCCGCCAGCAGCGCCGCGGGCGCGCCGGGATACTTCCCTTCCGCCGCAACGATCATCGCCTCGCTGCACACAGACGCAACCAGCTCCGTGGTTCGCGCCAGGATGGTCTTCCCGCCAAGTTCAACCAGCGCTTTGTCGTTGCCAAATCTCGTGCTGCCGCCGCCTGCCTGCACGTAGCCCAACACGCTCATTCGTCGTCCTCGGTAGCTTCCTGGCCCGGCCTGCGGATTCCCAATTCCCGCAAACGCTCCTGCAAGCTCTGCCGGTGCACGCCGATTGTCGCCGCGGTGCGCGAAATATTCCAGCGATGCGCGCCCAATTGCCGCAACAGGTAAGCCACTTCAAACTTGCGCTTAGCTTCGCGAAAATCTTTTTCCTGCAGGCCATAATCCGCCGCGCCATCTCCACCTTTCGGCAAAACCGGCGAACCGTGCACCACCTCTTCCGGCAAATCTCCCACGCCAATCTCCTCGTTGCGGCACAAAACCAGACAGCGCTCTAGCGCGTTCTTCAGTTCGCGCACATTACCCGGCCAATCGTACCGCTCAAGCGAAGTCAGCGCTTCCTTGGTCAACCGCCCGCTGCGACCGAGCCGCGCGCCGTGGATCTGCAGAAAAGCCTCGGCCAGCGCGGCGATATCCTCCTTATGCGTGCGCAGCGAAGGAAGCTCTATGGTCACCACGCGCAAACGATAAAACAAATCCTCGCGAAATTTTCCGTCACGGATGGCTTGATTCAGATTGCGATGCGTTGCGCTGATCACTCGCACGTCCACCGGAATGGATTGCGACCCGCCCAGACGCTCGACGGTACGGTTCTCCAGCGCCCGCAGCACTTTCGATTGCGTCACCGGATTCATGTCGCCAATTTCGTCCAGAAACAATGTTCCGCCGCTGGCTTGTTCAAATTTCCCTTTCTTTTGCTGCGCCGCGCCGGTAAACGCGCCGCGTTCGTAGCCGAACAATTCGCTTTCGATCAATGTCTCCGGCAATGCCGCACAATTCACGGCCACATACGCCTTGCCGTTGCGCGGCGAGCGCGCATGGATTTCCTGCGCCAACAGGTCCTTTCCCGTTCCACTCTCGCCGAGAATTAGCACCGTCGAATCCGTGGGCGCAACGCGGTCCGCAATCTCAAACGCACGCCGCATTCCGGCAGACCGGCCAATCATCTGTCCAAAATTTCCTTCCGTGGCCAGCCGTCGCCGCAGCGAAACGTTTTCCTGCTCCAATGTCGCCAATTTCAGCAGATTGCCCACGCGCTGCCGCAATTCGTCCAGCTCGAAACCTTTCACAAGATAATCCGCGGCGCCCAGTTGCAGCGCCTGCACAGCCGATTTCGCCGTGTCCAACGCGGATACCATCAGCACCGGCAAGTCGTATCCCTCCTGTCGCAACCATTTCAGAAACGACAGTCCATCTTCCTCCGGCAGCACCACGTCCAGCAGCAGAAGATCCGGTTTTTCCGACAGCAACGATGAGCGCCCGGCCGCCGCGGAGTCTGCCTCCACGACACGGTACGCACCCTCCAATGCCCGCCGCAAGCCGTAGCGCGCCGCCGGCTCGTCGTCCACAATCAGGATTGTTTTCATGATCGAGTGTCCTTTGCCGCCAGCGGCAGCAGTGCACGGAACCTGCTGCCACGCTGCTCCCGGATCGGGCTGTCCACCTTCAGCATTCCGCCAATTTCTTCCAGACGCCGCGAGACAATTGCCAATCCCAGCCCGGTCCCGCGCGCCTTGGTGGTGAAAAATGGCTGAAGAATTTTCTCTTTCAGTGCTGCAGGAATACCCGCGCCGTCGTCCGCCACGGACACGGAGCAGTGGCCATCCTGCGCGCCAAGGGAGACGAGAACGTGTCCACCTCGCGATGTGGCCTCCAGCGCGTTCAGCATCAGGTTTGACAAAATGTCGTTGGCCACCTCTGCGCTCGCCGCCACCTCAAGCGGCTGGCGATCGATCACCACTTCCAACGCGATGCCGCGATTTTCCGCTTCATGGCGAAGCATGCTGGCCACGCTCTCCGCGACCTTTGCAGCGTCGCACGTGCTCGCCGCGCCGCGATTGCGCACGCCTGGCCGGCTGAACTGCAGCAATTGATTCAGCGTTTCCGAGAGCCGCCGAATCTCGTCGAGCACCATCTGCGTCTCCTGCTTCATCGGCGCGGGCAAGTCCGGACTCTCCATCTGCACCTGCAAAATGGTTTTGATCGAGCCCAGCGGGTTCTTTAAGCTGTGCGAGATGCTCGCCGCCATTTGTCCTACCAGCGCCAGCCGCTCGCGCTCCGCCAATTCCCTTTCCAGTTCCAGTTTCTCTTCGATCAGGCGGCAGAGGTCAAACACCGACGGCAACTGCTCCGCAACAAATTCCAGCGCGGCATAAATCTCGCCGGAAACCATGGCGCCATGCGGCTTCACGCGCAGCCGGCCGAGATATTGTCCCGCCCGCGCAATCACAAAGACTTCTTCGACCGTACCTTTTTCGGCCACCGCATACTCGGCGCCGCCTTCCGGGGGAGGCAGTTCGAGCTTGACCTCCGCCAACTGCAACCGCTCTCCAATCCAGCGCTCACTAAATGTCCTTAACTTCTCCAGGTCGCCAAGCCGCGCCACTTCGTTGATCGGCCCCATCAGTCTTTGCGCTCGATCCACTTCCCTTTGCGCGGTCCTGCGCAGCAACTTTCCCATCACTCGCTGCAACGGCTCAAAGAACACCACGGGCAAAAACAGCAGCAAGGCAGCGGACGCCTCGGGAGGAAGGCAAGGCTCAAGCCACTGCCCCGCGCGCCGAACGAAGCTCAGGTACAGCAATGCAACGAATACCAGAAACACGGCGTAAATCAGGTTGCGCTGCCGCCCAATCTGTAAAAAATTGAAGCGCTGCACCTGGCCGATCAATCCAACCAGGGGCACGAGTGCAAAAATCATGGCCAGCAAAGAACTCCAGGGCGCTTCAGCAGGACTAAAGCGTCCGAGCGCTACCACGATTATCAACAAGGCCGATAGCAACGCCAGAGTCCCGCCGAGTTTTCTGTGGAAGGCTTGCTGCTCCGTGTCCGGCGCAACTTTTGCAAATCGACTTTGCCAGTACGTGCCAGCGAGCACCGCGCTAACCAGCCAGATTTGAAATGGAACGCCGAGTTGCCGGGAGGGGCTAGAAAATGCAAATGCGCCGCTCGGCATGAGGCCTGCGATCAGGAACGGAACCAGCAATATCGCCGGCAACCATGCGCACACCAGCCAGACAAGTTTGCGTGGACCCGGGGCGACCAGATTCCGAATCGAGGCGTATTCAGTGTGGAGATGAACCACCAGCGGCGGAATGAACCACAACCCGAGGCACAGAAACGTCCACGCAAAACGAAGCAGCGAAGCAGGCGGAGTGCCGTAGTAGAGTTCCGCATTCAGTGCCAGTAGACTGCTGCCGAAAAAGAGCGTAAGCGCCAGACAAAGAAAGAAAAATATACGCTCGAAATTCCGCTGCCGCCTGTGTCCCAGAATCACCACCATCCAGAAGAACGGCAGCAGCGTTCCAGCGGTCAGCAGAACGAGGCGGAGATTAAGCAGCAGACGCATGGGCCGTTTCCGGGAAGTCTAAGCCGGAAGAAGAAGCAGGGCAATTGCCAAGTGTAAGGAAAATCTGGCAGGAGTCTAGCATTGATAACAAAGCACTTACAACTTAACAAAGTATTCACAAATCTGAGTGCCATACACTCATATTGCAAGCTTTTTGCTTGACTTGATGCGTTTCTCTGCTATATTAGCACTCGGCTGTGAGGAGTGCTAAGTCCTCTTTTGCTCTCCCCAACCACGTTGTCAGTCACGTCGCTACATCACTTATGGAGGTTTTTCGAGATGGCAGTCAATCTGACCCCGCTGCACGACCGTGTAATCGTGAAGCGCATTGAAGAAAAAGAAACCGTCAAGGGCGGGATCATTATCCCCGACTCCGCGAAAGAAAAGCCGCAAGAAGGCGAAGTTATTGCCGTCGGTGCAGGCAAGCGGGAGAAGGGCGAACGCATTCCCCTGGACGTTAACGTTGGCGATCGCGTGCTGTTCGGCAAGTATAGCGGCAGCGAAATCAAGATCGATGGCGAAGAGCTCCTGATCCTCCGCGAAGAAGAAATTCTTGCGAAGCTCGGCGGCGCCGCAAAGGCAGCAAAGAAGTAAGCAGTTATCAGGAATCAGTTATCGCAGATCAAGAACCCAGGAAATGAAGTAGCTCAGGCCCAAGGGCTTGAGAAGTTTTCGGAACAAATCTCAGGAGGAATTAGAAATGGCGAAGCAGATTGTTACCGGAGAGAATTCCCGCCAAGCGATTCTACGCGGCGTGAATGCCCTCGCGGATGCTGTGAAAATCACCCTCGGCCCCAAGGGCCGCAATGCGGTGATCGAAAAGAAGTTTGGCGCTCCCATCATCACCAAAGACGGCGTCACGGTAGCCAAGGAAATCGAACTGCGGGATCCGCTCGAGAATATGGGCGCCCAGATGGTTCGTGAAGTGGCTTCCAAGACCAGCGACGTCGCCGGCGACGGCACCACCACCGCCACGGTTCTGGCTCAGGCTATCTTCCGCGAAGGCGTGAAGACGGTTGCAGCCGGCGCCAGCCCCACCGCCCTCAAGCGCGGCATCGACAAGGCCGTCGAAGTCGCCGTCGAGGAAATCAAGAAACTCCACCGCGACGTGAAGGGCGACATGATCGCTCAGGTTGGCACTATCTCCGCCAACAACGACCGTCAAATCGGCGGCATCATCGCCGAAGCCATGAAGAAGGTTGGCAAAGACGGCGTCATCACTGTGGAAGAGTCCAAGACCATGGAGACCACCCTGGAAGTCGTGGAAGGCATGCAGTTCGACCGCGGCTACCTTTCCCCTTATTTCGTAACCGACCCGGAGCGCATGGAATGCGTGCTGGAAAACGCGCTGATCCTGATCAACGAGAAGAAGATCAGCTCTATGAAGGACCTGCTGCCCCTGCTCGAGCAGATTGCCAAGCTGGGCAAACCGCTGCTGATCATCGCAGAGGACGTTGAGGGCGAAGCCCTGGCGACCTTGGTGGTGAACAAGCTGCGCGGCACCTTGCAGTGCGCTGCCGTCAAGGCCCCTGGCTTTGGCGATCGCCGCAAGGCCATGCTGGAAGACATCGCGGTGCTGACCGGCGGTAAGGCCATCACCGAAGACCTCGGCATCAAGCTGGAGAACGTGAAGATCGAGGATCTCGGCAAGGCCAAGAAGGTCACCATCGACAAGGACAACACCACCATCGTGGAAGGCGCGGGCAAGGCCTCGGAAATCGAAGGCCGCGTCAAGCAGATCCGCCAACAGGTCGAAAACACCACTTCAGACTATGACCGCGAGAAGCTCCAGGAACGTCTGGCGAAGCTCGTCGGTGGCGTGGCCGTCATCAAGGTGGGCGCGGCAACTGAAACCGAGCTGAAGGAAAAGAAGGCTCGTGTCGAGGACGCCATGCACGCTACTCGTGCGGCCGTTGAGGAAGGCATCGTTCCTGGCGGCGGCGCTGCGCTTTTGCGCGCGCTCCCGGCTATTGAGAAGATCAAGGCCGAGGGCGACGAACTCGTGGGCGTGGGCATTGTTCGCCGCGCACTCGAAGAGCCAGCCCGCCAGATCGCGCACAACGCCGGCTTTGAAGGCGCGGTCGTGATCGGCAAGATCCGCGACTCCAAGGACGAGCACTTCGGCTTCAACGCAGACACCGGCGAATATGTTGACCTCGTCAAGGCTGGCGTCATCGACCCGGCCAAGGTCACTCGCTTGGCGCTGCAGAACGCCGCATCCATCGCGGGCCTCATGCTCACCACGGAAGCGCTCGTGGCCGAGTTGAAGGAAGACGACAAGAAGGCTGCTGCAGCCGGCGGTCCTGGTGGACCGGGCGGCATGGGCGGCATGTACTAAGCTCATCCAGCTAGCCCAGAAAACTCAATCCAAGAAAAGGCGGCCGTTAACGCGGCCGCCTTTTTATTTTTGTACTGCCGCTGCGGCGCTTGCCTGCCGCCGGACAATTAATTCCCCGCAATGACGTGCCCACACTATTCTTTGTAAGTTAACTATCCGTATTACTAACTTTATATCTCTGTCGCACAAACGACGGTGGGTGATAATGAAACCATTTTTCTTGGCCTGCGTCCTGTACGAGAACTGTACTCCACCTGGCTTGACGCGTTGCACGCGCGGGAATACTGTCCCCTGCAATTCTCCCAGCCGATTATCGGATTCCGCTCGTGACCGGATCATTCGGAGCCAATTAGTTTTCCAGGCATGGCGTGGATCATTAGCCCTCAGAAAGGTGGGTTGGCGGTTGATTCATTACTCAAGCACCGGGTCCTGAAAAACATTGGTTCAGCGTTTGACGGAAAATGATGGTCTGAAACCCAGGTTCATTTCCGAATTCAATCCCCATTGATTAACCCTACCCAGCTCGCTGCTCGGGGTGTGTCTAGCCCCGCTCGAAAATTCACAAGGGGTGAAAGATGAGAAGAATCATTATGCTCGTGGTGTGTCTAACCGTTGCCACGCTGTTTGCCATGCTGTTGTTTTATCTGCCGGCACAAGCTCAAAGTCAGTCGACCGCCAGTTCGCAAGCGAAAGATCCTGGCGTGCGCGCTGGCACCGTCAATGCCGGGCAGGCGCTTTCGACGCTTAGTCCGAGCCAGTCGGAATACTTCAGCGATGGACTGGTGCGCTTCAACGAAGTGGATCAAGTGGCAAACGGCCTCGGGCCGACATACAACTCCAACAGTTGCGCTAGTTGCCACGCGCAACCTTCCGTGGGCGGCAGCAGCCCGAGCGCTACCCAGTTTCCCAACATCGGGCCCAATCCGCAGATTGAAGCGGCTAACGCAGGAGGCGCCACCAACCCAATTCCCGCATTTATTACGGCAGACGGTCCGGTTCGCGAGGCTCGCTTCCCCTTCATCGTCACATCCGGCGGCTCCGTCACCAAAACGCCGGACGGCGGTGTGCATGCCTTATTCACGATCACTGGGCGCGGCGACGCGGGTAGCTGCAGCCTGGCGCAACCAAATTTCGAGCAGATGTCGCAACTTCACAATTTAATCTTTCGAATTCCGACGCCAACCTTCGGCGCCGGGCTGATCGAAAACATTGCCGACGCCACTATTCTCGCCAACATGAAGGCGAATTCTTCTCTCAAGTCGCGCCTGGGAATCTCTGGGCATCCCAACTACAGCGCGAATGATGGCACCATCACCCGGTTCGGGTGGAAAGCGCAAAACAAATCACTCGAAGTTTTCACAGGCGAAGCCTACAACGTCGAAATGGGAGTAACCAACGAGCTGTTTCCCGACGAACGCGGTACTCCACCCGCGGCTTGCATCATCAACCCGACGCCTGAGGACTCTACTAACTTCGACGCGTCGGGCAACCAAATCCCGAGCGATACCGTAGGATTTTCCACCTTCATGCGATTCCTGGCGCCTCCCGCACCGTCTGCACAAGGCATCCCCGGAAATCCACCCGCGTCTTCCATCCAGAACGGGCAAGCGCTCTTCAGCCAAATCCACTGCGACACCTGCCACACTCCAGCTTTGCAGACCGCGGCCTCCAAGCTCACGCCAGGCTTAAGTAAACAGACTGCTGCTCTGTACTCCGATCTTCTCGTTCACAATATGGGCAGCGGACTCGCCGACAACGTCTCGCAAGGTTCCGCCGGGCCAGACGAATTCCGCACCGCGCCTCTGTGGGGACTGGGGCAGCGCATTTTCTTCCTTCACGACGGCCGCTCCGATCCCGCCAATGGCGGACTGGTGAACGCCATTTCACAGCACGCTGGCAACGGCTCTGAAGCCAATGCGGTTATTTCCAACTTCAACCAACTTTCCACTCAACAGAAGCAAGACCTGCTGAACTTCCTTCGTTCCCTCTGAGTAATAGCGGCGGGAGCGTGGGCGCGCCGGTCGCGTCTCACGCTCCTGCCCATTTTCGGTCCAGCCCGCGGCGAACGTCATGCCGGTCCGCTCGTACTCGCCCCTGTGACCCTATTCCTTGCCGCATCGTTCCCTGCTCCGTTACACTACCTACGCTACCAGTGCGCTCCTCAGGGGGGAGCGAGTTGCCATGCCAGGATTCTTGCAGCGGTTGATGCCGCACGACGGGGATTTCTTCGTTTTGTTCCAAAAACAAGCGGAAAATATTGTTTCCGGCGCGCAAGCTTTCACCAAGATGTTGAGTCACTACGCCGGCGTGCCCGAACAAGTCCAGATCATCAAAGCCATCGAGCACAACGGCGACGAAATTACGCACCAGATTTTCCGTAAGCTGAACCAGACCTTCATCACGCCATTCGACCGCGAAGACATGCACGAACTCTGCGGCACCATGGATGATGTGATCGACCTCATCGATGCCGCCGCCAGCCGCTTCGTTCTCTACCGCGTCGATTCTGTGCGCGTCGGCACCCTTGAATTGACTAAGGTTCTCCATGCCGCAACCGTCGAACTCAATGCCGCCATCCACGCCATGGAAAACCCCGACAAGGCGCTGCAGCATGTCATCGAAATCAACCGTTTCGAAAATGAGAGCGACCGCATTTGCCGCACCCTGATCGCGCAGCTATTCGAGGAAGAAAAAGATCCGGTTCAAATCATCAAATGGAAAGAAATATTTGAAGTCATCGAAACCGCGGTGGACAAGTGCGAAGACGTTTCCAACGTGATTGAGAGCGTCATTCTGAAAAATGCCTGAGGCCCGGATCTTCTTGTCAATCTCAACGCATCGTGCGTCAACCAAAGGGTGCTTCCCTATGCCCGCGCTCGTGACAGGCTGCCGCCCGTGAGCGGCTTCCAACTCGTCATCCTTACGGTATTCCTTACGCTGGCCTTCGAATTCTCCAATGGCTGGCACGACGCCGCCAATTCCATCGCCACGGTCGTTTCCACACGCGTGTTGACGCCATTTCGCGCCGTTCTATGGGCCGCGTTCTGGAATTTCATTGCTGCTTTTGTTTTTGGAACCGCCGTAGCCGCCACCATGGGCAAAGGCATGGTGCACATCGAGATGGTGAACTCGAAGGTGTTGCTTGCGGGCCTGCTGGGCGCGATCAGCTGGAATCTCATCACCCTGACTTTGGGCTTGCCAACCAGTTCCTCGCACGCGCTGATGGGCGGGTATGGTGGCGCCGCGGTGGCCTTTGCCGGATTCAAGACGCTGATTCTGAGCGGCTGGAAATTACCGGTATTATTTATTTTTCTATCGCCGGTGATCGGCATGGTCGTCGGAATCAGTGTCACGATTTTGACTACCTGGATTGTGAAGGACCAGCGGCCCAAGAAAGTTGACCGTTGGTTTCGCCGCCTGCAATTGTTATCGGCCGCGGGATACAGCCTCGGTCATGGCACCAACGACGCGCAAAAGGGCATGGGCATCATCACCGCGGCACTGGTGGCTGGCGGCATGATGAAGAACTATCACGTTCCGTATTGGGTGATCGTCTGCTGCCACCTGGCCATGGGCGGCGGAACTATGGCGGGCGGCTGGCGGATCATCAAGACCATGGGCCAGCGCATCACCAAACTGACGCCGTTCGGCGGATTCGCCGCCGAAACCGCCGGGGCGATCACACTAATGGGCACGGCGCATTTCGGTATTCCGGTCAGCACCACGCACACCATCACCGGCGCAATCGTCGGCGTAGGCGCTTCGCGGCGACTTACGGCGGTGCGATGGGGCGTCACCCGGCGCATTGTGTGGGCTTGGGTCCTGACGATTCCAGGTGCCGCACTGCTGGGAGCCGGCATTTTCCATGTGCTGGCACCGCTGCTGCGCTAGTTCGTTGAAGTCCTAGTCCTTGAATTATCGATAGCTTGAATTCAAAATCTCGCGCCTATGATTCCGTCGAGTAAAACCTGTATGAAAATTCGCCACGATTTTTTACAAGTTTTGCATCCCTGGTGGACGGATTTACACCCCCGAAAAGCAGGTGACTGATTGGCGGCACAGCCCGAAAAAAGGGCTTCTAAGTGCTTGATTCTCGACCTCTTTTTGGCGCCGAGAACTGATCAAGCCCCGCTCACACATCGCTCTTTGGCCCATGAAGTGCTCCATCACCAGCGGACACGGTTTGAGGCATAGCGGAAGAGAGCATTCAGATGAAGGCCACGGAAAAAGTAAAAGCCATTGCAAAACATTTCCAACGTCTCTTGGCTATTCTGGGCGCCTTGGCCCTGCTCGCCGTCGTTACGGTGTTTTTCTTCATTCTCGGTATCGGCCACTGGTTGGTGAAGGAAGACCCCCTGCAGAAGGCCGATGCAATTGCCGTGCTAAGCGGAAATTTCCCCGTTCGCGCCATGGAAGCGGCCAAGCTTTATCACGAGGGTTTCGCGAAGGAGGTCTGGCTGACGCATCCCAGCACACGTTCGGACTCCCTGAAGGAATTCGGCGTCCGCTATCCCAGCGAAGATGATTGCAACTATCAGGTTCTGCGGAAGCAGGGAGTTCCGGCAAAATCGATTCATATCCTCGAAACATCGGTATTGAACACTGCCGATGAGCTCGATGTGATCAGCGCCGCGCTGCAAGACACCGGCAACCAGTCTGTGATCGTGGTGACCGACAAGCCGCATACTCGTCGCGTGCACACCCTTTGGAAGGAATACGATGCCGACCGCGGCAGTGCCATCGTTCACGGAGTCAGAGACGGCTCCTACAACCCCTCTCGCTGGTGGAAAACGCCCGGCGGCACAACGCAAGTGCTTCATGAAGTTCTTGGGATGATTAACGCTTCGGCAGGATTGCCAGTGCAAACCGGAATTCGCATTCAGCGCTCTATGGCACAGAACGATTCCCTCGATCCCAAACCCCAGGACGAGCCGCAGCCGCTCAAAGTCCAACAGCCCGTCGATTCCGATTAGCTGCTCCGGCAGGGGGCTCGCGAGCAGTTCTTCTCTCTCTCTTCAACTTTCGCTGAATTCAACTTCCCGTCGACCGATCGGTGGACGGGAAGTTCGCATTTTAGTATTTCGCGTTCTTAAATAGGGATTTGGGATGGGCTGGGGCTTGTCGTGGACGTCAGGAACTGTGCGCGCCAAACTTCTTTGTTTCGGTTCCCGGCGCCTTCGACGCGAGAACGTTCAACTGCAGCACTGCGGGATCGCTTTCCAACAACTCTCTACCCTTGCCGAATAGCGCCTTCGCGATTGGCCCATTTAGATGGGCATCTCGTCCCGCTTCATCGGCAAACGTGTCGAAGATCGCGTATTTGGAAGGAGCCAGCTTTACCGCATACCACGTCAGTGTACCTTGCTCGCCTTCCGCCAACGGTTGAGCCGACTTCAGGACTTCCTCCAGCTCTTTCTCTTTGCCAGCCTTACTCTCCACAACCACCCACAACGCAAATTTCGCCATACGAGCACCTCCAACTCCTGAGATGCATGCCGCCTGCGTTCGGTTCCCCGTTTAGCCTCGCCCCTCCAAAAATATTCGGACTATACCGTATACTAGGGAAGGAAAGGATTTCTTCCATGACTGAAACGCGTTTGCCCTTCTGTTCCGTCGAAGAAGCAGCCGAAGAAATTCGCCAAGGCCGCATGATCGTCCTAATCGACGATGAGGACCGCGAAAACGAAGGCGACCTCACCATGGCCGCCGAGAAGATTACCCCCGAAGCGATCAATTTTATGGCCAAATATGGCCGCGGATTGATCTGTCTTACCCTGACCGAGCAGCGCTGCGAAGAGTTGAACCTCCCGCTGATGTCTCCCATTAACACATCTGTGCACCGTACCGCTTTCTGCGAAGCCATCGATGCGCGCGTCGGCGTCACGACGGGTATCAGCGCCTCGGACCGCGCCATCACTATTCTGACCGCCATCGATCCGAAGACCCGTCCGCAGGACCTGGCGCGCCCTGGACACATGTTCCCGTTGCGCGCGCGCAACGGAGGCGTGCTTGTACGCGCTGGGCAGACCGAGGCTTCCGTAGACCTGTCCCGCATCGCGGGGCTGAATCCCTCTGGGGTCATCTGCGAAATCATGAATGAAGACGGCACCATGTCTCGCGTGCCGCAATTGACGGAATTTTGCCGCGAGCACAATCTCAAAATGGTGACGGTGGCGGACCTGATTCGTTATCGCATGCAGCACGAGCGCTACGTGCGCCGGATTGCGGAGACGGTTCTGCCAACGCGTTATGGTGATTTCCGCATGATCGCGTATGCCAGCGATGTGGATCACGACCAGCATATCGCTCTGATTCGCGGCGAACTGGAAGGCTCCACGCCTCCACTCGTTCGCGTTCACTCTCACTGCCTCACCGGAGACGTGTTCGGCTCAACCTCGTGCGATTGCCCGGACCTGGTTGCCAAGTCCCTGCAGAAAATTGCCGAGGAAAATCGCGGCGTCTTTCTCTATCTCCACCACACTGGCCGTGGCTACACCATCGACACGCCGGAAACTCCTGGTACTCTGCCCAAGATTCATTTCCATTCCCGTGGGCAACTGGATCGCGAGCCTGCGCGGCAGCGTATGGTACAGCACGAAAGCGGAATCGGCGCGCAGGTGCTGATTGACCTCGGCCTCAAAGACATCCGCGTGATTACCAACCATCCGAAGAAAGTGGTCGCGCTCGAAGGCTACGGCATTCGCATCGCCGACCAAGTCCCGCTCGAGTTCTCCAAGCCCAAGCCCACACATCAACACTTCTAGCAGCTCCAGGCGCGTGCGTCTTCTTCTTCCATGTAGCTCGAGCTTTTATGCTAGCCAAGCTGTTGCGACGTCCCAATCCTAACTTTGAAGACTAACTTCTTCTCCGTTTACGATTCTTCCTCTTCCCTCTCCGTTGTCTTGGCGGGAGGTGGCTTGGGTGGCGTTGCGGTCTTGGTGGATGCTGCCTTGGCGGCGGGAACTTTCCCGACGGTCAAGTACTTACGCATTTTGTCCAGCCGCTTTTGTCCGATGCCTTTGATGGCCAGCAAATCGTCGACGCTCTTGTACGCGCCATAGGATTTCCGCATTTGCAGAATCTTGTCGGCGGTGGATGGCCCAATTCCCGGCACTTGCTGCAATTCGGCGGAACTCGCGCTGTTCATGTTCACTGGATGCACTGGCGGCTCCTTCTTCGCCGACAAGTTCTGCGCCACACACAGCAGCAGGCAGCAAGCGAGTCCACTGAGCAACCGCGCGACTCCCCGATTCCCCGTCATATGCCACGATGATGCCTCAGTGAAGTCCACAATGCAATACTAGTCTCGGGCCGCCTTAAAACCCGTGCGACATTTGCCATGCTGAGGGGCTTCGCCGAAGCACCTCAACGTTCAAAGTCTGCTCAATATTTGGATTGAGGTCCTGAGAGACGCCACTTACGCGTCTCTCAGGAAGACGGCATGCTTGCACGTGGAGACACAAGCGGCGTTAACTACCCTAGGCGCTTACCCTGTGTGTCGAAGACCTCGATGTCGCCAAATAGCGCGGCCTGTTCCTGTATCTGCTCGCGATCGCCCACCACCACGATCTGCATGTTCGCCGAATCGAAATATTTTCGCGCGGTTGCCATCAAGTCCCCGGGCGTCAGCGCGCGCACCTTTTCGCGATAGGTTTCCAGATAGTCGGCAGGTAATTCGTTCAGCTCTACGGTGGAAAACTGCGCCAACAATCCCTCCTGCGTCGCCAGTCCCATCGAAAATACGCCCGTAAGATAATTCTGCGCGTCCGCCAGTTCCGCTTCCGGTACGGGCAAAGACCGCAGCTTATCGATTTCGTAGAAAATCTCGGTCAACGAAGCCGCCACCACTTCGTTCCTCACCGCCGCTGATACCGAGAAATATCCATGCTGCTTCAGCGGATTCACGCTGCTGCGCGGGCTGTAGGTATAGCCTTTATCTTCGCGAATGTTCATCACCAGGCGTGAATTGAAGGCTCCACCATACAAACTGTTCGTCAATCCCAGCTTGATCCAATCGGGATGTTTCCGAGTGATGGCGTGGCAACCGGCAAGGATTTGCGTTTGCACCGAGCCGGGATTGTGAACCAGGAAGATGCGACGCGCGCGCAACGGCGGCGGCGCGGCAGTTTCCTTTGCCGCGGGCTTTTTCCCCGCCCAGGCGCCGAACACTTTTTCGATGGTTTTGAGCATCGCTTGCGAGTCGAAATCGCCCACCATCATCAACAAACCGTTTTCGGGTGTGTAGATCTGGCTGTAGACAGATTGCAGATCCTCGCGCTTGTAATCCGCAACCTGCGCTTCGCTCGGCGAAATCTGCGCGTACGGGTGCGTTCCAAACAATATTTTTCGCAACCGTTCGCCCGCCAGGAAGCCCGGCGAGGTCCGCTCGAGTTTCACTTCTTCTAACTTCTGCCGACGTTCCCGTTCGAACTCGCCCTCCGGGAAAGACGCTTCGCGCGCCAGTTCGTTCACCAGTTGCAGCAACGGCTCGGCGAATTCGCTCAGCCCGGCAAATGAAACCGCGCTGGTGTCCTGCCCGGCGCTCGTGCCTAGATCCGCTCCCAATCGCCGCAGGTCCTCTTCGATCTGCCGGCTCGCGCGCTTGGCGGTCCCTGTGCGTACAACCGTCGCGGTCATTTCCGCCAGCGATGGCGCGCGATCCGCCACCAACGCATTCCCCGCGCGAAAAAACAATTCCCCGTGAAACTTGGGAATCGAGTGCGCCTCTGCCAACACCACCTGCAGCCCGTTCGGCAGCTGCGCTCGCGTGCGCTTCGGCCAGGTCACTGGGCGCTCGGCCGTCAGCGCCGGCACCAGATCTGAAGTCTCCGCCGCCTTCGTCGCCATCACGCTGCCTCCTTCACATCAGACTTCGCCGGCATACGGAATACAATCGCGCGATTTTCCGGCCGCAGGTATTTCTTCGCCACTTCCTGAACCTGTTCGCGGGTCACAGCCAGGAATCCATCCAGGATGGTATTCACCAGCTGCGGCTCGTTATCAAACAGCGTGAAGCACGCCAACAAATGCATCAACCCGTAGCGCGGCATGTACCCGCCCCGCCCGCCTTCGAGCGTCGAGTAATAGTCCGAGCGCCATTTCACTTTCAATTGCTGCAACTCATCCTCGTTGATGCCCTTTTCCTGCACTTCCTTGATTACCGCGTCGAATTCCGCCAACGTCTTTTCGCTGGAATATTCCGGCTTGTGCAGAATCCGCGTGGTCATCTGCGTTGGGCCGTTGTAGCCGAAGATGTCGTCGATGCCGCCATCGGCTTCTACCGCCACCTGCTTCTCCAGCACGAGTTCGCGATGGATTCGCCCTGCCCTTCCGCCGTGTAACGCCTGGTCCAAAAGCGCCATCGCATACCACTCCGGCGTCTTCCGTTGCGGCATCACGTAGCCAATCGCCATGGCCGGCAGCGTTCCGAATTTTTCCTCCACATTCCCGCGCCGCTCTTCCTTTTGTGGCGGCTCCGCGGGATCAGCAAACGGTGGCGCCGCGCCCTTGGGAATGTCCGCGAAGTATTTCTCCGCCAGCACCGCCCCTTCCTCCGGTTTGATGTCGCCCAATAGCAGAAGAACAGCGTTATTCGGCACGTAGTACGTTCTGAAAAACTTCTGCACGTCCACCAGTGTGGCGGCGTCCAGATCCGCAAAGTCGCCGTAAAAATTGTGCGCGTTGGCCCAGTTGCGGAACGCCACCGGCGGCATATCCAGCCAGGGAAATCCGCCATAAGGCTGATTCATCACGTTGACGCGCACTTCTTCTTTGACCACGTCGCGCTGGTTGCGCAGATTCTCATCGTCGACCTTCAGCGCGCGCATGCGGTCCGCCTCCAGCCACAACACGCGCTCCAGAGCGTTCGAGGGAACCGCCTCGTAATAGTTCGTTACGTCGTACATCGTCGAGCCATTCAGCACGCCGCCGCTCGAGTTGATCAGCTTGATGTGCTGCATCTTCGGCGCATTCTCCGAGCCTTGGAACATCATGTGCTCGAACAGATGCGCGAACCCGCTGCGCCCCTGCGGCTCCAGCCGAAATCCAATCTTGTAATAGATGCCGACGGTGACTACCGGGGCCGTCGTGTCCGGCGCGATGACCACTCGCAAACCGTTTTTCAGGATGCTGCTGTGAATAGGCACTTGCAATCGAGTCACGCTTCATCTCCCTTTTGCTTTTGCGAAACTTGCGCACGTTCCGAAATCGTCTCCAACTCTCTCAGCATCGTCTCCGTTTCCTGAGACAACACTTGCGCCGCCAGCCGGCTCACCGACTGGTAGGCCTCCAGAAGCTCCGGCCGGTTTTCCCGCAGCGCCTGGTGGTGCGACGCCACAACTCCATAGTCTCCACGAGAAAGTGGGCCCGTCCATGCATAGTGAGCCCCCAGCTTCTCGTAATTATCCAGCACCTGCCGCGACAGCGACAGCAGCGCTTTCGTCGCAGCGCCGCGCTTGATGCCTGCGTTCATCAGCAACTGCACTCCTGCCTCTTCCATCGCGAGCAAGTGTCCCGCAGCAAACGCTCCAGCAGCGTGATACAGCGCCTTCTTCTCGGCCGTCAGTTTTACCGGCGTTCCTGCCAGGGTTCGCGCGATGCTGCGCGCCACACGCACTGCCGATTCATCGCCTTCAATCGCGAAAATTCTTCCCTGCAGCGGTGGAATTCCTACTCCGCTGAACGACTGCAGCGGGTGCATCGAACCCACAGCGGCGCCGCACTCTTTCAGTGGCGAAAGCACCGTGGAGTCCAGTGCCCCGCTAGTGTGCAACACAATTCGGCCCCGCCACTCGTCACCGCCGATTCGAGCAAGCTCTTCGGCCACCGCCGCTATCGCGTCGTCGGGCACCGTCAGCAGCAGAACCTTGCTAGCCAGCACCTGCACGCTTAATCCAGTCTGTGGCTTTCCCGCGCCGATAAATCGCACCGCCTTGCGCGCGCTGGACTCGCTCCTGGCGCAAACCACGCCAATCTTCCAACCAAGTTCATGCAACCGCCGTCCCAATGCGCGTCCCACGCGACCCGCTCCGACGATCGAGAGGCTCTCAACCATTCGTGCTAGGATAACCCGAGGCTGGCTCGCGACTCCAATTTACATGCATCTCTTCGTAACGGTTTTCTTCGGACTCATTGCCCTCTTCTGGATGACCTACGGTCTGAAAGTTGCCTACGGAGCCGCTCGCTTGCCTTGGTTGAAGAAATGCCCTCCGGCTGCCGACGCTGAGTGTCCCACTATCTCGCTGATTTTTGCCGCACGCGACGAGCAACAGAAACTCCCCGGCGCCCTCGCCACGCTCATCGCCATTGATTATCCCAACCTCCAGATTATTGCGGCTGACGATCGCTCCACCGACGCCACTCCCCGCATCCTCGATGAATTCGCCGCCACCCACGATCGCCTCAAAGTGGTGCATGTTTGTGAATTGCCCGCCGGCTGGCTCGGCAAGCCCCACGCCCTGCAAAAGGCCTACGAAGCGTCCACGGGTGAGTACCTCGTTTTTACCGATGCCGATGTGAAATTCCAACCCGACGCCCTGCGCCGTGTTATCACGCTGGTGCGCGAACAAAACCTGGATCATCTGACGCTGTTTGGCGACGTCGAGCGCAGCAATTTCTGGGACACCTTGCTGCTCACTTTCTTTGGCATGGGCTTTCAACTCGCCACCGACTCCTATCAGGTCAGCAATCCCAATTCTCGCTCCTACGCAGGCATCGGCGCGTTCCAGATCCTGAAACGCTCCGCCTATGAATCATTGGGCACGCATCGTCGCCTCGCGATGGAAGTGGTCGACGATATGAAACTTGGAAAACTCGTCAAGCGCGCCGGCTTTCGCTCCGCCGTCGCCGTCGCTCAAGATGCGGTATCCGTCGAATGGCACCTTGGCATGAGCAATCTCGTCTGCGGATTGGAGAAAAATTTCTTTGCCGCCGCTCAATACAGCCCTCTCCTGGTGACGGCCCAGATTCTAAGCCTGCTGATTTTCAACGTGCTTCCCTTTGCTGGACTTCTCTTCGGTCACGGCTGGCTGCGTATTTTTTCCGCCATCGCCGTGCTTATTGCCTTGGGCTTTCACGCCGGCGTGGACATCGTGATGCGTGTCTCGCCGCTGTATTGTTTAACGCTGCCGATTGGCGCGGTGTTGTTCGCTTTTATCCTTTTCCGCTCAACGGTGGTCACGCTGCGCCAGCGCGGAATCTTCTGGCGCGGAACTTTTTATTCGCTCGATGAACTTCGCCGCGGGAGCGTCTGATCCGGATCGGGAAAGCCTCGCCCCTGAACGAGAGAGCGCAATTTCATGCGCTAGCGGCCGGTTCCGCGCTTTCCTTCCCAAACATTCCCGCCAAATCCTGTTGCTTCAAAGAGCGAATCCTATCGCGCAACTGCGCAGCCTTCTCAAACTCGAATTTCTTGGCCGCTTCCCGCATCTGCGCTTCCATCTGGTGCAGCAATTCCGCCAGTTGCGCCTCGGATCTCACGCTCGATGCGGCCGCATCCAGTTTCGCGTCGTCCAGCGGCACCGTCACGTAATCCGCTTCCACGATGCGCGCCAACTCCATGTCCACGCCCTTCACGATCGATTGCGGCGTAATGTTGTTTTCCTTGTTGTATTCCCGCTGTTTGTCGCGCCGCCGGTTCGTCTCCGCAATGGCCTCATTCATCGAATTGGTCCGCGTGTCCGCATACAAAATGGCTTTGCCCGAAAGATGCCGCGCGCACCGGCCCATCGTCTGGATCAACGATGTGGTGCTGCGCAGGAATCCCTCCTTGTCCGCATCCAGAATGGCTACCAGCGATACTTCCGGCAGGTCCAGGCCTTCGCGCAACAGGTTAATCCCGATTAGCGCGTCGAACTCACCCTTCCGCAAGTCGCGCAGGATCTTGATGCGGTCCAGCGTCTCCACTTCCGAATGCAAATAACGGCTGCGCACGCCAATTTCTGTAAAATATTCGCTCAAATCCTCCGCCATGCGCTTGGTCAGCGTCGTCACCAGCACGCGTTCGTTCTTTTCCGCCCGAACGCGTATTTCCTCCAGCAGATCATCCACCTGTCCCTTCACCGGACGAATTTCCACTTCCGGATCGATCAGCCCAGTGGGCCGAATCACCTGCTCTACCACCACGCCGCCCGATTTCGTCAGTTCGTACGGCCCAGGCGTCGCCGAAACATAAATTAACTGATTGGTGCGGTGTTCAAACTCCTCGAAGGTCAGCGGACGGTTGTCCAGCGCCGATGGCATTCGAAAGCCGTAGTCCACCAGCGTCTGCTTGCGCGACCGGTCGCCATGAAACATTCCGCGCACCTGTGGCACCGTAACGTGCGCCTCATCGATGAACAACAGATAATCCTGCGGCACATAATCCAACAAAGTTGGCGGCGCTTCGCCTGGCAGCCTGCCGCTCAGATGCCGCGAATAATTTTCCACGCCGTGGCAATACCCGATTGTGCGCATCATTTCGATGTCAAACATGGTGCGCTGCACCACCCGTTGCGCTTCCACAAACTTCCCCTGTTTCTCCAGCTCCTTCTTCCACCAGTCCAGTTCCTCCTGGATAGTGATAATCGCGCGGTCGCGTTGGGCCTGCGGCATCACGTAATGCGTCTTGGGATAAATCGTCACTCGGCCCAGATCCTCCTGGCCGCTGCGGATTTCTCCCGTCAGCGGGTCGAATTGCCGAATGGTGTCGATCTGATCGCCCCACATCTCTATGCGATAGGCCTGATCTTCGTACGGGGGGTAAATCTCGATGATGTCGCCGCGCACGCGAAATGATCCGCGTCGCATGTCCTCCGAACGCTCGTACTGAATATCTACAAAACGGCGCAGCAGCGCTTCGCGCGTCGTCTGATGCCCCTTTTCCAGCACCACGAGCATGCCGTAGTAGGCTTCCGGCGAACCGATGCCATAGATACACGAGACCGAGGCAACGATCACCACGTCGCGCCTCTCAAATAGCGAACGCGTCGCGCTCATGCGCAGCTTGTCCAGTTCGTCGTTAATCGTCGCTTCTTTATCGATGTAAATATCTGCCGCCGGCACGTACGCTTCCGGCTGGTAATAATCGTAGTAGCTGACAAAATATTCGACCGCATTCTCTGGGAAAAATCCCTTGAACTCGTGATAAAGCTGCGCCGCCAGTGTTTTGTTGTGCGCCAGCACCAGCGCCGGTCGATTGGCCTGCTCAATTACCTTAGCCATGGTGAAAGTTTTCCCTGAGCCGGTGACGCCCAGCAACACCTGATGCTTGTCGCCAGCCTCCAGGCCGCTGCTTAGCTGCTCAATCGCCGCGGGCTGGTCACCCCGAGGTTGGTAACTACTTTTCAGCTTGAAATTCATCGCTAACGTCTCCTGCAGCCTTCGCGGCCTCCGCCGAAATGTCCATTATACTCCGCTTTGCAAGTCCCCTCGATCGTTACACTTCTAAGCAGGATGCTGCGCAGGCCTGTTCTGTGTGTACCGTATGTGGTACACTTGCTGGGTGGCCAACCAACCCAGCCGTCCTAGGGATCCGAATGGCCAAGTCGAATCAGCCAAACACAAGGGGAAAAGGGTTCCAGTCATCTTCTTTCGCACAGAGGCTGGTGGCGAACCGGTAAGGGATTGGCTAAGAGCGCTGACTCCTTCAGATCGAAAGCACATCGGTGAGGATATCAAGACCATGGAATTCGGCTGGCCCCTTGGAATGCCCGTTTGTAAGGCCATGGGCCAAGGCATATATGAAGTTAGGACGAACATGGTCCAGAACCGGACCGCGCGAGTATTGTTCTATATCGATAAGAAAGGGCGAATGGTTCTGCTCCACGGATCCATCAAGAAGACTCGGAAGACCCCAAACGAAGATTTAGAGTTGGCGCGGAGCAACAAAAACAAACATCAGAGAGGGCTCAGTTGAAGGGAAGGACGCAAATGACACGGAGAAGAAACCACAAGCCGACGAATCATGATGGTTCGACCTTCGATAGTTTCGTTGAGGAACACGGAATCCGCGAAGAAGTGGAGGCGGTCGCCATCAAGAGAGTGCTGGCCTGGCAACTGGAACGAGCGATGCAGGAGCATCAGAAAACTAAACAATCAATGGCGAAGCAACTTCGCACCAGCCGGTCTCAGTTGGATCGCCTGCTGGATCCGCTAAACACTTCCGTGACGCTTGATACTATTGCACGCGCAGCCGGGGCGCTTGGCAAACGTGTAATCATTCGGGTCGCGAACCTGAAAACTAAACGAGCATAGTGCCATTCGTCAGTACTTTGACATTCTTTGATCCGGTACGATCACCATTTCGAAGCGGCTGGTTACGTCCAGCTTGTAATGAATCGAGTTGCTCTTATCGCTTTTTGCGATTTCCACGTCCATCGACTGCCTGCTGTCTTCCGTCGCGCGCAACACCAGCCCGCTCTTCAGCGAGATTGACGTCAAGATCTCATTTGTTCCACTGATGGTGCCGCTGGTTTTTAATTCGTGCAGCTTGTAGTCCTCCGGTGTCGTGTCTTTCGGCGAAGACTTTTGTTTCAGCTTGGCCGCGGTCAGGAAAACCGCGCACTTCTCGGTGGGAACAGTGGCGCACTTGTCGTTCTGTCCGTACGTAGTCTGCTGCTCCCACAGCAGATTCGCGATGGGCCCGGGAGTGCGTTCCGGCTCTTCGGTTTTCCAACTCTGTCCGGGTTTGACGCCTTCCGCAGGCAATGTCCAGCCGTAGGCAAATCGTGCGATCCAGAATTGCCACACCAGGCGTTGTTCCGGATCCAAATTGTCAAGGCCTTCCACTTTCTGAATCTGGCCCGTGCCGCCGACGGTGAAATCCACGCTGGGATTCGCTTCCGGCATGCTCTTCATGGCCGCATCATTTGGTGGCTGGAATTCCCCGTGGGCTACAATCACGGGCCGCCCGTTCTCCATGCGAATTTCTTTGATGGTGATTTGCAGCTCCAGCGAAATGTCTTCCTTCAAATTCGCGGGCATGGCCATGGAAGTGACGCGGCTCTCCGTCGTAACGTCGCGCTGCACGCGTCCATGAATCTGGTAATGCAAGGTCTCGCCTGCGTGCAGACGCGGAAGCAGAGCCACTCGATGATCAGCGGAAGAATCTGTTGCGGCGGCAATGCACAGCCCAATGCCAACCAATACAAGCCACGCCCTTCTGACGACGAACGCTTCTGGCTTGTACTCTTGTCCGCTCATTTTGCCGGCATGGCGAATTGCTTATCAAAGAAATCGCTGCTGGCGTGATACGCCTTCAGCCAATTGCTGTGCAGCAGGAAGTCGTGCACATCGTCCGGGAACACCAGTTGCTCGAGGAACACGCCTTTGGGACGCAGCCGCGCGATCAGGTCCACCGTCTGCGAGAAAATCACGTTGCGGTCGTTGTCACCGTGGATAAAAAGCACCGGGGACTTCCACGTGTCGACAAAATTAACGGGAGACGAATCATGCGCGAGTTTCACCATCTCTGGCTTAATGTTCTTTCCTTCCCAGTTGTCCGTCGGCCAGTCATGCACGCCGTGCATATCCACGCCCGCGGCAAACAGTGCGGAGTCGCGCCCCAATCCCAGGGCTGTCAAATAGCCGCCATAGCTGCCGCCCCATAGCCCGATATGCCTGCCATCAACGTCGCCGCGCGCCTGAAGCCATTTTCCGGCGGCCACGACGTCCTGATATTCGCTTGCCCCGCGTCCGGCCCGCCCAGCGGCTTCGCGAAACGCGCGCCCATAGCCAATTCCGCTACGGTAGTTCACCGCCAGCACAATGTAGCCGCGGCTCGCGAGATACTGATTCATCCCGTAGGAGTTTGAGTAGTAGTACATGTAATGCCAACCCAGCAGCATCTGCCGCATCGGGCCGCCGTGCAGAAAAATCAAGGCAGGGCGCTTCTCTCTCGGCTTCAGATTCTTTGGCAGAAATAATTGCCCGTGCAATTCCAACCCATCCCCTGATTTAAAAATCACCTGCTGCGGCGTTATCAATTTCTCCGCCGGATAGGTGGAGGGCACCGCGCCCGCGGGCATCGCCACAGGCTTCGCCTCGCTTCCTGCCGCCAGAACGAAAGCTTGTCCGCGATTGCGTGCGTCAGAGCCGAGGTAAGCAGCGTGCTGGTCGTCGCCAACAAAGACGCCACCCCATTCAATTCCCTCTCCCTTGGTCAATTGTTGCGGGCCGTTGCCTGTCAGCCCAATTCGCCATAGATGCCGCCGGTCGATGTCTCCGCAATTCGAATTGAACAGGATCGAAGATCTGTCGCGCGAGAACGACCACTGTTCCACTTCGCAATTTCCTGGTGTCAAAGGTTTTGCGCTACCGCCATCCGCCGAAACTGCATACAGGTGCTGCCATCCATCCTCTTCGCTGGCAAACACCAAATTGTTTTGCGCCGCCCAATTCAACACACCGCCGCCAGTACCATTCGCCATATACGGATACGAACCTTGCATCGACGCGTTGCTATGCCAGACATCGTGTCCCTTCCCGCTTTCTGCATCCGCTACCCAAATCGCCCACGGATGTGGACGATCCGGTTCAATAAAATAGCCTTCCGGGGAATCGCGCGTCACTGCCGGCTGTCTCACAAACGCGACGCGCTTTCCATCCTGCGACCACACCGGATCGGAATCCGAATCCACGCTTGGCTCGATAAACTCCACTTTCTGGCTCACCGCATCGTAAATCACGATGAAACTGTGATCGCCGCGATCGGAGACCAGCAGCAGCCTCGTCCCATCCGGCGACCACGCCACTGGAGAATTCTTTCCGCGCAGCACGATCTGCTTCGGCTTCTCGTCACCTTGCGTCGTCGCCAGCCAGATATTTCCGTCGCGCTCGTACGCAATCGTTCCCTTCACCGATGCCGTAGGGGTATTGCCCACGTCAATTTTCGTTGGCGTCCCTCCGCTCCAACTAATCATCCACACGGATTGTTCCACGCCGGCCGGATTGCTCGTGGGATTGGCGTACTGTCCCGAGGAATCCTTGCCTTCGCCGCGCGTGTACATGATGGCGTTGCCATCCTCCGTGAATTGCACCTCGGAAAGTTCTCCGCCATCATCTTCGTTGTACGCGGTCAACTGTCGCGCCACGAACGACGGCCCTTCCGCCACCCAAATGTTTCTTTTTCCCTGCTGATTCAGTGTCCAGGCGAGGCGGCTTGCGTTCTTTGCCGTCACCAGATTCGACACAAAAGGCGCGCTCAGCACCTGCTCCAACGTGAACGTTTCCTGCGCAACCGCTTTCCCGCTCAACATCAGTCCCAGCACGATCACACACAACGCCACTCGTCTCATTGCGACTCCCCGGTTTGATTTACGTGCAATCCTTGAACCCATCAGCGTTTCGCCTGCTCCGCAATCGTCGCTTTCACCGCTACCTGCGGCGCGTCCAGCGGCCCTGTCAATTCCAGGTGATGCCCCGGAAGCGGGCTCGCAGCCGAGCGCTTATCCGTCGCTGCTTCAGAAAATGTCAAGTTCGCGGCTTGCGCAAAATCAATGGTCCCGGCCAGCAATGTCTTTCCGCGCGGCCCGCTCAAGCGAATCGCATCCAGTGTAATCACTCGGTCCTTCAGCGAGAACTGTCCGTCTGCATTCGTCCACCGCGAAGCGCCCGTTCGCAGCGTCCCGGCATCCAGGCTCCCCGCAACATCCCATCCGCGAAACTCTACGTTTTTCGCCGTGAATTCACCGCTACCGGCAATCTGCTTCAACAGCTCCTCGCGCCCAACTCCTCCGGTGCTCAGATGAATTTTCCCCGACGCCGTTCCTCCCCATCGCTCGGCCCAACGCGACGCCCATGGCAATTGCCCCAGGCTCACCTGATTGATCTGCGTCGTAATCTCGTATTTCGGCGCCGCTCCAAACACTGCCAGCATCGATCCGCGAACATCCCCGCCAGCCCACTGCGCCTCCGCTTCGCGCACATCCAAATGCAAATCCATCAGCAGTAAATTCGCGTGCGCCTTGGAAAGCTTGATCTTCTCAATCACCACGGCCTCGGCGAACAGGTCGCCCTCCGCCGACACGCGCCGTAAAAGCTCACTCGGCTTCGCTTGCGTATTCGACTTCCCCAGCAGCGATGGCAATAGTCGTTGCAGCCAGTTGGGGCGCGCCCGTGGCCCAACCCAGCGGTCCAGTTCTGCGGCATCCAGCCGATCTGCATGCAGTTGGAATTTCCATCGCGGCAGTTCCCTTCCGTCCACCAGAAGAGTTTCGCTGATCGTTCCATTCCACGTTGCGCCGAACGCTCCCGCTTTGCTGATCGTCGTGTTGCGCTGCCCCTTATCCCACTCCAATCGCGCGTCGTCCAGTCGAATCGGCAGATTCAATCCCGCAACCTGCAACTCTGCCTTCACGGCATTGATCGAACCGCTGCGCCGTATATTGCGCAGCAGCCCATGATCCCATTCCACCGCTATTGTGCCAGTGAGCCCGCCCGCCAATTCCCAGCCATGATTCAGCGTTTTTCCGAAAGCCGTGGCCAACTTGAACAGATTCTGTGCCTTCTCCAACCGCGCATCCACACGTAGACTACCGGCTTGTGCCGCAAAGTCGTGCGATGCGCGAATTTCCGCCACATCTTGCGTCTCGACCGGCGGCCGCGGCGCCTTCACCGCTGTCTTCTCCGCTTTTGCCACGGCCGGTTGTTCCGCTTTCGGTTCATTCAACGAAAATCGAACTGGCTCAACCGCGAAGATCCCTTTTCGCAATTCACCGTGCAATTCGCCAATGCGCACCGGCCGCGCGAATCCCGGCACGCGCAGTGTTCCCACCGTGCCCGCCACGTGCACGTCCTCCAGCTTCAGCGGCCATCCGCTCACCGTCGCGTTTCCCGTCAACAAATCGTCGATCGCCACGTCCTCGGCGATGTCCGGCTGAAATGCTCTACACCACGCCAACAAATCTTCGGCCTGCACCGCCGCGCTCGTAACGTGCGCATTCCAGAAGCGCATCTCCGAAACTCGCAACTTGCCCGACCCTTGCAGATTTGAGTGCGGCAAGTCGATGCGCAACTCTTCCGCGCTCCCTTCGCCCGCCGCAAGGTCCCATTTACCCTTGGCATTAACGTCGATCCGTGGATTGTCGTCGCGCTCCGTCAGATCCCACCGGTGTATCTGCGATGCCCGCACCTGTAACGCAAATTGCCATTTCCCTTCCTCAAAATTTTCCCCTGGCACAGGCTTACCTATGCTGGCCGTTCCGTCCACGGCCAGTTGCCCGCGCACTCCATAATCATTTCCAGTGATTAGCCGGAACAAGTCTGCCAAGGAAACTTTTTCCCAATGCAACTGCAGTTGCGCCGGTTGCAACCGCGCCAGCGTTCCGGCCACATCGCCGCGGACTTGTACCGTTCCCGTTGATTGCAGTTGCACGCCGCTGCGCCACGGCACGGCTTCGATTTGCAGCCGCCATCGTCCCGTGCCCAGCTGTTCAACGCTTCCGGAGACATTGGTAAACGCGAAGGGTCGCTTGTCCGCCCCAAATTTGAAATTGATGCGCCCTTCGTCAAACTCGATTTTCTGCAAGTGATGAGTGGATTCCGCCGGCAGTTGTGGCCCGTAGGTAACGTAATTTCCCACTGCCTTCCACGGTGGTGGCGGCAGCCATCCCTCCAGGTTCCATACGCCTGAGCTGTTACGAACCAGAATCAGATGCGGTCGACTCAGCGACATCGTCCCGAACTCGAAATCGCCTTTCAGCAAGCCCCACCACCGCAAACTGGCCGTCATGCCCTCAGCTCTCAGAAAATATTCGTTCCCAAAGGCGGGGTCTTCGCCCACCGTTATGGCGTCGACATCCAGCCGCGGAATCGGCAGCAATTGCGCCGAAAAACTGCCGACCGTTACCGGCCTTCCAAACGCCCTCGATAGATGCGCCACCAGATACTCTCGCACGCGGTGCGTCTTCACCAGCAAAGACACCCCCGTCTGAGCCGCCAGCAGCAGCACCAGGAGCACAGCGCCGATTTTTAGGTATTTGCGGAAGCGATTCATGCCGAGGTGAAGTCCTGAGACCCGCAACAAATATGTATTACAACCTTGCGGTTTCCCGCTATCCGCTAGTGCACGGTGTGCAACATCCGGCCCCATCGCGTGCGCGCGGGCAGATGCATTAGCGTATCAAAGATTCCCAGAATCCTTTGTGCAAACGATGTCTCCCCGTAATCCGTGCTGTTCGCGTCCACCGACCAGTAAATCAGGAACGGCCGCCCCATGATGGCGTCGCGGTCCACAAATCCCCAATACCGGCTATCCAGGCTGTGATCGCGATTATCGCCCATCGCAAAATAACGATCGGGCGGCACAACAAGTTCGTCACCTTGAATATATTTGCGGATTTCGTGAGCCCATTCCGGTTGTACCGGTGACATGTAGATCTGGCTTCCCACTGGTGGGAACGAATAGTTCAGCGGGTCATAACCGGACGAGGCGTCGTGAACCACGTAAGGCTCATTCAGCGGCTTGCCATTAATGAACACCTGCTGGTCCACAATTTTCAGGTGATCTCCGGGCAAGCCAATCACCCGCTTCACGAAGTGCGGATGATCCTGGTAAGGATATTTGAAAACGATGATGTCGCCGCGCTGCAATTGCCGGTACGGCAGAAATTTGTCGTACCAGTGGCCGCGCCCTCCAAAAATAAACTTGTTCACCAGCAGATGATCGCCAACGAGCAACGTTTTTTCCATCGATTGTGAAGGAATCTTGAAGGCTTGCACTACGAAGCTGGTGCCAAACAGCGCCAGAATTATGGTTACCAGCAGCGATTCCAGATACTCGCTGATCGTCGTTTGATTCGCGTGGGTTTCCGTCGCTTCCTGTGCTTCCTTAGGCGCCGTTTCCGCCGCCGCTTCTATTGGCACTTCATCCAGCGGCGCTGCCGCTTCCGTGGCCAGCGGTTCATCCGGCATTCGGACCTGCCTGCTCGCTATGCGACGGCACCATCAGTTTCTCCAGCGCGCTGCGAGCGGCTTTCTGTTCCGCTTCCTTTTTTGTGCTGCCTTCCGCGCTGGCCATCCGTTCTCCCTTGATCCACACTTCCACCAGAAAAGTTTTCTGGTGATCCGGTCCGGTTTCACCAGCCAGCCGGTATTCGGCAGGCTGGTCGCCTTTCCCCTGCAAAAATTCCTGCAGCGCGCTCTTCCTGTCGGACTCGGAGATGCGTTCGCCATTTTCCAGCGCCTGCAAAAACACCGTGCGTTTCAGCAATTCCCGAACGGGGTGCAGTCCGCCGTCCAGGTACATTGCCGCAACCACCGCTTCAAAGGCGTCGGCCAGCAGCGCCGGCTTGTCCCGTCCGCCGGTTTTTTCTTCTCCGCGTCCCAGCCGCAAGTGTTCGCCAATCCCCAGGCCGCGGGCTGCAATTTCCAGGGAGTGGGCATTCACAATCCGGGCGCGGCTCTTGGAGAGCTGCCCTTCGCTCCACTCCGGAAAATTTGTCAGCAGGTATTCGCTGGTCAGCAATTCCAGCACCGCGTCGCCCAAAAACTCAAGCCGCTCATTGTCTTGCACCACCGACGCGGTGAACGTTATCTCCTCGCCGCGCGCCGAGCGCAACTCCGGCACGGCCGAACTATGTGTCAGGGCGCGTTCCAGCAAGCCCGGGTTCCGAAACTCGTAGCCGAGCCGCCCCACCAGTTGTTCGTCGCTAACGCGGGCCATTTGTTATTGCCTCCGCCTTGTGGCGGCACGCGCACTTCTATTTGGGAACACTCAGTTGCGTGGTGCTCAGTTTTTTTGCTTCGTCGATTCCCTGTTTGCAAGTGGCTTGCAATCCGCTCGGGATCGCGGCGCATTTTGTGAACGCCGTTACCGCATCGTCGAAGTGCGAAGCCTTTTCGTTCGACAACGCCAGCACGTAATAGTTCACTGGGTCGGGTTGCGGTTCCAGTTCCACGGACTTTTCCAGGTTCGGAATGGCGTCGTTGAACTTGCCGCGCCGGAAAGCCACCAGCCCCAACCCGCTATACGCCATCGCCATGGTCTGGTTTTTCGCTCCGATGAACATGTCGTCGGGCATTCCTGCCGGCTTGGTGATCGTCGGACCCAGCTCAATCGCCTTGTTGGAATACTGTTCGGCCTGCGCCAGGATCTTTTCCTTTTCCTCCGGCGAAAGATTCGAAGGCAACGATCGTGGCAACGCGGATCCCATAATCGCCAGAATCTGCACGTCGTTGGGATTCAGCTCCAGATCCTTTTCTCCCGCGGCTTGCATCTTGGGAACGTCGCCAGCGGTCATGTAGCCCTTCACCAGCCAGCTGTAGACCTCGGCGCGATAACGGCTGGTCGGATATTTCTGCACAAAATCATTTCCCGCTTGCAGCTTCTTTTGCAGATTTGCGCTGTCGTTTGGAATATCGCGAAACGCCTTGATCGCTGCGTCTTCTTCCGCATTTACCGGCGGAGCCGCGGGTGCCATCGTCAGCGGTTGCACTTGATCCTTTGACTTGTCCGGTTGCGACGCGGGCGGCGTCTGCTGCTGCCCCGTCGCGGGAGCTGGCGTCTGCGCCCATGTCGCTGCGGCCCACGCCACAACCAGTATCAGGCTTCCCATGATCCTTGCCGTATTTTTACCCATCCCCATCATCCCCATGCTCCTTCTCCTTAGGGCCGCTCCGTCGGCTTCCTGGTGTCTAGTTCTCCAAGCCCCTTCTGTGCCGCCTGATGCGCCTGCTCCGGGGCCCCACTCACTGCAAGCGCTGCCTGGAATTCCGTCTTGGCATTCTCCAACTGACCTTCATCATCATAAATTCGCCCAAGGTAAATATGCGACCACGCCAGCACCATGGGATCCTGCGTCGCCGCATGTTCTCCGGTGGTCAGCCTGCCAAACACGAACTTTGCGCGATCCGCATCGTGATCCAGCAGAGCCACCAATCCCAGTCCATACCACGCGCGTGCCGCCTCCGGATACTTTGTCAGCACGCTCTTGAAAGAAACCTCGGCTGCCCGCGGATTACGTTCTGCGATTCGCCGCTCTCCTTCGGTCAGCAGCGTGATGGCCTCCTGGTCATTCGGTACTGTCGTCACCGATGGTTGCGCCGCGGCCTTCCGCGCGCGTGCCACTCCTTCGGCAGTTAATTGCTCGGAATCTTCTGGACCCTTCGCCGGCGCGAACTGGATTGCGGTTTCCCGCGGCAATTCCGTCTTCATGTCGATTCCGCGCACAAGTTCCGGGAAATAAATCCTCATCGACGATGACGAGTTCTCAAATGCCGTAAGTGCTGTAAATATCGGGCGCACCAACGTGTACCCGTCCGTATCATCCGTCGTCAACGCGCTTTCTCGTTCACCAGGCGACATGCGTTTCAACTTCAATTCTACCGCCCGCACCAGGCATTCCGAGAACCAGGAAAAGTAATCGTCGCGCAGGTCCGCGGGCAATCGCGGCGCCTTCGATGCGTTGACGAACAACGGTTCCTTCACGATGGCCACGTGCGAATACGTCAGCGGCAGCGGGTCCAGCAAAAAATGAAGAAACGCGTGGCGCACCACGTCGATCGGCACATCTTGGGCTCCGCTCAAAATAATGGCGTAGTGGTCACCAAAATTACGCACGTTGGTAATACGTCCTACTAGCGGGTCCACGATTATGTTGAAGGTGCGTTCTTCGGCCGGATTCAGCACATCTCGCAGGTACGCAGTCGCGACCAGCACGACTTGGGAAACACTGTCATGAATCTGCTCGATTTCCCGGTTGTACACCGGCTGCGCTTGCCTCCATAGCACGCCAATGTGCTGCTCTTTGTAGTAAGCCGACAGGATTTCGCTGAATCCCTCCAGTTGAATAACTTCGGGAGGAAGTTGATCGCGCGTCAGCATCGGCTGAAAGTCGGGCGCCGGCCCGGAAACCAGCCCGAACCAAATATAACGAGAAAGCGTCGCCCCCGGGTCTTTCAAGCGGTGTTGGTTGTAGAATTCTCGCGCCGCATCGACCGCGGGCCCCTTCTGCGCCTTTGCCGTTTCGCGCATTTGCGAGCGAAAGGTCGTCCAGGTATCGGCATTAACGTCCGACTCGAATCCCGAAGCGTACAGCAGGCACATCGTCGTGAACATCGCCTCGCTGCCATCCAGACGCACCGGGGTAACCGCCGCCGCCGTTCTCTGCGGGCGCGTCGGCGTCGGCGGCGGCTTCTGCGCCAACGCTCCCCCGGCGCAGACCGCCAGCAACAGCAAAGCCATTCCGAGTTTTGATAACGCCTGTTTCATCATCAAGCTATGCGCGGTGCAGCAGTTCCTACGATTCAGAGGCACTTCAGGCCGGATCATGAGGGGTCTCTGGCGGTGAAGCCTGCACGTAAGGACAACCATAACTGGCCCTGCTGCGACCATCTGTCAATGTACAGGCGCCCATTCGATGAGTCAAGGAAACGCCCTCCCTGGAACGCGGCTTGGGCGCTCTCCATTCCCAATAGGATGGCGCGGCTGGGCACAAAGTGGCTCGGCCGGCCCCGGATGCGGCCCAGCAATGTGGCTTTCCTTAGCACTTTGCGCCATCTCCATCACCCCACGTTGCCGTTTGTCTCATCGGTTGCGGTTTTGCGTACAATAGGGAATCTGCCCTGCACGAAAGGATCGACTCGATGAAGACTGATGGCAGATTTAGACCCTCGTTTCCCACATTCACATTGTTACTATCACTGGCAGCCGCGATTCCCGCCGCCGCTCAGCTGGTTGGCGACGCACCTCCTCCGGCTCCCGCCCCACAAACCCCCGCTGCCAGCGCCACGGCTGCTGGCAAACAACTGCAATCCAAGGAATTCACGCTGGAAGGTAGCAAGATTTGGACCGACACCGGCATCACGCTGGAACCCGGCCAGCGGATCGTCGTCACCGCCACAGGCACGTTGCGATATACCGACGCGAAGGCCGACAACGGACCGCAGGGTCTGGCCCGCGATTTCAAAGATCTGCTGCGCATCTTGCCCGTGAATTCGGCAGGCCGCGGCGCGCTGATCGGGCGCATCGGTGACGCCGACTATACGCAGCCCTTTCTGCTGGGAGCAAAAAAAGAAGTGGTCTCGCCCATCACCGGAAAGTTGTTCCTGGGAATCAACCAGGCCGGAAGCGACACGGGCGATGGCTCGTTCAAAGTGAATTTGCTGGTGTATGCGTCCAGCGACAGTACTCCGCGAGTAGTCTCGCGCGCGGTTCAATCCATGCCCGGCATCGACAATTCATTGTTCGCAAAGATTCCACGGCGTATCGCAGACAAAGAAGGCAACCCCGGCGATATGGTCAACTTCCTGATTTTGGGCGACGAGAATCAGATGAAGAAAGTGTTTACCACCGCAGGCTGGGTGAAGGTCGACGCTAACGTGCAGTCCACCGTCCTGGCTGGGGTTCTCGCCAGTATGTCCAAAGAGTCCTATCTAACCATGCCTATGAGCCCGTTATACCTGTTTGGCCGCCCGCAGGATTATGGCTGGGCCCATGCCGAGCCCATCACCGTGGTTGCGTCGCGCAACCACCTCCGCGCATGGAAGGCGCCCTTTACCGTCGACGGGCAAATGCTGTGGGTAGGTGCCGCGACGCACGACATCGGCTTTGAGAAAGATCAGCGCAACAACGGCCTCACCCACAAAATCGATCCCGATATCGACCTGGAGCGCGACTACGTTGAGAAAACTCTGTCCAGCACCGGGCTGGTGGCCGAAGTCTCTCACTTCACTCCCACCAATCCTTTGAAGGAAGCGCGGACTGCCACCGGTGGTTCGTTTCACTCCAATGGCCAAGTCTTGATTCTTAAGCTCGCTCCTGCGCTCAAAGACACCGGCGCCGCAGGCAAATAACGGCCTACCCGGCGGCGCGTCCTAACGATTTCTTCTCGACCAGCGCCGTTCGCCCGTAGTGTTCTCCGTCCATAATTCTCACTTCGCACCACTGCGTCTTGTCTTCCACCGCCAGCACGCGCACACGATGCCCACCCTCCACAAGCATTAGTCGCTTTTCCGCGATCATCACCGCGATGCCTACATCATCATCCAGCGATTGCAGCCGTTCCCATTCTCTGCGGCAGTTTTCATCCATGGGCGCCATTACGCAGGGTATTCCCTTCTGCGATTCCAGCGTGAATACTTTTCCCGCAAGCTGTCCCAGTGGCCGTGCAACGTTCGCGCCAACGCTCGTGGACACGCTCGCGCCGGCTCTTTCGCCGCTCGCTTCCACTCTTCCCCGGAACCGGTAGCCCCTTCGCGGCAGCGTCTCAATATATTTTGGCCGCGCCGCGTTGTCTCCCAACGCTTGCCGCAGCTTTTTGATCGCGGTGTTCAAGCTGTGTTCGAAATCCACAAAAGTGTCGACAGGCCAGATTTTCTGTCGCAACTCTTCGCGTGTCACCACTTCGCCGGGGTTCTCCAGCAGCGACACCAGCACCTGCAGCGGCTGGGGCTGCACCTCCAGCTTCTTGCCTTTTTTGAAGATTTCACCCGCGCGTGCATCTACGGTGAAAGAACCAAATCTGAGCATCATCTGAACTGTTCCCTGAACTCGTCCCTGAGCGGCAGCTCACTTCACGTTCCAGCGACTATAGCAAACTCTCTGCGAACCGCGAACCTGCCATCGCTACCGCTCCTCCTAACACGCTTACTTTCAAAACGTTACGATGCCTCCCAAGTTCACCTCCCGTCCACCTCCAGTTCACCCCGCGTGCATTGTGCCTTTTCTCCTTCTCTGACAAAGTGCGCACATTGGTCACCCAATGACCGACCGTAAAACCCACCCGAAGGTGGCGTACCATTCCCTGGCGCCGCTCTTCGGTCCCTGAACCAGACAAAGCCCGGGCCCACCCCGGGCTTTGATCTTTCTCGAAACATTCTTCCTGCATACGCATAGACGGCCAGCGCAGTTCCGGGGTTTGGACTTCATGCATTTTTTGCGAATCTTCTGCTGCGGACCTTAATTTAGCGAACTCGCCGGCAAGTTGCTTCCCGCAGGACTCGGCGCGGGGTATAGCTGATCAAATTCCGCGTCTCCATGCAGAATCGCTAGATCGGGATCCCGGCGAGCCCACGTCGCGTCCTTGAACCCTGCTTCCCACGCCTTGCGCAGCGTATCCATGGCTTCCCCTTTGCGCTTCAACAGCGCGAAGGTGCAAGCCGCGTTATATAGGATGGACGCTTCATTAGCCCGCAAGGTTATTGCCAGGTTCAGTTCCTTGATGGCATCTTCCACGCGATCGAGTTCCGCGTAATCCGCCGCCAGCAGGATTCTCGCTCGAGCATCTTCCGGCACCTGTTTCAGGTGATTTTCCAGGGCCACAATCCTCCGCAGCAGCAGGTTGCGGTACTCGTCTTTTTTCCCCATGGCGCCCAGAGCATTCGCAATCGGCACGTACACGTTGTAATCCTCGCCGCCCACTTCCAGCGCCGCGTCCATCACGTCCACCACTTCCTGATAGCGTCCCGCGGAAAACAGCGCCCGACACAACAGGTAGTACGCGCCTTCGCAATCTTTCTTCCGCTCGATGGCTTTCCGCACCATGCGCACAGACTCGTCGTGCAATTCCGTCGCGTACAGCACCCACGCCTGGCTCACCTGCACTTCCGGCAAGTCCCAGCGCAGCGCCACAGCTTTCCCTGAAGCATTTCGCGCGCGCTCCACCCAGATCACTTCGCGGCTGTAATTGCAGTAAAACATCGCGCAGGCATTCGCGCAGGCCGCGTAAGCCAGCGCGAAACTCGGGTCCATCGCCACCGCGTTTTCAAACATCTGCAGCGCAAACTCCAGGTCCTGACGCGTTTGCCGCCGCGCATACCGTTTCCCTCGCAAGTACAAATCGTAGGCTTGCAGATTCTCCGTCGGCTTCACCGCCAACGCTTCCAGTTCCTGCGGCGACAGCGTCACGCGCAAAGCTTCTGCAATCTTCCGCGCGATTTCGTCTTGCACCTCAAACACGTCTTTCATTTCGCGGTCATATCGCTCCGACCACAACGGAAAATCCGTTTGCGCGTCCACCAGTTGCGTGGTGATCCGCAAACGGCTGCCGCTGCGCCGCAAGCTTCCCGTCAGCACGTAAGCGGCATTCAACTGCTGGCCGATCTGCGATGGCGTTACCTGCTTGTCGCGAAACGCCAGCACTGTCGGCCTGGAATAGGTATTCAGCCCGCGAATCTTCGAAAGTTCCGTGATGATGTCTTCGGTAATTCCGTCCCGCAAATATTCGTCTTCTTTTGCGCCGCTCAAATTCTCGAAATACAGCACCGCCACGGACTTGATGTTGAGCTTGCTGGCGCCCGCCTTCGAATCGTTCACTTCCGCCGCTCGTTTGCTGCCTGAATCCAGGTTGCGCTTTAACCGGTTCAGGTCCGTCTTCAACTCCGAAGCGCTCTGGCAACGCAAAGTCCGGTCCTTTTCCAACAGCTTCGACAGGATTCTTCCAAACTCGGGCGTTACCGCAGGATTTATCTCCTCCACCGGTTTCGGATCGCGGTTCAAAATCGCGTCGAACACCACCGCCGCGGTGTCTCCCTTGAACGGCAGCATGCCGCCGGCCAACTGATACAGCACCGTGCCCAGTGAAAACAGGTCCGTGCGCGCATCCACCAATTGCCCACGCGCCTGTTCTGGCGACATATACGAAACAGTGCCAACCGCCGATCCGGGAGAAGTCAGATCCGTGCCGCCAAGCAGCGTGTTCTCCATTTTCGACGAGGTTTCCTCCACCACGCGCAGGTCCTTACCTCCCTCCACTTTCGCCAGCCCGAAATCCAGAACCTTCACCTGGCCCCGGTCCGTCACAAACAAGTTCGCCGGCTTGATGTCGCGGTGAATGATCCCTCGCGCGTGCGCCGATTCCAGAGCGTCCGCAATCTGAATGGCCATCGGCAGCAATCGCTCGATGGCAAAGGGCTGCTTGTCCATCAGTTGCGCCAGCGTCTGCCCCTCCAGCAGTTCCATCACTAGGAAATGTTCGCGCTCGTATTGTTCGATGGCGTGAATTGTGCAGATATTGGGATGGTTCAGAGCAGAGGCGGCACGCGCTTCTCGCTGGAATCGCTCAATCAGCTGCGAATCCTGCGCCATCTCCGCGGGAAGGAACTTCACCGCCACGCGCCTGCCTAGCCGCATGTCTTCGGCTTCGTAAACCACACCCATCCCGCCACTGCCGATTTTTCGCATTACTTTATAATGGGAAATTACCTGCCCAATCAACGAACCGTTATCCGTCATGGTCCGTCGATACTAGCCTTCCGTGCCGCAACCGGTCAAGCCGCGCTTCCACCAGTTGATTAATTTCCTATTCGAGTATTTTGGCGCTTCGGTTGCTCTCCGTATTCGTCGCTCTTAGCTGAACGACCAGCCCAACAGGGTCAGTGCCAAAAATAAAGTCAGCACGCCAAGGCTTACCAACGAGAGCGCTCTGCCTTTTCCCAGCAGCATGTCCCGCGTCTCGGCTTTCACGCACAGCACCACCGCCACAATCAGCACCGCGCCCCAGGAAATCCCCGAAGGCAAGCCCGGGTACTGCGCCAGCGCGGCCAGCGTTCGCTCCGACGGTTGACTCGCCGGAATCCACCATGGCAGTATCGGCGCGAATCCAGCCGCCAGCACAAACGCAAGCATTTTGCGGCTCACCCAGCTTTTAATTTTTGTTACTGGTTTTAGCCTGCGCATCTTGCGCCACACAAAAAACTCCCACAGCAGCAGCGCGGCCGCCAGTGGCATCCATCCGTAAAGCCAGCTTTCCCGGTCCGCCCACAGCCATCCTCGAAAAAAAAACGCCGAAGGGTGCGCGGCAGCTACTCGCGGCAGCACATACAAGCCGGCAATGGAATTCCCAATGGTGGCCAGCAGAAGTATGCACAAGCTGTACAGCTGTATCCACTGGTGCGATGGCGCTCGGCCACAACGTGTGCAGACCGGTCGCTCCGGCAGGATCTTCAATCCGCAATGCGCGCAGTACACGGCGACCTCGCTTCGTTCCCCGAAGACAGCACCGCCAAGCGAACAAAGCCTATCTGAAGGAAATGGCGCAGCCTACTGGCCCGAAGGCCAGACTCTGTAAACGAGCGGACAATGAACCAACGACGGGCGCTTTGTCCGCCATTCTTCCGCGCTATGGTTTTGTGGCGCGCGCTTGCGCGGAAACGGCCAGCAGATACCAGGAATCGTGCGGCAACCATTGTTCCTGCCAGCGCCAATCATTGTCCGCGCCGGTCTGTTTGTACGTCAGGTTGAAATCGATGCCGTCTTCGTCGCGAAATCCGCCGGTGATGCCATTCGAAATTCCGCCGGGTGCGTTGGTGAACTCCCATGAATCGAAGAACAGGTAGTCCACGTTGTTGTGGCCAACGCCGTACAGCATGCAAGAGTCGTACGGATTCAATCCCAATATCCAGTTGAGTTGGTCCGCGCCAAACGTCTCGAGTTCCTTCGAGAACTCCGCATCCTCTTTGAAATGCGGCTTTGCCAGTCGCGCCGCTGCCGCCAATGAAGCCAGACGCGCGTTCTCTCCTTGCCACCACGGCGCGGCATCCGAGTTGTGCGGAAAGAAAAACGCCGTGTGTTGGTTCCCGGTTTTGTCCTGCACCAACTGCCTGCCGTAGCCAAAGGGATTATTCACTTCTGCCGTGACCGTCAACTCGTGCTGCAGCGACTTCTTTACCGCATCCAGCACTTCCTTCTTTGCCCCTGAATCCGCGATCTCCGCATAATAAAGAAGGCTCACAACCGGGAATCCCGCATCCGAAGCGTGAAAGAACGGCCGCGTCGCGTCATCCGCACGCCAATAATTCGCATACGGCCCGGCGGACACCAGGCGCGAGGCCAGGCTTTTGGCGCGGCGATCCGCAGCCTGCTTGTATTCTTCCGTTTTCGTGGCCCTGTAGAGTTCAGTGGCCGCGGTCAACGCGCAATAATCGTCAACGATGTTTTCCTTGCCGTCGTTCACCATTTTCAGATTGTTCTTCTCCAAAAACCCAAACGCGTCTTCCGCGGCCTTCAGATAATCCGCGCTTGTGAATTCGCCCGACACCGGAATTTTGCTGGCCATCGCCAATGCCGCGATCGCCAATCCTCCGCCCGACCGGTAACTCACTTCATATTCCATTGCATTGTTGGCTTGCTCCACCATGCCGCCGGGTCTCTGCGTGCTGTTCTGGTAGATTCCGAAACTCTTCATCTCACCGGCGACTTTTCGCCCGGCAGGAAGCTGGTTCACTCCTCCGTTCGAAATGGAGCGGTAAAACGAAGCTTCTGGATCCTTCAGACGCACCAGATAATCGGCGCCAAACAAGGCTTCGTCGAGCAGCCGTGTTTTGTAACGCGCAAATTCCGGCACTCCGCTCTTTTCCAACAGCTCATGGCTTTTCAGCAGCGAGTACACCGTGAAGGGAATTTGTTGCGGATTGAAGTACGTCGAAAACGATAAGTGCGACAAGTGTTTCCCGTAATCCCCGGTGGCATCCCACCAGCCGCCGTGCGCGTCCAACGTCCCTTGCTTCTTTCCATCGAACGGCAAGCGCCGGTCAGCCTTGTCAAACTGGCCGGAGCTGCGCTCTTCCTTAAAAAAATAAATCACGTCGGAGAGCGTCTGCCGCTCCAGCAGCAGCGATCCAACCTTGAACGGATACGAGCGCACCGGCCCTTGGCCCGTTGTGCAACCGATGTAGTACTTCCCTTCCGCGTCGAACGAATCGAAATCGATGGTCCAGAATGTCCAGTCCTTCCACTTTTTCACCGGCCCCTCGGGCTTGGCGGTCAGCGCAACCACCGTTTCGTTGTTCCCCTCGCGCTTCAAGGCACAGCTGGAAACAGTGTCGCCCGCCTTCCCCTGCACCACCGCCCGCTTGGGACCCGTTCGTTCGTACCCCACATGATTGGTCAAAACTTTTGCGTCGTCAGCCATCGCTCCGGCCGCGACAAACAGCAAGGCGGCAAGCAGCACTGCAACTTTCGTAAGATTTCGCATGTTTTTATTTTCTCTTTCCCGAATTCTGAGCGTGTGCGGACGAAATAGGAGCGTGCCTCAGTGTAGTCACGCACTCTCCCGCAGTTCAAGTACATCTATTCACATTCTTTCGGGAAACTGCGTACTGGGTCGCAGAGTTTTCGTTCTTGATTTTGTCATCCCGATCGGAGGCCCGCGTTGTTTGCGGACCAGAGCGGAGGGATCATGCGTACCAATGATCCAGCCAATCACACCGCGCTCTCACCGTTCCGTCGCTCAAAGAGGATTATGCTGCCTAAGCGTTGTAATTCGCCACAACGCGCATCACTTTTCCGTTCGCCGACAACTCCATGAACTCCGCCGTGCGCGTCCCCTTCTGATTTGTGTAGTACAGCACCACGCTATCCAAGCCCCAAAGCACGTCTTCAAGCTGAAAGCGAAGGTCCGGGTAAGCTTCCAACCCGCGCTGAAAATACGCTCGCAAATTTATTTTGCCAACAACCTTGCCATCAGCCTTCTCCAACAATCGCGCGGCAACGGGCGAAGTCAACTCGACCGCTTCATCATAGTGCGTAATGATCAAATCCAGATCATGCGCGTTCCAGGCCGCCATCCAGTGCCTGGCCAGCTCCCAAGCTTGCTCCTTGTTCAAAGCCGTTTCTCCCTTTGACGTCTCATTTAAGAGTAATCGCGCGTTGCGAGCCACGTTACCCACAACCTGGATTCCTAGTGGGCAATAATATCTTTATAGTATTGCGATGCCTTTCGCCAGCTAGCAAAGTACCACGCGACTTGCACTCGTGTGCCTGCATGCGTCCCGGAAGAGGAGCCACCCAACTATGCCAATACCCACCGAACCAATTGGCAGCATCCCGCGCTCGAAGGAGTTGCTCGCGGCAATCACCGCTCACTCCGCAGGTCGCATGTCCACGGAACAATTCCGTGCCGTCGAGGAGACCGCGCTCCGCGACACCATCTCCCGCTTTGAGCAGACCGGTTCTCCCGTAATCACCGACGGCGAACAGAGCAAATCCAGTTTCGCCACATATCCTCTCACGGGCCTCTCCAATCTCGCTCCCGACGGCGTGGTTATCCCGTTTGCGGATGGCCACACCCGTCGACTCCCTCGCCTCATCGCCGGGCCATTTCGCTATGGCGTGCACGCCGCTTCATTTTTGCAGGCGGCTCGTCGGTTCTCCAAGCACCCGTTGAAACAAGCAGTCATCTCTGTCTCCGCTCTCAGCCTGCTTTATCCGGCGGACGAGTTGCCCGGCTATCCGCGAGAGAAATTCCTGGATGATCTTATGGCTGAAGGCGAACGCGACATCCGCGAATGCCTCACCGCTGGCGCTCATTGCGTGCAGGTGGATTTCACCGAAGCGCGCCTGGCCTTGAAGCTTGACCCTTCCGGTGGACTCTTGAACTCTTTCATCGATCTGAATAACCGGGTGCTCAATCGCTTCAATGCAGAAGAACGCGGCAACATTGGCGTGCACACTTGTCCGGGAGGCGACCAGGATTCCACGCATAGCGCTGACGTGGACTACGCGTTGCTCCTGCCTCATCTGTTTCGCCTGAATGCCGGGCGTTTTTATGTGCAGTTGGCCAGCGAACCCGACCGTCGGCGTGTGTTACGGTTGCTGCGCGATCATCTACCGCCAGGCAGGTTGCTGTTTATCGGCGTCACTGATCCGATTAATGCCACGGTGGAATCAGCGACGGAAGTGCGAGACCGTGTCGTCGAAGCTGCGGAATTTCTCGACATCAAATCGCTCGGAACCACCGACGATTGCGGTTTTTCTCCCTTCTGCGATGATGCCTCCACCTCTCGCGAAACCGCTTTCGCAAAGATACGCAGCCGCGTCGAAGGCACCGGCCTCGCCGCGGACGTTTTGAAAGCATGAGCTTCCGTTGAGGCAGAATTTAACGGTCAGCGTGTAAACGACACGAAGATAAGCTGGCCGTAGCGTTCGATCTGCAGCACGATGGCCGTTCCCGGCTTCTGCTTTCCAGCGCGGCTCGCAGTCCATCCAATGTCGTAATCGTCGTTCCATTCAAAGCGTGAATTACATCATTTGCAGTGGAATCTCCGCCGTCCGCGACCCCAAGGTTCTGGCGGCCACGATAACGCCGGTTGGAATACGCAAATCGGGCAGCGTTTGCGCCAAATCGAAAGTAAGCTCGATGCCTAGTATGCTTAGCGGCCGGATCAGATTTTTGTCCGGGTCGGCCATATCCACCAGGCTGTCCGCTTTGTGAGGCCGCTCCGCAAGAATAATGTCCAACTGCACGCGCTCCGATCCGCGCAGCACCGCGACCTTGGCGTGTTCGACGGTCTTATGAAGACTCAAGGTATGAGAAAACAGCGGCAGGCTGCCGATGGGAGCGCCGTCCACACTGACGATTACGTCTGAAATTTTCAGGCCGGCCTTATCTGCGGGACCATCCGGAGTGATGTCCGATACGACCACGCCAAAGTCTCGCCCAAGGTGCAGTCCCTCAGCCAGCTCTGGAGTAATGGTTTGCACCAGCGCCCCAATCGACGGTTGGTGAACGTGGCCATACTTCAACAGCTGCGGATACGCGGACGCAACCAGCGCGGTAGGAATTGCGAATCCCAACCCTTGATTGCCGCCCGATGACGACAGGATGAATGTGGTAATGCCCACCAGTTCACCGTCCGCATTCACCAGCGCGCCACCGCTGTTTCCGGGATTGATCGGTGTGTCGGTTTGCACGTAGACCAGCGGACTATCCGGATCCGGCTGCCGAGCAATGGCGCTTACCACTCCCATGGTCACTGTGTTCCGTAAGCCTTCAGGACTTCCGAACGCAAACACCATTTCGCCCTGTCGGACCACCGCCGGGGTGCCGTGGATAGATAAAGCGGGCAAACCATGTGCCACAATTCGTATGACCGCCAGATCAATCTCCTTTGCGATTCCGACAATGTGCGCTTGATAGCTTTTTGCCTGACCGTCTTCATCCGCATCGAGTGTTGAGCTGGACGTGAGTCGCGCAGGCACGATTACCTCGATATTCTCCGCGCCACTTACGACGTGCGCATTCGTCACGATGTAGCCCTCTGGATCGACGATCACTCCAGACCCGATGGCTCGCCGCCTGCCAATAATCGCGCTGGTCATCCCGCGCTCGCTGTCATCGGTCGCGCCGTAACCAGTCACCTGGATTTGAACGATCGTTGGGGAAACCCGCCGAATCAGTTGCTCGACGGAATTGTTCAGTTGGTGCAAGACGTCCGAGGGAGAAGTGCCTGACGGAGTTTGACCAGCCGCAGATCGAAACGACAGTAACTCCAGCGCGATCAGAAACGCCAAAACGTAAATGTGGCCGCGGCGCTGCTTCCGCGGCGCAAACAAAGAACACGGGCTCTCGCTTCGTTTCATGCTACTGAACTCTACCAGAGAACCAACTTCCGTTGAGAGCCGGCTTTCTAGTTCAGCGCTCCGAGATCGCCAGTTGTGCCTCACGAGCCTGCCGCCGCAGCGATTCGCACGGATTGAACGACCCATGGCGCCGCTTCGAGCTACTCTTTCACCCCGGAACCATTGGCCCGCGAGTGCGCAAAGCCAAATGGATGCTCTCTCTGTCCGCCACTTGGCCCAATTCCAACCGGTATTCCAATCCCAGGCACAATTTGCAGTCCACTGCGCAGATTGTAGGCCCACCGGATCCCCGGGCTCACATAAAGCTCTTGCGACCACGCCGTTTTATTTGGCCCCGACACGTATTGATTGCTCGTCCAGATCGTCTCAACCAGAAAATTCAGCCTCGATGCAGCCATACAAACGATTGTCCAAGGTTGACCCCCGCGGTCGAAGCGAAGTTCTTTTACGCATCTTGCGCACGCGGCACCCAAGTCGCCCCAACATTCTAATTCGTCACCCAACGCGCCGAATGCTGAATGCTGATTGGCAAATTCGTTTGCGCCCCCACTCCCCCTGCACCGCGGCCATACTTGGGATTGCCCGAGGGCACCAGCAGGCTGAGCCTTGGAGCAATCGCGACTCTCGACTCACCGCTCCCGATCAGCTGATACCGGTAGTTCACTGCGGCATCTCCCCATCCTGCTCCAGAACTGGGCATTCCCCCGTCATGCGCGGCGCTCAACGTCACACTGAATTGGTGCTTCAGCGAGCTTAGCGGCCACTCGTCAGTCTGTGTATAAACCCAATCGCCGCTCTGCGGCTCAATCCGAAAATAGGAGATGTGTTGAATTACTCCGTCCTCCTGGTTATAGGCCTCTTCTAAAAGAAAACTGTTGTCCTGAATGGGAGCGCTTTCTTGTTCAATTTTAGACGTCGCTTGGACCATCTGCGCATTAGCGTAAGGCGGGACAAGGCTCCCAAGAACCAGAAGGGCAAATAAGGGCGGTCGCATAGAATCTCCAGTTGCAAGTAATTATCAGTTGCAACTACGAGTCTCCTGCACCCCTTTACCCGCGTCTGTGCTCACTGTCACTCCCTGCCGTGACACGCGAACGCGCTCGTAACTACCCTGTTCTCATTTCCTTGCGGCTCTGTCAATGTTGGACATTCGATTCTGGTAAACCCGCTATCTCGCCGCTACCGCGATTTCTTTGCTGCGCGAGTCTTTCCAGAGGGCGAGGTAAGGTTGCAGGTCCTGCATCATTTTAGCGAACTGATTCAGGTCCAGGGACTGCGCTCCGTCGCTGACCGCTTTTTCGGGAGCCGGATGTGCTTCGATAATTAATCCGTCCGCGCCGATGGCGACTCCCGCCTTCGCCAACGCTGGCACCAGGCTGCGCTTCCCTGTCGCATGGCTCGGATCGAGCACAACCGGCAGATGCGTCAATTCATTCAACACCGGAATCGCGGAGATATCGCAAGTGTTGCGCGTGGCCGTCTCGAACGTGCGAATTCCACGCTCGCACAGAATCACGTCCGGATTGCCGTGCGCCACGATGTATTCGGCGCTCATCAGCAATTCCTTGATGCTGCTGCTCAGGCCGCGCTTCAACAGCACCGGACGCCCGCATTTTCCCAGCGCTTTCAACAGCATGAAGTTCTGCATGTTTCGCGCGCCTACCTGCATCACGTCGGCATAGTTCGCCACCAGGTCCACATCGCGATCGCCCATCACTTCCGTCACAATCGCCAGGCCTGTGGCCTTCTTTGCCTTTTGCAGCAGCTTCAGCCCTTCTTCTTCCATGCCTTGGAAATCGTACGGAGAGGTACGCGGCTTGAACGCGCCGCCGCGTAACAGTTTAGCGCCCGCCTTGGCCACCGCTTCCGCGGAACGCATAATTTGCTCTTCGCTTTCCACGGAACACGGGCCTGCGATCACGATGAATTCATCACCGCCAATCTCCGTGCCATTCACCTTGATGCGCGTTTTGCCCTTGCGGAATTCCTTGCTCACGAATTTGTAAGGCGCGGTGATGCGCACCACATTGTCCACTTGCGGCATGGCCTCAACGGACTCCAGACAGGCTGTCACATCGCCAACCCCAACGACGCCAATCACCACGCGTTCCTCCCCCTCGATGGAGTGCACCTTATAGCCAAAGTGTTTGACGATGGCGCAAACGGCGTCGATCTCTTCTCGTGTTGAGTGCAGTTTCATCGAAATAATCATGTCCATCCCCTCGGCCCGGCGGGCCAGCATTTTGCCTGTAAAAACAAAAAAGCCCACTCGTTGCGAGTGGGCCGAAGCTTTTTGATTTCACTCTGCCTAGACGATGGCCCCTCGCTGCCGGTTGTAGGTCCGGTACGTAAATCGCCACCAATACGAATAGGCCGTGAACTTCATGCAGGGCAGTTTACCGGGTTCCGCATAAAACGCAAGCCAGAAATCATTTATGCCCGGCATTAGGCATGCGAATAAATCGACATTAGAACAGCAGAATGGCGATGCGGAAGCGCGTGAATCCCCCTGACGATCCGGCGTCGCAGGCTCCTACAGCGGCGGTATGGAACTTGCCGCTTTCCAGTTTCTGCGCAACATCGTCGGGCAGACGGCTGAGGTCCGGCGTTTCGTAGCGCACCACGCTGGCCGGCCGCTGACCGGACCAGCCGCGATCCATGTCGCAAGTCTTGCGCGCATCGGCGGTAGCGTTAACCATGCGCAATCCATGCGTGGACAATTGTGCGGCTACCTGCAATTCCTGCGCGTCGAGATTCAACGTCGGAACGGCGGTGGAGAAATCTTCTACCGCGAAGAGCGTTCCACCACTTTGGACTACGGCGATACCCACCGCGTTCAATTCCGGATCCAGAAGGTTGGCGCGGTGCGGCGCGGAATTCATCCACTGCTGATGCAGGTGCGCGGCGCTCGGTCCTTCCGCAACGTTCTCCGCAATCATACTGAAACGCGCGCCTGCTTGCGTGGCACGCTGTTGCATCGGCGGCTCGCCGGGAAACTGGTGCGACAAAGTATTTGCCTGCGCCATGCGTTGCGCGTGCTGACGAGCGGCGGCGGCTAGCGACATGTCCCACTGAAGAGGACGCAAGCCAGCGGCAGCGCGATCGCGATTGGCGGCTTCGAGTAGTTGCGATTCCGGCGCGCCTGCTTGCGGACGCGAGGAACCAGACGCTGAAGCGTGCGAAGTGGACGTTACGACCAGCGCGAACAGCACAAGTGCGGTGAGAATGGCGAAGCGACGCAGCGTGGTGGACATTGGCGAACTCCTGCTTCCATTGAACACGGAAGCGAGTGAAAAAGTTAGGGGAACAAGGTACAGGACAGGAGGAAAGAAGAAGCTGGCCGGGCGGACAGGATCAAGAAGACCTTTAGTTCCAAACAGTTACGAATGATTTGCGCGGACGAAAATATTAACCACGAACATACACGGAACTGAAGCTGAGAACGACGTGCCCACCTGGGGTGGGTCGCCCGAAGCTGAGCATCGGGCGGAATCGCGAGAAGATCAGGATCTGATCCAGGTGATGGCGGACTTGCGGCGTGTCGTCGCCATTGAGGATTTCGTACTTGGTCATTTGTCCCTGTGCGTCGACGGTTACGTCAATGCGCAGGTCTTGTTCCAGAGCCACGTCGGGATGCAAAAGCTCCGGAGTGATTCCGCCGGGATAATCCGCCAAGGAGATCAGCTCCGCTGGGCGCAACAAACCGAGAGGCACATCGTTCGGATCGGCTTGCACGGTGATGCCGGGCATGATCAAGTGCAGCACGAAGACAAAAATCAGGAAGGCGCTGAATAGTCCGCCAGTAGCAGGCACAGTCAGCGGCCGGAAGGAATTTTCCATCACCAGTTCAAGGCGAACCTTGAAGCGCTCCCAGCGGCCGGGCCAATCCCTGGTAACCTGTGCCTGCGCTGCAGCCACTTTGATTTTGACCGCCAGATCGGCGGGTGGAACCGAGCGGGGCATACGCGAAAGCAACATGCTCAATTTAAGATAGCGCTGCAATTCCTCGCGGCAAGAGGCGCACGATTCCAAATGGTCGCGAATCTCGTTGCGATCACCGGGACGGGAAGCCGTTGCCACGGCGTCGTCCAGGTAGCCAGCGAGCCGGCTATGAACCTTCTCGCAAGTCATGATAGTTCCTCGCGCGTCGACAAAGGACGCGAAATTCCCTGGGCTGAGATTGCTGTTGAATTCTGCACGTAAGCGAGCGGCAGCCCAATCGGCGCGCCAGACGTGTTATGGACCGCGGTAGCGGGAGAGGGTTGCGAGCGGACTTCGCGCCGCCGCGATGTTTCCTTCTCTCCGAGTAGCGGTTCCAGGATTTCCTTCAGCGCGCGGCGACCGCGCAGGATGCGCGATTTGACGGTGCCAACGCTGCAATCGAGAACTTCAGCAACTTCCTCGTAACTTAGACCTTCCAAATCGCGCAGGATGACCGCGCTGCGGAAGACTTCGGGTACCTGTTGCAGAGCGCTCTGCACGGCTAACTGAATTTCGTGTGCCGCGAGCTGATCGAAAGGAGTGCCGGCGAGATCTTCGATTTCGATTTGCGCGGCGCCTTCTTCGGGTTCTGCGTCGATGGAAATATTTTTCTGGAGATGCCGCTTGAACCAGCGGCGATTGTTGAGAGCTTCGCGAATGGCGATGCGATAAAGCCAGGTCTTAAGGGAGCTGCCCTGGCGAAAATTGCGAATTCCTTTGAAGGCTTTCAAGAAAACTTCCTGAGCGGCATCGGCGGCATCTGCGGTATCACCGAGCATTCCCAGGATGAGGTTGTAAACCGGACCGTGATAGTGGGTGACGAGCCAGTCGAATGCGGTTTCCGAGCCGGCTTGCAACTCGGAAACGAGTTCGCTTTCGTCGCGGCCCCAAGAGAGGGCAGTAGCCCAATCGGACACGGTTTGCCTTTCTGGCCAACCTCGAATGCGGCCTGATGGCTCAGCTGGTTGGCGGGAACTGTCCAACCTTTGTCCGCTCATCCTATTAGACACCGTGGTGTGCGGACTGGTTCCCTGCGCTGGGCAGGAGCGCCGAAAGTCACCAGCGCGGGCGATCCCGAGGGGCAAGGCTGTGCCCCACGAGTGCATTGTGGCACCAGGCGAAGAAGCGCGCAATGGGTCTGGGGTAAGGGGAGGGTCGAGTGGGTTGGGCGTGGGGCGGCTGGTTAACAATAACCGGAGGGGTATCCCACCCCTGTCGCGGAAGTAGCTGAAGGGAAAGAAGATAACGAAAATGGCACTGTAAGTGGCGGAATGATTGGACTTAGAGGAAGTGGGCATGGGGTCGAGGTCAGCGAGCGGGGTCGCGAGGAGTTTTGGCGGTGCGCGAAACATCGATGGTGCGGCTATCGTCGTGGGCTCGGTCGCGGTCGTCGGGATCGTCGTCAAGAAGTGCGCGAATGTGACTCCAGCGGGGACCGGCGCCGGCGCGAAATTCGTCTTCAGTGATCATCTGATCGGATTGGAAGAGGACGAGCAAGAGATGGCAAGCGTGCTGGCCGCCTTGCGACCGATGCGGCCGGCAGCGACGTCGTGAAAGAGACTGGAGAACGCGGTCTGCAGATCGATTTGCGAAACACCTTTGCGCATGAGGGGCTCGCATATGCGGAGAAGATTTTCTTTGCGGGAAGCGGACCGGCGATGAGTGGCGTGATGGAAACAGAAGCCGTCGTGATCGGGATGGGCGGGTTGCGTGCAGCGGCGTCCGTCGGCAAAGGAGAAGCGGCAGAGGAGAGCGTCGGGAAGATCGATGCGCTTGCTAGACACGAAGGAAGTATAGCACTTGGTAAAGACACCGCATAGTATCTACGAGAACAAAAAAAATGGTCACAGGACTGGGAGCGTTCGAATGCGGTGCGCGACAAGCATTGGAACGGAAGTGGAGTGAGAAACCAAACCCCATACCCGCCCTCCAAACCCGAGGACGGGGCACCCGGCCGCACCCCCGACGAGGTAGATTCCGTATGGATGTTAACGCGGATAGTAAATCAGGACTTCGGGGTTGATTTCGTTGAATCTCCGCTTTGGTGCTTCTTTTCTGGGACCATGTTGTAAATAGAAAGTGATGCGTAGAGTGATGGAAGGCTGAGAAAACTTCTCAGGGAGATGGCCGAATGGCGCTGCGGCAGGAATGGCTGTTACGCTCGCCCTATCTAAGTCCTTCTGTCCTGAAGGTTCTGTCAGTTTCAGGAAATCCTTGGGTACTTTGCCATCCTGCATAACGCGGAACTCAACCCTGTTTACACCTCGTTGTCCCGTCTGAACGGATGCAGGCATGACTGCAAACCAATTTTGTTTAACCGAGATATACAGATCGTTGCGAGTAAACTGATGCTGGACTGGTCGCCGAAGCAGATTTCCGGATGGCTGAGAACCCAGTATCCCGATGATGAGAGCATGCATGTGTTCCACCAAACCATTTACCGCAGCCTGTTCATTCAAGCCCGTGGAGCGCAGAAAAAGGAGCTGCTGGAGCACCTGCGATCCAAGCGTCGCATACGCCACCCGCAACGGAAAACCAATTCCCTGCGGGCCACCCGTCGGAAATCGGGGGACAGGTCCCCAGGTTTTCAAGCTGGGGCAGCTACTGTTCCCATGATGTTCCCAACGCTCGGCAAACCGATGCGGCGAAGCAAATCCCGGAATCGGTCTTCTGAGCGAATCGAATCAAACACTGGATCAACAGCGAGGTATGACATCCAGACAGCATGATCACGATAGGCAGAGTCAAGCCACTTGTACGTCTGCTCTTTATCATTCAGAGCGGCGTAGATCTGCGCCACGCCATAGGGCGAAACATAGTGTTTACTGGAAATGCCTTGCAATTCACGAATGACGCGAAGGGCTTCCTTTCTTTCTCCAGCCAGAGCCAGACCCACTCCGACCTGGGCCAAGTAAAGTGGGCTATCTCCGGACAGATCGGCGGCTTTCTGCAGCTCATCGAGACCTTCCTTGTGCTTCCCCTGTTGTACATAACTCTCGCCGAGGATGAGGCGGGCGGCCGCAAAGTTCGGATCTAAGTCGACTATGTTGCGGCTTTGCTCGGTTGCGCCGTCATATTTGCGGGCGAGGTAATAGCGCAATCCGACCCAAGTCCCGATCATGAGATTTAGCGGATCGAGTTCGAGCGCGCGTTTGGCCTCAACCAGAGCTTCATCATGCCGCCCCTGGATCGACAGATAATCGCCGTACCAATGGTGCGCATTGGCGTATTGAGAGTTCAACTCCAGTGCTCGCTTGAACTCAACCTCAGCTCCAGCCCAATCCCATTTGTGATCAAGAACCAGAGCTAGCGAGGCGTGAGCCTCAGCAGATTGCGGATCGATTTCGACCGCCTTTTGAGCTGCTGCGTAGGCCTTCGGAAGCACCTCGGCCGGGGACATAAACCCATGCCAGGCGAGTCCACTGTTGCAATCCGCTAAACCCGAGTAGGCGGCGCCGTAATCCGGGTCTTTACTTATCGCTTGTTCGAAATAAATCGCCGCTTTTGGCATGCTGTCGGCGGTCCGCTTGTTCCAGTAATAGCGGCCTTTTAAGTAAGCTTCGTACGCTTCCGGGTCTACTGTGTGCGCGGAGCTAAGCCTCGCGTGTTCCTCCCCGGTGACCGTGACCTCGACTTTTCGCGCGATGGACTTCGCCACGTCGCTCTGCAGACTGAGCACGTCGCGCAACTCGCGATCGTAAGTCTCCGACCAGAAGTGTTCGTCGGTTGCAGTGCGAATCAACTGCGCGTGAACGCGGATGCGGCTGCCGTCACGGATTACGGAGCCTTCCACGATGGCATCAACCTGAAGGGTTCTGGCAATCTCTGATACCGACAAGTGCGTGTCCTTGAAGCGAGTCACGGAGGTACGGGAGATGACGCGGAGATCATGGATCTCGGAGAGGCGTCCGATGAGAGCCTCAGTCATCCCGTCTGCAAGGTATTCTTGCTTTGGGTCACCAGAGAGGTTCGTCAGAGGCAATACCGCCAGCGATTTGATAGGTGGCTGCTTTGCGCCCTTGGCACTGTTGCTTCGGTAGAGCACCAAAGCGACAGAGAAGACGGCCAGTGCGGTTACTCCCGCGAGTAGTATCCTCCAGTGTCGGGAGAGAAAAGCACTTTGAGTCTTCAAGACCGCTGAGTCCGAACTCCCTGTGCTTTCCTGCTCAGGGCTTTCCTTCGACTGTTCCGGCAGCGGGGGAAGAACCGCCGACCGAACGTCCGGCAACGGGCCCACGAAACGGTAACCGTGTCTAGGAATCGTTTCTATGAAGCGAGGTTTTTCCGCCGAATCTCCCAGCGCGTCGCGGATTTTTCTGACGGCCGTATTCAGCCCGTCGTCAAAATCCACAAACGTATCCGCCGGCCACAGGATCTGCTTCAGTTCATTCCGGGTAACAATGTCCCCATGCCGTTCCAGCAGCACCCGGAGCATTTGGAAGGGCTGATCTTGCAGCCGAACCCGCTTGCCGCGCACCCACAATTCGCGCGAGCGCAGGTCAATCTCAAATTCATCGAAACGCAGCCGACGAGAGGGTAGAGGGTTGGTAGCCAACTGTGACTGTGACCCCTTTGGTTAGGCAGCACTATAAGGCTTAGTGCGGGTCATCGCAATTCCGTTTCGCGACTTGCCAGAACAGCGAACGGTTGTCCTACCTTATTCTCCCGAAACGATTTATCTGTCCGGCAATAATCCGGCAGCAGTTCAGTCGCAGTCCATTGACTCTTCGGCCTGCCCGCCCCAAAGTCGCCCTACTCCCGAAGGAGGGATCACATGAAAAAGTTCTTTCAAATCGCAATGGTCTGCGCCGTAATGCTCAGCGGCATGTCGGCGGTGCCAAGATTAGCCAAAGCTGCGTCGCCTGACCCGGTGTTGGAATGGATCAACATAATGAACAACACGGTGCTTGCAGATGGCACGAGTCCATTCATAACGTCTCGCATTGCCGCGATGGTATCCGCATCGGTTTTCGATGCCGTCAATGGCATTGACCCGCGCTTTCAGCCTCTGCACGTGCCGCCCAATGCTCCGGGCAATGCTTCCCAACGCGCCGCCGCGATTCAAGCCGCGTATGTGATCCTTGCTGATGCTTACCCAGCGCAGAGCGCGGCGCTCACCGCCCAGCGTAACGCATCGCTGGGAATTCTCACCGAAAACGCGAAATCTATCGCCGCCGGTGTCGCTTGGGGACAAACCGTCGCCGACGCCATCTGGGCTTGGCGCCTCACCGACGGCAACGCGCCACCACCTCCTCCCTTTGAAGGCGTCCTCGGCATTGTCGGAACTCCCGCCGCCGTCGGCTACTGGCGTCCCACTCCCCCGCTCAATGCGCCAGGAGCCGGCACTCAATTAGCGACCATGACTCCTTGGGTTCTCGTGCGGGCTTCCCAGTTCCGCTTGGCCCCTCCTTATGCCCTTAACACCGCCCAGTACGCAGCGGATTTGAATGAAACGAAAACGATGGGCGCCCTCTCAGGCTCCCCGCGCACAGCGGACCAGTCCGAGCTCGCGCTTTTCTGGCAAAGCAATACGCCGCTCACCTGGGACCGAGTCGCCGCTCAGATTTCCGTGGAGCGCGGTCTGTCATTCCACGAGAATGCTCACATCTTTGCATTGTTGAACGTCACCATGGCTGACGCAGTCATCGCCTGCTGGGATTCCAAATACCGCTACAGCTTCTGGCGGCCAATCACCGCGATCCGCGAAGGGCTTACTCCGACCGACGCCGACCCCACGTGGGAGCCTTGGCTGGACTTCTTCAAACCCGGCACTCCGGCCTTTCCGGAATATCCCTCAGCCCACGCCTCAATCAGCGGTTCCGCGGCGTTCATCCTCGCCTCCATTTTCGGAGAAAACACCTCGTTCACCGTTACCTCCGAATCGCGTCCTGGCACTCGTTCGTTCTCCAGTTTCTCCAGCGCTGTTTCAGAAATCGCTGACGCTCGCGTCTTCGGCGGCATCCATTTCCGCACTTCCTGCGTCCTCGGCAACACGCTGGGCAGGGACGTCGCGCATTTCGTCGCGAGACATGCCATGCGTCGGCTGGAAAATGAATGGGGCGATGAAGAAGACTAGTGCTGCGTCGCAGGCCAATCGGGAAAGTGGAAGAATTACGGAAAAGCTGGGGAATCCGGCGACTTGTCCGGTTTCCCCGCGGCAAGATTACCCCTGAAGCGGAGGTTCATTCAACCGGGGAACACTTACGACGAGTCGGGAAAAGTTGCGGCTAGTGTCGTGTCCCGAAAGGCTAGTGCCGTGTACCGAAAATAGATTGACGAAGTTCGGAGTCTTCAGGGGCTGGCCCAATGCAATTCTCAAGCTTTACGCCGGGGGTGAACGCCCCGGCCTGCTAAAGAAAAATACAACGAACTTCCGGGACAGCGCACGCCCCTTACTTCGGTGGCGGTGCGGGCTGATTTTCACTGGTCGGCGGGACGATGCCCTTCAGTCGCAGATAGGTGACCATGTTCCCATAGTGCTCATCCGTGTGCGCCGTATTGATGGAGAACAACGTCAGTTTGGCTATGTCGAAGTTGAATAATTTCACCATCTGGCTGCCTTTTGCATCGGTCATGCTGTCGAAAGCCTTGTTGCAGTACGCCACTCCGTCCTTGAGCGCAGCCACGAGGTCCGCTTTTGAGGTCTTCGTTTTTTCGATGTCCTTTGCCGGGTTTGCTTCACCCATGGCTTGCGAGCAAAACATGTACGAAGCGTCGGCCACGTGACCAACGAGCTGGCCAAACGTGCGAACATCCGGCGTCGGCTTGAAGGAGTAGTTTTCTTCCGGCATTTTCTGCGCCGCACCGAGAACGGCGGTGCTCACAAACGAGTAAAAACCCTTTTCGCTAGCAGTAATGGGGTTCGCGGGCGGAGCGGACTGCGCCGGTGGAACGGACGACGCCGGCGGTTTCTCCTGCGCGAGCAGAGCAAAGGGGACTGCCAGCAATGCAACAAACACAAAACCGAGTTTTTTGTTCATGAAACTCCTTTCGGGGAATCGGGCCACGTTGCGGGGCCATAATGGGGTTCTTGGCAAACACCCGCAATCTACTATACGCACCATGTGCCGAGTAGTTTCGCGTCAGACAGGCAAATTCCGGCAAGTCGTTTATTACCGGCCAATATTCTTAATCACACTCCTAAAAGCTGGAGGCGAGAAGGGTTATTCTCTTTCAGTTGGATTTTTTGTTTCAGGAGGAAGGAGCTCCGCTTCCGGCTCAGATCTTGACGGGTCAATGCCGGGGCAGAGCTCCATGAAGTACGATTCTGTTTATCCCATTTTCCGCACCGCCGCACAAGCTCGAAGCGGATTGGGCCGCTAGCTGCGCCGAGGTTATTCTGCGGCGATGCCCAGCGTGTGAAATTGATTCGATCATCGGTCACGGACGCCGCCGCAAGCAAGCGCATGATGAGCATCACGATTGGATTGGCATTCGTCGCGGTCGCTGTCCCGGTTGCAAGAGGACCTTCACCTTCCTCCCGCTACTTTCTCTCCCGTACACGCACTACAGTTTGCTGACGCGCACTCAGGCATTGCAGCAGCGCTTTGCGAAGCACTGCTCCTGGGAAGAGGCCGCACCTAGGCTCAAAGACCCTAACCGCTTGCCCGATCCTTCCACACTCCGCCGCTGGGCCCACGGCCTGGACCACTCCCAACCGGCCCTTTCCTTTCTCCGCCAAACGCTCGCCCGCATGGCTCACTGGTTAGCGCGTGGTGATCCAACCGATCAGGAAGCTGGGCCTTGCTCTTGGCTGATTCCGGTTTTGCAAATTCTCTGGCCCCTGCGGCTCTGAGAAATTTCTCCCGCCCACCATCCTTGCCTGGAAATGCTGGCCGCCTTCTCCTACGTTGGCTTCCAGAGGAAAAACTGCCCCGTGGGCGAGGATGTCGAAAACCTGAAACAACGTCTGCCGCTGCTCGATTATCTGCGGCAGCAGAGTTGGACCGCCCGGCCTATCGCTTTCGGCCCCGAGTTTGTTGGACTCTGTCCTCTGCATCCGGAAACCCGGCCTTCGTTCTATGTCAACGCTCGCAAAAATCTCTTCTACTGTCACGGTTGCGGCCAGGGTGGTGATCTCATTCGCTTTGTCCAGTTGTCCCGTCATCTGTCCTTTCGCCAAAGTGTTGCTTACCTCGAGCAGCAAAGCACTGTTCCAACCGACTCTCTCGCCGTGCTCGAGCAAGCCGCGATTTTCTATCAGCAGCAACTCGAACGCCACCCCGAGGCACTGCGCTATCTTCAGCAACGAGGACTGCGTGATCCTGCTCTGATCAAAGAACTGCGGATTGGCTATGCCCCTGGTGGGAGCTTACGCCGTCATCTCACGGCGCAAGGCTATTCCTTCGATCTCCTGCAACGTCTCGGCCTGCTCAACCCACAAGGCTGCGACGCTTTCTACCAGCGCATTGTCTTCCCGTGCTGCCAAGGCGTACACATCGTCAACCTCTACGGCCGCAGTATCGCTGCCGCCTTTGCCCATGAATTTCTTCCTGGCTCCAAGGGTGGCTTGTTCGCCTGGGAATCGGTTCGCCAGTTTCCCACCGTGATTCTGGTTGAAGGTCTGTTCGATCTCGTGGTGTTGTGGCAGGCAGGTTTTCGCCACACCACCTGTTCATTGGGCACTCATCTCAACGCTGAACAGTTTCAACAACTGTGCGACCGTCCGCGCATTGTTTATCTCACCTTCGATGTCGACGCCAACGGCAGTGGCCAACAAGCCTCGCAGCAGCTAGCACAGCGCCTCCGCGCGCAAGGCATCATCACTCGCCGTGTCATCCTGCCCGATGGCCACGATCCGAACTCCTTCTTCGTCCAGGGTGGTGATGCGCGACAGTTCCACTCTCTTCTGGAGGCTGCTCAGACATGAAGTTCTGCGTGATCCATCAGCAGACCTCCCACAACGCACATAGTCCGATGCGTGTCGTCGAGCAGACTACTGGCCGAGGAGTCGGATGGATCAATCGTTACTTGGACCGCGAATATGTTCGTCGCGTGGCGAATACCTCCCTGCGCACCTATGCTCACAACCTGTTGCACTTTATTCGCTGGTGGGAGAGTGTTCATCCCGCCGGCGACGTTAGGGAAGGTGACCTGACCGAATCAACGCTCCTGGATTATGTGAAGTTTCAGTCCAGCCAACAACCGCGGCCTTCCCCTTCCACCATCAATGACCGCGTTGCCGTTGCCGATCGCGCCATCCGCAACGAGTTCCCCAATGCTCCTTGCCAAATCGCCCGCGGTTTTCATCAAGCTTTTTTGCGGCGAAGACCAATGGGCCTCGGTCGGCCGCGGGCGGACATGAGCCGACTGCGCGTGAAGGTGCCCAAACGCAACATCGTACCGCTCTCGGTGGATGAAGTAGCGCGCTTCTGGTCGAGTTTCCGCTCTTCGCGCGACTTGGCCATCGTGGGCTTGATGCTCCTCGAAGGGCTCCGCTCCGCCGAAGTATTGGCTTTGAATCGCGACGACGCGTTGCTTTCCGAAGCACAACTTCGCGTTCCAGGCAAAGGCAAGAAATTTCGTCTCTTGCCGTTGGCGCCAGAAACCGTGCAACTGCTCGAACACTATCTGCGCATGGAACGACCCAATCCCTGCTCTGCAGCACTGTTCGTCTCACTCAAAGGACACGCGCGCGGAACACGCATGACCGCTGCGGGATTACGATCCTTATTCCGTTACCATCGCCAGGCCACCGGCATCCAGATCGCTAACCCTCATCGATTTCGACACACCTTTGCCTCGGACATGATCCGCGCCGGTATGAGTCTGCCCGCGCTCATGCAGCTGATGGGTCACACGAATATCCAAACCACGCTGCTCTATGTGCTGGTCACCCCGCAAGACGTCTACCTTGAGTATGCGCGTGCCGTCGCGCAGCACATTCGCCCCCTTCCGAAGGCCTCCTCATGAACCGTGTGCGACGCCCTCCGCTCCAACATCCTCTGGCTCCGGTCTTCGACCGCGCGGTCGATTCCCTCGGCATGGCACTCAGCCCCGAGTCGATTCGTCAGTACCGCGGGACGGTCCGCAAGTTTCTGAACTATCTCGCTGCTGATCATCCTGAGGTGCAGCGCCTGGAGCAATTGCGCCGTGAACCCCACATCCTCGGCTGGATGTCCCGCCTGCACTCGCAAGTGCCGCCGCTCGTGACCGCATCCTACGTCCTCCGCCTCATTGGCCTGCGCGGCATCTGCAACGAACTGGCCTGGACCGAACAGCTTCCTGAACTTGCTCATCTAATCCGCCGCGAGGATATTCCGCGCCTCCCGCAGAGACTTCCACGCCCACTCACGGCAGAACAGGATGAACTCCTGCAGCAGGAATTCCGCAAGCGCAATGATCTGGGCGGCAACGTCTTTCTGCTGATCCGCCACACCGGCATGCGCATCGGCGAGTGTGCCGATCTGTCCTCCGACTGCCTTCACTCCACCGGCGCAAATCAATGGGCGATTCATGTGCCACTCGGCAAACTCAAAACAGAACGCATGGTCCCCGTGGATCCCTTTGTGTGTGAATTCGTCCACCGCCTCCGATTCTTTCGTTCACTTGATCCCCTGCCTGCAGATGGACGGCTCTTAGCCCGTCCCGGCGCCAAGGACACGCTCCTTCGTCACTTTCGTGATTACTTACATCAAGTCTGCCATTCGCTCGGCCTCTCCACCCGCATCGTTCCCCATCAATTTCGCCACACTTATGCCACGGAGATGCTTCGAGCCGGTATGCGCTTGACCGCAGTAATGAAATTACTCGGGCACACCTCTCCCGAGATGACCATGCAATATCTTGATGTGACGTTGAACGATCTCCAGCAGGCCTTCGAGCTGGCTCGCTCAAAACCTCGGCACCTTGTTCCGCAACCGAGGGTGTCGTCTGCCCCACCTCGAGAGGGCCTCGATGGAGTGATCGATTCTTTGCTCACTGCTCAACATGTACTGGAGATGTTCCGCCGCTCGCTGTTAAACGACACTGTTCGCATTCGCCTCAACCGCCTCTCCAACCGCCTCACCAAAATCCTCATCGAAGCACGTAACCTCGCGACGCCATGAGAACGGGCAGAGATTGGCCGGTAATGTCGAGAAATCGGAAACTTGGGCACCGGGACCTGGGGGGTGATTAGCGCGTTGACGAGGACGAAAAGCCTGCAAAATCGCGTTTGCGAGAGTTGAGGGCCATTGATTCAACGCGGTTTAGATCTATGCCGTGGTTCGTTCGCGACACCGCGCAACTTTAATCTCCTCCCTCCGTGAAGAAAACCCAAGAGCCAGGTTCCGACACCGAACCCGGGACACCCTCCGTTTGTTGATTGGTCTCTCTCGGCCTGAGAATCGTGATATAAGGGCGACCTTGCCAGCACGGCACACCATTTCCGAGGGGCCGAGAATGGTGGAGACAGGTCGATGACGGAGAATCGAGAAAAATGAAGATCAAACTCAGCACTTTGAAACTGTTGGTATTGGGAGTAATCCCTATTGGGAGTCTGTTACTGACAGGTTGTGGCGGCAAAGTGGAAGGAAACACCTACGCAGGAAATGGTGGAGTGGTTCAAATTGAGTTCAAATCAGGCGGCAAAGCGTACGTGTCGACAGGGCCGGTATCAACTTCCTGCACGTATACAGAAAGCGGCAAGACCGTGACGGTGGTTTGTGAAGGCGACAAGACCGTGTTCACGGTGGACGATGACGGAGCGCTGAACGGCCCTGCAGGCGGAATGCTGGGACGATTGACGAAAAAGAAGTAACGGCGAAAAGCAGAAACCGTAAGTCGGCAATCAAGGGAGTCTGCTCCCTGATGGGCGAGATTTAAATTTTGTCTATACATAACTCTCGACAACTCCGGTAATCGGACAACGCGTTATTCCGCAAACTGACATGTTCCGTTCCCAAAGAGCATTTTCGTAGTACTTCGCTGCCTCGGTTGATAGAATCGCGACCCATTGAGGAGGACAGTTATGACTCGGCCTTCTTCCCTTCCCGCGATTGTTGCGATGGGTTTCCTGTTGGCTTGCGCCGCGGGCTTACGGGCACAGGATGCGCTGCAGTTCAATGTGCCGTATGCCTGCAATGACGGAGTTACTTACGTGGTGCACAAATGCGTGATGGGTCCGAAGGGAGAGATGTGCTACTACCAGGCCGAAGGGCAATCGGAGCGCTACAATACGCGCGCGGCGGTGGTGTATCAGATGACGAAAATGTGCAAGCTAAAAGGCTCGTCCGCGCCCGCTACCGCGGCCACCGCGCAACCACCATCCGATCTGCAATCCAACACTCCTTATCAATGCGCCGGCGGGCTTACGCTGACGGTGTTTCAATGCCAGAAGCAAAACGGCCAAGACTATTGCTTCGTGAGAGCCGAGCAGAACGGCAAATTCCTTTTGCAGGTAACCAAACCGCGAGGCGAAATCGTGACGCAGCTGAAGGCTTGCACAGCAGGCACGCCGTTCAACCCTGGGTATCTGGCAGAATTTCCGAGCGCCGCGTACGCGGTGCAAGCGATGGCGGTTGGCAATCCGCAGGACAACGTTTTGCGCGCCATGGGGGCCCTTTATCAACTAAGCGAGATTATCAGCGCGCTGGCTGGGCCGCGGGCGCCGGCTGGGTACTTGCCGAACGAAAAAAAGTTGCTCGAAAATTACGGCAAGATGCAATCCGCACTGGCACAAGTCGCGGCGCAACATATACCCGGGAAAAATTTCGATGTGTCGACGAACCCCTACCATTTCGGCCGCTCGGATCCAAAATTTGGATTTGAAGGCATACCGGTATGGACGACGTTTCTCTCTCCCGGCATACAGGCGCAGTTTGCGCAAATCGTGGGCGGCGGCGACGCGCGCTACGTTGCAGCGGTGGAGCAAGAGAAGCGCGCGGCAATGAAGCAAATGCAGACGAACGCGGAGGTTGCGCATTCTGAACAGAACATGAAGAAAGATTCCGGATCTGTGGCGACGCGGCGGTGCATGGAATCGGGGCGAAGCGAAACGGAATGTCTTGGAGAAGGAATGAAGGCGGGATTGGTGGAACTGGCGGGAGGAAATCCGCTGGACTCTCCGGCGCCGGGTGGAAAGGAGGCGGGATTGCGGCTGAGTGGCGTGTATTCCGCGGGAAATTTCAGCCTCAGTTTCGACCAAACCGCCGCGGGCGTATCGTGCGGGACGCTGATTGCGCAACAACTGCCTTATTCCGTCGAGCGATCCGGCGGCCAAGTGCTGGTGAAAATTCCGATTCAGCCCAAGGCACTGGTGCTGTCGTTTAAACCTGACGGCAAATTGGCTGGGCCGGGGCCGACAGATGTGGCTGGGCGGGTTGTGGCCGGGCGCGCGACCGACAGCACCTCAACCGGATACGAGATGCAATCGCAAACAACGACGACGCAAAAGCAGATCGAGGCGAACGACGTGCCAAATTACAGCGCCGATCAGGTGCATCAGAATGGCATGGAATATTCGGTGAACGATCAGAGCACTTCCACGACGATGGTGCCAACGACGGTGCATCACTACAGCGTGCCGACCAGTCCAAAGACCGAGCGCTGCAATGTGGGAGTGCTGCCGCCAACGGGCGAGGCTGGATCTATCTCTGGCGCGCTGACACAGGCTCTGGGCAGTCAGGCGAGCAAATCGGCGAACAGCACACCGGGATTGCGGCTGAACGGAACATATTCCGCGGCTGGCGCTGGCGGCGTGAAAATTGAATTCCGTGGCGATTCGGCGACCGTGGAATGTGGCACAGCATTGAGTTCCGAAGGTTATGCGGTGATGCCGGAAAACGGCCAGCTGGTCGTGAAATTCCAGCACAATGCGGGACCGCTGTCGCTGGTGCTGCAGCCGAGCGGCACTCTGATGGGTACGGGTACGGTGGATGTGAACGGCCGAAAAATGTACCGAACGGCGAGTGGCGACATCGCGTACACACCGCAGAGCGCTCGCTGCACATTAGGCACGCTGGCGCCGAGCAAGTAATCGCAGAGAAAAAGAGTTGGCGTTGCTACATGTGGTCGGATTTTTCGGCGGGCGACGTTGTGCCGTTCAGTTTCTGTAATCTTACCAACTGTATTCGCACCTGCTCCGCGTTTTGGGCATGCGGGGCCAACTGCAAGTAAATTTCCAGCTGGGAGATGGCAGGGGCGTAGTCGTCTTTTCGAGCGAAGATTTCAGCCAACAAGAGATGCAGCTGCGGATAACGACTGAGCATGGCCATGTGCTCGGCCTTAAGCGCGCTTTTTTCGGCTTCGGCGAAATTGTTGAGCTTGTAATTTGCGAGCGCGTTGTAGAAATAGGCGTCGGCGGAATTGATGGGATCGGAATCGACAATGTAGCCGCTGACATCGGTGTGGCTCAACGGATCGAGCTCAAAGATGTGATGAGTGAGACGAAGGACTTCAGTCCAATTTTCTTCCTGGAAGGCCATTGACGCGAGTGCGAGATAGGGCAGCAGGAACCTGCTATCGATGGTCGTGGCGCGGACATACGCTGCGCGCGCCGCATCCTTCTGATTTTCCTTTTCCAAAACAGTGCCTAGCTGGAACCAGGCGTTCACGTAGGTGGGGTAGAGATCCACAGCGGTTTGGAAATATTTGTGGGCGTTAGTGAGTTTGCCGTGCTTCTCGGCATCGAGGCCTTTTTCGTAAGCTTTTCTCGCGTTGGGGGGCGCCCTGTACGGGGTGGCGCTGATTGTCGCGCCCTCAACCTTGCCGGCTCGTTTGACGACGATGACGCCGACGTCGACATTACCGCCGGCACTGTCGAGGCTGACCAGGCTGAGGAGGCCATCGCGGAACCCCGAGGTCGAAACTCGCAGATCGCATTGGCGCAAGGCGGTACGTGGAATTCCCATGGATGTGTCTTTGCGGGTCGCGTCAGATTGCGAGGGAGAATCGCCGCTGACGTCCACGAGAGAATCACTGCGCGCGCCCAATTGCATGCTGAAATCGCCGTGAAGAGTTGCATACAACTGTTGATACACCCTGTTGTTGCAAACCCGTTCAACCAACACATCGCTGGGAAGAGGTGTGCCGTCGCTAGTTGCCACGCGACCTCGAAGAAACATCACGAGATCGGTTGTCGGCTGAATTGGTTGCGAATTGGGAAGAGTGGAGGTGGGATTCGAGGAGCCGCCGGAAGGCGAGGAAGGCGGAGGAGTGGGAGTGGGTTTCGGGGCCGGGGGCTTCTGCGCCACTGCCACGGGAAGCAGAAGCGGCATTGCGAGCGCCAACGCGACGAAGATGCGTATGCGATGGCCCATAGAGCCAAAATTCTAGGGCGCAGGTTAGTTGGAGTCAAGCTGGTGAATTGGACGAAGCGCGCGTTGACGCAGCCGATGGTAATGCGGGCTAGTGGCGAGTGTGGAAAATAGCGAGCCGGTTTGTTTCGACGGGACCGGTGGGGCATAACCACGGTTCTTTGGCAACGAGCGGAGTGCAAGGACCAAACGTGCAGATGCGGATCTGGCGGGTGAGGGCTTGGTGCCGCAGCGCGTACAGCACTTCTCGCAGGATAGCGCCGGTAAAGGGCGTGTACAAATAGAATACGGTGGCCCGAGAGAGGTCCGCGACGCGAGCATCGGCCTGGATAAAGTGAACGTTGTTCAGATTTAGAGAGCGAGCGCAGTTGCGGGCACTTTCGATATAAGAGGGCTCCAGTTCGACGCCGGTGCAGCTCGCGCGGCTGCAAATGGAAGCCAGCAATGTGACATGACCCAGGCCGGAGCCGAGATCGATCAGCGTGTCGTGTTCGGTAAGCGCGGTTCGTTGGAGGAAATCGAAGATATGGAAAGCGGGAGTGGGCTGATACGCAACCATTTCGGAATCTGGGGGGACAAGTTGGGGCGAGGGCTGCTGAAACTGAAGGATGCCGCTGAGCAATTCGTCGAGATAGTCATAGCCGGCGTGATTTGTGGGATTGACTGCGGCGTTGCGATCGGGCATCCACTCGAGCAGAGCGGCTGCGCCATTGCCGCGCTGAATATCACGACGGATGGTGTCGAAGAGTTTTAAATTAACAGCGTCTAGCTCGGCACACATGGAGGTAGCCCGCTGATGAAGCAGGGGCGCGAGGAGTTGTCCATCGGAGAGGAAGGAATCAAGCTGATCGAGGGCCGCGAAGCGTTGGCGTAGATGCCGCGGTTCACGCAGAGAACGATCTTGTCCCAACTGGCCGACGAGGTTCGCGAGCGCGTTTTCGAGCTGGTTCAGGATGCTTCTACCTTTTTTGCCAAAAATCCCAAAACAATTTTACGGTGCCCGGCCCGTGGCCCGCGTAATGGTTGTTGGCGTAAGCGTACACCTTGAGATTTCTGGAGACGAATTGGCGGAATAGTGCGGCCCAGTTCTTGAGATCGGCGGCGCGGTCGACGATGGTCTTGTCCCAGGTGGTGGTCAAGGCCTCAATTCCCTTGCGATCCCCGAGCCAGCGCACATAGACGAAATCGCTGGTCACGAGGTCGAGCGTGTCTGCAATTTCCCACGGTCTTGGCATGTAGGAGTGGTCGGTGAGTGCCAGGGCGACGTTGTATTCGCGGAGCAAATCCACGAATCGTTGGTCGAGCCAGCTCTTGTTGCGTATCTCAACGGCAAAGCGCACGGGCGGCAAATTCTTCACGCGATCCAGGAAGGAGCGCAAGCGGCGGCAGAATTCATCCGCGTGAATTTCATTTTTGTTGAACCACGGAAATTGCAGCAACAGTGGACCGAGTTTCTGGGAGAGCAAGTTCATGCGTTCGAGAAATTCATCGAACTCCGTTTCGCAGTTCATCAGCAGCTTCTGATGGGTGATTACTTGCGGAACTTTTGCGGCGAAGATGAAGTCTGGCGGTGTGCGCTCGAACCAGTTTGTGACGGTCTGTGCGCTGGGAGTTCCGTAATAGGTGCTGTCAATTTCGACGGTGTTGAATTGCGTTGCGTAATAAGAGAGAAAGTTGCGCGGCTGCGTTCCGGGTGGGTAGAAGGAGATTTGCCAGCCGTCCGCGGTGAAGGACGAAGTGCCAAGCAGAAGGCCATGCTCGACGTAGGGTCGCTCGACGTGTAGTGGATTGGCGGGCGGAGCTGGCTGTTCCGGTTTGCTCATTTCGAACAAGGTTGGATGGCCGACCGGCTGTAGCTTTGGGCGCTTGGACATGGCGTGCGATAGGATGCGGCAACGCTGGGCAAAGACAAAGCCGACATTTACGTTGACGAGACCGGCGAGATCATGGGCGAGCCTTTGGTATCCTTACTGCGAAGGCTATTATGTATGAATCATTCGCAAATGCGAATCATGGCGGTTGGGGAGGCAATCGATGCCTTTGGAAATAACGCAGCGTGAGATGAATGGAATCTATGTTCTGGCGCTTAACGGGCGCCTGGTGCTGGGGCAAGAGAGCAGCGGGTTGCTGGCGGTGGTTGATAATCTGCTGGCGGCCGGGTCCGCGCGGATCGTCATTAATCTGGAGCACGTGAATTACGTGGACAGCGCGGGCCTGGGCACGCTGATCGAAACGCACCGCAAGACAAAAGCACGGGGCGGAAGCCTGAAGCTCTGCAACCTGGGGCCGAACTTGAAGCGGGCGCTGGAAATTTCGCGTCTGCTACCCATATTCGAAACTTGTCCGAGTGAAGCGGACGCCGTTGCCAGTTTCTGAGGAGCAGGACGATACGGGAATCCGCGGATAGCATTTTTTAAATCCCGCGGTATACTCGGAGCACTCGACATCTGGTCGACATCGGCGGTCTCGCCGAGAAGGAGGTGATCCAGTGAGGTACGGTTTACGTTAAAGCAGTAGAGGAGGCGCTTGTAAGTTGCCGAGCGCCTCTCTTTCATCCCGCCTTGTTGTAAGCCCCTGAATTGATGAATCAACCCATTGCCCCGTCTCCAGCGCTGCGTGCTTCCATGATCACGCTCAGAAAGGTCTCGGAGGATCGGGCAAAGACTCTGGTGAAATAGGCAAACAGTGGAAGCCTTAGGAGGCTACACTCCCTATTGTTAATTGTTGATGCCCGCGACATTTGACCATCGCTCAAAACCGCGGCGAAGCGAGTCAATCTTCACCCCGCAACGACTTTCAAGGAGAAGCAATGCAAACGCGCAAGCTGGGAAAAAGCAATCTGGAAGTTTCGGCGATTGGGCTGGGCTGCATGGGAATGAGCTTCAGCTACGGACCCCCCAAAGACAAGAAGGAGATGACTGATCTTCTGCACGCCGCAGTTGAACGCGGGGTGACGTTCTTTGACACCGCGGAAGTTTATGGCCCGTTCACGAACGAAGAGTTGGTGGGAGAAGCGCTCGCGCCCTACCGCGGCAAAGTGGTGATTGCCACCAAGTTCGGGTTCGACCTGGGCGGCAGCGATCATCGGCCGGGAGCGGCAGGCCTGAATAGCAAGCCCGAGCAAATCAAAAAGGCGGTAGAAGGGTCGCTGAAGCGGTTGAAGATCGAGACGATCGACTTGCTGTATCAGCATCGCGTTGATCCGAACGTGCCGATCGAAGATGTGGCGGGCGCGGTAAAGGAATTGATCCAGGCCGGAAAGGTGAAGCACTTCGGTCTATCCGAGGCGGGCGTGAAGACAATTCGGCGCGCGCACGCGGTGCAGCCGGTGACTGCGCTGCAAAGCGAATACTCTCTTTGGACGCGAACTCCCGAAAAGGAAGTGATACCGACGCTGGAGGAACTGGGAATTGGATTAGTGCCCTATAGCCCATTGGGCAAGGGCTTCTTGACGGGAGCGATCAAAGAAAACGCCACGTTCGACAGTTCCGATTTCCGCAGCACGCTGCCGCGCTTTACGCCAGAGGCTTTGAAAACGAATCAAGCACTCATCGACTTGCTGGGCAGCATTGCCCAGCGCAAGAAAGCGACACCTGCTCAAATTGCGCTGGCGTGGGTATTGGCGCAGAAACCGTGGATGGTTCCAATTCCAGGAACGACGAAGCTGCACCGGCTGGACGAAAACATCGGAGCGCTGGCGGTTGAATTGACGGCAGACGATCTGCGGGACATCGATAGCGCCGCATCAAAGATCAAGATCGAGGGGGAAAGATACCCAGAGCGGCTACAGAAGATGACCGGGCTCTAATCGGAACACGCGGAGAACCCCACACGCAAAACCGGAGTGCGGGGCGTCCCGCCAAGGGAGCCGCAAATGAAAAAATTGTTTTCGCTCGGCGCATTGTTTTTACTTATTTGCGTGACCGCAATGACGGTTTCCGGCAGACAGGATCGCGACGGCAATGAGGGTGCCAAGGACCGGTTCATTGGAGGCTGGCGGCTGGCGTCATTGGAAGAGCAAGGAGCCGACGGAGCAATGCACGAGGCCGATTGTAGCGGGCTGCTGGTCTACACGCGCGACGGGCACATGTCGGTTCAGGTGATGTACCGGAACCCGCCATCAGGAACCGGGGTCGCGCCGGTGCAATACGCGCAAGGTGGATATGAGGCTTCGTTTGGCACGTATGAGATCGACGAAAGCGCTCGGACGTTTACGTTCCATGTTGAAGGCGCGTTGGTGCGGACATTGATCGGCCAAGACCTGCCGCGCTCCTTCGAATTCTCGGGGAAGCGGCTGATTGTGAAGTCGACTCATCCGGATGAACATTGGAGAGTCGTTTGGGAGCACTATTAGCGCCGCTGAATTAAATCAAGAACGCGAAGTGAAGAACCCCACACACGAAACCGGCGTTTGGGGCACCCAGAACCCGGCGAAAGTTTTGACAGGAGAAGAGACAATGCAAAAAAGGAAACTTGGAAAAAGTAATCTGGAAGTCTCGGCGATCGGACTGGGCTGCATGGGAATGAGCTTTGGCTACGGCCCTGCGATGGACACAAAAGCAGGGATCTCGCTGATTCGAACGGCGGTGGAACGCGGCGTGACATTTTTCGACACCGCCGAAGTTTACGGCCCGTTCACGAATGAACAACTGGTGGGCGAAGCGCTGGCGCCATTTCGCGGCCAAGTGGCAATAGCGACAAAGTTCGGGTTCAAGATCGATCCGAGTACTGGCAAGCAGGCCGGGTTGGATAGCCGGCCTGGACACATCAAGGAAGCCGCTGAAGCCTCCCTGAAGCGACTGAAAACCGATGTCATCGATCTGTATTACCAGCACCGCGTTGATCCCGACGTGCCGATCGAAGAAGTTGCGGGAGCGGTGAAAGAGTTGATCAAGGAAGGCAAGGTGAAACACTTCGGCCTTTCGGAAGCAGGCGCGCAGACGATTCGCCGCGCACACAAAGTGCAGGCCGTTGCGGCGCTGCAGAGCGAGTACTCGCTGTGGTGGAGGGAGCCTGAGGCCGAAATCATGCCCACGCTGGAGGAACTGGGCATCGGGTTCGTTCCGTTCAGCCCGTTGGGCAAGGGATTTTTGACCGGCAAAATCAGCGAAGAGACGGAGTTCGACAAGACTGATTTTCGCAACATTGTGCCCCGCTTTAGTGCGGAAAACCGCAAGAACAATCAGGCGATGGTGGATCTGATTGGCAAGTTCGCGCAACAGAAGAAGGTGACGCCCGCTCAAATCGCGCTTGCCTGGCTGCTGGCACAAAAGCCGTGGATCGTTCCGATCCCGGGTACGACGAAGTTGCACCGACTGGAAGAAAACATCGGAGCCACCGCCGTCGAGCTTACGCGAGATGACATTCGGGAATTGGAGAGCGCGGCTTCGAAGATCTCGGTGCAAGGTGCTCGCTACCCCGAAGCATTGCAGAAATTGGTAGGGCGGTAAGCAAGAGAGATGGAACGATGAACACATGGCCGAAAGACGAACTAAAGAGGATCGCCGAAACGGATGACCTGCATATCTCGCCGTTGCGCGAGGACGGCAAGACCTACGGCACGCCGACATGGATCTGGTCCGTGGTGGTCGATGACGGGCTGTATGTGCGTGGCTACAACGGGCAGAAGTCTCGTTGGTATCAAGCAGCAGTGCGGCAGAAGGCAGGGCGCATCACGGCCGGTGGTGTCACGAAAGAGGTGTCGTTCGAGACGGTCGACGGCGCAATCAATGAACGGATCGACGACGCTTACAGAGCGAAGTACAAAGGCAGTTCCTACCTCAGTCCGATGATCGGTACACGCGCGCGTTCGGCGACCGTCAAGGTGCTGCCGCGCGACGCACAGTGAGGAGCGACTGTATTTGGAGAGAAAAAGAGGTATTTTCGAAGACATGAAGAGCAACGGCAAAAGCGCTACCGCATGGCGGGACAAAAATGGCGGCGGGGACGAGCCAGAAGCGGGTGAGTTGGCGCGACTGATTGCCGCGTATGCGCCGCACGACGGAGTGTTCGAGCTGCGCATTGCAGGTGTGCACGTGAGTCGAGCGTCGCGGACGAACGAGGAATTGCGTGCATGCCCTGCGGTTGCCGTGCTTGTCGATCATCGCGCAAGGGGCGAAGACCGTCATCGTGGGGGAGAAAGTTTACGAGTATGACGCTTCGCGCATGCTCGTGTACTCGGTTGCGCTGCCGGTGGCTGCGCAAGTTACGCGAGCCAGCCGCACCGAACCGTACCTGGCGCTGCGGTTGGACCTGGAGCCGCAGAAAATTGCGGAGCTGGTGTTGAAGGTGTACCCGCACGGGGTGGCGCCGGTGCAAGAACGGAGCGCCGTGTACATCGCGCCGGTGGACGCGAGCATTGTGGAACGCGGCGATTCGGTTAATGCAGTGCCTTGCGCAGCCGGGTGACGTGGACCTGCTGGCGCCGCTGGTGGTGGATGAGATTTTGATTAGGCTGCTGCGCAGCAGCATTGGTGTTCGGGTGGCGCAAATGGGATTTGCGGAATCCAGCGTGCACCGAATTGCGAAGGCGATTTCGTGGCTGCGCGCGAATTTTTCGCAGCCAATGAAAGTGGAAGAGCTGGCCGAACTGGTGAACATGAGTGTGTCGTCGTTCCACGAGCACTTCAAGTCGGTCACTTCGATGAGCCCGCTGAACTACCAGAAGGTGCTGCGGCTGCAGGAGGCGAGGCGGCTGATGCTGTCCGCGATGATGGATGCGGGGAGTGCGGGGCAACACGTGGGTTATTTGAGCGCTTCGCAGTTCAGCAGAGAATACAGCCGGTTTTTTGGGAGTGCGCCGACGAAAGACATTGCCAAGCTGCGCGATACTCGGGCGTGGGTGTAACTCGGCGAAGACGCTCCGAGCAAAACCGGCGAGTGGGCACCCGGCGCCTTGCGCGGCTCGGGGGATTCAGTGCTTATCTTTTTCTTCGTTGAGCATCGCGCCGGTAACTTTTTCCAGCTTGTCTTCGAGAGTTGCTGCGCGTTCTATGGCTTCACGGAACGCTTTGCGCCATTCATCGGGAGAGTAAGCAGGGTCGCTGTGCCCACGGCGTCCTACTTCGATGCCGAAGGCGACTCCGGCGGAAAAAATCTCGACAATTTCGGGGTCGGCGACAACCCACGCTTCGCTGAGGCGGCCTTCCGCTTTCCAGCTTGCGGTCATTTTTGCTTGTTCGGCTTGCATCTCTACGAAGCCCCGTCTTCGAACCATTTGCAAACCTCCTGGAACTCAATCGTAGGACAGCGCGCTGCGAAGAATCTCACACTGCCAGCCCGTTTCGCTTTCCTCATATAGTAGTTAGGTCGAGAGCCGTAAATGAGGATTCGGATGGAAGATGTGCTTAGTCCTCTACCTCGCGCCGGAGGCAGCCGTTCAGACCAATCCGCGATTACTTTTTAAGAGCCCTGGCGAGAGCACGCAGAATTGTGACTGGATGAGTGGCGAAAATGGAGATTCGTCCCAGCAGGCTTTGCGGCTCGTGGAAAACGCCGAGTTGTCGCAACACCGTGCCGCGGTCGTAATAGATTCTTTCGCCGGCGAGACGGTCGTCGGAATCGAAGGTATAGACACCGCAAAGTGGGAACTCGACACGCCGGCCGGTGGCAGGAAGGCCGCGCCACGCGCCGAGGTGAGTGCCGCGAATGACGACTTCAATGAGGATGGCATCGTCGCTGACATGTTTTCGCTGAACATCGATCTGCAAATCGGGTAGCGCGTTCATTAGTTGATGGTAAAACTGGCTGACTCCCTGCTGGCCGGTATAGTGTTCGCTCCACGCCTCGTCGTCATAGCGCGCCGTAGTGCCGAAGGTGCGGAGAACGCCGTCGAGGTCATGCTCGTTCTCCAGTCGAATGTGCTGTTCGACAATGGCGATACGAGCCGACCGACGGTCGTTCGAAAGAGATGCGCTTGCCATGGTCACCTCCGTCGCGCAATACCGCAGACTGCAAATACTACTATGGGCGGGCGTCGTTTGGAGAAGGGACGCCACCCGGCGAAGGGATAAGGCCAAAAAAGCAGATCCTTCGCTTCGCTCGGGATGACAATTGATCGAGGTTGGAAGGATCGGGACGGGATGACTATTGGCCAAGATTGAAGAGTCAGAAGAGGTCTTCGTGGATGTTGGTGGCGGATTTATCGGGGAGGAATTGGCTGCCGAAAAGGCGGAAATTCGTTACCTGCTTGAGGGAAAAAGTTGGAGTGGAAGGCGAGTGCGGCGCGCGGATGCGGAACAGGTCGGCGCCGTCGACATCGATTAGGGCGAAGGCGGGACGCAGGTCGGGTTGTTGCGTGGCGATTTCGATGTTGCTGAGCTCGAGATTTTTCACGTGGCGGATGAAGAAACCCGTAGCAGGAAGCTGGCCGAACATGGTTGGCTCCGGGTATTCCTTTTCGCGTTCCGGGGGCTGCAAGTGCGCCATCTCCGCAGTGCCGCCGCCAAGCTGATGCAAATAGACGTCGCTGATTTTCACATCTTCGATGAAGTATCCGGGGACGCCGCTGAGGATGGAAGGCAATTGAGCTGCAGCGAAGCTGGTGATATTGCTGATGAGGACGCGCTTGAGGGTACCTATGGCGGCATCTTTTGGGCCGCGCATACGCTGGCCGAGACGTAGAAAGAGCGGTGCGGTAACGGAGCCGCGCATGGTGATGCCGGTGATGGTAATGTCTTCGCACTGCGCGCCGTCGACGGTCTCAATGGCGATTCCGCGAGAATATTCAAAAACACAATTGGAAATGGTGATGTTGCGGAAGCCGCCGTTGGATTCGGTGCCGCACTTGATGCGTCCGGTGGCGCGAACATTGAAGCTGTCGGGCATGCGCTTCCAGGTGGCGTCGAGCATGGTGCCGATTTCGTAGCTGCCGGTGAGGAAACAATTGGAAATGGTGAGATTTTCCGTTGGACGGGGATAGCCGAGAGCGAAAGAACTTTTGGGACAGATGCCGTCGTCGTAGGGGGAATTGACGGCGCAATTGGAGACGCGAACGTTGCGGCAGCAGTCGAGATCGATGCCGTCGCGGTTGGTATCGATTTTGAGATTGTCGATGGTGAGATTGTCGACGCCAGTGGCAAGAATGGCGAACCATCCACCCATCAGAATGGAAAAGTCCCGGAGGATGACGTTGTGGCAATTTTTTAGCGCGATCGCTTTGTTGCCGACACCGGGCTTGGTGGTGTCGGGCAAGTCAGTATCGTCGGAATGGCCGCGGCTTAGTCCTTTGCCCCAGATGCGGCCCGGGCCGAGGATGGAAATATCGTGGATACCTTCGCCCCACAGCAGGCTGTTGTGCCAATGATTGTGGCCGTAATCCTGGTACGGCTCCCACGGGCCCTGCGGTTCTGCGGCGTCGTAGCCTCCGTTGGCCGTGCGCTGTGCGGGAGTGGATGCGGCGAGGATGGTGGCGCCCTGATCGAGATAGAGGCACACCTGGCTTTTCAGATGAATCGAGTAGCTCGCATAAGTTCCGGCAGGAAAGTAAACGGTGCCGCCACCCGATGCGGCGGCGGCATCAATGGTGCGGTTGATTGCGAGCGTGTCGATGGTCTGGCCGTCGCCAGTAGCGCCGAAGGCTTTCACGCTGAGAATGCCAACACTGGCCAGGACTTCTGCTGAGGGCGAAGAAGTTGCCGCAATGCCGCCACTTAACGATGGCGTGGCAGCAAGGACGGCGCCGCGTCCGGCCATTGAGAATAAATGCCTGCGATCGAACAGAGATTCCTCCGGTCGCGATAAAAAAGCGGCGAACGCAGTCCTTTATATGGCGCTGCTGGCAGGGCTGTCAATCTTCGCGCTTTATGAAGGCCTGCGGGCTAGCTTCAGAGTTGAGATGTAGAGAACGTCGTAACCAAACGCGAACCAAAAATGAGGCTCACTTGAGGGTTAGTCCGCAGTTGGGACAGTGGGTTGGACGAGAATTTATTGTAGAACTGGGGCTGGGTGCACTTTGTGAGGCCGAGACCTGCGAATCACAGTTTGGACATTGGATGGGGCTGTCGAATTGGCTTCTGAATGCTGCTCTTTGACCGCCATAAAAAATGAAGAAAAAATAAACGATGGCCGGAACCACCAATGGGAACAGTGCCCGAACAATCGGACCGTGCTTAGCGATAGGGGCGTCGTCGGTAATATTTGATGCGCAGAACAGGCCTACAACTAATCCAATGACCGCAAAAATGTGGGCATATCGAGGGAGCCAAAATCGCGTGCGCGCCCAAAAGATAAAGAACCCTATCGCGAATAATAGCAACAACAAGCCATGCAGAGAGTAAAACCCTTTAAATAGTTGTCCGAGCATCGTGCTTCATTACGAACGCCTTGATTTGGCTTGAGTATCGAGGGCGGCGAGGATCCAGGTTTGCAGGACTTTTCGAAAAGGCGGCTCCATGTTGCCAAACACCAAGCCGACGCCGTTGGGCCGGACGTAAATCACTTCGGCGGAAGATTCGAAGAAATCGTCGGCATGAAAGATTTTTACGCGGAGGCGCTGTTTTTCCTGAAAGGCAGAGGAAATCTCAAGGAAGCATCCGCGAAAGCTCAATTCCGCCACGCGAGCGGAAATTTTATCAGGGCTGCCTGGCAGAACGACCTCGGCATCCGCCTTGAAGGGAAAGCGTAAACCACGCTTGTCTGCGAGTTGCTGTTGTTCCAGCGCCATGACGACAGGATAGCACTGTGGCGCGTGGTCCAGAATTGAATCGAACGATGTGCGTTCGCTCTGGTAAACGGGTGACCGTGCGTGAAATGCACGGTGAGGCAGCAGAAAGGCCTCACTCTGAAGGGACGAACCACAGAAGCGGGTTTTCGTTTGACAATTGCAGCGGGTGGCCTAAATCTAGAGGTCCGCGCGGATCCGATTGCAGAGAAAACTACCTGGGTGAATCTTATGCGCGTACCTGTTCCGACGTTTCATCGAGCTTCCCTCCTTTTGAGCACCGCTGTGGCTCTCGCGTCGATTGGCTGCACGGGCTCGGGACCCGGAAGTAGTTCAATGATGACCGCGCCGACGATTACGACGCAGCCAGTTAATGCCAGCGTGAGCGTGGGACAGACAGCCACCTTCAGCGTGATGGCGACCGGCACCGCGCCGCTCAGCTACCAGTGGCTACAGGGAAGCACCGCCACCAGTGGGGCAACTGCAGCGAGCTACACGACGCCTGCGACGACCGCGGCAAACTCCGGCGAGCAGTTCCAGGTGCAGGTGAGCAACACAGCAGGCAGCGTCACCAGCAACATGGCAACGTTGACGGTAACGGCAAATCCCACGGCACCGGCAGACGTGGTTACGCATCACTATGACGTTTCGCGAAGCGGAGTGAATGCCGCGGAAACCGCATTGACAACCAGCAACGTGAATTCGACGACCTTCGGCAAAGTGGGAGAGTTCAGCGTCGATGGACAAATCGATAGCCAGGCGCTGTATCTGAGCCAGTTGGCGATTCCAGGGCAAGGAGCGAAGAACGTGTTGTACGTGGCCACGGAAAAGGACAGCGTCTACGCGGTGGACGCGGACAGCATCAGCGGCACGAACGCTACGGTCATCTGGAAATCGTCGGTGTTGGGGAGTGGAGAAGCGGCCGTCGACGGTGGTAGCTTGCCGTGCGGCAATATCAATCCCAATGGCGTCACGGCGACGCCGGTGATCGACCGCGGACGCAATGCGATTTATGTGGAGGCCATGTCCAAGTCATCCACGGGGACGATCATTCACCGGCTACACGCACTGGACTTGACTGCGGGCAAAGAACTCTTCGGCGGGCCGGTGACGATTACCGCGACGTATCCAGGAACCGGAGGCAACAGCCTGGGAGGCGTCGTTACATTCGACCCGCATGTGCACCACGACAGGGCTGCGCTGCTGGAAAGTGGCGGCAACATTTATACCGCGTGGTCCGGACTGGACGGCGACTGCGGCGACTATTCGGCCTGGGTAATTGCGTATAGCGCGGATACGCTGACGCAGACGGGAGCAATCGATCTGGTTCCCAACAATCATGGCGGTGGAATGTGGATGGGTGGAGGAGGCCCTGCTGCGGACACGGCAGGAAGCGTGTACGTAATCAGCGGCAATGGATTCGGTGACACGCCGGGAACGAACAGCAGCTACGGAAATTCGTTTGTGCGACTGACGCTATCGAATGGATTGAAGGTGGCGGATTATTTCACGCCGTTCAACACCATCGCTGAAGATAACGGAGATGTGGATTTCGGGTCTGCGGCGCCACTGCTGCTGCCGGATATGATGGATGCGAACGGAACCACGCGGCATTTGGCGCTCGGAGCCGGAAAAGACGGAAACCTGTACGTGGTGGACCGCGACAATATGGGGCAGTTCAACGCAATGAAGAACGATGTGTTCCAGCAAATCCAGATCAGCACGCATGAAAATCACTCGTCGCCGATCTTTTTTAATGGCACCGTTTATATTTGTCCGACAGGCGACACATTGAAGGCGTTTACGGTGACGAAGGCGCAGCTAGGCGCTTCGCCGTCGTCGCAGAGCAATTATGTATTTGGCAGCAATGGAGCCGTAGCGAGTATTTCGGCGAATGGCACGTCGAACGGAATCGTGTGGGCGCTGGATTGGAGTGCCGGGGCGCTGTTCGCCTACGATGCCACGAATCTGGGGAAGGAACTGTACGATTCGGGTCAGGCCGCGAATAGCCGCGATCACTTTTCCGCGGTAGGCGGACATTTCATCACGCCGATGGTGGTGAATGGGCGGGTGTATATCGGGACAGCGAGCAGCGTTGCGGTGTTTGGGTTGCTGCCGTAGCGGATTGGCAAATCTGGATTCGCGAACTCGACTTTACTTCAGCTGCAACGTCAGGATTTCGCCTTTCACTACATACTCGAGGCGATATTTCGTATCTTTCTTTTGTTTAGGGACAGAAAAATACAGATACCCCGATACCGGAATTGCAACCTTGGCCTCGGGAAGCCCCTTTTCGCTCAGTTCGCGCTCAATCACTTCGCGTTCGCGCTCAGCAACCGCCGGTGGCACGGCATCTCCCACAGCCACACCTGCCCCAGTGGAAGTCGTTGTGCCATGAACGTGAACTGGCTGACCGGTCACAGGGTCAATGTACGTCCCCGACTCATATCCAATGCCCACGCCCTCGTAAGTCGCAACACTCTTTGAGGGCTGCTTTTCCAGCTTGGCCGAAATCACCGTGGCGCTCTGCGGTCTGATGGGTATGTCAGTCTCTCCAACAAACAGGGCGAAGTCATAAGGGGAAAGATCCAGGGGTTCGTCCTTTTTCGGATAAACGGCCACCTGCACGACCAAGCAGCAGCTATTCAGACGTGCAGCAAATTCCTGTGACACTTGCTTGCGAGTGAGCAACTCTGCGCCGATGCTTACGCCATCATTGGTGGCGTGCGTATGATGTTTTCCAGCCGAACTGCGGGGCGCGGTTCCTCTGCGGCTTGCGTCGGAGTCATTCGCATCTTGAGCGCGCAGGGAGAACGCAGGAAAAGTCAGGTTCGAAATTAGCAGGAAGGCTATGACAGAGAGCTTTGTCAGGCGCATGGAGCACCTCGTTGTCCATCATCCGGACCAACGTTTGCCAGTATATCGCCTCTATCTGACTGGGTCATTGGCTGTTCCCTTCTTAGTATGCGATCTACGCTTCCTGTTAGCTGCCTGTTATTAGTTCGCGTTTGCGGCGGCCTTTGGCGCGGGTTGGTTGGCGTAGTAGCCTTTACGGGCGTAGACCTTGTAGCCTTTTTCGCCGGCGGAGATTTCGATTTTGCGGAACTTGCCATCCCAATTTTTATTTTCGGGATAGTAGCCGAGGCTGTACTGGTGGTGGAGTTCGTCGGAAATTTCGTCGAGCGCGGCTTCGAGCTTATCGATACCGCGGACTTCGAGCATGCGTCCGCCCGTGGCCTCGGCAAGCTTTTTGAGCAGAGACTCGCCGTGGCTGTCCTTTTCGTAGATGTGGAGCACATCGCAGTTGTCGTGTTTTGAGCCATCGTAAATCTGCAGGACGTAAGCGATCACATCGTTTTCGAGCAGAACTTGCAGGGCGTCTGCCATGGTGGATTCGCTGTGGCCATCACCGGAAAGGGCGACGACGACCACGGCTTTGCGTCCCACTTCACCTTCGAGATAACGATGCGTGGAAACACGGAGAGCGTCGTAGAGGTGGGCTTGGCGGTCCTGATTCAAGGGACGTTTGCCGTTGGTGCCCACGGTACCGCCGCCCGGAAGAGAGACGCTCGGTTCGGAGGCTTCATCGGGTGAGGCGTTCGGCGCTCGCGCGCTACCGATGGTGGCGGTTGCTTCGCGCAGGAGGCCAATGTCTGAGGTTGGCAACTGCACGATGTCGACGCGCGAGCTGAAGCTGACGATAAAGCCGAGGTCGGTGCGGCGCACGACGTGTTTCAGAAAGAGTGCCGAGGCTTGCGCTTCTTCGCCGAGAATCCAGGGCATTTTGGTGCCGGTATCGAGGAGCACGCCAACGTTCAACACCACGTCGCTGTGATGCGCAAAGAATTTGACGGCTTGCTGCTGGCCGTCTTCCACAACGCTGAAACTTTGTTGCGGCAGGTCACTGACCAGGCGTTTCTGGTCGTCGCGCACGGTGAAGTAGACGGAGACCAGATCCACCTGCGTTTGGTAAGTCTGCGCAGGTGCGGCGCTGTCCTGCGCGAAGGCCGATCGGGGCGCAGCCAGCGGGAGCGATGCCAGGAACAGAACCGAGAGGGAGAGGCCGACTCGAGTGGGCATAAGCAGGCTCCTTGGGCTCTGCGGTGAGGTTGCAGAGTTGGATGCAAACAGGGTGCGGAAGAGTTGTCGTGAGAGCGTCCTCAAGGTGAGAGACGTATGCGTAGCGTCGGTAGTTTCAGCGCTGAAGGCTTAACAGGCAGCTGAAAAATACGATTCCCTGTCATCTTGAGCGAAAGGAGGGATCTGTTTTTCGCAAAATGCCAAGGAAAAAGCAGATTCCTCACTCCGCAGACTCCGTTCGGAATGACAAAGTGAGGCTTTCGTCAGTGGCCTGTCACCGCTAGGCGCCTATGGCTTTCAGGTCGTCCTTGGCTTGCTGCTCCGCGTCCTTGGTGGCTTGCTTGGCGTCGGCATCGGGCTTCAGCTGGTGGATAGCTTTGTGCAAGCCTTGCGGTTTGTCTCCTTCGGCGACCTTGCAGCCGGAAGTGTCCGCAGAGGTGTGCACACCGGTGACGTCGGCGCGCAGGCAATTGAAATTCACACCGAGATTGTGGCTGGCGTGAAGAGCTGCCAGGCATCCATCCAAAGAGGCGAACGGGGCGCAAGCATCGGTAGCGGTGGCGTTAGCGGCCAACACCCCTTGAGATTGCAGAGAAGCAGTGAGCTTTTTCTCGTAATCGGTCCTGCTGGCGGTCGCGGCGCCGGAATCGTTGGAATCTTTTTTGATCCACTTGATGGGATTCAGTGAGTGCAGGGAATGCGAACTGTCCTGCGCAGCAGCGGTTGCGCCAACGCCGGCAGGCCCTTGCGCGTTCGCCGGCTGTGAAGCGAGGGTCAAGGACATCGAAACACCGAAAAGCAGGATTGCGCTGACAGAAAGTGTTTTGTTCATAGTGCTCCTGGTCGCAGATTGCCAATCGAGAGGCTGCTGGATGTGGCCCCACACCCAGTTGGCCACAGCGGCAGTGCGGCGAAGCACGGAAGAGAGACGGTACTACTCCAATCGGTCACGTTGACCCTTCGAACAGGTGGAATGGCGGCGAGGCGAAGAAAGTTTCGTTGCGCCATGCGTTTTGATGCACTAGAGTAGCGCGGCGATTGCCCTTGAAGAGCGGACCGCTAAGGCGGGGAAAGAGGCCAGGAATGCGCGTCGGTTGCCGAGAATTCACGTTGGGTGCCGTATTGGCGCTGGGAGTTGCGGGTTGCGGCGGAGCCGGGTCTGAGCCCTCGGAAGCGCAGATGAAGGAAGCGATGGACTACGCCATGAATCACCCGCCAGGCGAAAAGGCCGGCGAGCCGATCAAGATCGTTTTCTTCAAGAAGGAAGCTTGCGACGCGCCGACACCGCAGGGTTTCCGGTGCACGTTCGACGTAAAAGTGGAGTCGCGGAATATTGGCGCGTCGATGTATAACAACATTCCGTTCGGGGTGTTTTATAAGGATAAGGAATCGGGTAAATGGATGATGCGGCCACCGTTCTGAAGAAACGGGCATCGCACATCATCCGGGAACAAGCAGTGCAACTGAGAGCCGGACAAAATTCGCTGAGCTCGATCAGAGCAAGGCAACGCCGGTGCATTGAAGGGCGGCGCGAGTTCAATGGTTCAACTACCGCGAGTTCCGGACCTGGAAGCGCAACGCGAGGCGATGAAGAAGCTGGGCTTCCTGGTGGGAAAATGGGCCGGGGAAGCGCGCCTGTTGCGTGGACCCGACAAGTGGGCGGAATTGCTCCAGACGGAAGAAGCGCAATTCAAGCTTGACGGCTTGGTGTTGGTGATTGAGGGAGTAGGCCGGACAAAATCCGGGGACCAATCGTTGCTGCAGGCGTTTGGAATAATCTCCTACGATGACGATAGCGGAACATATCACTTCCGTGGATTCAACGATGGCCGTTTTCTTGCAACCACCATAAAACTGTTGGAACAGGGTAATGGGATGAGTTGGGGATTTGCCTTGGGAGAGACTCGAACTAACACCGTGTTGCGGATCAACGAACGCGGCGAGTGGACGGAAGCGGGCGAAATATCAATTGGCGCGCAACCTGCGAAGCAATTCTGGGAGCTGACCGTCCAACGGCAAAGGTAGTTAGCTGGCTCGTTATCCAGCGCACCTTCGCGGTTGCCGTAGTGCCGACCTAGTTACGTTTGTTCTTGTTCAGAATCCGGTTTACAGTAATAATGGTGTCGCTTTTCGTCCCATCCAGACAATTGATCTAACACAGGCCAAATCGCTCGAACTGTGCAGACTCACCCCGCATGAGGAGGGGCCGTGAACGCGCAACGTTGTTTGAGGAAGATGTGTGTCAAAACGATGTTTTTGGATTTGCGGAGATTGGTTTCGGTGCTTCGTCTCGCGGGTGCAATTCTTTGTACTGGCCGTGGTCTGGACTGTCGGTTGTAATGGAAGCTCGTCAAGTCCTGCTTCCCCTCCTGCTCCGAACCCCGTTCCATCTCTCGCCTCTGGCTCTTTGAATCCCCCAGCTGCTACGGCTGGAAGTGGGGCCTTGACGATAACGGTTACAGGCTCCAACTTTGTTTCGTCCTCCGTGGTTCAATGGAACGGAAGTCCTCGCGCCACCACGTATGTCTCCAGCACCACTCTGCAGGTTGCGATCACCGCTGCCGATACCGCGAGTGGCGGCACAGCGACGATCACCGTTGCCAGCCCCGGGCCCGGCGGCGGAACATCCTCTGCAATGTAATACACGGTTGACAATCCTTTGCCTGCGATCTCTTCCTTGATCCCAAGCCCGGCAATCGCAGGAAGTTCGGCCTTTACGTTGACCGTTAGCGGCTCCAATTTCGTTTCGTCCTCCACTGTTCAGTGGAACGGCAGTTCGCGCGCGACCACTTTTGTTTCGAGCTCGAGCCTGCAAGCATCCATTACTGCTGCAGACGTCGCCAATACAGGCAGCACAGCAGTCACCGTGGTTACGCCTGCTCCCGGCGGCGGAACATCAAACGCACTCACGCTCCCGATCGATAATCCCGCGCCGGCGATGACTTCTCTCAATCCCAATTCGGTAATCGTGGGAACGGCTGCGTTCACTTTAACCGTTAGCGGCTCGAATTTCGTTCCCTCCTCGGTTGTGCAATGGAACGGAAGTCCTCGCACCACTACCTACGTCTCGAGCACAAGTCTTCAAGCAGCGATTGGCGCGGCCGACATAGCCACTACGGGTAGTACATCGATCACTGTGGTTACTCCCATAAGCGCTAAGATAAGAGAAGGCGGTTGAGCTGCGGGATCCTCTTGCGGTTGCGCTCGGCCAGCGCCATGGCGATCTCATTCCAGTGCGTTAGGACTTCCTCCAGTCTCAATCGGGGAGCAACGCTTTGCTGGAGTTGGTGCAGGGCAAACTGGAACTCACGCCAGGGGCTGTGCACCGGTGGTTTGCCAGAGATCGTAGCCCCAGGGGGAAATAGCGCAACCGAGGCGCACTAACTTCTGCGTCAGCAGCGCCACCAGGAGTTTCCCGTAGAGCCAGGCCCGAGAACTCTGCTCGTCGTACTTGGGCAAGTGGCCCATGGCTAGAATGGACTTGAGCCGTTTAAACACCAGCTCAATTTGCCACCGGAAACGATAGTATTCCAACACTTCACCCGCACCCATCTCGGACTCGCGCAGGGTGGTGAAGACGATTACATAGTGGGCGTATTCCCGCGTTTCCGGTGTGCTTTGGCGCTGCCTTTTTTGGTCCTTGAGAGCCATACGCCGTTGCGCCAAGACGATGGCTTGCTTAGTTTTCCGCACCACACAGAGACGCCCTGCAATACGCCGATTCTGCTCGTGCACCCAGGCCGGCCATTCGCGAACCGTGCCGGCGGCCCGGATCTTCCGCAACTTCGGCAGCAAAGCGAGCGGCTGCCCCGTGGGCCCGAACAATGGCAGAGAGGAAGTGTTCACTCGGACAATGACGTCCGCATCTTGTCGATACACTGCGGCCACTCCGGGCGGGTTCGAGTATCCGCGATCCGCTAAGATGATATCCCCCGCCGCTACGGGGAACCGCCGCAACTGCTCGCCGTTTCCCTGTCCCTCGGCGGCCGTGATCTGGAAGAAATCACAAGACAACTCCGGCAGCCGCAGGCTGAAGTGCAGACGCCACTGCGAACCGGTTTTGCCCGGTTCTTTGATCACGGTTGCGTCTACGGCGCGGATCGGCCGCCGTGACTGTGGCCCGCGCCATTCCACTCCATTCTCCGCCAGCAATTCCTGGCACAGGCGCTGCAGCCATCCCTCGGCTTGTCGCAAGCGATTTAACAGCGTCACATCCGACACTTCGGCAACGCCAGCTGCCTTCGCTCGCACCGCTGTCTCGCGCAGCGAATAGCCGCAACCGACGTGCAACAACAGAGTGCGCAAGACCTCCTGGACGGACTCGAAACCACGAAGACGCGTGACCGCACCGCTTCGGCGTGCCGCGACTTCCCAGTCCGGCGGGAACAATCCCAGAAGGATTTTCCAGTCTTCGTCAAGGGCATTCATGCCCTCAGGGTACAAAAACTAGAGATCACGGTCAATTCTTATCTTAGCGCTTATGGTGGTTACTCCCGCCCCAGGGGGAGGCACGACCAATGCGCTCACCTTCATGGTCGTAAATCCGGTCCCAGTGCTTACTTCAATCGATCCAAGCTCTGTTCTCCCAGGAACCCGAGCGCTCACTCTATCGCTGACGGGCTCAGACTTTATTTCCGCTTCTGTGGTTCAGTGGAACGGCAGCACTCGGCCGACGACGTTTGTTTCCGCGACCCAGTTGCAAGCAGCCATCCCTGCAGCTGACATCGCTGTGCCCGGAGCTGCCAATGTCACTGTATTCAACCCAAGTCCCGGCGGTGGTACTTCGTCAGCGATTTCGCTGGTGATAACTGGAGCAATCGTCAAAAGCGTGTCGGGAATCGCGACGCCAAAGTATATGGCATGGGATGCGAATCGGGGCACTCTGTATGTCGCGGTCGACTCAACCGACCCAACCATTCCAAATACTATCGTTCCGGTGAATCCGACAATAGCTATGGCAGGTACGCCTGTAGCCGTAGGCAATGGTCCTCATTTTGTTGTCATTGTCCTCCGATGATTCCTACTTATGGGTTGGTCTCGATAGCGACAACGCAGTGCAACGTCTCCATCTGCCTACGCTTACGAAAGACATCTCCTTCACCCTGCCGCAGGATCCTTATCACAATACTCAAGTTGCCGTCAGTCTCGAGGCGGATCCTTATAATCCGCAAACGGTGGCATTGAGCGCGGGCAACTGGCGATATTCTCCAGAGGGATACGGTGGCGTGTATATCTACGACGGCGCGACTCGCCGCCCGACCTCGATTCCACCTTATGGCTTCGGCGGCCCGATGATCGACTGGATTCAATGGGGCGGGGATAATTCCACGATCTATGGAAGCCAATACACCACAATTGACGCGGGTGGTGTCGCCACCCTCAAGGTCACGTCTTCAGGAGTTACTTTAGCGGCATACAATGGCGGACAGGCGGGGCTTCTCGGCTTCACGCAGTACGTCCAAGCCAGCGGGCTTCTTTACTCGACGGGAATGGTATTCAATCCCGTGAACGCGAATCTGGTGGGGCAAGACCCGCTTCCTTATTTTACCGACCCCGCATGCACTGCGGACGCTTCGCTAGGCCGATACTATTGCGTCGTCAGCGGCGCGCAGCCCATGATCGAATTGTGGGTTTTCGATCTAAAAGACTACACACTTCTCGGTCGAATTAACTTTGGCGCGCTCGCAGGTGTTCCGCTCTCGCCTATTACGGGCGCTCCCACACAACTTGTTCGCTGGGGCAACGCCGGTCTTGCACTGCTGACAACTACTGCTCCTTACGATGGAAATGGCGGTCTGTTTCTTATTAACGGGCCGGCGGTGAACCCCAATGCACCTCCCGATTTTACTTCGGGCGCTCCGATCAATGCTTACGCTTCGCTCACCTCCCTGAGCCCACTGCAGGCACCGGCCGGCAGCACCGATATAACCGTTACGCTCACGGGGAACAACTTCACCATCGACAGTACCGTCTGCCTGAATTGCGCCTACCTGAACATCCAAAGTCTCCCGACAACCTATGTGAGTTCGCAGCAATTGAATTTCACGATTCCGGCCAGCGATCTGAGCACCGCCGGATTCCTGCCAATTCAGGTTTACGATTTCGCCACAAACCTATTTTCGAGCAATGCTCTGACGTTCGCTGTGAACCCGCCAGCGAGTGGCACCGAAACTACCCAAGTTGCACCGATCGCCTTGGCGGGTTTGTCCATGGCTTACGATGCGCATAGCGCGCGACTCTACGTTGGCACGGCCGACTATGAAACCGCCTACCCAAATTCGATTGTGGCCATTGACCCCATCTCATTGGCCATCGCGAAAGTTCAGCCCGTTGGCTCCAATCCGGATGTTCTGAGCGTCAGTGCGAACGGTGAGTACCTTTATATGGGATTCGCTAGCGCCACAAATCTGACTCAATTGGCACTCCCGTCGCTTGGATCACCACTGACTTGGGCATTGAACAATCCGCAGGGTTCACCAGTGTACTGGGCCGGTGACGTACAAGCAGCACCACAAAATCAGCACACTGTGGCGGTGAACCTTCTCGACCTGGACTCATATCCTTCTAACAGCGGCGGTGTTGTGGTCTACGACGACAACGTGCTTAGGCCTGACTTTATCCCTGGAGTTAACCCGTCTCCTGTCGGATTTAATGGTCTCGCATGGAGTTCGACCGATCAGATCCTTACCGGCGCATCCGCATCCAGCCCATTGTCAGAACTTCAAGTCACTTCATTGGGCGTCTCGGTGCACTCCACCGGAACGGCAATATTCAACAGTACGCCGGGGGCGATACACTCAGACTTCGGCACTGGGTTGATCTACAGCGACAGCGGCAAGGTAGCAAATCCCACGACCCAGGCGGTAGTGGGCAACTACAACGCTTCCGGCCTTGTCGCTCCCGACTCTACGTTGATCGTGTCTTCATCCTTGGTCAGACTGCAGCGCAGGCGGCAACCCACCACTACACCATTCAGTCCTTCGATCAGAAGGCTTACACTCCTGTCTCTTCGATTACGCTTGAAAACTTGCTCGGCACCCAACGCAATTGATTCCTTGCGGCACTTACTGCCTCGCCGTCTTGACCACGAACAAGGGAGGTCAGGGATCACACGGCATGCTCTATCTGATTCGAGACGCCACCTTCGTCAGTAATGCGCAAGCCACGGCAATCGCGGCAGCGAAGCCCGCGGAAGACGTTAAACTACGCTGGAAACCGATCACCCCGGCGGACACCATCAAGATGCTGCACGCTCGAGGCTCAGGACAGCGGCACTGAACTTGAAACTGCTCAAAATGGCTTTGAAAAAAGTGGCGCGCCCAGGGAGATTCGAACTCCCGACCTCTTGCTCCGGAGAACACGAGACTGTTTTGACGCGTTCTGAAAACTTTGCACTCTACTATATTCTTCAATGGGATACAACGACCTCGGTCTGAACCGTTCCTACCCATATTGAACGGATATGAATAGAGAACTATCACGTTTTTATCACACCTCTTCGATATACACTTCTGACTCCGCGACCTAAGGCAGCATCCATTCGCCAGTCGCCTTGCCGCAGCGGGTGTTTCTCCCCTCTTTGCTGCCCAGATAATGGACTTTTCTAGCCCGAGCATTTCTCCGGACGTATGCAAAGGCGATTGACGAGTTCCGACGGTCGGCCATTTCCAAACTCGAGGCCCTTCGTGAGACGCAATCTGTTCAATCATCAAGCTTCAGCGAGTCCGGCACTGTGAAAGTAGTTCACTAAGGTTACGCAGACCCAAGACCGATCCGACCCCCACATGCATTTAATGGACTTGACATTTTGGTTAGGTGAGATGAGGATGACTCACCGTTAACGTAACTAGCGACGGGGGACCGAATGAAAATATCACCAATAGCATTAAGTCTTGGACTTTGGCTTTCAATGGCGGGCTGCAGCAGTTTAAATGTGTCGAACTCGACAAAAGCGAAAGTGAACGGATTGCCTTTCTACATAAAGAAAGGGATCTGCAAGCAACAAACAGTTTGGCTCGAACCACTGTACGTCATCACCTACGAGCCAAATGCTGGAGTTTCTGTTAGTGGTCCGCTTCAAAAGGTGTTAACTCGTCTTCAGTTCATGACGCCAGACGTTCAGAAGTTCCTCATCTCTCCCACCACTAAGGACTGGTACTCGATTGGAACCGTCGCGGATCGAGGTGGTCCTTTTAATGAAGGCGCAAACAGCCCAGCTTCCATAAAAAGAATTCACGACGAAGAGGACTCTGGCAACTGGTTGCGGGCCTCCAACACAGGTGCAATCGATGCCGTCGTGGATTATACGGTCACTTACTATATAAATTCGGCGCGTCCATTCGCCGGAAGCACGCAGGTAAGTGCAAAGCTAGCACCGGACGGGACTCTTACAGAGGCCTCAGGACAGGTGAACGACCAGACTTTGGCCACAATAGCGTCAACTATCTCTTCGCTTGTGGGTACTGCAACTTCGGTGGCAAAGCTGAGCCCTGACCTATTGAGCCTCAAGGAAAAGAACGAGGGCAAAGCATCAGTCAAAACGAAGATTTACCAACATACCCACTATCAGTATTCTGATGACCCCTCTGACGTCGTGGTGGACGGTTGTTTACCTGTTGCTGAAGGCGTAACCGGTGGCTCGTTCACAGTTTCCGAAGTCGCCGACTCGAGCGCAAAGCCGAACGATGCAAATAAGGAGAACTCTATTAGTGTCACAGGGTCGATAGTGTTACCGAAGCCCGCGGCGTCTCCCGCGCCAACAGGACCAACGACAACTTCACCTCCTAAGAACTAGCACCCCGCGAGTCTCGCTGAGGGGCCTTCAGTCTGGCACTACTTCCCCGTCGAACGCTCATCCAGTGACTCCACAATGTTCCGTTTTGGAGGGACTTGAAGACCGGCGGCGGACGGCGCCTCTCCTTAAGGAGAGAGAGCAATTTCTCGCTCACCTACTGCGGCAAGGTACCAGTTATCGCCGAGTCCGGTCGATTGCGGCTTATCTAATCCATGTCGTCCGCATATTGGAACTGACAAATCTCAGAAGCGTAGAAGTCGAGGAGATCGAGAGGGCCGGCGAGTGCTGGGCGAACTATCAAGGACCGCACCGAAGAAGGAAAGCGGGAAAGACGGCAGCCTACTGTTTCAGCGGAGTCGCCAAGAAGTGGTTGCGTTTCCACGGTCGATTGACGGTGACTCCTGCTCCAGCACAGCCGTTCGCTGAGTTCGTCAGCGACTTCATAGAGTCGATGCGATCGACCCAAGGTCTTTCACCGGCGACGATTAAGGGATACGGTTCGAGAGCCAGAGTCTTTCTAAACTGGCTTGTAAGCAGACACGCGGCGCTCTCCTCGGTTTCCCTTCATGATGTCGATGACTTTCTAGCCGAAAAGGCGGCGGATGGATGGCGTCCAAGGACACTTGCTGCGCAGGGCCAAGCTCTTCGAGCCTTCTTCGGACACGCTGCGAATCGAGGTTGGTGTGCGCCAGGGATCGGTCGAGGAATCCAAAGCCCCGCTATCCCCAAATATGATGGCCAGCTCAAAGGGCCAACGTGGAAGGAAGTCCGGCTATTGCTCCATGACGCAAGTGGGGCGAAACCTGCGACGCTCCGTGCGCAGGCCATCATATCGCTGTGTTCGATCTATGCCCTCCGCAGCAGTGAAGTCGTGCAACTGCGCCTGAGCGATTTTGATTGGCGGGAAGAGAGATTTTCCGTACAACGTGCAAAGCGTGGCGGGGTGCAACACTATCCAATTCAGTATGAAGTGGGAGAGGCGATTCTTCGATATCTCACGAAGGGGAGACCTCGCTGCACCTGCCGTCACCTCTTCGTGACACTTCACCCTCCATATCGCCCCCTCCATGCGTGCTCCATGTGGGAGATCACAAGTCTTCGCATGAAGCGATTGGGAATCGTGTCAGCACATAATGGCCCGCACGCTCTACGTCATGCCTGTGCGACGCACTTGTTAAGAAGAGGCGCATCGTTGAAAGAGATTGCGGATTTCCTCGGTCACCGCGACACCAAATCGGTAGCAATCTATGCCAAGTATGACACGCGGTCTTTGCGAAAGGTCGCCGCCTTTCGTTTGGTAGGTTTGTGATGATGCTGTTCGAAAGCACTGCACAGCTATATCGAGCGAAAGCGAGCAGCGGGGCTCGCCTACACCGACCGATAATGATTCTCTCCGCCTTTTGCGCACAAATAGGAGATGTGCCGCTTGGCTGCATCACTCCAAGGCAAGTGACGACGTTTCTGGATGGTCCGCGCACTTCGACAACTACATGGAGAAAGAAATATAGCCTCCTTAAGGATTTTTTCGAGTTCTGGTCGACGCGGGTTGGCCTGCAAGCGTTGCCGATGCCGCCGATTCGTCCGCCGTGCCCTCAAACCTTCGTTCCCTACGTCTACTCTCGAAGGGAACTCCGGCTCCTTTCGAAGGCAACACGGACCAGTCAGAAAAGGGCCTCGTGCATGATTGAAGCGCGAACTCTGCGCGCATTGCTCTTGTTCTTGTATGGAACGGGAGCACAGACAGGCGATGCGCTGAAGTTGCTACGAGAGAAGGTGGACCTGAAGCACGGCCTGGTCACAATACCCAATGACAGATTCAATCGAGCGAGGTGCATTCCGATCGGTCCCGACGTTCACAAGGTGATGGACGATATGTCCAATCGACCGCTCGAAAGGAGAACCGAGGCCCTGCTTTTTTCGTGACGAGAAATGGCAATGAGCTGAATGCCACCACTCTGTGCAAGGCTTTCCAAAGACTCCGCCGGGTTGCCGGAATTGCACGCCATGACGGATCTCGCTACCAGCCCCGAATGCATGATCTTAGGCACACGTTTGCTGTTCATCGTCTCACAGCGTGGTTCAAGAAAGGGGCTGACCTGAACAGGATGCTCCGGCGCTTGCGGCGTACATGGGGCAGGTTGGACTAGGTTCTACAGAAAGATACTTGTCGATGACCCCGGAACGCTTTCGCAAGCAACTTGTGAAGTTGAGTCCACAACGGATGAAGAAACGATGGCGAGACAACGCGGCGCTAATGAAATTCTTAGCAGAACTGTGAGTCTGTGTGCATTTTATTGGCTGGACGCGGGTGCAACTGCAAGGTAATTCTCATACATACTCCTTTAGGGGGACAACCTGAGGAACTTGACAGGATTATACTCTGCCCGCGTGCAAGTGATTTCAGTTTCCGGTAGAGTTCATGTTTCGATTGGGCCGACAAACCGCTCACAAAAGAGTTGGAAAAAGAAGAACGTGGAAATTTGAAGTGTGAATTCGGAAATCCTCGATGCTCGCGGGGAGTCCCCTGAGGAAGCCCTGGCACCCCGTACACAAGCCAGATCGCTAGGAAGGCTGCGGTGAGTTCCATCCCGCGCGATCCCGAATAAGCGTGATCCGGGTCACTTCGGAGCTTGTGACGAACTATTTATCATAAGTGCGACATTCCATCCGGCAATATAGCCAGTCCCAGTAGATCGACACAAGAGGCTTCTTCTGATGGGTGGCACGAACATGATCGTCCGCTTTCCACAACTGCGACGAACCCAGCAAAAAGGAAGCAAGCCGCGCTGTCACCTACTTACCTCTGGCACGAGAGAAGAAGTCGCTCGACGGTTAAGCTCGCTCACTGAACCCTGGGGAGAAGTACCCGCCGCAGGCTCATGGTGGATGCCAAACGGGTTTATCGATTGTGAGGAGGCGCAGTTACCTAGCGCGGATAGGATAATTCCGGATTCACAGAAACACGACACGCTACGAATTGGTGGCTCGCCGTGCCGGGACCAAGGACGACCACGCCCAACTGGGATATCGCGAGTACGTGCCTAATACACGGAGAACGCGGAATTCTTCTGATAGAAGCAAAAGCACATGATGCCGAGTTGCGAAATGAAGAGCGTGGGAAACCACTGGGCAATAAGGACAACAAAGGTGTCTCGATTGATAGCCGTCGAAATCATATTAGGATTGGCTGCTGTATCCAAGAGGCCGGGCTCGCGCTCTCAGAACAGACCAACTTGACCTGGGCGCTCTCGAGAGACTGGTGCTATCAGATGGCAAATCGATTCGCGTGGGCCTGGAAGCTCACTGAACTCGGCAAACCAGTCATTCTGATTTACCTCGGTTTCTTGGCTTGTGAGGACATGCAGGACGCAGCAGGTCAAAGCCTAATTGCCAGTAGAGATGACTGGCAACGGACGATCGAGTCTCACAGTCGACCTTTATTCCCTCGTGAAGTTTGGAATAGGGAATGGAGTATTCACGGACAATCGTTTATTCCCCTCATTCGGACTTTCAACCAACCACTCGGTGATCCGCAGACGGTTCTATAAATGGACGGTAGTCGGCCCAGCAGAGGAGGTGTGTCAGTGCCTGCGAGCGAATTAAAGCTAATCAAGCGGTGTGCGGAGTTCCGGCCACGCGACGAAGTGAAACTCGTACCTCATAATACTCGTGGAATCTACGTTCTTCTCGAAAAGAAACCTGGTGACAAATTCGACGTTACCTATGTTGGGATGGCGGGCGGGCAAAATGCCGGAGCCCGTGGGAGATTGCGGTCCCATTCAAGAAGCGATACAAAAGGAAAATTGTGGACTCATTTTTCCTTTTTGAGGTGTGGGACAACATCACACAGGCTGAAGTTGCAGAATTGGAGGGACTGTTCAGACAATCTATAGGAACGACAGTCGGGCAAATCGAATCAACAAACAGCGTTCCTTCAAGAAACTAAAAAAGGTAAAAATAAACAATCTGAAGCAATGGCAACAGCACCATCCACAAGCTACCTAGGATGCGAAACGTGACTTCCCTTTGCCTCATTTCTTCCCGCGATCGCGGCTCGAGGCAATACTTCTCGAGTTGTCCGGGATCATCGAACCAGGGGTTCAGTGCACTGCCCATCATTTCGAAACCCCGGGTGTAGGTATTGTTATCCTCTTCGCGGAGATCGTCAGAAAGCTATTCAGGAATCAAGCTGCTGGTGAGCGCGAGCATCGGTCCCGACCGACAGAACCGGGGGAATGATAAATAAAAAGAACCTACGGAACATCTACGACAAGACGAGTGGCCACTGCCATTTCTGTGGGGACCCAATCAAGTTCGAGAATCGGGGATGGTGTGAAACCCCAGACGGGCACTGGGAAGTTGATCACGTCATTCAACGCGATAAAGGTGGGGCGGAGACATATGCAATCGCCTGAGCCTGCACGCGCTGCAATCGTTTGCGCTGGCATCGCACAGGTGACAGCCTTCGGGAATTGCTCTTGCATAGGAGTAATTGCCGTCAAGGAAACAAAGACGGCACCCAGGCCGGAAAACAACTCGAGTATTTGCAACACGTACGGCTGGAAAGAAACGTCGCGCGTCGAAATAAGCGGAAAGTACAAGCCCAGGCCAGCTAAAAACTCCTTGGGGGGGTCGGCATGAAAATTCATAGAGACGCTATTTCGTCCCTGAATTACTTACGGTGCTAATCTGTCTTGCGGGCGCGGCCGGATTCTTGGCGCGCTCCTCTGGAGGTGCTGACGTGTCGTTGGAATTGACGAGTCCCGATTTCCCCTCCGGTGGAAATATCCGAAGCAATTCACCTGCGAAGGTGCCAATATTTCACCCGTTCTCAAATGGAACGACCCACCTAGTGCCGCTCAGAGTTTTGTTTTGATCGTCGACGATCCCGACTCTCCCGTGGGAACGTGGGTGCATTGGGTGATCTTTGACCTGCCCGCGAATCTGCGCGCCCTCCCGCAAAATTTCCCGAAGAACAGCAATTGGCTGACGGTTCGCGCCAGGGCCGCAATGACTTTGGGGAAATCGGTTATGGCGGGCCCTGTCCTCCGCCCGGCAAACCTCATCGCTATTTTTTCAAGCTCTACGCCCTTGATGCCAAGCTGAATCTTGCGCCTGACGCCACGAAAAAACAGGTCGAACAGGCCATGAAAGGCCACATCCTGGCCCAGGGTCAATACATCGACCGCTTCTCGCGTTGACAATCTTTCCGCGGCGGAAGTCGCAGGATAATCGACTATCCTCGACAGAAACTTCCAGCGACCCGAAGCACCGATTCGCGTATTTGCCAACATATGCATTGAACGGTTTGGCGGGAGCGGGAAGGGTGCACGGGAAAACCGGTTACGAATAGGTGGATTGATCCCCAAGGGGTAGCGCGTTGACTTGGGTAGGAGCGCGACCTAAGATGAGTGCGGAATGAGTGAGAACGACACCTTGATTGGGTAAGGTCCTAATCGTTGAGCCAAAGAGTGGAGGGATGTTGGCCTGAAAGGTCCTCGACTTCCCTAATCCTCAGCATGGTCGGCAAACTGGCGTTCGATTCAATCGCGGACAATCTGACTGACAGGCTGACGTGGTACGGTAATTCCTGAAAGGCAGAGTGTATATGAATCCTGACCAAATGAGAGAGATTCGGAAGTTAATTGAGACAGGGTTAGACTCACGCGCTATTGCTGGCCAAATCGGTGTCTCTGTCCAGACCGTCGCCGCTGTAAGAGCTCACATCACGATCGGTACTTATGCTCGGAACTCCCAGATAGCGAACCTCATATTTTGGCAAGAGTAAAATCCGCGGTCAGGATGTTACACTTCGCCTATCTGCAACTAGGTGGAGCGATTGACAGCCTCGAAAAAAGCATGCGGGACCGCATCGACCTGGTACTCTCGGCGAAATCAGATGACTATCTAAGCCTCGTTCCGTCCGACATTTTGCAATCCGTTACAAAAAATCAATGAGCACCTGAAACGTCATCCATATGAAAAGAAGCTAAAGATTCCGAATCGCCGTAGGCTCGATTACATGGATATCATGGATTATTGCAAAATCATTTTGACGAACTGGGACTGCTTTGAGGAGCGTTTCGGCTCGAAGGGAGAAGTTGAGAAACACTTCTTAAATGTTAAGGAAGCTCGCAACGCATTAAAACATGGCAGAGGACTTAATTCCGTCGAACGCAAACAAGGAGAAGCGTCAGTAGAATGGCTACTTTCGATTGTGACTGATCCGGTGTAGCCGCGTCATCGCTGTCCAGATGGTGGACGCACGCTGAAACCCTGCATTCCTTCCGTGCTACTCCGAAATTATCCGAACATATAACCCGTGATAGCCGTCACAGACCGCGTTGTGTAGACGGGACCTTACGTTGCTGTTGCTCTGCGTCACACGAAGAATCCTGCTACTTGGATAGCCGCACAACGAAAGCAAGAGGGCGGCAGCGCGTAAGCAAGAAAGACTGTAGGGACCATGACGTATCCGCTGGGGTGAAGGATGAACTTGGCACCCGCGAAGCTCTTCAAAAGCGGGCTCGGAAAAGTCTACAGAGTTCACGAATTCGATAGGTAGGTCACTCGCCTTTGCACTGATGCAGTAGCGCATGTGAATTCATGTGGTAGCGCTGCTATCTTGGCAGCCTTTTGCGTTGTGCCATTTGCCCGCGCTTTAGGCAGCGGCTGGGACGCTCGCTCGCACCGTGCGAGGAGTCAGAACCGCGAGCACGATTGCGATCACTAGCAGAGCGGGCACATCGCCGAGCAAATGGCCGCGGTGTTCGGGATAGGCCAGGGCCTGCGCCGCCATGATGGTGCCATGCACCACACTTGACCACACCGTGAACCAAATCAGGCTTAAGTTCTGAAGCGGATTGCGGGCCGCGCGCAGCAGAAAGACGCCGAGCGTCGCGTAAATTCCCAAGATCATTTGCAGATACATCGACTGGCCGCCCATGTGCCAAGCCCATCCTGATGGCCAGAGAATCGTCAGCGGATAAATGCCGACGATAAAAATAATCCCGATGGCCACGAGCGCAACTCGCAGAGGCCTGAGGCCGTTACTGCTGCCCATGTGCGTTCCTCCTTAGCGTTTCGTCGTTTTTAGGCTTTTGGGTTACTAGAAGGTGCCGAATGCGACGCATTACATCACAAGACGGGCGATGGAGACAAGCCTCTTTCACCGAACCGACTGTGACATTTAATTCCACGAACTCAAACGCTATGGACTTTAACATTTGTGAAATTCGCTCAGCCCGCAAATAAGTTTCGAGTGAACGGAAAGTTGCTTATTGATTCTCCAAGAATACCCAAAGGACTCGTCTCATCTCATCCCACCCTACAAACTCGCGCCTAAATTGCCTGGAGGAAGACCGTAGCGCGGGAACTACGAAGAGTGAGGAGACTAGAGCTTTTCCCACTTTCGGTCAGAGATTAAGATTCGAATTGCATCCACGCCGATTGTGGGAGAGCCTCGAAGCGTCCCGTCACGCCCGACAATCCGTGCGGAGGGCGTAACCGTGCCACAATACAGCGTACCGATTGTGCGGTCCTCGTCCAAAAGCATCACTTTCAGCCCGTTGTCAGCGGCTTTCTCTCGATTGGCTGCGGCGTCACCACCGCCAAGTGTCGCGATGGTGAGTTCACTCTCCAAAGCCTTTTGCCAAGCTGCGATGTCTGGAAAAAGCAAATGGCACGGGCCACAATTCAGATCCGTGGCCACAAGCAACAGGGGTTTTCGTTTACTCAGGAGTGTGCCAAGAGTTTCGCGATTGCCATTTGCATCGGCCAGTTCAAAAGAAGGGGCATTAGCCGCGTTCACCGGGTCGGTACGGGTAACCACAGCGTTAGCGATTGGGTGTAACGGGCGCGCAGCAGCTTCCAGTACCGCGATTCTTTTCCTTAGTTCTCTCGTTGTGTGGATCAGGTGCACAATTGCAGATCCTAAAAGTAGAAATGCGATAACAATCGCAACTGTCTCGACTGCGGCCATGGAAAGCGACCGCATGACGTGAAGAAGATAAGAGAGTCCGAAGGACGTTTGCGTTCTCAGGTGCCAGGCCACTCCAGACGCGGTCGCAAACAGAACCCAATCAAGCAGTAAAACGCTCCATCCAATTGGTTGCGACCGCACCCGTCCAAAACAATTGCAAAGCGGCTTTTTCCCCTTTCTCAGGTTAATGACAATCGCCACGGCGAAACTTAGAAATATGAGCGACGCGAGAATTGATCCCAGCCATGCTAGCTGTGGAACAACCAGAAACACTGCAACAAGCAATTCCGTCCCAGGCAAAACTATTGCAAGGGGGGCGACCATTCGGCGCGGAATTCCGAATTCGGCAAGCGTTCTTCTAGAACGCGCGAGACCACTCTGCAGTTTGCCGATTGCTGCGCCGACGAAGATAGTCGCTAGCACGATTCTTGCTGTGAGTATCAATGCCTGCACAGAACGCGCCCCCTTATTAGATTGATGGTGAGTACCGTTTGTTGAGAATATTAGGGTATTCGCTGGCCAACCGTTTCACCAACAAGGGGGAACTGAATTCTTGATGTGGCCCACAAGAGCCGGCACTCACCACGTCATGGGACGATGACAGCCTTGGTTCCTCCGCCGGTCTTGCCCTTGACTTGGAATATGGGGAAACGTTGGCAAGCAATGGTGTTTGTGTCTCCATCGCACCCTGTCAAATACCAATCCGTGCACAAAAATTCAAAAGTAATGCCATCGTCCAGTGTGAACTCGGCGCCAGCAGAAGAGCTTGAGGGACATGTGCCGGAGGCACTGTAGTCAGCGTTGTGGGGCGAATCATGAATCTCGATCCAGGGTCCTCGAGGGTTCTCGACACGTCGGAAATATATGTGGATATCGCGATGCACAGACGAGTCAGGGATGTAGTTCGTGTTGCAATTCTGAATGAGCAGCGTTTCAAACCCAGGTGGCTCGGGTGCCGGTTTGCTCATGACCGTAAAGAATGATGTACCGGATTTCTGCCCGTCTGGGTTCACCACTAAAACAGGTATGCTTTTCGGCGTGGCAAGGTCTGCAGCGGCTATCGCAACATGAAGTTCTTTTGCAGACACAAGTGTCGTCGTTCGCCCCACGCCATTCCATTGGACAACACTGCCGGTGCGGTAAAAATCGCCATTCACAACCAAGGTGAAGCCGGGACTACCAACAATAATATTGGACCGGCTCAAAGAAGAAATAACAGGAGCGCGGAAGCCGACCGGCACGCTCCCTGTCTGTCTGTATTGGCCGCAAAGAGCCAACTTGGCATAAACAGACCATCCGCCCGACAGTTGTCCAAAACCGGAAAACGACACATCGAAAGTGTCGCTATCACCAAATGCTGTTCCCGAGACGAGCAATCGATTCTTAGTAGCTTCCCATATCTCTACTTGTGCCCCGGCAGTCACGTTCGAGACTACAACGCTTGGGTCTCCATCAAAAAGAGGGCCTTTTACGCTAGCCGGCCTTAGATCTTGAGAACCTTGCACAGGTTGCTTGTCGGATTGCCTCATAAATCCACAGACATAGTGTTCCACCCAAATATCGTCGGGAGCGGTAATGCTGGGTGCAAAGGGAATGACCATCTGATTGGCGGAAGCAGGCACTCTGTTCAGCTCCAACCGGTTTGCGCTCACCACTCTCAGAAACCCATTGAGCGGGCTGATGTTCTCGACGGGGATGGAGCTTTGGCAGCTATAAACCTTGTGCGAAATTTTTGGTTTTGACGGAGGTGCCGCCATCGCATGGGCCGTCTGAGGATCAGACCATAGGCTCCAAATATCACATTCACCTTGACGAACCTTTACAACGGAATTTACTGGCATGGGCGGCGCCGGTAACGGACCGTCAGTTTCCATCGCAGCAGTTCGATATAGGGTCTCGACGCCGCCTGGGGGTGTCACGGAGAATTCCACGTCTGCCCCAGGCTTCAGAAGGAGAACGTAGATCGAAGGGGTAGTGTTGCAATTGATTTGGGCAAGGTTGGGCTTTCCTAAAGTTGCCTGGGGCCCCACGTTTGCTGTTTTACGCTCGAACTTTAGTTCGCATTGCATTCCTACTTCTTGGTGGATCGTGACTTTCTCTCCGTCACGAAGCTTGACCGGCAGAGGAACCCACTGATCGGTCCTATCGGAGGCGCCAAGCCATGCCCACCACCCCCCATCGTTACCTTCAAGGGAGATTTCTGCTCCCGGCACAATTCCGGAAACTTCAACAGCTCGGGAACACGCTGTCAGTCCTTGAACAATCGTTGGAGCAGGAACCGTTTGCCCGCTGTGATAAGGGAACGGCAAGATTGCGGGCAGCGTAGTGTCAACGATGTACATTACGGTGCCTGGTGCTCCCGGAGGTTTGGGGCAGATCTGTTGTCGACCTACGAGCGTCACACTTGGCCCAGGCAGCCCGTTTGGAACAGTTACAAACGCCGTGCCATCAACTGCGTCACCGCCGCCGATCTCAGCGCCGCCTTGCAGCAGTTGCAGGTGCGTACCGGGCCGCATTCCCCCAACGGAAAAACCACGAGAACATTGGTAGAGGTGGGTAAGAACCGACACTGCACTAAATGACGCAATGCTCTTCTCCACCGACGGACCGTCCACTGAATTGGCACTCTGGTCTCCCGACAGCTCCTGACTCGCGTTTACAGTGTCGAACTCGACTAGCTCCGCACCGGCGTCCAGCGGAATCGTATCTTTGGTTCCAGAGACTGCTTTGTGGCCGATTTTGCGGTCTGTCCCGGCGCGGCTTGCGATAAGCGTAACCGTTGCACCAGGAATGCAATTGCACACGACCACCGAACGATTGCATTCCGAAAGTGGGCCGGTCACTCGTGGCGGAAGAAGGTTCACGGGAGTCTCTCCTATCGCGATGATGTTTTCGGGGTTAGCCATATCAGCTGGCGGCGGCTTGCGTGCAGTTCGCAAGCGATCACACTCCAGCCCAATAGATTTTTGGATACCCCGCCAAGTCGTCAGCGGAGAGCCGAGCGGAAAGGTACTTTTTGCGAAGCGGCTGACTTGACCTGGACGTCTTTGCCCAACAACTTCTATGGCACTGGAAGATGTGTGTCAACAAAAAAATCGCTAAGCCACGGGAAAGCAACCCTTTTTATTTCATGCCACCGCTTAAACAGCCATGTCGATGTCGGCCTAACTACTAGTATTCCCAATCCACAACACAATTAGTGAAAGTGAAAGGGATACGAAAGAGGGGAAAAGACTTTTCAGCCGAATTCAGCACAAATTGATTTTAATGGTTGTTCCCCCAATCTCACTGTATACCTACTGTCCAATTCTAGCCACGTCACCTGCGGGTTTCTGGATCGATTACGTGTTGGACTGTGTGAGCGCTCATTTTGTTGGGGGCCGTGCGATAAGAGGATTGGCTTTCATGATTTGTTCTATTACTCTTATGACATAGTACCTCGCTTGGAGATCATTAAACATGAGACCAGAAGGCAGAAAAATCGTCCCGACAAATCCGCACAATTCCAGAAAAACGAGTAGGCGCGGGCCGCGCAAAGGTACAGTCTATGTTCCGCCGGCTCAGCAGGAAAAGATGAAAGCGATGTTTCTGAGCGGCAAATTCATCAACGCGATTGCCGAGGAAACCGGGAGAGACTGGAAAACGGTTGCAAAGATTGTCAGGTCAGCAGACATGGATCGATTCATTGATGAGTGCAGGGCCAAATCAAAAGACCTAATTCCAGACATTTTGGAGATGTTGCAAAAAGAAATGCAAAAGGATCCGAATAAAGATCGCGTTAGAGCGGGAATTGATTTTCTAACCAGAGCGAGGATCTTTGAGGAGAGCCGAACGCCAGCTCAGCCAGTGCCCGCGTTGCAGGATGTAGATTCGGACGAACAGGAGAGGCGAGGGGTCAGGGAGATCATTGAAGCGTTCACCGAAATTACTATGGAGACGCACAGAATTTTCGGAATACCAATGCCAGAGCTGGAACCTGCAAAGGAACGGGTGAGGCTAGGGGGATCAAAAGTACTGCCTGGCCAAAATGGCGACTCGTTCCGCGATCGTTTATCCGATGGCAACAAACAGGTTCGCGAAAAACGTACAAGGCTCCCCTGGACGGCTGAGTGACGGTCCCACGAAAACTGTGGACTTTGCGTGACGTTACGCAACTCTAATCCGGCGCGGAGTGCCGGTCCCTCACCCAAGACATTGGCTGCCACTAGCGCAACTCACGGATTATCCCGGTGTCTTCAGCACCAGCCAGGACTCTACATCCAAAGGGAATTGGGGCAATCCGCCCCACGGGTCACTTCCCGCAACCGGACATCTGGCCCGTTTCGTAAGAGTCACATCTACAAGTAGCGCGTTTTCGTCTAAGTAACGGCCCTAGGACCGGTAGCAGGTTTTTCAATTGCTCGTTGAATCTGGACGTTACTGGCCTTGACGGCAAAGTGCAGATCGTGTAGATAGAGCGAGTGTTTCATGTCATTGGTTGAGGTGCTTTGCCGCCTATCAGGCTACCGCTCGCACTAGAGCTATTACCTACTGCTTGTGAAACGATGGTTGAACTGTTCGGCTTCGGCGGCCTATTTTTGCTCCTCGATCAATGGAGCAAAAACCTGGCGGAAACTCACGCGATCGAGCGTCCATTAGGGGGGGGGCGTCTCCTTCGAATCCGCTGTGTTCTGAACCCTAGGCTGACCCTTGGAGTGGGCAGCACGCGAATCATACTCCCGCTGATCTGGTTTGCAGCGCTCGTCTGCGCAATCATCCTGCACAGTTCCGGAGCCTGGTTCCAGAGTCGTGTCGCTCTTCTCGGCCTTGGACTGGCATTTGGCGGCGCAGCGGGAAATTTACTCGATATGCTTCGCCGCCGCCATGTCCTCGATTTTATCCAATTAGGCAGATGGCCTGTTTTCAACCTAGCGGATGTCGGAATCCTGGTGGGGCTAGCTTTGGCTTTTTGGCCCAAAGGTTAAGCGCCGAATGCGACCCATTCTGTTTTATTGGCGCGGAATGCCCATTCACAGCTACCCAGCCATGCTGTATGTGGGCTTGGTTGCGGCTGTCGGGACGGGAAATTTGGCGGCGCACGCAAAGGGATTAGATGCTTTCCGCGTTTACGTCGCGACCATCCTTCTAATTGTCCCTGCTTTGGTCGGTGCCAGGTTGCTCCATGTCGTCTCTGATTGGAAATTGTACCGGCGGAATCCGCGACGAATTTGGGACCGCAACGAAGGGGGGTATGGCATGTATGGCGGCCTATTTCTTGCACTGTCGGCTTCAGTGCCACTCCTCTATTTTCTGCATCTACCGTGGGGCGCGTTTTGGGACGTAGGCATCATGTCAATTCTGACGGGAATGATAATTGCTCGGATCGGATGCCTTCTGAACGGCTGCTGCTCAGGCCGGGCGTCGAATGTTTGGTTCAGCCTGTATCTGCCCAACCATCTCGGCGTGTGGGAAAAGCGCATTCCTTCTCAAGGCCTGGAATCAGCTTGGGCAGCCTTATTGCTGTTTTCCGCGGTTCTGCTCCGACAGTGGATGCCGTTTCCAGGGGCGCTATTTCTGTGCGTGTGCTGCGCCTATTCGGCCGGGAGGCTGGTGCTCGAGACGTTTCGTGAACCGGAGCGCGGGACATCTAGATTCACGATGTACCACGCGCTTTCGGCAGTCATCATGATTGTTGCGCTCACAGCTCTGACGGTGCAGTGGTCGAAGTGATATGGAGATGTGATGACCAACCAACTGACAGTGAGTGCGGCCTTTGCTGAAAACGAAGAACGATATGCATACCCAGACGAGGATAATCTCGGATTGTTAGTGGGGGGCATTGTTGCGACAGCCGCCACGGTCCGCAATAAGGAACAATGATTGTGGGTGCCCACGACGGTGACCACAGCCTTTACTTGAAAGTGACCATTTGTGCGATCCAGTCCTGAGCCGTGTTAGTGAAGGTCGCTCTCACCGTGCTGGGGGCAGCACTAGTTTTATCCTCGGCCACATTGCCTTTCAGCGAAGACCGTTGCAGGAATCCCGCACCGGGCGTTCCGCTAGTCTTGAACCGAGCTGCGGCAAAGACAATTCCGGGAGCCGTCGTCGTTACCGGGCCGACGGAAGCGTTCACTCCGCTCCCGGTGGCTACGCTGGTCTTGTCCAGCGGATCGGCCTTGTCCAGTCCCGTGTACTCAAAGGCTGCAATACTCTTTTCTCCGCTGAAGGCTCCCGAAAAAGTGGCGGTAACCTTTACGTTGGCGCCGGCATTGATGTTCTTGGCGTACCAGATGTCTTGCTGGAAACCGACCAGGGTCCCGATTCCGGCGGTCGGCCCGATCGCACGCTGGTAGGTATTGCCGGCCGTGTCGGTGACTGCGGAGATCGTCCGAGCAGCTGGCTGGTGCCAGTAGATCCAGACGGCAATGAGGTCTCCTGCGCCGAGATTGGCTCCAAAAGCAGCCGTGGTTACCTGGCTATTGTTGAGGCTCTCGTTGTTCTCGGCCGATTGCCGAAACGCGATGGGGGTTGGCGGAGCTCCTGGAGTCACCACCTGCGGCCAAGCTACCGACGCACTGGGAATGATGGCCGAAGCAACGCCCGAATAGACTGCTTGGATCGAATGGGTCCCGGCGGTAGAAAATGTTTGTGAGACGGATGCATTTCCGGCCGCATCAAGCGGTACCGTTTTCAGCAGAGTAGCTCCTTCCCTCAGGTCCACCTGGCCTCCGCTTGGTGGACCGCCGCCCACAACGTTCACGGTCACTAAAAAAGTCACGGCGCCACCGACCGAGGAAGGATTGGGCGCGCCCGTCAAGGTCGTAGTCGTGCTGACTGTTTCAGGCGCGGGCGTCGGCGCCGGCGGTCCGGTCCCTACGGCAAAAGAGGAACAACCGATAAATCGCGCCAATAGGCCAACCATTAAGAGCAGCAAAAAAGGTGTTATCAGTACAAACCCGTCAATCATTGACGATCACTCCTCATGGCTTCCGATTTCTCCATAACCACCCATTTGCGAACGACGCTAGTCAGCCGCGGCGCATGCGGGAGGTTTTTCCAGTCTGTCCGCAAAATCGACCAAGGCAAATGTCCGTCACAAGACCTGAGGCATCGAGATAAATGGAGGTTGGCCAAAGATTGATCCCGCAAGCCGCGGAGATGTCTCGCTCCGGGTCCGGCACAATGATTGCCTTGATGCATTCGGCCGCCTTTCTGGCGACGTCCTCGGGTTCGCCATCATTTATTGCCAACAGTACTGCACCCCGGCCGCGGGAAGGAAGGAAGGTCCGTTCATGATCGCGTACCGCTTCGAGGCTGGCCACGGATGTGCTCTTCCAGAAAACCAGCACAACCGGACGTCCGGCGAGCTTGCGCAAGGTGAGTTCTTGGCCGGGATCAGGATGGAAAAGAAAGTTGGGGACCGGCTGTCCGATTCTCACATTCGGGCGCAAGACGCGCGGGGCAAAGCCTCCGCCGGAAGGAAGATGTGCGTGGAGCGCGGCCACCAACTCCTCATACGTAAGCGGCCCCTGATGTTGCCAGACGACGTCGCCCGCGGTATCGATCAAAAATGTGGCAGGCGGTTGCGTGAAGTGCAAAGGATGGGCCCAAGATTTCTGGTCGTCGGCGAACGCAACGCCGTCTACGGGTTTCGTGTACGGCAACTGGTCCGGGGAAAGGACAACGACGATAGCGGTCGCCGTCCCTTCACGAGAGATCTGTTCCAGAGCGCGGGGCAGAGTTTCCAGCTGCGCCAGAGAATGAGAGTCGGGGAAATGGACGATCAGATTCGTGGCTTTTTCCCGCAATGTGTCGGGAGGCGCCCACGGGGACGCGTGGCCCACAACTTCGACGCCCCCAGATAATGCCGTGCGGGTCAAGGCGATGTTGGGAAGGTCCGATGCCTTCGCGACAAAGGACGAAGCGTGGGCGTTGAGCTCCAGATGCCAATCACAAAAAATGTTGTGAGCAGAAACATCTTGGTACGCGATCGGACCGCTCGCAGTAATCCGCTTTCCCTTGATGGTCAGGCATAGAAAGGTGACGGGCGAAGCAAACCTGGTGTGAAACAAAAAACTGTGGCGGTCGTCGTGCAGAGGCGCACCACCCTGCTGCGCCCAAATGAATTCCTGAATGGCGCCACCAGGGATCCAACTCTTCAGCGCACTATATTCCCCCGAGGCGATTGGGACACGACGGTCAACCGGCGGAACAGTGCGAAAACTGAACTCCACGTATGGCCTTGGCCAAGCGGGGACTTGCAGCGTCCCATGCAGCAAGATGCCTGAAGGATTGATTTCATACCACGTGTAGGTAAGCTGCGGATCCATCCTCTCCACTGGTAAGGTTCCCGGCTTAGGTACCGGGTTCATCATTGATCCTAGAAATTTCTGCAGGTTGTCTACGCTCAGGGTGCGGCGTACCTGGTCCTGGACCGCGCCACCGGCGCTATTCCACGCATTGTTGAAGGCTGTTTTGGCTTGGTTGATTATAGCGCTATCGGAAATGCTGACCACGAGGCCGCCCAGCGTCTGCAAAGAAACTTGTCCGCCATTCAAAGCCAGATTGAATGCCTGGCTGATGGTGAAATCAAAATCGCTGGGCGACGGCACAAAAGAAGAGTCGTTGCTGAAATGCACGTGCACCTGAACCGAGACCAAAATCTGGCCACTCTGCAGTTCGACGGTCGCATCGTCGGTAGTGATCGTCGTATAAGTGTGAAAAGTGTAGGACCCGATCCCGATAGGCCCCTCGGCATGGGTGGTCGTAGTGAATGACTGCTGCCGCGGTATCGCGTCATTCACTGCGGCCGCAAACGAGCTGGTGATGCCTTCACTACGCACCGCCATCGCGAAGTCGTCGCCCTCGGCCAAGAAAACGTTGCTGACGCTGTTAGGATCGGCAACGCCGGTGCGGAGGCCGAGCGCCGCGGCCAGGACTTCTCCCGTCAGTACACCGCCCGGCACGTCCATCATGACCGCCAGAGCAGGTTGTGAATCACCCTGCAACGTCTTGAACTGCATAATCGGAATGCTGGGCGGGACCGGCGTACTCGAGGGTTCGAAGCTGGTCTTGAGCGCATTGACCAGGGCCTTATTGATTGCGGCCAGTTGATCGGGCCCCGAATCCCAGGCCGGGCTGACCCACTTGGGAACGAAACTTGCCCTGCCGTCGGCACCCGCCAGCTTGACGTTGATGAACATGCCCGCCGAGGAAGAAACTTGTTGGACATCGATTGTGGTTTGAAATTCTCCATGCAGGAGACTCGGAATTTCCAAGGTGTTCGGGTCTGGCGTATAGCGCGCCATTACCGGGGTGTGCACTACAACGCTGGTATTGGAACGGCCAAGGCTAACGGTGGGTGCAGCGAGTTGTACTTCCGCGACTCCGACCAAGTGGGAACACGTTCCAATTCGGCGGCTGTCAGCGAGTGTGCGCGGTCCAGATCCACTGAAACGGTTGTACGAATGGCGGGAATGGGAGCCAAGGGGGTTGGCTTGGGAATGTTGACTGGGAAATCCAGATTCGGGTTCACGACACCAAAGGAACTGGGTTTGAAGTTGGTTTTCGCCACGACCCCGGGATCGGTAACCGCATCCCCAAAAGCATCCACGACCCCACGAATGCCGGTTGCGACCTTGGTCACGTCGGAAGGGATTCGGAAGTGATAGTCATCCACGCGCAGAGACCAGGAATGGGGAATCCTGCCGCCGCGATGCATCGCCGCAAGCACACGGTTCGCCGCAGGAATAGTGAATTCCGCCATTACATCAAAATCGCCGGTGAGATCATTTGCCATCCGAATACGCTCCTACTTACCTGGGCCCCGGACTGCCAGCGTCCCCAGGCAGGACACAATTGACAACATTGAAATGCATGGTGAAGTGCCGCGACCTCTCATCCCGATATTCATATTTATTTCAGATGGTCTCTAGCCGAAATCCCCGTTCGGGCTCAAAAACCCGCTGATCATACACCCATACCGCTGCTTGCGACACCTCTTCTCATCTCATCTGTCCTTGAGGGCCTGCGGCCCGCGAAAGCTCATGAAAATCACTTAGGGTAAGATCGCAACGGTCAGGAGCGGCGAGGTCGCGTTTATCAGTGGAGAGCTTGAGGCCGTCCATCTGTCTGATCCGGAGCGTGCGTGTTTGAGCGAATAATTGGGCGTCGTTGCTTTCCCTTGGGGAACCAGCGATAGCCCGTGACCCTGGTTAAAGTAGCTGCAGCACGCTCTCCACTCCCGACCAGGAGGAGTCATGTCATACAGGATCGCGGGAATCGATGTTCACAAGAGATGCTGGCGAAAGTTTTCCCCAATGTCGAAGTTGAAAGTGAGTTCCAGTTTGAGCGGAAAATGTTTGCGCCAACCCCGAACAATTGCGCTTGCTGGCTGCGTGGTTGCTCGAGCAAGAGGCCGAGGAAGTGGTTATGGAATCAACGGCGCAATATTGGAAACCCGTGTGGGGAGCACTGGAAAGGTATTGGAAGCCGATCCACACGAAGCGGGAAGGATCAAGCGGCGGTCTGGAACGTTACATCTTGCGCAGGCGCAGTCCAATCGCGGGCGGCGCGGGCGAAAGAAGGATTTCGTCGATGCCGAACGGCTGGTGAAACGATTAGTAGCCCGAGAATTGACACTGAGCTTTGTCCCCGATGCGGAGCAACGTCTATGGAGAGCGGTAACGCGCAAGAAGTACCAGTTGCGGCGCGACGTGAGTGGTTACACAACCAATTGGAGTCACTTCTGGAAGAGACCCATATTAAGTTGTCCAGCCTAGTCTCCGATCTGCTTGGCGTCAGTGCCAGGCGCATGTTGAAGGCGCTGGCTGACGGAGAAACCAATCCGGCAGCGCTGGCCGCTTTGGCCCATCAGAGATTACGTGCTACGCCGGAACAATTGTGTGATGCCCTCGGCGCGTGCACGGAGCTCAAACCCGTGTACCGACGGCTCCTGAAAATGACCCTGGAGCACTTGCAAATCCTCGAGCAGCAGATCGGTCAACTGGACCAAGAGCTGGCTACTTTGCTCGATCCGCACCAGGATGCGGTCCAGCGGCTAGCGGAGGTTCCGGGTTTAGCAGTGGACTCCGCGCAGCAGATCATTGCCGAAGTCGGCCCTACCGCAGCGACGTTTCCCTCCGAGAAATGCCTCTCTTCGTGGGTCGGTGCCTGCCCCGGCGATGAAGAGAGCGCCGGCGTGAACTACAGCCACCGGTCTCCGAAGGGCAATCAGATGCGTCGCTTACTCAATCAGGCTGCCAACGCCGCAATAAAAGTAAAAGGAAGCATCTTCGAGGTTATCTATCGTCGTTGTGTCCCGCGACTCGGACATAATCAAGCCATCGGAGTCATCGCGCATCGACAGTGTCGGTCAAGCAACCAGAGTTTACTCGGGTCAGGGGCCGACAACTCTATGAAATCAAGTGTCTGTCACTGGCCAGAAACGTTAGTACTCTATCGGAGGTGCGTTTTCACAAAAGCGTGAAGTCCGGGCGAGGTGCTCTGCGCGCGTTCGATAGAGCCTTGAAGGTGGGCGCTGGCGGTTGCGGCGGATGCGGGCCAGGGGCTGCACCGATCTAACGGCTATTGGAATTGAATCTTTTTTCGTTTGCAGCCTATTGATTTTGCTTGGCTTAGGAAAATCAGGAAACCGAAAATCGCAGTTAAAAGCTCTACCTTGCGGCATGACGTGAGGAGCATAGCACGCGAAGCGTCCGTCGCGCCAGCGACTACGTTCAAGCGGCGTTGTGTGAACAATCGCAATGCACCAAAGATTGTGCAAAATAGGGAAGTTTCGCTCCCTCCTACCACTAGTCCCTAAGTTTGATTGACCTGTGAGCGAGGGGGGTTATACCGGATTTTCGCCGCAGGGGGTCGTCACTTTTTTCCATCCGTATCCGCTATCCCTTGGAAGAATCGCTGCGGAAGTGCTGTGGTAGATGTGAGGACTGGGTGTGGGATGCGCTGTGGCCCAGGTTGGGAACTACCTTGATGTCGCGGGCGCCTCGAGTCAGCCTAACTTCGAGTACCCCAATTCACAAACAAATATTTAAAGTGACATATAAAATATTGACGCTGAAAACGGCATTATGACCTTTGCGCGAACCGCGGGCAATTCGAAATTTCCGGCACAATTCGATTTAAACGGTTGTTCCCTACTCCACCTGTAATCCTACCGTAAGATTCTAGAAGCGTTGCCAGCGCGTTTGTGGGTCGATTCTGAGGCGTTTTAGGGAGCGTTTAGAAAGTTACGACGCGAAATCGCAGTGTCGTCACGCGGTCACCAAAGACCAAAAATATCGACTCCGGACCAACGATTTTCGTGCACACGTCGTGAGGCCACACTCTCATGTGGTGGGCACTCACGAGTTTCGAATCGGAAGGCGCATTTCTACTTTTGTGCGTCAAATTCGGTAGCGGCGCAGTATTTCCTCGACCGACCTACACGTAACGCTTCGCCACGAGCCAGAGATAATTAAGGTTTCGTTCTTTAAATCTAACCTCGCCAGTCCAGCGACCTGATACACGAGAACGACGAGACGGGCTATCGTTCGCAAAGAAACTCCCTCGTCTTTATGTAGAAATATCCTGAACGTTTTTGCTACTTGCAGTTGCAAACGTGTCTCCAGGCCGATTTCTCGGCCAACAATTTTCTTTCGCGCGTGCTGAGACCAAAGACGCTCCCACGCGCCCAGTGGGGAGCGCTCGTTGGGATCCCGGAAGTTCTTCAGAGCTATGCGTCGCAGATCGATAGTGTCTGCCGTGTTGGCAAGTAGGCGCTTTAATCGCGAGTCTTTTACCCGTACCTTTTCACGGCTCGTTGCTCGGTAAATCTTTGCGAGAAACATTTCGGTATTGCATATTCCTTTCCGCCAGGCGAGTTTTCGCCGTTTGTAGTCCGTCACCTCAGCAAACACCTTGCTTAGCATTTCGATTGGCCGCCAACCCTGACCCGGATCACAGCACAGAAAGGTCATGGCAGAGCTTCGTGGATGAACTGCCTGGAACGAGCTAGAACTGATTGGGTACCGCGCGCGTTCCAGCTCGCCGACGGCCCAAGTGCCTTGCCACGAGTCGGCCCTGGCACACATGGCAGCACGCCACTCCGATAGAAATGCTTCGAATCCAGCGCTACGCATTGCCCCCGTATTTTCGCATGGCCATTGCGGGTTTTGGGATTCGATTCTTATGAGACTGTGGATTTGGCAAGAATGGCGTCTCGAAAAGGAGAAGTCACATGAATTGCAGAAGTGAAAATCACGACACCTTTATCGCTAGAAAAATCGTCGGTGGGTGGGAGGTGGTGGTGTATAGCAACGACAAATTCGAACGAGGAGATGCTTGCAATAACTTCCGGCGACTGGTTCACGACTATCCCGATGCAGCTGCCGAATGTGGGATGAAGCATAACGCCTGGCCATCGGGCTGTGGAGGGAGTGATGCGTAAAACGGAGGGTTGCGTCAACTGTGGGGAGGTTCGGGAAATTGCGGCGCATGGCTTGTGCTTTGCTTGCTCCCGCCGAAAGGAACGGGATAGTGAGCGGCAATTGCCCAGCGTCGACCGGCACAATCCAGGCATTCGTCGCGAGCACAAAAAGCTTTTCCGCGGCTTCACAAATGTGATGGTCGGGCTGAGGACCTCGGGGACTCAAAGGATGATGTGTTGGCGATTCTTCAATCCATCGAACCGTATCTGGCGCCAATAAGGCAATTCCTTCCCCTAATTACCGAGGAGAACGAAGCCGAAGTGAACGGTGAACAGAGGTCGGGGAAGCAGGTCACCGTTCACGGGAATCGCAGTGAGTCACGGGTCGTGACGGACTGCTGCCCAAGGAAAGCAGATCACCAGGAGAACGACAATGAATTGCGACGCTAAAAATCAAACCGACTATCTTGCGGCCAGGATGCGGAATTGGCTCGAGATTGCGATATACGGGCTGGAAGAGTGTGAACGCAAGCGTGCGCAAAGAGATTACTGCCGCCTAGTATTAGCGTATCCCGAAATCGCAATTGCGGCGGGATTGCCACTTGATGTTCCAGAGGATTGGCGATGAGTGCCCGGCACAAAAAAACGCTACGCCCGTGCCGCACTCGACCGTCGCCTTGGCCTGTCGTGGGAGCGGCACCAGTTGGCAGGCGCGAAGAGGAGGCCGCAGTGCGAAGTCCGACTCGACCGTGTGGAATTGGCGGCCGCTCGGGTTGCAGCCCTTGTCAATACCTTTTCATTCACACCATTTCCACTTTCGTTTTTGTAGTTTTCGGGGACTTCTTAGGTAGTGCTGTTCGTCAAAATGACAGACGTCGCTGTTGACAGGTTTGGTTTCGAGTGGCTATCGATCTGCTGAAAGTCAAAAGTTCGACTAGGTCGGATCTATTCGCCTTCAGAGTTAAGACCTGAACAGGCCCATTCGCCAATTAGACGATTTATGTCAGAGCAGTAAAGCGAAGTCAATTGGGTTAAGGGGGTAATATGGCAAAAGAGATCCTGCTTTTTGACCCGGAGAAGGGATTCTATAAAGTGGAAGTATTCGAAAACTTCGAACCTTTTCCCGCATCTATGAACGAAGCTTCCGTCTTGGGGCTAAGCATTCTCAACCTAAGAAACGACGGCACCTTTGCCCTAGGAATCGAACAGATTGGCGGGGCGGTTAGCCCTTGGTTCGACGATCTCGAAAAGCTTGAGGAATACTGTCTCCTAACCCAGTCACGGGAAGCCATGAGAGCCAAGAAATCGCGTCTTACTTCATAGGCTGAATGACCTGGCGTTTGCGTTTCCCAAAAACCGTTTGAGGTAGAATGCAGTCCCATGAATGTGTCAGCCAAGGTTAACGAACCACCGTTGAACAACGTAATAGTCTGGGAGGAAGTGGTCGCGGCTTTAAAGAAAAGAATTGAAGCAAATCTACGGGCGAAAAAAGCTCTAAATAAGCTGGTCACGGGTGGTTGTGATGAGCAACGGATTCTGCGACGACTCTATATGTTTTGCGGTGGGACAGCCGAGGCCGCCGCGGCAGCCAAGAAAACCTTCACTTGGCAAAGGCAACATCTCAAGAAAGTCTGTAAGCAGCTGGAGGAAATTGCAGATGAACTGGGAAGAACTAAAGCGTACCTCTTCGACGCGGGATACGATATGCACGATGACATAGAGGACAGAATCAAAGATTATTCGAATTATCTCTGGCGTTTAGGCGAACCCACTCTCAAGGATTTAGCATCTGGCCGAATTAGTGGGAGAAATCATCATATTGTCTTTCTCGCGAAAATGTCTGAGAAGGTCACTGGCCGAGAGCACTACGAGGAACTTGCTGAGCTCGCGGAATGCGTTCGATCAGCATACGGCGACCGTGGGTCCAAGACCCCGTACACAGCCGCATCCATACGTAAAATAGTCGACCGCTATGGCAGGCCCGATATTGGTTCTCTTTGCGAACTTGAAGAAATAGCAAAAGAGAGAGAACCTACTAGAGCCTGAGGAAGCGGTAGAATCTGTGGTGGCCAGTAAGCCATGATTTTGCAACGCGTTCTCGACGTGGAATAGTTCAGACGAGCCGTTAGACCGTTAGACCTAACCTTCAGTTCTCTCCCGCGATTTTCAATCCACTATGAGTACGTGAAAGCCTCTCAATTTCGTGCCCTTCGCGGCCTCGACTTCACCAGCAGCTTGGTTATCCTCGCGTGAGGAGTACGAGAACCATGATTGAAAATGATGAAGATGGGTTTTTCATAAGCGATTACGTTTGGCAAGCGCTCTGCGAGCGTGCAGCCCTGTTTTGTCCACACTGCGGAGAGCACCCAACCGCCGACGACCTTGAGACCTTCGCGGACGAGGGGCTTTGTACTTACTGCTCCGATGAAGCTAAGCGATGGTTTCGGAATGACCGCGGCGATTCTGAAAGGTCCACTCAGTTATAACCATGAGACCAGAACCATAAAAGCACAAAACTAAAACTAACTCTAAAGGCATGAAGAACTTAAGTAGAAATGGAATCGTATGACAAAAGTAAAAACTGAAAGGGAAACAAAAGAACAAATGAACGGATGCACTTTTAGTACGATCTGCGGAAAAGAGGTCGAATGGGACCCAGCGCACATAGAAGCTGCGACAGTCTCGGGCGTATTCGCACCGTTGATAAATAACGCCTCTTTCCTGGACAAGGTGACGTTGGGTATCAACGGCAAGTTGCGGAAGAGATTTCCAAAGAACAATTAAAAAAACGGCCAACCCGGCGATTGGTGGACCCGGGCGGCCATACGCCCGCAGTTTGCACGGAATTTACTTACCGTCAGAAAACCCTTTCGAGGCGAAGTACGGTCCCAATTCGACCTACAGCAATTTGCACGATGCCAAACTCACGGTGCGTTCCGAAAGGACTCCACTTTCGTTCCAGGAGGTAACAGAAATTGTTAGTTGCCTATTTCGGAAAGGAATCGCAGTGTCTTGAATGGTGTGGAATTCACTTCCGACCTGGGGGTACCGCTTCGATTCTTCGAAAATCATATGTTGACCAGGGCGCGCTCGGTTCGAACGCTCATTGACGACCGTGGGCGGCAAACGCTTTATGCCGGTGCACCCGGTGCCCGGTGGATGCTGAGGATCTACCAAAAAACCAGAATGACAACCCGGGTCGAATTTGTTCTCCGAAATTCATTTTTAGCGAAGGCTGGAATCAACGACTTGGCTGATCTTCGAGTTTTGAGAGGCGTTTCCTGGAACCGACTGGTGCAATTTCCGGCTGTCTGCCAACGCGCTCTGGAAGATTTGATTGCCGGAAAAGCGGCGGGCAAGCAATTGCGATTGATTCTCGAGTGGCCGGGCAGACGGCCGACTGGCATTTTATTGGAAGTGCTCGGGCACTACGGGCTGGCTGGTGATCAGATTCTCCGACCCTCCGCAGTCGAACAGATGCTCGGACAAATGCAGAAGTCCTTCGCTTGGCAGAACGGGAAAGTTGATGCTTTGAAATGACGAAGGAAGAACAAAAACGGGAGTCTTTGGCAAGAACCGCACGCGAGAGAGCGATTGCACTCCTTCGATCGCCGCGGTTCTTCTGCAAGTTACTCAAGGCGCTGAGTCGCGAGGGACTGGTCGGAGAGGAACGGAATGCACTCGTTGTGTATGTGGTGGCCGTTTCTCGGCTGTTATCCAGGCCCCTGAATTTGTTCGTAAAGGGGCAGAGTTCATCTGGAAAAAATCACACCGTAAAAAAGGTGCTGTGGCTGATCCCGCCGAAATGCATCTGTGAAATTACAAATTCATCGGAAAAGGCATGGAACTACATGGGGCATCGACTCAAACACAAGATCGTGTTCTTCCAGGAAGAGAGCGTGGCCTTTGGAGGAAAGCAGCGCCCGGCCCGCCTACTGATTTCAGAAAATCGATTGGAACGGTGGGTGACCGTTCGACGTGGCGCACAATTCACCACAAAGAAACAGGTGACGGAGGGTCCGGGCTGCTCTATTTCGACAACGACCAGAGACCAACTACAGGTCGATGACGAGACTCGCCATCTGAGTGTATGGGCGGACGAATCACCGGCGCAGACAGCGAGGATCGTTCGCGCACAGCTTGCAGATGCCAGTCCGCTTACGAAAGCCGAGATTCACGTGTGGCATGCAGTGCAGGAACTTCTGGCGGAGCGTTCCAAGGTCCCGATCCGCATGCCATCGTGGTTCGATTCAGTTGCGGACAAGGTGTGGACTGGCGATGTGCGGATCCGGAGATATTTTCCTGCGTTCATTGAAGCATGCAGAACAGTCTGCTTGATTCGGTCCTTCAGAAGTGACGAGAAAAATCCTGATGGCTTGCGGGTGAGTTTCACGGACTATGCAATCGCAACTCTGATTTTCGAGGACGCGTTTGCCAAGAGCTTGAGTTCAATAGATGAGAAGAACATGGAACTGCGGGAATGTATTTCCCGCATATCGTCGAACAACAATGATCGACCAGTGTCCGCGCAGGACATCGCAAGTGAACTGAGTGTTCCGCTGCATGAGGCATATGAACGAATCCGACGGGCTGCCAAACAGAAATTGATTCGAAGGGTAAACAGGCCCCAACGAGGGAATAGGAAGTTATTCCTGCCGACGGAAGAGGGCATCGCATTTCTGCCCAATCCCAAGCATGTCTTCAGGAAAATTGCGCCTTCTGGTCGAACTGTGAAATTCGTTCATCCTCTCACCGGCGAGGAAGTGATCTACAGGTCGTAGGGTTGGTTTTTTGGTTTTGACGGTTTTACGGGCTCGAACGGAGGCGGGAAGATGTCGAACACTGAGAATAATTCCCTGATGGATATCAATGCTGTTGCCACTTGGACGGGCTTATCGGTGGGCACGCTCTACCATTTTGTGTCTCAGCGAAGAATCCCATTCATTCGCATCTCGGCGCGATGCATCCGATTCCGCCGGTGTGACCTTGAATCGTGGTTGTCCACAAGGGCCGTAGGAACACAGGATGCGGAACTGCCTCGTCGGGAGGCGAAAGGGCGTTGAACAAAAATGCCTTGGCCTTTACTTTTATATATGTATTAACCTATACTAAGAGTACTTAGTAGTAATAGAGGTTAGCCGATGGCCAAGAAAATCAGGGTTGCACTCTACAGCAGGGTCAGTACGGAAATTCAGAACACGGATGGACAGGAAGCGGAGATGAAAGAGTATGCGAAGAACCGAGGATGGGAGGTGACCAGAATCTATCGCGACAAAATGAGCGGAGCGAAAAGCTCCAGACCAGCGTTGGACGAACTCATGGCGCATGCAAGGACACGAAAAATTCGGATCGTTCTCGTCTTGCGCTTCGACCGATTGGCGAGGTCTGTCGCTCATCTACTCCAAGCCCTGGAGACATTCCGGACTCTGGGAATCGACTTCGTTTCAATCTCAGAACAACTGGACACTTCAACCCCGACCGGAAAGATGACCTTCACTGTACTCGGCGCGGTGGCCGAATTCGAGCGAAGTCTCATCGGGGAGCGCGTCAGGATGGGCGTTGAGAATGCACGCCGGAAGGGCAAGCGGCTAGGAAGACCACCGATTCGACAATTGAACGCAGCAGAGATCGCAAGAGTGAGAGCAGACAGGGCAACGGGGAAATTCAGTTTGCGGAAACTGGCAACGAAATACGGGACATCAGTCTGGGCGATGCAGCAGGCAACAACGGGGCAAAACGGGGCATATGAAAACTAATGGTTTCATACATTCAATGGGTCGATTCTTAATTACCTTATTTATGTATAAGTTACCGAGGTCCATTTGAGAGGGGATTTCAAACAACGCGATTTTAGGGTTTGCAATCCGTATAACGGTACCTTTTCAGTTATCACTACCGCGACACCTCCTCCTCAGTCGGGACGCCTAAGACCGCCTCTGGCGGATTATCGTCCGTTTTAATCGGCGACTTCACTTCCCCCGAACCATTCATTCCCATACGTTGGAGTGCACACTAGTGGGGCTTCACCGCAGGTCGGATAGCGGTATCTGGTGGATGAGCTTTTCGGCGTTCGGAAGTCAGGCTCTGGAGAGCACGGGAACGACCAACAAAATACCTTCGAAAAAGATCCTTGCTATCAGATTGGCCGAGGTAGCTGAAGGACGCTGGCACCTTCTATCCTCCAATCCACCATGCCTGAAACAATGGTCTACAAATTTCCTAAATGCAGTTTCACACCCAAATACAAGGGAAGGCTATAAGTACTCAGTTGGCCACCTGCTCCACTTCTTTGGGGAGAACATAAAACTCTCGGATATCTCATTTTCGCGAATTGAAGATTTTAAGCAGAGCAGATTGGCCGAAGGCGTTAAACCCGCAACGGTGAACAGGAACCTCTCAGTGTTACGTCGAATGTTGACGTTGGCCACGAGGCAGCGCTTTATCGCCAGAAATCCCTTCTCGGAAGTGGAACTCTTGGAGGAACTCAAGTATCGGCGCCAGCCGCATATCCTCACCTGGGGGGAACAGAACAAAATCTTGGCTGTTGCCACACCACATCTTCGAGCCCTAGTAGTTCTGCTAACGAGACTGGATTACGGGTGAACAAAGAAGCACTCACGTTGAAATGGGAAGACATTGACTTTCAGAGTTCTCAGCTTATCGTACATGATTCAAAAACAATCGCCGGACGCAGGACCACCGCTCTCAGAACTCTGCAAATCGGAATTGCTGAGATGGAAACAATTGGTTGGGTCAGAATACTCCCCGTATGTGTTTCCCAATCTCGATAGGCCCGGAAATCACATCTTGTGTGTTCGCAAAACTTGGTCAACAGCATTGCGAATGGCATCTTTACCGCACTTCCCTATTTATTATCTTCGTGCGACCTTCGCAAGCCGACTCTCTGCTGTTGGAGTTCCTGACACTTTTGTTGCGCAGATGCTCGGTCATTCGACAACGAGCATTCTTCCGAGCTACGCCAAAGCTATCGATGAGTATCGACGGGATGCGATTCGGAAATTAGACGAACTTCGAAAAACGGCAGTAGCAACAACTAGCCCAGGACCACCTACCTCTCCAACAATTAATTAGAGCCTTCCCTATTCGGAGGTTGCACTGCAGCCGTCAAGACAAAGCGCATTTGTACTGTAAATGCGACTAACCGGCCAAGTAAAATTGGATTGTTGGGGGGATTACTAAACACTAGCCGACTTCCCATTACTAATCGCTGCCTCGATGAGTGCATTGGCGATTTAGCAACAACTGAGACTTCAAAACCGGATTACGCTACAGTTTGTCCTCCGTCCAGCCTCCTGCAGTATTGGCCTGCGTCGTCCCACGCAATCGATTTGCGCGACGATGTCAGTGAAAGTCATACGATCGGACCTCCAGTGTTTGATCAGAGAGAGGTTTGAGCCACGATGCCTTTACATGATTACGCCATAAGGCGCAGCTTGGAGACGAGGCCTATCGCAAGCTAGACAAATTCATTTGCCAGAGATAAGGGAAAAAGGGGGATGTGGCTAGCGTGCCAGCGGGCCGTGTTCCACTGACCTATGCGCTAAGCTGGGTCCAATGCGCTCTTCTGAACTTCATGCACCGAGTCGGATGGAGTCTTCATCTCCTGGCCGCGGACTGTAAAACCGTCCTCTGCGGATATAGAGATGTGGAAAGCAAAGAGGCGATACACAGAAGGCGGCACGCCTAATCCCTACAAGACACAATCATACCCGCTATGCCCCAAGCAATTCCTTCTGGTTGAAAAAACAGTAGCCCAGCCACTGTTTCTGCAAGTCCCAATGCACATCCGGCCCGATGATCAGGTGACGCGATGGGGGGTCCTACGGGAGTTCCCCCCGCTGTTGTCGTAACGGCCATCTTCTCTTCCGTTTTTGGTATGGTCGGCTTTTCGATTGGAATGAAGGGTGATGGTTTTATGGGGAGCGGCTGTTGGAGGTGTAAGGCCGTAAACCCTCTGCTCATTCCTTCGAAGATTTGGGCGTCGCCCGGGTCCAGACCTTTCGGAGCTGCACCGCTCAACAACTTTCCATCCTTTGAAACGCTTACGTCAAAGGCTACGCCATTCACGGTCCCCTTAGCATTCATATTGCCGGTTGCATCTTGAGATGTTTGGAAATTGACTGTGACAGGCTTTGCCCCCACCCTAGTGAAAACCATAGAGTTGACGCCGGCTTGGCGGGTGACAGTAAATGTTGCCACGTTGTTACCGCCCGTCCCGATCACTGAGCCTTCACCACTGGCCGACAAGGATAAGGATTTAACCCCTGTAGTCTTTTGAAACTCATTCGGCACGCCGATTGCTTGATCTGTTGTTGGCGACATGGCGTATTGCTCCTTCGCTTATCCTAACATATCCGGAATTTCCTTCTTGGCCTCGAAAACGGCACCATACTACACCCGTCTCGCCGGTTCGCACCACTGTAAAACGATGCGGCTGCTGTTGCATTCGTTTCCCATATGCTCTGAACACGACCGAAAAACTACGGGCGTGGTTCGCCGCGAATCCCGGCAGCCTTTAGTAGTTGCAGCCTCCGATCACTGTATGGGCCCTCTGAATACATCACAACTTTTGAGCGCAAGTATCTGAAGTCTTGCGACGGGCTGCGAGATTTTCTGAGTAAACGAGGGAAAGATTTACGGAATTGAGAGTGGTCTCTCTGAAAATTCAAGTGCGTACCGCACATAGATTTCATGTGATTCTCTATCGCCATCGTTCGTTTCCAACCACAAGCGTAAAACGGCGTCAGATGGCATGTTTCCCGCATAATGCCCAAGGACCAGCGTGTAGCGAAACCGCGCTCCGGGCTGGAGCACATAGGGGTTGCATTCCTTCTTGACGAGCTCGTTAATCTCGGCTGGAGTGTCAGACTCATCAAAATCGAGATGGCGTACTCGACTACTGATGTTTGGCATATTGACGGAGTATTCTTCGCTAGTCAGCAGTAGTTCGGCTCTTGGCATGTCTCCCGCGACTGGAAGTGTATAGCTGTAGTGAATCACCCGTTCCACCTTCACGCCCACCGCGAGAAGTGATACCTCCCGTTCCCCAGGATTAAATAGGATAACGTCAAAGCTTGGATCGGCATGCGAAACAACTTGGCTTATACGGAAGAACTGTTTACAGTTGGCTGAAAAACTGCTGGGGCAGCAGGCTGCTGGACTGACGATTGCGGTGCTCGATGATGGTTCCCATTCCCTCCAGTAGCGGTTCTTCGTATCTACTCGGATTTTTTCGAATCGCATTCCTCCAGCCGCGCGGTCTCGTTTTGCGGATCGTTCCCGCCAATCCGCTTGTAGATTCTGCTTTTTGATGCGATTCGCTTGTATCGTTTGCCACTTAATAATTACGACTAGAAGACCGGTTGCGAACGCTACTACTGCAACGGCCGCCGGCCAATACTGCTTGATGCTGACGATCACATCGTTCATATTGTTGTCCTCATGACGACGGTCAAACAAAGTCGATGGTACTCTAGCGCAGCCAGCCTCAATCCTCGCCGGTCAGCTTCCGCCGAATCGAAGCGCGAACAACCGCAAAGCCGAGTCCGGCGAGGACGCCGCGCTGACGCCAACAGCCCGTAGGGAATACAAAGGGGCTCAACCGCGGTCGGCGCGGTGAGCGCCACCCCAGGGTCGAGTCATGCACGGCGAGGACGGCAGGGGTGCCCTGAGCAGAGATAGAGAGCTGTGTGTCGGCGTCTCGGTTCTCACCCCGGAAATTTCGACATGAGTCGTTGTGACCCGAAGGGAAGCGGTCGAGCCTAGTATCCAAGGCTATTTACCCAACAAATCGTTTATCTGCGAAGCAGGGGTGAGATTTGCTGAGGGCGCCTTGAATATGGGGAGCTTATGCGACCCGGCTCCGCCGGTCGCGGGCACTATGCTCGTAAGGTACTCGTATTGCGAAGTAAACGCGGATGTCAGATTCTGGCTGCGCATCAGAACCCACCCCAACCAGCGTGCGGCATCGATCCAGGGGGCAGCACCCGAGTCGTTGGGCGGAATGAATGAGGCCGCGAAGGGGCCAAGCGCTGGTCCAACCAAGGAAATCGAGTTCGAGACGAAGGCCTGAAGCGGGTTGTACGCCTGAAGCGAAGCTAGCGTGTGAAGCGGCGGCTTGGCAGGCGGCGCCAATTGATCAGCCGTCTGGCTGGCAAGTGCGCGAAGTGCCGGAGCAAAAAAGCCAACGCGTTGAAGATACGGCCAAAACGCGGCGGAGATTGGCAGATACATTGCGGGATCTGTCGATTCTGGATCCATTGCCAGGGTTTGCTTGCCGAAGGGATTTTTGTAATACGTCAGGTCGCGAGATAGCGTAGCCGTTCCAAGGATTGAACCGTCTGGCTGGAGGGCGAGCGGTTGCAAGTTGACCGCAATGCCCGTGCTGACATTCTGGCGCTCAAGAAAGATGTTGAATTGTTCTTCAAGCGGACAATAGGCAAAGCCAAATTGGAGAGGAGCGTCGTCCCCACTGTCCGAAAGACTCATTCGGGCTGCACACCACGGTTTGAAATTCGGCGGCACGTCTTCTGCGCTGGAAGAGAACGTCTCAAGGGTTAAAACATACTTGTGGCTGTCTTTGCTTTCTGCGCTGAGGATTGTAATTTGACCGGAAGCCCTTGTAACCGTAAGCACGGTTCCGTCATTACCGACGAATTCTTCGGAAGGGACCGGTTCGGGATGTATCGGGGCAATCGGCCCGACCGGCAAGGGCGCCGTTCCAGGGAGCGGGTAGTCGCTAAAGTGTAGGCTCGAGTCAATCTTCACCAGTTCCGTGGCTTTGGTGTTTGGTGGGAATGGCCCCAGGGCTGGATCAGCAATGTCAGCCTCGAGGAATTCGACGAATTGCGTCAGAGGTCCTTCTTGGCGTAGACGGATGAAGAGATTGCTGGTCGCAGGGACGGTCACAGTACCCTCAAGAAGGAGAGAGGTTGCGGGCGTAGGAGACATGGGGTCCTTTCCGTAGCTGATGTATCAGTCTTGCTCGCGGACTTTGGACGGCAACTCTCGAATGGTGCAAAATCGCCGAGTCGCTCACCGACACCGATTACTTCTCACAAGTCGGATTGCCAGGCTTTGAAGTCAACAAGCTCGTTTAGCAACTTGCGACTCACTACCATTCTACCGCCGAAATGTTTTTATGTTCACGCCCGGTAGAAGCTTCGGAAGCACCTATCGGATGTCGAGCGGTTAGTAGTACGAGGCTTGATCTTGCTCCCGCGTGGTCGACAAGAAATGAGGGCCGATCGTTGCGGATCGGTTCAAGGCGCGCTTCCCTGTTCCGAATCGGATCAGTCCAAACGCGCTTGTGGTCATTGACGGTCCGACTCGCGGAACTATCGCCTATCGCCCGATTAACACTACCGGACGTTCTTCGTGAGTGCGCGCCCACTGTCGGGGCAGCTTCGTGCGTAGAATCGGCGGACTTCTATCACGTTTTTATCACCCCATGGCCTTTTCGGACTCACAGAGCTGCCTACGCAAAGCTGCTAACCGTTTGTAATGAAGAATTTTAGGTGGCGCGCCCAGGGAGATTCGAACTCCCGACCTCTTGCTCCGGAGGCAAGCGCTCTATCCAGCTGAGCTACGGGCGCGCAGAGGAACAACAAATAACGTAACACTCAGTAGTTTAGCTCTTCCCTTCCTGGCGCGCTAGTGGCCTGTACCAACTGATTGTGTACTGAGATGGCGCGATGGATCGGCATATTTCCACTTCACGGTACGGGGCGATTTGTTGTACTGCCGAATGTAGCGCAAGAGCTTTCTCTTCAGATCAGAGACGGAAGTGAATACTCCCCGCGCGATGACATCGCGCTCGCTCTTGCTGAACCACAGCTCGACTTGATTCAGCCATGAAGAGTAGGTCGGAGTGAAGTGCAAGTGAACTTTGGGATGCACCGCCAGGAAGTCCGTGACCGGCCTGCTCTTGTGCGCAGATTGGTTGTCGGCGATCACATGGATCTCTTTGCCGCGAGGCTGATCGATCACAATGTCGGTAAGGAAGGCGACGAATTCGGCGGAGGTGTGCCGCGCCGTCGTTTTGCCGAGCACCTCGCCTGTCTTAGTGTTGAAGGCGGCGTACAGCGACAAGGTGCCGTGACGAAAGTATTCAAAACCGTGCCGTTCGGCGCGTCCCGGGGACAGCGGCAGAACCGGATCCTTGCGATCCCGGGCCTGGATGGAAGTCTTTTCATCCACGCTGAATACCGCCGCATGCGCCGGCGGGTTCAGATACAACCCAATAATGTCGGCAGCCTTCTTCTCAAAATCCGGATCGTTCGAGGCCATGTAGCGTTCCATACGATGCGGCTGAAGTCCGTGCTTACGCCACACCCTGGCCACCATCATGTGGCTGACCTCCAGATGCGCTCCGAGTTTGCGCGTGCTCCAGTGGGTTACTCCACCCGGCGGTGCATGTCGTGTCGCCTCCAGAATCCGTGCTTCCAATTCCGGGGTGAGCACGGTAGCAACTTGCCCCAAATGCCGGCTGTAGAGTCCCGCGATGCGCTGCTCGGTAAATCGTCTGCTCCAACTAGCGACAAAACCCCGGCTGCAGTCGATGCGCTCAGACACTTCATCCCAGGTATGACCTTCGGCCAGCAACAAAATCAGCCGCGCCCGCCGGGCATCTTCAGCCCGATCCGTCCGGCTGGTAGCTCGCCGTGTCAATTCCTTAAGCTCCGAATTTGTCAGGGTGATCGCGTCTCTCATGGACACGATTATAGTCTATAAATGGTTGTTACAGTCAACTAGTAGGTGAGCTGTGGAGCCCCATGGAGATTATTGGTTGAGACGGCTAGCCGGCGCACTCCAAAAAGGCTATCCCTTGGAGCGGGTGCGGATATCCTTGGCGAGTTTTTCGATTTCTTCGGTTTTTTTCAGAAGATTGAGGCTGAGTACTTTGCTGGAATCGGTTTTGTCGACTTCGGCTTTCAGTTCGGTGGCAAGCTCGTAGAGGCGCTCGACTTTTTTCTTGATATCCTTTTCGTTTTCGTCCAATTGGCGCTTTTCCGGCGAAGGGGCGTTGGGATTGTCGGGGCCCGGCGGCTCCTGTCCTGGAATAACGGGCCGAGGCATGGTGGGATTTTGCGAAGAGGCAGTGGCGGCGGCAACGCCGAGCATGGTGCCTGCCGTGGCCAATCCCACCAGGAAATTGCGTCGCGTGTTCACCGAGACCTCCTAACTGAAATGAAGCAAGTGGTTGACCGACACCTGCAAGCTTGCGCCAGCAATGCTATACTCGCCCCCCGGAAACCATATGTCCAGTATGCTCAACTATCTTTTGAATATTTCTCCGTCGAATGTGATCCATTTGCTGGTGATCCTGGCGGCAGCGCTGATTTTAAATCATTTGCTGCACCTGGTGACGAAGCTGATCGTCAAGCCGGCGAGTTCGCAAACCCGCGCGGCACAGGCGAGGGAACAACAGACGCGAACGCTCGCCGGTGTGATCAACAGCGCCGGGAGCAAGGTGATCTGGGCAGTGGCGCTCCTGACGGCTGCACAGGAGTTTGGCATCAACGTGACGCCAGTGGCGGCGCTTGCCGGGCTGGCCAGCCTTGCGGTGGGATTTGGCGCGCAAAACCTGGTGCGCGATATCATTTCGGGCTTTTACATTATTTTAGAGGACCAATACGTGGTGGGCGACACGATCCAGGTGGGCGAGACCATCGGACGAGTGGAGCACCTGACGCTGCGCCGGACCGTGGTGCGCGATCCCAGGGGAGCGCTGGTGACGCTGTCGAACGGCGACATTAGAACGGTAGGAAATTTAAGCCGCGACTGGTCGCAGACGTTCGTGGATGTGAGTGTGTCGCCGCAAATTGCGCAGGAAAAGGCGCTGCAGGCGCTAGAGGCGGCAATCGTGGAGTTTCGCGGAGATCCTGCATGGTCACAGGTGCTGGTGGATGGTCCGCGCATCCTGGGGCTGCAGTCCTACGATCAAACCGCTTCGACGATTCGCTTGCAGGTACGCACGGCACCGTCGCGGCAAGACGATGTGGCGAGAGAACTGAGGCGGCGCATCCAATTAGAGTTCCAGCGGCAAGGCATCCCCCTGTGGAGCGTGCAGCGGCTGGAACTGGTAAATCCTGCGGCTTCACCGGAATTCGCGCCGCCGGCCCCGCACGCGTGAAGGACGAGGAGAACAAGCGATGTCACAGATCACCTACGAAGAAGTGAACCTGATGCTGCGGTTGTACGATCTGAGGCGTGAACCGAGGCTGCGCGAGGCGCGCTCGTGGTTCGTGGACAATTTTCAGGCGGCAACGCCCGAAGAAGTGATGAAGAAATATCCGCAGGGGAGCCCGGAGAATACGTATATCCGGATGGTGGTGAGCTATTGGGACATGGTGGCGAGCATCGTGAACCGCGGGTTGATCAACGACGAGTTATTTTTTGAGAATAATGGAGAGATCTGGGTAGTGTGGGATCGCATGCGGACAATCGTGCCCACGTGGCGGGCTGCGTTCAAAAATCCTCATTTGTTTTCGGCCATCGAAAATGCGTGTGCGCGGCTGGAGTCGTGGAGAGAGAAGCGGGCACCGGGATCGAGTTCGATGATGCGACAAATGATGGAACAAATGCGGGAAAAGAAGTAGAAATCGCAGGCAGTAATCGCGTCAGGCGGCAATCAAGGCGTGAGCAGCGGCGATTCCTTATCCGGTACTAAGTCAGGCAAATCCTTTTCAACAGATGCAGGGTGGGCAGTGGGAACGCAATTGCGGCCTGCGGCTTTGGCGGCGTAGAGAGCCCTGTCCGCGTGGTGCAGAAGTTCCTCAACATCACAACGAGGGAAGTCCGTGGATAGGGCCAGACCCAGGCTGATACTGACGCTGATTTGCGAAGAGGCCATCTGGATGGGCCGGGAACAAATGGATTGGCGGAGATTTTCCGCGCGATGCACAGCGCTGGCAGGGTCGCACCTATTCAGCACTACCAGGAATTCCTCACCACCATAGCGACCAACCATGTCATAGGAGCGGACCGAAGTGCGCAGCCGATGGGAAACTTGACGAAGAACATCGTCGCCGGCAGCGTGGCCGAAAGAGTCGTTGACGGACTTGAAGTGATCGATATCGCACATCATCACGGCGGTACAGCTGCGTTCGCGGCGGGACCTGTGAACTTCACGCAAGAGTAGCTCGACAATCACGCCACGATTCCAGAGCGATGTCAGCAGATCGTGAGTAGCCTGGAAGCGCATGCTCTCGCGCGCCTCAACCAGGCGGTCCTCCAGGTCCAGGATGCGTTGTCCGGCGCGCAGCCGGGCTTTGAGTTCTTCGGGATCAAACGGCTTGGTCAAATAGTCATCGGCGCCAGACTCCAGGCCTTGCACAATGTCCCGCTTGGACTCTTTAGACGAGAGCAGGATGAGGTAAGTGTAGGGCCTGTTCTTTCTAGTGCGTAGTTCACGGCAAAGCTGCGCACCGTCGAGAGCCGGCATGATCCAATCGAGCAACGCAAGACGCGGAGGATCTTCCTTGTCCAATTCCTGGAGAGCGCGAGCGCCATCTTCGACGGCGATTACGTCGTAGCCGGCGCGCCGCAAGGTTCGCTCAAGAAGAGTACGGGAAAGCGAATCGTCTTCGGCAATTAATATCCTCATGCCTTAACCCCTGCTAATTGGGCTTCCACCTCCGGGAGGACTTTGGCCAAGTCACCTTCCAGAATCAGGAGCAGTTCCGCGGATTCCCTTTCCGCGCCTTCTTGCGCCGATTTCTCCAGCAGCGCGGCGGTTTGCGCGGCGCATTTCATCGAAAGATTTCTGAGCATGCCCTTGAGGGTGTGAGCGGCGCGGGAAAGTTCAGGAAGATTCGACTCCACCATAGCGCGATGAGCTCTATGCAGGCAGGCGCGGTAATCGTCGCGGAAGGTGAGCAAAATTTCGCGGAGGAATTCCTGGTCACCCTCAAGGCGTTCGAGAAGTTCCGTCAGATCCCAGTCGGGTTCCGGAGGTACAAGCCACGGTTGAGGTGGAATTCCTTGCGCGCCGGCGCTCGAGGCGAGGCGCTCAAGCTCCGCCTGCGGTGCTGCTTCCGGCGTTGCTTTTCTAAACCAGCGGTTCATGGCCGCCTCCAAGCTTTGACATGGCCCGTGCGAAATGCGACACAAGCCGCGCGGACGGCTTCAAGCATAAGGGAGCAAGCGAACCGCCAGTTTGAGAGGTACGCGTAGAAAAGCCGCGAAGGAAATGCGGGACTTACGAGAAGAGATTTTTAGGGGCGAGCGGGGCTGTTGCGTTTTGGAACAGAATGTCCAATTCGGATTCAGTTCCGCGCATTTTGCCCAAGCATTGTTCGCACGATCGCCGGAGCTGCGAGAAGTTCAGGTCAGTTCGTGATTGCTTGATAAGCCAGCACGTGCACCTGGCGGTTCAGCGTCAAATCTCCTGTGGGATGCAGTTGCCCCATGAAAATGACGATCATGTCTTCCTTGGGATCGACGGAAAATTCGGTGTAGAAGAATCCGCCCCAGCCATACTGGCCGGGAGTTCCCAATTCCTCGAGAGGGGCCTTTACGCCGTCGACACCAAAACCAAGACCAAAGCCCTGCTCCGGACTGATTTTGCCCAGCTGGTCGTGAGTCATGAGTTCAACGGATTTGGGGCTGAGGATGCGCACATTGCCGAGCTTGCCGCCGTTGAGGATCATCTGAGAGAACCGCGCGTAATCGGGGACGCTGGAATTCAGTCCGGCGCCGCCAGAAAAAAGTTTCTTGGGAGGACGGACGGGATAATCGGCGGAATAGGTGAACGAACCATCGGTGATCGGCGTGGCCGGAAAGGGATTCAGACCCTTGTCCGGATAGTAGGTGTAAGCGGTGGCGAGGCGATCAACCTTGTTGTCGGGAACAAAGAAGAAAGTATCTTTCATGCCGAGCGGCTCGAAAATGCGGGTGCGAAAGAATTCGTCCAGCGGCATTCCGGAAACTACTTCGATCAGGCGGCCAAGAACATCCACGCTGAGGCTGTACTCCCAGCGATCGCCGGGATTGAACAGCAGCGGAACAGTAGCGAGATGCTTCACACTGTCACCGATGGTGCCGTCGTACGGAAGAAGCCCGCTGGCCACATTCGCTTCCTTGTACATTGGGCCGAGATCGGTGTTCCATTGATAGGTGAGGCCAGAGGTGTGGCGCAGCAAATCGCGAATGGTGATTTCGTGCGTAGCCGGTATGGTGTAAGGCACGCCGGAAGCGGTCTTCATGAAGACTTTGGGATTTTTGAATTCCGGAAGATAGAGTGAGATGGGGTCATCGAGCATGAATTTGCCGTCTTCGTAAAGAATCATGGCGGCGACGCTGGTGATGGGCTTGCTCATGGAGCAAATGCGGAAGATGGAGTCGGTGCGCATGGGCTTGCCAGCTTCGCGATCGCTCATGCCCTGGGCGCGAAACCAGGCAACCTGGCCATGCCGGATGACCAGAGAGACGGCGCCGGCGATGCGCTTATCGTCGATGTCCTTCTGAACGGTTTTGCCGATGCGTTCGAGGCGTTCGGAAGATAGACCGACAGTCTCCGGCTTAACAACGGCTTGGTCTTGCGCCAGTGCCCTGCCAGCAGCGGCTAGTACGAAAAGAATCAGAGCCAAACACAGTTTGCGAGACTTCTTCGATGAAATACCCATGCTCTCCAGTTCTCCAATTACTGCGAAACTTCAGGGCTACGGCTGAACAACTTGGGCCGACCAATCGCGCACGGCGTCGGGAACGCTAAAAGTGACGGCGTGGGATTCGCTGTCGTATTTCCAGCCGGTCACGGTCTGATCGCCCAGGCGAATTTCTTTGGGTGGAGATGCAAGCCCGTAGACTTTTACTTCCGCGGCGTTCCACCATGGCGCGCGACCGTTCTTCTCGATATGGCTGGAGACACCGATGGTGTTCGCGGAAACCGTGCAAGCATAGGCGACTCGTAGAAATTCGCCTTTTTCGTAAGCATAGCTGCGGCCATCGTCCTGATAGAGCGATCCGCGGCAGTTTTCGCCAGGATACACGCGCAGTTCGAGCGGGCCGCTGGGCGTTTCGTTGGTGGCCTGAATCAGTGGTTGCATGGGAATGATGGAGCCAGCGCGGACGTACAGCGGCAGCTCATCGAGCTTGGGGGTGAGCACGATTTTGTCTTTGTCAGTGAAGCGCGTGGCGCTCCAGAAATCGTACCAGGCGCCGGGAGGAAGTTTGATTTCCTCCGGGTCCAACATTTCTGTGACCACTGGCTCAACGAGAAAATCATCTCCGAAGAAAAAGTTGCGTTCGTCGCCGTAGAATCCCGTTTCTTGCGGGTATTCCAGGAAAATGGGACGCATCACCGGAATACCAGCGTGGAATGATTCTTCCATGGAGGTGTAAATGTACGGCAGCAAGCGGTAGCGAAGTTCGATGTAGCGTTTGCGAATGACTTCGTACTGGGGACCGTGAGCCCAAGGTTCCTGGTCCGCGGTGTCCATGCCGGTGTGGTCGCGATAGATGGGATTGAAGACGCCCAGCTCGATCCATCGAGTCAGAAGCTCAGGAGTGGGCGAACCAGCAAAGCCGCCGATATCGGTTCCGACCAACGGATACGCGGAGAGCCCGAGGTTCAGCATCAATGGTGTGCTCATGCGCAGATGATTCCAGGTGCTGATATTGTCGCCGGTCCAAGTCGCGGCATATCGCTGCGTGCCGGCGTAAGCTGCGCGCGTGAGAACGAAGGGACGCTCGTCAGGACGAAGCGTGCGCAAGCCGTCGTAGGTGGCGCGGACGTTTTCCATGCCGTAGAAATCGTGGACGGCGCGATGCTCGAGCGTGGTTCCGTCGTCGAGGCGATGGAGATTGTCGAGCGGCATAGTTTTAGTGGGAGTCAGAAACAGAGCGGGTTCATTCATGTCGTTCCAGAAGCCCGCCACACCCATATTGACGAAATCAGAGAACAGACCGCCCCACCAGGTACGAACGCGGGTCAACGTGAAATCAGGGAAGACGCTTTCGCCGGGCCAGACGTTTCCAACATACAGTGAGCCGTCGGCCTTCTTCACGAAGGCATCGTTCTTGATTCCACTGTCGTAAGGAACATAGCCGTGGCCAGGATCTTTCTTGATATGCAGATCGACGATCAGAACGGTGTGAAAATTTTCCGCGGAAAGGTCCTTGATCATCTGTTCGAACGTGGGGAAGCGTTCGCGGTCGATAGTGAAGGGGGCGTTGCCCTTTTGATAGTCAATGTCCAGATAGATGGCGTCGCAAGGAATTTTCTTGTCGCGGAACGTTTTCGCAACTTCACGGACACGCGCCTCGGGATAGTAGGAGTAGCGGCTTTGCTGAAAACCAAGGGTCCAATAAGGAGGCAACTGCGTATGGCCCGTCAAAGCGGCAAACATTTGCACGATTTTTTTCGGCTCGGGGCCCGCCAGGTAGTAGTAATTGATCTCGCCGCCCTCGGAGCCGAAAGTGTAGAAATCGGGAGATTCCAGGCCGAAGTTGAAATTGCTGCGGTAGGTGTTGTCGAAGAAGACGCCGTAGGCCGTGCCTTCATTCAACCCGATAAAGAACGGGATGGTTTTGTAGAGCGGATCGGTGGATTCTTGCCAGGCAAACGAATCGGTATTCCATAGTGTGAAGGCGCGATTGCGGCGGTTCAGCGTGCCGGGCTTGTCGCCCAAACCGTAGTAGTTCTCCAGCAACGGCATTTTCTTCCAGACGGCTATTCGCGGCCCATTCCACGCCATGGGCGACGATGGCTCATCGGCCAGAATGGTTTTGCCTTGCGCGTTTTCGAGGTTGATCAACAGCGGCGACTTCTTCACAACCACCACCACGGCGCCGGAGGCAATCCGCACTTGTTCTCTGGAATCGCGCACCGTGACGGTGGGAGGCGCGGGCGGTTCGATGATGGCCCAGGAATAATCCTTAGGAAAGACGCCGTTGGGAGCGACGCGCACGCGCACGATATCTCCCTGAAAAAAAGTGACGCGAACCTTGGCTTTGCCGGCGGAAAGTTCGACGCCGTCCTTTAGTTCCTGCACGCGATCCACGTTGCCCAGGTGTTCCCAACCGGCGGCCCACGCACGCGCACCGGCAAGCAGCAAGGAAGCACACAGCAGAACGCACCGCAGACGAGCTAACATGGCTTGCCTCCGAACACTGTACTTCGAGGATGCGTGATGCAATCGCGAGACGCCCGTAATTGGGCAGGGCTACCTGTTCCCAGTGACTGTAAACCAAATCTAAACGAGAAGAAAGCAGCGAGGAGGCAATGGTAGCGCTTGGATTGGTGATCGCGGGCAGCGCTTAGTTCAAGAACCCGGTACCTGGCGAGCGCTGGATCGCTGGGCTTCAGGAACGGAGGCAGGCTCAGAAATTTCTACGGGCATGGCCTCAGCCAGGAAAAACGCACTTCCAGCCAGAGCGAAGTGAATGGACAAGTAATTCAGGCCAGTGACGATGTCGGATGCCTTGGCGATGGTTTGCGGGATGTACACAAAGAGGATGAGGATGAGCACGGTAATTCCGAGAATCGTCGCGGAAAAACGCGCGTATCGACGACTCAGCAGGCCGAGGGCGCAGCCCATAAAGATTGCACCTGTCAGGTACGCCCAGAGCGCGTGCGCTGGAATCCAAGCCGGCATCGTAATGATCACCGAGCCTTCCTGAGGAAGTCCGGGAGCGAAGGTGGGGTCGAGAAAGTGCTCGACGCCAAAGTAGGCGATGGTGATGGCAATCGCGAAGCGGGCGGCGGTGATCAATTTCGATTTAAAGGACGCGGACGAGGAGCGAACGCCAGTCTGCGAAGCGGCAAACGCCACCGCGCCAGCGCTGAGACAAAGGTCGCGCAGCAGGATGGTGAGGCGTGTCCGGTCGTGAGGAGCGGCGAGCAAATTGGGGACGTGAATCGTCAACACAAAAATAAAAATCATGATTCCGAGCAACGCGGCAGCCAGGCGCCAGCGAATGGATGTAGCCACGCTGAGAGCCGCGGCAACGAGGGCAAAGCCCACGAAGTACGCCCAGAAAAGATGGCCGGGAATCCACGACGGAACAATCGTGGCAACAAACTTGGCGCCAACGAAATGGTCGGCGCCAAAGATGGCCATGGAAATCGCAAAGCACAACGGCCCAAACAGAATGAATTTGTCCAGCCCGGAAACTTGCCCGATGCGATTGCGGATGGACGTGGCCAGCCCGATCACCAACGTGGCCGCTCCCGCGAAATAGGGCCAGAACACATCGGCGGGAATGGAGAAAATCAGAAGAGCCGCCGCGAGCTGAGAGAGCTGGTGAGAAACATTGGACATAAGAAGCGCTCCGCAAACCGCAAGTTGCAAGACGAGAATCTTTACGTGCTAGTTCTGGAGCTTAACCGCAGCGGCTCCGAGAATGTGCCAAGTCCGCTTGTCCTGTGCAAATGCGACGATGGTCAGATTGTCGCGATTCCAGTTGGATTTCAGTTTCAGTTCCGGCGAAGCAGTGAACGAAGGAGATTTGCCGTCCGTCGTCCCAACCTTGCGCAGCACCCGCAACACGGAGGCGTGGCGTAGATCTTTCCCAGCGTTTTCGCCGGCGTTGACGGAGGATTGCAGACTCTTCTCAGTGACAGCGAGCCAAATGAGCGCCGAGCCGTTGCCGAGGCCAGACAAGTTTTCAACGCGAACTTCCACGCGCTCTGAGCCATCGGGGGACGGTTTGCCCGGGGTGAGCGTGACTTGGGCCTGCTGCTGCTGGGCAGCTTGGCGAATGGCGTCTTGCGTCTCGCCTTCACGGCCACCGACAATTTGTGTTTCTCCGTCGACCACCATTTGGGGAGTGTAGGGTGACGGCAGCTTGAATTTGGAGACGTAGTCCACTTGGCGCTGAGTCCACTCCGAGGAAGAAAACGGATCGTTCCAGCCCTGTTGGTTCCAGTAATCGACATGCTCTTCGAGAGCGATGACTTGAACGCCGGGAATGGGCTGGTCAGTTTCAAGGTGCATCAGAAGGGCGTCGGCGGGAGGGCAAGTGGAGCAACCTTCGGAGGTGAACAGCTCCACGACGACGGGCTTGCGCGCGGCCGTCGTTGAAGATTCTTGCGGAACGCGCGGCGGGTCGACCGCCGCATTTCGAGGCGTGGCTGCGGAAAGGGCCACCAGGACCGCCGCAACGAGCCATCTCATAGTTGTTTCCTCCTTCACCTTCGCAGGACGACCGCGAAGTCGTGCGACGGAATTCCCCAGGTGGGATGGCTTGGTCTATGAAAGGTTACAACAAAGCGGAATGGTGTCCATCGGAATCTGTTGAGCGAACGTCGGGACTAGGGATGATCAAAGAAATGGCAAAAGCGCGGCGGTACGTCGCGCGTAGGCCTCGTAGGACTCGCCGAACTGCGCGCGCATCCATTTTTCTTCGAGCTTGAGTTTTTGCCAGAGCGCGACGAATGCAAGAACTACTGCAAGCACACCGCGCCATTTGCCACGAGCCACGGCGCAGCCCACGATTGCCAGCAGCAGCCCGGTATAGATGGGATGGCGAACCAGCGCATACGGTCCGCTGGTGATGAGTTCGTGATCTTTCTTCAGCGTGACGGTTTGGCTCCAGTTGTTTCCCAAATGATGCCGCGCCCAGATTGAAAAGAGCAGACCCGCCGCCGTGATTGCCGCACCGATCCAGAAGACGGCTGGACCGAGCGGAAGAAATCGACGATTCAGGAACGGAACGAACTTGTCGAGCAGCAACAGAAGCGCCGCGGTGAAGATGATCAAAATGAGGCGCACGCGCCGCGAAGAGTCGGGCTCGGTGCGCTCCGTGGCCTTAACATCCTTGGACATGGCCCACCAATAGGCCATGTAACCGAGCCACAGGAAAAGAAAAAGATAGCTGTAGATGAATTGCATGGGCAAGCCACCTTCAGGTCGAGCGTTGGCGCCCACATATCAGTCCCGGGAGTCAGCTCGTAGTGACCAACGACACAGCCATGGCGTACAGGTTATTGCTGCGGTTGGCTCCAGACTCGTTCCCAGAGGTCGAGTCTGAGTTTCAGCGGATCGGTGCCGACGATAATGCCGGAGTTGGTGAAGTGAATCAGTCGATCGACAGCCGGATCATACGGTGGCCAGACGGGCTGGGCACCACTGTTAGGGTCACCCGACTTTCCAAATTGCGCCCAGTAAGAGCTGGTCAGGTCTGCCATTATTTTGTCCGTTGCCGTCACTTTGTCGCCGACGAGCGCGGCGGGAACGTCGAGAGTGAATGGAATCTCGAAGCCGTGCAACGTACCCATCAATTTTCCGCGCTGCGACTCGCTGACATAGGCGAAACGATATAGCCAAACCGGCTGGCCAGCATGCGCCATGAGCTTGGCAAAATGCCGCACCGGCTCGCTCATCGTGCGGTCCGCGAATACTTGCTGCTTCAGTTCGTCGAGAGTTTGATCACCGCGCGGATCGTAAAGCCGCCGCGTTCGCGCCGATCATGGTTGCTACCGGTGCCATCCGGCCGGACTCCAGAGCCCCCTCAACCGGCTCTGGGAGAAAGCGACCGTCAATAATCGACATCGCCATGCCCCCAGGTACCGTTCCGGCAGAGAGCGCAGCAATGGTGTCTGGGCCACTGGTTCCTTCGAGCAGTTTGCTTGTGGGCAACGCACGGAGTTGTTCGAGCGCAGCCGCGCCTTCGCCAGATATTCCAACTGAGTGGACCCAGTCGACGGCCATCTTCTCCGCCGCCACAAGCTCAGTGGAAGGGATTACCTTCGCGCGAGGTCCCGGTGTTCCTGGCGATTGCATGATGGCGCGCTGGAACAATCCGCGCGACATGGGCGAAACCAGATGCGCGAGGACCGAACCGCCTCCCGCCGATTCGCCAAAGATGGTGACTTGCTTTGGATCTCCGCCGAACGCGGCGATGTTGCGCTGCACCCATTTCAGTACCGCAAGCTGGTCCATGTAGCCGTAGTTGCCGCGCACATCATCAGGCGATTCGGAGGCAAGAGCGGGATGGGCGAAGAAACCGACGCGGCTCATGCGGTAGTTCATGCTCACAACGAGAACGCCTTGTGCAGCAAGCCCGTCACCCGGGTACATCGTCGAGCTGCCGTGCACCATCGCCCCGCCATGAATCCAAACCATCACCGGCAGAGCGCCCTGCGAAGGTGATGCGGGCCGCCACGCATTGAGAAACAGACAGTCTTCCGACTTCTGCACATCGTCGGTCTGCATACAGGCCGGGCCGAACTGGTTGGCATCTCGCACGCCCGGCCAAGATACGGCTGGCTGCGGCACGCGCCAGCGCAGTTTGCCGACGGGCGGAGCCGCATAAGGAATTCCTTTCCAACTGATGACGCCGTCTTTTTCGACGCCGCGGACGGAGCCGCTTTCGGTCTTCACAACCGCCGGATCGGAAACCTGGGCGTGAAGCAGAGCTGCGAGAGCGAACAGAACGGTGATTACAGGCAGCGAGATGGCCCGAAGGAAACGCATCGCATCCTCCTCGGTTAGTGGATTGACTTACAAAAGCAAGATGCTGGACCTGTACGGCGAGCCGAACAACGTGTGACGGGCACAAGCATATGAGCTAGGGGCGGAGAGCCCATCCGGACTTGGTCCGAAAGTGGCGATGGGGAATTCTACTAAAATTTGCCTGCGGTAAAGCTGAAAAAGTGAAGTAGTCGGAGAGAGTGGGCGCGAAATTAGCGTTGGTTATGCGCGGAGGTCCAATTCGATTGCATCGATCAACGGAACGAGCCACACGAGCAGGGCTTGATGCGCGGGATGTTGCACGTAGGCGTCAAGCGAGGCTTGATCCTTAAATTGCATGATGCCGCCGAAGGTGTAGCCCTTTCCTCGTGGCGAAATGTTCGGCCCTACATGGGTCTGCAGAAGTCCGGGAATCTGCCCCTGGAAACCAGCGATTTCTTTGGCAGCTCTGTCCTTTTGGGCTTGCGATGTATCGGGCTTCCAGTGAAAGGCGAATACGTGAAACACGTTGCCTGACGTGTCTCCTTGCGCAGCAGCATTAGACTGGCCGGCGGAAGTGAGTGTGGCAACCGAAGCTGCGATGCCGCCGTCGCGGATTAAAGTTCGACGTGTGATCCTTGGCACACGGATATCCTACTGGCTTGCCGACGTAGATTCCAATTGGTTTTTGCGGCCCAAAGGCTTGTTTCTGTTCGGGGTCTCCGCCCGTCGCCTCAAGGGACATATTCGTACCATTACACACGTTTTTGTTGGCGCGTTTCCCAGGACTTGTCGCTCACAATTACTTCCTACGCGCCGAACCGTGGCCACCGCCACCAAAAAAGCAGGCGAGGCCGAACAGGTAGCCGAAGTTGTACCAAGCTCCATTGTTGTGGAGCTCGTAGATGTTAAGGTTGCTTTTGAAAAGTGAGACCACCAACACGAATGGCGCAATAAAGCCCTGCCAGAGCCCAAGCCAGAAACCCGCGACGACGTTGTGTTCGGTCGCCGTTCCTTTGAACTGGTTAGGTCCGGCAGCACATCCGGCCAGAATATTCAGCAACAGTAGGACAAGCACAAGTAACGCTAGAGAGGATTTCATCGCAAGCTCTCCTTACTTGTGAGTACGTTGGTTGGTAATGAAAAGTCTCAAAATGAACGCGAGACAGCAGTTCGTGTTCGGGCTAGTACCCACATCTTCGACAACGGCAGCATTAACCAGGCGCGTCCCAGCGTTTTGCGCTAATCTTGACGCCCGACATGACCGAAAAACGCAAGGTCAGGTTCATTGGCCGTGACGAGTTTGTTGAAGGAATCAAAAAGCAGTTCTCTCCCGAATACGCGGAGTTCTTTTTGATTCATGCAGGACTGTCTTGCCTCAGCCGGAACTGGAAAGGGCGTTCTTCCGCTAAGATAGCGGAGAGGACGCATGAAAAAAGAACGAAAGCATTACACCGGGGAAGAGAAGGTTGCCATCCTGAGGCGGCACTTGTTGGATAAAGTGCCGGTTTCCGATCTGTGCGAGGAACATGGGCTGCAGCCCACGGTGTTCTACCGTTGGCAAAAAGAGTTCTTCGAGAATGGCGCTGCCGCCTTTCCAGGCAAGAGCCGACCGGACCACCAAGCCGAACAGCAGCGCATCGAGTTCCTGGAAAAAAAGATCCAGACCAAGGACGAGGTATTGGCTGAATTGATGGCCGAGCACATCGCTTTAAAAAAAAGTCTTGGGGAGCTCTGACCAAAGTGTGGGTGCCGCACGATGTGCGGGACCTGGTGGTAGATTTCGTCCGGTGCTGGTCGGAAAAAACCGAGATCGGCACCGGGCGATTCATCCACTGGTTGGGTGTACGGGCCAGCAAGTTCTACGACTGGCGAGAGCGCTACGGGCGCGTCAATGAACACAACGGCTGGATTCCCCGAGATTTGTGGCTCACGCCGTGGGAGAAGCGGGCCATCATCGACTTCCACCGGGAACATCCCTTGGAAGGCTATCGACGATTGACGTTCATGATGATCGACGCGGATGTCGTGGCCGTTAGCCCCTCCAGCGTTTGGCGGGTATTGCAACAGGCCGGGTTGCTCTCTCTATGGAAGGGTAAGCCGTCGCGCAAAGGGTGCGGTTTCGAGCAGCCACCCCATCCGCATCAGCATTGGCATATCGATGTTTCTTACATCAACGTAAGCGGCACCTTCTACTACTTGTGTAGCATTCTGGACGGCTATAGCCGTTTGATCGTCCATTGGGATCTACGAGAATCGATGACCGAAGCGGAGATCGAAGTCATCTTGCAACGAGCGCGGGAGAAATACCCGGAAGCAAAACCACGGATCATCTCCGACAACGGACCGCAATTCATCGCCCGGGATTTCAAGGAGTTCATTCGCATCGCAGGAATGACTCATGTGCGAACGCCGCCTGGCTATCCGCAATCCAACGGCAAATTGGAGCGTTGGCACAAATCGCTAAAATCGGAATGCATTCGACCTGGCGCACCGCTAACCCGGGAAGATGCGATGCGTTTAATTCAAACCTACGTGGAACACTACAACACCGTGCGGTTGCACAGCGCCATTGGCTATGTGACACCGCAAGATATGCTCGCCGGCCGACAAGCCGAAATTCACGCCACACGTGATCGCAAGCTCGAGGAGGCACGTCACCAACGACAACTCCGGCGGGCAGTCACATCGTTGCTTGCACATTCCTCGAACACGATTACAATGACTTCGCCGGGCGAAACGGAAGCGGGCTCTGCAGGGATGCAACCATGCTGAGGGATAACCTGGTGGAACTCATCGAGCCGATGCTCAATAGCGCGGGAGTTCATCCCTCTCGCCCTGAGCATTCACAACCAGTCACAGCATCGGACGATAGATTCCCATGCCTTGAAAATCCCCGCCCCCAAGGGGCGGAATCTTCACTAACGGAAAACGTCACTTCTCCATTTCAGGCTGAGCCAGCACAGTCCCGCACCGGAAGGTCCTTGGCCCGGAAAAGAGGCGCGCTTTCCTGGATGTCTCGTGACTGGGCGGAGACAGTCACATAGCACACTCCCTGGAAACGTTTCGAGGCCTCCGAGGCCTCGCTTTCGGATCGCGCGGCTTTCGGCAAGAGAGCGCCTTCCTCGATCAGCCTGGTTCCCGGATTGATTGTGTGTGGCATTAACGTCTCGCTTGCATTTACAGTAACCCTCAGGACCCCACGCTCGCAGTTTTACAGTGGCTCGCCTCGTGGGGTTGAACTGTCATCGACGTCATAGTGAATCCTTCGATTGAGTTATACCGAACGCTGCATCCTCCGGAACCGCAATGATAAGAGGCTTGGTTCCCGGTATTTGCCCTAGAGCGGCCAGACTCGTACTTCATTACATGGTTGTCGCGGGAGCAAAGCGGTTTCAACTGGCTGCTCAAAACATCGACTGACGAGTTCATCATAGGAATTCTCCTAAACAACGAGCTTGCGTGGTAATCCTAAGGAAAAGCAGTCCGGCTGCACTGGCGTTCCGCACTCTGTGCAAAACTCACATTGCCGTCGGAGCTGCAGCATAGCGGTTCAGTTCGTTCTGCTTGGTAACCGCCAGCTATGTGGGCTTGGGCGCTGGGTTCCGTGATATTCAGTTTCATTGCGATGTCGCCTTCGACTACAGCCTTGGCCAACCAAACGATAGACTGGGCCCAACACTCCCACTTTCTCCCAAAAGACACGCATGAGGTTAACCTCCACGTTAGATTGTGAGCGCTATGGCGGAAACAGAGTGTTCGAACTGTTCGAACCGCATGGCTGGTCGCAGCTGGCTTGATCATGTAAGCTCGCGCGAGCTGGAAACCTCATTCTCGGGTGTTCAAAATACCGCATGACTGTGTCACTCAGGGGTTCGCTCCCAATCCGGTGCAAATTAGATCAGCGTTTAATACGATCCTCCCATACCTCCGCCATAGCCTCCTGCACCGGCCGCAACCGCCTTTTCTTCTCCCTTGAACTCGGCGATCAGAACTTCCGTTGTTAGCATCAATGAGACGATTGAGGCAGCATTCTGGAGTGCCAGACGCGTGACCTTTGCTGGATCAATCACACCGTCCTTGACCAGGTCGCCGAACTCACCGGTCTCCGCGTTGAAGCCAAAGTTTTCCTCCTTCGATTCGCGCACGCGTCCCACAACCAGCGCACCTTCGTGCCCTGCGTTCTGGGCGATCTGGCGCATGGGTTCTTCTAGCGCTCGCTTTACGATGTTCACTCCGATGGCTTCATCATCGTGGAGCTTGAGCTTCTCCAGGGCTGGCAAGCAGCGCAGAAGAGCAGTACCGCCGCCGGCGACAATACCTTCTTCAACGGCTGCACGCGTAGCGTGCATGGCGTCTTCAACGCGAGCCTTCTTCTCCTTTAGCTCGGTTTCAGTTGCCGCACCCACCTTGATGACCGCGACGCCGCCAACCAGTTTGGCCAGGCGCTCCTGAAGCTTTTCCTTATCGTAGTCCGATGTAGTTTCTTCGATTTGCACACGGAGCTGCCGGATTCGGCCTTCTACCTCGCTGGACTTGCCCGCGCCGGCGATAATGGTGGCGTTGTCCTTGTCGATGGTCACTTTTTTGGCGCTGCCCAGCTCATCGATTTTCACGTTCTCGAGCTTGATGCCGAGGTCCTCGGTGATGGCCTTCCCACCGGTAAGAATGGCGATGTCTTCCAGCATGGCCTTGCGGCGATCTCCGAAGCCGGGGGCTTTTACGGCAGCGCACTGCAGCGTACCGCGCAGCTTATTCACTACCAGGGTGGCCAAGGCTTCGCCTTCGACCTCCTCGGCGATGATCAGCAGGGGCTTGCTCATTTTGGCTGTCTGCTCAAGCAAGGGTAGGAGGTCCTTCATCGAGCTGATTTTCTTTTCGTGGATCAAAATGCGAACATCTTCGAGCACGCACTCCATGCGCTCTGGATCAGTGACGAAATACGGTGAAAGGTAGCCACGGTCGAATTGCATGCCCTCGACTACTTCCAGGGTAGTCTCCATCGTTTTGGATTCTTCCACGGTGATAACCCCATCCTTGCCAACCTTCTTCATGGCTTCGGCGATGATGCTGCCAACCTGCTTGTCGGTGTTGGCACTGATTGTGCCGACCTGCACGATCATCTCGCCCTTCACCTCGCGGGAGAACTTCTTGATCTCTCCCACGGCAACTTCAACGGCCTTATCGATGCCGCGCTTAAGCGCCATCGGGTTGGCACCCGCGGCCACTGTTCGTACACCCTCACGGAAGATTGCTTGGGCCAGCACCGTGGCAGTAGTGGTGCCGTCGCCAGCCACATCCGAGGTCTTGGACGCAACCTCGCGTACCATCTGTGCACCCAGGTTCTCGAGCGGGTCCTTCAGCTCGATCTCCTTTGCCACCGTCACGCCGTCTTTTGTGATGATGGGTGCCCCGAACTTCTTCTCGATTACGGCATTACGCCCCTTCGGGCCGAGCGTGATCTTTACAGCGTCAGCCAGAATGTTGACGCCGCGCAAAATCGCCTGACGCGAATTTTCACCAGTTACTATTTGTTTTGCCATGGAACTTCACCCTCCTAGGTGATCGAACTTCCTACTCCATCGAAAGCTCTTGGATCCGAGCAACTACTTCTTGCCGGATGCTGCTTTTGCCATGGCGCTGACTTTCACCAGGATTTCCTCCTCATGGAGGATCAGGTACTCCTGGTCGTCGATCTTGATGTCGTTGCCAGTGTATTTGCCGAACAAGATTCGGTCACCGATCTTCACGTCGAGCGGGACACGATGGCCTTTTTCCATCTTGCCGGCACCGATGGCCATTACTTCGCCCTCGTGGGGCTTTTCTTTAGCCGTATCGGGGATAATGATTCCGCCCTTCGCGGTTTCTTTCTCTTCCAGTCTGCGTACCAGGACACGGTCATGCAGGGGAGTTATATTCACGGTCATTTTTCTTTCAACCTCCATTCGATTTATTCCAGAAACTCGGCATGGAACTCTTTGTGACTCCAGCGCCATCACTACGGGCGAAAACTCTGCAGATTCTTCAGTCGCGCCAGGGCAAGTTCATCGGCTTCCTTCTTCTGACGATCGGCTTCCTTTTGTGGGCCCTGTTGCTCTTCCAGCTTTATGGCTTTGGCAATGGCCTCATCGGCTGCGGCATTTGTCTGCAGGGAATACATGATAAGCGTAAAGCCATTCACTAAATAGGAACGACTGAGCGTTAGAGAGTATTTGGCATCTTCCCAATGAGCGACGACCTTCTCTTCCGGACCACCCCGTCGTTCACCCGTCGATAAGTCAATTTCTGTCACGGGATCTATCGGGGGACCGTACTTGGCCGCGATCGACTGCATCAGATCTTCGGCCGTGAGTCCTTCAATCGCGCTGCGATCATAGGTTGCGGACATCCTGTAGAGCTGACCGTTGCAGAAAGTGAAGAGAATCTCCCGCACGCTGTCCGCTTGATAGGAGTTTCCGGGTAGCATTGGCAGCCACCAAGTCAGTTCCTGGATCAGCGCAGGTTGGCTATGAAGAGTTTTTACATCGGCCATCTTCATGTCGGTCTGCTTCAACACGGCAGCCGAACTCATCCCAAAGGAGAAGCCCCGATATTGGGACAGGTCCTGGGCATGGAGCAACAGCGGCGTAAAGAGCATGACAATAAGACAAAGAGGTAAACCGCGAATTGTTTTCATTTTCATATCTCCTACGAATTCTTAAGAACTTGGAATCAGGGTCGTGTATTGCCTTTTAGCCATTTCTCCACTTAGAGGGGCAGGTATTCGCGGGACAGAATCCTTTGCGGGGACCAGGCCAATGCCTCGTTGGATGTGGCGAAAATGTGCCGTAACACCTATAAAAGGAATGCCGAGGAACCGTTTCGAAATGATTTTCGTGACTTCCAGGGAGTTAAACTTCTGCCCCTCCTGTTTCGCCAGGATACGCTTGACTGCCCTGCGCAGGGTTCCTAGCCCCTCACGACCAAGGGCGATTGCCCCGATTTCGCCTGCCAAATAGAAGAAGTACCACTTCGCTTCTTCGATTTTTCGACCAAGTTCGTACCCATCGAGATTTCTGACTTCTCTCCAGCCAGGCAAGAAAGCTTCACTTTCGATCGGCAGGTTTGCCGGCAAAGGTGTGTCTTCCCTAATCAGAATGGTCCTTGCTCTATTAGTGTCTAGCATTTGAGTTGTCCATAGCCACGTGACGTTAGAGTTGCCACGCGTAAAGCCTTCTGCCGTTCACCAAACCCGCAATGCGTTTCCCTTCTGCTGGACAACTTGAGGGGCGGAGTTATTCCGCCCCTCAACGAAACGACCTGCCGACTTCAGACTGCTACGGCAGCGGCGATCTTGTGGAACGTCGAGTTAGCGACGTCATAGGTTTCAACCTGAGCAGCTCCCTCAACTACTCTGGCGAGGATCTTCGTCACTTCTGGGTAGCTCCCGCGGTTGTATGCCTCGGCGTTCTCCGCTTTGTCCCACAAACTGATCGCAAACGCTTCCGTACCGCCCTGGCCAACGAACGTGATTTCGTCCTGGAATCCTTTCTGTTTTCGAAGCAGAGGGAGGATGTCCTTCTCCAACCTCTGGGTAAACTCTGCAACACTATTGGGTTTCAGATGCATATAAACTCTACGTGCAAACATGACACTCTCCTTGGTTCCCGATGCCAAGGGGGGCGATTCAGATAACCAACATTGGTTCAGATATTCTGACGTCTCCCTCAGTCTGTTAACCATATTGAGTTAATTCACTTGACGTGTCAAGCGGAATCTGGGATTATTTTCTTGATTAATCAAATGTAGTTAACCCAGCGGAGGTAACTGTGGATCTGTGTCTAGTGATCAAACGACGGCTTGAAAAATTGGGGCTTGAACAGAGGGATCTGGCCGCCGCCGCCGAAGTTACGGAGTCCTACATTTCACAGTTGCTGACTCGGAAGAAATCGCCTCCCGCGCCTGGCCGAACAGATATTTACGACAAGATGGGAAAGTTCTTGAAACTCCCGAGCGGCAAGTTGGCGAAGCTGGCTGAGCACCAGCGTAAGGAAGAATTGAAGAGAAACCTGGGGGACCCACCCAAGCCCTTGTTTAAAGAAGTTCGAGAGTTGATTCTCCGCAAGTGCGCACCCGCCAAAGAAAAACAAATACGGGTCATTTTTGAGAAGCAACCGTTCGGCGAACTCGAGCGCCTCGTCACACAAAAGCTTTTGGACGTGATCAAGAAGGTCGCCAAAGAAGAATTGAACAGTGAAAACTGGCTCCACTTGGTGGCCCGACTCGCCGGCCGAAGCTATGAACAAATGCGGGTCACCCTCCTTGAGTTCCTGGACACGGATGTCTTCAGCTTGTCGCATGAAAACTGTGTTTCCTTCCTGGATCCACTGATTGAATCCTGGGACGTCGATCTAGCGACCTTCGGTATGGAAATTGTGCTAAATCGGAGAATAGCCTCGGGGGATCCTAGGAGATTTGAGTTTGTTGAAACGAGATCTGAACAACCAGAGGAAGAGCCGGGGTTCAGAGAATTCCTTAATGATAGTTCGCTCAGCGGGACTGCCACCAAGGAAGAAATAGAGTTGCTAAGGAATCTGAGGTTCAACGGAAAACGCCCCACTTCAATCTATTATTACCGAGAATTGCAGAGCCTCAGAGACCCGCTCCATTTTCGTGCGGAAAATCGGTCGTCGATGAAGAATTCTTGACGAAATGAGTGTTAACGAGGCCTGAATAATTCTTGCCAGCGGGCTTGGTTTTAGACTTTAAATCCTGAGGATTCTGAGCCAATGGCGAGGAGAGTTGAAGTGCCGCAACGAGTCGATGATTTTACGATCGTTCTCCGTGAATGGGCCGACATGAGTGCCTGTGAATTGAAGGTGTACTGCCTTTGGTGAAGTACGAAGAAAAAGGGGCTGTTGTTAAGAAGTTTACAAAGTACTGCTTCCCTTTCCGGCGCGGGGTTTCGCCAACGCCTTCTTTGAATTGCTGCAATGTCTCAATCAGAAGACAGTCCAGTGCGAGCACAGCAAATCCGGCGAAATCTTGCTGGTCAATCGCTTCGGCCGCATCGACAAATCTGGCGTTTAGGCGGCCTTCCAGAACACGAACTGCGATTGGCCAATCGGATGGAGTAGAGAGATTGGCCATCTTCCAGTTGCTGACGCTGTAGCGCGGCGAGATGTACATAAGAGACCTCTATATTGCTCACGCTGGCGTAACGACCTGACCCAACAGCGAGCTCCTGCGGCGGCCGCCACGACGGGCAACTGCCTGAAACGTGAATCAGAGTTTCATGGCGTCAGTTTCTCCCTGTTTGATGACACCTATGTGAAATCAGACGAGTGGCGGAGGTTCGTCGAGGAATGAGTGAAATCGCCTCGACTCCCGATGTGGGAAGTCTCAACCAGCACTTTGAGTGCGCAATAGTTCTGTCGAAACCATGCAAGATTCGGGTCACTGCTCAGGAAGCAGCCTGCCAGCCTACTCGCCATGTTGCGGATTGACGAGTATTCGGCTCCAAACCGAGAGGTGTACTTCGTTCGCCCAAGGCTCGCGATTAGAAATGTAAGTTTTCAGAGGCACAACAACGAATCCGTAGCTGTGGGAATCCGCATGAACTATTACGTTTCCATGACGGCGTTTTTGATACCGGAAAATTTAACCAAAAGAGCTTTTCGTTCAGCGGCTTGCGCAACGGCGATTTCACTTCGCATGCCCACGCATTCGGTCGAGAGCCGAATGCTCGACCCAAATTCTTTAAGTGCTTGATGCAAAAGAATTTTGGCGCCCCGGGGAGGATTCGAACCTCCAACATTTCGGTTAACAGCCGAGGTGGTCAAAAATCTAAGTGCCGCGTCTGGTGTCGCTTACATAAGGCTCGGAGCCAATCTTCTCTCTTTAGTTGCACCCAATCCTGCACCCAAAGTGTGCTATTGGCAAAGAACCTCAGGCTCCCGTCCGGCGCTTATTGAAGAAGACACAACTCTCAGAGACGTAGACTGTCGCCTCCGCTCTCGTTGACTTGGTATTTCTCGCAACCTAAGATGCCCGCAGATACACGGGTTCCAATGATCGTCCACTGACCTGCCTGATTTTTTAGTCCAGAAGAAGTGTGAGTTTTATATCACCGTGATCGGCCGAAGTGGGTACTGGCCCCCGGACTTCACCACTAGCAACAGAGCACGATGCTCTGGTCAGCCTTCCAGCAAGCCACACATTAGCGCAAATCGTATTCCGCATTCCCTGACGTTCGGACAGAGGGACAGACTGGCCACTGAATATAAATCCCAATATCCCAGACGCATCGTATATCAGTTGACCCTACTGCGCGTTCAGCCTCATCGCTCTAGCCGTGGTGTTCGCCGGAATTCGCATCTGGCGGGCCGCAACTGGAAAGTAGTGTTCGAAAGTCCTGCAGCCGAATTCGGAAAAATGGGTCCCAGTACGAACTTGTCATGAGTCACGGCCGACCCATCCGTCCTTCGGCGCGGCGGGCATCACCATTAATTCAAAATTCGATGGAGGCGGTATCACTTTCACTGTTACCGCATCCTCTCTGAAAAACTCCAGCTTGACCGGCCTTCCTTCATCGACATGCAGCAACATGTGGACTATCGCACCGTCTTCGTCTTTCCCCTGTGCTTCAACCGGAACTCTCTTGACAACAGGGGCTTGGCCATTAATTCGACTTTCAAGCTGTAACCCGCCGTCCTCATCGATGGTTCTGACGAGAACATCTCTCAAAAGAGCTGTTAGTTCGCTCTTGCCGGGGAAGTTGGCTTCAAGGAGCCGCGCTAGAAGTGCTCGCTCAAAGGCTGTCGGTTCACGGAACTGGCTTTCGATTTTCACTTCCATAACGGGCTTCCGCCGCGACCCAAGACAAGTATATGTCTAACCCCTGACCTGCCCGCGTTTTAATCCAGTCATAAGTTAACACTATGGGTCTCTTGCATATCCTTTTGGGCCCCACCCGGGTGTGATCGAGACGACCGGCGTGGGGGAGACGCCTGTCGCGCGGCGGCGACCGCGTACTTTTCCGGTGTCAGGTATGTGCTCGAGCGGGCCGTCGCATGGCAAGATCGGAGAAGAGACTGGTCCTGAACAAGAGTAGACTTGTGATATGCGAAAGCGCCTTATCACTCCGACTCCGGAAACTATTCGGACTCGCGAAGAAGGCTGGTTAGACGTCGAGCGTGCAGCCGTGGTCGAGGTCACGTCGGAAGACAAGGACTTTCCGGTCGAAGCGACCTTCGTCTAGGGAGATGCGCAAGGTTGGCGCGCGGCAGCGCCGGGGAGTCAGACAATTCGGCTAATCTTCGATCAGCCGCAAACGCTCAAATGCATATCCCTAGTTTTTGAGGAAAACGAGACCCAGCGCACGCAAGAGTTTGCTCTGTGGTGGTCTCCGGACGGCGGGAAATCGCTCAAAGGAATTGTGCGTCAGCAGTGGAATTTCAGCCCACCCGGGACAATCCGCGAAGTCGAAGAATATCAAGTGGAGCTGCCAAACGTTTCCGTGCTGGAATTGGTCATCAAGCCGAATATCGGTGGGGGACTCGCCGTCGCGTCGCTGAAGAATTTTCGCTTGTCTTGACCGTCCAGGACTTGGTATTCAACGTAGCTGCAATTCTGATGCCGGTTGTCTCGCGAATCGCGGGATGGCCGGCGCTCTTCTTTGTCGGCACAATTCGATGTTCAAGAGCGTTGCCTCCCAAGGGTCGCGGCTCTCTTTCTGTTCGTGCTGCCTCCGCGGTGGTAGAATCCTCGCATGGAGACAGAACTTCTCGATGAGTTGCTTCGATCCTCATCTTTCCTGACCTGGTCCCCTGATCCGAAACCCGTAACGCAGCCGACCATAAGCGTCGGACGCGGTCACTCCTTCAGCTACAAAGGAAAGACATACAAGAACTTGATTGTCGACGAGCGGCACTATGCGCCGGCCGACCTGGCCAAAGTCTGGGGCGTCGATGTGGAGACAATCCGGAATCTCTTTCGATCGGAACCAGGTGTCCTAAAGATTGGCGAAAAGTCTCCGCGCCACAAGCGTCCCTACTTGACGTTACGTATCCCCGAGAGCGTGGCCGTGCGCGGATCGAGATCTGAGTATCGCTGCAAGTGCCCGATATGGGTGTCAGGCACAAAGGCCGACGGAGAGAGGGTTCGGGAGGCCTTAAAGATCCGCGACTGGAATCGAGCCCAAGACGAGGTTCGCCGATGGGATGTTGAGGGTTCGAGGCCAATCCGAGTTGAGCGGGTAACCATCGAGGATTGGCAAAAGAAGTTTATTCAGGAAGCAGAAGCAGCTAACTTAAGTGGTGAGACACTTCGCAAATACAAACACCTCTTCCGACAACTGCAAGATTTTGCACGCGACAAAGGCATTCGAAATGTACTTGATCTGGACCTCACCACCCTCGATGACTTCCGTTCGACCTGGAATGACGGTCCACTTTCTTCCTCCAAGAAGCTCGAGCGACTCCGCAGTATTTTCAAGTTCGCACTGGTCCGAAAATGGATCAGTGAAAATCCAGCCACCAATCTAAAATCTCCGAAAGTAAACGAAAAGCCAACTCTTCCCTTCCCCGAATCCGAGATGATCCAAATTCTCAAAACTGCTGCTTTGCCTGAAATCGATGTTCGCGTTCGCACTTTTATTCTGACGATGCGTTACGGCGGTTTGCGGATCAGCGATACAACCGCACTGGCCTGCAAGAGCCTCAAAGGCGATCGCTTACAGCTGCATCAAGCCAAGACAGGTGAGTACGTTTCCGTCCTGCTGCCTACGTTTGTTGCGGATGCGCTTCGGAAAGTGGTGCACAGAAACCCCGCCTACTTCTTTTGGACCGGCACATCGAAGTTACCTGCCGCGGTGTCAGTGTGGCGTAAGCGGCTGGCTGATGTGTTCAAAAAGGCGAAAATTAAAAATGGCCACAGTCACAGATTCCGTGACACCTTCGCAGTGTCCCTGCTTCAGGCTGGAGTTTCGCTCGAGGATGTGTCGACGCTGCTGGGGCACAAGAGCCTGCGGATTACGCAAAAACACTATTCGCCATGGGTCAAGACCCATCAGGATGCCCTAGACAAGGCCGTCGCCGTGGCTATTGCACACAGCGAAAACGAGGGATCCCTGTGAAAAGCGTTCTACAATTCCAGTACAATTTCTGAAGGTGTCCAAGAAACCTTCCATTTTATTGGCTTTTTGTAGGATTATTATGGAGGCGCGGGTGGGAATCGAACCCACGCATAAAGGTTTTGCAGACCTCTCCCTTACCACTTGGGTACCGCGCCTCAACCTTTCAATTATAGCGAAAACTCGCTTGGCCCGTAAGCACAGGGTTCCCCTCGCAGCACGAAACTTTGCGGTTTACTTCTTCTTGACGGGCTCTTCCAGTTGCGCCTCGCGCAGGAATCGCGCGGACTCTTCCGGCGGCGTGGGATTGATATAGAAGCCAGTGCCCCACTCGAAACCCGCGACCTTCGTGAGCTTGGGAATAATTTCTATATGCCAGTGGTAGTGATCGTTGATTTCTTCGCCGATGGGCGAAGTGTGAATCATGAAGTTGTACGCGGGGCGATCCAGCACCGCCTCCAGGCGCATCAGCGTGTCTTTCATCATTTGCGCCAGGCTGGCGTACATGGAGCTCTGATTATTTTCGTAAGCCGAACCGTGCACCTTGGGAAGCAACCACATTTCAAACGGAAAACGCGGGGCGTAGGGAGCGACGGTAATGAAGTGGTCGTTCTCGCCGATGACGCGCTCGCCGGTGTCGCGCTCCTGGCGAATAATGTCGCAGAAGATGCAGCGTTCTTTTTCGTCGTAGTAATGCCAGCAATTGTCCACTTCCTCGCGAACGCGGCGCGGGACGATAGGCAAGGCAATCAATTGGGAGTGAGGATGTTCGACGGAGGCGCCGGCGGCTTCGCCATGATTCTTGAAAATAAGAATGTAGCGGAAGCGCTTGTCGTTTTTAAGGTCGAGCATGCGGTCGCGATAAGCCCAGAAAACATCCTCGACGGATTTTTGCGGGAGTTGCGCAAGAGTGGTTTGATGCTGCGGCGTCTCGATGATGACTTCGTGCGCGCCGATGCCGTTCATCTTGTCGAACAGGCCTTCGCCTTCGCGGTCGAGTTCGCCCTCGATGCCCAGCGCGGGAAATCGATTGGGGACCACGCGAATGTTCCAGCCTGAAGTGTTGGCGCTGGCGCCATTGCGGCCATAAGCCAGGATTTCGGGCGGTGTCTTCAGTTCATTTCCCGGACAAAAGGGGCAATTCTGCGGCGGCCCGGGAAATACGCTTTCCCGAAGAAAATCCATGGGCCGCTTACCGCGGTCCGTCGAAATAATCACCCAACGCCCAGTAATAGGGTCTTTACGTAACTCAGGCAAATAGCCCTCCGAACAGGTGTAATTACACTACCGCGCCGCACGTTGCGATGCAAACTTCGTATTGTACCGCGAGTTCGGCTGGGGCGAGAGAAGCTGTTGAAATCGTGTGCGTTTGCTTAGTCTCCCGGGTCTCTCTAGAATTCCTGAGGATGAGATGCGTCGCCCTATTGGAGGGATTCATGAGAACTCGCCTGGTTTGCCTGGCCGCGTGCCTGTGCCTTCCCATGGCGGCGTTGGGCCAGATCGACTACGACCGGCACGTAATCTTTGACAACAGCCTGGCGGACGGCTCGTGGTACTACAGCCAAAGCAATGTCGTCGCTCCCAGCGAATTGGATCGGGCGGGCAGCAAACTTCCTGTGGATGGAAATCATTACCTGACGCCGCCGAACGCGCTGCGGCTGAAATGGCGCTCGGCAACGGGCGGGGATTGGAATGTGACGCTGGATGTGCGGTCGCGCTACGGCAGAGTAGAATTCGCCGGCTCCGCATTGCGAATTTGGTGCTACGCCGAAGACGCGATTTCAGCGGAACAGTCGCCACGCTTCATGCTGAGCGACTCTGATCGTCACGGCACTCCCGCCATTCCTTTATTCACGGCCAAGAACGTACCGCCGGCGGGCAAATGGGTGCAACTGGAATTGCCGTTCAATTCGTTCGTAGTAATTATGAGAGACACGCAGCCTGAGGCGTTCGACCCACAGAAACTGGAACGCATCACAATTTTTCAGGGCCTGGACGACAACAAGCCGCACACGTTGTACATCGACGAAATCAGCATCGGCGATGCGCCGCCAGCGTCTGCCAAGGTTCCTGCCGCGCCCTCAGGGCTTGCCGCGAAGGGCTACGATCGCCACATCGATTTGACCTGGGCGCCAGTGCAAGAACCTGAGCTGCAGTTCTACAAAATTTACCGGTCACTCGACGGAAAGACCTTCGCGCCGGTGGCCACGCAACGTGGCGATCGCACACGCTTCGAGGATTTTCTGGGGGAAAGCGGCAAGAGCGCCAGCTACAAAGTTTCCGCCGTGAATTCCAGCTACAAAGAATCTGCGCTTTCCGAACCGGTCAGCGGCAACACGCGCGCCATGAGCGATGACGAGCTGCTGACTATGGTGCAAGAGGCATGCTTCCGCTACTACTGGGAAGCCGCGCATCCCAATGCGGGAATGGCCATTGAGATCCAGCCGGGTGACAAGAATCTGGTGGCGCTGGGCTCGTCGGGTTTCGGGATCATGGCGATTGTGGTGGGTGTGGACCGTGGATTCATTACCCGCGAACAAGGCGTGGAGCGTCTGCAGAAAATTACACATTTTCTTTCAACTGCCGACCGTTTTCACGGCGTCTGGCCGCATTTTCTGGATGGGCGCACGGGGAAAGTGATTCCCTACTTTGGCAAGTACGACGATGGCGGCGACCTGGTGGAAACCGCGTTTCTGATGCAAGGGCTGCTGGTGGCGCGGCAGTATTTCAATCGCGACACGCCGCAGGAAGCCGAAATTCGTGCAACGATCACGGGTTTTTGGAAAACGGTGGAGTGGGACTGGTATCGCGGCGGGCCAGATCCTAATTTTCTGTACTGGCACTGGTCTCCCGACGCTGGTTTCTACATTCATCACCCGCTGATCGGGTGGAACGAGACGATGATCATCTATTTGCTGGCGATCGCGTCGCCCACGCATGCGGTTCCTGCCAGCATGTATCACAGCGGATGGGCGAGCCAGTCTGATACCGCGGTGCGCTATCGGCAGGGCTGGGGACGAACCACCGAAGGCGACCATTACACGAACGGGGACACGTTTTACGGGCACAAACTCGATGTTGGCGTGGGGAATGGCGGCGAACTTTTTTTCACCCACTACTCGTTCATGGCATTCGACCCGCGCGGCAAGCGCGATCAGTACACCAACTATTTCCAGAACAATCGCAACATCGCGTTGATCAGCCACGACTACTCGGTGGAAAACCCGCGGCATTTCAAGGGCTACGGCGACAATGCCTGGGGCCGTTCCGCGGGCGTGAACTCAGCGGGAGGCAGGCCGCTGCCGCGCGATGACAATGGCACGCTGACGTGCACCGCGGCGCTGGCTTCGTTCCCGTACACGCCAGAAGAATCGATGAAGGCTTTGAAACATTTTTACCGCGACCTGGGAGGAAAGCTGTGGGGGAATTACGGATTTCGCGACGGCTACAATGAATCGGAGAACTGGTTTGAGGACGTGAACATGGCGCTGAACCAGGCGCCTATTGTGGTGATGATCGAAAATCACCGCTCCGGTCTGGTGTGGAAAACGTTCATGTCTAACCCGGAGATTCAGCCGGCGCTGGACGCTATCGGCTTCCACAAAGATTAAGTTGCGCGCGTCTGGCCGCAGCGATTTATTTTGCGGTGGTGAGCGACGCGAGGCTAGCCTTCCGGATCTTGGCGACCACTCCGACATTGCGGTCCGCTACCTCGGACACCTTGTACTCGATGGACGTGCCCAAAACTGCTGCAACCTCGGCGCTGGTCAGCTTGTAGTCGGACTGCAGCCACGCGGCAAGGCCTGACGTGGCTTCGCGAAAAGCATCGTCCAACGAGCCGGAGAGGCCCATGGCCATCAGGTAATCGGCGTTTTCAACGCGCGGCGTGCCGATGTGCTTTTCGCGCTGCACATCGACGGTGAACACAATGTCCATAGAGGTCTCGAGCGCGTTGCCATTCAACTCGCCGTCTCCCTGCACCGCGTGCGCATCGCCGAGATACAGCAAAGCGCCGGGCTGCTGCACGTTCAGAAAGATTGTTGCGCCCTCGGCCACCCCGCTAAAATCCATATTGCCGCCGAGGCTGCCGGAGTCCTGCGTTTGCACCGGGGCCCTCCAGGGATTGGGGGCCACGCCAACGCAACCGAGCATAGGACGCAACTGCACGGTGAAGTTCTTCAAATGCTCGGGAGGATTTTCGAGCGTGGCGATCTGCTTGTCCGCGTCCAGATGCCAACGCGTATCTTTCCACTCCTGTTTATTTTCCGAAACGTAGTCGGTGGTGAGCGCGCGATCGACAAGCGCACTGTCGCTGATGGCCCAATCGCGGTTGAGGCGCAGCCGCTTGATGGTAATCGCCAGCACGTCGCCCGGCATCGCGCCCTCAACATAGAACGGCCCGGTTAGCGGATTGCCGCCCGCGACGCGCTTCGCTCCTTTTTCATCCTGGCCGCCGGCGTCAACACTTGCTGTATGCACAGTATCACCCGGCCAGATGCGCAGCACCGGCTTCGTATCCGCAGAGAGCTGGCGGTAAAAATTGGTCGGGACGAAATCGAGGTTGCGCGGCGACGAAGGCTTGTCAGTAGGCGCTCGCTTGGCGCTCCAAGTTCCTGTAGTGGTCTCAGACTCGCCTTTAACGGAATAGTTGCCGGACATTCCCGCGTCGGTCAGCTTGCCATTGTAGATGTCGGATTCTGTGCCATCCTGAAATTCCAGGTGGATTTCGCCGCCCTCCACAGTTCCCTTCACCGGAACGCTTTTGCCGCTGCGGTAAATCTGCCCGGTGATATTTTCGCCGGCGCTGGCGACTTGTAAACGCTCAGTGAAAGGAATTGCCATGTCCACCGTAGTGAGCTGCCATTCTCCGGCAAGGGAATCAGACGCGCGAGTTTGCGGCCGACCCTGCGGCGCGAGGATCACCAGCAGCAAGATGCATACAATTGACGAATAGACAGCAGGCATTCGCATCATTATGACTCCTTGATTGAGGACGACCACTCGCGAGGTCTGCGAGTATAAGCCAAGCCGAGCAACGCGGCCAGCAAGGAACTACCATTCGGAACGAAGATGAATCACAGGGCTGAGAGCGGACTTGTGCAGGCGAACGACGGGAGGCTGGCCGGGGGTGTTATCAATGGCCACAACATCAAAGCGCAGCGGGCACTCCTTGAGATGGCGCTCGCGAAGTAATGCGCGGTGCGAATCAGGGTTTCGTGTTTTTCCTGAGTGATGCTCAGTTCGGGAAGACCGAATTTGCCTTTCACTGCAAGTCGAGTGCGAACCTCAACGAACGCCAGCGTATCTCCGTCGAAGCCGATGAGATCGAGTTCACCTTTGGCATGCTCTGGCATGTAGTTTCTGGCAATAAAAATATAGCCGAGGCGCCGCAGGTACCAGTAAGCATACGTTTCCCCACGCACGCCTGTCTGCAGCGCCTCAAGCTTTTGCTCCTCGGGAGTGGATGCGGCAGGATCGGAAAGACCGTGGCGCGACTTCCACTGCACGAGGGCAAATCCGATTCGACCGAGCATCGCCCTCCTTCGTTACTTCCTGAACACTAACCTATCCAGTATAGACACAAATCCCGCGGCCGGCGGGATTTTCTGCGGCCACGGGATTCGTAAGTCGGTAGATTGTTTGGCGCCGGGTTAGAGCGTCTTCTCGGCTTCGCGAATGCTTTCTTCCATGATGCGAATCGCACAGTCGGCTTGTTCCTGATCGATGGTCAGCGGAGGAGACATGCGAATGGAATTCTCGCCGGAGCCGAGCGTAAGCAGGCCACGGTGGAAAGCATTGTCGATGACCTTGTCGCGCAGAGCGGCGCCCTTTTCCTTGGTCTTCTGGTCGCGCACGATTTCGACGCCAATCATCAGGCCTTTTCCGCGAACGTCACCAACAATCTTGAAGCGCTTGGGCCAGTCGACGATCTTGCTGAAGATATAGCCGCCGATTTTTTCCGCGTTGGCCGTCAAGCCGCCTTCGATCAGGTCCATGGTAGCCAGTGCCGCGGCCACGCAGACGGGATTGCCGCCGTAGGTGGTTCCGTGCGAGCCGGGCTTCCACTGCATGATGCTTTCCTTGGCGATGAACGCGCTGATGGGCATGCCGCTGGCGATGCCCTTCGCGGTCAGCACAATGTCCGGTGTGATGCCGGCATGATCGTAGGCCCACCACTTTCCAGTGCGGCCCATGCCGGCCTGAACTTCATCGAGAATCAGCACAATGCCGTGCTGGTTGCACAGGCGTTGCAGTTCCTGCAGGAAGAACGCCGGCGCAGGAATGAAGCCGCCTTCGCCCTGAATCGGTTCGACGATAATGGCGGCAACCTCTTCCGGAGCGAACAGGCGCTTGAAGATCTGCTGCTCCAGCAGTTCGATGATTTCGCCACCGCAAGTTTCCCTGGTGTGGCCCAGAGCGCAACGATAGGCATACGGGTAAGGAATGTGCTCAACACCTCCCAGCAACGTGCCGAAATGCTTGCGCTGCGTGTTTTTGGAGGCGGTCAACGAGAGCGAGCCAAGCGTGCGCCCATGGAAGCAGCCATAGAAGGCGATTAGCTTGTCGCGGCGCGTGGAATAGCGCGCGAGCTTGATGGCGCCCTCGACGGCCTCCGTGCCGGAGTTGCCGAAGAACACCTTGTAATGGCTGGACTTCGGCATGGTACCGACCAGGCGCTCGGCCAGTTGCGGCATGTGCCGGTGATAGAAATCGTTTCCCGCAATGTGAATCATGTCGGCAGCCTGCTTCTGGATGGCTTCGACAACTTTGGGATGGCAATGGCCGGTGGAGCACACAGCAATGCCAGCCGCAAAGTCCAGAAAAGTGTTGCCATCGGGATCTTCGACGATGCAGCCATAGGCGTGATCGGCGACGAGCGGATAGTCGCGCATATACGACGGCGACATGAACTTGTGATCGTAGTCGATCACCAGTTGCGACTTGGGGCCCGGTAGAGGCGTATTGATGCGAGGAAGTTTGGTTTTTGCTTCGGTGGCGGTCGTCATGATTCCTCCCAGAATCGGTTCAGCGGGTTAATGTGGCGAGAGGCGAGAGAAACAGCAGGCGTGGGAGCTGCAAAACCGACTCGACCTGCGACAGCGGACTTAATCTACGCCGTAGAGACCCGGCCGAACGCTCGACGGGCGAAACTTGCGGGGGACACGAGGACCCACTGCTTCACGACCGCGTTTCAAAAAGTGAAAGTGTTTCATTTACGTTTCCAGCGGACGCTGCCGTCTTTCGTGTCTTCTAAAATTATACCACGGTCCGCGAGTTGCTTACGGATGCGATCGGACGCAGGAAAGTCGCGGCGCTGCCGAGCGGCCTGGCGCTCGGCCACGAGCTTTTCGATTTCCGCATCGTCCACTGCCGACGCAGCCGGGGCAAAGCCGACGGCGTTGAGTTTTTCGGCGTCGTTGTCTTCGAGCACGGCAAAAACCTGGTCAAAATTATTCAGGAACTCCTGCGCGGCTTTCACATCTCCTTGCCGGAATTCGTCTTTATCCATCGCGATGTTGGCTTCGCGCACAAAATCGAAGACTGCGGCGAGCGCTTGCGCGGTATTCAGGTCGTCGGATAAACCGGCATCGAAATCATCCGCAGCCTTGGCAATGCGTGCCGCCATTCCGGGCTGCTTCCCTGCCGGGAATTTTTCGTTTTTCAGGCGAGCCGCAAAATTGCGCAGGCGCTCGACAGAGCTGGTGGCCTGCTGCAAGCCGTCGAACGTGAAATTCAGTTGCCGGCGGTATGGAACGCTGGCGAGCGCAAAACGTGGAGCTGACGGTTTGTAGCCCTTGGCAAACAGTTCGCGCAGCGTGAAAACGTTGCCGAGCGATTTGGACATCTTTTCGTCTTCCACCAGCAGGTGTTCCGCGTGCATCCAGTAGCGGACGAATTGCTTGCCGGTGGCCGCTTCGCTCTGCGCGATTTCATTTTCGTGGTGCGGAAAGGCCAGATCGATGCCGCCGGTGTGAATGTCGATCGTTTCGCCGAGATACTTCATGGCCATGGCGGAGCATTCGATGTGCCAGCCGGGACGCCCCTTGCCAATCGGCGTATCCCACACTTGCTCGCCAGGCTTGGGCGCCTTCCAGAGAGCGAAATCGCGCGCGCTCTCTTTTTCGTAGCGGTCGTTATCGACACGCGCACCCGCCTGAATGCCAGAGAGATCGATCTTGGAGAGTTTGCCGTAGTCCTTGAATTTAGCGATGCGGTAGTAGATGGAACCCTCCGACTCGTAGGTGTAGGTCTTCTCCTGCAGCTTCTGGATGAGCGCGACCATGTCTTGAATGTGGTCGGTGGCGCGGATCCAATGTTCGGGCGCTTCAATGCTCAGGGTCTTGCAGTCGGCAAAAAAAGCCTGAACATATTTTTCCGTGTAATCGCGAATGGAAACGCCGGCGGCGGCCGCATTGGCGATGATGCGGTCATCCACATCGGTCAGATTCATGACGTGATTCAACTTGAAACCGCGCAGTTTCAAGAACCGGCGAAGAATGTCCTGGAACACAAAAGTGCGGAAATTGCCGATGTGGGCGTAGTTGTAAGTGGTGGGGCCGCAGGTGTACATGCGGACTTCGCCCTCTTTTTGCGGGACGAAGGGCTCAACTTTTGCCGTGAGGGTATTGTGGACCTGGATCGTGTGCATATCGCTCAGTCGCGCCTTTCGAGACTGCGGTAAACGAATGATTGTATCCGAGGCATCGCGGCCGCTGCAACGAACAGGCTGGCCGGATACTTATGCGAGGGAGATTTTCTGTGACCAGGGATCGCTGGGAGCAGGCTCGCCAGTGGCAGGTTCAGCGGGTGGAGTTTGTACATCTTGAGTCTCTGCATTCGAGGCCGGGAGCTCGGTTGTTTCTGCGTTCGACGACGGAGGCGCGATGCTCCGGGTGTCGATGGGCAGCAGGCCCGCGTTCTGCGCCGCCCATTTGGCAGCCAGTCCATTCAGCGGGCTTTTCGTGTTGTATTCCTGATAGGAAATCATGCGGCCGATGCGAATAACGAGGTCATCCAGTCCCTCGGAGGCAGCCCAGAAATCACCGATACAAACCATGGCGTCATCGAAATTGGGGTGAAACACCGGAGTGAGCATGCGGCATTGCGGAGCGCGCCGAGGGTAACCCAGCGAGAGGTTCACTTCCAAAACATGAATATTGCGCTCCAGTATGCTGCCATCGGGCGCGACGTACAGGCCACGAATGTTATACGTGAAGCGATAAATTTCTGGCGGGATACCGGCCCTGCCGGAAATCTGAATGAGCGGCCAACCGGCCAGTCGCGTCGTGAGCGTCTGATGATCGAGAAGCAATCGGCGTGTGCGTGGCGATGGCATAAGCAGCGGGCACTCAGGAGAGTATGCCAGTCTTTTTCCAACGCGCAATACGATTGATGTGATATTGCAGGTAGACGGAGCTGAAGAAAAAAGTCATGACGCCGCTGAGAGTCAGCGCGATATTTTCCCGGGAATTGTAATAATCCTCCATCGCGCCGCGAATCTTGAAAATGCCGACGATGTAGGCAATCAAGCCGGCAAAGATGAAGATGCCCCCCGCAGCGTACAGTCCCGCATTTTGGCCAGCGGCGGCGCCAAATCCTATGGCGAAGATGCCAGCTACGAACCCCGCGGGATACATCGCTACCAGCACCATGGCCAAGTTGTTTCCAGATAACTTGCGAGCCCAATTCGCCTGGATCAGCACCCACACCCAATTGAAAATTAGCGCTAGCGCGCCATAGGACAACCGGCCCAAAATAACAATGATCAGCAATATGGACCAATGCAAATTCGGCGGAAGGGGCACCAGTTCGGGTGCGGGCGCCACTGCCACCGGCGCGGCCGTCACCTGGATGGGAATGTTTCCCAATATCTGCGAAACAGGCACCCACTGGTCCATGCCTTCGCTCTGCGCCAAATCGCCGGGCAGGACGCGGCCGGATTGCACATACCCCTGCAAGTCCGCCAGAGTGTAAGGTCCAAACTTTTCTTCGCCACGTTGCACGAAATAATCCATTCGGGCGCTCCGCTATGACCTGAATTTGATCCCGTTACTGTCCTGATCGATCGTGCAAACATCAATAACCGCCCAGACCCAGCTCATCGGGCTTGCCAAGCCAAGCGTTAAGACCGTCAGCAAAAGCTGTGCGATGGCCTTGTTCTTGTAGCCAGCATAGAAATTGTGCGCGCCGAACGCGCCAAGCAGCACACCCAACACAATGAAGGTGGTGCGGTTTTTCGCTGCTGGGTCCTGCTCAAAACTAAGCCTTGCCGACGGAGCGGCCGTGGCCACCGCGGCCACCGGTTGAACGCCAAACAGAACGCTGCCCGCACCGTAGCGAGGCGCGGGCGGAAACGCAGGTGCTGGATTGTGTGCCGGGATTGCACCCGGCGGAAGCGGCGGAGGCGCAGATTTCACTCTGGCCGGTGGCGCTGGCGGCCCAGCAGCCGACTCCGCAGCCGCGGTAGTTACTGCCGAGGAAGCCGCGGTAGCGCTTGCGCCCGCTAATTCGCTTCCGGTGAGGTGTAACTTCGGTTCTTCCGCAGGAGCCGCGCTGCACCCAAACACCGTGCAGCCACCGTTTTCGGCAAAGCAATCGGCATGATGAGGTGCGCCGCACCCAGGGCAAACCAGTTCCTCGCCGGTGCCCGATTCAACCGTTCCGCGGCAATAGGGACAGACGGCGTTCATGCGCGCTGTCTTTCTTTATAGCGAAAGGCGTATCGCCCAATCTGCAACAGATCGCCATCCTGCAGCACGCGCGTTTGCACCGGGCCGCCGCCCACGTACACTGCGCCCAAAGCCTTCAGCTGAACACGCGAGCCGGTGATCGCGATGGCAGCATGTTGCGGAAGAATATTGGCGTCTTTGAACAGATAGATATCCGCCTGCTGTTCGCTGCCCAACGTGGTGAGCGATTTATACAGGATGAATTGTTTGCCCGCCAGTGGCCCCGCAGTGACGTACAGCCAACGGTCCTTCAACGCGCTTTCCACCAGGCCCATGGCAACGCCCGTAGCCAAGCCCACCAGGGCGAAACCGACGGCACGGCTGAGGCTCGCCCCTCTTGCGGCCATTGAGATGGGATCGAAAATCATTCCGCCGATGCCTGCGCCCACCAACCCGCCAATAACGCCGTATTTCGCTTTCTTCATCGACTGCCCGACGATTCCGTAAACCACGCCACCCGCAGCACCGAACACGGCCCAAGCGATGCCTCGGGCAATCCAGGCCGCGGGGTTATGGAAGGAGAGCACGCCCGCTTGAGCGCACAGCCCCAGGCCAATGTTGTAAATAATATTGGCAACAAATTCGAAGACGAATCCGAGCACAACGCCGAGCGGCAGCGCCAACAATCCACGCAGCAGCGCCTTGCGCGACGAACGCTCCACGAGGCTTTCCGTAATTCCAAAACCGATGCACATAAACGTGATGATCGCGGGAATCATCCAGAAATTGCCCCAACGAAAGCCCGTTCGGGCGTCCACAAATCCAGGTTCGCAAAGTCCCCAGCCAAGGACCGCTCCCAACAGGCCCGCTGCTCCGAGATAAAACCACGCCTGCAAAAGGACACTACCTTTTTCTTCGGGCAGTTCAGGGGCCTTATCCGCGGCCTCTGTGATCGTTCCGTAGGACTTTACGCCTGTGGGCTCTCCCGGAATCGGCGCGGTGGGAATGTTCTGTGGCAGCGACACGTTCGCCAAATCTTCCGAAGTGATTCTGAGCGGTTCCTTGTTGTTGCTAGTGGACATCGCGCCTCTTGGTTTCAGCTGGTTTGGACGGCTCGGGCTGGCCCGCTGGTTGACCAGCGTTGCTTTTTCCCTGGTCAGAATTAGGCGCCTTGGCGTCGGACGACGGTGAAACCTGATAGTCCCTCAACGGTTGGCCTGTTTGCGGATCTACTGGTACGGGCAAGATGACGATGCGTGGAAGAAGATACCAGACCAACAGGCCGCCGAGAACCAGAACGGCCAGATGCGAGAACACGAAGGAGACAGTGCGCGACAACCGCGAAAGGTCTTGGTCCTTTTCTTCGGATTCTTCCGACTTTGCGACGACGGCGTCCTCCCACTCGTCGGGCGATTCTGAGCTACCCAGCACAGGTTCAGGCTTCTCGCCTGCGCCCGCCAGTTCCCCGCCACGCCGGTCGACGATGGCAAACTTTGACAACCTTTCCAGACGCTCGCCGTTCCATCCAAAGCAGCCTTCTTCGTCGGAGTGCGGGTCGTAAACCCAGGCAACCTGTTGCGGTGACGAAAAGAAGTTTTTGTGGATGAAAGTGTCGTGATCCGAAAGGAAAACGCCAAACCCCGGATGGGAGTGATACCAGCCGACGATGCGTTCGTTGGGATAGTCGCGATCCTTGATCTTGTAAATGTGCTCCCATGTGTCTTGAGTAAAAGTGACGTGCGTGCCGCCCTGCGCCGCGTTGGCACCCGCGATACACGCCACGACACTGGTGACGGCTTCGTCTTCCGTTCCAATCAGCACACCGCAGACTTCTGTTTTGGTGTGAGAACGCGCATGCTGCCGAATCTCGCGGGCAACATCGCTGCTCATCCGGAGCGTAGCCGTCTTGTCTTTCTTTTGCTTCGGCATCAGGCGCTCACCTTTGCCAGCGGACCCAGCACCGTTTCCCTGTCATCGTTGAGGAGGTAACCAATTTCGCGCGTGGAACTGCGCGCGGTGAATACATCGAAGAGAGGCAAGCCAAGTTCGCTCAATCTGCGCTGACCAAAGGCCTGGCTCCCATCGTACCCGTGCGCCGCGTGCACAACCCTCATATGGCCGTCGATTCGGCATCGGCCGTCTTCGTAGCTCAGCGACCCGACCGGCACAAACAAGTTCTCTTCCGCAGCACATTGCGGGCAGACGAGCTTGTGAATCACATCGCGGCTGAATTCCACCGTCAATTCGCGTTCGGCCAGGTCGCTCTTCGCTCGTTCCAACAACTGGTGGAGAGTCAAATCGCCGGAACGCTCATCCAGCTTCACGATTTGCGGTAGGGTGTAGTGACTCATGCACGACGGGTTCTCGCTGTATTCCACTTTGTATGACGAATGGTTCAGTCCCTCAAAGATAAAGCCGTGCCCAGCGAGCGTCGGCATGCCATGAATCAGCTTCACGGCTTCCTGCACCTGAATCCCAGCGATAATGGAGGAAATCGTAGGTGTGGTGGGAATCTTCCCTTCCGTTACATCCTCATGCACCAGCAGGTTGCAAGACATTCTTCGTTCCAGGATGGCCCAATCCACTTCGCCGAGCGTGCATTCGTAGCACGGGGCCACTCCTGGCAGGAAAACGCGTGCGACACCATTGATGCCCTCAATGGCTCCGTCAATCCAGGGACGATTCACCTTCCACGCGCAACGGTTAATCCAAAGCCGGGCTTCGCGGTTATCGAGGCCAGCGATAATCACGTCGCTCCATTCGAATAGGCCCAACCCGCAGTCGCGGGTCACGTTGGCGGCGAGGGGCTGAATCCGCGCATGGGAAGCAATCGCGGTGTAAGCTGCCGCGGCAACCTCAACTTTAAATTTGCCGATGTCTTCCGTGCGAAACAGAATGGTGCGGGAAAGGTTGGATTCGTCAATACGATCCATATCTACGACAATCACGTTGCCGAATCCCAGCAGCGCAAGATTCTTCAGGATTTCATTTCCCAGCGCGCCCGCGCCAATCACCAGGACGCGGCAAGCCGCGATCTTCGATTGATCCCACCAGGGGATCAATTTCAAGCGGCTAAACCGGTCTTCCTGCAGCTCGCCCTTCTGGATTGTCACCATATGCGCGTTGCGCTCTCAACCAGCGGTTATTTCTGGTTGTAGGCGCAGGATGTCACCGTCTTGCACCTGAGCCTCCGCCAGAGTCTGCGTGTCCTGTACCTGCCTTCCTGAATTTTTGTGATGAAATTTGTAGCTCAGCGGAGCGCCATCGGGCCCGTTGGTGGGCAGGCGTAATTTCTGGACGAGCACGGCGATGATTTTGTTGCAGGGAGCGTCGTCAGGCAATTCCACTGGTACTCGTTTGTTTTCCGTGGAATCGTAAACCGTCACGTTAATCGTCGGCATATCCTCGTATTCCTTGTGTACCGGAAGCTAGTTCTGTTTCTTGCGCGAACCCGCACTCACAAACTCATCCAGGCGCTTTTTGCCGTCGCCGGAAAAATCCCAGCGTTCCGGAGTGAGAACGGCGTCGGCGCGAACAGCAAAATTCAAATTCTCGGCGTTGGGGCTCATGTTGCGGTCCACCATCGAAGTGACGATCCCAACCAGGTTGCCGCGGTCGTCATATACCGGTCCGCCGCTGTTTCCGGGGCTGACCGGGGCGGAAATCTGCAGCGTATCTTTTTCGGTTCGCGAGATGATTCCGGTGCTCAAGGTGAAGCGAAGCCCCTGAGGGTGCCCAATCACAAAGATGTTCTCGCCCTCGACGACACCTTTCTGCTGCTCCACCGGTTGCAAGAAATTGCCGCTGCCCGATTCCCGTGGCAGCCAGATCAAGCACAAGTCCAGATCCTTGTGCCGTGCGATCACATCCCCGCCGGCCCAGGTACCGGAAGCCATCGCCACAAGTGCCCGGCTTCCGCCGCGCGTCAACCTCGATTCATCAATCACGTGCCGCGCGGTCACCAACAAATAGCCCTCGGGGCTGGCTTCCAGCAGAACTCCGGCGCCAAATCCATTGGACGGCATTTCGTTGTGTGAAGTCCACGTGCGACGCGCCGGACTGATTACCGCGACCAAGGGCTTCAGTTGCTCGGAGACGTCCCTTGCGGTCATGGGCGCCAACGAGGGAAGAGACGGAAAGCTGATCTTGGTGTCCAGCTCGTTCAAGCTGCCGCTGACCATCGCGGGCAAGGGTACGAACGACACCGCCAGCACCGCGGCGATCGATGTGAATATTCCACTGATGATCAGAAGCGTGGAAAGAAACGACAGCCACGCAAAACGGGTTCGTGGCGGCAAACCGCGCATCGCTACTCGTACCACCAATGTGATCAGGCAAAGAAGGGGCAATACAAACACCAGTGGGCTCATCGCGACGCGGGCCCATGCCGGAACGGGCGGCGGAAGTTTTGGTTCAAGACGAGCTGGCTGTTCTGGCGCCGCGGGCGCTACATCAGAAATCTCCCGCGACCCGATAACAATTTTTTCCATGCGACTCGCAGTCAGAACGAGGTTAAGAATTTCCTTATTACTAATATAGTTGCCGACAAATTACAACTGGCCGTCCGTACTGTCTTCTTCAGCGCTCAGAGGTTGCCGCGCTCACGCCGCTTCTTTGGGAAGGAGCCATTGACCGATGATGGGATAAGCCGCCCACTCGCCGCGGTTGGCTTTGATTCCGTAGACGACCCCCAGAATCACGTTCAACACCCATCCGCCCATCATCAACAGCCAGAAGGCCGGGAGAAAAATGAAAAATCCCGGTGGAGGCCCTTGGTGAGAACCAGGGGGAATGTGCGCCACACTAGAGAAAATGGTGAAAAAGAATGCAATGCTGGCGAAGAAGATCAGGGCCATGTAGCACAGTTGCCAGACCAGCGCCTGCAGGGCATGGAATTTTACGAAACGCGAATCCTGCTTCACACAGAAAATAATCAGCGGTCCGATGAAGCCGGTGAACGCCTGCAGCAGGTGAGCGAGAAATGCCATGGTGCGTTCATCCTGCGTGGGAGGAGGAAGTGCTGAGAGAGCTGGTTGCTGCGTCCCCATCGGTACCTCTGCATTCTGCTGCGTTGTTTCTTGCGGCAGCGGGCTGACCTGTTTCCGGCTTACAGCAAGTTTAACTCGCAAGCGGGGCCGCGGCGCTTGCAGTGGGCAATGAAGCAACAGCCCCACACGCTTCGGCTGCGCATGGGGCTGTTTGGTTTTCGAGCGATACTAAGGGACGTTCAGGCGGAAGCGCCAACCGCGCGAGCGCCTTCCACCTCAATGAGCTTTCCATGGGCCATATCGTAGATGTAGCCATGAACGGGAATGGACTCGGGGACGAGGGGGTGATTGCGGATGCGCGCGACATCGTCCAGCACCGACTGCCGCTGGTCTTTGATGGTGAGCCATTCAATGTATTCTCCGGAGCGATCGCCGGGTCCCTTGCCGACATCGCGGAAGCCGCTGGAGGTGAGCTGGGCCGTTTCCAGGCTGGAACTGAGCAGATCGCGCATCACTTCATTGGTGAAGAACTCCACGCCGCAATTGGTGTGGTGAATGACGAAGAATTCCTGCGTGCCCAGCAGCTTGTAGCTGATGACCAGCGAGCGAATGGCGTCGTCGCTGGCGCGTCCGCCGGCGTTGCGAATCACATGGGCGTCGCCCTCGGCCAATCCCGCGAATTTTGCGGGATCGAGGCGCGCGTCCATGCAAGTAAGAATGGCGAAACGCCGCGCGGGCGGCATGGCCAGCTTACCCTTGTCGCCAAAATTCGCGCTATATCTGGCGTTTGCGTCCAGTACTTCTGAAAGAGTTTTGCTCATGTTCTCTCCTCGTCGAATGGGTTTCGATGTTCCGCTGCCTCTCCGAAACGCCCAAAAAAAATCCCACGATCAGAGTCGTGGGCCAGGTGAGAGGCGAATCTAGTGAGTGGAAAAAACTAGTCGCCGGCCTCCTCCCGCCCACACCCGAGGCAACAACAGATACACGCACAAGAAAGAAAAGTATTTGAGCGGTCAGGTTGGAGCGAAGTGAAGCGGCGCAACATCGGACCTTCAGGCTACGCGGAGAAAATCACGAGGTCAATTAGATCGTCGGCCGGCAGGGCCGCATCAGCAGAAACTGGCCGTCAATTCGTGTTACCCAGGACGGGCTTGTCTTCGTTCCAGCGAATCTGCTCCAGTGTGGCAGGGGCAACTGGCTCCTGATAAGAAATCCGTAGAACGAGTTTGCCGTTGCGAGAGCTGACCTCGCCGCCATTCGCCAGAAGGACTTTCAAACCGAGTTCCGCGGTATCGACCGAGAGCACATCGATCTCGAACGAATCGGGAAGGCCCGCCAGGGATTTATTCCAGTAGGTATTGTGCAGCGGCTCGCGATATTCCGCGGGAATCGCACGCGCGCCGATCAGCGTGCCGAGGATGCCGGCGGCGTTGGCGGGATTGCAATCGGCGTCCTGGCCGCAGCGCGTGGCGTAATTCATGGTCTTGTACAAATCGCCGTTGCCATAGAGTAAGCCGATGACGACATATCCGCCATTCAGCTTTGCGTCGATATTGAATCGCCGCTTGTAGCCGTCGGGACAGTGATCCACTTCGCCCCATTTCGTTTGCAGCAGATGCCAGGTCTTCAACCAGTCACTGGGGTTTTCGTCGTGCCACTTAATTACGTCGCGGATGAGCTGCGCGTACAGGCTTTGCGCGGGAATGGCCTTTAGCCCATTCTCCACAACTTCACGAATATCCTTGGCGAAGAAGGCTTGCGTGTACATGGCGGAGATGAACATGCCGCCATACACACCATCGCCATAATTCATGATGTGCCCCATGCGATCGTCGAAGCGGTTGGAAACTTGCGGCATTCCCGGAGAGATCATTCCAAACACGTCGGACTCAATCTGGAAATCAATGTCGTCGGCATGAAGGTTATAGCGAGGGTTGCCGGATTGCGGCGGCAGAATGCCTTTGCGAATGTTGGCAAGGCCGGCATCGTTGGCATGCCACACCTGGCGAATTTTCGTGTCCCACTCATGAGCGACGGTGACGGGCTCGACGTCGATGCCATAGCGGCGGAGGCAGTAGAGGAACAGCAGATTGATGTAGATGTCGTCGTTGTCCGGCGCGCCAAAGCTGGGATGCTCTTTTTCCGAGGTTTCAACGAATTGCCGGTTCATGTGCACTTGCTGACTGTCGGCTTCCTTGGTGATGGGTTCGTCGTAGTCGGTCTTGTTGGTGGAGCGAGCGCGGTCGGCTTTCATGCGCGTCGGGGAAAGGGTCCAGTCGGTGATGTCAAAGCCGATGGGCGCGCCGAGGTATTCGAATTCCCAGGGCTGACCGAAGGTTACGCCAATCATTTTGCCCATCCAGGCGCCCTGCACCTTGTCGACGTAGGTATCCCAATCGAGTTCGCGAAATTGTGCTGGCGCCATAGATTGCTGTTTCGCGGCCGGTGAAGCTGACTGAACTTGCGTTGAAGACGAAGATTGCGCCGCGGCACGCGAAACGGAGAAACACGCGACAACCAGAAGCACGGCAAGGATCTTTTTCATTGGAAGTTTCCGTAAGGAGAGTCTACATCACCGAGGGCGCAAAAGCGCGACTCGCGCGTTGTGATCACGCGGCTTAGAACCGTCGTGACCTCCTGAGATGTCTAATGCGCGATCGCTTTCCTATCTGAACTAAGGCAGTAATGTAGGCTTGTCGTCGGTCCTCTGGTAGGCGGAGACCAGCCGGGCGACAGTAATGGCGATGTACAAAACACCGGTGGCTGATTCCAGAGCCGCAAACATGCGTGCCGGAGCGCTAATCGGAACGATGTCGCCATAGCCCAAGGTCGTCAAGGTCACCATGCTGAAGTACAGGAAGGTAGCGCGGGGAATGTGCTCAATCGAGGAATTGCCCAAACCAACTTCCAGAAAGGAATTCGGGCGCAGCACATTGATCAGATTGTAGATGGCGAACCAAAACACCGCCAGGATCAGATACAGGCTGACGGAGCCGTGGATGCGACCGCTGGTGATGGAGCCTGTCCGCCCGAGATAAAGAAAAAGTCCGATAGAAACGATGCCGAGAATGACGGCCAGCAAGGCAAAATTGATAACTTTTAACGGCAAAGTTGGATGAAAATATTCGAGCAAAATCAATACCATGGATGCAATGACCAGAGGAACGCAAACAATCATCAACCCACGCTTCGCGGACAATTGCACGATCGAAGCAACCAGGAAAATATAAAGAGAAAAGATAAGCATGAGGTCGCCGAGCGGATGGCCCTCTAGAAATGGGGACAACACAAGAAACAGCAAAAGTGTAAGCAGTAAAGTCAGCGAGCGGCGATCTTCCTGGACCGTATTCATTTTCACCTGCGAACGGTAATTACAGTGTCGAGACCTGAGGGCGGATAAGCTGCTGTCTGGGAATCCTATCGCATTCAAGGCATTTTCGTGTACAGGTTCTTGGAGCTGCGCGGAACTCCGAATGGGCTGGCGGTTGACACAGATTCGCGCGGTGCATAGAGTCGCAGAATCGGTGAGAATTACATGAAGCAATGAGTCACTCCACGTGACCGCAAAATGGGGGCAGCATGCTTAGGTCTGGATTGGCGATGGGATGCGCAGTGGCTTTATTCACGGGCGGCGTGCTACGCGCGCAGGAGCAAGGCGCGATGCCAGCGCCTACGGCTGCCGCGAAAAAAGTACTGACGCCGGAGTCGTTTCTGGAATTGCGCAGCGTGCAAGACCCGCAGTTCTCTCCCGACGGAACGCGCGTGGCGTTTGTGGTAGGCGATGCGCAAACGGGGGAAAAACGCACCCGTCACATCTGGATGTACGACAAGCAGAGCAACAGAGCGCGCCAGTTGACCTATTCGGACAAGAGCGAGAGTTCACCGCGATGGTCGCCCGATGGCAAACAACTGGCCTTCCTCTCAAATCGCGGCGAGCAGCAACAAATCTATGTCCTGCGGATGGAAGGAGGAGAGGCTGCTGCGATAACCAAAGGCAAAGCGGGAGCAGAACTGTTCGCATGGGCGCCGGATGGCCAGTCCATCGCATACCTTTCTCCGGACCCAAAATCCGAAGCGGACGAAAAGAAGGAGAAAGACAAAGACGATGCGCGCGTGGTGGATCGAGATGAGAAGTATGCGCGCCTGCGCGTCATGGATCTGGCGAAACGCGAAGAACGCGCCCTCACCGAGCCGACGTGGAGAGTCGAAGAGCTACAGTGGTTGCCGAATGGACAAAGCATCGTGATCAAAGCAACGGATCGCCCGTCGTCGGACCGCATGACCGATCGCATTTACCTGGTAAGCGTGAAAGATGGCTACAAACACGAATTGCTTGCGCCGCGCGGACCTTTCGGGAACCTACGCGTAACGCTGGGCGGGCAGGTGATCGCATTTGTCGGCAGCCGCGACGACGGCCCGGAACCGCATGATCTTCAACTCATCGGGGTGGGAGGCGGACTTGCGCGAAACCTGACGGGCGCGAGCCTGGATCGGCCCATCATGGACTACCACTTCGCGAAAGGCGGCTGGATGGTGGCGGTGTACGTCGACGGATTCCAAAGGAAATTTGTCGGCTACACGGAGCAGGGAGAACGCAAGGACATGACCGCGGAGATCCCTGTGAATCCGGGCCAATTCTCTGTGGCGTCCACGGGCGAAATCGCGTTTGTGGGAGAGACAGCAACGTCGATGCCCGAATTGTGGTTGCGCGATACCAAAGGAGTGGCGCAACAGGTGAGTCACATCAGCGATGCCTGGAAAGAGTACGGGCTGGTTGCGCCGGAATACATCAAGTACAAATCGTTCGACAGCACGGAAATTGAAGCGGGTCTGCTGAAACCGAAAGGCTACGACGGAAAAACCAAGCTGCCGCTGGTGGTGCTGGTGCATGGCGGTCCAACCGGAGGTTGGGGAAACACGGGCGAGGCCTGGGGACAGTTGTTGGTAGCGGCGGGATTTGCCGTGTTGTATCCCAACATCCGCGGATCCATCGGCTACGGCCAGAAATTCGTGGAGATGAACCGCGCGGATTGGGGCGGCGGCGATTTCAAAGACGTCATGGCGGGCGTGGATGATGTAATTTCGAAAGGTATCGCCGATCCGGAGCGCCTCGGAATCGGTGGCTGGTCCTACGGCGGATACATGTCGGAATGGGCGGTGACACAAACGACGCGGTTCAAAGCCGCGGTTTCCGGAGCGGGAATGGCGGATCTGATCTCCGAGTTCGGCACGGAAAAGGATCCCGCTTACGACGAGTGGTTCTGGGGCGTGCCGTACGAAAAGCCCGAAGGATTTCTGAACGGTTCCCCGTTTTTGTACGTCAAAAACGCGAAGACGCCGACACTGATCCTGCAGGGTGAGGCCGACCCGATCGACCCGATCGGGCAGAGCCAGGAACTGTACCGCGGGCTGAAACGCTACGGCGTGGAAGCGGAATTCGTGCTTTACCCGCGAGAGCCGCACGGTTTTCAAGAGGCAAAACACCGCGTGGACGTCGAAAAGAGGATGCTGGCGTGGTTTGAAAAGTACGTAAAAGGGCAGGAAGAAAAGAAGCAGTGAAGTAAGAAAGACGAGAGCGGTTCTATAGTGAAGCTCGAGCAGAAGAAGCTGAATGCGGTGTATTCGTCGCGCAAAATGAAGCGGCGCTACGAGGTTTGGTTCTTGCGGTGCGGACTGGCGGATGGAAGTGGCGCATGGTGGTTCCGCTACCTGGTGATGAATCTCGGACGTGGAAAATGGGGAGCCGCTTCCACAACTCAGCCGGCGCAGGTTTGGGCCACATGGTTTCCACGCGACGGCGAACCGCGTAGCTTTATCCAGGGATTTCCCATCCAAGCTTTGGAGCTCAGCGAACCTCGCGCACTTCCCTTTTACTGCCGGATTAGCGCCAATGGAATCGAAGAAGGAGTTTGCTGGGGCAATCTGCGGCTGGAGGGCCACGAGATTTCGTGGAAGCTGCGCTGGACGTCGGATTTTGGGGTGACGCTAAGCGATAAAGGATGGATCGGGTTTTCCCGCTCGCCGCACTCCGACGCCGCGTTCGCCGGCGAAATTACTTTTGATGGCACGAAGGTTGCCGGCGAGCCTCTGGGATTCGGCGTACAAGGACACAACTGCGGCTACCGGCACAGAACTTTCTGGCGATGGATGCACGCTTATTTTCCGAGAGCCGACGGCACCGCGAGCACCGTGGAAGCTCTGGTTTACGACATGCCACTCGGAATGACATTTCGCAAGGCCGTGGTGTGGCACGCGGGCAAAGCGACGGTGCTTCGCAAGATGACAGAACACGAACATGTGCATGAGAAGGGCCGTCTGCAGTGGAGCTTTGCCGGGCTACTGGACGGCACGCCGGTCACCCTGACGGTGGAAGGCGCCGCGCCCCGCATTCACCGCTTGCCTTACATGAAGACGGACGAGTCTGGAACGTTCCCGGTAACAAACGCCAGCGGTGCCAGTGCGATACTGAAGGTCGGCGATGAACGCGAAGAAACCGCGCGCGGAGCGGTCGTCGAATTCGGCGGAGGAACAAAGGACTAACCATGGCAGAGGGCGCAAAGTGGGATGCGGAGCTGTACGACGAGAAGCACTCGTTCGTGTGGAAGATGGCTGCCGGTTTGTTGGAACTGCTGGAAGCGAAGTCGGGCGAACGGATTCTGGATGTGGGATGCGGCACCGGGCACCTGACCGCGAAAATCGCTGCGAACGGCGCGCAGGTGACGGGCATCGACCGGTCCCCGGAAATGATTCAGGAAGCGCGAGCTGCGTATCCCGCGTTGCGCTTTGAAGTGATGGACGCGCGGCAACTGACACTTTCAGATAAGTTCGACGCCGTGTTTTCCAATGCCACGCTGCATTGGATCAAGGAACCGCACCGCGCTGTGGAGAGCATTGCGCGGGTGCTTCGCCCAGGAGGACGTTTTGTGGCGGAGTTCGGCGGCAAAGGCAACGTGGCTGGAGTGATGGCCGCGGTGGAGCGCGCATGGCCAAAGACGGGACTGCCGCTGCCGGTGCCGAATCCGTGGTACTACCCAAGCCTGGCCGAATATGCCAGCTTGCTGGAGAAGCATGGCCTGGAAGTAACCTATGGGCTTCTTTTCGATCGCCCGACGCCACTGGAAGATGGCGACAGGGGCCTGCTGAACTGGCTGGAGATGTTCGGTGGTGCACTGATGGACAAGCTCTCAAAGGAACAGCGAGAGCGGCTACTGGAAGAAATACAGCGCGAGGCCCGAGCAGCTCTGTATGGAGATGGCCGCTGGGTATTGGACTACCGGCGCTTGCGAGTAGTGGCCAAAAAGACCTAGAGGGGCAGGTTCCGTGCCTGCTGCATGCAAATCCAATCGACTCGGTCCCTTGTGGTGTGGAAAAAAGGGCCACAATCCATAGGGTAGGGCTTTACAGAGGCAAGACCCCATGTTACTCTTAGCTCCCGTACCGCCATCTTAGCGCCAGGCGGCTGGGCTCTGACTGAGAACCTGCCAAACGTGTTTGCTTTCTGTCTGTTACAGACAGGAGCGTTGCGTCGAAGATCCTCCCATCGAGGAAAGGAAAGTCGTCTCTCTTCGCGCGAAAAACCCCGGCCCGATCGGTATTCCAAGATGACGGTGAACTGTGCGCACTGGATCATCGCGAAGTAGAAGTTCACGACAAAAGGGGACACCTTGCTCAAGCTGCGTAAAGTCGAGATTGTAGGCTTCAAGTCCTTCTGCGAAAGGACTGTCGTCACCTTCAGCGGGACCGGCACCACATGTATCGTCGGGCCCAACGGCTGCGGAAAGTCGAATGTCGTGGACGCCATCAGTTGGGTGTTGGGCGAGCAGAGCCATAAGTCTCTGCGCGCCGAACGCATGGCCGACTGCATCTTCAACGGCACCATCAAGCGCCCCCCGATGGGTTTGGCGGAAGTCACCATCACCATGGAAGACCCGGAACTGGCGGAGGCCGCGCGGTTCGTGTTAGAGAGCTCCGTCGAAGAAAATCAAACTCCAGCGGCGGAAATCACGGAGAACGCTGAAGGCGGCACAGAAACGCCTCAGGCCACAGAAGAAACGTCCGCAGCGCCCACGAGCGAAGAGGCACCAGCGGAAGGACTCCCCGCAGGTTTCCTGGCGAAGAAAAAGAAGAGAGCGGAAAAACCCGCGACGGTGACCAAGCCGGGCGAAGTGGTGGTTAGCCGGCGGTTGTACCGCAGCGGGCAGAGCGAATATCTGATTAACGGACGCGTCGCTCGTCTGCGCGACATTCAGGAAATGTTTATGGGCGTGGGCCTCGGTCCCGATTCCTACGCGATCATCGAACAGGGCCGCATCGGGCAAATTCTGGCCACCAAGCCGATGGAGCGCCGCGCCATCATCGAAGAAGCCGCGGGCATCACGAAATTCAAGACCAAGAAGCGTCTGAGCGAAGCCAAGCTGGAATCGTCCAAGCTGAACCTGGCGCGCGTGAACGACATTGTTGTGGAAGTGGAGAAGCAACTCGGTTCGCTGAAGCGCCAGGCGGCCAAGGCGCGGCGTTACGCGGAAATCCGCGAGCAGATGCGCGGCATCGTGCGGCAAATGCTGGCAGGCAAGGCGCGCGAACTGGACAGCGAAGCGGAGCGTCTGGGCTCGCGTTTGAGCGAACTGACATTTTCCGAAACACAACACGCGCAAGCCATCCACGAGCAGGAAGCGGAACAAGACCGCTTGAGCCAACGCATCTACTCGCTGGACGCGGAGATTCGCCAGAACCAGAACGTGTTGAACCACACCGCGCTGGAGGTGGACCGCAGCGAAAATCGCATCAGCTTTAACCAAACGCGCAGCGCGGAACTGGCAGGACGCAACGAACAGATTGCGCTGGAGGCGCAGGCGCTGACGGCGCAGACCGCGGAATGGGAAGCGCGCAACACCGAGCAACAGCAAGCCGTGGAAACAGTGCGGGCGGAATCCGTTAACCTGAACGCGCGAGCGGAAGAATTGGCTGCACGCGCGGCGTTCCGTGCTACACAAATTGCCGAAGCGGAAGCGCGCATGGACCGTTTGCGGCGAACTGCCACGGAAGCGGGGGAAAGCCTGCTGCAATTGCACGGCGAGCAGAAACAAGCGGAAGAAGCGCTGGTGCACCAGACCGAATCGGTGCGCAAGCAGGAAGCGCGCGAGACGGAACTGCTGGAATCGTCGATTCGTGTGCGCGACGATGCGGAACGCGCCGCGCAGGATTGGCAGACGGCCATGAGTCATTTGGGCGGCCTGCAACAAAAGGCCGTGGAGGTGCAGGCTCGGCTTGGGGAACTTCGCCTGAAGCGCGAAGAGATGAGCGAGGAATCGGATTCGCTGCGCGGCGCGTTGGCCAGCGCGCGAGCGCGTCACTCCACGTTGACGCAAGTTCTGAACGATCACTCCTACACCGGCGAAGCAGTGCAAAAGCTGTTCGCCGCGAATGAGCGCCACGGCGCACAGAATTTCCGGGCCGTGGGAGTGCTGGCGGATTACGCCGAGGTGCAGGAACAGCACGAAGCGGCCATCGAACAATTCATGCGAGAAGAGCTGGAATACGTGGTGGTAGAGACGTATGACCATGCGCGCGCGGGAGTTTCCCTGCTGCGGGATGAAGTGGGAGGGCGCGCGACGTTCTTTGTGGACTCGTTGCGCAATTTGAAACTGGAAGTGTACGAGCCCATCGCGCACTTCCGTTCTGAAGATGGCGTCATCTCTCGTCTAGACAAGCTGGTGGAATTCCGCGACCCGCTGGGTCCGGCAGCCAAGCAATTCTTGCCGCGGCTGCGCACAGCCTATCTGACCGACAGTGCCGTGGCCGCGGAAAAACTGGCCCGCGAATATCCGCAGTACGCCTTCGTCACGCCGGAAGGCACTTGTTACCAGGGACGAATGGTGACAGGCGGCAAACCGGATGAAGCGGGGCCATTGGGCATGAAGCGCGAACTGCGCGCCATGGACGCAGAGGTAGTGCAACTGGAGCAACGCAGCAACGTGATGCTGGCGGAACTGGAAACGATTGCCGCGGAATTGCGTGCCAATGAGCAAGCCAACGAGGAATTGACCAGCCAGCAGCGCGACGCCGAGCGCAACCTGTTTGCCGCGAAGCACCGTCACGAGCAGATGCAAAGCGACCTGGCTCGCCTGGGTCTGGACTTGACCGTCTGTCAAAATGAATTGGCGCGCGTGCGCAAGGAAATCGAAGCGGGACAGTCGCGGGCGAAGCGAGCCAAAGAGCAGCACGAGTTCGCGGCAACCAGCCGCGCGGAAGCTGAAGCCGAAAGTTTGCGCTTGAGCGAAGAAGTGGCGCAACTTCGCGGCGCGGTGCAATCCGAGCAGGATGAGCTGACCACGGCAAAATCCGAACTGGCGGCCATGAACGAACGACTGGCCTCCGCGGAAGCGATCGCCAAGCGCCTGCAGGAAGAGAAGGCTGATCTGCAGCGGCGCGAGGCGGCGCTGCGCCAGCAGGAAGCGGCCATCAGCGAAGAAACCATGGCGATGGCGCGCCAAACGGAAGAACTGACGCAACAATTGGAAGTTCTGCGCGCCGAGCGAGCCCGTCTGGAAGTGAAGCAGAAGGAACTGGAAGAGGAATGGGACACGGCGCGGACGCGCGTCACGCAGGCGGAAGATCATCTGCGCATAGCGCGGCAAACGCTGCAAGAGATGCGCGACGAGCGCGGCAAATTCGAGATCGAGAAGGCGCGCAACGATTCAGACCGTCAGCACCTGCGCGAGACGTGCCTGGCGGAGGTGAACGCGCAACCCGAGGACCTGATCGCGTCAGAAACCGCGTTTATGAGCGGCGAAGAACTGGCCACCGCGGAAGCCAGCTATCGCGAGATGAAGCAGCGCATCGAAAATATGGGCGCGGTCAACATGATGGCGCTGGAAGAATTCAACGAATGCGAACAGCGCTTCACCTTCCTGACGCGCGAACGCGACGATTTGCTGCAGTCCATCGCCGACACGCAACAAGCCATTAAGGAACTTGACGTCATCACCAAGGAAAAATTCGAGCAAGCTTTCGCCGCCATCAATGCCAACTTCACCTCCGCCTTCCATACCATTTTCGGCGGCGGCACGGCGGAGATGCGCTTGACGGAAGTGGACAGCTCTGGCGATGCTGGCATCGACATCGTGGCTTCGCCGCCAGGAAAGCGCCTGCAGAACGTGCTGCTGCTTTCCGGCGGAGAGAAAGCCATGACCGCGCTGGCCTTGCTGATTGCAATTTTCCGCTACCAACCCAGCCCGTTCTGCATCCTTGACGAGGTAGACGCGCCACTGGACGAAGCCAACGTCGGGCGTTTCACTCGCCTGATTGGCGACATGAGCGCGCAGACGCAATTCATCGTGGTCACCCACAATCGCAAAACCATGGAGACCGGCAGCGTGCTGTACGGCGTAACGATGCAAGAGCCCGGCGTGTCCAAACTTGTCAGCGTGCGCTGGGAAGGCGATGCGGCCCCACGAGAGAAACAGCGAGCCGCGACGGCCGCGTAGTAGCACTGAATTAAAATCCACTGATTATCGCGAGGGTGGAGTTCGATTCCACCCTCCTTTTTATTTTTCACGTCAAGAAAAAAAAGAGCTGCGCGATAAAAAAGTGGTTGTGGATTTTTCCCTGTCAACGTGACGTGGAACATTGACTTCCCCGTCCGCTGGGATAGAATGCAGGACACTTTCGAAGGGAACTACTTCCGTGAGCGCAAGCCCCGCGATGAAAATTATCAGTGAAACCCGTTTTCCCGGTATCGCCCCTGCCGCACGAGGCAAGGTTCGGGACATCTACGATCTGGGCGACCGCTTGCTGATTGTGGCGACCGACCGTCTGTCCGCGTTTGACGTGGTGATGCCCACGCCGATTCCCGACAAAGGGCGAGTACTCACACAACTTTCTTTGTTCTGGTTCGATCTGTTGCGCGACATGATTCCCAATCATGTGCTGAGTTCCACGGAGTTCCCTGCCCCATTCACACAGTACTCGGAAGACCTGGCGGGGCGTTCCATGGTGGTGCGCAAGACGCAACCTCTTCCCATCGAATGCGTGGCGCGTGGCTACTTGTCTGGCTCCGGATGGAAAGAGTACCGTGCGACCGGAAAAGTTTGCGGCATCGCGCTGCCGGCCGGATTGAAAGAGTCGGACCAGCTGCCCGAGCCCATCTTCACGCCCGCAACGAAAGCGGCCACGGGCCACGACGAGAACATTCCCTTTGAGCGCGCCGCCGAAATGATCGGGGCAGCCCTCGCCGACAAGGTTCGAAACATCACGCTGGAAATTTACCGGCGCGCTGCCGCATACGCCGCGCCACGTGGAATTCTGTTAGCCGACACGAAATTTGAATTCGGTCTGCTGAACGGCGAATTGATCTGGATCGACGAAGCGCTCACCCCGGACTCTTCGCGCTTCTGGCCTGCCGCGGAATACAAGCCTGGCGGCCCGCAGCCCTCTTTCGACAAACAGTTTGTGCGTGACTACCTCGAACGGATCCAGTGGCCCAAAACGCCCCCGGGTCCCGACCTGCCCCCCGATGTGGTTGCGGCGACGCGTGCCAAGTACCGGGAAGCGTATCGCATCCTGGCCGGACGCGAGCTAGAGTAGCCAGCCGGCCCCAATACTAAAACTCATCGATGGGGAGTGCGAACGTGAGAGATCAACTGGAAGGGCTTGTCGGACAGATGGTGGAGCGCGGTATTTTGTTCGACGAAGCCGTCGGCGAGTTTGAAAAGCGATTCATCAAACGCGTTCTGGAGCGCACCAACGGAAACCAGTCGCGCGCCGCTGAAATGCTCGGCATTCACCGCAACACGCTCAGTCGCAAAATCACCGAATACAAATTGGATCACCGCCGCAACAGCCGCGTGCGTTAGCGCGAATACGGATGCAACGCGCCAGAGACTGCGCGCGTTGTGAGCAGCAGCAAAAAAGCGATGCCCCGGAATCCGGAGCATCGCTTTAAGCTTTCTGTCGCTAATTGTTTCGTGCAGCTGCCGCTCAGGGTTTCTTCGGAGCCGGCTTCTTGGTAGCCGCCGGCTTCTTCGTCGCGGCCTTCGGCAAATCTTCTTCGTTTACCTTGGCCTTATCCCAGTGCAGCATAAACGCCGGATCGGGATCGTAGCTTTCGAGCGTGCCGGTAAACCGCACCGGATTGCCCTTCTCCAACTTGCCCGCATCGGGCTGGCCAACTACTTTCACATCCATGTTCGGCGTAGTGGCCGCTTCAAATTCCGCATCGCTGGTGACGAACGCCACTTTCAGTTCCGCGCCGTCGGAGGAAGGCGTAATTTCGATGAGCTTGCCGGGCACATCCGGAAAATCCAAGCCGCACGCGGCGGTCCAGGTCAGCTTGGCCTTGTCTCCGCCAGCCTTAAGATCCGCAACTACCGATGCGGCGGTCATATCCTTGCGCGCCGCTTCCAGATCGGCGGCGCTGGACAGTTTGTAAGTCGAAGGACGATCGACGGAGCTGGAGGCGAGCTGCAGCAGTTCGTTCATTTCCTGGTCGACCAGGGTGTCGCATACCGTGCCGCCCTGATAGTTGGCCAGCAGCTTGCGCAGATACGCCTTCACGGTCTTGGACTGCGCTTCGTTGGCATTCTTGGAGGAGGCCGCGCGAGCGAAATACCACAGTGCGTCCAGTTGCTGCGGCGGCGTCATCGCCATGTACGCTTTGCCCAGGCTGTAATTCGTGGTCAGGTCGTCCGGAGTCGCTTCCAGCACCTTCTTGTAGCTGTCAATCGCTCCCGGAAAATCCTTGGCAGCCATGGCCGCGTTGCCAGCCGTGCCGTAGAAGAAGATGATCGAACGCTTTTTCTCATCGTTAAACTTGGCCTCGTCAGTATCCGCCGGCTTGGGAACCGCATCGACCGACTTTACACCCGCCAGCGCGGCATCGCGAGCAGCCTTGGCCGTGGCGGCATCAGGATTCTGGATATTGTTATAGGCGTAAGCGCGGACCGAATAGGCCTGGTAACGTTCGGTGGGGCTGGCCTTATCGCCGAGAGCGATGAGCTTGTCAGCGTACTCGATCATCTTCGGGAAATTCTTCTGATCCTGGAAAATCTTGTAGTAGAGCGGATAAATATAGTTGAGAAGAGCGGAATTGGGGTATTTGGCAATGAAATCGTCCAGCAACTTCAACTGAGCCGCAGGGTTCTTCTCCGCAGCGGCCGCCTGATAGGCATTGTATTCCGCCATGGTGTACTTCTGGCCGCCAGCCGGGGCGCCAGCGTCTTGCCCATATGCCGGAGCGACGATAATGCAGAACAGGCTCAGCGTCGCTGCAACGGCCAGACCCGCCAACCTACGTGTTACGTTCATTCCCTTATCTCCTCGTTGCAACCACAAAATGGAATTATTTGACCCGTCAGCGGCTGAAAGCCACTGTTCCCAATGCCGACTTCCCTGCGAACCAGATGCCGTCGGAAACTTTTGAATTATAGGGTGAGGCGACGCTGAATCGCAAGCCGTTATCCGACCTAAACCGATTCAACCTGTACCCAACTAACCTTGAGACTTCCAGAACATCCCCTCGGTGCATCAACGGGCGAACCAATCTTCCCGTCGCACCCTTAGGAGTAAGATGAGTGTCGCACAACAAACGTGGCTAGCGCGAGGAAGAAATCGAATGAACGCAACAGATGAAGTACGCAATTCGACAAATTTGGCGAAGCCTCTGGCTGACAAAATCGCGCTCGTCACCGGAGGCACCCGCGGAATCGGCAAAGCCATCGCACGGAAGCTCGCGGCGCTGGGCGCGAATGTTAGTATCTGTGGACGTGATGAGGACACTCTGCAGCGCACCGCGAAAGAGATCGAAAGCCGCGGCGTGCGCGTGCACGCCCAGAAGGCCGATGTTTCTCAAAACGGCGACGTAACCGCGTTGGTCCAAGCTACGGAGAAAGCACTCGGCCCCATCTCGATTCTCGTCAACAACGCCGGCATCGGCATGTTTGGCCCGGTATACGAGAAGACCGAGGAAGACTTTGACCGTGTGATGAACACGAATCTGAAGGGCGTGTTTCTGATGGCGCGCGCCGTGGCGCCGGGAATGATTGCGCGAAAGAGCGGAGACATCATCAACATCAGTTCGCTGGCAGGAAAGAACACCTTCGCAAACGGCTCCCTCTACTGCGCGTCAAAATGGGGCTTGCAGGGCCTGACCGGTTGCATGGCGGAGGATTTGCGCGGACTCGGGATTCGCGTCTGCGCGATTTGTCCCGGTAGCGTGGCAACCGAATTCTCCGGACGCGGGCCGAAGGATGCCAGCAAGGTGCTGACCGCGGAAGATGTGGCGCACGCGGTGGCCATGGTGTTGACGCAGGGGTCGCAGAGTTTTATCAGCGAGGTGGATCTGCGGCCGGTGGGTAAGCCCGGAGCGAAGTAGGGCAGGGCCAGAAATTATGTGTTGACAATAGTCGTGTACACGACTATGTTTCCCTCGTGCCTCCCAAACCCAAAAACGCCAGCCCTTCTTCTCCCATCGAAGAGCGCCTGTTCCTTGCCGTCTTGAGAACTGCCGACGCCCTTGGCCAGGAAGCCGAACAACTCACCAAATCTATTGGTTTGACCGCCACGCAATACAACGTGCTGCGCATCCTGCGGGGCGCGGGTCCCGACGGGCTTCCCTGCCGCGGCATCGGAGAACGTATGATCTCGCGCGATCCCGACATGACGCGCCTGCTGGACCGCATGGAAAAGGGCGGCTTGATTACGCGAGCGCGCCAGAAAGACGACCGGCGTGTAGTGAAAACGCAAATTACGGAAGCGGGGCTCAACCTGCTGCAGAAACTCGACCAGCCCATGCGCGATCTGCACAAAAGACAATTCCAGCATATGGCTGCCCCCCAGGTAAAGACTCTCGCGGAGCTACTTGACGCGCTGAAGAATCGTGAACCGGAGTAGCTGCCGGCATGGTCCAAAAATTTTAGGGAACAAAACGATCAAGGAGAAAAATACAATGAAACTGAATCCAATTCGACTGACAGTCGCCGCGGGGTTGGCTGCCATAATGACGGCATCCGCCGGCGCCGCCACGAGCACCTACCAGATCGATCCAAGGCATAGCTCGGCTGGCTTTGGCGTAACGCACCTGATGATTTCCACGGTGCGCGGCGAGTTTCACGGCGTGAAGGGCACAATAGTTTGGGACGACAGCGATCCCAGCAAATCCAGCGTGGATGTGACGATTGACGCCACCACGGTGGACACTCAGGAACCCGGCCGCGACAGTGACCTGAAGAGTCCCAACTTTTTTGATGTCGCAAAATATCCCACCATCACTTTCAAGTCCACGAAAGTGGAACCCGCGGGCCCGGGCAAACTGAAAGTGACCGGGGATCTCACCATTCACGGCGTGACCAAGCAAGTGGTGCTGGACGCGACCGCCCCGAAGTCTCCGATCAAGGATCCTTGGGGAATGACGCGGACGGCGGCAGCGGGCAAAACGAAAGTTAACCGCAAGGATTTTGGTTTGGTGTGGAACAAGAACCTGGATGGCGGCGGCGTGATGATCGGCGACGATGTGGATATCACGCTGGACGTCGAGATGATCGTGCCGCCTCCGGCAAAGTAAGCGACCACGAATTGATTAGCGAATGAGAGACGCGGAGCTCGAAGCGCGCGTCTCTCTGGCAGTCCATGGTGCAAAAGAAAAGTGGAGAAAGCGAACATGCACAATCCGGCAAAAACAGATTATCCCGTTCATGAAATTATTCAGAACCGTTGGAGTCCCCGGGCATTTTCCAATAAGCCCGTGTCGCACGAAATTCTGCGAAGCTTGTTCGAAGCGGCGCGCTGGGCGCCTTCCAGCAGCAATGAGCAGCCGTGGGCCTTCATCGTGGGCACCAACGACGATTCCGAAACGCACAGCAAGATTTTGAGCACCATGGTGGAATTCAACCAGGCATGGGCGAAGCACGCGCCGGTGTTGGCCATCGCCGTTTCGGAAATGGAGTTCGCGCGCAACAAGACCCCGAATCGCAACGCCTTCTACGATACCGGTTCCGCGGTGGCGCATTTAACATCCGAGGCCACCTGGCGAGGATTGTTCGTTCACCAAATGGCTGGCTTCGACCCGCACAAAGCTAGCGAAGTGTTTCACATTCCCAAGGGTTGGGAGGCGATTGCCGTCTTCGCCATCGGTTATCCCGGCGATCCCAACACGCTGCCCGATAAATTGCGCGAACGCGAATTGGCGCCGCGCAGCCGCAAACCAATTTCGGAATTCGTGATGTCCGGCGAGTGGGGGCATCCCGCAAGATTCCTTTCTGAATGAACCATTCCCGCGACGCTCGGGGACTTGCGCGATTTTCCGGCTGGGGCATTGTCGCCGCGCTGGGATTGCTGCAAGTTTGGGCCTATCGCAACAGCATGAATCCGGACGGAATCTCCTACTTGGAAATTGCGCGAGCGGGAATTTCCAGTTGGCATGGATTTTTGAATGCCTATTGGAGCCCGCTGTATCCGTTTCTTCTGAGCCTGATGCTTCGCTGGTTCCAGCCTTCTCCCTTCTGGGAGTTCCCCGCAACACATTTTTTGAATCTGGCGATCTATCTTGCGGGATACGCTTGTTTCGAGTTTCTGGTGAGGGAATTCCTGGCAAGTCGCGAAATCTCGCAAGCCAGCGGGAAGAAGAATTACCTTTTGTCGGGCGCGGAGCTGCATTTGAGTGCGGCGGTGTTTTATGTGTGGGCGTCGCGCTATTGGGCAGGGACCGCGCTGGTCACTCCCGATCTTCTGGTGGTAGCGATCTTCTGCCTGGCCGCCGGGATACTGGTGCGCATTCGCCGCGGTGAACACGGCTGGCTGACATTTGCAGTGCTCGGGTTAACGCTCGGGTTCGGATACCTGTCGAAAGCTCCCATGTTTCTGCTTGGCTTTGTGTTTGTTTTCGCCGCGTATCGACTGGTGCAAAACACTCCACAAGGATTGGCCCGCGCCGGCGTCGCGCTCCTACTTTTCCTGATCATCGCTGCACCTTTCGTGACGGCACTGTCGCGCAATAAGCATCGTTTCACATTCAGCGACACCAGCACCATCAGCTATGCGGAATACATCAACCGCATGCCGCTGTTTGTCAGCTGGCGCGGCGAAGATCCAGACAGCGGCACGCCGGTGCACCCAACGCGACGCTTGCTGGCGGATCCTCCGCTGTTTGAATTTGCAGTGCCGGTCCCGGGCAGCTATCCCCCTTGGTACGATCCGTCGTATTGGTACGAAGGATTGCGCGCTCGCTTTTCTTTCAAAGGTGAGCTCCAGGCGATTTTTCGTGGCGCTAACGAATATTTGAAAATGGTTTCGCGGTCGGCCGCACTTTGGTGCGTGCTCGTAGCCTTGATTTGGGTGACGCGCCCGGGCGGTGGCCTGGATCGCGCGAACCGTCCCTGGTGGCCGATGTTGCTCCCAGGAGTTGCCATGCTCGCGATGTATAGCCTGGTGCACGCGGAAACCCGATTCGTCATCGGTGTCGGTTTGATTTTCATTACTTGGACACTTTCACGCGTACAGATTGCCGCGGCTGCACTGCCCCAAAAAATCCGATGGGCAAAACTCACAATCTTCCTGGCGCCAGCCATCGCCATTGCCTGGAGTGCGACAACCGATTTGAAGCGTCTCGCCCATCCCGAGCCATTCGTTGCCTGGGAAGCCGCACTGGCACTGCATGCTGCCGGCATTCCAGCCGGTACAAATGTAGGCTATATCGGGGCTGGACTTGTAACCCAGTGGCCTCACCTTGCCGGAGTGCGGATCATCGCAGAGATGCCCGACCCGGGCTGGAGCCGACTTATCGCGCTCGATCCGGCAACCAGGCAACGCGTGCTGCAGAAATTCGCGGACGTGGGTGCGACCGCAGTCATAACCGGGCATGCCGAGGTGGCGCACAGCGATTCCGGTTGGCAACCTCTCGGCAATACTGGTCTTTTCGTCCGAATCCTTGCCCAGCCTGAATCTAGTCGCGCTCCTGGCGCATCAGAGAACTATCCGTAAACCCTGGGAGGGTTTCGACCAAATGCACGGGCTGTTCGAATTTCTGCTGCGACATGGGTACGTCTTGCTGCTGGGATGGGTGTTCGCCGAACAAGCGGGACTGCCCCTGCCATCCGTGCCATTGCTGCTCGCCGCGGGCGTTTTGGCGGGGACGGGCCGTCTGAACTTTGCGCTTTGCCTGTTGGCCAGCGTGCTCGCCGCCGTCAGCGCGGACACGATGTGGTATCGGCTTGGCCGGCTGAAGGGAATCAGGATACTTCAGTGGATTTGCAAGATTTCCCTGGAACCCGATTCGTGCGTGCGCCGCACCGAGGGAGTTTTCGAAAAATACGGCGCAAAATCCTTGCTGTTCGCGAAATTCCTACCCGGGCTGAACACCGTTGCTACACCACTTGCCGGCGTGTTTCACATGCGGCTGCGCCGGTTCCTGGTGTTCGATGTGCTGGGCGCCGTCATCTGGTCCGGCACCTTTCTCGGGCTGGGGTACAAGTTCAGCGAGCAGATTGAACGAATCGCGGAGAATTTGCGATTGGCGGGCGGCGAGGCCATGGCCGTCGCAATTGTTGGACTGGCCGGCTACATCACCTACAAGGTTCTTGCCCGCAAGAAATTCTTGAGAGACTTGCGGATTGCGCGAATTACCGTGGATGAGTTGAAAGAGAAACTCGACAGCGGCGAGCCGCTGACCATCGTGGATTTGCGGCACTCCATGGACTTCGAAGCCGATCCGGAAACGATTCCCGGCGCGTACCGCGTGGATGCCAAGGATTTGGAGCAAAAAGGCAATACGTTGCCCCACGATCGCGACATCATTCTCTACTGTACTTGACCAAACGAAGCCACCAGCGCCCGTGTGGCGCTGCTCTTACGAAGAAAAGGTATCCGCAGAATTCGCCCGCTGCAGGGCGGCTTGGAAGCGTGGAAAGATCGCGGCTACCCGATGGACACGCGCACCGCTTGAGCATTAATGACAAGAATACTTCGGCCAAAATCCTAAAGGAGCACGAGTGATGAGCATCAAAGTGCAGGTGATCTTCTACAGCATGTACGGCCACGTCTACAAAATGGCGCAGGCCGTGGAGGAAGGAGCCAAACAAGTACTGGGAGCTGAAGTGTCGTTGTACCAGGTAGCCGAACTCATGCCCGACGATGTGTTGGAAAAGTACGGCGCAAAAGCTGCGAAAGCCGCCTTTTCCAAAGTACCAATCGCCACCGTAGACCAACTGCCCGACGCGCACGCCATCATCTTTGGCACGCCAACGCGCTTCGGCAACATGGCGGCGCAGATGCGCAATTTTCTCGATCAGACGGGACCGCTATGGGCCAAAGGAGCATTGATCGGAAAAATCGGCAGCGTGTTCGCTTCCACCGGGACGCAACACGGTGGTCAGGAAACCACGATCACGAGCTTCCACACCACGCTGTTGCATCAAGGAATGGTGATCGTCGGCGTGCCTTACAGCGAATCCGGCCTTATGCACATGGGCGACATTACCGGCGGCACTCCCTACGGCGCGACCACCATTGCGGGCTCGGATGGCTCGCGGCAACCCAGTGAGAACGAGCTGAAAATCGCGCGCTTCCAGGGAAAGCACGTGGCAGAGATCGCCACGAAGCTGTTCCGCTAAACGATACCGCGAAGCGCGACGTTAGAGACGCGGCAACACGATGCCGCCTTGCGCCTGGTACTTCCCTTTTTTGTCTTTGTAGCTGACTTCACAGTCTTCGTCGCTTTCAAAGAAGAGCACCTGGCACAGGCCTTCGTTGGCGTAAATCTTTGCGGGCAACGGCGTAGTGTTGCTGATTTCCAGCGTCACGAAGCCTTCCCACTCCGGCTCAAACGGCGTCACGTTCACGATGATGCCGCACCGCGCATACGTCGATTTTCCCAAGCAAATTGTGAGCACGTTGCGCGGAATCCGGAAATACTCGATGGAGCGCGCCAACGCGAACGAATTGGGAGGAATCAAACAAGTGTCGCCCTTGTAGTCCACCAGCGAACGCGGATCGAAATGCTTCGGATCCACGATGGTGCTGTTCACATTTGTGAAAATACGGAACTCGTCGGCAACTCGAATGTCGTAGCCATACGAAGACACGCCGTAACTGATCACTCCTTCTCGAACCTGCCGGTCGGTAAATGGCTCGATCATCTTGTGCTCCAGCGCCATCCGGCGAATCCACTTGTCTGGCTTAACGGACATCCATATCCTCCTGTAAGGGGAACGAAAAAGGTGTAATCTCAAAAGAGAAAGTGTAGTTGAGGCGACACGTCTTGACAACCCGGGCTGCAGCCTCTAGCATCGGGCCACGGAATCTGGAGGGTGGTGTGATCAAGCTCGATATCGTAAACGCGGTCGTGGCAAAGACCAACATCAGCCGCACCAAGGCGGAGCAAGCCGTCGAGACGGTCTTCGAATCGCTGAAGAACGCCATGGGCCGCGGCCAGCGCATTGAGTTGCGCAAATTTGGCGTGTTCAGTGTGAAGCCGCGCAAAACCGGCATCGGCCGTAATCCGCGTACCGGAGAAGAAGTCAGCATTCCTCCGGGCAAAGCCGTGCGCTTCAAGCCAGGAAAAGAACTTCAGGGACTGGAAGATACGACAGCCACGAGCGAAACCAAGTAGAACTTCGTGTCAACACCGGAAACAGAGCAGCGCGCTCCCGCTTATCTGGAGCCGCCCGTATGGACCACCTTTTCTTCCCGCGGCACGTATTTCGCCGCCATTCCTCCGCATCCTTCCACCCGTTCCCTGATCCTGGCATCGGGCTTATTTCTGCTGACGCTGCTCACTTCCCTTCTGGCGGGAACGCATTTCGCCGCGGCCTACGCGCAAAATCAAGCCGCGTCGCTTGACGCCTTTTTTGAAACTTTCAAGCTCTTGTACCGCAACCCTACCGCGCTTCTGGCCGGCTTGCCATTCGCCATCACTCTCCTTGGCGTTCTGTTGGTGCATGAACTGGGGCATTATTTTGCCTGCCGGCACCATCACATCCGTTCCAGCTACCCATTTTTCATTCCCGCGCCTACGCTCATCGGCACGTTCGGCGCGTTCATTCTGATTCGCTCGCCGATCCGCTCGAAGCGCGCGCTATTCGATGTGGGAGCTTCCGGACCACTCGTTGGATTCGCCGTCGCGCTGCCGGCGCTGGCCTACGGAGTGCTTCACGCCAAGGTGGTTCCCACCTTGGGCAGTGATGGCAATGCGGATTTAATTTTCGGCGTGCCGCTGATTTTGAAACTCGTGGCAGCCGTGATTCAGCCCAACGCTCACGCAGCAGATTTGCTGTTGCATCCCGTCGGCCGAGCCGCTTGGGTCGGGTTGTTCGCCACCGCGTTGAATCTGCTTCCGGTGGGCCAGTTGGACGGCGGCCACATTCTGCGCTCCGTGAGCCCGCGCGCGCATAGGGTAGTTTCGCTGCTGCTCCCCATAATCCTGGTGGTGCTGGGCGTATACGTGTGGCGCGGCTGGCTGCTCTGGGCGGCGATTCTGCTGGGCCTACGATTCCTGCGCACCGCCCCGATTTACGACCCTACGCCTTTGGATCCCAATCGCCGCATGGGCGCGCTGATTGCCCTGCTGGTGTTTGTGCTGTGCTTTATGCCCAGCCCGTTGTAGCAAGACTACTCCCGTTTTCGCAGAGGCAGAATGCCTGAACAGGCCAAACACCAACTTGCGCGCATCCTTCGAGAACGCGACTTGCTCCTTCTATTTGTCGGCTCCGTCATCGGCTCCGGCATTTTCCTCACCCCGGCGCTGATCTTGCGGCGAGTCGGCGGGTCTGTCGGCGCTTCGCTGTTGGTTTGGCTCCTCGGTGGCCTGCTCTCCTTACTCGGCGCGCTCACCTATGCCGAACTAGCCGCCACGAACCCGGAGTCTGGCGGATTGTATTGCTACATCCGAGACGGTTTCGGCAGGTTGCCCGCCTTCCTGTACGGCTGGTGCCTATTCCTGGTAATTGCCAGCGCAACAATCGGTGCACTGGCCCACGCATTCACAAAATATCTGCAAGAAATTATTCCACTAACTTCAACGCAGGCGTCGCTCGTTCTGGTGTTGATGATCGCCGTCGTGACTGCCGTCAACATTTGGGGCACGCGCAAGAGTTCTGATTTGCAGAACGTGACGACGCTGATCAAGGTCGGCATCATCCTGGTGCTCGGCGCGGTTCTGCTGGTGCTCGGATTTCTGCATGGCCATCACGCCGGTGAACTCACCGCCGCCACTGGCTCGACGCTGCACGGCTTCGACCTGCTTTCCGGAATCGGCTTCGCCATGATTTCCGTGCTGTGGGCTTATGAAGGTTGGCAATTCGGAACCTACAGCGCCGGAGAGGTGAAAGACCCGCAGCGCAACTTTCCGCGGGCGTTCCTTGCCGGATCGCTGCTGCTCGCTGGCCTGTATCTGTTTGCCGTTGTGGCTTACCTGGTCGCGTTAGGACCGAAGGTCGCCGCAACAAGCGACACCATCGCAGCCGCCGCGGCAACCACGGTGCTCGGTCCATGGGCCGGGAAACTGGTGGCCGCGGCGATTCTCATCTCCACATTCAGTTCCGCAAATAGCGTTATGCTCACCGCTCCGCGCGTGTATTTCGCCATGGCCAACGATAAACTATTTTTCAAAAAGTTCGCGGAGGTTCATCCGCGCTTTGGCACGCCAGCGGCAGCTGTCTTGGCATTGGGCTTGTGGTCCTGCGTTCTGGCGCTGGCGGGAGGATTTGCCAAACTCGCCGACAGCGTCATCTTCATCGGCTGGATCTTTTACGGATTGGGAGCCGCCGCCATTTTCCCGATACGCCGTGCCAACAAAGGAAAGCAAATCCCCTATCGAGTGCCCGGCTATCCAGTGACGCCGCTGCTGTTTGTGTTGGCCGCGCTCGCGCTCGTCGGCAACGCCATCTATGCCGCAGTGAAGGATCCCCACGAGTTCACTTACTTGCTGGCGGCATTGGGATTGATGCTGCTCGGCCTGCCGGGTTATTTTTTCTGGAGCCGCCAGCAAGCGCGCAATTCTGAAAAGTAATCACAGCAACGACAGCGGGTCCATATCGACAAGCACTGCGGTCTGCGGAATCTCGTTGGCATCGCAAAACGATAGCGCCCCGCTCAAAAGCTTCGTCAGTAAAGACCGCTTCGTCGATTTCAGCAGAAACTGGTAGCGATGCTCTTTCTTCAGCCGTGCCAGCGGCGCCGAGGCGGGACCCAGCACGCGCACTCCTTTGCCGTCATGGGGAGAAAAATATTCGCTCAAACGCCGCGACCAGCGAATCGCATTTTCCAGGTTGGTATTTCGCACAATCACATTCGCCAGCGAGCTGAACGGCGGATAGCCCATCAGCCGGCGAAAGTTCAACTCTCGCTCATAAAATGATAAATAGTCCTGGCGTACCGCGTCCTGGATCGCGTAATGCTCCGGGTAAAACGTCTGGATCAGCACACTCCCGGGCAATTCACCGCGGCCGGCGCGACCGGCGACCTGCGTGAGCAACTGGAAGGTGCGTTCCGCTGCGCGAAAATCCGGGAGGCTCAGCGAAGAATCCGCTGAGACCACGCCGACCAGCGTGACGCGCTGGAAATCGTGGCCCTTGGCGAGCATCTGTGTGCCCACCAGGATGTCCAGCGCGCCGCCGGCAAATGCGCCCAGTGTTTCCTGATACTGCTGCTTGGTACGCGCCGCATCTCGGTCCAGCCGGGCAATTCGCGCACCCGGAAATTCCTTTCGTAGCCGTTCCTCGAGATGCTCCGAACCTTCGCCAAAAAAGTACACATACTTCGAATCGCACTTGGGACAAGTCTTCGGCACTGGCTGAATCGACCCGCAGTAGTGGCATTCCAGGCGATTGCGGCTTTTATGGTGCGTCATCGAAATGCTGCAATTGACGCACTGCACTGAAGCGCCGCAACTTCGGCACAGCACCGACCACGAATAGCCGCGCCGGTTGATCAGCACCAGCGCCTGAGTGTGAAACTCCAGGCACTCCGCGATGCCGTCGTGAAGCGTTTTCGAGATGGGACTGGTCTGAAAGGTCTGCGCAAAATCGTGGCGCAAGTCGACAATCTCCACCGAAGCCAGCGAGCGGTTTTCCACGCGCGTGGCAATGGTCAGCAACTCGTATTTGCCGTTTACTGCGTTGTGATACGTTTCCAGCGACGGAGTCGCGGAACCCAGCAGCGCCGCTGCACTTTCCAGCTTGGCCCGCACGATGGCCACGTCGCGCCCGTGATACCGCGGAGTTTCCTCCTGCTTGTAGCTGTTTTCCTGCTCCTCATCGACAATGATCAACCCGAGATTTTCTACTGGCGCGAAAATCGCAGAACGCGTTCCTACCACCACGCGCGCCTGCCCGTTGCGCACACGCCACCATTCCCGCGCGCGCTCAACGTCGCTCAGCGCCGAATGCAATACCGCCACGCCTTCGAAATGCGCGCCAAACCATGCGCGACACTGCCGCCCAACCCACAACGTCAGCGCGATTTCCGGCACCAGCACCAAAGCGGTTTTTCCTCGCGCCAGCGCTTCCTGCACACTGCGCAGGTACACCTCCGTTTTTCCGCTGCCCGTGACCCCGTGCAGCAGCAGCACGCCAAACTCGCCAAGTTCGAAGCGCGAGCGAACGGCGCCAAATGCCCGCTCCTGCGCTTCGTTCAGGGAATGCGCCGGTGGAATGTATCCGGCGTCGAAGGGATCTTCCGCCGGGTCAATCGCTTCTTCCCAACTCTCCAGCAACGCATCGCGCAACATTCGCTCAACAACAGCGCGCGAAAGCTCCGCCAACTTCAGCAACTTGGCCAGGGGCAACGGCCCGCGCTCCGTCGTCAGCAGCAAGCGCACTCGCTCTTCCTTCTCGCCAAGTTGCCCGGAAGAGTCTTGCGGTCCTCTCCACGCCACGATCCGTTGCGTCTTGCGCTTCCGGCCCTGCATACTCTCGCGAATTTCCAGAAAGCCGCGCCGTTGCAGCCGCTGCAAATCTTCTTGCACGATGCCGAATTTCCCGAAGGAACCCAGCAGCGCATTGCCCTTCTTCTCGCTGAGCTTGCGTAGGAGATCCACTTGCTGCACCGAAAGGTCTGTCAGCGTTTTTCTCACTTGTAAGTCACCGACAAGCGTTCGCCCGGCTTCGGTCAACACCATCTCGCGACGCAGCGACAAGTCCGTGACCGGCGGCAGCATGGCGCGAAACACTTCTCCGATGGGCGCCAGGTAATAGCCGGCAATCCAGTGGCCGAGTTCGATGAGCTTAGGCGTGAGGGCCGGAAGAAGATCGAGCACTTTGCTGATTTCGCGGATCTTCGTGCCTTCGGGCAGCGTTTCCACCATTTCCACAACCACGCCAACGAGCGACTTCTTCCGGAAGGGCGCAAGCACGCGACTGCCAGGCAGCACTTGTCCCCGCAACGCCTCAGGAACGGCGTAAGTGAATGTCGTGCGCAGCGGCACCGGCAGAGCAACGTTGCAGTAAGGAGAGGACATCCCGCGTGTAGTGTAACAGTAGCGGCGAATGACAAAAAAATCGCGTGGCGCGCTTGTGTAAAACTTCGCGCAGCTTCAGCGGCTGATGAGCACCACGCCCGCAAAAATCGCTGTGATCCCCAGCCACTGCCAGCGCGAAATGTGCCCCCCCACAGGATCGCCGCCAGCGCCACGGTTACCGCTCCATAAAGTGAGGCTAGCACGCTGACCACAGAAACCTGCTCGTGCTGCATGCCATAGTTATTGAATACGTACGCGCTGGTATCGAGCAAGCCCACGGCGAAGATCCACGGTACATCTTTGTTCGAAGGCGGTGCCATGGAACGGCGCGACACCAAAATCACGAGAAGCGTTGCGCAGACGCTCGTTGCTCGAATCGTCCAGACGGAAGGCGCCGCTCCCAACGCGGGCACCACGCGGATGCCAAGCAACCAGAACATCACTCCGAAGCCTACGGCAGAAAGAAGTGCCCAACCCACACCCAGGTTTTTCTTGCCCGGATGCGCTTTCTCGTCCAGCGGATTTGCATCCTCGGGGATTTTTTCTCCACCCGCCACCAGCACCACTCCAACGATCGTCAATACGATTCCTGCAAGTCGCACCAGCGTGAGTCGCTCGCCCGTGAACATCGACAGCAACAGTGTGAGCACGGGATAGCTTGCGGAGAGCGGCGCGACAATCGACATCTTGCCGATTTCAAACGAACGATACAGCGCCAGCGTCGAAACCGTGTTCACACAACCCGCCGAGATGCCCCAAGCCCACGGCCGCCCTCCCGAGCCGTCTGCCAGATGTCCCCAACCGCCGAGTTGCGGCATCACGAGCGTCAGCAGCAGGCAACCGAACGCCTGCATGTACAGCATGGTGCGGAATGTGCCGATCTTGCGCGTGGCGAATCGCGCGAAAAGGCCCGCGCTTCCCCAACACAGCGCGGTCGCTAACCCCACCAGGATTCCCATGTTGTGATTCTACGATTTGTTTTTCTTCGGAACTTGCAGGCCCAGTTCCGCCATGACCTTCTGCAGGTCTTTCCAGACTTCGCCCTTGGCGTCGGGGTTTCTCAGCAAATACGCGGGATGATACGTGGCCAGCAGTTTGCGTCCACGCCATTGCAGCCATTCCCCGCGAAATTGTGAAATACCCCGCGTGGTTTCCAGCAACGTTTTCGCCGCCACTGCGCCCAGGCAGACAATCACTTTCGGCTGAATCACATCGATCTGGCGCAGCAAGTAAGGCGAGCAGGTGGTGACCTCGTCCGGCTCGGGTGCGCGATTCTCTGGCGGCCGGCATTTCACCACGTTGCAGATGTACACATCTTTGCGCTGCAAGCCCATCGCTTCAATCATCTGCGTCAGCAGTTTTCCCGCGCGGCCAACGAATGGCAGGCCTTGCATATCTTCATCGGCGCCGGGGCCTTCCCCAATGAACACCAGTTCGGCCTTGGGACTTCCGTCGCCGAACACAATCTTGTGACGGCCCTTGTGCAGCTTGCAGCGCGTGCATTCGCCAATGTCTTCGCGAATCTTCAGCAGCGTGTCGCCCTCCACTTTGCTAACCGATTCGAAGAGAGACGGCCCAGTGGGCGGCGGCAAGATGTCGCGCAACGGCGTGGACGTTTTCTGCGGCTCAAGCTTGGGCTTCGGCGCGCTTTTCGGCAAAGAACTCTCCTCGATCACAGGGATGGGTGAAGACGTCACGGCCAGCGCAGCAGGGCTGGCCCCGGAATTCAACGCCGCGGCGCGCTCACGGTAAAACAAACGGATGCCAAGATCTTCGTAATAGCGAAGGCGCGCTTCAATCTTCTTCTGCAAGGATTCAGGAATACGCTCGGCCATGGTTCGGTCAATCGCCCGCCCGGTGAGAGGCTGGCTTGCTGCGCAGAACACCCCGCAGCCGCAGCGCCTCATCCAGAATGCGTTGCGCCACTTCCGCCTTGTTCATGCGTGGCAGCGCCAGATCGCGGCCGTCGCGCGAGAACAACGTGACGATGTTGGTATCCACATCGAAACCTGCGCCCTCCGCGGTGACGTCGTTGGCCACAATCAGGTCCGCGTTTTTCGACGCCAGCTTCTGTCGCGCGTTCTCCGCCACATTTTCGGTTTCGGCGGCGAACCCGATGACCAGCCGGTCGCCCTTGTCACGTGCCATGGTCGCCAGGATGTCAGGATTCGGCTCCAACCGAATCGTCAGCGCTTCCTTGCCGCGTTTCAATTTGCTCAAAGAAGGATCAGCTACCCGGTAATCCGCCACCGCGGCCGCAAAAATCGCGATGGTGCTTGCCAAAAAATGTTTCTGCACGGCGCGCAGCATCTCTTCCGTGGAACGCACGCCAGCTCGCTCAACGCCTTCGGGACACTCCAGCGCTGTCGGTCCGCTCACCAACACGACCTTCGCTCCACGCCGCGCCGCCGCTTCCGCAATCGCGTAACCCATTTTTCCCGACGAACGATTGGTAAGAAACCGAACCGGGTCAATGTCCTCGCAGGTCGGTCCCGCGGTAACCAGCAAGGTCTCACCCGCCAAATCATGCTTGGCCTGCAGAACTTCCTGCACCGCCTTCAAAATCTCTTCCTGGCCCGCCAATCGTCCGGGACCCGTCATGCCGCACGCCAGATAACCTTCGCCCGGCTCCACGATGCGAACTCCGCGAGCCCGCAGCGTTGCCAGATTTTCCTGCGTCGCCGCGTGCTGCCACATGTTCACGTTCATCGCCGGCGCCACGACCACCGGCGCCGTCGACGCCAGATACAATGTCGACAGGAAATCGTCCGCAATCCCACGCGCGAACTTTGCCAACGTATCCGCGGTCGCCGGCGCCACCAACAACAGATCGGTGCGCTGCGCCACCGCGATATGTTCAATCGCACTTTCCAGGTTGGCGTCACCGCCGGCCGAGCCCGTAAACAGATCGATGATCACTTTCTGACCGCTGAGAGTCGCGAAGGTGAGAGGCGTGATGAACTCGCGCGCGGCGCGCGTCATGACTACTTGAACGGAGTGACCCTCTTGCTGCAGGCGGCGTACCAGTTCCGCGGACTTGTAGGCCGCAACTCCGCCGGTAACGCCGAGGGTGATGCGCATGGATGCCTCGCAGGCGCGCTACTTGCGGCGCTTGCTGTCCTTTTCTTCTTCCGAACCCGCTTCGGTGAAGTCGTACTCGATCAGGCCGTGGTTGACCTCATCGCAGGCGATTCGTGTCGCCTTCTGCGTACGCAAGTTTTCAACTAACGGTGGCGCCCCGGCCATAATCTGCCGGGCGCGACGTGCCGCCAGCACCACGTACGCAAACTGGCTCTGCGGAGCTTTGGTTTGCACGGTCATCAGTGTCTTACCCTCCAAACGATGCTAGCAATTGGTTCACGCGACCGCGGCGCCGTTCGCTCGTGCAACGCAGTGCCACTACTATGGCCTGCGCTTCACGACCGGCACGTTCCACGTCGTCGTTCACCACAACAAAATCATAAAACTTTTCGCTGGCCACAATTTCATCGCGCGCCTTGGCCAACCGCCGCGCAATTTCTTCGTCGCTGTCCTGGCCGCGGCTGCGTAAACGCCGCTCCAGTTCTTCGCGCGAAGGCGGCAGGATGAAAATCGCCACCGACTCCGGCAATTTTCCTTTCACTTGCGCCGCGCCCTGCACATCGATCTCAAGGACCAGGTCAAGCCCGCGCGCCCGGGATTCGTCCAACCATTTCTTCGGCGTGCCGTACGAGTGCTTGCCGAAGACACGCGCATACTCCAGAAACTCGCCCCGGGATACCATGGAGGCAAACTCCGCCTCGGTGACGAAATCATAACACTTTCCACTGGCTTCGGTCGTCCGGCGAGACCTAGTGGTATATGACACGGACGACATCGTCCCCGGCAGCTCCAGAATCTTCTGAACCAAGGTCGATTTCCCGGAACCCGAGGGTCCCGACACGATCAACACCAGCGGTGAAACCCCGTTTGGTTCGCTCATTCGATGTTCTGCACCTGTTCGCGTAGCTTTTCGATTTCGGCTTTGATTTCCAGAGACAGGCCGGTAATCGCCAACGCTTCACTCTCCACGCCTGGCGTCTTGGAGAGCATGGTATTGGCTTCGCGGTGCATTTCCTGGAGCAGAAAATCTAATTTTTTGCCGAGTTCGCCGGCATTGTCCACCAGCTTGGCGAACTGCTGCAGGTGGCTGCGCAGGCGATCTAGTTCCTCGCTGATATCGCTGCGTTCGGCCAGCAGCGCGGCTTCTTGCGTTACGCGAGCTGGGTCCACAATCGTGCCGCCCAACAATTCCTTCAATCGCGTTTCCAAACGCCGCACGAATGCTGGGCGTAGCGTCTCGACTAGTCCTCGCACTTCATCGGCCAGCGAGCCAATGCGAGCCAGCCGCGCGCGCAGCTCCTCCACCAGGTGCCGCCCTTCGGCAAGACGCATCTCGTCGAGCCTGCCAAGCGCTTCACGCAGCAGACGGTCCAGCACTTTGCCAAACTCTTCCTGCTCTTCCTCCGAATCCGGAAGCGCTGGCGCAAGACCAGCGATCACGCCCGGCAGCCGCAGCAGCGATACCAGGTCCAGCTCGGATTTCGCTCCGGTCTGTTGGCGAAGCTCATCCGCGGCTCGCAAGTAAGCCTGCAGCAATTCTTTGTTGACGTGAACCGGCGCAGCCTTCCCGGGTTCCACATTGACGTGTACATCCACGTGGCCGCGATGTATTCGATCGCGCACCGTTTGCCGCAATCGCAGCTCATAAGGTTCCAACGATTCCGGTATGCGCAACTTCACGTCCAGAAAACGGTGATTCACGCTCTTCACACTCAACCGAATGGACCAGCCGCCATGCTCCGTGCGCACCGTGGCATACCCGGTCATGGAGCGGCACTCCGCTGTTCCCTTCGTCGCGCTTCTTTCTTCCGTGCTTGTCTTTGGACTCATATCTTTTTGCTCGCATTCGGTGCGGCGTTGTTTTGCTTCTCTGCCGGAGCGAGCAGCTCTTCATCCGTAAATTGCAAATCGTGCAGACGTGCATAGATCCCGCCTAATGCCAGAAGATCGGCGTGCGTGCCGCACTCGCGTATCGTGCCTTCTTCCAACACCAGAATTTTATCGGCTTTGCGAATTGTACCCAAGCGATGCGCAATCACAAAGGTCGTGCGACCCACCATCAGGTTGCTCAGGGCGCGTTGCACAAACAGCTCGGACTCGGAATCCAGCTCCGAGGTCGCTTCATCCAGAATCAAGATGGGCGAATCCTTCAAAATCGCGCGCGCGATGGCGATGCGTTGGCGTTGGCCACCGCTAAGCCGCGTGCCGCGTTCCCCGATCAGCGTATCGTAGCCTTGCGGCAGCTCCATGATGAAATCGTGAGCCAGCGCCGCCTGCGCCGCTTGAATCACGCGCTCCTGCGGAACATTGCTCATGCCGTAGCAAATATTGTTCCGCACCGTATCGTGAAACAAAATATTTTCCTGCGTGACCATGGCGATCTGCCCGCGCAGCGACCGCAGTGTGACGTCGCGAATGTCTGCGCCGTCCACTCGAATCGTGCCGGAACTGGCCGCGTAAAATCGCGGTATCAGGTTGACGAGCGTCGTCTTCCCTGCTCCGCTTGATCCCACGAACGCCACCAGTTCGCCCTTGCGTGCGTGAAAACTCACGTCGCGCAGCACCGGCGCGGTGTCGTACGAGAAGCCCACATTTTGAAATTCGATTTCGCAACAGAATGCCGGCAAGGGAGCCGCGCCCGGCGCGTCTTGTTCCTCTTGCTGCAAATCCAGATATGCGAAGACATGCGTTGTGGCGCCCTGCGCCTGTTGAAACTGCTGGTATACCGCGCCCATGCGCTTGATTGGCTCGTAGGACTTGAACAGGCAATAGACAAAACTGAAAAACAATCCCACGGTCATTTGCTGCAAACGAATTTTGTCTCGCGCATGCAGCAGGAGCAACGAAATCACCACCGGCAACAGCAAGTCCATCAGCGGCGAGGTCACCACCTGCGCGCGCACCCACCGCATAGTTTCGCGAAGCAGGCGCTTGGCCGCGGCCTGGAATTTCTTGACCTCGAAGTCCTCCATGCCAAAGGCCTTTACGATGCGATTCCCGGCTACCGTTTCCTGCAGAATCTGGTTCAGTTCTCCCAGTTTGCTCTGACTACTTTCCACCGAACGTCGAATCTTGCGTCCCAACTTGCCGACCGGCCAAACCACCAGGGGCAGAAAAAGCGCGCAGACCAGCGTCATTTTCCAGTCGATGTAGAACAGCACGGCGATAAACGCGACGAACGAAAAACTTTGCCGGAACACGTCCGCCAGATATTCGGAAAGAGCCGGGCGCGCCCGCTCCACATCATTGATCACTCCCGACATGACTCGTCCGGTTGGTTCGCTCTGGAAAAAACCGATGGGCTGGCGAATGATCTTTTCGTAGACCTTGTTGCGCAAATCCGTGAGCGCGCGATGGCCAACGAATTGAATCAGCGTGTTGCCGCCAAACTCCGACACAGACTTTACAAAAAAGATCACGAACAGCGAGATGGAGACAATCGGCCAGACGTTGTGGATGCTGTGCGGAAAAAAGCGATTCAGGTAAATTGCAGGGCCGCCGTGGGGCACGGTGAACAAAAGTACGTTGGAATCGGGCGCCGCAGGGGTCAACACGCGATCTACAATCGGCTTGATCATCAGCCCGATGATCGCTTCGGCCAATCCCACCACCATCAGCAGCGCAATTCCCGCGCTCATGGACACGCGGTAAGGCTTCACGTATCCCAACAGCCGCTTCAATTGTGGCGAAAACATGGAACCCACTACTCAGCCCCCGGGTATGCCTGCGGTATCCCCTCTTGGTACGCTATTCGGCTGCGCGGTAGTGTGTCAAGTTGGCTGGGCGGCGCTGATGCCATCAACCGCTATGGTAGTCTAATCGCCAAATGCCATGAAAACCGCGAAGCGCAAAAAAGAGTGGTTCGACGACGATTCCTTCTGGCGCGAGCTTTACCCGTTCATGTTTCCAGAGCAGCGTTTCGCTGCGGCGGATGAACAAGTCGCTCAGGCGCTCGCACTCACCAAACCCCCTGGCAAGTCGGTCCTCGATCTGTGCTGCGGTCCGGGCAGATGCAGCATTGCGCTGGCAAAAAAGGGATTCCACGTCACCGGCGTTGATCGAACGAAGTATCTGCTAGATAAGGCGCGGGCAAAAGCCAAGGCCGCCAACGTCAAAGTCGAGTGGATTCGGGAAGACATGCGCGATTTTGTACGTCCCGGCGCCTTTGCGCTCGTGCTGAGCATGTTCACATCCTTCGGCTATTTCGACGATCGCAGAGACGATATCGCCGTCTTGCAGAACATGTTCACATCCCTGCAGCCAGGCGGCGCTTGCCTGATCGAGGTCCTGGGCAAAGAACGTCTGGCAAAAATTCTTCAGCCCACAATCTCTACTGTTTTGCCGGACGGTACGCTCATGGTAGAACGGCACGAGATTTTTGATGATTGGACCCGCGTCCGCAACGAATGGCTCCTCATCCGCAACGGCCGGGCGAAAAGTTTCAAATTCCATCACACCATTTATTCTGGCCAAGAGCTGCGCGATCGCATGCAGCAGGCAGGATTCGTTGCCGTAAAACTGTACGGCAATCTAGACGGAGACGCCTACGGACCCGACGCCGAACGCCTAGTCGCCATAGGCCACAAACCGGCATCGTAAGCGTTCTTCGTCGCACGACGATTTCTTTGGCATCGGTCATAGTATGGTGGTGTCAAACTCAAAGATGAGAGCCCTTCGAAGAACCTTGTTCTAACAATCTCAATAGTCGCGTGCGGAGCGTTGCTCGTCGAGTCGTATCACTATCTTAGATACGGACTTAGATACGGACATCTCACGCGCTTGGGATTACATGCGGAATTGCTCGTAGATCGCGGTGATATAGGCATTGAGGGCATTTCGAAACTCTACGGCGTCAGATTGACGAACTACGGTGTCCTTCCAGTCACCGTGAACGCGTGTGATTTCATAACCGATGCTAGCGAGCACGGCACTTCGATTGCGTACGCCGTAGAGAAGTGGAATACACAATCAGCCAACTGGGAGTCGGTTGTGGTATGGGACCAATCATCTTTTTGCCATCCCTATCCACTGGGTATCTATAAGGCTCAACTATTCTCAAAACGTTTGTGGCCCGGACAGAGCTTGGCAGGAGGAGAAGAAGCGACGGCGGCTAGAGACGGATTCGCATTGGGTGACAGAGCTCGTTTCGTGGCATTTGCCGGTGCTGCAGGAAATACGAAATATGCGTTTCCTACGATTGCATTCCCAATCGATGAGCATCCGATAGTGAACGGCGTGCCCTTTCGTGTTCGGCACTAACTCCTGTTCGGATTAATGGAGCCATTCCCACTTATTGATGTCGCGATGCACCACGCGCGTCGCATAGCCGCGAATGGCTCCTCATCCGCAAAGGCCGGGCGAAAAGCTTCAAATTCCATCACACCATTTACTCTGGCCAAGAGCTGCGCGATCGCATGGAACAGGCAGGATTCCTTGCGGTAAGACTCTACGGTAATCTCGACGGAGACTCCTACGGTCCTAACGCCGAGCGCCTAGTCACCATAGGCCACAATCCGTAATTCAATAGTTCCGTGCCTTCCATGAGCAATTTGAACCTAACTCATGGCTTCTCTAACTTAGGTCTTGCTTCGGCCAGGATGGCCGCGATCTTATCCCCCGCAACGCCAAACGACGAGCCTGCGCAATTTTCGATGCCGGTCTTAGTGATCATGCCAACGACCTGCTTTCCACCCGCGAGAAAGATGGGACTACCGCTGGCCCCAGGCCATGCGGATTTATCGATATAGATATTCGTAGCGACAAACTCCATCACGTTGCCGGTTCGGACGACCGAGTTTGTTGCCTGGAGTGAAAATCCAATGAAGAAAACGCTCGTGCCTCGCGGAGGACGCTCTACGGAGACGCTAGCAACACCGTGGGAAACGGTTTCGGTCGTGAGATCACGCATTGTCTTGCAGACGGCGACATCAAATTCGATGTTCCTGTGACAAGTCGCAAAATCGACCGGGACCCATTTGACGTCCTTTGGCGGACGTTCCCATTCGCTCTTTGGCAAAGCGGACCACTGCCCGTTTTCACGTGCTTTAGCTTCACCGGTTGAGAAAGCAATGGCACCTTGGCAGGTCGTTTTCTGCGTGCTGCCCGAGAAGCTGTCAATTACGTGGAGAGCGGTGACGAATGTCCCCGTCATGTCCACCAGGAATCCGGTGCCTACCGTGCGATATCTAACGATGCGTTTATCGTTCCGAGCACGAACGACACATACGATTGGGACCACGACTCTTCGAGACTCTTCCAAGGCGTGTGGATCGGCGACTGATTGACCAAAGGAAACACAAGCGGCTAGTGCCGCCGCGAATAGCAGAAGGAACCTCACAGAATTCTCGAACGGCAGAGATTGGTGACAGGCGGGAGTTGCCAGGACAGTAGAAGTTTCATGTGGACCGCGCCGATTTCAGACAGCAGTCTCACACAGGAACATCGGGAAGAAAAGGTCGCATCCGGAAGGAACGGCCCAACCTCCCAAGTTTGTCTTCAGTGCGTTGAACCCTGCGCAATTTGCGAATAATAGCTTTGCCGAGTTCGCGCGGTCACGCCGGCCTTTGCAACTCGGACTTCGATGCGGTGATATTCATCCTTCTTTTCTCCCAGAGGAGGGGCGAAGGAGACTTCATAATAGGCTTGAGTGTCGGAGAGACAGCGGCCCAGCAAGTCAGCAAGGTCATTGTTGATCGTCAGAGCCATGCCGCCACTCTGAACGGCGAGCACCTGTAGTGCAATGTGGCCCCACTCAGCTTGGCTCGGTTTGCTGACGCCGTTTACGAAGGCTTGCCAGTGGAACGAACGGTTGGCAAAGTCTTCGGTGCCGAGAGGATCGACGCTATACAACGTGATGCCTGCCTGACGAAGCCGAGTCGATAACGTTACAATATCCGTAAAAGCTTGCTGCCGTTCTGTCGAATTCAACTGCGAGCTAGGACCGGCAAGCAGCGGCCAGCCGGGAGAGATCCAAAGAACAATTTTGCGCCCCGGGCGCGTCACTTCCCGCACCGCAATCTGATGGAGGGCTACGATCGACAACTGGAAGCGCTCCATCGCACCGTAAATGCCACCGGAGCGCGGAATGGAATGCTGGCCAATGGTGTATTGATCCAGAACAGAACTGAGAGCCTTGCCGTCAGTCGTAAACTCATCCTGAATCTTCACGCCAAAATCGGTGAAGATTGCAAGGGCAACGGGATGAGCGAGATTGCCGCCATCGAGTCGCAGGAACTTGTCGACCTCGGAACGCTCGTAAGCAATGTGTGCGCCACCGGTATTGACGTCGTCAATCACCACGATGACTTCGATGGGCGCCTCCCGACCGCGGAAGGCTCGAAAGGACGTAATGGTCCGTGGCAACTTGTTATCTAGAATCGTGAAGTCTCGCTGTTCGAGCCCGCTTATGGGCGCACCTGATTGGGACGTAACGACCACGTCGAGACTAATGATCCCAGTGTCTGGCTGGATGGTCGTGGCGATCCGTTGGCCATTTAAAGCAAGGGGAACCAGGAACATGGGAGTAGCTCCGAGCAATGCTGAAATGGCCCACAGGCAATTGGAAACCGAACAATTCCGTGGCATATCGCTCCGTCGACCAGGAACCGCGAACGAATTTCGCGGCGATTCTATTTATTGATGTCGCGATGCACGACGCGCGTCGCATACCCGCGCTTCTCCAGTGACTGCTTCATCGATTCCGCCATCATTACCGAGCGGTGCTTTCCGCCCGTGCATCCGAACGCGATAGTCAGATAGCTCTTCCCTTCTTCGATGTAGTGCGGAATCAGGTAAGTCAGCAGACCCTGCATGCGGCGCAGAAATTCTCCGGTCTGCGGAAACGACCGGATGTACCGCCGCACCTGCGGATCCTTGCCGGTAAATGGCCGAAGTTTCTGCACGAAATGTGGATTCGGCAGAAAGCGCACATCGAACATCAAGTCGGCGTCGGTGGGTACGCCAAACTTAAAGCCAAAGCTAACCAGCGAAACCAGCATGGGCCGCTTGCTCTCGCTGCGGAACCGCTCGTTCACAAACTGCCGCAATTCGTGCACGTTGAACTGCGACGAGTCGATCACGACGTCGGCCAGCTTGCGAATCGGGTCCATCAGCACGCGTTCATGATGCAAGCTTTCGCGCACCGAAAAATCCTTGCCCAGCGGATGCGGCCGCCGCGTCTCGCTATACCTCCGCAGCAGCGCGTCTTCGTTCGCTTCGATAAATACCAGCGTGATGGGATGTTCGCGGCGCATATGCCGCAGCAATCCCGGCAGCTTTTCCAGTTGCAAGCCTTCCCGAGCATCCACAAGCAGCGCCGCACGCGCGAAGTCGCCTTCACCGGCCGCATGCAGCTCCGCAAAAATCGGAATCAGCTCCACGGGCAGATTGTCCACGCAGTAAAAGCCCATGTCCTCGAAAGCCTTCAGCACCGTGCTCTTTCCCGAGCCGGAAAGCCCCGTCAGGATGACGAGTTGTCTCCCTTGTTTCCTGGATTTTGTTCGTGTGCGGAGGGCGCGCTTCACAGTAGGTGGGGACTCAGCTCTTCACGCGCCGTTGATGCGTGCTCGGAATGCGCATGTCTTCGCGGTATTTCGCCACGGTGCGCCGGGTCACATGGATGCCGCCGTCGTCGAGCTTCTTGGCGATCTGCTCGTCGGTCAGCGGCCGCGAGGAATCTTCTTCATCGATCATCTTCTTGACCAGGCGCTTCAAAGTCAGCAGCGACATTCCGCCGCCCTCAGGTCCATTCACCGCTTCGCTGAAGAACGAACGCAACTCGATCACGCCCTGCGGCGTATGTGCGTATTTGCTGGCCACGGCGCGGCTCACCGTCGAGGGATGCACGCCCACTTCTTCCGCAACTTCTTTGATCATCATCGGCTTCAGCGTGTCCGGACCCTTGTCCAGGAATTCGCCTTGCCTGGCAATAATCGATTGGCAGACCCGCAAGATCGTGTGTTTGCGCTGCTCGATGTTCTTCATCAACTGAATGGCAGCGGTGAAGCGTTCCTTCACATAATTACGGACTTCTTTGTCGGCCGCATCGCGCACCAGCAGACGGCGGTACGTTGGGCTCAGGCGCAGCTGCGGCATGTCGTCTTCATTCAGGAAAACCTGCCACTGGTCGTCGACCTTACGGAAATAAACGTCGGGCTCCACCAGGCGTGGTTCCGTTTTGTTGTAACGCAACCCCGGACGCGGGTCCAGCTTCTTAATTGTGTCGATGGCGTGCTTCACGATGTCCGTCGGACGATTCAGAGCGCGCGCAATTTCCTTCAGCTGATTCGACTGCACCTGCTTCAGATGCTCGGAAACAATCTGGCACGCCAGAGTGTTCTGCGGATCAAACGCTTTCAGTTGCAACAGCAGGCACTCCCGCAGATCCCGCGCGCCCACTCCAATCGGGTCGAAGTCTTGCACCACCGCGATCGCATCTTCCAGATCGTCCTGCGTGTACTTGCCGTCTTGCGCCAGTTCTTCCACCGACGCCGTCAGGTAGCCGTTTTCATCCAGATTCCCAATAATGTTTTCGACGATCTCGCGCACCGACTCCGAACAAATCGTCACGCTCAGTTGCCAGTTCAGATGATCGGTAAGCCCGGCCGGGGAAGAAAGAAACTTCTCAAAGGAGGGACGTTCACTGATTTCACGTTCCTGAGATTTACCGCCGTCGCCGCCGGTATCGAGGTACTGATTGAAGAACGCTCCCACGTCGAACTCGTCGAACGGGTTGGGCTCTGGCTTTTCTGGAACTTTTTCGGTTTCGGCTTTCAGGAAAGTTTCGTCGCTGTAGTTATCGCTGACGGTCGGTTCTTCCGAGAGTTCTTCGAGGACGGGATTCGCGATCATTTCCTGGTTAATCATTTCGCGGAGTTCCAGGCGGTTCAGCGCCAGTACGCTGACCATCTGCACAAGGCCGGGCGTCAGAATCTGCTTCTGCGTCACCTTGAGATTTAATTTGAGTCCCTGCCAGGCCATGGGCTCCCGTTCTTGCTAACCGCCAACCGTCTCGCTACCTAGGATAAACCTAATTCAAGCGGAAGGTATCGCCGAGATACACGCGGCGTACTTCCGGATTGTCGCTCAAGTCCTTCGGCGTGCCCTTCGCCATAATTCTGCCATGATTCACGATATACGCGCGGTCCGTCACGCTAAGTGTTTCCCGTACGTTGTGGTCCGTAATCAGCACACCAATCCCGGACCGGCTCAATTCCCGGATCAACTCCTGTAAGTCCCTCACGGTCAAGGGGTCAATCCCGGAAAACGGCTCGTCCAGCAGGATAAACGACGGCTGCAAGGTCAGTGACCGCGCGATCTCCAGCCTGCGCCGCTCTCCACCAGACAGCATGTACGCCTTGCTCTGCCGCACCGTCTCCAGCCCCATCTGCGCCAGCAGTTCTTCCAGCCGATCCCGCTGTTGCTCCGGCGTAAGTGGCAGGGTTTCCAATACCGCCAGCAGGTTTTGTTCGCTGGTAAGTTGACGGAACACCGAGGGTTCCTGAGGCAGATAGCTGATACCGCTGCGCGCCCTCAGGTACATGGGCAGGTCGGTAATCTCTTCCCCATTCAGCAGAACCTGGCCGGAGTCGGGCCTTGCCAGGCCGACAATCATGTAAAAAGTGGTGGTCTTGCCAGCGCCATTCGGCCCCAACAGCCCGACAACTTCGCCCTGCCCTATTTCTACTTGTACGTTATCGACAACCTTGCGTCCCCGGTAGGACTTGCTCAGTTCGACGCCCTGGAGTGTTGGCATTCCAAATCACGCGGATTGGTAGCGAATCCACTTACTATTGAACTCGGTGTTTGGTCAGCGTGCGCATGCCCTCTGCCGAGTCGACGATGATCGTATCATCCGCAATATGGAAGGTCAATTGACGCCCCGTCGTTGTCCCTTCCTGAGCATCGTAAAGTGTGGGATTTCCGCCGCTTAGAACAAATTTCTCGTCCTCCGCCGTGTACACGCCCTTCTCCGCCGTGGCTCGCCTGTCGGCTTCCTCTACCATCACACCGCCAGTTCCCACGGCCCGACTGATCTGCGCAGCTCCCGGCACTCCCTGCTTTCCGGTGGGCGCGCGCGTGAAGAACAGGTCCAGCACCGGTGCGCGCATGCGTTGGTCAACGGATTGCACGACAACGTTGTCTTCCAGTTTCGCGCGATTCTCCAAGTCCCAATAGGTGAGCGTGCCCGCGGAAATGTGCCAAAGACTTGGCTGCTTTTTTGGCTGGGATTGATCGTTGGAAGCTTGCGGAAAGACAGCACGTACATTGCCAACTGCGTTCACCACTCGCGTGTCGCGCAGTAATTCGATCGATTCCGCCTCCAGCACCGACGCTCCCTGCCACATGCGGGCGTGTCCGGTGTACAGCGCGCGTCCCGTCTTTGAGTTTGCTTGCATGTGCTCCGAGGAAAGATTGGTGGGCACGGGCGCCAGTTGCACGGTTGTGGCCTTTGCCGAAAGATCGGTGGAGCGAACGTTTCCCTCCGCGAAAATTTCTCCGGTGGCTTGATTGAACGTGATTTTCGTCGCGCGCGTCTCGCTGGTGGAGTCGCGCGCCAGTGCCTGGCCGGTGAGCACGGCCGTCTGGTTCGCCTTCGTGAATATTGCCTGCTGCGCTTCGCCGGTGCGATCGCCCTCCTTCAAGTGCACATTGCCCTGCATCGTGATCTTGGACCATTCGCCTGTGGGCTCCATCTGAATCAGCCCATTTTTGGAATCGGCCGTCTGCAATGGCTTGCCCTTCAGTTCGCGTTCGGTCTGCAGAGCCCCGGTGGCAACCAGTTGCTGCGCTTTCCCGGTTGCGCCGAAGTCCAGCGCCAGCTTGTCGGCGGTCAGTTTCGACCGGCTCGCGGCCGCATCGTTCCATTCGATAGTGCCGCGCGCCAGCGTTTCGCTATGTTGCACGCGATTCTGCTGGCCCAATTGCCCGCCAGTGAAATTCAGCTGCATGGCTTCGGTCTTCACGTTGCGCTGCAGCCCCGTTTTCGGATCGCGGCTCTGCAACCGCACATTTCCGCGCGCGGTCAACACCTTCGCCTGATTCACCCGCGGCCACATTTCCAATTCGCCGCGATCGGCTTGCAACCCGCCATTCGGAGCAACGCCGTCCACATTTCCTTCCGCCAGAACCGTTGTTACCCAACCTGCGGGAGACAATTCCGCCGTCAATTTGTCCGCACTCAGTTTCGAGCTGCCGCTTCCCGAACCGCGCGACACCACTTCCGGAGTTTGTCCCAGCGTGCCCGGTCTGGCGATCAGCGATTGTGCGCGGAAAGCGGAGTCCAGCGAAACAAACAATTCACCCGCGGTGAGTTCCTGAGCCGTTGTGTTCGCCGTGACTGGGCCGAATAGAAGTATGGAATGCGTGGTCTTGCCAAATTCCATGCTGCTGCCATGGATGTCGACTTCAGATGCAGCCGCATTCGGCTTCGCGGTGCCTTTGGACATAGAGGACGCGTCCATCACCAGATGCACATCGCGTATCAGCCGCAACTGCCCTTCTTCCGAGGAATACACCGCGCCCACGCCCTCGCCACTGCCATTGGGGAATGAGAACTTCACTGGCTGAACGGTTTGCGCGCGGCCGGTGGCCTTTTCAAACGTCACTCCCCGAGTTTCAACGCGGATAATGTTGGGGACAGCGGAGGGTTGCTTGCGGACACGCTCGGCGTCGACGGCGCTCTGCAATTCCATCTGCACTTCGCCATTGCATTGCACGCCGCCATCGGCTTTCGCGTATTGGCAACTCTGCGTGTGAATCACATCGTGGCGGTCGCCGGTCTTGCCGAACACGGTGATGTTGACATCTTCCAGAAGGCTGGCGTCTTGTCCCTTGAAGTCCGTGGACTTCGAGGCTTGCACCGTGAAGATGGTGCGCGTGCCATCGCCTTTGGAAAAGGTGATTCCGCTGGATTGCCGCTCAACGTCGCGCGGCGGCGCGGGAGGAGCATTCTTCTTCTCGACGTGCGCGGTGTATTGGCGCTTCAAATAAATGCCGCCAGTGGACGCGGCCAGCACAACAGCCACCAGCGCGGACCAGCGAGCGTAACGCGCGGCTTCGCTCCTCTTCATGATTTCAGTTAATCAGAATTTTGAAGGACTGTATAGCGTGCCTGAACGTTGGGGAGTCTACTGAGCAGCGGCTTCGCCGGTGGCTTCTTCGGCGTCGGAATTTTCCGGAAGGATGCCGAGATTGGCGGCGGCAACGCTATCGCGATTGGTATTTTTCACCAGGTACATCGCTTCATCGGCGAGATGCAGCAAACCTTCTTTGGTTTTGGAATCCGCGGGATAGGAAGCGACGCCGACGCTGGGCGTAATCTTGATATTCAAGTCTTCTTTCGAGAGCCAGACGGTTTCGCGAATAAGCTTGTGCAAACGCTTGGCCACGTAGATGGCGTTTTCTTTGGAGGTTTGCGGCAGAAGAATCACAAACTCGTCGCCGCCATAGCGAAAGGCGAAATCAATCAGGCGACAATTGGTTTTCAGGGCATCGCCCATTTCAGAGAGCAAGCGCGAGCCGACCAGGTGACCGTGGGTATCGTTGACCATCTTGAAGTGGTCGAGGTCGATGAACACGATGGAGAATTCGTAGTTATAGCGTTGCGAGCGGTAGATTTCCGTGTCCAGGATAAAGCCCATGTGGCGGGCATTGTAGAGCGAGGTGCAGTCGTCCTTGATGGTCAGTTCATGAATGCGTTTGACGTGGCGAGCGTTTTCCAGCGCGATGGCGGCAAAATCCGAAAGCGCTTCCAGCAACTTCAAGTCGCGCGGATCGAATCCTTCGGGGCCAACGCAATTGATCAGCTCAATGACGCCGAGGCAAGTGTCGCGGAATTTAACGGGCACGGCGACGATGGAGCGAGTCTCCATCTTGGTTTTTTCGTCCACCTTGCCGAAGAAGCGCGTGTCTTTGGAGGTATCTGGAACGATGACAACTTCGCCGTGCTGCGCCACCCAGCCGCCAATCCCCTGGCCAAGCTTGATGCGCACATCCTTGAGGGCCTGCGAAGCTTTGCCGACCGCCAGCTCGAAGTAGAGTTCCTGCTTGGATTCGTCGAGCAGCAACAGCGACCAGTTTTCCGGGCGGAGAAATTCGTCGATTTTCTCCATGATGGTACGAAGAACCTGATCGAGCTGCAGGGAGGAGGTGAGCGCCTTCCCCAATTCCTGGAAGACCGCCACTTCGCCCGCTTCCCGCTGTTCGGACGGCGCGCCCGGATTGCGGCGCCGCTCGACACTTGGGAACTGTTTGATCTCCTCAGCGCTCACTGGATGCCATCCCCTGAAGATAAAGACCGCGCCGGCAGCCGTAGAAGGGAGCCGCGCGTCGACACCTATTCCAGAACGAACTCGTCTGGGCCAGTATAGGCACCCCGTAAAATGCGGCGCAACATCGTCGTGGGACAGGCGTTTCCATCTTGCCATGATGGAAAAATGGCGCGTGCGTCGTGAATCGTGACTGGTGATTCGTGACTGGCCGTTCGTGGCACGTGGTTCGCTGGGCGTGGCGAGTGAAGAGGAGAATATGTGTGAACTAGTGCGCGGGCGAGCCAAGTCTAACGTTAACTGAAATGATACTCCCACCCGCGGGTGTTTTTCGTAAGAGCGGCACGCAAAGGACTTACGGAACGACAAATTTGTAAGAGTGGCAAGGAAAGGACTTAGCGGAGAGTGCTGCGCGGCCTGCGACGGCGACCGGTGAAGGGCCTAGCCCTCCCCGATGTGTTTTGTAGGGATGCAGGTGAATCGGCGAGAGTTGAGGGAGATTCGCGGGAAGGCATAAAAGCAGTGAGAAGCGGCGCTCCTGCGGCGGGGAAGCGGGAAGAGGCGCAGAAGGAACGAGCCCTGAAATTCACACAACAGAATACCACGTTAATTATCAACTGTCAACCAGTATTTTATCGGTATAGTATTCGAATGCGCTTTAAGGGTGATGAGTCCAGGCGAGGACCCCAAGAGCCCACCCTCAAAAATCGAGGGTGGGGGACCCACACCCAAAATCGTCCTACACGTTTTCGTCCGGGCCATCCCGCCGGAGTTCTCACCATTCGGGAAGGAAAGGGAAAGCGGGATCGAACCGTGCCCATTGGAGAAAGGGCTCTATTTTGCCTCGATCAGTACCTTTCGAGAGTGCGGGCAGAAATGGCGACGGAACCGGACCAGGAAATGATTTTTCTGACTTCAACCGGCGTGTTATTCACGCCAAATCACTTGAGTTGGCTGGTCAGGAAATACATTCAAGCCGCAAACGTCGCGAAAAATGGCGCGTGCCATATTTTCAGACACACCATGGCTACCCTTATGCTGGAAGGCGGAGCCGACACCCGCTACATTCAGGAGATGCTCGGCCACGCACGGTTGGATACAACGCAAATCTATACTCACGTCTCAATCCGAAAGTTGAAACAAGTTCACAGTCGGACACACCCAGCAGCTAGGATATAGAAACAACGGAGCTGAATCACTTTCAAGCTCGATTATCTGCCAGTACAATTGGGGCGATGACAATAGCATCACCGCCCCCAATTCCAAACGTGCCGGAGGGAGCCCCCGGATCGTACTATCGCGCCAGATACTACGACCCACAGGCGGGGCGATTTGTCAGTGAAGATCCTCTGAATTTATCCGAAGGCATAAATTTCTACCGATACGTTGACAACAACCCCCAGCTGTTCGTTGATCCTTTTGGTCTTTGGAAGAATACCGGACAACCGGCAGATCCAGGAGTAAACACAATCGTTTGCAACGGGCAAGGGAGCATTCGGGTGCAATTTGCCACTTACATGCAGCTTCTACCCGAACGCCCTTTTTCTTTGAATGGCGACGGGAACCTTCTTTTGAAATTCAGGGAATATGGTAGGAGGGCCACTCAGGCACGACCGATTAGTGGCCCCTCCGAGGAAAAGGGGGAGGCGGGAAGACTAGGGCCTGCCGCCTCCGTCCATATTTGTGGGTGATCCAGCCTCAGACTGGGTCGCGCGAGTGTACTTGCCCAATCGCGGTAGTCATTCCGGAAAATTCAGCGGCGCTGCCAGATAAACCCAAGACCCAGGTACCACAAGGCGGAAGCTGGGGCACCCTTCTATTCACTACATTTTTTCTTCAGGCGAACCCACCCAGAGTCATCTCGGGAAACGGAAGATAAAAATTACGAACACGAGACATCGTGTTTACATGGATTCCATTACTTCGTAGCTAGCCCCGAATCTCATCACTGTAAGCGTTTTGAGAATGATTGTGCGAAACGCCGCGCTTGCGGAACAGAGAGCTCGCAGCGGCAGTGGTTCACAACGAAGCTCTAAACGTTCAAAGGAGAAATGATGAGAAGGCAGTTCTTGCGTATTGTGATTGCTCTAATCGGCGTCGCCGGTTTCGGCTTGAGCGCCAAGGCCCAGTCTTTGGATCAAATTGAGTTCAACACGCCCCACGACTTTGTAGTTGGCGGCAAAACGTTTCCAGCCGGAACCTATCGGGTGAGACGTGTGAGCATTACTGACCCGAAGCTGCTGTTTCTGAGCAGCGTGGAAACTCGCGAAACGGCGATGATCCATTCGACCTGGGAGGAAAGCAGCAGCACCGACAAAAACGACGTCAGCTTTGTACAAGTTGGCGACGAACACTTCCTGAACAAGATCGAGACGCCCAACCATTTGTTTAGCATCGAGGTATCTCGTTCGGAAATCCTGGACGCCGTAGCGAAATCGCAAAGCGGTTCGTCTGCAACGGGAAGCACAGGAAACAAGTAGATCGTCACTTCAGAGGGGGCGGCCGGAGTGCTGCCCTCTTTGCATTACGTTTTGCTTTTGCGCGCTTTTGCGCTTGCAGGCGCTTTGTTCTTCAGTTTGATGTGATTGTACTCAATCGCGGAACGGACGAGATTTTTTAGCGCACGCTCATCAATCTTGTCGCCCTCGAAAAGATCGATGGCTCGCCAGGTGTTGCCTCCAAGGCCCGCGTTAAAGAGCTTGTCGGGATCCGGGATGTGCGCGCCGTGGGCAAGGGTAAGCTTCACCTTATCCTTGTGGGCGTTGCCGACCGCGATGATTCCGTGGCGAGACCACACCGGGCTTCCCATCCACTTCCATTCCTCGACGATCTCCGGGTCCGCCGCACGGATACTCTTACGGACGCTGGCGAGCGTTTTGCCACGCCAGTCCGTGAGTCCTACGATGAGTTGGTCAATCCGTTGCGATGGATTCATGGGATGTTATGCCTCCAATTCTCGTCCCGATTTCATGCGAGTCGCGTCTGATCTCTTCGAAAAAAGTCGGCGAACGACATGGCCTTTCCACATCCACAATCCTGAGAGCAGCAAAACAGGAAGAATGACATAGCGAATGGCGAAGGCGTAGTTAGGAGTATCCGAAGGCGAATCATAAATGTAACCGAGTATCGGAATGCCAAAGATAATGTGAATCCAGCGAAAAATGGAGCGTTTGGTGGCTTCTTTCATGATTTTGTCCCCCTTTTATTCCGACTTTTGACCTGACTGAGACGGCGGGTTGGGCGTTTCCATACCAAACTGCCTGGCGTATTCGGCGTTCAATCGCTGCCAGCCGAACTTCGTGGCCTCGCCGCCAACGATGCGGCCGACGGGAGCTCCGCTGAGAAGGTGATCTAGGACGTCGAAGCAAATGTGCCAGCCCGCGGCACCCCAGGAAACGTAGCGGCGATCGATGCTGTGCCACAGCGTCAGGCGCGTGCCGCCACCAAGTGCTTCGAGTTCCCAGCGCATATCGTTTGTGCCCCAGTTGTACTCCAGCACCTTGGGAGCCTCGGCCCGCGTCACGGTTGTTTCAGAAACCTGCTGAGTGGGCGCTTTCACGGTGGTGAGCTTCATCGTGGTTCCAGCCTTGCCCAGGCTGCCATCGGCGTCAAAGGGAGCCCACTCGCGCAGATGCTGCGGCTCGGTGAGTGCCTGCCAGACTTTTTCCGGCGAGTGGCGTAGTTCTCGGACGAGAATGAGCGTCCACTTTTCTCCGTCCTTTTGTACCCGTGCCCCGCTGGCCGGACCGGGTGTGTACTGCTCGCGATCGCCCATGTTTTTCTCCTTACTTGGGATAGCGCGCCAGCTGGGTGAGTTGAATGAGATTGCCGCAAGTGTCTTTCAACATGGCAATCGTGGAGCCAGTGACGTCGGTGGGGGGCATGGTGAACTCAGCGCCGCGGGCCTTGATGCGCTCGTAGTCGGCCTTGATGTCGTCGGTGAAAAACATGATTGCGGGCTGGTTCTGTTGAAAGAGCGCCTCCTGATACGCCTGGGCGGCGGGATTGTTGTTCAGCGCCAACTGCAGTTCCGTGCCGTCCGGCTCCTCGGGCGAAGCCACGGTGAGCCAACGATATGGGCCCTGACTGAAATCGGTTTTCTTGGTAAAGCCTAACACCTCCGTATAGAAGCGCAGGGCTTTGTCCTGGTTGTCCACATAGATGCTGGTGATCTTGATTTTCATTTTGTTTCTCCTTTGACACGCTCGCGGTTTGAGCCGCGTCGTTTTCTCCTGGTTTTGCCGTTGGCCGGGGAAGACTGATCCATGCGGTCGAGGTGGCGTTCGAGGGCGTCTATGTGAGCCGACCAGAACTGACGGAACTGATCGAGCCAGGTATCCACCTGCTGAAATGGCTCAGGCTTCAGCCGGTAAAGACGGCGCTGTGCATCCACCGTGGATTCCACGAAGCCCGCATCGCGCAGAACTCGCAAGTGCTTGGAGACGGTAGGCTGGGACATGCGAAGTTGACGTTCGATCTCGCCCACCGACTGCTGTGAGGAGACCAGCAGGCTCAAGATGGCGCGGCGGTTAGGCTCGGCAATAATTTCGAAGGCTGATTCCATGTGCCGAATATACTCCAGAACGCATATACGTGTCAAGGCATATATAACGGTAGGGGTGATTGCGGCACGGCGCCAAACAACCCAAGACCCAGGCACCACAAAGCGGAACCTGGGGCACCCGGTGCGAATTCGGCAGCGGCGCTAGGCGGCGGAATCGGAAGGCAGTTTTAGCCAAGCCAAAACAAAGATGATCAGCGCGATTGCCAGGAACGCCTGCGGCGCCGCGAAGAAATAGCGCAGGGCGACAACGATCATGACGGCGAGCCAAATGATCTGGACGAGCGCTACGCGCTTCACGAGGCCGGCTCGTTCACGGGCCAGCACCAGGTCGAGCACGCCAAAGGCAAGTGGCGTCAGCATGAAGGCAATGCTGAAGCCGCGCATCAAGTCCGACATGCTGCGTAGCGAGCCCATGAGGTTGAATTTATAGCTGGTCATCAGATCAATGAGCTGTCTCTCGGTATCGTTGGCGGGACCAAGGTCTCTGAACAAAGAGATGGAGTGAACCGCGCCGATAATCAGCAGCCACACGGCGCCGGTTTTGAACAAGCGTCTTCCCCATTGGTCATTCATGGTGAGAGGTTATATCACGAAGTGGAGAGCGAGCAGCGTGCCAGCTAAAACGAGTTCGGAATGACGCGAACGGTCAATTGAGTATTTTTGCTGGCAACGCTGCTGCCAATTGTCCTAAAATCTCGCCACTCCACAAGTCTCCAGTAACCGGAAAAAAGCGCAGTAAGAGAGGGATGATGGCTACAGCCGTAGCACAAGCAGGTAATGCCGCGAAAAGTTCTGCCAGCGTGGCTGGCCGCCGCTTCGACCACTGGTTTTTCTCGAGCATGACGTTGCTAATGCTGGCTACGGTCTTGCTGGGCTTCGCGCAGACCTATTATCTGGCGGGAGTGTTTCACACGCCGCTGCCCAGCCTGATTGTTCATGTACACGGAGCGGCATTTTCCTGCTGGATGCTGTTGCTGATCACGCCAACTTCGTTAGTTGCGGCCGGGCGAGTGGACCTGCATCGGCGATTGGGGATCTCGGGATTCCTGCTGGGATGCTTGATGGTTATTCTGGGTCTGTGGGTGGCCACCGATCCGCTGGTGCGGGCTGCCGGGCCCCCCGGACGGGATGTGCTGGCGTTCTATATTGTGCCGATCATGGCGATGGTGATTTTCGCGATGCTGCTGGCGTTCGCTTTTCGTGCCCGGCGCAATCCCGCGGAGCACAAGCGGCTAATCTATATAGCGACAATAGCGCTGCTGCTTGCCGCCGTATCGCGCTGGCCCCTGGCTGTGGTGAATCGAAAACCGCCGATGGCGGCGCTCTTCACTTACCTTTTTTTGCTGGCGCTGGTGAGCTATGACTTGTGGTCCACGCGCAAGATTCATCGCGCCACGCTTTGGGCTGGCGCGTTCCTGATCATCCTGCAACAAAGTTGTTTTCTCATCGGTCCTACCGCCGCGTGGCGCGCTCTGGCCAGTTGGGTGCAGATGCACGCACGTTGAGAGCAATTACTTTTTCATCTGACTTTGCAGCTCCTTGACCACGCGTTCGCAGGCGCTGTTTTTGCCGGTCAGCATGCCGCCCCACACGTGGGAATCGCTCCAGAGCGTATCTCCTGTGCGCGGATCGATAACCGTCAAGAAACAGGCGCGAACGGGAGCATGCCATCCGGAACTAGGAGCCGGGTCCATCTTGACGTGAGGCTTGGAATCGGCGGAATCGCTGCTGCCGGGGGCCGGAACGATGTAGCCGCCTCGATAGGCGGACTCGGACAACAAAAAGATCAAGTCGGCCTGCGGGCGGTCTGAAACGATTTGAAAGCGTCCCCACTTCTTCAGTTGAGAGAGCGCTTCGTTGGCCGCGGCATCGGAGCTGGTGCGATCGTCGAAATAGATGTTTTTTGCGGCGTAAACTTTCGGGGAATCGACAGGCGGCGTTTGCGCTTGGGAAGGAATGGGCACGGCGGAAGTGCCCGCCATACAAGCAAGAAGAAGGTAAGCAAAGTTTCGCAAGCGCGGACCTCATGGAAAGCTAGAGCAAGCCTACGCCAGCGCTGACTGCGATTCAATGGTGCAAACGGCGATGGTTTGACAGCGCGCCGCACCGGAAACTATAGTGCGAAGCAAGGGACTCCGCCCCGGCCTATCCATTCCAGACTTGGACTGCTTTTGCGCCATCCCTGCGGGAATGCAAGGTTACTTGCCACCTGTGAAGATAGAGGGCGAGGCTTGCGCATTGGTGCGAAGTTCCGCGGCTGATACACTCAAAGATTGCAAGTGGCACAGGAAGAAAGCATGGCCAAGGGGAGTTTCGGCGAACGTCTGAAGAGGGAACGCGAATTGCGCGAGGTGACGTTGGAAGAAATCACCTCGGCGACGCGTATTGGACCGCGTTTTCTGGAGGCGCTAGAGAACGAGGAGTGGGAGAAACTACCGGGCGGAGTGTTCAACCGCGGATTCGTGCGATCGGTGGCGCGTTACCTTGGGCTGGACGAGGAAGTGCTGCTGGGGGAGTACGATCTGGCGCACGGCGCGCAACTGCAGTCGGTGGTGGAGCGCGCGGATAATAAGCGCATTCCCGCAGTACCGCGATGGTTTCCGGTGGTAATCCTGCTGGGCATATTGGTTGTGCTTGCAGGACTGATCGCAGGCGGCATCTATGCCTGGCGGCAATATTCAACGAATCGCCCCACAAAGCAATCGTTTGCAGTTCCTTCGCGGGCCGCTGACGCCAAGCCAGTATGGGAGGTTGCCGCGGCGAATTCCGGCACGCTGTTGCTGGAATTGAACGGGCAAGCTATGTCGCCGCGGGGGCAGGCACCACCTTCGGTACAATAATGCCAGGTAGAAAAGACCTGAAGCAGGCAAGCTGTGGAAACACTCAGCCCTGAAATACTGGAAGATTTGCGCCACGGACGCGCGCTGCGCGAACGAAAGCTGGCGGTGTGCAGTTCTGGGGCGCACCTTGGCGTCGAGGACCGCGTGGAGATCCTTGCAGTGCTGGCGCAGGATGCGGATGAACTGGTGGCCGCGAAAGCCGGAGAAGCGCTGCTGATGGATCCGCCGGAGGTATTTGTGCAGGCTTTGAGCCGCGAGACGGTGCTGCCTGCGTTTGTGGCGTACTGCGGAAGAAATCTGGCCAAGACGCCCGCAATCTCTGAAGCGATGATTGCCAACAAGCACTGCAGCGGCGAACATCTATCGCTGCTGGTGCCGCATTTGACGGCGGTACAGGTGCACACGCTGATGGACGACCTGGAGCGAGTTTCGGCTTCACCCGCGCTGGTAACCGCGCTGGAGCATTCGCCGCACCTGACCCCGGAGCATAAGATGTTACTGCACGAACTTCACGGCACGGCGTTCGATGAAGCACGAATAGCGGAAGCCGCGGCGGAAGCGGAACCGGACCCCGTGAAGCGACAGACATTGCTGCAGCAAATCAGCCGAATGAACGTATCGCAGCGCGTGCAATTTGCGATCAAGGGCGGATCGGAAGCGCGGCGCACGCTGATTCGCGATTCGAACAAGGTGGTGCAACGAGCGGTGCTGCAGTCGCCACGGCTGACCGATCAGGAAGTGGAAGCGTTTGCGTCCATGACCACCCTGACAGATGAAATTCTTCGGTTGATCGCCACCAATCGCAACTTTCGAAAGAACTACACCGTGATACGCAATCTGATGAACAACCCCAAGACGCCGCTGGATGTAAGCCTGCACATGCTGCCGATGCTGAATGCGATGGATCTGAAAAAGCTCACTCTGAACAAGAACATTCCGGAGACGTTGCGGAGCACGTCGCTGAAGTTGCAGCGCACGCGCAAAGAGTTGGCAAAGTAGAACGGTTGTTGGGAGAAGCTAAGAGTGAAAGTTAGAAGTTTAAAGTTAAACGTTGGAAACTCTAGAGATGGCGGATCGCAACGTAGGTTGATATGAAAGCTAGCGCCCCATGCGCCGCGCAAACGCCAAATTTGTAGTGGAATGCAGATAGTTCACAGTTAGCATACAAGCCTGCCCGCTGTGCCAGCCATTCCCCGATTCATGCAGGAGGAAACCCTTGGACAAAGCCAAATCTCTAGCAGGGCTTGCACTTCTGGCTTTTTTCGCAATGGGATGCACCAAAACGCAAGGTCCCACAAAAAACACAGCCAAGCCGAATTCCGCGCCCGCGTCAGTATCGCTTACCGGGACGGAATGGACACTGCAGGATCTGGCGGGAACGCCGGCGTTGCCGAATGTGAAAGCCACACTGACATTCCCGGAATCTGGCCGGGTGGCGGGAAACGGATCGTGCAACCGCTTTACCGGGCCGACGGAAATTTCAGGCGATTCGATTAAATTCGGGATGCTCGCTTCCACACGCATGGCTTGCATGGACAACGGCGTCAGTTCGCAGGAGACGCAATATCTGAAGGTGCTGCAGGCGGCGAAACACTTCGAGTTGAAGGATTCGACGCTGCTGATTTACGCCGAAGGTTACGAGAAGCCGCTGCGCTTCACGCGTCTACGGTGAAAACCGAGCTGAATACCCTGGCGAACGCCTTCAACGTGCCCGGCGTGTAATCGGATATCGCTGAAAACGGAAAGCCGCGGCTAGGACGCTACAAACGCCTTCGGATGCATGTTCTGAAAACCAGTGGCTTGCTGATAGGCGCGGGCAAAGGCCAGCAGCTTCGCTTCGCCGTATAGCTGTCCCAAAAATGTCAGGCTGACGGGCGTTCCCGGGCCGCCGATATTGTCTTCGTCCATGTCGCTGCCCGGTGGAATGTGCGGGGCATCGTCACCACGAAACCCGTTTGGCAGGATCACCGCAGGATGCCCGGTCAAATTCGTGACCACCAACTGCTGGCTATTCGTGGGCGCGACAATCACGTCGAAATTGTCGAATGCCTTGGCGACAGCCTGCATCGCCAGAGTGCGGGCGCGCGCGGCTTGCACATATTCGACAGCCGGAATGAATCGGGCGGTGCGGAACTGGTTGGGCCAATCGTCGGCTTTCTGGGCAGTCAGCAAATTGTCGCGGCCCGAGCGGGTAAGGTCGTCGAAGGCCGCTGCGGCTTCCGCGCTCAACATGGCGACCATCGCGTCATAGGGAAGTTTCGGGATTTCCACTGGAATGAGGTCAACGCCCATTTCGTGCAATTTCACGAGCGCCGCATCGTTGAATTTGCGTGTGTAGACCCGCTGCTGTTGTTGCAACTGGCGCAGTTTTTTCTGTTCGTCGCGTTGCTTCTGTTCTTCGGGCGTAGCCGCCGGTTTTTCTGGAGTGGCGGCAGGGTGCGGCTGCTCTTTCTGCGGTTCAAAGTCCGCCTTCAGATAACCCACGCGAAACTTTTTCCAGTCCACGTCGGCGTTCCAGTTGAAAGCTGCGTCGTTTACGGTGCGGTCTTTGCCGTCGGGTCCGTAAATCGCATTTAGAACGATGGCGCAATCCTCCACTTCGCGGCAGATGGGGCCAAGTTTGTCCATGCTCCAGGAAAGCGCCATAGCACCAGTCCTCGGGATAAAGCCAAAGGTTGGGCGCAAGCCGGTGCACCCACATCGCGTGGAAGGCGACGCGATGGAGCCCAGGGTTTCACTGCCAATGCTGAACACCACGCAACCCGCGGCGGTGGCGGAGGCCGGTCCCGCGGACGATCCACTCGAGCCCTGCGCGGGATTCCAAGGATTTCGAGTCTTGCCGCCATACCACTCATCGCCCATGGCCAGCGCGCCGAGTGTTAGCTTCGCCACCAGCACGGCACCCGCGGCGTCGAGCCTTTGCACAACCATTGCATCTTCCTCGATTGTTTGCTTTTCAAAACCGCCGGCTCCCCATGTGGTTGGGTAGCCCTTCACGGACAGCAAATCCTTTGCGCCCCAGGGCAGACCGTGTAACGGCCCGCGATATTTGCCGGCGGCAATTTCGCGATCCATTTCTTTGGCTTGCGTGCGAGCGCGTTCTTCGGTCAGCGTGACGACAAACTTGAGTGTCGGGTCGTATCTCTTCAATCGCTCCAGGTACATTTCCGTGAGCGCGGAGGAACTGACTTTTTCTGCGCGAACCAGTTCGCCCCAATCGCGGACGTTTGCAAAGGCCAAAGTTTCAAGATTCCTGGGCACGTCCTTCGCCGCAATATTTGGCGTCGCGGACATGCTCATGGGCTTCTTCACGGTGTCGACTTTCATTCCTGGCAGCAGCGGATCAAAGACCAAAGCCATGTCTACGGAGTTCGGCATGTGCAACGCGTAGATCGCCTCATAGCCCTCGAGTTGATCGTTCAAACCCGCGAGCATCATTTCCTTTTGCGCATCGGAAATGGGCACATCGGCGATGGCGGCGGCATTCTCGATTAGTTCTTTGGTGATCTTTTTCTTTCCGTCCGCGTGAGCTTGCGCCCACAACACGCCAGGAAGTAGCGTTCCGCCCAGGCCAAGTCCCGCGCACACGTTCAAGAAACGCCGCCGATCGATCATGTTGTCCTCGTATTTCTGGATTTTCGCGCGACCCGTACTATAGCACTGCCATTGCGCACTGCTGTCGTAGGAGATTCGCGCTAGAATGGCTGCGTCGCTTTGGCCTCGGAGGATTTTCCTTGATGAAAGCTCGCGTGCTTCTTCGCATCGCCTCTCTTATGACGATCGCGACATTCGTTTCTACACTTTTTCTTCTTCCCAATCACCACGCGCAGAATGCAAACGATCCTTGGACCAAGGCGGAAAGTGTGGAAGCTCCCAACCTGGTCAAAGAACTGAACGACCCGAAGACTGCGCCAACCGTGGTCTTTGTTGGGTTTCAGCGGCTGTATACCGCGGGACACATCAAGAGCGCGCAATTTCACGGAAGTGGCGGGAACCCCGAAGGATTGAAAGAGATGAAGGCATGGGCCGCGACGCTGCCAAAAACCAGCAATCTGGTGATTTATTGCGGGTGCTGCCCGATGGAGCGGTGCCCGAATGTGCGGCCCGCTTTCACGGCACTGCGCGAATTAGGACTTGCGAGAGTTCGGGTGCTGATATTGCCGACGAGCTTTGAGGTGGATTGGGCGGACAAGGGCTATCCGTACGACAAGGGCAAGTAAGTTGTCCTCCCTAAAGACAACGGTTGCCGACTCTACAAGTAGGAGCTGGCATAAAAGCCATCGCTGCATTTGAGACTAAAGGCTAGTTGCTTACATCAACTACAAAAGTGCGGCTACGGGAAGTAGATGCCGTACTCAGCGCAAATTTTGGTTACGGTTTCCATGTTTGGCGGGCCCGGCGGCAATTCGCTTAGTTTGCGAAACATATTTTCCGCTCCGGCCGGGTAGACGCTCAGCAACGCGCGAGTAGGCTTGTTCACGCGGAAACCGTGAGGAACTCCGCGCGGCAGATACACCGTGGTGCCGGTGGGCGCGAGAATTTCGATCTCGCCCACCTGGAAGGTCACTTCGCCCTCGCAAACGTAGAACGTCTCGTCTTCCCGAGTGTGCACATGCAGCGGCACGCCCGGGCCTGGCTTGTTATTTTGTTCGATCATGGCGAACAGGCCGTTGGTCATGCGGCCATCGAGCTTGATAGTTTGCGAATCGCCGATAACGTTGATGCGCTCTCCGTCGCCGGGCAACAAGACGGCCGCGGTTTTCGATTTGTCGATGGCGTCTGCCGGATTCATGGATGCCTCCTGAAGGCAAGAATGTTTATACGTTGAATTCCGCGGCTCCGCTAGAGCACAAAAAGTCTGGTATGCTCTCACGTCTGGTTCACAATTCGGGAGGCAACGCTCATGTCTCGTAAGGCTGTCACGCTCGTCGCGTTCTTGCTGGCCGCGGCAATCACGCCGGCACAACAAACATCCGCAGGCCATTTTGATGGCAACACCTGGTGGTCCGACGTAAAAGTGCTTGCCGATGATGCGCTGGAAGGCCGCGATACGGGAAGTGAAGGGCTGCGCAAGGCGCAAACTTTCGCCGTCGAGCAATTCCAGAAAGCCGGGCTCGAGCCTGCGGGCACCAAAGGCTTCTACCAACCGATCCAGTTTAATCAGTATCAGGTGGACGAGTCGAAGTCCTCGCTGGCGCTCGTGGGCGGAGGCACAACCACCAAGCTTTCGTTCGAAACTGACGCGTTCTTCAGCACGCGCACAACGCATTCCTCCTCGCAACTGACGGCACCGATGGTGTTCGTCGGCTACGGGCTGAAAATTCCCGAGAAAAATCTGGACGAACTGGCCGGGCTCGACTTGAAAGGCAAAGTTGTGGTGTACATCGCCGGGTCGCCCTCGGATATTCCCACGGCGCTGGCGTCGCACTATCAAACTCTGGCGGAACGCTGGAAGTCGTTGAAGGCCGCGGGAGTGGTTGGCGTGGTGAGCATTCTGAACCCGGCGTCGATGGACGTGCCGTGGTCGCGCATTTCGCTGAATCGTAATCATCCCTCGATGGATCTGGCGGACCCGGAGTTCGACGAAACGGCCGGGCTGCAAGTTGGCGTGGCGTTCAATCCGGCATCGGCCGAGGCGCTGTTTGCCGGGTCGGGCCACACTTTCGCGGAGATTGCGGCTCTTGCCAAAGAGCGCAGCCCGCTGCCGCACTTTCCATTGAAGGTTTCACTTCAGGCCAACGCGGACATTCTGACGACCAAACTGGAATCGGCGAATGTGGTGGCTAAGCTGCCGGGTTCCGACCCCGAGCTGAAAAATGAGTACGTCGTGCTTTCCGCGCACATCGACCATGTAGGCATCGGCGCGCCAGTGAATGGCGACCGCATCTACAATGGCGCGATGGACGACGGTTCCGGCTCCGCGCTGGCTCTAGACGTGGCCGCGCAGTTGAAGGCGCATCCTGAAAAATTGAGCCGCTCGATTCTGTTTGTGCTAGTGACAGCGGAAGAAAAGGGTTTGCTGGGTTCCAAATACTTTGCCACGCACCCCACGGTGCCGATCAAATCGATCATCGCGGACATCAATGTGGATATGTTTCTGCCCATCGTGCCGCTGAAGATTCTTACGATCCAGGGGTTGGAGGAATCCGACCTGGGCACGCGCGCAGCAAAGGTGGCGGAATCGCTGGGAGTGAAGCCGCAGGCGGATCCGATGCCATTGCGCAATATTTTTATTCGCAGCGATCAATACAGCTTCGTCAGGAAGGGTGTGCCTTCGATCATGATGGATGTTGGCTTTGAGAAGGGCTCACCGGAAGAAAAGGTTTTCAAGGATTGGCTGACGACGCGGTATCACGCGCCCTCCGATGATGTGAACCAGCCGGTGGACTTGCAAGCGGCGGCGCTGTACGAGGAAATCGTGAGGAAGCTGTTGATTGAGACCGCGAATACGCCGGCGGCGCCAAAGTGGAACAGCGATTCCTTCTTCCGCCGCTACGCCGGTAACTGAAGCCGGAAGCCGGTTGAATTGTTTCGGAGCCATGGCACGATGAATATCGACCAACTGCGCGAAATCTGCCTGTCGTTCGCCGGAACGACCGAGCAAATCCAGTGGGGCGATGACCTGTTGTTCAAAGTTGCGGGAAAGATGTTTGCCATTACGCCGCTGGTGCCCGTGTACAACTGGCTGTCGCTGAAAGCCTCGCCGGAAAGTTTCGCGGAGCTGACGGAACGCCCGGGCATCATTCCGGCGCCGTACCTGGCGCGAGCCAAGTGGATCGCGATTGAAACGCCGGACGTGCTGAGCGCAGTAGAAGTTGCCGAGCTGCTGCGAAACTCGTACGATCTTGTGGTGGCCAAGCTTCCGCGGAAGACACGGGAAAATCTGGCGGCGGCAAAACCTGCCAAGCAAAAGAAGTTCGTTGCCAGGCCTAAGCCTGGAAAGCGCAAACGCGCCGGGACAAAGAAGCGCAAGACGTAGCCGCAGCCCAACGAACATCACGCGAATCTGTTCCGGAATATACCGCTGATTGAACTGAAAGACACACGGCGCTAACCACGAGCTTCGGCGAATCCTACGCCATTGCTTTGGTGTTATTGCTTGCGGGGCGGCGCATGGGGCGCGCGCCAGGCACAGGAAACGTCATCTTCCAGAAGTTTGTATCCGGGTTAGCAAATTCCAGGCCTACCAGCATCTTGCCGTCGCGCTCTTTCTTCACATGCACAACACGCGTTTCCGTGGAGCGATTGGTGTTTTCATTGACGAGCAGCAGCGTTTGGCCAGCTACCAGCAATTCGTCCATCAAGAGAAGAGCACCCTGCTGATTCACTGAACGAGTGATGGCGCGATAGCAAAATTTCTCGCCCATTTCGTTCTGGCCGTGAACCAGAACGGGCAGCGCGAGTGCTACGCGCAACGTCCTTCTGCGCTCGCGGTATCGAAAATGTAGTACGCCCATGGGGACCTTCCTGCGGCTCCAGATTTTCGGTCCGCCCACGACTAAACTGTACCCGACGCGCTGCCAATAGGCGATTCGCAGGCGGTTGAAGCGAACCCGCGGGCACCTGGTGAAGACACGTCGAAGCAATCGTTCTGCGGATAGTTTGGCCCGAGCTTCGGATCGGGACAATAGCTTAGGCGTACTAAAATACTCCCTATTATTTCAGTACGCTAGTACCTATGGGTTAAAAACCGAAGATTTTGTTGATTTTTGTGCAGCATCAGGCACCGTCACAATCACCCCATTCGCTGACAACGTTCGGAAGAAAGTTTGATAGGTGGGCCGGCACAAGGGGAACATGTGACAGGGCCGCACATTCAATCTAACAGCTTTTGTATCAATGGTTTACACGCGAACCCCCTGCGAATCGCCCCAGTGGCTTGGCAGCTCTTTCATTCATAGTGCGCGAGATTGATCAGCTCCACTTTCCAGGGCGTCATGCCCAGATCCAGCAGCGCCAGAGTCACAGGCAATTGAAAACGCTTGGGGCCGGCGCTGCCCGGATTCAAATACAGGACTCCGTCGCGTTCCCATTGTTCGGCTTGATGGGTGTGCCCGCTGATTACGGCGTGGAATCCGGCGGCTTCCGGCCGCAAATCGAGAGCGCGGAGGTTATGCAACATGTAAAAGGAGGCGCTGTCGGTTTGCACTACGGCAGTTTCGGGCAATTGCTCTGCCCAAGGTTCCGTGTCCACATTTCCGCGAACGGCGAAGACGGGTGCAATGGCTTTCAGCCGTCCCAGAATTTGCGGATGGCCCACATCGCCTGCGTGCAAGATCAGGTCGACGCCGTGGAGCGCCTTCTCCGCTTCGGGGCGGAGTAATCCGTGAGTATCGGAAATCACACCAATGCGCATTGCGATCTCCCGAGGCAAATGCGAAAGAGCGCGGCGCTAATCCTGCTCGCGATATTCGTCGGGCACGTCGTCTTCCGGCACTTCTTTGGTACGCACCTCGCCTTCGTCAGGTTCCGGTGCGTTTTCCACTCCGGCCACAACTTCGGCTTCGAACGACTGCCCTTCTTCCAGCAGTTCTTCCACGCTTTCCGAATCTGTGCGCACCGCGGCAGAAATACCTTGCGTGTCGCCGGACTGGCCGGCAGACCTGGCACCCAATCCGCGGCGGCCATAGGAAACGATTTCGGCAGCGTCGGGCCGTACGGAAATTCTGGGCTTGCGGTTCTTCTTGCCAGCGACGAGCGACTTTTTGGATTTCGTTTTTGCAGCGGCAGGTTTTGCTTTCGCCTTCGGTTTTGGCTTAGCGCTTTTTTTGCGAGCTGGGTATTTTGACTTTTTGGTGGCCATGGTTTTTGTCCTTTCTCTTCGGTGAGTCTAACACTCTCAACGCCGCAAAGTGTTAATGCTGTGGCTAGTGGAAAATTTTGTGCCGCTCACTATAATGCTGCGAGGGCAATTCGCCAATTCCCGTGGGGACGGGTCTTCTGGACGGGCCTCGGAAAGTGATTCGACGATGCAAAAGCAGGAACTACGAGCACGCGTCGAAGAAGTGGGACTGGTGCCGGTAATTCGCACCTCCTCCGCGGAAGACGCGCGGTTTGCGGTGGAAGAAGTTTCCCACGGCGGGATTCCACTGATTGAAGTCACCATGACGGTGCCCGGCGCAATTGATGTCATCAGGGACGTCGTGAGGCACGTTCCCGGGATTATCGTAGGGGCAGGCACGGTCCTTAACCTGGACACCGCGCGAAGCTGCATCGCTGCCGGAGCGCAATTCATCGGCAGCCCGGCGCTGGATATCGACACGGTTAATTTTGTGGCCAAGAATCCGAACGTGATCATGATGGCGGGCGCCATGACACCGACAGAACTTCTTACTGCATGGAACGCAGGGTCGGATTTTGTGAAGATTTTTCCGTGCGCGCTGCTTGGCGGGGACGCGTACATTCGCGCGTTACGACGCCCCTTCCCCGACATACCGATTATGGCTGGCGGCGGAATCAATCAGCAGAATGCCGCGCATTACCTGTTAGCAGGGGCCACGGCGCTCAGCATCGGTAAAGAGCTGATTCCGCGCGAATCCATGTTGTTGCACAAGCCCGACCGTATTCGCGAGCTGACGCGGCGGTTTGCTGGCATCGTGAAGAGCACGCGCGCGCGTATTGCCGAATCGCAAGCCGCACAGATACCCTAGGAATTCCGTGCGGCCGGTGGCCTTCAGAATTCCAGGTTCAATCGCAGGGTAGGCACAAGCACTGGGCCGCGATCCCGGTTATATCCTGGATCGACCATGTACTGCAGGCCAGCCGCCGGGAAAATCCCACGCCACAGATGTAATGTGTAATATGTCTCCAGAATATTTTCGCGTCCATAATTCAGCTTGCCGTCGCCGAGCAGGAAGCCGTATCCGCCATAGGCCAGGTATTTCTGGTGGTCCTTACTGATCCCATTGCTGACAAACACCAGTCCCGCGCGGTCGAACTTGCGTCGCCAGCGCGCCCCGTTTGCGCCGACGCCTAACTGCCAAGTCTGATCTACTTCGGTGTAGGCGAACGATTCGTGTTCCCCTTCGTTCCAGCCCCAGCGTCCGAACACACCGATCCAGTCCGTGAAGGGCTGCTCGAAGTTCATTCCGAATCCGTATTTGACGGTGGTCCACAGGGGATGGTCGGTGATTTCAGGCGTGGGAGTCACGCCGTTCAGAAAGTTGTCGACCGCTTGACCGTAGATGCCCATGTTGGCATGGTTCACGTAGCTGAGGAAGCGCACAATGCCCGGCTTCGCTCCAAAAATACGCCCGTCCAGCTCCAGTTCGATGTTTTCGGAACGCGCGCGGCTCAGATCCGCGTCGAGATGGATGCTGTTCGCGACCTTGGGCATGAGTCCTTCCGCGAAGCGCACGACCACGTGAGGAGCGTGATATTCCAGCAAAGCGGCGTAGGTAAATCCGCGGGTGTCAGCGGCGTAGTCGTACGCGCCGTTATTATCGACCGTCCAGTTCATGAACTGCAGGTTGGTATCGGAGCCAAAGGTGTTGAGGTCAAAGAAATCGGCCAGACTGAACTTTCCGAACCGCAGTTCCAAGCGGCGCTTTGGCAATTCGCGGAACAAGTTGAAGGGATTACGATTCACCGCCACTTCTTCGTGGCTTAGCGGAATGATCTGGTGCCACATCAGCCGCGCAATATACGGAGCTTTACTGAGTTGAGGGTTGCGGACAACATCGAGGTTGAAGAAGCCCGCGACGCCGAGAGCTTCGCCCAAACCGTGACCGCCCGTTTCCTGGACGTCGCAAAGAAATTCGGTGGTGCTGGTGGCGCGCCATCCGGTGAACAGGGTCAGCACGCGAGAACTGGCGTCTTGCGCTTCAGGAGAAAGGCTGTTCTTGCCCTGATACGGTGAAGTAAAGGTGGGATGGTACTGGGAGATAAAATTCGCCTGACCCGAAAGCCATAAGCGATCCCAGTCCGCGTGGTGAAACATGGTGGTGAGAGGATCGTCGTCGGAAGCGGGCGGCTGACTCTGCGGCGCGCCCGGCCCTTCTGTGGGAACGTTGTCCTGAGCCAGCGCGGAGACGACACAAAGCAGCCAGCTGCAGCCGCACAGAACAACCAGCAGCAGTCTCCATCCCTTGGCGTGCTTAGCAATCATCCGAACTGGCCATTCCTCACTTCTCCCCGTTTGCATTTGGTGGTCAGGGCATACGCTGCACGATGTCCATGCCGTTCACGCGCGCGTGCTCAATGGTCAGTCCCCAGTGAAGATGCGGTCCGGTGACCCGGCCGGTAGCTCCCACTTTGCCGAGTTCAGCGCTTACCGTTACATCCTGGCCGGACTTCACGCCGATCTCCGACAGATGGCAGTACATGGTGTAGATACCGTAGCCGTGATCGATCACCACGGTGTTTCCGGAATAATATAAGTCCTCCGCCAGCACCACTTTTCCTGACTGCGACGCGAATACCGGTGTGCCGTTCGCCGCGGGGAAATCCACGCCCGCGTGTGGCGAACGAGGTTGGCCATTCAGAATGCGGCGACGCCCGAAGTTGCCGCCTGTGGTTACGTCCTTCAGTGGCAAGCGAAACTTCCCCTCCCACAATCGCTGCGGCGTTACGGTGTCGTAGATAGCTTTCATTTTTTTCTGGTCTTCGTCGGCGCGTTTCTGCTGCTGGGGATCCGGCTGCACAAATTGGTTATCGACCTTCAGGCTTTCGGTGCGAAATTGCCCTTTGCGAACGGTCACAGTCGCGCTGCACGTCATCGGGTTCCCTTCCGGCCCATTCCAGGAAATCTTCCAATCGTATTTGCCGGGCGGTTTTTCCAGGTCAACGCCAAGCAGGGCATGAGCAGTTTTTGTGGCCGCGCCTTCTTTCCACAAGGGCGTGGGCTTTCCGTCCCATTCCGCCGTGAGCATGGGGAGGAGCTTGGTGCCGGTAACGTCCGCCAGGATCAAGCTGCCCTGCGGAGTTACGGCAGCGCTCAGTTTCAACGTGAGGCCAGATGCGCAAGACTTGCGAACTTGAGCGACAAGGCGGTCGGGCGCCGCCACGGAAAATCCAAGCAGGAACACGGTGAAGAAAAAGAATCGGAGTCGATGGCTCATGAGAAAAAACGGCCTCCCGGTCGTAAGGAACGAACATCCACAGAACATACCCATGTGACCTGGGTCACAGCGGGCCCGCGGTTCCCCTCCCATAATCTTACCCGTAATGGCCAGACGATCCCTCGTAGTGGTCTTGATCGTCACGCTGCTGGGATGGTCCGTCAACCAACCAGCAATAGCGTGTTCTGGCATGCGGCCTCGGGCAGCAGCTGTGGTGCAGGCAGGAGCTTCACCTGCCTCTCCTGAACCTTCCCTTACGCCCCACATCTGCTGCCCCGGCAAGAAATCGCAAGCTGCGGTCATCCAGCACTCACCTTCCAATTGTTCCATACGGCCGATCGCGGATCACCGCTGCTGTACGGTTTCTCAGGATTCGCAGGGCATGCCTTCGCCGCGCAATTTGGTGAAACCGCCAGTGGCGAAATTGTTTGTCGCGGTGTCAGATGAAATTTTCGCAGATCCTCTTAGCGGCTTCGGAACTGTTTTCTCGGCAGTCGTTTCACCGCCGTCCTCGATCTGTTCCCTGCACACCGTTCTGCGCAACTGAAACTTTCCTTCCCTGCTTTGCTTAAGGATCTGCTCTTCGTGTGTCCGCGTGGGACGCGCTTCCCACTTTACGAGTTGTCAAAAGCAAATCAAAAACTTTGAGGTGAAAAATGAAATTCCGTACAATCGCAATCGTTCTAGCTTTCGCAATGGCCGCATGGCTCCGTGTGGCCGCTCAACAAGCCGCTGGCCAATCCACGCCGCGGGCCGCTACGGCACAAGACTCCGGGAAAGATACGGCCAAGCACTCTTGCTGCTGCTCTCACGAGAACCACGAAGCAGACAGCGCCGCCGCCGCAAATCATGATGACCACGCAGCATCCTGCTGCCAGGCTAAAGATGGCAAAGAGATGTCTTGCTGCTCTAAAGATAGCAAGAACAGCAAGAAGGACATGACCTGCTGCAAAGACGCCAAGCTATGCGCAGGGAAGGATGGTAAGCAGTGCTGCGACGCAAAAGCGGGAAAATCCTGCTGTGGCAAAGACGCTACCGCCTGCAATAGCAAGGACGGAAAGGATTGCTGCACCGGAAAAGACGAAGCTTGCTGCAAACATGTAGCGGCCTAAACAACAAGCACAAGACACAGAATGGGCCGCGACGAGTTGTTTGCGGCCCATTTCTTATTCAACGCCACCAGCAGGTTTGGTGGTCAGATTTTCAGGCCCAGCACCCGCACCAACTTCTCTTCCAGGTGCTTCAATTCCAGTTCGCGGGCATGCTCCTCGCGCGTGCGATCGCTCAAGGCGTCTTTCAACAGTTGCAGGTTCCTACGCAATTCCATTTGCCTCAGTGCGAGCTGTCGCAAAGATTTCAGCGCCTGCTTCTGTTCCGGGTCCAGCTCGCGGGGTTCTCGATCCAATACGCAAATTGTTCCGAGCGCGAATCCGTCTTCGTTGATCAGCGGCGCGCCGGCATAAAAGCGAATGTGTGGTTCGCCAACCACCATAGGATTCTCGCGGAAACGCGAATCCTGCAGAGTGTCCGGAACGATGAACAAGTCCTCCTGCTTGATGGCATGCGCACAGATGGACATTTCCAGGGGCGTTTCACGAATCTGAACGCCGACGGCGGACTTGAACCATTGGCGATGATCGTCGAGCAAAGACAACAGGGCGATGGGAGTTTTGCAAATGTAAGAAGCGAGAATCACCAGATCGTCGAAGGATTGTTCGGGTTCGGTGTCGAGGATCGCATAGCGGTCCAGCGCGGCAACTCGCGCTGATTCTGCGGACAGAGCCGGCAAATTCATAGCCACCTCACGGTCGCACCCAAGAAGCAAAAGTGCGTCAGGCATCATACTCCACTGGAAGCACGGCGCACAGGGCGAGCCGAGGAACGGCGACTGCGCTAATTTTCTTGCACTGTATTAGACTGGCGTCTGCTTCGGGGAGGGACTATGTATTCCGTGCGAAGGACAGTGGCATTGTTATTGATCGCGGCGATGTGTTCGTTTGCGGCCTTGGCCGGGCCTCAGAAGAGCACAGCTCCAGCGGTTACCGGACGGGAACTGCAGCGACGCAGTTTTGCGTTGAACTTTCTGCGCGCGCTGAACAATGCGGAACAAGATTACAAAAAGAAGCATGGCACGTTCGGGAACTGGGACGCACTGTTCGCGGAAGGCTACTTCACGGAGACCGGAACGAAGTGGGGCTCCTCCGATTTCCCCACGGTCGCCCAGGCAATGTACAGCCGGGCAACGGAGGTGGTTCCCGGCTGGAAGCTGCGGCTGACTACTTCCAATGGCGGCAAGTCCTACGATGCGCTGGTGGAGGACGCCACAGACGCCAAGTGCGGATATGCGGGGGTGACCGACGAGCGGGGCATGATCCGGGAAAGCGAGTTCATCAGCTGCAAGATGTAAGGAACCAAGACAAGTGGTTGCTGTGCGCACAATCGAGCGAAGAAAGTCTAGTCGGCTGAAGAGGAAGAGGGAAACGCAGTTTCGGACGCCCGCCGCATTGGCAGCACGGAAAAATATTTGTGGCGGCAGGGTTCACAACGGTAGGAGGGAATACCCAGCAATCCCCACACCGGCGCAAACGACGAGTCCACATACTCAGGCGAAATGCGCTGCAATTCCATGTTTCCGCAATGCGGACAATGCGCGTGCAGCGTATCGTTGAGAGGCATCAAGCGGGCGTGAAACCGCGCATGGCATTCGCGGCAGCGCCAGGGCAAGATCCCCAACGCACTTACGAGGTAATCCGCAAGGGAGTGGCGACGCGATCTTCGCGCGCCGTTTTGTTTACAGATGGGGCAGATCATCTGCTTTCTAGGGCTCCTGGGCGCCCTCAGAATAGGCGAAAGTTTCCCGGCAGGCAAGCGCTAAGAAGGTACTGTTCTTTAGGTACAATAGTCCCTGGGGGATTCGGTATGCCGAATTATACGGACGAACACGCAAAAGCGGGCATCGACGCCAAATTGCCGACACTGGAGACCTGGCCCAACCAGTTCCCGGGCTACGTAATCACCACGCGCTTTCCAGAGTATTCGTCGGTTTGCCCCAAGACCGGGCTGCCCGACTACGGCGTGATCACCATCGAATACAAACCGCGCAAGGCGTGCATTGAGCTGAAGTCGCTGAAAATGTACTTGCTAGCTTACCGCAACCTGGGCATCTTCTACGAAAACGCCGTGAACAAGATGCTTCGCGACATCGTGAAGGCCACGCAACCGGAATGGTGTGTGGTGAAAGGCGAGTTCACGCCTCGCGGCGGCCTGAACACTTCGATTTTTGCCCGCTGGCCGGAGCGCGCCGCGGGCCGGGGCAGCCGTAAACAACGGAACACCGGGCGCTGAGCAGGATTGGACTTGTCTCCGCACAGAGTGGATAATTCGTAGGTCATCCCAGTGTGCCGATGACAACCATTTTGAGGAGGGAGAATGAGTATTTCTCCAAACGTGCCGACTCCGCAGGAGTCCTATCATTACGAAAATCTGGGGACACCGCGGTGGATTCCCGTGCTGTTCGCGGTGTTGTTCGTGGCTCTTGGCGTGATTGCCTACGCGGGCCATGCCGTGCAAACCCGCCTGGAACAGGAACTCTCGAAGGCCGATGAGCAGAACAAGATTCTGACCGCGCAGCTTGAACAGGCCAACGCGCGACTTGCCGATATCAAAGGGCAGGTGGAAGTTACCAGCCAGAAGGTCGGTATGACGCAGGCTGAACTGGCGGAAGCGCGCAGCCGCGCGGAATCCATCCGCAAGCAGCAAACAGCCTCAGACCAGAAACTTTCCGCGGCGATTACTGAAGCGCAGAAGGAAAGTGAAGCAAAGATTGGCGCGGTTGCTACCGACGTGACCGGCGCGAAAAAGGATATCGAAGCCACCAAGACGGACCTGGAAGCGACCAAGTCCAAGCTGGATCGCGCCACCGGCGACATGGGCGTGATGAGCGGCTTGATTGCGCGCAACCACGACGACCTGGAAGAATTGAGGCGCAAGGGCGACCGCAACTATTTTGAGTTCACGTTGCAGAAGTCCAAGACGCCACAGCGCGTCGGCCCCGTGCAGATGGCGTTGAACAAGACCGATCAGAAGAAATCGCAATACACCATGACCGTTCTTGCCGACGACAAGTCCATCCAGAAAAAAGACAAGACCGCGGGCGAGCCGGTGCAGTTTTACGTGAAGGGCAGCGCGAAACTGGCGCCATACGAAATCGTGGTGTTCGACGTGGGGAAGAACCAGATTTCCGGATATCTGGCGACACCGAAGGATAACACCACTCCCGCGGCTGCTCCTCCTGCCGCTCCCGCAACCAAGTAAGTTTCCGCCTCCGCAGGCAGAAGCGTGGCCATCGTGCCGCTGAGTAAGCTCGAAAGCCCTGTTCCCGTTTCTGGAAACCGAGACGGGAACGGGGCTTTTGTGTTTGTGGGCCGCAGGCTACGATTTCTGTAGCTCATCCCTCAAGGGATGCGGGTGTTCCTGATTGTGCCGTCGACCCAGCTGACGGGAGGATCCCAGATCATGCTCAAGCGCGCCGTGCTTACCCTTGCGACCACGTTTCTCTTGTTTGTACTCCTGCTTATCTCGACGGAATGTAGCTTGGCCCAGGCTCCATTGGAGCCGACGCAACTGCCGGCGCAAACCAGTTTCTACCTGATCTGGCGCGGCACACCGCAGGGTGACATCCGGCAAAAGAATGCACTGCTAAGTTTCTGGGATGACCCGGACTGCGCGCCGCTGCGTTCCGCGATTGTGGATGCGCTGATGTCCGACAGCAACAAGCAGAAGGACAAGCCGGCGCTGACCCGCGACGAACTTACGCAATACTCCTCTCTGCTCGACAATGCGTTTGTGCTCGGGTACATCAGCAGGCCGGACGCTTTGCCCACGGCGAAGACGCCGGCGACAGCAACACCGGCTTGGCAGGGTTTGTTCTTCGTTTACGATCGCACCGGCAAAGAAGCGTTGCTCTCCAAAGCCGTGCTGCGCATGCGCGGCGCGGACACCGACATTCCCAAAATTTCCGAAGTTACCGTGGCCGGTGTGCCTGCACTGAAGATCGAACGCAAATCCAGCGTCAACTATTGGGCGGAGACAGGCAAGTTTGCCGTAAGCGCGCAGGACAAGAGCGTATTCGAGCTCATCCTAAATCGCCTGAATGGAAAGGGCAGCGGCTCTTCGGTCGCGGACTCCGCCGCGTATCGCGAAGCAAAACCGCTATTGGCCGGCGGGATTCTTGAGCTTTTCCTCCGCGTTCCAGACCTCAAAAAACTCGTGAGCGTCGATAGCAGCTCTACCGGTCAAGCAAAGCAGGCGGCCACGCTGGTACAAGCGCTCAAGCTGGAATCCATACACTCCGTCGCCGGGCACGTTACCCTCGAGGGCGCGCAGACTCGTCTGCAAGGCGCCGTGCTGGGAGAGCCGACGCCGGGTTCGCTGTTCGACATTTGGTCCGATGGACAAGCGGCTCCCCTTTCCATGAGCTTGCTGTCTTCCGATACAGTTTTCTACCACGAGTCGCAGATCGATTTTCTGGGCATTTACACTTTGCTGAAGAATGCTCTGATGCAAAGTGGCCCGAGTTCCTCGCAGTTCGTGGCTCCCCTGGAAGCCGCTGCGCAGACCCGCCTGGGCATGCCGATACCGGACGCGCTGGGGCTGACCACCGGCGAGATCGCGTCGCTGGAGAACAGCCCGACGCTCGACGATTCGCAGCAGGTGCGCGTGCTCGGCATCCGCAACAAGCCAGACGCGCTGAAACTGCTGCGCACGCTGATGGGCGACCAGATCACCTCGGAGCGCAACGAGGGCAACATCACATACGTCAAGATTTCGCTGCATGGCGGGCAGAGTTCGGCCGGCGTCGCGCAGTGGAATTTCTACCACCTTGCGATGACGCCAAACCTGTTGCTCGGCGCGTCGAAGAGCGAGCCGCTCCATGCTTTGCTGGCACCGCCTGCCGGCAATGCGGATCCCGTGCCGCCAAAGAATTTTCTAGCGGCCAGAAGCCACTTCCCCGAGAAGGTGAACGGTTTTTCTTATTTCGACGTTCAAAAAGTGGATTGGCCCGGAATGAAGGCGCGGTGGCAGGCGGAAGCGAAGAAAGCAGCTGCCAATGCCAAGACTCCGGATGCAGCCGCATCGCAAAAGAGGATTTCTGACGCGCTGGACACAATGAATCCGCAGGTCTTTCCGCGCCACTTGCACACCATGATCGGTGCGTCGTGGAAAGATGAAAAGGGTGTGCACTTCGACGAGTGGGTGGACTGACGCCTCCGCTATGAAACCTTCGCGGGTCTGCAAATTCGCGTGGTGCGCCGGCCTTGCTTTCGTTTTTTCCGCAGCCTGCAGCCTGGCACAAGAAGTTCCCGTGCGCGAGGGCCAAACCATTCAGGTGAACGTCGATCGCGTGAACGTGGGCGTGATCGTCACCGACGCAAAGGGAAATTTCGTTCCGGGACTACAGCGCAACGAGTTCCACGTGTTTGACAATGGCGCGGAGCAACCGATCTCTGAGTTTGCTCCGGTGGAAGAACCGGGACAGATTTTCCTGCTTGTGGAAGTGGGCCCGGCTGTGTACTTTCTGCAGGACACACATCTTTTTGCGGCCGACGCGTTTTTGAATGGGCTAGCGGAGGGAGATCGCGTGGCCATCGGCCGTTACGCCGAGGCGCCCGCTCTGGTGCTGGACTACACGGCAGAGAAACGCGTGGCGCAGGCGGCGCTCACCGGCATCCGCTTCAATCTCGGATTCGGTCAGTTGAATCTTTCCTCCAGCCTGAACACGGTGCTGGATTGGCTGGCTCGCGTTGCGGGAAAGAAAACAATCGTGCTGCTTTCCACCGGTGTGGACACTTCTCCGCAAGAAGCCATCAACGCAATTCAGGCTCGACTGCAGACCAGCGACGTGCGAATTCTGGCAGTCTCCCTCAGCGGGCCAATGCGCAATGGGAAGGTTGGCAATAAGAAGCAGGTGCAGCAGACGCAGCAGGCATTTGAAGAAGCGGACGCCCGCCTGCGTGCTTTGGCTGAGGCTACGGGAGGCCGCGCGTACTTTCCGCAGAATGCCAAGGAGTTTGCGGCCATCTACAAACAGATGGCGCAGCTCATCCGCAATGAGTACAGCCTATCTTTTGCGCCACCGCAAGCCGACGGCGCTGTGCACAGTATCGAAGTGAAAGTGGATTTACCGGGCGAAGCGTCGAAAAGCAAGCTGACGGCTTATCGTGTGGATCAACGCAAAGCTTACGTGGCGCCGAAGCCTCCGCCGGGACAATAGCGCGACTACTCAAATTCTTTCATGGTGCGCGCCATTTCACGCAAACGGGCATCTACTTTGCCGAATACTGTGCCCGGCTCAAAACCCAATTCACCGTTGCGCTGCCCCGCCGAGATTCCCGTGAGCAGCTCAATTCCCTGTTCCACGCGCGCCACCGGCCAGATATGGAAATTGCCGGCCGCCACGGCGTCCAGCACATCTTCGCGCAACATCAGATCTTCCACGTTGGCCGCCGGGATGAGCACTCCCTGCGTGCCGGTGAGTCCGTAGATGCGGCAAGTGTCGAAAAATCCCTCAATCTTTTCGTTGACGCCGCCGATGGCCTGAATATCCCCGCGCTGGTTCATCGAACCGGTGACGGCAAAATCTTGCCGCAACGGCAAATCGGAAAGCGCCGAGAGCAGGGCGTAAATCTCCGTGGAACTGGCGCTATCGCCATCGACGCCGGAATACGACTGTTCAAAACAGATGCTGGCGGCCAGGGAAAGCGGCTTGTCCTTCGCGAAGATGCTGCGCAGATATCCAGCGATGATGTGCACGCCCTTGTCGTGGAACCGCCCGCTCAGGTTGGACTCGCGCTCAATATTGATCAGGCCAGACTTGCCCAGTGCCGCGCTCGCCGTAATGCGCACCGGCTTGCCAAAAGAATAGCCGCCGATCTCCAGCACGCTCAGGCCGTTCACCTGGCCGATGCATGAGCCGTGCGTGTCCACCAGCAGCGTGCCTTCTTCCACCATTTCGCGAATGCGCGTTTCGATCAGGTTGTGGCGTTCGATTTTCGAAGCGATGGCAGCGCGCACGTGAGCCGCGCGCACCACATTTTCCCCGGCAGCCGCGGAAGCATAGTGCGCTTCACGCGCCAGGTCGGCAATATCCACAAACCGCGCCGTTACTTTATTGCGGCGGCCAGCTTTCCTTACGCCATATTCCAGGATGGAAGCGAACGCTCCGCGATCGAAGGGAAACAAGTTTTCCTTTTCGCTCAGCGCCCGCAACCGCCCCGCATATTCTTCGATGACGATGTCGCTCATGGGCATCTCTTCATCGAATTCCACGCGCACCTTGAAAATCTTGCGAAAATCTTCTTCGTATTCATACAGCAGTTCGTAGAGATCGCGGTCGCCGATCAGAATAACCTTCACATTGATGTCCACGGGCTCCGGCTTCAGCGCCGTGCTGGTGAACGGATAAAACATTTCCAGCGGCTGGATTTCCAATCGATTGTGGTTCAACGTGCGCTTCAGTGCGCGCCACACGCCGGGCTCCGACAGAGCTTCCACCGAATACATGATCAGAAAGCCGCCATCGGCGCGCAGCAGCGAGCCGCCGCGCAAATCCATGAAATCGCTGGTCCAACCGCCGCGCGCGTCGTAGGCGCGCTGGATCGTGCCGAATAGATTCGCGTGCGTTGGCGTGGTTTCGAAAATCACCGGCGAAGTATCGTCGCTGTTGTGCGCCAGAATAACGTTCACTCCATACACGCGAAACGGATCGCGCTCCGGCCCAGGCTGCTTCAGCAGACTCTCCGGAGAATCCTGCGGCTGTTCTTCCTCGCCTTCACGCTCTTTGAATGGCGCAAGATTATCCAGCAGGTGATGACGCACTTCCTCCAGATACTCGGACACGCCCGTACCGGGATACTTTTCTTTCAGTTCTTCGATCACGCCATCGACGAGCACCGAAGCGGCTTCCTGCTCGAGGTAACTAAGCTCGCTGGCTAACTCGCGCGAAAGCGTCAGGGTCTTGCGGTATACGACGGTAAACTCAGAGCGGAACTGTTCGTATTTGCGCTCAATGTCTTCGGCCACGACCGTTTCGAGTTTCCCCTCGTGCACCATCTTGGAGATATCCTCGATCGGCACCATCTGCCCTTCGAGCACCGGGAAAATTTCCGGCAACGCCACCGCGCCCACCTGCATGTGTCCCAGCGCAAACTGCTCGCGCGCGATGCGCCGTGTAAAGTCGTCCATTAATTCTTTTTCGCGCACCGAAAAGCGCTCGACGATTCGTCCTTTTTGCCGCTGGAACGGTTCGCCCTCGAATACTTGCGGAATGCGCCGGCGCAAAAAGTCGATGCCGGCCTGCATGTCTTTCTTGAACACGTTGGCAGAACCGCGCGGCAGCGAAAGCAGGCGCGGCCGGTCGGTGATCTTGAAATTATTGACGTAGCAGCGATCCAGAGACGGCTTGGTCTCGGGATGAAGCTGTTCAATCATGTGCGCGATGGTGCCACCGCGGCTTGTGCCAGCCAAGCCGCACACGAATACGTTGTAGCCCGGCGCGGAAAGTTCCACGCCCATCTTCAAGGCACGCAACGCGCGCTCTTGCCCCACGAAGCCTTCGCGACGCGGAGCCTGCGCGGTGGTCTCGAAGGGGATGCGAGAAAGTTCGCAGCGCCAGCGCAACTTGGGCGCGGCGAGCTCGCTCAACTTCTTTTCGGTCTTTTGGTCAATCACACTCATTCGACGGCGTACTCTAGCATAGAGAGATGTTCCGTGCCCCTAATTCGGCTCATCGGTAGTTCAACCAGTTACGCAGCGCCCCTTTCGAGACGTTCGCGATGCTCCATGTACACGCGAAACACGCCCAAAGCCGCGGCCACAATAGTCGGCCCGGCGACGAGTCCCAGCAAGCCGAAGGCATCCAATCCGCCGAGAATGCTGATGAACAACAGCAAATCGTTCAGCCGGGTACGATTACGCAACAGCAAAGGACGAACGATGTTGTCTGCTACTCCCGCTACTCCGCCACAAATTGCCGCAACAACGATGGCTTTTCCCCAATGCCCGCTAACCGCCAGCCAAATGACGGCCGGAAACCAGATCAGCGCGGAGCCGACAACGGGCACAATGGAAAAAAAGGCAATTAATACGCCCATGAACACGGGAGCCGGCAAGCCAGTCAAAGCAAAGGCAATTCCGCCCAGAGTCCCTTGAATTGCCGCGATCAGCAGCGCAACCGCAACGCTTGCGAAAATCAGATCGCGCGATTCCCCCAGCATACTCTCCTGGATTTCTGCATCGAACGGAATCAGGTGGCGAGCCGCGCGCAAAATCGCCTTACCGTCGCGAAATATGAAGAACAGCGCGAACAACACGATGAACAAGCTCACAAAAAACGAAAAGAGATTCTTCAGCATCGCGCCCAGGCTCGAAGCCAGGTACGACGCCATTCTTTCGGCCCCTTGGCGCAACGGGCCCATCAGATCAATATTCTGCAGCGACTCCGGCAAGCGCGCTTGCAACCAGTCGATGAAATGAGTGGGCAGCGCGGCGGCGCCTCCGTTGAGCATGCCCTGGATTTTCGCCGAGCCATCGATGGCTTCCTTGGAGGCGTAAAGCAGAACCAACAACACGGGAATGATCAGCAACAGAGTCACACCCAGCGTACTTAGCAGCGCCGCATACGTCGGGCGCATGTGCTTCTCCACCCGCAGATAAAGCGGGTAGAAAAAAATGGCCATGACCGCCGACCAGGCCAGTGGCCGGAGGAACGGCGCGACAATTATAAACACCAGATAGCCGAGAAGGATCAGAACGCCATAAGACAGTACCGTGGTCAGGCGGTCACTCGTGGTAGGGTTTCGGTTGGTTTGCGTCATTCGCGTTATATAATTCCACCCTGTTTTGCTGACATCGGGATAAGCCCAGCCCGCATGTTGTCAGGTCATCCGCAGCAGAGGAAGCCAAAACGGCATGCCATCACGAACTATTTCGTTCACGTCCGCGCAGGCTCGTCTTCTTGCTGTACTTGCTTTAATCAATTTTGTCAACTTTGCGGATCGCCAGGTCCTGAATCCGTTGCTTCCGCTACTGCGGCTGCATTTTGGAGTGACCGACGCGCAACTCGGTTCGCTCTCCACCGGCCTTCTGGTGGTGCTTGCGCTTGCCAGCATACCGTCTGGATTCCTTGCCGACCGTTTCAGCCAGCGAAAAATCATCGCTGCCGGCGTGCTGTTCTGGAGCGTCGCTTCGATGGCCAGCGGCCTCGCTCCTACGTTCCTGTTGCTGTTTGTAGCACGCGCCATGGTCGGTGTCGGCGAAGCGGCTTACGCGCCCGCTGCGCAAGCCATGATTTCAGATTCGTTCCCAGGCGAAAATCGCGCGCTCGCCCAAGCCATCTTCGCTTCCGGGATGCTTCTTGGCGGGGCGGCAGGCGTTGCGCTCGGCGGCATTATGGGCGAACAACACAGCTGGCAACGTGCCTTCATTATTGTGGGCGCGCTCGGCATCCTTCCCGGTCTTCTCGCCTTGAAGCTGAAGGAGCCGACGCGGCGTCCGCGCTCAGAGGTCGTGGCGCTGCGCGAACTTCTCAGCGTGCCGGCTTACGTAGCCATGATTGCGGCAGGCACCTGCATCACGTTTTCCAGCGTTTCCCTGGTGGCATGGGGTTACGACTACGCCCGAAGTTACAAGGACCTCAGCACGAAAGAAGCCGCCATCTTTCTATCTGTGATCCCGCTGCTCGCCCTGGTTCCCGGAGCCCTCACGGGCGGATACTTTGCGGACCGATTGCGCAAGCGCTATTCCTGGGGACGCTTGATCGTGATCGCCGGCGGATTTCTAATCGCCGCGCCGTTTCTGCTGTTGGCGATTCAGGCCGAAGAGAAGTGGATATTCCTGGGAGGATTCTTTGTCGCGTGCTTCTTTATGTCGTGGTATCACGGCCCGGTCACGGCCGTGATTCATGATCTGACTCCGCAGCGCGCCCACGCCACCGCTATTGGCGTCTATATGTTTGCCACGCAGCTTCTTGGCGCGCTTGGCCCGCAACTAATTGGCAGGATTTCCGATATGAGCGACTTGCAGGTGGGCATGCAGGCCGCAACCGCCGTGATGGTGGCGGGCGCGCTGCTTTTTCTTCTGGTGGTTTACTTCATCCGGCGCGATGGATTGCACCATCCAATCCTAGCCACTTTCCGCGCCGAGGATGAAGTCGCGCACTGATCTTCGCGAGTTTGCGATTTTCTGGGGGCTGCGCCGTTTACGCTGGAACTTCCACGGCCAGCGGAGCTACTTGATTCCAAGGCGCTCGATCAGGCGCATCACTTCGGCGTGTGGAACATCATACAGCAGGCGCACATCCTCTTCTTCCAGCCGTTCGCGAAGGTATTCCGCGGCTACATAACTGGCTTCGCGATCGGTCAAATCCCTGCCCGCCTTTTGCCGGAATTCCACAAACGCCATGTGCGCCAGGCCCACAATGTGGCCTTCACCATCCACGACGAGTTTGGCGTCGATGGTATCGCTGTGACGAGTGGCGATGGCGTTCCAGATGTGCGAAAAGCTGCAACTAAAGACGTGTCCGGTAAGCTTGGAGGTCACATCGAAAGGGCCAATGAACTGGTTCATGGCGCCGGAATTGGCAAGCACTGGAAGTGAAGGCACGGGATTCCTCGTTTCGCGCAAAATGGAACACAGTTAGTGTCCAATCCCCGCGCTCACCTGTCAATGCCGCGGCCTAGATTCACAGACACAACGATCGTTCTTGAATGAAATCGCTAGACGATAAGTTGGACGCCTGCAGACGCGGCAGCAGAGCGAAGATTCTTGTCGAGAGTCGCCAGGGATAACCGCTCGCGACGTGCGAGTTCCAGATACAAGCTGTCGTAGACGCTCAGCTTGTGCGCCCGGACGGAGCGGATTGCTTCGCGGGGGCCAGGCCATTCGGTAAAAACTTCGATGCTCTGGGAGAGCATCGCTTCCAATTGCCGGCAGGCGATTTCGATGTCGGCCGAAGTCAGCATGCCGCGACGCTCGGCCATCACCAATCCGTTCGCCGTTTCCAAAATCCAGAGACTGGGAACAATGGCCCGGTCTCCCTGCAGGATCATTTCACGGGCTCTCACCGCTTCCATCGGCACGGGGTCATCAACAAACCAGGACAAGGCAATAGAAGCGTCTAATACAAATGACTTCACATCCGGCCTTCTTCGATGAAGCTTTTTGTAGTAACGCCGGGCACCCTCTTCGCACGCTTGCGGATCTTCTCGATTTCGTCGAACACATGGCGCAGATCCGCTTTGCTCCCCGCCGCAGACACTATGACCGCGGCCAACTTGCCACGCCTAGTAATCCCGATGCGTTCGCCGCTAGCGGCGCGCTCCACCAATTCCGAAAGTTTTTGTTTAGCTTCGAATAGACCAACCTTACGCATGGCTACCTCTTAGTCATCTAGATGATTAGTCTAGATGAAGCATCAGGGCTCCGTCAAGTGATCGCCAATTTTGGTCCCGCTTCGCGAAACGTTACTTCGGTTCGTACATCTTCCCGGCAGCATCGGCGTAGTCCGGGTTGTTCGGCTCCAGATCATAGGCGCGTTGGTAGGCGAGTGCAGCAGGGGTTGGATTCTTCGAACGTTGTTCGGCAAGACCAAGATTAAACCAGAAAGAGGATTGCTTCGGCTGATATCTCACCGCGTCACGAAGCCAATGAGCCGCCTCCTGATCTCGGTTTGCGATCAGCGCGTCATAACCCCATTTCGCCTCTTCGTAACCAGCCTGGCTGGAAAAACTAATAAGGGGTCGTCCCAACGTCGATCCCCAAAACCCAAATAACACTAGCGCCACGATGCATCCTGCGACTAGGCGCCGACGGCTAGGAAGTACGATGGCATAACCAAGGAGAAAGCCTAGAAGGGCGCCGGCACCGTGGGCGATATTGCCGACATTGAAGGTGTGAGTGGCCGTAAGAAAAACACAGATGAAGAACCAAGCGATGAAGAGTGTCTCGGTCCTCTTATCAATTGCGTTTCGAAATCGCTGATCATGCCGCGATAGAACATATAATAGCCCGAAAAGTCCATATACAACTCCGGAGAGCCCGACACCGCCCTGAGCAAAAGCGAACTCAAGCGAATCGGAACTTACCGCGAACAAGATGAGCAGGGCAGCCGTCCTCAGATGGCCATAAGCCTGCTCGACTGTCTTACCCATTATCCATAGCCAGTAAAGATTGAACGCCAGATGAAGGAAGCTTGAGTGCGGAAAGACACTGGTGATCAACCGCCACCATTGGCCGCAGCGAATCTCGGCATTTTCGAACAGCTGCGAAATATTTGATCCATTCCACCAAGCAAGCGACACCCCCGCAGCCAAGAAGCCGACAAGCGCGATCACCGGATAGTTGGGCAACTTCTCCTGTCGCGCAACCGGTGATTCGATGGTCCGCCCTGATTCCGCAGCGATGGTGGAGAGCGTCGCGGCGTGGGAAGCTTCCTGACTTAGAGGATCTCGTTCATCTCCCATAACACTTAGGTTATCAGCAATGTGGCGTGAGTCTTCTTGCTATCAAATCACTGATCCCAAACAAGTAAAGGGCCCTCCGAGAGACTCGAAGGGCCCTAGGTAATGAACCATTCTAAAGCGCTACCGCGCGGCGCCGGCTGGCACTTCTGCCTGAGTGTAAGAGCGGACCGCTGCGCCAACACCGCTTCCTGGCGCATGGCTGTGGCCCTGATCGACGAGCACCTTGTCGAGCGCCGCCAGAAGTTGCAGCACAAATTGCTTCTGGCTGCAGAAGCCCATAAGGCCCAGCCGCCAGATTTGTCCCTTGGTGGCGCCGATGCCGCCGGCAATCTCGATGTTGAACTCGTCCAGAAGTTGATTACGCGCCTTCAGATCGTCGACGCCGGCGGGTATCTTTACGGCGGTTACTGTGGGCAGGCGATCTTCGGGCTTTTCGACGAACATCTTCAGGCCCATAGCTTCCACGCCGGCAATTAAGGCGTGCTGGTTCTGCTTGTGGCGTTCCCAGCGAGGCTCCAACCCTTCTTCCTGCACGATGCGCAATGCTTCGCGCAGCGCGTAGATCAGCGATATGGGCGGAGTGTGATGATACAGCCGCTCCTTGCCCCAGTAATTCATGGCCGTAGAAAGATCGAAATACCAGCTCTGCACCTTGGTCTTGCGCGTCCGGAAAATATCTTCCGCGCGCGCGCTTACGGTAATGGGAGACATACCCGGAGGCGCGCTGATGGCTTTCTGGGAGCCGCTGAAGCAGATGTCGATTTTTTCCTGGTCCACACGCAAGGGAATGCCCGCTAGCGTGGCAACCGCGTCGACAACCAGCAATGCGCCGCACTCATCCGCGACTTTGCGGAAGGGCTCGATCTGCGTGATCACGCCGGAAGAGGTTTCGCCGTGTGCCAAGCCAATCATCTTGATCTTGCGGCCTTTGGACACTTTGCGCACGTCTTCCGGGTCCACCGGTTTGCCGTAAGGAGCTTCCACCAGATGAATCTTGGCGGGAGTGTGCTGCGCGATGACGTGCATGCGCTGAGAAAATAGTCCATTTACACAGCAGATGGCTTCGTCGCCCGGCTCCAGCGAGTTCAGCACCGAAGCTTCAATGCCTCCGGAACCTGACGCCGACAACGGAAACGTGATGCGATTCTCGGTCTGAAAAACGTAACGCAGTAATTCCTGCGTTTCCTCCATGCACCCGCGAAACCATGGGTCCAGGTGCCCAACCAGCGGTGTCGCGAGCGCGCGGTACACCCGAGGGTCAATCGAGGAAGGTCCGGGAGTCATCATTAAACGAGGAGGAGGATTCAATTCGCCAATGGGCTTGGTCATAGGTTTACCCCTTTTAGAACCGTCAATGAACCGTCTTGGGAGCGTTCAGGAGACGGCCCGCGGCTCGTGCTTCAGGAAGGGCACAGGAACACCACGGAAATACCAGTCTCCTCCACGGCAGACCCGGGTGCAACGGTCAAATTGGCTGGCAGACGTCTCAGTTACGGTGCGAAGACTGGTCTTGAGTCTTCGCATCGGCGAGGCAAGTCACTTCAGTTCGGTGTTTATTAGATTGGCAAGGCGAGCACCGGCCAGGGCGACACGTTGCTGCGCTACTTTCTTGGCGGCTTTTTTGTAAGAACTGGTCAGTTGAAATGGGCCCAAGCCGAGTCCGATGGGGCTGACATACACATCCTGTTGGGCGTCTTGAAAACTCTCTGCCGCCCAGTCCGCTTCCCCGCTCTTGGCCGCCAAGGCCGGGTCCGGCGATGGCAGCTTCTTCGCGGCGCTGACCGCGGATTTCGGATTGTTACTGGTACCGAGCACATCATCCCAAAAGGCGTGAAGTTCCGTTGGGCATCCCGAGCAACTCAGCTTCACCAGGTTTCCGCCCGCGTCTCCCCCAGGGTTGCTGGCGTCCACTCGCGTGGAGCCGTGCAGCGGCTGGTGAATGTCTCCCACCAAATGCAGCAACCAGGAAAGATCATAGGACTTCAGAGGATCGCTGGCATTGGAGGCCAGCACGCCGCGGAACAATGCGATGCGATCTTGCGCGTTCGGCGTGGGAATCGCCGGAAGTGGGGTGGAATCGGTGGCGAAGGGCTTATCCACAAAATGCCAGTATTTGTGCATCAATTTGTCGTCGTAGCCGGAATTGCGAGTGGGATCCGGACTTCCGTCAGGCCGGTTTCCATTGTCACTTCCGTCCATGGTGTACGTTGTATCCTTTTTGATCTGATCCGCCCACGTCGCGGCGATCATGAAAATCATCATCTCTTTGTCCGCAGACGAGGTATTCGCCGGCAGCGTAGCCAGCCAGTCGTTGTACTTGGGATTCAGCTTCAACAGGGCGTTGGCGCGGGCGCGAGCGGTCGGCGTGAGTTTCTTGTAGGCCACGTAGGCGACGATCATGTGGCCTTCGTTGTCCCATGCGTATCCAGACGCCGCCATCCCAACGCATAGCAGTAGGGAGAGACCTAAAACGACGAATTTTCTTGTCATTGGCGATTCCCCAAGGTCTGACTTTGGACGTGCGGCCAGGCTAGCGCCGTTTCATGAATAGTGCGTCAATCCACGGATTCGTTTCACAAGAAATTAATTTTCGCTTATTTTGCCGGGTGGGATGGTCATTCCTGCGAGATGGCGCCAGGCTGGTTGTCCTGCTACGACGCCGAGGCGGAGTCCAGCGCTTGGCCCTCGGCCAGAACCTTATCCGGCACATTGCGCAATTCGCGAACAAAGCCGAGCCACGACAGCGCCTTCAATCCGTAATAGGTGATGTCCACTTCCCACCAGTAAAAGCCCTGGCGCGCACTGGCCATGTAGTAGTGGTGATTGTTGTGCCAGCCTTCGCCCAGTGTTACCAGCGCCAAAAGCCAGTTGTTCTTGCTGGCATCGGCGGTCGGAAAGCGGCGATTGCCGAAAATGTGGGAAAGCGAATTGATGGTAAAGGTGCCGTGCCACAGCAAGACCGTGCTGAGGCAGAATCCCCATGCAAACAAGCCCCAGCCGCCGATCAGAAACATGGCTACACCCAGCGTCGACACGGGCACCAGATAATATTTGTCCAGCCAGCGCAACTCCGGATATTTCGCGAAGTCGCCAATGTAGTCAAAGCGCGTCTCGTTGTATTGATCGGACAGAATCCAGCCCACGTGCGACCACCAGAATCCAAACAGTGTGGGCGAGTGCAGGTCTTCTTCCTGGTCGGAGTAACGGTGATGGTGCCGGTGATGCGCTGCCCACCACAGCACGCCCTTCTGCGAGGATGACATGGCCAGAAAGGCAATCACAAACTGGAACCATCGGCTGGTCTTGAAGGAACGATGCGAAAAATAACGGTGGTATCCGGCGGTCACGAAAAACATGCGAACTTCGTAGCACAGGAAGCAGGCCAGCACGTAGGACCACTTGAACTGCACAAACAGCACGCTGAGCGCAGCAAGATGAAACAGCGCAAAAGGTAAGGAAGAAATTAGTCCTATGCGTGCCCCATTCGGCAGGGGTATCGATAAGGGTCTAGCAACAGAGGCCATGCAGCTCCACTCCCACGCGGTTCGATCACAGGTAAGTACGTGGTCACGCGCAAGAGTCGAGCGTACTCAGCGTCAGAAAACCGCTCCATTGAGTTTACGGGCGCCGGTTGCAGCGGTCAAGCCGACGCAAAAGTTGCTTTTTCTGAAATAGCACGGGCACGGCATTGTTGCACCGGAGTTCGACTAATCGCGCGGATTGTTCGAGGGGCTCGCGCTACCCTAAAGACTCGCATCGCCCTCCGGCGTAATTAAAATCTTGTTGCCAGTTTTTTGGCTGAAAATCGCGTACGATCCCGGCTGCGTTGCTGCCAGTTGCTGAACTCGCGCCTTGGCCTCCTCCAGGGTTTGCGCCGCTTCCATCCAGAGCGGAGCGCCGTCTTTGAGTACTCGCAGAATGTCGAACAGTGGCACCATAAAGTCCCAGGTCTCCTAACCAGCTACCTCAAATCAATCTCGCCATTGAACTGCTGGATGGTCTGATAGCACTCGCAAGCAGTCGCTTCCAGGTTCTTGCGGTTCAGAATCCGCACCGTCCCACGTGTGTAGTCGATGATTTCTTTCCGTTGCAGGCTCGCCGCCGCCACGCTGACACTGGGCCGGTCGGTGCCCAGCATGGTGGCAAGAAAGTCGTGTGTGATGGCCACAACTCCGTCATCCACGCGATCCTGTGCCATCAACAACCATCGCGCCAGCCGCCGTTCGATGTCGTGCAAGCGGTTGCAAGCGGCGGTTTGCGAAATCTGCATGGCCAGCACCACGGAATAGCGGCCCAGCGAAGCTTGCAGCAGAGGCGAAGAACGCAGCGCTTGCCGAAACGCATTCGCTTTGATCTTGAAGCCGTCTCCCGCGATCTGCACCACCTCGCGCACCGGGCTGCGCGTCAATCCGAAGACGGCGGGAACGCCGGCAAACCCTTCCCTTCCCAGAACGGCGACCTCCACGGTCTTGCCGTCTTCCATGACAATCACAAGAGAAATCAACCCGCGATTCGGGAAATAAAGGTAATCGATCTTGCGATTCGGTTCGTACAGCGAGCGGTGGTGAGGCAGCGACAGATACTCCAGGTGCGGACGAATCGCGCGGTATTCACTATCGGGAAGCGCTAGCAAAATTCGGTTGCAAACAGGCTTTCCCTGAGGACTGGTGCGTTCGCCTTCGCGAACGACTCTGAGGTTTCTCTTGAGCATGCCAATCCTTCGCTACGAATTTGAACAGGGATATGCAGAACTGAAACCGCCGGGCTCCCTCACCCACCAACTGAGTTTTATGTATATATACCCACTTTGGTGCATTTACCAGATACCTTCAGCATATGTAGGTCACCCGACACAGTATTCCGCCGATGGAAAAAGCCGCTTGCCTTGATGCAACCAGCCGAGCGCTGGTCGGTTCCTTGCCGTAGAACATAGGAAGCTACGAGAGGGTTGTGTTATCGTGCGAAGGAACGAAACTGCCAAGGAAGGCATACACAAATGGCCGAACGCCCGGTACTGGTTGGACTGATTCCTCAAGCGGTGGTGCTGGATCCCGGCGATCAGGTCAGCTGGATTTCTGATGCCGGCAATCTGCGCGTGGAGTTCGACCCCAACCGCTCTCCTTTTACTTCCAACATTTTTCAAGCGCCCGCTGGCATGCGATTGCTTAGCGGTCCCCCGGTGGCCGGAACCAAGCCTGGCACCTACAAATACCGGCTGTGGCTGAATGACCAGATGGTGGGACGAGGCGAAGTGATTCTCCGCGACAGGTAATGCCAGAGGCGCACCGGGTTGCCGAGCGCGCCTCCGCTGCAACTCCAGTTAGGCAGACGCGCCCGAAGTTCCTAAGCCCTGCAACATTTTCTGCAACGCGCTGGCATCCGGCACTTGCCCGTTCGGCGAAAGCTTGTCCACCAGATGAGGCAATAAGCTGCTCATCATTCCCGTCAGCTGGCTCGGATCCATACCCGCCTTCTGCGCGGCCTGTTGTAACGCCCCACCGTGCAATACGTTTTGCAACTGGCCGGTGGACACGGGAAGATTCTGGCCGTTGCCAATCCACGAACTGACGATACTTCCCAATCCACCCTGCTGAAACATGTTCTGCAGGCCGGCGATGCCGCCGACTTGCGGACTGTTGATATACGCCATAATCGCCGTCAGCGCTGAGGCGTGCTGTCCTTGCTGTGCTCCACTGCTTCCCGCCATGGCCAGTACTTCGTCCATCAGTCCCATAAGTTCTCCTTTATTTTTTCAAACTCCGACAAAAAAAAGAGAGAGCGGCCGAGCGGAAACGACCGCTCTCTCTCGAATGCCCTGCTACTTCTGTTTCGCGATGATCATGTCCTTGATCTTGTCGTAGGTGGCTTGCGGGATGACCTTCTTCTTTACCAGGTCGGTCTTCTTGGCATATGGCCGGCCATCGATGATCTTCTGGGAATACGCCGCACCGATGCCCGGAAGGGCGTCGAGCTGGTCTTTCGTGGCGCTATTAATGTCCACCAGGTTGCCGGCGGCAGAAGCTGCCGGCGTGGTGCTCTTCTGAGGCTGTGGGTGCGAAACGGCAACGCCCACACAGAGCATCACGACCAACGCGGCGAGCAGAATGCGACTAGCGTTTCTCTTCATTTTCCTTTTCTCCTTAGATTAACGAGCCGAGGTCCCTTGCTACTCTTTTTGCGCGGCGCGATACCCGGCCTTTTGCGCGTCGGCTTCGGTCATGTACTTTCCCTGCTTGGTCTTGCCGTAATACCGGGCTCCCGGCTTGTGGTAGACCCCGGAATCAGTGTTGACCCAGACCATGCCAGCGCTATTCGCGGGCGGTGGCGCCTGTTGCGTGGTTGCCGGCTTGCTCGCCGGGGCGGGCGTCGAGACGGCGGGTGTGGAGGCGGGAGCCGGGGCCGGAGCAGCGGCCTTCGTCACGGGTGCTGCAGCGGCTTTTGTGGTGTTAGCTGTTGCGCCAGCAGCCGTGCTGCCAGCCGCGGCGGTTGTTCCTGCGGCAGTGCCAGCGGCCGCGGTGGTATCGGCGGCAGACTTCTTGGACTTGGACTTCGTGGTGGCTGCGGCGTCGCTAGTGGTTGTGGAAGCGTCAGCAGTGTCAGCCTTCTTGGACTTCGTCGACTTCTTAGCGGTCGACGAATCGCTAGCTGCGGTGGAGGAGTCTGCCGCATCAGTCTTCTTAGACTTGCTGCTCTTCTTCGCAGTGGTTGAGTCAGCCGCCGCAGTCGAAGAGTCCGGCGTATCTGCTTTCTTCGACTTCGTGGACTTCTTCGCCGTGCTGCTATCGGTTGCCCCCGTCTGGTCCCCAGCGTCGGTGCTCTTCTTGGTCGATTTCTTCGATTTGGAGGCCGACGCGCTGGAATCCGTGCTGGAGGCGTCGTCCGCTGTTGTCTTCTTCTTTTTCTTCGACTTCGACGTGCTGGTATCGGTCTGTATCTGGTCGGTAGTGGTCTGCTGTGCCGCCGCCACCCGCACGCAAATGCTTCCGGCCACCAGCAGGCATGCGAGCAACAGACTCAAAAAAAGAGGCTTGCGAGAAGATTTCATTTCCGAGAGATCCTTTCACCCGAGCATCTCTGGTCCTGGCACACGAGCGGGTGTGCTGCAAGGCGGGAAGCGAAGGACCACAAACGGGTGCTATGCGGGTAGTCCGTTTGGAATGCGCAAATGATGTAAGAGAACTACAGTGAAGTCAAGAAGGATTGAAGCAGAGAGCCGGCGCCCGATTGAACTCGAAATCCGTAATCTCAGTCGCCCGCTGGTTGTACGCGCGCAAACTCCACCGCCTCGGCCAATCCCCGGCGGACCGGGCCAAGCACAAAGGCCGGCACGTCGCGTTCGGGCTCAAGCGAAAGATTCGCGGCTTTGCGTGGAAACTCATTGCGACGGTCGAGCTGCAAGCCGGCTTCTTTCAGGAATTCCGCAGAAAATCCCAGGTCCGCTGCCCGATCTACTCCCCAGAACCACAACTTCTCCTCGTTGCGCTGGAGAAACTTCAGCGACTCTTCCAGCTTCTTCATGGCTCGGTCGAAAGACGAGGCCAGGTAAAAGACACCAATGTTCCAGGCGTGGCGGCGATATTGCGCTCGAATCCTGACACAGTACTTGCCGGTCTGATTCCTCTCAATGCTGCAGCGGTAGTCATTTCGAACGGTCGAAGAGCGTGCTGCCATGGTTTATCCCTCTTGAGATTGCGATTTGCTGTAGCTTGTTCTGGTTTCTGATTTGAGGAGAACCGCCTGCCGGAGTGCGCTACGAGAGAAAGCAGTAGCAGTCTCTAAGACAGCCCCCAAACCGGACACATATAGGCTAATGACTCGTATGCCCGAGGGCAAGGGGGTGTGTCCAATTTTTTAAGTTGTTTATTATCTATAGATTAGAGCCGTTGAACTCGCCAAATCCACGCATCTTTTCCGGCATCAACTTCAGCTTTCCTTCTTGCTTCAAGCGCGCTTCCAGCGCCGTTCGGAACGCTTCCCAAGCCAACTGCCGCTTGGATTGCAGCAATTGGTCGGTGATGGTCTTCTTCTGCTTCTCGAAGTCCGCGGGGTTGGCCTCGGTTTTCTCCACCGCTTCGTAAACCACCCAGTTGGTGCCGAGGTTTACAGGGGCCCCCACCTCTCCCGCCTTCAATGCGAACGCGCCACCCAGCTGTTTTCCACTGCCGACGCCAGCGATGGAACCGGTCCGCGCCAGAGGATCGGAGGTTTTGGGTTCCAGGCCCAGCGCTTTGGCGGCTGCGTCAAACTTTTCGCCGCTCTTCGCGCGCTTTTCCAATTCCTTGGACTTGGCAGCGCCCTGCTGCGTCGCTTTTTGCTCCTTCAGGTCCGCCACAGTCTTTTCTTTCACTTCCTCCAGCGTGCCCTGATGGGTCGGAATCACCTGCTTCAGGGAAAGAACCACATAGCCGCGATCGGTGCGAACGGGCAAGCTCAACTCGCCCGGCCGCAGGCTCGACACCTGCTCGCGAGTTTCCTTAGAGGTTCCCAAGGCCAAAATCGGGTCGTTCGGTCCCAGGGCCGCCGTCTCCGACACGGGCAAGTGATATTTCTGCGCAATTTCGTCCAAGGACATCTTGTTGGACTGGCGAATGTCGGCGGAAATTTTGTCCGCCACCAGCCCAGCCTGCTGGTCAGCCTTCTGCAGCAGCATTGGAGTCCGGAGGGAGTCCTTCACTTCATCGAAGGTCTTGGTGTGGGCGGTTTCCTTGTCGACCAGCTTGATGATATGGAAGCCATACTGGGTGCGCACCACGCCGGAAATCTCGCCCTTGTTCAACTCAAACGCGGCCTTTTCGAACTCCGGAACCGTCTGTCCCTGCACCAGCCAGCCCAAGTCTCCGCCTTTGGCCTTCGAGCCCGGGTCTTCCGAGTACTTCTTAGCCAAATCTTCGAAGTTCGCGCCCTTTTTCTTGGCTTGAGCCAGAATGTCCTCGGCTTGCTTCTTAACTTCCGGGATTTCCGCATCCGTCTTTCCCGTGGTCAATAACAGGATGTGTTGCGCGTGGAAGCGGTTAGGCACCTGGTACTGCTGAATATTCTCCTGGTACGCGGCCTTCAGTTCGTCGTCGGTCACCTGGGTGTTCTGCCGAATTTGCGTCAAATCCACCAGGGCATAACGCACAATGCGCTTTTCGGGGATCTGGTACTTGGCCTTGTTCTGGTCGAAGTAAGTCTTGATCTCGGTCTCGTCCACCACGACTTTCCCGGTCAAGTCTTCCGGCTTGATCAGCACGTAGTCCAGCTTCACCTTTTCGTTCTGGTCGTGGAATTCCTGTTCAATCTCCGCCGGGCTGACGCTGATGCCATCGGTGATCAGCTTGCGGAATTTCTCCAGCACCAGGCTGTCCCGCACTTCCTCTTCAAACACCGGCACGGTCAACTGGAACCGCTGGCGCACTTCGCGGGCGTAAGCGTCCATTCCCACGAAGGTGTCGCCGTTAAACGCGGCAGGCACGTACTGCTTGATGCGGTCGGCGCGTTCCTTATCGCTCACGGTGATGCCAAGGCGCTTCGCTTCGTATTCAATTTCCTTTTGGAAGACCAGTTGGCTGAGGATCTGCCGCGCATACAGTCCTTCCAGTTGCGGCGGCACCTGATTTTGTTGGCGGATCTGCGTCAATTGCTGCTGAATGTCGGACAGTGTGACCGATTGGTCGCCGACCCGCGCCACTACGTCTGTGGCCGATTCCGCCGTGTTGCTGCCCTGTGGCACGAGGTAAAGCAGCATGCTAAGGGCAAGAATGCCAATGATGACGCCGAAAAGTATACGGACGCCGGTTTTCTGGTTTTCGAATCCGCCAGCCATTTCCTGTGTTCTCCCAATTGTATGACCAAACTAGACATTATAGTCGATTGTGCACGAAAGCCCCAAATGCATTCGCGCCTGTTGTTGGCGCAGCGAACAGCACTGATACAGGAAATCCTTATTGCTGATTGAGGTTTTCGCCGTATTTGCTGCGGCAGGAACAACCAGTATCCTCTGTCGTAGCCTAACAATGTTCGACGAATCGAAAAGATTAATAGAACTTGTTAAGCACACCGAGGCCGGAGAAATCCGGCCTCATCCATCTTTAGGCCGCTTTGGTCCCGTTCCCTTGCCTCTTCTCTCAGCATTTTTCGTGATGTGCCAGGCGTCACACCACGAGCACCGATAAGCGCGCAGTTCCTTTGGAGCATGGGCGGTGGAAATCTGGTGCGCCGCTGTGGCCAGCGCTTCGCCTTCCGTGGCGTATCTCCTCTTGCCACTGACCGGGCATTTCGATTCGTCGTCCACCACGCGCCTTTCGGTAGATTGTTTGCGAATGACTGAATCTAATCTAGCGCGTTACGGCTTGCTGGTCATTCCTCGGCTGGGTACCTTCCCCGCTGGACTTTCCCCACCCCTTCCATCAAACTGCCTTTCGTTGCATGCAATGTTCCGAGGCGGCAATGGATAATTCCGCGGAACTGAATCGCCTGGTTCGCGAAATGAATGATGGCCCGGAGGCTGGCTCAGCCGACTCCTCGGCCACGGCCCGGCTGGACCACTGGCTCACCACACTGGTGTCGCGCGCCGGCAGTGATCTTCTGTTGGTGGAAAATGCGCCGCCTTGCATTCGCGTTCAGGGTGAACTCCGCAAAATCGAATCCGACGTGCTCGATGGCGCCGACGTGGAGGCCGCCGTCGTTCCCGCGCTTTCCGCCCATGCGCTGCGTGTCTACCGGGAATCGCTGATTGCGGATTCTTCCTACCGAATTTCCGGTGTGGGCCGGTTCCGCATCAATCTGCATCGCGAACGTGGCCGCGCGGCCGCCACCATTCGCGCCCTGCCTTCAAAAATCCCTTCCTTCCAGGATTTGCATCTGCCCGCGCCGGTGGCGAATCTGGCGCGACTACCTCGCGGCCTGGTCTTGATTGGTGGCCCGGCGGGGTCCGGAAAATCCACCACGCTCGCTGCGCTGATCCACGAGATAAATTTGAGGGAAGCGCGACATATCGTGATGATCGAAGATCCCATCGAATACGAGCACACGCACATTCGTAGCGTCATTGAGCAGGTGGAAATCGGAACTGATGCGCCGGATTTTCCCACCGCTCTCCGCGCCGCGCTGCGACAGGCTCCCGACGTGATCGTTGTAGGCGAAATGCGCGACCCGGAGACCATGCGCATCGCCGTGGCCGCCGCCGAAACCGGCCACCTGGTCTTTTCTACGCTTCATACCACCGACATGGCGTCCACCGTGGCGCGCATCTCTGACTCTTTCCCGCTGGAGCGCCAGAATTCCATTCGCCAGGAACTGGCTATGGCCCTTGCCGCGGTGCATACGCAAATCCTGCTGCCCAGCAAATCCGGCGGCCGCATTCCTGCCGCGGAATTGCTTATGATTGGCTACGCCGCGCGGCACCACATCCGGCGCAACGCGCTGCAGCATCTGCACCAGGAGATTCCGCTGACCAAGAAACGCGGTTCGTTCACGCTGGAAGAAACGCTCGTCAACCTGATCCATCATGGGCACATTGATCGCGACGATGCCCTGCTGTGCGCCATTCATCCCGACGACCTGGACATCCTGCTGAAGTCGTCGGCAGCGCACGCATAACGCCGCCCGATTCCGACACGCAACCCAATACCTTGAATCCGCGTCCAATCTGCAGCGACGTGGTTCTCTCGATTCGCTTGGGGACGAATCCAATCTTTGGCCAGTCGATTACGGAGTCGAATGACGTACGTCCCTTTTAACGACAACCTATCCGCATCCACTCGTTTCGTGCGGCTCTTTCCGATTGGCTGTCTTGCGGTTTTCACGCTTCTCAGCGGCGATACTCGCGGACAGCAGGAGCCAAAAATCGCCGTTGACGTGAAGACCGTCAATGTCATCGCCACCGTTCGCGACAAGCACGGCAAGATCGTTCCGGACCTGAACCAGGACGCCTTCGTTCTAACGGAAGATAGCCGCCCGCAAACCATCAACTACTTCGCCAAGGAAACCGATTTGCCTCTGCGCTTGGGGCTGCTTGTCGACACCAGCCTGAGCCAACGGCGCGTTCTGGATCAGGAACGAAGCGCCAGCTATAGTTTCCTGGACAATCTGCTGCGCGAAAAGAAGGACCTGGCATTTGTGGTGAATTTTGATTTCGATGTGACGCTGCTGCAGGATTTCACCGATGCGCGCCCCAAACTGCAGGCCGCACTGCAATCTTTGGATACGCCGCAGCTCAGTTCGCGTGGTAGAGGCGGTAGTGGTGGTCCAGGCGGAGGAAGCGACCCGACCAGTGGCGGCGGAACCGGTCGTGGAGGGCGGCGGGGTGGTGGTACGCATCTTTACGACGCGATCTTCCTCGCCTCTGATGAGCTCATGAGCAAACAGCAAGGCCGCAAAGCGCTGATCATTCTTTCCGATGGAGTCGACCATGGCAGCCAGGAAACCCTGGCGTATGCCATTGAAACCGCGCAACGTTCCGACACCAGTGTCTATTCCATTTTGTATGCCGACGAAGAGGGCTTCGGCAATCATCCCAGTTATGGCATGGGGCCGGGCGGGCACGGCGGCCATGGAGGCAGGTATCCGCAGCAGCAGGAACATGTCGACGGCAAGAAAATCCTGGAAGAAATTTCCAAGAAGACCGGTGGCCGGCTGTTCAAAGTCTCCAAGAAAGAGACCGTCGAGAAAGTCTACGCGGAAATTGAAGAAGAGTTGCGCAACCAATATCGCCTGGGCTATACGCCCGATAAAGGCGCGGAGACCGGCTATCACAAGATTCAACTCACCACGTACAACAAGGACTTGGTAGTGCAAACCCGCGACGGCTACTATGGCGGCCCATAGATTTTTCCCTGGAGACACCTTGTTTGAGTCTGAGAATTCCTCGCGTTCCGATGTCAGAATTTGGGCGACTTACGCGACGCATGCCGCAGATGTAGGATGTCAATGAGTCGTTTGTCTTCGTGGATCTGGTGTTACACCACCATGGGACTGTGCGACAGCTTACGCACTCGCGACCTGCTGCGTACCGCGCCGCCCATACGGGGAAAACGAATCAGCAGTTCGATGTGGTCCAGCAAGGAATTGCCAAATCGCGAAGCGGCCTCGCTGTCGTCTTCGGCAATGTGACCGATGATTTCTGCGAGATCGTCTAACGCTCTTTGCGTGAAGAGGATGCGGTAATCCACTGGGGTAGCAACTTGCGGACTTGCTCTAGGGTCGTCGTTCGACCGGCTTTGGCATCTCGGATTCCCTCGTCGATGGAGGCGAGGGAGGCCTGGTCCTCGTCATGCGTGACAGGAACTGGCTTCTCAAAATCGAATTCCTTAGCCTTTGCCATGGCACCATCATAACGACTATCGCCGATGGTTACAAGCGCGCGTGAAACGGGCTTGCGCCTGGGGGAACAATACCGACGATGTCCACAATTTTTGCCGCTATAAGGCTTGTGGCTCTATTGCTTTCCCTGAGCGCCATCAGCAGCCCCCCTCAACCGAAAGGCACGCCAAGCGCACCGACCTTCTACCGAGACGTTTTGCCGCTGCTGCAGGATCACTGCCAGGTGTGTCATCGCGCAGGCGGAATCGCGCCGATGGCCTTCCAAAATTACCAGGACGCACAGCGTTATGCTTCCGCCATCCGCGACGCCACCCAGAATCACACCATGCCGCCGTGGTTCGCCGAAAAAGGCGTCGGCAAATTTTCCAACGACTCTTCTCTGACCGATTCCCAAATCGCAATGCTCGCCACATGGGCTAACGCCAATGCCCCCGCAGGAAGTCCGGCGGACGCTCCTCCACCACGCCAGTGGTCCGAGCGTTGGACGATTCCCGCTCCTGACCTGGAAGTAAAAATGCCGCAGCCCGTCGCGATTCCCGCTGACGGCGAAATTGACTACACCTACGAGATCGTGCCCACGCACTTCGCCGAACCGCGCTGGGTTCAGTCGTCAGAAATCCTGCCAGGCATGCCGCAAAACGTGCACCACGCGGTCGTCTATGTGCGCCCGCCGGATTCGCCATGGCTGCGTCACGCACCGGTCGGCAAGCCCTTCACCGCTGCGATGCTCAGCACTATCGAAGACCAGCGCGACGCCATGTGGACCGACAGTGACATCCTCCTTGTCTATGCGCCCGGCAGCACACCCGACAACTGGCCCGTGGGCATGGCCAAATTCATTCCGGCCGGCTCCGACCTCGTCTTCCAAATGCACTACACCACCAACGGAAAGCCTGGCCAGGACGTCAGCCGCATCGGCCTGATCTTCGCGAAACACCCTGCTCAGCAGCGGGTCTTGACCCTGCAACTGACCAACGACCATTTCGTCATCCCTCCCGGTGCGCCTGACTATCGCGTCGAAGCCCGTGGCACTCTGCCAAACGACGCGCTCCTTCTAAGCTTCTTCCCGCACATGCACCTGCGCGGCAAAAGCATTGAATACAATATTATCCGCGCGGACCATTCCATCGAACCGCTGCTCCGCGTGCACTACCATTTCCATTGGCAAATGAGCTACCGCTTGGCTACGCCGATGCCCCTAAAAGCCGGCACCATGCTGCAGGCCATCGCGCGATTCGACAACTCCGCCGGCAATCCCCACAACCCCGATCCCGACGCGGAAGTCCGCTGGGGCGAACAGACCTCCGACGAGATGATGGTCGGTTTCTTTGACGTGGCTGTCGATCCCACCTTCGACAAACAGCGATTCTTCCAACGCGCCAGTCCCGTCGTCCGCTCGCACTGACCCATCGTGTCGCCCACAACGAAAATGCGGCGGGTTCGCTATTTGTTGATTGACTACGCGGTACCTCGGGACTCTGCGCACCCGCAAATCACTGTGCTAGATTGCGAAATTGGAGCATTCACCGCTCTTACCATTGTGACGACGCAAACGCCCATCGAACCTCGACGACCCGCCGCTCCGCCACCAGCTCCTCCGGCGGCGCCTAAAATTCATCGCGTCGAAGTGTACTGGCACACCGTCACATACAAAACCGTCGCAATCTATTCTGTGCTGCTGTTCGTGATTATCATCGCGGGGCTTTATGTCGGCATACCTGATTGGACGAACATACTCACGAACAAACTCAGCAAGGCCATTGGCAATCCCGAAACCGAGACCGCTCCAATCACCCAGACGCAAGCAAAATTCGTGAACCTGGATGGCCGCGTTCAGGTGAAGAAAGTAAATTCCGTCACTTGGGTGGAAGCTGATTATCACACCTCGCTGGATAAAGGCGACCTGATTCAAACCGCGTCCGATGGCGCGGCGCGTATCACTTTCGCCGACGGCACCGAGTACACAGTTAAGGCTGAATCGCTGGTGACCGTAGAAGAAAATAACGTGACGCGCGATCGTTCCAACACCGCCGTTCGCATCAATACCGGTCAGGTCGATCTCGCCACGCCAAGCTGGAGTTCACCCGATTCCAAGGCCCAGGTCAGCGTGGAAGACGCGACGGCGTCGGTCAGACAGAACAGCCGCGCGTCGATCAGGAACGATCCAACCAAGAATGAACATGAAATTGTGGTCGCCACCGGGTCCGCGGAAGTGCAGCGTGGCCAGGAAAAGATTGAACTGACGCAATGGGAGAAGGCCAGTTTCCCCACCGGCGGAGCAACGCAAAAATCCAACGTGCTGGCGCCTCCGGCGTTGATCGCGCCTTTAAACCTGGCTCCTATTATTTCGGAAAACCCCAAGACCGCACAGATTCGCTTTGAATGGCAGCCCGTTGACGATGCGGTTGTGTACACGCTGCGCATCAGTTCCACAACGATGTTCACGAAACTCGCCAAAAAAGTGGACACCTCCTCAACCAGCGCGGAAATCACTGGCTTGGAACCCGGCGACTATTTCTGGAATGTCACCGCTTCCAACGCCAAAAAAGAAACCAGCGAATTTAGCGAGATGTTCAAGTTCAGTCTCGTGGCCCAGGGCAAAACTCAGGAAATGGTTCTGGAAATCACCAGCACCCAGATCCACGGACGCGTCGCCGAAATTATTGGCCGCACTGAAACCGGCGCCGCCCTGATCATCAACGGGCAGTCCGTCGCCAACATTGCTCCCGATGGCACGTTCCGTCATTTCACGGAACCGTTGGAGCCCGGCCAGCACACTATTGTCGTTATTGGCTCGAATCGACGCGGTGGAACCGCCAAGCAGCAGGTTTCCATCGTCGTTCCGAAGTAGCGCCTTGTGGGCAGTCGCTTGCCGTTTTGCGTGCAGCAACGATTCCGGCGACAATGGAAGATTGCACAGCCGAGTCTGTGCGCGGAGTTTGACTTCTTGAGAAGTCTTTCCGCGGGGGGAAGTGGGAATGAATAAGAACGGTTACAACCTCAGGTCGGTCTTCAGTTTGTTTTCTTCCGACCTGGCCATCGATCTGGGCACCGCCAACACGCTGGTGTTCTCGCACGGCAAAGGCATTGTCGTTAACGAGCCCTCGATCGTAGCCATTAACAAATCCAACGGCGAAGTCGTTGCAGTCGGCCGTGAAGCCAAGGATATGCTCGGTCGCACGCCCGGCAACGTAGTCGCTATCAAGCCGATGAAAGACGGCGTCATCGCAGACTTCAAAGTTACCGAGAAGATGCTCACGTATTTCATTCAGAAAGCGCACAACCGGCGCGTGCTTGTTCATCCGCGCATTGTCATTGGCGTGCCTAGCGAAATTACGCCGGTGGAAAAACGCGCGGTGCAAGACTCGGCCTATCGGGCGCGCGCCAGCGAAGTTTATCTCGTCGAGCAAGCTATGGCGGCCGCCATTGGCGCGGGCTTGCCGATTGAAGAACCCTCCGGAAACATGGTCGTCGACATCGGCGGCGGCACCACCGATATCGCCGTCATCTCCATGAGCGGCATCGTTTACTCGCGCTCCGTCCGCGTCGCCGGAAACGAGATGGACGAAGCGGTGATGCAATACCTGAAGCGCAAATATAACTTGCTGGTTGGTGAACGCACCGCCGAACAAATCAAAATGGAAATCGGCTCGGCCTATCCGCTGGAGAAGCCGCTGACCATGGAAGTGAAGGGCCGCAACCTGATCGAAGGCGTGCCCCGCACCGTTACTATCGACGACAGTGAAATTCGCGAAGCCCTCAGCGAATGCGTTGCTACGATTTTGAATGCTGTGCGTGTCGCCCTGGAACGCACCCCGCCCGAACTTTCCGCGGACATCAGCGATCGCGGTATCGTTTTGACCGGCGGTGGCGCGCTTCTGAAGAATCTCGATAAGCGCATCCGCGAAGAGACTGGCTTGCCGGTGTCCATCGCCGATGATCCCCTGGCCTCGGTTGTGCTCGGCACCGGGAAAATGCTTAGCGACTTTAAACTTTTGCGCCAGGTCTGCATCGACTGAAATCGTTCTAAGTTCTAAGTTCGCAGTTCTAAGTTTTCAGTCAATCGCGCTGCAGCTCTGAATTGCGATCGCGGGTCTTAGAGTGGTGCGCGGCGCAAGATCTACGAGTTTGAGTTTCAGATTTCGATTTTTATGGTCTTTACTTAAAACTGATTACTGAGAACTGTTTCATGGTCGCTATTCCTTCAAGACACAAATCGCTCTCGCTGCTCGCGGCGGTCCTGCTGGCGCAGTTGCTGCTGCTCGCCGTTCAAATCAAGCGCGACGCGCATGGCCGCCTGATCCGCGTGTGGGCCATCACTGCCGTTTCGCCTTTCGAACGCTCGGGCGCATGGGGTTTCGATAAAGTCCGCGGAGTGTGGCGCCATTACTTCGCGTTGCAGGCCACTTCGCGCGAAAATGAAGCGTTGCGCGTGGAAAATGACGCCCTGAAACTGGCCATCACGCAACTGCAAGCCAAATCCGCCGAAGCCGACCGCCTGGCAGAGCTTCTCAACTTTCGCAACTCGCACAAGGATGTGCCCATGTTGGGCGCGCGCGTCATTGGAGCCAGCGCCGGCACCGCCAGCCGTACCGTTGAAATCGATCGTGGAGAACGCGACGGAATCCGCCGCGACATGGCGGTCATCACTCCCGACGGCGCAGTTGGCAAGGTCATCGAAGTCTACGGCGACAACAGCCAGGTTCTTCTTCTGACCGACAAAGATGGCGGCGCAGGCGCCATGCTGATCGAATCCCGTATCCAGAGCCCGGTAGTCGGCACGGGTGAGCCTTTGCTCAGCATGAAATATGTCGCCAACGACGACAAAGTCGGTGTCGGAGAAAAAGTCGTTACCAGCGGCATGGACAAGATCTTTCCTCGCGACATCCCCGTCGGCATCGTGCAGGAAATCAAGGCCGGCACGCCGTTCAAAACCATTCTTCTGCACCCGGCGGCGAAACTGAATCGCCTGGAAGACGTTATCGTTTTGCTTTCCCTCCAGCCGCTCGAGAATCCGAAGGATGCCATCGCTCCTTCGTCCGAGCAGAACGGTTCGGCCCCTGCCGCCGATTCTTCTGCTCCCAAACCCGCTGCGCCGGTGAAGCCATGAACGACACATACGAACTTCGCAGAGGCGACACGCACATTGAAGTGCACAAGTTTTTCCCCGGCGCGGTCGCCGGTGTCGCTATCGTCACGCTCATCCTGCAGGCCTCGTTTCCCGTTTACCTGCCCAAACTCGATATTCTCGATCTGCCGCTGCTCATCACCATTTATTTTGGTTTGAGCCGCCGCAATCCCTCCACCGGCTTGCTCCTCGGCATGGTCATCGGCCTCGCGCAAGATGCGTTGAGCGGTCCCACCGTGCCTCTCGGTTTTTACGGCATCGCCAAAACCATCATCGGTTTTCTCGCTTCGTCCATTGGCGCCCGTCTCGACACCGAACATCCTGCCGCGCGCTTCTCGCTCACCGTCGCTTTCTTTGTGCTTCACCAAGCAATTCTCGTGCTCACGCGTCGCGTTCTGATGGCCCAACCCGAGCCTTGGTTCAACATGCATCTCGCCGTCGCCGCCGCCGTCAACGCCGTCCTCGGTACCTTCCTCTACATCGCCTTGGATCGCCTCCGCCGCAACCAGTAGCCATAGCTCACCCCTTCAGGGATGCGGCTTCTCTCTTGGGTTTGTCTTCGTGGATTTGGCCATTTAACGAGCGTTGAAAGAACACGCTGGCCTCTCGCATTCAATGTAGCGCAGGCTTTTATGCCAGCCTGACTGTGAACGTGAAGGCATCAGCTACAATCCCTGCAGCTTTGAAGCTTTGGATGTAGCTACCAGACTCGGCGAACGCCGTACTCATCGAACACCAGTTCATTGCTGACGATGGATAGGCCTTCGGCTTGCGCCTGCGCAATAAGCATGCGGTCGAAGGGATCCTTGTGAGAGCCGGCCAACAAACCCGCCCGGATCGCATGCTCCGCAGAAATCGCCATCAGCTCAAAACCTTCCCGCTCCAAATAACCCACGAAGTCTGCAGCCATGTCTGCACCTGTAGGCAGTTTCCCCAGACGGACCTTGGTCGCAATCTCCCAAGCCGAAGCCGCGCTGATCACAACAGTGTTTCTGGTTTCTGCGATGAACTTCCGGGCCGCCTTGCCCAATGCGGGATCATCTGATAGCCACCAGAGCAAGGCATGGGTATCCAGCAGCGCGCGCAAAACTACTCCCAGCCTGCCAATTCATCAGGGGGTAGCGGTTCAAAGAATTCCTTGGCGACACGCAACTTGCCTTTTAGCGAACCTGGTTGTCGCTTTCCCTTGGCCTCGCCAAACGGGACCAGGCGCGCCACGGGTTTGTCTCCGCGCGCGATTATCACCTCTTCCCCAGCAGAAGCCTTCTTGATTAGCTGGGAAAGGGTAGTCTTTGCCTTGTGGATGGTAACGATGCTCACAAATACTCCTTAGCTAATACAGGTTAGCTAAGTCCGTCGGGCTTTGCAAGCGCCTGGTTCAGTGCGCCAGCAGAAACTGCTTGAAGTCGTCGTACTTGCTGCTCATCGCCCGCGAAAGCTTTGGACGCTGCAGATACTCCGCCAGGCGCGACGGCAGCGGCGGCGCAATCCCAATTCCCTTTTGCACGATCTCCGCAAACTTCGCCGGGTGTGCAGTAGCCAGCACCAGCCCCTGCGACGGCTCGGGATGCTCCTTGCGATACGCCTCCCAGCCAAGGATGCCCACGGCCGTGTGCGGATCGGAAATATAACGGTAGCGATCCCACGCCGCGTGCATCTGCTTCAGCGTTTCTTCGTCCGTGGCGCTATGCCCCCAGATTTCGCGCCGCACATATTCAATGCGGTTGCGGCACAAATCCAGTAGCCTTGGGAAATTATTCGGGTTGCCCACGTCCATCGCATTGGAATACGTAGCGTGAGCCGGACGCGGCTGGTACTCGCCAGAAAGCAAGTAACGCGGCACGGCATCGTTCGCATTCGTAGCCGCGATGAATCTCGCCACCGGCAATCCAATGCGCTTCGCAAAAATTCCGGCCGTCAAATTCCCGAAATTTCCGCTGGGCACCGACACGATCAACGGCACCGACGCCACCGGCAACTGGCGGTACGCCGCCACGTGGTAGAACATTTGCGGCAGCAACCGCCCTACATTGATCGAATTTGCCGAAGTCAGAAACGCGCGCTGGTTCAGCGCCTCGTCCGCGAACGCTTGCTTCACCAGCCTTTGGCAATCGTCAAACGCTCCCTCCACTTCCAGCGCCGTAATGTTTTCTCCCAGCGTGGTGAACTGCTTTTCTTGGGCCTCGCTGATGCGCTTCGACGGGTACAGAATCACCACGCGAATTCCCGGAACACGCAGAAAACCGTGCGCCACCGCGCTGCCGGTATCGCCGGAAGTGGCCACCAGCACTGTCAATTGCCGCGACTCGCCGCGCACGAAATAGCCCATCAACCGCGCCATGAATCGCGCGCCAAAATCCTTAAACGCCAGCGTGGGGCCGTGAAACAACTCCAGAATGTGCAGCGCCGGCGAAAGGGAAACCAGCTTCACCGGAAAATTGATCGCCTCGGACACGATCTGCCACAACACTTCTTCCGGCACCTCCGGCGTCGCAAAAGGCCGCACCACACGGAAGCACACTTCCGTAAACGGCAAGCGCCGAAACTCTTCCAATTCCTCCGGCAGATGCCGCGCAATTTCCGCCGGCATATACAACCCACCGTCGGGCGCCAGCCCGCGCAGCACCGCGCCTCGTAGCGAGGTCAGCGGCGCCTTCCCTCCCGTGCTTCGGTATCTCATTGCTGGTCTTCAGTCATAATCCGGCCTGGGCTTGCCCGCGGCAAAGTTCCATCCAGTGTGGCGTAACCATCATTTTGAGCGCATCGGAACAAGTTGAGTGAAGAATCTCCGCGAATGGTGCGTGCTGCTAAGCACGTTGCAATTGCTTCCGCACTTTTTCCAGAAACGCCGCGCCCGCCGTTCCTCCATTGGCCTCGGATTTTTCCGGAAGCTCCCGTAGTTCCGCCACGGCCACCGTACAATGAGCCAGCGCCTGGTAACCTTGCCGCCGCGCCGCCAGCAAAGCTGGATAACAGCGCGCCACTGTGTCGTGCGGTGATTCCCCATTGCGCGGTTGAAACGCGCCGCGCCATAGCACCGGTTTGGGATCCGCTAAATAGCGTTGAATCAAAAGTTCGTGCTCTTCCCTCGACGCCGCCAGGTACACCACCGTCATCAGCTTCCGCAACCGAAACAGCAGATTATTCCCGGTGTAAATCACGCTGCCGGTGGTGTCCAGAACCAGCTCGCGTCGCGGATCTTTTTCCAGGCTGGTCAGCACTTCGCCCAGCGAAGCGATTTCTTCCGCCAGGTATTGAGACTCCCGCTCCGCATATTCCGGGCTGTCGGGCCAACCCATCCACGCGGCCACGCCGTTAATTCCCTGGAACCCGCCGTCCTGTAACGTGTGCGCCAGCCGCGCCTCAATCTGGCTGTCGCAGGAAATCGCTGGAATGTTTTCCGCTGCCAGCCTCGTCGTCCAATACGATTTGCCCGCGCCAGACATGCCCACCAGCGCGAGACGCAATGGCTTATTGGAAAGCGGAGTCATTAAGAACTAAGAATTGTACTGTGATTCGCGCGGAACCGCGAAATGCAAAAGAACTATAGAGTGCAGCGGGATTTGCTAATGATTCGCGCTACTGTTTGGGTGCTTGCGGAGGAGTTGCGGGCGAAGCCGCGGAAACATCCTTCGGCGTGACAAACGATTCGCGCTTCAACGGAACGTCACCATCGACCAGGAGGGTAAATTTCGTGTCCTGAGGGACTACAGCGTCTTTGCCGGAAGCCAGTGGGACCACCGCATCGCCCGAGGAGGTATTCGAGGAGCCGGAAATTTCCTGGTAACAGCGCACCGTAGCCTTCTCGCCATCAGTTAAGCTCACGGACTTAATGGAAAACACCAGCCTGCCGCCGCGGCCAAAACGTTTTTTCGGTTCCGCCTCGGAGATCACGCCGCTGGCAATCGCACCCTTCGTCAACACTGGCACACCTTCCACCAGCACATCGTCGACAACTTCAAATTCGATCACATCCCCGGCATGCGCCGTAGCGGAGGAAATGGCCTTTGTCAGCTTTACGCGTACAGGCGTGTCATTTCGCAGCGTAAAACCCGCCACAGTTGCCGACGCCGCAACGTGAACTTCGCGTGGACGCGCATCATACGGCGTTCGTTCTCGCCCCAGCGGCTCAGACGTTGACGCTGGCAATCCACTTCCCGGTTGGTCCTTCAGCACTACGATGCTGGCGATCGGAACGTAGCCGGTGTCTCCCTTGGCGTTTCGCACGCTGTAATAATTGTCGTAACGCCCGGTGAGCTGAATCACTTCGTTGCACTGCAGCGTGGCGCGAACTTCCATCGTCACCATGGAACGGTATAGATACACGTACCCGTCATTGCGCGGGCAATCAATGCGGCCGGTGTTCTGCGCCCTACCGAGCGAAGGAGAGACGAGAAAAAACACTGCGGCCGAGCAAAGCGCGAAGACTCTCATTCCACACCTGCTGGCTAAAATGGCTTGAGCGACACTTCCATCCAAACGCAAAGAAGCTGCGCTGACAAGGAGCTATCGTTTGGTACTGCGCATAAAACGATACGAACGTTATCCGACCAAGGATTTCCACAGCTTCTGATTTTTCCACCATGTATCCCGTTCCCTTTCCGGCACCACGTACTTAATCTTTCCGCTACCTGTACTTTAGGACGAGTTGCGCCTGCTCAATGCAAGTGCTACTTTGAATTAGACTTCCGCAAAATGACGGTGGCGGAAGTTAAGCGGCAATCTTGAATTTCGTGAGTGCGTTCGGGGCCGCATATGCCCCTCGTGTACCGAAGATTTCGAGTTTACTCGCTGCATATAAGGTTGTTGCGCGGGGCGGGTTCCGCTCAGCCCTGAAGTACAATGGGCCCGCGCGCAGGGTTTTCGTGTCGTACTGGTTCCGCAACGATAATCGTTTGCCGCAGGTTCGGCTGGCTGCCGCCTCCTACGTAATCGTGGGCATAATCACCCTTCTGCTTCTGGGCTTCTGGAAACTGCAGGTCATTGATTCCGACAAATATGGCGTGATGGCAGAGCGCAACCGCGTGCGTTCCATCCCCATCATCGCGCCTCGCGGACGAATGCTCGATCGCGACGGCCGCGTGTTGGTCGACAATTATCCCTCCTTCTCCGTTCTTCTCCTTCGCGACGATGAAGCTGCCGTCTCCAAGAATCTGCCCGCGATTGCCGATGGCTTGGGTCTCTCCTTGGACGATTTGAAGGAGCAGCTCGTCAACACCGAAGCTCTTCCCAAATTTCAGCCCATCGTCATCAAGCCGGAAGCTACTCCCGCTGACGTAGCGTTTATCGAATCGCACCGCGCCGATATTCCGCTCCTCGAAATGCTCATGGTTCACCGCCGCCGCTATCTTCCCGGCGGTTTCATGGCTCATGCCAGCGGCTACGTTGGGGAAGTCAGCGAGCAACAGATTGAATCCAGCAACGGCAAGTTTCGTCCCGGCGACTTTGCCGGCAAGACCGGACTGGAGCGCCAATACAACGATTTGCTGGTCGGCACCGACGGCATGCGTCGTGTCATCGTCAATAGCGTCGGGAAAGAAATGGGCCGGCTGGAGCAACAGGAAGCGATTCCCGGCAAGCAAATTCAGTTGACGATTGACTACGACTTGCAGCAAGTTGCGGAAGCGGGACTAGCGGGCAAGCGCGGCGCGGTAGTGGCGCTCAATCCGCAAACCGGAGAAGTTCTGGCATTCGCCAGTCAGCCGGCGCCGGATCCGAATGACTTTTCGATTCGGGTGTCCAAGGAAGAGTGGCAGAGGTTGAACGAGGATCCGGACCATCCGCTGATGAATCGTGTCACACAAGCGCAACTGGCGCCGGGCTCGGTCTTTAAGATCATCATGGCGACAGCCATGCTCGAATCGAAAACGCCGCCGGAAAGTTTCACGGCATTCTGTCCGGGATATGCGAATTTTTATGGCCGAATGTTCAAATGCCACATTTACGGTAAGGGCGGGCACGGAGTGGTGAATTTGCACAGCGCCATCATCCATTCCTGTGACGTATTTTTCTACAATATCGGGATGCGCATGGGCATCGGCACGATTGCCAAATATTCCAAGATGTTCGGACTGGGCTCCAAAACCGGGATTGACCTGCCGTCAGAAGAGTCGGGCCTGGTGCCGTCCGAGGAATGGGTTGAGCGCCTTTTCCACCACAAGTGGTATCCCGGCTCCACCATTTCTGTTGCCATAGGACAGGGCGCGGTTACCACCACACCGTTGCAGCTTGCTTATGCCATCGGTGGCATCGCCTCTGGCGGCCAGTTCAAACAGCCTCATCTGCTGAAGGACACGCCGCATGTGGGCGAAATGCATGTGGATTTGAGCGAAGACACCGTCGAGCAAGTAACCCAGGGTATGTATGGCGTGGTGAATGAAGGCGGCACTGCGGGCATGGTGAAACTGCAAGGTATTGAGTTTTGCGGCAAGACTGGAAGCGCACAGGTGATGAGTAACACCGAAAGAGGCAAGCTCGGAAAAGCTGCGAGCAAAGGGAAGGATAACGCCTGGTTCGTGGGCTATGCTCCAAGACGTGATCCCGAGATTGTGGTAAGTGTGCTTGTGGAAGGCGGAGAGCACGGAAACTTGTCCGCTGCCCCAATCGCGCGCGATGTCGTTAAAGCCTACTACGACAAAAAGAACAAGAAGACCCAGGGCCAGGTGACCGCGGAAAATAAGCCGCAGGAGTTGCAGAGGAATGCCGCAAGCCCGGTGGCGGAAGCTCCCAAAGCAATATTGAAGTCGGAAGAAACCGCAGAAGTAATTCCGGCGAACGAAAAGAAGAAAGCTCGGCCTGAGTGAACGTTTGGTGGTTTATTAGGATGAAATTGTAATGAAAGATACACTCGGAACTCGCGATTACGATTGGTGGCTGATCGCCATTATCGCCGCTATTTGCACTCTCGGCGTAATTGAGATCTATTCCGCCACTCACGGCAGCGCTCTGGTCGGTATGCACACGCGCCAGATTCGCTGGATCATCGTTGGCACCGTGTTGATGTTCATTTTCTCGCGCCTGGATTACCACGTCATTCTCGACCAGGCACCCATTCTGTACATTGTTGGAATCGTAGCGCTAACGGCAGTGCTGATATTCGGGCATCGCCGCTTTGGTGCACAACGCTGGATCCCCGTCCTCGGCGAATTCTTTCAGGTGTCAGAATTGGTCAAATTGATTATAATCATAGTGTTGGCACGCTTCTTTGCGGAAGTGCGCACCGATGAGCTTTCCTTGCAGGATTTGATTAAAGCAGGACTGCTTGTAGGAGTACCGCTCGTTCTCATTTTGAAGCAGCCCGATCTCGGCACCGCCCTTGTGCTTATGCCTATGCTGATCGTTGGCGCGTTTCTCGCCGGGCTGCAATGGAAACACGCGGCGGCTGTTGTTCTTATCGGCCTCTTGATGCTGCCCGTTGGTTGGCACTTCTTGAAGCCGTACCAGAAGGAAAGGGTCACTTCATTTTTGCATCCTGAGGAAGACGCCAAGGGTTCCGGCTATCAGGTCTTGCAGTCCAAGATCGCGGTCGGCTCTGGCGGTTTCTGGGGGAAGGGCTTCGGCAACGGCACCCAGAATCAACTGGGATACATTCCAGTCCGGTATTCCGACTTCATCATGTCGGCCTGGGCGGAAGAACAGGGATTCAAAGGCGTGCTGCTTGCTCTTGGGCTGTACATGGCGTTACTGTTGCGTCTGGTGCAGAATGCCCAGCGTGCTAAGGATCGCGCGGGAATGTTTCTCGTCATGGGCGTAACAGCTGCGCTAGGGTTTCACGTTTTGGTCAATGTGGCCATGGTCATCGGGGCCATGCCGGTTACCGGCATTCCGTTACCCTTGATGTCTTACGGCGGTTCGGCCACGCTGTTTGTTTTCCTGGCGATCGGCCTGGTGATGAACGTCCGGCTCCGCCGGTTCGTCAACTAGCCTTTGTCAGTGCCGTGCGCGCCCCTAGTTCAGGGGGGTGGTGCCGGCTCGATGGATCCGGCAAGAGCCGGAACATGTTTGCAGTCAGTCAGAAGGATTTTCAGAGTGAGGATAGCATCGTTCGCCGTTACCCCGGGAATCTCCCGGCAACGGCCTAGCCTCGATAGCATGAGGTTCCTGCTTCACGGGTGCCGCTCAGCGGCCACTCCCTCCGGCTTCGAACGCAATGCCGCAACACTATTGTTGTCGCCCGCGTGTTCCGCTTCGCTGCGGAACGGCGCCTTGCCTTGGACCACTTCCTTTTCAGTGGGTCCTGCGGCGATGCTCCTTAAGGAGTATTCATGTCGAAAGAATTGGTTATATCCGCGAGCTCGCACGAGCGTAGAGTCGCGATTTTGGAAGAAGGTCAGCTAGTCGAAATCTACATTGAGCGTGAAAAAGAGTTCGCGCTCGTCGGCAGCATCTACAAAGGAAAGGTAACTCGCGTCCTGCCAGGCATGCAGTCGGCATTCGTCGACATCGGCCTGGATGGCGACGCCTTCCTGTATGTCAGCGATGTCTTCGAAAACCTCGAAGACTACGATCATGGACACGATCACGCTCATGCCCCTGGAGACGCGCCTCTCCCCGCCATTGCTGGCGGCAATGCGCCCTCCACTATCGAATCGTTGCCCGGTGAGTCCCTCGCAACCTCTAGCGTTCACGACGACGTTCACCTCGAAGAGGCGCACGCCGATCACACGCCCGCCGATGAGCCTCCGCAAGAGGAGTATCGCGCCGCCGAATTCCGCGAACGCGAAGAAGCCGCAGCCGCGGCTGCCGCTGGACAACATCAGGATTCCGAGGTTTCCGACGCCGATGAGCGTCAGCCGGAATCCAACGCTTCGGCCCCGCAAAATTTTGCTCCCAGTTACAATCCCACGCGCAGCTACCCGCCTCGCGGCGGCAGTGATCGCGGCCCAGACCGTGGCGGCGATCGTGGTGGAGACCGCGGGGGAGATCGCGGCCGTGGACGCCGTGGCCGTTGGGGCCGTCGTCGTCCCGGAGGTAGCGGTAGCGATCGTGGTGGGCACCACCATGGCCAGGGTGGACGCAATCTGCCGCCCTCAAAATACGCTTCGCCGCAAGGTGATCGCGATACTCGCAGCTACGACAACCGCCGTCCCAATGATCGTGTGCCCAGCGCTCCCGTGGACAAGGCCGAAGACGATATCGTTCTGCCGGGTGAATCGCTCGCTAAATATCGCGGCCGTCCCGTGCCTCCTCCTGTAGAACCTGTGCGGGAACAGGAGCCCGAAGAGCGCCAGCCCGATTTCGAACAGCCCACGGCGCGTCCCGCTGTTGGATTGCCGCAAGGTGGTCCCGGTGTGCGCCGCCGTTCTTCCGGCAGCCTGCCGCATTGGGTGCTCGCCGACGCCGAGTCCGACCTGGCGGAAACCGCTCCGTCCGAAGGCGTTGCTGCTTCAGCTTCTTCCGAAGCCGCCGAGACTATTTCCTCTCCTGCCGAGGAACATCATGAAGAACCGGCATCCGCGCACGGCGCTCACAATGGCTCGCCTTCTCTCGATGACGAGCAACTCGCCGCTCTTTCCGCCAACGTTGTAGAAGCCAAGCACGAGGAAACGCAAGCTCGCGCCGAGGCCGACACTTTGGTTGGTGGCAGCGCCTTCGACGAAGAGGAAGAAGAAGCTCACGAAGCCGAAGACCATCTCCACGATGAAGAAGATCGTGAAGACGCCGAGCACGAGGACTCCGAACGAGCTCGCGAAGATGCAGAAGACGAAGCCGACCGCGAACATCAAGAAGCCATCGACGCTTCCGAATCCGACCTGCACGAGGAACGTGATTCCGAGCAGCAATCCGCTCGCGAATCGGAAGAACACGAATCCGAACACGAATCGGAACGTGAGTCCGATCAGCACTCCGGCCAGGGTTCTGAGGAATTCGTCACTCGCGTGGAAACTGAATCCTACGCTTCCATCTCCGCGCAGGGTGAAACTACCGAATCCATCATCGAGGAAGATGTCGTTCTTCTTCCCGGCGAAACGCGCACTCCACGCGACCCCAACGCTCCGCGCGAAGAATTCATTCGTCGTGATTCCGCGCGCATCGGCAGCAATCCTCGCTCGCGATTCCAGAGGCCGCAACGCGGCGGACGGGATCGTGGCGGCGACCGCGGCGGGCGTGGACGCTTTGACCGGCCTCGCGGAAGAGATCGCGGTAGCGATCGCGGCCCCGATCGTGGCGGCGACCGTGGCCCGGATCGTGGTCCAGATCGCGGCCGTGGACGCTTCGAACGTCGCGGCGGCCCCAGCCACGGCCCTCATCGCGGACATCAGGGCGGACACGCTCCTATGCGCCGGCCACAACTCATTTCCGAAATGCTCAAGCCCGGTCAGGACGTAGTCGTCCAGATCGCCAAGGAACCTCTGGGCAAGAAGGGCGCGCGCATCACCAGTCACGTGGCTCTCCCTGGCCGCTTTCTGGTTTATATGCCGACCATCGATCACATCGGCGTTTCCCGCAAAATCGCAAGCGCCGACAATCGCTCGCGACTACGCCGCCTGGTTGGCGAAGCACGCGGCAGCTATCCCGGCGGCTTTATCGTTCGTACGGCCGCGGGTGGCGCGACCGACGACGAAATCCGCACCGACATCGAATTCCTCGGCAAGACCTGGAATGAGATCAAGGAGAAGAGCGAAGACCGCAAGCCTCCCGCTCTGTTGCATCGCGATCTGAATCTCGTCGAACGCATTTTGCGCGATTATGTCAGCGACGATTTCACCGCTATCTGGATTGACTCTGAAGAGGAATACGGCAAGGTCGTGGAATTCGTCAGCCGCTTCCAGCCGCGCCTGGTCAACCGCGTCAAGCTGTACACCAAGGAGCAGCCCATCTTCGAAGAGTTCGGCATCCAGCACGAACTCGACAAGGCTCTCCGCGCCAAGGTCTGGCTCAAATCCGGCGGCTACATCGTAATCAACCACACCGAAGCGCTGGTCGCCATCGACGTCAACACCGGCAAGTTTGTCGGCAAAGGTTCCACGCGCCTCGAGGACACCATCGTCAAGACCAACCTCGAAGCCGTCAAGGAAATCGTCCGGCAGATCCGCTTGCGCGACCTGGGCGGCATCATCGTCGTCGACTTCATCGACATGGAAGAGCGCCGCAACCGCGAAAAAGTTCTCGCCGCGCTGCAGTTCGCTCTCGAACAGGACAAAGCGCCCTCCAAGGCCCTGTCCTTCAACGAATTCGGACTCGTCTGCATCACCCGCAAACGCACCAAACAAGCGCTGGAGCGTGTGCTCTGCCAGCCGTGCCCGTATTGCACCGGCTCCGGCATGGTCAAGTCCATCCCAACGCTTTGCTACGAAATTCAATCCGAAGCGCGCAAGATGGCTGTCACGCCCGAACACGAAGGCCCGAATCTCACCCTTCGCGTGCACCCGGAGATTGCCAAAGCCCTCAAAACTCGCGAGTCCTTGCTCATCGATGAACTCGAGCAGAACGCTCACAAGCACATCATCATTCAGTCCGATCCCACCCTTCACTGGGAGCAGTACGACATCTATTAGTTTTCAGTTGTCAGTAATCAGTTTTAAGTAAAGCGAAACGCTCGGGTCCAAAAGCCCGGGCGTTTTGTGATGCGCGCGATTTATTCTTCAGTGTAGCGCTGGCTTTTTTTCGAGCCTCTCCAATGAATTCGCGATGTCCGATCTTCGACGAATTGGGGTGCCCCGAGCTTGCGCCTTTGCCTCATGCATGCGTGGGTCTTGGTTAGCCTTTTCCGAACGTCCTAAATGTTCCTGTAGCTCACCCCTTCAGGGGTGAGGCTTTTCTCTTGGGTCACTCTGCCCGTGACAACCGCAACCGTGCGACCCGCCATCCTACTATGCAAAAATAACTCGAGGGCCCAACCACCGACAATGTCTCCATCTCGCCGAACTGTTCCACGCCTGACCATCTTGACGATTTTCGCCGCGTTATTCTTCTGCCTGCCAACTCACGCGCAAAACCCGGACCCCGGCGTCATCCGCGTCGACGTCAACCTGGTCCTTCTGGACGCCACGGTAAAGACCAAGGCCGGCCAAATCCTCGGCGACCTCAAGCAAGACTCTTTTGAGCTTCGCGAAGATGGCGTCCCTCAGAAAATCGAAATCTTCAGCCGCGACGAACTGCCCCTCAACGTTGCGCTGGTTTTGGATTTGAGTGATTCCATCGGTCCATTCCTCGAACCGTTGCGACAGGCCGCCCTCACCGCTCTTTCAGCTCTCAAACCCGAAGATGAAGTCGCCTTGTTCACGTTTTCCACTGAGGCCGAATTGAAGGTCCCCTTCACTACCGACAAGACCGAGATTGCCAAGCAAATCGGCGACTTCCACGTCGGCGGTGCCACTAATATCAATGACGGAATCTTCGTCGCCGCCAAATATTTGTTGAACACGCCGCCAAAAGGCCGCCGCGTTATCATCCTCATTAGCGACGACGTTGGCACTTCCGCCGGGGGACAAGGCACGCACGACATCGTCACCGAATGCATCGCCTCAGACGCGGTCTTATACAATTTGAAAATTCCGGGTTACAACCCGCCAGGAACGCTCTTCGCCGCCAGCATGGTTCCCGGTCTCGTGAACATTCACAAAGTGATGGACCAGACCGGCGGAGAAATTTTCGACGTGCAGGATGTGGCGCATCTCGATCAAGCCTTTGGCGCCCTGATCAAGCGCATCAAAACGCGCTACACCCTGGGCTACTACACCAAAGCCACCGCAGCCGAAGGCAAGCCCCACAAATTGGATGTTCGCCTCGCTCCATCCTTCGGCAAAAAGGGCCACGACTACGTAATCCTGGCCAAAAACGGCTACTACGTTCACTAAACATGTAGAGGCGGCTTTACGCCGCCACGCTCCGATAGACAAAATGTCCTCGCGAGCAAAGCCGGAGCGTTCCTGGTCTCCTGATAACGGATCGCCGATCCCTGATATCGTTCAGCCACTCGCAACCATTCTCCGCTCCTATCCACCCCATAGATTCTTTGCGTTGGACTTGGACCACCACTACTGGCACTTTGGATATGCACTCAACACGTTCGCCCTGTTGCGACGTGTGACCAGAACCTCGTAGTTCCTTCCTGTAGCTCCTCCGGGCAACACGTCTTGCCCTAGACCATACGGTCCTGCACGAAAACACAAACGAAGCGGTGGCGCGTTCGGCAATGCCGGCACGCGTATCTTAAAATTCAACAGGAGAAATGAAATGAACACCTTACTGAAGAAGTTTGTCTCGAAACGTTTGTTGGGAATGATGGCCTTGCTGGGGCTTGCGGCGCTCGCTGGCTCCGGCCCGCTGGCTTTTGGCCAGGAAACCGTTCGCGGGAAACTTACTCTTCCCGTCGAAGCCCGTCTGGGAAACACCGTGTTGCCGCCAGGCGAATACAAATTAAATGTAGCCCTCGTGGGAACCACGCTGTCCGTCAACTCCATTCAAGACGTCTACACTCCGGTGATGGTGATGGTAACCCCGCTGACAAAAGGCGGCCCCGTTGCCAGTGTTCTGGCAATGGCCTATAAGCCCGATTCGCGCAACCCCAAAATCATGGACATCCAGCCAGACGGCTCTGGAAATATGATCCATTCCATTCCACTGGATAATCTCGGCCTGGTGCTGCAGATCATCGACAATAAATCCGCCAACACGCTGCGCGCCCACGGGCCGGAGATGGCTCAGGGCGTAGCCTCTGCGAAAGCCAGCGACTAAGACCTAAAAATGGAAGGCGAGGACGAGCTTGATCTCCCCACACAGAGGCTCGTCTTCGCTCTTTCTTTTCAAGGCACTACGCGCCGGAAAAAATGATAGCACCCACGAGAAACTTGCATTGGACAGCGCCGCACACAGCCTCTACGTTGGATCTATGACTATGAGTAATGATGTTCTAGTGAACGAAAGCCGCGAAGTCGATCTGCTTCACGAGATTGGCAGCCGCATCGCCGCGGCCGATCCCCTTCATGAAGTTTTAGGCAGAGTGGTGGAATTCATTTCCGCCGTCGCGAAATTTGATTCCTGTTTTGTCTACGTTCTGGAGGGTAACGAACTGGTTCTGCGCGCGTCCAAGAATCCGCACGCGGAAGTGGTCGATCGCCTGAAGCTGCAAGTGGGCCGCGGCATCACCGGATGGGTAGCCGAACACAAGCGTCCTGTCGCCATATCGCGCGACGCGTTCAAGGATCCACGTTTTCAGTCTTTCAACGAATTGCCCGAAGACCGCTTCGAAGCTTTCCTGTCCGTTCCGGTATTGAGCCGCGACAAGCTCGTCGGCGTGATCAATCTGCAGCACCGCGAGCGCCACAGCTACAGCCAGCGCGAAATTCGCTTGATCTCAACGATTGGCTTCCTGGTGGGCGCGGAAATCGAAATGGCTCGCCTGGAAAGCGCGAATTCCGACCTCTCTGAACAACTCGGAACCCGCAAAGCCATGGAGCGCGCCAAAGGCATTTTGCAGCGCGACTTGCAACTCACCGAAGAAGACGCCTACCTCACTCTGCAAAAGCAAAGCCGCCAGCGCAGAAAATCCCTCAGGGAAGTAGCCGAAGCAATCGTCTTAACCGATGAAATCAAGCGCGCCCAATCCAAGCCCGAATCCACTTAGTCAGCAACTACCGCAACGTGGCGGTGGGACGAGTCGTCGCTATACCGCATGCTTCGGTCTCTCACCCACCCAAGTCACCTCCGCATCGCTCCCGGCAATATGGATGAACGCATTCCAATCGGTAACAAAGAACCGATGACACCATGCGCCACTTGGAAATTTCGCCGCCAAGTAGGGAAGGGACGGCAGGGTATCGAATTTCGCCGTATCGCCGTTCACACAGATTGGCTTGCCGTCAGGAAGGAATGGGTATGTCGGAGATGGAGGATCAATAGAGCAGAAGCATAAACCTCTCACCACCAAACTTGCTTCTTGGTATTTGTCGCGTTCCGGCTCCGTGTCATCAGGCCACCCGGTCAATAGATTCAAACGGAATTTGGCGGTCCCTGCTGCATAGTCGAGTTCGAGTGAAAATATCTCCGCATCGTGGAATCCATTTGGCAAATTGCTTTCGAGTTCTTCTAAAGTCACCGTGTTTCCTCCGCTCGGGCCTCAATGGCAGTGAGGTCGCCAGTCTATCCGAGTGGCGAAGAAAGAGCACCGTCGCCGTTGATTCACCTATGCCCCGTCCGATTCCACGTTGACACCGACCGGTGCTACCCTTATCTTTCAACACACCTTGAATTGCAGGCATAGTCCCTTTAAGAGGATCCAGCAGTGAGACGGAGAATCCAGCTTCGCGAACCAGTCGGCGTGGCGCTTGAAACTTTGCGCGCGCACAAAATGCGTTCGTTCCTCACCTTGCTGGGCATCATTCTTTCCGTCTCCACGCTGATCGTCGTCATCGCCCTCATTTCCGGCGTCAACCGCTACATCGCCGAACGCGTCGCGAATCTAGGCTCCAACGTTTATCTGCTTACACGCTTCCCCATCATCACCGACGTCGATGAATTCGTGAAAGCCAATCGCCGCAACAAGAAAGTCACCTGGGACGATTACGAATCCCTGCGCGAAAATCTGAAGCTGCCCTTGCGCCTCGGCGTTGAGCAGCGTACCTCCGGCAAAGTACGCGTCGGCTCGCAAAGCGTCGACGACTCCAACATCCGTGGCGTCACCGCCAACATGGGCGAAATCGATCCCGTCGTTCCCGCCAGCGGCCGGTACATTACCGAAGGCGATGACGAAAGCCGCGCCCTGGTCACCATGATCGGCAACGACCTGGCCACAAAGCTTTTTCCCAACGTCGATCCCATCGGCCACGAGATTATGATCGATGGCCGTCCATTCGAAGTCGTCGGAATCGCCAAGCCCATCGGCTCGGTTCTTGGCCAGTCGCAAGACAATTTCGCCTACATCCCCATTCAAACCTACTTCAAAATTTACGGCTCCTACGACGGCATCTGGATCAACATCCAGGCCCGCGGCGCCGAATGGATGGAGCGCACCCAGGACGAAACGCGTGCCCTGATGCGCGCGCGCCGCCACTTGTCTCCCAACGAGAAAGACAACTTCGGTATCTTCGATTCCGCCACGCTCATGGATCTATGGAAAAATCTTACCGGCGTGATTGCCACCGCCATGGTCGGCGTTGTTTCTGTTTTCCTGGTGATTGGTGGCGTGGTGATCATGAACGTGATGCTCGCCGCCGTCACAGAACGCACGCGCGAAATCGGCATCCGCAAAGCATTGGGCGCGCGTCGCAGCGACATCCTGCTGCAATTCATGGTGGAAGCCGCGGTCATGGCCGCCGTCGGTGGCGCCATCGGCGTTGCCCTCGCTTACATTATTTCCGGCTTGACCACCGCGACCACCTCCGTCCCGATGTCTGTGCCGCTTCCCGCGGTGCTCATCGCCGAAGTGATTTCCGCCGCGGTCGGCGTATTTTTTGGCGTTTACCCGGCAAGGAAAGCCGCGGGCCTGCAACCAATCGAAGCGCTGCGCCAGGAACTTTAGCTAGGAACAGACGACCATGGCCATGCACATCAGCGAAAACGCGCAAATGGCTCTCACCACACTCCGTGAGAACAAAATGCGCTCATTCCTTACCGTGCTCGGCGTGGTCATCGGCATCACCGCGCTGCTCTCCGTCGTCTCCATCCTTGTCGGCGTCTACAGCAACGTGAACGATTACCTCTCCGACTACGGCCCCGAAACACTATTCATCTTTCGCTTCGACCCCGGCATTCATACCGGCCGGCTCACGCCTGAAGAGCGCGACCGCAAAACGCTCAGCTTCGAAGATGCCGAAGCCATCGAACAGTTCTGTCCCGCCGTTCGCGCCGTCACTGCAAGCCTCTATCCGCGCTTTGTTGAGGACGGCCCGCAGACTGGCCCCGTCACCGCGCGCTATGGAACTAAGGAAGTTTCCGGCATCGACTACAACGGCACACTTCCAGCCACGGAAGAAGTCTTCAACTCCCGGCCGCAGAAAGGACGCTTTTTCAGCGACGCGGAAAATCTGCATCGCGCCGATGTTGCCGTGATTGGCGCCGATATCGCCAAAACTTTGTATCCGGATATGGATCCTCTCGGAAAGCCCATCATGATCAATGGCGACTCGTACGAAGTGATCGGCGTCCTTGAACCGCGCAAGGGCGGCTTCGTCAAAGATCAGTCCGCCGACAAAGCTGTCATGGTGCCGTATCGCACCTACCACAAGCACAATCCTCAGGACGACGAAAATTTCGTCGGCGCCACCGCGTATCCCGGCAGAATGGCCGAAGCCGAAGACCAGATTCGTGCGGTGTTGCGCCGCCGCAGAAACGTGCCCTACGACAAGCCCGACAATTTTGGCATCTCCAGCGCGCAGCAGATTGCCGACCAATTTCGTCAGATCACGGCGTCCGTCGCGTTGCTGATTTCCGTCATCAGTTCCATCGGGCTTCTCGTCGGCGGCGTTGGCGTCATGAACATCATGCTGATGTCCGTCACGCAACGCACCCGCGAAATCGGCGTGCGCAAAGCTATCGGCGCGCGTCGCCGCGATGTCATCTGGCAATTTCTCACCGAAGCGATTGTCCTGACTGGCTCAGGTGGCATCATCGGCGTGCTGCTTGGCGGTGGCATCAGCCTGTTGATCAATCTTCTCGTGCCCAGCCTGCCTTCCTCCATTCCTCTGTGGTCCATCATTCTCGCCGTCGCCGTCTCCATGAGCGTTGGCCTGTTCTTCGGCATGTATCCCGCCATTAAAGCCGCCCGCCTGGATCCCGTGGAAGCCTTGCGCTACGAGTAGGCATCCGCACAGTGTTGAACCTCTTTGATAATGTCCCTCCAGCCCCCATTAGAAATGTCCCCTACACTACGACCTCCTGGGGAGGTCCGATTGAAGAGGACAGCGATGAGTGCGAGGGAACTTCGACGAGCAGAGGTTCTGGGACGAGTGAAGGGGCAGACGCTGAGGCTGGTAGACGCGGCAAGGATGTTGGAGGTGAGCTATCGGCAGGCGAAGAGACTGTGGCAGCGTTATCGGGAAGAAGGAGCCAAAGGGCTGCAGCATCGCAGCGCCGGCAGAAGTTCGAATCGAGCGAAGCCAGAGAAATTCCGGCGGAAGGTGCTGCGGTTGATCCGGGAGAAGTACTCGGGAACGGAGCAGGAGCGGTTTGGACCTACGCTGGCAGCGGAACATTTGGCGGATGAGGATGGGCTAGAAGTGGGGGAGGAGACGCTACGACGCTGGATGTTGGCGGAGGGGTTGTGGAGCCGCATGCGCAGACGCAAAGCGCACCCGATCAGCAACGATTGGGTGGTGCCGTACCGGGGGCATTTTCTGCAACTGCAGCCGCAGAACAGGCACTATGGGCCCACGAAAGCCAAAGCACTGGTTTGTGAGTGGGAAGATGGGGCGGTAGAAGTGCACTATCGCGGAGAATGCATGGACTACAAAGATCTGGTGGTGCGACCGCAGGCGGTGTCGGCAGGGCCAAGCAAGCCGCGCCACGCGCCAGTCAGGGGCGTAGCAGGTAAGCCGGCGCAGGATCATCCGTGGCGGCAAGGTTATGAGCAGAGAATGAAGTTGCAGAAGTTGAATGGCTCGCAGGTGTCAACACTCGTTGGGGAGTCCGCCTCCGCTACGCCCTAAACGCGCCGCACAAACCGCGGCGCAGGGCTTCGCTCCGGCGGACTCCCCAACGACAACAGCAAATCAAAAGAAAGGGGACACTTCTAATGAGGTAAGGAAGGGGACATTTCTAAAGAGGCTTGACAGTAGGCATCCGCACAGTAGACTTGCGGGCTTCCGCTGCTTATCATACAGACACGCTCCCGGGCTTCTTCATTCCAGCTACACGTCGCGGCCCGCTTGTGGCAGAGACGCACCTCTCCACCGCAATGATGTTCCGTCAGCAAAACTCTTAAGCAGTTTAGAAACGCGCGTTACGCTTTCTCGCACATGCGCGCGAGGCCGAATCATCATGTCCGACGAGCTTTTCCCGTCGATGAAGCAGTCCATCTTCGAAGGTGATCCCGATCGCGCCAGGGCGCTCGGCCAGCGCGCACTCGCCGAAGGAGTCAACCCGCTCGACGCCATCAGTCGCGGCTTTGTTTTGGGATTGCACGCCGTCGGCGAACAGTTCGAGCAGGGTGAAATGTTTCTTCCGGACCTGGTCCTCGCGGGACAAGCCATGAAAGCCGCAACGGCAATACTGGAGCCGGCCATCCATCAAATGGGCGCGACGCGCGAGACACTTGGCAAGGTTGTCCTTGGCACAGTGAAAGGCGACATCCACGAAATCGGCAAAACGCTGGTGGGCACCATGCTCTCGGCCAGCGGCTTCCAGGTTTTCGATCTCGGCGTAGATGTCTCCTTCGAGGATTTTGCTCTGAAGGCCAAGGAACTTCATGCGGACATTGTCGGTCTTTCCGCTTTGCTGACCACCACAATGACCGGACAAAAAGGCGTCGTCGAAGCTCTCGAGCGCCACGGATTGCGCCCGCGCGTAAAAGTCATGATTGGCGGCGCGCCCGTGACGCAAAGTTGGGCAAACGAAATTGGCGCCGACGGCTACGGCAAAGATGCTTTGGCAGCAGTAGCCCTGGCAAAACGTTTGATGGTTGTGTAGCAGCTGCCTTCCGAGGCGGGCGCCTTTAAGGGGAGAGGACGGCCCGGCGTCGTGGCTTGCGGGGAAGCTGCAACGCGTTGTCATCCCAAGCGAAGCGAGGAATCTACTTTTCGCAATCCAAGCAAGACCATCATTACAACCGCGCCGGCGAACCCGCTGTCAGCTATGGCGGAAACAACGTGCAGTTCGATCCCGGCTCATCCTGCGTGCACATTCTCGATCCACACACGCTCGAACATCGCATGACCCTCGCTCCGGATCTGGTGCGACTCGTTCAAGTGGCGGAAATGCTCCCGCAGTTTGCCGCGCAATCAACCGCTGTGGTTTGCAATGAAGTACCAAAAGACATCGGCGATCTCTACCGCCTTTTCGTGGTGCTTCTGTAGTCAAACAAACCCATCGTGACCGGCGCATTTTCGCCGCACGGCGCTCCCGCGATGATTGAAATGCTTGCGGCAGATAGCGGAGGCCACGCCGCGTTGCGCCGCAAGCCTCGCGCCATCTTCGATGTATGCCCCTCTCCACCTCTACATTGGACGGAATTTGCCGCGCAGAATCTCGTCGATCTCGCTCGCGCCTGGATCCCCGCAGAAATCATTTCAATGCCATTGGCGGGCGCCGCTTCGCCGGTAACACTTGCGGGCAGCGTCGTGCAGCACGCCGCGGAATGCCTCAGCGGCATTGTTATCCATCAACTGGCTCAACCCGGCGCACCCATCGTCTGGGGAGGCGCGCCGTCTATCTTCGATATGCGCAGCGGCATCACCCCGATGGGCTCAATGGAAACTTGCCTGTTGAATGTGGCCTCAGCACAAGTCGCAAAGTCACTGGCTCTGCCGACGCATGGCTACCTGATCGGCAGCGATGCAAAAACACTCGACGCGCAAGCCGGCCAGGAAAGTGGAATCGCCGCCGTCATGGGCGCTCTCGGCGGCATCAACATGATTTCTGGTGCCGGCATGCTCGACTCGTTGGCTTGTCACAGCGCGGAAAAACTCGTTCTCGACGCGGAATCCATCGCCATGGCGCAGCGCCTCCTACGCGGCGTACAAGCCGGCACCGAAACACTGGCGCTCGACATGTTTGCAAAAGTGAGCGCGCACGGCGACTTCCTGAAGATTCCGGAAACGCGCAAACTCTTTCGCCAGGAACAACACATTCCATCAAAAGTCACGGATCGCGGCTCGCTCAACTCCTGGGAACAATCCGGAAAAAAGGATGCCTTCGCTCGCGCCAAGGACCGGGTCAACGATCTGGTCGCCGCTTACAAGCGTCCAGAATTGCAACCGGAAGTCGAGCAGCGTCTCCGCGGCATTGTCGAGGAATTAGCGAAGCGCGAAGGCATGGAACATTTGCCAGTGGTTTAATTTTTGCTAACGTGGGAAAACTTTACCGATGACCAGCATTCCATCAGCCACGGAACACACAGAGATTCGCCGCGACTGGCAATTTTCCGTCGATGCGGACATGGTTCTGCAAAGGCAGGGAGCGAACGCGCGTAAAGTGCGCTTGCGCCAGCCTCGTTTGGTAGCCTTGGCGGAACAAGCCATCGCCGAAGGACAATCGTTGATTCAACCTGCGGTTGCCTATCGCATGCTGAAAATCCAGGAAGTGCAACCCGCGCTGGTGCTTCTGGCTAATGGCGCGCAATTGAAAGGTCACGGCATCGCGCGCAAACTCGCCGGAGCCGAACTTGCGATTGCAACCATCGCCACCGTTGGAGCGGAAATCGAAACGCAAATTCTGCGAGCCACGAAGCAAGACCCGCCATTTGCGCTCGCCCTCGACGGCTATGCGACTGCAGCGGTTGGTGCGCTGATCGTCGCGTTCCGGCAATATTTTGCGGAACTTCTAGTCGCGCGGCAATTGACCACCACCACTCCCCTATACCCCGGAACGAACAACTGGGAACTGGCCGCGGCTCAGTCCGAACTATTTTCCCTCGTGGACGCCGCGCCAATCGGCGTGAAACTCACTTCATCGTTTCTAATGACGCCGTGCAAGTCCGCTTCAATGGTGATCGGTGCCGGCAAACAAATGCCAACCACCGTGCTCGAACCCTGCGAAGAATGTGGCGCATCTTCCACATGCCGCCACCGCCTAACGAATCCCTGAAAAACAAACGGCTGCCAATCTTAAATGTAGTTCGGATGCCAGCTCAGCCCCTGAGGGAATGCCCCAGCGCTCGAATAAACTCCGGGGTTGTCCCGCAGCAACCGCCCAAAAACGTAGCGCCAGCGTCAACAAGTTCCTGCGCGGAAGCCGCAAATTCCTCTGGCGTGGTTTTGTACTGCGCCACGCCGCCAACCATCTCCGGCAGTCCCGCATTCGGCTTGATCCAGATCGGCAGCGGCGTAGCGGCCGCCAATCGCTTGCAAACCGGTATGAAGTCGCGAATGCCAAGGCCGCAGTTTGCTCCAATCGCATGAACGCCATCACTGGTCAGCGTCGTCGCGGCCTGTTCCGGTGTTGTACCCATGATGGTCCGGTCGCGATTCTTCCCAGAGTCAAACACGAGCGAAACAACCACAGGCAGTTGCGTCTCCAACGCCGCCGCAGCCGCAATGTGTGCCTCGGCCAAGTCCGTCATCGTCTCGATCAGCAGCGCGTCGGGGCCTTCCGCTGCCAAAGCGCGCGCCTGCTGCGAAAATGCGTCCCTCAATTGTTCTGAGTTCACTTCTTTCGTCAGCAGCATCTTCCCGCTCGGGCCCATCGACGCGAATACCATCGCCGAGTCGCCCGCAGCCTGCCGCGAAATTTTCACCGCCGCGCGATTGATCGCTTCCACGTGCCCTTGCAAACCATACGGCGAGAGACTGATGCAATTCGCGCGAAACGTGTTCGTCAGAATCACGCGGCTCCCGGCCTGAACATAGCTCTCCGCCGCTTGCCGCACCAATTCTGGCTTCGTCAAATTCCATTCATCGATGCACGCGCCCAGCTCCGCCCCCAGCTTCTGAAACTCAGTTCCCCAAGCCCCGTCCGTGAGCGTCGCAGTTCCCCGCAAACAGTCCGCAAACCGCATCAAATCGTCTCCCGTGCCCAAGTATATCCTTTGGAGTGCGGCGGCTCGCCGCCGCTTTCATCGCTGAGTCCGCGTCTTCGACTTTCGCGCACGACCGCCACTGGGTGCCCACACGCCGCTTTTGCGTGTGGGCTCTTCAGCTTTCCCACCGTGTCACTCACCCTGTGACGGATTTGTATTCAGCCTAACTATTCATACCGCAGCGCTTCCAACGGATCGATCCGCGCCGCTCTCCGCGCCGGCACATAGCTCGCCACTAGCGACACGCCAATCAGCAGCAGCGGCACGCTCACAAACACAATCGGATCGGTCGCGGTCACGCCGTACAGCATGCCCGCCAGCACTCGCGTCATCTGGAACGCAGCCACCAATCCAACGACCGCGCCAATCAGCGAAACAATCAGTCCCCGCCCCACCACCAGCCGCAGAATCTGCAACTGGTTCGCACCCAGAGCCGTCCGTAAGCCAATTTCATGCGTCCGTTGGCTCACGGAATAAGCCGTCAACCCGTAGATTCCCACGGTGGCAAGCGCCAACGCCAATCCCGCAAACACGCAAATCATCAGCATGGACACGCGCCGCAGCATGAGCGAATCCGACAGCACTTTATCCATCGTGCGCACGTCGGAAATCGGTTGCTCCGGGTCCAGCTTCAGAATTTCGCTTCTCACCGCCGCGGTCATCGCCGCCGGATCTCCCTGCGTTCGAACCACCAGGCCCATCTCAAAGTTGGGCTGCTGCGTATGCGCCACGTAAATCGCCGGTTCCACTGGCGCATCCAGCCCGTACAGTTTTGCGTCTCCCACTACGCCGACAATCTCCATTGGCGTGTGCCCGGTCGCCACTACCTGTCCGATCGGATTTTCGTTTACGAAATGACGGCGCACCATCGCCTCGTTCACAATCGCCACCCGTTTCGACTCCAGCGTGTCGCGCTCATCGAACAGCCGCCCTTGCCGCAGCGCGATTCCCAGCGTGTTGAAATATCCGTCGGTCACGGGACGATAGTCCGCCAGCAGTTCTTCGTTTTCAGGTAACACCGGGTGTCCTTGAATCTGGAAGCCAGACACTCCGATGCGGAATGACAGTATCGATACGCGCAGCGGCAGAAACTGCACCGCTCCTGCCGAGCGCACGCCCGGCAAAGCCTGCAGCCTCTCAACCACTGTCTTAAAGAACGTCATGCGCTGTTCTGGCTTCGCGTACTTCACTTCCGGCAGGCTAATGTTCATTGTCAGAATATTTTCTGTCCGCAGACCCGGGTTCACGCTCATCACCCGAACAAAGCTTCTCATCAACAGTCCCGCACTCACGGAAAGCAGCACCGCCAGCGCCACTTCAGACGCCAGCAGCGTTCCACGAATTCGTTGCGACCCTCCCGCGCTGTCTGACCGTCCCCCAGCCTCTTTCAACGTAGTATTCAATTCCACGCGCGAAACTTTCAGCGCCGGCACCAGCCCGAACAGCAGGCACGTCACAATGCATATCCCAAACGTGAACAGCAGCACGCGCCAATCGAACGTCATCTGCTTCATGGTCGGGAACATGTCGGGAATTACGCCGCGTAACAAGCGCACGCTCACCCACGCCAGAATCAGACCGACAAACCCGCCGGCAAACGCCAGCACCAGGCTCTCCGTCATCAGTTGCCTGACGATGCGCATACTGCCAGCGCCCATCGCGCCGCGAATCGCAATCTCCTTTTGCCGCGACGCCGCGCGCGCTAGCAGCAAATTCGCCAGGTTCGCGCAAGCAATCAGCAGCAGCAAACCCACCGCTCCCAACAATACCAGCAGCACCGGACGAATCTTTCCGCTGTACATCTCCGCCATCGGAAACACGCGCACGCCCCATCCGCTATTCGTCGCGGGGTACTGCTGCTCCAGGCGTTGCGCGATCATCGCCATTTCCGCTCGCGCCTGCTCCATGGTGACCCCGGGCTTCAGCCGCGCCACAATTCCATAAGTATGATTTTTGCGCTCGCTGCCATTGGGGTTGATGGCCGTCGGCAGCCACAGGTCCGCGGCCACCATGTCGCTCACTTCGTGCGGCACCACTCCAATGATTGTGCGCGGGATGCCGTTCACCGTGAGCGTTTGTCCCACCGCCAAAGGATCGGAGTGAAACCTGCGTTGCCACAGCCCGTGGCTGATCAGCACTGCCGGCGGTCCGCCAGGGCTGTCCTCTTCCGGCAGAAAATTCCGCCCCACCACCGGATTGATTCTCAGCACCGGCAAAAATTCCTTCGAACACATCGCGGCGCCCACGCGTTCCGGTTCGCCCGTTCCGCTGATGTTCAATCCATATTCGGGAATCGCAAACGCCGCGGACATGTTCTCAAACGACTGCGACTGCTGCTTCCAGTCCAGATAATCGGCGCCTGTGGCGGGCAGTTGATCAAAGCCTGATTTCAACAGCGTCTGCCAAACCATCATTACGCGGTCAGGTTCGGGCATCGGCAGCGGCTTCAGCAACACCGCATTCACGACCGTGAAGATGGCGCTGTTTGGCCCAATGCCCAAGGCCAGCGCAAGTATGGCTACTGCGCTGAACCCCGGATTCCGCAGCAGTGACCGAAGGCCATAGCGAAGATCCTGCCAGAAGAGCTGCATAGTGACTCCTTATTGTCCCGCACCCTAGCACATCCCCATGCACCTTGGCGTTGACACACGTCACACATATCCGAATCACCGAACTACGCCTGTGCTCCTGTAGCTTACCCCTTCAGGGCTTGTCCCTCTGGATTGCGGCGGCCCGCCGCCATTTTCCCTCTGAAGCCCTATCTCCGGCTTTCGCCCACCCACGCCTCCAAAAATAATGTAACGTCAGCTCATCCGAAGCAGTAATGGTAGATAGAGGGCAGCGCATGGACCTGCAACGATTCGCGGCTGGCGATCTCGAGGCCTTCGAATCGCTCTTCCGCCAATACCAGGGCGAAGTCTACCGCTGGATCATGCGCATTGTCCGCAATTCGGCAACGGCGGAGGATTTAACCGTGGAAACTTTCTGGCGCATGTACCGGGCCCGCGCCCAGTTCGAGCCCTCCAAGGGCACCCTTGGCCCGTGGCTTCGCCGAATCGCCACCAACGCCGCCCTCGATCATCTTCGCCGTTCGCGCCGCGAAGTCCCTTTGCCCGACGATTTGCCCGCCACATCGAAGCAGCCGCCCGCCGAGCAGCTCGAGCTTCGCCGGGAACTTCTTGCCGCCATCGACAAGCTCTCGCCTCCGCTTCGCGCCGTCATCTTGCTCGCTCTGGTCGAGGAAGAATCCTACGAAAATATCGCTCAGGCTTTGGGCATTTCCGAAAACGCCGTAAGGGTTCGCGTATTTCGCGGTGTGCGCGGCTTAAGAAAATCACTCTCGCAAGCTGGAGTCCACGCATGAATCAGCAAGAAATTGGCGACCTCAAAAAACTCTTGAAGGATTCTCTTCGCCCGGGTGGTGGCCTCGAACTCCAGCGCGACCTCTGGCCCGCTATGCTTCGTCGCCTCGATCAGCCCGCTTTCCACGTGCCGTGGTGGGATTGGACTCTTCTCGCCGCCGCTACTGCCCTACTTTTGTTTTTCCCGGGAATGATTCCCGCGCTGTTATTCCATTTGTAAGGAGGAACCATGAACAAACATCCCTATCTGCGCGCCTATCTCGCCGGAATCGCCGTACCCACCGTGTTTCTCCTGGTTCCCGTCACCGTCTACACCATCGGCCGTTTTGTTTACCACGACCCCACTCCCATCGAGCGCGTCATTATTTTCCCGATGGCCGTGGTTCCCAACGCTTGGGGAGTGTGGAATGTGCTTTACCGTATATTCTTCGCCCAACGTCACGTTTCTCTCGGATTGTTCGGCGGTGCGCTCCCGCTATTGCTCATCCCTTGCGGCTATGTCATCGCCCATTTGCTACGATTCGCCATCCCGCGCGAAGTTTTCCACCTCGCTCCTTTCGCCATTCCCGTCGCTCTCATCATCTATTATTTCGTCTGGAAGCATGTCGTCAGCTTCCTCAACGCCGAACTCGGCGTCGCCTGAGGCGAATTTCTAATATGCCTCTGCACGATTTCTCAGTGTGCAATCAGGGGCACGTGTCATTCTTCAAGCATCCGACCAGAATGCTCGAAGAATCTCATCTGCAAATATTCTCAAATATCGGTATTCGTTAATCGGCACGCAGGATCGACATGATGTCCATCTTGGCAATTCGCCGCGTGGCCGCCCAGATGCCCATCGACGCCACTAGCGCCAGAAACACAACCAAGCCGGCAGACGCTCTCCAATCAACGGGCTTTGCTCCATCCACTAGCGCCTCCAGGAAACGCCCCGTCAATCGTGCTCCGGCGATTCCGGGAATCGCTCCAGCCGCCACCATCAGCAAGCTTTGCCGCAATAGCATGCCCCGCAGCCGCGCCGGCGTTGTGCCCAGCGCCATGCGCACTCCCATCTCCTGGCTTCTCTGCACCACCGCATAAGAAACGATGCCGTAAATTCCAATGACTGCCAGCAGCAGCGCGAATCCCGCAAAACTCCAGACCGCTGTCCGGTAGAATTTCGGCGCGGCGAAAATCTCGTCCAGCCGCTGCTCCATCGTTTTCACACCGAACACCGGAACTTGCGGATCCACCGACTGGATCGTGTCTCGCATGGCAGCAAGGTGATCTTCCGCCCGGCCATCCACTCGCGCCACAAACGTCGAGAAGAAGCTGCCCGGAGTGTCGGACGGAATGAACACCTGATTCGAATTTTCGAGTGTCGGATCAGTCTCGTACTCCATCCCCTTCACCACGCCGACAATTCTCCATGGCTTGTCTCCCTCGCTCGTCAGCTGATGACCCACGGCGTCCTCCGGTGCGCCAAATTCCGCCGCAAATCGCTCGTTCACGACCGCAACCTTGGCGCCGGCACGCACTTCCGCGTTTGTAAATTCCCGGCCGTACAGAATCCGCCCTCCCATGGTCTCGAAATATCCCGACAACACCGGCACCATCGTCGAGTTGAGTTTGGCGGGGCGCCCATCCAATCCAAACGGTCCCCCGACAAACCCCGAAGCGTACAGCGGAAGGAATTCCGTGGCGCTTGCTGCGCGAACTCCCGGCAGGCTGCGAATCCGGGCAAGAACCTCCTCAAAATAGGGCAACTGCCGCTTATTCAGCTGATGCGTCGTGCCGTCCAACGAAACGTTTACAGTCACTACTCCCTTCACGTCGTAACCGCGGTCGATTCTCATCAAGTGCACGATGGCGCGCCCCACCGAGACCGACCCGGCCAGCAGAATCATCGTCAACATCACCTGCGCGCCGACCAGGCTTTCGCGAACCAACCGCCACCCGCGCGTCCTACTACCAACCCTTGCGGCGAAACCATGCATCCGGCCCGCATACACAGCGGGGAACACGCCAAACACCACCGCCGTCACTACCGACACCACCAGCGTGAAACCCAGCACTCGTCCATTCAGGATTGAGTAAGACTGCGCCCCAAGCGGCGGCAGCTCAACCTGCGCCGCCACTAAGGTCGTCCAATAGCCCAACAGCAATCCCACCAGCGTGGCTACGAACGAGAGCAGCAGGCACTCGGTCAGCAACTGTCTTGTTATCCGCGCGCGGCTTGCTCCCAACGCCGACCGTATCGAAAGTTCCGCGGCGCGATCGGCGGTGCGCGCTAATGAAAGATTCGCCACATTCGTGCACGCAATCAGCAACACCAGCAACACCGCGCCCATAAACAGCAGCGAAGCGTTCTTCACTGAACCGGCAAGTCCGTCTCGCAGTGACATCATCCTTGGGCGCAGCCTGTCGTCGTTTCCTTCCAGCTTCGGCGAGAGCCGCTCCGCCTCGACAGCAAATGCTGCGCGCGCTTCTGGCCACGTGATTCCCGGCTTCAACCGCGCAATGGTTCCCCATCCATTATTTCCACCACTGTACGCCGCCGGCTTCCAAAGAACGGCCCTGCCCGGATAGTCGAACCCTCGTGGCGCGACGCCAATCACGGTCAGCGAGATTCCGTCGAATCGAATCGTAGCGCCCAGCGCTTTTGGGTCTCCCCCGAAGAGCTGTTGCCACAGTCCGTATCCGATCACCGCCACCGCGTTGCGCCCGGGCAATCCCCACCCTGTTCCGTCCACTTCATCCTCAGGCGCGAATCCTCGCCCCAATACAGGTTGCGAGCCCAGCACCGAGAAAAAATTCCAGGATGTCTGCGCAACGTGTGCCCGGCTCGCCACAGCTGCTCCGCCCAGGTTCACATCGATTTCCTCAAAAAGCGCCGTATCGTCCAGATACGCGCTCTGCCGCCGCCATTCGTGAAACTCGTTCGCGCTATCGTGTGGTGGAATGAATTGATGTAGCAGCGCCAGGCGGTCCGGTTCGTGGAACGGCAATGACCGCAGTAGCAGCGCGTCGACTACGCTAAAGACGCCTGTGTTCGCGCCAATGCCGATGGCCAGCGCGGCAATCGCTAATCCGGCGTTCCACGGACGGCTGGCCCAAAGCCGCAGCGTGTACTTTAAATCCTGAAACACTTCGCGCGCCAACTGCCCAACCCGCCCGCGTATCGTCGAGAAGAAAAGTGCGTGACGCATCCCGAGCCCCCCAACTTTTCTTACCCTAGACCTTCAATCCCGATCTCGCTCTCCACGTCCTTCTTTCGTTGACGCCGACGACGGAAACACCACGAACCTCGGCGCAGGCATCGGCTTCGCTCCCATCCGGTCTTCCCACAGAAATTTGTTCAGTGCTGTATTGTCTGCCGCATCCGCGTGGCTGAAGTCGAGATTCTTCCCTTCTTTCCATTCTTTCGTGTTGACCTCATAAATCAAACCGTTCTCGCGATTGCGGTAGTCCGCGTCGAATGCCGCCTGCGTCCCCGTTCCACTGAACAGCGGCGCCATCACCGCCGCGCGCGAATCGTTCGCATTCATCGGCGGCGCGCCCAGCAACGCTTCGATCGTGCGCACCATGTTCACCGTAGTATAAAAATTGTGTTCCACAAATGGCGTCGCCTTCCCCGCTTCCCCATTCACAACCGGCGCATACTTGCTGATTACCAGCGCCGTGCTGCGATGCGAATCCACGTGGTCGGGCCCATCCTGCGCGTCATCCTCCAGTATCAGGATCGCCGTGTCGTCCCAATACGCGCTGTGCGATATCGCCTCCGCCACTCGCCCCACCGCCAGATCGTTGTCCGCCACAGACGCCGCCGGCCTCGGCTCGCCCTTCGTTCCTCCCGCGGTGTGATCGTCGGGCAGCCGCAATAAAGTGAACTGCGGCATTGTGTCCTTCCCTCCTTTGCGCGAATCCACAAATCCGCGAAACTCATTCAGGAATTCGTCCACCCGCAATTGGTCGGGATAGGACACCTCAAAATCCGGAAATAGCGGATCGAAATGCCCGCGCAGCTCCAATTCTCCGGCAATGTTTTTCGCCGGCACCGGAATATTCCAGGGATACGGGCTCGCGCTTCCGTGCGGCTCTCCCACGTTTTTCTCCAGCGCTTCGCCTTTCTTGATCACTTGCCGCGGACACGGCACGCCTGCCACCTTAGGCGGCCCCGCAGTGGGACTCTTCGCGGAACCCGGCTCGTTGCACCACCGCGTAATCACATATTCCCCATAATGCCGGTACGAAATTCCGTGCTTCGCAAAATTCTTCCACAGATAGCCGCCCGTAGGCTCTGAAGCATCCGGCAAATCATCCTCCGGCGCGATGCCCAACAGCAACTGCCCTTCCGAATCGTACGTGTGTTCGTGTCCGCGGTAACCGATCGGCCAGGTCTTCTCCACGTAGTCCGAGATCGAAGCCGATGTCGACCACACGTGCCCGTCGCCGGAAACGTCACCACTATCGTAGAAATTATCCAGAACTCCGAATTGTCGCGCCAGCTTGTGCTGATTGGGAGTGATCTCTTCGCCGTACATTGTGATCGAGGGATCCCCATTCGCTTCCGCAATGTCGCCGAAAATCTGGTCGTAGGTGCGATTTTCCTTAATGATGTAAATCACGTGGCGGATTTTATTTTCTCCATTCGCAAACGCAATCTTGTCCGCATTTCCTTGCGCGATATTGCTGGCAATTACCTGCTCCGTCCACGCCGCCAGTTTCGTCTTCAACTCCGCCAGCGGCATCCGCGCAAGGGACCCGTGCATTATCGCCGGATTGTACGGATACTCCCGCTGACCGTCTTCTCCCTGCTTGAGAGGTTTCTCATTCGGCCCGGATCCTCGCCCCTTCGCGCTTCCGATCAGCAAATCCTTCCCCGTCGCCCCCACCACCGTCGGATACCATTCCGTGGGAATGAATCCCACCGCCCGCAATTGCGTTCCCGCGGCCGGACGGCTCAAATCAAACACGCCGATGGAATCCGAAATCGCGTTCGCCGAAAATAGTGTCTCCTCGTCCGCGCTGAACGCCAGATATTCCGGGTCGCTGCCACCATATTTCTGCCCGGGCAACTTCGTGGAAAGCGTGTACACCACTTTTCCGCCGTTGGTGTCCAGCACATCGATCTCGTCGCGATTCGTCAGCGCCACAAACAGCCGCGAATCGTCTTTGCTTAACAGCATCGCCGTGGGATGAGAGCCTCCCTCCAGCGGCGCCGCAGGCCTGCGCAACGGAATAATTCGCCGCACCTGCCCGCGCACAAGATCAAGCTCGGCTACCGCCGAAGCATTCCATAACGAAACCCATCCTCGCTTTCCATCGCTGCTCATTACCGTCGCATACGGAAGCGATCCCGGAATCCGCTTGAACGTCGACAGATCAAATCGGTGCACCACGCGCCCATCGGCGCTATTCAGCAAAATTGCTTCGTCGGAATTGTCACAAGCTACGAGGATTCGGTCTTCTCCTCCGCTTGTCGCCACACTCAATCCCGCCGGATACGTGACATCCTTGAATTCGTCACGCCGCTCTTTTCCTGCTGGCACTTTCGCCCTCGGCGCCAACGCCAAAAATCGTTCTGGCGTCACATTCCCTTCGCTGATCGCATACACCGCAATTCCATTTCCCGTGCTGCCCTTCTCCTTGCCCAGCGGATCCGTTAGCGACGCCATCGAGGCGTAAAGATGCTTTCCATCGCGACTGAAAGCCAAACCGTGAAAGTACGTCTGTTTCGCGTCGCTGCCCAACCGATCATCCGGGAAATCCCTCAGCGCATTCGTCTCCAGATTCAATACCGAAATCGATTGCTTTTCGCCAGACGTGTACGCGCCGTAGCCGCTATGCAGGAGCACCGCGTAGCGCCCGTCGGGGGAAAGCGCCATCACCGTTGGAAAGTTGTTCGTCCGTTGCGGATTTCCCGGCACTTCCCCCAACAGTTTCGCGTTAGGCATCTGCGTCCGCGCTGCAACAGGCGTTGCATCCTGCGCGAAAAGTGACACTGGTGAGGCAAAAAGAATCAGCGGGGCTAGAAGTCGGAATGCTCGATTATGGCGGCGCATCGCCGCATTATAGGAGATTTCCTGCGTCGCGGTTTTGAAAGTTCGTTCATCCGCCGGTTTCTCTCAGGTGCCTGAATACCGCTGTTCCTTCCACGGATCGCCGTACGCGTGATATCCATTGCGCTCCCAAAAGCCCAGCTCGTCGTGGTCCAGCAGCGTAAACCCGCGCACCCACTTCACGCTTTTCCACGCATACAACTGCGGTACAACCAACCGCAACGGACCGCCATGTTCCGCGGGCAGCGATTCGCCATCGTGCTCAAACGCAAATAGCACGTCGGGCCGCTCCAGATCTTTCAACGGCACATTAGCCGTATAACCCTCTTCTGCTAGCACCAACACGTATTCGGCGCCGGGCTTTACCTTCACTCGCTTCAACACTTCCGTGAACAACACGCCCTTCCACCGATTGTCCAGCCGGCTCCATCGCGTCACGCAATGAAAGTCGGAAGTCACTTCCACCTGCGGCAGCGCGCGAAATTCCTGCCACGTCAATCGCAGCGGCTCTTCCACCATCCCGTCGATCCGGAAGCCCCAGCGCGCCGCGTCAAATCGCGGCACACCGCCCGCGTGCAGCACCGGCCACTTAATCGTCAGCGACTGGCCTGGCGGCAGTCGTCCTTCCGCCCGCGCCTTCTTCTCTTTTTCCCGCCTTCCCCCATCATCGCCAAACACCGGCATCGCCGACCTCCCTAATTGCACACTTGGCGGAACAATTCCCTTTTGTCATTCCGAACGGAGTCTGCGGAGTAAGGATTTCTGCCCCATCGCACGTCTTTTGTGCGATGAATCTCTCTTTCCCGGGTTCTCGCTAACATTCACAGCCAATTGGTTTTCGCCAATCCATCCTAATTCATCGAATATCTACCTCTATCCCACCGATCCATTTGGCCACAAGGTTGTACACCAGTGCCGAAATCCCCAACACAATCCCTCCGAGCAACCCGTACGCAATTGGCATCACTATAATTTTGCCAAGCCCAATCGAGGTCCATTCTGCCGGATTTGGTCCCCAGCGACCCGCAATGTTGCCTGCTATCGGCAAAATCAGCGCCACCACGCTAAAAATCAATCCGAGGAGTCCGTAAAGCACCAGCCCCACCTTAAATGCCGGGCCCGGCGAAATTCTCGCAATGATCGCCATGTTCCACCTCCTTGGCGGCACATGGTATCAGATGCCCTGCCACCTTCCGCAGCGAACAATTCTCCGAAGCCACGTGCTATCCTCTTCCCATGCCCGCTCAAACTCTCGACGGTCTGAAAATCCGCGACGAAATTTTTGCTGAGCTCAAACAGGACATTACTCGCCTCCACTCCCAAGGGATTCGCCCCGGTCTCGCCGCCGTTCTTGTCGGCGAGAATCCCGCGTCGCACATCTACGTCAAAAGCAAAATCGCCGCGTGCGAACAACTCGGCATGGCTCACTGGCTTCATTCCCCTCCCGCCAATGCTTCCACCGGCTACATGCTTCAACTCGTCGCCGACCTCAACAACGACGACAATGTCGACGGCATCCTTATCCAGCTTCCACTTCCCGCGCAGATCGATTCCAAGCGCGTTCTCGAAGCCGTTGATCCTGCGAAAGACGTCGACGGCTTCCACCCGATGAATCTGGGCAAGCTCGTCACCAATCGTCCCGGGCTCGTCGCTTGCACCCCCGCCGGTTGCATGGAGATTCTTCGCCGCTATCAAATTCCCATCGAAGGCACCAACGCCGTCGTGCTCGGGCGCAGCGACATCGTCGGCAAGCCCATGGCTCTCCTGTTGATGCACGCCAACGCCACCGTCACCATTTGCCATTCCAAAACGCGCGATCTTGCCGAAATTGTTCGCCGCGCCAACATTCTCGTTGCCGCCATGGGCAAGGCCGGCTTCGTCCAGCCAGATTGGATCGGCTCCGGCACTGCCGTCATCGATGTCGGCACAAATAAGGTTACCGATCCCGCGGAAGCCGCACGCTTGCTGAAGAATTCTCTGCCGCGCCTGGAAAAGTTTCGCCAGAAAGCCAGCGTTCTCATCGGCGACGTTCACCCCGACGCCATTCACACTGCCGGCTTCCTCACTCCGGTTCCCGGCGGCGTCGGCCCCATGACCATCACTATGCTCATGAGCAACACGGTGAAAGCTGCCCGCCTCCGCCGCGCCAAAGCTCTGGCAGGACAAGCCTCCATCGCATGAATCATGGTTAAACTCGGCCTAACCGGCGGCATCGCCAGCGGCAAGAGCGCCGTCGCCTCCATGCTTCGAGAACTTCGCTTCCCGGTACTCGACGCCGACTCCATCTCTCACCGTCTGATGGAGCCCGGCCAGCCAGCCCACGACGAGATCCTTCGCGAATTCGGCCCCGATGTCGCCAACGCTTCCGGCCGCATCGACCGCGCCAAGCTCGCCACCGTCGTTTTCTCCGACCCCGGCAAACTCGCTCGTCTCAACGCAATTCTCCATCCTCGCGTCGAGCAAGCCATGCTCCTGCAGTTCGATGCGTGGCAACGTTCCGGCTTTCGCGACGCCGTCTTCGTCGAAGCCGCTCTGCTCGTGGAAGCTGGTTTCACCAAACATCTCGATGGACTCGTGGTCACCTTCTGTACTCCCGCCCAGCAACTCGAACGCCTCCTCGCTCGCGGCATGAGCGAAGTCGAAGCCCGCCGCCGCATCGCTGCCCAGCTTCCCATCGACGAAAAATTGCGCCACGCCACTTACGCCATCGACTGCTCGCGCTCCCTCGACGACACTCGTGCCCAAGTCGAATCCCTGGCCGCCAACCTCCACAAAAAGAAATAACCTTTTAAGTGCCCGGCTAGCCACCGCTTTTGCAGTTGACGTCCCGAAGTGGCGGAGTGATTGGGGTTAACCAAATGCATGGCGGAACCCGCAAGTACCATTGCCCTTCTGCCACCCGATGGTACGATTCCCTCGTTGGACCTCCCGGCCCTGAGGACATCGCTATGGCAGAAACGCCCCTGCTGCGCCGGAAGGAAGTTCGCGTCCCTTTGAAGATGTTCGTCAACCTGAGTACTACAAACAATCCCTCCTTCGAAATCGCTGCGACCATCGACATCAGTTGTCACGGTGCCAGAGTCCTCACTGCGCGAGATTGGCCGCTCAACGAACAGCTCTTCATCCGCTCGATTCGCGGAAGTCACAAATCCGTCGGCCGTGTTGCCCATTGCGAGCCGTATTCGCCCAACCGCTTTGTCATTGGCGTGGAAATCTATTCGCCGGGCGACTGGACGGTCGCAACGCGCTAACTTTACAGAAACACGCGGGTTGCGACCCCGCTGTTCTTCAGGTCGATAATCGCCCTACAGTAAACTACCTATAGACCCGCTTCACGTAGCTGTTATATAAACAAGCGCTTTTCCCGGGCCTTCAGGTCAGCCACCAACTGGCAATGCCCCGGGCCGCGCATCAAATCTCTTCCGTTAAACCGAACGGCCTCGCCACCCGTATAGAAAGAGGGAAAAATCCGATGACAGAACTGTGCAACTCCAAAGCTGATTTTGTGGCCCAACGGCACGCCAAACTCACGCGGCATCTGATCGCATTGGCCGCGTGCTTGTTCGTCGGCCTTTGGGCCTTCGCTAGTCCTTGCTTGGCCGACGATCTCCTCTTCGTCGGCAATTTCTTCGGCGACGACTCCAAAATCTTGGAATATAACGCCACCACTGGCGCCTTTATTGGCCAGTTTGGTCCAGCCAACTCATTTCCCCTGGGGGCCGCATTCGGACCCGATGGAAATTTCTATGCCACCAACTCCAATATCGACGTTGTGCTCAAACAGAACGGCAGCACTGGCGCATTCATTAGTAACTTTGCCTCCGTCGGAGATGCCGCTGGGTTGGTTTTTGGCCCGAACAATAACCTCTTCGTTGTTAGTTCCAGCGATCCTGGCGCTCTCACCGTGCTCAACGCTACCACCGGCGCCCTCAAAACCACCGTTGATGCTGGCGGTATCATGTCCGATCCCGAAGGCGTTACCATCGGCCCCGACAAGAACATCTATGTCGCCAACACCGATAACAACAACGTCCTCAAGTTCAACGGAACCACCGGCGCGTTCATCGGCAAATTTGTCACGGACGGCAGCGGCGGGCTGAATGGTCCGCGCGGCGTAGCCTTTGGCCCCAATGGCAACCTCTTCGTCACCAGCCAGAGCAGCAACCAGGTGATGGAATACGACGGGACCACCGGCGCTTTCATAGGGGTCTTTGTCAACGCCGACCCTGGCACGCTCAGCCTGCCTCGCGACCTCGCCTTTGGTCCTGATGGTAACCTCTATGTCGCCAGCTTTGGCTCCGGCGACGTCTTCGAATACAACGGTTCAACCGGCGCTTTCATTAGTGATTTCATTCCTGTGGGCACCGGCGACCTTAACGGCCCGACGTTCCTTCTGTTCGGCGAATCCAGCTCCGTCACCACTCCGGAGCCTTCCACGCTAGGCCTGCTCGCCTGTGGCTTAGTTGCCTTGATCGCGTGGAAACGCAAGATCCACGCCCAAGCTCCGGCAAGTTGTTAGCAAAGGGACTCACTCTCCGTGGCCCATCCTTGCGCTCTGAACCGCAAGGATGGGCCAATTTTTTGGGCTGTCCTTGAGAGGTCTAACAACACCACTATTTCTCCAACAACTTCATCCATCTCCTGATAACCGCGCGCAAATCCTTCTCTTTGGACTTCACGTCCTTCGCGCTGTAAAACATCGCCAATCTTCTTCCATCCGCGTAATCGCCTTCCAATAATCCGGACTTGTCTTCCACCTTCGCTCCACTCGGAAATACCAGACGAATGCAATCCTTCTTGAACAAATTGAATACCACGATGTACCGCCGGTACTCCTTCGGATTCGTCGGCTTCATTTTCCCGGAATAAAAAAACGTCGGGGCATTCCACTTGATCTCTTCTCCGATTTCCTTGTGCGTGCTCAAAATGATTTTCCGCAAATCCGCCACGACCTTCGTCAGCGGGTGCTTCAGGTTGCTCATATACACATCAACCTTCTCGGGCTCCGACGCTTTGCTGGTCATCTCTGTCGTTTTTGGCATATTCATCCACCTTGTTCACAGCGCGGGAACGCCCGTTGCACGCTTGACGTCTCATCCGCCGAAACGGTGCCGCATCTTATAGAACCTGCCCAGCACCGTCAATCACGATTGGGCTGTTCGCGGCTCGTCGGTTATAGTATTCGTTCCCATGTTTGAAAAACTTCGTTCCCGCCTGAAAAAGAATCCGCGCGTTACCGGATTGCGCCTCTCCCTTGCCGAGAAATTCCTTCCTGCCGACTACTACGTGCAACTCCGGCCGCCCTACGCCACCCGCGCATGGGAAGCTGACCGCCGTCACTATGATGAAAAGCACGACTGGGACAATTTTCGTGACGGCAATCGCGTGCTGCAGGCCCACGTGGTTCTGGATCGTGTCAAACGCTGCGCTTCCGGCGACTACGCCGAACTCGGAACCTATCAGGGCAATTACGCCCGCATCATCTATTCTCAAATGGTGGAAGGCGCCAATCTCTACTGCTTCGATACCTTCACTGGCTTCCCCGAAGCCTCCGTACAAAAGGAGCTCAGTACCACCGGCCATGCCGTGGCCGTCGGCACGTTCTCCGACACCTCTCAAGCGAAAGTGGAGCAAGCCATCGCTGGCCGCACATCACCCCCGCGCCTCGTTCTGCGCCCCGGCGAATTCCCCGCAACCTTCACTGGCCTCGAGGACCGCCGCTGGCGTTTCGTTCTGCTCGACGCCGACCTGTACGCCCCTATCAAAGCTGGACTGGAACTCTTCTGGCCAAGACTCGTGCCAGGAGGCTTTATCCTGTGCCACGACTACCTCTCTGGCTATCCCGGCGTTCGCAAAGCCGTAGATGAATTCTTCGAACCCTTGGGTATCATGCCGGTTCCTTGGCCAGATCGCGTAGGCACCGCCGTAGTAGGCAAACCCTAGGAACGCCCGCAAGGCGCCTTCTCTCTTTAGCACCTTTTAATTTCACTTAACAACGTGGCGCGATTCACTCTTTCGCCGCCGCCTCTTTCGGCTTGCTGATTTTGTTACTGGTGTCCACTTCAAACAGTTGGTAATCGCTCAGATAGTGCCGGTGGTGATAGCGTTTGCCGCGCAACTCCATAAACATTTCGGCGTCCCACGGCAGCCACAGTATCTGATTGCCGCGATCGAATTTCACCGGGCCGTAGTCCACGCGAAGATGGTCGCGCGTAAGTTGCAGTTTGGCGATCGGAGCAAGTAAATCGGTTTCTACGCGTAGCACGTCGTAACTGGTTTGCGAAATCCAGATGCGGCCTTTGAACGGCACATTGTAGACCATGCCGTTTCTTTTCCAGCGCCGCACGCTCAGCTTCTCCGTTTCCTCCTCTTGGAAACGAATCTCCCAGACCGCTTCGCCGCGCAGTTTTGTTACCCCCTCGCACTGGTAACGAAAGTTATTTCTGTCGGCGGGCTGCAGCAGTGAAATCGCCAGGCTGTTTAGCCCCGTGGTCGCGAGCGGCGTTGGAAATGAGTCCGTCGTCTTCTGATCAGCGTCGCGGCTCTCTTCCAGGTAAAACGAATCGCCACGGTAAGGAACAACGAAAACGATGTACGAGAATTCGCGGATATTCACTTTGATGGGAGTTCCGTCCCGGTCGATTTCCTGATGTTCAATGTGTTCGGTGGCGGTGAACTTCTCGAAGTTGGCCAGTTGGGTTCTGGTTCGCAGGAAAGCGTGGTCAAGCACTTCTGTTGTCGCGCAGGAAGTGGCCACGATGCTCGGCGGATTGTTGTCGATGTCGGGCGGCGACCACGAGGCATCACTTTCCAAAACGGGCGGCTCGGCGTCAAACGCAACTTTCGGCAGCGGCAAGCCGAAGTTCTCGGAAACTTTGTTTGCTGTAGCGGCGGTTTCTTCCAGCTTGCGTTTCGCCGCAATCGCCGCAGGATCGTTCGGCAAATCGTCCACCAGTTTTTGCCATGTCGTCCGCTCCTCGGCAGTTCTTCCCTCGGCGAAATAAATTTGTCCCAACAACAATCGCGCTTGTGAGCCTTTATCGCCTGCGAGCTCTGCGGCTCGAATCGCCTGTGTTTCCGCGTCAGATAAACGGCCACCGATTCTCAGATACGCGTTCGCCAAAACGAGGTGCGCTCTCCAGTCCGCGGCATTCACGGAAACGGCTTTCTCAAGCGTGACAACCGCAGCGCCGGTTTCCCGCGCGGCCAACTGCATTTCTCCCAGCGACAGGAGCGCCCTTTCGAAATTCGGATCCAGGTTCACCGCGCGCTCAAAACTCTTCCGCGCAAGCTCCGTTTGCTGCAGGCAAAACTCCGCGCTGCCCCTCCAGAATGCCAGTTGCGCATTACCCGGCGCCATCTGCACACCCTTCTGGAATTGTTTCTTCGCCGCGTCGCAGTTGTGCTGGCGCAGCGCCTCCACCCCTTTCGCGATGGTCTGCTGCAATTGCGGAGTCATAATCGACCCGCTCGCGGGCGCTTTGCCGGAAGCGCTTAACGCAGCGGGCCTTAGCAGCACCGTGAAGTATGTCTCGGTTGCCAGTTCGCCGGGGGCCACACTCACTTCATCCGTGGCCAGTTGATATCCATCGCAGCGCACCTCGACGCGATAATCGCCGGCAGGAACCGAAAAGACCGCATCCGAAGTTCCGCCGGTAATCGAGGAACTTTCGTATCCCGTGGTAGTTGAGTAGAAGCGCACATTCGCAGGAGTGGAGGGTGGAGTTCCCTGCACATCGCGAACCGCAATCGTTACCGCGACGGTGCCTCCCGCAGAAGGCATCTGCATTCCGCCACTATCAGGGCGCTGCGCAAACGTGAGCGGTGGGATCGCCCCCAAAGCGAGAGCCAGGCAGAATGCCGCCGCTGTCACCCTCGCGCGAGAGAATAAAGTCATTGGGCAGCCCCTCCTGAGACAACAAGCACCTTAGCTTGACTGTCTGCGAGCGCCTCATGTGGAAATCCTGTACGACTGAAAAGCAGTAAGAAAACTACCAGATAAGCCACCACGCGGCCATTTCTTTCTGCCGATTAGTCCACGAACCTTCTGATTCGAATATCTGCCACATACCGTTGTGGTATCTTCCTGCATCCGCCGCATCGAGGTGAATATGCCGTTCTGGGAAAGGTTCTCGTCGAAAGAAGACCTCCGCAGCAAATCGTTGGAAAAACGCTCCGAAAAGTCTCCGATAGCTGGACTCGAGTTCTCCTTGCAGTCGTTCGGCTTGGCCTTGCTGCGGCATGTATCCGCCCAAGCCCACAACCAGAATGTTTTCATTTCTCCTCTCAGCGTTTTTCTGGCGCTGGCGATGACCGAAAACGGCGCATCGGGAGAGACCAAGGCTGCTATGCGCAAGGTACTTGCCTTGCCAACTGACGCCAGCGGCGAAGCTATCAACTTATCCGCCGCCGCGGTTATGAAGTCGCTCCTGTCGCACGGTGAAGCGGAACTCGCGATTGCCAATGCTCTTTGGGCCGACGTCAAGTCGACCATCTCACCCGATTTTGCCACTGTCTGTCAGAACATCTATGATGCTGCCGTCCAGACCATCGACCTTAGCCACCCTTCCTCCGCCGACACCATCAACGCCTGGGTATCCGAGAAAACCGCCGGCAAAATCGCCACCATCGTCACGCCCAGCGCGATCGCGGGCTTGCCCGCGCTCATTGCCAATGCCGTCTATTTCAAAGGCAAGTTTTCGATTCCATTTCCGAAGGAATCAACCCGGCCTATGCCGTTTCACCTCGCGAATGGGCCCGAGAAAGAAGTGCCGATGATGCGGATCTCGGGCCTGCATCATTCGTATCGCAGCGGAACCCGATTTGAGGCGGCGGTCCTTCAGTACAGGCACTCTCCCATTGCGCTTTACATGCTGCTCCCAGCCAAAGGCACGCGCCCCGAGCAAATCCTGACAGAAGAGTCTCTGCGCGAACTACAGGCCACTGACGAATCGGTTTCACTCGACCTATCCATGCCTCGTTTCAACATCGACTTTGCCGGTTCCCTCAAAGAATCTCTTACGCGCCAGGGCATGGGTATTGCGTTCCAATCTCCAGGCGCCGATTTCTCGGCCCTCGGTTCACCTCTCTTCTTTCTCGGTGACTTAGTACACAAGACACGCCTGGAAGTCGATGAAGAAGGAACAGTCGCAGCGGCGTCTACCACCCCTATGGTTGCGCTGAGCGCTATGCGGCCCCCACGTGTCAAAAATAGAACGCTGGTATTCGACCGCCCTTTCGCCATTCTGCTCCGACACCGGATGACCGGCGCAATCGTTTTTGCCGGCGTAGTCTACGAACCCTAAAAAAATCGCTACAGAATTGGTCTCCGAAGGACAGCGCTGAGAATCAGCGCCCACCTCTAAGTCTTAAATGTAGCGCTGACTTTTATGTCAGCTCAACCTGGCAATCCGGCGCCCCTCCTTTGGCGCGTGTTCGGTTTTGGGAAAAACTGAGACAGAAGGTTTTGCTTTACTTAAAACTGATAACTGTAAACTTGAAACTACTTCCCCGTTTGCTCCTCTTCTCCTTTCCGGTTACAGTGGATTTACCGTTTCCCGTAAACTTTTCGGAGAACGCATGAACCCCGTTTACATTGCCGCCGCTATTTTTGGCCTGCTTCTCATCGGCCTGGTTGTCTGGGTGCTCGTCCAGAACACCCAGGACCAGAAGAAGAACGAAGCCCTCGAATCGCAGATGAACGAGCTGCGCCGCGACCTCCTCGGCCTCTCCACCGCGCAAACCCAAAGCTCCACCAAAATGGAAACCATTGCTGGCACGGTCGCTTTCCGGCTGGAGGCCATGACCTCTGCCCTGAAAGATGGCGTGAAGGATTCCGCCGAGGTCACCTCCAAAATCACATCCGAAGCGCAATCGGCGATGTCTACCGAATTGAAAAACACTCGCGAGCAGATCGGCCAGATTCAAAAACAGCTTGGTGAAGTTCAGCAAGCCGGCGAGCAGATGCACAAAGCGGCGCAATCACTGGAAAATATTCTCGGCGGCAGCAAGTCTCGTGGCAATTTCGGCGAGACCACGCTCGAACGCATGCTGGAAGATTCTCTTCCCTCCTCGCAATACTCGCAGCAATACCGCTTCCGCAGCGGAGAAGCCGCCGACGCCGTCATTCATCTTCGCGACAAGAAGATCATGGCTATCGACTCCAAGTTTCCCCTCGACGCCTATCTCCGCCTCACCCAAGAAGGCGAAGAAGCACGCAGGTCTTTTGTCACCGCCGTGAAAGGCCACGCCGATTCCATCGCCAGGAAATATATCGTTCCCGACGAAAACACTCTCGACGTCGCGCTGATGTTTGTCCCCAGCGAGTCCGTCTACTATGAACTACTCAAGAGCACCGACGGCAAGGGCATGGCTCTCGACGCTTACTGCCGCAGCCGCAATATCCTCGCGGTGTCGCCCAACACTCTCTACGCCCATCTCTCCGTCATCGCCATGGGCCTTCGCGGCATGCAAATCGAGGAAAATGCCAAGCGACTTTCCGATAACCTGTCTGGCATGCGCAGACAACTCGACACCTTCAGTCAATATTTTGAAAAAGTCGGCACGCACCTCAAGAACGCGCAACAGTGCTTCACCGAAGCCGACAAGCGTTATGACAAGGCTTCAAATACCTTGGACAACATCCTCAGCAGCAGCGAATCCGTGCCGTCTCTGATCGACGACGCACAAGCCTCGCTGCCGCTTCCGCCGCCCGCGGCCGCAAAAAAATCCGCGTGATATGGATTTTTAACTCAGGTTCGCGGCGCGCCCAGCGGCGCCAGCAAGCGTATGGAAATTACAAAACTTCCGCGCTTCTTTCCCGTCAACTCAAACTTCGCCACATTCTCCGCGCCGCCCGTCGACATCGCGCGCACCGTCGTTCCGCCCTGCAACTCCGCCACATCCTCCGCCAGGTTGCGCGCCTCCAGGTTGATCTTCGCGGTGCTTCCTCGAACTTGTACCGTCAGCGTGCGGTGTTCTCCCGGAGCCAGCGGGGCGCTGTTCGCCTCCAGTTCCAGGTTCACGAACACCACCGTGAATGGCACAGACATCTTTTGCCCGCAACTTACCTGCACCTGCTTTGGTCCCGGCTCCATATCGAGTGGCGGCAATACCGCCAAATATGCCGGCGACGACGCCAGCACCAGCGCGGGAATCCCCGCGATGGTCACGCGATTCGCGTCCGCGTCGCCACAAAAGCCGTGGCCCATCAACTCGAACCGGTCGCTCAGAGAAGCCGCGCGCGGCGCCGCTGCCACTTCCAACACATTTGCGGGCAACTCGCTCAGGCTCAGAATCGTGCTGGACACGCGGCCGCTGCGTCCCTGGATCGAGCCGGAAATCGTTCCTATATTCAGCGGCGCCACGAACATCGCTCGCCCAGTTGCATTGGTCGTGAACTTGTCGCCATTGGAAAATGCCACGGTCACGCCCGGCGTCAGCCGTCCGTTCATGTCAAGGACCGCGAGTGTCGCGCGTTCTCCTGTAACGATTTTGCGTGGCAACAGCAGGATTCGCGCTCCAGAAGCGGCGGGGGCGGGAGGAGCTTGCGGCGCTTGTGCGGCCTGCTGCGCCGAAGTGGCGATTCCCGCGGCGATCAAAACCGTCGCCAGCAATCCAGCTTTTCCGGGGAACTCCATCCGAGTCTGCACATCCGGATTGTAGTGGACTTTTCGCCGTACTCCAAAGCTCTCTCGTCGCATGGTTACTTCTTGAAGTAATACGTCCAGCTCAGACTCACGTACGATTTCAGCGGCACTCCGACAATGCATTCCGTAGGGCATGGCTGCAGTTGATCAGGAATGGTCTCGGTCGTTTGGCCGGTATAACCACTGGCTATCAGGAAGTTCGCGCCCAGCGACATGCGTCTGTTTAAAAATGGCCGCAACACCGCGCCGCGAACTTCGTACACCGGCACGCCGACGAATCCGTCACCGAGCGGCTTGGCCCGCACAAACTCGAATTCACCGCGAGCCTCCAGCTTCCACGGAAGACGATTCACGGAAGCGACCGCATCCCAAATTAAGCGTGGCGCTTCGGGAACGGACGCGCCCGTAATGGTGTCGCGAGCATCGGCTTGGGCGTAGGAAACATAAAACGCGCCATGCGAGAAATTCCTCTGCACGGAAAGCACGATGGAGCGATTCAACGATGGCCCGACGTCTTCCTGCAGGCCAGTGTCGGGATCGATCTTCGCCAACTCCTGTGAATTGGAGGTTCGTCGCAGCGTCAAATTGAACTGGTACTGCTTCACGTCTTTTGAGAATCGCAGTTGGAACGCGCGCGAAGGCGCCAGCAAAGTTGGCTGCCCGCTGCCAGTTCCGATTCGTGGATCGCTGGTGTGGAACGCTTCTCCGTAGCTGAACGCTACGGCAGGTAGAAGACCGTTAGCCTGAGGGAAAAGCGTGAGCGTCGCCTTAGGCAATGCGAGCGAAGCCAAGCGGTCGAAAGAGTTTTGTGGATTGATCAGATCCTGATTGTTCATCCAGACTTCTTCTTGCCGCAGGCCCACATCGTAATGCACGTATTCGCCGATGCTTCCGTCCAGAGAGACGAACGGCTCAACAAACGACAGCGTCAGATTATTACTGGTTACGGGCTGAAATGTGCCGTTCTCATCCGCATGCAGCAAATCCAGATTGCGAGGCGCGTCGCGACGCAGATCTGCGCCTGCCAGGAAAGACATCCAAGGACCGAGGTTTTGAATGTACAGCGCTTCGCCGCCTACCACGGTTCTGGTTTCGCTTTGCTGAATCAGCCCATCGCCAAAATCGGAACGCAAGGTGAGACTATAGCCGCGAAAGAAAGCCGCAAAGTTAAATTGCTTTTGCTGATCCAGCCTCCAGCTATCGGAAGCCGCAGCCAGAAAGTTTCTGGTACGCTCCATTTGCCGGTCATCAATGGTGTCGCCAGGAACCGGAACATGGATGGGAATCAGCCCGGGTATGTCGGAGAACCCGTAATAAGCGATTCCGTATAGCGTCAATTCATGGTCGCCGAATTTGAATCGCCGGTAGCCATTCAGTTTGTATTGCTGCCGGTGCTCCAGGCGGTCAAGAAATCCGTTGCCGTAGGCGGCTTCGAGGGCGATCCACGCGTTGGTCGTCGGCTTCGCCGGGCTCCAGCCGGCCATGAGATCAACGTCGCGATAGTCACCTGTGAGCTGCACGAAATCATTGAAGCGTTGCCGCGGGAAATAGGTCGCAGCCAGATCCACGGAATGATTTCCTTCGCGCACGTTAAATGCGCCACCGTCGACCGTGACACCCTCAATCGCCGGCGGAATTAGAACGTTAGGATCGGCATATCCGTTGCCATGAGCATTTGCCGGGAGATTGTTGGGGTAGAGAAAGTTGCCCACCTGGAAGAACTGCGCGATAGGCTCGCCATGATCACCAGCAACACCCGGTGCAAAATATTGCGGCGCCTTGATGCCACCCGAAGCTGTCTCAATCGGCAAACCGGGAATGGAGATAGGGGCGCCCGGGCGACCGGGATTCGCATCCAGCACCTGATCGTGGATGATGATGCTCTGCGCAGGGTCCGGTGTAAGCGAGGAAGGAGCAGACGCGATAACGGTAATGGATTGCAGCGCCGAAACAATCAACTGAAATTGCAGATCGATCTGCTTGTGCTCGCCGGAAGCGATCGATGCATCAAGATTGAGGGTGACAAAGCCGGGAGATTCCGCAACGATCTGGTACTCGCCGGGCTCGATGTCTTCGAGCTGAAAATTGCCTTTCTCGTCGGCGTTCGTCTGGCGAATCACCGTCCCCGCTGCATTCACCAGCTTCACGTTTGCTCCTGCCACCGCCCCGCCCTTGGGGTCGAGCACCTTACCAGAGATTTCGCCAGTGCCGCTGGAAGCACCCAGTACGGTCACGCAGAAAGCAGCGGTTGCGAACAGCATGGCGCCCAATGCTATAAGACGGAGCATGGGAGGGGGCGCGCGAGAGTGGTGGGCAAACGCAATTCCACGGTCGTTGAAAGGCAATCAAAATGAGTAGCCTAAGCTTTATAGCACGGTTCCAGCACTAGTCCCTTCTTCGCACTCTGTCCTTGGACCTGCCCCTTGCCCTCGGTTATCCTTCCACACTGGCCCTTGGGACAGTGTGGCTAATCAGCGAGTAATCACTAGGGCGCAAAGGCTTTCCGGGCCTCGAAGGGTCTGATAGCGTGGATAAAACAGGACCGAGCCGGGGTGTGTACCGGGGGAGCCACGCGTGCTCATGGAAAGCTTGGAAGGAGTGCTCGTGCAGATCGTAAGTGGTGGCGTGACGGACATGGGGCGCGTGCGCACCAACAATGAGGATTCCTATCGAATTGTGAATCCGCTGCAGCTGTTCGTGCTGTCCGATGGCATGGGCGGAGAGGCACACGGAGAAATAGCCAGCTCTCTGGCGGTGGAATCCATCGTGAAGTATTGCAGCCAGGCAAAAGACGACTCCAGCGTCACGTTGGTGGCCGAATCCCAAGACAACTGGTCCGACAAGACCAAGCAGCTGCAGAACGCCGTGCGGGCTGCCAATCTGACCATTTTTGAATCCGCGCAGCAGCACGCAGAACAGCGCGGCATGGGAGCAACGGTAACCGCGGCATGGCTGAACGAGGGCAAGCTGAGCATTGCGCACGTCGGCGACTCTCGCGCTTACCTGCTGCGCAGCGGCAGCTTGCAGCAGCTCACCAACGATCACTCCCTGGTGGCAGAGCAGGTGCGGCGCGGGATCATCAGCCGGCAGCAGGCGGAAGAGAGTGAAATGCAAAGCGTTTTGCTGAGGGCGTTGGGCGCTCACAGCGATGTCGAAGTGGACGTGGACGAAACCGCGATCTATTCCGGCGATGTTCTTCTGCTGTGCTCGGACGGACTTACGCGCATGGTAACAGAACCGGAAATCGCCGGGACGTTACAGGCAGAAACGAATCCGTCGGCCGCCGCGCAAAGATTGGTCGATTTGGCGAATGAAAACGGCGGACCCGACAACATTACGGCCATCGTCGCTCGCTTCCAGGATGAACCGAAGGGTTGGCTGTCCTGGCTGCGTCGCAGCTCAACGAAAAAGGATTAGACCAGCGCAGGGGGAAAGATATGGCGAAACTCAGCCTCATGTTCGAGAACAAACTGGTGAAAGAAGTCCCCATCGGCAATCGCCCGGTCAGCATCGGCCGCTCGCCGGACAACGATATTCCCGTGGACAACCTGGCTGTGTCGACGTACCACGCGCGCGTGTATTACGAAGGAGGGCGGCTGGTGGTGGAAGACCTGGACAGCCTGAATGGAACGTTCGTGAACGACCTTCGCATCGAGCGCGCCACACTGCACGATGGGGACTCCATCTGGATCGGGAAGCACAGCATCAAGGTGGACACCTCCGCCGACGCCGCGATTCCCTGGGACACGGGACGCAAAGCTGCCGCGCCCAAGATTAACGAAACCATGGTGCTGGACACTAAAGTGCGCCGCGACATGCTGCAACAAGCCGCTGCGATGGGCGAACGTTCGCAGTTTTCACCAGGGCGAATGAAAATGCCCACGTTGGTTGTGTTGTCCGGCAGGGTAAATCAAAAAGAATTCCTGCTGACCAACAAGCTGACGGTGATCGGAAAATCTCCCATGGCCACAGTGCGGTTGCGCGGATGGTTCAAGCCAAAAATGGCGGCGCAGATTAACCAGCGCGACGACGGCTACTATTTGGGAACTGGCGACAGGGTTCCCACGGTAAATGGCACACCCATTTCGGGGACGGTCCGGCTGAACGACGGCGACATGATCGAAATTTGCGGCGTGCGCCTTAACTTCATTATTCGCGAGTAGCTCGCATACCCGATGAGCGCTTCTTTGCGGCTGGTCTTGAGAGGAGAAAAGCTTTGGCGTGAGCGAGGACTACTTCTTCTCTTCGACGGCGATCAGATTATCCTCAGGATTGCGGTCAATCAGCTTGTTATAAGGATCGATGCCGGCAAACGTCGGCTTTTCATCAACAACAAACGTAAGCGTAGAACTGTCGGTCTTGAACCACTGTTTTTCCATGTGCAGAGGTTTGAGATGTTCTTTGGTGCCGCCGAAGACGCCCACATCGATTAAGTCATTCAGCGTCATGGGCGTCTCGTTGCCCGAGCCATCGGACTTTCGCTTCGCGGTATTCACCGTGAGTGTAACTTTATATTTGTTGCCCGGCTCCGGCGTGGACACGGCGGTCACCGTTTTGTTTTCGTACAGCACGATGGACTCAAACATATCCGTGACTAGATATTGCAGCTCGGGCGGAGTGGCTTCACGGATTGCCGCAACGAAACCAATGGTGTCGGGGTACGGCCCTTTAGCGTATTTATTTTGTTCGAGGAACTTCTTCAGCGCTCCATTCAATTGATCCTCGCCGATATAGTCGCTCAGCGCGTACATTACCAGCGCGCCTTTCTGGTACCAGACATACGGTTCGCGCTGCACGCGAGAGAGCGGAGGCTCGTGGCGCGTCTCTCCGGCACGCCCGCGGAGATAGCGATCCAATTCGTATTTCAGATATTTCCTGATATTTTCTTCGCCGTACTTTTTCTCCATGACCTTCAGCGCCGAATATTCCGCCAGCGTTTCGGACATCATATTCGAGCCCTGGGTCATGCTTCCGATCAGCTGATGGCCCCACCATTGGTGGGCCAGTTCATGTGCGTTAACAAAGTACAGCAGATCGAGGTCATCCTTTTTCTTGAGGCGCTCGATAAATCCGATGCTTTCTGAAAAAGGGACAGTGTTCGGAAAGGATTGGGCAAATCCGCGGTAACGCGGAAACTCCAACACGCGATATTGCGTGAATTGGAACGGTCCGAAACTCGCTTCGTAGTAATCAAGACCGGCTTTTGCCGACTCCATCATTTTGTCGAGGTTAAATTCGTGACCCGGGTTGTAGTAAACCTCCAGGTTGACGTCTTTCCATTTGTCGCGCTTGACGTTGAAACGCGCCGACAGGAACGAGAAGAAGTTATTGATGCGCGTATCGCCCATGGCGTATTCAAAATAGCGGCGACCGTTTTCCGTCCATTCACGGTTCAGGTAGCCGGGAGCGATGGCGATCTGGTCCGGCGAAGTGCTGACCGTGGCGCGGAATGTGACCCACTCGGAATCAGGCGTGAACAGGTTCAGATTGGAGTAGTACGGATCACCTGGCGGAGCCATTTCTTCCAGATCGCCTAGTTTTTCTTCTTTGCGGCGGACCGGCTCGTCCAATTCGATTTGCGTGGAATAACCGATGATGGGGAAATAGTCGCGGTCGAAAAACGTGCCATTGTAGGCCAGTTCGGCGCGCTCGCCGCCATCCTTGAATCCTTTGGAGTTGCGCGAAGATCGGAAGTCCATGCGCATGGTCTCGCCCGGATGCAAGGGTTGATCGAGTTTGTAAATCTCGTAGTAGTAGGTTTTGTCGCGCAGGGTATTGTGGAATGGTCGATCGAATTTGATTTCGTCGATGGACTCCTGCGTCTCAGTGAGATGGATTTCGTCGATCGGCTTATCGGTACGATTTGCCAGCAGGTAATAACCTTTTGCGTCGAATGAGCGGCGCTCGGGGTAGATGTTCACATCGACATCGACCGCAGTGATCTTTGGCTGCGGGAACTTCTCGAACTTTTTGTAGCGGCGTTCATACTCAGCCTGGCGCGCGCGATTTTGTTTCGCGGTGCGGTAAACGTTCAAGACGTGGGCGTTGTAGAAAAACCATGCGCCCGTGGCGATGGCCAGCGCCGCGCAAATGAGAGCGAACACGGCGGCGCGAGGAAAACGCTCGCGCATCAGCTTCATGCGCACGTTCCAGGATGTTTCGGTTCCTCTGCGCGCCAGTACTACGGCCAGAACGGCAAACAATCCGCCCACGGATAGCCAATAAGCCATGATCCAGAAAAGCGCCTTCACGAAATGGCCGTAGCCGTTCATGTCCGAATAGGTGTAGGGGGTTATTTCACCGTAGAGGAGCAGGCGGTTTTCAATGCCGTAGCGATACAAGACCGGCACCAGGATGATGAATCCGATGACGATGGCGTGTCCGACAAATTTGTTGCCGACGACGGTGTGAACGAAGAGCGCAAGAAGGACGACCATCAGAATTTGCGGAAGGGAGATAAGGTAGAGTTCCTTGAAGTATTGCGCGGGCTCGAAGTGGAAATAGCCCGCGACCGCTTGCATCACCATTCCGACGAATGCGACGATGGCGAGCAGCAGAATCTCCACGAGTGCCAGCGCGGCGAATTTGCTTAGCCAGTCGGCCCAATCCTTCAACGGAAGGGCGTCGTGGATCTGTTCGAATTTGACGTCCCTCTCGCGCCACACCAGTTCCCCGGCGTACAAAACCACAATGATGTACATGAAGAGGCTGGCGCCGCCCTGCAACACGTTCAACATGAGGTAGGTTACCGGCCAAACTTTGACGCCATTCACTTCTCCAGCGAAGGCGCCATTAATGCCGCAGAAAATCACCATCAAGACAGCAATACCCCAGAAGGGGATTTCGCGCAGGATATTCTGAAGGCGAATGCGCGTCAGGGATGTGAATTGCTGCCAAGTGGTTGCGCTGGAAAAGGACTGAGTGACCTGAGGCAATTGGGTTACGGCGCGCGGGCGCGTTTTCTTCTCCAGCTCCTCGGCTTCCGCGGCTTGCCTGGCTTTTTTGTTGGCGCGTTTTCCGGTGAGCGTTTCCGCGGACATCGGAAACAGCACATAGGTCAACACCAGAGCCAGGAGCCCGAATCCCGTCCACACGAGGCGGTTATAAAGAAACGGACCGGTCCATTCCAGGAGTTTGCTGTTGCGCTCAACGACGGTCCAATAACGCATGATGCTATTCATGAACACCATGCCCAAGGGATCGAACACCGAAGGCCAGAAGCGGTCCAATTTATTTGTGGTGACCACCGATATCGCGAGGATCAGATAGAGCGCGAGCACCGATACGCCCTGCAGGTACACCACGACAATTCTGCGCGACAAAGCCGCCACGCAGTAGAACAGCGCCCCCAAGAAGAAAATGTTGACCACGGAAATCTGGAAGAACGGCTTGAGGTAGGCCAACAGGTGAACGGGCGCGAGGCGGGTCTTGTCGGCCCACGGCATGAACGTGCCGATCATTCCGCCCCACAAGAGTCCGCTGAACACAAACAGTGTGACGACAAAGGACGCCAGCCACTTTCCGCCAAGGTAATCGAATTTGGTAATGGGTTTGGTGAAAATCAGCGCGTAGGTATCGCGCTGGAAATCACGCAGGATGGCGGGCCCAAAAATGGCGGCGATCAGAATGGAGCCAAACCCGGTCAATTGTGCGAAATTCTGAAGCAGCGCGTAGGGTCCGTTGATCAAGACTTTTCCCGGACCAATTGGTCCGAAATCTTCCACGGAAACCGAAAAGAACATCACGAGAAACGGGATCATGAAAAAAAGGTAGGTGGAAATGCTTCGGAAACGCAGCTTCAATTCGAACCAGAAGAATGTCCAGAACATTGGGGCTCCTAGTTCCTTTCCGCTTTGGTCAGATTGAAGAAGTAGACGTCTTCAAGGTCGGCGTCGGCTGATTCAAATCCATCGCCAGGTGAAGACTCGGAGTAAACGCGCACTTCGTGGAGGCCGCCGAGCAGATGGGTGGAAATCACGTGCAGCGATTTCTCCAGTGCCTCACGCTCCGCATCTGTCGCAACAACTTTCTTCCACACTCGGCCGTGCAATGCATCAAGGGCCTGGTGCGGCTCGCCTTCCAGCAGCAACTGGCCCTGGCTGATGATGGCCATGCGCGAGCAGAGTTCGCGAACGTCCTCGACGATGTGGGTGGAGAGAATCACGACTACGTTTCGCCCGATGCCGCTGAGGAGGTTCAGGAAGCGGTTGCGTTCGGCGGGATCGAGTCCGGCGGTCGGCTCGTCCACGATGATCAGTTTCGGATTCGCCAGCAGCGCTTGCGCGATTCCGAAGCGCTGCTTCATTCCTCCCGAGTAACCGCCGAGCGCTTTCTTGCGGGTGTCCCACAAATTGGTCTGATGCAGCAAGGCTTCGACGATTTCCTTGCGTTGCTTGCGATCGGTAATTCCCTTCATCACCGCGAGGTGGTCGAGCAAGTCGATCGCGGGCATCTTTGGATAGACGCCAAATTCCTGTGGCAAATAGCCGAGGATTTTGCGAGTTTCGTCTTTCTGCGCCACTAGGTTCAAGCCGTCGAGTTGCGCGGTGCCCTCATCGGGCTCCAGAAGAGTAGCCAGAATCTTCATCAGCGTGGATTTTCCGGCGCCGTTGGGACCTAACAACCCGAACATTCCCTGGGGAATTTGCAGCGAAACACCACGAAGCGCGCGTGTACCGCCGGGATAGGTTTTCGTCAGATTGTTGATGGAAAGCACAGGTTGGCTCCTCGCACAGCGGAGATAGTTCCCTGTAAGACGAGGAATGAGATTCGAGAGTCTCAGGCAGGGTTGCAAGACTATAGCCCAAGTCGGCCTGGTAGCCCAGCGTGCTGCGTTTTGGCGCGGCCTGCGCCGCCGCACGCCGACCGTTGACGCCCCCAACTCAAACGTTCATAATCCTCGAACTACGGCGGAGGCATTCTCTGCATGTCGCTCCTGCTTCCATCCGCGCCGGGTCTCCTTGTTGCGCAACTCTGCCGTGAGTGTTCTTTCCCGAGTCAACCTGAACGTGGTCTAAACCCATCCCCGGAAATTCATTAAGGAGAGCAAACATGGCTTCTATCGATATGGATAAACTGAATTCTTTTCTGGGCCGCTTCGTCGGCGATCTGGGCGCAGCTGTACACGCGGGCATGGTAGTGATCGGCGAGAAGCTGGGGCTTTATAAAGCGCTGGCTGCTGAGCCAATGACCTCCGCTGAACTGGCCGCGAAGACCAGCACGGATGAACGCTACGTCCGCGAATGGCTGTGCTCACAGGCCGCCGGTGGCTATGTCACTTACAATGAGAAGACCGATAAGTTCAGCTTGACGGAAGAACAGGCGTTCACGCTCGCCAATGAAGATTCGCCGGCTTATCTACCGGGAGCCTTCCAACTAGCGCTCGGTTCGCTCAACGCAGTCCCGCGGATTGCCGAATCATTCCGCACCGGAGCCGGCATGGGTTGGCACGAACACGACGACGGCGTGTTCCACGGTTGCGAAAAATTCTTTCGGCCAGGCTATGCGGCGAACCTGGTGAGCACATGGATTCCTGCGCTGCACGGCGTGAGAGAAAAATTGGAATCCGGAGCACGCGTCGCAGACGTAGGCTGCGGGAAAGGCGCGTCCACTCTGCTGCTGGCGAAGGCCTTCCCGAAATCGAAGTTTTACGGCTTTGACTACCACGACAAATCGATTGAAGGGGCGCGAGAAACCGCCAAGCGCGAAGGTTTGGCGGACCGTGTGACTTTTGAAGTGGCGAAGGCCAAGGAGTATCCGGGAAAGGACTACGACTTTGTGGCGGTATTCGACTGCTTACACGACATGGGGGATCCGATTGGCGCCGCGAAGCACGTACACCAGTCTCTGAGCAAAGACGGAACTTGGATGATCGTCGAGCCGTTCGCCAACGACGAACTGAAGGACAATCTGAACCCCGTCGGGCGCGTTTACTATTCGTTCTCGACGCTGCTGTGCACGCCCTGCTCGCGGTCTCAGGAAGTGGCGCTATGCCTGGGCGCGCAGTCAGGGGAAAAGCGCATGCGCGAAGTGATCGGCTCGGCGGGCTTCACGCGCTTTCGGCGCGCGACGGAAACTCCGTTCAATATTGTGTACGAGGCGCGGCCGTAAAAGGCGGGCGGCGCGAAAGCTGCGGCACGCCAAAAAAGAGAGGCGTAAAGCCGCGTGTACAGAGGTGAATGGTTCCCCCGGGTGAATGCGAGCGCCGTGAAGTTGCGCGGCTCGGCACGAGAAGCATCAAAAATAGTAATGGGCGGGATTAGTCTGCTGGTGATGCACTCAAGGAATTTCAATAGGTTAGCAGTAGGAGCGTTCGTAGGAAGTAGCGCCAGCGCCAACTAATGGCGGTCCTGAGTGGCCCGTCCGCGTACCCAAATACCCCCCTTTCTGAGTCTAATAAAAGGACATATAGTCATTACCCATAAGAAGCTGAGTTCTTGCACTGCCGCGGGTACGGCTGCGGCCAAAAAGGTCATCGCCTCTTTCTATGTGGATCGTACGTTTAGCGCTTGCCAGGCCATACACGTTCATCGTCATGGCCCTCGTTATTGTGCTGCTGACGCCGGTGGTACTGCTGCGCACACCGACGGACATCTTCCCAGACATCAACATCCCGGTGATCAGCCTGGTATGGACGTATAACGGGCTGCAGCCGCAGGAGATGGAGCAGCGGATTACGTCGAGCGTCGAGCGCGGCATCACCACGCTGGTGAACGACGTGGAGCACATTGAATCGCAATCGCTGAATGGCATCGCGGTCATCAAGGTGTTCTTCCAGCCCGGCGCCAACATTCAGACCGCGCTGGCACAAACCGCCGCCATCTCGCAAACCTTTCTGCGCTTCCTTCCGCCCGGCACGACGCCACCCCTGGTGATCATCTATTCCGCATCGACGGTTCCGGTGCTGCAGATCGGATTGACCAGCGATCGCATGAGCGAGCAGCAGATCTTCGACTTTGGGAACAATTTCATACGCGTGCAGCTGGCCACGGTGCAGGGAGCGGCGACTCCGTTTCCGTATGGAGGGAAGCAGCGGCTGATTTCGGTGGACATTGACTCCGCGGCGTTGCAATCGAAAGGGCTTTCGCCGGTAGATGTGGTCAATGCGGTGAACGCGCAGAACCTGATTTTGCCGACGGGAACCGCCAAAATCGGCGCGCTGGAATACAACGTGGAGATGAATGGCTCGCCGCGGTCTGTAGCCGAGCTGAACGATCTGCCGGTGAAGACGGTGAACGGTTCCACGATTTACATGAGGGAAGTGGCGCACGTGCGCGACGGATTCTCGCCGCAGACCAACGTAGTGGTGGCAAACGGGCAGCGCGGCGTGCTGATGAGCATTTACAAAACGGGAAATGCGTCGACGCTGACGATCGTTGATCGCGTGAAGCAGATGCTCAACGACTATCGCTCCAATCTTCCTGAAGGACTGAACCTGACTACGTTCTTCGATCAATCGCTCTTCGTGCGCGCCGCGATTCAAGGCGTGTTGCACGAAGCTCTGATCGCCGCGTGCCTGACGGCAGTGATGATCCTGCTGTTCCTTGGGAATTGGAAGAGCACGCTGATCATCGCGATCTCGATTCCTCTTTCCATTCTGGTGAGCATACTTTGCCTGAGCGCGCTGGGCGAAACCATCAACATCATGACGCTGGGCGGACTGGCGCTGGCCGTCGGCATCCTGGTGGACGACGCCACGGTGGAAATTGAAAACATCAACCGCAACCTGGCGATGGGCAAGGAAACCATTCAGGCCATTCTGGATGGCGCGCAACAGATTGCCGTGCCTGCGTTTGTGTCTACGCTGTGCATCTGTATTGTGTTTATCCCCATGTTCTTTCTGTCGGGCGTGGCGAAATTCCTGTTCGTTCCCTTGGCCGAGGCGGTGATCTTCGCGATGCTGGCGTCGTACATGTGGTCGCGGACGATCGTTCCGACCATGGCGATGTATTTGTTAAGCGCGGAGGACGAATATCACGCCGACCAGCACTCTGGGGAAAAAATGGGTCTCTTCCGCCGGTATCAGCAGCGGTTCGAGCACGCGTTTGAACGATTCCGTGGAGGGTATCGACGGGCGCTGGCGACGGCGCTCCATCATTCGGTGCTTTTTTCTTTGCTCTTCCTATGCTTCTGCGTGCTGTCCACAGGGCTCGTTTTCTTTCTGGGTCGCGACTTTTTCCCCAGCGTGGACGCGGGGCAGATACGTCTGCACTATCGCGCGCGAACCGGTCTGCGCATCGAAGAATCCGCAAAGCTTGCCGATCAGATCAATGGAGTGATTCACCGCACTATCCCGGAAAAAGAACTGGTAACGGTTCTGGACAACATCGGCCTGCCCTATTCGGGCATCAATCTGACCTACAGCAACGCTGGAACGATCGGCACTTCCGACGGAGAGATCCTGGTGCAGTTAAAGCCGGAGCGGGGCAAGCCGACCAGCGAGTACATCAACGATCTTCGCAAGCGGCTACCCAGCGAATTTCCCGGCGTACAGTTTTTCTTTCAGCCCGCCGACATCGTTACGCAGATTTTGAACTTCGGCACACCGGCGCCCATCGACGTGCAGATTACCGGCATGAATCAACAAGGAAATTACGCAGCCGCGGTCAAGCTGGCGAATGAAATCCGGCATATTCCCGGAGCTGTCGACGTGCACGTGCAGCAGGCATTCGATGGCCCCACTTTGTATATGGATATCGACCGCACCCGCGCGCAGTATGTTGGCCTGCAGACACGCGATATCGCGCAGAACGTACTGGTTTCGCTGTCTTCCAGCTTTCAGACCGCTCCCAGTTTCTGGCTGGATCCCAGAAACGGAGTGAGCTACAGCGTGGCGGTACAGACTCCACAATATAGAATCGAAAACCTGCAGGCTCTGGCCAATACCCCAGTAACAGGTTCGCAAGCTGGCGTCACGCCGCAAATATTGGGGAATCTGGTGTCCACTTCGACCGTCGCGCGGCCCGCCTCGATCTCTCATTACAATGTGCAACCGATGATCAACATTTACGCTTCCGTCGACGGGCGGGACCTGGGTTCGGTGTCGAATGAGGTGATCCGGCTGGCGGCGCAAACAGAGAAAGGACTGCCGCGTGGCAGTCATCTGGTGATTCGCGGGCAAGTGCAGACGATGAAGAGTTCATTCCTAGGGCTTGGCGTGGGCCTGGTTGGCGCCATACTTCTGGCTTACCTGCTGATCGTGGTGAATTTCCAGTCGTGGCTGGATCCGTTCATCATTATCACCGCGCTGCCCGGAGCGCTGGCGGGGATCTGCTGGATGCTGCTGATCACGCACACGACATTGAGCGTGCCATCGCTGACAGGCGCAATCATGTGCATGGGCGTGGCAACGGCGAACAGTATTTTGATGGTGTCGTTCGCGCGAGAACAGATGAGCGAAGGCAAAAATCCCGTGGACGCCGCATTGGAAGCGGGGTTCGTGCGCATCCGTCCAGTGATCATGACGGCGTTGGCCATGATGATCGGCATGGTGCCAATGGCGATTGGCTTGGGCGAAGGCGGCGAACAGAATGCGCCGCTGGGACGCGCGGTGATTGGCGGACTGCTGTTCGCTACGATCGCGACACTTTTCTTTGTTCCCTGCGTGTTTTCGATCATTCATGGATATCTGGCGCGGCGGCGGTATCGCAACGCCTCTCCGCAAAGGGCAACGACATGAGTGCGATTTCACCAACGCGGGTATGGCTCCCCTATTTTTGCCCAAACGGTAAAAAGAGGTGCCATACTGAAGTTAGCGCTGCTCTTACGCCCCGGGGAGTCCCTTCGGTTGGGATCTGCCGGATGTCCGCGGGAAATACCCCCTCACATTTTTGGAGCATGCCACTATGACTGCTGTACCGACACATACCGAACCGGGTTCCGATGACTCTTTGCAGAAGAGGAGCCCGATTTTCACTGTGTTTTTCATCGCCATTGCGGTGCTGGTGATCATCGGCGCGTTGCTGATGTTTCAGCGGCGTGCGCAATACCAGACTTTGGCGAAGGAAACGGAACTTTCGACGATTCCGACCGTTGCGGTGATCAAACCGACGACCGAGCCCGGCGATGAAAGTCTGGTGCTACCTGGAACGCTTCAGGCTTACGTGGAATCACCGATTTACGCCCGGACGAACGGCTATTTAAAAAAATGGTATTTCGATATCGGGTCGCGCGTGAACAAAGGCGCTCTTCTGGCGGAAATCGATGCTCCGGAACTGGACCAGCAACTCTCGCAATCCAAGGCTGAACTTGGGACCGCACAAGCAAACGAAAATCTTTCTCAGATCACGGCGACACGTTACACCGACCTGCTGAAAACCGATGGTGTGTCGCGACAAGAAGTGGACAATGCCACCGGCGACCTGGCCGCCAAACGCGCCACGGTGCAGAGTTCCGCGGCAAATGTTCGGCGGCTGGAGGAACTTGAGTCCTTCAAGCGCGTGTACGCTCCTTTCAGCGGGGTCATTACCCGGCGCAACGTGGATATCGGCACGCTGATCAACGCGGGCAATGGCGGCGTATCGCAGCAGCTGTTCTTTCTAGCGCAGACCGATCCGATGCGCGTTTTCGTGAATGTCCCGGAAACGTATTCGTCTCATATTCGCCCCGGACTCGGCGCGTATTTGGAATTGACGCAGTACCCGGGCCGGAAATTCGAGGGGAAAGTGGTTCGTACCGCCGAAGCGATTGATCCCGCCGCGCGAACGCTTCTGACGGAAGTGGACGTTCCGAACAAAACGGGCGAGTTGTTGCCCGGAGGGTATGCGCAGGTGGTGCTGCAAGTGAAAACGCCGGGGGAACGCGTGGTGGTTCCCGTAAACTCGCTGTTGTTCCGCTCTGAAGGATTACGCGCCGTGGTGGTTGGCTCCGACGATCGCGCGCATCTGCAACCGCTGGTAATTGGGCGCGACTACGGCAACACACTGGAAGTGCTGAGCGGGCTGAAGGCTGATCAGTGGATCGTGCTGAATCCACCCGACTCATTGGAGGACGGGCAAGTGGTGAAAGTAAAGCAGGTGGCGAACCCAACCGTAACGCCGCCGGCAAACGCGCCAGCCAACAATCCGCAGAAGTCCGCGAGCTCGGGTGCTCCAGCGGAGAAAAAGCCCTGATGCGTTTTATTGCAGAGGGCCAGGATCGTCTGATTGCGCGGATTGTTGCGTTGGTCGCTTGTGCTGGCTGTGGACTGGCAGGATGCACAGTCGGACCAAACTACAAGCGCCCATCGGCGCCGGTACCCGCGCAGTGGCAAGTGACTGAGCCATTCCGCGAAGCCGCTCCCAAGGACGCCATACCAAAAACTTCGTGGTGGACGGTTTTTCACGACGACGAACTGAATTCACTGGAAGACGAATTACTGGCTGCCAATCAAACGCTAAAGGTTTCCATCGCGCATTACGATCAGGCTCGCGCTTCCGCTGCGGTGCAGAACGCCACATTATTTCCGAACGTCGGAGTGAATCCTACGATCGGCGCGCAACGCTACTCGGGCACGCGACCGACAGGCTCCAACCTTCCTCTCGGCGGCGCGGTTACGCAGAACAATTACGCGCTGCCTTTCAGCATCAGTTATGAAGTGGATCTGTTCGGTAAGCGCCGGCGCACGATTGAAGCGGCGCAAGCCTCGTTCCAGGCGTCCGCTGCTGATTTGGAAAATGTTCGGCTGGTGCTGACGGCGGAACTTGCCGCGGATTATTTCACGCTGCGGCAAATCGATACGCAACTGGCGCTGTATACGCGCACCGTGGACACGCTGCAAAAAGGATTGGACCTGGTCAATTCGCGGCACAATGGCGGCGTTGCTTCGGGACTTGATGTGGCTCAGGAAGAAACGCTGCTGAATACCACGCAGACGGCCGCGATCCTGCTGCAACAACAACGCAAACAATTCGAGGATGCTGTAGCGGTGCTGATTGGCAAGCCGGCTCCGGACTTCCATCTTCCGACGCGCACAATGTCCGCCGAGCCGCCCAACATCGAAACTTCCCTTCCTTCCGATCTTCTGGAGCGACGGCCGGACATCGCTGAGGCCGAGCGCCAGATGGCAGTGACCAACGCGCAAATCGGAATTGCCAAAGCTGCTTACTATCCTTCATTGGTTTTGTTCGGGCAGGGAGGCTGGAATTCCGCGAACATCTCGCAATTGTTCAACGCCGAATCGGCAGTCTGGGCGGTCGGCGCTACCGCGGCGGAAGCCATTTTCACGGGTGGCGCGCGCCGGGCGCAGGTGCAATTCTCGCAGGCCGGTTATGACGCCACGGTGGCCGGTTATCGGGATACGGTGCTGAATTCCTTTCGCGAAGTTCAGGACAATATTTCCGGGCTGCAAATTCTGGAAACGGCGCGCAAATCCCAGGCGGAAGCAGTGGCCTCTTCGCGGCGCCAGTTGGATATCGCGAATTCGCGCTACGTCGGAGGGCTGGTGAGTTATCTCGATGTGGTCAGCGCGCAGCAGAATCTGCTGATCAACGAACAGGAAGCCGCGGTGATTCAGGGACAGCGGCTGATTACTTCCGTGTTGCTCGTCAAGGCGCTGGGAGGCGGTTGGGACGCTACGAGCCTGGCCGCGGTGCAGATTAAGCCGAAACTGAGCGACATCGTCGCGCCTTAGTCACAATTGGCAAAGCGCCAGCCCCGAAAGGCGCTCGCTACACAGACCCCAGCGGGGTTTGCAAAGTACGAAGATTTTCGTTGACACTACGAATCTCTTCGTAGTAGCCTCTCCGCATGGAACCTCATCCGACACAGAAACCGACTGCCTCCGAACTGGAAATTCTGCAAATCCTGTGGGAGCGCGGGCCTTCCACGGTTCGCGACGTTTACCAGGCACTGAATGAAAAGAGACCTCTGGGCTACACCACCGTCTTAAAGCTCATGCAGATCATGACCGCCAAGGGCACGGTGCGCCGCAACGAGGAACAACGCGCCCATGTCTACGAAGCGGTGCAACCCGAGGAAAAGACCAAGCGGCAACTGGCGCTCGATGTACTGCAGCGCGTATTTGACGGCTCTGCCAGCGAACTGATGATGCATGCACTGGCGGGCCACAAAGGATCCAAGGCAGAGGTGGAAGAGTTGCGCCGCCTGCTGAACGAATACGAAAGGAAGTTGCGATGAATCTCCTTGCGCATTTGCTCTCTCCTGAAACGATGCGGATCGTGGCGCTGACGCTGCTGCACTTCGTGTGGCAAGGCGCAGCGCTGGCCGCCGCGGCATACGTCAGCCTGCATTTTCTGCGCAACTCATCGGCGCGCTACGCCTTTCTAGTTGGGGTGCTGGTGTTGATGCTTGCCGCGCCGGTGGCTACCTTTGTGGTTCTGAATTCACAAGCCGCCGCTACTGCTTCCATAAGCTCGAGCGCGATGAATCCGGCGTTGGCTGCGGACGCCGCGGCGCGCACGGCCGCAATCAAGCATCCATCCACGGCTTCTGCTCGAACCGCGCCTGATTATTTCTTCTTGTTAGTTGAATTGTGGTTCGCCGGTGTGGTGCTGTTCAGCTTGCGCTCTGCTGGCGGTTTTTTTCTTGTGGTGCGGCTGCGCCGCAAGGAATCGACGCCGGTTTCGCGGGAATTTCTAGAACTTTGTCAGGCGCTGCAAGAAAGTATGGGGATTACCCGGATGGTGCGCTATTGCGAATCGCTGCAACTGGACGCGCCGGTTGTGGTTGGATGGATTCGGCCGGTGGTGCTGCTGCCGGTAAGCGCGCTGACAGGATTGGACGAGACGCAATTGCAGGCGGTAATCGCGCACGAGTTGGCGCACATTCGGCGGCTGGACGCATTCGTCAACCTGTTTCAGATAGCGGTGGAGTCGCTGCTGTTCTATCACCCGGCGGTGTGGTGGTTGGGCAAGCGCATCCGCGAAGAGCGCGAGAATTGCTGCGATGATGCGGCGGTGGCCGTGTGTGGAAGCCCGGTTACGTATGCGCATGCTCTGGCGCGCATGGCGGAATCGCGCGTGGCACCACAATTGCTGATGGCCGCGAATCGTGGGCCGTTGGCCGCTCGCGTGGCTCGCCTTCTGGGAATCGATCATTCCAGCGGCGCGCAACGCGGCGCGAATCTTTCCGTTGGCGTGCTGTGCCTGTCTGCGGCACTTCTGGCGGGCAGCGCACTGATCGGCGCGGCGCACGGTGTGCATGCCCAAACTCCACCCGCAGCTCCCGCGCCTCCAGCGCCGGCTGCACCGGCGCCAGGAGCGGTTGTTGCGCCACGCCCATCGATGTCTCCGGTAACAGTAAATGTTCCGGTTAGCGTTCACGTGCCTGCGGCGCTGGCGCCCGCGGCCCCGATGTCGAAAGCTGTGGCGGCACCTGTTGTGACACTGACGCCGGTTGCCCCGGCGGCACCCAGTCTATTAGCGCGGGCGACTCCGTACCTTGCACTGGCAGCGCAGACCGCGGCACAGCCGACAGCACAGAGTTACGTCGATGGGATGAAGTCCGCCGGGCTAGGTGATCTGAGCGTCGATCAACTGATTGCGCTGAAAGTTCAAGGCGTCACTCCCGAATACGTAAAACAGATGCACGACATCGGCTTGCATCCCGATGCCGACGAGCTGGTTGGCATGAAAGTGCAAGGCATCACGCCGGATTACGTTCGTGACATGCGGGCAGCCACCGGACAGCCTTTGGACATCGACAGTCTGATCGGACTGAAGGTGCAGGGCGTCACGCCCGAGTACATCAAGCAGATGCACGACATGGGAATCAAGAGCGACGCCGACGAAATCATCGGCATGAAAGTGCAAGGCATCACGCCGGAGTACGTGCGGGAAATGCGCGCCGCCACGGGGCAGCAGTCTCTGGACGGCGATGCCTTGATCGGGCTGAAGGTGCAGGGCGTCACGCCCGAGTACATTAAGCAGATGCATGACCTGGGAATCAAAGGCGATGCCGACGAAATCATCGGCATGAAGGTTCAGGGCATCACGCCGGAGTACGTGAAAGGGATCAACGCGCTGGGCTTTCATCCTTCCGCGGACGAACTGATCGGCATGAAAGTTCAGGGCGTGGACGCGGATTATCTGAAGGGACTGCAGTCCGCCGGCTTCAAGGTGGACATCGACGAAGCGATTGGCGCAAAGGTGCAGGGCGTGACGCCGGAATTTATTCAGAAGGTGCATAGCCACGGCTTCAAAGACCTGACGTTGGATCAACTGATTTCGTTGAAGCAATCGGGCGTTTTGGACGCCGCGAAATAAGCTGGGAGGAGACCATGAATCGCAGGGAAGGTTTGCTGGCGTATTTTCTGGTAGCCGCTGCGTTGATCGGAGCGTTAACGTCGCGGGCCACCGACACGAGGAAGGGCGACTGGACGTTGCACAGCTCGGATGAGCCGGGCAAGGTGGAGTTCGCGCTGATCCACAACCAGCACGGCAACGCTTCGCACCATTCGTCCACGTGGCCGCTGACGGCGTTTATTGGACTGGACGTTTCCAAACCCGGCAAGCACGAAGTGAAGTTCAAAATCACGCGCGACGCTGGAAACTTCGATTGCGAAGGGTTTCTGGATAGCGGCGATGGCGCGGGCGTTTTTCAATTTTTTGCCGACGCGAGGTATGCAAGCGAAATGAAGGCGCTCGGGTTTACGGGGATCGACGACGATAAGCAGTACACCATGGCGATCACGGATGTGAGCTTGAGTTTTGCGAGGGAGATGAAGGACCAGCATCTGCGAGGGCTGGACACGGACAAGCTGATCGAGTTTCGGATTTTCAATGTCGATTCAAAATTTATTCAGGAATTGCGTTCCGCGGGCCTGAGCGCCACCGATTGCGACAAACTGGTGGCGTTTCGCATTCACGGCGTGACGCCGGAAATGGTTCGCTTCTTGCATCAAGCCGGCTACCAGCCTGATGAAGATACCCTGATCGCCATGCGAATCCATGGCGCTACGCCAGAGTGGATTCAACAGCTACAGAAGGAAGGCTACGACCACGTGGATCTGCAGAAGCTGATCGCTTTCCGGATTCATGGAGTTTCTCCGGAGTTCATTGAGAAGCTGCAGGGGCTGGGTTACAAGCACCCGGATCCCGATCAACTGGTGGCCATGCGGATACACGGCGTTACGCCGGAATACATCAGCGGGCTGAAATCGCACGGGATGAAAGACCTGACCATCGACCAGTTGGTGAGCCTGCGGATTCAGGGCATCAACTAACAAATTCCGGCTCGTCGAGCACGTAAACAGTTCATCTCAGTTTTTGGGAGTTGCTGCCGGCGGAGGCGTGGGCCTGCTGAGCAGCTCGACGTATTCCTTGTAGAATTTCGCTTTGTCGAGGTCGTCCTGGACTTCGACCAGCACTTCGCCCATTCCGGGTTGCTTGCCCTCCGGCCACACCAGCGTGTTGCCGTAGCCGGCGCCGTGATCGACGTCCACATCCACGTAGAGCTTTTTCCATTTGGTGATGATGGAGGGGTCGAGCCACGCCACAGCCGCCAGTTCGTCCCACAGGATATTCGGTTCCGCATATTTCGCTACATACTGCGCGGCGGGCGTGGGGCTCTTGCGCACCCGCTCGATGAGGTCTTTTTCCATGCGTGTTTTTACGGAAATATCCACGGTGGTAAGCACCACGCGCGGCCAGTGAGCATGTAGCACAGCGCTGGAGGCCTCAGGATCCATCCAGAAATTGAATTCACGGGGAGGCGACATGGTGAATTCCGGATCATCGGTTTGCGGGTTGATAGAGCCGGCCATGACGATGAGTTCTTTGGTGAGTTCCGGGAACTGCGGATCGAGAGCGAGCGCCAAAGCCAGGTCAGTCATAGGACCCGCGGCATAAATCGTGACGTCGTGCGGATATTTGCGGACCGTGCGCACCAGAAAATGAGCTGCATCCTCGTCGGAAGCTTTGGTGGTTGGCTTCCCTTCCGGCATGGGCGGAATTTCGTATGGTCCATGAACCTTGGCTCCGCGCGCGTAGTTCCACGCGCCTTGATAGACGACTTTGCCGTGCAGCGTTTCCCACTTGGCGATGTATTCCTTGCTGTTGAGCAAAGGAAACGTAGCGCCCGGAAGGACGGGGATGTCGGTGCGTCCAATAATCTCCAGCAGGCGCAGGGTGTGCTGCACTTCTTCGTCGCGCCAGGCGTCGCCAGTGAGAACGGTGACGCCCAGAACGTCGGTTTCCGGTGAATTCACTAATGCGAGAATCGCCTGCATGTCGGTTCCGCCGGGGCCTGAAGCGTCCTGATCGATAATGACCTTGCGCTTGCCCTGCGCGGAAACAATCGACGCAAACGCAATCAGTAGCAGAGCAGCGGCACAAACGCGGAGCAAGCTCTTCATGACCGATTTCCTCTCCTTTGCGGCTAACGCCGAATACCTTAGTACATGATGGTTTTTGTGAGGTGATGCGGCCACGTGGTGGTGTGGTAATGCGTCCAGAGGCGCGCATCGATTTGCGGGATGATCACTTGCGCGTCGGGAGGACGAAGCTTGTTGACTTCCTCGCGGAGCAGCGCGGTGGAATAGATGCAGTGGGCGCGAATTTCGATTTCCCAGCGCGAATCCCGAGGAATCAGCTGGTAAGTGTTGATGGCGTGTTCCAGCTCCTTGGAGTAGCTGGTGATGCCCAGAAGGCGCAGGGCAACAGGCACGATGTAGTCAGCGAAAGCGGTCATTTTCTGGGGATCGTCGAGACGGAATTTGCCGGAGCTGTGCAGTGTGGAATAGAGCATCCAGATGCCAAGTTGGGCGAGTTTGTAGAACTTGATTTCGTGGCCATCGAGCATGCTGACATCGTTGAAGCGGGGGAACTCGATTACCAGGCGGTCGATGAGGCCATTGCCGTTGTCATAAAGCTTGGGCGAACAGGCATGCACAAAATTGTGAAAGCGGCCGTTGTATTTTTTCGCGAGCACTTTGCCGACCTGATGCAGAACGGCGAGCTTTTCATCGAGCATGGGCATCTCGATGTTGCCCTGGAAGATTTTGTCGAGTTCGGCGCGAGTGACGGTGGAAAGATATTTGCCATCAAGACTCGGCACGCCTTGATCCATGGCGCGCTTCAGGCTTGCGAATTCGGCTTCCGAATCCGACCAGTGCTGCCCGGCGAAGTCCACCTGGAATTTGGTGTGCGTGTCGAAGTTGGTGAAGGCCGTGTCAATGGAATCGGCGACCATGATGAAATCGATGGCTTCGTTGGCATCGCCCTGCCCCACACCGAAAGGCAGCGCAAATTCGGGCATGGGCAGTTCTTCGTAGGCCATCCAGGAAGCTACTTCGACGACCTTGTCGCAATGCGTGTGGACGTCGCGGGACGATTCAATGGCGTAGCGCAAGCTTTCAAGAACGGGACTGCCGATCGGTGTTGGCCAGTGCATAGTCTCCGAAGGAAAAGGGCACGCAGGAAATGCCGACGCGGCCAAAGAAAAGTTAGCACGAATTGCGGGAAATGCGGCAAACGTTCCTGCGAGTGCCTGAAGGAAAAGGCGCCGATGTAGGGACGATGGTTGCACTAAAAATGGGCGCAGGTTAAGCCGCGCCACTCACTTTCCTTGAATGCGAGAAACGAACAACTCCAAAAACTTTTCGGCGTTCACCGCGGTGCAAACCTTGGCGTTGGGCTTAACTTCTTCGAGGCCCTCGACGATGTAGCGGTCGCCATCGGGAAAATGGTGAAGCACATTATTCTCGATCGCGTTACGGCGATTGGCGACCGTTTCGCCGCGCGTGAACTCTCCACGTGTTTCCACGTCCACGTGCATCGGAGGGGCGGTGACGATGGTGGCATCGATGGCCACACCGACGGCGAGCGGGTCGTACATTGGTGTGCCAGAATCGCCAAACTTTTCGCCGAGCTGGATAAGGAACTCAGCGACCTTGTAGATGAAGTCGTTGACTGGGCCGTGGGTGCTGCCGAGTTGCGCCAGATACTTGCGGGTGAGCAGCGTTTTGTCGCCGACGTCGAGGCCCACCATGGTAAGAGGCCAGCCCGACTGGAAGACAATCTGCGCGGCCTCCGGATCGCCGTAGATATTGGCTTCGGCAACGGCTGTGGAATTGCCGCCGGAAATGGAGCCGCCCATAAGGATGACTTCCTTGACGAGAGGAACGATGGAAGGATCTTTTTCGACGGCGAGAGCGATGTTGGTAAGCGGGCCGATGGGGACGAGAGTGATTTCGTGCGGCGAAGCGTGAACCAGTTCGATGATGAGATCGGGGCCCCAGCGGGCGTCGACCTTGCACTTGCTGGGAGGAAGCTCGATATTGGCGAGACCGTTTTTGCCATGCCAGAACTCGGCGGTGATCAGCTTTTGAAAGAGAGGATGCTGAGCGCCAGCGGCAACGGGGATGTCGCAGCGATTGGCGAGAGAAAGCAAGCGGAGGGCGTTGTCTAGGCCTTGCTTGGCAGTGACGTTACCGGGAACGACGGTGATCGCGCGAACATCGAGTTCGGGAGAATTGAGGGCCAGCATGATGGCCATGGCGTCGTCGGTGCCCGGGTCGGTATCAATGATGATTTTGCGCGGAGCAGCTAGCGATGAAGGCAAGAGCGCCGAAAGAAAGAGTACGAAGCAAATGGCGAGGCGAGCGAAGAAGAGTACTGCGTGAGACCTGCAATTGGTGAAAGACACGTGCACCCCGATGGAAAGTAAGAGAAGCGTAGTTTCCCGCGCGCAGAAGTGTCAAGGCCAAAGTGGCGTATGCGAACATCAACTCATGCGAGCGAGGATGATGAGCGCAAGGCCGATGAGGAAGCAGCCAAACATGGCCGCAATCAGTTTGGAAGTACCGGGAGGCGCATCGCGAAATTCCTTCCAGATGAACACGCCCCAGAACGCAGCGATCATCGTGGCGCCCTGGCCAAGTCCGTAGGAAATGGCAAAACCAGCGCGGCCGCTGGCGATGATGTTAAAGCTCATGCCGACTCCCCAGATGATGCCGCCGAGAATGCCGGTGAGATGCGTGGCGAAGCTGCCTTTGAAATAGTCGGAGAAAGAGACGGGCTGGCCGACGAAGGGCTTTTTCATGACGAAGGTATTCAGGATGAAGTTGCTGAGGAAAATGCCAACGGCAAAGATGAAGACGGCGTCGTAAGGGCCGAGTTTGCCAGGTTCCGGACGCGTGAAGTCGGGATACATGGAAGCCGCGACGAAGCGATAGAAGAAGCCCATCAGGATGCCGCAAGCGACGGAGAGGACCAAGCCCTTGGTGTTGACCCCGGCCGCGGAGCCGGGAATTTTGCGATAGGCGATGGCGTCGAGAATGATAGCGAGGACGACGAGGATCACGCCACCGAAGAGCAAGGGCGCGTTGCCGAGAGGATCGGCGACATAGTTGACGACGACGCCGAGAACCAGGGCGAGGCCAATGCCAACGGGAAATGCGACGGACATTCCGGCGATGTCGATGGCAGCAACGAGCAGGATGTTGGCGGCGTTGAAGATGGCGCCGCCGATGAGAGCAGAAAGAATGCTGGCGTGCGAGGCCTGAGAAAGATCGGCGAGAAACGACCGGCCGTCCTGGCCGGAACTGCCCAATGTAAGGCCAAGAATCAGAGTGAGCAGAAGAACGCCGATGGTGTAATCCCAATAGAAGAGTTCGAAGCGCCAGCCTTTGCGCGCAAGTTTTTGTGTATTGGCCCAGGAACCCCAGCAGAACATGGTGATGACGCAGAAGATTACAGCCAGCGGATAGCTTTGCAGAATGAACATTTATGCTCCTTAAAATCTTCCGTGGCGCACGGAAGTGCGTCTTGAGTGCTAGGTGTTTCTGGCACGCGCTGCCCATTCGGCTTCAAATTCCGCGCGAGTCGGGAGAGATTTCTGCGTGCCGACACGCATGGTGGAAAGAGCGGCGTAAAGACTGGCGCGCGTCAGGGCTTCCTTTTCGGGCAAGCCAGCGCCAAGAAAAACGGCGAAGCTGCCGATGAAAGCGTCGCCCGCGCCGGTGGTGTCAACCGGCTTAACGGAGAAGGGTTCGATCAATTCGGCGCGTTCGGGGGTTGTCAGCAGAGCGCCGCGGCCGCCGAGTGTGATTACGACGCGGCGAAAATCCTGACGGATGAGAGATTCGGCGCACTTCTTGGCGTCTTCGATGGTTTGCACGGGAAGGCCGGTGATGACTTCAGCCTCCGTTTCGTTGGGAATAAAGTAATCGGCGGCCGACAATTTCCGCAGGTCGACCTTCTGCGCGGGTGCGGGATTGACGATGCAGCGAATGCCATGCTGCCGCGCGAACTGGACGGTGTAGTAGACCGTGTCGATAGGAATTTCGAACTGCAGAACGATGGTGTCGACGTGCTGAAGCGCGGAGGATGCGGCATCCACGTCGGCGGGCGAGAGCGTGTCGTTGGCACCTTTGACGACCAGGATGCGATTCTGGCCGTTGGGCTCGACGAAGATCGGCGCGACGCCGCTGGAAACGCCATCGACAATGCGCACGTGGGAAGTGTCGATGCCGAACGAAGCGAAATTTCGGACGGTGGCTTCGCCGAACAGATCATTGCCAAGCTTGGCAACCATCAGAACTTCAGCGCCGCAGATGCGCGCTGCGACGGCCTGGTTGGCTCCTTTGCCGCCAAAACCGAGATCGAAGCGCTGACCGAAAAGTGTTTCACCGGGACGAGGAAATGTGTCGCTGAAAGTGGTGAGGTCGACGTTGGCACTGCCCACCACCGCTACTCTGGGCACTCTGCTCATGCGCGCTCCTTAAGGCAGCAAGCGCAAGTTATAACAATGAGGAAGAAGGAGCAAGTCGGCCGGTCACACAGGCGGCGCGCGGGGTTGCGGAGAAGCGCGTTGGGTGTTGCGTTGACGCGTGTTAGCGCTGGTGTTAGGCTCGCCATTCATCTGCACAGCATGCGCGCCGTCGACCTCATCCGAAAAAAACGCGACTCCGGGGAACACTCCCGTGAAGAAATCGAATTTCTGATTCGCGGGTACACGCGCGGGGATATTCCGGATTACCAGATGGCGGCATGGTTGATGGCAGTGTGGCTGCGGGGGATGACTGGCCCGGAGTCGACGGCGTTGACGGAAGTGATGCTGTACTCGGGCGAAGTGGTAGATCTGAGCGACATTCCCGGGAAAAAGGTGGATAAACATTCAACGGGGGGAGTCGGAGATAACACTTCACTGGTGCTGGCGCCAATCGTGGCGGCGGGCGGCGTAACTGTGCCGATGATCAGCGGGCGAGGGTTGGGGCACACGGGTGGCACACTGGACAAGCTGGAGGCGATTCCCGGGTTCAATATTGGACTGAACCTGAAGGAATTTCGGAATGTGCTCAGCGAGTGCGGGATGGCGCTGATTGGGCAGACGGCCGAGATCGCGCCTGCGGACAAAAAGATTTATGCGCTGCGGGACGCGACGTCCACGGTAGAAAATGTGAGTTTGATATGCGCTTCCATCATGAGCAAGAAAATGGCTGAGGGAATCGACGCGCTGGTTCTGGATGTAAAGACGGGGTCGGGCGCGTTCATGCAAAAAGAAGAGGATGCGGTGCGACTGGCGAAAGCAATGGTGGAAACTGGCCATCGCATGGGAAAACGATGCGTGGCGCTGCTGACGGATATGGGACAGCCGCTGGGCAGAATGGCGGGGCACTCAAGCGAAGTGGCGGAAGCCATCGACATCTTGAAGGGCAAAGGGCCGAAAGATTTGCGGCAGCTTAGCGTGGAGCTTTCCGCGTGGATGTTCTACCTGGGCGAGCGGACTCCGTCGGTGAACGAAGGGCGGCGGCTGGCCGAGGCGATGATCACGTCGGGGCAAGCGCTGGAGAAATTCCGGGAGTGCATCGCGCTGCAAGGGGGAGACGAACGGGTGACGGATGATCCTTCGCTGCTGCCGCAGGCGCGATCACGAGTTGATGTGAATGCACCTTCGCCGGGATACATCGTGGATACCCACTGCCAGGATTTCGGAATTGCGTTAGCGATGCTGGGAGGCGGGCGCGAAAAGAAAGAAGACCCGGTGGATCATGGAGTGAGCCTGGAATTTCACCGGCGCATGGGAGATCGCGTGGCGGCAGGAGAGAAACTGGTGACAATTCATTACAATTCAGAGGCAAAGCTGGCCGAGGCCAAGGAAATGATCGCGGCGAGTTTTGTGTTTGGAGAGACGGCGCCTGCGACGAGGCCGCTGATTCGGCAGGTTCTGGGCGGGTAAGGCTTTGAGACTGAGCCTAGACGACAAGTCTCACTGTGGCGAAGCCGAGGAGAGATTGCTCACTCCGCAGACACCGTGCGGGAAAACAAATGAAGTCTTTTGCGTGGGGATCAAAGGAGACGGAATGGGAAGATTTGTAGGTGTGCTGGGCATGGCGGTTTTTCTGGGGCTGGCGTACCTCTTCTCAACGGCGCGACACGCGATCAAGCTGAAGACAATCTTGTGGGGTTTGGGGCTGCAGCTGGCGTTCGGGATCTTTGTGCTGAAGTTCGGGCTGGGCCGCATCCTGTTTCAGAAACTAGGAGATGCCGTCAATAAGCTGCTGAGCTTCGCGTTTGCCGGGTCCGAATTTGTTTTTGGAGGATTGGGGATACACGGGTCGTCGTTCGGATTTATTTTCGCGTTTCAGGTGTTACCTACCATCATTTTTATCGCCGCAGTTTTCGCGTTCCTGTATCACATCGGGGTGATGCAGGTGTTTATCCGCGCATTTGCGTGGGTGATGACGCGCGTGATGGGGGCAAGCGGAGCAGAGTCGCTGGATATCGCCGCGAGCATCTTCATGGGGCAGACGGAGGCGCCGCTGACGATTCGGCCGTTCCTGAACAAGTTGACGAAATCCGAATTGATGTGCGTGATGACCTGCGGGATGGCGCATGTGTCCGGCGGAATTATGGCGGCATATATTGCGTCGGGCGTGGAGGCGAAACATTTGCTGACGGCGGTGATCATGACGGCGCCGGGAACGCTGCTGATGGCCAAGATGCTGGTGCCGGAAACGGAAGAGCCACTGACGGCGGGGCACGTGCAGATGCCGCCGATGGAACGGGAGGCGAATTTTCTAGGCGCCATTTCGCGGGGAACGTCGGACGGGTTGCAACTGGCGATCAATGTGGCGGCAATGCTGATTTCGTTTATCGCGCTGCTGGCTTTGGTGGATTTTCTGATTGGAGGCGCGCACAACCGCCTGGCACTGCATCATTTTCCGTGGTTCCCGAACAGCCTGGAGCAATTTTTTGGATGGATATTCTCCCCGATCGCATGGCTGATCGGGATTCCTTGGAAAGACGCGGCGGTGATTGGAAACTTGTTGGGCACGCGCATGACCATCAATGAAGTAGTGGCTTTTGCGAAGCTGGGGCAGCTGAAAGGGTCGCTGGATCCGAGATCGTTTACGATTGCCACGTTTGCGCTTTGCGGCTTTGCAAACTTCAGTTCCATTGGGATTCAGATTGGCGGCATCGGAGCGCTGGCGCCGGAACAGCGCGGGCAGTTGGCGAAATTCGGCATCCGAGCAATGCTGGCGGGAACCATGGCCAACCTGATGTCCGCGTGCATTGTGGGAATTTTGACATGAGCGCTGAAAGCCCCGGCTTCGCGCAGGCTGACGCCGCCGCACGGTACGTGCTGAAGAAGACGAAGCTGCGGCCGAAAATCGCGCTGGTGCTGGGATCGGGACTGGGCGCATTTGCGGACGAGTTTGCGGCAGCAACACGAATTCCGTACGCAAAAATCCCGAAATTCCCCACGTCAACCGCGATTGGCCATGCGGGGCAACTGGTGCTCGGGATCGTGGAAGGCATTGAAGTTGTCGGGATGCAGGGGCGAGTGCATCTGTACGAAGGATATTCGGTGCAGGACGTAGCGTTTCCCGTGCGTGTATTTGCGCGAATGGGAGTGAAAGCGGTAATCCTGACGAACGCCGCCGGCGGCATCAAAAAGGAATTCACGCAGGGACGGCTGGTGGTGATCAGCGACCACATCAATTTGCAGGGAGCGAATCCGTTGATGGGAGCAAACGACGAAAAGTTCGGCGTGCGATTCCCCGACATGAGCGCGGCTTACGATAAAACATTTCGTGAACTGACGTTGGCCGAGGGGCGGCGGCTGGGAATTGAATTGGGCGAAGGGGTATATGCGGCGCTGGCCGGACCGAGCTATGAAACGCCGGCGGAGATCCGTTATTTGCGAACGATTCGCGCGGACCTGGTGGGAATGTCGACGGTTCCAGAGGTAATTGCGGCGAGGCATGCAGGGCTGCGCGTGTTGGGGATTTCTTGCGTGACAAACGCGGCGGCGGGCATTCTGGATCAGCCGCTGGATCACAAGGAAGTTCTGGAAACGGCGGAACGAGTGAAGGGACAGTTCATTGCGTTGTTGCGCGGGGTGATTCCGGATATAGCATCGGCGGTGTGATGGCGACAAGGAAGAGAGATTCCTCGCTGCGCAGAGTTCGTTTCGGAATGACGAAAAAGGAAGGTGAAACCGCCCGCCTCAGAAGGCGGCCGCTACAAAGGGCACGAGGTCCGGGGGAGCACCATGTCGGAATTTGAGGCACTGATCAAGGCGGCTACGCAAGCTAGAGAGCACGCGCATGCGCGATTTTCGAACTTCAAGGTGGGAGCAGCGCTGCGGACGGCTGAGGGGAAAATCTTCGGCGGCTGCAATGTGGAGAATGCGACGTACGGGCTGACGATATGCGCGGAACGAGTGGCCATCTTCAAAGCGATCAGCGAAGGAAAGCGGCGGTTCGATGCGATTGCCGTGGTAGCGGACACCGATACGCTGACGCCGCCGTGCGGGGCGTGTCGTCAACTGATCTGGGAATTTTGCGGGGATGTGCCGGTGGTGATGGCGAACCTGAAGGGCAACAGCGAGATTTTCAAGATGAGCGAATTGTTTCCAAAGCCTTTCGATGCTTCGAATTTATAAAATAATGTTTCGGGGAAATCGCGATGACTAGCCGCTGTTTGATCGGCAAATGTGTTTTGATTTCGAGCTTACTGATGTTGCTGTGCGCGATTTACGCACCACATCCGCTGTTCGCACAGGCCGACGCCAAACAAGCCGTTTCCGTCGACCTGCTGGTTACTGGCGCGACGATCGTGACGATGGACCCACAGCGCCACGTGATCGAAAACGGCGTAATCGCGGTGGAGGAAGACACGATCGTGGCCGTCGGGCCGGACGTCAATAGCCTGGCTCCGAAAGGTATCATCGCCAAACAAACCATCGACGCGAAGGGTAAGTTGATCATGCCGGGATTGATCAACGCGCACACGCACATTCCCATGGTGCTGATGCGAGGGTTGGTGGACGATGTGACGCTGGACGACTGGCTGCGCAAGTACATCTTCCCAGCGGAAGCGAAGAATGTGAACGAAGAGTTTGTGCGCTGGGGCTCGCGACTGGCGCTGGCGGAGATGATTCGAAGCGGGACGACCACGTTTGCGGACATGTACTACTTCGAGGACACGGTGGCGGAAGAGACAAAGGCCGCGGGCCTGCGCGGATTTGTCGGCGAAACGTGGATCGACTTCCCTGCACCAGATAACAAGAATGAAGCGGAGATGGCGGCGTATACGGAGAAGTTCCTGAAGAAATGGCAGGGTGATCCGCTGATTCATGCTTCGGTAGCACCGCACTCGATCTACACATGTTCGGAGAAAACTCTGCGGGATTCGGCGGCGCTGGCGAGGAAGTATCATGCGCCGATTCTGATCCACGTTGCGGAGATGCGGAAAGAATTAGTGGATAGCCTGGAGAAAAATGGCACGACCCCGGTGCAATACCTGGAGCGGATCGAATTTCTGGGCCCGGACGTGCTGGCGGCGCATTGCATCTGGGTGGACTACACGGACATGAAGATTCTGGCGGAGCGGCAAGTGGGCTGCGCACATAATCCGTCGAGCAATATGATGCTGGCGAGCGGAGTTGCGCCGGTGGTGGACGAACGCGCAGCGGGAATGCGAGTTGGATTGGGCACGGATGGTCCCGCAGGCAGCAATAATGATCTGGACATGATGGAAGAGATGGACCTGGCGTCGAAACTGCAGAAGACCTACCGCGCGGATCCACGCGCGCTGGGAGCCAAGGGCGCGCTGGAAATGGCAACGATTGAAGGAGCGCGAGCGCTGCATATGGAAAAAGAGATTGGTTCGCTGGTAGCGGGAAAGAAGGCTGATTTTGTGGTGCTGAATCTCAATGTGCCGAACGCCGTGCCGATGTTCGACGCGTATTCGCAAATCGTTTACGCCTTGAAGGCGAGCGAAGTGGAAACGGTGGTGGTGGGCGGAAAAATGGTGATGAAGGATGGCAAGGTGCTGACAGTGGACGAAGCGGCGGCGATGGCTAAGGCCAAAGAGTATGGGAAAAAGGTGGAGGCTTCGTTGAAGTAGGGATCATCCAATCATCCGACGACGAATCGAAGAACCCACACGCAACCCCGGCGTGTGGGGCACCCGGACAAGGGTGGGTTCAGTTGGGGGCGTTGCCGGGGCCGCCTACTGCCTGGATTTTGGGGAGGCGATCTTCCAGCGAGGGCAGCGCGGGAAACGCGGCATGCGGTTCTGTTTGATACCAATAGGCAACGGAAAAATAGTTGTCGGAACGTATGTTTGCGTGGCCGTGCTCAATGGTGGCCTTCAGCGATTTTGTGAAGGGGATGGGCGAATCCAGGTGAAAGCGATATACGGAACTGCGGCCGCCAGCGCGTTCCTCACCAACAACCGGCGCGCCATAGAGCGGATAAGAAAACGGGTGGCCGCCGAAATCGTAAGCGCCCAGGAAATAATCCTCTGAGCCGGTGCCCGTAATGGAAGGCGACGTTTCACCATCGATGAAGAACATATCGTCGCCTTCACCCCACCAGAAATCCTGATTTTGCAGAACCGACATGGTAACGCCGACAAAATGTCCGTGGCCGGTGGCTTCCATCCAAACGTAATTGTCTTCGCCGCGAAGATTCCTTTTGTCATTGACTATGGGTTCGCCATTGTCGTGCCACTGATTGGTCCAGCCGTGGTTGGGAGAAGCCTGGCGGTACTGCGCGTGGAAATAAAGGGTGTCTGACGGGAGAGGCTTGGAATAAGCCTGAAGGTCGATGTTGAAGTAGCAGGCATCGACGCGCTCTTTACCATTGTTAGTGACGGTGATGCGGGCATGCTTCTGAAATGGCATGGGGAAGAAAGAGTTGAGAGCCTTATTGGGTCCAACGCTGAGAGGCGCGGACTGAAATAGAAAATATTCGCCCAGGCCGAGACCGAAGAAATCGCCGAGAGGAGTTTCGACACTTGGCGAGGCCTCGTCGTCCCAGTAAATGCGGAATACCAGCTTTTTCAGGTGGTAGGATTCGTCGTCGGCCAGCGTGAACCATATGTGCGTGATGGTGCCGGGACCGGGTTCGTCGAGGACGGTAAGAGTTTCGCCGGGAGGAATAGCGCGAAAATCGGCGTTACCACCCGAGCGATCGTAACTGGAGATGCGCTTAAGCGTGTAGTCGTGAGGCTGAGGAAGCGTAGCGAGCCAGCCGGAAGATTGCGCGAACACGGAAGCAGAAGTGATGAAGAGCAGTGAGAATAAACGAAGAAAGAAGATTCGCGATTTCATAGGCGCTCCTGGAATGGCGTGAGAAGAGTTAAGCGACGGCGACTGGCAGTGCCATTGTTCACCAGAGAGATTAGTGAAGCAAGGGGAGAGAGTGAGTTTAAGGTGTCGGAAGGAGGGGAAGCAAAAACTTCGCTGGCATAAAGCCAGCGCTGCATCAAAGAAAAAACATCGGCACGTCCGCCTCGAGATTCGTGGTCGCGCGGTTAGAGGGATTCATCTTCGGCGGAAGGATGTTGGCCGTATGCCAGTTCACAGACGTCAATCAGGATTTGGGCGATCAAGCCGGTCCAGCCGGTTTGGTGGCTGGCGCCACAGCCGCGGCCAGTGTCGCCGTGGAAATATTCGTTGAATGGAATCAAATCGCGCCAATGCGGATCTTCATTAAAGAGTTTATTGGAGCCGAAGAGCGCGCGATTGCCATTCTTATCGCGCAGAAAAATATGACTCAACCGGTGAGCCAGTTCGTGAGCGACTTCGCCAAGGTTCTTCAGTTGGCCCGAACCCGTTGGACATTCAATCTTAAAGGAGTCGCCGTAATAACGATGATATTGGCGTAGTGAGAGAAGGATCAGGTGATTGACGGGCATCCAGACGGGGCCTCGCCAGTTGGAATTCCCTCCAAAAAGAGTGGTAGTGGATTCGCCGGGTTCGTAATCAAGTCGATATTCCTGGCCGGCGAGATGCAGAACCAGCGGATGAGCAAGGTGACGGCGGGAAACGGCGCGAACGCCGTAGGGCGAGAGAAATTCATTTTCATCGAGCATGTAGGAAAGCAAGCTGCGCAATTGATCCTCGCGAACAAATCCAAGGAGAAGCATTTTGTTGTCGCCGGGAACGACGGCGGGTTTAATGCTGGCAACGAGATCGGGACGGTGGTCGATGAACCACTGGCGGCGTCGCTGAAAATCGGGGTAGCGATCAAAGGTATCGGCATTGATGGCAGTGCCGCCGAACATGGGAACAAAGCCGACCATCGTGCGGGCACGCACGGGGAAACGCTCATTGTTGCTGGAGAAGAGGTAATCGTAGAAGAAGCCGTCCATTTCGTCCCAAAGAGAGCGGGTGGATTCTTGAGGATTGTTCATGGAGTGAGCGATGTAGATGTAGTGTTCCCAGAATTTGCTGGCAAGGTCTTCGTAGACAGGATCGCGTTCGGCGAGGATGAGCGCGATGGAAAGCATGTTCTTCGCGAAGGCGGCCATCCAACTGGTGCCATCAGCCTGGCCCAGAAGATATCCCGGAGGCAAATTGTCGCGGTCGAACGCGCCGATATTGTCCATGCCGAGGAATCCGCCCTGGAAAATATTCTTGCCCGTGGCGTCTTTGCGATTGACCCACCAGGTGAAATTGAGAAGCATTTTCTGGAAAACGCGCTCGAGGAAGGCATAATCGGCAACGCCGGTGAGCTGGCGTTCAATTTCAAAGACAGCAGCAGCGGAAAGAGAAAGCACCGGGGGATTGACGTCGACGAAAGCCCATTCGTAGGCTGGGATTTGCCCATTCGGATGCGTGTACCATTCGCGAGTCATCAGCAGGATCTGTTCCTTGGCGAAGCTCGGATCAATATATGCCAGCGCTACGCAATGAAAACCCAGGTCCCACGAAGCAAACCAAGGAAACTCCCATTTGTCGGGCATGGAGAGAACATCACGGGTGAAGAAATGACGCCAATCGCTGTTGCGCCCTTCGAGGCGCACGGCCGGAGGAGTGGGCTGACCGGGATCGCCGTCCAGCCAATCTGAAACCACATAGTGATAATACTGTTTGGACCACAGCAAGCCGGCAAAGGCCTGGCGAGCAATCGTTCTGGCATCGTCAGAAAGTTTTGCCGGCAATACAACGCCGTAAAATTCGTCGGCCTCTTCCCTGCGCAAGTCGAAGACGGCATCGAAATCGGCGAACGGGGCTTCATGGGGATGATGATCGATCATGGCGGCGAGCCGCAGGCGAAGGGAAACGGTTTCGCCGGGCGGGACCATTAGATCGTAGTGAGCCGCGGCTTTGGTGCCGATCGCCGAAGGATTAAGGGCCTCGCGCTTGCCGTCGATCAAATATGAATGAAACGCATCCTTCACGTACGGGGTGCGCGAAGTGCTGCCAAATATGCGCTCGTAGTTGGTTTCATTTTCCGTGAACAGGAGTTCGCCGGCGCCGGAGCGATAGAGAATGTAATCGCCGAGTTGCCAATGTTTGGCCAGGATTGAATAGAGTTGAGGATCCCTGAAAGTGGGAGTCGGGGAAATGGAGAGAGATGGCCGGCGGTCGTCGCGCCCCCACGACCAGGTATTGCGAAACCACAATGTGGGAAGAAGGTGGATGGGAGCGGCTTCCGGACCGCGATTGGTGACGTTGATGCGGATGAGCAGATCTTCCGGCGCGACCTTGGCATACTCCACCACGACATCGAAATAGCGGCTTTGGTCAAAGATGCCGGTATCCACCAATTCGTATTCCATATCCTGCCTGCCACGGCGACGATTTTCTTCCAGGAGTTGTTCGTATGGATACGCGGCATGGGGATATTTGTACAGATACTTCATGTAGGAGTGCGTGGGAGTGTTGTCGAGGTAGAAGTAATGCTCTTTGACGTCTTCGCCATGATTGCCTTCATGGGCGGTAAGGCCGAACATGCGTTCTTTGAGAATGGGATCTCGCGTATTCCAAAGGGCGAGGGCGAAGCAGAGATACTGGTGACGATCGCAGATGCCCGCGATGCCATCTTCGTTCCAACGGTAGGCACGCGAGCGGGCGTGGTCGTGCGGGAAGTAGCTCCAAGCGTCGCCATTGCTGCTGTAATCCTCGCGGACGGTGCCCCAGGCACGCTCAGCCAGGAAGGGTCCCCAACGGTTCCAGTGGCCGTCGCGCTGCTGATTCATGTGCAGGCGAACACCTTCGCGAGTGTCGTAAATGGTCATGTTGGCTCTTTCAGTTTGCTTCGTCACCCGCCGGAATGAACGGTGATGCGAAACGAAGCTCGAAATTGGCCGCCGGGTGCGAGAACCTGCAAGCCCTGACCGGACGTGAGCGCGCTGCTGGGAGCGGTCATGGGCTCGATCGCGATGAACTCTTTGTCTTTCGGAGCAAAAATCTGGGCGTAAGGAAAATTTTCGAGAAATGTGACGGTGATGTGGCGGCCGGCGCCGGAAAGCGAGAACGAGGAATGCGGCCCAATCAGGGCAAAGCCATCGTCAAAACTTTTGTCGCCCAGCACTGAATCAAACGGCCCGAAAGATTCCTGCGTGCCGGTGGGAATGCCGCGGGAATCGAGCTGCAGTTTGTTCATGTGAGGCGATTGCAGACGCCACTGCGAGCGCGGGAGTTGTGGAATCCCGAAGTACGGATGAAACCCGAAACTGATGGGGACGGAAGAGTTGGAGTCGGCAAAGACGGTGGTGTGTAGAGTCAAGGAACCGGGATTGAGCGCCGCCGCGATCTCTAGCTTATGGGGAAACGGAAAGATCGCGAGGAGATCGGGACGACTCCAATCGAGACGAGCCAAGAGCGAATCCGGTTTTGCCGCGACAATTTCCCAGGCTAGCTGGCCCCAAGGAACGCCATGCATGGGGAGATGGTGATCGTCGAAGTGCAACAGCGTAGAGGATGGGTCGAGGGCAACGTCGCGGCCGGCGGCTTGATACTTTAGAGATGCGAGACGGTTCGCCCAAGGATAAAGCAGCGGAATTCCCGCAGTGCTGCCCTTGAATTTGGCGGCTTCCAGATCATCGATGCGACGAAGAAGTTCTGCGCCGCGATGCTTTAGCGAAACGCCCAACATGCCGGAACCGGGCCAAAAGACAGCCTGCAGATCACCGGAAACAAGAGAGTGTGCGGAGTTGGCGTTCATTACAATTTTCAGGTGACCTCGTTTGCCGACCCGGCGGCACGCGAATTGCCGAGACCTTCGGATTCGACGGATGCCACTTTGGCCAGACGGCGTAAGTGCCGTGGTTCCTGGCTGTATTTCGCTTGCAGGAATGCCTGAACGAGGCCCCAGGCAACGCAGGGCCCGACGGTACGTCCGCCCATGCAAAGAATATTCATGTGGTCATCTTCGACGCCTTGCTTGGCGGAAAAATGGTCATGAATGAGCGCGGCGCGCACTCCCGGCACTTTGTTGGCGCACACGGAAGCGCCCACGCCGCTGCCGCAAATGGCAATGCCGCGTTCGACTTTGCCGGCAACCACAGCGCGAGCCAAGGGAAGAACATAGTCGGGGTAATCGTCGGCTTGAGAGAGAGAGTTTGCGCCGAAATCGACAACTTCGTGGCCCGCGGCGTGAAGTTGGCCCAGCAATTCTTCCTTCAACCCGAATCCGCCGTGATCTGTGGCAATTCCGACGCGCATGTTCGCAATTCCTTTCTTGTGAATGTGTTTTGACGTAACGTCAGGAAGCTGCGGCGCGCGCAGCCGCGTCACGATCGGCCAGAATTACGGCATTGTCCTGACGAATGCGTCCGGAAGGGATGGAAGGGTCGGCGGCAAGTAGCTTGGGAAGCATCTCGACTTTCTCTTTGCCGGTAACGAGAAACAGAATGCGGCGCGAACGGTTGAGGATCGGATAGGTGAGCGTCATGCGGCGGTGGCCCATATAGACGCCAGTTACCGCGACGTCGGCATCCGTGACGTTCAACACAGGGTCGCCGGGAACGAGCGAAGCGGTGTGACCGTCGGGGCCCATACCAAGATGCGCGAGGTCAAGAATTGGCGGAGAGCCAGCCAACTCCGCGAGAGTGGCGGCATATTGTTTTGCAGCTGCCGCCAAGTCGCTGGCCTCGACCGGCATGGGATGGATATTTTCGGGAGGAAGCGGCGCGTGCTCCAGAAGAGTTTCGTGAAGGTGGGTGAGATTGCGATCGGGATCGCCAGCGGGAGCGACTCGCTCATCGACCTGAACGACGTGCATTTGCTTCCATGGAACGTCTTCCGAGGCCAAGCGGCGCAGCATGACCCACGGAGTATGGCCACCACTGACCGCGATGACAAAGCGGCCGCGAGCAGCGACAGCGGCGCGAGCCTCGGCAGCAATGAATTCCGCGGCTTTTTGTGCAACAACATCCGCGTCGGACAGGACTTCGATCTTCATGGCGATCACTTCCTTTCCCAGCAGCGTTGACGGCGCGCGTAGGCGATGGCGGGCGACGCGCGTTGGTAACGAAAATGGAATGCAACTTACTTAAACGAGCCGGCCTTCGCCGCGGCAACAGGGCTGGCGATCACCGGGTCCGCCCAGCCGCCCGGCGGTGCGATTTGCGCGGCTTCTTTCGGTCCCCAGGAGCCTGGTTCGTATTCGTAAGCGGGCGTGGTTTGTTTCAGGATGGGGTCCACGATGCGCCACGCTTGCTCGACGTAATCTTGCCGCGCAAAGATGGAGGCATCGCCGGCCATGGCGTCGCCCAGCACGCGTTCGTAGGCGTCGATTTCCGTGGCTTCGGGCTGATGGTGCGCCAACATTTCCGCGGCTTCCCCCGTCATTTCTTCACCTGGAGCCATCACTGTCATGCCCATGGCGATATCGACATCGGGGCTAATGCGGAAGCGTAGATGGTTTTGCGTCAGCTTGCTTTGCTTAATCACCGTGGGAGGCAGCTTGAATTTGGCGAGGACTTCCGTGCAGGTTACGGGGAGAGATTTGCCGGCCCGCAAAAAGAAGGGAACACCCCGCCAACGCCAGGAATCGACTTCGAGGCGTAGAGCGGCGAAGGTTTCCATCTTCGAGTCCTTGGCGACGCCGGGTTCGGCGCGATAGCCACGAAACTGGCCGCGAATCACATCGGCATCCTGTAAAGAAGGAATGGCCTTGAGGACCTTCACCTTCTCGTCGCGGACGGTTTCGGCATCGGTGCAAACGGGCGGTTCCATAGCAAGGTTGCAAAGAATCTGGAACAGGTGATTCTGGATGACGTCGCGAATGGCGCCGGTCTCGTCGTAGAAAGCGCCGCGCCCCTGAACGCCGAAGTCCTCGGCCATGGTGATCTGAACGCTCTCGACGTAATTGCGATTCCAGAAGGGCTCCATGAAGGTGTTGGCAAAACGAAAGATGAGGATATTGTTGACGGGGCGCTTGCCGAGGAAATGGTCGATGCGGAAAATGTCTTGCTCTTCGTAGGCGCTGTGAAGAATCTTGTTGAGCGCCTGCGCAGATGCCAGATCATCGCCAAAAGGCTTTTCGACGATGACGCGCGAGCCTTTGGCGCAGCCCGATTTGACGAGTTGCTCGACAACCTCGCCGAAAAGCATGGGAGGAATGGCGAGATAGCACGCAGGATGTTGGGCATTGCCGAGTTCCTTGCGGAGGTTCTGGAAGGTCGCATCGTTGTTGTAATCGCCGTCGCCGTAATGCAGCAAGGCGGAAAGTTTCTCCCAAGCTGCAGGGTCGAGGCCGCCGTGTTTTTCCAGGCTGTCCTTGGCACGGGCTTTCAGCTGATCGAGGTTCCAGCCGGCTTTAGCCACGCCGATGATGGGGACGTTGAGGTGACCTCGTTTAACCATAGCCTGGAGCGAGGGAAAGATTTTCTTGTAAGCCAAATCGCCGGTGGCGCCAAAGAAAACCAGGGCATCCGAATGAATCGCACTCATAATGTTTGCACCTTTCTTGCGCGGCTACTTGCCGGCAGCCTTTTCCATGTGCCCACCGAATTGATAACGCATTGCGGAGAGCAACTTGTCGGCAAATTCCGCTTCACCACGCGAGCTGAAGCGCTCATACAGGGCGGCAGTAAGAACGTGTGCGGGCTGGGCCTCGTCGATGGCGGCCTTGATGGTCCAGCGGCCTTCGCCGGAGTCGGAAACGCGGCCGGCAAATTTTGCGAGGGTAGGATCGTCGAGCAATGAGATCGCGGTGAGATCGAGCAGCCATGAGGCAATGACACTGCCACGACGCCAAACTTCCGCGACATCTTTCAGGTCGAAATCGTACTGATAGTGCTCGGGGTCGCGCAGGGGAGTGGTTTCGGCGTCGGCAGCGTGCTGCTGCTTGCCCACGTTGGCGGCGCGAATGACGCCGAGGCCTTCGGCATAAGCGGCCATGATGCCGTATTCGATGCCATTGTGGACCATCTTTACGAAGTGACCGCCGCCGTTTGGGCCACAGTGCAAGTAGCCCTGTTCCGCGGTGCCCCTGACCTTCTCGCGGCCCGGCGTGCGAGGAATATCGCCAATGCCGGGAGCGAGGCAGGAAAAGATGGGGTCGAGATGCTTAACCACATCTTTTTCGCCGCCGATCATCATGCAGTAGCCGCGTTCGAGTCCCCAAACGCCGCCGCTGGTGCCGACGTCAACATAGTGAATCTTCTTGGCGGTTAGTTCCTTGGCGCGGCGAATGTCGTCGACGTAATAGGAATTGCCGCCGTCAATCAGGATGTCGTCGGCTTCCAGCGAGGGCAGCAGATTATGGATGGTCTGGTCCACCACTGCCGCAGGGACCATCAGCCAGATGGCGCGCGGCTTCTGAAGCTTTTTGACAAAGTCCTGCAGAGAGGACGAGCCGACAGCTTTGTCTTGTTCCAATTCGCTGACGGCTTTTTGTGACCTGTCAAAGACGACGCACTGGTGGCCGCCCTTGATCAGGCGCCGGACCATGTTCGCGCCCATTCTGCCGAGGCCAATCATTCCGAGTTGCATAACGATCTCCTTTGTGGATTGAAGTTCATAAACTGTTAAGAGCGACCGGGGAAAGCGCTGGTCCGTCAAGAAGCTTTGAGCTTGCGATAACGACGAATCAGCGCGGTGGTAGAGCTGTCGTGGTTGAGCTTGGGCTCCGTTTTGCTTTCGAGCTCTGGAATGATGCGTTGAGCGAGAACTTTGCCGAGTTCGACGCCCCACTGATCAAAGGAATCGATGCTCCAGATGGTGCCCTGAGTAAAGACGGAGTGCTCGTAAAGTGCCACGAGTTTGCCAAGCGCCTCGGGCGTGAGGCGATCGAGCAACATGGTGTTGGATGGGCGGTTACCTTCGAATACGCGATGCGGAACGAGCCAATCGGGCGTGCCTTCGGCCTTGACCTGCTGCGGTGTTTTGCCGAAAGCGAGCGCTTCGGCTTGCGCGCAGACGTTGGCGATGAGCATGTCGTGATGACGGCCGAGGGGATTGAGCGTTTTCGCAAAGCCGATGAAATCGCAGGGAATGAGGCGCGTGCCCTGATGGATCAGTTGATAAAAGGAGTGCTGGCCATTGGTGCCGGGTTCGCCCCAAAAGATTGGCCCGGTATCGTAGTTGACTTGCTTGCCATCAAGCGTGACGTGCTTGCCATTGCTTTCCATCGTGAGTTGCTGGAGATAGGCGGGAAAACGTTTCAGATATTGCTCGTAAGGCAAAACGGCAACGGTTTGCGCGTCGAAGAAATTGGTGTACCAGACGGTGAGGAGACCGAGCAGCACCGGGAGGTTGCGTTCGAAGGGCGTGGTGCGAAAATGCTCGTCCATCTGGTGAAAGCCGCTGAGCATGGAGCGAAAATTATCGGGGCCGATGGCCAGCATGGTGGAGAGGCCAATGGCGGAGTCCATGGAATAGCGGCCGCCGACCCAATCCCAAAAGCCGAACATGTTGGCGGTGTCGATGCCGAACTTGGAAACTTCGGCGTCGTTGGTGGAGACGGCAACGAAGTGCTTGGCGACGGCGGCTTGATCTCCACCGAGGCCCCTGAGGGACCAATCGCGGGCGGTGTGCGCGTTGGTCATGGTTTCAAGCGTGGTGAACGTTTTGGAAGAGATGATGAACAAGGTTTCGGAGGGATCGAGGCCAATGACGGCTTCGGCGAAATCTGTGCCGTCAACGTTGGAGACGAAGCGGAAGGTCATGCTGCGTTCGCTGTAGAACTTCAGGGCCTCGTAAGCCATCACTGGGCCCAGGTCGGAGCCGCCAATACCGATGTTAATGACATTGCGGATGCGCTTTCCCGTGTGGCCCTTCCACTCACCGCTACGAACGCGGTTACAGAAGGCGGTCATCTTGCCGAGAACGGCGTGAACCTCGGGAACGACGTTTTTGCCGTCGACGAGGATGGTTTCGTCTTTGGGCGCGCGGAGCGCGACGTGGAGCACGGCGCGATTCTCGGTAATGTTAATTTTGTCGCCGCGAAACATGGCGTCGAGGCGTTCGCGAAGGCCAGATTCTTTGGCGAGTTGCAACAAAAGGTTTACGGTCTTGTCGGTGATGCGGTTCTTGGAGTAATCGAAGTAGATGCCGAGCGCTTCGAGAGAGAATTTTTCCGCGCGTTTGGGATTATCAGCAAAAAGCTTTCGGAGGTGCACGGATTGCACGGTCTTATGGTGGGCTCGCAATGCGGACCAGGCTCTGCGCTTGGTGAGTGGTGCTATTTGCGACGACGACTTTGCAGCCGGCTTTGCCGTTCGTGCCATGATCGTGCTCCTTACAACGTTTCGCGGGTTTAACGACGGGCGGATTTGTGCGCTGCCGCGGGCTTGTCCTTATGGTCATCCCAGAGGCGAAAACCCCCGATAAATGCATGGGAATTGTCACCCAAACGGCAGTGGGGCGGAAGCTCTTTCAACTTTTTGGAATTGCCGCCGCCCAGAACGATATCATCGGGTTCCAGTGCGGCCGACATGCATTCGACGACATCAGCGACATCGCGGCGCCATTTCTTTTTGCCGCGCTCTTGCAAACCACGCAAGCCGACATAATCCTCGTAGGTGGCTTTCTTGTAGGGAAGGTGGCCCAGCTCCATAGGCTCGACGATGCCGTCGACGACCAGAGCGGTGCCGAGGCCGGTGCCTAGCCCGAGAAAAAGCATTTTGCCTTTTTTGTAGCTGCCCAAAGCCTGCATAGCGGCGTCATTCAGTATCTTCACGGGCTTGCCAAACGCTTTTTTGTAGTCGAATTTCACCCAGCCGTGCGCCATATTATACGGCTCCAGAATCGGGCGATTGTGCATGACGGGAGCAGGATAGCCAATTGAGACCACGTCGTACTTCCAGTCCTTGGTAATTTGCTTGACGCCTGCAACCATTTTCTTGGCGGTCATCTTCGGGCCGGATACAAATTTGCGCGGTGTCGATTCGCCGCTGAGAAGCACCTTCACGTGGGTACCGCCAACATCGATCGCCAGTATCTTCATGGGTACCCTTCCCTCCACGGAAAAGGATAGCTCAGTGCGCAAACAACCTTATAAAACTCCCGGGTGTAAAGCAATCGCCGGGGAAAAGCCTAGCGCAAGGCATTGTTCACGATTTGCTGCGCTTCGCTGACGATGGCGCCCAAATGCGCCTCGTCCTGAAAACTTTCGGCGTAAATCTTATAGATGTTCTCGGTGCCGGAAGGACGCGCGGCGAACCAACCGCTTTTCGTCACTACTTTCAAGCCGCCAATGGAAGCGCCATTGCCAGGGGCAGTGGTCAATTTCTGCAGGATGGGTTCGCCGGCAAGTTCGGATTCCTTAACGTCGGAGGGAGAAAGCTGCAGCAACTTGGCTTTCTGCTCCGGCGTGGCTGGCGCGTCGATGCGCGTGTAGTACGGCATGCCAAATTCGGAGACCAATTCCTTAAAGTGCTCGCCGGGATCTTTGCCAGTGACGGCGGTAATTTCCGCCGCGAGCAGGTCCATGATGGGGCCATCTTTGTCGGTGGTCCAGACGGTGCCATCGATGCGAAGAAAACTGGCGCCGGCACTTTCCTCTCCACCAAAACAAAACGAGCCGTCGAACAAGCCGGGTACAAACCATTTGAACCCGACGGGAACTTCTGAAAGTTTGCGGCCGAATTTTTTGACGACATGATCGATCAGGCTGCTGCTGACCAGTGTTTTGCCAACTGCTACGTGCTGGGACCACTGCGGGCGGTGAGTCAAAAGATAGCCGATGGCAACCGCCAGATAGTGATTCGGATTCATCAGACCGGACGTGGGCGTGACGATTCCGTGGCGATCGGAATCCGGATCGTTCGCGAAGGCCACCTGGTATTCGTCTTTCAGACTGACCAATCGCGCCATGGCGTAGGGACTGGAGCAATCCATGCGGATTTCGCCGTCGTGATCGACGGTCATGAAAGAAAACGTCGGATCAATAACGGGATTGGTGACGGTGATATTCAGGCCGTAGACCGAATTGACGGGCTCCCAATAAGGCCGGGCAGCTCCGCCGAGAGGATCGACGCCGAGTTTCAGATGAGCGCCGCGAATGGCCTCGGTGTTGATGACGTTGCGCAGGTCATTTACGTACGGAAGGATGAAATCCTTCTGATGGGTTGTGGCGGCTTTGAGGGCGGAATCGAATGGCGTGCGCTTGACGTCTTTGTTTCCGCCGCGAAGCAAGTCGTTGGCGCGATTCTGAATCCACGTGGTGACGTCAGTATCCGCGGGCCCGCCATTCGGCGGGTTGTATTTGAAGCCGCCGTCGCGCGGAGGATTGTGAGAAGGGGTGACGACGATGCCGTCGGCAAGATGATCTTTTCGGCCGCGATTATAGACGAGAATAACGCGCGAAATGACTGGTGTGGGTGTCACCCCGTCGTCGCGCTGGATGATGGTCTCCACATCGTTGGCGGCAAGAACTTCCAACGCGGTGCGCTGAGCTGGGCCAGAGATGGCGTGAGTGTCTTTGCCCATATAGAGAGGCCCGTCAATTCCCTGCCCGTGGCGGTACTCGCAGATGGCCTGCGTGATGGCCAGGATGTGAGCCTCGGTGAAGGTGGCCTGAAAAGGAGTGCCGCGGTGACCGCTGGTACCGAAGCTGACCAACTGATTCGGGTCGTTGACATCAGGGCGGCGCTCGAAATAGTCGCGCTCCAGTTTTCCCACATCAATGAGCATGTCTTTCGTCGCGGGCTTGCCCGCGAGAGGCGACACGCCCTTTGCTGCTGGATTCTCTACCGTGGCCATGGAACGCTCCGCTAGGGCACCGGACAGGGTGCCACTTTCCAGATATCCGAAGTGTACTCGGAGATGCTGCGATCACTGGAGAACTTTCCCGAACTGGCGACGTTCCAAATGGCTTTGCGCGCCCAGGCGTCGGGATTGGCATACAGGTCGCAGAGCTTTTTGTCGGCGTCGAGATAGGACTTAAGGTCGGCGAGATGCATGTAGAAGTCTCCGTTGGTAAGAAGAGTATCGCGCAACGGGGCAAAAATGCCAGGCTCATAACGGCTGAAATAGTCGGAGGAGATCATGTCCAGGGCTTCGCGGGTTTCGGGTTCGTGATCGTAGTGCCAGTGCGGATTGTACCAACCACGGCTGTCGGCGACTTGCTGCGTGGTGAGACCGAAAAGGAACAGGTTATCTTCGCCAGCCTCTTCGGCCATTTCGATGGTGGCGCCGTCGCGCGTGCCGATGGTCAGAGCGCCGTTCATCATGAATTTCATGTTGCTGGTGCCGCTGGCTTCGTAACCGGCGGTGGAAATCTGGTTGGAGACGTCGCTGGCGGGAATGATGCGCTCCGCGAGCGAAACGCGGTAGTCCGGCAAGAATTGAACCTGCAAGCGGTTCTTCACCGCAGGGTCGCCGTCGATGGTGCCGGCAAGATTGTTGATGAACTTGATGATGAGTTTGGCGAGTTGGTAGGCAGGAGCAGCCTTGCCGGCAAAAAAGAAAGTGCGTGGAGGCATGGAGAGATTAGGATTCTGGCGCAGGCGATTGTAGAGCACGACGATGCGGAGGCAGTTGAGTAACTGGCGCTTGTATTCGTGAATGCGCTTCACCTGAGAATCGAAAATGTTTTGTGGGTCGACAATAACGCCGGAAGTAGCCTTCAGCCAATCAGCAAATTGTGTCTTCATTTCGTGTTGCGCCTTCAAGAAGGCGGCACGGAAGGCCTTGTCGTCGGCGAGCGGTTTGAGTTTGGAGAGTTGGCTTAGGTCGGTGATCCAGCCATCGCCAATCGCGTCGGTGATGGCGCGCGCGAGGGGTGGGTTGCAAAGGAGCAGCCAGCGCCGCGGAGTTACGCCGTTGGTCTTGTTGCTGAAACGCTGAGGGAACATCTCAGCAAGATCCTTCACCGTCATGGTGCGGAGCAGCTTCGAATGGATCGCGGCAACGCCGTTAGTGCTGTGGGAACCAACGATAGCGAGATTGGCCATGCGAACCCGGCGTACGGGGCCTTCCTCGATCAGGCTGATGCGGGCAGCCTTGCCTTCATCGCCGGGATATTTCTTTTGGACATCGTCGAGCAGACGGCGGTTAATTTCGTAGATGATTTCCAGAAGGCGCGGGGCAACTCGTTGGAACCAGTCGACAGGCCACTTCTCGAGTGCTTCGGGAAGCAAGGTGTGATTGGTGTAAGCGAGCGTTCTTAGTGTGATGTCCCAGGCCTGATCCCAACCGAGGTGCGCGTCGTCGAGAAGGATGCGCATTAATTCGGGGACGGACATGGTGGGGTGAGTATCGTTGAGTTGAATGGCGACCTTGTCCGGGAAAGCGTTCCAGTCCTTATTGTTGACGCGGAAGCGGCGAACGATATCCGCAAGCGAGCAGGCAACTAGAAAATATTCCTGGACAAAGCGCAGCGCCTGGCCTCTGCTGGTGGAATCGTCGGGATAGAGAACGCGGGTGATGGACTCGGCGGCCAGAGTCTCTGCAAGGGCACCGACAAAATCGCCGCTGCTGAATTCCTGAAAGTCGAAATAATCCGCGGCAGCCGCAGCCCACAAGCGAAGCGTGTTGATGTTCTTTCCGCCATATCCGACAACCGGCCGATCGTAAGGGATGCCGTACAGGCGAGAAGGCTTTCCAGGAATGGCACGCAGCACGCCATCGCGAATGACAAAGGACGCGTTCAAGTCGACATTTACGCGCAAGTGCGGGCGAGCCACTTCCCACGGGTCGGGGCGGCGCAGCCAATTGTCGGGCACCTCGTGCTGCCAGCCGTCCTGGATTGTTTGCTTGAACATGCCGTACTCATAACGAAGGCCATAGCCGCTGGCGGGAAGCTGCATGGTGGCCATGGAATCCAAGAAGCAGGCCGCCAGACGGCCCAGACCACCGTTGCCCAGACCGGCGTCGGGCTCCTTTTCAACCAGGGCCAGCCAATCGACATTCTTTTTACTAATGAAATCGTTCAGAAGAGGCTCGAGCAGCAGGTTGGTGACATTGTTAGTAAGGGAGCGGCCGATGAGGAACTCCATGGAGAGATAGTAGACACGCTTGGCGTTGGCCTCGTTGTAGGTTTTCCCCGTGAGCACCCAGCGTTGCGAGAGGATGTCGCGAATGGAGCGAGCGCAGGCTTCGTAGTGTTCGCGCGCGGTAGTCTCCGCCGGATCGATGACCCTGTCGAAGAGCAGGTGGCGTTCATAAAGCGCGTCAGAAACACCGGAAAATTGAATCGGGCCACAACCGTATTGGATGAGCAGTTTGGACAAGTGGTCGGACCCGGGCTGCTTCGAGGCAACTGGAATGCTCTTGGTGCTCATAAGGATTCCTCTATTTCCGGCTCAGTTCTGCCGCCGAGAGATTGGATGCTGCATGGTGCGCAAAGAACGCAAAAATTCCCGGCAAATTGTTGCCGCCTAACAAACCAAATGGTTCCATCCCGGCATTGCAGGGAGATGAATAGCGCTTCCGAGCCCCCGCTAGTGTGCGATGGACGACAAATGCGAATGCTGCTCGACAGCGTGAAGCTGGCGCCAGCGCACAACCATCAATACGATCAGTCCAATCGCCGCGGCAACGGCCAGGCAAAAACAAATGTCGATGAATGCCAACAATCGCGCTTGCGTGACCACTAATCCTTGAAATAGTTGATAATTCCCAGGGTCGGGGACGCTGGTGCCATTGGCCCGAGCCGAGATCAGTGCCGCGAATTCGCGAAGGACTGTTTGGACCGTGGGATCAAGACGATTCGCGACATCCAGCAGGCGCGAGGAATGCACGGTCATCCTTTGATCGATGAGCACGGCGGCCGCCGTTACTCCCAAGCTGGATCCTACCTGGCGAAGAAAAAAGTAGGAGCTGGCGGCTTCATTCTGAAAGCGTCTTTCAAGCGTTCCGGTGGAAAGAAGAGAGATGGCCGCCAAAAATAGACCGGAACCGAGCCCATGAAGGAATAAAACGTAACCGATATCGCTGCCGGGAGTCGTATCGGTCCAAATGAAAACGAAGATGGTATTGGCGATGCCGAATAGGATGATTCCAAGGCCTGCAGTCTTCGCTGCGCCGAAACGAGGCACGCCAACCCAGACGGCGACACTTACGCCGAGAAACATGGCGACAGAATCGACAAGATAGAAAACCGCGGTCTGCTGGGCGTTGTACGGCTGGAGAATTCGCAGGTACTGCGGAATGACGTAGAGTCCGGCGCCGACGAACACGCCACAGAGCAACACCAGGCCAAAAGCGGCCCGGTAGGTGCGTTGCGAGAGGATAGTGCGGATGTGGAAGACAGGATTCTGATTGTCTTCGCGAGAATCCCACCACAGAAAGACCAGAAAGCCCAAAACGGAAGCGACCAGAAGCGAAACGATAAATGGCGATTGAAACCACATGTCGCGTTCGCCGCGGCTGAGAGCAATCTGGCAGCACACCATGCTGGCCAGCAGCAAGGCTACGCCCGGATAGTCTGCGGGAGGAAGTTCCTGGATGCGAACGAGACGGGCAGGCATATAGCGGCTGATGATGAAGTAGCTGAGGGCGACGAAAGGAATCTGCGTGAGGAAGGCGTTGTTCCAGCTGGAGGAATCGGTAACCGCGCCCATCAAGACGGGCCACAGCCCTTTAAACGAAAAAAGCAGGATGTTGAACATCGTAATCGCTCGTGCCGCCTCCGTCTTCGGAAAGAGCTCCCGCAGAAAGACGATGGAGCGAACGAGGAAAACGCCGCCACCGAGTCCCGCGATACTGCGCGCGATCAGCAGAGGCGTAAGATCGTGACTGAAGAATGTAAGAAGATTGCCGAACGCGAACAGGATGAGCGACGTCAACCAGAGTTTGCGCGTTCCAAAGCTGCGCACAAAGCCGGCACTGACGCCGAGCGAGCAAATGTAGCCGGTGTTGTAAGCGATTAGCACCCAGCTTAGTTCGTCCAGGGTGGCGCCGGCGTTGCCTTGCAAGTCGGTAAGCAGAATGGAGCTGGCGGTCCTGCCAGCGAGTTCGATTCCGGTAGCGATGCCCAAAGCGACGAGGATGGTCCAGCGATCGGCGCGAGAAACGTCATGGGCAAATTCGTCAAGACGCTGCAGACGCCGGGTCTCCCAGTCTTCAAAGCGCTGGGGTGGCGGAGATTGTTGTGGTTCGTTGGTGTGCATGGCGTTGTGAGTTTTGGTTCCGATTACCTGGTGTAAATGGTCGCTTCCACGTTCATTCCAGGCCGCAAGGTGAGTTGCGGATCCTGGCCAGGCTTCAGCAGAATTTTTACGGGAATGCGTTGGACCACCTTGACGAAATTTCCCGTGGCGTTTTGCGGAGGAAGCAGGGCCTGGCGCGAGCCCGTTGCGCCGGCGATCGAGTCCACTACGCCTTCGTAGTCTTTTTCATAAGTGTCCACATGGATACGCGCGCGCTGGCCCGGGCGCACGTGATGCATCTGCGTCTCCTTAAAGTTCGCGGTGACATACACCTCGCTGAGCGGCACGATGGTGCAAGCTAATTGTCCCGCCGAAACATAGTTGCCCAGGTTGACGGACTTCTGCGCGACCTGGCCGGTAATCGGCGCGCGGATGGTGGTGTAAGCGAGATTCAGTTCGGCCAGCTCGAGACTCGCTTGGGCGCGTTCTACATTGGCGACGGCGGATTTGTAGGCCGCCTCGGTGATGGGGACTTCGCGTTCTCTCGCGCGCGTCACCAGGAACAGGGATTGGGAGCGAGCGACGCGGGCCTGGGATGATTTGGAGTTAGAGCGCGCAATGTAGACGGCTTGTTGCGCGGCGGCAAGCTGCTGCTCGGCGGCGTCCAGGTCACTTTTGGCAACGCGCGCCGCTGCATCCACGGCGTCAAACTGAAACTTCGAGACGTCACCCGTGCCCAGCAGCGGGCGGTAGCGTTCCAGGTCGCTTTGCGCTCTTTCGTTGGTGGCAGCCTTGGCGGCAACATTGGCCTTGGCCTGCAGAAGGTTTGCGGTGGCGGCCTGTTCCAGTTGCGCTTGGGAAGTTGCGAAGTCCGCCGCGTCCGAATCCTTTTGCGCTGCTGCTCCCCCGGTGTTGTGGACAGTGGTTTCGCGAGTCAGCGGAATTTGCAGTTTGGCGGAATCCGCGGCGGCTTGCGCGAAGAGCAGCGCGGATTTGGCTTCGTCGACGCGGGCTTTATATTCGCGCGGATCAATCTGAATCAGGACCTCGCCTTGCTTAACAGGAGTATTGTCGTCAATTTTAAGCTCGACGACATACCCGGGAACTTGCGGCGCGATGGTTGTGATGTGGCAATCCAGCTGGGCGTCGGAAGTGGACACTTGGCCTGCGAAGTAGTACCACGCGGCGAGCACCGCAACCAGAAGGGCTATGAGGAGGCCTTTCGTCAGCGGGCTGGCACCGCGCCATTTTTGCAAAATCGGCAGTGCAGAAATCCGCGGCGTAGTGGCCGCTGGCGCCGCAACCGGATTTTGAGGAACGGATGGATTGTCCATTCGGAAGCGTTTCTCCTACTTTGAATAGGTGTTCTCAATCTCACCCATGGCGCGGGCGAGATTGGCGCGAGACTGGTTGAAGTTGTAGAGGGCTTCGATCTGGTTGTCATTGGCCTGGGCGAGCGAGGTTTGGGCGGTGATGACTTCAATATTCGTGGTGACGCCGGCTTGAAACCGGCGTTCGGCTTGCGCCACTTCCTCGTTGGCAAGCTTTTGCGCCAGATTCGCGACTTCAACGGCAGTGCGCGCAGCATCCAGTTCGTTGGCAGCGGACTTCACTTCCTGGATGATGCGCGCTTCAAGTTGTTTGCGAGATTCGTCCACCTGCTGCCGGATCAACTTGTCGCGTTGCACTTCGGCGTGAATGCGACCTCCGACGAACAGCGGCAGGCGAATCGTCGCGGCATAGGTATAAGCGGGAATGGTGTCGTTGACGTGCGTTCCCTGGGGAGCCCAGTAACCGTCAAAGTCGAGCTGCGGAAGCCGTTGTTCGGAAGCGGATTTCTGTGTCAGTTGGGCAATGCGCTGCTCAGAGGCAATGGCTTTCATTTCCGGGCGGGTGACCAAAGCTTTGTCTAGGATGATGGAACGATCGACGGTGGGCACATCGAAAAACTCCAGATGATCGGCGGCTTCGGGCTCCTGGTCCCTGGGCAGGTCAAGCAACTCGGCCAAGCGATAGCGGGTGGTGCGAGTGTCGGTATCGGCGCGAATGAGGGCCTGGCGCTCGCTTTGCAATTCGACGTTAGCGCGCAATACGTCGATGTTCAAGCCGATTCCCGTTTTCTGCAGTTCGACGGCTTGGTTGTAGAGGCGTTGCGCAAGGGCGACACGCGCGCTGGTTGCTTCGTAATTGGCCATGGCGCGCAACACAAGAAGGTATTGCGTAACCACTAGAGCGGTGACATTTTCCCGCGAAGTCTTTTCATTCGTTCGCGCTTCCACAACACCTTCGCGGCCGATCTGATACCTGCGAATTGCCGGCAGGTTCAGAAGTGTCTGGGAAAAATCCGTTCCTCCCTCAAAGTATTGATACGGGCCCGCGGGTTTTGGAGCCGGCAAGCGCTCCACGCTTTGAAAGTTGTACTGGCTCACGCCGGCTGTGGCGTACAGATCCGCCTGCGGGAGCAGTGGAGCTCGAGCAATCTGCGAATCGCGTCCGCTTTGCTGCACTTGCAGGACGGCGATGAGCTGTTGGGGATTCTGCTTCAGCGCGAGCAAGACCGCTTGCCGCAAGGTCAATGACAATTTCTGAGGCGAGGAAGCGGGGAAAGACTGAGCGAGGGTCGTCGCCGGCAGACAAGCGAAAAAAAGGCCGAGGCTGCAAATCTTTCGTCGCCCGCGCGGCGTCAGCATATTGGCATTCCTCCAGCCAATACAAATTCCCGGGATTCACTGGCAGGGGGCGAGTCTGCATCAGAGTTGGTGGACATAATACACCTACCTTGAACCGGTCGTGGAACAAACCCCGGTGGGTCGTTGAGCGGTTTCATGGCATGCGCGGAAAAGAGTCTCGCGGCTAAGTCTTTCGGATTATAATCCGCCGAATCCGGTATCTTTCCGCGTTCCTGCGAAGCGGCAGCGCCCGCCGAGGCAAAATTTGTGTTGCGACAAACTTCAGCGAATAGTCAAAAACTGACAACAGAACAGAACGGAGAACGCGAAATGAGAAAGATGAGACTGGCTATAGCGTTGGGCCTTTTGTGCAGCGCGCCGCAACTGTGGGCGCAGACCGTGAAAGTGAATTGGCAGATGGGCGCGCCGTTTGCGAGCTACAAAACGTACGCCTGGCAAGATCCGAAGAATCCCGGCCTGCCGTTCTATGGTCAGTGGGTGAAGCCCGATGTGATAGCCCAGCTCAACGCGAAAGGATTAAGCCCAGTTGCAGCGGGACAAACGCCGGACTTGATCGTCACCGACGAGAGACGGATTCGATGTCGGCCCGAGGCCGTGGGGCGGCGGATGGGGATTGTATGGAGGCTGGGGCGGTTGGGGCGCGTGGCCAGAAGAGTCCACAACTTTCACTTCGGAGCACCCGCGCGAAATGGTGATTCTGACGGTTGACCTGGCTGACGCTCAGCATAAGAAACTGGTGTGGCGAGGCCAAGCGACCGTGGAGAACGCATCGAATTCCGAAAAGGGCGATGCGAAACAGACACAGCAATGCGTGCAAAAACTATTCAAGAGTTACCCGCCGAAATCGAAATAGTTATGCTGAAAGACCAAAGCGCATAGGGAGCACCGAACGAACTTTGCGGCTTGTCTTAGTTTACTGGTGTACGGCTTTAGCAGCTTCAGCCATAGTGGTGCCGCGAACGATGAGTTCCGGCTCAACGACAATTTCTTTGGGATAACTTCGTTCGCGCGAAGAAGAGGAATTGATTCGTTCGAGAATGGTTTCAGCAGCGATTACGCCCATGTGGCGCAATGGCTGGCGGACCGTGGTAAGGCTGGGATTCTGATACGCGGCACTTTGAATGTCGTCGAAGCCAATCACGGAAACGTCTTCCGGGACGCGCTTACCGAATTCGCGAAGAGCCTGAATAGCGCCAATCGCAGAAATATCATTGAACGCAAATAGCGCGGTGAAAATTTCCCCGCGTTCCAGAAGTTTGCGAGTGACGTTGTAACCCACTTGAGGCGATGGAGAATCGTCGGCCAGTTGGGCGGTCAGTTCCTCTCGAACCTTGATACCCAGTTGGTGCGCAACAACATGTAATGCGCGCCAGCGCGTTTCCGTGTCGGAGCTGAAGTCCTGTCCCTTAATGAAGGCGATGCGCTCGTGTCCCAATTTTTGCAGGTGTTCGAGGGCCAGATGAGCGGCGAGATTGTGGTCCAGAACGATATTGGTTACGCCAGGAGCATCTTTGTGGCCGGAGATGGCCACGACGGGCAGCATGCAAGCCTCGTTGCAAACGGTGTCGACGGCGATGATTCCTTCAACGGCTCTCTGCTGCAAGAGAAATGGGTATTCCTCGATGAGATCCTTGCGGTGGCGGTGGCTGACAACAAAGTAGAAGTAGCCTTCCTGGAGAAGATGGTCTTCGATGCCGGACATTACCAACGCCGCGTAGCCTTCGCTGATTTCGGGGACAATGACGCCGATGGTGAAGCTGCGTTTCTGGCGCAGAGAACGAGCCATCAGATTAGGGCGATAGTTGAACTGCCGGGCAGCCTCGCGCACACGTTCTTGAGTGACAGCGGGAATCGACTTGGCGGCGGGCGAACGGTTGATCACCAGCGACACGGTGGCGGAGGACAACCCCAAGTGCTGCGCCAGCGCCTTGAGGCTGATGGAGCCTTGTGCGGGGTCGGGAGAAGGACTCCGTTTTTCTGGTTTCGAACGGGGCATAGGCCGACGGACTCGAGCGTAGTCTGTCACAGGATGGCGGCGGGAGCAAGGACGTGGGCAGCTGCAGGAAAGAGGGTGGAGACGGGCGCAAGTTTGTGGTAGATTATCTCTAATAAATCGATTTATTGAAGGGCATGGTAGGGGTTGGCAAGATGCGGCCGGTGCCTCGGAAGGAACCCGGAATGTCTCACCTCGCGGCCTCGCGAAGTCGTAACGCGACGCAAGAGCTGCCCTCTCAACAGCGCGCAAAATGGACAGCGCTGCTGCTGTTTTTGTTGCCACTTGCAATAACGTTATTCCTTCCGCCGCGTTCCTTTGCGCAATCCCAAGCAGAAAATTCAGCATACCGTGGCACGCCGCTTCCTTCTGAACTCGCCAGCGCTCCGATCGAGCGAAGAGTTGAAGCGCTTCTGAAACAAATGACCATGGACGAAAAAATCGGGCAACTGGTGCAATATTCCATGGGAACACCGACCGGTCCGGGCACGGGGCGCGGCAATTATGAAGAGATGGTAGCGAAGGGCGAAGTGGGATCGTTGTTCAATGTCGCCGGGTTGCAATCGGCGAACCAATTTCAGCACATCGCGGTCGAGAAGTCGCGCCTGCACATTCCATTGCTTTACGGATTGGACATGATTCACGGGTATCGCACCACGTTTCCGGTTCCGTTGGCGATGGCATCGACGTGGGATCCGGGACTAGTGGAAAGAGTTGCAAGAACCGAGGCCAACGAAGCCTTTGCCGAAGGAGTGCGCTGGACGTTTTCGCCCATGGTGGACATTTCGCGAGATTCGCGTTGGGGCCGGATTACAGAAAGTGCGGGAGAAGATCCGTATCTCGATAGCGTGATCGCGCGAGCTTACGTGCGCGGTTACCAGGGGAAGAAGTTGAATGCGCCGGGCAGCATCGCCGCTTGCCCGAAACACTATGTTGGATACGGGGCGGTGGAGGGCGGGCGCGATTACAACAGCGTGGAAATTTCGGAGCATACGTTGCGCGAAGTGTATCTGCCGCCATTTTATGCCGCACTGGAGGAAGGCGCCCCAACGATCATGAGCGCGTTCAGCAGTTTGGGCGGCGTGCCGGCCACTGCCAATCCGTTCACGCTAAAAGAAATTTTGCGCAACGAATGGAAGTTTCCCGGGCTGGCTGTGAGCGACTGGACTTCGGTAGGCGAACTGATTCCGCATGGAGTAGCCAACGACGGAAAGACGGCCGCCTGGAGGGCTTTTGCGGCGGGCATCGACATGGACATGGAGAGCAACATGTACCATGAACATTTGGGTGACCTGGTGCGCAGCGGGAAAGTGCCGGTGGCGGAAATCGATGCAGCGGTGCGGCACGTGTTGCGTGTGAAATTTGCGCTGGGATTGTTCGAGACTCCGTACACGGACGAAAAGAGGGCCAATTCGGACGGGCCGTTGGCGAAAGAAAATCTGGAGCTGGCGCGGAAGGCTGCCGAGGAATCTTTTGTGTTGTTGAAGAACGACGCCCGGGAAGGCCACGCGATACTGCCGCTAAGGAAAGAAGTGAAAAGTGTTGCGCTGATCGGCCCGCTTGGAGACGACGCAGCGCAAATGCTGGGGTCGTGGGCGGGGCGAGGACGGCCGCAGGATGTGGTGACCGTGAAATCTGCGTTGAGCGATGCGCTGGGGGCGGAGCGCGTGAAGGTTGTGAAAGGCGGCGATATCAGCACGGCGAGCGGTGCGCAAATCGAGGAGGCTGTAGCCGCCGCGAAAAACGCCGACGTTACGATATTGGCTCTGGGAGAGGACGGGCCGGAGATGACGGGTGAAGCCACTTCACGGGCTCATCTGGATTTGCCGGGCCGGCAAGAGGAATTGGCGGAAAGAGTTGTGGCCACGGGCAAGCCCGTGGTGCTGCTGCTGTTCAGTGGACGAGCGCTGACGCTACCGTGGATTTTCGGACACGTACCGGCGGTGATGGCGGTGTGGTTCCCAGGCGTGCAGGCTGGGCCTGCAATCGTCAGGACGCTATTTGGAGACGCAGCCCCAAGCGGAAGGTTAGTGATCAGCTGGCCGCGTTCCGTGGGTCAGGAACCGCTGTACTACAACGCGATGAATACGGGGCGCCCCGCAGATCATGCGGATTTGACGAGCGCGCCACATGGCGTGCAGGAAAAGATGGTATCGCGCTATATCGATGAGCAAAACGCGCCGCAATTCCCTTTCGGATACGGACTGTCGTACGGGGAATTCGTTTACGGACCAACGGAACCGAGCGTGAAGAAGCTAAGCGCGAAAAGGCTAAATGAAGCGCTGCGCGAGCCGGGCGCCAGCAACAAGGAAATGCTAACGGTGAGCGCGGAAGTGAAAAACACGGGCAAAGTTGCCGGCGAAGAAGTGGTGGAACTGTACGTGCGGCTGCAAGGTACCAGCGTAGAAGAACCTATACGGAAACTTAAGGCATTTGAAAGGGTGTCGCTGGCCGCGGGTGAATCGAAGAAGGTCATGTTTCGGCTTGCCGCCGATGCATTTGCGATTTGGGACATTCATAATAATTTGGCCGTCGAGCCGAGCGCGGTACACATCTGGGTAAGCCCCGATTCTTCTCGCGGCGACGAAGGCGCAGCTTTGCGAATCGACGAGTAGCTGGGGGACCATGTGGCAAATCAGCAAAACGTTAGCCGGCGAGATTTGTTGGCGCTGTGCGGGCGCGGACTTGCTCTTGCGCCGTTTGCGTCGCTAATAGCCTGCGGGCCCGCAGCGCCGAAGGTGGTGCACAATCCCGGCGGCGCGCCGTTTCAGGGGACCGACGAACAACTGCTGGATGAAATCCAGAAAGGCAGCTTTCAATTTTTCTGGAATGAAACAAACCCACAAACCGGGCAGGTGAAAGACCGCGCATTTGTGAACGGAAAAGACACGCGCAAGATGGCGAGCATTGCCGCCACTGGGTTTGGGTTGACGGCGTTGTGCATCGGCGACGCCCGCGCATATGCAGCGCACGGCGATATTCTGGAACGCGTTCGCGTTACGCTGCGGTTCCTGGCAAACCAGATGCCTACGGTGCACGGCTTCTACTACCACTTCGTGAATATGGACGACGGGCAGCGCTGGGAAAAGTGTGAACTGTCTTCCATCGATACTTCCCTGCTGCTTTGCGGAATCTTGACGGCGCGCGCGTATTTTCAGGACGCGGAAGTTCAGGACCTGGCTACGAAAATCTACAATCGCGTGGAATGGCCGTGGATGCTGAACGGCGGCCCAACATTTTCGATGGGTTGGACGCCGGAGTCGGGTTTCCTGGAAGCGCGATGGGAACACTACTGCGAACTGATGATGATCTACCTTTTGGGAATTGGTTCGCCGACGAATCCCGTGCCTGCAGAGACCTGGAAAGCGTGGACGCGCCCGACCATCACCTATCAGGGCATCACGTATATTTCCGGAAACGATCCGATCTTTACGCATCAGTATTCGCAAGCGTGGTACGACTTCCGGAATAAAAGGGACGCGTACGCCAATTATTTCGACAACTCCATTCTGGCCACCAAGGCTCACAAATTGTTCTGCCTGTCACTGAAATCGGAGTTCCCGGATTATTCCGAGGATTTGTGGGGCATTTCGGCTTCCGACTACCAACAGGGCTATACGGCGTGGGGCGGCCCGCCGCGGCAAGGACCCATCGACGGGTCGATTGTTCCCTGCGCCACGGGTGGATCGTTGGCGTTCTTGTTCCCGGATTGCATTCGAGTGCTGCGAAGCATCCGCGGTCCATACGCGCCGAAAGCCTGGGGCTTGTACAGTTACGTCGACGCGTTCAATCCGCTAACGAATTGGTACGACACAGACGTGCTGGGCATCGACTTGGGAATCACCATGGTGATGGCAGAGAACCAGCGCACGGGCCTGGTGTGGAACACGTTCATGAAGAACCCGGAAGCGGGAGCGGCGATGAAGAAAGTGGGATTCCAGTCGACGTAGCGCTCGGGGCAGATTCTCAGTAGTCCGGTTTTGCTTCTTCCGATGGTTGCTGATTCAGGCGCTGGAACGTTGCTCTGGCGCGTGCTGCGTCTTCCTTGCGTCCGGCGCGGGAATAAGCGGAGCCTAGGGCGAAGAAAACTTTCGCATCGTGGGGAAACGCCTTTGCGGCGATTTCCAGATCTGGGATAGCCTTCAGATAGTCGTCAGAATCCAGCAGCAGTAATCCCAAAAGATAATGAGCGAAGGCGGAGTGCGGGTCCAACTTCACCGCTTCTTGCGCGTAGGGCAGGGCTGCAGCCGAATCAACCTTGTACAGAGTGGCCGCAATCTGCAGACGCGAGGTGATGTCGGCAGGATTATTTTTGATCTCCAGCTTGAATTGCTCGACGGCCGCCGCGGGGTCATTCACGTCGGCAAGAAATCTTCCGTAGGCGTAGTGAATGTTCGGATAGTCGGGGAATTCGCCGACGACAGCCGCGAATTCCGGGCGCGCTTCATCAAGCTTCTTCGCGGCGGCAATGCAAGCGGCATGGCCAACGCGTTGTACGACAGCGGCGCCGGGGGAATTCTCGGGCGGAGGATTCTTGCCGCTAATGCGCAGGGCCACCATGCCCATGGCCTGTGTAATGGAATTGTCCTGCAATCCCTGCGCGCACAATTGGCCGAGGAAATCGCGCGCTCCTTCAAATTTGTCTTTTCGCAAGAGCAGCAGGCCCTGGTGGTAGACCACCACGCGGCGTAGCTGGGTATCGTTGGTTACGCCAAGCGTTTGTGCTTCCGCGATGTGCTTCAGGGCATCGTCGTCCTGCCCTAACTCAAATTCGCACAGGCCCAACATGGCGTGCGCTGTGCCATTTTTCGGAGCCAGAACCAGCAGCCGCTGGAAGGCGCGAGCGGCGGCGGCGTAATTGTTGCGGTCGTATTCCAACGTGCCGAGCGACCACCAGCCTTCCGCCCATCGGGGACGCACGGCAAGGGCTTGCCTATAAAGAGCGGCGGCGCGGTCCAGTTGATTGGAATCGCGGGCCTCAGCAGCCTGCTTGGCCAGCGAGTCGAAATTCGCTGAAGGCTTCTGAGATTGCGCGGGCCAATGTGGCGGCGCGATAAAAAGAACGCAGGCAAGCAAAAGAACCGGAAAGGTCAGGCGAACTGAGATTCGGCGGAAAGATGAAAAGAGGCGCACGGCAAATAGTGTAAAAGAAAAACTGCCAACGAGTTGGGGTGAAAGGGGGCTCGTTGGCAGCTTTCTTTTGGGCGTGAGCGGAGGCGCTGTCAGAAGCGCCCCCGGAAAGTGTTAGAAGCTGAAGCGCGCCTGCATTTCGATGGTTCGGCCGCCAAGAACGTCTTTGGCTTCGCCGAACGTGGAATCGCTGATAGTCGAATCGATATTGGCCAGGTTCAGGTTGTTGAACAAGTTGTAAAAATTGGCGCGGATTTCCAAGTTAGCGTGCTCACCAAGGAACTTCATAGTGGGCAGTCCAAAGGATTTGCTCAGAGTTGCGTCCACGTCGGTATACCTGGGACCGCGGAACGAATTTCGGCCAATTCCTGGCGGCCCAGGCAGCGGACCGACGTTCGGGAAGTCCGGTCCAGGCGTAAAGAACGGAGCGGTGAAGTATGCAGCCCCGCCCAACGGGAAGTTCGAACCCGTCTTGAAAGCGGAGTTGGAATGGTTGCTACCCGCGCCGCCAAGGTAGGCAGCGGGCAGCAGGGCACTATTCGAGCCGTTGGTGCATCCGGCGTTTGTGAACACCATATTGCAGGTGTTTTGGTCATCTATGTTGTTATAGGTAGGCGACCAGGGGAAGCCAGTGTGCCAATTAAATATTCCGCTGATGGACCAGCCGCCGATAATTTTCTGCTTCCAATCGTTACCATGGAAAAAGTTGGGCGTCCAAATTCCATAGACCTTAACGGCGTGCGTGGAGTCAAAGTCGCACGGGCCAAAAGCGGTGGTTGGATCCCATTGGTAATTAGGGACCGCGAAGTTGTTGGAACCCTGATCGGTGCACTTACTGAGACGGTACTGGCCGTCAACCTGGAAGGTGTGGGTGAACTGATGTTGAATTTCAGCTAAGAATGCATTGAAGCTGGCGTTGCCACTATTACTGTACCAGTCGACGTTGTTGACCAGCGGGTTCAGCGGTGCAACCTGGGAGTACAAAAGATCCAAGTTGGATTGCATAGTCAGGTGCCGAGACTCACTACCCTGATAGCCCAGCGTTGCGATCCACTGATGTCCGAGGTCGTACTGGCCCTCGAGTGAGTAATGGTAGGTGTAAGTCGTAGGCATATTGTTGTCGTAACCGGTCACGCCGATCACCGAACTGGTCGGCAGCAAATTGCCGTTAAATGATGAAATGGTGAAGGGGTTGGACGGGTAGCCATTGAAATCGTGAACGTTTGCGGGAATGCCGTAAAGGATTTGATCACCCGCCAAAGTTGAGTTGCTGGACACGAAGGGTGGGTTGTTGCGGCCGTTGAGGGTAATGGCCTCTTCGATGCCGCTATAGGACATTCCGAAACCACCGCGCAAGACCAGCTTGTTATTGAACTGATGCCCCTTCAAGCTGCCGGGACTCCAGGCAAAGCCAATTTGCGGGCCGAAATTTCCGAGCGAGGTGTTAAAGAGGTTGCCGCCCTTTCTGACGTACATCCCACTGAGCGCGGTTTCCGGCGTATTGCCAAGTTGCACCACGCCGAGATTGCCGTTTTTCTCGGTCAAAGGCCCGAAGTACTCCCAGCGCAGACCGACTGTCAGAGTAAAGCTCGGCTTAACTTTCCAGCTGTCCTGAATGAACAAGGCAGTGATGTTTTCTCGGGTATCTTTCCGGAAGCTGGTCGGGATCCCGGTTGTCGGATCGAAAGTGCCGTTTTCGACATAGGGAGCATCGTTGAGAAAATCCCAATAGTTTCGGAAGTTGTAAGAAGGCCGAGCAGACCAGGGCGCTTCATCAACAAACAGCAATCGGGTGAATTCTGCACCGAACTTGAGCGTGTGGCTGCTCATCACCTTGGTGAGCGTGTCCTTGGCACCATACGTCCATTGATCGAAAACGCTGGGTCCGGGAGCACCGATATTTTGAATACTCGCGGGTCCGATGTTGTCGAAGTTGTCGGTGGGCAAGCCCCATGGTTCCTGAGGATTCGAGTTGATTTCATTCCAGCGCCAGCCTGCGGCATTGATACGTGCTTCGTTCAAGAATGTGGGAGAAAAGGTGTGTGTCCACAAGCCGGTCATCGCCTCGTTGACGGCATCATGATGATAGAAGTTCATGGGGCGCGAGGGACCGTTATAAAAACTGGAGGTGACGGGAACTTCGTAAATGCTAAACGCTACGAGATCCCTCTCTGTCACATTCCAGTCGAGACGTCCGTGGTATTGCACCTCGACTTCGGTGGTTGGTTGCGTGGTGTTGACGAACATGAGGTCGGGAGAGCCATCTAGGCCGTTGCCGACGCCTGGTTGGGTTTGGCTCACATACGTCGGGTCCGGCGTTCCCAGAGGCGTGGTAAGTGGGGAGCCGATGTCCAGGCCCTCGCCGGGAATCTGGTTGCAGTTTACGCCTTGCACCAAGCCGATGGATGAGCACGGATTGTTGACAACGGAACTGGCGGATACACCGGCCCCGGGGTAAGTAGTGAATTTTGAGGCGATGCTGGCGGACGGCGCCATGGTCAAAAGTTGCGGCGTTTCGTACCAGCCGGTCCCTGTGGTCGTCGAATTGTTGCGGATCGTCTCATATGTGAAAAAGAAAAAGATTTTGTTCTTCCAGATGGGCCCGCCGATGCTGCCGCCGATCTGGTTAAAACGGGAGTTGTTGCGCTGTGGATCTCCGCCAAATGGACCTCCCCAGCTGTTGTAAGCGTTCAAACCAGGGCGATCGATCTTGATGAAAGCGCTGCCATGAAACTCGTTGGTGCCATTAGCCGAAGTAACCTGAACCTGGCCTCCGGAATAGCGTCCGTTTTCCGCGTCGTAGTTGTTGGCTATTACTTTAACTTCTTTCACCGAGTCCTCGTTAGGCGTGATTACAGACGTGCCGCCCCAAGAGACGCTGGTGACGCCGACGCCGTCGATGGTGTAGTTGTTTTGATTTTGGCGCACGCCGCCAGCGCTAACTTGACCGCCGTTCTCGGTCTTGAAGATACCATCCGAGGCGCCAGTGCCAGCCTGCTCTGAGGCAGGCAAATTATAGCTATCGCCGGTAGCGCTACGGGAACCATCGCCGAATACTCCGGGTGAGAGCTGCAGGAGTTGGAACACATCGCGACCGAAAGAGGGTAGATGCTGGATCTGCTCTGAGGTAACCGTACCTGCGATCTGGCCCGATTCCGTATCGATTGCAGGTAAGTCGGCACCGTTAACAGTAACCGTCTCTGTGACCGCACCAACCGTTAGGGTTACGTTAGCTGGATTCATCTGGTCGGCCACGACTTGTACGTTATCGAGTACGGCTTGCTTAAATCCGGCCTTCTCCACCGTAACGGTGTAGAGACCCGGAGTCAGGCGAGTAACAGAGTAGACGCCCTTGTCATCGGTAGTGGCTTGCTGGGAGACACCGGTTTCCTTGGCCGCGACAGTCACTTTGGCATCGGAGACAACACCGCCTTGTTCGTCTGTCACGGTCCCAGAGATTCCGGCGCGATATTGCGCGTGAGTTCCCAGGGCGAGTAGCAAAAGAAAAGAGAGAATGGAGGAAATACGAAGGGAAACTTTCAGAACTTTCATGCGTGCTCCTTCGCACCAGGTTGAAATTCGGATGTTGCACCACACCCGCTAGTAAATCGGTTAAGCAGACAGTTGCGAGATACTATAAGCATCTGTTTTTGCAATGTCAACCAACAGTTTTTTTTGAAGGCCATGGGTGTTTCACTATGGGCTGTGCTACCTCCCCGGTAAGTCTGAGTAGATGGCAGGATTGGAACATGGGTGCCGACGCCGTTGGCTTTCTTCCAATACATCGGCAGGGCCAGCCCCCAATGTACCCGCCTTTTTGTACCTATAAGATGCACCGCAACAGGGCGAGGTGTGAGGGGTGGAACACTGCCCTGCGGCTGGACGCCCGTTTTGCGTTATTGCGCTGTCCTTGTGAATCGGTATACTAGGGAGGATGAAAGGTTCGCTCCAACCTGACACGTATTCCCGCACCTTGGCGCGTTCGCGCTACTCCCCCAGCTGTCCCTGTTGCTGCTGTATGTGTCAACTCAGCCTAAGCGGCACGGGAACTATTCCGGTTTAATCGAGACAGAACCGAAAGATTCCAAGGCCGCCAGCGATGAGCGGCCTTTTTTGTTTTTGCAGGAGGAAACCCAGCGATCATGAGCCAGAACTCCAAAGCCGGATTGCAAAAGCCGATCGGCATCTATTACGAACACCCGGACTGGTTCCGGCCGCTGTTCGAGCAAATGGATGCGCGGGGAGTGGCGTGGCAAAAGATCGATGCGCGCACGCACCAGCATCCCGCCAACGGCAGCGGGACGGAGTACTCGTTGGTGTTCAACCGCATGAGCCCTTCGGCGTGGCAACGGGGGCTGGCGGATCGAATCGCCTACACGGCGGAGTACCTCGCGTACCTGGAGTCGCAGGGGGTCCGTGTGGTGAATGGTTCCCGCGGGTTCCAGCACGAAACTTCTAAAGCGCTTCAATTGGACCTGCTAAAGGGATTGGGGTTGCCGTTCCCGAAGGCGCGCGTGATTCACCGCCCAGAGGAAGCGCTGGCTGCGGCGGAAGAAATCGGCTATCCGCTGGTGATCAAACCGAATATTGGGGGAAGTGGAGCGGGCATTGTGGGTTTCTCGAATCCCGGCGAATTGGCGCGAGCGGTGGAAGAAGGCGGACTGTTTTTCGGAATCGACTCCACAGCGTTGGTGCAGGAATTTTTCACCGCGCGCGATTCCGTGATCACACGCGTGGAAGTCCTTGGCTACAAGTATCTCTACGCGATTCAAATCCACACCACCGGTGAAACATTCAATTTGTGCCCAGCGGACATTTGCCAGAGCACCAAAGGCGAAGAACTGGTGCGCAAGGCATGCCCAATCGACGCACCAAAGACTGGTCTTAAAGTGGAAGGCTATCGGCCTCCCCAAGAGGTGATTGAAAACGTGGAGCGCATGATGCGGGCCGCAGGCATCGAAGTCGGCGGCGTGGAATATGTGATTGATGATCGGAGCAGTCGGCTGCTCTATTACGACATCAATGCCCTTTCCAACTTTGTGGCGGATCCGGAACGAATCGTGGGATTCAATCCGTACGCGCGGCTTGCCGACTACCTGATTGAGCAGGCGCAACTGCACGAATCGCGGGATGCGGCGCGGCTGGCGGCGACGGGAGAAGGTCGATGAGATACGGGTACTGGCTGCCGGTGTTTGGCGGATGGCTGCGCAATGTTGAGCAGGAAAACATGGAAGCAAGCTGGCGCTACGCGAAGAAGTTGGCGCAACGCAGCGAGGAATTGGGATTCGATCTGACGCTGGTGGCGGAGTTGAATCTGAACGATATCAAGGGAGTGGAAGCGCCGTCGCTGGATGCATGGTCGACTGCGGCAGCATTGGCGGCAGTGACGGAAAAACTGGAGTTGATGGTCGCGGTGCGTCCGACATTCCATCTGCCGGCGCTGCTGGCAAAACAGGCGGCGAATATCGATCACATCAGCAATGGGCGGCTGTCGTTGAATGTGGTGTCGTCGTGGTGGGCGGATGAAGCGCGCAAATATGGTGTGTCGTTCGAGCAGCACGACGATCGCTACGCGCGAACCAGCGAATGGCTGGATGTGGTGGATGGAGTCTGGAGCCAGGATCATTTTTCGTTTTCCGGAAAATACTACCGGGTGGAAGACAACGTTCTTCAGCCAAAGCCCGTGGCAAAGCCGCGGCCCACCATTTACGCCGGAGGTGAATCGCCTGCGGCCAAAGACCTGATCGCCGCGAAATGCGACGCCTACCTGATGCATGGAGACGCGCCCGAAACCGTTGGCAAAAAAGTGGCCGACATGACGGAGCGCCGCGCGAAGACGAACCGCGGGCCAATGAAATTCGGCGTTGCGGGCTACACCGTGGTTCGCGAAACCGAACGAGAGGCGCAGCAAGAGCTGCAGCGCATCACCGACGTGCAGCAATCCGCCGCGGGTTACGCGAATTATCAGCAATGGCTTGCCGGCACGCAATTGGAACAGCGCGTAAGTCTGGAAGATTATTCGGTTTCGAATCGAGGGCTGCGCTCCGGTCTGATCGGCACTGCGGAACAAGTAGCCGAAAAGATCGCGGCATTTGAAGCCGCGGGAGTGGACTTGCTGCTGCTGCAATTCAGCCCGCAACTAGAAGAAATGGAAGCGTTTTCGGACGCCGTGATTGCGCGGAAGCAGCGAGCCGCATCCAGCGCGGCGACGTGATTCGACCGTAGTAGTCAATTTTTGGCGGCCATATCGGCGGTTGAGAGTGACGCATCTAAATTGCCAGGAGCGGTGAGGGAATGACAGCGGTAGCACAAATCAGTCCTGCGAGAAACCAAGCCAATCGACGGCTCGCGGGAACCTCTGTGCTGGAGCACATTGGCAACACGCCGCTGCTGCGCCTGGGGCGGGTTGCGAACGACTTTCCCAACGTTGAGTTTTGCGCAAAAGCGGAATGGTTCAATCCTGGAGGGTCCGTGAAGGACCGTCCGGCGCTGAGCATGATCCAAGCCGGGCTGGCAAGCGGCGCATTGCGTCCGGGCAAAACGATCATCGACGCTACCAGCGGCAACACCGGCATCGCCTACGCCATGATTGCGGCGGCGCTGCATTATCCCGTGACCCTGTGCCTCCCCGACAGCGCCTCACACGAACGCAAGCGCATCCTGGCCGCGTTCGCCGCGCAATTGGTGACCACACCGGGCGACGAAGGCACCGACGGCGCCATCCGCAAGGTTCACGATATTGTTGCCGGTAACCCCGAGAAATATTTTTATGCGGACCAGTACAGCAATCCGGCGAATTGGCAAGCGCACTACCGCACCACCGCAAACGAAATATGGGAGCAGACCAGCGGACGAATCACGCACTTCGTCGGCGGCTTGGGCACCAGCGGGACATTCACGGGCACGACACGCCGATTGCGGGAATTGAACCCCGCGATCCGTTGCATCAGCCTGCAACCGGATGCGCCGTTTCACGGGCTGGAAGGCTGGAAGCACATGGCAACCGCGCTGCGTCCGGCGATTTACGACGAGACGCTCGCGGATGAAAATTTGGCGATTGGAACGGAAGAATCGTACCGAATGGTGAAACGCCTGGCGCGGGAAGAGGGACTGCTAGTTAGTCCCAGTTCGGCGGCGGCGCTGGTGGGGTGCCTGCGCGTGGCCAAGAGCATCCCCGCGAACAAAACCGCAGTGATTGTGACCGTTTTTGCGGATTCGGCAGCGAAGTATTTAACGGAACGTTTTTGGGATGAAAGTTAGATGAACGAAGCGCTGACCCTTTCGATCAACGAGGCTGTCGTGGACAAGATACGCCAGCACGGGGCGGAGACTTATCCAAACGAGTGCTGCGGAGCATTGCTGGGACGCGACGCGGATGCGGAAGCGATTCCCGCAAGAGTGGCGCGCGAAGTACTGGCAACATTTCCGCTGGTGAATCGCCGCGATGATTCGCCGCGCAATCGCTTTTTCGTGACTGCGGAGGACGCGCACGATGCGGATAAAGCCGCGCAAGCCCAGGGGCTGGATTTGATTGGCTGGTACCATTCGCATCCAGATCATCCGGCAAAGCCCAGCGAGTATGATCGCGAGCACGCCTGGCCGTGGTACAGCTACATCATCGTGAGCGTGCAAAACGGAAGCCCGCGCGACATGACATCGTGGCGATTGCAGGACGATCGCTCGGCGTTTGATGCGGAAGAATTGCAAATTCGAGATCAAGCCAAGGCTTGATGGAAGCCGAGGCCAGGAGGCAGACGATGGCTGTGCGAGTAATGATACCGACGCCGCTGCGCGTGTATGCGGGAAAGCGCGATTCGGCGGAATTTCGCGCCAGTACCGTGGGAGAAGCGCTGGCGCAACTGACCGGCGAATTCGACGATTTGCGGCGGCATTTGTTTACCGACGAAGGAAATCTGCGCAGCTTCGTGAATGTGTACGTAAATGGCGAAGATATTCGATATCTCTCCAAGGAAGAAACACCCACGAAGGACGGCGACACCATCAGCATCATTCCGTCGATCGCAGGCGGATGCTACTGAGATTGCGCGCAAACTTTTTGCGGACAGGATGGGAGAAGCGATATGGCCAGCAAGGTTCAGACAGTGACCGGCACGAAACCGGGGAAGACGCTGACGAATGAAGAAATATTGCGCTACAGCAGGCACCTGATCATGCCCGAAGTGGGGATGGATGGTCAGCTGAAACTAAAGAACGCGAAAGTGCTGCTGATTGGCACGGGCGGCCTGGGCGCGCCCCTCGGGTTGTATCTGGCTGCTGCGGGAGTGGGCAAACTAGGGTTGGTGGATTTCGACGTCGTCGATTTCACGAATCTGCAACGGCAAGTAACCTTTGGCACCAGCGATGTTGGAAAACCGAAGAGCCAGGCGGCACAGGCGCGGCTGTCGAATCTGAATCCGGACATTCAGGTGCAAGCTTTCGAAACGAAATTGACCAGCGAGAATGCCCTGGAGCTGTTCAAGGATTTCGACATCATCGTGGACGGCACAGACAATTTTCCGACACGCTATCTGGTGAACGATGCGTGCATTTTGCTAGGCAAGCCCAACGTGTACGGTTCCATCTTTCGATTCGAGGGACAAGTGACGGTCTTTGGCACTCCGGGCGGCCCGTGTTATCGATGCCTGTATCCGGAACCGCCTCCGCCGGGCCTGGTCCCATCGTGCGCCGAGGGCGGAGTTCTGGGCGTGTTGCCGGGGATCGTCGGGTCGATTCAAGCAATGGAAACGATCAAACTGATTCTTGGAAGTGGCGACAGCCTGGCAGGACGGTTGCTCCTCTTTGATGCGCTGGCCATGAAGTTTCGCGAATTCAAGCTGCGCAAGAATCCTGCGTGCCCCATTTGCGGTGATAACCGTACCATTCACAAGCTGATCGACTATTACGAATTCTGCGGCGTGCGCGGCGAAGAAGCTCCCACGCCGGATCTGCAGGTTCCAGAGATTACTCCGCACGAGTTTAAAGCGCGGCTGGACCGCGGCGACGATCTGTTCGTTCTGGACGTGCGCGAGCCGCACGAATACCAGATATGCAATCTGCAGGGGCACCTGATCCCGCTGGGAGAATTGCCGCGCCGCGTGCATGAACTGGATTCATCACGGGAAATTGTGGCGCACTGCCGCAGCGGAAAGCGTTCGGCGGAAGCGGTGGATTTCCTGCGGAAGGCAGGTTTCCGGAAAATCTTAAATTTGAAGGGCGGAATCCTGGCGTGGTCTGACGAGGTGGATTCCTCCGTGCCGAAATATTGAAATGTCGATGATGAATATTCAAATTTTGCATTCGCATCGGGACGCGCTGCGGCGTAAGCTAGCAGCCATGTTGACGCACATCCACAAGACCTCCTCCATGTGTTGCTGCTGTATGTGCTGTACGCGTGCGTCTTCTGGCATGGGGAGGCTGAATCTCTAAGGATTGAATTCAGCCACGAAGAAATACCGACCCACCGCCAGAGAGCCTGGCCGGTGGGTTTTTTGATTTTCTGCAGGCGTTTTCCAGTCTGCACAACGAGTTCCGCGTTAACAGAAAAGGAGAAATCGCAATGTCGGACTACAAGCACCCGGAAGTATTGGTAACCACGGATTGGGTGGCACAAAACTTGAACACGCCTGGGTTGCGGCTGGTGGAAGTGGATGTGGACACAGCCGCGTATGACCAGGGGCACATCCCCGGAGCGGTGGGCTGGAACTGGCAGACGCAGCTACAGGACAACATCCGGCGAGACCTGATCGAAAAGCAGGCGCTGGAAAAGCTGCTGGGCCAATCGGGAATTTCCAATGACACAACCATCCTGCTGTATGGTGACAACAACAACTGGTTCGCCGCCTATGCGTTCTGGCAATTGAAGTATTACGGCCACAAAGACGTTCGATTAATCAACGGCGGCCGAAAAAAGTGGATTGCACAAGGGTTGCCGTTTACGAAAGAGCCGGTGCAGGTGAAGGCGGCGGAGTATCGCGCAGTCAATCCCGACGAGTTGCTGCGCGCCCGAAAGGAAGATGTTTCCGCTATCCTGGAAAATCGCCGCCACGGACAACTGGTTGACGTCCGCTCCGCCGATGAGTTTACCGGCAAAATCCTCGCGCCTCCCGGACTATCGGAAACCGCACAACGAGCTGGACACATTCCTGGAGCCGCGAATATTCCGTGGGCGCAAGCAGCGAATGAGGATGGCACTTTCAAATCCTACGAGGAATTGAAGAAGCTTTACGATTCCAAAGGCATCACCGGCAACGACGGTGTCATCGCGTATTGCCGCATCGGCGAGCGCAGCTCGCACACGTGGTTCGCGCTGAAGTATCTGCTGGGGTACAAGGATGTGCGCAATTACGACGGCTCGTGGACCGAGTGGGGCAATTTGGTTGGCGCGCCAATCGTGAATCAGACGGCGGCGCCGGTGGCAGCGGTGGCTTGCCCGGCGTGAGCCAGGAGTGTGAGAGAGCTAAGGGGACCGCGTCGAGGCGAGTCCCCGGAGCTTGAGTTCGTGGCAACACAAAATGGGGCGCGGTCGCCAAGTGGTAAGGCATAGGTCTGCAAAACCTATATCGGCGGTTCGATTCCGCCTCGCGCCTCCAAAATCTCTCCATGCGACTGAATTGATTCACTTTACAAACCTCAGTTAATTGACCCTTTCACTTCTGTTGCATGATCGTTGCATGATTCGTCGCTTCCCATTGCCGCAGCAACTAAATCAAGAGCATCCACTTGGCTTTCTGCCAGGCACTTGATGTAGCTGCTTTGCGTGATGGCGACGTTACTATGTCGCAGGATTCCCTGAATCTCTTTGTCAGGTGTTCCCAGTTGATGCAAGGTCGTGGCGAGTCCGCGCCGAAAAGCGTGCCACCCGTGCCAGCGAAGGGTCTTGTCCATCTCGAACAAGTGCCCATCGGTCTTGTGTTCGGACTTTGGCTTGCGACACTTGACGCACTTTTCGATCCTTGGGGTGATTACCCGCTTGGCAAGGTTGGCTAGATTCATCGGTGTGCCGATGCCGCTCTGGAAAATTGGCAGGTCGGGAGTTGCGAGTAGTCCCATTCTTTGTCTGTGTGCTTCGAGCGCCTCGCGCAACTGCCCAACTACGGGAATCGGCGCCTCGGAGCAAACGGTTTTTGGTTTGTTTACCACTCCGTTCCATATGGAGCGTTGAACGCTCAGTTCCTTCCCGTTGAAGTCTTTCCAAAGCAAGCCGCGAAGCTCGCCTTGGCGCAGGCCAGTGAATGCCGCCGTGAGAACAACTGTTCGCGCGGGTTCGGGAAGAACATTGAGCATCTTTTTGATCTCATCGAGACAATAAGCATAAGTAACGCCGGGCCGAGTTCCCTCCGGCAGCGAAGTATCGGCCATGGGGTTGATACCGTCGAGAGCGCCAATTCGCTTCGCGGTCTTGAAGGTTCCGCTGAGAAAACTTTTGATTCTCGCCAGCGTATTGCTCCCCACTGGTTTGCCGTCTTTCGTGCGCGCCTGCCGTCCTATATCCGCAAGCAAGCGTTCTCCGTCACAGCAGCGGAATTGTCTGAGAGTCATTTCGCCCAGTCGAGGTTGCACATGAATTCGAGAGATATCTCGATAATTTTTGTATGTGCTCGGGCGTTTCTTTCCTTGATCTCGGGAAGATACACAGCTTCGATGAAAAACGAGACTGGCATCGTTGATCGCACATCGAGGGTTCCAGCATTGATCGGCTGCAAGAGTTCAGCCGCCAATGGCCGCACTGACCTCTCGGATCTATACGCGTCGGAGAATGGAGCGAGTTTCGAACAGAGCTGCACGCGGACGCACTTGCCGTCGCGCAGCACCGTATCGCTATACCTGACGAACCAAAACCTGCCTTTGCGGAAAATGTAACCCCGCTGCTGTTTCGTGCGTTGCCTGTTCATGCTATTTGTTCTCCCTTTCGCAGAGTCTTCGTACATATTCGGAGACGGGCAGATTGAGTCGCTTTGCAGCTTTGCAGAGAGCGCGATACTCCGCCTTGCTCAGCCGAAAGCGCAGCACGATGGATTTCTTCTTCTCCTTCGGTACCGGTGGTCTGCCGCGTTTCACGAATTAAATGTCCTACCGTAAAGAAACTTCGTCAAGGGAAAACTTACCGGCCTCGGTTACGGCGCAACCACTCGACTACGGCTGGCCATTCAAATCTGAGGTATTTCCCGCATCGTAGTGTGGGCAGCGGTTCACCACCGAATTGGCCGCGAGCGCGGGATTTCTCGTAGATCCAAGCCTTGCCGACCTTTAGGCGCCGGGCCAGTTCATCGACCGTGAGAATATCCTCGGCCTTGAGCGGGCTTCCTGCGCTCATCGTACTGACAGCTTGCATCGCATTCATCCTGCACCGTCCTTGCAACAACACTCGTAAGCTACTCAATCGACACGCTCAAAAACTGACTCGCCGTTCCGCCATCGGTGTATCAATGCGCCTTCGCGAAAACCCGTTTTCCCGGCCGAAAGAGTCCGCTCAAGGTGGTAGCGTAAGAGATGAGCAGCGTGCCTATTCCTCACCTTCGTTTGTTCTAGTCTCACTGCCCAAGACACGCGCCTTGGCGGTGTCTTTTCTTGCTTCCTCGAACCGGAGGCTCTTGACGTTGAATGTCGCCTTGATGCGCCCCGTCTTGCCGTCCCTGCTCTTGAGCAGCTGGAGTTCCGCCTGCTTTTCGTCGCCCTCCAATTTGCGAACATATGGCCGGTCAGCGAGAATGATGAAGCTCGCGAATTTCTGCTTGGCGGCGTTTCCGTACAAGCGTTGAAGTGTCCGCGATCTCACTTTGGGCAAATGGCAAGGATTTTTATCAGTACGCCACATACCTATGGGACATCGTATACGGATACTTCGATAACCTCAAAGAACACGGATCATACGAACCATTGAAGGTCCTCGAAAAGAAGCTGGCCACTATCCAAGACAAAGACGGCTCCAACTGGCTCTCAGCCCGAATGGTACAACTGAGACGCACTTACCTCGCGTATCTCGGTAAACCGCAGAACATCACTGAGGCAATTCGGAAATGCAATCACGTGCGACAAAGCGATAACAAAAAGATCGTCAACTCCGAAGACTTCTTTCAGCAGATGAAAGAAATCATGGAGACGGACCTGACCCGCTGGATTCAAGCCGAAGGCGCTTACGATCTGCTCCTGAGCGGGAAAGTATTTAGAAGTAAAAGTCAACAATACGAAAAACTTGTTCAGAAGACGCTAACTAGCCAAATCGAGAACTTTTACTTGAAAAGAGGCTTTCAAATCCAACTTTATCGCGAGCCCCAACTACTCGACGACAAGCGGACGGACTTGCTCATTCGGTACGGGTTTGCGGGACCCGTGGTAATTGAGGTCAAGTTGACCTCCAACGCGGACATGCGAATGTCCAATCTGGAGGATTCGCGCTCTTTTCTTAGTATGAAGCGCTACATGGAAGGTTACAGCGCATCGCACGGCATTTTCCTCGTAATTGACAACGAGGAAGCCGCGAACCTCCAGACAATTCAGAAGACATTTGCGCAGATTCCCAACGTCTGGGTCAAGATCTTCGACTACCGCAAGGACAAAACGGCTGTAGGTACAGGGGAAAAAAAAACGCCGAGGAAACGACGACGGGCCAACGTGCAAAAAGCCTAGGACGCTGTCGAGCGACGGGCCAACCCACGTTTTGTCTTGGCAATAATTGCCTTCCCCCCAGTTGTTGGCCCAAAAACCTCATGGGACCTGGCTTGGTAAGCTATTGATTTCATGCCGCCAATTTTCGCGATTTTCGTTGCCCAGAATCACATGAGTCTGTTGAAAAATGTGTGGTCAGAAACGGGGAGGGGCCGTCTTGACTTCCTCGAGCGCCTCGGGTGCTCGCTCTAAACCTTAAACCATCGAAGACCGCTTCCTTTCCTACCCTTCTCAGGTGGTGCTGGGTGCTGGCGATTGTTTTTGGGCGAAGTGACGCACTAACCTCTTTAGGTTTTGCGCCGTCGCTGCCAGGTAGAACTGCTCACCGTATGCAACTGACGTGACCGGCTTGAATTAGTCCAGCAGGAGTGAGAGAAAATCACTCTAAAGGAGAGCTGGACATGCCGATGAAGAAACACAAGCCGGAGCAAATCGTGACACTGCTGCGGCAGATTGAAGTAGAAATAGCGAACGGGAAAAACACACGACAAGCCTGCAAGGAAGCAGAAATCACCGTTCAGACGTACTACCGCTGGAGGAAAGAGTTCGACGGCCTGAAGTTAGATCAAGCCAAACGGATGGGCCACGGGATATGTGGGCTACCAGCCAGCCCCTTTATTCGTGGATTGGGGAACGAAACTTAAGGGTGTTCTGCCCAAAAATGTCCTTAAATCGCTAAGAATCCAAAGACAATTCATGGGATCTTACTACGATGGGCGCTTCAATCCTGCAACTTCAAACGTTCTCTCGCTCACCTTGGTGGGCGGCGACCGGATAACCTGGTCGAAGGGCTCTAATCGTTTCTAAGCCGTTCGCGCGCCGCCCGTGAAGAAGTGCACCACCACCGCAATCACGGCGAAAAGCAGCAGGATGTGAATTAAGCCGCTCGCGACGTGGAAAAACAAGAAGCCCCCTGCCCACAAGATTAGAAGCAAAAGAGCTAAGCCCAAAAACGGTCCAAATCTCATCTTCGTTACCTCGCTTATCTGTGCGGCGAGCCGTTTGCGCTCACGGGATGGTCAATAGGGCTCACCGATGGAGAGCACGATACAGGCGCTTGGCCGGCAAGAGAATCGCAAGGAATGGGTATAAACGAACGAAAGAATCCGTAGAAGAGACAATGCGATGCGCGTGGATGGACAACCGACCCGTGGAAGCTGCCAGTGGGAGCCGCTCTCCTTAAAGGAACCGTGATATGCGTCACGGGCGGATAAGCGATTTAACCGTATGCTTATTGTTGAGTTACAAGTGGAGACCGGGAGAACTGTGCCTACCCGCTCATTGCGATGGAGCGCGAAACTGATAGTGCCGTTGAACGTCTTTCAATTAGAGCCAAGCGCAGAAATCTTGAATTCACTCTATGCTGGCACCAATGTCCAAACTGCCGCAACGATTGGTTCCATCAGTTGCTTAACTCCCCGAACCTTGCGCCTGACTTGTACTACAGATTGTGTCCCAGTTGCAGTCAGAAGATCTGAGAAACAGGAAGGGGGGTTGGCTTTCATGAAGGCTTCGAGTTTGAAGAGCGTGCCGAACCAATACGTCCGCGTCAGAATTGGACTCGGGATCCGCCTGGGTACCATTGTGGATATCAGAATGCGAGAAAATCGTGCCGAGTATCTCTTTCATCCTGATCAAAGGCTTGCTGACAGAACCGAAGATTTTTGGGTCCTTCCTTCCGACGTTGAGCCAGTCGAGCGACCTACGAGTTCCGAAGTTTTGGCGATCAACAGATTAATGAAGCGCGGTTCTCAGTGAACAGTCGGCGACAGCGGCGGTACTGGCGCTTCCGCGGCGTTGGCTGTGTCCGGCTACGCCAAGACTTTAGTTGTGGAGTTCGCCGGAGGTTCTGCCTGCATTAGTCTTTTGACCATCGTCGCAAATCGCGCTTGGTCCTCACCGCGAACGGTCTCGAATTGCAGACCAAGCCCGCTCCCAGCCTTGACGTAACGCACAGTAGCATTAGCCCTGATCTCTCCATCCTGCACAAGGAAATGAAGTTCAACCGTCGCGCCGATGGGGCATACCTTGCGTGTTTCGATGAAAAGACCACCCACGCTCAAATCTCTAACTCGCGACGTGTCTTCAGCTCGGCCGCAGCGCCAGATGGCCCACACACCATGGGGCGTTTCAACGCGTCTGTGATGCCTTCTGGAGTGAAGAATATTTTTTGTCAAGCTGCGCTCGTTCGTGCATCGGGTCCCTATGCCTCGAAACCAAGAACAGGTTAGGCAAAAAAAGGCACACAATGCTTAATCTAAAATAGAAGCCACGACGCCTACGCGCTTAGCTTAATGCTCCCCTGATAACAGTCGGTCAGGGAAAGAGTGTTGAGGTAACCAATGGTGCAACAGGATAGTTGGGCCCAACCAAATGCGAGCTTTGCTTTATCCGTAAAAATAGTAGCGTCGACTAATCGGGACTTTGGAAGGCAGCCACTACACAGAATTAGTGGGCGTGCCGGTTTTGAAAAGTAGGTCTCGAAATTTGTCTTCACCCATAACTCGTTGCAATTCGCGGAATGCAAAGAGAGGAAGAAACGTACTAAATATGACTACTGTGCGGCTCGCTAGTTCATCGAGGCGCACTTCGTGAAAAGAGCCTGTAAAACCTTCTCCGTGGATGAGACGCTTGACCATTTCCTCGACAACGTGGAATGCGAACACCAATATGCTGAACAAAAATGCCTTGTAAAGAGAGGATAGGAACAATGGTTTGTTCTCGTGTCGTTTGCCAAGGCGCGCGTATTCGCCAATCAGAATCACTTTCGCAAGTATCAACGCATTCAGCAACGCAGCGCCGTAGTTAAAATACGAGATGTCATACTTGTTTAGGAGCAGCGTTCTATAAGTGGAAAGAGCGCAAAAGAAGAAGGCCAGATACAGAAAAATGGCTGTAAATTCTTCAAACTCGTGCTTGATTTTTTGCTTTACGCTGGGTTTCTCAGAAGCTTCAACGCTCATACGACCTACCTTTTTCGTCAGACAAGAAAACGCTCAAGATGACCTTTGTTGAAGGGGTTCCTTGGCTTTCCGCCGCTCTTCCTCTCGGATAGCGATGAGTTTGTGCGTTACGTGACGCAACCCGCGAAGCCGCTTCCTTCAGCGGCAGCGCGGGCTGCGTTTCTATCAGTTTTCTCCACGACCGGATGAGGGGAACTTAGGCCCCGACAGCTTTCGCCGCCAGCTTGGTGGCAACGAAGTTCCTGATGAGACGCCGTGTCCTCTCAACAAACGCGACCTTGTCGGCGAGGCAGCTCTCCAGGAGTACACCAACGGCATAGTGTCCGGTTACGTCGGCGGCTGCTACCAGCGCGACGTACTCGGCCATCCGAAGGTGGACCAGGTGGCTAGCCTTGGCCAACACATAAATGTGCTTTGCAATTGGGTTTTGGATCTCCGCCAATTCTCTGCGGAAATCTTCCACGAACACCTCCTGGAGACGCCCGCTGAGTTTCACAGGCTGTTCCCCGATCAGTTGAAAGCAACGATCGATCGCTGCCAAATCCTTTTCCGAGATCCAAGCTCGCGATTCCAGCGCCTCTTTTACGTCTGGATCTTGGGCCGCCTGGCTGATCTCCTGATAGATTTTGGTCGACCGCTCGGCGTTCTGCCGTGCGTCGCTGAGCAGCATTACGAAAAGTTCCTTCTGGTTTTTTACTATCATGAACTTTCTCCTTACCAGCGTGTGTTGTTCGCTGGTCCACCGATTTGTTGGCCTGAAACCGCTGGCGTCTTGGGTGTGCAAACCTGTACGTCGGACAGGAGGTAGGGCCCCGCGCGAGGGAATAAAAAAGAACCTAATAGGTTCTTCCCTGTTGGCGCTCGATTCGGAGTCTGTCCCTTAAAGAAACTGCGAATGGACTGAGAAGCGGGGGTCTCACCCTAAACGGCGAAACCTGAATTCACACTGTTCTTCGGGAGCGCGTGTGTCAAGGAGAATCGAAAACTTCTGTAGTGCTCCCCGCTGAAACGAGACCCTGAACGTCTAAATTAGTGGGGAGCACTACACCTGTGTTCGGCTAAACGCATTGGACAACTGGTTAGGAGACTTCAAGGAATTAGCGGCTAATCGCCGAACTGGGTCATTTTGCGAGCTAAGGTGCGCCTTCCGACGATCTCTCCCACTCTCGAGCGGCGGAAATTGCCTCCGTTCGTATGTTTCCAGTAGTTTGAAGTGCCGGCGGTCTTGGCTCTCCAAATGCCTTAACTCTAATTATGGTGACGAAGGCAAAAGAGGCTATTTCGGACCGGATCGTGGCAGAGGTCGAAGCGTTGGCCCCGAAGATATTCCTCTTGAAAACCCGATTCGCAGCGCAAACCGCTAGTGTAAAAGTGAATCATTTCTCGGAGGTCATTTCACTTCACCAGTGCATAGCCGACTTCAGGCGAGCGGTGGAGGAACATCACGTTGCAACAGCGCCGTAATTCGCCGGTATCCGAAGCGACCGTATTCACTGGCCAAGTCAATGATCGCTTCCGTCAGCGCCTCTTCGTCAATCCCGTGGATCGCGGCATAGCGTTGCGTCCTTCGCCACTGCCCCAGCAGCCGGCAGGCATGGCGCTCGCTCACTTCGTACTTTTCACGCACATGCTCCACCGCACAACGCCGCCGCTCAGGGCTCAGAAGTTTCCCGAGGCCACGTCCTTCAGAATCTGCTTCTCAAGAGACAGCTCCGCGACTAAACGCTTCAGCTTCCCGTTCTCTCGCTCCAGTTCTTTCAGCCGTTTTGCTTGATCCAGCTTCAGGCCGCCGAACTCTTTCCTCCAGCGGTAGTACGTCTGAACGGTGATTTCTGCTTCCTTGCAGGCTTGTGGTGTGTTTTTCCCGTTCGCTATTTCTACTTCAATCTGCCGCAGCAGTGTCACGATTTGCTCCGGCTTGTGTTTCTTCATCGGCATGTCCAGCTCTCCTTTAGAGTGATTTTCTCTCACTCCTGCTGGACTAATTCAAGCCGGTCACGTCAATCCAATGCCACGCTGGGGCATCTGAACCAAGCAGGCGCTCCCCAAAATTCGGACCACTCAATAAGGTATAAAATCGCTGTCTCGGAAAGGGAGCAGAAATGAAATCGAGGCAACGGAGGACCTTCAGCGCGGAGATGAAAGCACGAATCGCGCTGGAGGCGATCAAGGAGCAGAAGACCATTCAGGAAATCGCTTCGCATTACGGCGTACATCCCGGCCAGGTGGCGAACTGGAAGCGGCAAGCGATTCAAGGAGCGCCGGAACTGTTCGCGGATCGGCGCTCGCAGCCGGACACGAGCGAGGAAGCGCTAAAGGCGGAGTTGTACCAGCAGATCGGGCAGCTGCAGGTGGAGCTGGACTGGCTTAAAAAAAAGTCCGGTTTATCGCGTTAGAGCAGAGGCAAGGATGGATTGCATCGCACAAAGACCTGAGCATCCGGCAGCAATGCCGCTTGGCGGTGGTTTCGCGGTCGGGGTGGTATTACGAGGCGGAACCGGAAGCGGCCGAGAATCTGCGCTTGATGCGGTTGATCGACGAGCAATACACACGGACGCCGTTTTACGGAATCCGGAGGATGGGTTGGTGGCTCGGCGAGCAAGGACACGCGGTCAACGCGAAACGGGTACGGCGGCTGATGCGGCAGATGGGGCTGGAGGCGCTCTATCCGAAGCCACGGCTGTCGGATCCCGGGTTAGGACACAAGATCTATCCGTATCGGCTGCGCAGCCTCAAGATCGATCGGCCCGACCACGTTTGGGCCAGCGATATCACCTACATTCGCCTGCGGCAGGGCTTTGTTTATCTGGTGGCGATCATGGATTGGTTCAGCCGCTATGTGCTGGCGTGGGAAGTATCGATTTCGTTGGAGAGCGCCTTTTGTGTGGCGGCATTGGACTGGGCATTGACGACGACGCGGCCGGAGATCTTCAATACCGACCAAGGAGCGCAGTTCACGAGCGAGATATTTACGAGCCGTCTCGAGAAGCAGGACATCACGATCAGCATGGACGGACGAAGACGAGCGATCGACAACATTTTCATCGAACGTTTATGGCGGACGGTGAAATACGAAGAGGTGTATCTGAAGGATTACGGCGGGGTTTTAGAAGCAGTCTCGAATCTCAAAAGCTATTTCACTTTTTACAATCACGAACGCCCGCATCAGTCGTTGGGTTATCAGACGCCGGCGGCGATCTACTTTGGGAAAGTGAAATGCTTTTGAGGAGGGACAAAGCAGCGTATGCCGTGGGTCGACCGAGTTGGCGATCGTCGTTCCTGGGCGATCCTGGCGCGAAATTTCTCTGTGGAAAACTAGAGCGAGGCACGAAGAAAGAAAAAAGTAGCAAAAAAGAAAGAAAAGAGGGCCTGTGGAAACTGACGCTGCTGATGGAAGTCCGCAAAGAGTGCGGATTCCCACAGCAGCTTGAAAAGAGCCTCGCAAAAGACGCTCGGCTTTTTCACAGTTCCCACAGGCCCAACAACAAGGATCTATCTATAATGTTTTGCAGGCAGCGATCCACCTTAATAAGGCTAAATTTTGGTCCGAAGGAAGATACAGCGATGTGGGTACATCTATTCCGCTCTATCGGTTCATTGTGGAAGCTGAGGGTTACGCTGTGGCTGCATGGGCTCTTAATTGCGCGAATTGTAATCAGAACTTGGCTAAATTTGCCATGGAAGACACTCTGGAGAGTTATTTCTTCCCAGAAAAACCTGTTTTCCTTGAAGGCGGTAAAGAATTTGAATGCCTGAATTGCGGCCACAAGGCCACTTACCAGCGAACCGATTTCGTGTATATGCCCCGATGAGTGGGTTCAATCCGCAGTTTGCAGAATCGCTGGAATCAGTTCGTCACACAACTCCGCCTTGTCCAAGGTCGTAACCGCGACAAAGCCTGGTCTCCTCTTCGATTTCGTAATCGCTTGCAAAGAGAAATAGCAAGAACGGCGGGCGGCCCCTCTCTGGTGGCTAAAGGGACCTATCACCGACGCGGTTTGTGCGGGTCAAGTGATCGATTCGGATCAGAAAGTAACCGCAGCCTTTTCTGTCCCTGGATGTCGTAAATGCGCTAAGGGCTTCTAGCGTTGGTGGTTCAATTCGTTACATGTGAAATTTGCGAACGCACGTGATGCAGGTCACGCGAAGTGCGCAATTGCTGAAATAGACTCAGTAACCGAAGTTTGTTTTCCTGTCTGTCGTTGATCTTTATGGCGAGGTGCGGCGTCGGTCTGAGTTTATTCTTGCTACCCTCAAAACATCGGTTCACCCGCTAACTTCCCGAGATAACTCTTGGGTCAACTGGAACGCATTTTCGCAATTGGCAATGGCTGTGGTTCGCCAAAACTTCAGCCGAGGCACGAAAACGACTATCGACTCGCGATGCAGCAAGAAGACTTTAAAGAGGGCGAGCCCGCGTGTGCGTGGAGCACACATATATGAAGGATCAGCCGAGAGGCGATATGAACTAGGCGGCTCGCTGGGGATAGTTATTTCATTGATTTCACGATGAGTTAGAGTTATGGCCAACGGCCGGTGCCAGCCCAGGTCAGCAGGAGTTCCGGCCCACACCTGTAATGCCACGTAGGGATTGAGGATCTCCGGGCCGGCGCCGTACGCAAATTCCCCCAGCCAGAGAATGACCTTGACATATAGCTTCTTTCCGTAATAATACGGTAAGATGAATTGGTACGACGCCAAAAGCGATTCCGCTGCCCGCTTGCGCCAGCGCAAGTATGCCTTGCTCCGTAGTCTCGAAATTCCTCCCGACGCTCTGCCCGGCTCGCTCGCCCTGACTCACAAACGCTGCGGAAAACCCACCTGCTGGTGCGCCGAGGGAGAGGGGCATACGGCGTGGTCGCTGACGTTCATGGTTGACGGCAAGAAGCGCGTCGAACATATCCCGGAGGAATGGGTGGAGCAGATTCGCCCACTGGTCGAGCAAGGACGCGAGTTCAAGGACGCCGTTGCCGAGATCTTCGCCGCCAACGCTCAACTGCTGGCGCTCTGGCGCCGACAGTCCAAGAAGAAGAAGGCCAAGAAGAAATGAGCGGCCCGCGACTCTGCTGGCGCGTGGGATTTTTTGGCTGACCATGGGTCTCACCCTGAACCAGGAAACTTCGAACAGGGTGAGTGAGGTCGTCCTTCCCCCGCTCGTAGGCCGCAACGAGGCGTGCCACTGTGGTAGCGGCGTCAAATACAAACGGTGCTGTCGGGAACGGGACGAAGCCCTTCGCCGGCAGCTGCGCCGTGCCGCGGTGCCCGCCTGGATCGATGATTCCCGCGGCAAGCTCCAGCAATTTGAAAAATACGTATGTACTGTCTTTGGCCTGCCAGATTTATTAGCCAGCTTCGTCGATACCCGGCGAGCACCGAAAATTCCCACCTTCGACGTCGCCAACAGCTTGTTTCACACAGCGGTGCTGCGCATCCCGAGCATCAATGCATTGGAAGGGGACCTGCGCGAAAGCGATTTTCAGAAGCTCATTGGCCGTCAGCCCACTCCGGATGTGAAGGCCTTCAGCGCCGACGTGGTGGCCAACGTTCTCGACAAACTCCAACTGCAGGGCATCCGCAAAGCGATCCATGAGGTCATCAACAAAGCCGAGCGAAACAAGGCCTTTCGCGACGGCTGTTACAGCGCGTTGCGCTGCGTGGCCGTCGATGGCTGGGAACCGTTTTCCTCCTACGATCGGCATTGCCCGAACTGTTTAGTGCGCAGGGTCAAAGTGAAGCGACGCACGGGAGAGCTCGAAGAAGTGGAACAGTATTACCACCACTATGTGGTGGCCCTGTTGCTCGGGCCGGTCCTCGATGTGGTGCTGGGGATCGAACGGGTGCTGAACGAGGAAGCTCTCCGCGATATCGACCCCGAGCATGAAGGCCATGAAGGCGAGTTGACTGCCGCGCGGCGTCTTATCGATTCCCTGCACGATACCTATGGAGGGTTCATCGACGCCTTCGTGCTCGACGCTCTCTACGCGAATGGGCCAGTGATGACCCAGCTCACGAATTACGGCTACAGCGGCTTCCTCGTACTCAAGAAGCAAAAGGACGAGCCTTTCAAGGAAGCACTGACTCTCTGGCAGATGCACGGACCGTGCGAGAAGTACGAGGATCCGGATCGCAAAGAACAGGTGGAGTTTTGGGATGTGGACGAGATCGAAACACTGAATAGCTACAAAGGAAAAGTCCGCGCGGTGCGCGCCTTGGTCACCAAGCCGGACCAAGATCCCACGACCTGGTGCTTCGCCATCATTGGCCAGCGCGCGCGCCAGCTCGGTCGCCGAACGGCGCTACAGATCATGCGTTCACGTTGGCATATCGAAAACACCGCGTTTAATCAGTGGATCCGCTACTGGAATCTCGGGCACGTTTTTCGGCACACGCAGAATGCTCTGAGTGCCGTCCTGCTTCTTTGGACGCTCGCCTTCAATCTGCTTCAGATGTTCGTGTACCGGCGGCTGGGTCGTCGCCGCAGGCCCAAGGATCCGACCGACACGATCCGGCACATCGTTGAGGTCATGCTTCGCGACATGGCCACCCTCCCCAAGCCCATTCCTTGGGCAGCTTTCCTGCTCGATACCAGCTGAGGCCGCGCCGGACCCGCGCTAACTGGGCGGCGCGGACGCACCGGCCCCTAACCAGCCCGCCTCTCGGCGTGGTAAAGGAGGCTCACTCACAAAACAGAACCAGTTGTTGCGCTGGCGGCCCCGTGCGCTCCATGCACCTTCGCCTGAGCTGGCCAGCCCACCCGGGTAACACCGCTGCGGCTCGAAGCGGAACTCCTGCCAGGTCAGGTCAGCTCTTGACCTCTCCCGGAATGATATGTATCATCGGTATGTATCCACGGTGACACAATGAAAAGCAAAAGAGCCAAGGTCTTTTGGACGGGCCGGAGCCAAGCGATCCGTCTCCCCAAAGAGTTCCGTTTCCAGACGGATACCGTACTGGTACGCCGTCAGGGACGCACAGTCGTTCTAGAGCCCTCCCACGAGTGGCCGGAGGGTTACGTCGAGTCGTTCGCCGGGTTGCAGGAGGACTTCATCCGGCCGGCCCAGGGCCGACTCGAAAAGCGGACTTCGCTCCGATGAAATTCCTTCTCGACACGGACACCTGCATCTATGCGTTCAAGCAGAACGCGGTAGTGCTCGGGCGTCTACTTGCACAGAAGCCCGAAGACATTGCCGTAAGCGTCATTACGGAGGCGGAGTTGCTGACAGGCGCGGCCAAGAGCGGTTCCGCGGCGAAGACGCTGCGCCTGGTGGAGAATTTCCTTCGACCGCTCGCGATTCTGGAATTTACCTCCGGCGACGCGGCAACGTATGCTCAAGTCCGAGCAAAGCTCGAACGCGCTGGCACACCCATTGGACCACTCGATACCCTCATCGCTGCGCAGGCGGTTGGTCGCAAACTCCTCCTAGTTTCGAATAATGAGCGAGAGTTTCGCCGAGTTCCGGGCCTGCACGTTCAGAACTGGGCAGTTTAGACCCAACACGGCGATCTGGACGGGATTTTGAAGCTCCTCAACCGCGTCCAATCTGACTAGGTTGCGGGCTGCCCGTCTTTTGGTCGCTTAAGTAGCGAATGAACCTTCCGCGCATTGAAATGTTTTGCGCAAATCGGCCATCCCATTGCGGGCGCGGCGAGTTGTAGACGCAAAGCAAGATTCTTGAGGAGAAGATCTTGCCGCCGGCAAAACAGGTCGGCCAAGCATTTTGAAGCAGAACCCAGAGACAGGCGACTCGCCGGGGATAGTAGTGTCGTTGATTTCACGGCGAGTTGGAGTTTTGGCGAACTACAGCTATGTTGCTGCCTACGGTAGTCACGTCGAGCTTGTCAACGAAACCAGTAGTTAACGAATAAAAACATCCCTTGCATACTTGCATAATGGGCTGAAAGATCTCTGGCAACTGCAGAAGAAAAGTAACAAATCAAGCAGCAGTCCAGCAGGAGGCCGCGTAAAATGAACTCAAGCGCCGCTCCTCGATCCTCCAACTACGAGCGGGACACCGTCAACGATACTTTCAGATTGTGGTTTCGATCCAATTGAGAAGCAGCTTATCTCGCATTGTTGAAAAAGAAGTTTCGTCAGCATAATCATAGAGACGTACGCTTCCCTCAAACGGCACGGCGGCGACCTGAAACTACTAAGCCCGGGCGGCAGGGTGCGGAGGGTGCTGACTGTATTTCATCTGCTAGACATTGTCCCAAACTTTGACGATGAAGCTTTGGCCAGTTTCGGGCCGCGACGTTATTCAGTATCGTCCTGAGGGCCTGAACTTCCTTGAGACTGAGCCAAGACACACCCTTGGATGAGCCAAATCAGCACGGACGGTTATCCGTTCATCGAGAATTTATCCGACGCATCATTTCCGCCGCCAAATCAATGCTGTCTCGGAGATTGGATTGACGCCGACACGCAGAATTTTGAAAGTAAGGGAGAACATTGGCGATGAGTTAAGCCAGCGCGAACGACAAAATTGATGCGCGACACTAATTATTGGGCGTCGGCGGCTCCTTTTTCGGGTCCGACGGTTTTGGTGTCTCAGTCGCGGGGGCCGCAGGCGGAAGTTCGCCAATGTGCTCAACAATAATATTGGCTGGATATTTAGCGACATCGGACGCCGAGTTTGGGGGCTTGCAGGGCGGAGCATCAGCGCTAGAAGCGGTGTGGGTGTGTTTGTAAAATTCAGTCTTGACCGAGGTCTGAAAAGTATAAATCGCTAAGGGCGTATGCTGGTCGAGTGCCGCCAATTTCGTGGCACTTTTAACGACGTCACTGACAGGTAACAGGCTCGCAACAGTTGCAAACGTTTTGCTCTCTTCTTTCGAACTTCCGGTTGTCAAAGTTCCGTCAGAATTTAAGGTTGTTGTAGCCTCTGCCGAGCCTGCCAATGGCTTTGAAGTGTTCAAAAACATCATTGAACTAGTATCAACAAAGCGTTCCTGTGCCACACTGTTTGAATAGAGATAAACCTCAGGGGAGGCATTAATTGTGTCTTCATTTAACGTATAAGGGTCCGGGCTCGTCGCCATTTCGTTCCACTGACGGGCGTACTCATTCACTTCGTCTTGAGAATATGCATCCAATTTTAACGACTCGACGAAGCTCTGTGCATGGTCTCGGTACTGTTTAAGTGTGAATGTTTTCGTTTCCCATGTCTTGATTTCACCACTGGGGGATTTTGACGAAATCGAAACGCGATAAATCGGCTGTATCCAGACAGTCGTGTGTGTGCACTTGTAACCGACACCGTAAAAAGGAACCCCCGGAAGCTTGCATCCGACTGTATTTCGGTATTTGCTTGTCTGACATTCCTGCAACGTATTCGCAGGGTCCAAAGGTGTCTTTGCACGATTGACGCGGGCAACCGGGCCACAACCGTCAAGTACCAGCAGAAGGCCTAGTAGTGTCGCGCAGAGTTCGAGCTTCGTGGCTTGCTGTAAACCTACATACGGGGCGAGGGACACAGGTCTTCCTCTTTCTAATGAAGTTACGTCGCGGCATAGTAACAATTGACCCGGGTTTGGGCAATAGAAGCTTCCTGATACTTGAGAATTGGTTAGGGGATTGGAGTAAAAACGCTTTTGTGAGTGGGACGAACGGCGTTCGTCTAACTATAAGCTCATCCGCCGATTTTCAGTGAGTCACAAGCGGCCCGCGCGACAATCTAGGTCACATTCCTCCCCTGCTCCAATTGGAATCCATTTAAGAACTCTCAACAACGACAAAAAGCCGCCAATTTGTGCGTTTTTAATCATCTACGACAAGCTTCCCAAGCTTCCTCTAGTTAACCCTGTCTCGCTGGAACGGCGGCACTTATACACTTCGAAGCGACGGGTAATTGGAAAATGATGGAAAACGACCAAGCAATTTTTACAAGTTTCGGGTGGACTGGTAGTGTGCCTGCCTTGCAAGCAAGCGTGTTGGCCATAGCTTTGCTCCGCAGCTTTTCATCTAGAATTGCATAGAGCATTCGGCTGTGCCTTCAGGCGAATCGTTGATCCTGCATCGTCTAAAATTGGCTACCCGAAATGGGCAAGTTGGCCCCCCAGTTTGCACCCCACTTCTTAACGAAATGCTTAAACTAAGCGGAGTATTCGAGGAATGATTCAAGACGGCGGTTTGCTAATTCACCCTGACCTGTTCGCATGGACCGATTTTCATTTTTTTTGTTAGCGTTACAACTTTCCTAGTTGTGCTGGAAGCTCTCATTTGCAGTCCGTTGTTCAGCAAATGTTCAGCAAAAAACTATCGGCTTCTGACAGGGCAGTACCAGCATTTATTTCCGGGTTGCCAACCATCCAGTAAAATCCCCCACCAAATTAAATCAACACAAGCGCGTTTGTCGGTACGAATCCGACGCACAATCGTTAATCTCCCGTTCGCCCGTCAGACGGGCCGGACCCACTGAGTTTAGGCACCCGCGAGCCCCATCCTCTGTGTAACAGCTTTCTAAAGCGAGGAATCGTGCGCAGGGAGTGGAACTATCAGGCCCTTCAGGAAGATGCGAATTTTCTGGCGTTTGCGTGTAAGCTTCTAAATACATCTCAACATCCGCTTCGCATCGCTCCGCGAGGCATTCACGACCGCTACATCTCGAGCAAATCAGAATCGGTAATCGGAGGCATTTATGAAGTGGTCTGGAAAAATGAGCCTTGTATTGGCGACCGTTGCCACATTCTTTGGAGTGGCAGGAACGCCCGATGCAAACGCGCAAGCGAAGAAACCGAACATCTTGATTATCTGGGGCGACGACATCGGCCAGTTCAACATCAGCGCCTATAACATGGGGATGATGGGCTACAAGACGCCAAACATTGACCGCATCGCCCATGAAGGTGCGCTCTTCACAGACTGGTACGGTCAGCAGAGCTGCACCGCCGGGCGCGCTGCGTTCATCACTGGACAATCGCCCATTCGCACGGGCCTTACAAAGGTCGGCCTGCCGGGAGCTAAGGAAGGCATCACCAAGGCGGACCCGACCATTGCCGAGTTACTCAAGCCACTCGGCTACACGACAGGCCAGTTCGGCAAGAACCACCTCGGCGACCGCAACGACATGCTGCCCACCGTGCACGGTTTCGATGAGTGGCTGGGAAACCTCTATCACTTGAATGCGGAGGAAGAGCCAGAGAATGTGGACTACCCAAAGAATCCAGCATTCAAATCGAAGTTCGGCCCACGCGGCGTCTTGCATTGCTTCGCGACGGACAAGGACGATACCACCGATGATCCGCGCTTCGGCGTGATGGGTAAACAGAAGTGTGAAGACACCGGTCCACTCTCGCGCAAGCGCATGGAGGCGATTGACGACGAAATCACCGCGAGGGCGCTCAAGTTCATGGACAACGCGGCGAAGGCCGACAAACCGTTCTTCATTTGGTGGAACTCCTCCCGCATGCACACCTACACACACCTCAGTCCGAAGTGGGAAGGCAAGACCGGTTTGGGTATTGAGGCAGATGGCATGGTTGAGCACGATAGTGACGTTGGTGAATTGCTTGACGAGTTGAAGAAGCTCGGCGTTGAAGGCAACACCATCGTCATGTATTCCAGTGACAATGGTGCGGAGTTCTTCCTTTGGCCCGATGGCGGAACGACAATGTTCCGCGGCGAGAAGAACACACAATGGGAAGGTGGCTATCGCGTTCCCTGTTTGATTCGCTGGCCAGGCGTCGTCAAGCCCGGCACCATTATCAACGACATTGGCGCCCACGAGGACATGCTCCCTACAGTCCTCGCGGCGGCCGGTGCCCCTTCCGTCAAGGAAGACCTGTTGAAGGGCAAAACCGTCGGCGAAATGACCTACAAGGCCCACCTCGATGGCTACAACCTGATGCCCTTCTTGAAAGGAGAGTTGGCCGAATCTCCGCGTCACGAATTCATTTACTGGACCGACGGCGGAAGTGTGGCGGCTTTGCGTTACAACAATTGGAAGATGACCTTCCTGCGGCAAAACTCGATTGGATTTAAGGTATGGGAAACCCCGTTCGAGGAACTGCGCTGGCCGATGTTGACCAATTTGCGGATGGACCCGCTTGAGCGCGCCAATGACGAATCCGCCAGCTACATCGACTGGGTTGGACCTCGCATGTTCATGCTGGCTCCAGCGGGCGCCTATGTCGGGATGTGGCTGCAGAGCTTCCGCGAATTCCCACCGCGCATGAAGCCCGGCAGCTTCAGTCTCGACCGCGTGATGGAAGCGGTAACTGCACCCCCCAAAGGCAGCAACTGAGGCGAAGTCAAACTACAATCTCTTGCTAGCGGGCGACTCGAATGGGTCGCCCACTTTAAAGTCGTTCGGGAAAAGATGCGAGAGGTTGAGTCAGTCATCCAAACTCGTGGTTTGTCGGGAAGCGGAAACCTGGCTAGCGGGAGCAACTTAGGGGGGTAGCGCGTTTACCAGGACTGAGCGCCTTTGAGAAGTGGTAGTGTCAATAGACATATCCCTGTGGGGTGGGTCACACAATAATTTCCAACGTGATGCCGCGCACATCGCCAAGAGGAGTGCTACTGGAGAATATAGGTATCCGTTCTCGCGGGTTGAGACCTGGCGCGAATATGGAGCAGACAGTGATGAAACTCCTAAAGGGCGCACTGGCATTGATTTTCTTCTTTTGTGGTGGCCCTTTATATCTAGATAGCACGAAGGGCAAATGAGTCCGGTGTCCGCGAAGTGTTACACCCTTGGCGTGAATGTGAATCGAAGAGTATTCATTCCATGGAAATAAGTCTGGTTACGGTCATCTGGTCAATGATTGCGTCGGCGTGCTTCACGCTGGCGGGGATTCAATTTCTGGTCTGGTGCAAGACTCGCAATGCTTGGCCTAATCTGCTTTTTTCCCTTACGGCAATTTCGACAGCGGCCTTTGCGTTCTGTGAGTTAAGGATGATGCGGGCGAGTACCCCGGCAGAATTTGCCAGTACGCTGAAGTGGGGACAGGTGCCGGTGTGGCTATTGGTGTTGTCACTCGTCGGGTTGGTGCGGGTTTTCCTGAAAGCCGGACGACCGAGTCTTGCGTGGACGGTCTGCGGCCTTCGCACATTCGCTCTCCTGTGCGATTTTTCGGTGGGGCAGAACCTCAACTACCGCGAGATCACCCGCCTGCGGCACATCCCGTTTCTCGGCGAATCCGTCCAAATCGCAGAGGGTGTGCCGAATCCCTGGATGCTAGTCGGTCAATTGAGTTTGATGGTGCTCGTCATCTTTGTCGCAGATGCTAGTGTCACCGCCTGGCGCCGCGGGGACCGCCAGAAAGCAATAACCGTGGGCGGTACCATCGTCTTCTTCACACTTGTCTCAGCCGGGCAGTCCATCATGGTGTTCTGGGGAATCGTCCACGCACCCATTGTGGCTAGCATTTCCTTCATGGGCTTGGTCGGAGTGATGGGGTATGAGCTAAGCCGCGAAGCGATTCGCGCGCCTCAACTCGATCGCAAGTTACAGGTGAGTGAAGCCGCGTTGCACGAAACTGAAGAAAGAATGAGACTTGCCGTCGAAGGTGCGGATTTCGGTATTTGGATTCGGGATCTCGGGCGAAACGAAATCTGGGCAACAGACAAATGGCGGACTCTGTTCGGCTTTTCACGGATGGAGAGGCTGGAAATCGACCACATCTTGCAACGACTTCATCCGGACGATCGCGATATGTTCCGCTCCGCGCTCGAGAAAGCGGCTTTGGGCGACGGTAGCTACGAAGCGGAATATCGAGTAGTGCTCCCGAACGGCGAGATGCGGTGGATCAGTTCTCATGGCCGCTTCGAGCTCGATGGTGCCGGCAAACCAAGGCTCGTACGTGGTGTCTCGCACGATATTACAAAGCGAAAGGAAGCGGAGCAGGAGACACAGAATTTGCGGCAGGAGATTGCGCATGTGGACCGCGTCGCGACGCTGGGCCAGCTGGCGTCTTCGTTGGCGCATGAGATCAATCAACCGCTCGGGGCAATATTGCGCAATGCGGAAGCGGCGGAGCTTTTCATGCAGAATGAATCGCCGGATCTGGAAGAAGTCCGCGCGATCCTTGCCGACATCCGCAAGGACGACCAGCGTGCGGGCAGCATTATCGAACGGATGCGCAAGCTACTGAAGCGGCACAACCTCGATAAGCGGACCATCCATGTGGGGGAACTTGTTGGTGACGTCGTTGCCCTGGTGCGGCCCGACGCTGCGGAACGTCACGTAAAGCTCGAAGTGGCCGTGGCAGACGATCTGCCGCCCGTGATTGGCGACCGCGTGCATCTCCAACAAGTGTTATTGAACCTTATTGTCAACGGATTAGAGGCGCTCGATCAGGCAAACCGGGAGGACCGGCGCGTCAGCATAACCGCTTTGCGCTGCGGACCGCAGACCGTCGAGATCGCTGTGGGCGATTCCGGCTGCGGCATTCCCGTTGACAAACTCACGCACGTTTTTGATTCCTTCTTTACCACCAAGCCGAACGGCATGGGTATGGGTTTGTCGATCTCTCGCACGATCATTGAGGCGCACGGCGGGAGGCTCTGGGCAGAGAACAAAAATGAAGGCGGAGCATCGTTTCGATTTACTCTGCCGATGACAGAGGAGCACGCAACGCAATGACCGTGACCGAACCCACTGTTCACGTCGTCGATGATGATGCGTCCTTTCTTTCCGCGATCTCGCGACTGCTTCGGGCGAACGGGTTCGCTGCGAAGACATATTCGTCGGCTCGTGAATTTCTCGAGCGCCGTGATGCAGATGCGCCGGGTTGTGTTCTGGCGGATTTAAAGATGCCCGGAATGAATGGACTCGAACTGCAATCAGAGCTCGAGCAGAGTTGCAATCCTCTGCCGATTGTCTTCTTAACAGGACATGGTGACATTCCCTCGAGCGTCCGAGCAATGCGCCGTGGCGCGGAGGATTTCCTGGAAAAGCTCGCGCCGAAGAAAGCGTTGTTAGACGCGGTGAACCGCGCCCTTGCGCGTGATGCTCGTGAACGCAATACGCGTGCTCGCCAGCTTGTGCTACGCGCGCGCTTCGACACGCTCAGTGAACGAGAGCTCGAAGTGCTCTCTCATGTGGTGCGAGGACGACTCAACAAGCAGATTGCCTACGATCTAGGCATCCACGAACGCACAGTGAAGTTACATCGCACTGCGATCACCACAAAATTGAACGTCCAGTCCGTGGCGGAACTCACGCGGCTAACACAGGAGGCGGGCATCTTCCCGTCGCTCGCTCGGACCTTCCCCAAAGGGCAGTAGTCAGCATTACCTTTCCATGCTTATAGTGCTCATCGAATCACGATGAGCAGCACAACAACCAGCTACGACGCCATTGTTGATGACGAGCTTGCGGAAACCGGACGTACTGACTAATGAAATCTGTGCTTCAACGTTTGTTGTGGTTGGGAATGCTATTGCCTTCCGGCAGTGCATTTGCCAGTGAGGCTGAGCACGGCCTGCCGCAGTCCGCCGTCAAAATCGAACATTGGGGCGGCTTCATCACGAATTCCATGATCGTCAGCTGGGTTGTGGCCATCGCCCTGATAATTTTCGCCCGAGTCGCGACGCGCGACATGAAAGGTGTTCCCAGCGGGGCTCAGAACCTCCTGGAATGGCTGGTCGAAGGTCTGTACGGTTTTTTGGAGAGCATCATCGGCTCGCATTTGGTCAAGCGAACGTTTTGGTTTCTGGCGACTATCTTCATCTTCATTCTCTCAGCGAATTGGCTTGGTCTGATTCCCGGCGTTGGCACGATTGGCTGGGGATACCAGACTCCCAACGGTTTCGAGGTTGACCAACCGCTGTTCCGCGGCGCAAATGCCGATCTGAATCTGACGTTCGCCATGGCGATTATCTTTTTCGCCTGTTGGATCGTCTGGGCGTTGCAGGAAGTTGGTCCGATTGGATTCTTGAAAGAATTGTTTGCGCCGAAGGGCGAAACAACTGGAGTTTTGAAAGTATTGATGGTCGTCATATTTTTTGCGTCCGGGTGCCTCGAAATCGTCTCCATTCTGTTTCGGCCGATCTCCCTCAGTTTTCGTCTCTACGGCAATATCTTTGCGGGGGAAACCATGCTTGACACCATGGCCCGGCTGAAGCCTGGCCTCGGCTGGTTGCTGCCCATTCCTTTTTACTTCATGGAATTGTTAGTGGGCTTGGTGCAGGCGTTGGTTTTCATGTTGCTGTGCGCTGTGTTCACGTTGCTGATTTGTCAACATGAGGAAGCGGCACCGGTCGCGGAACCGAACACCTAGTAAAGAATTCCGTCAGCTTGACCGTGTTCAATCGCGGGAGCCGGCGAGATAGCAAAGGAAGGTACGGCATATGCTTGCATTCATGTTGGCAGCGGAATTAAGCGGACCCATCCACGTTGGTTTAGCCGCTTTGGGCGCGGCAATCGGCGTGGGGTTGATTGGCAAGGGGGCTTCTGAAGCGGTGGGACGCAATCCGGGCGCATCCACGAAGATTATGGTCCAGGCAATCCTGGCCATCGCCTTTGCAGAAGCAATCGTGTTCTACGCCTTGTTCCTGGTGAAACAGTAACGACGGGGAGGGCCGAGAGCTATGAATGTTTTTATTTTATTGGCCGCCGCCCAGAGCGATGGCCAGGTCGCGCAGATCGCCCGTACCTTCGGCGTGGACTGGCGGCACTTGGGGGCGCAGATCATCAGCTTCTCGATCGTGTGCGCGGTCCTCTACAAATTTGCCTATCGGCGTATTCTCGCAATGCTCGAACAGCGGCGTCAACAAATCACGCTGGGAATCGCTAACGCCGAGAAGATCAAAGCGGAGTTGGACAAGACCGAAAGTCAGCGCGTGGAAGTGATCGCGCAGGCCCACGTTCAAGGGGCCAAATTCATCGAAGAAGCCCGGACTGCAGCGGCCCGCGTGCAGCAAGAGGAAACCAGGAAGGCTGTTGCCGCTGCCGAACAGATCATGGTCAAGGCGCGCGAAGCCGCCGCTCAGGACCACGACCGAATGCTCGCCGAACTCAAACGCGAGGTCGGCAATCTCGTGGTCCAGGCCACGACCACGGTCACAGGCAAAATTCTCACGCCAGAGGACCAGCGACGCCTGGCAGAGGAAACTTCCAAACAGATTGCGGTCTAACTATGAAAATCACCAAAAAAGCGAAGCGTGAAGCCAAACAGCTGTACTGCTGTTGCTTGGTGGACAACCTGCTGGACGAGAATCGTGTCCGGCAAGTCGTCGAACGCGTCATCGCGATCGGTGAACGAAATTGCCCTGCCATCCTCGCGCATTTTCTGCGGTTAGTGAAACTCGACCGTGCCCAGCACACGGCCACCATCGAGAGTGCCACCCCGTTACCGGTCGACTTACAAAGGGTCGTACAGGCAGGCTTAGCGCATCGCTACGGTCCGGGGTTGACCACGGCGTTCGCACAACGCCCGGAGTTGATTGGCGGGATGCGAATTCAGGTGGGATGCGATGTTTATGACGGCAGCGTGCGGGCCGGACTGGAAGCGTTACAGAAGAGTTTCTGAAGCAAGGTGACTATGACAGACCTACTAAAAGAGATTAAGGATCAAATTGCGGGCGCGAAGACTACGGCTGCGAAACAAAACGTGGGCGTCATCCGTGAGGTTGGTGACGGCGTCGCCAAGATCGAAGGTTTGAGCGACGCGATGCTCAACGAGATGATCGACCTCGGCAACGGCGTTACCGGTCTGGCATTGAATCTCGAAGAGACCGAAGTCGGCGTCGTGATTCTTGGAGACTACACGCAACTCAAAGAGGGCGACGAAGCACGCACCACCGGCAAGCTTCTGCAAGTACCCGTGGGCAAGGGATTGCTGGGTCGCGTTGTGAACCTTTTAGGCGAACCCATCGATGGTAAAGGACCGATCAAGAGCGACAAGACGTATCCGGTGGAAAAGACTGCGCCTGGTATTATTCGCCGCCGCTCCGTCAACCAACCGGTGCAGACCGGGATCATGCCGATTGATGCGATGATTCCGATTGGCCGCGGCCAACGCGAATTGATCATCGGTGATCGTGGTACCGGCAAAACAACGATCTGCATTGACACCATGATCAGTCAAGCTCGGCTGAATAAAGCCGCCGAATTGGCGGGCGACAAGGACTACCGATTGCTCTACTGCATCTACGTCGCGATCGGCCAGAAGCAGTCAACCATCGCGCGGGTTATCTCGGTCCTCGAACAAGCCGGCGCGATGCCGTACACGATCGTTGTGGCGTCCCCGGCCTCGGACACCGCCGCCAATCAATATCTCGCGCCGTTCGCTGGCGCAGCGATGGGCGAGTGGTTCATGGATAACGGCATGGACGCGCTGATTGTTTACGACGACCTGTCCAAGCAGGCCGTGGCCTACCGGCAAGTGTCGCTCCTATTGAAGCGCCCGTCGGGTCGCGAGGCCTATCCTGGCGATGTGTTTTACCTGCACAGCCGCTTGCTCGAACGTGCTGCGCGGGTCAGCGAGAAGTATGGCAACGGCTCACTCACGGCTTTGCCCATCATCGAAACACAGGCCGGCGACGTTTCGGCGTATATCCCTACTAACGTCATCTCGATTACCGACGGACAGATTTTTCTGGAAACCGACTTGTTCCATCAAGGTGTGCGACCGGCGATCAACGTCGGCATCTCGGTCTCGCGCGTTGGCTCGGCGGCGCAACTCAAGGCTGTAAAGCAAGTGGCTGGACAACTCAAGGGCGATCTTGCCCAGTTCCGTGAGCTGGCGGCGTTCGCTCAGTTCGGTTCCGACCTCGACGAAAAAACGCAAGGGCAAATCGATCGTGGCAAGCGCATCATGGAGATTTTCAAGCAGGGGCAGTACAACCCGATACCCGTGGAGATCCAGGTGGTCGTGATCTGGGCTGCGCAAAACGGTTACCTGGATCAAGTGCCAGTGGGGCGGGTGAAGGAGTTTCAGAACAAGTTGACGGAATACTTCACCACGCGCAAAGGCCAGTTGCTGGCCAAGATCGGAAGGGAAAAAGAGCTCAGCGACGTGTTAAAGGCTGAGTTGAAGGCGGCCGCCGAAGAATTCAAGCAGACCTGGAAATAAACAAGAAATGGTGAGATATGCTCAGCCCACGTGAACTTCGCCGACGCATTAAGTCGATCAGCAGCACCGCACAAATCACCCGCGCGATGCAAATGGTGGCGTCGTCGAAGATGCGCAAGGCCCAACAGACCACGCTGAAGACCCGGCCGTTCTCTCAGCTGCTGTACCGCATCCAGCGGTTCGCCACGACGCACGCCAGTGAGTTCACGCATCCGCTGCTGGAAGTGCGGACCGTTCGCAAGCGCGCGGTGATCCTTATCGGCACGGACAAAGGGTTGTGCGGGGCGCTCAACGCCAACCTTTTTCGAGTGGCAGCGCAGTTTGATCCGGCGACGACTGTGTTCATTGCGGCCGGCAAGCTCGCCGCGCAATTTGTCGCGCGAACTCACCGGCAGCTGGCTGCCGAGTTTGCGTTTGGGGACTCGCCTCGATTCGACGAATCCCGGGCGATTGCCAACTTCGCTCGAGACCTATTCTTGAAGGGCGAGGTCGACGAAGTGAAGGTCGTCGTGACGCTATTCATCAACACCCTGTCACAGAAGACCGGGGTATTGGAGCTTCTGCCGATTGGTGAAATCAAAGGACTGAGTATTCCTGGTGCGGAATCGGAAGCGGCTGAGACCTCCGGTGCAACCAATGTCCTCTTTGAACCCAGCCCGGAGGAGGTTCTCTCCTATCTCTTGGGGCATTACCTCAGCATTTTCATCTACAGGGCTTTATTGGAAGCCAAAGCCAGTGAACAAAGCGCCCGCATGGTAAGTATGAAGAACGCCACGGACAGTGCCACAGAGCTGACCAATGATTTAACCCTGGAATACAACAAGCTGCGGCAGGGCAATATCACTAGAGAACTGCTCGATCTTGCCGGCGGCCAACTAGGAAATGAATAGCGAAAGAGAGCCACATGAATAAAGGCAAAATTGTTCAAGTCGTTGGTCCGGTCGTGGATGTTGAATTCACGGAGACTCTGCCGGCCATCTACAACGCATTGAGCGTCGAATTTAAGGTCGACAACGAGCAGTTCAAACTCACACTCGAAGTGCAGCAGCATCTTGGCGATAACTGGGTCCGGTCCATCTCCATGTCCGGCACCGAAGGTCTTAAACGCGGATACGAAGTCATCGATACGGGTGCGCCCATTTCCGTGCCGGTTGGAGATGGAGTGATGGGGCGAGTCTTTGATGTGTGCGGCAACCCGGTCGACGAGCGCGGACCGGTCAAAACAGAAAAGTATTACCCGATCCACCGCACAGCGCCCAGGCTGGTGGACCAGTCGCCCTCACCGCAAGTTCTTCCCACCGGCATCAAAGTTCTCGACTTGATTTGTCCTTTCCTGAAAGGCGGCAAGGTCGGTGCATTCGGCGGCGCCGGCACAGGCAAGACCGTTATTATCATGGAACTGATCAACAACATCGCCAAGCTCCACGGCGGCGTGTCGGTGTTCGCCGGGGTCGGCGAGCGCACTCGCGAGGGCAACGATCTCTATAAAGAGATGTCGGAAGCCGGAGTCATCAAGCAAGACAACCTCGGCGCGTCGAAAATCGCGCTTGTGTACGGCCAGATGAACGAACCGCCCGGTGCGCGCCTGCGCGTCGCCCTGTCCGGCTTAGCTATGACCGAATACTTTCGCGATGAGAAGAATCAGGATGTGCTCCTTTTTATCGACAACATCTTCCGGTTTTCTCAGGCTGGATCCGAAGTGTCGGCCTTGCTCGGCCGCACCGCCAGCGCCGTCGGTTACCAGCCAACTCTTGCCGCTGAAATGGGCGTGCTCCAGGAGCGTATTACTTCAACGAAGAAGGGATCGATTACCTCGTTTCAGGCCGTGTATGTGCCGGCCGATGATCTAACCGATCCAGCACCGGCCACCACGTTCGCGCATTTGGACGCGACCATCGTTTTGGAGCGGTCGATTGCGGAATTGGGCATCTACCCGGCGGTTGATCCGCTCGCCTCAACTTCCCGAGCGCTCGCGCCGGAAATTGTCGGGCAGGAACACTATGATGTCGCGCTCGGCGTTCAGCGCCTGCTCCAGCGCTACAAGGATCTTCAAGACATCATCGCGATCCTCGGCATGGACGAACTGTCGCCTGAGGACAAGATTGCGGTGTTGCGTGCCCGCAAGATTCAGCGATTCCTGAGCCAGCCCTTTACCGTGGCGGCCGTGTTTAGTGGACGCGAAGGCAAGCAAGTCCCAGTGGCCGAAACAGTGCGTGGCTTCAAAGAGATTCTCGAGGGCAAACACGACGCTGTGTCGGAGGGTGACTTTTACATGAAAGGCGGGATTGACGAGGTCAAACCCAGTTGAGCCATGGCCAACACGTTAAAACTTGAAATCGTCACCGCGGAGGGCCCGGTGTACTGCGACGACGTGGAGATGGTCACATTGCCGGGCGTAACCGGCCAATTCGGGGTGTACCCACAACACGTCCCGCTTATTACCCAGATGGTGCCGGGCGAAATCATCGTGCGTAAAGACGGCCGGGACACCTTCTTCGCGACGGGATCGGGACTTATTGAAGTCAGGGGCGCCCACGTGGCGATCCTAACCGACTTGGCGATTCAAGCCGACAAGATTGACGAAGCCAAAGCCGAGGAAGCCCGGCAACGCGCCGAAGCGCGGCTCAAAGATAAACTCTCCGACGAAGAAGTCGCCTACATCAACGCCTCGCTGGCGCGCTCCTTGGCGCAGTTGCGCGTCAAGCGCCGGGTACGTGCATAACGTGGACAAACATCTCGTCTCGCATGAATCGTCTTCGCGAAAACGAAGAGTCGCGTCTATGCGAGCTCCATTGCCGCCGAGTACATCCGGGGCAACACGGTTTAGTGGCAACTACGCTGTAGCTAAGGAGCGTTACTGATGGCTAAAAAAAAGAAAGACCACAAAAAAGAAAATAAACGGATGAAGCGTAAGGAATATGAAGTAGAGATGCGCGACCTGCAGGCAGAGCTCTGTAAACTGCAGGACTGGGTGAAATACAAAGGTCTTCGGGTGATTGTCGTCTTTGAAGGGCGCGACGCTGCGGGCAAAGGTGGCACTATTCGCGCGATTACCGAACGAGTCAGCCCTCGGGTGTTCAGACTCGTTGCACTTCCCGCACCTTCCGACCGGGAAAAAAGCCAGATGTATCTCCAGCGCTACATTCAACACTTCCCGGCGGCCGGCGAAATTGTGATTTTTGATCGCAGTTGGTACAACCGGACCGGTGTGGAACATGTGATGGGTTTTTGCTCTGACAAACAGTACGAGAAATTCCTGCAGCTCTGCCCTACGTTCGAAAATTATATTGTGGATGCTGGGATTATCCTCATCAAATATTGGCTGGAAGTCGGGAAGAAGGAGCAACAGCGTCGTTTTGAGGCCCGGATCAATGATTCCGTGCGGCAGTGGAAACTCAGCCCCATGGATTTGGAATCGTTTCGCCGCTGGTATGAATATTCGCGTGCGCGCGACCGCATGCTGGAAGCGACCGATACAAAACATGCTCCTTGGCACCTCATCCGCTCTGACGACAAAAAGAGAGCGCGGCTCAACTGCATCCGGCATTTCTTGAGCCTTATTCCTTACCGCAAGGCCCCACGGGAAAAAGTGAAATTGCCCGCGCGCAAGAACAAGGGCAGCTACGACGATCAAGCTTCACTCAAGGGCAGACACTTTATTCCAGAGAAATACTAATTCCTTCGCGATTTCTGGTGTAGGTGAACGGCTTTGCGTATTTGGTAGACAGCGGCATTTGCGGTTTGGAGACGAATCGAATGGCTAAAGAACTCAGAGGCAGCATCCCCCTTTGTTGGTGCCGCGAGTTGACGCTCGTAGCTTCCGCGTCTCTCCGCGAGCGATTAATCAACAAACCCACCATTACCGCTCAACTCTTCTGCGCTTCTCTGATCGTGCTCGCCACCCTTACTGCTTGTTCTTCCAAGGAGGAAAAAACCGCTCCGCCACCTCCTGGCGTTACGGTCGCCCAGGTGCTCCAACAGGATGTTCCGATCCATCAGGATTGGGTTGGGACGATGGTTGGCAATGTGGACGCGGAGATCCGTCCAAAGGTGGATGGATTTTTGCTTACACGTGTTTATCCAGAAGGCTCATACGTGGAAAAAGGGCAAGCGATGTTCCAGCTGGATAAGCGCCAGGCGCAGGCTGCCGTGGAACAAGCTGCCGGAAACCTGGAGCGCGCCCGTGCTTCGTTGAACCAGGCCCAAATCGATGTGCGGCGCTATACGCCATTGGTGGCGCAAAGGGCAGTGAGCCAAGCCGAGCTCGACAAAGCCACAAGCATGGAAAGAGGAGCAAGCGCTACGCTGGACGCGGATCAAGCGGTCCTGGACAACGCTAAGTTGAATCTTGGATGGACGACAGTCACCTCGCCGATCTCGGGCATTGCCGGCGTAGCCAAGGTCGGTATTGGTGACCTGATGACTCCGGCTACCGTCATGACGACGATTTCGAATGTGAATCCGATCTATGTTGACGTCAGTGTTGGGGAGCAGGATTACATGCGGTTTACGCGCGAAAAATCGAGCAGCGCAACCAGGCAAAACCTCGAATTGATATTGGGAGACGGTACAGTATATCCCCGACCAGGCAAGGTTCTTTTTGTGAATCGCGAGGTTGATTCACGAACGGGAACCATTCAAGTTCGCGGAGAGTTCCCGAATCCAGGGAACGTGCTTCGTCCCGGGCAGTATGCGCGAATTCGAGTTGTTACCGAGTTCCGCAAGGGAGCTCTTCTGATCCCGCAGCAGTCAGTCTCGGAATTGCAGGGTGTCTACCAAGTGGGAGTCGTTGGAGCGGACAACAAAGTGGCTATTAAGACGGTGAAACTCGGTCCATTATACGGCGATATGTGGGTAGTCGACTCTGGACTCCAACTGGGAGAAAGCGTGATCGTCGACGGATCGCAACGCGTGAAGAGCGGCATGACGGTCGCACCCAGACCTTACAAAGACACTCAGGCCAACGCCGTGATTGGTGAGAAGTAACTATGTCTAAATTCTTTATAAATCGGCCAAACGTCGCGATCGTCATTGCGCTGCTTACCGTGATAGCCGGACTTGTGTCGATGACGAAACTGCCGGTCGCCCAATTGCCTGATATCGTTCCTCCACAGATCAGCGTATCGGCGACGTACACCGGCGCGGACGCTCAGACCATTGAACAATCCGTTGCCACTCCTCTGGAACAGCAGATGAATGGCGTGGACAACATGATCTACATGATGTCTACAAACGCCAATGACGGCACCATGACGCTCAAGGTTACTTATGATGTCGGCACAAACGTCGATATCGACCAGGTGAATACCCAGAACCGCGTTTCCCAGGCCAGCCCGAATCTTCCCACTTCCGTCAACCAGTATGGCGTAACGGTTAAGAAACTGATGGGCCTGCCGCTGCTCGTGCTTGCTCTCCATTCGCCGAATGGCACCTACAACGGGCAATTCCTGGGGAACTACGCCACTATCAATGTGAACGATACTCTGCTGAGGATTCCTGGGGTTGGACAGGTTACCAATTTCGGTGCCTCGGATTATGCCATGCGCATTTGGGTCAAGCCGGACCAGTTGACCAAGCTTGGCATGACCGTCTCTGATCTGACGAATGCCATGCAGCAACAGAGTGCGGTAAACCCTGCGGGGCAGATCGGGGCGGAGCCCGCCCCGAAGGGCCAACAATTTACCTATGCAGTCCGCGCGGCTGGCCGGCTCATCAATGCGGAAGAGTTTGGCAACATTATTGTCCGTCAAAACCCGGATGGTTCGACAGTGAGACTCAAGGATGTATCGCGCATAGAGTTAGGTTCTCTCGTTTATCAACAAATCGGGCGGTTCAACGGTAAGCCCGCGGTGATCATTGGCGTTTACCAGGCCCCCGGTTCCAACGCATTGGCAGTGGCGAAACAGATCAAGGCCCAAATGGACGAACTGAAGTCGCGCTTCCCCGACGGCCTGGAATACACCGTCGCCATGGACACGACCCTGCCAATCACAGAGGGGATGAAGGAAATCGTGACCACGCTGGTGGAGGCCATTGTCCTGGTCATCATTGTTGTATTCCTGTTTCTCCAGAACTGGCGAGCCACCTTGATTCCTTTGTTGGCCGTCCCCGTGTCGCTTGTCGGTACCTTCGCCGTCTTTCCGCTACTCGGTTTTTCGATCAATACGCTTTCTCTCTTTGGGCTTATCCTGGCGATCGGGCTCGTGGTGGACGACGCTATCGTCGTGGTCGAGGCAGTCGAACACCACATCGAGCATGGCTTATCGCCCAAGGACGCGACCTTCAAGGCCATGGAAGAGGTCACGGGACCGGTCATTGGTATCGCGTTGATTCTTGCCTCCGTATTCGTGCCCATGGCCGCCATGGGTGGCATCAAGGGTCTGCTCAATCAACAGTTCGCCGTCACCATTGCGATTTCCGTCCTAATCTCGGCCTTCAACGCTTTGACGCTCTCGCCCGCCCTAGCTGCACTCTTGCTGCGTCCACGCAAGAAAGCCAGAGGTCCACTTGGAAAGTTCTTCGACTGGTTCAACCGCTGGTTCGGAAAGATGACAGGTGGCTACGTAAGCTGGAGCGGCGCGCTCATTCGCCGGTGGAGCATTGCCTTGTTGCTGCTGGTGGGAATCACTGTTGCAGCAGGAGGTATGGGAAAGAAGCTTCCTACCAGTTTTATTCCAGAAGAGGATCAAGGTTACGCCTTTTTACAGGTTCAATTACCGGATGCCGCATCACTGCAGCGCACCGACGCAGTCATGCGCAAGCTTGACGACATGCTGGCGCACACCCACGGCGTCAAGGGTTTCAGCGGGATTTCTGGATTCAGCCTGTTGTCCAACACCTCGGCCTCCTACACGGGCTTTTATTTCCTGCAGCTCGAGCCTTGGGACGAGCGCGTTACTGAGGAACTTTCCGCTAGTGGGCTTATGCGCAGCCTCAACCAGAAAATGAGAAAGGAGATCCCGGAGACCATTGCCTTCGCCTTCGGGCCGCCCGCCATTCCAGGACTTGGCACGGCCGGTGGGTTCACCCTCATGCTACAGGATCGCAGCGGTGGAACCGTCGCACAGCTCTCAGAAATGCTGGATCAACTGACTCTGGCCGCTCGAAAACGCCCTGAGATCGCATCGCTGGTCAGCACCTTCCGCCCGTCTGTGCCGCAACTCTATGTGGAGTTGGACCAGGATCGCATACTGAAGCAAGGTTTGCAGTTTGGAGAAGTTTACCAGACGCTACAGGCCTTCCTTGGCGGTACCTATGTGAACCAGTTCAATCGATTCGGCCGCCAGTGGAAAGTCTATCTTCAGGCGGAGCCGGAGTACCGCACTAGTGCCGACAAAATCAACAATTTTTACGTGCGAAGCGCAAAGGGCGAGATGACACCCCTGGCTTCTCTGGTCACGATCAAGCGAGTATCTGGGCCGGAATACACGACCCGCTTCAATCTCTATCGCAGTATCCAGATCAACGGTTCGCCTGCTCCCGGTTACAGTTCCGGACAGGCCATGGCCGCGATGGAACAAGTTGCCAACGAGGTCCTGCCCGCAGGATTCGGCTACGCGTGGAGCGACATGTCCTATCAAGAGAAGAAGGCCGAAGGTGGCCAGGCCATGGTTTTTGCGATGTCGTTCGTCTTTGTGTTTTTGATCTTGGTGGCGCTCTACGAAAGTTGGTCGTTGCCGTTCAGCGTTCTCCTGTCGGTACCAGTCGCCGTTCTTGGAGCTTACAGCGGACTGTTGCTGCGCAAATTCGACAACAATATCTTTGCTCAGATTGGGCTCATCATGCTGATTGGCCTGACGGCCAAGAACGCTATTTTAATCGTTGAGTTCGCGGTCTTGGAGCACTCGAAGGGAAAAGAACTGGTCGAGGCCGCGCTTGAAGGGGCTCGTTTGCGTTTACGACCCATTTTGATGACCTCCTTCGCCTTCATTTTGGGATGCGTCCCGCTCTGGAAAGCCAAGGGCGCTGGGGCGATCGGCCGAAGAGTCTTGGGGAGTTCCGTCATCACTGGCATGTCAGCCGCCACAATTCTCGGGATTTTTCTCGTGCCGGTCTTATTTGTGGTGGTGGAGCGCATTGCCAAGAAGAAACCAAGGCTGGAAGTGACCAAACCTGCAGTACTCGAAGGAGGTCACGACTAATGAAAATGCTGCTTGTCGTCGGTCTTCTTCCATTCATCTTTGGTGGGTGCAACGTCGGGCCAAAATACAAGAAACCGGAATTCCATCCGCCGGCCACCTTCTATACCCAAGAGCAAGCATCCAGCAATTCTGCCGCCGATCTTGCATGGTGGGAATTGTTCAAGGATCCAGAGCTGCAGAGTCTGATCCGCGAATCCTTTGCGAACAATTACGACTTGCGGTTGGCGGTATCGCGCGTGGAACAGGAACGAGCCTTGCTCGGCGTCACTAAATCGCAGTACTACCCGCAAGTTGCTTACGATGGAAACATTTCGGGGCAGCAGTCTCCGCTTGTTGCGAATCACACCTACTATTCGTACGGCTTTACCACTTTCTGGGAAATTGATCTATTTGGCCGAATTCGCAAGATGAATGAGGCTCAGCGCGCAGTTTACTTTTCTACCGAGGAAGCTCGGCGCGACATTCGTCTCCTCGTCATGTCGGAAGTCGCCCAGGGGTATTTCCAACTGCGGGCCCTCGACGCACAAATTGAAATCTCACAGCAAACTTCGAAGAGTTTTCAGGAAACTCTGGACATCTTTCAGCACAAATTTGAAGGCGGTGCTGCCTCCGGACTCGAAGTGGCGCGTGCTCAAGCAGCGATGCTAAACGTCGAAGCCACCATCCCTGATCTCAGACGACAAATTGTAGCTCAGGAGGCTGCACTGAACTTGTTGCTTGGCCACAATCCAGGGCCGATCGTGCGAGGAGCCGCACTAGCCGATCAGTACGACCCGCCACAGGTTCCTGCCGGATTGCCATCTGCTCTGCTAGAGCGCCGGCCGGACTTGCGCGAAGCGGAGCAGAACCTAATTGCTGCCAACGCGAACGTTGGCGTCGCCAAGGCGAATTTTTTTCCCACGATTTCGCTGAGCGGATTATTGGGCGGAGTAAGCCCGCAACTTTCCGACCTGACCACTGCCGGCAAGGCGTGGACCCTCGCCGGGGATCTCGCTGGCCCTCTTTTTACTGCCGGCCGTCTGAAGAATCAGTATCGGGCCGCCATGGCGCAACGGGATCAGGCCAGAATATCCTTTGAAAAAGGTGTGACTGGGGCTTTTGGCGAAGTTTCCCTCTCACTTTCCGCCCATCAGCAGCTTGCCGAAGCCTATCGAAAGCAGATGGCCAGCGTAGACGCGTATCGCGAATCAATTCGACTATCGACGATTCGCTACGATAGCGGGCTTTCGAGCTATCTTGAGATTATTGATGCCGAGATCCAGGCCTATCCCGCGGAAACGGCAACAGTTACTTACGATCTGGGGCGCAAGGTGGCTTTGGTCAATCTCTATCGTGCACTTGGTGGGGGATGGAATCTGACCGATACGCAGTGGACAGGCAGCGGTGTGACTCCTGCTACTACGCCGGTTCCGGTGCCATAACAGAATAAGTAAATCAGAGCATGTTCTACGATTAGCCGGTTGAGGCAAGGACGGTGGTCCAGAGGGTTCCCTCGGAATCGTTCGTCATCATGGGCAAAGCGGACAATGGCTGAAGGGAAGCGGCACTCGCTAAGCCGCTGTATTGTGAGACCGAGATTGCGTTCGCGCAAAAGGATCTCTTTTTACACTTTCATGGCATCAGTGTCGTTCGTTGTGACATTCATCGCCAAATACTTGGCGACGGCGGCTTCGAGGTTGAAATGCATCGCTTCTCGACCCAAAGCGTCGCTTAATGCCGATTTCTGAACCACCTGCAGGACTCCCGGGTTCAGCCCTGAACACCACAAGAATACTCCCTGATTACGCAGTCTCTTCTCGCCTTCGGTCAGAGCTTTGAGTGCAGTGTATTCGAGGTCGGGCACAGCACTAAGGTCAATAGCCACGACTTTTGGTTGCGCCTCATCCACGAAGTCTCGGATCTTCTCCGCAATGTGTCCAGCGTTGGCGAAGAAAATTCGCCCTTCGAGTCGCAACAGCAAGAGCCCTGGAAAAGTCTCGTCGTCTGGATGTTCCTTCGAACTTGGCCGGAACACGTTGGTGCCCGGCTTGCGCCCTAACACGTAGACCGGCGGGTCCGAGACTTGATGGGCAAGCCCTACGAGCGAAATTGCAATGGCAACGAGAATACCTTTAAGTGTCCCAAGAGCTACAACGCCAGCAAGTGCCGCCAAGGCCCAAGTGAACTCCGTTCGCCTGATTTTGAGGATTGCCCGAAACTCTCTGGGCTTAATTAAGTTGATGGCGTAGAAGATCACCACAGCTGCGAGCGTGGCTTGAGGCATGAAGGCAAGGAGCGGAGCAAGCAGAAGCATCGTGGCCAGGGCGGCCAGCGCAGTAACCAATTCCGCCACTTGGGTCCGTGCTCCCGCCAGGCGATTCACCGCGGTCTGGCTGGTGCCACCACCGACGGGCATGACTCTCAGGAAAGCCCCGCCTGCATTGGCGAGTCCTGTGGCCAGCAATTCCCGGTTTGCGTTAGGGGGTGGCTCTCCAGCCGTGACAAATGCTCGGCCAGCCGCGATTGTCTCGGTAAAACTCATCAGGGCTATGCCCAAAGCCCCTGGCCATAGTTCTCGTGCAAGGGAGAATTCGGGAAATGTTAGAGAGGGCAGGCCTTGCGGAATCCGGCCGACTAGCTCCACGCCGTGTGACTGTAACGCCAAAAGACGCGCGGCTATTATCCCCGCGGCGATGGCAATCAATGGAGCCGGCGCTCGGGGAAGAAATCGTTTAAATCCGATCAGCACGAAAATCATGGTTATCCCGACGACCGCCGTTGGCAGTGATGTTTCGGGGATCCCTTTGGCAATGGCAAAGAGGTTGTGGAGGAAAGAACCCTTGGCGAAATGGAGGCCAAATATCTTTGGAACTTGGCCCAGAACGATGACGAGTCCTATCCCCGCCTTGAAGCCCACCAATACGGGCTCGGATATGTAGTTGGCGACAAATCCAAGCCTGAGGACCGAAGCCAAAATAAGAATTGCGCCCACCAAAAGAGTGAGCATCGCCGTAGATCGAAAAAGAGAGGCTGAATTAGCATTAGGAACAACTTCACTGAGTCCCGTTGCGGTCAATATGGCAATGGTTGAGGTGCTGCTCACGCTGAGCGGACGCGAAGTCCCCAATACTGCGTAAATGAGCATGGGGACAAATGCAGTGTAAAGCCCGACCTGGATGGGTAATCCCGCAATCGTGGCGTATGCCATCGCCATTGGAATGACTACTGCAGCGGTCGTTAATCCAGCGGTTAGATCTGGACGGAGCCACTCCATCTGGTAGTTAAACAGCCAATCGGCGATCGGCAGACGGCGGGGGTTTTTACGATCCATTGACAAGTCGCTTCTCCACCCGATGGGTTTCAGAGCGCTGAAAGGAGGCAGTCGTTTAAGCTCCAAGGCTGCATATGAACATATGACGGATAGATAGTTTGTGATAAGGGTCACAATGCATGAGTTGAGGTGTAAAACCGAAAGACCAAGCTCAAGTTCAAGTTCTTGCCAACGATGTGGCTTCTGGTCCGTCGGACTTACCTAAGGTTCGGCGGTGCGCGATGAAGCTCCACGGACCGGCGTCATTCACTACACTTATTGATTGCAACCTTTCGTGTACCTACGCCTTCCTTCTCCACCAAATTCGCCTCGACCGCCTTGCGGATCAAGCGCCGCGTCCTCTCTATAAACGAAGGCCTGTCTGCCAGGCAAGTCTCCCGCAGTATGCGCTGCGAACACTACGAAACTGAACGTCCAGTCCGTGGCGGAACTCACGCGGTTAACACCGGAGGTGGGCATCTTCCCGTCGCTCGCGCGAACCTTCCCCAAAGGGCAGTAGTCGGCTTTACTGTACATGCTTATAGTGCTTATCGGTTCACAATGAGCAGCACAACAACCAGCTACGTCGCCATCGTTGATGACGACGAAAGCATTTGCCGGTCATTCGGTCGGCTACTGCGGTCAGCGGGTATTCAGCCGATCACCTATGCCTCAGCGGAAGCGTTTCTCGCTGACGCGAAGCATCCTCAGTTCGGCTGCCTTGTTCTCGACATCCAGCTCGGTGGCATATCCGGTATCGAACTCGCTCAGCGGCTCGCGGCTGTAGGCAACAACACGCCCGTCATCTTCATCACCGCTTACGAAGATTCCAAAGCACGGATGGCGGCCGAGGCTGTGGGATGCGCGGCTTTCTTCCGAAAGACAGATTCCGGTGCAGAAGTGCTCGAAGTCATTCAGAGAGCCTTAACACACAAGTGATGAAAAACACGGCTTGGAATCCATTTGCGTGGCAGCTGGATGAAGACTATGTCGTGCATCTGAGAGTGAGATACGTATCCAGAGAGTGTTGAATGGGAACCGATGATCACAGCGCGATCCAAGCTCTAAAAATAGCCGCCTGCGTGGTTATTGTGGCTTGGGGTATACGAACGACTTCTCACGTCCTCTCCATCGTGCTGTTATCTCTCCTACTTGCTTACGCAATCCTTCCATTCCCGCTGTGGCTCGTGCGCCGATTCCATGTTCCCAAGAGTGCTGCTCTCAGCTTCACTGTGCTCCTTGTTGTCGCGTTTGGTTGCGTGCTTACATTCGCTTTAGTCAAGACGGGCTTGCAAATGAGCGCCAAGCTTCCGGTCTACGAACTGCGGATAGAAGATCTGCACGAACAAATCGCTGGCTTTCTGACGCGACACGGAATTGAATCGACCGACCTTTCTGTAAAGAGTCTCCTCAGCTCAGGCCGGCTTATGCAGTTCATGCGCGACATACTGCCCAGCACCATTGAACTCCTTTCTGACCGATTACTGATTTGGTTCCTGACACTGTTGTTTCTGGTGGAGCTGTTGGATCCTGAACGTGGCAATAGTCCTATCGCCAGGAGACTAGCGAATTTTGGCAAAGACACTCAGCGCTTTATTGCCACAACCGCGGAGACAGGAGCCATCATTGCTCTCGCGAATCTGCTTCTCTTAACTCTGCTAGGCGTGGACTTCGCGGTGATCTGGTGCTTACTGTACTTCTTCCTCCACTTCATCCCGAGCATTGGATTCATGATCGCGCTCGTGCCACCGACCTTGCTCGCACTCCTCATGTTGGGCTGGAAGAGAGCGCTGCTCGTGTTCGGTGGCCTGTTTCTGACGGAGATGCTGGGAGAGAATATCCTGAAACCGGCGCTATTAAAGAAAGGGCTCGATGTTGGGTTGATTGAGGTCACGCTCTCGCTCGTGGGGTGGGGCTTTCTCCTTGGTCCAGCGGGAGCCGTCCTCTCGGTTCCGCTGACTTTGGGTCTGCGCAGGCTTATCGACAGAGCAAAAACAAGCCCACCTGTGCCGAGTTAGTTCGTCCCGCCAGTCGCTGATGATTCTGTTACGCCAGATGCGGTTACCACAGGTGGCACTTAATAAACGGGGCTTTCAATCTGCCCGGGAATAGTTGAGGTAGTCCGTAATGCGTGTGCATGTATGTACTTTAATTCTCTTTTGCATATTGCCGTTTTACTGCTTCGGGCAGGAAAAACCCATTGTCACACAGAGTGAGGAACAATCAGTCCGAACCACCCAGGCACCGGACAAGGTCCGTCCCAAGATCGGCGTGGCGCTGGAAGGTGGAGGAGCGCTCGGCGAAGCACATATCGGCGTTTTGAAATGGTTTGAAAATCATCACATCCCCGTGGACTACATCGCGGGGACGAGTATGGGCGGCTTGATGGGCGGCCTTTATGCGACAGGAAAATCGGCCGACCAGATGCATGAGGTTGTGAAAAAGATGGATTGGGCGCTGGTATTGGGCGGCCAAACTCCATTTGAGGACCTTTCGTTCCAGCGCAAGGAAGATGCACGGCAATTTCCGAACGCGATCGTGATCGGATTGAAGCACGGTCCCGCTCTGCCACCCGGATTGAATTCTGGCCAACAAGTGAGCCTACTTATCGACCGGGAAACAATTCCGTATTCCGATATTCGCTCGTTCGACGATCTACCGATTCCATTCCGCTGCGTTTCAACCGAACTCATCTCCGGAAAGGCTTACGTCTTTCAGAATGGCTCGCTGTCTGAAGCGATGCGGGCAACCATGTCGATTCCCGGTGTGTTTGCGCCAGTGCGCCGCGGCAACCAGATCTTTGTGGATGGCGGTCTGGTGGACAACCTGCCCACGGATGTAGTTCGCAATATGGGCGCGGACATTGTCATCGCCGTGCACCTGCAAATCTCTCCCGCATCGGCAAAGGACATCCAGTCGGTGTTCAGCGTTCTGGGTCGGTCGGTGGAATTAGTGATCGCAGAGACAGAAATCCGCGGGATGGAGGGAGCGGATGTAATCGTCAAGGCTGACGTCCAGAAATATACGACAATGGATTACGAAAAGTCGGACGAATTGGTCAAGATTGGATACGAAGCTGCCGAGCAGAAGGCCACGCTTCTAAGGATGTACTCGCTGGATGATATAGCCTGGGCGGAGTATCTCCACGGCAAGAATTCCCGTCTGCGGACAACTACCGGCGTACCGCAATTCGTAAAGGTAGTAGGTATCGAGGGCGAGTCACTAACCAACGTTCAGAAGTTCCTTTCTCCCCTGGCGGGGAAACCGATTGACCAGACCACTCTTGAACAGGACCTTACGCGTCTGGCAGGTGTAGGGCGACTTGACAGCGTAACCTACGAAATCATTCAAGAGAATGGTCAGACCGGACTACTTATCACGGCTCACGAAAAGAGTTATGCCCCACCCACGCTCCGACCATCGTTTGAGGTAAACGGCACTCAAACTCAGGATGTGACCTTCACGTTTGGTGCACGGTTGACCTTTATGGATATCGCAGGGTTCCGCTCTGAGTGGCGCACGGACTTCGAGTTCGGTGAAACATACGGCATGGCCTCTGATCTTTATCGTCCGTTCCAGCCCCTCGGAAAGTGGTTCTTCGACCCATTCGTAAATGCGAGCCAGGCAACTTTTCAGATCTACCACAAGCAGGATCCCGAGGCGATTTACCGCCTAGACCGGACATCGGGTGGTATCGACGTTGGATATGCCATTAGCCGATTCAGCGAAGTGCGCGTTGGATATGGACTGGGCTACGGCAGTGCAGACCTGCGACTCGGTACCCCGGACTTTCCCTCTTACAGTGGGCGGATAGGAAGCACGCATGTTCGATATGTCATGGACCACGCCAATGATCCAATTCTTCCTACCGCGGGTTACATCGTCCTGACGAACTTCAACTTTTATGACAGCTTTCCAAATGCCTCGCAGGGCTTCCCAACTCTGGAGGCGTCCTTGCAATATTTCCAACCGGTTCGGCGTAACGATTCCGTATTCTTAATCGCGACAGGCGGTTCGACTCTTGGTTATCAAAAAACCGGGACGCCGCAGTTCTTCCTGGGAGGCGTAGGCAGATTGAGCGCCTATGGGCTCAATGAATTGATAGGGAACCAATACTTCCTCGGCCGCATCGGTTACATGCGAAAGATCTTTGCGTTACCCACATTCGTCGGAAGCAATGTCTATTTTACAGGCTTTGGCGAAGTCGGAAAAATGTACGGCGATCCACTCGGTGCTCCAAAGCTGTCGGGTGACGGTGCGATCGGCGCGATCGCGCTGACAGCCATTGGGCCGGTTTTCATTGGCGCCAGCGCAGGTGATACGGGCCACTACAAGTGGTTCTTCCAGTTGGGACGGGTCTTCTAGGCGTCGCACATAACGATCCCGCGACTGCAGTACATACAACTGACCAGATCGCGGCGCATGAACGCCTCGTTACCGATCTGACTCTGGCTATTCCGGAAGGACGCCGCCTGAACACAAGTGACAGAAAACATGCGTAGCGTCCAATAGCATCGGCTCACAAATTTGTCGAGCCACTCTACTAGCTGCTTTTTGTTTGAGGCCCATTGCTAGATTCCTGGCGGGGCACGCCGAGATCTTTCTTCACTGCATGCGAACGAACGCCCAATTGTGTCTCTCATCAACTCTGTGCTGTCCACCAAGCATCTTCTCCGATCACAATGCCACGGGAGTCACTGCAGCTTCGCGTATTCTGCTTTGGCAGCAATGAGAATTGGAATGTCAGGATCGGCATCTTTCCAGAGCGTCAAAAAATCCTGATAGGCGACGCGGGCCTTGGACATTTCGCCTTGCCGGACATAAGCGCGCGCCAGTCCCAGATGCGCCAGCGGACCGGTTGTGCAGTTCTGAACTAAGCCGCGATGATCGAGGATTTTCTGGAACTCCGCCGCTGCGGACACGGCTTGGTCTTCAGCCAGATACGCCTGGCCGCGAATGTAAGCAGGATAGATACATGAATAGCCGAGCGGTTCAACTCCTGTGCTCAGCTCGAACGGAATTGCTGGTTGCAGAAGTTTGACGGCAGCAGGGGAAGTGTTGCGATTGACTGCGACTTGTCCACGTATCGTGGGCAACCAAATGGATTGCATTATCGTATTGAGCGGAAACTTTTTGTTTAGTTCATCCGCCGTCACTTGCGCACGACTTACGTCTCCGGTCAGCGCCAATGCTAATCCCGCCTCGCTCTCCGCGTCACGACTTTCTGGAGCTAGCTTCAGAGCTTCGTCCGCTCTCTCCCTCGCCGCCCCAAAATTGCCCAACAATGCTTCCCGGAGCGCGCTATCCGCAGTCCAAAAAGCCGCCACTTCCTTGTTTTGCACTCGGTCGGCGGACGCAACCGCCTGTTCTGTCAGTTCTCGAGCTTTCTTGAGTCGCCCGTAATAGGCTTCCGTGCTTGATTCCTGTCCGAAGATCTCGTTCTCGACGTCCGGCTTTCGTTCAAACCAGGCCGCTTGTTTAATCATTTCCGCGGAATCGCCCTGCAGGAAAGCCAAGCTATAGAGATTCGTGTGCAGCATTTCTTCGTCTAATTTCCGCGCAAGTGCCTCGTTCGTTATGTCCTTCGCTTCGGTCAGACGGTTCAGCGGGAGATAAAATGTCCCGAGATTTTCGTAGGCTGTCACATTCTCGGGATAGAGGTCTAGTGATTTGCGAGTTGTCTCTACTGCTTTCTCGTACTGCCCCAGGCTTCCGTAGGCAACGCCTGCGTTAAAGAGAGGAAGCCAGTCGCGGGGATAAGACTGCGCCCACAATTGGTAGGTCTGGATAGCTTTCTCTTGCTCTCCCGTCACAAATTCGTAATAAGACGCGGTGATTCGAAGCTTATCCCGCTCGCCCGCGTGCTTGCGTAGCTCGAAGGCTTTAGTGACATACTCGCTTGCCTTTGCGGGTTGCCCGATGTTGCGGTACATAATGCCCAAACGCGCGTAGGCCGCCGCGAAGTTCGGGTCCAGCTCGATAGCATGCTGGTAAAAAGGAATCGCTGCAGCGCTGTTTTGTTTTCTACCCAGACTGAAAGCCTTCAGAGCCTCAAGCGACGAGGTCATCGCTTGATCGAGCGGTACATCAAATTGTTGTACCGAATGGAGTGATTCGCCCAACTCGCCCCGCAGTTTCGCAGAGCCGCTGCTCAGCGCGTCCAACACCTTCTCCTTGCTTGGAGCTTGCGCCTGTTCACGAGCAATGGGGTCGCCCGTGGCGCAATTGACGGCGTTCAAGCCGATGACGTACTGATTCCCCAGACCAGCGATCGATCCACTGATGAACGCTTTGCTTCCGGTACGTTGGCACACTTCGCGCGCGACCTCGTCTGTGAGCTTCTCGCCTGGCGCGCGAGTCATCTCTTTCAGCGTTGCGCGAACTTTGTTATCCGAAACGATGTTCAAAAATGGCGATTGACCCAGGTCCACTGCCAGGGCTTGTTTCAAGGCGTCGTCGAACACCGCATCTCCTGTGGAATTTGCGAAGTCGGCGAGAACAACGCTGTCTTTTTCGTTCAGCGCATGCGCGCTGCGATGCCCCAGAAACAACCATCCGCCGAGGGCGATGCAGAATGACGCAACCCCAGCCAACGCAATCCAGACCGTCTGGCGACCCTTACTTGGTTCAGCGGATTGTGCAGTAGCTTCGGAAGCAGCAGCAACTCTGGGCGCAGCCGCGACCCTCGCCGTTATCAATGTCTCGTCGCAGTTCGGCGATTCCATGTCGCGCTTCAGCCGCTGCAGATCAGTTCGCAACTCCGCCGCGTTTTGGTATCGGAGACCCGGATCCTTCTGTAGGGCTCTATTCACGATGTGTTCTAGCTGCGGTGGAAGCGACGGATTCAGTTTTACTGGAGCTTCTGGGGCACGGTTCAGCAGTCCATCGAAAATGTCTACGGTGGAATCTCCGCGAAATGGTTGAAGCCCAGTAGCCATCTCATACAGTACCGCACCAAAACTGAATAAATCTGTGCGCGCGTCCAATGGCTTGCCACGCGCTTGTTCCGGAGACATGTACGCAATGGTTCCAACCGTGGAGCCGACAATGGTCAGCGATGGGTCCATCGTCGCGTCTGAATTTACCTCCTCTTCCGGTCTAGAGACTTTCGCTAATCCGAAATCAAGCAGCTTGGCTTGTGCGTCCCCAGTGACAAAGATGTTTGCGGGTTTGATATCGCGATGAATGATACCCTTGGCGTGCGCTGCCCGGAGCGAGTCGGTAATCTGACAACCGATGTCGAGCAGAAGGTCCGCCTTCAGCGGCTTACCACCGATCAATTGCTTGAGAGTCAGGCCCTCCAACAATTCCATCACAATGAAGGTTTGGCCTCCCGCTTCGCCAATTTCGTAGATCGTGCAGATGTTGGGATGGTTGAGGGCCGAAGCCGCGCGCGCTTCGCGACGAAATCGCTCGAGCATCTGCGGATCTTTTGCTAACTCTTCAGGTAGGAATTTTAGGGCGACATGACGCCCTAGGCTTAGGTCCTCGGCCTCGTACACCACACCCATACCTCCAGCACCAAGCGTTGCGAGGATGCGATAGTGGGAGACGGTCTGTCCGATAAGCGAAGCGGAGTTGGGCATTTAGCGCTCATATTAGGTTGTATGGGAAGGCAAGTCAACGAAAGTGCGACTTCTGCGAGATGGCCATTGCTGGAGGCTATACGAGGTCCGCTGGCTTGTTTCGCTTTGAGGTCGACAGTCACCTCGACGCGGTCGGCAATTTTGACCAGCGGGTTCCTTCGTTCATCCCGTAGTCCTTACGGTCGAAGGCCATTGTCCCTTTCACGGTTCCTGCACCCGCCCCTTACCTTCGATCGAATACGACCGTATCGGGGCCAGTCTGTTCAACCTTAGTTGAGTGAAACGTGATCAAAGGATCGTTCTCGAGAGAGTCTGCATGTTGTCCACTGCCGAACGGAAGTGCGAGGAGTGTTCGTCCTCTGCCTCGAGGCGGTTGCTGTATGAAAGCCACTTTAGTCAGCAGAGAGAGTTACTTCTGATAAACTGAAGAGCAAGTTCATGCAATTTCTCGTAAAGAGAACTCAGAAATTTAGGTCTGACGGCCTTCACAGACAGCTTGGCTACTTCGCAGCTAGGATTATGATGGAACCACTACGAATTCCTGAAGAAAGCCTGCAAAAAAGGCAAGCTGGAACGGTGATAGCCCCCTCCGGAACGGAACGACGATAATGAGAGCAACTGAGAAATTCGGTATTCTCGTGTGGCTGGTACTGTCGCTCGCATTGTATGCATCTGCACAAAATATGCAGTTGACGCTCGAAGACACGATGACCTTCATCGCAAATACGTTGAGTAGCCGTGGAATTATTTCTTGGACTACTACTGACCAAGCTCTGTCTGGCACCAAATGGACGACCACCAATAGCCTGGCAGAGGTAAATGCGGATCCTTCAACCTGTTCAATCGCCTGGGAAAATGTCGAAATGACGTATCCCGACAAGACGGTGGTAACCTATTCAGTGCGGCTCCAAGCTGTCTCCGGTGTAAATGTTCAGTCTTATTCTCGGAGTATGGCATCGCAAAGTAGTAAGTGGAAATTACAGTTCTCGCCCGACACCTACCTGATCCAGATAAAAACGACTAGCGCAATTAGCGGACACCGCCAGTCCTATAAGAAGGGTAAGTTGAAGTCCACAGCGGCCTTGCCGAACGATCATGCGGCAGACATTCAATTCGCAGATGAGCAGACCGCCACAAGAGTCGCAGATGCCATTCGCCACGCGGCTGGGCTTTGCGGCGCAACACAATCTCCGCTTTGACGGCTAGTCGTCAGTTTGGAACCGAGGGTGCACTGAACTTCGTCAGAGACCGACCCTGAATAGGGGTTTTGAGTAAAATGGCCTCTACAATGATCTACCCCCTAGGCAGACTTCTTTCGGCATGCCGAGGGGGCTCAGTTCGTCCTAGGTCGCATGGCGAGACGGGATGCTATGGCGCAGGAAATTTTCAGGGGTCTGTGGTGAACACGAGGCGACAAGTTGGGCTGTGTTTTCTTTCTTCTTCTGTAAGCACTTCTGGTTCAAAAACTAGGACAAATTTCTTCAGTGTGCCGGTGAACGCGAATGGCATTCTCTCGACATAGTCTTCTGGTCTCATCGATGGAGAGGTCGATCGGAATCGTTCTCGGAATTGCCGCTTCCGCAACCTGCTTCCCATCCATGAACAAAACGCTGATTGCTGGCCCCCGATTCAGCCGCCACAGTAATTAAAGCTGAGCCGTATTACATGATTGCGCGCTGTAAGCAACTGGTCCGAACTGATTCGGAACGAATTGAGGTCTGTCATCCTACATTAGCAACGCCCAACCCACCGTAGCGTCCCCCCGATCGTTGCCAGCGCTCCATTCGCTCCGCCCTCGGGAATGGTTGCCGCAGCCCAATCGCTCAAGATTCCACTCCGTCCATGATTTTCAGAAGAGTGATACCTACTGCTTCGTAGATGGTCAGAACGATGTCGATCACATGCGAAAACCGAGAGCATATCCCGCGTGCGTCCTTGATTTGTCCCGGGCATCTTCCCATCACCAGCGCGGACCTTCCCCAAAGGGCAGTAGTCAGCATTAGCTTTGCATGCCTATAGTGCTCATCGAATCCCGATGAGCAGCACAACAACCAGCGACGACGCCATTCTTGATGACGAGCTTGCGCAAGCTGGACGTACTGACCGATGAAATCAGCGCCTCAGCATTTGTTGTGGTTGGGAAATCGGTAAACGTGCGTGGAGGAAATCATGAATACCCCAGTAAAACCGGAAGCTCCTCGAGTAGATCAGATTTTTATGGGCGCGGAGGCAAGATTCGATCGTTGGCGCGCTTTGCATAAAGCATCGCGCATGTGGGAAAGGTCAACCAGCCAGCAGGATTCCAGCAAGGCCGAGCATCAAGCGGCTGTGACCAAGTGCTTCCAGGACTTATTACAGTGGGAAGATTTCTTTGCCTATCCTGGACAAAAATTGCTCACCTCCCTCAACGAACGCATCGTTTCAGGCGACGCCGCAGGTGCGACTCGTTTGATTCAGTCGATAGGCAACGCCCTTCTGACGCATTCCTATCGGACGAACGTCGCGGAGTGGGACAGCGAGGATCAAGTACCCGTCAATCTCGTTGAACGCGTGCCTGTTGGCGGTGAAGACGGTGCGCCACACCGGCCGTATTTCGAAGTCCTTGTCGTGAGTCCTGCACGCCGGACAGCATGGCAGGAACTGGCCCAGGACTTCCGCAAGTTGCGGAGACCACAGGACAAGTTCGTCTATGAACTAGTGTTTGTATCTTCATTTGAGGACGCTGTACTCGCAACGATTCTAAACGGCAGCATTGAAGCGGTGATCGTTTACGAGGGAATTTCGTTTAGCTCATCGCATAACAGCCCGGTTCTGCGTGAAGTTCTCACCAGCCATCTAGCCGCCAGCGGGATCAGCCCGAATTCTGCAGATTTGAGTATGTCGCTTGGTCGGGGATTGAAACAGTTACGGCCCGAATTGGATATCTATTTTCTAAGCGATCGGGAAGTGGAGAAGGTGGCAGGCGATGTCAACGCGGATTTCCTCCGCCGGGTTTTTTATCAGGTTGAAGAACCCTTGGAGCTGCATCTGAGCATTCTTGATGGGGTCGCCGACCGATTCGATACGCCATATTTCGATAACTTGCAGAAATACGCGCAGCGTCCGATCGGAACATTTCACGCGCTTCCGGTGGCTCGCGGCAAATCCATCTTTAAATCGAATTGGATCAGCGATATGGGCAGGTTCTACGGAATCAACCTGTTCCTCGCCGAATCTTCAGCAACTACAGGCGGACTGGATAGTCTTCTGGAGCCCACCGGGAACATCAAGGTGGCCCAAGACAAAGCCGCTCGCGCGTTTGGCGCGGACCGCGTTTTCTTTGTGACTAACGGAACTTCCACTTCCAACAAGATGGTGGAGCAGGCTTTGCTGGGGCCCGGCGACATCGTTCTGGTTGACCGCAATTGCCACAAATCGCATCACTACGGCGCGGTCCTTTCTGGTGCTTATCCTCTATATGTCGAAGCGTATCCCCTTACGCAATATTCCATGTACGGTGCCGTACCTCTCAGAACGATCAAGAAAGCCTTACTTGATTTGAAAGCCGAGGGGCGACTCGACCGTGCACGGCTTCTGGTGCTCACGAATTGCACCTTTGATGGACATATTTACAATCCGGAGCGGGTTATGGAGGAATGTCTCGCGATCAAACCTGATCTCATCTTTCTTTGGGATGAAGCGTGGTTTGGATTCGCGAGATGGAGTCCCTTCTATCGCCGGCGCACTGCGATGGGAGCCGCTGCCGTTCTGGAGAACAAGTTCAAGGATCCCGCCTATCGGGCGGCGTATCAGGAACAGGAAAAGAAGCTCGGAGCTGAGCTCAAAGCTGACGAAAAAACTCTGCTCGACGCTCGGCTGCTTCCAAACCCGGACAAAGTTCGTCTGCGCGTTTATCAAACCAACTCGACGCACAAATCGATGTCCTGCCTGCGGCAGGGCTCCATGGTGCTCGTCAAAGATCAGGATTACCACACCGTCGAGGAGCAATTCCACGAGGCGGTTTTTACCCACGCCTCCACGTCACCCAACCTTCAGATCATCGCCACGTTGGACGTAGCGCGGCGTCAGATGGAATTGGAGGGCTACGAACTGGTGAACCGGGCCATGCAATTGGCTCTGGATTTGCGTCGTGAAGTCAATTCCCACCCGCTAATCTCGAAATATTTCCGAATCCTCGGCGCCGACGAAATGATTCCTGCCGAGTTCCGCAATTCGGGTTTCGTGGACTATCTGACTCCCGGCGTGAACTTGGCTTCCGGCGTGAAGGCTATGAGGGAAGACGAATTTGCCCTAGATGTAACACGTCTCACGCTGGTTTGCGGCTCGGCGGGATTTGACGGCACGCAATTCAAGAATCTGCTTGCGGCAGATTATGACATTCAGCTGAACAAGACGTCGCGCAACAGCGTCCTATTGCAAACGAACATCAACAACACCCGCAGTGACATCGCCCAGTTGATTAAGGTCCTCGTCCAGATTTCACAAGGCATCGAGAAGAAGCTTGCAGACGGCGGCAACACGGCCAGGCAGACGTTCGATGCGCGCGTGAAGGCTCTGATGACCGATGTGCCGGACCTTCCTAATTTCAGCTGCTTCTTCGAGCGATTCCGCGAGGACCCTTCCAGCAAAACAAGCGAAGGCGATATGCGCACCGCATTCTTCGCGGCTTATCGCGAAGAACAATGCGAACATATCAAACTCTCAAGCCCGGAAATCGATAAACGTCTGAAGGAAGGGCCGGAGTTGGTTTCGGCAAACTTCGTAATCCCATATCCCCCAGGATTCCCCATCATGGTGCCGGGTCAGGTCATCAATGCGCAAACGATTGAGTTCATGCGAAAACTCGACGTCAAAGAAATTCATGGTTTCAGTGCTGCACTTGGATTGAAGCTACTCAATCCGGCGTTCCTGCGCTCATTGAAAGCTCCGGGCAACCAATCAGCAGACGCAGCGAAACAGGTGAAGAAGGCCGCGCGTCCAGCTTCGGCTGGTTAAGCTTTGCGGGCCGATCCGAGGAAGAAGCCGCGAAAAATCAGAAAGGGCCGACTCCTCAAAGAATGCCGCGATGAAAGTTGCAGAGCGAAATCCAGTGCTGAGGACGACCCGTTGGTTAGTTCCCAGCAGCGGGATTGCATGAAGGATTTCGAAACGAGGGCGAATTCATTTCGTCCAAGGAGGACATTATGGCGTCTGCGCCAGTACGTCGGCTCTCGGTGACTCTTGAACAACAAAAGGAGTTTGAAAAGCTCAGTCCATTCGAACTGAAAGACAAATTGATCCATTTGGCTGGCGAAGCCTCTCAGCATAGCGCTCAGACCATGCTAAATGCAGGGCGCGGCAATCCGAATTGGATTGCAACCACTCCCCGCGATGCTTTTTTCACACTTGGTACGTTCGCGGTCCAGGAATCGAAACGGGTATGGGACGAGCCCGACCTTGGCGGAATGCCACAAAAGAACGGCATAGCAAAACGCCTGTCGGACTTTGTCGCCAAAAACCCCAATGCACCAGGCGTCGGGCTGCTTCACGCGGCCATCGAATATGCAGTAAGGGAACTCAAATTCAACGCGGATGCTTTCGTTCACGAGTTGGTTGACAGCATTATCGGAGACCAATACCCGTCCCCAGACCGCATGCTGGTCCACGCCGAACGCGTGGTGCACGAATATCTGGCCAAGGAAATGTGCGGCGGCAAGGCGCCGGCCGGCAAGTTCGACATCTTCGCGGTCGAAGGCGGCACGGCGGCAATGTGCTACATCTTCGATTCGCTCCTTGTGAACCACCTGTTACATCGAGGAGACAAAGTAGCTCTCGCTGTCCCGACGTTCACTCCGTATATAGAGATCTGTCATCTCGATCGATTCCATTTTGACATCGTGGAGATAAATGCCAGTGAGGTAACTGCCGGCGATGCACGGCATACCTGGCAATATCCAGATGCGGAGATCGATAAACTCAAAGATCCATCCATCAAAGCACTGTTCTTTGTTAACCCAAGCAATCCTCCGTCCGTGGCTATGCGCGCCACCTCAATGGCGCGGCTGGCTAGTCTAATTCAGAACGACCGTCCGGATCTGATCGTGGTCACCGATGACGTTTACGGAACGTTTGTGCCCGGTTTCCGCTCTTTGATGGCCGAAGTTCCACACAACACCATCGGCGTGTACTCATTCTCAAAGTACTTCGGTTGCACCGGGTGGCGCCTCGGAGTGGTTGCGATTCACCAGGACAATATGTTCGACAAAGCAATCGCAAAGCTGCCTGAGGCTGTTCGCCGGGAATTGAATACTCGCTATGGGGCTCTGACGCTTCATCCGGAAGACATCAAGTTCATTGACCGCATGGTGGCGGATAGCCGTTGTGTTGCCCTCAATCACACCGCCGGCCTGTCGCTGCCACAGCAGGTTCAGATGACGTTGTTCTCGCTCTTCGCCCTTCTGGACAAGGACGACCGCTACAAGAAACTCACCAAGGAAATTGTGCAACGCCGGTTGAAAGCCCTGTGGGCTGGGATGAATGTGCCCCTTCACGAAGATCCGATGCGCGCTGATTATTACGCGACCCTGGACATCATGGTGTGGGCCGAAAAGACTCATGGCCCGGCGTTCGTCGAATTTCTCAAGAAGAACTATCACCCGTTTGATGTTCTGTTCGCGCTGGCGGAGAAATTCTCGATCGTCCTTCTCAACGGAAGCGGCTTTGCCGGGCCGGATTGGTCGATAAGAGTGTCGCTGGCCAATCTGCCGGACGAGGAGTACTCCAAAATCGGCGAGCAACTGGAGGCAGTAGTACAGGCAGGAGTTGCTGCGTGGAAGGCCCAAGCGTCCGCCTAGAAGGCGGCACTAAACCAAGATTCGGAATAAGGAGATAAACGATGTTCATAGTGACATGGTTTTTCGAGACTCTCCGACACTACCCGGAGATCGCCATCTTCCTCACCCTGGCCTTGGGCTATTACTTCGGCAAGTTCACCTTCAAGGGAATTGGCCTTGGCTCGGTGACCGCTACCCTGCTGGCGGGCGTCCTGATCGGGCAGCTCGGCATTACCATCTCGCCGCCACTTAAGGCATTTGTCTTCTTGATGTTTCTCTTTGCCGTTGGTTATGGCGTCGGACCGCAGTTCGTCCGCGGTGTCGCCAAGGAAGGCATGCCGCAAGCCATCTTTGCAGTCGTCCAATGCCTGTTCTGTCTACTGGTCCCGGTAGGGATCGCCAAGCTAGCGGGCTACGATCTCGGCTATGCCGCAGGGTTGTACTCAGGCTCGCAGACGATCTCCGCCGCGATGGGCCTTTCGACGGACGCCATCAACCGGCTCGGACTTGCTGCCGATCACACTAAGCGCCTGTTGGACTCGATGCCGATCGCCTACGCGGTGACCTATATTTTTGGAACCGTGGGTTCGGCGCTGGTCATCGCTCTGCTCGGCCCCGCGTTGTTCCGAATAAACCTTGTCACCGCCTGTAAGGACTATGAGGAAAAGCAGGGTGGAGGCGGCAAGGAACTCGGTGGGCAAGGGTCGGCCTGGCATCGTTGGGACGTCCGCGCGTTCCGCCTGAAGCCCGGTGGGAAGGCCATTGGCCTCCGGGCGATTGAGGCCGAGGCCATGCTACCAGACGCCCGCGTCTTTGTGATCCGCGTGCGCCACAATGGAGTGATCGAGGATGCCACGGCGGACACCGTGCTGAGTGAAGGTGATGTCGTGGCCCTCGCGGGGGCTCGCGAGGCGCTCCTGAGAGTCGTCGGAGAGGGAGGAAATGAAGTTGAGGACCCGGAACTGTTGAGCGTACCCGTGGAAGGCGTCGACATACTCGTGACCAATAAGGCAGTCGACGGCAAGACACTGGCCGAGCTGGGCCAACTCCCTGCAGCACGCGGTGTCTTCCTGCGGAAAATCACGCGAGGCGCTACCGCGACAAATATTCCCATTCTTCCGAACACCCAGATCGACCGTGGTGATCTCCTCACCATCGTCGGCCGGACGCAAGACACCACCGCCGCGGCCAAGTTGCTGGGCGTCGCTGATCGGCCGACGGATGTCGCCGATGTCGCGTTCATCGGCGGAGCCATCACCATTGGCGCGCTATTCGGTGGGCTGGTCCTGAAAGTTCATGGAGTGCCGCTGACCTTGTCGACCGCCGGAGGCGCGCTCATCGCCGGCCTCGTGTTCGGCTGGCTGCGCTCGGTACGCCCGCTATTCGGGCGCATCCCTTCTCCCACCGTCTGGTTCATGAACTCGGTCGGTCTCAATATCTTCATCGCCGTGGTCGGCATCTCGGCCGGTCCGGGCTTCGTCAACGGGCTAAAGACGCAGGGCGTCAGTTTGTTTCTGTGGGGCGCGGCTGCGAGTACAGTGCCTCTTGTCCTCGGTATGTTCGTTGGCAAGTATATCTTCCGCTTCCACGACGCGCTGTTGCTTGGAATCGTTTCCGGGGCGCGCACCACGACTGCTTCGCTCGGACTGGTCTGCGATCAGGCCCATAGCCAGGTTCCAGCGCTCGGTTACACCGTCACCTACGCCGTCGGCAACACTCTGCTCACGATATGGGGCATGGTCCTCATCATCCTGCTGTCCTGACAAGGATTGAGCTGAACAGGAAGGAGAAAAGAAATGAAAAAGCAAAAGCCCTATCTTGTTGTTGCCACGCTTTTGTTTACCGCGATTCTAACGCCGCGTGCTTTCGCTCAATCGCAGACTTCGAACGATGAGGCTCAGCAGTTGCGCAAACTTGTCGAACAGATGCAGGCGCACATGAGCAAGATGCAGGAGGAGATTGACCAATTGAAGGGTACGAAGTCAGAGGCGTCACCAAGTCAGCCGACAGTTGCTCCAGGGGCCGCTCCAATGCAACAGGAGGGCACCATCCAAACTGCGCAGGCTCCGCTCCAAGGAACAACCTCCGAACATGTTGGAGAAGCCACGAAGCAGTACCGGGAGTTCTCTGAGGACAAGGTTGCGGCACCACGCTTCGACAACGTGCCGCTGGACCCGAAGTACCACGGATTTTTCCGGTTGCCGGGAACCCAGGATATTATGAAAATTGGCGGTTACTTCAAGACGGACTTCATTTATGACCTAAAACCGGCGGGGAACACCGACGCTTTCGTTCCGGCTTCGTTTCCTATTCCACAAATCACTTCGGTAAACAATGCAACCATTTCCATCCGCCCGACACGGTTAAATCTAGATTTCCGGGTTCCAACCACCAAGGTCGGTGAGGTGCGCTTCTTTATAGAAAGTGACTTTTTCGGGACAAATTCGACCACACCAAGACTGCGTCACGCTTATGCACAAGTAGCAAATTTTTTGCTCGGCCAGACTTTCACAAATTTCATGGACCCGGATGCGTTTGCAGATACCTTGGACTTCCAAGGAGCTAACGGAATGGTCAGTCTTCGAAATCCGCAGTTCCGCTATGGATTCGCGCTCAGTCCCAGCACGACGCTCTATATTTCCGCGGAAAAGGCCAGTTCAGATGTCCTCTTCACGACTCCGCTAGGCTCCGCACAGCCAAATTCTCCTGTCCCCGATACCGTAATTCGCTTGCGTCGGGAATCTGAACGCGGACATATCCAGGTTGCCGCAATATTTCGTGACATCGCAGCGTTTCTCCCCGACGGGAGAACAGGTTCCGTCTTTGGCTGGGGTGTGAACACTTCAACTGCTTTCAAAACCTTTGGGAGCGACCATCTGATCTTTGCGGTCGCCGCTGGACACGGAATTTCGCGTTATATTCAGGATACCTCGGGACTTGGGATTGATGCCGAGCCAACCTCAACACCAAGCCCCCATCTGCAAGCAACGCCGGACGTGGGGGTGGAGGCAGACTATCAACACTATTGGCTAAAGAGATTGCGTTCCAATTTGGTTTACTCCTACGCCGCGGTGAACAATACCGACTTGGCGCTCCCAAAAACCTACAATCATGGTACCTACACCGCCGCCAACCTGATCTGGAATCCCTACGGGTCGCTCCATGTCGGCGCAGAGTTCTTGTACGGCTGGACCATGGAACAGAATGGCAAGTCAGCGAATGCGCCACGCATTCAATTCAGTGCGAAGTATAGTTTCGTGAAGGTTGATCCTGATTAAAGGAGTGCGCAGGAGACCAAATTCATGTCGGCCATACTTGTGTTTTTGTTCCTACGACGATGTGTAGCATTCGCTCCGCTACTGTTTGTGGTCGCCTGCAGCCAACCAACAGTCCGAGCTCCGGAGGCTCAGCCACCAGGCGGGTGGCACACCTTTGAAGGTACCTGGTCTGCCTCGGGCACTCGCCAGACGGTCAATCTCGAGACGAATCACCGCTCGTCGATCTTTGATCTCACCGGGTCGCTGCTCCTGACAGGAGATCGAGGGCTGGGAGTCGGATTCCAGGCGAAGGTGATCGGCTTCTCCGACAGTCTCGCTGGCATGCAGGGTCGCTCTGTGTGGACTGACGAGAACGGTGACAAGGTCTACAGCGAATTGAAGGGTGAGTGGGTCGGAACCGGCAATCGCATCGTAGGTACTTTCCTGGGCGGCACTGGCCGTTTTGCCGGTATCACCGGCGAGTATTCCTTTCAATGGGAGTACGTTGTCGAGTCAGAGGACGGCGGAGTAAGCGGCAGGGCTGTCAACCTTAAGGGCAAAGCGCGGTTTGGCCCGACAGCTCCCACGACTGAGGGAGAGCAGTCGAAATGAGCACAGTGACGACCTCGTTGCGTCAACAGGTAATGCGAGTCATCCCGTTCGCCTTGGCGCTTGGCATTTGGTTCTGGCCCATACCCGCCGGGCTAACGAGAGACGCTTGGCATCTCTTTGCTATATTCGCGGCGGCTATCGTCGCTGTCATCTTGAATTCATTTCCGCTCTTGACGGCCTCACTTCTGGCGGTATCGGCTGCGGTGCTAACTCGTACGATCGACCCCGCTAAGGCTTTCGCTGGTTTTGCCAATCAGAGCGTGCTTCTCGTTGTAGTGGCTTTTCTCGTCGCGAACGCGGTTGTGAAATCAGGCCTCGGAAAGCGTATCAGCCTCTTGGTGGTAAGTGCGTTCGGGCGATCTACACTCGGATTGGGTTACAGCATTTTTGTCACGGATGCGATGATTGCACCCGCGTTTCCGAGCAATACGGCACGCGGTGGCGTGCTCTATCCCATCATTCTTTCTTTGGCTCAGAATTCCGGATCCATGCCCGATGACCAGAAGAACCGAAGGATGGGCGGGTACCTTATGTTCTGCGGGATGGCGAGCCTCAGTGTGTCGTCCGCGCTTTGGCTCACGGCCACGTCCGGCAATCCAATCGCAGTGTCTTTGGCGGAGTCCTATGGAGTGAAGATCAACTTCGGCTCCTGGATGCTTGCCGCCTCGGTTCCAGTGTTGACGATGATTGCCTTGCTGCCGCTTATCCTCTACAAATTATTTCCACCCGGCGTGAGCAAGACCCCGGATGCACCCAAGGCCGCAAAAGAGGCACTGCGAAGCATGGGGCCATTGACACGGGACGAGTGGATCGTTGCTGTGGCCTTTGCCTTTATGGTGACCGGTTGGGTGATGGCGGGGACACTGAATCTGAGTCTTGCTGCGGTGGCGTTCGCCGGCCTGGGTGCGCTCCTTGCAACCAATGTCCTCACGCTAGAAGATATCAACCTACAGGGAGGAACCCTGGTCACCTTTATATGGCTCGCAGTGCTCTTTGCGTTGAGCGGCCAGTTGAACGAACTCGGCTTCATGGGCTACGTGGGTTCCCGGTTAACGTCCCTGCTCGGGGGCACCGCTTGGCCCTTGGACTACGTCGTTCTCCTCGTCCTGTACGTATTAATGCACTATATGTTTGTGAGCCAGTCGGCCCAAATTTTGGCTCTCTTCGACGTCTTCCTAGGAGTCGGCGTGAAGACCGGCGTTCCCGCACCATTAATGGCCTTTGCGCTGCTGTTCGCCAGCAGCTACTTTTCAACGATTACGCCACAAGGAGGAAGCCAAAATGTAATCTTCGTGGGGAGCGGCTATCTTACTCAAGGTGAACTTTACCGACTTGGTTTACTAACCACAATTTTCTGCCTGCTCGTGTTCCTAGTGGTAGGAACCCCTTGGCTACTTTTCGTCGCGCGATGAGTTTTCTGACGCGACCGTCTGCATCAAGGACGGATTCGAGGGCAAGCGGATTTCAGATCTCGTTTGAAAGGAACATAAAGATGCGAATAGTCCGTTTGGTTTTTCCAGTATTTGCCTTATTGCTCGTGACGGCCCTCGTTTCGACCACACTTGCACACGCGCAGACTGGCAAGCTCGAAATCATTAAAGCGGTATACGGTAAAGAGGGATTGGGGAACGACGTAACCAACCGCCTTCAGAAATTGATTAAGAACAACACATTGGATGTAAAGGTCTCCAATGCCATTCTGGGAGGGGATCCGAACAAAGGCGCGGACAAGACCCTGAAAGTTGATTACAGCTATCGGGGGCAGCGTAAGCAAGTGGTAGTCAAGGAAGGCGATCGGCTGCAACTGCCCTGAGTTAGCCGAAGCCCGTGGGACGGGTTCAGCCTGGCTCTAGCGGCATACAATATTTGCAGCTTCAGCAAACAAGAAAAACGGACTTAGGCCCGAGATCATTGTGAGAACCTTATCTCTTGGGTAAATTTCCTTACGAGGAACGGCGCGATGACGTTTCCCCATTCGAAAAAGCCAGCTCGATCCACCAAAGCGGGACTGCGTAAATTGATCGAGGGAAACGAGCGATTCATGCGAGGTCAAGCACATTTTCCCACCGTATGCAAGGAAACGCTCGCTGACTTGGCAAAAGGACAGCATCCTTATGCAACTATCCTCGGCTGCAGTGACTCCCGAGTTCCACCGGAATTGATTTTTGATGCGGATTTTGGAGAGTTGTTCATCGTCCGCGTTGCTGGCAACGTAATCTCGCCCGAGGTGAGGGGCAGTCTGCAATATGCGTTCGAACTTCTCCGCACATCCCTTTTCGTTGTACTCGGTCACGAGGGGTGCGGTGCGGTGCAAGCCGCTCTGGACTTCAAACATCACCGCGTCAAGCAGGGTTCCCGTATTCACATCCTGACAAAGAATATTGTATCCGGCTTGTCCGACTCCGATCGGGGACTACCGAAGGAAAAGCTTTTGGCAGCCGCGGTCGAAGCGAACGTGCGGTGGTCAATGCACCAGTTGATGGAGACCGCCGGGGGCAAGAATGCAGTGAAGAAAGGCGCCCAATTAGTCGGAGCAATCTACGAGATCAGGTCGGGACACGTCCGCTTTCTGTCTTAAATCTTAAGACGCGCCCAGCTTTTGGTAATTGGAATTTGTTGTTGTGACTACCAGTTGCTTAGCAGTTGCGTTTAGAACTGTTTGCTGTTCATAGCTGGTGCCATCGGGCAAGCTGCCCATCTGCACCTTCAACGTCACGGCATCTTTCTCCTGCCCCATGTAGGTATTGATGTTCAAGCCAGTGATTTTCTTAGTGGCAGTATTAAATGTGAGGGTCATCTTGTCGCCAGGCAGAGCACAATCAGTGAAGACTAAGTTCACAGAATCGCCTGCAGGGTTCAAGGAGACTTTGTTTGCCTGAAAAGCTGCCTGCATTTTCTGAGGGTCGGGCGGCACATATAGGCCGAGGACTGCCTTCACGTCTTGCATGTAATCTTTCATTTCCGCTTTTTTCTTTTCGATCAGCCTTTCCTTGGCCCTGCCACCACTCGGTTGTTGCGCTGGAGGACCGATTGGAGTCTTTTGGACCTTTCCCTCGGGACCATACTGGCAATTGTTCTTGGTCGGGGGCTTCGCGTCGCCCTTCAAAGTGAGCTGCGTTGTTTCGATCCATTGATACTGGCGGATCTTCTCTTTGTTTTCCGCCGCAGCCTGCTTGGCGGCGGCAAGCTTTTGTTGAACTTCACTATTCTGGGAAATAGCGGGGACAGCGATTGCAAGCGTTACAGCACCGACCATCAAGAAGCGCTTACTGATTTCTACAACAGTGCCAGTGATAGGTTGGTTTCCGTTCGTATTTACAAGGCTCCGATTCATTTGTGCTCTCCCTAGTCTTACTCCATCGACCTTCACGGTCCGCAGAGTTGAGATGAAAGCATTGCTCTCGTCGTTGTCGGGAACTTCTTTTAAGAGTTACTGCAACAAGCGGGGTCGGCTTTTTTCATGCATTCCTTCACGAACGACCGACGATCGACGCCCGTTACCCGACCTACATGTTGCCGAGAGTCCTGCGGGATGGCTATTGTTGGAAGACTATAGGAGGTCCGCTGACTCGTTTCGCTTTGAGGTCGACAGTCACCTCGACGCGGTCGGCAATTTTGACAAGCGGGATTCCTTTGTTCATCCCGTAGTCCTTACGGTCGAAGGCCATTGTCCCTTTTACGGTTCCTGCACCGGTCCCCTTACCTTCGACCGCAAACGTCAGCTTCTCCGGTTTCGTTACGCCGCGTATGGTAAAGTCGCCGTCGAATACGATCGTATCGGGACCAGTCTGTTCGACCTTTGCTGAGTGAAACGTGATCAAAGGATCGTTCTCGACATCGAAGAAGTCTTTGCTTTTTAGCTTACCGTCCTTCATACCACTCCCGGTGTTCACCGTGGCAGCCTGAATCTTAATGTCCAAAACTGCTGTCGAGAGTTCAGGGGAGGTCATCGTTAAACTCGCGTCCCACTTGTCGAACTTGCCGACGATAGCCACGGATGCCTTCACGTCAAACTTTATCGTGCTTTCACCCTTCGCAACCTCGAAAACAGGAGCCTGCGCAGGGCTTACTGGCGGAAACAGGACGGATGCTAAGAGAAAAAGAATAGTTAATCTCATGCTCGCGAGTGTGCGACTTCCGTGCTGCGTTGTCAATGATCTATGCGGTCTACTTACCAGAGCAGCTAGGATCGTCCAGCTTGCAAGTGATACGGGGGAGAGGTGGCGATGGCTTAGCATCCCATTTCTCTCGAGGCACCATGACACTTCCGTTGGGCTGAATCATGTAGTGCGGGGACATGATCTGCACGCCAAATTCGTTGAAGGCATCCTGTAACGCGGAATTGAGGTTGGAGACAGTTTGGATCCGCAATCCCTCGTCTTCCAGTCGCGCAATTAGTGTGTATTCAACATAGAAGTCGGAAAGCTGCTTCTGCACTACGGATGGTTTGGACGCCTTGCTGATATTTGGGGTGCGATCTGCAGCCAATTCCAGCAGCGCGTGAACTTGTCGCCAAGGAACATCATAGCCGATCGTTACAGTGGAACTGACCGACATGCCGTCGGGGTGACCAAGTCTCGTGTAATTCCGTGTGGGGGTGCCGACCAGTACAGAATTAGGGATCGTCACTTCTTGACCTTCGATCGTACGGATCTTGGCGGCCAGGAGCCCGACGTCCAACACTTTCCCTTCCGTCTCATTAACCTTCACCCATTCGCCTCTCTTTAGCGTTCTGGAATACACCACAAACAATCCACTCATGATCTGGTTGATGATTCCTGTCGAGCCGAGGGAAATCACAAGGCCAAAAAAGACGCTGAGACCTTTGAATGCCTCCGTATGCGATCCTGGTATGTAGGGATAGGCGACAATGATCGCGAAGATCCAAACAATGGCAGAGAAGATGCGCTTGGTGGCGTGGGCTACGTCCGCATCCATCCAAGTAACGGATATTGTTCCGGCCGCCACCTGTTCGAACAGCAAGTTCGCTGCTCGCACAAGCCAGCGTGTGACAATAAAGATCAAGGCGACCATCACCAGTCCCGGGAATGCGTTTAAGACCGTGGTTGCCAAATCCCGTAGAGAATTCAGCACGTAGCTTCCTGCCTGCTTTCCCCAAGGCTCGGTGTAAGGAAAGCGGCGAAGTGAGAGTGCGACCCAGACATAGATCAGGGAGAGAGTAAGAATCCATGCAAGCAAGCGCAGAATTCCATAAACTGCGGCAGCGATGTGCGGCAGCACGTCGACGCGAAACAAGGTCAAGGATGTAGATTCTGCCTTTTTGCGCAAGAACTTGACTACCCACGATTGACCCTTCCACACGGCGATGCACAGAGCGACAAGCACCACCAAGCCAATCAGTGTATGTAACAGGCCGCCCCGAATCACGGGCCAGGATCGTTCCGCAATGCGTGCCTGCAGGGCTTCTTTGAGGTTTCGGACTGCGGAGTCAGAAGTTTGCTCCAGTTTCTCGCCGGATTCTTTGTCCAAATCGGCTGTCCCTAAAAAGAATAGGAGATTGCCCCTGAATACGAATCCGATTCCGTCTTGATTGTCGACCTTTACGGGCTGGATTACGATTTCGTCCGCAGAAGCGTTTAACGGGAGTTGCGCCAGTTTTTCCGATGCACGTTCGGCCCGATATTCCGGCGTGGCTCCGGCGACGGTTGCGCGTTGCACGGTAATGACGCGGTTCCAGAATTTTATCGGGGCTTCGCTTGTCGAGAATTGACCGGGTGTTGCGTTTTGAGCCGCGGCAACGGTCGATGGCGACAGAGGAGAGACAACAAAAAACAAGGCGGCAATCAATCCAAAGATGAGCAGCCGCAACACTCGGCGCACAAAGAATTCATTTCGCACGGATCCACCTCACGGTTTTACCTCTTGGGAAACGCTCGTTAGCGCTTTCTACTGTTACCGTTTGACTCCAGTCTGCACTGTAAAGCTAAGATCGCGCAACTTAGCTCGCGGTCCATGATGTTGGCATCAAACAAAAATCGAGATGTGAGTTGCGGGGAATTTTCTAGTTTGTCTTCAGCAAGAGCGCGGCCAGTGGAAGTTAGAGCCAGAAATCTGGACAAATTCAAACTGCAGAACATCTCTGAACGCGCACGGAATATCAGGCTAAGATTCAGTCTCAGTGACAGCGTGTTCGAAGACAGCCGAACACTTCTATTTGTCGAACTCAATCCCCGAGTTCGCTGCTGCCCACTATTAAGCTATTTTTTCATCGCGTCATACGCGCGGACGATCGCTATCTAGCGTTTTCGCTATATAACGGCTAGAAAGGATTGGCAGCTGATAACTGCTCGTTTCGGGGCATACCAAAAACGGATTGGCATGATCCGCACATCCATTCGGAGCGCCACTCTTTCATTTTGACTGGAAGCACAAACCAATTGTGAATGGCTATTACCATCCAGTGGATCGGAACACAGACGAGAATTGAGATGATGCTTGGGATAAAGAGCCTGTCCGTGGCGAATTCCTGTTTATGCCGCGATTGGCGTGTGAAAGAGCCCGCGACAATGGCCACGCCAACGATACGATTTCAAGGTCGCGCAGACGTTGACCTCAGGAGGTTCCTCCGGTGTTTTGCCGGCGAGACCAGCGTGACTTCGATGCAAATTGTAATAGTCCCTGAACTCCAATAGCTTCGATTCTAGATCTACAGCTGTCCAGAACAGCGCGACATCTAAGTACTCTCGACGAATGGTTCCAATAAGCCGCTCGACGAACGGATGTGACATCGGCACGTAAGGCAAGTTTTGACCTCAGTGATGCCGAGCACCCGAAGATTCGCCTGCCATTGATGAAAACGATACAGTGGATCGTGATCCGAGCTCAGATATTTCGGAACCGTTTGGCATCGAATCGCTCGATTAAACATCCGACATAATCCGAGCTCATCCAAGATGCCGCGGTGAACGCCGAATCCGATGATACGGCGGGTATATTGGTCCATGACCACCAGCACCCAGTACCTCCGCAACGCCACCGATTCACAGCGGAATAGGTCGATGCTGTAGAGGCTGTCCTTCGCGTGGCCTAAGAAGGTGAGCCACGAAGGACCGCTACGATCTGCAGGAGGTTGGTAATGGGCTGCGAGAATTCGGCGAATGACGTCCTTGTTGATGTCGATACCGAAGGCCAAGGCAATCTGCTCGGCAATGCGTGGGCATCCCCAACGTGGATTGCGCTGCTTCATTTCAACAACGGCACGAATCAGATCTTCGCTTGGGCCTTTCGGTCCCGGCCTCGTTCTGCGCTTTGCGGAAAACAAAAGTCGGTACTTTCGATGCACCAGAGCGCGATGAAAGTTGAGAAGCGACGATGGTTTCACCACGATTGCGGATCGTACGAAGCGTCTCGGCAGCACAAGTATCGCGCACAATCCGGCGATAAGCCGGTCCGAGGTGCAGAGATTCGGCCCTCGGTGTCGGGAACGATTCAGAATCAGCAATTGATGTCTGAGCAGAACGGATTCAGCGAGAACTGCCCGCATGCCTCGGGACGAACCAGACGAATAAGGACGGTGACGACATGGACGAATAGGAGGATGAGATCGCGCATGCAGCATGTTATCAAGAAAAATAAAAAGCGCGGCTTGTGGCCTGAATTGGGAATTCGCCAAGGACAGGTGTACGGATGAGCAGATTTGGAACGGATCCACCGAGGACGCGGCAACTGCTCAGACTAACTTCTGGACCGGTTCTTCTTTCGGTTTCGCCGGTAATTGACCCAGGCGACGGCTCGAAAAGAGCCAAAAACGACGTGTTTTGATCAGAAACTACACAACTGGTGGCCGACCGTCGACCACGAACACTCTACGCATAGCCAATCGTTCGGCCATGCGGCCAACGTCTACGCCCATCCCGAGAAAATTTGAAAACAATCGATATTTCCTCAGGCCAACTTGACCCTAGATGCCATGAAAACACGGGTGATGGCGTAGTGCGTCGAAGTGATACCAGACGTTAAGGAAGACGAGGTTGGTTTCTCACAGATTGAAACTCGTGAGGATCAGACAACTGCAGAGGATTCTTCAGGGAATACTTTGTTTCTTCCGCTGACACATCGAAACTCAACAAGGCACCAAACGTTGCTGAAGTAGCTTGCACTGTCGTAATTCGAGAGCGATGAGCCTCAAGGCCCGGTTTTTTCTCTTCGAGAAGAGACAGCATAAATCGCGAGCCCGCCGATCATTCCGGCAAGTGCCGTAATCTTCCACGCCAAATCGTAACTGTGGCGCGCGTCAAACAGCCTTCCCACGATCCATGGCAATCCCCATTGCCCCAGTGAATATCCCATGATGATCAAGGCAAGCAGTTTGCCGAGCGAAGCCGTTCCAAAACTCTCCGCCGTCACCAGCGGAACAAGCATGTAATCTGCTCCCATCGAAAATCCGAAAACTAATGCGAACGTCCACGCCGCTGCAGGCTGCCTGAACATGGCGAGCAAGAGCACAGATGCTCCCATCAAAAAATAGAAAAGTGCCATCGCGTTCTTCTTTCGGACCTGATCCGCCGCGTACCCAACGAGAATTCTTCCAGCGAGGCTCGCTGTCAGCAGCCCGGTGGAAAAGCGCGATGCCACCGTCGCCGAGTAGCCTTGGTCTTTCAAAAACAAAATGAAGTGTTGAATGACCGATCCAACTGCGCCAATCGCCAATGTCGAGCCTAGGAGAATCAGCCAAAAATTTGTCGTTCGCACCGCTTCCATCACACCGCTCGAAGCTATGGCGCCAGTGGTCTCGGAGCAAGAGACCTTCGCAGGGGCCTGCAGAGTTTTTCAAACGTGATACCCTAGCGAGTTATGGCTTCAAACAAATCGAGCAGGCGCAAAAGAAAAGAGCTCTCGCCTCGACAAATGAAACTGATCAAGGCTCGCGCGGAAGGAAAGACCTACAAGCAAGCTGCTATCGAAGCAGGCTATTCCCCCAAACACGCAGCCCAGAATGGCTACCAAGCACTCTCGCAGATCCGTGGGCGGGTTCAGGATCTCCTCGTCAGAAACGGATTGGATGAGAACACAGCTATAGAAAAATACCTAAAACCTTTGCTCGAGGCTCGAGAGACAGTCTTCTTCCAGAAGAACGGCAAAGTCACTGCTACGAGGAAGGTCGAAGCGTTGGCGATTCGCTTGAATGCGCTTAAGGAACTCTTCCTGCTGCACGGATCCTACGCTCCACGCGATCCAAAGGAAGCAGAGCAATTCGGGGTCAAGGTCGTGGTGGTGGATATTCCCCGTCCACCGAATACTTTCGATTGGGAAGCGGCAGAACGAGAGGACGACGAACGAGATCCACCCTTGGCCGAGTAGGCCAGTCAAGGGCCATTGCGAACTACGAGAATGTCGCCCAAGCTCCGCATCTCAACCGCCCTCGACTTAATCTTGACACCTAACCACGCGTTTACCCTATCGACGGGCAATACCTAGATCGATGCGGACCCAGCCGGCGTTGCTAATATCAGAGAGTTATTTGCACACTCTTGGAAAGTGTTTGCAAGTTTGCGGCTTGACAATAGTTTGTCGCGATCGCGCCCTCGGTGGTGGTAGCCCGATACCGCGTCACATGTTGCATTTAGCGCCGTTCAACAATACCGAGACTCATGTCCTTGCTTGGCAGCAAATATGCTCAAACACTCCTTACGGGCTACTCGGTCAGACGTTTCAATCCTCCGCCCCTGATGGAATGAGACCCATGCGATTAACAGTCCTGATACCGGTAGCCCGTGCTAGTGGCCGGGATTGCAATCCCTCAAAGTGGTGCGGCCTGGGCAGGTCTCACTCGTGAGCGGAACCAACCTCGGCCACTCACCTCACCCTCTAGCGATCTGACAGCGAAACGAATAACTGGCGCTGAAAATGGCACGCCGCGTGACACGCTCACACCCCCGACGATCCAAAGGAGGCAGGGCAGTTTGGCGTCAAGGTGATCGTATTGGAGATGCCACGACCGCCGAAGCTGATCGATGGCAAAAGGGTGGAACAGGATGACGACGATGATGATTAGCCGCCGCATTCGCGAGCCTATTCGCGTTTTTCTTTGCGTAGCAAAAGCCGCAGGCACCGAGTGCACTGGGGTGTGAACACCTGCCCGACGTAGAAGCCATATTGCTCGAGGTCGACAGCGCAGTCTATGAAGATTTCAGGTCAGTCAGTCTTCCAAGTCGCGAGATAGTTGTCCAATTGACCGCATTCAATAAGCCATTTACCCAGCTGAGTTATTGCCCATACAGGCTTGACCTCACCATTGCGTGCGGTTCTGAACTCGCCAGTCTTTTCCGCTAAACCCTTGCGTTCCAGAGAATCGAATACTTCATCCGCAATTGTCTTTGGCTTTGGCATCAATAACCTCCTTCCTTAAACCCTCGATGAGCTTCGGAATGAAATCGTCCAGGTATTGCGAGAATCGTAGAGCTCTCTTCTTGGCCAGTTCCGCCCTATATTCCCTCTTAGCTCTCCAGACGCTCTCGAGTGCCGCGCTAATGCCCTCTCTTTCAGCGACCGTATCGCCGAATTTGCGGCGATCTCGCCAAAGGGCATGTCCAATCCGTATGAGTTGCGCTTCGCCTCTGTCCAGGTCTCTGTAGTCGTATTTCTGCCTTGCTGTTAGTTTCATATGGCCCTCTTCAGACTCACGCCCTGTTTTCGTGCTTAGTTGCAAAGGAACCCATGTCCAAAACCGCGTCAAGACTCGGTCAGCATGTGCTGGTGGTCCCATGGCGAGCAGGTACGCGGACAAGAGAACTTCTCGTCCGCGTACTCGTTGCAGGTTGCGTTGCAGGATTGATTGGCGATTCAGCCCGAATCACGCCAAAGTCGGGCGAATCGCATGGAGAGACATAGATGTAGGCGTAGGGAGAGGGGCCGAACCTATATCGGCGGTTCGATTCCGCCTCGCGCCTCCAAAATTCCTGTCATCCTCAATTCGATTCTCAATGCAGGCCGCGGCATGGGTGTTTGGGGCGTCGATTTGCTAAAACGCGAAGCGAACTGAAAGCGTGACCAAATTCCCGCGGAAATTTCTGGGCGCATACAGATCCTGGTATGACCCGTTGGTATCTTCGTGGTATCCGTAATAATCCCAGCGCGCACGCCCGGTCCAGTGCTTGGCAAACCGGTAAGAAGCAACGCCATACGGTTGATACCAGTTGGAGTTCAACGAGCCAGTCGGCGCAGTCGGTATGGCGCTCTCTGGACTCAGATTGAGTTCCGATCCTGTCGCTCCCACAAGGTTCGCACCCGCCTCAAGGGTGAGACGGTTCAGCGGAGTCCAGATGAAATCCAGGAACCCGGTGTTTACCTTGCTGTCGTACACCGCCAGTTGCTGCAACAGGCCAGGAAGATCGGGGCACGCCGGAAGTCCGGGAAGAGCGGCGCTGCTGGTGTAGCAAATCAAGATCTGCGAAGAAATCGAATTGTAATTGTAGCCGAGCTGCGCGGAGAATTTTTCCGACGGCGTCAAAGCGAGTGAGAACCCGAGGTTCCAATTCCTCTGCAAGCCGTTTACGGTGTCCACATTGTTCTGGCCATTCAAAGTCGAGGCATTGCCCGACAGATTCAGCCAATTTTTCACTTTATACTTCATGCGGAAGCGCACCTGCTGCGACTGCAGCGGACTCACCCGCGTGAACGTATTGTTAGAGGCCGATAGTTCGGCATCGAGATTGAAACTTAAATTCCTTGTTGGTCGCAGCCATAGCCCCAGCACCGCTGAATTCGTCTCGATATTCGTCACGCCCGGCGGTCCAAAAGTTGCACCCGGGGTCAGATAGGAGATCGAACCGTCTGGGTTCAAGGTGCAGCCATCCGGAAGATTGGGTTGTGAGACGGGCAGCGTGCTGTCGACGCTGGCGCAATTGCCGCGGGCGGGATTATTCGGAAAATAGATGGCGTTTTGCGTGTTATAGAAATTGTCGGCGATCTCGCGATTTCTGTAGCGATACCCGAAGTACGCTCCGGCTTTTGCGGACAACTCGACTTGGGCTTCGATCAGGTTCGTGTAAATTCTTTGCTTCAGGAAGTTGCTGTCGAGGTTGATTAGCATGTCCGGGCCGGAGCTACTGGTGTGGCTTGGCGTTCCGGCAACCCCATTCGCGGGCGCAACGCATGGCGCGAAGGGAAGACTCGCTGTGGGAGCAAAGATATTGGGCGGAACAATCAGGTTTGTGCTGAAGAAGGAGCACTCCGAGGAGACGAACTGACCGGGTTCCATCCAATTGCTGTAATCAAACGAGTCAACTACGCTCAGCATCGGACTGATTTTCCACGTGGCTCCGAAGTCGCCGTAGGAAGCCACATGCCGCCCCTCGATTGGGCCATTCTGCAGGAAATTCGTGAGCTGGCTGCGCGACTCCAGCCCCGCAAAGCTTTGTTGGTAGTTGTTCACATTCATGTCGCCGCCCGTGTAGCTGAATTTTCCGGACATTTGCAGAGCGGGAATGATGTTGCTCTGAAAACTGATTTGTTCCGTCGGAAAATTCATCCGCGTTTGGCGGTGCGAGAAGTAGTCGTAGTACGCGCTGCATTTTGGATTCACGATGCTGCCGGCTTGAAAAGTAGGGTTACAGGGCTGGCTCGGCGGATTCCACGAGACTCCGAGATCTACGGGCGGAAGCCCGCTTCCGACGGAGAACTGCTGGTTTTCATCCGTAACGCCCGGATCCGTCTTGTAGTAGCTCCAGGTCTGGTCATAGCTGATGTTAGTTCGAGGAAGGAACCGGAAGTCAACACCCAGTCGATATTGCGAGAGGGTGGCCGAAAAATTCTGGAGAAGGAATTGTTCGGTACCCTGATGGATGGTCGAGAAATCCGGGCCAGTGTTGGTATTCAGGTTGTACCCGGCGCGCAATCTGATTTTGGAGTCGGGCAGAAACGTAACGTTGTAGTTCTGCATGTTTCGTCGCGTGTTGTAGTAGTGAGGCGAAATCCCTACGATAGTGGTCCCCAAAACATTGGAAGTCGCATTCACCAGGGGATTGAAATTCGCCGGAGCGTTGGCTACGGGCGTTGCGGGATTAAAAGGGTTGGCCAAAAGCGAGTAATCCCAGAAATTTTCGTCGTGACGGAACATGGCGTCGAACGCGTACCATTTGTTTTTGCCGATGCGCAGAACGCTGACCACGTTTGGATCGCCGCCATATCCGAAATTGCTGAAGTACAAGCGATCGAAAAAAACTCCGCGATGGTCAAGGGAACGCATTTCGGTGGTGAAGTTGAGGAGCCGCGGACCCTGTTGCAGATTCACCATGGTGTCGTAGGTCTGCAAATCTCCGGTCAGGCTGGTAAAGCGAAATCCGAATTCGATCGATTGTTTAATATTGTAGTTATCCTGATCGATGCCTTTCTGCTCGTCAGCTTGCTGCGCGCCCGACAAGGACGCGAACAGCAGTCCCGTCGCGATCGCCAAAAGAAAAAGCCGGCAGACCTGAGATTGCAGGGGCTTGGTGTTCTGTTTGTTTCTTAGCCGCTTCATTGTTGTGCCCCCTCTCTCATGGCGTGAAAAATACCGGGCTGGTATTCGACCCGTGAATGGCGGTGTGGCACAGCGTGCAGGCCTGATATTTTTGCGCCTGGTTATGAAAGGTGGGGGTCCCCGGCGGGCCTATATCCGCCGGAAGCGCGTGGCAACCCAGGCAGAGCAGATTGACCTGCGTTTGCTGCAGCATTCTTTGATTCGTCGACCCGTGGGGCGTATGGCAAATTACGCAACCCTCGATTTTTGCCTCATGCTGATACACAAACGGGCCTTGTTTCTCTGAATGGCATTTGTAGCAGACTTCATCGCCCGAAGCGCTGGTACGCAGCTGCTTTGGCCGGAAAGTTCCGTGCGGACTATGGCAGTCGTTGCATTGGATAAGGCCCTCATTCACGCGATGATGGAATGGTCGAGCGAACTGGGCGCGAACTTCCATGTGGCAGCCGTAGCACAACGTGGGTGGTTTTCCCGTGAGCATGAACTCAGACTCTTTGGCGAAATGGGGGGAATGGCAGTCGATGCAGCCGACGCCATTTGCCAAGTGGGCCGAGCGATCAAAATTGCCGTGCTCGTTGTCGTACTGGTGGCAGCGCAGGCAACGCGAACTGGTATCTGCAGGTGTGGCGTCTTTGAACGTGAAGATTTTCGTTTTATCACCACCACCTTCGACGTGCTCCTTTCCCGGGCCGTGGCAAGCTTCGCAGCCATGCCACTCCGGTCCCTTCCTCGCGTCAAGTTTCGAATCCATGGTGGTGACGAAATGGGGAGTGGTCGCGAAATTATTGTAGATGTCCTCATGGCAGGTCTTACAGGTATCAGCGCCAACGTAAAGAGCAGGGTCGGTCGGCCAGGAGCTGCTTTTGCCCTGTTCAGAGTGGGGTGATTTTTTTGCTGGCGGAGTGTTTTTGTCTTGTGGTCTGGCGCAGAGCACACAGGACAGCCCGAGCAGGGTGATGAGAAGACCTCGAATCGAGAATCTTCTGATAGGCATCATGCGACTCCTCTCGCGAGCGAAAATATCTGTTCGAGCGAATCACAAGAAAAAACGGAGTAGCACTACGGTTCTTGCTGACAACGGGGGCGGAGGCTGCGCAGCAAACAAAACCTGGACTTGACTGTGTTTCAGCGAAGAAACCCGTCAAGAGCAGATAAGCTGACAAGATTCGCTGAAAGTGTCAACCAAATAAAATGAGGCTTGAGCCACGTTGCCTCTTCTCCGCTGCCGACTGCTCTCAAGTCGCATGGCGGATTGCTTCGCGGTTTCGCCGCAAATGTTGCCGTGATCAACGGGGCAGGTGCTGGCGGAGGCGCGAAGAATCTCCGGATTGTTTGGAGTTTGAGGAAGAGTTACGGTAAGTGCTTGAAAAGATTGGCTGGGAGACCTGGACTCGAACCAGGATAGCCAGATCCAGAGTCTGGAGTCCTACCAATTGGACGATCTCCCAGCGGGGAGGAAACGCAGCAGCTAAGAGGCTTTGCGCGACTGCACTTCAACCTTTTAAGAGTAAAACGGGACGGCGCGTTGCGTCAACTCACGACGGGCGCCTTAGTGTTCAATTGCTTGTCTTAGTTGCACAAATCGTAGGCCTTTCTGCGGCTCTGAATGTATTGCGCGTGGGGGCCGGCCATGATACTTTCCCGAAACCACATATGGGCCCCCGACTGGTGCTAAGTCCACATAAAGAGAGCAAGATCATGTCCTCCCAGCGCACCTCGCGTTCCTATTCGCTAAAAATCATTTGTTTCTTGTTGGTGGTCGCGCTGCGCGTGCCTGGCAACGCCGCATTCGCGCAAGCGCCTGCGGGAGCCGGAACCGGCTCGCAACAATTACCAGACTCTCCTCAACCGAAGAGCGACTCCAGCGGAGCGGTAGTGGGGACCACCGAGAAATTTGTCGGCTACGTGACGAATCGATCCCTGGTTTTCCCCGATATCGCCACGACTCCGGGCTCACTGGGAGCCGGCGGCAAATTCAAGGTATTCGTGAACCAGAGTATTTCGCCGGCCTACGTTCTGGCGGCGGCCACAAGCGCCGCGGTGGATCAGGCCCGCAACGTTCCGTCGGCGTGGGGACAGGGTTGGGATGCTTACGGAGATCGCTTTGGATCAAACATGGCGAGGGCTTCGTCGAACAGTTTTTTTGCGACATTCCTTTTTGCAACGATGTTCCATCAAGACCCGCGCTTTTTCCCGCAGAACAACCCGTCCTTTTGGTCGAGCGTGAAATATTCGGCGCAACGTTTGGTAATTACTCGAAACGACCAGGGGAACGATGTGGTCAACACCTCGGGGCTGTTGGGCCCCTTCGCCGCGGAGGGCTTGGCCAATGCCTATCTTCCGGCGTCCGAGCAAACAGCCGGAAAATCGCTGGAGCGGGTGGGGACAGACTTCGCGTGGCGCTTCGCGGGAAACATGTTTAAGGACTACTGGCCCAAAATATTCCATGATTTGGGACTGAATAGATTGAAAGTTGTGCCGGATCCGGCAAACAGCCACTAGACGGCGCGCTTCGAGTTCAGCGCTCTATTCTTTTTCAAGTTGCTTGCCCGCCTGCTTCAATTCTGCCAACTGGTCATCATTCAGCCTGGGATAGTGCAAATCCAGACTGTTCAGCGCATCCACAATCGTGGCAACCACCAGCAAACGGCTAAACCACTTATTGTCCGCGGGCACCACTACCCAGGGCGCATACTCCGTGGCGGTGTTGCGAATCATTTTTTCGTACGCGTCCATGTAGTCGTCCCAGTATTTGCGCTCCTTGATATCCGAGCCGGAAAATTTCCAATTCTTGGCGGAATCGTCCAGTCGGGAAAGGAAACGCTTCTTCTGTTCTTCCCGGGAAACATTCAGGAAGAACTTGCGAATGGCAATGCCGTTTCGTGTCATGTACCGTTCAAATGAGTTGATATCCTCGTAGCGGTGCTTCCAAAAGTGATCGCCGCGCAGCGAATCGGGGATGCGTTGCATGTCCAGGAATTCCGGATGCACACGCACAACCAGAACTTCCTCATAGTAAGAGCGATTGAAGATGCCGATTTTCCCGCGCGGTGGTGTGCAGCGAGTGGTCCGCCACAAGAATGTGTGCGACAGTTCTTCGGTCGACGGTGCTTTAAACGAGTAGACATCCACACCCTGCGGATTCACGCCAGACATCACGTGCTTGATGGTGCTGTCTTTGCCCGCCGCGTCCATGGCCTGAAAGATCAGCAGCAAGCCCCAACAACCTTGCGCGTACAGAACGTCCTGCAGGTCGCTGAGCATCTCAACGCCTTCCTTTAGAATTTTCTTGGCTTCAGGCTTGTCTTCGGATTTGAGGTGATGAGTATCGCCAGGGTCGTGATCTTTTAGCCGGAAATGTTTGCCAGATTCGACTACGTAGGGCTTGATGAACTTGTGAACTCTGCTGGGTTTGACCTTCGCCATGTTTGCTCCCGGAAAGATGCCGGCACGTCCCGAAGAACGCGGAGCGGGCGTGCTTGGTGCGGGAAAGCCGGAACTTCGTTGGCATCATGACACCGAGGTGCGGCTTGTTACAAGATGTGGCACGCCAGGGGAGGAAGGCGAAAGAAGAAAATTCGAAGCGTGGCTCAAGGGTTTGAAGATTGATATTTGTCGACTTTGGTGTATGCTTTGGGTCGAATTGGGGGACAGGGTAGCCTACCTCTCGATAGCAAGTTCCGCCCCACGCGAGTCTGTCCCGCGAATTCGTCTCCACGGCAATCGTAGGAGACTTGGCCACTCGGATGAACGTTCCAGGTCACGCTCCTATTTGGAAGATTTTGCAATCTTGGTTCTACGATTTAACTCAAATTTTAGAATTCAGCTGTTCAGGAATTCCTATGTTTATGACTAAACGTTTGACGATATCGAGTAGGGGCGACTCGCCTCAAAAAGTGGCAGCGCAGATCCGTTGCGTATTTCCGGCACTGGTTGCCCTGCTGCTCGCCACGACCCTTTTGTCGGGCTGCGGCGAGGAGAAAAAAGCGGAAGCGGCCGCTCCAGACGTCGAAGTCGTGCAGGTAGTGCAGAAAGATGTGCCCATCGTGCGGCAGTGGGTGGCGACACTAACCGGAAAGGTCAATGCGCAGATTCGCGCGCAAGTGGCTGGCTACCTGATGAGCCAGAGCTATCAAAACGGAGCGTATGTGAAGAAGGGAACGCCACTCTTTCAGCTTGACCCGCGAACATTTCAGGCCGCGGTGGAACAGGCCAAGGGCGTTCTGGAACAAGCCAAGGGCGATTTGGCCCGCGCAGTGGCGCAACAGGGCAAGACGCAGCAGGATGTGAACCGTTACACGCCACTGGCGGCCCAAGGCGCGATCAGCAAACAAGAACTGGATGACGCAATTCAGAACAACCTGTCGTCGTTGGCTCAGGTGGAAGCCGCGAAAGCAGCGATAGCGTCGGCGCAAGCGTCGCTCGACGGGGCTAAATTGAACCTCGGATTTACAACCATTACCGCCCCAATCGATGGCGTGGCTGGAATCGCCAATGGACAAGTGGGCGATTTTATCAGCCCCCAGAGCGGAAATGCGCTCACCACGATTTCCGCGGTGAATCCAATCCTGGTGAACTTCACGCCCAGCGAGCAGGATTATTTGCGGGCCAAGCGCGAGATGTTAAGGGCCGACGAGACCGAGGAACATGGTCTCGGAAGATTGGTGTGGGAACTGCAACTCACCGATGGCACCATCTATCCGCTCAAAGGCAAATTTTATGCTCTGGATCGTCAGGTGGACATCAGCACGGGCGCCATTTTGATGCAAATCGAATTCCCTAATCCCAATAATTTCTTGCGGCCCGGCGGGTTTGGAAATATCCGCACCGTTGCGCGTATCGATAAAAACGCTTTGCTCGTCCCACAGCGCGCCGTCAGTGATGTGCAGAGCAAATTCCTGGTTGCCGTCGTCGGAAACGACAATAAAGTGGCCATTCGCCCAGTGACCGTGGGCGAAAAAACTGGCAGCGAGTGGATTATCTCTGACGGCTTGAAACCAGGAGACCGCGTCGTCGCTGAAGGAATTCAGAAAGTGAAGGACGGGCAGCAGGTTAACCCGAAGCCGTACCAGTCAAGCTCCACAACGGCTTCTGAATCGAGCAAGGGAACTTCCAACTAAGCGGGAGCCATGTACAAATTCTTTATTGAACGACCGATCGTGTCCATGGTGATCGCAGCCATCATGGTGATTGTAGGCGCTGTCGCGGTGCTTGGACTGCCGACGGCCCAATTCCCCAACATCGCCGATCCACAAATTCAGATCCTCGCCACGTATGTGGGCGCCGATGCGCTAACCGTAGAACAGTCCGTCGCCACTCCGATTGAGCAGCAGATGAGCGGCGTGGACAACATGGAATACATGTACTCGTTGAACGCCAACAACGGCTCAACGACCTTGACGGTGGACTTCAACATCAAGACGGACGCCAGCACTGATCAGATTTTGGCGCAGATGCGGCAGAGTCAGGCTGCTTCGCAACTCCCGGCGGCCGTCAACAGTTTTGGCGTAACGGTGCAAAAGTCCACCATGGCGCCAATGATGCTCTTTGACCTTTATTCTCCCAACGGGACCTATGACTCCCGTTTCCTTGCCAACTACACCTATATCAATCTCAAGGATGGCCTGACGCAGGTGCCTGGGATCGCCAGCGTTTCAGTCTTTGGCGCAGGGCAGTACGCCATGCGCATCTGGGTGAAGCCCGACCAGCTCGCAAAGCTGCAGGTCACCGTGCCGGACATCATCAACGCCATCCAGGTGCAAAACAATGTGAACCCCGCAGGACAAATCGGAGGGGAACCCGTGCCGCCGGGGCAGGAATACACCTACGCCGTGCGCGCTCAAGGACGTCTGGTCTCCGAGCAGGAGTTTGGTGAGATTGTTGTGCGGGCTCGCCCTGACGGTTCGGTGCTTCGTCTGAGAGATGTGGCGCGCATCGAATTGGGCGCTCAGGTGTACAACATGATGGGCCGTTTGGATGGCAAGCCTTCCGCAGTCATTGCCGTCTACCAACTGCCCGGTTCCAACGCAGTAGCTGCCGCCAAGGGCGTAATTGCCTACATGGAGGAACAGAAGAAGAGCTTTCCTCCGGGGCTGGATTACGTCACGGCGCTGGATACCACTCTCCCTGTAACCGAAGGCATTAAAGAAATCGAGCACACCCTGCTTGAGGCATTGGTACTCGTTATTCTCGTCGTGTACATCTTTCTTCAGGGCTGGCGCGCCACTCTCATTCCCCTGCTAGCGGTGCCCGTGTCGCTGATCGGCACGTTCATGGTGTTTCCGCTGCTGGGTTTTTCTGTCAATACCCTGTCGCTATTTGGCCTTGTCTTGGCCATCGGCTTGGTCGTTGACGACGCCATCGTGGTTGTGGAGGCGGTGGAACACCACATTGAACATGGGCTCTCACCCAAAGACGCCGCCATGAAAGCAATGGAAGAGGTTTCCGCGCCGGTTATCGGCATTGCCGTCATTCTCTCTGCTGTGTTCATTCCTACGGCCTTCGTTCCCGGAATCACCGGGCGTTTATATCAGCAATTCGCCGTGACCATCGCCGTTTCGGTGATTTTCTCTGCTTTCAACGCTCTGACGCTCAGCCCAGCGCTTTCGGCATTGCTTCTTCGGCCTAAAAAGGAATCTCGTGGCCCTCTGGGAAAATTCTTTGCGTGGTTCAATCGGGTATTCACTTCCGCAACCAATCGCTACGTAACTTTATGCCGCTTCTTCATCCACAAACTGTCATTTGCAATCATCCTGCTCATCGGTTTCACCGTCCTCGCCGGATTTTCAGGAAGTAAGCTGCCGGCCAGTTTCCTGCCCGACGAGGACCAGGGCTATGTTTTCGTTGTCCAGCAGTTGCCGAATGCTTCCTCTCTGCAACGAACTTCTGCGGCGGCGGAAAAAGTGGAAGATATCCTGATGAAAACGCCGGGCATCGCCCATGTCACCACGGTGATTGGCTACAGTATGTTGAGCGGCGTTCAGAATACCTACAGCACTTTCTTCTGGGTCACATTCAAACCTTGGCATGAACGGACTGCCAAGGAAGAGCAATACATGGATTTGCTCATGCACCTGAATGATGTTCTGGGAAAGCTTCCCGAAGGCGTCACCGTGGCTTTCCCGCCACCGGCTATTCCCGGAGTCGGCGCTTCCGGTGGCGTGACCTATGTATTGGAAGACCGAGGCGGGCGCGATGTCGAATTCCTTGCCGCGCAAACGAAGAAATTTATGGAGGCGGCAAGCAAACGGCCGGAGATAGCTCGTATTTTCACTACTAGCCTCCCATCCGTGCCTCAAGTGTACGCGAAGGTCGATCGCGACAAGGTCATCACTCAGGGCGTGCAATTAAAGGATGTATATGGAACGCTGCAGACCTTTATGGGCGGCGCGTTCATCAACTATTTCAACCGCTTCGGCCGCCAGTGGCAGGTGTATACGCAGGCAGAAGGGGCTTACCGCACACGCGCCGAGAACCTCGGCCAGTTCTACGTCCGCAATTTGAATGGGAACATGGTCCCGCTCTCGGCGGTCACCTCCGTTCAGAACGCCAGTGGACCGGAATTCACCATGCGATTTAACCTTCATCGCGCTTCACAGATCAACGCAACCGCTGCGCGAGGATTTAGTTCTGAGCAGGCGATGCGCGCCCTTGAACAGGTCTATGCCCAGACCATGCCCACAGGAATGGGTTTCGATTACATGGGCATGTCATTCCAGGAAGAAAAGGCTTCACAAGGGGTATCGCCATTCGCGATTTTCGGGTTGTCACTCTTATTCGCGTTCCTGATTCTCGCCGCACTTTATGAAAGCTGGACATTGCCGTTCAGCGTTCTGTTGAGCGTGCCGATCGCCGTGTTCGGCGCTTTTGCGACTCTATTGGTTCGCCGAATGATCGACCTGCTCGTTTTCAAGCAATACACGGGACTCGGCCTTGAGAACAACGTCTACGCGCAGATCGGCCTGGTGATGCTGATTGGCTTGGCCGCTAAAAATGCGATTCTGATCGTCGAATTCGCGAAAGCCGGGTATGAAAAGGGCGAGTCACTCTCCGATGCGGCTCTTGAAGGCGCCCGCTTGCGTCTGCGTCCGATTTTGATGACCTCATTTGCCTTCATTCTGGGTTGTGTACCGCTTTGGCGCGCCACCGGGTCGGGTGCCGTATCCCGTCAGGTAATGGGTACTGCGGTAATCGGCGGAATGACCGCTGCCAGCGTTATCGCCATTTTCATCATTCCGGCACTGTTCTACATGATTGAACGGCTCGGAGGAGCAAGAGTCGAAGGACTTAAGACCGCGCAACCGGGCACGCCCGGCTTGGCGCCGCCCACCCCCGGCCATGCCGATTGATCCGGAGGAAACGAAACGGAGAATCATTTGCGCCCGATGACCATAGAAAACGGTAAGTCCCAATGCGGCGAAGCGCGGCGCCGAACGGTTTGCGGCAGCAAAATCCGGCTCCGCGGATTGTCGAGCGGAATATGCCGGCCGTTGGCAGCCGCGTTTCTTTCGGCCACGCTGATGCTTTCCGGATGCGCAGTTGGTCCGAATTACGTTCGCCCCAAAGTGATCGTGCCGGCGGATTTTCGCGGAGCAGAGGGCGCAGCGCAGCAAGCTTCCTACGCGGATTTGCCGTGGTGGGAAGTTTTCAAGGATGAGGAACTCAAAGCGCTCATCAAGACCGCATTGGCAAATAACTATGATCTGGGAATTGCCGTGTCGCGGGTTGAGCAAGCGCGCCAGGTCGCGAACGTAGCGCGTGCCCAGTATTTTCCCGCCGTCAATTACTCGGTTGGCGCCAGCGATGGAAAAAATGAATTTCTGGGCTCGGTGGCACCGGGATTTGGAACAACACAGGGTGCGTTTCTGGCTGCAGGGAGCGTTGCTTGGGAAGCCGACATCTGGGGACGCATTCGACGGCTGAATGAATCCGCGCGCGCGCAATACCTGTCGACGGAAGAAGCGCGACGGGGAGTGATGCTGACGCTGACCAGCAACGTGGCGCAGGCCTATTTCGAGCTGCTCGGCTTGGAACTGCAACTGCAAATCGCAAAGGAGAACACCGCTTCCTTCACAGACACACTGAAGCTGTTTACGCAACGCTATGAAGGCGGCGTGGCGTCAAAGCTGGATACTTCCCGTGCTGAAGCCGCGCAAGCCGCAGCTGCAGCCACGATTCCGGAATTTGAGCGGCAGATTGCATTGCAGGAGAACGTGATTAGCGTGCTGCTGGGCAGCAATCCGCACCCGCTCGTGCACACGACGAAATTGCTCGACGAAATCGTTCCGCCAGAGATCCCGGTAGGGCTACCTTCCGCGCTGCTGGAACGACGCCCCGACGTGCTGGCATCCGAACAGCAGGTGCGCGCCGCTAATGCGCAGGTGGGCGTGGCGACGGCGAATTTCTTTCCGCAGTTTGGCCTGACCGCGCTACTTGGGCAGGCGAGCACGCCACTTTCCAAAATTACCGCGGGCAGTGCCAATGTGTGGAGCGTCGCGGCGAATTTCACCGGGCCGATTTATGAAGGCGGAGCGCTTCGCGCACAGAAACGTCAGTCTGTGGCCTTCTGGGAACAGACCAGGTTGCAGTACGAGCAAACCGCGCTGAACGCTTTCACCGACGTTTCGAACGCGCTGATTTCGCGGCAAAAATTCGAAGCCATCCGCGCTGAACAAGCTCGCTCGGTTGCGGCTTACCAGGAAGCAGTGACGGTGGCTTTGCAGCGATACACTGCAGGAAAGGCCAGCTACTTCGAGGTGCTCGATGCACAGATCCAGTTATATCCCGAGCAGAATTCTTTGGCGCAAACAGAGATCAATCGCCGACTGGTGGTCGTGCAACTTTATCTGGCACTTGGCGGCGGCTGGAATCTGACGGATTCCGACTGGCAGAATCAGACCATCACACCCGGCCCGGCACCAGGCACGTCCGCGCCCAAGACGACTCCGGGCGCCAGCCACTGAGCTAGCGCTTTGAAGCGCTGATTTCCATCATCTTGCCGTCTTTGGTCACATATTCCAGGCCGCCCCAAGTCACGCGATTCGATGCAAACGCGGCCAGCCAAACCGCGAAGCTGAATAGATCCCGCAGCGGAATGAGCCAGAAACGGCGCCGCAAAACATCGTCGTTGATTCCCCAGGTGCCGACCATCCAAGCCATCGCGAATCGCAACACTAGGTAGGCGAGGAGATAGCAGGCTGCGATCCATGCCGAAGGGGCCACCGCCGCGGCCAGCAACACCCACGGCAGTCCATGCGTAAACAGCAGTCCAATAAAGGATCCCGGCCTGCAGAGTCGCGTCGTTCTGGCCCACCGAACCTGATGATCCCAGAATCCTTTCGCGTTCTGTGCCGGATACATCGTCCAGACGGGCTCGCGGCACAACAAGACTTTGCCTCCGGCGCGGTGCACGCGATTGCCGAGTTCATAATCATCGGCCAGCAGGTTGGCGATCGTTTCGTAGCCGCCAACTTTGGCCAGCCAGCTTTTGGTCGTTGCCACGGAAGCGCCCAAGGCGAAGGTGATCCCCTCCTTCCATTCCGCAACGAGAACACCCGCAAAATAATCACTGGCGGTGCCGACGGCCTCAAACTCCGCCCAGAAACTTTTCTGCGCGATGGCGCGATAAATGCAACTGACCACACCAACCGCTGGATCGGCAAAGGGCGCAACAAGTTCGCGGATATAGTTTGGGCCAACGCGAACGTCGCCATCGGTTTGCAGCAGGATTTCGTATTTTGCTTCGCGAGTGAGCAGCGCAAGATTGTTGATCTTGCGGTTCGAGCCAATCTGCGGCGCGTTGGAGAAGATGCGAATGCGGCACTCGGGAAAATCCTTCATGACTTTCTCGACCACCGGAACGGCAGCATCCGACATTTCGTTCACGCAGAACAAGATTTCGTACTCCGGGTAGTCTTGAACGCAGAAGCTTGCGAAATTCTCATACGAGCCGAAATCCACGCCGCGCACGGGCTTCAGCAGGGTAACGGGCGGAGTGAATGCGGGGAGTTGTTTGGCGCGCTCTCGCCGGAAAAAGCGCATAGCCGCAAGGATCACAGTGATGTAGTAGCCCAACGGAGCAAGGGCCAGCAACAGAATGGCCCAGCGCCAAATGGCAAAGTGAATGTTCATGCCGGTAATTGCAATCTATTCTGAATCATGAACTGGATACAAGCGAGCAAAACGCGCGAGATAGTTCTATCCAGTCGCGAGCACCAGAATTACACCAACAAAGACCATGCCCACACCCAGCCAGCGCCGCGCCGTCACTTCCTCTTTCAGAATGTATTTGGCACCGAGCACGCCAACTATGTAGTTCGTCGCCGAAGCCGGGATCACCAGGCTGATGGGCGCCCAAGACAGCAGAATCAGCAAGGAGTAGAAAGAGGCCGCTAGCAGGGGCAGCGCGAACCACACCCAGCCGCTGCGAACGGCACGCCACAGGAAACGCAATATCGCGCGCGGACGAAAGCTCTCCGGCTCGCCAATCTTTTTCATGCCGTAGGTGACGGCGATTTCACCGCCCGTCCCACTGCAGATGAAAAATGCCAGCATGAGAATGACTTTGATCATGGAGCAGCCTGCGCCGTGCCGGTGGTGCTGGGCTTGGTCTGGCCGACCAACATAACACCTAAGACAATCAGGGCTACACCCACCCAACGTTTGGCAACCACAACTTCACGCAGGATCAATACCGCCAGGACGGTCTGCAACGCATATCCAAATGCGCCCGCGGGCATCACGTAGCTGTAGTCGGCCCAGGTCACCGCGGTCATATAGCTCAGGGTGTAGCCGATCAGGAACAGAATGCCCAGCCAGATGGTGGGGTTCTGCAGAGTAGACAGAAAGGCGTGCCACAAGCCGGGCAGAGTAATGTGCACCGCGCCCATTTGCGACATGCCGCGCTTCAGTAAAAGGTCGCCAGCGCTGGCGCACACTACCATCAGCAAGACCATGAACATGGTCTTGAACCGTAACCTATGCTCGTGACTCATTCGGGAGAGTTAGTCGTTGCCGCTGCTGGTGGAAGATGCGCCAGTCACCGGCATCATCGTCTTCGGAGCAGGGCCGCCTTCGCGCGCCCACTTCAGCCGCTCTGCGCGTAGCTTCAGGAATTCCGTGGCTTCGTGATACAGCCGCTTGCGTTCGTGGCCGTCCCACAACGCTTCCTTCACGATGCGCCAAACCACCTTCGGTCGGAAGTAATACTCATCGTAGAAGCGGTTCACGCCCGCCATCATTTCGGCCTTGTTCAGATGAGGGAACTCGATGTGCGGCAATTGGTGTCCCGCGGAGTCGGCAAGCGCCTCAACGCGCAGGAATCCTTCTTTGGCCATCTGGTCGTGCAGTTCGGTTCCAGGCATGGCGTGCGCCAGAGAAACCTGAATGGTTTCGCAATCGAGTTCCTTGGCAAAATCGATGGTCTTGTTGATAGTGTCCTTGGTTTCGCCGGGCAGGCCGATGATGAAATCGCCGTGGACCTTGATGCCAACCTTGCGGCAATTCTTCATGAATTCGCGGGCCATCTCGACGGTGGCGCCCTTCTTGATGTTTTTCAGGATTTGCGGGTCGCCGGACTCGAAGCCCACGATGAACAGACGCGCTCCGCCATCCGCCATGGCTTTCAGTTCTTCATACTTGCTGTGGCAACGCGCGGTGCAGGACCACTGGAATTTCAGCGGCTTGAATTTCTGGCTCAACTCGATGGCGCGATCCTTGCGGATGTTGAAAGTATCGTCGTCGAAGAAAATCTCTTTCATCTGCGGGAAGTAGTCCAAGGCCTTTTTTACTTCCGTCACTACGTTGTCCACCGAACGAGTACGCCAGGCATGCCCGGAAATGGTCTGCGGCCACATGCAGAAGGTACACAGCGCGGGACATCCGCGCGAAGTGTAGAAGGAGATGAACGGGTTCAGGAGGAACGGCACGTTGTAGCGTTCAATTTGCAAATCGCGTTTGTAAATATCGGTGGCGAAGGGCAGCGCGTCCAGTTCCTCGGTGTGCAGTTGCGGACGCGGAGCGTTGTGGACCACCTTTCCATCCTTGCGGAAACTGGCGCCCAGGATCTGATCGACTGGCTTGCCATGCGCGTACTCGGCAACCGCGTGGTCGAATTCTCCGCGCATCACGAAATCAATGTCTTCGCTGGAATTCAGGGTCTCGTCGGGCTTGATGTGTGGGTGAGGACCGACAAAGGCGACCTTCAACGACGGATTCGCTTCCTTGATCTTGCGCAGCAGTTTCACATCGCTGTGAAAACCCACGGTCGATGTGTACAACACCAAAAATTCGTACTCCTTGCAGATTTCTACCGTCTGCTGCCAGTTAACCTTGTGCGGCGACGCATCGAGCAAGCGGCTGCCGGGAATCAGTCCCGCCGGATATGTCAGCCACACCGGAAACCAATACGACTCAATCTCTCGCGTCGCGGGCCACCGCGAACTCGCTCCGCCGTCGAAATTCTCAAAACTCGGCGGATTCAATAGCAACGTTTTCATTACATCTGGCATTCGGCACCCTCAGCCTTTACAAAATTCAATTGGCAAGCTAGTTCCCCGAAGCGGCTCACTTGCGCCACCCGTCGCGGGTCTTGCGCCCCTGACTACCGTAGATACTAGTTTAACCGACTTGGTTATATCGGGACACGGGATTTTGCCAATGGAGTGAATGGCGCATCCAAAAGCTAAATACTGCATTAAGTGGGACTTGCAAGCTTAATGCGGGCGGCCTTAGCGGGCGCACTCGTCGGTCGCCTGGCTCAATAACTCCCAAATCTGATCGAGCCATTCGCGGTGCTCCGGCTTCATCAACACAGAGCGGAGGCATGTGAGACTGTTCTGGTCCAGTTTGACTCCTCCCAGATTCGCCTCAAAAAACGCTACGGGCACTTCCGCTATCGCCAGGTGAAGATTCTTTCTGGCCGCTGCCGCAAAGATGCGACGCGACAGTGCAGACGAAGCGCTGACACTCTCCGCGCGTGGCGCAAACACGACGATGTCTAATTCCGGCGAGAATGCCGCATCGAACCGAGAGTCCGCGGCAATTCTCTGGTGCAGCTCTAAGGCCGCTTCCCTGCACTGCTCGAGCCCCTTGGCGAACTCATCCCCCTTCTTCAGGGGCAACAACCTCTGTGTCGCCCAAAGCGCCACCGCAGCGGCTCCTGGGCGCGAGCACTCCAGGCTGATCTCTCCCAGGTGCAGCTCGCCGGAACTGAAGTAAGTATAGGGCGAATCGTGGCGGTACAACCGGCCAACGACCGGATCGCGAAACAGCACACACCCGCATCCGTAGGGCTGCAATCCATGTTTGTGCGGATCAATCACGATGGAGTCTGCGTGAGTGATGTGATCAAAACTCTTGCGCGTTTCCGCGCCGAGGTTTCCCGCCAATCGAAAGTACCCGCCATACGCCGCATCAGCGTGCAACCGGAAATTGCGCTTGGTCCTTAATTCCAGAATTTCCGCCAAAGGATCGACCGACCCGGTGGCGGTCGTCCCCATCGTCGCCACAACTGTTCCGACATCCCCGCGCCGCAAGCGTTTCCGCAAAGCCTCCACGTCCATGCGTCCGCGTGCGTCGCAAGGAATCGTCTCGAACGGCAGTTGCAGCACAGCGGAGATTCGCTGATGGGTGTAGTGAGCCTGTGCGCTGGCAAGAATAGTCTTGCCTTGTTCGAGCCGCCCGGCCACCCACAGCGCTTCCAGGTTCGCCATCGTGCCGCCGCCGGTGAGATGACCGAGATGTTTAGTCCAACCAAACATTGCGGCGATTTCCGCAACGCCTTCCTGCTCCATTGCCGAAGACGCGCGGCCGCCATCGAGCGCGTGATTGTTAGGATTGATCCATTGCGCCAGCGCGTAAGCCAACCGCGCTACCGGGTGCGGTGGCTTGAGCATCTGCCCGGCGTAGAGCGGATGAAAATAGGGGAAATTGTCGTGAAGGCGCTCGGCCGTTTCCGCGAGCACGGCGCCGATTCGGTCCGTGGCTGGTGGTTGCACGTCGTTCGGTGGGAGCGCCGCAAATCCAGCATCTAGTTTCTCAAGCGCTTCACTCAGAATTTTCAAACTGGCTTTTTCTAGCACGTCACGGTCCCCTGTCGAATCAGCGAGACTTCCAGCTATTGCAAAATCTTGTCCACCTGGCCCGCGGTCTTGAGGAGTTCCAACTGCGCTTGCTGGCGTCGAAAATTCGCATCCAGATACGCCATCCACTTTTCATTTTCATCCAGGCGCGCGCGTTCCATATCGCGCAGATTGGCCTTGCCTTCACCGAATTGCGATTGCAGCAGGGCAACGTTCTGCTGCGCCAACTGCAATTCCAGCCGCGCGACTTCCTTCGCCGCCTCGGTCTGCTGAACCTTGCGCGACCGTTGACGAACCTCGGCGCTCACCTGCGTGCGCGTATTAGAAAGATTGATTTTGGAGGCGTCCAGGTTGGCCTGCGCCAGAGCAACACTGGCGCGTGTTTTTGAGCTGAAGATCGGCATGTTGACGTTGATGCCCGCGTTCAGGTTGTTGTACCGGAAATTTTGAATGATGTTGGTGTAATTGTTGAAATTGTATTTCGCCAACACGCTGTAAATGGACACCAGCTCCAGCGTTGGCCAATAGCCGCGCTTTTCGCCTTGCAGGCGAAACTCCTTGGCTTTTACGTCGGAAACCGCAAACGCAATACTGGGGCTCGACTCCGACGCCATCGCCACCAGATTCGCTCCTTCCTGCTCCGCCGCGCCTGGCAAATCCTCGGCCGCCAGATCTATTTTCTGATCCGGAACCATTCCCATTTGATTGCGCAGATAAACTTCCAGTTCGTCCTGGCGGCCTTCGAGTTGCAGAATGCGTTCGACGACTTGCGCGCGTGTCAGTTGCGCCTTCGTTACTTCCACGGGCAACTCGTAGCCCTCGCCCTGGCGCTCCTGCGTGACCTGCACAATTTTCTCGGCGCTATCTTTTTCTTTCCTCAGAAGTTCCAGCGAGTGCCGCACCTTTACAAGCTCCAGGTAAGATGTCGCCACGATTATGACAACAGTATTACGCGTGTCTTCCAGCGTCGCTCGTTGCGCCCGCGCTTCTTCCTGCTGCTCTTTCGCCAAACCCTTCAGCGGACCGTTCAAGACTTGCTGCGTGTAGGTGAGGCTGAAAACCGCGGGCGGCCGGCCCCCGGGTGTTTCCGGCAGTCCGTAAGTGTAACCAGCGCCGGAGCCCGCATAAAGATTAGGCAAAAACTCGGAGTGCGTTAGATTTGCGCCTTGCTCTGCGACCTGCACGCGTAGTCTGGCCAGTTGAATATCCTTACTCTTCTGCAGCGCCAGCTCAACGGCACGTTTCAGCGTGAGAGAAACGGGAACGCCACTCGACCCAGGCAACTGCGCGACGTCTTGAGCCTTCAGCGCCGGCAAATTGGCCGCGATACACAGCATTGCGGCCATCGCGCAACGTTTCCAGGGCATGATTGCCTCCTACGAATTTTCTACCCACAGCTTTGGCCGCCGCCACTACTCGTAACGCAGAGATTCAACCGGCACGAGCTTAGCCGCCTGGCTCGCGGGCAGCCACCCGAAAAACAATCCCGTCGAGCAGGAAACCAGAAACGCCACGATGACGCTGGTGCCGGAAATCGGAACGCGCAAATTCCCCGGCAACAGTTGCTGAACAAATACGGGAATTGCGATGCCGAGGAGGATTCCAATTACCGCTCCACCACCGCTGATCAGGAATGCCTCGATCAGAAATTGCCACAAGATCTCTTTCCGCGCCGCGCCCACCGCCTTGCGAATTCCGATCTCGCGAGTGCGCTCCTTTACCGTGACCAGCATAATGTTCATGATGCCAATGCCGCTGATCAGCAGCGCGATAGCCGATACGGCCAGCAGAAGCACAGTCAACGCCCGTGAAATCGTATGCGCCGCGGTCAAAATCGCGGTCAATGTGCGCACGTCGTAGCTGGCTTCCGCCGGGTGGCGGCTCTTTAGTAACCGCTCGATCTGTTTTTCCACGCTCTCCACTTCGTCGGGATTGATTGCCTGCGCCAGCACCTGTTGCAGGATCTCGTTGCCGGTGTAATACCGCATCAGCGGGAACGGGATCAGGACCGATTCGTCTTGCAGTTCGGTCAATCCGTAAGTCGCGGCGCGTTCGCGGAAAACGCCAATCACCGTAAAGGTCAGTTCACCCATGCGAATGGAGCGGCCAATGGGATTGTCAACGCCGAAAACCCGATCAGCGAGTTTCTTGGAGATTAAGCACACTTTGCCGTGCGTTTCCGCGTCCGCGCTGTCGAAGTAGCGTCCACGCAAAATAACCAGGCGGCGGATTTGTTGATATCCGTCCGTCACCCCGATCAAGCTGACCGGCCGTGTCACGCCCTGCACCACCACGGTCATGGGCATGTCGGTAAATCCCGCCGCTGTCGCCACGTCCGGGATGGTTTCTCTCACTGCGGCGACGTCTTGCAGCGTTAAGCGATGGCTCAAGGGCTGGATCTTCTCGGGGGTCTTCACCATTTCCGCCCACACCAGGTTCGAGCCGATGGCCTCGATCTGGGAAATAACGTAACGCTGGCTGGTTAGCGCCACCGTCACCACCAGCACGATCGACGCGCTGCCGATGATCACGCCAATAGAAGTCAGAATCGCGCGCAGTTTGTTGCTGCGCAGCGCGTCTACCGCCACCGTCATGGATTCGCGAAATTGCATGTCTTCGCTTTGGACCTTCGTTACTTCCCGAGGTTCTTTAACGCTTCCTGCGCGGGTTTATACTTTGCATTTCCCTTCAATGCCGCTTCGTATTCGCTGCGCGCTCCGGCCACGTTCTTCTGTTTCTCGAACAGTTGGCCCAGCCAGTAGTGCGCCTGCCACGGTTTCGGATAGTTGGACTTTTTCGGGGCGACGCGAAGATACTCGCGCAACAATTTTTCTGCGTCCGGCAGATTTTCGCCCTTTAGAATGAACGCCTGCGCGCGATAGAACTTGCCACGCGGATCGCCAGGCGCGGCCGCTTCGCCAAGGTCAGCAACCGTAAGGAGCTTGTCGGCTTGCAGGCGTTGGGAAAAATAATCGCCCATGTTGTAGATCAGGCCCGTGGACTTTGGCTTGCTTTCCAATGCCTTAGTAAATTCGGCATCCGCGGCGGCATAGTCCTTCTTCGCGGCTCTGCAATTTCCCGCCGCATAGTGGCCCTGTGCCGGGTCAAGCGTCATCAACTTCTGGATGATCGGCTGGGCCTTGTCCTCTCCGCCGCCCACTACGCCCGGCGCGGTGCAGTCGTATTCCACCAAGTCCTGCGCCGCGTCGAAATTCTTTTCATCCAATTGCACCGCGGTGTCAAATTCCTTCTGGGTCTTACGCGCCAGCGGATACGCGCTGAACATCGACACGTGATCGGCCTTGGCGCCATAGGCTTCGCCCAACCACTGGTGATACTGCGAATTCTTCGGATTGATGGCCACGGCTTTTTCGCCACTGCTGACGGCGGCATCATACTGATCGAGTTCCAGGTAGGACTTGGTCAGCAGTAACTGAATATCGCCGTTTTGTGGATCTTTGCTTTCGGCGGCTTTCAGAAGTTCAACCGCTTTGGCGTAGTCGCCCTTTTCGAAAGCCTGCGTGGCCGTATCGAGAGGCGCAGTCTGTGGCATCGCGGCAAATACCCAACCCGCGACCGACCATGTCACCGCGATCACAAGCAGTCTATAAGCCCGCATCCTTCCCACCCTTCAGATTCGACGTGTCCATATTCACGATTTTCACTGTCATGCCGTCGCGGAAATCCGCGTCTCCGGGTAGCGCCACGATTTCGCCCTCTTTCAATCCGCTGACCACTTCGTAGTTGGTGGCGTCGGCGATTCCCACTTGAATGGCGCGCCTCTCCAGAGTGTCCTTGTTGACTCCAAGGCCGTGCTTCACCACGAACACAAAATTCTGTGCCCCGATACGCTCGACCGCACCTCGCGGAATGGCCATGACGTTCAGCCGTTCCTTGGAATTGATGCGCACATTGACGTTGGTGTTGGGCAGAAGTTCGAGCTTGGAATTGTCCACCGAGCACAGCAGTTCGCCGACGCTCCGGGAGCCGTGCGGCACCACTTGCTTGGGAATCACTTCAGTCTCACCTTGCCAAACGCGATTGGGCAGCGCATCCCAAGTGATTTTCACTGGCTGGCCGGGTTCCAGCGCGCCCAGCTCCGGCTCATCAATGAACGCTCGTACCCGCACTTTGTGCAAATCCGCCATCTCTGCGATCAGGTCGCCGACCTTTACGAAATCCCCACGCTTCACGGGCAAGGCGTATAGCGTTCCGTCCACCGGAGCAATGATGCGCCCCTGCCTTACTTTATCTTCCAGCGAGGCAATATCGGATTTTGCCTGCTGCACCGCCAGTTCCCCTTGCGAGGTGTCCAAATTCACGTGGTGCGCAAATTCCTGTTTCACCGCGCTCAGGCGATCCACTTCCGCCTGCATCTTCGTCAACGCCAGTTCGTTGGCAGCCAGCTCGTCCTTCGTGGCCGCGCCCTCCGCCAGCAATCGCTGCAGTGAGTCGTGATTTTTCTGCAGGCGGGCAAGGTCGGCTTGCGCCTTTGCCAGGTCTCCGTTCACTCGCGAGGCTTCATCCGCGCGGCCGCCCGATTTAGCCGCGCGCAAATCGTCTTCCGCTCGCAACAGCTTGGATTTTGCTTGCGCCAGTTGCGCCGCCGCGTCCTTCACGTTCAGCTCCACCAGCAGCTGGCCCTTCTTCACATTCTGCCCCTCGGAAACATGCACCTGGTCTACAAACGTGTCCAGCTGCGCGCGAATACTGTACGGCGAGATCGGTTCCACTTTTCCATTGCTGCTGACCGACGACACGATATTTTGCCGCATCGGCGTCATCGCCGAGATCTTCGCCACCGGTTGCCGCCCGCTGATGCGCACCAGCACAAAGGCCACAATTCCTGCCACCAGCAGGAAGATCAGCACCCGATTCCGTAACTTTCTCTCCATAAAATCCTGAAGTTGAGCCGCCATCGATGCGCACCGCGCTCTTCCACACCGGGCGGCATGCTTCGCGCGAACGCCGATAGCTTGTGCTTGGCTTGCGAGCCGTAACTACTGAGGAAGACGCTTCCTAAGGTAAAGTCTATCAGGAGGTTAGCCAATTTCTCTACAGAGTTCCGCCAGTCGTGCCGTAGCACACTCGCCGATTCCCCGCGGTTGCCAAAATGCCCCTGCCCCCTGTGCTAGAATCGGCTCATGAGCAATTCAGCCCAAAGACTGCCAACGGAACCCGGCAAAACGCCGCAACCCGCAACGCCGCCGTCCGACAATTTCATCCATCGCGTCTGCATCCAATGCAACAACATGTTTCGCGTGCCCGCTGATAAGTTTGATGCCAAGCAGTGCCCCAATTGTCACAAGGGTTAGCCCAGGTTCTGCCCGCGATTTCAGTTTTTTGGTGCGGTGGTTTCGTGTAACTTCTGTGTTGCGCCCCTGCGTAGTACTCTGCAGATGCGGTTTGTCCTGCTCTCATTCACTTCAAGAGGCATTTTCGATGATCGAAACTCGTGGCCTGACCAAAGTGTTCCGCGACAAGAAGCGCGGTGAGATTCGCGCCGTCGATAATGTGAGTTTTGTCTGCAAGCCCGGCCAGATTTACGGTTTGCTCGGCGCCAATGGAGCCGGCAAGACTACCACCCTTCGCATGCTGGCCACCATCCTGGAGCCGACAGACGGCACCGCGGTTGTCTGCGGGCACGATGTGATCGACGATCCGCAAAAAGTTCGCGCCAACGTAGGCTTCCTCTCCGCTGCGACGGCACTCTACCCGCGCCTCACGGCCCAGGAAATGGTGGAATATTTTGGACATTTGAACGGACTGGACGATTCCACACTCAACAAACGCGTCGACGATATCTTCAACCGCCTGGACATGAACTCCTTCCGCGATCGCCGCTGCGACAAGCTTTCCACCGGCATGAAGCAGAAAACCTCCATCGCCCGCACCCTGATCCATGACCCTCAGGTGATGATTTTTGATGAACCGACCATCGGCCTGGACATCATGACCGCTCGCACCATCATCGGGTTCATCCGCGAGTGTCGCGAGCGCGGCAAGACCGTGATTTTTTCAACGCACGTGATGAGCGAAGTGGAAAAGCTCTGCGATACCATCGGCATCATACAATCCGGCAAACTGTTGGCCGAGGGTTCGCTGGCCGAATTGCGAGCGCGTTATGGCGAAACGGATCTGGAAGAAATATTCGTGAAAATCGTGGCGCCGCTATATGTCGAGCAGGAGGCCAACTGATATGTCGCTACGAAATGTTGGCATCGTGTATCGCAAGGAACTGCGGGAAGCGCTGCGCGACCGGCGCACCTTAATCTCCACGCTGATCGTTCCGCTGATTCTGTTTCCGCTGCTGACCGCGGGTTTCGCGGCGCTAGCCATCACGCTGGTGGGCAAGGCCAAGGAGGAGGTGCCTCGCGTCATGATCCTCGGCGGCGAAGATTCCCCGCAGTTTCTCGAGGGCCTGCGCAAAAACGACAAAATTGTTGTCGCCCCGCTGGCGGCCAACTGGAAAGACCAGATCATCAACAAGGATATTCGCGCCGCCGTGGAAATTCCGCCGGGATTTCAAAACGATGTCGCACAGCAGAAACCGACCACGCTGAAGATTTATGTCTATGAGGGCGACATGAAATCGTCGTTTGGCGCCGACCGCGTGCGGGACTACTTCAAAACATACAGCGACAATGTGGTGAAAGAGCGCCTGGCCGCCAAAAACGTGCCCGATTCGGCTCTGAAACCTTTCGACGTGAAGCAGCAAAACGTGGCTCCTCCGGAAAAGGTTGGCGGCGCAACCTTCGGTGGCTTGATCGGTTACATGGTGATTCTGCTGTGCCTGACTGGCGGCATGTATCCGGCCATGGACCTGACCGCCGGCGAAAAGGAACGTGGCACCATGGAGACGATTCTTTCCAGCCCCGTCTCCCGCGTGCACCTGGTGCTGGGGAAATTCTTTCTGGTGTTGAACGCCTCGTTGGTTACCGCCGCGCTCTCCGTTACTTCGATGGGCGTGTCCTTCTGGGCCGTGGAGCGTTTTCACGCCTTCGACAAGGCTGGAAGCGACGCGGCTCAACTTCAGCTTCGCATTGGGCTCAGCTCGGTTCTTTCCGTTTTCGTGATGGTTCTTCCGCTGGCCGTGCTATTTTCCGCGGCTCTGATGACCATTTCGCTGTTCGCCAAAAGTTATAAGGAAGCGCAAAGCTACGTCACTCCGCTGATGATGGTGGTGATCCTTCCAGCAATCGCCGCGATGTTGCCGGGCGTCGAACTCACGTCCAAGCTGGCGCTCGTGCCCATCCTGAACATGAGCTTGCTCTGTAAAGAACTGGTCACCGGCACTTATCACTGGAACTATATCGCCATCATTTTCTTATCCACCTGTGTGTACGCCGCCGTAGCGCTGTTTCTTGCCGTTAAAATGTTCCAGCGCGAAGATGTGCTGTTCCGCTCCTGAAACTCCTGTAGAGATCAAAAACGGTCGAGTGCGATAGAATCCGCTGCGCATGCACTACTCGCTACATTTTGCGCTTACGCTGCTCGCAGCGGCTTGTTCGGCGGGCTTTTTCGGCGCGCTGCTGGGAGTGGGCGGCGGCGTGTTCATCGTGCCAGTGATGGTATTGATGTTCCACTTGCCGGTGAAGGTCGCGGTCGCGGCTAGCATTGTTTCGGTGATTGCAACCTCCAATGCCGGCGGTTCCTCTTACGTCGATCAGCGTATTACAAATCTGAAGTTGGCCATGGCCCTGGAGATTGCTACCACCATGGGCGCCTTGACCGGCAGCGTTTTAGCGATCTACCTGCAACAATGGCTGATGCTGATTATTTTTTCCGTCATGCTGGCGTACATGAGCTACGCCGCGTTCACCACGCGGAATCTGGACGATCAGAAGATTGCGTCGCAAGCGTTCGCGAAGGCCAAGCCCGACCGCTTGTCGCGCTACCTGCAGTTGCACGGCTCGTATCACGATTTGGCAGCCAATCTCGATGTGCAGTACGTGGTCAATGGCTCGGCTATTGGAGCCGCCGTTTCCTATCTCGCCGGCCTCACGTCGGGAATGCTTGGCGTGGGTGGCGGAGTGCTGAAGGTTTCGGCGATGAATCGCTACATGAACGTGCCGATGAAGGTGGCGGTAGGCACCAGCAAGTTGATGATCGGCGTCACCGCAGCCGTTAGCTCCATCCTGTTCTTCCTGGCGGGTCTGATTCACTTTCCTGTGGTGGCACCGGTTGCCTTGGGAACGACGATCGGCGCGTCCATTGGGACCATGGTGATGAATCGCCTGCACAGCTCGTTATTGAAGTGGATCTTTACTGCGTTGATGGCATACCTCGCCTACGGAATGCTGGCCAAGGGCTTGGCTATGCGCTTTGGCATTTACCTGCCGTCGCTGGGGGTGTGATGGGGTTGCAACGCTCGAAGAACGAATCGGTCGGTTCCACGGAAGAGAATGTCTACCAGGACGTTTATCGTGTGCTGCTGGCGGGCATGTTCATCAGCTCGGCGTTGTTCGCAGTTGGCCTGGCCCGGGCCTTGCTTCGTCCGGAGGCCTACCCGCTGACGCCAGAGTGGGTGCGCTCGCACTATCACTGGTCAGCAATTTGGCAAGGCCTGAAAGAGTTCGACGCGTTCACGTTGATGATGGTGGCGACCGCCTTGTTGATTCTGACACCGGTGCTGCGCGTCGCCATTTCCATCTGGGCGTTCTGGGTGGACCGCGACTACAAGTACGTGGTCGTCACCAGCATCGTGCTGGCAGTTATCGCGCTGTCGGTGGTGCTCTCACACTTTGGATTGAAATAACCAAGACCGAGCAAGGTCGCGCGGCTTCCACAAGCGGTTCGCAGGAACTTTTACTCCGCAATATTCGTTTATTTGATATGCAGCTGCTTCGCGTGCTCCTTATCCTGCTGCTTTTCCCGCCCCTGCTTGCTGGAGTCGCCGGCTGGTTCGCCGCACCCGCATTTCTTCATCCCGTACGCCGAGAGCTGACTCCAGACCTGATTCGTGAAGTCGATGCTGACCGTTTCGATTTCACTTTCGATCTGGTATTGCTTCAATTTGCGGTACAGCGTTGTTTTGCCAATTCCCAGCAACTTCGCCGTCTTTTGTCTCCACCGGTCTGCCGCAGGGTACTGAGAATTGCCCGGCGCTCCAATTCCTCCAGAGGAAGCATCTCCTCTCTTTCCGGAGCGCGCTCGGTGGTGGGATATTGCAGATTGCTGGGCAGGTCGTGTACCGCCACGTACGGGCCAGACCCCAAAGCGACGGCGCGCTCAATAGCGTTCTCCAATTCACGCACATTACCCGGCCAGTCATAGGCCATCAGCCGGCGTGTAGCGTCCTCGGTCATCTCGCGATTCGGCTCATCGGGATTCGCAAATTTTTCCAGGAATGCCGTGACCAGCAGCGGGATATCGCTCTTCCGTTCGCGAAGCGGAGGCAACTTGATCTGCACCACGTTCAACCGGAAATAGAGATCCTGGCGGAAGTTACCGTTCTTGATGGCATGGTCCAGGTCGCAATTTGTGGCCGCAACAATGCGCACGTCAATCGGCCTGCGATCCGTTGAGCCCACCGGCTTGATTTCCCGCTGTTGCAGGACGCGCAAAAGTTTTACCTGCATCTCCAGCGGCATATCTCCGATCTCGTCCAGAAACAACGTGCCGCCATTGGCCGCTTCCATCAATCCTTGCTTGGGCTGCAGTGCTCCGGTGAACGCGCCCTTGGTGTAGCCAAACAGCTCCGACTCGATCAGCGTAGGCACCAGGGCGGAGCACTCCACGGGGACAAACGGTTTGTCTTTCCGTGGACTCAGGAAGTGAATACTGCGGGCCACAAGCTCTTTGCCCGTCCCACTCTCTCCCAGAATCGACACCGGATGGTCGCGCAGACTCACCTTTTCGATCATTTTATAAACCCGTTCCATGCGCACCGACATTCCAATCAAGCCGCCAAACCTGGTCCGCAATTGCTCGCGCAATACACGGTTTTCCCGCTTCAACTCCACCGAGTGCACCACGTGCTCCAGGCGGGCTCGCAGCTCCTCCACGCGAAACGGCTTGGTCACGTAATCCATCGCACCCATGCGCGTTGCTTCCACAGCCGAATCAATGGTCCCGTATTGCGTCAGCATCACCACCGCGATGTCTGGATGAAGCCGCGTTACTTTCTTCAGCAACTCCAGGCCACTGTTCCGGGGAGCCGCAAATCCGTCAGCAAAATGTCGATGGAAAAAGACTCCATCACCTCCAACGCTTCCTCCGCCGTGCTCACGTCGTGGCCTTTCATCCCGCACTCTTCCGCCACGGTCCGGCAAACCTCTCGAATATGCTCGTCGTCGTCGACAATCAGCAGGTGCAATGGCGCGGCACTTCGCTCGACGGAACTGATTTCGGATAGCGGAACCGGTAGGGTTGTGGCGGATACTCGCTCAGAACGCGATTTCCATGTACGCTCATCGGTAGTGTCCTTGCATGGGCATCGAGGATTGCCCGCTTGATTCCCGAACCGGGAATGGGAGCGCATACCATTCCGGGAATCCTTGTCTTCTTTTTATTACAATAATCTCATATTATAAACACCGTAATTACATAAGTTGTCCTATAACGAAAGATGTATCGTTATGGAACATCGCCGCCCTCTTTACCCCATTTTTGTGGCTTATTGCGTTCCGTTTAGGAACAGGCGCAGAACCCCTTCGCTTTGCGACCCGACTGACAGCACACCCTGTTGCGTCTCCACAATCCCGGTGAAGCGTCCTCGTTCCGCATCTTGATCCACACGCTCCCAGGTTTTTCCAGCGTCGCGCGAAACATACATTCCTCCGTCGCGCAATGCCGCGACCATAAGATCTTTTGTCCTGAGCCAATCTTCTAGCTGCCCCGCGGGCAGTCCTGCTTCGCGATGCTCCCAACGTGCTCCGCCGTCGTTGGACTGATAAAGCCCCTGAGCGGTCCCCAGAAACACGCGCCATCCGTCGGCTGTAGCGGCAACATCTATCCACCGCACGGCCGATCCAACCACTGGCAGATCGTTCCACACGGCTGTTGAGCCACCGTCGCTGGACATTCCGAGCTTGCCGTCTGCGGCCACGGCAATCACTTGCGCGTTTTCCGACACCCATAGCGCCGCTGTGTTCGCAACACGAGCGAACGCGCGCAAACGCGAACAGTTGGCCGTGGGAGGGCACCTGAGCAAACCCTGGTTTGTGAACATGAATAGGTCGCCGGCGGCGAAGGCCAGCGAGTTGCCAACAATCTGCAGGGGTGCCGGCGCTGCAGGCCGCTTGCTCTTGACGCTGCTCTTCGAGGCGGGCACCGAACCGGGCACAGGCCGAAACTTTCGCTCTTTCCAGGATGTAGCGGCATCGTCCCAAAGCCACAGCGACCCATCGTGCAATCTCGCGAGCCATCCCTCAAGCGTGCCGTAAATCCGCTCGACATTCTCTGGGTTAAGCTCGCGTTCCGTCGCCGCTCCGCTCTTTGTCAGCGGAATGGGCGCCCAGTTCGACCCGGCGTCCCGGCTTTCCAGCAGCCGCGCTCCGCCCGTTTGTAGCAGGATCAGCAGATGATTTGGCTGCGGTGGGTTGCCGATCAGTTGCGACACAACAATATGGGTAAATCCCATATTAGCTACGGAGAAGGTCTCGCCGGCATCATCACTCGCCAGGATGCCCTGCCCCTCCGTTCCGATCAGAACTCGTCCCGGCTGCGCGCCAGCCGCTTGCAGGACCACCACGCCATTGATCACCCATTCCTTGGGCGTGGTTCGCTTCCAACTTTCTCCCGCGTCGCGCGTCACCCACAATCCTTCGGTGGTGGCAGCGTACAAGGTCTCAGGGTGCGCGGAATCCTGCACGATGGCTTGCGTGCGCCGCGCGGCATACGGAATGCCCTGCAGCTTGGTCCACGAGCCACCCTGGTTCTCGCTGCGATAAATGCCGGAGCAGGCGCTCAAATAGATGCGCTGAGGGTCGGTGGCATCCACGCGCAAACTCATGATGTCAGAGTCGTCGATCAACCCGGCGATAACCGGATTCCAACTTTTTCCTCCATCGATGGTCTTCCATGGGAGGTGATACGTACCGGCATAAATCACATTGCCATCGTGCGGATCAATGGCCAGAGAATCCAATCGCCGCAGCTCTTCGTCGCCCACCGGCGAAATTCTCTGCCAGCTTTTTCCCGAGTCATTTGAACGAAACACACCACTGATGGTCCCGGCCACAAACTCTTTGGGATCTCCAGGCGCAATCTCCAAGGCGCGCACCGCTTCGCCTCGCAATCCCGCGAGCGTCCACGAGCGGCCCCCATCGTTGCTGCGGAACACACCGCCGCCCGCACCGGCTTCCTGGTACCACACCGCGGCAAACAGCCGGCCATTTGCTCCCGGCTCGCTAACCAGGCGCGAAACCACACCGTCGGTCCGCGTTCCCACCCTCCCTCGCAGTTCCCAGTGTCTACCGGCATCTTCGCTGGCAAACACATGCCCATCCGCCGTTCCTGCGTAGACTGCCGCCGGTGCGCCGGTTCCCAGTGACACCACCATGCCGCCTTCCGGGCCAAGCCGCTGCCAATGCTGCGCGCGAGCGTTCGGTGCCAGGCACGCGCACAGCAACAGCCCTGCGATATCGATTCGCACTTTCAACTCATGATCCTCTCGCTGAAATTTTACCTACAAAAAAAACGGGCTCTCCGAATTCTTCTCGGAGAGCCCGCGTTGATGTTTTGTTGTCAGGGCATCGCACGAGCTAGTCACACTCGTTTCGCGCCCCGAGTTTCTTAGTACGTGGCGCCTTCCGGCACGACCACGAACTCGACGCGACGGTTGTCCTTTTCGGACCCCTTCTCGGTCGATGCGGTGCCAGTGCGAGTGCTGATGCGCGAAGCGTCGATGCCCTTCTCGACGATGTACTTCTTCGCGAGTTCAGCGCGCTGTTCTGCCAGCTTGGCAGCCTTGGGTTCCTTGCCATCTGCATAACCCACGACCACGAGCTTGGCATTGGGATCGCTCTTCAAGCGGAGAGCCACGTCATCGCCAACGCGCTTGCAAGCGTTGTCGAAGCGCGACGCGCCAACCTTGTTGTAGCCGCAATCGCCAACCTTGGCAGCTTGCGGTGGCGGCGCTGGCTTCTGAACGTCAACGTTGCAGGTGGCGCTGGTGCGACCGCCCTGACCGTCATCGGCCGTAGCAGTTACCGTGACACTGCCCGCCGACAAGCCAGTGGAGTCAAATTGCGCGGAAGCGCCGGTGCCGGAAATCTGGCCACCCGTTGCCGAGTAGCTGTAGGTGATCGGATCGCCGTCGGGATCGCTCGCCGTGGAATTAATGGCTACGCGCTCGCCCGCAAGAATCGGGCTGCGTTCTGGCGCGCAGGAAATGACCGGCGGACGGTTGGGCCGCTTGGTCACAGCGACGTCGACTGAGCAAGTAGCGGTGCCGCCGCGGCCGTCGTCGACCTTGGCGTTCACGGTGTAGGAGCCGATCGCCACTCCGCTGGAGTTCCAGCGGCCGTCTGGACCGGTTCCTTCAATCGCTCCGCCCGTCGCCGTATACGCGTAGGTCAAAGGATCGTTGTCCGCATCCGTTGCGTTCACGTGGATACCGATCGGGTCGTTGGAGCCCTGGTAGACCGAGGGCTTATCCGCGGAGCATGCCGCAACCGGCGGATGATTGGGCTTCGGCGGCGCCGGCGGATAGCCCCAGCGCAACACCAGTCCCGAACCGATGCGGAAGTTGTTTTGCCGGCCCTGTGGGTTCATCAGCGGGCCAGTGAAGTTCGTCATCAGGTAGTCTGCCTGGAAGAACCGCCAGGACAAATTCTTGAGCAGCACCACGTCCACGCCGCCGCCTGCAGCCAATGCGAAGGTGTTTTGCGTGTTGCTTCCCGTAACCTGCGGTCCGCCGCGTGCCGCGCCGACCATGAATTCAACGAAGGGCACGAAATGATCGAAACGTCGCAGGTTCAGACGGGGACCAAACAACCAGGTCTGGAAGCTCCCGGTGATGCTCGTCGACGTGTAGTCGGTTCCGTTCAGCACGAAGATGCTGCGAGAGAAATGGTAGGCGCCATACTCGGCATTCAAACCCAAATACTTGTTGGCATTGTAGGTGAATGATCCGGTAGCTCCAAAACTGTTCCAATTCTTGAACGAACACGGGCAGAAGTTAACGTACTGGAACATCCCCGCGATTTCATACTTGGGCGTCAGCAGGCCCCAGGCATGACGGTTCCACGGATTGTTATCCCAATCTGAGAAGATGTCCGCTGGCCTCGCTGCCGCGGCTGCCGGCATCGGGAACAAGCTGCTCGATGCGGGGGCGATACTGAAGTCGCCCGCTGTGGCGTTCGTTGTTGCGGTACTCTCCGACGTGGTATTGCTCTTACTTGCTGTGCTCGCATCTTTCTGCTGCGCACAGAGTGGCAGAGCAAACAAAACGCCCATTGCCACAGTTGCACACCATTTGCGCATAGTATTCCTCCCTGAATTCGATCCTAAGAAACCCGTGTATCTCATGCGTCTTCTCCTAGATTCTTCCCGCTGCGCTGGACAGAAGACGCATGGCAGTACGCAGCGCTAGACATGTTCCTCTTCTATGGGCGGTTTTGCGGCTGAATCTCTCTCGCGGGCCGCGAGGTACAGATGGACACCAGCCGCAGTGCACAAAGCATATTCCACAAGTTCATCATTCTGCAAGTGTTTCCTTGCAGTTACCCACAACCCCTCTCCCGCGCGGCCCAAGCGCCATTTTCTTCATTCGCCGGTTCCTTTGCGTTACACTATTTTTCTTCATGAATTCCATTGTCCCTTTAGATCTTGATTGGCAAGGCCGGCCGCGCGCCATCGCCTCTGGTTTACTGCTGTCCCGCGATTTTCGCGCGCTCGTGGATCCCGGTCCCTCCTCCACACTGCAGAATCTTCGCGAGCAACTCGCCGCTCACCACTGCTCCGTCGCCGACCTGCAAGCCATTTTCTTGACGCACATTCATCTGGACCACGCCGGCGCCAGCGGTTCCCTGGTACAAGAAAATCCTCATCTGCAGGTTTATGTTCACTCGCGCGGCGCCGATCACATGGCCGATCCTTCCAATTTGCTCGCCAGCGCTCAGCGGTTGTACGGCGGCGATATGCGCCGTCTGTTCGGCGACTTTCTGCCGGTGCCCAAGCAAAACCTGCACGTGCTCGCGGGCGGCGAGACGCTTTCCTTCGGTTCACGGGAATTGCGCGTGCTCTATACGCCTGGTCACGCATTCCATCACGTCACCTATTTTGACCCTGCCGAAGGCGTCGCGTTCGTCGGAGACACCGCAGGCATCTGCATTGAAGGACAACCGTTCATTCTTCCCGCCACTCCTCCACCGGATATTCAAATAGAACTGTGGGACGCTTCTCTCGATGCCATCGCGAAGCTTCAGCCGCGGCAATTGTTTCTGACACACTTCGGTTTCTCCGATCAGCCTGCAAACCACATCGCGCACTATCGCGAGCGTCTGCACCGCTGGAGCGATATCGCAGCTCAAATCCTCGGTACCGGACACGACGAACAGCAGGCCGCTGAAGCTTTCGTGCAAGAAGTTACCCACGAAGCCGGCGCCACCTTGTCTGCCGAGGAAATTTCTCAGTACGGCTTCGTCGGTGCGTTCAACCTTTCCTGGCTGGGGCTGGCTCGCTACCATCGCAAACGGATGGCTTCCCATCCTTGAAATAGTTGTGTGGCAATGACTCGTGGTTCGAATGGAGGCGCGCATGCAGCGATTGACGATTTCAATGGTGCGCAAACGCGCCGCAATCGTGGCCTTGGCCGGGCTCCTCGGCTTCGGCCCGTTGGCCGCTAACGATGCGAATTACCAGCAATCCGTCGAAAAGTGGCGGCAGGCCTACCAGGCCAAGCTCACCTCTGATGCCGGCTGGCTCACCGTCGCGGGCCTTTTCTGGATGCACGACGGAGAAAACACTTTCGGCTCCGATCCGAAGAACAATATTGTTCTGCCGACTGGCGCTCCGGCGTTCGCCGGAGTCTTCACATTTCATGCCGGCAAGACGTCGATGCGTCTGAATTCCGGCGTGGCCGCAACAATGAACGGAAAGCCGGTGCAAACCGCGGACTTGCGCCCCGACTCTCGCGAGGATCGCGTTGTACTGGGCGACTTGACCTTGTATGTGCACGCCAGCGGCGACCGCTTCGCAATCCGCATGAAGGACAAAAACTCGCAACTGCGCAAGAGTTTCACTGGCTTGAACTGGTTTCCCATTGATTCCGCGTATCACGTCACCGCGAAATTTGTTTCCTACCCAACTCCGAAGGAACTGGACTCGCAGAATGTGTTAGGCGATGCCATCAAGTTGAAGGTCATCGGCTATCTCACTTTTTCTCTGAAAGGACAGCCGGTTCGCCTGGATGCAGAGGAAAATGACTCCGCGCCCGGCCTGTTCATCGTCTTCCGCGATCTCACCAGCGGCAAGCTCACCTACCCCGCTTCGCGTTTTCTGGATGCCGACGTCCCCAAGGTTGGCGCTGTCGAACTGGATTTCAACGAAGCCTACAATCCACCTTGCGCGTACAATCCGTTCACGACTTGCCCTCTTCCATTGCCGGGCAACCGCCTACAAATCGAAATCCCCGCCGGCGAAAAACTCTACAAGCACAGCCACTAGCACATCACCGCGCAGTCCGACTATGAGTTCCGGGTGCCACCCGATTCCAGAGGATTCGGCCACCGAGCGTGCTAGGATTCCTTTTACAGGAAGCGTTCCATGTCCTGCCATCACCGCAATCAAACGGCGTTCGCTTGTAGTCTTAACTTTTTAGATTCGTAACATATCTGACGAAGGAGAACCAAACGCATGGCGCGCAAAATAGCCTATTGGGTCAGCACGGGCGTGGTCGCCGCAATGTCGCTGTTCGCCGCATACGCTTACCTCTCCGGCGGTCCGCAAGCGGTTCAGGGCTTCGCCCACGTGGGATATCCACAGCAACTGCGCATTCTTCTGGGGATCGCCAAACTCCTTGGCGCCATCACCCTCGTCGCCCCCGGCGTGGTGAAGCTCAAAGAGTGGGCCTATGCCGGATTCACATTCGCCTGGATCGCGGCATGCATTGCGCACTATCTTGCAAAAGATGGCCCCGTAGCATTTATGCCGCTGGTATTACTGCTGCTTCTCGCCGTCTCGTATGTCACGCGGGCGGCAAATCGCCAGTGGCCCGCTAAAGCCACGGCGGTTTAATTGTCCGCCAGCAGCGGCCGAGGATCCGAATGCTAATTCGCTTGGTTTTGTTGTTTGCCCTTCTGCTGCAGACCCTCAGTGCCGACACGATCCGGCTGCATCCGCAGAATCCGCACTACTTTCTGTTTCGCGGCAAGGCTGTCGCGCTGATTTCCAGCGGTGAACATTACGGCGCCGTCCTCAACGCCGATTTCGACTATCACCGCTACCTCTCCACTCTCGAAGCCGACGGATTGAACTACACGCGCCTGTTTGGCGGTATTTACATCGAAGTCCCCGGCAAGTCTTTCGGCATTTTGCGCAATGATCTTGCTCCCTTGCCCGGCCGCTACCTGGCTCCCTGGGCGCGCAGCGAAACCCCGGGCTATGCCGGTGGCGGAACGAAGTTCGATCTGGAACGCTGGGACCCGGAATACTTTGCGCGGTATCGCGATTTTCTCGCGCAGGCCGCCAAACGCCGTATCGTCGTTGAAATCACACTTTTTTCTTCTCACTACGATGAAGCGCAGTGGAACGTCAGCGTCCTGAATCCCGCGAACAATGTGAACTCCACGGATTCCTGGGACTGGCGCAAAATTCACACTCTCGAAAATGGCAATGCGCTAAAGTTTCAAGAACTCTACGTCCGCAAGCTCGTACACGAAGCCAACGATTTCGGCAATGTCATCTTCGAAATTCAGAATGAGCCCTGGTCCGACCGCCCCGTCCCAGTCGGCATCACCAATCCCTATCTTTGGCCTCCCGGTCGCGACACATTCCCCAATTCTGTAGAGGTAGCCGACGAGCTCTCACTCGCGTGGCAAGCTAGTGTCCTGGAATGGATCAGCAGCGAAGAGGCCTCTCTTCCAAACAAGCATCTCATCGCGCAAAATTACTGCAACTTTTACTCTTCGGTGCGGGACCTTCTCCCCGGCGTGAGCATCATCAATTTTCACTATGCCTATCCGCAGGTCATGCTCTCCAACTACGGCCTTGGCAAGGCGCTCTCTTATGATGAAACTGGATTCCTCGGCCACGACGACGCGCCCTATCTGCGCCAGGCTTGGAATTTCATGCTCTCGGGCGGCAGCGTTTTCGATCATCTCGACTATTCTTTCAGCCCTGGCCACGAGGATGGCTCCGACACGGCGCCAAACGGACCCGGCGGCGGCAGCGCCGCGCTTCGCCACCAGTTTCGAATCTTGAGCGATTTTCTGCGCTCGTTTTCGCTCGTCGATCTGCGGCCCGATTCGCAAACGATCCTGCACGCAAGCGGAGTGATTCCCCACGGCCTCTCCGATACGAAAGGCCACTTTGCTTTTTATTTTGACGGCAAGGGTCCTACAGAAGTGAACTTCAAACTTCCCGCAGGCGATTATTCAGCGGAGTGGATCAATGTACTGACCGGGGAGTCGACACAGCGAGAAAGGTTTTTGCACCACGGCGGAGAAAAACGGCTGCTAAGCCCGGCATTCGAGCACGGCATCGCGCTGCGTCTGGTGCGAGCGAACCGCTAGCAATCTAAACGCCGTTTGGCTTTTCCAGCTCGAACTCGCGGTGCAATGCCAGCAACGCCGCTTTCACGTCTTTTCCCTCGATCACGAAGGAAATGTTGGACTCCGAAGAGCCCTGGGCAATGGCAATAATGTTGATGCTCTCTCGGCCCATAGCATTGAAGGTGCGCCCGGCGATTCCAGGTATGCCGCGCATGTTTTCTCCAACCACCGCAACAATCGCGATGTTCGGATCGATGGTGATGTGCTCCACGGTCTGGTGCGCCAGATCATTGGCAAACTCTTTCTTCATGGCATCCACCGTGGTTTGCGCATCCGCCGCGGAAACGATGAAGCAGATATCGTTCTGCGAAGAAGACTGCGAAATCAGTAGCACATTGGCGCGCTTTTCCGCAGTAGTCGAAAAGGTTCGGCCAACAACGTCGGGGACACCCACGATTCCCGGCCCGCCCACGCTGATAAGCGCCACATCGCGGATGGCCGTCAGCGCTTTCACACCGGCGCTCATGCCGCCCCGCCCTGCCGGCGTAATTTTGGTTCCCAGGCGTTCCGGCTGAAAGCTGTTGCGGATCCACACCGGTATGGCGGCCTGCACCACCGGCTTTAATGTTTTTGGATGCAACACCTTCGCGCCGAAATAGGCTAGTTCCGCGGCTTCGCGGTAGGAAATCACCGGGATGGTCTGCGCCTCATTCACCAGGCGCGGGTCTGCCGTCAGCACGCCGTCCACGTCTGTCCAGATGATCACTTCGTCCGCGCCGATGGCCGCACCCAGGATGGTTGCCGAATAATCGGAACCGCCGCGGCCCAGCGTCGTCAACTGGCCGCCTGCCGTGGCGCCAATAAATCCCGTCACGATCGGCACAATGCCCTTTTCCAGCAATGGCAATAAGCGCGCCTGAGATTTTTCATGCGTCAATCTCATTTGCGGTTCCGCGCCGCCATGGAACGCATCCGTCACGATCAGTTCCGTCGCTTCGATCGCTTCGCTCGGCAATCCCAGTTCTCGCACCGACATCGATACCAGCGGCGCCGATAGCCGCTCTCCCAAACTGGAGATCGCGTCCAACGTGCGTGGCGTCAACTCCCGCAGCAAAGCCGTTCCTTCACACAAGCGCCGGCCTTCGGCGAGCACCGTATCGATTTTCTTTCGAAGTTGGCAGCGTTCCGCGTCGTTCTGGGTCAGGTTCAGCAGCACCGCCTCATGCTGCGCGCGCAAGCCTTCAATCGCGTCCACCGATTCCTGAACATTGCCGGACTGCGCCTTGTTCGCGGCTTCGATCAGCCGGTTGGTTACTCCACTCATCGCGGAAACCACCGCGACGCAAGCTTTTTCGCGCGCGCCCTTGGAAATGATCTGCGCAGTTCGCGCAATGCATGCCGCGTCTCCCACCGACGTGCCGCCAAATTTCATCACTTGCAATCGAGGTTTCATCGCGCTCCGCTTTACTGCTTCACTGGCTCAACGAATGTCTAGTTCCCGCTGTTCCTATTTTAGGGCTTTCGCCACTCCACTCCGCAGCATTCCATCCATCGATTTATCGAATTGGATACATCGATTTATTGGTGCGCGTGAAGGCGTTACTGCACGGTCATCTTTGTCGCGTCAAGTCGCAAGAATTTTGCGGCGTTGTTGTACAAAATATCGCGCTTCTGTTTGAGACTGAGGAAATCGGCGGAAGCGACCGCGTTGATCCCGAGCTTGATCGCATCGGGCCAGATCATCTCATCAGAACCGAACATGATTCGCTTTGCGAAGCCCGCCTCCACCAACCGATGCAGATATTTATGGAATTCCTCGCGCGGCAAATACCAGTCAATCATGCTGATGTCCACATACAGCTGCGGGTTCGCCGCCATCAGCGCAATCATTCCTTCCACGTGCGGCCATCCCGCGTGCAGCACATACGCGCGCAATTTTGCGTGGCGTGCCAACGCATCTGCCAGCACTAGCGGATCTCCATACTGCTTCGCGTATTTCGACGTCGCAAAAAAGTCCCCTGCGCCCAGCGACTCCGGCCCCATTTCAATCCCCAGCGGAATATCCAGTTCTTCCGCCATTGCCAGATAGCGATCCCACTCTGGTTCACTCGGCGAGAATGCCTCATGCGGAGTCACCGCTTCTCCCAGCACTGCAAAGTCGCCGTGCGCGCGTTGTGCATCAATGCGGCTTCTGTCGAACGGCTGATCCGCGGCAAAGAAGAGCCCCAGGACGATCCGTTTCGGTTCGGCTGATTGCCACTGCCTGGCTTGCCCGGCAGGCAGCATGGCCACCGCGACAATGTTGTATTCCTTTAAAATCGCGATCGTCTTTTGTCCCAACTCCTCATCCGTGTCCGCTGCGTTCAAATGGCTCGGGCACGTCGAGTTTTGTAAACCTTCGGTTTTATCTTTTGAATCCAGAGTGGGAATCATTTCGTCGGCTGGTGCAGGGCAAAATCCCGGCGCGGGCCTTCCGAAAGCGCCCGGCAGAGTTACGCGCAGTTGAACATCCAGAATGGGCGGAGAGGCTTCCGATTGCTGCGCCGCAACCGGAAGCGCAACAAAGGCGAGCGAGACGATCAATCGTCTCAGCCTCATGATTTGGGAACCTCGGTTAATGCCAGCGTAACACTTATCGCCCTTGCTATCGCCGCCATCATTCTCGCAGTATCCTGCCAGTACACTGCTTTGAACTGCGCACGAAACAGACTATTCTTAGCGGCGTTCGGAGGCCGACGACTCGTGCAAAGCCAAATTCTTGCTAGTACTCCTTTCGCGGTGCTGACCGCCGTCGTGGCTCCCGCGATTCTCACGAATGCGTCGTCGGTTCTCGCCCTCGGCACCAGCAACCGGCTGGCTCGAGTTGTGGATCGCACGCGCGTGGTGGCCACGGAGATTTCTTTGTTTGCGGTTGGCTCTATGGAACGCGAAGCCTGGACGATGCAACTGCGGGCGTTGCAGTCGCGCGCGCAATTGTTGCTGAAATCTCTGCGCTGTTTTTATGCGGGATTGGGATTGTTTGCCGCGTCCGCGCTGATTGCCGTTGGTGGATCCGTCGCAAGTTATTACGGTCAGAAACTGTTCTTCGAACTGGCGGCAGTGCTAGCCGTTGCCACGGGAACGTCCGCCGTACTCGGCTTGTGCCTCGGTTGCACCTTGATGGTTCACGAAACTCGCCTCGCGGTGCAAAGCCTGGCAAAAGAAGCCGAACTCCGCATGCACGAGCATCACTCCCTGCCTCCGGGATGATGCCACCGCAGCAAGAGTAGGTCTCGCTGTCAGCAGTTCTGGCCTATAGGGTATTCCCATAACTCCTGAGGTGTCTGCTGTAGTGTCTGCTGTATACAGAGATTTGCATACCTACACCATAGTCATTCCGCCTTGGGAGAAAACTTTACACGCAAACCACCGATTCTTTGCATGTCCGCTGCCGTACTGCTTTTCATGCTTCCCTATCTCGATAATAACAATGGACTTAAATGCAACCTCGGCCTTTAATACTGCCGCTGAATGGCGAGCAAATTGCAAAAGTCCCTGCGGTCCTCGTCTCTTATCCTGAAAGGAAAAACTGTGCTTCAGCTTCGGTCTTCTCGGCTCGCGTCACACCTCAGTGCAATGACGTTCTTCATCATGCTCGCGCTCTGCCTCTCTTCCTCTATCGCTGCAACTTCCATTCCGGCCGGCTGGACGTGCACCGGTAGTTGCGGTTCCAGCGGGGCTGACGGAGTCGTGCCACTCTCACCAGCAGGAAATCCTGCTTACAATTGGATTTCAACAAACGGGGGCATCTTGGGTGCAGGAGCGCTTGCCGGTGTCACCGGTCCCAATGGCCGGGGAACCGCCACGAACGGCTCGACCCTTCAGACAAACATCTTTTCAGCATCCGCCGGAAGCCTTTTGAATTTCAATTTCAACTACACGACCACTGACGGCGGCCTGGTGTCCGACTACGCTTGGGCGGAACTTTTCACTTCGACCGAAGTTCCGGTAGCGGTGCTGGCCACGGCACGCACCACTCCCGGCGGAAACACGATTCCCGGATCCAACATGCCAGTTCCTGCAGGCCCACTCAGCCCCGCGATGGTCCCCATCCAACCCGGACTCACCATGTGGTCGCCATTGGGTCCTTCTTCGGGAGCATGCTTCCTTGCGCCAGGTCTGGGCTGCGGCACCACCGGCTGGGTCAGTTCCAGCTTCACCATTGGAATCGACGGCGATTACTTCCTGCTGTTCGCAGTCACCAACTGGAATGACGAGCTTTTCGACTCTGGCTTGGCCATCGACGCCGTTACCCTTGATGGCAAACCAATTGTCGCCAGCACTCCGGAGCCGGCCAGCTTGTTGCTGCTTGGCATTGGCGCTGTGCCACTGTTTCTGAAGCGCCGCCGTTCGTAAAAGCAGCTACTTTGATTCCGTGAAAAAGGCCACTCCGCGGCGCACACCAAGGAAGTGGCCTTTTCGTTTCTGCGCAGCTAGTTGGGCGCGGCTACTAGCTCCTGTTCGTGGATCAGCACCGCGGCTTCGTGGCGGCTTTCCGCATTCAGTTGCCTCATCACCCGCGCGATATGATTCTTCACGGTAAATTCAGAAAGATTCAATTTTCCGGCGATTTCTTTGTTCGTCATTCCCTGAGCCACTAAAGCCATCAGCTGCCGCTGCCGGTAAGTGAGTCCCAACTTCATTCCACGTGCTCTTTCGACGCGCTCGCGAAGAGGCGTCTTGTCGCGCGCGACATGCTCGAATAGCAAGCTGCACAGCTTCGGCGGACAAACAGCCTCTCCTTGGGCCACGCGGCGCACCGCGGAAACAATTTCCTCGGAAGAAGCGTCCTTCAATAAATATCCGCGAGCCCCCTTGCGTATGGCACACAAGAAACAGTCCGGATCGTCGTCCATTCCAAAAAATAGCGCTTTCGGAGTGTGCCCGTGCGACGTCTGAGATTCCTCCACATCCTTCGCACACTCTACCTTCAACGAGTCCATCAGCAGAATGTCGCAATGCGCTTCGCCGGATCCCCTCAATCTTTCCGCGGAAAATTCCTGCGCAACGACCATGATTCCCGACTTTTTCTGGAACAGGCGCGTCATGGTTTCCCGCAATAGCCGGTTCTGCACCACCAAACAGACACGAATAGAGATGCTGCTTTTGTTTCGTGACTTCATGTCAACGGCGCTTTCTCTACTGGTCACAAATCATCCCCACATGGCTTGGGCAAATGGCATCCTCTTTTTGTACGTGACCCCTCAACGCCCGGTCTGTACCTAAATTCATGTAGATTTCGCCGGTCCTATTCCCGATTTCATTCCCAAGCTAGGATGCAGCCTAGATTCGAAAAAGCAGCCTCGGCCTCCGCAAACCACGGCGCCTGTCTCTACCCCTCAACCCAGCAACGAAAGAAAAGTCTCGCGCAGACACTTGGGCCGTGCGGAAATAATGTCCGCAAGTACTAGCCGGTGCCTGGCCTGCTATTTGTTTTTAAATTACTCACGCCGTGGTGGACGGCGTCTCTTCTGCGGCCGCCGGTGCAGGCGGCGTCGCTAACGCTGCAAGTCGCGCGGATAGCACTTCTGCCAGCAGGTCGATCACTTTCTTCGCGCCGCTGCCATCCGGGTCTTTTTCCGGATTGTATTGTGCAACATCGAGCCCCAGTAGGTTTTTGTGCTTGGCAAATTCGGTTAGTGCCGTTTGCGTCTCGGCGAAAGAAAGCCCGCCGCCGCCCGGCACATTCGTTGCAGGAAACTCTTCCTGCGCGATCACGTCCAAATCGAGGTGCAACATGAATTCGCGCGAGTCCGCGTGCAATTGTGCAATCGCATTGCTCGCCGCTTTCTCCGCGCCCACGGACTGGATGTCTGCCGCAAGGATATGACGCATCGGGGAGTGCGCCAGGAATTCCTGTTCTGGTGGATCGATACGATGCAAACCAAAAATCACGGTATCGGGTTCGCGAACCAGCGGCGGCTCGCCCCAGAAACGCACCAACTCCGGCGATCCTCGGCCGATGATGCTTGCCAGCACCATGCCATCCAGGCGCCCAGACGGCGTGCTGGCCGGCGTGTTCAAATCCGCATCACGGTCGAACCACAATAAGTTTACGTGGCGATAATAGCGCCGCGCGCCCGTTAACAATCCAACGCTTTGCGTACAGTCACCGCCCAGCAACAACACCAGGGCGCCAGACTTTACGGCCAACTCCGCGCGCGGCTTCAAATCATTCAGCAGCGCCACAATTTCCGGCAAGTTTCGCGCGCGCTTATGTTCTTCGTCCCCGGCAAACAACCGCGGCGCGCAGTCTCCATAATCGGTCACTTCGTACCCGATGGATTGAAGTTTTTCCACGATGCCCGCGGCGCGAAATGCAGCGGGCGCTTTTTCGGTTCCGGGAAGAAATCCAGCGGCGCTTGAGGGCGCGCCGATTAAGGCAAGCTTATTCGGCTGACGGACTATTTTGACCGCCAAGGTACGCTCCTTTTCCTGCAATCGGTAATTGCCGGGTTACAGCCAGTGCAGCCGGTTCGATTCCCTGCCCGGCAACGTAATCTTTTAGCCGCCCCAAACCTAACGCCGGGGAGCGGGAGCGATGGTCGCCAGTTCCGGAGGTAGTGTGAAGCGCACGTCCTCGCGAATCAAGTCCAGATCGCGTTGATCGGTAAACCCGAATTGTGCCAGTCGTTCGCTCACTTGTTCCACCAGCACTTCCGGAGCAGACGCGCCGGCTGTCAGGCCAACGCTCTTTACGCCCTCCAGCCAACGCGGATCAATGTCCTCGGCGGAATCGATCAACTGCGCCTCACGATTCAAGCGCTTCGCCAATTCCACCAGCCGGTTGGAGTTCGAACTGTTCTGCGAACCCACCACCAGGATCAGGTCGACATCCTTCGCCACCTGTTCCACCGCTTCCTGACGGTTCTGTGTCGCATAACAGATATCGTCACTGGCTGGCCCGATAATCTTGGGAAACTTTTGCCGCAGCCGGCTCACAATTTCTTGCGTGTCGTACAAGCTGAGTGTGGTCTGCGTCAGGAATGCCAACCTGTCGGGATCTTCCACGTGCAGCGCGTCCACCGCCTCCACCGAATCCACCACCAAGGTGCGGTCGGGTGCCTCACCAGACGTGCCCACAATTTCCTGATGATCGCGGTGCCCGATCAGAATAATAGTGCGCTTCTCTCGCGCAAACTTCAGTGCCTCGAGATGCACCTTGGTCACCAACGGGCAGGTGGCGTCAATCACGCGCAATTGGCGTTCTTTCGCTTCCCCGCGCACCGTCGGCGGCACACCGTGGGCGCTGAACACCAACACCGCTCCGTGCGGCACCTCGGAAATAGCCTCCACGAAGATAGCGCCACGCCGGCGCAGCTGTTCCACCACATAGGTGTTGTGCACAATCTCATGATGTACATACACCGGAGCGCCATACGCTTCCAGTGCCAGTTCCACGATATCCACCGCGCGAACCACACCCGCGCAGAAACCGCGGGGACGTACGCGGAGCAGGATTTTAGCCTCAGTTTGAGTCGCCATCTTGTTCCTAAGCTGCTGAATTTTCAAAATACTATCATACCAAAGCCATCATTCCTGTGCATGCCCCTCTAATTCATCGAATAAATAGGTCCTACTGGCATTTAGGACAGTTCCCAGCCCCCAACTTCGCGGTTAAAATGACCTTATCCTAGGGTTCGGGTCAGCTATGGCCGAGGCACAAAATCGCCGGCGCAGTGAACGCGTAATGCTACGTATGTCTGTAATTGTGTTGGCCGAAGACGAGGAACGGCGCCAAATGCAGGTGCAGGCCTACACCCAGGTGGTCAATGCCCACGGCGGCTTGCTGCAGATGAAGTCGCACATCCACGTCGGGCAATCCTTCCTGCTAACGAATCCCCGCAGTGGCGCGGAAATGAGTTGTCGCGTGGTGCGCATCGAGGATTCCGGGCTCGATCTTTATAATGTTGCGTTTGAATTTGACCGCCCCACTGCGAACTTCTGGCCGGTCGTATTCCCCCCAGCGGATTGGGCCGTTCCCGCAGCGAAGTAATTCCCCCAATAGGCCAACTTTTTCGCCGCTCCCGTGTTTCCAATAGTGTGGAGGTACGTTACGTGGACTTGGCAAAACGCTGTTCAACGGGAGTTCTGCTCGCTGGCGTATTACTAGGCGGCCTGGTGCTGGCTGGCTGCGACGACAACGTCGAGGTGATTCGCGACCCCGACATTCATCTTACAAAAGGCATGACCTGGGCATGGCGTCCGATGGGAGGCCCGGCGCAAACCGGTCGACCTGTTGTTTCGCGCGACGCGATCACTACTCCGGCCGCCGCTCCTCCCCCTCCGCAGCATCTGGAGAGCAACCGTGACTGGAACACCGAGGCCAACCGCAATCAGTTGAAAGAAGCCATCGAGCACTCCCTGAAATCCAAGGGATTCGTGCAGGTGAACGATCCAGCGACCGCGGATTTGCTTGTCGATTACCACGTGGCCGTCAAAACGCGCAACGCCACGGTGCAGACCGTCTACCCCGGATGGGGATGGGGCTGGGGTTGGGGCCCGCCCGAGGTGGAATTTCAGAATGTGCGCGTCAGCGAAGGAACCTTCGTGATCGATCTGGCGCTGCGCAATCCCAAAAAGCTGGCGTACCGCGCCATCAGCCAGAAATCCATGAGCAACAAAACCACGATTTCGCCGTATCAGGCGCAAGAGGCCGTCAACCATTTGCTGAAGTCCCTCAAGCCAAAATAATTGATACGTCGAAAACAATCACAAGGTGTCTCGTTCCTCGCGAACAGCCTTTGCAGCAGACAACGGTGAACTCACACCAGCACGACGTTTCAGGCGCTCTTTCAACTCGGCTATTGTTGGACGTTCCGCAACCCGATGGATTTCGGCGAGCATATAGTCCGCGAGCGACATCCCTAGCAGGGCCGCCCGGGCCTTTAGAGCGCGATGCAGGCCCACTGGCACATTCCGAAGATGGATCGTTCGTGGCATGTCCCTAGGTATATTTCAAGCACAGCACTATTTTCTTGAATCCTCAGCTATTGCTACCGGAACTGGCTTGGCCATAACGCTTTCGATCGCCGCGAACAATTCATTTGGGCGGATCGGCTTGGTGATGTAGGCATCCATGCCGGACGAGATGCATCGTTCGCGATCTTCTTTCATCGCGTACGCCGTCAACGCCACGATGGGGATATGCCGCCCAGTCGATGCCTCCCTTTCGCGGATAGCCGCTGTGGCTTCAAAGCCATTCATCTCCGGCATCTGAATGTCCATCAGAATGATGTCGAATTCTTCTTTCCGCGCGGCTAGCAACGCTTCCTTGCCGTTCGCACGCAATGGTCACTGCGTGGCCGCGTTTTTCCAGCGGCCAACAGCGTGATCCCCAAAAGGGTTGTGACGTGCTGAACCGCCGTCGCAGAAAAAGGCTCGCGTTTCCATACCCGATGGGAAGAAGCAGTGTAGTCAGTACAGAACCGGCATCAGCGTACCCCTGGTGATAGTTAATAATCCCGGATAAGTAGGAACTGAAGGTCAACAGCGGCAGGATTTCAGGCCCGAGTCCGATGAGCAAGGCGACGGCAAATCCCACTGGAGGATACCAGGCGCTGATATTCGGCCACATTTGCAGAAACATCGCGGAACGGTCCAGCAGAATATAAACGACCAGGCACACAACATAGACCAGAGCGCGCCGAACATAGAACCTTCGCCGACTCGCGGGATCGTGCAACGTCGCATTTTTGGTTATGGGTAGCAACTTCGCGCATGCGGCAATTACGGCTCGCAACACACAGCGCACGGAGGCACCTGCACCGATTTGGGACACACTCCTCCCGTCTTGTTCCGATGCGGCTTCCCGTTCCACCTTGATTTCGTTCTGCTCGCTCACGACGTGCTCATGCCCCGCCCTCGAAGCCAGCTAACCTCTTCAACAGCCTGCTGTTCTGGCCACTGTGGGCGCACTGCTGCGGTGCACACAGCAGACCGCCAGGCAGAATCGTGCATGTGCAGTTCCGAATTTCCCAAGGGGGATGGCAGTGGTCACTCAGATGTAAACCGGAAGAACGACGATTTCACCCACGCTCGGTCCTCTTCTTGCCTTATGTAAAACTGACAACTGAAAACTGAAAACTCACAACTGCCGGGTGCCCCAGGTACCGGTTTTGTACCTGGGTTCTTGGGTTCGATTTCGTAGCGACGTGTCGTCACTCAGATGTAAACCGGAAGGACGATGTTATTCGGGCACTTCGGTCCTTTTCTTGCCTTACCTAAAACTGGCAACTAAAAACTTAAAACTCACAACTGTCCCTGCTTCCTCTTCAATGCCATACGCAGGTCCAGATTGTTGATCAGCCGGTGAAGATAATTGGCATGGACGCCCAGGATTTTCGCGGCCTGCGTGAAACTCCCATCGGCCTGCTCCAGCGCTCCCATGATCATCTGCTTTTTCAAGTTGCGAATTGCGTCGTGGTACTTCGCCGGTGTTTCGGCGGTGCCGGGCGAAGATGTCTCCAGCAAAGGTTCCGGCAGATCTTCGGGCAGAATCATGTCCGACGAGCCGATCACCACCGCGCGTTCCATCGCGTTTTCCAGCTCGCGTACGTTTCCCGGCCAACCATAGCCTTGCAGACTGGCGCGCGCCGCCGGCGAGACGCCTTTCACCACCCGGTTACACCTTTTGGCGTAACGCGCCGCAAAATAATCAGCCAGCACCGGAATATCTTCCGCGTGTTCCCTCAGCGGCGGCAGCACCAGTGAAATCACATTCAGCCGGTGGAACAAGTCAGCGCGAAACTTTTCCTCCTTCACGGCTCGCTGCAAATCCTTGTTGGTAGCCGCTAGAAAACGAACATTGATCTTGATCGACCGGGTGCCACCAACCCGCGTGAATTCGCGCTCCTGAAGCACGCGAAGGAGCTTCGCCTGCAGAATCGGCGACAGTTCTCCAATCTCATCCAGGAACAGGCTGCCGCCCTCGGCCACTTCGATCATGCCTTTCTTCTGCGCAATGGCGCTGGTGAACGCCCCTTTTTCGTGGCCGAACAGCTCGCTTTCCAGAAGCGTTTCAGAGATTGCCGCGCAATTCAAAGCCACGAATGGGTGGCCCTTGCGATTGCTGTTGTTGTGAATGGCGCGCGCCGCTAGTTCTTTGCCCGTGCCGCTTTCGCCACAGATCAGCACAGTGGCATCGCTGGGCGCAACGCGCTCGATGAACTGGTAAACGTCGCGCATGCGGGCGCTGCGTCCCACCATGTCGTGTTCCAGGCTCGCTTGCGCGCGCAGTTGCTGATTCTCAATGCCCAGTGATTCGAATTGCCGCGCGTTCTCAATCGCAATCGCCGCCAGCCCCGCTATTGCGGAAGCAAGCTGCAGATCATCTTCCGTAAACGGCGTTGCCGGATTCGCGGAATCCAGATAAATGATTCCTATCGGCGAGTGCGCTGCCACCAGCGGTACGCACAGCACCGATGCCGCACGAATTTGCTCGCTGGCGTCACCCCTCGAAGGGATTTCGCGGCCCGCCGCAGGAACGTCGAGCAAAAATACCCGCTCCTCGATCACCTTACGAAGCAGCGCGTTGCTGACGTGTACCGGCCGGTCAGGCCCGGCAGCGCGGTCCCAAGCTACGTGCGACAATATCTCCAGCGACGAATGCTTCACCAGAATCACGGCGCCGCGTTCCGCCGGGATCACATCGAAGATCATTCCCAACAACGACCATTGCAAAGATTCCACGTCGCGGATCGATCCGATCGCCGCGCTGATTCGCAGCAACGCGCTCAAGTTCCGCGACAAACGCTCTTGCTGAGGTAATGCCGCCAACGCTTCCGGATTCAGATACAAAAGTTCGTCGCGACGTATTTGCTGCAGCGGTGCTTTTTCGGCCGGCTCGTCATCCAGTTGCAATGGGTTCGAGAATGCCCGCGAGACGTCCGTCTGAAACAGGAATACCGAATCTCCAATCGCAATTTGATCGCCGGAGTCCAACTCGCGCTCCTTCACCGGCATGCCGTTCACAAATGTGCCCGCTGTGCTTTCCAGGTCCGTCAAAATGAATCGCCCATTTTCCACCGCGATCCGGCAATGCTCCTCAGACACCTCCGCATCTTGCAATTGAATTGGATTGGTGGAAGCGCTGCCGATGCGCACCGTCGCATCCAGCAAGAATTCCGTTTTCCGCAGGGGGCCACTCAAGGCCAAAAGCTTGGGCTGCACAGGGGGACCTTTCATACATCTCCAGCGCGAGAACATGCGACCTCGCTGGCGGGAAAATTCTAGCCTCAAGTAGCGGTCGGTGCCAGCGGAACTATCCGATTGGATAGTGCGATCACACGATCAGAACGTATCATCGGAACTTGGTGGTTTCTCCTGAACCGCGCCGCTTGCCGCCCGTTAACTACCCCATATTCTGTTACTTAACGCCGCTGGGCCAACTGCGAAATATTTCTGGAGCACAATAGTCCAATTTCGGGCCTGCCCCAACACCCTCCCAATATCCGAACAGATAGAACCGAATTCCCGCTCGCCCTCAACGGTTCGGCGTCAGCCGGTTTCGATTCTCGATCAACTTCCATGGAATCAATGAACTGCCTGTTCCAATCGCAGGTTCAGCGCGAGCGAATCCATTTGGCACGCGGGGTGCTTTCTTGTAATGCGTCCAGCGAAAAGAAAAAGGGAGAGGTGGTTTATGAAGTTCAGAAACATGATTCGCATGCAAGTGATGACTTTGGCGGGCCTGGGAATGGCGATGTTATTTGCTGGCTCCGCTTACGCCCAACAGGAAATGGATCCGGCGTCTTTTTCAGACGGCCCAAACATGGAGCGGATTGCCCAGCCAACGGCGAGCGCGTACGCGACGCCCACTTCCCCGGCGATCATGACCCCGGTCGATGCGGAGCGAGCTTCTATGTCCATAGCGACTCCTTCTCAGGTCGAGAACGCTGCGGTCTGGACGCCGCTTGACCAACTGAGCCTTTCAGCATTATTTGTTTGCGCGGCCTGCATTGTGCTCTACGAAATTTCGCAAGCCAGACGCATCAAGCAGAATGTCTCCGCAAGCGAAGCTGCGTACCTGCCACGCCGCGTGTCGATGTTGTAGTAACCCAGCACTCCGAGGACACTCCGGGGGGAAGCGGTTCGCCGCGCCCCCCGGAGTTGTTTTTTTCGGCGGCGTTGGCAACTGCCCCTGCAGGCTGATATCGTCGGTGCATGCTCTTACAGAACAAAGTGGCATTGATTACCGGTTCGGGCCGGGGCATTGGCCGCGCCATGGCAACACTATTCGCACGGGAAGGCGCGCGCGCTTTTCTTACCGCGCGAACAGAAAAGGAACTCGCTGCAACCGCGAAAGAGATCGCCTCCGCAGGTGGCGAAGCCGCTTACGTTTCGGCAGATCTGGCGCGTGAAGCGGATTGCCAACGTGTGGTCGCCGCCGCACGTGAAAGGTTCGGGCGCATCGATATCCTTGTGAACAACGCCGGCCACTATGGCCCTGTCGTCCCGGTGGAGAACTATCCTCTCGAAGAATTCGACAGGGTAATTGCTGTGCATCTGCGCGCCGCGTTTGTGCTCAGCAAACTCGTGCTGCCGGAAATGTACGCGCGCAAGTCTGGCATCATACTGAACATTTCCAGCTTGTCCGCCAAATCCGCATTTGGATGGGGCTCGGCCTACGCCGCGGCAAAAGCAGGAATGCTGGGCCTGACGCGCGTGATGGCTGCGGAAGCGTCGCGGCAAGGCGTGCGGGTGAATGCTATTTGTCCCGGCCCCGTGACGGAAACTGTGATGTCGAAGGAACTGGGCAACACGTTGGCGGAAAAGTTGGGCGTCAGCCCCGAAGAACAGCTTAAGGGGTTCCTCAATTCCATCTTGCAAGGCCGCGGCCAGACCTCCATGGAGATTGCCCAAGCTGCGCTGTTCCTCTGCTCCGACATGTCCACCGCCGTAGTAGGCCAGTCCATCAACGTAGACGGCGGCGCCGCCTTTTTCTAAGAATTTGGCCATTTAAGCGAACAGTTCGGCTACTTTGAGGAGACCTGCGTGGAACTGTTATTGAGTGGCGTTCACAGTCAAATCAGTCAAATTTTCCCAAATCCTCCCCCTGCCAGACAGATCTATATCTGCCCATGGGAATCGATAGACGAGCTGGCGGACAAGCTGAACCCGCACTCAACCCATTTCGGTTTGTTTCTTGCCATGGACGCTCAGGAAATAGAGTCAAAGAGACTCGGTAAGCCCGCGGCCACGCTCCTGAAAAAGGGATTGGCTTATCTTTGCGCTTGGGACCCGGACTGCAAGCGCGTGCACGACACTTTTGACACGCAGGATCTCGCCAGAAAACTGGAGCGAGACACACATGATGTAATCATGACGACCTGGCATAACGATGAATCACTCGAAGAAGCGCTTTGGTTTTTCGTTCATTCCGCCTTTCCTGCGGCGGACTACGTTCGAGGCTGCAATGATTGGGTGATTGCTCCCATCGCGAACCGTCAGTGGGAACGAGAGATCCGAGAGAAAATCAGAAAAGTGGCGTTTGAACAGCTCGAAGATTGACAAATAAAATCTCGGTGGTCCGGTTACTACCCTCAGTGCAGATCGTTCTTAAAGACCATCCCGGATTTCATCACAAATTTCACGCGCTGCAGCTCGGTGATGTCTTTTAGCGGATCGCCCGACACCGCCACAAGGTCCGCCCACTTCCCCGCTTCCACCGTTCCCATCTTGTCGCTCCATCCCAGCAATTCGGCGGCAGTCGTCGTAGCGGTGTGGATCGCTTGCATCGGCGGCATGCCGTACGAAACGTAATACTCGAATTCCTTGGCCTCGTTCAGCCCTTTCCAGTCGAAGCCTCCCGCGTCTGTGCCCAGCACAACCTTCACACCCTTCTTCAACGCCAGTTGGAACGCCGCCTTTTCCGTGTCCACCATCTTCGGCCAACTTCCGCCGCGGCCCGGCGCCACAGCCGCGCCCACCATGATCGTCGGCACCCAATAAATCCCTCGGCGAACCATTTCGTCGATTTCCATTTCGGTAAGTCCGTCGCCGTGTTCAATGGAGTCGACACCGGCCTTCAGCGCGGCGGCGATTCCGTCGCTGCCAATCGCGTGTGCCGCAACTTTGTGTCCCAGCCGGTGCGTTTCGTCCACGATGGCTTTGGCTTCTTCGTCCGTAAAGTTCACGTGGCTATGCAACACGCCATCCGGTCCGTAGAAATAGCCGTGGTCGGAGTAATACTTGATCCAGTCCGCGCCATACATCACCTGCTCGCGCACCGCCTTGCGCGCTTCTTCCACTCCATCGACATACTGAACTCCCGTCGGCACTTTCAATTCCCACGAATAGCCCAGCAGCGGATACATCCCCGTCGGCGCCATCGCTCGCGTCGAAACCTGCATGCGCGGCCCGGGAATTTCATCCTTGTTAATCGCGGTTTTCACGTCCACGTCGGCAAACATCGCGCCTTCCGTCTCCAGGTCGCGAAGCGCCGTGAAGCCATGCGCTAGCGCAATCTGCGCGTTGCGCGCACCCAAAATCGCCCGGTAAGGGATGGACTGCTTCAGCAATTGCTCGTCATAGTCCGCCGCCGTGATATCTCCCTGCAGCAGCACATGCGTATGCGCGTCCACCAGGCCCGGCAGCACCGTGGCCTTCGACAGGTCAATCACTTCCACGCCCGCCGCAGCATTTCCACCGGCAGTAACGCTGACAATCTTGTCACCCTCGATTAGGATCAGCGCATTCGCGATGGGCGTCTCGTTCTTGCCATCGATCAATCGGCCGGCTCGAATCGCGATGAGCTTGGCAGGCGGCGCAGCGGGTTGTTGCGCTTGCGATGTCCCCACCAGCAACAGAAAAACTGCAGTCAGACCAATACCCGAGCGGCGCCATTCCTTCATGGTTTCCTCCAGGAAGCCGCACAGCGTAGCAAGTATTGGTGGGAAAGAAAAGAAAAAGGCCAACCGCTCTCTCAGGACGGTTGGCCTTATTCTCTTTGTTCCGGACTCAATGCTCATCAAGAAGAACTGTGAGCCCTGAGTCCGTGTGCTCAGGCAAATCCTCAAACCCAAGTCGTCAGTGTGCCGGCTCCGAATCCGGTCGACGCAGTGGCCGGCGTACCCATTCTTCGGAAATAACCGTCGCCCGGCGTGCCGCCAGCACCCAGGCATTCTGGCTTGCCGCCAGACGCGCCACTCCCGATTCCCAACCCTTCTGTGCTAGGTATAGGGAAGCCAGGCAAGCCGCGATGCCCGCAAAGCCCAGCGCGAAAAGCGCAAAAGCCGCCAAAAGCTCGCGCACAAAATAAAGTTGCAGAGCCGCGATCACCCCCAGGAACATCCACATCCACTTGCGCCAGTTGTCTTTGGCTTTCGTTGCCATTTTGCTCCCCTTCGAGTTGCCAGGCCTGGGTGGCGGTTCAGGCTTTGCTACTTCCTTAGATGCGCCGCCCTGTACAAAGGACCAATGCATCTAGCCTGTCCTATTAGACAGGATAAGGGGGGTGATGGCTATGGTACAGAGGCATCAAAATTGAGGGCAAACTCGACGTATAGTACCGCCCATACCGAAACGGAACGCATCTATATACATGAATATAAATGGGATGTTGGAGCGCCAACGCGCTTGCTAAGTTTCGCCGTTTGTTCGTACTACCGAGCTGTGGAAAACCTGTACTTCGGTACAGGTTTTGGACGTAGCTAAACTTGCACCATAAAACAAGAGTCAGTGAGTCCAATTTGACTGGGGAGTCGAAACCTACCTGCAGGCCTAGTTGCCCTTCAAGGCGTAGCCCGGATCGAACGGCAATTTGCCGTCAACTCGCAGCACCTTCACCGAACTATTGATGGAATACACGTCGACCAAGCCCACCGCGCCCGGGATGGCTTCGACGGCACGAAACAGCTCCTCATCATTATCGACGATCACCACGGCTTTCCGCGTCTCATTCAGTTTGGCCAGCAACGGCTTCACCTCTGCGCCTTCCACCCCGAACAGCTTTTCGATGGCATAGCGCATCTCCGCCGAATCGGGGTCGTGAATCACCAAAGTGAAAGGCTTGCCGTCGGCCCACTGCTTTTGCGTGCCTTTGCAGAGCTTCGCCAGATCGGCCATGGGCACGTCTTGCAGCTTGCTCCCCGCTGACGTGACTACGGCCCAGTTCTTCACGGCCGAAATGAGAGGGACTGCAGAGCAGCAAAACAGCAGACACACTACCACGGCCATCGGAAGCGATCGGCGAGAACAGAAATTTCTCATAGTTCAAAAACCTTTCGTGCGGATAGTTACAGTTTCAGGAATGGGAACGCGGCCTACAAGCCTCGCTTGAAAGCCATGTGCCCAACCAGACGATGACAACCACGAGCACCGAGGTCGCCACGTACCCACTTGCCAAATGCGCACAACTGGCCGTTGGTCCAGTATCCCGCGAGGGAATCAACCGCTAATTTGGTGCAGTACGCCCTGTGTGTGAAACCAGAGTGTGGAGTTAATCGCTCATGAAACCGAATTCGCTTCGTTGGCTTCCCTTCCTCTGCCTAAGCTTGCTTCCCGCAAGCAGCCTAGCGCAACAAACCGCTCACGTCGCTCCGGCCAAATCAACGACGGCCAAGCCCGCAGTGAAAGTCACTCCCGGCTCGCAACTCTTTTACGGCAACCTGCCCATTTCAACGAGATCCAAAGATGCGAAAGAAAACCTGGAAATGGCGCTGGACCAGTATGAGAACGCCGGCTTCGACCAGGCCATGATGCACGCCGAAATGGCCACGGATTCGGATCCTAAGTTCGCGCTCGCCTATTCCCTTTGGGCCTTCGCGGCACGACGCAGTGCTCCCACACCCGACGTACTGGCCAAGGCGAAAGCCCTGTCGGCAAGGTGCACACACGATGAGTGCCTGCTGATCAGCTTTTTGAACGGCGTCCAGGATGCCAATGTTTTGCCGGCAATTTCGGCGATGAACGATCTTCTCGCGCGCCGCCCGAAGGATATGCACGTCCTGTACCTTGCCGGAGAATGGCTCTTTTTCCAAGGCGACTACCAGCGCGCCGTGCAGATCTGGTCGAAATCGCTGGAACTCGACCCCAACTTTCCTCCGGCATTAAATATGATGGGCTATTCATATGTGGAATCCGGCGATCCCAACCCCAAAAAGGCCGTTGAATATCTGAAACACTACGCCGCGGTACTTCCAAACGAAGCGAACCCTCAGGATTCCCTGGGCGAAGTCTTGCGCATGGCCGGGGACGATTCCGGCTCGCTGGCTCATTACGCGGAAGCGCTGCGCATTGCGCCTACCTACGTAACATCGCAATACGGCCGCGGAGATACCTACACATTGATGGGCAATCTGATGCAAGCGCGCCAGGAGTACGAGACCGCACTGAAAATGGCCACCACGCCGCACGACCGTTTGCACATTGAATTTCAGACAGCTTTGGTGAACTTCTGGAATAGCGATCCCAAGACCGGTCGCACGGAACTCGCGCGCCTTTCTGAAAAAGCCGCCGCCGACAAAGACTGGGTCGCGCAATTCGAAATTGACTATGCCCGCGCGCTGCTGGCACCAGACGCGGAAAGCCAGCGCCAACTTCTGGAAGCCCTGGAAACGCAATTCCTTAGTCCTGTCCCCGGCATGCTGGATTCCGACCGCAATTCCGCGTTGGCCGATGTGCTGCGCGAACAAGTTCGCCTGGCTTCTGAAACCAATCAAAAAGACGCCGCTGCAGCCGCGTTGGACCGCCTTGCCCATTTGTCGGAGAGCTCCCGCGACATGCTGGTTGAAAACGTCTACGAATCAGCGCGCGGTTATGCCTCGTTTGCAAACGGAGATTTCGCAAAAGCCGCTGAACAATTCTCCGCGGACTTGCATTGCCCTCTCGTGGTGCGGCAATTCGCTGTGGCTCAGGAAAAATTGGGTAACACCAAAGCCGCCGGAGAAGCCCAGACACGTTTGAAATATCTGCGCACGCCCACAGCCGAGTGGTACCTGGCCAGCCATGACCAGGGATTGCACGCGCAAAACGTTGCGCCCTGAATCAAGTTTCCCCTCTAGAAGCCGCCTCTTATATAGCAACTCGGGCGGGCACGGCTTCACAGCTTGCGGAAAAACTCTGCCGTTTAGGGGGTCGGAGCTTCAGCTCCGACATTTTATACGTAGCTAGATGGGGCTTCAGGCCCCGAGTAAATGACTTTCGTAATCGGGAGGGAACGGCTTCAGCCGTGCCGAAAAGCTCAGTTAAAACGAGGGCTTTAGCCCCTGAGCCCGCGGGATTTCCCTCTGGTCCATCTTCGAGATGAGTTGATCAGTTCTAAAAACAAATCGCGCTCCGGCAACTCTTTCCTTGCCGGAGCGCGATTCGTTCTCGTGCCTTACTTCAGGCCTTTTTCAGCAGCCTTGTTATCCACACCAAGATCACCGCACCAATGAAAGCGACGATGATCGAGCCGATCATTCCGCCTCCCTGCCAGATGCCCAGTCGACCGAAAATCCATCCGCCTAGCACACCGCCGAGCAGTCCCAGAATGATGTCCACCAGCACTCCGTAGCCACCACCCTTCATAACCTGGCCTGCCAGCCAGCCTGCGATTAAGCCCACCACGATCCAAGCAATAAATCCCATCGTGTAGCCTCCTTGGCTCCCTGAGAGAGCATAGTCTTGGGCGGGAAATTCGCTATAGTTTGTTCTTACCCCAGACAACACGCAAGCCCGTTGAGAGCAGCAAGTCGTTGCTCTTGATTCCGAATGGCGGATTGCTTAAATAACCATCCGTGAACGTAACCTGCCAACTCAGCCACTTCTTGATAATCGTCGCTGCCGTAGCGTTGAACTGGTAGCGATATTGTCCGAGGTCCGACATATTTGGATAAAACACAAAGCGTTCCCCGATTGTTGTTCGCGCGTTCAGCTTGGAGTGAAGTTCTTCGCCCACCAGAATTTCCGCGCTGTTGGTCCTCTGCCCCGGGAAGAAAGTGAGTGGGTTCAACAGGAAGTATTGACCGAACGAATCGCGATCGTAGCTGGCGCCTCCAAACACATCGAAGGTGGTGCGGTCGTTCTTGATCACGTGGTAACCGAAACCGCCGCCATACACCTGGCGAAGGTTCAAGTGTTGCAGCTCGTTGGTCTCAAAATCCGCCAGCGCGAACACAAAAAGACGCGGGCTGACGTTCAAGTCTCCACGAACCCCGCCGCGAAAATCGTTGGCCGTCGTGCGCTTCGGCGGCGTGCTGTCGTCGTTGGCGAACACGTACGTGCTGTACACTGTCAATTTGTCGCGAGGTGTCTCGCGCACCGCGGTCGTCGCCAACGTGTAGGAAAGCGTGGAAGAGTTGCCGCTGGTCAGCGCCAGGCCGGTGTCCAGCAAGCCGCTCCAGAAGTAATTGAACTTCGGGTGCGCCATTTTTTCCGTCTCGGTGTCGAAGGTCTTCTGCTCCACATCGTTCCGCACCGCTACGATACTGTCCTTCTCCTCGGGCGCCGACGTAGTCCCTGCGCCTGCGACCACAACTTTGCCATCCGTCGTGCTCACCTTGCCGGAAAGCCGTTGGCCGTCCTTCAACGTTACGTGCAAATCTTGCGACGATTCGATGGCGGTAATTGCGTCCCACTTCACGGTGATATCGCCCGCGAACTCCGTCTTCAGCAGAAGTGTTTTGCCGTCGGCGGAAACAATGATTCCCGAGAAGCGATCGCCATTCTTTAAAGTAACCTTATCAACATCGGCGAGCGCCACCGACGCGAACAACAACACCACGATTCCCAGCAAAAAACTGCGACGCATTTGCGTCCTCCTCATATTTTTCGGCCTTAGGCAGTCCGTTTCCAGACTGTACTCGGGCGGGCACAGAACACTTCCCTAACAATACTGGGTGCCTGGTAGTGTAATGAAAACATCGTATCCTCGCAAACATTCTGTCGACCCGCGGGATTCGTGGCCATCCACTTCCTCAATCCTTTATACTGGATCAGCTGTTTTCTGCGATCGCAGGGGTGAGCCAGCGATGCGCCGGGAAGCTTCGCACTTCCCAAGCTTCGCATGTGATCCTTTCCAGGAATTCGGAATCCAATGTGCGTGAGCGGCTCCTGACATCATTTTAGGGGGAAAAGTGAAAAGCAGGCGTGCAGGTGTTCTCCGTGGCGTTCTATTTCTGACCATCATGGCTGTTGTGGGCTGCGCCAAACCGCAATCCGCACCGGATAATTCTTCATCAGCCTCGCGAAATCCCTCCGCTCGTCCCGCCATCGTGTTCATGACCGACTTCGGTACCGCCAACGACGCCGTGGCCATCTGCAAGGCCGTGATGATCGGCATCGCGCCCGATGCGCGCATCATGGACATCACCCAGCAAGTCACGCCCTTCTCGATTGAAGAGGGAGCGCGATTCCTGGCGGGCGTCTCGCCCTATTACCCTGCCGGAACGGTCTTCGTTGCGGTCATCGATCCCGGCGTTGGCACAACTCGCCGTGCCGTGGTGGTGAAAACGAAAAAGGGGCAATATTTCGTGCTGCCCGATAACGGCCTGATTTCCCCGGTTGTGGAGCGCGATGGTCTGGACTCCGCTCGAGAAATCACGAACACCAGTTGGATGATCGGTGAAAATGTCTCGTCCACTTTCCATGGACGCGATATTTTTTCGCCTGTTGGCGCTCACCTGGCCGCGGGTTGGGACTTCACCCTGGTCGGCCCGCTGGTTCCGCAACTGATTCGCCTCACCTCGAAAGTTTCCACTGCCTCCGACAAGGGCATCGACGGCGATCTCATCGGACTCGACGATCCTTTCGGTTCCGTCATCACCGATATTCCCGCCGATCAGTTCAAGACGCTCGGCTACGCCATCGGCGATCGCGTTACCGTGCTCCTCGACAAGAAGCCTTTCACCCTCCCTTACGTCAAAACCTTTATGGATGTGCCGGTGGGTGATCCTCTGCTCTACGTCGATTCGCGCGGCCGCATGGCCCTGGCGCTGAATCAACGCAATTTTTCGCAGCTGAACAAAATCACGCCGCCTGGAACCATTTTTATTCCGAAAAAAGGAGTGCCGCTCAAGGGTAAGTGACCCATGCGTTTTTGCCGTCGCAATTCATAGATCCAATTCATAAAGGAACGTTCATGAGACTACCAAGTGCCACTTCATTTGGGCTGCGGCTCATCACAGCCTTGTCCTTGCTCCTCATCTTTTCCGGCATCTTTTTAACCGTGCAGGCGCAATCTTTCCGCGGCGGCATTCGCGGCGAGGTCACCGACGCCAAGGATCTTCGCGTTGCCGCAGCGAAAGTTACTGCGCGAAACCTGTCTACCAGTGAGACACGCGAACTTACCGCGGATGAGTCCGGCGAGTTTCGTTTTGTGGAACTGCCCGCGGGCAACTACGAAATTTCCGCCATGGCGCCGGGTTTCCGGGAAGTTCACGCCCCTCAGGTGGTGGTAAATGTCGGTGAAGAAACAGTAGTCAATCTGCGCCTGGCGAAAGTCAGCGAAAAGCAGGAATCCATCGTCGTCACCGAGGCGGTTCCGCTGGTCGACACCACTGACACCACTCTCTCGCAGGTGGTCGATCGCCAACTTGTGCAGGAACTCCCGCTGAACGGCCGCGACTTCGGAAAGCTGGTCGCGCTGACACCCGGCGTTACCGTAGAAGGTTCCGGCGTCGCGGGAACCGAAAAAGGCTTCGGTCAATTCAATATCAACGGTAACCGCGACCGCTCCAACAACTACGCGCTCGACGGCACCGACAACAACGATCCCTTCTTCAATAATTCCGCGCTAAATCAGGTGGGCATAACGGGCGCGCCGGCAACCCTGTTGCCTCTCGATGCCATCCAGGAATTCAACCTGCAATCGCAGTTTGGCGCCGAATACGGCCGCAACTCTGGCGCGATGGTGAATATCGTCACGCGCTCCGGTTCCAACAATTTCCACGGCTCGCTGTACGAATACAATCGCAACTCCAACTTCGACGCACGCAACTACTTCAACACCGCAGTGAATCCCGACGGCTCATTCAATCCGCAATCTCCCTTCAACAATAATAATTTTGGCGGATCGCTCGGCGGCCCCATCAAAAAAGATCGCGCCTTCTTCTTCCTGGCCTACGAAGGGCAGCGCGAAACTGTCGGGTCCGACTTCAATCTAGTCGTGCCTACCGCGGCACAAGTCTCGACCGCGCGCGCCGAAGCTCTGGCAGTCAATCCTAGCATCAACATCGCGCCGCTCGACAAGATCATGGCTCTCATGCCCACCACGACCGATGCCGTCAACAATTTCTTGCCTTACACCGTGCAGGACACCAACAACAATAACAATCTGATCGCCAAGGCCGATTTCAATCTCAACGAAAAAAACTCCATCACTGGCCGCTACGCCTTTGGACAAAGCGATCAGGCATTTCCGCTGGGCTCCCTCGGCGGATTCGGCAGCGGCTCGCGAATCGCGACCTTCGAGCAGCTTTCCCCAACGCGCGTGCAGGTGGTTTCCGCAAGCTGGCTCTCCACATTTTCTCCCGAAAAGATCAACGAGGTTCGTTTCGGCTACTCCCGTTTCCGCACCAATTTCAATTCCGCCGATGCCACTCCAGGAAACCCGAATTACATCGATCCCAGCGCTTTAGGCCTCGACATGGGCACCAACCACGTGGGACTGCCCGAAATTGACTTCAATGGCGCGATTGAAAACTTGGGCGCCACCGCGTTCAGCGTGCCGCGCGGCCGCGTCAGCCAGACTTATCAGATCCTCGACAATTTCACGTTGATTCGCGGCCGTCACTCCATGAAGTTCGGTGGCGAGTATCATCGCTACGATGTGCAAAGCTTCAACGACAACCTCGAGCGCGGCTTGCTGGACGTCACGAACCTGAATATCGATCCGAACTTCATCGTCGATTCAATCGCCAGTTTCTATCTCGGCAGTTTCTTCACATCTACCGACACCGGCCTTACCAATCGCGACACCTTCAACAATAATGTTGGTTTCTTTGCGCAGGATGAGTGGCGCGTGCGCTCCAATCTCACTGTGATCGCCGGCCTGCGCTGGGAATATTTGGGTCCGCTCGGCGAGAAAAATAATCTACTCTCCAACTTCGACAAAAACGGCAATCTTGTCCAGGTGGGCTCGCCAACCTTGCCGCATGTCTACAATCGCGACCTGAATAATTTCGCGCCTCGCCTCGGAATCTCCTGGAGCCCTCGCGCGAACACCGTGATCCGCGCCGCCTACGGCATTTATTACGACTACACGCCGCAGAACAACATGATCGCCAACTTCACCAACTCCGCTGGATTGGCCACCAACCCGGTTCCTTCTCTCGCTGGCAATCCCAATTTTGTCGGTGGCATGGACTTCAACCAGTCGGCGTGGACGGGCGGCGCAGCGGTGGGCCCGGTCTTCACGCCGACGGTGAACCCGCAATCGATTTTCATCACCGACCTGAATTTGCGCACGCCCTACGTGCAGAACTGGAATCTCAACATCCAACAACAGATCAACCCTGCCGTGGCCTTCGAAGTTGGCTACGTCGGCAGCAAAGGCACCAAACTCACGCGCCTTTACGACAAAAATCAGGACTTTACCAATCCCGACTACGCCGCGATCGACGTTTTCTCCGGCGGCGCCAATTCCACGTACAACGCTTTACAAGCTACCGCGCGTCTCCAGAATTTCCACGGCTTTTCCGGCTTTTCCACCTACGCCTTCGCCAAGTCGCTCGATGGCGCTTCCGATGGCATCGATTTCAACTTTGCCACCGCGGCATTTCCGCAGAACTCCGATAACGTCGCCGCCGAAAAAGGGCCGTCGACCTTTGACACGCGCCACCGTTGGACTACCGCGCTCACCTACGTCGTGCCCACTTTTGAGAGACTGCCGCACGCGCTAGGGGCTGGCTGGCAATTGAATACCGTCATCACCGTGCAATCTGGCCGGCCGATTCCGATCATCACCTCCGACGACACCAGCGGCACCTTCAACTTCCACCAGCGCCCGAATGTGGTGGCAGGCCAACCGGCCATTCTCTCTAACTGGTCGCCGACCACCGGCTATCTGAATCCCTTCGCCTTTGCGCAACCCGCTGACGGCACTTTCGGTGATCTGGGTCGCGATCAGATCTACGGTCCCGGTTTCCGCAACCTCGATTTTTCTGTCACCAAGAATTTTCAGTTCCGCGAGCATTACACGCTGCAATTCCGCGCGGAGTTCTTCAATATCTTCAATCACCCGAACTTCGCTCTGCCTTCCAACGTGATCGTTCCCGGCATCAACGCAGACGGCACCCGGAATCTGGATGCAGGCGCCGCCGGCTCCATTACACAAACGCCAGACGTGGCTCAAGGAAATCCAGGCCTCGGCGGCGGCGGTCCCCGAGTAATGCAGTTCGGCGTCCGCTTCCAGTTCTAGCGCGAAGCATAGTCCTCTATCCTGTGCCATTTGCTTTTTTGTGGACATCGAATGACAATCGCAATTATTGCGGTACAAGAGGCACGTCATGACTGAAGCCGTCATCGTTTCGTCCGTTCGCACACCCGTTGGACGCGGGTACAAAGGTTCGCTGCGCACCAGCCGCCCCGATGATCTTGCCGCCCTGGTGATCAAGGAAGCGTTGGCACGCGTTCCGGCGCTCGAACTAAAGGAAATTGACGATGTAATCCTCGGCTGCGCCATGCCCGAGGGCGAGCAGGGCATGAACGTAGCGCGCATCGCGGCGTTGCGTGCCGGTCTTCCTGTGGAGACATCCGCCATGACTGTGAATCGTTTTTGCGCCAGCGGCCTGCAAGCCATCGCGTTGGCCGCTGAACGCATTCGCAGCGGAGCAGCGCAAGTAATTGTCGCGGGTGGCACGGAATCCATGTCGCTGGTTCCCATGGGCGGAAACAAAATTTCGCCGAATCCCTGGCTCGTCGATCATTATCCCGACGCGTACATCAACATGGGGCTGGGCACGGAAAATATTGCCATGAAGTTCGGCATATCGCGCGAGCAAGCCGACCAGTTTGCGGTCGATTCTCACAAAAAAGCAGTCGCGGCCCTCGCTGCCGACAAATTTAAGGACGAGACGGTTCCCGTGGAGGTGAAGATCACTTCCCTGCCCAACTGCGACGGCGCCAAGCCAAAAACCACGCCCAAGCCCGCCACCGAATCTTTCGTTTTTGCTAAAGATGAATTGCCGCGCCCCAAAACTTCGATGGAAGTGCTGGCCAGCCTGAAGCCGGCTTTTCATATGAAGGGCACGGTAACCGCTGGCAACAGTTCGCCGATGAGCGATGGCGCCGCGGCCGTCGTGGTCATGTCCGACGCAAAAGCTGCGCAACTCGGCCTGAAACCGCAAGCTCGTTTCGTCGCTTACGCCACGGCTGGTTGCAAACCGGAAGAATTCGGAATCGGCCCGGTCTATGCGATTCCCAAAGCGCTACAAATGGCAGGATTGTCGCTGGGGGATTTGGCGACCATTGAATTGAACGAAGCCTTCGCCGCGCAATCACTCGCCGTGATTCAGCAGGCCAATCTCGATCCGGCACGCGTGAATCCAAATGGCGGCGCGATCGCCCTCGGTCACCCGCTCGGCTGTACCGGCGCAAAACTCACTGCATCCCTCATTCGTGAATTGCAACGCAACAACGCCCGCTACGGCATGGTCACCATGTGCATCGGAGGCGGCATGGGCGCCGCCGGCATCTTCGAGCGCCTCACTTAGGCCCGTCCATTCCAACTGTTACCGCCGGGTTCCCCAAGTCCTGGGTACCCCAGGTGCCGGATTTGCACCTGGGGTCTTTGATCCCTTCACAAACTCTCCTTCAAAAGTCCGCGGTCATCTCGCTCGTTCCATCTGTCGGCCGCCGGGTGCCCCAGGTGCCGGTTTTGCACCTGGGGCATTCGATCCACGAACTCAAAATCAGCAGAATCAATCGCGATCATCCCCGCTTTTCCCATCTCGTAGAATTCATAACTACTCCACATCCAATCTCGCTGGTGACCGACCAGTCCCCTCTTCACCGGATTCCCATGCATGTATTCCAGCTTCTCCCGCACTTTCTCTTTCGTGTACACATTGAAATCATAAAATCGTGCCTCCCAAAACCGCGGCCCGCCCGCTCCGGCGTCCTGAATAACTGCAGGGATCAGATGTAAGTTGGATTCCGGATACCGCCCCCGAAGGTCCCGAGAGATTCTCTGCTTAAGTGATTTCATCGCGACGGAAATATCTCTGCAGGCTGGCTCGCTGACAAGCAAATGCACGTGTTCAGGCATCACCACATATCCAATCAACCGAAACCCGTAACGTTGTCGAATTTCAGCAAGCGATGCGACAAAGAAGTCGCGTGCTTCGGGGAGTTGCAACAGCGCTCGACGCTGGTAGCAACTAAACGTGAGGAAGTGTAAGTGCCCGAACCCGTAATAGCGTTTCAGCTTGGATGGCATGGAAGACCCCAGATGCAAACCCAGCACCTGGGGCACCCGAGGCTTCGATTTTTCGGCATCTATATGTAATGGTACCTTATCGCTGATGTAATACGAAGAAAATTCAGTCAACCGTCACAATTTATGCTTTCGACTTCCACAAGCCGACGGTGTTGCCTTCGGCATCCTGCATCCACGCGAAGGTTCCGGTGGGGATATTCACCGGCGGCACTAGGGTTTTGCCTCCCAAAGACTCCGCCTTTTTCAGCGCCGCAGCCACATCCTCCACGTCGACATAAAAAATCGTGTATTGATGCGGCTCGTGTCCCAGCGCCGTGATGTGTCCTCCAATTCCCGGAGTTACCGGCGCGATCATTCCCGCTGGCCCCATCGCCTCAATTTTCCAGTCGAACATCTGCGCGTAAAACTCGTGCGTTTTCTTGGAATCGCGGCAACCTATTTCAAAATGTACCACCGGACGCCCCATGAGATTGCCTCCCTTTCTCGCAACACTCAACGGATGCCGGGCAGTCTGCCACATTCCCCCGGTCTCCGCCACTGCGCCTTCGCATGGGAAGTTTCTACCCGCGCTTCCCTTGGCTGTCCTATTGCGGCGGCACAGGCAGCCAGGTACAATCTCCCGATTGCGTTTTGTTCAAACAAGTGTTTGAATTTTATTCGCGGCACTTGGCCGGCAAGGAGATCACCCATGGCGACCTCAGTTCTCACTAAACCCGCAGCAAAAGGCGGCAGCTTTCTCCTGGAATCCCCTGCACCGCAGGACATCTTCACGCCCGCGGACCTGACCGACGACCAAAGACTGGTCGGGCAAACCGCGGAAGAATTCGTGATCAAGGAAGTCTTCCCGCACGTCAAAGACCTCGAAGCGAAAAAGCCGGGCTTGATGCCGGAGCTGACGCGAAAAGCCGCGGCACTCGGCCTGATGTCCGGTGGCACACCCGAACAATACGGCGGTGCGGGTCTCGACAAAATTTCCACCACCATCCTGACGGAAAAAATCTCCATTTACGGCGGTTTCGCCACCACGCACGGCGCGCACGCCGGCATCGGTACACTCCCCATCGTGTACTTCGGCACGGAAGAGCAAAAAAAGAAGTATTTGCCGAAGCTGGCCAGCGGTGAATTTATCGGGGCCTATTGCCTCTCTGAACCACAAGCCGGCAGCGACGCGCAAAATTCACTCACCCGCGCGGAACTCAACAAAGAAGGCACGCACTACATTTTGAACGGCCAGAAGATGTGGATTACCAACGGCGGCTTCGCGGATCTATTTATCGTGTTCGCCAAAGTGGATGGCGAAAAGCTGACCGCCTTCATCGTCGAGCGCACCTTCCCCGGCTGCAAGCCCGGCAACGAAGAACACAAAATGGGCATTCACGGCAGCTCCACCACTCCCATCTTTCTGGAAAATTGCATGGTCCCGAAGGAGAACCTGCTGCACGAAATCGGCCGCGGGCATATCGTCGCTTTCAACGTCTTGAATGCCGGGCGCTTCACTCTGGGTGCTTCCTGCGTTGGCGGCGGCAAGTATGTGCTGATGACCGCTTCCAAATATTCCAAGGAACGCAAAGCCTTCGGCAAATCCATCGGCGAATTTGGCTTGATGAAGGAAAAGCTGGCCGAAATGGCCATTCGCATGTTCGCCGTGGAGTCCATGATCTATCGCAGTGCCGGCTACATGGAAGCAACCATGCACGCGGCATCCGGCTCCGGCGATCACGCGCAGAACACCATGAAGGTATTGGAGGAGTACGCCATCGAAAGCTCCATCGCTAAAGTCTATGGCAGCGAGATGCTCAGCTTTGTCGTGGACGAAGCAGTGCAAATTTTCGGTGGCTACGGTTTCCACGAAGATTATCCCGTCTGCCGCGCCTACCGCGATTCCCGCGTCAACCGCATCTTCGAGGGCACTAACGAAATCAATCGCATGCTCATCATCCAGATGCTGATGAAGCGCGCCATGGGTGGCCAGTTGCCGCTCATTCCTGCTGCGCTGAAGCTTGCGGACGAAATTCTCGCCGGCCCGTCCTACGAAGAAGCGCCCGAAGGCGTGCTGGCTGAGGAAGCTCGCGCCATCGCCAACTGCAAGAAAATCTTCCTGCAAGCAGCCGGCGGCGCCATGCAGAAGTACGGCCAAAAACTCGCCGAGGAGCAGGAACTGATCGCCGCGCTCGCGAACATCGTCATGGAGATTTACGCCATGGAGTCGAGTTTGCTCCGCGCCCAGAAAGCCGCCGCAAACAAGGGCGAAGCCGCAGCTTCCGTGATGATCGACGCCGCGCGTGTCTTCATCTCCGACGCCGCCGAACGCGTCGACCATGAAGCCAAACGCGCCCTCGCCGCCGTTCACGAAGGCGACATGCTCACCACGCAACTCGCCGTGCTGCGCCGCTTCGGAAAGCGTCCCACTGTGGACACCATCGCTCTGCGTCGTCGCGTGGCTGCCGCCATTCAGGCGCAGGACCGCTACCCGTTCGAGGGCCGCTAATTCACCGCGCGCCCGCGAGTATTACGCAGGCCCCAAATCAGGTACGCAGCTAGAATCACCAGCAGCGGAGCTGTGTACACTCCCGGCGCCGCTCCTTCAAAGTGTACCGACGGTACGGTGCGCCCGCGAATTGCCGCCAGAATGTTCCCCGCTCCGTACAAAAGCTCGATTCCCGCGAACGCATACGCCAACGGCCGCAACCATCTCGCGTTTCGATAAGCCCACGGCGTAAACGCCAGCAGCGCCACATTTACCACCACCAACACCGTCAACCAGGTTCGAAACTGCATGTCCATTCTCGGAAACCACGAAAAATGTCCATAAAGCGCCAGGACCGTGGCGTTGTAATAGCTCAGAAAATCGTGCGCGGCTTCGTCCCACACGTGCAAGGCAAATGCCAGGCACAGCAACAGCCATGCAGCCCCATAACTGCCTCCAGCAGCCATTGTCCGTTGATCGCTCATGTTCCCTTTCGGTCCTAGTGGTTAGAGATCCAAGGGAATACTGTTCGGTAGATATACTTTTTCTGTATATGTCGTGCCGGGCACAAACTGCCAGGCGCGAGTTTATCCCAAAATGAAACTCCGCTAGACTAAAAGGACGGGCTAGTACCAGGACGTATCGTTGACCGCTCATCCTATTTCTCGCCGCCTCGGTCTCGTGGCACTGGCCGTGGTCGCCCTGCACGTCTGCACCATTGTGTTTTTAGGAACACATCCCCTCGGTTCCCTGTTTGGCAATCTTCTCCAAGTTTTCTGCAGCCTCCTGGCAGCTGCCATGTGCTTCCATGCGGCTCGCCGCGTTCACGGCTTCATTCAGTCCTTCTGGATTCTCGTCGGCGTCGGCATGGGAGTCTGGGGCGTAGCCGACCTCGGATGGATGTATTCCGAGGTTGTGCTGCACGCCGTACCCGAACCCGGCTCGATTGTCCGGTTTCTGTTTGACACACAGGGCATGTTCTTCGTCATGGCTATTTTCCTGAACCAGGAAAAGGAAGACGCTACCGTCGATCTTGAGGAAGCGCTGGATTTCATCCAGATTGGCATTCTCTTTTTCTTTATCTACTTTGGAATGTATTTCCTTCCAGCCGCCACTCTTGGTCCGCATGCTGCGCTTGGCCGTGAGATGACCGTCGTTTTTCTCACCGACGCCGGAATCATTCTCCTTTGCCTGCTGCAATGGAGGCGAGGGCGATTGCCACAAGTGCGCGCGCTCTATGGCGGGCTTGCGTTGTACATTGTCATTTATGCCGTATTTTCATTGACCGCGGAGTACCTGCAGAGTTCTCAAGAGCAGCCCACGGGAACTTGGCTGGATCTGGCCTGGTCTCTTCCCCTTTTGTACGGCGCGTATTGGGCGGCCACCTGGCGGCCGGCGGAAAGCAGTTCGTCCCACATTCAATTGCCAGCCAAATCCCTCACCGAACTCCTGATTAACAACGGCATGTTCATCCTGGCCCCCGTAATCATTCTCTTTCAGGTGGCGCAACTCGGACCCGGATGGAAACTGATTCGCTTCAGCCTTCTGGGCATTTCGTTCGGCTGCTACGCCATGCGTATCGGTCTTACGCAATTCCGCCGCCAACGCGACGAAGAAACCGTGCGGCGACAGACACTGGCCATGGATTCTTCCGCCGACGGAATGGCCATTCTTAACGAAAAGGGCGTACACATCTACGCCAATGAAGCGTTCGCGCGCATGATCGGTTTTGAGGGCGCGAAAAACATCGTCGGCCAGCCCTGGCGCATTGTCCACGCATTCCAGGAGATGGATCGCCTGGAACCAGAGATTCGCCGCTCTCTGGCGCAAGCGCGCCGCTGGTCTTCTTCCATCCTGCTTCGCCGCCCCGACGGTTCAAAGCTCCCAGTTGACTTGACGATCACCGCCATGCCCGACGGCGGCACCGCGTGTGTTTGTCGCGATTTGTCGCTACGACACCAGGCCGAAAAAGCCCGCGAAGAAGCGGAAACCAAGTACCGCATGCTGGTCGAGCATGTCAACGCCATCACCTACATCGCGGAAATCGGCATCAACGGCCAGTGGTTTTACGTCAGTCCCCAGGTCGAGGCGATCCTCGGCTACACCCCCGATGAATGGCTGGCCATTTCCCACGATTGGGCCAGCCTGATTCATACCGACGATGTGGCAAGCGTAATGGCAGCAGAAGAGGCCAGTAAGAATGGGCTGCCTTTCCAGGCTGAATTCCGCATTAAGCGAAAAGATGGCCGCGAAGTGTGGCTGAACGATACCGCGGTTGTGGTGCAAGGCAGCGATGCCCATCCAGTGATGGAAGGCATCATGGTGGACATCACCGATCGCAAGCATCTGGAAACGCAGTTGCAGCAATCCCGCAAGATGGAAGCCGTAGGTCGCCTCGCCGGCGGCATCGCTCACGATTTCAACAATCTGCTTACCATCATTACCGGATACACTGATCTCGCCCTCAGCCGTCCCGCCATCCCTTTGGAATTTCGCGCCGATATTGAACGCATTGAGAACGCAGCGGCACGTGCAGCGGCGCTGGTCCGCCAGCTTCTGGCCTTCAGCCGCAAGCAGGTGCTGCAACCCAAAACTCTGGACCTGAATTCCATCGTCATCAACTTGGACAAGCTGCTGCGCCGATTGATGGACGACAACATTGAGATGACTACCGCAGTAAGCGAAAACGTAGGTAAGGTGAAGGCCGACCCGGCACAAATCGAACAGGTGCTGATGAACCTGGTGGTGAACGCGCGCGACGCCATGCCGCAGGGCGGACGCATCGTGATTGAAACCTCCAACATCGACCTCGATTCCGCGTATGCCGACGGCCACGCCAGCGTCAAGCCAGGACGCTACGTGATGCTGGCAGTTTCCGACACCGGCATGGGTATGGATCGCGACACTGTGGCTCACATCTTCGAACCCTTCTACACCACCAAGGAAAGCGGCCGCGGCACAGGCCTCGGACTTTCCACCGTTTACGGTATCGTGAAGCAAAGCGGCGGCTATATTTGGGTGTACAGTGAACCCGGCAAGGGCAGTACTTTCAAAGTTTATTTGCCGCGCATTGAGGAATCCGTGGATGAAGCCGCTCCGCTGCCTGAATCGCTGGATTCCCAGCGCGGTTCAGAAACCATCTTGTTGGTTGAGGATGAAGAGGCGGTTCGCGACCTCATTCAGACCGTGCTTAACGATCAGGGTTACAATGTCATTCCTTCTCGCGATACCCAGCACGCGCTGCAGATCGCCGAGACCTTCGCTCACGAGATACATCTTCTTCTCACCGATGTGGTGATGCCCGGCATGAGCGGCCGCGAACTAGCCGCGCACATCACGACGCGGCGGCGCGGCATTCGTGTTCTTTTCATGTCGGGTTATACGGACAACGTGATTACCAGCGGCGGCGTGCTGGAAAAGGGCATTACCTTCCTGCAAAAACCGTTCTCACCGGGCCAACTCACTCAAAAAGTTCGCGACGTCCTGACACGCAGAACTTTCGCCTGACATCCTTCCTCTTGCCTCTTCGTTTCGCACTTGGGTTTTTCTGTGCTCTCTGTGTCCTCTGTGGTGAATCACTAACCAACTGAAAGCCGCATCGCCATTCTCAACTCTCACGCAGCTACGACAATTGTCATCCCGAGCGAAGCGAGGGATCTGCTTTTCCGCTCGCTCACCTGAAGCACATCTGCCCTACTGTGGCTTGGCGGGCGTCTCACTACTCACTTCTTTCGGCTTGTTGATGGTATTCAACGTCTCCACGTTAAATCGTTTGTAATCCGAATACCGCTCTGCCACGTTCACTTTGAATCCCTTCACCATCAACACCCGCACCCCAATATGCGCCTCCATGTATGTCGGCAGCCACACCTCGCCGTTTACAAACGCTTGCTCGAATACGAAACTCGTTCCCTTTTGTAAATTCGCCACCATCCCGCCCGCGAACCTCATATCGTTCACGAAATACGCTTCCAACCGCACCACGTCGTGCGCCTTCTCGTCCACCCACACCACTCCCGCCAAATCCCTCACTACCTTCTCTTCCAGGTTCTTGGGCTTGTATTCCGGATTCGGCTCAAAGTCGAATACCAGAACGTCTTGCCCGCGGAAACGTTCGCGCCGGGGATTCACGAATTGGCTCACTCGCAGGAACACCTCAATTCCCGGTTCGTCATCATCTTTTTTTCCCCTGCCCTCTTCCTTGGCTTTTTGTTCCTTCTCTTCCTGCTTCTTCGCCTCTTTCTGGGCTTCTTCGATGTGCTTCGCGGTCTTTTCGTTTTCTTTCTTTTGCTCCTCTTCGCTCAGCGGCTTGCCATCCTTCTTCACCAGCGTCGAAATCTCATCCCCGTTCAGGTAGAAAAAGGTGTACTCCTTCACGTCTTTCTTGGTCACCTTGCCGGTTTTGTCGTATTCGGTTTCTTCCTCGACGCGTGTGGCGGCATAGTTTTCCTTAATCTTGTCGATCTGCTTCTGGTTGGCGTCGATCTCCTCAAACAGCTTTTTCAAGTCCGGAAGCTGTACTTGCGATTTCTTCGGAAAGTCAAAAACGCGCTCGCCCACCGTCTCATTCGCCACCGCCTGCGTCAGGGTGACGTCGTACACTTCATTCCCGCGATGCAGTTCGATCTTGTACGGCACCTTCAGTCCGTTCACGCTTCGGTAGTCGCTGTAATAAATCTCCTGCGGAATGCCTGCGATGGTTGCTGTCTCTTCCACAACCAGATGGGACTGCGGATCGAAATAGATGTCCCATTGCATACTGGTGGGAAACGTCAACGTCACCTGCTGCGCTTCATGTCCTCGTACCTGCGCGGTTCCCTTGTACGCCGCTCCGATCTTCTTCTTGCTGAGCGCCACCAACCGCGTGTTGTAATATTGCCCCGCGGCGTCCATTTGCAGTGCCTCGTCTCCTAGCAGCGTGGCAATCATTCCATTTTCCGTTTGGTGCCAGGAAGATTTGCCGTTGTAGGCCTCGATCAGCGTCTTCCCGTCCTTGCGAATCTCCACGTAATAGCGGTTCGGCTGCTTCACCTTAAACGTGTACGTGCCAGGATTCCGGTCTCCCTCGGCGCGGATGGTTCCGTCGAGAGAAAGTGTCTGCAGGTGGTCGAGCGTCTTGCCGCCTCCCACCGCCTTCTTATATTGGTCGAGGATTTTCTGGGCGTCCTGCCCAGCCGAGCGCGGAACCAGGCCCAGCGCGAGCGCGAGAAGCAGCAGTCCAGTTATATGTCGGCGCATAGTTGTACAGATGTAGATACGCACGATTCAACGAAAAGTTGCTTTCGTGAGATGAAAGGCTCTAGTGGCCAGCTTTTGGCCGGCCTGCGAACTTCTGATACAGGTCCTTTTGCCGGTTGTCCGTAGGAGTAAGCTGCCCCTTGATGAACAAATACTTAACTTCGGTCGTCACTTCCAACGGGTCTCCGCTGGTCACAATCAGGCTGGCCACTTTTCCGTTCTCAATGGTCCCCAGCTGGCCGTCCAGACCGAAGATTTGCGCCGGGTACAGCGTCACGGCCTTCAACCCTTCCTCATACGGCAAGCCGTGCGCCACGGCATTGGCTGCTTGCTGGCCCAGCCGCCGCGCAAAGCTATTGTCGAAGCTGCCGAAGGCAATCTTCACTCCCGCTTCCTGAAGTTCCAATGGCTGGGTCATCAGCCGGTCGTAGGTGTCATCCTCCTCGGACGGTTCGCCCAAGGTTGGCCGCAGAATCACTGGCACAGCCTTTGAGCGCAGCAGATCCTTCACCTTCACAGCTTCCGCTCCGCCTCCCAGAATCATGTGCACTTTTTGCTTATCGCAGAACTCCACCGCGTCGCGGATATCGCGCGCGCGGTCGGCAAACACCAGCACCGGCATATCGCCGCGCACCACCGGCGCCATCGCTTCCAGCTTTACGTCTCGCTCAAAGGACACGCTGCCGGCCTTATCCAACGCCTGCGCGTAGTGACGCGCCTGCTCGAACCAGTCCGCCAGTTGCTCGACTTGTTTGTCGTATTCTTTCTTGGCGTCGGTGTACGGTTTTTCCTTGCGCGTAAACGTGCTGAAGTCGAAGCTCTGCGTTTCGATCTGCGGCCAATCGATCACCATGGCCGCATTTCTGCGGATCGTCATGTCATCCATGGTCCAGCCCGCGAGATAAAACGCCGACGCCTGCCCTCCCACCAGACTGGATGCGCCGCCGCTGTCGAATCCGCCGCTCGCGGGCACGGCCAGCACTTCGGTAATGCCCGCAGCGCGCGTTACCGGAATGTGCATACTCGATGGAAACACCGCCGTCGCCGCAACCGCGTCGGGATTAAACGAGCCCGTTTCCGTGGTATCGACCGTGGCACGCACCGCGGAAATTTCGCTCAGCCCCATCTGCGTAACCGAGTCGAACAATCCCGGATACACTTGCAGACCTTTTGCGTCGATCACTTTCGCTCCCGCGGGAACAGCCACGCTCATGCCCACCGCGGCAATCTTTCCGTCGTGGATCACCACCGTGCCATCCTCAATCGGCGGGCCCGCCAATGTAAAAATCTTCGCGTGCGTGATTGCGTAATCCGTGGAAGCAGCGGTCTGCGCGAAGCTCATCGCAGCCAGCGCTCCACAAACCATTCCCGTCGCCAGGGTGCGTACAACAGTTGTCGTGATTCTCATTGCGCACCTCCCTGCTCACCTTCCGCTTGCGGCGGTTTTGGCTTCTCTTCCGGCTTTTTTTCTTCGGGCTTTTTCTCGCCTTTCTTCTCGCCCGCTTCGTCGGACTTCTTTTCCTTCTCGGCGGCCTTCTTGACCTTCGCCATCAGGTCTTTCTTCTCCTGATCCAGTGCACCGCGTCCCGCAATCTCTTTGTCGCGGTCGAAATAAACACGCCCATCGATCAAGGTCTTCTGCACCACGGCATAGGCGCTCATGGGGTCGTGATTGTAAATCACCAAATCGGCATCCTTGCCGACGTCGATGGAGCCGACGCGCTTGTCGATTCCCAGTTGTATGGCGGGATTCAGAGTCACCATTTTGAACGCGTCGTCGTGCGACATTCCACCGTACAGCATGGACTTCGCCGCCTCCTGATTCAGATGTGTGGCTTCCGCCGCGTCATCCGAATTGATCGATACCACCACGCCGCGTTGCGTCATCAGCGCCGCGTTGTACGGAATCGCGTCGTACGCTTCCGCCTTGTAACCCCACCAGTCCGAGAATGTGCTTGCGCCCGTGCCGGCCGCCGCTATTTCGTCGGCCACCTTGTAACCCTCCAGCACGTGCTGCAGCGTCTGTACCTTGAATCCGAACTCCTTCGCGACGCGCAACAGCATCAGGATTTCATCCTCGCGGTAGCAGTGCGCGTGTACGTAGCGCTTTCCTTCCAGCGCTTCCACCAGGGGATCCAGTTTCAAGTTGCGTTGTGGCGGAATCACGTTCTTCTCGCCCGCTGCCACGCGCTTGTTGTAGTCGTCCCACGATTTCTTGTAATCCTTCGCCTCTGTGAACGCTCCACGGATCGTTTCTTCCACGCCCATTCGCGTTGCGGGATAGCGGTCCGGCGCTCCAGGCATGCGGAAGTTGGAGCGTTTCGGGTTTTCTCCCAACGCGAACTTGATCCCTGGCTTCGCTCCTTCAAATGGCAGTTTGTCCGCGGGCAGGCCCCAGCGCAGCTTGATCACGATTGTCTGCCCGCCAATCGCGTTTGCCGAGCCGTGCAGCACATTTGCGGTGGTTACGCCTCCCGCCAAGTCACGGAAGATCGCGATGTCGTCCGAATTCAGCACGTCCGCTATGTTCACCATCGACGATACCGACACGCTTCCTTCATTCACGCTGCCATCCACCGCGATGTGCGAGTGGCAATCGATAATCCCCGGCGTTACAAACTGCCCCGCCGCGTCGATCACTTGCGCATCCGCCGGCGCCTTTACGGAAGTGCCCACTGCCGCGATCTTCCCATCCTTAATCAGGACGTCGCCCTTCTCGATCGTGCCATGCGACACCGTTAAAATCGTGGCGTTACGAATCAGAATCGTGGACGGCGTATTTTCTGCCGCGCTAATTGCTGCCCCGCTCACCACCACAGCCACCAGCGCTACTGCGATCTTCATGAATCGCTTCATTGCGCACCTCCTGCCAGCGACGCGTAGCTTGGCTTCGTTCCCGTAAAGTCAAATGTGTATCCCATTGCGCTGATGGAGCCTTTCATGGTTTTGCCATCGAATGTTCCGCTGAACGTTACATCCGTGGGGCTGCCGTTAATCGGCAAACCGATTGTGAACATGAATTTTTCTCCACTCAGGTAGCCGCTGAATACGTTTCCCGTTCCGCGCTGGCTCGACAATGTGCCGCTCAATGTACCGTCGCTTGCCATGGTCAGATCCGCGGTGGACTCTTCGTCGCCTTCGGGAGTGGTGTAGGTGAGCTTCCATTTCCCGGTCAAATCGCCCTTGGGAGGTTCACTGGGCCGCAACGGTTCGCGCACTTCATATTTCCGGCCATCCACGAAAACCATCTTCACCTTGGTCTTTTTGTCGAACAGATCACCATCGGTCACCACCAGGTTCGCGATCTTCCCTTTTTCGATGGATCCGGTCACATCCGCTACGCCAAAAATCTCGGCCGGCGAAAGCGTCAGCGCGCGCAGCGCTGCTTCCGGACTCAATCCCGCGTCAATCGCCTTTTTCACCGCGGGCACAATGTCCTTTGGAGTGGCGATCCCTCCGGAATAAAACGCAAACTTCACGCCGGCTTTTTCCAGCGCCGCCGGTGAGGACGGCGCGCGATCGCGGAACCTCAGCGTTCGCAGCGAAGGAGCCGTGTCCGGGTCCGCATCTTTTTCCGCTTCCGGCCACTTCAAATCCACCAGCACCGCCATCTTCTTGGCGGCAATTTCCGACGCTACTTCATAGCCCATCTGCCCGCCGTAAATCACTGCGTTTAATTTCCATTCTTCCGCCAGCTTCAGAGCGCGCCGGACTTGCAGCGAGGTGTTCCCGGGAATCAGCACCACCGCATGCTTCCCAAGAGCCTCCGCCAACGACGTTTCTGTGCGGTCGTACGCCGGCCGCTCTGTCCCGAGGTGATTCTTTTCGTATGCCGCTTCTGCCTGCGTGCTCCAATTCGTGTCCAGCCAAACTTGCCGCACGTAGGCAATTGATCCCATCAAGGAGCCGGGGAAATTCCTGAAGCCTCCTAAAGCTTGCAGCGACACAGGAATCGCCACGGGTTCTTTCACCACAAAATTCCCTGGCCGCTCTCCGCCCAAATCCAGAATCGCTGCCTGCCCTGGAAATATTCCTGCTTTTGGCGCCGAAACTGTGGTGGTGAACCCGGCTGCGCGCCAGCTCTCGATCTTCGGGTCGTTGGGATTCACTTCATCGGCGGCATTGCGCCATGGAGTGGTCGCGGGTCGATCTTCTGATCCGCGGGAAATCGGCGTTTGCTGCGCGGCTCCGCCCGGCGCGCTGCCGCCGATTTGCGCCGAAGCGAGGCCCACATCCGTGAATCCATCAATCAGACCGGGATAGACAATTAGACCTTTGCCATCGATCACCCAAGCGTCGGGCGGAATCGTTACATTGGTTCCGATCGCGGTGATTACTCCACGCGACACCACAACCGTGGCGTTTTCCACCGCTCGCGAACCGACTGGGACAACTTTGGCGCCGCGAATAGCGAAGCTACGCGGTTCGCCTCCTTGCGCCGAGAGCTGAGCTGCACCGCCAAGGCTGATGCATAACGCAAATACAACTAACCACACGCGTGGGCGAACGCTTCCGAGACTCATGCTTCACTCCTTGAGGCTTCGTGCAAAGTGGCGAACGACATTCCCTGCAAACTCTTGAGGCTAGTGGCAACATGGCCTTCAGGTCAAGCGCGAGCGAAAAAAATGGGACGGGCCATCGCCCGCCCCACTCGTCTCTTCTGTTTTCGTTTGGTTTAGGGCTTCTTCTTTTTGCCGCCCAACAAACCGCCCAACTGGTTTATCGCTCCGGCGGCTGCGGGATTGCCGCCCGCGAGACCTGTGGCCAGGCCGCCTGCACCGCCCGCGCAGGTCAACTGCGATTTCATGAGGCTAGCCGTCGCGCCACCGACATCGGGCATGATTTGCGGATTCGAGGTGGTGCCGTGAACCTGCAGCGGAACCTTAACTCCGCCGTTTTTGCAATTCGCGGCTCCTCCGCCGAGCGCGCCGCCCAGCGCACTGTTCATCGCGCCTGTCGCGGCGCCACCCGCAGCGCCAGCGGCCGCGGTGATCATGGCGCTATTCACGGTGGCTACCAGATTAAAGTTCATGTTGTTTTTGGAATCCAGCGTTCCTCCGCCCACCACGGTTCCGAGCGACGGCACCACGAGATCCATGTTTTCGGCTTTCAGGCCCGACGGCGACATATGCACATTGGAGGTGAACTTTTCGATCACCAGGTCGTTGCCGGTTTTGATTCCGGCGAGTGCCCCAACTGCCGCCATCTTCGAGCCTAGGTCGAATCCGGAGAGTTTGCCGTTGTACAGTCCAATGGTGCCATCGGTTACCAATTTGTTGGTCGGTCCAGTGATGTGCAGATTCGTGCTCAACGTGCCGGCGCTCAGCCTCGATCCGGTCGGCAGATTAATTCCCAGCGCGGGAAGAAATGCCTCCAGATCCGTTGCCGGCAAATTCTGTCCGTCGACTTTCATGTCCACGACAAAATCTTCGCCCTCCGATTTGTAGGTTCCCGAGAGATTGGATTTCGCGTTACCAATCTTCGCCACCGATGGATTCAGTACACCAGTGCCCTTTTGCAGATCGTATTTGGTATCGAAGTCCAGCGTGAGCGGAACTCCCGACTGCTGTCCGCCCGCCACGAGCACGGCCTTTGACAACTTCATTGCTCCCTTGGTAGCCATCACTCCGCCTTGGCTAACCAACGTCGCGTCCATGTCCACCATGCCGCCCAATCCTGCGGAGGGATCCAGAAATCCCGTGGAAGCCAGATTCAGGTTGCTTATATTCAACTTAACGTCTTGCGGCGTGAGCGCAGCGTCTTTTTGATCCACCGGACCCATTTTTCCATCGATCTTCATGGTGCCGCCGCCGGGCAATTCCATGGAGAACTCCACGGGAAAATTGTTGGTCGTGGCCACGTCGTGCGCCGTCAAATCCACTTTGGTGTACGTGCTGCGCTTCTGCGAAGTGGTGGTGCCCAAGGTGATCTGGCCGTCTTTCAGTTCGAGCGTTTTGATGGTGAGTGATTCCGCGGTTTTATTGGAACCGCCGGTTGGCGAAGAGGGCGCCGAATTTCCGCCAATCGACGAGAAATTCCATTTCCCGGCGGGATTCTTCAGCATGGTCACCTGCGGTTCCACAATCTCGATTCCCGTTACGTTCACTTGCTGCGAGAAAATCAGCGGCATCAGTTCCACGCCCACTTTCAGCGATTTCGCCGTGAGGAAAGGGCCGTTATTGAACTTGGGATCATCGGCAATTGACAGATTGTCGATCGCCAGCGATCCGCTGAGGATCGATAAACTCAAATTGCCCAACTCCACTTTGCGTCCCAGCGACTCCGACGCCTTCTGCTCGATAGTCGGACGAAACTTGTTCACCGGGATCAGGAATGGCACGATGAACAGCGCCACCAGCAACACGACCACGGCGATTGCAATCCATTTCAACTTACTGCTCATGGAATCCTCCAGCTAGGTAGGCGTAGGCGGGCGCCGCTCTGAACTCGGCCCGATGATACCACAGCGGCAATGAGCCATCGATGGTGGAACGTATGATCTTTGATGTTGTAGATTCGTTGCTTCGTCATCGCATTAAGGTGAATCCGGGGGGCTTCCATGGCAAGGAAACTGCTGCTGCTGGTAATCCGTGTGTTGGTCTCGCTCAATCTTCTGGGAGCTGCAATCTTGTTCAAGTTTGCAGGAGTGCCGCTGTCCGTAGCGCTCTTCACCAAAATGTCCAATGCCGCGCACGGGCTGATTTCTCAGCCGGTGTTTCGCATTGGGACGGGGATCATAGAAACTGCGTTGGCGATCCTGTTCCTGATTCCTAAGACCGCTAAGTTGGGAGCTGCCTGTATTGCCGTTTACATGATCGCGCCTATTCTGAGCCACGTTTTCGTGTTGGGCTACGGCGCGTTCTTTGTGAATGCACTGGCGACGCTCTTTCTTGCGTGCGTCTATCTCTACTTTACGCGCACACCGTCTCGCGACATAGGCGTGGGTGTTGTGGCAGCAACGCAGACTCGATAGCCTTTGAAAGGCTGGAAGCGCGTAGTAGTGAATAACACAATATAAGGAATATAGGGGCAAGGTAGCGGCGTAACGCCGACTCTACACCTGGAGGACGTCGCCTTCACGGGCTACCATCTCGTACAGGACTGGGTTCACAAAGAAGCCGAGCAGCAGGCGCGACAACAGTCCGGCGACGACGACGATTGCAAAAGGCTTTTGTGTATCGCTGCCCACTCCGGTGGATAACGCCGCCGGCAGAAGTCCCAGGCACGCGACCAATGCGGTCATCATGATGGGCCGCAAGCGCAGCAGTGAAGCTTCCAGCGTTGCTTGTCGCACGCTCTTCCCTTCCAGACGCAGCTTGTTGATGTAACTCACCAGAATGACGGCCGTCTCCACCGAAACGCCAAGCAGCGCCAGCAAACCGAGAGCGCTAGAAACGCTGAGCGGGGTATGCGTGAGCTTCAAAGCGATCAACGCGCCGACTGGTTCGGTGATGACCACGCCAATGGCAATGGTTACAGGGAATTTGAAGTTGCCGTACAGCGCGAAAAGGATCAGGAAAATCAGGAAAATGGCCAGCGGGCCGATGATATAGAGCTGCGCCTTGGCGTCGAGCAGCTCGCTGTACTCGCCGCCCCAATCCAGCCGGTAGCCCTCCGGCAGATTCACCTGCCTGGAGATATTTTTCATTCCGGATCGGACGATGCCTTCCAGATTTCGCCCTTCGATGGAAAACTGGATGCCGATGTAGCGGGAATTGTTTTCGCGATAGATGAAGGATGCGCCGTTGGATTCCTTGATGTTGGCGAGTTCCGACAACGGAATTTGCTGGCCGGCGGGAGCGGGAACCAACAGATTCCCTATGTCGCGGGCTCCGGAGCGGAACTTGGGGTCCATGCGCACGACAAGATCAAAGAGTTTTTCACCCTGAATGACTTGGGTGGCGGCTTGGCCACCGATGGCGGCTTGCACCACGGCCTCGACGTCGGCAACGTTGATGCCGTAGCGAGCGATCTTGGCACGGTCCGCTTCGACCAGCAGGCTGGGCTGGCCAAGCTCGCGAACGACGGTCAATTCGGTGAAGCCGGGGGTTTTGTCGAGAACATTTTTAATCTCCACGGCCTTTTTTTCGAGAACGTCGAGGTCGGGGCCGAAGATTTTAACGGCGAGAGCGGACTTGAGGCCGGTGAGGGCTTCGTCCACCGCGTCTTCGGCAGGTTGCGTGAAATTGAAAATCACGCCGGGATAGGAGTCGAGCTTTTTCTGCAGATCGGCGATTAGTTGCTCTTTGGAGTGCACCGAAGTCTGGGACCAGGAATTGTCGTTGTAAGGTTTCAATCCAACGTAGAATTCGCAATTGAAAAATCCGGTGGGGTCGGTGCCATCGTCGGGGCGGCCGAGTTCGGAGCCGGTGACGGTGACCATGGGATATTGGATGAGCAGGTTGCGGACCTGCGGGGCAAATTTGGCGGCATCCTCAAACGAAATGGTGTACGGCATGGTGGCGCGGACCCACACGGCGCCTTCATCGAGATGAGGCAGGAATTCACCGCCGATCAGGGGGATCAGCAGCAGCGTGCCGGCAAAGATCAGAAACGAGACGACAATCGTGATTGCCGGATGATTCAGGCACCACTCCAGCCGGCCGGAATACTGGTCGCGAATCCAGTTGAAGATGCGATTCTGCTTTTCCTTGACGCCGCGTTTGAACCAATACGACGCGAGGACAGGGACCACCGTCAGCGTGAGAATCAGCGCCCCCAGCAAGGCAAATCCCATGGTGTCTGCCATGGGGTGGAAGAGTTTGCCGGCCGGTCCGGTGAGCGCGTAGATGGGCAGGTAACCGGCAATAATCACGGCGACGGAATAAAAGATCGGACGGTCCACGTCTTTGGCCGCTATGAGGATCACATCCGACAACTTGTATTCGGTGCCGTAGCGCAAGCCCAATTCGCGGTAGATGTTTTCGACCATCACGATGGTGCCGTCAATGATGATGCCGAAATCGATTGCGCCGATGGAGAGCAGGTTGGCGGCTTCGCCAGTCCAGTGCAGGAAGATGAAGGCGAAGAGGAGAGCCAGGGGAATGGCAAGAGCAGTGATGATCGCGGCGCGAAAGCTCACCAGAAAAAAGATGAGCACGACTAACACCAGCACCATGCCGCGAAGAAGATTTCCTTCGACGGTGTCGGTGGTGACGCGAACCAGGTCGCTGCGGTCGTAGTAGGGACGAACCTTTACGTCAGTGGGCAACAGGGCCTTGTTAATTTCTTCGGTCTTCTTCTCGACCCCTTCGAGCACGTTCTGGGTCTGCTCGCCGCGGCGCATCAGGATGACGCCTTCCACGGCGTCGTCGTCGTTCTTCTGCTTGGTCTGGAAGCCGAAAATGCCCAGGCGAGGCGCGTGGCCGATTTCCACGCGTCCGATATCTTTTATGCGCACCGGGACGCCATTGAGGCTCGCAACCACTACCTCGCCGATGTCCGCGGCGTCTTTGACCAGGCCCAATCCGCGCACGTAGTAAAACTGTCCGCCTTGGGTGTAGAAGCCGCCGCCGGTATTGGCGTTGTTGGCGTTCAGAGCGGCGAGCACCTGCACCACCGGCAAGTGGTAGTTGTACAACTTCACCGGATCCAGCAGGACGTGATACTCCATAGTGGGTCCGCCAAATCCGGAATCGTCGGCGACGCCGGGCACGCTTTTGTAAGCGCGCTCGATGATCCAGTCTTCGTAAGTGTGAAGCTCCATGGGCGAGCGATCAGGACTCTCGATCACGTAGCGGTACACCAGGCCGCTGGGACTGAACAAGGGAGCCATGCTGGGCGTAACCCCCTGCGGCAGAGTAGCGTCGCTGATGCGCTGGAAGACGACTTGTCGCGCGAAGTAGGGGTCGACGCCTTCATCGAACGTCAGGCGCAGGTCGGAAAGGCCGTAGAGTGAAATCGAGCGCATCACTTTGAGGCGCGGGGAACCGTTCATGGCCAATTCCAGAGGAAGGGTGGTCAGGCGTTCGACTTCTTCGGCGGCGTGGCCGGGCCATTGTGTGATCAGTTCGACCATGGGCGGGGAAAGATCGGGATAAGCGTCAACGGGCATTTGCTTGAATGACCATGCTCCCGCCACGACCATGAGAACCGTGAGCATCAGCACCAGGAAGCGTTGCTGAAGAGCGAATTGGACGATGCGATGAATCATCAGGCGGTCTCCGAGACGCTCCTGTCAGTTCTGAATCGAATTCTTGAATTGCAGGAACAAGCTCCCTTCAGCCACAACGTGTTCGCCTTCTTTCAGTCCGGCGGTGACTTGCGTGCGGCCCTGGTCGGTTTGCCCTATGATGACGACGCGCCGCGCGAACTGGTTGGAGTTCACTTGCACGTATACGAAGGTCTGGTTCTCGGTGTCCCTGAGAATGGCCGCGTCCGGAACGGTGATCGCATCCGGGATTGTGCCGGCTTTTACCAACGCGGTGACGTACATGTCCTTCTTCAATTTTTTACCGGCATTTTGCGTGACGATGCGGGCTTGCAGCGTTCGCGTGTTGGGATCCAGTGCCGAAGCAATGTAGGAAATCTTGCCGTGAAAAAGTTCGGGATAGGAATCGGTGTTAACTTCAACGGCGTCGCCGGGGTGAACGAACGGCAGGTCGATCTGGTAAACGTTCACCAGCACCCACACGGTGTTTGTGTTCGAGATGGTGAAACATTGCGTGGCGCCGGATTGCAACAACTGGCCCGGCCCCACCAGCCGCTCCACGATTTCACCCGTCACCGGGGCAGGCACCGGTATCTCCGCCGTCGATGCCACGTTTTTCTTGAGCAAGGCGTCGGGGTCTTTTACTCCGAGTGCCCGCAGGGCATCCGCGGAGGATTCCATGTCCGCATGAGCCTGGGTGTTGTTGGATTCGGCCTGTTGCAGATCGCCCAGCGAGATGGCGCCGTGAGCGTAGAGGTCTGTTGCTCGGGTGAAAAGTTTTTCGCTCAATGCAAATGCATCGCGCGCCTTGATGTACGCGGAACGCGCGGCGGAATAATCGGGACTGGTAACGGTGAGAAGCGGCTGTCCCGCCTGGACGAACTGCCCGGGGGCGACGAGAATTTCGTGGACTGGGCCGCCAATCGCCGCAAAGACGGGAGTGGTGGCGAAGGCATCGTAGGCCACAGCGCCAGCCAAACGCAGAGTGCGCGGAAGCGGGCCTTTCTCAATGGACACGACTTGCAGATGCGCCATCTGCTCCTTGGGCACGGTGAAGAGTTCGGCGGTGTCCGCTTTCGCTTCGGTGGCGGTGAAGGAGGTCATCTTGGATTCCGAGTCAGCTGGACCGGAGCCGCAAGCGCAAAGAGTAGTCACGATTGCGGCGGTGCTGGCGAGCAGCGCGAAAAAGGTAGTGCGTGTTTGCATCGGTTGCTTCCTGTGCTTCATGGCAAATTCCTTGTGCCCACGGCCTGGCGTACCTGCTCGAGTGCGAGCATGTAGTTGGCAAGAGCCTGGCGGTAGGCTAGCTGGTTGGCGCGATAGGTGCGTTCCGCATCGAGATAGTCGAGTAGGCTGGCAGCGCCCTTGCGGTAGGCGTACTCACTGATATCGCGGGATTCTTTGGCCTCGTCGACGTAGCCGCCCTGATAGAGCTGGAGGATTTCATCGTTGGTATGCAGATTTTCGTAGGCTTGCACCACATCGGTGGATACCTGTTGCGTGGTCTCGCTAGCCTGTTGCTGGGCCTGGGTAATGCCGTAGTTGGCTCGCTGGATTTCGCCCTGATTGCGGTTGAAGAATTGCAGTGGCATGTTGTAGAAAAGCGCGCCCGAATTGGTGCCCGCAGTGTGGGTGTAATTGAATGTACCGTTGAAGTCCCATTTGCCATTGGCCTTCTGCAAAGCCAACTGACTTTCCGCCGCGACAACGGCTTGCTGCGCGGCACGCAAGTCGGGCCGGTTCAGGACGGCGAGTGATTTAAGGCCGGTCATGTCGGCGTGAAGCGGCTGGTAATCCAGAGTGCCTTGCACGTCGTAGTCGTCGGGCACGGACTCAAATCCGAGCAATTGTCGGAGGCTCGCCAGGGCTTGCAGCTTGGCGAGCTTGGCGGCGGAAACATCGCTCTGGAATTGCAGCAATTGGAGTTTGATCTTGAGGTAGTCGCCTTCGCTGAGATCTCCCGCGCGATAGCGTTGGTTACTGATTTCGACGGTTTTCTGAAAACTATCGAGGTCTTGTTGCGCAAATTGCAGGGTGGATTCGGCGAGGAGGGCATCGACGAACTGCTGGCCGACGTTGAATGTCAACTGGCGTTCGCTGTCGGAGACTTGGGAACGGGTGACGGCAGTTATGTCCTGGGCGGCTTGCAAGCGGTGCTGGCGCTTCTTGCCGCGTTCGAAGAGATAACCGACACCGGCATCGAACTGCGCCTGCTGGTTAATGTAGTTGGAACTGAACTCGCTGGGTTGAAAAGGAAGGAACTGGGCGTCGAGTCCAAGCGTGGGATTGGGACGCAGGTTCGCAGTAATTTCTTCGGCCAAACTTTGCTGAACGGTGGTGCGCAACGCCAGCAACGCGTGATTGTGCTGCAACGCAAGGCGAATGGCGTCGTCCATCGAGATACGAGCCGCGGCCGGTTGCGGCGCCGTAGCCGGTTGCGCCGGCGTAGCTTGTGCGGGCGGCGCGGCTGGCGGAGGAGCGGCGCCCTGTTGGCCCGCTGCCATGATCGGCAAGGCTAGCAGTGCCATAGCCAGAACGATTCCTGTCTTCAAGTGAAACTCCTCGTACACTCCTGTTGAAAGGGTGCACGTACTATTGCCGTGATCGGATAAGAGACGGGAGGAAGTACTTCGTTAAGCGGCAGGAGGCGCGCGTGGGCCGACGTTGCGCAGAACCACCACGGGGATGGTGGCTGTCACCACAAAAATTTCCAAGCGGTTGATTGCCGGCACCATGGCGATGATCAGGCAGGCTGTGGCGATGGCGGCGGCCGTGGCTGAGCAGATGGGGCAGACGTGGGAATCGACCGTTCGGGAGTTCAAGTCGACGCAGCAATGCAACTGAGCCGCGAGAAAAATGATCCCGAAGAGCAAAGCGAGAAATTGGACCTTCTTTGAATTAACGGACATCTAATTAGTAAGACGAAGCTTAGGCCCAAGTGGTTGTAGCGTCAAGCACCAGTGGGTAGGGCTGTGGCGGCCTGGCCACCCTTCGACCTGAATGAAACGGCAATTCGCGTCAGAACGCTGGTGGGAGCGGGCGGGCTTGAACCGCCAACCTAGAGTTTAGGAAACACCTGCTGCGCTCCCATAATTAGCTGAAACTGCAATAGTTGTCAGAAACCGGTACCACAAACTGTTCCATTCTCGGGGTCTGTGCTACAATCCCGCCATGCAACGAGGCGTAATCAAGAAATTTCACGGTAGTTGGCGACTCCTCTACTGGGATTTGCAGTTTCGAAACGGCAAAAGAGTTCGAGTCCGCGTCAACAAAAAGTTAGCTCGGGTCTGTGAACAGTACCCGACCAAAGCTAGCGTCAGACAATTGGCAGATGATATTTTGGCTCCGCTCAACCGCAAGCAACTGCAAGCCGAGTCCTCGCTCACCGTTGCCGAGTACGTCAAAGACTTCTACTTCCCATCTGTGGAGCACGATCTTCGTCCTTCCACCATCGTCAGCTACAAGTTCTTGTTCTCCAAGCTGGACGGCAAACTGAACATCGAACTACGGAATTTTCGAACAGTTCACGCTCAACGAATCTTGCGTGAGATACCCGTTGGAAGAATTACGCTAGTCCACATAAAGGCCTTCCTGAGCGCAGTTTTCAAACATTGCAAGCAACAGGGCGTTCTGGATGGAGTCAATCCCGTCACCGATTGCAGTGTGCCTGGGCGACCTGTGAAGACGAAGAAAGCCGTGTACACGGTGGACGACGTCATGCGGATGTCGGATGACTTGGAGCCGAAAGATTGGATGACTGAGAAGCAACTGCGGCAGCATCAAACCGCGAGCGATGCGATTGGTGTCTTAGCTTTCACGGGACTACGACAGAGCGAGTGTAGAGGATTGCGCTGGAGTGACTGGGACGAGGAGAAGCAAGTTTTGAATATCAGCCGCTCGGTGTTCCGCACCGTTGTGGGACCTACCAAGAACGTCGCGTCCGAGAATGCGGTGCCCGTCATTCCGCTACTCAGTGGCATTCTGCGAGCGCGGCGAGCACGCTTGAACGCGAAAGCGGAGGACTACATCTTCGCTGGCGAGCGTAGAGGCACGCCGCTGAACTTTCACAATTTAGAAATGAAGATCATTCGCCCAGCATTACAGGCATCGAAGATGAAAAAGCTGGTAGATGGGAAGTGGATGCTGGACGAGAAGAGCGGCGTGGTGTGGGGCGGATGGCACGGGTTCCGACGCGGCCTAGGTTCCAACCTTCGTGCCATGGGTGTGGACCCGTCGCTGATTGCCTCTATCTTGCGTCACTCGGACGTCACCACAACGCTTGAACTGTACACCCAGGTGCAAGATAATGAGGCTCGTGCGGCGATGGAAAAGTTGGAAGCAAGATTCAACGCGTCGAACCTTAGTTTGAATCAATAGCGGGGACGTAGCTCAACTGGATAGAGCAGCGGTTTCCTAAACCGCAGGTTGCGAGTTCAAGCCTCGCCGTTCCCACCATTTTTAAAGGTCCCTTTCCAACAATCCGTCACAGAGACATGTCCCCTGAGGAAGAGCGTCGTGGATGAGACGGAGGGTCTGGTGAAGTGCAGTACTCAGTACTATTTCCCTCGACCGTGCTTTTCGTGATAATGGGCGATGCCCGAATCTGTATGGACGAGAAGGAAGGGTAAACCATGAACTGGAACCGTGAAGATTTGACACCCGAACGCAACTACATCTTGACGGATTCTATTTCATTATTGTGCATCGCTTCTCTTATGGAACCACCTGTAAAGACTGAATCGTACAAACCCCCTGACGAAGACATCCCGCCAAGTCCGTACATCCCTTTGGCTCTCAGAAAATAAAGAGTCCCACGACACTCACGAAACGTTCTCGACAATCTGCCAGTCATGAACGAGCGCAGTCTCATCGAATCCAAAGTCCACCTGCAATCTCATTCCTTCCGTCGTCTCAAGGACCGCCTTGATGGTCGCTTCCACGATTCTGCCGCCCGATAATTTCACGAGCACGTGGTCGCCGACTTTATGTTTGCTCATGGTTGCGGCAGTCTATAACACGCCATGCCGGGTAGCCAGCGGGCGATGGGAATCGAACAAATACAAATTGCCAAAACAAAGGCGTTACCACCCGCTTCACGATTCAATTGGAGTCAAATTGGAGTCAGATGCCAGAATCACGCTCTGGAGGCTCCATGAAAAAAAGCAGTTCGTCCAAAATTCGGCAGTAATGTCCTTCTCTTCCCTGCGCGATGGATACCTCAAATCGCTTGCAATTAAGGGATTCTCCGAAAACACCCTTCGCGTTCGAGGAATCTACATTGGGATGTTTATACGCTGGTGCGAAGCTAACGGAATTGTTGGCGCAAATGAAATGCGCAATGAAACCCTCGCTCAATTTCAGGAGCACTTGTTCTTTCATCGAAAAATAAACGGCCAACCGCTTGCTCTTTCAAGCCAACACTCCCGATTAGCACTGATTCGATTGTGGTTCCGGTGGACCCATCGCCAAGGTCTTATTCGCAACGATCCCACGGAAACATTGGAACTCCCCCGAATTGCATACAAACTCCCAACGATTTTGACCAAACAGCAAATGGAAAAAACCCTGGAGCAACCGAATACAAAGACATTTGTCGGTATTCGTGATCGAGCCATCCTGGAGGTGTTTTACTCTACAGGGATTCGCCGGACGGAGTTAATGCGACTGAAAATCGATGATCTAGATCGGGAACGCGGAGTTCTCACCATTCGGGAAGGAAAGGGAAAGCGGGATCGAACCGTGCCCATTGGAGAAAGGGCTCTATTCTGGCTCGATCAGTACCTTTCGAGAGGGCGGGCAGAAATGGCGACGGAACCGGACCAGGGATTGATTTTTCTGACTTCAACCGGTGCGTCATTCACGCCAAATCACTTGAGTTGGCTGGTCAGGAAATACATTCAAGCCGCAAACGTCGCGAAAAATGGCGCTTGCCATATTTTCAGACACACCATGGCGACGCTTATGCTGGAAGGCGGAGCCGACACCCGCTACATCCAGGAAATGCTTGGCCACGCACGATTAGACACAACCCAAATCTACACCCACGTTTCCATCCGAAAACTAAAACAAGTGCACACCCGCACTCACCCTTCCGCTCGGATTTAGAAACTGGAAACCGCTGAATTGCATCTGCCCTGACATACCGTTATTGCGGCGTACAATTAAGGTGATGAGCAAAGCTCTACAATCCCGCGAGGTTGGGCCTCGGGGGGTTACGTTGTACTATCGCGCC
>CAVYTB010000015.1:0-108042 GCA_963771295.1 Candidatus Acidiferrales bacterium
ACTCTTGCTCTATCCAGTTGAGCTACGCCCCCGCCATGGTGATTTTATCACGCTTTTTCCGTTGCGATTCCGGTGGGTGATCCTGTCTTCGGAAGCAAAAAAAGAGGCCCGCAGCTGGTCCCTGCGAGCCTCCTCCTGAAAAAACCGCCAGTTAGCGGTGGCCACCGCCGCCATGGCCGCCTCCACCGCCGTGAAACCCGCCACCCCCGCCGTGGAAGCTGCTACCTCCACCGCCACCGTGGAAGCTGCTGCCGCCGTGGTAGGCGCCAGCTGCATTGCCATGATAGCCGCTGCCCGCGTAACCACTGTGATATCCGCCGCCGCCGTAGCCGCGCGCCGGAGCGCCGCGGTAGTTGCCGCCATAGACTGGGCGATTACCATAACCGTAGCCTGGCCGGCCATATCCATAGCCTGGCCTGTAACCGTATCCCGGTCTATAACCATAACCGGGGCGACCGTAATAGCCGTGTCCATAGTAGCCGCCGCGATACCATGGGCCGGCACCGATGAACAAGCCGCCTACAAACCAGTTCGCACCGTAGTACCCATAGGGCGCGCAAGCGTAGGGATAATATCCGTAGTAACCATACGCGCAGATGGGAGCAGGACCGACGCCTGCGTACACCGGACCAATGCCAACGCCAACGGAAACCTGGGCGTGCGCAGTTCCTGCGGCAAAAAGCAAAACCCCCAACAAAGCTGCATATTTTAGATAACGCATGACTTGCCTCGATCTGACCGGACCATTTCCCGGCCATTGAGCCTTGGGAAACGCCTTACATAATATGAAACCCGGGCGGGGAGGAAGAGTTGTTGTGGGCCGTAAATCATTAATGTTAAGTGCTTTAGATGACTCAACCAAGGCCGCTGGAGGCAAACCTCGATCCGAGGCCGTCACGGGTTGGTCAACCGAGCACCGCGAGGGCTTTGCATTTGGCGTGATCCAAGGGAAAAGCAGATTCCTCACTCCGCGGACTCAGTTCGGAAATGACAAGAGAAGGTGAGCGGGCAAAATGACTAGACAACGTTAGAAGACGAGATGACAAAGCAAGATGACTAGATAACTTCAGAAACGCGATGGAAAGCCAAAGTGACAAGACAAGATGGCAAGACGAAATGACGAGACAAGATGAGAAGACATGAGGACAAGGCCAATGACGAGGCAAGATGATTTTCTTCGGCAGTGACGGATCGCTTTTTGTTGATGCTGCGAACGAGTTGATAATTCCTCGTTGTTCTAAAAGTAAAACGTGGCAGAATAGCAGCAAGACCTTCGCTCGGACGGAACCGCTCCGTTCTACTCCAGACCCCAGGCCAGAAGTACTCCTCGCTCTCAGAGAGGTGTTTGCATGGATTCTGCCCTTGACGTGCATCGACTTCAGTTTGCCTTCACGGTGACATTTCACTATCTGTTCCCGCAGTTGACCATGGGGCTTGCGCTGCTGATCCTGATTTTGAAGACCATGGCTTTGCGCACCGGCGATGAACACTACAATCGCGCCGCGCGCTTCTGGGCAAAGATTTTTGGCATCAACTTTGCGATCGGCGTGGTGACTGGCATTCCGATGGAATTCCAGTTCGGAACCAACTGGGCACAATTCTCTCGCGCGGCCGGAGGCGTGATTGGACAGACGCTGGCGATGGAAGGGGTGTTTTCGTTTTTTCTAGAATCGACATTCCTGGGGCTTTTTCTGTTTGGAGAAAAGAAGCTGGGGCGCGTCGGTCACTGGTGGAGTTCATTTTTTGTGTTTCTGGGCTCGTGGATGTCGGGCTACCTGATTGTTGCGACGGACGCGTGGATGCAGCACCCAACGGGTTATCGCATAACGTCGACGGGCGCGATTGAACTGGCGAGCTTCTGGGGCTTGCTGCTGAATCCCTGGGCGTTGTTTCAATACGCGCACAACATGCTGGGCGCCGTGCAGACCGGGTGCTTCGTAGTGATCGGAATCGGCGCTTTCTATTTGCTTGCGAAACGCGACGAGGCGTATGGCCGCACATTCGTGCGCATCGGCGTGATCGTTGGCGTGCTGGCCGCGGGTCTGCAACTTTTCCCGACGGGAGACCTACAGGGAAAAATGGTGGCGGTGCATCAGCCAGTTACGCTTGCGGCGATGGAAGGCCTTTTCGAGACGCAGGACGGCGCGCCCATCGCGATTCTGGGCCAGCCGGATGTGGCGAAACGCAGGCTGGACAATCCGCTGGTGATTCCGAACATGCTGAGCTTTCTGACTTACCGGCACTTTAGGGCGCGCGTAACCGGTCTGGACGCGGTTCCGCAAAGTGAGTGGCCCGACCAGATCGTGCTGCTGTACTTCAGCTACCACATCATGGTGGGGCTGGGAACGATTTTCATCGCGGTGTTGGTGGTGGCGGCGTTTCTGCTGACGCGCAACAAGCTGTACGATTCGCGCTGGATGCTTTGGATCCTGATGATTTCGGTTCCGCTGCCGTACATCGCTAATACCGCCGGTTGGATGACCGCCGAACTCGGCCGTCAACCGTGGCTGATCCATGGACTGATGCGCACGGCGGTGGGATCTTCGCCGCGCGTGGTTAGCGGCAATGTTTGGTTCACGCTGCTGGGATTCATGGGCATGTATGTAGTTCTGGCCATCCTGTGGCTCTTTCTGATCTACCGCGAAATCGAACACGGTCCGGAACCAGCAAATCTTCCCGCGGGCGCAACATCGCCCGTGGCGGCGGATTGAGGAGGCATCGATGGCAACCATTTGGTTCTGTCTCGTCGCGGTGATGGTGGCAATTTACGTTTTACTCGATGGCTTCGACCTGGGCGCCGGCGCGATCCATCTGCTGGTGGCGCGCACTCCGGAAGAACGCCGCCAGGTGATCGCCAGCATTGGCCCGGTGTGGGATGGCAACGAAGTGTGGCTGCTCGCCGCCGGCGGCACGCTGTATTTCGCGTTTCCCGCGCTTTATGCCAGCGGCTTCAGCGGTTTTTATTTGCCGCTGATGATCGTGCTTTGGCTATTGATTCTGCGCGGCACCTCCGTGGAATTCCGTAACCACATCCAGAGCCCAGTGTGGATTCCGCTGTGGGATTTTGTGTTTTGCATTTCAAGCTTACTGCTGTGCGTATTTTTTGGCGCGGCGCTCGGCAACGTGGTGCGTGGCGTGCCTCTGGATGCCAGTGGCTATTTCTTTGAGCCGCTGTGGACGAACTTCCGTTTGGGCGATCAAATCGGAATCCTCGACTGGTACACCATTCTCGTGGGCGTCACTGCGCTACTGGCGCTGGTGATGCATGGTGGATTGTGGGTGCAATTCAAAACGGCCGGCGCGGTCAGTGAGCGCGGCGGAAAAATTGCAGGCATTACCTGGTGGGGCGTGCTGGCGCTGACGGGGCTTCTCACTGCGGTAACCTTCACCGTGCAGCCACAGGTGGTTGCCAATTTTAAAACCTGGCCGGTTGGCTACATTCTTCCGCTTCTCGCCGTGGCGGGGCTTGCTGGAGTGCCGTTCGAACTGCGTCGCAAGAATCAGTTGAACGCGTTCTTTGCGTCGTGCGTGTATCTGCTGGGCATGCTGACGAGCGTGGTGTTTGGCGTGTATCCGATGGTGCTGCCGGCGCGCGATGCTACCTTTGCCCTGACGGTGCAAAATGCCAAGGCCGCCGATTATGGACTGAAGATTGGATTGATCTGGTGGGTCATTGGCATGGCGCTGGCCACCGTGTATTTCGTGCACGTGTACCGTTCCTTCGCGGGCAAAGTGCCGGTACAGAGCGACGGCCAGGGCCACGGTGACTGACGGTCCTGCGTTCGGGATAACAGATCGGCTGAATCACAACCAATAGCAGGTTCCGGTAGCGCGTTTACTGGGACTTGACCCGTCCGTCGGTCTGGCGCCGCACTTTGGTCGAGCGTAGAGTGTTCACGTGAGACACACGTTCCGAATCGCCCTCCTGTCCTTCTCAGGCTTCATCGCGTGCGCCTTCGCACAGCATACCGTGCCGAAAGCGTCGTACCCGACCGCACCGAAGGAAAGCGTTGCTTGGTGAGCTTATTCAAGCCCGTTTATCCGCCGTTGGCGAGGGAGACAAACATCACGGGAAAAGTCAGTGTGACTGTTACAGTTCATCAAGACGGAACAACGGAGGTGGTTGCAGAAAGCGGCCATCCTCTACTCCGGCAAGCAGCGCTCGACAGTGCCACACGATTGCATTTCGAGTGCCGGGAATGCAGCGTGCCGTTGTCTTATTTGCTCGTATACACGTTCGAGCAGACCTCGCTTGGCGACTGCTGCAGCGCTTTTTCCGAGCCACCACGGGTCGAGCAGGAGTTGCCAACGACTGACGCGCAAGGCCAGACGCTGACTCACATTACCATCGCGACTGAGCACGTTTGCTTTTGCGACCCATCTTTCACAGTAACTCAGGAGAGAGTCCGTTCGCTGAAATGCCTCTACCTGTGGCGATGCACATTTCGAAAATGATTCGCACACCAAATCTTAATAGGTCGCGTTATCGGACAAATGGAGCTAGGTCGTGTCCCGAAAATAAATCGACGAAGTCCGGAGTCTTCAGGGGCTGAAGCCCGATTCAATTCTTAGGCCGTACGCCGGGGCTGAAAGCCCCGGCCTCCTAAAGACAATACAACGAACTTCCGGGACAACACACTAGTACCATTGGGGAAGACAGTATGAGGGCTTGGTCAACTGGCCGCTAGACGATCCGCGATGGCTTATGACGACACTTTGTGCGCAGCGCGCTTGTGGGGCCAGAAGGTTCGCGAGTGGCCGACTTCGCGATGACCTTCCGAGGCGTGCTTCTGCGAGGCGTGGCGTTCGTAACCTTCCGCGGTATAACAAAGCCCGCGATCAAAAAAGTGACCGATCAACCTGACGAATTCCTGTTGTTGGTAGAGTTCCATGGCGGAATCGCCAAGGCCGCATCCCCCGAGGTATTCGAGCAGACGCTCCTTGGTCAAAACCAGGGCCCAGGAGACTTGCTCAAGGGGAATGCCTTCGGCGAAACGTTTCTCGCCGAGTTCATTGTAGCGGGCTTGAATGGCTTGATCGGACTTCTCCCAGAGCCACAGGCCGAGTTGTGATAAATCTCATAACAGCGATTGTAGAGGTCGTTGTGGGAGAGCTGGTGATACGTCTCAGTGCGGGAACTGCTCTGCAATTTCTTGACGGTGCCTTGCGTTAATTCGTCCGCATTGGTTTCAATGGTTCTGATCAATCTGTCGGAGAGATGCTTATTTTGATTCAATGACATGGCCTTTGACCTTCCCGTGGGTACATCTAGATGGACGCGCAAGAGCGGCGCGAGGTTGCGGCTAAATTGAGTTGTACAGGTAATTTCTTTCGCGACGTTGTTGGGGGATCAGGAATGCCGAAGGCGGGCGTTGCGCGCAAAAGACGCGACAGACTGCGTCTTGTTGAAACAAAGAAAAACCGAACTAACTGCTATTGCTCCGACTTTTGTTCCTCAGGCTGCGATTTGGGCGCAGCGATCTTGTATTTGTCGTCCACAGAAAACAGCAGGTAATTCCCGAAGCTCATGCGCTGATGAACTTTCTTGCCGCGCAAGTCGCTGTAGAGTTCGGCGGTCTGCGGAACCCACATATCGAAACCTTTGCTGCTGAAATGTACCGGGCCGTATTCGATATACGCGCGATCGACGGTAAGCTGAATCTCAGGAATCGGCGCGACCAAGTCCGTCTGCAGGCTGATAATTTGGTAGCTGTCGGCCGCGAACCACGCCCGCCCTTTCAATGGCACCAAAAAGGATCGGCGGCTGGGGCCGAAACTGTAAGCCCGGGTGGTATTCGGCTTATCGGAACGCTGGCGAAAATAAATCTGCCAGGTGGGTTGGCCGTTCCTGGAGACGAGGCCCTCGCATTTCATGGAGAACGCGCTGGTATCGTAGGGATGAAAGATAAGCAAGAGCGCAGGCAATCCTTTGGTGGTGAGTCCACCGGGCGAGGAGGAGGCCGAGGGTCCGCTACCGAGATACTCGTCGACGCTGAGCATTCCGGGCCGGATTTCCTGGATTGCGGTGGTGTACTCGAATTGGCGGTTGTCCTTCTCGATGGCTTCTCCGGACTTGTTGAGCGTTTCCTGGTGCAACGATTCTGTGGCGGTGAAGCGCTCGACATTTTCAACAAATTCCTGAATCTTTTTTCCAGCCTTCTGCAGCACATCGTCCAGATCGCAGGTAGAGCCCGGCTGCGGGGATGGAGTGAGTTCGTCAACGCCAGGCGGTAACCAGCGGGCATTCCGCGCGACAGGCGCAGGCGCCACGTTGGGGTTAGCTGCGCTCTTCTCCGCCAGATTGGGATTCGGAGTTTCGGAAGACGGCAGCACGATCAGCGGCTCCGCCGTGGCAGCGACTTTTGTTTCTTCCGTCTTTTCCGGATGGTCTTTTTGATTCTGTACGCGTGCCGCCGCTGCTTCAATGTGCGCAATCTGTTGTTTCACCAGCTCGTAGTTTGGTCCCGGCGGAAAATATGTCAGGCAATTGCGCAAATGCTGCAACGCCGCCGGCAAATCGTTTTTCGTTACCAGAATCACGGCGAGCAACTGCTCGGTATCGGGCTGCACATGGAGCGGGTCCATGGCCAGGGATTTATTGGCGCTGGTTTCGGCTACGTCGATATTTTTCAGGTGATAGTTGGCCAGCGCGTTGTAATACCAGAGATCCAGCGTGCCGCGGGGATTGAGTTGCAAAGCGCGATTGGTTTCGTCGATCACTTCCGGCCATTTTTCAGCTTGCGCCGAAAGCGGCGTCATCTGCTCGTACGGGAGCGCAAATTGCGGATCGGCAGCGACTGCTTTCGAAAAAGATTCCCACGCGGCAGGAGATTTACTTTTCGCCTGGATCTTTCCGAGTTGATACCAGGCTTCGGCGAATTGTGGGTAAATCTCAACCGCCTTCAGTAAGTCGCGCTGCGCCTTGTCAGGCTTATTGTCGAGCCACTCGCCGCGCGCCTTCTCGAACGACTTCATGGCGGCCTTAGGAGCAGATGAAGTGGTAGCACTGACGGCTGAGCCGGCAGCGCCGTCTTCGCGCTTGAGAGTGATGGTGCCAAGATTCGGATTGGTCACCGTGTCGCGGTTTGCGATGGTCAGCACAGAGGAATCAAAGCCCGGTAGCACAGCCGAGACGGAGCAGCCAACCAATTGACTAACTAACGATTTCTCCGTGCCAATGATGGTTGTCGATGTGACCGGCGCAATGCGCGTAATCACAAAAATACCCTGGGCGTCGGTGGTTGTGGTAAACTTGGCTTTACCGTCGCACGTCACCACGACCGGTATGGCGTCCCACAGATGAGCGCCGTCGGGCACAGAAACATTGCCGCGCAGGTGATCGCCGGTGCGCCCCTTTTCGTACAGTTGTTCCCAACCGCGATTGAGGTACTTGGTGGGATCGTCGGCAGTGGTCGTCGGTCCCGGACCGGGCGCGCTTTGCCCGGGCTTGGTGCCCTGCGCCAGGCATGAAAACGCGAACGTGCAGGACCCTAGCAGGAGGAGGAGTAATTTTGCATTCATCGGCGGCTCTGCCTGAATTATAGTGCCTTTCGTGTTGAGCGGTAAGTGGCAAGTTCGCCCCCTTCCGTGGGACTGGATGCGGATCGAGAACCAGCCGCTCGATACGATTGACCATTGCGTGTTGAGCAGGTAGCCTGAAAACAGTCGCTATGATGAACGCGCATCAATCGAGGTCGAGGCTCGTTTTGGCTGTTCGCTGTTGCGCGTTTGCGATTGCGCTGTGCCTGGCCGTCGCGCCCATCGGCATGACTTGTTGCAGCAGCTTTTCTTGTTTGGCCAGTCACGCCAACGACAATAGCGATCTACCGTGCCACGGCTCGTCGGATTCGCATCCTCATCATGCGTCGAGTGCTGCGGCTGATTTTTCCGCGTGCCATGCCGGCGAATTGGCGCTGGAAGCGCTGCGCATGGAACAAGATTCCCGCAAAGTGCGCGTAATCGAAGGCCATGCTTCGAGCGTGTATGACGCATCCGGCGCTTACGCACCGCTGTTGGAAGCCGGCGGTTCGTTTTTCGGTCCAACCAGAACGATCTCTCCACATCTTGAAAATCAGTCCTCGATTTGTCCGCCGCTGCGAATCTGAGTTCCACTCCATCCCCGAATAACATCCGCCAGGTTTGTGTCCTTATGTATTTGCGCATTTCCATTTGGAATTTTTGGAGGAAGGTATGAGCGGTACACGCAGAGGTTTTTTGCAAGACGCCGCGTTGCTGGGCGCCAGCTTATTTGGATGGAGCCGCCAGGCAAATGCGCAGGACACTGCGTCGACCAGCGGGAAGCACGACAAAACGCCCGCGCACCTGAGTGCCTCGGCAAAATCACCAGTGCCAGTCGTCACTCCGGATGTGCCGGATCTTCCTTTCGAGCTGGACGGCGCCGTGAAAGTGTTTCGCCTGAAGGCCGAGCCCTTGAAGCGCACGATCGCTCCGTTCAAAACCATCGACGCATGGGGATACAACGGCTGTTGCCCCGGCCCGACCATGCAGATCAATCAAGGTGACCGCGTGCGCATCATCGTCGAAAACGCGTTGCCCGAAAGCACTTCCATGCACTGGCACGGGCTGGAAGTTCCGATCGATCAGGACGGCGTGCCGTGGATCAGCCAAAAACCGATTCCTCCCGGCGGCGCCTTCACGTACGAATTCACGATTCATCAGGAAGGCACGTTCTTCTATCACGCGCACAGCGCCATGCAGGAAATGATCGGATTGATCGGCACGATCATCGTTCATCCGCAAACGCCGTATGCGCCGCACGCCGATCACGACTTCGCTATCGTGCTGCAGGAGTGGGCGGTGCTGCCGAACAACTCCGTGCCCAATACCGCTTCGATGGAATTCAACTGGCTGACCTTCAATGGCCTTTCCGCGCCGGCCACCACGCCGCTGATCGTTCGCCAGGGAAGCCGCGTTCGACTGCGGTTCATCAATCTGGGGATGGATCATCATCCGATTCATTTGCACGGGAATCAGTTTGTGATCACTGGCACGGAAGGAGGGCGCGTGCCGGAGCCCGCGTGGTATCCCAGCAATACGGTGCTGGTGGGCGTGGCGCAGGCCAAGGTGGTGGAGTTCGACGCCAAATATGCCGGCGCGTGGATGATCCATTGCCACCTGCCGCACCACATGATGAACAGCATGATGGACCTACTGCGCGATCGGCAGATTTCCACCGCGGACCTGACTGCACCGCAAGCGATGCAGCAGATGATGGGGCTGTCGCAGTCCATCGGCGTGCCCCACGTGCCGTCTTCTCCTGTTGCGGCGAATGCGAATAGTGTTCCCGGCTTTCCGCAAGACGCGTTCATGGAAATGGGCATGGACGACGCTGTCGATAAGCCGGAGACATTCGGACTGCCGAAAAATTGGTCGGCGGGAATGATGGGGATGATGACCATGGTGCGCGTGCTGGGCGACAAGGAGTTCGAGGAAATACAAACGCGCATCCGCGAACGGAAGACGCAAGCACAGCCCAAGCACCGTGACAGCTAATCGCCGAGCGAGCGTTTTGGCGTGGGCGTTGAGATTGCAAGAGCGGCGGCTAGACGCCGCACTCCGAAGAAGAGGAGACGCAATGCAAACGAAATCGAAGCTAGTGGCGTTAGTAGGAATTGGATTGGTGGGGGCGTTGCTTCCGTGCGCGGCGCAAAATCCGCAAAGCATGCCGGGCATGCAGCACGAACACGGCCCCATGGCCGCGGCGCAACCCAGCTATCCGCGCATGGGTCGCGAGCAGGAGCATCCGCCATCTCCGCTATTCACGCTAGAGGAAGCTCAGCGCGTGGCGGCGGCGTCTAATCCAACACTTCGCCAGGCCGACGTCGAAATCCGCGCCGCGAAGGCTCGTCAGCAGCAATCCGCGCTGTATCCCAACCCGAGCATCGGTTACACCGGAGATGAGATTCGCGGCGGCTCCATCAACGGCGGAAAACAGGGATTTTTTGTGGAGCAAACAATTGTGACCGGCGGAAAACTCTCCAAAGCGCGCGACGTCTTTGCCAAGGAGAGCAGTCTTGCAGAAATCGAAGCCGAGGAGCAAAAACTGCGCGTCGAAACGGCCGTGAAAACCGCTTACATGCGCGTGCTTGCCGCTCAGGAGCTACTCGACGCGCGGCGCGAACTCGCCAACATCGAGCAGCAGCTTGCCGAAACGCAAAGGCTGCTGTTGAACAGCGGTCAGGCTGACGAGACCGAGGTGCTGACGGCGGAACTGCAGGCACAACGGCTGCGCCTGGCGGCGCGCATGCAGGAAAACGGTCTTCGTGAAGAATGGCGCGCTCTGGCTGCGACGCTTGGCCGGCCCGACCTTCCCTTAGCCACGGTTGCCGGCGATCTGGAACACAACTGGCCTGAGTTGAACGAAGAACAAATCACAGAACGCATCGCCACGCAGAGTCCCGCCACACATATTGCGGACACGGCTGCCGCGCGCGCGGAAGCCGCCATCCTCAGCGCACGCCGTGCTTCTGTCCCCGATCTGCAGTTACGCGGCGGGCTGGAGTACAACAACGAGTGGCTGGCGAACGCTCCCCACGCCATCGGATGGGAAGGCATCGCTGAAGTTTCCGCGCAAGTGCCGATCTTCAATCGCAATCAAGGCAACGTGGCTGCAGCCGCGGCGGATTTGGAACGCGCCAAGCTGGAGAAAGAACGAATTGCGCTGACGCTGCGCGAACGAGCCGCCACGGTTGTCGACCAATATGCCAGCGCCAAGCTTATGGCCGTGGAATATCGCGAAGAAATTCTGCCGCGCGCGAGAAAGGCATACACATTGATGTTCGAGAAAAACCAGCAGATGCTCGCATCGCGTCCCCGCGTGCTTGATTCGCAGCGCCAACTCTTTGAATTGCAGGCGGAGTACATCGTTGCGCTTGAAAGTGTGTGGACCAACGGCATCGCGCTGGAAGGCTTTCTGCTTACTGATGGCCTAGAAGCTCCTGCGCGGCCCACGGAAGTGGATCGTCCCATTCGCGAAATTAATGTTCCCATGCCGGATCGCACGCTGTCGCCGATGGACACGATGCCTCGCCCGTGAGCGTCTCGCGCCGCCTCGGAAGGCGGTCGCTACAAGAGTGGACCCCAGATGCAAATCCGAGCGAGCCACTATTAAAGTTATAAGGCATACAGGCTGACGCCTGTACTACTTAAGACCTAGACGCCGGACTTGGAAGGCGGCCGCTACGAGAGCGGACCCCAGGTGCAAAACCGGCACCTGGGGCACCCGCGTGACTTGCGAGAACGCATCGCGGTCCACCCTGTCCGTTTGGACATATCCAGTTCCGCACAATAGTACTCTGGTAGCGTTGACCCCCTGAAAGTCGGCTCGCTACTGTCGACAGTGGCGAGGGGTGTATCTGAAAGAACGGCGTGCCGATTAGCAACGCAGGCATCGCACTTCTGTCTCGTTCGCCCTGTGTGCGTTGAGGTTGCAATGCGACCTTGGGGCCTGGGTGTACAAACGCCAACCCAGGAACCCAGGTGCAAAATCGGCTCCTGGGGCACCCGGGGAACCTAGAGCACCCAGCTTAAGAGGTAACCACTGAGGGGTGGCGCCATACATGGCGACGATGGTACGAGCGGGACGTTACGAAATACTCGGCGAACTTGGCCGCGGCGCCATGGGTGTGGTGTATAAAGCCACCGATCCGGTGATCGGCCGCCCTGTCGCGGTGAAAACGATTCGCCTGAGCGAAGAAGGCACGGGCCTATCGCGGCCGGAACTTCTGGCACGCTTCCAGACCGAGGCGCGCGCCGCGGGCCTGCTGACGCATCCCAACATCGTGGTGGTTTACGACGCCGGCGAAGAAAACGGCTTGTACTACATCACTATGGAGTTGGTAGAAGGAAAGAGCCTGCAAGCGCTACTGGACGCCGGCCATCACTTCCCCACTTCCCGCATCCTGCGCATCATGGAGCAAACGTGTAGCGCGCTGCAGTTCGCGCACGAGCGCAACATCGTACACCGCGACATCAAGCCCGCGAACCTGATGCTGACGGCCGATGACACCGTGAAAGTGACCGACTTCGGCACGGCGAAAATTCTGCAGTTCGGTACCGTGCAGCAGACCACGCACGTGATGGGCACGCCCAGCTACATGTCACCGGAGCAGGTGAAGGGGCGCCCGGTGGACGGCCGAAGCGACATTTTCTCTCTGGGTGTGATGCTGTACGAGATGCTGACCGGGGAGAAACCGTTTCCGGGCCAGAGCATCACGACAGTCATTTATAAAATTGTGAACGAGGATCCGATCCCGCCTCGTCAGTTGAATCCCACGATCCATCCCGGCTTGAACAGCATCGCCATGCGCGCGCTGGCCAAGGAGCCGGAGGTACGCTATCAGACTTGCCGCGAGATGATTGAGGATTTGCGCAACTATCGCGGGCTGGGTGGCAGCGAGCAGAATCCCGATGCCACGATGATTTCTCCGCGCGCTGGTTCGCTGATGACTGCGGCATCCACGAGCCCGGGCTTGCGTGGACTGCACGGCGATCCTTCGGCTTCGCCGGTGTTGCGTTCGCTGCAGTCACACGGCGGCAATCCATCGCAAACGCCGGTGATTCGGCGCACTGGAACCATCCAGGCGTTCGAGGAGCCAAAGAAGAGCAGCCCAGTTGGCAGCATCTTTGTGGCATTGCTGCTGCTGAGCGTGATTGTGTATGGCGGCTACAAGCTTCGGCCGGAATTCCAGGCGACTCGCGAGCGCAACAAAACGTACGAGGCTCTGAAATCCGAACAACCGACGCCACCCGCGGCTCCCTCAGCGATTCAACCGTCGACGATTTCGATTCCGGTTGCGGAACAGCCGGCCTCGAAGGATGCGACTTCGCCTTCCGCGGCCGGTGCTGCCGGCGCTTCGGCAACGACTCCGGGAAGTGCTCAATCGAACGCGCCCGCACAGCCTGCCGACAACGGCGCGAAGCTGACGCAGGCTGTCGCTACTTCCCCGCCCGAGAAAAAGCCGGAAGCATCTGCGGCAAGCAAGGTTCCTGCTCTATCCGCTGCGGCCAGCGAATACAAAGGACGCTTCGAAGAAGCGGTGGCGGAAAAAGGCCTGGGCACACGCGTCAACATTTCGGGTTCAGGCAACTCTCTTACAATTTCCGGTAAGCTGCGGCCCGCCGAACACGCCGCGTTACTGCACTTGATTCGCAACGCGCCGCCGTCAATTCACGTCGTCGACGACGTGCAATACGAAGATGCGCCAGCCTCGGCTGCACCCCCGGTTGCCGCGCCAGCGCAGACACAACCCGCTGTGCAAAGCACGCCGCGCCCGGCCGCCTCAAGCGTGAACAGCACCGTTAACGTCTTTGCCGACGCACCCGGCGCGATGGTCACTCTGTTCGGTCCCGCAGGACGCGCGATTTCCAGCTGCCAAGCACCATGCAGCTTCAACGATTTGGTCCCGGCGCGCTACAGTCTGCAGGTGCAGAAGGATGGATACCTGCCGGTGCAGACTGCGGTGGAATTGAAGCAGCATGAGTCGCTGGACCAGCGAATTCATATGGATGCTTTGGCCAAGGGACTGTACGTCAGCAGCCGGCCAGCCGGTGCTGAAGTTTTCATCAATGGGGCGAAGCAGTCCGGCCAAACCCCGACCACGCTTCCGCTTGCGCCGGGGCAATATGACCTGGTGCTGCGAATCCCGGGCTACGAAGCGTATGCCGGGCGCGTGCAGGTGAAGGACAACATTCAAACCACGCTGGACGTGGAACTGAAGGGAAAGACGCAGGTTCACATTGCCTGGGCGCAAGTGAACTCCACCCCCAGCGGTGGCGAGATTTTCGTCGATGGCGCTCCGGCAAACCAGACCACTCCTGCGCGAGTTCAGATTCCGACTGGGGCGCACATCATCGCGATTCGCCTGGCGGGTTACCAAATCGCGAAGCGGGGCGTGCAGGCCAGCGAAGGCGGGACCGTAACGGTCACGGAATCCCTGCAGCAAGTGAAGTAGCGACGCTCGGTCTGCTTCGGAGACTGAGTACAGCGAAGAAGCGCCGAAACCAGGCGCGCTCCAGCGTTCCAAACAGTCAACATTTTGTAACAAAAAGTTACATTTCTAGCCCTGCCGTACTATAGCTTTCCCCGCACAGTCTTCCAAAATGATAGTGGGGCTAACTCCCCCGTGGCCAGCGGTCTCAGACAGGATTTGGGCTAGTGAGTTTTCACTTTGGGACGGAATCTTGGTTAATCGAGCTACAGCACTCGCTGACGAACAACAAACGGATGGCCCGCAGTCGCACCGCGGTGCCCCGTTTGTGAACGCTGTCGCGCGCCCGGGCCGGGTGAACACCAGCGATCCGCGTCTGGCCGAAGCCACACAGGCGTTGCGGGCGCTGCATTTGCTGCTGCGTTCGCGGCGGCTGTATGAGAGTTCGCACCCTCAAGTGCAGGATCATCTGGATGCCGCATATGATTCGCTGAAACGCGTTGCCAGCGCACTTGGTGGACTGGAAGTTCGGATCGAGCGCGGCGGAGTGGTTGTTCCCACCATCGCCGAGGGGCACATTCCCGACGCTCATGGGGAATTCAACGCGCTTGCCAACGATCTGCAACGCGCTGGAGTGCAGACCGTCTTCTTCGCGGAGAAGTTTCATGTGGGCGAATTGGACACCTTCTCGCAACTCCTGAAAGATACCTTGTTAAGATCGGAGGAGCCGGCAAAACGTACGGGATTGACTTGGTGGCCGGGTCGCCTTCGGGAGCAACGGGTGGAAGGGATTCAGGTGAATACATTGACGGATCGCAAAGTCGATACCGTCCTGGCGAGCCTGATAGCGGCACTGGTAGCCTATGGCGGAAACGCTCCCCAGGAAAACGGCGACACCCCGATTCTCGCTCCGCAATCCGAAGAACTGGCAGACTCGCTGCGCCTGATCGGGCACCTGACGCCGCCAATGGAAGCGGCTCGCGGTCTTTCGGCGGAAGACGCCGCGCACGCCATTCACTCGTCGATGGAACGCGCTAGCCGCAACACGGTGCGCATGCTGCTGGGTTCCATGACGCATTACACGCCGCAGGAAGGCGAATTCCCGCAAGCCTACCTGCTGCGCCTATCGCAAAGTTTGATTCTGGAATTCCTGGCTTCCGAATTTGCCGCGGGCACGCTTACGGCCGTGGCTATTCGACCCGCGCTGCAGAAGTTCGCCGACGTGCTGGTTGCGGCCGGGGGCTATCACGGGCCTCACGCCTCGCAACATTTCTCTTCACTGGCAGCCACGTGGGCGAGCGACGCGTTCCGCGAGCAGCTTCTGGAGCGTTTCTGGCTGGAGCTTCCGCAACGCGAAAAGTCGGCGGTGATGCGCGGTCAGGAAATCTGGTGCGTACCGATCGCCGCAATTCGCCAGACGCTGCGGCAACTGGTGGATGCGGGCGTGGATGCGCCGCGGCGCGAAGCTCGTACGATTCTGTTGAATTATGCGCGCAGGATCGAGCACCCCGATTCTTCCGCTCGCCGCATTGTTGCGGCCGGACTTGGCGAACTGACTCCGGTGCTGGAATCCCTGTGGCCCAATCAGCTGCCGGAAGAGTTGAGCCGCGGCACCATGACCGCGTTGGCAAAAGAGACGGTGCCGGAAACCAGCGCGTTGCTGGCCTCGTTCCTGGAAACGTTGGGCCGCATTGCTTCGACGCGCGGCGATTTTGCCGGCTTCGAAAATATTCTGCTGAGTCTGGAACGCGTGCCGCGCGATGCCGAGCACGAACACATGACCGCGCTTGGGCATCGGTTGGTAGCCAACGATCGATGGATGATTTTGGTGGACTCGGCGCTGGCGAATCGCGCGCTGGATCAGGCTCTGCCGCGGCTTTTGCAGCGTGATCCGGAGCGCCTGCTGGACCGCTTGACGCTTTTGCTGACCGACCAGCGTGGCCCGGAAATGATTCCTGCGATGGCTCGGCTGCTTCGTGCCATTGGTGTGCCCGCGTTGACGCTGCTGGAGACGCGGCTGTTTGAAGCGCGACGCCAGCGCGTGAGCGCTGCCATCAAGCTGCTTGCTGCCGCCGACCCCGATCGGCTGCTTCGCGGACTGACGCGCGCAATGGCGAGCTGGGAATGGAATCTGCAGGATCTGGCCGTCAGCGAACTGGCGCGTCCCGCAAACGCAGCTTCTGCACAGAGCACCGCGTTTGTGTTTTCGGCGATTTTGTCGGATGCGCACCCGCTGGTCGTGCCCATGATGGTCGACCAGATCGGCATTGGCCAGGAAACCACGGCGGTGCCGATGCTGATGGAAATCGCCGCCGGCGAACACGAAACATTGCGCGACCAGTTTGTGAGGATTAAAGCGATCGAAGCCCTGGGCCGCATGCGCGCCTATGAAGCTGTCGAACTTCTTCGCCAGCTCGCGGCAAAACGTGAAGGCCTCACGTTCGTTGAACCAGCCGGCCTGCGCGCGTCTGCTGAAGACGCTTTAGCAATGATGGAAGAAAGCCCCGCCTCCGCAAGAGCGCGTGCTGCGTTCGAATCGCCTTCCGCTCCGCTGGGAAATTTTGTTGTGCCGCGGCGGTATGCGCGCATTCCGCTGGAGTCGCCGCTTCGCGCACAGATAGGCGCGCCGCAGATGTCCATGGCTCGGGTGAAAACCATTAGCTTGGGCGGAGCTTACCTGGAATCGGCGCAGCGCCTGAGCGTTGGCGATTCGATTCAGCTCGAGGTGCGCAGCGGCCTGAAGAAAATCCATTTCACCGCCGTCGTCCGCAACCTCGGCCCTGATGGCAACGGTGTGGAATTCGTGCACATGAAGGATGAAGACCGCGAACGCCTACGCCGCCTGGTCCGCAAGCACCTGTAAGGTTCCTGAAGGCGTCACCGCTTTTCTGCAAATCGTTACTTTCTGGCTGATTTTTATTGACCTCGTTTAGTTGCTAGAAACTTTTACAGTAAGATACCAACAGAATTCTCATTCCTGTTTCAGAGGAAAGTTATGAACCCGCCCAGTGACTCGAAGAATGCCCTGCGTCCATTTCTGAACTTTTCCAAAGGCCTGCTGTTTTTGTTTTTTCTTGCTTCCCTTCCGGGGTTGCCGCTACGTGGACAGCAGGGCGGTGGCGTGGCACCCTCTGGACCGCAAGTGCATCTGGTTCGCTCGGTTGTGGGCGCCAAAGGCGAGCAGCGCAATGGGTCGTTTGTCATGACCGAACCAAGAAGCGTTTTCTATATTCCTGAGGATCGTGAAGTGATCGTCTATTTCGAATGGGAAGGCGCAAAAGGGAATCATCACTGCGAAGGAACGGTGAAGGGCCCCAATGGGCAATTCGCTACCATGACAAGTTTTGACTACAACTCGACACAAGCCCGTTTCGCCGGCTATTGGAAAATGCCGCTGTCTGAAAGTACTCCCGTCGGCAACTGGATTTTCGAAAGTCACGTCGATGGAGAGATGGCAGGCCAGGCAGCCTTCCAGATAGTCTCTAATACCAAGCCTGCGGAACTTCCGAAGGCACCGGTGCTTCCGACCGCTGCCCAGATCTATAAGCAGGGAGTCGCGGCTTCGGTTTCTATTGAGAAGTTGGATGCGAGCGGCAAGTCACTGCGGCGGGCGTCCGGCTTCCTAACACCGCTTGGAGTGGTGACGTCATTCCGCGCGATTGATGGCGCCAATAATTTGGTTCTGAAATTTTCAGACGGCAAAGAATTTCGAACCGAACGAATACTTGCATGGAACAGGCGACAGGACTGGGCGGTGCTTCCTACCGAAGAAAAGAGTGAATCAGCTCTCAAAATTGTTGACGGAAAAAACTGGAGCGTCGGGGACCACTGCTATTGGATTGACGTAAAGTCCGATGGCAGCCGAATTATTGCCGATGGCCAAATCGTCGGCTTGGAAGCCGCTCCAGGGTGGGGAGACCGCATCAATATTTCCGGAATCTACAACTACACCGCTATTGGCGGTCCGCTGGTAGACGAACAAGGGCGAGTGATCGGAATTCTGGGCGGGGCGCTTCCAGCGTCATTCGTCAATGGCATGGCCAGTGACTCAAGAACTGATGTCTCCGAAGCCTTCTACTACTCCACCGGCGGAACTTCAGTGGCCGTGAGTCTACTCCCTCAATCGGTTGGCTCGGCACCGGTATCGCTCCAAGATTTGTGGGCGAAGGGTGAGATGATTCCAGCGGTCACGGATACACGCTATGTTCTGTTCGGCATGCTGATTCAAGGCAGTAAAGATACTTCGAAAAAGAAGGCACCTGTAGTGGGAGAACGCGAACTAAAGGTGAGCTTCCGAAGAAGCGATACGACGGCAAACGCCCTCGTTCATTTCACTGCGCCCGAGAACCTGAAATCGACGTCCGTCATTAAGCTCTATGATATCGACAACCATTCTGTCGGCACGGGCAAAGTGGACAAGCTCAATCTGTCTCGTGGAGAGTCCCTCGAACGAAACTGGCAGTTGCCGCTTTCCACGCTTCCGCCCGGCATCTATCGGGTCGACGTCTTGATCGGAGACTCCGTTGCATGGCGTCAGTATTTCAAGGTGACTGACTGACGGGTTGGTTTCTAGTGCGTCATCTTGCATCGAAAGCACCCCAAAACGCTTGAGCACCTGCTTCGCCGGTAGTTGGAAAACGGCCTCATTACCGCTTGGGCACCTACGCCGTGACAATCGCGTAGCTGCTTGCGACCACTCGGTTTAAAGTTGCAAAGTTCGTTTCGTTTGTGTAAAAACCTTGGCACCAATCCAGGGCCTTCAACGGGGGAATACCCGGCGTCCTTAGGGGTGGCGACGGGCTCAGTTCACAAGGAGGAAGGGTATGCCACGCAGGCATTCGTTGTTTGCGTTTGCGGTTTTTTGTGGAGTCATTCTATTTTCGTTGTTCGGTGTGAACAGGTCATTCGCTCAAGTCAATAGCGCCACACTTACAGGCGTGGTTACCGATCCGCAGGGATTGGCAGTCCGCGGCGCAAAAGTCATCGTTTCCAGTGAGAAAACCGGCACGGAACGCACGGTTACCGCGGATGAAGGCGGGCGCTACCGAATCGTTGGCTTGACTCCTGGAGAATACAAGGTGCGCGTCGAAGGTCCCTCTACGTTTGCCCCTTACGAGAACCCTGCGGTGGAGGTAACGGTCGGGCAGGAAGCCATTCTGAACGTGACGCTGACGATCGGCGCGCAGCAGCAGACCGTCACGGTGACCACCGAAACGGCTCCGATTGAGACCACGCGAAGTGAGAGCGCGCAAACCGTGGAGCAGCGGCAGATCAACAATCTGCCGATCAACGGCCGCAACTACATCAACTTCACTTTGATCAATTCGCAAACCACTCGCGACGTCGCGCCCACGATTGGCCCTGCGCCCAACAGCGGACTGAACATCAGCGGCGCGCGCGCACGTTCCAACATGGTTAGCGTGGATGGCGCCGATTTCGGCGATAACTCCATTGACGGCGTGCGCACCACTCTCTCGCAAGAGGGAGTGCAGGAATTCCAGATGATTCTGAGCAACTACAACGCGGAGTATGGCCGAGCCACCGGCGGCGTGGTGAATATCGTCACCAAGGGTGGCACCAACGATTTTCACGGCAACGTTTTTGGATTTCTGCGAAACAGTGCGTTCCAGGCGCGCAACCCGTTTTCCGGTGAAGTGGACGCAGCGGGTGATCTGGTTCCCGTAAAACAGGCGTACACACGTGTTCAAACGGGCTTGACCCTGGGCGGCCCAATCAAGAAGGATAAAACGTTCTACTTTTTCTCTTACGAGTACACGCAGCGCGAAGAGACCGGCTTCTCGAGTATTGGTCAAGGCAATTTTGGCCTGCAAACGGTCGACGTGCCTACCAGCCCAACAACATTCCTTCCCGTAGAACTGACACAAGCGCAGACCAATGCATTTAACGCGCTGTTGCCGATTAATGCGACGCTCGCTTCGCAATACGCGGTGTTGATGGGCTCCGCTTCTAGTGTGGCGCTGAATCGCCTGGACTATGGCGCGGTGGCTCCGGCACTGACCGGCGGACTGGTGAATCCAGGTCCCGGCGCACAATTCCCGATTCCGCTAACCTGCCCGATTCTTCCCGCAGGGGCGCGAATCGGGACGGTCAATTGCGCCAATGTTCCGGTGAATCCGCTGGACCCGAACTATTCTTATGGTGTGGCGGGGTTGCCGACTTCCTTTGTGGGGCTGAATGCGCTTCGCGGCAACTTCCCGACTTCCGAGAAAACCAGCTTGTGGTCGGCGCGCCTCGACCACGTTTGGAACACAAAAAACAATTCGTTCCTGCGTGTAGGAGTGGCCCCTTCTTACGTCACGGGCATTCAGACCACGGCGCAGAACCAGACTTTCGGGCAAAACGCGGGGTCGCGCGTGGGCGTGAACTGGCTGCACGACGTGAATGCAACGTTTTCGCACACCACCATCGCCAGCGACACCATCTTCAATGAATTCCGTTTCCAATTTGCCCGCCGCAGTAACTATTTCGGCTTCTCGAATCTACCCGGCGGCTCGGACCTGGGCGTCAACATCCCCGGCTACGCATACTTTGGCCGCGAACCGTACAGCACAGTGAACCGCGTGGAAAAGCGCTTCCAGTTCGCGGACAACGTCACCTGGACGAAAGGGCGCCACACTTTTAAGTTTGGCGCGGATACCAACATCATCCTGCTGCGCCCGTCCGGCGGGCAGCAGATTTTCGAACTGGATTTCGGCGGCGTCGCCAATTTCGGCCCGCTGCCCGCCTCGTCTTTTGGCTTGCCCGATTGCATCAGTCTCACTACCGGTCCCCACAACGGCGCATGTTCCAGCGGCGAACTGGTGGTTCCCGGGGCTACTCCGTTACAAGCTTACGGACTTGGCGTTCCCACCACGTACATTCAGGGCATCGGCACCTCGAACACTCCCTTCGACAATATTCCTTTCGGCTTCTTCGCGCAGGATTCGTGGAAGATCACGCCGAAAATTACACTGAACTATGGCGTGCGATACGATGTGGAAATCACGCCACTCTTCGCTCCGGCCACTTCGGTGAACGCGGCTGCGGAAAAGGCGCTGGGCGTGACGGAAGGGATTCCCCGGGACTACAAGAATGTGGCTCCGCGCATCGGACTTGCTTGGGACCCACGCGGCGATGGCAAGACGGTGGTGCGCGCCAGTTATGGATTGTTCTACGATCATCCGCTGCTGGCCATTGCGTTTGACTCGGTCACGGCCGATGGCGGTCGCTCCGTTCAACTGCTTTCTCCGGGCGGGCAGGCGTCCGCTTGTGGCTTAATTCCCTCCGTTGTGGCGCCGGCGGGCTATCCCACTTGCGGTGGCGGTCTTGATGCTCCAACTAACCTCAATGGCTCGACGATTTTTCAGGGCGCTTTGAATGGTCTACCAAGCATGTATTATTTGCCAAACCAGCAACGTTTTGATCCGCTGGCGTCGGGTTCGCTGTTCGCCAACCAGAACTTTCTGCCGTCTCCGCTGAACGGGACCACGGGAAATCCGGGATTCCCGCTTCCGATTCTTCCGTTCACGTTGCCCGTGCAGAGCAATTTCCGCTACGGGTATGCGCAACAGGTGAACCTGACGGTGGAGCACGTGATTGCGGGCAATTGGACGCTGAGCGTTGGGTATCAGGGGACGCGCGGTTTACATCTGTACCGGCCGGTGGACGTCAATTCCACGAATCCGGTTCTGCTAGCGACCAACTTGCAAAACGCTGACGCTGCCGGGCTCGGCTTCACGAGTCCCGTTACCGTGTCGGTGCCAACTTCCGATGTTGCGGGAAGCGCGACTAGCTGCGGCCTGTCAGTGACGCCGTCGGCGCAAGTTCCAATACTTTCGCCAGGCGTGCTGGGCATGCTGGTGAACTGCCCCGCAAGCATCCCACTCGCGGGTAAACTGGTGGCCACGCCGGCGTTCTTTAATTTCTTCCGGCCATCCGGACCGAATCCATCATTTGCGGGACTTGTCCCCGGCGGCTATGCCACGCAGGTGGCGCTGGCATCCGCGGCGGGATTTCCCACAGGATTTGGCGTGCCGGTTCCGTTCAACAGCGTGGACGCGCAGGAATCGACGGGAAGTTCGTGGTACAACGCGCTGACCGTAAATGTCTCCAAACATTTTTCGAACCACTTTGAGCTGCTGTCGAGCTACACGTGGTCGCATTCCATGGATGACTCCACTGACCTGCAATCCACACTGGAGCCGCAGGATTCCCGTTTCCCATTTCTGGAGCGAGCTAACTCCGTGAACGATCAGCGGCATCGCTGGGTGACGAGCGGCGTTTTCCAGACCTCTCCGCACACGCCGGGCGAAGGATTCATGCACGCTTTCCTGAGCAACTTCACGGTTGCTCCTCTGATCGAGGTGTCTTCGGGCCGTCCCTACAACGTTATCACCGGATCGGACACGCGGCTGGACCTCGGCGCTTCGCAGGATCGGCCGTCAGCCGGCGGACCCACTACTTCACCGTACATTCACGGAGCTTCGTTCAGCGTCGCGCAGTCCTGCTACGCGGACGATGGCAGTTCGTTCACAGTTGCCGGCATCACGCCGCCAGCTGGATGTATTGGCAGCCTCGGCCGCGACAAGTTCACCATGCCCTTTTTCTTCCAACTCGATTTGCGTGTCTCCAAAGCGATCAACTTGGGCGAACGATTCCGGCTGGACCTGATCGCCGACGCGTTCAATCTGACCAATCACACGAACATTGCCGCCGTAGACCAGCTGTGCGATCCGTCGTCAGGCACCACGTGTCTGGCGGGACAGCCCACGGCATCCTACGATGCGAGGCAGTTCCAGTTTGCGCTGAAGTTCAACTGGTAGTTGCACCGCTGCTGCGGTCGTTTGTTCGAGGTTTAACACTGAGAAGGCCTCATGGTCATGGCATGGGGCCTTTCTTTTTCTTGCCACGCCTCGCCACTGATACGTTGGTCGCGTCGCAAAAGGAGCAAGGCTGGAGTTTTGTAGCCCTGAGCAGTGTGTTTTTTTAGGCTGGTGGAGGATAATGACGGGACTTACTCGTTCCTAATTCTCAGGGGGCAACCACAACTCTTCTCCATGCGTCACTGCGAAGAACTTATTACGAGAGTCATAGGCGCAGTCTCAGAATGACGACCGCGCCGGCACCACCCATCGCCGCCAAGGAACTTCATCTGGCTTCTTCCTCGAAGCGCATTCCGGAACTAGACGGACTGCGGGGCTTGGCGATCCTACTTTGTGATCATCACTCATTATTTTCGCTGTTTACACTCGCTGGAGATCATGTACTGTTGCGCCGAGTATGCGGCTGTCCGCGCTAGGCTGGAGCGGCGTAGGATCGACCATCCCGCTGAGCGGATGCGACGCAGGACGTGAACGAAGGACTGCCTGCGGTCAAACGGCTGATCGTCGACATGGCTGGGACGGCGGAACCTGGAATAGAGGTCATAGATTCCCATTAAGTTCAGATAGTTCGGGTTGTCAGAAGCAATCTTCCTCCCGGTTGCGTCACACGAAACATCTCTCGCAAGGCGCTCTGATCATCTGGGACGTGCTCGTTCTTCTGGCACGCAGACTTTTGCCGAGCGGTTCGCAGCGCGCCCATTGAAAAATCGCATCCCGTCACTCGCGCACCTGCCGTCTTCAGGAAGTCCACGAAACCGCCTCGGTCGCAGGCCACCTCCAGAACACTCAGGCCGACGACATCGCCCAGGTATTCGCGCACCAAGCTATATCAAGAGTGACGGCATCGTCGTGCCCAGGCTCCAGTCGGAAGACTCTTTCGTGCCAGGCGTCGTAATCACTTCGCAAATTAGTGGACATACTCAGCCGACCTTTCAGGTGTCGGCACAGGAGTGACATACCCATTCAGGGTCTACACTGACTAGTATATATACTAGAAGTAGTATTGGCGACAAGTAATAGAGGCAAGCAACGCCTTCGACGCTCGCTACTTGCCGTTGGGTTCTGCGACAATTGTTGCCACCACCATGGCCACGCACGAAGACATCCGCAAAGCCGCGCAGCTACTGCGCTCGGGCGAACTCGTCGTCTTCCCTACCGAGACGGTCTACGGGCTTGGCGCCAATGCGCTTGATGCCGCAGCCGTTCGCAAGATCTATGCTCTGAAAGGCCGGCCTGCCACCAGCCCGCTGATTGTGCACGTTTCCAGCATCGATCAAGCGCGCGAACTCGCGGCCGAATGGCCCGAAGATGCAGAGCGCCTGGCACGCGAATTCTGGCCCGGGCCCCTGACTATCGTGGTCCCGAAGAAACCGGTCATTCCCGACGATGTCACCGCCGGTCTTTCCACGGTAGGCTTGCGCATGCCGCGACATCCCGTGGCGCTGGCTCTTCTGCGCGAAGCCGGATTGCCGATTGCCGCGCCTAGCGCCAATCGCTTCACGCAACTTTCACCCACCACGGCACAGCATGTTCGCGAAGCCTTTGGCCGCGACACGCCCTTTCTGCTGGATGGCGGGCCTTGCAAAGTTGGGCTGGAGTCGACGGTCATCGCGGTAACCAAGGACGGCCTTGAAGTGCTGCGTCCTGGGATGGCGTTTGTGGACGATGCCGCGCCTGGCGCAAGCACGCCAGCGCTGCAGCCAACTGGGCAAGATGTCGCGCACCGCTCTCCTGGCCAACATCACAAGCACTACAGTCCGCGCACGCGGGTGCTGTTGGTCAACCGCGGCCATCTGCCGCAACAGGGCCGTGGCGCCTATTTGTGGTTTGCGTATGACGCCAAGGCAGCCTGGAAACTGCGCATGCCGGAACAGCCGGAGGCGTATGCGGCGAAGCTGTACGGCGTGTTGCACGATCTGGATCGCGAGGGATACGACTGGATTGCGGTAGAACTGCCGCCGAATGCCACGGAATGGGCGGCGATTCGCGATCGACTGACGCGAGCCGCGTACTGAAGGGCATAGGACGTTCATGCGGGACAGGACGCGCAGTTGTGAGTCCTGTTACCGCTTCGAATGGCACAGTTCGATATACAATGCGTGCATCGAAGTTCGGTTAGGAGATCCCAATGTCAGATTCACCGAAACTGCGTCTTGCGCTATGGTTCGCGCTGCTGCTAGTCGCGATTGTGCTGGCGTTTAGCGTGGCCGGTCACGCGCGCCCACGACCTGCGCAAAACACGGACAAACCTTTTGTGGTTGAGTACTACTACAAGACGAAATGGGGATACGCCGACGAGTTCATCACGCTGTTCCGCAAAAACCACTATCCATTGCTGAAAAAACAGGTTGAGATGGGCCGCATGCTGAGCGTTTCTGCTGTCGCGCCGGTCTACCATACCACCGAAGACGGCCGCTGGGATTATCGGGTGACGATCGTGTACAAAAATGCGACGGTGGCGCACGATGGGTTCGATTCGAACGCTTTGATCAAGCAAATGTATCCGGATCAGGACACCTACAAAAAAGAAGAGCAACGCCGGTTCGAGATTCTAGAAGCCCACTGGGATCTGCCGGTTAAAGAAGTGGACCTTAACGCGAAGTAAAGCTCACAAATTATCTAGGAAGAACTGCGTGACGCGTTGCATCAGGATCTTCCGGGCAGGAGGATCGGTCACCCCGTGGCCGCGTCCGGGGAAAGCCATTACCTCGGCATATTTACCGCTTTCGATCAGTTCGTTGATCAGCGCAAGCGTGTTGGAATAGTGCACGTTGTCGTCGCCGGTGCCGTGGGCGATCAGCAGTTTTCCTTCGAGCTTGCCGGCATTTTCGATCGGAGACGATTCGTCGTAGCTGTGCTCGCGCTGCGGTATCAGCCCAAGATAACGCTCGGTGTAAATCGTGTCGTAGTAACGCCAGTTCGTTACTGGGCCGCCGGCAAACCCGGCTTTGAACACACCAGGCATATCAAACATAGCGTGCAGCGTCATGTGCCCGCCGTAGCTCCAGCCCCAGATGCCGATTCGCGTGCCGTCGACAAAGGGTTGACCCTTCAGCCATTCAACGCCATCGCGCTGATCGGAGAGTTCCTGGGCTCCCAGACGGTAGTGAATCGGCTCTTCGAAGAGATGCCCACGGCCCGCGGAGCCGCGATTATCCAGCGCGAAAATAATGTAGCCCTTCTGCGCCATCATCTGGTGCCACAGAAAATTGTTGCCGCCCCAGGCATTCATCACCACCTGGGCGTGCGGGCCGCCGTAGGTGTAGACCAGCACCGGATATTTCCGCGTGGCGTCGAAATTGGGCGGCTTGATCATGAAGCAATTAAACAGGATGCCGTCGTGGGACTTCACGGTGAGGAATTCGACCGGCGAAAGATGATATTGCTTAAGTTCCGGCACACTGTTTTCGTTCAACGCGGCGACCTTGCTGGCGTCGGCGCGGTATAAATCCTGGCGAGGCGGCGTTGCGGAATTGGAGTAGGTATCGATGTACGCAGCTGCGTTTGGCGCAAAGTTAATGGCGTGGCTGCCGTATTCCTTGGTCAGCCGGGTGAGGCCTGAGCCATCGAGCGCAATGCGATAAAGATGGCGCTCCATGGGCGACTTTTCCGTGGCACCGAAATAGACCAAGCCATTCGATTCGTCGACAGCATCAACATGAGTGACTTCCCAATTGCCCCTAGTGAGTTGCGCGAGTTCCTTGCCGTTCAGGTCGTAGAGGTAAAGGTGGCGGTAGCCGCTGCGCTCGCTGGACCACAGAAAACGGTTTGAACCTTTCAAGAAATGGAGATCGTCGCTGACATTGATCCAATACTGGTCTTTTTCCGTGAGCAACGTGGAAGATTTTCCGCTGGCAGTATCGCAAAGCAGAAGATCCAAAACGTTTTGTTCGCGATTCAAACGCTGAATGGCAACGTGTTTGGAGTCGGGAAGCCAATTCACGCGTGGGATATAGATTTCCGCGTTCGTACCGATGTCCATCATGCGCGGTTCGCCGCCCGCAATTGCCGCCACCAGAACGCGGATCGCAGGGTTGTTGCCGCTGGGCACGGGATAGCGCTGCAGTTCTGCCTCACCGGTGTAGGACTCGAAGTCCGTCAGTGAAAACTGCGAGACTTTGCTTTCGTTCATTTCGAGGTAAGCCACGGCGGAGGAATCCGGCGCCCACCAGTAGGCGGTGCCGATGTCGAGTTCTTCGGGATAGACCCAGTCCAGCTCGCCTTTGCGAAGTTCTTCGGTGCCGCCGGCCGTCAAGGCGCGCTCTTTGCCACCAGCGGTCGGAATAATCCATAGATTGTGGTCGCGAATGAAGCTGACAAATTTGCGATCGGGCGAGATCTTTGCGTCGGCGAGTTCTTCTTTTCCCGAGGCGAGTACCTGGCCTTGCTGCGACGTCAGATCGAACCACGCAAGCGAAGTGGAACCCTCAAAAAGAAGCGCGTCGCCCGAAACCGACCACTGCACTTGCGAGGGAGCGCGCCGGCCAAGCCCGGTGGCCTGCGACTGTTTGCCGGAGGGAGCGGGAAGCACGGATTCCAGCTTGTCGGCAGCAATGAGCAAGGAGCGCTGACCGGTGGAAGCGTCCATGGCATAAAGCGCGGTCTTGGCTTCTTTGCCTGAGCCGGCCGTCTCGAAGAAGCAGAATTTCCTTCCGTCGAGGCTCCAAGCAATGCCGCGTGTCAATCGTCCACTCAGGCTCGGCTGTGCATAGATGCGATCGACGCTGAGTTGCCCGGCTTGCGCGGCAGGGGGAGCGGTAGCTTGCTGGGCGAATGTGCCCGACACCGAGACGAGCAGAAGCAGTGCGCCGATAGACATTTTGCGGTTGAACGGACGACAAAGCATTGAGCCTCCTGAAAAAGAACGGTACAAAGAGTTGCCCCGGAAGTTAGCGGACGATGACGAAAACGGTATCGCGCGATTGACTTTAACCCGGCGGCCAACGGAACGCGCGACCGCCCAGAAGATGCAGGTGAAGATGGAACACCGACTGGCCGGCGCCGCTGCCGTTGTTGAAAACGGTGCGATACCCTGGGAGCAGATTGCGTTCCGTGGCGAGTTTAGCCGCAACGAGTTGCAGTTTACCAAGCACCGCCTGATCTTCCACGGTGGCATCGTGCAGCGCGGCAAAGTGTTTTCGGGGGCAAATCAAAATGTGCGTTGGAGACTGCGGGTTCACATCTTCAAATGCAAAAACCTCGTCATCCTCGTACACCAGTTTCGCCGGAATTTTCTTCGCTCCGATTTTGCAAAACAAACAATTCGGGTCCATCACTTTGCTCCTGAAGGCGCGGCTTCATCCAACCGCACCACAAACGGCGTGAAGCTTTCCTTGCTGCGCAGTTGGGTCGCATACTGCTGCGCGGCTTCTTCGCCGGAAATCTTGCCGACACGCACGCGGTAGAAACTGCTCTCGCCCGCATCATACTGCTGAATGAAGATGGGCGAGTAGGAAGCGCTAAGGCGTTCGCGCAGGCGCTCGGCATTGGCGCGTTCGCGGAATGCGCCGACTTGAACGGTAAAGAAGCCGGCGCTGACGTCGACATTGCCCAGCACTTCCAGGCGCACTGGAACAACGCCGGGGCCAATCGATTCGATTTCGCGAGCCGCGGCCTGGGAAAGATCGATGATGCGATTGTCGACGAATGGTCCGCGATCGGTGATGCGCACCGTAGTGGTTTTTCCATTGTTCAGATTCGTGACGCGCACCACGGTTTCAAACGGTAAAGTGCGGTGCGCGGCGGTCAGCTTGTTCATATCGTAGATTTCGCCGTTGGAGGCGCGCCGGCCATTGAATGGGATTCCGTACCATGAAGCATTGCCTTCTTCGCTATAGCCAACAGGAGCAGGCGCAGGCGGAGTTTTCGCGTGCCTGGCGGCCCGAGGAGCTGCAGCGGCACGTGGAGTTGCGGGATTGCTCGCGGCACCGCCGGGACTCTCCGTGGGGGCCGCAGAAGGCGGCGTATTTACAGGCGGATGAGATGAAACACGCTTTCCGCCGCACCCGGCACTGAACAAAGCGGCGGCGATCAGAATGGTTCGAGGAGCGAGCCGGTCCAAGGTCACGGTTTGGGTTCTTGGGATGTTTTCTGGGCCCGACCGGCGGCGCGCGCTTCGAGTTTTTTGGAGGCTTCGTTGAGTTTTTCGGAGGCCTCGCGGAGGAATTGAGCGGTGCGTTTTTCCGTTTCGGGTGCAACTTCGTCTTCCATGTATTTACGGATGCGGGTGATTTCTTCGTCGAGACGGCGACCAAACTCTTCAAATTTGTCCATAGGCTCCTGCGCCGCATAAACAAGCGCGTTTCCGGTATTATAGGAACGCGATTAAGTGGCTGCAAGGAGGAGTGTTGGCCCTTCCCTATCACTGGCAGATGCGCGTTGAGCGCTTGAAGAGGATGTTTGGCGGAATGTTTGGCGGCGGAGAGAAACGTCCACAATTGTGCCCGGCTTGCGGCGCGCTGGTGGGAATCAATGCGACGCGTTGCCATGAATGCGGAACGAACCTGCGGTTCGGATTGGCGGCGTGGAGCAAAGGATTATCGGAATTTTTCGGCGGTCACGCCCCAGTAACCACAGCCATTCTGATCTTGAACGTGGTGATGTTCGGCTTGAGCCTGGTTGGCACCATGAAATCCGGGGAAGGCGGCGGCCTGAGCATCCTGTGGGGAATGGACAGCGGCACGTTATATCGCCTGGGCGCATCCTACGGGCCAGCCATTTTTCTGGGCCACGAGTGGTATCGGCTGATTACAGCAATGTTTCTGCACGGCGGGCTGATCCACATCGGCTTCAATATGATGGTCCTGTTGGACCTGGGACCCATCGTGGAAGAGGTTTACGGTTCGGCCCGCTATCTGTTCCTGTACATCGTTATGGGCGCTGTTGGCTTTCTTCTGAGTGCGTGGGCGGGTCACTTTTCACTGGGAGCGAGCGGCGCGATCCTCGGATTGGTTGGACTGTTGATTGCGGTCACAACCAAGCGAGGGGGCATACAGATGAAAGAGATGCGCTCCCGGCTGATTTCGTGGGTGGTGACGATCTTTGCGATCGGATTCCTGTTTCGGGGACTGCGAACGGATAATTGGGCGCACTTCGGCGGCTTGGCCGCGGGATTCTTGCTGGGGAAAGTTCTGACGGACCGAGAGCCGCTTCCCGGGCCGGAGCGTACGCGGGCTTATGCGATGGGCTGGATTGCAGGAATTGTGCTGGTGGCGAGTTTTGTGATGATGTTCCTGCACTATGGCGATCGCATCCCGCAATAAGAAAGCCGTGGAGTCCGTGCGCTAACTAAGGAACCTGAGCAGCTAGAGCCGGGTTGTGGAGAAGCACATACGACACAACTGAAGTCGTGCCCTCCCTCAACACATCAGCGCGCGCAAGAACCCAAGAAAAGAGAGATCCCTCACTCCGCAGACTCCGTTCGGAATGACAAGTGAGCCTAGACGTCCCTCCAAAATCAGGACGAGTGCAGCCGGCGCGCGACAACCACGGCGTAATGGAACCCAGAAATGGTGACAAATGCCGCGACCGCGTACGCCAGGTAATGCGTCAGCACTACGACGCGATCGGCGGGATACACAGCGCCCAGCAATGCAAAAAAGACCAGCCCAACCTCAAAAAAGGTCGTGGCTTTTCCAAGCAAGCTAGGGGGAAACGGCCGATAACCCTGAATAATCAGAATTACGGCTGCGACAACGAGAAGTAAGACGTCGCGGCTGAGCACCATGATGGTGAGCCACCAGGGAATTTTCTTCTCCATGGCAAGGGCAAGGAAGGACGACGAGAGCAAAAGCTTGTCGGCGATGGGATCCAGGTAAGCGCCGAGGGCCGATTGCTGATGGAGTTTGCGCGCCAGCAAGCCGTCGATGAAATCCGTACCGGCGACGAAGACCAGGACAATTAAGGCCCAGCGATACTCCTCATACAAAACTAAAATCAGGAACAGCGGAAGGAAGCCGAGCCGCAAAAATGTGATTTGGTTAGGGACCGTCCAGATGCGGGCTTTCATTGGAAGGAAAGGATAGCGCAGTTCAGGCGAATTGCGCGAGATAGTCGAACAGAGAGCGGCCGATTTTGCGCTGAAAGACGTCGGCCATCGAGGGGATGGAGCCGGAAGGCTCGTCGAGGGAAACGCGTTCGACGCGGGTCATGGGGAAGAAGACCGTTGGAAGGCCAACGCGTTCGGCGTCGAGTTGATTGATTTGACTAATGAAATGATCGAAGGAGTTGAGGTCGATTCCGCGAACGGTGACGCCGCTGGGGTTCAACGAAAGGAGGATGCCCCAGATCTTTTCTTTGGGAGAATGCAGGCTGACGACAACGATGGAGTTCGGTTCCATGGGCTGCGGCTCTCGCGATACTTCCTTCAGCTTACCGCAGGACGCGAGTGTACCGCCGGAATTTAGTGCTGTGGTTTCCCGCTATCTGGCGAGTCGCAGGCTTATGCGTCTAGAGTGACGCGCTCAATTCGGCTCGGGTGCAGCGGTCTGGCGGATATCCGTCACTTTGAATCCTGCTGGCAGTTCAAACAGTGCCGGGTCAGGATCGCCCAGAGTCACGTTGGTTGCGGTGAAGGTCTGTTTCCCGGTCCGCGGGTCAGTCCGAGTCGACAGCAGATTCAAATCCAACTGCGGCGAATACCACACTTCTCGTTCGACTGTCACCTTGCGGTCATTTCCAAACAGGCCGGGATTATAGGTCCTGGCATCGCGGACTCCTACGGTCTCTACTCCGCTGACCGGCTGTTTCCCGAGGTCCTCATGAACAAACGATCCCTGATTGTCAGGAAGGTCCCCGGAAACCGTTTTCCCCGAGGTGTTCACCGCCGGCGTCATTGGAATGTAGGTCTTCAGCTCGCAGATATTCTTTTTCGAACCGACAAAGAAGCAATTATAGAGCGTGTGCGCCGCAGGGTCGGCGATCTGGACTGTGGTCATTTGCGATTCGACGTTGCCGTTCTTCGGCACCAGGAACCACCTCTCCTGGTAGACCCGTCCGGCCGCATCTCGCGCAATCCGGCGTTTATTGACCGAGGTAATCGTTCCGCCATCGCCGAGCATCCTGACCCATTCGGTTTCCAGGATCAGAGTGAAGGGCGCTTGCGGCTTGGCGGACACCACGATGCTTTCCATCATCTCGCTCACACCGCCATCCTCGACGTGGACGCGCGTGGTGTTTTTCTTGGCAGTTTGGGATGGGGCTAGCCCCTGATCTTGAGCGATCAGCGAAACAGGAGCAAGGGTCGCGCAGGCAAGGAGCAATACCGCAAGGACACGCATAGACACCCCCGTCAACCTCGACAGTCTGCCAGAACGAATTGCCCGCAGAAAGTGAATTTTTGCAAAGGTACAACCGCCAACTTCAGGCGATATCGATCGCACGGACTTGCGTCCTACGTCTCCAGAAACTTTCGGATGCGACGCAATTCCTGCGCGTACATCGCCTCGGTCACTCGGCCGGTCTGGGTGTTCTGCTGGCTCGGGTGATACACGCCAAACAATCGCGGCAGGTTGTCGCCGAATTGTGCTTCAGCGCCGTGCGCAAACTTATATCCGCCCCGCGACGCAATCTTTCCTTCTTGCTTCAAAATTTCCCGATAGGCATCCCACGCGATTTTACCCAGCGCCAACACGGCCCTCGGCCGCAACACGGCAAGTTCGCGCTCCAGATATTCCCGGCAATTCAGAATCTCGCTCGGCAGCGGCTTATTCGCCGGCGGCGCACAACGCACCGCCGCGGCAATGTAGGCTCCCTTCAACTGCAAGCCGTCTCCACGCTGCAACGAAGTCGGCTGATTCGCAAATCCCGCGTCGTACAATGCTTTGTATAGAAAATCGCCCGAGCGATCGCCGGTGAACACGCGCCCGGTGCGATTCCCGCCATGCGCCGCGGGAGCCAGTCCGAGGATGAACAATTGAGCCCGAGCATCGCCGAAGCCGGGCACAGGACGTCCCCAGTAAGTCCATTCGCGGTATGCGCGTCTTTTCTCCTGCGCCACTTTTTCGCGGTACTTCACCAGCCGCGGACATTTGCGGCACGCGCAGACTTCGTCGCTGATCGTCTGCAGCGCTGCTTTACTATTCACTTTCTTCCTTTGAGCGCCGCGGCAATCAACACCGCCTGATTCTGCTTCTCGTCTTTTCTCCCGTAGAGCAGCGTCACCGGGCCATGCTCACGTTCCAGTTGCGTTATTTCTTTCAGCAAGTCTTTCTTCTTGGATAGCTCGCTTCGATAGCGTTTCACAAACTCCGGCCATTTTTCGGCTTCGTGTCCAAACCACTTGCGCAGAGCGTCGCTTGGGGCAATCTCTTTCATCCACAGATGCACTTTGGCGCGTTCTTTCGTCAGTCCGCGCGGCCACAGGCGGTCAACCAGGATGCGGTAGCCGTCGTCTTTCGCCGGTTGTTCATACACGCGCTTGATGCGGATCATTGTTTACCTCACCTGAGCAGTTTCACGACCTCTTCATGCAACAACCCATTGGTGCTCACAAAACGGCCCTTGTAAATGGTTCGCTCGCCATCCACGGTGGTGGCTTTGCCGCCCGCTTCTTCCACGATGATTCCCAGCGGCGCCAAATCCCACGGCTTTGAGAACCAGTCCACCGCCGCTTCGATCGCGCCTTCCGCCACCAGCATGTGGTGCCAGAAGCCACCGAGCGCGCGGCTATTGCGCGCGGAATCCGCAAACTGGCGAATTTTGGCGCGTGCATTAAGGTCCTTGTTCGTTCCGGTGCCTGATGTCCAGACCATCGCCTGGTCCATGCGCGCAATCTTCGACACGTGGATTTGCTTGCCATCGCGGAACGCGCCTTCGCCGCGGTACGCCCACCATCGCGTGCCTTGCGACAGCGCCGGAGCCGTAACGTATCCCGCCACGATCTCGCCTTCTTCTTCCACCCCGATCAGCGTTCCGAATGTTGGTATGCCTCGCGAAAATTCTTCTGTCCCATCAATCGGGTCGATAATCATTCGCGCGCGTCCGGTGGTTGCTGGACCTGTAGGAACGTCAGCGGTGGTTTCTTCTCCCACAACATCGATGGCTAGCTCGCTGGCGGCCACCTTTGCTATCGCCATGGCCTCGATGGCCTTGTCTGCCTTGGTCACCACGCTTCCATCGCGCTTGCGTTCAGCTCCGATCTCCAGTGACCGGAAATACTTCATGGACATGGCTTCCGCTTCTTTTCCAATTGCTTCCAACAAAGACTGATACTTTGCCCGATAACTCATTTGTTGTTCCTTTTGGACATCAAATTAGAAGTGCGCATTGCGATTACCGATATCAGCGATCAGTTATCAGCTATCAGGAACCAAATTTGAGAGCGTTTGGTAGAAACACGTCATCTATTTGACATCCAATCCAGAATCGCTCCCAACCATTCCTGTTTCCTGATTACTGACCCCTGATGCCAGCAAGTCAAGAGCACGATTCCTCGCATCCAACCGCTGCATGTCCATTTGACACGTTGTCCGTACCTCCCTAGCATACAAACTTATCCCTATGACTGCCCATTCCAACACCGGCACGGTGCTTGACCGCATCCTGGAAGCGCGCCGCGCCGAGGTGGATCATCGCAAACGCGTGCTGCCCGAAACGGCGCTGAAGTATGGCGTGAAGGCTGCTCCGCCGGCTCGCGATTTCGCAGGTGCGCTTTCGCGCGACGCCCTGAATGTCATCGCCGAGTTGAAGCCAGCATCTCCCTCGCGCGGCGTGATTCGCGAGCCCTTCGACCCACCGGGGCTGGCCAAGTCCCTGGAAGGCGCGGGCGCTGCTGCTCTTTCGGTGCTTACCGAGGGCGAATTCTTCCGCGGCTCTTTGAAGAATTTGCGCGATGCCCGCAAGGAGGTTGCGCTTCCGGCGCTGCGCAAGGATTTCATTTTTGACCCCTGGCAGGTTTGGGAGTCCCGCGCCAACGATTCCGACAGTTTCCTGCTGATGGTGGTTTCGCTCAACGATGAACTTCTGCGTGATTTGATTGCGCTCGGCCGCGAGCTGCACATGGAGCCGCTGGTGGAAGTTCACACGCGAGCGGAACTCGACCGCGCCTTGGCCGTCGGCGCGCGCATCATTGGGGTGAACAATCGCGACCTGAAGACGCTTGAAGTGCACATGGAAACTTCCTACGAGCTCATCGAGCACATTCCTGACGATTGCGTGGCTGTCTGCGAATCCGGCTTGCGCACCCACGACGACCTGAAAAAACTGCGAGCCGTGGGTTTCGATGCATTTCTCGTTGGCGAACACCTCATGCTTGCGCCTGACCCTGCCGCAGCTCTTTTTAACCTCTTGAATCCAGCTCCGATTGCGTAGCAGCTCGCGTTGCGACTGGGAGCTAGCATAAAAGCTAGCGCGACATTGAAGACTGGAGAAACCACACGCGGCGAGATCCTTTCTTAGGTGTAGCGCTGACTTTTATGTCAGCTCACACGCGAAGATGGCAGTTTGATTCATCAGAGGGAGCTTTCTGCGATCAGCTGTGACGCATCGGCCCGCTTCCAGTAAACTACTGCTATGGTCCGCGTCAAAATTTGTGGTGTCACCACCCCTGAGGACGCGTGTCTGGCCGCGGAACTTGGCGCCCACGCCATCGGGCTCAACTTCTATCCGGAGAGTCCGCGCTCCATCTCGCCGTTTGCCGCGCGCAATATTCTTCGCGAATTGCCCCCCCTAATTTCTTCCGTGGGCATCTTCGTGGACTGGACGCCCGAGCCGGTCATCGCACTCTCGCAAGCGCTGCGCTTGTCCGCCGCCCAACTCCACGGCGACGAAACTCCGCAAATGGTTGCGGAAGTGGCCAAGAAGATTCCCGTTATCAAAGCACTGCGCATCGAGAAGGGGAGCGCGCCAATCGGTCTTCCGCGCCATCGAGCCGCTAGTGCTTTCCTTCTTGACGCCGCTATCTCCGGCCAATTTGGCGGTACTGGCGTCACTACCGACTGGACCCAGGCACGCATGCTTGCCGAATCGCATCGCATCATTCTTGCTGGCGGCCTGACTCCCGAAAATGTTGCCGAAGCCATTCTCGCGGTGCGGCCCTTTGCCGTCGATGTGGCCAGCGGCGTCGAATCACTTCCTGGTAAAAAAGATCCCGCCAAAATGCGCGCCTTTTTCGCAGAAGTGGCTCGTGCCAATCGCAGCCTTTAGCCGGCGGCCAACGGCGGTCCTGCCCTCCCCATGTCGCACTGCTGCCCGTGTATGCGACAATAATCGTTTCCATGAGCACCCGACTCACTATCCCGGCTCACGTTCCGGGCCGCTTCGGTCCTTACGGTGGACGCTTCGTCCCCGAAACGCTGATGGTGCCGCTGTTTGAACTGGAACGCGTGTACGAACTCGCCAAGTCTGATCCCACGTTTCAGGCTGACTTTCAGGATCTGCTGAAGAATTTCGCCGGGCGCCCTACGCCGCTGCAATTTGCTTCGCGCCTTACATCGCATCTCGGCGGGCCGCGTATTTATCTGAAGCGCGAGGACCTGCTGCATACAGGCGCGCACAAAATCAACAACGCCATCGGCCAAGGCCTTCTCGCCGTGAAAATGGACAAGCCGCGCATTATTGCGGAGACGGGCGCCGGCCAGCACGGCGTCGCGTCCGCCACAGTTGCGGCGCATCTGGGATTGCAATGCACTGTGTATATGGGCACGGAAGACATGGCGCGGCAGGCGCTCAACGTGGCGCGGATGTGCATGTTGGGAGCCGAAGTGATTGGCGTGGAATCTGGTAGCAAAACACTGAAGGACGCCATCAATGAGGCCATGCGCGACTGGGTGACCAATGTTCGTTCGTCTCACTACCTTCTTGGCTCGGTTCTCGGCGCGCATCCATATCCAACCATGGTGCGTGATTTCCAGGCAGTCATCGGCCGCGAAGCACGCGCGCAAATTCTCGCTGCCGAAAAGCGTTTGCCTACGCACCTTTACGCATGCGTTGGCGGCGGCTCGAATTCCATCGGGCTGTTCTACGAATTCCTGAAAGATGCCCACGTGAAAATGGTTGGCATCGAAGCCGGCGGCCGCGGCAACGGTCTGGGCGAACACGCCGCACGGCTCGCTGCTCACCAGGGATTCACGGGAGCGCGACCCGGCGTTCTGCAGGGCACGTACACCTACGTGCTGCAGAACGAAGATGGGCAGATCGCCGCGACGCATTCCATTTCCGCGGGCCTGGACTATCCCGCCATCGGCCCTGAACACGCATGGCTCGCCGATCAGCACCGCGCCGAATACGCCGCCGTGTCGGATCAAGCCGCGCTTGATGCCGCAAAACTGCTCTCGCGCAGCGAGGGAATTATTCCTGCGCTCGAATCGGCTCACGCGCTCGCAGGGCTGGTGGAACGTGTCCCGCAATTCAAACCGACCGACCTGGTCATTGTGAATCTTTCTGGCCGCGGCGATAAGGACATGGACACGTATAAGCGCCTGCTCTAAATTGGCCGAAAAATTATGACCATTGCGCCTGAACACTCGACCCGCATCTCGAAACGCTTCGCGGAACTTCGCGCGGCGGGCGAGCTTGGCATCGTTGCGTACATTACCGCGGGCGACCCGACGCTCGAAGCGACGTTGAAATACGTTCTCGCGCTGGCCGAGGCGGGTGCGGACGTCATCGAACTCGGCGTGCCCTTCAGCGATCCGCTGGCTGACGGGCCCACAATTCAGCGAGCTTCCGAACGCGCACTGAAATCCGGCGCCACGCTGATCGGTGTTCTTGAGCTTGTGCGTCGCATCCGCCAATCGAGCCAGGTGCCGCTGGTTCTGTTTAGCTACTTCAATCCTATTCTTCAGTTCGGGCTGGAAGAATTTGCTGCCGCCACAACGGAGGCTGGCGCTGACGGCGTTCTGGTCACTGATCTGACGCCGGAAGAGTCCGAAGACTATCGCCGCATCCTGCGAGCGCGTACCCTGGATACGATTTTCCTTGCGGCGCCGACTTCGACTGACGAACGTTTGCAGAAGATTGCGGCGTGCTCCTCCGGTTTTCTCTATCTCATTTCTCGCACCGGTGTGACGGGTGCGAAGGACGCGCTACCCGACGATTTGCCCGCGCTGCTGCGGCGTGCTCGCAGCTTCACGCAACTTCCGATCGCGGTGGGCTTTGGAATTTCGTTGCCCGGCCATGTTTCGGTGCTCGGCGGTCTTGCGGACGCTGCTGTGGTTGGCTCCGCGCTGGTCTCTGAAATTGAAAAGGCTGCTTCGGTCGACGCTGGATGCACGGCGCTTCGCGAGCGAGTTCATTCGCTGAAAGAGGCAGCGCGCCGTGGCCTTTCGCGCCGCGAGGCCACGCTATGAACATCGCGGATTGGCGGCGCCGGATGGACGAAATCGACAAGAAGCTTGTCGACCTGCTGAATGAGCGTTCGCAATGCGCGCTGGAAATTGGCCGCATCAAGCAGGAGCAAAGCATCCCGATCTACCAGCCGGCTCGCGAGAACGAAGTACTGACCAATGCAGAGAGCAACAATAAAGGGCCTCTTTCGCACGGCGCAATTCGAAGACTCTTCGAGCGTATTATCGACGAAGCGCGTTCCGCCGAGCGTCTGGCGATGCACCCGGATTCTTCGGACGAGGAGTCCAAATGACTTTCAGTTTTTATAGTGGCCGGTCTTTCAACCGGTTCGTTTTGCGCGCTGCGAACCGCATTTCAGGAGCTGAGGTTTAAACATGGTTATCGTGATGCACGAAGGCGCCACCGAAGAGCAGATTCAGCACGTGATCGACCGCGTGGTGTCCAGCGGGTTCGACGTGCACCGCTCGACCGGCGCGTCACACACTGTTCTCGGCGCGGTCGGCGTCCACCGGGATTTCGATCATCGCGACTTTGAACTACTGGAAGGCGTGCGCGAGGTGGTGCGCATCACGCAGCCGTTCAAATTGGCCAGCCGGCAGTTCAAGCCGCAAGGCACCATCATCGACCTGGGCCGCGGCGTCAAAATCGGTGGGGACGAAATCGTTGTTGCGGCGGGGCCGTGCTCCGTGGAATCGCCGGAACAGATCAACGCGGTTGCGGAGGCGGTATTCAAGGCTGGGGCCAGAATTTTACGGGCTGGCGCTTTCAAGCCGCGTACCTCGCCCTACGCCTTTCAAGGCATGGGCGAAAAGGGGCTTCAACTGATTCGCGAGGCCGCCGACAAATATGAGTTGTTCGTCGTAAGCGAAGTGATGGACTTGTCGCAGATCGAGATGATGGGCCAGTACGTCGACATTTTTCAGGTTGGCGCGCGCAACATGCAGAACTATTTTCTTTTGAGGGCGCTTGGCGAAATCCAGAAACCGGTGCTTTTGAAGCGCGGAATGTCCGCCACCATTGAGGAGCTTCTTCTCAGCGCCGAGTACATTCTTTCCGGTGGAAATTACAACGTGATCCTCTGCGAGCGCGGCATTCGCACGTTTGAAACGTATCTGCGCAATACGCTGGATATCGCCGCGATTCCCGTTATCAAAAAGCTTTCGCACTTGCCCATCGTTGCTGATCCTTCACATGGCACGGGACGGCGCGACAAAGTTCCGCCCATGGCGCGCGCTGCCGTTGCGGCCGGCGCCGATGGACTGCTGATCGAAGTGCACAATGATCCCGACCATGCGCTCTCTGATGGCGCGCAATCCCTCACGCCCGTGGAGTTCGCTCAACTCATGACTGAAATTCGCATCATCGCTCCCGCGGTCGGACGACGCATCCCCTAATCATGGCGCATCTCATCCAACGCGCCACCATCCTCGGCACTGGCCTGATCGGCGGCTCGTTTGCCAAGGCGCTGCGCAAATATACGCCGGATATTCACATCGCCGGCTGGGATCGCCGCGAGGTTGCGGCGGAAGCGGGGAAATCCGGCGCGGTGAACGAAGTATTTTCTGGACCGCTGGATGCGGCGTTGCGCGGAGCTGACCTGGTCTACATCGCGCTGCCCATCGGAGCGACGCTGGATTTGCTGCAGGAAATTGCTCGACATGCTCCCGCGCATGCTCTCGTCACCGACGCTTGCAGCACCAAATTTCGGATCACGACTTCTGCGACCGAATTATTCCCAGAGCAAGGCGGTCCGCTTTTTCTTGGTGGTCATCCGATGGCTGGGCGGGAGCTTTCGGGTTTCGCGGCTGCGGACGCCGATCTTTTTCGCAACGCTTCGTATGCGCTTGTGGGCTCGAATGATGGAGACCGCGACCCGCGAGTGAGCGCGTTTGTAAAAATCCTGGACAAAATGGGCGCTCGCCCGCTGTGGATTGGCGCGCAACAGCACGATTACGCCGTCGGACTCGCGTCGCATTTGCCGCAACTTGCGGCGGTGGCGCTCGGCTCGTTTTTGTACGATCGCCTGGACGAAAATGGCTTGCCTATCACGCTCGCTGGCCCCGGCCTGCGAGACTCGTTGCGCCTTGCGGGAAGTCCCTACGCTACCTGGCGCGATATAGTGCTGACGAATCGCGAAGTGCTGTCTGCGGCGCTCGATTTGTTCGCGCGGCGTTTGGATGATATTCGCGAGCGCCTCGGCTCACGCGATTTAGAAGCGGACTTCGACGCCGCCAACGAACTCTACAAATTGCTTCGTAGCCTTTAGCTCGACTACGCAGATAAGTTTTTCCTTTAGCCGGTGAAGATTTCAAGCCGTCATTCTTCTCGGTAGCGGACGCGATCGGCTTCGATGATCCAGAGTTGTTGGGCTGGAGATTTCACACTAAACACGGGAATGAGACGAACGAGTAGCGAAATGAGCGTCGGTTTATCCTGCGTCGGAGGCCGAAGTACAATGATCCCTGGATGCGATTTCGGCGAATAGGACTTCACATTTGCGAAATCCATGTCGAGTGTCACAAGAATACGGTCTTCCTTCTGGCATCGCTCAAAAACGGCGGAATCTTCGGCACCGGATAACTTTTCGGAAGTAACCGTTTCAGCATTGAAGCCTGCCTCGTGCAGCTGAGCAGCGAACTCAACTGGCAGGTTTTCGTCAATCTTGAACTTCACGCCTTCGTTTCCAGCGGCAATTCCACGGTGCCTTCTCTGGCCAGTTCAGCCGCATAAGCCAGGGCCGCTTCGATATCCGCTTTGGTGATCGATGGATAATTCTGAAGGATTTCGGCGTGTGGCACTCCCGCCGCAACGTTATCCAACACCGCGGACACAAGGACACGCGTTCCTCGGATGCATGCCCGACCATGGCAGACGGCTGCATTCACGCTAATTCGCTCTCGCCAGCTTTTCATGTCTCATTCTAACCATATTGCGGCGCTGCACGCTATCCGGTTCGTTTCGGAAAGCATCGGTAAAGGCAAGCATGACACAGGCTGAAGCCTGTGCTACAAGAATTCCATGGATAAGCGGATCGCATCGGCTGACATGGCCATCGCGAATTTGCGCGAGGGCATGACCGTTCTGATGGGCGGGTTCGGGCTTTGCGGGATTCCTGAAAATTTGATTGCGGCAGTGTGGCGTAAGGGAACGAAAGATCTCACCATAGTGAGCAACAATGCGGGTGTGGAGGATTTCGGCATCGGCTTGTTGCTGCAAAATCACCAGGTCAAAAAGATGATCTCGAGCTACGTGGGCGAAAACAAACTTTTTGAGCGACTGGTGTTGAGCGGTGAGTTGCAGGTGGAGCTGAATCCGCAGGGGACGCTAGCCGAGCGACTGAGGGCGGGCGGCGCGGGCATTCCCGCGTTTTATACCCCGACGGGATACGGCACGATGGTTGCAGAAGGAAAAGAAACGCGAGAATTTGACGGCCGCGGCTATGTGCTGGAGCGGGCGCTGCGCGGCGACTTTGCGTTCATCAAAGCGTGGAAGGGCGATCGCTGGGGCAATCTGATTTTTCGCAAGACGGCGCGCAATTTCAATCCGATGATGGCGACCGCGGCGGACTATGTGATTGCGGAAGTGGAGCAACTCGTCGAGCCGGGGCAACTCGATCCGGATCGGGTCCACACGCCCGGCATTTTCGTGAACGCGATTTTCCAGGGCACAGATTACTTGAAGCGCATCGAAAAACGAACAATGCGAAAATTATAGTGGCCTGGTTAGACCGGTTTTTTCAATTTAGCTAGGAGCTCAAAACTTTGAGTGTGGACTGGCCATGCCGCTGACGGACGAGCAAAAACGGGAACGGATCGCTCGGCGAATCGCGCAGGAATTGCGCGACGGTTTCTACGTGAACCTGGGCATCGGTATTCCCACGCTGGTGGCCAACCATGTTCCCAAGGGCATGGACGTGATCCTGCAATCGGAGAACGGCATGCTCGGCGTCGGCCCATATCCGTTGGAGTCGGAGGTTGATCCCGACCTGATCAATGCCGGCAAGGAAACTGTGACGGAACTACCCGGCACCTGCTATTTTTCTTCGGCAGAATCGTTCGCCATGATTCGCGGTGGCCACGTCGATCTTACGGTGCTTGGCGCGCTGCAGGTAGATGAAAGGGGCACGCTGGCCAACTGGGCCATTCCCGGCAAAATGTTGAAAGGCATGGGCGGCGCGATGGACCTGGTGGCGGGCGCGAAGCGGGTATTCATCGCAATGGAACACGCCACGAAGGACAACCAGGCAAAAATCGTGAAGAAGTGTACGCTGCCGCTGACCGGCGTGGAAGTGGTCGATCACATCGTCACGGAGTTGGCGTTCATCGAAGTTACTCCGGAAGGCCTGCTGCTCCGCGAGTTGGCTCCCGACGCTACACTTGAGCAAGTGCAATCCCTCACCGAACCAACGCTGCGACTTCCGCCAGGCGGACCGGCGCGCATGGCCATTTGACGGCAACGCAGATGAAACCAGAGCGAAAACCTGCAGCCGGCATTTCAGTGCCTCGCGAGAAGCCGAAATTTCCCGTTATTTCCGAGGAGATGCAGCACTGGTCTGCGATGCTCGAAGCAGAAGTGGAGTCGTGGCCAGCAGTGACGTGCAAACGCATGTTTGGATTTCGCTTTCTGTACCGGCGGAAAGCCGTGTTCGCCGCGTTGCCCTATTCCCGCGGCCTTTTCACGCCCTCATCGATCCTTCTGAAATTCAGCCCCATGCCCACCGGCTTGTTCCAGCAGGCGCAGAAAGAGCCGCGGTTGGACACGGGTACACGCATGTCCGGAAAAGGCTGGTTCTCATTTGAACTGTTCAGCGATGCGGATGTGCGCGACGCGATCTGGTGGCTGAACCACGCCTATGAAGCTGCGAAGAAGACAGCTGGCTCTACAAAAGCAAGCGTCCGGAAAAGGCGACAATGATAGCGCTTGTCGCGGACAGTGGACGCCATGTGCTTTAGTTGCCTTCCCCTAAGTCCTTTAACTAGAAAAACCTGGACGCTCGACCAACTGCCAGCTTTTGGCGAGGCTCCTGCTCCCTTTTCCTTGCGTGCGAAGGGAGAAGTCTACATGAAGGCTAAAACGCGGTGGGCAGGGATGACAGCGCTTGGAATCGCTGGTTGCGTGATGCTCAGTGGGGTGGCGCTGGCGCAAGAACCTCCCGGAAAGGAATTGGCCCAGCAGGATACGCGCGAGGCTCATCACAACGGAACGCAAATCGCCGACGGAGAGCGGCATGGATTGCCGGTGGAAGTATACGCGGTGGTTCCGGGGACGCGGTTCCTGGTGAGCTTGCAGCAGGGTATGAACACCAAAGTGCTGCGGATGAACCAGGAATTTCATGTGCGGACGCTGGAGCCATTGGAGGCGGGCAGCGGAATTTATTTGCCGGCAGGAGCGGAGATCCGCGGGCATGTGAGCCGGGTGGAATCGGCCGGGATGACGGGCCGCGCGAAGATTTGGCTTACGTTCGATGAGATTCGGACGAAATTCGGGAAGCTGCCGATTGTGGCGGAGGTAATGGCAGTACCCGGGGATCACAGCATCAAGTCCGGGCCGATGCAGGAAGGCGTGATCGAGGGGTATGGAGGAACGCAAAAAGACGCGGCGCAGGCGGCTGCAGCGGGCGCGGCCATGGGCGCGATCCAAGGAGTGAAGGCCAAAAACAAAAAGGAAGCAGCGGAAGGCGCGGCGATGGGAGCGTTGGAGGCGTACCTGGCGGAAGCGGGTCGCGGGCAAGAGTTGGAGTTGCCGAAAGGGGCGAAGTTGGAATTGGAGCTGGAGAGAGCATTGTACTTGGTCAGGCAGTAGAGAGAAGTTGAAAGTTGAAAGTTAAAATTTGAAAGTCCGGAGTCGACACTTCTGGTATTGACTTTTTATGTTGCGGCTCTCCCTTGGGCGGTGGCGATTAATTCACTCGCGTCAGACATCCGCCGGTCCGGGTTCCTCCGGATACTTATTCCTCAAACCTAAGAGAGACTCCTCACTCCGCAGACTCCGTTCGGGATGACGTGGCGTTGCGGCGTGCGATGACGCCGAGACACTCACTTTGCAGATTTCGTTCGGAATCACTACGGCGCATAACACGGTGGCAGGGAGACAAAGGGCGCCCGCTTCAGAGGCGGGTCGCGACAAAGGCGGCGACGAAATTGCAGCCGGGCGGTTGGCAAATTGGGAAGGAGATTGCTAGAGTCGAAGAACCTGCCCAAAGAAGGACTAGACGTGATATTGGTAAAGTGAGGCCCAACGCATGGCAGAAGAGCAACGAGCGGTGCGCACGGTGGAAACCGGGGAACACAAAGACCGCATCCTGATTGTCGAAGATGAAGACAATGCCAGGAAGGGGTACGAGCAATTGCTGCAGCGGTGGGGATATGAAGTGCTGGGAGTGGCGACGGCGGAAGACGCGCTGGCGAAATTTTCGAATTTTCAACCGGACACACTGATTGCCGACGTGGAATTGCCGGGCATGAACGGGCTGGACCTGCTGAAGCAGCTTGGGGAAGAAATCCGCGACGTGCCGGCGATCATCATTACGGGAAAAGGAAGCGAAGAACGGGCGGTGGCGGCGATTGAGTCGGGCGCGTTCTGGTACATCGAAAAGCCGCTAAAGGGGCCGGTGCTGCGAGCGTTGCTGGACCGAGCACTGAGCAAGGCGCGAGACGCGCAGAATTTGCTGGTGCTGCAGAGGCAGTTGCGCGAAACGGGGCGGCTGGGAGAGTTGGTGGGCGGTTCCAAGGCCATGCAGGAAGTGATGCGGATTATCGAGACGGCGGCGCCGAGTTCGGCATCGGTGCTGATCACGGGAGAGACGGGCTCAGGGAAAGAGATCGTGGCGAGGACGTTGCACAAATTATCGCCGCGAGCCGGCGGCCCGTTTGTGGCAATCAACTGTTCGGCAATTCCGGAATCGCTGATGGAGAGCGAGATTTTTGGGCATGAGCGCGGGGCGTTTACGGGAGCAGCCGAGCGGCGCATCGGGTGCTTCGAACTGGCAGATGGAGGGACTCTGCTGCTGGACGAGATCGGCGAAATGCCAGCGCCAACACAGGCGAAACTTTTGCGCGTGCTGGAAGACCGCAAAGTGAGGCGTCTGGGAAGCAAGGTGGAAACGCCGGTGGATGTGCGGGTGCTGGCGGCGACGAACAAAGACCCGGAACAGGCGGTGGCAAGCGGAACGATGCGGCAGGATTTGTATTTCCGGTTGAACGTGTTTCACATTCACTTGCCGCCACTGCGCGACCACAAAGACGATATTCCGCCACTGGTGGAATACATGCTGCGGGACATCAACACAAAACACGGAAAGAACGTGCGGGGAATCGGCGCGGAAGTGCTGGACATTTTCATGGGGCACACGTGGCCTGGAAACATAAGGGAATTGAGAAACGTGCTGGAGCGCTCAGCAATCATGTCGGAAAAAGATCTGATTTCGCGAGCAAGCCTGCCAGGTGAATTCGGAAAGATCGCGGCGAAGGGGCCGAATGATTTGTCGTCGATCAAGTTTCCCATAGGGACGACGGTGGATGCGATGGAGCGCGAACTTATCGTACAGACGCTACAGGCCACGGGAAATAACAAGACGCGAGCGGCGGAACTGCTGGGGGTGAGTTTGAAGACGCTACACAACAAATTGAAAGAATACGGGAACGATCGAAACGAAACGGAGTCGTAGAGAAGTATGCAGCTGGGGCTGCGGACAAAACTGACGCTGATCATGACCGGTCTGGTGCTGTTCACCGTGACGGCGCTGTCGCTGATTTTCCTGGAACAATTACTGCAACGAGTGCTGTTCGAGACCGACACGCGCGCCCACGAGCTGGTGCGGGACGTTTATGATTCGGCAGGGCACGCGTTGGAAGACGCTCGGCAGAGGGGATTCCTACCGGCCTCCAATGAAGAGGAAGACACCCACGACTACGTGAGAAAGGCATTTGAAACCAGCGACTGGCTGGAGGCGCATCTGACATCGTCGACGGACGCGCCCTGGGTCTATGAAGTTTCAATTGTGGACCGGGATGGAGAAGTACTGGTGTCGAGCGACCCAGCGGCGCCCGGCAAAGTAGCATTGCGGCGGCCTCCGCTGGCGCAACTGGTGCAGAGCCCATTTATCAAGCAAGTGCGGATTCTGGCGGAAAAAGGGTCTCCGCATTTATACGAAGTAGATTACCCGTTCAAGGTTCGCGGTGAGCCGTTTGGAGAAGTGCGCGCGGTGGTGTCGACGGCGCTGCTTCTGGACAATATCCGGTCGCAATTGCGCAGGTGGGCGACGCTGGTGGGAGTCGCGGTGGCGCTTTCCACAATTCTTGCGGCGGTAGTGGCTGGGGCTGCGCTGGCACCGATCCGTGACATTCTTGCGCAACTGGAAAGGATATCGGCCGGTGAGTACGACGCACCGCCGACGACCACCCAGGAACGCGCGGGAAGCACGGACGAACTGGGACAGGTGCGCCGAAAAATTGTGCAGGTGGGGCAACAGTTGCGCGGGGTGCACGAAATTTTCAGTTCGCTGCGCGAAAACATGAATTCAGTGATGGCCGGGCTGGAAGACGGGCTGATCCTGTTTACGCGAGATGCGCGCGCCGTGATGGTGAGTCCGGCAGCCGAAAAGTTTCTGGGTGCGCCGGCTTCGCATTTTCTCGGGAAGAAAGTGACGGACATTTTTCCGCCGGGACACGCGATGTATGTAGCGCTGCATCTGGAGGGCGGCGAGCTGCAGGACATCGCCACAGAGACGGAACTGGAAACGCAAGATGGGCCGAAGCGTATCAGCATAGGAGTGCAGGAAATTCAGGGAGCGGGAGAGAGGATGGGGGCGCTGGTAACGTTGCGGGACCTGGATTCCATCGAGAGCATTAACACGCAACTGCAGGTGAGCGAACGGTTGGCGGCAGTGGGACGCATCACAGCGGGAGTGGCACACGAGGTGAAGAACCCGCTGAACTCGATGCGACTGTGGCTGGAGAATCTGAAGGAATCGCTGCCACCGGAAACGGATGAGGGCGCGCTGCAAGCGGTGAACGTGCTGGACGCGGAAATCGACCGGCTGGACGCGGTAGTGAAGAGGTTCCTGGATTTCTCGAGGCCGATGGACGTGCGATTGGAGCCGACGCAGCTTTCAGACTTGCTGCACGAAGTGCTGGAAGTGGCGCAGCCGGAACTGGACCGGGCAAAGGTGGAAGTGGCGCGGTTGATTCCGATCGGGATTCCGGACGTATTTGTAGACCGGGCGCTGCTGAAGCAGGCGGTGCTGAACCTGGTGCTGAACGCGGTAGACGCGATGCCGCAGGGCGGACAATTGCAACTGACGCTGAGCCGGCGAGGAGACATGGCGGAAATTACCGTGGGAGATACGGGAAAAGGAATTCCGTTGGAAAATCGGCAGAAAATTTTTCAATTATTTTTCACAACGCGGCCGGGAGGAAGCGGCATCGGACTGGCAAGCGCGTTCCGAATTGTGCAGCTGCATAACGGTTCGATAGACTTTACTTCAGAGGTGGGACGGGGAACGACGTTTCGGATCGAGTTACCGCTAGCCGCGTGAGCAAGCCGAGAAACGCAACTCGGGTAACCATGGAGAAAATGAACATAGGGCCGAAGACCTTTTTGCTCGCGTTGTGCGCATGCGTGGTGTGGTGCGGCGGATGCTTCACGAAAAAACCGGCGACGGTGCACATGACGGGAATCGTGCTGGCACATCCGCTGACGCCGAGCGGCGTGGCGAGCGAAACTCCGGGAGAGGCACCGGACATTGAGGTTGAGAGCGTGGAAATGCCTCCCAGGCTGGCGACTCCACGCGGCGGGCCAGCCAGGCCTCGCGTTGTGGCCGCACCTCCCGTGGAACCTCCGCCTGTGGAGAAAGCGGCGGAGCCGATGATTTTGCCGGACCTGACGGCAGACCAATTGAATGCGGCAAAAGCGGAAACGCAGCAGAGCCTGGACGCGGCCGAAGCGAAATTGGGGGAGACCCAAGGAAAGCAACTGAACGCGACACAGGAAGATGTTGCGTCGAAGGTGCGCGGGTTCATGGAGTCGGCGCGAGAGGCGATGAAGAACGGGGATTGGGTGCGAGCGAAGAATCAGGCGAAGAAAGCGGAAGTACTGGCGATGCAATTGACGGCGCACCAATAGCTGGTTGCCCGTCACAATGCGGGTTGAACGCGCTGGGCTAGAATATCGGCATGAAAGAATATGACGTAGTTGTGGCGGGCGGTGGATTGATTGGCGCGTCCATCGCATTCGAACTGGCGCAAGCCGGATTACGCGTCGGTGTGTTTGACGCGCGTGAGCCGGGGCGCGAATCATCGTGGGCCAGCGCGGGAATCATTTCGCCGTCGCCAGAAGGCCCAGGAATGATTCCGCTGGTGGTGCTGAGCAAATCAAGCGCGGCCATGTATCCCAAATTCATTGAAGCGGTAGAGCAAGCGTCGGGACAGAAGGTGGAATACCGGCCCGACGGCGCGATGGAACTGTTTTGGGAAGGCGACGTGCGCGAGGAAATCAGCACGCTGCTGGCGGTGTATCACGGTGTGGGCTTGCGCGCGGAAGCGTTGACGGGCGAACGGGCCAAGGAACTGGAGCCCGGATTGAGGGACGATGTGCAAGGCGGCGTGCTGCGGCCCGACGAGAGTTCGCTGGATAACCGGGCGTTGACGCAAGCGACGCTGGAAGCGGCAAAGAGCAAAGGCGTTGACATTTTTGCGGGCCATGGAGCAACGGGAATCTGGAAAGAAGGCGGGCGCTGCAAGGGGCTAATGCTGAGCAATGACCAGGTGGAAGCGAAGTGGACGATCGTCGCTGCTGGTTGCTTCTCGGCGAAAATCGACGGCGCGGCACCGTATGCTCCGGTGTCTCCCGCGAAAGGACAGATGGCGGTGCTGCGATGTGAGGCAGTGAAGATCCAGCACGTGCTGTGGTCCGAGAACATTTACCTGGTGCCGCGAAATGATGGGCGGATTCTGGCCGGGTCGACCATAGAGCGAATCGGCTTCGATCGCGACGTGACCGCGGGCGGCATGAAAAAAATCATGAATGGCGCGATTGAACTGGTTCCGGCGTTGGCGAAGGCGCGAATTGAAGAGACTTGGGCAGGGCTGAGGCCGGATTCGCCGGATCACCTGCCAATTTTGGGACCGACCGATGTGGAAGGGTTGTTGATGGCGACGGGGCATTTCCGTAGCGGGATTTTGCTGGCGCCAGTGACGGCGCGGCTGATGCGCGAATGGATTACGACGCAGAAGGTGAGTACGGATTGGGAGCGGTTCAGCCCGATGAGATTTTTGGAGGCGCAGGCGCAGGGGGCGTAGGAAGTTTTCAGTCGTCAGTATTAAGTTTTAAGTTCAACCCAAGAGCGGACCGCTTCGGAAAGCGCTCCCTACGCAAGCGAAGAGAGACTGACAGATTCGAGACGAATCGGTGGGGCGATTCCCTGGCTTCGCTTCGGGATGACATGTCGGTTGGGGCGCGAGAGGCAACGGAGCTGCGCAATACTCCGCTGTACACCGCTGTTTTACACACTACTGCGCTAGATACTACTGCACCAACAATTAACGGAACCGAGTTAACGGACAGACTGGAAAAGCGGCGGCGAGCCGCCGCACTCCACATTAGTTTTGGGGAGTGGTTTGTTGGATTACTACCGTGCTTGGTTGGCCTACGTTGGAATAGTGAATCTGATTGGCGTCGAGTTGCAGGTCGCGTTCGAGAACCAAATCCATTGAGGAGCCCCGCGGCAGTTGCGCATCGGGCCCGCGAGACAGCAGCACCGCGGCGAGTCCGGCGACACCGCCTATGCCCGCGCCGATTCCGGCACCTTTGCCGCCATCAGCGATTGCGCCAATGCCGGCGCCAGCTGCGGTGGTCGTCGCGATCGTTTGCGCATCTTTTCCTTTGCCGCCAGGACCGGTGATCTTGCCTTCCGAATCTGTTTTTGTGTTGCTGCCGCTATCGGTGCTATGGGGCGCGGCGTTCAAGTCCACGGTGTAACCGTTGGGAAAAATCATGGTGTTCAGATGGATGCGCAGCTCGCCCTTGCCTTTAACGTGGCCGGGACGCTTGGAATCGGTGACCTCTCCGCGAAGGTAAGAACCGACGGGGACAACAACTTTGTTGTTGATGGTGATGGGGAAAGAAGTGCGGAAATAGACGGAGTCGCCGGACTTGGCGGAGGCCGTCGAAATGCCATTCTCGAGAATCACGCCGATACGGGTGCCGGACGGGACGAGCACGACGTCGCTGGAAGGAGCCTGATGCGGCGCAGGCGCGGTGGCTGGCGGGATGGCGGGAGGTGGAGCATCGGGCTGGGGGCCTTCTGGAGCTTGGGCAGAGAGCGAGCCTGCAAAGATGAATAAACCAACGGTGAGCAGCAGTGGGACCCGAGATCGAAGCTTCACGTCACCCTCCTCTTTGTGCTATTCGGATGCGAGGTGCCAAGGCGCGGGATGCCTGAGGACATCATAGCGGAGTAGGTATGCGGCAGCTAGCGAAGTGTTGTTGAATTGACGGGAGATGTGCGTGCAGATAGGCTGGGCGGGCAAACCGGGAGAGAACTGATGGCAAAACTAGCGCTGATCTACGGAATGAGACTGCTGCCAGTGGACGATCTAGGAGAAGTGAAAGAAGCGATGGTGGTGCTGAAGAATGGACGGGCCGCACGCGTGGCGATGCATTTGATAGAAGGCAGCAAGGAAGAGATCGAAAAAACGTTTCGGCAGTCGATTGACGCGTTTTTTGAGATGTATCCGGAGATATGAGGGGTAGTTTTAAGTTGTCAGTTTTAAGTTTTAAGTAAGAAGGGATCAGGGATCAGCTATCGGGGATAGGAAGCGAAAGCTGAGGTAAATTCAGCGAGAAAGCAAAACCCGGACACTCATCGGACGAAAGTGCGGTCCTCCCGGAAAAAACCAAAAGCGCCTGCCTCGGAGGGCGGGTGTTACAAAGGCGGGACACAGGCTGAAGCCTGTGCTACCGGCGCGGCTACGCTCTGAATTGCCGTTACTTAAAACTTAGAACTGATTACTGAGATCTTTATTTAGCGGTTGCCGAAATTTTCGGGATCTTCGTTGGGGTCGCCTAGATTGTCGTTGATCAGGACGGTGGATTGGCCCGTCAGTTCAAAGCGCTTGCGGCATTTGTAGCAGGCCACCAGGTCGTCAAGACGAACCATGAAAGAAGTAGCTTTAGCAAACTTGCGGCGATCTTCCTCGCTGGCACCACGAGGCAATTCTTTTTTCTTGCGACTGACTTTCCAGCGCACCGGAGCTTCGAATTCACCGCGGCAGCTTGGACAGACCAGCTTGACCTTGCGCGTCTCTTCCTTCTCGATATAAAAAGCCTTCTCGTCCATTACGCCTCGACCACCTTCCCGAAAGTTTCGTCCATTGTAACAAATTCGAGGCCCAAGTCGCGCCAGCGAGGCAGCCAATATTCGAGCGCGGCGAGAGTGCGCGTGCGGTCGGCATTCTGCTGGCGGAAATTGCCGTCGTGAAGGCACAGGATGTCGCCACCCGTCCCCTCGGGGGTTGGGACCCCTGGTTTTCCGTGGCCCTTCGGCACGGCTGAAGTAGTGCCCTGCTGCTTAACATGATCGGCAACGGGCTGAAGGCGAGCCTTCAACCATTCCAGTGGCTTGTCGCGCCAGTCGCCGGGGATCAGCGTCCACATCACCGTGCGCATGCCCTGGTGATGCACGATTTCGGAAAGCCACGGACTACGGAAACCGAAGGGAGGACGGAACCACACGGGAGCGGACCACGAGGCGTGCTGGATGGCGTCGGTGCAGCGGAGTAGTTCCTGGTGCGTTTCTTCGGGGCCACAGAAAAAGAGATTGGGATGCGAGTCCGTGTGGTTTCCAAGGACGTGGCCGCGGGCAGAGATTTCCTTGACGATGGCGGGACATTCCCGAGCGAATTTTCCTACTACGAAGAATGTGCATTTGGCATTGTAGCGGGCGAGAAGATCGAGGAGTTGCGGAGTAATGGCAGGATTGGGTCCGTCATCGAAGGTGATCGCAAGTTGGCGTGCAGCAGCCGTCTGGCGAATGGTTGAACCGAAGAGTTGCGAGCAAGCATTGACGGCGCCGTAGGCGGTGAGTCCGGCGGCGCCAAGGACCACCACTGGCGCGGCAATGAGAACAGGATGCATCGCCAGCATTCTCGCACGAGAAGCTAGCCAATGGAGAGCCGCCAACCGCAATTGTGGTAGAGTCTCGTCAATTGCAGGCAATATAAGGGAAACATCCAATCGACAGTAGGCTGCGCCGTAGTTTTCAAATATGAACCGCGGCACCGGTGAGGAAAAAATGGACGGTCCTGTCAACACTGGTCGCGATTCCGCGGCGGCGGCACTGGTGGGAGGAATTACTCCACCGCCAGGATTCGCCATGTCATATTACGTAAACGAAGCATCGAGGATTGTGCGGTGGAACGAAGCGGCCATTCGGCGAGCGATGGATGACCCACGATCTCTGCGATATGGCGTCGTATTCTGGATCTTAGGTAACACCATTGCCTCGCTCGTGTTCCAGTACCTCGGCCCAATGAAGGCCGACCGTTCAAATTTCGGCCATCTGGTATTCGAACTGCTAATTGGACTTCTTTCAGGGACAGCTCTCAGCTTGATGCAATTGGGAATTATTCATACGGTCGCGAAATTGTTTTGTGCCGGAGACGGCAAGTTTGTCCAAATCCTGAGACCTCTCTCGCTCGCAGCGCTTATCCTACTTCTGCAAGTTATACCTGCTTCCGTTGGTGCTTTGTTTGGCGGCGGATCATGGGCCGGCCTTGCCCTCGCCGGATATGTTCTCGGCAACATCGCTTGGGTCACGGTGATGGTCATGGTGTTCGACATCGTGGACGGGATGGAGCAGTTGACCGCATTTGTCACCTCGATCGCGGCAGTATTTGGACTAGGGCTGCTGATCAACTACATTGTTAGAGTTTTGTCCTAGGACGAGCAGGTTTGTCTCTACAGCCTATCGTGGCGGCGCCCGAGTGCGTAGCCTACCAAGCTGCCGACGAGGACTGTAGCGCCGAAGAACCAGCGCCATTCCGGAATGCCAACCAGGCCCACGATCAGCATTCCAATGACGACTACCAGGCCGATGGGATGGCTAGTCCAGATACCCGCGCCGAATTTGCCGTAAGGAACGACGGCCATGGTGTGGAGATCATCATTGACGGGAGCGACTACCTGTCCAAAAGGGTGACGACGAAAGGTAACATAGGATTTCATGGCTTGCTCTCCTTTCAAAGGGACCTCGGCGAGGGAGTGACGAGGTGGAATGTTGCTGGCAGGGCCAGGACTGCGTGCTGGTGGCTCCCCCCGGGCCTATTTATTGGACGCCGCCAAACGGTGCGTGGTTCCCGAGGTACAGGAAGAAATCACGGAGAGATCAACCGCGTCCAGTATTGATGCCGCAAAAAAGCCGCGCCTGCGTCAGCCCGCTTTTTCGGGGAGGCTGCGGCGGGATTTCAGGTCGCTTAGGAGGCGTTCGACCTCAGTGTCGCGATCGAGACGATTGAGCCTGTCGGCGACATCGTCGGTGAGCAGCTCGACTTCGGCGGTGGCGGTGGCTTCCGTGTGATTGACGCGATCTTTTAAGCGATCGAAAGAGGCGCTTTTGGAACCGTCGCCGATAGCGACTTGTGCTTTGACGGCTTTGTCGAGAGCGATGCTGCGGCGGTGGCGAGCAAGAAGCACTTCCCTTTTGGATTTGGCTTCATCTAGTTTTTGCTCGAGCTTGATGAGCGCGGTCTTCAAGGTTTCCACCTGGGCTTTCTGGTCGTTGACCTGCTCCTCAAAGCTCTGGGCAAGGCGCTGGCCAGTTTGGTAACGGTCGAGAGCGGAGCGGGCAAGATCGTCTTGAGCTTTGTCGACGGCGACTTCAGCCTTGCGCATCGAGTCCTTGGAGGTTTCTTCCTGTTCGCGCTGCTTCTTTTCCAGAATGTGCTGGTCGGCGATGGAGACAGCGACCTGGGTTTTGACCTGCAGGTATTGATTCTCCATGTCGAGGATGACCTGCTTGATCATTTTTTCGGGATCTTCCGCCCGATCGATCATGTCGTTGAGATTGGCCCGGATTAAAGTGCTGACGCGTTCTAAGAGACCCATGTGATGCTCCTTTCCTTTATTGCGAACCAAATAACTGTTCCGCTTTTCCTGCGATAGCGAGGGTTGAGATCCTACGGTCCGCAAAAGGCGCGGGCCTCAGGATGACAACCGTTAGAGCAAACGAACCCAAGAAAAAAAACCAAGAATCGATCTAAAAATCGGCCACTACAAAACCAATGCAAATCCAAAACCGGAGAAAGAACCAAAGCAACGGAATCCAAGCGCGGACCGTCTCAGAATGGCGACAGGCAGTTGCCTACCGCTGCGCAGATTTGGGACCAGGCGACGCTCATGAGAACTACGGCCGTCATAATCCCCAGCGCCCAAAGCAGGCCTCGTTTTTGATGCAACGTCAGACTCATGACCTTCTCTCCCACGGAGCGAAGCGCCGGAGCGGGAGCTGAGCCCGTTCCGGCGGAAAGTGGTTAGGACTTCGATGGCGCCGGCGGCAAAGTTATCGGCATCGGAGCGGCATCGCCGATGTGGCGAACCTTGCCGAGAAGGTCTGACACTTGCATGCCAGAGAGTGCTTCGAAGAGCGCAGGGATTTGCGCAGCGATTTTGGTGATGTCGCCAGTGAGTTTGTAGGCGCCGGCAGCGTCGCCGTTGCCGGTGGAGACGATGGTGACCTTGTCGACTTTGCTGAGCGGCTCGCTGAGAGCGCGAACCACTTCGGGGAGTCCGCTGATGAGTTTGTCGAGGACGGCGGCCTGGTTGTATTCCTGGAAGGCCTCGGCCTTGACGTTCATGGCGCGAGCTTCGGCATCACCCTTCTTGAAGATGATTTCGGCTTCGGCTTCACCTTGCGCGCGAATAGAAGCGGCTTGGCCCTCGGCTTCAGACATCAGCCGCTGACGTTCGGCGTTGGCAAGAGTCTCAATGCGCTGGCGCTCGACTTCGGCCGGCTTGAGAACAGTGGCGACGAGTTCGCGTTCGCGGCGATTGATTTCGGCATCCTGAATTTTGACCTGAGCTTCACGCTCGACCTGCTGAATGCGAACCTGCTCCAGGATGACGGTTTGCTGCTGCCGATTGGTTTCGATCTCATAGGCCTTGTCGGCTTGCGCCTGAGCCTTTTTGCTGATTTCCAGATAGTTGGCTTTCTTGATGTCGAGGTCGCGCTGGGCTTCGGCCTGCTTGGCAAGCGAAGCGGTTTCGGCGGCGACACGTTCCTGGTCAGCCTGGGCTTTGGCAATGGCGGAAGCGCGGGAAGCTTCGGCGCGCTTGATGGCGATGTCGCGATCGGCTTCGGCTGCGGCTACTTCGGCGTCGCGTTTGATGCGAGCGATGTCGGGGCGTCCCATGTTGGTGATGTATTCGTTTTTGTCGCGAACTTCCTTAATGGTGAAGCTGACGACTTCGAGCCCCATCTTGCTCATATCGCCGGCGCAGGTGGAACGCATGCGATCGCCAACCATTTCGGGTTCTTTGACGATTTGCTCGACGGTGAGTTGGCCAATAATGCCACGGAGGTGGCCTTCCATCACCAGGCGTATGAGGCCTTCGCGCTCCTGCGGAGTCTTGGTAAGGAACTGTTCGGCAGCGGTGAGAATGGACTCTTTGTCGTTTTTCACCTTGATTTGCGCGACGGCTTCGACCGTGACCGCGACGCCTTGATTGGTGTAGAGGTTCTGCTGCGGAGCGACGTCGAAAGACATCAATTCCAGCGACAGATCCCGGCAAGTTTGTACCATCGGAAAAATAACGGTGCCTCGTCCCGTGTAAACATTGGTTCCACCGATGCCGTAGACGATGAGCGCTTCGTTTGGCCCGGCTTTGCGATACATTCTGGCGATGACCGTCATGAGCATCAGGAGCACTACGACCAGGATCCCTGCGCCGACGATCACGTTCATTGGCAACCCGAACATAAGGACCTCCCCTTTTCGATTGGCAGCCAGTGGCTGCGCATTGCTTTATTTCGAAAAAACTCAAGACTTCACAAATTCGTCCCAGCGTTTCACGTAAGCGATTCCGTGCTCGTATTTCTCGATGACGACTTCCGCGCCTTTCTCGATGGCGATGCCGTCTTCGCTGCGCGCGCCGGAGCAGCTTCTGCCGCCGCCGAGCGGAAAAATGATTTCGCCGGTGCCACTTTCACGAATGGTCATGCTGACCTTGGCGAGCGAGCCGACGATGCGGCGATCCTCTGACTGGAGCGGCTCGTCGGAAGGACCGACAAGTTTCAGAAGGAAGCGAAAAACCATCCAACCGGCAGCGAGTCCGGCGAAGGTGGCAAGAAGAACGATCAAGAGCGAGACGACGTGCGAATACTTCGTCAGCAGATAGCCTGTGCCACCGAACCACGCAAGGAAAGCGAGGATCGTGGAGGCGTTGAGCCAGGAAATGTGCATGCCGCTGTGCGCAGCACCGCCGCGTGCAAGTCCTCCGGCATGATGCGCACCACCAACTGCGTGGCCGCCGCCGTGAAATGGCAGGTGCATGCGGAAAGGCAGATGCAAATGGACGGCGCCTGCCAGAAACGAGAACAGGCTGAGTGAAGCACCGACCATGAAACAGAACAAGTACACGTCAGACCAGGACATACATCACCTCGCAGAGCGACACCCCGTCGCTTGGACCATGCCCCGAACTGCAGAAGACCTTAGTTATGGGAAGAGGCAGGAGGCGGATGACCTGTTCCCGTCACGCTGCCGGGTTGAAGAACCTCGCCTAACCGCTCATCGAGGCCCGGAGTGCGGAGAATTTCCGCAAGAAGAAGCAGGGCGCCGCGGGAGTCACGATTCTCAGCGATCGTAAGGAGCGCGCGTGCCAGCTCAGGGTCGGACTTGAATTGGTCGGTGCCGGCAAACAGCCAGGCGTCGACAGTGGCGTCTTCGGTGCGAAGGACGGATTGCAGTTCGCGGGTAAAGCCCGCGGGGTCGTCGACAAGGAACCCTGGGAAAACGCGGAAGAAGCGCGCGAGCAGTTCGCGGGAAGTATTGGTCATGTGCGGACGTGCACCGTTTTCAATCTGCGAGAGGTAAGCCTGGCTGAGGCCGCGGCCAAGTTCCTGTTTCATGGCGTTGACAACTTCGGACTGCGTCATGGGGCGGCCTAAGCCGCGGAGCGAGCCCTCGATAGCGCGGAGGGAGCGGAGTTTATCGCCGAGAGTCACGTGGAGGCCGCCTTTCGGTGATATAGCAATATGCAAATGCTACATAGCAATATGTAATTTGTCAAGAGAAATCGGATGTGCATCGTAAGCTGCATAATATGTATGATATACAATGGGTCAGCCGGGCGAGCTTGGGCCATTTTTCGCTTGAACGCGGTAGTTCTTGCTCGAATCAAGTCGATAGCAGATTCCTCGCTTCGCTCGGAATGACAGGTTGCGAGCGTGGAAGACCGCGCGAAAAACGAGAGCAGCGTGCATCGTGAAAGTGCGCGGAGGAAACTTTCTCGGATGGGCGGTGTCTGAAGCATTGTTGAGGTGCGCCATGACAACTTCGCTCCCCGGTACGAACGCGGCTGCGGTGCTTGAGGCCAAAGGATTGGTGAAGCGTTACGGCGCGCTGCCCGCCGTGCAAAACGTTTCGGTGCAAGTGAACGCCGGCGAAGTGCTCGGATGCGTGGGACCAAACGGGGCCGGTAAGAGCACGACGGTGAAAATGCTGATCGGCCTGCTGAAGCCGACGAATGGAGAAGTGCTGTTCGACGGGCGCGACATTAACCGCGACCTGGTGGGCTACCGGAAGTGCATCGGGTACGTGCCGGAAGAAGCGAATCTTTATCCGTATCTGACGGGGTACGAATACCTGGAATTGGTGGGGACGCTGCGGGGGATGGAGGCGTCGAAAATTGGGGAAAAGATTGACGCGCTACTGGAACTGTTCTCGCTGCACGCGAGCCGGCATAGCGCGATTGCGTCGTATTCGAAAGGAATGCGGCAGCGAATCCTGCTGATTGCGGCGCTGATGGACAATCCAAAGCTGCTGATTCTGGACGAGCCACTCTCCGGGCTCGACGTTACCTCGGCGCTGATACTAAAGAATTTAATTAAGGCGTTGGGCGAGGCTGGACGCGCGGTGTTTTACTGCTCGCACGTTTTGGAAGTGGTGGAAAAAGTTTGCGGACAACTGGTAGTGCTGCGGAAAGGCCGGGTGATTGCGTACGACGCCCCGGCACGGCTGCGCGAGTCCACGGGGAAAGCTTCTCTGGAGAGCACCTTCTCGCACCTGGTGGACCAGGTGGATACGGAGAAAATCTCGCGGGAGATTCTTCAGGTGATGAGCGCAGCATGACGTCCGCTTGGAGCAGATGGCGGGAATGGACGCGGCGGAAGGCCGGGGAGAGACCATTTGTGCGGCTGGTGGGACATTTCGTAAACCGCAGCCTGCGCGGGGGAGTGGAATCGGATTCGGAGGAACTGGATTTCAGCACCGGCTTGTTGCTGATGTTGCTGCCGGTGCCGGGAATATTCGTATCGATTATTTTCTACGACAAGTACTCGACATTTCTGCAGTGGCTACGCAAAGACCTGATTATGGAGCCGTACAGCGCGTCATTGGGCGACGAATACCTGTTCATTGTGGTGTCGATGGTGCTGACCGGCGTGATTGCGGTGTGGCGGTGGGACAGCATTCTGTTGGATCGACGAGACTTCGCGAACCTGGTGCACTTGCCTGTTTCGGCATGGAAGCTGTTCACGGCGAATCTTGCGGCGATCCTATTTTTGACGATGCTGTTTGCCTTTGAAGTGAATATCGGCTCGACCGTTTTGTTTCCCATCGTGGTGAGTTCCTCGTACCCGGAGTTCTCCATCTATGCGGGGTTCGCCGCGGGACATGCGATTGGAGTGGCGCTGGCGAGTGTGTTCACGTTCGCCGCGGTAGTGGCGTTAATCGGGCTGCTGATGTTCAGCTTGCCGTATCGCGTGTTTCGAAGAATTTCGCAGTATTTGCGGATCGCGCTGGTGCTGTTTTTTATGTTTTTGCTGATGACGAGTTTCATGGTTGGGCCGCTGACGAACAGGTTGAAGCAGAATCCGGGATCCATAATTCGTTTCTTGCCGCCGGTGTGGTTTCTGAGTTTGTGTGAAGCGGTGCGGCATGCAACTGCGCCGGTTTATCAACATTTGGGAATGGTGGCGTTGTGGGCGCTGGCAGGGACGCTGGTGTCGGCGGGCGTGGCTTACGCGCTGAGTTACCGAAGATGTTTCCTGAGTATCCCCGAAACGGAGGAAGGGAGTGCCTCGAGGAGAGGGCTGCTGCTGCCCATGATGCTGCGGATAGCGAATCGATGGTATCTGCCAACGCCTGCGAGGCGCGCGTGCTTCGCGTTTGTGGTGCGCACGTTGATGCGAAGCGAGAGGCACTTCACGGCGCTGGGGGCGTTCGTTGGAATGGGATTGCTGCTTTGCGCGCAGACACTGGTGACCGCGACGTACGATGGAACAGAAATGGGCGGACGGATTCCGGCGCCGGTGTTGCTTTCGATTCCGCTGATCCTGGTGTATTGCCTGGTGGTGGGGGTGCGATTCATCTTTGAGATTCCCGCGGATTTGCTCGCGAATTGGATTTTCCAAATACAGATTGATGCGGCGGCGGGCGAGAGTGTGGCGCTGGGGAGAGCACTGGCGTGGACGATTCTGGCGCCGCTATTGATTGTGGCGTGTGTTCCAGCTTATGCGTACGGATGGGGCTGGCCAGTGGCGCTGCTGCACCTGGGATACGTGGGAGTGATGACGTGGTTGCTGGTGGAAACGATGTTCGTGCGGTTGCGGAAGATTCCATTTACGTGCTCTCTGCCGGTGTTTAAGGAGAATGCGTTTGTGGTGCTGTTCTTGTTGTTCCTGGGATTCTATCTGTTCGTGAGGGCGGGGTCGTTTCTGGAATATGTCGCGTTCGTGGATCCGGTGCGAGCAATTGTTCCGGCGACTGTGTTGGCAGGTTGGTGGTTGGCGATTCGGCAGTATCGGAAGAATTTATTGGAGATGGAGAAAGAGATTATTTTTGAGGAAGGACCTGTGGAGGCGGTGCAGTTGCTGGATTTGCGGTGAGGAAAGAAGTGGCCAATGGCCGGCGACCGAACTGCCCCAGTGAAACATGGGCGTTCCGTCCGACAGGTGGTCCCAACAAGTAAAACCAGCAGACCCAAGAAACACAGGCTGAAGCCTGTGCTACCCGAGGGCAGCGTAAAAGGGGCGCCACAAACGCCGAGAGAAATGCGCCCTCGTCAGAAGTTGGCCGCTACAAAGGCAAAGCCTCATTCGGGCTTGCGGAGGGATTGCAGGTCGATGCCTAATTGCTGGCACTTTTTGTAGAGGTGGCTGCGTTCCAAGCCGAGAGCGCGAGCGACATTGGTCATGTGGAAATTGTGGCGCCGGATTTCGGCGAGAAGGACTTCGCGTTCGAAGGCTTCCGTGCGTTGCACCAGAGTTCCCTGCTCCGTAGTTGCTTTCCCAGAGACTGCAGAATCGATCGCAGCGGTATCCGCGGCGGGTAGCGCGAGGCGAACATCTTCGGCGCTGATGGCGTCTGCGGCAGCGAGTAGCGCGAGGCGTTCGACGATATTGCGCAGCTCGCGGACATTGCCGGGCCACGAATAGTGGCGCAACTCGGCGATAGCTTCATTGGAAAAGGATTTTTCTTTCCAGCCATTCTGCCTGGCGACCTGGCCCGCAAAATGAACGATAAGTTCGGGAAAATCCTCCAGGCGATCGCGCAGAGCCGGAAGCGTCAGCGGAAAAACGTAGATGCGGTGAAAGAGATCGCGGCGGAATTCGTTATTTTTGACGCGGTCTTCGAGGTTGCGGTGCGTGGCCACAATGACGCGGACATTCACCTTGATGGGCTTGTCGCCACCGACGCGCTCGACTTCGCCTTCTTCGAGAACGCGAAGAAGCTTGGCTTGCATGGCGACGGGCATATCGCCGATTTCGTCGAGGAAAAGCGTGCCGCCTTCTGCTTGCTCGAATTTTCCGACGTGGCGTCCTGCAGCCCCGGTGAACGCGCCCTTTTCGTGACCGAACAGTTCCGATTCGATCAATTCAGCGGGGACAGCGGCGCAATTGAGAGTGATGAAAGCGTTTTCGTGGCGCGGCGATTTTTCGTGAATGGCGCGCGCAACCAATTCTTTTCCCGTGCCGGTTTCACCGAGGATGCAGACGCGGGTTTCGCTGGCGGCAACGCGTTCAATCTGTGCTAGAAGCTTTTGCATGGCGGGACCGGAGCCGACAAGTTCGTACTTTCCAAGGCGATGGCGGAGTTCGCGGTTTTCGTCTTCGAGGCGCGTGAGACGTAGCGCGTTTTCGACGGTGACGAGAAGCTTGTCAGTAGTGAGCGGCTTTTCGAGGAAATCGAGAGCGCCGAGGCGCGTAGCTTTAACGGCCATTTCGATGTTGGCCTGGCCGGAGATGAGCACGATGGGAGTCTGGACGCCGGCTTTTTTCAGTTCTTCGAGAAGTTCGAGGCCGCTTTTGCCGGGCATAACTACGTCGGAAAGAATGAGGTCGAAATGCTGGGCGCGAATAAGTTCGGCAGCGCGAAGAGCGCTATCGCAGACGGTGGCTTCGTGGCCGGCGAGACGAAAGGCGCGGGCGAGTGACGCCAAAGTGTTGCGGTCGTCGTCGATCAGGAGGAGATTGGCTTTGCGCGGCACGTTCGATTCAGTTTAACGTTTTGACGAAAAAGCAGCAATGTTGAGCGAAATTCGAAAATGGAAAATAGAAAATGGGAATACTCACAGCAGCTCACCTTGGACGGCGGTCGCTGCAAAATCGGGATAGAGAGCGAGAAAAGTTAAAAGCCGCCCCTAAAGAGGCCATCGATGCGGTGCACAGTGCAAAGACTAATCAAGAACACAGGCTGAAGCCTGTGCTACACGCACTAATCGGAGGCGGTGGCGGGTTCGGACTCGGAGACTGGGGCGGGAGCGGGTTCTTTGGGTTTGACTACAGCGCCGGCTTGGCGCTTTGGCAGGTCGATACGGAATGTGGCTCCGCGTCCTTCCTCGCTGGAGACGGAGATGGTGCCGTGATGATCGCTGATGACCGACTGGACGATGGCGAGGCCGAGGCCAGTGCCCTGCAACTTGGTGGTGTAGTACGGGGTGAAGAGGCGAGAGCACTCTTCCGGTGTCAGGCCTTTGCCTGTATCTGACACTTCGATGCGCACAGTGTCGCCGCCGTCGGAGGTGCGCAGGCTGAGAGTACCGCCCGCGGGCATGGCATCCAGTGCATTCAAAACGAGATTCTGGAAGGCGCGATGGAGCAGGTCGGGATCAGCGTCGATTTCCGGCAGCGACTCGTTCAGGAAATATTCGGTGGTGATGGAAGGCTTGCCGACAGCGTTGAATTGCGCTTCGAATAGGCGAACGGCGTTGCGCAAAGTTTCGTTGACATTGACGCGCGCGAGTTGCGGAGCGGGCATCTTGGAAAAATCGCTGAAGCGGCCGACGATGCTGTTGAGATTGGCGAGTTCGGCTTTGAGCGTGGCGGTGGCTTCGCCAAAAACTTCCTGGAACTGCTCAGGGCCAAGCTGGCGGGCACGCTGGAGATTTTCGACAGTAATCTGCAACGGGAAAAGCGGATTGCGCAATTCGTGGGCGAGGCGGCGGGCGAGTTCACGCCAGGCAGCGACGCGTTCGGTCTGCACAAGCTTTTCTTTTTGTGCGGCGAGGGTGCGTGTCATGTCGTTGAAGGCGCCGGCAAGCTGGCCGATTTCGTCGTTGCCCTGCACATCGATGTGGGCGTTCCAGTGGCCGGAGGCGACGTCCCGCGCGCCATTGGCAAGTTCTTCGACGGGGCGAGTGATGCGGCGGGAAACCCACCAACTGACCAGCAAGCCGATGAGAACGGCGGCGAGGCTGACGAGGCCGGCAGTCTTCAAAATCTGACGTTGGAGGAGAACAAGTTCCTTTGCGGAACTGCCGAGAAGGAGAACGCCGAGCAGTTCATTGTTGCGGCCGCGCAAGGGCATGGCATGAAAGCTTTCGGCGCTGGCGGGGTCGCGGTTCCACTCAATAGTTTTGACGACAGTCGTCGAGTCGTCGGGAGGTTGCTTCTGAATCTGTTCGATGAGCGACTGGAAAGAATCGGCATTGGGAACAGCGCCGCTAGCGTCGGTGAGCGCGGTAGCCACGAAAGTGGGTTCGAGATTGCGATACAGGAGCGCGCGCATGCCCGTAGGGAGCACGAGGGAAGCCAGAAAATTCTGATCGAGACGGCGGCCACCAATAATGTAGAAGTTTTTTTCACCGACGGGTAAGGTGCGCACGGCGGAGAGTGAGAGAGCGACGCCTTCGGGCAATTCCTCGCGCTTAAGAAAAGCTGTAGAGCCGCGCCAATCCTTCGTGGCGGTGATCCAGTCATTTTTGTAGCCGACACGAGCTGGATACTGAGCGGAGGAAATGAGCGTGCCGTCTCCGTTGACGAATTCGACGAAATCGAGGCCGTGGTCCTGAGCGGCACCGTTGGCATCGTGGACATAGAGGGAAGAATCGGCGTTGGGGCGGGCAAGATCCAACGCCATGCGCAGGGTAATGTCGGCGTTGGTGATATTTTCGACTTGTTGGACGACGACCTCGCCGCGCTGGGCGAATTCTTTTTTGAATTGCGAGACGAGCGCTTCGGTGCGCTGGCTGTCCATGGCTTCGAAAGCGTTTTGCGTGTAATAGGTGACGCCGTAGGCGACGAGCGCGACCGAAGACAACACGGTGACCAGGAAGATCAGGAAAATTTTCGTGCGGAAGCTCATGGGCGTCCTCCGGACACGTGAGGCGAGGATGGATTCCTGGGCGCGCGGTTGTCATCCGAAGTGGGTGCGTTCGGCGCCGGATCCAACCACACGTCAGCGAGACGCCATTCGCCCCAACGTGCCGGCGACCAATTACGGACGTTCCCGGCAATGCCGATATATTCCGGCAGGACGAGCAGCGGAAGGATGCGCCGTTCGTCGAGGAAGCGGCGCTCCAACGCAAAAAGTTGTTCGGGATCACTCACGGCTTGCATTCCTTCTCCGGAATCTTGAAGTACGAATTGCCTGGCCAGTGCGTCCAGTTCAGCGCGCGGCGACACGGTGTCATAGTGCCACGCAAACAAGTGTAACCCTGCGGAGGCAGACTTTGCGGCAGGGACTGCGGAAGAGTTTCCTGGTTCGTGAGAGAGGAAAACCTGGACCGAGAGATTCGCTTGCCGCGCATTTACCACCACACGTTCCCCCAAAAGTTTCATAAGCTCGCCCGAGGAGTCGACGTGCAAACGAAGAGGGTCGCTGGCGCTCGCTTCGTTACCGGGAAGAGACGCGCGAATCTCCTTGGCGCGGTCCAGACTCATCGGACTGTCGAAAAGAAAAGCATAACCTGAGAGCCACCGGGGCAAAAGAGCCGCGGTGGGTAGGGCTTGCCTTTGAAGCAACACGTTGGCCATGGTGTCGCGATCGAGGGAAAACGAGAGCGCTTGGCGAAGTCGCTGATCCGCGGCTGCGGACTGGGCATCATCAAAACGCAGGGCGAGAAGGGTATTCGGGGCGGAACTCCAGATGCGCACATTTTCCTGGCGAGCTTTGCGGACCAGATCAGGAGCGATTTCGGCGAGGTCAGCTTTGCCAACCTGCAGATCGTATAGCAGGCGAAGCGCAGGTTCGCCGAGGGTGACTTCGATGGCATCGAGGAACGGGCGGCCGGACCAGGCTTCTTCATTGGCGCGGAACTTGATGTGCGCGGGCTTCATGACCGAGGGATTTGTTTCGGAGGGCTCGGCCGGAGAGTCTTCACCAAGATAGAAAGGGCCGGTGCCGAGAAGCAAGCCATCGGGCAAAGCGCGGTAGATGAAATAGCGGCCGGAAGACAACTGCTCGAGAAGATCAGGAATTGGATGCAAAGAGTGGAGGGCGACGGCATTCTCGGCGGCGCTGATCTGAAGGGATGGAGGAAGCAGGGGCTGCAAAGCGGCGACGACATCGGTCGCGGTGAGTGGAGAGCCATCGGAAAATTTGACACCGGGCCGGAGTTTGAATTGCCAGTTGCGCATGCTGGCGTCGTGGGACCATTCGGTGGCGAGGGCGGCCTGAAACCTGCCGTAGTCGTCGAGGGCCAGCAAACGGTCATAGATGAGGACCGCGAGATGTTCGTCTTGAGCGGACGAAGACGAACCGGGTTTCCATTCGCGAGGGTCCAGAGAGACGGAAGTGGCGCGAAGAACGACGCGCAGGGTTCCACCGTATGCCGGGCGCTTTGTGGCCTGTGCGTTGGGAACCAGAAGCGAAATAAGGACGAGAGCGCCAATTAACGCAAACGCCCGAGGAATGGCTAGAGAGAAGAGGGGTTCTTCGCTCCGCAGACTCCGTTCGGAATGACAAAATGGCAGTTTTGCCGAGAGGAGCGGGTTTCGCAGGCGGCGCTGCGGGTAAAAAAATGCGCGCCCGCGAAGTGGGCTCGCGGGCGGGGCGCTAATTGCCGCAGGCGAGAGTGACTTTATAGACTTCATAATTTCCTGTACGCAAATTCCTGGACACCACCAGAGCGCTGCGCGAGTTCTGCGTGCTATTGATGCTGAGAATGGGACCTGGAAAATCGCTGAGCAGAGCGGCGAGGCCCTGATGGGACGCAGTATCCGGAATAACTTGAAGAAGATCGCCGGCGGTCCAGTCGTTGGCATCGGCTTGCAACTTCCATGTGGTCGAGTCGCAAGGAGAAGTGAGCGAGGGGAGAGGACGCCAGGAGGTTTTGGCGCGGCACTTTACGTCCGCGGGAGCGGACCAGGAGAATTCACAAAGCTTGCCGGGGAGTTGCAGATGGCCGTCGGATTCGGTAGCGGCAATTTCTGATCGAGGATCGCGTGAGGGCCGCGCGCCGGCAGCCGAAAGCGAGAACGCCTGCTTCAGAGAGCCGCTGGGATCGAGGCGCAGAGCGGTCAACTCTGAGTTGCGGTGAGTCAGAACGACGAGATCTTCAGCGGAGCCGCGAGTGACGGAAGCAGCGTCCAGAATGCGTTCGGAGCTTTCGAAGAGGAGTTGCTTTTCGATGCGCACGGGCGAGGCGAGCAGAGCCTCAGACGGTAATAAGGCGCGCTTGAGGGCGACGATGCGCAGTTCCTGATGGCCGGCGAAAAGCAATTCGGCAGCGAGAATGATCTGGGTGGGAGTTTCGGTTGCCCCCACGCGAAGAAGCGGAGCGTCGGGCTCTTCAGTTACGCTGAGCTTGCGAAGATCCAGTTGGCGGCGCAGCGTGGCTTTCCAGGTTGGGCCTTCGGATTCGTTGAACGCGGCATCGTCGTAAAGTTCAAGCTGGATGGGCCCTTTGAGGTTGGGGATGGCGGCGACGCGTTCGGCGAGTTGGCGGATGGCGTCATCGACCGACGGAGCATCAGCAGCGTGCAGCGGCTTCGCAACAACAAAGATTGCAGCGAGGAGAAAAAGGCCGAAAAACAAATGATGCAAGCGAGAAAAACCTATTTTCAGCAACACGGCGGTATTTGCCGATGATAACACGCCGCACTTGCCTCCTTGGTTGCGCGCTTCCGAAAGATCAATGGGAGCGGAATTCCTTGTAAAGGTCGAGCCGGTTGATGAGTCCGATCATGACTTGCGTGAAAGCGAGATATTCTTCGAGGCTCTGGTCGGAGATATTGAACAGGGCCTTGCGGCGGGCAGTGCGGAGGAGTTCGAAATCTCCGGGCTGCAACGTGGCCACGGCGCTGTTCATGAACGAGGTGTGATTGGCAATGCCGTAGACGGGCTCGCCATCGGCAATGGCGGCGGAAATCTGTTCTTGCGTCGCTTTGGTGTCGCGCATGCGCTTGTCGAACTCCGCGCCTTTCTTGCCCATTGCGTCCGTAAATTCGTCGCTGGAGTGCGGGAGGGCAGCGATCGTTTGCAGGACCTGTTCACGAGTGAATTTGGGATGCGCGAAGTCGGCTTCGTCGGGGCACTGATATTTCATGACGGCCGAGATGTCGTTGCGGCGAAATTCTTCCTCAATCTTGGGCAGGCCGTCCCAGCGGCTGAGGGCGCGAAAACCTTCTTCAGTGAGCTGCTCCGCAAGTAAATGAGCGGCGCCGGCACGCACGAAGGACTCAGGGGCTTGTAATTCAGGGATCAGCGCGTTCTTGGCCGCCGCGGGCTTCATGCTGCCATAAAGAAAAAGCGCGGCGGTATCGGAATCGAGTTCCAGGCCCTGTTCGGAAACGCGGATAACAGCGTTGGGATAACGAAGCAGGCGAGCGGCGAGCGGGCCGACGTCCACACCCTGCTGAGCAAGAGCGACGGCGAGAGAAAGATAGTTGGCGGGATCGGTTTCCTGGAAATCGGCTTGCGCAATAGAGTCGCGCACAAGAAGCAAGGTGTCTGGAGAACGATCCGCCTGATAGAGGAAAGACGCGGCATCGAATTGAAAAAAGTGGTCGGCGGTTTCCGCTTGAAGCATAGAGCGAACGCAAGAGACGCCGTCGGAACCAGCGGATTTGACCTGTTTCCAGAAAGCGTCGATTTCCTTGCCCTTGGCGTCGATCTGGGATTCGTTGAGTTGAGCGGGACGAAAGCCGTAGATCTTGGACTTGGCGGCGCGCAAGGCGTCGCAGGTGATGGACTGGGAAGTGGCGCTGGAGGGTTCCTGGCCAGCGGCGATCAGCAGATCCTTCGCGTTGCTCGGGATGACAACGAGGGCGGAAAGAGCGAAAGAACAAACGGCTAAACTGAACATGGAAAATCGCCGCAAAACTCACCTCGCTGAACGTTGGGAAATGCTAACACTGTTCTCGAAAACAGTGCCGGGCAGCGTGGTCGGCGCCGCCCGGCTGGTCAGGGAGCACTGTGTTCTGTTTGCGTAGTGGAAGTCGTTTTACCTCTTTCGAATAGTAGATGCCTCGCTCTGCTCGACATAACGCCCCCTCGACAATTGCATTGGTGAAAAACGGTGGCTAACCACTGCACTCCCAAGAGTGGCGCGGAGCGCGACGCTGGTCGGGGAATGACCTGCTGGCCGAGGATTCAAGCGCGGCGGTGCTTGCCTTCATGCTCATGGTCTCTCCTCCAGTGTCGCGGCCCGAGCCACCCACAGGTGGATTGGCCGGTGATGATGGGAGGAGACCGAGGCCACCTCCGCGATGTAATTTCGCCTCAGTAGCCAGCGAAGACGCGCCGCAGCGAATACGTCGTAGGCAACGAGAATCGCGGCGCTTGCGAAGAGGACAAAACCGAGAATCATCAACAAGAATTTCAAAGCGAGCATGAACTTTTCCTTTCTTCGCTGCTCACGTCGCGTCTGGCGCGTTGCGGGCGCTGCCGTCCGCAGATCGTAAGCGGGAAAACTTCCGAGGGTCTAGCGCGCTCTGCTGAAAGCGCGGGCCACCAGATGCGCGCCGTGCTCAACAGCGGGCTGAGGAACGCGATGGCTGGCGGTGGCGGGTTGCATGAGCGCAAAGGCGGCGCGAAGCAATAAGGCCTGCAGAGCAAGTGCGGCGAAGAGCGCCACGAGGGTGGTGATCACTAGTGCAACGAAACCAAGCATCGTGTCCATGTGCATCTCCATTGAACTACGCCAGATGGAATGGCACGCGGAAAGCCACACGCAGGATGTTGATAAAAAGGAATTTAGCTGGCAGCCCGAAACGGGTTTTCGTGGGACATAGGCCACGACGTGTCTGGGGTGACACAACCTCACCGGTCCAGATGCGGTAGTATAGAAGTAGAACGACGCTAACTACTTACGCAGATTTTGACGAGGATGCAGTTCATGCCGCAAGCACAGGGAATTCGTATCGGTCGGGTGCTGGGAATTCCCATTTACATTGACCTGAGTTGGATCATCATTTTTGGGCTGATCACCTACCTGATTTCCGCGCAGTTTGCGCAGCTGAATTCGCAATGGACCGCGACGCAGGTTTGGACGCTTGCCGCGGCGACCAGTCTGCTTTTCTTTGGCTCGGTGCTATTCCACGAGCTTTCGCACAGTGTGGTCGCGCAGCACTACAAGATCCGGGTTCTTTCCATCACGCTATTTCTGTTTGGAGGGCTGGCACGCATCGCGAAAGAGCCCAGTGAGGCCATACAGGAATTCAACATTGCAATCGCCGGGCCGCTTTCAAGCGCGTTTCTTGGCGGAATATTTTACATTTCGACGCTGATCTTCCCCAGCAACCAGATGATCGGCGCCGCCGGCAAGTATTTGTATATCACCAACCTGCTGCTGGCTTTGTTCAATATGCTGCCGGGATTTCCCCTGGATGGCGGGCGTATTTTTCGCGCCATCGTGTGGGGAGCGACGAAAAACTTCCTGCGCGCCACGAGGGTGGCGGGAGCGAGCGGAAAACTGATTGCGTATGGAATGATTGCTATAGGCCTGTGGCGTGCATTCGGATCGCACGGCGATGACCGTTGGGGAGGAATCTGGCTGGCGGTGATTGGGTGGTTCCTGCTGAATGCGGCGCAAGCCAGCGTGGCGCAGGTGACGATACGGGAAACGCTGAACGGTCTGCGCGCTTCCGATGTGATGAGCCACGAAGTGCCGGCAATTCCCGCGAATTTAAACCTGGACGAATACAGCAACGAGGTGTTGCGCACCGGACGACGCGTGCACATTGTGACCATGGACCAGCGGCTGGTGGGGATGATGAATGTGGCGGCGCTGAATACGGTACCGCGCGAGGATTGGAACATGAACTCGGTGCAAGCAGTGATGGTGCCGAGAGAACGGATTTTGTGGGCCGCGCCGGACGAGCCGTTGCCCGCATTGCTGGACCGGTTGGTAGCCGCGGACGTAAATCAGATGCCGGTGGTGCAGCACTCGGAAGACGGCATGGCAAACATCGTGGGAATGGTGACTCGGGACGCCATTTTGCGAGTGATCCAAACGAGGAGCGAGTTGGGGACCGCGCTCTCGGGTGGGGACAAATAGCGGCTTTGCGACGTACAGCGCTCCCCTAAAGACGGACGCTCAATCGCAAAGGCGCGCTATTCGTAGCGAAGCGCGACGATTGGGTCAACGAGCATCGCGCGGCGTGCGGGAATGTAAGACGCCAGGAGCACAACTAGGACGAGCAGCACAGCGACCGCGACAAAAGTGACTGGATCGTAGGCAGTCACTCCGAACAGCAGATTCCTCATCAACTGGGTCAGTGCGAAAGCGGCGCAGACTCCCATCGCGACACCAATCAACGCCAACTTCGCGCCCTGCCTTAAAACCATTTTCAGCACGTCTCCGCCTTGTGCCCCAAGCGCCAAACGAATTCCAATTTCGCGCTGGCGTTGCGACACGGTGTAAGAAATTACGCCGTAGATGCCGATGACTCCCAGCGTGAGCGCCATTGCGCCCGCAATCCCAAGCATGACGAGGGTGAAGGAAGTGCGCGCCAGTGATTTGCCATACACTTCTTGCATGGTCCGCACCGACGCCACCGGAAGGTTCGGATTCACCGACCACACCGCTTGGCGGACCTCGTTGAGAAACGCTTCGGTGCCTGCGCGCTGGCTGCGAATCGTAAACGTCACCGTGCGCACTGCGGGTGTAAAGCGATTCTGAACCAGTGGCGGCCAGTACACAGTTTCGGGCGCTCGCTGCTGCACGCCCTTCTCGTGAACGTCCTGAACCACTCCGATCACCTCGTGCCACGGCATATTCGAAAACTCGCGCAGATGCTTCCCGACCGCCGCCGACGGCGTGCCCCACATCTCTCGTGCCAAATTCTCAGAAATCATTACCACCGGTTGCAAAGCATAGACTTCACTCCACGTCATTTCGCGCCCCGCAATCAAGGTTGTCCCTGCTGTCTGCAAGAATCCGGGAGAGACATTCTTGTATAGCCGCAAAGGCGCGATCAAGTCGGCAGAATAGACCTTGTCTTCAGCGAAAATCTCGTCCCAATCGGAGTCAAAGCCTTCCATCGGCATTTCGCTTACAAACGCAGCAGACGTGACGCCCGGAATCGCAGCCAGCTTATCGATAATCTGGTGCTGTGTTCGCGTGACTCGCCCCGGTTCCTGGATCAGCGAATCTGGAATCGAGATGCGCATGAGCTGCAGGTGTTGCGCGTCCGTGAATCCGGGCTCGACCGTTCGCAACGCTTCGAAGGTGCGAATCATCAACCCCGCGCTGACTAAAAGCACCAGCGCCATGGCTACCTGACCGACGACGAGCAAATTGCGCGCCCGGTGACGATCCCGGCTCGCGCTGATCGTTCGCCCGACGCTGCGAAGAGCCAACGAAGTTCGCGGTCCCGCATATTTCAGCGCCGGAATCAATCCGAACAACAAGCCTGAGAGCACGGAAAGAAGGAACGTGAATGCCAGTGTGCGCGAATCGATTGAGATTTCGTCGAGTCGAGGAAGATTCGCCGGACCGATCGCCAGCAGAAAACGCACGCCTACATACGCCAGGCCAACACCCAATACTCCACCCAACAGACCCAACATCAAGCTTTCTACGAGAAGGCATCGCACGATGCGCGTCCAACCCGCTCCGAGTGCTGCGCGCACCGCTAACTCCTGCTGCCGCGCCTCCACCCTCACCAGCATCAAATTTGCGACGTTGGCGCACGCGATCAGCAACACCAGGCCAATCGTTCCCATCACCACCCATAGTAACTCGCCAACATTGCCGATCACTTCCTGCTTCAGCGGCCGAATCATCGGCGTGATCTTCCACGTTTCGTAGATATGCGGATTGCTGCCGGGCCCGTTCGACCACGAGCCCATCCAGATCGGCAGCATTCGCGTTATGTCCGCGTTGGCTTCGGCAATCGTCGCGCCGGGTTTCAGCCGGGCAATTCCGTGGAATCCAAATCCCGCAAGGATCAGCTTGTCCCGCTCCAATGCCAGTGGACGAGCTAAATCGAAATCTGCATCGACGAATTGAAAATCTTTCGGCATTACGCCGACAATTTCCCTTGGCCGCGAATCAACGGTGATGTTTCGCCCAATCACCAACCGGTCTCCGCCGAATCGCCTCTGCCAATAGCCATAGCTCAGCATTACGCGTTCCGGGCCGCGCGGAATCTGGTCCGCCGCAGAGAACCAGCGGCCTACTTGCGGCGGAGTGCCCAGTGCCTGAAGCACGCCATCGCTCACATCCACAGCGCGCACTTGTTCCGGCTCCGCCATGCCGGTAACGTTCGCCGTGCCGGCAATCCAAATGCCCAACGATTGAAACGTGCGGTTTTGTTCTGCATACGTGAAATACATCGAAGGTGAAAGCAGCAGGCCATTCTCGAAATCCGCAAGCCCTGCCGCACCTGGAGCGGTCTGGTGCAGCGCTACCAGTTCTTCTGACTTCGGGTAATTAAGCGGCCTCAGCAAGACGCTATTTACCACGCTGAAGACCGCGGCGTTAGCGCCGATTCCAATTGCGATGGTCAACAAGCCGACCGCGGTAAAGCCCGGATTCTTGCGCAGCATGCGGAGCCCAAACCCCAGGTCTGCTACCAGCTCTTCGAACCATCTCCAGCCCCAGGTGTCGCGAGTTACTTCCGCGGCCACGCCTACGTTGCCGAATTCCTGGTGAGCGGCCGTTTGCGCTTCCTTCGGCGTCTTGCCGGATTCCGTTGCATCGTGTTCGGCCAGCGACAAATGCGCTTGCATCTCTTCAAGGAGTTCCTCGTTACGCTGCGCTCTGCGCCAAAACGGAAATTTCATGATTCGCTCTCCTTCCCGGCAGGATTCATGATTCCGGCGATCGCCTCAATGGGCTTCTCCCAACGCGAACGCTTGCATCGGGAATTATTCATAACGTAACGCAACGATGGGATCTACGCGGGTGGCGCGGTGCGCGGGAATCCAGCATGCTGCCAGCGCAACCGCTAGGAGCACAGCGGTTGCCAGAATGAACGTCTCCGGGTCCGAAGCCTTCACACCAAACAACAGGCCAGCCATCAGGCGAGTCAGCGCAAACGAAGCCGCAAGCCCGAGCCCCACACCAAATAGGGCGAGCCGAAATCCCTGATTGAGAATCCTGCGAAGAACATTTCCCCGCCCCGCGCCCAGCGCGATGCGCACACCCATTTCATGGGTGCGTTGGCTGACGGCGTAAGCCATCACGCCATAGATTCCCACGGCCGCGAGAAGTACCGCGAACCCTGCGAATGCCGCCAATAAACTGGCATTGAATCGCTGGGAAGCAAGTTCGGCAGAGAACAAATCATCCATGGTTCGCACCCCGTAAACGGGTGTGTTCTTGTCGAGAGCAGTGACTTGCGCTCGGACAGCAGAGACCAGGCTTGGTGGATCAAGCGAGGTGCGAAGCAGCAGGGTCATCATGAACCGAGGCCACTGTGAGATAGAGGCAGTGACTTCGGGCGTGACGTCGGCCGCGAGTCCTTGCTGCTTGGTGTCTTTGATCACACCAACGATGGTCCAGGTGGGGGGATCGCCAGGTCCCGGCGAGAATTTTGCGGTGAACCTTTTGCCGATGGGATCTTCCTTTTCGAAGAAGTGGCGAACAAAAGCCTGATTGACAACCGCGGACTTCGGCGCGTCCGCACCGTCGCGTTCATCCAGTAGCCGCCCTTCCATTAGGGGAACGCGCAACGCCGAAAAATATCCCGGAGTGACGGAATTGACACGCGCAGTGGGAACGTTGGCCATGAACGGGTTTATCGCCGGCTGGCCTTCGACTTGAATCGTCGAAATCATTTGCGTGTTTCCGCGCAGCGGGACGGTGGCCGTCGCCGCAGCCGAAGTGACGCCCGGCAGAGCCTGCAGGCTCTTCACGAGTTGCTCGAAAAAGGCGCGCTGCTGGTCAGGGGTCTGATATTGATCCAAGGCCAAAGCGACATTCGCTGTAAGAACGCCGTGTAGATCGAATCCGGGGTGAATTGCGGTGATTTGATGAAAGCTTTTCACCAGGAGGGCACCACCGATGAAGAGAACGAAGGAAAGAGCAATCTCCGCAACCATCAAAATCCGTTGAGCGCGGCGTGTGGCGGTACCCGAACCGGACTGCGAACCACCTTCTTTCAAGGTACTGAGCAAAGAGACACGAAAAGCGGCTAGCACCGGAGCCAATCCAAACAGGATTCCGGTGAGAAGTGAAACAACGAAGGTGAACAGCAGGACGCGCAGATTAAGGTGCGCGACTTGCAAGTGCGGAATATTTTCAGGTGCAAAGCGGCGTATCAGGCGGATGGCCCATGCCGCGAGTAACAAACCCGTCGCACCGCCGGCCAGCGCCAATGCAGAACTTTCCGTCAGCAGCAGTTTGGCCAGGCGCCAGCGCCCGGCGCCGAGCGCGCTGCGAATGGCCACTTCCCTTTCGCGTCCGGCGGCGCGCGCGAGCTGCAGGTTCGCGATATTCGCACAAGCGATCAAAAGCACGAACCCGACTGCGGCGAGAAGCACGAGCAGAGCGGGGCGCACGTCGCCAATCTCATGGTCGTGAAGCAGAAAGACCTGGGCATGCGCATCACCCAGCATGCGCTTCAAATTGCCGGGAAGACTGGTAAGCACGCGAGTGTTGATGGCATTGAGTTCCGTCACCGTGGCCGCCACAGTGGCCTCCGGACGCAGCCTTGCCACGACGCTCAGCGGCTGGATGGCCACCCTTAGTCGTCCGTTTGAGGACTGAATGCTGCTGTCAGAGAGTTGAAACGGCACCAGAAAGTCCGCTGGGCTGTTGTCGAGGAATTCGAAATCGCGCGGAAGCACTCCCACTACAGTATACGGAGCATCGTCGAACGCCACGACTCGGCCGACCACATTGCGATCGGCGCCGAAATTCGATCGCCACACGGCGTCGCTCAACAGCACCGCTTTCGGTCCGGCGGGACGATCCTCTTCCGGCAGAAAGTTGCGCCCCAGTTGAGGCGTCACACCCAACACTACCAGGAAATCGGCTGCGACCTGGGCGCCAAGCAGACGTTGCGGGCTGCCTGTACCTGTCAGCGTATATTCGGCAGAGGGCGAGTATGCCGCCACGTTTTCGAACCCGTGGTTTTGCGTTCGCCAACCAGCATATTCGTCCGCGAATACGAGATTCTGCTTCTGCTCCGCGACAAAGTTGGTGGCCCACACCAGCCTGCCCGCATCGCGATAGGGCAGAGCGCGGAAGAGCACCGCGTCCACCACCGAGAAGATGGCGGTGTTCGCGCCGATGCCCAACGCCAGCGTGAGCACCGTGACCAGTGCGAATCCGGGTGTGCGCAACATGTTGCGCACGCCGTAGCGTACGTCTTGCAATAATTCCACGAGCCAATTCCAGCCCCAGGTGTCGCGAGTTACTTCCGCGGCCAGGCCTACGTTGCCGAATTCCTGGTGAGCGGCCGCCTGCGCTTCCTTCGGCGTCTTGCCGGATTCTGTTGCTTCGCGTTCGGCCTGCGACAAATGCGCTTGCATCTCTTCAAGGAGTTCCTCGTTACGCTGCGCTCTGCGCCAAAAGGGAAATTTCATGATTCGCTCTCCTTCCCGGCAGGATTCATGATTCCGGCGATCGCCGCGGTGACCCTCTCCCAACGCGAACGCTCGGACAGCAACTGTGTTTTGCCGGTTTTGGTCAGTCGATAGACGCGCAACCTGGGACCAATCTCTGAAGCTTTCCATTCGGCGGCGATCCAGCCCTTGCGCTCGAGTCGGTGGAGCGCTGGATAGAGCGAACCCGTGTCGACCTTCAGGATTTCGCCGGAGTTGGTGCGAATGGCCTTGCTGAGCGCATAGCCATGCCGCGGACCCCATTGAAGGGTCTGGAGGATGAGCATGTCCAGGGTACCCTGCAGGATTTCTGTGCGGTTCTGGTAGCGTGGTTTAGGAGGCATGTAGGTAGACAAACTCCTTAGCAATAGGTAAGACGTCTACATAGCACAAAAAGTTAGCCGACAAAACACTTTTTATGTTGGGGGCCAACGAAGGGCAATGCTCCGACCTCCGCAGATTCCCGTGCGCGCGAAGGCGAGAAGGATTGCATAAGTAGGATGTGTCTTAAGCCTCTTCAGGGTACACCTGAGTAAATCGCTCCTTAAGGAGGATACTCATGCGCCTCACCCCTCTGGTCGCGACTTTCCTGCTATTGATTGGCCCGTTGGCTGTAGCGGGACAAATGCAATCGAAAGAAGAAACGCACGGCGCGCAAGCATCTGGATCGTCCACGGATGCCGTCCATAGCCCCGTCCCGGTCGTTGCCAAAGACGTGACTGTAACAGTGACCGCCCTGGATAACGGTGGTCGTCCGGTTGCAGATCCGACGGGCGCGGATTTTCAGGTGTTCGACAACGATAAGTTGCAGACCATTTCTTCCGTGAGATCCAGCCCCACGCAATTGGCTGCAGGAACTGCGACGCCGGGCACAACGCTGATTTTGTTTGACCTACTGAACGCGATACCGCTACACCGCGAATATCTTTCTACGCTGATCGTCCAAGCATTGGAACCCGTGGGAACAAACGAATCGGTTTATCTTTATCTGTTGACCAATCATGGTGACCTTTACCCCGTGCACGCGCTTCCACCACCTGAGGGAGTGAAAGTGCTGCCAACGGCAGCCGGTGGCAAGCGGGTGGCAGAGCCGTCCGGTGCGCCTTGGACGCCGCAAGTCCGCCCATTGCTGGATCAGGCGATTCAAAATGTTTGCGGGTTCAGGATGATCGACGACAAGGATTACGCAGTGCGTTCTGGCAAGACGTTTCTGGCGCTGGGCGAATTAGGACAACAACTGGCGAGAATCCGTGGCCCGAAAACCATCGTGTGGATCACTACCGCGGCGTGGAATTGGCTGGATTTTCCGTATGGCTGCAAGGATGTGCTGTTCAGCGGAGAATCGGGAAGCTTTTTGGCCGGCAAGTGTGGCGTGCAGTGCGCGAGATGGGTATCGGACAAGTGCGTGGATTACGGACCGTTCTTGCAATACTTCACCGCGCAACTGGTCCGGACTAATACGGTTATTAACAGCGTGGAAGTGACGCGTGAGAATACGATTCCACGCGCCGACCGAGGCACGGCCGGAGACACGCTGGAACAGCTGGCCAGGCAAACCGGGGGAAAAGTGTATCTGAACAACGACGTGGGAAAAGCCATCAGCGATTCCTTCGCGAATGCCAAAGGGCGATACCAGATCGTGTATTCCGGGTCGCCCGGCGACGGCAAGTTCACAGACTGCGCGTGGTTTGCGTCCGCGAGGGAGTGCGCCTGCAAGCCCAACAAGGCTATTTCGCTGGTCAGCCATAGTACTTCTGCAATTTTCCAAGTGGCCCATTGTGGGGGCATTGTTTAGTATTGCTGCGGGAGTTCAAGCTCGCACATGCCTCGGAGTTCACGGGCGTGTGGCGGCATACGATTCATCGTGATTCCGGAAAATTCGCAAGTACAATCACATCATGACTCCGGGAGCGGCGGCCGAAACGGAATGGTTGCGCTGCTCCGGGAGTTTTTCCATTCCAGTTTCGCGCTGCGTGCAGCGGTTTTGGTCACAATGGCGATTCTGCTGGGCACTGCGTTTCGCGCGGGATGGACGCGAGTGGAGACGGACTTCCCGAATTACGACACGGCGGCGAGACTGGCGGTGCAGCACAAACCCTTACGCAACTATTACGATTGGACCTGGTTCGCGCGAGAGATGAATTACGCGGGTTACGGACGAACCATCGGAACGTACACGGCGCAGACTCCGCTGACCATGCTGCCGATGATGGCGTTCACACGATTCGCGCCGCAAACTGCGAAACGCATCTGGCTGATCTTCAATCTGGGTTTTCTGTGGGCCAGCGTCGGGTTGCTGTCGCGACTGACGCGATTTCGCATGGAGAAGATCTGGCTGCTGGCTTTTAGCGGCTATTTCTCGCTGGCGACGAACTTCCGGTATGGGCAGTACTACATTTTTCTGCTTTTCCTGTTGACGCTGGCCTTTTATTTCTTGCACCGAAAAGACTATTTCCTGGGCGGGTTCACGACGGGCATCGCGTTTGGACTGAAACTGTATGGCGGACCGTTTCTGTTGTATTTTGCGGCGAAACGGCAATGGAAAGCTGTGCTCGGAATGGCCGTCGCCGGCCTGATTTTGCTGGGCGTGGCGCTGGTGTTGTTCGGGCCGGCGGACGTGCACTATTATGCCACGCAGATTCTGCCGCGGTCGCTGGAGGGCGGGTCCATCGATCCGTACAACGCCGGGACGCCGACACTGTCAACGATGTTGAGGCGCGCGTTCGTTGGCGAAGCGGAGTTGAATCCTCATCCTCTGTGGAACGCGCCGCGGCTGTTCTTTTTCCTGCGAACGTTCACTTCGCTGACCATTGCCGCTTTGCTTTTCCTTGGCACGAGCACGCAACGTGGCAACGAACGGCGAGACTTTGCGTGGTTTGTGATTGCGGTGGTGCTGCTCTCGACCAGCACAGCCTCTTATACGTTCATCATTCTGCTGCTTCCGCTGGTGTTGCTGCTAGAGGAAGCAGGTCCGCGCGAAAGTGTCTTTCTGGTGGTTTCGTACATTCTGTTGACCTTGCCATTGCATCCGATTTGGCTGTTCCCGAAGGTGTGGATTTTGCTCGCGCTGTTTGTTTTCGCGGGATATCGCAGTTGGCAGGAAGTGCCGCGGCGAATCGCGATTGCCGCGGTCGCGGTTGCTGCGTTGATCGCATTCGTGGATGCGAAACGGCACATGGTGAATTATGCAAGCGAACCGGAGCAACATTTTGCGCGAGTTCCGCCGCAGCACGGGGCAATCTTCTCTTCGTTCCCGGTGGTTTCACATGCCGGACTTTTTTACCAATCTATGGGTAACGATCGATATGTATTGCGGTGGCAGCATGACAACCAGAACGAAGAGCTTTCGTTTGAGGGACAAGCGCTACGCCCGCGACTGGCGGCGGATGGAAGAGCCATTGAGTTCGAACTGGTGGAAAATGGGCGATCGTCGATCATGGAATTCGACCCTACTACGCGGAAGACGACACTTCAAGAGGTGCCGGTTCCTGCGGATTTCCCGGACTCCGTCACTTCGCCGGATGGAAAGTGGATGGCGTTCACCGCTGGAAGGAATGGCCCAAAGCAAATTTGGGTTCGCGAACTGTCGTCGGGGAAAGAAAGGCAACTAACGGGCGGGAATTGCAACAGCTCCTCGCCGGCTTGGGAATTGGACTCCAAGGGAATTGTGTTTGCCAGCGATTGCGGACGCGCGTTTGGATTGCCTGCCTTATTTCGCGCGAGTGTACCCGCCAGCGACAACTGAAGCGAAGCGATGATCAGACGCTTGCGGCGACGGCCCTGTGCGCGGCGTGTTGCGGCTCGGAGGAAGCGCGCTCTGGATTGGCGCGCAAGGCGTGCAGACGAAATCCGCCGCGGCGGAAATCGACCGAGACGCGAGAGAATCCAGCGGTGGTGAGCCGCGCAAAGGCGGAGCCGGGAGAGAGCGGAGTAAAGGTGCTCTTGAAATGACCGAGCTGGTGAATCCAGCTGTCGTTGATCTCAAAAGCGAGGAAAGTGCCGCCTGGGCGCAGTACGCGGAGGACTTCAGAGAAGGCGAGGTCCTGCAACTTGCGCGACTTGAGATGGTGAAGGACGAGAATACCGATGGCCGAAGAGAAGGTTTCGCTCGCGAAAGGCAGATGCGAGGCATCACCGCGGAGCACTCCGCCGAAATGCTCGTTGTGATGGGCCTTTAGATGTTGCGTTGAATCGTGGTCGTATTCCAGCGAGGTAACGCGCGGGACGCGTTCGCGGAGATGCGCGGTGGCCGCCCCATATCCAGCGCCAATCTCTAAAACGTGGTCGCCCAGGCAGGCATCGGACAAGACCCATGGAAGAAGTTGGCGGTGAGAAAAATACCGCCACAGAGAGGATGAACAGATGCGGTGTTCCAGGGTATTCATAGCGCACGAGGGCGGGAGAGCCTTCAGTTTAACGTAGCCGGCACGCGGACGTCATTTGTTTCTTGAATGGGCAGGATTGGTTATAGAATACCGCCGAATCTGGCGAACGGAGGAGAGTATGGGACGCGTGACAGGACTCGGCGGAGTCTTCTTCAAAGCGGAGAACCCGCAGAAACTCTACGAGTGGTATGAAAAACACCTGGGCATTAAACAGGATATGCCGGGAGCAGGAGTTGTGTTTCGCTGGAAAGAGGATGGCGACCCGGAAGGATGCACCGCGTGGTCAATCTTCAAACCGGACACGAAGTATTTCCAACCGAGCACCAAACCGTTCATGATGAATTTTCGCGTGGAAGACCTGGACGGGCTGGTAGAGAAGTTGCGCAGCGAGGGCGTGTGGATCGATCCCGACCGGCAGGAAGCCGAGTATGGGCGATTCGCCTGGATTATGGACCCGGAAGGAAACCGGATCGAGTTGTGGGAGCCGCCGAAAGCATCGTGACAGAATTTGGGGAGTGTCGAGGAATTTGATTAGTTGAACAAAATCGGTATGATGGCCTCTGAAAGTATGTAATCATGAGTTCCTCGGAGGAGGTATCCGCAGATGAAAAAGGTATTGCTTGCATTGGCAGGGCTGGCGTTCGCTGCGTCAATGAGCGTGGCACAAGATGTGGTGAGCTTTGTGCACGGCACGGTGAAGAAGGTCGATAAGACCACGAAGACCGTGGTTGTGAAGACCAAGGATGGAACCGAACACACCGTGAAGGTGGCCGGCGACGATACCGTGAAGGGTACGAAAGACGGATTCGACGGAATCAAGGAAGGTTCCGAAGTGGTGGTGCGTACTACCGGCAAGGGCGCGGACGAATCGGCCAAAGCCATTGGAAAAGTTGGCAAAGATGGCATGAAGGTGACAAAGGGTACGGTCGAGAAGGTCGATGAGGGAACAAAGACGGTTGTGGTGAAGTCGGCCGACGGTACCGAGAAGACCTTTGAATACTCCGGAGATGCATTAAAGGATTCAGGGAAGGCCGTGGGCAAGGGCACCGAAAAAGGCGCCAAGATCACGGTTTATTACACGGAAGAGACAGGGAAAAAGATCGCGCACTTTTTCGAATTCTAAGTTTCCACAGTTTGCGTGGCGAAGAGGCCGAGAATTCTCTCGGCCTCTTTTTTTTGGATTGAAGGATTGGCGTTGTGGTTGCAGCCGTAAAAGCGGCGGCGAGCCGCCGCACTCCGTACTAGCGATTGACCATGAACATCATGGTCTCGGGGTAGCGGGCGCCGGAAGCCACGCCCTTGGGCGCGACTTCGTCGATACGGCGAAGATCTTCGGCGGTCAGTTTCACATTGAGCGCGCCGACGTTTTCCTCGAGATACTTGCGACGCTTGGTGCCGGGGATGGGAATGACGTCCTCACCCTGCGCCAGGAGCCAGGCAAGAGCTAGCTGCGACGACGTGCAACGCTTCTCGCGGGCGATGGTTTCGACGCGCGCCACAAGATCGAGATTCTTCTGGAAATTTTCTCCTTGGAAACGTGGTGAGTTGCGGCGGTAATCGTCGGCAGCAAAATCCTCGAAGCGCTTGAATTGCCCCGTCAAGAATCCGCGTCCCAGCGGACTATACGCCACGAAGGCAATGCCCAATTCGCGCGTGGTGGCGAGCGCATCATCTTCCGGATCGCGCGTCCACAGCGAATATTCGGTTTGCAGCGCGCTGATGCGATGGACGGCGTGCGCGCGACGGATGGTGGCGGACGAAGCTTCCGACAGACCGATGTAACGAACCTTGCCCGCACGGACCAATTCCGCCATGGTGCCAACGGTTTCCTCGATCGGCGTGTTGGGATCAACGCGATGCTGGTAGTAGAGATCGATGGTGTCGACGCCCAAGCGCTTCAAGCTGGCGTCGCAACAGGAGCGGACATAATCGGGCTTACCGCTAACCCCGCGAACATGGGGATTCGAGCGGTCGCGAACAATGGCGAACTTGGTGGCTAGGAAAACCTTGTCGCGGCGGTCGCGAATGGCGTTGCCGACCAGGATCTCGTTGTCACCGTAGCCGTAGACATCGGCGGTATCCAGAAAATTGACGCCGAATTCGATGGAGCGGTGAATCGTGGCGATGGATTCGGCGTCGTTGCGCGCGCCATAAAATTCCGACATGCCCATACATCCAAGGCCAAGAGGCGAAACCAGCGGACCATTCTTACCAAGGTTACGAAGCTGCATGGAAACACCTCACAGGAAGCAACAACACTTAGATGGGTGGCAAAAACATGCCGGTACATGATAAGTGGAAGAATTGAGAAAGCGGACGACCAACGAGCAAGCCTGCTGTGACGCTGTCGCGATTCAGGCTGCGGGCACCGCTGGACCCGGGTCAAGATGCTTAACGAGGAGCACCTCGTTTCCTTGCTCGTTGTAGAGCAGTTCATCCACAAGTTTCTTGGCCATCAGAATGCCGAAGCCACCCGGGCGAATGCCTTTGGATTCCCGCTCCTCCATGTGACGGAACGGCTCGTCCGGCGGATTGGCGATCGCGGAGTGCTTGATCTCCTCCAAGGAGAAACCCTTGCCGGGATCCTTCACACGGCACATGACCACGCGTTTGGTGCGCACATAACCCACCTCGACGTATTGCGAAGGATCAAAATGCCCTCCGTGTTCCATGGCATTGAGAAGAATTTCGCGGAATGCACACGCAACTTCCTCCTTCTCAGCGTCAGGAAGGTTCCCTGCTTCCCTATAAAACTGGATCAGGCGATTGGCAGTAAGAACTTCGCAGCGCACCGACAAGCGCACCCAATTCGGCGTGGCGGAGATGAGTTCGATGCCGTCGTCCCAACAAGGTTCACTCATGGCAATGCGAATCATTTCCGCCAGCTTCTCAGTAGAAAACGGACGCGCGAAATAACTGAAGGCACGCTCGCGAATCGCCGCCAGAACGTCGCCGGGAACAAATTCGTCGGTCAGGATGATCAGGCGGGTGTGTGGCCGAACCATGCGAAGCTGGCGAAGCAGTTCGATGTCCTGGGTTGCCGAAGTGCACTCGCTGGTAATGATCAGGTCGTGGGCGTTGGCCTTGGCGGCACGCAGCGCTTCCCTATTATCCGCGACAAAATGAATGCTCCAATCGGCGTGATCGAACAAATTTGTGAGGAGTTGGTTGATCTCCGGGCTGGAGTCGACAATCAGCGCACGGTGCAGTTCGGAAGCGGAAGCGTCCTGCTGCCGCGAACCAGAAGGAAACACTGATGCATCCATATGGGACCTCCCAGAACAGAACAGGCAGCGAAAACGAACAGGGGCGGGAAAAGATCAGCACTAGGATGCAGCAAAGATGGGGGAACGGCAAGAGGCGTCCCCCCGATAGCTTCAGGAAAGTTCGCTGGTCATCAGGAACAGCGGCTTCATCTCGAAACTCTTGAACACGGGACGCAGGCGCTCAATGCTGTAGTGCTCCTTGACGTTGATGACCTTCTTCGTGGCGGTGACGGTTTCGATGGGCATGTTGTCGTACCGGCCGTTTTTTAGAACGACCAGGCGCCCGTGAATACGGTTGAGGATCAGGTCGAGAGCCAGGTTGCCGTAGGCCATGGGAACGATGGAGTCGATAGCGTCGGGATCGCCGCAGCGCACCAGGTAACCGAGCTTCTGGTTGATGGTCTCGATTTTTTTCCCGTTATTGAATTTTGGAGAAAGGTGCGTAAGTTCCTCGGAAACCAAATCGCCGATTCCTCCGAGTTTTTTGTGGCCGAAAGCGTCGGCGGAGCTGGTCTGGAAAACCATTTCGCCGCCTTCAAACATGGCTCCCTCGGAAACCAGCACGGTGGAATAGCGGCTGGGATTGCGATTGCGATCATAGACCAGAAGCTCGGTGAGATGCTCGATGTTGAATTTGTGTTCGGGGATGACGCAGCGATTCGCCGCGCCTGCCATGGTGGGCAGCATGGCCGTGAAACCAGCGTAACGTCCGAAGACTTCCAGGACCATGAAGCGCTCGTGGGAGCCAGCGGAAGTTCGCAGGGAGTTGGTCATCTGAATAGAACGGGTGATGCATGTGCTGAAGCCGATGCAGTAGTCGGTGCCGGGCACGTCGTTATCCATGGTCTTGGGAATGGCCACCACGCGCACGCCTTCCTGATACAGGCGCACACCATAGCTGAGGGTATCGTCGCCGCCGATGGGGATGAGATATTCCATGCCCAGCCAGGCGAGATTCTTCAAGATTTCTGGCGTTAGATCATTTTTTTCCGCGTTGTATTCGCCCTTCAGATGGTCCGGAACACTATCCTTGCTGACGCGGCCGGGATTGGTGCGCGAAGAGTGCAGGAACGTGCCGCCGGTGCGCCCGGCGCGATTCACAACATCTTCAGTAAGGCGCTGAAAGTTGTCGGAGTTGTCGTGCTTTTCGTCGCGAACCAGATCGACAAGTCCGGCCCAGCCTCGCCGGATACCAATTACCTCATAGCCCTCGCGGAGCGCGCGAAACGTCACCGCGCGGATCGCCGGATTCAAGCCCGGAACGTCTCCGCCGCCGGTGAGGATACCAATAACGCCCTTCTTTACATTGATGTTAGACATGGTGCAAGGATCGCCTCTGAGTGGAGTAGCAAACAGATGATTATCTACCCGAGGAGAGAATTAAGAAAGAGGAGAGACAGATTTAAAAGTGCGCGGTGTCGAATCAAAAAAACTTATTAAGCACTGTGATAAATATCACAGCTCGATTCGCGTTCCTATGACATGCAAAAATTTTGCCAGCCACGCCGGTTGCGCCGGCCACGCTGGTCCGGTGACAAGATTACCGTCCGCGATTGCCTCGGCCATCGCAACCTCAACAAACGTGCCGCCGGAATTTGTGACGTCGGGCGCGCATGCGGGATAACAACTGCATTTCTTCCCTTTCAACACACCGGCAGCGGCAAGCACCTGTGCGCCATGGCATAGCGCGGCGATCGGCTTGTTCGCTGAAGCGAAATGACGAACGATCTCCAGCACGCGCGGGTTCAGGCGAATATATTCCGGAGCGCGGCCGCCCGGGATGACCAGGGCATCGTATTCTTCGGGTTTGACGTGGTCGAACGTGGCATTAAGGGCAAAGTTGTGGCCAGGTTTCTCCGAGTAAGTCTGATCGCCCTCAAAATCGTGAATCGCGGTGCGCACGCTTTCTCCGGATTTCTTGCCGGGGCAAACGGCGTGAACGGAATGCCCGACCATGAGCAACGCCTGGAATGGAACCATGACTTCGTAGTCTTCGACGTAGTCACCAACAAACATGAGAATGTTCTTGCGAGCCATCGGGGTCCTCCCCAGGAAGGAAGAATAGCAGAAGAAGGCAAAAGGAATGTGGATGGCGGTTTGCTGCACCGTCCACGTTTGGGGCTTCCGATATATTTGCGAGTTGAAAAGCGGTGGCGAACCACCGCACTCCAAATTACTGCGTGATAGCTGGAGCGACAGTGTCAGTTCGCTCACCGATGGTCAGCAGGTCCGTGCGCATCTTGTCCCACTCACGCAGAGTTAAGCCGCGGGTGGCAAAGAAGCGGCGGATTTTCACGGAATCCCAGCGCAGCACATCCTCAAGCACCGGAACGAGCACGCTCATGGCGTTGTCGCTGAGTACCGTGCGGCGCGCCACGCGAGTGATGAATTTGGCTTCGGAGACCGCGATGGTCAGACCGTCATGCTGATTCACGTGCATCATCACCGGCAAGTCGGAACTGCCGTCGCCCATGTAAATGATGTGGTCGTGGCTGATGCCGAGATGAGCGCGCAGCTCTTCCAGGACAGTGATTTTGCCCCAGCCGGCTGTGGCTCGGATGATGGATTCCACTTCGCCAGTGGCTTCGTTGAAGCGGAATCGCGTGCCGTAAATGTTTTCCTTCGGAACGATTCCTTCCAGCGCCGACTGAATAATTTCCTGAGGCGCCGCGGAAATCACGTGGAACGAAATGCGGAAATCGTCAGCGAGACTGTCGAGCGAATCCGCGAAGAGCTTGACGTCGTGCTTCAGGCGGATGCGCTTCCCGGTCTCGATCAAGTGCTCGCGGCGAACCCGGCGGAAGTCGGGGTCATGCAGAATGAGGTAAGAAAGTTCAGCGCCCTGCTGAACCAAATTGATGTTGGAAAGGCCTTTCACCTTCTCGTCGAACGAATGAAAGCCGATTAACTCGCTGAGAACGACTCCCGAGTCGTTGAAGCTGAGTGTCTGGTCAAAATCGCTGGCCAGAAGAAACTGCTGAACCATGGGTGGTTACTCCTTTTTTTCTGCCCGCCAAATGCAGGCGCGGGCCGAACTGCGGCCCGGAAACTCCCCACACAATCTCTACCCTACCCTGCTTTCCAGGGGGCAGCCCCACGAATAATTTTGATGGGTGCTATGCGTGGAAAAAGTGAACAAATTATAAGCTTTGAATGAGATGCGCGAAAGGGTCAACAGGTTGACAGGAAAAGGGTTAGAGGGTGGAAAGGCTTTGGAATGAGGGGCTTGCAGCGAACGTATTTCGAACGCTGGAGGGCGAATAAAAAGCGATACGGTTGTCGGCGATGCCAATCAGTTCTGGTGCCACGTTTGGAAATATCAGAATGGAGGACCCTTGACAGCAGCCAGTTCGCACGGCCGGATCGCGCATAGGAGCCGAAGTCTGCGCCCACTCTGGCCAGAAAAACGAATGACTATTTCTTTCGCGGGCGCGCAAGGACTGACAGCGCGCGGGTGTACTTGGTGAGGGTGTTGCGATCGGCACGGCTATAAACGAACTGGCCTCTTTTGTGGCATTCGATCAGCCCCGCATCCGCAAGAATCTTCAGATGGTGAGACACGGTTGCGGGAGTGACGCCGCGCAAGGAGACGATTTCGCCACAATTCATTTCGCCGGACTTGCTGATGGCCTCAAAGATGAGCAGGCGTGTTTCGTCGGCTAAGGCCTTGGAAATGCGTTCGATGTGGGTGCGGTCCATTTGTGAACACAGTGTAACGAAGGAGCGAGCCGCAGGCCAGCGCACGTGGCGGGCCTGCAAAACATTGTAACCTGATATTTCGATATTCATCTAAGTATCGAAGTCAGAGAAAATTCAGGCCCCTCGCGGGTTGGAGGCTTCCATGAAACGACTTGAAGGCAAAACGGCGGTAGTGACGGGCGGCAACAGCGGCATCGGGCTGGCCACAGCGAAACGATTTCTGGAGGAAGGCGCGCGCGTCGCCATTTCCGGCAGAAATCAGAAGACGCTGGACGAGGCGGTGAAGACACTGGGCGATGGCGTGCTGGCGGTACAAGCTGACACGGCCAAGCTGGGCGAAACGGAAAAATTCCTGGCCAAGGTGGTGCAAAAATTCGGGAAGATGGACGTGCTATTCGTCAACGCCGGCGTGGCCAAATTCGCCCCGCTCGTGGATACGCCGGAAAGCCTGTTCGATGAGCAGTTCGACATCAACATCAAAGGCGCATACTTCACCATTCAGAAGGCGGTTCCGCTCATGAATGATGGGGCGTCGATCATTTTGAATACCAGCGTGGCGGGAGCCAAGGGCACGCCGAGCACCAGCGCATACTCGGCAACGAAAGCCGCATTGCGGTCGTTGGCAAGAACTGCCGCGGCGGAACTTGTGGAGCGCGGGATTCGCGTGAATACGGTGGCGCCGGGGCCGATCGTTACGCCGATCTTCGGTCGGACTGGCCTGCCCCAGCAAGCCGTGGACGATTTTGCGAAGAGCATCATTGCAACCAATCCCATGAAACGTTTTGGACAGCCGGAAGAGGTCGCGGGCGTGGTTGCGTTTCTGGCGTCAAAGGACGCGTCGTACGTCACGGGAGTGGAAATTAATGTTGACGGAGGATTCGGGCAGCTCTAAACGCGTGCCCGTGGACGCAAAGGAAAAGGGCGGCGCGCCTGCCGCCCTATTTCGCCGGCGCTGAAGGATCCGCGGTGGTGGCCGTGTTCACGTCCAAAAACCATTTATGCGCGGAATCGCCCGGAGCGTAGCAGTTCCCATTCGCGGCGTAAGTGGCCGCACACCTCGCGCTGTATTCCTTGCGGCGCGGCGATTGCGCATATTGCCAAACCACGGCCGCGGAAAAGCCGCCGGTTTCCGGCGCCGGCGGGGTTTGCGGGAACACGCATCCCGGCGCCGGTGGGCACGCATCGTTGTAAATCCAGAAAACCATGGGGCGCGCGCCGACGTGCGCTTGAATATCCTGCGCCGTGGTGATCTTCACGCCGCCGCCTTCATCGGAAGGCATCGCGGAACAATACACGCCTGCTTTGAAGCCGGACTGACTGAGTTCTTCAGACCACGCGCGCAGGTAGTCGTGGTAAGGCGCGGGAAGCCGGCCGCCCTCCTCAATATCCAGAAAAATAACGGTCCCTTTGGCGAAGCCTTCCTGGCGCGCCAGCTTTGCGGCAGCTTGCGCATCGGCAAATCCGCGCTGCCGCGCGTCCATGGAGTTCCGCAGTTTGCGACTATCTCTGCCATTGAACAGCACCACAAATCCGAAGCCTTGCGAAGCGAGCAATTCGCGTTTGCCCTGCCAGGTGCTGCTCTTTTCGCCCGGAGGCGCACCAAGCCAGTAGCTAGTAAAGGAAAATGTTTTGCGCAGCATGGGTAAAGCATCGTCGCCGGGATAAATGTTGAGGTCAAAGCCCATGTAGGTGGCGGCAGGGGCAGGCGGGGCCGTGGCGGTTGAGGCGCGCCGTCCGGATGCAGCAAAAGTCAGCGCGATTGCGGAGCCCAGAACCAGGAAGAAAAACAAAACAAGCCGATAAGGACGCATCTCGAGACTCTACACCAGCGAGTTGCGATGGAACCAGAAAATTGCCGGGCGGTTTCTCATGCGTTCGCAGTTCGCATTCGCGCTGAACTTGGAGATGTGTGGAGGTCTTTAGGGCCCGTCAGGACTTGACGCAGGCGGCCGCGCGCGCGCCACAAGCTCGACATCACGGTGCCGGTGGGCACTCCAGTGATATCGGCAATCTGTCTATACGACATGCCCTCAAATTCACGCAGAATCAGAACTTCCCGCAAATTCGGCGAGAGTTTCTCCAGCGCCTTTCGCAATTGAGCCCCGCTGTCGTTCTGCAGGATGGCTTCTTCTGGATTGGGAGCGCGAGGATCAGGCGGAAACAGCATTTCGTCGAATTCCGCGGCGTTTTGCAGGGGGCGGTTTACATGCAGCCAGGTATAACAAGTATTTCTCACAATCTTCAGCAGCCAGGCACGCGCATCGCCGCCTCGGAATTTGGAAAAGAAACGAAAAGCGCGTAAATAGGCTTCCTGAACAACGTCTTCCGCATCCTGGTTGTTTCCTGTCAACCAGCGCGCCAAATTATAGGCCGCGTCCAGATGAGGCAAAACCTCCTGTTCAAAAGTGCCCGGCCAATTCTCTTGTGTCATCGTGGTCCTCATTTCCCGCCGGCGAAGGCGGCTTGCTCGCTGTTGTCGTTCTCGCTGATCATCGGGACTTCATCGGCCAGGGCGATAGAAATTGTTGGCAGGCTGCGGTTGTCATCTCCCACGGAGATGGTGCGTTGGAGCGCTTCAAGTACTTGAGGCGCGGAATTCTCGTGCCAAACGTGAAGAACGTATTTTCCGTGAGGAACGCCGGCAATCGAGATACGTCCAGTCTTGCCGGTTACACCGAAGTACGCCGAATCGACGGTCACGACGATCGCCATCATTTCCGGATGGATGCTGCAGAACAGATACGAAACGCCAGGTCGGTCAAACGTCACCGATTTGCGTACCCCTGCCTGGTAAAGCCCTAGATCGAATCGCATGCTTCGCGAAACAGAAAATACGTTGTGAAGCCAAGGATCTTGGTTCGGAAATTCGACGGTGCTTCCCCCTGGAACCACCAGTACGCGAGGCTCAAACCTTTTATGGTGTCGGATAATCCGGTAGTGCGGCGACGCACTGCGCGGACTTCCCTTCAAACTCGGCGTTATCGGCACGAGCCATACGACTACAGGACTGCCGTCTTGCAAACGTCGAGCGGAGTGCGCGGGAATGAGTTTCACTTGAAAGGTCACATCACAGAGAGCGTTGCCAATGAGAGCCTCTCTCCGATGGCCTCCGGAGAGATGGCAGTGAAGAGAACCAGGAGCAAGCCGGCAAGGATGACCCTGGCAAGGGCCGTAAGGCATTGGTCGCCGCGGATAGTTGTTTGCCGCTCCATGATCACTTTTGTTGTCTCGAATCGCTTGCGAGTGACAGCCGCGAAATCCCGCCCGCTGGCTGCGACATTGAGCCACGAACAGACGAATGCCAATGGACTGGCTATCCTCTGGCACAGGAATATGGGTCCCCAGCTAAGCTAAAGTGCACAAAAGGCTTGGCGGATTTTCTCCTCTAACTTTCAATGCTTCCGGCCGGCCCCGGTGGTACACTCCCGGTCTGCTCTTTATGACGGAAGACCTCCATCCTGCCGCCAGGCGCCTTCGCTTTGGCGTGTTCGACATCGATCTCGCTGCCGGCGAACTACGAAAACACGGGCTAAAAATCAGGATTCAGGAGCAGCCGTTTCAAGTCCTGGCGCTGCTGGTACAGAACGCGGGGAAACTGGTAACGCGCGAGGAACTGCAGAAGGAGTTGTGGCCAGCGGACACCTTTGTGGATTTCGACCACGGCCTGAATAAAGCGATCAATAAGATTCGTGACGCCCTTAGCGACTCGGCCGAGAGCCCCCGTTATGTAGAGACCCTCTCTCGCCGGGGTTACCGCTTCCTGGCGGAAGTGAAGGATGCCGATGCCCCGGTCCGCAGCCCCGAACCCCCGGCTAAGCCCGAGGGGGAGGTTTTGGGTCCGCCGGATGCCTCGGGCAAGCTCGCTGCGCCGGAACGCCCCTTGCGGCCACGTGCATGGAAAATATCGGCGCTTGGGGTGCTCGTGCTTCTAATAGCCTCGCTGGCCATCTGGAGGCTTCATTACCGCACGCACACGCCCTCGGCGATTCGCTCACTGGCCGTGCTGCCGTTAGAAAGCTTGTCGAACGACGCAACTCAGGATTACTTCGCTGATGGAATGACCGACGAATTGATTTCGGACCTTGGCCAGATCAGCGCCTTGCGTGTCATCTCGCGCACTTCAGCGATGACGTATAAACATGCGCGTAAGCCTTTGCCGCAGATTGCTCGCGAGTTGAACGTGGACGCTGTAGTGGAAGGTACCGTGCTCCGTTCCGGCGAGCGGGTGCGCATCACGGCGCAGTTGATCGACGCCGCCACAGATAAGCACTTATGGTCGCAGAGCTACGAAGGCGAATTGCGCGATACGCTGACGCTGCAGAACAAAGTGGCGAACGCGATCGCCGAGCAAATCCGCATTAAACTGAATCCGCAGGAACAAGCCGCGCTGAAAAACACGAAGCTCGTTAATCCGCAAGCTTACGAGTCTTATCTCAAAGGCCGCTATTTCTGGAACAAGCGAACCGCGGATGGTTTGAAGGTTGCCTTGGCATATTTCAATCAGGCGATCGACGAAGATCCGAATTACGCCCAAGCCTACTCCGGCCTGGCCGACACTTATGCTTTGTTGGGAGATTGGCAGTACGCGGTGATGACTCCGAAGGAAGCGCTGCCGAAAGCGAAAGCCGCGGCCATCAAGGCCCTTGAATTGGACAGCACGCTCGGTGAAGCCCACAACTCGCTTGCATTCGTTTTGGATGGCTTCGATTGGGATTTCGACGCAGGGGGAAAGGAATTCCAGAAGGCCATCGAACTTAACCCAAACTACGCGACAGCTCATCATTGGTTTGCCTGGCATTTGAGTCTTCTAGGCCGCTACGACGAAGCAATCGCAGAAATGAAAAAGGGGGAAAATCTGGATCCTTTATCTCTTATCATTAACGCCGATCTAGCTGAATTGCTGGTTCTTGCTCATTCGTATGACGAGTCGATCCAACAGAGCAACAAAACCATCGAAATGGATCCTAATTTTGCGATGGCGCACAATCAACTCGGCCAAGGCTATCTGGAAAAACAGATGTATGGTGAAGCAGTCGCGCAGCTGCAAAAAGCGGTGCAGCTTTCCGGCGGCAGCCCAACGTGCATAGCCAATCTTGCGCGAGCTTACGCCGCATCCGGCCAGAGAAGCGAAGCGATAAAGCTATTAGACAGTCTGAAGAAGCGCTCGAACTCCAGCTATTCGTACGGTTCAGAGATTGCCACGATTTATGCGTCGCTCGGTGACAGCGATCAGGCGATGAATTGGCTCGAAAAAGCCTATCAAGAGCGATTTAATCCGGGGGTTCTGTTGCGGTCGGGATTCGACCCTCTGCGCTCGGATGCCCGCTTCAAAGACCTGGTCCGCCGCGTCGGTCTTCCCCGCTGAACCACGCGCCCGCGAGTTCCGCCAATCTGAGCCAGCCAGTTCTGATGCGCGAAGTCCTGACTCGGTCAGGGGGCGTGATAGTATGGCGATTTGACGGCTATCATGATCGGGCAAACGCTGGATCATCACAAAATCCTGTCACAGCTTGGTGAAGGCGGCATGGGTGTCGTCTATCGCGCTGTGAAACAAAAGCGACGAGAAAGCAGAAAACGGAGCGCTCGAAAACTGGCCGGCACAGGAAATCACGCTGATGCAGGTCTGGTTCCAGATTCCGGGTCCGCTGCGCGAGTTCACGGAGAATCAGAGCACCGTGCGCGTGGAACTCGGAGCAGGCGCGAATCTACTGCAAGCTTTGCAGGAACTGTTTATTACTTGCCCGGGACTGCGCGACAGGGTGCTGACTAAACAGGCGAAACGCGGCGAAACGTGGATCTATTTGTTGGCAGCGAGAATGTGCGTTACCTGGCTGGACTGGCAACCCCGGTTCCTGCCGAAACCGAAATTTCGATTGTCCCCGCGATCACCGGTGGCTAGAAACCCAACTGACTTGCTCGGCATAACTGGCTGCCGATTAATTGCATTGCAATCCGGATTGCCAGAGGTCTAGCATACCCGGATATTGTTCCTCGGAGGTCCTATGAGAGTTTCGGATCTGATCGGGTCTCGCAAAGAAGTTTATTTCATCACAGAAGAGACAAGTGTTACGCAGGCCGCGCAGTACCTGCGCGAGAAACAAGTGCGGTCTGTTGGCGTGGTGGATGCAAGCGGGAAGTTGACGGGCGTCATCTCGCAAAGCGACATTTCGGATAAGGTTGCCGCCGAGAATAAAAGCCCGGAGTCGATGAAAGCGGCTGAAATCATGAGCCGGAACTTGTTGACGGTGACTCCTGAGATGAGCTTCGAAGACAGTTTGCGAACCATGGAGCAAAACGGCGTCTATCATTTATTAGTCATGGATACGGAGAATCGCTATCAAGGGATGCTTTCTGTAAGCGACTTGTTGAAGGTGATGGCCGCTGATAACAAGGAGCGCGCGGACATGCTGGAATCATACATGTTCCCGCCAAGATAGGACCCGACGTGAATTGCCGCAGGATCTCACCGATAACTGGCTCAAAATCAGGCGTCCATATACTGAGCTTCGCCGCTGCCAAAGGACCAGTTTTCCCATGAGACTTCGACCAGATTAATTACGAGATCCTTCGGATTGAGGTCGGGCGATTCGGCCAAGATTTGGGCCATGCGCTGGAAGAGTTTGCGCTTTTGCTGCGGCTTGCGTCCGGCGCTCAATGTAATTTGCACGAAGACGACTTTGTGGGAACGCTGAATGCCCAAATAGGTGCGGTCGTAAATCAAGCCTTCCGATGAATGCTCAGTGATTACTTGGAAGCGATCGTCCGGCGGAATAGCCAACGCTTCAATCATGGCGCGGTGCACGCCGTCACCGAGTGCCTTGCGATAGTCCGGGGAAGTTCCCTCGCGAAGATCGATTCGTACCAATGGCATGGCGAATTCTCCTTATTTGTTTCGATGCAGGACAAATGTTACGCGCTACGGTAACAGAAACAGGAACTACCTCGCTTGTTCCGGCCGCTGAAACACCGACTTGCTTCCCAGCCGTGCATTTGATGTGATACGGGAATGCAAAAGCCCGCAATGGTGCGCTGGGCCACCCGCATTCGATGGCAGTGGAAAGTATTCATTCCGATCATCGCCGTAATGATACTGGGCCTGGTGGGAATCACCGTACTTCTGCGCACGCTGGAATTGCGCGACGCGCACTGGGTGTTGATCACCGTGGTGGGCTTCGCCATCCTGCTTTGTTTCGTGCTGCTCTCCGTGCTACTGGTGCTGGTGCAGCGTCCGCTTGAGGAATTGATGGCCACCATCGCGCGGATTCGCCATGGAGATTTGAGCGCCCGAGTGGACTTCGCGAAGCGCGATGATGACATTGGGCAATTGGGGCAGCAATTCAATGAAATGGTGGAACGTCTGGCGCAAAACCGCGAGGAGATTGAAGACCTGCACAAACGAGAGATGGCCCGCGCGGAGCATCTGGCTACTCTTGGCGAATTGGCGGCCGGACTGGCCCACGAGATTCGTAACCCACTGGCTGGAATTGCGGGTGTCGTCGATGTGATGAGCAAGGAACTGCCCGCGGATGGGCCCAGCCGGGCGATTATGGGAGACGTGCAGAAAGAGGTTCTGCACATTCAAGACATTCTGAACGATCTTTTGTCCTACGCGCGGCCTCGCCCACCGGATTTTCACCCGTCGGACTTGAACGCCACCGTCGAACAAGCTGTGCTTCTGGGTCGCCAGCAGGTGCTGACAAAGCCTATCCAAATCCAGTTTAAGGCGAATCCATCGTTGCCCAAAGTGGACCACGACCCTACGCTGATCCAACAGGTGGTGCTGAACTTATTGATCAACGCCATCCAAGCCATCCTGATCGAGGGCAAAATCGATGTGCGCTTGTCACAAGAACAGGACTGCGCCGTCATTCACGTGGACGACACGGGCCGGGGAATTTCGCCGGAGGCGCTGCCGAAAATCCTGAAACCGTTTTTTACTACGCGTAGCGAAGGCACCGGGCTGGGACTGTCGCTGGCGAACAGCATTGTGCAGTCACATGGTGGAAGAATCGAAGTGGCAAGCGTGCTGCAAAAAGGAACGCAGTTCAAGGTATGCCTGCCGATTGAGCGAACCGTCAGAGAGCAACTCAAATTCACGGTGAAGTCGGCGACAAAACGGTAGAGAATCTGCCGAAATGGCATAGTGATGGTAGAGTGTTGGAATGGCTCAGAAGCGCATTTTGATCGTTGACGACGAGAAGCTGGTGCGTTGGGCGCTCACGCAGAAGTGTACCGAATTTGGTTACCAGACACTCGAGGCCGAAACCGGGCAAGAGGCTCTGCAAGCGCTGCAAAATGAGAGCGTCGACCTGGTTCTTCTGGACGTGCACCTTCCCGACTTGAGCGGAATCGAAGTTTTGGAAAAGCTGAAGCAGGCGGGAGAGACACGTAGCATCATCATGATGACGGCGGACCCGCAGTTGGACGATGTAAAAGCGGCACTGCGCCTGGGCGCTTACGACTTCGTCAGCAAACCGCTGAATTTCGAGGAGCTCTCGATCACGCTGCAAAACGCGCTGGAAGCAGGTTCGCTGCGCGATGAAGTGGAATCTCTCCGCGACGAGGTACGGCGTCGGGCCGGCTACCATGATGTGATCGGCGAGTCGCGAAAAATCACGGAATTGATGAAGTTTGTATACAAAGTGGCTTCCAGCGCCGCCACCACCATCCTGATCCAGGGCGAAAGCGGTACCGGCAAAGACTTGGTAGCCAAGGCAATCCACTACCGTAGTTCGCGGGCAGAGCGGCCGTTTGTGGCCATCAACTGCTCAGCCATTCCGGAAACGCTGATGGAAGCGGAACTCCTTGGTCACGAGAAGGGCGCGTTCACCGACGCCAAGGCGCTTAAAAAGGGGCTGTTTGAGATTGCGGATGGCGGCACGCTATTTCTTGACGAAATTGGTGAACTTTCGCCGCTGCTACAGGCGAAACTGCTGCGCGTCTTGGAAGATCAGATGATACGGCGCGTCGGCGGAGTCCGAGACATCCAGGTGGACGTGCGGGTAATCGCCGCCTCGAACCGCGATCTGGAAAAGGAAGTGCGCGAAGGGCGCTTCCGCCAGGATTTGTACTACCGCCTGGCTATCATTTCGATCTTCCTGCCGGCGCTGCGCGAGCGCAAGGAAGACATTGCGTCGCTGGTCTCCTTCTTCCTGGCCCACTACAACCGCAAGTTCCGTAAGTCCGTGCAAGGCATTACCGAAGAGACCCGGCGGCTGCTAATGAACTACGACTGGCCGGGGAACGTGCGCGAGCTAAAGAACGCCCTGGAACGCGCCATGATTTTGGAAGACGGCAACCAGTTGCGGCCCGACGACCTTCCGTTCTCGGTGGCCAGCGGACGCAGCGGCGCGGTAGTGGAAGAAAGCCAGATGAATTCCCCGCCGGAGATTCAGTCGTCGACTCCGGGGAAACGCCGCTTGCCGCCGCTGTTTATCCCGGAAGGTGGCACCTCGCTGGAGGACGTGGAGCACGCTCTTGTGGAATTGGCGCTGCAGCAGTCCCACGGCAACCAGATCAAAGCGGCAAAGCTGCTGAGCATCAGCCGAGATGCCCTACGCTACAAGATGAAGAAGTTTGGACTGTCGCATTCGGAAGAGGAAGAACCCGCTTCGCCAGCGAAGGAATAGCAGAGTCGGGCCAGATGGGCAAAGTCGCCCAAGGCGCGATGAGGCGGTGGGTGAGAATTCGCGCAACAGAGTGAAAATCCGCAAAGTTTGGCTTGCTGAGAGGTTTCCCGCGGTCGCCCGTAAAGCTAAATCCTTTATTATCAGTAGATTAAAAATTCCACAGGCCTCCCGACCAAACGGCACGCGAGATGCCTTCCTTCACAGTGCTCAGCAATTAGGCAATGGAGCGATTGTCGAAAGGCTGAGTGGTGGGCGTTCCTTTTTCGACGTTCGGGCTTGCGGTGAAGGCTCGAAAGGATACGTCGGAAAAAGGGACGCCCACAATTAAAACGAGTTTGGCAGCGGCCAGCGCCGTACACAATATAGCGGCTACCATCAACCGCCAACGCCCGCTGAACGGGCAAATAAATTAGCTGGCCGCTGCCTTTATTTTTGCCCGCCAACTTTTCGCACGACTATTCACTTTCCGGTTGTTGTTTCCCCGCAGGTTTACGTAATTCGACGCACATTTCTGCGGAAGTTTGCACAGCTGCAAATATCAGCACGGGAAATCACCGCCATCTCGTTTATTTCCTTTAAGTAACATGGCGTTCAACTGGAAACGAACGTGCACTTCTCTTTGTGGGCTCAAGTTGAATTTATAGCGTAGCGCAGCGGTCAGTGTTCGAGGAGGAGTAATGCCGCAGGTAATTGAGGCCAAAGGAAAAATTGAAAGCTCCAAGCGGGTATTGTTAACCAAGATCCTCGTCACGACGGACTTTTCGGAAGTCTCTGATCGTGCGCTGGATTATGCCATTGCATTGGCGCGCCGTTACGATGCGCGCATCTACCTCGCTCACGTGATTACGCCCGATCCATTCCAGTTCGCAGAACCGCAACTCGCTCAAGCCACCTACGAAAAAGTGCGCCAGGCAGCCGAGGAAGGGATCACCGATATTTTGATTTCGGGAAAACTGCGGGCAGTGCCCCACGAAGTGCTGATGGAGGAAGGAAACGTCTGGCCGACGCTCGATAAGCTGATCACCGAGCATGAAATCGACCTCGTGGTAGTCGGCACGCATGGCCGTGGCAAAGTGCAGAAGATTCTGATTGGCTCCGTGGCAGAAGAGATTTTCCGCCAGGCCGATTGCGCGGTGCTGACTGTAGGGCCCGGCGTCAAAGGCGACACCGCAAGAGAAGTTGAATTGAAGAGCATCCTGTTCGCAACCGATTTTGGATCCGGAGCCGAAAAGGCGGCTGCTCATGCTTTCTCGCTGGCCCAGGAACACGACGCTCGCGTCACATTGCTCCACGTGATTGAAAGCGCCGCCGCCTACACCGAGGAAAGCGTGGCCCGGCAGCGTGAGATCAACGTGGTGCGCATGAAGCAATTGATGCCAGCAGGCAGCGAAAACTGGTGCAAACCAGAATTCCGCGTCACCTTTGGCTCGGCTGTCGAGGAAATCCTTATTACCGCCCGCGAAGCGAAGGCGGACCTGGTGGTCATGGGTGCGAAAGCTCGCAGAAGTCTCGCTGGCCATGTGCCACTGACGATCGCTTACAACGTCGTAACCAAGGCAGCTTGCCCGGTTTTGACGGTGCGCGGGTAGACCTTTAATAGGGAACAGAATCCCTTACTTGGGATCTGCATCCCTTTTATAAAGAAGGGCGGTGCTGCATTCTTCCCCCCCAGCTGAACAGCGCCGCCCTTTCCCTTTTGATAGCAGGAATTCGAGCCGGTCGGTTCTCTACGAACGAATCATTGTTAACAGCATCTTGAGCGGTGTCGTGGCTTTCACCGCGTGAGGTTGGTTTGCCGGCAGAAGCACGCACTCGCCAGCGCTGGCGCTAAGCGGCTTGCCTGCAATGGTGATTTCTGCTTTGCCTTCCAGCACCTGAAGCAGTGCATCAAAGGGCGACGTATGTTCGCTCAGAGCCTGTTCCGCGTCGAAGGCAAAAACAGTGACGGTTCCCGTTGGGCGCTTGAGAAGCGTGCGGCTGACCACCGCACCTTCCTGGTAGTTCACTAATTCGATCAGGCGCACGCTTTGTGACGCTGGAAGTTCATTTCTGGCTGGTGTTTGCGATGGTTGTGCGGACATTCTTGGTCATCTCCCCGGCATCGGATGCGCGGCCTGATCGGCGTTGGGAACGAGTCGCTCGTAAACAGCTTGGGGAATTGGCGTTTGCCAGTGCCCTGTGGCTTTCGCGAAGCCGGCGATGCCGAAGAACAGCACCGCGATTCCCGCGGCCATCGCCCACGCAGGCAACGCGCGCGGCTTCTTGTTCGACGCGCCGAGCTGGGGCAAGCCCATATACAATGCGCCTTCCGCCGGGCAGACCGGGACGCACTCCATGCAGCCCGTGCACTCCACCGATTTGATGGAAACTAGCTTGTCTACCGGAAGCGAAGACGGGCAGGCTTTCGCGCATTTCGCGCAATCGATGCAGGGCTGGGGATCCCGGCGAATCTTCGCGGGACTCATCCATGACGTCAGTCCCAACAGCGCGCCATAGGGGCACAGGAAACGGCACCAGAAGTTCGGGACAAACACGGACGCCGCGGCAAAAACACCCAGCACCACCAGCCCGGTCTCGCCGATGTGTCGAAAGAAGTTCAACATTTTTACGTCGGCAATCAATCCATATGGGCTTTGCATGAAGTCGCGAATTCCTTCGACCGACATGGTGGAAATCGCCCAGACAAAAAATCCAAGCAGCAGATATTTCAGGCCGCGCAACGGCAGGTCCAGCCAGCGAGGTAGCGGAAAGTTGCGCTTGAACAGCTTTCGTCCGGCGCGCCAAAGATACTCAGAGAGGGTTCCCACGGGGCACAGCCAGCTGCAGAACGCTTTGCGGAACAGAAAAGCCATGGACAGAAACGTGATCAGCAAAAACATGGCGGCGGGATGAACCTTGGGAACTTGGCCGCTCAGCAGCCAGTACTTCAAATTCATTAGGCCGGCGATCGGCAGCCATCCTTCTACGCCGGGCGGACGATGCAAACTTGTCGCGCCGGTCCCAGCCTCCATTTGCCGCACCCAAAAATAGAATTTTGTGCCAAGCGCCAGATTCAGAAGCAGAAACGCGCCTTGAAAGCTGCGCCGGTAGAGCTGCGAGCGATCCTTCACAAGCCGCCGGACCAGCTTCTTCTTAGCCTTGCGAGGTGAAGTCACGCTGGTTATGCCTTCTGCAGCGGGTGCGTGCGTGTGTGTGGCAGGTGGCGGTTGGAAGAAAGGAGCCTGGGCCGACATGCGCTGTAACCTCGACCCGAGAGTAGCAACTACCGTCACACGAGGCTGTGACTTCGGTCACACAGAAGGGCCTGCTGGTTCGCGCTTGGACGGCTCAGACCCATCCGCCGTCAATCACGTATGCCTGGTTCGTGATGGCGGAGCTGTCGTCGGATGCCAGAAACAGGACGAGACGCGCAACGTCTTCCGGCAGCAGGCTTCGCTTCAGCGCCTGGCTCGCCAGGATTTCCGCCTCGTACTCCGGCGTCAACCAAAGCCGGCGTTGGCGTTCGGTCAGGATGGAGCCCGGCAATACGCTGTTCACACGGATGTTCTTGCCGCCCAGTTCGTGCGCCATGGTGCGCGTCAAGCCGACGATGGCGGCTTTGGCGGCAATGTATGCTGGTTGCCCTGTTGACGGAATCATCCAGGAAATGGAACTCATGTTGACGATCGAGCCGCCGCCAGCATCGACCATCTTGGGCGCCACGGCCTGGATGGCAAAAAATTGGTGGCGCAGATTTACCGCCATGCGGTCATCCCAATACTCGGGCGTGACTTCGGCGAATTTGTGGCGGTCGTCGTTGGCGGCATTGTTCACCAGCACGCGAATGGCGCCGCAACGATTCTCGATTTCCGCGATGGCTACGCGCAGTGCCGCAATGTTCTTCAAGTCACAGCGCAGAAAAGCCGGCGCTTCAAAACCGCACGCCGAAATTTCTTTGACCAGTTTGTCGGCCGCGTCCTCATCGACGTCCATAAACGCTACCTGCGATCCCTGCGCCGCAAAATGCTCCACCATCGACGCTCCGATACCCGAAGCGCCTCCGGTAATCAGAATTGTTCGTCCTCGCAAGCTGGGATAGCTGGCGAATTGTTGGTTTGGGTTCATGGAAACATGGTGCCCGGGGTGGGAGTCGAACCCACCGTGCGGTCTCTGACATACGTAAGTTATTCATTGAGCATACCGCAGTAATCGCAAGAATCGCCAGAAACGCATGAGTGAGGTACGCGGCGGGTACACGCGCCGGGGCACATTCGGCGACGAGTATGCAATTGAGAATGCAACCGAGTCCCGGTGAGCGATGCGGAATACAAAACCAACACATGCTACAGTCCGAAGAGCGTCTGCGGCGGTATTGGCCCCGGGCCGGTTGGAAGACTTGGTACATTGTTCCAAACTTCTTTCCAGGACACTCAGGATTCTCGATGCACCCGATTTCTGCACCTTGGACCACGTGGTGGCAAGATGATCTCCCATGTCGCTTCTCGCGCGAGGATACAGTTCGCAATCTCGCTTTTCTCATGGATATGATAGGAGCCGAATGGCTGCGAAAAGCCCTCCAACCGCGGAGCAATCATCCGCTCATAGCCGAGTGGATGACAAATGGGGCCAACGCTTTTCTCCTTCTCAACGCACTCGCTGAGGATGCTCGGCTACTTACCTCAGTCCCTGGTTTCGATGAAATAGTGAGAGACCTGAGAGAAAACAAGCAATGCCAACCATCGTGGCATGTCATCAGGGCCGCGGCAATGTTTCAGCGAGGGGGCGCAGCCGTATCTAAGTTTTATGATCAAAGCGACGAACGCGCTCCAGATTTCTTGATCAGGTTCAACTCTATTGAAGTGAACGTCGAAGCAAAGCTACTTCTCGAATCCGATCTCGAAGACACCTTTCACGAGTACGCTCAGCCGCTAGGCGTAAGAGTGTTCGCCGAAGCCATGACAGAAGAATTGGTTCATCCGCCTGTGACGATAGTCTTGAAAAGCATTGCTACTCTTCCCGATTACGACGAAGTTGTACACGCCGTCTCGAAGCTCCTGCACGATGCAAAATTACCCCCCAAGAATCATCGCGGAGCTCATTTCAACATATTCATTGACCCACCGCCCGTCGGCAACGGACTCTTTCGGCAGTATCACGTTCTCTGTCCGCGTTCAAATAAGGAAAATCTGCGCGTCGCAACTCGCATTAAGACCGCATCGCGACAGCTCCTCTCAGAACGCGCAGCGGGGCATCCAGGAATATTCTGGTTGGGAGTAACACGGCATCAGAGTGCGCCGTTTCTCCGCACCATGTTGATGCGGAAGTTTGACGATGGTGAATACGCTGGAGTCTCACAGGTGTTTCTACTGCAATCCGGAACTCATTTGGAACCGCCGCGACGTTCAGTGATTGATTACGGCACGCAGATCGTCAACTCAAAGAGCCGAACATCACTGCCTGTCAAGATCCCTGTCAAGCCACTCGATTTAGTTGGAGAGTTGATGGCTCTTCACGGTTCCGAGCCTGGCTTACCTGCTTACCGGGTGGGAGCGGTGCAAACGAGAGTGGGACCGGGTATGCCACCGCTTCGGCTTCCTGACCTTCGACGGGTTGATCAACAATCTCTCGAATAGCGAGCTGCCAAGGGCGGCTAGCATCTCTGGCGGGACAGAAAGTTGCCCCAAAAACACCTGTTTTCAGGACAGTTTAGAGGGCGCGCTAAACCACTGCATTTGCATCACGGATCGTTCCGCAATTCGCAAGGGTTTTGTGGACAAGGCTGCGGCTATAACCCAACTCTTCGGCGATCTCGCGCACCGTGCACCCCCGTGAGCGTAGGCGGCCAATCTCAGTGGCATCCACGAAGGCGCGCGGTCTCCCCAGCCTCTTCCCTTTTGCCCGTGCATTCCTCAGCCCCGCCCGAACTCGCTCGGCGATCAGGCTGCGCTCAAGTTCCGCCACCGCCCCCAGGACGGTGAATACCATCCGTCCCGCGGGTGTGGCTGTGTCGAGCGACTCCGAAAGACTGACGAACTCAATCCCCAGGGCACGGAAGGTGTCGAGAGCGCGAAGCAGGTGGGACACGCTGCGAGCGAACCGGTCGAATTTCCAGACCGCCACTACATCAAATCGACGTCTGTGCCCGTCCTGCATCAATCGGTCGAGTTCCGGCCGGCGATCCTTCGCACCGCTGATCCCAGCGTCCACGTACACCCCGGCGATCACCCATCCCCGCCGCTCGCAATATTCTCGCATCTCCCGGAGCTGCATCTCGGGCGACTGCCCATTCCCCACCGTGCTCACTCTGGCGTAGATTGCTGCTCTCATTTGATCCTTTCCTCTCACTCAAAGCAGGGATGCCGTCTAAGCTCTCTTCAGCCCCTCATCAATGAAGCGACGAATCAGTTCCGACACCTTGAGCCCGGTTCGTTTCGATGCCTTCTTTAGTGCCGCAATCTGAGTGTCGGACAGGAACATTGAAATTCGCTTCATGCCACGTATATACATTCGGCATACACGTACGTCAAGGGAAATCTTGAATTCGCGCGCAAATAAATCCTCTCCGTTGGAACCAGATTTGCGAATGCGTAATAGAGGAAACAACTCGCGCCAATCCGGGCACGCGCAATTCAGGCACGCATTTCCTGACGCACGCACGAGTCGTAGCTCCCGGTGCCTGGGTATGGGGTAGGAAGACAACCACCCCGGGGGTCAACGCAAAGGAGTATGGGTGCGTGAATTTTTTTCGAATTTTGAACTTCTCCTTGGGGTGGGCATCGGCGGATGTCTGGCTTGCCAGTGTACAGTTGGGTACTATCCTCTGCTTCTCCGGTAACGTTTAACGGTTGAATGCTCTTGGAAAGCATTATCCTATCTAGAGCATAGCCGGGTCGGCCGCTGAACAAAGCGCCAACGCCAAAGTTCCAAATTCAGATCGAGGGGTTGTCGTGACGCTTATAGTGGCAGCCACCGGAACCGAGTCGATTTGGCTTCTAGCTGATCGGCGAATATCCTACGAACATCACCCGCCGAAGGACGATGCGCGCAAGATCATGTTCCTCGAAACCGACGATGGCAAAGCGATTCTCGGGTACTGCGGTCTTGAGAGACAGCCCTGGGTACAGAGCCAGCAGACTGGATGAGCGCCGTTCTGCGTGGGAGGCGACTCTCTTTAGAGCAGTCTTTGGGAGTAATAGCGGATGCGAGTAAACGACAGCTTCCGCGACATTTGATTCGATTGCCGGGAGGCGGGGGAGTCGCTCATAACATAATCGTGCCGGCGTTTGTGCGCAACAAGCCGAGTCTTTATACGATCGACTTCGTGTTTTCCCCAGATCGCACGGGCTATAGTTTTCGTTATACACGTCACGTGACAGGACGCTCTCTACCGGCCAAGCCTAGGACGCCGAGGCTGGCAATTGCTGGAAGCGGTGCGCTGTACCTCGTGAAACGAAAGACGTGGATGCGCGAGCTACTGAGGATTCTAAAGGCCTACGATCGTGAGCGGTTATCAGCGACAGCAGTAGCCGATCACTTCGCGGCGTTAAATTATGAAGTCTACGGCGGCCTGCAAGACAAGACGGTGGGACCAAGATGTATAGTCGCTTGGCGAAATGGGAAAGACGGAGCTCGTCGTGGCGGCGGTGGCCATCAGTTCTATCAGGTACAACACGTGATGCGAGTTCGCCAAGTTTGCCCACAATCGGTAACGGCATGGACATAAATGCTCTCATTGATGTGATTATCCCGCATTCCATTCGGAACTTTGAGGCCCTGAAGACTGGCCAGCCGGTAATGGAGTCAGACAAAGATCAGATTAATGCGGAGCTTGCTCGCCTTCCAGATAAGCCTGACGAAAGCCTCCGCTGAATCTGCGTCGAGATCAGGTCATCAGCCAGTACGGGAAGGCACTTGGATAAACTGCCAGGTTATCTGCATCACTGGCGCAATTTCGTCTTATCGAGGAGTCGCTGAAATCATCGCTCGGGCGCCCGCTCAAATCCGTGCAGAAGACTGAACGCGAAGCCGAGAGGTGCCAATCGGCTCAGTTCCCCTGGCACGCGCCGCGAATAAGCCGTTCGCCGAGTGTGTCCGGTATAACACTTTCCCACTGACCACCTTCTCGACTTGACCTGAGGGTTCCGGTCGCGGAATAACTTGCCATCGAAACCATCTTCAATTGTTGCAAACTGCAGTTCATCTCGTATTTCTGAACTATGAAGGGACCATCCTCCCCTGCGGTTTGAGTTTTGGTCCAGAGTTTTATCGAATTGCTGTCTCTGTTGTCGAAGGTCTTTAGGTCAAGAAACAAATGCCTTCGTGAACTGCTTTCGACTTCTAGTTCTCGCCATCGCTCAAAAGTCTCGGAATACTTCGGAAAACCATTGACGGCCCGGCGAAATTCAGTGGATGCCCTGGACCAATCATTTTTCCTGAGATAGGCGTTAGCCCGTTTGAGATACAGATCCGGAATCGTGGTTGACTCCCAAAATTCCCTTGTCTCATCGAGGAAGCCTTTGGAAAAGTCCTCATACTTCATATTCGGATAGAAAGTCTTATTGATCTTGCGCGCGATGGCCTCATTTGACGCGGTCTTGTATTCAGGGTATAGGGCTCGGAACTGCTTGATGTTCATAAGCAGGCTCACGCCACCCACTTGAAGTGAAATAGCGGTGGTCAGATCACGAGTCGCAAGATCCCACTGTTGGGTCTTCATAAATGCATCGCCACGATTCTCTACAGCGCTAGTTTGCTGAAGCAAACGTTCCTTGTTCTCCACGCCTTTCCAAAATCCGAGATGGCTCCGTAAGGATCGCTAAGTTCAATCTTTGCCAATCCCCTGTCCGTCGTATGCGGCCGTATTTTTGGGATCAAGCACCACTATCTTGTCGTAGTCTGAAACAGCTTGATTAAATTGTTTCAGGTCGAAGTAGGCTTGTGCTCGTTGGCTCAGAGCCGGTAACAGATTCGGATCAAGGGCAAGGGCTCTGTTCAGTTCGTCCAAGATCGTCTCATCAAGTTTTTGTCGATCCACATCCGATAAACCGAGCGTTCTTAAAGAGAACGCTTGATTGAATGTGTTGGCAATCAGGAAATGGAGACTCGCGTCGTTACCGTTGATCTCGATGGCACGGCGAAGATTGTCAACCGCTGATTTGAGCGAAGATTTATGCCACCGCGCAAAAAAGGCATAGTAAAGTCCACGGAACTCAGAGGAACGATAGTCGTCGGGAAATCGCTGCACCAGAGCGTCCATGTCGGACTCCGTCCAGGTACAGGGCAGATGCATTTTTCTCCGGCGCGACTGCACCGCTGTTTACGAATTGTGGAGAATCGGCAAGATTAGCCTGCACGGCGCTTTCGAGGTCTTTGAGCGCTTCCGAATCATCACCCTTGGTATGCTCGATTTTCGCTCGCATTCAGAAACCCATTGCGCGAATCCTTTCCGACGCGAGAGTTATTGATGTACCTAAGCGCACTGTTCAGATTATAAAGTATTGCCTTTAGGTCGTTGCCCGAGCATAAGGCAGCCAGCCGCATGGTGTAGCCGTCGGAATAGTCAGGGTATTTGTTGAGAATACGATCAAGGGCTGGCAATAGAGCTTCTGGTTTCGAGGTGTTACCGACTTCTTGCATCGCGGCAGCGAACATTTGCTCGGGTGGCGTGGGCGAAGCTGCGGGAAATGGTTCGACCCGCATTTCTTCCGGCTCTTGTACTCCGGGTATCAAGATTGGATCACGGTGCACGGTGTTTGTTGGAGATGGTTCATTGTGCCGAGGACCCAGCGGGTGAGACCGGTAAGCAAATAGAGCCAGGACCGCCAAAGCAAAAATAGCTAAGATGCTGGCCCAGCGTTTTAACATGAATCCAATTTTGAGGCTATTCAGCGAGTTGATGCTAGTGTTTTTATTTTAGATAACACCGTCTACGACACGATCTAGCGCGATCCCAAAGCCGCGCGGCACAGGTGTATCACTTTTCCCCTCCCTGTAAACTTAACACCGGGTTTTTTTAACCCTGTGCGGACGTGGCAAGTTCACTAGCTGGTTCTGATTTGCTCTTTGAACGAGGAGCGGGCCCCGTCGCTTAACGTCTGGATCACGCCTCCCCTGCGTGTTCTTTGACAACCGTTCGCGCATCCTTGTCGTTCGCAATCAGAAAACTTTGCGCGGAGGCAGTCCGCGACAGCATTGTACTAACTTGGGACGGCCCGACCATTCATGGGCATGGCGAGCAGGTCCTCCCAACTCTTGGAAAATGCAATCATCATTGCTGTGGATTACTTATTTCCGAGACTCAGGCCCGGCTAAGCTGTGGGTGTGGCCATTGAGGCCGAGCTCTGTGAGTCTGAATGCTCCCCGACCTCCTCCGTACGGCATTGACAATCCCCGTCAACTAAACTACCGTCCGCTCATCCCCGCAAGTCAAGAGGAGCGATTCGATGAAACTTCTGTTCGTCTTCGTGCTCGTGTTCCTAGTTGCCTGCTCACCGGCCCTTGCCGATGGCCTAACTTTCCACTGGGACGATGGCACCGGGAACATCGTTCACCTGGACAGGCTCGGATAACACGACATTCGGCCAGTTCCAAGTCACTACCAGCAGAGGCAGACTGCCCACCCTTTGCTACCCAAGGCTGCATCGGCGGAGTGCTCTCGTACATGGAGATCGAATGCGTTCAGCACTGCACTGACCGACTTCTTACCTCTCCATATTCAACGGACCAATTGAAGGGCCGGGAGTGTACTCGCCAGCACCGGGAATAACGGATCCCTGGCTGGCAACGCTCACCGTCACTCCGATGGTCACCACGCCGGAGCCGGGGACGGGGCTCCTCGTCCTCTCGGTCTTCGCAGTCCGCATCGTGGGCAGACGTAGGCGCCGCTGAGATAAGCCCATTGAGCCGTCAACGGATTACGACATGCAGAGGACACCGTCATGCTCCACCAGAGTGCTCTTTGACCACGCTGCGAGCATCCTTGTCATCACGCATGCCGGCAAACTTCGCGTGTCTCAGATGATCGTTTTCGGTCCATTTCGAGAATTCAATTTGAGCTACGAGTGCGGGATTGATCCAAATACACTTCTTCATTTTCTCCGCGGTCAAGGCTTCGCCCCATCGCGTTTGTCGCGTTTCCGGCAGGTTGACGAACGGGCATTCAACTCTCGCTAGATGACGTAGCTTCTCAAACACCTGGCGGCGTGAAACGGGCACAAAACCGTTTCGGATGCGAGCTACGTATGTGAGCCCCCGGTCGCCGTAGTAGCCGACAATGATGGAGTCAATGCCGTGTGGACCCGGAGTGTAACCGCCAATCACCAATTCCTGTCCGCGATTCACGCGATACTTAATCCACGCGCCACTTCGTTTTCCAGGTTGGTACGGACTGTCCTTTCGCTTTCCGATGATCCCTTCCAGGTGCTGCTCGCGCACGGCAGCCAGAAGTTCAGTCGCCCCCGCTTCGACGTAGTCTGAGAGCCTGATTCTCTTGTCGCGGATCTTCACGAGTGATTTCAGGAGCCCTCGCCTCTCGAT
>CAVYTB010000016.1:0-247923 GCA_963771295.1 Candidatus Acidiferrales bacterium
TTTCCCAAGGCGCACTCCGTACTTCGCCCGGTTTGCTGAGAAGATAAATAAAATGAACAGTGTAGACGCAGCATGCTGAAAACCAGAGAACGATCCAAAAGGGGAAGGGCTGACTTGTGTACTTGAAGAGATCGAAGAACAAGCCGAGAGAGCCAATGATAGTGATGAGAATCGATATCTTGGGAAATGTCTTGAACGCTTTTCTCGTCCAAATAGCAACTGCGGCCAGAATTGCCACTATGAGAATGAAAATCCCAATTCCGATGCCCTTCCAGTCAAAGAATGACGTAAACAGAAAGACTACGGTATACGCCAAACCCACGCAGACAAACGGTGACGACATCGCAATATCAAGAGCTAGATAGCCGCGGTTCTCCTCGGAAACTGTTCGTGCGAGGGTATCTTTGGAAGTCAATCCAAAAATTGCGAACGCTCGAAAAACCACGACAATCGGGTATGCCAGTAGGATGGAGAATAACAAACCAACAGCGATTACTCTGGGCCGAAAGATGCTGAAGTCAACGATTCCGTATGTCGCATCGTAAATTGACACGATCACGAATCCGAATAGATAAACCAGCCCCGCGCCAATGGCGAGCGCGGCTGAAGAAGTTTGAAGCCAATTAGATAGGCGTGATTCGGACATCTTTTCGCGAGTCTTCATAGAGCAGCGTCTGGTGCAAGCATTCCAAGTCCATCGCCTAAATCCCGCGAGATTTCCGAGGGAGGCCTGCGTTCTCTTAATCACTTACAGTGCGCTTCTCAATCTCCGGCCCGACGAGTCGCAATATATCTGCCTCAAAAAGCGGTGATTCGGCCCTAACGCACTGCGACAACAAGTACTTGAGTCGGCAGGAGAGGGTCCTCTCTTCGGGATGCCCGTGCCGAGCGCGACTCAAGAGATGGTACTAATTCTTCGCAGACCAACACTCCAGTACTCGGCGTCCACGACGCGTCCACCAGCACCCTCCGATATCCACCAGAGCAATTTGCTCAATTCCGAAGGAGTCTCGAAATGGTCTCTGCGAGCATCATTCTCCCCAACGCCGCTGCCTTGCGTCGATTGTGGCAAAACGGGCAGAATGGGTCTGTCGAAGCTCCACGATTGGCCTGACATCTCTCCGGAGGTTCCCCTTGCTCCCCCAGTACCCGCTCTCAGTCTCATTCAAGGAAGCCGCAGAAATTACGAGCGTCTCCCGAAGCACGCTGCGCAGGCACGCGAAGGACGGCCGGCTTCGCACGGTTCGGCTAGGACGGCGCCGGGTTTATCCCGTTTGAGGCGTTGCGGGTTAGATTTCGGGTTTCGAGAAGGGAACGGCGAGAGTCGGTACGATGAGCCTATTTGAATCTTTCTTCATTCTTCGATCAATCCACTTCTCCGAAGTGACCTCATCCAATCTAGCGGGGGTAGAAGGCGAGTTCCCTTCAGTCCTAGGGCCGGCAGGAATTTTGAATTTGGTAGATTTTGAGATAGGCCCATCTTCCCCTCGATAGAACGGCCACGCCGAGAGACCTCTTCTTCTCCCCTCTGTGACTCCACATACACCCGCAAAGCCTAAAAGGGTCGCTCTCGAGCCGCTCCCACCACCACTGCCCTTCCGACAAACTGCGGAAGCAAAGCCCACCCCTAACCAGCCAAGCTCGGCGAGCATCGCAATTCTAAAGTGCAGGTCCTCCTTGCTGAAAACAGCGGCGCTAGATCCGCGGCCATGCCCCAGTCTTTCCCGGAAGAGAAGAAGAGATTGTATCTCTTTTTTGCTATCGAGAAACTTCTGAAGCCTCCCAGATCGGAACGCCAAGGATCTCAGGCCGCTTCCCCTGGTTCGCGAATTCACGGACAGAAGGAGCCTTACTTAAACAAGAAAAAAAAAGTCGAAGTGGATTTGACGCTTTTCGGCTCATGTGACTAGGCTCTCTAGCTTTATACAACTCTACGTGGTATACTCAGGTGACATCATAAGTGAGAGGGACCCACGAGGTGGGTCAAGCGAAAGTTCCTAGGAGGCGATGGCAGATATGATATCTGAGAAAAGGAATTGAGATGGGAGCGACAGGAAATGAGACAACAAATCGGAGGGCATGTAAGGGGACTAATGGTTAGGGCGTCGCTGGACTATCTCTACCGATTGCCTATACCGCCCTAGCGTGCTCCCCAGCACTCGGAAAGTAGACAACATTTGGCGAATCTCCCGCACAGGCAGTGGAAGAACGTGTTCAAGCAGGCGGCAGGCGCGACTCGCAGCATAGGCCCCAAAAAGCGCAAAAGCCGCTGACAGGGAATCTAGCGGCCACTCGCTGAGTTCTCAGATTTTCGTATTCTGTGACTCCGGTTACCGCCGGGGTCCGAAATTCCCAAACGAAAGGCGTACTAAACTTGAGAAGACAAAAAAAAAGAATAGCATCCCCTCTATGACCTCTAGTCCACGATAATCCTCGACAACAACAAGATACTTCAATCCAGCAAAAACTGCAAGCGTTGCGCCACAAGTCAGCGACTCAACTCGTACCTGTCCTCATTGAAGGAAGGGCCACGAGGGGTATTATTACTTCCGACTTGTGCCGTCATCAACAAGCCGATTCTCGATTTCGAATCGGCAAATGTCGTAGTCCAGGGTTGGCATCCATCCCCAGATTCGCAGCCGACCAGTCCTCGGCTCGGTGAAGGGTACAGAATTTTCCCGGGTCCCCGGAGTCGCTATCGGCGGTCCACATTTCGAATGCGACAAGCAGGAATGGAAACCCTGGGTCAGACTAAGCTCGGTATTCAGCCAGGATCAGCGTCACCCGATCGAAAAAGTCGGTTTCGCGGTGGGATTGTGAGCGCCGCGATCGCAGGCAAGAGGGCCAGAAGGAAACTCCGTTTTGCTCCGAATGTGGAACGATGGATGAGTTCCCCGGGGAATTCGCGCAAAAGGACGCCAGCAAGTGCTGCCGGGTCTGCGGATTCCACTCGCACCACTCTCAAGAGATCGACTTTCACAATCGTTGCGCCATTTGCATCGCTGGTTTCTGGCGGAGTCGTCTTCGCGCAATTCGAATCCTTGTCACTCGCCCCGAGTTGCTGCGTTCAGAGGAATGGCGATGAGCACTTGGTCCTTGTCTTGGTCCGGACGACTCAAGTCCCAACGATCGACGCCGTCGATCATGCTGGCCTCCGGCGGGAGTGAAAAGAAAGGATCAAAGGGGGCGCGATCGCGCCCGGACCCCATGACGATTTCATCCGATAACATCCCTCAACTCATCGAGGAACTGAAGCAGAAGAAATTCTACGGCCTGCTCTCTCTTCAGTTTCGCGATGGGGAAATCACCTCCTTGGAACGCAAGGAAACAATTCTCACCGATAAGGCCAATACACAGGGAGGAACCCGTGTCCACAGAGACAGTAGCCGCTAACGCCGTACCCACCTCAGATCACGCACAGTCCGAACACCAAACCATTGTCGATCGAGTCGCCTCGTTCGTCAGACGATTTGTATTTCTAAAAGAGCCCGTACTTTATACTCTGGTGGCTCTCTCGGATCATCCACACCTATCCTCATAGACGCCTTTGACTTCACGCCCTACTTATTCGTCCACTCCCCGGAGCGGGGCTGTGGCAAGACTTGCCTACTCAACACACTCGATGTCCTAGTTTGGAATTCTTCCGGCATTAGTGCTTCCCCACGGAAGCAGTTCTCTTCGAACTGCGCACGGACACACCCAAATAATGGATGAGGCCGACACCTATCTGCCACGACTAGAAGCAGCACGCGGAATTCTGAACGCTGGCTTCTCTCGCCAAGGAAGAGTTCAGCGAATGGAGAAGGATGCGAGCGGGAAGCACAAGGTTGAAGATTTCCCGGTGTTCGCCCGTAATTGCAGGTATCGGCTCTCTCATCCTCTCACCCCCCACGAGAGATCGTGCATTTTCGATTGAGATGATTCGCAAGATGAAAGGCGAAAAGCGGGAACGATTCAGAGAGAGGACTGTGAGAAAAGAAGTAGCCTCATTGATCCAAGAAATCAAATCATGGGCAACGTCCCATCGGGAAGCTGTTGATCGTAGATACCATCAACCATTCCCATACCTGGAACAATTTGGGGACCGCACGGAATAGACATCTCGGAACCCGTTGCTGCAATCCTGGAGACGGCCTATCTTGGCTCATCGAGACTCGAAAATGTCCGCCTCAGCTTCCTTCACGCTCTCTCAGTCGTGCGATCCGAACAGACCGAAGCGTCCCTCGACCTTCGAATCCTCAGCGCTCTCTTCTGCGAGTCACAGAACGAAGCACCTCTCGTAGGAAATGCGTCTGAGTTGGCCGAGATTTGCAGGAGGCGGGATGTCCAATGCGCAGAGACGGAAGTCTCTCGGGCCTTGCGACAGTTTGGCTTTGAGACTAAAAGCGTCCGAACGAACGAGGAGGTCGGAGAGAGGTACGTCCTCTCCAAACAATCGCTCGGCGAAATTGTCACCCGGTTTCTCGGAGGAAGTAGCGATGCCACCCAGGAAATCGCTGGGCCTGCGACGGCAGTTACTACAGGTCAACCGCCCAAGAATGAAGAGCTTAGAGAGTGTGTAGTAAGTGTAGTAGGTAGTGGGGACAATGAAAGGCGGCCTGAGTTGGTTGGCAGCGTGACGGCTGATACCCAATGCTGACCGACTACAGCTACTACATCAGGTCAAATTGTTCTTTTCGAGTCACTTACGCGTAGTAGTTCAACCCGAAATGAACCAAGCCTCCCAACCCGTCCTTGAGAGTGCCGTCCCGCGGCTCGATGGAGCAGCACTTCTCAGTCGCGCAGATCGCGGAGCAGGTGGGGCTCTGAGTGAGGACACCCGTTCGGCGCCTGTTCGAAAACGAGCCTGGAGTCTTCGTCATCGAACCTCCTCGTGGGCGCTTCAGCCGGCGTCGGATACCGCACGCTTCGGATACCCAGAATCCGTCGTCGAACGAGGTCACAAGACTCACCTGGTAGTCACAGGGAGGCTGGTAGCAAGTACAAAATTCCGCGCACATGCTGACGATCTATCGAAGGCACCTCAAGCGATGTAAGCATCGAGCGCAGGGCGGAAGCACCGTCATTGCCAATGTCCCATCTGGGCGGATGGGATCCTCGCCGGCGTCGAGATTCGCGAATCCCTGAAGTGCGCGACTGGCAGCGGGCACAGGAGCATGTGCGAGAATGGGAGGCACGGGCGGCGGCCGGTCGAGACAGCCGCGAAAACGATCGGCGCCGCGTGGAAGGAATTCCTCTCGGACCTCGAAGCCAGGAAGCTCGCGGATTCCACGATTCGAAAGTACAGGCTCCTCAAGCGGCAGATGGAGGAATTCGCGGCGAGACGCGGCCTTCGGTTCCTCAGCGAAATCGACCTCACCACGGCGAGCGCATTCCGCGCTGGGATGGAAAGACGGCCCGCGATCGAGCGCGAAGAAGCTGGAGCGGCTGCGAGCGTTCTTCCGATTCGGGATGAAGAGGAAATGGACGACGGAGAATCCAGCGGGAGAGTTGAAGGCGCCGAGGATCACTCTATGTCCGACGCTGCCGTACACGCGCGAAGAGATGGTTAAGATTCTCGCGGCGACCGACGAGTATCTCAACGAGATGCCGAAGCACGGGAAAGCAAACGGCCGGCGCATCCGAGGTCTCGTCCTCCTGCTTCGATACAGCGGAATGCGAATCAGCGACGCGGTGAATCTCCGCGCGTCTCAGATTAAGGGGAATCGTCTCTTTCTTTACACGCAGAAGACGGGCGTGCCGGTGAACGCAATTCTGCCGGAGTTCGTTGTGAAGGCGCTTGAAACGACACCGAAGGTAAATGATGAATGCTATTTCTGGAGCGGTACGGGAAAGTTGGATAGCGCGTGCGGAGTTGGCAGACGAGACTCCGCAAAGTCTTCGAACTCGCAGGCATCTCCGACGGACATCCTCACCGTCTTCGAGATACGTACGCGGTCGAGCTGCTACTCGCCGGCGTTCCTATTGAACGCGTCTCGGCTCTGCTCGGTCATCGCAGCGTCCGCATCACTGAGGTTCATTATGCGCCTTGGGTGCGCTCCCGACAGGATCAACTCGAAGCTGATCTCGCCAATGCATGGAGTCGAGATCCCTTTCTACTACTTCAAGCGAAGGGTACACGCGAGGGACACGGAAAGCCTCGCCGCATTAACTGAACTATTTTCAACTGGAAAAAATGGTGCCCGGGGTGGGAGTCGAACCCACATGAGGAAAAATCCCCGGAGGATTTTAAGTCCTCAGCGTCTGCCATTCCGCCACCCGGGCCGTGGCACTACAAACTTATCGAATCGAAGGAGTTCGTGCAACACGAGCAATTGCGTAATCCGCCGGCTCGACGCGAAAAGGCAAAGGTCGTGTGAGCAAACTCAAATTCCCCGGACCTACGTCATGCAGGGCATGGCTCATAGCTCAGTAGATCGTGGCGTTCGATTTGGTTTTCGGCATATCAGCACGACCGCGGAGCGCGGCTGCACGGCATAGCTGTTGGAGTCGATGAGCGGCGCACGCGGCGGCTCGTTCACATCCAACGGGTTATCGAGCGATGTGTCAACGAGCCGCAACCAGCCAGCGCTGCCGACGAGCGGCAAGGGAAGCTCAAATTGCACGGCCTGCCAATACGCATTCAATAGAATCATGTGTTGCTCGCAACCCTGAAAACCCATACGCGTGAACGCCAAGCTGTGGGAATTCTCACCCCACTCAGGTTGCAGCGGCTTCACGCCATGCCACTGAATCTGGCGCTGGCGCACCAGGTCGGCCAAGCTGAACGTTTCCGTCTCGCGCGAGCGTTCGAAGTTCATCCGAAATCGAACTAGATAGTTCGCGAAGCGAATCACGTCCGCGTGCTTTTCCGGAAACGACCAGTCCAGCCAGCTCAGAGCGTTATCCTGGCAATAGCCGTTGTTGTTGCCCCGCTGCGTGCGGCGCACTTCGTCTCCCATCATGATCATGGGCGTGCCCGCGGAGAGCAACACAATCGCCAGCATGTTTTTGACTTGTTGGTTGCGCAACTTTTCGATTGCGGGATCGTCGCTTGGACCTTCCACGCCGCAGTTCCAGCTGCGGTTATTGTCGGAACCGTCGCGGTTCTCTTCCTGATTGGCTTCGTTGTGTTTTCGATCGTAAGACACCAGGTCATTCAGCGTGAATCCGTCATGGCAGGTAACAAAGTTGACGCTCTGCTCGGCCGTTTGTTGCCCAGTGTCGCCATAAAGGTCCGGGCTGCCCATCAAGCGGCTGGCCAAGTGTCTGACTGTGCCGTTGTCGCCTCTCACAAAGCTGCGCACATCATCGCGGAAGACTCCATTCCATTCCACCCAGGCGCCACTAGCGAAGTTGCCCACCTGGTAGAGTTCCAGATCCCAAGCCTCGGCTATCAGCTTGCTCCCAGCAAGAATGGGATCCGACTCAAGATCAGAAAGGATCGGGGCATTTCTCGAGGGCCTCCCAGCTTCGTCGCGAGACAGGATGGAAGCCAGGTCAAAGCGGAACCCATCAACATGCATGGTTGAGACCCAGTAGTGCACGCTAGCCAGGATCATGCGCCGCACGATAGAGTGATTTGCATTTAAAGTGTTTCCGCACCCGGTGTAGTTGGCATAGCGAGACTTGTTGTTCGCATCAGCCATGTAATAGGTAGCATTGTCGATACCGCGATAGCAAAGAGTTGGTCCGTCCTCCGGGCCTTCCGCGGTATGGTTGTAACTACGTCGAGAATTACCTCGATGCCCGCACGATGCGTTGCACTCTTCTCGTAGCGGATTGCGGGGGTACGCGATTCGTCTCTTACCGAATCACCCGGATGCGGTCACGCCCTTCATGCCTGGGCTGATCCTTTGGGCGGCAGAAGCGTTCGCCAACACTCCCGAACTGGCGTTGCGTTAGTATTGGCAGTTCGCCGTCATCTCGAGCCGGCGATTGCCAATATTCGGGTGCGCGCTGGCATAAAAGACCAGCGATACATTTAAGACTAAGACCACCTTCGGAGCGATCCTCGCAAGTTCTTATCGCGCTCCTCGGTGCATTCCTGTAGTTCAGAATCGGTGGCTTAACGCTTGTTTTCTGCCACTTTTTCCTACCGCTGCTGGCGGCCTTTGTTAACAGAAGAAGCAGGCGAGACTTGCGCTTTTGCAGTACAATTCCGTCGTCTTTTTTGTAGGTGCCGCATCTAACACCTGAATCCCATTTGCGGGTCCAGCCCCGCCCGCTCCGGAGACATTGTGAGTCAGCCGAATCTAGATCAGCTGTGCATTAATACCATCCGCACCCTCGCCATTGACGCCGTACAGCAAGCCAACTCGGGCCACCCCGGCGCGCCTATGGGGCTCGCTCCTGTCGTTTATGAGCTGTGGCACAATTTTTTGAACTACGATCCCGCCGATCCGCTGTGGCCCAATCGCGATCGGTTCGTCCTTTCCGCTGGCCACGCGTCCATGCTTCTGTACGCTACCCTTCACCTGGCCGGCGTGCGAGCCGCAAACGAAAAGGGCGAAATCCTGAAGGAGCCCGCCATTTCGCTCGACGATATCAAGCACTTCCGCCAGCTGGATAGCCGCACACCCGGTCACCCGGAATCGCACATTACCACCGGCGTCGAAACCACCACTGGGCCACTGGGACAAGGCGCCGGCAATTCCGTGGGCATGGCGATTGCCGGCAAATGGCTCGCCAGCGCGTTCAACAAGCCGGACTTCGAGCTGTTCAATTTCCGCGTCTGGGCGGTTTGCGGCGATGGTGACATCATGGAAGGCGTCGCGGCCGAAGCAGCCTCTCTGGCCGGGCACCTGGAACTTTCCAACCTCTGCTGGATCTACGACAACAACCGCGTCACGCTGGACGGCCCGGCTAGCTGGTCGTTCGGCGAAGATGTAATGACGCGCTTCGTGGGTTACGGCTGGAACGTGACGCGGGTAAGCGATGCCAACGATCTGATGATGCTGTCACGCGGCTATCACGAGGTTCTGAAGCGCTCCGATCGCCCTACTCTCTTTGTGGTGGATAGCCACATCGGATACGGTTCGCCGCATAAGCAGGATTCCTACGAAGCCCATGGCGAACCACTCGGCGAAGACGAAGTGAAACTCGCGAAGAAATTCTATGGTTGGCCGGAGGATGCCAAGTTCCTGGTGCCCGACGGCGTGTATGACCATTTCCAGTCCGGGGTTGGCGTGCGCAGTGGTAAAGCGCGCGCCGAATGGACCAAGCTCTTCGCGGAGTACTCGAAGAAATTCCCGGATTTAGCCGACCAACTGCGGCGTATGCAGCACCGCGCTCTTCCCGACGACTGGAACAAGAACCTGCCGTCGTTCCCCGCGGACCCCAAAGGCATGGCTACGCGCGAAAGCTCGGGCAAGGTGCTGAACGTGTTGGCGCAGAATATTCCATGGATGGTTGGCGGTTCCGCGGACCTCGCCAAGTCCAACAAGACCAACTTGACGTTCGAAGGCGCCGGCGATTTCTTCCCCATGGAATTCAATGGACGTAACGTGCACTTCGGCGTGCGTGAACACGCCATGGGCGCGGCTGCGAATGGCATGACGCTGACCGGTCTGCGCGCATTTGCTGCTACGTTTTTCAACTTCAGCGATTACATGCGCGCCAGCATGCGACTGGCGGCACTAATGGAAATTCCCGTAATGTTCATTTTCACGCATGATTCCATCGGCCTTGGTGAAGACGGGCCCACGCACCAGCCGGTGGAACAGCTTGCGGCGTTCCGCGCCATGCCGAACATGATGGTGTTGCGGCCGGGCGATGCGAACGAAGTCACGGAATCGTACAAGGTCATCATGCAGCACACCCACGGGCCGTCGACGTTGGTGCTGAGCCGCCAGGCAGTGCCCACGCTGGATCGCACGAAATATGCGCCAGCCTCCGGAGTCGCCAAAGGCGCCTATGTGCTGGCCGACGCCGAGGGAGGCAAGCCCGAAGTGATACTGATGGCCACTGGCTCGGAGTTGCAGCATGTTGTGGTCGCGCACGAGCAACTGAAATCGCAAGGCGTCAAATCTCGTGTGGTAAGCATGCCGTCGTGGGATCTGTTCGAGCGGCAGGACGCGGCTTACAGGGAAAGTGTTTTGCCCGCCGCGGTTACCGCGCGCGTCTCCATCGAGATGGCCGCGACCCTGGGCTGGGATCGCTACATTGGCCCGAAGGGCAAAGCTATCGGCATGCACAGCTTTGGTGCCTCGGCTCCAATCAAAGACTTGCTGAAGAAATTCGGCTTTGGGCCGGAGCAGGTTGTTGCAGCCGCAAAACAATTGCTGGGCAGGTGATGCGCCATGAAAGTCGTTATTGGTTCCGATCACGCGGGCTTTCAGCTGAAGAATTCCATGGGGGATCTTCTGCGCTCCCTGGGACATGAAGTTCTGGACATCGGCGCCTTCAACGAGAATCCGTCCGACTATCCGGATTTCGCCGAAGCGGTCGGCCGCGCCATTCTGGACGGTCGCGCCGAACGCGGAGTGTTGATCTGCGGCAGCGGAATCGGCGCCAGCGTGGCCGCCAACAAGTTGATCGGCATCCGCGCCGGCATCTGCCACGATACTTATTCCGGACATCAAGGCGTCGAGCACGACAATATGAATGTACTGGTGATGGGCTCGCGGGTAGTGGGCGAAAAGCTCGCCGAGGATATCGTGCGAGCCTATTTGCCCGCCAAATTCACCAATGAGGAGCGCCACGTGCGGCGGCTCGCCAAAGTGGCCGCCCTCGAGCAAAAGATTTGTAAGGCTTGAAATCTGAATTTTCCGCGCAACGCTCCAGGGCGTACAATAGATATCCACCGCCCTCGGCAAACAAAGGAGAAGTACCATGACCACTTCCGTTACGCTCCCGAAGGCAGCTGGCACAAATCCCATCAAGGGCCTGCTGGACTACGGCCAGTCACCTTGGATGGACTATATTCGCCGCGACCTGCTCACCGGCGGCGGCCTGAAGAAAATGATTACCGACGACGGTCTGCGCGGCCAGACCTCCAATCCCTCGATCTTCGAGAAGGCCATCGCCGGCAGCGACCTCTATAAAGACATTCTTTCCACGCCCGAGGCCAAGACCCTGAACGCCAAGGGTCTTTACGAAAAGATCGCCATTCGCGACGTGCAAGACGCCTGCGACATCTTCAAGCCGGTGTATGCAGAGACCAAGCGCCACGACGGCTACGTCAGCCTGGAAGTTTCACCCTACCTCGCGAACGATACCCAGGGCACCATCGAAGAAGCCCGCCGCTTGTGGAAGTCCGTCGGCCGCGAAAACCTGATGGTGAAAGTCCCCGCAACTCCCGAGGGGATTCCGGCAATTCGCCAACTTCTGGAAGACGGCTTGAACATCAATATCACGCTGCTCTTCGCGCAGTCGGCCTACGAAAAAGTGGCGGAAGCCTATACCGCGGCGCTGGAAGCCCGTGTGGCCAAGGGCCAGGACATCAGCCACATCGCTAGCGTGGCCAGCTTCTTTGTCAGCCGCATCGACACGCTCGTCGATTCCAAGCTCGAGGAATTGGAAAAGACCGCAACCGGCGCGCCGAAGGAACTTCTGGACAGCCTGCATGGCAAGATCGCGATCGCAAACGCCAAGCTCACTTATAAAAAATATCAGGAACTGGTTGGCGCGGCTCGTTGGAAAGCGCTAGCAGCCAAGGGCGCACAGCCGCAGCGTTTGCTTTGGGCCAGCACCAGCACCAAGAATCCCCGTTATCGCGACGTACTTTACGTCGAGGAACTCATCGGCGCGGATACTGTGGACACCATTCCTCCCGCCACCTTCGATGCGTTCCGCGATCACGGTAAACTGCGCAACAGCTTGACCGAAGACGTCGCCGCTGCCGCCAAGGAAATGGACAATCTCGCCAAGGCGGGTATCTCCATGAAGGAAGTTACCGACAAGCTGGTCGTCGATGGCGTGAAGCTGTTCGCCGACGCCTTCAAGACCCTGTTGGAAGCCACCGGCAAATATGCCGGCGTTCGCTAGCGATTACAGAATTCTCAAGTTCAACCAAATTCGCCTGTAGGACAGGACATCGCTCATGAATTCTCATCAAGTGGAGATCCCCACTGCAGGCAATCCCTGCGTCATGGTGATCTTCGGCGCCACTGGAGACCTCACCAAACGAAAGCTGATTCCCGCGCTTCTGAACCTGGCGCAGGAAGAAGTCCTGCCCAAACAATTCGCCATTATCGGCTTCGCGGGCAATGAACTCACCACCGAAGTGTTTCGCAAGAATCTGGGCGCGGAACTGCCGCAGTTCGCCCACGATCCGATTGACCTGAAGATGTGGGACTGGCTTTCGCAGCGTATCTATTTCGTGAAAGGCGATTTCCAGGACCCTGAAGCCTATAAACGCTTGCAGCAGCAAATCAGCGAAGTCGAGAAACTCCACAATACTGGCGGAAACAAGTTTTTCTATCTGGCGGTTGCGCCGCGCTTTTTCACACCCATCGTGCAACAGCTTGGCAACGCTGGCCTGGTTAAAGAAGAAAACGGCAAGTGGGCCCGCATTATTATCGAAAAGCCTTTTGGCCACGACCTGGAATCCGCGCGACTGCTGAACGCGGAATTGAAGAAAGTGCTCGACGAAAAACAGATCTACCGCATCGATCATTACCTGGGTAAAGAGACCGTGCAGAACGTCATGGTCTTTCGCTTCACCAACAACATTATTGAACCGCTCTGGAATCGCAATTACGTCGATCACGTCCAGATTACTGCCTCCGAAACTGTCGGCGTGGAGCACCGCGGCGGCTTTTACGAAACTGCCGGCGCGCTTCGCGACATGGTGCCCAATCATCTGTTTCAACTGATGACCATGACGGCCATGGAGCCGCCCATTTCCTTTGACGCCGACGAAGTCCGCAACAAGCAGGCGGAAGTGCTGCATGCCATTCAACCGCTCGCTCCCGAAGACGTTCTGACCAACATGGTGCGCGGGCAGTACGGCGAAGGATATATCGATGGCGGACACGTGGTGGGCTACCGGCAGGAGCCCGACGTTTCGCCGGATTCCAACACGGAAACGTTTGTCGCCTTGAAACTGCAAATCGATAACTGGCGCTGGGCAGGCGTGCCTTTTTACCTGCGCACGGGAAAGCGCCTGGCGAAACGCGCCACGGAAATCGTTATCCAGTTCCGCCGCACGCCTTTCGTCCTGTTCCGCAATACCGCGGTGAAGAATCTGGAGACCAATCGCCTGGTGATTCACATTCAACCCGAGGAAGGCATCTCTCTCAGTTTCGGAGCGAAAGTGCCCGGCTCTGTCATGCGCTTGGGTCTCGTCAACATGGATTTTGACTACAAAAGTTATTTCGGCGCCGAGCATGGCACTGGATACGAGCGCCTGCTTCGCGACTGCATGGCCGGTGACGCTACGCTCTTTCAACGCGCCGACATGGTGGAAGCGGGTTGGAGCGTCATTCAGCCCATCATTGATGTGTGGCACGCCCTGCCGGCCCGCGGCTTTCCCAATTACGCCGCAGGCTCGTGGGGTCCGGTGGAAGCCGAGGAATTGCTGGAGCGCGATGGCCGCTCGTGGCGCCGCATTGGGGAAGAGGATATCGACCTGCGCCCTGTTGCCCCCTGCGTTGTCACCACCAAACCTGCATCGGTGTGAGCAGCGCGGGGCCGTGCAGCAATTGTGTGCTCAATTATCGATATTTTCGCTAAACCTTTACTGGAATATAGGCAGGCATTTCGCGCATACTGGAAGCTGATAGATGGCGAGCTTCCTCGCTTCGACCTGGTGCTCCTCGGCATGGAAGTTGAGTGACGCACCTCAGGCTCTTCCTGAGCACCATGGCGCTGCCCGCCTCCCGGTGACCTGTGGTTCGCAATAACCGGCGCTGAGTCTGTTCACTTCCGTTCGAGATTCTTTCATTCTAGGAGAAACTGCTCATGGCAACAGCAACAACAAGCGCAATCGAACAACTCTTGGGAGCCAAAGCGGAATCGCTGCTTGGCTTTAAGAACCCCAAAATTTCCAAGGAGCGGCTGCACCTGCCCGGCCCGGATTTCATCGACCGCATCTATGCGGTTTCCGATCGCAATCTGCGCGTGCTGAACAATCTTCACCGCATGTTTTTCAACGGACGGCTCAGCGGCACCGGCTACCTCTCGATTCTGCCGGTGGATCAGGGCATTGAGCACTCCGCTGGTGCCAGCTTTGCCAAGAATCCCGATTATTTTGACGGAGAAAACATCGTCAAGCTGGCCATTGAAGGCGGCTGCAACGCGGTTGCTTCAACCTTTGGCGTTCTCGGATCCATCGCCCGCAAGTATGCCCACAAGATTCCTTTCATCGTGAAGATCAACCACAACGAACTGCTCACCTATCCCAACCAGTTCAACCAAATCCTGTTCGGCACCGTTCAGGAAGCCTACGACATGGGCGCGGCCGCCGTCGGCGCAACTATTTATTTCGGATCGGCCAACAGCGACAAGCAGATTATTGAAATCAGCCGTTGCTTCGCAGAGGCTCACGAGCTTGGCATGGCCACTGTGCTGTGGTGCTATCTGCGCAATTCCGCGTTCAAGAAGGACAAGGACTACCACGTTTCCGCCGACCTCACCGGTCAAGCCAATCACCTTGGCGTCACCATCCAGGCAGACATCATCAAGCAGAAGCTGCCGGAAAATAATGGCGGTTATCAGGCGCTGAACATCGGTGATTCCAGCTACGGAAAATTCGACAAGCGCATTTACACCGAACTCACCAGCGATCATCCTATCGACCTGACGCGTTACCAGGTGGCGAATTGCTACATGGGCCGCGCGGGCTTGATTAACTCCGGCGGAGCTTCCGGCGCCAATGATTTCGAAGAAGCTGTGGCCACGGCAGTCGTCAACAAGCGCGCCGGCGGCACAGGTCTCATCAGCGGACGCAAAGCCTTCCAGCGCCCCATGGAGGAAGGCATCAAGCTGCTGAATTCGATTCAGGACGTGTACGCGAGCAAGGAAATTACTGTCGCGTAGCGCGGTGTTCTTTGTTTCATTTTGTAACCGCCCCACTCTCTTTTAGAGGGTGGGGCTTTCTTTTCGTTACCGGTCAGCAATCGTCATGTTCGCTTGTGTCTAAAATTTACATGTCGCGTGCACTTTTTTCTTGCTCCCGGTCTTTCACTGTGCAACCTTAGCTAATATAAAGGCGTCTCGAAGCATTCGGAGATTTCGGAGATTTTTCGATGCGTTACCGTTTGGTGTTTCTGCTAGCTTGCCTCGGGCTACTTGCCTCTCGCTCTTTCGCGCAGAGCGATTCCCCGCAGGTTGCGACTCCGCAGGCGCAACGCGCCGCGCAACAACAAGCCGTGCTTGCCGGGCAACAAGCCACCGATCAGGTTTTGCGACAGGCTCAGCTATCCAGCTATCAATATAATCAGCAGATGATCCAGGGCGCTCCGGCCCAGATGAATTATGAGAATCTCTGCTGCTTTCTCACCGAGAGCCCCAAATTTTCCGTAAAGCCCGGCAAATATAACGAACCCAGAACCGTCAAGATTACCGACACTACGGCGGGAGCGACGATTTACTACACCACCGACGGATGGACTCCTACCGCCGAGTCTCAGCGCTACACCGGACCGATCAAAGTGAATACGACAACCATGCTGCGCGCGATTGCTATTTCTCCGCGTACCGGGCGAAGCTTCGTCACTGTCGCGAAATATACGATCGATCCTCCGGGGACAGCCCCTCGCGCTTCAGCTGCCGCCCGCTCCGCTGCGGCACACTCAACGCTCCCTGGAAAGGTTGTCCTGCCGCAAGGCACCACGGTGCATCTGGTTTTCGCTTCACCTGTGACATCAAAAACCGCTGAAGTCGGCGACAAAATCGCGCTGACTCTCGACCAGGATGTAGTCCTCGATGGCGTCGTCGCAGCCCCCAAGGGTTCGCCCGCCACCGGGCACGTTGTGCTGGTGGACAAGCCCGGCTTTGGCGGCATGCCCGGCCAAGTAAATTTTCATGTCGATGCTTTAAATGTGCACGGAACTGTGATCAGGCTGCGCCGCACGGCCGCATTCGAAGGACAGGCCAAGCCGCCCAGCGCCGCGGTGTTGATCCCGGTGGTCGGACAGTTGGCACTCTTCAAACGCGGCACCGATGCCGTAATCGCGCGTGGCACAGCTGTCGACGCAACCGTTGACGGCGACGCGATTCTGGTCGCCTCGAAATAACAACCACTCAAGTTAAATTTTTGTTCGATTTGCCGCGGATAGCTTGCGGTAATTCGATGGAAACAATCTGAAAATTGATTGCATTCTGCAGTTACGTCAAGCGCAATTGGCGATTAAAATAGAGTTGTAGTTGAAAGGAGCAGTTCATGTCGAAGACGAGGGCAAGTGCCTCGCCCGAAGTAAAGAAGTCCAAACAAGTGAAACGTCAGCCACCTACGCAGGACGAAATCGCGCTGCGTGCCTACCATATCTATCTGGAACGCAAGGGCGCCCCTGGAAATCCACAGGAAGACTGGATTCGGGCAGAGCGTGAACTAGCGGAACAACCCAAAAAGACCACGCGCAGCAAGACCAAGATCGTTTCGATCGCAGCGTAAACTCCGAATCACAATTGCCCCACATCTTTCCCAGCCTGTGGGGCAATTCCCTCTAGCGCTCCTATTCCGCAGGTACCACCGAGATCTTTTGCTCCATGCGGATATCCGCCGAGGAACTGCCGATCCGCAGCGTGACGGGTTCTGCAAGGACGACAAACTTTCCTTGCACCTCGTCAAAGTAGGCCAGCGACTTTGCGGCTAGCGGCAATTTCACGGTTTTTGTCTCGCCCGGCTGCAAATTGACTCGCTGAAAACCCTTGAGCTCCTGGTTGGGCCACGCCACTTTCGCGTTGGAATGCTTCACGTAGAGCTGCACCACTTCATTGCCTTCGCGTGGGCCCGAATTCGTGATGTCGACGCTCACCATAATCCGCCCGTTCGCCGCAAGCTTGTTTGACGACACCTTGGCATTCGCATATTTAAACGTCGTGTAGCTCAGCCCGAAGCCGAACGGGTAAAGCGGCTCGCCTTTGAAATACATGTACGTGCGGCCGTGGCGCAGGTCGTAATCCATTATGGGCGGCAGCTGCTCCAGCGATTTCGGCCACGTATCCACCAGTTTTCCTCCCGGATTGTAGTCGCCAAACAGCACGTCCGCGAGCGCGTTTCCTTCTTCCTGGCTGCTATTGGTAGTATGCACGATGGCGGGAACGTGTTCTTGTGTCCAGTTGATTGCATACGGGAAACTCGCGCGCAATACCACAACCGTGCGCGGATTTGCGGCGAACACCTGCTTAATCAACTCTTCCTGCTCCAGAGTGATCGACTTCCGGTCTACCGCTTCCTTCCCTTCTCCCGCCAACGGGCATTGCTCCCAACCTGCATCGCACCACGGATGATTTCCCACCACCATGATTGCCACGTCCGCTCCGCGTGCTGCTTCTATAGCTTCACTACTGCCTTTTGTGAACGATACTTTCACTGCCGGCCCGGCTTTGTCCTGTATGCCCTTCACTGGACTGATCGCGTAAGGCAGCAAACCGCTGTACCAATCGGAAATCACCTGGTCCGCATAAGGGCCAATCACCGCAATCGATTTGATTTTGCTTTTATCCAGCGGCAGCATTCCCTTTTCGTTTTTCAGCAGCACAATCGATTCTTGCGTCACTTTCCTCGCGAGTTCCTCATGTTCTTTGCTCTTCCACGGCTCCGTTCCTTCGCCAATGCTCGTGTAGCGCACCATGGACGGCGGATCCAGCAATCCCAGCCGGATCATCACGCGATATTCCCCCTTGATGTCTTCTTCGATGTCCTTCTCGGTGATCAGCCCCTTTTTCAGCGCGCCTTGCACGCCGTCTTTGTACTTGTCCAAAAACTGATTGATTCCTGCGTGTATGGCTCCCGCAACCGCTTCTTCTTCGCTGTTATAGTAGTGATGCTTCGTTACGGAGAACGTCAACGCGCCAGCGTCGGTACAGATAATTCCGTCAAAGCCCCACTGCTTCATCACCATGTTCTTCAGCACTGGATGTACCGTCATGGGAATACGATTCACCCGTTGTAAGCGGTCATGAAAGCTTGCGCTCCGCCTTCCTCGATTCCCATGCGGAATGGCACCGAGTAATACTCGCGCAGCAGCCGTTCATCGAAATTAGACGATGAACCGTCGCGCCCATCTTCGTTGCTGTTGGCCATGAAATGTTTCAACAGCGAAGCGGCCCGCCAGTATTTCGGATCATCTCCCTGCAAGCCTTTCACGAAGGCAACCGTCATCGTGCCAGTCAGAAATGCGTCTTCGCCGTAGGATTCTTCCGAACGTCCCCAACGGGGATCGCGGCTCAGATCCGCATTCGGCGCCCGCACCACGATTCCTCCCTGCAGATAGTTTTTGCTTTGAAACAAATACCTCGCCTCTTCGGCCTCCGCGGCCGCAGCCTGGCTGATCAGCCCCGGATCCCACGTTTCTCCCAGTCCCACGGCTTGCGGAAATTGCGTTGTCGGCACGGGATGTTTGCCGTGCCAACTGGCGAACGCCGGTCCACCCTGGGCCAGACCGTGCAGTCCTTCGACGTGCCGGCTGCCTTTAATTCCTAACCGTGGCACGCTGGGATCGGTTCCCAACGCGTTGATCTTTTCTTCAACCGTCATGAGCGAAACAATATCGTTCACGCGCTCTTCCACGCTCTTGTTCGGATCCTGAAATGGATAGCTTTGCTCGGCCGCTTGAGGTTTCGCGCACGCCGATGCCACACACATCGCACACAACGCCAAAGCGATTTTGATAGCCCTGATTTTTTCCATGGAAACCCCTCGGTGCGTTCACCTGGTCGGCCTGGCTGGGAACGAAGCTGATTCAGTCCACTGCCGTCATTCTCACTCGCACACTAACACACATCGCGTGTCCAGCGACGACATTGGGCACCAGGACGAAGTCCACTTCGGGTTCAGGCGTCGACCAGGTGTTTGCGGAAGAATTCCAATGTGCGTTCACGCGCAAGACTTGCGGCTTGCGGAGCATAGTCCTTGCGCTGGTCGCAATTGAAACCGTGCCCCGCATCGTACAGAAACACCGGCAACTCAGGATGCGCCCGCTGAATCTTTTCAATCTCGGAAGCCGGAATGTGCGGATCCTGGCTTCCAAAGTGCAGCATGACAGGGCAACGCGGAACTTCGGACGCATATTTCGCAATGCTTCCACCGTAATAACAAACAGCCGCATGCGCATTCAGCCGCGTAGCCGCCAACCACGCCAAACTTCCGCCGAAACAGTAGCCCACCACGCCAGCTCTCTTCCCGCGCAGCGCACTGCCTACATATTCAATGGCAGCGGCAACATCCTTCAACGCGTTTTCCATTCCAATTTGACTTGCGATCTTCATGCCTCGCGACGAGTCGGTGGCGTTGTAATCGAGTTCAACATTCGGCTCAGCCCGATCAAAAAGCGCCGGAGCAATGGCCCAAAACCCTTGGCTGGCGTAATCATCGGCAACAGACCGGATGTGCCGGTTCACGCCAAAAATTTCCTGCAGCACGACAACCGCGGCGTGAGTGGGGCCGGCGTTTTCCGAAACGTACGCTCCGAGTTGGTGCCCATCCGCGGCCGTCAATTTAATGTTCGAACCCATACGTAAACCCCCCGATTGCAGCAGTTAGCCGAAACGCAACCATTATGTATACACAGGCAAAGCAAGCAAGTCGAAAGACCACCTATCAGCCGCCTCTTATACTTGTCCGTTTCCGAGACGCGCAAATCCCAGAAACGACCAATCTGCATCTTATTCACGGCGCACCACGGCTTGTAAGTGCTTTGCCGTCAGGCATTAACCGCGACCAACCGGTAGGACTTTCATGTGCCCGCAGAATGCCAGAGCAGTGCAAGGGTGAATCTCATGGAAAACCTCTGGAAAGACCTAAGCTACGCCTGGCGCATGCTGGTCAAGAGTCCGGGTTTTGCCGTCATAGCGGTGCTGGCGCTGGGCTTGGCGATAGGCGCGAACACGGCGATCTTCAGCTTGTTCAACGGGATGATGTGGAGGCCGCTGCCGGTTAAAGACCCACAGCAGCTCGTCGTCGTAGCCATGAAACAGCGCGGTCTGGATTTCCCGATTCCCGTGTCCTATCCCGATCTTCAAGACTACCGCCAGCTCAAGGCTGTGTTTTCCGACATGTGCGGCTACACCCCCAGTCCCGTCAATCTGCAGGCGGAGGGGCGGCCAACGCGCGTCTGGGCGGAACTGGTCACTGGCAACTATTTTTCTATGCTCGGGCTGGAGCCGGCCCTCGGTCGCACCTTTGCCACCGACGAAGGCTGGGTTCCGGGCAAAGATGCGCTGATCGTTCTTAGCTACAAATATTGGCAAACGCGATTCGGGGGTGATCCAGCGGTTGTAGGACGAATGGTGGAGGTAAACAAACATCCCTTTACCATTATTGGCGTTGCGCCGCAGCGCTATCACGGCGCGTACTATTTCCTCGAGCCCGACTTTTATCTCCCCGTCACAGCACTGGGTTTGCTCGATCCCAATCAGAACGATGTCCTCAACAAGCGCGAGTCAACTTTCCTCCGCGTTCTCGGCCGACTTCAACCTGGGGTAACTCCCACCCAGGCGCTTGCCGCCGCGCAGCCTACCGATCGTCGCTTGGCGCAGGAGTTCCCCGAAATTCATAAGGACCTGTCACTGCTGGTGATCCCGGAATTGAAAGCGCGACCGGAGCCCGGCCTCGGCGCGTTCATGTCCACCGCCGTTTGGGTGTTCATGTCACTTGCCGGACTGGTGCTGCTGATCGCTTGCGCCAATGTGGCAAACCTGATCCTAGCGCGCGCCAACGGGCGCAGAAAAGAAATCGCTATGCGGTTCGCGCTGGGCGCTAGCCGCGGGCGGATGATCCGGCAGCTTTTGACCGAGAGCGTCCTGCTGGCCCTCTGCGGCGGGCTCGCCGGCTTGGTGTTCGCGCGGTGGGCAGCCATGGGTCTGATGTCCATTCGCATCCCTACCGACCTGCCCTTGCATTTATTCGATTTGCGCCTGGATTGGCGCGTATTTTCGTTCAGTTTCCTCGCCGCGCTGCTCACGGGAATTGTGGCCGGTTTGCTTCCCGCATTGCAGGCCCCCCGAACCGATCTGGCCGACACGCTGAAAGTGGGCGGGCGTTCCGGAGGCAGCTCTGCAGGGCATCACCGTTTTCGTAACGCGCTGGTCGTGGCGCAGGTTGCGGTTTCTTTGCTGCTGCTGGCTTGCGCCGGATTTTTTATTCGTAGCTTTCAGAATTCAGCCAACGTCGACATGGGCTTTCGCGTCGATCACACCCTGATGATGTCCGTGGATTTGGGTCTGCAAAGCTACAGCGAGGAACGCGGCCAGCAATTTTACAAACAGATCGCCGACCGCGTGAAATCGTTGCCCGGCGTGCGCGACGCTGCCTTTAGCGGTTACATCCCCATGGGTTACGAAAACGATATCGTCAGCATTTATCCCGAAGGCCAGCCAACGGACAATAAATCGAAAGCGGAAACCTCCTTCAGGAACCATGTTCAACCCGACTATTTCCGCGCTCTCGGCGTTCACGTTATCAAGGGCCGCGAATTTACCGAAGCCGATTCCGCTACCGCGCCGAAAGTCGCCATCGTGAACGAAACTTTCGCGAACAAGATTTGGCCCGGCCAGGATCCCGTTGGCCAAACGTTTCGCACCGACAAGAATGGGCCGCCCATTCAAGTCGTAGGTTTAACCCGCACGGGAAAGTATTTGTTCCTTTACGAAACGCCTCAGTTGTTCGCTTATTTCCCACTGGCCCAGCGCTACGTTGCCGCCGCAACGCTGATGGTCTACTCGCAGGATGATCCGCTTCGCCTGGTGGGGCCGGTGCGCGACCAGATCCAACAGCTCGATGCAAGTTTGCCGGTGTTTAACATCAACACCATGGAAGCGCACGTTGAGTATGGCAAGCCGCTCTTGCCTGCGCGCCTTGGCGCCATGCTCGTCGGCGCTTTCGGCATGCTCGGCTTGGTGCTCGCCACCGTGGGCGTTTACGGTGTGGTGTCCTACTCCGTCAGCCAACGCACCCACGAAATCGGCATTCGTTCGGCACTGGGAGCGCAGCGCTGGAATGTTTTGGGCATGGTGTTAAAGCAGGGAATGACGATGGCACTGATCGGGACCGCAATCGGCATCGTACTTGCCTTTTTGCTCTTCCGCGGCTTGCACTCGGTACTGTATGGCGTTGCCTCGACAGATTTGGTCACGCTGGCGGCGGTTTCCACTTTGCTGCTTGCCATTGCCTTTGTGGCCAGCTACATCCCGGCACTGCGCGCCACGCAAGTGGATCCGGTGATAGCGCTGCGCGAACAATAACGCTTCGCCTCTGCGACGGAAAATCGCGGTGCGAGATCCTTGTGAGATTAGTTTGGAGCTATGCGCGCGCCAGATTTGCCGTTCGCGCCACTTCCAACAACCGTTTCGCGCTCGTCCGGATATCGCCGTGGCAAAACACCGCGCTACCCGCAACCAGCAATTCGGCGCCAGCCTTCACCACGTCCGCTACTGTTTCCAGATCGACGCCGCCGTCCACTTCGATTCGGAACTCCAGTTTTCGCTCGGCGCGCATCCGAGCCAGCGCCGCAATCTTGTTCAGGGCGTTGGGAATGAATTTCTGCCCGCCAAAGCCCGGGTTCACGCTCATCACCAATACGTGGTGCACCAGATCCAGCACCTCGGTCAGCATCTCCACAGGCGTCGCGGGATTGATCACCACTCCCGGTTTACAGCCGTGCGACGCAATCAGGTGCAACGTGCGGTCCAGGTGTATGCAGGCTTCCTGATGCACGGAAATCCAGTCCGCTCCCGCCTCCGCAAATTCCGAAATGAACTGATCCGGGTTGTCAATCATCAGGTGGCAATCCAGCGGCACCTTGACGACTTTGCGCAAACTTCGCACCACCGGCGGCCCGATCGAAAGGTTCGGCACAAAATGGCCGTCCATGATGTCCACGTGCAGCAGCGTTCCGCCGCCTTCAATTGCCTGCTGTACCTCGTTGCCAAGCTGCGCGAAGTTCGACGCCAGTATCGATGGCGCAAGTTCGATCTTCATGGATCGTGTCGACTCCTTCCCGAATCTGGCATTATACGCCGTGCGCCAGTTCCCTGCCTCTGCTGCGATTCTTAGACCAGCGCGTCACGCCATGGCACTGCGCATCCTCTTGCATTGCTCTCCGCCGCCAATTCCAGCGCCACCATCACATCCAACGCTTGCTGCGGTTTAATCAGCAACTCGGCCTTGCCCAGCAGGACATCGCGCACATTGGCGTAAAACTCCCGCCAGTCCCCTTTCGAAGCAATCTTGCTGGCTCGCGTCGTGCCGTCCACCGCAACCGTCAACTCACCCCAATTTTCTTCTTTCTCCAGCACCCAGGATTCGCCCTGCGACACTGCCCCGTTGCGCAACGAATTTTCCAGCGGATCGAATTCCCTTTTCACGTAACTTCCCTTCTCGCCAAGCAAGATCATTCGCGGCCGAGGCGTCGCGCACAGCATAGTGGCCTTCAATTCTGCGCGCAGGCCGCCCGCGTAGCGCAGCGTCACGTCGAATGCGTCATCCGTGGAAAATCCCGCGCGCTCGATTCGTATGTCCGCGAAAATAGACTCGGGCCGCCCAAACAGCGTCAGAGCGTGATCGATCAGGTGCGGCGCAAGGTCGAACAAAACCCCGCTGCCGGGCCCGGGCTTTTCCCGCCACGCGCCAACTTTGGAGCTGGGGCGATAGCGGTCATAGCGCGATTCAAACCGTACGATTCTTCCCAGCGCACCGGCACGCACTAAATCGCGCGCACCTTGAAAATCCGCGTCGAATCGACGGTTGTGGTACACGGTCAAGAGCCGCTGTTTCTTTTTTGCGATGTGAAACAGTTCAACCGCTTCGGCAACACTGGTGGTAAACGGTTTATCGACCACAACGTCGCGGCCAGCCTCAAGGCATTGCTTTGCAAACAGGAAATGCGTCTGGTTCGGGGTAGCAATCGACACCAGCCGAATCGTTTCGATCGCCAGCAATTCTTCGACGCTGCGTACAACTTGCGCATCCGGATAGATTCGTGCGGCCTCGTCTCCGCTCCGCTGCACGATGGCCGCTAGTCGCAGACCATGAACAGCGCGAATTACCGGAGCATGAAAACACTTCCCAGCCAGTCCAAACCCGATCAGCCCGACATCGATCATGGGGCAGTTTCTCCCTGGCGCTGCGCCTTGAAAACGCCAGCAGTGTATCACCGACGAGATGGCTGAAGGCGTGACTCCCGCATGCGAATTTGGTGCCACCGCACAAGCGTTATATCCTCTTCCACGTGGAGAAAATTCCCGCGGCACAACGTGCTCCGACGCGCGGCCTGTATTTTGGGCTCATCATCACCATTGTCGCGGTGCTCGCGTATGCCACCTACATCACCTTGCAATTTTCCGGGATCCGCGAGCTGCAATCCGGGATGGTCGACCGCAATCGCAAAGACTCGCTGCAACTTCTCCGCATCCAGAATGACTTAAACTCCATTGGCCTGGCCATGCGCGACATGCTCGATGCCGGCGAACCTTACCCGCTCGCCGCTTGGAGCGCGCAATTCGACCGCATCCGCAACGATCTTGACGTAGCGTTGAAGCAGGAAGAAACCCTGGCCGAAGCCGCGCGCACCAGCGACCAGCGCCGCTACTTGAGCCAATCCTTGATACAGTTCTGGGATGCCACCGACCGCATGTTTGCGCAGGCCGGCAATGGAAACGAAGCGAACGCCCGCGAGCAGATTCGCAACACGCTGCAGCCTCGCCAGGCCGCGCTCAATTCCGCCGTTTCCCGTTTGTTGGTACAGAACAACGAAGGCGAGCAACAAGCGGAAGCCAGCATCAAACAAATTTACGACCGCGTGCAACGCCAATTGTATTTTTTCCTCGCCGCCATCCTGCTGGCCATCGTGGTCACCAGCCTGTATCTGATTCGCTACAATCGCCAGATCTTCGCGCACGTCGCGGAACTTTCTTCGCAACGCAGCGAACTGGCGCAAAAGCTCATTGCCACGCAGGAATCCACGTTGCGCCACATTTCGCGTGAACTTCACGACGAATTCGGCCAGGTACTTACTGCCATTGGCTTGATGTTGCGCCGGGCGGGAAATCATATGGAGCAGAATTCACCGCTGCGGGCCGACTTGCTGGAAGTGCAGGAAATCGCCCAGACCACACTGAACAGCATCCGCAGCCTGTCGCAAGCCCTTCATCCCGTCCTGTTGGAAGAGGCGGGCCTGGAGAGCACCCTGGATTGGTATATCCCCACAGTGGAAAGACAGACCGGCCTTGTGCTTCACTACGAAAAGTCCGGCGCGGCCTATCCCGTGGAGACTGCAGCGGGTGTACAGATTTATCGCGTGCTTCAGGAAGCGCTCAATAACGTCGCGCGACATTCGGGAGCAAAGGAAGCGTGGGTTCGCCTGCGTTTTAATCCGGCGCAACTGGAGATGGAAGTGGAAGATCATGGCAAGGGATTTGCTCCCGCGACGGGTCAACCGGGGATTGGCTTGGTCGCGATGCGCGAGCGCGCCGAAATTCTGGATGGCACCGTGACTATCGCGCCTGTGGAGGCCGGCGGAACGAGGGTGTATCTACGCATCCCGCGCGAGAAGGTGGAATCGCATGCCGACTAAGCTGAAGGTCTTACTGGTGGACGATCACGCGCTGGTGCGTCGCGGCTTTCGCCGCATGCTGGAAGATGAGCCGTCGTTTCAAGTTGTCGGCGAGGCCAGCGACGGCTCGGAAGCATTGAAGCGCGCCGAAGAATTGCGCCCCGACGTGATTGTGATGGACTGCGCGCTGCCGCAAGTGAATGGAATCGATGCTACGCGCCAAATTTTGAAGAAGCTGCCAGACACCGCGATCCTGATGCTCAGCATGCATTCAGAGGACACACTGGTGCGTCAGGCCATGGAAGCAGGCGCGCGCGGCTATATCCTGAAAAACGCTAAAGACCTGGACTTGGTTAGCGCGATCCAGAAAGTGGCTGCAGGTGAAACAGTCCTGGATCCCCAGATTTCGCGCGGCGGCACGTTGAAGGGTGAGCGCGACACCGGTCTGACGCAACGCGAACTGGAAATCCTGCAGCACATCGTAGCCGGCAAATCCAACAAGGAAATTGCTACCGAATTGAACCTCAGCGTGAACACCGTGTCAGTCCACCGCGCGAACATCATGGATGCCTTGGGAATCCATAAAACGGCGGAGCTGGTGGTGTACGCCATTCGCAACGGGTTGGTAAACCTTCCGTGAGGCGTCGTGATTTCATCCGTCAGGGAGTCAGCGCAGGAATTTTCGCGGGCGCGTTGCCTCTGCCCGTTCCCGCGGCCTCGCCGGGCTTCCGTTTGATCGACGTCAGCGAATCCGCCGGCATTCATTTCCGGCAGAACAACGGCTCCTACGGCGGCAAACTCCTGCCGGAAACGCTCGGCTCCGGCTGCGCCTTCCTGGATTACGATGCGGACGGCTGGCAAGACATTCTGCTCGTAAACGCGATGGATTGGCCGGGCCACAAGCGCCAGCGCACCACGATGAAGCTGTATCGCAACAATCGCAACGGGACGTTCAGCGATGTCACCAAGGCTGCCGGCCTGGATGTGGAGATGTATGGCATGGGCGTGGCTGTCGGCGATTACAATAACGACGGCTTTCCCGATATTTTCATCACCTGCGTCGGCGAGAGTCACCTATTTCGCAACACGGGAAAGGGCACATTTGTCGACGTCACCAAATCCAGCGGCTTGGCGGGCAAATCGGGCCTCAGCACATCCGCCATCTGGTTCGACTACGACCGCGACGGTTTTCTGGATTTGCTGGTCTGCAATTACGTTCGTTGGTCCGCGGAAAGTGATGTGTTCTGTAGCCTCGACGGAAAAAATAAATCCTACTGCACTCCGGAAGCATACCGCGGCGACACTTGCTGGCTGTACCACAACCGGGGCAACGGAACATTCGAGGATGTCACCGCGACCAGCGAAATATTTGACAGCAGTTCGAAATCGCTTGGTGTGGCCATGCTCGATTACGACCAGGACGGCTGGCCGGATATCCTTGTTGCCAACGACACGCAACCCAACAAGCTTTATCGCAACCTGCGCAATGGCAAGTTCAAGGATGTCGCCGTCGAAGCCGGACTCGCGTTTAGCACTGAGGGCAAAGCGCGCGCCGGCATGGGCGTTGACGTGGCAGACTTCGACAATTCCGGCCGCCCCGGCATCATCATCACCAATTTCGACAACGAGATGATTGGCCTCTACCGCACCATGGGAAAAGGCTACGACGACATCGCCATGCAAACGGGCCTTGGCGCCGCTTCCCGCAATACCCTGGGCTTCGGCTGCGTTTTCTTCGACGCCAATCTCGATGGCCTTCTGGATATCGCCGTCGCCAACGGCCACATCGACGAAACCGTCAGAAACATTCGCGGCAATGTCGGCTACGCCCAACCCGCGCAGCTCTTCCAGAATCTCGGCGCTGGAATATTCCACGATGTGGCCTCCGAAATCGGCGGCGGATTCGACCTGCCAAAAGTTGGCCGTGGCCTCGCCGTGGGAGATTTCGATCGCGACGGCCATCTCGACGTTCTGCTGACCACCAACAACGGCCCCGCGTATCTCTATCGCAACGATCTGCTGGTGAAGAACAACAGTATTCGCTTCCGCCTGGTGGGCACGAAATCAAATCGCGATGCAATTGGCTCCAGCGTAAAAGTATTCGTGAATGGCCAGGTGCAATCGCGTGTCGTGCGTAGCGGTTCCAGTTATCTCTCGCAATCCGAATTGCCCGTAACGTTTGGCTTGGGGCAGCAAGACGAAATCGCTCGCGCGGTGATCGAGTGGCCGAGCGGACAAAGCGAGGAACATCGCAGACTGCCTGCGGGTCGGGCGTACCAAGTAACTGAAAGTAAGGGTATTACGGAGGATTTTCGCTTCTAATTGTTTCGCACTATTGTCAACCACTCCGCCTCATTTTATAAACAATACAACTTTGCAGTCGCTTCCCACGCTGGCATAAGCCTCGCCGACACCGGAAGCACCCCAACAAAGACTCTGCGGCCGGAGGGACCTCCGGCCGCATTTCTAATTTGGGGCATAATCTAAAGCCAAGCGAGTCCGACTGGGGGCATGGGAATGAGGCGCTGGCGCTACCTGAGTGTTTTCGTGCTGGTGCTCACGGCGGTTTATCTTTACGCGCTGCCTTCCGCCACAATTTTTTATTTTGTGAATGTGGCCCTGCACTCGGGACTGGGTGTCCTGGTGGCACTGGGCTTATTGGTGTATCTGTTCCGAGGCCTCGGAACAGACTCTCTCCTCGCAAAGTTTGGTTGGTTGTGTCTGGCTGTGGGCGGCGCGCTTGGCATTGTGTTGATCGTCATCGGCACGCCACACCGCTTCAAGATGTGGCTGTACGCGCACATCGCGTTTTGCGCCGTCGCGGTAATATTTCTTGCCGCCGCTTGGATGATGGAGCGCGGCTGGCTGGGCGTCACCCCCCTGAAACGCACGGCGCGATTCGCGCTGCTACTCGTTGCCACGGCGGGCGTTGCCGCAGGCGCCTGGTGGGCTCGCAATATCGCGTGGCAGAGCTACTATCGCGTCGGCAATCCCGTGATTTCACCTGCCACCATGGAAAACGAAGGCGACGGCCCCCACGGCAAGTTTTTCCCCAGCTCCGTGCAAACCACCGACGGCAAATACATTCCCTCAGACTATTTTCTGCAATCCCAAGCTTGCGAGCGCTGCCACTCTGACATTTACAAGCAATGGCAAAGTTCCGTCCACCATTTTTCTTCTTTTAACAATCAGTGGTATCGCAAAAGCATTGAGTACATGCAGGAAGTTGACGGCGTGCAACCATCCAAATGGTGCGCAGGCTGCCACGATCCCGCATTGCTGTTCAGCGGCATGATGGATCAGCCCATCGCGCAGAACGTCGACAAGCCCGAAGCCCGTGCTGGTTTGAGTTGCATGATGTGCCACAGCATCGTGGATGTGAAAAGCACCATGGGCCAGGGCGATTTCCTGCTGGAATACCCAAAACTCCACGCGCTGGCGGCCAGCAACAATCCGGTGGTGCGTGGGCTGCACGATTTTGTGACGCGCTTGAATCCTGAGCCGCATCGCCGTGTCTTTCTGAAACCATTCATGCGCGAACAGGTTCCGGAATTCTGCTCTGGCTGCCACAAAGTGCATCTCGACCAGCCGTTGAACAATTACCGCTGGATTCGCGGTTTCAATGAATATGACAACTGGCAGGCCAGCGGCGTGTCGGGTCAGGGCGCGCGCTCGTTCTACTATCCCGCCACTCCGATGGTTTGCTCGGACTGTCACATGCCGCTGGTACCTTCGAAAGACGAAGGCAACATTAACGGCTACGTCCACTCGCACCGGTTCCCTGGCGCAAACACGGCGGTACCCACAGCGAATGAAGACCCGGCACAATTGCTGGCGAGCCAGAAATTTCTGCAAGACAAACAAGTCAGCGTCGACATCTTCGCAATCTCTCCCGCCGGCAAATACGAAGGTCAGGCAAATGCCAGCAAATTGCCGAAGCAGGAACTCTCCACCACATTTGCCGTCGGCGAGGAAGCAGATACTTCCCTGCCGCGCGGCCCGGCGGGAGAAGCGCGGCCAATCACCGCTCCTTTGGGACGCGTCGATGCAGCCGTGCGGCGCGGCGACGATGTCCTGGTCGACGTTGTGGTGCGCACCCGCAAGGTAGGCCATTTCTTTCCTGGCGGCACCGTTGACGCTTTCGATGTCTGGTTGGAACTGCAAGCCACCGACGAAAAAGGCCAAACCTTTTTTTGGAGCGGCAAAACGGCCGACGACGGCAAAGGCCCCGTTGAGCCTGGCGCGCATTTCTATAAATCCTTGCAGATCGATGCGCACGGCAATCCCATCAATAAGCGAAATGCCTGGGCCAGCCGTGCAACCGTGTACGTGCACCTGATCCCTCCCGGCGCCGCGGACACCGTGCATTTCCGCATGCACGTTCCAGAAAATGCCGGCGAACACATCACGCTGCATTCCAAGTTGAACTATCGCAAGTTTCTGTGGTTCAACACGCAATTCGCCTTTGCCGGTAAACAGGATTCCGTGGACTCCAATCCTCACGTCACGCGCGACTACGACGATCGCACCGTGGCATTCAATCTGGACCAGTCCAAGGTTTCCAGCACTGCAAAAGGAATTCCAGATGTTCCAATCATCGTCGTGGCGGAAGACACCAAGACGTTGCGCGTATTGCCGCGCACTGCAGCCGCTCCCGTGCCTGAAGTGGTCTGGTCCAAAGATGACTGGACGCGTTGGAACGACTACGGGATCGGCCTGTTCCTGCAAGGCGATTTGAAGGGCGCCGGACAAGCGTTCTCGGAAATTACCAAAATGGATCCGCAGAACTTCGACGGCTGGACCAACGTTGGCCGCGTGCGCGCGCAAGAGGGCGACACCACGGGCGCAAAGGAAGTTTTGTTGAAGGCACTGGCGCTGAAGCCCGGCCTTGCACGGGCCAACTTCTTCTACGCGCGCGTGCTGAAGGAAGAAGGCCAATATGAGGAAGCCGGCAAGGTGCTTCAGGCCGTTCTCGCGCAGTATCCGCAGGACCGCGTCGTGCACAACGAATTGGGTCGCGTGTTGTTCCTGCAGAAGCGCTATGCGGATGCCGTGAAGGAACTTCAGAAAACGCTGGAAATTGATCCCGAAGATCTGCAGGCCAACTACAACCTGATGCTTTGCTACACCGGGTTGGGTGACGAGACGCGCGCGAATCAGCACCGCGATCGCTATTTGCGCTTTAAAGCGGATGAATCCGCGCAAGCTCTGACCGGCGCTTATCGGCAATCGCATCCGGAAGACAACAACGAGCGGCAACCCATCCACGAACACGAATCCGTGCCGCTGGGCGCAGCTCCGCCGGGAAAGAAAGCCACGGCGGCGCAGGCAGTTACAGCCAAAAAGCCAGCGGCGGGCACGGGCCGGTGAGCGCATCCATATTCCCAACGTAAAAGGACACCATCATGACCTGGATCAAAACGATTCGCATGGAAGACGATGAGCGCGTGCGCAACGCTATCATGGAGGAAAGAAAGCTGTATCCGATGGAGTATGCGACGCCGGTACCCATCGTGAACTTCGGCGTAGAAAACAGCATCGTCGGCTCACACAGCCTGTTTCCCGACGTGTTGTTCCATGCCTTCAGCACTTATGGCGCGTTGATGTCGCCCGACCTGCCGCTGCGCCGCGATCAGCACGAAATGATTGCCACCATGGTTTCGGTCACCAACCGGTGCTTCTATTGAATCGAATCTCACGCAGAGTTTCTGCGTCGCGTCACATTGAAAGACGAAATGGTGCAGGCGCTGCGCCGCGATTATCGTTCGGCGCCCATCAGCGAACAGGACAAGGTGATGCTGGAATACGTCGTGAAGCTGACTCGCGATGCCACGCAATGCAGCCCGCAGGACCACACCAAGCTGCGCGTCGTGGGTTTTGATGATCGCGGAATCCTGCAGATCACGCTGATTGCCTCGTGGTTCAACTACATCAACCGCGTCGCGGATGCGCTGGGCGTCGGTCGAGAAGGAAAGGCAGAGAATTCGTGAGCAAGGTCTGGTGCGCCGCGGCGTGGTTCGCGATGGCAAGTGTATTGTCGGGGCAGGGGTCAACGAGTCCGCCAGAAAGTTCGCCGGTCACTTTTCGCGATATCACGCAGAAAGCTGGCATTCACTTCGTTCACAATAACGCCGCCTTCGGCAAAAAATACTTGCCCGAAACCATGGGTCCGGGCGTTGCATTCATCGATTACGACAACGACGGCTGGCAGGACATTTTCCTTGTGAATGGCACGGACTGGCCCGGGCGTCCCTCGAAACATTCCACGCCCAAGCTGTATCACAACAATCATGACGGCACGTTCACCGATGTCACGCACAAAGCTGGTCTGGATGTGGAACTGTTTGGCATGGGCGTGGCGGTAGGCGACTACGACAACGACGGGTACGACGATCTGTTCATCACCACCATGGGCCAGAGCCATCTGTTCCACAACAACGGTAACGGCACGTTTACCGATGTCACCCAAAAAGCCGGCCTGATGGGCCCGAAAGAGTTCAGCACCAGCGCCGCGTGGATCGATTACGACAAGGACGGCAAACTCGATCTGGTAGTCGCGAACTATGTGCAGTGGTCGCTCGATGGCGATCTGTATTGCACCCTCGATGGAAAAAGCAAATCGTATTGCACGCCGGAATCCTACAAAGGAACCTCCGTGCGGCTGTGGCACAATCGCGGCGACGGCACGTTTGAAGACGCCACCAAAAAAGCGGGGCTCTCTGAGCCAACCTCCAAAACGCTGGGCATCGCCATCCTCGACTACGACAACGACGGCTGGCCGGACCTGCTCTTTTCCAACGACACGCAGCCCAACAAGTTGTATCGCAACAATGGCAACGGCACGTTCACGGAGAAAGCCGTCGTCGCGGGCATAGCCTTCAGCGAAGATGGCGTCGCCCGCGCGGGCATGGGAGTGGATGCGGCGGATTATGATCGATCCGGCGCGGCAAGCATCCTGATCACAAATTTCTCCAATCAGATGCTTTCTCTGTATCACAACGAAGGCAAAGGCTTGTTCGTCGACGAGGCGCCGCGTTCAGAAGTCGGCCGCGCCACCCTGCTGACCCTGGGCTTTGGCTGTTTCTTTTTCGATTATGACCTGGATGGTTGGCCGGACATCTTCATCGCCAATGGGCACATCGATGGCGATATCCAGCGCGTGCAGCCAAACGTGAAGTACGCCATGCCTCCGCACTTGTTTCGCAATGTGGGCAAAGGGAATTTTCAGGAGGTAACGAAGGCTTTGGGCGCTGCGTTCAACACGCCGCGCGTTGGCCGTGGCGCCGCTTACGGCGATATCAACAATGATGGGCGCCTGGATCTGCTGCTGTCCACAAATGGCGGTCCCGCGTATTTGTTCGAGAACGGCGCCACCAACGGCTCGACAGCCAATAAGAGCCTGCGCATCAAACTCGTCGGCACGAAATCAAATCGCGACGGCATCGGAACGGTTGTGAAGGTAACTACTAGCGCGGGTACGGAGTCGCAGATGATGCGCAGCGGTTCCAGCTATCTTTCTGCCAGCGAATTGGTGTTGACGTACGGCCTCGGCCAGCTCAATCAAGCCGACGCGGTTGAAATTCGCTGGCCCAGTGGCCAAGTGGACAAGCTGTCGGCCGTCGCCGCGGGGCAAACTGTAACTGTAACCGAAGGCAAAGGGATCACCGCCACCCGCAAATACGGAACGCGTTAAGCTTTTTTCCCATTGGCCTTCAAAATGTGCGCCGCGACCAGCGCCTGACCGAGACTGATTCCTCCATCTCCCGCCGGCACTTCGCTGTGAAAATAAACCTCGAATCGCTTCTCGCGTAAAGCGGAAAGTAGCGATTCGAACAGCAACACATTGTGGAAGCAGCCGCCACTCAGGCAAACACGAGACAGCGCATGTTGTGCGCGGATTTTTTCCGCCACTTCTACAAGGACAGCAACCAGGCCATTGTGAAATCGCCGACTCATATCCGCAACGCTGGCGCCCTTCTGAATATCGGCGATCAGCCAGTCAAACAGCGAGCGCGTCCCAATTTGCCAGCCCGAATTCATCGGAATCAAATTCAATAGATACGAGCCTTGGTCCGTGGAGTCGTGTGCCGCCATTTCCAATTCGATGGCCGCCTGCGCTTCATAGTCCACTGTCCCGCGCAGGCCGACCAATGCAGCCACAGCGTCGAAAAGCCGCCCGCAACTGGAAGTCCGCGGCGAGTGAACCTCGCGTTCCGCCATCTGCAAAACCACATTCAGTTTTCGCGAATCGATTTCCTTCAGGAACGGAAGATTCAGCGCCTGAACATCGTTTCCATAATGCTTGGCTAAATAACTCACCGCCACGCGCCACGGTTCCTGAATTGCCGCCGCGCCTCCGGGCAAGGACACATATTGAAAATGCGCGCTGCGTTCGAACGCGGCGTAATCGGCTATTAAAAGTTCGCCGCCCCAGATCGCGCCGTCCGTGCCGTACCCGGTGCCATCCAGCGCCATGCCAATCACTTTTCCATCCAGATGATTTTCCCCCATGCAAGAGGCGATGTGCGCGTGATGATGCTGCACGGGAATGTGCTCCAGCCCTTCCCGCTCCAATGCCCACTTCGTGGAAAAATAATCTGGGTGCAGATCGTGAGCCACGACCCGGGGTTGCACTTCCAATATTCGCTGGAAATGCGCCACAGCTTCTTCGAAGAAGCCATAGCTTTCCAGATTCTCCAGGTCGCCGATATGTTGGCTCAAAAACGCTTCGCTGCCACGCACCACGCAAATGGTGTTTTTTAACTCGCCGCCGACAGCCAGGATCGGTGCCGATTCGTTTTCCAGCACGACCGGCACGGGAACGTACCCGCGAGAGCGGCGCAGCATCTGCGGTTGGCCGGCCGCGACGCGCACGACGGAATCGTCGCACCTTCGCAGGATGTCGCGGTCGTGGACCAGGAAAGCGTCAGCAAGATTGTGCAAACGTTGCACCGCTTCCGCATTATCGATCGCAATCGGCTCTTCGCTCAGGTTTCCGCTGGTCATCACCAGCGCATCAAATTTCCCGCTGGAGAACAACAGGTGATGCACTGGCGTGTACGGAAGAAAAATGCCCAGAAACTGGTTGCGCGGCGCCACACCGCTCGCAACACCAGCATCCGCCCTGCGCGGTACCAGCACAATCGGCCGCTCGCGAGAAAGCAACTGCTTCTTCGACAGTTCGTCCACCGTGCAGTAGCGCTCCGCGTCCTCCACTCGCCGCACCATGATCGCGAACGGCTTTTCTACCCGCCGTTTTCTCTCACGCAGTAAATCCACGGCAGCTTCATTCTTCGCATCACACGCCAGATGAAATCCACCGAGCCCCTTCACCGCTACAATTTTACCCTCTTGCAGCAGCCGCGCTGCTTCGCGAATCGGTTCGGCAACGTCCATTCGCTCGCCGGCAGCGGAAAGTAGCCACACTGGCGGCCCGCAATCCCAGCAGGCATTCGGTTGCGCGTGAAACCGCCGATTTGCGGGATCGTCATGCTCCGCCTGGCACGCCGGACACATTTTGAACGCTGCCATCGAAGTGCGCGGCCGGTCGTAAGGAATATCGCGGATAATGGTGAAGCGCGGCCCGCAATTCGTGCAATTGATGAACGGATAGCGAAACCGGCGGTCCCGTGGATTGCCCATTTCCCGCAAACAGTCATCACAAACCATCACGTCAGGCGAAATTAACGCCTTCGGCGGCTCTCCCAAATGGCTGGAAACAATCCGGAACCCGTCGCCGCCCTGCGCTTCGGCATCACGCAAACTCAGCGAAGTGAGTTTTGCCAGCGGCGGAATTTCTTTCGGCAGTCGGTCCAGGAATTCTTCCACGCGGTCTGAAGGGCCTTCCACCTCGATACTCACGCCCGCCGGAGTGTTGGCGATGAAGCCGGCCAGCCCGCAAGCATTCGCAAGCCGAAAGACGAACGGCCGAAATCCCACGCCTTGAACGATGCCGCCGACATCGATAGCCTTGCGTATGATCGCCATCTGAGAAGTTTCTGCCATGGAAGGTTGAGTCCGGTATCAAGGAATCGCGGCGGCTGTCTGGTGCTGCACCTTTTGTTGCAGCGCCACCAGCCAGTCCATCCACAAATCCAAGCCTTCGCCGGTGCGCGCCGATAACGCAATGGTGTCGATTTCCGGGTGAACTTTCCGCGCGTTCTCAAGCGCAAGCACGGCGCTGAATTCCACGTGCGGCAACAAATCGGTCTTCGTCAAAATCATCAGCGCAGAACGGTGGAACATTCCAGGATACTTCAGCGGCTTATCTTCCCCTTCCGTCACGCTCAGCAGTACAATCTTGGCCGCTTCGCCAAGATCGTAGCTCGAAGGACAAACCAGATTGCCGACATTCTCAATGAACAGAATTCCCGGACCGTGAAATCCCATCTCGTTCAAATGCCGCTCCACCATCCGCGCATCCAGGTGGCAAGTTCCACCGGTAACGATCTGCCTCACCGGAAATCCGTAACGCGCCAGCCGCCTCGCGTCGTTGTCGGTCTGCAAGTCGCCAGTCAATACGGCCACGGCAGCATTTTTGGGGAACGTCCCCAGTGTCTTTTCCAGCAGCGCGGTTTTGCCGGAGCCGGGTGAGCTCACCAGGTTGACGCACAGAATTCCTTCGTCGCGATAGCGTTGCCGCAGAGCCGCGGCCAAGCGATCATTCTCGCTCAGCACTTTTTTTTCTACGGCTTCGCGCATCGCTCCTCCAACTCCAGGTACGCAATATCCAGTTCCGTCCCGCTGATACACTTGCTGCGGCTCTCGCCGCACTTCGGGCAAGCCATCTCAAATTCCACGACGGCGAACTCTTCCCCGCACGCTTCGCACTTCTGTCGTCTCGCGCACCATTCTATTTCCACCTTCAGGTTCTCCCAAGGAGTTTCCCGGGTCAATGCCTCAAACGCAAACGTGAGCGCGTCGGGACTGATACTTGAGAGCTCCCCGATTCGCAGACCTACCGCAATGATTTTTTCTTTGGGACGCTTGCGGGCTTCCGCGTCCACCGTTTCCAGGAGCGAAGAGGCGATGCCGATTTCGTGCAAGCGTGCCCCCTAACAGATGCGCGGCAACTGGTCCCCTGCGAGCATATCAACGATCCGCGTGGTGCCGAATGGCGTTCGCATCACCACCATTTTTGCATGCTCGGCCGTTACCCGCCCGATGATGCGCGCATATTTTCCCAGTGGATGCCCCTGAAGAGCGCGTAATGCATCCTGCGCCGCCGAAGCCGCCACAATCACCACCAACTTCCCTTCGTTTGCCACGTACAGCGGGTCCAAGCCCAGCATTTCGCAAGCGCCACGCACTTCTTCGCGCACTGGGATCGCCGTTTCTTCCAGTTCCATCCCTACTTCCGAACTCGCGGCAATCTCATTCAACGTGCTGGACAAGCCGCCGCGGGTTGGATCCCGCATGCAGCGAATCTTCCGCGTGCCTTCAAGCAGCGCGTCCACCAGCGTATGCAGCGCAGCCGAGTCGCTGGTCACTTGCGTTTCGAACTGCAAGCCTTCCCGCTCCGCCAGAATCGCGATTCCGTGGTCGCCCAAGGTTCCACTGACCAGGATTGCATCGCCGGGTTTGGCTTGATTCGCCGACAGAAAGATCCCCTCGCGCACTCGGCCGATCCCGGTCGTGTTGATGAAGACGCCGTCCGCGCTTCCTCTTTCCACAACCTTCGTGTCTCCTGCAACAATCGGCACGCCGGCATCTGCCGCGGCTTCCTGCATCGACGCCACAATTCGCCGCAGCGTCTCGATTGGCAATCCTTCTTCCAGAATAAACGCGGCGCTCATCCATAGCGGCTTTGCGCCGCCCATGGCCAGGTCGTTGATGGTTCCGTGCACCGCCAATGAGCCGATATTCCCCCCGCGAAAGAACAAAGGCTTGACCACGAACGAATCCGTGGAAATAGCCAGCCGCGCCCCATTCACCGACACCACGGCTTGATCTTCCAGACGGTCCAGCACTGGATTCCCGAGCGCCGGCAGAAAAACATCATTCAACAGCTCCGCGCTCAATCTTCCTCCGCTTCCGTGCCCCAACAGAATTCCTTCTCCCACAGGTAGCGGCATCGGACACAAAAACGTCCCGAGTTCCTTCTTCTCTTCTTCGTGTACCACGTCACACTGTGGCGACGTGGCGTCGGTATTGATAGTAAGCGGCACAGGCACCCTCCGTTGAAACCATCGGCGCCCCCAAAGGCTTTTCCGGCGAACAGCGCCTGCCGAATGCAGGGCAATCCATAGGTTTCTTATGACCTAATAAAACTTCAGCGCTGATGCACTCGCTGGGCTCTTCCGCGCGCACTTCCGTCAGATCAAAAATGCGTTCGGCATCAAACGCCGCAAACTCTTCCTTTAAACGAAGACCGCTCAGCGGAATCGAGCCAATCCCGCGCCATTTGCGGTCAGAAATCTCAAACGCTCGCGCCACCGCCTGCCGCGCAGGCCGGTTACCCTGATATTGCACCGAGCGCGTGTACTGATTCTCCATTTCCACGCGGCCCTCTTCCAACTGCGCCACCAGCATGTTGATCGCTTCCAGGAGGTCTACCGGTTCGAATCCGCCCACCACCATCGGCACGCGAAACTCTTTCACCAACTCTTCGTATTCCTGGCAGCCTACAACCGTGCAGACATGTCCGGGCGCAATGAATCCCTGCACGCGATTTTGCGGCGAGCCTAACAAAACACGGATGGCGGGCGGCACCAACACATGCGACACCAGCAGGCTGAAGTTTGTGAGACCCAGCTTGGCCGCCTGCAACACCGCCATCGCATGGGCGGGCGCCGTAGTCTCAAATCCAATCGCGAAGAAAACAACTTTGCGGTGCGGCCGGCTCCGCGCCAATTGCACCGCGTCCGTCGGCGAATAAACTACGCGGATGTCGCCGCCCTCCGCCTTTACATGAAACAGGTCGCTGCCGGATCCCGGCACGCGCAGCATGTCTCCGTAGGAAAGCAGCGTGACATCCGGCCGGCGTGCCAGCGCAATGGCGCGGTCAATCATTTCCACGGGCGTCACGCAAACCGGGCAGCCCGGTCCGTGCACCAGTTCCACGCTATTGCCAAGCAGCTCGTCGATGCCGTAGCGCACCAGCGTATGCGTTTGCCCGCCGCAAATTTCCATCAATATCCACGGCCTGGTGGAGCGCCGGCGAATCTCCGCAGCCAAGCCGTGAGCTATCTTGGCGTCGCGATACTCGTCCAGGTATTTCATACTTTGGGTGGCACAACCTCTTCCGGAGATAATTCGTCCGCGAGAACGCCCATGCTTTCCAGCAGGGCAAAGGTGCGTTCGGCTTCGTCTTTATCCACGACGCTGATGGCGAATCCTACGTGCACCATCACGTAGTCGCCTTCTTTCACTTCCGGCACGAAATCGAGGCAGCCTTGCCGGGCGATGCCGCCGAACAAGACGCGCCCCATCCGTATGCCATCCTTCACTTCGATTTGCGCTACCTTTCCCGGTATCGCCAGGCACATGGTTTAATTCTCCGTACCGCGGACATACACCTGCTGCCGCAACGCCTGCTTATTTGCTCAGGGAGCGGCTACTGCGCCCGCTCCTCCCTCGACTTAAGAAACTCGCCGAACGCCACGTCTTTGGTCGCGATGTGCGTCAGCAGCCATTCGCGCAATCCTTCCACGAGTTCCTGACTTAGCTTTTGGTCGCCGCGAACCACGCTATCCCGAATATCCCGCACTTTCTTCATCAGCTTGGTGTGCTCTTCCAGGTGCGGCTCATATCCTGGATAGTTGTGCAATCGCATCACCAGTTGTTCGGAAAGAAAATGCATGTCCGAAAATTCGATGAATTGGTCCAACACATACCGGGCCGGCGAGAAATCGCCTCCCTTTTCAATCGATTCAGCAAGCGAATCGATCAACTGCAGTTGCAGATCATGCTCGGTGTCGGTGGCGTGTTCCCCGGTCCTGGGCGGTCTGGCATGAACGGCTTCTCTCATTGCTTCTCCCATCGTAGTCAACAGGGCAAACTATGCCCCAAGCAGAAAGCGGCATGCCGAGTTCCAAAACGGGCGTTGTTTTGAGGCCAACCATCTTCCTGATATCAAGCAGGTTAGTCGGCCGGGCCACTCGCTGCGAGAATCCCCGATTGCGGGATACCACTCACCGCCCAATGTGACCTCAATCACCCTGTGCGCTAATCCCCTCATTCACTGGCTTCCTGCAATTTCCACGGCGTGCCGCATTTCTTGCCGAACTCATTTTTTCACGCCGATATCCATCGGCATGTGAGCACCGTCACAGGCTTCGTCCTCGCGATCTGTCAGCGTAGTGTTGTAGGAACTCGGATACCCGACCGCGGTTTAGCCGGTCTTCCCCGCATCGCACTATGAATCATGCGCTCGTATTAGCTTGCGGCAACCCGCTTCGTGGGGATGACGGCGTCGCCGTAGTGCTGGCTCGCTACTTTCGCGCCGAGTTTTGCGAGCCGGAGACCGACATTCGTTCCTCGCAACAGTGGACCCCCGACCTGGCCGAGCAGATCAGCCAGTCTGACATTGTTCTTTTCCTCGACGCTTCCGCCGTACTGCCGCCAGGCAAGGTTCAGTTCAAAAGGATTGAACCGGCCCGCGAATTTTCCTCCAGCATGACGCACACCATGAGCCCCGAGGCGCTCCTCGCCCTGGCGGCCCAACTCTACTCCCGCAGGCCAGAGCACGCATTTCTTCTCACCATCGGTGGCGAATCCTTCGATCACGCTGACGAGCTTTCGGAGCCGGTGCGATCCGCAATTCCAGTTGCCATGGACCTGATTAAGGCTACGCTCTCTGGCGTTTCTCTACCGGAGATGAATTTTCATTCCGCAAACGACCCGGCATAGCGCTCCATCGCTTTTCTTCCGCTGTTCCCCTTGTGCTATCGTCTCTTAGTTCCTTCATGTTCTCTCAACGCACCAACTGGAAGCTTTCTCCCAATCGTTTCACGCAAGCACTCGAGGCCATGCGCGCTTCTGGAACAAAACTCCTCGATCTCTCGGTCTCAAATCCTACCGAGTGTGGCCTGCAGTATGACACTGCCGCGATTCTAGACGCGTTCCAAAATTCCAACACGCTCTCGTATGATCCCCAGCCCAAGGGCCTGTTGTCAGCTCGCGAAGAGGTCGCGCACTACTACCTTCGCGATCACCACGTCTCCGTGGATCCTGAATCGGTAATCCTCACCACCAGCACCAGCGAGGCGTACTCCTACATCTTTCGCCTGCTATGCAACCCGCAGGACGAAATCCTTGTTCCCAAGCCGAGCTACCCGCTGTTCGATTTTCTGGCTGATCTACAGGACGTGGCCCTGGTTCCCTATTCCCTGGAATACGCGCACGGCTGGATGGTCGATTTCCAATCCATTAGCCGCACCCTCACTTCGCGCACGCGCGCCATTCTTTTGGTTCATCCCAACAACCCGACAGGTTCGTATCTACGCGCGGAAGAAGTGCAGCACTTAAACAGTCTCTGCCAGGAACACAATCTTGCACTGATTGTCGACGAAGTCTTTCTCGATTACTCCTTCGCTGGCATCGCACCACGAACCTTCACGGCCAATCTCGATGCCCTCACTTTAACTCTCAGCGGACTCTCCAAAATTGCCGCGCTCCCGCAAATGAAAGTCGCTTGGCTCGTCGCCACCGGCCCCGGTTCTCTCGTTCGCCCCGCGCTGGACCGCCTCGAAGTCATCGCGGACACCTATCTCTCGCTGAACGCGCCGACGCAATGGGCAGCCCCTGCGTTGTTCGACCAGCGCCACTCTCTTCAGGCACAACTGCTGCAGCGCGTCCGCGAAAATCGCGCGGGCCTTCACAAAATGATTTCATCGCAACCCGCTTGCGAATTGCTCGATGCGGATGCTGGTTGGTATGCGGTGTTGCGCGTTCCTGCGCGCGGCTCCGATGAAGACCTGGTCATCAACCTCCTACAGAAACAAAACGTCGTTGTTCATCCCGGGCATTTCTACGATTTTCCGAAGGACGGCTTCCTGGTACTAAGCCTGATCACACCCGCGGTAATTTTTCACGAGGGAATCTCGCGCGTGCTGAGGTTTCTCGAAGCTATCTCATAAACGAATCGTTCTTAGTCTTAAATGTGGCGCTGGCTTTTATGCCAGCCCACTTCCGGCAGGATTACCTGCGTCTCCGCTGTTGCCTTTCTTTGTGCTCTCTGCGTCCTCTGTGGTGAATCAAGCCCGTTATAAGCCTGCCCACTATTCTCGCGGACAGTACTTCCCGGCCAGCAGAATCCGCGACATCCACTCAGCATGCGGCAATCCGCAACGCAACAATTCATTCGCTTCCGCTTCCACATCGTATTCCACGCGCCGAATCATTAGGTCTTCTCCATCGATCACCAGAAAAGACGCGCGACGATCCCCATCATAGGACTGGCTGACGCTACCGGTGTTGGCGACCGTCATTCCTCGCAGCTTGCGAATGTAGGAACAATGAATGTGCCCATAAACTACAACAGGAGCGGCAAGCGAACCGTAGGTAGCCTGCAGTTCCTCGTCACTGGCGCTCGGCATCGGCGCTCTCCACAAATCTTGTGGGCTTGCATGAACCAACGTAAAGCTTTCGTGCCGGTATACTGCAGGAAGGGCTTCCAGCCATCGCAAGCGATCTTCTCCCACGATCGCTCGCGTCGGTTCGATCGTCTCTGCAACTCTGGATAAAATTGACGCTAACTTCGGCTCAGCCGCTGCATACTCGGCCAGTCGCCTCGGGTCCCACAGCATCTCATCGGTATTTCCCCGGACGCCGGGCCAGCCAAGCTGCCGTATTTGGTCAATGATTTCTGCAGGGCGCGTCCCCCCCGCTGCCAAATCGCCGCCATGCACAATTAAGTCAGGTGAAACCAGCTGCAAATCGTTCAAGACTGCTTCGAAGGCGCGGCCATTGCCGTGTATGTCCGCTACGATTGCGACTCTCATGTGGTAAACGCCGCCGCGTTGGGCTAGCGGCCTTTTGGAATTGTAGCCGCATTTTTATTGCCAGCTAATCCTTTTGCATGGGAAACCTCGACGAACGCCAGGCACGTCGCCAACTGTCAAAGCTTCTGAGAAGCGCACAAAAGTGATATCGTCTAGCTGTTCGTGCTAAAGAACGAAGCCTTTTTTCGCCAAATGATCCTGAAATTCGTAGCTCACAGTGGCCGCGTCCTCAGAATTGCCCGCAGATTTGGCTGGCTGCCGGGCGCTCGCTACACTAACCTGCGAGACGTACGAGAATTCGAGCGCATCGGTTTCCTCGACATCGAGTGGAAAGATTACTGTTTCAAGCGTCATCTGGAAGCGGTGAAAGCCACCCGCCCGATGGTCACGGTTGCGCGCGACATCCACGATCCCCGATTCCTTCAAAAAATTCTCGATCAGGCGTGCGAATTAAATTTGCACAGCGATCGCGTGATCATTGTCCCCAAACACCCCTCCCTTCGCCACCAACTGGATACTGACATTCCCAAAAGATTTTGGCTGGGTTACAGCGTCCCTACTCGCTATGGCGGAACCACCATTCCCCCTTCGTTTTTCAAACGGCCCGTTCACTTGCTGGGAGGCCGCCCGGATGTCCAGCGGCGTCTGGCGGAAATCATGCCGGTAGTCAGTCTGGACTGTAACCGCTTCACGCTCGACGCCGCGTTCGGCGATTATTTCGATGGAGACAAGTTCAGGCCGCATCCGGCGGGAGGCTACGAACGTTGTATCCGTGACTCCCTGAAACACATAAACTCAATCTGGAAAAACTATCATGTCCATGGAGCACGATAGAAAAGAATTCCTGTTGAAGATGTACGACCAGATGTTCAACGACATCAACACGCACATCCTTGTCGTTTGGCAATCGGTTGGCGTCGTCGTTGGCGCGTTCGCGGTATTTGCTTTAGTCGAAAAGAACATCATTCCGATGGACTACGCTTGCACCCTGATGGTCACCCTGTGCGCCTGGCTCTTCGCCAATCTCTATGACGCTTCCTACTGGTACAACCGCAACCTCGTGATCATCGCCAACATCGAAAGACAGTTCCTGGGCGCCGACGACTTGAATGAAATCCACTACTATTTCGGTAAGCATCGCAAAAAGTCCGCCATGCTGACGCATTTGCGCATTCAATACGCCTTGGGCCTGGGCATCGCCTCTCTCTTCATTCTTTATCACTTCATCGGAAGAGTCTTGCCGGGAATTCACTCTCCGATAGGCAATTTTGAGTTATCCAGAAGTCTCCCGTATATCGCTGCCTTGGCTTGGATTAGCTTCCTATGGTTTTTGCGCAAAAACCGCATCGAGAGTTATCAGGAGTTCCTCGAAAATTCTCCCGGCATCGAAGTGAAAACGGGGGGAATCAAGTACGGCATCGGCCATCCTACGGAAACTCCAGCCGCCGAACCCGAGAACCCTCCCGTGGCGCAACCCTGACGCCCGTTTTTTCTTATACTATCTATGTAGCACTTTCTGAAGGACGGAGCACATGACTCGCAGAGATTCCCCGGTCCACATTCGTTTTGCTCTTATCGCTTTGATCTTCATCCTTGGCGCCTACTGGGTTGGCGCGCGCTATGGCCCACGCCAAGCCGAAAAAGTGGAAGCTCATCACGCCCCGGCTGTCGATCCGCAACCCGCCGCTTTGCCGCAACATGCTCCGGAGCGCCTCGAAGGCCTCACCGACGAAGAATCCACCAACGTGCGCATCTATCGCCAGGCTTCTCCCGCCGTTGCCAATATCCTTACAAAAGCTACCGAATACGATTTCTTTATGACTCCCGTACCGGTGGAAGGCGCTGGCTCCGGCTTTGTCATCGATCCCCGCGGATACATCCTTACGAACTTTCACGTAGTGCAAGGCGCGCAATCGGTTGAAGTCGTCCTCGGCGATCGCTCCAAATATCCCGCTAAGTTCATTGGCGCCGACCAGCGCAACGACGTGGCTCTGCTCAAGATCGATCCCAAGGGCAAGCAACTCGCTGCGCTTTCGTTGGGCGATTCCTCCAAGCTGCAAGTTGGACAAAAGGTTCTCGCCATCGGCGACCCTTTCGGCTTTCAATCCACGTTGACGACCGGCGTCGTCAGCGCCCTTGGCCGCACCGTGCAAACCAGCGACACTACGCTCATCGATGAAGCCATTCAGACCGACGCCTCTATCAATCGCGGCAATTCCGGCGGCCCGCTCATCAACACTCACGGAGAAGTCATTGGAATTAATTCCGCGATCTTCACACCTAGCGGCACAACGGCGGGCATTGGCTTCGCAATTCCTATCAACACCGCCAAAGCCATCGCCAATGACCTGATCAACGAAGGCCACGTTCGCCGCGCCTATCTTGGCGTTCAAACCATTCCCGTTGCTGGTTGGCTGGCGGAAGCTCTCGATCTTCCGGTGCAGGACGGTTTGCTCGTCGAACAGGCCACCAAGGCCAGCCCCGCCGCGCTCGCCGGCATTCACGGCGGAGATCGCACCGCTCAGTTAGGCATGAGCCGCCTCTCCATCGGCGGCGATGTGATTGTTGCCGTTGACGGCCAGAAAGTCGCAAATCGCTTCGACATGGACGTAATTCTAAATCGCAAGCGCCCGGGCGACTCCATCACGGTCACCGTCTATCGCGGCGGAAAGAAAATCGACATTCCCGTGAAACTCGGCGAACGCGACGGAAATTAACGGCTAATTTTTGCTTAGGATCCGATTTCCGCGCGCAGCCGGTTTCGCTCGTCTTCGCTCAGCGAAAACCATCCTTCAGCGATATCCCGCACGCGCTCCAGCGCCTGCTGCATCTCTTGGTGCTTTGCTTTGATCATCTCTGCGTCCGCGTCCTGCGGCACATAGATAAACGGTCCGCCGACAATGATGGCTCGCGCGAACAGCCGCGGCAGCAGAAAGTGGTCCCAGGTCTTCTCGATCGTTTTCCCGCGGTCCACACCGATGTGGAACACCATGATCGGCGCGCCCGTCATCCGTGCCAGCAACACCGGCCCAACCTTCGCGACATAGCGCGGTCCGCGCGGTCCATCAATCGTGAACGCGCAATCCACGCCCTCGGCAATCCGCTTGGCCATCACCTGCAACCCGCGCAAGCCGCCGCGCGACGAACTTCCCTGCGCCGTGCCGAATCCCAACCGTTCAATCACTTTCCGCGTCCATTGGCCATCAAACGCCGTGGTGTTCATTACCACGATTCCGCGGTTTCGCCCGTACCATACGATTGGAATAATGATGCGATGCCAAAACGCCCAGATGGTCGGCTGTTTTTCTGCCCGGCGCCTCTCGACCTTCTCGCCTCCCAGCACCTCGTAGCGCAGCGTTGGCCCGATCGTCCGGATGACGCTGTACACCACCGCCGCAATCACCGGGATCTGCATGCGCCGGTGCCATGGCAGCTTCGGCAGCCGCGTATCGTAATGCGCACTAATGGCCTCGTGCGCCTCTTCCTTCTGGATTTCAGGGGTCTCCATCTTCCTATATTATAGAAGGGTTGTGCTTTTCATGCCCTTCAGGAGCCAGACGGTTTGACGCTTCGCCCACAACCTCGGCCGCTTCGAAGAATCCTGCTGATTCTTGCCGCCGTGGGACTCGTCTGCGCCGCTTCAATTTTTTTCCGCGTCGCGGCCCACGATAATCCTCCGCTCGGCGATGCGGTCGGCGCTATCGACGGCGAATCCATCTCCGTTGAAGGCCCCATGAGCGTGGAAGTTGTTCAGGGCAAAGTGAAGACCGTTCTGCGCAGCGGCAGCGATGTTCATGTAAAGGCCGGACAGGCGCGCATCGATCTTGTCGAAGGCGGCTCCATCACCATTTGTGGCCCCGCGCATTTCTCGGTTTTGAAGTCCGGCGGCGCGCTTACCGTGGCGCTGGACACCGGCACGATTCACACGCATCTCGAAAGCGATCAGCCGCTCACAATCTACACCGCACAGATTCAAGCCCATCCCATTTCCATCGGCAATGGTCCCGAGGACACTCTCGTTGGCCTCGACGCTTCCGGCGCCATGTGCATTCGCGCCAACAGAGGCGCGGTTCGCATCGAGCAGCAACTGACCGGGCAAAGCGTTGTAATTCCCCAGGCCGGAGATGTTTCGCTGACCAACGGCCAACTAGAGTCGCTGCACACATCCGCAGGCGGCTGCGTTTGCGATATCATGCAGCCGCTTCAGCCCGCCCTCTCTACCGAAGTCAGCAGGCTCGCCACTCCCGAAGAGCTGAAAAAGAAACCAGTTGAGAAGAAACCCGCTCCACCTTCCGCCGATCCGCCGCCGAAAACGGAAAAGGAAGAGCCCGTCTACCAGGTCTTCATGCCGCCACTTCATTACGATGCGAGCGCCAAGGTCCAGGACAACTTCGATCCCAACCTGATCGTCCTTGTGCGCCGCGTTCGCGTACGGCCCACGCTGATTTTTCAAGGTAAAGTGGAAGGCGATCCGGTTATCGCTCAGGCTACCCCGCCGCCTGCTGCTCCCGCGAAGCCCAATGCCACCCAGCCGAAGCCACCCGATGATTCCACCTGGAATCGCGTCCGTACTTTTTTCAAGAAGATTTGGTCGCCGTCGTCTTAACGCCGCGCGGCTCGTGAGGGGCGCCTTCGTCTACATGCCCTCGTAATTCGGGCCACCGCCGCCTTCGGGCACGGTCCAATCGATGATCTGGTACGGGTCGGCGATGTCACAGGTTTTGCAGTGCACGCAATTCGCGGCGCTGATCTTCAGCTTCACGCCATCGCCTTCTTTCACCATCTCATAAACCGCTGCCGGGCAAAAATACTGGCACGGGTTGCCGTATTCCTCCACGCAGCGCGTCGAGCAGATATTCAAATCGTGCACTTTCAGGTGACACGGCTGGTCTTCCTCATGGCGCGTCCCGGAGTGATAAACATCCGTCAAGCGGTCGAACGTCAGCTTGCCATCTCCCTTGAATCGCTCCGGCGCCCGGCGCCCGTGAATCTGGTTGTACGCCTCATAACCCGCGTGCGCGTGCATGGGGTCTACCAAGCCGCGCCCGCCCGTTACTTCCTGTAAGCCCGATAGCGCCAGCCCTTCGAGCAAGCCGTTGTGAAAGGACTGGTGGAAGTTGCGCACCTTCCACAACTCATCCTTGACGTAGCTGCGCTCGATCTTTTCCTGATAAAGTTTCAGCGTCTTTGCGGATGTATCTCCCGCTTTCAGTGCTTCGAAAATCGTTTCGGCGGCCAGCATTCCGCTCTTCATTGCCAGGTGAATCCCCTTCAGCCGCTGCGAATCCAGAAAGCTGCCCGAATCGCCGGCAATCAGCCCGCCATCCACATAATTTCGTGGCGTAGCGTACCAGCCGCCGTAGGGCAGCGATTTCGCGCCATAGCGCATCATCTTGCCACCGTCCAGCAGCTCGCGCAGGAACGGATGCGTCTTCCAGGTCTGAAATGCGGCGTGCGGGTCGAATCGCGGGTCCGCATATTCCAGAGCAACCACCAGCCCGATGGAAACGCGATTGTTGCTCAGTCCATAAATCCAGCCGCCGCCATACATCTTCGTCGATAGCGGCCAGCCCAGCGTGTGCGCCACGAATCCCGGCTTGATTTTTCCCGGCTGCACTTCCCACAATTCTTTAATGCCCAGTCCGTAGCTCTGCGGATTGATATTATCGAGCTTCTTCTTGGCCACCAGTTGTTTCGTCAGCGAACCGCGCGGGCCTTCGGCCAGCACCGTCACTTTTGAACGCAGCTCGTAACCTGGCGTGTAGTTGTCTTTCGGCTTGCCGTTCTTGTCCAAGCCCTTGTCTTCGGTAATCACGCCGCCGATTCCTTCGCGCTCGTAGATCAGTTCTGCTCCGCCGAACTCCTTGAATACGTTTACGCTGGCGGCTTCCACCAAACCGCCCAGCCATTTCACCATTTTGCTTAGTGAAATCACATAATTCCCGGAATTGTTGAACGGTGGCGGCGTGATCGGAATTCGGCACGAGGATTTCTCCGTGAAGATCAGCGCGGCCGAATCGGTCACCGGCGTATCGAGCGGCGCGCTCTTCTCAAAATCCGGCACCAGCTCCGCCAGCGCTTTCGGATTCATGATCGCGCCAGAAAGTTGGTGCGCCCCGATTTCGCGCCCCTTCTCCAGCACATAAATATTTTCCGCGGACAGTTCCGGCTTCGCGCCGCTGGCAGTATGTTTTTTGATCAGGTTGGCCAGGTGCAGCGCGCAGCTCAATCCCGCCGGCCCTGCCCCTACAATCAATACATCCGCTTCCAGCTGTTCACGCTGTACGCTCATATCGCTCTCGCATCCAAATAGTCAGTCCGACCCCAAACTATCGATAGCTCTCGAATTCTTCGAGTGAAATTCCCAGTTGTCGAAGGATCTTGAAGAAGAGAGCGGCCCTATCTCGCGTCCACCATGAAATGGAATCGTGGCCGCCTCAGGGTGTGCCCATCGCTCGTGGCTTCCGGTTGTCCGCTTAAAGATAAATCCCAATTTGCGGCATACACGCTGAAAATCGCCCGCTGTGGCGCTAGGCATTGACGATCTCGGTCGTATCCGTCGGTAAGGACTTACCCTTTTCGCGGTACTCTTCCGCAATCATCTGGAAAACCTTGGTGAGCTCGGCAAGTGCAGGTTCCCGTGTTTCCATGAGCGCATAACATCCCGGGATTGCTGGAATCTCTGCTACCCATCCATCGGTTTTCTGCCGGTACAGAATCGTTTTGTAATTTTCGATTCCCATGGCCTGCCAAAATTATACGCCAAACGAACCTTCCACGATCGCTACCCCTTGGCCTTCTGCAATTCTTCGGTGAGTGCCGGCATGACCTCAAAGATATCTCCAACCACGCCGTAATCCGCAATCTCGAAAATCGGCGCGTTCTGGTCTTTGTTTACGGCCACAATCGTTCGCGCGCCCTTCATCCCCACCACGTGCTGGATCGCGCCGCTGATGCCTAGCGCCATGTACAATTTCGGCGCCACAGTTTGCCCGGAACTGCCGATTTGCCGCTCCATTGGCAACCAGCCTTCATCGCAGATTGGCCGTGACGCCGCAATCTCCGCCCCCATCGCCTTCGCCAACGCTTCGGCCTGCGCTATATTCTCCGGCGCCTTGATTCCGCGGCCAATCGCCACAATCAGCGGCGCCTGCGTCAAATCCACCGACGATTTCGCTTCCTTGAATAGTTCCAGCGGCTTGGTGCGAATCTGCTCCGGCTTCAACTCCACGCTCACCTTATTGACCGGAGCTTTGCCGCTCGCGTGCGCCGCCAGCAAATCCGCGCGAAATGCACCTGTCTGAAACGACGCGAACCACGGTGCCGCTCCGGTGAACGTCACATCCGCGACCGTCTTGCCTTGAAACATTTGCCGCACAAATACCAACTTGCCGTTCTCGTGCCGGAACCCGATGCAGTCGCCCACCATTCCCTTGCCCAGCGAAGCCGCCAGTTTCGGCGCAAAATCACGCACCTGGTAGGTGTGCGGAAACAAAACCAAATCCGGTTTTGCCGCCTCAATCACTTGCTTCAGCGCAACGCAATATCCGTCGGGCGTGTAATTCTCCAGCAGGTCATGCTCGACCAACAGCACTTCTGCCACATTCTTCCCGGCAATTTCTTCCGCCAGCGCGGCTACGCCTTTGCCGATGACCACGGCGCTCACCGTCCCGGAAGTTGCCGAGGCAATCTGCTGCGCCGCCACCAGTATCTCAAAGCTGCTGTTGTTCCACTTCCCCTGCCGCTGCTCCGTCGCCACTAAAATCTTCATCGCTTCAGCTCCTGCCTCGCGGTCCCGCCTTCAACTATCAACTTTCAACTGTCCTTAAATTACTCGCGCTTCAAACTTCAGTTTCTCCACCAACTTCGCGGCAACTTCCTTCGGCGTCCCAGTAATAAATTCTGTTTTCTTCGTTTTTGTTGGCACGTAGATCTTCTCGATTTTCTGCGTCGGCTCGCTCGACACGCCCAGCGATTCGCGCGTCACCGTGGCAATCTCTTTTTTCTTTGCCGCCATGATGCCTTTCAGCGTCGCGTAGCGAACCTTATTGATGCCCGACTGGATGGACAATACCGCCGGCAGCGGGCACTCAATCTTCTGAAACCATCCGGCCTCTAGCTCGCGCTTCAGATTCATCTTTCCATCCTGCACTTCGATCTGCATGATGATGGTGGCATGCGGCCGGTCCAGCAGGCCCGCCAGCAACACGCCGGTCTGCCCGAATCCATGATCGTCGCTCTGCAAGCCGGTCAGAACCAGGTCCGGGTTTTCCTTCGCAATCGCCGCCGCCAAAGTCTTCGCCGAACCCAAAGGATCGAGCTGAGCAAAATTGTCATCGGCAATGTGAATTGCGCGATCCGCGCCCTTTGCCAGTGCTTCCTTGATGGTCTGCTTCACGCGCTCGGGTCCCAGCGAAAGCGCAATCACCTCGCCGCCGTGTTTTTCTTTCAGTCGCAGCGCCTCTTCCAGGGCGTAGGAATCCGGCTCGTTCATTTCGAACCCGATGTCCGACTCCTTGATCCAGCTTCCCGCAATAGCCAGCGGTGCGTCCTTGGCGGGCACCTGTTTGATGCATACGATAATTTTCACGGAGTTTTCCTTCTACCTGGGTTCCATGGGGGACGGGTGTCATCCTGAGCGGAGCGAAGGATCTCAACTTAAAAGCGCGGCCATCCACTATGTTGAGCGGCCCTCGCCCAAACCGGATTCAGGCCTCAGAACGACAACCAAGACGAAACGCGAGAGACGCTGACGATTACTTACCACTCCAGCGCTTGAAAATCAATGCGGCGTTTGTTCCGCCAAAACCAAACGAGTTCGACAGCGCGTACTCCACTGAAGCTTTTCGCGCCACATTTGGCACGTAATCCAGATCACATTGCGGGTCCGGCGTCTCTTGATTGATCGTCGGCGGCAAAATCTGATCGCGTAGCGCCAGCACGCTGATGCCAGCTTCCAATCCTCCAGCGCCGCCAAGCAGATGCCCAGTCATGGACTTTGTCGAACTTACCGGCAGTTTCTTGCTGATGGCACGCTCGCCAAACAATCTCTTCATCGCCGTCGTTTCGATCGCGTCACCAAGCGGCGTGGACGTTCCGTGCGCGTTCACATATCCGATATCTTCGGCGCTAATCTTCGCGTCTTTCAGCGCCGCCTTCATCACCCGGAATGCGCCGTCGCCATTCTCCAGCGGCTGCGTTATGTGATACGCATCGCCGCTCATCCCGTAGCCAACAATCTCGGCAAAGATCGGCGCGTTGCGCCTCATCGCATGTTCCAGCGATTCCAGAATCAGGATGCCGGTGCCCTCGCCAACCACGAATCCATCTCGCAGCGCATCGAACGGCCGGCTGGCTCTCTCTGGATCGTCGTTCCGGGTGGACAGCGCCCGCATCGAAGCGAATCCGCCAATTCCCATCGGCGTAACAGTCGCTTCCGTGCCGCCGCAAATCATCATCTCGGCAGCGCCGCGTTCGATAATTTTGAAGGAATCGCCGATGGCGTGCGCCGAAGCGGAGCAAGCCGTAGCCGTCGCCGAATTTGGTCCGCGCGCTCCGTAGCGAATCGAAATGTGTCCCGAAGCCAGGTTGACAATCGCCGACGGAATGAAGAACGGTGAGATCTTTCCCGGACCTCCCTGCATCAGCTTGATGTGCTCGCGCTCGATGATGTCGAATCCACCGATGCCGGAAGCCACATACACGCCAACTTCATCCAGGTCAGACTGCTCCGGCTTCCATTGCGCCATCTTCACGGCGAAATCGGCGCCAGCCAGGGCGATCTGAATGAACCGCCCCATTTTCTTCAGTTCTTTTTTCTCGATCCACTGGAACGGATCGAAGTTTTTTACTTCGCCCGCGATCTGGCAATCGAAGCCGGTGGTATCGAAATGCGTGATTCGCTCGACGCCGCTCTTACCGGCAACGAGGTTCTTCCAGCTTTCCTCTGTCCCAATACCCAGTGCGCAGACTAACCCAACGCCCGTAACGACGACTCGACGAGTCAACTCTCTTGCTCCTTCGTGCGAGGATTCCCTGCGACTTACTTACCCTTCGAATGTTTCTCGATGTATTCGATCGCGTCCTTCACCGTGGTCATCTTCTCGGCGTCTTCATCCGGCACTTCGATTCCGAAGGCCTCTTCAAACGCCATCACCAATTCCACCTGGTCGAGCGAATCCGCGCCCAGGTCATCCACGAACGACGCGGTCGGTGTCACTTCCGCTTCATCCACACCCAGTTGCTCGACGATGATCTGCTTTACGCGTTCTTCCACGCTAGCCATTCCCATTCCTCCGCGACCTGCTGTCGCACTTTCTGTTCGTACCACTACCTGCTGCAATCCGGCGTGATGGCCGTCTCACAAGTTCGTTTATCTTGCCCAAGGTAACCTGCCCAGTCTACTTACCCTGTCCCACAAGGTCAACTTACGCTTTCGTGCGTCCATTCCTTCTTCAACGTTATCCGCACCTGAATTGTTGGCGTTAGTCGTGCCTACGCCAAATACATCCCGCCATTCACATCGAGTACGTGCCCCGTGATGTACCCAGCCTCGTCGCTCGCCAAGAACACGATCGCCGCCGCCACATCCCGCCCGGTACCCATGCGCCCCAGCGGAATACGCGTCTTCAGTTCTTCCTTCACCTTGTCGGACAACGCATCCGTCATCGGCGACTCGATGAAGCCCGGCGCCACCGCGTTTACGGTAATATTCCGCGAAGAGATTTCCATGGCAATTGCTTTCGTCAACCCGATCAGCCCCGCCTTGGTCGCCACATAATTCGCCTGGCCCGCATTACCCATCTGCGCCACCACCGAAGCAATGTTGATAATCCGCCCCGCGCGCGCCTTCATCATCACCGGCAGTGCCTGCTGGATGCACACATGCGCTCCGGTCAGGTTGGTGCGAATCACCGCGTCCCAATCATCGGCCTTCATGCGCATCGCCAGGCCGTCGCGATTAATCGCGGCATTGTTCACCAAAACATCCAGCCTGCCGAACTTCTCCAGCACCGCCTTGAATCCCGCCTTGATTTGCTCTGCGTCCGCAACGTCCATCTTCACAACAAGCGCTTCGCCGCCTTTTGCCGCAATTTCTTGCGCCAAAGTGGCCAGCTTCTCTTCATTGCGCGCAGCCACGGCAACCTTCGCACCTGCTTCTGCCAACGTCAACGCGATCTCGCGCCCAATTCCCTGCGACGCCCCCGTCACGATCGCCACTTTGTCTTTGAGACTGAACATCTTCCGCACCGCCGAAAAAGTTCTAAGTTTTAAGTTTTAAGTCCTAAGTAAACCCAACCGCTCCGAAACTTATAACTTAAAACTGATTACTTCTTACTTCTGTCACGCCGCATCGCTTCGAGCGCCGGTGATCTTCTCCAGCGTCCCCGCCAAACTCTTCTCATCTTCCACATTCAAACTGGCCACCGACCGCTCAATCTGCCTCATCAATCCCGTCAGCACGCGCCCCGGCCCGACTTCCACAAACGTATTCACGCCCTCATCCAGCAGCGCGCGCATCGACTCTTCCCAACGCACGGTCATTGACACTTGCCGCACCAGCGCTCCTCGCGCTTCATCGCCCGTGCGAATCGTATCCGCGTCCACGTTCGTAACCAGTGGAACCTGCAAATCGGCAAACGCTATGGTTTGCAGATCCTGCTCCAACTTTTCCTGCGCCGGCATCATCAACGCCGAATGGAATGGCGCCGACACCGGCAAAATCACCGCGCGTTTTGCGCCGGACTGCGACGCAATCTCCACAGCCCGCTTCACGGCACTCGCATTTCCCGAGATCACCGTCTGCTCCGGCGAATTCAGGTTCGCGGCGCTGCAAACTTCCCCTTCCGCCGCGCGTTTGCAGGCATCCTGCACCACCGCCGGCGACAACCCCATAATCGCGGCCATCGCGCCTTGTCCTGCCGCAACAGCTTCCTGCATATACTGCCCGCGCTTGCGCACCAGCTTCACCGCATCCACAAATTTCAGCGAGCCAACCGCCACCAGCGCCGAGTACTCTCCCAAACTGTGTCCCGCGACGTAATCCGGAGCAATTCCCTTTTCCTCAAGCACGCGAAACGCCGCCACCGACACCGTCAAAATCGCCGGTTGCGTGTTCGCCGTCAGCTTCAGTTCATCTTCCGTGCCTTCAAAGCACATCTTCGAGATAGAAAATCCCAGCGCTTTGTCTGCTTCGTCAAACACCGCGCGTGCCGCCGGATATTTTTCCGCCAGCTCTTTGCCCATTCCCGGATATTGTGAAGCTTGTCCGGGGAACATAAACGCTACTTTGCCCATAACTGTCTCCTCCCTCCGGACGTCAGGCTCTTGCCTGCGTCAGGGAGAGCTCCTGCTCGATTTTTTCGTTCACCCGTGCGCGGGCAAGTCCCGCGGCCACGCGGATGGCGTTCTTCACGGCGTTAGCGTTGGATTTGCCGTGGGTAATCACGCACACGCCGCGTACCCCCAACAACGGTGCTCCGCCATACTCCGTGTAGTCCATGGTCCGTTTAATCCCCTTGAAGGCCCCTCTGGACAACATGAAACCCACTTTCGACGCCAGAGAGCCTTTGTACGTCTTGCGAAGGTACTTCACGATCTCCATCGCCAGTCCTTCGCAAATCTTCAAGGCGATGTTGCCCACAAATCCGTCGCAAACAATCACGTCCACTTTGCCGGAAAACAAATCTCCACCCTCGACGTTCCCCACAAAGTGCACCGGCAAAGCCTTTAGACGGTCATACACCGCCCGCGTCAGTTCGTTGCCCTTAATCTCTTCCTCGCCCACAGACAGCAAACCCACTCGCGGCTTCCGGCTCCCAAACGTCAGCCGGTAATAAATCTCGCCCATCACGCCAAACTGAAGCAGGTGCTCCGGCTTCGAATCCACATTCGCGCCCACATCCAACATCACGGATACGCCGCCCTTGGCGTTCGGAAACGGCGCCGCCAGCGCAACTCGATCCACCGACGGAAGCGTCCCCATAATAAATTTCGCCGTGGTCATTACCGCGCCCGTATTGCCGGCGCTTACAAACGCCCCTGCAGTCCCATTCTTAACCAGCCTCGCGCCCACGTGCACGGAGCTGTCTTTCTTCCGCCGAAACGCCTGCGCCGGATGATCTTCCATCGTGATCACTTCCGTCGCCGGCACAATCTCGATCGGCAAGTTCGGCTTCGAGTACTTCCCCAATTCCTGCCGAATCGCCTGCGGCTCGCCCACCAGCAGCACTTTCACGCCGTACTCTTCCGCTGCCAGCACACTCCCCTCCACCTCCGGACGGGGTGCGTGGTCTCCCCCCATGGCATCAACGGCGATTGTGATCATGGGATAACTTCCGGTGCTCCGGAATGAACCTCACTGGACAGCTTCGCGGCCATGCCGTTCGCAAACACGGCTATGGACTGCCACAACTCGCCAAAAACCACTTACAGCTTTACTTGGTTTCCTGGACAGCCTTGCCCTTGTAATGACCGCAGTGGGGACAGATGCGGTGCGGCTGCTTCATTTCGTGGCAGTTGGGACACTTGGCGAGCGCTGGACCCGTTAGATGGTCGTGCGCGCGACGAGTACTCGTCCGCCTCTTGGAATGACGTCGCTTTGGATTAGGCATTGCACTACTCCTCGTTCTCGCCTTGCTCGTGGCAACACACGCCGCCATTCCGAACAAGGTCGGATTCTATGGGCTTTACGCCCGGAAATCTATTGTTTCTTGAGCCAGTCCTGCTTTAACCGCGCTAGGGGAGCCAAACGCGGGTCGGTCGCGTGGGTCTCACACCGGCACTCTTCGTGGTTCAGGTTGGCCCCGCACGTCGGGCACAACCCCCGGCAATCGCTTTGGCAAATCACTTTCATCGGCAACGACAGTAGCACCTGTTCCTTCAACACATCCGCTAGGAACAAGCCTTCTCCTTCAAAAAAACCTATCTCCGTATCGTCGTCCTTCAACCGTTCGGCTTCCGGTTTCACGCCCTTCAAAAGCGGTTGATAGAACAGGTCGAAATCCCTGTGGACTTCCTCGATCACCGGCTCCAGACAGCGAGCGCAGAACATCTCCAACTTGGTATCCAGTTCGCCCTGAATCCGAATCTGGCCTTCCAGCAACTCCGCCGTGGCGTTTACTATCAGCGGCTCTGCCTGCTTCACCTCACTCAGCCCATAATCGATACTGCCAGGAGCGTAGCGTTTCCGGATGCGCAACTTGCGCACGGCAAGGTCCTTCACATCCAGAAACATGTCTTCTGCCCCTCCGGCGCGTACACCCATACTCATCCATTATTTCGGCACTTTGCTCCTAAGTCAAGAAAACCGGGGCCATTTATCGGGCTGGTGAGCGTGCCACGACAGACCCTGAGGGTATTCGGGTGCCCCCCGGTCATTGCGAACGGAGTCCGCGGAATGCCATGCTTCCAGGCTTGGGTGCCGGCGTCGGCCTACCGATTTCCCTCAGTGTTCGGCGGCTCGCCAAATAGTGTGTGGTGTGGCCGCTTTCGGCCACGGACATGAGCTTTTCCTCATAGACCCATCCCTACAGCGAATTCTGCATCGGGCTTCCGCCAAAAATCCTCTTTTGTCCATTTTCAGCTTCCCCAACGACTATCTAATGTGAAAAGCATGCACTGCCACCGTTCAGGAGGAACTCATGAAGTACCTATGCCTCGTTGCGATCGATGAGAAAAAGCTGGAGGCCTTGTCGCAGAGCGAGTCCGACGCTTTGGATGCCGAGAGCCTGGCGTACGACGACACGCTACGCAAAAGCGGCCATCTGATCGCCGCGCAAGCTCTCCAACCCGTCCGCAACGCCATCACTCTACGCGTCCAGAACGGCAAAGTGTTGGTCACCGATGGCCCTTACATCGAAACGCACGAGCAGATTGGCGGCTTCATTCTGGTAGAAGCCAAGGATCTGAACGAAGCCATCCAACTGGCCTCCAAGGCTCCCGTAGCGCGCATGGGAGCAATCGAAGTGCGCCCAGTTAACGAATTAAGGAAGCCGTAAATCGCGGCTCTCACGCTGAGAGGAGCAACCCATGTGTCCAGCTTGCGTAGCCAGTGCGGCGATGATCGTGGCCAGCGGAGCCTCAACGGGCGGACTTTCCGCGCTGATCATCCGAAGTCTCGTTCGAATCGCCAACCCAAAAAAGTTTCCAAAACTCGAATCAAAGGAGAAATCTCGTCATGAATCCGAGCACCATCGAGCATCCAAATGTGGTATCGCCGACGGAATGGGACGCGGCACGCAAGGAGCTACTGACCAAGGAAAAGCAGCTGACTCGCCAGCGCGATGAAGTGGATCGCCAACGCCGCGAATTGCCGTGGGTCAAAGTCGAGAAGCAGTACGTCTTCGAAGGCCCAAATGGCCGGGAAACTCTCGCCGATCTTTTCGAGGGACGAAGCCAGCTCATCGTCCAACATTTCATGTTCGGCCCCGGTTGGAAAGAAGGATGCGTCGGCTGTTCCTTCAAAGCCGACCACGTCGACGCGGCCTTGCTGCACATCGAACGTCACGACGTGAAGTTTGTCGCCATTTCACGCGCTCCTCTCGCCGAGATCGCCGCATTCCAGCAACGCATGGGCTGGCGCTTCAAGTGGGTCTCTTCCTACGCGAACGATTTCAACCACGACTATCACGTGTCCTTCACCAACAATGAAATCGCCACCGGCAAGGTCTACTACAACTACGCCACCAGCGATTTCGTCAGCGAAGAAGTCTCTGGCAACAGCGTCTTTTACAAAGACGCCGCCGGCAACGTATTCCACACCTATTCCACCTACGGCCGCGGCGACGAAATGTTGGTCGGCGCCTACATGTACCTCGACCTGACGCCAACGGGCCGCAATGAAACCGGCCCTCGCCACAATCTCACGGACTGGGTGCGCCATCATGACCGCTACGATGCCGATGGCACCGTCAACCACCAGGGCCGCTACATCGCCGCCGCGTCCGCGGATTCCTCGTGCGCTTGCGGCAAGGACCATCGGTAATCGGTAAGCGCATTACAATGTCTTGTGGCCGAGAACCCGATCAGCTCTGAACGCTTGCGCGCCTTAGTCGACGATGTCTACCGCGCCGACTCGCGCCGCGTCCTCGCCACTCTGATCCGTCTGCTTGGCGACTTCGAACTCGCCGAGGAGGCCCTGCACGAAGCTTTTCTCGCAGCCGTTGAGCAGTGGCCCCGCGATGGCGTCCCCGGCAATCCCCGAGCGTGGCTCGTTTCCGCTGGACGCTTCAAAGCCATCGATGCCGTGCGCAAGCGCGCGCGCTTCGACGCTTCTCTTGTGCAATTTGCCAGACAATTCGACGCCGCATCTGCATCTCCCGCTGCGGAGTTGACGGATGAATCTCCGCACGTCGAAGACGACCGCCTCCGCCTGATCTTCACCTGCTGCCATCCAGCTTTGCCGCCAGAAGCGCAAATCGCGCTCACGCTGCGCGAAGTGTGCGGCCTCACCACTGAGGAGATTGCGCGTGCTTTTCTCGCCGCCCCGCCAACGGTTGCCAAGCGCATCGTCCGCGCCAAATCAAAAATTCGCGACGCGCGCATTCCCTACGAAGTTCCGGCGCGCACCGAGTTACCCGACCGCCTCGACGCGGTCCTCCACGTAATCTACCTGGTCTTTACCGAGGGCTATTCCGCCTCGGAAGGCGCTTCGCTCACTCGCCGCGATCTTTCCGCCGAAGCCATTCGCCTCGGCCGCCTTCTTGTTGAATTGCTGCCGGAGCCCGAGGCCATGGGACTTCTGGCGCTGATGTTGCTGCACGAATCGCGGCGCGACGCTCGCAGTTCACCCGAAGGCGAACTCATCCTGCTCGATGATCAGGACCGTTCGCTCTGGAATCGCGCGCAGATCGCCGAGGGCCTGGCGCTCGTGCAACAAGCCCTGGCATCGCGCGGCTTCGGCCCTTTTACGCTTCAGGCAGCGATTGCAGCGGTTCATGCGGAAGCACCCAACGCCGCCGCAACAGACTGGGCGCAGATCGTCGGTCTCTACGACGTCCTGATCCGCGCAAATCCTTCCCCCGTTGTTGAACTGAACCGCGCGGTCGCCATCGCCATGCGCGACAATCCCTCAGCCGGACTCACCCTCATCGACGCCATCCTCGATCGTGGTGATCTCCTCGACTATTACCTCGCGCATTCCGCCCGCGCAGACCTCTGTCGCCGCCTCGGCAAATTGGCGGAAGCCCGCGCCTCTTATCAGCGCGCCCTCAGCCTCGCGCAGCAGGAACCCGCTCGCCGATTTCTCCAACGCCGCCTCGACAAACTCAACAACCAGCCCGACCTCAATGCATAAGCACCATCAGATCGCCAAGCTGTCCGATTCTGGGCACAGCATCCCAATATCGGGCAATGCGCGCTACTAGCCAGTTCCGCCTCTTAGCCAACATGCTAACGACAAAGGGTTTATCCGTAACAACCATGGATTCCCGGTTGCAACCGTTTGCCTCACCTGCTTCCCGGAAAGGGGCCCGCGATGATGTCTTTCATTAACGACCTGGGCGTCGCGTTCCGTTCGCTCTCTCGCACCAAAGGACTTGCGTTCACGGTCATTCTGACCCTGGCATTGGGCATCGGTGCCAACGCCGCCATCTTCACCTTGGTGCGCGGCGTACTCCTCAAGCCGCTCGTCAATCGTGACGAGAACCGCCTGATCTACATCCGCCAGAGCGCCCCGGGAGCCGATCAAAGCGACGCCGCGTTTTCCGTTCCCGAAATCCAGGATCTGCGCGCCGGCGTCAAGACCCTGAGCGCCATCGGCGATTTTTCCGCCATCGGTTTCACCATGATTGGCTTGGGTGAAGCTCGCGAAGTGCAAGCCGGCGTCGTCAGCGGCAACTATTTCGACGTCATGGGTCTCCACCCGGTCCTCGGCCGTCTCGTCGAACCTCAAGACGACGGTCCCACCGCCAACGGCGTTGTCGTCCTCACTTACCGTTTCTGGACCACCGCTCTCGGAAAGGACCCTTCCGTCATTGGCAAAACCGTTCGCCTCGATAGCGGTCTCCTCGGCAACCGCTCTGCCACCATCATTGGTGTCGTGGAACCCTCCGTCCCCTATCCGCAGGAAACCGAAATCATCGCCAACGTTTCTACCAGCCCGCATCACGCCACCGCCACCATGGTCACCGACCGGCTCCATCGCATGACCGAACTCTTTGGCCGTCTCGCTCCCGGCGTCACCCTCGAGCAGGCTCGCGCCGAGTTGCGTTCCGTACACGGTGCCATGGCCAAACAGCATCCCGAGTCCTATCCGCCCAAAGCCAACTTTCAGATCAGCGCCAAGTTGCTTCGCGACCAGATCACCTCCGGCGCTCGCACCGTTCTACTTGTGCTGCTTGCCGCCTCCGGGCTCGTTTTCATCGTCGCGTGTTCCAACGTCGCCAATCTGATTCTTACTCGCACCGTTCGCCGTGAAGGTGAACTCGCGATCCGTGCCGCGCTCGGCGCAAGCTCCGGTGCTCTACGCCGCATGCTGCTCGCCGAATGTCTTCTGCTCTGCGGCGCTGGCGCCACGCTTGGTGTAATGAGCGCTCAGCCTCTGGTAGTCATCCTCGCCCGCTACGCTTCACGCTTCTCGGTCCGCGCACTCGATCTCACGGTCGATTCCAGCCTGCTGTGGGTGGGCGCGGCGTTAGCCATCGTTGCTGCGGTGATCCTGGCATTTGTCCCGCGTTTGCCGTCGTCCAACACATCCAAGGGCCTCAACATTTCCAGCGGCAGCGTTCGCATCACTGGAAGCACCAGCCGCCGCCAGCGCATCTTCGCGGTCACGCAAATCGCTGCGTCTTTCGTGCTGCTGGCTGGCGCAAGCATGCTCATCACTACGCTGATTGCTCTGCAATCCGCTCAGACTGGTCTCGACATGCGCCACGTCCTTTCCATCAATGTTCCCGCTATGTCCTACGGAAAAACGCCACAACAGGTCACCGAGTTCTACAAGGAATCGATTCGTCGCATTGACGCGCTGCCCGGCGTTACCCGTACCGCTTTCGGCTTGTTTGTTCCTTGGCGCGATGAGGTTTTCGGCCTCCAGTATTCCGCCGACGGTCACCCTCATATCTCTGGCCAGGAAGATCCCACTGCCGAGTTTCGTGTCATTTCTCCCGGATTCTTTGCCGCACTCGGCGTTCCAATTGTTGCTGGACGCGACTTCAACGATCTCGACGGCAAAAGCAAAGACGATCCCGTCGCTATCGTCAGTCAGAGCCTGGCGCGCCGCATGTTCCCTAATCAGGATCCCATCAATCGGCACGTGTACTGGACGGATCCCCGCACGAGATTTGTCAGCGGCCTTAGCGTCGCACCGCATCGCATCATCGGAGTCACCGCCGATATTGACGATATACATATCGTCCCTGAACCTACTGTCACCATCTACACTCCCTTTGAAGAGGGTCCAATCTTCGGCGGTCACCTGTTCATTCATACCGCTGTAAATCCTTATTCGCTGGTTACTCCAGTCACCCGCATTATTCGAGGCTTGTCTGCCGATCAACCCGTCGAGCACGCTGCCACTCTCGAAGACGTCCGCGCGGAAGTGCTCACTCCCGACCGTCTGAACTCGTTGGTGTTCGGCGTGTTTGCGGCTGTAGCGTTGGCCATTGCGTTGGTTGGCGTCGCTGGCGTTCTGGCGTTTTCTGTCAGCGCTCGTACGCGCGAATTCGGTATTCGGCTCGCGCTTGGTTCGCAACCACGCAACCTCCTGAAAGGCGTCATCGCGGAAGGCGCGGTCATGGCTGCCGCAGGCGTCCTCGCCGGCGCCGCATTCGGCTATGTGGTGGCGCGTTTGGCCGGCAGCTATTTCCTCGACATCCAAATGCCCGGCGCTTTGCCCGTAATCCTTTCGGCCTTCGTGCTGCTGGCCGCCGCCGTCGTCGCCTCGTCGCTTCCGGCTGTCCGCGCCGCCCGCATCGACGTCATTCAGGCCCTTCGCGCCGATTAAAACTTCACTAGTTGGCGATCAAAGGATGGCTTGCGCAAATGGCTAAACAAACGACGCGCGGCAAGAGTGCGCAGCTTCGCCCTGTCGGCGTAATTCGCTCAGCCCTCAAATCGCGCAGCAAAGCGCCCAAACAAGGCTCGGAAGGTGCTCCCGACGCATGGCTCGAAGTACGTACATTGGCCGCGCAGGCTCTCGAAGGACTCCGCGTCGGCGACCACATCATCATCCTCACTTGGTTTCATCGCGCCCACCGCGACGTCCTCAAGGTGCATCCACGCTCCGATCCGAGCCGTCCGCTCACGGGCGTATTTGCCACGCGTTCTCCCGACCGTCCAAATCCCATCGGCCTTCATCTCGTCACCGTCCGCAAGATCACCAAGAATCGAGTGCGCATCGGCCCCATCGAAGCCATTGACGGCACGCCCGTCATCGACATCAAGCCGGTCCTTCCCCACCTCCAGGATTTCTAACCGCGCATTCGAGAAGAGCGGTTGTACAATGCCAGCGTTCTGCGGAATCAGCTTGGAAATCGCGCATGAGCATGAACCCGATTTTTCGTATCGCGTTCTCTTTCATTTTGCTGCTCGTCATTGCCTGTGAGGCGCGCTCGCAGAGCAAAGCATGTGCACCTGTGACTCGGGATGTAACCACTCCAAACGTTTCCACCTCAACCTGCGAGTCAACTCAATCACCCATGGATCGAGATCACCAGTTCGACACCGGCTCAGGCATCGTCTTAAAACAGCTTTCGACGGTGCAGATCCAGAATCTCGCAACCTTGGGCAAGGTTTGGGGATTCTTGAAATATCACCACCCGCAAGTCACATCCGGTAATTTGCATTGGGACTATGAGTTGTTCCGTGTGCTGCCCGAGATCCTCTATGCACCGGATCGCCAGTCCGCAAATGCCGTCTTGCTGAGTTGGATCACTAAACTGGGCAACGTTGCGTCTTGTAATCCGTGCGCGGAATTGGACCAGCGCGAACTCGACCTCAGTCCCGACCTCAACTGGATCGCAGACGAGGCGTCGCTGGGATACGAGCTTAGCCACAGTCTGCGTTCGATTCAAAACAAGCGTGCACTAGGCCAACAGTTCTACGTCTCAAAGGTGCCCAACATTGGCAATCCCAAGTTTGAGCACGAACTCGGCTACGAGAAACTCAAGCTTCCTGACGCTGGATTTCAACTTCTTGCCCTCTACCGTTTCTGGAACATCATTCAGTACTGGTCGCCCTATCGCGACGTCATCGGCGAGGATTGGAATAGCGTTCTGATCCAGTTCATTCCAAGGGTTGCTCTGGCAGAAAGCCCCGACGCCTACCAGCTTGAGTTGCTCGCATTCATTACCAAGGCTCACGATGGGCACGCCAACCTGTGGAGTTCGCTCGCGGTGCGGCCTCCCGTCGGCAAGTGCCTGCTTCCGGTGCAGGTGCGTTTCGTGGAAAACCTTCCCGTCATCGGCGGACTTTCTCCTGCCGCCCCAAATGATCTTGCGCTCCAGGTCGGCGACGTCATCACCGAGCTCGACGGCATTCCTGTCAGTGAGCTCATCGAAAACTGGAGACCTTACCACGCGACGTCGAACGATGCTGCATTGATGCGCGACATCGGGCACTACGTGATCCGCGGCGGCTGCGGCGACTCCGTCATCGGTATCCGTCGCGAAAATCGCGATTTGAAGGTCACCGTGAAGCGCGTTGCCGGCTCTATCAACGACTACGACCCGGGCAAGCACGATTTGCCTGGACCTGCTTTCCGATTGCTTTCGAAGCAGGTCGCCTATCTCAAACTTTCCGCTGTGAAGGAGGCAGATTGTACCCGCTATGTCGAGCAAGCAGCGGGCACAAAAGGACTGGTCATTGATATTCGGAACTATCCTTCGGAATTTGTGGTTTTTGCCTTGGGCTCGCACCTCGTGCAGAAGGAAACCGAATTCGTAAGATTCACCGAGGGCGATCTTGCTAACCCGGGCGCCTTCCACTGGACAAAACCGTTATCCCTGAGCCCAGAGAAACCGCACTACACTGGAAAAATTGTGATCCTGGTCGACGAATGCTCGATGAGCCAGGCCGAGTACACCGCCATGGCCTTTCGCTCTTCTGTTGGCGCGATTGTCGTCGGTAGCATCACTTCCGGAGCCGATGGCAATGTCTCCCCATTCCTTTTGCCCGGCGACCTGCACACCATGATTAGCGGCATCGGTGTGTTCTATCCGGACAAGACGCCAACCCAGCGCATCGGCATCAAGCCAAACATCGAAGTAAGACCCACGCTTGCAGGAATTCGCGCGGACAGGGATGAAGTGCTGGAGGAAGCGTTGCGCCAGATTCTGGGGAGCCAGGCGCCCGCATCAGAAATCGAGAAAATGGCAAAACCATAGCGCCGCAAAAAATGTCGCCCGCTATGCATGCTTTTACCTTGGAGTGTCTCGATTCGTTTCGTGAGCCGCCATTTCAGTACTCTGCACCCACTAACCCTGATTGCGGCTCAGCAACCCGTCTCGCACCTGCTGCCGCGGCGGCCGGCGCGCGCTAGCTACTTCGAAACAGGCCGTCTATCTGCGTCCTGGAAAGATTCCGATTCCACGGAACTTTTCCCTGCCCATTGACGTTCTATCCATAGATAGTCTATATATTGAAACCTATGGCCAAAAAAACCGATCTTCTGCCCGGCACCCTCGACCTCCTCATCCTTAAGACGCTTACCCGCGCCCCTCAGCACGGCTACGGCATCGCCCTTTCCATTAAACAGTCTTCCCAAGACTTCCTCACCGTCGAGGAAGGTTCGCTCTATCCCGCCTTGCAGCGCTTGTTGCTCCAGGGCTGGGTCAAGGCCGAATGGAAGAAAACCGAAACCAACCGCCGCGCCCGCTACTACACCTTGACGCTGGCCGGCCGCAAGCAACTCGGCGTGGAACTCTCGCAATTCGAGCAAATGATCGCGGCCATCGGCCGTGTGCTGCAAGACGCATAGCCGCACGCATAGGAGGCTCTCGTGGACTCGCTGCTTCGCTTCTTCCGCAAGTTCTGGATCTTCGTAAGCCGCGAAAAATTCAACAGCGAGCTGGAAGAGGAAATGGCGTTCCACCGCGAGCATGCCGAAAAACAGTTGCAGGCCGAAGGACTGCCTCCGCTATCCGCTCAACATGCTGCAACACGGCAATTTGGCAGCACGCTGCGTTTGAAAGAAGCCAGCCACGATATCGTTGGCTTCCGTTTTGAAAGCGTCCTGCAGGATTTCCGTTTCGCTCTGCGCCAATTGCGAAAAAATCCCGGTTTCACCGCCACTGCCACGCTCATGCTGGCTCTCGGTATGTGCGCCAGCGTTGCCATCTTCGCTTTTGTCGACGCTGCCCTCCTGAAGCCGCTGCCCTACAGCGATCCCTCCGGACTCGTCGCCGTCTTCGAGAGCACCTCCACATTTCCTCACAGCAATCTTTCCTATCCCGATTATCTCGACTGGAAAAAACAAAATACCGTATTCCGCTCCCTCGATATTTTCGATCCTATGGGAATGATCTTGACCACTTCCTCGGGTGCGCGGCCAACTCGCGGCGCTCGCGTCAGTGATGGCTTCTTTCGCACTCTCGGCGTTACCCCGGTCCTCGGTCGCGATTTCGCTCCCGGCGAAGATTTGCCCTCCGCGCCGCGAACTGCTCTCCTCAGCTATGCCACCTGGCAGCAACGTTACGGCGGTAACAAAGATGTCCTGGGTCAAACCGTCCTCCTGAATGGCGCCCCCAACGTCATCATCGGCGTGTTGCCTCCGGACTTTCATTTTGCTCCCGCGAAGCCCGCGGAATTCTGGACCACCATGCACGCTTCCAGCGGGTGCGATATCAGGCGAAGTTGCCACGGCCTTTACGGCGTCGCCCGCCTGAAGGACGGCGTCTCCCTCTCCACCGCGCTCGCCAACGTTATATCCATCGCCGCACAGCTGGAAAAGCAATATCCCGGCGACAACATGGGCCAAAGCGCTTCCGTGACAACACTGACTGAATATATCGTGGGCGATATTGGACCCATCCTCTTTGTGCTTTTGTGCGGTGCTGCACTTCTTCTCCTCATCGCCAGCGTCAACGTCGCCAGCCTATTGCTCGTGCGCTCAGAAAGCCGCAAGCGCGAAGTCGCCGTCCGCACCGCTCTCGGCGCTTCGCGTATTCGGCTCACACGCCAATTTGTTACCGAAGGCCTCGTTTTGGTCGCCGCAGGCAGCGCTCTGGGCCTCGCGTCGGCTTATTGGACCATGCAACTTCTCACCAGACTCATACCGCAAGACATGCTCGCGCGCATGACATTCCTTGGCGGCCTCGGATTCTCTCCTCGTGTCTGGGCCTTCGCCGCCATGATTTCTCTTGTCGCCGCGGCGCTTTTCTCTCTCACTCCCGCTTTGCATTTTTCCTTGTCGGAGATTCGCGACAGCCTTGCCGAAGGCAGCCGCGCCCACGCGGGAAACACTTGGCGTCGCGTCGGCTCCAAACTTGTCGTGCTGGAATTGGCTACGGCAGTTGTTCTGCTGGTTGGCGCTGGACTGCTCGGCAAAAGTCTGTACCTGCTGCTTCATGTGGACATTGGCATGCGCGCGGATCATTTAGCCACCTTGTCGCTCGACGCGCCGAACTCCAACTACGCAAAAAATCCGCAAGCCATCGCCCTCGAGCGCCGCGTCATCACCCAAATGGCTGCTCTTCCCGGCGTCGAATCCGTCGGCATCTCCACGGATATTCCCGTCACTCATTGGGGCGACACCACATGGCTCCGGATTTTGGGACGTCCCTGGAATGGTCACGATCACATCGACGTCCCGGAACGCGACGTGAACCCCGAATATTTCACGACGCTGGGCGCCAAGCTCGTGCGCGGCCGTTACTTTGCCGAAGGAGAGGACGCCTCGAAGCCCCACGTCGTCATCATCAACCAGGCCTTCGCCAAAGAATATTTCCCCGGAGAAGATCCCATCGGCAAGCAACTCTCCCACGTTTCGGTTGCTCCTGATCCCATGGAAATTGTCGGCATCGTCGAAGACATCAAGGAAGGCCAGTTGGATACCGTCAACCGCGGCGCGGTCTACATTCCCTTTGAACAAAGCCCCGACAATTACTTCAATGTCGTGGTCCGAACGTCGCAGGCGGAGCAGTCGCTTCTTCCCGCCATGCGCGCCATCGTTCATCAGATCGATCCGGACATTGTCACCCCCGCCGGTTCCTCCATGCTGGAGATGATCAACGATTCACAATCCGCCTACATGCATCGCTCCTCTGCTTGGCTCGTCGGAGGCTTTGCTTTCCTGGCGCTGTTACTCGGCGTCGTTGGACTATACGGCGTCGTGGCTTATTCCGTCAGCCAGCGAACGCGCGAAATCGGTATTCGCATGGCCCTTGGCGCGCAAAGCCGTTCCGTTTATCAGCTCATTTTGAAAGAAGCAGGACGTCTCATCGCCATCGGCCTTGCCATAGGACTGGTGTGCTCGATCGTCGCCGCCACTCTCATGCGCACCTTGCTCTTCAGCGTGCGCTCATGGGACGTGCCGACGCTCGCCGCCGTCGCCGCCGTCCTGGCCATCTGCGCGCTGCTCGCCAGCTACATCCCGGCCCGCCGCGCCGCGTCCTTGGATCCAGTAGAAACCCTCCGCGCGGAATAAATATTCATTCCGTCATTCCGAATGGAGTCTTCGGAGTGAGGATTCCCTCTTGGGTTTCTCTTCAGCCTTGTCAACTTGCTTGCGTCTATAACCTACTCGTAAACACCTGATGCAGCCCTGACCTGATAGAGTGGGAACCAAAGCTCATTTAATGGTGCCTCTAGAAAAGGAAGTAAAAGACGGTTGCATCTGCGCCGAGAAGACGATCCTTCTGCATACAAAGTGAGCGGTAACTCGCATGGGTGACTACTGGCTTAACACTACTCGCCTGGTTCACGATTCTCTGATCGTCCTGGCCCTGATGTTTGTCTGGACGTTTGTGGACATTGCGCGACGTGGTTCACAATCTCGTGCCGCAAAACGGCGGTCGCGCATTTTCTTGAAGGCTATTCAGGAACTGCTGCGGCAGGGCAACTGGGATGGCATCCTCGCACTGGCTGAATCGGACACCCAAAGCCATGTGGCCGCGGTATATCTGAATGCCCTCCGGGAATTCCGCAAAGTGCGCGCGTGTGGTTCAGCCGAAGACTCAGTGGAAGCAGCCGAACGAGGAGCACGAGTCGCGGCCAACCGCATGCACGAGCAATTGAGGCGCGGACTGCATACTCTAGGCACAATTGCGACCACGGCGCCACTCGTCGGATTGTCTGGGACGTGCATCGGTCTCTTAGATTCGTTTCGAGGCTTTGAAGGACCGCTATCAGTCTTTCGCGCATTCCTTGCGACAAGAACCTCCGAAGCCTTGGCGCCCACAGCGATCGGGTTGGTAGTGGCTGTTGTCGCTGTCTGGTGGTTCAACTGGCGTAGCGCACGCCTAGAAGTCTTCGATGGCGAAATGCAAATCGCCTCCCAAGAACTGGTGAAATATCTTGAAATCCAGCGTCGCGTTGGAAACCTGTAACAGCGTCCGCCCCTCAAACACTCTGAAACAACGAAAATTTCGCAACCCTCGGCCACCTTCGACAATCCAAGTAGAGACGGAATAAGCAGTAAACGAGCTTGACGAATCGAGCCAAAACTATCGGAAGGCCTATGTCCGGCACCGCACTTCCTTCACGCAACGCCATTGCCGCCTTCCTGATTGCGGCGTCGGCCTTCTTTTCTCTGCTGGCGCTGACGGCGAAGCCCTCCGGAGTACACTCGAATCCTCCCGAACTCCGCGCGAAGAACCACATGCTCCCCTTAACCCTGCACGCCGCCACGCGTAGCGATGGAAAAGATTCCTTTTATTTCAACGGCCAGCCAAACGCTCCCACTTTGCGACTCTCTCCGGGCGATCAACTCAAAATCACCTACGTCAACGAACTCCCCACCCATCCTGTGGAAAGCTGCGCCATCACTCCCTGCATGGACATGACCAATTTGCACTTTCACGGCTTGACGGTCTCACCCGACGCTCCGCAGGACGACGTCTTAAGCATGATGGCCACACCCGGCCAGTCGCTCCACTACACCGTGCAGATTCCCAAAGATCATCCGCCGGGTTTGTATTGGTATCACACTCATCCTCATGGGGAGAGCCATCGACAAGTCCTCGACGGCATGTCCGGCGCGCTCGTCATCGAAGGAATCGATTCCTACTATCCATCCATTATCGGCATGGCTGAACGTATCCTGATTGTCCGCGGCCGTTCGATCGGCAAAGATCCTCAATCCGCCGATCTGCAGCAGCGTGTCGCGCTCAGTTCCTATTCTTGCGGCGGTGAGCCGGAAGTTCCGGAAGAAATATTCACGGTGAACGGTTCCGTGCGGCCGCAAATCGAAATTGCTCCCGGCGAGCGCCAGTTTTGGCGAATTGTGAATGCTTCAGCGGACCGCTATGTGGATCTGCAACTGGAAGGACAGCCGTTTGAAATCGTAGCCATGGACGGCATGCCCATCGCCCTGCACGATCCCCATTATCCGACGCGGATGGCTGAGCATGTTTTGTTGCCGCCAGCTGGCCGGCTGGAAGCGATCGTCAGCGGCCCTACTGCCTCTTCCCTTCAACACTTAATTTCCCGTTGCGTCGATACCGGTCCGGACGGCGATCCCAATCCCTCGATGATCCTTGCCGACATCGCCCCTCGCCCCGCAACAAACGCAACGCCAAAACTCTCGAAAAGTTCACTGCGCCCTGATGTGAAAGAGTTGGACCTTGCCGCGGAAGAAAAAGCTCCTCCACGATTCACCGTCACTTTCACGGAAGACAAAAACGGCTTTTACATTAACGGAGAAAAATTCGCTCCTGACGCCGCTCCGATGGTGCGCGCAAAGGTCGGATCCTTCCAGCACTGGAAAATCGTGAACGCTTCACGTGAACTGCATCCCATGCACATCCATCAGGTACATTTCTTAGCCTACGCCGAAAATGACCAGCCGATTGCCAACCCTGTTTGGCTCGACACTGTGAATGTTGCCGTTGGCGGGTCCGTCGACGTCATCATGGATTTCGCCGACCCGGTGATTAAAGGAATGTCCGTATTCCACTGCCATCTTCTCAATCACGAAGACAAAGGCATGATGGCGAAGATTCTTTTCGAGTGATTGTTTCGACGCACTACTGCGGCAGCACGATTTATGCGGCCGGTTTCTTCAGTGGCTCCTGCAGATACCCGCTTACCACCTTCACGTAATCCGGAAACGCCACCTCCGGGTCGAGCAGGTCCGGGTGCCACACCTTTTCCCATTCGAAGCAGTAGTAGCCCTTGTAATCGATACCGCGCAGCGCATCCACTTGACGCTTGACCGGCACGTCGCCCTTTCCCGTCAGCACGTACTTGCGATCTTTTCCATCAGGCACCGAATCCTTCAAGTGCGTGTGCCGAATCCACGAACCTAATTCCTTTACTGTGAATTCCGGCTCTTCGTGCGACGACGCATAGGTGTGGTGTGCATCCCAGAGCAGCGCGGCATGCGGCGAATTCGCCATCGTCAATACTTGCTTCAATGTCGCTGAATCCGTGAAATCCCCGTGCGATTCGATGATCACCGTCACCCCGCGCGGTCCTGAATATTCGGCCAATTCATGCAGTCCCGCCGCTACCTGCGCAATGATCTCTTCCTTTGGCCCGTCGATATTGTTTCCAAACACACGCACATACGGCGCGCCGAGCCCCGAGGCCATGTCGATAAACCGTTTCGCATCGGCTAGAGATTGTGCCCGCTTTGCGGGGTCCTTCTCATGCATCGCCGACGAACTGCTTACGCACGCAATCTTCAACCCGTGCGCCGCAATGTCGTTCTTCGTCTGCGCAATCCGGTCAGGCGTAAACTCCGGCCGAGCGGGAGTATCCATGTTGCCCATCACCCCGCGTATTTCCACCGCCGCGAATCCGTTTGCCTCCGCAAACGACAAGATCTTCTGCCACTCCCACGCAGGGCAACCCAACGTGGAAAACGCCAGTGGCAATCGCTGTTCCGCCGCCCACCCCAGCTTGCTCAACGCCAGCGCAAAACTAGCACCGCCCGCAGCAAGAAATTCCTTCCTCGTCAGCTTCATTCGCAACCTCCAGCATTATCCAAATCTGTAACTCAGGCCTGAGGCGCTCCCGTCGTCCATGCGCGCCTGGCGTTTGTGGTAGCACAGGCTTCAGCCTGTGTGAAAAACACCGTAACTCCCGAGGGCCCGCGAAAAAAACGCATCGGGGGTTTTTACTCTAAATGTGGCGCTGGCTTTCATACCAGCCTCGCCTCTACCGTAGTAGCTCACTCTGCAGGGACAAGTATGTCCTTTCGCGTCTCGTCAAGCGCTCCGGATCACCCTCAGCAGTCCTTCCATCGACTCGCGGCTCGACGTCTCTTTATCCTTCGCCGTATTCAGGTAATGCGTCTCCAACGACATCGTGCCGTCGTAGCCATTCTTCAGCAGCGCTCGAAATTGTTCCACATAGTCGATTTTCCCCGCACCAATCGGCATCCACACTGCTTCGCCGCCCTTCGGATTCGGTGCCGCATCCTTCAGGTGCATGTGCCACAAGCGTTTTTTGTCCAGCGCGTCGTATCCGTCCGGGTACGGCTTCAATTCGCCGGCCGCATACGCGTTCCCCGGGTCCCAATTCAATCCCAGCGCCGGTGAATTCACCGCCTTCACCATCGCGGCGCCCTCCACACCCGTCGCCACGTTGCACGAAAACTCATTCTCCAGCACCAGGCGAATTTCCTCGCGCCGCGCAATTGCCGCGGCCTTGCTCAGTTCCTGCGCCACGCGATCGAAAACCGTCGCGGGCTCCGCGACGCGCAGAAACGCAAAAATCCGCACCTTGTCCGTTCCAAAATCCGTCGCGCGCGCAATGGACTTCTCCAGAATCTCGCCCTGGCGGTCAAAGTCGCTCTGCAGCGGATCCTTTTTCCCTTCGTTGAATTTCGACGTCGTACCCGGCAGCAACGTCTTCAAGTATGGCGAGTCCACCACCGACACGCGCATCGCGTGCTTCGCCAGCAGCTCTTGGGCGTGCTTCACCTCGTCGGGCTTCAAATCCGTCACATATTTGTTCCACAGAAATCGCAGCTCCACCCAGCCCAGCCCGTAATACTTCGCCCACATCAGTGCCTTTTCAAAATCCTGCGTCACTTCGTCGGTAATCACGCCCAGCTTGAATTGGCTCAACTCCGCCGCCCTCACGGGAATCCCGCTCAGCATCACTGCCGCCGCGCCGCCGGTTACAAACTCTCTTCGTTTCATAGCAGCCCATGGTAGTGGCCATCACAATCGGTCGTCAACCTGCTGCTGTGCTCAGCCGCCTCATTGACTCGCTTCGCAGTCCCGCCTACCATCGTTATCGCTCAAATTGATTCCAGGGACATGGCACGCCATCAAAAAGGGTAATCCGCAAAGTGAGGTTTCCGTGCGATCATTCCACTCGCGCCTTTTCACTATCTTGATCTTCTCCGCGAACATCGGCCTCTCCGCAATTCCTGCCGTCGGGCAGTCTCTCAACTATCCCGTCACGCGCAAGTCCGATCAGGTGGACGACTACCACGGCACCAAGGTTGCCGATCCCTATCGCTGGCTCGAAGACGACAACTCCGCGGAAACTTTGGCGTGGGTTAAAGCCGAAAACGAAGTCACCTTCGCCTATCTCAACAAAATCCCCTACCGCGCTCAGGTCAAACATCGCCTCGAAGAACTCTACAACTACGCCAAATACACTTCGCCCCTCCGCCGTGGCGACGCCTACTTCTTCTTCAAAAATGATGGTCTGCAAAACCAGAACGTCCTGTACACCCAGAACGGCCTCGACGCCGCTCCCGAAATGCTGCTCGATCCCAACAAGTTTTCCGTCGACGGCACCTCGCGCCTCGGCATCTTCGATATTTCCAAGGACGGCCGTTACATCGCCTACGGCATTTCCACCGGCGGCTCCGATTGGCAGGAAATCCACGTCATGGAAATCGCTTCCCGCAAAGTTCTTCCCGATACTTTAAAGTGGGTCAAAGCCTCGAACGTCGGCTGGTCCGGCAACGGTTTTTTCTATAGCCGCTACCCTGCTCCCGACTCGGCGCACGAACTCTCTTCCAAAAATATTTTCCATACCGTGTATTTCCATCGCGTCGGCACTTCGCAAGCCGACGACGAACTCGTCTACGAAGACAAGGCCAATCCCGAGCGCTTTCATTTCGTGGGCACTACGGAAGACGAGCGTTTCGCAATCCTCAGCGTCTCTGACCGCGGCAAGGGCAAGCGCGGTAATGCCATCTACTATCGCGACCTCTCCAAATCCGACAAGACTTTCGGCCCCGTGGTCTCCGAAATCACCGATGATTCCTACAATGTTGTCGACAATATCGGCGGCAAACTCCTGATTCAGACCGACCACCAGGCTCCCAACAACCATTTGTTGCTGTTTGATCCTGCTGGCGCCATTTGGACCGAAGTTGTCCCCGAAAAACCCGAGGTCCTCGAACAGGCCAGCGTTGCCGGCGGCAGGATTTTCGTCACCTATCTGAAAGATGTCGCCAGCCAGGTCTATGTTTTGAGCCTCGATGGCAAGCAGGAAAGCGTTGTTCATCTTCCCGGCGCCGGAACCACTTCCGATTTTCAAGGCAATTCCAAGGACTCTTTCGTTTTCTATTCCTTCACTTCGCCCAACTACCCTCCCACCATCTTCCGCTACGACATTCCCGCCAACACCGCCAAGGTTTATCGCGCCCCGCAAATTCCGGGATTCAATCCCGATAACTACGAAACCAAGCCCGTCTTCTACCAAAGCAAAGACGGCACCCGCGTCCCCATGTTCCTTTCCTGCAAGAAAGGCCTTCAACTTAACGGCAAGAATCCCACCCTTCTCTACGGTTATGGCGGCTTCAACATCACCACCTCTCCCGTTTACCGCCCGCTCGTCCTCGCGCTTCTCGAACAAGGCTTCGTTTTTGCAACCGCAAACATTCGCGGCGGCGGTGAGTATGGCGAAAAGTGGCACGAAGCCGGCATCAAATTGCACAAGCAAAATGTCTTTGATGACTTCATCGCCGCTGCCGAATGGCTTATCGCCAACAAATACACTTCTTCCGAGCATCTCGCCATCAATGGCGGCTCCAACGGCGGTCTTCTCGTTGGCGCGGTGATGAACCAGCGCCCCGAACTTTTCCACGTCGCGATTCCTCAAGTCGGCGTCATGGATATGCTGCGCTTCCAGAAATTCACGATTGGCTGGAATTGGATCGCCGACTACGGCTCCAGCGACAATCCCGATGAATTCAAAGCCCTCTACGCTTACTCACCCATTCACAACATTCGACCGGGCGCAAAATACCCTGCCACGCTCATCACCACCGCCGACCACGACGATCGCGTCGTTCCCGCGCACTCTTTCAAATACGCCGCCACGCTGCAAGCCCTCGCCAGCCACGATAATCCCGTCCTCGTTCGCATCGACACCAAATCCGGCCACGGCGCCAGCAGCACCACCAAAGCCATCGAAACCACCGCCGACATCTACTCCTTCCTCTTCTACAATCTAGGCGTCACTCCCAAATATTAGCTTTTGAGTACGTCGCCTGGCCGCCGTTTTTTGACCCAATGCGCACTCATAGAGGCTGTCCCCCAGGTTCCGCAGAATTCTTTTCGTCTTTGGAGAAGGCAACGCTGCGCTGTCTGGCGGCGCGGAAAGGTGGCCGCCCTGGCAAGTGGGCTAAAGATCTTCAGTTCAGCTGACGAAATAGGTCATCCAAGAAAATGGTGACGGAGGGAGTGCTAACGAGAATTTGGGGAAACTGAAATCTGCTCATGCCTGGCTACTTGTTGAGCGCAGTGGGCGAGCATTTCTGCTACATAGGAATCACCCCTCCCTGTATTAAACATTGCGTCGTACAATCGATACTCAGGCCAATCCAGCTTAAGGTAGCTCTTTACAAACGCGGCGCGATCCCTGTCAATCGTGTCAACTTCTGTTATTGCCTTTTCTTGAGGCGTTCCAGCAGTGATCAGTCTGTGAATCTTAGACGTGCGGGAGGCATAGAGGAACGCCCGAAATACATCCTTGCGATCGCGTAGAAAGTACTGCGAGCCTCGACCAACGATTACGCATGGGCCAACCGAAAGAGCGTGATTGACCGCTAGCTCGGAAACAGTGGCGATTCGGCGCGCATCAAGCAGTTCCATCCGATCGGTTGGCGGTAGCGCCCCTTCGAATGCTCCTCTAAGAAAAGACTTAAACACGCGATGGACCGCAGGATCATTTTTCCATTCCCGCTTCTCGACGGCTTGCGGCGTACTTTTGGTCAGCCGCGCGATCTCTCGCGTTAGTTCGTGGTCCCACAGTTTCCAACCCAGAAGTTCGGCCAGCTTTGCGGCAATCTCCGAGCCACCACAGCCAAACTCACGTTCAATCGTTATGGCTCGCATCAGCATGATAATGCCTAACCGACCGCAACCTGGCCACCGGCTCCTGGGTCATTCTTCTTCAAGAAAAATGCTAGAGCAAACATCAACGAGCAAAACACGCCCAGGATCCAAAAGGTGTCCATGTAAGACAGCACGTGTGCTTGTTGATTCACTAAGTCGTAGAACCTCGCAATGGCCTGATTGTGGGCGTCCGTGGCCCGAAGCCCAGAATGCGCGATTTGTGAGCTCAGAGAATGGAGCGAGGAACGAAATGCAGGGGTATCAGTAGTGACATGGCCGACGAGAATTTGCTGGTGATATTGAGAGCGCCGAACGATCAGAGTGGTCGCCAATGAAGTTCCTATACTGCCGCCGATGTTACGCATGACGTTGATCATTCCGGAGGCGCTGTTGCCTTTCTCTGGAGGAACTCCGATGTAACCTGCCGCGGTGATGGGGACAAAAAGAAATCCGATGCCCACGACCTGGGTGATGCGCAGCCACATGGCAAAACGGAAATTAATGAATAAATCGAGCTGGTGAGCCGAGTAGAACAATCCGATGGCGAGACACAGCCATCCCGCCGCAATCAAGTATCTGGCCTGAATCTTTGAAGTTAGCCGGCCAGTGATGGGCATCATTATTAACAAGACAAGTCCGCCTCCGGACAGAACCAGACCCGAGAGTCCGGCCGTGTAACCCATCAGTGTCTGCAGAAACTCGGGAATCAGAATCAAGGTGCTGAAAAGCAGGAAGCCCATCATGAACATCAGCAGGTTGGCCGCGGCGAAGTTAAAGCTCTTGAACATACGGACGTCGATGATCGGATCTTTGCGGAACCATTCCCAGATGACCAGTGTGATCAGGCAAACCGCCGCGGTTGCCGCTAGGGTGGTGATGAAATGCGAGCCGAACCAATCGTCTTCCTGCCCCTTATCCAAAAGTATCTGCAGCGAACCAACTCCGAGCGCCAGCATGGATATTCCGATGTAGTCCACACGGATGCCCCCCCTTTTCAGCCGAGGGAGGAAGGGTGGATCTTCGACAAGTGTGTATGTCAAATAAAGAGCAAGAGAACCACAGGCAAGGTAATGAAAAATATCCAGCGCCAGGAATAGCTGTCGATGATCCATCCTCCGAGCATCGGGCCCACCGTCGGGGCAAGAACCGCAGAAATGCCGTGGAGAGCAAATGCGATGGCGCGCTTCTCGGGAGGAAAAGCATCGTTGAGAATCGCTTGCGCCATCGGTTGCAATCCGCCCCCCGCGAGGCCTTGCACACCTCGGAATAAGAGCAATACAGGCAGGCTCGGCGCGAGTCCACAAAGCAAAGAACTTATCGTGAAAACAAAGAGGGAGAGCATGAAATACCGCTTGCGGCCGATTATTTCGGCAAGCCATCCGCTCATGGGCAGGATGATGGCGTTTGCTGCGAGATATAACGTGAGTACCCATGTGCTGTCGTCGTAACTGGCACCTAAACCTCCTGCGATGTATGGCAAGGCAACGTTCGCAACGGTGGTATCTAAAATTTCGATAAATGCTGCCATCGAAACGGTGGCGGCAATCGCCCAAGGACTTACCTTCGGACGCCAGACGACCTGCTCGAAAGTCAGCGCTTGGGAGCTCATCGCAAGTAAACCGTGGCTTCGACGTTCATGCCGGGCCGAATCTGATGGTTAGGATTTTCCCCCGGCTCGAGAACAATCTTCACCGGCACGCGCTGAACGATTTTTACGTAGTTGCCCGTAGCATTTTCCGGAGGCAACAAACTAAAGAGGGGTCCAGTAGCGCCCGCGATGCTGTCGACGTGGCCATGGAAAGTGCCGCCGTTGGAGTCAAGGTGAATCTCTGCTTTCTGGCCCACGCGCATATGTTTAAGCTGCGTTTCTTTGAAGTTCGCAGTGATCCACACCTGATCCAGCGGAACCACCGTAAGCAGCTGTTCGCCCGGGTCGACATTCAAACCCACGACAACCTTCTTGGTCACCTCACCGCTTACCGGCGCTAATACCTTGGTGTATCGGAGGTTGAGCTCGGCCTGGTCGAGTTCGGCTTGCTTCTGCCGTATGTCGGCAGCGGCGGAAAGCGCGCGGGCACGCGTGGACGCTACCCGTTGCGGTCCGGCCTGGGCGGATTGATCCCGTGCAATCGCTTCGATGAGCCGGCTTCGCGCTTCGGCGACACTTTGTTCAGCGCTCGCCTCTTCCGCTTTGGCGGCTGCTACTGCAGCAGTGTCCGTTTGTGCTGCAGCGACCGCGTGATCGTACGTCTGTTTAGGTACTTCGTCCTTGATCAGCAGAAGGTGATAACGTTGAACGTCGTCCTGAGCTTTTACGTTTTCCGCCTCAGCTTCCAGGATGCGTGCCTGCGCGGCTGCGACTTGTTTTTCACTAGCGGCGATTGCAGCATTGGCGTTTTCGATGTCGGAAGAAGTGAACTTCAGTTGGCTAGCAGTGTCCACCGAGCTGATGGGCACATCGATGTTGAGGGCGCGAGCGGCGGCCTGTGCCGTTTCGAGGTTAGCTTGCGCTTTCGCCTCGGCGACTTGATAGTCTTGTGGGTCAATCTCTACGAGTGTGGCGCCTTCCTGCACATACTGGTTGTCTTCGACATGCACCGCTTGCACATATCCTGAGATTCGTGCGCTCACCGGATAGAGGTGAACATCGACTTGGGCATCGTCGGTGCCCTCGAAACCCGAAAGGTAGTGCCACAGAAAGATGGCAGCGACAAGAACTATCACCGCGGCGGCGGCAATAATCCAGCGCTTGCGAGAACGCCGGCTCGGATAGACGACGGGCGGCGTGGTGGGGTTTTCCGTTGCGGTATTGGGCGTTGAGGACGATGAAATTTTCTGAGTCGCGTCCGTCTTTTCGTCGGGCATTCTATTTCCCTTTCAAATACAGCGCATAGTTCGATTCCGCGACACCGATTGCTCGCGCCAGAAGGATTTTTGCGGTGTTATAGCGGTAGAGGCTGGCGATATACGCATCATTAGCGTCCGCGAGAGATTCCTGCGCCTGAACGACTTCGATGTTGTCCGTTACTCCCGAGACGAAGCGATCACGCGATTGCTGCAGGGTCTCGGTAGCAAGCCGGATTGCATTCTGCTCGACGGAAACTTCCTGCGCGGTATCTTGCAAGTCAAGGAAAGCGTCCCGGACCTCTTGGTCGATCCTTGCGCGCAGGTCTTCCAGCCGTTGCTTGGCCTGTGCCAGTAGAGAATCTGAGACAAGGTTATCTCCGTGAACCCTGCCTCCCTGGAAAATGGGTATTCGGAGCGCCGCGGCGGCGTTCACGGTGCCATGATTCGAGGCAAAATTCGTACCGATGGATCCGTAATCCGCAATGGCCGACAGTGCCGGGTAGCGCTCCGCGGAAGCGGCCTTCTTTTGCAACTCAGCGGAGCGCACTTGCTCGGTTTGACTTTTAAAGTCGGCGCGAGTGGTGTAAGCCCGTTCTAATGCTTCATCGGGGGTTGAAGTCGTAAGCGGCTGATATGGAACGTCCGTGGTTATGTCGAGCTTCTGACCCGGCGGAAGTCCAATGGCCCGCCCCAGTACCAACTTCTGCTTGGCCAGGTTATTCCGCGCGACGATCAACCTTTGTTCTCGTGCCTGAAGCTCGACATCGGACCGCAGTACGTCAACGGCAGCCGCAAGCCCGGCTTTCTTCTGGTCGGTGGTCTGCTCAAGGAGCACCTTTGCCGTGTCGCGCTCCGCTAAAGCGGACTCCACTTGGGACTTGTCGGCACTGACCAGCAAGTAGTTGGACACCACCACAAGAACGAACAGTTCGCGGGCGTTCTTGTAGCTGTATTGGGCTGATTTCACTTGGGCAGCGGACGACCGCGCGCGTTCGATGGACTCCCAGTTGAAAATGGACTGATCTAGATACGCACGCGTGTCGAAGACCCCAAAAGGGCCGATGACGGGAGGGTGACCGGGGACATCAATGCCTATGGTGGCCTTCAGATCGGTTTGTTTAACGCCGAAACTAGTAAGGGTGGTTAAATTTGGCAGCAACGCGCTGAGTGCCTGCCAGCGCTCGCCTCGTGCGCCCGATACGGCATCGGCGGACAGCAACCCGCCAAGGTTTTGTCCCAGTCCCCGCGCCACGGCGTCTTCCAGTGAAAGTGATAAAGCTGTCGGACTCGGTGTGCCCCTGGGAACTCCTCCCAAGTAGACATTCTCCGATTGAGAATCTGATGTGTAACCAGCCCCGTAGGACGCGGTCCGCTGACTCGGCAGAGTCAGCTCAGATTGTCCGTAAAGCGGAAGTCCTGCGGACAAAGTGACGCAGAGTGTGATCAGCTTGCAGCAGGACTTTGCGCGGTCGCCGGTCAACATCCGCAGAGATAAGAAATTCACGATAACCTCTCCGCGATCGCTCTTAGGACCGAGTGTGGTGGGTAGGACTCAGACTACGTGTAAGTCAGCCAGATGGATGAGCAATTGGACGAAAGTATCGGCGCTACATCGGCGCTACCTTGGGACACACGGCCCGCAGCGCGCGCATCAATTTACAAGAGTTATTCCTGCTGGTTTTGTGGATTAGTACCAAAACATCGTCAATACCATCGTCTTATTGTGTCGTCCCCAAGCTTCTGATGTCATCGCATCTGAGCGTGGGGGGCGGAAGGATCACACAAATTCATCAAATCCCCTTGCTGATCCCATTGGCGGTGGGCGCAATTGCCTTCGCAGGGACGATTTTTGTCCACGTGCTGCCTGTAACCGCTACGGTCATCATTTTTCGCCGCGAGAAAAAGCTTGGTCCAGCGGGAGTGAGCTTCTGGAGAGAGTTTGCAACTGTCGCGTTGATAGTCTCATTCGCGCTGGTGGCGCACCTGATTGAAATCGCCTTATGGGCGGCAGTGTTTATGATCTGCGGGGAATTTCACGCGTTCGGCCTGGCGTACTATCACTCTGCTGTCAACTACACAACCCTGGGCTACGGTGACCTGATCATGTCGCCGAAGTGGAGACTACTGGGACCGCTGGAAGCAGCAAACGGAATTCTAATGTTCGGCGTCTCAACTGCGATGATTTTTACACTCATTCTACGGTTGACTCAGACGAGGTTTTTAGATCTCAAGGACTGAGTGCCTGCATCTAGTCGAAAAGATTGGATTCAGTTCGACAAGTGGCTCGAGGAGACCGGGGGGCTGTCCCCGATTTTCTGGTAGGCCTATTCTTGGCGGGGTACACCCAAAAGCGTCCGGCTAAGCAGCCCGACCCCTGGACGCTTCGCGATCATTACACCGCTGCCCGACACCTGCTCGAATTTTCCCGCGAAAATCAGAACTAGCGACAGAACTAGATAGGAAAGGAAGCCTGCACCCAGATCGACGCCGTACGGTCCGATCCAGCCGTCGGTCTTGCCAAGGACCGCAACAACGACACCGCCGCCAACTGCACCAATTGCCGACGAAAGCAAATCTATGTTGAATTCTTTGGTGTGCCGCACCGCGTAATACAAGAGGTAGCCGAAGACAAAACCCATGAAGAAGATTCCCCAGAATATCGTATGACTCATGTTGAACTCCGACCGCTCCGCCGATCCATTTAATACTTATGTGACCTACATCACAACAACGTTATACCGGAGAGACCGGCGACTGTCCCGGTTTTTTCAGCTTCGAATACTATCCCGATTAACCACTAGTTGACACTTGATAAATTATCGGCCATCCTCAGCTGTGATCGCCATGGTCCGATCTTTCTGCGCCCCGCCGCTTGTCGCTTCCTACCTACCCGTCCGCAAATCTCCAGTAACTCCCGCCGATTCACATATATCCGCATTCGGCCGCCCGCAACCCCTTTCCTTTGATATACATCCCCGAAACACCCGGGGGTGGGGGTACGCTGGCCGCTGGGCACCGGTCGCTGGGCACTCTCCGTTAAGTCCTTTGTTTCCCCCTGATACGAGGCATTCTCCCGCAACTCCTTTGTTCCCCCTACATACGCAAATACCCGGGGGTATGGAGGGGAGTATCCAGTGAGTTACGTTAATGCTTTACTCTAATATGTCGGCGCGCCGACATTCCTGCGAAGCACGAGAGCTTGCTCTCGCTTTACCGGCGCATTCAGTTTTTCCTGAGTTACCCGTGAACTGCCCACACATCAATGGCAAAAGCGGCTGCGAGCCGCCGCACTCCAAAATGTCGGCGCGCCGACATTTGTTCTTTCCTTACTTAAAACTGATAACTGTGAACTTAAAACTGCCCTGCTACCGCCGCACCACCAGCGTACTGGCGATCATGTCGTGCAGAGCCTGCTTCCGCTGCGTAAATCCCGCCAGGATGTACCCGATTCCGAGTGGTATCAGTCCGCTGACAATTTTTGCAAAGAAGCGTCCTGTGGCGTGCATGAACGAAATCCGCTGGCCGTTCAGATCAGTCACGTAAATACTCAACACGCGCTTCCCCGGCGTCGCTTGCCAATCGCAACTCTCGAAGTACGCGTGATAAAGCCACGACAGCAGAATCGAGATAGCCGCGAACGTCAGGATCAAAGTCATGATTCCCATAATCGCGCCTGGATCGGGCTCCCCACCTCGACTCGTCGCGATCGTTTGGATATGCGCGATAAGTCCGGTAGCAAGCGCCAGGGGAATGAAGATCAAACACAAACCCACGCTCATCAACAGATTGTCAATCAGGTAAGCGACGAATCGCAGCCAGAAACCGGCGTAAATTACGGTGCCGCTCGCTGTGCTGAATCCTGCCACTCCCACATTCGCCGGTACCGGCAGGCTAACCGCCATAGCGCCTGGAGTTGGCGTTGGCAGCGCCGCACGCGTCAGCGCCGTGCCGCACGTTGGACAAAAAGCCGAATCCGTTGTCAGCGCAGAACCACACTTCGTACAGAACACGTTGCATACCCTCCGATCCTATTCACTTCTTACTTGGATGAACTCTTCTGCCGGCAACAACTCGCCCCTGCCTTACTCGCAGCCTTCACGCAAAAACGCATCCAACCTTCTTTGCGCTTCCGCGTTCCCCTTACGCGCCGCGGCGGTCAACAGGATTCTCGTCTGATCGCAGTTCTTCGTCACGCCTTCGCCAGTGCGATACAACTCTGCCAGCGAAACCTCCGCCTTGGCGTTTCCTTTCTCCACCGCAATCCACAACAGCCTCACGGCTTCCTGAAATCCGCCTTCGCGATCCCCGCTTTTCAGGACCTGCTGCGCTTCCGAATATTCCTGCTCTCCAGCCTCGAACTCCGGCTCGTTCCCAGTTTTCTGAGCCTGTGCCTTATTCGTCGTGGGGACGGATGAAGCCGGATTCTTCGGCTTCGCGGCCACATTCGCAGGATTCGCGGCCGCGGCAGTCGGCGGGTTGGCTTGCTTTTTGGTTTCCGTAGATGAAGGCGCCGGATTTGTTTGCTTCAGCTCCGTTGTCGGCAATGAATCTTGAGCAGTGTCGCCAGGAGGCGGCACGGGAGGTTGCGTTGACGGCGTCGTCTGCGGCGCTGGCACTGGATTTGCCGAGCTATCTGGAACCGAAACGGTTTGCGTTCCCGCGCCGGATAATTTTGCGCCCAGCCAGATCAGACCGTTTCCCAAGTCTCGATGGAAAACCACCCCTGACGCGATCAGCGCGAGGAAAATCAAAATACTAATTGCGAGCGACACCGTGCTGGAATCTACTCGCGGCGCGCGCGCTTCCAAAAGTCCGGGCTCCCGCAATTCCGGCAACGGTTGAAACGCGGGAGGATCTTGTATGGCTTCCTCAAACAGAGAAGAGAAACGCTCCGCGAAGGTCGGCGCTTCCGGCTGCGTTTCCTCGTACTCTTCTTCTTCCGGCGATCGCGACGTGATTTCTTCCAGTCCCCGAGAAGCCGGCGGAGCGATCATCTCTTCCCTCATCGGCATTTCCCTTGCTTTTTCTTCAGCCCGCGGCGCGGGAGTCGGTTCCTGGACGCGAGGAATCTCCATTCGCCGAAGATCAACACGGGGAAGCTCGACTTGCGGAGGTTCAATTCGCGGAGGAGGTTCAACTCGTGGAGGTTCGACGCGCACAGGCTCCACTCGTGGAGGCTCGACGATTGGACTTTCCACTCGCGGCGTTTCGGCTTGGGGAATTTCCTTCGGTGCCTTCTCGACCGCGGGAACCTTTGGAGGCGGAATTTCCAGGCGCGGCATCACACCGCGAAGTTCGGCGCGCAATTCATCCAGTGTGTTCACTTCCCGGGTCGGTGCAATCAACGGCTGTTCTGGTTCGGTTTCTTCTTCTGCCAGCCACACGCGTACTTGCTGCAGAAGTTGCGGCGAGACATTCGTGAATTTCAAGCCTGCGACGTGCCCTTCTTCTTCGACCCAGAGCACCTGGCAGGAGCCTTCAAATCGCGTGGAGGCATCGAGAGAAAAAGCGAAGGGAGTAGAGTCACCGATGCGCAAGGGCATCATCGCGCGCATCGCGAAGCCTTCTTCGCAGATGTCGCGCATCATGCCGCCATTGGCGGAGGCCAACTCCACATACACCAGGCTGGGAGGGCGCTTCCGGTTTTCCTTGCGGCGCTCGGTATCAAGCGTCATTCATCTGCATTCTACCTTTAATTTGGCGAGTTCCGCATGCGGGAATGTGGGTAGATGCCGAGGGCGCAATATTTGCGAGACAGCAAGTTCACCGTTGGGCACAAGGCCCGTGAAAGCTTGTCGCCGATGGCGAGAAGCATCGTAGATTAGGCCTAAGCACTCGACCATTCCGATGAAAACAAAACTCCTATTTGCCGCCGCCTCGGTCGCACTCGCCGCTCTGTGTGCGGGTTACTGGTGGTGGCACCGGCCCGCCGCGCTTACCAGCGAAGATTTTCTGCTGGTGGGCGATCTCGCAAATGATAGCGGCGAAAAAGATTTCGACGGGTCCATTCGTGAAGCTCTGCGCGTTTCGCTGGCCCAGTCCCCGTTGCTGAATCTGCTTTCAGAAGAAAAAGTCAGAACGGCTCTGAAGAAAATGGACCGGCCAGCGGGACAGAGAATGGACGCGGCCCTGACTGCCGTGCTCTGCAATCCCCTAGGCGCAAAAGCATATCTCACTGGAACAATCAGCCGGGCCGGCGAAATCTATTCCGTGCAACTTGAAGTTCACCATTGCGGCGACAACGCGCGATTGGCTCGCGAAGAAGCTTCCGCTCCACGCAAGGATTTGCTGATTCACCACGTGGGAGTGGCGGCGGCAAAACTGCGCGAGGATCTCGGCGAAAGCAAGGAATCCGTCGCGAAGTTCGATTGTCCATTGGAGCGCGTTACTACCCCTATTCCAGCGGCGCTGCAGGCCTACGAGGATGCGCGCAGGGCTATCCGCGACAAGGGCGACTTGGAGGCAGTTCCCTATTACAAGCAGGCCATCGATATGGATTCACGATTCGCGCTGGCACGCTCCGGGTTGGCCGTCAGTTACTACAATCTGAACCAAATGGCTCAGGCCAGCGAGGAAATCCGTCAGGCCTACGAAGCGGGCGACCGGCAAACTCTGCGCGAGCGTTTGAACATCACGACGCTGTACTACGATCTGGCGCAAGGCGACGTGGAGAAAGCCATCGAAGGTTACAAGGAATATATCCGCGCGTATCCACACGACGATGTGGCGCTGGGAAACCTTTCCAGCGAATATTTTGTGGTGGGAGACTACGAGCAAGCCGCAAAATATTCCCAGGCGGCTCTGAAAATCGATCCAGACTCTTCGGCATGGTACGAAAATTACTCGACGGCGTTGCTGGCGCTGGCGCGAGTGGACGAAGCGGAGAAAGTGCTTCGCGAGGGATTCAGCCGCAACCTCGACGATCCTGCACTGCATGCCAACATGTATTCACTGGCATTCCTGAAACACGACGACACGCTGATGCAGCAGCAGGTCAGATGGGCCGCGGGAAAAACCAATGGCGAAGATACGCTGCTCGCGGCGCAGTCCGACACGGAGGCCTATTTCGGACGGCTACAAAAGGCCCGTGAATTTACGCAACGAGCGGTGGCGGCCGCACAGAAAGCGGAGTTACCGGAATCGGCGGCAACCTGGGAAGTGGAAGCGGGAATGCGCGAGGCGGTATTCGGCAACCCTGCGGAGGCACGTAAAGATGCGCAAGAAGCGCTGAAACTTGCGCCCACGAGCAAGGACGTCCGCGCCTTGGCTGCATTGGTGCTCGCTCGTGTAGGGGAGGAGGCAAAGGCGCAGGAGATTACCGACGATCTTCGCGCGCTGTACGTCTCGAACACCGCGATTCAGAAAGCGTGGCTGCCGGTGGTTCGCGCGCAATCCGCCATCTATCAAAAGAAAAACTCCGACGCAGTGCAACTTCTCGAAGTGGTCGCGCCGTACGAGATGGGCCAGTTGACAGGAAACTTGAGCGATTCCTGCATGATTCCGGCGTACTTGCGAGGAGAGGCGTTTCTGGGACTTCAGCAGGGTGCGCACGCACTGGTGGAATTCCAGAAGATCGAACACAACCCCGGCATCATCGGTAACTGCTGGTCGGGTCCGGTTTCAAAACTTGGCGAGGCGCGCGCGGAAGCGCAATCCGGTTTTACGACCGAAGCCAAAGCTGCATATTTGAAGTTTTTCGAAATTTGGAAAAATGCCGACCCGGACATCCCAGTTCTGAAACAAGCCCGCGCCGAAGCCGTCAAGCTGCACTAATCCCCTCGCGACTCATTGTGAAGATAAAACGGGCTAGCGTTTGCGGGCCATTTTGTAGGCCATCAGCAGGAGGAGTTGGCGGTCGTGCTCTTCCATTTTGCCGAGCAAGGAGCGCAAGCGGCCCAAAAATTGTCCCCACTTGCCGGAGAAACCCCAGTCGTCCGCGGCTTTTTTCTTGAGTACCGGCAATGGCGGCATTTGCGGAGGTTCTTCCCCTTCGTAAAAAAATGTGTAGAGTGGAACTTCTAGGGCCAGGGCCATTTTCTGCAGCGTTTCGAGCGAGGGAATGGTGTGGCCATTTTCCACGCGCGACACGTAACACCGCTGCAAGCCGGTGCGCTCCTCAATATCACCCTGCGAAAGATTTTTTTCTTTGCGCAGAGTCCGCAAACGTTCTCCGATCATTGCTCGTTTCTCCCTTACTGTTCGCGTGGAGCCAAACGAAAGAGGGGACAGAATGAACACCAATCCGGTGGCTGCTCAGGGCGGGCGTTCCTTTTCATATAAAGCCCCATACGGAAGGTGTCAAGGAAAACAATATTAGAAAACTCTTGGGACTATCGCGGGAGCTTGCTGAGCGCCGTCGCCAGCGAAAACGCAGCTGGGCTTAAACAAATCGATTTAGCGGAGAGTGCCTGGTCGCAGCAAAGTTCACCAACGGGCGCGGCAGATTCTGCATCGACGAGAAAGAAACGGTGATAGGATTTATGAGGTTTCACCCGCCCCGAACGCAAACCAGCGGAAACATTTATCTGCAAGCAAGGAGATCCAGCCATGCGGTGGACACCCGGCGGAACCAGTCAAGACGTGGAGGATCGGCGCGATCAGGGCGGCGGCGGCGGTTTTGGCGGCGGATTTGGCGGCGGTGGGATGCGCATAGGATTGGGAGGGGTGATCATCCTGTTTGTCCTGAGCCTGATTTTTAAGCAAAACTTCTTCGCATTGCTCGGGGGAGGGGCAGGCCCTTCGACGGGATCGTCGGTAGCTTCACAGCCAAATCCCGCGCGTGATGAGCAGGAAAAGCCGCTGGTGCAATTTGTTTCGTTCGTTCTGGACGACGCGCAGAGAACCTGGGACCAGGTGCTGCCGGCACAGGCTGGTACGCCTTATCGCCACGCAAAACTGGTTTTATTTCGCGGCTACACGCAGTCGGCTTGCGGAGGCGCCGAATCCGCGACGGGTCCGTTTTATTGCCCGGGTGACGAAAAGGTGTACATCGACCTGGGTTTCTACGACGACTTGCAGCGGCGTTTCGGAGCGCCCGGCGAAGCTGCCCAGGCTTATGTACTGGCGCATGAAATCGGGCATCACGTGCAGAAGTTAACGGGTATCGAGAGCAAAGTTCGCCAGTTGCAGCAGCGCAATCCGCAAGCCGGTAACCAGCTTTCTGTGCGCATGGAGCTCCAGGCGGATTGCCTGGCTGGAGTGTGGGCGCACTCCACGCAACAGCGCGGAGTGTTGGACGCGAACGATGTGAAATCGGCGTTGGGTGCAGCATCGGCGGTTGGCGATGATCACATTCAGAAGATGATGCGGGGCAGCGTGCAGCCGGAAACGTTCACGCATGGAAGTTCGGAGCAACGGATGAGTTGGTTCCAGAAGGGGATGAATAGCGGGTCGATCGCCGCTTGCAATACCTTCGCGAACTAATCCCGGCTTGGCGAGATCTTTGAGTGGTCTGCCATGGCGCAAGATGCCGAGGAAAAGCAGATTCCTCACTCCGCGGACTCCGTTCGGAATGACAAAATTGGGAGTTTGGAGTGCCTACGAATCCGGGTTTTGCATTTACGCCCGGAATCTATCCCGTAGCCAAGAGTTGAGGTTTTCATAAAAGTCGCGCAGCTTCGGTTCTAGCGCGAGGTCTACGCTCCGGGCGCCTTCGGCACATCAATTTTTTCAGTGACTTCCTTGCCCTTCTTCGGGTCGAACCAGGAATCCTGGGTGACCAGCGTCGTCTGCGTTGGCAAGGCCAGAACCGCGCCGGACTTTTCGAGCACCGTCATTACCTGCAAAAGCAGGTCCTCCTGGCTAGCGAGATAAGCGACGTAATCGGTTTCCAGAATGTAGCAGAACAACTCGATCTCGATGGCATAGTCACCGAAGCGCAAGAGTCGCACGCGAGCCGAGGAATCTTCGACTTTGGGATCGTCGAGCAGAAGACGGCGAATTTCTTCCAGGATATTGCGGACGTGATCGGGAGCCAGATCATAACGAAGGCGGATGGTCTGCTGGCAAAGAAACTTGTCGCGAAAGCGCAGATTTTCGACGGAGACAGAGGCCATGATGCCGTTGGGGATGGAGAGCAGGGTACGTTCGCCAGTACGCAAACGCGTGGAACGCAGGCCAATGTCTTCGACAACGCCGGTTTGATTGTTTACTTTGCAGACGTCACCGACGAGGATCACTTTGTCGAACAACACAGACACGCCGCCAAAAACGTTTTCAAAAGTTTTCTGCGCGCCAAGGCCAAGTGCGAGAGTGCCGATTCCAACGCCGGCCAAAGCGGTGGTGACGTCGAAGCCCAGGCTATGCAACACCAGCAGCGTGACGAATACAAAGATGACCACCTCGACGAAACGGCGCACCAGGGAAACAATCGAGCGCTCCGCTGCCCGACCGCGACTGGCCAGATTTGCGCCAATTCGCGCGGACAGAAAACGCGTTAACCGAATCAAGATCCAGTAAAAAGCTATGGATAGAAAGACGACGAGGACGCGACGGTAATAAAGCCGATAAATAAGCGAAGTGCCGATGTACCCGACAAAATAAAAGTGAAACAACGCCGCGAACGCGAGCGTGCCTGGTCCGATGCTCTGGAAGGCGGCAGGCGGCAGCGGAGGCATGCGACGAGCCTTCCGCCAGTACTTGAGGCCCAGCTCGATGAGAAGAGTAACGGAGCGGCCCAAAGCCAGCGCTACCGGAATGAATAACAAAATGGCGATCCACTGCCAGTAAGGCATGGACAGCAGGCGATGGGTAACCAGGGTTTTGGGAATTTTCTTTTCGAAATCCGGAAACTGCAAGGAGTCGTAATATTCAGGGACCTGGTCGAGCGTCTGGCGCGAGAACAGCCAAATTTTGCGGCCCTGCTCGTCTTCGCGGCGGACGAGCAGGATCGGGAAAGGCTGGACACCTCCAAAAACGCCTGAAATTTGTTCCTGGTCGGGAGGCAGACCATCGTCGAGGTGGCCCAGGGGATCGCGGCTGACGATATCCAGAGCACCGGCAAATTTCTGGTTGAGGATCGTCAGCAACCGGTTGACGAGCTCTTCTTCCTCTTGCTTTGGCTCATGCCGTTGCCGCGGCGAAGTTTCAAAATATTGCTCCGCGATATTGTACTTTTCGTCTTGCGCAGCCTTGATGAAACCGAGGATGCATCCACGTGGGTTGTCGCGACCCAGCGCATCCGGGGGTGGCGCAGGTTGCGCGGACGCGGCGGCTGCCGGTGGAGAAGACAAACCCGGAATCTGCGGCGCGGCAAACGCACCTTGCACGCAGAACCAGGAGAGAACGTTTAGAAGCAAGAAGACGCGAAGACGCATGGAGGCTACTCCAAACGGAGAATACATTGTAACGGTTACGGCAAATGGGCGACAGGACTGGGTGGGCTGGGGGCGGAACCAAGGTGTTCGTGATACTGACGAAGCAAAAACTGATCGGTCATGCCGGCAATGTAATCGCAAACGATGACATGACGGGGGCTAGTGCGGGTCATGTCTTCAAAGGACTCGGGCATGGAGCGCGGCTGCTTCAGATAGAAGGCAAAGAGCTCTTCGAGACAATGAATGGAGCGGTCGCAATCCTCGGTAATCATCGGATGATTGTAAATGTGGGAGAACAAGAATTGTTTTAGTTGAGCGTTCTGTTGGCGCCCGGCGTCGCTGAAGCGGCCCAGACGTTGTGGAGCGTGGCGAATGTCATCCACAGATCGAACGCCAGCTTGATTGACGAGGTGCTCGGTGTTGGTGATCAAATCGCTGACGAGCAAATCGACGACCTGGCGGAGTGCGTCGTTGAATTTGAGCTGCGTTCTGGCGTGAGGATGCGAGGCTTCTACCTGGAGATAAATCTCACCGAAGAATGGCACGTCGCGGCAAAGGACGTCAAGATTGAGAAGATTGGCCTCGAGCGCGTCGTCGAGATCCGCAGTGTTATAGGCAATTTCGTCGACCCAATCGATTAGCTGCGATTCCAGCGGCGGGCGCAGATCCAAGAGATATTCCGAGAGTTCCGGAGCTTCGGCAAGCGTGTAATCGTGAGAGTGCTTGACGATGCCTTCGCGAACTTCAAACGTGAGATTCAGTCCGCTGAAGTCGAGATAGCGGTGCTCGAACTGCTCAACGATGCGCAACGCGTGCAGGTTGTGGTTAAAGTGTTCGCCATAGCGCTGCATCAGCTGGTTCAGTTTTGTTTCCCCGGAATGCCCAAACGGCGGGTGGCCAATGTCGTGAGCCAGCGCCAGAGTCTCCACCAGATCGGTGTTCAAACCGAGCGCTGCGGCGACGGTGCGGGCGATCTGTGCCACCTCTAAAGTGTGTGTGAGGCGATTGCGGAAGTGGTCGGAAAAGCGCGTGGTGAAAACCTGCGTTTTGGCTTCGAGGCGTCGAAACGCGCGGGAATGCACGATGCGGTCGCGATCGCGCGCGTACTCGCTGCGGTAGGGATGTGGCGATTCAGGAAAGCGACGGCCACGGGAAGCAGCCGCTTGCATCGCCCAGGGCGCGGTTGCTTGAGGATTGTCGATGGCGAAAACCTCCCGCAGCAAAAGTGGAGGAGGACGAGCGCGTCAGGATTTCGGCGAAACGCTCTGGAGCCCGCGGTCTGCTTCGTCCACAATTGCCGAATTCGGATATTCCTTCTTCAACTGCTCGTAAATGGTGGTGGCTTCTTTGGGATCGCTGGCGCGCAGAAGGCCGGCGAGTTCCAGAAGGACCAGGGGCTTGGGAACGAGGACAGCGCCGGTGGTGGAAAGCGCGCGCAGCAGGCGTATGGCATCATCATTTTTTCCGGAGCGTTCGGCGATGAGAGCCTTCTGGTATTGCGCAAGTGCGGCGAGCTCTTTGTCTGAGCCGGCATCCAAGCGGTTCAACTCTTCGGAAGCCTGGTTGAGCTTGTCGAGATCCATCAAGCAGAGCGCGGAATAATAGCGGCCCAACTTGCCTGCTTTGGTGCTGGGAAACTTGTTGGCGACGGCCGTGAACTTGACCTGCGCATCTGTTTCGCGCTGGATCGAATCTGAGTACGTGGGCTCGCCCGGAATCGGTGGCTGCCCGGGAACCGCGAGAGAGGCGTTGAAAATTCGCATGCCTTCGTCGAGTTGGGCTTGCGCCTGATTATTCTGGCGGTCGGAATAAAATTTCCAGCCAAGGTATCCGGAGGCCAGCACAATCGCGACGATCAGTGCGATGGAAGCGATGCGGGTGTGTGAAAGAACGGCCTCGGCGCCGTGTTCGAAGGTCTCCCGGACTTTGTCGTGCTTCAGCTCTTTGCGCGAAATATGTTCAGACACTAGCGCTCTCCTGCATGAATTAGAAACTCCTATCGTAGCACAGCTGACCGGGAGACGCCGTGCGCCGGCCGCCAAGTGACGTTTGCTGCAAACCATGGAGCAGAACGCGTGGCAGAGAGCCTACGGCGTGCTAACTTTGTGGTATGCAGACCGCGTGCACGCATTGCGGGCAGCAGCATTTGCTGAACGATACGGTGGTGGCGAAATATGCCAAAGTGCAATTTCGCTGCACGCGATGCGGGCAGGTGACGGTGGTGACGATCAAGCGCCGCGCGGATCAGACCGTGGTGATCTCACCGATGCCATCGTTCGCCAGAAGCGACGCTGCTACCGCAACGCTGAAGTTGCCTCCTGCCGCCGAGGGCCTGCAATTGCCGGCCAAGGCGGACGTAGTGCTTACGGTTACGGATGGACCGGAAAAAGGAAAGACGTTTACGATGCTTGAGCCGCGCCTGGTGATTGGCCGGACCGGATCGGACCTGCCGTTGAGCGATCCGGAAGTGTCGCGGCATCACTGCTTGCTGGAAGTGCGCGACCGATTCGTCAACCTGAAGGATCTGGACTCGACGAACGGCACTTTTTTCGGAGAAGAGCGTGTGCGCGCCGCGATGCTGCAGGATGGGGCCTCGTTCCGCCTGGGGACCACGACGATATTGGTGAAGCTGCGCGCCAAGCCTGCAAATAAGCCTGCCGAGAATTGAGATAATCCCACAACAGTGGTAGCGTCCTGCGGAGAGATGAATCGCCTGACTGTCTGCATTGTGGCGCAAAACGAAGAGAGAAATCTCGCGCGGGTCTTGAAATCCGCTCAGGGGATTGCCGACGAAATTGTAGTTGTGGATGGTGGGAGCGTGGACCGCACGCCGGAAATCGCGCGGGAATTCGGCGCCAAAGTGTACGAGCGCGCGTTTACCAATCATGCCGACCAGAAGAATTACGCCGCTTCCCTTTCCTCGAACAACTGGATTTTCCTGCTGGATGCGGACGAAGAAATCAGCGAAGAGCTGAGGGAATCGCTGCAACAGTGGAAAGAATCCGTTGCGAAGTTTTCCGTGTACGAGATGCCGCGGCTGACCTGGTATCTGGGCGCCTGGATCCACCATTCGCGCTGGTATCCGGATTGGCAGCGCCGCGTCTACAGGCGCGACCAGGCAAGCTTTTCAGGAGCGATTCATTCTGCGCTGCGTTTTGAGAAAGCTACAGGGAAACTGCGCGGCGATCTGCTGCATTACACCATTCGCACGTTCGCGGAGCACGAGGCAAAACTGGACAAGTACACTACCGCCATCGCGCAGGAAATGTTTGACGAAGGACGACGAAACTGGCGCGGCGCGATGTGGCTGGCCACGCCTTGGAGCTGGATTCACCACTTTTTCCTGGGCGGCGGGTTCATGGATGGATACCGTGGAGCGCTGATTGCACAGATGGCGGCGCGGGGAGTGCGGCTGAAATTCGCGAAATTGGGGAAACTGGTGGAAGCGGAGAAGAGCGGAAAAGCGGGTGGGGAATGATACCGCTGATTGTAGACCTGGAGATGGAGTGGCGCGGGGGGCAGAATCAGGCGCTATTGCTGTTGAAAGGATTGTACGAGCGAGGGCACGCCGCGGAACTGGTGGCGGCAAAAGGGTCGTCGCTGGGCCACCGGGCACGGAAGGCTAATATTTACGTACACCACATCAGCCGCGGAATGCTGCAACTCCGCGCGGCATCCAAGATTCGCAGCATTCTGCGGGATGGAAGAATTGAGTTGGTGCACGCCAATGAAGCACACGCGGTTACGGCGGCGTGGCTGGCGGGGGCGCCGCGCAAAGTGCCGTTCGTGATTTCCCGGCGCGTCGGTTATCCCTTGGGACAAAGTTGGATTGCGCGGAAAAGATATCGCGCGGCGAGCTGCATCGTTGCGAATTCGCAGTGGGTTGCGGATCAGGCGGCCGCGTCGGGTGCGCAAAAAGAGAAGCTGCGCGTGGCGTACGAGGGCGTAGTGATTCCGGAACGCACGTCGCCCGAAATACGCATGGCCGCCCGGCATCGTTGGGGCGTTGCCGGCGACGCTCCTTTGTTGGGATGCGCCGGAGTGCTGCTGCCGGACAAGGGCCAGGAATGGTTGATACGCGCTCTGGTGGAAATTCGCAAAGAGTTTCCGAGCGCGAGGCTGCTGTTGGCGGGCGACGGGCCGATGCGCAAAGAACTGGAGGCGCTGGCGAATACGCTAGGGCTGGGTGACGCGGTGATTTTTGCCGGCTTTGTGAAAGATGTGGAGAGTGTGTACGCGGCGTTGGATGTGTTCCTGCTGCCGTCGTTTTTTGAGGCGTTGAACAATTCCCTGCTGGCGGCGATGGCGCACGCGATTCCCTCGATCGCATTCCGTCGTGGGGCGCTGGCGGAAATCATTGAAGACGGCAAGAGCGGGCTGATCGTGTCTGGGCCGGAGGTGCAAGAAATCTGTGAAGCAGTGGCACGTATTTTGCGTGACCGCGACTTTGCCCGCAGGCTGGGGGAAGCGGGACGAACCCGGGTAATCGAGAATTTTTCCGCTGACAGCATGGTGGAGCGCATGGTGGAGATTTACGACGAGATGCTGCGAGGACGCCCAGCGCTCTGAAAACCAGCTTCGCCCGGTGAATGGAAGATCAGCACGCGGAAAGTGCTGTGGCGGAGTATCGGCTGTGGTATAAGTTCCCAAACAGGTGAAGGTTTCGCGTTGGTTTTACTTCATTTTCCGCGTCAATTCATTCGAAAGGAAGAACCAGCGATGCGCTCAATCGTGAACGGCCTATTGCTGTTACTGCTTCTCGCTCCACTTGCCACGGCTCAAGACAAGAACCAGAAAGCGAAGCCTATCGATCTGTCGATTACCGCCGTAGGCCGGCAACACCATCCGATTCACACAAAGAGCGAAGAGGCGCAGGAATTTTTCGACCAGGGCATCACGCTGATTTATGGCTTCAATCACGAAGAAGCAGCGCGATCGTTTCAACGTGCCGCGGAACTTGATCCCAGTTCTCCTATGCCGCTGTGGGGTATTGCGCTGGCGGTTGGTCCCAATTACAACTCGAATGTGGATGCGGAGCGCGAAAAGTTGGCGTTCGAGACGATACAGAAGGCGCAGCAACTTGCGAGTGCCAGCCCGCAGGTGGAGAAGGACTACGTAGCAGCCCTCGCTACGCGATACTCCGGCGAAGCAAAGCCCGACTACAAGCAACTGTCGCGAAACTACGCGACCGCGATGAAGGCACTTTCGGCGAAATATCCCGACGACCTGGATGCCGCGACCATGTATGCCGAGAGCCTGATGGATTTGAATCCCTGGAAGCTTTGGGGCGCCGACGGCAAGGCGGCCGAGAATACCCAGGAGATCGTCACGGTCCTTGAATCCGTGCTGGCGCGCAATCCTGATCACGCAGGAGCGAATCACTATTACATCCACGCCGTGGAAGCGTCGACCAATCCCGAACGGGCGCTGCCGAGCGCGCATCGCCTGGACACCATGGTTCCGCAGGCGGGCCATCTGGTGCATATGCCGGCGCACATTTACGAACGAACCGGCGATTTCGACTTGGCAGCGCGGAACAACGCAGAGGCCGCGAAGGTTGACACCTCCTACGCGGAGAAAGCAGGACAGGTTGGAAGCATGTACGACCTGATGTACCACAGCCACAACGAGCACTTCGAAGCGATGGCGGCAAGCATGGAGGGAAACTATGCGCAAGCCAGGAAAGCGGCGGACAGCATGGCGGCGCGGTTGATGCCGCACGCAAAGATGATGCCGATGCTCGATGGTTTCATCATGGCGCCCATCTGGGTGGATGTGCGATTCGGGAAGTGGCAGGAAGTGATGGCACGACCAGAGCCAATGAAAGAGTTGGCTGGAACGCATGTAATGTGGAGGTATTCGCGAGCGCTGGCACTGGCGGCAAACGGCAAGATGGCAGAGGCGGAAAAGGAACGTGAACTATTCGTGGCGGAAGTCGGCGCGTTTCCTGCAGACGCGAACTTCGGCGAAATGAACAAAGCGAAGGACGTTTTGGGGGTAGCCTCACACACGGTCGATGCGCGAATTGCGGCGGCCAAAGGCCAGAAGGACGCAGCCATCGAGCATTGGACAAAAGCAGTTGCCATCCAGGACACGCTGAACTACGACGAACCGGCAGACTGGTATTACCCGGTGCGCGAATCGCTCGGCGCCGCGCTGCTTGCCGCGGAAAAAGCGCCCGAAGCGGAGGCTGTGTTTCGGGTGGACCTGCATCAGAATCCACGCAATCCCCGTTCGCTTTACGGATTGATGCAGGCGTTGCAGGCACAAGGCAATACGTCGGATGCAGCATGGGTAGAAGCGCAGTTTAATGCCGCCTGGAAGAATGCCGACGCAAAGCTCAGCGTGGAAACGATGTAGAAGATGGAAGACGGCGCTAAAAAGGGAAAGCGCCGAACGGTTTTTTTGTCCGTACGGCGCTTTCTTGCGCTAGTAACTTCTTCCTTGAAGAATATTCCAGTGGTTCCCTCCCGTCCGCCTGCCAGGATTCGTCAAGCTAATTCGCAGATTCGACTACCCATCGCCCCTTGGGCTCGAGGAACTCCAGGCCAATCACGAAGCCGTCGCCACGGACTGGTTGACAGTAGGCCACTCGAGCTGCAGAACGAAACTCTCCGGTGCGCGAGGCGAGGACCAACTGGGAGTCTTTGTCCCAGCGGCGGACGCTGACGACGCGTGCCCCTTTGGCGCTAACGTTTTCGGTAAACGTCGACTCAGCACCGGGAACTTGCCGGTGCCCGTCGAGGACCACAGGAATCTCCATCGGAATGCGACTTTCCCGACGTGGAAGCGAGTGGTTATTCCTGGGAGGCATCATTTGCATTTCCTCACAGGCACGCGGCGATGCGCGTGATGGAATTCATGGAATTGGAATTGCCGCGGTGCTTCATGCGATAGAGCATGCGATCCGCGGCACCCAAAAGCTTTTCTGGCGTGTCGCCATCTTCCGGAAAAGCGGCGATGCCGGCGCTGACGGACAGGCCGGGATCTTCCGTTTCCGTTGAGAGGCGTTCCCGAATGCGAGAAGCGACGCGAGAAGCAATCTCTTTCGGAGCCTCAGGCAGAACCAGGGCGAATTCGTCTCCGCCATAGCGGGCGGGGGTATCGATAGCGCGCGAATGGCTGCGGAGAATTTTGCCGAGGCGAACCAGCGCGCGGCTGCCAACCAGATGGCCGTAGCGGTCGTTGATGGCTTTCAAGCCGTCCATGTCCAGAAGGACCACACTGAAAGGGCGGCGGGTGCGGCGAGAACGGTCGAGTTCGGATTCGATGACAGCCAGAAGCCGGCGATAATTGGCCAGGCCGGTCAATGGATCGCTGACTGCCATGTTGCGAACCTGATCAAACAAGCGAGCCTGATCGATCAAGGCAGCGCTGAGCATGATTCCGTAGCTCACCACTTTAGTAAGTTCGGCAAGAAAGAACGGGCCATCAAACAGCCGCCGAGAAAACAACGCGGCCACATGGCAAGCCACATTCAGCAGGGCTACGAGAAACAGCGAATAGTCGTAGAGGGACGCGTCGTCCTCTGCCTTTTTGGCCGCTTTGAAGCGGCGATAGAAAAAATGCGCTGCCAGCAGGAACAGACCACCGGGTAACAATTCCCACGGGCGCGACAGAAAAGCGCCGGCCTTTGCCGCAGGAGTAGCAGGAGCAGCGATAAATGCAGCGCTGGTGACATACGCAGCGACAGCAACGACGAACAATGCACCGGCCGTCTCACGGCTGGGTTGGCGAGACGTGGGCAGGAATCGTTCGACGCCGAGGGCGGCGAGGAGAAGTACGGCGAGCAGGGTGCGGCCGACCATCCAGCCCATGGGAACGCGGGAGAGGGCGACGGGGCCGGCGTGCAGATAATCCGTGAGACCAAAATAACCGATGGTCTCGATCATTCCGGAGAGAACGAAGCCAAATGCCAGAATGAGGGCGACGCGGTCGTGCGTGCCTCGGAAGCGTACCAGTGCATTGGCGGCGTAGCAGAAACAGAGCAGCGAGCCACCAACTTCAAGGTACAGATACGTACTGGGGGAACTCGAGATGTGGACTTGGCGGGCATAGAACACGGCGGCGAGGAACGCAGCGGCCACAACAGCGTAGCCGAGAACGGGCAGCTTGCCGCGATCCTTTCTGAGAAACCCCGTGATTGTCGCCCAATCGCCCAACATAGCCCCCAAATGCCGAAGAAACCCTGCAACAACGGGTAATTGCACGTGCAGGCCCTTTTTAGCTGGGAAAATACGGGTTATAAGTTGATGAAAGGAAGGAGTTTATTTTCAGCTGTGTGACGAGGTGTCACACATGAGACCGTGGCGAGACAGGGAATACGACGAAAACCGTCTTATTTTGGGACAATATCATATGTGTATCCAGTTAGTTAGCAGGGGTTTGGACAAGTCAATGCCCGAACGGGACACAGTCTCACAGTGAGACTGTCTCACGTTGGGATGACTCATGGTTTCAGGGCTTTGGCGCAGGCGGAGGCAGGTCGCGAGCTGCCACAGGGCTGGCGAAAGCTTGGCGCTTGTGGGTGCCGTCGCAGAAAGGAGAATTGGCCGAATGCCCACAGCGGCAAAGGGTGATGGCGGTGCGGCCGCCGAGGCCAAAAGGCTTGCCCTCTTGATCGACAATCTCAAAATCACCTTCTACGCGAAGAGGTCCGTTGCTAAAAATGGTTACTTTGGTACCCGCCATGAATTCCTCCGTTGAATAGCTGCGATACGAGAAGCTCTAACACGATAACCAGAGAAACGAGGAAAGACAAGAAAGCGGCTGCACGCCGTCGCGTTGTAACCGGAACGGGATAGAACATTCCACAAACTGCGCTGGCATAAAAGACCAACGCTACATTTAAGAATAGAAACGTGAGCATGGATTCCGCGAACTCAGTAGCGCGGCACCGTGGGATCGACTTCTGTGGACCAAGAGAGGATGCCGCCGCGGAGATTCAGGACCTTGCGAAAACCGGCCTTGCGCAGGAAATCAACGGCTTGCGCGGAACGCTTGCCACTGCGGCAATGCGCCACGATCTCGTGGGAAGAATCGAGTTCATGAACGCGACGAGGCAATTCGCCCAGCGGAATCAGGTGGCCCTTGAGGTTGCAAATCTGATATTCGTGCGGTTCGCGGACGTCAAGGATGAACAGTTCATCGCCCTGATCGAAGCGCTGTTTCAATTCGCGAGCGGTAATTTCCGGAACGTTCAGATCCATGTCCGGCTCTTCTTCGCCGCGGATACCGCAAAACTCTTCGTAATCGATGAGCTTGTGAATAGTGGGATGCGTGCCGCACATGGGACAGTGAGAATTCTTGCGCAGCTTCAACTCGCGAAATTTTGGCGCCAGCGCATCGAACAGGAGCAAGCGGCCTACCAGCGGCTCGCCGCGACCAATCAGCAGCTTGATGGTCTCCATCGCTTGTAGCGATCCGATAATGCCGGGGAGAACGCCAAACACGCCTCCTTCGGCGCAGGAAGGCACCAGGCCCGGTGGAGGCGGTTCTGGATAGAGGCAACGGTAACAGGGGCCGTCGGGCATGCCAAAGATCGTGACTTGGCCTTCGAAACGGAAAATCGAACCGTAAACATTCGGCTTGCCAAGCAGGACGCAGGCGTCGTTCACAAGGTAACGTGTGGGGAAATTGTCGGTGCCGTCTACGATGACGTCGTAATCTTGAAAAAGTTCCAGGGCGTTCTGGCTGGTCAGTTTTGTTTCATAAGTGGTGATGTGCACATCGGGATTCAGATTCGTCAGCCGGGCGCAAGCCGCCTGGGTTTTCGATTTGCCGACGTCGGTGGTGCCGAAGGTTACCTGGCGCTGCAGATTGGTGAAGTCCACAACATCAAAATCGACCAGCCCAATATTTCCAACGCCTGCGGCGGTAAGGTACAAGCCTAACGGGGCACCCAGGCCACCGGTACCGATCAGAAGCACTTTGGCGGCTTTAAGCTTCAGCTGACCTTCCATGCCGACTTCGGGCATGATGAGGTGGCGGCTATAGCGTAAAATCTCTTCGTTCGTGAGGCTGGCCGCTCCGGAATGGCCGATTGAGGGCCGAGTTTTTGTCGACATGATGACTTGTATCCCTGGTTCCATCTTACGCGGAGTCTGAACCAGAGGAAAGAAACGGCGGCGGCGCAGTTGTCGCGCGCAATCAAAGGTCTCAATCCGAGTGCCAGCCGCTTTACAGAATCCGATGGTATCGCTTACTCTGAGAGCCTATGTGGAACGTCGAAGAACGTTTTGAGAAGAAAGCCATGGATAGCCTGGCCGCACTGGGCTTCACCGTGGGAAGCACTCGCGGCGTAGTGCGCGTAGAGAAGTACGGATGCGGCGCGGAGTTCCGGCAAGACCCCGACGGGAATTTCCGCATGACGGTGCTGCCGACCATCATGTTGAACGGGAAATTCACGCGATTGTGGGATGCCGGGTACCAGAAATTTCTTTTGACCGACGACGGCATCAAGATCCCGGCGTTGGCAACGCACCTGGAATGTTTGCGAAAGTTTAATGAAGAGTTGCGCACGGCTCTGGGCGTGCCGACATTTTACAATGAGGCGCTTGGTTCGGTGAGCCAACTGAGCGTGTACGATCGAGTTAAGGGCCGTCCCGGCGACATACCCGACAAGACGGTGGGATGCCACGTCCCTGCCGGCGATCACTAAGGCCGCAAGAAATCATTTCTAAAACAGACTCAGCGGAAAGCCGCGGCTATCATCGTTTTTGCTGGGCTTCGTGAAGTTGCCTGCGGAACTGTGCCGGATCGACGCGGTGCTTCGCCGCTTTGTGACTGCCGATGAAGACAACGGGAATATCCCGGCCATATTTCTGGGCCAATTCGGCATCCAAATCGATATTTACTTCGCGCAATGCTGCGTGGAATTCGCGAAGCAGTGGAGTGATGGCGGCTTTGGCTTCGTCGCACAGGTGACAGCCGGGCCGCCTGTACAGCGTAACCTCCAGAGGGCCGCAGCCGGCGAGCCGCGCAGATTCCGAGGCAATGCTCATGGCTTGAGCACAGGCGAAAGAACTTGCATCAATACCTCCGGGAAGGGCAGTCTGATTGTATGCCGCCCGGCAAGCGAATCGAAAGCTCGATTCGGATATACATTTGCGGAAGAGAGGGATGAATGGGACGCGCCGTCGGTTTCATGGACGATTTGTTTTTCCAGATGAAAGTAGCGGAGACCGCGAAGCATGTGGGAGTGGAGTTTAAGGTTGCATCAACGAGCGAGGCGCTGATGGGACTCCTGGACGCGCCGACGAAGTTGGTGATCGTTGACTTGAACGCAAAAAATCAGCCGCTGGCTGCACTTCAGCAGGTGCGCGGCGCACAGAAGGACTTGCGCGTCGTGGCATTTTTGTCGCACGTGCAAACGGAGTTGGCGGCGCAAGCGCGGGCGGCGGGATGTTCGGAGGTGATGCCGCGATCGGCGTTTACGCAGAACCTGGCTGCAATTTTGCAGCTAGCAAAGGATTGAGAGGATCGATTTGCGAATCAGGTTGGATGGACGATGGTGGCCGGCGGGGATTCTGGGATTAGCATTAAGTTTCGTTGCTGCATCGGCGTGCCGCGCACAAGCCGACGCGAAAGAAGACCCTGCGGCGGTGCTGCGAGCGGTGATGATTGCGGCTTGCGCGCAGAACAGCACGGATTTTTCGCGCACGTTAACCACGCGTAATGCGGATGCATTCGTGCACCTGACTCCGGCGGCGCGCGTTACGTTGCTGAAGCGATTCGTGCTGCTCGACAAAGCCGGCACCCCAAAATCCATTGAGAATTCCTCAGGCAATACCGTTGTCCAGTGCGCCACCTCGGAGATCACCACGGAAATGGTGATCGGCAAGGCCGAAGTGCTCGATAACCTCGCTTACGTGCCATTGACGGTGCAAGACGCCTCCGATACCTCCGGCGACAGCGCTCATCAGATCATCATCGGGATGGTGCGGGAAAATGGGCAATGGAAATTGCTATCGCTGGGCTTGTTGATGCTGGACTTGCAAACCCTGGGCGAAGAGTGGGATCGCGCGGAAATTAAAGTGAACGAACAAGCCGCGATTGCGGATCTGAAGAAACTGATCGACGCGGTGGAAACGTATCGCAAGACGTATACGCGGTTGCCGGAATCCCTTGCCATGTTGGGGCCGGCACCTCAGGGACAGACCAAGAGCGATAAGGCTGGACTCGTGGAACCGGAGCTTGCCGCGGGGAAAAAGGACGGCTACATGTTCCGTTATGTAATCGTCGGCGCAAATACTTCCGGAGCACCGGCGAAATATGAAATCGCGGTGATGCCGGCGGAATATGGAAGGAGCGGCCTGCGCTCATTTTTCTATGATTTGAATGGCGTCACGCATACCGCGGATCACCATGGAGCGGTGGGAAGCTCAGTAGACCCAAAATTGGATTGAAACTGCTGGGGTGAACCCCTTGGATGGCACAAATTATTTGGACACAGTTTCCGCTTTCATAGAAGGATTCTTGCATCTCCTAGCAGGAGAAGGGGTCTGGGGAAGGGGACGGCATTTGAGTCCCTTTCCCCAGTAGTCCTTTCGAAATCTTTCCGCTGTTCTCTTTGTTCTCAAAAAACACCATCGTTGCGCTTCGCGATTCGGCCGAACCTGACGCCTCGATCTGTTGCTCGAACTCTTCGGGAGATCGATAGCCCAGCGCCGAGTGCAAGCGCAGCCGATTGTAATACTGCTCGATGAACTCTTCGATATTTGCTCGCAAATGTTCCAGGTCGTTGTAGTTGTTGGCGTAAATTTCTTCCCGCTTCAGTGTCTTCATGAAACTTTCGCAGCTTGCGTTGTCATACGGGTTCGCTGGACGGCTCATGCTCGGAATCACGCGGTTGTTCTCGAGGACTTTTGCGTATTCTTCCGAGGCGTATTGTAATCCTCGATCCGAGTGATGCACCAAGCCAGGTTCCGGGTGTCGGCTCTGGATGGCTTGCTGCAGCGCCCCGATCGTCAGTCGAATTGCCAAAGTTCGATCCAGTGCCCAGCCCACCACTTTGCGAGAGAACCCATCGAGGATCACCGCTAGATAGACAAACTCAGCTTTCAGCCGGATGTACGGGTGAGTAGGCCGGGGCATTGCAGCCCCAGCCCCTCGCAGAACCGGACGTGAACCTCTCGGCTCATCCGGCTCCCATCACCGAGCCGCGGGGAGAAATCCCCGCTCCCAATGCACAAATGAACTTGGTGCGGTTTCAGCGAGGCGGCCCAGTGCCCGGGCAGCACGCGTAATGCCGCGCGCCAGGGCCTTGTATTTCCGCTGCATCCAGCGCACCAGATAGTCGTTCACTTGCCTCCAAAGTGGTTTCAACGCCGTTGGATAGAATCGACCATAGTAATTTGCCCAGCCCCGAAGTATCGGGCCGAACATGTTCGATAGGTCATTCAGCTCTTGGTCGCACATCAGCTGAATGTGCCATCCTCGCACCGTTTGTCGCATCTTCTTCAGCGCTTCACGGCTGACGCCTGGAGAAAAGTTCACGTAGACCCGACCGTATTTATCGACCGCCTTACGCGGTCGAAACGTGTAGCCGAGAAAGGTGAAATGAATCGTTGGATGCGCGGCCTGCCGATTGACATCTTGGCAGTACACGATCCGCGTTTTCTCCGGATGCAACTCGAGACCGCACTCCCCTAGCCTCACTCCGAGCTTTCTGAGCACCAACCGGGCTTGCACCTCGCTCTTGCAGTGAATAACGCCGTCATCCGCGTAGCGGCAAAACCGAACGCTCCGCATCTCTCGTCGCATCCATGCATCCAGCGTGTAGTGCAGGAAGAGGTTCGCAAGCAGCGGACTGACGACGCCCCCTTGCGGGGTGCCTCGCTCACGTGCCACCTGTTTCCCCTCCTTGGTTTCCATCGGTGCCTTTAGCCATCTTTCAATGTACAGAAGGACCCATGGTGTACTGCAGTGTTTTCGTACGGCTCGTAAGAGAAGTTCGTGGTCAATGTTGTCGAACAGACCTTTGATGTCGAACTCAACGACCCAGTCATATTCCCAGCTTCGCCGCCTCACCAAGGCCACCGCATCCAAGGCTGATCGCCCTGGCCGATAGCCGAATGAGTCGCGATCAAAAACTGGCTCGAGCACGGGCTCAAGGACCAACTTGACCACCGTTTGTGCAACCCGATCGGCAACTGTGGGCACGCCCAACATTCTCGTGCCCCCGCTTTTCTTCGGTATCGGCACGGCTTTAACTGGCGGCGGAAAATAGCTGCCAGATCCCATGCGATTCCAGAGCTTGTACAGATTGCCGCCGAGACTTTTCTCGAACGCTTCGATCGACTCGTTGTCTACCCCAGCGCCTCCTCCATTTGCTTTGACCCGCTGGAATGCTTCCCAGACGAGCGCCTTAGGAATTACAAACGGCTTCGTCATTTGCTCACGCTCCTCCTACTCGCGCAGTTGGCGTGAACATTTGACCCGATGACGCGGCCCCTTCGCTCCATCGCCGTTGCGGCGACTTCAGCGCTACTACGAGCCGCTCCGTCCCTTGATCGCGCTTCGGTATTTTCGGCCTTGCGTTGTGCGCTTGTGCCTTTCCCTTTACACCGCGATCGAAGGTTCCCGCAGTTCAACATAGGAGCCCGAACCAGGATGGCGCTGCCTCTATGCCGGACGTCGCATGGCCAATAGGCAGGCTCCCGCCATGCTGATCCCGGGTTAACATCAACGCCCGGTTTCGACGTCGTCTGAGCAGTTTCGACAATTGAACGGCAGTTCACTTGTGTTCGCCTTCGTTGGTTCTCACCTGATGCCTTTTGGCACCTTTTCCGCAACGCTCACGACCAGGGCTTTTGACCCAAGCCGCTTGCGGTGGTTTGCACCCTGCTCCTGCAAGCCGGGCACGAGAGGTCAGTTCATTCCTTCTCTCATCTCCTCTGCTGCTTACTGCGGCACACTGATGTCGGCCACCCAGAGTTGATTGATGCCCGTCAGTTTCATACGACTGGCTAAGTTGAGATATATCTCCAGCTTGTGATTCGAATTGGTGGTGACCACGAACCGTGCCGGCTGTATCCCCAGCAGGTTGTCTTCTCGCATGATCCGCGCCACCCTCTTGTGGTTCACTGGCATGCCCCGGCGGTGCAGTTCCGCCGTAATCCGTCGATAACCGTAACGGCGGCGATGCTCCAAGGCAATTTGTTGGATCGCAGATTGCACTTCCATCTCTTCCTCAACGGGTTGCTGTTCCTTCAGCGACCGGTAAAAGCCCCGGCGGCTGACCGGCACCATCTGACACATACGCTCGATACTCAGGCTACCTTGCAATGACATCACTTCTCGGATCTGGTCGTAGATGTCATTTCGCCAGAGCCGCTGTTGCGCTGGCGTCGAGCCTCGATTTTTTGCAAGGCACCTTTGAAAAAATCCACCTCCAGGGTCTTCTCTGCCAAAAGCTGCTTCAAGCGATGGATTTCCTTGCGGTGAGCCGATGCGTGCGTGCTGGGCCGTGACGCTTCTTGTCCTGGCTCAACCATCTCCAGCTTCCTGCGCCATTTGTACAGGCACCCCGGTCGCACCCCGAGCTCTCGTGCTAACTCACCGACATCCTCACAAGTCTCCATACGTGCGACAGCCATTCGTTGAAATTTCCGGGAGTATCGCTTTCTCTTCACTGTGTTCCTTTCCCGGAAACTGTGCCCTATTTTTGTGTGTCAGTTCAAGGGTTCACTCACTGCTGCTGAGCCCTTCAGGGCGTTGTTTTGATCGTGGGGTAAGTGATGCCCAACTGTTCCAGATATGATTTGTATCGCGTTGGGTCGTAGTAGAACTTCGTTAGCTCCGGAATAAACTTTTCCATTTTTTCGCGGTTCATTTCTATGGCCGGCTTGTCGTCCGGCGCGAGAAAAGATTCATAGTGCGCGTCTTTCGTCTGCACTTTGTGGAAATAGTCCCACGCAGCTTCCACAAGCGCTGGCTGCAGCAGGAAATCCAGCGCCGTCATGGCCTGAACCTTTGCGCCCGCAGTTGATCCCTTGTGTGCTATCGGTGTGGCCATTGCTACGCCGTCGACCCAACTGTGACCGGGAAGATGCGGAATGTTCGCGGGATACATCAGGTAAGTCATCGGCACGTTCCAGGAAATATCGCCCACGTCGTCGGAGCCACCGCCCTTGGCATCCTTCACCGGCTCTTTCAACGGTTCCACTTTCAGCTTCAGGCCTTCCACTTTTTCGCCGATCTCTTTTTGCAGCGCTTTTGCAAGTTGCTGGTCGGCATCGCTCCAAGTGGGCATGCCGACGGCTTCGATATTTTTCTGCTGGGTTTCCGCGATGACCTTATTGAAAAAGGGCGGCCATGCCGAACCGACCAGGCGATGATCCACCGTGGTGCTGGTCATCATGGTGGCGGCGGTGGCCATGGTGTTTCCCAAATCGTAGAGTTCCTTGATGTGTGGATAGTCCAGTTCGCGGAAGTAATACCAGACGCCAGCTTCCGAAGGAACGACGTTGGGCTGATCGCCGCCGTTGATGATGACGTAGTGGGAGCGCTGCTGCAGTCGAAGATGCTCGCGCCGAAAATTCCAACCGGTATCCATCAGTTCCACGGCATCGAGAGCGCTGCGTCCCGACCAAGGGGCGCCCGCGGCATGGGCTGCGCGACCATGAAAGTAATATTGCACACTGACGAGGCCGCTCCATTCGCCATTGCCGGTGCTGTAGGAAGTGGAGAATTCGGATTCGACGTGGGCACCCAGAACGATGTCTACGTCTTTGAAGTAGCCAGCGCGCACGAGAAATGCTTTCGTCCCCAGCAATTCTTCTGCGACGCCTGGAAAAATCTTTAGCGTTCCGGTGATGTGGCGCTCTTCCATCAACTTCTTCAGAACGATCGCGGCGGTTGCCTCTACGGCCATTCCGGAGTTGTGGCCTTCTCCATGGCCCGGCGCGCCTTCGATGATGGGCGCGTGGTAAGCGACGCCAGGTTTCTGCGAAGCGCGCGGAATGCAGTCAATATCGGTGATAAACGCGATCACGGGTTTGCCGCTGCCGTAGCTTGCTACCCATGCGGTAGGGATGCCGGCAATGCCGCGCTCGACGGTAAAACCATTCTTTTCGAGAATGCCGGTAACGTAGCGGGAGGTCTGCACTTCCTGAAAGCCGAGTTCGCTGTAGCTGTAGATCTGGTCGACCATTTGTTGCGTGAAGATTTGGCGTTTATCGATCTCTTGAATTGCCTGCTGCTTCAAATCCGCGAGCGCCGCGCCGTCCTGTGCGGCAGCATTTCCCGCGAAAAGCAATGCGCATCCAACAATCCAACCGGCCAACCGTGATGTCATCCAATTCCCTCCTGTTGTGCGAGCAGGATAATACTCTGGTTCGGGTCAAACGCGTGCGAATTTGATAGAACGCGAATCTGCGTTACTATTTGGGTTTCGACTATGCCCTCGGCCTCTCTTCGCGCCACATTGCTCGTCTGCCTGGGTTTGTTCCTGGCCACGCTGGCCCCCATTGCATCAGGACAAGAAATCGAATCAGTGTATGGACCGCTGCCGGTGTTTGAATTTCACAGCAGTTTTTGGGTAAACCTGCATCATTTTCTGTATCACGAGGCGCGGGCGCGCATGGCGGCCAAGGACGCGCAACCTGCCGCAAGCGCAGCAAAGCCAACGGGGCCAGTGATGAAGGTGTCGCCCGGTGCGCAGACTGCGCTGACCGCCGCGGAGCAGAAGATCTGGGACGATGCCATTACTTTCTACATGCAGAATGAAGCGAACAAAGACATGCAGATCAATATCGACCTGATCTTGCTGAAGGATCAGATCGGCGATTTTGAGGATTGCGATGAATTGACCGGGCGGAAGAAACGCACTTGCGATGCAGGATTGCCCGGGAGAGTGGGCCAGGTGCTGGAGTCGGCTGCGGTGGTTTACCGTGCGCACTGGTGGGTGGATCAGGATCGCAGCAATCGGCGCTGGGTGGCGCGCGTGGCTCCCCTGGTGCGCGAGCAGGGCGTGGGATTGTCGCAGCGCCTGGCGGAAATCTACCAGACCCAATGGCCGAAAGAAAAAATTCGCGTGGATGTTTGCGGCTACGCGAATGCCAGCGGCGCCTACACATCGCTTGACCCACTTCGGGTTACCATCGCCAGCATGGATGCCCGTAACCAGGGCGCGGCGGCACTGGAGGTTTTATTTCACGAAGCCTCTCACGGCATCGCGGGCCCTGTTGAGGCGGCTATCCAGCGCGAGTGCCGCCAGCGTGACAAACCCATCCCGCGTGATTTGTGGCACGCTTTGATTTACTACACCACGGCACAAGTGATTCGGCCGGTAATTCACGATTCGGGAGAAAAGACGAACGATGCTGCAACGCCGGGAATCAATCCCAAGACTTCCCCGGTTCCGGATGCCTTGCGGGCGAATCTTACGCAGCGCGGATGGGAAGACTATCTGACAATTCTGGCGATCTATTGGCAGCCATACCTGGACGGCAAAGTGAACTTTGAAGACTCGATTGCGCACCTGATTTCTGCGGCGTGAGATCCTCTATGTTCTTAGAGCACCGCTGCAGAAAAAGCAGATTCCTCACTCCGCGGACTCCGTTCGGAATGACAAAACAAGGATATTTCGGCGAGCTGTAGGGTATGCATTCTCGAAAACACACGATCTCAAACTAAAAATCTTCGAGCAGGTAGGCGTTAGAGCTGGCGGCGGACATCCAGATGGCGACATCGCGGCCATTGGGGGAAGGGATAGCCCAGCCGAGGTCCATTTCCTTCTCCTCGAGCGCGGCAGTGACCTTGCCATGCAGGTTAACGTTCAACAACGTTTGCACGCCCACCGGAGAAGTCGCGTTCACCCAAATGCTCTTTCCATCCGCCGCAAAGTCCAGGCAGCCGATGCTGAACCAATTGTCGAAGACCAGGCTGCGTTGTTTGCCGCCTTGCAGATTCAACAGAAGAATATCCGCGGGCAACGGCGAACGATGCTTTTTGGCGAGGGCAAGTGTATGGCCGTCGGACGAAAGGGTCCAGTTCAGCAGGAACCATTCAGGGTCATCGATTGAATGAATTTTCGTTTGATTACCTGTGGAGGGGTCGAAGGTGGAAAAAACAATGCGATTGTCGGCAATTTGGCTGAGCACGCAGGTCTGCGAGGGCATTCGGGCGCACTGGAAATTGCTGATTCCCGGCGCGCGCAAAATTAATTGCGGCGTGCCGCCGGAAAGTGGCTGGCGCATCAAGCGCATGTTCTGCGCGGGATCATTCGGCGGCGCGGTAGTGAGATATAAGAGGTTTGTGCCATCGGCATCCAGGCGCGCAATCATGATGTTGTTGTCGCCACCGACGAGCAAATCCGGCGCGGCTTGATCGACGCCTTGCTTGTACAAGTGCCGCAAACCATTGCGATCCGAAACGAAGATGATGGACTTGCCGTCGGGCGTCCAAGTGTAGGGAAAGTTTTTTCGTTCCTCAAGGCTGAGGCGCTGAGGAGTTCCCAGAATGCTGCCATTGGCTTGTACCCGCGCTACATATACGGCGGGAGAGGCCACAAATCGAAGATAGCTGAGCCGCTTACCGTTGGAAGACAGCGTCATCCTGCTCTTGGAATCAGGCCCGTTGCTCAAGCGAACGGCATCTCCGATTGGTTTGTAGGAATGCGAATCCATTTTCTGAGCCCATAGATTGGAATCGGCGCGATTAGGCGGCGCTTCGCTGAGCGCAAAAATCAGGCGTCCATCGCGAGTCCAGTTGAGGCCCGGCACGAAATTTGGGTTCTCTTTGATGACTTCCACCCGGCCTGTTGCCGGGTCGCAAATTGCGAGCGAGACATCATCCTGATCCTTCCCGGAATAATTCGCGTATTCAAAAAGGGCGATTCGTTGGCCATCGGGAGACCACGCCAGCGAGCCATACGATCCACCTTTTTCGCCGAAAATCTTTCTGGGCTGGTCGCCATCCGATTGCATGAGCCAGACTTCCTGGTGTTGCCAATCACCGCGGACAAATGCGATTTGCGAGCCGTCGGGCGAGACCGCGCCTTCTTCGACATCGTCGATGAGTTTGCGCGGGCTGCCACCAAGCGTCGATAACGACCAAAGCCCCGGCGAGCCTCCGGGCCACTTTCCTCGGACGGCCAGCAGGCGATTGCCGTCCGGGAACCAACTGACGTGACCTGTTCTCAGGTCATCGGCGATGGCGACATGCTGGGTCTCACCGGATGCCAGAACGCGAAGAAATAGTCCATTCTTATCGGAAAAAGCGAGGTATTTCCCGTCCGGAGAAATGGCGGCAGACCACACCGGATCGTTAGGCGCATTGCCTGTAATGCGGCGCTCGGTGGGGCGAAGGGCGGCGGCGGAATGGCGGCCGGCGTGCCAACCGGCACTGACTCCGACCATGAGCACGCCAAGGGCGGACACCAGGATGGGTAGCCAGCGGCGAAAGCGGGAGGTGGATTGGGGATGCGCGGCGATCGCCGGAGCAGCCGGCGTGGGTTGGGATTTCTCAACCGGAGCGATAAAACGATAGCCGCGCCGAGCCAAGGTTTCCACAAACCGTGGATTCTCCGCGGAGTCACCCAAGGCGTCCCGCAAACGCTTGATCGCCGCGTTCAAGCCGTGGTCGAAATCCACAAAGGTGTCAGAGCTCCAAAGCTGGCCGTGCAGCTCCTCGCGCGAGACCAGCTCTCCAGGCCGGGCCAGAAGCATGGCCAGGACTTGAAGGGGCTGTTCCTGCAGACGCACCTTGGCGCCATTGCGCCGCAGCTCCCCTGCGCGCAGGTCGACCTCGAAAACTCCGAAACGGACGAGCGAGTTTCCCCCGTTCGCAGACACCACGAATTCCTCCGGGCGTAGGCCCCTGCACATAAAGACGACACGTAATGGGCAAATGTTTCCAAGGCAGGCGCAGATTTTTTGCGGATCTCTCTGGGCGCAGGTCAAATGTTAATTTTGCGCTGGGCGATCAAACTTATAGCCAGATTATTCGTAATAACGGTAACAAAGCTACTCGCGGGGTGGAGTGGCGGTCGGCCAGCCCTGGAGGTATGGCCGTGAACCGCAAATCGCTCCTGCGTTCTGTTGGTCTAGTACTCCTGTCTGTGCTGCTAACTTCTCCCGTCTGGTCAAAAGATCTGCATCCGGAGGTGACCACCGTCAAAGTGTCTGTTTACAACGACGTCGGCCTTCCGCCACATCTTATTTCCGAGCTGGAAATGGTTGCTTCCCGCGTGTTCCGGCAGGCGGCGGTAAATCTGGAGTGGCTGAGCTGCGGACTGCCCTCCCTGAAGGAAGAGCAGCGGGCCATATGCGTCGATAGCGTGTTTCCCACGCATCTGCATCTGCGTCTGATTGGTCATCCCCTTCATTTCGCAGGCGATGCTCTGGGCGTTGCCTATCTGGCGGAGGACGGCGTCGGGTTTCAGGCCGACGTTTTTTGTGAGCGGGTGATGCAAATTCAGTCCGAATCGCAGGTGGATCCGGCAGTTTTGTTAGGAATCGTTTCGGCGCATGAGTTGGGCCATCTTCTGCTCGGCACCAGTTCGCATTCCTCAGGAGGATTGATGCGCCACAACTGGCAGCGCAGCGACCTTTTGCTGGCCGTGAAATGCGGCCTGCTTTTCTCAGACGACCAGTCGGATCACATGCGGGCCAAACTGTACGAAGCGTACCTGGATCGGAATCGCGCGCGGCTGGTAGTGGCGTCCCACGGCGGCCCGCAAGGGCTTCCCGGAGCCTCCGTCTGTTTTGCCTACAGCCGCGTCTATGTTAGGCTTTCTTTTGCGAACGTAAGCCCGGCCGCATACCTGATGTGCTCAGACGTTGCTCGCCCTTCTTTATCCCTGCGGAGCGGAAACGGGGCTGAGGCGTCTTTTCCAATCGACTAGCCCGGGCCAAGGACATTAGACCGCTCATGGCTGGAAGACCGACCGCATTGAAAACGGAAAAAGAGCCTCGCGAAATCAAGCTGGCCCATTCCCCCGATTCCGACGACGCCTTCATGTTCTATGCGTTGGCGACGCACAAGCTTTCGACGCCCGGCTATAAATACACGCATATCTTGTCGGATATTCAGTCGCTGAACGAAGCCGCGCTAACGGAGACTTACGACGTCACCGCGGTCAGCTTCGCCGCGTATCCTTCGTTGCGAGACAAATACGTGCTGCTGGATTGTGGCGCCAGCTTCGGAGAAGGGTACGGCCCCATTGTCGTGTCATCGAAGTCGCTTAAGCAGCAAGACTTGAAGGGTAAGCGCATCGGAGTGCCAGGGCTGAAGACTTCCGCCTACTTGACCATGAAGCTGTTCGAGCCGGATTTTGAAGCTGTGGTAATGCCGTTCGACAAGATCATGGAAGCGGTGAAAAACGATATGGTCGAGGCGGGCTTGCTGATCCATGAAGGGCAGCTCTTCTTTCCGCAATTGGGCTTGCACCGCATCGTCGATCTGGGGGTGTGGTGGCAGGAACGCACCGGCATGCCGCTGCCATTGGGCGGCAACGCGGTACGGCGTTCGCTGGGCCCGGATCTTGGCCGGCTGATCTCGCGAACGATACGCGACAGTGTTTCGTATGGTCTGGAGCACCGCGAGGAAGCGTTGAACTATGCGATGCAATTCGCGCGAGAGATGGATACGGAGCTGGCGGACAAGTTTGTGGGAATGTATGTGAACAAGTGGACGTTGGGGTACGGGGAAAAAGGCAAGAAAGCAGTGCGTGAACTGATCGAACAAGGCACCGCTGCGGGACTGCTACCCGGGCCGGCGACGGTGGAATTCCTGGAAGAGTAGCGGCCGCTGTGACGGCGGTCACATCCGACCTCCGAAGTTAACTTCTTACGATAGCCTTACCTCAACTTCTAGTAACCCTGCGTGGTGTTGTTGCGTCACACAGAATGAAGCCTTAGCAATCGAATCGCGCACCTGGGAGGACTTCCATGAAGAGTCTCGCTGTACTGCTGTTGTGTCTGCCCGTGTTGTCTGGATGCACCGCAACCGCTCGGCTCTATCCCGTACAAGGCCCACTCGCTGCGCAAACTCCGTTACCGGTTTACGTTGCCAAGATGACGCTTGGAGTGCATGCAGGAAATTTTTCCGCAGTTCTTAGCGACGGCGAAGTGTGCAGAGGCCGGTGGGAGCTAGTGGACCGTCCAAAAACCTCAGGAGCGGCAGTCGGTGCTAACGACACGGCGAAACAGAGCATGGCCTCTGAATGGGATACGATTTACGGCCCAGGATACTACGTCGCGCACGTGCTCGGTTCGAGGCTTTATGGGCGAGCCGCCGTTACCGGGAATCGCGGAACGGTGCTGGATGTAGAACTGTACATGCCCGACGGTAACAAGAACGCCACAATCAGCTCAATCAAAGGCGTGGCAAAAGACAGCAACTCAAATATCTACAAACTGACTTTCTAGTTTGCTGGCAGAACCAACTTTCGCTACTTTTTCTGCGGTTGTTTCGCTATTGGCGTTAAATACAGATCCTGATAATCGAAGCTGAAATCGGCCAGCGGCGAGACTGCGGCCATGGTGAAGTGATCGATGGAGCCGTCGGGCTTCAGCGTGAAGGTAACGAAGGCGTCCTCGACGGTGCGGTCGCGCCAGTGGGCTTTGAAGGTGTCGTACTGCCAGTGCTGCAGATCGCCAACGCCCTTATGGGTGCGATCCAGCGCGATTACCAGGCCGCTGGATTCCTGCCGGATGGTGATCTTGCCGTACCAAGGATCGGAATACTCGCCCACATATTTTTCTAGCGGCAAAGAAGGCTTCGAATCAGCGGCGCGGCTTGCGGCGGCCTTCTTCATGGTTTCGTCGGCGTCCTTCTGCTCCTTGTCGTTCACCTCTTTGTACGCGGTGGTCCAATCAGTGCTCGGCGCACCGAAATAGGAATCAACGATGTGGTACATCACGCTGTCGAAAGCCGCATCTTCTTCGGCGTTCGTCAGGATCACCAGGCCGAAATTTTCCTCTGGCACTAGAAGCACGCGCGAAACAAATCCCGCTACGCCGCCCGTGTGGCCGACGAGCTTGCGCCCGCGGTAATCCCATAGGAACCAGCCATAGCCGTAGCCGCGAAAATGCGGCTGCAAGGCCTTCAATTCGTCGGCTCCCGAGCCAATCGGTACCACCATGTGCTGCGCCCACATTTCCTGCGAGGATTTGTCGCTGAAGATTCGCGTGTCGGTACCGGGAATTTTTCCGTGATTCAGTTGCAGTTGAATCCATTTGGACATTTCCGCTACCGAGGAATTGATGGAGCCGGCGGGACCGGCATTGTCCAAAGCTTCAAAGGGGATGACTTGCAGCTTGCCGTCCACCTTCTCGTGCGGAAATGCGTAGTCGTCACCCGGCTTGAAAACGGTGTTGCTGGTATTGGTGGTTTTCATGCCCAGCGGCAGGAAAATCTTCTCGCGCACGTAGTCATCCCAGCTTTTGCCGCTGACCGCTGCCACCACCTGGCCTGCGGTAAGAAACATCAGATTGTTGTAGGCGAAAGTGGTGCGGAAGCTGGTGGCAGGTTTCAGGTAGCGCAAGCGATAGACGACCTCTTCGCGCGTAAATGTGGTGTGCGGCCAGAACATCAGGTCGCCTTCACCCAGGCCGAGGCCGCTGCGATGGCACAGCAGGTCGCGGATCTGCATTTCTTTGGAGACGTAGGGCGCGTTCATGACGAAGCCGGGAAGATGGTCGTTGACCGAGTCGTCCCAATGGATTTTGCCTTCATCAACAAGAGTTGCCAGTGCAGCCGCGGTGAATGCTTTGGTATTCGAGCCGATGCCGAAGAGCGTGTTCTCGTCCACGGGCATAGTTTCGCCGAGCTTGCGTACGCCATAGCCTTTGGCGACCATCACCTTTCCGTCTTTCACAATGGCCAGTGCCATTCCCGGCACGTCGAAGGTTTTCATGGCGCGCGCAACGTAGTCGTCCAGATCGGCTGGCGGGCCGTTCTGCGCTCGCACCGTTACTGCCATGAACACGAACAACGCCAAGACACACGCGCGCGAACAATGACGGCGGAATCTCATGTAGCCTCCGAATTCTGCGCGCTAGCTTACACCATCTTTCCTGGGTGATTTATGTATCTGCTGAAGTTCTGCAACTTGTTCGAAACAGCAGATTCCTCGCTTCGCTCGGAATGACAATCTCACCGAACAGGAAGATTAGTCCGCGGTAAGTCTCACTCGGGTTCCCTTGACGCATGCTGCTGAATCTCGTAGTGTTTTTCATTCGACATGAGCCGCCGAACATACCTGATTGCGTTTGCCATTTTTTTTGTTACCGCACTATCGAGCGGCACAAGCGCGCAAACCGCCGCCGAATTTCGCGATCGCCCCGATATTCCGAAGGAATGGCCGCGCCAACCGGTGCGCGGGGCGCACGGCATGGTGGCAAGCGATGAGCCATTGGCGTCACAAGCTGGCGTGGAAATCCTGAAGCACGGCGGCAACGCAGTGGATGCGGCCGTTGCCACGGCGTTTGCGCTGGCCGTTGTCGAACCCGCGGCGGGGAACATCGGTGGCGGCGGATTTATGCTGGTGCGGCTGGCCAACGGAAAGAGTACATTTTTTGATTATCGCGAGATGGCTCCCGGCACAGCGACTCGCGAAATGTACATCAAGCCCGATGGCAAACTGGACAACGAAGCTTCCACCCTTGGCTACCGGTCCGTGGCTGTGCCGGGCACCGTGGCTGGACTTGCGCTGGCGTTGAAGACCAGCGGCACGATGAAGCTCGCTGACGTGATGCAGCCGGCGATTCGACTGGCCAGTGAAGGCTTCCCGATCACGGAAAAACTGCTGCGCGAATTCGCGGAAGAGCGCGCGGATTTGCAGCGTTTTTCGATGAGCAACCGCAATTTTCTGAATGACGGCAAAATGTTCAAGGCTGGCGACACGTTTCGTCAGCCGGAACTTGCGGCGACCCTGAAGCGCATCGCCAAGCTGGGACCCACGGACTTTTATCAAGGCGAATCGGCGCAGATGCTCGCGCGAGACATGGCGGCGCTAGGCGGATTGATCACTCTGGATGATCTGGCGCACTACCAGCCGAAGATTCGCGAAGTGCTGCACGCAACGTACACGCTGGATTCGCACCATTGGGAAGTTTTGTCCTCGCCGCCACCTAGTTCGGGCGGAGTGGCGGTGATCGAAGCCATGAACATGCTGCAGGATGTGCCGCTGAAGGGCTGGAATGATCCGCAAAGCGTGCTGATGGTGGCAGAAGTGATGCGGCGTGTGTTTGCCGACCGCGCGGCTTATCTTGCCGATCCGGATTTTTCCAACGTGCCCGTCGCCGGACTCACCAGCCCGTGCTATGCCAAGGAACTTCTGGCGACCATCGATCCGAACCACGCCACGCCGAGTAAGGATGTTCGCGCCGGCAACCCTCACGTGTGCACTTCGGGAATCAGCGCGAGTGTTCCTGCGAACACCATCATCAGCCTGGGCGAAGGCCCGCACACCACGCACTTTTCGGTGGTAGACGCCGCGGGAAATGCGGTCGCCAGCACCACCACACTTAATAACAGTTACGGCTCTCACGTTACTTCTTCCGCCGGATTTTTGCTGAATGACGAAATGGACGATTTCACAACGCAGCCTGGCGTGCCTAATGCCCTGTTCGGCCTGATTCAATCTGAAGGCAACACCATCGCACCCGGCAAGCGGCCGCTGAGTTCCATGACGCCGACGATCGTGTTGCGCGACGGGCAACTGAGTTTCGTCACCGGCTCGCCCGGGGGCCCTACGATTATTTCCGTTACGTTGTTGAGCATTCTGAATTGGGTCAGGCTGGGCATGGACGCGCAGTCCGCGATTAATGCGCCAAGGTTTCATCACCAGTGGCTTCCCGACGTGCTATTGATGGAGAAGCTGTTCACGCCAGAAATGGAGCAGCAGATGAGGGCGCGCGGGTATGAGATCAAGCGTCGCGGGCACATCGGTCTGGTGAATGCGATCGGCATCGATCCGCAAAACGGCGAGCGATGCGGCGCCGCCGACCCGCGCGACGATGGCTCCGCCGTCGGCTATTAATCTCTCGCGTCACTGCTTATTGACTGCGCTTTCCGCCTGAAGCGTCTCAACGTAAAATAGTGCGACCTTATGCTCAGAATCCTGTCCACTTATCTTTTCGTCTCCAAAAGACTCACTCCCGAACTGCTGGCGCAAATAGCCGGCGCCGGTTTTCAAGGTGTTGAAATTTTCGCCACTCGCAGCCACTTCGATTACTCGACCAAAAACGATGTGCGCTCGATGGCCTTGGCGCTGGCGGACCACCGTTTGCAGTTGACGTCGCTGCACGCGCCTACCAGTCGCGACCTGAGCGTGAACCGCGAAGGCGGAGCTCCCCTTTCCATCACCGAGGTGGAACGAGTGCGCCGCATTGAAGCCATGGACGAACTAAAGCGTGTTTTGGACGTGGCCGAGGATCTTCCCTTTTCACGCCTGATTCTACACATGGGAGGCACGCGAGAGGCTGCCGATCCGCGCAAGCGCGATGCCGCTTTTACTTCGCTGGAACATTTGACGCTGCACGCGAAGCACCTGGGTGTGACGGTGTGCATTGAAAATACCACCAGCGAGATGGGAGAGGCCGTATATCTTCGGGCGTTTGTGGAGGAAACTCGTCTTTCCCGGTTGCGTTTCAACTTCGATATTGGCCATGCCCATCTGGCAGAAGGACCGGTGGAGAATCGTGTTACGAAGAGTTTCGAGCCTTTGCGCATCCTGGTGGCCAGCGCGCACATTCACGACAATCACGGGGAGAAAGACGAGCACTCGCCGCCGTACGACGGCACCATCGATTGGCCCGCCGCGCTCAAACTGTTCGATACCGCCTCGGTGAAAAATTTGCCGCTCACGCTGGAACTAAAAGAAAAAACCGGGCAGGATGCCCCCAGCCTTCAAGACCAACTCACCGCTGCTGCCAAATCGCTCGACCGCCTCGACGAGGATGCTGCTACGGGACAATAGCCAGAGATTCTCTGTGTCCCTTCTCTGCTAAACTATTTGTTTGATTGCACAACAAAGAACGCGACTATGACAACCATTTCGATTGAGAACGCAGGCAAGTACGACGGGCAGGAAGTGACGATCCGCGGATGGCTTTATAACATTCGCGAATCCGGGAAGTTGGTATTCCCCATTTTTCGCGATGGTACCGGCATCATCCAGGGCGTGTGTTCGCTGAAAGAAAATCCCGAAGCGTTCGCGGCGCTGAAGGGTTTGACGCAGGAATCCAGCGTGATCGTTACGGGCAAAATTCGCGCCGAGCAGCGCGCTCCCGGCGGCTACGAAATGGGCGTCACGTCCATCCAGGTTCTGCAAAAGGTTTCTGAAGCCACGCCCTTTCCCATTCAACTGAAGGAACACGGCGTGGACTTCCTGCTGGACCAGCGCCATCTGTGGATTCGCACGCCGCGCCAGGCCGCCATCCTGCGCATTCGCGCTGAAGCCGTTCGTTCCGCGCGCGAGTACATGGATTCGCAGGGCTACACGCTGACGGACGCGCCGATCTTCACGCCGGCCGCATGCGAAGGCACCTCAACGCTGTTTGAAGTGAATTACATCGACGACGAGAAAGCGTATCTGACGCAAAGCGGCCAGCTTTATATCGAGGCCACGGCAATGGCACTCGGCAAGGTGTACACCTTTGGCCCGACGTTTCGCGCCGAGAAATCCAAGACGCGCCGGCACCTGACGGAATTCTGGATGCTCGAGCCGGAAGCTGCCTACGCCGAATTGCCCGACATGATGGATTTGGGCGAAGGACTGGTTAGCGCCGTCGTGCAAGGGGTCGTAAAGAACAAGTCGCGCGAACTGGAAATATTGAAGCGCGACGTCAAGAAGTTGGAGAACATCAAGCCACCCTTCCCGCGCATCAGGTACGAAGAAGCCGTCGGCATCCTGCAGAAGCAGGGCAACCCTGCCAAGTTTGGCGACGACTTCGGCGGCGACGAGGAAACGCTCATCTCCAACAGCTTCGACCGGCCGGTAATGGTGCATCACTACCCCGCTTCGATCAAAGCGTTCTATATGCAGCCGGACGCGGAGCGTCCCGATTTGGCGCTTTCGTTCGACATGCTGGCTCCGGAGGGTTACGGCGAGATCATCGGTGGCAGCCAGCGCATTCACGACTACGATTTGCTTGTTAAGCGCTTGAAAGAGAATAACTTACCTGTCGAGTCGTTCCAGTGGTATCTGGATTTGCGGCGCTACGGCAGCGTTCCCCATGCCGGCTTCGGGCTTGGCCTGGAGCGCACCGTAGCATGGATCTGCGGCACCGAGCACATTCGCGAGGTCATCCCCTTCCCACGGATGATTTACCGGGTATATCCTTAATGTGGGGTAGTTGGTAGTCCGCTCCGTGGTTCGCAATCGCAGTGGTCTAAAGACATAAGAATCCATCCGGTTCCTTTCTCGACGAGGAGGAGGCACGCCCAGCCGCTTGCTCGCGCGTGGAAGGAAACTGGATCGTAGGATATCGCTCATATGGCTCAGAAGATTCGCATCATCGGTGTTCCAATGGACCTGGGCGCCAGTCGCCGCGGCGTGGACATGGGGCCCTCCGCTTTGCGCGTAGCGGGTCTGCAGGCGCACCTGAAGCATCTTGGCCACACGGTGGAAGACATCGGCAACATCATCGTGAAACAACCGGAAGAGATGCCCATCGGTGAGAAACGCGCAAAGTATGTGGCGGAAATCGCCGACGCCTGCAACGACCTCGGTGTAGCCGTGCAGAAATCGCTGGAAGAAGGTTATCTGCCGCTCGTTTTGGGCGGCGACCATTCCATCGCGGCGGGATCCATCAGCGGAGTCGCCGCTCATTTTCGCAAAGAGAAGAAACAGATCGGCTGCATCTGGCTGGACGCGCATAGCGACATGAACACGCCGGAGAGTTCGCCTTCTGGAAACGTGCATGGCATGCCGTTGGCGGGCATCATGGGCTTTGGGGTGCCGGAGCTTCTGGATCTATTCAACTACAAACCGAAGATCGAGCCGCAAAATGTTGTGTTGGTCGGGGTACGCGATCTGGATTCCCACGAGAAGAAATTCATCAAGAAGCTTGGCGTACGCACATTCACGATGCGCGATATCGACGAGCGCGGCATGCGCGAAGTGATGGCCGACGCGCTGAGATGTGCCATGGACGATACCGATGGCATCGCGGTGAGCCTGGACATGGACTTCGTCGATCCTTCGGATGCTCCGGGTGTTGGCACGCCGGTGCGCGGCGGCGTAACTTATCGCGAAGCGCATCTCGCACTGGAAATGATTGCCGACAGCGAAGCCATGGTGTCCATGGAGATTGTGGAGATCAATCCGGTAATCGACGAGCACAATCGCACCGCGACGCTCGGCGTGGAACTAGCGCTGTCGGCGCTCGGCAAGAAAATTCTCTAATCCAAGCGATTGCGGATGCGATTTGGCTTCGCGGTATCCGCGCAACACACCAACAATGTTCGTTGGACGCAGCCGCAGACGATTTGTTAGCAAACACGCTTTTTCCCCGCCAAATCGGACGTTTTCGGACCCGATTTCGTCGAATTTGAAAAAACTTTCTTGACATCGCGCTTCGTTTGCCCTATCCAAGTAAGAACGTTGGGCTTTCGATTCGTGTGTGTCAGGTTGCCGGGGTTGTTGGCCGCTTCATTTAGTTGGAATCGGAATTCGACACTCTTACTGTGGTTCACACTCATTTCGTCGCCGGTTGCCCTGGTGCGCGAAAGGAGCGTCCATGACCTGGACCACAACCAAGCAAAGAGTGTTTGTTCTTTTTATATTTCTGTTCATCGCAGCAAGCTTCGCGTTCGCCCAAACCAGCACAACTTCCTTGCGGGGCACCATCGAAGATCCTGGAGGCGCGGTAGTGCCGGATGCGGTGGTGACTCTCTCCAACCCGGAAATCGGCGTAGCACTCGAGACGCACAGCGACAAGAACGGCTTCTATCAGTTTCGGGAAGTGCGCCCAGCAATCTATACCCTATCCGTGACGGCCGCTGGATTTGCGCCGTACAGGAAGACCGGCCTGGAGCTGCAAGTTTCCACACCAGCCAGCAGCGACGTGCTGCTGCAAGTGGCGTCGGGAACGACGACTGTCGAGGTGGTGGCATCGTCGCAGACCGTGAACACGCAAGACGCAAGCATGGGAAACACGTTTGACTCGAACCAGATTCTGGCGTTGCCGTTTGAAGGCCGAGACGCCGCCGGGGTGCTGAGCTTGCAGCCGGGTGTGACGTACGTGGGCACGAATGTCGACGACAACGTCGACACGCGCAACGGCGCGCTCAATGGCGGCCGCAGCGATCAGGCCAACATCACACTGGACGGCGTTGACAATAACCAGCAGTCTCGCGGAACCGCTTTTCAGGGCGCAGTCCGTTCCACGCTCGACTCCATCGAGGAGTTTCGCGTAACCACGATTGGCACGAACGCCGACCAGGGGCGATCCTCCGGTGGGCAAATCACGCTGGTCACCAAGAGTGGCACGAACGTTTTTCACGGTTCGGCATATGAGCAGTATCGCCCTCCAAAAACTGCCGCGAACGATTGGTTCAACAAACAAGCGGAACTTTCCAATGGTCTGCCCAATATTCCGGGCAAGGTGATTCGCAATACCTTCGGCGGTTCAATCAGCGGCCCCATCAAGAAAGATCGTTTGTTTTTCTTCACCACCTATGAAGGGCAGCGCCAGGCGGAAAATCAACAAGTGACACGAAATGTTCCTGCACCCAATCTGCAGGACGGCGTGGTGATTTACCCCTGCGCGGACGCCACGCAATGTCCCGGCGGAACAGTGAACGGCTTCACCAAGAGTTGGGCTGTGAGTCCCGGCAACAACGGGGTTGGTCCCGCACAGATTGCGGCGATGGATCCAAACTGCGGGGTGCCTCGACCTGGATTTCCAAGTGGCACCTGTCCGAACGGAAATGGCGTAAATCCCTTCGTGTCAAATGCGCAGGGAACGGGTGTGTTCCAGCAATACCCGACCGCAAATTCCACGGGTTGCTCCAGCTACGACGGGTACAACCTGTCTTGCTTCACTTTCTCGGCGCCCAACCCGAAAAGCTTGAACACCGCCATCGCGAAACTGGACTACAACCTGACTCCCTCGGGGAGCCAGCACATTTTCGTGCGCGGGAATTATCAATGGGATGATACGGCGCAACCGCCGCAATTTCCGGGTACGCCGGCGAACAATACGATTAAGGATGACAGCCGGGCAATCGCTGTAGGCTACACGGCAAGCATTACCGCTTCGCTGGTGAACAGCTTGCGGTTCGGACTGACGCGCCAGGTGCAGGAAAATGTCGGCGTGGAAAATGGCCCGCTGATCACTTTTCGATATCTGGACGACCTGCATCCTGGTGTGAGTTCGCTGTCACCGTCTACGTCCTACTCGGGGATCTTCCGGATCCCGGTCTACAACTGGGTGGATGATCTCTCCTGGACCAAAGGAAAGCACACCCTGCAGTTTGGAACCAACATTCGGCTGGTCACAAATGCCCGCGCCAGCAACATTTCCAATATCAACTACGCATCCACGAACCCGAACTGGCTGAGTGCCGGGGCGGCCGGCAGTGGCGGAAGTCTCGATCCTGGCGCGTTTGGCTTGCCCGGCGTGGATCTGAACAACGCCAATCCGTACAACTATGCCATCATCAACCTGGTCGGATTGATCCCGGAAGTGACCGGGCAGTACAACCGTACCGCGAAGAACGAGCAAATCGCCCAGAACACACAGGTGCCAAAGAATTTTCGGTCGTGGGAATACGATTTCTACGTGCAAGATACTTGGCACATCCGGCCAACGTTGACGATCACGGCGGGGCTTCGCTATTCCCTGCTTCAGCCGGTTTATGAGACGAACGGAAATCAGGTGTCGCCGGATTCCAGTTTGAACCAATTCGTCAACAATCGCGAGGCCGCCATGAAAATCGGCCAGACCTACGATGAAACCATCAGCTACAGCCCGAGCGGCCAAGTGAACGGCAAACCTCCTCTCTGGCCTTGGGACTATAAGGACTTTGGCCCTCGAATCGCGTTTGCTTATTCGCCTAATTCGTCGGGCGGATTGATGCATGCGCTGTTCGGAAACTCAGGGCAATCGTCCATTCGCGGCGGCTTTGGAATCGTCTACGACCATTTCGGGACGGCGCTAGTGGACACCTTCGACCAGTCAGGTGCATTCGGACTGAACACCGTCGTGACCAATCCGGCGTCCGTCCAAACCATCGACGGAAGCGCGCGATTCGCTGGCGCAGGGATTATTCCAGCCTCCAGTCCAGATGGACTGTTGCTGAATCCCGCACCAACAGGACCTTTTCCCTACACGCCGCCGGTGAGCAGTTTGGGAAATCCGCTGCAACAGATTACTTTCGGGTTCGACAACAAACTAAAGACGCCGTACTCCGAAACGCTGGACTTTTCTTTCTCACGCGAATTGCCAGGCGGGTTAGTCTTTGAGGCAGCTTACGTGGGGCGCCTTGCGCATCGTTTGCTGCAACAACGAGATCTGGCCATGCCACTAGACCTGGTGGACCCGAAGTCAGGCGTCGACTATTTCGCGGCGGCAACGCAATTTGCCAAGCTCGCACAAAACAACACGCCGGTATCGCAGGTAGCGAAAATACCGTACTGGGAAAATTTCTTTCCGAGTGCCACCGGCATCAATGGTTCACTTTGCGGGAATGGAACGCCAGGACAAGGCGGAGCACCGGGCAACGGTGCGCTTGCCAATCCGAGCGCCACGCAATCGATGTACGAATTGTTTTATTGCAATTGGGGGGCCTCCACGTTTGGCGCCACCAATTTCACCAATATCTTTGACTCCTACTGCCTACCAGCTTGCGCCAACATCAATGGCGTCGACACTCCTTATGCCATCTACAACAAGGAATTCTCCGCGCTCTATGCGTGGTCCAGCCTGGGCAACAGCAGCTACAACGCCGGCCAATTCTCGCTGCGCAGCCACCTCACGCACGGCCTGCAATTTGATTTCAACTACGTGTTTTCCAAATCGCTCGACGTGGGGTCCGATTCTGAGCGCGTTCCGACTTTTGGGGGATTAAGCGCCATCATCAACACCTGGTCACCGAACCAGATGCGCGCCGTCTCCGATTGGGATACGCGCCATCAGATCAATTCCAACTGGGTATACCAGTTGCCATTTGGCCACGGCCGGGCGTTCGGCAGCGGCTGGAATCGACTGACAGACACGATCCTTGGCGGCTGGGATGTGACTGGCATTGGCCGCTGGACCAGCGGCTTCCCCTTCAGTGTCGACGCGGGCGGAACCTACAACACCAACTTCCAATTGGAAGGCAAAGCCGTGCTAACAGGTCACGTTCAGCAGGGCTTGACCTTTTACGGCGGCCAACCCTTCGCCTTTAACATTGGCAACGCCGATCCCAATACTTACTGGAACTCCGTTCTTCGCCTTCCGTATCCGGGCGAGTCGGGTCAACGCAACAATTTCCGCGGCCAGGGATTCTTTGGAATCGATCTTGGTGTGAACAAGACGTTTTCGATCACGGAGCGCCAGTCCATCCGTTTCAGCGCTTATGCCTACAACATGACGAATTCCGTGCGGTTCGACGCCGCCACGCTGACTAATAACAGCGCGCTGACCAGTCCAACATCCATTGGCCTGTACACCGGCACACTCACCAAACCGCGCGTGATGGAGTTTGCGCTGCGTTACGCGTTCTAATCTCGCCCTTTGCCTGCTCCCGGAGAGGATCTCCTCTCCGGTGGTGGGCAGAGGTGAGCCAACCAGCAAAAACTGGCTTACAAATCAATTTTTGTGGATTCGGATTCGGCCGCACTCAGCCGCCGTCTGTAACGTTCGGAGAGCCCGAGCCAGTCTGTTTTTCCGCTGCGAACTGCGAAATGTCCAGTTTGAATTTTTCTTTTACCCTGGCGTGTACCCAGGTTTGTGCTTCTGCTAACGAGGGGAAAATCTTTGTTTCCCACCCGATTCCTTCGACGAAGGCTTCCCACATTCGCGCCAATCCCAAAACCGTGCTTTGCTCCGCAACCACGGCCACCAGCAATCCCTCAATGGCATAAGAGGCAATATGCCGATCCTGCAGAATGATTCCTTCCATCTGCGTGACGGAAAAGTATTGCGGCTCCATGGAATTACCACGGATGATTACGTATTTGAGTTTCTTGATGCGCTCCGGTGAGGTGAGCAGGCGGCTGTTGGCATCCGCGAAATGCTGCAGGCCCAGGGACCCTTCACACTGATAGATCACGCCCAGCCCGTCATGTGTGAACTCAAGCTCGATTGGCATTCCTGGGTTCCTCAATCACCCTGAAGATGAATCCCACTCGAAAACGTACAACATTCGATTCACGCTACGGCTTCGGCCAGAGCGAGTCGGCATGCTGACAGAAAACTTTCCTGGCTTGAGCGCCGCGTCGAGTTCCTAACCATCCGCACGGACAGCTCAGCTCGAAATCGAGTGCTGGCGACTCCGGACGGAAATATGCATACAGATCGCGCTTACACATTTCACATTCGAACACAAAAATGTAGACAATTCGGTGAACAGGTTCTTGCAATGCCGAGCCACCCACTGCACCGGGGGACTCGGCTGAACGGGAGTCTAGCACATTGTGAAAAGGTGCGTGGGCGTGGTAACGAACGGATGGCCCATCGTTATATAAGGCAAACCGGCAAGGACTAGCAGGCTACTCGAAGGAGCGTCAGCGTGCCGTTGCTGATTCCGCAACTTTTCCACTACTGCGCTTCGCATTTTTCCGCGTTTCCACTTATAACTGAACACGGACTTGTTTGCTGCCTCTCCGCCCGGCGGCTTGGGAAGATCTCGTGAGCCCTGACAACAGAAAACTATTGCGTGTGGGAGTGCTGTTCGGAGGACGCTCTGGCGAACACGAAGTATCGCTGGCTTCAGCCGCTTCGGTGATCCGCGGGCTGGACCCCGACAAATACGAAGCCGTGCCTATTGGCATTACGAAAGACGGCCATTGGCTGATTGGCGAAGGCGCGATGAAGATGCTGCCGGATATTTTGAAAGGCGGAAGGCGCGTGATGCTGACCGCCGATCCGACAGAAGCCGCGCTGGTGCCGCTCGATCGCGGATCAGGCGCGCAACGGTTTGACGTTGTGTTTCCCGTGATGCACGGCACGTTTGGCGAAGATGGAACGATCCAGGGGATGCTGGATCTTTCCGGGCTTCCCTACGTGGGCGCGGGCGTTCTGGGCTCCGCAATCGGTATGGACAAAGACGTAGCCAAGCGGCTTTGTCAGGAGGCGGGGATTCCTGTTGTGCCGTGGGTGACGGTGCATCGGTGGCAGTGGGAAAAAGACCCCGCGGCAGTGCAGAGCGAGATCGAGAAGAAGTTTGTGTATCCCGTTTTCGTGAAGCCCGCCACGTTGGGCTCGTCAGTGGGCATGTCCAAGGTGCATAACGCTGAGGAACTTGCTCCCGCGTTGAACTTTGCCTGCGAATTCGGGATGAAGATCCTGGTGGAAAAGGCGATGGTGGCGCGCGAGATCGAAGTGTCGGTGCTGGGCAATCACGACCCGCAAGCCTCGGTGCCCGGCGAAATCGTGCCGCACCGCGAATTCTACGATTACACCGCGAAGTATCTGGAAGACGGCACGCAACTGCTGATCCCCGCGGTATTGAAGCCGGCGCAGACGGAGAAGATTCGGAAGCTGGCTGTGGAAGCGTTTCGCACGCTGGAACTGTCTGGAATGGCACGCGTCGATTTCTTCCTGGAAAAGAAGGGCGGCAAGATTTTCCTGAACGAGGTGAATACCATCCCCGGGTTTACCTCCATCAGCATGTATCCGAAACTGTGGGAAGCCAGCGGAATTCCCTTTCGCGAACTGATCGACAAGCTGATTCAACTGGCTTTTGAACTGCACCGCGAAAAAGCGCGCACCAAATATGCCATCGAGATCCCGGAGGGTTCTGGCGGGGCGCTCACCGGCTAACTACCGCGACAGATGCAGACGCGCCGCAAGAACGAAATTTGCAACTTCGATTCCAAGAAACTTTTTGCCAGCAAGTGGCGTCGAATCTATAGGGAGAATTGCGGCAACGCGATTCTCTTGTTAGAGTTTCTGTTGGCGTGCTGAGCCCAGCGGAACGTTCCTGACGCTCGCATGCGGGAGACCCTCGCATGACACTACTCGATCCACCTGTTGAACAACCGCACAAGTCCCGCGCGATGACCATCACGGTAGTTGCGCTGGTGTTCGTTGCGGCGGTGGTATTGTATTTTGGTTTTCGATACTACCCGGAGAAAAAGGCGGCTTCGCAATTCTTTGAGACGCTGGTAACGGGCGATACTAACAAGGCTTACGAACTGTGGAAACCATCGTCGAACTATCGGCTGAAAGATTTTCTGGCCGATTGGGGAACGGAAGGCTATTACGGGCCAGTGAAGAGCTTCAAGATCGTGAGCGCAAAGACGCCGAGAAATAGCGACACGTCGGTTGAGGTGAATGTCGCGGTCAGCCCCTATGCGCCATTCCCGGACGCTTCCGACGCGGACAAGAGCCGCAAGACAAAAACGGTGCCTATCTGGGTATCGAAGTCGGATAAGGCCTTGAGTTTTCCGGTTCCGTACTGAGGGGCCGTTCAGTTACGGCTCAACGTCATCCAGGGCAGCTGCCAACTCCGCAGGGCTGATGCTGGCGGTTCCCAATTTACCGACAACGACTCCGGCGGCCACGTTGGCGAGGAACGCCGCTTCCGGCAAGGATGCGCCTGCGGCAACGGCGAGTGCAAGCACGCTCAGGACGGTGTCGCCCGCGCCAGTCACGTCGAAGACCTGGCGTCCCGTGGAGCCGCGCTCGACGCCGGGCTGTCCCACACGCGCGTAGGTAACTTCAAAACTTGTCGCGGGAATGTGCAGGTGGCGCGGCGAGACTTCTTCGAAAACACTCATCCCTTTTTCACCGCGAGTGATCACCACGGCGGCGCAACCGAAGTGCGGCAACAAAGCGCGTCCAGCCTCTTCGACTGACTTCTCCGTAGCGAGCGGCCGCGTGACATAGAAGCCCGCTTCCTTGGCATTGCAAACGATGACGCGCGCGCCGCGATAGGCGTACAAGCGAGACGTCTTCGGCTTCACAAACACAGGCACTTTGTATTGATGGCAAGCGTGCAGGACGCGGTCGGCAAAGGCGTCGTTGATCACACCTTTGTCGTAATCGGAAAGCACCATGGCATCGAGTTTTTTCAATGATGCTACGAGCAAGCGGAAGAGTTTTTCTTCCGTATCGGGAGCGAGCGGGTCGTGGCGCTCGTGATCGATGCGCACAATCTGCTGGTGCCGGGCAATCACGCGGGTTTTGATGGTGGTGACGCGTCGCGCATCAGCCAGGACGCCGCGATCTGAGATTTCTTCCTGGCGAAGGCAAGCGCGCAAAACGCTGCCCGGTTCGTCATCGCGCAATTTTCCAGCAAGGTTTTTCCCGCCAATAACCCCGAACGCTTCCACGTGCACGCCAAGTCCGGCGAGGTTAGCGGCGACGTTCCCTGCGCCACCGAGGCAATCCGACTGCGAAGCGAAGTCCACGACGGGTACCGCGGCTTCGGGCGAGAGGCGATTCGCCGTGCCCCAAAGATAGCGGTCGAGCATCAGGTCGCCAAGAACTCCAATATGTATCTTGCGGAAACGCGGCAGCAAGCGCTTAAGGCGAGGAATAAAACTGGCGTAGTCGGGGTTCATCAGATTCAGAAAGATTTCGCGGAAGAGCTCATTCGGGTGCGACGGTGGCTTCTTCGGGCAGCATGACGGGAATGTCGTCGCGCACGGGATAGACTCGCTTGCAGGTGCTGCATTTCAGACCTGAGTTGTCGGGGGGCGGCCGCACCGGCGTCTTGCAGATGGGGCAGACAAGAATAGCGAGCAGCTCTTCGGGAACCGTCATGAACGATCCTCCTGTATGAAAAGAAAACTGTAGCAGACGAAGAGGGTTGGTGGCCAGCGCGCAAGTGGCGACGGACGACACAGGATCGCTAGGTAGAGGTACAATGCGAGCGAATGAGCATGGATAGCACCGGACCAATCGACGCAGTGGATGGACATGAAGGAAGTGCTTTCCAGGTTTCGCGCGCCCAACATAACAACGGTCTGTCCGAATTAATCAAAATTTCGAGCGAGCGGTAAACGGGGTGAATATGAAAATGCGAGTTAGCGGTTTGTTGGTGTTGTGCCTGGCGATTGCGTCGGTGGCGGCGGGACAAACGAAGAATGCCGCGCAGGAGCCACAGTTGCCGTACTCTCCAAGCCTCAATCTGAGCTCGCTCGACAGAACCGTGGAACCTTGCGTGGATTTCTATCACTTCGCATGCGGTGGTTGGCAGAAAAACAATCCGATACCACCGGATCAGACGTCCTGGAGCGTTTACGGGAAACTGTATCAAGACAATCTGGACTTTCTGCACGCGATTCTGGAGCAGGCTGCCGCGCCATCGAGCGAACGGAACCAGGTAACACGGGAAATTGGGGATTACTACGCGGCTTGCATGGATGAGGCGCTGGTGGAAAAGCGTGGCATCGAGCCGCTGCGGGAGCAACTGGATGCGATCGCAAAGCTGAAATCGGTCCAGGAACTCGCTCCGGTTATAGCGCAACTGCAACTGATCTACGGCAGATCCCTGCTATTTGCCGCGGGGTCGACGCAGGATCTCGACAATTCAGAACTAATGATCGCGGAACTCGACCAGGGCGGGCTGGGGTTGCCGGACCGCGACTACTACACCAAGGACGACGACAAATCGAAGCAGACACGCACTCGTTACCTGGAACACGCACAAAAAGTTTTCGAATTGCTGGGCGACAATGCGGCAACGGCCAAGCAAAACGCGGAGACGGTGCTGCGCCTGGAAACGGCACTGGCCAAAGCCTCGCTGACGCGGGTGGAACGTCGCGATCCCTATAAGCTGAAACACAAGATGGGCGTGAGCGAGCTCGCTTCGCTGGCGCCAAACTTCGATTGGAAGACGTATTACAAGACGGCGGCTTACCCTGAATTTCAGACACTCAACGTGGACACGCCGGACTTTTTCAAAGAGCTGAACGCGCGTTTGAAAGACGAGCCGCTAAACAACTGGAAGACGTACTTGCGGTTCCACGTGGCCGATTCGGCGGCGCCATACCTGACCAAGGCGTTTGCGACAGAGAATTTCGATTTCTACCGCAAATACCTGCGCGGCGCGAAGGAAGAACAGGCAAGGTGGAAGCGCTGCGTCAGCTATACGAACCATAACCTGGACGACGCGCTGGGGCAGGTTTATGTGGCGAAGGTCTTCTCGCCGGAACTGAAACAAAGCACGCTCGAGCTGGTGCGGAACATCGAACGCTCCATGGAACTGCGCATTCAGCAGCTCGACTGGATGAGTCCGGAGACCAAGCAGGAAGCACTGAAGAAGCTGCACGGTATTCGCAACAAGATCGGATATCCCGACAAGTGGAGAGACTACAGTTCCGTAAAAATCGCGCGGGAAGACTTTGCGGGCAACGCGCAGAGGCTGTCGGCGTTCGAGCGGCATCGCGTGATCAACCGTATCGGGAAGCCCGTGGATCATGGCGAATGGCAGATTCCGCCGACGACGGTGGACGCTTATTACGATCCGCAAATGAATGACATCAATTTTCCAGCGGGCGTGCTGCAGCCACCTCTGTATGACCCGAAGATGGACGCGGCGCCGAATTACGGCGATACCGGCGGCACCATTGGACACGAACTAACGCACGGGTTTGACGATGAGGGCAGCCAATACGACGCGCAGGGAAATCTGCGGAATTGGTGGACCAAAGAAGACCGTGAAAAATTCGATGCGAGAACAAAATGCGTGGTAGACCAATACGCTGAATACGTGATTGTTGACGACATCAAGATCAACAGCAAATTGACGATGGGAGAGGATGTGGCGGACCTGGGTGGAGAAATCCTGGCTTATCTGGCTTGGCAGAATGCGACGAAGGACGCCAGGTTGGAGTCAAAAGACGGCTTCACGCCGGAGCAAAGATTCTTTATCGGTTTCGCGCAATGGGCCTGCGAGAACGAACGACCGGAAGAGTCGCGAATGCGAGCGACGGTGGATCCACATTCACCGGCGAAATACCGGATCAATGGAGTGATTGTGAATATGCCGGAGTTTGCGAAGGCGTTCGCCTGCAAAGCAGGGCAGCCCATGGTGAAGCCCGAAGGCAAAGTGTGCAGAGTTTGGTAGAGATTGGAGCTGGCGAACGAGCGTGCACTGAGAGCCGCGCTCGTTCGCGAGATCGTGGTTACGTTTTGAAAAAGCCTCAGGCCTGAAGGCCTGAGCTACATGTGCTTCGGCGTTTTCACTGGATCGGCCGGGCGCTTGGGAAGCACTTTCGGATTGGCTTTCAGTTCGTTAGTGATTTCCGCGATGCCACGCTCGAGCTGTTGATCCTTGCCACCGATCACAGCGGCTGGATCATTTTCAACAACAATATCCGGATCCACGCCATGGCCTTCGATCACCCACTGTCCGGTAGTGCTGGCTGAGGCAAATTCCGGCACGAAGACCTGGCCACCGTCGAGCAACGGGCCGTGGCCGGTGATGCCGACAACGCCGCCCCAGGTGCGCTTGCCGATCAGCGGCCCCAGACCAGCCTGCTTGAACATGTACGGAAAGATGTCGCCGTCGGACGCGGACGTCTCATTGATCAGGCAGACCTTGGGGCCATAGAAGACGGTGCCCGGGTAGGTGTTGGTGAATTGATCGTTTCTGCCGAAACCCGTGCCGAGCAAATCGCGGCGCAGGCGTTCGATAAGCATTTGAGAAATGTTGCCGCCGCCATTTCCGCGGACGTCAACAATCAGCGCTTCCTTGCGGATCTGGGGATAGAAATATTTGATGAACTCGCGAATGCCGTCGGCACCCATGTCGGGGATGTGGATGTAGCCTACTTTGCCGTCGGTAGCCTTGGAGACGAACTCGCGATTGTGAGTAACCCAATCCAGATAAATCAGATCCGTCTCGCTGATGATGGGACGATAGGAAATAACGTGGGAGCCATCGGTGGCGGGCTTGGAATTCACGGTGAGCTGAACGGGGCGATTGGCCTTGTTGCGTAGGAACTGATAAGGATTGTCCTTCGCGGTCAGATCCTGACCGTCGATCGCAAGGATGTAATCCCCTTCTTTCACATCGACACCGACTTCGGTGAGCGGCGAACGGTATACCTCTTCCTCATTCTGCCCGCGATAGATTTTCGCGAGACGATAGCGTCCCGAAGCGACATCCAGTTCGATGCGGGCGCCGGGTAAAGCAACTTGAGGGCGCTTGGGAATTTCGTAATCGCCGCCAGCAATATACGAATGTGAAGTGCTTAGCTCGGCAACCATTTCGCCGAGAACATAGTTGAGATCGGAACGGTGTGCCACGTAATCGACCAGCGGCCGGTACTGAGCGCGCAGCGCGTCCCAATCGTACCCATGCATGTTCTGAACGTAGAAGAAGTCGCGATAGCGGCGAGCCACCTCGTTGAACATTTCCACCCATTCCTGTTGCGGAACACGGTCGACCATCAGGCCATCAGTAGCTACGCCTTTCCCGCTGGACTTTCCGTCCGGCTTAAGGTCATACAGCTTAAAGGTGTGCTCCTGACGCACCAGGATTTTCTTACCGTCGTCGGAAACGCGGAACCCATCGGAATTCTCGAGGAAAGTGCTTTCTTTGCGGTCCTTCTTGGTGAAAAGGACGAGAGAAGTCTCCGGATATGAATCGCGTCCATAGAAGGGCGCGCCCAGCCGCTCATAAACGAGATAGTCTTTCGTGGCGACGAGGGAGGAGAAATTGTCAGCGTCGACCGGCACGCGAGTGACGCGGTCGGAAACCCCGTCGAAATCGATGCGCACGTATTCCTTCTTCTTCTCCTCCTTCTTTTCGTCCTTTTTGTCTTTGTCGGCAGTTTTGGACTTGTCGGAAGCTTCTTCGCCGGGTTTGCTGATGGTTACCTCATCGCTTTCGGGCGGAAAGGGATTTTTGCCGTCCTTGCGAAGGGTCAGTGCCAACAGCGAGCGGCCGCGATTCGTGGCGTAGTTGAATTCGACCTGGCTGAGTTGTGGCGCGAACTCGCGGGTGCTGATGAAGTACAGGTAATTGCCGTCCGGATCCCAGGCGGGATGGTCGGAATCGTAAAGTTCATCCGAGACGCGATGAGATTGCCCGTCGGCGACGCTCCAAACATAAACAGAGGTGAAGCCGGCGGCATTGTCCATGGTGTAGGCGAGGTGGCCGCCATCTTCGGACCAGGGATATTCAGGAATGCGGCCTCGGGGATTCTGCGCGACCTGCGTGACCTTCTTGTCGTCGAGCGTGATGACGTAAAGCTTGCCATCTTTGTCGCCGAAAGCGATGCGCTTTCCATCGGGGGCCCAAGTAGGTTGATAGAGCATGGCGTGGAAACCGTGAGTCAGTTCTTCGGGCTTGCCGGAACCATCCTGATTGATGAGGTACAACTCGTCCTCGCCGTCCAGGTCAGAGATAAATGCTATCTTCGCGCCGTCGGGCGACCATTGGGCAAATTTGTCGTGCGCGTTCGAAGAATTGGTGAGGTTGCGCGTCGCTCCTTTTTCAATCGGAGCGGTAAAAACGTCGCCGCGAGCGACAAACAACGCGCGTTCGCCTTTGGGGCTGAGGCCGGCCCATTCGATTTGTCCGGCCGCGGAAATGCGTGAAGGCCGCATAGCCAGCGCGTCGGTGGGCACGTCGATGGAAAGCTTGGTGGATTTGCCGGTGGCGATGTCGAAGATATTCAGTTCACCGTCCATCTCATAAATGATGCGGTCTTTGTGATCGGTGCTGGGCCAGCGCAGATCCCACTTGGTGCTGTGAGTGAGTTGCGTGGTCTTTTTGTTTTTGGGGTCGTAGGAATACAGATTGAGCGTGTCGTCCTTGTCTGACGAATAGTAGATTTTGTCGCCGACCCACATGGGATCGCGGTTGCAACGCGGACCGTCGGTAATCTTTTCCGCGGCATGCGACTTCAGGTCAAAGATGTAGAGTTGCTGGGTCCAGCCACCGGAATAGCGTTTCCAGGTGCGGAAATCGCGGAACAATGGCGAGTAGACAACTTGAGTGCTGTCGGGTGAGACGTCGCCAGCACCAGACTTCGGCATCGGGAGAGCCTGCGGAAGGCCGCCATCGATGGAAACGGTGTAAAGGCGGCTGTCGCCCAAATCGAAATATTCGCGAAGGGAGCGGAAGACGACGGCTTTGCTATCCGGGGTCCAGCCGTAGACCTGATCGTCATATCCCCAGCGGGCGGGAAGAGGGCCGCGGGAAGGATAGAAAGTCAACTGTTTAGGAACGCCGCCGGTGGCAGGAATCACATAAACCTGTTCGTCACCGTCGTACTGTCCGGTGAAAGCGATCCATTTTCCGTCGGGAGAAAATTTCGCGAAAAGCTCGAGGCCGGGATGCGCGGTAAGCCTGGTGGCCATGCCGCCCGAGGTGGATGCGGTCCAAAGATCTCCGGCATACGTGAATACCACCTTGTCGTCATGAATGTCAGGAAAGCGCAGCAGCTTGGTTTGTGCAGCGACTGGCGAAACAACTATCAAGACGCAAACGAAGAGGCAGACGAGCCAGAGAACGACAACCCTGGGCGATGGGAGTGACATGAACGTCCTTTCAGCAAAGAAGATTCTCAGGTGCGCAGCGCAGAAGATGGCGCACATCGATTGTGCGTATGGCCGCACGACATTTTACACCGACTAGGCGGGAACTGCAGGTGACAGAGGAATGCTGGCTTCGACGATGGTGCCGCCGCCCAGGGTGGACTGAACGGCCAGTTCACCGCCCATGCTGCGCAGTCGCTCTTCCATGCTGAGCAGCCCGATCCCCGGTGCGGTGTCGAGTGAAGCGGGATCGAATCCAGCACCCGAATCCGACACCCGCAAGTGAAGCAAGCCGTCGACTTCCTTCAACTCGAGTACAGCCTCGCGAACGCCGCTGTGCTTGTGAACGTTGCGGATTGCTTCCTGGGCCACGCGGAACAGGCACAGAGCGACGTCAGCCGACGGGTTCGACGGAAGTTCAGGATGCACAAAGCGAATTTCCATGGAATTGCGCGAGGCAAAGTCCTTGCAGAAATTGGCCAGGGCACGCACCAGCCCTAGCAACTCCACCTGTGAGGGATGCAGGCGACGAGAAACGTTGTGCACGTCCGAGGTGATTTCGCTGGCAATCCTGACCAGGGAATCGAGCTGGGGAGTCAGCGCAGACTGCGATTTGACGGAGAATTGTTTCAGTTGCTCCAGGTCGATGCTGAGAAGCGCGAGGCGCTGACCGGTGTCGTCGTGAAGATCTCTGGCGATGCGCGCTCGCTCCTCTTCTTGAGCGCGAGTGAGACGGCTTCGCAAAGCCTGCAGCTTTTCCTCGGAGCGCTTACGTTCGGAGATGTCCTGATAAAAGGCGAAGGCGCCGACGAACTTGGAATCGGAAAAGAGGCGCACACCGTGGAGTTCAACGTCGAGGAGCGTGCCGTCTTTGCGGCAGCGTTGCGTGGTGGCATGCACGACACCGGTCTCTCGCGAAAGCCCGGTCAGGCGGGCAGCACCGCCGCGATCATGAGGCGCGATCAGTTCGTCGAGGTCCATGCCCTCAATTTCCGATTGAGAGAATTGGAACATGCGTTCGAAAGCCGGATTGCAGAAGCGCACACGTTGATATTCGTCCTTGATGACGATACCGAAGGGACTGTTGAAGATGAGGGCATCAAGGAACATGGCATGATCGCGGAGTTCGCTTTCCGCGCGCCTCGTCGCGGTCACGTCGAAAGCGGTTGCCAAAATCGCCGGCTTGCCTTCATATTCCATGACACTGTCTGACAACTCTAGCCAGCGTTCCTCGCCGCCCTTGGTAACGATTTTGTACTGGAAACGCGAAAGCAAATGGCCGCTGGTCTGCCTGATCTTGGAGCGCTCTTGGAGGATGGGCTTGAATTCAGGATGGACCAGTTCCCACGCATTCATGGCCTGAAGTTCGGCGCGGCTGTAGCCCGTGAGTGTCTCAACTTCCCGGTTCAGATAAACCAGCCGCTCGTTTTGCAAGATCCAGATGCCGCAAGCAGCGGTCTCGGCAACCAGCCGAAACTTGTTCTCGCTTTCGCGCAGCGCATCTTCTGTGCGCCGTTGCTCGGTGATGTCTTCGCCGGTGGCCAATCGATACAGTTCCTTGCCAATCTGAATGATCTCTGCGGAATACTGGACGGTGAGAACGCGTCCGGATTTTGTGCGCAGCCGCGCTTCAGCCCTAGTGGTTCTGTCGGTCTCGCGGATGCCGTCGGGGGCTTTCGAAAACTCTTCCGGATCGACCCAGATACCAAGTTCCACCGCGGTGTGGCCAATAATCTCCTCGCGGGTATATCCCAATTGCTTTTCAAAGCTCTGGTTCACGTCCACGTAGCGCCGATCGCGCAACGACGTGATCGCCATAGCACTGGGACTGTTGCGGAAGGCCGTGGCGAATTTTGCTTCCGACAGTTGCAAAGCCTCTTCCGCACGAACCTTCTCGGTGATATCGCGAGCCATGCCACGAATAATCGGAGACGAAACGCCTTCAGAACGAAGCGTGGAGCTGTATTCCCAGGTTCGTTCTTCACCAGACCGCGTCAAAACAACCATTCGACCGCGATCAGACCCAGTGGAAATCACGCGCTGCAAGAAATCCCGGAATTCGGGGCGCACTCTGGGCGCCCACAAGTCTCTGATGTTCATCTTCAGCAGCTCGCTGACTTCGTAGCCGAGCCGCTTGGCGGGGGCCGGATTCACCGATAGGATTCGTCCCTGAAAGTCGTGTGTGGCGATCAGATCTTCGCTGCTTTCGACCAGGTCACGGTAGCGGCTTTCGCTCTCGCGCAACGCCTGTTCAATGCGCAAGCGCTCCTGAATCTCGCTTTGCAGCCTGGAATTCATTTCCACTAGGCCGTAACTGCGGCGGTGACTTTCTTCCAGGTCCTTTTCCGAGCGTTGATACTGCTCAATGAGCAGCAGGACGATGCCCATGCAAATGCCGCACGTGTTCACAAGATCCAGGAACAGGATGCGCGACTGAAACAAGGTCTCCAGGTTTTCCAGTGCCACGAAGGGAGGAGGGATCTGCGCGGCGAACCGCTTCACGATAATGTCGAGGAATGTGAGCGAATAAAAAACTTGATCCAGTGAGTAGGTTAAGCAGAAAAACCCGGTGATCAAGCCAGCCCATGAGCGAGTAGCGCGAGACTGGGTCAGAAAAACGGATGCGCAAAAGAACAAAGCGCCAGCCAGGAACACCGTTCGCGGGAAATTCCTGAGCGCCATGCTGGTCACGGGTTCGTGACGCCACAGAAATCCGAGGACGAAACAAATGGCTGTGGCGAGCACCGCGCCTGCAACGCCGCGCACAATCCACTTGCGCGAGAGTTGGCTAGGACGGCGCCAGTCCCACCCACCCAGAATCAGGAATAGCGAATCGAAGAACCCGGTGAGCAAGAGCAGAACGACAAAACCGATTTTGAGGGGAGTCCAAGCAGCACCGAGTCGCATGGAGAGAGCAGCGCAAGCGAGATAAACCGCGAAAGAAGTCCAAGCCCAGGCCCACCAACGGAAAAAGTCGGCGCGACGCAACCGTGAATACAGCGCCCAGAGGAATACCACAAGGAAAACGGTAAGGAGCAGCTGAACATTCACGGAAAGAGAGATGCTTTGATACGAGCTGTTCATGAGCGAATCAACGAAAAAACCACCAGAATCCTTACCAGGTAGATGATGGCCGCAACCGCCCCAATACAAGCGATTCTTCCTATTTTAACAGGCTTAGCCTGCGCATCCAACGCGAGGGAGCTCCGTTTCGCTCACAGACGGGCCCGATTCAAGAGGAAACTTAGGGAATGCTAATACGACCATCAAGGCGAGGACGGGATCGCAAGGGTGGCGCAGGCGCAAGGAGGTTTGCGTGAGGTAGTAAACGACGGGAAAAACGATCGGGTACGCGGCGATGGGAATAAAGAAGGGATTGCGGAGAATCAGCAAGCGAACAAGGGTCGCTACCATGCCCACAAGGACAAAGACATTCCAGGCGAAAATGAATGCCACCAGAGCAGAGCCGGGATGAAGAAAATCACGCTGCGGCGATTCCGTTCCCATCCAGGTTGCAAGAATTCTGCGGCCGAAGAGCTGTGCAGTAAGGCTGGGATGAGTGCGGATGAAGAGCCGGGCCTTTTGCCATTTTTCATCGAGAAATGCGGACTCGCCAAGCTGGGAATAGCGGCGGACCTGTTCGAATCGGGTGATACGATTCACGGCTCGGGAATGCTCGTCGTAGATCTCGTTGTTGCCCATCCAAAGTTCGAATGCAAAGTTGGAGCGCAGCGGAACCAGTCGATGGAATTGAATGGTGTTGCGAACGGTCCACGGGAGACAGATGGCCACGAGAATCGTGATGGCTAGCGCTAGACGCCAAGGGTGAAGCGAGCCGCGCCGGTAGTGGCAATAAGCAATCCAGCAAAAGTGGAATGGTAATAACGCGCCGAGCGCGGGATTTGTGAGCAGGGATAAGCCCCAAAGCGCGCCATAGCCAACTAAATCCTGAATGCGCGAGGATTCCGCCAGCTGCAACGTAGCCCACAGCAGCGTGACGGCCAGCAGCGCCGAAAGTGAGGTATCCCAAATCCACTCCGTGGGCATCAGGATGCCGCTGGGAAAAATGGCCCAGAGCCACGCGGCGCTAGCGGCCGCCGGCAGGCCCGAAACGCGTTTGCCGATGGAGAAAACAGGAAAGCAGGCCAGCGCTGAGAAAACACAGTTGAGCAGGGCGGCAGCATAGAACGAAGCAAGAGTGAAGACGCCAAAGACTTTGAAGATCGCGGCAAGAAGAAGAGGGTAGACGGGGACAAGCCAGGCGGTTGGCCCCGTAGGCTGTCGAAACAGGCAGCAGAAGCCTTGACCCTCCGCCAGGGATTTCGCCACGCTGCCAACTTCCTGCTCAAAGGGGACGTAGGCGAGGACATTAGCAGGAATCACATGCGCTTCGTAAACGAGAAATGCCACGCGCAATGCCAAGGCAATAAGGAAGATTAAAGTGATGGAGGTGGACAGGCGGCGGATTCGCGAAAGCACGATACAAAAGAGAATACTCTGAGCAACGGAGGGTTGTCTTGTCACTGCAAGCGAATTTCGAGTACAGTGCGGAAGTTCAAGGCAGCACGTTCTGAGCTCGAGTCCCGCCCGATCTTGCGTCCATGTTGAAAGGAAGGACCGTCATGCTAAAGAGGATCAATTGGCTGGTGTGTGGTGCGCTCGGGCTCATGATGCTTTTAGCGGCTTGCGGAGGCGCGGAGAAGGAAGCGACGGAAGGCGCGATCAATGCCGCACAAACCGCGATTGATGCGGCTTCGTCGGAAGGGGCAAAGTATGTGCCGGACCAACTCAAATCCGCGCAGGATACGCTGCAGAGCGCCAAGGACGCCTTGGCAAAGGGCGACTATTCCGCGGCGTTGTCCGGGGCCAGGGACGCAACGAAAAAGGCTAGCGACCTGGTGGCGGCAGCGGCAACGAAGAAGCAGGAGTTGATGAAGGATTGGACGAGCATGGCTGAGTCCATGCCCAAATCGATGGAGCAGATCAAGGCGAGGATCGATGCGTACTCTCATGGAGCCAGAATGCCGGAGGGCATGGACAAATCCGTGCTGGCAACGGCGAAAGACCAATACGCGTTGCTGAAACAAGCGTGGGCAGACGCCACCGCGGCAGCTCAAAAAGGAAACCTGGGAGATGCGATGCAGAAAGCTTCTGGCATTAAAGACATGCTGGCGAAATTGCGCGAGATGCTGGGCATCAAGTCATAGCAACGCGCTTTTTTGGCGGAAACAAATTAAGACAATAATCCACGGCTGAAACGGGCTCAGAACGATTCCATGCGCCATAGCAGGCGACAGGAAAACGACGTGTGCACGGTGAAATCGGGGCGCCAGACAGCCAGGATCTGGGAGCCTTGATACACGCGCTCGAATCCACCTTCGGATTCCGAGACAGTCTCGATGGGAGCAATCCAGAATTCACCGGCTGCGGGTGCGTGAAGCGATGCGCGAACACGTTGCCATCCATCTTCCATGTGCAGTAACGGGCCTGTAAGAATTCCGGAGAAGCACAAATTCTTGGGACCTTCCGGCGTCTCGAAAAAGCGATCGGAATCCGTGGGCGCAAGAAAATTGATGACCGATTCGATGCCGAAGAGAAGGGGCCTGGAAAGTGTCTTAGAGAGCGATATTTCGACGTCGCAGCTAACTTCACAACCCTGAGGAGCCGGCCCGAACAGAAACCGTTTGGTAATGCGCAAGCGGGGAGGATTGTCTGGGTCGGTCGCGAATTCCGGCAACAACTGTTCAAGGGCCAGCACGGCATAGTCCGGCGAGGATTTGCGGATTTGAAACGAGCCGGCGGCAACGGAGGAAAGTTCCGCGAGTTGAAGGGCGTCGTAGTCCGATTGGGAACGCGAAGGTTCGAACAGGAGGATGCGGAAAGCGCTTCGCGGGAAACGGTCGTAGCGCAGAAAGCGCTGCAGATTAGGCTCTTTCACGCGCACCTGATCGTGAATCGAAACGGCGTCAGCGTTGGGCGATCCGGCTGCGGCGGCTTCGCGGAGACGCGCGTGATACGCCTCTGGCCGGCGAAGCACAGAATTGATGATGGTGGCGGAGGCGGTCCGAAAATCGAACGCGGAAATTGTGGCGCCGTCAGAGGGTTTGAGGAGCGCCTGGTATTCCGAAGCAGTAAACAGAAGTTCCGGCGCTCCGTCCGCATCGTAATCGAGCAGCTCGACCCGCGGCACCATGCCTCCAGGAGTGAGCTGATCGGCAAGGGTCTCCGCGCGGATCAAGTTACGCCACACCTCAGTGCGAAGGTGCGGCGCGTAAAGACCACCGAATACGCCGTGCCAGTAAGCATCGTTGCTTTGGCCGCGCAGAAGAAGGTCGCGCGCCTCCAGAACCTGGGAACAGTGCTCAGAGCTGGACCGGCGCGGCGGAATGGAAGCGACGCGAGCCGAGACGTGCAGCATCTTCTTGTGCATCAAATTGGATTCGGGATATTTGCGAAAAAAGCCACGCCACGCGCCGCCACGAAAGAAAGGGAGTAGGTCCGGCCGGCCTTCAAACTCCTTGCGAATCGCAAAAAATCGTTGACGCACGCTCGTTGGCAGCACCCACTCCATCATTTCGGCATAAGACGCTGTGGGAAGATCAGCGCGGCCTAGCGGCAGGTGCGACGAGATGTAGTCAGACGGCGTGATGCTTTTCAGCCACGAGGAATTTTCTTCCAGCGCGTTGAAGAACGATTTCAGCCATCCATCCAGGTAACAATGCTTGTGAGTGCCGGGCCACACGCCGAACTTTTCCATATCGTCGCCGAAGAATGCCACGCCGCCCGGCCGGACTTCCGCGGCTTTGCGAAAGAAGTCGATGGATTCTTCGACTTTGCGAAATGGAATCAAATAGCGAAGTTCTTTCAGTCCGGGGAACAACCACACGGTCTTGCCGCGATCCTCGGCGATGTACGGGCCAAACAGCTCGTCCGGTTCGAAGCCGGCTGCAAGGAACGGCAGATCGTCCACCAGGGTATAGGCGACATTGGCGGCGGCAAGTGTTGAGGGAAGCTGCGGCTCCCACACGCGTTCCGCGAGCCAGCATCCCGTCGGGCGTGTGGCGAAATGTTTTTCTATGTAGTCCGCCAGGCGGTTGAGCTGCTCGATGCGATCAGGCTCGGGGATGGAAATGAGAATAGGCTCGTAAAAGCCGCCACCAATCAGTTCGATTTGGCCACTGGCTACAAGTTGGCGCAGGCGGACAAAGTAGCCCGGATGGTGCTTATCGATCCACAGCAGTAGAGGGCCGGAATAATGAATGGCAGCGCGGATGGTGGGATGTTTTTCCAGCAGATCCAGAAACTCGAGATAGGAATTCTTATAGCATTCCTCAAAAACGTGCTCGAAATTGCCGGCGGGTTGGTGGGCGTGAATGATCAGAACGAGGTGAAAAGGCTGGCTGGCTTGGGGCATATCTGGCACGTTCCATGATACCAAGAGAAGGGACGATTCGAGTAAGAGAGGGAGATACCTACTCAATAATATACTCGCGCTTTAATAAAGAATGCGGGCGTGTGCCCGAAAAGCGACTACCGGGTGTGGTGCAGGATCCAGTCCGAGATGAGTTGCAGCGCTTGGGGCGAGAACGTTTCCTCGATGGCGGCGTATTCGGCAGGCGAACCAGAGAAGCAATGCTGAAATTGGTGGTTCAGGTCGGGAAGCTGAGTGCTGGCGGCGTCGGTATTGCCGGAATCGTCGAAAGCTTTTTTGACCAAGGGAAGATTGGCCCTGGGAGGAACTTGAAGATCTTTTTCACCATACAGTGCGAGAACCGGAGTTTTCAGCGCCTGCAAGACAGGAAGGGGATCGTAATCCAGGAAGAAGCGGAACCACGGTGAACTCAGCATGCGCAACTGCGTTTCCAGGGCGACTGGCGGCGTTGCGGCATCCAGACCGGTTTCCTTCACCAGAGCATTCAGCTTTTGCGTCAGGACGGCAGGTTCTTTTTCCTTGCGCACTAATTCATAAGCTTCGCGATCGAATGTCAGGCTGGCAACCAGCTGAGGTTCGCTCAGGCCTCCCGCGCGCCCAATCATCTCGGATTGATTGAGGAGCGTGTCTTCGCCTTTGGTGGCAGGCGGCGCCAGAAGCACCAGCCAAGCGATGTCTGCGGAGTGCGTGGCCAGATACGGCGCAATCATCGCTCCTTCGCTGTGTCCGATCAGCCCGATTTTGGCGGCGTCCACGTCTTTGCGCGTCTTCAGATAGGCCGCTGCGGCTTGCGCGTCGGAAGCGAGATCGAGCGTTGTGGCGTTGTCCACCGAACCGGTTGATTTGCCGATGCCGCGCTTATCGTAGCGTAGAACGGCAATTCCCTTTCGCGTGACATAATCGGCGAGGACCATCAACGGTTTGTGATTTGCCAGCGCCTCGTCGCGGTCGTACGGTCCGGAACCGGCGATCAGCACCGCGGCGGGAAACGGTCCGGTACCCTTCGGAATAGTAAGCGTTCCGACCAGCGTGACGTTCGCCGCAGCATTGGAAAAGGACACTTCCTCTTCACGGTATGGGTAGGGCTTCACCGGGGTCTGCGGGCGGCGAATTTCCAGCGGCTGATCGGAGCGTTTGAATTCGATTTTTTGTTCGGCGCCGGTCTGCGACCAGTTACCGATGATGGTATTTTTTGCGGGATCAAACGTACCCTCGAAAATGCCGGCGAGCGAAGGGATTTCGAAATGGAAGGAATCATCCTCCTTCAATGAAACGCGCACAGCGGGCAGCCCGATGACGCCTTGATCCAGATTGTCGAGCGCGCCAACCAGTTCGCCCTCGGTGTCGTGCGAAACGTGTAGCTGGTACCTGAGGCGCAGACCGTGAGCCTCAATCGCGGTTTGCCAATTCCCTTCCACCGGAAAAACGGCTTCGGAGGGTTTGCGTGAACCGGCGTTTGCCGCCTGACGATGAAATACTACAGGCAGCGAAACATTGCCCTGTATCCACACACCATCAATGGTCTGGCGGTCGGCAGAAACTTTGCCTTCGAAGCGCGCCGCAGCGGAAGCAACCGTGAATTTGAGGGTTGGCGCGGCGAAAGAGATCGAAGTGGCTTCGATCGCGTACACGGCTTGATCCAGGCTGTCGAGTGAGGCATGCAGCGATCCGTCGGCGGCTTTGCTCAGATGGAGAAGCAAGTGGAGTTGCGCATCAGCGGCTTGCAACGTGCCGGCGTAATTACCATCGAGGGTGCGCGATTGCGAGGCAGGATGCGCCGTCGCGGCTGGATGGGTCTGCGCGATGAGGGAGGTTGAGAGAGAGAGAACGACGACAAATAACGCGACGAAACAGCGCGTGAAGCGTGGGCGCAAAGAATTCTCCAGTAATGATTAAAACGATTGTAGCTGATTGGATGGGCGGCACGGAAAAAAGGAAGCCTGCCGGCTCGGGCGCCGCGCTACGTTGGCTGGCTACAAAAAAGCGCCCCGAACCAGTCGAGGCGCTTCAAAACTTGGCTCCGGAATGTGCGGCGGCACTACTTCTTGTTGTACCAGTCCGCGTTCATGGCCGTGAATTGCTGCCATTTTTCGGGAAGATCTTCGAGAGCAAAGATGGCGGTCACCGGGCAAACCGGTACGCAAGCGCCGCAATCGATGCATTCGATGGGATTGATGTAGAGCATCGTTTCGCCCTGGTAGGCCGGTTCGTCCTTGCGCGGGTGAATGCAGTCCACGGGGCAGACGTCAACACAGGCGGTATCCTTGGTGTTGATGCAAGGTTCGGCAATCACGTAAGCCATGCAAAATCTCCTTTAACGGGCAGCAAAACGAGCCTCCTGGCATCAGTGGCAAGCGATAACCATACCACGGTATTGCCTGGTCGAAAGCGCCTGCACTTAATTCTACGTGGGACCTTCCAGATTCTCAACTCGGGGCGTCAAAGCTAGAATAGAGGAGAGAGGACAACGAATGAAACGCAAGATAGCACTTGCCGGACTGATGGTGATCGCGGGAGTGATGCTGGCCGCGGCCCAATCCACCGCGCCGAAAGATCCGCAACTCATCGACATTCAGGGCTACCAGAAAATCCTGGACCAGTACAAAGGAAAGCCCTTGCTGGTAACTTTCTGGGCTACCTGGTGTGAACCTTGCCGCGACGAGTATCCCATGCTGAACGAACTGGCGAAGCAATACGCGCCGCAGGGCTTAAAGGTTGTGGGCATCGACCTGGACCAGGACGGAGATTTGATCCTGATGCGCCGGTTCCTGACGCGCTACAAGCCCATCTTCCCCAATTACCGCAAAAAGAAGGGCGAAGAAAATGCCTTTTCACAGGGCGTCATGCCAGGGTGGAATGGCGCAATCCCCGCTTCGTTTTTCTATGCCAAGGACGGCACGCAGATCGGGCACCTGGTGGGCGCCAGCAGCCAGGAGACGTACGACGCGGCGATTCGCACACTCCTCTCCAAGTAGACTAAACGCGATTGAAGAGAGAGACTGGCGGTGTCGTAGCGGAGGCGCGCGATGTTGGATTTGAAGGGAAACAAGATTACCTACTTCGGGCACAGCACCTTTGCCCTGACCACACCGAGCGGGCAGGTGGCGTTAATCGATCCCTGGGTGATGACCAATCCCAAGTGCCCGGACACACTGAAGAAATTGACGCGACTGGAGGCTATCTTTCTGACGCACGCCCACACCGATCACATGGGCGACTTGCTGGCGCTGGCAAAGCAATTCAAGCCCAAGATCGTAGCGACGTTCGAAACGTACCTGTGGCTGGAGTCAAAAAACACCGGCGCAGTGTGCCTGCCCGCAAACAAGGGCGGCTCGCAGAAGGTTGGCGACTTTGCTGCAACGATGACGCACGCATTTCATTCGAACTCGATTGAGGATAATGGCCAGCGAATTTACGGCGGCGAGGCTGGCGGGTTCATCGTCAAGCTGCCGGGCGGCGTCAGCATTTATCACGCGGGAGATACGGCCGTATTTGGAGATATGAAACTCATTGGCGAGATTTATAAGCCGGACGTAGCGATGCTGCCCATCGGTGATGTGTTCACTATGGGTCCACGGGAAGCAGCCTTTGCCCTTCGGTTGCTCGGCGTGAAGCACGTGATTCCCATGCACTATGCGACGTTTCCCATGCTTACGGGCACGCCAGAGGAATTGCGGGCGGAGGCGAAGGATGTTGCCGGGCTGCAGGTACATGCGTTGAAACCTGGGGAGGCGCTCAGTTAGAAACCTCTTCTTCAAGGGATGAGCTACATTTAAGAAAAACCGCCCGCGATCACGCCAAGGCAACCCAAGAGAAAGACCTCATCCCTGAAGGATGAGCTACACGATTGATCGCTAAGAGCGGAAGAAGTTACGAGCGAAGAAGCCCAGGTTCGCGGGGCGCTCGGCGAGACGGCGCATGAAATAGGGGAACCATTCCGTTCCGTACGGAACATAGATCCTCACGCGGTAGCCATCCGCAACCAGTTGACGCTGCAAATCCGTACGCACGCCGTACAACATCTGAAACTCAAAGTCGTCTTTGGAAATCTTTTTGTCCGCGGCAAAACGGATGGTCTCCGCGATCATGCGGAGGTCATGGGTAGCGATGGCATGGTAAAAACCACTGGCAAGAAGCGTGCGCATGAGATGCACGTAATTGGCATCCACGTCGGACTTCCTGGGATACGCCACCTCCGGCAGCTCCTTGTATGCCCCTTTGCACAAGCGAACGCGGCAGCCATAGGAAAGCAAGTCCTGGATGTCCGTTTCGCTGCGGTAAAGATAAGCCTGAATGACCGCGCCAACCGCGGGCGTTTGCGCGCGGACCCGTTTCACCAACTCCACAGTGCGCTGGGTGTAAAAGGAACTTTCCATGTCGATGCGCAGGAAGCTGTCATAAGCGGCGGCGCGCTCGGCAATCGACAGCACCAATCCTTCGCAGAATTCAGCGCTAAGATCCAGGCCAAGCTGCGTCAACTTGCAGGAAACGTTGGCGCTGAGTTTTTCCTGGGCGATGCGGTCGTAGATCTGCAGGTAGGTATCGCGCACCTTCTGCGCGTCCGCGGTGGTGGCAACGTTTTCGCCCAGGCAATCGAGCGAAACCATCATTCCCGCGCGATTACATTCTCGCGCAGCTTCAACCGCTTCATTGAGGGCTTCACCGGCTACGAAACGGTGGGACATGCGGCGCGTGGTCCCGTTCGAAGTGACCCAGTGCGCGAGGCCTTTACTATTGGAGAGTTTCAGAAGCGTCGAACGAAGCATGGACGCATTGATTATGCCCGTAGATACCGAAAGTCGCCAGTATCCACTTAGTCTTTGTGCTCTTCGAGGAACTTCTCGGCGTCGATAGCCGCCATGCAACCGGAACCCGCCGCGGTAACCGCCTGGCGGTAGCGATGATCCTGCACGTCTCCGGCAATGAACACGCCGGGCACACCGGTAAGGCTGCCGTGGCACGAAATCAGGTAGCCGTTCTCGTCCATCTCCAGCTTGCCGCGGAAAATGATGGAATTGGGGTCGTGGCCAATGGCGACGAACACGCCATCAAGCGAGATGTCCTTTGCCGGACCGTTCTGCGTGTTGCGCAAGTGCACGCCAGTCACGTGGCCTTCCGGCGCGATAATCTGTTCAACCACGTAAGGGGTGACGAATTCGACTTTAGGGTTGGCGCGTGCACGGTCAATCATGATTTTCGACGCACGGAATTCGGGCCGCCGGTGGATCAGTTGCACCTTGCTGGCATAGCGCGAAAGGAAATTAGCCTCTTCCATGGCCGAATCTCCGCCGCCGACCACCGCAATATCTTTGCCGCGGAAAAAATAACCATCGCAAGTGGCGCAAGTGGACAGGCCGCGCCCAATCAGTTCCTTTTCGCCTTTCAGGCCAAGCAGTCGCGCAGAAGCTCCCGCAGCGACGATGAGTGCGCGGGTCTCGTAGACCTCTTTCCCGGCGATGATTTTGAAGGGCCGACTTGTCAGGTCGACTTCGGTCACCACTCCCGATTTGAATTCCGTCCCGAATTTCTGCGCTTGCTTGCGCATGTTTTCGATCAGTTCCGGGCCCAGTATTCCTTCTGGGAAACCGGGGAAATTTTCGACATGAGTGGTAAGCGAAAGCTGTCCACCGGGCTCGTGACCATCCAGAACTAGCGGCTTCAAATTGGCGCGCCCGGCATAAATAGCGGCCGTCAGGCCGGCACAACCACTCCCGATAATCACGACGTTATACATGCAAAATTGCTCCCGGAATTTGATTCTTGAAGCTGTCCCCGCGGTACAAAGAGCGAACGAAGATTGTAACATCACAGCGCGCAAGAGAGTGCAGAGGTGGAAAGTGAAAGAGCGGGAATCCTTGACTCGCCTAAGGTGCCGGCGTAGGTTTCGAATAAAGGCACTAATTCGCTCGCAAAATCAGGTCAGAAGGAGTTGGCATGGATAAGAAGATTTCTGTGGCGAGCTATTGGCTGGGCATTGCATGCGTGGTGTTGACGATCATCTTCCGTGGGCTTGCAGCCCTGGGGATCTGGCCGATCCTTGTACCGGCCAATGGGGCCGGAATCACTTACGTCACTTTCCAGCAGGCGGCGGTGGTTTTTCTTTTGCTGTCCATCGCTGCGGGACTGATGAGCAGGTGGCGGCACGAAAAATCGGGCGGATGACTGCTCTAGCTACGTGAAGTTTCCCAAGCAACAACCAATTTGGAGACGATCGCTCGCGCGCGTCGATAGACACTTTTGAGCCGTCCATTTACAGTGAGAGGGCATGCTGAATCCTCCAGGAGGCTCAAAAATGGATCCTCGCTATCCCGTTGGAAAGTTTGAGAACCCCAAAGAAGTAACGTCTGCGGCACGCAACATAGCCATTGAGGAAATTGCGTCGGCTACGGCAAAAGTCCGCGCGGCCATTCACGGCTTGAACGACTCGCAACTCGACACGCCTTATCGCGAAGGTGGCTGGACGGTTCGCCAGGTGATTCATCACCTGGCCGACAGCCATATCAACGCTTATATCCGGTGGCGACTGGCGCTCACAGAAACGGAGCCCACCATCAAGCCGTATGAAGAAGCAGAGTGGGCCAAGCTGGAAGATGCCGCGCATGCTCCTGTCGAAGTATCGCTGCGTCTATTGGAGCCGTTGCACGAGCGTTGGGTACGAATGCTGCGGTCGGTAAAGCCAGAAGAGTTTGCGCGAACTTTCCGCCATCCGGAGCATGGTGTGCGCACACTGGATTGGATGCTGTTTCTGTATGCATGGCATGGACGGCACCACACTGCGCACATCACCGAGCTGAAAAAGCAAAAAGGGTGGAATTAGGCGGCGCGGGTGGCGGCGCCGGGAGGCGTCGTGTACCATACTTGCTGATTCGCCAAAGGAGATTTCATGGCACGAGCCGCAGGAACTTACGCGATTTTCGAAACTTCGATGGGCAACATTGTTTGCAAGCTGTTGGATGAAGAAGCGCCAAAGACCGTGGAAAACTTCATCGGCTTGGCCGAAGGCACCAAGGAATTCAAGAACGAAAGCACCGGCAAGAACGAGAAACGCAATTTCTACGATGGCCTGGTCTTTCACCGCGTCATTCCCGATTTCATGATTCAGGGTGGCTGCCCCCGAGGCGATGGCCGCGGCGGCCCCGGCTACAATTTCCAGGATGAGTTTCATCCCACGTTGAAGCACGCAAAAGCCGGGAAACTGTCGATGGCCAACTCCGGGCCAAATACCAACGGCAGCCAGTTTTTCATCACCGTCGCAGCTACGCCTTGGCTGGACAATCGTCACACCATTTTCGGTGAAGTGGTGGAAGGGCAGGACGTAGCGGATAAAATTTCCAAAACCCCACGCGATGGAAGCGACCGGCCCCGCACGCCGGTAGTTCTACAGAAAGTGCGCATCGAGCGGGTTTCCTGAGGGATCACCCGCTAAAGGGATGGAAAAGCTGACGCCAGCGCGCTTGTCGCTATCCATCGTGGAGCTGGTGTTCGTGCTCCTGGGCGCGCTGGTGATTTTCCTCGGCATCACGCAACGCATCTACTTTTATCGCCACGGACTTGCCTGGCTGGTAATCAGTGTTTCCATGATTGCCTGGGGCCTGATCGCGCTGGCCAAGCCCGGCCAGTGGTGGGCCAAGTGGCAAAAATGGAATCGCGGCGCATCGTTGATTCTGCTCGGCGCGGTGATGCTGGCAATAATTCGTGTGCCCTTCCTGTGGGTTCCGAAATTGCTGATGCTTGCGGGCGCGATTTTGATGGTCCGGGGAATAATTGGCTCATTCCTGATTTTCAAACAACGTTAGCTGCGCTTCAGCTATACTTCCTTGCAATTGACGGCCTCACCCGCCTAGGGCTCGCCCACTGGCCGTCGGCAACCCGCCCAACGCTGTTTAGAGGAGACGAATCGTGCTGAAAGAGTTCAAAGAATTTGCAATGCGGGGCAATGTGTTGGATTTGGCAGTCGGCGTAATCATCGGTGCCGCCTTCGGGAAAGTGGTGTCCTCTCTTGTAGACGACGTCCTTATGCCACCCTTGGGGCGCCTGATTGGTCATGTTAATTTTTCAGACTTGTTTATCAACTTGACTGGCACACATTACGAGACTCTGGCTGAGGCAAAGAAAAATTCGGCCGCTACACTGAACTACGGCAATTTCATCAATACCATCATCAATTTCCTGATCGTGGCTTTTGCAGTATTTCTTCTGGTTCGCGCGGTAAACAAATGGCTGCCCAAGCCAGTGCCTGCTGTCACAACGAAGGATTGCCCACAGTGCGCTATGCCGGTTCCGTTGGGCGCAAAGAAGTGCGGGCATTGCACCAGCGCGATCTAGAAGGTTCTGGGAGGAATTACCGAAGACAACTGGGAGCGGCGCGAAAGCGCTCGCTTTACGTCTGTGAGGGTTTCTTCTTCTGGTTGGCCTCTAGATGCGCCTTCAGCCGGTTCACAACCGCATCTTCCTGGCCTTCTTCCAGTTCTTTCTGAACTTCCTCTAACGCGAAGTGCACCACGTCGTGGTGGTGCAGTTCCAGCGGCGCCACCGTTTCACTGAAGCGTAGCCACAGCCGATGCAGCAGGTTGACTTCGTTGGCGGTGAGATTTGGCGCGTGCGGACCCAGCACCTTATAAACCTTATCGCCGGTGGGTAGATGAATTTCCAGGTTGAACTGCGGCTTGGGATCGCCAAGTTTTTCCCACGCTTCCCCAATGTGCAGCGCTTGTTCTTCGGTAGTTTCCTTCGGCGAATGGCCCAAGACGATGGTGCTGGATTCCAAGGCGGCCGCAGCCCGCAGTATGCCGTCCCAAATTTCGTTGGATGCCACAACAGCCAGACGAATGGACTTGCCGCGTTTTTCAGCCATCGAAAGCGCTTGCGAGAACAGATGCTGCTCGATGCTTCCGAAGAGCTGATCGACTTCCAATTCATTCTCGCCGGAAGCGGCTCGGCGCAGCAAACGAACGTGCAGGACCACGACGTCCCGCCGTCCAGGTTTCAGGCGATCGAGGACATTTCCCAGGTGATAAAGGTTGAAGTGGTTGCTGACCGGAACAAGAATGTTGCCGGGCCGGGCACCCACAGCCTCAGGGGTAAGTTCGCCTTCCTGTTGGAGATTGAACTGATCCATCTCCACATGAGCAGCGCCGCCTGCTCGGCCATGCCGCTCGGAAATTGTGAACACGATATAGAGAAGAATCGAGAACGTTCCGCCGGCCATGGTGGCGATGGGCTTTGTGAACAGGTTGACGACGGCGATCAGCAGCAACGTCAAGGTGATCAAACTGAGCCCAACGGGGATCTGCACGCCACGGATATAGAAGTTCAAGGGAACCTGGAACTCCCGCTGTCCCGGTTTGGTGTAGCGCAGAACAAGAACCGCAAGGCCATTCATCGCGAAGCTCCAAATCACCCCGAACGCATAGAGATTCGCGAGAAAGGTCACATGGCCACGGCTGAGGATAATGGTGATGATCTGCAAGACCACAACGATATTGATGATTCGGTAGCTGGTGCCGTACTTCGGATGCGGTTGCCGAAACCAGGAACTCAGCACTCCATCCTCAGAAACACGATTGAGGACGCCGTTGGAGCCCACGATCGCTGTGTTCACCGCACCCGCAAGAATGAGGGTTCCCACGACAACGACGAAGGCATGAAAGGTAAGCCGGGCAAAGAGAGGCCCGTGCAAACTCATGGCCAGGCCGCCAATCAAGTTCTCCAGGTAATGCTCCCGCACCGAGTCGGGGATGATCATGACCGCGAAAAACGAAACCAGCGATGTGAATACCAGGCTGTAAATGAAGATTACCAGCCCCGCCTTCTTCAAGTTCGGCAACTTGGGATGCTCGATTTCGCGGTATACCTGCGCTAGTGATTCCTCGCCGCTCATGGCAAGAACCGAATGGCCCAAGGCAATGAAGATGGCAATGATGCCAAACGTGTGGGGAAGACTACTGTGCGCAAGCCATCCAAGAGCGCTGGAACTTAATCTAAGGTTGCGAGGCTGCGGAAGTGGCGGAAGAGAAGAATGGCGTAGCAGAACCGTGTAGAGGCACCAAGCGATCAGCACCACCACCATCACGGTAACCAGTTTCATGATCTGCAGTGCTTTTTCGCTGGATTCCGGAATTCCTTTGGTGTTCTCCCACCAGAAATAAACCGTCACGACGATAGCGAAACTCGCGGCCGTAAAATCGATGCTCCAGGAAGACATTGGTCCGCTGATGTGGAAATACTGCAAGAGTTCTGTGACGAGTCCGGCAAGATATTGCCCGGCAGCCACTCCGCTGATGGGCCCGGTCAGAATGTAGTCAAACATCAGCGCCGAAACGCTGAATTTCGCCAGGGTCCCTCCCAAGGACTGTTTGACCGCGCGGTAGACTCCACCACGGACGAACATGCTGCAGCTCTCGACATAAACCGCGCGCACAGCATAGGAAAACAACATGATGGCCAGGATGAACCACGGGGCGGCCTTGCCAATGTAGCCTTCGGCTTCACCACCGGCGTAGTACGCTGAAGATGCCAAATCGTTCAAGACAATGGCGGCGGCACGCCAGAAAGAAATGAAGCTGAGGAGCGCGGTGGTCGCGACTAGGACGCGCGGAACACCGTTACCTCGGCTGCCCTGCGCTGCCGGGCTATGGGGAGAGCTATTCATTCAACGGGCTTTGGACTTGCAGTAGTAAATGCTCGCATCTTTCGAAAGGCAAGTCCAGTTTTGCAGGTTGCTAATCGATATTTCCCGGGTTTAAAACGTTTATTTGGACGGCTCGCGGAACGCTTTGGCGCATTCTTCGCAGGGACAGAGGCCACGCAGGTAATCGTAGCTGAAGATTCCGGTGGAATGCCCGTCATTAAAGACGATCTGGATGGCGTAATTCCCCACCTGCGTGGCGGAATTGGCGCGCGGCTTTGGCTTGTACATCGGCAGCAACGGCGAGGCGGGAAGGTTAAACGAAGCCGCCGCGTCTTTCTTGCCACGTTCGTCGTTGCACGTGGCGCAAGGGCATTGGTCGCGCAGGTAAGGAAAATCGAAGTGGCTGGTGTGCCCATCCGCCCAGGTGATATCCACACCTGCGCCGGTCTTCACGTGCACTTTCACATCGATAGGTTTTTTACGCTGGTCGAGTGGTGTGGGCATGGTAGAAAGTTTTCAGTTCACAGTTTTCAGTTTACCGCTGGAGTATCGATTAGGGAAATTGCGGCCAGAACTGCCGCGCTAGCCTTCGCCGCGTTTCTGTTGGCCATCGCAGCAGTCACCGGGAGGGATGGGATTGCCGTGCGGACAGGTGGTGGGATGGCCCAGGAAGCTGCAGATGCGCTGGTCCAGTTCTGGGCTGATGATGTGCTCGAATTTGCAGGCCTGCGTGTGCGCTTCGTGGTCGTCAATTCGGAACGTATCCTTGAATAAGCGCTCGGCCAGACGATGGCGCCGCACCACGTCGCGCGCCCGGCTCTTTCCACGATCGGTTAGCTGCACTTCGTGGTCGCGCACGCTTACCAACTGCAGATCCTCCATGCGGGCTAGCGTGCGCACTGGATCGATGCCGCCGGGAGTGCGGATGTGTTCCACCTCCGCGCGAGTTCCCTCTTCGCCGCAGACCCAGATTTGCTCGAGCAGATGATCGAAGTGGATGCCGTCGTCCATGGTGACGCGCTGATCGACCGCAAGATGCCCGTGGACCAGTTCGATGCGGCGGTCGGCTTGCTCCGCGATGTCCGGGTCATGCGTAACCATCAGAATGGTGTGCCCGGTGGCATGCAACTCGCGAAACAGCCCGAGCACGATTTCTTCGTTCGCTTCGTCGAGGTTTCCGGTGGGCTCATCGGCAAGGATCAAACTGGGCTGATTGATCAACGCACGAGCAATGGCGACGCGCTGCTGTTCACCGCCGGAAAGCTGCGAAGGAAGATGGGTAAGGCGATCGCCAAGCCCGACGCGTTTCAGCGCATCGGCGGCTTGTCGTTCATCCGTGACGCTGTGGAAATACTGCGCCAGCATGACATTTTCCAGCGCGCTGAGATACGGTACGAGATGAAACTGCTGGAAGACGAATCCGATTTTTTCCGCGCGATAACGGACCAGATCATTTTCACCGAACTTTGCCAGATCGACGTTGTCGACAACCACGTGCCCCGAGGTCAGCGTGTCGAGTCCACCTAGAATATTGATCAGCGTGGTCTTACCGCTGCCCGACGGGCCCATCAACGCTACCCATTCACCAGACTGAATATCCAGGGAAATGCCGTCGAGAGCGCGCAGCGAGCCGTACTCTTTCACCAGCGAGTCGATATGGACCTGTGTGCTCACCCTTCACCTCGAAAAACGCTCGCGGGACGAATGCTCGCCAATCGGCGAAGCGGAAAGGCACTGGCGATGGAAACGAGAATTGTAAGGGCCACAGAAAAAGGATACACGATCCAGCGCGGCTCCGCGGCGACACCGAACACCGCTTTTCCCAACCAGATGGAGACAAGCAGACCGATCGCCGAGCCCACGATACCGCCGGCGATGCCAAGGATGATGGCCTCGGCCAGAAACAGGCGCACCACGCGGCGCACCGAACCTCCGATGGCTTTCATCAGGCCCACGTCGTTGCGGCGCTCGATGGCCACGTTGCTCATTCCAGCCATCACGCAAAGCGAGGTGAGCAGCAGCACCAAGAGAATGGTAGAGGAAAGCAGTCCGCTGATGCGGTTGTAGATGCGGCCTTCGGCTTCGGCAAACTGTTTGATGCCGTGAACATCGGCTCCGGGAATGCGCCGCGCGAGATCGGCAATGAATTGATTGATGGAATCGGGAGTACCGGTGACGCTCAGTTGGATCAGGCTGATTCGGCCGGGAAGATCGGCGAGGGACTGTGCGGTTGCCAGGTTGGTGAAAATTTGCGTATCGTCCGCGCCGCCGCTGGCCACAACCGAATAGATTTTACAGGACGATTCCTTGCCGTGATTGCGGAGCAACAAGGTATCGCCCGCATGGACGCCGAATTGCGCCGCAGCTTTCGATCCAACCTCACAGGCGTTCGAAGCATTTTCGTCAGCCGCGGAAAACTCTGTGCGACGTCCGGGCCGAACATCCGCAAGGCCTTGGCCTTGCGTGCCGGCGATGACGGCGGGCTCGTAATGCATCGTGCCGGCCTTGGAGACTTCGCCGATGACGTAAAGGAAAGCGACGGCGGGAACGTGCTTGCCTTCATTTTCCGCCGGAAGTTGCGCCAGCAGCGCTTCGTGCAGCGTCGCGCCATTGGAATCGCTGTTGGATGTATCATGCGGAGCGACAATCACGTTTGCGCCGAGCGCACGAAATTCCGTCGTCAAGCGACGCTTGGCGTCGATCTGCAGATTCAGCAGCGCGGCTGTAACTGCGGCGCCCGCACCCAGCGCCAGCAGAATCACGAACAGGCGGCCGTAGTTGGCGGTCAGCAGCCTGCGAACGATGCGCCAGAACATGGGAGTAAATGGCATCATTCGCCTCGCAGCATCGGCGCGGGATCGTATCGGGAAGCGCGCCGCAGAGGCAAAGCGCTGCCCAGCAGAGTGATCAGCGCAGCCAGCACCAGAATAATCAGCAGCACAAAGAGTTTTGGCGCGGGTGCAAAACCAAAAATTCTTTCACCCAGTAAGCGCGCCAGAATGATGCCCACGGCGTAGCCAATTCCGCCGCCGATGAACGCGAGAAGCAGTTGCTCCGCTGCCAGCAGCACTCCTACCAGGCCGGAACCCGCACCCAGCGCCTTCATCAGGCCAATTTCCGTGCGCCGTTCAATCACCGAGGCGGCCGCAGAAGCCCCCACCGCCAGCGCCGCGGCCAGCAACGCGGCAAACGTCACCAGCCAAAGCAGTATGCGCACGCGCGTGAGCACGTTGCCTTCGCCCTCGGCCACGCGGCGAATCACGTGCACGTCCGTGCCCTTCAATTCCTCGCTAATTTGCAACGCAATCGCGCTGATGTACGGCGTGCAGTACCACTTGTCGAATTCCGCCGGCGTCATGCTCTTGGGATCTTTGCGTGCAAACGCATCTTCCGGCTTGGTCAACGCGCTCACATAAAGCCGTCGATACTGCCCGGGCTTACCTGCAAGATTCTGCACGATGGGCAAGGCAGCAACTACCGAATTGTCTTCGGGGCCACTGGTGGAGAGCAGGCCCACAACCTTCAGCGCTCGCCAGCCCGCTTGCGTGCCCGCGCTGACGTTCAGGACATCGCCGGCCTTCACGCCGAATTTCTTTGCGAACGCCGTGCCCACAACGCATTCCTGAGAATTTTCCGCGAACCAATTCCCTTCCACATTCCACCAAGGATTGGTCTTCTCAATTCCAGAGACATACGTGGTGCCGTCGGGTATGGGAACGGGATGCTGCGACCACGTTCCGATCAGCGTGACTTTGTCCGTCGAGCCAGGATTGCTCCAAGTTTTCGAAGCGGGTGACCATGCTTGAATAGGTACTTCGAGGATCGGCGCAAACCCGATGATGTTGAACCGCCAAAAAATTGTCTTCAGTTTGCCAAGGTCCGCTTCCGGAAGATATGCGCCCGCATTGACGGGACGATAGTCCACGCCACCAATTTCCAGCGGCAACGAATCGGCTTCCGGCGTGACCAGCAGATTGGCGCCCAAGCTGCGAAATTCCTGCGCCAAGCGATCCCCAACATCCAGTGACACGCTAAGCGCCGCCGTGGCCACAGCCATTCCCAGGGCCAGGGCCGCCATGGTCAGCAATTTGCGCCGGGGGCGTCGTGTGAAGGAGTCGGTAACGAGGCGAAGGAACATTTCGAATGATCAGAAAACGATAGCTTCTCCTATCGCGGGATTTCTTCCGCGGCTTTGGTGAGCGCGGAGACGTCGATGGCGATCTCGTTGCTATCCACTTGCGATGTAAACCCGATGGGATTGCATCCGCCCTTCTGCCCGATTGAAGGGATATAAATCGCGGAGGCGCAGTGGCGGCACATCACGTTTTGTCCTTCTTGACGATAGCCTTCCGCGCCGCAAATCAGGCAGGCATCCAGCGCCGTGCCATAGCCGTTGGGCTTCTTAATCACCATGAAGCGGATCGATTGGCCGTTCGTTTTCAGCGTGAATAGATGCAGGTTGCCGTCCTGCACCTCGGAAACAGGGATGCGCACGATGTTATCTACGGCAGTCACTTCGCGCGCCTCCACCGGCGCGGCATTCACCTTTGCATAGATAAAATCAGCGGTAAGGGCCAGGATTACCGTCAGGCTGGCAACTCCCGCAGCCATCATCCAGAAGCGCTGGCGGCGATTCTGCGCCTCCGTCAGGCGGCGCTCCGCGTCGTTGGTGGCGGACTTCATCGCTTTGGACAGAGTGGCCGACTGCCATTCGCGAAAAATCATGAATGCCGCGGCGCCAAACACAAAAATAAAGAAGAACAATTCATTGCGGACGATGGGGCCAAGCAGCGCCATTTCTGTCTTGCTGGAAGGAATCCAGCGCGCTTCGCTCAACTCGTGCAGGCCGGTGACCGCCAGTTGAATCGCCACGAGAGTCAGAATGGCGCTGGTCACGGCGAAAAAACGGTGCAACGGCACCTTGAGCGTGCCTTTGAAAAAGAAAAGTCCCACCAAGATTGCAGCTGTGATTCCGGCCAGTGTTCCAATCCAGGTTTGCAGTCCTTCCGTGGACAATTCCACCGCGCGAAGAATCAGGGCGAGTTCCGCGCCCTCGCGCAAAACCATCAGGAACACAAAAAGAGCGATACCCCATCCGGCGGCAGAGCCCGCGCGCGAAGCGAAGCTTTCCACTTTATCTTCGATTTCCTTTTTCAGGTGGCGCGCGATACGGTTCATCCACACAACCATCGTGACCACGAACGCGGCCGCCACCAGCAGCAGCAAGCCCTCAAAGCCGTCTTCGCTGATGTTGAAGCGCTCCAGAGCAATGGCGACCGCGAGGCTCAGCGCCACTGCAGCGGCAACGCCGCCCCACACGTAACGTGTCAGGTGGCTGCGGGAAGTACGAGCCAGATAAACCAGAATGATACCGACGACAAGGGAGGCCTCGACGCCCTCACGAAGGGCGATGAGGAAGGCAGAAAGCACGTTCTCTCCAGTTGAAACTCATTTGCAACAATGAATCCAGCTTACACCCCCTTATCCTTCCTCGTCAAGGACGCGCATCATTCCCTACCTCACGGTAGAATAGGGGCTTGCGTCTACTGTCTTATATGCGGCCGCCTTCATTTCGCCAGAGCCTCGCTCTTATCCTTGCCCTGGCTCTGACCTACTCTTCGTTGCCAGCCCAGGCAGGCCAGCAACCCGCCCAGGTTCCCGCGCCCAACGCCTCGATCATCAAGCCCGACCCGAAAATCGCCAAAAAGTATGCGGACCAAGGAGCCAAGCTGGAAGCAGCTGGGGACTTTGATGGAGCTTTGGCGGCGTATGAAGAAGCGGCGCGCTATGCGCCATTCGACGTAATAATTGTGAGCAAGGGCGTTGCGCTGCGCTCCAGGCTGGTGCGCGAGTACGTGAACAAGGCCGAGAGCCTGGCCATCCAGAAAGACGTGACGGGCGCAACCGAAGCGCTGCTGCTGGCCTTGCGCATCGATCCCACCAACACCATCCTCGCGGAACGTTTGCATCAGATCGAAGCCATGAAAGGCGACGAAACCGAGCACGGCAACGGGCTGCCTGCACCAGAGCCGCCCGAGGGCTTGCCTGAGTTGAAGCCCGACAAGGTGACGCACAGTTTCAATCTCAACGCTACCGACATACGCGCCGCCTATGAACAGGTCACGGCAACGTACGGGATTAAGGTTGCGTTTGACCCGGAGTTGCCCGCAAGGACGGTGCGTTTTCGCGTATCGGACGTCGACTTCGACACGGCGATGAAAGTCCTGACGGCGGAGTCGGGCACATTCTGGCGAGCGATGACGCCAAAGCAGATTTTTGTGGCGGCCGACACGCAACAAAAACGCAGAGACTTTGATCCGGAAATCGAGCAGACATTTCCGCTGACGGCCGCCGTGGATCCGACGGACATGACAGAGATTCTGCGCGTCATCCGAGACCTGACGGGCATTCAGCATATCCAGCAGTCGGCGACCGCTCATTCCATCACCGTTCGTGACACCGTGCAGCGGGTACAGCTGGCGGGAAATATTATTCGCCAGATCGAGCAAGCGCGCGGCGAAGTGTTGCTGCAGATCGACATTTTGGAACTTGACCTGAACAACGCCAGAAAGCTCGGCATTACTCCGCCAGCCAGCCTGCAGTTGATCACCCTGACCCCAGGGCTCGCGCAACAGGTGCGCTCCGCTTCCAGCGTCACGGCCTTGTTGACGATCCTCGCCACCATCTTTGGCACTGCGGCCTCGGGCGGCCTTGCCAGTCTGGCCACAGCGATCCCGCCGATTGCGGCCATTGGCGGCGGCAAAACCATGTTCCTGCTTACGCTGCCTAGCTTCTCAGCGGATTTCTCTGAGGCTCTTTCGCTGGTGCAGAGCGGCAGCCAGGTGCTGATGCGCGCGCAGGACGGAAAACCGGCGACATTCTTTGTTGGCGAGCGCTACCCGGTTACCTTGTCGCTGCTCTCCGGCAGCCTGGGTTCGACGCCCTTTGTCGCCAATCCCGGCGGTACCGGGGTCACCATTCCTACACAACAATTCGCGGTGGGAAAGGGACCGGTGTCGATGGTGCCGTCGGATATCCGCAACGCCGGAATCCAAGATTTGGCGGTGCTCAATGAAATTGATAACACCCTCACCATCTTTCTGAATCAAGGACCGACGGCCGTTTCGCTCTTCACGCAAGCTACGGGCTCGCCGATTTCTCTGGGCGCGGCACGCGCTTCAGCGCCGCCGGTTCCCGCGGCCATTGCGGTAGGAAGCCTCAATCCGAACACCGACTCGTTCGCAGATTTGCTGGTGACGGATCCGGTTGGCAACACCGTGACGGAGTTGCTGGGAAATGGCGACGGCACGTTTGTAATCCAGAAGAATCCCATTGCGGTTGGCCAGCAGCCTAGTGCGATCGTCGTCGGGCAATTCAATACCAACGTGAACGGAAATACCGGCTTTGTGGTAACGAATTTTACCGACAACACTTATTCGGTATTCATCGCAAATAACGACGGGACGTTCGCACAGGTGAACGGCTCGCCGTTCGCGTTGCCGAAAACGGCAGAAGGCCCTTACGCAATTGCGGTGGCAGACTTCAATGGAGATGGCATTTCGGATTTGGCGATTGTGAACCAAGTGACGAACAACGTGACGGTCCTGAAGGGCAATGGAGATGGCACGTTCACGGAATTCTCCAAGTCGCCACTGGCGGTGGGCAAGTTCCCGGTGGCCATCGCGACCGGTACCCTCAGTGGAAGCACTGGCCCCGGGCTTGTCGTGGTGAATCAGGACGACAATACGGCCAGCGTGTTTCTGGGAGTTGGCGACGGCACGTTCAACGTTTCCTCGCAATCGCCGCTAGCCACTGGAGCCACGCCGACCGGCGTGGTGATCGGCAATTTCCTGCAACAGGCCAGCAGCGGCATCGCCATCAGCAACACGGCTGCGGGTACGGTACGCGTTTATCTGGATCTTGGAAATGGGCTCTATAGCGCGGCGCTGGAACCCGCTGCGGGTACGAATCCGGGCGCCATCGTCAGTTCCAATTTCACAAACAGCACGTTCCCTGACCTGGTGGTGGCCGACAACATTTCAGGCGGAGCGGGCCAGGTGACGTTGATTGTCAGCCCAACCAGTTTGATCTCCAATCCCGCAACGAATCAGCAACCGTACCCCGGTTCGGAATATGTGGACCTAGGCCTGAAAGTGAAAGCAACTCCCACGCTGCACCAGAATCATCAAGTGACTCTGCAGATGGAATTTGACATCAAGGCGCTTACAGGAACGAGCATCAACGGGATTCCCGTACTTTCGAACCGCAACGTCACGCAAACCATACGTTTGAAAGAAGACGAGACATCCGTGCTGGCGGGATTGCTGGACCGCGAAGAGACCAAGTCCATCACTGGTATCCCTGGCTTGGCTACGATACCGGGGGTCGGTTACGCATTCGGAGTGCGCAACAATACTCTGCAGGATACGGAACTTCTGATTTTGATTACTCCGCGAACCGTGCGAGTTCCCAAAAGAGAATTGCACACCATCTATGCGGGACGCGGAGAACCCGGCGGCCGGGCCGCGATTGGCGTGCCACTGGCGCCTCGACAGGAACCGCAGCCGGAACCTCAACCAACGCTTCCGCCAACGGAAGAGCCTACGCCACAACCAACGCCCGCGCCGCAGCCAGCCCCCGAACCTGTACCCGAGCAACAGCCGCCGGTGCAGGAGCCGCAGCCCGAGCAACCGAACCAGGAGAATCCGCCGCGTCCGCCTCCACCAAGGGGTTAAACACGGCGCGCGCTCTTAGGCCGACCTGGTGAAAACGGAAGCTTCGCCGTTCAGGGCAACGGATCGAACACGACGATGGGTTGATAAGTGCGGGGAACCACGGCCTCGGCGATGGCAATCAATTTATTTTGTTGGCTGAACACGCGCAGCCGGGGCGGCTGCACAACTTCCGAGTCCAGTTCCGTCGTTGCGCCGGGGGGCAATTCGGTGTGCGTCAATTGCAGTTGCGCGGGAGCCACGTTGAACTTGCCGCCGTGGCGCACTTTCTTCTCCAGCACGGGAAGCACATTGGTGCGCGGAAAATTAGGCAGCAGGTTTTCCAGAGCGATCAATCGCTCTTTGAATTTTCCGGCTCTAGCGGCATCGGCGAGTTCTTCGATGGTGATGGCCTGCTCGAGAGAGAATTCACCGACGGCTGTGCGCGAAATTTCTTCCAGATGCGCCCCACAACCCAGCTTTTGTCCCATGTCGTGTGCAAGCGAACGCACATAAGTTCCCGAAGAGCACTCAATGCTGAAGCGCGCGACGCTTCCCGCGATTTCCGTCAGGCGATATTCGTACAGTCCCACGGAGACAGGCTTCAGCTCGACGGCCAGGTTTTTGCGCGCCAGTTCATATGCAGGGCGGCCGTGTATTTTTTTGGCGGAAAACGCCGGCGGCATCTGGTCAAAACGGCCCACCGATTCCGCGGCCCAGCGTTCGAGCAGCTCGCGGTCCAGAACCGGTGCGGTATCGGGTCCCTGCGCTTGGCCCTCGGAGTCGTAGGTATTGGTGGCAAAACCGAAACGGAAGCCGGCGGTGTAGCGCTTTCGTCGTCCCGCATAAAAACGAACCAGACGCGTGGCTTTGCCCAGCAATAGCACCAAAACCCCAGTCGCGAGCGGATCAAGCGTTCCGAGATGGCCGACTTGGCGGAATCCTGCCAAGTGCCGCACCGCGTCCACAATGTCGTGGGACGTGCGGCCTTGCGGCTTGTTGACGACAAGCGCGCCATCGAAAGGTGCTGGTTGTGGTTGGCGGGGCATGGAAAAGTTATCCGTGATCAGTAATCAGTTATCAAAAAGCGTTCCTTGCAAGTTGCGGTACGGTAATGATTTTTATTTTGTATCACTATCTGTTAAGGAAGACCTAGCGCAGAAGAAATCTCACACTTCCGGAACTTTCAGTCGGTGGTTGCGGGTTTCTCTTTTTTCACTTCTTTCAGCAACTGCTCGATGCGCTCTACATGTTCCTGCGAAAGGTCCAGCGTGAAGTGCAGATCCGGGACGCGCCGCAGTTGCAGCCGCTCCACCAGTTCGCGCCGAATGAATCCCGCCGCATGCTCCAGCGCTTTGATCGCATCGGTCTGCTCTTTATTGCTGGTATGCGGCACGCTGACGAACACACGCGCATGCTTCATATCCGGCTGAACGCGCACTTCGCTGACGATCACACTGACTTCCAGCCGCGGATCCTTTAATTCGCCGGCCAGCATGACGTTGATCTCATGCGCGATTTCTTCGCCAACGCGTTCATGGCGATGATTATCTGGGCTCATAACAATACCGTCCCCTAAAGCAAATCCACCGAATGGCCGGTCAGCAGCGGTCCCAGGATTTTATCCGCCTCTGCTAGGACCTTCTGCAGCGATTCTTCCACATGATGCTCTTCGTTGGCCAGCGTCACAACGCCAACCACCGAACGCTGCCAGGTATCCTCAAAATCCAGTTCCGCCACGGCAACATTAAAGTTCCCCCGTAGCCGGTCTTTCAGGCTGCGCAGAATCTGCCGCTTATCCTTCAGGGAATGAGCTTCCGCGATGAACAGCTCCAACGTGAGTAGACCTACGGCCATAGACAATTCCGGGGATCACTGCATACTTCCCGGCGGTGTTACCTGCTGCGTCCAGCGTGGGCGGGAGTTTGTGCCGCTTCGGCGGCGGAAACTTTGACGACCTGGAAGCATTCCAGAACGTCTCCGACTTTCACGTCGTTGAAGTTGGAGATGCCGAGGCCGCATTCGTACCCGGCGCGCACTTCATTGGCATCGTCCTTGAAGCGCTTCAACGAGCTCAGCTTTGAGGTGTACACGATCGCGCCATCGCGCACTACACGAACTTGCGCGTCGCGCTTCACGACTCCATCCAGAATGTAGCAACCAGCCACGGTGCCCGAGCCCTTGATCCGGAAGGTATTGCGCACCTCTGCGCGGCCCAGGTAGGTTTCCTGCAGCACCGGCTCCAGCAGTCCTTCCATGGCTTTCTGAATCTCATCGGAAACTTCGTAAATAATCGTGTGCGTGCGGATGTCGACTTTTTCCTGTTGCGCCAGATCCGAAGCCTTGCGATCCGGACGCACACCAAACGCGATAATAATCGCGCCGGATGCGGAAGCCAGTAGCACGTCGTTCTCTGTTACCGCGCCGACGCCAGTGCTGATGATCTTCAACTTCACCTGATCGGTTGAAAGCTTCGGCAACATTTCGCCCAAAACTTCGGCGGAACCCTGCACGTCGGCCTTCACCACGATCGGAAGTTCCTTGACCTCTCCAGCCTTTAGCTGCTCGTGCAACTGGTCCAGCGTGATGCGTCCGCCGGCGCTGGCGCGCAATGCCGCGTCGCGCTGCTTGGACTGTCGATATTCCACCACGTGGCGGGCTTTCGCTTCGTCGGTAACCTGGAAATGATCGCCGGCCTCCGGCACGCCCTGCAAACCAAGTACTTCAACGGGCGTGGAGGGCGGCGCGATTTTCACCGGGCGGCCACGATCGTCAAACATGGCGCGAACCTTGCCGAAGACTGAACCGGCGATGAAGAAGTCGCTGGTGTTCAAGGTGCCGTTCTGCACGAGGATGGTGGCAACCGGGCCGCGTCCCCTGTCGACACGCGATTCCAGCACAGTTCCGGCCGCAGGAGCATCGGGATTCGCTTTGAGTTCACGCAAATCCGCGACCGTCAAAATAATTTCGAGAAGCTTGCCGAGGTTCTTGCGCTGCTTCGCGGAAACTTCCACGAACTCGACATCGCCGCCCCATTCTGACGGCATCAGCCCGAGGTCGCTGAGTTGGCGCTTTACGCGCTCCACCTGCGCTTCCGGCTTATCAATCTTATTGATGGCAACGATCATCGGCACATTCGCAGCCTTCGCGTGATCGATGGCTTCGCGAGTCTGCGGCATCACGCCGTCATCGGCGGCAACCACCAGCACCACAATGTCGGTAACCTTCGCGCCTCGCGCGCGCATGCGCGTAAACGCTTCGTGCCCCGGCGTATCGACGAACACCACACTGCGCCCTTGCACTTGCACTTTGTACGCGCCGATGTGTTGCGTGATTCCGCCAGCTTCGCCTCCGGCAACATCCGCTTCGCGAATGGCGTCCAGCAAACTGGTTTTGCCGTGATCGACGTGGCCCATAACCGTAACCACGGGCGGCCGCGGTTTCAAATTCTCCCGTGTCTCTTCCTTCGCCACTTCCAAAACCATTTCTTCTTCGAAGGAGACGACACTGACGACGCCGTTAAACGACTGCGCCAGATCCGTGGCGGTGTTCACGTCCAGCGCCTGGTTGATGCTGGCAAACACGCCGCGATCCAACAGCGTCTTCAGCAAATCTTTTGCGCGAATATCCAGCTTTTCCGCCAGTTCGCGAATGGTGATGCCTTCTGTCAAAGTGATGTCGCGCGGCGCCCGCGGCTCTGGAGGAGCAATCGCGGCGATCGCAGCACCGCGCCCACCTGCACCGGGACGCTGGCGCGTGGGATGAAGCTTGCGCTCACCTTCCATCTCGCGTTTATCCGCTGCGGGACGCTGGCGTTGTGGCGGCTTGCGCGTATACAGCGGCTTGCCGGGCTCCGCCTTCGACGGCATTTTGTCGGGAAGCGGCGGCAGCATCGCCGGACGACCGGGTGTACGAGGGCCGGGACGCGAACCAGTCGGGACCGCACCAGGCCTTTGTCCCCAAGGACGATTAGGAGCGCCCGTTCCGCCTGGGCCACCGGGACCTCCGGAAGGACGAGGCGTAAAGGAACGTCCTCCCTGCCCTTGCCCGGATTGTTGCGGGCGCATGGGCTGGCCGGGACGCGGACCACTGGGGCGTCCGCTACCGGGAACGGTTCCAGGAATAGGCCCACGATTTCCTGTGGGCATGGAGCGTCCAAGTGGCGGCCGCGGTTGTTGCGAGCCGGGTGCACCGGGACGCAATGGTTGAGAAGGAGAAGCAGGTCGCGCAGCTTGCGGCTGTTGCCCAGGTTGTTGCGGCCGTCCACCCGGCGGAGGACCGCCTGGCGCAGGACGTGAAGTCGGGTGTTGCGACGCGGCAGCAGGCGCCGCGGGCCGCGGCTGTTGCGCTGCAGGCGGTGGGGCTGAAGCAGTAGAGGGAGCCGCAGGCGCAGCTGGCGCAGCAGGTTTTGCCGCGGCTGGTGCGCTGGGCTGAGCCGATGGCGGCTGTGGTGCGATTGGTTTTGCAACCGGCGCAGCAGTGCTTGGCGGCTGCGCAACGGGTGCCGCTGGAGCAGGTCTCGGAGCTACAGGGGGAGCAACTGCCGGCGCCACAGCAGTGGGAGCGGGCGCAGGAGTTGCGTGCGTCGCCGCAGGCGCGGCTGGAGCGTGAACTGGAGGCTTCGCCACTGCGGGCGCAGGATGCGCTGCCTGTGGCGGCTGCACGTGCACCGGTGTCGGAGGCCTTCGCTGTGCCGCTTTGGCCGCCGCTTCCTTGGCTTCGCGATCCGCTTCGGCGGCTGCCTCAGCGTCTGCGACACCTTTCAAATGATGACGAACTTTTTCAGCAACTTCGACGGTGATCGAGCTGGAATGAGTTTTTTTCTCGGTTACGCCGAAACCCGGCAAAAGGTCAATAATGGCCTTGGCCTTCACCTCGAGTTCACGGGCGAGTTCATTAATGCGGACTTGGGATGCGTCACTCATACTGCTTTAGGAGTTTTTCTCTTCCTGCTGTTCCGCCGGAGTTTTTTCCGGTGTTTCAGCCGCCGTAGAGCTAGACTCCGCGGTGTTTTCCTGGGTCTCGGTTTGTGCCGGTGTTTCGCTGCCGGCTGCGGCTTCGGCCGCTTTTTCAGTCGTTCCTTCGGCCTTCTCGGCGCCATTTTCCGTGGCTTCGGTCGCCTCTTCGGTTGCAGGCTCTGTTTTTTCCGCGCTATCTTCAGTCGATTCCGTAGCCGTGCCTTCGGCGGCAGCAGCGCTTCCTTCAGGATGCGTGCCGGCCGCTCCAGCTTCTCCGCCGCCTTCATAGAAGCGATTAACGGCCTGATAAATTTTGTCGACCATTTTTTCGCCGATGCCCGGAATTTCCAGCAACTGTTCCGGAGTCATTCCGGCAAGTTTTTCCAGCGAGGTAATTCCCGCCGCCTCGATCTTTTCAATGGTCTTGGGTCCGACGCCTTCCAACACCGTCAGAGGCGTCGTGGGCGCGGTGAGGGCGGTCATCTGCTCCTCAATTTCACGGCGCTTTTCTTCTTCGCTCTTGATATCGATGTCCCAGCCAATCAGTTTGCTGGCCAGGCGAACGTTCTGGCCCTTTTTGCCGATGGCCAGGGAAAGCTGCGAATCCTCGACGATCACTTCCAGCTTGTGATTCTCCGGGTCGGTTATCTGAACGCGAGTAACCTTCGCCGGGCTCAGCGCTTTCTGCGCGAACGCCACCGTCTCTTCGTTGTACGGAATGATGTCGATTTTCTCGCCGCGCAATTCCCGGATGATGGATTGCACGCGCATACCCTTCATACCGACGCAAGCACCCACAGGATCAACGTCTTTGTCGCGACTAGCAACCGCCACCTTGGTACGTTCCCCGGCTTCACGCGCAGCCGCGCGGATCTGCACCGTGCCGTCATAAATTTCCGGCACTTCCATTTCGAACAAACGCTGTACTAGAGCGGCATCGGCGCGCGAAACGATCACTTGCGGACCCTTTGCGGCGCGATCCACGGTGCGAATGACCACGCGAATGCGCTCGCCAATATTGTAGGTTTCCAGCTTGGATTGCTCGCGTTTGGGTAAGCGCGCTTCCGTTCGTCCCATATCCACGATCAGGTCCGGGCCTTCGGCGCGCTTCACGATTACGGTGATTAGTTCACCCGTGCGATTGTGGTACTCATTGAAAATGGTATCGCGTTCCGCTTCGCGCACTTTTTGCAGGATTACCTGCTTGGCAGTCTGCGCCGCGATGCGACCCAGAACATCGGTGGGCTTGGCCGTGAGGATCTCCGTGCCCACTTCCGCGCCAGGATTCTTTTTCTTGGCATCGGTCACGCTGATTTCGCGTTTGGGATCAGCCACTTCTTCCACCACGGTGTATACCGAATACACATCCACCTGGCCGCTTTCCGCATTGAACTTTCCGCGCAGGTCTTCTTCGGTCTTGTAATATTTGCGCGCAGCCACAACCATGGCGTCTTCGATGGCAGAAATCACCACTTCCGGTTCGATGTGCTTCTCCCGGCTCAACATTTCGATTTGTTGATAGAGCAAATTCGCCATTTCTCGTTCCTAAAACTCCACTACCAGATTCGCCTTCTTGATCGTCTCTAACGGTATCTCGACGACGCGAGCTTCTTTGCCTTTCAATTCCATGCGGACTTTGCCATCGGCAAAACCGCGCAGCCGGCCCTCAAAAAACTTCGCTTCGCCGATCGGCTCGTTGGTCGATATCTTTGCCGACTGGCCACGAAATCGTTCAAAATCCGCGGCGCTGCGCAAAGCTCGGTCCAATCCCGGAGAACTTACCTCCAGGATGTAGCCTGGGCCCGGGATAAGCTCCTCAACATCGAGGATTACGCTCAATTGCTTGCTTACCCGCTCACAGTCCGAGTGACTGATTTTGGGAAAAGGACTGGGCTCCCCTTGTTCCTCAGCCAACTCCGCAGCTTGCGCGGGGGGTACCCGGTCGATGTACACCCGTAGGAACCGCTGCTTCCCAACCTTCCACTCGACATCCACGATTTCCAAGCCTTCCGAACGAGCGACCCGCTCGGCGGCATCGCGGACTTTCTCCAAATTCACTTAAAGACTCCACGGCCTAAGCCGGTCGAATGCTCATCCCCGCCGGCGGCAACAAAAAAGTGGGCTTGCGCCCACCTGATGGTGCGACCCGTTTCAGAGCGAACAATGAGTATATTCCGAGAGCCACGTAAAAGCAAGGTACCTGGCCTGCCGCTCTGATCCTGCTTCCGCCAGTGAACCGGGTCGTCTGCTAACTTCAATATTTCCAATGGAAAAGATCCGTACGAATTTTATTGCCTGGTCTTGCCAATCGGCGCAGCAGAGACGGAACTTGACCCGCCACGTCCAACTGCGTAGTCTTGGACTCTCTTCCGAAGGGCGGAGTCGTGGTATGTGTGGCCTGACCATTCGTCCCACCTGGCAATACAGGCTTGTTTTTATTCTGCTCGGCCTTCTCGCTATTAGCCTGTCCGCTTATGGACAACGCACCCCTCCTAATCGCGGCCAAACTCCGGGCTACAACCCACCCCAACCTGTCTCGGTTCGAGTGAACGTTCGTGACGAGCGGGGCACTCCTTTGACCACGCCGGCGATCGTGCATCTGCGCTCCACCGTTGGTGGTTACAACTCGAATACGCCCACGCGCGATGGTTCGGCCGCTGAATTCTCTGGTGTTCTTCCCGGGCAATATGAAATCGAGATAAGTTGCGTCGGTTATAAAACCACCGTAGAGCAATTGACGGTAGCCAGCATGGGGACGGATGTTTCGGTCTTTGTTTATATCCGCTCCGAATCCGACGCTGGGGCCGGCAGTTCTCCCGCTTCCGGCGTGGTCATGACGCCGAAATTGCAGGCTGAAATCGACAAGGGCTTTGACGCCTTGCGCAAGAATCAATACGACGCCGCCAAGCTTCACTTCGAGAAAGCTGTCAAAATCGCTCCGACGAATGTGGAAGTGCTTTATCTCCTGGGAACGACCGAACTGGCGTTGCACCAATCTGATTTGGCGCGACAACATTTTGAAGCGGTGCTGAAATTGAATCCCGGCTATGAAAAGGCGCTTCTGGCGATCGGCGAAATGCAACTACAAGCAGGTGATACCGCCGGAGCCATCACCACGCTCGAGAAGGCTTATGACTTGAACGGCGCCAGTTGGCGCACCCATTTGCTGCTTGCGTCCGCCTATGCCAGAGCGGGACGATTTAATGAGGCCGAGTCGCATGCGCGACGCGCAGCCACCCTCGCCAAAGAAAAAAGCGCGTATCCCACATTCTTGCTGGGCGAAATCCTGGATGCCGAAGGAAAGTTAGAGGAAGCCAAGGCCACCTGGGAATCAGTTGCAGCCCAATTTCCCAACGACCCCTATGCGACCAAGGCTAAGGAGAAACTGGCGCGAGTTTCGGCGAAGTCCGCGAATAATAACAATAGTGAGGCAGCAAATCTTCCCCCGCCTCCGCCTCCGACCGTTCTGCTGCCGCCGGTTGTGGAGCGGCCGTGGGCGCCCCCTGACGTCGATAGCACTGAATACCGCCTGGCATCGGATGCGCCGTGCAAATCAGACGAAGTCCTCGCGCGGGCGCAACACCGTATGAGCATGCAACTTCAGAATTTCGAAAAGTTTACGGCTACGGAGCGCATCGAGCACCAGCAAATCGATCGTTACGGCACGCCTGGCCCTCCTCTTTCCCGGGAATTCTCCTACATCGTGTTTGTGCATTTATTCAAAGAACATTCCATGTATCTGGAGGAAAGCCGCAACGGAAGCTCGGATACTACTGGTTTTCCCACCTCGCTGGCTACCATCGGCCTGAATGGACTGGGCGTATCGATCTTGCAGCCCGCAAATCAGGGCGGATTTATTTACAAATGCGAGGGGCTAACCAGCGTTCGTGGTGAAGCAGCTTGGCAGATACGCTTTCAGGAAAATACCGCGGCGCCGGGCTTCATCGGGGTTCGCGAGTGGCGCAAAAGTGGATTGTTGTATGAAATTCCCATCAAAGGACGGATTTGGGTGGCCTCTGCCAGCTTTGATTTGTTGCGCGTTGAAACCGACCTGATCGCTCCAATCGACAAGCTCGAACTCTCTCGCGACCATCTCACCGTCGACTATGGTCCCGTGCGTTTCCAGAACGGTTCCTCCACACTGTGGCTGCCCTGGACCGCTGAGATGTATATGGAGTTGCACGGGAAGCGCTATCACCACAAACATTTTCTGACCGACTACATGCTCTTCGAGGTCGATACCTCAAACAAGATTCACAAACCCAAAGAGCCAGCTCCAGTTGGGGCCGAACCCGGGAACTAGCTGCTCGTCCGCCAGATCTGCAACTCTTCGACAAAAACGCGCACACAATCGAGCAAAAAAAGAACTGCCCCGACCGGGGTCGAGGCAGTTCTCCATGATTCTGACTTGAACCGAGCGCCCGCCCTTATGGCTTGGTTGGCGCCGCGGGCTTCGGAGTCGTAGCTGGTGGTTGCGTGGCCGGCTTCGGTGTAGTGGCTGGCCTGGTGGCCGGGGCCGCTCCGCCCTTCGCGGGATACGCCTGATCGTACAGCTTGATAATTTCAGCGGTGATGTCGATGTTGGTGGAAGCGTACACGACCGAAGTATTCTGAGCCGGGTATTCGAAAACGGCGACGTATCCGTTTTCACGCGCGTACCGCTCAATGACGTCCATCATTTTCCTGCCGATGCGATCGACCACTTCACTCTGCGCTGCGTTCACATCTTCCTGCAGTGCGGTGTTCTGGCGGTCGAACTTGGCGGTCAGCCGCTGCCCTTGCGCCGACACACGCGCTTTCTGGTCGTCGCCCCAGGTGGTGGCATTGGCCGCCAGTTGCTGCCGCAGATCGTTGATCTGCTTGTTCAGCGCCTCCAGTTCATTCTGTTGCGAGGCAAACTGCGATTGCAGTTCGGCGGATGCTTGCTTGCCTTCCGCGGTCGTCACGATCGCCTGCCGGATGTTGATGCTGCCGATTTTTGTGCCCGTAGCCGCGCCCGCTGCTCCCTGCCCGTGGACGACTGCGGTGCTGAAGAGGCACGCAGCGGCCAGTGCAGCCGTACGAATCATATTTCTGGAATTCACTGTGTTCTCCTTATTATTCTTCTCCAGGTTTGCCCTCTGCTTCCGCTTCCCTTCTGGACGCGTGGGTAACCCTTCGGATGCCTAACCGTCTGCCGGTTAAAATTTTTGGTGATCCCAACTGAACGAGGACAACAGAATTGTCGACGAGTCCTTCAGGATGTCCACCTGATTATGCGGGCGCCCCGACCCCACGGAGGCTGCCAGCCATAGCACAAACATAGCAGTATACCGGAGTGGTTGTTGTGCCCGCAATTCCAAACCTCACGCGCCGGCGCTGAAACGCACTGCCGTTATTTCGCCGGCGTCGGCTTTGCACTTCTTTTCGCCGTGTTCCTTCACCACTTACTTCGGCATCGGTACGAACAGCACCCGATTGTTGTTCTGGTCCGCGATTACCGCGGTGCCATACACGTTGTCCATCGCTGCCGCAAATTGCGCCTGGCTACCAATTCCGATGGTCGCCTGGGTGCTCTGCGTCTGCGAATCAATCACGGATATGCTGTTACCAGTGCTCGCCGCATTCACGGAGAGCAGGGTCCCGGTCTGGTAGTTGTAGCCGATGGAGAATGGATTGACACCCACGCGAACGCTTTGCGTGCCTCCCGTGTCCGGATTAAACGAGAAGATGGAGTTCAGCTGCGGTGAAGTCGTATAGAACAACGCTGGGTTCACCGCGGGATCGTACACAATTCCGGTCGCTGCCGAACTCAGCGTGTTTAGTGGGGTCGACGATGATTTCGTGGGCGAGCCACTCAGGGTGACGACGTCGAGCACCCCAGAGACCGACCCGATTGTGATCTGCTGGAGCGCCGTCACCACCGCTTCGGCGCGATTTGGATCCACGGCAATCGCGAACGGTTGCGCATCCACAGCGATGGGAACCGCAACCGGAGTGTTGGCCGGAGAGGCGAGCAATGCTGTCAAATCGATTAATGAGATGGTGCTGGATCCCGTGTTGGCAATCAGCGCATAGGCATGATCCTGATCGATGGCCACGCCGCTCGGTGAAATGCCGACCGTCACGCTGTTGCTGGTCGTGGTTCCGCTGGTGATCGAAACAACCTGCGGGCTCAAAGGATTGCTGTAATTAATGATCGACGCAGTTCCGTCTTTATTGTTGGCAACCACGGCGTAACCGAGCCGCGGGATAACGTCTACTCCCAAAGGAAGATTCCCAACGTTCGCCGTCGCCAGAACCTGTCCATAAGGTTTGCCGTAGCTATGCAGCCCCTGAAAGTCCAGGTTCACAATTGCAATCATGCCGGTGGTACAGCCGTTCAGCGTTACCACGCCTACATTTCGTACTGGATCGATGGCCACCGCTTCTGGCTTGGGTGCGGCGCATACCGGCGTCAAATCCGTAATTCCCACCGCATAGAAATCGGTGGAGTTGGAAATGTTATTGGATACTACAACGTCCAACGCGAAATCATGCGGCAGCGTCAGGTAAGACGCCGGAATGGTGGCCGTCAACTGGCCCGAACTGACATAGGTTGTGGTGATTCCCGAGGCATTGCCGTCCAAGCGCACTTGCGCACCCGGCGCGAATCCTGCACCGTTAACTTGTACCGTCGCACTCGGCGCACCAATCAGCGCACCTTGTGCCATACAAGTCGTCAAGCCAGTGGGATTTGCTGGATTGCAGGAAATCGGACCGCCATCCGATGCGCCCGTGGTGGAGTTCAGAGGCGCTTGTGCATTGGCCACGCCACCTGCTGTTACCACGATTCCTTGCACATGCACCGGTTTAAAGATGTTTGTTGGGTCCACGTTCAGGTACGTCAAGCTATTGCTTCCGGCGTTCGCTACCAGCACAAGTCTGGTATTCGGGTCGTACACCATTGCGCCGTAAACCGTGACCGCTGTTCCACCAGACGGGGTGTAGCTTCCGGTTCCCACCTGTCCCGTCGGAATGGCCGGAACAATTCTTCCCGGTGCAACCGATGATGTCCCCACCGGATCAACCAACGAAATGTCGTTAATGTTGTCCGTGGGGTTAAACGTAAAGATGACGTTCGTGTACGGATCGACCGCGGCAAATCGGATACCAGGCTCCGGCGCCGTAAGGGTGCCGCTGGGGCTGCCCTGGTAAGCGCCCTCCTGCAAAGTGATGGAATTTACCGTCAAATCCAAGGATTTTAGAATCAAAATTTGCGCGTTGGTCGTCCCGGGATCAGCGAATACCGCCGCTCGCGTGATTGGATTGATGGTTACGCCGACGGTGGAATTCGTAATGTTGAAAGTCAGATAGGGATTGCCGTACTGCACCGTCGCCTGTGTTCCAGAGGTGGGACTTCCGCCGGATTCATTCGCACCCGTGCTCGAATAGGTGAAAGTATAAGGGTCAATCACACTGGAAACCTGGTACGAGCCGTCCATGTCGGACTTATCCAAGCCGCTGATGAGCACCGTGCCGCCTACCGACGCATTGATTCCATGCGGCGCCACCGTTTTGATGGTAACGATGTTGTTGGTGCGGACCGCGCCGTTCGGCGTTGCCGCTATATTTACGCTGGTATTCGTCTGCGTCAGATTCACCACGCTGGTCAATCCTCCTCCGCTCGGACCAGCACCGGGAGATACATAGGCTACGGGCAATTGCGGCTGCATGGCAATTTGCGGAGTAGCTCCCGTATTCATGGACACAGAAGAAATGGCGCAAGGAGGCACCGACACAGCCGACCCAATGAAACACTTTTGCGTTGGATCGTTTGGCGATGGATTCTGTACCGGTATCGGGTTGATATTGACGATGAATCCCAGGTTCGAATTACTGTACGCCACTGCGGCCAGATGCGTGGTGGGATCGACACCAATCGCATACGGAGCAGGTTGGGTGGTAGCGACTCCCGGTGGCTCTATTAGGAGCTTGCTCATATCCACGGTGCCCATCCACGTAAATTGTTGGTAGTTCTTATTCGGCAAGGCAATCAGCGAAAGCGTGGCGTCCCCGCTGTTTACCACCACCGCCAGATCGTGGGTGCTGCCGGCAACTGGATCTCCCGGCACGGTAATTCCCAGCTGACTGTCGATGGCCACGCTTGTGGGGGCTTTCCCAACGCCGTGTCCATTCGAATCCACAGTAAACGGCGGAATCGTCATGGTAGGTGTTCCCGAACTCAGATCGACATATTGAATCGAGTTGGAGGCCTGCTCTGTGATCACCACATAACCCTTCGTGGAGTTCAACGCCATACCACTGGGAGCAAGATTCGTGCCCGTCGCCGCGCTTGTGGGCAGCGGAATGTTAGGCGGAGTCGTCAAACCGGCGTAATTCGACTGCACCGCCACGTTCGTGGTGGCACTTGGAAACGGCGGTGGATTGCTCTGAGCATTGCTCAACACGCTGACCTGGTACAACCCGGGATTTTGAATTTGGCTTCCCGGAAGCGGTTGAGAAAACTTTCGTGAAGTCGTCGGAGCAATGCTCACGCCGGGGTTGCCGTTAAACAGGAGCTTTGCCAGTCCCGACCCGTAATAACCGCCATCGGCGGTGAACTGCGTGTCCGTTCCCATCCTGAAGCTGTCGGGAACAGAAGCCACCAGCCCGGGACGCGCAGGGAAAAGTGTTAGCGGGAAGGTCTTGGTGATCAGCGTTCCGGTGTTGCTCGGGTCGGGTATCTGCATCGAAATCTGGGCGGTTCCGGGATTGGCGATTTGCTGCGAGTTCAGCCGGATGCGCGTGACGATCGAGCTATCGCAATTGACCGTTGTGCTGGTGGTGCAATACGCGGTCGTGACTGGAATCGTAAAAACCTGTGTCTGGTCCATCACGGAGAGGTTCCCCAGTGGATCGACGAAATTGATCGTGGTGGTGTTCAGCACGTTGTGGGCATCCAGCCAAATATCCTGCACCACTCCTCCCGCCGCGACAGAGGTTGGGAAGATGCCGTCGAAGGTCTGCGGATTCGTGGAGGCGTTAACAAGCGTGATGGTTGCCCCAGCGATCGCCGCAGTATCCTTTTTCGAAGTCACAACCACCGTAACGCTCGCCGGATCGGCCGTCGTTGACGTGCTTGTGACCGGGAACGTATTCGTTGGCACGGTGGCAGGCGCGGTGAACACGCCATTCTGATCGATGGTTCCGCAACTGGGACTGCACGTGGGGGAACTGGAGCTCGCCACAGGATTGCCGGTGGAACCAAGCACCGGTTGCGTAACCAGCCAGGTCGCATCAACCGCATTGTCATTCAAGAACGATGCCGTGAATTTGGTTGTCGCCGCGGGACTTAGCCCCACGGGCACGGCCGCTGTCGACGGCGTAATCGATGCGCGGATACCCGAATCCAGGTTGACAGTCCCTGAGCCGCTCTTGTTCTTCTCTGCCGTCGAGGTTGCGGTCAGCGTAATCACCGGTGCCGGTTGCGGGTAAGCCGTCAACGGAGGCGCCGTATAGGTCAGCACGTTCTGGGTCTCGTCGCTCACCGAGCCGTACTTCGGATAGTCGGTGCTGGTAGGATCGCATCCCCCAGTCGCGGTTGTGGTCGTCACTTTCCCCGCCGAATCCGTGGTGCTGACCGTCGTCGTCCATGTGCACTTCCAGGTCACCGTCAAAACGGTGGCCGGTCCGGTGACCGTCGCGGTCACCGAAGTCGATTGACCTGCCAGCACTGTCGTCGCGCCCGGCGATACGGTTACGGTCGTCACGTTTGGCGAGGAACTGCTGCATCCCCCGATCCACAGTACTGCCGCGCCAGTCAGCACTAGCGCCGCCTGCTTAAGCATTCGCACCTTCATAACTGACTTCTCCCCCGTACGGCCGCCGGCGTTCCCGGACAACCCACTTGCCTGACTTGATGCGGAACCTGTTCATTCGTTCCATGGCCTAGAACGTACGACTAACCGAGAACCGGAACGTGCTCTGCGGTTCAAAATAGTTCAAGCGACCCGGATTCTGAATCGTCGGTTGCAACTGAGACAGAATTGTCGGATTGCACTTGGACGGATTCTGCGGATCCAGCAGCCCCAGCGAAGAACACGTTAAAAACAGTGTTTGATTGTTCAACTGGTCGAAAGGCGCCACGATGGTTTCATGCAGCCGCAACGGGTTATACGCGTAGTAGATCCGGAATGGCGCCTGCACGATCGGCAAATTGATGATGAATTCTATACCCGTCGACATGCGCATCTTGAAGTTGGTGCCCGGAGCAATTTGCAACTGCGCCTGTTGATTCACTAACGGGAACTGCGCATTGATGTTGTCGACTCCCGTAGGATTGAGCTTCAGCGAACCCGGCTGCGATATACCGTCGGTTCCGGCGTCCACGAACAGCGACATGCTGACAGGCCCGGCAATCGGAATGCGGTATTCGGCGCTGCCGAGAAGCTCGGTGTCGCCGCCCGGGAACGTGATGGTGTAGCCCAAAACCGGAACGCTGAAACTCGACAATGTTGGGAATCCACTGCCGCTTAAATTGTGATTGTTGTAGTAGCTCACCGACTGAGGGAACACACTGGGAATGTATGTGACCGGCGAGATCGCGCGGATATCGAATCCGCGGATGTCCTGTTCGCCGCCCATATAGAAGCGGCTGTACGGCGGCACCTCTTTCCCACCGAAACCGGTGGTGTAAGCGCCCAGGAAACGCAGGCCGATGGCGTTGCGCTTTTTGTTGATCGGATGAAAATACTTGATCTCGCCGGTGTTCGTGATGGTGTTAACGTTGCCGCCCAAGGGGCCACCGGTGAAGGCCAGTGAATAGAAAATGCTTTTCCCGGACGTGGCGTTCATCGGGTTGTTGATGGTGTTGTAGCTGACCGTAGGCGTGATGGTGCTGGCCAGGATGCCGTTCAGCGCCGCGGGTCCCGCGATACTCTGATACTGCAACTGGGTAAACAGCAACTCCGACGCCTGGTTGTATGTGGTGATGTTGGTGCGCGTCAGTCCGTAAGACACCGCGACACGCGTGAACGCATAGCGCCGCAACGGGTAGCTGGCAAAGATCGTGAAGCCCGCGGTGTTCTGCGTGTAATCCTGAATATATTGCGGGTTGATGCTGACAGACTGCCCGGTGACCAGGGCCGCCTGCTGCGCCTGGTTAAACTTATATTCGTTCTTGAAAACGGTGAAGCCCGTGGAGATCGGCCGGTCAAACAGATACGGTTCGGTGAATCCGAACATCAAGCTCTGCTGCAGGTTGCCGAACTGCGCGGAAAGCGTCAGGGTTTCGCCGAGGCCGAGAAAATTGTTGGTCTGATAGGTCAGGCCGATGAATCCGCCGTACAATCCGCTGACGCCGCCTTGCAAGCCGATGGACTGCTTGCCCTTTTCTTTCAGCTTCAACAGCAGGTCGACAGTCCCGTCTTTGGTGTTGCGTTTGATCTCCGCGGCCTTGTCGGCTTCCAGCTTGTCGAAATAATCCAGTTGATTCAGCCGCAGAATGCTCAACTCCCACGCGCGCTTGTTGAACAATTGACCTTCGTCAATCAGCAACTGCCGGCGAATAACCTTGTCGCGCGTGGTGGTATTGCCGGTGAAGTCGATTCGGCGCACATAATACTGTTTGCCTTCGTCGAACTTCATGATGATGTCAATGACCTTGGTCTGATTGTTGATTTCCGTTTCGGGTTGCGGCACGAAATCGATGAAACCGTACTGGCCGTAAATGTTCGTGTACGTTTCCATGGCCTTGCGGATTTTCGCGGCTGAAAATACGTCACCTTGCTTCAGAGGAAAGGCCTGCTTCAGCGCGTCCACTTTCAGCGACAGCGCTTTATCGGGATCGCTGCTGACGATGCGCAACGAGCCCATCTTGTACTGGTCGCCTTCTTCGATCGGAATAGTGATATTCACCGCTTTGCCGTCGGTCTTTCCCGCCAGAGGTATGCCGTAACGCCATTCTCTTGTGTCTACGTTCGTGATGATCGGATCCAGCACCACCACGCGAAAATAGCCATTGTCCTGATACAGCCCGATAATTCCCACCTGGATGTCTTCTGTTAGCTTGTCGTGGTCGTAGGTTTTGGACATCACGTTGATTTCCGTGAAGTACAAAGGAATGGCATACGGCCGGTCGTGGCGCATCGCGCGTATCAATTTGCGGCTGCTGAAAGCGTGATTCCCGGTAAATTCGATTTTGCCGACCTTCACCTTGGGGCCTTCATCAATCTTGAAAACCAGAATGATGGCGTTGCTCGAAGCAATCCTCTCGTATTGCGGGGTCACGGTCGCAAACTGCCGTCCGTGCTCCGCCAGCAAATCCTTCAGCACCACTTCGGCTTTCTTGATACGCGTAGGATCGAACTGGCTCTCGACCGTCAGGCCCACTTTTTTTTCCTTGAAGCGGTCCAGAATGTCGGACTCCGAAACGGACTTCGCGCCTTCATACTTGATGCGCCGGATCACCGGCCGCTCCGTCACGGTGAAAATGATGATCTTCCCGTTTGGCTTTTGCGGGTCGTCCTCCACGGTCAGCTTCACATCTTCGAAATATTGTGTGTTCCACAGCGCCTGAAAGTCGCGGCGCAAGGTGTCTTCGTTATAAGGATCGCCGTCGCGGCTGAAGATGCGCGCCTTCAATGTATCTGTGCGTATGCGCCGGTTGCCCACGAAATCAATACGCGATATGAACGCGTTTCCACTGGAGGTGGTGGTAGTGGTGGAACTCTGCGTCGATTGCGGCGGCGTAAAATCCTCAATCGTTTCTTCAAAAGTCTTTTCGTTCAGGGAAGCATGGAACAGGTAGGTGCCTTTGGGACGAGCGGCGCTCTCAGACGCGCTACGCGGCGCTCCCGTTGCTGCCGCGGAAAACAGCGCCACCAAAAATGTCAAAACAAGGAATGGTGCAGCAAGGCGAGCGCCCGCGGCAGCAAGCCGGGCGGCTGTCCTCGACACAAAACAGACTATGCTTTGAGCGGCCATTGATCGGCTCAAGGCCGCGCCCCCAAACCCAAGATGTTCTTCTCCTGCCAGGCCCGGTGTGGACTGGCTGCGCGCAGCTCGCTCTGCGGCTTTCCCCAAAAAGGATTATCCGCTTGGCGGTGACACGTTGTTGCGTCAGATTCGCTAGTGGACGACCGGGGTTGCCTCAGCAACCGGCCGGAAAGCGAGAACTTCCCCTGCGACGTAAATCTGCAGCGTCGCCGGCCTTTGAATGCCACCCTGAATGAGTGCCTCGGACAGCGGGTCTTCTACATACTTCTGCAGAGCCCGTCGCAGCGGCCGCGCCCCATAATTGCGGTCCGCACACGTTTTTTCGAGGATCCACTGGCGCGCTTCGGGCGACAAGACCACCTGCACTTGACGGTGAATCAGCGTATCGTTCAGCTGCCCAACAAGTAGATCGATAATGCGAAGCAGGTCCTCGTCACCAAGCGGGTTAAACAGGATTACCTCGTCCAGCCGGTTCAAAAACTCCGGATTGAACGACCGCTTCACTTCTCCCATCACCAGGTCTTCCATGCTCTTTAATCCGGCTTCGTCCACACCCGACTGGAAGCCGATGGAAGTGCGCTTCTGCAAATGCCGCGCACCGAGATTGGAAGTCATGATGATGATCGTGTTGCGAAAATCGACCGTATTGCCAAGACCATCCGTCAATTGCCCGTCTTCAAAAACCTGCAAAAGGATATTGAATAGGTCCGGATGAGCCTTCTCGATTTCGTCCAATAGAATAACCGAATACGGCGTGCGACGCACGCGCTCCGTCATCTGCCCACCCTCTTCGTAGCCCACGTACCCTGGAGGCGCGCCGATCAGCTTGGAAACCGAGTGTTTCTCCATAAATTCCGACATATCAAAACGGATTAAGGACTTCTCTGAACCGAACAGAAATTCCGCCAGCCGCCTGGCAACTTCTGTTTTGCCCACGCCCGTCGGCCCCAGGAAAAAGAAGCAACCCACCGGACGCGATGGCGACTTCAGACCGGCGCGACTGCGGCGAATGGCGCGCGCCAATGCGGTGATGGCTTTGTCCTGGCTGATGACGCGCTTGTGCAGTTCCGGCTCAATGCGCAAAAGTTTCTGCTGCTCGTCTTCTTTGATCGAGGTGACCGCCACGCCCGTCCAGCGCGACACCACTTCCTCAATGTCTTCGCGTGTCACAACTCCCGTCGAAGCATCGTCCAGCTTGTACCGCTCGCGCAAGACTCGCAGATTCTCTTTTTCCTTGCGCTCTTCTTCCGAGTAGAACCGCGCCTTCTCAAACTCGTGCGCGGCGATTGCCGATTCCATGCGGTGCGTGATGAACTTCACGCGCTTCTGCACTTCGCCTACTTCTTCCGGCACGGAGGCCTGGCGCAACTTCACGCGCGCTCCGGCTTCGTCGATCAAATCGATAGCCTTGTCTGGCAGAAAGCGGTCGGGAATGTAGCGATTCGACAGGTACACGGCATAACGCAAAGCTTCATCCGTATATCCCACGGCGTGAAACTTCTCGTAGCGCTCGCGCACGCCATTGATTACTTGAATGGCTTCGTCTTCGTTTGGCGCGGGCACCTTCACGGCCTGGAAGCGGCGCTCCAACGAACGATCCTTTTCCACGGACTTGCGATACTCGCCGGGAGTCGTCGCGCCAATGCACTGAATCTCACCGCGGGACAGCGCCGGCTTCAGAATATTCGCTGCGTCCAGCGAGCCTTCCGCAGAGCCCGCACCCACCAGGGTGTGCAGCTCATCAATGAACACGATGGAATTCTGGTTCTCCATCAGTTCTTTCATGATGGTCTTCAGGCGCTCTTCAAACTGCCCGCGGTACTTGGTGCCGGCAACGATCAAGGAGAGGTCGAGGGAAAGGATGCGCTTATCCGCGAGAAACGGAGGGACGTCGCCATCGGAAATGCGTTGCGCCAGTCCTTCCACAATAGCGGTTTTGCCAACGCCGGGTTCCCCAATCAGCACGGGATTATTCTTGGTTCGCCGGCAGAGGATCTGGATGACCCGCTCCACTTCATTGTCGCGCCCAACCAGCGGATCCAGCGCGCCTTCGGCGGCAGCAGAGGTTAAGTCGCGGCTGAATTCCGCCAACAGCGAAGTTTCTTTGGGACGAGCCGTAGTCGTCTTCTCACCCGTCGTGCGCGAAAGTTCTTCACGCAGCGCGGAAAGACGAAGGCCCCGCTCCATCAGGATTTCCGCGCCAAAACACTTTTCTTCGCGCAGAATTCCCAACAGCAGGTGTTCGGTTCCGACGTGTTTATGGCCCAGGCGCTCTGCTTCTTCGGCGGCCATGTTCAGTATGCGTTTGCACTCCGCGCTCAGCGGCACTTCCACAGACGTGGAAATACGCTCGCGGATGGTGATGCGCGCCTCGATTTCCTTGCGTATGGATTCGATGGAGCCCTGCTGGCGCAGAAAACGGTTGGCCAGCGCTTTGTCCTCGCGCATCAAGCCGAGCAGCAGATGCTCCGTCTCGATGTAAGGGCTGCCATACTGGCTGGCTTCATACCGGGCAAAAAAGATGACTCGTCGCGCTTTTTCCGTATATCGTTCGAACACGATTAGCTCGCTTCTCCCTTTGGGGTCCGGTTCGCCTCGGTTCTCACCGCGCGAGTCCGCAGAACGCCATGATCGAGTCCCACCACGCGGTCGCACCGCTCGGCCAGCGCCAGGTTGTGCGTCGCGATCAGCGACGTCAGGCGATGCGCGCGATGCAGCCGTTCCAGCAACTCAAACACGGCCCAAGCATTCTGCTCGTCCAGGTCTCCGGTAGGTTCATCTGCCAGCAGCACCTTGGGCCCGGTGACGAGCGCCCGGGCAATTGCAACGCGCTGCTGTTCCCCTCCCGAAAGCTCTCCGGCGCGGTGGTCGGCCCGATCTTGCAGGCCCACTTCCGCAAGCCACTGGCGCGCTTTTTTCTGCGCAACTTCCTGTGGCTCTCCGCGCACTAGCAGTGGCATCGCGACATTTTCTGTCGCAGTAAAATCCGGCAACAACTGGTGCCGCTGCCAGAGAAACCCCACGGCGCGATTGCGAAAATTCGCCAACGCCGCGTCATCATTTGTTTCTATCACTTTATTTTCAAAGTATACTGCACCGCTTGTTGGAGTGTCTAGCGCGGCCAGCAAATGCAGAAGTGTGCTTTTCCCCGCTCCAGATGGCGCTACAATCGCAACCATCTCTCCTGCGCGCAAACTTAGATTTGCATCCGACAATACTTCCAGATACTTCTCGCGCGCGCCGTACGTCTTCTTCAACCCGCGCGCTTCCAGCAGGGTTGCCGCGGTTTCTTCATTGCCGGTGTGTTGTTCCGTCACCATGGAGATCGCGTCCCAAGCCTTGCGGGCCCGCCGGTCCATCTAATCGGACCACTGGGTCCTCGCCGCACCTGTTACAACATTAGATGCGTTTCCAAGCCCGCGCAGTATCCGCTGCCTGTCAAACTAGTGTCAAAACTCGCTCTTCCGTGTCCTGCAAGCCCAACACTTTTCCCATTTACTGACCTGCGGTGCCTAGCCAAGTTCCGCCGCTAAATGTTCCCAACTGGCACTTCGCTAACCGGTTACCTTTCAATGACTTGCAAGCTGGTCCGCTTTGAACTGGACGGCACTCTTATGCTTGACTCCCAATCTGGACCACAACTTGGGCTGTTAGGAGCAAATAACCCGCCAAACAGTCTTCACTTTCCACAACCCGACGGCCTCGCGAAATCTCACTCAAATCTCAGAATCTCTACCGGCAAAAGACGCGCTGCTTCCCGGGCCGGCAGTATCGTCGCGATGACTGCGATCCCCATGGCCACGGCGCCGATCCACAGCCCGTCCAGTAAGCTGGGATGAAACGGTACATACGGTACGGCATATACCTGAGGATCCAGCGGAATCAGGTGGCGCGAGCCGGCGATCCAGCTGAACGCGTAGCCAATCGTCAAACCAATCAGCGTGCCGGTGGCGCCGATCGCGATTCCCTGCAATAAAAATATGCGTCGAATCTGCTCGCGGCGCGCGCCCATGGAAAGAAGCACGGCAATGTCGCGCGCTTTGTCGGTAACGGTCATCGAGAGCACAACAAGAATATTCAATCCTGCGACAAACGTGATCAATCCAATGAAGATTGCAGTGACCAGTTTTTCCAGACGCAGCGCGCGAAACAGCGCTCGATTCTCTTCCATCCACGTCGACGCCACGAATCCCTGGCCTGCCGCCTGTTCCACTTGGCGAGCAATCTCCGCGGCCGCTCCCGGATTTACCAGACGAAATTCCAGAACGTTCACCATGTCTCCGCTGCCGGCCAACGCTTGCGCCGCAGGAAGCGCCACGAACGTCCAATTCTCGTCGTAGTCGTAAAACCCGGAGTCAAAGATCCCGCCAACCCGAAATCGCCGTGTGCGCGGAATCAATCCGTAAGGCGTCAGACGGCCTTGCGGGCTCGTCAGTGTTACATACTCGCCGGGCTGCAATTTCCATTCATCGGCCAGTTGCTTTCCCACCAGCAACGCTTCGATGCCGTCGGCGTCGGGCGAAAAATCCAGTTTCCCTGCGGACAACTTCTGCAGCGCCTCATCGCTCTTCTTCTCGCGGTTGACGTCGATGCCCTTCAGCACCACCCCGCGCGCCTGCCCCGCATACGACATCAGCACGGTCTGATAAATCGCTGGCGTCACCGAGCGCACACCCGGTATCTGCTCCAGCCTTTCCGCAAGTTCCTGATAATTGTGGATCCCACCGGAGCCGGGCCGCGTCAATGAAATGTGTGCGGTGACGCCAAGCAAGCGGTCCTGCAGCGTTTCGCGAAAGCCGCTGTTCATCGCCAGCGCAATCACCAGCGTGGCGACACCCGCGGCAACGCCTAGAATCGAAAACAAGGTGACTAATCGCAGGATGGTGGGCCGGTAGGGAGATCGCAAATACCTGCGCGCCACAAACCATTCGAATCCCATGCCGCGGGCGCCTCTTACTCTTTCCCGCGTTGCGCTTCGCCTGCCTCTTCCTGGTTGGACTCGGGGCGGAGTTGCGGGAACAGGATAACGTCGCGAATGGAGTGCGAGTCGGTCAGCAGCATGGTCATGCGATCAATTCCCAACCCTTCGCCGGCAGTCGGTGGCAAACCATGGCAGAGCGCGCGGATGTAGTCAGTATCCAATTGCTTGGGAACTTCGTCGCCGCCCTGCGCAATCTGAGCCAGGAATCGGCGCTCCTGCTCGGCCGGGTCGTTGAGCTCAGAGAATCCGTTGGCGATCTCCATGCCTGCCACATAAATCTCGAAACGTTCAGTCACTGAGGGATCGTCGGGCTTCTGCTTCGAGAGCGGCGAAATCTCAGTGGGAAAATCGTAAAGAATAGTGGGTTGGATTAGGTGCTCCTCGGCAACCGTCTCGAAGAGCAGCCCGGTCCACTCGCCATCGGAGAGCTTGCCTTTCGCCGCGGCATAAGCAGCGTGGTTCGCCTTGGCCCAGGAATTGTACCGCTCGGTGGCTCGCGGAGCTCCGCCCGGCGAAGCAAGTTCTTCCAGCGTTGGCGCCGGACTTGCGCCTTCCGGCCAGTATTTGATGATGGCCTCGCGCATCGAGAGGCGCTGCAAATTCCCGAAGTCCAGTTCATCGTCGCCAAATTTCACCTTGGTGCTGCCGGTGATTTCCTTGGCCAGATGCGCGAACAGCTCCTCATTTAGGGTCATCAGGTCGCTGTAATTGCTGTAGGCCTCGTAGAACTCCAGCATGGTGAACTCAGGGTTGTGCTGCGTGGAGATTCCTTCGTTACGGAAGTTGCGGTTGATTTCGTAGACGCGATCGAAGCCGCCCACGGTCAGCCTCTTCAAATACAGCTCCGGCGCGATGCGCAGATAAAGGTCCACGTCCAGTGTGTTGTGGTGGGTCACGAACGGGCGCGCCGCGGCTCCCCCAGGAATCGGGTGCATCATCGGCGTTTCCACTTCGATATAGCCGCGCGCATTAAAAAATTTTCGCAACTCACTGATCAGGCGCGCCCGCGTTTGAAATACCTCGCGCGACTTTTCGGTCACGATGAGATCGAGATACCGGTTCCGGTAACGCAACTCGATATCTGACAGCCCATGCCATTTTTCCGGCAGCGGCAACAACGCCTTAGTTAGAAAAGACATCTCCTCCACCCAGATCGATAGCTCACCGGTCTTGGTACGGAATAAATGGCCTTTTACACCAACGTGGTCGCCAAGATCGAGCAACTGAAACAATTGGAATCCGCGCTCTCCGACCACGTCCTTTCGCACATAAATCTGGATACGCGCTCCGGATCCTTGTAAATGCGCGAACCCCGCTTTTCCCATCAGGCGATAAGAAATAATTCGTCCCGCTACGCTCACCTCTTTCTGGTTGGACTCCAATTCGGCCGCTGGTGTGTCGGAAAAGGCACGAATCAGGTCGGCTGGGCGCTCAGTCCACCGAAATTCTCGCGGATAGGCTTCGTAACCGAGTGCTTGGATCTGCTCCAGTTTCTTTACGCGTTGTTCAAACTGGTCCTGTGGCTCGAATTGCAAGATTGGGTCTGTCCTTTCATTTTCCCGGCAAAGGGAGTATAGATGCCACGACTCGCGGAGGGCAAGGAAGCCTGCACATTGCGACGAACCTCCAGGAGTTGTCGAAGTGGATGTAGTAGCGCCTGTTTAGTAATATTCTAATGTTTAAACTCTTTTAGTTTTGCTATACTTCGCTCACCACTGTTCCCCGGAGGTTCCCCTTGACTTCCCACCCAGCTGCGCAACGCGGAGTTTCCGTGTCTAAAGATTGGCGCACTCCTCTAACCCGCGATAAGTCGCAGGTGTACCTCAGGACGGTCCATCAGCTTGAAACATCGTATTGCATGTTTAGTGTTAACTTGGATGAAGCTCTCGGCATGCGTCGCGAAGGTCGTCTTGGTGTGGCCCAACAACTTTTAGATGTCGCGCCAGCGTTGTGCCAGAATCTGGCTGTCCCGCTTCTTGGACTAATCCGTGCCCTGCAGGTCCATTCCCGTCATTTTGGAACCACTCCGAATCTCGCCCCTCTGAATCCGGATCATTTTCAGAATTCCAAAAATCAGCGCTTGGCTCGCTTCAACGGTTTATTCGGCCGGATTCTCCTCTCGAGCCGGTCGCAATTCCTTTACAAGCTTTCCGCCTTGGCCGAAATGACCGAAGAAATGGCCGAGAATTATGATTCCGCAGTGCAAACACTGGAGACGGGCTTAACCGCCCGGCCGGATCGCTGCTGGGATGCGCTGGACGCTTCGCACTACGACTTGAATACCTGCCTTCGCGAATCCGTCGTAATTTTGCAGTGTTTTCTCCATGCCTTGCCTGATGACCAACTGCTCGAATTCCAGGCTTCCTTGAACGAACACGTGGTTGCTTCCCCGGACCGCTTTGCCGTGCGCGTCCGGCATCTTGCCCATAGACGGTTAACGCTGATCAAGGGACAATAGGCTCACCTGCGGGCCGCGATCGCCCATGCAACCTATGGAGGGTTTGCGCCTTCTATAGCTGATTATGTGCGCCTCTTCCGCCATCGCAGGGACAACTCTTGGAGGTATCCGGCGCATCAGAAGTACCAGTAGCGCCGCGATTGGACAGTTGGCCCGACAACGACCAACCGAACCGGTTGCGTGGACTGAAGCGGAAGCCATCCGCCGTGCTCAGGCAGGAGACGCAGCGGCTTTCGAGCATCTTTTTCAGCTTCACAGCCGCAGGGTTTACGCCTTATGCCTTCGCATGGTGGGGAATCCCGCCGATGCGGAAGATTTGGCCCAAGAAGCTTTTCTCCAACTTTTCCGCAAAATAGCGACGTTTCGCGGCGAATCGGCTTTTTCCACTTGGCTGCATCGCATGACCGTGAACGTGGTGTTGATGCGCCTGCGGAAGAAATCGCTTCCCACGGATTCGCTGGAAGAATCGCTGGAGCCCGATTCGGAGAATTCCGGCCCTAAACGGGACGTGGGTGCTCCAGATTTGCGGCTCTCCGGTGCAGTCGATAGGGTGAACCTCGAGCGCTCCATCGAGAAACTGCCACCGGGTTATCGCACCGTTTTCATGCTCCACGACGTTCAGGGGTATGAGCACAATGAGATTGCGGACATCATGGGATGTTCGGTAGGAAATTCGAAATCGCAGTTGCATAAGGCGCGCACGCGCCTGCGTGAACTTCTCCAGGAAGAAATCCGGGAGCAGGCTCGCCAGGAACGTCACGCCGCGAAAGCACCGTCCGGACCTTCAGATTGAGCTACTATGAGGTTCAGCCGGGGTTTTCACACGCTGCACGGTTTCGAAAGAGATTGACTGGGCGAGCCAACCAGGAGCGCTCCCGTCGGAGTCAGGTGTATGCAGTGTAAAGATTTTGAGGCTGTGTTGGAACAAGAAGGGCTCCACCCGCTTCCGTTGGCGGCCAGATCGCATCTCGCCGAATGTTCGGCTTGCCAGAATTTATTCGCGGATCTTAGCGTCATCGTTTCTACCGCCAAGGTACTTCCCGCCGAAGTTGATCCACCGCAACGCTTGTGGGTTTCCCTGCGCGCGCAGATGGAGGCCGAAGGACTGATCAAGCAGACCGCGCCCGTCTACGTGGAAAAAGCAGCGTGGTGGCAAGGGCTGTCAAGTCTATTTAGGCCACGCGTTCTGGCTACAGCAGGCGCTGGGCTTGCGCTGGCATTTGCAGCTTTTCTCACCGTTCATAGAAATCCAGGAACTGCCACAAAAACGAATTCACCTGCGCCTGTAGCTGTGGCTCAGGTACCAACGTCCGCACAACCCGTGGCAACGCAACCCAGTTCAGCTCCTTCCGTCCCCGCGCCGCAAGTGACGGCAAGCGCCAAATCTCCCGCGAATCCAGTCCCGGCAACATCTCGCGGCCTGAAGCCGTCGCCTTCAGATTCCCTTTACGGTGCTGGTACCTTGGTCGGAACGCAAGGTTCCGAACAATTTCCGGCCGGTGCATCGCTTCGCGGCAGTGTCGAAGCCGATGCCTCGTTGCGCGACAATCTGCGCGTCATCAACGGGGTCATTGCCGAATGTCAGAAGCATTTGAAGAAGCATCCCAATGATGAACTGGCTCGCGAATATCTTGCGAGCGCTTACCAGCAAAAGGCACAATTGGTTGCCGCGATATTGGATAGTGGAAGGAGCGAGCAGTGATCCCCCATCCCGAAATCAACGACCGCACTGTCTTATCCGCAGTAGCATCCGCCATCTTCTTTTGCGCCGCTGCCTCGGCGGTGGTTGCAGCTCCTCCGGAACACAAAGAACAGCATTTCGCGGTGAAGGGCCGGCCCACGGTAGTGCTGCAAAATATCGTGGATGGACGCATCGAGGTAAAGTCCTCGAAAAACGCGGAAGTGGTGGTTGTCAGTACGTCCTCACCCGAGAAAGTCGCCATCGATCTGGAGCAGGTGGGCGACCGCATCGATATCAGCGCTACGGGCCTGGTGAATTCCACGCAGCCTCATGAAGTGGAAGCGAACTTCATTTTGACCGTTCCGGAAGAGACCGAACTTCAGCTGAAGACCCAAAGCGGCTTGATTTACGTCGAACAAGTGAACGGCGACATGCAACTAGAAAGTGTTGCCGGCGACGTGAATCTCAAGGAAGTGTCGGGTTACATCATCGTGAAAACCACCGGCGGATCTTTGAAGTGCACGCAATGCGCCGGCAAGCTCGACTTTGCTTCCATCGGCGGTGGCGCTCAAGTTCTGCAGTCGTCGCTCATGAGAATTAACCTAATGACCACCACGGGAAATCTTCTTTACGATGGCGATTTCGTCCGCACCGGCATCTACACCATGAAGAGCACCAGGGGTTCCGTCGAAGTGCATTTCTCTCCCACCGATTCTTTAGACGTTGACGCGCGATCCTCTACCGGCACGGTGGACAATCAGGCCGCCGAATTCCTTAGACCTGACGCCCACGGTCCTCACCATTCCCGTAACCGCGGAAACGGTTTCTTCGGCACCGTTGGCCAGGGACTCGCCAAAGTCGAACTCTCCTCCTACAGTGGTACAATCCGAATTCTGAAGCGTCCCTAATCGGCGCTTTCCCGAATCGTGAGTCAAACTTTTATCCCACGCGGCCCTGCGCCGCGAACTCCTTTACTTTGCCTCGCCGGATTCATGGGTTCCGGCAAGAGCACCATTGGCTCTCGCCTGGCTCAGCAACTTGGCTGGCGGTTCGTTGACCTCGACGAAAAGATCGAGGCTGCCTCTGGCATCACCATTCCGCAATTCTTTGAACGACATGGCGAACCGGCTTTTCGCCAGCTGGAAGCCGAACAGCTTCGCGCTGCTCTGGGCCGCGCCCTGGAACGCCAAGAACCTACCATCTTCGCTCTCGGCGGGGGCACCTATGCGCAACCGGGTGCGCCCGAATTTCTGCGCAATTCCGGCGTTCCGGTCCTGTGGCTCGATTCGCCTATCGACGTTCTCCTTTCGCGTTGCATGACCATGACCGGTCGCCCACTTTTCCGCGACGAAGCCAGTTTCCGCGCGCTCCACGCCCAGCGGATCGCCTCTTACCAGCTCGCGGACTTTCGTGTGGACAGTTCCGGGGACCCGACAGATGTAGTCGCAGAAATTCTTCGTCGCGGAATCGTATCCTTTCCTGGACATGATCCGGAACCCGATTTGGCTGTGGAAAAACCGCGTTCCTGAGGGGGAATCTTATGCGGAATATTGCAAAGCTACGACGCAGCGCCTTTTATCCAACTGCGCTTCTGTTATCGGTGATCGCTTTCGCACTTCTGGCGGCCGCTGCCCAAAAGAAGGGCGCTGCCGGCGCCTTGTTTGCACCGGAAAAAGGCAAGTTCAACATTCTGCTCGATGGCAAGTCCGTCGGACACGAGGATTTTGAAATCGCGGCATCAGGAGGCGGTTGGACGGCCCGCGGCACCAGTTCCATGAAGCCACCGCAAGGCCCGCCTTCCACCGTCACCGGCACCCTTACTCTGCAGCCCGACGGTGTGCCCATGACTTACGACTGGAGTTCGCAGGCCGAAAAATCTAGCTCCGCGCATGTGCTGTTCGCTAACGGCATCGCGAAGATGACTCTGCAACTGCAGGGCGCGCGGCCCTTCGAACAGGATCTGTCGTTCTCTTCCCCGCTAATCGTTGTGCTCGACAATAATCTTTATCATCAGTATGCCGTTCTGGCCCGGTTGTACGACTGGTCCAAGCGCGGCACGCAGTCCTTCCCGGTCCTGATTCCGCAGGAACTTACGCCCGGCACAATTACGGTCGACTCGGTTGGTTCAATCAGCGCCGACGGAAAATCGTTCGAGGGATTAAAAGTCGTCACCAACGATCTGGAAATTGCGTTGTATCTCGACAGCAGCAACCACCACCTGATGCGCATGGAAGTCCTTGCGGCCAAGGTCTCTGTCGTCCGCGAGTAGTCAGTCGACGTTCGTACGCAATACTCGCGAACACAAGAAAAGAGCGGCGTTCCCCTCAGAAACGCCGCTCCGACAAAGTCTCCTTTTCCAAGCTGCTCTTAGCGTGCCAACGGCCGCTGGAATACGGGAGCCCCTGGACGCCGCAGCGAATAGCCCTGCGGATCATGGGCGTGAGCGGGTACGAGCCCATTCGAATGGCTGGCGTGTCCGATATGCCCGTTCTGCCCGTTGCCATTCGCCGGCGCGGGCTGCGGCAGCCGGGCCGGGTTACCGATAGGGCGCAGCGTGATGGGCGCAGCGTTCACGTGATCGCTGATCGCCTGCAAGCGCTTCAGAATGGACTGCCACTGTTCCCAATCCAACTGGCGCAGGAACGGCCGCAATCCCTGGATGAATGGATCTTCCAGTAACGCTTCGCCGTCCGATTCCGGAATGAAGAACCGGTTAAGCCCGACGTTCAGTGCTTCGGAGATTTTTTCCAGCGTGCCGAGGCTCGGCGTCATCTGTCCACTCTCAATGCGTGATAGATACGAGCGGCTGACTTTCGAACGCGCCTGCAACTGGCTCTGTGTCATCGTCCTCGACTCACGTAGTTGGCGAATCCGTTGGCCGATGTTCTCCACCGTCTCCTGATTCGCGAACTTGGTAGCCACTGCCTCGGGCACCGCTTGTTCTTCCTGCGGCACCTCCTGCGGAATTAGATACTCCATCCGCTGGGGCAGTGCCCGAACGCAGCGTCGGCAGTTGCCGGTGCGCGTCCGGTACTGGACAAGTCCACATGTTTTGCAGCGAATGACTTCCCTATCCATTTCTAACGAATTCATAGTGGTCTCTTTTTCCATATGTGCCGACACCGGGACTCCTCGCTGACTATTATTTTTTCCGGCGTGCGGATAGGAGGGAACGTCGGAACGTTCTCGGGGGGAAGGCAGTTACTGGCGCGACTGGAGTTTCGCTTGGATGGCTATACAGTGTCAAGGGTATTTTTGAAAAATATCGGAGGGCAACGGCCGAAATCGTCCCTGTTTACGCCATGTTTTCGCCTGTACGGCCGGACGGGTGCGCGGCAGAATATCTGCCCGTTGCGCTCACGCTTCAGCAACCATCTACAGGTTGTGCTTTGGTTGCTCTCTGGTGGGGCTTTTCGTTTCGGCACATTTGCCCCATTTGCGATGCACAATACCGGAGCACCTTTCTCTTCCCTCCGAACACCAGCGCGTCCGTTGTACGATATCGGCTCTGTTCTTGATCTCAACCACGAGGGAACTGCCATGCCGTCCCGCGAAGATGCCTGGAATCTGCTCTGCGAATACACACAGTCGGAAAGTTTGCGCAAACATATGCTGGCCGTGGAGGCTTGCGTCCGGGCATACGCCCGCAAGCACGGCGCCGACGAGAACGCCTGGGGCATCGCCGCCCTTCTGCACGACTTCGATTACGAGCGCTGGCCCAATAATGACCATGCGCCCGACCGCGAGCACCCCGCCGAAGGAGCCAAGATCTTGCGCGAGCACGGCTACCCGGAAGAGCTGGTCCGCGCCATCCTTTCTCACGCCGACTATTCCGGCGTTGCGCGGCAATCTCTGCTGGAGCACACGCTCTTCGCTTGCGACGAGCTTGCCGGATTTCTCACTGCCTGCTCCTACGTGCGCCCCTCGAAAAGCATCCTTGATCTGGAAGTAAGCTCGGTAAAGAAGCGCATGAAGGACAAAGCGTTTGCTCGCGGCGTCAGCCGGGAAGACGTCATTAAAGGCGCTGAGGAACTTGGCGTGCCCCTCGACGAACACCTCGCCTTCTGTATTGCCGCGATGCGCGAAAACGCCGACGCCCTCGGGCTGCGAGGTTCACTCTGATAAAGATTTTGCTTGTTGTGACGGCTAGAAGTAGCGCCGGCGTTGCCGAACGTCATCCTCGCTTCTCGCGCTCCAGAATCATTCGGTCAAACGCCATCGGCAGGCCTTCGCGAGGCGAATAGGGACCCGGGGCATACGCCCGAGACCTGATTCCCTGCTGCGACTGCTCCGAGATCAGCCAGTCTTCTCGATTGGTCTTGTCCCAAAACTCCAGTGCATCCTCGGCCACAAATTCCGGTTTGGCCATTTCCGCGGGATGGAAATACCACTCGCAAATTACCCGCGTCAGATCCGGAGCCAGAGGCCATAATCGGTGAGCCATCACATAGTCCGGGTGCAAACTGAGCAGCAGATTCGGGTAAACCGCGTAATACAGAACCTGTTTGCGTTGCTCCGCATTCAAGCCGGGCAGATAATCGCGCCGGCGCTGGCCGTCCATACTCATGGTTTGCGCCGCCCCGCGAAACAGCATCGATCCGCCAATGTAAGTCGGCCGAGGCATATCGTTATCTCCGCTCATGGTATCGGTGATGCGCGCCAGCAGCGGATGCAAGATCGGGCAATGCAGGCATTCGTTGTAGTTCAGCACGATCAGCTTCCAGTTGGCCTTCACCTGGTAGTCGTGCCGCTTGTAAATACGCAGTTCCCGCATGTTCCATGGCGCGAATTTCTGCGGCAGGTCCGCCAGCTGTTCCAGAAGTGGTGAGGCCTCACGCGACAGATTCAGGAAAACGTTCCCTTCCCAGGCCGCAACGTGTACCGCACGCAGCGGATAGTCCTCGCGTCGGAACGTTGCCTCATCCATGTGCGGCGCACCCAACAACTTCCCGTCTAGTCCATAGGTCCAGCCGTGGTACGGGCACTGAATACGAGCCGCGAATTTTCCTTCCTGCTCGCGGCACATGCGCGTCCCGCGATGACGGCAGACGTTGTAGAAGGCGCGCAACGCTCCGCTGCTGTCGCGCGTTACGATAATGCTTTCTCCCGCGATTTCGCTCAGGAAATAGTCCCCTGGATGCTCGACCTGCTCTTCGCGTCCGGCGCATACCCACATTCCACAGAAGAAAGTTTCCAACTCTCGACGGAATATTTCCGGGTCGGTGTAATACCGCGCAGGCAGGGTCATCTGTTGCGTGCTCATGGTCGGCTCCAGGTTCAACAATCTAGTCTCAATTTCGCGCGCTTTGCAACCAACTCGATCCGCACGAATCCGCCAGAAGCGAGTCCGGAATAAAAGCGCGCTGTATCTGGTTTCCTTCTCAGATGGACTTCCCGTATCCGGAAGTCCGCAAGCAAGGAATCGGGCCGATGACCTTTGTAATGTTCTACGCTTTCAATTTGCCGCGCCTGAATCTGCATGCTCAGATTGCTTTGATATTACTGCTCAGCGCTGGAGCGCTCCTGGCCCGGACCAAGCGCTTTCGGCTTCATGCCGCAGTGCAGTGCACCGTTGTTCTCCTGAACCTTGGCTTGATTCTGCGCATTATGCTGCCCACCTTCCGACAGCAGATTCCCGCCGCTCTTACCCCGTCTTGGAGCGCTTCCACTGCAATCATGTTTCTGCACGCCTTCGTCGGAGCATTGGCGTGGCTGATAGCTTTTTATGTGGTTCTGGTTGCCGGCACGCCGCTCATTCCACGCAAACTCCGCTTCTCAAACTACCGGCTGTGGATGCGGACCGCATTCGTGCTTTGGTGGGCCGCGTTCCTGTTGGGATGCGCGGTGTATTACCTGTTGTATCTGGGTTGGTGAGAGGCAGGGGTCCGATTATCGCTTCTTGCTCTTCGCCTTGTTCTTCTTGGCTTTTTTTGCCTTCTTGCCTTTCCCTTTTCTCTTGCCGCTGTTTAGAGCCAGCTCACTGGCGGCGTCGATCTTGTGCTGTTCGAGCTCCGCCATCAGCCCTTCATCCGTCAAATCCAGTGGGTGGGAGTGCTTCCAGTCGTGATGCACAATTTTCCGCAGACGCTCGATGACTTCGGGCGAATGCACCTCGATCGCCAATTCTCTGCGGCTATCAAAGCTGCCGGGTGCCAGATTGATCGATCCAACAATCGCGCGGGAGTGGTCGGCGAGCAGCATTTTGCCGTGGAGTTTCAAATGCTTCAGCTTGCGCACCTTAACTCCGACATCATCGAGAATTCGCAATCCGCCGACGCCTTCCGTCAGCTTCTCTTTTTTCAATTTGTGTGGAGGGCGCGCCATCACGTGGACTTTCACACCGCGTTCCTTGGCGCGCACCAGGCGCTCAATGATTACGGCGTCCTGGTAGCGCTCGTTCTGAACGAACAGCGTGTGCTTAGCTTCGTCGATAAACCGGGCGATGCGATCCCGGCCGTTTCCGCTACACCAGATCAGCAAAGACTTCTGGTCGACGTTGAACGGCTTGCGATGCCAGTCCGCCTCAAAGCACTCAATCACTTCCTTCACTTCGGGCGCGTGCGTGGTGACGATCGCGTAGTCGCGCGTTTCCGTCAGGTTCTTGACATCCCAATTCAGCGACTTTACATACGCCGTCGCGTCATCCACCACCATCGATTTTTCATGGGTTACGTCGAAGGCTGGATTGCTGTCCAGCACCTCAATTCCGGCGGCTTTCAGTTTCTTGTGCGTAGCCGCATTTTCTGACTCTCCGCTGCGGCGCGCCGGGTTCAGCATCACGCGCACATGCACGCCGCGTTTCTTGGCGTCGATCACGGCTTTCAGCAGATCCGGATGGGAAAACAGGAACATCTTCACGCGAATGGATTTCGTCGCGCCATTGATGGCATCAAGAATTGGCTTTGCGGAATCATCCGGCAGAACAATCAGCGTGTGCGACATGCTTCCTCCGAACCACGATTTTTACCACATCTAATGCACAGCAAATGCGAAGTTGTGCCAGTGTGCTTCAACCCACCGAGCCAGCATCTGTCGGCGCGCATGCCGGGGCCGCAGCCGCAACTTCGTCTGGCGGTTTGCTGAATTGAATGTGATACAGCTCCGCGTACACGCCGTTCTTGGCAATCAGTTCGTCGTGTGTACCCTCTTCCGCAACGACCCCACCCTTCAGCACCACAATTTTGTCCGAATTGCGGATAGTGCTCAAGCGGTGAGCGATGGTTATGACGGTGCGCCCCTTCATCAATCGCTCCAGGGCCTCCATCACCAACTGTTCCGACTCGGTGTCGAGCGCCGCAGTCGGTTCGTCCAGAATCAGAATCGGATTATTGCGAATGATCGCCCGTGCGATTCCGATGCGCTGGCGCTGCCCGCCAGAAAGGGTGTCACCGCGATCGCCTACCATGGTGTCGTATCCGTGATGCATTTTGCTGATGAATTCATCGGCATTCGCCAGTTTTGCCGCCGCCACAATTTCGTCGCGCGTAGCGCTTCCGCGGCCGTAGGCGATATTCTCCGCCACGGTGCCGCGGAACAGCACCGTCTCCTGCAGGACATAGGCAATCTGGTTGCGCAGGCCGTTGATCTTATAGTCGCGAAGGTCCACTCCGTCGATGGAAACTTTGCCCGCCGATGGATCGTAAAAACGCGGAATCATGCTTACAATCGTGGACTTGCCGCCCCCAGTGGGACCGACAACGCCTATCATCTGCCCGGCCTTAATCTCAAAATTCACGTTTGTCAGTACCTGCGCGTCCTTGTTATAGCCAAAGGCCACATTCTCGAACTTGATTTCGCCTTTCAACGGTTCGGGTTCGCGCGCGCCGGCTCGCTCCTCGATCACGTCATTCGCTTCCAGAATTGCGCCCACCCGCTCCACGCCCACGGCGGTTTGCGCAATCGTATTCGTCATCGTGGCCAGGTCCTGTACGGGCTTGAAGAATTTCGATAGGTAAGAAAGGAACACGGTGAGCGCGCCCGCGGTCATGGCGCCTTTCAAAATCAGCGAAGAACTCCTCCAAAGTACGAAGGCGGTGCACAGCGAAACGGTTACCGTGACGATCGGCGACAACAGCGCTTTTACACGGCGGGCTTTCAACGCCGCCTCCACCGTAGCTTTGCTGACCTCGCTCAACTCTTCCTGCTCCAGGTCCTGACGGCCGAAGGCTTTGACCACGCGCATCGATTCCAGCCCCTGCTGCACGACTGCTACTACGTTGCTTTGCTGCTTGCGGACTTCGTGTGTGGCTTTCTTCACAGCTTTTTTGAATCGCGAGACCATCAACAGCATAAACGGGGTGACACCCACAGCGATCAACGTGAAATCCCAATTGAGCCAGAACATGACGACCAGCATGGCCACGATCGTGAACATATCCACCACGATTCCGAGCGTGGAAGACGACGCAAAATTCTGAATGGTCTGCACGTCGGTCGTGATGGTGCTCAGCAGCGTGCCCATCTCGTGGGTGTTGTAGTAGTTCAACGAAAGCTGCTGCAGGTGATGGTAGGTGCGCAGGCGTAGGTCGTTGGCCACCCACTGGCCCACGCTGGTGGTGTAGTAATTGGCCACGTATGAAGCAGCCGCGCCCAGAAGAGCGATCAGAATCGTGGCAAACGCGGCGGCGGCGGCAATCTGCATCTTGGTGCCGCTGCTCATGAACGGCCGCAGGAAATCATCCAGCCAGTGCGGCAGCTTATGCACGCCGACCACATTGTCGAGAACAATTTTGAGCGGCCAGGGTGTGGCAACGCTCATGGCCGTCTGAACCAGCATGGCCGCCAGAATAATCACCAGGCTGCTGCGGTACGGCTTCAGCAAACTCCAAATCAGTGGGAACACGCGGTACTCTCCCTGATAGCAGCGGCAGGCGGTCCGCTTGTGCAACTCGAAAAAGGTCTATTGAGCAACAATCTAGCCCGAGCCAACGTCGATGGCAAGTGGCTGCTCATCGGTAAGGGGACGCCGACTGGCCACACGATGCCAGGGCAGAGTACAATTCGCCGCGTTCAACCACGTGATGAGGAACCTCCCGATGACAAACAGCTTTTGCGGCAAACTATTGCACCTGGCCGTGTGTGCGCTATTCCTGGCATGCGAATGCGCGGCGCAGCCCAAACCGGCAGCGGACCTGGTCATCATCAACGGCAAGATTTGGACCGTCGATAAATCGCTGCCAATGGCGCAAGCAGTGGCCGTTTTGGGCGACCGGATTGTTGCGGTCGGTTCGGCTACGGAGATCGAAGTCTGGCGCGGCCCACAAACCAAGGTAATTGATGCGGGTGGAAAACTCGTTTTGCCGGGCTTCAACGACGCGCACGTGCATTTCGTTTCCGGCGGAATGCAGTTGGACAACGTGCAACTAAAGGACGCGACCAGCGCGCAAGAGTTTGTCCGGCTGATTGGAGAACAAGCGAAGGCTACGCCGAAAGGCGAATGGATTTTGGGAGGAAATTGGGACGAGACCAAATGGACGCCTCCCAACATCCCGACGAAACAATTGATCGACGCGCTGACGCCGGACAATCCGGTGTTCGTAACGCGCTACGACGGACACATGGGCGTAGCGAATTCGGTGGCGCTGCGGCTGGCGGGAATTACCGCGCAGACGCAAGATCCGCCCGGCGGAACCATCGTGCGCGACGCACAGGGAAATCCCACCGGGGCGCTGAAGGACGCGGCGGCAGACCTGATGTACAAGGTGATCCCGCCGCCGACGCACGAGCAGCGTGTGCGCATCGTGAAGCGCGCCATGGCGCATGCCGCATCGCTGGGCGTCACCAGCGTGCAGAATATGTCCGCGGACTACGAGGATATCGCCGTATACGACGAGCTTCTGCAGCGCAGCGAGCTGATTACACGAATTTACGCCGCGCCGCTGATCGGAAATGTGCAGGATCTGGCGAAGATCGGAGTACGGCATGCATTTGGCGGGCCCTATTTGCGAATTGGCGCGCTGAAAGGATTTGCCGACGGCTCGCTGGGATCCGGCACCGCCTATTTTTACGAGCCATTCTTGAATCAGGGCGACAATCATGGATTGTTGTCCGACGAAATGCATCCCATTTCGCTGATGCGCGACCGCATGATGACCGCCGACGCCGCGGGCCTGCAGTTGTGCACGCACGCGATTGGCGACCAGGCGATTTCTATCATTCTGGACCTGTATGCCGAAGTGACTAAAGCGCATGGCGAGGCGGACCGCCGGTTTCGCATTGAACACGCGCAGCACATGGCGGCGAAAGACTTCGCCCGGTTCGCGGAATTGCACGTGATCGCCTCCGTGCAGCCGTATCACGCGATCGACGATGGAAGGTTCGCGGAGGCGCATATCGGCCGCGACCGGTCCAGCCGGACTTATGCGTTCCGCACGTTTCTGGATCATGGAGTGCGGCTGGCTCTGGGCACGGATTGGGAGGTGGCGCCGCTCGACCCGATGCAAACGGTGTATGCGGCAGTGACGCGGGCGACCCTGGACGGCAAGAATCCCGAAGGGTGGTTTCCGGAGCAAAAGCTTACCGTTCCGGAAACGATTGAGGCGTACACGATGGGGTCGGCGTACGCGGAATTCCAGGACAATGTGAAAGGATCAATTACACCGGGGAAGCTGGCGGACCTGGTGGTGGTCAGCGACGACATTTTCACGATTCCGCCGGAAAAGATCCGCGACGTGCATGTGCTGAAAACCATTCTTGGGGGAAAAGTGATCTTCGATGCGGGTACGGCGGGGAGATAACGGGTTTCAGTTTGGGAAAAGTGGCGTGAACGGGGGTACCCCCGGGTGTTTTTGGAGAACAGTGCGCAAGCTGAGGAGTGAGAAGGAGTTGGGCGATATCCGAGAAATGGAAGAGTGCGGAAGAAGTTGAAAACAAAGAGCGAAGTGTTTTGGAAAGAGTCGGGAAGAAGATGATTGTGGGGTGGGTATTCGAACGTGAATCGAGCGTACATAGCAGTTTATAACATTCTTAGTACTGTTTGTCAAGTAGTATAAGACTCAAACGCGCGTGACGGCGATTTTAGGACTTGCTGGCGTGCGGATCGATGGCAAACCAGGCTCGCAGACCGGCGGCGCTGCGAAACGTTTTCGAGACCACCTTTTCGAGATTGTTCATCCAATAGACAGTTGCGCTGTTGGTCTTGCTGTCGAGGCAAATGCGGTGGTGGGTTTTGGTAACGGCATCGGGGGTTTGTTGCCTGAGCCACAGAACACATCCATCGTCGCATTCCTCGGTGTCAACAAATCCGCGTTCGTGGGCCGCAGCTTGAAAGTCTTGAAGGCTGTCCATAGTTGTTTCAGTATGTGCTTATTCCTTGTGGATGGGGTGAGGAACGTCACAGTTGTGGGATGGTTTGCTCGAAGGGTAACGGGCTTTCGGACGGGTTGAAATGGCAGGTCAACCAGTAGAGATTTCAAAATGAGATAGGTCCGCAAGTTTCATGACTTCACCCGGACGATGTACCAAAACAGAAGAGCTAGGATTGTGAGAGCGCCAATAAGACCTGCCCAAAATGCGACTCTATATCTTTGTGGCGCATCCATAGTGACTACAGTATGTACTAATTCTGGACGAACACAGTGAGCATCACCACAGTTGTAGGATGGTTTGTTCGAAGGGTAACGTGGGACGTAGAGGAGCGTTCGTCGGTTGAGCTTCTTTAGGCATGGAGTCGCCTCACGATCCCTTACTTCGCAAACTCCGTTCGGAATGACAATGGATTGTAGGTTCGGATCTAAAAGCGGCGGCGAGCCGCCGCACTCAAAAAGGGTCTATACTACTTTTGAAGGATTCATTAGAAAGTTTTGCGGGTTGCGGGGGTCGAGATGCGGAAGCTGGTTCTTTTTGCGGGGCTTGCCTTGGCGGGGTTCGGTGGCGGGGAGGAGGTTGCGGCACAGCAGGGGGCGCCCCGGGTGCCGATGCAGGCGGTGTATGAGGATGGGGCAGAGGCGCGCTGGTTGAAGAAGAACGTGCTGGATTCGAAGGTGCTCGATTCCATGGAGGATACGGCGACGTGGACGTTTCACGGGGATGGAGACATGACGTTGGCAGATTCTCCGGTGAAGGACGGGAAGCACTCGCTGCGAATCCGCTCGACGCAAAACATCGGGAAGGTGGGAGGCTCGGGCGAATGGGAAGACCTGATCGCCAGCCGGAAGTTCGCTTCGGAAGATTGGAGCGCGTACAACCGGATTTCCATCTGGGTGTATCCGGACGTGATCGGAGCGCCTGCGATTTCCGCGTCGTTGGTATTGCACAACGAGGGCGCACACAAGCTTCCGGATCGCTACAACGAGGGGCGGCACGAATCCATCATTTTGAAGAATCACGAATGGAATCACGTGGTGTGGGAGATCGTGCCGCTGGACCGGGATAAAGTGAGCGAACTGGAATTTGCTTACAGCTTGCCGAAAATGCTGCCCGACCCGGGAGACCAAACGATTCTGTATATCGACCAACTAGAATTGGAGAAGGTGGATGCGGACCATGTGGAGGGATGGGACGTAGCAGCGGGAAAAATCGCGTTCAGCCATGCGGGATACACGACGGGCTCGACGAAGACGGCAATTGCGAGTGGGTTGGATGCGAAGGAATTTTCTGTGGCGGAGCAAGGAACGGGCAAAGTCGTGTTGACGAAAAAGGTGGCGCAAGAGAAAACGCTGCTGGGCAATTACCAGGTGCTCGATTTTTCTGAACTGCAGACGCCGGGGAAATATGCGATTCGCGCAGGCGCAACAACGACGCGGCCATTTGAAATCGGTCCGGATGCGTGGAGCGAGAGCATCTGGAAAGCGGTTAATTTCATGTACAGCGAGCGATGCGGGACGGTGATCCCGGGGATTCACGGAATCTGCCACATGGACGACTACAGCATTCATGGTGACAAACGCATTATCGTGAACGGCGGGTATCACGATGCGGGAGACCTGACCGCGACAGGCAACACCGCGGGAATGGCGTACGCGCTATTTTCGTTTGCCGAACGGCTGCAGGAAAAAGGAGAAGATGCGGAACTGCGCGCGCGTTTGCTGGAAGAAGGAACGTGGGGATTGCGATGGGTGCTGAAGACGAGCTTTGGAGATGGCTATCGCACCACCGGGCAACTGATCAGCTACTGGACAAATGGAATCATCGGCGATGCGGATGATCGCAGCGGACAAGCGGTGAACAATCCGGAGTGGAACTTTCGCGTGGCGGCGGTGGAAGCGCTTGCCGCTCGCGTGCTGAAGAAGAGCAATCCCGAACTGGCGATTCGCAGTTTGCGGACGGCGGAACAAGACTGGAACTTCGCGGTGGAGGCAATGAAGACAGCAGAACCGCTGCCGGAAATTTACGGAAGGCAGGATGAACTGGAGCGTATTTCGTTTGGCGCGATAGCCTCTGTTGATTTGTACCGGGCTACGGGAGAACAGAAGTATGCGGACGAGGCGCTCCGGCTGAGCGAACTGATACTGGCTTCGCAGGAACAAAAGATTCAGCCGTGGAGCATTCCGATGACGGGCTATTTCTACACCGGCCCGAAGCGCGAGAATCTGTTTCATCGATTTCACATCGGGCAGGAAGAGCAGCCGGTGATAGCGCTGGCGCACCTGTGCGAAACATTTCCCGACAACGCAAACTGGATGAAATGGTATTCGGCGATCGTGCTGCACTCGAAGTATTTCCAGCAGTTGGCGGCGAAGGTGGATCAGCCGTACAACGTGTTGCCGGCCGCGGTGTACAAGGAGAGTGAAGCGCGACTGATACCCGAAGGAAAAGATTGGACGCCACTGCGCGCAGCGGATCGTGATTCCTATATGCAGCAAGTACATCGCGGAGTGCCGCTGGGAGGGGAATATTATTTGCGGAGATTCCCGGTGTGGTTTGATTTCCGTGGGAATTCGAGCGTGCTGCTATCAGAAGCGAAGGCGCTTTCGGCGGCGGCACAATTGCGCGGCGATGTGGAGGCGGAAGATCTGGCACAACAGCAGGCGCAATGGCTGCTGGGACGAAATCCATTTTCCGCCAGCGTGATGTATGGGGAAGGCTATGACTGGACGCCGCTGTATAGCGTGCGATCTGGGCAGATGGTGGGCGCGCTACCTGTGGGGATCGAGACGAGGGAGTACAACGACGCGCCCTACTGGCCAACGCAAATTTGCTGGACGTACAAAGAAGTTTGGTCGCAGCCGGTCGGTGAGTGGATCTGGCTGATGCAAGACCTGCATGGCGCGCCGGTGATTGAAGGAGATGTGGACGGCGCATCGGGCGAGCCAGTTGAATTCCGCGAAGAGAACAGCGGGCGCGTGATTCAGGTGCCAGTAAATGCCGGGGAGGCAAAATTCCGGACGACACTGCCGCAAGGAAAATACGCAGTGCGCCATGGCGCGGCGCATACGTCGGTGGCAGCGTTATCGGGCGGCATTTATCACGTGGAGTTGCGAGGAGATCGGGCATTTGATGTCAAAGTGACGGCAGACACGTCGGTCGCAAATGAGGTTACGCTGCACATTCACGCCGAAGGCGCTGGCACGCATACGCTGGAAATCAAAGGGAGCAACCTGCAATTCAAAGAAGCAGGGACGCAGAAGATCGAATTGAGTGCCGGGCATGACGCGGAATTGGTGAGTCATGGACGGATCGTGGCGACGGGGACGCCTTGGGTGGTCGTGGTGATACCGGATGGAACACTGAGCGCCCACAAGGAAATCACGGGCTACAGCGGCGCCAAACAGTAATTGCGAGCGCCTCAGTTCGAGGCTTTGACGAAGTCCGCCGGGCCAGCGTCAAAGGTAGCTTTGTGATCGGAGTTGCAGAAATAGTAGGTCTTACCTTTATAAACGGACTTCAGCGCGGTGGCGGGATCAATGGCCATTGAGCAAACCGTGCAAAGAGGATGTCCGTCCGTGGAAATGGGAAGTTGGGCATAGACCGAGTTTGAATCGGCGTTCATCCAGCCTTGGCCCTGGTATTCCATGTCGAAGGCGGTTTGCGTGGCGACTTCGCGACCGTAATAGCGTTCTACGACGCGAAGAGCCAGATCGATGCCGGAGGAAAGTCCACCAGCAGTGGCGAGATTTCCATCTTCCACGAATCTGGCGCCGCGCTTCATGTGGATGTCGGGATAGTTTCTGGCGAAATCGACATACGAGCCGTGATGCGTGGTGGCGGATTTGCCCGCCAGCAGGCCGGTCTTCGCCAGGAGATAAGCGCCGGTGCAAACGGACATGGTGACGTCGGCGGCTTTGGCGGATTTGCGAACCCAGGCGAGGACCGCTCCGTTAGGCGCGCTCTGAGCCGGGATGACGATGACCTTCGGGGCCGGAGCGTTTTGCAGAGTGTAGTCGGGAACGATCTTCATGCCACCGCTGGCCTGAATGGGCTTGGTTGATTCGGATACGGTGTAGAGCTGGAAGGCCATGTCCATGTGGCCGGGGATCATGACGTCCTGGAAAACTTCCCACGGCCCGGCGAAGTCGATGACCACAGCGCCATCGGAAACAAGAAACGCAACAGGAATAGGGCCTTCGGCGGGAGGCTTGAGCGGATTCGCTACGGTGGAAGAGTGCGGCTGATCAGCGCCAGCGAAGTGCGAAGCCGCGAGGGAAAGCGGAGTAGCGGCCAAACAGCCGAGCGCTGCCGAGGCTTGCAATAATTGCCGGCGCGAAATGTTTCCGTTTTTCATGAGGGTTCTCCTTGCAAGATTGAGCTGGATATTTTGGCCATCGCCGTTCTCGATTGGAAAAGTTACTCAGAGCGCAGAGCGTCGTTGGGATCGATAGCCGCGGCGCGTCTTGCCGGCAGATAGCTGGCGATCGCGGCCGCGGCGAGAAGCGTAAGGCCAACGCCGGCGAACGTAAGCACATCCGTAGGAGGCACTTCGAACAAAAGAGATTTGACGAGGCCGGTGAGGGCCAATGCGCCGGCAACGCCAATAGCAACTCCGAGCAGAGTGAGCAGGAGGCCGTGCCTGAGGACCATGCCCACGATGTTCGCGGGGCGCGCGCCGAGAGCGATGCGGATACCAATTTCGCGAACGCGCTGGCTGACGTTCAAGGCCATGATTCCGCCGATGCCGGCTGTGGCAATCAGCAGCGCCAATCCCGCAAAGAGCGCGAGAAGGCTTGCGGTGATGCGCGGGTTAGTCATGGATTCATAGCGCGCTTGCTCAATGGTCTTGATGCGAGTTACGGCAGTCTGCGGGTCGACTTCGTGAATCGCGGCAGTGAGAGCCTTCGCCAAGCTGGTGGGTTCGGCAGCGGTGCGCACCAGAACAGTGCCTGGCGCGGGATTTAACTTTTGCGGGACGTAAACCTCCGGCACCGGAGGATGGTCCAGGCCAAATTCACGAACGTCGCCCACGACGCCGATAATTTGCGCCCAGTGCTGGCCGCCGTCACCGCTGACACGTTTGCCGACGGGATCTTCACTGGACCAAAGTTGGCGCTTCATGGCTTCGTTGATGAGGACAACGTTGGGTCCCTTCTCGTCATCGTTCTCGGTGAACAGGCGGCCTTCTTTTAGCGGAATTTTCAATGTCTGGAAATAATCGGGGGAAACCGCGGCGAAGGTAGTGACTGGAGGAGCTTGCCCAGGTTGGATGGGTCGGCCTTCGACCTCAAAGGAGAGAGAAACGCCCTGAGCTCCAGCCGCAACGATCTCTGGTTCGAAAGGATAGCGGTCGGAAACCGCGACGGACAGAACGCCGGGCTCGGATTTAAGGCGGTCCAGAACTTTGTTGATGAAGAGGAGGGATTGTTCGTTGGTGGTGTACTTCGAAAAACTGAGAGTGGTTCGGAGCGCAAGCACTCGTTGCGAAACGATTCCGGCCTCCACCTGCTGCATCTTGAACAGGCTGCGCAGCATGAGGCCGGCGCCAATCAACAGCAGGAAGGAAAATGCCACCTGGCAGACGATGAGAGCGCCGCGCACACGATTCTGCCTGTGGCCCGTTCCCGCGGCGGAGCTGCCTTCCTTGAGGCTGGAAGTAAGATTCGAGCGCGAAAACAAGGCAGAAAGAGTGCCGAAGATGATGCTGGTGCCAAGCGCAGCGAAGAGGGTGAACAGCAGCACTCGCGTGTCAATCTGGATTTCGTGAGCGCGGGGCGTCAGGCGAGCGGCAAAATCGGTGAGCAGATGCAGGCTCTGATAGGCAAGGTAGAGGCCCAGCAGTCCGCCGATGAACGCGAGCAGAAAACTTTCGGTGAGGAGTTGACGAAGCAGGCGGCTGCGTCCAGCACCAAGGGCGCTGCGCACGGCAATTTCTCGTTCGCGGCGCGCCATGCGAGAAAGGGTGAGATTGGCGACGTTGGCACACGCGATTAGAAGGACAAAAGCGGCGGCGGCGAGTAGGAGTAGAAGGGTGGGGCGAGCATCCTTAGTTAATTCGCGTTGCAGCGCGGTGGTGGTGGCCTGGTAACCAACATTCTCCGGATAGGATTTTGGATAGGTAGATTTCAATCGGCTGGCGATGGTGGACATTTCGGCATCGGCCTGAGCCAGAGAGACTCCGGGCTTGAGGCGGCCAAACGCTTCCATCATGCGAGCGTCGCGATTCTCGACGAACTTCTGCGCGGAGCGAAAAGGGCAAGCCGAGGTGGGCATATAGACGTCGTTTTCATTGGGATACTGCGGCACCGGGGGAAGGACGCCAATGACGGTGTGAACTTTGTCGTTCATTTCAAAAGTTTTTCCAACGATGTTTGGATCGGCGCCGAAATTATTCTTCCAGTAGTCATAACTGAGAAGCAGGACGGGAGCAGCGCCGTGTTCTTCGTCAGTGGGCTGGAAAGTTCTGCCAAGGGTGGGTTGCACGCCAAACAGATCGAAGAAATTCCACGAAACCACGCCAGTGCGCACGCGATCGGGATCGCCGTGTCCGTACAGGATGAACGACATGGCGTGGAACTCCACCAATCCGGAGAGGCTATGGTTCTGGTCGCGAAAATCCTGGATTTCGTGGACGGAGAACTGTATGTCGTCGATGCCGAGTTTGTTTTGCTGCTGGCGCAGGAAAATCAACTGGTGGCCATCGGGATACGGAAGCGGGCGCAACAGCACCGCATGGACAACGCTGAAAATGGCGGTGTTTGCGCCGATGCCGAGAGCGAGGGTGAGAATGGCGATGGCGGTAAAGCCGGGATTTTTGCGCATCATGCGGAAGGCGTAGGCGCAATCGTTGACCAGGATTTCCCAGTGCTCGCGAGGCGCGGTGGTGAAAATGCCGAGAATGGTTTCTTTCCACAGCTTCAGGACGGCCCAAAAGCCGCCGCATTCCGCAAGCTCGCGCTGTTGCTGGCGAAAGACGCCTTCCATTTCGCCCTGGTAGTTAATGCGGAAATCGAAGGGCAGCAAACGAACCAGAAAGCGAAACAGCTTTTGCGAAAAGCAATCGTTTTGATTTTGCATCGAAGCCTGGCCGCCTTATACCAACTTGGGTTTACGAAATAGCTTTTTCGCGCGCGCCTGTACCAAGGCCTGCTCCATGCGTTCCGCTTCGGCCACGGCCACAGAACGTCCAAATTCGGTGAGCCGATAATAGCGGCGGCGCTCATCATCCAGGCCAACTTCCGGGCGGTGGCTGGATTCTGCGATGAGACCCTCACCTTCCAGGCGCGACAGGTTGCCGTAAAGCGTGCCGGCGCTGAGCTTGACCTTGTCGGCGGTGCGGCGCGCCACTTCCTTGAGGATGGCGTAACCGTGCTTTTCGCCGTCGGCCAGCGCCAGCAGGATGTGGAACATGGCCGGCGTGAGAGGCAAAAACGATTCGGTTTCTTTGTTGTGAGTCACGAACCACGCCTTTCGGCCCCACCAGGGATGGGAAATAGCTTGTCTATATCGGCTGCAAGAAGACTATATCGTCAGACGTTATAGTTGTACGCAGGTGAGCAGCCAGAAGTTCCAAATTCTTAAGTGCTGGAGGGAGAAAGACTTTGCCCGCGCATTAACGGGTGTTGGTGACCCGCCGCTGTCCGATTCCGGGACGGACCTTCCCGCATTTGGGAACTTTTCGCACCTGTCGGTTTCGACAGTGGTGCTTCAAGGGTGAGGCAACGATACTGGGGCGCGGTGACGTCCAAATGAAACGGAGTGAGCCCCAGGAGCACTATTAGACCGGACGCGCCAAAGCGTGTGATTTCGGAGCAAATGGATTGATCTAGCGCGCGGTGGCGTACCGGACTTTTGCAAGCCGACGCTTTCGAGTGGCAAGTTGTGATGTTATAATCTGCGCCGTTCCCGACGAGGAGTTGATTTTTCCTGCCGAGTGCGCTGACAGAAGGCACCGGCATCAGCCGCCCGCCAATCAGAAATTATTTTGAGCCCCAGCGCTCAGGGGAGACGTTTCTACTTACCAATGTTCGGCCGCGCAAACGCTAGCTGTGTTTTTGTCCTTCTGATTTGTCTGCTAGGGGGAGGCATTGCGGCGGCACAGGTGCCCGCGTCGCTGAAGGCCGGTCCTCCGGACGTGCTATACCGTCAATCGGAACTGTTAAGCGCGCTGGATTCGGATTGGTCGCTGCCGTTGAATGCGAATGTGCCGCACAGGAATCTGTACGTAGACCTGGCGACGACTTCTCCAGCCCCCAAAAACTGGGGTAACTCGGAACCGTCGGCGTCTGGCAATACCACAAATCCGCAGGATTTTCCGTCCAAGCGTTCGCAACGCTTCCGGTGGGCGCCTGCTATTGGCGAGTCGCTGTTGTACACCGGGATCATGCACACGTTTGATTTGTGGACCGAAGCGGGCACGCGCGACACGCTGAACGGGAAGTGGTTTCAGCAATACACGCGGTCGGTATCGGAACTGCGCGGATGGAGCGACAGCGACACGTTCATGGCGCCTTACGTGGGCCATCCCATCGAAGGATCGGTATTCGGGTTCATCGAGCGGCAGAATGATCCGCCCTACCGGTTGGTGCAGTTTGGCGACGGGCGGGATTACTGGGTAAGCATGCTGAAGTCCATGGCGTACTCGGCGGTGTGGCACACGCAATGGAAGATTGGGCCGGCGAGCGAAGCATCCATCGGTAACGTGATGCTGCACGCCTCGCCGGGATTCATCACGCTGGTGGACACGCCGACCCTGGGATTCTGCACCATGCTGGCGGAAGACGCCGCGGACCGCTATCTGATCATGGGGCTGGAGAATCGCACTTCGAATCCCGCTCTGATCATGCTGACGCGCAGCTTTTTGAACCCGGGGCGCACTTTCGCCAACATGATGGCGTTCCAAGTGCCATGGGACCGCGCCACTCGAATGGGCCTGTTTGGGGCGAACCACGAAATGCGCGAAGAGTGGGTAAGCGATTTCAAGAACGGCAGCGGGGAAAAGCCGTTCGTGTTCGTGAAAGACGCCTACAAACCGCAAGGCGTGGAATTCAAGCACGACTATCCGCTCGAAGCACCCATCGAACTGACCGCGTTCCCGGAATATGAAACCTTCCTTGGCGGCGGAAGTTGCGTTGGAGGCGGAGGAACGGGAGCGGCGCGTATCAGCCCGACGCTGCAAGTGCTGGCAGAAGTGAATGGCTGCCTGATTATGCACCAGCCCGCCTATAACATGAGCGCGGATTCCCTTTCGTATTCGGGCGGATTGCGTTGGACGCCGCGAGCATCTCACCGGTTCTCGCCGTACGCGCAAGTGAAATTCGGCGGAAGAAAAGTGACCTACGAGATCGACGACGAGGCGCTGAAAAAGCAATTGTTGAAGGAATGGAACAACGGTAACGGCACGCTGCCGCATTACCCGACGCGCGCCGACTGGTCGAAGGAGTGGGCGGTGAACGGCCCGATGCTGTCGGGAGGCGGCGGGCTGGATCTTAGGATCACCAGGCCGTTCGCGTGGCGAGTGATCAACGTGGAATACAACCACACGTGGATCGACAGTATTGCTGGGATTCATCCCCAGAATGGACTGTTGATCGCCACCGAAGCGGTGGTGCGCATCGGGACGTGGTAAATCCAGAGAACCAGTCCCATTCCCTCTAACCCATTGAAATTCGCCAAGTTATAGTCTAAATATTGGCCTGCCTGGGAAGATTTTAGACTTACACATTCCTAATGGAGTGCTCAGGACTCCTTCAGAAGCTTTCCCTTACCCTGTGACTGTTGTCGCGAACTGGATTTCGCGCGAGTGCGAACCAGGGGAGGAACGGCAAATGTTATGTGGGCCAAAGGGCAGCGAACAGAATTCAAATTCGATGGCGCAGTGCAGCGTGTGCGGGCGAGGCACAGAGCTGGAAGAGCTGCCGGGAAGCAGTGAGAAATATTGCCTGGAATGCAGCGCAGATATGGCGACATCGATTTTACTGGTCACCGAGATTGACGCGGCGACTCTGGCGGGACAAGACGCTGACGGATTGGTGGCGGAGTTTGAACAATTGAGCAGCCGCATACTGGGAAGATCTCAATCGGCGGAAGCGTAGTTTCTGACGCGAGGCTGTAAGCGCGTTGAGAGCCGAGCACTTCCGATGAAGGAATCTCGCTTCGACCAACATCACCGCGATTGGATCGCAGGCGTGGGCTCGAGGGGCGTGACTTCCACATGCGCGGGTTGGCCTTCCCCTTTGCCACGCTGCGTCAGCCAGGCGGCGAGTCCTTCCGCCAAGCGTTCGGGAGTCAGCCGGAAACTTGCTTCGAGGCGGCCATCGGCAAGGGGCAGGGTGTCGTCGAAATCAGCGGAATTCGTGAAGTTGCGCATGCAGAACTGGTCCAGCCAGTCGAGCGGACAGGGTTTCTTCTCACCGCGAATGACGACATCGACCTGAAATTTCTGAGCGTACATGCAGAAATGATAGCACTCGCGAGGGATGTCACCATGCCATTCGATGAGTCGAGTGGTCTAGGCCCGGTGCAAAGAGCTCATCAAACTCTATTCCATGCGCAGCGCGACAACTGGGTCCACGTTCGCGGCGCGCCTCGCTGGCAGTAGACACGCCGCCAACGCGGAGAGCAGCAAGATCCCCACCACCACCGCAAACGTGAGCGAGTCGGTAGGCGCAATCCCGAACAGCAGTCCTTGCAAAAGGCGTGTGAGTCCGAAAGAAGCAAGCAAGCCGATCGCGATTCCAATCGCTACCAGCACCAGGCTTTGACGCAGCACTATGCGCAAGATGTCAGCAGGACGCGCGCCAACGGCCATGCGCACGCCGATCTCATGAGAATGCAACGCCACCAGGTAACTGGTGACGCCCAACAGGCCGAGCACCGCGATCGCCAGCGCCGCCACGCTGAACGCGCCCAGCACGCTACTGCTGAATCGCTGCCGCCACAACGAATCACTCAGTCGTTGCTGCATGGACGAGACGTCGGCAACGGCTCGACTAAACGACAGGCAGAAATCGCGCCACGCCAATTGGTTAGACGTGCTTTGCAGAAAATGGCGTCATTCCGATGGCTCTGAACTTGCGCCAAAACGCGCGGCTAACATACACTGGGCGAAGCAAAAAATAGCGAAAAAACCCGCCGCCAGCCCAGAAAAGCCTCGCTCAAGCAGTAGGACCGGTCGGAAGGGATTCATTTATAATTGTAATGCAGCGCATTAGATTTTCCGGGGGATAGGCGTGGCGACACCAATGGAAACCTGGGTGGATAGCGCGGCCCAGTTGACCAAGCCAGATAAAATCGTCTTTTGCGACGGTTCGGAAGCCGAAAATCAGGTCATCCTCCACGAAATGCTAAAGCACGTGGACTCCTTCCAGCTGAACCCGAACAGCTACCCCAACTGTTACCTGCACCGCAGCAGCCCCAGCGACGTGGCCCGCACCGAGCACCTGACATTTATCTGTTCGCGAAATAAAGAGGACGTGGGCCCCACCAACAACTGGATGGACCCGGACGGCGCAAAGTACAAAGTAGGGTCGCTGCTGGATGGGGCGATGCGCGGCCGCACCATGTACGTAGTGCCGTACATCATGGGTCCGGTGGATTCGCCAATAAGCCGCGTAGGCGTCGAAGCTACCGACAGCCCGTACGTGGTTGCCAACATGCGCATCATGGCGCGCGTCGGTAGAGTGGCCACAGATCGCCTGGGCAGTTCGTCGGATTTCGTGCCAGGACTGCACTCAATCGGGGACCTGGATCCGCTGCGTCGCTACATCGCGCATTTTCCCGAAGAACGACTGATCTGGAGCGTTGGCTCTGGCTACGGCGGAAACGCGTTGTTGGGGAAAAAATGCTTTGCGTTGCGCATTGCGAGCTACATGGCACGCCAGCAAGGCTGGATGGCGGAACACATGCTGGTCCTTGGACTGGAATCGCCCGGCGGAAAAGTAACGTACATGGCCGCGGCGTTCCCCAGCGCGTGCGGAAAAACAAATCTGGCGATGATGGTCTCTGCTCTGGAGCATCAGGGCTATCGCGTGTGGACGGTTGGCGACGACATCGCGTGGATGCAGATTGGCGCAGATGGCTACCTGCACGCCATTAATCCCGAAGCTGGCTTCTTTGGTGTGGCGCCGGGAACCGGGATGAAAACGAATCCCAATGTGATGGAGGCGCTGAACCGCAACACGATCTTCACGAACGTGGCCGTTACGCCGCAAGACGAACCTTGGTGGGAAGGAATCGGCGGCGATCCTCCTGAGGGACTGGTCACTTGGCGCGGCGAAACCTGGGATCCATCCAAAGGCCCTGCAGCGCACCCGAATTCCAGATACACCGTGCCTGCTGGCCAGTCACCCAGCATCTCGCCGCAGTGGGAAGCACCGCAGGGCGTGCCGATTTCGGCGTTTATTTTTGGAGGACGCCGCGCGCGCCTGGCTCCACTGGTATATGAGTCCTTCAATTGGCAACACGGCGTGTACGTGGGCGCCACGATGGCGTCTGAAACGACCGCCGCGGCCACGGGCGACGTTGGCATTACGAGGCGCGATCCCATGGCGATGCTGCCGTTTTGCGGATACAACATGGCCGACTATTTCCAGCACTGGCTGGACATGGGTAAGCGCATTCCGCATCCACCGAAGATTTTCCATGTGAACTGGTTCCGCAAGGGCGCGGATGGAAAATTCTTGTGGCCGGGATTCGGGGAAAACGTACGCGTTTTGAAATGGATTTTGGAGCGCGTGGAAGGCAAAGGCGAGGCCGAGGAAACACCGATCGGCTACGTGCCGACCAGAAATGCGCTGACGCTGGATGGCTTGAAGATTACTCACGAAGCGATGCATGAATTGTTCCGCGTGGATCCGGACGACTGGGAGATTGATCTGGCGGACGTGCGGGAGTTTTTCGCCAAGTTTGGCAATCGTTTGCCCGAGGAAATGCGCGAAGAGCAGAACAAGCTGGTGCAGCGATTGGAACGAGCCCTGCCTGCGTAACATTTTGCGAAAGAACACAGGTTGTTTTGGGTTGGATGGTAAGGAAAAAGCAGATTCCTCACTCCGCAGACTCCGTGCGGAATGACAAAATTTCAGTGTGCGTTAAAGTAGCGCGCGGATGGCCAGGTCCATGAACAGGTGCGTGGCCGCTTCGCCGCGAATCATGTAGCGCTTCCCTTCTGCGTTGGAAAAATGGAAGAACCGGCTGATGTGGTAGTCGTCGTCGAAGGCCGTGAATAGGTTTTGTGTCTCGTCGTCGCCCAGTCCAAACGCAGAGAGCGCCACAGGCTCGCCGGACTGATGTGCCAGATGATCGTAGCGGTCGACAAGTTCGCGAAGTGTGAGCATAGAAACGCGGCGCGCTGCTCCCGCAGTCATGAATTACTTCGGCGGGAGTGTAGCGCCTGCGTCAGCCGAGGGGAAGCGGGAAAATTGGCCAGTCGCGTTGGGATTCGGTAAGATGCTTGCCGGAACAATTTAACTTTATTTGAGGAGCGGACTATGAGCTTGGCCGTGGGACAGAAAGCGCCGGAATTTACGTTGAAGGATCAGAGCCAGAAAGAAGTAAAACTATCGGATTTCGCAGGGAAAAAGAACGTTGTGCTGGTGTTCTACCCGCTGGACTGGAGCCCGGTTTGCACCGACGAACACGTGTGCATCGTGAATGGCATGAAACCGTTTGAGTCGCTGGATGCGCAGGTGCTCGGCGTGAGTGTGGACAGCGTGTGGTCGCACAAGGCTTACGCGGAAAAAATGGGCATCAAATACCCGCTGCTGGCGGATTTCCATCCAAAAGGGGCGATGAGCGAGAAGTACGGCGTGTATTTGCCGGAAAAAGGAATCACCGGTCGCGCCATTTTCATTGTCGACAAGACGGGAAAAGTGGCGTGGGCGAAAAACTACGATATTCCCACGGTGCCCGATATCAACGAAGTCGCCGCGGCACTGGGCAACGTGAAGTAAGCGACCGGCCAGGCTTTCCAGAGGCGGACATTCACTTGTCCGCCTTTTTATTTTGTGGCGCCAGAATCGTTGCGGATGACGGCTCCGCCCTTCAGCACAAACGTGACCGACTCCAGAACCTTCACATCGCTCAACGGGTCGCCGTTCACGGCAATCAAGTCGGCGTAGCTGCCCGGAGCAAGCACACCGATTTTTCCGGGTAAGCCGATCAGCGCGGCCGCATTGATGGTGGCGGCCTGAATCGCGTCTGCCGGCTTCATTCCCCACTCCACCATTTTTGCGAATTGCTTGGCATTGTCCCCGTGGGGATAAACGCCTGAGTCCGTTCCGAACGCCATCTTCGCACCCGATTGATAAGCGTGGCGGAAGTTTTCTCGCTGCAGTCGCCCGAGTTTCTTTTCCTTTTCGATAGATTCGGGCAGCATGCCAACTTTTTCACCCTGCGAAAGAATGTAGTCGTCATTGTAAATATCGAAGACCAGAAAAGTGCCGTGCTGCTTGGCCAGGGCGATGCCTTCGTCGTCGATCAGGCTGGAGTGTTCGATGGAATCGATTCCGGCGCGAATTGCATCCTTGATCGATTGGGTGCCATGCGCGTGGGCCGCAACCTTGCGACCCAACTTGTGCGCTTCTTCGGCGATGGCTTGCAGTTCTTCCGGCGTGTATTGCGGTGTTCCGGGAAGATCACCCTTGCTCAAGACACCACCGGAAGCACACACCTTGATCAGGTCCGCGCCATACTTCACCACTTCGCGAACCTTCGCGCGCGCTGCCCAAGGTCCATCCGCAACTCCGGCTTCCTTGTAGTGAAATTCGTATGGCAGCAGATTATTGTCGCAGTGGCCGCCAGTGATCCCCAGAGGAGGTCCGGAGACAAACATGCGCGGGCCGGGAATGTCGCCATCGTTGATGCCATCGCGCAAGGCCACGTCGGTAAAATTTCCAGCGCCGACGTTGCGGACGGTGGTGAAGCCGGCCCGCAGGGTTTTGTTGGCGTTCTTGGCGCCCGTGATGGCTTCGCGGGGAATCGAAACGCCGAGTCCGGCATAACCATTATCCGTGGGATCGGAAGTGAGATGCGTGTGCACGTCGATTAAGCCAGGCAGACATGTGGAACCGGAAAGATCGACCGCTGTGACACCCTGCGGCAAGGTGGTGGAGGCGGCAGCACCGACAGCGGTGACGACGCCGTTGTCATCAAACACCACCATTTGATCGACAAGCGGCTTCCCGCTGGTAACGTCCACCAACTTTCCACAATGAATCGCGCCCGGTGCAGCGAAAACCGCGGGCGCCAGAACCACAACCAACACCGCAAGACGAAGAGCAGTCTTCATGGAGTTCCCCTGAATGAAATAGAAGAAGCAGGATACACGGAATTACACGATTCAGAAACCGCTAGCAAGAGTAGAATAAGAGAAACCTGCATTTGTCTCATCGTGGCAAATCGGCGGAGTCCTGAAATCTCGCCGAAAAAGAAGGGACCAATCTTATGAAATTGCAAAGAGGTGCTTCTCTGTTTGCGGTGGCCGTGTTGGCGTTGGGCGTGGCGGCGTGTTCGCCGACCGCGGACACCAGCAAGACTGCCAGTACCGCTCCCGCAGTGCCGGTCGAGTCGTTTCTTGGCCGCTGGGATTTAACGCTCAAGGCGCCGGACAAGGAATATCCGTCGTGGCTGGAGTTGACGCAGGAAAATGGCCAACTGAAAGCCGTAATGGTGGGGCGTTGGGGAAACGCGCGGCCACTGCCAAAAGTTGAAATCACGAACGGCCAATTGAAATTTGTTTCGCCGAAGGACGAAGAAGGCGCCAAGAGCGATATGGTTTTCAATGGCACCCTGACCGGCAGCACACTTTCCGGAACGGCTACGGCGCCGGACGGCACTACGACATGGACGTGGACCGGAGAGAAGGCGCCATCATTGAAGGAGAGCGGCACGCCAAAGTGGGGCAAACCCATCGCGCTGTTCAACGGAAAAGATCTGTCCGGATGGACCATGAGCAAGTCCGACGCCAAGACGGTCTGGAAAGTGGAGAACGGCAATCTGGTTACGCCCGGAGAAGGCCCCGAGCTGATCAACGATCAGAAATTCCAGGACTTCAAACTGCACGTGGAATTCAAACCCGATGCGGACTCCAACAGCGGCGTGTATCTGCGCGGACGCTACGAAGTGCAGATCGAGACGGACTCGCCGAACGATCCTCCCAACCGTCGCCTGGGCAGTGTCTACGGCTTCCTGACGCCCTCACCGGAACCTGCCCGCACTTCTGGAGAATGGCAGACCTACGACATCACTTTGATCGGACGAAACATCACCGTGGTGCACGACGGAAAAACCATTATCGACAATCAGGAAATTCCCGGCATCACTGGCGGCGCGCTTGACAGTCGCGAAGCCCAACCAGGGCCCATCTATCTGCAAGGCAGCGAAAAAGGGCACGTGTACTTCCGCAAGATCGTGATCACGCCGGCTGAAACGGCCAGTTAACGGGAAGCGGGAGGCTCCGGCCTTTTGTCGCCCGGAACATCAGGCTTTTTCGCGGGAGGCGGCGCGGAAGGAGCGCCAGCGAACGAGCGCACCAGCAACACCAGTTGCCAGCGCTGCTCTTCCGTCAAGCGCTTCTTGAAAGAAGGCATGGGCTTACGGCCTTCCGTAATCTGGTAGTAGATCTCGCCGTCGGTCACTTTGCTCATGCGCGCTTCATCGGTAAGATCCACGGGCGCGGGATCGTACATCATGGCGTCGGAGCCGTCGCCTTTGCCGGTGTCTCCGTGACAGTTGGCGCAGTGATCGATATAGATCTGCTTTGCGGCGGTGGTATTCGCCTCGGAAGCGGTCAGCGGATTCTTGCGCGCCTTTTCCTCTGGCGGAACGATCCAGGGAGTTTTCTGGAACGCGGCAAAACCAATCGATAGAAAAATCAGGGCGAGGGTACAGGCAAAAAGGATTTTGCGCATCTTCAGGCTCCGTTGCGATTTCGCGCTCATGGCCCAGGCAAAATCTTCGCACACATCGGGCATGGGGAGGTAGCGCGGGCGAGAAGACTTCAGTAGGCGCGGAAAGTCAGCCAGAGTAGTTCCGCATTGAAGAAGAGAATGGCGGCGGTAACGCCCCAAGCAATCACAGTCGTAAGACGCGAATTGACGAATTCACCCATTTTTGCGCGCTCGCTGGTGAAGCGCACCAGCGGTATCACCGCAAACGGCAACTGAAAACTAAGCACCACCTGGCTGAGGATCAGCAGCGCCGTGAGTTTGCCTTCGCCGGCGATGCCAATCACCAGCACCGCGGGCAGAATCGCGATGAGCCGGGTAATCAGGCGACGAATCCAAGGCTTCAGCCGAATCTGCAGGAAGCCTTCCATCACAATCTGGCCGGCCAGAGTTCCCGTAAGCGTGGAATTTTGTCCTGAAGCCAGCAGCGCGAAGGCGAACAGCGTGCTTCCCAGGCTGGCGCCCAGAACGGGGCTGAGCAGCTTGTAAGCCTGCGAGATGTCCGCAACTTCACTGAGACCACGCGTGTGGAAGGCGGCGGCGCCGAGCACCAGGATGGCGGCGTTGATGAACAGCGCGAAAGTAAGCGCAACGGTCGAATCGATGATCGCATACTTGATGGCTTCGCGACGCTCCGGGCTGCTCTGGCCAAATGCGCGGGTCTGCACAATGCTGGAGTGCAGATAAAGATTGTGCGGCATCACGGTGGCGCCGATGATGCCGATGGCGATGTACAGCACTTCCTTATTGCGCAGAATTTCCAGGTGCGGAACGAAGCCGTGCATCGCTTCCAGCCACAGCGGTCGCGCGAAAAATATTTCGTACGCAAAACAGGCCGCGATGGTGCCAATCAGCGTCACCACAAAGGCTTCCACAAGCCGGAAGCCACGGCCCTGCAACGCCAGCACGATTAAAACGTCGAAAGCTGTCAACAGAACGCCGGCGAGAAGTGGCAGCCCGAAAAGCAGTTTCAACGCAATGGCGGAGCCCAAAACTTCCGCAAGATCGCACGCGGCGATGGCCAGTTCGCAGACGACCCAAAGAAAAATCGAGACGGGGCGCGAATAGTGGTCGCGGCAAGCCTGCGCCAGGTCGCGACCGGTAGCGATGCCCAGCTTGGCGGAAAGCCCCTGCAGAAACATCGCCATCAGGTTGCTGATCAACACCACGCTGAGCAGGGCGTAGCCAAATTTCGAACCCCCGCCAATATCCGTGGCCCAGTTGCCCGGGTCCATATAGCCCACGGCAATCAGATAACCCGGCCCGGCGAATGCCAGTACTTTGCGAAACCACGAGGAACCTGCGGTGATTTTGATCGTACGATGAGCTTCGGGAAGCGACGGCAGGGTGAGGGAGTGGCGCCAGCCGGAAGCACGCTGGGAGTCCAGAGGCTGCGCGGCGAGTTGCTTTGAGAAGGTGTCACTCATTTGTTTGTTAACTATAGTGAACTCTTCGTCTAAACTATACTTAATAGAGCGCAGAACTGTCAATAGATGTTATGAGTGAAATGACGCGGCGTTGCTTTTTGCGTCACCGACGCCAACCAGCGTCGCCAGCAATTGATATTGTGATTTTCGGCGCATGCCGGACGGTGGCGCGCCGCGCAAAACATTGGCAGTCGCGTAAAATTGGCACGCTTTCAGGCCATGAACCATACCGCGATGAATGTAGAGAAGCCATCACCGTCCGCGGCTGTGCTATTTTGGGTATGGCAATTTCGGGAGAACAACATGGACGAGAAACAGACACCACCGCCGGGACAAGTGCAAATCAAAGCGGACGAAAAAGAGTTGCAGGGAATGTACAGCAATCTGGTGATGGTTCATCACCACGCGGAGGAGTTCACGCTGAATTTTGTTTACGTTTTCCCCAACGGTGGGCAGGGAAAGCTGCTGGCCAGCATGATCGTCAGTCCGGGACACGCGAAGCGCATCTGGCGTGCCCTCGGCGAGAATATTTCGCGCTTTGAGGCGCAATTTGGGCCGATCAAAGAGGGTCCGGAGGGAATCGTGCCCGGCGGGAACATTGGATTTGTGCAGTAGCGCGCAGTAGACAGGGAGGAACGGTGCGATTCCGCGCGGCCAGCGATCAGGCGCTGCTTGTATACCTCGGCGAGGAAATCGGACACCGCACACACCAACGGGTTGTACGGCTGCTGAGACTTTTGCAGCGCGAACCACTGCCTTGGCTGCGTAACTTACAACCCGCCTATTGCTCGCTGTTGGCCTCGTTTGACGCTTGTGCGGTGGATCACGCCCAAGTGGAAAGCACGCTGCGCGACTACGAAAAGCGGGCTGAAAAGATTGCACTGCCCGCGCCCCATCTGGTCGAAATCCCGGTTTGCTACGGCGGCGAATTTGGCCCGGACCTGGAAAAAGTGGCCGCAGCGCGTAAGTTGAAACCGGACCGCGTCATCGAATTGCACTCCTCGCAAACCTATCGCGCTTACTTTTTGGGATTTGCGCCCGGCTTTGCTTACCTGGGCGACCTGCCAGATTCGCTGGCCACGCCGCGACTTGCGACTCCACGCAAAAAAGTTCCAGCCGGAAGCGTTGGCATTGCCGGAAAGCAAACCGCTGTGTATCCCTTCGCGACTCCCGGTGGATGGAACTTGCTGGGTCGGACGCCGTTGCGCATGTTTCAGGCCGAGCGTGAGCCCATGGAACTGCTGGACGTAGGAGATGAAGTGCGCTTCCACCCGATCACGCGTGAAGAATTTGCTGCGCTGGAGAATCGATGAGCACGCTGGTGGTGGAGCATCCGGGTTTGCAGACCAGCGTGCAGGATCTGGGCCGCCCGGGCTATGGCTCGATGGGCGTATCACCATCGGGCGCGGCCGATCCCGTATCGTTGCGATTGGCGAACCTTCTGGTCGGGAATCCACCGGGGGCAGCAGCGCTCGAGATGACTCTGCTCGGCGGAAGCTACGTCTTTCCCGAAGGCGGCGTCGCAGCGTTGGCTGGCGCGGATTTTGGCGCATCGTTGGACGGCCGGCCTCTTGAGACTGGCGTGCCTTATGCCGTGATGCCCGGAGGGAAATTGCGGCTGGGACAAACGCGCAGCGGGGCGCGGTGCTATCTTTCCGTTGCGGGCGGCGTGCATGTTGCCGCAGTACTCGGCAGCGCTTCGACACATCTGCTGAGCGGCTTAGGCGGATTCAACGGCCGTGCATTGCAGAAGGGCGACATGCTAGAAATTGGCGCGCCCACCAAACGACTGCCACGCAGGAAACTTTCCGCCGAGGCGCGAAAAGCGTTCCAGCAAAAGAAAATACTCCGCGTCACCGAAGGCCCGCAATTCGACTGGTTTCTGCCCGAAGCCCAACGCTCAATGTTGCACAGCACCTTTCGCGTAACAGAAGAAGCTGATCGCATGGGCTTACGCCTGGAGGGCCCGGCACTGGCGCTGCGAGCTGCCAAAGAAATGATCAGCGAGGGCGTGTCACTGGGGGCAATGCAAGCGACGCCGTCTGGCCAAGCCATCCTGCTGTTCGTCGAACAGCAAACCGCGGGCGGCTATCCGAAAATCGCCAACGTGATCGGAGCAGATCTGTTTTGCATCGGTCAACTGCGTCCACGCGACGAAATTCGCTTTGAACGCGTCAGCTTTTCCGACGCCCGCCAATCGTGGATTGAGCAGCAGCAACGTTTGAATTCCCAGGAGTTTTTGTTCGCATGAAGCGCATCGATTTGAATTGCGATATGGGCGAAGTGGCCGAAGCGGTCACGGGCGGCGCGCAGGAAGACTTGTTGCGATACGTGACTTCGGCGAACGTCGCCTGCGGCGGGCACGCCGGCGATGCCGCAATGATGCAAACCACTGTCGAACAGTGCTTGCGGTACGGCGTGGCAATTGGCGCGCATCCGGGATACGAGGATCGCGCCAATTTTGGCCGCATTGAACTGAAACTGAGCCGCGAAGAAATTGCCACTTCAATCCACAGACAACTTCTGGCGCTGGCCGAAATCACGGATCGTTGCGGAGCCCGAATCTGTCACGTGAAGCCTCACGGAGCGCTTTACAACCAGGCGGCGCGGGAACGCGAACTGGCCCGAGCAATCGCCGAAGGCGTAGCGCGCCGGAGAAGCAATATGGTGCTGGTGGGGCTCGCCGGTTCGGTGATGCTGCAGGAATTCAGCGCCGCAGGGTTCACCGTGGCCGCGGAAGCGTTTGCTGACCGCAGGTACGAACCTGACGGCAGCCTTCGCTCGCGCAAGTTTCAGGACGCAGTGCTGAAGAATCCTGAAGAAGCCGCGGCCCAAGCGATGCAAATTGTGGAACACGGCAGCGTCACAGCAGCGGACGGCAGCACTGTGCCGCTGCACGCGCAGACCATCTGCATTCATGGCGACACGCCAGGCGCACCGGAAATTGCCGCGGCCGTAAATCGCGGGTTGCGCGCGGCTGGCGTTGCACTTCAGTCCATCGCCGCAGAGTGATCGCGCGACCGTGTAACCTTACGGCCACCGCGCACTCTAACTGCTGTGAGGCATTCCTCCATGCAAAGTCCCATCATTGGTCGCGCCATCGCCATTGCCATTATTGTTCTGCTGGTCGGCTGGACTGCTTTCCGTTCGCTCGGTGCACGTCCTGCGGCTGCGCCGTCTGGGGCGATGCCGGTGCCTGCACTCGACGCGCCACTCGCTCCTGCCGCAGCCCAGCAGACTGCCGTGTTTGCGGGCGGATGTTTCTGGGGCATGCAAGCTGTCTTCGAGCAACTTCGCGGTGTCAACGAGGTCGTTTCCGGCTATTCGGGCGGATTCCTGAAATCTCCGTCCTACGAAGCCGTCAGCATGGGGTTGACGGGCCACGCGGAAAGCGTGCAAGTCACCTACGATCCTTCGCAAGTCAGCTACGGACAGCTTCTGATGGTCTATTTTTCCGTGGCCCACGATCCCACGCAGTGGAATCGCCAAGGACCGGACACTGGTTCGCAATATCGCTCGGCGATTTTCTATACGTCCGATGAGCAGAAGCGAATCGCCGATTCCTACATCGCGCAACTCGGTGGCGCCCACGTCTACTCGCGGCCCGTCGTCACGAAAGTCGAGAAACTCGACGCCTTCTATCCGGCCGAGGCCTATCACCAGGACTACGTCAAGAATTATCCCGACAGCTCCTACGTGGTGATGAACGATCTGCCAAAGCTGGCCCGGTTGCAGCAGGAGTTCCCTAAGCTGTGCCGAGCGACCTAGCTCTTGCGCTAGCCTTTGTGGGGGCTTTCTGCGGCCGTCTCACCGCTTCCACCCAGCAATTCGCTTGTTTCCAGCATATCTCTGGAGTAGGCTACCGTCCCAGTCTAGTCCGCCCTGGTAGACGAACCTTTAGGAGGGGCCCCCATGATCATCCCTCGGTTCGATATTTTCCGAGTCGACAAAGACGGTAGCTTGTTTTGGATGGGAACCGCCGACGATGTCAGCGAAGCGCAGAAATTGGTCACACGACAGCAATCCGGTTCGCGCGACTTCGTTCTGTTTGATTTGAGAACCGGGACCAAGTTGGAGATGAAGTCCGGAAACGCGCAACAGCTGAACCGCTAGCCCAGAGCCCTGCATTTCTCTCGATAGCGTTCAACATCTAGAGGTCCATCATCCACCTATGAGCGCCTCTGTTCGCCTGAAGCGAAAACATCTCACCAAGACGCAGTTGCTGTCCGTCGCTCCCCACATGCGGCGTGGCGCCCGGGATGCTTTGCCTATTGTATTCAGGTGAGTCGCGCGTAAATACTCACGTAGACCGCAAGCTTTGCGCCCTAGCCATCCTTGAACGCAGGTCCAGCAGCGCCAGTCGAGCGCGTGTGTAACACCGCCTGCCCTTAACGTCCTGACTGAGGTGACTCGCCATCTGTACTTTATTACGAAAAGTACTTGACAATACGAAGCACTCTGCTATCCTCGCAATATCGGCACCCATCGTCCCGGACTCGCATCGATGAACCTCGAAGACTTCACCCTGAAGCTGCTGCACTGGCGCTGGAAGTATCTGCTGCCAGCGATCCTCTTCGCCGCCGCTTTTTATACTGTGGACGCGTGGGTATGGTTTCTTCCGATTCTTTCGGTGTTTGTTCTTCTGTTGAGCTTGCCGTGCTTCCTGATCGCCGCGATTGTCAGCTTGTTCCGCCGACGCCGAGCTTCAGCGTTCAAGGTAATGGCGTCGATTGGAGTTTTATTTCTCGGTATCGTCGCCGTGGGGATTACCAATCATATTCGCAACAATCTGACGGAAGGCCGGGCCGTCAAGCTGGGCGAAGCATGCATCGCATATAACGCCAAATACCATCGCTACCCGGAACATTTGGAGGACATGGTGCCGGAGTTCGTATCCTCCGTGCCATCCGCAAGGATCGGATTCCTTGGGAAGGATGATTTTTACTACGCTCCGCACGAAACGTACGAACCTTTTCTGTACTATGAGTGCCTGCCGTCGTTTGGCCACTGCTACTACTATGTGGAATCGCGTTGCTGGAGATTTCTGGACTGAGCCGCAATCATTCAACTGGCGAAAGCTCGATTGCCTGCAGGGCAAGCAGGCGATCGCTAGAACTCGGTAAAATCCCTCATCGAGTCCATGTGAGCGGTAACTTTCCTCTGCAGAAAGTGGAGATTCCAACTGGCGAAGTGCGCTTGTTTGTAAGGCACCGGGAGGCGCCGAATTGCGGAACCATGGGTATAAAAGTCGTGGCGAATTTTCATGATGCGGCGGACAAGTTCGTCGGGAGAAAAGCGCAGCGGCTTGAAATGGCAAGACAGCCCTGGCCAGCGCTCCATGTTGGACTCGTCGATCAGCCGCCCTTCGTCCTTGAATTTCTGGTGAAGGGCGGTGCCGCGCAGGGGGACCAATATATTGAAATAGGCAGTCTGGGCTTTGTATTCATGCAGCAGACGGAGAGTGGCGTCAAATACCGTCTCATCGTCGGCATCGGAACCAAAAACGAAGTTGAGTGAATAGCTGATGTCGCGCTTGGTCAGATTGTTGATCAAGTGGCCGTATTCGGAGGCTTTGTTGAAGCTCTTGTGCATCGTTGCAAGGGTGCGCTGATTGATACTCTCGATGCCCATGTTGACGTGCAGCAGCCCAGACTTCGCGGCCAGGTCCATAAATTTTTCGTCCAGGCAATAGTGCGCCGAGAAAAGCGTGGACCAGCGGATTTTCAGTGGCACCAGCGCTTCCATAAGTTCCATCGCACGATCGACGTTGCCGGCAAACTGGCTGGCCGCGAAAAATATGTGTTTGCTGCCGCACCGATTGATGTCCTCAACTACCTCGGCCGCCGGCCGGTATCGGTAACCATAATCGCCGTTCAGCCGGCGTTCGGCGCAGAAGTCGCAAACGTACGGACAGCCACGGGAGTACTGGATGACATACGGCCGGTAGAAGACATATTTCTTCGGGTTCAGCAGGTCCCAGCGCGGCGTTGGCATTCCCGCCAAACTCGCCACCGTGTCTCTGCGGTAGAACTTCTTGAGTGTGCCGGCCGCGGCATCCTCGAGCATTTTGGGGAAAATTTCCTCAGCCTCGCCGATACAGACGGCATCGGCGTGTTCCGCAACCTCGTCAGCGTAGAACGTGGCGTGGGGACCACCCATGAGGACGGGGATTCCGCGTTGCCTGAACTTGGCAGCGATCTCGTAACCGCGCAGCGATGTAACGGTCCTGATGGTAATGGCGACGACGTCGACGTCGGCGTTGAAATCAATGTCTTCCGTCGCGTCGTCGACTAAAGTGATCTTCCAATCTTGCGGCGCGAGCGCAGCAAGGTAAGGAATGACCGCACCCACCAGCTTTCGCTTCCTTAATTTGTAGGGTTCGAGCAGGCCTCGAAAGCGATAACCCGTGGCCTGCGTGATCAGAAGTTTCGGCATTATATGAGGTTTTAGTCTATGCCGATGGACCGAACTTGCGTCTGTGAGGGAAATCACATGGTCTTGTTCGCATGAACCTGCTTTAAGAGGGCGAGCCGCAAGCTGCGCGTGGCAATTTCGCTGTTCTATTTCTTGACCGTGACGTCCACCTCACCCGACTCTTCCTTCACCTTGGCCGTGCCGCAGGTGGTTGGCTTGCCACTGGCATTGAAACGGCAACCGAACAGCCCATCTTTTTTTTCGCCGCATTGTCCGGCCTTCACGGCAACAACGAACCATCCCGAACCCGAGGGATTTCCGGCGGGATTGCCCTGGGTGTAGATTCCCATGAGCACGTCGCCATATTGCGAGCTCCCGTCGGCACACTGGTAATTGTCTTGTTTGTAGGTGTAGAGGATTCCGCGTTTCTTATCGAGCAGAAATTGCGTGTCTTCCTCCACTCCATCGCCGTCGACGTCCACCAGGTCTGTCCAGTAGGCCGACGGTGCGGAAGCTTTCACCGACGCCGCACCCACTCCAATGGTCGTTTTTTGAGTTTGATTTTTTGCCGCTGGACTTGGTGCGGGGTTTGCCGCCTTGGCCGCCACCACCGGACCCACATTCACCGTTGCTGTTGGTACCGGCATCGGCCCCGGCGGCAGTCCTTGCGCAGAAGCCGCTGCTGCCACGCCCGCTGCAGCCATCACCACGCCCACCCACATCAGTTCCCTTCTCATCTCGCTCCTCCTGTTCGGTTCACTTTACACCGAAAGAGTATAGGCTTGATTGAGAATCGATGCGCGTTGTTCGCTTCGCAGGATGCGGTGTAGACTGGCGGCATTCCGGGGGAAATTCAGGAGGAACACATGAGAAGACTGGCCGTTGTGGCCATTGCCGCTGTGGTGCTTTCCGTGGCGGCGATGACAACGTGGAAGTCAGGCTTGGCGGCAGTGACGGCGGAAAAGGCGTCGGCGGAAACGCTGAAGCAGATTGAAGGCGAGTTCATGAAAGCGGCACAGGAGCGGGGCGCGGAGGGATACATGTCGTACTACGCGGAGGACGCGGTGGAATTACCGGACGGCGCGCCGGCGATTGTTGGCAAAACAAACATCGCGAAGGGAATGGGATTTCTGGACGACAAGAGCAACCGGCTGACGTGGTCTGCGGTGGGTGCGGACATTGCGAGTTCCGGGGAGCTGGGCTATACGTGGGGCAACTATGAATTTTTGAGCAAGGATAAAGACGGGAATCAGCACGTGGAGCGCGGAAAATACACGACGGTATGGAAAAAGCAGGCGAATGGCAGTTGGAAAGTTGCGTTGGATATGGGGAATAAGAATGGGATGACGACGTAAAGAGGTAAGGAGAAGAATCAGAGAACCTGGAGGTTGCTATTCGTAATCGGGAGATTCGAGGCGGTCGCGCTTCATGATGCGGATGATTGACAGGGCGTCTTGAAGAGCGATCTTTTCGTCGCGACTGTCATTGCCGTGGTCGAGTTGCTGCAGGCGGCCGAAGAGCAAGGTTTTGACTTCTCGAATTTTTTCTTCCAGTTTTAGGGGATCGAATTCAAGAATGAGGTCCTGCAGCGGGGCTTGCCATTCTGGAAATCTTAACTCGGTCATGTGGGGCGGTTATCCCTGAGCGTCGGCGAGCTGCATGTCGCCACCTGCGCGGTGAAGTTCGATGACCAGCTTTGCTCCGGTCTTCTGGTCGAAGAGCAGATACTTGCCGGGAGCACGCGCGGCGATTTGCCGAAGATGCTCTTTGGCATCCTCGACGGTGGCTGCGGAGCCAATCCAAAGAACGCCGCTGTCTTCCACTTGAAAAATATCGAACGCGGGACTAGCCATCTTAAGCCTCGTTTCAGTCACTCACGCACCACAACTTCTTCTACCGGGACCTCTTCCGACAGTTTCTTTCTGGAAAGTTGCGCGCGTTCCGCAGCTTTCTTGCGCCGCAATTCATGGGCAAGGACCTTCTTGGCAACCGTGAGCGGAACCTGGGCGAAATGTACTTTAGGCCTGAGCATTGCAATTCCTCCAACACAACGACGCTAACAGGGTCGCAGCGATACGGGCTAAATCTTTTATAAAGCGAACTTTCCTTTAGTCGACCCGAAGCGGTGCGGTTAGGGAAGCGCCCCGCCGAATAGCGACCCAATGGAAGCGCTTCACGCAGGGGGAGTACGTCCCGAATATTTTACTTGCACTGCCGAGTGCGTTTGGATACGATAAGGTCACGTTAGTTTAACGTCGCTTACGATTCTGGGGGGGGCATGGGAAAAGCTCATAGCAAGAAGGCGCCAATGCATTTCAAGACCATGGTGCAAGCGGATGTGCCGCAAGGGCGCAACGGCAAGCACAAACTGATTGTCACCACGATTCTGAACGACCTGGGTAATTTGCAGGATGGAGCGGCGATCAAAGTTCCCCTGACGGAACTTGCGCAATCCAAAGAGAGGGTGCGGTCAGCGCTGAATCGCGCGACGCGGAAAGCGGGTCGCAGGGTGGCGACGGCAAGCGACGCCGACTTTCTATATATATGGAACCAGGGCGAGTAGCGAGCATTGCGGCATCCAGCCATTTTGGAATCGCGCGTGACGGCGGGCCGGGGTTGCACATTCGCGCGGCGTCGTTAACAATCTATGCGTAATACCAATCCCGCAATTCAGAGCCCCGAATGAAGCAAAAAGTGTTTTCTTCTCTCGACGCCGCCGTGGCGGACATTCCCGATGGCGCGCGCATCATGTTCGGCGGATTTGGCGGCGCCGGCTTTCCCAATAATTTGATTGCGGCGCTTTCGCGCAAAGGCGTGAAGAACATCACGGCGATCAGCAACAATTGCGGTACGCGTGAAGGCGAACTGGGAATCATGTTCAAGAATGGCCAGGTGAGCCACGTGATCGCTTCGTTCCCCGGGCCGCACTCGAACTATTTCCAAGAGCGCTTCGCCAATAAAGAAATGACGTGCGAACTGGTGCCGCAGGGCATCCTGTGCGAACGCATGCGTGCGGCCGCCGCCGGACTGCTGGGCTTTTACACCAGCGTGGGAGTCGGGACGGAAGTGGCGAACGGGAAGGAAGAGCGCGTAATCGACGGCAAGCGCTGCATTTTAGAGAAGCCAATCCACGCGGACTTCGCGTTGATCAAAGCGCAGAAAGCGGATGCACTGGGAAACCTGACGTACCGGCTGGCGGCGCGAAATTTCAATCCGATCATGGCGATGGCGGCAAAAACGACGATTGTGGAAGTGGAAGAGATTGTGGCACTGGGAGCGATCGAGCCGGAAAATGTAATCACGCCGGCGATCTTCGTGCAGCGAATTGTGCAAGCGAAAGGAGTGCGCTTCACCGGGTAAGGGTGAAGTGAAACGTTATGGGGGATAAACCGCGATTGACGCGCGAACAGATTGCGCAGCGAGCGGCGCAAGAGTTGACGGACGGAGCATTTGTGAACCTGGGTTGGGGGATCCCGAACCTGATCGCGGACTATTTGCCAAAGGGCGTGACGGTTTATTTCCACAGCGAAAACGGCATTCTGGGCATGGGGCGGCGAGCCAAGGCCGGCGAAGAAGATTACGATCTGGTGGACGCGATGAAAGTACCGGTGACGCTGATTCCCGGCGCTTCGTTCTTTCATCAAGCCGATGCGCACCTGATGACGCGCGGAGGTCACCTGGACGTGGCAGTATTGGGCGGATTTCAGGTGTCAGAAAAAGGTGATCTGGCCAACTGGAAGATTCCCGGCGCGAAGGGCAGCGGAAATATTGGCGGAGCGATGGACATCGCCACAGGGTCGAAGAACATTATTGTCTGCATGGAACATAACACCAAGGATGGTGGCGCGAAGATCGTACACAAGTGCAGCTATCCGCTGACAGCGATCGAATGCGTGAACACGGTGGTGACGGACCTGGCGGTAATCGACGTGACGAAGGATGGGTTGGTGCTGAGAGAAGTGGCACCTGGATGGAGTGCGGAAGAAGTGCAGCAGCGCACGGAAGCGAAATTGGGTGTGAGTGGGCGAGTGGCGGAGATGAAGCTGTAACAGGTATCAGGTATCAGGTATCAGCGATCAGAGATCAGGTAACCACCACCTGCCTGATGTAGGCGTGATCCCGAGACGAAAACAAAGAACCGCACGCGCAAACTCGGCGTATGGCGCACACCCGGTGCCCGGTACAAGACAAGAGGGATTCCTCACTGCGCGGACTCAGTTCGGAATGACAAGATGAGATTCTTTCGCGAAATGTGAGCGCGAGCCTATCGCACGTCCGCGAAGCCTTCTAAACGCAACGTCATTAGAATGAAACTCGCCGTGTCCCGATTCCTGATTCCTGATCGCTGATTGTTGATCGCTGTTCCTGATCACCGATCACCGGTTCCACTACAAACGTGCGGCACAGCGGGCTACGATTTTGCCTTCGGGCGAAAGCATCACCAGAACCAGGCTATCCGTTAGAGGGATGCCGGCGCTGGGCACATCGAACTGAAACCACCATTCATATTTCACTGGCAGCGGCTCGCTGCTGAGTCCTCGGTCAAATGGCTCGATAGGAATCATTTCCACGTGCTTCAGCTTAATTTCCGGTGCCGGACGAACGGCGAGGCCGCGCTTCCAATAGAAATTCACATGCAGTGTGCGCAGGATGGCTTTGTTGAGGTAAATGCGCGTGGTTCCCGCTTCCTCAAGTTTGTCGCTGCAAGGCAAGTCGTAGAGTTCAAAACTCAGTTCCATGCGTTCAGGGAATTCGGTGACGATTTCGTTGCCGCGGCGGAAGAGTGTGCCGGCGCCGGAATCCACGCGCCGCAGATTGTCGAAGAATTGTGGAGCTTTCAGGCGGCCGGTAAGGCGAAAGCACGGGCCGTTGACGATTGCGCCGTCGGTGACGAGTTGCACTCCACCATCGTAGTTCCAGGTGGCTTTTTCACGCGCAGGTTGCGCGTCGCCCACTTGCGGAGTAGCGGCGAGCAGCAGCAGGAAGGCAGCGGGAAAAAGGAAAGGCCTGACAAACATGGACATCCTCGGCGCTGGAATTAGTCTACTACTCAAGGCGCGGCGCGGAGAAGAAAACTGAAGTTATCTGCCTGGCAGAGCCGCTTGCCTTCACCCGCAGGTTTGCAAACGGCTTTACCGGCCTGAAGCGCGGCGAATGCGTTGACCAGATTGGGGAGAACGGAAGGCGGCGCCACGGGAATATTGTGCTGGCTAAGTACAGTTTTTACCTGAGGCGCAAGCGCGGAGAGGCGCGAGATAGATTTCGCATATGCAGCGAGGTCGGTTTCCGGGCGATAAAGCCAAATGGCGGCGGGGTAGTAGGTATCGCCGGTGAAGAGCAGGCCGTTGGCGCGGTCGAAGAGGCAAATAGCGTCAGGTGTGTGACCGGGCGTGGAAAGTATCTCGACGGTGCGGCCACCGAGATCGATGGTGTCGCCGTCATGGAGGTACTTGCTGATGGTCCACCGCTTGGTGCGATACGTTTTTGCGTTGAAATCTTTCGGAAGGTCGCCGCAGATTTCGCCGGGAGCGATTTCCGCCTGGGCATCCGCGCTGGAACCCTTGGCGTTGGCACGGCTGAAGTCCGTGTCCATGGAGTAGATCGTGGAAAATTGCCAGTTGCCGCCGACGTGGTCGTCGTGGGTGTGGGAGTTCACAACGATGATCGGAAGTGGCGTGAGTTCGCTGACGACTTTGCGGAGGTCGCTGATTCCCATGCCGGTGTCGAGAAGTAGAGCTTTGTCTTTGCCAAGAATGAGATAGGAAATGGTTTCTTCCGATTGATGCGGTTCGTAGATAGCGATGGTGCTGGGCGCAACCTTGTAGACTTCAAACCAGGGATCGGAAACCGAGATGCGTTGAAGAGATTTATCTTCGGGACGCGGCAGAGGCTTGCACCACTCAGGGATTTCCCGCTGTTGCGAAGCGGAGGGTACTGCATTCGGTCCTGACGGAAGAGCCTGCCCCAGTGCGAGGGTGCCAGCAAAAAACACGAAAGCGAAAGTGGGCCGGAACATTTTTCGCACAAACCTACGGCCGATCAATTCGAGAAGAACCATATGAGAGTAAGGATACGGCCTTTTTATATCGAAAGGGTGAAGAGTAATCTGTTACTTCAAGTCGAGACCACTGGTTTCCGGGATGAGGAAGGCGCTGAGGCCTGCGAGCGCATAGGCGACGCCGCAGGCGAGGAAAGCCCACGCCAGCCCGCGACTCTCGCCGAGGCGTCCGATGAGCAATGGAGCCAAGGCACTGAAGGAGCGCGCCAAATTATACGAGAGGCCGAGAGCCACGGCGCGGATGCGAGTGGGAAATAGTTCGCTGGCCAGAGTGCCGGAGCCAGTGAAAAAGCCTGAACCGAAAAATGCCGTGACGCATCCGAAGACGAGAATCCAAAGGGGTTGGCGCGCTGCGGCGAAAAAAGGCACCAGAACAGCGGCGGTCAATAGATAAAGGATCACCGTTTTCTTGCGGCCAAACCGGTCTGCCACACTGCCAAAGAAAAGATAGCCGGGAAGCATCCCAGCGAGATTAATCACCACGACAAAGGCCACAGTTCCCAGGACGCGAAAATCGCGACCGCCCTGGGCCAGTGGCAAAGCCAGGTAGGCTGGCATCCAACTGAACAAACCCCACCAGGCGAAGAGGCCGAACGTGTTCATGCTGAGAAGAGCAAGCAGGCGAGGAAGCGCGGCTCGCCATAGGCGTTTCTTTTCGGCGAAACTTGCGGCGGTAGACTGGGACTGCGCGGCCCAGATGGCGGGCTCGGCGACGTTTTTGTGAAGCCACAAAGCGAAAAAGGCAGGAAGCAGGCCAAGACAGAAGACGCCGCGCCAACCAATCACGGGAGCAAGGCCACCCGCAACGGCGACGGCCAAAGCATAGCCGATGGCATAACCGCTTTGCACAACGCCCATGGCGCGGGCGCGTCGATTGGACGGCCAGGACTCCGCCACAAGAGCGGCGCCACAGGTCCATTCGCCACCCATGCCCAAGCCAATGGCCACGCGGCAGATGGCGAGAGTGAAAATGTTGGGCGCGAGCCCGCAAAGAAATGTGAAAACCGAAAACATGAGGACGGCGTAGATCAACATGCGCTTGCGGCCGTAGCGGTCGGCGAGGAGACCGAACAGAAAACTGCCGAGGCCCGTAGCGATAAGCAGCAACGTGGTGAGAGAGCCCGCAACGGCTTTGGACATGGAGAGAGCCGGAAGGAGTTGCGGGAGCAGCGCGGAAAAGAGCATCACGTCGAAGCCGCTGAAAAACCAACTGAGGCCGGCGGCGAGGAGTGAGTTGCGCTGCTGCGGGGAAAGTTCACTCCAACGAAAAGGGGTTTGGGATGCGGAGGAGAGAGTGGGCAAGTTAGGTCTCAAGGCGCGGCCGAGGGCGCCTAAGTGGCCCAGTCTACTGAGAATGGCGGCGGGATGCACTGAAAAGGAGGGCTTTTTCCAAGGAACACGGTGGAGAAAAGAAGTGGGTGCAGAATTGCCAGCGTGTGGGTTGTACGGTAAAGTAGGAAGAGTTGTTGCCACAGTGTTCGGGCCTGTAGCTCAGGTGGCTAGAGCGCGCCCCTGATAAGGGCGAGGTCGGTGGTTCAAGTCCACCCAGGCCCACCATTCAAATCACCAATAAATATGCGGCTATTCTCACTTCCCCCTTCCAGGGGACTTGTCATCAAAAAACCGTTTTGCCAAAAATTTGCCAAAAGTTCGAGTACGCCATAGACCCCGTAATCCGGGCCGTTCTGATGCGCGACCCGCATGAAACATCCAAAGTCGGCTAGGGAAACTTGGCTAATTTGTTCGATCCTAGAGGCCCACTTTGAAGGCATGTAGCAGCGGGTACACAGCCTGATGTTCGGAATCAATAGGCTTAAGTTCGGATGAGACGCCCCATTTTTGTGCAAAGAGCCGCTGTTCGGGAACATTGTGCAACTATTGTGCAACGAGAATTTCAACCGTTTATCGTGCCGATGTACGCCCATCACGAGCGCTAACGATGGAGCGTCTTGCGGATTTGCGGTCTTCCGACGTGCCGTCCGGAAGTCGCCAGACCCGTAAACACAAGGGCGTTTGGACGTAGCCGCCCGGCGGCGGACGCTTCGCGTGAGGTAGTGGAGTGTTTGTTGCTCGATGGCTTGAGATAAATTTTGGGTCACAAGGAGGTCCCTGTGACCCATCTCAGAAAAATAATGCTGGAAGAACTCCAGCGCCGTAATTACGCTCAACATACCACACGTTCCTACATCCGCGCAGTCGAAGATTTTGCTCGACACTTCAACTGCTCCCCTGATCGCTTAGGCCCTCGACACATTCGCGAATACCAAGCGGAGTTATTTGAGAAGCGCAAGTTGTCAGCGGGTAGCGTCGCGGTCCGTCTGGCAGCCTTAAGGTTCTTTTACTGTAAGACGCTCAAGAGAGCCTGGAACATCGCTGACACTCCCTACCCGAAAGGGGCGCATCGCCTGCCAACGATCCTCAGCAAGGAAGAAGTTGCTCAACTCATTCAGGCCGCCAGCACTTCCTTCCATCGCACTCTGCTGATGACGCTCTACGCCACCGGAGTACGACGCGCTGAATTGACTCACCTGAAAGTCAGCGACATCGATAGCAAACGCATGGTGATTCACATCCAGGGCGGCAAGGGACGCAAAGACCGGGATGTGATGCTCAGCCCAAAACTACTCGAGGCGCTGCGTGAGCACTGGCGCGGATTACAGCACAAGTCAAGCGTATGGCTGTTTCCAGGCAACCGCTGGCATAGCGGTGATGCTCCGATCACCACCAAGGTGGTGTGGAACGCTTGCAAGGAAGCCGCCCAGCGAGCCGGCCTCCAGAAAGCTGTTCATCCTCACACGCTTCGTCACTGTTTTGCGACCCATCTACTCGAGGATGGTGCTGACCTGCGCACCATTCAGATGCTGTTAGGTCATAACGATCTGAAAGAGACGGCCCGCTATCTGCATCTCTCCCAACGTCACCTGCATGCGGCCTCGAGTCCATTGGATTCGCTGCCGCTCGAAGGTCCTTCGCCCCAGGAAGAGTAGATGGCCCGGCCACCACTCGAGGTGGCCGATCTGATCCGCGCCGCGGGAGATGCTTTCCTCGAACGAAATCGCCACTGGCTCCAGTGGAAGCACATCAAAGTATTGCTGGCCATTCGCCGGTGTCGTACCGCCGCACTCGGCGGTCATCTCGATGAGTGCACCCGCTGCGGACATCGTGCCGCCATCTCGTATAACAGCTGCCGCGATCGCCATTGCCCGAAGTGTCAGACCGCTGCTCGGGACCGCTGGATCGCTGCGCGTCGACGAGAACTTCTCCCGACCCGCTATCTGCACGTGGTCTTCACACTGCCCCATCGGTTGGCTCCGCTGGTGCTGCAGAACAAGAAGGTCCTCTACGGTTTGCTGTTCCGCACCAGTGCGGAAACCCTTCTCGAAGTGGCTCGTGATCCGAAGCATCTCGGCGCGGAGATTGGCTTCTTCAGTGTGTTGCACACCTGGAGCCAAAAACTCAAAATTCATCCGCACGTTCATTGTGTCGTTCCTGCCGGCGGCCTCTCGCTCGATCACACCCGCTGGGTTCGCTCACGAGACAACTACTTTCTTCCTAAGGAAGTGCTGCGGGAAATCTTTCGCGGCAAGTTTGTCGATGCGCTCGAGCAGGCTTTCCAGAATGGCCAGCTTCGCTTCGAGGGAGACCTGAAGCTTCTTGCGCAACCCAAGATCTTTGCCGCCTGGCTGCGGCCACTCTACCGACAAGACTGGGTGGTCTACTTGAAACGTCCCTTTGGTGGTCCCGAATATGTGTTGCACTATCTGGGCCGCTACACTCACCGTGTGGCCATCTCCAATCATCGCCTGGTCTCGCTCACCGATGGCCAAGTCACTTTTCGCTGGCGTGATTCTGCTCACCACAACGAACAGAAGTTGCTGCCCCTATCGCTCAATGAATTCTTATGCCGCTTCTTACTGCACATTCTTCCAAAAGGCTTCGTGCGCATCCGTAACTTCGGCTTTTTGGCCAACCGCAAACGTGCCACGCTCCTACCCCTTTGCTTTCAGTTGTTGGGTTCGGAACAACAGCCGCAAGCAGAACAGCACGCCTCTTCCACCGAAGACTGTCCCGATCTTTGGCGCTGCCCTAAATGCGGTGGACCGATGAAGGTCATCGAAAGGCTCACCGCTGCCGAAATTCAACTTCGGTCCCCACCACGGATCAGCTCTGCGGCATGAGACTACTCTCTCCAACTCGAAAACTCTGCGTCCTCCCAGGCGCTCCGCATCTCTGTGCCTCGCCGTCCAACCGATCCCTTCTTCCAGCTTCTTCGAGCACAGTCTTTGCGATACTTTTTCGCCGTAGCCAATTTCCGCGCGCACGGTGTCATGTGTCGTGCCCTGCAGCACAGTCTCGGCACGGCTTAACGCCGCTCCTTCCCACCATTGAATTTGCATAGGGCCCGCGTCCACCGCAACCACGGACGGCCACGTCCAAACGGCTTTACCGGACGCGCGCAGAGCTCCCCGCCTCCGTTCACTTCTTACCGAGAACGCGCATCCGGTAAAGCGCTAGCGTTTATGGGGACCAATCCTGAAAACGAAGCACAACCCAAGGTCAATGAGTGCATTGCTCTCAATGGGCCATCAGGCCGCCCATTCATCGAATCGGCGCATAATCTCCATGAGCTTGCATCCCATCAAAATGACAGAGCCCCACAATATGAAGGGAACGCCATAGAGTAGGAGGTGCTTGCGCGAACGGGCTAACTCAAACACTCCTACCTTCACGATCGCGTATGTATTCGCTGCGAGATAAGCAACCGCCAAAGAGCTCATTACTAGGTTGTGCATCTTCTTAGTCCTCCTTTTACCGGCCTGCATCTCCGCGCCGATACTCTTCAGTTAGCTCATCAAGCGAGGTCCACACCTTAGAGTTGAGACCATCCTCCGTCTACCGGAAGCTCGGCGCCGGTCGTGAAGGTTGCGTCGAACGCGAGGAAGAGGACGGCCTTCGCGATTTCCTCCGACGTCCCCCAGCGCTTCATGGGAACCATGCCGATCATCTTCTCTCTAAGCTGGGCGGCCGCGTCTTTCTCGGGGAACATCTTGCCCAAGATGGGCGTGTCGATGGGGCCGGGCGTCACCGCGTTGACTCGAATCTCGCGAGGAAGCAGCTCGGCGGCGAGCACCCGGGCGAATGATCGCAGCGCAGCCTTGGCGGCTCCGTATGCGGCGTTGCCGGGCATTCCCTTGACGTTGGCGATCGAAGTCGTGAGGACGACAGCGCCTCCCCGGTTTATTAGCGGCGCGAGCTTCTGCACGGCGAAAAGCGGTCCCTTGGCGTTTAAGTTGAACATCTCGTCGTAGACAGCCTCGGTGATGCTCTCGAGAGGCGCTCGGATGCTGAACCCGGCGTTGACGAAGAGCAGGTCGAAGGTGTCGAATTCGACCTTCACCCGAGAGGCCAGGGCGTCGAGGTCCGTCAACGACCGCGCATCGCTCGAAACCACGAGGGCGCCCTTTCCGAGCGCTTTCTGCGCCGATCCCAGGCCGGCCTTCGAGAGACCCGTCACCAGAACGCGCGCACCCCCATCGAGGAGCATCTTCGCCGTCGCGAGCCCCATGCCGCTCGTGCCGCCGATAATCACTCCCTTTTTACCTTGGTACTGTTCCATGTGTATTCGTCCTTGCGAGGTTAGGGTTACTTTGCTGATTTAGAACTGTTTAGTACGATAATAGACGCGCTGACTACGATCAGTTCAGCCGCGATCGGCTCTCCTTCAGGACACTGCTCTCAAGTTGCTGCGGAAGACGACGAATTTTTCTATGTCACGACGGGCCGTTTTTTATCGGCGGAACAGACGGCGACGCGGGTTTGACAGACGACAAATCGACGCCAGAGACCTTGACGACGGCCTCCCACGCGGCTTCCTGGCTGGCGCGATCGTAGAGGTGTGGCTGGCGCTGCACCTCAATTGGGCCTGAGAACTTCCCTTGAGCCGAGGCGAAGAATTGCCCTGAGACGTCGGTTCCGAACTCCGACGCCTGGAGATACCGACGGGCCGCGGTCTCCGGCGTCTGATTCATGCCGGGAATGAGGTTCACGATTGGGATAAACAGATACTTCAACGCCGGGCCAGCGTTTCGCACCACCTTGGTGGCGGTCGCCCCACCGGGCGAGACAGCGTACACGGCCATGCCGGAGGGTAGCCGGCGCGCCAGCGCCGCGACCCACCAAGCGATAATGAGCTTCGCGTCGGCATACGTATTGTTGGGCACGTACTTCACGTTTGGCCCGTTGCGAATCAGGGCTTCGATAGCGGCGGTACGGTCTCCCCGGAAGTATTTGGCCGCGAAGGCTGGCACATCGGAGTAGCTGAACATCGGCACGCCCCCACGAGCAGGTTCCGCGCCGGCGATGACAATCCGCGCGTTGGGGCTCAGTAGGCCAGCGCGGCGCAACCCGACAGTCAGTTGATGATGGCCGATCAGCGGGGCCTGAGCCTCCTCGATGCCCGCCGCAGTGAGCACGCGCTTCTTACCTGGGACCATCCCGGCATTGAGCAGCAGGAAATCGATCGGCCGACCTCGCTTGACAAGCTCGGCGAGGGCGGACTGGACGCTGGTCGGTGCGTTCAGCTCCAGCTCCAGCGGTGTGAAGACCTGTCTTTTGGTCTCCGCCGCGAGCTGAGCGGCCGTTTCCTGGACCCGAGCCAAGCTACGCCCGGTGACGATGATCTCGTGCCAGCCCTCTCCGGCAAGTGTGCGGGCTGCCGCATAACCGAGCCCGGAGGTGGTGCCGGTGACCAGCGCGATCGAATGTTCCATGGGCATCTCCGTGGTGAAGTGTGAAGGCCGAGCCGCGAGGCCCCGTGAGGCCAGAGCCAGCTTGCTAATTTCGAACTATTCAGTTATATATTGTCAGATGACCATTGTCAAGGAGTTTTGAACCAAATGATTCAAAATACCGCTAGACCGCGGGGTCGACCGCGCAGCTTCGACGAGACGGGGGCGCTGGATAAGGCGACTCAGGTGTTCTGGTCGAAAGGCTACGACGGAGTGACGATTGACGATCTCGTCGCCGGGATGGGTGTGGGACGGCCGAGCCTGTATGCCGTCTTTGGGGACAAGCGGGCGATATTCTTGCGCGTCCTTAAGGCGTACGCAGAACGGAAGGGCGCAGCAGCCGCGAAGGCACTCCTCTCGCCACAGAGTCTTCGCGACTCGATCGAGGACTTTCTGAGGTACGCCGTCGAAAGTGCGACCGAGAAAGGGTCCGCCCGGGGCTGCCTTATGATGTGCGTCGCGCCGATTGTGAACGACGCTGAGGTCCAGCGGTTCCTGCAGAGCGCTGTCGCGGGCGGCGCGGCACTCGTGGAGCGCCGTTTCCGGGACGGGATCAGCGCGAGAGACATCCCGCCTGACTTTCCGGTAGCCGTGCGCGCGATCCAAGTCACGGATTTTGCTCGTGCCCTGACCATGCGTGCGCAGATAGGCACGCCGCGCAAGACGCTTCTCAAAGAGGCTGAGGAAGCGGCCGACTTGGTGCTCCAGCCGCGGCGCGTCTGACGGGTTGTCCATGAGGGCCGATCTAATTCAACGCGTCGCCTTCCCGACAACTTTGCCAGGCCGATTTGTCAGGATGGCGCTCGTAATAAGGCGAAAGAGATGATCCGCCCGTGGCGCGAACGCGGGTTGGCCGGCGAGCCAGGCAAGCCCCGACATCAGGGCGAATAGGTCGACCCCATCCATATCGGCGCGCGCCGTTCCCTCGGCTTGAGCACGGAGCAGTAATCGCCCGCCCGCTGCCCACAACGCTGTGCTTGAAGCGTGAAGCGCGGAGTCCGGGTCTGCGTGGGCGCTAGCCATCAAGTCGCAAACGCCGCTATAGCTGCGAGTGAATGCCACCCCTTCGCGAAACCAGGACACCAGTGCTTTGTCGGGTGGACTCGACGTTTCGAGTTCGGCTGCCTGCTGCGTCAGTGCGTCGGCATTCGTACGCAGCAACGCTTCGAACAAGGCTTCCCGCGTGGGGAAGTGACGAAGCAGGGTGGCTATCCCGACTTTGGCCCGGCGGGCGATATCTCGCATGGACGCATCGGCGCCATGCTTAATGACGACATGATGCGCGACGGCAAGCAGGCGGTCGTAATTCTTTCTGGCATCGGCTCGCATAAATCACCTTGACAAGTGGAACAGTGTTCCGTATATTGAACCTGTATCTGGATCAGTGATCCACAAGATACAGCACATTCATGCAAATGGCAATAGGGGCGCAGTACGAGGCCACAAAAGGAGGAGCTATGGGAAAGCTAAACGGTAAGGTTGCGGTGGTCACGGGCGGCAATAGTGGCATAGGCTTGGCTACCGCCAAGCGCGCTTCGTGGAAGAAGGCGCACACGTTGTGATTACTGGGCGTCGAGAGAAAGAGCTGAAAGAGGCCGCAGCCTTGATCGGAAGAAACGTCACGACGGTCACGGTCGACATAACGCGCTTGGAGGATCTGGACCGGCTATATGCCGTCGTGAAAGAGAAGCACGGTCACATCGACGTCCTCTTCGCAAACGCGGGCTGGGGTGAAGTCGCACCGCTGGGAGCGGTTACCGAAGCTCATTTCGACAAAACCTTCGATTTAAATGCGAAGGGAACATTCTTCACAGTGCAGAAGGCCATTCCCCTCTTCAAGGATGGAGGTTCGATCATCCTGACCACTTCGGTCGCGAACGTAATGGGATTGCCAACGTTTGCTGTCTATGCCGCGACTAAGGCGGCTGTGCGCAGTTTAGTGCGTAGCTGGGCCGCGGAACTAAAAGACCGCAAAATCCGCGTGAATGCGGTAAGCCCTGGACCCATCGAGACTCCGGCACTTGAGAAAGCGGGCATCCCCCCTGAAATGATGGAACAAGCCGTAGCTGGGTTCACCACGCAGGTTCCACTCGGCCGCAGAGGCAAGCCCGAGGAAATTGCGGCCCCCGTCGTGTTTCTCGCCTCCGAAGAAAGTTCATACATTACCGGCGTGGAACTCGCCGTCGATGGTGGCATGGCGCAGGTCTGACCTCGGCGCGGTCTCGTGGCTGGCCCTCCAGCCCCGCTAGTCGCGGAACCACGCTTCTCAAACTTTAGTTCTACCAGAAGATCGGAGAAACATTATGAGCTATGCAATTGTAGGATTCGGGAAGATAGGCCAAGCCCTCGCCCGCGCCTTCGCCCGCAAAAACATCGAAGTGACCGTCGCGAGCCGTCGCCCGCCCGAAGCGTTGGCGCCGCAAGCTCGTGCAATTGGACCGACGGTCGTCGCCAAGTCGCTGCGGGATGCACTCGATGCCGACACAATCATCCTTGCGGTCCCGTTCGGGGAGCACCGCGAGGTTGCGAAGGCCTTGCCGAGCTGGGAAGGCAAGACGGTCATCGACGCGACGAACGCGTTTGGAGTTCCCCCTGAGGAGCTGGGCGGCCTGCTGTCCTCCGCCTACGTTGCGAAGGCGTTCACCGGCGCCAAGCTCGTGAAAGGTTTTAATCACTTGGGTGCAGCCATCTTGGCTACCGATCCAATCGTCGAGGGCGGCCACCGGGTTGTCTTTCTGTCGAGCGACGACGAGGACGCGATCGCTCCCGTGGCGGATTTGGCCAAACAACTCGGATTCGCACCCGTCAAGCTCGGCAAGCTCAACGAGGGTGGCGCGCTGGTGCACGGACGCGGCCGCACCTGGGGTCAGCTCATCTTCCAGGATTTGTTCAAGAAGGAGCAGTAATCGATCTACGACCGTGTGATTTTGCCCGACCAGAAGGATTTCAAAACGTCCGATTGGATTGGACACGCTTGATGTGAGGGAAAAGGAGAAATTTCGATGAGCATCGAAAAGAATGTCCAGATTGTGAAGGATTTTTTTGCCGCAATAGGCAGCTACAATGAGCAAGATCTGCTGGCGTTGGCCGCCGAAGACATTGAGTGGATCATTCCAGGCGAGGGCTGGCCGCTGGCCGGCACGTACCGCGGGCACGCGGAATTGGCGGCTGTGCTTAAGAAGGCGTCCAAAGAGGTGGAAACGAAATACGCAAAGCCCCCCGAATTCGTGGCGCAGGGAGACCGGGTTCTGGTCATCGGCGTTGCTACGGGGAAAATCAAAGCCACGAATAAGCCGTTCAAGGACGAGTGGGTCTTCGACATTACCGTTCGAGATGGCAAAGTAGCGCACATTAAGGAGTACATCGACACGCAAGCACTGGCGCGGGCCTCTGACATGAACGCGAGCCCAAGGCCCTGACCATGCGTGCGCAGATAGGCACGCCGCGCAAGACGCTCCTCAAAGAGGCTGAGGAAGCGGCCGACTTGGTTCTCCTGCCGCGCCTGAAGGCCATCGGCAAGCAGAAGCTATAACTTTCTCTCGCCGGCGCTTGAGCCGGGTCCTGGGCCTGGGTAATGGCCGCCTACACGAAGTTCAAAGCACTTCAGCGCCAATCCTCTAAGAAATCTGCTCTCAACATAGTCTGGGGATGTTGAACTTCGGCGAGCCCCGCCCTGAAGGCTTCATATAGATAGTGAGCACGCAAGCAATTGGAGATCACTATGTCACGCATCGAGCCCGGATTGGTATTGATATGTCGGGCTGCAGGAAGCGATCTCCGCGCTGGCATCGATTTTGTGCGGAACGATCTTCAGTTGCGATGACCCTTTGCAGCCTATTTTGAAAGCACAAAAAACTGATCGCGTTCGTCTATGATCTTCTTGTTTTCATCTATCAAATAGAGACAGGCTCTCACCATGGTCACCATTGTCCCACCGGGACCCATGGCTATTTTGAAGGAGCTCAATGTCAGTGCGTTGCGCTCATCTCCAATTGTTGAGGGCACCTGAAGGCTTCCAGGCTCGATTAGCCGCGCGGCCTTGACCTTGAGCTCCATGTATTTGTCGATGCCAGTAAATTCGGCAGTACCGACATTAGACATCGTACTGGTTGCCAAAGCATGTACGTTCGTCCATCGGACTCGGTTGGCGCGGTTTCAGCGGATTGTTACTCGGTATAGCCAGCACGACTGATGTTCAGTTTGTACATCTTGTTTTGGAGGGTTGTTCGTTTCAGACCTAGGCGGTCCGCAGCTCCCCCGTGGCCGGCGATTCTCCCCGAGGCGGCTCTCAAAGCCTGGATGATGACCTGCCGCTCAGCGTGCTCGAAAGTTGATGCGGGTGAAGTAGGGGAGCGCCGCAATCCCGCGCGTGGGACGTGCAATTCCTCCCTCTGCGTGAGAATCACGCAGCGCTCGATGAAGTTTTCCAGCTCGCGAATGTTGCCTGGCCAATCGGCGTTTACCAGCGCCTCCATTGCCTGCTTCGGAACAAACTTAACCCGCTTTTGCATCTGGCGAGAGTGGTGCAAAACAAAATAGTGCACCAGCAGTGGAATGTCTTCGCGCCTTTCGCGGAGCGGAGGGATCTCAATCGGAAAAACGTTCAGTCGGTAGAAAAGGTCTTCGCGAAACTCGTTGTTCTGTATCATTTCCTGGAGGTTCCGGTGCGTTGCGGCGATGAGGCGGACATCGACACGAATCGTTTTCGTGCTACCCAGTCGCTCAAATTCATGTTCCTGCAATGCGCGTAACAGCTTTGGCTGCAGCTCCAGGCTGATATCGCCGATCTCGTCCAAAAATAAGCTGCCGCGATCCGCCAACCCAAAGCGGCCTTGTTTCTGCATCAGTGCGCCGGTGAAAGCACCCCTTTCATGTCCAAACAGTTCGCTTTCCACAAGCCCGGAAGGGATAGCTGCACAGTTTAGTCGAACGAAGTTGCGCTCTCGACGCGGACTCAGGTTATGGATCGCCCGGGCAACTAGTTCCTTGCCCGTGCCCGTTTCGCCGTGTAGCAGCACGGTTGACCCGGTTGGTGCGACAATCGCGACCTGGTCAAGAACTTTGCGCAGCGCGGCACTCTTGCCGACGATATCTCCAAAGTTGTACTCGGAGTCAATTTCCGATTCAAGGTAAAGGTGTTCATCTTCCCGCTCGGCTATCTCGGGAAAGCCTGTTCCTGCGAGGCCTTCGAGGTCCGAGAAAACAACAGCTGAGTTCCCCATATTCTCCTCCTTAACCCTCGGGCTGCACCAAGATCATGTTTCTTATACTCGAAGTCTGCGGAGAGTTTGCAATGAGATAGGTCTGAATACCACGGCTAATCGGACAAATTTACTCTCGGTATATGGTGCAAGCGCAGGCTTGTACTTCTGGGAGAGGGCGCATTCATGCTTTTGGAGGATTTGGGATTGATCTTATTGCCTTGAAGGTTCGATGTGCTTCCGTCCGTAAAGTTGGGCATCGATTGACCACACTCCGGGTCCGATCATCGCGAGGGTGGCACCTAGGCTGACTAGCAGAATAGCGATCAAGGGATCCCCTGATCGCGCAACGAATATCCAGACTTCGACAATGGCGATCGCGGTTCCTGCTACCGGTGTCCACAGGCCAAAGAATAGAAGCACTCCGGCGACAGCCGCCATCAGATGTGGAAGGCTGGGCGCTAAGCTACTCCTTCCCAGAAGATGGGTGCCCGCGAAATAAAGCAGAATCGCGCTCGTCAGAACGCGTTGAAGCAATAGACCAAAGCCGGGCCAGCCCTCCGCGAAGGTGGAAAAGAGACGCTGCAGAGTATTCTCCTTTGCTGGTCTTATGTTAGTAGGTATCGGGAAGGTGTTGAAACGGTATAAAGGAGGAGTTACAAGTCATACTTTTGAGGGATGCCCAGTTCGATGATTCCGCGCTGTAGTCCAATGGTCACAGCATGGGTTCGATCGTTTGCGCCCAGCTTCGAGAGAATACTGCTGATGTGGCTCTTGACGGTCGTTTCCTCGATGGAGAGCTTGTCGGCGATCTGCTTGTTGCCATTGCCAGCAGCAATCAAACGAAGCACATCAATCTCGCGCGGGCTCAGCTCATCCTCGGCAGCGTGCTCAGCCAGCTCCGCCGCGATTTCGGGAGGTATTCGCTTGTGTCCGGCATGAACACTCCGGATTGCGTCCAATAGTTCTCTGCGCACATGCCCCTTCAGGATGTATCCCCGAGCACCCGCTTTGATGGCGCGCAGGACCTGAACATCCCCGGAATAAGTCGATAGGACTATGATCTTGGCGTTCGGGAATTCGTTCCTGATGCGGCTGATTGCTTCGATACCATTCGAATTCGGCATTTGAAGGTCCATTAAAGTCACGTCCGGATGGTGGCGTCGAAATTGTTTAATGGCTTCCTCTCCGTCGGAGGCCTCAGCTACCAGTTCCATGTCTGGCTCAGCATTGACAAGGGCCGCGATCCCTTCGCGCAGGAGGGCGTGATCATCGACTGTGAGGACTCGAATCACACTAGGACTGGCGCTCATGAATCCTCCGTTTGCGGAACAGACTAAGTCGACCGCGTTTGCGCAGCTTTTCGTAGGCGATAGCCGCGGGGAGCGCCAATCGAATTTCTGTACCAACGCCGGCTTCGCTCCAAAATTCCAATCGAGCTCCAATTCCGCGTGCGCGTTCCTCGGCACCTGGTAGCCCCCAGTGCCCAGCACGCCCACCATCTTTTAGGATCTTTGGGTCCATGCCTTTTCCATCATCTCGCACAATCAGGCGGAAAACGTCGTTTTCATACCGTATCTCGGCCTCAATCTCATTGGCTCGTGCGTGCCGGAAGGCGTTTCGGAGCAGTTCTCCAGCGATCCGACCGATTTCATCCTTGATCATCGGTGGCAGGCCTCGGCGCTCGCCTTCCACGATCAACTTAAAGCGCGGTGAGCCGTCCTCGGCGTGGTTGGAGGAAGCTAGTTCCTGACCCGTTGTCATCAACATTTGATCGATGTCGTTTTCAGCGGACAGGCCAGGACGTAACCCCTGAATTGAGTGCCGGCTCTCGTCCAGTGCCTGCTCGGCTCGAGTTAACGCGGTATCCAGAGCCTGAGTTGCTTCCTTGGGGCGATTCGGAAGCATGTTGCGAGCCGCCTGGAAGCGGAAGACCAGCCCGTGGAAACTTTGCAGAAGGGTGTCGTGCAGATCCCTTGCGATTCGTGTGCGCTCGCCAACGCGCGCCTCCAGGGTCATTTCGAACTGATGATGCAATTGCCGGAGGCGCAACTGATAGGCTGCCCAAAGCAGCACCAAAAATACGGCCGCGCACGAGGCACGAAACCAATTCGTCTGGTAATAGGCGGGAGCCACGGAGAAATCCAGGTTGGCGGCGTGATCGTTCCAGACGCCATCACTATTGCTTGCTATCACGCGAAACGAATACTTGCCAGGGGGCAAATCTGTGTAGAACGCCTGTCGGCGCGTGCCGGCGTCGTGCCAATCACGGTCGTAGTTGTCGAGCCGGTAGCGAAATTTCACCTTCTGTGGAATCTCAAAAGTGGGTGAGGTGTAATCAATTTGTAGGTCCCTCGGATTTGGGGGAACCTTTAGGTCGGGCGTCGCTTTGAACTCCTTTCGGTCAGCCACGAGCGATTCGATATATGCAGGTGCCGGGGGCGCAGGTTGCGAGAGCCTCGAAGGGTCAACCATCTCTACCACAAATCCCGTCGCAAACCACACGCGGCCATCCGACGAGTACGCCGCGGCATTAAAGGACGGCCCGCCTGCCGGGCGCGCTCCATCCAAGGCGTCGTAAACCCGCGTTTGAACGACCGTTTCGGGGTTGGCCCGCCACCGCTCGAACTCGGAATCTGGGAACTGCACAACGCCGCAGCCCGTGTGCAGCCACCAGCGATTCTCTTTGTCCTCAATGAACGAAACTACCGAGTTGCATGGCAGACCATTCTTCGTTGTCATCCGGCGCACTTTACCCTGACGCCATTCGACGAGTCCGTTCTCCGAACCAGCAACAATGGAACCGTCCGCCGTGGACATAATCTGGCGATTAGACGGATCACCTCCTGGGTTTAGAGCAAACTTCGTTTCCAAAACGCCGTTCCGAAACAGTGCGATATCTCCTTTCTTAGTGGCTATCCAAATTCCCCCGTGCGGGTCCGAAGCGAGGCTGTGTCCGGGGGGGATCTGCGACGCAGGGAACTCTTCACGGACCCGGAAATCGCGGATACGCACAAGTTTTCGCGGATTGCTTAGACACTCTGCCCAGATGTCCCCGTCAATGTCCTCGGTCAGTCCAACCACGAGTCCGAGCGGCTTCTGATTCGATTCGGGGAGGCGCCGGAAGCGCCCATTCTTGAGCAGATACAGTCCGTCATCCACCCCCACCCACAGATTGCCGGCGCGATCTTCAAGTAAAGAGGAGACTTGATGACCCGGAAGACCATCCCCTACGCGAATGGACGAGACTAACCCGTCCTTGATTTGATCAAGTGAGCCAGCGTTTGCAACCCAGATGGTGCCACCTCTATTCGCCAAGACGCCTGCTGCTGCGTCTGATCCCAAACCTTCCCGTGCCGAGAAAGTTGTGACGCGCGGGTCGTGGAAGCTATCGATTCCATTTGTGGTTACAGTCCATATGATCCCTTCTCTGTCTTCAAAAAAAGAAAGCACAGAATCGCTGGACAACCCATCCGTCCGCTGGTAATGGTCTACAACGTTGCCATGGATGCGAAAGATTCCTTTACCCGAGGTACCTACCCAGAGATTGCCGTCGCGGTCCGAGATCATCGCCGTCACGACAACCTTACTCCCATCGAAAGTGGGCGTCACAAATGGCTTGACGAGCCCTCCAATCAATCGACAAAGCCCGAGCCCGGGTCCTTCTGCGGCTATGCCGACCCAGAGAGTGCCCTCACTGCCAGATACCAAACTGTTTATCCCCGGTTGTCCCGCATTGGAATTCAACGCTTTGATCGGGTATGTCTCCGAGACGCCGCCGTGCCAGTGGACAAGCGCCGTCTGCCCTCCTAGCCAAAACCCGCCTTTTCCATCAGCCAACAGAGAATCCACTGGATAAATCGGGACTCCGTCGGACTGCCCGAAACACTTCACGGTACGGTCGGTAATATGGCAAAGGGGCGCGTCTGAGGCAGCAGTCCGCCCTCGCACGATCCATAAGGAACCGTCGGGATCCTCGCTGATCTCTTGAAACCGCTCAAGTCCATCCAAGTCGAAGTGAGAAATGACAACTCCGCCCTTCAAGTGAACAATCTCACGCTCGCCAATTGCCCATATCCCACCCGCGTGGTCTCCATAGACGTTAACAATAGTGTTGATCGTCTTACCGTTGGAGGACAAACTCCACGGAAGAAACCGAACACCATCAAATCGGTACATACCCTGGGAGTCAGATGACAACCAGAGATAGCCATCCGAGGTTTGTGCAATCGCTTCGATACCGACCGGCGCGGAGCCGTCTTGTATTCGCCAGGAGGTATGCATGTACTGAGTGAGACGTTTGTACGGATCGAGGGCGTAAATCGAGTTTGCCAGCAACAATATGCAAGTAAGATGACAGGCCACTGCGGCGGCAATCGTCGTGCGGGGCCAATTACCCCGAAGCAGAAGATGTCGGCGAGAATCCATTTTTCCTACCTTCGCTACGGGAGCAGCATTAGAAGGTAATGCACGGTGGGTCGAGTGTATCTCAAAAAAAAGACAAACCGGCCGTGATTTCGGTCACTCCGAAATGATGGAAGCCGCCGGATTCTCATCCAGAATACTCGGCGCGATTTCGTGCCGATGCGTAGTCGATTATCGCCGCGTTGGAACCCCACTCAAATGAGGCTAGCGGACTTCGACGATAACGAGGGACACGTCGTCGGCGAGGGGACCGTGCCTCCATGCCGAAACGCCGCCGAGAATTGTCTTCTGCATATCCGCGAGTGGTAGCTTTGCCGATTGAATGACCAAATATTCCAGCCCCTCGACGCCAAGCATATTGTCAAAGCGGTTGAAAACCTCAACGAGTCCATCGGTGTACAGAATGAGACGGTCACCTTGTACGAGTTCGACTTCGTCTGGCGATTCAGAGGGTGCGTTCTCGGAGAGGCAACCGAGGATACCGTTTCGCGCCTCAAGCCGGCGGAGAGTGCCATTTGAGACGAGTATTGCTGGCGGCTGGCCTGCGGCAGAGAAACTCACTCTACGTCCATCTCCGCTGAATCGGGCCGCGGCCATCGTAAAGAAAAACCCGTCGACCGGGATCCGAGTATGCACGAAATGATGAAGCTCCTGCAGCAAGGTTCCTGGCTCGGAGTTGCGTCCCAGTGCGTGCAGTGTTTCAGAATAGATGCGGTTGGCCATTAACGCCGAACCGACTCCATGTCCGGAGACGTCGGCTAGGACAACGCTGAGAGAATCATCGCCTTGCGGGT
>CAVYTB010000017.1:0-460565 GCA_963771295.1 Candidatus Acidiferrales bacterium
TTACCTGACGGATGGCGACCCAGCCTACACGCTCGTGCAGGTATCGGTAAACGATTTGATCATGCTTTTCCTTTTCGCACCCATAGTGCGATTTCTTGTGAGCGGAGCCTCTTCGCTGCATGTCCCGTTCAATGTCCTGCTCTATTCGGTATTCGTTTTCATTGTCATCCCCTTGGCGGCGGGTTCTTCGCTGCGATATTGGTTCATCCGCAAGCATGGTGTGAAATGGTTTGAATGCAGTTTGCTGCCAAGATTTGCACCGGTCACGATCTTAGCCCTGCTGGCCACCCTGGTTTTTATCTTTGCTTTTCAGGCTGACAACATCACCAGCCGCTATTTCCATGTGATTCTGATCGCCATCCCGATTCTGCTGCAGGTGTATTTCAATTCCGGTTTGACGTATGGCCTGATGAAGCTCTTTCGGGTTCAGCATTCCGTGGCTGCGCCCGGCGCATTGATCGGTGCAAGCAACTTCTTTGAGCTTGCCGTGGCCACAGCAATAGCACTTTTCGGCCCAGGCTCGGGGGCGGCACTGGCGACGGTAGTTGGCGTCCTAGTGGAAGTGCCCGTAATGCTTTCGGTGTGCAGCATGTGTAACCGGACGCGAGATTGGTTCCCACAAGAAGAGGCAGTTGGCCATCGAAGTATCGATGGGGAGGTAGCTATATGAACCGCGTACAAGAATGCTATGGCAAGATGTTTCCTTCTGTTGTGGAAATGGCTCACAACGAGGCTGTCGCTGGCAAAGTATTTGGATATCAACTGGACTACTCAGGGCAAGTGGCTCAAAGGCGAGACACGACAGTGGACGCAGTTGCTTGGGAGAAGTGTTTGGAATGCCGTGAATTGGAGGGCTGTTATCGGCTATCCACTGGCACAATGCTCATGGAACTTGCTGTAAAGATTTCGCCCAAGTCTCTTTACTAATACTCACGTCGCTTTCTGAGGCCGAGAGAAGCGCGCGTAGATTTAATCCGGAAAGATCACGTACGTAACTTTAACGTGGAGTGATTCGTTCGTGGGAGTTATTTCGATTTTTACCGATTCATAATCACTTTCTAAATGCTTGCCGAAAACTAAGCTGGATTCGCCGGATGATTTAACCGTATAGCCAGGAAGACGTTGCGTCACCCAGCCCGAGTAAGCTCCCCGTGTCTGAGATGTATCAAATTCCCATTGGGCAGAAGCGAACTGCCCCTTCTGGACGATTCCTTCGGTTTCTCGAACAGATGCGTCGGAAGGAGCGGTTTGCCCTTTCAAGCCTTCCACGCGGTTGCGGACATAGGATGAATTGGATTGGTTGCACGAACATGAACTGCAAACCGTAAAGATCAGGAGAACATCCAAAAGGGCGGAGCGGCTTGGGAGCCATTGCTTCTTGGCGTTCATTGGTGCCCGATGCGGTCGATTGCCTTTTTAATTGCCAGCGTGTCCAGACTGGCCAACGGCAAGCAGAGAAGCAGGTTGATTCTGCGGTCAAGAATCATGAATGCCTCACGAAATGCCTTTTCGATCTGCTCGGATGTACCAGCCACAGCGGCGGGGTCGGGTACACCCCAATGTGCGGTCATCGGTTGACCCGGCCAGATGGGGCAGACTTCCTTCGCCGCGTTATCGCAGACTGTGAAAACGAAGTGCAATTCCGGCGCTCCCGGTTTAGCAAATTCGTCCCAATTCTTGCTGCGCAACCCCTCTGTGGGTAGCTTGGCAATCTCGAGTTGTCGCAGGGCTTGTGGGTGAATCCGACCTGTGGCGTGACTTCCTGCACTGTAAGCGGTGAAATTCGGGAATCCCTTCCTCTTCATGATTGCTTCCGCCATGATAGAGCGCGCAGAATTTCCGGTGCATAGGAAGAGCACGTTGTACCGTCCTTGCATGATGCCCACCTTCCTCGGAGGGTCGTACAATGACCAGGTTCCAACAGCGCGTGAATACCTGGTGACGCGGGTCACATTCCGCTCGTCGAAAGAAGCGTAGCATAAGTCAATGCTTGTATGCGAATATACAAGTATCGGAGATCGATGATGACCAAAATACAAGTATTTGACCCCGCTATGTGCTGCTCGACCGGCGTTTGCGGGCCGAGCATTGATCCCGCCCTGCCACGATTCGCCGCAGACCTCGAATGGCTAAAGAGCAAGGGAGTGGAAGTCGAGCGCCACAACCTGGCGCAGGAAATTGCTGCCTTCACGAGCAATCCTGTTGTCAAGACCGCGCTGAACAGCCGAGGCAGCGAGTGTCTACCCCTTCTACTGCTCGATGGAATGATTGTCGCGGAGGGAGCCTACCCGACCCGGGAGGAGCTTGCACGACTTGCCAAGGTGGAATTCGAGCCGGGACCAGTGATCGCCCAGACCAAGGCACAGCAGCCTTTCGTGACGATTGGTGCACCGGGGAAGTCTGGCGCAAGGTAAGTCATGAAGCCTACCCAAGATCTCACCCGCAATCTGCTCTTCACCGGAAAGGGTGGCGTGGGTAAGACCTCGATTGCTTGTGCCATTGCCGTTTCACTTGCTGAACGGGGAAAGCGAGTCCTCTTGGTGAGCACCGATCCCGCCTCCAATCTCGACGAAGTCTTGGAAACACGCTTGGGAATACGTCCTACTCCGATTGCCAAGATGCCGGGTCTCAAGGCCATGAATGTAGACCCGAAGAGGCAGCACGTCTTTACGTGAACGGGTTGTTGGACCCTATCGCGAGCTTCTTCCTAAATCGGCGGTGGACAACATCGAAGAACAGCTCTCTGGTGCGTGCACCATCGAAATCGCAGCTTTCGATGAATTTGCGAAGCTGTTGGGAGATCAAGCCGCCACAAGTGACTACGACCACATCATTTTTGACACCGCTCCGACTGGCCATACGTTGCGGCTCCTGCAATTACCAGCAGCTTGGACTGACTTCATCGAAACCAACATGACCGGCACATCCTGCCTTGGTCCTCTGGCGGGCCTGCAGACACTGAAGGAACTCTACGCAAAAGCGCTGCACGCGCTCTCGGACTTGAACACCACGACGGTATTTCTCGTCAGTCGCCCCGATCACTCGGCGCTTGCTGAGGCAGACCGTACGCGAGGTGAGCTTGAAGGGCTTAGCATTACTAATCAGAGGTTGATTCTGAACGGTGTTTTTGAGGCGAGCGGCAGAGAGGATGCGGTTGCTCTCGCATTGGAATCAAGGGGCAAGAAGGCCTTGGCCGAGATGCCGCAAGGGCTACGCGCACTTCCGAAAGATGAAGTTGCGCTGGTTTCTAACGCTCTCATTGGTGTTGAGGCGCTCCGCCAGCTATCTTCCGGCCGCGCACCATTTCAACAAGGAACTCTCGGGGTCCCACGGCGGGCTGTTCTGCCACAGCCTCTCGCTCAGTTGTTAGCCGAAATAGCGGCAAGCAGAAAAAGCGTCGTCATGACGATGGGGAAAGGGGGCGTGGGGAAGACTACGGTGGCGGCTGCGATTGCCGTGGAACTCGCGCGGATGGGTCATAAAGTCCATTTGACTACGACTGACCCCGCAGCCCACGTTGCAATGACGCTGAATGGCAAGGTGCCTGGATTGCAGGTCACTCGCATTGACCCTGTTGCTGTGACGCGGGGCTACACGAAGAAGTCATGGCCGAATCTGGCCGTGACCTTGATGAAAAAGGCAAGGCTCTGCTAGAAGAGGATCTCCGCTCTCCTTGCACGGAGGAGATCGCCGTGTTTCGCGCCTTCGCTCGCAGAGTGAATGAGGGCAACGATGGCTTTGTTGTGATTGATACGGCTCCGACGGGCCATACACTGTTGTTGCTGGACGCGGCTGAAGCTTATCACCGTGATGTCGCCCGCAATCTGAGTTACATTCCCGACAGTGTCCGCAGATTGCTTCCGCAACTTCGCGACCCCGAGTTCACGAAAATTGTCATCGTGACGCTGCCAGAGGCGACGCCAGTACATGAGGCGGCACGGTTGCAGGAGGCTGAAGCGTGCGGGAATTAGTCCGTATGCATGGGTCATTAATCAGAGTTTCTGCGCTACAGATACTAATGACCCCTTGTTGGTTGAACGCGGACGACTCGAACTGCGCTACATTTCAGAGGTGACCGAGACCTTAGCCAAGCGCGTATCATTGATTCCCTGGCAGATTGAAGATCCCGTTGGGAGCGAGCGGTTGCGACAAATTGCGGAAGTGACCGTATAACGGTGAAAAGGAAGAAGCGCATGAAAGAACTGGAACAATATTTCAAGGCACTCGCTGACACAAACCGGCTACGCATCTTGAATCTTCTTCTTCATGGTGAATTGTGTGTCTGCGATATCCAGTATGTCTTGGAGGCAACACAGCCAAATGTTTCTCGCCATCTTGCCTATCTGAAGAACTCGGGCCTTGTTCAGGATCGTCGGGATGGTTACAGAATCTTTTACCGCCTTGCTGATCCAAAGCAGGGTATGAAGAGGCGCTTATTCGAGTTTCTGCAAGACGCCTACAAGAATCAGGCACAACTGGCTGCCGACAAAAAACGCCTGAAAGAAGCGATTGAGGCCGGTTTCTGCACAGTCAGTGAATGGAAACCTTACTCCGCTATCAGTGGAGCCAAAGGGATGCAGGCAAACCATTGATCACGATCTTCCTCTGAACTTAGGGAACAGTTTTAACCACACTCTCGCCGTTCACCATGGTTCTCGTCAGTTTTTGCGTGCCAACAGTTCTTCGTGCCAAGTCACTTCTAGAGGCTTTTTCTCGCAAACGGGCGCGACAGTTCGCCTGTTAGCTTGCGAGGCTGTGTGCCAGCGAATGCAATCACACACAGATCAAATAACGAGAGGGAAGGTACCCACGAAGAGCAGTGGCTTCAATTCGCAAAGGGATATTTTGCGAGGAGTTCGCGGCGGATCTTGGCTGCGGCTGCAGGTGTGAGCTGGTCGGCCGGTGCTTTGCGTAACTGCTCGATGGTGGATTCGAGGCTCGCGGAAAAGCCTCGCAAGGGGCGCATCCGTCGAAGTGCTCTTCCAGTTTTTGGCACAACGAGTCGTCAAGTTGCTCATCGAGATAATCCGAGAGCTGAGCGAAGAGAGCTTTGCAAGATGCTGGCCGCCGTTCTGGGTTCGCTGAGGTTCTCTTAATTTCGGTCGAGGCATTGTTCCCTGGTATACGCCGCTTGTGACCGTCCCGCGCGAGAGTTTGCCGGACAAACAGGCGGGCACGGTGCAAGCGAACGCGGACCGTGCCGGGGCGCAGTCCGGTGATATCTCCCACCTCGTCGTCCGTGAGTCCTTCCATGTCGCGCAAGACCAGAATGATGCGGTACTGCCGGGACAGTTGCTGAATGGCTTCGCGTAGCCGTCTGGCTTGCTGGCTCCTGATTGCCATTGACTCGGGGTTGACCGGGCGTTCATGGGAGAGGCGCGCGAGCTCAAGACGATCCGGCATGAGCTCATCGAGAGAAAGATCCTGCTTGGGGCGTATTTACTTTTGCGGCGGCTCATCAAGCAGCGATTCTTGGCTACCTTGTAGAGCCACACCAGCAACGCGCGCGGACTTTCAAACTTTGGCAGGTAGGGCAGCGCTTTGACGAGCACTTCCTGCATGGTGTCCTCGGCATCCTCACGCTGGCCGCAAACTCTCATGCTGAAGGAAAAAACCGTGCCCTGCAGGAGCTCCAGGGCATGCTCCAGGGCCTTCGGGTCCTTTTTCTCAAGCAGCGTTATGGCCTGTTCGATCTCTTTTCGCATGTCACCCTCACGATATCACACGCTTCCTTAGGGGGAACTCACCTTCAGCCCTAAGCCATTGAAAGGAGGCGCGTTACCCCACGCCCATTGGGTAGATCACAGGCTTTCGGATTCGCCTGTAACAAATTCCGAGATTCTGCATTTGTTCCTACAACAGCTCACAGATCCCGACGTTACAAGAGGAGGAAAGAGATGACGAGCAATGTGGGGACTATGGATCGGGCCATCCGCTTTATTTTGGGGATAATTCTCATCGCTTTGGGCCTTACACATATTTTGACTGGCGGCATGGCCATCGCCGCGTATTGCGTGGGTGGTATCGCGCTGCTTACCGGGGCGATTCGCTTCTGTCCGGCATGGACCTTGGTTGGCATTAACACTTGTCCGCTGAAGGCCAAGGAATCCAAGTAGTTTCCTCAGTTTTCTTCGTTTAGAAGCAGGAAGTCATTTGGAGCGTGTCATGATTCAAGCAAAAGTAACTCTCGCGCAATCACTGAAATCGCAGAGGCAGTTCATCGCCGAAACCGGCAGCGGGCATCATCTGATTTTGGATGATGCCGCAGGAGCAACCGGGGCAAAACCCATTGAACTGGTGGCTGTGGCCCTGGCCGGATGCACAGCGTTTGACGTAGTGACCATGCTGCGACAGAAGTATCACCAAAAGCTAACTGGCTACGAAGTGTTCGTGGAAGCGGACCAGGCGGAACGGCCACCGCAGGTGTTCACCACGATCCGAGTGCGCCACGTTTTAACGGGGATCGGCATCGAGAAGCAGGGGGTGGAGCAAGCGATCCAACTCTCCGAGGAGAAGTATTGCTCCGTGGGAGCCATGCTGAAGGCCAACGCGAAAGTAGAAACCACTTACGAGATTAATGAAGAATCCGCCGGCTGGCTGAAACCAGGGACCGTACCGGAGCGGGTCTGCACTTGAGGGTCGCCATGGGTTCCGCGTGGTACAGCAAGGTTAAAACAGCGTTGGTGGGTCTGGGGTTGCTGACCATTATGGCCACGCCGCGAAGCCAGGCACAAGAGAACAGTGCAATTCGTTCGATTACCCTCGAACAAGCGGTGCAAATGGCACTGCAACAAAATCCGGCCTTTCAAACGAGCAAAGACGACGCCGATGCCGCTCGTGCCCGCCTAAAAGAAGTGCAATCCGCATGGTATCCGCGCTTTGATTTTAACCAGGACTTCACGCGGGGAAACAATCCGGTCTACGTATTCGGCACGAAGTTGACGCAACGGCAATTCTCCGAAGCCGACTTTCATTTGAACCAGCTCAACACACCAACTCCGCTGGACAACTTTCAGACGCGGTTTTCCGGGCAGTGGCGGCTTTTTGATTCTGGCGAGACTCTACTGCATCAGCGCAGCGCAAAACGCCTGGTGACCGCGGCCGATTTCGAGACGGAACAGGCACGGCAGGATCTGATCCTGGAAATCGTCCGAAGTTACTACGGCGTGCTGGTGCTGAAGGAAAGCGCGAAAGCAGCGGACGAAGCATTGAAGGCAGCGGAATCGAGCGCGCAACGCATGGAGGCGATGCACAAGGCGGGATTGCTGGTGGATTCGGACCTGCTGAGCGCAAAGGTTTTTGTGTCGCAGATGAGAGACCGCCAAATCCGCGCGCAGAACGATCTGGCGCTGGCGGAGATGCAACTCGCGCGGGAGATGGGAATGGCGCTCGAGACGCCGGCGGAACCATCCGCGGCCTTGGCCGAGCCCGGGATGCCGGGGAAGACCATAGACGAATGGACTCGCACGGCCCTCGAAGAGCGGCCTGGGCTTCGGGCAGCGCAACTGCAGGAAACGGCGATGGGCGAAGAGAGAAAAGCCGCCAAAGCGGAATTCGGGCCAAAGATCGGCGTGTTTGGCAGTGTAGAGCGCGATGCAATGACGCTTGGCGGTCCTTCAGGAACAAACTGGACGGCGGGCGCAAGACTCGACTTCAACGTCTTTGCGGGCGGAGCACAAAAGGCCCGTGTCGCGGAAGCCACTGCGAATGCAAACAAGGCGAAACATAACGTTGAGTGGTTCCGTTCGGGTGTGCAGATGGAAGTGCGCAAGGCGTATCTGGACGGAAATGCCGCAGCACAGATAACCGTGTCGGCGCGCGATGCAGCGGAACAGGCCAAAGAGAGCTTGCGCATAGTACAGAACCGGTATGAGACGGGACTGACGACTGTCACAGAGCTGCTACGTGCGCAGACAGCCCAGCTTGATGCAAGGACAGAATATCTGGCGGCACTGCAAGATTGGCAAGTGGCAACAGCACAGCTGGAGCGAGCAGCCGGTGTACTCACGCCGGAATCGACGCTGATCACAGGAGCGGGCCAGCCATGAATTTCGCGCGAAGAACGGGAGATACGATGCGACAGAAAATACAAATCGCTCTGATCGCGGCGGGCATGATTGCGGCGGGGTGCGGGGGTGGCATGGAAAGCACGCCGCAAAAAACCGAAGTTGTGCAGGGATTACACGTACAAAAAGTGCAATTGCAAAACGTCGTGGACGAGCTAGAAGCGCCAGGAAGCGTAATTGCACAATCCACGGCCCAGGTAGCAGCGAGAGCGATGGGCACGGTGCTGCAGGTCGCAGTGCGGGAGGGCGACAACGTAAAGCGTGGACAAGTGCTTGCGCAATTGGATGAGCGAGAGTTGTCTGCACTCCGCAGCGCAGCGCAAGCGGCATCTCGGGGCGCAAGCGCCGGAGTGGTGCAATCGACCAAGGCGGTGGCTGCGGCACAAGCGCAGGCCGATGTCATGAAGAAAACCTATGACCGCTATAACTACCTGAAAGAGCAGAAGTCGGTGAGTCCCCAGGAGTTTGACGAGATTGCGGCGAAGCAGGATGCGGCGCAAGCGAATCTTGAACAAGCACAGGCAGCGTTAAGTCAATCCGAAGCAGTTGTGGCACAAGCCGAGTCGGAAGTTCATGCGGCTGAGAGCGTGGCGAGTTACGCGCGCGTGGTGGCGCCGTTTGACGGACGAGTGATTCGTAGGTCAGTAGAACCCGGCTCATTAGTCTCGCCAGGAATGCCGCTGTTCGTGGTCGAGGACACTTCGCACTACCAACTGGAAACCACGCTACCTGCTGAAGCCCTCGCAGCCGTGAAGAAGAATACCTTGGCACGAGTGCAGTTGGATGCATCGCCGGCGAAGTCTCTGTCAGGAAAGGTGGCCGAGATTGAGGCAGGGGCAGATCCGACATCGCACACATTGAAGGCGCGCGTGGACTTGCCGAAAGAGTCTGGAGTTCAGTCCGGGATGTTCGGGCGAGCCTATTTTGCGCAAGGAGAGAAGCGGACCCTTGTGTTGCCGACCGAGACGCTGGCGAGTCGCGGCCAACTGCGCGGGATTTATGTCGTGGACGGCACGGGCCTGATCCACTGGCGTGTTGTGACACTGGGAAAAAGTACAGGCAATCAGGTTGAGGTGTTGTCAGGACTAAATGAGGGAGAAGTCGTTGTCCTGAATCCTGGTAGCCAGGAACTGGATGGGAAGAAGACTGCCACATCGCCCACGGGCGGGGAGAAGCATTCGTGAAGCGCGGGCTGGCAGGAAAAATCGCGCATGCGTTTATCGATTCTCCGCTTACGCCGCTCGTGATCGTGACTGCATTGCAGTTGGGGCTGTTCAGCATCTGGCAAACGCCTCGAGAAGAGGAACCGCAAATTGTCGTGCCGATGCTGGATGTGTTTGTAAGCATGCCGGGCGCTTCGGCACAGGAGGTCGAGCAGCGCGTAACCATTCCGATGGAGCGCCTGCTCAACGAAGTTTCTGGTGTCGAGTACCTCTATTCAATAAGCCAACCCGGCGGCGCCCTGGTGATTGTGCGTTTTTACGTTGGGATTAAAGAAGAGGATGCCATTGTCCGGACCTACAACAAACTGTACTCAAACTTTGACCGCATCCCACAGGGCGCAAGTCAACCACTGATCAAGGCACGGTCGATTGACGACGTTCCGGTATTGGCAATGACGTTTTGGGGAAAGAACTACGAAGGAGCTGCCCTGCGGCGAATCGCAGCGGAAGCGCAACAGAGCGTCAAACAGGTGGCAAATGTGTCGGAGACCACGCTTCTCGGAGGAGAAAAGCGCGAACTCAAGGTTACGCTCGATACGCAGAAACTTGCAGCCTATCATCTCGGCCCATTGGCGATAGCGCGGGCACTCCAAACGAGCAACCAGCGCCTGCAGGCTGGATCGTTTGCCGAGGGCAACCAGGAATTCGCGGTGGAAGCGGGAAGTTTTCTCCAAAGCGCAGAGGAAGCGCGAAAGATCGTGGTTGCCGTTCAAAGTGGCCGTCCGGTCTATCTCGGGGATGTGGCCACAGTAACAGACGGTCCGGAAGAACCCACGGATTATGTCTATTTCGCAACGGGCGGGGCTGCAAACGCGTCCGGAGGGACATACCCGGCAGTTACATTGACAGTGGCAAAGCGCAAGGGAGCCAACGCAACAAATGTTTCACAAGACGTACTTGCGAAAATCGATTCCCTGCGCGGCTACGTGATCCCAAACGATCTGGAAGTCACGGTCACGAGAAACTATGGCCAGACCGCCAAGCACAAATCGGACGAACTTCTGAAACACCTTTTCCTCGCAACCATTTCCGTGACGATCCTTGTTGGTTTGGCGCTAGGATGGCGCGAATCGGGCGTCGTGCTGCTGGCTATCCCTGTTACGTTGGCACTTACGCTGTTCATCTTTTATGCCTACGGTTACACGCTGAATCGAGTAACCCTCTTCGCACTGATATTTTCCATAGGCATTCTTGTGGACGATGCGATTGTCGTGGTCGAAAACATCGTGCGACATTTTCGTTTACCGGAAAGTCAGGGGCGATCGTGGAGCGACGTGGCGGTCGAAGCAGTGGACGAGGTCGGAAATCCGACGATCCTGGCGACCTTTGCCGTGATTGCAGCGATTCTACCCATGGCGTTTGTTCGCGGTCTCATGGGGCCATACATGCGGCCCATTCCAGTTGGCGCCTCCGCAGCCATGTTGTTTTCACTCATGGTCGCATTTGTCGTATCGCCATGGGCTGCGCTGCGATTGTTGCGTGGACACACCGGAAAACATACCGAAGGTGAAGCGGAAGGAGGAACTACAAGGTTTTACCGCAAATTGATGGGTGGACTGATTCAGAACTGGCGGAAACGCTGGGCATTTCTGGCGACGGTGGTGGTGCTCTTATTGCTGGCCTGCTCGCTGGTCGCCTTCAAGGCCGTGCGCGTCAAGATGCTGCCGTTCGATAACAAAAGCGAATTCCAAGTGATTGTGGATATGCCGGAGGGTACACCGCTCGAACGCACGCTCGCTGTGGAACAGGAGATCGGCACGTATCTCCACACCTACCCGGAGGTGGTGAACTTCCAAACCTATGCCGGGACGTCAGGACCATACAACTTTAATGGGCTGGTGCGGCACTACTACTTGCGGAGAGGCGCAAATCAGGGCGACATCCAGGTGAATTTGCGGTCGATCGACGAACGCAAACGGCAGAGCCACGAAATCGCGAAAGAGATGCGCGGGCCGATTCAGGAGATTGCGAAGAAATGGAATGCGCGCGTGAAAGTGGCGGAAGTTCCGCCAGGACCTCCGGTGGTGTCAACGCTGGTAGCGGAAGTGTACGGGCCGGATTATCAGCGGCAAATCGAAGTGGCGCGACAGGTCCGCAAGATTTTCGAGGACACTCCGGGGGTCGTGGACGTGGACTGGTATGTGGTGGCGGACCAGAAGAAACTCGATTTTCAGGTGCAGCAGGATAAAGCGGCGATGCGGGGAATTTCACCGGAAGAGGTCTCTCAATCGGTGGCAATGGCCGTTGGTGGATCTCAAGTTGGGCTGATGCACAAGCCCAGTGAGCGCGAAGACGTTCCGATACGTGTACAACTGTCGCGCGAAAGCCGTTCAAGTGACGAGGCGCTGCGCGGTTTGTATCTCGATTCACCAGATGGAGCGATGGTGCCACTAGGTGAATTAGCAAAAGTGCAGGAAGGGACGATCGACAAGAACATTTATCGGAAAAATCAACGCGAAGTCGTTTACGTAACTGCGGATGTGGCCGGAGCGGAGGAAAGCCCCGTATACGCAATCGGAAAATTGGGAGACCAAATTGATGCGTTGAAAATTCCAGAAGGGTACAGGATCGAGCAATTCACTGCGATTCAGCCACCCGACACAAAAAAGTTAGCGATCAAGTGGGACGGCGAATGGCACATCACCTACGAAGTGTTTCGAGATTTGGGGTTGGCGTTTGCGGCGGTGCTGGTATTGATTTACGTGCTGGTCGTTGGATGGTTCGGCTCCTTCAAGACGCCGCTGGTGATTATGGCCCCCATCCCGCTGACATTGGTGGGAATTTTGCCGGCGCACGCACTGATGGGAGCTTTCTTCACCGCAACTTCCATGATTGGTTTCATAGCGGGAGCCGGAATTATCGTTCGCAATTCCATCATCCTTGTGGACTTTATTGAATTGCGACGCTCGCACGGCATGCCCCTTGAGGAGGCCGTTGTTGACGCTGGAGCCGTCCGATTTCGGCCGATGCTTTTGACTGCGGCGGCGGTGGTCGTTGGGGCAGGTGTCATTCTCTTTGACCCGATCTTTCAGGGTCTCGCCATTTCATTGATGGCTGGAGAAGTAGCATCCACCGTTCTTTCGCGCATGGCCGTGCCGGTTCTCTATTACATGTCCCAGCGGCAAAGCCTAAATCCCGGTTCTGCGACAGAAGGACCTGCAAGTGTCAATTCTTAGTTCTAGGAGGAACATCATGACAGTTGAAAGGTATCTGCGATTAATCGCTGGCTTCTTTGTGCTTCTTTCGCTCGCTCTGGGGTACTGGGTAAGCCCATACTGGTTTCTCTTCACAACCTTCGTTGGGCTGAATTTGTTTCAGTCAGCTTTCACGAATTGGTGCCCCATGATGGCGATTCTTCGTAAGGCTGGAGTCCGGACCTAAAGTCAGCGCAAAAAGCATTCGGAACGGACGATGAAGACCATTTTGCAGATCGAATTCTCTCCGGGGCTTCTCGAAGACCGCGGTGCCATTTTGCGGCGCTATGGCTGCACGGTAATGTCTGTCTTGGGATTTGACGAGGCTCAGGCATTTAACCCAGTAGCCCACAATGTGGGAGTGGTTGTGATTGGCCATGGTGCTCCGCGAGAGGAACGCCAGCAACTCGTTTCGCGCTTTCGAGAAAAGGTTCCTAACATCACGATTGTTTGCCTACTGAGATATACCGATAAGCCGTTCCCAGAAGCGGATTTTAATGTCCCCGCAGACAACCCTGTCCTTTGGGAGAGGACAGTTGTTCAGGCCTCTCAGTGCTACCACTGAGAAACAGTGCAGCATCTTGATTTCCGTCGTTTGTGGATTAAAGTGCGTAGCCACTTGTTCGACGGCTGCTTGCGAATATTCCGAATCATCTACAGCGAGCAGAAGCCTCATAAATACTCCCATTGTTCCTTTGGGGGCCATTAACCGCGGACCGTTAAAACCGGGCAAGGAGCTTTTGAACCTCAGGGGTCACGTCAAAAGCGGCCAACGGGGGTCATGTCAAAACCGGCCAACGGATGTGGCCCGGGACAAGGTTCTTTTATCCCATCTTCTCTTGATCGGGCAAGTCTGTTTTCGTTCTCCAGCTCCGTGGTCCGCATTTCAGTATATGCCCGTGGTGTAGCAGCCGGTCGAGCATCGCGGTAACCGCCGCGCTGTCTCCGAGCAGTTTGCCCCAGTCTTCCACAGGGCGGTTCGAGGTGACCATGGTGCTGGCGCGTTCGTGACGGCGCATCACGATCTCGAGCAGTTCTTCTGCCGCGGTGGGTGCTAGCTTGCGCATGCCCAGATCATCGATGATCAGCAGCGGCACGGTGGCCAGGAGCTCCATGTGCTCCTTGCGGGTTCCATCGATGGTGGCTTCCGTGATTTCCTCAAGCAGCTTGTGGGCCTCGCGGTAGAGCACTCGATAGCCCTGTCCGATCACCGCTTGACCGATGGCCTGGGCCAAGTGACTTTTGCCAGTGCCAGGTGGGCCTAGGAAAAGTGAGTCTTCGCGGCGAGCGATGAACGCAGCGGTCGCCAGATCGAAGACCATGCTTCGATTCATCTTTTTGTTGAAGTTGAAATCGAAGTTGTCGAGGGTTTTCTGCGAATCGCGAAACTGTGCTTGTTTTCTTCGTCGCTCCAGCAGCCGGTCGGTTCGGCGTGTGAGTTCATCCGACACCAGACAGGAAAGGAAGTCGATGGGTGCCATCGGTTCCGCCTGGGCTTGGTGCAGACGCGTCTCGAGCACGGCGGCGATGCCGCCGAGGCGCAGTTGTCGTAACGCACGATTGAGTTCGATTAAATTCATTCGGATTGCTCCTTGAGTTTGAGATTGATGAAATCGCGATACTCGGTGAGTTCACGGATCAGCGGATCGACTTGCCGAAGAGTCAGTTGTGGTCGGCGCTCGAGATAACGGCGTACGAAACGATACTCCGGCACACCGATCTCGATCGCCGCGGTACAAGCATCTTCCAGTGCCGCCGTGCCGTATTTCTTGGCCAAGGAGAGGATCCCCAGGATGCGGCGAATGCCCGCCTCCCCTTGTCGCTGATAGATGGCCACAGAAAGTACGCCGATCTGCCTGCCAGCGTGTCCTGCGCGGCGCAACAGCTGTGCGGTGCTCAACGGCATTTTCTTTGGGTAGTCTTCGTCCTTGATGCGATACCAGCCGCGTTTCTGGCGAATATGCTCGCGGAGAAGTTGATTCGTACCGGGATGCAGGATGCGTACGTGTAACGCATCCCATTGCACTTTGACGCTTCGTCCGATCCATCCCGGTGGTAGTCCGTAATAAGCTGCTTCGACTTCTACACAGCCGTCGAGATGAACGACGCGTTCTCCATACTGGTAGTAGCGGAAGGGTTCGAGCGGAAGAGGAAGCAGCGTGGGTTTTTCCTCGGCGAACATGGCTGCCACTTGCCGTTTTGTGGTGCCATGAATGCGCGTATCGGCCCAGCGTTCTTCCCAGCGATCCAGATAAGCCTGCGCTTCTTCCAGACTCTCGAAGCGCTGGCCTTTGAGTGGAGTTTTCTGTGCATGTCCGACACCCGCTTCTACTTTCCCTTTGCGATCGGGATCTTTAATCCGGCACGGCATCGCCACCACGCCGTAGTGTGCGAGTACATCTCGAAACAACGGGTTGAGTGTGGGATCGTAGATGTCCGCTACGAGGACTCCCTCGCGCAGATTATCGAGCACCACGATGCGCGGACACCCACCGAGTCGACGAAACGCTTTCTCATGGAGTTCCGCCCAGACACGGGAACTCGAACGCCAGAGTAACAGCCGCACCGACTTGCGACTGTAACCGAGAGTCAGCACGAACAGTCGGGTTCGACGGTATTTCCCGCTTTGCGGATCACGAACCATGGGGCCCGATCCGTAATCGACCTGCCCTTCTTCACCAGCAGCGGTCTGGATAATCCCCACGGCTTCTGGCAGCGCGGTTCCATGGAGCTTGCGAACAAAACGCTTCACTGTCTGATAGCTTCCAGAAAATCCGTGATCGGAAACCAGGTCCTGCCAGATGGCTTTGCCATTGCGTCCACGACGGAGCCCCTGATCGATCAGTTCGCGGTACGGCTCGCAGGCGCTGGTAGCTCGATCCTGGTTGCCCATGGGAGGTGAAATCGGCAGGCTAAAGTCGGGGGTCACCTCGTTGGCCGGTTTTGAATCTGCCGGGTCGGGGGTCACCTCATTGGCCGGTTTTGCCGGCGCTCGTCGTCCCCAGGCACCGGGTGGTCGTACTGCGATCCCCGCCGCCTTGAGGTAAGCGCCTGCTGTCTCTCGACGCACACCTGTGGCTTGCTCGATGCGCCGTAGCGGCCATCCGAGCTTCCCGAGTGCGATAACTTGTTGTTTCTTCTCTTCGCTCAAGACATTGCTCATGCTGACAGAGGCTATAGGCCCTCTCGTCAGAGTCAATGTCCCGGGTTTTATCGTTGGCCGGTTTTCAGGTGACCCTCATTGGCCGGTTTTGGGTGATCCCTGAGGGTAACTAGCGTTAAGATTCAAATTGGATTCGGCATTAAGCATGGGACCGAAAAAATGAGGGTGGACTGAGGTCAAGAACCTACCCAAAAAGTCGATAATTCTTGACTCTACTTGCTACTAATTTCGACTGATTTGAGGGTATCGGATCCTCTTTGGATTCTGGCGGTTGAAGGAAAATAAAAATGCGCATTGAAAACAAGAGACATACCAACGCTCACCAACCCCTCACCTCCCACTCAGCAACGGAGGCTTCAATCCCCCCCTCTCCGCCATAGCACAAATCATCAGTAAATATGCGGCTATTCGTGTCTTGCTACTACTTTTCTGATGATTACTACAATTAAATATACCTCCGTAAAAATAAAGATCGATTTAAAATCGCGGAAGATCTGCGTCTCGTATGTTCTCGGTTGTCCCCGGTGTTGTAGGAAACATGACGGTAGAGGTGGAATTTAAGTCCCTTCGGATGGTCGATCATCGCCAACGTTGGAACCCCGCAGGAACGAAACTAGCTAACTTCCGCGATAACCAGGGACACGTCGTCGGCGAGGGGACCGTGCCTCCACGCAGCTACGCCGTCGAGGATCGTCTTCTGCATATCCGCGAGTGGTAGCTTTGCCGATTGAAGGATTAAAGCTTCCAGACCTTCGACGCCAAGCATATCGTCGAGACCGTTGAACACCTCTACTAGGCCATCGGTATACAAAATGAGGCGATCACCCGCTGAAAGTTCAACTTCAATGGATGGCTCGGACGGTGTAGTTTCGGAGAGGCAACCGAGGATACCGTTTCGCGACTCAAGCCGGCGGAGAGTGCCATTTGAGACGAGTATTGCTGGCGGCTGGCTGGCGGCAGAAAAGCTTAGTCGGCGTCCATCGTGGCTAAAACGGGCTGCGGCCATCGTGAAGAAAAACCCGTCGACCGGGATCCGAGTATGCACGAAATGATGAAGCTCCCGCAGCAAGGTTCCTGGCTCGAAGTTGCGTCCCAGTGCGTGCAGTGTTTCAGAATAGATCCGGTTGGCCATGAGGGCAGAACCGACGCCATGGCCGGAAACGTCGGATAGGACAATGCTAAGAGAATCATCGCCTTGCGGGAAAACTACGCCAAAGTCGCCGCCAATGGTGCGGGCTGGGCTGTAGTACGCCTCCACAGCGAGGTTTTTCCAAATTAGACTATGCGGCGCAAGGGATTGCTGCACATGTGCGGCGAGGGCGAGTTCGGCATCCATTTCATCTTGCCGTTTTTGAAGGAGTGAATTCGATTCGCGAAGCTGCTCCTCGATGCCCTTTTGCGTGCTGATGTCGGTCACGATAAGCAAGACGTACTCCTGCTTGTCAGGACCCTGAATAACCCGGCCGCTAAAGATCGCTGGGATTTTGGTGCCGTCTTTCCGGGGGAAGTAGAACTCACTGCGGTGGCGGCCGTAACGGTGACCCGATTCGTGTTGCCGTTTGATATAGGGAAGGTCTTCGCTCGGGAAAATAGCATCGGGCGTGCAGCCTTGAATCTCGCCGCGCTCGAAGTGTCCCATGCGCGTAAGCGCTTCGTTTGCAAAGATCACTCGAAGCTGATCATCAACGACGACTACACCTTCATTAAGTTCTTCGAGGATCGTCTCCATCTCGCGAAGCCAATCTGGAGTTTCGATGGTGGTGTTAGGCATAGCTTTGCTCACTAGCATGGCGATTCCCCTTCAGGGGCTACCGGATCGTTTGCGTAGCCCAGTTTTCGAGAGTTGCGTGGGTCGCGGTCCATCAACCGCGTGATCGTCGCGAACAGAAGACAGACCGATACTCCACACATCAGCACTCCCGCCATGCTCTCAAGAGGCCCTAAGAGTCTCCACCTACTGGGAAGGGTCACGTCGCCGTAACCGACGGTGGCATAGCTGCTCGAGGAGAAGTAAAAAGAGAGTTCCCACGAAGGAAAGCATTGCAACCGGTAGAAACTCGCCCACAGAAGGATTACGAGGCCATGGAGAATAATGATTGCGATCGTCGATTTCACTACCAGGACGGCCGAGCGAACCGGACCAAATCCTTGGCCGCCCTTGGCCGTAACGCCCCGTAGCCACTCAACGAGCGCCGCAACCCCAGCACACTGCAAACAGAGTGTGAGGACTAACAGAAGAGCGGCGGCAGAGGCTTGAGGTATGAGTGTCATTTTCATTGCTTTCAGGTTGTTTGCGGAACGGCTTTAGCCGCTTCAGGCAGTTCGCCATGCATGGTGGACTCATTGGCTTCCCATCGAATGATCTTCAGGTCGAGCACGAATATGCTGTAAAGGACCGGCACCAAGAGCAGAGTGATAAAGGTAGCGACGCCAAGTCCACCGATCTGCGCGTAACAAAGAGGCTGCCACAGCGGACCGCCTTCGAGAGCAAGCGGGAAAAGAGCCAGGATCGTTGCTCCCACTGTGATCATTACAGGGCGAATTCGCTGGATGCCCGCATCGGCCAGCGCTTGGACCAGTGGCTCGCCCTTTGCGTGCATTTCCTCGATGAAGTCGAACAGCACGATGACGTGGCTGACAATCACGCCTATCAGGCTGGCGATGCCGAGAAAAGCCATGAACCCGAACGGCGTATGCATAATCGCGAGGGCGATCAGAGAGCCGATCACGCCATAAGGAGCAGCAGCGAATACCAAGAGAGGTTTGACGGCGTTATTGAATTGAACGAGCAAGGCCAAGTAAATCCCAATCAAAGAAATCAGCAGAACGATTTTGAGATTTGCGAAGCCGTCTAATTGCTTGGCCCTTTCACCGCCAATCCGCAGTTGATATCCGGGCGGAAGATTTTTCTGGAACTCCTGCAATTTCGGAATAATCGGATCGATTACTTCCGATGCGAGAACTCCAGGCTGTGGATAACACAAGATGGAAATGGTGCGAAAGTGTTCTCGCCGAGCGATACGACCGGTTTGCCGGAGGTGCTCCAAATTTGCGACCGACAGTAGAGGTACGCGGTTATTCGTCTGTGAGCTGTACACATAAAGGTTCTTGATGTCGGCAAGCTGACCGCGCTCCTGCATGCGAAGACGCGCCACAACAGGAATGGTCTTGTTCCCTTCCTTGAACACGCCTACTTGGGTTCCACTTATTGCCGCGCTTGACGCGCTTGCGACATCGGCGTTGGTGATGCCCACGACGTTCGCGCGGTCAGGGTCGATTTGAACCTGTAGCTGAAGATTGTCCGGAAACCAGTCATCCCGGAGAACGGAAATGCCCGGGGCCTGGGCCACGATTTCCTGGGCTTGGCGAGCGATCGTTCGCAACGTACGGATATCGTCAGCTTCTTTTTTCGCGTCCACGTCCGCCTGGCCGGAGATCATCAGCTCTACGGGATTCTCGACCGGGTTTGTTTGCAGCTGTCGCACAGTGATCCATGCGCCTGGGATCTGCTTTGCAAGTGCGTCCTGTATCGGGCGTTTCAGCTTCGGAGTGGCTTCCTTGTCCGTTACTTCAACAATGATTTGCGCGTAGTTCGTTTGCGGCATTTCCGGTGAGACGGAAAACCAGAAACGCGGTCCGCCGCCGCCCGTGAAGGTTGTCAGCGACTTGAGAAGATGGCCTCGCTCGTCCTTCGATCCAAGCTCGGGCGAAGTTTCGATCACTTTCCGAACCACTTCTTCAGCCTGGACTGCGGCATCGCTGGTTGCACTCAAAGGCGCGTCATTTGGCAGCCAAACGTCCAGATAAAACCAATACTGAACATCCTCAGGGAAGAATTGAGTCTTCAAGCGCGAACCGAAAAGTCCTCCACCGATGAGAAAAACAAAGGATCCGGCAAGAACAGCCCAACGATGTTTTATGGCTCTTTGGACAAGCCGGTTGTAGAAACCGTAGAAGCCTCGTTCGCGTCTTTCCTCGATGGTAGGTTCTGGCTTTGCCGGGGCACGTTGAATGTAGTAGCCCAAGAATGGCACGAACGTCATTGCAACGAATAGCGCGGACAGTAGCGAGGCCGTCATGACGATCGGCAGACTCTTCAAGAACTCGCCGGTATTTCCCGTCAGCATCAGGAACGGCAGGTACGCAATGATGTTCGTAATCGTCGCGTAGAAAATCGCAGTCGCAAGCTTGGTTGGGCCGAGCCAAGAAGCAATCTTGCGGGGCGAGCCTTCCGCCAGCTCGCGCTTGATGCCGTCTCCCGCCACCACCGGCACGTCCACGAGAAGCCCCAAAGCGATGATGAGTGTTGCAATCGAAACCTGCTGAAGATCAATTCCCAGCACATAAACGATTCCGAACGTCATTGCCAACGTAATTGGTATGGCTAATGCCATGATCAGCGCGAGACGCCACTCCCAGAAGCCGAGCAGCGCAATAATCACGACGAGGCCTATGGCTTCCAGGAGTGCCCGGATAAAAAGATGGATGTTCTCCTTAACCTGAAGGGGTTGATCCGACGTGTGCGCCAAAATGAGGTCTGCAGGGAGAATTTGATGAAGCTGCGATAGCTTTGCGTTCACCGACTCACCGAAGCTCGCGATTTGCTTTTTGTCGCGCATGTAGACTGCCAACGTAACGGCGCGGCTGCGCTGCCAACGCCCACTCTTGTCCTGCCAGGTGTAGTAGTTCAGATATTGTGCAGGGGCTTGATATCCGCGGCTGATCTGGACGAGATCCCGCAGATACACCGGAGCACCTTCTGATGTAGTCGAAACCGCGAGATCACCAATGCTCTTCGCCGTATCGAATTTTCCCGAAGGGATAAGCGCGACTTTGCGGTCGGCCGTTTCTATATTTCCACCAGGCGCAATAATGTTCCGGGCGGATAGTACTTTGGATAGATCGGCAGGGCGCAAACCATAAGCTGCAAGCCGATCCTGCGAATAGTCTAGATAGACGGCTTGCGGCAAAACGCCCCGGGTCTCGACTTTCGAGACCTCGGTAGCGCCCTGAAGCGTACGGCCGATCAAGTCGGAAAAGTTATCGAGGTCCGCGTAACTGTATTTGTCGCCGGCAACGCTGGCCAGTTTCTCTCTTGTTTCGCTGGGATCGCGGATGATCGCGAGCTCCCATGCATCCGGATGCAGCTCGGAGCGTTTCAGGCGGTCCGACAAAAAACGTTGGATGAAGGCCCGAATCGCACTGTCATCGGCTTCGGAAATTCCATCTAAACCGATAAAACCACTACCCTGAACGATTTCCGAATCTCGAATAATCCCAGCACTCTGGGCTTCCTGTTGAAATAAATATCCGGCGTCTAGAACTTCGCGCGCCGAAATGGATTGTGGAAACGAATCCACGATCGTGACGTGCTGGCCCGTTCTATTCTGCTGTTTTGAACTACGGGCTTTGCGAACTGCCGCTTCAACGGAATTGGCGCGGGCTGCTATTTCAATGTCGTCCGCTTTCGGGCTCGCAACCGTTAGCATCAACGCGGCGGTGTCTCCGAAATCACTTTGGAAAACGATAGGGCCCGCGCCTTGCGGTAATTGAGCATTAAGCGCATTCAGCTTGAGATTGATGTCGCTGAATTGGCGCTTCGTATCCTTCACACTCTCATCGAGCTGTAGGTACACAAACGAATAGCCGGGGAGAGAGATGGATTTGACGCCATAGTCTGCGTCCGTTCCGGGATGAATCGTTTTATTCTCTGCGGCAACGTCTTCAATGCGCCGGGTAACGAACTGCTCGACCTGCTCTGCTGTCGCTCCGGGCCAAGGACAAGCCGCCACGGCGACGCGCACGGGGATTTCCGGGTCTTTTCGCTGCGGCATGGATGTGTAACCGAACCAGCCCCAAACGAGCACCCCAACGAGCATCATCCAGGAAATGTGTGGATGCTCAACAAAGAACCGAGTGATATTGCGACGATTGCTGATGTCTTGATTTTGTTCGTGTGCCATTTTTCTATGCCTCTATCGGAGAACTTGAACTAAATCGCCATCCTTCAAATCGGCGACTCCAACTACGACGATCTTTTCCCCTGGTTTCACACCTTCCACTGCTACGTCGCTCTCGTGGGTCTCACCTAATGTCACCGCTCGCAAATGTGCGGTCCATTTGCCGTTCACTTCGCTGGCGACGAAAACGCCATAGCGTCCAGATGCGGATGGGTCAGCGACAACAGCTGCCAAAGGCACGGAAGGTGCCGGAGCCTTTTCAACGCCAGAGAGAGTGAGCGCGGCAATCATTCCCGGCTTCAAATAACTCTTGGGATTGGGCACGGTCACTTCGACTGCGAAAACACGATTCTTCTCGTCGGCACCCGCGGCAATACTTGTCACCTTGCCTTTGTACTGTTTCGGGTCGTCTTGCAAGTGAATGTTGAATTCCTGGCCCAAGCGGAGCTGCTTAACGGCGTACTCTGGGACACCGAAACTCACTTTTACCGCGCTGGTGTCAGCGATCGTGAACGCGACAGTTCCGGGGGACGCCAGATTTCCAAGTTCGATATTGCGGGCCAGGATGAAGCCGGAAAAGGGCGCGCCCAAATCCGCGTCGGCCAAAGCCAATTGCGACTGTCGCAAGCTGGCCTTCGCCTGGTCCAGAGCACCTCGGCTTGAATCGAATCGCGCTTGGGTTTGGTCAAACTCCGGCTTGGTCAGGCTGTGCGTGGAGTAGAGCGCCTTAGCACGTTCGTAATCCTGAGAAGCTTGGAGGTGTTGCGCCTCGGCTTGCGTGACTGCCGCTGCGGCTTGGTCGAGCTGGTTTTTTAAATCCTGGTGACGAATCTGTGCGAGCAATGCACCGCGAGCTACATAGTCGCCTGCTCCTATCTCACGGCGTCTTCCGTCTGCGCCTATGACCTGTTTGATCTCGGTCACGTAACCCGATGACTTGAAAGACAACGCCGCTTGCGCGAACGGCAATACCGAAGCCGAGTAACGCAGGCTGTCTGAAGAAGAGTTGAGGGCAACATCCACTACACGAACAGGCGTTGGAGACTTTGCCGCTACCTGCGTCGGTTGCTGACACCCGCTTGCGCCCCCGACCAGCAGCAATACTGCGGCTGCTGCTTTCAGTAGTCCTATGCTTGATTTGTTTTTCATGTCGTTACTCCACTCCTATCGCTTTTTCGAAATTGGCCCGTGCCGTCCAAAATCCCGCGAGTGCTTGCTGGTACTGTGCCTCTGCCTGCGATACCGCGGCTTGTTGCTGCATAAGATCGGACAGAAGCGCTGCTTTCTGGCTGTAGCGATTTGTTACTTCGTCAAGCTTCGCCTGTTCTGCCTCACGCTGATCCGTTAGCGCACCCAGCAGGATGCGTGCTTCCTCCAACTTGCGAAACTTTTCTTCAACATCCAGCAAAACGCGCTGTTCAAGGTCTCGTTCCGTTGTTGCCTTCTGCTCTGTCGTAGCCTTGAGTTCTGCGATCCGGTGCTTCTTGTAGCCCCAATCGAAGGGCTGCCATTGAAAGGCAAATCCGACAGCGCCGGTGCTCTGCGGAAGGAAATTGACGTTTTGGAATCCTAGGTAGCTGACCTGCAAACTCAGATCAGGAATGTATTTCGCATGCTCGCGACGCACATCCAGGTCGGCAATCTTGGTCTGTATCCGGGCGCCACGCAGTTCGGGCCGCTGCTCAAGTGCCTGCTTTCGAGCGGTATCGAGATCCCATTCAACAAGCTCGCCGAACGGGAGCATTTCCACCGAGAAAGGGGTGCGTAGCTCGCGTCCCAGAAGTCGATTCAGGTTCTGCTTCTGCAACTCAAAAGAGTCTTCGGCAAGGAGCAACTGGTAGCGTTGTTGTTTTAATTTGGCCTTTACGGTGAGCGAATCGGAGAGCAATACGGTTTCCTGTGAGAGGCGCTGCTCCGTTAAGGCGGAGAGCGCGCTCAAGGCCTGGACAGCTGCTTTCGCACTGGATACTTGCGCCTGTAGCTCCGCCACTTGGTAGTAGGCTTCCTTCACCTGTCGCACTGTGTCTTGACTCTGAGCGCGCACTCCTTCCTTGGCCAGGTCGATTCCGAGCCGGGCCTGCTTGACAGCAAGATTTACTTTGAAAAGTTGTGTGAGCGGTTGCGTCGCGGAGGCATTCACGAACGCGCCGAACTGCGCCGGTGAGTGAATGTTGGTATCGGTCGCTGGGATAGGACCAGTGGCTGGATAGGTGCCGAGGCTGCCGGCGGGAACTCTAAAATTCAGCGGCTGCAGCGGAACTCCTGCAAGAACGTTCGCATCCAGCTTCGGGAGGTAATTTGTTTTGGCCTGCGCGACTATCTCTTGCGCCTTGATGATTTCCATTTTGCTGATGTGGATGTCTCGGTTAGTGCCGGTTGCAATCCGGATCGCTTCGTCCAAGGTCAATAGCGGCTCGTTAGCGTTAGCGGCCTCAGGCGTCTGTGCCCAGGCCACCGAGAAGAGGGTGAGCTGGAGCCCCAGGATCAGAGACACGCGGGATAAAAATGTTTTTAGAGTCCGACGTTCTGTCGGGCCCTGTGTGTGTTTTTTGGTCAGTGAATTCATTTTGCGTACCCGGCTGTGAGTAATGCAGCGACCATGCCAAGCTGCACCGCGCGCAAGTTGTTGGATCTATTAGGGCCGACGCATCCGTGCCAAGTTCGGCGTGCCCGAATGCGGGCAATGCTGCCGCGTGAACGATGGTCGCAGGCACAATCGCGAGACCTCGTCCGATTCTGTTCAGAACCGGTACTCAAAAGTCGCAAGGCTGATTTGCTGCGGAAGGTGGAACTGTTGACTGGCCAGATTGCCGCTGCCTGCCGCCTCGAAGAAATAGTTAGCAGCTTGGCCCTATTGTTTTTTGGAAAAGGACATGCCGTGCCCACATCGGGGCTTCGCCCGCATGCGGGCAGGTTCCAACCCAACACATTCCGCAATATCTATTGATTCGAATAACTTACCCTGTCTGCCTTCTGGCACGAGTCCTGCTATTTCATTGCACGATAGTTCGTAGGGAGACGCCCGTTGAAACGGGCATAGCCGGTGATTTTTCCGGCTACTCACATACTAAGGAGGCGGGATGCTCCGCGTGGAAATATGCGATTCGGCTGAGACTTTGATCTTAAGGCTTGAAGGCCGATTCACCGGTGATGATGCTGAACAAACTCGGACGCTGGCCGCGCGCTTCGCCGCGCGCGGTAAGCTTCTCGTCGATCTGACGGAAGTGGTATTCATCGACGCGGTGGGCGAGGAAGTGCTGTCTTTCATTGGGCAGCTTGGAACCGAGTTCGTCGCCCCCAATTCTTACGTGCTCGATGTGTGCGAGCGTCTGAATTTGCAGGTGGCCCCGAATGGCGGCGCGCATCTGCGCGCGTTAGGGGAGCCTCCCGCAAACGGCGGCCAATCTGGTCCTAACGGGTCCAAACCTCGGAAAGGGTAACTACATCGGAGCCTGAACATGACGTCCACTGAAAAACTTGATACTCATCGCAAAGCGCTGACTGTAAATCTCGATGCCTCCACATTCGGCTCTTTTGCCGAAATCGGTGCCGGGCAGGAAGTTGTCCGTTGGTTCCTCTTCGTCGGCGGTGCCTCTGGCACCGTTGCGAAAAGCATTTCCGCCTACGACAAAGAGGTCAGCGACAGTCTATACGGAACTGGTTCACGCTATGTCTCCAGGGAGCGACTGGAGGCCATGCTGGAAACCGAGTGGACCCAGTTGCTCGGCCAGTTAGACAAGACTCGCGGCAAAGATAAGCGCTTCTTCTCTTTTGTCGATACTGTATCCGCACGAAATTACGCCGGAACAAACGACTCCCATGGCTGGCTTGGACTTCGGTTCCAGTCGCGTCCTGGCGCAGAACCTAGCGACATTCTCCTGCACATCAACATGCGGGACTCTTCCAACGTTCTCCAGCAGGAAGCCATCGGTATTCTGGGCGTCAATCTCCTCTACGCCGCCTTCTATCAGTTAGAGACGAAGGAATCGTTTTTCGAAGGACTCGCCCAAGATGTCGTGAGGGAACGGATAGAAATTGATTGCGTCGATTTTCGCGGGCCGGCTTTTGCGAGTTGGGACCGCTCCACGCTGCTGGCCTATCTGGTCCACGCAGGACTTGCCGAGGCCGTGTGCTTTTCGCCTTCGGGCGAAGTTGTGCCTCCTAATGAGTTTCTGCACAACAAAGCTGTTGTGCTGGCACCGGGATACTTCGGTCATGTGGATCCCGTTCATGCGCAAATTCATACGCAAATGCTGGCCGCCGGCATTCAAGAGCTTGGCAGCGAATTGGGAGAATCCACTTCTGCTCCTATCGGCTGCTTTTGCTTGTCGGCGGCTCCAATCGCAGCACAACAGTCAACCCCAGAAATCTCCGACCTGCTGACTCGGATCAATGCGCTTCTGGCACAAGGCGGCTATGTCCTCTTGTTCCGCGACGGCGAGCTTTACAGCATGACAGCGCTCGTGAATCGCTACACAAAAGCCCCGTTGCGTTTTATCGTCGGGCTCTCGCTTCTGGTCCGGGCCCTCGATGATCCCTATTTTAATCTCGAAGGCAGGCTTCTCGAAGCCCTCGCGCGTCTCCTTGCTCAGAACGTACGCATCTATGCTTATCCGATGACTCCAATAGATCTAATAGGAGGCGATCAAAGTCTTTTCGGCTCTCGATTTGCAATGGAATGAAACGAAAGGTTGGGTCTCCGCTGAACAACTGCGTTTCACGCCTCCTCTCGAACACCTATACGCTTATCTTCTCGCAAGCAATTTTCTAGTTCCTATGCGCGTTCCAGCAGAATCTCTGAACGTTGCGAATCACTCCGATCCAAGACGAGAGGATGAACTAGCCGTTGGCGAGGTGCACGGTGCCTAAATTCCGTTATCTACTTCGGATTTGTTTTCGATCGTTTGTTCCACTTCTTGGGGTCAGCCTACTGGGGTACACGGTGTTTCGAATTGGTCCCGGGGCTGTTTGGAAGCAAGTCCAGGCGGTCGGCTGGGGCTTGGCGTTGATCATTATCCTGGGAGGCTTTTCTCAACTGATTAAGACTTGTGCATGGCGCCAGAATTTTGCGTGCGATATCAGTGCCCTTTCATGGTCGCGCAGTCTTGGAGCGCAGCTGGCCTCTGATGCTGTCGGGCAACTTGGTTTTGCCGGAAAGCTGTTTGGGGAGGGCCTGCGCATTTCCATGCTTGGTTCTGCTGTGCCACTAGCGAATGGAATATCGTCTTCGGCCATTGACGGAGGATTGCATGCGTTCACTGCCGTTGTGGTCACAGTATTTGGAATTACCGCTACTCTGTTGTTGGCTCCTCTTGATGGTCGGTTGCGAATTTACGCGTTGCTGCTCGCTGCCGTTCTCATTGCAATAGTGGCCATTTCAGCCGTGGCTGTCGCAAGAGGGTGGCAGCTGATGGGAAACGCCGCCAGAACGATTGGGCGATTGCCACGGCTTAACAGACTGATCAGCAACAAACTGTCGGTTATTGATTCGGCCGAACATAACTTGCTCAGCTTTTGTCGCGAAGAGCCCGTCGCGTTCTTTGCGAGCCTGATCCTCAATTTCCTGTGGCACGCGATGGCAGTGTTGGAGGTGTATCTCATCCTGCGATTTATGGGAGCACATGTTGGTGTGGCTGGCGCCTTTGCAATGGAAGGCTTAACCAAAGTAATCAACCTCGTTGGCGCACTGAGCCCGGGTAACCTCGGGACCTACGAAGGTGGGAATATGCTCATTGCAAATCTATTTGGTGTGACAGGCACCGCAGGATTGACGTTGGCTTTGTGCCGGCGGGCTCGGGCCATCTTCTGGGCAGCAGTCGGGGCGACCTGCATGACACTGATGAAGAGAGGCAGGTCGAGAAAGACGATGCGAGGTAAAGGGCAATGATGAGGACCAAATTTTGCATCGCGTTTGCAGTCGCGTTGCTGCTGATAGCACCTGTCACTAAGGCTCAAGGCCCGGACGAGCCGTATAGATTCTTTCGAGAGTTTGTTGGCTTGAGTGAAGACCAGATAGGAGCGATCCGCTCAGGAAAGGCGGTTGCCAAGGTTGTTGAGTCGCGCACTCCTGACGAAGTGTTCGTCTTTGGCTCGGTATACGTAGAGGCAAGTCCAGAGAGGTACGTCGAACTTGCCTCGGACGTCGACGCGTTGCGCAAGCTCCCAGGCTATCTGGCGATTCAAAGCTTCAGCGATCCGCCACAGCTTTCGGACCTTGCGGGCTTCACCCTCGAAAAACAAGACATCGAAGAACTGAAAAACTGCCAGGTGGGGCATTGCCAGGTTCAACTGCCAACCGAGGCGATGGAGGGTTTTAAGCAGTCCATCGACTGGTCCGCGCCTGACGTCGCCGACAGGGTGAATCACCTGGCCCGTCAAATGGCGTTTCAAGTCGCTACTCAATTACATGAAATGGGGGCAATACGGCCCTTGGAGTCTACCGTGACAAGAACCATCCTGCTGCGGTGGCGGAAACCTTTGAGACGCTGATAACACGATTAAGCGCACTTCCGGTGTACCTTCCCGAACTCAACGAATATCTTCTCGAATATCCGAAGGCTAAGTCCGACAAAGTGCAAGCTGGCTTCTACTGGGAGGAAGTCAATTTTGGATTGAAGCCTACCTTTCGGATCATTCAGAGGGTCGTGTATCGCGGAGCAAGCCCATCGGACCCCGCCTATGCAATAGCTGAAAAACAGCTCTACGCAAGCCACTATTTCGAGTCGGCACTCGATCTCACGGTCTGCGTCAGAGATGCGCAACGCCCCGGCTTCTACATTATTACCGTCAAAGGGTCGAAGCAGGCCGGCCTTACCGGACTAAAAGGAAGCATCGTGCGCAAGGTGGCCGTGGACAAAGCCCGATCTTCGCTCGAACGGGTCCTCACAACGGTAAAGCAGAGACTGGAATCGCCACACACCGGATAATTGATCGCCCCCTCTCTTCCTCACGACGCAAGCCCTGAATCGCTATGTGCTGGAATATTCAGCGCGAGTAATGTTTAGCTTGCGCATCTTGTTTTGGAGCGTCGTTCGTTTCAGTCCGAGGCGCTCTGAAGCCCCACCTTTGCCCGATATCCTTCCGGACGCGGCCTTCAACGCGTCGACGATTACCTGCCGCTCCGCTTGCTCGAATGTCGATGACGCTGACCCAGTGCCGCGGCTAGTCGTCCTCTTTAGCTGGTTGTGAGGAACGTTCAACTCGTCGCCTTGGGTGAAAATCACGCAGCGCTCGATGAAGTTCTCGAGCTCCCGAATGTTGCCCGGCCAGTCGTGATTCACCAACGCCTCCATTGCCTGCTTCGGGACGGACTTAATGCGCCTTTGCATTTGGCGGGAAAACCGCAAAACAAAGTAGTGCACCAAGAGCGGAATGTCCTCGGGCCTTTCGCGAAGGGGAGGAATCTCAATCGGGCAGACATTCAATCTGTAAAAAAGGTCTTCGCGAAACTGATTATTGCGTATCATGCCTTGCAAATCGCGGTGTGTTGCGGCAATCAAGCGAACGTCAACGCGGATGGTTTTCGTACTTCCCAAACGTTCAAATTCGCGTTCCTGCAGAGCGCGTAAGAGCTTTGGTTGCAGTTCAAGACTGATATCCCCGATTTCATCCAGGAAAAGCGTGCCGCGATCGGCCAACTCGAACCGGCCTCGTTTCTGCATAAGCGCGCCGGTGAACGCGCCCTTTTCATGCCCAAACAGTTCGCTTTCCACCAATCCCGAAGGAATGGCGGCACAGTTCAGTCGAACGAAGGTGCGCTCGCGACGCGGACTGAGATTATGAATAGCCCGGGCGAGCAGTTCCTTTCCAGTGCCGGTCTCACCGTGCAGGAGCACTGTCGACCCCGTGGGCGCGACAATCGCAACCTGATCCAACACTTTTCGGAGCGCGGCGCTCTTGCCAACGATTTCCTCGAAGTTGTGCTCCGCGCGAATTTCTGATTCAAGGTAAAGGCGTTCCTCTTCCAGCCGCGCTGCCGATGCATTCAGACGCCCGTACGCGACCGCATTGTCCAACGCGAGGGAGATCTGAATACTAATCTGCGTCAGCAAATCCAGGTCTTCTTGCGCGAAAGCGTGTGGCTTCCGGCTGCCGATCGCCAACAGACCCAGCGGTCCGCTCCCGGTCGCCAGAGGAGCAACGGCGACCGAGGTTATGGATTCGGCTCGCAAGGCGTCGCCAATATTTGTCGGCAGTCTCTCGATATCGTCGGCTGACCATATGTCGGACCGGCGGGCGCGAAGTTTCTCATACTCCGTTTCAGTCAGATCCGTTGAGCCAATTTCCGCCAGCAATCCTTTGCGGTCAGGAAAGTCCAGAACTACACTCTGAAGGCGATGTGAGTCCTTCTCAAGAAGCCAGAATCCCGTCAGATGATTGCTGAAATACGAACGAATGGAAGCTGAAGCCGAGCGAAAAAGATCGTCCATATCTAGTTTCGAAACGACGTGATTGTTGATTTCGAGAAGTAGCCGAAGGCGGTCGCGCTCGGTAGCGAGTTCCCGCTGATACTGTTCTGCGGAATCCCTGGCCAGCGCGCATTCGAGCGCGATCGCAACGTGCGACGTCAGAGAGCGGAGCAGTTCGACATCTTCGCGCGTAAATTCCTGTCCCCGCTCCTTAGTCACAGTTAAAAGCCCATATTGTTGTTGGGAGGTAAACAAAGGAAAAACGTAAGTGCTTCTGCCAGAAGATTGAGCCGCAAACGGAGCCAACTCGGGATGTTTCAACATTTCCTCGGATACATCAGGCAGGAAAACTGGCTCTTTTTGATCCAATGCTTGCGCTGCCGCGCCAATCCGTGAAATTTTGGTGCCAATTCTGATGGCAGGAGCGTCCACTGCTCGATCAAATTCCAGAAGATGCAAAGTATCTCGACCGCTGTCCAGAAGATATAGGTCGGTTCCATGGAGACGAACGCTGCTGGACAAAACGTCGCGCAGGCTGTGGAGGACGGCTTTTACCGTCGGTTGCTCGACCAGCGCGGCGGACACATCGAGCAAGACTCGATATCTGCTATAGGCGGGCGCCAACCCTTCATTGTCTTCAGGCATGCGGATCAGACTAGCACCACAAGAACTGATCTTCCATATCGAGACACGCTCACGCAGTCGGTGTCTGGAAAGCTTCTCTTGGTCCGTTCGTAATGAACTTGTGCTATGAGTTGCCCAAGCCGCCGGGCACGGTGCCCGAATGCGGACGACCTTCCTCTAGGCGTGAGAAAGCCTTTGGAGTTGTGTGGGGCTAAAACTGTGTAGGGCGCGTCTCTTTTTGGGGGCATAGTATGCGTCGTCCTTGGGAGGGGCGCGGTGACGGCACAAAATCACCAGATGGTGGCTATGCCTGCCAACGAGGCATGATAAGGGAAAGCTGACTACGGGGAATTCCTTGCTCGATACCTAATAGTCCAAGACGTCATCCCTGGATCTACTCCCGACCTGCGACAATTGTGGCACCAATATAGAGATGATTGCTTTAGAGTAGTCGCGACAACGCGGCCAGCTTTCTCTTGTGCCCCAACCAGGAGTTGGCCCGTCATGGAGACCAAAAAATGCTTTTGTCGCCCGCAAGAAGCTCAAGTCATGTTCATCCATTTCTCGCGCCGTTCGCAGTTCTGCCGGGCAACGGTCCGTCCGCCATCCGGGCCCTCCTGTGTAGTTTCATTCTGACGGCGATCGGAGGGATCGCGCCTTCTGCTCATGCGCAGAGAGTTGAATTGTCCGTCGATCTATCCAAGCCTGGCGCAAAGATCGACCGCAATATTTTCGGCCAGTTCGCCGAACACCTCGGACACGGCATTTCTGACGGCATCTGGGTAGGGCCGGATTCGACAATTCCAAATACACGCGGCATTCGCAACGATGTGGTTACTGCGCTAAAGGCCATCCGTGTACCAAACGTGCGCTGGCCAGGCGGCTGCTTCGCCGACGAATACCACTGGCGCAACGGAATTGGCAATCCGCGGACGGTAACGCTCAATCCCAACTGGGGCGGTGTAATCGAACCGAACACTTTTGGAACTCATGAATACATGGACTTCCTGAATCAGATTGGAGCGGAGGCCTACGTTTCCGTGAACGTCGGCTCTGGCACTTCACGGGAAGCAGCCGAATGGCTCGAATATCTCACCACCGCGCAGCCGACAACCCTGGCCAAAGAGCGCGCAGCCAACGGCCATCCCGGTCCTTACAAGGTGAGCTTTCTGGGGCTCGGCAACGAAAGCTGGGATTGCGGCGGCAACATGACACCCGACTACTATTCGAGCCAGATGAAGATTTACAGCCGGTTTGTTCGAAATTTCAATCCCTCACAGCAGGACAAGCAGCAGATGCTGAAGATCGCCGTAGGCCCGGGTGGCGCTGAACCCAGGTGGACCGAATGGACGGAAACGATCATGAAGGCCTACCAGCAACACACGTGGAGCTGGGACATTAATGGCCTTTCGATGCATTCGTACACGGTGGGGAAGTGGCCACCTGCTTTTGCGTCCGAAAACTTTGGCGAGACCGAGTACAGCCAGTTCCTTAAACTCACGCTTGCGATGGACGATCTCATCAACAAGCACTCGGCCATCATGGATAAATACGACCCGGAAAAGAAGGTCGCCCTCGTCGTGGACGAGTGGGGCGCGTGGTACGCGCCGTTGCCGGGCAGCAATCCGGGATTTCTGGTACAGCAGAACAGCCTGCGAGACGCAATTCTAACGGCACTGAACCTGAATATATTTGCTCGCCACGCCGACCGGGTACGCATGGCCAACATCGCGCAAATGATTAACGTACTGCAAGCGATGATCTTGACCGACAAAGAAAAGATGGTGCTCACGCCGACCTACCACGTATTCAAGATGTACACACCATTTCAGGACTCAACGTTTGTCCCCATCGCATTTGATGCCGGCAGGTATATCCACGACGATATCACTTTGCCACGCGTCGATGCCATCGCCGCGAAAGACGCGGCAGGTAAATTGTGGATAGCTATAACGAATCTCGATCCCAATCAAAGCGTCGACGTGGAGGCGACCCTGTCCGGCGCCACAGCAAAATCGGCGGCCGGAGAAACGCTGACCGCGCCAAACGTCGACAGCATCAACACCTTCGATGCACCTAAGACCGTGGCACCGAAACCCGTTTCAGCAAAAGTGCAAGGTAGCAAGCTGACCCTGAAGCTAGAACCAAAATCGGTGACCGTGATCTCCGTCGAGCAATGACACGAGGCCGCATGCGAGCATCTGGAATTCGACATCGCCGAAGTAAAGTGATCGGCGGGGATTTAGAGAGTAGAAGTCCGAAATTGGGAGAGACATGCGAACAGTCGACGTTAGAACTCTTGTTGTACTTGCTGTTTTTCTAATTGGGAGCCGCTTATTCGCGCAGAGTACCGAACGACCCGCTTATCTGAACGATTCGTTATCGGCCGAACAGCGGGCAGCGGATTTAGTGCACCGCATGACCGTGGAAGAAAAGGTGTCTCAACTGGTTAAGCAGTCTCGGGCGGTCCCGCGGTTGAACGTGCCGGACTACGACTGGTGGAGCGAGTCATTGCATGGCGTGGCTCGAAACGGAACCACTGAATTCCCCGAGCCAGTGGGCCTGGCTGCGACGTTTGACGTCGAAGCGATTCACGGGATGGCCGTAGTGATCGGGACTGAAGGGCGGGCCAGTTACGTTCGAGGTTTGCGCGATGGGCACAGCGACATCTTCGAAGGGCTGGACTTCTGGGCGCCGAACGTCAATATCTTTCGTGATCCTCGTTGGGGACGCGGACAGGAAACCTACGGCGAAGATCCGTTTCTTACGGCGCGCATGGGTGTGGCATTTGTCACCGGTATGCAAGGCGATGATTCGAAATATTATCGTGTCATCTCCACTCCCAAACACTATGCGGTGCACAGCGGCCCTGAGTCGACGCGTCACACGGCTGACGTGACAGTCAGCAAGCATGACGAGGTGGATACTTACCTGCCGGCGTTTCGCGCGACGGTGACCGAAGCGAAGGCAGGCTCTGTGATGTGCGCCTATAACAGCATCAACGGGCAACCGGCCTGCGTAAACGAGTTTCTGCTGCAGGATCAACTGCGTGGCCGGTGGGGATTTCAGGGTTATGTAGTTTCGGATTGTGACGCGGTCATCAACATCTTCCGCGATCATCACTTTACGAAGACCCAGCCCGAAGCCTCTGTGCTCGCGGTGAAACGTGGAATGGATAACGAGTGCATCGACTTCGCAAAAGTGAAAGACGATCATGACTACAAGCCATACCTGGAGGCGTACAATCAAGGAATTCTGAAGGAGAGCGAGATTGACACCGCGCTGGTCCGGTTGTTCACGGCTCGGATGAAGCTGGGAATGTTTGATCCGCCGGAGCTTGTTCCGTACTCGAAGATCAACGAGAAAGACCTCAATACTGCTGAGCATCGCGCCATGGCGCGTGCCGTCGCCAACGAGTCAATGGTACTGCTCAAGAATGACGGCACCCTGCCTCGGAAAACAGGACCGGTCAAAATCGCACTGGTCGGGCCTCTCGCGGATCAGACCAGATACCTGCTTGGAAATTACAACGGGGTTCCGACACACACGGTTTCGGTGCTGGAGGGTCTTAAAGCGGAGTTCTCCGAGGCGCAGATCAGATTCGTCGCGGGGACGCAATTCCTGCGCGACGATGGCGAGGCCATTCCGGTGTCAGCCTTAACCACGAACGACGGTCGACCGGGCTTGGATCTGGAGTTTTCCACGGGGGACGTATTCGGGGAAAAGGCGACCATTGTCGCCAGCCGCAACGTAACTACCGTTGATTTTAAGGCGGAAGACGTTCCCGAAGAAGCCAAGGGGAAGTACCCGATGCGGGCAGAGTGGAGCGGCTTTCTGACGCCGACCGAGACGGGTGACTACAGTATTGGCATGAGCTTTCGATCCGGGTTCGCGCGGGTCTTGGTGGGTGGAAAGCCAGTCGCGCAGGGATGGGCCGGCAACGACGAGGCGGGGCAGGCAAAAATCGGGCACATTCACTTGGAGCAGGGCAAGAAGGTATCGCTTAAGGTGCGCTACTCACAAGTGAATGCGGACCCAGTGAGGGCTCAGTTGATCTGGTCGAAGTACGATCCGAAGCCGAACCCTGAAGCGATTCTGGCCGCAAAAGCCTCAGACGTTGTCGTGGCAGTGTTGGGAATCACCAGTGAACTCGAAGGCGAAGAGATGCCGGTTAGCGAGGAAGGTTTCAAGGGAGGCGATCGCACGAATATTGATTTGCCAAAACCCGAAGAGGAGTTGCTTCAAGCGGTGATTGCGGCTGGGAAACCGGTGGTTCTGGTGCTTGCAAACGGGAGCGCGCTGTCTGTGAACTGGGCAAAAGAACACGTCAACGCGATCCTCGAGTCTTGGTATGCGGGAGAGGAGGGAGGGACCGCAATAGCGCAAACGCTTTCCGGCAAAAACAATCCTGCGGGCCGTCTTCCAGTCACCTTCTACACCGGAATTGAGCAATTGCCTCCCTTTGAAGACTATGGGATAAAGGGTCGCACCTACCGATATTTGCAAGCCAAACCGCTGTATCCGTTTGGCTATGGCCTCAGCTACACGACGTTCTCTTATCGCGGACTGCGGCTGCTGAATAAGGAAATCAAAGCGGGTGATCCGCTTTCGGCGGAAGTGACCGTTACCAACACAGGAAGACGTGCGGGCGATGAGGTGGTGCAGCTGTACATTAATTTCCCAAATGTGCCGGGAACTCCGCTGCGAGCTCTGCGCGGATTTAAACGCGTACATCTGGAACAAGGGGAGTCTGAGAAAATACGCTTCGACCTTAAGGACCGCGACCTGAGTATGGTCACCGAAGCGGGCGAACCGGTCATCGCCGAGGGTACTTATTCAGTATCGATCGGTGGTGGCCAGCCGAATACCGACGTGCCAGTAGTGGTGGGAACGTTCAAGGTTAAAGGTACAAAGACTTTGCCGGAATAGGCTCAGGAGGCGTTGGTAAGGTGCGAACAAAAGCCAACAATATAAGTATTACGCTGCGAGTTGCGTTGTTAATGGGACTCTTTTCGACTCTTCTTTCTGCCCAGACTAAAACTATCAGTGCGACGATTGACGTCTCAAAAACTGGCGCTCCGATTTCAAAAAACATCTACGGCCAGTTTCTGGAACACATCGGGGGAATCGTCAATAACGGCATATGGGCCGAGATGTTGGACGACCGGAAATTCTTCTATCCGATCACCTCGCACCCGCCTGCCGAACCGGCCTCCCCTTCCGGGTTCCGTCGCCCCGCGCTGCGCCACTGGACGCCAGTCGGCCCCGACGAATTCGTGACGATGGATTCCGATCATCCTTATGTAGGCGAGCACACGCCGGCGGTGAAACTGAGTGGAAGCGAAGCGCATGGAATCCAGCAGGCAGGACTGGCGGTGCGCAAAAGGGAATCTTACACAGGCCGCATTATTCTGGCCGGCACTTCTGGCGTGAGTGTGAAGGTAGTGCTGGCGTGGGGAGACGCAGCGAGTGAACGCCAAACAGTTGTCATCAACAAACTCCGCACTGATTACATCAAGTTTCCACTAAGTTTCCGCGCTGAGGGCGACAGTGATAGCGCCCATCTGGAGATTGTCGGGACCGGCGCGGGTGCGTTTCACGTTGGAGCCGTCTCGTTAATGCCTGCAGACAATGTAACCGGCTTTCGCAGGGAAGTGATCGAGCAGTTGAAGCAGTTGCACTCTGGCGTGTATCGCTGGCCCGGCGGGAACTTCGTTTCCGGGCACGAGTGGCGTGACGCAATCGGCGATCCTGACAAACGGCCACCAATTATGGATCCAGTCTGGCACGCCGTTCAGCCGAATGATGTGGGCACCGATGAGTTCATGACGCTCTGCCGGTTGCTGCAGGTCGAAGCCTACATAACTGTCAACGCAGGCTTCGGTGATTCCTGGTCTGCCGCGCAACTGGTGGAATACGTCAACGGCGCGGCAAGCACACCGATGGGAAGCCTGCGTTCCGCGAATGGCCATCCGCAGCCTTACAACGTCAGGTTCTGGGGCATAGGCAACGAACCTTGGGGCGAATGGCAACTGGGGTTCATGCCAGTTGCGCAATTTGAACTGAAATACGATTTGTTCGCCAAAGCCATGCGCAGAGTCGATCCAACGATCAAGCTGATCGCTCCTGGGTCAATGCCCGACGCCATGACTGGATCCAAGCAGGCAAAGCGGCTCAGCGGACAGATCGTGCCGGATTATCTGTCGCCCGGCGATTGGAGCGGTAACTTGCTCGCTCACTGCCTGGACAACATTGATATGCTCAGCGAACACTTTTATTCCACAAGCGATAAGCGAACTGATCTTCAGACAGGCGAGAAAGTAAGCACGGGACCACAAACACTGATCGAATGGGAGCGCGCACCCGCCACCCAGGTTCGCGTGAAATACGAACACTATCAGGAGTACTTGAAGCGCATTCCTGGACTCAAAGAAAAGCCCGTCCCCATCAGTCTGGACGAGTGGGCCTACATCGGCGTGCCGCCGAACTCGTACAAAGTGGTTCCTGCTTACGCTTGGGCGTTTCATGAAATGTTTCGTCACTCGGACCTGTACCAGCTTGGAGGATTCACGTTTGCGACGGCTATGATCAGCGCAGACCGCACTAACGCGATGCTGAGTCCGACGGGTCTTCTGTTCAAGATGTATCGGGATCATTTCGGTACGATTCCCGTGCAGGTATCAGGAGATTCGCCACAGCCGAAACCGTTCTATCCCGCAGGGGGCGATCAACCGGCAGTCAATCCAGGCAGCGACACCTATCCCCTGGATATGAGCGCGACTCTGAGTGAAGATCGCAAGACGCTCACGTTCGCCGTGCTGAATCCTTCGGATTCCGCGCAACCGTTGAAGCTCTCAATCAGCGGAGCACGGCTCTCGGGTCCGGGCCATCTCTGGCGTATGGCTCCAGAGAGCGTTGACGCAACTGTCTCGGTCGGTCAGAAGCCGGGAGTTGAAGTGCAGGAGAAGGAAATCACGTCTGTGCCGGATACGATGACGGTGCCGCCCTTCAGCGTCAATATCTATTCGTTCCCGCTAATATAGTTGTTGTTTGGAATCGATACGGGAGCTGTCTTAATCCAACCCGACCAAAATCTTCCTGAATCGGGATGGGTTTTCACTCCAGGATCGCAAAGCCTCTCCCGCCTCCTCCAAACGCACGACTGCGCTCACGGCCTGATCGACGGGAAATCTCCGCGCTTCGAGCATCCGAATTACGGCCTGAAAATCTTCCGGCAGTGCGTTTCGCGATCCGAGAATATCCAGTTCCTTCTGTACAAACAACCGGGTCTCATAGCTGACCGGCTCTTTCGCATATCCGATGTACACGACCCTGCCTGTGAATGCGACTTCTTCGACGGCGCCTCGAAATGTTGCGGGCGTGCCTATCGCTTCAATCACTACGTCGGGCCCACGGCCCTCGGTCATTTCTTGCAACTGGTCATGCAGTGATTGGCGCCGCGTGTTGATGGTGTGAATGCCGCCTGCGGCTCGTGCCAGTTCCAGCTTCTCGTCATCTACATCAACGCAGATCGTCGTCGCACCCCGGGAGCTGGAAGCAGCGATGGCTCCCAGTCCTACTCCTCCGCACCCGAGGACCGCCACGATATCGCCTGCCGCAACGCGTCCGCGCGCAACGGCATGAAATCCCACCGTCAACGGTTCAACCAGGCACAATTCTTTCCTGGCGAGTTGGGCAGGATACAACTTATCCCGCGGCACCGCGATGAATTCAGTCAGCGCACCATCTCTTTGCACACCGAGCGTCTGGTTGAATTGGCAAGCATTCGCACGTCCTCGGCGGCACGACGCGCACTGGCCACAACTTGTGTACGGAGAGACAGCCACATCCGTTCCAACCGCCAGCCCGCTGTCGATGCCGGCCTGCACGACAGTCGCACAGACTTCATGTCCTAGAATTCTGGGGAAGGAAATCAGTGGATTGAGTCCGCGGAAGGAGTTCAAGTCGCTTCCGCAAAAGCCCACCATGCGAACTTTCAAGAGAATCTGCTGATCCGTAACGACCGGCTCGGGAACCTCTTGGATCGCGATTTGTCCGGGCTTCTCCAGTACGAGTGCTTTCATTCGGAATCGCTCCGCTCAGTTTCGGTCTCGGCTCTTACGGGGCCGCGATTGAGATTTCTCCTCTGCTCACCAGGTCACGTTAAACAGAGATAGCCCCTGCGCTGGTTGAGTGAACGTAATCTCAACTGTGTTGCTGTCTGGAACAATCCAACGCGGGGATTCGCGCAACTGCAACTGTCCCGCTGCCTTAAGGCGCTCATACTCGCCCGCGGTAGGATTTTGAGGCGACCCCATTGTCTGCCAAGCAGTGTAAGCATTGCTGTGTTCACGATCCACGCCCCAATGTTCTAGCAACACTTGTGACACATCTTGAGGCAGCCCCTCGATTCTCAGACGAATCTCCGCCGGAGCGGACTGCTTGGAATCGTCGTCGTAGCTCCAAACCAGCACATTCACTCTGTGGCTGTCGCGAGTGGCCATTGCGTTCACGTCTGGTTGGGCTTTCACGCTCGACTCGAGAACATCTCCTACCGCGAGCCCTCCGGTGCTTTCGGTGGCCACACGTTCCCCTTTCATAAGCCCGAACATCCGAAACGCGTTCAGCACCGGCAAGTCGATATCGTTTGTCGTGAAAGCACGAAGCCCTCCAAATATCGGTTGGCCGGGAAAAGTGAAAGCCCACGCAATCGTGCCTTCCAGGTTGATGTGGTGCCGCTGTGCAAGCGCCAGGGTTCCGTGCAAGAGCTCCGCCTCATAACTGGCATATTGCGAAGTCAGTCGATACTCGTTTTGAGGGTGCGACGTCGCGTCACACGCGGCACAACTTTCGGGATCGGATTCGCTGAGCACCACAGGCAGCTGGCGCAATGCGGGAAACGTCTCGATGATGGCGAACCCTTGGTCGATGTCGCGCAAGTTGGTTCCAACATTCAGCTCCACATGATCGTCCACTACCTTTGCTGTTCCTTTCGCATGAAACGAGATGAAGTCCAGTGGAGCTCCCTTCATCCCCGTCGCATAGTTCTGGCCTCTCGCACAATGCTCCAGGAAGGCGCGCAGGAAGTCGGCGGCGCGCTGGCTCGCGGGGCCGGTGGTGGCAGGTCCGCCGACGCGTGCGTTTGGCAGGGCTTTTCGCACCGCCGCAACGGTGTAATCGTAAAGCTTGTTGTAGTCGTCCACGGTTCCGTGCAAATAAAAAATATCCGGCTCGTTCCAGACCTCCCACTCCCATTTCGCCACTTGCTCTGCTCCGTAGCGATCCGCCATATGTCGAACCCAGGTGTAGACGAGATTGGACCACGCCGAATAGTCGTTAGGCGGATACGCCCAACCCGTGTCGAAGTCCTTCGGCCAATGGTGCCGGTACGGCTCGGGATGCAGCGAGAGCGCTTCGGGCATAAATCCAATCTCCACGAACGGAATTATGCCGGCCGCTTGATAGGTATCAAAAATTCGGTCGACGATGCTCCAGTTATAAACCGGTTTTCCGAACGCATCACGCGTGAACGCGTTCGTCGATCCCCACTTCAGTGCTGACGCGCCATCGCCCGAAGTTAACAAGTTGTGCGTGCGATCGTGTACCGGATAAGAGCTGAGTTGAGAAAGTCGTGTAAGAAGTTCGTGCCCTTCTTCCGTGTACGTGTAGTTCGGCTCGTCGTGTCCAACCCACGCCCATACAGGTTCGAAACGCCCCATCGATTTGGATACATCGACTCTGATGGTTACATTTTGCTGGGCCGACAGGGTGACGGCTGCCAACAGAGCAAAAGGAAGGCTGCGAATCAGTTTCCGTTTAAAGTTTCGTGCGATTGAAGTAATCACTGGAGATTGCGAAACGCAACATTTAGCACAAAATCGGGCACGAAGAAACGACTAATACCGCGGAGAGCCGCGGCAAACAAGTTCAAAATTCCGTTGTGCTCCTCTACCGTTCAGTGAAACGATACAACGCCAAGGACTGCGAACTCCTTAATTTCGACTTTTCCGAGCTTGGCGTTCGCCCGCAGAATGGGACATTATTTTCAGAACAGTTCTCGCACAACGTCTATGGCCGCCAAAAGCTCTGGTCGTCGCATCGTAACGATTCGCGATATCGCGAGCGAAACAGGACTCTCGATCGCTACTATCTCCGTTGTCTTGAACCAAGCTCCCAAGGCCAAGAAGATTCCCTCGAGCACACAGAGGCGCATTCAGGACGCGGCTCATCTTCGGTGGACGCGGAATGGGGCAGACTTGTGGCGTGGCCGATCCATCGCAATGGATGCGAATGTTTGGCGTCGATATCGACTCACGCGACACCACCGAACTCATTCGTTCCGCGGACGCCATCTCCGCGTCCGAAATCAAAGCTGTCGCACCTCGACTCAAGCAACTCTTCGCGAAACTGCCCGACGATAACGTTGTGAACGAGCGCTCCATCCGTCTCTATCTGGCGCTCAAGAAAATCGTTGAAAAAGAACAGTTTGATTTCTACACCATCCAGTCCTTCCCCGGACTCGGTGACGATTACTCTGCCACCTGCTTTGCTCAGAGCATGATGCTCGAAGACGGCCATCCGACATCCACTCTGGGCGACTTCAATACCGCTCTCACTGTCTATTTGCTGACGAAACTCAGTAAGGAGCCCGTCTATTATGGCGATCTTCAGCACATCGACATGAAGACCAAAGAAATCAAGATCATCGGCGACGGCGCCTGCCCGCCGTCACTTGCCGGAAAACTGGGGCCCGCTGGTTTTGCCGTGCATGGAATCCCTACCGAAGGAACAGCCGGCGGCCTCTCCGTCAAACTTATTTGCAAAGTTGGCGAAGGTGTCCTCAGCCGTCTCGGGCGCGTCAATGGAGAATTTCGTATGGTCATCGTCCGTGCCTCGATTTTCGAGCCATCTTCAAAACAAGTGAAGACGCGCCTTCACGAATGCGGCATTCCATTCTGGCCGCACGGATTTGTTACTGCCCACGGTGACATGAACGCCTTGGTCCAGAACTGGACCAACGAATATGCTTGCCTCGGTTATGGCGCGGACCTCTATCCTGCCCTCGTCGACTTTTGCGAATTGACGGGAATCAAACCAATTTTGCTCTAGTTAGAGTTGGTATCCTCGCCCTCGAACAGGAGCGGTTACCACTTTCATGGAAAATTTACGCTTTGTCATTTACAATCGGCCCTTTCGATAACTCCATTTGACCGTTTCGAAACTTCTCTATTGTAAGGAGCCCTCAAATGAAATCACGGCTTGCAACCCTGGTTTTGCTCTCGGCGGCATTCGGAGCGATGGCGCAAATGCCTCCTGCCCCAGTGCCAACGAAACCCAGGTTGGCGCTCACCACCGATGCCTTTGAAGACGGCGGCATCATTCCGAACAAGTTCACCATGGCGGCGGAGGGTACGCCGGTATCGCCAAAGTTGACGTGGACGAATGTTCCCGACGGCACCGTGAGTTTTGCGCTGCTCCTTATTGATCCCGATACCGCGGTGATGAAGAAGACGGATGAAGTCTTGCACTGGTTGATCTTCAACATACCCGGAACCGCGCGCGAACTTCCCGAGGGAGTGCCTGCACAAGCGCAGTTGCCCGACGGTTCGGTTCAGGGTCTGAACCAGGGGAAGAAAGTCGGCTACATGGGGATGGGCGCCGCTGCCGTCGGTCCTTACCATCATTACACGTTCGAACTATTCGCGCTGGATACCAAGCTAACTCTCGGTCCGGAAGCGACGCAGAGCGATGTGATGAAGGCAATGGACGGACACATTCTGATGAAAGGTGTCCTTGTTGGCCGTTTCCACCGGCCATAGGTCAACGCAGTCGCGCTGCGATCTCGCGCAACTCAGACTTAACTCACACGGTTCTGATTTCTCGCCATCAATCTCCGGAGGGTTTAATGCAATTCATGCGTACTTCGAGATTCATCCGCTCCTTCCTCACAATGTCGAGCGCATTGTATTTGATCGCCTTGAGTGCATCGGCGCAAACTTCGCCAAATCCTCCGCAAGAGACCAAGAGCCAATCGTGCGCAAACGATGACAGCGGGCTGAAGCTGCCTCCGGGTTTTTGCGCAACCATATTTGCTGACGAAGTTGGCCACGCGCGACACATGGCAGTAACACCGGGCGGAGTAGTATACGTGAATACTTGGTCGGGCGAGTACTACGGCAACGACACTCCGCACGCGGGCGGATTCCTGGTGGCGTTGCAAGACACCTCCGGCGTAGGGAAGGCAAAAATCGTTGAGCGTTTCGGTGAAACGGTTCAAAGCGGCGGAGCCGGCGGCACCGGGATCGGTATATATAAAGGTTGGCTCTACGCGGAGATCAATGATCGAATCGTGCGATATTCGCTAAGCGCCGGCTCCCTTGTGCCGAGGGACGCCCCGGTCGCTGTCGTTTCTGGTTTGCCGCTGGGCGGCGATCATCCGATGCATCCGTTCATCATCGACGCCAGCGGTGCGATGTATGTGGACGTGGCGAGCGCCAGCAATTCCTGCCAGCTGAAAAATCGCACACTGAAATCGCCGGGTGCCGATCCTTGCGTGGAACTGGAGACGCGCGGCGGCATCTGGCGGTACGACGCGAATAGAACCAACCAGAATTTTTCGAAGGCCGACCGCTTTGCCACCGGCATCCGCAACGGCGAAGGCTTTGCCATCGATGCGGGCGGACGCTTGTTTGTGACCCAGCACGGACGAGATCAACTGCACACAAATTGGCCGGATTTGTACAAGCCTGACCAGGAGGCGACGCTGCCTGCCGAAGAGGTGCTGCTTCTGAGGCAAGGCGGCGATTACGGATGGCCCGAGTGCTACTACGACTCCTTCGTGAGCAAATTGGTTTTGGCGCCGGAGTATGGTGGCGATGGCAAAAAGATCGGCATGTGCGAAAACAAAATTGCTCCGGCCGCCTCGTTCCCCGCGCATTGGGCCCCCAACGGCATGGTTCACTACGACGGAAAGGAATTTCCCAAGCGTTATCGTGATGGCGTGTTTATCGCGTTTCACGGTTCCTGGAATCGCGCGCCGTATCCACAAGGTGGATACAACGTTGTGTTTCAGCCGATGACGGACGGCCACGCAGCAGGGCGGTGCGAAATCTTCGCCGACGGTTTTGCGGGTGCGGTGAAATCGCCGGATAAGGCGGCGCATCGCCCAAGCGGACTTGCGGTCGGGCCCGATGGAGCGCTGTATGTTTCCGACGATATTCGCGGACGGATTTACCGGATCGTTTACCGGGGTGGGGCAGGCGATGGCACCGCGAGTGTAACACCATGTCCGAGCGCGACGGCGCCGGCAGGGGACATAGTTGAAACTCCAGCGGGGCCGCCGGAAGGCACGCATCCGGACGCCGCTGCTGCAGCTGCGTTACCTGCCGGAGTGACGCCGGAAATGGTTGCGCTGGGCGAACGGATTTACCGCGGTCAAGTGGGCGGGGCAGCATGCACAGGCTGCCACGGCGACAAAGGCCAGGGCTCACCATTGGGCCCCGATCTGACGGGGAAGAAATGGCTGTGGAGCGATGGCAGCTGCGCGGGAATCAAGAAGACGATAACGGAAGGTGTATCGCAGCCCAAGAACTATCGCAGTCCGATGCCAGCGATGGGCGGCGCACAGCTCACTGCGGACCAAGTCTCCGCACTTGCAGCTTACGTGTGGAGTATAAGCCACCAGATAACGCAGTAGCGTGCGCGATGCTCTGCACACGGAAGTGAAACGAGAGAGGAAGTCCAATGGCCAAGCTTCGCGTTCACAGTTTTACGATGTCCCTTGACGGCTACGGCGCCGGCCCAGGACAGAACCTCGAGAACCCGCTCGGAGCCGGCGGTCTTGCGCTGCACCAATGGGCCTTCAATACCCGTACGTTTCACGCATGCACGGCGAAGTTGGCGGATCATCCGGCGTTGACGATGACTTCATCGCGCGCGGATTCCACAACATCGGCGCATGGATCATCGGGCGAAACATGTTTGGACCTATCCGCGGCCCCTGGCCCGACGATACGTGGAAGGGATGGTGGGGCGAAGAACCCCCGTATCATGTTCCAGTCTTCGTGCTTACGCATCATCCACGCAGCTCCCTGATCATGAAGGGCGGGACGACGTTCCACTTCGTTACTGACGGCCTCCATGCTGCACTTGCGCGCGCTCGAGAGGCTTCGCAAGGAAAGGATATTCGGTTGGGCGGCGGGGTTGCCACTATCCGGGAAGGTCTCCGAGCAGGACTTGTCGACGAGATGCACTTGGCCTACACACCCGTGTTGCTTGGATCCGGCGAGTCCCTGTTGGGGGGAATGGATCTGCCGGCCCTCGGATATCACATTACCTCACACTCCACCACGGCCGGTGTGATGCATGTGTTGATTGACCGCATCGGCTAAAACGGACGACGGAATGCCGAGTGCGTCAAGTTTCTCGACCTCGAGCGCAGGTGTTCTCGCTCCGTTATCGCTTCCTAGTTCGCAGTTGCCAACAACCGTAAATTGTTACCAGTACTTCTTATTCCCACGCTGTCGCCATCCCGCTATGATGAGCACAATGAAGCCGGTGACGTTTCTTGTGCTGCAGCACGGTGCAAATTCTGGTTAGGAAATATGAAACCAATCATCAAACTCACGCAGCTTGGTTTGGTCTCACTGATGCTTGGAACCGCGGTATTCGCGCAGCAGCCGCCCTTCGCGGTCTCTTCCACCGTGGACGCGCCGACCATTGCCGGGCATCCCGTGCAACTGGATGCGCAGGGCAAACTGTTGCCTTGGCCTATGCCTGAAAACACGGGCTACTCGTACTCGTCATACTTCCTGACGCAGTGGACGATTCTTTGGGACCAGCACAATCGCCAGCGCCTGCACTACTTCTACTGTTGCTTCGATTACGACCGCACTACGTTTGAACTCGCGCCCGATCCTCACTGGGTCAATTCAACCGGCTACCTTCGTGCCATGATGCAGGGTTTCGTCGAGCGACTTTATCCTTACACGGGCGATCTCCGCACGCTCGAGTTCCTGCAAAGTTTCGTGGACTACGAATTGGAAAACGGGCTCACGCCGGAAGGGTACGCCTGGTCGCAAGTGCCGTACGCTTCCGCGAATCCTGGCGCAAAGCATTACTCCGGTTGGAGCCAGCTGGGTGAAGACTACATTGAACCTCATGTTGTTGGTGAAGACGGATACGGATATCTGCGCCTTTACGAAATGACCGGCAACACCAAGTATCTGCGCGCTGCAATTCGCTGTGCCGACGCGCTCGTCAAGAATTACAGGAATGGCGATGAGACGCATTCCCCCTGGCCGGTGCGCTGCTACGCGCGCGACGGGAAATCGCAAGAGTCTGGGCCGATGAGTCCATATTCGGCCAACGTGATCGAGCCAATCATGTTGTTCGACGAACTCATGCGGCTGAAACAGGGCAATGTCGATGGCTACGCGAAGGTGCGCGCCGGTTCATGGGATTGGTTTCAGAAATATCCCCTGGCGAAGAACGTGTGGGTCGGCTACTTCGAGGACACCACCGCCACCATGGGCAATATGAATCAGGTCATTCCTCTGGAGTTCGCTCGCTACGTTCTGCTCCATCCCGACAAAGATCCACAGTGGCGCGAGCATTCGCGTCAGCTCATCGAATGGGTTAAGACAACTCCCAAATGGCCGAAGTACGTGGTGCACGGAGCGACCGTCACGACCGAGCAGGGAAATGGGACCAATTTCTGCTGCAATCTGCCAAACCAGTGTTGCGACAGTCACACCGCTCGACTCGCTGCTGTCGAGGCCCTCTACTTCGCAAAAACCGGCGATGCTGCGTACCGTGATGCGGCCTATCGCTCCTATAACTGGGTAACCTATTTCCAAGGACTTTCCGCGGAAGCCCCAACGCCGTTCTCAACACAGTGGTGGTTTACGGATCAATATGCTGACGGTCCACGCAGAATGATGGACGCTTTTTGGGCTGTGCCTGCATGGGCGCCCTCAGACGAGTCACACTTGCTTGGTTCCAGTTCCGTCGTCACCAAAATTAGCTACGGCAAAGGTTCCGTCACCTACTCCACCTTTGATCCGCAGTCTTCCGATGTTCTGCGCCTCGATTTCGTTCCTGATTTCGTCATGGCGAACGGGATGCCCCTCAGCCGGCGCAAAGATCTCGACGCACCCGGCTACATGTTCGATGATGGCACCCACGTGTTGCGCATCCGTCATGACGACGCGCGCGACATTGATGTTCAAGGCCAAGGCGGAAAAACTCCCCCTCTCTACGTTACGTTCGACGATCCTCATCTTTCTGGCGGAACCTTTTTGGACGGCCAGTATCCCTCGGGAGTGATCGATTGGCACACCGGCGTGTGGCGAATCAATGTTCCCGAAGGTAAGTTCGGTACCTTCAATCTTGCTCTCGCGGACACTAGGGCAAATACGGCAGAGTTTCGCTTCTACTGGCCTCGCGTCTTTGTCGGTGTGGATGTGTACAACGCAGGAGCGTCTGACGCGACTGTCATGGTTCGTTCCCCGGAAATGCGGGAGATTTCTTTCTCCATTAAGGCCGGCGAACTGCGCCGGCTGCGAACCGGCTGGCGCGACGCCAGTTCCTCCGTGGTATTCGATCTGAAAAATGGAGAAGGTCTGCGCTTCGACAATTTGGCGTATGCGCACGAGTAAAGCTTGCTCAAAGACTTCGGTCTTTAAGAATCTGCGCCCGCGATTCGACAGGTGATGCTCCAAGTGTTCATTTTGTGATACTCTTCTCGCCACTCATCGATGGAACTCGCTCTTCGAGCGACTTAAAACAATAATCGCCAGGTCAATTCGCGGAGGGGTGTGGACGCGAAGCTTTGTTTGTCCAACACGAATCGAAATTCCAGGGAGGATTTATGGCAACGACAAAAATAGCAGTAGCGCCAATGAAGGCAGCGCAAATTTCCAAGGCGGGCGCCGATTTCGAGATCGTCGAGCGCGAAATTCCAAAGCCGGGTGCCGGGCATGTGCTTATCAAAGTGCAGGCCTGTGGTGTTTGCCACAGCGACGTGTTTACAAAAGAAGGCTTGTGGCCGGGCATTCAGTATCCGCGGGTTCCAGGGCACGAAGTCGTGGGCATCATCGATGAACTCGACTCCGGTGTTTCCGAATGGAAGAAGGGCCAGCGAGTTGGTGTCGGCTGGCACGGTGGCCACGACAATACGTGTCGCTCGTGCCGGCGCGGAGATTTTGGCAATTGCCAGAATCTTAAAATTCCGGGCATCAGCTACGACGGCGGATACCAACAATATATGGTGGCACCCGTGGAAGCGCTCACGACGATGCCGGAAGGTCTCAGTGACACCGAAGCAGCGCCGCTGCTCTGCGCCGGAATCACCACTTACAACGCGCTGCGCCACAGCGGCGCGCTGCCCGGTGACGTGGTTGCCGTGTTGGGCATCGGCGGCCTGGGTCACCTCGGAATTCAGTTCGCAAACAAGTTTGGTTATAAGGTTGTGGCGATCGGGCGCGGATCGGAAAGTGCGGCGCTCGCAAAGAAACTTGGAGCGAGCGTATACATCGATAACAAAACAACCAACGCGGCTGAAGAATTACAAAAATTGGGCGGCGCTCAGGTAATTCTAGCGACGGCTCCAAGTTCGAAAGCCATGTCCGAAGTCATCAACGGTCTGGGGCCAAACGGCAAGCTCGTGGTTGTGGGCGCCGCATTTGAACCCATTGAAGTCACGCCGGTGCAGCTCATCACGGGAAGTCGCAGCATTCAAGGCTGGGCATCCGGAACACCAACTGACGCCGAAGACACGCTGAACTTCTCCGTACTAACCGGCGTGCGTCCCATGATTGAAACCTATCCGCTCGACAAGGCGGCCGAAGCCTATGCGCGCATGATGAGCGGCAAAGCAGAATTCCGCGTCGTACTGACGATGTGAAATCGCCTAGCTTCATTTCGACAGGCGCACTTTGTAGCTCGGGCCTTCAGGCCTGAGGCTGTCCTCCTCCGCAAGGTGCCAGGCCAGCAAGCACAGCCGTCAACATCGGCTGGCGCCGGCTCCGCGTCGCCAGCTTACTATGCATTGAACCTAACCCGCCGGCGCGCATCCAACAGTGGAGGTTTTCCTATGCGAGCTGACATTGTTCCGGGGGCCATTTTCCCCAACTACGAGCTCTCCGATCACACCGGCAAGCATCGCAAGCTCTCCGAGTTGCAGGCACAACATCCCATGATTTTGGTTCTCAGCCGCGGTGGATTCTGCCCTAAAGATCGCCGCCAATCTGAATTGCTCGTGGAACTCCATCGCGAGCTCGAGGTTGGCTATTGCCGGCTGGTCACAATCAGCACCGACAATATCACCGAGACCAATGAGTTTCGCACCGACGTCGGCGCGCACTGGCCTTTTCTCTCTGACCCTGCGCGCATGGTCCAAAAAGATCTCGACATCGCCGAATACACGGATCCCGCCCACAATCCGATGATCCCCCACGTGATTGTTCTTGAGCCCGGCCTTGTCATCCACAAGATCTACAATGGCTACTGTCTTCGGCCGACCCACCATGGAAGATCTCCGCCAAGACCTGCGCGCCGTGTCCAAAAAATGCCGTCCCGACTGGGACATCACCACTCCCGAACTCAAAGCGGCGTGGCAGCAGGGTCGCAAGGATCTTTTCTATCCGTACGGCAAAACCTATGCCCAAACCATCGGCGAACAGGATTAGCAGCTCATCGACGCCTCGGCGTCTTGCCTGCGCGGAAACATGGGCCAGTAACCAGCGCGCCGCGAGCCTCGTCGAAATGCCAGGTCTGACCGCGTGGGTGCATTGCGTTCCGGCAGGGCAAGGTCACGCGGGTGGCGATGTTCACTTTATTTCTGTATGCCCCAGTTGCATCGTTTCGCGCATCGCGCTTGCCGATGTCAGCGGACACGGGCCGACCGTAGCGGCATTCGGCGAGAAACTGCGTGAACTCATGCATCGATACCTTCTCGACCTGGAACAAAGTTCACTGATGCGCGACCTCAACGAGGTGGTTCGAACAGATCTGGGCGGCGGGCACTATGCCACGATGGTCGCGGTTGGGTTTCACGGGCGCCGCGGTTTGGCGGTAATGACGAACGCCGGCCACCCTCTTCCGCTTTGGCATCGTGCATCGCGCGGCGAGTGGAGTTGGCTTGAAACAAGAAGCCCGAGCACGGGAACACGACCCGAGGGCACCCCGCTTGGATTGATTGCCGACGCCACCTATGATCGCTTAGTCGTCAAGCTGCAAGCAGGCGATCTCGTGGTGCTGCATACCGACGGCGTCTGCGAAACCAGGAATCCAGCTGGAGCTGAACTTGGTCGCGATGGCCTGAGGAATATCGTGCGGACGTTGGATTCCAGTTGCGCTGAAACACTCGGAACTCAACTCACATCTGCGCTCTGTGCCTTCCGTGGAGACGCAGAGCCTCTCGATGACGAGACCATCATCGTGCTACGAAGAAACGACGCCTGACGCTCTCAGCTGAGGCTTCGTGAAGCTGGGGAAACCGCGGAAGATGCCTGAATATCGCGCGGTGACAAAAGTTTCAGCGTGATGAAGACCGCGGGAACCATACACACGAACAACCCAAACACCCACATCAGAGCGCCAGCGAAAATTTGGTCCTGCAGCGGAGTTATACCGAAGAGGGAAGGAGCTTCGTTGTACGACGGATAAAGCACACGATCGCAGAAAGCCAGAAATGCGCCCAGCGCTCCGCCCGGCAACGTTCCCAGAAAAAGATAAACAGGTATGGACCACCGGGGCCAACGCGCTTCAGAAGGAAACGGTTGTACAACCGGCCACCAGAAAAGTACTGAGGTTGATAGGAAGCAGGCATGTTCAACTTCGTGCCACGCGTCGGAGCGAAGTGCGAGTTCAAATGCCGACGGCGCATGCCAGCCAATCAGAGCGGCAGCGGCAACGATCCAGCACACTGCAGGGTGCGTAAGAAACTTTCCCAGTGCTTGTACCGGCGGCCAGCGCAGGAACGGTCCCAGCGTCGTGCGCACAAAAGCTTGCGGCAGTCCGTGCAGAAAGGGCAGGGAAGGCGCGCCGAGTAGCAGGAGAGGGGGAACCGCTAGCATCAGAAGGATGTGCTGAACCATGTGGACGGTGAGCGAAGCTTCGTCGAAAGCAGAAAGCGGCGAGCCAATTGCAATCCACAAAGAGAACATACCCGCAAGAAAAGCGCCGGGGCGCCACGGCGGGAAGAGGTCGGGAGAGGAGCGGCGCAGCGCCATCCATCCGCGCAAATAGCAGAGCGCGGTGAGTGCCATGACCACGTTGATGAAGATCGGTGGCGACCATTCCTTCAAGATGGATTGTGCTTCAGACGACATGACGCGCTAAGGGTTTGTGGCCGGCGATGGATTTGCCGTTGGCTCTGCGGCCGCGGCGCGGGAAGCGTCGCGCGCGGGCGCCTGCCCCGCGGGATGAAGTGTTTTTAGAAACGCGACAAGCGCCGTGGTTTCTGCCGGGCTGAGATTTTTGCCGTAGGCCGGCATGTTTCCCCCGCCCTGAATCACCTGGCGAATCAGCTGATCGGGTGTAAGCAGAAGCGCGACGGCGTCGAGCGCGGGACCGCGCTTACCGCCTTCGTCACCAAGTGCGTGGCAATTGTGGCACTGCTTCAATTGAAAGATCAGCGCCCCTTGCCGCTCCAGCGCCGTGCGTTTTTGCAGGAACTGCTGCGGGATGGGATCGCCGCTCCACGCATCCATCACCGGACTCCACGGAGCGTGGCCAGCCATATCGGTGAACGTGCCCAGAACCACCGCGACCAGAAGAATCGTCAGTACCGCGATGGGACGGCGCCGCCAACTTTTCTGGCCTTCACCAAAAAGAAATGGCAGCAACAACAGAAATAGCAGCGCGATCACGGGGCCGATGAGCAACGCAGGCGTTTCCATTTGCGGTGGAAGTAAAGACAGCAGCGCGTACAGCCACAAGAAAAAATAATCAGGGCGCGGCACAGTCTGAATAATGGTGGGGTCAGGCCGGCCTGAAGGGCCAAACGGGCCGAAGTATGCCGCCACAATCGCCAGCGTTAGTAGAACGCAACCAGTGAAGAAAATGTCTTTGTACACAGCGCCGGGGAAAAACGGCACGCCGTCTTTCTTCACCAGTTCGTGATATTCCTTGATGTAGGTGGATTTCCGAACGATGCGGCCGGGCATGGGCCATTCATTGATGCCCAACTTCAGCACCATCAGAAGATGCAGGCCGATGAAGGCGATCAGCATCCCCGGAATCACGAACACGTGCAGCGCAAAGAAGCGCGAAAGTGTAGAGCCGGCAATAATCGGCCCTCCCAGCAGCAGGTTAACAATCCAAGGACCCAGCATCGGAACACGGCTTGAGATCGATGCCCCAATCCCAATCCCCCAAAAGGCATCTTGATCGAAACGAAGAACCTGCCCCGAGAACGCCATGCCCAGCGTCATCAGCAGAAGAAAAATACCGACAATCCACGTGAGTTCTCGCGGATACTTGAACGCCCCGAACAAAAAAACCTGCACCATGTGAATCAGAACGATCGCCACCATGAAGTTCGAGCCCCATCCATGCAGCGCGCGCACATACCAGCCGAACGCGATGGAATGATTCAGCGTCTGCAGGCTGTTCCACGCTTCACCCGCCGTCGGAACGTAGGTCATGGCAAGCAATATTCCCGTGAGGATCTGCATCACAAAAACCACCAGCGCGGCGCTGCCAAAAACGTAAAACCAGCTCGCGGTTTCGCGCGGAACAGGATGCTCGGCGGTTTCGCGCAGGCTGGCGGCCAGTTGCAGCCGCTGGTCGAGCCACTCGCCGATTTGCTGAATCATGCGCATGGCAGCTTCCCACTAATATCGACAAGCGCGCTGGACTTGCTGGGACTGCTTGGCGTGGGTAATTCTCCCGCTTTGATGTACAGCTTTCCTTCCTCAATCTTGTAGGCGTACTCGAAAAGCCCTCGCTCGGGAGGCCCGGAAGCGCGAGCGCCGTCTTCGTAATAAACGCCGCCATGGCATGGGCACATAAACAGACCGGATTGCGGGAACCAACGCACCGGACAACCAAGATGCATGCAATTGATGGCAAACACCTGGAAGGTGCGCTCGTCAATGCGGCGCACCCAGCAGTCGCTATACGCGGTCTTGCCATCCCACGGCTGGATGTCTGGATTGCGAAATGTCCCCAAGCGGGTCTGCCCTGCAGGAAATTGCTCCAGCGAGCCGAGCGGCAGCCACGTTTCATAGCCAACCTTACGCCCGCGCGTCACCGGAGAAAGCACGTAACGAAGTATCGGGATGGCCAGCACAGCCGCGATGATGCCGTTAAATAAAATTCCCAGCTTCACAAACATGGCGCGCCGGGAAAGATTATCGGGCAGGGTCATGGAAGTTCTCCCGCAGGTTTAGCTGCGCTGGGGTAAGGACGGCCGGCAAATTGCGGCCGCTGCACGGATAGCCATGCGACCACGTCGGAAATTTCTTGAGACGACATCGGCTTGCCGGGAACATTGTTACGCCAATCAGGCGCGCCAAGGTCGGGGCGTCCCACAATCACCAGTGTGCGAAGCTCCTGATCGGTCAGAAGCGCCAGGAACGAGCCGTCGACAATCGAACTGGCCTTCGAACCCCCCTTGCCGCCCGGTCCGTGGCACGAAGCGCAAAAAGTTTCGTATACCGTTGCGCCTCGCGTCGCGTCACCGGGTTGCGAGGATGAGTAGGGCGGCGGAATGATCCCGGCGAGCGCGTCGGATTTGCCGTAACGCTCGCGAATGCCGTGGATGATCACATCAACTTGTTTGTCGGTGAGCATTCCACCCGCGCTTTTGGCGAACGCGGCCATGGCTGTGCCCGCGATTCCATTGGTGACGATTTTGCGCAGAGTAGCATCGTCGGCAATCGCCAGATAGACCGGATCTCCCAGCGACAGCGCCGCGCCACCTTTACCTTCCGAACCGTGGCATCCGGAACAATTTTTTCCGTAGAGCAGCGCGAAATCCGTCACGTCGTCGGGGTCAACCGGAATCGAGCTTTCCGACGGGCGTCCAGGCAGATTGCTGCAGCCCGCGCACACGAACAGCGCTGCAACGCAAACAGCCAGTAGCTGCCGGCATTGAATCATGGCCGACGGTCCTCATCGTTTCTTGGGTGCATCATGCCGGGAGTTTCGATGCCGGCGCGAACGCTGAAGGGAATGAATTGTTTCACCGGGATGCGGTGCTGGCGAGCGACGACCAGACCCGCAACGATGCCAAACGCGAATTGCGAAGCAATGAACCACCACCAATCCACGCGCTGGCTCAGAAGCGGATTAATAAGGTCGAGCATACTGCGAAGTAGCCCGGACCACAGCACCGGCGCAACAACGCCTCCGAGAAGAATCGGGCGCCGCGGAATCATCGGCAGCATCGCGCCATAAAGCAGGCCGACGAGCACAGAGGTGACCAGGTGAATTCCGGAAGCGATAATGAAACTGTCGAGGTGAAAAGCTTTCAAGGAGCCATGGCCCAGCATCATGGACTGGGAATAAACGGTGGCGGCCAGCAGATTAATCGGATACCAGATACTTCCTTGCTTCAGGATGCCGTACAGACACGCCAGCGCCGCCATCGCAACCGCGCCGGCCAGCCCGCCCTTGATGCCAGCGGTGACGGGATACGTTTCCAGCGGAAGTAGCGCGCGCGGCAGTTCGGGCGCAATCTCCAACCGAGCGATCACCGGCCGAGTTGTGCTGACAGACACAGGCTCATCAACGACAGCAATTTCCTCGTGCTTTTCGTGCGGAAAAATGTCGAGGAACCAACCAACGCAACCCACAACCGTGAGAATTGCACCGAGAACGAATAGCGACACGCTGGTGATGAGGCCGGCGAAAAGCAGCGCCACTCCAAACGCCAGCGTGATCGGCCACGCAGTGGGAGCAGGCAACCTTACAACGTTTGCGGCCGGATGCCTGACGCCAGATTGTGAAGACGGCGATGACATTTGCTGCCTTCCTTAACGCCCGATGATGTACACAACCGTAAAAACCACGATCCATACCACGTCCACAAAATGCCAGTACATCGCAAACACATCGACGTTTCTCGCGTGCTCCTGCCGTACCTTGCCTAGCAGTGCCAAAAGCAAAACGGTCAACAGCCCAATCAGACCAACGGTTACGTGGAACGCGTGCAGCCCCACCAGCGAGTAGTACGTCGTGCCAAACAGATTGGTACTGATCGTCAGCCCTTCGTGGTAAATCAGGTGATTCCACTCGCGCCCGGTTTCGAACAGAAAAATCGCGCCAAGCGCAAGCGTGATGAACCACCACAGGCGAAATGTGCTGAGATTCCCTTTGCGGATGGCGCCGACGGCGGCGTGGATCGTTAAGCTGCTCGACAGCAGGCAGACTGTCGCGAAAATGGGCAGATGCAGGACTTCGCGCGGCGTGGGGCCCGACACGCTCTTGCCAATATAATAAAGGTACGCGACCACGAAGATCGTGAAGATCGCGGACTCTGCGGCGATCAGACACGCCATGCCGATCGTGCCCTTGTACGGAAGGGTCCACTGCGATTCGATCGCGGCCGGCGACATGGTGCTGGTGCTCATCGTCTACTCATATCTCCAGTCGGGATCCTCGGGATGCTTCAGGTCCCACAGCGGACGGCGGCTGCGAACCACGGGCACTCGCGCGAAATCGCATTCGGGTGGCGGAGAAGATGTGGACCACTCGAGTGTCCACGCGTCCCACGGGTCATTACCAGCGGGCTGGCCCCTCAACATTGCGTTGACGAGGTTCCAGATGAACACCAGGATAGAAATGATCTGGAAGAAAACGCCAATGGTCACAATCAAATTCCAGATGTCCCACCCGCGACCAGGCTCGTACGTATAAATGCGGCGCGGCATGCCCAAAATGCCGGGGATGTGCATAAAGTCGAACGTCAGATGGAAACCGATCACGAACAGCCAGAACTGAAGCTTGCCGAGTTTCTCGTTGTACATCCGGCCCGTCATTTTTGGGAACCAGTAATAGAACGCGCCAAAAATTGTGAACAGGATGCCGCCAACGATTACGTAGTGGAAGTGCGCAACAACAAAGTAAGAGCCGCTGAGCTGCCAGTTGAAGGGTGCGGCGGAAAGCATAATGCCGGTCAGTCCGGCAATTAGGAATTGGAAGATGAACGCGGTGCAGAAAAGCATCGGTGTCTTGAACTGCAGTTTGCCGCCCCACATTGTACCGAGCCAATTGAAGATTTTAATCCCCGTGGGAACGGCAATCACCATGGTAGTCAGGGCAAAAAAGGTGTTGCCATACGCGCTCATGCCCACAGTGAACATGTGATGCGCCCAGACGCTCATGCTGACGAACCCGATCGCCACCGTGGCGGCAACCATGACGGGATAGCCGAAAATTGGCTTGCGCGAAAAAACCGGAATAATCTCCGAAGCGAAACCGAAACACGGCAGCACCAGCACATATACCTCGGGATGGCCGAAGATCCAGAAGAAATGCATCCATAGAACCGCCGACCCACCAGCTTGCGTGTCGAAGAAGTGCGCGCCCAGAAAACGATCCAGAGCAAGCATCACCTGCGCAGCTGTCAGCGGAGAGACCGCAAGGATCACCAGGCCCGCCATCACCAGATTCATCCATGCAAACAGCGGCATTTTTCCGAGCGTCATCCCCGGACATCGCAGACACACGATCGTCGCGATCAAGTTGACGGCGGTTCCGATGCTCCCAAAACCAGAGACCAGCAGCGCCATCGTCCAGAAATCCGTGCTGTGGCCAACTGAAAATGTCCTTGCGGTCAGCGGCGCATAAGCAAACCAGCCCACGTCCGGCGCGCTGCCAGCACCATACAGTCCATAGCCGCCCACGAAGCTGAAGTACAACAAAAAGCCGCCAAATGCCGTCAGCCAGAAGCTGAACGCATTCAGGCGCGGAAATGCCATGTCGCGTGCGCCAATCATCAGCGGGATCAGATAATTGCCGAAACCAAATAAAATGGGCATGGCGACAAAAAAGATCATCGTCGTGCCATGCATCGTAAACAGCTGGTTGAAAAGTTGCGGCGAGACAAAATGATTGTGCGGAACGATCAGCTGGATGCGCATGATCGTGGCTTCAACGCCGCCAATCACCAGGAACAATACCGCGTAGAGAATATAGAGGATTCCCAGGCGCTTGTGGTCAACCGTCGTCACCCAGGAATACAGCACCTCGCTCAGCGGGCGAGAGGGCTCTTCCGCAGCTGTCAACGCAATCGACTCGGTCGACATTCCGCTATTCCCTCGCTCTCATCGCAGCGTCTCCAAGTATGCCGTCACCGCTTCCAGATCTTTGTCATCTAGATTCATCGCCGGCATCAGCGAACCCGGCTTGATCGAATCCGGATCGTGGATCCACTGCTTCAGATTTTCGTGGGTATTTGTCGCCGCGCCCGCCGCGATCGTTTCGCGGCTCATCAGGTGTGTCAGGTCGGGGCCAAAGCGCCCGTCGGCAATCGTCCCGGAAATCGCATGGCAATTGATGCAAGCGGTTTTCTCGAAGATTTGCCGCCCGACGGTGACGGCACTCGCGGAACGCGCCGGCTGTTTTTCCGCGGCAATCCATTGCCGGAATTGCTCGGGGGATTCGACATATACACGAAGAAGCATTTTTGCGTGCTGCGTGCCGCAGTATTGCGCGCACTGGCCCACGTACATGCCGGCTTCCCGAGGCTCGATCCACATGGAATTAGTACGGTTGGGAATCAGGTCGGTCTTGCCGGCGAGTTGCGGTACCCAAAAACTGTGGTCGGTATCAGCTGAAAGCAGTGTCACAAACGTCGGTGTGCGCTCGGCAGCACTGCTCACTGGAACGTGCAACTCGTTCGCGGTGACAACTCCGAGCCCGGGATAGCGAAATTCCCACCAGAATTGATGACCAATCGCGGTTACTTGAATCGTGCCGGGAGGAGGCTCCGCCTGCTGAATGGAATGAATCACGCGCGCCGTGGCAAAGAACAGCACCAGCACGATGAGAACGGGTACCACCGTCCATGCCAGCTCGATCTTATTGCTGCCATACACCTGCGGAGGCTCGCGCCCATCTTCGCTCGCACGGTGGCGAAATCTCACTACGGCGTACGCCAACAGCGAGAACACCACCAGAAAAATCAGCGTGGCAATAATCAGCACGAACACCGAGAGTCGGTGAATCGAATCGGCTGGAGTCGACGCCGGTCTGAAAATTTCAGGCACTTGAGAGGCTTGCGCAAAGGCAAAACAGGATCGACTGAAGATCAACGAGGTCAATAGGAAGTAACGCCTTGGGACGCATTGATTCCCAAGACGCGATTTCGAAACTCGTTTGGCACGTAGCTCATTCATGGGCGCACAAACGGGATGACACTGGGCAGGCAAGAAGGCGGAGAAAGTACGAGGGTTTTGCGCCCAGAGGGGACATAACCTACCACATTCGGCGCCCACCTGCACAACCTAAATGTGGATATCGCTTTGCCGGCCCAGGCCTTCTGGATCGTCACCGAACGCACCGTGAAGTACATCTTTGCCCATCATTAAGGACTACGTTCGGCGCCGCTAGTCCGGATAGCCTTGCGGAAAACGCTGCCGCCAGTCCCACGCGGATTTCACAATTTCTTCCAGCGAAGAGTGCGCGCCTTCCCAACCCAGCATGCGCTTCAATTTCGCGCTGCTGGCCACCAGCGTTGCCGGGTCGCCCGGACGACGCGCGCAAAGCTGCACGGGAATGTTCCGCCCGGTGATTCGCTCCGCCGCCCGGAAAACTTCCAGATTGGAGTAGCCGGAACTGGTGGCGACGTTGAAAACTTCCCCGGAAAGCCGGTCTATTTCTTCCAGCCCGCGAATGTGCGAATCCGCGATATCCAGCACGTGCACGTAATCCCGCACGCAGCTTCCGTCCGGCGTCGGGTAATCCGTTCCGTAAATCTCCATCTGGCTTATTTTTCCCAGCGCGGTGTCGAGCACTTTGGGAATCAGATGCGTTTCATCGCGGCGAGATTCACCGCGTTCTGCCGAAGCTCCCGCGACATTAAAGTAACGCAGCACCACATATTTGAGCCCGGTGTAATCGCGATAATCCGCCAGGATTTGCTCGAAAGTCAGCTTGGATTTTCCATACGGATTGATCGGCATGGCTGGATGCTCTTCGGTGATCGGCACGCTTTTCGCTTCACCATAAGTAGCCGCGGTCGACGAAAAAATGATTTTGTTCACGCCATGCCGGATCATTGCGTCCAGCAAATTGATTCCGCAAGCCACATTCGCTGCGTAGAACGTGCTGGGCACCAGCATGGACTTGCCCACCAGCGCTTCCGCTGCGAAATGCATTACCGCATCGATCTTGTGCGAAGCGAAAATTTTCTCGATCTGCGTAGGTTCCGCCAAATCTGCAAGGCAGAACACTGCGGATGGCGGCACCGCGGCGCGATGTCCTCCCTGTAGATTATCCAGAACGATGACGTTGTACCCGCGCTGCAGCAAAACTTCCGCGCAGATACTTCCGATGTACCCGGCGCCGCCGGTGACCAGAATATTCAACGCAACTTCCTCCATTTCATAACGGAGCCATTAGGCGGGCAGTCATACCGGTTTGTCGGGCGCCAAACGATTCCCGCATGTGCCGCGAACTCCCAAAATTCTACACTATCGCCAAAACGCGGCGAAATTGCCTTTGCGATGCGTGTATACTCGCTTCGTTCAATGGATGGATTGCCTCGGAGAACAGTGCCGTTCGTTCCAGGTACACTTAATGGTTGAAACGCGCCGCCTTTTTCTTCTTCGCCCTGAGCGGGGCAATTCCCGCTTCCTTGGCCCTTCCCTGATTTCGTTCGTGCAGCGCGGGCAATGAAACTCCTTCTCTACTCGCATTATTTTTCCCCCAGCGTCGGTGGAGTAGAAACGGTTGTTCTGGCCCTTGCCAAAGGACTCGCGAAGCGCTTCTCTCCCGGTGGTTCCCCTCGTTTTGAAATTACTCTCGTCACAGAGACCGCTGCGGATGAGGTCCGCGATTCTCTTTTTCCTTTCCGCGTCATTCGCCAGCCCAGCACATCGCAATTGCGCGACTTGATTCACGAAGCCGAAGTCGTGCACGTCGCGGGAGCCGCGATCACTCCAATGATCTGGTCGTTGCTCGCTGCCAAGCCCGTCGTTGTCGAGCATCACGGTTTCCAGACCATCTGCCCTACCGGCCAACTATTTCAGGAACCGCAAAACGTTCCCTGTCCGGGGCATTTCATGGCCGGTAATCACGGTGCGTGCATGCGCTGCTGCCGCGCAGCTTACAGCCCACTGGCCTCTTTTCGTCTTTGGTTGCTCACCTTCGTTCGTCGCTATTTCTGCAAATTTGTTTCCGTCAACATTGCGCCCACCGCGTGGCTTGCGAACTTGCTCCGCTTGCCCCGCATCGAAACTGTTCCTCACGGTCTGCCTTCCGCTCCTCCGCTGGTGCGAATTGCTGGCAGCCACGAGGTTCCATCCATCGTTTTTGTCGGTCGCCTCGTCTCTACCAAAGGTGTTCGTCTTTTGCTGGAAGCTGCCCGCATCCTTAAAGAACGAAATTGCGCCTTTACAATGCAGATCGTCGGTTCCGGACCTGAGCGTGTTTCACTGGAAGCGCTGGCGCAAGACTGGCAACTCTCGTCGCAGGTCCGTTTTCAGGGACGCTTGCCGGATGCCGACGTCACCAGGCTTCTGGAAAATGCTCGCGCGGTAGTCGTACCCTCTCTTGGCGGGGAAGTATTCGGCATGGTTGTTGCGGAAAACATGCTGCGTGGCCTGCCAATCATCGCTTCGGATCTCGGAGCTTTCGCCGAGGTGCTGGGTGACACCGGCCAAACGTTCAGCACCGGCGACTCCGCGGATCTGGCCGTGCAGATCGAGAGGATCCTCGACGATCCCGCACTTTCGCAGCGCTGCGCTTCCGCCGCTCACCAAAGAGTCATCGACATTTTCACCGAGGAAAGGATGATCGACGGACATGCTCAAATCTATGAACGCCTTCATCCTGCGTGAGCTCACCGAAATTTCAGGAGTCATCTGATTTGCGTATCGCCGCTCTATCTCCTTTTGTCGATCGCCGCCACGGCACGGAACGCGCGCTCGCCGAGACGATGCAGCGCCTGGTCCGTGTCTTTGGTTGCGAAGTTCATTTGTATTCCCAGAGCGTGCAAGACCTCGCCGTTGTTTCGCCTTCGCGCGGCGAACTGTCGTCCTCACCGCATCCGGGAATTATCTGGCATCGCGTGCCCTCTCTTCCCGGGCCGCATCTTCTGCAGTATTTGTTCTGGCTGTTCGCAAACCGGCTGTGCCGCCTTCGCGATCGCTGGTTCCGCGGAATTCGTTTCGATGCGGTGTTTTCGCCGGGAATTAATGCCACCGACGCGAACCTGGTGCTCGTTCACGCCGTGTTTCACCGCCTGAAGGAATTGCAGAACTCACGCAGTTCCGGTGGACTCCGCGCGCTGCATCGTTCGCTCTACTATCATCTCCTCCGTGTACTGGAGAACCGTGTCTACCGCCAGAAGACTCTCCGCCTCGCTGCAGTTTCAAAACGCACCGCTCAGCAACTATTCCAGTACTTCGGCAGGCAAGACGTCGCGATCATTCCCAACGGTGTGGATCTTTCCCATTTCTCACCCACTATGCGAATCCAGCGGCGGGTCCAAGCGCGCCAAACGTTGGCCTGCCCCGAAGCGGTTCCCATGCTTCTTCTCGTTGGAAATGATCTGAGGAACAAAGGCATGGCCACGCTGCTGCGAGCGCTTGCGCAATGCCGCGACCTGCCTTGGCATCTTTGCGTGGTGGGCAGCGACGCGTCGGCCGACTACTCCGCAGAGATCGAGCACCAACAACTCCGAGGCCGCGTCACAATTGCCGGCGAGACCGCTGACATTCTGACGTATTACGCCGCGGCCGATATCTATGTCGCGCCTTCCCTAGAGGACTCTTTCAATTTGCCGGCGCTGGAAGCCATGGCCTGCGGTCTGCCAATTATTCTCAGCTCTTCCGCGGGTATGAGCGACTACCTCAATGATGGAACGGACGGCCTGATCCTCCGCAATCCGCAAGACGCGAACGAACTCGCTGCCGCTCTGCAACGGTTGCTGACGGGTCCTTCTCTACGCGCCAGCATCGGCGCAAATGCCTCGCAAACTGCCGCGCTCTTCTCCTGGGATCGCCACGCCGAGGAAATTCACCGTCTACTCCACGACAGTGTCCCTCACCCTTAATTTCACTTTGGACTCAGCACGGCCTTTCGCGTCGCGCCTAGCGTGAATTCCAGCGATTCTTTCGGAATGCTGGTGATGAACGGCTCAATCAGCCAGCCCAATCCGGTGGGCAGATCCCGAGTCAGCGACACCACCTGGTTTTGCACATACACTCCGCCATCTTTTTCTTGCAGCCGCCACCAAGTCTCCATCTTCCACAGGAATCCTTGGTCCTCGCCCGGCGTCTTTTCCTTTTCGTTCGTGGCACCAGGGTTTTCTACTTCCGCAATGCGAATCGCAGAGCTGCGGCTGTGTGCCCGCGTCGCCGAATCGCGGAAGTAGTTCACGTCGTGCTCTGTGTCCAGCACCACGGTGACCACTTTCGTCCGCCGGAATCGCAGAAAAACAACATAATGATTTCCGTCGCGCTTCTCGATCTTCGCTTTTTCCACATCCGGCGCGTAAATCGTTGCGTGATGGTCATAATCCTGCAGCACGTGCAAAACTTGATCCAGTCTTGCTCCCGGAATGAACACAATCCCCTTCCAGTCGTGAATCATTCCGCCTGGAATTCCCGCATTTGCCCCCGCTGATTCGGGTGGCACGCGGCGCATTTCAATCTCGCCGCGTTTCAGGGCTGCGTAAGCGTCCTGCCTTTCCTTCTCGGGCAGGCTGTCGATCCAAAGGAAATTTTCGTCGCCCAGTCCTCGCTTGTTTTGCGCGTCTGTGATCGCCACATACTGCTGGAACGCTTGAAGGGTCGGAGGGCTTAAAGAAACGCGCAACGCAGAAAACGCTTTTCCATCCGCCACTCGAGGCAGCTCCGTCATGAACAGCAGGCATCCAGCCAAAACAGACAGCCACCTGCCAGCAAAACGCGTCACGCGTCTGTCTGTTCTGCCACAGACCTGCCCGCGAGCGCGCCCTAACTCCTTTTCTTTGACCATTTTTCGTTCACTCACGTAGGATGGATGCACGCCGCTGGCCGTGGGTTCACGCCCAAAGATTAGTCTTTTAGATTCTGCAGGATACGTCGCCAGGAGAGTTTGGCGGGTTGGGTAGCTCGCACACGGCCCCTTGCGGGGCCGCTGTCCCCGCGCGGCCCCCAACCCACTGTCCCTCATATTAGTGGCCGCACTCGGATGTCTCAATGGACCGATGGCTCCACCAAATGGGGTACGGGGGTCGTAGTACGGAAGCGCTATGCGCGACCTTCCCGGTGTGCCCTATCTATAACCATAAAAATGAAGACGCTTGCAATGCGGGAGATTGCTGAGAACTCAATGCGTCACGCCTGATTGACCGGTGAAGGCAACTACTTCTGCTTTGGGCCTGCCGCCTTTGGCATTTCCTTAGCGTAAATTAGGTGCAGGGTAATGTCCTTCGTTTGCGATTTCCGCATTGGGATGTTCTTCTCCCACTCGGAAAACACGCCGTTCGCAGAAGCCCTCACATCGTAACTGTCTACCTTCAAACTCGTGATCACGAAGTGACCCTTGCTGTCCGTATATGTGGCATGAGGTGACAATCCGCCCGACGATTGGCACATCACGCTGGCCTTCGCCACCGGCTTATCATCAGGACCGATCACCGTGCCGGTAATCGTTGCGCCTTTCTTCTTCGGCGCCGGTGTCTGGGCATTCAGCGCCGTCGCAGCGAGGCACGCGATTGCTACTAGACTTGCCAGGAAAAGTCTGCGTTTCACAATGCTCCTTTTTTCTGACTTCCTTCAGTCTAGTGCTTTAATCGCCTTCGTCTACGCGGCGTTCCGCCTTCGTGTGTCTCACTCGAAACCTGCCAGCCAGTACAGTTACTCTCGCTCATGGTTACATTGGCACCCACTCGAACTGGAAGATCTTTCCCGCCTGCGCTGCGTCCAGATGGACGCCGGCTAGTTCTGCCGCGCGGGCAAGTACCGGATCTTTCCCTTCCGCTAAGTCCTTGGCTGTCGGAAGCACCACCTCATCCGGAACGACGCCCGCGTGCTCGAGAGATTTTCCATCCTTCATAATCAGGTCCGCATCGGTTACCGAGAACGCGTAGAAAACCTTTGTGTCCGCTCCTTGACTCTCGGAATACCTCCTCGCCTCCATCACGCTTCCCGAACTACGGTCACCGATTACTGTCCCTCTGTTCTCCAATTGAATCACCCGTGCAAACAGCTCCGAACAAGAGGCTGAATCGCTGTCAATCAACACGATCAGTTTTCCGTCGAATGTATGCTTGCCATGAGTTTTTGCTATTTGTGGTTTCAATTCCTTCCGGCCGATTCGATCCGCGATCTTTACATCGTGGTCGAACACACTGCCAAGTATCTGTTCCAAGGTGACGATGGCGCCGCCAGGATTTCCGCGAAGATCCAGCACCAGCGTCTTGTGCTTGCGAGCGATGTTGAACATGTCTGCAACCTCGCCATCCGTCAGGAAAAACTCCGGCATCTTCCAGATCATCAGGTCGCCGTTCTCAACGTATCTCTGTCTCACCTGATGGTCGGCATTCTCCTCCTGACGAATCATGTCCCAGATATCATTTCCTTGAGTCAGGTCGAGTACCCTTTTTTGTTGCTGGATTTTTGCATCGACCTTCACTTCTCGCTGTTGTCCCGCTGGATCTTTCAAAACCAGTTCCGAGATTGCCTGCGGCGCAAGCCGGCTGTAGTAGTAGTTCATTTTCCACAGCGACGCCCGATCTACTTTGTAGCGGTTGTACGCAATCACTTCATCTCCCGGATGCACTTGCGACTCCGCGGATGTTCCCGGCCTCACCCGGGTGACGAATGCCCGGTCACCTATCATCTGCAACCGGAAACCGTATTCCAGCCGCACCGGCCTGGAAGGCGGTATGAAAAAGGTGTGGGAATCGTCCAGCGTCATCATCATTCCCGCGACCAGTGAAAAACCTTGTGCCAGCGTGGTGATCTGCTTCATCTTTCCGTCGAAGTCGTGATATTTCGCGTCCCAGTCCAACCCGTGGTATTTGTTGTCGTAATAGTTCTTCCTGACCTCGCTGTAACCAACTCTCAGCATTTCTTGCACGCGCCCCGCATTGATGCTATCGATCTTTTCTTGCGCTTCTGTCCGATTCACGAACGAGGGCCCAATGCACAGAGCAATTGCTAGTACGCGGAATGCGCCCCAATGAAGTTTCATCCGATTCTCCAGGTAACGCAGAGATTTACCGTTACCTGATTTTAGTCCCAATTCTCAGAGACCATCAGGAATCCGGCCGGTGATTGTGTTTATGGTAATTTCAGCTCGACGGAATAGACGTCAACGCCGCAGCGATTAACGGTGGTGTAGTTCCGATTTTCACTTAAGACCGATTCCGTCAGGGAGTTTTTGCATCCGTCGCGCGGTAATATCCCAACGCCATCTGGATGCCCATCCACCGGAATGGCTCATTTGGAGTGTAAGGCGGCAGGCGGTTCAGGTACGGCAGCCAAGTCCACTCGGCGCCGCGTCCCTGCGCCAGGTCCGCAATGATTCGTCCGAAGACCGAAGTCAGATTGACGCCGTGCCCTGAAAACCCAATTGCATAGAAAATGTTCCCATGCTTTCCCATTTGTCCCACTGCGGGCGTCTGGTCCAGTGACATATCCACGGGGCCGCTCCAGGTGCTCTCAAAAGGTTCAGCGGCCAACGAAGGGAAAATTCGTCGCAGTTCCGATCGCAGACCCTCATAGCGTTTCCCGGCTCCCGCGGGATCCTGCAGACCATTATTGAACTCATAGTCGACGGGACCTCCGCCAATATGCAGTCGCGTGTCTTTTGTCACGCCGAGATAGAACACTTCCGTGCGCGTGTCATTAAAAGGGATCCGTGTGCTCCAGCCAAGTTTCGCCAGCCGTTCCTCGCCCAGCGGCGCCGTCATTCCCACGTAATCAAAAAATGGAGCGACCGCTCGCCGCAGATATCCCAGCTTGGAAGTGAACGCGTTCGTCGCCAGCACCACGGCCCTCGCGCGCGCCGTCTTTCCGTTCTGCGTGGTCAGCGCCAGCCGCTCTCCCTCGTCGACGTGAATCACAGCTGTGCCTTCATAAATCTCCGCGCCGGCCGATTCCGCCGCGGCTTTCAGCAACCGCACCAACTTGCCGGGATGTACTTGTCCGCTGTTGGTATCGAAATAAGCCCCTTCATACGCGCTCGTTCCGATCGTCTCCCTTAACTTCCCGCCCTCCCAATATTCAACAGGAAATCCTGCCGCGCGCGCTTTCTCAATGTACCTGCGGCCTTCCTCCGCGATTGCTTTCGTATTGCAAACTTGCAGCGCGCCATTCTGCTCGATCTCCGCGTCCACCCCCACCAAGTTGGAAAGCTCACGCAGCCTGCGAATATTGTCCACCGTGAGATCGTAAATGCGCTTGTCCAATTGCGGGTCCCCGCTCCACTCCATGTAGCGATCTTCCGTCGCCGTCAGCAGCATCGCTCCATTTCTTCCGGAAGCGCCGTTCCCGCATCGTTGCGCCTCCAGCACTACCACGTGTTTGTTCGGTTCGTTCTTCTTTAAGTAATAGGCTGCGGAAAGTCCTGTGAACCCGCCACCGATCACTGCAACATCCGCGTCTAAGTCCTTCACCAACGGCGCATTCACCGGCGGCAGCGCTCCAGCCCAATGGCTATGGTTCGCCTCAAATATCATTTTCTCCGGCACCACCATTGGCGTCAGGGCATTCAGCGTTGCGGCTCCGCCGGCACCTGCAACCGCTGTCGTTATTAAGAATTTTCTGCGACTAGGTTTGCTGAGCAATCTCTTCCCTGTTCCCCTGCAAATTTTTCGTGGTGCCGTACTAGGACCACTGGCCTCTTCCTCGCCCACAATTTCTCTTATGTTCTTATTCCATCAGGGCCTTGTAGGCAACATCCGGTTTTCTGCCCGATTGGCTCCTCTCGTGCCCCTATCCTGGTGAACCCAGCGAAATCGATATGGGGGTTTTCCACTATGCGATTCCGCACCATGGTTGTGGTTGATGTGTTCATTCTACTAGCCGTCGCGCTTGCTGCCTGGTCCAAACCAGCGCCGGCGGCGCTGAATTCTCTGCTCGCTTCTCCTTCAGAAGCCCATTCCGTCTCCGGCAAGATTGCCGCTCTCGCCGAAAGCCAAATCAGCCTGGACATCCTGAAGAACGCCAAGCCCGATATCGTTCATTTCGTGATTGATGAAAATACTGCCGTGGAGGGCAAATTGACTGTTGGCGCGCAAGCCGCAGTGGACTATCGTGTGGACGGCGAGAAAATGATCGCCACTCGCGTCGTGATCATACAAGCCTCTGGCATTGCCGCCAGATAAGGCGAATACCTGATTTTCATTCGTTCGGTTGCAGGTTGAAATAGATGTTTACGGTGCACCTCCCCAGCTCCGCACCGCTTTGCACTCTTCAGGGGCATCCGCAAGGATGCATTTTCTTCGTTCGGTATTTTTCTTGGCCGTGGCGTAGTTGCTGAGCGCCACGGTTTTTCAGCAGGGTCAGCGCATTCGGATTATTCCGGGGACACCTCTTTACCGCCCGTGGAGGCAGCATGCGTACCACACTCAAACTGGTCCTGCCGCTCGCTTTTAGTGTGGCGCTGGTATCGCTTCTCTATGCCGGATATCAGTACCGCACCCAGCGGCGAAATTTGCGCACCGATCTCTCGCGCCGCGCTGCCACTCTGGCGGAAACTCTTCAGGAAAGCCTAGAAGCGTCTCCCGGCCGTGCCACTGATAAGAACCTCCAGCGCATCGTTGCCAAAATCGCGCAACGTGAACACCTGCTGGGAGTCGTGATTTACGATCGCTCGGGCAAAATCCTCGCCATCACTCCCGAACATCCCAAGTATTTCGAGCAGCGCCCCGACGTCGCAGCTCGCTCCGACAAACTGAACGCCGGTGCCAGCGACTATCTGGATGTTGGCGGCATTCCTGATTACGCGTACGCGTTGCCCCTTCATCGGGATGCCGACCAGACCGGAACTGTTCTGGTTGTCTTCGACACCAGCTATATCGACCAGCGGCTCTCGTACTCCGTTCGCGATTCTCTGCTCACCGCGCTCCTGCAGACCATTCTGATCACCGGCCTGGCTTTCATTCTTGTGCGTTGGAACATTACCGCTCCCCTCGCGCACACCGCCAAATGGCTTCGCACCGTCCGTGCCGGGTCTTCCGATACCAGTGCGGCGCCTCCGCAAGGGGAATTCTTCGATCAGATTCACACCGAGGTGAAACATCTCGCCCATGCGCTGAACACCGCGCGCGCAGCGGCGCAGGAGGAAGCGCAGCTACGCGAAACGCAGTCCTCCGTGTGGACCGCCGAACGTCTTCGCGTCAGCTTGCGCAACAAACTCAGCAATAAGCCGCTGTTCGTTGTTTCCAACCGCGAACCCTATATGCACGTCTTTCGCGATAAAGAAAAAGCCGTGCAGATGATCGTGCCGGCCAGCGGCCTGGTCACCGCTCTTGAGCCCGTCCTTCAAGCCTGTAACGGCACTTGGATCGCCAATGGTTCCGGCAACGCCGACCGCGAGACTGTCGATGAGCATGACCACTTGCAGGTTCCACCTGACCGGCCCAGCTACACCCTGCGGCGCGTCTGGCTCACCGAGGAAGAAGAGAACGGCTACTACGAAGGGTTTTCCAACGAAGGTCTATGGCCCCTTTGCCATATCGCGCACACTCGTCCCACCTTCCGCCTGGATGATTGGATTCACTATCAGCGCGTGAACCGCCGCTTTGCCGATGCGGTCCTCGAGGAAATGAAAGGGACGCAATCACCCATTCTTCTTGCGCAGGATTATCACTTCGCACTGCTTCCGAAGATGGTGAAGGAAGCGCGCCCCGATGCCGCCGTCGCCATTTTCTGGCACATCCCCTGGCCCAACGCGGAAGTGTTCGGCATCTGCCCGTGGCAGCGCGAACTTGTCGAGGGTTTGCTCGGTGCCGACCTCGTGGGCTTCCATATTCAGACGCACTGCAATAATTTCCTGGAGACCGTCGATCACGCCGTGGAAGCCATTACCGAGTGGGACCGCTTCGCCGTCAACCGCCAGGGCCATGTCACTCGGGTGCGCCCGTATCCCATCAGTGTCGCGTCCCCGACAACGAATAACGGAAGTCAGCCGGTTCGCAGCGCGGGTGAAGAGCGCGGCGCTCTCTGCACCGAACTCGGTATCGAAGCATCGCTTCTTGCTGTCGGCGTCGATCGCCTCGACTATACCAAGGGCATCATCGAACGATTCCGCGGCGTCGAACGCTTCCTCGAAATGAATCCCGTTTACCAGCGCCGCTTCTCCCTGGTGCAGATCGGCGCCCCCAGCCGCACCGACATCCCTCGCTACAAGCAGTTTTTCGATGAAGTCAGCGCCGAGGCCGACCGCATCAACAGCCGCTTTGGCGTCGGACGTTGGCGGCCAATCGTTCCTCTGCTCCGCCACCACTCCCATCAGGAGATTTCTCGTTTCTACCGCGCTGCTTCCGTTTGCCTGGTCACTTCGCTTCACGACGGCATGAATCTGGTGGCCAAGGAATTCATCGCCGCTCGCGATGATGAGCAAGGCGTCTTGATCCTTAGCTCCTTCACCGGCGCCGCTCACGAACTGACCGACGCTCTGCTCGTCAATCCCTACGACATCCAGCAGCTTGCCGATGCCATTCATCAGGCCCTCGATATGAGTTCGGAACAACAAGCCGTCCGCATGGCCCACCTTCGAAAAACCATTCACGAGTACAACATTTACCGTTGGGCCGCCAACCTTCTCTCCGATCTTACCGAGATCCGCATTGAGGTTCCGGACAGCAGAAACGAGGTTCAATCCTTAACCTGACGGCCGGGTGGTTGAACTTTACCGGGCGCGAGAGGAAGCCATTCCATGGAGACGGCGCAGACACCGTTCAACTTTTTCACCGTCTCTTATCTCACTCGCATCAGCAACATTTCGGCTAAGAACCTTTCTGAGTTTCTCGCCGGACTCGAGCACTGCAGCGATGCATCCATTTTTCATCACACCTTTCAGACGCTCAGCACCCATCACTTTCTTACCGAGGGTTTTTCCAACGATTTCGCGCAGTGGGTACTCGCCGACGTCAATCGCGACGCCCTGGCCGAGCAACTCGCGGCCCTCGATATCCGCGAGTATTCCAGCATCGCCGCGTTGCGCGCGGATTTGTGCATGGTGGTCCGCGATTTCTGCGAACAGCATCCTGAATTCGCCAATCAATCCGCCCTGGAGCCCTTTTACTTTTGTGAATCCATTGAGGTCAGCCTTCCTCTTGGCCGTACCGCCAGGACTCTCGATGAATTTCGCGAAGGCGTTACTCATCTCAGCCATTCCGGTTTCTATTTCCATTTCATCTCGTCCCGCCTACGCCTGCAGCTACGCACCAACGATTTTTCGCACTGGCTTGCGAATGGCCTGGGCCTGATGACCCTCGCCGAAAGCGTGAATCGCATCGACATCTACACCAATACGCTCGACAGCGCCCGCGCAAAGTTGCTTCGCCTGGTCGACCGTGAGAGGAGAAAGCATGACGGCAGTGCAGACGGCGAACCGCATCCCTCTCGATGACTATGCCGCCGTTGTCGGCGCCGGTGAGATCGAGGAATTACGCATCCTGGCTCGTCCGTTGCTCGGCCGCCGCGTCGAAATGGTGAACTCCACTGCCGTTGGCGGAGGCGTCGCCGAAATACTGAATCGCATCATTCCTCTTGCCGAGGATCTGGAACTCCCTTTTCGCTGGGGCGTTATTACCGGCGGTGAAGATTTCTTCGCGGTCACCAAAGCCTTCCACAACGCCCTTCATGGCGCGCCCTATCATCCGCAGCCCCGCGACTTCGAAATCTTCCGCGAATACCAGCAGCGCAACCTTCATCGCCTGCCTCTCGATGCTGAATTCGTCGTCATCCACGACCCCCAGCCGCTCGGCCTCATCGACGATCGTCCTCAAGGCAAAAATCACTGGGTCTGGCGCTGCCACATCGATCTTTCCCATCCCAACTCGGCGGTTTGGGATTTTCTTCATTCCTACGTCGCCCGTTACGACGCCTCGATCTTCTCCTCCCCGGAATTCGCGCGCCAGCTTCCCATTCCCCAATACCTTTTCTATCCCGCGATTGATCCGCTCTCCGAAAAAAATCGCGAACTTCCGGCAGAATTCATCGCCGACGTGCTCGCCCGTTATCACATTGATCCGCTGCGTCCAATCCTCACGCAGATCTCTCGATTCGACCGGTTGAAAGATCCGCTGGGAGTAATTCGCGCCTACCGCATCGTCAAGCGCTATTTCGATTGCCAGTTGGTGCTGGCCGGGGGTAGCGCCTCAGACGATCCCGAAGGTGCGCAAGTCTTGAAGGAAGTGCATCACGCCGCCGATGGCGATGCAGACATCAAGGTGCTCGAGCTTCCTGCTTGGGCTCCCCTGGAAGTAAATGCGCTGCAGCGCGCTTCTTCCATCGTCATCCAGAAAAGTCTGCGCGAAGGTTTTGGGCTTACCGTTTCTGAAGCCCTCTGGAAAAAGAAGCCAGTCGTGGCGTCCGCGGTTGGTGGCATTCCCACCCAGGTCATTCACAATCACACCGGACTGCTGGCGCACTCCGTCGAGGGCACCGCTTATCAGATTCGCTTCTTACTGTCGCACCCGCAGATCGCCGCTCGTTTAGGTGAACGCGGCCACGAGCACGTGAAAGAGAATTTCCTCATCACCCAGAACCTCAAACGATATCTCACCCTTTTTCTCTCCCTCGGCGGAATTCGCTGACGGGAGGGTACCACTTCAGTCGTGCCGTATCTGCTTCACCACAATCCGGCTTTAGCCACGGAAAGCCTCTTTTTGGGTTGTCGCATAAACCCTTGGCACGCGATTGCCGTTGCAAACTTCGGTGGACGTCGTTTATACCGTGTAGTAATATGCACGCAATTCCATACGTCCCTGGGATAACCATGACCGCCGCCCCCTCACCACCATCCTTGTGGAACAGGTTCTCTCGCTGGCTCCGTGGTCACTTCGTCGGCGAAGTGCCAGCCGACATGTCCTTATGTGAGTTCGATTGCCCGCATGGCCAGTGCATCGAGGAGGAATGGGCGACTTGCCAGCGACGCATCGCCCGGGCCGCTGGAGAATTGATGCCCGAATCTCCAAAGGATCCAAAATAAGCCGAACCAATTTTTTTCTTGATTGTCTCTAGTTATCGCAGCTCGCCTGGTTCAATCCCGCTCTTTCGCGCATCATTCTCGATATCGTCAATCTGCGCCTGCAGCTTCTTTTTCGCGTCTTCCAGTTGCTTCACTTGATCCGCCACTGGCTCCATGTTGTATTTCTGGTGCAAATCGATTCCTCCGGACGCCGAGGTATTCTCCGCCTTAAAATCTTTCAACTGCGCGACGCGTTTGTCGACTGCCTCAATCCGGTCGCGTAATTCACGGATCTGGCTGCGGTACTCTTCCACTTGCTGCTGGTGCGGGCTCGGGTTGTCATTCTCCTCGTCGTCTTTTGGCGCGTGGCTATGCCGCGTCGTCGTGCTTTTATTCGCGTCGCCCACCACGGACACCCCGCTCTTCACAGACTTTAGCTCGTCATTCGTCCACACCTTCTTTGGCTTCTTTTTGTCCGCCGGTTGAACCGGGGGAATGAGAACATCAGTCTTCGTGGCGGCCTGCGCCGTTGCCGGCGCTGGGCTGGTTTGCGATGCCGGGGAAGTTGTTTGCGATTGCGCAGGGTCGCCGGCGCTCGTATCTTGGGGGCGCGCCAGGCAGGGATGAACCGTCATCCAAATCACCGCGACTGTTACTAACCCGGAGAATAGAGAAATGCGATTCCGGAACATGGCACCTCCGATCCGGTTCGTTTAGTCCTAGTACTTAATGGCTCTATTCTATCGAGTCTGCCCCTACTCGGCCGTCTGCCCGCTCCCCAGTTTGCTTAACTCGTCACGGACCACCGCCACGGCCTCTTTCGGTGGCCCAACTCGCTTGTAATCCGAATAAAACGTGCGCTCGTGAATCGAGAACGACACGACAAACTTGCGGCCGTCAAAGTCATACTGCTCGTAGCTGGGAAACCAGTGCCCCGGCGTCATCTCGTACCGCTCCTGCATGAAATGGCTGCCTTTGTTTACCTTGGCCAAAAATAACGAAATCGAGATGTCCTCCGTCACCGAGCCTTCAATTCTCGCCAGCTCCCCCGACTGTTCGTCGATCCAAACCGTCCCGCGTACCTTGCTGAAGATGACGGCGTTGCGCGTGGTTGCTTTGTATTTCGGGTTCGGGTCCATTGCATACTTCGCCAGTGTCCGCTCGCCTCGCTTTTCTTCGCCCACGCGGGTAAACTGGAACGCGTCATGCGTGGTCGCGATCAAGTCATGGCGCTCTCTTCGTTTTCGCTGCGCCTTGGCGAACGCCTCCTGCTGCGCTGGGCCACCTTGCGCCGCCCACACCAGGTACTTTTCCAGCTTCTCCAGGTCCTCGCGATACAGTTCCGGGCTAACAGCGGCCCCGTCCACGGAAATCGGCAGTTTGGTCACTGCCGGCCCTGCAGGGAAGCGTCTCCAAACCCGCACCTCGGACGGCTTCCCGTCGCTGCCAGTCTTCCTTATCTCCACCTTTTCCGTGCGTTCATACTCGTCCAGTTCCAACTCCATCTTCTTCTGGTTGGCGATCACTCGGCCAAACAGGTCGCTCTGTGATTCAGGTTGGATTGCCGGATCGGTGGCGGCAGGAGTGGGATCTTGTCCACAGATCGCAGAAGCGAAGAACAATGGCCAGACCGCCAACGCAAACCACCATCGACTCGTCTGCGGCACTCTCGATTGCTGTCGCTCGCTGTAAGTCATAGAAAAATCAGGCTGATCTGACTGAATTGCAAACCTCGTCACGCCTCTGGCCGCGCGAAATCACAGCCCGCACGTGCCTCGGTGCGCTACAATGGTGATGATTGCATGCAACTTCACTGAAAGCAAAGACGCCCTGCATACGTCTAACTATTGAGGAACGATTCGAGGGGTGTCTTCGTATTGCTTACAGGAGAGGTCAGTGGGCGTAACCCCAATCGATAGCTTGACGGCTGCCCCGCCGGTCCCGGCAAGGGCCTTCGTGTCTCCAGCCCGCCTAAAGGGTTTCCGCGCCGCTTGGGTCACCTCCTCGGAGACCATTAAGCTCGCTTTGGACGCTTTGCGAACCCACAAACTCCGCAGCTTCCTCACGCTCCTCGGCGTAATTCTCGCCGTCACTACCCTCGTCATTGTCATGAGCGTTATTTCCGGCCTCGACCTCTACGTCGCCGATCGCGTCGCCAACCTCGGTGCCAACGTTTTCCTGGTTCACCGCTTCGGCATCATCACCAGTGAAGACGCCTGGATCAAAGCGCAAAAGCGTCCTTTGATCACCTACGAAGATTACGAGCGCCTGCGCCAAAGCATGAAGCTGGCTTCTGCCGTTGCCGCCGAAGAGGATCACAACGTCCAGGTCAAGGTCGGCAACGTGATCATGGAAAACGTTCAGATGCTTGGCGCCACTCCCAACTTCGCCGACGTCCGCAACCTGAACGTCGCGCAGGGCCGCTTTGTCACCCAGGCAGATGAGGACCACCATTCCGAAGTTGTGTTCATCGGACCCGACTTGGCCACCAAGTTCTTCCCCAATGTGGACCCCATCGGCAAAACTCTTCGCGTTCAGACCCATACCTACGAAGTCATCGGCGTTGCCGAACCGCTGGGCAGCGCCTTTGGTCAGTCGCAGGACAACTACATGATCCTGCCAATCGGTACCTGGCGGAAGGGTTGGCACACCCAAGCGGATTGGGTGACCATCTTTGTTCAGGCGCCCAGCCAGGAATTGATGATGGCCAGCGAAGACGAAGCGCGCATGCTCTTCCGCGCCTGGCGTCATTTGCCCTACGACGCGCCTGACAATTTCGGCATTCTCGGTTCCGATTCCATCATGGAGTTGTGGAACAGCCTTACCAAGAACATCGCGTTCGTCGCCATGTCGCTGGTCAGCATTTTCCTCGTTGTTGGCGGCATCGTGATCATGAACATCATGCTGGCCAGCGTCACCGAACGCACCCGCGAAATCGGTTTGCGCCGTTCGCTGGGTGCCAGAAAAAAGCACATCCTGCTGCAGTTCATGACCGAATCCGCGGTGCTTGCCGCTGCCGGCGGATTGATGGGAATCCTGGCGGCTTATGCTGTGGTGTTCGTGGTGGAAAAGGCATTTTCTTTCCCGATGCACACGCCGGTCAGCGCGGTGATCATTTCTTTGGGACTGTCGACCGCGGTTGGGTTGTTCTTTGGAATTTTTCCGGCCATGCGCGCAGCTAAGCTGGATCCCATCGAAGCGCTGCGCTCGGACGGCTGAGGGACCACATGGCACAGGCTTACGGCGAAAATCTGAAGCAGGCAATGGACACGCTCCGCACGCACAAGTTGCGTAGCGCACTCACCGTGTTCGGCGTGGTCCTGGGCGTCAGCGTCATCATGCTGGTCGCCGCGCTGCTGACCGGCTTCGACCAGAAAATCCAGGAAAACATCAATCAGTTCGGCGCGGATACTGCCTTCATCACCAAGTGGGACCAGGGACGTCACGGCGGTCCCCCGCCAATCGAAGAGCAGCAGCGCAAGCCTCTCACCATGGAAGACGCCATCGCCATTCAGGAGAAATGTCCCGCGGTGAAGAATGTCACCGTTTTTGTGCAAACGAATTGGAGCCACAACCACATCGTGCGCACCAAATCCGGCGATGTCACCGCCATTGATTTCCGCGGCGTGCAACCCAACTTCGGCGAAGTTTACGCCAACGCCGCTACGGTCGAAGGCCGCTTCATCAGTGAAGGCGACGATCTTCACAAGGAAAAAGTGGTCATGCTCGGCGAAAACGTCGCGCCCGTTTTGTTTCCCGAGGGTCATCCTATCGGCAAAGACGTGATGATCGACGGCTCCGCGTTTCAGGTCATTGGCGTAGTCGAAAAGCCCAAGGGCGGTTTCGGCATGGGCGATGAAGACCGCCGCGTCCTGATTCCCTTCAGCACCTTCAAGAAAACTTATCCTGATGCCGACGAAATCAACATGCGCGCGCAGGCGTATCCGAAAATGCTGGATACCGCCGTCGACCAGATCCGCGAAGTTCTGGAGCGCCGCAGGAACGTTCCCTTCGGCGGCAAAGATAATTTTTCCATCGCCACAGCCGAGCAGGAAGTCGCAGAGTTCCACAACATCATGATGATGGTGTACCTGGCGATGATCGTTCTCAGCGCCATTGGATTGCTGATCGGCGGCGTCGGCGTGATGAATATCATGCTCGTCAGCGTTACCGAACGCACCCGCGAAATCGGTTTGCGCAAAGCCATCGGCGCCAAGAGCAAAGACATTACCTGGCAATTCCTGCTCGAGGCCATGACCCTGACCGGCATGGGCGGACTTATTGCACTGATCATCGTGTTTTTGCTGGTGCTGCTCATTCGCCTCACTCTGCAATGGCCCGGCGTGGTTCCTTTCTGGGCCGCTGCCACGGGAATTCTTGTCAGCGTCACCATCGGCCTAATCTTCGGCGTTTGGCCCGCCATGAAAGCCGCGAAGCTCGATCCGGTAGAAGCCCTCCGTTACGAATAGAAAATAGAAATTGGGAAATCGAAAATAGAAAAGCGAAAGCGCGTAGCGCTCATCGATCTCCCTTTGTAGTGGCCAACCTTCAGGTTGGTTCTTCCGAGACACAGAAATCGAAAACAGAAAATGGGGAATGGCGCAGCGCCAAAGTCGGCGCGCCGACCATTCCTACCCCCGGGTGTTTTTGCGGCTGTTTTGTCAAAGAAAAGGGGCTTGCGCGCGCTAGTATGGGATGTATGTGAATCGAAAGGAGATGAAGCAAAAGTTGCCAGTTGAAAACTCACAGCGCGGTGAATACGGCGGAGGTGAAATCGACGGAGGGGCCTGCGGACTCAGGTGATGAGAGATGGATATCCCCCCTGTTTTTACGTATGGATTGAAAGCATAGGGGTTAAGGCTATTTTCGATGTAAGTGTTGGAACTGAGAGACTTAGGGGAACGAAGGAGGGAGGCGAGGAATGGCGGCGGGTCAACACAGAGCCGCCGCAGCGCGAACACGACTCATTGTGTCACCATTTACATAAAACCTCAACAGTATTCTCTAGTATAAGGCGAGAATGGCGCGGAAAAGCTTGTCCGTGCCACATGATTCCACGCGTCACGTGATAAGCTCACGGCAATCGCTCCTACATCCATGCTGGAGGGTCGCGTAGGGGAATTCCACCCGTTTCATTGGTTTGTGGTGCTAGCGTTTTTCAGTTACGTGATACCGATCGGAGCGATCCTCAAGAGAACGGGCCACAGTCCGGCGTGGTGTTGCTGTGTCTTGTTCCGCCTGTGGCCTTCGCGATGCTTTGGGTCTTCGCATTCAAGCCCTGGCCCAACGACCGCCAACCAGTCAGATAAGGCGTCCACTTAGTGCTGCAACACCGAGGAGGGTGCCCCAGGTTCCGGTTTCTGGTACCGGGGTCTTGGGTTATCTTTTTCACTCCACGATGTCGATGGGCGCAGGCCCTGTCTCGCCTTTGTAAAACGACCAACTACTCCACGGCCAGTCTTTGGGAGGTTCGACCAGTCCTCGCGTAACTGGATTGGCGTGCATGTAATTTAACTTCTCGGTTTTCTTGCTTTCGTATACACATTGAAATCATAGAATCTCGGTTGCCAGAACGGTTGCGGTGATGGCTCCGCTTCTTGCGATTGTCCGATCCCGTCGTCCTCCTGTTTGCGCATTTCCCGTGATACTCGAAGTTTGAGCTTCTGCAGACCGGTGGATGGAGTTCCATGCTCTGGTTCGCTTATCAACAAGTGAACGTGCTCCGGCATAACGACATATTCGATCAGTTGAAACCCCATTTCGTCGCGCGCTCTTGCCAACTCTTGCACAAAGATGTTTCGGGCATGGGGAGAGTTCAACAATGGTAGGCGGGCATAACAACTGAAGGTGATGAAGTGCAAATGACCTTGACCGTAGTGGCGAGTCAGCCCGACTGGCATGCTGAACCCAAGACCCAGGTACCAAAAAACGGAACCTGGGGCACCCTTCTGCCTCTATACTTCTGCGAGACTTATGTAACTGATATACTCTCGGGCCTCTTGAGTCAACCAGTCCCCGTTTTTGAATGGGGTCTACAACGAACCACGCGCATTGTCGGCGCGCCGACATTTTCACTTCAGCGCCATCTACCAGCGCATTTCATTAATGGGGAGAATTGCTTACTGCAGCTTGGCGTAGGCGGACTTGGCGGCTACTAAAGTGGGCAAATCGGGATCGGCGTTTTTCCAGAGAGTCAATAACGTGGCAAGGGTGTCGCGGGCTTTCTGGTTATCGCCGCGCGATGAATAATCCGTGGCTAGCGTGTAGCGAGCGACCAGCCAGCGCTGTTGCGGCTCCCAGCTGAGCGAACCGCCGGGAAGCTGAGCATTTTCTGGAAGGTGGCGACGGCCTGGTCGAGCTGGCCAGCTTGCTGATAGGCGTGGGCCAAAGCTTCCGTGGAAATCGCGGTGCTGTTCTCTTTGTCGGATTGCCGAAGTAATTCGATGGCCTTGTCGTTCTGTCCAGCGGCCAAAGCAAGGTCGCCCTGCAGGAGATGCAAGTAGCCCATCTGTTCGGAGCTGTGAGCATCGGCGAGCGGAGTGATGAGCGCGGCAATCTTTTCGGCGAGATCGGTGAAGCCAGCACGCGCGCAAGCGTCGCCCAACAATGCGCCGAAAACAACCTTGGATTGGATTTCGTTCAAGGTGGCAACGGCGGCTTCGAGGTGGTGGCGTTGCGTTTTGGTATCGCCTTTGCCCTCGGCCACAATCGAAAGCACAAGGTGAACGCGAGCGATGCTGAGCGGCGAGTTCTGGGTCTTCACAAGTTCCAACGAATGTTCCAGGCGGCTCTCGGCGCTGGAGTAGCGGCCATGATAAAGATCCAGAAAGGCCAGCGAGCGCAAACCGTTTTCGCGCGTTTCGGGTTTGGCGAGCATTGCGGTGAAAACCTGTTCGGCCTTCTGGTCTTCGCCATTGGCGACGAGAGTAAATCCATATTCACGGTTGATGTTACCCGCGCTCAGCCAATTGGGTTCAAGCTCAAATGCTTTCGCGTAGGCCTGCAACGCAGCCGGATAATTGCCCACACTTTTATTGGCGGTGACGATGCCGATATACGCGCTGGCATAGTCGGGCGCCAACTGAAGAACCTGCTTGAACTGCTCGATAGCTTCCTGCTGGCGATTGTTCTTGCGCAACAGGTTAGCGTAGTTGACGCGCATAGGCGTGTCGTCCGGATAGCTATTCAAATACAGGCGGAAAAGTTGATCGGCTTCCTCCACATGGCCGCGGTCATTGGCATATTTCGTTTCGATCAACATGCGTTCGCGGTTGGTGGTGCGGGAAATTAAAGAGAGGGCTTTCTCGTATTCAGCTTGGCCCTCTTCGGGAGCATTGTAGATGTAGCTGTACTTCGCGCCGCCGAGCGCCGCATGGGCCATGGCGAAATCCGGATCGCTGGCGATGGCGGCTTTGAACAGTGTGGTGGCGTCCTGGAATTTTCCGAGACGCCAGAGATTGGAGCCGTCGGCATATTGCTGCAAGGCGCTAAGAGATTTGGTGGTGACTTGTGGGAGCGGCTTATCGGTGCGCTGGATCTGATAGAGAGACTCGCCAAGAGCTTCGCGAACATCGCGGGAAAGCACGTCGAGGGCTTCGAGAATGTGGTCTTCGCCGTAAGAGCGTTCGGTGTAGGCGCGAACGGTGTCTCCGGTCTTGGGATCGATGAGCTGCGCGGTGAGGGCATATTCCTGGCCAGTGCGCGTGATACTGCTGGCAATTAAGGCGCGGACACTTTCGCGTTGGCAAATTTCGCAGCCTAATATGGGAGTGATGCGCTCGTTCTGCGGACGACCCATGCGTTTCAGCACAGCGTCGAGCTCCATGCGCGGGAAGACGTTGGCGTAGCGAGACTGCTCGATGCTGACGGAGAAGGCGGTGGCGAGAGCGCTGTCGAATCGCGGATCGCCAGTTTGATTCTCGAAATCGGCGATGAGCACGGAATCGCGGGAGTGGAACGAAAGCGCGGGGCGTCCGTGAGTGAGCCAGTACAAGCCGCCGGCGACGATGGCAACCGCGATGGCGATGGAGATCCAAATGGTGGTGATGGCTGGCGATTTTGTAGCGGGTGGCGGCAGAGGCTGTGGCGTTTCGATCTTTGGTTGGCTTGCGGGAACAGGCGCGGGCTGCGGTGTCTGGTCTTTGGTTTCGAGTACCGCTGTAGATGGGGCTCGGCCGCCATGGAATTCCACCGGAGCCAGGAAGCGGTATCCGCGGCGAGGAATGGTTTCGATGTAGCGGGGATTGTCAGCTTTGTCGGAAAGAGCGTCGCGAAGTTTGCTGACCGCGGTGTTCAGACCTGTCTCAAAATCGACGAAAGTGTCTTCGGGCCAGAGATGCTGCTTCAGTTCCGTCCGGGTGACAACTTGGCCCTGGCGCTCGGCGAGCAGGACGAGAACACGCAATGGCTTTTCCTGCAGGCGGATGCGCGAGCCATTTTTGCGAACTTCACCCGCCGTCAGGTTCACGAGGAAGCGACCAAACTTGAGGGCAGGCGGGCTGGAAACCTGCTGCATTTAAGGATCCTAAGAGGGAAGACCTGAGAATGCGCGGATTCTAGCACAGAATGAGAACTGTGGCGGGAATTTTGCCAGAGGTTAAGTCATTTCTAATCTGGCATCTAGGGCTTAAGATTTAGTAAAGAACCAAATTTTCCACAGTGCATTGACCTTAGAATTCCGTTCTAACACACTCGGCATCCATGCGACCCTCGCGGCCACATTCACCAGAGCACCGTTTCGTCATCGCTAATGAAGAAGATTTCCAGCGATGGCTTGAGATGGTATTGGAAGCCGAGCGCAAGCGTATGCGGCAAGCTCATGCCGAGGGAAATGCAGAAGTGGCGACGATATTCGAAGGTGCGTCGGCAAGCCGAGGAAAAGCACAAAACAACTAGCCGCACAGCGAGTCGCGCAGATTCCTGCCTTCGTAGCAAGCATCCCGAAGATAAAATCGACAATTAATGTACGGAAATTGGTCCGTTGACGGTTGAAAGATGAACGACCGTCGGACCGGAGCCGAATTCGATGCTCTTGCGGTCGTCTTCCCAGGTTTTGCGGCCTTCCGAGCAAACGGAAGAGTGGCACTGGAACGGGCTGTGACCTTCGGATTCGACAAGCACCCCGGATTGATAGCCGGAAGGAATTTCGAGCGTCAGGGGACCGTTGTTGGCATGCGCTTCAACGCCGGAGCCATTCCAATTCTTGCCACTGAGTGAAATCGTGAGCGGGCCGTTCTGTGCATCGACGCGTATTTTGCCGCTGTTGCCTTCCAGCGTGACGGGACCGTTTTGCGTGGAGAGGTCGACATCGCCGCTGCAACCCATCACGGAAAGCGGACCATTTTGCGCGCGCGCTTTAATGTTGCCATCCACATTGTAGAGACCCATGGGGCCGTTCTTTACCTGCAGATCCAGCGATGAACCCTTGGGAGCTTTCACGAGGATATGAGCGGACCAGCGCTCATGGGAGGACGGGCCAGTGACACCGAGTTCGCCATTGTGAAAGGTGAGATGGATCTGGGAGAGGACATTGCTGGCGTCGCCGTCGGGATCAGCAGCTTTGCAGAGTGTGACAGCGTAATCGTTATTGTCCCAGCCTTGCACTTGCAATCCACCGTTGGAATCGGCCTGAATGCGCAGCGTAGGCGCTTCGGCTTTGGTGATGGTGCGTTCCTCGGATTGAACGACAGCGCGGCGGCCACCGTCGAAGTTGATGTTCAGATCGGAGCAACTGGCGATCGGGTCGCCGTTGTGGACGGTGACGCTGGTCGGGTGTCGATGGGAAAGCGCACGCGGAGCCGCCGTGAGGGCGACCGCGGACCAGATAACGATGCCAACAACCGGAAGCAGCTTGCGGGAAGACATGGTACTCACCTCTGGGCGTATAGACGAGAGGTAGGGGCGGTTGGTCAGGGAGGATTAGGAAGAAAGTTTGGGGTGGAAAAGCGGCGGCTAGCCGCCGCACTCCAAAAGGGTTAGGCGGAGCGGAGGAAGCGCGCGGTGCGGCTGCGCAGCGTTGGCTCCGGCGAGGCGACTGGTTGGACGCCGGGTTTGCGACGGGCCAGGGGGAACAGGTGGTCGGCCAGCGCTTCGGCGGATTGAACGCGGTGCTGAGGATCCTTGGCCAGGCAAGCCGCCATGATCTCGTTCACCGCGGCCGGAATCGAAGGGTTGGCGTGCGAAGGCGGCTGCGGCGTGGAAGAGAGCACGTGGTTGCAAACGTTCTGCAAGGAATCGCCCTGGCTGGCGAAGGGAGAAATTCCCGTGAGCATTTCGTACAGCACTACGCCGAGTGAGAACAAATCGGAACGCGCATCTTGTGGACGGCCAATAATCTGTTCAGGGCACCAGTAAGCGGGCGTTCCAAAAAGAGAAGTATTGCCGCTATCGTGGCTGGCCAGGCGCGCCATGCCGAAGTCGGTGAGCTTGGGGCGCATCTCAGGAGTGACCAGAATGTTGGCGGGTTTGACATCGCCATGAATGATGCCGGCGCGATGGGCCACAGAAAGCGCCACGGACACCTGGGCGGCGAGGGCGCACGCGGTAGGAAACGGAAGGCTGCCTTTGAGCAGCATTTTTTCGAGCGATTGGCCTTCGACCAATTCCATCACCAGATAAGGAGTGAGGGTGGATTCCTCGATGCCCATGTCGTGCAGCGAGATGATAAAGGGATGAGAGAGTTTGCCGACGACGCGGGCTTCACGAAGGAAACGGGCGCGACCTTCACCGCGGCCCAGTTCGGGAGAGAAAAGCTTGATGGCCACGGAGCGATCGATCAGGGGATCATAGCCGCGGACGACACGGCTGGTGGCTCCGGTGCCGAGCGTTTCGAGAATTTGATAGCGGCCGACGTTCACAGGGTCTCCGGGAGACACAGAGAATAAACGCTGCAACAAATGGAGAATACAGTGAGAGGGAGAAGTAAGGATATGAAGCGCAAGTCACGTTGTGAAGGGTACTGAGGTACTAGGCGAGTCGGGGCATCGATCGGGTCGACAGCACGCACAAGGGCATGAAAGCGAAGGCTTTAGCGGGCTAGTTCCAGCGGAGGTGTGACTGGAGGGGCCAGGGACGATTTGAGAATGGGGTCGGATTGCAGGAGCTGGGGAAGGCTGCGAACGTAGTTGGCCATGGAGGGGTGCCACATGCGGTTGAAGCCGAAGGAGAGCATTTCGTTCAAAGCCTGGTCAGAGGACCAATGATCGAAGGCGATGCGATAAGAGGCAATGAAAACGCCGGTGCGATCCTCTCCAAAGCGGCAATGTACGAAAACTTTTTCGTTGGTATTGCCGGTGTTGCCGCGAAAGATGGAAAAGAACTGCGCGACTTGCTCGCTGCTGGGAGTGGACCAGCCGCTGACGGGAAGATGAATGAAGCGGATTCCCAGGGCTTCAGCTTGTTTACGTTCCCAAGCAACCTTGTGGGCATCCTCACCGCGAAGATCGATGATGGTGGTGATGCCGAGCTTCTTGAGTTGCTGCAGACCTTCCGGGTAAGGCTGCGCGCCGCGGTATAGGGAATCGTTGATTCTGCCAAACCTGGGCAGTCCCGCAAATTTCAATTTTTCCGCGGTTGTGGCGAAAGGCGTCGGAGTGGATGGAGGGGCCTGGGCTGCGAGAATTCCCGGGGATGTCAAGAGAGCGAAGAGAGCCAAGTTAGGGAAGAAGCGGCGCATTTAAATTAGATGGTAGTGGCGTGGCATTCGGATGCACCGGGGAATTGGCGGTTCCGTGGCGTATCGATAACGCGAAGGAGAAAATTCGAACCGTAGAGTTTCACCGCCAGCGCACGCCCAGCGCTAAGGCCGGAAGTGCGAACTTTGCGAGCCTGCATGTAGATCGGCCCCCCGCCCTAATTTCCTAAAACTGAAGAGAATCACAGGCCACAGAGCCTGCATTTACAAGCTCAGTTGGAAATAGCGCAGGGTCGGGGAGCCCGAGCCACAGCCTACTCCAAGGAGGCATGATGGACAAGCTGGTGCTGTGTGGAGTGGAAGTGAGCGCCCAGGAGTTGGTGGTGGCGTGTAGCGTAAAAAAAGACCAAGTGGTGCTGCGGCGATTTGCAAATACCGCGGGAGGACATCGGGCGTTGCTGCGCACCCTCACCCGCGGGGGGAAGCGGGTGAGGGTGGTGATGGAAGCGACGGGCCTGTACGGGCTGGACGTGGCGCTGTTGCTGAGTGCGCACCCGGGAGTGCAGTTGATGGTGGCGAATCCGCGGGCGGTGCGGGATTTTGCGAAAGCCATGATCCAGCGCAGCAAGAGCGGTCCACTGGATGCGCGAATGCTGCGATCTTTGCAGCGCGAAAGCGAACAACTGCGAGCAGAAGCGCAGCGATATATCGCTGCCGATGACCAGTTGCAGCGAAAGTATCAACTGCTGTGCAGCGCCACGGGTTTCGCGGAAAACAGCGCCATTCAAATGCTAGGAGAACTGGCCATGTTGCCGGCAGATCGCGACGTGCGGCAATGGGTGGCCTTTGCGGGATTGGATCCGCGAGAACATAGCTCCGGAACCTCCGTGCACAAACGCCCGCGCATCAGCAAAATGGGCAACCGTCACCTGCGACATGTGCTGTTCATGCCCGCGCTGGTGGCCGTGGCTCGCAAACTGTTGCACGCCATCTATGGCATGTTCCGCTCCGGTAAGCCCTACGACGGCGCCCGCGTCTACCAATTGCCTTCTTCCCTGCCAACACCTCTAGCTCAACATGCCACTTGAATTTCAAGTGAGAATCTACATGGAAGAGGAAGCCCAACTGGGGAGTTCGCTCTCACCGCGACTCACGCAGTTGCGCGAACGAACCTCAGGCCAGAAGGCCTGAGTTATAGGACATGGCCATTGGATTAGAGTTGGGAGGCAACTTGCTGGCGGCGGAGCTGGGCGAAGGCTTTTGATTTGGCGTAGTGCGCCGGGAAATGCTCGACGTATTTCTTCATGCGGGGATGCCAGAAGGATTTGAAATGGAAATAGTGCATTTCCGCAAGGGCTTCCTGGCCCGTCCAGTGGTCGATGGCGATGCGGTAAGCAGCTAAGTACACACCGGAGCGATCGCCACCGAGCCAGCAGTGAACAAAGATCTTTTCTCTGGGCTGCTGCTGCGTGAGGGCCAGAAATTTCACGAGATCTTTGTCCTTGGGGGTCGACCAGCCGCTGGCGGGAATATTGACGACGCGAATGCCGAGGGCTTGAGCTTTCTTGCGTTCGGATTTTGCCAAGCCTTTTCGTTCGCCGCGCAGGTCGATGATCGTGGTGATGCCGAGCTTTTTCAGTTCATGCAAACCTTCGTCGTTCGGTTGGGAACCACGATAAAGATAATCGTTGATCTTGCCGACGTCGGAGATTCCGTGGAGATGAAGCGTTTCGGCGTAGGCGGGATGAGAAGCGTGAGAGGAATGATTGCGGGAATCCTGTGCAAAAGTTTTTGCCGAAGAGAACGGCAGAATGAAAGCGAGAAATGAGAGAACAAATCGAAACAGCATAGTAATAGACTGGCATAGAAGAAGTTACGGCGTGATCGGGAAGAAGATGTAGAAGGCGCGTGCAGATTCGGGATGCGCGACGATGAAACGACACCACAAGATATGGGTGCGTTTCGGAAAAGTTAGCTAGATTTTGCGATTTTCTCTTGACAGGACCGACGCATCGCCTAATACTGCAAATCCAGATTCGGGGGACGTGGAAGCGCCAGACGGACCAGAGTCGGGGATTTGCCTTGGTCCGGCAATGAACCCACGAGCCAGCCCGGGATCACCGTAAAAAACGAGCGCGAAGTAGATTCTCCGCGCAGTGCGTTTGGCGGGGAATGAAGCTGTTCAGCCGCGTGAGGAACACCGGCCTAGGGCAGCGCGTTCGCTTTTTGCGGTTATTTTCCGGCTGGAGCTTCCACGGAACCAGAATCTAAAGAGCGCGACATGCGAGTGGCGCGCGCCCCTGGGCGGCAGGGGAGTAAAATAAAGGTTCCTCGCCTGAGGGAAGGGAACCTGAAGCGGGGAGGAATTGATGGCAACGGTGAAGTCAGCATTGAACGGCAAAGCGGTGGAAGTAACGAACGCGGCGAAGAGTGGCGGCGAAACCAGAGGACTGGTGTTCGAGCGATATTTTACGGATGGCAGGATTTCTCCCTTCGACGCGGTCGAATGGGAAAAGCGGACAGCGCAGATCGGGAACGAAAAAGGCGTAACGATTTTCAAGCAGGAAAATGTGGAAGTGCCGAAGGGCTGGTCGCAGACGGCGACCAACATAGTGGCGAGCAAATATTTTCACGGGAAGCCGGGCTCGGCGGAGAGGGAAGGTTCAGCGCGGCAATTGATCAGCCGAGTGGTGAACACGATTGTGCGATGGGGCGAAGAGGGCGGGTATTTTGCGAGTCCGCAATCGCGCGACGCGTTTCGCGACGAGCTGACGCACCTGCTGGTTGAACAGAAAATGAGTTTCAATTCGCCGGTGTGGTTCAACGTGGGCGTGCAGCCGAAGCCGCAATGCTCGGCGTGCTTCATCAATTCCGTGCATGACGACATGGAATCGATCATGGGATTGACGAGGACGGAGGGAATGCTGTTCAAGTGGGGCTCAGGAACGGGCACCAATTTTTCGGCGTTGCGAGGCAGCAAGGAGACACTGTCGGGCGGCGGCATCGCTTCAGGGCCGGTGAGCTTCATGAAGGGCTTTGACGCGTTCGCCGGGGTAATCAAGAGCGGCGGAAAGACGCGGCGTGCGGCGAAGATGGTGATCCTGAACATCGACCATCCGGACATCGTGGAATTCATCGAGTGCAAGGTAAAGGAAGAAAAGAAGGCGCACGCGTTGATTGGTCTGGGGTATGACTCATCGATCGACGGCGAGGCGTACAGTTCCGTGTTCTTCCAGAACGCGAATCACTCGGTGCGTGTTTCCGACGAGTTTATGCGCGCGGTGGAAGAGAACCGCGACTGGTGGACGAAGAACGTGATCGATGGCCAGCCGAATGAAAAGCTGAGCGCCAAGGACCTGTTGTACAAGGTGGCGGATTCCACGTGGCACTGCGGGGATCCCGGGATGCAGTATGACACCACCGTGAACCGGTGGCACACCTGCAAGAACACGGCGCGGATTAATGCCAGCAACCCTTGCAGCGAATACATGTTCCTGGACGACACGGCGTGCAACCTGGCTTCGTTGAACTTGATGAAGTATCTGGAGTCGAATGGCTCGCTCGATGTGGAGTCGTTCAAGAAAGCGGTGGACGTGACGATTACGGCGCAGGAAATCCTAGTGGACAACGCCAGCTATCCGACGCCGAAGATCGCGGAAAACTCGCACAACTTCCGGCCGCTGGGATTGGGCTACGCCAACCTGGGCGCCCTGCTGATGTCCATGGCGTTGCCGTATGACTCGGATGAAGGGCGCGACGTAGCGGGTGCGGTGACGGCGCTGATGTGCGGTGAAGCGTATGCGCAATCGGCGCGAGTAGCGGAACGACTGGGTCCGTTTGCGGGATACGAAGAGAACCGCGAGCCGATGCTGGACGTGATCCGCATGCACCGCGACGCGATGCGCGGAATCAAGCCATACCATGTGCAAGCGGAACTGTACCTGGGCGCGCAGAGTGCTTGGGACTCCGCGCTGGAACTGGGCGAGAAGCACGGATTCAAGAACTCGCAAGTGACCGTGCTGGCGCCGACGGGCACGATTGGTTTCATGATGGACTGCGACACGACGGGCATCGAACCGGACCTGGCATTGGTGAAGCACAAGAAGCTGGTAGGCGGCGGTGTGATCAAGATCGTGAATAACACCGTGCCGCAAGCGCTGATGAAGCTGGGATACACGCCGGAACAGACCAGCGAAATCGTGAGCTACATCGACAAGAATGGGAAGATCGATGGCGCGCCGTATATGAAGGAAGCGCACGTGCCGGTGTTCGACTGCTCGCTGGCGACCACGGGCGGGCGCTCGATTGCGTGGACCGGACATGTTCGGATGATGGCGGCGGCGCAGCCTTTCTTGTCAGGCGCGATCAGCAAGACCATTAATATGCCGGAAGAATCCACGATTGAAGACATCATGAAGGCGTACATTGAATCGTGGAAGATGGGACTGAAGGCCGTGGCGATCTACCGCGACAATTCGAAGCGCTCGCAACCGCTGAATGCCGCCGGCAACCAGAACCAGAAGGATGAGAAGAAGGCGGAGGCAGCGGCGGTGGCTGCAGCGACAGAGCCATTGCAACGAGAGCTGTTTGCGCGGCAGCAACGGGAAAAAATGCCGGTGGAACGCGACTCTGTGACACACAAGTTCAGCGTCGGCGGCCACGAAGGGTACATCACCGTAGGAATGTATGAGGACGGAAGACCGGGAGAAATCTTCATCAAGATGTCCAAGGAAGGTTCGACACTGTCGGGCGTGATGGACGGCCTGGCACTGACGATTTCACTGGGCTTGCAGTATGGAGTGCCGTTGAAGGTATTCGTGGACAAGCTGGTGAACACGCGATTCGAGCCGAGCGGGATCACGGCCAATGCAAACATCCGCTTCTCGACGTCGGTGTTGGACTACATCGCGCGTTGGTTGGGCGGGAAGTTTATTTCGTCGGACTATTTGAAGCTGAACGGCGCAACGGCGACCGAACTGGCGCATGCGATACCGATGCCGCAAGCGTCGAGCTCGGCGGTTAGCAAAACAGCTGCAGTGGAGACGGTAAGCAAATCACCGCGAGACGCGCACGAGGGAGCGCCGACGTGTTCGGAGTGCGGCATGTTGATGGTGCCGAACGGAGCGTGCTACAAGTGCGAAAACTGCGGGAGTACGAGCGGATGCAGTTGAGCGATAGGGGAAAGGAGACCAGGCGATGAGCGCACTCCCCATCGGATCAGCACTAGCAGCCAAACCGAAGCCGAGCCAGCCGCGAGCACGAGGGTTCTTGCACATCGTGAGACACGGAGCAGGACTCAGCACCTTCTATATCGTCACGTATCACCGGTTGGATAAGATTGGCGCGCGCCCCAAAGCGATGCTGGCCGAGGGAGCGCAGTCGCTGATTGATCTGCTGGAACGCATCGGGGTGGACTTCCGGCTACGCGAAGTGCGTGGAGCGCTGGAAGACATCCTGCGGCTGGGATCGGCGAATATTCCCGACCTGTGGTTGAGCGACGACGAGATGCTGGAGCGCGGATTGGTGGAAGGCTAGATCCGAGAATAGACGGCTGAGATTCATGAAGGACCAATGTGCAGGACGCATTGGTCCTTTTTTCTTTTGTGGCCCACACAAAAGGGCAAGAGACACTACGAGGAAATCGTAGTGTTCCTGACGCGAGAGGGGCGGGGCCTCAGCGCGGGCGGAAGGATGGGCGGGCAGCTAACGGGCGCGGGCGAAAATGGGGACGGGGAGCCAGCGGCGGCGGAACGTGGCGAAGGGATTCACCACAAGTGGGGCAGTGCTCGGAGTTGACGACCTCCGCGCGGAGCCAGTGGCCCCTGGTTTCACAATGCGGATTCACACATTGAACGGTGGAGCCCGGCATGAAGGACATAATGCACTCTCCCCGTGGCAGCCGCTCACGCAAGTGGTGAGCTCTCTGGGCGGCCGAGTCCGTTCCTGAGTGGAACGATGACTTGCGCGAAATTGTTACGCGGTGTTCATGAGCCGTCAATGGGAAATAGGTTTGAAGGCATGAGGAAATTTTTGACGCTGTGGAAAACGAAGAGAGGTTATGCGCGAAGTATTAGGCGCGACTCAATTCTGCGGTCGTGCTACACAAAAGCCTCGGGCCTGAAGGCCCGAGCTGCGGTAGGGCGCGATCGAAGAGAGATTCCTCACTGCGTTCGGAATGACAAACTTAGTGGATCAGGGTTCCTGCGGCGGAACTTAAACGATCAGGGTTTTGGCGGCGGGATTTTTGCGGATTCACCGGGAGCGATGGCGTCTAGCTTTGCCTTGACGGCCGCGAGCGCAGCGACCTTGGCGTGAAGTTCTTCCTGCTGAGCATCGAGCTTGGCCATACCCTGGGCATCGCGGGCGTGATCGGGATTGGCCAGGAAAGCGTCCTGATCGAGGGCGTAAAGACGCAAGAGGAGATCGACTTCTTTTTGCTGATCGGCAATTTGGCGCTTCAGACCAGCAACTTCGGGATTCGCGGAAGCGTTGTCGGGCTGAACGGCGCCGGCGGCTGGCGGAGGTGGCGCGGGAGTGGCTTCCGTGGTGGTTGCGAGCTGAGTAGAAGATTCGGGAGAAGGCGTGGCGGTAGCGTCAGACTTAGAAGCAGCGGGTAAATTGTCGTTGGTAATTAATTTGGCTGGCTTGGGCGTGACCTTTTTCTGTTCCTGTGCGCGACGAGCGGCATCGGCGACAGAAGTGTCTTGCGAATCCTGCGCTGCCACCTGAGTGGCAAGCAAGGCGGAGAGAGACAAAGCAAGCGGCAGAGTTAGCGCGATGACCCTATGGCGCATGGTAACCCCTTGAAGCATCCGATGGGAGGCTTTCAAGTAAAGGATACGCCTGCGGGAAGGAAATGAGCGGGGAACAAGCGGGGGTTGAGGCGAAACAAGCAATGCGGGGTGGAAAAGTTACTGGGAGGCGGTGGACGTCAGCCGGAGGGAAGCGATACGCCGCTGTGGCAAGATAGGGGTGTGTTGGATGGAAGGCAATGGTGGAAAAATGGGAGGGCTGAAGACAGGGTGGCTGCGGCGGGGCTTGCGCTCGGTACTCGTGCTGGTTCTGACAGCCAGCGCACTTTCCGTTGGACCGCGAGTGGCGAAGGCAGGCCAAGGGAGTACAACTGCACCGGCCAGAACGAGTTCGACGGATGAGATAAAGGCAGAGGCGAAAGCGTCGACGTCGACCTACCAACTTCCGCCGGAGCGCTACCAGAAGGCCGTGTCGTTGGCGCGGAAAGAGTACGCGCTGTATTTTGTGGCCGCGGCGTGGGGCATCCTGGTGCTGCTGGCGTTACTGCAGGGCGGGGTGGTAGCGAGATTGAGGGACGTTGCCGAAAGCGCCAGCGCTAAGCGAAGCATACAAGCGCTGATTTTTGTGCCGGCGTTGATGATTCTGCTGGCAGTGTTGCACCTTCCAATTTCAATTTATGGCCACCGGCTTTCGTTGCAGTACCAGCTATCCATTCAAGGATGGGGTTCGTGGTTGTGGGATTGGACGAAAGGCGAGTTGCTTTCGCTGGGACTGGGCTACATCGTTGCGTTGCTGCTGGTGAGCGTGATCCGGTGGAAGGCGCGGACGTGGTGGCTGTATTTCTGGTATGCCATGGTGCCGCTATCGCTGTTTCTATTTTTCATCAGTCCATGGTTCCTGGATCCGATGTTCAACCGGTTCACGCCGTTGGGGGACAAGCATCCGGAGTTGGTGGAAGCGATTGGTAAATTGACGCAGCGAGCGGGCGTGCCGATTCCGGCGGAACGAATGTTTCTGATGGAAGCGAGTGCGAAAACCAATGCGATCAATGCGTATGTGACGGGCGTGGGCGCGTCGAAGCGTGTGGTGGTTTGGGACACGGCAATTCAGAAGACGAATCCCGATGAAGTTCTTGCGGTGGTGGGCCACGAACTGGGGCATTACGTTCTGGGACACACGTGGAAGGGCTTCCTGTTTTTTACCGGCGGGTTGCTGGTCGGGTTGTATATGGCTTATCGAGCGCTGCAGTGGGTGCTGGCGCGATGGGGCAAAGCGTGGGGAGTTACGGGCCAAGAGGATTGGGCGGCGCTGGCGGTGTTGCTGCTGATATTCCACGTGCTGGAGTTCGCGGGAACGCCGATTGGAAACGGGTTCAGCCGGATGCAGGAGCACGCCGCGGATGTGTATGGGTTGGAAGTGACGCATGGAATTTTGCCGAATTCGCAGGAAGTGGCGGCGCAATCATTTCAAAAGCTGGGAGACATCGACCTGGCGGATCCGAATCCATCGAAGTTCATTACGTTCTGGCTGTACAGCCACCCGCCGCTGGGAGAACGGTTGGAGTTCGCGCACAATTACGACCCGTGGTCGAAGGGGGAATCGCCGAAGTATGTGAAGTGAGAGTTGGTGGTGGGCGGGCGCGTCAGGCGGAGGGGCCTCGTTTATGGACATGGCGGCGCAGAAAGCTCGCTACCTTGTGACGATTGCCGCAGGTGGACATGGAACACCAGCGACGGCGATGGGTGCGCGAGTCGTCGTAGAAAAAGAGCCGACAAGAGGGATTGGCGCAGCGGCGGATGGGCGCTCGCTCGCCTTCCACAAGAAGTTCCGCGGCAGAGCGCGCGATGGCGGCGAGCAACCATTCCAGCCCTTCTTCTCGGGCGATAAATTGAAGACGCCAGCCGTCTTCGTGGGAAACCAATTCGTCGTGGCCCTCCGTAACCCGCAGGATTTCATTAATTGGCTCGGCCCAATGGCGGGGAAAAGGCTTATGCTCGACAACGGAAGCGAAGACGGCGCGGAAGGATTCGCGAAGCCGCAGGATCTTGAGCAGAATGGCGTCGACGGCATTTGCCTCGGACAGCAGCAAAGGCCGGAGCCGGGCTGCGCGCTCCGGAGTGACGAGTTTCGCGTCCAACAAGAAGGAGACGAATTCGTCCCAAGAGAGGTCGTGGGAAACTGGCGAGGTATTCGCGAAATCGAGGGCGAGGTGGCCGGCAATGAGAGAGGAAGATGGGCTGTGGTGAGGTATGGAGAGCCTCCGCAGATGCGTGCTGCTAACCGGCATTCTATAGTAAAAAGGTTAAGGTTGTGGGAAAGAAAGGAACTTGGATAACTTCAGGGCAACTGATCGATTGACCCGCGCGTAAGGAGCAAGAATAAATGGAATCGGGAAATTCGGCGTACGAACCGGCAAGACAGTCCACGTTGTCCGCACCCCCTACCGGCCCGTCGCCATTGTTCTTTAACGAGCGCGGATTGCGGGCTGGTTGGAGGCTGCTGGTCTATCTGCTACTGGTCTTGGTGGGTGGGGCCATCCTATTGATGGGCTTGCGGGTTTTTCTAACGCCGAAGCGCGGCGTGCCGAGCGAGATGATCTTGTTGTCGGAAGAGGTGGTGGGATTTGGGTTGGTGTATGGCGCGGCGTTGGTGATGTCGCGGTTGGAGAGTCGGCCCGCGGGAGTTTACGGGTTGCCGATGTCAGAGGCGCTGGGAGGCAAATTCTGGCTGGGGCTGCTGTTCGGCTTGCTGGAAGTTTCTCTGCTGGTCGGTTTGATTGGCGCGTTTGGCGGATATTCTTTCGGGAGTTTGGCGTTGCACGGAAATGAGATCGTGCAATGGGGATTGTTTCATCTACTTTTGTTTTTCTTCGTTGGATTGTTCGAAGAATTTTTGTTTCGCGGATACATGCAGTACACCCTGGCGGACGGGATTGGCTTTTGGCCTGCCGCGATTTTGCTTTCCGTGGCGTTCGGCGGGGTACATCTGGGCAATCCGGGAGAAGGCTGGGTGGGGGCAGCCGGTGTGGTAGTGGTAGCGTTTTTTTTCTGCTTCACACTGAAGCGTACGGGCAGTCTGTGGTATGCCGTAGGACTGCACGCCAGCTTTGATTGGGGAGAGACATATCTTTATTCGGTGCCGAATAGCGGGACGACGATGCAAGGCAACTTGTCGCACGCGGTGTTGCACGGACCGACATGGTTAACGGGTGGGACGGTAGGTCCGGAGGGAAGCGTGTTCTGCTTTGTGACCATGGGGCTACAATTTCTGGTGGTGATGTGGCTGTTTCCGAAGAAAGACGCGGAGAGGTCGCCGTTGGAACTAAATTAGTGAACGAGAGTCGAGGCGTGGACCAGTTGCACGCCTTGCGCTTGAATCTGCGGAAGCATTTCGCGGAGGACCTGCAGCGTTTCGGGGTGGGGATGCCCGATGGCGATGGCTTCACCCTTTTCCTTGGCGCCGCGAATGGCGAGTTCCAACTGGCGTCGGATGGCGCCAGCTTCCTGAACATCATCGAGAAATGGCACGTTGCGGAAAGCGCAAGGGACTCTGTCGTGTTCGGCGGCGTCGAAGGCAACGGTTGCCGCGGTAGTGCGGCTATCGATGAAGAAAAGGTGCCGCTGGTGAAGTAGAGGCATAAGCTCCGCCATGAGCGCAGGGTTGGAAGTGGCGAGCGAGCCCTGGTGATTGTTCACGCCAACGGCATACGGGACGCTGCCGAGCATGCCACCCAAATCGTTCGAAATTTGAGGTGAGGTCATTCCCACACGCAACTGCTGGGGCTCAGCTACCTCATTACCGACGGCTTCCATAGGCAGGTGCAGCATCACCTGGTAACCGCGGCGGTGCGCTTCTTCGGCGATGGCAGTGGAGTGCGGGTGGAGCGGAAGCACGGAGAGCGTCAGAGGGTAGTGGAGAGCGAATAGCTGATCGACGGCAGCGGGATCGCTGCCCACGTCGTCGAGAATAATGGCGAGCTTTGGCGAGGCTGTGGCGCTATTGCGGGAAGGGCGCGCCGTTGCGGTGTGATCCTTCGAGGAGCGACGCGCGCGCGCGGCGTCGCGATAGGATTTGATCTTGTCGCAGCCCGCGAGGCACAGAACGATGGATGCGAGCGCACAGAGAAAGACGGTGAGCGATCCGCGCCCAGCGGGAAAAAACACAAGTCTCACGTGAAAGTTAAGCGGCCTTCTTAACGGCGACCGGATTCTTCAGCAGGTCCAGAGCCTTGCGCAGAACCGGATCCTCAGAAGAGAGAGGACGAGGCCCGAGTGGCGGCTCCTTTTGCGGAGTGGAAGTGGACGGCGTGTCGTCGGCGCCATCATCTCCATCATCGGCAGCAGCGGCGCTGTGGACAACTTCCGTGGGAGCGACACCTTCTTCGAGGATGGCCTTGCCGTCGGCATTGTAGTAGTTGGCAACGGTCAGAATAATGGCTGAGCCATCATCCAGAGTGATGAGCTTCTGTTCGGAAGCGAGTCCAAAGGTGCGGTCGCCGACCAGGTCGCCGCGCTTGGTGTTGGCAATGGATGCAGCCAGAATTTCCGCCGGGCCCGTTGTAGTGCCATCCATGAGAATCGATACGGGACCCTTCCAAATGACCTTGCTGGCATCGGCAGCGAAAACTTGCTCGGGAACGGTCTGACCACGCAGAGAAGTGAGATTTCCGGACGGCACGAACAAGCGAGCGATGGCCAGAGCTTCGGGAATGGAGCCGCGGCCGCACTCGCGCAGATCAAGGATGACCTTGGTTACGCCCTGCTTGCTGAACTCCTGCAATTTGCCGCGAACTTCGTCGGCGCGTCCGGCATCCAGAGTGGGGAAGCGGATGGCAATGGTTTCATTGTCGATGCGCTGAACCTGGAGTTTCGAGGCGGGAAGCTTTTCGCGCGACAGATCAACAGACTCGGGCTGCGTTTTGCCGCGGCGAATTACGCCAACTTTTACGCCGGTGCCAGGCTGTCCCGCGAGGAGATTCTTGGCCTGCCCCACGGACATTTCACGCGTGGTGAAGCCAGCGACAGACTCAAAAATGTCGCCGCTGCGAATGCCGGCTTTGTCGGCGGAACTGTCGGGTATGACGGAAGTGACGATGATGTAGCCGAAGCGTTTGCTGAGATTCAAGCCAGTTTCGCCGGTGGTGGAGTTGGCGAGCTTCTGTTTGTATTCGGCATACTCGCGCGGGGTGAAATAGCTGGATTCCGAGTCGAGAGATTCCAGCAAGCCATGAAGCGAGCCAGCCTCGACGAGGTGCATGTTGGGCTCGTCGACGTAATCCTGCTGGATCTTTTGCAGGACTTCGCTGTAGACGACTAGCGATTTGTACGCCTTGTTGTCAGTGGTGCGGCCAAGGACATGTCCAAGCCCCACCCAACCGAAAACAAGTATGGAAACGCCCAGAATGCTAAAACGTGCGAAGCGATTCATCCAGCACCACCCAAGAAAAGATGCAAACCACAAGCATAGCATTTAGACGTATTGGCGGACAGGAAGAGTTGGACAAAGGGATGAAAGAAATAAGCGAAGGGGTGAGGAGGCGAGGGAGGATGGGACCGCCTAGGTGGTGGAGAAGCCACAGCAAGAGGCTGGAATGTTGCGCGAAAGACACACAGTATTCGAATCGGCAGTATTTGTAGCTCATAAGTAACTGAAAATGAAGGAGAAGCAAGACATCGATTGGCCGACGATGTGCTAGAATCGAGTTGGGGCATGTTTCAAACAACCATCCAATCTGCGGTCTCGACAGAGGGTGTCGGACTCCACACAGGAGTCCACGGAAAGCTGCGCCTTGTTCCGGCTCCTGCAGACACGGGGATCGTGTTTCGGCGTGTGGACCTGGACGGGTTCCAAATTGAAGCGCACGGGTTCAATGTGGCACGCGTTAGCTATGCCACCAGCTTGATGAAACATGGCGTGCTGCTGTCGACGACTGAGCATTTGTTGGCGGCCGTCTATTCCTGCGGAATCGACAACATCTATCTGGACATTGACGCGATCGAAGTGCCGATCCTAGATGGCTCCGCGGAGCCGTTTATGCAAATGATCGATGAGGCCGGCATTCGGAAACTGCGGCGGAAGCGGCGTTACTTGAAAGTGACGAAACCGGTGGAGGTAGTGGAAGACGGTCGGCGAATCGGGATCTATCCCGCGGACGAATTTCGCGTGCGGTGCTACGTGGATTTTTCGCACCCGATGGTGGGGCAGCAGGAAGTGGAGATGGTGGTGAACGCGAGCTCGTTCCGGCAAGTGCTGTCGCGCGCGCGGACGTTCTGCTTTGAGAGCGACATTGAACCGTTGAGAGGCATGGGGCTGATTCGAGGCGGTTCGCTGGATAACGCCATCGTGCTGACCAAGGATGGCGTGATGAACGGCTCACTGCGGTTTGCCGACGAATTTGGCCGGCACAAGGCGCTGGACCTGATTGGCGATCTGGCACTGGTGGGCTTGCCGCTACTTGGACGGGTGGAAGCGCGAAAAGCGGGGCACGCTCTGCACACCCAACTTGTGAGCCAGTTACTCGCCGACCCAAGTTCGTGGCAAATTACGACGGACGAACACGCTGGAGCTGCGGAAGTGTCCCGGGCATTTCGTTCCGCGCCTGTACCCGCAGCCGATTAATCCTACACACAGGATGCAAGAGCATGCCTAAGAGCAAGGTACGGGGAGGGAATGTGCCAAATCGCGCGGCCCTGCTGGTGATTTGCGGACTCGGGTTCATCTTGGCGAAAGGCGTGAATGCGCAGAGCTGGAACCAAGTGTGGTCGGATGAGTTCAACGGGCCGGCGGGAACGCCCATCGATGCGGGGAAGTGGAAGTTTGACACGGGCATTCTAAAGGTGAACAGCGAGGTGGAATATTACTGTGCGCCGGATACCGCGGTGCGCGGATGCAATTCCGCGAAGCCGAACGCGTACATCGATGGCAAAGGAAACTTGGTGATTCAGGCGATCAAGCTCAACGCGAGCACGGCGCCGAATAGTGGAAGCTGGACGAGCGCGCGGATGATCACCGAGGGCGCGGAAGAATTTCAGTATGGAAGGGCGGAAGCGAGGATGATGTTGCCGGTCGGCCCGGGAATCTGGCCAGCGTTCTGGGCACTGGGCGGCAACATCAGCTTAGTGGGATGGCCGAATAGCGGCGAGATCGATTACATGGAAAACGTGCCTGCGTCGGGGGGACTTGGACCCTCGAAGATCAGTTCAACGCTGCACGGGCCGGGGTATTCCGGCGACAAAGGACTGCCGAAGAAGTATGCATTGGCCAGCGGCGACGTGACCGGCTGGCATACCTATGGAGCGATCTGGTCGCCTAACATGATTCAGTTCTATGTGGACGACCCAGGAAAAGTTTTTTATGTGATTACAGCGAGTGACGTGCCGGCGGGACAAAGCTGGGTGTTCAATCATCCATTTTTCCTGTTGATGAATCTGGCGGTGGGAGGCGAAGGATCGTGGCCTGGTCCGGCGGACCAAGCGACGCCGACGCCGGCGGTGATGACGGTGGATTATGTGCGGATCTATAAGGCGAGTGCGGTGCCTGTGCCGAACCTCAGTAAGCCGGGTGGGATCACGGTGAAGGCTGGCGCGACATCCGGAAACACGACCAATGTGGACGTGGAGAATAAGGCAGGGACGGGCCGGGTATTTCTGTCGTGCACGACGACGGCGCCGAAGGCGAGTTGCGAGGTCAACACGGGCGATGCGTTGAACTCTAGAACACTTGATTTTTCGGACAGCGAAAAGGGAATGGCGAAGATTACGGTGAACACGGGCGGCGAAACCGCCGCTGGAAACTACACGATCACGATGAATGCGTATGGCGTAAGCGGGGACGGCACGACGGCGGACGCCACGGTCAGCGTGCCTTTGACTGTCAACTGAGCGTTTCCGGCTCGACCTGGACGAACCAGGATTAACAACCATTCAACATCGGACGAGTCCGTGGTTGTCAAAACGCGGATGTCACGGGACAATGCTGGCCATGACAAACAAAGACGTGGCAATTCTAGTATTGGCCGCGGGCAAAGGCACGCGGCTGAAGTCGAGTCTGGCGAAGGTGCTGCATGCAGCCGGCGGGCGTTCACTGGTGGAGCATGTGGTGCGCGCATGCGAGCCGCTAAGAGCGAAGAAGATCATCGCGGTAGTGGGGCATCAAGCCGAAAAAGTGGCCGCAGTGGTGGAACCGTTCGAGGTAACGACGGTGCTGCAACAACCGCAAAATGGCACGGGGCACGCGTTGGTGGTGTCGAAGCGCGCCATCGGAAACGCGAAATATGTGGTGGTGCTGCCGGGCGACGCGCCGCTGGTGCGGACTGAAACGCTGCGCGCGCTGATCAACAAGCACAAAAAAGGAAATGCGGCGGCCTCGATTTTAACGGCGGTGCTGGCGGACCCGTCGGGCTACGGGAGAATCCTGCGCAAATCCGGGGACACTGTGGCGGCGATCATCGAAGAATCGCAACTGACGCCAGAACAACGCGAGCTGAACGAGATCAACTCCAGCATGTATTGCTTTACGACGGCGAAACTTTGGCCGGCGCTGGCGCAAGTGAAACCGAACAACAAGCATCGCGAGATTTACCTTACGGATGCGATTTTCGTGCTGAACGCGAAAGGTGAAACGGTGCTGGCGGAGATTGCGGAAAACGCACAGGAAACGCTGGGATGCAACACGCGAGCGGACCTGGCGGGAGTGGACCGCGCGTTTCGCGAATGGAAACGCGGTGAGCTGATGAGCAGCGGAGTGACGATTCAACTGCCGGAAACGGTGTTGATTGATCCCGACGTGACCGTGGGAGAAGACACAGTGATCGAGCCTTGCGTGCAATTGCTGGGGAAAACGAAAATAGGCGCGCGGTGTGTGGTCAAAACGGGCAGCGTGATCCATGATTCGGTGTTGGGCGACAACGTGACGATCGAGCCGCACTGCGTGATCGTGAAGAGCCGCGTGGATTCGGATGTGATCGCGGGGCCATTCGCGCGGATGCGGCCGGAGTCGCACGTGAAAGAAGGCGCGCGCATCGGCAATTTCGTGGAGTTGAAGAAGAGCGTGGTCGGGGAAGGATCGAAAGTGCCGCACCTGTCGTATGTGGGCGACACGCGAATCGGCGCAAAATCGAATATTGGCGCGGGGACGATCACCTGCAACTACGACGGATTTGTGAAGCACCCGACGACGATCGGAAATAAAGTGTTTGTGGGGAGCGATTCGGTGCTCGTGGCTCCGGTGCGAATAGGGAATGGGGCGTACGTTGCGGCGGGATCGGTGATTACGGAGAACGTGCCGGCGGATGCGCTGGGCGTCGCGCGGGGTAGGCAGGCGAACAAGCTAGGCTGGGCGAGTAAGAAACGGCGCGAAATGGCTGCGACGAGCGGCAAAGATGGGAAGAAATCGAAGAAGCATCCCCGGTAGAGCGAGGTTGATCCGGGCGGCATTAGAGTGTGAGAGCCAACGAAGCGTTCAGGCTAGGCAGGGAAACAGCAGATTCACTCCGCAGACTCCGTTCGGAATGACAATGTCAGTTCTTCAGCAGCGTCGCGGAATATGAATAAGGTGAGGTGCTGGCGTGGCTGACGTGAAAGTCAGCGCTACATTTAAGACTAAAACCTGGCGGCTGCTCGCGCTGGTTTGAAATCTGCGAGCGGGTGTGTAGCGTCTACGCGAGGCGCGGCGGTGTGGTAAAATAGGGGTTCCCGATAACGAAAACCCGGAGGCGCAGTATGAAATTTGGAGTGGTTGTCTTCCCGGGGTCCAATTGCGATCATGACGCGTTTCACGCCATCGGCCACGTATTGCAGCGGCCGGTGGAATTTATCTGGCACCAATCCGAAAAGCTGCAAGGCAGCGATGCGATTATTTTGCCAGGAGGGTTTTCCTACGGCGATTACCTGCGGACGGGAGCGATTGCGCGGTTTTCACCGGTAATGAAGTCGGTGGAGAAATTCGCGAAAAGCGGCGGGCTGGTGCTGGGCATCTGCAATGGCTTTCAGATTTTGCTGGAGGCTGGCTTGCTGCCCGGGGCGATGATGCGGAATTCGGGGCTGCGATTTATTTGCCGGCATGTGCATATGCGCGTGGAGAACACGGATTCTCCGTTCACCAACGCGGCGAGCAAAGGGCAGATTCTGAAGATTCCGATCGCGCACAGCGACGGAAATTACAGTTGCGACGAAGCAACGCTGGCGGAGTTGGAAAAGAACCGGCAAATCCTGTTCCGCTACACCACGCCGGACGGCAAAGACGATAATGCGGGGAATCCCAATGGCGCGGTGGCGAATATCGCAGGGATCTGCAACCGCGAACGCAATGTGGCGGGACTGATGCCGCACCCGGAGCGTGCTGTCGAATCGGCGCTGGATTCGGAAGATGGCTTGGTGGTATTTCGGTCGATGGTGGAGGCGCTGGTAGGCGCGGCAAAGGCGACAGCGTGAGGTTTGCTCAAAAATAGAATTGCGCAGGGGCACGATACGTCGTGCCCCTGCAGTGTTTTTTAGGTCATGAATTGAAGGTCAAGGACAGATGGCAACAGCACAAACCGAAATCAAAGTGACGCCGGAAATCGCGGCGGAGCATGGCATAACGCGCGAAGAATATGGGCGCATCCAGAAGATACTGAAGCGCGATCCGAACATCACGGAGCTGGGCATTTTCAGCGTGATGTGGAGCGAGCACTGCTCGTACAAATCGAGCAAGGTGCACCTGAAGAGGCTGCCAACGCGCGGCAAGCTGGTGGTGCAAGGGCCGGGGGAAAATGCCGGCGTGGTGGACATCGGGGATGGGTTGGTGGCGGCGTTCAAGATCGAGTCGCACAATCACCCGAGCTACGTGGAGCCGTTTCAAGGGGCGACTACGGGCGTTGGAGGAATTCTGCGCGATATTTTCACGATGGGCGCGCGGCCGATAGCGGTGCTGGACTCGTTGCGGTTTGGCGAAATTGTGGCGTCAAAGAATACCAGCGAAGAAGAAGCGGCCAAGAACCGGCGAATCCTGGATGGCGTGGTACGCGGCGTGGGGAACTACGGAAATTGTTTCGGCGTGCCGACGGTGGGCGGCGAGGTGGCGTTCGAAGCTTGCTATTCGCAAAATCCATTGGTGAACGCGCTGGCGTTGGGCATCGCGCACAAGGATGAAATTTTTCTGGCAAAGGCCAAGGGTGTGGGCAATCCGGTGATTTACGTGGGCGCAAAGACCGGGCGCGATGGCATTCACGGAGCATCGCTGCTGGCGTCCGCGGAGTTCACCGAAGAATCGAAACAGAAGCGGCCAAACGTGCAGGTGGGCGATCCGTTCATGGAGAAGCTGTTGCTGGAGGCGTGCATCGAGGCCATGAAGACTGGCGCCGTGGTGGCGATCCAGGATATGGGGGCTGCCGGATTGACTTGCTCGACGTGCGAGATGGCTTCACGCGGAGGCACGGGCATTGAGATTGATTTGATGAAAGTGCCGCAGCGCGAAACCGGCATGAGTCCGTACGAAATCATGTTGAGCGAATCACAGGAACGCATGCTGCTGGTGGCGGAAAAGGGCCGCGAGGAGGAAGTGCTGGCGGTGTTCAAGAAGTGGGGGCTGGACGCGACAGTTGTGGGCGAAGTGAAAGACGGGAAGATGCTGGTGGTGAAGGATCACGGCGTGGTGGTGGCGGAAATTCCTGCGCATCCGCTGGCTGAGGAAGGCCCGGTGTACAACCGGCCGATCACCGCACCGTCGCCGCACAAGGAAACTGAAAAGGACTGGTATGTGTTCAAGGCGGAAGGCACAGACCTGACGGAAAATTTCAAGAAGCTGCTGGCGTCGCCAACGATTGCGTCGAAGCGCTGGATCACCGAGCAGTACGACTCGATGGTGCGGACCAATACGGTGGCCGGCCCGGAAGTGAGCGACGCCGCGGTGGTACGCATCAAGGAATCGGAGAAGAACGGTGTAATGCGGGCGCTGGCGCTTTCGACCGATGGAAACGGCCGCTGGGCACAGCTGAATCCTAAGGTTGGGGCGATGCACGCGGTGGCGGAAGCGGCGCGAAACGTGGCGACGTCGGGCGCGCGTCCGATGGCGGCGACCAATTGCCTGAATTTCGGCAGCCCGGAGAAGCCAGAAGTAATGTGGCAGTTTTCGCAGGCGATTGATGGATTGGGCGAAGCGTGCATCGCGCTGGACACGCCAATTACCGGCGGGAACGTGAGTTTCTACAACGAGACGCTGGGGAAATCGATTTATCCGACGCCGACGATTGGGATTCTGGGAATTCTGGAAGACGCCAGCAAAGTTTTGAAGATTGCGTTCCGCAAAGCAGGTGACGTGATTGTGTTGCTTGATGGAGCGACTTCTTCCAAGGCTGGACCACAGGCTGGTCCACGAGGCGGCAAGCAGCGCGAGTTCTCTTCGTCGGAATATTCAAAGACGATTGCCGGCATCGTCGCAGGGGAGCCGCCCGCTATTGAACTGGGCGCGGAGAAATGGGTGATCGATTGCATGGTGGCTCTGGCGAACGAGGGGACAGTGCAATCGGCGCACGATGTGAGCGACGGAGGGCTGGCGGTAACATTGGCGGAATCGTGTTTCGCGGCGACAGGGCTGGGAGCGAACGTAATGGTGCCCGAGGACGCGTCGGCGGAATATGCGCTGTTCGGCGAACGAGGCGCGCGCGTGGTGGTTAGCGTTTCTCTGGAAAAACTTGGCTCTGTTCGGAATACTGCGAGACAATATGGTGTAGGCGCGCACGAAATCGGCAAAGTGACCGGTGACAATACTTTGCGCATCGAATATAAAGGACGTGCGGTCGCTTCCGCCGAGGTCACGGCGTCGAAAGAAATCTGGGCGCACTCGCTCGAGCGCATCTTGAAGGTCCAATGACAACGAAACTGGCGTACGTTGACGACCGATTCCACGATGAATGTGGAGTGTTCGGCGTGTTCGGGCATCCCGAAGCTGCCAACCTCACGTATTTGGGTTTGTACGCGTTGCAACATCGCGGGCAGGAGTCCGCAGGAATCGTCTCGAGCACCGGACACGACTTGTTTATGCACAAGGCCATGGGCGAGGTGGAAGAAATTTTTCAGCCGCGCATTTTGGCAAAGCTGCCTGGCAGCAGCGCGATCGGCCACACGAGGTATTCCACGGCGGGCGACAAGGCGCTGCTGAACGTCCAGCCGATCATGATTGATTGCAACAAGGGAAAGATGGCGGTGGCGCACAACGGGAATCTGACGAATGCCAGCGAGTGGCGACGAAAGCTGGAGCATCGTGGCTCCATCTTCCAAACGAACAGCGACACGGAAGTGATTGTGCATCTGGTGGCGCGTTCGCAGGCGAGAAATCTTTCCGGGGCGCTGGGCGATGCGTTGAATCAGGTGGAAGGCGCGTATTCGCTGGTGGTGCTGACCGCAGATGAATTGTATGCCGTGCGCGATCCACGAGGATTCCGGCCACTGGCGCTCGGAAAGATCGAAGGGCACGACGGCGAAACCACCTGGATGGTGGCGTCGGAGACTTGCGCGTTTGATTTGCTGAATGCGCAATACGTGCGCGATATCGAACCGGGCGAAATGTTGCGCATCTCGCGATCCGGGTTGGAGTCCATCCACTTTAGCCCGCCCAAGCCGCATCAATACTGCATCTTTGAGCATGTCTATTTTTCGAGGCCCGACAGCATTGTGTTTGGCCGCGCGGTAAACGAGTCGCGCGAAATGCTGGGGCGGTTGCTGGCGCGGGAACATCCGGTGCAAGCGGACATGATCGTGCCGATACCGGACTCTGGCGTGCCCGCGGCGATCGGTTTTGCGTTGGAATCGAAAATTCCGTTTCGCATGGGGCTGATCCGCAATCACTACATTGGAAGAACATTTATCGAGCCGTCGCAGGCCATCCGCAATTTTGGCGTGAAGCTGAAACTGAATCCGGTGCGCAGCCTGATTGCGGGCAAGCGCGTGGTATTGATCGACGATTCGATTGTCCGCGGCACGACCAGCCGCAAACTTGTGCGCATGGTGCGCGAAGCGGGCGCCAAGGAAGTGCACATGCGCATCAGCTGCCCGCCTACGATTTCGCCGTGCTACTACGGCGTGGATACGCCGACGAAGGAAGAACTGATTGCGTCTTCGAATACGCCGGAGGAAATCCGCAAGTATCTGGGAGCGGATTCGCTGGGATACCTGTCGCTGCCGGGTCTGCGGCAAGCGGTGAATGATACGGAAGGAAAATTTTGTACGTCTTGCTATACAGGAGTTTATCCAACGGACCTGGTGCAACTGGAAGTGCGGGAAAACGGGACGGCAAAATTGAAGGAAGCGGTGACGGTGGAACGTGAACGCTAAAAACGAGACGAGGACAAACCGGAAGGGCGTTTCGAAGGTTGAAACGGCGCCATTGGGCACTCGGGTGAAGAAGGAAGCGATTGCGTGGGGTTGGGTGGTTCTGGTGTTTCTGTCGATCAACGGAACGCTGGGACAGGCGCGCGTGATTCCTTCAGGCTCGATGGAAAAAACGCTCCTGGTGGGCGATCACCTGATCATGAGCCGGATTGGCTACGATGCGGGCGTGCCGTTCACGAATTGGCATGTGCCGCTGTGGCGAAATCCGCACCGCCAGCAGATCGTCATTTTCCGGCCACCTTATGACCGCAACCAGTCGGACTTGATCAAGCGGGTTATCGGCTTGCCGGGCGACTCAATTGATATCCACGATGGCGCGGTGTGGATCAACGGCAAGAAGCTGCAAGAGAATTACGCCACCGGGCCCACGGAACTTCCTTATCATTCGGAATTACTCCCGCCGTTCAAAGGCGTACCGTTCACGGTGCCCGAGAATCAGTATTTCGTGATGGGCGACAACCGAGGAAATTCCTACGACAGCCGCTTCTGGGGCTGCGTGCCGCGGAGCGACATTATCGGTACACCGGTGACGATCTACATGTCCGTGGATGCGCCCGGGGACGCCTGGAACGGCAACATTGCCGAGCGCTTGCTGGCTTATGGAAACGCCGTGCTGCATCCGAGCAAAATCCGCTGGAAGAGGTTGTTCGAGACCTTTCGATAAGCGCGCAAAGTAGGCTGGGCGGCAAGTGGATCATCGTTGCATGGATGGTTAGGGTGAATCGTGAAAGCTGACGCGACTAAAGAAAAGAAGAAGCAAGCGATGACGGAAGCGAAAGCGCCGATGAGTTCGCGCGTGAAGAGCGAGATCATCGCATGGTTCTGGGTGATTCTGGCGTTCATGCTGATCAACGGAACGCTGGGACAGGCGCGCGTGATTCCGTCGGGATCGATGGAGAACACCTTGCTGATCGGCGATCACCTGATCATGAGCCGAATTGGGTATGATGCGGGAATTCCGTTCACGAACTGGCACGTGCCGCTGTGGCGCAATCCGCACCGGCAGCAGATCGTTATCTTCAAGCCGCCGTACGATACATCGCTGCCAGACTATGTAAAAAGGGTGATTGCGCTGCCGGGCGAAACCGTGGACGTGCATGATGGAGCGGTGTGGATCAACGGCAAAAAGCTGGAAGAGAATTACACCATGGGGCACACGGAGCCACCTTCAAAATCCAGTTTGATTGGGAATTTTCCGGGACTGCCTTACACTGTGCCGGACAATTGTTATTTTGTGATGGGGGATAACCGGGAGAATTCTCTCGACAGCCGATATTGGGGGTGCGTGCCAAGAAATGATATTCTCGGCACGCCAGTGATCATTTATATGTCGCTGGATGCGCCGAAAGACGCGTGGAATGGAGATATAGGAGCGCGGTTTCTGGCATACGCCAATGCATTGATCCACCCGGGAACTGTGCGCTGGCGTCGATTGTTCCATGTGTTCTAAGCTGTACAGGTTCGGCACCGCCGAATAGCCGGACTTCGCCGAAAACGACTCAGGTTCACCCGCAGCAGGTCATGCGAGGGGTGAACCGTCCCTGATGGCCGCCCACTGCTTGCAGGGACAGAGCCGCCAAGAATCACGAATCGTCGTTGCGATACAAAAGCAATCTGAAGGCAGCCGACCATGAAATACGCCGACGCTGGAGTGAACATTGCCGTGGCCGACGATGCCAAGCAGCGCATCAGGCATTTGGCCAGTCACACCTTTACGCCAGCGGTGCTGGGCGGGATCGGCGGATTCGGCGCGTTGTTTGCATTGGATACGCGGAAATGGAAAGAGCCAGTGCTGGTGTCGAGCGCGGACGGCGTGGGCACCAAGCTGAAAGTGGCGATGTCCATGGGGGTGCATTCCACGGTGGGCGGCGACCTGGTGAATCATTGCGTGAACGACATTCTGGTGCAGGGCGCGGAGCCGCTGTTCTTTTTGGACTACCTGGCGATGGGCAAGCTGGAGCCCAACGTGGTGGAGCAATTGGTGGATGGCATGAGCCGGTCTTGCCGGAAGGCGGGATGCGCGCTGATTGGCGGAGAAACCGCGGAGATGCCGGGATTTTACGCGCCGGGAGAGTATGACCTGGCGGGCTTCATCGTTGGCGTAGTGGAGCGGAAGAATATTCTGACCGGCAAGGGAGTGAAGCCGGGAGACACGTTGATTGGATTGCCGTCCGCGGGCCTACACACTAACGGGTATTCGTTGGCGCGGAGATTGGTGTTTGACGTTGCCAAGCTGAAGAACGACACCTACGTGGCGGAAGTGGGTAACAAGATTGGCGCGGAATTGCTGAAGCCGCATGTTTGTTACGCGCCCGCGGTGAAGAATATTCTGGCGAAATGCTGGGCGTCGGCGCTGGCGCATATTACCGGCGGCGGAATTCCGGGGAATTTGCCGCGCGTGTTGCCGAGCGGCGTGAAGGCGGTGATCGATCTGGAGTCGTGGCCGATTCCGTCGATTTTCAAATATTTGGCGAAAGTCGGCGAGATCGATACCGATGAACTGCTGCAGGCGTTCAACATGGGCATCGGGATGATCGTGATCGTGCCGTCGGCTTATGTGAAAGAAGCGGAAGCGGACTTGAAGCGGCGGCGCGAGAAGTTCTATCGCATTGGCCGCATCGAAAAAGGCGACACCGGTAAAGCGCGAGTAGTTTACTCGGGCTCGCTGAATTTGTAATTGCTACTTGGCGGATGCGGACTTTCTCTTTCTGCTCCAATACCACCACTGACATTTTTCCGCAGGCAGGCGAGGATTGCGTGCCTGGGCAACAGCTGCTTCGAAGGTGTCGAGGACGCAGGGATCCATGCGCTGGCCTCGAAGGCGCTGTAGGCGCTGATACATTTTGCTGGGCTGTTGCTTGGCGAGTTGCGGAACGGATTTGATGCCGAGTTGCTCGAAGTCTTTGAGCATGGCGGGACCGATGGAGATGAGGTCTTTGAGCTGGCGTTGGGACGCGGGCATGAGAGCCTCCTTATTTCGCTTTAGTTTCGCTACAGAGTAAACGGCAATGTAGCGCGAATTTTTGAGGAATTCAACTGGAATTCGATCTGGTGGGCAAAGACGTGGAAGGTTCGAGAAGGGAAAGCCTGATCCCTGAAGGGATGAGCTACAGGAATGGTTGGGTGGCCTTGGTGACTCACAGCAGATGTGCTAGCTTTTTTAGTTTATGAACAAGCGTATAGGGGTGTTGTTGAGCGGACGCGGCTCGAATTTTGAGGCGCTGGCCGAGAGTGTTGCCGCGAGGCGGATACCGAACGCGGAAATCGCGATTGTCGTGAGTAATAAGCCGGACGCGCGGGGCCTGGAGCTAGCCAAGGCACGAGGCATTGCGACGCGGGCGATTCCGTCGAAAGGGCTGGAACGGGAAGCTTACGATCGCCAGGTCGTAGCTGTTTTGCAGGAACATAAAGTGGAACTGGTCTGCCTGGCGGGGTACATGCGGCTGCTGTCGCCCTACTTTGTAGCCGCGTATCCGCAGCGCATCCTGAATATTCATCCCTCGCTGCTGCCGTCGTTTCCCGGACTGGAATCGCAGAAGCAGGGGCTGGACTACGGCGTGAAAATTGCCGGATGTTCGGTGCATTTCGTCGATGAAAACCTGGATGCCGGACCAATCATTCTGCAAGCGACGGTGCCGGTGCAGGATGGCGACGATGAGCACACGCTTGCGGAACGCATATTAAAAGAAGAGCACCGGATTTATACCGAAGCGGTGAAGTTTATTCTCGAAGGGAATTACCGGATAGAGGGCCGCCGCGTGCTTCGCGGGAAATCCTGATTGCCTGCGGTTTGTGGGTTGCGAAAAGAAGGGTTGGTATGCCGGAAGCTAAATTCAAGCCTGTTGAGGAACAGCTCGCCTATCTGAGAAAAGGCGTGGCGGAAATTATTCCCGAAGAGGAGCTGAAGCAGAAGCTCGCCAATTCCGTGCAAACCGGCAAACCGCTGCGCGTGTATCTGGGTGTGGACCCGACGGCGCCAGACATTCATCTAGGCCACACAGTGGTGCTGCGCAAACTAAAACATTTTCAGGATATGGGGCATACGGCGATTTTTCTGATCGGCGATTTTTCCGCGATGATCGGGGATCCTACCGGACAATCGGACACGCGGCCGCCACTCAGCCGGGAACAGGTTGAAGCGAACGCCAAGACTTATCTGGAGCAGGTTTACAAGATTCTGGATCGCGAAAAGACGGAGGTTCGCTACAACAGCGAATGGCTGGGGAAGATGTCCAGCTACGACGTGGTGCGGCTTTGTGCGCATTACCGGTTGGCGCGCATGTTGGAACGGGAAGATTTCCGTTCGCGGCTAGACAAGAACTTGCCGATTGCCGTGCATGAGCTGCTGTATCCGCTGCTGACGGCTTACGACGCGGTGATGCTGCGGTCAGATGTGGAACTGGGGGCCACGGAACAGAAGTTCAATATTTTGGTACACCGCGAAATTCAGCGCGAGTACGACGTGACGCCGCAGGTGGCCGTAACGATGCCGATTTTGGTGGGGCTCGATGGCGAGCGGAAAATGTCGAAGAGCCTGGGCAATTATGTAGGCATCACGGAAGCGCCAGAGGAAATGTTCGGTAAGCTGATGTCGATTCCGGACGATCTGATGTGGTCGTACTACGAACTGGTGACGGATCGCACGCCGCCGGAGATTGCGGCGCTGAAGGACGAAGTGAAAGGTGGGGCGCTGCATCCAATGGACGCGAAGATGCGGCTGGCGAAAGAGGTGGTGTCTGGATTTCATGGCGCTGAAGCGGGGAGTCGAGCTGCGGAAAATTTTCAACGCGTGTTCCGCGACCGGCAGGCGCCGACGGGAGCTCCGGTGCAGAAGATTCCGATTGGTGCGGCAAAAAAACTCACGGCGCTGCTGACGGAGCTGAAACTCGCGCCGTCGAAGAGCGAGGCCGAGCGGTTGATTAAGCAGCGCGGCGTGGAAATTGATGAGGTTTGCGTGGAGGATCCGCGCAAGGAAATCGACCTGACAAAGCCGGGGGCGTTCCTTTTGCGCGCGGGGAAGAAGAAATTTGTGCGGGTCATCGTAGAGTAAGACATTCCAACTTGCGCGGCGCAGAGGTTGAGATCCTTCGAGACGCAAACTTCGCGTCTCTCAGGATGACAGGGTATTGCTGTGGCTAGACGAGGACGTTGGCGGCGAGGGTGGCTACGTATTCGGCGACGGCGGGGGCCGCGGTGAGTCCGGGAGATTCGATGCCCACGAGTTGAATGATGCGGGGCACTTCGCGATCCGGTTCGATGACAAAGTCGGCGATGCCGTGGCCATCGGGGGGCACGAGCTTGGGACGGAGGCCGGTGTAAGCGAGGTACATATCCTGAGCCTCGATTTCCGGAATGAGAGATTTCACGTCAGCAGCGAATTCAGGAATGGTCATGCGTTCGCGTTCGTAGTTTTCCTTTGATTCGACGTAGCGCGCAGTTGGTCCCACGAGGGTTGTTCCCCAAAGCGTTTTGGTGAAGTGCAGTCCCAGAGTGAGTCCACCGCTGTGCGGCAGGGGATACACGAGATTGTTGACCAGCGCCGCTTTTGTGCCGCGCAACTCACAGTACTCGCCGCGTACCGGATAGATTTTCCATGGGCGCGGCCCGAGGAGTTGCGCGACTTCGTCGGCGTAGAGACCGGCGGAATTGATGACGCAACGCGCGGAAATGGTTTCGGTCTCGGAATGTTCCTCATCACCAATGCGCAAGCCAACCACAACAGAATCCTTTTGTGCTTCGAGCGATTCGACTTTCGCGTGATTCACCAGGTTGGCGCCCTGGCTTTCTGCGATGCGCGCGAAAGCGTGAACTAGTTCTTCGGCGGAGACGATGCCGGTCGACGGGACGTTCAGCGCAAGATAGCCGCGCACATGAGGTTCACGAGCGCGAATTCCGGCCGCGTCAAACAGGTGCAAGCCTTCGACGCCGTTCTCTTCGCCCTTGTTCTTCAAGGCGAGCAGCGCCGGCTCTTCGTCCGCGTTTTTTGCGACAACGATTTTGCCCGTCGTGCGATGAGCGATGTTATGTTTTTCGCAGAATGCCTTGGTCATGCGATTTCCCTGAACGCAAAAGCGAGCTTTCAGGGAATTTGTGGGGTAATAAATGCCGGAATGAATGACGCCGCTGTTTCGTGAGCTGGTGGCCATGCCCATTTTGGGGCACTGCTCTACCAGAAAAACGTCTTGCCAGCGGCGGGAAAGAGCTTCAGCGATCGCACAACCGACGACTCCGCCGCCAATGATCAGAACATTGGCCTGGTCCATAACCGACAAGGATACAACGTTTGCGCGGGTGGCGGATTGCTACTCTTCGTGGCCAATTTCGTCGAAGAAGGGCTTGCAGGGAACGAGTTTGGCTTGCGTGCCATCGTGCACGGCAAATTTTGCCACCTGCGATTCCTCGTAACCATTTTTCCAAAGCGAGGCGCTGCCATACTCGCCGTCTTTATTCAGTGCGTAGAAGTATAGGTGAAAGGTGGCGAGCTTCTTTTTGTCGCCATTGTAGTTGCGCACTACGCGACCCATGGCTTCCAGGCAAGCGTCGGTAGGCTTCACGCCGCGCCGCATCTGTTCAACGATGGTGTGGCCGCCGGAAATTTTGATATTTTCCTCGCCTTTTCCCGTAGAGCCGGCGCCGCCAACGTCGCCGTCGACGAACAATCCAGCACCAATGATGGGCGAATCACCGACGCGCCCGGGTATTTTCCAGGCGAGGCCTGAAGTGGTGGTGGTGCCGCTGACTTCACCCTTGGCATTCACGGCGAGGCAATTGATAGTTCCGGTGATGGGATGAGCGATGCGTTGCTCGGCGTATGCGATTTTCGCCGCGTCACCATCGAAAAGAAGGGACATGTGCTCCTTCCATTCAGGACTATCGATACCGGGACGCCAGTTGAAATCGGTCTTGGCCTTCCATGCGAGCCAGATCTTGCGGGAATGTTCCGTGAGCAGGTTTATTTCCTCAAAGCCTTCGGCGACACCAAAGCGGCGGGCGCCATCGCCAACGATCATTACGTGATTGGTGCGCTCCATCACGGTTTTGGCCAGACGGGACACGTTTTTGATTTTTTGGACGGAGGCGACGCTTCCACAGCGGTGAGTGGGACCGTGCATGACGCTGGCGTCGAGTTCCACGACACCTTCTTCGTTTGGCAGGCCACCGTAGCCGACGGAGTCATCGTTAGGATCGTCTTCGACGACGGTGACCGCGGCGACGACAGCATCGAGAGTGTCGCCACCACTTTTTAGAATGTCCATGCCCTTCTGCAAGGCGTTGGCGCCGTTGGCCGAAGAGATGATCACCGGGCGCGTTGCGGTGGATTCCGCGGCCGCAGGCAAGCCCGAACCTGGCGCAATCTCCGGCTGGGAATTGCCAAACAGGCGACCAGCGGATGCCAGTGCGCTGCCAGTCAAAGTGGTGAAAAAGAACTTGCGACGAGACCAGAGATCCATGAGGACGCTCCTCCAGAGAAATCAAAACGAGCCGAGTTGCACTGTAAGCGAAAAAGCGATGAAAAGAAACTCTGCGGCGAATGGTTGGGCGGCGCTAATCCGAGCCACCGAGGGGCAAGAAGTATTGTGTGCCTTTGACGGGTTCCTGAAGGCGGCGAAGGAGCTGCTGCAGATCATCGCTACGCTCGACGAAATCGATTTCGGAGGTATCGATCACCAGCAAGTCGGCGCCGGCATAGCGAAAGAAAAAGTGTTCGTAGGCGCGAGCGACTTCTTCGATGTATTCGGGGGAAATCTGTTTTTCTTCGTGGGCTTTTTTCTTGGCGATTCTAGCGCGCAGGACTTCCGGTTTGGCTTGGAGGTAAATCACCAGATCGGGCTCGGGAAGTTCGGCGGTGACGGCTTCGTAGTAGCGTTCGTAAAGTTTCAGTTCCGGGTCATCGAGATTCAGATTGGCGAAGATGCGGTCTTTTTCCATGAGGAAATCACTGATGACGGGGCCTGGCGCGTCCCCCGACATGGCCTCGCGGATGCGTTTCTGGCGCTCCATCAGAAAGCACATTTGAGCGCGGAAAGCGGCGCCGCGTTTTGCGGCATAGAAATCGGCCAAAAAGGGATTGTCTTCGCAATCGTAGATGCGCCGGGCATGCAGGCGTTCAGCAAGGAAGCGGGCAAGGGTCGTTTTGCCGACGCGCAGCGGGCCCTCGATGACGATAAAGCGCGGCGGCTGCGAACCGCTTTGCGGCTTAAGAGCTCGTTTCGTCGAAGAAGATTCCGATGGCGCCATTTTTTTCAGCGAAGCTTGTTCCTCAATTGCGGGCGATTATAGCAGGAGTTCCGCGAACATATTGAGAGACCTGTTCCAGGTTAGTACTAAAGTCCCAGGACCCCGGAGTGGTCGGCGGGCAGTAAAGGTACCAGCAAAAAATGTGACCAATGGGCCAGTGACCCCTGTCCCAAAGTACAGTAAAGTAGTCGTGGTTGCAGCGGAGTGAACATTTTTGTTCTGCGACCTGAGGGGTGCTTCATGGTCTTCGCCGCAATCGCGTTGGTCTGTTGTGCAACAGCCTTCCCGGAATCCTCAAGCGCTACCATTGAACGAAACACACCCGCGGTTACTTCCACTGAGACTTCCGCGCCCGCAGAAAAGGTGGAAAAGTCTCAACCAGTGCGGCCGGATGCGCCGATCGCGAAGAACGTTTCCTTGAACACTTCGAATGCGGATGACACTTCGGTTGAGAGTTCAAGTTTAGAGAGCATTACGCCAGGCAGCCAGCCTTTTTCGAATGCGCCCGTGAAGCCGGCAATGCAAGGAAGCCACGAGACCTCGCGGCAACGAAAGATTTGGTACGGATTGGTAGCAGCGAGCAGCGGAGCGGCAGCATTTGACGCGTGGACGACGAGGCGCGCGGTGTCGGGTAACTATGGTGTGGAAGGCGATCCGATGTTGCGGCCGTTTGCGCACTCGAATGCGATCTACGCGGCAACGCAGGTGAGCCCAGCGATTCTGGATTATGTGGGGCATCGCATGATGACGAGCCACCACGAGTGGATGAGGAAAATGTGGTGGGTGCCGCAAGCGGCGGGCACGAGTTTCTCTTTCGGCGCGGGCATTCACAACTATCATCTCGTTCCATAGTAATTACCGAAGCAATAAACAATTCCAATCCTAATTGAATTTCTTCGCATCGCCTCGTTCCTTTCGGTGCCTAATGCGATATAGTGGGGCTACCCTGTCTGAAGGTGTTATCCGCCTTGGCACTTCCTTGGGAACTTTGTTCCGGCAGACGGGATGAGCTTCGGTACCCTATCTGAAACAGGCCGGAGTGCCGTGAGGGCGCTGGCTGGAGGGCAAGAGTCATGGCGATGAGAAAGCCACTAATGGGTGCATTGCTGATGATGGCGATGGCCTGCGTGGTGCGGGCGCAGGATGGGAATTGGACCGACAATTCCGCGAATGATTTCGGCAGCGGAACTACCGCCAGCCCCGTGGCACAAGTGAATTTGGCTGCGGCCGCGGCGGATGCCACGCGGAATTTTGCGTTGGCCACACCGGAAGCGTCGAATGCGAGCGCGCCTGCCGCCGATCCTGGAGCGGCACCGGCAGCAAAGCCGAAGTACGTGTTTGGCGAACGGGATGACTACCGTTGGCAATTGGCGCTCGGCGTAGAATTCTTCCGGTTTCAATCCAATCTGATCAATGCCAGCATGGTTGGATTGAATACGACGGTGACGTACTTCACAAATGACTGGTTTGCAGTGGAAGGAAATCTGGTCACCGGATTTGCCCCGCAGATCTACGATCGAGAGCACGTAAAATATTTTGGCGGCGGCGGCGGGATTCGAGTCGGAACACGCAAGGCGAGATTTGAACCCTGGTTGCATGCGCTGGTGGGCGGCGGGCACTTGCAGCCGCAAACGGCAGGAAATAGCAGGGGTGCATTGACGGCGCAGGCGGGAATCGGGTTGGACTACCGAGTGCACGCACGGTTGTCGCTGCGGGCGGAAACGGATTACGTGTACAGCGACTTTTTCAAGCAGACGCAGAACAACTTTCAAGCGGTAGCGGCAGTGGTGTTCCACTTCTGAGCGGGTTTCACGTTGTTACAGTGTTCGTTTAGACAGCTATCCCGTGTTCCGGGACAGTAACTAAGGCTGTCTGCGAAGTGGCATACGTCACATCCTTCGTTTCGCCCCCCTGCTATATTTCCGAAAAGATAGAACGAAAGAGGATCCATTCGATTCACCGCGAGTCGATCCCCGCAGAAAAGGGAGGAGTTTATGCTGAAAAAGGGCCTCATCGCGCTCGGCACATTGCTTGCTGTTACGAGCTTTTGTTTCGCGCAGGATACGCAAAAACCACCAGAAGTAAAGAAGGTAGTTATCAAGCAGACGCCGGCGTCATCCGGCAAAGAGATGTACACGCAGTACTGCGCACCGTGCCACGGAGTCGACGGCGTGGGGAAGGGCCCGGCAGCGCCGGCACTTAAAGCACAGCCAACCGACTTGACGCAGCTGACCAAGAAGCACGACGGCAAATATCCCGCTAACACCGTAGCGGGCGTGCTGAAGTTCGGAAGCGCCGGCGGAGCAAATCCAGCGCACGGGTCAGCGGACATGCCGATTTGGGGACCGCTGTTCCTGTCCCTGGACAAGTATCACGACTCGGTGGTGCAACAGCGCATCAGCAATATCGTGACATATATCGAAACACTTCAAGCGAAGTAAGACTCGCGGTGTTACAGGGTACGAACGGCAGGAAGAAGAACTATTTCTTTCTGCCGTTTTCTTTTGCTGGCGAGCGAGTGGAGTGAGTTGCAGCGATTCATTGAAACTTGATGGATTCGTGATTCAGTCGGGAATGACAGCGGTTCCGTTGCGCGCGGCCATCTGGGAATTCTCGGAATCACGCACCACTTGGCGGACCATGTATTTGCCGGGCTTCAAGTCAAAGCTGGTCTTTATGGTAAGGCCTGCCTGCACCATTTTCTGATAGTTCGGCTCGAGGAGGCTCAAGTCGAGAACCTTCTGGCCGCCAGTGACGAAGTTTCCGTTGTCATCGAAGATGGAAGTGGCCAGCGTAACGGTGTCGACATGGCGGCCGTCGACAAGGCGGAACGGCACGTCTTTCATCTGTAGGCGCGCAAGAATGTCGAGTTGACCGGCTCCGCCATTGTTTTTGACGTATTGGGTCTGCAAGGTGAATGGAAAATCGCGGATTTCGTCTTGCGAGAAAAGGGCGTCCTGAAGTTCGTCGTGGGATTGCCTTTTGGGGTCGCCGCTCTGCATTGGAGCGAAATAGCCGCGGCGGGCTTGCGTGTCGTAGAGCGGGTCGCCGAAGCGATTGAGGCGGGTGACGGTGACTTTCAGTTTGTGAAAGGAACCATCGGCCTTTACTCCCGAAGGTGTGAAACCAAGCATATAGTAAACGTCGGGAGCCGCGCCAAGGTGCTTGAGGCCGGCGTCAAGGTCGTTTGAATCGCGGAAAGAAGTTCCGCCGGTCTCATTAGCCAATGTGAGCAAACCGAGGGACTGCTCTCTCTGCGCGATCAAATGCTGGCCAAGCTGGGACTGGTTCTGTTTGTTCTGTTTAGTCCCCATTGTCTCTGTGTAGGAGGCGTGGATGTCGGGGACGTAGAGTCCGCGAACGTCGAGGGTATTGATCATGATCGCGGAATTGGTCGCCTGCTCGATGAGTCGGCGCTCATCGGTCATGTCCAATGAGTCCAACCCGCCACGGAATCCGGGAGAGATTAGAACGAGCACACGTTCGCCGGGCATGCGAGAGAGGATGTGCATCGCGTCGAGCAGGGCCTGGAAGTTGAGAACCGGCGTAGAAGCGCTCTCGAGATCCTGAGCGACTGCCTGCCCGCCTGGAGTGGCCGCTGGTTGCCCCAATCCGTTCACGAGGTGCGATGTTTCGGTGTCAGGAACCGCCGATATTCCCGCCAATGCCGCTCGGACTTTTTCGGGATTGCTCGTAAAGTCGTTGGCGAATTCCCCTTTGAAGGTGCTGTACAGAGCGACGCGGTCGGTCGGCGACAAGGTACTCATGAAATTGGCAATAGTCTCGCGGCTTCGGATCAAGTCTCCGACCTCCATCTGCCCGGTATCCAAAACAAGCATGATGAAACGATCGGGCAGGATGGGAGCCGGTGTGTTCGCGAATTCGGGCGAGCGAATCTGAGTTTTCGCGGCGGCTTCGGAACGTTCGAGGCGCGACTCACGGGTTTCGATGGAAAAGTTGGTGATGATTTGGGGCTTGCCGTTGTCGGCGACTTGGAAATCCTCGCGCCCTCAAACCGGGCACGGGATTGCCTTTGGAGTCGCGAACGACGACGCGCACCTGAACCAGGTTTACGCGCAATTTGATGGTCGTGCCGGTTTCCGCCGATGCGGGAGTGGGCTTAGGCGGCGGCGTGCTATTCGGCGTTTACGCCGAGATGCCAGGAAGGCATACCGAGTGGAGGAGAAGAAGCCCGAGCAGTTTTGGACAAAGCCGAGTACCGCGCGAATGGATGAGCATTCGGTTGGCTCCTCCCGCACTTGCAGGTACAGCGTTACGCGTGGAGCGGCGAGCAACGGATCTTACTGTTAAGACGGCTTGTTACTATTCAGGGTCACATAGGTACCCGATTTATACACTCACTTTACGCCGAGACGTCGCTGCAGTGCACCTCCCTCATGGGCAGCGGCATCCCGTAGGTTATGAGCTTGAGTGTAAAATTGAGGAGGCGTTGAAACTCGTGGTGGGGAGAGTTGCGAAATGAATCAGAGTCGGAAAGCGTTGGCATCGGGTTTTTTATCGAGCATTTTCGTCCTACTCGGTGGCGAAACGCTGAAGGCACAAAACCCCGCCGAATGGATGGAGCCGTTTGCGCCGCACGAGGTGGCGGGAGACATCTACTACGTGGGCAGCAAAGGTCTGGCGGCTTTTCTGATCACAACGCCCCAAGGGCACATGCTGATCAACAGCAATCTGCAGGGGTCGGTGCCACAGATTAAGGCGAGCATCGAAAAACTTGGCTTCCATTTCAGCGATGTGAAAATTCTGCTGATCAGCCATGCGCACTTCGATCACTGCGCCGGGAGCGCAAAGGTGAAGGAATTGACCGGCGCAAGCTACATGGTGATGGATGCGGACGTTCCGGTGGTTGAGTCCGGAGGGAAGAATGATTTTCAATATGGAGGATCGAAGAATTCGTGGTTTCCCGCGACAAAAGTGGATCGCGTGCTGCACGATGGCGACCAAGTGAGGTTAGGAGACACGGTGCTGGTAGCGCATCTGACGCCCGGCCACACGAAAGGAACGACGACGTGGACGATGAAGGTGAGGGATGGAGGGAAAATTCTTGATGTGGTGATTGTAGGAAGTCCGAACGTCAACCCGGGATACAAGTTGATTCACAATGCGGCGTATCCCAACATTGCGTTGGACTACGAACGCACATTTCGCGTGCTGAATGTGTTGCCGTGTGATGTGTTCCTGGGAGCACATGGCAGTTATTACGATATGGAAGCGAAGTTCGCGCGCCTGAAGCAAGGCGGGGCAAATCCGTTCGTTGATCCGGATGGTTACAAGAGCTACGTGGCAGAGAGAGAACAGGCCTTCCGGGCGGAATTGAAAAAACAATCGGCGACAAATCAGTGGAACATTAGAGAGCGCAGTGCACGCGCGTGGTGTCATGCTTTGTTCTTGGCGTTTGCGAAAAGCAGATCTCTCGCTTCGCTCGAGATGACAAGTTGATGTTGTGTTACGCGGATTGTTGTTCTGTCACGCGAATTGTTGTTGTGTAGCGCAAGCAGTGTGAGTTCGAAATATGAGATGTGGATATGCTGCGCGGCGCATTAAGAAATCATAAAGACCGCGACTGTTACTTGCCGTTACGTTCCGCGCCGCGAGGTAGAAGTTACATGGAAATATTTGCTCGGCAAAATCGATTAATTGAACGTTAAAAGCGGGCTTGCGAAGAAACTTCCCCAGCTGAGAATTCGTCTAAACACATAACAAAGAGAAAACTTTCCGCGCGCAGGATGCTCGTGGTTGGCTCCTTAGCCGGGAAAGAATAAAAAGGAGCATTACATGAAAATGTCGAGAATTTCATTAGCGGTTCTTGGTGCAGCATTCTTGTTCACAACGGGCGCATTTGCGCAGAATGAGAACAAGGGCAAACTTTCGGTGCCGGAGACGATCACCGTCGAAGGCAAGCAACTCCCGCCGGGCAACTACAAGGTTGAGTGGCAGGGGGCAGGCCCGAATGTTGAAGTGAAGATACTGAAGGGAAAAGAAGCCGTGGTCACAGCGCCAGCACGCCTGGTGCAGGCGCAAACGAAGACCGCTGTTGACTCCTTCGGCGCGACACAGCAGCAGGATGGCAGCCGAGTGCTGACTTCAATCTACTTCGGCGGAAAAACCTACAGCCTGGAACTCGTGCAGAACTCGGCGCAGGGCACTTCGGCAGCCGATGCCACAACGCGGTAACAGTCGCCAAGAAGCAACCTACATCGATAATGGAAAGAAAAGGGCCTCTCGCGAGGCCCTTTTTGTTTGTGAAGCGGAATTGCGTGCGGTGCGTCTAACTTAGGGTTCCCACCGGGGTGTGGGCGCGGGACTTTTCTCAGGACGCCTGACTGCGGCGCACGGCGAATGTGTGTGTCGCGCTTCTGGGCTACTCGTCCGCAAAGGAGAATCAACGTGAAGAAACTTTTGGCTATTTCCTTGGGAGTGTTGTTGCTGGGCGGAGTTGCTGGATTCGCTCCCGCCGCGCATGGCGCCGCGCAGGCGGCGTCGTCTGCAGATAAGACAGCACCCAGCTATGACATGAAAGCGCAGGCAGCGCTGGATTTGGAGGGAGTGCAGAAAAAGATTGTGGGGTTGGCGGAAGCGATCCCAGCGGACAAATACACCTGGCGTCCAGAGGCCGGGACGCGATCGGTGAGCGAACTGTTCCTGCATATCGCGGCAGCCAACTACAATATTCCGACGATGATGAGTGGCGTAACTCCGGCGGCGGGATTCGAGCAAAAGGGTTTTGAAAAATCAACGACGGACAAGGCAAAAATCATCGAGCAGTTGAACAAATCGTTCGCGTACGCAATCGCCGCGGTGAACAATATGTCCAACGCAGATTTTGCGAAGCCGGAAAAGAAGCTGGGACCAGACGCGAATGACGGCGACGTGGTCTATCTGATGGTCGTGCACATGCACGAGCACCTGGGACAGTCCATCGCTTATGCGCGAATGAACAGCATCACGCCACCTTGGACCGCCGAGGCGGAGAAGAAGAATCCGAAGGCAGCGGCAGCAGCGGAATGAGCTGAGGTTCGGAGCGAGAATCGAAGAGTGTTTGTGCTGGAGTAGTGCGCGTGAAGAAACAAGGGGCCGCGACTTGAATGCCTGGACCCCTTTTTCTTTGAGTTGCGCGGATGGTGGTAAAAGGGCGTTATTGCTGGGGATTCCGCGTTTTGCACAGTGTCCACAGGGGTGTGGAAAGCTCCGAAAAAAAGTGTTTTGCCCCACTTGACATATTTCCGTCTTATAGTAAGATTACAAATGGTTCGGCACTTCCTAAAAGTGTCGGGCCGTGCAGGGGATTCACAGTCGGGTCTGAAGTACTCCAAAGAACAGATCCTATAGTGAGGCGCCTTATTAGCACAGGGTAATTCATGTTGAGCTTCGCGCGAAGCCGCTAACACCAAGCGGCTGTGCCCGGCGCTCGACGCCGGGTTTCGTATTTTATGGGAGCTTTTTGGCGGTAAGTAGCCAGAGAGAGTCCATAAAGAGCCCTCCGGAAGGAGGGCGTTCCGACCAAGTCGGGACCCCTGATGGGATCAGGGATACACGTTCTTTGACAACTGAAAGGTTGGCACGTTCCCGCCGATAACTCTGGACGGATTACGGTCCGTTTGGGGGAGTGAAGGTGGGAGCGATTACAAGTTCTGCTCGAGATGTTGAGCAGTACTGTGGATAACAAGGCGAACTCATATCAAGCGCTTGTGGAATCCAGGGTCGACAGTCCCGGCGCCGAGCAATCGGACCACGGAATAATGGATCTGGAAGAAGCAGGGCGTACGAGTTGAGGAAAGTTGCAGTTTAGCCACTGCAGCGAGCGAAGAGATGCGCAAGCAAATCGGAGCACCACAACAGACGACGTATTGGGTGAGTTTTATGATTAAGCTACTAAGAGCGTACGGTGGATGCCTTGGCGCTAGAAGGCGATGAAGGACGTGGCAAGCTGCGAAAAGCCTCGGGGAGCCGCAAGCAGGCTTTGATCCGGGGATGTCCGAATGGGGAAACCCAACGGGATGAACTCCCGTTACAGCCGGCTGAATACATAGGCCGGTGTGAGCTAACTCAGGGAAGTGAACCATCTCAGTACCTGAAGGAAAATAAATCACAGAGATTCCGAAAGTAGCGGCGAGCGAAATCGGAACAGCCCAAACCCATGTGTTTACACATGGGGGTTGTAGGACCGCAAAAGTAGAGTTACCAAACCGGACACTACGCGAACCTGCTGGAAAGCGGGGCCGAAGAGTGTGACAGTCACGTAGCGAAAAGTGTACCGGACTCGAAGCGGGATCCTGAGTACCACGAGACACGAGAAATCTCGTGGGAAACTGGGGAGACCACTCTCCAAGGCTAAATACTCTCTAGCGACCGATAGTGAACCAGTACCGTGAGGGAAAGGCGAAAAGCACCCCTGCGAGGGGAGTGAAATAGAACCTGAAACCGTATGCTTACAAGCAGTCGGAGGGCCATGCACAGACTTCGGTCTGTGAAAGCCTGACGGCGTGCCTCTTGCTTAATGAGCCGGCTAGTTATTCTTACGTGCAAGGTTAAGCGCAAGCGAGCCGTAGCGAAAGCGAGTCCGAATAGGGCGACAAGTACGTAGGAATAGACGCGAAGCGGGATGATCTACCCTTGGCCAGGTTGAAGGTCGCTTAACCGCGACTGGAGGACCGAACAGGTGTGAGTTGAAAATCGCTCTGATGAGCTGAGGGTAGGGGTGAAAGGCTAATCAAATTCCGTGATAGCTCGTTCTCCCCGAAATGTCTTTAGGGACAGCCTTGCATGAATTGCCGCGGTGGTAGAGCACTGAATGGACTAGGGACCAACTCAGGTTACCGAATCCAATCAAACTTCGAATGCCGCGGACAACTATGCGGGAGTGAGACTACGAGGGATAAGCTTCGTGGTCAAAAGGGAAACAGCCCAGATCGCCAGCTAAGGTCCCTAACTATGTGCTAAGTGGTAAAGGAAGTGTATTCGCTCGGACAGCCAGGAGGTTGGCTTAGAAGCAGCCATCCTTTAAAGAAAGCGTAACAGCTCACTGGTCAAGCGGATATGCACCAACAATCCAACGGGGCTCAAGCACATGACCGAAGCTGCGAAATTATACGAAAGTATACTTGGTAGGGGAGCATTGCGTGGGGTGTAAAGGTAGACCGAGAGGACTACTGAATGCCACACAAGAGACCCTGCCGGCATAAGTAGCGATAAACACGATGAGAACTCGTGTCGCCGAAAGTCTAAGGTTTCCTGAGGAAGGTTAATCCGCTCAGGGTTAGGCGGGTCCTAAGGTGAGGCCGAAAGGCGTAACTGATGGACAACAGGTCAACATTCCTGTCCCGCCTGGTGACGTTTGACGATGGGGAGACGCAGAAGGATAGGGAAGCCACCTGATGGATGGTGGTTGCTCAGTGAAAGCCGGTTCTCGCAGGCAAATCCGCGGGGGCATTCAACGGTGAGACTGGGGACGAGGCCGTTAGGCCACAAAGTTTCTGATTTCACGCTGCCAGGAAAATCCTCTAAGGAGTCGTCCAGGTGCCCGTACCACAAACCGACACAGGTAGACGAGGTGAATATCCACAGGCGCTCGAGAGAACGCTTGCTCAGGAACTAGGCACATTAGTCCCGTAACTTCGGGAGAAGGGACGCCGCAGTAGGGTTTATAGCCCGAAGCGGTCGCAGCGAATCGCGCTCTGCAACTGTTTAACAAAAACACAGCTCTCTGCAAAGTCGAATACGACGTATAGGGGGTGACACCTGCCCGGTGCCGGAAGGTTAAAGCAAGGGCTTAGCCGCAAGGCGAAGGCCTGAACTGAAGCCCCGGTGAACGGCGGCCGTAACTATAACGGTCCTAAGGTAGCGAAATTCCTTGTCGGGTAAGTTCCGACCTGCACGAATGGTGGAATGATAGAGCGACTGTCTTGGCAAGCGGCTCGGCGAATTTGTGGTTCCGGTGAAGACGCCGGATGCCCGCATCTAGACGGAAAGACCCCGTGCACCTTAACTGCACTCTGGTCATGAGTAACGGTCCGATCTGCGTAGAATAGGTAGGAGCCTATGAACTTCTGGTTTTGGCTGGGAGGGAGGCAAAAGTGAAATACTACCCTGATTGAACTGTCGCTCTAACCTACCACCCGTGACGGGTGGGGAGACACGGCCAGACGGGTAGTTTGACTGGGGCGGTCGCCTCCTAAACTGTAACGGAGGCGCTCAAAGATCGGCTCAAGTGGATTGGAAACCCACTGTGGAGTGCAAGAGCATAAGCCGGTTTGACTGTGAGACTTACAAGTCGAGCAGGAACGAAAGTTGGATCTAGTGATCCGGTGGTCCCGCGTGGAAGGGCCATCGCTCAACGGATAAAAGGTACGCCGGGGATAACAGGCTGATCTAAGCCAAGAGTTCACATCGACGCTTAGGTTTGGCACCTCGATGTCGGCTCATCGCATCCTGGGGCTGTAGAAGGTCCCAAGGGTTAGGCTGTTCGCCTATTAAAGCGGTACGTGAGCTGGGTTCAGAACGTCGCGAGACAGTTCGGTCCCTATCTGGTGTGGGCGCAGGAAACTTGAAGGGAGTTGTCCCTAGTACGAGAGGACCGGGATGAACAGACCCCTTGTGTACGAGCTGTCGCGCCAGCGGCACCGCTCGGTAGCGAAGTCTGGAAGAGATAATTGCTGAATGCATCTAAGCAAGAAGCTCGCCCTAAGATAAGGTTTCCCAATCCTCTTCGGAGGATAAGAAGGGCAGTCGAAGACTACGACTTTGATAGGCTGGAGGTGTAAGCGCAGTAATGCGTTAAGCTGACCAGTACTAATCGCCCGTTCGGCTTAATCATAAAACTTACCCAAGCCGTCGTTAGCACCGTCGCTAGCGAGGTTGGGTAGGGTTCACAAGCAAGCCTTGTGATCTACAGTCTGTTCGGCAGCGGGCCGAACTTGTAAACGCCAACCTTTAGTTGTCAAGACTTAGCCGCCTATGGCGGCTCGAGTTTATCGATTTTCCGGTGGTCATACCGCGAGGGTCACACCCGTTCCCATCCCGAACACGGAAGTTAAGCCTCGCCGGGCCGATGATACTGCACGGGCAACTGTGTGGGAACGTAGGTCGCCGCCGGGATTATTTTGAGAAGGCCCCGTTCTTAGGAACGGGGCCTTTTTCTTTTTACTCGGGATTCTCTGGAGGAACGCGATGGAGATTAACCTTGGGTGCGGACATTTGAGTGACGATGAATTTGTTGCTGCATTGTAAGCGTCAGTCGAAGGCCATCTTGACGATGATATTTGACTATGCGGCGTGGCTCGAGTTCTCGGTAAACTCGGCATCGATATTCCAGGGCAGAAGTTCTTCGATGCGGTTGATCGGATGCTGCGCGATGCGTGACAACACGTTGCGCAGGTAGCTCTCTGGGTCGATACCGTTCAACTTTGCTGATCCGATCAGGCTGTAGATGGCCGCGGCGCTCTCGCCCCCGCCGTCAGATCCTGCAAAAAGGAAGTTCTTTCTGCCCAGTGCCACGACACGCAGCGCTCGTTCCGCAGCGTTGTTGTCTATCTCCAGTCGACCATCATCGCAGTAACGCATCAGCGCTTCCCATAGTCCGAGTGCGTAATGGACGGCCAGAGAAGTATCCGATTTCCTGGAGAGCTTGCCCAACGTCTCTTCCAACCATTGTTTCAACGATTCCAGCAACGGTCGGCTGCGCTCGTTGCGCGCCTGACGACGTTCCTCGGGTTTTCGCCCTCGGATGTCTGCTTCGATGGCATAGAGTTCTCCGATACGACGAAGCGCTTCTTGCGCCACTGGCGATTTGTGCGCGACCTGAAGATCGTAGAACTTCCTGCGCACGTGCGCCCAACAGGCCGCTTCCTGTATGCTTCCAGCTTCGTAAATCGCATCGAACCCCGCGTACGCATCGGCCTGCAGCATGCCGCGGAAATGGCTCAGATGTGCTTTCGGATGTTCCCCTTTGCGGTCCGGCGTGTAAGCGAACCACACCGCCGGTGGTGATTCATCTCCTGCTGGCCGATCGTCTCGCACATAAGTCCATAGTCTTCCCGTTTTGGTCTTTCCCATGCCCGGTGCCAACACCGGAACCGGGGTGTCGTCGGCGTGTAGCTTCTCGGCGCTCATCACGTGACGTCGTAGCACTTCCACCAGTGGTTTCAGTAGTTGACTGCAGCCACCCACCCACTCCGCTAGTGTGGAACGATCCAGCTGCACTCCTTCGCGCGCATAGATTTCCGATTGACGATGCAGCGGAAGATGATCGCAGTACTTTGAGACCAGCACGTGGGCCAAAAGCCCAGGGCCAGCAATCCCACGCTCGATCGGTCGGCTCGGCGCCGCCGCCTGCACGATACGCTCGCAACGTATGCAAACCAGCTTCGTGCGCACGTACCGAATCACCTTGAAGCGTTCCGGCAAGTACTCCAGCATCTCGGAGGCATCTTCTCCCAGATGTTTCATCTGTCGGCCACAGTCCGGACATCCCGTTTGCTGCGGCACGTAGGTTCGTACCTCGCGCGGAAGATGGTCTGGCAATGGCCGCCGCGCCGGGCGCGCCACGGCTGAGGCGCTCGACGACTTGGTCGTCTCTATATCCTGTGCCCGACTCGTTTCGAGCTCTCCCAGCCGGAGCTCCAGCTGCGCGATATGTCGGTCCAGCTTTTCCGACGAGCGACCGAACTGTTCGCGGCGCAGCTTGCCGATCAACAGCTTTAAATGCTCGATCTCCGCATCACGTGATAGGAGTTGTTCGTCCTTCGAAAGCAGTGCTTGGTGTTGTGCACGGACCAGAGCTTTCAGTGCATCGGGACCGAGTTGATCGAGATCAGGAAGCTCGGTGTGCTGCGTCATCGTGCGCGCAGTATGCCAGAACTATTTTTCTGTGCAAGAAAAAAATCCATGAAAACAAAAAATCAGTGAAGAAAATTGCACAACTGGAAACATTCACGACTTACACGGCCAGCTGCGGAGTCTGCGTGCGAATCGGCCGACGCCAGTCGATCCCTTCGAGCAGCATCGACAGCTGTGCTGGCGTCAGCGATACCGTTCCGCTCGTCGCTTGTGGCCAGATAAATCTCCCTCTCTCTAATCGCTTGGCGAACAGGCACAGCCCGTCTCCGTCCCACCACAACACCTTGACCAGATCCCCGCGCCGCCCGCGGAAAACGAAGACGTGACCAGAGAAGGGATTTTCTTGCAGCGCCGTCTGCACCATTCCGCTCAACCCCGTGAACCCGCGTCGCAGATCGGTCACGCCCGCGGCGATCCAAATGCGCGTTCCTGCCGGCGGTCCGATCATCCCCTTAGACACTCCAGCACCGTGCGTAGCGTCAACACGTCTACAGAACCTGCAATACGCAGAGTTCCACGCAAGAGCTTCACTTCCATCGTTCCCGATGACAACACCGCGCTTTCATCCTTCAGGGTTTTTGTGGGTCGTTCCGTCTTAACCTTCACTGGCAGAAGCGGCGTGGCAAGGCTGATGCCCAACCGTCCCTCGCGATACAGCTTGCGCCAATAGAAGACCTGGTTGGCATTCACCTCATGCCGGCGTGCCACTCTGGCCACCGACGCCCCAGGCACCAGCGTCTCTTCCACGATGTCTCTGCGCTCTTTAATGGTTCGGCGTTGTTGCTTCTTCTTCCCGGGGCTCACCGGAGCACCTTGACCGAGTGTGTCCACGATTCCCTCAGCGTGGACACACCCAACTGTGTCCACACTAGTTATCCTCTTCGACTACTCACACTCTGTATAGGGGGACCGGGAGGACATCCGTTCGGTTGGCATTCTGCATCGACTCCCCGTGGGGAGGCACCTGAACGGACAGCTGAAGCATTACGTTGTCTGCGGAATTCAGATGCATTCCAGCCTGGCGGTGACTACCGATGGACTGCCTCTGGGTCTGACGGCCATGAAGTTCTGGACGCGAAGCAAATTCAGAGGCTGCAACGCTCTCAAGAAGAAAATCAATCCCACGCGCGTGCCGATTGAAAAAAAGGAAAGCATCCGCTGGCTGGAGAATTTGCAGCAATCCACGGCCCTTTTGAACGATCCAGAACGCTGCGTTCACATCGGCGACCGGGAGAGCGATATTTACGAGCTCTTCTGCAGAGCAAAAGCAATTGGCACGCATTTCCTGGTGCGCACTTGCGTGGATCGCCTTGCCGGAGAAGGAAAACATACCATTGCCGATGAAATGCGAGAAGTGCGCATCCAAGGGCTGCATCGCATCCCAGTGACGGACGAAAAGGGTCATCAGTCGAAAGCTATTTTGGAAATCCGATATCACCGCATCCGGGTGCTTCCTCCAATCGGCAAACAGAAGCAGTATCCGGAACTCATGCTCACGGTCATCCACGCACAGGAACGCGGAGCACCGATCGGGCGAGAGAGGATCGATTGGAAATTGATCACCGACTTGCCGGTGCGCTCTCGCGACGAGGCCGTAGAAAAGCTCAAATGGTACAGCATGCGCTGGAAGATCGAGACCTTTCACAAAATCCTGAAGTCTGGTTGTAAAGCAGAGGAATCGCGACTGCGAACAGCACAGCGGCTGACCAATTTGATCGCGGTCTTCTGCGTTCTCAGTTGGAGGATTTTCTGGCTGACGATGATGAATCGCGCGGTACCGGATGCTTCACCCACACTGGCGTTCACCGCGCCGGAAATTCGTCTGCTCGATCAACTGGCAAAGGTCAAAGACAAGCAGCTTCCACAAGCAAAATCAATTTCGGCTTACCTGATCAGGATCGCGAGACTCGGGGGCTATCTCGCGCGTGCCAATGATGCGGCTCCCGGAAACGCGGTCATTTGGAGAGGCCTGTCCCGCTTGACCGACATCGAGTTGGGCTTCGCTCTTGGAGCTAAACTTGTGGGTAATTGAAAGTTACAACCGGACGCTTACGCTGCATTTGAGGAATGTGCGCTTTCACCGGCGGCGTTTCATCATGCCGATCATTTGCACCTGGCGTGGATATACGCTGGCCGCTGCGATGCGAACGAAGCAGAAGAAAAACTGCTGGCAGGAATTCGGCGATTCGCGGAGAAGGCGGGTGTGCCAGGAAAGTTTCAATACACAACGACAGTGGCCTGGTCGCGACTGATTGCGGCGTCGCGCCAGGACTCAAAAGCGGAGAGTACGTTTGGCGAATGGATCGCCAGTCATCCGAAATTTCTCGATCACCGACTTTTGGAGAAGTACTACTCAAAGGGTAAGCTGGGGAGTGAGCCCGCGCTCAGCGCTTGGGTCGCGTCCGACATTGCGCCGCTGGGTTGATGGTTGATGGTTTGATTAGGTTCTTTGCGTTTTATCGCGGGAGCCTAGCTAGTCTGCTTTGCTGAGAGTAACGCGCGCACTCCTCTCGTCGTTCAGGCTCTTGAGCTCAAGAGCACCCACCATTTTCGTGGCTGTTGCTTTCAGATCGTAAGTGAACTTCCACTCTCCTGTCGTTAATTCGAACCTTATCCGATCGCCATCGACTCTGCCGTTCTCAATAGGATACCGCTCGCTCTTGTCTGGGCCCCCGCTGCCCGTCAGTGTGTTTCCCTGTTGTTTTAGAATGAAAAGTTGCGGCACGTCATGGTCAGCGCCATTAGCCCTGAACGAACCCGACCATTTGCCGGTCAAGTCACCGGCCATCGCGTTCAGGGCGAACAACAGCAGAAGTACTATCGTTTTCTTCATGAAGTACGTTCCTCTCTTGGGGATCCTGTACGGGGTGCAATAAATGTTTTCCGATACAACCACATGATTAGTCCGCTCGTCGCTTGCACAAACACCGATATGCTCGCTAGCCAGACGATGATCCGGCTGAGCATTCCGAAAATACTACCGGTATGAATTGCTTCATTCACAGCTAAGAGCCCCTCGCCTGACGACAAGTCGCCAGACCGGCTCATCGAGACTACCGTTCCATGGTACGGATCTAAAACAACCACGTTGCGGTCGCCTGCGACTTTGTCCTGGGGATCGATGAGAGCAATCTGGTAAACACCGCCATATTTCGGCATCTGTACCCGATACGGGACTGTCCCGGGCATGTAAGTGAGTGCAAGTGCCACCGCTTGATCGGGTGTAATTGTTGTTGAACCGCCTTCGGGTTCCCGAACAGCAGAGCGTGCGGCAGGAATCGGTTGGGCCCCGGTGAGTTTGTAAATCCCTGGAGCTAATTGATCTTGGAAACCGAGGACGACTCCTGTTGTCGCGAGCAGGGCCAGGGGTAGAAGCGAGAAGACTCCCACCGCGTTATGCAGGTCGAACCACATCCGTCGGCTACCCCACTTTCCGCGAATGCGGACTTGCTTGATGGGCCACCAGAGGTACAAACCAGAAGCTAGCGAAAGCAACATCGCGATCGTGGACCATTTCAAAAGATTTCTGCCAAAATCTCCGCCCGCAAGCCGAAGATGAAGAGATCGCACATAACCAAGAAAGGTCTGCCGACGTGCCCTCTTTCCGAGCACTGTTCCGGTGTACTGATTCACGTAGGCAAAGCCGCTTGGCAACAGAACTTGTGAGGAGAGATTTGGTGACAACGAAAGCAAGTACGCCACTACAGGTTCATTCCCGAATTTTCGGGAAACAGCATCGCCGATTTCGCTCAGGGGCAATGTTTGTCTTCCCGGCGTGATGTATGAAAGTTGAGGGTGAAATAAGCGATCCAATTCCGGTTCGAATTCCATGATGCTCCCGGTTAGCCCGAGAATCACCATGAACGCTCCGGCTGTGAGAGCGATCAGCAGATGGAGAGTCAGGACCAGAGTACGCATGTTGGTAATCGTGAACCTCACAACGATTAATTAATGAAACAGCCCCGTCAACGCACCTGGACGACGACATTGTCTACTAAAGACAACGCTGGGACAACCGTTCAGCAGGTAATCCGACTAGCGTCCTTCGCCGTTTCACACGTAGAATGGCGCTTTGTTGAGGAGGGTCATGAGCGGAAGACAGCAGACAGTTTTGATTACTGGCGGGACCGATGGTTTGGGAAAGGCCGCGGCACTCCTGGTGGCGGAGCGCGGTTATCGTGTGTTTGCGGCGGGGCGTTCGGTGGCGAAGAGGCAGGAAATCGATCGCCTGGCGGCGGAAAAGAAACTGGCGCTCGAGAGTTTGGAACTGGACGTTTGCGACGATGCTTCGGTGCAGCGCGCGGTGAAAGCGGTACTGCAGAAAGCCGGCGCGATCGATGTGCTGATCAACAATGCGGGCATCGGGTACCTGGCCGTGATCGAGGATTTGCGTTTGGCCGACCTGCGCCAGCAGTTTGAAACGAATTTGTTCGGCGTTTTGCGGGTTACGCAAGCCGTGCTGCCGCAGATGCGCGAGCGGAAACGTGGACGCATCCTGATGCTGAGCAGTGTGGCGGGAATCGTGACGCCGCCAACTTATGGAGCGTATAGCAGCAGCAAGCACGCGCTGGAAGGCTTGACGAATGCCCTGCGCCTGGAAATGTATTCGTTCGGTGTGGAAGTGATTCTGATTGAGCCGGGCTATATCGTCACGAATTTTCAGCAGACCGCGAAGGAACTTGCCCAACCGTACGTGGAAGCGGGAAAAACAGGGCCGTACGCCAACATCTATTCCGGAGCATCGGCTGGCGCCAACAAGGGACGGGGCGATTCGAAGACCACTCCGGAAGACTGCGCTCGCGTGATTGTCGAGGCCATCGAATCGCCGCATCCCAAAGCGAGGTATCCGGTCACGCCGCTGGCGAAGTGGGTGTCGTTCGCGAAGCGATTTGTGCCAGATACTGTGCTGGACTCGATCATGCGGGGCAAATACGGCATCACGCGCGGTGAGTAGAGATCCTGCAGGATTTTGAGGTTGAGAAGCTTCGGCGCGGGAGAAGCACCGCGCCTCAGCATGATAGACGTGGAAACTTGGAGTTAGTTGGAGACCTGGAAAGAGACGCTGTTCTCGCGGAGTTGCTCCCACTTTTTTCGCCAGGCATCGTGGATGGGGCTTTCGGCGTAGTCGGCGGCGGCCTCGGCGCTGGTAAATTCGATGATGTAGACACCGCTCCAATCGCGAATCTGGTTGCGTTCGGTTTTCAGCCAGATATTTTTGATGCCGGGAATTTTGGCTGCCATGTCCTTGATGCCGGCGATGGCCTGATCCTGTTCATTCTGGGAAGTAGCGTCGCGGAATTTGTAGGCGACGACGTGAACCACGGTTTTGGGCTGGCCAAACTTGTTCAGCGCGGAGACGCGCTGAGTGGCGACGCTTCCGGCGGCCATGCCGGCCAGAAATAGCGCGCCTGCGGCAGCAATTTGAATCATTCCTGGTTTCTTCAAGTTCATTAGCATCCTCCCCAGCGTTGCAGGTTGCGGAAAACACCGGAAAGACCTTCTTCAGGGGCTAAAGCCCATTGCTGATGACGGCTTTATGCCGGGTCTGAAGCCCGGCCTCCTAAAGGCCACAAACTCTTCCGCAGCCTGTTAGAGCCCATCCAGTCTAAGCAAGTCGGGATTCGGCGGCAACCGTCCGACTTCGTATTGATTTGACGCGGCGAGGCGCGAACCGTAGTCTGATGGTTTGCCGAAGGAGCGACGAATGGTTCGAGTGTCTAGGTATGTTGCGTTGTTGAGTTGCGCTGTATTGCTGGCATCAGGTGGAGCGCGGGCAGAAGATCGCCAGAAGACCGATCAGGAAGCGCGAGCTGTGCTGAAGCAGTTGATCGAGATCAATACCACGGACTCGGTTGGAAACGTCAGCGAGGCGGCCGAGGCCATGGCGCAGCGTCTTCGAGCGGCAGGCTTCGCGGAAAAAGATGTGACGGTGGCGGGACCGAACGATCGTAAGAAGAACCTGGTGGTGCGCTATCGCGGTACGGGAAAGAAGAAGCCCATTCTGTTAATCGGGCACCTGGATGTGGTGGAGGCGTTGCGCTCAGATTGGACGACGAATCCATTTGAGCTGGTTGAGAAGGACGGATATTTTTACGGCCGCGGCACGCAGGACATGAAAGAGGGCGACGCGATCCTGGTGATGGCGTTTGTGCGGCTGAAGCGCGAAGCATTTGTGCCCGACCGCGATCTGATCCTGGCGCTTACCGCCGATGAAGAAGGCGGAACGTCAAATGGAGTGGATTGGCTGCTGAAGGAGCACAAGGACTGGATCGACGCGGAATACTGCATCAATCTGGACGGCGGCGAATTCGAAAAGCTGAAGGGGAAGCGTGTGCTTGCGGGATTGCAAGCCAGCGAAAAAGTTTATGCCGATTTTCAACTGGAGACGACAAACCCTGGCGGCCACAGTTCGGTGCCGGGCCCGGAAAACGCGATTTATGAACTGGCGGCGGCTTTGACGAAAGTGCAGTCGTTTTCCTTCCCGGTAAAAATTAACGAGATCACGCGGAATTACTTCAAGCACTCCGCCACGCTGACAACGGGTTCACTTGCGGCGGATCTGCGCGGCGCAGCCAAGGAGCCTCCAGACCCGGATGCAATCCGCAGGCTATCGGCGAATCCTTATTACAACTCGCTGCTACACACGACCTGTGTGGCTACGTTGCTATCCGGTGGCCACGCGCCGAACGCGCTGCCGCAGACGGCGCGCGCTAACGTGAACTGCCGCATTTTTCCCGGGGAAGATCCGGCGGAAGTGCACAAGACGCTGGAGAGGGTGGTGGCGAATCCAAAAGTGAAGGTAACGCTGGTGGCAGAAAAAACAGCGGACGGGAAAATCGTTCCGATCGTGGCGGTTCCGCCTTCGCCGCTGCTGCCGGAGGTTACCGCGACGCTGGAGCGAACGCTGTCGACGATGTGGCCGGAGCTGCCAGTAGTGGCGACGATGTCGACCGGAGCGACTGACGGAAAGTATCTGCGCATTGCGGGCATACCGACGTATGGCATTGCGTGCATGTTTTTCGATATGGAGGACGATCGGGCGCACGGAAAAGATGAACGCATCGAAACGGCGGAATATTACGATGGCGTGGAATTCGGCTACCGGTTCATCAAGGCGTTGGGATCGAACTGAAAAGTTGGAGCATTGAGAGCACAAGGCGCCCGCCTTAGAAGGCTGCCGCTACACGTCCGATGCTAGAGGAAAAAGGCCTCCGCTCTCTTTCTCGGAGGCCTTTTGATTTTGCAAATAGAAACTTCAGGGTTTGGTCGGATCCGGAGCTTCGCCCGGCTTCACATCTTGCGGTGAGGTAGCGCTGGCGGCAACCGGCTTTCCGTTGTCAGTTCCATAGCGGGTCAGGTAAGGCATAAAGGGCGTGACTTCGAAGGGCATCTTTTCACGTTCGGCAACGGTGCCAATCGGCTTGCTCTTGATCATCGCCAGAGTGTCGTTCCACGGGTCGATCTTCACGCGGCCACCGAGAGGAAGAGCCGCAATCTTCTGGGGATTCTGCGGACCGTGAGCGGCATCGAGCGCCATGGTGGACTTGAGGTCGTTGATTTCGGGTACGCGGTTGCCCAGGTGCCCGCTAATCAGATTGGGAATTTCTTTCTGGCGGCTATCGAGAGCCTGGAGGAACAATCCAGCGTTCGCCAGTTGGCCCTTATAGGGCGAGTTGTTGAGAAGCTGAATCGCCTTGGTATTCGCGGCGGCTTCTTCTTCGGGTGTGCGCGAGAAACCAAAGTGGCGGAAGGTGTCTTTGTCTTCCACGAGAATCTGGTCAAAAAAAGCGTATTGAGAATCGACGCGGTGGCCAAGAACGACGTGGCTGAGTTCGTGAGCGAGCATGGTGGCCAAGCTGGCTTCGTCGGGCAGCACGTCAATTAAACCGCGGCTCAACACAATGGTGTGGCCCACGGTGAAAGATTCCAGGGTGGAAGTCATGAGCACGCGGCAGCGAACTTCGGGATCGAGGTCGATATTGTTGGTGACTTCAAGGTTGTTGATTACGGTTTCCAGAACTTTATCCACCTCACCTTTGGGCGCCATCAAGCCAATGCGTTCCAGGCGGTCAGTGACATTGTCTTCTGCCTGGCGATCCCAGGAGCGTTGCGCCTGGATCGGATTAAGATCGTTGGCAGTCTTGGTGTCATCCTGAACCGGAGTCTCTACGAGAATCTTGCTGAGTTCCTGCTCTTGAGCGGAGTTGCCAAGATTGTAGCCCCACAGGCGGGTCTGGGCTTTGAAGTCGAGTTTCTTGCTAATGGCGTAGTGCAGATCGCTTTCCTGGCTATAGACGAAGGTGGGCAGCCAAAGTCCCGGTTGGACGTTGGTGCGCCAGCTATCGAAATGGAAGTACCAGCTGGAATGTCCGTTGCCGCCATACCCGCCATTGAAGCGGACGATGTGATAGTCCTGATCTTCAACCCAGATGCGTCCCACGAAGCGGCCTTTGTTGCCCTTTTCGGCCGGGGTGACATCAAAAACCAGGCAGCGTACTTCGCCGAGGAATTCGCGACGAACATAGTCAAACTTGTAGTGCTGTTTATCGAAGCCGTTGGTATCGATAAAAATCATTTGCAGGAAGCCATCGGGCAAGAACTGCATCGCGAAGCTGAAGAAGTTTCCGATGGAACCGACGACTTTGCGTCCCTTGCTGCCGGTGTCATTCAGGGGGACGAGAGCGACGCCCTTGGTGAAGTTGGCGCGGCCCAGAAAATACTTGTCGCCGGCGGGAACTGCGCCGAGGTCCTTATCGGGCTTCAGGTTCTGAATATAGGTCTCGACCAGAGGAGAGTAGTTGCGCATCTGGCCATAAAGGCGTTGTTCGTTTGCCACAAAGCGATCAATCACCTGATCGACAGTTCGCGGCTGGTCGGCCGGCGGCACGGGCGAGGCCACCGCCGCGAGGCTAGCGCAAGCACTGAGCGCCAGAACCAGGATATTTCTAGACAACGTTCGCATGTTCATCTCCCTCAGTACGCCAGCCGGAATTCAATTCGCACCCGGGCCGGAAAATCGACAGGCTCATGGTCGCGCTGAGCTGGCTTGAACTTGATTTGTTGAGCAGCTCGTTCAGCGGCTTCATCGAGGCCGTGACCGAGGCCGCTGACAACCCGGTTGATCTGAATGTTGCCATTGGCGAGGAAAACCAGATCCAGAACGACGTCGCCTTCAATTTTCAGGCTGCGCGCTTCGGCGGTGTACTCCGGCCGAGGCTTGTCCTGGACGATGATGCCGGTGTCTGGAGGGCCGCCCGCTTGCGTTTTCTTCTTCGGCGCTTCGGTGACCGCTGCGGCATCGCCAAAACCACTCGCTACCACGACGCCTTTTTTGCCGCCGCCGCCGATTGGAGGCGTGGCTGTTCCGTTGCCGAATCCGGTGCTGGCAACCGTGCCGGCAATTCCGTTCTTGCCGCCGGTGCCATTACCGTACCCTTCGCCGCCGGGTAGTGCGGGCGAACCCAGACGGTTCACATTCGTTGCATGATTCGGGTCACCCTTGCCGGGCATGCCGTTGGGGTCGCCGAATCCGCCAGTCTGGACTTTATCGACTGGAGCTTTCACCGTCGCCGGGGCCGCGCTGCCGGTGGAGTTGTTCATCAAGCCGACTTTCACATCTTCTTTGGGGCGCTTTGGCCCGTTGTCCTTGGCATCAATGGCGGCGGCTTCGAACTTGGGAGTCATGTCGGGAACTTTGACGTCAACCTTCTCAATTTTGGGCTCAAGCTTTTTAGGAGCAAGGTTCTGGAAAATGTGCGGTTGTTTTGGATTCAGTTGCGGTGTCTCCACAACTGGGGGCGGGACATCCGCCTTTTTGACCACGACCTTCGGTGCGGCTGGAGGAGGTGGCGGAGTTGCTACAGGGATTTCCGTGATCGGCTGAGCGATCTCCACGCTGTTGTAATGGAGAGCAGTCTTCATCCCTTCCGGATACATCAAGGGAATCAAGAGAAAGAAAATCGTGGCGGCCACCTGAATGCCAGCGCTCACACCGATGCGATCCCAGCGGGGTTTGGAGTCAGGCAGAAGGGCAAGGCGAGCGGGTACCTGCCGATTGCCAATGTGCTCTTTCCAGGCTTCGGGATTCGAGGAACGGGCAGAGCGATTGGCGTTCAGACCCACGCCTATCGTTTTGCCTTGAGTGGAATCTGCGATCATCGTAGTCATCCGCTTCAGCCTCTTGCGAGATTAATCCCAGCAGTCGATTCCAAAAGGAACCGAGCAGTTTCCGTTTGGGACATGTGTGTTCCAGTACGAGGGTACTTGGGCCTAGGGACCGTCCGAATAGGACTTTCGTACTAAAGTCGCGAACTCGCTAATGACCTTGCGAGTGCACTTCCACACACGCCTTTTGTCGGGGATTAACCCGCCAGGCGAATTTCGTTGCGGGGCGGGAGCGCAACACCTCCTAGGATACCGTAAACGGACACAGGGGGAGTTGCTGAATTTCCGCACCGGTTTCCTCCCGAAAGGGTACCCTTTAGGATGCCAACCCTGCAATCGACGTTGGATAAATATGCGAGGCACATAGACTAATAAAAATACAGGCTTTAGTGTAGGACGAGGAGGATTGTGCCGCAGTCCCCGGGTGAAAACGCCGAATCTCGCGTGCCCAGCGCGTTGTGGTCCGCCGCGGAAGCGCTTTTGGATTCGTTGTATGCGGAATCAGGAGCGGCGGCCTGGAATGTCCCTCGTGAACGGTTTTTGGCGGCACTGGAGCGCAGCGTCTGCAAAAGGTTTGCGGATGGCGGCCTGTCGCAGCAGCGGCTGGAGGAATATCTGCAGACCCTGTATGCAGAGGATCTGGCTTTAGCTTGCGGCTGCATGGAGGGAAAAGAGCAGGCGTGGGAATATTTCGTTCGCGAATACCAGGGCTACCTGCGCGCGTCCGCCAGTTCCATTACAAAAGGAAGCCGGTCAGGGGCGGATGCGCAGGAGCTGGCTGACTCACTGTTTGCGGAACTTTTTGGCCTTGTGGACGGCAAACGAGGCGAGCATTCATTGTTTCGCTACTTTCACGGCCGGAGTTCGCTGAAGACCTGGCTGCATACCATTTTGGCACAACGTCACGTGGACTGCATTCGAGAGCGGCGCCGGTGGACTTCGCTGGAAGGCGATAATGGAGAAGAGAAAAAATCGCTGCCAGCGGACCGAATTGGGAATCCCGTTCCTGATCCTCACCGCGAACGGTATGTGTCGCGATTTGTGGCGGCGCTGGAAAGTTCTCTGGCGGCACTGCCAAGAAACGATTGGCAGCGACTGGAGCTTTACTACTCGCGTCAACTGACGCTGGCGGAAATCGGCAAAAAATTGGGAGAGCACGAATCGAGCGTTTCGCGAAACCTGGAGCGCATTCGGCGTGAGCTTCGCGGGTCCATCGAGACTTTGCTGAAAGTGCCGCCAATGCTGAGCGAAGCGGAGATCGTACTGTGTTTTCAGTATGCCGCGGAAGATTCTCCCATCGATTTTCGAAAGCTATTTCCGAGCAAGGAACCCGGCAGGCCAGGCGCGGGAAGGAAGGAAACGTCATGAACGACCGCAAGAAAGACGTTTCGCAACGTTCTAAAGATGGAGTGGGCTATGCCGTCTGACGATCGCGACCGGCAATTGGAAAAGGCGCTCGCGCGCCACCTGCGCAGCGATGCGATCAATGCCGCGTGCCCTGACGCCGAAATCCTCGCCGCTTATCACGAACGCACACTTTCGCTGGAAGATATGGCGCAATGGAAGCAGCACATAGCCGGGTGCGTACGATGCCAGGAAACCCTGAGTCTTGTTGAAGAGTCCAATATTTTGCAAGGAAGCGAAGAGGAGAATCGAAAAATGATGGAATTGGTTCGAGGAAGATTAGCCGCCGCTGGTGCCGCTGTGCTTAGTCGCATGCCGATGGAGGAAGCGCTTCCTGCCGCTCCGGCGGTGTCGCGCGACCTAGCGGTTAGGGCGATGGCAAAGCGTGGTGTTGCACTGCGCTGGGTGGTGCCCGTTGGTGCGCTGGCCGCAGGATTGATCGTTTGGGTTGGCGTGCGCGAAGCGCAGCAAAATAAGGCGATGAAAGCCGCGCAGGTGGACGTGGCGCAAAACCGGCCTTCGGTTGAGCACGCGCCCGCAGCGTCAATAACGGCTCCAAGCTTGGATGTAGATAACGGCGCTGTGGCAAAGAGCCGGGACCTGGATGCGTTGAGCAAAGAAGAAAAGTCGCGGATGCTGGAAGAAATGCGTAAACAGGAAACGACTTTTTCGAAGGCGAAACCTTCAGGCGCTCCGAGCAGCAACCCAGCTTTGGGAAGTGCCGCCAATGCTTTGGTAGCGCCGATCGTGGGCAAAAAGAAGCTGCAGGAAGAAGCAAACGCGACGAAGGATATGTCCGCGGACTCGATAACGGCAACGCCGACTGTGCCGGCCACGGAGGCGAACAACTACGCCGCGCAGAATCGTGAGCTAGCTCCCACGCAAAACGCCAAGGCTGCCCCCGCCGCTTCCGGCGGAGCCCGGGCAACGCCGGCAAACGATACCGCAAATGCGGGAAGAATGTTGGGGCAGCAGAATCAAATGGCCAAGGCAGCGACGCAAAGGAATGAGAAGCTGGAAATGTCAGCGGGTTCAGCGCCGGCCCAGTCGATGAGCGACGTTCTTCCGGAAGGCGGAACCATCATCGTCGCGCCGAACGATGCGTACTCGTGGCGAGTGGGCTCGAATGGAAAGATCGAGCACAGCACCGACAACAGCCGCACCTGGATGCTGCAGAAGAGCGGCGTCACCGCGGACTTGACGGCGGGTTCCGCGACGTCGGGCAAAGTGTGTTGGGTAGTGGGGAAAGCAGGAACCGTGCTGCTGACTACGGACCGGGGGAAGCATTGGAAGCAACTGAATCCGCCCACAAAAGAAGATTTGGGCGGAGTGAACGCCGTGGACGACAAACGAGCGTCCATCTGGACGGTTTCGCACAGCAAGAGTTTTGAGACCAATGACGCCGGGGCCACCTGGTCAGCGATTGGTGAGAAGTAAGCGCGGTTGCAAGAAATATCGCTGACGCCGTTCTAAGAGCGAAGGTAAATTCAAGGTGAGGTGGTTCCATGAAGACTTCGCAAGGCGTTGGCCGTATCCGTTCGTACTCAATAGCAGCCGCGGCAATCGCACTGGCCGGGGCGTCGGCGTTTGTGCCGTCCTATCACGCTGGAAAAAAGGCTGAGCCGCAGGAAAAGGAGGCCGGCCACGGCGCGGATCACAGCACTACATTGAGCGATCAGACCGAGCTGGCAGTGACGGTCTACAATTCCAATATCGCGCTAATACGTGATGTGCGACAACTGCAGTTGCCCACCGGTAATTTCCGGCTGAAATTCATGGACATTGCCGCCACCGTGAATCCCGCCACGGTACACTTTCGATCGCTTACAGAACCCGAAAAGGTTGGAGTGATCGAGCAGAATTATGAGTACGACCTGCTGGAACCCGCCAAGCTTCTGAATAAATATGTGGGCAAGGAAGTGACACTGGTACGCAGCTATATGGACAACGGCACCACGAAGCACGAGGAGATCAAAGCCACACTGCTGGCCAACAACAACGGGCCGGTGTGGCGGATCGGCAACGACATTGTTACGGGAGTGTATGGCGAGACGTATCGGTTTCCAGAGGTTCCTGCGAATTTGTACGACCGGCCGACGCTTTTGATGACGCTGGAGAATTCAGGTTCAGCGAAGCAGAAGATTGAGGCGTCGTACCTGGCGAGCAATTTGTCGTGGAACTCCGATTACGTGCTGACAGTGGGCCGCGACGACAAGGCTGCCGATTTGGATGGGTGGGTGACCATCGTCAATAACTCGGGCACGGCGTTCCACAACGCGAAACTGCAGCTCGTGGCCGGCGACCTGAACCGCCTGCCCGCACCACTGCAGTATCGCGCCGCTGACATGGTCGCCAAGTCGGAGGCTGCGGCTGCTCCGAGGCAGTTCGCGCAGGAGAATTTCAGCGAGTATCACCTGTATTCCCTGGGCCGGCGCACCTCGGTTGAAGACAAGGAGACCAAGCAGATCAGTTTGTTGCAGGGCAGCGGGATTCCGGTGGAAAAACTGTTTGTCGTCAACGGGCAGAATTTCTACTATCACAACGCGCAGAATCCCGGTTCGCCGATCAAAGATCCCGTCATGGTCTTCTACAAGTTCAAGAATGAAGAGAAAGCCGGGCTGGGCATTCCGTTGCCTGCGGGCAATCTGCGGGTATATCAGAAGGATTCGAAGGGCGGGCTGCTGTTCATCGGCGAAGATCACATCGACCACACGCCGAAAGACGAATTCATCAACGTGAAAATCGGCAATGCGTTCGACGTGGTTTCCGAGCGTAAGCAGACCGATTACAAGAGCCTCAGCAACCGTCTTTGGGAAATGGAATTCGAGATTACCATCCGCAACCACAAAGACACGCCGATCAGTGTTCAGGTGAACGAACCCATCGGCGGCGATTGGGAAATGCTGTCGTCTACTTACAAATACACGAAGACGAGCGCTTGGGCGGCGCAATTTGATGTGCCGGTGAAAGCGAATGGTGAGTCAGTGTTGAAGTACCGCGTGCGAGTGAAGTGGTGAAGGAAAAGGAAGGAAGTAATGAAGTAACGACGCCAAGCGGCCAAATAGCGTGTCATCCTGAGCGTAGTGAAGGATCTCAACTCGGAATGTTGCCGCATTGTTCAGTTGAGATCCTTCGGTCCACAAACGACGTGAACCTCAGGATGACATCGCCTAGTAGGGCAGAATTGATTGGCGAGCGGATTATTCAGAAGAAGCCCTGGTCTATTGAACCCTTACATTCACTCTTCTACGATGGCGTCGGCTTCAATTTCCAGCAGGATTTCTGGCGAAATCAGCTTGCTTACCTCGACCATGGACGTAGCCGGCAGTATGTCCTTGAAGAACTCGCCGTGGGCGCGCCCAATCATCTGCCAATCCGCAATATTCGTCACGAAGATGCGGGTGCGCACCACATCCTTCAGGCTGGCTCCCGCGCGCTTCAGTGCTGACTCCAGATTGCGAATAATCTGCACGGTTTGCGCGTAAGGGTCGCCTACTCCGATAATTTTTCCATCTCGTCCCGTCGCGGTGGTTCCCGAAACGCTGATGTGGTTTCCAACGCGAACGGCTCGGGAATAGCCGACGATGGGTTCCCAAGGCGTTCCGCTGGCGAAATTCTGTCGTGCCATAGTTGTCCCTTCTGACTGCCGCGTTTCCCCAAATGGTTGGGGGCCGCATGATAAACTTAAAAGCAGTATCGCATGGGGTAGGCGCAATGTGCGCGCCAGAGACGCCAGGCATAGGACAGACGGATGCGTTGCAACAACATTATTGAAGCTGTGGGGCACACGCCGCTGATTCGGCTCAACCGCATGGCACAAGGGCTGCAGCCGCAAATCTGGATTAAGGCGGAGATGCTGAATCCCGGCGGGTCCGTAAAGGACCGCATCGGCATCACCATGGTCGACGACGCTGAGAAACGCGGCTTGCTGAAGCCCGGCGGCACCATTATCGAGGGAACTTCCGGCAACACCGGGATGGGATTGGCGCTGGTGGCGGCGGTGCGCGGCTACAAGTGCGTGTTTACCACAACTGATAAGCAATCCAAGGAAAAAGTGGATTTATTGAAAGCGTTGGGCGCCGAAGTGATTGTTTGCCCGACGGCCGTTGAGCCGGAAGACCCGCGCAGCTATTACAGCGTGGCGAAAAAGCTGGCGCGCGAAATTCCCAGCTCTTTCTATCCGAATCAATACGACAACCCGACGAATCCTGAAGCGCACTACAAAACCACAGGCCCTGAAATTTGGGAAGACAGTGAAGGCAAAATCACGCATTTTGTCTGCGGCATGGGCACCGGCGGCACGATCAGCGGCGTGGGCAAATTCCTGAAAGAGAAGAATCCGAACGTCAAAATCATCGGCGTGGATCCGGAAGGTTCGCTGTACTACGACTTCCACAAAACCGGAAAGATCGCTAAGGCGCGGACCTACGTGGTCGAGGGCATCGGCGAGGATTTCTTCCCGACGACCATGGACATGAAGATTCTCGACGATGTGATTCAGGTGAACGACGAAGAGTGCTTCGTGGTGGCGCGGCGACTGGCGAAGATGGACGGACTTTTTACCGGAGGTTCCGGAGGCGGATGTCTTTCCGGCGCGCTACGCCTGGCGAAGGAGCTGGGGCCGACTGATTACATTGTGGCGCTGCTGCCTGACACGGGGATGCGCTACTTGAGCAAGGTTTACAACGAAGAGTGGATGCGCGAACGCGGGTACGTGGAATCGAGCGTGCCGATCACTGCTGCGGAAGTGGTGCAGGCCAAGAAGCAGTCGGGCAAAGTTCGCGAGTTGGTGATTGTGAGGCCGTACCAGACCGTGTTCCATGCATTAAAAACGATGCAGGAACAGGACATTTCGCAGATCCCGGTATTTGAAGAAAATGTGCCCATCGGCACGGTGTACGAAGATCAGATTCTGACGTTGGCGTTGCAAGGCAAGGATCTGCGCAAATTGGTGGTGCGCGAAGTGATGAGCAAGCCGCTTCCTTTGATACCCAAGAACGCGAAAGTCGAGCGCGTAACTTATATTCTGAGCCACGAAAATCCGGCCGTATTTGTGGACATGGATGACGGAAAGTTTGAAATCCTGACCAAATACGACTTGATGAGCACGGTGGCCAGTCTGATGGAACAAAAACGCTAGCCGGATCTGCTGTGGGCAGCGGCTGCCGAGCACAGGATAACAACCAGTGAAGATAAAGGATTTCAACGACCGGCTGAAGGACTCCATTCTTATTGCGGATGGAGCAATGGGTTCGCTGTTACACGAAACCGTTGGGGCAGTACGCTGCTTTGATGAGTTGAACACCACGGAGCCAGAAGCGGTGTTTCGTGTGCATCAGGCATACATTGAAGCGGGCGCGCAGATCATCGAGACGAATACGTTTGGCGCCAATCGCTTCAAACTTGCGCCCATTGGCCTTGGCGACGATGTGCAGCGCTTGAACAGCCGCGGCGTGAAGATCGCTCGTGAAGCGCGAGAATCCGCAGCTCGCGAAGTGCTCATCGCCGGCTCCGTTGGCCCACTGGGCATTGGTGTACAGGCGCGCCATCCGGAACCGGACGAAATCATCGATGTTTTTCACGAGCAAGCGCTGGCGCTGGAAGAACGCGGCGTCGATTTCTTCATTCTGGAAACATTTTCGTATGTGGACGAGTTGATGCTGGCGATAGACGCGATCCGCTCGTTCTCTGGACTGCCGATTGTGGCGCAGTTGACGTACTCGGAGGAAGGCACTACCTATGGGGATGTGAGCCCGTTCCTGGCGGCCACGATGCTGAAAGATAAAAACGTGCAAGTGATTGGGGCGAATTGCACGCTGGGGCCGCAGTCGTTGCTGCCGATTCTGAGGGAACTGGCCAGCGTGGAGGGCGTGTGCGTAAGCGGCATGCCGAATGCGGGCTTCCCTAAAAAAGAAGGTGACCGCATCGTTTACCCCAAGTCGTCGCCAGAATATTTTGCGTTGTTCGCGCGGGAAGCCGCGGAAGCAGGCGTGCGCATTCTGGGTGGCTGTTGCGGGACTACGCCGGCGCACATTCGAGCGATGGCGAATCAGGTGAAAGCGCTGAAGCCCGGTCATGCGCATCACGCGGGCACAGTTGTCGCGGTGAAACAGCCGATGGTTCCGGTGCAGCAGAAGGAACCGGAAAGCAAATTCTGGAAAAAGCTTCAGAAGAAGGAGTTTGCGGTTTGCGTGGAAATTGACCCGCCAAAGGGGATTGCGCTGGACCGCATCTACGAGCAAGTCGATAAGGTGATGGCCTCGGGCAAGGTGGATTGCATCGACATCAACAGCGGCGCAATGGCTCGCGTTGGGATGGACGCTTTGATTGTGGCTGGAGCTCTGGAAGCCCGCGGCGTCGAAACTGTACCGCATCTGACCACGCGCGACCAGAACATTATCGGTTTGCAGGCGATGCTACTTGGCGCGTGGACGGTTGGCGGCGTACGCAACGTTCTGGGAATTACCGGTGATCCGCCTTCGGTGGGCGATTATCCGGAAACCAGCGGCGTGTACGAAGTGGATTCCGTCGGCTTGGTGAAGATACTCAGTCGCTTGAACCAGGGCACGGACTGGGCCGGGAAAACGTTGGGTGGGCAGACGAATTTTACGATTGGCGTGGCATTAAATCCTGTTGCCGATGATCTCGACAATGAAATCGCGCGCTTTCACGCGAAAGTGGAAGCGGGGGCACACTTTGCTATGACGCAGCCGCTGTTCGACCCGGAACACTGGCATGCGTTCCTGGAAAAGCTGGGTGGCGAGCCCGCGATTCCGGTTTTGATTGGTGTGTGGCCGCTGAACAGCTACAAGCAAGCACTGCGGCTGAACAATGAAGTGCCGGGCATCATGATTCCGGAACCGTTGCTGAAGTCCATGGAAGCAGCGGGTGTCGCGGCGCGAGAACGCGGATTTGAGGTTGCGAAAGAAATGCTGGCTTGGGCGCGCACCGAACTGGCGGGCGCGTACTTGATTCCTCCGTTCAAACGTTACGAAGAAATTCTAGAGATTCTGTAACAACGGCGACGCGAACTGGCTAGGGCTTCGCTGGAGTTGACTGGCTGGTGTGGTCGTGGACGATCTTCCAGCCATCGGGAAATTTCTGGAAGACCAGACTGAACACGCCGCCGACATTCCCACCGTCGCGGGTGAGATGCCACTTGCCGAGAACTAGGGCTGCGTTATCACCGAGCGAATGAACCTCGAGGTCGGTGAAGTCCAGATGGCCCATGGCGGCCTTGTCGGGATAACCCTGCTTGTAGTGAGCCGAAATCGGAGCGTAGCCGCGGGTGATGCCGGTGGTACCCGCAAAGGTAAGTTCCGGGGAATTCCAATAGCCTTGCATAAAGGCTTCCACATCTCCTTGATTCCAGGCGGTTTGCTGGCGTGCAAGAATGCCTTTAATAGCTGCCTGCTGTGCAAGAGTGGCGGGCTGCGTTGCGGAGCCTCGATTGGCGTTTATGGCAAGCAGCATCAGGCTCATCGTAAGCACAAGAAAAGTTAGGCGGATAGTTCGATTCATCGGTTTTTCCTTGAGACGCGGAATGTGCTGCAGCATAAGCCAGCACAGGCTCTTTCGACAAGGGAACTGGTTGGTGGCGAAATAGTTATGCCGGGAAGGACCATGCCAAGTGGTACGGGCGGGCTATTGGCTGAGCATGTTGGGAACGCGATACTGTGTTCGGAGGCTGAGGGATGTTCGCCACCATGATACTAGCCATCGCGATTGTGGCAATGTTTCAGTTCGCCATCTATTACTGGCGAGCGGTACTGACCGGCGTTGCCTCTCTGCCTGTTTCAAACCAGGTGCTGGAAGCGGCTCACGCGGACGAAGGGGAATTGCGGGGCGGAGACTTCCGCAGGCTCGCAGGCCTCTATGATCTCACTCCCGAACTGAAGAGTGGAGGAACCGGCTTGGGCCTGGTCAGTTTGTACTTTGCAGTGGTTCGCAAAGCAGACGCTCTCTTCGGCAAAGTGTCACCTGCATTTATGAGTTGGGGCGAACGAGAAATGGCTCTTTGCGCCCGCTATGCAGCGGTGCAAATTGACCGCAGGCTGCAAGCCAACCTCGAGCAGGCAGCTTCGATGCGGTCCTGCTAGGTGTTCTTCTCCGGGTGTTTTATTCCGTGGATACAGAGTGATTTGTGACTGGTGATTCGTGACTTGTGATTAGACCGCCGTTGGCCGGTGCGGCGCGCTACTAAGAGCTGGCATGAAAGCCAGCACTGCACTTAAGACTAAAGACAAATTCGCGTTGGCGTTTTTCCTCTTCGATTGACTTGGATGCTGTGTAGGGTTAGTAGGACCACCTTAAGAGTGTGGCGCCCGAGGTGAAACCGGCGCCCACGGCGGCAAGCAACACTACGTCACCCTTCTTTAGTTTCTTCTCTTCGAGCGCGGTCTGCATTGCCAGAGGAATGGTGCCGGCGGTGGTGTTGCCAAAGCGTTCGATGTTGATAATCACTTTTTCCAGCGGCATTCCGAGTCGTTCGGCCGTAGCCGTGATGATGCGCTTGTTGGCCTGATGGGCGATAAAGCAATCCACATCTTTGCCGGTCATACCATTCTTGGCCAGGACGCGTTCGGTCATTTCGGCCATTTTCTTTACGGCGTACTTGAAAACATTTTTTCCATCCTGATGGATGTAGTGCATCTTCTGATCGACGGTGGCGTGCGAGGCGGGATTCAAGCTGCCTCCGCCCGGCATGTAAAGGAATTGACCGCCTACGCCCTCGATCTGTGCCACATGATCGATGATGCCCGCTTCGCCGTCGGTCGCGGGTTCGAGCATGATGGCTCCAGCGCCATCGCCAAAAATAATGCAAACCGCGCGATCGGTGTAATCGGTCATGGCTGAATTGACATCAGAGCCGATGACTAAGACTTTCTTGTATTGCCCCGATTCAACAAACTTGGTTCCGGCATTCAGCGCGTAGAGAAAACCGGAACAGCCCGCGGAAACGTCGAATCCCCAGGTATTCTCGATTCCCAATTTGTGCTGGACCAGGCACGCCGTGGACGGATACATCATATCGGGCGTCACAGTGCCCACGACGATCAGGTCCACGGACTGCAAATCAAAAGGATGAGCGGCCATCAATTTCTTCACTGCTTGAACCGCAAGGTCGCTGGCGGCCACGCCTTTGTCCGCGAGATGCCGCTCGCGTATGCCCACCCGCTCCATGATCCACTGGTCGTTGGTATCGACCATCTTCTCCAGATCAGCATTGGTCAGCACGCGCGGCGGCACATACCCAGCTACACCCGTAATTTTTGCGGCGATGCGGCGAGACATGATTCTCCTTGTTGATTCTTAATGCCTGAGCGTAAATGCTGATTGTATGCGATGCGGTTTGCCAGAAACAAGCGTGGTGGCGATTCACACCGGGGGAAGTATTTCGTAGCGCAGCGTGATCTTGGCCGTTTTCTTCAGCATGGCCTCGACCGAACAATATTTCTCCTCGCTGAGCGCGATGGCGTGTTTTACGGCATGTTCGTCCAGTGCGCCTCGCAACCGGTAGACAATTTCCAGCTTGGTCCAGACTCTAGGTGCCTGCGCTGCGCGTTCGCCCGAGCAGATGACTTCGAGTGACTGCAGCTTCTGGCGCTTCTTCAGAAGGATGATAACGATGTCCGTGGCGGTGCAGGCGCCGAGCGCCATCAGCACCATCTCCATGGGGCCGGCAGCTTTGTTGGACTCGCGATCGGAATCGAACGGGACGGCATGGCCGGACGGACTGGTGGCCAGAAATTTCTGTTCCCCGGTCCACTGAATCGTTGCTGTTTCCATGAGCGAATCCTTTAACAGGTGGTGATAAACGGCAGCCTAAACACTCTAGCAGATATGGGTAGGACGAGGGCAGGCTGCGGCGCTAGGAATGCGCGCGTCTGCGCCTTTTCAGCAGGAAAACCATCTGCTCCGCGGAGTTGTCCAGGGGCGCGCGGGCAAACGATGCGTATTCTTTATACGGTTCGAGGCCGGCCAGCAGGAACAGCGCGCGCAGATGCGGGTAAGTGTAGTAGGACATGATTAATGGCTCAGTCTCCTGCTTCACCAGCTTGTTGCCGAGGACGGTGCGAAAGAAAAACGTAGCGGTGAAGATCTGGTTGATCTTGTCGACGGAATCCTTGCGAAAATAGCGCCGGATTACTCTGCTGGGATCGGCGGAGTCGTGCCACTCGAGTTCCAGTATTTCTTCGCCGATCCCACCGGGAATTTTTTCAAATTTGGGAAAAAACACGTCGAAGGCAAAGATGCCATCCGTTTTGAGATGAAACGCCGCGGAGGCCAGGGCGCGGACTTGATCGTGCACAGTGCGCATATGCTGGAGCGGCCGAAACGCCATGATTACCAAGGGATATTTTCTGCTCAACCGGAAGTGGCGCATGTCTCCGCGGTGAAGGCGCACGTTTTGGCGAACCTGACGGGATTCCTGTTTCAGACGATCTTTCAAGACGCTGAGCATGGGCAAAGAATTGTCGACACCGAGAATTTCAATTCCGTTGCGCGCGATGGGGAGAAGCACGCGACCGGTTCCGCAGCCAATTTCCAGAACTGGTCCGTCGGCCTTCTTCGCTAAATCCACGTAGAAGGGCAGATCCGTCAGATCGGCCTTCACAGCATACGCGTCGTCGTAGTATTTGGCAGAAGTGCTGTACGAACGAACGAGATCCTTCACGGCCGTCCCTTCCCAGCTGGACTTGTTGTGTATGGAACGAGATCAGAATTCGGCGTGATCCGACCATCCGCGTTTGTCGTCACCCACTTTTTCAAAGGCAATGCATCGGCAATCGGGCGTGAAACCGAGGGTCTCGTCGGGAATCACAAATTTGGATTTGAACAGTTTTCGGACTTGAGGTGAGACGCGCTCGATCTGCCGAATAAGGCGCGCGATCTTCGATGGCTTGTAGTCGGCCACCTGCTCGGTGGTAGCCACGACGCGATAGGCGCGGTTTGTAGCAACGTAGCGGCACGCCTCGTGGACTCCGGAAAAAAAGCGTCGTCGAACACCACCACGCCGCCTAAGGACAGGAGGCGGTCAACATGGAAGAAATCGGTCAATGCGGAATCAAACGTGTGCCACCCGTCGATAAAGGCAAAATCGATCCGTGTTCCCAACGCTTCGAGCTCAGCCAATGCCAGATGAGAATACGATTCCCTGAGTTCAACCAGATTTCCAAAACCTGCCACCTTGAGGTTGTTCATCCCGATGCCTTTCCATTGAGTACTTTGGAAGGCGTCGATAGCGATGTGATGAAGGCCGCCGCATTCCTGCAACGCTTCGCAAATGAACAGTGCGGAAACTCCGAATGCAAGGCCGACTTCCAGTGTGGTCTTCGGCTTTCGTTGCCGGATCAGGATCTGAAGGAACCCTCCAACATCCGGAGTGATGGCAGAGTCGAGAGGAAGGACTTCCGACCCATCAACCGAGCGTACTTGTTTTGTGCGGAGGATTTCTTCGAGTAGGGGAACCATGCGAAGGCAATTCTAACTCAGAACGCCTAAAGCGATATCGAAGAAGGGTGTTGGGGGGCCAATTTTCCAGTTTGCCTAAGCGCTTCTTTTGTCGGCCTTTCGATGCAGTTGTGAGCGAATTACTGGATTAGTTTACGGCGTACCATGGCAGCCAATCCCAGAATGCCGATGCCCAAAAGAGACAGGGAGGCAGGCTCGGGAGCAGGGTCGGGGGTGGAAAAGGTGACGCTTTGCAGCGCACCCGTCCAGAACTGACCGGAAATCTCAGCCAAATTCACAGCGCCGATGGGAGCGCTCTCGCCGGAGTCTGTTGAAGTGGTGATGGAGCCATTCATACCGACGGTGTAAGTGGATAGGACGGTGGTGTCATCGACGCCGAATACGGTGATGGTTTCGGTGCCGCCAAAGCCTTTGAAATCGCGCAGCCTGATGGAAAATGAAGTTTGCGGAACAGTGAAATCGATGGTCAGATCGCCCTGATTGCCCAACAATTCATAATTTGGAGCGCCGAACCAGCCTGGAGGATCAAGCTGCAGTGAAAAGCCGCTGGTATCCAGGGTAAAGCCGGGAAAAGCGAGCGAAGTGCCGACATTCAGGGCCGCTTTGCCTGCGTCGGTCTTCGCGCCATAGGCATTAAAAGTCTGCGTATCGGCGAACGTCTGCGCGTTGCCCAGCAGAACCGTGAACGTAAATGCTAGAACAAACTTCTTCACATTGCCTCTCTCTGTCAGTGGGCGGTCTTAGCAGGAACCAAGGGGCCGAGCTGGGAGAGTATGATGGCATAAAATCGGGTAGCCCGGAACTGTGAGTTCGCGTGCGCTTGTCAGTCGTTGCGTAGCGCAACCATGGGGTCAATGCTGGAGGCGCGGCGCGCAGGGAAAAAGCCGGCGGCGCAGGCTACCGCGATCAGCAAAAGCATCATGATCAGGAATGTGACGGGATCGGCTGGCTCTGTGTGGAATAACAGAGAGGAGATCCAGCGGGCGACGGCGAAGGATGCAATTGCGCCGAAAACGATTCCCAGCGTGGCCAGCCGCATTGTTTTTGAGAGAACTCCCAAGAGCACATGCCCGGCGGTAGCTCCGAGAGCCATGCGGATGCCGATCTCTTGAGTCTGGCGCGTAACGGAGTACGAGATCACGCCATAGATGCCGAGCGCCGCAAGAACCAGGCCAAGGCCCGCGAAAATCGACACGAGCATGACAAAGAAGCGGCGCGGCGACACGGAATGGTCGACCAGGGTCTGCACAGGCCGGAAGACCGTGGCAGGCTGCGCGGGATTCAGTTTGCGAAGCGTGCTCATCACCATCGACGTAAGCACGTCGGGAGGGAGTTTGCTGCGTAGCACAAGCTCGGAACCTTCCGGGGACGCTTGCGTGACGAGCAGATACATTTCCGAGCCCGGCGAAGTTTCCAGGCTGCTGACGCGCACGTCGGAGACAACGCCGATCACACGGTCTGGGTCCTTGCCCATGCCGCGTGCCGGCCGCCCGATGGGACTCTCGCCCGGCCAATGCCGGCGAGCTGCGGATTCATTGATGATTACAACGCCTTCTTTGTTCGCAGCATCTTGCCAGGAAAAGTCGCGGCCTTCGATGAGGCGAATGCCCATGGCATCGAGATAGCCCGGAGTTACGATGCGCACGATGGCGCTTAAGTCCTCATCCTTGGCGTACGGGTGCGACGGATTCAGTAAGCCCCAGCTGCGGTTGCGGTCCAGCGGCAACATATCCGCGACGCCGGCCGATTCGATGCCGGGAAGGGCCTTCACTTGTCGCAGAATTTCCTGCAGGATGACACCGCGTTTTACGCTGTCGTTTCCATCGTCATAGTTGATGGCGATTGTGGCAGCGTGGCTTGGCTGAAAGCCAAGTTCAACATCAAGGATGCGAAGAAAACTGCGCATGAGCAGTCCAGCGCCGACGAGCAAAACGAGAGACAGAGCGACCTCGGAAACGACCAGACCGGAGCGCATCACATCGTGCTTTCTGCCTTCACTTAGTCCGCGGCCTGCATCTTTGAGATTTTCCTGAACGTTGGCCCCAGACAGAATGAGGCCCGGTACGATGCCGAAAAGAACGCCAACCGCCAGAGTGATGGCCAATGTCCACGCGAGGGCAGTGCCATCAACCCGCACGCTACTGAGCAACGGGAGCACGATCGATCCCTGGTGCGCCAGATAGTAGGTGACCGCAAAGGCCAAGCCGACGCCAAGCAATGCGCCTGCACAAGACAGCACCAGACTTTCCGTGAGCAATTGGCGAATCAGGCGGCCGCGGCTTGCTCCCAGGGCATTACGTACCGCGAATTCCTTGTTTCTCGAGGCCAGCCGCGCGAGCAACAAATTAGAAAGATTCACGCAGACAATCAGAAGGATCATGCCGACGGCGCACCACAATACGATTAAGGAGCGGCGCAGTTTTCCGCTGACATAGTCTTTCAGCGAAGTCAGATCAGCGGTGTATTCCATGAACCATTCGGAGTGCGCCGCTTTGAGTTGCGGGAGGAGCACATTCGCTTCCGCTTGCGCCTGCGGCAGAGACACGCCAGGCTTAAGGCGGCCAAGAATCACCAAGGTGTTTCCCCAATCCCTGATGTCATCCATGACGGCGGGAATGAAAATGTCCGCGCGCAGACCGGGCCAGAAAACAGCAGGAAAATCGAACGAGGACGGGAGCACTCCAACTACCGTCGCGGCCTTGTTATCGAGGGTGATCGATTGTCCGACAATGGCAGGATCCGCGCCGAACTGCTGCTGCCAGAAGGCATGCGAGAGAAGAACCGTGGGCGCCGCATTCTTTAGGCATTCTGTTGGAAGAAAAATCCGGCCGAGAGCGGGTTGCACGCCGAGTGTTCGGAAAAAGTTGTCAGCGACCATGACGGCTTGCACGTGTTGCGGCTCGCCGTGGCCGGTCATGTTGAATTCCGAGCTGCCCCAGAAAGGTTGGAAGGCGGTGATTTCCTGAAACGACTGATTGTGACGGCGGAACTCTTCGTAAGCGCCGACGTTATAGGTGATGCCAGAAAGCGCACCTTGTCCGTGTGAGCCAGCGAACCACGTCAACTGTTGGGAACCAGGAAAGGGAAGGGGGCGCAAAAGAATTGTGTCGACTACGCTGAAAACGGCGATGTTGGCTCCGATGCCCAGAGCGAGAATCAAGATGGCGATTGCAGCAAAGGCGCGGTCGCGGCGGAGGGTGCGGAATGTGTAGCGCAAGTCTTGTGAAAATATCTCAAGGGCCGGCAGCGAACGCGTTTCGCGATGACGCTCCTTGGCCTGTTCCGTGCCTCCAAATCCTATCAAGGCTTGACGGCGCGCCTCTTCCGGAGACATGCCGAGCTGCAGGTTCTCTTCGATGGCAAGCTCCAGGTGAGCGTCCATTTCCGCATCGAGTTCCTGATCGAGGCGCGGCTTCCGGAAGAAAGAGCGGAAACGGTGGAACGATTGCCGGATCCAGTCAATCATTGCGGTCTCCATCTTCCGCCATTGAGAGCACACGGCCCATCACGCCGGAAAGCCTTTGCCAGTAGGCGGTGTCTTCTGAAAGCTGCTTGCGACCTTTTTTGGTGAGCGAATAAAACTTGGCTTTGCGGTTGTTCGACGAGGTGCCCCATCCAGCGGAGATCCAGCCGCGCTGCTGCAGCCTGACGAGGGAGGCGTAAATCGTGCCCTGATTCAGCAGCACCGCGTTGCCGCTGACCTGCTCGATGCGCCGCGCAATGCCATAGCCGTGCAGGGGTCCCAAAGCCGCGAGCGTTTGCAGGACCATGAGGTCCAGGGTGCCCTGCAGCAGATCAAGCTTGAATTGGGGCATAGTCGCTCCTGTGTGATGACCACATCAGGATGCCACAACCTGTGTGGGCATGCCACAGGAAAAGACCAAACAGCCGACAGCTTCGAAGGTCGAAGATAGCGGGAGAATCAGCAGGGCTGGGTGAGCAGGTGACTGACTTGGAGAGCAGCGTCGGGCAGGGCTTCTTTAACGGAAGCACTGAGGCCGAAGCCGGTGCGGATTTCCTGCGGCTCGACGGCGACAACAAAGAGGCGGTCGGGCAGCTCGCTGAGGAGTTCCGCTGCATTCAGGAGCTCCCCGGCATTTCCTTCGTGGGCGGAGGCGCCGCGAACCGGAGTAACGGTGCGCAGTTCGGGCAGGGTGAAGCGATGAATGGTACCGGGAGCCGCTCCGGTGGTGGGAGCGTCGAGGATAATCAGGGCGCGGCGGCCTGCGAATTGACCCAAGAGGGCTAGCCCCTGCGTCCCGCCGTCAACAAATTCCACCTGACCGTTCCCTTGGTCTTCGCTGCCGGCAAAATGTTGAACGAGCGCGGGGCCGACGCCATCGTCGGTGAGCAGGGTGTTGCCTAATCCGAGAACGAGCACGGGAGCGGGTTCACGGTCTCGCAAGAAATCAAGATATCCATTCATCGTTGCGGATATCCCCCTTGCGATAGAACTTGTAGCCGGAAATGATGGACGTGATCAGGCCGTTGCCATACTGCGTGGAGTCGTACATTACGATGTAAATGCGCAGCAGGGCAAAAATCGGAAACGACCAGGCTACGAGGTGATGAATCATGTGGGTGTTGTAGGAATTGCCGAGCAGTGGAATCACCCAGCCAAACATCTTGTTCAGAGTGCCACCGTGATTAACTTCGGAATAGAGGGCCAAGCCAGTGAAAATCTGCACCCATCCCAACAAAATCACGAAAAACGTGTAGGCCGAGCCACCGAGAGCATTGTGACCGAGGTGTACGTGACCGCGTTCGAGGCGGAGATAATCGGTGGACTGCTGATAAAGGTCGCGCCACCAATCGACGCGCCACACCATGGGAAAACCTGAGCGGGAGTAGTTGTTTCCCGCCCAGAACCAGTAGATTCGCACCAGGAAGCTGATCACAAAGATGATTCCCGCAGCGAAATGGACTTCACGAATGCGTCCCATCAGGAAGTGGTTGGCGGGCTCTCCGCTGGAAGTAAGAATCGGCCTGCCGATGTACAGGCCGGTCAGGAACAGAGTGGTGATACAGAGGGCGTTGACCCAGTGCGTGATGCGCACGGGCAATTGCCAGATGTAGGCGCGCCGAAAATAGTTCTCGGGATGAGCGACGACATCACTTGGATTGAACGGCTGGATTACGTTTGCCATCGCCGCCTCCTACACGCGCACGTGCACTTCGGATAAAACATGGCCGTCTTTGCCGAGCACATGAGCGGCACAAGCCAGGCAAGGATCAAACGAATGAATAGTGCGCAAGATTTCCAGAGGCTGTTTGGAATTGGCGAGGGGCGTGCCGAGAAGCGCGGATTCGTAAGCGCCGAGCTGGCCCTTTTCGTCGCGAGGGAAGCGTTCCATGTGGAAGGCACGACGATCTGGTAGTTGGCGATTTTTCCGTCCTTGATGTGAATCCAGTGGCAAAGCGCGCCGCGCGGGGCTTCGGTGAAACCGTAACCCTTTGCTTCGTTTGGCCAGCTTGATGGATGCCACCTGGTATTGTCGGCGGTGGTGGAATCGCCGGCTTTCAGGTTGGCAATCAAGCGGTTGTATTCGTCCATCAACCATTTCACGCAGAGTTGGGTTTCCAATCCTCGCGCGGCGGTGCGGCCAAGCGTGGAGAACAGGGCCGTTGGGGGAACCTTCAGAGCGCCGAGCGCGGCGTTCACTACATCTTTGTATTCTGTTTTGCCACTGGCGCAGCCCACCAACATGCGCGACAGGGGGCCTACTTCCATGGCATTGCCCTTCCAACGCGGCGCTTTCAGCCAGGAGTATTTGGCGGTTTCATCCAGCTGCGTGAAAGGCGGCTTCGGCCCCGCGTACTTGGGATTGGTCTGGCCCTCCCAGGGATGCAGAGACGTTTTGCCGTCGGTGTATTCGTACCAGGAATGGGCGACTTGCTCCTGAATTTGGTTGACGTCGCCCGGGTCCACCGGAAGAACTTCCGCTAAATTCTTGTTCAGGATCGCGCCGCGCGGAATTCGGAAGCTGCCGACGTCGCTGATGCCCGCCTGCGGAATATCTCCGTAGGCAAGGTAGTTGCCCAGGCCGCCACCGATTTGCGTCCATTCGGGATAGAAGGAAGCAATGGCCAGAAGGTCGAGGATATAGATCTGATTGACGAAGTCGTTGGCTTGCGCAATCAGATCCTTGATAACGTTCAGGCGTTCGATGTTGATGGCATTGTCGCTTTGCAGCGCAATGGGCGAAGCCATTCCTCCGACCAGATAGTTCGGGTGCGGATTCTTTCCGCCAAAGATTGTCTGGATCTTCACCAGTTCCTTTTGCCACTTCAGGGCTTCCAGGTAGTGAGCAACGGCTAGAAGATTGGCCTCGGGCGGCAGCTTGTACGCCGGATGCCCCCAGTAAGCGTTAGCGAAAAGGCCCAGCTGGCCGGAGTCCACATACTTTTTCAGTGTAGCGGCGGTGTCTCTAAAATACCCGACGCCGGTGATCCGGGAGTTTGGTGAGATTTTCTGAGCGATCGCCGAGGTTTGAGCGGGATCCGCTTTCAGGGCGGAGACGACGTCGACCCAATCCAGCGCGTGCAAGTGATAGAAGTGCACCACGTGGTCCTGCACCATCTGCGTGAGGAACATGATGTTGCGGATGATCTGCGCATTGGTGGGGACGTTGATGTCCAAGGCGTTTTCCACGGACCGCACCGAAGCCAGCGCGTGCACCGTGGTGCAGACACCGCAGATACGTTCGCAGAGCGCCCAGGCCTCGCGCGGGTCGCGGCCCTGCAGAATGACCTCTAACCCGCGCCACATGGTTCCGGAAGACATGGCGTCGCCGACGTGATTGCTGTCGTTCAACGTCGCTTCGATGCGCAGGTGGCCTTCGATGCGCGTCACTGGATCAACAACGATTCGAGTGGTCATAGTGTGTTCCTACTCGCCCTTCGATGGCGGCGGTACGTCCTCCGCCGGTAATGGCTTGGAGGTCTGGCGGACGATCGTGGAGACCAGATGAGCTCCGACTCCGACGACGGCAGCCGTGCCCAGGACCGCGCCGATTTTGTCGGGTGTGGCGTCGATTCCGGGAACCACGACGTTGGAAAGCCGCTGATAAAACGGGCCATTGTCCCAGAAGCCGGCTTCGCTGCAGCCGATGCAGGGGTGGCCGGAGCCGATGGGGAAAGAAACGCCGTTGTTCCACTTGACGGTGGAACACGAGTTGTACGTTGTTGGCCCGCGGCAGCCCATCTTATACAGGCACCAGCCCTTGCGAGCCCCGTCATCGTCCCAAGCCTCGACGAACTGGCCAGCATCGAAGAACGCGCGCCGGTAGCACTTGTCGTGAATGCGCTGCCCATAAAACATTTTTGGACGGCCAACGCGATCGAGTTCCGGCAACGCGTCGAACGTGAGGATGTAGGTAAGAACTCCAGTCATGACCTCGGCGATTGGCGGGCAGCCGGGAACATTGATGATGGGCTTATCGGTGATGATTTGATGGATTGGCTTCGCTCCGGTGGGATTCGGATGCGCGGTTTGCACGCAGCCTGTGGAGGCGCAAGAGCCCCACGCCACGATAGCTTTCGCGTGCGCCGCCGTCTCCCGGAGAATGTTCTCGAACGTTTCGCCTCCGATGGTGCAGTACACTCCGCCGTCTTTCGTTGGAGCATTGCCTTCGACCGCGAGCAAGTACCCGCCCGGATGATTTTTCACCATGTTCTGACGAATTTCTTCCGCCTGAAAGCCTGCGGCTGCCTGCAACGTGTCGTCGTAGTCCAGCGAGATCATGTTGAAGATGACGTCTTGGGTAATGGGATGGGACGAACGGATGAAGGACTCGCTACAGCACGTGCACTCCAGCCCGTGCAGCCACAGCACGGGAATCCGCGGTTTATTCTCCATGGCAGAGACGACCCGGGGCACTACAGAGGCTTCCAGTCCCATGGCGGCGGCGGTGGTAACGCAGAAGCGAATGAAGTCGCGGCGATCCACACCATGCTGACGGAGGACGTCGTAAGTCGAGGTAAAAGGCTTGTTACGGGAGAACCCCCTGAAACCCTAAGAGCGCTCTAAGGGTGAAAGCACTATCGACGGGATTGAACAGGGTGTCTGTAACCGTGGGCACCAAGCCATGTAACGGGCAAACAATGGTGCGGAAAACGCTTCAGAATTCGGCGCGGCGTTCCAAAGTGGGTCAATTATTCCGTGAGATTAGCGACGTTACTTCAATGATGGGGTTGGGAAGCTGGCGCATGGCTCGAACGAATGCGGCCACCAGGCGGCCATCGAACTGGGTGTTAGCGCAGCGCTCCAGTTCGGAGAGGGCTTGCTCGGCGGTGCGCCCTTTTTTGTAGCTGCGATCACTGGTGATGGTATCGTAGGAATCGGCGATAGTAATGATGCGCGCACCCAGGGGAATCGTTTCGCCGGTCAGGCCGTTGGGATAGCCGGAACCATCGAAGAACTCGTGATGGTGAAGCACCATTTCGCGGATGCGTGCCAGAGGAACCAGCGGCTCCAGGATTTTGCCACCGAAGACCACGTGTGTTTTCATCACGTCCCATTCTTCGGGATTCAGCGGACCGCTTTTGTTCAGGATGCTCTCGGGAATGCCGACCTTGCCAACGTCGTGCAGCACCGCGGCGAGGCGAATCTCTTCGACTTCCGGTTCAGTCATTCCCAGAGCCTCGGCGAGCAGCGCGGCATAAGCGGAAACCTTCTGCGAGTGGCCCTGCGTGTATTGATCCTTCGCATCGATGGCGTAAGCAAGGGACGTGACAGTATCGAGGATGGACTGCGGCACGGAGGTGGGATCCTGGGGAGCGCCGGCGATTTCCGTTTCGGGCAAGGAATCGGTGAACTGGCGCAAGCGTTGGTAGATTTCTTCGAAGGCTTCGGGGCCGGTGGCGAAGAGTCGTTTTAGCGTGACGCCCAGATAGGCTTCGAGGACATCGCGTTTCCAACGGCGCGCTTCGTTGGGATCGACGTGATCGGCGGTGGACACAGTGTTGCCGCCCTGATGCTTGGAGAGATACATAGAGGCGTCCGCGACCTGAATCAATTCCTGCGGCGAAGAGCCGTGCAACGGGTAACACGCGATACCGAAGCTGGCGCTGATGTTTTTCTCGCGAAGCAGGGGATCGGCGGATACCCAACCGCGTAATTTGGCGGCAAGCTGACGGGCCTGCTCCATGGTCGTTTCGGGCATGAGGATTACGAATTCGTCTCCGCCATAGCGCGCCACGACATCGGAGCGGCGGCAATTGGTCTCGAGGATTTGGCCCACGCGCTGCAAAACCAGGTCACCTTCGAGGTGGCCGTAGAAATCGTTCACAAACTTGAAGCGGTCCAGATCCATCAGGACGAGCGCGAACGACCGGCCCGCGCGCGAGGAACGTTTCCACTCGGAAGAAAGCGCTTCCATGAAGAAGCGATGTGTTTTGACGCCGGTGAGGCCGTCGGTGATGGCTTGCTCCTGGGCTTTCTGGAAGGTCAGGGCATTGTGCAGAGCGCCAGAAATCAAATCGGCCAGCGTATGCAGCAGCAGCGACTCTTCCTCGGAAAAATCCACGCGTTCCACTGTCTCGACATACAGCACGCCATGCAAATGATCGGCGTAGAAGATCGGCAAAGCCATGGCCGTCTGGCTGTCCGGCAGCACCGGCTTAGGGCCACTCTGCGTGGTGGGCAGCGAGCGATAGGTCGCGGGCTTGCCGGTGCGCGCTACTTGTCCAACGAGGCCAGCATCAAGAGGCATGCGGTTGCCGAGTGCTCCGCGGCGTTTGCCACTTTCCGCCTGCACCACGAGTTCTCGGGTGGTGTAGTCGAGCAGGGCGATGCCGATGTGGTCGTAGCTCAGTCCGTTTTCCAGCTGTTCGGTAATTTTGGCCAGCACTTCATCCGGATTCAAAGTGGCGATGGCATCACGGGAAATCAGGTTGAGCAAACTCAGGTGGCGGGCCTTGGTGCGTTCCTCCTGGAACAGGCGCGCATTTTCAATGGCGATGCTGGCCTCGCTGGCAAGCACGCGAAGCAATTCCAGATGGCCTTCATCGAAGGCGCGCTCTTCGTCGGAATAGATGCACAAGGCGCCGACGGCGTGGTCGTAGGCCACCAGCGGAACACCGCAGAACGAGCCGCGGGTGCGAAGCGGGTCGACGCCGAGCTTCTTGATTTCGGTGGTGTAGTTTTCCTGGACCAGCACGGGCTGGCGCGTGCGCAGGATGTACTCCGTGATGTGATTGCCCGCGGGGCGCGAGCGGATAGGCTGGCGAACGCTGTCGAGCATTTCCAGTTCGAACTGGATGGCGTCGCGGATTGGGTCGAGTGAAGCAATGTAAAGATTCTTGACGTCGAACAAGCGCCGCAATTCTTCCCAGATGCGTCGCAGCAGATCTTCGCGATTCAGAGTGGAGCTGAGCGCCCGGCCGATTTCGTTCAAGACGTGAAGTTCTTCGGAGCGGCGCGAGGTTTGCTGAATAAGGAAACTGTTTTCGACGGCCATGCCGATCTGGTGGCCCAGCGCCAGAAGCAGGCGCAGTTCGGCAGGAGCGAAGCGGCGATTATCCGGTGTGCCCAGTAGCAGGAGGCCGAAGGCTTGCTCCTTAGCTTGGAGGCTGATAACCACCACGCTGCGCAGGCCTTGCTGCAATGCCAGTTCGCGGAAGCGGCGGATGGGTTCGTCGCGCTCCAACGCGCTGAGATTGTCGTCGCGCAGGTCGCGGAACCCGAGCAGGCCGCCCAAGCGAGAGACGAGGCCGACGAGGTAGTCGTCGAGTCCCTCTTCCTGAGCCTTGCGGCAAAAATCGTCGGGAATACCTGCCGATACCACTGAAGTGGGTCCGGTGGGATCGCCATGATGAAGGAACAGCGCCCCGGCGGGCAAGCGCACTACGCCGAGCACGCGGTCGAGTGCTTGCGCCAACATGCGCTGGATTTCTCCGCCGACGAAACTGGAAGTGGCCAGGTTGAGGTCAGAGAGCGCCAGCATGTTGCGTTCGACGCGGCGCTTTTCCTCTTCATACACCGCCATGACCAGCAGCATGGAAACGAACGCGGTGGGGATCGATGAGATGGGACGAAGGGCTTGCGTGGCGTCCTCGGGAGTGAGCCGCAAAAACGGGAATACCAGGAAGATCAGTCCCCAGGCCACGAACGCGATACTGAGCAGACCGTCAGCCAAGGTTTCGTGGTGCTGGCTTTCGCGCCAGAACAGGAAGCCCACGCCGACAAAAATGAGGGAAGCGGGAATGTAGGAGGACACCGAGAAATAATTCAGGCCATTCGCGGCGGACCACAGGACGAGTACGACCGCCGCGCCGACAGCTGGAAAAATCCAAAGCTGCTGGCGAATGTAGAGTTGCGTGCCAAGGAAGAAGCAGATGCCGGCAAAGCCGAACAGGGTGTGATCCAACGCAACGATGGAAGAGGCGGAAAAGAACCACGGAGCGAGACCAGGCCCGAGGTAGTGCAAACCATAAAGGACCCAGCCGGCGGTCCAGAATAAAAGATAGGGTTGGCGCTTCAGGGAATAGATGTAGGCAAAAAACACTCCGACGAGAAGAGTGGCGAGAAGCAAACCGAGCGAGATGATGCTTTGAGCCATGTCCGAGCTTAGGAGCGCCACTGCATGCGCGTCGGAGGAATTAAAAAATGTTCCACGAAAGGAATGGCTGGGGCATTCACAGATAACGCCAAATTTTAGGGGCCCTCGAAAACACACCCGCCAGCCTGTCGCGGTCTCCGAAACCGCACAGAACAGAGTACATGCGATTATGAGGCAGGGAAAAAAGACCGCGCAAGCCTACCCGAGTACTAGTGGCGTAAGAGGTAGCAGGCCCCCCGGCACCCGGGAAGGGTCGTCGTCACAGATAGGGGATAGATCTTAGTATAAGCTGCAGTTAGAGTCGGCGCCCAAGAGTTGGACAAAACCAGCAAGACGAATCGGCAGAAAAGTGAACAAACAGAATTCTCGATATGCGAAACCGTGTCCGGCATGTGGGACCATCATTCAGCTGGTTGACGTGCATCTCCAAGGAGATAGTTTCCCGTGTCCAAGTTGCGGGGAGCGGCTCAAGAGTGATCGCAAGCACGTCTACATAATTTGTACGCTTAGCGTCATCCTTTCAGGGTTTTTCGCGTTCCGTCGTAGCCCCGGAGATGCAGTGCTCCTCCTTTTTCCCGGCGGGACATTGCTGTTATCCCTCGTGGGATTTTTCGTGTGGGGACTGATAGTTCCTCCGGCCTACAGCAGGGATCGCGGCAAGCCCTTCGATCGTCTACCATCTTTGTCCTCGAATGACGAGCGCGGCAGTGGCAAGAAGACCAAATCTTAGACCACGACAAGCGGAACCCGCGAACGAACTTCCGGTTCGGCGGATACGCAGAAACTTCCAACCTGCACAAGCACGGTCGTTGGACGGGGTTGGGGAGGGTTCGCTACACTGAAAGATTACATTATGACTGTGAAACGGGACTAACTATGACGGAAGCAAGCACAACACAGGTTGGGGCGGTGCGCGTACGATTCGCGCCTTCGCCGACCGGCTATTTGCACGTGGGCGGAGCGCGTACGGCGCTGTTTAACTGGCTATTCGCACGCAAAGAGCGCGGAACCATGATTCTGCGCATCGAGGACACCGACGCGGAGCGCAACAAGCCTGAGTTGGTGGAAGGCATCGTCGATGGCCTGAAGTGGCTGGGCGTGGATTGGGACGAAGGCCCGTTCTACCAGTCGCAACGCACCGCGCTCTATCAGGAAGCAGGGCGCAAGCTGCTGGCCAACGGCAGTGCGTTTTTGTGCTACTGCCCGCCGGAAAAATATGTGGGCGGCGATCATGCCGTGGAAGGCGCGGAAAAACAGCAAGTGCGACGCGTGGTGCGCTGTTCGTGCCGCGACGGCAAGCCATCTACACCTGGAACAAAGCCGGCGATTCGCTTCAAAGTGCCCATCGGAGGAACAACGAAATTCTTCGACGCCGTTTTTGGGGAGCGCGAGTTTTCCAACGACGAGATGGAAGATTTCGTCCTGGTGCGTTCTGGGAAAGAGGGCGAAGAGTTCGGCCAGGCGATGTACCAGATGAGCGTGGTGGTGGACGATATCGACATGCGCATCACCCACGTGATTCGCGGCGCCGACCACATCTCCAACACACCAAAGCAGGTGCTGCTGTATCGCGCGATGGGCAAAGAGCCGCCGGTTTTCGCGCATGTACCGCTGATTCTGGGCCCGGACAAATCGCGGCTTTCGAAGCGTCACGGGGCCACGGATGTGAACATGTACCGCCGCGAGGGATTCCTGCCCGAAGCGTTCCGGAATTTTCTGGCGCTGCTGGGATGGTCGCCAGGCGGCGATCAGGAATTTCTGCGCACCAGCGAGTTGCTGGCGAAGTTTTCGTTGGAAGGCGTCAGCCGCACGAATGGCGTATTCGACCGCGCCAAACTGGAATGGTTCAACCAGCAGTATCTGCAGAAGCTGCCCATCGAGGAGTTGCTGCCGCAGGTAGAGGCGCAACTGAAACAAGACCGTTTGTGGAACGAGGAGTGGGCTTCAGGAGCCGGTCACGAGTGGTTCGCAAAGACGGTGGATTTGTTGCGTCCGCGAATCCGATTGCTGTCGGATTTTTCGAGTTGGTCGCGAGCATTCTTCAGCGACGAGTTTGACCTCGATCCGGCCGCGAAGGCGAAATTCTGGAAGGACGAAAAAGTACCGGAGTTACTGGCGAAGCTCGCCGATGCGTTAGCCGCTCTGCCTGAATGGAACCACGACGCTTGCGATCACGCGGCGCGAAAAGTGGCGGAAGAGGGCGGCGTAAAGGCGGGCTTGCTGATCAACGCGACGCGCGTGGCCATCGTGGGGCAAGCTGTGGCTCCGCCGCTGTTCGATACGATGGTGGTTCTGGGCCAGGAGCGCGTGGCGGGTAGGCTACGGGCTGCGCTTAGCCAATTTGCCAAGTAGGGTTGGCCTGTTGGGATTCGAGTTCGGATCACGTCTTACCGTGCTATTCGACACGCTGTAATGCTGAGACGATTTGATGAGGATCGTCGAAGCATACCAACTAAAGAGGTTTGCTCAATGAATTGAGATCCTTCGAGCCGCAACCGGCGCGGCTCTCAGGATGACGCCGCGGTTTGTGGGTCGGTAGCGCGAAGGGAAAGCAGATCCCTGTAAGTTCACAAACGAAGTGCAACAGGCTGGTAAGGTTGTGTTGCCATGGGAACTTACGGACAACTATCACTGGAAGAGCGGTGTACGATTGCCCGGCTTCAGGAAGCCGGGCAATCGTGTCGGCAAATCGCTGCAGCTATGGATCGCTCGGCATCGACGCTCTGCCGGGAACTGAAACGCAACGCTGGTGCCCAGGTCGGCTACCGGCCGGTCTACGCGGAGGATCAGGCTTGGGCGCGTCGTTGGCGCGGTTCGCGTTTGGCGCGGCAACCGGAATTGCGCAAAGTGGTGCTGGAACGCTTGTCGCACGGGCACTCTCCGGAACAAGTTGCTGGTCGCTTGCGACGGGAACACGGGCGTGCGGTGCTTTGTGCCGAATCCATCTAGCGTTTCATCTATGCGCAGATCCGTCGCACCGACGATACCGACTGGCGCAACTATCTGCCGCAACGCAAGTACAAGCGCGGCTATCGTCGCCCGCGCCGGGAGCACTCTCCGCTGCGGCTCATCCCGCAACGCGTGCCCCTGGCAGAGCGGCCTGCGGAGGTTTTGCAGCGCTCTGACGGCGGCCATTGGGAGGCCGACCTGATGCTGTTCAGCGATCCCGACGGAGTGCTACTGGTGGCCCAGGAACGCGCTTCGCGGTTAGTGCTCATCCGCCGCCAGCACAGCAAAGCGGCCACCCCGATCGTTCAGGAATTGCAGCGCAACTTCGCAGCGCTGCCTCAAGCGCTGCGCCAGACCGTCACTTTCGATAACGGCGCGGAGTTCTCGCATCACCAGCAGTTGCACACCAACCTGCACATGCCAACCTACTTCTGCGACACCCACGCGCCATGGCAGAAAGGCGGCATCGAAAATGCCATCGGCCGGCTGCGCCGTCTGCTGCCCAGAAAAATCGACCCTAGCTGGCTGACACAGAGCAGCCTTGACGCTCACGCGAACCGTTACAATCACACCCCACGCAAATGTCTCGGCTTCAGAACTCCCGCCGAGATCTTTTCATCGATGCTTTTGCACTTGAAATGTGAATCCACACCCTCGCGCCGCTCGGGATGACAAACGCTCACTGGCGAAGCGATGATTTTCGGGGTCGGACCACAGGCTGAAGCCTGTGCTACTTGACTCTCATAGGACACAGGCGGGGTTACTTTGATGATGGCTTTGTGGGTGCTTCGCGGCTTAGTTCTTTCTTAAACGTTTTGTGGAACACAATGGCGGAAAACACCGGCTCGTCGCGCGTGCCAGTGATGCTGATGGGAATCACGGTGCCCGCGCCATCTTTTTTGAAGAACGGATCGAGTGGTTTTGCGAGCACCGACTTAACGCCGGTCATGGTTTGCGACAACGTGGCTTGCAACCGCAGCTGTCCTTTGAAATCAAGTTCACCTTCGCGAATTTTATAGCTGCCATCCAGCACGACCGCGGCGCCCTCGACGCTGAAGTTCAAACCCTTGAAGACAATCACTCCGTTTTCCAGGTGAAAGTGTCCCTTAAGGTCAGAGAGGGCGCTGCCCGCTTCTTCGTTTTTGGGTTCGCCGAGGCCGTGGCGGCTGAGCGAGGCTAGTTTCTGGCGCACCTCAGAACTGGCAAATCTTGCGTCGTCCGCGTCGAAATCTCCGTCGAGCAGCATTTTGTCGATGGTTTTTACTTTACCGGGTGGAATCACAAGCCTGGCGTGAATCTTGATCGGGCCGCTCATGGGAGGCTTTGCGGATTTCACGGCGAGCGCAAGCACATCCTCGAGCCGAGCCTTCGCCGCGTCAACGTCGAGCGTAATCAGGTGGCCCTGCTTGCTGGGAACGCGAACCACGCTGCCATTGGAAATAATCACGGAACGCCCCAGCGTGGCTGTCACGGGATGGAGATAGGTATCGCCGTCGGTGCCGTCGACGGTAGCGTCAAACTCGGTGTGCAACGGCACGGCGCGGCCCACCGGATCGAGCGCGAAATCCGGGGTGTCGGTTTCTCCTTGCGTATGGATGCTGTTGAGCTGCCCATCGTATTTGCCGGTGGAAGACAGTATTCCTTTAATTCCCGGGAACGGGCCGAGGTCCGCATTCGTGAAATTGTACTTGCCCGACACGGGGGAATCACCGGGCTCCTCGGTGTCCCACGGGCCAAACATGCCGACGGTGACGATTTCACCTTTCGGCTTGGCGTTGGTGAGATTGCCGTGAAAATTGAAGGGCTGGCCGGCGCCCACGCTAGTGAGCACCAAATCGTGAATATCGAAATCAAGGGGATCCTTACCCGGCTTTTTGGAGAGAATCAGAAGCAATGTGTCGTCGCAGTCGACGCGGTCCACAACCACTTGTTGCGGGAGGTCGTGTGGAGGGGTATGAGGCTTTTCGGCGTCGGGCTTTTTTTCACGCGGCGGAATCGTAATGACCATGTTTTTCACATTGACGTTGGCAATGTGGTGGCGCGGCTGAATCAGGCTCAGCAAGCCCAGATCGAAGGAAAACTCTTTGATCTGGAACATCGGCGGAACGTCGAGCCGGTTGTGAAAGTGAATGATGAGGCCGGCGCCTTTCACCGATACCATGGGCAGGACGCGCACTTTCAGCGATTCCAATTCCACTGTGCTCTGAAAACGACGCGAAAGTTCGGCGACGACCCAGGCCCGCGTGGTTTCATCGAGGTCGCGCGCGCGCGAATAAATAAAGAACGCCAGAGAAACGAATACGATGCCAAGAATCGCCAGCACAATCGGCCATCGTCTGCGGGAGCGAACCTGCGCGGTCACGTGAATTCCATTCTGGGCGGAGGAGCAGGAAATTCTACCGATTTATTTGCGCGATGAAAATACTTCCGAATGCGCAGGGCGCGCCGCGCTGGGAGTTGCGGTCACATTCAGAGGCACATCCAAATTCAAAGTGACCGGCGGGAGGCAGATTTCCGCGCTGCAGGCCTGGTAGCGAAGCTTCATCGGCATGTGCTGGGTGCCGGCAGGCGCTTCGGAGAGCGCGGTGACCGGAACGAAGAGAGTCACGGAATCAGTGTAGACGTTCAATGGCTTGTTTTTCGAAAACGAGAATGTCTGCAGGGTACCTTTGGGATAGACCACATCGCCCGCTTTGAAGCCCGCAGGGACGTCAGCGCGCAGGTCGGTGCGAATCAGATAATCTTCCGTCACTTCGCGCGCATTGACGTGAAAGCCCGGGCGAATCTTCATGATTACGGCTACCTGAAACGCTGCGCCTCGGGCGACAGGATCGAAGGAAACGTACGCTGTGGGAGCAACTACGTCTTTACCAGATGGCGGCGCCTGTGCGGCTACCCGCGAAGCGAAAAGAGCCACGCTGGCAGCAGCGAGCAAAAATGAGGCGAGTGAACGGTTCACGCTGTCACCTTGGTGCCGAGTTGCTCGGAAATTACGCGGCTCATCACTTGAAACAAATCTTCGCCGGTCTTGTCGAGGATGAAGGCGTTGCGCGAGTCGGACCACGCAAGTTTGAAGCTGGTGGAAAGCGCGGAAACCCAGATTTCGCGAATCGGCGTGTTCGGAGAAACCACAAATTTCGCGGGCTGCGGTTCCTCGAAGATCACTTCCAACTTGCCGCTTTCGCCCTCAACGTCGAAGTCATGCTCGTCGCCGAGACGCAGCAACCGCTTCTTCAATTCTTCGAACAGCGCATCGGCCTTCTTTTGAAAGTCGTGTTCAGAGAGCATGCCGGCTAACCTTGTCTATAGCTGCGCTTCAATCGCTTGCGCGATTTCGTCGTAGCTTCTGAGTCCCTGGATTTTCATTACTTGCTTACCATCGCGCGAAATCAGGAAGCTGGTCGGATAGCCAAGGATGCCGCCGAATTTTTCGCCGGCATCGTCGTCGCCAAGTAGGATGGGATAGTCAATCGGCAGCTTCTTGCCGCTCACGTCGAAGCGTTCCTTATCGATGAAAGGAGCGACAACCGATTTGCCCTCTTCGTCCATCGCCACGCCCACAACAGTGAAACCCCGCGATGCATATTTTGCCTGCAAGTCGATCAGCCAGGGGATTTCGACGCGGCACGGGTCGCACCACGTAGCCCAGAAGTTCAGCAGCACGACCTTCCCCTTGTAATCGGCAAGCGCTACCTCTTTGCCGTTCAGATCCTTCAACCGGATTTCCGGCGCGGGCTTTTCCTGAGCATCGGCGCGGAGCGTCACTTTGTGGCTAGTGGAGAGACGCGTGGCATGATCGAGATAGACGGTCACGCCGATCAGCGCCGCAACTGTCAGTACGATAATTACAATTTTCTTCATCGAGGCTTAACCATACCAAAGATTTTCTTACATATTAAAGCGATTCAGAAACGTCAGCTTGCCTGTCAACCAGGTCAGCCGGTTAAAGAACACCAGGCCGCCGACGAATAGCAACAAAACACCGCTAACCAGTTCGACGGCGTGCAGGTATTTGCGGAAGTTCTTGTAGAAACGCATGAACTGGCCGAGGCCCAGCGCGGTGAGCAGAAACGGAACTGCCAACCCCGCGGAATAGACGGCCAGCAGAAGCACGCCACGCGCTACGGTATCACTGGCGGCGGCCAAGGCCAAAACCGTGCCGAGAATTGGGCCGATGCACGGCGTCCAGCCAAAGGCAAACGCGAAACCAAGGAAGAAGCCGCTGACCGCTCCCGGCTTGGTGTCCTGGCTGCGTAAGCGAACATCCTGATTGAGCCAGCGAGCGAGTTGCGGGCCAAAGAATCCGATCAGCGAAAGGGAAAAGAAATGACTGGCGCCAAGCCCCAGGAACAGCGGCCCGTGATGCACCAGCGACGCGATGCCCAGCGCGACAAGCACGCAGCCCAGGATGATGCCGGCTCGCACGTTCATCTTGATGAGGCCGCCGAGCAGATGCAGACCAAACAAAATGATCAGCGCGCCAGCAATCGGCGCGAGCAAAGAACGATTTTGATTCAAGAAGCCGCCAACGGCGCTCGCTGAAGCGCCCAGTCCGATAAACACCACGGAGAAACCGATGACGAACGCGATGGCCGACGCAAACAGATTGGACTTGGGCTGTTCGCCCTGGCGCAATTGTTCCACGCCGATGCCGGAAAGCATCGAGACGTATCCGGGCACCAGGGGAAGCACGCAAGGAGAAAGGAACGAGATGAGCCCCGCGAGAAAAGCTCCTGCGAGCGGCACATCCGCGACAACGTTTCGGTCAAAGGCCAGTGCAAACATTTGAGAGCTTTCCCAGACGGGCAAGACAGCCATCCCTACCCATTCTCGCATAAAACGAGCATGGGCTCAGCAGGCTGGCCCGGGATCCTCCCGTTCTGATCGTTCCGCGCCAGCAAAAGTTGCAGGCGGCGCGAAGTCTGGTTAGACGGGAGCAATCCAGGAATGCTGGCGCGGCAACAAAAAGTTGACAACTGAGGTGTCTGGCTGGCGGTGTTTTTGTGCGACTTAATTCTCGTGCCGGTAACTCGCTATAAATAGAATCCTTATTCCCGCTGTAAATGGCATGGCCCTTGCCCTTTTAACCGGCGCAACAAACTGGAAGGTGCGATGACCTGGACGCCGAACAAAGTGACGTTTCTGCGTGTAGCCGTGGGATTTGCGGCCGTCAGCTTGTTTGGACACGGCGCATGGCTGAACCTGCTGGCGGTGGTCTTGACGGTGGCGTCGATCGCCTTGGATGCTCTCGACGGCTACTTGGCCCGCCGCAAGAAAATGGCTACGCCGGTCGGCGCTCAGATCGACATTTTGGGCGATCGCATTATTGAGAACATGTACTTCACATATTTTGCGGTGGTCGGGATGGTTTCGCTATGGCTTCCCATGCTGTTTTTCGCTCGCGGCGCGACCACGGATTTCCTGCGTGGACTGGCGCTGAAAGCCGGGCATTCCGGGTGGGGCGCCAATGCCATGTTGCAAACCTGGTGGGGACGCGCGCTGGTGGCGTCACGGTGGAGTCGTGGGCTTTATGCGGCGCTGAAGTGCGTTTGCTTCTGTTATCTGGGTTTGGAGCTGGCTCTGACGCGCGGCCCAGTGGCGCTGCTTGGACCGTTGACCCTCGACGCGCACGCGGCGATTCGCGCCGGCGCTCAGACTCTTGCCTGGCTGACGGCGCTGTTTTGCGTGCTTCGCGGCTTGCCCGTTTTACTGCAAGGTTCGAAATTCCTGTCCACTGCCCTGGCCAGCAAAACTTCGCGCAAACCGGCCCGAGGAGCAGCAGCATGACGGAATTGTCAGCGAACCGCGTCGCGGCTTTCTTCGATATCGACGGCACACTGACGCCGGAGCCGTCGCTGGAGAAAAGGCTGTTCTCGGGTCTGCGGCACAGCGGAGCGATTCCAGCGCGGAATTACGTGGCTTGGCTTGCTGAAGCACTTCGATTGCTGCCGGAGGGCATCGCCGCCATGCGTAATGCCAACAAGCGTTATTTGCAGGGTGTTAGCGCCGACCGAGTATTCGAACTGATGGGCACGATTTCTTTCTACGAAGAAGCCGTCGAACGAACTGCCTGGCACGTGCGACAAGGCCACACCGTGGTCCTGCTCAGCGGAACATTGGAAGTTCTGGCACAAATCGCGGCCGCTGCGCTGGAGTGCGAACTGGAAGTGCGTGGCGTGCAGACCAATGTGTTGATTCGCGCCACGCGCCTGATAGAAGTGCGCGGACGCTGGACTGGCCGCGTGGCCGATCGAGTGATGCATGGCGAAGAAAAATCGCACGCGATCAAGCAATTTGCGCTGAAGAGACAAATGGATTGGGCGCAGTGCTATGCCTATGGCAATTCGCTGGGCGACCGCGCAATGCTGGCGGCCGCTGGACGCCCGCAAGTGGTGAACCCCGGCAGAGACCTTGCCGCGCTTGCCAATCGCTGCGACTGGCCCATTTGGCACTGGCATCAGCAGAAGACTATGATTTCCCCGGGCTTTTCCCGTGTGGAAACGAAAATCCAACGGACGGAGAGCCGCGCATGAAAGGCAAAGAAGCTCGGCAATTCAGCAAGGAGATGGCATCAGCATGGCTGGTGCCGGGGCGAATGGGAGAGGAAATCGCGTTGCCAACCGGCGGTGAGTTCAGTTTCGCGCGAATGAGAAAGGCAATGGCAGAGCAGGTGGCGGCTGCGTGGGCGGCATGCGGCGCGTTTGAACGCATGGCCTTCACGTACCTGACGGTCTCAAGTTTCGTAATCGTGCTGTTCGCGCGGAATCTGCAACATCCAGTTCGGTTGCTGGCGGTTCGCGCATTCGTTGTAGTTGTCATTCTGGCGCTCTGCCGAGTGTGGGCGCCCTCAGCTGCACGCGCTGCGGTGCATGGCGCAACGTTTTCCAGTCGGTGGTGGCGCTTCTGGCGGCACTGGTATCCTCACCTATTTTTTCTGTTTTGTTTTGAAGAGCTCGCGCAGCTTATGACACTCTTCACGCCACACTGGCAAGACGCCAAGTTGCTGGCGTTCGATCATTGGCTGACGGGCGTGCAACCGACAATCTGGCTGGAGCAGTTTGCTACGCCCGGCCGTAACGAATTCATACAGCTCGTATACCTCACGTATTTCACGTATCTGCTGATTCTCGGCGGCATCCTGTATTTCCAGAAAGACTGGAGGGCGTACTGGTCGGTGATGACCTACTCGATGGTTGGATATTCCATTGGCTATATGATCGCTATGTTTTTCCCCGTGGAAAGCCCGTGGTTTTCGCTTGCCGGCTCGTGGAAAGCACCGCTCGAAGGCGGCCCGATTACCGCAACTATTAATTTCATCGAGCACTATGGGCGCGTGCGCGGCGCGGCGTTTCCTTCGGAACATGTGGCCGGATCAATCGCGGTTTTGTGGGGCGCGTGGAAATTCCGCCGCTGGTTATTCTGGGTGATGGCGCCTTGCGTGTTCCTGATGTGTCTGTCGACAATTTGGGGCCGCTATCACTATGTGGCGGATATTTTCGCCGGGATCATTACCGGCACGCTCGGATATTTGATCGGAGACTGGGTAATGCGCCGTCCGCGCGCGGTACCGATGCCCGCAGGAACGCCGTAGCAGAAATCGAGAAACAACGAATCAGTTGGAATTCACAGAATCCAGAGCGGGCCGAGCGCCGAGCGGGCAGTTACGTTCAAAATTGCGTGCCAATTCGAGCAGCAGCGACTCATTTGTCACAGCACCGACGAATTGCAGTCCGACAGGAAGGCCATTCTCCGTCAGGCCGCAGGGTACCGAAATTGCAGGGACTGCAGCTAGATTCGCAGGCCGATTCAATCGCAGCAACAGCCCGCGCGTTGGATGGGTGTTGCCGTGGATCGTGACGGACTCTTCGCCGATGCGCGTTGCGGTGATTGGCGTAGTAGGAACGACCAGCGCGTCGAGCTCTTCTTCCTCGAGAAGCAGGTGGAACGCCGCGATGAATTGTTGGCGCAATTCCAACGCCTGGATGTACACGACGGCAGGAACTTTGGCGCCCATCTCCAGCCGTTTTCGGACGTCCTCGTCGTATTCTTCCGCGTGAGCCGGATACCAGCCTGCCTGCTGGTGATAGTGCGTCGCTTCTGCCCAGGCGATTTGATTCCCCGCATTCTCGGTTTCCCGCACCAGCGGGAGCGAAACCTCTTTCAAGCGCGCGCCATGCTTCTGCAACACGCGGAGAGCCGCCTGAAATGATCGTTCGACTTCCGGGCTTAACACTTCCAGAAAAAAGTCCTTTGGCACGCCGAGGCGAGGGCGACGCGAGCGCGAAGATGCCAGGCGCCCCAAACGCAAGCGTCGCTCTCCCTTTCCGCGAACACCAACAGCATCGAACAGCAATGCCGCGTCCTCAGCATTTCTTGCCAGCGGGCCAACAAAATCCAGTGTTGGCGAGAGAGCCACCACATCGGCGGCGCTCACGCGCCCCAGTCCCGGCTTTAAACCAACGATTCCACAGAGCGAAGCAGGTATGCGAATCGAACCGCCAGTGTCTGTTCCGATGCTGCCATAGCACAGACCTGCAGCGAGCGCAGCGGCAGAACCGCCGCTCGAGCCGCCGGCAATTCGCGAAACGTCCCAGGGGTTTCGCACCGCGCCGTAATGCCGATTATTGCTGGTGGTGCCGTATGCGAACTCATGCATGTTCGTTTTCCCAAGCAACACGGCCCCGGATTCCTTCAGCGCGGTGACAATCGGAGCATCGTGCAGCGGTACGAAATCCCTCAACACACGCGATCCTGCGGTGGTGCGCACTTCGGCAGAATAAATGTTGTCTTTCAGAGAAATAGGAATGCCATGAAGCGGTCCGCGGTCGCGACGCGACTTACTCGCTCGCTTGCTCAAGAGTTCAGATTCCGCTCGTTTAGCCTGCTGAAGCGCCAGTTCTTCGCTGACGGTGATGAACGCATTCAAGTGCGGATTCAGTTTCTTGATTCGTTCCAGCAAAGACCGTGTGAGCTCTACGGGCGAGAGCTTTCGTTGGCGGTACAGGCGTGCGATTTCCGGAATGGAAGCGAACGCAATTCCCGATTCGGTGACCATCAAAAAACCTTATCCATACGCCGCAAATTTCCAAACGTGCCCAGATTCGCCAAGATGAACGCAACACGAAATTGATTTTCGGTGCGAACCACACCCAGGTCAACGCGGCGGTATTCGACAGCGAGGCCGCAGCATCCGCCGTTGTAGTTCAGCAGCACAAACTGGTTCTGCAGCGTGGAATTCTGGATGTCGTAGCTGATGCCTGTGGCGACGTTGAACCCTTGCCGCGTCAGGCCCCCATAGCCGATGATCGCTCGGATCTGGTGCGAGGGAGGCTCGACGATGGGATCGCCCTGCAATCGAAAATCGGCCACAGTCATGTAAAACTCCCGGTAGGGCTTGACCTTCAACAACGTGCCAATGGTCGTAACTTTGTGCAGTTGGGTGTCGTAAATCAAAATTTGCTCGGCATCGTACTTGCCACCCGGCGTCAACGTGACGTCGCTGATGATGGGCGACCAGTTGCGCGGTGTGGATGCAAACGCGAATGCCGTGATGGAGTCCAGCGCCTGAAAAACATTGCGCTGGCCGGTAACCAAGGCCCCGCCGAACGTCGGGTCGAAATAATGCTTCTGCACGAGTTTCCAAGTCAGAAAATCAACCGGTTGACCATCGCCATCCTTCACCCATAGCCGCTGCGTGATGCCGTATTCGATTTCGTTGGTGTTGGTCAGCGTGGCGTCGCTGTCGTAACGAATGAACTGCGCGAAATTATTCACCCCGGTCACATACCGGTAAGTGATGTAGGGCTCGATGGTATGTTTGTAGCGATGCCGGGTTTGCGGGCGATCGAAGTAGCGTTCCAATGTCGGAGGACTCAACTCAACCGCAAACTCGCCAGTATTCCGCAATATGGAATCGCCAGTCACGATGCCATTGGCATTCAGCGAGTCGCCGTAATAGGTGGTACGAAACCTCGCAGTACTGGTGATGCCCAACCAGTCTCCAAGGTGCAAAGGCAAAGTAACTTGAGGAGCGAATTCTACACGCGGAACAAAATTGGGAGTGTTGATGAATTCGTCGTCGCGGTGCAAGGCGCCGGCGTAGGAAGTGAATGAAAAATAGAATGGCAAGTTGCTCCAGGGAGCCTGCTCGACAGAGTTGAAGCGCGCTTCGGGAGCGCTACGCAAGACCACGCTATTTGGCGGGCTGAGTTCCAGGAAGCTGCGATCATTCAACGTCGCGAGGTTCAGGCTGTAGCCGTGGAAATTGTTGGTCAGGAAAACCGAACTGCGAATATCGGAACTGATGCTTTCTTCGTATGTGTCGCCGAACGCCAGCCGGAAGGTCATCGAGGAGAGTTGATTCAGATCGGTAACAAAGCGCCAGCCATGATTCCACAACGATTGCACTTCGAGTTGCTGCTGGTATCCACCCTGATTCTCGCGGTCTTGCACCCCAAAATACGTGTAACGAATGGAAGTGTTCTCAAACGGACGCGCGCGAAAGCCAACGCGTTCGCTGGGACCACGACGGCTGAAATATTCAAAGCCCGTAGTGAGGTCCATCCAGGAAGTGGGTGCCCAGTAGAAGGCATCACCAATCGTGAAGCCCTTCACGGTGCTGTTGCCGACGACGGGAAGCAAGAATCCGGTTTGGCGTACGCGTTCGCCCGCCGGCGTTGTGGCATAAGGCAGCCAGAGGAGCGGGACGCGGTACAGGCGGAAATTGGAATTGATTAGCGCGACGCTTTTTTCGAGAGTGATTTTGGCTTCGGGCGCGTAAAACTGCCAAGTAGGGTGCTGCGGATCGCAAATTGTAAACCAAGAGTGGCGGACGATATAGAAATCCGCGGACATGCGCTCGACTTCCTTGGCTTCAAAATAAACCGGATTTTCGGTGATCAGCAACGTGGGGTTGGGGTGGCGTTCCAGTTTCACATTGCCGTGGACATTGTGGAACGTGCCATGGCCGGTCTGAATGTTGAGCTGGGCGTCATCGGCTTCCAGGTGTTGGTTCTCAAAATCGAATTGTACGTGCCCGCGCGCGAGAGATTCGAAGGTGGCGCTGTTGTACTCGACGTGATCCGCCTGCAGGCGCATTTCGCCGTAATAAATGTCCACATCGTCGTCCGCTATGAAAATGTCGCCTTGTCGTCGCTGCGGCCCTTTAGCCGAAATCTCAGCGATGCCTCCCGAGGGTGCCTTAGGGAGGTTAATCTGCTGTGCGTCGCACTCGCCTGAACCCACCAGCAACAGCAACAAAGGCCCGAAGATCCTTAGGATTTTACAGCGGGCGGAATTGGGATGAGTTCTGTGCACGCGGCGTTTGGGCTCGATGAGGTGAAGGGTAAGCCTAGCATGCGCACTAACGGATTTGTAGCCAACATCGAGGCCTCGCAAACAATAGATGCACAAACGCGCTTTAAAGAAGTATCATGCGCAATTTCGTGGGAGAGAATCCGCAGGTCGGTGAGGGTTCGGCGCTGGTTAAGAAACTGGCGGGCGATTCGGGAAGGGTCCGAGGGCTAAATAACCTGCTGAGACGGCTGCGGTAGTCGCGCGTCTAAGGGGACAGATTCTTTGGCGGCGTACCGGGTGCGCCGTTTGTTCGATTGGGGCCGGGGTTCACACATTGTAATGACAGAAAGGAAGATTCCATGAGCGCGATTCGCTCGAAGTGGTTGCGGTTTGCCGTGTGGGGTGTGCTCCTTAGCGCGATTTGCGTCGGTGCTGGCTTTGCGGCTGTACCGAGCTTGGCCCAAGAACAGAAGGATGAGAAGAAGGACGATAAAAAGGAAAAGAAAGCCCTCGAGCTCAAGCCAGAGCGCAAAATTGAATTCTCCACCGATGAAGGCACATGGCTCTCTCTAGACATTTCGCCCGATGGCCGCACTATCGTCTTCGAACTTCTCGGCGACATCTACACGCTTCCTGTTGAAGGCGGCGAGGCCAAGCTGATTTCGGGTGGCATGCCTTTCGACAGCCAGCCGCGCTTTTCGCCCGACGGAAAATGGATCGCCTTTCTTTCCGACCGCGACGGCGGCGAAAACGTCTGGATCATGAAACCGGACGGCAGCGATCCCAAGCAACTTTCCAAAGAGGCTTGGTCGGATTTTGCTTCGCCTTCATGGACGGAGGATAGCAATTACGTACTGGTCTCAAAAACCACCGAGGCCCTTTCCGCCTACGAAATCTGGATGTATCACGTTCAGGGAGGCTCGGGCGTTCAAATCACCAAGGCGAAAGCGGCGCCGAAGCAACCGCGCCGGGAACGCGCCAACGCGCTGGGTGTGGTTGCCTCTCCCGACGGAAAATATCTATACTATGCGCGGCGCACTGGGGCGTTCGCCTACAACGCGCAGTTCCCTCTTTGGCAAATAGCGCGCCGCGACCGCAAAACCGGTGACGAAGATATTCTTCTGGAACAGTCGCGCAGCAGCTTTCGGCCGGTGCTTTCGCCGGATGGAAAGCAGTTGTTATATGTAACGCGCTACGAGACGGAAACGGGCTTGCGCCTACGCAATCTGGAAACCGGCGAAGACCGTTGGGTACGCTATCCCATCACGCGGGACGATCAGGAAGCAATTTTTTCGCGCGACCTTTTTCCAGGCTACGCCTTCTTTCCTGATGGCAAGGAAATTCTCTACAACCAGGACGGCAAAATCCGTCGCCTGAATCTGGCGACTGGGGCAGAATCCATCGTTCCGTTTACGGCCAATGTGAAATTAGATATCGGCCCCAAGCTCGATTTTCCTCAGCGTGTCGAAGAAGGTCCGGTAAAGGTTCGCTTGATACAGGATCCGGTCGAATCGCCGGACGGCAAGCGCATGGCTTTTTCGGCCGTGACTCATCTGTACGTGATCGATCTTCCCAATGGCAAACCGCGCCAGTTGCTGAGCGACGGCAGCAGGCAGTTTCAGCCGGCATGGTCGCCGGATGGCAAGTGGCTCTCGTATGTCACATGGTCGAATGCAGGAGGCCAGCTTTGGAAAGTCGCGTCAGAAGGAGGAACTCCGGTTCAACTGACCAGGACGCCAGCGCTTTACAGCAATCCTGTCTGGTCGCCCGACGGAACGCGAATTGTTCTGTTACGTGGCAACGTTTACGATCGTGAAAATTCGGAATTCGATGGCGGGCAGACGTCGAACGCCGACCTGATCTGGATTCCTTCGGAAGGTGGCGATGCCAAACTGATTTTGCCGGCGCGTGGAGCGGGTGCGCCGCACTTCACTCACGAAAGAGATCGCATCTACGTCAACACGCCACAGGGGCTGGTATCTTTGCGCTACGACGGCACGGATCGAATTACTCATTTGCAGGTGAAAGGCAGCGGCGATTACAGTGCGGAAGAACCTACTCCCGCCGATGATCTGCGCGTCAGTCCAGATGGTCAATGGGTTCTGGCACAAGTAATGAACCAGCTTTTTCTGGTGGCCATGCCGGTGGTTGGAGGAGAGCCGCCCACCATCGTCGTTACTTCGGGAGCGGTCCCCGTAAAACGAATTTCCGATATTGGCGCTGATTATTTTCACTGGTCGGCTGATGGCAAGACCATTTCATGGGCCGTAGGCGCGAGCCTGTTTCGGCAGCCGTTGAGTTCCATCTCTTTTGAGAAACCGAAGGACGAGAAAGAGAAAGACGAAAAGAAGACCTCGGCAAGCAGCGACGCCGACAAGAAAGATTCCAGTCAGGCTGCCGCCAAGTCCGATGAAAAGAAGGAAGAGAAGAAAGAGGAGAAAAAGCCCAACGAGCGCTCCAAGGACGTTCAGGAAATCCACGTCGCGCTGGAAGTGCCGCGTGCCACTCCCAAGGGAACCATCGTTTTACGTGGTGCAACCGTCATCACCATGAAGGACACGGAAGTAATTCCCGACGCCGACATCGTGATCGAAAACAACCGCATCAAGAGCGTCGGAAAGCGCGGGAGCGTGCCGGCTGGAGCGCGGGTGTTCGACGTCAAGGGCAAAACCATTGTGCCCGGATTCGTCGATACCCACGCGCACTGGTTCGAGATTCGCCGCGGCATTCTCGACGTGCAAAACTGGTCGTTTCTTGCAAACGTGGCTTACGGCGTGACCTCCGGCTTGGATGTGCAGACCAGCACCAACGATATGTTCGCGTATCAGGACCTCGCCGACAGCGGAGAGATTATCGGGCTTCGCGCCTTCTCCACTGGACCGGGCGTGTTTTCCAACAACGATTTTCAGAGTGTCGATGACGCAAAAGGCGTGCTCACCAAGTATCGCGATTACTACGGAACGCACAACATCAAGAGCTACATCGTCGGGAATCGCAAGCAGCGTCAGTTCATGGTGCAAGCGTCAAAGGAACTCGGCATGATGCCCACCACCGAGGGCGGCCTTGACCTGAAGCTCGATATGACGCATGTGATCGACGGCTTCCACGGCAATGAGCACACCCTGCCCATCGTTCCGCTCTACAAGGACGTGATCCAACTTTTTGCGCAATCCGGAATCGCGGAAACTCCGACGTTGATCGTCAGCTACGGCGGCCCGTGGGGCGAAAACTACTTCTACGAGCATACCGAAGTGCACAACGATCCCAAGCTCAACCATTTCACGCCGCACTCTATTCTCGATCGCAAGACCACGCGCCGCACCTTTTGGGGACGCGAAGATGAATACGAGTTTCCCAAGCATGCCGCGCAGATGGCCAAGCTGGTTCGTGCTGGCGGTTTGGTCGGTGTGGGCAGTCACGGTCAATTGCAGGGCCTCGGCTATCATTGGGAGATGTGGATGCTGGCCAGCGGAGGTATGACCCCGATGGAAGTCTTGCGCTGCGCAACAGTGAATGGTTCAAAGATTGTTGGACGTCCGCAGGACATCGGCTCGCTGGAGCCTGGCAAGCTGGCAGACCTGGTGATCCTCGACAAGAACCCGCTTGACGACATCCACAACACCAGCTCTATTCACTGGGTCATGAAAAACGGCGCTTTGTACGAAGGCGACACGCTCAACCAACTCTGGCCGGAACAGAAAAAGTTGGAGGCGCTGTGGTTCTGGGATTTCGATAAGCCAAAGGCCGGTGAGCCTTTGCAGTACGGCGCTACCAACAAACCGTAGGCATTCAGCGGAAAGTAGAACATCGAAAATAGGAAAGGCCAGCCAATCTGTGGTTGAGCGTTACTTCGTTTCCTTGACGGGAGCGGGAGCCTTCACGTGGTTCGTCCGGTACCACTCGAATGTGCGCCGCAAGCCTTCTTCAAACATCACGGCCGGCTCATAACCCAAATCCTCTTTGGCCCTGCGAATGTCGGCAAGCGAATCGCGTATATCCCCTTCCCGCGGTGGATCGTACTGCGGTTCAATTTTCTTGCCGGAGATGCTCCGGAGGAGTTCCACTATTTTGTTCAGTGAAATAGCGAAGCCTGTTCCGATGTTGTACACGTTCCCGGACGCGCTGGGCGCCTCAAACGCCAGCAAATTGGCTTGCACCGCATTTTCCACAAACGTGAAATCTCGCGTCTGTTCGCCATCTCCATAAATTAAGGGCTGCGTATCGTCGAGCACTGCCGCTGCAAATCGTGACAATACGCCTGAGTAGGGAGAACCAGGATCCTGCCGGGGTCCGAAGATATTGAAATAGCGCAGCGAAACGTTTTCCAAACCGTAGCAGCGTCCAAATGTCTGTCCGTAGAGCTCCCCTACATATTTAGCTACGCCGTAAGGGGAGATCGGAACCGGCTGCATCGTCTCTGTCTTCGGCAAAGTGGGCGTCTCTCCATAGGCCGAGGAGGAGGCTGCGTACACCACGCGTTTTACTTTGTTGTCGCGCGCCGCCACTAGCACGTTTAGCGTTCCATCTACGTTAATGCGGTTCGTTTCGATTGGATCCTTTACCGAACGCGGCACCGAGGTGCGTGCGGCCAGATGAAGCACGTATTCCGCCTGGTGCATGGCTTTCTGCACCACTTCCAGATCGGTAATGGATCCCTTCATGAAGGTAATCTTGCTGCGAACTTCTGCGAGGTTTTCTTCTTTGCCAGACGACAAATCATCGAGCACAACGACGCTATGTCCCCGCCGCACCAATTCATCCACAGTGTTCGAGCCGATGAATCCGGCGCCCCCCGTAACCAGGTAGCGCATTTCCGTCTCCTTCTGTCGCAAAACCTTTCTTATTGTACGATGGTAAGACGCTTTCTCGCGCAATGTTTCGAGGCGAGCAACGCGCATTGGACATGAGCAAAAGACGAATCGCCATCTTATTGGTCGTGCTACTACTGGCGCTGGCCAGCCTGTACTATGCGCGTCTCAGGACGCAGCATCGCGGCGCGCCAACGGCTGCGACTTACCCCTCCGCCGCGACCAACCCCTCGTCGTCGACAGGAATTCCCGAAGCCCCTGGTCACGAGAAGCCAGGCGCCCCACCAATCGAAGGCACCAAGGCCCATGCGCCAGGCGCCGAAAGCGGGCCAATGCTGCGACCGGGTGAAACTTTGGAATACGCGGCGAATGTAACGAAACTGGACAGCACGGTAGCAACGTTGAAGGTCGTGGTGGGGGACAAACGCGATCTGGCGGGGAAGAGCGTGTGGCACCTTCAAGCCTTCGCCCACACGGAAAACCCGTATCGCATGGTTTTCGAGCTGGACGACCGTTTCGATTCCTACAGCGACCCGGTCGACCTGAGCAGCCATCAATACGAGATGCATCTCAGCGAGCGAGGGCAGAAGGTGGATTCCGTCGAGCGCCTGTATTCTTCGCCGAAGGATTTTGCTCCGCCGGGGATGATCGCTGCTCGCGTCCTTCCCGAAACGCGCGATCCTCTGGGATTCCTGCACTATTTGCGCAATGTGGATTGGAGCAAGACCCCGGAGGTTCGCTCGCCGGTTTATGACGGTCACAAACTTTACGATGTTCGTGCTGAGTTAAAGAGCAAGTCGCAAACGGTGAGTGTTCCAGCGGGCGATTTCAACACCACGAAGATCGAGATTCACGTCTTGGATAACAGCACGGAAATGAAGGACGCCCATTTCTTCCTGTATCTGGCGAACGACTCGCTGCGCATCCCGGTGTTGGTAGAGGCGGTTCTTCCGGTTGCCAGCGCGCGCGTCGAGCTGACCAAGGCGAAGTAACCGGTCGGTGCTAAAGCACGATTTTGTTGGTCAGCAGGGAACGATCCTGTCGCGATTCCGCATCACGCGTCGCGTGGCATTGCGCGTGTCAATTACCAGCTTCGAGGAATCCACGATTTGTGCGTAGTCGTAGCTGGAGTGATCTGTGGCAATGATCACCGCGTCGTACGTCCCCAGCGTGGCCGGGCTCAGCGGAACGGACTTCATGTGCGAATAATCGTAGTGGCGCATTTTGTGCAGATGCGGGAAGTAAGGATCATTGTAGTCAAAGCTGGCGCCGCGCTTCTGGAGGATTTCCATGATCTTCAGCGTAGGAGATTCGCGCAGGTCGTCCACATCCTTCTTGTAGGCCACGCCCAGCACGAGCAGTTTTGATCCGTTCAGGCTCTTCTTGTGCTGATTTAACGCCTCGGCAATCGCGTCCACGACGTGGTACGGCATCGCCGTGTTCACTTCGCCCGCTAGTTCGATGAACCTGGTTGAGAAATCATACTCCCGCGCTTTCCATGACAAATAGAACGGGTCGACGGGAATGCAATGGCCTCCCAGACCGGGTCCCGGATAGAACGGCATGAAGCCGAAGGGTTTCGATGAAGCGGCTTCGATCACTTCCCACACATCTACGCCCATACGCTGGCAGAGCAGCTTCAATTCGTTTACCAGCGCGATGTTGACACAGCGAAAAATATTTTCCAGGAGCTTGGCCATTTCCGCGGCTCGCGTAGAACTGACGGGAATAACCTTGGCGACGACCTGCGCGTATAGCGCCTGGGCAGCGCGTCCGCTAGGCGGATTCACTCCGCCTACGACTTTGGGGATTTGCGCCAGTCCATACTGCTTGTTGCCGGGATCTTCGCGCTCCGGCGAAAATGCCAGGAAAAAGTCGCCTGGAACATTCTCGTTGTCCAAACCCGATGCGATGGGACAACGCAGCCCGCTTTTCTCCAGAATCGGGAGGACCAGTTCTTCCGTAGTTCCCGGATAGGTCGTCGATTCCAGCACCACCAATTGTCCTTTTTGCAGGTGTGGCTGAATGGACTTGGCGGTCTTTTCCACGTAACTCAGATCTGGCTCGCGATATTCGTTCAGCGGCGTGGGGACGCAGATGATGATCGCGTCTGCTTCGCTGAGCCTCGAAAAATCGTTAGTCGCTCCAAAATGGCGGCTGTTCACATATTGCTGAATTTTGTTTTGCTGAATATGCTCGATGTACGATTTCCCTGAATTCAGCATTCTAATTTTTTCGGGGTCGGTATCGAAACCGGTCACTCGATGCCCGGCTTCGGCAAATCTCAGCGCTAGGGGAAGGCCCACATAACCGCACCCGATAATTCCCACTTTTAACTGGCTGCTTTTAAAGAACTCTGGTTTTCGTTCGGTAGCCATGAGATGCCAAGCACTCCTCTGGATTGTGCACCGCTCTTGCGCAGGCCTAAGGCCCGGGGACAAACGACATACTCATCATATCAGTTTCTTTTGCCCGCCCAGAAACCATCATCCGTCGGCTGTTCCGAAATATTCACTGATTCGCGTGGCCACATCAGAAGCAAGTTGCTATTCGCGCGCACGCGCATCAAGATAACCATCGTGCGGTCCTTCATCTTCCCGGACGGGATTGGCGCTCTCCCAACATGCTGATTTTTACGATATTGGCCCTCGGTCTGGTTGTCGGCGCCCTCGTCGGGCTTCTGGGGATCGGAGGCGGCGTTGTCCTCGTGCCGGCCATGGTGTACCTGCTTCACTACGACCAGCACCTGGCCCAGGGCACTTCTCTCTTTATCCTTCTGCCTCCCATCGGACTTGGCGCGTTGCGAGGCTATTGGAAAAATGGTCAGGTGGATCTGCGCGCCGGAATTTACTGTGCCATTGGGTTTCTGCTTGGCGGTTATGTCGGAGGCCGCATCGCGGTGCCGATGAATTCCCGTGATTTGCAGGGCGTATTCGGATTTTTTCTGATGCTCTCCGCGGTTTTGCTGTGGCGCAAAACGAATCCCACCGCAAATCCTGACACCGCGGCTTCTCAATCAACCGGTGCTAGTCTGGCGCGCACTACGGGGATCCTCTTTGTGGCCGCGCTCTGTGGCGTGGCCGCGGGTATGGTCGGAATCGGCGGCGGCGTTTTGCTTGTGCCGTTGCTAGGACTGCTGTTTGGATTCAGTCAGCACCGGGCGCAGGGCACCAGCCTGGTGGCGCTGATTCCGCCGACTGGGCTTCTGGCATTTCTGACGTATGCAAAGGCAGGGTATGTCAACTGGCAAGCGGGCGTGTTGTTGATTCCAGGCGTATTTTTGGGCGGCATTCTGGGGGCGTACGTGGCGCGACGGCTCCATCCGCGGCGCATGCGGCAGGTTTTTGCGGCCCTAATGTTCCTTCTGGGCATCTGGCAGGCTTTCTCTGCCTGGCGCTCCTGACGCATACTTAGAACTGATGGTTGACCTGCACTGCCACATCCTGTTCGGTCTCGACGACGGCCCCAAGCTCCTTGAGGATTCCCTGGCCATGGCCGAAGACGCCATCGCCGATGGCATCACGCACGTGGTTGCCACGCCTCATTGCAGCTCTCAATTTCTTTTCGACTTTGCAAACGTGCAAGCCAAGCGCGACGAGCTGGCCGAAAAACTACACGGACGGCTGAAACTGGCCACAGGCTGCGATTTCCATCTCAATCACGAAAATCTACTGGCCATTCGAAAACATCCGGAGCCTTTTTGCATCAATCAGAAAGATTATCTATTGGTGGAGTTTAACGAATTTTCAATTCCGCCGGCAGTGGATCAGACACTCCACGAACTGCAGCTCGCCGGCTTGCGTCCCATCATCACTCATCCGGAACGCAACCCAATTCTCAGATCGCAGCCCGGCCGGCTGATGAAATGGGTTCGGCTCGGCTGTTTTGCTCAGATTACCGCCGGCTCGCTATCGGGAGTGTTTGGGCCGGGCGCAAAAGAAGATGCCTGGAATTGGATGACTCGCGGACTGATTCATTTCGTTTCCAGCGACGCGCATAACACCGCGCGCCGCCCGTTGAAATTGAGATTTGCCTACGATTCGATCGCACAGCAATTGGGCGAAGAGATCGCTCGGGCTCTGGTGATTGAAAATCCGCTTGCCGCCTTCAATGGGGACCCGTTGCCTTACGTGCCGGAAATCGAGGAGCAGCAGCAACGCAAACGCAAGCGTTTCCTGTTTTTTTAAGACCTGGTGCGTGTCAATTCGCGGGCCGCAGTGGTAAGCCAGCCCAGGCATTCAACATGCCTAGCGCTTCGCGAACCACGTCGAGCGCATCGCCGGTGGTGCGCCACCAGTGCGCGGGGTCGAAGGGATCGTCGGAAACTCCGCGCACGATGGCGTCACCGTCTTGCTGGGAAAGGTGTCGCCACAGTGTGCGAGCGCGCCGTGTGTGCACTTTGGACGTCACCAGAATCACTTTGTGGGATTTTTCCTGTTTCACTGCCTGCCCGATCGTCCTCATTTCGTCCGCGGTGTTCACAATCGGAGGGTCTAGAATGCGAATGGCGCTCTGGGATACTCCTTCGTGCACTAGTATCTGTTGGTCGTAAGCATCTTCTCCGGTAAACGCAACCGACAGCTTCTCCAGTGTTGCTGCAGGTTCCGTCGAATGCGTCAGCCAGACCTCAGGCGCGTAACCAGCGTTGTAGAGGCGCGCCGCTTCCAGCGCGCGGTCCGGCATGCGCCCGCTCAGCACTGCGATCGCGTCAGCCTTCTGCAGCGGGTCTTCCACCGAGAGCCAGCGTCCTACGTTAAAAAATACGAACAACACTACGAATAACAAAAATCCTGTCACGGCCACCCACAGGCGAGGCCGGCGATTCCATTGAGTCGGCTGGAGCGAAGCGAAGAGGAATCCCTGCATGCAGGCGAATGGTATCCCGCACATCGCTAGTCGTCAAACATAGGCCAGGAAGCTGAAGAGATTAATTGTCGCGATTCCTGTTAGGGAAACGCCTGTTGGCCGCTATAAAATAGAGATCGCCAATTTCTGGAGGGCGCATGAGAGCTGTGGTGACGGGTGCCGCGGGTTTTCTGGGTTCGCATCTTTGTGACCGCCTGTTGGCGGAAGGTTACGACGTTCTAGGGCTCGACAATTTCATTACCGGCGAAGAATCCAATCTCGCCCACTTGCGCGGCAACGCGCACTTTCAACTCGAACGCAAAGACGTAAATCAGCCCATTCACATCAGCGGCCCGGTGGGATGCGTGTTCCACTTCGCGTCACCCGCGAGCCCACCGGATTATCTAAAGTTCCCGATAGAGACGTTGAAGGTCGGCTCGCTTGGCACTATGCATTCCCTGGATCTGGCCTTTGAGAAAAACGCGAAATTTCTGTTGGCGTCTACCAGCGAGTGTTACGGCGATCCGAACGTCTCGCCGCAGAGTGAGACGTACTGGGGGAACGTGAACCCGGTTGGGCCGCGGAGTGTTTACGACGAAGCCAAACGGTTCGCCGAAGCCACCACGATGGCCTATCATCGCTTTCACACTCTCGACACGCACATCGTGCGCATCTTTAATACCTACGGCCCGCGCATGCGCTTGAACGATGGCCGCGCACTGCCGAACTTCGTATTCCAGGCCCTCAGCGGCCAGCCCATCACGGTTTATGGGGATGGCAAGCAGACACGCAGTTTCTGCTACGTGTCCGACCTGATCGACGGCATCTACCGCTTAAGCCAGTCCGATGAGCACTTCCCCACAAATATCGGCAATCCCGCGGAGATGACGATCTACGAATTTGCAAAGCGTGTGCTGAGCTTCTTCCCAAACGCGCCAAAAATCATTCACGAGCCTTTGCCGGAAGATGATCCGAAGCAGCGGCGTCCCGACATCACCAAGGCCAAAAAGCTTTTGAATTGGGAACCAAGGGTGGACCTGCAGGAAGGTCTCAAAACAACAATGGAGTTCTTTAAAGAGCAGTTTGCTCGCTTGCCGGTCTCTCGGCGTTAATCTTTATTGCTACGGTCGACCGAAAGAATAGTATTCGAAGCCCAGTTGCTGCATTTTGCCGGGCGAATACAGATTTCTGCCGTCGATCACTAGCCGTCGCGCCATAACTTTGCCTGCCTGCTCCCAATCAAGTTTACGGAAGATTTGCCATTCCGTGCATATCAGTGCGGCATCCACACCTTTCAGCGCTTCATACGGGTCTTCGAAATACGCAACCTGGGGGAATATGGTTTTTGTCCGGGCGATTGCTTCAGGATCGGTGGCCTGGATCTCGGCCCCTTCTTCCAACAACCTACGCATCACTTCCAGCGCGGGCGCAAAGCGAATGTCGTCGGTGTTGGCCTTGAACGCCAAACCTAGCACGGCGACGCGCTTGCCTTTCACCACCCACAACGCTTTGCGGATCTTTTCGAAGTAGCGATCGATGCGCTGTTTGTTTACGCGTTCCGCCGCTTTCAACATCTCAAAATCCACGCCCACCGAGGCCGACAAGTGAATGAACGCCTGGATGTCTTTGGGGAAGCAAAAACCGCCGAAGCCCAGACCGGCTTTCAGGAATTGCGTGCCGATGCGCGGGTCAAGCCCCATCGCGCCGGTCACTTCCTCCACGTCGGCGCCAATTCGCTCGCACAAATCAGAGATGACGTTGGCGTAGCTGATTTTCAGCGCCAGAAACGAGTTGGAGGCATGCTTGATCAATTCGGCGCTGTTGATGGTCGTCACCAGCAGTTCGCCTGCGGGACTTGTCGGGCACTTGTCCGCGTGGACGGGGCAATGGAATTTCCTCTCCAGAATGGGACGGTAAATCTCGCGCAACTTTGCGGCGGAATCCTGGTCTTCCACTCCCACTACGATGCGGTCGGGATGGAAGAAATCTCCTACTGCAGTCCCTTCGCGAAGGAATTCGGGATTGGATGCCACCCGGAATTTCAGTTCTGCCCCGCGGGAGTAGGCGGCCATGGCTTTCTGAAGTTGTACGCCGGTGAGCGCCGGCACCGTGCTTTTCTCCACTACCAGCTTTGATGTGCGGGCCTCTTTGGCCACTTGCCGCGCGACGTGATCGATAGCGGAAAGATCCGCTTCACCGCTTTCTCTCGGCGGCGTTCCGACGCAGATAAAAATCACCTCGCCGGCGCGAATGGCTTCGCCGGCATCGGCTGTGAAGGTGATCTTTTTGTCGGCGGCGGCACGCTTGAGCACTTCCTCGAGGTGCTGCTCATAAATCGGGACCTTACCGGCCTTCAATTGATCGATGCGTGTCTCATCGATGTCGGTGCAGAATACCTCGTGACCAGCCGCCGCCAGGCAAGCCCCAGTCACCAGTCCAACGTAGCCACACCCAATCACTGCGAGGCGCACTGTTTTTCTCCTCTATCCTGGAGTTCTCTCTGCACTACAAGGACGCAAGTGTCGCGCCAGGTCGTTCTACCTTCTTCCCAGCAACAATCCGCGCAGCCCGAGCAGCACCAGTTTTGGCTGATTTCTTACCACCGTCCATAATAGTCGCGTGGACTCGTCCCGGTTAATCTCTCCGAGCGATTCTCGGGTGGATACGTTCAGCATGTCGACAAGCCGCGAGTAGTCTTCTTGCTGGAAATAGTGCAGCGCTCGCCGGATCAGCCAGTGCGTCCCCAACTCTCGGCGGAGCGCACGCAATTCCTTCTTGCCATTTTGCAGAATGGCGTCCGCCACGCCGCGCGCTCCACGAAATCCGGTGACAATCCCGCCGACGGTGGAAACTTTCACCTGGGCCGCCGCGTCTCCTACCAGATAAACTTCGCCATTGCCGATAGTACGTTGCGTGGGGACCCAGCGTTTGTACACCGGGATGCGCGCGCCCTGCCATTCCAGCGGTTCGAATCCCTTCTTCTCCAAAAAACGGTCGAAGCACTGTTTTGTGGCGCGACCATTCTCGCCGATCACGCCGACCGCCGCGCGCTCCGCCGATTCCGGAATCATCCAATAAAAATAGGGGGTGTCGTCGGGTACGAACCACACGCGCGTGGTATCCGGGCGGCAGTCTTTGGGAAGCTTCACGACCGCTTGAACCAGCGGCACAGTCTCAACCGCAGGCCAGCCTGCGGACCGAGCAACACGGCTGGCGGCGCCATCCGCGCCCACCACGCTTTCCGCGTGCAATTCTTTGCGCTGTCCGGCTTCGTCCACTTCAACCCGCAGACCTCGTCCATTTGCCGCTAATCCCAGGAACCGCGTGTCGTAGCGGAATTTCGCGCCCGCGGCTTCTGCTTCTTCGGCCAGCGTGCGAATCAGCTGATAGCGCTCAATGATCAGGTCGGGGCGTCGCAATGCCACCTGGGCCGATCGCCCATCGGTAAACAACTCGAATCGCCGGATCTCGTTCAGGATGCTTGACTGCGCCGCCGCGCTGATCTGTTTCTTGAAATGGTCGGTGACGATCAAGGTTCGTCGTGCCGGATCGAGCGCGCGCCGGGACTCCAGCACCTGCACGCTGTGTCCACCGGCCGCTACCCGCTTAGCCGTATACAGTCCCGCGGCAGAGCCGCCTACGACAATGATGTCCTTAGCTTCCCGGCTCGGCCGGTTTTCCTGACCTGCTTTTTCCACTGGTTTCGCTCTATCCAACTCTATGGAAGCGTTGTCCCGCACCCCGGGTCCAGTCCACCTCACCAAAGCGGGACATACCTGGGTAAGTGGTGCGTGGACAGCGCTACGAAGTATAACGAATTAGGGGGCACACACAAAACACACGAGAGCTTCTCTTCCGCAAGAAAGTTGCATTTTGTGTGATGCACAGCAGCCGCCTTAGCTGGCGGCCTTGGCTTTCTGCCGTTCGAACGGCGCGCGCTCCATCCAGGCAATCGCCGGGAAAACCGCCAACACCACCAGCCCCAGCATGACCGCTGCGCCGCGCTCTGACAAGTACGTCATCAGCACCGCTGCTCCGCCACACAGCGCTCCTGCCAGATACATGACCAGCACGGCGCCGCGTTGGCCCAGTCCCAAGTTTGCCAGCCGGTGCGCGGAATGGTCTTTTCCAGGAGTGGCAAACGGAAGCAAGCCCCGTCGCGACCGAGAGATGGTCACCAGCGTGGTGTCGAATATTGCGGCGCACAAGATCAGCACCGGGGCTACAAAGCTGGCCAGAGTCGTGGTTTGCTCCAGTCGCAGCTTCAGAGCCAGGGTAGCCATCAGGAAGCCCAGAAACATCGCTCCGCCGTCGCCCATAAAAATCTTGGCAGGCTTAAAATTCCAGCGCAAAAATCCAGCCGCCGCGCCGAGCACCGCGCCCGCCAGAACCGTCACCATGGTTTGTCCGTTCAAGTATGCCAGCAGCGCGAAGAACACCGCTGCCATTGCTGCAACTCCGGCGCACAGTCCGTCCATGTGATCCAGGATGCTGAACGAAGCGGTAATCCCTACCACCCAAAGCAGCGTTAGCGCTGCATCGAGCCAATAACCGGTCTTGCCGCCCACTAATACGCTGAATACCTGGGTGTGAATTCCGGTAACCAGCAGGAGGACTGCCGCCAACGGCATTCCTACAAATAGTTTGATCTGGTGATGGAGCCAGCCGCGATCGTCGAGAAATCCCACCAGTGCTACCAGAGTGGCCCCGGTCACGATTCCGATACTCTGCGCTCGCGCCGCTCCGTCGAACGCAAACAACACCGCCAGCATCACCCCGGCATACATCGCCAGGCCGCCCAGCAGGGGAATTGGTTTTAGGTGGACTTTTCGTGGGCCCGGCAGATCGACCATGCCCACTCGGATAGCTAATGCGCGCACCGGCACCGTCAGTACCAGCGATGCTGACAGTGCTATTAGAAACGCCAGCAGGCCCGCACTCATTCGTCCTCATTACTCGTTCTGACGAAACCAGCCCAGGGCGAGATGGCCAGTGCGTTAACAGAGACGTTGCCGGTTTTGGGTCCGGCTCCCAAGTGAAAACAACTGCAATCAGCGGCCTAGAGTTGACCCCTGACGCTGCCCCACGCAGCACTAACACAATAGCGCCAAAATCGTGAATCTTCCATAGGGATTACACCCTAGCCTCGTCTGTTGCTCATTTTGTTATGGGTAGTAACTTAACTATAATCTATTCGAGTTCTAAATGATTTCCATCCAGTTGCCTTCGCCCTGCCTCCTCGATAATCGCTACCAGCTTGCCAAGTTCGTTCCCTCGTTCGTACGCCGGAGCCGCGGCCAATGCTGCTTCTCCCATGGCCCGCAACTTTTTCGCGTCGCGAGAGATTTCGCGCACGGCCGCTGCGAATTCCGCCGCTTTGTCGGGGTCCGCGGTAACCGCAAATCCACCTTTTTCTCCGAGAGAAACGCAATCGCATTCCGGCGGCGCCACCGCAACAATTGGCTTACCGGCAGCCATAATCCCGTAAAGCTTGCTGGGTACCACCACTCCTTCAAGGCCGCGCTTCACGGTGATGATGTGCGCGTCCGCCGCCGCCAGCACCGACGGGATTTTGTTGCCAGGGAAAAATGGCAGGAAGCGCACGTTCGGAATTCCGGCCGCGGCCGCCTGTAGCCGCTCGCGTTGTGCACCGTCCCCGACAAACACCAGCCCGATTCCCTCGTCGGCCAGTTTGCTTGCGCCGTCCAGCAGAGTCTGCCAAGCGCCGTAAAATCCCAGGTTTCCCGCGTGCAATAAAACGAATCGGAAATCCCCGCGAATGGCCCGAACCACTTCCGGATCCAAGTCGGCCGGGGAACTTCGTGCTTCAGGGATTTCCGCGCCATCGCGCACAATGACGATGTGCGCCGGATCCACGCTCTTGGACACGATTCGCTGCCTCATATCCTCGCCCAGCACGACAATCCGCGTCGCACGCCGCAACGCCCAACGATGCATCGTCTCCCACACGCGGGAGAGCACGCCGGGCTGGACAATTGACCCACCTACGGCCATATCGGGATACAAGTCACGGATGTTGTACACATAGGGCTTGCTCTTCAGCAACGCGACGAACGCCCCCACGATGCCTTCAAATGGTGGATCCGTCATTGCCAGCACCACGTCGCAGTTCACAAACAGCGCCCGCGGCACCGCAAGAAAGACGTAGCTTAAGTAATTGAGCACGCGCCGTTTCATCTGGATTCGCGGGTAGGCTGTGGAACCCACGCGAATCACGCTGGCTCGTCCCTGGATTTCGCTTTGGAAGAAATGCCACTGGCGCCGCTCCGTCGGGTCATAAGAAGGGCGCCCACAAAGAATGGTGATGTCGTACTTAGCGGCCAACACATCCACCACAATCTTGGCCATTTTCGCCGTGGCGGAGGTGTCCGGCGGATAGTAGAGGTTCAGCAGCAGCACGCGCACGAAGTTATTGTACAGGGTCAATCGGAACGATTGAAGCCGTGTTGAAGCCGAGAGGCTCGCGAGACCCTCCAGGAAATTAGGACAGTTGGACCATTTCTGGCCGACCGGACAGTTCCTCACTGACAGGATCGCCTCTACCTTGGACCATCCCCAATTAGTCCCTGTTGGAGGTGCAAATGAGTCTCAGCAATCTTCGGAAGGCCGTGCCACTCCTGGTGCTGGTTTTTTGGGTGATGACCTTGCCCTCGGGCGCACACCCCACTCTTCCACAAGCCGTCACCAGCGCCCACTCCGTCTTCCTGCAGAACGAAACTGGGTTTGCTGAGCTTGAGTACACTGCGTTGCTGGAACTCAATAAATGGGGCCGCTTCGACGTCGTCTCCACACAGGACAAGGCCGACCTGGTCCTGGTCCTCACCTGCGGCACGCACGTCCGTGCGATTCCCGACGGACAATTTCCTCGCACTACTGGGTTGAATGCCTTTACGGAAGAATCCGTTCCTCCCGGCCATACCAAAATCGCATTGATCGATCCCAAGTCCGGCGCCACGTTGTGGTCCGACCTACACAAAACCGAAGGCGGCAAAGTGAAGAGCGGTCACCTGCTCGATGGATTGCGCCAGGCTTTCGACGAATACGAAAAAGGTAGAAATAAGAAGTAATGCGAACGCCGTGTATCGCAGGTCCTTGGCGTGACCGTCCGGATCTGCTATAGAAGAAAATTGAAAGTCCTGCTCACGGCGCAAGCACTAGAGGCGCCAGGGCTCGCTCCGGGATGGAGGCATGCATGGAAGTCACCGTCGAACATCTGGGAGCAGTCCAGTTCCAAATCAAAACTCGTGGTCATTCTATCGTCAGCGATCAGCCCGCCGATAGTGGCGGCTTCGATGAAGGCATGACGCCGCCCGAATTGCTGCTAGCTTCGCTCGGGTCGTGTGCTGGCTTTTACGCCGCGCAGTACCTGCGCAAACATAAACTGGCCACGGAAGGCACGCGGGTTCGTGTAACCTGCGAAAAAGTGAAGGAGCCAGTGGCGCGCATGACCAATTTTGTAATTGCGGTCGACGCGCCCGTTGAGCTTACCAACGAGCATCGCAAGGGACTTGATGAGGCCGTTGCCCACTGCCTGGTGCACAATACGCTGCGGCATGCACCCAAAATCTCGCTGAAGATTGCCGGCTTGGTGCTCGCGACGAAAAACTGAGCGGCTAGGAGTCGGCCAGCATCTTACCCAGCAGCTCTTTGAGAATTTTCGCCGCTACCATTGCGGTCATTCCCGAAAGATCGCGCGCCGGATTGAATTCCACCACGTCCGCGCCAACAATTGGCCAAGGCAGTGCCTGAATGAACCGGAGTGCCTCGCGCGTCGTCAGGCCTCCCGGCTCCCAATGAGAGACGCCCGGAGCCAAGCCCGGTTCCAGAACATCCATATCGAATGAGACGTAAATAGGCCCTGCCAGATTGAGCTTTGCGAGGTTCGGGAGATTCTTCATTTCAAAAATCTCAACGTCATATTTTTCCGCTTGTTGTCGCTGGTGTGCGTTCAAAGTGCGAATACCGATCTGTATCAGTCGCTGAACCAGTTTCTCTTCGCAGATTCGCGCGAATGGGCTGGCGCGCGAGTGCGGATTCTGCTCGTAGTCTGCATATAGGTCAGGATGCGCATCAAAATGCACCAGCGTAATGCCCGGGATTCGTTTGCCTAGCGCACGCAAGATTGGATAAGTGACCGAGTGATCGCCGCCCAAGCTTACCGGGCGTTTTTTGTCTGCAACAATCTTTGTGATGGCCAGTTCGATGCGTGAAAAAGCATCCGGCGCAGCCATATCCCGCAAATCGCCAGCATCTTCTACCAAATCCTCACCGCCAACGTCGACGCCAGTCTCGGCCCATTGGTTCCAGGCGTCCGAATGGAGAGCTTCGCGAATCAACGCAGGCGCTGCGGTTGCCCCGCGAAGGAAAGAAGAGTTGTGATCCAGTGGGATTCCCAGAATTACCGGCGCGCCCCAACGAGCCGGTGTTCGCGTGGCTCGCTTCATGGACGTGTAATCAGAAAATTGCCAAGCACCAACGCATCCATCTGCGTGCGCACGAAGCAATCCAACGCTTCTTGCGGGCGGCACACGATGGGCTCGTTGTCGTTGAAAGAAGTATTCAACACCACGGGAACGCCGGTCTGGCGCTCGAACTCCGAAATCAGCGCGTGGTAACGAGGATTGGCGTCTGGGGTGACGGTTTGCAGCCGGCCCGTACCGTCAATGTGCGTTGGCGCGGGAATCTTGTCGCGTTTATCGGGGTACACCGAATAAGCCAGGTTCATGAACGGCGAAGGATAGGACTTCTCAAACCACTCGCCGGTTTTTTCCGCAAGGATCGACGGGGCGAATGGCCGGAAGATTTCGCGATGCTTGATGCGCCGGTTCAGAATCTCTTTCATTTCTGGGCGGCGTGGATCCGCGACAATGCTGCGATTTCCCAGCGCCCGCGGGCCCCATTCCGCCCGTCCCTGATACCAGCCAACGATTTTTCCTTCGGCAATAATTCCCGCGGTGCGACGCATCAATTCATCGTCGCCCAACTCTTGAATGGTATAGCCCCCGTCGGACACCGCGCTGCCGTTTATCGAGGTCCGCACTTCCGCCGGTGTGTATCCCGGACCCCAGTACGCATGTTGCATCACGAAGGAACGAGGCTTGCCCAACGTCTGGTGCCACACGTGATAGGCCGCGCCGACAGCAAGCCCCGCATCGCCCGCTGCCGGATGAACGTAAACTTTTTCGAACGGAGTGCTATCAAAGATCTTTCCATTTGCCACGCAGTTAAACGCGACACCGCCCGCCAGGCACACGGCGTTCGCACCGGTTTGCGCCGCCAATTTTTTCAACATCCCCAGATAAACTTCTTCCAGCCGCGCCTGCAGGGAAGCGGCGAGATCGCGGTGACGCTGCTCCAGCGGATCGTCGGGCTGGCGCGCCGGCGCGCCAAGCCTCTTCGGCATCGCGTCGGAGAACATTTTGCCCAGCACCGGTGTCTGATCCGACTCGGCCCAGGACATTTCCGGGCCGGTTTTGTGATGCGTGAAATATTCCAGGCCCAAGTGAAATCCGATCTCGTTCTCGTTGCTGTTGAACCGCAAGACATCGCGGAGAGCGTCCAGCTGCGACGGCTGACCATATGCAGCCAGACCCATCACTTTGTATTCATCGCCAAATTTCAGAAATCCTAAATATTGCGTAACAGCGCTGTAATACAGTCCGAGCGAGTGCGGAAACGCGATTGCGCCGTCGATCCGCATGCGATTGCCTTCGCCTACTCCCCACATCGAACTTGCGAAATCGCCCAAGCCGTCCGCGGAAAGCAACGCCGCATGCTCGAACGGGGAAACGAAGTAGGTGCTCGCCAGATGTGCCTGGTGGTGCTCCACGCGGTGGAACGTCGCTTTGATCGTTGCCGCGTCGGTGTCGAAGGCTTGCGCCAGCGCTTCGGGAATGCCCGTGAATTTCGACATGACCTTGATGCGTTCGCGCGCGAAAGACGGCATGCGCAGGGCGTAGAACAGTTTCGTGCCGAGCCGGGCGTACGGATTACGCGGCACGGCCACATGATCGATTTCCGCTAACGTCAGACCCGCTTCTTTCAGACAGTAGCGAATCGCGGCGGCAGGAAAGCCGGCCGCATACTTCACGCGATTAAAGCGTTCCTCCTCCACGGCTGCCAGCAGCTTGCCGTCGCAGACAATCGCGGCGGAAGCGTTGCCGTGGTACGCATTGATCCCAAGAATATTCATGGTCAAGGTTTACACTTTACCCCAGAGCTTGGCGATGGAGTTCGATTGGCCGCCGAGGACTGCGTTGCACCTTCAGGACAGGTGTTGTCGGCACCATTCATTCAACACATACAGCGACCACGGGCGCGACCAACTGGTTTGGCCGTTCAAAAAATTATCCCACACCATCTTTACTCCCGCAGCATGCAAATACGGCTCGAGCGCGGGGGCAATATTCTGAAAACTGGTCTCGATGCGCGGTTCCAGAGCATTCCGCAGCCATTCCTCCCATGGCAGGGTGAAGGTGCGCTTCTTCTGGTGCAAAACTTCTGCAGGAAGCAAACCTTCAATTGCCCCAAGCAGCAGCGCTTTTGCACGGCCCGGCTGCACGCGCGCTTCGTCGGGCAGCGCGGTCACAAATTCCACCAGCGGAGTGTCCAGAAACGGGACGCGCACCTCCAGCGATCGCGCCATGCTCACCGAATCCGTATCGCGCAATAGAGTGCTTACCATGTACGTTCGCATTTCCAGCCACGATATTCCCGCGATGAGCTGCATGGCTTGTGCCTGGTCCGCAACGCGTTCCAACCATCCCAGCCAGGTGGGCTCCAGCGTCACACCATCCTGGCCGATGTTGCTGCTGCGATACTGCGCGTCGATCAGATGGGTAAGCTCCGAAGGCGGAAACAACAGTCTCGTGAAAAAATATGGGTGCGGCAATGCGTCGGGCATCAGCCACGCATCGCTGGCTTTGCGCGCACCATCCACTGAGCTTCCCTGGCGCAGCAAAGTGCTGGTAAGGGGAGCGCTGAGCCGTCGAAATGCTCCGGGAACAAACCGTGATGCCAGCACCAGTCGCGCCAATCTTGGAGTATCCGCGAACGTGCGATACCCCGCAAACAACTCGTCGCCGCCCAGCCCGGAGAGCGCCACCTTCAATCCAACCTCTCGCGCGGCCCACGACACAAAGTAGGTGTTGATGCCGTCCATGGTGGGCTGATCCAGGGCGCTGAGGGCTTCCTGCAAACGCGCGAGCATGTCCTCGCCTCGTAGCGGTATCTCCTTGTGCTTTGTTCCGGTGTGTTTCGCCACCACGGCGGCGAGCGGCGCCTCGTCATAAGGCGTGTCCGGGAACGACAGCGTGAAACTCTGGATTCCGCGCTGTGCGCGCGCCGCGAACGCCGCAATCGCGCTGGAATCGAGTCCGCTGGAAAGAAATAGCCCCACGGGAACATCCGCAATCAGGTGCGCGCGCACAGATTCGTCGAGAACCGTGCGAAGGCGGGCGGCGGCGGAAGCGAAGTCGCGTGGTCGTCCATTATCGCGCGCCGCAGAGCTTTGCCGAGGATCCCACCAAGGCCGCGCCCTAGGAGATCGCCTGCGGTCCGGTACGTGCAGCAGCAGCCGGTGCCCGGGTGGCAGCGAAAAGACGCCCTCAAGTAGTGTGACGGGTTCGGAGACACTTCCAAACAGAAGATAGGATGTCAGCGCATCCGACGATATTTTCTGCCCCACGAGTTTGCTGGCAATCAGCGCTCGCAACTCCGAAGCGAACGCGAATCCCTCCGAAGTCTGCGCGTAGTAAAGCGGCTTGATGCCTAAAGGGTCGCGAGCCAGCAGGAGGACCGGCACGGTAGCGTAGTGTTTGCGCAAGTCCAGCAGCGCGAATGCAAACATGCCGCGAAGTTCGTTCAGCAGCTCTTCGCCCCACTCCTCCCAGCCGTGAACCAGAATCTCGGTGTCGGATTGTGTCGAAAAATGGTGGCCTGCCATGGTCAGGCGTGGCCGCAGTTCCCGGTAATTGTAAAGTTCACCGTTGAAGACCACGCAAATGTCGCGCGTCTCGTTCCAGGCAGGTTGATGACCTCCGCTGAGGTCGATGATGCTGAGCCGTCGCATGCCGAGCGCCAACCCGGGCGCGCGGGGGTCATTCACAAAAAAGCCGTCTTCATCCGGCCCACGGTGGCGCATCGCTGCAGCCATCGTGCGCACATGAGCTTCAGCCAGCGCACTGGAAGAAGCGTAGGTTAATCCGCAGATTCCGCACACGCGGTTATTTTATCTCCGGCGCGCTAAAGAACGCAGCAATTGCGCGGCTCAGTTTGATGCGTAGCCGGTAGCGAGGCACCCTTAAGTGGTGATCGGCAAGAAACCCCAGGATAATTCGCAGGATCAGCAGGCACAGCAGCGCGTTGAAAGAGAGAAAGAAAAAAAGGAACGAGCGGCGCTCCAGAAGTAGGCTCCAGTCCAGGTATTCGTCCCAACCTGGAAAGAAGCGATCGATCTGTTCACGGACGTGGAATCCATGGAACGGCAAGGCGTTCAGCCGGACGTGGGCAAAATTGTCGTAATTATATTCGGGAAGGTATTTCGGTATCGTGCTGATCGCTTCGCGAAACGTCTCAGGATTGTGCAAGTCTCTCCGGGTCAGCAGGTTGCCCTTCGCGTCTTTCAGCATCACACGGTAGGTGGGATCAACAATGATCCATCGCCCGTCCAAGAACACTTCCGCCACCACATGTTTTGTGTTGCGATCCGGAGTGAGCAGCAAGAGCCGCCGCGTCTCCAATCCTGCGCTGCGCGACAGGTTCAGGAACGCGTTGGTAGCGCTGCCGCAGACCTCCAGCAGTTGACGGTAATTCAGCGTGTCGGTGGGATCATGTGCGGAAAGTTTTTGGGTATCGTCCGCTTCCAGGCGCGGTGGTCCATTGCTCATCCATGCCAGGATGGCTTCCACTTTCTCCCGAGGTGACGCGGCTTCAGGAACTACGGCGTCGGAGAAACCGCTGAGATACTTGCGAACCGAATATTCGCGAATTCCGGTTGCGATCGTGAACAGCAGCGCAACAAATAGCAGCAGGTTGACAAGCCACCACACGCCGCGAAATATTCGGTGTTCGTTTCCTGCTCTATCGCCATTCATACACTACCCTTGGACTGGGAGGGAGAGCGCCAGTTTAACATAAAGCGCTTCCATCTCTTGGAGCGGAGCCTTCCAGCTCAGCCTTTCCACCGCGGTGGCGCAACCTTCTTTCAAGCGTCGATAAAGTTTTTCGTTTTGTAATAACTCTTTTATTCCGTTAGCCAGATGATCTAGATCATGCTGCACTTCGATCGCGGCCACATTCGACAGCAGCGGCGCGATGCCGCATTGGTCCGTGATCACCACGGGTGTGCCGGCGGCTACCGCTTCGCCAGCGGTATTGCCAAAATTTTCGTTTTGCGACGGCAATACAAAAATATCGGCGTCGCGGTAGGCTGCCCATTTTGCTTCGCCCTCCAGCGGCCCACGGAAATGCACGCGCGATCGCAGCCCAAGTTGAGCGGCACTGCTTTCCAGTTTTGCCAGCATACTCGCTTCGTCCGGTCCCACAAACGCCAGATGCAGCGAGGTGTCGGACGCAAGCTTGGCGAATGCATTGAGCAGCAGATCCGGGCTCTTTTTCTGGGACAGCCGGCCGAGGAACAAGATGAGCTTTGCGTTCTCCGCGATGTCAAGCGCCTTGCGGAAAATCCCTCGTTCCGGGAATTCTCGCGGAAACTCAATCCCGTTGCGCCGCAAAACTATTTTTTCTTTTGGAATGCCGCCTGCCGTCAGTTCAGCCATCTCCTGTTCGGAGGTCGCGACAACGGCGCTGGCTCTGGCCATAAGCTCGTCGCCGAACATTCGGTGATAAATTCGCTTGAACAAGAAACTGCGCACGATCGGCCTGAACATTCCGATGGGTTCGACGACGTAGGGAATGTTGAGCTTGCGGCACTCGCTGGCCACACGCGGGCCCAGCAAGTCGTACAGCCCGAAAATGTGAACCACGTCGAAATCGCGCAGGCGCGCGCGCAGGTATCGCGCAACTACGGGATTCCAGGTGGTGGTGCGGTAACGCATCCACGTCGCCAGATAGATCGCTCTGACACCGTTTACTTCACGCTTTCGCCCGAACGGGCTGCCTTGCGCCGGCGATTCGCCCGGTGACTCTCGAAGGCGCTTCTCCAGACCCCAATCCGCCGTCAATACGGTAACTTCATGACCTTTTTGCGCTAATCCCTCGGCTAAGGCTCTCACTTTTGCGGGAGGCCCGCCGAACTCGAAAAATGGCGCGTAGCTTTGCGTGACGTTCAGAATTCGCATAGTTCGCGCAGAATTTTTCGAAAGGATTTAGCGAAAACATTGAAGCGAAACTCTCGTTCCACTCGTTCGCGGCCTCGAGATCCCATTTGCTTTGCCATATCCGGGTTCGCCAGCAGCGCATCGATGGAAGTCGCCAGTTGCACGGGATCGCCGTGCTGCACCAGGTAGCCCGTCTCTCCATCCGCGATCACTTCCGGCGCCCCGCCATGCGCTCCTGCGATGACCGGCTTGCCGCGCGCCATTGCTTCCAGATATACAAAACCAAATCCCTCGCCACGGCTCGGCAACGCGAACACTTCGGCCGCCGCATAGCACGCCGCAAGTTGTCCGTACGATAAGTCGGTCAGAAAGTGTACGTGCCGCCTCACACCGCTTTCCCGCGCAATCGCCTCTAACCATTCCCGGTCATCGCCTGATCCCGCCAACACCAGTTGCAGATCCGGCCAGCGCAACAGCAGTCGCGGCAACGCCATGATCAGGGTATCCATTCCCTTGTAGCGCTCAGTGGCCAGCCAGCGTCCCACGGTGAACACTACTCGCCCGGCAGGAAAACCATCCGGAAGCGTTGCGTCGGCGGCGTTCGCTACTTTCGTTTCGAAATCCGGATCGAGCCCCCAAGGAAGCACGCGGATTTGCTCGGGCGGCACTCCTTGCACGACGGTAAGTGAATCCGCAGTAGCGCGGCTTGGCGACAGCACCAGCGTGGCGCGGCGCAGCGAAGATCGACGCAGCGCCGACAGCGGTTCCCAGACTTCTATACCATGCGCGCACACGATGCTTTTCATGCGCGGCGAAATCACTTGCATCGCGCGCACGATGGGCGCCAGATTCGGATGCGCCGCCAGTACCAGCTTCGGGCGTCTTCGCGCCGCTCGCATAGCCGTAGTCGCGAAGCGCGTCTTGCTGCGAGCCGCTCCCGTGAACACGAACTCGTTTTGCCCAACGCGCATGCGTTGCAATTCCTGCGTGTCGTTCAAGCTTAGAAATCGATATTCCATTCCGTGCGAAGCGGCATATTCGCTCAAAACGAAAGCGAGATGCCGGCCGGCTCGCTGGATTCCGCCGGGAGCATTCAGTTCAGGGAACAATCCAACAATCACGCGCTGAGTTTGACAAAGGCGAAGCCTCTAACGCAAGTTCCGCATCATTCACATCTCCAGTGCTTGTTGCCCGCCAAGTCCACCAATTCCGTCAGTCGATCAATATACTGATCCGCGGGGTTCGTTGCGCGGTCGTACTTTCCAAAACCGTATTGCACCGCGATGGCCCGCATTCCCGCGTTGCGCGCCGTCTGCACGTCCACGTCGGAATCGCCAACCATCGCCGATTCCTGCGGCACAGCGCCCAATTCCTGCAGGATGAATTGCGCTCCACCCGGATCCGGTTTTTTCTTCTCAAAGCTGTCGCCGCCATAAATTCGCTGAAAATATTTCGCCAATCCGAGCCCTTCCAGTATCTGAAGACTTGCTACGGTCGGTTTGTTGGTCAGCACCGCCATGGGATGTGCCCTCAACAAAACAAGTGCCTCTTCTACGCCGGGATAAGCTCGCGTGGCGTCGAGGCTGTGCTTTTCGTAATGCTCAAGAAAAATGTTCAGCGCGGTGGCGCGCTCGTCGTCAGTGGACGCTGCTCCAAGCACGCTGGCAATCAGTCGGGGCGCGCCGTGACCAATGTACCCGGCCACTGTTTCAAGCGGCATTTCTTCGCGGTGGGTCGAGCGCAGCATCGCGTTAACTGAGTTGACAAGGTCTAGCTTCGAATCGATCAGCGTTCCGTCCAGATCGAAAACTATGGCGCGCGCGTTTCCATTCGTTACGTTGTGCATATTCAGTATTGTAATACGCTCGCCGCCCGCTTCTGGCACTGCACGGAGTCTCTCTGCCACCTGCCACGCTGGCGCTTTTGACGTGATAGACTTTTGCAACCTGCCCATTGCCTTTTCTACCCGAGGTGCGCATGGCTGAAGCGGATGGTCCCGCCAGGGACGACAATCGCAAAACTCCCGCTTCCTCAAGCGGAGGAGGCGCACCGGAGTCCCATGACGCGGACGCAACCGTCGACACTCCCGGCTCTCCGGTAACGCCCGAGGGAATTAGTTCACCCGACGACCGTGCTGTGCCGGAAAACAGATCCATCGGACCTTATCGACTGGTTCAGAAACTCGGTGAGGGCGGCATGGGGCAAGTGTGGCTCGCGGAACAGACCGCTCCGCTGCGCCGGCTCGTAGCGCTGAAACTGATTCGAGCCGGCGTCTCTGACCAGGTTCTCCTCGAGCGTTTTGAGTCCGAACGCCAGGCACTTGCCCGCATGAATCACCCCGCGATCGCAAAGGTCTTCGACGCCGGCACCACTCCCGAGGGCCAGCCCTACTTCGTGATGGAATACGTTCCCGGCGTTCCGATCACGTTGTATTGCGACCAGAAGCGCCTGTCCATTCGCGAACGCATCGAGCTTTTCAGCAAAGTTTGCGAAGGCGTGCAACACGCCCACCAGAAGGCGGTCATTCATCGCGACCTTAAGCCTGCCAATATTCTGGTAGTCGAACTCGATGGCAAAGCTGTTCCGCGCATCATCGATTTTGGTATCGCCAAAGCGATCAGCGAACGCGATTCGCTCGGCGCGATGGTTACGCGCGCCGGCAATTTCGTTGGCACGCCCGCGTACATGAGTCCCGAACAGGCCGACCCCGATGTTGCGGACGTCGACACGCGCTCCGACGTCTATTCCCTGGCGGTGATCCTGTACGAGCTGCTCACCGGCGCTCTGCCATTCGATCCCACGCAATGGCGAAACGAGGTGGTGTACGAGACTCTTCGCCGTCTTCGTGAACAGGATCCGCCGTTGCCCAGTATTCAATTCCGCAACAGCGTGACCACCGAGCGCGAAATCGCGGCGAACACCGCGCGTTTGCGTTCCACCGAGCCGCACGAGCTTGTATCTCTTCTTCGTGGCGACCTCGACTGGATCACGATGAAGGCGCTGGAGAAGGACCGCGCTCGGCGCTATGGCACTCCGTCGGAACTGGCTGCGGATCTCGAGCGCTATCTGCAGAACCAGCCCGTCGTCGCGCGTCCTGCCAGCACCGCTTACCGTGTGCGCAAATACGTTCGCCGCCATGGCGTTGCCGTTACCGTGGCTGCCGGTCTTTTCGCTTTACTTGTCACCTTCGCCGTTCTGCAAACTTTGCAACTGCGCCGCACCACGCGCGAACGCGATCGCGCCAATCGCATCGCGGATTTCATGACCCGCATGTTCAAGGTTTCTGATCCCAGCGAGGCGCGGGGCAATAGCGTTACGGCGCGCGAAATCTTAGACAAAGCCTCGGGCGATATTCAAAGCGGACTGACGAAGGATCCCGAACTCCAAGCTCGGCTAATGTACACCATGGGAAATGTCTACCTTAGCCTTGGCCTGGATTCGCGCGGGCAATCCCTTCTTGAACGCGCCTTGGATATTCAGCAAGGCTCGCTCGGTCCTAAACATCCCGAGACGCTGCAGACCGCGACAAGCCTCGCCAACTCTCTGCGTTACCTGGGACGTTATCCGGAAGCGGAAAAAATGGAGCGCCAGACTATTGATGCCCAGCGCCAGGTGCTCGGACCGCAGCATCCTGACACGTTGAACTCCATCGGTGATCTTGCCGCCACTCTCTTCTCGGAGGGCCGTTATGCGGAGGCGGAGAAGCTGCAGCGCGAAGCACTCGACACGCGGCTTCGCTTGCGTGGCTCGCAGGACCCGGACACCGTGCAAGCTATGCGCGATTTGAGCGCCACTCTCCGCAAGCAGGGTCACTACGCCGATGCCGAAAAACTGCAGCGCGACGCGCTGGACATCCAGCGCCGCGTTCTTGGTCCCGATCACCCCGATACCCTCAGGACCATGACCAGCCTTGCAAACACTTTGCTTCAGCAAGCGCACTTCCCCGAGGCGGAAAAACTATATCGCGAGGTATTCGAGGCACAGCGGCGCGTTCATGGCCCCGAGCATCCCGACACGCTTACTTCCATGGGCAATCTCGCCACCCTGTTGTCCGAAGAGGGTCACTACGCCGACGCCGCCAAACTTCAGCGCGAAACTCTCGACATCGATACCCGCGTGCTCGGTCCCGAACACCCGCAAACTCTTCGCGCTATGGAAAATCTTAGCTTCACCCTAGGCAACGATAACCAGCTTGCAGAGGCTGAAAAGTTGCAGCAACAAGTGATTGTGGTGGGCTCGCGCGTTCTTGGTCCGGAACACTCCGATGTCCTGAAGGGCATGAACGGCCTTGCGGGAAACTATCAGCGGGAACGGCGCTACGCGGAGGCGGAGAAGCTGGAACGCCAGACGCTGGAAACCGAACGCCGCGTGCTGGGACCAGACAGGCCAGAAACGCTCGAGTCCATGAACAATCTTGGAGAAACGCTGCAAAGCGAAGGCCACTACGCGGAAGCCGAGAAGCTGCAGCGAGAGACTCTGGTCGTTGTCAGCCAAGTTTTTGGACCGACGCACCCGAATACCTTGTCGGTGATGACGGATCTCGCCGAAACGCTGCAGAAAGAGGGTCGCTACGCTGAAGCAGAAAAGCTTCAGCGCGAAATCCTGGATCATGTGCGAACGATTTTTGGCATAGACTCACCACAAACCTTAGAAGCCTTGCAGGAGCTGGCCATTTGTCTGAGTGTTCAGAAGCGCTACAACGAAGCGAAGACTCTGTTCAACGAAGCGGTGCAAGTGGCGACGCGCATCAAAAGCCAGGACGGCATTGTCGGCGCGTGGTATACGTCTGCATGCGGCGCTGCTGTTTCTGGCCATCCCGAAGACGCTTTCCATGACCTTCGTCGCGCGATTGACGCGGGCTACACGGATGCCGGACACCTGGCCGGCGAGGATCGGTTAAAAACACTGCGCGGAACGGAACAATTCAAGACCTTACTCGCAGAGACACGCAAACGAGCCGCTGTCACAGCCGAAAAGACAAACTGAGCAAGTTTCTCGTGGGAGTTTTTCTCACTTGCATGCCGTTGGATGTGATAGCTTCCTGGGCAATGCATTCCTCGGCACGTGGTGGTTTCCCTGGAGGCGCGATGCATCGCAGAAACATCCTGAAGGGCGGAGGTCTAGCCTTATTCGGAAGCGGCTTCTTTTCCCGACTCGATAAAGTTGACGGGTTGCAAACGCAGGCCGGCAAGGAGCCGCTGCGCGAAATCGTCAAAGCTCGCACCTCAGGCGACAGCGAGAAATTGCTGCTGGGTGCAAATTTAGCTGCGGAGGGACCGCCCGAGCCTGCGAAGTACGATCGTTTACCGTTGGACTGGAACAAACAGACGGTGGCGCGTTTTAAGGACAAACTGGCCCAGCAAGACATCCATGCCTTTATCCTGCGCGATCAACTCAACATTATTTACCTGACCGGTTACTGGCACACGAAAACCGAACGCCCTCAAGCTGTGTTTATGAATCAGGACGACTCCGCTCCCTGGTATCTCTACCCGGCGCTCGACCGCGACCTGGTGACCGGTTGGTGGTTTGGTGGAGGATGGCGCTATTTCGATTTCAAGCACGCGGAAGGAGCCTACCCTCCGGAAGGCAAGGTGGTTCAAGGGAAACCCGTGGACCTGTTCGAGATGCTTCTTCAAGGCATCAAGCAGCGCGGCGTGCAGGGGAAAAAAATCGGGATCGACGGCAAGCTTTACAAAGATGAGATAGACAAAGCGAAAAAGATTCTTCGCGGGGTTCAATTTGTCGACGTCAGCGAAACGCTGCTTGCGATGCGCGAAGTCAAAACTCCCGAAGAATTGGCTCTCACTCGCCGTGCTTACACTTATTTCGATCGAGCCCACGCCTATGCGCGGGACTACATACTGACGTTCGGCACCGATGTGACCGATTACGAAGTCGGCGTTGCTGCCACGTTCTGGATCAACAATCAACTTTATTCCGACCTCGATCTAGCCAATGGGGCCTCGCATCACGGGGTTGGCGCGGGCGTTGAAATTGGTTGCCGCGTTGGGCCTCTTTGCGCTTTCCCCCATCCCAATCAGCCACTTTTCAACCGCATCCAGCGCAACATGCCTCTGCAGGTAGAAGGCGATGCTCACGTCGGCGGTCATGGCGGCGAGAATTATCGCGCGTTCATTATTGTGGACCATGCCGGTAATTTCGATTCCCATATGCAGAAGCTTTGGGAAGTAAGCCAGCATAGTTGCGATATGCAAGTCGAATTGCAGAAAGAGGGCGCAACGTGCTCCAGCGTGGCCTACGAAATCCTGAAATACCAGGTGGCGCAGGGGGTTCAGGACTACATCTATCATCGCCCAGCGCATGGTGAAGGCTCAGAGGGGCACCAGGCGCCCTATCTTTCGCTTGGCGATCCCACGGTACTGAAACAAAACATGACTTTTTCGGAAGAACCCGGGCTCTACGATCCCAAAACGCTTTGTGGCTTCAACTGGAGTGATTGCGTGGTCACGGGAACGAAATCGGGTTATCGCATGAGTCGCGTTCCGTACTCCAAGGAATGGTGTTGGATCAAACTCTAGCGGCAACTTCTTTGAACCGAGCCGAGAGCCTCATTCGTATCGCAGGGCCACCAGCGGATCCACTCGCGCCGCCCTGCGCGCCGGGATATAACTGGCGAGGAGCGCCACAAATCCGAGCAACAACGCTATCCCGACAAAGGTGACGGGGTCGGTGGCTTGCAGACCGAACAGCAGGCTGCGAATCAGTCGCGCGAGCAGAAGAGCTCCCGCCAATCCGATTGCCACGCCCGCCAGGGCAAGCGCCATTCCCTGGCGAACGATCAGACTAAGGATGTTTCGCTGGGTTGCTCCCAGTGCGATGCGAATCCCGATTTCTCGCGTTCCCTGGTTGACGAGATAGGCCATAACCCCGTATATGCCGATCGTCGCCAGTGCCAGGGCCACGGCAGCAAAAACCGCCAGCAGCAGCATCGAAAAGCGCCGTCGCGCGAGCGATTCTTCGACACGCTCTCGCATGGTCCGCACGCCGTACATCGGAAGATCCGCATCGAGATTTCTTAGTTCGTTCTTGACGGCGCTCAAAACTCCTGACGGATCGCTGGTACTTCGCAACGCCACGGTCATGGCCCTGGTTGGATACTGCGTTTGTGGCAAGTAGAAGGCGATGCGAGGGTCAGAGTCCAGAGTGTCTTGTTTCACTCTGCCAACAACGCCGACAACCGTGTGCCACGGGTCATCGGACTTGAGTTCGACAATGTAAATGCGTTTTCCGAGGGGGTCTTGGCCTGGCCAGATTTGCTCGGCCATGTATTCGTCGACCAGCATCACACCGGGCTTGGTCGCGTCGTCGTGCTCGTTAAAGAAACGGCCCTTGCGAAGCGGTATTCCCATCGCCTGAAAGTAATGACCGCCAACGACGCGTTCATCGGCGTTCAGGAATTTCTCTCCAGGGAGTGGCGTGCGTCCTTCCACGGTGATCGGCGTCCATGCGTACGCCTGACTCAGGGGCAGGGATGTCACTCCTCCACTGGCGCTTACTCCCGGCACGTGCTCGAGGCGGTCCCACAGTTGCCGATAGGTATTCAATATTGCCCGCTTGTCGCCATACTGCTTTCCCGTCATGGTCAGATCGAACGTCAAAACATTTTGCGCATTAAATCCGGGTGACACATTTTGCAAGCGCGCGAAACTCCGGATTAACAGTCCCGCGCCAATCAGCAACACTACGGAAAGCGCGAGTTCCGTGACGACCAGCAGCCTCCGCACATTATTCCCGTGGCCCCACACCGCACTTGTGCCCGCCGAACCGCGACTTGCATCTTTCAAGATGGAAATCAAATCCAGGCGGGAGACCCGCAGCGCCGGTACAAGTCCAAACAGAATTCCCGAACTGACAGAGAGCAACACCGTGAACAGAAGCACGCGGCCGTCAATCGCCACATCGTGCAATCGGGGTATGCTTTTCGTCCCCAATACGTGAATCCACTGCACGCTCCACAGGCAGATCAGGATTCCCAGCGCGCCTCCACCAAGAGCTAGTAGCACGCTTTCCGTCAGCAATTGCCTAACGATGCGCCAGCCGCTGGCGCCGAGCGCCGTGCGCACGGCAATTTCCTGTTGACGCCCGACCGCGCGCGCAAGCAGCAGGTTCGCTACGTTGGCGCATGCGATCAGGAGTACGAATCCCACAGATCCGAACAACACCAGGAGCGCGGGGCGCACGTTACCGACCACTTGCTCCAATAGCGGCACAATGCTGAACGTCAATCCCCCGTTCGGTGGATAGTTCTCCGGATAGTCGCGCCGCAAACGCGCCGTGAGCGTGTCCATCTCTGCCTGCGCTTGCGCCACCGTAACGCCGGGCTTCAGCTTCCCCACGATGTTGTAATCTTCGTTGGTTCGGATTTGCGCGGCGCTGGCCGCTAGAGGCAACGGAAGAAAGATCTCGGTCTGTTCCGTGCCATCCAGTAATGGCAGGACTTCCCTCGGCAAAGTAAAACTCTGCGGCAGAATTCCCACCACTTCATAGGGTTGTCCATTGATCGTGATTGACTTGCCGAGCACTTTGGGATCGCGCCCGTAGCGTCGCGCCCACATTCCATCGGTCAGAACGGCCGTTGCCGCCGTCCCCGGCGAATCCTCCTCGGGCACAAACAGCCGCCCGCGTGCCGCGTTTAGCCCTAACATGGGCAGCAGATTTGACGACACGCGCGTGACGCCAACGCGCTCCGGTTCTCCCTCGCCAGTCAAATTGAAATTGCCGCCGATGGCGATGGCGACTTGCTCAAATTCCTGGTTCCCATTCTTGATATCCAGATATTGCGCGGGGGAAAACCAATCCTCGGCAATATTCAACCCCGGCGAGCGATTCCACAGAATTACGAGGCGGTGCGCATCCTTATAGGGTAACGGCCGAAACAAAAGCGCATTGGCTACACTGAAGATGGAGGTATTCGCTCCGATCCCGATCGCCAGCGACAAGATTGCAGCCAGCGTAAATCCAGGGTTTTTAGCGAATGCGCGTAAAGCGTACCGAATATCTTGTGCCAGGGTGTTCATGAAGAAATCACGCCATCCTACCACGCGCGGCTGAGCGTTTTTCCAATTGTGCGTTCATGGTCATAGCTTGGATGCGAATTGCGCAGGGATTTTCGCTATTCGTAGCGCAGCGCCACCAGCGGATCCACTCGCGACGCTCGTCGCGCTGGCACCCAGCAAGCGAGCAGCCCGGTGATAATCAGCAAAATCGGAACGCACGTCAGGGTCCAGGGGTCGTAAGCCGAAACGCCCCACAGTTGCGTCGCGATCACTTTCCCCAGCGCCAGACTCACAAGCAATCCAAGCGCCACGCCGATCCCCACGAGTGTTAGTCCTACGCGGATCACCATGCCCAACACGTCAGAACCTTGCGCACCCAATGCCATGCGAATTCCGATTTCCTGGGTTCGCCGAGCCGTGGTATAGGCCAGCACACTGTAAACTCCAATGGTCACGAGGATCAGCCCGATGGAACCGAAGATAGTCATCAGAAAGAAACCAAACCGTGGTCCCGCGTACGAAAACTGGCTGATGTAACCCTCCAGCGTCCCCGTGAATGTAAGTGCCACGTTGGGGTCGGTCAGCCACACCTGGAGGCGCACCGGCTCTAACAGCGTTAGTGGCTCTTGCGCGGTGCGAATCAGAACTCCACGAAATGCGGAACCTGTGATTGTGTAGGGCACCCACATTTCGGCTTCGGGAGGGTCCTGCAAGCCGCGGTTCTTGACGTCGGCGACGACTCCGATGATTTCAAACGTCGGATCAGCCACCTTGTCTTCGAACTCCGTCAGCTGCGCTATGCGTACCTGTCTGCCAATCGGACTTTCGCCCGGCAGATACTTCTTCACGAACGTTTGGTTCACTACCGCGAGCTTGCGCTTGCCATTCACTTCCGCCTCGGTGAAAGTCCTTCCATCGACAAATTGGATCTTCAACACCGAGAAATATGCTTCGCTGCACAGCTGGAACATCGCGTTCCATTTTTCCTGATGTGACTTTCCGGGGATCTCGATGTCGCTGCCGATCCCACCGTAGGGTGGAAGCGTGCTTGTCTCCGTCACCTCTACCACGCCGGGCAGAGCTTTCAACCGCTGCAGCAGTGGACGGTAAAAGCCCACCAGTTGATCCGCGGTCTTGTAGCGTTCCACGGGCAGGGGCAGCCTTGCCACCAGTACGTGATCCGGTTGCAATCCCAGATGTACCTCCCGTAGCGCCAAGAAACTTCGCATCAAGAGTCCCGCCGCCACCAACAGCGTCAGGGAAAGCGCCACTTCCAGAACCACCACAGCGTTGCGGAATTTGCCATGCTTCGAGCCGCCGCTTTGGCCCTTCCCGCTGTCGCGCAACGGCTCGTTCAAGTCTTTGCGCGCCACTTTCATCGCCGGAGCTAACCCAAACAGTATCGCCGTCAGGATCGCGATCCCCAGGGTGAATAGCAGCACCGGCACGTTCATGCGGATAGCTGCTTCGGCGGGAATAATATTCTGCGGCATCAGCGCCACAAGGAATTTCAATCCGCCCCACGCCAGCAGGGTTCCCAGTGCCGCACCTCCCAGCGCCAGGACCAAACTCTCCACTAGCAGTTGACTCACCAATCGCCATCGGCCCGCTCCCAGCGCGGATCGAATCGCAAACTCTTTCTCGCGTGTTGTCGCTCTGGCCAGCAGGAGATTAGCCACGTTTCCGCAGGCGATCAGCAACAGCAACCCGACCGCCGCCAGCACGATGTACAGTGTGGTGCGAAACTGGCCCACTACCAGGTCTGTCAGCGATTGCACCTCCACGGTAAAATGTTTCGGATAGTCCTTCGGGTAGACGGTTGCCAACCGCTTTGCCAATACCGTCAGATCCGCTTCCGCCTGTTTCACCGAAACTCCCGGCTTCAGGTGTCCCAGAAAGAACCAGAAACGTGGAAACGCTCCCGCGTATGCGGTGTTCGCCGCCGTTCGGCTCGGCTTGTCGGGAATCCACAGATCCGCGTCTCCCCACGCAAACCGCGGCGGCATAATCCCCACCAGCATGCGCGGCGTATCATTCAGTACGTATGTTTTGTTCAGGATTTGTGGATTCGCACCAAACTCTTTCACCCAGGTCTTGTAACGCAGCACGAACACGGGCGTCGCTCCCGGCTCATAATCTGCCGGCTGCATCACTCGTCCGAGCAACGCTGGCATACCCAGAAACTCAAACGTTCCCGGCGTCACATAGTGTCCGCGCAGCATCTGCGTGCCTTCGCCATTGCGGTACAGCACGTCCAACCCGTCATTGGCGATCACGCGGTCAAATACATGATTCTGCTCGACGTAATCAAGAAACTCGGGCCCACTGAACCCGCCGCGACCCCCTGGCTCATTTCGTTCTGTGTCGTGAATTTGGATGGAATAGAAGCGCTGTGCATCCGGGTAAGGAAACGGCTCCATCAGGATGTTTTCCATCACACTGAAGATGGCCGTCGACGCCCCAATTCCGAGCGCCAGCGTGAGCACGGCCACGATGGCAAAACCCGGCGTTTTCCGCAAGTTCCTTAGCGCATACCGGATATCCTGTCCCAGCGTATCCATCAAGCCCTCCGCAGCGACCAGGTCTCTCCGCCGTCTTTGGGCCCCCTTGGGCTTGCCCGCGGCGCTCGCAGTTAACGATCAGCGCGCCTTCACACTCGCATTACCTCTATACGCAGGGGCCCGTAGTTTGTTCAGACGCCGCTGCTTCAATTAAGTTTCCATGTTTTCTTGCAGGGCTATCTCGGGCGGGTCTTGAAGCCGCACTGCTTCCAAAGTTTCTCCCAGCGCCAGATCCGTACGAGGCCTTGTCCGGTAGCTTGTAACCCAGTTGATGAGCGAGCATGATCGCCTGTCCGCGGTGATGCGCCTCGTGCGCGAACGTGTAGCAGAACATCGTCGCACCCGCAGGCCAGTCCGGTGCCCAACTGCCGCGCGAAAATCGAGTCACACGACCGGATCCGCGGCTGAACAGGACGTCGTTCAGCATGTCGAGGCATCGTGCTGCGCTTTGCCAGTGCGCCGTGCGAGCCTGCTTGATGGTGCAACGCGCAGGGTCGAGAGGCGTAGGACACTTCAGGTGAGGAGCCGAATTCTTGATCCACGACAGGCGGTTGTTATGGAGATGAGCGAAAATTGCCGCCAGCGTGCGTCCTTCGCACTTGTTTTTCCTTCTGCACTGACGCGCCAGGCCTTCGGATCAAGATGCTCCAGCAGAAGCCGGTCATGCGATCATTTGCTGCGTAAGTTTCCAGCAGAACTTCGCAAACTTCAGATTTGGATTGGACGGAGCGACGAGCCATGCTGGCGAAAACAGCCTCCTTACTTTTTGGCTGCCTGCGCTTCGATCTTTTCGATTACTAACGCTTTGGATCCTCCGCGGTCGTAGACCTTGCCGCTCGCCACTACTTTGTCGCCAGCAAACGGCAACAGCTTGGGGTTCTGCCCGCTCGATGGCGTCGAGTCTGCGATTGGCCAGTAAATCGTTCCGTCATCCGCCAAGATCACCAGCATCGACCCCGCGTTGGCGCAAGCCGTCGCGCACTGCTTGCTAATGGGTTTGCTCAGGCCTTTCGTGAACGCGCACGCGGAATCCAGTACGTAGCCCTTCACCGTCACTGTTGGCGTATCGGCCGCGCTAACGTAGACCGCAGTTGCGAGCAGAATCAGTACAACCGCTTTTGCCACTGCTTTCGTGAAGTTCATATCTGTTTGACCCCTTTGTTGTTATCGAACCGTTTATACCCGGCACATTACTTAGACTCCGGCACGATCAGATTTTCCTTTTCCATCTCTTTCGTCACAACTTTCACCAACTCTTTGATCGCTTTCATTGGTGACCCGCCCTCAAACTTGTTGGTTGTTCCCGTCCAAACCAGTTCTCCATCCGGCTTGGCCGTGGAGTAAAAATTCACTTCCACACGTGCTTCTTTCGTGCTTTCTACATATCCGGGCGAATAAATCATCGGAGCCAGCGCTCCGTAATATCCATAAAAGGTTCCATAGTAAGGGAACGGAGTATACACTTCGCCGGGAACGTAGGTAGTTTTTTCGTCCTTCTGGGTAATCCGCGCCACCACGATGGCGTCGAATTTCCGTTCGTTCAACAAATCCCTCAGGTCGTCCTTGTTGATTGGCGTCAGGTCGGGCCGCGGCATGTACTCATAGCTGGGCCGGGCCTGTTCGCCGGGCCGGCTGAGCGCCGCAACCAGCTCGTCTTCGAATTCAGCGCGGTTCGCGGCTTTGCCATTCAGCGCCAGAACCAGGATCTTTTTGAAAGTTCCGCCGGTATAGTTGGAATTCTTCCAGGTGAATTCCAGTTTGGGTCCGGCTAGCGTCAAGACCGTCAGGCTCGCCATGGCTACGATCAGCAATACCAATTTCTTTTTCATGTTCTTCCCCCGTCTTGTTTTTCCGATAGCGCAGAGAGGGCAGGGAATTGCCCTGTGGATCTGCGCGCATCAGTCCAGGAACTTGCCGGAGCGTCGGCATGTTCTTTTGGATACTCCGAGGCAGGCGTGCAGCCTTCTCCTGTGCCGTAGAGTCTACTCTCATTTTTCGCGCTTAGGTTACGCTCTTATGATTGGTCTTGGCTGGCGCGCACCCGCAGTTTCGCGGCGTCCCATGCGGCCATCCCCCCGGCAATCTCGCTGACTTGCGCGAATCCCTTTTGCTGCAGAAGGCTCGCGGCGATCGAAGATCGATAGCCTCCAGCGCAGTACACCAGCAACTCCCTGTCCTTTGGCAATTCCTCCGCTCGTTGCGGCAGTTGATTCAACGGCACACCGATACTGCCCTCGATAAACCTCTGTTCGCGCTCCCGCGGCGCACGTACGTCGAGCAGGAATGGCGGGTTGGCGGAGGACAAAAGCTCCGCGGAGAGCGTCGCGCTTAAGCGCTCAGTCTTAGCGGTGACGTCCGGCCGCGACTCCAAGCTTCGCATCCCGTCGTCCAGATATCCCACGACGTTATCAAACCCAATGCGTCCGAGGCGTATCGCGGACTCCGGTTCCCGTCCGGGATTGGCGATGATTACGATTGAGTGCTCCCGGTTCAGCACCGTTCCCGCCCACGTGGCGTACTGCCCGCTCAGCCCGACATTAATACTTCGCGCCAGATGTGCCGTGGCAAATTCTTCCGGCTCCCGCGTGTCCAGAACCTGTGCGCCAGCAGCTTGCAGCTCCAGCACGCGGTCCAATGGAAGAGGTTTCAGCTGTCGTCCCAGCGATTCTTCCAGGGTGGGACGTTCTTTGCTGTTCAGCACCGCGTCATAAGTGAAGTAAGGAGGAGCCTCCGGCTGGTCCGCGGTCACCAATTCAATGAATTCTTTTTTACTCATGGGCTGGAGTGCGTAGTTCAGGCGCCGCTGCTCTCCCATCGTCGAGACTGTCTCTTTGCTGATAGCTTTCCCGCACAGCGAACCCGCACCGTGTGCCGGATACACAAGGCTCGCGTCCGGCAACGGCAACAGCTTTGTTTGCAGCGAATCGAAAAGTAGGCCGCCAAGATCCGCCGCAGACCAACCCAGCGCCACGCGAAGATCCGGGCGTCCCACGTCGCCCACAAACAGCGTATCGCCTGTCAAGACCGCTTGCGGTTCGTTACCGCTGCGCGCCAGGTCGTACACGACGATCGAGATCGATTCCGGCGTATGGCCCGGGGTTTGTAGTGCCTTCAACCGCACTCGCCCAAACTCCACTACGCTGCCATCGCCGAGCGGCGTGAATTTGTACTCCGCCTGCGCTTTGGCTCCCAGGTAAATCGTCGCTCCCGCGCGATCGCGTAGCTCCAAATGCCCTGCGATGAAGTCGGCGTGAAGATGTGTCAATATGACGTGGCGGATTTTTAGCTTGTTCTCGTCGGCAAACTCCACGTAGCGGTCGATGTCCCGCTGCGGATCAACCACCGCTGCAATGCCCGCCTGCTCGTCTCCAATCAGGTACGAAGCATGTGCCAGACAATTCAGATAGAACTGCTTGAAGATCACGAGCTTCTCCCGCTCTTACTCGACGGCGTTGATCGACGTGCACTGGGTGCCAGGCGCTCAGCCTAGCACACCTCGCAAAACTGTCCCAAAGGCCAATTGCGCCCATGCCACCAACAGTTATCCTAGTTTCCAGGGGACGGCAATCTGCCGATTAGCTTCCGCCAATTTGCCTTCGAACGTCGGCGGGAAACAGTGCCATGAATTCGCACCGTAAAGCACAATTCGCTTTCCTGGCCTCGATAGCGCTGTTCTTGTGCGCGCCATCAGCCCGTCCAGCCTCCGACACGACGCCTTCCGCACTTCCGCTAACTGCCGCCGTCTGTCCCATCGTGTACCCCGTCGATCAATCTCCTTCCGACCGGGGCTACCACTACATTTTTTATGGCAACGCTTTCTTCATCAACAAAGACGGCTATCTGATCACCGCGGCGCACGTCTTGAGCCAGCTTCGCGATTCACAGCCCTATCTTCTTTTGCAGTTGCCCATGGCTCCGCCGCGGTTAGTAAAAGCCACTGTGGTCGTTATCGACCAGGACCACGACGTCGCGATTCTGCGAGCCACGCCGAATCCTTTCATTGGCAGATACCGCGTAAGTTTTCTGCGCTTGGCCACCGAAAGGCCGCAGCAGAATCGAGCCGTTCTCGCCGATGCTTTGCGCCCTTCGCGCCTGAAAAATCCTTATACCTTTGACGTTCTGGTCGAAGATCGCCCGGCAGGCCAGTTGCTCGAATACCGCTTCACTGCGCTCGACACAGGCCGGCCCGAAACCGAAATCTTCCTTTTCAACCACGATGTTCTTCTAGGTGACAGCGGTGCGCCGGTCGTTTCCGCGGATTCCCAACAAGTCGTCGGTCTGGTCGAAGGGCGCTGGCTCCACGGCAGTTCGTTCATCCGGGCAGGTGCTATGCAAAAACGATCGGCCATCGTGGGAGCCGCTGTGCCGATTCACTACGCGATCGCGTTGTTGACGCAAACCCACATTGCATGGGAAGAAGGCTCTTCCGACCCGGCCAGTCCGACAATTTCGAAAACGCCCCCGCTTCACGTAAACTAGTAGGTTGTCTGTCCCGCTGAAAACTTTCTTGGAGATCTCATGGCTTTGGTTCGCCCGTTTCGTGCTTTTCGCTACAATCCCGATATTGCCGCATTCGAGCGTGTCCTCACGCAGCCTTACGACAAAATCTCCCCTGCCCAGCAGGAAAAGTACTACGCCTCAGACCCGCACAATCTGATCATCGTGGAAAAAGGCCGCACTTCTCCCAGCGACACTCCGCAGGACAACGTTTACACTCGCGCTGCGGCTGCGCTGAAGGATTGGATCAGCAAGTCTGTCGTGAAACAGGATTCGGAGCCCGCGTTCTACGCTTACTCCCAGGAGTTCCTTGTCCCGGGAACCTCCCAGCGTCGCACCCGTCGCGGATTCATCGGCGCCGGTAAGCTTGAGGACTACTCTACCGGGGTAATTTTCCGCCACGAACATACTCTTAGCGGCCCCAAGGCCGATCGCCTCGAACTTCTCCGCCGCACCCAAACGCATAGCGGCCAACTGTTCTTCATTTATTCTGATTCGGAGCTTACGGTGGACTCCATCCTGAATGAGGTCCAGTCCTCGCAATCGCCGGTCACCGAACTCACCGACGAATACGGAGTGATTCATCGCCTGTGGATGATCTCGGATCCCGGGCGCATTGCTTCCATTCAGAAAGCCATGGCCGACCAGAAGCTCGTGATCGCCGATGGACATCACCGCTACGAAACTTCTCTGAACTATCGCAATGAAGCCCGAGCCCGAAGCGGAAAGCCTGATGCCGACGCGCCTTACGAATTTTCGATGATGACGTTCATCAATACTCGCAGCGAAGGCCTCGTCATTCTTCCGACCCATCGCGTGGTGGCCAATCTGCGCGATTTTTCCTGGAGCAATGTGCGCCGCTATCTCGAGCCCTGGTTCGCGACCGAGGCTTTCCCGTTCTCGGACGAGTCTCAGCGTCAGCAAGCGCAGGCAAAGTTCCTCGAGCGGCTCACCGCCGCGAAGGAGCAACGCGCTATCGGTGTGTATCCAAAATCGGAACCCGGTTCACGTGCGTTTTATGTACTCACGCTTCGTCCGCAAGCGGAAATTGCACAGATCCTTCCAGGCCTGTCTGCCTTGCAGCGGCAACTCGACGTAGTGCTTCTTCACCTGGGAATTCTGGAACCCGTTCTTGGCATCACTCCCCACGCCGTCACCGCCGAAGCGAACCTCACTTACGAACGTGAAGCATCCGCGGCGATTGATGCGGTCGATCGCGGTGCGGCGCAAATTGTGTTTCTGCTGAATCCGGTGGATGTGGAGCTGGTCATGAAGGTAGCAACGTCTGGCGAAGTCATGCCGCAGAAATCTACTGACTTCTACCCCAAGTTGCTAAGTGGCATCACCATGTACCGAGTTGATCAGTAGCGGAAGGCCGGCCAGTTACTCATGTGTAGTGGAACGCAAACAAAAGGGCAGGGGGATCCTGCCCTTCCTGAGAAAAGCTAAATTTCGCAGATGATCGGTTACGGCTTCGAGAAACTGGCGACGGCTTCGGCTTCGGTGTTGTAGACGTCGAAGATCGTCATCAGCTTGGTAATCTGCAGCACTTCCTGGAACTTGGTTCCCAAATGGCACAGACGCAAGGATGCGCCCTGCGCCTTGGCGCTGTGATGCGCCGCCACCAGTGTGCCCAGTCCCGCGCTGTCGATAAACGTAATTCCGTCCATGTTCAGCACAACCTTCTTCTTTCCTTCTGCCACCAGGCTCTTGATCTTTTCTCTGAGCGCGTTGCTCTCTTCGCCCAGCACGATTCGCCCGTCCAGCGCGACCACGGTTACGCCGTCCACTTCTCTTGATGTCATCTTCAATGCCACGGTACTCTCCTCCTAATAGGAACGCAGATCCGGCGGCAACCCGGGCCGGAACCGCAAAGCATATCCGCTTTGCTGTACTTTCGCAAAGCAGTCTTTTCTTTCTCGGACTTCTACTTCCCTGCAATCAGTAATAGTCCGCGCACGACATGTAGTACCCGCAAACATTGCAAACCAGCTTGCAACGCCGGGATTCCAGACGCTGCGAGCAAACCGGGCAGAAACGGGAAGCATCTCCTCGCCCTCGCGCGGATGTGTCTTCCGCCGGAGGGTAAGTCCCGGCAGGTCCTGCGTTTGTAGCACCACGCTCGGCCGGAGTCGATTCCTGCTTCCAGGTAGCTTTCACAGCCCTTCGGTTATAGCACATCCTCCGTCCAACAAGAAAGCACGGCTACCAATTCGGGCCGCCGCCCCGGCAAACTAGCTTGGCGAATCCGGGCCGCATCACAGCCTTGGGTGACGCAGAACATTGTGGATTCGCCAACAAAGACGATAACCAAGAAAGTTTAGCTAAACCTCGTTCGTCACGGGGAAGAAAGCCTCCTCCCCTTTACCGGCATCGTAGATTCACAATATGGCAATGTCAATGTGGACCGGCACCAGCGTAAATCTTGAGGCCGACCGATGTGATGGCTGAACAAAACGGCTCAGCCGCACGCCACCTCCGGGGAATTTTTCACACCATATGCGCGCAAGAAACGTTGCGCAGGCATTGTGCGTCTAATAGTATGTAGACACACAAGGAGCCCTGATCAGGGAGCCTATGCTGCAACGCCTCCATATCGCGTCAGTTGTCCTAGTTTTCTCGGCCCTCCTACCGTCTTATGCAAACGCGCAGCGCGCTGCGGGAGCACCTGTATCTGTCGCCGCAGTCGCTCCTCATGTGATGGGCGCACCGGTCGCCGCTGCTCCTGTTATGCATGCAAGCTCCGCTCGCTTCACGGCGGGAGCGCACGCTCCCGCGCATTTAGGTCCTTCAGCCATCGCGCATCCTATAGCGCCGCACCATCCTGTGCCTGTGAAGCCGGTCTCCAGTCGCCCGCCGGCGCGGACTTATCCAGCCCCCTCCCAGCCTGGATATACGAATATCAACGTGCCATTCCCGAACAGCGGCTACTACAACAACAACGGCTTCAATGAGGGCGGCTACCCCGTCCCCGGTCTTGGATTCGATTACGCGCACTTCGCTGCGGTTCACCCTGGTGCATTCAATCATCACTTCCATGGTGGAGGTGTCGTGCCCTTCATCGGCGGTGGCATCTACGTTCCCTTTGAGTATTACAGCGAGCCGTATCCCGCCCTTGACCAATCAGTCGAGCCAGAGGTCGAGCCGGAGCAGGCACAAGCGGTACAGCAACAGGAATATTCCGCACCGCCAACTTATGCGCCACAGCGCGAGCGTTCCAACGCTCCCCCTTCGCCATCCCCGGAATATATTTTTGTCCTCCGCGACGGCAGCGTTTTCTTCGCCGTGGCTTATTCTTCGAGTAACGGCAGTCTGCAGTACATCACGCGAGACGGCTTTCGGCGAGTCATTCCAATCACTACCCTCGACCTCGATGCTACCTCGCAGTTCAATGAGCAGCGCGGCCTTTCCTTCCGCAGTCCCGCCTGACTCGGTTCTCTCTAAGCTGGTAGCCTCACAGTTCCGCATGTGGCTGAATCTTGTTTCCAACCTCGCGAAGGGTGTGATAATTTTCGCAACAGTTGGATTATTCCTTGTCAACTATTCAAGTGCCATTCGATCGGTTCGCCCGGAGCATTGCTCTCGATTCTTCGGTGCCGTCGTTTTCTAGCGCGCTGTTCATTTCAGGTTCGCAATGACCAACGATTCCGTCCCTTCCAAGCCTCCCGTCCTGTTCCAAGCCATAAGGCCCCTCACTCGCTCTGGCGCCATTAAAGACGCGCTGGCTGGCATTCAATTGGCCGCAATGAATATTCCACAAGCGCTCGGCTACACCAAGATAGCCGGCACGCCTGTCGTCACCGGTTTCTACACCTTGTTGTTGCCGCTTCTCGCATTCGCTATTTTGGGATGTTCCCGCTACCTGGTTGTCGCCGCAGATTCCGCCACTGCAGCGATTCTCGCCAGCGGTATTGCTCCCATGGCCGTAATTGGCAGTGCCCGCTACGTCGCCCTCGCCTCAACTGTCGCTATTCTTACCGCAGTATTTCTGTTGATCGCCCGGCTACTGAAACTCGGCTTTCTTGCGGATTTCCTTTCGCGCACGGTTCTGGTCGGATTTCTTACTGGCGTCGGCTTGCAGGTCGGCATCGCCGTGCTTGGCGGCATGCTCGGCGTCGACACGCACTCTCGGCGTTCTGTTCTGCAACTAGCCGAAGTGCTGCGCGGCGTTTCGCAGGTGCATCCTTCGACCGTGCTTCTCTCCGCCGCAGTGCTCGTCGTTATTTTTGGTCTTCAGTGGCTGGCCCCGCGCATCCCCGGACCGCTGATTGCTGTTGTGGGAGCGATCGGCGCCAGTTCCGCGTTCGACTTCGCGAAACACGGCATCGAGACGATCGGGCCTGTAGCAGGAGGTCTTCCGCATCTGGGATTGCCCGCTATCGGCTGGCCAGACATTGAGTCGCTGCTTCCCGTCGCCGGCTCGTGCTTGGTGATGATCATTGCTCAGAGTGCCGCCACTGCTCGCGTCTATGCCATCCGCCATCACGAGCGCCTTGACGAAAACTCCGATCTGCTGGGTCTTTCCGCCGCCAATCTTGCCGCTGGATTTAGCGGCACGTTCGTCGTTAACGGCAGTCCGACGCAAACGGCGATGGTTGAGAGTTCCGGAGGTCGCAGCCAATTGGCGCAGGTGTCTACCGCTGTGGTGGTAGCGTTCGTTCTTCTTTTTCTTACTCGGCCACTTCAGTATCTTCCCCGCTGTGTCTTGGCCGCCATTGTGTTCGTCATTGCGGTTCGCCTGATCGACCTGCGCGGTCTGCGCGATATTTATCGTGAAAGTCCCGGCGAATACTATCTTGCCGTAATGACTGCTGCAGTGGTGGTCCTTGTCGGTGTGGAGCAGGGAATCGTCTCCGCGATGATCGTCTCCCTACTTCGCGTCGTCAGCCACAGTTATCGCCCCCACACCGGAGTGCTGGTCCGCGATGAAAACAAAATCTGGAAGACCGTTCCGCCTTTGCCAGGCACTAGAACCGAGCCCGGTTTGGTCATCTATCGTTTTGACGCCGCGCTCTTCTACGCCAACGCCGGCCTTTTTGCGCAAGAAGTGGTCCGCTTAGCCAGTCCAGCAGGCGCGCTTCTGCATTGGATCATCATCGACGCGGAAGCCATCGTCCACGTGGACTACACCGCCGCGCGCGTGCTGCGCGAGGTCTATCAGGATCTAGAGCAGCAGGGAATCGAATTGATTTTTGCCCGGGCCCACCCGGAGCTGCAGGCCGATCTCGATCGTCATCACATTGCGGAGACGTTCGGCCGCGAGCGCATTTTCTTGCGCCTCCACGACGCGCTGCGTACTTTCAATGCGCGCTACGGCACTTCGGCGGAGTCCGACGATCGCTGATTCGCGGCGCTTCTTGCTTCACGTCCTCCACTTTCCGTCTTCCTGCACGCTTTCTTGCACCCGAAACTTCGTGATTCTGCGAATCAACTCCAGCGGCAGTGGTTTGTCCATCGGAAACTGGATCGAGCCTTTGGCCGTCGCGAATTTCGAAAGATCTTTCGCGAACGCTTTCACCGCCGAGGGCGTCGGATAGAAGCCAATGTGCCCGGCGTGCGCCGCAAATACCACCAGAATCCGCTTGTAGGAAAATGCCGGCATCCCCCACTTCAGCCCTTCCGTCGCTCCGGGCGCTGCTTTGCGAATGCACGCTCGCATCTCGAGCAATTTCTTCTGTGCTTCTTTGGGCGCAACATCAATGTACTCGTCGATATCTTTTGGTCGCGGCTTCCCTGTGTTCACTTTCATCTTTCTTAACTCTCCTGCAGATTCTCTTGTCCTCTTTGCCAGCCGTCGAAAGCGCAAACCGACCACCAAAAGATAACAAAAAGTCGCTGTCATTCCACCACCGAGACTGGAAGGCGGAGTTTCTTGCCCTTGGTTCTCTGTGCCTGCTGTGGTGAATCTACGCATCATGTTCATAGATACTGAGACTGCGTACAGTGTTTCGTCCGATGGCGATACAATTCCGGAAACGAAGGGGGAAGCACCATGACCGGCCTGATACTCAAACGTTTTGAAAAGCCCGACGAAGTTCGCATCTTCGACAAAGGCAAATTTGAAATCGTTCAAGTCGGTGGACTGACCATCGGCCGCGCAAGTTACGAACCCGGTTGGAGATGGTCTCAGCACGTTGCTCCCATCGCTTCAAAACATTTGTGCGATGTTGAACACGTGGGAATGGTCATTTCCGGCCGCGCTATGGCCACCTTCGCCGATGGAACGCAAACGGAATTGACTCCTGGAAGTTTGTTTTATTCCGCCAATTCCTCACGACAGTTGGGTCATCGGCGATGAACCTTACGTCTCGCTACATTTTCTTGGCGCCGAGCACTACACCAAGTAGCCACGTAGTTCGCGCCGCGTCATCAAATTTGCTGAAGGCTAGAATCGCCAGCTTCATGACCGCCGCGATCGTGCGCTTGTGTTTCCCGGTATTCACGGTAACATTAGAACTGGATTCTTAGGGGTAAGGGTCTCTTGAATTTCTCGATGACCATCCGACATTCGGAAAATGTTTCCTTCCTCGAAGTTAGTGGGCGGCTCACTTCCTTTGAGTCCACGGCCTTTCGCGACGCAGTTCGCGGCATCTTGAGTCAAGGCCACAAAAACATCGTATTGAATCTGACTGGCCTGGAATATCTCGACAGTTCAGGCGTCGGTGAACTGGTGCGCAATTACATGGCGGTGATCAAAAAAGGTGGGGCGATGAGAGTCGTCGGCCTTGCGCCAAAAATCGAGGAGATCCTGAAGGTCACGCATCTGCACCAGGTTTTTCCCGATTTTCCCGATGAGGCTTCCGCGCGCGCCAGCCTACATCCAAGTAACGATAAGTGACGTTGCTGTCTAGACCGCGCTAATACGCAAAAATTATCGCCGTAAAAGGAGAGAAGCAGCTAGGGTTTGGACCCTAGCTGCCTCCCGGGGTGTGTCCTCGAAGTGGTATTGATTATATAGATGCACGGCAGCGGAAAAGGTTTCCCGTTTCCTCGAAATAGTTCGTTTTTGTGTGAAAAGTGCAGATTTTCCGTAAGTTTTAATAAAACAGATACTTACGCCACCGCTCGTCGCGGTGCCCGATCAAGCGCATCAGTTGCCTCGAAGTGTGCAACGTAAACGGCCGCGGCTTGCGCGCCAATCGTAAGCCAGCTTCTTCCGGAGTACGGTCGCCCTTGTTGTTGTTGCAGCGGTAGCAGCATGCCACCAAATTCTCCCAGGACGAGCGTCCGCCTCGCGAGCGCGGCATCACGTGGTCCAGCGTCAATTCCGAACTGGGGAACACCTTGCCGCAAAACTGGCAAGTATTTCGGTCGCGCAGCAAAATATTTTTTCGCGACAAGGCGCGACTCTGCTGCGGAATGTGCCGATACGCCAGCAATCGAATTACGGAAGGAACCTTGTGCGAATGCGCCACGGAATGCACTTCGGACGTGTGCATCTCTTCGGCCTGCGCCACGCCCTTCAGCAGAAGCACCATGGCTCGGCGAACCGCGGTAACGTTGATGGGTTCGTAAGTTGCGTTCAGAACCAGCACAGGTTCTTGCATCAGGGAAGCACGCCGGGGAAGCAAAGCAGGCAGATGACGGCCAGCGACGTTCCCCGAAGCAGCGGGCACAAGCGCGCCGCCTGCCTCGGGGGAAACTCGCCCCCGGTAGTCGACCGCCTCTAGCCTTCTGGCGCTCATCGCGCCCCCTTCCGGTAACTGTATCTGCCGGCGGGGCTTGCGGGTCGGACGGCTCGGGCTACGGTAAATGCAATCACCGAGCTTGCGCCCGCATCGGCTAGCGCGCGTGAACACGCGTCTAGCGTCGCACCCGTCGTCATTACATCATCTAGCAACAAGACGCGGGAATTGTCAACTCGGCCGCCTTGCTTCAGCGCAAAAGCGCCACGTACGATTCCCATCTTTCTTCGTACTCCAGCAGATGTTTCTCGGGCCGCGGCCGTGTCCGCATCAACAGCACCGGTCGGTACGGGATACTTAAGCGCTTCGCGAGCGGTTTCGCAAATAGCTCCACCTGGCTATACCCGCGTTCTTTCTTTCTCTGCCGGTGCAAGGGTACGGGCACTACCCTATCTGCCCACAAGCGCTTTTCATCCGAGCGGGCCACTTCCAGCAACCGGTCGGCAAACCAATTACTAAGTGTTCGATGTGTTCGTATTTCAGCAGCATAATGGCTCGTGCCAGTGTTGCTTCGTACAGCCCGTAGCTGCGAGCGCGTTCGAATCCATATTTCTGCTGCCGGCCTTGCGGGCATATGGCGAACTCCTCATCGTTCTCGCCCGGCACGCCCCAGGGCACGCCGCAAACATCGCAGATTTCCAATGGATTTCGACGGAACGATGCCAGACAGTCAGTGCAGATGGGCAGGCGGCTGGCCGTCTGCAGCAACGATTCGCAGATGCGGCAATCGCTCGGGAAAATGACACTAGCCAATGCTCCCGATAACCTGTCTACCACCCGCGACCAGTAAAGTTCGCCTGCATAGCAGGCAAGCCTCCGCTCGCCTGCTGTAATTCTACATCTATTAAGTATTCAATCGGTAACAGAATTCCGGCGGGTTCCTACAATTGCCCCTGTTCCATCTTTTCCTGGCAGGCTATGCAATGCTTGGCCCAAGGCACCGCTTCCAGTCGCTTCTGCTGCATTTCTTCGTGGCAGCTGGCGCACTGGCCGAATGCATTATTGCGAATGCGCTTCAAAGCTTCATCGATTTGATTCAGCATGTTACGGTCGGAACTGGTCTGGCCAAACAGAAATTCCTTGGTATAGGAATTCGCGGCTTTATCGGCCAAGTCCACCGTGGGGTCGTCGTCAGCCTGACGCCCTTCCTCTTCTGTACGCGTGATGGTCTTGACCAGTTCGTCACGCCGCGTCAGTAATTTCTTTTTGTAATACTCCAAACGCTTCTTATCCATGTTCATCCTCACCCAGATGGCCCCAGAGGCGCACCTAAAAACTACATAGTTTAGGCCGCATTTCGCGGCATGTCAAGGCGAGCGCGTTTTTTCGCAAACACAATTACCGGAAAATCATCACATTTTAAGAAAGTTTTGCGGATCGGAGATGCATCTCGACAAACCGCATATTTGAATGGAGACTTTCCGGGGTCCGCGTACGGCCGCACTCTAGGGGATGGGACGTCGGCCTTGAACAACCCGGATAAGAATCACGATAATTGCCAGCACTAGCAGAATATGAATGAAACCGCCCAACGTGTACGAGGTAACCAAGCCCAACAGCCACAGAATCAGAAGCACGATTCCGATGGTCATTAGCAAGTCCATATTTCTCTCCTTAAAACGAAAGAGCGTCAGCTGCATCAAGGCCCAGCGAGATTAGCCCCCGCGATTCAAAACGGCCATCGAGCAAATGCTGTAGCGTGTCCGTTGTCTCTGTGTAGATTTACTGTTGATCGAGCGCAAATTCTCTGGCGCCGAATCGCGCGGCGGTTCTACTCTCCCGCGCTTGTCAAGACTGCCGGACTGTCCTGTAACTCTTTGATTTCCTGCTGAATTCTCGCGGCGGATTTATCGTGCCTTTTCGTTGTGCCGGAATTGTCTTTTGTTGCGTAGAACGCCAGCAATTGTGTCTTCAGCTCCTGGTCTACGCCCGCCATACGCTGCCTGGCAAGACGATCGAGAAGCTCCGCGCACGTTTTATCGCCAAGCTTGTATTGCCCGCGCGCTGTGACTTCGCCCACATCGAAGTTGTCGTTGGGAAGCTGCAACTCTCCTTCACCCAGCTGGTTCAGCAACGAGCGATAACGGTCCACGGTGAGGTTGAAGCTGTTCTCGAAAAGTTTTTGCGCCTCGGGCGTCGGCGTCCGAAAGGTCAGAATCCTCAGCGGCCCGATTTTTGGCAGAATCCGGATCACAAACGCCAGGAACTTGTCACTCGTGGTCGGACGCTGATAGTCCTTGCCCCATTCCTTTTCGTAGCTGGCGCGCGACAAGTTGTACAGGAACTTCTTGCGCGTAATTCCCGGCTCGTCCTTTTGAATCTCATTCTGCTTGAGATTCCATGCCACGCGGGTGGCCCTGGGTATCAGCCCGTTTACGCTGCTGCGATAGGAATTGGCGGCTCGCTGTTCATTTGAAATTACGGACTTCAATTCGATGCCGTACGTTTCCTTGAAAGCGCGCTCCACGACCGGCAATGACACCTCGAAGCCCACAAAATTGTGATAACTTTCGGGCGCGTAATGTCCCTTAGCTACTTGCAGCACATCAAAGGCAAATTCCGTCTTGATGTGCGCTATCGGATTATCTTCGTATGTCACCACGGGCCCATACTTCTTCTTCAATTCTGGATACAGCATTGGAACCGCGACGTTGGTTGCCAGCCGATGGCCATCATTGTCGGCGGCGTAATGGGCCATTGCCCCGATCGCAAACGCATATTCGTTCAAGGTCTGGGAATTACGCAGCAGCGAAACGATGAAATCTCCGCTGCGAAAATAGTGCGCCAAATCGCTGAAGAACTTATTCCCGTGAGGGTAGTAACCGATGTCCTGGATGATTGCCCCGCCATACACATATGCATGGGCTTTAACCAATTCATCGGGTGTCGCATCGGGGAACCTTTTCAGCAGCAACGGGCGTATGTTCGTATCCCATAGCACGTCGATGATGGCCTCGTGCGTCAACACGGAATATGCGCGACAAGGTGGTGCGCAAACGATCAGAGCGGCAACAAGAGCGATCGCTATGACCCGGCGGAGAATTTTTTCCATTTGCGGTGTCTGGTCCTCGATTTGCGCGCAGCCAAGGCTCCTAGAGGAGGGAGCCGGAATGCGGGGCGATTCGCTCAGACTGCCCCGCATTCTCCTTACCGCTTTCCCTCACTAACGCGAGCGGTGACCAACTGATTCAGGCGCCCCGGGTCTTATGAGCTTCGCGGTCTGCGTCACTCAACCGCCGCGTAAACTCATCGATCTGGCTCTCGGCCTGATCCTTCGCCATGCCGTAACGTTCCTGAAGTTTCCCAACCAACTGGTCGCGCTTTCCGTTGATGGTGGTCAAGTCATCATCGGTCAGCTTTCCCCACTTTTCCTTGAGCTTCCCGGAATATTGTTTCCATTTTCCTTCCACTTGGTCCCAATTCATGAATGCCTCCTTGTGAGTCGATCTGCTGCCCGCCAACGGCCTGCGGACGGAGAATCAAACAGGCAAGCCCATGAGAGCGCACCACCCGGCGGAAACACATACAGCGTTTCCTCTGCAAGCAGGTGAAATCCACCTGACGATGCAAACGCTGTACGAGCAGTGCAGAGTAATACCGCTTCTCCTACAGCAACTAGCGGATGGTGAAGTTCGTCGTCGCAAAGCAAACTCGCTAGCGTCATGGCGCGTTTTGATCGAAGCCATGAGTTCGGCCTAACTTCTGATCGCATTCGGCCAAACAGGGAGGAGCTACCTATGTTACGTATGGCTATCGCGTTTTTTGTGATTGCGCTTATCGCTGCGGTGCTTGGATTCTCCGGAATCGCTATTGCCACCGCGGGAATCGCCAAGATCCTCTTTTACATTTTTCTCGTGTTGTTTTTGCTCAGTCTCGTCAGCCATCTCATCCGCCGGACTTGAGATAGAGACACCGGGATCGGGTTCATTAGTGAATGGTCGCCGCGAAAGCGGGCCGCCCATCCGGCACAGGAGACTGAAACTATGAGCGGAAGAACCATCGTGGGTGTTGCGCTTCTGATTGTGGGGGTCCTTGCCTTGGCTTATCAGGGTTTCAGCTATACCGTTCCGAAAAAGGCTGTGGATCTGGGACCAATCCAAGTTACCCGGCAGGAACGCCACACAGTTCCACTCCCCCCCATTCTGGGAGCCCTGGCTTTAATTGGGGGCATCGCTGTTCTAGTGCTGAACCGGTCGTCTAAGTAAAAAAAGAAGATACGAAAGAGAGAGGTCAAAATGAATCGGTGGAAAACAGCGTTAGTGGGCGCACTAGTCTTGGCGCCTTTCGCGTTTGCGGGCTCGAAAGCCGACGACGTCAAGGAAACGGATCGTCTGCAGAATGCCGGCACGGTTATGAAAGAGATCCTCGATGTACCTGACGATATTCCTCAGGATCTACTGGACAAAGCTCGCTGCGTGGTAGTGCTTCCCTCGGTGCTAAAGGCGGCGTTTATTGCAGGCGGCAGTTATGGTCGCGGCGTCATGGTTTGCCGCACCGGTAAGAACTTCAGCGGGCCATGGGGCGCGCCGGCTATGTACGCGTTGGAAGGCGGCAGCTTCGGTTTCCAGATTGGCGGAGAAGCGACCGATTTCGTCATCCTGGTGATGAATGATCGCGGCGTAAGTAGCTTGCTGCACAGCAAAGTGAAACTCGGCGGCGACGCTTCTGTGGCCGCTGGACCCAAGGGGCGCACCGCCTCGGCAGACACGGATGCTTACATGCGTTCCGAGATGCTGAGCTATTCGCGGTCTCGCGGCGTCTTTGCCGGCATTTCTCTGGAAGGAAGCACTCTTCGTCCGGATGAGGATGCTAATCATCGCTTGTATGGCAACGATTCTTCCGCCGCTAAAATCATAACCGAACCAAAGATCGACACTCCGCCTGCTGGAAAGGCCCTGGTGTCTCGCCTACAACAAGCCAGCCCGCACCTGAAGCCGTAATTTTCAATCGCTTCTCGACGCATTTTGACTGGGCGGGGCGAATGATGCCCCGCCTTTTTTTGTCTGCGGAAAAGCTTCTCATACAATTTCAGTTCGAGAGCTTGCTGATGGCGCCAGCTACGTCGATGACTGAGCCGGGCTTTGATCCCGTGGCTTTGCCCGAGTCCCACACGAGAGTGCCGTTAACGAAAACCTTTTCGATTCCGGTGGAGAGCGCTGTTGGGTTGGTGTATGTGGAATGGTCGATGATTGTGTCGGGGTTGAATAGCACGAGATCGGCGAAGGCGCCTTCACGGATGACGCCACGATCTTTCCAGTTGAGGCGTTGCGCCGGCAAAGAAGTCATTTTGCGGATTGCTTCCGGCAGGGTCAGCCAATGCTTTTCACGCACAAGGACGCCGAGCACGCGCGGGAAAGTGCCAGCGCCCCGAGGGTGAGCAGCGCCGATGCCGCCATCGCTGGCCACCATGACCCAGGGCTGCTGGTAAAACGCTTTGATATCGCTTTCGATCATGGACTGGCCAATGATTTCGGCTTCGGTGTCGGCCTTATCGCCTTCGCGGATGATGCGGATATACATTTCGACGGGAGTGAGGGAGTTGGATTTAGCGAGATCCGCGAGAGTGTGCCCCTCGTAGGATTTGTTCGGAGTGAAACTGGTAATGGTGATGTGAGAAGCGCCGCCAACGTCGGCGAGTGCTTTCGCGACGCTCTTGGGATTTTCGTACTGCTTGTCAGGAACGAGCACCTTGAAGTTGGAATTCCAGGCGTCGTAGGGGTAACAATCCGCCAGAAAGTCGACGCCGCGGCCGCGCGCCTGCTCAATCACTTTAATGTACTGCGGCGCTTTTCCCCAGACGGCGACGGTGCCGAGTTTGATGTGGGAATGTTCCAGCGGAATGTGGGCCTTTTCGCCGATGGTAATTTCCTCTTCAAGAGCCTCGAAGGATTTGTCGGCCTCATCGCGGATGTGGGTCATATAAAAGCCGCCGTGCTGCGCGGCAACCTTGGCCATGGCAATGATCTCTTCGGTTGCGGAATAGCTGCCCACTTCGTACTCGAGGCCGGAGGAGAGGCCGAGAGCTTTTTGACCCATGGCTTGGCCGACCATCGCGCTCATCCGCTGTATTTCTTCGGGTGTTGAAATGCGCTTGAAGTCTTTGCCCAACACCTGCTCGCGAATTGTGGCATGACCGGCGAGCACGCCAACATTCACGGCGGCAGGATTTTGCTGCTGCTGGCGGACCCAGTTGATCAATGGCCAGGGAGAATCACCGTCTGCGCCGACAATCAGAGTCGTGATGCCCTGAGAGATTTGCGATTCGGCGAGCGGATCTTGCGGGAGTCCTTCGGTGGAGTGATTGTGAATATCAATGAAGCCGGGAGCGAGAACGAGTCCGTGGGCGTCGATGGTGGCTTCGCCCTTCTCCGGTTGGAGTTCGCCGACGGCGACGATGTGACTGCGGGCGATGCGGACATTGGCTTTGCGCAACGGAGCGCCGGTGCCGTCGGCAACCTGGGCGTTCATGATCAGCAGGGATGCGCGGTTCTGTTGGGAGTGCATAGGCAGCAGCGGGCAGAGGCCGAGAAGAAATATGGCGAGGATAGAACGAAGTATTGGGCGGCGCATGCGGTGAGAAATCCTCTTTCAGAGCTGGTTTAGTATTGATCAGCCCGACATCAAAACCGGGGTAAAACATAGCACGACTATCAATTAAGCCGAAGCGGGCCGGCGAAGATGGCGAACCAACAAACCTAATGTCGCTACGAGCAACAACACGGTACTGACTGCGGCGAGAGCCCACTTCGCAAGAGTGAATACGTTGGCGAGCTTCTGCAAGTTCGGCAACTCTACGGGATAGCTGCGAAGGATTGCGAGGAAGCAGAGGTTCTCCGCGTAGTCGAAGAAAGTGGTGAGCAAGGGAAGCAAGCTGAGTTTCTGGAGAGTAGGGCGGTTGGGGAAGAGGCATGAGAAGCCGAAGGTAGTGACCATGACGAAGAAGAGGCCGTAGACCGTGGGGAACAGGAAATCGACGGGTTCAAGGAAGACGCGATAAGCAAAACGACCATCGATGCCGAATTGAGTGAGCTTTTCATAGATGGAGGAGGGAGCGTACGTGAACATCATGTCGGGGATGCCGATTCCCAGTAATGAGGAGATCGAAGGAACGCCGGGCACGCCGCGGAAATTGATGAGCCAGAAGAAAAGCAAAGTAACTGCGGTGACGACGGCGATGGTGAAGGGGCGAGCAATTTTAAGAAAACAGGAATGCAGCGCCTTTAGCGGCATTGAATAGACCTGCGAAATGGGGATGCGCGGCGGCACGATGGCGTTAGAGGACTACGTCCGTTAGCGCTTTGTGAGCCAATTCTGAAGCGGTGGTGGATTTGCCCGCTAGCATCAGATTGGCCCAGTCGGCGGCGGCGTGCGAGATGCGTACGGCCTCGGTGCTCAGGGATTCGGGTCCGCCCGAATCGGAATTAGCAAAGAAAATACGTTCCATAGGCTTCGACGCGATCATGCGGTTTTTCGTGAATTGGCCCGGAACCGCCATCATCATGGGATGACCGCGGCGGTAAAGGCGAATCTCGACGGGATCGATAATGAATTCCGGTAAGGCTTTCTGGAAATCCTTCAGAACTTTTGCGGCGAGTGCTTTGCAGTCGTCTTCCTGAAGAAGGATGGCACGATCGGATTCGCGCAGCGGCGTGTAGAAGGTGAGGATGTTGTATTTGGGATGGTAATCAGGATTGTTGCGAATGGTCCAGTCGGCGACGATGAAGTCGGTAAAGGAATTGCCTGGGCACCAATTATCGTAGCCGCGGCGATAGACAGGCTTGTCGAAAATCATGTTGATCATGGGAAACGGGGCATAGCGCATACTGCGCATGGCTTGCTTTTGCTCGGTGGGAAGGCCGGCCACCAGGCGCGAGGTGATGAACTTGGGTGTGCACATCAGGACGAGCTTGGCGGAAACGGTGGTCAGCTTGTCGCCCTGCAAGTAAGTGACGCGAACCGCGCCGGAATCCTGAGAGACGGAGACGACTGTGGCGCCGGCGAGCATGCGGTCGGCGTTTTTTGGCTTTAAGACCTCCACCAGCTTGTAGCTGATGCAGCCAAGTCCGCCGGGCAAGATGCAGCGCGTGTTGTCCTCGCCCTTGATTAGGTACTGTGCGTCGAAAACGCCAATGAATGCGGTGGTGTCTTGGGTGACTGCGCCCCAGTTGGATGGGCCGTAGGCGTCCCACCACTTGGCAACTTCTGGAGCATAGGCGGAGGTGATGTCGGAGAAGGGCTTGGTGTCGAGTTGCGAGATTTGTCCGCGCACATCGATCTTCATGATGTCGTCGCGGAATTTTTTGAAGCTGGCGACGACATCCCTTTTGTAAGGAAGATGCTCGAGGCCGGAGCGCCAGGTGTCTGGGACGTAAGTGTGGTTGTCGATGGTGGGATCGGGCATATCGACGAGGGGCATGTTGACACCAATTTCCTTGGCGAGTTGATCGCTGAAACTACCGCGAAAGTCATAAGCGGCGCCAGTGGAGAAAAATTGGCCCTGGTATTCCTCTTGGTAGGCGTTGCCGCCGAAATGATCTTCCTTTTCGAGGAGCAGCCAATCTTTTTCGCGCAGGAAATAGGCGGCGGAAAGGCCAGCCATGCCGCCGCCGATGATGACGACTGCGGCATTGCGAGTGGCGTCGGGTTGGGCGAAAGAGTGGCCGTTGCGAACCTCGTGGCAGACGGCGAAGTGTTCGCCTTCGACGAGCGAGGAGATAGCGCTGGGAGCAGGGTCTGCGAGCAAAGCATTATCGATGGGGCAGCCGGAAGCGACGGAGCCAGCGACGACGAATTTTATGAAATCACGGCGAGTATGAGACATGCGAAACGGACCTCCTAAGGTCGTTCGAGAAGTTCGTGAACTTCCTTGCCGATGGAACGAGTGCGAATGCGGTACCAGATGAGAATCAGAATGACGGAGAGAAAGAAAATCAGGGTGGAAATCGAGTTGATCTCGGGGGTGATGCCGCGGCGAAGGCGAGCCCAGATTTCCAGTGGAAGAGTATTGTCGCGACCGATCAGAAAGAAAGTGACGGCGATTTCGTCCATGGAGAGAGTGAATATCAGCAGGCCGGCGGCAATGAGAGAGAGCTTGAGATTAGGGAGCGTGATGCGCCAGAAGGTTTGCCAAGGGGTGGCGCCGAGATCGAGTGAGGCTTCTTCCTGCGCTCGATCCATTTTTTGCAGGCCGGCGAACATCTCGGTTGTAGCGACGGAGATGAGCGCAGTACCGTGGCCGAGGAAGACGGTAAGCAGACTGAGTTGAAGGCCGGCAAAGACCGCGAACATCAGCAAGGAAAGGCCGGTGATGATGCCAGGGAGAATCAGTGGAAGAAGAACCAGGCGGCGGAAGATGGATTTTCCCGGGAAGTCGGCGCGATCGAGAGCGAGAGCGGCGAGCAGGCCGAGAGTGAGCGCGAGGAATGCCGCAGCTACGGCGACAAGCAGGCTGTTGAGGAAAGAATCCCAGATGGAGGCGTCGCGGAAGAGTTGACGGTACCAATCGAGGGTGAAATGTTTCGGAGGAAATCCGCCGACACCATCCTTATTAAAGGAATAGAAGACAAGAACGACGATGGGAAGATACAGGAAAGCAAAGACAGCGAGGGTATAGGCGCCGAGAAGTGGCGAGCGGTGATTCGCGTTCGCGCGGGCGCTCATCGGAAGGACCACCGCCTTTCAAGACGTTCGGCGAGAAAGAGCAGCGAAACGGTGAGAACAAGAATCAGGACGGAGATCGCGGCGCCCAGCGGCCAGTCGTAGGCGGTGCCGAAGAGGCTTTGCACGATGTTGGCGATCATGACGCTGGAAGGGCCGCCAACAAGTTGCGGGGCGAGAAAATCGCCGAGGGTGAGGACGAAGGCGAAGGTGGCGCCAGCCAGCAAGCCGGGCAGGGACAAGGGAAGGATGACGCGGAGAAGCGTTGCCCGCGGAGTAGCGCCGAGATCGTGGGAAGCTTCAATCAGATTCCGCGGGATGTGTTCGAGCGAGGCGTAAAGAGGAAGAAAGACGAAGGGCGTGTAAATGTGCGTGAGCATAAGAACAACGGCAAAGGGGCTGTAGAGGAAGAAGCTGACCGGTTCGTGGGTGATGTGCAGATATTGCAGGAAACCGTTGAGGACGCCTTCGGAGCCGAGGATGGTTTTCCAGGCGTAGCCGCGAACGAGATAGCTGACCCAGAGGGGAACAATGACGAGTTGGTAGAGAAGGTCCTTGCGAATGCCGGCATGAAAGGACATGTAATACGCGACGGGATAGCCAAGCAGCAAAGAAAACAGAGTTACGCCGGCAGCGATGCGCATGGAACGGAAAAGAACCTGGGCGTAGACGGGATTCTGAAAGAGCTTGGCGTAATTGTGTAAATTCCAATCATGAACGATAAAGCCGTCGCGGACGAGCCAGAGGCTGTGAGCGAACATGAGGGCATAGGGCAGCAGCAGAAAAATGCCGACCCATAGGAGAGGGGGGACGGAGATAAGCGTTTTGTAGGCACGAGAGTACATGGAAGTTTTCAGTTGTCAGTTCCGACAGGAATTGCGTCGGCAGGATCGAAAAAAAAGTCGTGGGTGCCGGAGAGTGGTCCTCTGGCCGGAGTGCGTACGCGCAGTGATTGACCGGCGCAATCGACTTCGAGGTCTTCGCTCGAGCCGGAATAGATCTGCTGGCGAATGGTGGCGCGGAAACGCACGGCATTCGGGGATGGCTGCGTGTTCCCGGCGAGATGGATTGACTCAGGGCGCAAGGAAAAAAGAAGCGTGCCGTCCGGCTCGCCCGTAGGCCATCGCAGTGAACCCGCGGAGGTAATGCCAGCGCGTATCTGGCCATGTAGAAGGTTGGTCTGGCCAATGAATTGCGCGGTATACGCGGTGGCGGGGCGGGCGTAGATTTCCCGCGGCGAGGCAACTTGCTCGAGAGAGCCATCTTTCAATAGGGCGATGCGATCGGAAAGCGCCATGGCTTCGCCTTGGTCGTGGGTGACAAAGAGAAATGTGATACCGAGTTCCCGCTGCAAGGATTTCAACTCGCTCTGCATTTGTTTGCGAAGATTGGCGTCGAGCGCGGAGAGCGGCTCGTCGAGCAGAAGGAGTTGCGGACGATTGACGAGGGCGCGCGCCAGAGCGACACGCTGTTGCTGGCCGCCGCTCAATTTTGCGGGCCGGGTGCCGGCGTACTCATGCATCTTGACCATGCGAAGAGCGTCCGCGACGCGTGAGTCAATCTCCGTGGTAGCAACACCAGTTACCTGGAGCCCATATGCGACGTTTTCCTGGACAGAGAGATGAGGGAACAGAGCGTAGTGCTGAAAGACGGTATTCACTCGGCGGCGATATGGAGGCAGCGTGTCCAGGCGCTCGCCATTCATCCAGATTTCTCCGGAAGTTGGCTGTTCGAATCCCGCAATCAGGCGCAGGAGAGTGGTTTTGCCTGAGCCACTCTCTCCCAGCAGGGTGAGAAATTCACCGGGGGCAATCTGCAGGGAAAGCCGCCGCAAGACCTCGCGAGCGCCAAATCGTTTGACTATGTTGCGGATCTCAAGCAACACGCCCGCCGAAACCGGGGCGGTTCCAACGGCGGGAGAATTCGTGGTGGAATCCGCTAAGGTCACTGGGCGGCCTTGACCTCGTTCCAGATTTCAATGTATTTGGCGCGACGGGGAACGTCCTGCCAGAAATAGATGCGCTGCATGTAGGTGTCGGGATCATCGAGGTGGAGGCTTTTTTTCTCCGCGTCGGTCATGAATTGAGCGGCGGCGGGATTGGCCGGAGTGTAATGGGTGACGTCGGTGATCTGTTTCTGAGTTTTTGCCTGAATCATGTATTCGAGAAAAGCGTAAGCGAGTTCCCTGTGGGAACTGGCTTTGGTGATCATCAAATGATCGATCCAGCCGGTGGTATTTTCCTTGGGAATTGTTTCACCGATGGGGAAGTTGGCTTGGCGGAGTTGATTGGTCATGAGCGGCCAACCCATGGCAGCGACGATTTCATGATTTTCAAAGAGGTTGGTAAGTTCGCCGCCGGTGGACCAGATTTTGCGGACGTTGGGTTTCAGGGCAAGCAGCTTCTGTTTCACAGCAGCGAGTTGCTCGTCGCTGAGGTTATACAACTGCGAGGGATCGGGCTTGTCGTAGCCGAGCATTTGGGCGGCCATGTAGAGAGTGGACAGATCGTCCCAAACGGAGATTTTTTCCTTGTGCTTGGGGTCCCAGAAAATTCCCCACGAGTCCGGCGGTTGCGCAAATGCAGTGGTGTCGTACAGAAGAGGATTTGGTCCCCACATAAAGGGAACGCCGAAAGTTTGCCCATTGGATTTGACGAGAGGGAGATCGCGCAACCTCGGCGAGAGCTGCGAGTAGGTTGGTAGCTTCGAGAGATCGAGCGGTTCGGCGAGGCCAGTGCGTGCGATGGAGGCGGCAACGTCGCTGGATGGGGAAATCACGTCATAGGTAGAGGCGCTGCCGCCGCGAAGCTTTGCGACCAGGTCGTCGCTTGATCCCATGTAAGACGCGGTGACTTTGCAGTGGTGCGTTTCCTCGAACGAGTGAATAAAGGAAGGATCGGCATAGCCTTCCCAAACCAGCAAGCTGAGGGAATCTTGTTTCGATTGGCAGGAGCCGAGTGTAAGCGCCGCGAGGCAAATCGCCAGCAAATGGAAGATGCGATCAGTTTGTGTCGGTTTCATAGACGACCTTGCCTCCGACGATCGTGAAGAGGGCCGCGGTTTCATGGATGCTTCGTGGGCCGGTTGCGATAAGTTGCAATCGACGGGGCAAGCAACCACAAAACTCAAAAAGTGGGCGGAGTATTAACCCACAAAATCCAAGTTTCGGTGCGCCCCGGGTTCTTCCAGCGGTGCGGGGCGGAGCTTTCGAAATAGAGGCTATCACCCGGCTTGAGAAGGTAGCGCTCAGACTTATTCAGGCAAATTTCGAATTCGCCGCGCAGAACGTGGAGGAATTCCTCGCCCTCATGGGCATAGGGTTCGCCGCTGCCGCCGCCGGGCTTGATGCGGAAAAGATGCGGCTCCATGGCAGTGTTGCCCCAGGCGAGCAGCTCCATGCGAACGCCGGGCGAAGTTTCCAGGATTTTGCGCTGTGAACGGCGGACATGGCGCTGCGCATCGCCGTTCGTTTCAAAGAGCGCAAGCATATTGGTTTTGTAGAAGCGGGCAATGCGCCGCAGGGTAGAGATGGACGAGCGCATCTGGCCGCGTTCCAGGGCGCTGAGGAAACCCACGGAAACGCCGGTGGCCTGCGCAACTTTGGCGAGGGAAAGGCCGCGACGCATGCGGAGGCGACGAAACTTTTGGCCGGTATGTTGAGGTGCATCAGCGGGCGCGGTGACCAGGCCCTGTTTCTTCAAGACATGGACGATGGCGGCGGGATTCAGTCCACGCGCGCGACGCAAGAAAAGAGCGCGTTGCAGAAGGCGCACGTCGGTTTCCGTGTACATGCGGTAATGGCTCTCCGTACGGCGTGGCGTGACGAGTCCCAAGGCTTCCCAGGCGCGCAAAGCGGACGAAGAGATGCCGACGCGGTGTGCGACTTCGCTGATGCGCAACAGCCGCGTAGGCGACAAAGATTCCGATGGCTTGGACAAATTCTTTCTGCTTGACACGGGTTCCGGCTTTCTCTAAGTTTACGGGATTATAGTAAGGTTCCAGGGACCGTAGCAACCAAGAAGAATCGCTTTTAAAGGGAAAAGCGTCTTCGGGCAATTTTAGGGGTGAATTCAATGATTCAAGTAATGTGCCTTTTGAAGTCGGTGTGTAGCCGCAAGGCTCCCTGGGCGGGCTTGCTCGCCCTGATCTTTCTTTTCATTGGCAATCAATGTGGATATGGGCAGAGCACGGGCGGCCGAGTGCGCGGGACAGTGACGGACCCAAGCGGTTCGGCGGTGGTTGGGGCCACTGTCACGCTGATCAACACCGCCACGAATGTGTCTCGCGATACGACGACGGGAAGCACCGGGGAATTCATTTTTCTGGAAGTGCCGGTGGGGCCGTATGAAGTGGATGTGAATCAAAAGGGATTCAAGAAGTTTGTCAGGAAAGACATTGTCGTGGACGTGAGCGGCGTGGTTGGTCTGGACATCGTGGTGCAAGTCGGCGGCGCAACGGAGACAGTAGAGGTTACAGGCGAGCCGCCGGTGATTGATACGACGACGACCCAACTGGGCGCAGTGGTCGGTTCGCGTGAAGTGACGGAACTCCCGCTGAACACCCGCGACACCTACCAATTGTTGCAGTTGCAGCCGGGAGTGCAATCGCAATTGGGAAATGATTTGTTTTACGGATCGGATAAGCCGGGCGTGGTGACGGTGAACGGCGGCCGTGGGCGCTCGAACAATTATTCGGTGAATGGAGGCGACGGGAACGATCTGTTCGCGAATCTGCCGGCCGTGCAGCCGTCACCGGACAGCATCGAAGAGTTTCGCGTAATCACAAACTCGTTCGACGCGGAATACGGGCGGAATTCGGGGTCGGTGGTGAACGTAGTGACCAAGTCCGGGACCAACGACTTTCATGGAAGCGCTTTCGAATTCTTTCGAAACACGGTGCTGGACGCTCGACCGTTCATGGTTAGCCCAACAGCCAAGCCCGATTTTCAGCAAAACCAGTTTGGTGGGACTCTAGGCGGCCCAATCAAGAAAGACAAGACGTTCTTTTTTGCTTCGTACGAGGGGCGGCGGATCAAGCAGGGAATTCTTTCGAATCCAGTGCCACTACTCAGCGCCGACCAACTCAACAACGGCGCGTTCGGCGACCTGAGCGGGACGCTGACGACGGCGCCGACCGCCAGCATGCTGCAAGGACGCTGCGGTTCCCAGTTGTCGCCCGCGGCAAACACCGAGCTGACGAACATCATCAATGGCGGCACTCCAACACCGGGTAATTACGGAACGATATTTGGAGCCAGCGGCGTGATTCCGACGCAGTGCTTCGACCCGCTTTCGACCAGCATTTACAACCAGTATGTAGGCTCGACGGGGACGTTCCAGCAATCGCCGAACAAGATCAACAATGGAGACCAGTTCACCATCCGGGTCGATCATGACTTGACCAAAAATCAGAAACTGTCGGTGTACTACTATTTTGATGATGACTATGTGCTGGATCCCTTTGCGAAGTTTCAGGCGGCCGGAGGCAATCTTGGCAATTTTCCAGGCGTTTTCAGCACGCGCACGCAACAATTAAACGCCTCGCATACCTGGACGATTGGCTCGACGAATGTAAATGAATTCCGTTTCGCGTGGTTCCGTGAGGGCCAGGGACAATTCAATGCTCCCAAATTAACTACCGAGTTGCAGAGTTCCTGCGGGGCGGTCACGGCCTATTGCTTTACGGGAACGACGGATCAACCGTTGCTGGATAGCAATGGCAATACGTTGGCAGCCAACAAAGCATACGGAATTTTCCCGAATCTCGGAGCATCCAAAGAGGGACTACCTTTTATCACGGTGGGCGGCGGTATTGCGCTGGGAAATAACTTTGAAGGGCAGTTGCCGCAGACGGGAAACACGTTCCAGTTTGCGGATAACTTTAGCAAGATCGTGGGCGCGCACAGCATCAAGTTTGGCGGCGATATCCGCTACCAGATGTTTAACCAGACGCTGTATTACAACGTGAACGGGTCGATCAACTTTGGTCCGGGCGGCGCGAATGACACGGGGGATAGCTACGCGAATTTCCTTCTAGGATTACCGAACAGCTACAGCCAGGGCTCAGCTCAGGCGGAACTGGTACGCAGCACGGCGGTGTACCTGTTTGCGCAGGACAGTTGGAAGATACGCCCCAATGTCACGTTGAATTATGGGTTGCGCTGGGAAATGAATACGCCGATGACGGATATCGGCCAGAAAGTGCAAACGTTCCGTCCCGGGCAAGTCTCTACGATCTATCCTTGCGGCCTTGATCCCAGCAATCCGCTTTATGCAACCTATGGGCCCGGAGCAGCGGGTTGCGATGCAGCCGGCGTAACACCGGTTGGATTGGTATTCCCAGGGGATAAGGGAGTTCCCGGCGGATTGACGAACACCTATTACAAGGCGTTTGCGCCGCGTCTTGGTATCAACTGGTCGCCGGCGGCGGAGAAAGGCCTGATCCGAGCCATCACAGGTGGTCCGAACAAAATGACCGTCAGCGCTGGCTGGGGTCTGTTTTACAATCCGATCGAGCAGTTGGTACTCGAACAATTCAGTGCCGAACCACCGTTTGGCGGCAGCAACTACATCAGCGATCCCGTCTTTCAAGCTCCGTTCGTATCGCAAAGCGGAGGCGTGAACCCCAACCCGTTCAATGGCATTTTGAACCCACCGCGCAACCAGCCGATCGACTGGTCGGCGTTCCGGTCGATTCTATTGTTCGGACAATTTCCGCAGTTGGTTCGCACGCAGTATTCAGCGCAATACAACTTGACGGTGAAACGGGAATTGCCGGGCAACCTGCTCTTCCAAGTCGGATACGTCGGATCGCAGGGACATCGTTTGCTGGCGTCGTATGACCTGAACCATGGGAATCCGCAGGCCTGCAATGATTTGCAGGCGATTTCCACGTTGAATAACGATCCGAGTGTGTCCTGCGGTCCTCAATCGGCCGACAATTCCTATTTCGTTTCGCCGAATGACAACATTCCGGTCGGCGGTCTGACATTGCCGTACGGGGGGCCGAATGGCGGTGCCACCGTGTTCCTGCCCGGCGGAGGAAATGTTGGAGCAAATAACGGCGGCAACGGAATCACGTTGGTAGGTCTGCGTCAGTACTCCTCCCCTCTATGCAAACCGTTGACAGGTGTGGGCTGCCCAGTCGATGGCATACCTGTGTTCTCGAACATCTTTACAGAGAATACCATCGCGCACTCGAACTACAACTCGCTGCAAGTGCTGCTGGAAAAGCACTTCTCGCACGGTCTGCAATTCTCTGCGGCGTATACCTACAGTAAGTCGCTGGATAACGCGTCGAGCTTTGAAAGCACATTGAATCCGGTGAACTTCAATTCGACGTACGGCCCATCGTTATTCGATGCTCGTCACCGGTTTGTGTTCAGCTATGTTTGGGCGCTGCCGGTGCCGAAGTTTGATGGATTCAAAGGACAGTTGCTGGATGGTTGGCAGGTATCGGGCATCGTCACATTCCAGACGGGCTTTCCGGTTCGCATCACTTCGTCGGACGACATCGAGCAATTCCTCAGCACATTCTTCGAAGCTCCGGGCGAACCGAACTGGGCGCCAGGATATGCAGCGGGCTCGCTGGTCCAGTGGGATCCCCGCAAACACGGTGGATTGGTGTTTGACCCGTCGCAGTTCACGAACGCCACGGTGGCTCCAGGGACGATCGGAAATGCGCCACGTTCAATCTGCTGCTCACCAGGGATCAACAACTGGGATATGGGCTTCTTTAAAGGCTTCCAGCTAACCGAGCGGCTGCGCATGGAATTCCGCGGCGAGTTCTACAACATCTGGAACCATACGCAGTTTTACAGCGTGGACGGTAACATTTCTGACAACGGAACGTCTTACACCAACTCAGCCGGGTACGCGAGCAACACCGGCACGTTCGGTCTTGCGCAGAAGGTACGCGATCCGAGACAGCTGCAATTTGGGTTGAAATTCGCGTTCTAAGGGAAGAAGGGTTGCGTGTTTGCGGCAAGGCGCCCCCACAGGTCGGGGCGTCTTGCTGTGAGAGGGCGAAGGGCCGGAAGTGGCTGTACACGCAGCGTTTTTGATTTACGGAGAAGGGCGTAAACTAGGAGGCGCAGTACGCCTCAACATCCGCGTTTTTTCCTCGCTGATACTGACCGCAGGGAATAGACCTGCCACAGCTGACCACAGGAAGGCCACGCTGAACGGAGTTACAAATGCACGACGCACTGAAGAAGGAACTCGCTCTCTACGAGAAGCGCACGCCGAAATCCGCGGAAGCGCATATGAAAGCGCAGAAACGGATACCGCTGGGCGTAGCGAGCAATTACCGAGCCTATGATCCGTATCCGATTTTTGTTGCCGAAGGTCACGGCAGCAAGATCAAGGACATCGATGGCAACGAATACATCGATCACAACCTGTGTTTCGGGACGCTGATGGCCGGGCACGGACATCCGGCAGTTGTGAAAGCCGTGAAGGACATTGCCGATCGCGGCACAACGTTTGGCATGCCTCACGGCATGGAATTGGAACTAGCTGAGGAAATCTGCGCACGCTATCCGGTAGAAATGGTGCGCTTCGGAAACAGTGGCACGGAAGCTACGATGCACGCGTGCCGGATTGCGCGAGCTGCAACAGGGCGCGACAAGATTCTGCGGTTCGAAGGGGCATATCACGGGCTGCACGACACGGCGCTGGTCAGCGTGAAGCCGAAGGCGGAAGACTTTGGCGACATTAGTGCGCCGAATTCGGTACCCGGCGGGTTGGGAGTCATTCAGGCGGTGCTGGACAATGTTACCGTCGCGACGTTCAACGATCTGAAGAGTGTAGAACACCGCTTCAAGCAGTTTCCCGGACAGATCGCAGCGATCATTCTGGAGCCGATCCTGATGAACGTCGGCATCTGCATGCCGCAACCCGGATTCCTGGAAGGATTGCGCGAGATTTGCACGCGGAATGGTGCGCTGCTGATCTTCGACGAAGTGAAGACCGGCGCAAAACTCGGTTGGGGCGGCGCGAGCGAATATTTCGGCGTGAAGCCAGACATGATCACGTTGGCGAAATCCATTGGCGGAGGAGTGCCGCTGGCCGCGTTTGGAGCGAGCCGTGAAGTGATGGACCTGATCGTGCAACACAAGGTGTTTCACGGAGGAACGTACAACACGAACCGCTTCGCCATGGCTGCGGGCCTGGCAGTTTTTCGCGAAGTGCTGACGCGCGAAAACTACGCGCACGTGGACCAACTCGGAAAGAAGCTGGCGGAGGGCTATCGCGGCATCGTGAAGAAAAGCGGATTGAAAGCGTATGTCGCGCAGGCCGGAGTAAACGGAGCACTGATGCTGTATCCCCAGGAAATCCGCAACTATCGGGATTGGCTGGATATCGACGTGGATCTGTGGAGACAGTTCTGGTTCGGGATGGTGAACCGGGGCGTGCTGGCGATGCCGTACTGGTGGGACGAACAGTGGACGATTTCTGTGCAACACACCGAGGCGGATATCGACAAACACCTGGCCGTGTTTGAAGAAGTTGCTTCTGGGTTGGCGAAGGCACAGCAGGAACGCGGCGCGGCATTTGTCGGCGCGGCGGGGCACTAAGGAGCAATCGGATTGAGCAGCGAGGTCATGCCAGTCAGTGTCGAGAGCGCGCAACCGCATTTGAAGCGCGTTCTCGGACGGCGTGACCTCGTTCTGCTATTTGTGGTTGCTGTTTTCAACCTGAACGTTCTTCCATCGATTGCCGCGAATGGCGGAGTGACGATCTGGCTGTGGCTGATTTCTCTGGTACTGTTTTTCTGGCCGCAGGGAATCGCGGTGATCGAACTCGCTCACCGTTATCCCGGCGAGGGCGGAGTCTACCTGTGGGCCAAGGAAGTTTTTGGCGACTTCCACGGATTTCTGTCCGGGTGGTGCTACTGGACGAACAACATGATGTACGTGCCGACGGTGATGCTGTACTTCGTTGGCGTCTCGGTGTTCGTGCTTGGTCCGGGACATGAAGGACTAGCGGACAACCGTACGTTTGCGCTGGCCGCATCCGTTGTGCTGCTGGGCCTGTTGGTGGTGCTTAATGTCGTAGGCCTGGGGGTAGGAAAGTGGCTGAATAACATCGGCGGGATTGGAACGTTTGTCGCGGCGTTCCTGCTGATGGGACTGGGCGTGATTGTCTGCGCAAAATTCGGCACCAGCATGCACTGGAGTGACTTCAAGATTCCAGCGAACCCGCGATTCGTGCTGAATTCATTTGGCGTGATTTGTTTCGGGCTGGTGGGGCTGGAACTGGCGTCAATCATGGGCGACGAAATCGAGAATCCGCGAAAAACGCTGCCTGGAGCGGTGGCGTTGGGCGGCCTGCTTTCGGGATTTCTTTATATTGGAGCGACACTGACGCTATTGGTAGCCGTCGATAAGGGCAGCATCAGCGTGTTGCAGGGAATTGTGCAGGCGGTAAGCCACATGGCCGGGCGTGTGGGCGTGAACTGGATCATCGCACCCTTCGCATTTCTGTTGAGCGTGTCGATCGCGGGGATTGGTTCGGCGTGGCTGGGTGGGTCGGCGCGCATCCCGTTCGTGGCAGGGCTGGATTCGTACATGCCGGAGTGGCTGGGAAGAATTCACCCGAAATATGCGACGCCCTACGCCGCTCTGATCGTACACGCGAGCGTCTCGCTAATCCTGGTGATTGTGAATTTTGTGGCCACTGGGGGAGTGCAGGAATCGTTCCAATCGCTGCTGTCTCTTGCGGTGGTTCTGCAGCTGATCCCGTTTCTGTACATGTTTGGCGGGTTGCTGAAGATCGCGTTTGACGACGGGTTTGTCCGCGGCCACTACAGCAAGGGCACGCTGATCTTCGCGGGGGTCAGCGGCCTGGTGACGACAATTCTTGGAATCGCGCTGGCGTTTTTCCCGGCGCAGCAGATCAAGTCCATTGCGCGTTACGAAATCTGGATGTTCGGCGGCACGATCTTTTTTATCGGCCTCGCGGCCTTCTTTTTCTTCATTTATGGAAGTCGCAAAACGGCGCGAAAATTGGCGGCCGGTACGCCAGCGGTTTGAGAATTTGAGTTGTGGAGGAGCGTTATGTCCAGTCCGGCAAAACCCGGCGTGAAATCGTATCAGAACTATATCAACGGCCAATGGACTTCCAGTTCTTCAGGTGAAACGTTTGCGGTGTTCGATCCATCGACGGAGGAAGTGATCGCGCAGGTTGCGTCGGCTTCCGCTGCTGATGTGGACACGGCAGTGAAGGCAGCGCGCGCGGCGTTTGACTCGGGACCATGGCCGCAGACGACGGCGCAGGACCGCGGGCGTATCCTTTTCAAACTTGCGGATAAAGTGCGGCAGAACGCGGCGATGCTCTCAGAGATTGAAGCACGCAACACGGGAAAACCGATTGTCGAGGCGGAGTACGATATCGCAGATGTGGCCACGTGTTTTGAGTACTACGGTGGTCTGGCAACCAAAGTTACTGGCCAAGTCCTGCCTGTGCCTGCTAATGCGCTGAGTTTTACGCTCAAAGAGCCGATGGGCGTGGCGGGACAGATCATTCCATGGAACTATCCGTTGATGATGGCGGCGTGGAAGTTGGCTCCAGCACTGGCGGCGGGCTGCACGTGCGTGTTGAAGCCCGCGGAGCAAACGCCACTGACGGCTCTGGAATTTGCGAACTGGTTTGAGGAAGTGGGGCTGCCACCGGGCGCGGTGAACGTTGTGAACGGAGTGGGAGAGGTTGCCGGTGCGGCGCTGGTTGCGCATCCGGGCGTCGATAAGATCGCGTTCACGGGCAGCGCCGCGGTTGGCAAGATGATCGTGAAGTCCGCGGCCGACACGCTGAAGCGCGTCACGCTGGAGCTTGGTGGCAAGTCGCCGAACATTTTCTTCGCCGATGCGGATTGGGAAGCGGCGGTGGATGGCGCGCTGTTTGGGGTGTTCATCAATCAAGGCGAAGTCTGCTCCGCGGGCAGCCGTGTGCTGGTAGAGAAGAAGATTTACGGCAAGTTTGTGGAAGCGATGACGGAGAAAGCCAAGCGCATCAAGCTGGGGCCGCCACTGGAACGCGAGACGAAGATGGGTCCGCTGGTCAGCAAGGAACAATACGATCGCGTGACGTCTTATCTGGAAGTTGGCAAGAAGGAAGCTAAGACGGCGATTGGTGGAGGGCGGCCGAAAGGATTTGGAAAGGGCTATTACGTCGAGCCGACGATTTTTTATGACGTTGATAATAATGCGCGCATATCGCGGGAGGAGATTTTTGGGCCCGTTGCTTCGGTGATTCCGTTTGAAAACGAAGCGGATGCGATCCGCATTGCCAACGATACACCATACGGACTGGCGGGTGCCGTGTGGACGCGCGACATTTACAAAGCGTTCCGTCTGGTGAAATCGATGCGCGCGGGAATTATCTGGGTGAATCATATGCAGCCCACGTATGTGGAAGCGCCCTGGGGCGGTTACAAACAATCCGGCTTCGGCAGAGAGTTGGGGCCATGGGGGCTGGAGGAATATCTGGAGACGAAGCAGGTGTTCGTGAATCTGGATGAGAACCCAATTGGCTGGTATTGAGAAGTTCAGGCAGAGATCGCTCGATTACAGAAAGGGGAAGTGAGGCCATGAAAACGATTCAGATGCGCACGGAAATACCGGGCCCGAAGTCTCGAGCGCTGCTGGCGCGCCGCGAAGCCGCGATTCCACGAGGACCGCAGCTGGTGACACCAATTTTTGCGGCAAAATCCGAGGGTGCGTGGATCGAAGACGTGGACGGGAATCGCTATCTGGATTTTGCGGGAGGAATTGGCTGCCTGAACGTTGGGCATCGTAACCCGCTGGTGACGAAGGCGCTGCACGAACAGGTGGACCGGTTTCTGCATTTGTGTTTCGGTGTAACGCCGTACGAGTCGTATATTGCGCTGGCCGAAAAGTTGAACGCACTGGCGCCGATCAGCGGGCAAAAGAAAACGATGTTCATCAATTCCGGCGCGGAAGCGGTGGAGAACGCGGTGAAGATTGCGCGCGCATATACCAAACGGCCCGCGGTGATCGCGTTCGAGGACGCGTTTCATGGGCGCACGCTGCTGACCATGACGCTAACGAGTAAGATTAATCCGTACAAGACCGGGTTTGCTCCGTTCGCTCCTGAGGTATACCGCATTCCGTACGCTTACTGCTATCGCTGCTCGTACAGCAAGACTTATCCATCGTGCGAAATGTTCTGCGCCAAGCATCTGGAAGATACTTTTCGGCGCGTGGTTGGCGCCGAATCCGTTGCCGCGATCATTGCTGAACCGGTACTGGGCGAAGGTGGATTCGTGGTGCCGCCGAAGGAATTCTTCCCGGTGCTGCGTGAAATCTGCGACAAGTATGGCATTGTGTTGATTGCAGACGAAGTGCAGTCGGGCATTGGGCGAACTGGAAAATTCTTTGCCATCGAACACTTCGGAGTGCAACCGGACCTGATCACTACCGCGAAATCGATTGGCGGAGGGCTGCCCATTGGGGGCGTTACCGGCCGCACAGAAATTATGGATGCGGCGATCCCGGGAGGACTGGGAAGCACATTCGCCGGCAATCCCCTTGCTTGCGCGGCTGCGCTGGCCTCGCTTGAGGCTATTGAGAAGGATGGATTGTTGGCGCGATCCACGGCGATCGGGAAGCGTTTCGCGGAGCGCGCAAAGGGCTGGCAGCAGAAATGGCCCTTGATTGGCGAGGTGCGTTCGCTCGGAGGAATGTGCGCGTTCGAACTGGTGAAAGACCGCGAAACCCGCGAGCCTGCGGGGGCAGAGACGAAGGAACTGGCACACTATGCTTACGAGCATGGGTTGATTACCATCACCGCAGGGACGCTGGGGAACGTGATGCGGATTCTGGTGCCGCTGGTAGTGAGCGACGCACAATTCGACGAAGGAATGGATGTTCTCGAGGCCGGGTTAACTCATGTGGTGGAAAAGAAGCAGGCGGTGGTTTCGCACGCTTGAAGGTTGCGAATTTCCTCACATCACGGAAATACAGTAGTAGCGTTGTGCCGCAAGGCGGGAAGTGTCAGCTTGCACTGTGAGTCTGCGAGTGTTCCCGGCCGGCACTAAACAGGGCCACGCGTGAGGCGATAACCTGCTTCACTGAATCGACAGCGGCCGGCAAAAGTTTGTAAGGAACGACCTCGTTAGGATGGCTGGCCAGAGTGGCCTCCAAACCACGGCGCCAGGCGATGCGCACTTCTGTATTGATGTGGACAACTGTAATGCCGGCAGCAATGGAGTCGTGCAGGTCTCGGTCATCCGTTCCTGAAGCGCCGTGTAGGGTCAGGAAAATCCTGGTTGCCTGCTTGATCTCGCGGATGCGAGCAATGTTCAAGTGCTTCCTGCTTTCCCCCTCCACCATGCTTTTCAGCATTCCATGCATGTTGCCGACAGCAGGAGCGAGGGTGTCCACCTTGGTTTCCGCGACGAACTGCCTCGCTTCCTCAGGTGTGCTGAGCCGCAGGGTCGGGGCGGCATCATGGATTTCAGAGCCGGAGCCAATATCGCCGATCTCGCCTTCCACGAGAATGGACGGCCTGATCGCTTTGAGAGCCTCGACGGCTTCCTTCGTCTGGCGGGCATTTTCTGTGAAAGGCAACGCCGAAAGATCAAAGACGATCCAATCGAAGCCAGCTTTGGCAGCCTCGATCGCTTTGGCCAGGGAATGGGTGTGATCGGCGTTCAGGAAGATGGGGAAGCTGTATTCCTCACGCAAACTCTTCACGAGAGCCGCGACCTGCTGCACGCCCATAAATTCGCGTTCACCTTCGGAAACGCCCACGACGATAGGCAGATTCTTTTCCCGAGCCGCGTCGAACGCGGCTTTCAGAGCGATGAAATCCGAAATATTGAAATGCCCGACCGCCGTGCCCGTGGCATCAGCGTGCTGCAAAACTTCAAGCAAGGTCAGCATGGGACCTACTTTCCCTGGCTGCGATGCTTCCGTCCAGCGACGCAGCGAGCGTTCAGCTAAGTTCGACCCGGAATCGTTATGTTAGATTCAGTCGGCACAAGATAGGACACAAAGAAGTTTTGATTCCAGGTCAAGGTTACGGGACTTGCTCCGGCAGTGGACGGAATCGGCCCTCGGAGAAGCCCTCGGCGGCAATGGTGAAGGTGCGGTTGAAGGGGCGCGGTAATTCTCCCAGGAGATCCTGGCGGATAGTTCGACGAGTGCGCGCTCGGAAAAGTGATTCCGCAGGGCGGCGTAGAGTTCGTCGGAGACCGTTTACGGTGTACGTGTCATGTCGGTGGCGAGACGAAGGATGAGCTTGTCGCGTTCGTCAAAGTGAGGGCTAGAGTCGAATTGGGTGAGGTCGTGAAGCTGCGCCTCGGTGATGCCTTGTTTTCTGCCGACGGCAGAGTGGATGTCGATTCAAAACGGACAGCCAACCATCATGGCGACTTTGAGTTGCGCGAGTTCCTTCAAGCGCGTCGGAATGGCGCCTTGGGAAACGGCGTAAAGATCCATGCGTACGATATTCCGGAAAAGTTTGGGATCGCGAGCGCGGACGCGCATGCCCAGAGGCACGCGACCGAGACGGCGTTTTGTGAGCCAGAAGATGATGCGGGTTAGCAGACCAGCTTCGTTGTCTTGAACACCTTGCGAGCGGAGCACGGCGGCCTCCTCATTGTGCGCTTTTTGTCGATCAACCCAAGGCTGGCATGAAAGCCAGCACTACAGGGAAGACTAACTTTTGTGATGCCGGAAGCGCGGAAGGGTTATTCGAGATTAAGAAGTCGGTGGACAGGCGCTGCATGAACCAGCGCGAGCGGACGGCCTCAGAAGGCCGTCCCTACATGAGCGAGGGCAAGATGGCGGCATAAAGCCGCCGCTACAAATCAGAAGCCGTATTTGGCGACGATTTGTTTGGTGTGTTTGTCGACAAGCGCTAGGACAGCGTGTTGGGCCGGCAGATGAAGGTTCAGTTCCGCGCCACTGATCGGGTCATGGAAGGCGAAATCCGCATCTCGATCCGTTTCGGATTCGAGGATGTAAAGAACAGCATCTGGGAATTCGACAGGATAAATCAGCGTTGAGAAAGGTTGAAAACCAACGTGAAAGCCGAGTTTATCAAGAATGGCGTTATAGGCCGCAACTGCCGCAGATGGAGTTTGCGCAAGTTCCAATGGATAACTTATCCAAAAAAGTTTTCCGTTGACCACCGAAAAGTCTTTCTCCTTCGATCCATCTTCAAATCTGAGGAATTCGACGAGTTGCTGCTTTTGCTGGTCAAAGGAAATGGAAGGCGCTGGCGAAGTACCGAGACCAAACGTCATCGCGTGCGCTGTGAGAGGTTCGGTAGAAGCTTTGATGCCGAGGGGAGTGAGGCGGTCGACGAGATGCCAGTGCTCGTCGCGGGAGACTGGGCCTGTGACGAGGAGATTGCCGCCGTTTTTGACGTAGGCGAGGAGAGCTTGCCAGGTGGACTCGCGAAGGGCTTGTGGTGACGGAAGGATCACGAGTTTTGGCGAGCCGAGCTTATCGATCTGGCTTTCGGCGATGACGTAGCAGGGTTGGTGCAGATCGTAGCCAAGAGCGCGCACTGCGTTTTGCTGAGCTTCCAGTTGCAGTCCGCCAATCACGGAGAATTGCGCAGCTTGCGAAGTGACGACGGCGACGTCTGGCTGCTTGGGATTCTTGAGGTACGGCGAAGCCGCAGCCGCGAACTTGGCGAAGTTGCGAAGAACGGTGGCTTCGGGCTTTTCGGTGGCGTCGGCATGGAGCGCGCCGATGGGCACTTCGTTTCCTTCGGTCATGTAGGAATTGGTATTCCAAAGCCACTCGATGGCGCCGGAACCTTGCACGAAAGAGAGAGCGATCTTGCGTTCGAAGAGGGCAGCTTCCTGATCGGGAGTGAGACGAGAAGTCTCATCGAGGTTGAGTTGGCGCTGCAGGCCCGTTTCCTGAATCAGCATGGCGCGGCCGGGCTGTTTGGCGACGAGCGAATCCCAAAGGAGATGATCGTCCTGCCACCAGGTGTGATTGGTGGTGAAGTCGACGTACGGTACGAAAAAGGCTGGAGAGAGGCGATCCATGAAGCCGCCTTCGTCCTGGCCAACGGTAATGGGCTGCGCAGAGCCCGTGGCGCGGATGACCTCGCGCATGCCGCGAACCCAGCCCGCGAATTTGTCCTGAGCAAACTCGGCGTAGTCATACACGCGCAGGGAATTTGTTCCGGCATACATGCCGCGCGGGTCGAACTCCAATTCTGAGGGAATGGAAATTGTTCCGACGACGGCGTCGGGCGGAACATTCCAGGCAGCGGCGAGGGCGGCGCGATCGGGATATTTCTGCGAGAGCCATGAATTCCACGCAGCGAGTTCAATGGGATCTTCGTTGGGGCGCATTCGCCAGAGTTGCTTTGAGAAACTGGGTTCATTGATCAGATCCCAGGCAAGAAACGGCACGTCGTGAAAATGGCCGACGACTGAGCCGACCAGTGTCTGCTGCTTACGCACGGCTTGCGGGTCGAGATAAGCGTTGGCACCGCCGAGTACTTCAGGAAGAAACGCGAAGAAGGTGAATTGCACAGGGATGCCGTACTTGCGCGCGGTCATCAGATAGGCTTCCAGCGTACGCAAAGTACGGCCGTAGGGCCGGCCGGCTTCGTCACAGAATTTGTCCCAACCGGTCCACCAGCCGGTGCGAATCATGTTCAGGGCTGCGGCGTGAATCAGGGCCATGTCGCTGTTCCAGACGTAGACATTCGGATGATCAAAATACAGGCGCTGGACCTCGCTGGACATGTACGTGGTGCCAATGACGGCGAGAGGCTTGTCGTCGAGCTGGAAGTAGTCGGCGTTGACGGAAAGGCGCGGGCCAGAGCGCAGATAGGCTTCATCGCGAATCCAGAAAGCGGAGTGGTAAATTTGGCGGGTGATTGAGCCGTCAAGCAGGCGAGCTTCGATGATGAAGAGACCTTTCGATTTTGCAGCGGGAAGGATTGTGTAGGAATTGGAAGGAAGCGTGATTGTGGAGGTTTGTTTATCGGAGGGCTTGTCTTCGGGATAGACCGAGAGCTGGACGGTAAGCGGAGACGAGGGCTTGGACGCGGAGGTAAAGACGGTATCGAGTTCGATGGGCTCGCCTGGCAAATAAAGGGGAACAGTAGGTCGGACAGAAAATTCTTCAGCGCCTTGCATAGCGCGCGCGGCCAGTTTCCGCAGCAATGCACTGGATTCCGCAGAATCGTAGAAGTTTTTCGGCAATTCCGCAGAGAGAAAGATCCAGCGGCCTCCGTCAAAGCCGGAGGAAAAATGGTCCAGTTCGATCAGCGGCGCGGAAAGACGGCGATTTTCAGTTACGCCCCAGACCAGCGGGTCCAGTCGCACATCGAGAGAACCGGCGGAGCCACCGCGATTATAGAGATTGCTGGTGCTGAGTCGAATGATGGGGCTGAATGCTTGTTGCCAGGAGAACTGCGGCAGGTCGAGCGGAAAATCTGGACTGGGAGTGAATTGCGCGCCGGCGGAGCCAGGTGTGGCTTGATACTGGTCGATCAAAAGCAACCGGGAGAAGCGCACCGAATAATCACGTAGATGCCAACCGGTGGAATCGTGATAGGCGGACCGAGTGAACGGGCGTCCGCCAAGGACCAGAAGATTACCGCCACGCTGCAGATAGGCGAAGATCGCAGACCATGCCGTTTCGGGGACAACAGAGCCTTGCGCGAGGATCAGAAGGCGAGTTTGCGGGTCGGTGAGATGCGCCGACAATTGTTCTGTAGAGGCGAGACGCGCTTCCGGAAAGGCTTGGGTAAGTTGCGCCGATGAGGGAGCCGGAGAATCGGCAGCCGGGAGTCCGGGTTCAGTCCAGATGACCACGGAAGGAAATGTCTGCGCAAAGAGAGCGGCGGGAGCAAAGATCGAAACGCAGAGGCAAAGACAGGTTAAGCGCAAGGCAGAGAGGCGCATTCGGAATCTCGCAATCTTGGATGGAACAGACCAGCTTAAGGGCTGGCCACTACAAGAAAATCGATCCGGCAGATTGTTATACCATCATTCACGAACGGAACAGTGTGACGAGAAACATTTTTGGTCTGGCGAGAGGTATGTCAGTATCAAGGACAATTGCAGAGCCGCGAGGGAGCGGATAGAAGGGAAACGGAAACGATGGCGAACATAAGCGTTTCGAGTGCCGCGGTTGAGACCAGGTCGGGCGTAGATGAGCGAAAAAGCTACGCAGGACCGCTGGCGGTTGTGACCACGCTGTTCTTCATGTGGGGATTTCTGACGTGTCTGAATGACATTCTGGTGCCTCACCTAAAATCGATTTTCGATTTGAACTATGCAAGAGTGATGCTGATTCAGTTCGCGTTCTTTGGAGCTTATTTCCTGTTCTCTATACCGTCGGCCAAAATCGTTGACTGGATTGGGTATCAGCGTTCGATGGTGGTGGGGTTACTCACCATGGGGCTTGGCGCGTTCCTTTTTGTTCCCGCGGCCAGCGTACCGTCATACCCACTGTTTCTGGGGGCACTGATTGTTTTGGCAGCAGGAATCACCTGTTTGCAGGTTGCGGCGAATCCATACGTCACTGTACTCGGCAAACCGGAAACGGCTTCGAGCCGCCTAAATCTTACGCAGGCTTTCAATTCCCTTGGAACATTTCTTGCGCCATTCTTCGGCGGAATCCTGATTCTGAGTGCGGCACCCAAAGCGATGAATGAAATTCGAGCGATGGCGCCGGATGCGCTGCAGGCTTACCGAGTTCACGAAGCTGCCACCGTCAAAACGCCGTACGTTGGGCTAGGCATTGCTCTGGTGTTGCTGGCGATTGCGATCGGCAGTTTCAAGCTGCCAAAAATTGAACATGCCCAGCGCAAGGTTGGTGTAAAGGTAAACGACTCCATCTGGAATCATCCCAGTCTGATCTTTGGTGCGCTCGGCATCTTTGTATATGTAGGCGCCGAGGTCTCTATTGGAAGCTTTCTAGTGAATTACTTCAGCCAACCGGAAATCGGCGGCCTGACGGAAAGAGTAGCGGCGAGCTTCGTGGCATTTTACTGGGGCGGTGCAATGGTCGGACGATTCATTGGCTCCGGACTGCTGCAAAAAGTGAGTACGCGGAAACTGCTTGGCGTGTGTGCAGTCTGCGCCGCCGCACTCGTGGGAATTTCCATGTTGACCTCCGGTCACTTGGCCATGTGGACGATTATCCTGGTGGGCTTCTTCAACTCCATCATGTTCCCCAGCATCTTCACTCTGGGAATAGCGGAACTCGGACCGCTGACCGGCGACGGCTCTGGAATCATGATTATGGCGATCGTTGGCGGCGCCATTATTCCGTTGGCGCAGGGATGGATTGCTGACAGGATCGGAATACATCATGCATTCTTCCTGCCGGTGATTTGCTATTTGTACATTTTGTTTTTTGCGTTGAGCGGATCGAAGCCGAACAGCGAGCGCCTCTCGAGGGCGTAACCGCGGCGGCATTCTAGTGGATCTGGAAAGCGGTTTGGGTACATACCAAGCCAAGCGCAGTTGGCGGACGGCCTCGGAAGGCCGTCCCTACGTAAGGAAGAACACAGGCTGAAGCCTGTGTTACCAAAACCATAAGGCTGGCATAAAAGCCAGCGCCACATTTAGGACAAAACCTGTGCGTCGTGTTGAGAGCACAGCCGAGCAAAACTGCCGCGCTAAAGCTGGCGAGGCCGAGCGGTGGAACGGCGGAGAACTAGTTCCGGTTCAACGCGAATATCTTGAAGGAAAGAGGAGCGTTTTTCGATACGCTCGACGAGGGTCTCGGCGGCCATGCGTCCCATTTTCACCAGTGGCTGGCGGACGGTGGTAAGCGGGGGAATGCAAAAGGACGCGAGGGAAACGTCATCGAAACCAACCACGGAAATGTCCTCTGGAACACGGCGGCCTGCTTCCTGAAACGCCCGAATGCAACCAAGTGCCGAGATGTCGTTGTAAGCGAACAAAGCCGTGAAAGGAATATTCTTGGCGAGCAGCGCCTTTCCGTAGGGGTAGCCCAGTTCGGGAGTAGAGTCGAGACCCTCCAACTGCAAGACTAGTTCAGGACGAATCTGAATGCCAAACTCCGGGGCCACTTCCTGGATCGCTTCCCAACGAGTAGCGGAGTCGGCGCTGTTGGGCTGTCCGCGGAGAAAAGCGATGCGCTCGTGGCCGAGTTCCTTCAGGTGCATGAGAGCAAGCTCGGCGGCGCGGTGATGATCGATGACAATATTTGTGACATTCTCGACAGTCTGGTGACCGGCAACGGCGACCATGGGAAGTTCAGGTTTGGCGTCGATTGAGGTATCGATGGTAATAAAGCCTTCGACACCTCTGGCCATGAGCATGCTTGAATAAGTGCGCAGCAATTTCGGGTCGTGGCGATGGGCGACTGTGAGAAAGAAGAAATCATTTTCGCGCAGGTACGCTTCAATACCGCTCACCACCAAGCCGCCATAGGCATCGCCGATTTCTTCGGCAATCACGCCAACGGTATACGTGCGTTGAACACGCAGCGAGCGTGCCAGGAAGTTTGGCCGGTAGTTCAGCACGCGGGCAGCTTCGAGGATGCGCTTGCGGGTGTGTTCAGGGATAGAACGGGCAGCCGCGGAATTATTCAAGACGGCGGAGACGGTACCGGGAGTCAGGCCAACATATTCGGCAACGGCTTTCAGGGTTACAGGGCCAGCGGACTTCGGCCGGGGTGCTTTAGCGGCTTTCATAGGAATCTGCCTCGGCAGTCAGGAGCGAGAACGAGTGAGTTTCTGACTCTGGAATTCGCCACCCCAGCGAACCAAAGGCCAGTGATACCGAGAAGAGTGTAGCGCTACGTGTCGAGTTTTGCACGTCGAGTTGCTCGAAAACGCAAGGCAAACGAGAATGCCAAAGTGCCAGTGAGGGAAACAGGACTCATGAGAGAAAGAGCCGGTCGAGCGACGAGTGCGATTTTCACGCTGCTGCTTTATGGCGGATTAGTCTTTGGCCAGGAGGGCCACCCGATTCCGGCGCCCCCACCGCCGGGCGCGAAAGCCGTGGAATGCACCGCGCGCCCTATCCCGCAGCTCGAGGACATCACCAGCAAGACAGGCATCACGTTTCAGCACACATCTGACCCGGAAAAGAAGATCGTGATCGAGTCGATGAGCGGAGGCGTGATTCTTTTTGATTATGATCGAGACGGCTGGCTGGATATTTATTTCACAAATGCTCCAACCGTGGCTATGGCATTAAAAGGGCAGAAGGCCAAAGGCGCGCTGTACCACAACAATCACGATGGCACATTCACGGACGTGACCGACAAGGCGGGAATTGGGACGCCGTGCTTTGCAATGGGTGGAGCGGTGGGCGATTACGACAATGATGGGTGGCCGGACCTGTACATTACGTGCTACGGCGGTAACGTTCTGTACCACAACAACGGAGATGGGACGTTTAGCGATGTGACGAAGAAGGCTGGTGTTTCCGATGGACGCTGGTCCACGGGCGCGGCGTTTGGCGATTACGATGGCGACGGATTTTTGGACTTGATGGTGGTGAATTACGTGGATTTGCGACTGAATGCGTTGCCGGAATTTGGCGGCGCGCCGAATTGCAAATTCCGCGGGCTCGACGTGCAATGCGGGCCGCGCGGGCTGAAAGGGTCGGGCGATTCGTTGTTTCACAATAAAGGCGATGGGACTTTTGCCGACGTATCCAAGGCTGCGGGGGTAAACGATCCCAGCGGCTATTACGGCATGCAGGTGGTGTGGGCGGACTTTAACAATACCGGGCGACCGGACGCCTTTGTGACCAATGATTCGACGCCAAAATTTCTTTACAAGAACGAAGGCAACGGGAAGTTTTCGGAGATTGGACTGGAATCGGGAACCGCCGTAAACGAGGATGGGGCCGAGCAAGCGTCGATGGGATTGGCGGTGGGCGATTACAATCATACCGGCAGGCCTTCGCTTTACATCACAAATTTTTCTGACGAGTACAGCTTGCTGTTTCGCAACGATGGCGACTGGAATTTCACGGACGTGTCGTACAAGGCGGGTGTGGCGGTTCCATCCCTGCCGTATGTGAAGTGGGGCGCGGCGCTTGTGGATCTGGACAATGACGGCTGGCTGGATGTTATCGCGGTGAGCGGACATGTGTATCCGCAGGTGGACACGCTGCCCACTGGCGCTCGTTACCGTGAGCCGAAGATCCTCCAGATGAATCAGAAAGACGGAACGTTTTGCGATGCTAGTGGCCAGGGTGGCGCTGTGCTCCGGGTGCCGCAGGTGTCTCGCGGGTTGGCGGTAGGAGATTTGTTCAACGACGGCAACGTGGATGTGGTGATCAACAATCTCGACGGAGCGCCGGTGGTGTTGAAGAACCACGGCGTTGCTGGAAGGCATTGGGTGAGTTTTGAGCTGGCGGGAACAAAGAGCAATCGATTAGCGATTGGAGCGCGGCTAAAGTTGGTGGCTGGAGGAGTCACACAAACGGAAGAAATTCACAGCGGTGGCAGCTACCTTTCGCAGAATGATCTGCGGGTACACTTCGGACTGAATCAAGCGACAAAGATTGATAGCCTGGAGATTCGCTGGCCGTCCGGCAAGTTTGAGGTGTTGAAGGATTTGGACGCCGACAGGTTTTACAGCGTGTTGGAAGGGCAAGGAGGAGTTGCACCCGAGAAGATCCGGCCGAGCGGTCCCGCGAGACGTCCTTAGCACCACCAATCAATCAATAGACAGTTAAGCCGGAGGAGAGTGGCGGACCTCATCGAAAGCCATGAGGAAAATGGCGATAAGGGCTAACACCATGCCGGCGAAATTGTAGCGAGAGGGAATCTGCTGGTAGATGAGCAGGGAAAGCACGATGGTTACAAGCGGGAAGAGACCGTTGACCATGGGAACGACGATGATGGCTTTGCCGTAGCGCACGGCGTAAACGAAGAGCAGGCATCCCAGAGAGTTCAGACTCTGGATTGCGGCGGTGAGATAGGGGCCCGACAGCTTCCAATTAATCGCAGCGGAGAAATCGGTCATCCACAAAGCTATTGGGCTCAAGGCCAGTCCCGTGACCGCCATGTAGAAAAACAATCCTTCGGAAGAAATGGAACTTGCCGAAGACTTCATAAAATAAGCCTGCAAACCCCAGGCAAAGAAAATCGCTAAGGTCACCAGGAGCCAGGCATAGCCGTGGATCGGGCTGTTTGTGGGCGCTTGAAGCGACAAGAAAAGAATTGCCGGTATCGACAAAATGATTCCAGTCAGCGCCAGCGCGTAGGTCCTTTCCTTCAGCAATGTGGCGGAAAGGATGATGGTCACCACCGGCGATAAACAGATGATAGGAAAAATAATGTAGGCGGGCCCCTTGGTAAGGACCCAGAAGAGCAGCAACTGCCCCGTAGCGCCAGAAAAACCCACAGCACAACCGTAGAGAACGGATTTCGTGTCTAGTTCCAGTTTCCAATGCGCATTGCGGCTGGCAATGATGGCAAAGGGAATCATGGTGAGAGACCAAACGACATAACCGAGTGTGGACGGGAAAGACGGCTGGATCAATTTCTCGGGAATTTCCATGAGCGCGCCCCAAATGCCCCACAAGATTGGAACCAGCAGGGCAAGGAGCAACCACTTGGGAAGTTTCATGCGATTACTTTCTGAGCGCGAGTACGGAAATTGTTTGAGGTATCGAGAATGAGAGCACCGTCGACGTTAAGCAGATTGTCCGGTTTCCGGCATGCACCGCGATTATCTCTTTTTCTGGTGATTTAGCGGCAAGAAAGTATTTCGACGTTAAATCACGGCGCGCGAGTAGTTGAAAGAATGTCGCGGCGAGCAGTGTTAAGATCAAACTGAGATTTGAAACGGAATGGGACAAAATGATCACGAGAAGAAAATTTATCGGTGCAGTTTCCGCTGCCTCTGCTGCAAGCTTGGTCAATTCGAACGGAATCGGAGGGAAATTTGCGCTGGCGCTTGCTGAGCCTGCCTCGGCGCCAGATGTGACGAAGTATGTGAAAATCAAAATTGGAACCGGCGGCCATGGGCACACCTATCCGGGAGCTACGATGCCATTTGGCATGGTGCAGCTAAGCCCAGACACCTACAACGAAGGCTGGGACTATTGCTCGGGATACCACTACTCAGACACATCGCTGATGGGTTTCAGCCACACCCACTTGAGCGGAACCGGCGCGGCAGACTTGCTGGACTTTCTACTGATGCCGGGAACGGGCCCGGCGAAGACCGTGCCGGGCAGTCGAGAGAATCCCCAAGAAGGGTATCGATCGCGTTTCTCGCATGATGATGAAGTTGCTGTGCCCGGTTATTACTCTGTTGTGCTGAAGGATTACGGGATTCACGCTGAATTGAGCGCTACTGAGAGAGCGGGCATCCACAAATATACTTTTCCGAAGAGCGACACGAGTCATTTCATTCTCGATCTGGTGCATGCTGACAGCATTTCGCCCGATCTGATCTTGTGGTCGAATCTTAAAGTTGTCGGCAACGATACGATTGTGGGTGGGCGAAGCACGAAGTTGTGGGCTAGCGGGCGCGAGATTTATTTTGCGATGAAATTCTCGAAGCCGTTTGCGCGCGCAGAGATCGTTTCAAACGAGAAGAAGCTGGATAGCTCAATAAAAGATGCCAGCGGCACGTCGCTGAAGTGCTTGCTGCACTACGACACTACGGAAGACGAGGTCATTTTGGTGAAGACGGGCCTGTCCAGCGTGAGCGCGGAAGGCGCCATGAAGAATCTCGAAGCGGAGATTCCGAACTGGGATTTTGCAAAGGTGAGAGCGGAGGCGCACGCAGCTTGGAACCGCGAGCTGTCGACACTGGTGGTCGATTCGGACAACCAAAAACAGAAAGAGATTTTTTATACCGGCCTGTACCACACGTTGGTGGCGCCAACGCTATTCGATGACGTAGATGGGCAATACCGAGGCATGGGGGGCAAGGTGCATCAACTGCCGCCGGGCCAGCACAGTTACAGCACCTTCTCGCTGTGGGACACATATCGCGCCACGCATCCATTGTTTACGCTGGTGCAGGGCAAACGCGTTCCAGACCTGGTGAACTGTCTGATCAGGATGTCCAACGAGAGCCCGGCAGGGATGCCGATCTGGCCCCTGCATTCCAAGGAAACATTCTGCATGACCGGATACCATTCGGTGGTGGTGATCGCGGAGGCGCACGCAAAAGGCTTTCAGGGGATCGATTTCACTAAAGCCTATCCGATGGTGAAGAAGCGAGCGTTGGAGGAAGACTACCAGGGCTTGGCGTACTACCGGAAGATGGGCTTTATTCCCTGCGATTTGGAAGGAGAATCAGTCAGCAAAACATTGGATTATGCCTATGATGACTGGGCCGCGGCGCATGTAGCGCGCGCTGTAGGAGCGACGGAGGATTCGGCGCAACTACTGAAAACCGCCCGCAATTATCGCAATCTCTATGACAAGCAGACAACGTTCATGCGACCGCTGTTGGCCGACGAAAAATGGGCCGAGCCATTCAGCCCGATCGAGATAGGGCACATGAAGAAGTGGCGCGATTACACGGAATCGAATCCGTGGGTGACAACTTTTTCAGTGCAGCACGACCCGAAGGGCTTGGCGGAATTGCTGGGTGGCCGGGAAGCTCTGGTCGCGAAACTTGATGGCTTGTTCAGCGCTGCACCGGACCTGCCGCCGGATGCGCCGCCGGACATCGCGGGGCTTGTTGGGCAGTACGCGCACGGCAACGAGCCAAGCCACCACATTGCATATTTGTATTGCTACGCAGGCGCGCCGCACAAGACACAGGCGCGGGTTCGCAGCTTGCTGGAGACCATGTACGACAACCAGCCCGACGGGTTGGCCGGGAATGAAGATTGCGGACAGATGTCGGCATGGTACGTGATGAGCGCGCTGGGATTTTATGCAGTCGATCCGGTGAGCGCGAATTATGTATTTGGAGCGCCATTGTTCGATCGCGTGACCGTGAAGCTGGCGAGCGGTATGGAACTGGTGGTTGATGCAAAGCGGAAATCACCGGACGATCTTTACATCCAATCGGTAACATTCAACGGGAAACCGTACAGCAAGGTTTGGTTTAAGCACGCAGACATTGTCAACGGTGGAACGTTTGTGTTCACCATGGGGAGTGAGCCGAACCGAGAATTTGGAGCCAGCGAGGAAACAGCGCCACCGTCGATGAGTTCCTGAAGCCCGATTGTTGGGCTATGAACCCGACACGCAAATCAGCCCCACAGCAGTTGTCGCACTCGTGATTTTAGATGAAGCTCGTCCAGCAGGGCGCCTACAGTCTTTGTAGCGGAGTTGCATGCGCGGAAAACGCCGCTTGCCACGCGAGGATACGGCTGCCGCGAGAAAAGCCACACAGACGCCTCCTGATAGCTTTCGTTGGAAAAATGTTCTTTATATTTCGCATGGTCGCCCAAGTCATAGAATTGTACCGTGCTTTCCTTGAACAGGTCTTCCAAAACGAGCAGTAGAAGAACTGTTCCCGCGCTGTAACTTCTCCATGCAGGGTGCACTCCAGCGGCCGCGGTATACAGGGTTTGGCCATACTGCTGCCCGATAATGAAGGAGCACGGCGAGTTGCCACATTTCAGTAGATAGCCGCGTAACCAACCGCGGTTTGCCAAAAAATACATTTCGCTTCTGACCTGATCGAAATCCCTTGCACTGATGCCCCAGCGATGGCGAAGAAATTGCCACGTCCGCTGGGAGATGGCATGCGCCGCCTCCAGGAACGCATCGATCTCAGAGGCCTTGGTCACGCGGATGAACTGCATATCGCCGGCGGCTCGCAACCTTTTGATCTCGCGAAGACGATTCTTTCGCGCTTTAGGAGAGAACTTGCCGATGTAGCTCTCAAAAGATCCTGTGAGGTGAATCAAAGAGTGTGGTAATGGCCCGAACTGAGAATAGAGAGAGAAGGACTTCTGGATCACGCCGCTGCTGTGCAGATAGTTCCACAGGAAAGATGGGGTACGGACATGATGCAACTGAATGGCGTGAGGTGCGGCCTGCAGAAGTTGCGTAAAGAGCCCGTCATATAGGGAAGTGTCCTCGGGCATGTTGGGCGTGTAGCCCAGCAAACTCAGCGTGCGCATGGGAAATTTCGCGACGATCGATTCACCGAGCTTGCAGAGCAGCGGCTTGTGGGAAAGTACAAAGGGGACCGCGCCGACGATTCGGCTGTCGCCCTCGGCGAGATATATGTGTACATTGTGCTTTTGCTGGTTGAAATGCTGCTCAATCCAGTCGGGATCGCAGTGGATGGTATGGTCGGAGAAACGACGGTTACATTCCTTCCAGCCGTTAGAGAAGGGTTGCCAATCCTGATCGAGGCGAACCTCTCGAATGCGACAAGCTGATGACTGCTGGGAAATCCAGTCCCGTATTTTGGCGCGAGTGTCTTCCTGCATCTCAATGAACTTTATGCCGACTTCTGTCTTTGATTTGCTCACCCACGCGATCTGTCCATTTATCTCGGGCCAACTGCTTGAAATAGGCAAGCAAAATTGTATACGAGGAATGCGAGAATGATCGGGCAGAATTACGGATACTCGCACGGCCAAACCTCCCTCACCCATATTGAGGACGGTGCCTGTGATACCCTCACCGAGGTTAATGGGAGCCAGCGAATGAATAGCCACGCGCGGGTGTGCACGGCGTTCGGAAATGGATGTCACATCAGGAGAGTCGAACATGATGTGCTAGGCCCGAAAGTTGGCTCCGTCTCTTTGGATTCCCGATTGTGCCTGATTTTGGAATTTTCGCCTAGTAAATGAACGCAGAAGTGACGAAACCCAAAGATGAGATGCGTACTAAGTAACAGTTTGTATAGGCCGGTACTAAACGACGCGCGTGCTGGATCGGGGAGAAAATTCGGCAGATTGGAATACCTCAAATCTTCAACTCAATTCTGCAAAATCGTATAAAATTGGAAACTTAGCTCTCGTGGGCTCGTAGCTCAGCGGTTAGAGCAGCGGACTCATAATCCGTTGGTCCCAGGTTCAAATCCTGGCGGGCCCACCAATTCCAATATTTTTTGACAGCTTACAGAAATTGCTTCCTGCATTCACGTGCTGGAGCGCCCGCGCGGGTCGTACGTACGGGTCTGCCTAGGCGAACAATCAGGATTTTGCGCGCGATGCCAGAGGGAGTGGTTCGTGATAGATTTCCTGGCGGCAGGCGTGGTCGCAGCGACGCTTTGAACGATAACAGAGTGGTTTGGGGATGAGTGGGGAAACTGAAATGAAAACAATTCAGGGGCCGGGCATATTTCTGGCGCAATTCGCTGCTGACAACGCGCCGTTCAACACGCTGGATACAATCTGCGCTTGGGCGAAGAGCCTGGGTTACGTCGCCGTGCAGATTCCATCCTGGGACGCTCGGCTGATCGATTTGAAACGCGCAGCGGAAAGCAAGGCGTACTGCGAAGAACTCAGCGCGGTAGCCGCTCGGCATGGCCTGATTATCTCAGAGCTTGCTACGCATCTTCAGGGCCAGCTTGTTGCTTGCCATCCGGCTTACGATGCGATGTTTGACGGATTTGCGCCGGAGAATCTGCGCGGGCATCGAAAGGCGCGTCAGGCCTGGGCGGTGGACCAGATGCATCAGGTGGCAAGAGCTTCGCGACATCTGGGATTGAAGGCGCACGTTACGTTTTCAGGTGCGCTGGCGTGGCCATATATTTACCCGTGGCCGCAAAGGCCGCCGGGGCTCATTGAAGCGGCTTTCGATGAACTGGCAAAGCGATGGCTGCCGATTCTGAATGCGTTCGATGACGCAGGGGTGGACCTGTGTTTTGAGATTCATCCGGGCGAGGATCTGCACGACGGCGAGAGCTTCGAAATGTTTCTGGATCGCGTTCATGAGCATCCGCGCTGCAACTTGCTCTACGATCCCAGCCATTTTGTGCTGCAACAGCTTGACTACCTGCAATTTATTGATTTCTATCACTCGCGGATCAAAATATTCCATGTAAAGGACGCGGAGTTTCGCCCCACAGGGAAACAGGGCGTCTATGGGGGATATCAACCGTGGTTGAAGCGCGCGGGGCGGTTTCGCTCACCGGGAGATGGGCAAGTGGATTTTCGGACGATATTCTCGAAACTCGCTCAGTACGACTTTCCCGGATGGGCAATTCTGGAGTGGGAGTGTTGCATCAAGAGTAGTGAGCAGGGAGCGAGAGAGGGAGCGCCGTTTATACGGCGACACATCATCGAGGCAGCTACGAGTTCGTTTGATGATTTCGGGCGATCGGGGGCAGACGGAGAGAGATTGCGCGGGATTTTGGGATTGTCGGAGGGAGGATAAGTAGAACGGAAGTCGAAAGTCTTCGGATCCTAGAGTCCAGATTGAAGTTGCGCGATACCGGATCGCGAGACCTTGACGTCGTCTTCGGATTTGCCGCCACTGAATGCGGCAATCAAATAGCCATTTCGTCCGCGAACGATCACACCGCCATTCCATCCGAATTCGCCGGTCATGGCAGGACGCACCTGGCTACCGCTGTCCTTAAGTGTATCGGCCATCTCCGCCGCTTTGGCGTAGGCGATGCCGAGCAAGTTGGCGCCCTTGTCGGTCTGCGAAGGCTCGTCTTTCATCCTGCCAACGACCGCCATCTTGGATTGCCATGATTGAATGCGATCTCCTTCGAAGTAAGCCACCACCGCAACGCCGCCGATGCCGAGTTCCTCGGCGCGTTTGCGCATGGCCAGTAACGCTGAGTCCGCAAGACTGTCGAAAGCATTGATGGCCGGGGGACCATTCAGGAAAGCCGGATCCATCTCCTGGATATCCACGCGAAGGCTGACGGAATCCGCCGCCGGAAAATTGGAAGGAATTTTTTGCGTCACGCGGCCGGTGGCGGCCCATTCGGTTCCTCGCTGAAACGTGGTGATAAAGCCAACGCAGCTTAGGGCGACAACGTCATGGCCCATGGTAGCGTGAAATATACGGCCCTTGCCGTAGTTCACGACGATGAGGCTTGGCTCGTCGCGTCCAGTGCCCTTGTTCCTTGGATCCGAGTGAGCGGTGGCAAGCACGGTCATGTTTTCGCCGGGGCCACGGAGAGTTGCGTACAGTTCATCGTCCCCGTGCATCCAGATGCGCGGCAGGCCTTTCATGATTGGGTGATCGGGTGTGCGAGTGGTGACCTGATAGGGCAGACGAACCCCGTGCGAGCCGGCCGGTCCGGGTGAATTGTCACTTACGAGTTTGCCCTCGTTGAAATACCACAACGGACCGGACTTTTCGGATCGGTTTCGCCAGCCGCCGATGCCGATCATCTGGTTGAAGGCCTGCCAATCCGGGAAGGCGTTGTCTGCGGCGTGGACGATGATGAGCCCACCGCCATTCTTCACGAACTGCTCCAGTTGCTGGCGGAGATCGAGCGGCCAATCGGGAGCGTCGTAATTGAAGACGATTGCTTGGTAGTTGCTGAAATCAGGCTTAAAGGTCGAGAAGTCCTCACCCGACCGGGGAGATGTGGCGACTGTGACCTCGAATAGCCCCGCGTCCTCCAGTTCCTTTTTCAAAACGCGAGAGGTGAGTTGCCAATTGTGATACGGACCGCCGCTCTGTCCGTCAAGAAGCAGCACGCGAATCGGATTGGAACGCGAGGGCCCGGGCGCCGAGCAAAGAATTGCAGGACACAATGCGGTCAACAGAATCGCGAACGCGAAATTTCTCATGCAAGCTCCTTCGCGGTCACTTGGCCACGGCGTTGGCTGCGTTGGCCGCAAGAATATAGGAGGTGACCGCGTCGATCACGTACTCGTTTTCGTACCACAGGAAGGGCCACGAATCCTTCAGTTCAGGAAAGTCCGGCTGAAGGATGACGACGCCCGGGATCATTCCGCCAGGAATGAAGATGTAGTCGGCACGGTTGTTGCCGTAGGCGATGAGCTTGGATTGGGTTCCGACGGAAGAAACAAAAGAGAGATTCGACACAGGATGGGTTCCAAGGATGTAGTCGAAACCACGCAGCGTATACTCCGGCCCCACGATATCAGGAAACGTTTTGTGGAAGAAGTACATCTGAACGGAGAATCCAGCCGCAGCGGCCGCGCCACCCCAGGTGCCGGTGGTAATCGGAACGCCATAAGGATTTTTGGATAGCTGCTCTTCGAGTGTGACCTTGTAAGCGCGCAACGCCGACGCTAGACCTTCCTTGAATTCAGGATCCATGAGAGGAACAGCACGCACCGCAATCCAGCCCAGGAAAGCAAAGCGGTTCTGAATGACGGGCAAGAGTTCCTTCAGACGTTTGCGATAGGCGTCCCCGCCATTCGTCGCGATTAATAGTTCGACGGCCGCCTTGGTTTCTTCGTCAGAGAGTTCACCGGCGGTGGTGTTGAAGGATTTAAAGATGACCGGAGGCCGCTTATGCTCTTCGTCCCATACGCGCACGGCTGACTGAAGACACTCGGCGCTCATGCTGTCGTCATAGCCGCGGAGAACGCGGCTTGCCGCGGCGAGAGACGAAATAGCCAGATAGTCCAAAGGCGTCGTGTGCGTTGTGAAAGCCCAACGGTCGTCGGGCACACCGGAGTACGCGCCGTCTGTTTCCAACGGGCCGAGGCGCGATGAGTAGATGCGACCGTCGGTTTGCGATGCGGCGTCACCCAGATGCGTGTATTCCTGGAGTGTGGGCTCGATGATTCCGGGGATGGCATGGCCGATGGAGTGATATTGTGCAAGGATGGCGATTACTCCGTGCTGAATTTGCTGAATGGCGTCGGGAACACCATCGGGCACGCGAATCTGAACGGAGCGGGCCTTCTCGTCAACCGTAGTTTCGTCCCAATCCAGCTGAAAATACTCCCGCGCGAGGGCGAGATCTGTCACAACGCGTGCCTGCGATTCCGTGAGCGAGGCCTGCCAGACATGGTCGCGATACACGTCTTCCGCGATTCGGAAGGGAGCATTTCGGCGGCCGGCATACTCAATTGCATAGATGCCAGGTTCGTGAAGAGAAGAGAAGTCGAAGTGCGCATATTGATAGCGAAGCCATTTGCCCCAGGGCTTGATTTCGCTGCGATACGCCTCGCGATATTCACCGTCGGGCGCCAAGCGAAGCACACGAGCGGTCTTTGGCGCATCGAAGAGCGGGTCGAGTTCAATCACCGCAACCTTTGAACGCTGAGGCGTGTAGCCAACCTGGTTGTAGGCTACGACGGGCGGTCGCGTCCATCCTTGAATGATGTTCGGGTGGATGTGCCACACCACGGCATTTTGCGTGCTGCCCGAGGGAATCAGCGTGCGCACAACAAACCAGCCATTCTGCGCTTTGTTGCGGCCATCGAAGAGCATGAGCGGTCCAGACTCCGACGAGATCGTGACGCGTGTAAGGGGATCCTCAGGAGAAAGCACGATGCGCTGGCCTGTGGCCATTGGAGTTGGTTGCGCGGTTCCGCTTGCGTCCTTTTGCATTGGGCCATCGGGGTGGCGAGGGAAGATGCCGGAGCCGGTGTCGAGAATGAACGATTTGCCAAAATAACAAGTGGGCAGGAACTCCAGGTTAAATCCGGCTTTGCCCACCAGCGAGGAGGGAAGAGGCTGATCGAGGTTCACGCTGATGCGAAAGCCGTCTGCTTCAGGCGCAACCTCAATGCGATAGCTGAGGCCCTGATCAGGATAGGAAAGAGAGGCGGTAAGTTGATTGCCGGCGGGAGAGCGCTTGCGACCCTTCAATTGCGGAATGGGATCCCATTGTTCGGGCGTGGGCGAAAGGCGCACATCGCCGTTTGTGGCGATCCGCTCGCCCTGGAGGATGATTTCGATACCACTCATCTTTTCGTCGCCGAAGACACCGTGATAGGCGTTATGGAAAAGGAGAACGCTTAGGCCTTGTGACTCGAAGTAGTCTTGATCGTTCAATTGCAGATCGCCGGCACACAACGGAAAGATAATGACCACCAGCATCGCGATGGCGGAAAGCACCGGCGATAGAACATTGGAAGTATTGCGGAAGAACGGGAAAGTACGATGCGGCTTCTCAATCATTGGGCAGGGCCTCGGCGAAGTTGTGGCGATTATGTTGGCGCACGAATCGTGATGCTGATTCGATCATACGGCTAGTTGCAAGAGGTTTCGAAAGGAAATGAGAACGATCGCTCGTACGGCGAGAGAGGGTGGATACATAATTCGGACCCGAGGCCGGCTCGCGCGGGAAAAGGTGTACCATCGGCGGCGGAGATTTGCACAATTCCATGAGCCACATCACTGAATCACTGCATGAGTCGGCGCTGACGGGGCGCCGGTTCTTTTTGCTGTTCCTTCTTCTATTGACCACGCTGATTCTCTATCCCTACGCCGAAGCCACGGTTTTTGGGTACTATGCATTTCGCGTAATTGGCAGTTCGGTGATTCTAATCAGTGTATATGCGGCCAATCTGCGTCGCAGCCTGCTGATCTTTGTGCTCGTTCTTGCGGTTCCAGCGCTGATCCAGCACATACTGATTCCCAGGGCGCATGCCGGCTCGTTCGCCATAGTTAATATGTCGCTGAGCTTTGTCTTTGACGTGGTTGTTGTGGCGACGATTTTTCGTCACGTGTTTGCGCGAGAGCAGGTCAATTCGGAGACTGTCTTCGGTTCGCTCTGTATTTACTTGCTGGTAGGTTTCAGCTTCGCCAGCGTGTACCACATGGTGTCGGCCATCCAGCCGAACGCGTTTTATCTCGATCCCCATGCCAACTTTCACACCGTTCCCGACCGGTTCGACTTCATTTATTACAGTTTTGGGACCATGACGTCGCTGGGGGCTGCCGGAATTACCCCCGTTTCCGCTCACGCGCGGGCAATTTCAGTCTTGGAAGCCATTCTTGGGGTGCTGTACCTGGCGGTGTTGGTGGCGAGATTGATGGGGACGTACCGAGCAGGCTCGAAGCTGTAAAAAAGCCAAAAAGCGAAGCGACCCATAGCGTTCTGAGAGTACGAGTACTATACCTAGATCCCTTTATTTGCGACAGATGCGTAATGATATATGGGTAATATAGCTATGGAATTATAATAGTATCTCTACCCGGAAGATGCCCAATAAGGCAACGAGTACCATTACGGTACAGCCCCCCCGCCGGACCATAGCCCCCTGTGCCTGAGTACAGCACACTTTTCTCAAGACCGGTTCACCCATGTAACGGCCCGGATGGGAGGAGTTGCCATGTCCATGCTGTCGGATACGTCGCGGTTTGTTCGGAATAGAGAAGTGGTGGCGCGTCAGATCCAAGGCGAACTAGTGATCGTACCGATTCGCAGCGGGGTGGGCGACCTGAACTCACTATACACGCTGAATCAAGTGGGATCGGTGCTGTGGGATTTTATGAATGAAAGCCACACGATCGAAGAGATGGTCGGCCGGGTGTGCGACGAATTTGAAGTGAGTTCGAGCCAGGCGCAGGGCGACATCCGGAATTTTCTGGACTCAATGCTCGAGGAAAAGCTGGTTCAGCCGCTAGCAGAAGCAAGGACGTAAACGTCAGCCGAGTCCAGCTGGATTGGGTCAAGGTTCAGAGGAAGAAAGAGGGATAGTTGATTCAAACGGCCACCTACGGAGATTTTTCGAGCCTGGTCCACGAACGGCTGCAGGGGCGCCGCGCTCCGATGGAGGTATCCATCGAGGTTACGCACCGCTGTCCACTGGAATGCCAGCATTGCTACAACAATTTACCGATGGGCGACGCCGATGCACGGCACGGAGAACTGACGTTTGAGGAACACGTGCGGCTGCTCGATGAACTGCTGGAGATGGGTTGTTTGTGGATCCTGTACACCGGCGGCGAGATCTTCGCGCGCAAGGATTTTCTGGACATTTACACGCAAGCAAAGAAACGCGGCTTTCTGGTTACGCTTTTCACGAATGGAACGATGATCACGCCACGGATCGCCGATCATCTGGTGGAATATCGGCCGTTCGCGATTGAGATCACGCTTTACGGAGCGACCCGGGAGACTTACGAAGCTCTGACGCAGATCCCCGGCTCATTTGACCGTTGCATGAAGGGCATTCGCCTGCTGCAGGAGCGCAATCTGCCGCTGAAACTGAAGACCGTTCCGACGACCATCAATTTTCACGAAGTATCCGAAATGAAGCGATTTGCGGAGCAGGAGCTGGGCGTGGAATTCAAGTTCGACGCATTGCTCAACCCACGCACCGATTGTTCGCAAAGTCCGTTGGCGGTGCGCCTGTCGCCGGAACAAGCAGTACAACTGGATTTCAGCGATCCGGTTCGCAAAGCGGAATATCGCAAACTCGCGGAAGCAGAGCTAGCGGAGGCCAATCACAAGGAAGATAAAAAACTCTACACCTGCGGTGGCGGACAGAACGGCTGCGCCGTCGATCCTTCGGGGAAGATGACCATTTGTGTCCTGTCACACCGTGACGGCTACAATCTCCGTTCCGGAAATTTCAAACTGGGCTGGAATGGCCGACTGAGCGATATCCGTAAGTCTGAGCGTGCTTCCAAAACAATCTGCACCGATTGCCGCTTGCAGTCTCTTTGCAGCATGTGCCCCGCGATGGGCGAACTCGAAAATGGCAATGCGGAGTCGCCGGTTGAATTCATCTGCCAGGTGGCGCACCTGCGCGCATTTACGCTCGGGCTGGAAGTACCTGCGCACGGGGATTGTCCTTGCTGCTCCGGGGGCGCTCATCACGCACAGCTGAAAGATTCCGCCGAGCGGCTTCGCGGGGATTCGGACAACTCCAAAAATATCCCTCCGCTGATTCCACCGGCGGCGACACTGCCGGTATTGCAGTCTCGCGGGGGGTGCGGATCCGGGGGATGTTCTTCCTGCGGAACCGGGATCAGGTAAATGACACAAGGGACAGATTTTGAAATGAACGATACGCCGAAAAAGAAGAATGCGGAAAAGGCAGCCTACCAGCCGCCGCAGGTGATTCGCGTCAGCCTCCGTCCCGAGGAAGCGGTGCTAGGGCACTGCAAAGTTTCGGGAGTTGCCGGGCCCGCGAGCGCGTCGTGCCGGGGAGGGATCGCGCCCTGCCGCTCGCAAGGCTCGTAACGAGATTTTGAATACATACCGGAGAAACACAGATGTCCAAAGTACTTGCCAACACGCCACGTGAAATAGAACCAGATACGCCCAGTGCAACTCGGCTGGCGCTGAAGATCGGCGGTTGCGCGTTTGGAATGTGGTGCGAAAAAGGAATGGCGGTTGCCCTCGATCCGGAGCACCACCCCTTTGCAATTCAGGATCAAGGCCGAAAGGCCTGCGACATCGAACTCGATATTTCTTGGGCCGACACGCTGCAAATACCAGGCTCGTCACCGGCTTTTACTTCGGGCGGACTATGGTCTGCATTCACGGATTCCACGGGGACCAAATTTTATTTTTGCAGTCCGGCGCTTGGCGCGGCGCCCTACAAAGCGGCCTGGTTCGATCCCACGTTTCAACGCGGGCACGTCATCCTGAATCGTTCGTGTTTCGCGCCGAATGATCCGGTCTTTCCGCTCGAATATCCCATTGATGAACTGGCGATGATGCACCGCCTGGCGCTGGGCGAAGGTGTCGAGGTGCATGCGCTTGGGCTGGTCGACCAGGATGGGCGAGGCTATCTGTTTCTGGGACATTCGGGCGCGGGAAAAAGTACCACGGCGCGGCTTTGGATGGCGCAACCCGGCGTCAAGCTGTTGAGTGACGACCGCATTATTTTACGCAAACACGAGGGGAAGTTCTGGATGTATGGCACTCCGTGGCACGGCGACGCCGGCGTCGCTTCTGCCGCGAGCGCTCCGCTTTCGTCCGTTTTTCTATTGGAACAGGCGCCGAAAAACGAGGTTGTGCCGATGGTTGCCGGCAAAGCCGCAGCAGAATTGTTTGCGCGTTCGTTTGTTCCGCACTACCTGCAAGAGGGAATTCAATTTTCGCTAAAGTTCTTCGACGAGCTTACTCGCTCAATTCCGTGCTCGATTTTCCGTTTTGCTCCGGCGGATAGCGCCGTGGAGGCGATACGACATGTCCGCGAGTGAAATGCAGGTTCGCAAGGATTCCCGGATGTTTGCAGAATTAAGCGCTGCGTTGCTCGAGCGCGGGCACAGCGTGCAGTTCCGAGGGGATGGCGAGAGCATGCGCCCCAATTTAGGAGATGGCGACACGGTGGTTGTCGCGCCTGTTGCCCTTTCTGAATTGCAGGCCGGCGATATAGCTCTGGTTCAGAATGACGACGGGCTGTTGCTGCATCGCGTGTACAGCGTAGATCCTTCTGCTGGCGCATTGCATACATGCAGCGACACGGCCTTGGACAACGACCTGCCTGCTTCCCGAATGTTCGGCAAAGTGGTGTTTCGCCAGCGCGGCTCGCGCGCCGAGGTCGTGACTCCTTTTCAGACGCGATTTCTGGATCCTTCACGGATTACTGTTCGCCGGATTCGCTTGGCCGCGCAACATCGACTTCGCAGGGTCTGGTCTCTTCTTTTCGCGATTGCGGCGTTCCTTTTCCTGTGCGCAACCTTCCTGGCGACTGCAGCCAATGCCCAGGCTGACCTTAAGCTCACACAAACTGCTTCGGTGTCCGCGATCGCGGTAAGCACCAGTTATACCTACACGCATACGGTCACCAACAATGGACCGGGCGCGGTCGCAACGGGAACGATCATCGTGTATCAGCAGACACCACCGAGCACGAACTTTCGGAGTTATACGGGCACGAACTGGACCTGCACGAATCCTGGCTCTGACAACGCTGGTCCCATCATTTGCACTTATAACGCGGCGCTGGCCAACGGCGCATCGGCGAGTGCGCTCACGATCACCATGCAGGTGAACGCAGGAACTGCGTCTGGCACCACAATCCAGAATTCCGCGACAGTAACTTCTGGCACGGTGGACCCGGTGCCAGCCAACAATACCAGCGTGACTTCGATCATCGTTGAGCCGACGACGACGGCAGATCTGGCCGTTTCGATGACCGTATCGCCGACGCCGGTATTTATCTTTTCCAACCTCATTTACACCATAAAAGTTCAGAACCTCGGGCAGGCCGCCACTCCCATCACAGCCGGAGTGCTGACAGACACGCTGCCCGCGAGCGTTACGTTTGTTTCTGCGAACGCGTCCGCGGGTTGGTCTTGTTCGGGAACTACAACGATTTCCTGTTCCATCACGTCGGCCATGGCCGCGAACACCACGGCTACCATCAACATCACAGTGACCGCCCCGGCTGCGGCTACCACACTTACGAACAGTGCCACGGCGTCTCTCGCAGGTGATCCAAATGCTGCCAACAACACGGCCGCGGCGTACACGGTGGTTCAGCCACTGTTGTGCGCAACGCCAGGTCGCGATGGAGCGGGAGGAACTCTTGCCGGTGTCGTCAATACCTACTTTCCGCCAGCCGCTGCGGGAATTGTCAATTCCGGTTCGACGTCCGTGACGTTGGGTGCTTCATCAGGTGCGGCGTCAGGTATAGCCGTAGGCGATTTGGTCCTGATCATCCAGACGCAGGATTCCACCATCAATAGCACCAATACGGGTTCCTATGGAGACGGGCTCGCCGGTGATCCCGCTTCCGGTTCGACGAGCCTGGGTAGTTCCGGTTTGTTCGAGTTCGTTACTGCCACCAGTGCGATTCCGGCGGCGGGTGGGACGCTGCAATTTGCCGGCAGCGGAAGCGGCGGAGGTTTGCTGAACAGCTATGTCAGCATCACTGCAACGCTCACGCAGCCTCAACAGACATTCCAGGTGATTCGCGTGCCGCAATACACTTCGGCCACGCTCAGCTCTGGGCTGGTTCCGCTGGCCTGGAGCGGTAAAGTTGGCGGCGTACTGGTGTTGGATGTTTCTTCGCAACTGACCCTAGGTGGGACCGTTGCGCTGGATGCCCTTGGTTTTCGAGGCGGCGCAGGACGGCAACTTGGTGGCGGCGCCGGAGGGGTTACCGACTATGTCACCGCCGCAACGAATGCAGCGAATGGTTCGAAAGGTGAAGGCATCGCGGGAACACCGCGTTACCTCGCGCCTCTTACCATCACGACTACTTCTGTTCCGATTGACACAACGGGCGGAACTCCCGCAGATACGCTTCCTGCCGGCAGCTATGCTCGAGGCGCTCCCGGAAACGCGGGTGGCGGCGGGACCGACGGCCATCCCGTCAACAATGATTACAACTCCGGCGGCGGCGCTGGTTCGAACGGCGGTGCGGGCGGGCAGGGCGGCTATGGTTGGAACAGTCTTACGGTTACCAACTCAACCGACGGCGGATTTGGCGGCGCTATTTTCCCGGCGTCCACCAGTGCGCTTGTGATGGGAGGCGCTGGCGGAGCAGGCACCACGAACGACGGCACTTACTACAACACGACCACCAGCGGCAACGGCAATGGGATTTTTAGCAGCGGAGGTGTCGGCGGCGGTATCGCGATTGTCCATGCTGGAAGCGTGGCCGGCACCGGCAACGTCACTTCGAACGGCCAGTCGACGCAAAGCACGCTGAACGATAGCACCGGCGGCGCGGGCGCTGGCGGCTCGATCCTGATTCTCGCCAACAGCGGTGGCCTCGGGGGACTCACCGTTAACGCCATTGGCGGCAATGCCGGCAACGCGTGGCCGACCCAAGCCCCCGGAGGTTTTCCGGGACAACGTCACGGACCGGGTGGAGGCGGCGGAGGCGGCGTCATTTTCCTCTCAGCCGCGCCGGCTGCCTCGAATGTCGCCGGTGGTTCTAACGGCTACACAAATACCGTACAGGATTCCTATGGCGCCACGCCGGGTCAGCCGGGACAAGTGGCGACAACTCACCTGATTACTGAAACTCCGGGCACGCAAGCTGGCGCGTACTGCGCAGGAGCGGATTTGTCGGTGAGGAATTTTGGATCGCCCGCAGTTGTTGCGCCGGGCGGCACGATCACCTACACGCAGTCCGTGACGAATGGCGGAGCGTTTGATGCTGTGAACGCGGTTTTTAGCGAGACCATACCGGCGAACACCACGTTTAAATCCATTGCGGCTGCGGCGGGTTGGACGTGCACCACGCCCGCGGTCGGCGCCACGGGAAACATTACGTGTACGAATCCGGTTTTTGGAGCAGGCACGAATGGCACCTTCACTGTCGCCGTGACGGTTGGCGCGGCAACGCCGAGTGGCACGCAGATCGTCGATGTTGCCAATATCGTCTCCGGGACCTCCGACCCGAACCTGGCAAACAACTCCGCGACTGCCATTACCACCGTCAGCGTGGCCACTTCCGCAGACCTCATTCTGAGCAACGTGGCTTCTGCTCCGACCGTCACCGCTGGTAGCACTGTGACCATGGTCGGATCGGTGTTCAATCAGGGGCCTGCGGCTGCGGGTTCCACCAGTTTCATCGAAAACATTCCGGCGAACACGACCTTTGCTTCCCTCGCTCCGCCCGCCGGTTGGAATTGCAATCCATTGCCTCCGGCCGGTGGCACAGGCACCATCACGTGCACGATTGCGGCGCTTGCCGTGGGAGGCAGCGCGACTTTTTCTGTGGTGCTGAATGTGCCTGCCGGCACTACCGCGGGGACGGTCATCACCGCTCCCGCGACAGTATCCTCTGTGACGCCGGATGCAAACCCCACGAACAATGACGCAACAGCCACGACGGTGGTCGCGTCCGCCGGTCAAGCTGATCTCGCTGTCTTCACTGCGGCTACGCCAAATCCCGTAACGCAGGGAAACAACATCACTTACACGCAATCGGTGACGAACAACGGCCCCGCTACAGAAACCAACGCCACGTTTAAAGACACCATCCCGGCAAATACGACGCTGGTATCGTTTACGCCGCCCGCAAATTGGACGTGCAACACCATCGCTGCCGGAGGCACGGGAACTTTTACCTGCACACTCAATGCGGGTCAGACCATCACGAATGGCACGTCGGTGAATTTCCCGATGATGGTAAAGGTGAACCTGACCACTGCGCCCGGAACGATCATTACGAATTCACCGAGCGTCTCGAGCACGGTTGGCGACCCCAATGCAGCGAACAACACGGCTACGGCCTCGGTGTCTGTGGCTAGCCCCACGCAGGCGGACGTCAGCATCACCAAGACGGCGTCGCCTGAACCTGTGAATCAAGGTACGAACCTGGCCTATTCGCTGCAGGTGACCAACGCTGGTCCGGCCATCGCACAGAATCTAACCGTCACGGACGTTCTGCCGGGAGAAGTCACATTCTCCTCGGTGTTTACGAATATGGGGTCCTGCGCCTACACGGCGGCCACGACAACGGTGTCGTGCAGTATCAATTCTCTGACCGTCGGCAGCGCCGCGGTCATCACCATAAACGTGAACGCCGCGACCTTCAGTGCGAATTCGCTTTCGAGCAACACGGCTACCGTTACTTCCGGCACGTCCGATCCGAATTCGGCGAACAATTCTTCGACCGCGGTATCCACAATTCAGGCGCCGACGGCTGTAGATATTTCCTCGTTCGAGGCGTTCCAGCAGCTGGACGGCTCCGTTGTGCTGGAGTGGAGAACGCACGAAGAATCTCGCAACCTGGGTTTCCACATCTATCGCGAAGGCGCTTCTGGAAAGCAGCGAATCACACCCTCACTGGTGGCGGGCTCCGCGTTGATGCTTCGCGGATCGAAACCGCAACACGCTGCCAAACTTTACCGCTGGATCGATGCGCAACCTTCAGGCGGCGCCACTTATTGGATTGAAGACGTGGACATCAACGGCACGCGCACGCTGCACGGTCCGGCGCGCGTGGAAGGGCTGCCGGCGGAACGAGCGGCGTCCTTCGTCGCGCCTGTCCGGCCGTCTCCGCTTCTGAGCGAACTGCGAGCGTCCGTTGCCGCCGCGCCGGCGTTCCGTGACACACGGCCTCTGGTAAGGCCGCAGCCGGTCGAGCCGGTCATTCCCGTAAATACCCCGCGGTTTATCGTGGCCGACCATGCGGCCGTGAAGATTGCGGTCGATCACGAAGGCTGGTATCACGTTTCCATCGCGCAACTGATGGCCGCAGGCTTCGACGCCGAGGGTGATCTTCGTTCGCTGCATCTCGTTGCTGAGGGCATCGAGCAGCCCCTTCTGTTAACGACCCAATCTGTCAACTCAAGGGCCTCTGCCGATGGCATCGAGTTCTATGGCACGGGAATTGATACACCCTTCTCTGACCAGCGCATCTACTGGCTGGTTCGCGAAAACCGTGCTGGCAAGCGAATCTTGCAGGAACCGCCGCTGACCTCCGGCCGAGTACCGCCTACGAGTTTTCCGTTTAGCGTGATTCGCGAGGATCGCACCACTTACGTTGCGGCACTTCTCAACGGCGAGAACAACGACAACTTTTTTGGAGCGGTTGTCACCAGCGACCCTGTGGATCAAGGGTTGGTAACGGCTCATGTGGACTCGTCCTCGAGCCTGCCGGTGAGTTTAGATGTCACGCTGCAAGGGGGCACCGATCAGCAAGACCATCTCGTCAGCGTGCAATTCAACGGAGCAAGTCTCGGCCAAATGGAGTTCTACGGCCAGGCTCTGTCCAAGCAGAGTTTTCCCGTAGAGGCCTCACTGCTGCAGAACAGAAGCAATACCGTCACCCTTACGGCGCTGAATGGCGATAACGATGTCAGTGCGGTGCAGTCCATCGAGCTGCACTACGGCCACACGTATGCCGCGGACGCCGACTGGCTTCGCGCCACCGCTCCCGCTGGCTCGGAGTTGCATCTTAGCGGCTTCAGCAACGCATCAATTCGCGTGTTTGATATTACGGACATCCTCAACATCTTCGAACTCTCCTCGAAAATCGCGTCGAACGGCGGCTCATACGATGCCACGCTTGGACTCGCCACTTCCGGGCCTGCGGTGCGAACGATTCTGGCGTTCGCGTCCGACGCGATCTCAGTGCCAGTTTCTGTCACGCGCCACGCCCCGGCATTCCTGGATGAACGTCGGACGGGCGCCGATATCGTGATCATTACGCATCCGGATTTTGTGGACAGTCTGACGCCGCTGGTGCATCACCGGGAATCGCAAGGCCATCAAGTTGCGGTGGTCACCACAGATCAGATCTACGACGAATACAACAATGGTGAGCGCAGTCCCTTCGCTATCCGAAGTTTCCTTCATGATGCCGCCAGGCGCTGGCAGCGCAAGCCGCAGGCGCTGCTACTGCTTGGCGACGCCTCCTTTGACCCTCGGAATTACCTTGGACTCGGCGACTTCGACTTTGTCCCAACACGCGTGATCGAAACCGCCGCCTTCAAAACAGCCTCGGATGACTGGTTCTCAGATTTCCAGCAAACCGGTTATGCCACGCTGGCAACGGGCCGACTGCCCGTTCGCACCGCTGCCGACGCCAGCCTGCTGGTTAGTCGAATCATTCATTACGAGCAGGGAAGTTTCGCCGGTGCCTGGAATGGGCAGGCGCTTCTGGTCGGGGATCAGAACGTGGATTCCAATTTCTCGTCGGCGGTAGGCTCTGCCGCGACCAATCTGCCGCCTTCGCTGAAGGCTTCGAAAATCCTGACCGACGGCGTGGATCCAGCCGCAGCGCGCTCGCAGATCATCACCGCACTGAACAATGGAGCGGTGCTGGTGGATTACCAGGGTCACGGCGCTGAACAACAGTGGTCCTTCGTCGATCTATTCGATTCGACAGATGCCGCGGCACTGACGAACGGCGACCGATTGCCCGTGTATCTGCTGATGGACTGTCTGAACGGCTTTTTCCAGGACGTGTACGCGGAAAGCCTTGCTGAATCGATCTTGCTGGCTCCCAACGGCGGCGGAATTGCCGTCTGGGCTTCATCCGGATTCACGGACCAAGCGCCGCAAGCCTCCATGAACCAGGCGTTCCTACACCAATTGACCAGTCATCCTAAGATGCCGCTTGGCTGGCTGATTCAGCAGACGAAGGCTGGGACGTCGGACAACGATGTCCGCCGGACGTGGATTCTGTTCGGGGATCCTTCGTTGACATTACAGTTCATGCCGTCACCAACACGCGAAATTGTCCCAACGCCGCCGGAGCGTGGAACTTTCCCGAGGTTGAACCCCCCGTGTTTACGAAATCTCGCTTGCGTTAAGCAGAAGGAAATCCAATGAGAATCGCTCGCGTCATGTTTTTTGCCGTGCTGGTCACTTTGTCGGCCGCATCGTTGAACGCGCAGACGCAAACGAATACCGCCGCGCCGGCGCTAGGGCTCGCGGCGCGAGTTCAGAAGGCCCATATCGGCGACCTACCGCTCACCGAGGGCTCGACAATTTATTCGGGAGAGTACTTGTCCACGGAAGACGGAGGTTCGCTGCTGATTCGAATTGGGGGCTTGTCGCTGGAACTACAGAGTTCATCCGCGGCGCATGTGTACCGCACGCCCTATGGAGCCATCGCCGAACTGGATCGGGGTACGGCCGTATACACGACGCCGGGTGGACGCGAGAATCTGGTCATCGTGGCCTCTGACGTTCGCGTTACGCCGGTGCTAACTACCGCGGAAATCGGGCGTGTGACCATCAACGATCCCTGCAATGTAACGATCGCGAGCCAGCGCGGGCAAGCAGATGTGCGGGTTGGACCGGAATCGCATTACGTGGAAGAGGGGAAAGCCTATCGCGTCCATGCGGAAAATGAAGTCAGCTATCATCAATGGGTTTCGCCGGACGTTGATAATTATCACGAGTATCACAGCCACAAACCATGCGCGGCGGTGAAGATGGTTAAGGGGCATGCGCCGGTCGCTGCGGGACAAAGCCGGTTCATGCTGGTTACAGGAATTGTGGCTGGTGGCCTGACAGTTTGGGGAGTGACCGAAGCGCTGGAGAGTCCGAGCCGTCCGTGAGGTCAGCAGGGCAAGGGCGAGAAGAAAAGCCGGCCCAAGAACCGACCTGAAGATCGGCCACTACAAAAACAAAACCAACAATTGCATCGGCGTTTTGTATCAGTTATGGCCGCCGGCAATTTCGCGCACGATCGATCCCACGAAGTTCTTGGCGTCGCCGAATAACATCAGGGTTTTGTCCATGTAATACAGGGGATTCTCAATTCCGGCAAAGCCCGCGCCCATACTTCGTTTGATCACCATTACGGTGTGCGCTTTGTCCACATCCAGAATTGGCATGCCGAAGATCGGGCTGCTCTGATCGGTGCGAGCCGCGGGATTTGTGACGTCATTTGCTCCGATGATCAACGCTACATCCGTCTGCGGGAAATCGCCGTTGATGTCGTCCATCTCCAACAGCTTGTCGTAGGGAATGTCGGCTTCGGCCAGTAGAACGTTCATGTGGCCGGGCATGCGGCCAGCTACCGGGTGAATGCCGAATTTGACGTCGATGCCGCGTTTGGTGAGCGCATCGTAGAGTTCGCGGACTTTGTGCTGCGCCTGGGCCACGGCCATGCCGTATCCGGGAACGATCACAACTTTGCTGGCAGCGGACAAAATGCCGGCGGCTTCTTCTGGCGAGGCGCTGCGCACTGGTCGCGCTTCTGCGACGCCTGCCGCGGTCTTCTGTTCTTGCCCAAACGCTCCGAACAGCACGTTGGTGAACGAGCGATTCATGGCCTTGGACATGTTCACGGAAAGGATGAAGCCCGAAGCTCCGTCCAACGCGCCGGCGATAATCAGCAGCTTGCTGCCGAGCACGAAGCCCATCGCCGCCGCCGACAATCCTGCGTAGGAATTCAACAGTGAAATTACGGTAGGCATATCCGCGCCGCCGATGGGAATAATCATCATCACGCCAAAGAATAGAGGAATGATGATCATCAGGGGAAACAGATACATGCGATCCGGATGCATCACCAGCACCACAGCGATGCCGATGGCGATGGCCAGCACGCCCAGATTCACGATGTTCTGGCCCTTGTAAGTGATGGGCCGCTGGGGAAGGATTTCCTGGAGTTTTCCCGCGGCCATCAAGCTGCCAGTAAACGTGAGCGCGCCAAGGATAACTTCGAGCGAGAGAACGCCCATGGTGAACCCAGGCACGTTGGGGGCCTGCAAATAGAACTCGGCGGTGCCGACGAGCGTCACGCACAAAGCGCCGAAGGCGTGGCTGAGCGCGGTTCGCTGCGGCACTGCGGTCATGGCCACTTTTCCGAGTGGCACACCGATGATCGTTCCCAGCACCAGCCCAATGGCAACCCAGCGATAAGAAACGATTCCCTGGTGCAGCAGCGTTCCGGCAACCGCCAGCACCATGCCAGCCTCGCCGGCCCAGACGCCGCGCCGCGCGGTCACTGGAGAACTGAGCCATTTCAAGGAGAGGATAAAGAGCGCGGTAGCGATCAGGTAAGTGATTTCGATGAGATGTTCGGTGGCGAGCATGATCGTTACGGCTTTCTCGGGCCGCTCGCCTTGAACATTTTCAGCATGCGGTCAGTGATCATGAAGCCGCCGACGATATTGCTGGTGGCGGCAACAATGGCGATCGTTCCCAAGATTGTTGCCAGCGTGCTTTTGCCTTCGCCGGCGAGGATGATGGCGCCGACGACCGCGATTGCGTCCAGGGCGTTGGTCAAAGACATCAAGGGCGTGTGCAACAGCGGGGAAACGCGGCGAATCACTTCAAATCCGATAAACGCCGCCATCATGAACACGTACAAACCTGTCAATAAATCCAACTTCATCAGGATCCTCCTCCCGCTGGCGTCGATTGCAGCGCCGGCAGCGAGAAAAATTCTCTTACCCGGGCGTTCACAATTTCGCCCTCGTGCGTGACCAACGTTTCGCGGATGATTTCGTCTTTCAAATTGAGTTGCACCTTGCCATCCTTGGTGAGGTTCAGGAGGAAGGCGCTGATATTGCGCGCATACATCTGGCTGGCGTGATAGGGAACGGTTTCTGCCAGGTTGAACATGCCAATGATGGTTACGCCGTGGATGACGACGGTTTCATCGGGCTTGGTCAACTCGCAGTTTCCGCCGCGTTCAGCCGCCAGGTCCACGATGACCGAGCCGGGAGCCATCCGCTCGACCATGTCCTTGGTGACGAGGATTGGTGATTTCTTTCCGGGTATGACCGCAGCGGTGATGACTACGTCGCTCTCCGCAACGGTTTTCGCCAGCAATTCGCGCTGCTTTTGGTAGAAGCTCTCGTCCTGCGCCTTGGCGTAGCCGCCGGCGTCCTGCGCGTCTTTTGCTTCGATCGGCAATTCGACAAATCGTCCGCCGAGGCTCATCACCTGCTCTTTGGAAGCGGCGCGCATGTCGTAAGCGGAAGCCACGGCGCCAAGGCGGCGGGAAGTGGCGATGGCTTGTAAGCCAGCGACGCCGGCGCCGATAATGAAGACTTTGGCAGGGGCGATGGTGCCCGCTGCTGTCGTCAACATCGGGAACATTCTCGGGAGGGTGTCCGCAGCCAGCACAACGGCTTTGTAGCCGCAGATCGTGGCCATGGAGGAAAGCGCGTCCATGCTCTGCGCACGCGTGATTCGTGGCATCAATTCCACGGAAAAGGAAGTGACGCCGCGGTCCGCAATGTCCTGCACGGTTTTCACCGTGCCCAAGGGTCGCAAAAAGCCAATGAGCACCTGGTCTTTGCGCAACAAGGGAAGATCTTCGCCGCCGTTCTTATCGTTGGCGCCGTGGCACAGAAATTGTACGAGAATGGCGGCGCTGGCGAAGACTTCTTCGCGAGTTCGCGCGAGGCGCGCGCCTTTTGCCACATACTCCGCGTCTGGATAACCGGCCTGCAGCCCCGCGCCTTCCTGAACCAGCACATCGAAGCCGGCTTTTTTCAGACTGGGGATGACCGCGGGCGCGAGGGCGACGCGGCGTTCTCCTGGATAAGTTTCTCGGGGTACACCGACGATCATGTACCCTCCTTCCTCGCGCGTCACCGGCGCAAAAAATCCGTAGCTTTACTCGGACGCCTGCTGCTCACCTTCTAAACGAAGGCGCACGCATCCTGGGCCGCCCTGACGGCTCGGTTTCGTTAATGCATGCTCGTCCGGAATCGAGGGCGGAGCGATTCCCCCTCGTTCGACAGGCGGAATGCAGCCGTGCTACCCACACGGACTGCAGGGACTAGGCGTCATGTAGACGGGTGAATTTTATCTCTTCTTTCCCGGCTTCCACAAGCGTGCCGCGACTTGCTGATTGGTTGCGGAGGCATCTGGTGTCTTGAATGTAAGACTGACTTTTATGGCAAGCTGGGATAAAACCCAGCGCTTGAGGCTTAGTGCAACCCTTCATAGACGGCGCGAGCGTCTTGCAGTTTCTTCATGACGTAGGTTTTTTCTTCGGCTGAATTCCAGTCCGGATATTGTTCCGTGACTTCAATGGTGCGGTCGATCCACGCCTTGAAATACTCGGCGTCGTCCTTGGAATAGGCGCGCTTTCCTGCGATGGTCACGTAGACGGGGCTGGTCGTGGCATAGGCGTATTTGTCCAGCACCGGATATTCCGCCTTGTCGCTCCACGCACGCAAAACGCACCAACCGCTTTCGTTCAGCGGTATCGCGCCCGTCACGTCGGCTGTGTCGCGCTTTCCTTCGAGTTTCAAATCTTTTACAACCCTGCCGTTGCAGGCGATTTCCAGATGATCGACTGGCACGATGGAGCGCAATTTGGCGGCGAAAGGAATTGCAGGCTGCGGCGCATTGAACTCCAGCTCTTCCCCAACCATTTCGCCACCCAGCTGAAAGTTCACCAGCGGGCCATTGGTTGCGAACGTTCGGCCTTTCAATAATCCGCCTTTCCATAGGTCTGTTGTGGCCGGCCACTCCGGGATGCGAATGTAAACTCGATCAAACCCTACTTGGCCTCGAATAGGTGCCGCGTAGTCTGTGGTAGCGTCCGTCCCTGCGCCCGCTGGCAACCGAAACCCGAGATTCAGCAATTTGTACCAAACTGCTGCCGTGGATTTATGGTCGCTGAATCCCACGATTTCCATGTAGTCGAGCTTTCCGAGCGCTACATCCACCGGAAGTTCGTCGGTAATTTTTTGCGCGGGCTTGGCAAATGGATCAGGCACGTCGTCGAAGGGATGCACGGCTCCTACCAGCGCGCCCTGTGCATGCGCCTTGTCGTACACATCCGCATTCATGGGGTAGAGACTCGCCGCCGCCGTATTCGGGTACCCGGCATAACCCGGCAATAAGAGACCGTCCTTAAGGTCAAGAACGCCACGGTGACCCCAATAGCTAGTGTGGTATTCCTGGCCCTTCACGACACTCATATCGGGATCCGACAAATTGACCCATTGCTCAGGCGCAAATTCTATATCGGGAAACCTCTGCTCTTTGTTCACAATCAGTTCGTTGATGATTGCGAGGCCTTCCGCCAAGCCCTGGGTCATAAGCCCTGGTGCCGAATTTCGGTATGTTCCGCCATAATTCATATGCGCGTGAAGATCTGCCGAGACCCATTTCCCGTCTGTCGGTTCGAATTTCAGCGGCTCGAATTTTGCAGTGACTTTGCCGTCTTCGTTCAGACTCACTTCAGCAGAACCTTGATAGGTTTTTTGATTCAGTCCATGCGAAGCTTCCACCAGATATTTTCCTGGAGGCACTTCGAGGTTTAACTCCGGTTTGTCGGCATAGAAATAATGTCTTTCGAGGGCCCGTTCGCTCCTGTCAAAGCCGTCGTCCGCATATATTCGCGCATCGGCAGGAGCAAAGAAACGGCCCGCAGAGTCTGTAATCGATACACGAGCCGCAGTTGCGTTCGTGGCCATTCCTTCGATTCGAAATCTGAGCGTGGATCTGGGCTGCAAGTACTTGCGGTGTTCGATTTGCAAATGCTGTTCATTCGTTCCGGGGATCTGCTGCCAGAATATTTCAGTCGTAGCGGGGTCGTTGGAAATCGCCGCGATTCTTTTTCCATCCGGGGACCAGCGGACGAACGTGTCGTCCCAATCGCCGTAGGAAATTGGAAAGGCATCACCACCTTCGGCCGGCATCACCCACAATTGGTGCCACTGTCGTCCAAGGTATGAGCTGTAGATCATGCGCGAGCCGTCCGGCGAGAAATCTGGGCGCGCTTTCCAGCTTGTTTCTTCGTAATGGATTTCCCGCGCTGAGGCTCCGGGTTCCGCCTTCATGCGCCAGAATCCGCCCGTGCCGTAGATGTGTCCTTTATTCGAGACAAACAGGATTTCCTTGCCGTCGCGCGTCCAGACCGGATTAATTTCCATGTCGTATTGGCTGTAGTAGTAACGGGGAAGAGAGCTTTTGGTTTCGCCGGTGAGCCGGACGATATTCTGCAGCGAACCGTCACGCACATCCGCGCGAAAGATGTGAAATCGTTTGTTGTACTGCGTGGAGACCCAGACTAGCTGCTTTCCGTCGGGCGACCAACGCGGTTCGACGTTCACGGCGCCACCATCCGTCAATTGGTTCGATTTGCCGGTCGCCAGATTCAGTAGCCACAACTCCATCGCATCTTTTTGGTAGGACACATAGACGACTGACTTTCCGTCCGGCGACCAGTCTGGCTGGTAGTCGTATCCCGTGCCATCCGTAAGTTGCACCGTCTCCTGCGAGTCCAGTGCTTGTCGCCATAACGAACCCGCCATGGAGTAAATCAGCTCTTTCGAGTTCGGCCCCCAGGTCAGGCTACTTGGTCCGCTGGTTAATTGTGGCAGGTACAATTCGCGGTAATAATAAGGATGTGGCTCATCAATTTGCGGCAGCACAGGCTGACGCTGCGCGTGGACGGGAATCGCCGTGACCGCCAGGGCCACACACGAGGCAATCAAAAATCGCTTCAAGTCGTCCTCCGCGCCAAGAGTTATAAGTTTTCAGTTTTAAGTTTTAAGCAAAGAACGCGCGGTTCCTACGCGAGGCCCGCTTTTGTCAGGGGCATTTCCCGGATGCGCTTGCCTGTGGCGGTGAAAATCGCGTTGTACAAAGCGGGCGCGAATGGTGGCAGTCCCGGCTCGCCGATACCGGCAGGCGGCGCATCGCTCTCCACGATGTGAATGTTGGTGACGCGAGGCGCGACGTTCATTCGCGCCACCTGGAAACTGTCGAAGTTGGATTGATCAATCACACCGTTGGTCGCGCTGATCTCGCCATAGAAGGCGATGCTCGTTCCCATCACGGCCGCGCCCTCGAACTGTTGGCGCACCGTGGTCGGATTCACGATCGTGCCTGCATCCAAGGCCATGTCTACCTGCTGGATGATCACCTTGTTCTCTTTCACCTCAGCCTGAACCACCGTCGCCACATATGTCAGGAAGCTACGATGAACGGCGATGCCCATGCCGAATCCGTTGCCGAGTTTTTGTTTGCCCCAGCCCGATCGCTCCGCCGCCAGCTGCACCACGCGGCGGAATCGGGCGATGTCGATGGGATATTGGGCATAATCGCCGTCGTAGTTCGTGTAATCCTTTGCCAGCTGATCCTTGGGCAAAATTCCGCCCGGCCCCAGCAAAGCGAGCAGGTATTCGACTTGATCCTTGCCGGCGGCGTTAGCCAATTCACCAACAAACGAGTGGATGCCGTAGGCATGATAAATATTGGCGACGGACCGCAACCATCCGATGCGCGTGTGGGCAGGCGCTGGTCCATTTTCGGCGCGTTGATTCGGAACGGCGAAAGGCAGATCGCTGAAGCCAAGACCAATTTCTCCGGCGTCTGCATACTCACCTTTGGCATCGAACGTCGACGCGATGGGGGGAAAGACGCTGCGCTGCAGCCAGGCCGTAGGCATGCCGTCTGCGCCGAGCGAAGCTTTGAAATACATTGCGGCTACGGAATGGAACGCATCGAAATGGATATCGTCTTCGCGGGTCCAGACCACTTTCACAGGCCTGCTGGTCTTCTTTGAGAGCACCGCCGCTTCGACAATGAAGTCCGGGAAGGATTTGCGGCCGAAAGCTCCGCCTAACAGCGTTACGTTCACCGTGACATCTTCCTTTTTTATGCCCACTGCTGCGGCAATAGCTTCTTGAGCGCCCTGAGGATTTTGTGTCGGAGCCCAAGCCTCTACTTTTCCATCGCGATACACGGCTAATGCTGCCGGCGGCTCCATCGCGGCGTGTGCCAGCATCGGCGCATAATAACCGGCTTCAATGATTCTTCCGCCTTTGGCAAACGCCGCATCCACGTCCCCATTTTCGCGTACGACTTTTCCGGGCTTTCGCGCCGTGTCTTCCAGGTATTTTCGATAGGTGTCGGAAGTCCACACATCGTGCTCGCTCTTCGTCCACTCAATCTTCAGTTTCTTTTTGCCCTGAAACGCCGCATAGGTGCTGTCGGCAATTACGGCGACGCCGCCCAGCGCTTGCATATTCACCGGCGGCTTAAACCCGTCAATCGTTACAGTCTGCTTGACTCCCGTCACTTTCAGCGCCGCGGAGTCGTCTACACTCTTCACTGCGCTGCCGAACACCGGCGGGTGCACCACGGATGCGAAGAGCATTCCATCCATCTTTGCGTCTTGACCGTAAATCGCCTTGCCCGTGGACATATCCTTTAGGTCATAGGCGGGCGCGGCTTTGCCGATATAGACCCAGTCTTTCCTCGGCTTCAATTGCAATTCTTCCTTTTTGGGGACCGGCAACTTGGCCGCTGCGGAAGCCAATTCACCGTAACCCAGTTTTTTCCCGCTGGACTTATGCACGACTGTGTTTGTCTGGGTGGCGCACTCTTTCTCGGGTACGTTCCATTGTTGGGCGGCCGCGCGGACCAGCATCAAACGCGCGCTGCCACCCGCTTCGCGAAGCGTATCGAAGAAACTTCGTACGGAGTGCGAACCGTCGGTGTCCTGATCGCCGTATTTTTCATTTCCTGTTGCCTGAACGACCTTAACTTTGCTCCAGTCGGCATCCAATTCATCGGCCACAATTCGCGGAAGGCCCGTACGATTGCCGCTTCCCATCTCAGATCGGCCCACCACAATATAGACCGTGCCATCCGTGGCGATTGCGACGAAGGCGTTGGGCTGAAGTGCAGCCGCCGTCATCGGATTGCCACCGACTGGCGTCTCGGCTCCCAGCAAACTCTCGGGCAGAACACGCACGCCCAAAACCAGAGCACCAGTTCCCACCAGACCCTTCAGAAACCCGCGTCGGCTTACATTTTCGAGTTGAATCATCGGCTCACCTGGCTCATTTCGACGAAAATCACCCAAATACCGCCTAGGTATGCCCTCTATCCTACCTACAATCCGATTCGTTGCAAGTCCGCGAGGGGCGGGCGCAGAGATCTGCAGCACACGACACATTTGCACACACTGGGGCCGTGACGTCCATTCTTTCTCCCGGTTGCTTAGAGGCTAGATGGTCTTTTCCGAAATGAGTACCTGCTCTGGCATTTCGGGTATCGGATGAAGAGTGGTTTTTGCGAAGCCGGCGCTTTGAAACATCTTGTCATATTCCGAAAGGGTGTAAGCGTCTCCCGCGTCCGTGCCCGCGAGCATCAGCAGGCTAAATCCCGCGGCCGTGGGCGGCGAGATGCGATCTTCGTTGGGCACAAATTCCAGCGTGATGGCCTTGCCATTGGGTTTCAGCGCCTGGTGGACGCGCCGCATCAACTGGACGCAGGTGGGCTTATCGAAGTGGTGGAAAATGTTTGTCAGCAGAACCAGGTCATAGCCGTCGCCAAGATCCGCGTCGAACGCGCTTCCGGCGCGCGCCTCGTAACGGTTCGCAACACCTATTTTCGCCGCGTTTTCTTTAGCTACTTCCAACACTGCCGGCCAATCGACGGCAGTGATGTGCGCTTGCGCGTTCTGCTGAGCGAGCGTGATCCCATACATCCCGTGCCCCGCGGCAATGTCCAGCACGCGCCAAGGACGGCCTTCTGGCGCGCCCAGAAGTTGCGCGATGAAGAGAGCCGCGGGAATGGTGAGCGGCGCCATCGACCGGGCGAAGGATACCCAGAGCTCATCGTCAGGAGCCTTGTTGTGGCCATTCTCTCCCGCCGTTCCGCCGCGCCGCACTGCTTCCGTGAGCTTTCTGAAATTGTCGTAGTGACGTTCGTTCGCCAGGAATCCGACCATGGTGCCCATGTAGGCTCGCGAGTGCTTGCTAAGAAATAGCGCCGCATCGGGCGTCAACGAATAGCTGCCATTCTCTTTTTTCAGGAATCCGAGGATGGCCAGATAATCGCACAATATGCGTACTCCACGGGTCGAAGCCTTCACGCGTTCCGCGATATCTTCCGCATGGTGCTTTCCTTCATCGATCGCGGTGAAGAGGTCCAGTTCGATGGCGGTTTTCAGCGCAGCCGTATGATGGTGCGCGTTCAGAGTATTGAAAATGTGTTCGGGAGACGGACGAAGTGACGGGGAAACAGTAGCCATGAGCGCGTGGCTCCTCTCCGAAAATTGAACCTCAACATTTTAGACGCACTTCGCCGCGCTTGCGTCACGTAATATGATTGCTCGAGCAGTGGGCGGCTGGCATACTCTTGTCCCGCGGCACAAAGGATTCTCTTCGATGAAACGCGAATATCACCGCTGGCATTCTCCCCGGCTGGGGCTGGAACTTGGCGTCGTCGCCTATGGCCACTGGGGACCGCCGATGCTGGGATTTCCCACTAGTGCCGGAGACGAGTGGGAACTGGAAGGGCAGGGAATGGCAGCTGCGCTCGCGGAGTTCATCGACGCCGGGCGAATCAAATTCTTCACCGTAAATTCCATCAACGGCTTGAGCTTTTATAACAAAGGCGCTCACCCGTTTCATCGCAGCTACGTGCAATCGGTTTTCGATTCGTACCTTTGTGAAGAAGTTGTGCCGTTCATCTGGAACAATTGCCAGTCGCGTATCGCCATTTCCACTATGGGCGCTTCTTTCGGGGCATATCACGCGGCGAATACGCTGTTCAAACATCCGGATATTTTCAAACGCTGCTTTGCGCTGTCTGGTGTGTACGATCTGCGAAATTTCATGGACGGGCTGTACGACGACAATTTTTACTTCAACAATCCTGTTGATTACCTCGCCAATCTCTCCGATCCTTGGTACTTCGAGCAATACGCGTCGTGCGATATTCGCCTCGTGACCGGTACAGGGCCGTGGGAACACAGCGGTCCCACCTATCGGCTGTCCGAAGTGCTTTCCGGCAAGGGCATCCGACATTCGGTCGACAACTGGGGCCCGGAAGGCGGCCACGACTGGCCGTTCTGGAAACGCGAGATGCGGGAATATGTGGGGCGGTTGTTTTAGGAATTTCTACTCAAGTCCCAGATGATCCATCTGGTACTGACCCTTTTCGATGACTTGGTCCTGATCGATCCAGACATCGCAATTGCGCGTGAGCACGTCGACATGCGTGCGTGATTTCCAGTTCGCATGTGTCTGGCTTCCATACGGATCGCCGAAGGCAATATGTACGCCGGGATATTTTTCATCTTGCAGCAGGATGCCGATCATATGCGACAAACCGAGATTGGTTCCGAAGGCCAGTTCGCCCACACGATCGCTGTTTTCGTCGGTGTGGCAATAAGCCCAGAATTCTTCCTCAAGATCTTTGCGCTCGCACGAGGCGTGCTTCAGCCGCCCGCGCGCAATCTCCAGCAATAGCGGTGTTTTTTGCAGATCGCCGTACTTGCCGTTGAAATAATCGCCAGCCGTTGCGTCGCAAACAAAAGTGCCGTCAACGGTGGCTGGAGTGGTAAAGACCTCGCCGGCCGGCAGATTGGACCAATATCTTGGGCTGATCAGTCCGCTGGTCTTCACCCAGTCCAGTTGGCGGTCAAAATGCGCGGAGAAGGAAGTCCCCGCGTCGGTCCTGACGGTCAAACTTTCCGCATGCAGCATGCGTTCACGCAACTTGTCGCTCAGGCGGTCCACCATCCGGTAATCCGTGCGCATGCCCTGCTGCATAATTTCCGGTGTTACTCCGACCATGTGCGCGTAGCGAATCTGCCGCCGCTCAACGACTCTAACAATCGCCATCCGAGCGCCTAGTTCGCCCGGTTGCGGCGTCATGCACAGAACACCCACATCCGCGTGCTCCAGCGCTTCGAGCACCGGTTCCGGCGCATCCTTGACTGGCCTTGGTCCGAAATCTTCCAGCAACAAACCGTTGGCGTTCGCGCCGCGTTCTTTCAGCGCTTGTTCCAAGCTGGCCGCAACGCTTCTGCTGGTTTCATCGGCGATCAATGCCACTTGCTCGCCGGCACGCACATTCAGGCACACCTCGACGGCGTTTCGCGCGCCGGGCATCAGCTCATTGGGTGCGACTCCGAAGGACATCCCTTTATTTTACCAAAACTCGCCGGAGAGTAAATTCCGCGCCGCTCAGTGTTTTTTGCCCGCAACCTGCCGAGTGGTCTTCCTGGGCGTCACGCGAAACGACGGGATCTGCCCGCCGCCGCTGGTCACATTGGCCAGGCCGGATGAGCTCAAGCGAGTGAGGAATCCCGCCATTTTCCCGCGGAACAGGTAGGGGGCAAAGTCCACCAGCATGTTCTGGAATTTCACCTTTCCTCCTGTTCCGATCATGGGGAATTCGCTGCGGTTGATGGGTATACGTTGCTGCACGATCCAGCAGCCATGAGCTTGAGCCAGCTTTCCGCCGGGCAATGACTGCTCCAAGGCCTTGTCCCAGTCTTTGGCTTTTACTTCCCATCCCAGCGTCACGCCCATGCCGCCATACTCATCGCTGGGCTTCAGCACCAACTCCTCGCGATTTTTGCGAATGTAGTCGAGCAACTCAATGGACTCGCCGTTGTAATCGCTCCTGACGTCTTCCACGACGCGCGTCCAAGGCACATGCGCGTGAATGATCCCTCGTTCTTCGGGAGAAAAGAGCGCGGCGTTTTTCTCGTCGGTCAGCACTGCGAAGAACGCCTTGACGTGAGGGATTTTGCATCTGAAATTGTTGGCCACGCAAACCGCGCCCGATGAATACGCCTTCACCAGGGCCTCGCACTCCTTCGGGCGAGCCACGATGTCGTTGATCAGCACGCGGCGGTACAAAAGTTCAATCTTCTTGCCTTTGGCTGCAAGCCGCCGCCCGTCGAATTCCAATTCTCTGGGGTCAGCCAGGACCACCGGCACGCCCATCTTTTCAAATCGCGCCTTCAGGATTTCGAATTCGCTCCACGTTGGCACTTCTTTCCAGTCCACTATGGCCATCTGCGGCCGGTGAGATTTTCCTCCCCAATCGATATAGGACCGGATCAGCGCGTCGAGCAGTTTGGCGCTGAGCGGATAGTTGTGGACCTCAAACTTTTTCTTGAATTCGTGCATTACCGGCAATTGCTGGAATATTTCCGAAATCGTTTCCGAGTAGCCGGCTCCGGCGGGTGATTCGCCATTATACTCAGCGAATTTCAGGGAATCGGGAAGCAGGAACGCGTCGAGGCGCGAAGCAGTGCTTGCCGGACCGTAGCCCGTGGCCATTCGCGCGAGGCGCTCTTCCTCGGGCCGCAAGTGGAATTGCTGGAACAGCGAATTGTCTTCCAAAGCCGCCATGGTGACGCGCTCGGCCACGGCTGCAATGGTTTCGGCGACACGTCGCACGCGCTCTTCGTCCTGCGGCGAAAGGAAGAAGGGCCGCAAGAACGGGCAGTGCACCCTGCGTCCAAATGTAAGTTTGGCGCTGCGCACCTGCACCAGGAATTTCTTGGCTAAAGCAGGAGACTTCTTGACGGCGGGCCGCAGTAGGCCGTCCCACTGCGCGACTGGATCACTCGCCAATTGCTTTCTCGACTTGCCGGACTTCATCGCGTGGTTGTTCCTGCAGAAGGTGCTTTTGTTGCTTGGGCAGCGCGCGCGGCTCCGGTGAATCCAGCCGGCGCTCCAATGCCCAGCATTTCTTCCCAGCGGGGCCAGGTATTCGGGATGTTGCCGTTGAGAGCGCGATCGATTACCAGCCGCGCCATTTTCTCGACGACATGCTCAAAATAGAACGGCGTAATGCGGTCGCGTTCAAAGTCCGGTGCGGGATTCAGGAAGTCAATGGCGTAAGGCACGTCATCCTTGATCGCGAATTCGATGGTGTTCATCTCGTAGCCCAACGCCAGGTTGATCGTTTGTGCGTCTTTCACCACCCGCGCTCCCAATTCCGGTGACAAATATTTGTGCTCGACGATGTAGCGGCGCTCTTTGGGGTCATACGCCACCGGCAAAATGTCGGTTTTGCCGAAGGTAAAGCACCGCACGTATTGGTTGAAGTCGATAAATTCCTGCAGCGTCATGCAGTAGGGAGAAGTTTTGTCGTAGGCTTCGAGTAATTCTTTTTTGTCGTGAACTTTATATACGTGTTTCCAGCCGCCGCCGGAGAACGGTTTCAGAATCGCCGGCCGGCCCACATAATCAAGCAACGCATCCCAGTCCACGGGATAATGCAAATTTCGTAGAGACTCCGAATTGATATCAACGTCCGCGGGATATCCTTTTTGTGGCAAGAGTACGGTTTTAGGAATCGCAAGGCCGAGCTTCGCAGCCGCGGCATAGTTAAAAAATTTGTCGTCCGCCGTCCACCAGAAGGGATTGTTGATCACATATGTCCCTTGCAGCGCGGCATGTTTCAGATAGCCGCGGTAGTACTCCACTTCGTGGGAGATGCGGTCGACAATTACACGAAATTCCGCTGCCTCTCCCATCTTTGTTCCGCCCAACTTCACAAACTCCGCGGTGACGCCGTCTTTCTTACCAAGCAAATTCACACGTGCAAGGAACGCCGGAGGAAAACTGAATTCCCGTCCGCACATCAGCCCTACTCTTGCCATGGATTCCTCCTTTTGCTGGAACTTCCCCTTTGGAACGATCAATGCACGGTGTTTGCCGTATGCGAGAGGCCATCGACAGAACTGGAGCGAGTCTCTTCTACCAGGTGGCGAACTACTTGCTTCAGATCGCCGGTCTGTTGATAGACGCGCAGCTGGCGTTCAGCGCTGGTTCCCTCATTCAGGATGGTGTGCACATATTCGACGGCGCTGCGACTGCCTAATTCGTCGACCACGTCATCGACAAATTCCAGCAGTTCCGGGATTAGTTCGCGCATGTGGACTTCCTGCTCCTTACCGAAATCGATTAGTTTGCCTTCAATGCCGTAGCGCGCGGCGCGCCATTTGTTTTCCTCGATCAAGGCGCGACGGTAGAGCCGCCAGCCCATATTGCCGGTGTACAAGCGGTGAATCTTGACGACGATGGCCTGCGTGAGTGCGGCGATGGCCACGGCTTCTTCCACTTTGGTGGCAACGTCGCACATGCGAAATTCCAGGGTGCCAAAGGTGGGGTGGGGGCGCACGTCCCACCAGATTTTTTTGCCATTGTCGATGCAGTTCAGTTTAACCAGCAGATTGACAAAGTTTTCGTAGGCGCTCCAGGATCCGAACGTCTCAGGTATGCCGGTGCGCGGGAACCTGCGGAACACGGTGGTGCGAAAAGACTTCAGGCCGGTATTTCTGCCCATCCAAAAAGGCGAACTCGTCGATAGTGCCAATAAATGCGGCAGGAAATACCGCACCATGTTCATCATGTCGATAGTGGTCTGCTTGTCGGGCATGGCCACATGAATGTGCATGCCGAAAATCAGCAACGACCTGGCTAGTTGCCCCATCTCTTCCACGATGTTCTGGTAACGTTCTCCTGGAGAAATCACCTGATCGATCCAGCTGGAAAATGGATGAGTGCCCGCGGCGGCCACATGCAATCCGGTGCTCTCCGCCGCGGAAACTAGTTCACCGCGCGTGCGATGGATCTCCAGCCGCAGTTCGCTGACGTTTTCGCAGATCTTCGTTCCAGTCTCTACGATGGACTGGTGCATCTCGCCCTTGATCTGGTCACCCAAACCGCGCGAAGCCACGGCCGACAATAGCTGCACGACGTGCGAGCGCAGTTCCAGCGTTTCTGGATCGATAATCTGGAATTCTTCTTCGACACCGATGGTGAAGCGGTGAGCCATAGCAGGCCCTCCGGGACGTCAGTCAATTCGGGGACTTCGGAGCCAGTATCATACTCTCAGGCCGGAAAAATGGCATCCGGAAGGGCGGAGAGCATCAATTTGGCTCTGGACGGTGCCTGAGGCTCTTGGCACACTCCTCGTCATGCAAATCACACCATTTCGTATTGAAGAGTACATGGGCAAATACGAGTTTGCCGCCAAATACTTACTGTCGTCGTCCGACGCCGAATCGCAAACCATTGAAGAGCTTCTGGCGCTCGAGCCGGGCGCGCACGATGCATTCCTTAAGCACTGGTGCGGCTACACCGAGTCGCCGGGAGCGCCCTGGCTGCGCGAAGTGCTGGCTACGATTTATACGCAAATCAAACCCGATCAGCTTGTTGTGGTGTCCGCCGCGGAAGAGGCCATTTTACTATTTTATCATGCGCTGCTCACGCCGCAGGATCACGCCATCGTAGAAACGCCTTGCTACGAAAGCGCGCTGACGGTCCCCAAAAGCACGGGCGCCGCGGTCTGCGAATGGCGGCGTAAATCGGAAAATGGTTGGGCTCACGATCTAGCGGCGCTGGAAGGTTTAATCCGGCCGAATACGCGAGCTCTTTACATCAACACGCCGCACAATCCGACCGGTTTGTTGATGCGGCCAGAGATATTCCGCGGAGTGATGGAACTGGCGGCGCGGCATGGTATCCATGTGTTTTGCGACGAGGTGTACCGCGAATTGGAGCATGATCCGGCAACGCGTCTCCCTGCCGGTTGCGATCTTTACGACCGCGCCATCAGCCTCGGGTCCGTGAGTAAAACCTACGGCCTGCCCGGTTTACGGCTTGGTTGGCTGGCTTGTCGCGACGTTGCCTTGCTGCAAAAAATCGTCTCGCTGAAGCACTACACTACCATCTGCGCCAGCGCTCCCAGCGAGTTTCTGACCGCGCTTGCGTTCCGCCATCGCCAGAAATTCATCGACCGCAACCGCCAGATTGTGCTTCGGAACCTGGCGCAGCTTTCGGCTTTTTTCGCGCGACACACCGATCGCTTTTCCTGGACGCCTCCCAACGCCAGCACCATCGGTTTCGCGCGCCTGTTGCCGCAGCAGGATGTACAAGCGTTTTGCGAAAGGTTGGTTCAGCAAGCCGGTGTACTGCTACTTCCTGGCACGGTCTACGACGAACCTGCGCACATTCGATTTGGCTATGGCCGCCGCAACATGCCTGAATCCCTGGCTCAATTCGAGTCATGGCTTGGCGCACAGAGTTGAGCTTTGACCAAACCATGCGGCGCGGAAAACGAAGAGGGCCATCCGTGCGGATGGCCCTCTTCTTAACTCTGGCATGTTGAATTTCCTCTAAGCTGCTCCCATCGATCTCCTCGCTTGGAAGCATTCCCGGCAAAAGACCGGGCGCCCTTGCGTTGGCCGGAAAGGAACCGTTGTTTCTTTCCCGCATTGCGAGCAGGTGGTCTTCGTCTCCGCTCGCATCTGGGTGGCTCCGCCTCCGCCGCCTCCGTCTTCGGCGCGCTTCGCCTTGCATGCCTTGCATCGCTTGGGTTCGTTTTTGAATCCTTTGTCGGCGAAGAACATCTGTTCGCCAGCCGTAAAAACGAACTCAGCACCGCACTCCGAGCACTTCAGCACCTTATCGTGGTATTCCATGAGCCGTTCCCCCTCGACCCCGTTCGGGCAGTGGGACCGCGCTCAGCTTGTACCTTTTGGCCGAATGAAGCGTAGACCTGTAGTCCGGGAATGCCGGGCACGGATCCCTGGGGCCTGCGGGCGATGAAGTTGAACAAATACCCAACGTGTCTGCCTGAATAGGGCCTGATCCCGGAAGTGCGGCGCCGAGGCTGCGTTACGCTCAGGAATTAATCCTGTTCGCGACGCTGCTTCTTGCGCAGTCGCTTCCGCGAAAGCGCTTCTTTGGCCCGACGCTTCTCGCCGGGCTTCATATAGAAGCTGTGCTTCTTTATTTCCTTAATGATGTCTTCTTGTTGCACCTTGCGCTTGAAACGCCGCAGTGCATTTTCAAGAGACTCACTTTCCTGGATAACTACTTCTGCCAAAGGTAATTCACCCCAGTTCTGGTTCGGAATAGCGACACACAGTGCCTACGGCCATACTGCAACACTGCACCTGGTTACATTATCTCACGAGGTGGCTGGCTTCTTGTAGTCAATTCGGGCGGTATAAGTCAAGTACTGTTTGGACGCTGAGCTATTGAGCGACTGGTGGGATATCGTTTCGCCAACTAGTTACTTAAAAAATAAATCATTCTCAGTGTTTCTCCGGGTGCCTGTCCCTTGCATCTGCTGATACACTGGGGTGCTTCAGAAACCTGCCTTCGGGAGCCGACCTTCATGCCGGACATGCGCGATGCTCTTGGAGTTCTGCTTGCTGGTGGTCAAGGCGAACGTCTTTGGCCTTTGACGCGTGACCGCGCGAAACCTGCCGTTCCGTTTGGCGCTCTCTACCGCATCATCGATATCACGCTTTCCAATTGTGTCAACTCGGGGTTGCGGCGCGTTTTCACGCTTACGCAGTACAAAGCGCTCAGCCTCTCGCGCCACATTCGCGCCGGTTGGTCGGGACTGATGGGCCTCGGTGAATTCATCGAAGTGCTTCCTCCTCAGATGCGCGTGTCGCAACAGTGGTATCAGGGCACCGCCGATGCCGTTTACCAGAACATCTATTCGATTGGCAGCGAGCGCTCCAAATACGTGTTCATCCTTTCCGGCGATCACATTTACAAAATGAATTACGCCAAGATGCTGCAGCAGCACATCGACTCTGGCGCAGACGTCAGCGTGGCCACCATTCAGATTCCCGCCGCGGAAGCTTCCAAACAGTTTGGCGTGATTGAGACCGACAAGAATTGGCGCATCATGGGTTTTGAAGAGAAGCCGCACAAGCCCAAGACTTCTCCGCACAAACCCACGCACTGCAACGCCTCCATGGGCGTGTATATTTTCAATACACAGCTGCTGATTCCGCTGCTGCTTGCCGATTCCGAAGATCCCAAGTCCTCTCACGATTTCGGCAAAGACATCCTTCCCCGCATCATCAGCAAGCACCACGTTTTCGCTTACAACTTTGTGGACGAAAACAGCCAGGAGTCTTTGTATTGGCGCGACGTCGGAACGATTGATGCCTACTACGAAGCGAATATGGACCTGGTCAGCGTTTCGCCGGTGTTCAACCTTTATGACAAGCAGTGGCCGCTGCGTGGCTGGCAGCACCAGTATCCGCCGGCGAAATTCGTGTTTGCGGATAAGGACCGCATGGGCGTGGCCATCGATTCGATTGTTGCCGGCGGGTCGATTCTATCCGGCGGGCGCGTGCAGAATTGCGTTGTGGGTTATGACGTGCGCGTGAACAGCTATTGCGACGTGGCCGATTCGATCATCTACAATCACGTGAACGTCGGCCGGCACTCGAAGATCAAGCGCGCGATTATCGATCGCCACGTCAGCCTTCCCGAACATACCGAGATTGGGTATGACCTCGAAGCCGATCGTCGCCGCTTCCATGTTACGTCGTCGGGCATTGTCGTCGTGGTGCGGCAAGAGTCGCTGATCGAAGAACCCGAAGCCCAGTAGAGTTTCTCATGTCTGGAATCTTTTCCATCATCGTTAAATTCATTGTTGGGATTGCATGCTTTGTCTTGTCGTTTTTTTGCGCGCTCCCCGACAGGCAAAGAGAGAAGACGGACGAATCCTGGGAAGTTCGAGTCTGGTTCACTTTCGTTGCATTCGCAGTTTTAGTGACCTATTTCGCTGTGGATTACTACTTTCCTGCGCTTAGTCACTGAACTCTCAGCTACTAGCTAAACTCTGTCTTATCCCGCGACTTTCGCACCCGTGGCGCTGTGGCGATCAATCACGCCCCCCGTGTTCGCCGTCACTCGCTGGTCCTTGCTGCTCTGTTACAATCATTGGTTCTATTTCACCCAGGAGCCATCACCGTTATGTCTACAAAAATCACACGCGTTCACGCCCGCCAAGTCCTCGACTCGCGCGGCAATCCCACCGTCGAAGCCGACGTTCTGCTTGAGTCTGGCGCGTTCGGCCGCGCGATCGTTCCCTCTGGCGCTTCCACCGGGGAACACGAAGCGTTGGAACTGCGCGACGGCGACAAATCGAAATATCTTGGCAAGGGAGTGCTGAAGGCTGTAGCCAACGTTAATTCAGAAATCGCCAAGGCCATAACCGGCACGGATGCTGCCGACCAGCGCGCTCTCGATCACAAAATGATTACCCTGGACGGCACGCCGACGAAATCCCGCCTCGGCGCCAACGCGATCCTCGCCGTTTCCATGGCTGCCGCTCGTGCCGCCGCCATCGCCGTGAAGCAGCCGCTGTACAAATATCTTTCGCGCTATTCCACCGACACTTCGGCCAACCTTCTGCCAGTGCCGATGATGAACATCCTGAATGGCGGCGCGCATGCCGACAGTTCAGTCGACTTCCAGGAATTCATGGCCATGCCTGTCGGCGCTCCCTCCTTTAGCGAAGCACTTCGCTGGGGCGTGGAAGTTTTTCACGCGCTGAAAGCCGCTCTGAAGAAGCACGGCTATTCCACCGCGGTTGGCGATGAAGGCGGTTTCGCGCCGAGTTGCAAATCCAACGAAGAAGCCATTCAGATCGTGCTGGAGGCAATTACGACGGCCGGCTACAAACCCGGCGAGCAGGTTGCCATCGCGCTCGATCCCGCCGCCAGCGAGTTTTACGACAAGGCCAGCGGCAAGTACATGTTCAAAAAATCCGACAAGTCCGTTCACTCGTCCGCGGAAATGGCCGCTTATTGGACCAGCTGGGTGGAAAAATATCCCATCGTTTCTTTGGAAGATGGCATGGCCGAAGACGACTGGTCGGGCTGGAAGACGCTCACACAGAACGTCGGCAGCAAAACCTCCAAAAAGAAAATCCAGCTTGTGGGTGACGACCTCTTCGTGACTAACACCGAGCGCCTCTCTCGCGGCATCAATGAAGGCATCGCCAACTCCATTCTCATCAAATTGAATCAAATTGGCAGCGTCACCGAAACTATCGATGCCATTGAACTGGCTCGCAAGGGCGGATATAACTCCGTCATTTCGCACCGTTCCGGTGAAAGCGAGGATACGTTCATTGCGGACCTGGCCGTTGCCACTGCTGCGGGCCAAATCAAGACCGGATCCGGCTCGCGCACCGATCGGATCGCCAAGTACAACCAGCTTCTTCGCATCGAGGAAGAACTGGGCGCGGCTGCGCGGTTCAATGGCAAAGCGCCGCTGAAGTAGTTTTGGCGCGGTGGGGCGCAGATCGGTTCTGCGCCCTCTTGTCGCTGGCGTCAGCGCACCGAGGGTTTTACCGCTCACGACATGCGCAGAAATTTCACAATTATTCTCAGTTTAGTATTTCTGCTGGCCGCGGTTTCTTCTGTCGCGGGAAGTGTTTTCGCAAACTCCTGGTTCCACGATCTTTCCACACCGCTCGCAACGATCTTGCTTCTCACTTTGGCGACTTCCAGTTGGTTCGCGTTCAAAAGGAACTATGCGTTGTGGATCGCGATCGGCTTGTTCTTCTCGTTGCTCGGCGACATCGCTCTCTTACGTTCCGCGGATTATTTTCTTTCTGGGCTGGTCGCTTTCCTGTTTGCGCATGTCGCTTATCTAATCGCGTTTACGCGCGACGCGAAATTTCCGGCGCGCTTCTCCATTTGGTTGCTGTTTCTCCTCGTGGCCGCAACTCTGTACTGGTATTTGTCCCCGGGGCTGCCCGGCGTTTTGAAATTGCCCGTCGCTGTTTACGCGCTGCTGCTCGCATCCATGGCCGGCGTAGCGATGGGGCGCCAATGCGGTGCTGCATTCGCGCGCTGCGCGACTCGCCGCCATTGGCGCACTGTTGTTCATGCTTTCTGACGCACTTCTGTCCATCGACCGGTTCCGTGCGCCGTTGCCCCGCGCCTCGTTGATAATTCTCGTGCCGTATTTTCTGGGGCAATGGTTGATTGCGCGGTCCACCTGTGAGCCCTGAGCTTGCCCGTAACCCGTTTACTGGCTTGGCCTTGCTGGAGATTGTGACGGTTGCCACACCCCTGTTTCGTTTCCGGCGCTACAATAGTGGTGTAACGTTGCCGCATCCACTTCGCTCCCGCGACTTTCTGCTTCCTTGAAACACGCGCCATGCGGTGAACGGTCCTAGCGGCCCTGCAGCTGAGCGGCGGGCCTCGCGCATGAGCAGCCTGGCACAAGCCGAGTTCCATCCCGTTGATGTTTGGCGACCGACGATCAATCCCTGGTGGATTGCCGGCACGGTGATGCTGTCGACGTTCATGGAAGTGCTCGACACCAGCATCGCCAACGTTGCCCTTCCTCACATTGCCGGCAGCCTTTCCGCTGGCGTCGACGAAAGCACCTGGGTGCTCACCTCCTATCTGGTTTCCAACGCCATCGTTCTGCCACTAACCGGCTGGTTCTCGCGGCTGTTTGGACGCAAGAATTTCTACATGGCGTGCGTGCTGATTTTCATTGTCAGTTCGCTGCTCTGCGGCCTGGCACCTACGTTGCCGCTGCTGGTGTTCTTCCGAGTGTTGCAGGGAGCGGGTGGCGGCGGCTTGCAACCGGTGTCGCAAGCAATCCTGGTGGAAAGTTTTCCGCGCGAGAAGCAGGGCATGGCCATGGCCATCTATGGAATGGGCGTGGTGACGGCTCCAATCATCGGGCCAACGCTCGGCGGATGGATTACGGATAACTATTCGTGGCGATGGATTTTCTTCATCAATATCCCTGTCGGTCTGTTGTCGATCTTCCTGACCACCTGGCTGATTTTCGACCCGCCTCATTTGATCCGCAAAAAAAGTGGCGAGCGCGTGCGCATCGATTACATCGGCCTTGGCCTGCTGGCGGTTGGTTTGGGCTTCTTGCAGGTGGTGCTTGACAAAGGGCAGCGCGACGATTGGTTCAGCTCGCACTTCATCGTGTGGGCCTCCATCATCGCCGCGGTTGGCTTGGTGGGCGCGGTCATTTGGGAGCTTCGCCAGAAAGAGCCGGTCATTGAGTTGCATTTGTTCAAGGATCGCAATTACGCCGCCGCAACTTTAACGATGTTCGCGTTGGGCATTGTTTTGTATGGGACGACCGTGCTTCTTCCCGTGATGTTGCAAACGCTGGCGGGGTACACGGCGCAACTCAGCGGCCTGGTGCTCTCGCCGGGGGCCATCCTTACGCTGATCATGCTGCCGCTGGTGGGCAGGCTACTGGCGAAGTTTCAGGCTCGTTGGCTGGTGATTGTTGGATTGATCTTTCTGGCGATCGGCATGTTTCAACTGACGCAGATCAATCTGATGGCCAGCTTCTGGACGTTCGTATTCGTGTGGATGGTATCCCGCGGCGCGCTGGCGTTTTTGTTCGTGCCCATCAACGTAACCGCGTTCGCGTTTGTGCCCAAGGAACGCATGAACAACGCCACCGGGATGATCAATCTGGCGCGCAACATCGGAGGCAGCGTCGGCATTTCCCTGGTCACCACGCTTCAGTCGCGTCTCACGCAGCGGCATCAGGTTCGTTTGATCGAAAATTTGTCGCCCGTCAATCCGCGATATATGGCCATGCTGCACGGACTGGCCGCGGCACTGCGCGCTCGAGGCTCCGATGCGGTTCAGGCGGCGCACCAGGCGCAGGCCTTGCTGTACGGAGAAATGGAGCGGCAGGCTGCCATGCTGGCGTTCATCGATGTTTTTTGGATCATGGGGATGTTATGCCTGGCCATGATTCCGCTGATGTTTATCTTGAAGGACTCCCCGAAGCACGGCCCATCACCGCTGGCGCATTAAGTTCTGCGAGGCGCCGTTCTTCGTCTTCCATGTAGCGTTGGTTTTTTCCGAGCTAGGTGGGGCGGGGCTGACATAAAAGTCAGCGCTACATTCAAGAAAAAAACGGGCCGCTACGCGCCGGCGGGGAATTGTTTTTCGTGGCGGAGATGCGCGACCACCAGGCGGATTTCTTCAAATGTGATTTCTGCAGGCAGGTCTTTCTTCAGCGGGCCCAGCAAATCCAAACCGCGTTTCGCTGCGGCGTTTTGAATGAGCGCAAGACGCTCGACGCCGAGCCATGCGGGATCGAACGGCAACTCACCCTGCTCGACGAGATTGGCGATCAGCGCCACAACGGTGGCGACTTTGCGCCCGCGCAGTTGCGCGATTTCTGCAAAACTGTGGCCCTTTTTCAGGAGTTCCAGCGTCTCCTGCGACGCGTCGGTTGCGCGCGCGCGCCACTCCTGCGTGGTGCGTTCGCCAGCCTCGAATCGGCGCAGCACGTCGAGTATTTCCTGGCCGTACTCGTCGCATTTTGCTTCGCCGATGCCGGAAACTTTGCGAAGTTCCGCCAGAGTCTTGGGGCGCACGGAGCAGATCTCTTCCAGCGTCGTGTCGTGCATCACGAGGAACGCGGCGCGATTTCGCTCTCTTGCGGCGTTTTTTCGCCACTCCTTCAGAAACTCCCGCAGTTCCTCATCCACCGAAACGGAAACGTGCCACTCGAAAGTTGCAGCTTCGGCCCTGAATGCGGCGTTCGGACGGCCGCGGTCTTTACGTGAGCTTTTGCTTGCTCGGGGCTTTTCCTTTTCGGGAGTGACATCGGAATCTTCCAGCCAGGCGGGTGCGTCAGCGCAACAATCGCAAACGCCGCATCCTTTCCAGGCTCGTTCTTCTCCGAAGTACGAGCAAATCTGTTTTTGGCGGCACTGCGAGCTTTTGCAGAAACTTTCGATCTGCGCGAAACGCTTCTGCGCGGCTTCGTATTCCCTGGAGCTGCCGATCTTGCTCATGAAATACTCGCGCAGGCGTTTGTCTTTCCATTCCCAGAACAGATAGCAATCGGCGGGAAGTCCATCGCGCCCGGCGCGCCCGGTTTCCTGGTACAGCTGCTCGATGCTGTCGGGCAAACCCAGGCGGACGACGGCGCGTACGTTAGGCTTGTTGATGCCGAGGCCGAAGGCGATGGTTCCGACGAGGACGCGCACTTCTTCGGTCATCCACTTCTCCTGATTTTCGCGGCGCGCCTGGTTGGTCATTTGTCCGTGATATTCGACCGCGGCAATGTCGTGCTCGCCGAGGAGATCGACCACCTCGCCGACACGCGCGATAGTCGGTGCGTACACAATCACGTTGCCTCTTGCTGCCTCTTTCACCGCTCGCAGCAGCAATTCGTTCTGCATATCCCCTTGGCAAAATTTCACCAGGTAGCGCAGGTTCTCGCGGCGAAAACTAAGCACCGCGCGAAACGGGTCGCGCAGTTTCAGTTGCTCCACAATGTCGTGGCGCACGCGCTGCGTGGCGCTGGCCGTGAACGCGGCGATGGGGCGTTGCGGAAATAGCTGGCGCAGTTTGCTTAATTGGCGGTATTCGGGGCGGAAATCGTGGCCCCACTCGGAGATGCAGTGAGCCTCGTCAATCGCAAAGAACGACACGGGAACGTTCTTCAGCCATTCGGCGGTGCCGTCCATCACGGCGCGTTCGGGAGAGATGTACATCAGTCGGAATTCGCCGGCGAGTGCCTGTTTCTTGATGGCGCCGCGCTCGGATTCCGCGACGGAGCTGTTTAGGAATACTGCCGGAATGCCCATTTGGCGGAGTTGCGCCACCTGGTCTTGCATCAGTGCGATCAGCGGGGAAATGACCACCGCGGTGCGAGCTTCCTGCAGCACGGCTGGGAGCTGGTAGCAGAGGGACTTGCCTCCGCCGGTAGGCATGACCACGCAAACGTCGCGGCCCGCCGACAGATTGCGGACGATTTCCTCCTGCTTTGGACGGAAAGCGTCGTAGCCCCAATAACGCTTCAGGGCGCGACCAAAGTGGTCGGGGGCGCCCGCAGGCGGGGCGATCATAATGGCAGAGGCCATGGGAGGCGCAGGGGCACGGACCCGAGTGTAAGACAAGGGCGATGCCGAAAGCGAGCGTGGCCAGCTTCGCTTTTATTTCGCCTGATGTCAAGTAAAATAACAGATACCGTAGCTGATTAAATATCCACAGGAGTGAATATGCTGTGGAAATGCCATTTTGGGGACGCCTTTCGATCGTCAGAGCCTCGATTCTCTACGGTCTTCCCTGTAGGTACGGATAGGTTATTTCCTGTAGTGCTGCATTTTGTGGCGGCCCGTGGCTGGCGAGGGCTGGATAAAACTCGGCGCTACGTTTGAGACAAGGACCGCTAACTCCAATTTGATTTGGGAGTCTCCGGGCGGAAAATCCTCCCGATCGAATAGTTCTTGCAATTTAGTAATTAACTGCTACTCTATCTGTGGAGTTAACCTCGTCCAGGCCCGCTGCAAACGCAACGGGCTTTTTTTGTTCGTCCCTCCTAAAAAATCCCATGGAAATCCGTCGCGAATTCATCTGCCGCGTTCCGGCAACGTTGGTAAAGGACCCTGCACTATTGCCGTTGGCGAAGCCCTTGTACCTGGTGCTCGCGGCGCATGCCGACGGCCACACCGGTCGCGCGTACCTTTCGTTGGCACGTCTGGAAAATCTGCTGGGTTGCGGGCGCGGACTTCGCGAGGAGGCGCAGCGTCAACTGGTCGACCACGGCTGGCTGCGCCTGGAGCGGAAGCCGACGGGTCGGGCCGCTGGGGCTCTCGCGTGTTTGTCTTGCATTTTGCTGCTTCCGTCACCAGTGCTCGTTTTGACCGCAGTGGTGAGAACGAGCAGTTCTTCAATTCCCACAGTCAAGTCAGTCCGTCAGCGCCCAAAACCTCTGACTGACAAAGAAGCATCTCGCCACGTTCGCCTGCACCGACAGACCTGACGCGGAGAAAGAATCCTGGTATGAACCTGATCAAATATCTCGAAATTGATGAATCTCAAGTGCACCCTGACGCCCGCCGATCATTGCTGCTTGCGGAGAAGATTTGGACCCAGAACGGAAGCCCACTGGAACGCTGGGAATTGGTTCGCGTTCTGGAAGAGATACTGCGCCGCTGCATTGCTTCCGGCATCTGGTACGCGCCGATGCTGTTGCAGCGGAAGAAAGCCATCGAGCGTGATTCGTGGCGGCCACGTCCGCGAGATGCCATGCGCTCAGCGACTCCGCCAAAGTTGTACAACGCAGCGCCGCTAGTTGCGGAAGCGATCAGGCTTCCCGCAGCGCCAACCGCTGCTGAGCCGCGAGTCTCGTTACCAAAAAGATGCGCCTGCCGCGCTGCCCGCTCTTCGCGACTGCCCCGTTTGTCACGGAACCGCGCTGAGGGTACATGCGGACGGATTTCGCGGCATCTGTTTTCGTTGCAATGCCTGGGAGAAGGGTTTTCCGCCGGACCTTGGGCCGCCCGACTAGCAAGTGCGCCAAGGGTGACTGATTCAGCGCCGCGCGGCGCCGCGCTTTGACACGATTTTGCTTCCTGTTATGATTCTTGCCGCAGTCGGTGGCTCCCAGCCAAAAAATGATCGGTCAAAACGTTTCGCATTACCGCATTCTCGATAAGCTCGGCGGCGGAGGGATGGGTATCGTGTACTCCGCGCGCGACACCATCCTGGACCGCAACGTCGCGCTGAAATTCCTGCCCGCGGACTCGCTGAAAGACAAGCTGGCGCTGGAGCGCTTTCTGCGCGAGGCTCGCGCTGCCGCGGCTTTGAACCATCCCAACATCTGCACAGTGCACGAAATCGGGGAGTTCGACGATAAGCAACCCTTCATCGTGATGGAGTTGATGGAAGGCTGCACGCTGAAGCATTTGATTGAGGAACAGGGGCTGCGTGTGGAGCGCGTACTGGATATTTCTATTCAGGTGGCGGAAGCCCTGGATCACGCGCACACCCGCGGCATCACGCATCGCGACATCAAGCCCGCAAACATATTCGTGACGAAATCGGGGCAGACCAAGGTGCTGGACTTTGGTCTGGCGAAATTGCATATCCAAAAAGTTTCCGGAGATACTGCGACGCCGTCTTCACTGGATGTTTCCGGAAAGAGCGCGACGTTGATGGAAGGCGGCCTGACAACACCGGGCACGTCGATGGGCACGATTTCGTATATGTCGCCAGAGCAGGCCCGAGGCGAAGAACTGGGCCCGCGCTCGGATCTATTCTCGTTTGGAGCGGTTCTGTACGAGTTGGCCACAGGCAAACAGGCATTTCCGGGCACTACCACCGCGCTGATCTTCAATGGGATTCTGAATGGAACGCCGGAATGCATGACGCAGTTGAAGGCAGAACTGCCCCCCGCGTTGGAATCGATTGTCGGAAAAGCGCTCGAGAAGGATCCCGACATGAGGTACCAGTCGGCCGCCGAACTGCGAGCCGATCTAAAGCGTCTGCGGCGAGACCTGGACTCTGGCAAGCGTATCTCGGCGAAAGGATCGGGAGTTGTTGCGGTGGCGGAATCGTCCGCGGAACGGGCGGAGAAATCGGTGGCGGTGCTGTACTTCGAGAATTTGAGCAGCGCGAAAGAAGATGAGTATTTACGCGACGGAATGACGGAAGACATCATCACGGAGCTGGCGAATATTCGGAACCTGAAGGTTTTTCCGCGGGCGGCGATCTTGCCGTATCGCGACAAACCCGTGACCGCGCCGCACGTGGGGCAGGAATTGCATGCCTCGTACGTGTTGAGTGGCAGCCTGCGCCGCTCTGGGAATCGCCTGCGCATTACGGCGCAACTGGTGGAGACCGCCAGCGGCCATACCATGTGGGCGCAACGATTCGATCGCGAGATGGCGGATGTGTTTGAAGTGCAGGACGAAATTGCGCGCAGCATCGCGCAGGCGTTCCGCATTAACCTGACGCCGCAGGAACAGAAGAAGATCGCTCAGAAGCCGACGGGGGATTCGACGGCGTACGACTATTTTCTGCGCGGACGAAGCTATGCGCGGCGCGAAAGCCTGGAATTCGCGCTGCAGATGTATGAGAAAGCCATCAAGATCGACCCTAACTTTGCGCAGGCGCATGCCGGAATCGCGTACCTGTGCGGGATGATTCTGGAGTTTCGCGACCAGAGTCCGAAATGGCTGGAGCGCGGAGAGGCGGCTTGCACTCGGGCGCTGCAACTCGATCCGCAACTTGCCGAGGCGCTGGTGGCGCGCGCGCGGCTGTGCTACGCGCAGCACCAGCATCAGGAGGCAATCGATCTGGCGTTGCAGGCCATCGGGTTGAAACCGGATTGCGAAGGCGTGTACAACGTGCTGGGGCGGGCGTACTTTGCCTCGGGACGTTTCCGTGAAGCGGCCGACCTGATCGAAAAGGCCATTGAAGCGAACGGAGACGATTACAACGTCTATATCCCGTACACCAACGCCTTGGAGCGGCTGGGCGATAACCGGCTGGTGCATCGTTTTCGCGAAATGGAAATGCAGATACTGGAGCGGCAACTGGAGATGGTGCCGGAAGACGTGCGGGCGCGCAGCCTGCTTGCCGCCGACTATGCGAATCTCGGGCGGGTGGAAGACGCGGTGCGCCATCTGGAAATGGCCGTGGCGCTGCGGCCGAACGATGCAAACACCTTGTATAACGCGGCATGCACGTACGGCATTCTGGCCAAGAGAACAGAAGCGCTGGAGCTGTTGCGAAAGAGCGTTCACTCTGGATACGCCAATGCGGACTGGCCGCGGCAGGATCCCGACCTGAAATTGCTCCACGACGACCCGGAATTCCTGAAGTTGTTTCCCGGCGCAAAAAGCAAATAGCCGCGCAATTTCCTCGGCTTCAATCCGCAACTCCCAGACCGGTTTTTGTCTTCCATGTAGCGCTGACTTTTATGTCAGCCCCAGGCCGCCAAGCTGGGATAAAACCCAGCGCCACATTTAAGACCAAATCCTCCGAGCCGCCGGCCTTTATTCCGGGCGTTGCGGCGTCTCGAGGCGTTCGGCGGCGTCGCCGGCCACTCTGCTCTTCGGTTGTCGTTCCACCTCCCGGGTGACATAATTTCGATTCACACGAAATGGGACCGATTCGACTCGGTAAGGCCCATTTTTCAGGGGGAAGACATGGCGTTGCGCGATCGCTGGATGGAAAAAAGGGAAGCGGCCCAGGCAGGTTCCAACGGCAACCGGAACATGTCGCAGATGCACCTGGCGCGCCTCGGCGTAATTACCGAGGAGATGGAATACGTTGCCAAGCGCGAAAAGCTAGAGCCGGAGCTTGTGCGCAGCGAAGTGGCGCGCGGGCGAGCCATCATTCCCGCGAACATTCACCACCGCAACCTGGAGCCGATGGGCATTGGCATTGCGTTCGGATGCAAAATCAACGCGAACATTGGAAACTCTTCGACCAATTCCGACATTGCGGAAGAGTTGAAGAAGCTGCACCACGGCGTGCACTACGGCGCGGATACCGTGATGGACCTCTCGACCGGAGGAAACATTCCGGAGATTCGCAAAGCGATCATCGATGCTTCGCCGGTGCCGATTGGCACTGTGCCGGTGTACGAAGCGATTTCACGCGTGCGGCGAGCGGAGGATTTGTCGCCGGAACTGATGCTGGAAGTGATCGAAGAGCAGGCCGAGCAGGGCGTGGATTACATGACCATTCACGCAGGCGTGCTGCGTGAGCAAGTGCCGCTGGTGCGCAAGCGAATCACCGGCATCGTGTCGCGCGGCGGTTCGCTGATGGCGCACTGGATGGAGCATCACAAAAAGCAGAATTTCCTGTACGAGCGCTTCGACGACATCTGCAAGATTTTCAAAAAGCACGACGTGAGTTTCTCGCTGGGAGACGGCATGCGCCCGGGATGCCTGGCGGATGCCAGCGACGAAGCGCAATTCGCTGAGTTGAAGGTGCTGGGAGAGTTGACGAAGAAGGCGTGGGAGCACGACGTCCAGGTGATGATTGAAGGCCCCGGCCACGTGCCAATGAACAAGATCAAGGAGCAAGTAGATAAGGAAATGGAATGGTGCTACGAAGCGCCATTCTACACACTGGGGCCTCTGGTGACGGACATTGCGCCGGGCTACGACCACATCACCAGCGCGATTGGCGCGGCGATGATCGGGTGGTACGGCGCGTCGATGCTCTGCTATGTGACGCCGAAGGAGCACCTGGGTCTGCCGAATCCCGACGATGTAAAGCAGGGCGTGATTGCGTACAAGATTGCGGCCCATGCGGCAGACGTGGCGCGGGGGCGGCCGGGAGCGCGGGATCGCGATGATGCGTTGAGCTACGCGCGGTTCTTGTTCGACTGGAACAAACAGTTTGAGCTATCGCTGGATCCGGCGACGGCCAAAGCGATGCACGACGAGAACCTGCCGGATGATTTCTACAAAGAGGCGAAGTTTTGCTCGATGTGCGGGCCGAAGTTCTGCTCGATGAACATTACACAATTGGCGGAAGCCGAGGGCGGCAAAGATCAGGCCGAGCGCAAGCAAAAATTCGTGGAACTGCTAGCTAAAGTGCAGGGCGCCGGAGCGTAAACCGCGGCACGCTCTTTGTCTTACATGTACTGCTGGGTTTTAGCCCAGCCCTGCCAACCATGGGCTGACCTGGGAGTCGGCGATACACCAACAAACGATCAACGAAACATTTTTGGGCGGCGCTGCGTATCAATGACAGAGGCGCGCGGGGGTGTCTGCTGCGCCGACGCTGTAGCGAAAGGGGTGCCCTGTGCTGACCCTGCTTTCCTTGATTCTGTTGTACTTCCTGCCAACGATCATTGGACGAGATAAACGAGACGCTGCGGGGATCATTCTGCTGAACCTGTTTCTGGGATGGACGGTGGTCGGCTGGGTGATTGCCCTGGTGTGGGCCTGCACGTCGGAGCCGTATAACCCGGTGCGCATGGTTCCGGTGCCGGCTGGCGGGCGGTTCTGCTGCCAATGCGGAACCTTCGCGTATCCCGGGGCGCACTTCTGCACCGCCTGCGGCCGCACGGTTTGATACTCTGAGGTCATCTCAGGAGTGCCTGCCGATTACGCCGAGCGGGCCATTAGGACGATGACCGAATCCAATACGCAAAATCTACGTGAGGAATTTAATCGCTGGGCGGAAGCCGGGCGTGGCGAAGGCATGGAGCACGATCACCTGCCGATCACGCTGCCGGTGCTGGAGAAGATGCGCCTTGCGCCTACGGACAATGTTCTCGACGTTGGCTGTGGGGCTGGCTGGCTCTCGCGGCGCATTGCCGAAAACGTGCCGGAAGGCCGCGTGGTGGGCATGGACGTATCCGACCAAATGGTGCGCGTGGCGCGGCGAACGAGCGCAGAACATCACAATGTTCTGTACGTAACGGGCGAGGTGGGTGAGATACCGTGGGAAGCGAATTTCTTCACGCAAGCGATTTCGGTGGAGTCGGCATACTACTGGCCTGATCCTACGGCGGGATTCAAGGAGATTTGCCGCGTGCTGCGACCAAGCGGCAAGTTCTGGATGCTGATCAACTATTATCGCGACAATCCGCACTGCCACCAGTGGGGTGCGTTGCTGGCGGTAAAAACGCATTTGTTGCTGGCCGGCGAATGGGCCGAGCGGTTCAGCGCAGCGGGATTCACGCGAGTGGCGCACGAGCGAGTGGTGGACCCGTCGCCATCGCCGGAATCATACACCGGCCGATGGTTCCGCGATGCGGCGCAGCTGCGGGCGTTTAAGGCAGAAGGCGCGCTGCTGGTGCATGGCGAAAAAGCCTGAGTAGGGAATCAGCCAGAACTTCGTGAATACGAATATCCGGGTCAAAGCGCAAATCTCGGATTAGGATGTTCGCCATGCAGCAAGACAACGTTTCCGTGACGCTGGCCGTGGGAACGGCTCCCTGGCAGGAGACCCTCGCCGCGAGTTTGTTGGCAGCAGGAATGTTGCGGCGGCTGCTAACTTCCGGCCCGTACCTGGAAATTCAAGAGCCCAACGGCAATGGTTCACTGCGAGAGATCAAGCGTTTTCCCTTGAACCGAATCGTCAACGGCCTCCTGTGGGGCGCGTGGCGGCGTCTGCCAAAGCGTTTGCGGCCGAGATCGCCGGTGATGGTGACGGTTGTGATGAAGGACAAGCTGTGGTCGCGCTGGATCCCGCCGTGCAGCGTATTCCATGGATGGATGGGGCAATCGCTGGCCAGTTTGCCGGCGGCAAAACGGCAAGGCGCGCGCACGCTGGTGGAACACGCGGGGCGCCACCCGGGTCATTTTCACAAAGCACCGTGGGAAGAATGCGAGCGATTCAAGATCAAGCCAAGCCTGTACAGCCCGCTGCTGCCGACGGCGCTGATTCGTCGCATGGAACGCGAGTACGAAATCTGCGATCGCATCGTGGTGCCGTCGAATGTGGCGCATGCCAGCTTTGCGGCGTTTGGCTTGGGCAATAAGACCATCGTGGTTTTTCCCGGGGTTGATGAAGGATTTTTTTCGCCACGGCCGCAGCAGGCTGATCCGCAACCGCGAAGGTTGTTTCGCGTGTGCTTTGTGGGCCGTCTGGAATTGTCGAAAGGCGCGGGCTATCTGCTGCAAGCATGGAAAAGACTGGTTCTGGCGAACGCGGAACTGGTGATGGCGGGCGAGGTGCGGCCAGAGATGAAGGAGTTGCTGGAAACTCACAGGGATTCCAGCGTGCGCACGCCCGGTTTTCTGACCATGCAAAAGCTGCTGGAACTCTATCGCGAGTCGGACCTATTTGTTTTTCCTTCCGTGAATGAAGGGTTGGCGCAGGTATTGCTGGAAGCGATGGCGACGGGATTGCCGCTGGTGGCCACCGAGCTATCGGGTGCGCGCGACTGCGTGACCGAAGGGAAAGAAGGATTCATCGTGCCGGCGCGAGATGTCGACCGAACCGCCCAGGCAATCCAGTGGTGCTACGATCACCGGGACGAAACGCGAGCGATGGGCCGGGCGGCGCGGGCAAGGATCGAGAGCCAATTCACGCTGGACCATTACAATCAGCGCATGATTGCGCTGTACCGCGAGCTCGCTGGTGCCGCGGTTTGAAACCTAGCTGACATGCCGACTCCCACCGATCCCCTCTCTGTAACGCTTGCGCTCGGCGCAGCGCCTTACCAAAAAACACTGGCGGCAAAATTGCTGTCCGCCGGAATGCTGCGGCAGGTGCTGGAATTCGTTCCTTACCTCGAGATTCGGGAGCCGAACGAGCGCGGGACACTGGAAACGGTGAGGAGTTTTCCCGCTTACACATTACTGAAGCGCGTGGTGTGGGGAATGTGGCGGCGGTTGCCTGCGGCTGTGCAACCGCGGCCGCCGGTGACAGCGACCGCATGGCTCGCGGACCGCTTGGTGTCAAACCAGATTGCGCACTGCAAAATCTTCCACGGTTGTACTGCGCTTAGTCTGGCGAGCTTGCGTGCCACCAAGAAAAACGGCGCGATCACGCTGGTGGAGAACGCGGCGTGCCATCCGCGGCACTGGAAGAAAGTGGAGATGGAAGAGTGCCAGCGGTTCGGCGTGCACAGCGGCGATGGCAGCGGAGACTTTGCAGAAAGACTGCTGCGGCGGATGGATCAGGAGTTTGCGGAGTGCGACCGCATCGCGGTGCCGTCGGTAGTGGCGCAGCAAAGTTTTGCAGAGTACGGCTACGCGGGGAAAGTGGTGGTGGTGCAAACCGGAGTGGACACCGATTATTTTTCGCCGGATCCGACGATCGCGACCACATCCACATTCCGCGTTTGCTATGTGGGCAGGCTGGAATTTGCAAAGGGAGTGGGCTATCAGCTGCAAGCGTGGAAGAAACTCGGCCTGCGCGACGCGGAACTGGTGCTGGTGGGAGAAGTGAAGCCGCAGATGAAATCGTTGTTGATGAAATATTCGGACTGCGGAGTGCGAGTCGCGGGAATGCTGCCGGCGCACGAAGTAGCCCGTTCTTATCGCGAGGCAAGCCTGTTTGTTCAGCCCTCGCCGAATGAAGGTCTAGCGCAAGTGCTGCTGGAGGCGATGGCTTCGGGCCTGCCGGTAGTGGCAACGGACAAAACGGGTGCCTTGGAATGTGTGACCAGCGGGAAAGAGGGCTTGGTGGTGCCGGCGCGGGATGTGGATGCGCTGGCTGAGGCCATCTTATGGTGCTACCAGCATCGCGAAGAGAGCCGCGAAATGGGGAAAGCAGCGCGCCGGCGAATCCAGAATCAGTTCAAGCTGGAGCACTACAACGAGCGGATCGTTGCGCTATACCGCGCGCTGGCAGAGAAGCAACCCGGCACGAACTGAAAAAGCAGATAGTCATACAGAAGTAACGACATTGGCTAAGCAATCCACAGAGAATAGGTGTCACTTTCGCGGCTCAGAAACCCACCAAACCTGCAGGGCCGCCCGGTTCTGCTAGATTGAGAATAAGCAAGTCAGGGCCCCAAGAACGGCAAAAACGGTATGACCCAAACAGACGGCAAATATCAGGTGCTGGTGGTAGACGACTCTCCGGTGTATCGGAAACTCGTGGAGCAGTTGTTGACCATGGAGCCGTACTCGCTGCTATTCGCCAACAATGGCAGAGAAGCCCTGGAAATGTATCAGGAACATTCGCCGTGCATCGTGGTGACAGACTGGATGATGCCGGATCTGTCGGGCCTGGAGCTGTGCCAGAGGATTCGCGAGGACCAGTCGCGGCCGTACACGTATTTGATTTTGATGACCAGCAAGAAGGAAAAAGAAAGCGTCGTGAAGGGCCTGCAGGCGGGAGCGGATGACTACCTCACCAAGCCGTTTGATCCCGGAGAAATGCTGGCGCGCATGGCCGTGGGTCGCAGGATCATCGACCTGAACCGGGAACTGGCGGCTAAAAGTTTGAAGCTGGAAGAGGCGGCGCGCACCGATCCTCTGACGGGATTGCCGAACCGGCGCGCGATTGAAGAATGGGCACTCAGACAGCTACGAGGAGCGGCGCGGCACGGGTTTTCTTTGTGGGTGGTAGTGGGAGACATCGACAATTTTAAGGTCATCAATGATTCGTTTGGGCACGACGCCGGGGATATCGTGCTGCAAACCTTTGCAGCGGTGTTGAGAAAAAACACACGAAGTTCGGATATTTGCGGGCGGTTGGGTGGAGATGAATTTCTGCTGGTGATTACGCACGCCGAAGCGTCCGGAGTGGAAGCCACGGTGAACCGCTTCCGCGAACAATTCGCCGCGCTGTCGTTTCCGTTGCAGGGGCAGAGCGTGAGCGTGACAGCGAGTTTTGGATTGGCGGGATTTTCGGGCAATGGGTTGCAGGACTTCACAGCGCTGGTGCGCAAGGCGGACCAGATGCTGTATGAAGCCAAGCGCGCGGGCAAGAACCTGGTGCGCGCCTCCTTCCTTGAAGACAAAGTGCAAGCCGTGTGATTCACGCGCTGGCCGCGCGTTCCCGAAATATGGTAAGAGTGCGGGCAGGAACGGAGTTGTTGTGCGCGGACGTGAGGACGTGTGCATCGGAAATCCCGATGCGAGGACGAAGCAATGTGGAAATGGAGCGAAAGCGTTGCGGTGGTGACGGGGGCCGGGTCGGGAATGGGCAGATGTCTGGCACAGCAACTGGCGGAGCGGGGTGCAGCCTTGGCGCTGTCAGACGTAAACGATCGAGGATTGGCTGAAACGGCGAGCTTGCTGGGCGCTGCGAAAGGGAAAGTGACGCGGCACATCGTGAACGTGTCCGAGGAAGCGCAGGTGAAACGATTCGCGGAAGAGGTAGCAGCGCAGCACGGCAGGGCGACGGTGCTCTTCAATAATGCGGGCGTAGCGCTGCTGGGGCATTTCGAGGAAATCTCGATGACGGATTTTCGCTGGTTGATGGACATCAATTTCTGGGGCGTCGTGTATGGAACGGCGTATTTCCTGCCACTGCTGAAGAAAGAGAAGCGTGCGCACATCGTGAATACTTCCAGCCTGCTGGGATTTTTCGGAGCCGCGGGGCAGAGCGCGTATTGCGCCAGCAAATTTGCGGTGCGCGGCTTCACGGAGTCGTTGCACCACGAACTTCTGGGGACCAACGTAGGCGTGACCTGCGTGCATCCCGGATTTGTGCGCACGGCAATTGCCGCCAGCGCCAAAGAAGGGGCGCGAGCGTCGGCAGGATTGCGCGAGGACAGCATGGCGCGGTTTCAGAAGGTGGCGCGTACGGCGCCAGAAGTTGCTGCGGCGAAAATTCTGCGCGGCGTGGAGCGCGGAGCGATGCGCGTATTGATTGGCGCGGACGCGTATTTCGTGGATATGTGGCAGCGCCTGAAGCCCACGAGTTATTGGAATTTGCTGGCAAAACAATTCGAGGATCCCAGCGCAAAAAAGTAAGCGAGATCGCGACGCCTTGATCGCCGCGTCATGGCCCTTGTCTTCCATGTAGCGCTGACTTTCATGTCAGCCAATCCGAAAGCTAAGCTGATTCTCCCTTCTATTGACAATCGAGAGGAATTGCGTATCCTTGCTCTAGTTTCTCTAGAGGAGGGCGCTTGCCCGATCAACCCACGGAACTGGTGCAAGGCACGCTGGATATGCTGATCCTGAAGACCCTGGATCTGCAGCCCATGCACGGCTGGGGCATTGCGCAGCGCATTCGGCAGATGAGCGGCGGCGTCTTCGAGGTTAACCCCGGTTCGCTGTTTCCGGCGTTTCGCCGATTGGAACGCGCCGGCCTGCTGGAGTGCGAGTGGCGAACCTCCGAAAACAATCGCCGCGCTAAATATTATTCCTTAACAAAAACGGGACGGAAGAAACTGGCGACGGAAACGCGCGAGTGGGGACGGCAAGTGGCGGCCATCGGCAAAATTCTGGAGACCGCTTCCTAGGAGGCCAGGGCATGGCATTTTTGCGAAATATGACGCGTGGATTCCGCAGCCTCTTCCAGAAGGACAGCGTCGAGCGCGAACTGGATGAGGAATTGCGCGAATTTGTGGACGCCAACGCCGCGGAGAAAATGCGCAGCGGGATGGGACGCGAGCAGGCCTATCGCGAGGCAAAAATGGAATTGGGCGGGATGGAAGCGGTGAAGGAAAACATCCGCGAGGCGACGTGGGAATCATGGATGGAGACACTGGCAAACGATCTGCGATTTGGTTTTCGGCTCCTGCGGTTCAATCCAATTTTTGCGATAACGGCGATCCTTTCGCTGGCATTGGGGATTGGCGCCAATACCGCGATCTTTCAACTGATTGACGCGGTGCGATTGCGGACGCTGCCGGTGCGCAACCCTCAGGAAATTGCCAGGATCGCGATCGACGGCCGCCACGGAGCGAGCGGCAACTTTTCGAGCCGTTACCCCGATCTGACGTATGCGTTGTGGGAGCAGGTCCGCGCCAAACAGGATGGCTTTTCCAGCTTATTTGCGTGGTCGCCCGCGCAATTCAATATTTCTCCCGGCGGCGAAGTGCACAATGTGCAGGGCTTGTGGGTCAGCGGAGAATTCTTCTCGACGTTGGGCATCGAGCCCGAACTCGGCAGGCTGCTTACGCCCGAAGATGACCGGGCAGGCTGCGGGTCGGCGGGCGCGGTGATCAGCAATTCGTTCTGGCACCGGGAATACGGAGGAGAACAATCGGTACTGGGGCAGAATCTGGCGGTCAACGGCCAGCCCATACCGATCATCGGCGTGACGCCTGTGAATTTTTATGGAGTGGAAGTGGGACGGTATTTTGACGTGGCACTGCCAGTGTGCGCCGAACCGCTGGTTAATGGAGAGAATAGTCAGCTGCGAAGCCGGATTGGATGGTGGCTCGCCGCGATGGGCAGGCTGAAGCCGGGCTGGAACGTGCAGCGAGCAGGCGCGCAACTGCGCGCGATCTCGCCGGGGATTTTCGAAGCGGCGCTGCCTGCGGAATTCAATCCCCAGAATGCTAAAGCCTTTCTGCAATTCAAGCTCGGAGCATTTCCCGCGGATTCTGGAGTTTCGGATTTGCGCGCAAGTTATGAGAAGCCACTGTGGCTGCTGCTCGGGCTTGCGGGCCTGGTGCTGCTGATTGCCGCGGCGAACCTCGGAAACCTGATGTTGGCGCGGGCCAGTACACGGGAAAAGGAGATGGCCATGCGCATGGCGGTAGGGGCAGGGCGCGCAAGGCTGGTGCGCCAGCTTCTGGTGGAGAGTTTGCTGTTGGCGGGAATCGGCGCGGCGGTTGGCGCGGTGCTGGCGCGCAGCCTGAGTCAAGTGCTGGTGACTTCGATGAGCACGAAAGATGATCCGCTGTTTATGAACCTGGGAACGGATTGGCGAGTGCTGGGATTTACCGCGGCACTCGCCGTGCTGACTTGCGTGCTTTTTGGGCTGGCACCCGCTTTGCGGGCCACCAGCGTAGCGCCGGGATTGGCGTTGAAGGAAAGCACTGGGGGAGGAAGCAAAGGGCGTTCGCGCTTTGGACTGCGGCGCGTGCTGGTGGTTTCGCAAATCGCGCTGTCGCTGACGCTACTGGTCGGGGCACTGCTGTTTGCGCGCAGCATGAATAATTTGGCGAAGGTGGATGCGGGTTTTCAGCGCGACGGCATTTTAGTAACGGACATCGATTTCACGACGCTGAAGCTTACGAATGAGGGCCGACGCCAGTTTGCGAATGAACTCTTGAAAAAGGTGAGAGGAATTGCGGGCGTGCAAGCGGCGGCGATTGCAGAAATTGTGCCGTTGAGCGGCAACGGAATTAACCACGACATCTTTATGGGGGATAGCGGGCAGCCGGAGGGCGAGGCGCCAGTGGCAACGTTCAATCGCGTCAGCCCCGATTACTTCCGAACGATGAGCACACCGCTGCTTGCCGGGCGGGACTTCGACGAGCGAGATGTGGCGAATTCGCCAAACGTCGCGATTGTAAGTGAATCGTTTGTGAAGAAGTTTGTGAAAGAAGGAAACCCGATTGGGACGCGGTTCCGGGTACGGCGTATGAACCAGACCTCCGCGCCGTTTGAAATTGTTGGCATGGTGAAGGACACCAAGTATGCCGACCTGCGCGAAGAGTTCCAGCCGCTGGTGTACACGGCGATCGCGCAGTACGACCATCCCGACAACGACGCGCAAATTCTGATTCGTTCGGACCTTTCGCTATTCGGGCTGATCGCTTCCGTAAAAAGCGTGGCCAGCGAAGCGAATCCAAATCTGGACGTAAGCTTTGTTCCATTTCGCAAAATGATTGACGATGGATTGTTGCGCGACCGTTTGATGGCCCGGCTCTCCGGATTCTTTGGCACACTTGCGGTGCTGCTTGCCGTGATCGGGCTGTATGGCGTGATTTCCTATATGGTGGCAAGCCGGCGAACGGAGATTGGAATCCGCCTGGCGCTGGGGGCGGGACAGCCGAACATCGTGTGGCTGGTTTTGCGCGAGGCCTCGATGCTGTTGGCGATCGGGCTAAGCATCGGGACGGCACTGGCGCTGGCGATGGGCAGGGCGGCCACGGCGATGCTGTTCGGTCTGAAGCCTACCGACTTTGTCACCTTTGTGGTGGCATTGGTGGTGCTTTCCATTGTGGCTGTTGGAGCTGCCTTCTTGCCGGCATTTCGCGCGGCCAGCATCAACCCAATGGCTTGCCTGCGCAACGAATGAGGCAGGCTTTTATCCGAACCGCAACCATGGACCGAGATAAAAGTCAGCGCTACATGGACAAACTAAGAGGTAGTACGGCTGTTACCCGGGCGCCAGCGCGACGGGATTTGCGGGTCCAGGAAAAAATAATCAAAGCATCGAGTCAAACATAGCACAACTGGTGTCTAAGAACTAGCATCCCACTGCGCAAAATCAGGGAGGCTCGCACATGCGCGTTCACCGCTTTTGTGTCTTTGTGTTATTTTCTGTTGCAACGATGGCGCAAAGCACCCCTCAAAAACAAAGTAAACCATCGCCGCAAGCCCAATCTGCCGAAGCAAACAGCAACTCGGCAGCGGCAAAAGAGGCCCGAGAGCCCGAGCCGACAACTGCTGTTGCGCTGCCCGTGAAGAGAGTCGTTCTGTACAAGAACGGCGTCGGATACTTCGAGCACACGGGACGCGTGCGTGGAAGCCAGAATCTGGGAATCGAATTCACGACCGCGCAATTGAATGATGTGCTGAAGTCGTTGACGCTGGTGGACTTGAGTGGTGGCCGAATCACCGGAGTGCGCTACAACTCCGTGGCGCCGCTGGACGAGCGATTGAAGAGCCTGCAGATTCCGTTGAATGAGAATGTGACCAGCGCGGCGTTCCTGATTGCGTTGCGCGGCACCAGAGTTGAAGTGCGGAATGGCACAACGACGGCGTTGGGGAAAGTCTTCAGCGTGGAAACGGTGCAGAAGGAAACTGCGAAGGGCGGAGCGATTACCGCGACGCAAGTAGGCATCGTGACGGACGCGGGAGAGCTGAGAATATTCGAACTGGGGCCATCCGTAACGGTGCGTTCCGTGGACACGGAAATCCATCAGGACGTGAATGGGTATTTGAATTTGGTGGGCTCGACGCGGTCGAAGGACGTTCGGCGAATGACGATCAGCGCTACGGGAAGCGGCGATCGGGAGCTATTCGTCAGCTACATCAGCGAAGTGCCTGTTTGGAAGAGCACCTACAGGATCGTATTGCCGAAGGCCCCGGGCACGCCGTTCTTGCAGGGCTGGGCGATTATCGACAACACGGTGGGAGAGGACTGGAAAGATGTGCAGCTCGCGCTAGTGTCGGGAGCGCCGCAATCGTTCGTTCAGGATATTTCGCAGCCCTACTACACGCGGCGGCCGGTGGTTCCGTTGCCAGAGTCGATGATGCTGACGCCGCAGGCGCACGAGGCAAGCATGGTGGAGTCTAATCGGCTCGAATCCTTCGCGAAGATCGAGGGAGGTGTTGTTGGCGGTGTAGACTCCGGCAGCGGCGGAGGCGTGGCCGGCGGAAGCTTTTCAGCAGCGCCACCTCCGCCAAACAGTGCGATGTTGAGCGGCCGTGTGGCGGATCCCTCAGGCGCGGTAGTCCCCAACGCGGAAGTAGTCTTGCGCAACAACACGACGGGGACAGTCGAGAGCGCGCGAACGGACAGCAGCGGTAACTACAGCTTCTCGGGTGCCGCTCCGGGTCTATATTCGCTAAGCATCAGCAGCCGTGGGTTCCAGACGTCACAGTTTTCGCAAGTGAGCTTGCGGCCGGGATACAACAGCAACATCAATGCGACGCTGAACGTGGGATCAGCCGCGGAAACCATAGAAGTATCCTCGGTCAACACGTCACAGAACAGCTTGTTGACTACGGCTTTACGGGGCGCAAACGCCGCAGCAGAGGGAGGCGCGCTGGGGGAGTTGTTTCAATACTCGCTGAAGGAAAAGATCACCGTATTGAAGAACCAGTCGGCGCTGGTGCCGATTGTGCAATCGCCCATCGACGCGGAAAAGGTGACGCTGGTGACGGCGAACGACAATGGAGAGGTAGCAGGCACGCCGCTGCGAGCACTGTGGGTTACCAATTCGTCGGGGCTGACGCTGGATGGCGGCACATTCAACATTTTGGAGCAGGATTCGTTCGCCGGCGAAGGAATCATGGAAGTGTTGCACCCAGGAGAACGCAGGCTGCTGTCTTACGCCGCAGACACGGCGGTGCATGTTACGGCCGAGAATGAATCGGAATCGCGGGCGGCGACGCGCGTCACGATCTTGCATGGAGTGATGAAGATCCAGCGAGTGCAGCGCGACGCCACCACATACACAATTCACAATGCGGATACTACGCCGCGCCAGGTGGTGGTTGAACATCCGATCCAGGAAGGATGGAAGCTGGCAGAAGACCTGAAACCTGCAGAAGCCGGAACCAGCCACTATCGTTTCCGAGTGGCTGTTGGGCCCGACAAGACGGAAAAACTGGTGGTGAATGAGAGCAAGCCAGAGGAGTCGACTATTTTCGTCAGCACGATTACGGACAATCAAGTGGCCGCGATGGTACAGGAAAAGTCCATCAAGCCACCAGCGGAAGCGGCGCTGCGAAAGGTAATCGAAAAGAAAAACGAGATTGCCGGGGTGGATCAGGAGATCAAGACTCGGCAGGCGGAGATGGAGACCATCGACCATGACCAAGCGCGGCTGCGAGAGAACATGAAGGCGTTGAAGGGCAGCGCGGAAGAGAAGACGCTGCTGCAGCGGTACACCAAACAATTGGACGCGCAGGAAGATCGGCTAGCGGAACTGCAGAAGGAAATCAAAGAACTGAGAATGAAGCGAACGGCGTTGCAGTCGCAATTGGACGTGATGGTAGAGGAGTTGTCGCTGGACGAGACACTTTAAAGAGTAAAAACCTGCCGGTTGAGCGATTTTAGTCTTAAATGTAGCGTATCTTTATCCCAGCCCAACCGTTGGATGACATAAGAGTGCGTGTTACATAGAAGGAAGCCGGCGGGGAGAGAGGTTTGTTTTGGCGTCATACAATTCTCATTTTGTAGTACAATCTAAGGGTATGCGCTCCGCGATTCAAGCAAGACTCGACGAACGGTCCAAAAAGAGGCTAAGGGCGCTTACGCGCGAACTCGGGTGGAGCCCATCTCAGATTGTCAGAGAAGGCCTGCGCATCCTGGAAGCGAGCTATTTACGGCGCAACAAGCGCGGCATCATTGGTTTGGGGCGTTTCCGTTCGGGCGTCTCGGACCTGGGATCCAATAAAAGGCATCTTCGAGACTTTGGCAAATGAAGCCCATACTCCTGGACACGGGAGTGATTGTGGCGCTGCTCGACCGGAGTGAGAAACTCCATCGGCAGTGCGCCGAGGCGGTGCGGACATTAGATGCACCGCTCATCACATGCGAAGCCGTCATGGCGGAGAGTTGTTACCTGGTACGAAACCTGCCCGGGGCACCTGAGGCCATCATTGCAAACGTGAGCGAAGGGATCTTCCAGATTCCCTTCCAACTTTCACGGGAAGCGGTTGCGGTAAGGTCGATTCTTCGAAAATATCAGGATCGCGCAATCGATCTGGCGGACGCGTGCCTGATCCATTTGGCGAATGAGTTTGAAACAGGAGACATCTTCACGCTGGATCGGGATTTCCAAATTTACCGATGGGGAAGGAACAAAGGCTTTCGCCTGCTACCAGAGAGGACCTAGGGCCCTAGCTATCTCGAGGGGCCATCCGTTTCGCCAAAAAGCCAGCGGCGCCAGCCTTTCGGTAATTTCGGCAGACGGCCGAGACCCGCGGCGCTGGCGACCGATGACGCCGCCCAAAGCAACCGGTAGGCAACGATACCAACGACAAACAGGACTGTGATGAACGAGGTAATCATGGCTGACTTGTTCATGATGGAGCACCTCGCGGGGATTGTAGCACCGCGAAGGCTCTTCAACGAGGGCCATAGTGGTCCGGCACGCCAAGCTGAGCGGCGAAATGAGTGTGACGAAGGTCTTTGACGGGGCGGAAATGCGAAGGCTATACTTCGGGGCATGGGAAGAGAAAGAGTGAGGGCCCGTGGGTGTCATAGACCAGCGTTTTGAGAAGAACGTCTTAATTACCTCCGTCGATTACGTATTCAATTGGGCAAGAAAGAGTTCGCTGTGGCCGCTGACATTTGGGTTGGCGTGCTGCGCGATTGAGATGATCGCGTCGACCACCTCGCGGTTTGACATGGCGCGTTTCGGAGCCGAAGTGTTCCGGCCGTCGCCGCGGCAAGCGGATTTGATGATCGTGTCGGGAACGGTAACGCTAAAGATGGCGCAAGTGATTCAGCGCGTGTGGCAGCAAATGCCGGACCCGAAGTGGTGCATCTCGATGGGCGCCTGCTCCAGCGTGGGTGGGCCGTTCAATGCGTATTCGGTGCTGCAGGGAGTCGACCGAATCGTGCCAGTGGATGTGTATGTGGTGGGGTGTCCGCCGCGGCCCGAGGCGCTGTTCTACGCGCTGATGAAGCTGCAGGACAAAATCGACAATATGAGCCTCGCCAAACGGCCAACGGAAGTGCGGCTGAAGCCAGAGATGGTGGACGAGTTCAAAAAGAGTGTGATGGTGGCGCAGGTGGCCGAGCCGCAGTAGGCAGTTCATCGATTCGGCGACCCTTAGCGAATAGCGTGGGATCGCTTCAGGCGAGCTGCGGAGGAAAAACCGATGGGATTTGTCCGGGCGGTCAAGAAGGCGGAGATACCTGCCGGCACGGTGCGAGAGTTCCAGATCGAGGGTAAGGCCATTGCCTTGGCGAATGTCGGAGGAACGATCTACGCGATTAACAACACGTGTCTGCACCGTGGGGGCCCGTTGGGGCAAGGGATACTTGAGGGCAAGATCGTGACGTGCCCGTGGCACGGGTGGCAGTACGACGTAACCAACGGGAAAGTGGTTCAAAATCCGGCGGCGGGCGTAGATTGCTATCCGACCGAAGTGCGCGGAGAAGACGTTTTCGTGGACGTTGGGGTCTGAAAGAGCCGGGGAATCACCGATTGTTCTGTAAGCGTAAGATAATAAATAACATACATTGATATTGGCGCGCACCTCGTCTGAAACCCAGGGTTTTCCACCGCCAATTCCCCCTATCCCTCATATTTTGTTTGGTTTTCGCCTAGCTAACGTGTATATTTCAGCCGAATCTGGGGCCGATGGCGACCGTAACCTCTCAAACACGACACTATTGGATCTTCAGCGCAGACCCACACCACTATCACTGGGATACCTTATTCGTAAAAGGCAAAGAGATGTGGCACGGGGCTGCGGGGAAACCCGACGCCATCCGGGCGCTGAAACAGGTTCGAAAAGGCGACCGGGTGCTGTGTTATCACTCCGCGCCGGAGCGGTCGTTGTATTCGATTGCCGAAGTGACGCGGGACCCCTACCCCGACCCGCATGATACCAAAGGGAAAAATCTGGTGGCGGACTTGCGGGCTTTTGAAAAACTGCCCAGGCCGGTGACGCTTGCGGAGATGAGGGCCAATCCGGCGGTGCGGAAAATGAAACTGTTGAAGAATGTGCGGCTGCTCATTTCGTCGATTTCCGATACGGAATATCAGGAATTGCTTCGGATGGCAGGAATCGTGGCGACGCCCGGAGTGCCGCTGCCCTGAAGCGGTGCTGCGGCGCAAAATGCCGATCGGCAATCCTCTTTTCGCAAACCATCCAAACCTTTTGAGAGATTCGTTGAAGATTCTGAGCTGAAGGAGGATTCATGCGCGGAGCGATTCGGTGGGCTCTTGGGCTGCTGCTGGTGGGAATGGGTTCGTACCTAGCGCCGGGGCAGGAAGGGCCATTGTTGCTGCAGGGACCTACGCTGAGCAAGACGGAAATTGTATTTGGCTATGGCGGATATTTGTGGAGCGTGCCCAGGGACGGTGGTGCAGCGCGGCAATTAACCACCGGAGGCCACGAGAGCAATCCGGTATTTTCGCCGGACGGGAACTGGATTGCGTTCAGCGCGAATTATGACGGAAACCGCGATGTGTACGTGATGCCGGCGGCCGGCGGAGAGCCGAAGCGCTTGACGTGGTACCCGGGGCAGGATGGCGCGTTGGGCTGGACGCCAGACGGAAAGCGCGTGCTGTTTCTGTCCGATCGCGATGCCTATGCGGATATGACCCGGATGTATACCTTGCCGATGGAAGGCGGCGTAGCGGAAGCGCTGCCAATGTGGCGCGCATTTGACGGCGGTTATTCTCCCGACGGAGAGAAGATTGCCTACGTGCCAAACTTCCAGTGGCAGCAGGCCTGGAAGAGGTATCGAGGCGGGCAAACCACACCAATCTATATTGTGCGGCTGAAGGATCTGCAACTGGAAAAAGTGCCGCGTGAAAACTCGAACGACTCAAATCCGGCGTGGTTCAAAGACAAAGTGTACTTCCTGTCGGACCGCAATGGCCCGGTAACGCTGTTTTCCTACGATCCGAAGACGAAGAGCGTAAAACGCGAGATAGAAAACAAAGCTCTGGATTTCAAGTCGCTGTCAGCAGGACCGGACGCGTTGGTGTACGAGCAGTTCGGAGGAATTTTTCTGTACGATCCGGCGAGCGGCAAGCCCAAACAGGTGCACATCACGGTTTCGGCGGATCTGCCGGACACCAGGCCGCACTACGTTAAGGCCGCTGAGCAAATCCAGAATGCCGGAATTTCGCCAACCGGCATGCGCGCCGTATTCGAGGCACATGGAGAAATTCTGACGGCGCCGGCAGAAAAGGGCGATGTACGGAATCTGACGCGCACTCCGAGTGTTGAAGATCGAAATCCCGCGTGGTCGCCGGACGGAAAGTCGATCGCCTATTTTTCGGACGAGTCGGGCGAGTACGCGCTGCACATTGTGGATCAATCCGGGCTCGGCGCAGTGAAGAAGATCAACCTGGGAAATCCGCCATCATTTTTCTATAACCCGTTGTGGTCGCCAGACAGCAAGAAGATTGCGTACACAGATAAGCGGCTGAATTTGTGGTACGTGGACGTGGAAAAGGGCACCCCGGTGAAAGTCACGACCGAGCTGTTTGAGGATCCGTCGAGCGCGATGAATCCGGCATGGTCGCCGGACAGCAAATGGCTGACGTACACAAAATTCCTGGAGAACCATTTGCACACCGTGTTTGTGTACTCCATGGAGACCGGCAAGGAATCGCAGATCACCGACGGGACAGCAGACTCGCGTCTTCCAGTGTTCGATACGAACGGAAAAACGTTGTATTTTGCGTCGAGTACGGATGTCGGATTGTCGGAGGGGTGGCTGGATCTTTCGAGTTTCCAGCATCCGTTGACGCGAAGCGTATACGCTGTTGTGTTGAAGAAGGGCGATCCAAATCCGCTGGAACCGCAGAGTGACGAAGAGAAGGTGGCGGCGAAGAGCGACGAAAAGGGGAAGGAAGCCGACAAGTCCAAACAAAAAGAGTCTGACAAAGACAAGGGGAAGGAAGGCGAGAACAAAGAAGGCGAGAAAAAGGATGAACCTCCTGTAGTAACCATCGATCTGCCAGGAATTGGGCAACGGATTGTGGCATTGCCGATTCGCGCTGCGAATTATGTGCTGCTGGCGCCTGGAAAAACGGGAATCTTGTTTCTGGGAGAAATTCCAGACGTGCCTCGCTTCGAAGACGATGCGCCTCTGATCACCGTGAGCAAATTCGATTTGAGCACGCGGAAGACGGAGCCGTACATAGGCGGAGTGAGCAAGTTCGCGGTATCGGCGAATGGAGAAAAGGCGCTGTTCAAGCAGGGTCCCGCGCCAACATCGCCATGGATAATCGCGGCAACCGCGGCCGCACCGAAGCCGGGAGACGGAGTAGTGAATTTGGGAGAGATGGAGGTGTACGTCGATCCGCGAGCGGAGTGGAATCAGATGTACAAAGAAGTTTGGCGGATTGAACGAGACTTCTTGTACGACCCGAATCACCACGGCCTGAATATTCCGGCAGCCGAGAAGGAATACAGCGTGTACCTGGCGAAACTCGGCGGACGCGAAGATCTGAATTATCTGTTCACCGAAATGCTGGGCGAAATCACAATCGGGCACATGTTTATCGGTGGCGGAGACGTTCCGAAACCAAAGATGGTGAGGGGCGGACTGCTGGGAGCGGACTACAAGGTGCAAAACGGACGCTACCAGTTTGCGCGCATCTATAACGGAGAAAATTGGAATCCGGATTTACGGGCGCCACTCACGCAGCCTGGCGTTGATGTGAGAGTTGGCGAGTACCTGTTGGAAGTGAATGGCAAAGATGTGCGGCCACCGGCGGAGGTATATAGCTTCTTTGAAAACACCGCGGGGAAGCAGATCAAAATCAAGGTGGGACCAAATCCCGACGGGAAGGACGCGCGCGAAGTTACGGTAGTGCCAGTGGACAATGAGTTTGCGTTGCGCAACCGGGCGTGGGAAGAAGACAACCGTCGGAAAGTGGATGAACTGAGCGGAGGTAAGTTGGCGTACGTGCACGTGCCGGATACGGCGGTGGGCGGCTACACAAACTTCAACCGTTTCTATTATGCGCAGGTTGGCAAGCTGGGCGCGGTGATCGACGAGCGCTACAACCACGGCGGCCAAATTGCCGATTACATTATCGACCAACTAAAACGGCCACTTCGCAACTGCGCGATTTCGCGGGAAGGCGAGAAGTTCTGCTCGCCGCTGGCGCAGATCTACGGACCGAAGACCATGGTGATTAACGAAATGTCCGGTTCCGGCGGCGATGCCTTGCCCTGGATGTTCAAGCAAGATGGTGTGGGACCTCTGGTGGGCACGCGAACATGGGGCGGGTTGGTGGGCATCTACGGCTATCCGCGATTGATGGATGGTGGCGGCGTGACGGCTCCACGAGTGGCGATTTACGGACTGCACGGAGAATGGGAAGTGGAGAACCACGGAATCGCGCCGGACATCGAAGTGGAAAATGATCCAGCGTCTGTGGCCGCTGGACATGATCCGCAATTGGAAAAAGCGGTGCAAGTAACGCTGGAGGCGCTGAAGAAAAATCCCGTGGTGATACCGGACCATCCGCCGTACCCGAATTACCACCAGAAGTGAGGCGCGGCTGACATAAAGGTCAGCGCTACATAAGAATGAAGAGCCTTGACGCCGCGAACTGTCTAGAGTGACTTGGATAGCATCCAGGTCATGAGCTCAGGGTCGGCGTAGGCGTTGTCCCAGGAATTGTGGCCGACGCCAGGATATTCCGTGTAGCGAACATTGCCGCCCGCGGCCTTGATGGCCTCGTTTAGCTTGCGCGAGCCGTCGACCGGCACGACGGGATCGTCACCACCATGGAAAATCCAGACGGGAGTCTTGCCGATTTTGGCGGCCACGTCGGCGTAGCTTTTGGGATCGTCCGTATAGGCAATCTTGTCCATCTCCGGATGTTGTTGACGAAGATGCTCGGGCAGGACGATTCCTCCGCAGATCGGCGCAATGGCCGCGAATTTTTTGGGATTTTGCACCGCGATCGCCCACGTGCCATAGCCGCCCATGGACAGCCCGGTGAGATAAGTGCGCTTGGGATCGCCCTTGAATTCTTTGCTGGCGGCGGCAAGGGTGGCCAACGCCATTTCTTCCATCGCCGGTTCGGACCACCAGGAATTCGTTACACATTGCGGCATAACAATAATGGCGGGAAAGCGCGTGCGGTCTTTGCGGACAGCGGTGCCGATACCGACTTGCGTTTGGATCAGGCCATCGGAACCGCGTTCGCCGGCGCCGTGAAGGAACAGGATGATGGGCCATTTTTTGTTGTTGCTCCAACCTTCCGGCAGGAAAACCTGATATTTGTAAGTGGTATTGTGCAGAGAGAGTGTGCGATCGAGAAAGCCGGTATCGGGTTTGCGGGCAAACGCGAAGGAAGAGACGGCCAGGAACACAACTGCCGCGAAGAAAAAGCGCCAACGATGAGAGATCAAGGGAGCCTCCAAAAAAGGAGTAGAACTCATTTTGCGAGGTGGAGCAAGAAGATTCCCCGGCGGGCGGCAACTTTCAGAGTGATCGGAAGGAATATGGTAGGGTAAACGATTGAGAATATTATGCCGGAACTTCCAGAAGTCGAGACTGTCGCTCGAGGATTGCAAAAAGAAGTAGCCGGAAGGCGCATCCTGAGCATCACCATCGGTAAAAGCGATTTCATCGATAATCCTGCCGATATCGAGCGCGAACTGCCTGGGCGGATCATTCGCGAGGTGCGGCGCTACGGGAAGTTTCTGTTATTGCGATTAACGGCCGCGAAAAACGCAGAGCAGCAGGACGAGGAATCGGCGCTGCTTGTCCACCTGGGGATGACGGGAATGCTGTGGCCCCGCGCGGTGAGCGAACCTCAATTGAAACATACGCACGTAGTGATGCTGCTTGACGACGGTAGAGAGTTGCGCTTTATCGATGCGCGCAGATTTGGTCGCATCGCTTACCTGCCGAAAGAAATGCTGCAAAAAGAATTGCTGCGTTTTGGGGCCGATCCTCTGGAAGTGAGGCTGGAAGAATTTCAGCAACGGATGCACCGGCGAGCGCGCGTGAAGGCGCTGCTATTGGATCAGCGGGTACTGCGTGGCGTGGGAAACATTTATGCGGACGAGAGCTTATGGAAAGCGAGAATTCATCCGGCACAACTCGGAATGCGATTGGCGCCAAAACAGATGAAAGAGTTGTATCGCGCGCTTCAGGACATTCTGAAAAAGGCGATCGTGCTGCGCGGGTCGTCGATCTCAGACTTTCTTGACGCCGATGGTCAGCCGGGAGAGTATCAGCAGCATCATCGCGCGTACGGGCGAGAAGGAAAAAGTTGCGCGCGATGCAAAACGCCGATTCGACGCGTGATTGTGGCAGGCCGGAGCAGCTATTTTTGCCCGAATTGCCAGAAGGCGCCGCGCGGCTGGAAGAAAACACAGAAACGGAAGTTGAAAAAACCAGGAAAATCATGAGAGCGGTTGTGCAGCGTGTGAGCCGGGCAAAAGTGACGGTGGAAGGCCAGGTCACGGGAGAAATCGGACCCGGGCTGATGGTGCTGCTCGGCGTTGGGAAGGAAGACAACGCGGCAATTGCGAAGACCATGGCGGAGAAGGTAGCGAACCTGCGCATCTTCGAAGACCAGCGGGGAAAGATGAACCTGTCGCTCCTGGAAGTGAAAGGCGGCGCGCTGGTGGTTTCGCAGTTCACATTGTATGGCGATGCCCGAGGACAACGGCGGCCGAGTTTTATTTCCGCGGGTCCACCCGAGCTGGCGACGAAGCTATATGAGGATTTCTGTGGAGCGCTACGAAACGTTGGTGTACCGGTTGGAACGGGAATTTTTCAGGCAATGATGTCGGTGGAGTTGGTCAATGAAGGCCCGGTCACAATCCTCCTTGATTCGGACAAAACGTTCTAGCGGCAGAAAAAAGGCGCGCACCGCTGGCGAGACATGGGACGCGAAGCGAGTGCTGCGCAAGCTGCGAAGTTTGGGCACAAGGCGAAATGTCGAGGGAATGGCGCGATTCGGAATTGTGGCGAAAGACGTCTACGGCGTGTCAAAGCCCAAACTCGACGAGCTAGCTCGCAAAATAGGACGAAGTCATTCGTTGGGACTGGAGCTTTGGGAAACGGGAAATCATGACGCGCGCATTTTGGCTGGATTAATTGCGGAACGGAAGCTGGTGACGAGCCAGCAGATGGAGCGATGGGTGCGCGATTTCGATAACTGGGATGTCTGCGATGGCACATGCTGCCATTTGTTCGTGTTTGCGGCTCCTGCGTGGCAGAAGGCGTATTCGTGGAGCCGGCGAAAAAAGGAATTTGAGAAAAGGGCGGCTTTCGCACTGGCGGCGTTTTTGGCTTGCCATGACAAGAAAGCGCCGGACGCGGAATTCCGAAAGTATCTGGAAGTGATCGAGCGCGAGGCGTGGGACGAACGGAATTTTGTCAGGAAGGCCGTGAACTGGGCGTTACGAAACATAGGAAAACGAAACCTGGCATCAAATCGCGCGGCAATTGCGAGCGCCCGCAAGATAGCGCTGCAAGACTCGCGCGCGGCGCGTTGGATTGCCGCGGATGCCTTGCGGGAATTGAAGAGCGAAGCGGTGCAAACGCGATTGTGCCGCCGCGAAGGCTGAAAAGATGACGTCGGAGAAAAGCGTGAAGATTCGGCGCGCGAGGGCTGGCGATGTGGCAAGAGTCGCGGAGCTCTCCGGACAACTCGGGTATCCCACGCCTGCAAAGGAAATGGCGAAGCGATTGAGAAGCGTGCTGAAAGACCGGGATGCGGCGTGCTTCGTGGCGGAGACGAAAGATCGTGAAGTAGTGGGATGGGTGCACGTCAGCACGACGCCGCTGATCGAAGTGGGGCGGCGAGCGGAAGTGAACGGCCTGGTGGTGGATGAAACAGTTCGCAGGCAGGGTGCGGGATGGCTGCTGCTCGACGCCGGTGAGAAGTGGGCGAAGAAACACGGATGCAAGGGCATGTCAGTACGTTCCAACGTGTTGCGCGAGCGCGCGCACGGTTTCTACGCGCGCCATGGGTACGAGCATTACAAGACGCAGAAAGCCTTCCGCAAGACGCTCTAAGCCAAATTTCCGGGTTGCAAATTCGATACCAGCGGGCGGGTCTGCCTATGGCGAAATGTATCGTAATACGATAGAGTAGATGGATGAGCGAAAAGATCACCGCGGGCGAGTACCGGGGACTGGCGGAACTGCGTTATCGCATCCGGCGATTCCTGCAAGAAGGGGACGACACGGCGCGGCAGGCGCAGCTTGAGCCGCAACATTACCTGCTGTTGCTGGCGGTCCGAGGCTTGCCGGAAGGGCAAGAGGCTACCATCCGGACGCTGGCCGAACGGCTTTCGTTGCGGCACCACAGCACCGTGGAACTGGTGGACCGCATGGAAGCACACGGATATGTGAAGCGCACGCGAGGGCGGGAAGACCGCCGGCAGGTGCTGGTGTCGCTGCAACCGCGAGGCGAGAAGCTGCTGGAGCAGGTGGTGCAACAGCGCATCATCGAACTCCGGGCGAACGGGCGAGCACTGGTCGAAGCCATCAGCGGATTGCTGGAAACGCGGCCCGAACCGAAGACGCCATCGGGGGGTCGTGGACGAAGAGCGGCGTCAAAAACGAAACGAACCAAGCGGAAGCGAGAGACAAGCCGTTGAGTCATCAAAAACACGTCAAAAATCCGACACAAAGCGTGAACCAGCGCAGCGAGGAACTTGGGGATTTCACCACTACGTGGCGCGTCCTCCCGATTTCGTTACTGGCGATGTTCATTGGCGTACTGTGCGCGTTTGTTGCGTTGGTGCTGCTGCGATTGATTGGTCTGTTCACAAATCTTTTCTATTTTGGGCGCTGGAGCACCGCGATGGTGTCGCCAGTGGGGAATCATCTGGGACTCTTCAGCGTGCTGATTCCGATCGGCGGCGCGCTAATTATCGGAGTGATGGCCCGTTATGGATCTGAGCGAATCCGTGGGCACGGAATCCCGGAGGCGATCGAAGCGATTCTGATGAACGGCAGCCGCGTGGAGCCAAAAGTCGCGCTGCTTAAGCCACTTTCCTCCGCGATCTCGATTGGTTCAGGCGGTCCCTTCGGCGCGGAAGGCCCGATCATCATGACCGGCGGCGCATTCGGGTCAATGATTGCCCAGCTTTTTCATCTGACTGCCGCGGAGCGCAAAACATTGCTGGTGGCAGGTGCGGCGGGGGGCATGTCGGCGACGTTCGCTTCGCCGGTGGCGGCTGTGCTGCTTGCAGTGGAATTGCTGCTGTTCGAATGGAAGCCGCGAAGCCTGATCCCGGTGGCGTTGGCAAGCGCAGTAGCCGCGGTGGCGCGCCGATACATCCTGGGATTTGGCCCGCTATTTCCCGTGCCGGCGCACCCGTTGTTCATCGGGCCCAAGGCGCTGCTGGGATGTGCGCTGGTGGGGATTCTAGCCGGAGCACTGTCTGCTCTGTTGACGCTGTCGGTGTACGCGGCTGAGGATGCGTTCCAGCATCTGAAAATTCATTGGATGTGGTGGCCGGCGATTGGAGGATTGGCAATCGGCTTGGGCGGCCTGGTCTTTCCACAGGCGTTAGGCGTTGGCTACGACACCATCGGAGCATTGTTGCAGGGAAGCGTGACGACCAAGGTGATTCTGGGCGTGCTGCTGGTGAAATGGTTTATCTGGGCGGTGTCGCTCGGTTCTGGCACCTCGGGCGGCGTGCTGGCTCCCTTATTGATGATGGGTGGCGCGCTAGGCGGCCTCGAAGCAATGTTTCTTCCGAATGAAGGAGCAGGGTTCTGGCCGCTGATCAGCATGGGCGCAATACTTGGCGGAACGATGCGATCACCGTTCACAAGCATCGTGTTTGCGTTTGAGCTGACCCACGACGCAAATGTGTTTCTACCGCTGCTGGTGGGCAGTGTAATTGCGCACGGATTCACGGTGTTATCGTTGAAGCGATCGATCCTGACGGAGAAAGTGGCGCGACGCGGATTTCATCTTAGTCGCGAATATGCGGTGGATCCCTTGGAACTTTTGTATGTGCGAGAGGTAATGGAAACAGAATTTCTGGCACTTCCCGTGGCAAGCACGTTGGCAGAAACAATGGTGGCGCAACACGCGGCGGCAACACAGGCACAACGCTTGTTGCCCGTGGTGGACGGCAATGGAAGTGTGGTAGGCGTAGTCACACGAGGCGACATTCGAAAGAGAATGGACGAAGAGGGAGAGGGCGCGCTACTGAGGGGCATCAGCGAACTTACGCGAGTGGAAACAATGGACGTTTATCCCGATGAAACGCTGCGAGTGGTGGTGTACCGCATGGCGGATAAGGGTATAACCAGCATGCCGGTGGTTGAGAGGGGTACGAGGAGATTGCTGGGTATCGTTTCGCTCGACGATTTGCTGAAAGCGCGCACCAGGCACCTGGAAGAAGAGCGCCGGCGGGAGCAGGTGCTGCGATTCCGTTATTTCAGTCCCAGGGGACCCTCGACAAAACTGCCGGCAGATAGCGTGCCTTCGACCACGAGTGAAGATTTGGATCTTAAAATATCAGGAGGATAGCCGCCGTCTCCCGAGAGCCGCGATCATCCCAACATGACCGAAACGACTGAAAAGAATCTGTGGTGGAGAGCGCCATTCGCGCGGTGGGAAGCTTTCCGAAATACGCGCGAGGAGCAGGTATTCCTTGCGCTCACGCTGTTAATAGGAGCCTTGGTTGGCCTGGTAGTGGTGGCGTTCATCCTGCTGACGGAGCGAGCCGGCGCGCATCTCTATCCTGTGGGGAGCACCCCATGGAGGCGATTATTGGTGCCGGTCGTTGGCTCGCTGGCCATGGGCTATCTGCTGTACCGCTATTTTCCGGATGCGCGAGGTAGCGGAGTACCGCAAACCAAGGCGGCGCTGTTCGCACGGGAAGGACGCATCACCCTCTCGACGGTATTCGGTAAATTTTTCTGCACGTCCGTGACACTGGCAAGTGGCATTCCACTGGGGCGCGAAGGGCCCGCGGTGCAAGTGGGCGGTGGAATTTCGTCGGTACTTGGAAGAGTGCTGGGGCTGCGGCCCGAGAAGGTGAAATCGCTGATTCCCGTGGGTGCCGCAGCTGCAATCGCGGCAGCCTTCAACACGCCATTGGCAGCGGTATTGTTTGCGTTGGAAGAGGTGATGAGCGACTTACACGCGCCGATTTTGGGATCGGTGGTGCTGGCGTCAGCGACGAGTTGGGGAGTGATGCGGCTGGTGCTGGGGAACGATCCGTTGTTTCAGGTGCCGCAATACCAATTGGTGAATCCGTGGGAACTGGTGATCTACGGGTTCCTGGGAATTGCCGGAGGACTGGTCTCAGCGGCATTCTCGCAACTGTTGCTGCGAACGCGCGCGCGTTTTCAGAAACTTCCAAGAAAAACCGTATGGTTTCAACCGGTGGCCGGCGGAATTGTCGTCGGCGTGATGGGCTGGTTTGTGCCGCAAGTCCTGGGCGTGGGCTACAAATTTGTGGGAGACGCGCTAAATGGACGGATGGCCCTAAAGCTGATGGTCCTGCTGCTGGTGCTGAAACTGGTGGCCACGGCAATCAGCTATGGTTCTGGAAACGCCGGCGGCATATTTGGACCGAGCTTGTTCCTGGGAGCGATGCTCGGCGGAGCAATCGGAAGCGGGGCGCAGCATTTTTTCCCCGGTTACGTGGCGACGCCCGGCGCTTACGCGCTGGTGGGCATGGGGACGGCTTTCGCGGGCATTGTTCGCGCCCCGATGACGTCGGTGGTGATGATCTTTGAAATCACCAGAGACTACGCCGTGATTGTGCCGCTGATGATCTCAAACCTGGTGAGCTATTTCATTGCATCGCGCATTCAGAGAGAGCCGATCTACGAGCTGCTGGCGGAACAGGATGGCATTCACTTGCCACGTCCCGGTGGCCACAAGAGGAGCAGGCAAGTGCGGCAGGTAATGCGTCCGACAAGCGCAATTCTGCCGGCAGAGGAAGCACTGTCTGTAGCTCTTGCGCGGGCAAAAGAATCGTCAGAGCCGACCTGGCTGGTCAGCGATCGTGACTCGCTCGTGGGACTGGTGACGCGAGCACAACTGGAAAGCGCCGTGGCGGAGAGTGACTCGGCGAAGCGAGTGGGGGACTTGGTGCCGCCAGGTGAATTCCCTCATCTTCATGCGGATCACTCACTCGATATGGCGCTGGATCGCATGGGTGCGCTGCACCTGGATCTCCTGCCGGTGGTCAGCCGAGCCAATATCCGTGAGCTATTTGGAGTTGTGAAGCTTGCCGATGTGTTAGAAGCGTATGGACTGGGCACTAAGAAAGAAAGCTAGAATCCGCCGCCGCCACCACCGCCGAACCCGCCACCCGAGAAACCGCCACCGCCGCCGAAGCCGGAGCCCCCAGAACTGCGCGGAGCCGAGGCCATAGCGGTGCCTGCGAGCGTGGACATGGAGTTCAGATCGCTGACAAACATGTTGGGATAGAACACCGGGCCATAGCTTCCCTGATACCACTGCGGAGGTTGCGTGTAGATACCCTGAAAGGCTTTGCTCCAGTTCTTTTCAACGCCCAGAGCCATCGCGAAGGGCAGGAATTTTTCAAACATTTCTGGAGTCTTGATGGTGCGATTGAAGCGATCCGCTTCCACGTGCGCCAGAAAATCCTCAAAACCTAAAATGCCTTCCAGAGCGCGGGCGCCGGTCTGTGTGCGCGCCGGCATGAACCAGCCAAAACCGCAAATGATGATTCCGGTAAGGATGCCGGCGATTACAAACGGCACGGACTGCATACCCGAATGTCGAGCGAGCCAGTTGCCTCCGCCGATCAGAATGAATCCGGCGACGAAGCCGAACACGATGTAGTTGGAGCGAACGCTGTCCGGACGCTTGGTGTAGTAGCCCTTGCCGACCAGAGAAGCAAAAATCTGGTCCTTGATGCTGGGAATATTCTTGTAAAAGTGATTCTGGAGGTCGGCGAGAGAGACGGTGTCACCCGCGTTGCCCGTGGAGAATAATCCCGCAAGAAGTTGTTGCTCATGGGTTTTAAGAATGTCCCACTCCGCTTGAGGCTTTTTCAAATGAAAAAGGTATTCCTTGCTGTGCGTGAGCCCGAGCAAATGATCCTTGGTCTGCTGTTCGATGACCATGAAACCACGGACAGCGAGGTCGACGATCGAAGCAGTGATGTCGCGCATATCCACGGAGTTGTCGATTAGCGTCCCGACTTCTCCGGGAGATAGCTGGTCAGGCGGCTCGTACTGCGCGGCGATAGGGCGGAGGCGCGGATCGCGGCCGCGCAGCCACCACAAACGGAGCATCGGGAAGAAAGCAAGTATGGGAATGGCGAGTGGCCAATTGCTGCGCAGAAAGCGCCAGACTAAGGAGAGCTGCGAAGGTTCCTTGAACACACCCTTGTCTACCGCAACGGCAACGGTGAGACCCTCGTGAATGCCGAGGGGAGAAGTGGTGGCGACGTCCACGCCGGTGCCGACGATTTCCGCGACAGCCTCGCGCCCTTTGGAGTGATACGCGCCAGTGTAAGCGTTGGCGCGCAGCCCGGTAACGTTACTGGGGAAAACGATGTGAGCGGCCGCCGACTCGATGGGGACATCCCACTCGTCGCCGGTCACGTTCCAATAAAACTCATCGTGTTCGTCGAAGAAGCGCAAGGCGTCAGAGACTACATATTCAACGGAAATCGTATGCGTAGAGTTGTCGGCGTCGGGAATGAAGATTTTCAGCTTGCGATACTGGCGTTCACGGCTGGACTCATAACGTAGCGGTCGGCCATTCTCGTCGGACACCCGTTTCACGTCGAGGAACAGGGTGAAGTTCATGCCGTTCGGGCCCGAATATTCGATGGGGATCTTGCGATAGATGCCGTGCCAAGGTCCGCCAATGAAACGGAAGGTTATGTTTTCGGTGACGTCGACGTCACCATCCGGAGTGATGACAATGTCGGAAACGAATTTCTTCAGCTGTTGTTCGCGATGCTGCGCAACAGCCGGACTGGCCACCAGCGCCAGCAGCGCGCCGAGCAAGGCGCTGGTCCAGCGTAGAAATCGTTTGTTGACGCACATAACGGGCGGACGGCGGAATCAGGCGGTTGGAGCAGCGGGATTCCCGAAGCTGACTTTGGGAGCCTCCCGTTCCGCGGGAGCTGAAACCTCGAAGAACTCGCGCTGCTTGAACCCTAGCATGCCGGCAAAAATGTTTGTGGGGAACTGAAGGATTTTTGTATTGAGGTCGCGAACGACAGCATTGTAGTAACGGCGCGCGTTCTGAACGGTGTCCTCAATCTGAGTAAGAGAGTTTTGAAGTGAGGTGAAGCTTTCAACGGCCCGGAGTTGCGGATAGGCTTCCGACAAAGCGAAAAGGCTTTTCAGAGCGCCAGAGAGCATGTTCTCTGCCTGGGCTTTGTCAGCGGGACCTGCAGCGGTCATGGCGCGATTGCGAGCATTGATGACGGCTTCAAGAGTGCCTTTTTCGTGGCCGGCATAGCCCTTAACGGTTTCAACCAGATTGGGAATCAGGTCGTAGCGGCGCTTAAGCTGAACGTCGATGTCGGCCCAGGCATTATCGGTCTGAACTTTCAGGCGAACCAGGCTGTTGTACATCCAAACGGCAACCAGCAGCAGGACGACAATGGCCACCAGAATGAAAGCGATCATCGGAGAACCTCACGATACCGAATGTGTGAGCGATTGCTTCTTCACTATACGTGCGGACGAGTGGTGAGTAAAGACGCTCAGACCCGTATCAGTACGATTATATTGAAGGATTATTATCGGTGCCGGAAACCAATGCGCGAGAAGCCGCGGTTGTCGATGGCCTCGACGTCTTTGCGCTGAAATCCTTGCCGCAAGCGGTGGACCTGGTGAACTCGCCGGAATCCTTTCAGCCCGTCCGGGTCAATGCTAGCGAGATGTTAAGCGAGGCCGCGCAGTACAGTGTGGACCTACGCGATGTTCACGGACAGCAGGCGGCGAAGCGTGCTTTAGAGGTGGCTTGTGACGGCGGACATAACATTTTGTTCATCGGGCCGCCGGGCGCGGGAAAGACGATGCTGGCCAAGCGTATCCCTACGATTTTGCCGCCGATGTCGTTGGAAGAAGCTATCGAAACCACCAGGATTCACAGCGTGGCGGGGACTCTGGAGAGTTCGCAAGGACTGATCGGGACGAGGCCATTTCGTTCGCCGCATCACACCATCAGCGACGCGGGGCTGATCGGTGGAGGAGCGATTCCACGCCCTGGAGAAGTTTCTTTGGGGCACAACGGAGTTTTGTTTCTGGATGAACTGCCGGAGTTCCAGCGCAATGTGCTGGAAGTGATGCGGCAGCCTCTGGAAGATGGTTCGGTGACCATCGCACGGGCAGCGGTATCGGTGACTTTCCCGTCGCGGTTTATGTTGGCCGCGGCGATGAATCCCTGCCCGTGCGGGTATTTTGGCGATTCAACGAGAGAGTGCCACTGCACGCCGCCGATGATTCAGAGATATGTATCGAAGATCTCGGGACCGTTGCTGGATCGCATCGACATCCATATCGAGGTGCCAGCGGTGAAGTATAAGGAACTGCGCGCGCCTTCTTCGTCGGAAGATTCCGCGGCGGTGCGCGGCCGGGTGATTGACGCGCAGCGCCGTCAATTGGAGCGCTTCAAGGCAGAGAAGAAAAACCTACAGCAACGCGCAGATGGCTCCAAAAATGATCCGCAAGCACTGCGCGATTAACGCGGAGGGCAAAAAACTGCTGGAGAATGCGGTCACTCGCCTGGGGCTTTCCGCACGTGCCCATGATCGAATTTTGAAAGTGTCGCGCACCATCGCCGACCTGGATGCTTCGACAAATATCGAGACCAAGCGCCTCAGCGAGGCAATACCGGACGCTGGACCGAAACTATTGGGCCTAGCGTCCGGCGAATACCCACCGGAGAGCTGCAGACAGCCTGCCATCATTGCAACAGCGCGAACACCGGGGATTGAGGATTGTTGTGTGGCACGGATCGCGCCTGCTTCATTGCTTGCTCGAGCTGTTCCGGGGCCAGTTGCTGTTTGAGCGATCGCAAAGTGGCGTCGCCCCGAGGATCGCCTTGCAGTGAAGCGGCGGAGAGCCAGAAATACGCGGACTGCAAATCCTTCTTTGTGCCGCGTCCTGCAGCCAGCATGGAACCCAGCATAATGCGAGCGCCAGAATGTCCCTGGAGAGCGGCCTTTTGAAACCACGAGAAGGCGATAGACTCGTCAAGCGGAACGCCAGTGCCGTGGAGATAGAGATCGGCCAGATTGTACTGCGCTGTGGGTTCGCCGCGCTCCGCAGCCTGACGGTACCATCGAGCGGCTTCTGAACGATTCTGAGCCACGCCGAGGCCTTGATCGTAAAGGTAGCCAAGGTTGACTGCCGCGGCCAGGTCACCTGAAGTTGCGGCAGCCTGGAAGAATTGGAACGCTTCGCCAAGATCCTGGCTAACGCCGCAGCCTCGCGAGTACAGGATGCCGAGATCGAAAAGCGCGGGAGCATAGTTGTGCGTGGCGGCAGCGTGCAGCCAGTACAGCGCGGTCCCTGCATTTGGAGCAACGCCCCAGCGAGCAAGCGATGCCACAGCCAGATTCACCTGGGCAGCCAGCGAGCCGTGGCGCGCGTTGTTTTCGAGCGTCTTGTACGCATCTGATTGTTCGCGGACGATCGTTGCCATTGGGGCGGCATTGTTCCCGGCCGGAGTCGCGGTGTCGACTTTGCCGTGGAATGATGGCTCCTGGACGGAACTGACGCGGACGGACTGCCCTTCTTGAACAATCAGCGAAGCCAGATTTGCTGGCGCGCACGCCGGCGGTGCCGGATTTTCCGTCTCCTGGGCCGGAAGCCTGGCAGGGGCCAGCAATAGTGCCAGAATTGCCACAAAACAGAGACTGGGTAGGTAGCGAGATGGCGCAAAGTCGAAAATGGCGACCGAGTTTTGCATGACAAGCCTCCTGAAGAGCATCAAGAACGGATAGGCAGAAGGTCTAGCGGTAGGAGAGTTACCGGTAGGTGTTCTACCTATACACCTAGACGTTCTACTTGTCAAAAAGTTCCCTGAAAACAGAAAAAATTATGACTTGGGGGCTATTCGTAGCGCAGCGAAGTACTAGGAGCGACGCGTGTGGCGCGCCGGGCGGGAATCCAGCATGCCACCAGGCCGACGGTGAGGAGCAGAGCGACTGCCAAAGCCAAAACGAAGGGGTCGCGTGGAGGAACGCCCCAGAGTTGGCTGGAAATAATTCGGGAGAGAGCAAAGCTGGCGGCAAGGCCAATGATGATTCCCAAGGCAAGCAATCGCAGGCCACCCCGGAGCACCATTTTGACGACGTCGATGGACCGCGCGCCGAGGGCCATGCGGATTCCAAACTCGTGAGTGCGCCGCGAGGTGCTATAGGCAATCACGCCGTAGACGCCGACGGTGACCAGTAATAGGCCAAGGACGGCGAATACCGTGACCAAACGAAGGGCAAAGCGAGGCTGGGCAAACGTAAACATATCCAGGTAATAAGCAAGGGTTTGCGGCTGGGCCATCGCGGCAGTGGGGTCCGTGGCCCGGATTTCCCTGGCAATGTCTTTGACCAGAAAAATGGGATCTGCCGTTGTTCGCACCAGGATGCAACGTTGGCCAAACCCAGTCATGGTGTAGGGAATCCAGAGTTCGGGATCGGTGGGTTCTTGCATGCCTTGGTTTCTGACGTCCGGAGTCACGCCAATCACTTCGAACCAGCCGTCCTTGACGGGCTCGGGGATTTTTTCCAGCTCGTCGATGAAAACGCGCTTGCCAATGGGGTTTTCGTCACCGAAGTAGCGGCGCTGGAACGATTGATTGATAACGGCGAGCTTGCGTGCGTCGTTGATTTCGGCCGGCGTGAAGAAACGACCGTCAACAAGCCGTATCCGGAGCACAGAGAGATAGTCTTCGCTGACGAGTTGCACCAGGCTGCGCCACTCATCGGAATGTGATTTCCCAAGGACTTGAACGTTGCTGCGGAACCCGCCAAAAGGGGGCAGGGTGCTGGATTCCGCAGCGTAAGCGACGCCGGGCAAAGATTTCAGGCGCAGCAAGAGCGGTTGAAAGAAGGAGGTGAGTTGCTCGGCGGTTTTGTAACGCGTAGGAGGAAGCGGAAGACGCGCCCAGAGTACATGGTCTGGCTGAAAGCCCAATTCCACGGATCGCAGGGCTATGAAACTGCGCACGAAGAGTCCCGCTGTAAACAACAGTGTGAAAGAGAGAGCGACCTCGAGAACAATCACGGCGTTGCGAACACTGGTGCGCCCGGCAGAGCCCGCCGCGCCTTTGCCTGAGTCTCGCATGGAGTCGGCGAGGTTGCAGCGCGAGGCCTGTAGCGCGGGAAAGAGTCCGAAAAGAAAAACTGTCCCCATGCTTATGACTACGGCAAACAGAAGCGCCGCGCCGTTCATTTCGATGACCGTCTCAGAAGCGACCGTAAACTGCGGCATGGTTGACGAGAGCGCTCGCACGCCCGCCCAGGCAAGCAAAACACCCAGAAGGGCGCCACCTCCGGCAAGAAGGGAACTTTCCACCAGCAACTGGCGGATCAGCCGAGTTCGGCTGGCGCCCAACGCGGTGCGAACGGAGAATTCCTTTTCGCGGGTAATGGCGCGAGCGAGCAGCAGGTTGGCTACGTTGCCGCAACTGATGAGCAAAAGGAGTCCTACAGCGCCGCAGAAAATGAACAGCCAGTTGCGGAATTGCGAAGAGACAACAGCGTACGGAAATCGAGTGACCTGAATTACGAAGCGCTTGGGATAGTCTTTCGGGTAAATCGAGGATAGCTGTTTGGCAATGACGTTTAGGTCGGCTTCAGCTTCGCGGGGGGATATGCCTGGCTTCAGATGGCCTACTGCGCCCCAGTATGCGGGGAACGGACGGCCGGGAAGAGTAGAAGGGGACACGGGGTCACGGGGGATCCAAAGATCAATGCCCCCCCAAGCGAAGCGCGGTGCGGTAATGCCGACGAGGGTGCGAGGGATTCCATTTAGCGTGAAGCTCTTGCCGACCAGCGAAGGATCCGCACTGAACTGCGTGACCCAGGTGGTGTATCGCATCACGAAGACTGGTGGAGACCCTGGCTCATAGTCGGGCTGCTCGAGATTCCTGCCCGTGTACGGAGGAACGCCCAGCAGTTCGAAGGAGCCCGGAGTTACATAGTTGGCGCCGAGCCGAAGATTGCTGTCGCCGAACGAGTACACGACGTCGTCTTCCGCGTTGCCGATCATTGCATCGAACACATGATTCTGTTTCAGGTAGTCTTGAAATTCCGGGTAAGCGTACTGACCGCGACCGGTGCGTTCCTGATTGTCGGGATCGTCGAGGTCATGGACGGCCAGGACAACCAGGTTGCGCTGGTCCTTGTAAGGGAAAGGCTCGAACAGAGCATTGTCCACGACGCTGAAGATGGCGGTGGAAGCGCCGATGCCAAGGGCGAGGGCAAAGATGGAAACGAACGCGAAGCGGCGATCTTTTCTCAAGCCGCGGAACGCAAGCTGAAAATCCTTTACCAGGACATCCAGGTGATGCTTCCAGCGGGCATCGCGGCACTCTTCTTTGAAGCGCTCAAGGCCGCCAAATTCCAGGTTCGCCTGCCGGCGCGCCTCCGCAGGAGCCATTCCGTTAGCGACATTAGCGTCGACCTGCTGCTCCAGATGAAAGCGTAGCTCAGCGTCGAGCTGCTTCTCAGCTTGCGCTGTACGCAAAATACGGCGAAACCATTGTGGCCAATGCATCGGACCGTTCCTACTCGGCAGTGCGGAGAATCAGCGCCACGGCGTCGGAGAGCTGCTCCCAATGGAGCATCTCGGTTTCCAGTTGCTTTCGGCCTTTTCGCGTGAGGGTGTAAAACTTGGCTTCGCGCCCGGTGTCGGTATCTTTCCACTCCGCATCGAGCCAGCCACGCTCCTCCAGCCGATGGAGAGCCGGGTAGAGCGAACCCTGAGGGACCTGGAAGAAATCACGGGAGATTTGTTGAATGCGCTGGGAGATGGCGTAGCCGTGAATGGCACCCGTGGCGACGACTTTTAGGATCAACATATCGAGAGTTCCCTTGAGGAACTCCGCTTTTTCCGGAGGCATGTTCTACACCTAGCACTACTACCTGTAAGACTTCTACTTATGAGCCGATGCGTGGAAAATGTCAAGTGAAAGCAGGGCGGGTTGCGTCACGGTCGATCCGAATGGAGGAAGTGGTACGAACGGCCTGGAGGAATTAGTGCTGTAGTCCATTGACTTGGGTTCGGGCGCTGTGTTACGGATAGGTACGCTTTTTTGCGCTTGGTTAGGCCGCGTTGGCGGTCAAAGAATGGCGCCCGAGACCAAACACTTGGAAGTGACCCTGGAGACGCATGTCGAGAGCGTGAATCTCGCAGAGGAGATGTGTCTGCGGGTGGCGGAAGCGGCGGGGTTCAGCGAAGACGAGTGCTACCGCATCGGAATGTCAGTCCGTGAAGGTGTAATCAACGCCTTCCACTACGGAAATCAGGAAAAACCGGACAAAAAGATTCACTTGGGTATCGACCTGACCACCGACAAGATGGTGATTCACGTTATGGACGAAGGAAAAGGGTTCCTTTTGTCGGATGTGCCAGATCCGCTGGCGGAAGAGAACCTGTTGAGCACCTCCGGCCGCGGCATCTTCCTGATGCGGACGTTTATGGACGAGTTCAATGTGGTACCCGGACGTACGGGAGGCGCGGAGATTATCATGTCGAAGAAGTTGCCCTTCCCCGGTGAATCTCCCAGTAACGGAAACAATGGAGCGTCTAAATCGGGTGCGCCGCACCAGGAAGCCTAGGAAGACCTATGTCGGCCCTTTATGCCACGGCACGCGAAGATGGAGTGATAACGTTGGTGGATCTGAGCGGCCGCATCGCACTAGGAGAGGGTAGTGCGCTATTGCGGACCACGATTCGCGAATTGCTGGATCGCGGACGAAACAAGATCATTCTGAACCTCGGCGATGTGACCTATATCGACAGCTCGGGGATTGGAGAGCTGGTGAGCGGATTCACGGCGGTTCGCAATCGGCAAGGCGAATTGAAGCTGCTGCATCTGACAAAAAAAGTGCACGATCTTCTGCAAATCACCAAACTGTTCACCGTTTTCGACGTGTATTCCGACGAGGGCACGGCGGTCAGAAGCTTCCAGTAAGGTTGCCGGGAACCAGAAATCAGACCGCAACGGTCGTAGTTCGCGCTGCGCGAAAATCCCCCTTCTCCGAAATTTCACACAAACTTTGATAACGAACAATTGCGGACCGTTCAACTAGAGGCCTGCAAGGGCCTCGGCAAGGGCTTTTGACCCTGAATGACCGAATTCTGAGGCCGTTTGGCGAAACGGACCGAATTCATCCAATTCTGGCGTGGCCATTTTCGTGCTTTCCAATAGGGAGCAACCATTAGTCGAGGGCAGTACTAGCTCCACAATGCACTAAGGGAACTGACTGATCACGAAGCGCTTCTCTGCAGCTGCCGGAAGTGCTGTCGGGGGAAGCTCATCATGGACGTGTTTGTTGGTCTAGACGTGGGGAGCGTTAGCGCGAAGCTCGCCGCGATTTGCACACCACAGACATCCGACGCAACGCTGTTCCTGCGCGACAGCTCTGCATTTTTCCTGGCAAGCCGGGAAGTGGAGCAGATCGCCGACGCTCCCGTATTGCTCTCCGCCTACCGGCGCACGTTTGGAAATCCCGTTCAGACCGCTACGGACCTCTTGGAAGAATTGCTAGCCTGCTTTGCGTCTCGCCCGAAGATCGCGGGTTTGCGCGTAACCGGGTCGGGAGGGCGGCTGATCGCGGAGTCGCGCGGCGCGAAAACTGAAAATGAATTTAAGGCCATTGCCTGCGCTATTGGTCACTTTTATCCGCAAGTGCGAACGGTATTTGAAATTGGTGGGGAGAGTTCAAAGTACTTGAGGCTTGCGGGCCGCAACGGTCACCAAGCGACTGGTTCGAACGGCAACACCTATGCCACCGGAATTGCCGACTATTCCACCAGCGGGGAATGCGCAGCGGGAACGGGATCGTTTCTCGATCAACAAGCCACACGGCTGCAATACCGCGTGGAAGAGATCGGCGAGGTTGTGTCGCAAGCAAAATGCGCGGCGCGCATTGCCGGTCGTTGCTCCGTGTTTGCCAAGTCCGACATGATTCATGCCCAGCAAAAGGGATATTCAACGGAAGAAGTGTTGAAAGGGCTATGCGAAGCGGTAGCGCGGAATTTCAAGAGCAACATCGTCCGCGGAAAACCGGTTAGCGCCCCGGCAGCATTGATCGGAGCGGTTTCGCAGAATCGTGGCGTAGTGCAAGCGCTCGCGGAGGGATTTCGGCTTCGCGCGGGGGATCTGTTCGTACCGCAAGAATATGCATGGATGGGAGCGATCGGGTGTGCGCTGCTGGAGCGCGAGCAGCGGAATGAGCCATCGCTGAGGAAGAACTCGACGGCGCTTAGCGTCCAAAATTCCGGCCAGAGCGCTAATAGCCACCAACTGGAGCGCTTATCCCTAGAGAAAGTACTGCTGCTTCGAGACCATCCGGAAGCTTCGCGGACCGAGGCTCTGCCGCGCGACGGTGAAAAAACTTCCACGTATCTGGGAATCGATATCGGGTCGGTGAGCACAAACCTTGCTTTGCTCGATCAGCGCGGTCGCCTGCTTCACGGAATCTACCTGCGAACCGCCGGACGTCCCATTGATGTTGTGCAAGAGGGCTTGCAGGAAATTGATCGGCTCTTCGGAAAAAGAATCCTGGTACGCGGGGTAGGTACGACAGGTTCGGGACGCGAACTGATCGGAGAGCTGGTCGGCGCGGACACGGTAAACGATGAAATCACGGCGCACAAGACGGGCGCGATGTATGTGCACAAGACGCTGGTAAAGAACCGTGCTGGATCAGACTTCGAAGGTGCGATTGAGCTTGATGATGTCGATACGATCTTTGAAATTGGCGGCCAGGATTCCAAATTTATTTCCATCGATAACGGGGTGGTAGTGGATTTCGCAATGAACGAGGCATGCGCTGCGGGAACGGGCTCGTTTCTGGAAGAACAAGCGGAGCGGATGGGTATTCAGATCAAGGACGAATTCGCCATGCAGGCGATGGCGTCTGAGACCCCGGCGCGGCTGGGTGAGCGCTGCACCGTGTTCATGGAACGGGATGTAACCGCGTGGATGCAGCGAGCGACCAACGTCAGCGATCTTGCAGCGGGGTTGGCATATTCGGTGGCGGTGAACTATCTGAATCGAGTGGTTCGAGGGCGAAAAATAGGCAAGGTCATCTATTTTCAGGGTGGCACGGCGTACAACGACGCAGTGGCGGCCGCATTTTCGCAGTTGCTGGGAAAGCGGATCATTGTGCCGCCCCACAATGGAATCATCGGGGCAATCGGCATGGCGCTGATTGCGCAGGAAGTGACGCAGGTGAAAGAGCGATTGCAGCAGCGCAATCAGGGTGTTACCAGCCAGAGCTTGGTGGTGGCAGCCGTCGCCGCAGGGGAATCGCAGTCGTCTCACGGCGGCGGAACGATAACGGTTGCCAGCGAGACCGCCTCAACCTCCACGTTCCGCGGATTTGATCTAAACAAAGCCAGTTTCGACACGCGCGATTTCGTATGCAAGGCGTGTTCAAACTACTGCGACATGAAAGAGATCACGGTAGAAGGCCGCAAAACATATTGGGGCGACAAGTGTTCTGACAAGTTCCGCAAACACGCGCGCACGGAGCGCCGGCCGATTATTGCGGACTTACTGTCGTTTCGCGACCGTTTGCTGCGCGAAGATTATCGCGAGCCTCGCCCTGGCAAAAGCTCGGGCAAACTACGTGTGGGAATTCCGCAAGCGATGTTCTTCTATGACCGGTTTCCTTTCTGGCGCACCTATCTGGTGAAAATCGGCTTCGAGGTGGTGCTCTCCGGAGCGACGGACCACAGGGTGGCAACGCAGGGCGCGGAGTTTAGTCTGGCCGAACCGTGCTTCCCGGTGCAGATTGCGCACGGGCACGTGGACAGCTTGCTGCAGGGCACTGCGGAACGTCCAGGAACAGATTTCGTATTGTTGCCGAATGTGATGGACATGGACGCGCCCGAATCGCCGGTAGGATCGCATCTTTGCCCGTGGAATCAGACGCTCCCTTTTGTGGTGCGCTCGGCGCCGAGATTCGAATCGTTTGCCGATCAAATCCTTGCGCCTACGATTCATTTCCGGGCAGGACAAAAGCACGTAAAAAGTCAGCTGGCTCATTATTTTGAACGGAACGGAGTTACGCGCAAGCAGAGTGACGCGGCCGCTGACGCTGCGTTCGCCGCGCAAGGCACGTTTGCGAGAAGGCTGATTGAAGAAGGGCACAAGGCCTGTGCGACCCTGCGTGCCACCGGCGAGCCCGCCGTACTGCTGGTGGGGCGCGCATACAACCTGTACGATCGCGGAGGAAATTGCGATATTCCCCGCAAACTGCGCGACCTTTACGGCGTCAACGTGTTGCCGTCGGATTTTCTTCCGTTAGACGAGCAGCCAGCGGATGACCTTCACCCCAACATGTTCTGGAATTCGGGAAGACGGATATTGGAGGCAGGGCGCTTCGCCAGGCAACATCCGAACGTGCATATCATTTACATCACGAATTTCAAATGTGGACCGGACTCGTTCATCAAACACTTTCTGCGGGACGTAGCCGGTGCGCCTTTCCTGGTTTTGCAGTTCGATGGGCACGGCAATGATGCCGGCTACCTGACGCGATGCGAAGCGTATCTCGATAGCAAGGGGTTGTTGCGATGCACCGACAGCAATTGAAAGCTTCGCGGACCATACCGGCGAGCCATCCGCTGTTTGGGAAAAAGACCTATCTTCCGCGGATGGCGGAAGGCAGCGCGCGTGCGCTCGCCGCCGTGATTCGTTCGCTTGGAATTGATGCCAGCGTGACTCCGCCTTCAGACCAACACAGCCTTGACCTGGGCGGAAAATTTTCCGGCGGCGACGAGTGCTACCCTCTGAAAATCACGCTCGGCGACTATTTGGGGGCTCTGGAGTTGCCGGGATTTGACCCAAAGAAGACCGCATTTTACGTCCTAACCGGGCAGGGTCCGTGCCGCTTCGGGCAATACGCGAATTACCTTCGATTGGTCCTGAAGCAAATGGGATACCCGGAGATCACGGTTTTTTCGCCCAGCACAGAGAAGGGTTATAGCGATTTTGGCGAAGCTTCTTCGCTCTATACGCGCGGTGCATGGCGCGCAATCGTTTCGGCGGACATTCTGCTGAAGTTGCTTTTCAAGACTCGCCCCTACGAGGTGAACGCAGGAAGCGCGGATGCGCTCTATGAAGAGAGCGTGGAAGATCTCTGCTCGGCTCTGGAGATTTCATATCCGGACGACGGCGCACAACTGGAAGCAGTGCAGCAGTCTTTGCTGCGAGCGCGTAAACGCTTCCGGCAACTCGCCATTCAATTTGATGACAGCCGTCCGTTAATTGGAGTGGTGGGCGAGATTTTCTGCCGGCTAACAGAATTCAGCAATAACCGACTAGTGCGCCGATTGGAGGACGCGGGAGCGGAAGTTTGGATGAACGATATCGCGGAATGGATCTGGTACATCAATTCCGATCAGTTCAGTCGGCTGAGACTGAAAGGCAAGAGCGTCTCTTTGGAAGCGCTGGGCGCGCACGTCCGCAACCATATCCAGCACAAAGACGAGTGCGCACTGATTTCCCTGTTCAAAGAGGATTTTCAGGGCTATCAGGAACCGAACGACATGCAGGTGATTCTGGATCTCGCGGAGCCGTACCTTCCGGCTTCGGGAGCGAACGGCGAAATGGTGGTAAATGTCGGCAAGGCCGTTTATTTTGCCCGTAAGGGACTGGATGGCGTGATCGACATCAGCCCCTTCAGTTGCATGAACGGCATTGTGGGGGAAGCGCTTTATCCAAAAGTGAGCCGGGATAATGCCGGCATCCCCATCCGCAACTTCTATTTCGATGGCACGCAATCAGATCTGGAGCGCGATCTGGGGATTTTCGTCGAGCTTGCCAAGTCCTACCAACGCAACAAGCCATGGCATCGCGAAAAGCCGCCGATCGCGAAAACGGCATTCATTTCGTAGATAAACCGCCGACGAATCGATCAGTAGAACGTAATTTCCTTCATAGGGTAGTGGCGACGATTCCGTGTCCAAAGATCGAGTTTGTGGATGGAAGCGGCTGCTGCTATCAGTGCATCTCCAAGCTCAACGTGGTGGCTCTTTGAATATTGGCGAAGATAGTCTCCTGCCCGTTGGCCGGTTATCAGGTCGATTGGTACGCAGTCGATGGTCTCAAACAGCGCGTCGAGCGCCGCATGCTCCAGTGGACGTGCACCGTGCCAAAGCTCTGCGACCGTCACGGGTGAACAAAACAACGGGACAGCACTCTGACTCAGGTTTTTCCAGCGGGACAGGATGAGATCATCGCGAGCCCGCGACACCTCGATCAGAATGTCCGAATCAATCAGGATCGATTTCAAGAGACGAGTCTCCGCAAGCGCTTTCCTTTTCGCAACTGGCGGATATATGTGGCGGAATCAGGCAAGTCTTCCCGGTCCTTCCGAATTCCAATCACCGCCATCATGGCTTGTTGGCGGCTGGCCTGAGATTTTCCGTACTTCTCACGAACCGCTTGGCGCACCAACTCCGAAATGGAGGTGCCTGACTGTCGCGCTCGAATATGGAGGGCCTTCCAGATACCTTCGTTCAGGTAAAGTTGTGTCCGTTTCATGATGTATAGTATACATCAGTTTGTCCACGGGGCAAGATGCGGGTTCGAACGACTCCGGTTGTGAATCAAGCTTGACGTACAAGGTGGTTCAGGTGCTCCTTCACGCCGGGCCATTCGGAGGCCACGATCGAATAGCGAACGAAATCGCGCGAGGTGTAGTCAGCAGCAATTCAATGAGCTCGCAGAATTCCTTCAAACTTTCCTCCGATCCGTTCTAGCGCGGCGCGCGAACGCTGGTTGCGCGCGTCGGTGTTAAAGCACATGCGAAGCACCTGCCAAATCTCGAACGCATGAGTCAGCATAAGCAACTTGGCGTCGGTATTGGCCGCCGTGCGGATTGCCGTGGGGCTCAGCCATGCGTAGCCGATTTCGCAGGCGTCGGGTTCACGGCGTCCTGGGCGCGAATGGCCTGGCGGCCACGACCACCGTTCCAGGTTCCAGAAGCGTTGAGCCGATAACGGTGCCGTCGTCTACCCGAACGGTTGCAAAGGGTACGGCAGTCGCGGCGTCTCGCCAAGCCAGCGCGGTTTCGACGTACTTGGTAACGTCCGCCTCGCCTCGCGAAACGGGACTCCACTGGTAAAGCGATGCGTCGTCGCCTGCCGAGGCTGCGACCAGGCCTTCGACGTGACGGCGGTCGAGAGGTTCCAGACGAACGTACTTACCGGTTAGCACGAACCCTTCTGTTCCCATGTTTTCTTGGCGTCCTCGATGGTCATTTATAGCATCCCATCGAGTCTCGGTGTTGCGTCTGAAACGCGGATCGCCGATCGGGAATCAATCGGCAGTCAATCCTTCGCAAACGCTTCGAATTTACGGCACAATCGAACGATGGGAACCAGCGCTGACACAATCTGGATCAGGGAACAGGCGCGCTCGATCGGATTCGATCTGTGTGGCGTGGTGCGAGCGGAGAATTTTCCGGAGTTGGCGCGATTCGAAGAGTGGCTGGGACGCGGATATGCAGGCGAGATGAAGTATCTGGAAGATCCAAATCGCAGGAATCCATTGCTGGTACAGGAGAATCTTCGCACTGTAATTGTTTGCGCTCTGAACTACAACACGGAGCATCCCTATTCGGTTGAGGCAGCAGCGCGTCCGCAAGAAGCAGAGCCACATGGATGGATTTCGCGGTATGCATGGGGAAGCGACTATCACGAAGTGATGTGGGAAAAACTGAATGCGCTGACTGACGCGCTGCACGATCGATTTCCACGGGGATTCCATTCGCGGGCTTATGCCGATACAGGGCCGGTAGCGGAACGAGTGTTCGCCAAACACGCCGGATTGGGATGGCTGGGCAAGAACACGTTGCTACTGAACGAATCGATGGGTTCGTTTTTCTTTCTGGGCGTGATTCTTACTTCGTTGGATCTGGCGCCGACGTTGGCTGCGGCAGAAGCTGCTCCGGCGGATTTATGCGGCAATTGCAGACAGTGTTTAGATGCGTGTCCGACAGGAGCTCTCGTCGAGCCGTATGTGATGGATGCGCGGCGCTGCATTTCGTATCTGACGATTGAGCTGCGTGGGAGCATTCTACACGAACATCGGGAAGCGATCGGTTGGCAAGTGTATGGCTGCGACATTTGCCAGGATGTCTGCCCCTTCAACCGGGAGGCCCCGCAGACCGCAAACTCCAAATTCCAGCCCCGCAAGATGAATTCGGGTGAGTCGTTGCTGGAACCGAATCTGGTGTGGCTCGCAGGGCTAGAGGAGAGCGAATTCCGCGCAATATTCCGGAGCAGTGCGATCAAGAGGACGAAGTGGCGAGGCATGGTCCGCAATGCTTGCATCGCGTTGGGAAATGCACGGCTTTCAAGACAGAACGCAGCGCACCGCAGTGCGATCGACGTTCTGGAGCGGCTGGCGAACTCGCAAGAATCGGTGATTGCGGAATCTGCCCGATGGGCGGTGTCGCGCATCTTATGAGAGCAAAGCCAAACGGGGACTAGATCGGAAGATACAGGTTCTCCCGGGTTGAGCAGCCGTTGGTGGGAGGGCTATAATCTGCCGGCAAGCCGAATCGCCCACCGAAGCTGAGGAGCTCCCATGAACCGCCGGAAGTTTCTGGTGAACAGTGGCTTTGTCGGTGCGGGCTTATTTGGGGCGGGAAAAACCGCGCCAAGTCTGCTTGCTGCTAGACCCAGGTCGGATTCCAAATCGCATCTCAATATGGAGGACAAACCCGTGGCATTCACTGTGCCCCCACTGCCGTACTCGTTCGACGCGCTGGAACCTTACATCGACGCAAAAACGATGGAGATCCACCACGACAAGCACCACGGCGCCTATGTAACTAATCTTAACAAGGCGCTCGAAGGCCATCCCGATCTGCAAGCGAAGTCGCTTGATGATCTGCTGAAAAACCTGGACGTCGTACCGGAAAACATTCGGATGGCGGTCCGAAACAATGCCGGAGGCGACTGGAACCATACGCTGTTCTGGCCACTGATGAAAAAAGGGGGCGGAGGCGAGCCCAAGGGGGATCTTGCCGCCGCAATTAATTCCAGCTTTGGATCCTTCGCTGGGTTCAAGGACAAATTCAAAGCGGCCGGCTTGGGACGATTCGGGTCCGGTTGGGCGTGGCTGGTGGTGAAGGACGGGAAACTGGCCATCGACTCAACGCCGAACCAGGACACGCCGTATTTCCTTTCAGCAAAAGCCGTGATCGGCATAGACGTCTGGGAACACGCCTATTACTTGAAATACCAAAACGTGCGAGGCGACTACATTGACGCTTGGTGGAGTGTGGTGAATTGGGACAAGGCCGCGGAGTTGTACTCCGCGGCTCGCAAGTAAACAACTAATTCTGCAAAAAGAAAAAGCCCGGTTCCCCCAAGGGACCGGGCTTTTCTTAATTAGAGCAGAGAACGGGCTTCGGATTCAGGCCATCATTCGAGCGCGTGCCAACGGCAAAATGTTTGCGGTATGCCGCGGAGCCCGGTAGGTTTCCGGTTCGGCAGCGAAAGGGCCGAATTCGGGCGAGGAAGAACCAACGGCCGGCGGCAGCGACTTCATGGAGTGTTGGGAAGCCTCGCGCATCAGTTCCATGCGGCTGTGCACCTTGTATTTGGCCAGCAGCGAAGAGACGTGGAACTTCACGGTGCGCTCGGACAGATTCAGTTCGTTGGCGATTTCTTTGTTGGCAAGGCTGCGGAGAATGCCCTCGAGGACTTCTTCTTCGCGGCGGGTAAGCTTGACGGCGCTCTTGGCGCTGTGTCCCGCTTCTAGGAGTTTTTGAGCTTTTTCGGCGAGCCCGCTGACGCAATCGGGAGCTGCCTGAACCATGATGAGGTAATCGCTGGGTGACTGGCCGCGGACCATGCAATGCATGGCAAGCAGGCCGGCCGCGTGGTCGACAGGGAGTTCGCCGTCAGGGCCAGCCTCAACGTGGAAATGGGCAGTCCCTGAAGTTTTTTCGTAAAATAAATAAACACTAGTGCGGGTGGCTGGTTTGGAATGGCTGAGCGTGTGCGCTGCGGCTGTTCTGCGGATGAACTTCACGTGCACTCCTCCGTTTTGCCTCGCGTGGGGACGAAGCGTTCCTGTGGTTTTGGACTTCGTTTACCTCCGAGGGAGGTCGGCCGGAATGACCGCGCAAGCAAAAAGGGGTCTGACTGGGTCAGAGCCAAATACCCCAGAGTAACGAACCCTCAGTTCACGACCAGGGGTAAGCGAAGGGATTCCCCGATAATTTGCTTGCTACCGTAACACCTGACCTCTGGACTGCTAAGCATCCCGGCTGCCGGAGCGGCGGATTTCTTAGGGTGCCCTTTTTCAATGACTTAGAGGACCTTCCATACCTGTTAATACTGACAGGTGCTGTAGATTTTGCTTGATGACCGAATTTTTTTCTCGATGCTGAGTGATGAGACCCAATTACGGAGTTAAAACGCGCGTTTGTTCCGGAGAGATCAGCTCGTATTCGATGCCGCGCCAGCGTAAACGTCGGCCAATGAGCGAGGAGGTAAAGTTTACTATATATAAATAGGGCACAAAGATCGATAAGATAATATAAATCCACGACTGGCCCATGACCTGCGCGCGAACAGCAGGCAAAGCTTCCGATACGCCGATCACGCGGATAGCCCCTCGGATAGCGGCAAGAAGTAAGGGTAGGGCTACCAGTGTCGCTATTTGAAACGCAGGGCGCGCGGCGACCGCAAGGCTCAGCCACACATAAAGACCAAGGGGCAACGTAAGGCAATAAAGAGAATGTGTAGCGAAGGCAGCCGCCCACATTTTCTGGCGATATACCTTGGTGATGCGCACCTGGCGATTCGTGAATTCAAGCAGCCCAGGGAAGTCCGTTTGGACGTAGGAAAGGGTGAGGCATTCCGGCAGAAAAACGATGGGCCGGCCGGTGCGCTCAATCATCATGGTTAGAGAATAGTCGTCGCTGAAGGAGTACTGCCAAACGTCCAGCATTCCAATTTGTTCAAAAATGGCCCTGCGGATCGCGGTGCCGCCTCCCCAGCAGAAATTTCTTGAGTGACCGCCCAACATCGTCACGACCGAAGCGTTCCACGCAGCGAGAAAAGCGGTGGCCAGGTCCGTGCGATTGGGAATGAACCAGCGCATTGTGGTGGTCGCACCAATGCGGGAATCGGTTAGAGGCGCGACCATGTGGTGCAGCCAAGTTTTTCCGGGGCGTCCGTCGGAGTCCGTAAACACCAGAACCTCGAACTCCGGAGGAACTTGCTCGACGGCGGAGCGCAGATTGTTCACCTTTTCGCTGCAATTTTCAGGTTTGCCCGCAATGATCACCTGCGCTTTTACGCGAGAGGTGCTGGCGACGCGTTTCACGGTGCTGTAAGCGGGATCCGACTCGGACGCCAGCACGAAGAAGATCTCGTAATTCTGATGATCGAATTCGCACAGCGAGACGAGGTTGCGCTCCAGACCCGGTTCCATGCCGCGACAGGGACAAATGACGGCAGTGCGTGGGGCGTAGAAGCCTGGGTCGGTTTTGAGGCGCTTCTGGACATACGTCAGCCACTGAATGCCCTGCCAGAGCAGAAAGAGGCCGGAAGCGATCTGTAAGATCGCCAGGATGTCAAAAAGAGTTTCCACGTAAGACGAGGATAGCAGAGGAAAGCAGGTGTTGCGGGACAATGTCCAGAGGTAGAATCGCACCGGTAAACATCCGCTTTAAGGAAGAGGGTGATTATGACAGGGCGAGTGGATTCTTCGATGGTTACGACAGGGACGGACTTACAAGGTTATCGAGTGGTGAGGAATTTTGGCGTGGTGCGGGGAATTACGGTGCGATCGCGAAGTGTGCTGGGGAATCTCGCCGCGGGGATACAAACGATTGTCGGCGGGAATATTACGGTACTGACCGAGCTCTGCGAAAAAGCACGCGGAGAAGCGCACGAATTGCTGTTGGAACACGCTGGGCAGCATGGAGCTAACGCGATTCTGGCGATGAGATATGACGCAAACGAAGTGATGCAGGGCGTCACGGAAGTTCTGGCATACGGCACCGCCGTGCAGGTCGAAAAAATCAGCTAAGTGCTTGCTGCTTCGCTCCTGCGCGCAGGCAATGGTAGAATCGCGCCGATATGTTCTGTATTTCCTGTGGCACGCGGTTGTCTGACAATGCGCGATTCTGCGCAAATTGCGGCACGCCCGTCGAAATTGATATCGATACGAATGAGACCGTCCTGGGAGACGAAGCGCTCCTCGAATCAAACTTGGAGACCATTGCGCCTGAACAGCAGCCGGCTGTGCGTCGCTCGTCGCCGCAACCAGTAAGAACTCCCGTCAGGCCGCGTAGTGCCACGGCCAGCAACCCGATACTCACAAGCAGCGACCCAATTGGCGGAGGACGATTTACTCCCGGAGCGATCATCGGGGAGCGTTACCGAATTGTGGCATTGCTGGGCCGCGGCGGAATGGGCGAAGTATATCGAGCGGAAGACCTGAGATTAACCCAGGTGGTGGCGATCAAGTTTCTGCCTGAAGCGCTTTCCAGAGACGCATCCGCTCTGGCGCGGTTTCATTCCGAAGTGCGTGTGGCGAGGCAGGTTTCGCATCCAAACGTTTGCCGTGTATTCGACATTGGCGATGCTGAGGGAATTCCATTTCTCACGATGGAATATGTGGATGGAGAAGATATCGCATCGCTGATCCGGCGAATCGGACGACTACCACAAGACAAAGCCACCGAGATTTCCAGGCAGATTTGTGCTGGACTGGCGGCGGCGCATGAACGCGGCGTCGTGCATCGCGACGTGAAACCGGCAAACGTGATGCTGGATGGTTCCGGGAAAGTCCGGCTTACCGATTTTGGACTAGCCGGAATCACGTCGACGATTCAGGGAGCGGAAATCCGCGCCGGAACGCCTGCGTACATGGCCCCGGAACAACTGTCCGGGAAAGAAGTAACTATAAAGAGCGATATCTACTCGCTGGGCCTGGTGATGTATGAAATTCTGACCGGCAAACGAGCTTACGACGCGGCCACACTACCGGAGCTGATTAAGGCACGAGAAGATGCTGCCCTGACAAATCCATCAACACTCGTCCGTGACCTCGATCCGCTGATCGAACGAGTGATTCTGAGGTGCCTGGAAAAAGATCCGGCGAAAAGACCCGCTTCTGCGTTGCAGGTGTCAGCGGCGCTTCCCGGTGGCGATCCGTTGGCGGCGGCGCTGGCGGCCGGAGAGACACCGTCGCCGGAGATGGTGGCGGCGGCAGGCGAAACCGAAGGACTGAATCCGCGGATCGGATTGCTTTGCCTGGTGGGCGTGTGTCTACTGCTGGCGGCGCTATTGGGAATCGCGAAGCGCTCTAAGATGGTTTCATACATATCGTTCGGGCCGAGCCCCGATGTGCTGACAGCTAAGGCGAACCACATCATTCGCTCATTTGGCTACACGGATTCGCCGGTGGATACGGCGCAAGGTTTCGCGTTGATGCGGGATTACCTGCAGTATATCGCCGAGAAGGTGAAAACGCCGCAACGCTGGGATGTATTGAAGCAAGATGAGCCGCCAGCTCTAATGTTCTGGTACCGGCAGAATCCGCGGACACTGGTAACGTTTTCTCCGGTAGACAACCTCGTTTACGGTCGAATTCAGCCCGATGAGCCGCCGATGACCGCTTCCGGAGGGCGCTCCATCGAACTATCGCCTCAAGGGAATATGCTGGTGTTCCGGGCCACACCGCCGCAAGTGGATGAACCGCTGACGGCGCCTCCAGCTGCGCCAGACTGGAGCAAGTTGTTTGTGGCGGCAGGATTAAACCAGAGCCAATTCAAAGCCGTGCCGCCGCGATGGTATCCCCTCGCTTGGGGAGATTCGCGTGCGGCGTGGGAAGGCACATGGCCCAATCACCCGGAAATTCCATTGCGCTTGGAAGCGGCAGGTTATCGCGGAAGACCGATATTCTTCACGACGATCTCTCCGTGGGACAAGCCTACGCGCATGGATGCCCCGACGCAGTCGCGGCAGAATTCAATCGGGCAATGGTTCTCGTTCGCAATACTAGGGACCATCCTGGGATTAGGAATCTGGATGGCCTCGCGGAGCGTGCGCGCGGGAAGAGGTGATCTGAAGGGAGCGACCCGCTTGGCACTGTTCGTGGCGCTGGTAGGAATCGCCAATTGGATGCTGCTCGCTCACCATATTTCCTCACAGATGGAGATCGTGTTGTTTATCCTGGCGGTGAGCGTGAGCCTTTTTTTTGGGCTGTTGACGTGGTTGCTGTATGTGGCGCTGGAACCATATGTGCGGCGATATTGGCCTGACACGCTGATTTCGTGGTCGAGGTTCCTCGCGGGGAAATTCAAGGATCCGGTGGTGGCGCGAGATGTGTTGTTGGGAACGCTGTTCGGCTTGGCGTCGGCAGCACTGGAGCAATTGCAACCATACGCAGAGGCTTGGCTGGGAAGGGCGCCCCAACGACCGCTGGGATTGACCACGGCGTACACGCTAGAGGGATTCAGGGGAAGCATAGCGACGGTTCTGTCTCAGGCGTCTTCGTCCTTCTCTGGCGCATTCATAATCTTTTTCTTCTTCTTCCTGCTGCGATTCATTTTGCGGCGGAACTGGCTGGCGGCTGTGGTGATGTCGCTGCTATTTTGCATTCCCAGCCTGGCTGCGCAGAATCCGCTGATCGATGCGCTATTCACCGCGCCATTCTTTTTGGCCTATTTGTACATATTGCATCGCTTCGGATTGGTGACGCTGACGGTGTTGTATTTCGTCAGTCAGTTGGCAGATAGCATGCCGCTGGCCACTCCGCTGGGTGCGTGGTACACCGAGGGCGGTTTGGTGGCGATGATCACGATTCTGGCGGTGGCATTCTACGGATTTTACGTGTCACGCGCGGGAAAGCCCGTGTTCGAAACGGCCGCATTGGATCTGTAGCGAAATCGCCTGGATGTGCTGCCCGGCAAAATCGAAGCCAGCTATTTCTGACTGGGTGTGTTGTGCAAGACCGCTACAGTGATTTCTGCAGTGAGGTTCTCCACATTACTTAGCGCGTGGCTTGCGGCCATGCGGGCCTTTTCCATAAACGAAGAATCCAGAACGAAGGCGCAGCGATCGACAAACGGATGGTTAGCGACCTCGAAGGGCTTGCGCTTTCGTTGCGATGTGCCGGCCCTCGCAAGAATCTCTTCATACATCACGAGATCGGATTGAAACTCCATGGCGTCTCCCGCATTCCAGCGCTGATGCCGAGTGAGGGTGCTAAGGAATTTCTGGCGAAACGAAAGCGCGTCCTTGCGTGTCAACGGTTTGAGTTTGGCGTTTTCCGCAGTGACGCCGCCTTTGCTGACGATCTCCAACGCGCGCGCGGAAGCGGCGAGCAAGGCTTCGCGCTGCAACAGAGCAAGCAAGTCGCGGTACAGTGGCGCGTGCACCTGCAGGCCGTAACGACCGTGCTCGACGACGTAAGAATCGACGAAGCGAGGAACGAGACGCTCGCGCACGAGCGATTCGCTCAATCGCTGAGCCAATTGAGCGGCAACGTCAGAGGTTGCGCTCCTGGATTTGGGTGGCAGAGCCATGCCGGATTCTCATAGTAACAGCAACTCACGCGCGCGACATTCGTCCGAAAGTGTAGGCCAGGGCCAGGCCAGAAAAGCAAAAGGCCCGGAGGAACTCACCGGGCCTTTTGTTATTTCCATTGATGTTGCGATCAGTGGACCGCTCGCGGGCTGTCGCCCACACCGGGCTGCTGTGGTTCCGGCTCAGGCACGACCGGAGCGATGGGTTCCTTCTCCAGCGCGTGCTCGAGGACTTCGTCCAGATTGCGCACATAGGAGATCTTCAGATCGCCGAGAATTTCGGGAGGAAGATCGGCGACGGCGTTGGGTTCGTTGTCCGCCGGCAGCAGCACATGATTGATGCCAGCGCGTTTTGCGCCAAGCACCTTCTCTTTGACCCCGCCGATGGGCAGGACCACGCCAGAGAGAGTCATCTCTCCCGTCATCGCCAAGCGATTCTTCACCGGGCGATTCGTGAGCAGGCTGATAAGCGAAGTGACCATGGCCGCGCCCGCTGAAGGGCCATCCTTTGGCACGGCACCCGAGGGCACGTGGATGTGGATGTCCTGCTTGCGGAAGAAGTCCGGGTCGATGCCGTAGCGCTCAGCATTGGCGCGAGTCCAAGTGAGCGCGGCGGTCATGGATTCCTGCATGACTTCGCCGAGATGGCCGGTCATGGTGAACTGCTTCCCTCCGCGCATGCGGCTGGCCTCAATGAAGACGATGTCGCCGCCGACCGGAGTCCAGACGAGGCCGATGGCTACGCCGGGCTTCTTGACGCGCTCTTCGACTTCGCGCTCGGTGCGGAATTTCGGCACGCCGAGGAATTCGCGCACGACTTCGGGCGTCACCACCATCTTGTCGGTCTTGCCTTCGGCGAGGCGTCGCGCCTGCTTGCGTACCAGCGTTGCAATTTCGCGTTCCAGGTTGCGCACGCCGGCTTCGCGAGTGTAGCTGTGAATGATCTCGCCCAAGCCCGCTTCCGTGAACTCCAGTTGTTCGCCTTCCGTGATTCCGTGTTCCGTCGCCTGCTTGGGAATCAAGTATTTGCGCGCGATGTTGATCTTTTCCTCGCTGGTGTAGCCAGGGAGCTCAATAATCTCCATGCGGTCGCGCAGAGGTTCTGGAATCGGATCCATCCAGTTGGCCGTAGCGATGAACGTGACCTTGGAAAGATCGAACGGCACATCCAGATAGTGATCGCGGAACGAATTGTTCTGTTCGGGATCCAGCACTTCCATCAGCGCGGACGACGGATCGCCACGGAAGTCTCGCCCCAGTTTATCGACCTCGTCCAACATGCAGACCGGGTCGTTGCTTTCGGCGCGTTTCAAGCCCTGGATAATCTGGCCGGGAAGAGCGCCGATATAGGTGCGTCGATGGCCGCGGATTTCCGCTTCATCGTGCATGCCACCGAGAGCGATGCGAACGAACTTGCGTCCCAGGGCTCGAGCGATGGATTTGCCGAGCGAGGTTTTGCCCACGCCTGGAGGGCCAACGAAGCAGAGGATTGGCCCCTTCATACCTGGCTGCAGCTTTTTGACGGCCAGGTAATCGAGAATGCGTTCCTTGACCTTCTGCAAATCGTAATGGTCTTCGTCCAGGATTTCGTGCGCCTTCGGAATGTCGATTTCCGAGCTGCCGGAAGACTTGCTCCAAGGCAGTGAGGTCATCCACTCCAGGTAAGTTCGCGAAACCATGTATTCGGCGGAGGCCGGAGTCATTTTAGCCAGGCGCTTCAGTTCGCGTTCGCACTCTTTCTTGGCTTCCGCGGTCATGCCGGCTTCCTCGACCTTTTTGCGCAGCTCTTCGATTTCAGCCTGTGCGTCGTCGATTTCGCCCAGCTCTTTCTGAATCGCCTTCATCTGCTCGCGCAGGAGGTATTCGCGCTGGTTCTGGCTTACCTGCTCCTGAACCTGCTCGTTGATCTTGCTCCGCAGTTCCAAAACTTCGAGCTCTTTTGAGAGTTCGCGGATCAGCATTTCCAGACGCTTGCGCACGTTGGAAGTCTCGATCAACTCTTGGCGAACCAGTGTGGTGAGGCTGGGCAAAGTACCGGCGATGAAGTCAGAGAGCTTGCCCGGATCATCGATGTTCATTGCAACGTTCTGCAAATCGTCAGAAAGTTGCGGTGAATGACTGACGACGTCACGGAATAGATCCTGCGCGTTCCGCTGCAGCGCCTCTAGCTCGTTGTCTTTGTCCCCGTAGATATCGGGCTCAGAAGCGACGGCGGCGCGAAGAAAAGGGCGCAGACTCAGCAACTCGACGATACGAATTCTCTGTAGACCCTCAAGGAAAACGACGACGTTGCCGTTGGGCATCTTTACGGTCTTGTGGACCTTGGCAAGCGTCCCAACTTTGTGCAAATCCGCAGCAGCAGGGTCTTCCACCCGCGGGTCAAGTTGGGCAACCACGCCCAAAAGCTTTTCTTCGCCAGTCAAAGAGTTCACCAGCGCGAGCGAGCTCTCACGCCCGACGGTAAGTGGTAGAACCGCTCCCGGGAAGAGAACGGTGTCTCGAACTGGCAAAACTGCTAGTGTTTCCGGCACGATATGTTTTTTTTCAGCCATGATATCCCCTCAAATTCAGCAGCAGGAAAAGCCACCTTGGAACAGTTAGATGCAAAGGAACAAGAAAAGGTGCCAATCCTACGCAAGCCATCCGCAATTAACTTTAGTCGATGAGACTAAGATTTTACCAAATCTTCTATAGAAGGACAATGCCCCCCGTAACCTATTGAAAATAAACTCCATTCGATCCGCGCCTATCGCCATCCCCACTTGCTTTATCGGCCATTGACGCCTTTAGAATAGTTCCGGCGGACGAAAGCGATTGCTTGCTCCTTGGTTTGGAGCACCCCATCCAGTTGGGCGTCCTCAACGGCCGTCAGCATCCTCTGAAAAGCGGGTCCCGGCTGGAAGCCCATGCCCACCAGGTCGTCGCCGCTCAAGAGCTTGGGTGGCCGAACCTGCTCTGCAGGCGTGGCTGCAAGAAAATCCTGGATCGCCTGATAGGCGTCCAGCCGACCGTGACTTGCGGAGCAATCCAAGCGATGCAGCTCCAGGTGCTCGGCAAACCTGGGTTGACGAACGAACCTCTTCAAAGTGGACTTCCGCATTTGCGCTACATCTTTAAACTTCATGTGATTTGCTACAAGAGCTTTTACCTGCTCGGTTTCCTCGTTCGCAAACCGCAGGCGGCGGCAGATGGCCTCAGCCATACGAACGCCCACGTCTACATGTCCATCAAACCGAATCCTGTCGCCGGTCTCTGAGGCGGGGCGAAAAGTGGGAGGCTTTCCGACGTCATGAAGAAGGACGCCCCACGCGAGAGTCGGAGAGACTCCGGCTGGCAAGCCATCCAGCATCATGCGGGTATGAATCCAGACGTCGCCTTCGGGATGATATTCCGAGGGCTGCTGCACCCCTTTCATTAGTGAGATTTCCGGCAGCAGTTCGCGAAGAAGTCCGGTATCGTCGAGAAGCTCAAAGCCACGCCGCGCGGCTCCTTCGATGAGCAACTTGGTGAGTTCGTCGCGGATGCGTTCTGGGGACACCAAATGAATTTCCGAGGCATGTTTTCGAATGGCGGCAAAAGTGTCTGGGTCGATGGTGTATCCGAAGCGGGCAGCGAAGCGCAGCGCGCGGAGCATACGAAGCTTGTCTTCGTTAAACCGGCGCTCAGGTTCGCCGATAGAGCGAATAACACCGGTGGCGAGGTCCGCGCGTCCGCCAACATAATCGAGCACTTCACCGGTGTCATGTTTCATGAGCAAGCCGTTGATGGTGAAGTCTCGGCGCGAAACGTCTTCCTGCGGAGTGTGCGCATAAACGACCTGGTCTGGATGGCGGCCATCGGAGTAGCCGACGTCGCAGCGGAAGGTAGCGACTTCAACCTTGTAGCCGTCGCGGGGAACAAGGACTACCCCGAATTGAGCACCGACACCAAGGGAATCCGGAAACCGCTCCATGACCTGAGCAGGTGTGGCGTCGGTGGTTACGTCGTAATCGGCTGGATCGCGATTGAGCAGAATATCGCGGACACAACCGCCGACCAGCAGGGCTTGATAGCCGTGCTGTTGCAGCGTTACGCAGATCGAATTGGCCAGTTCTCTGGAATTCACGTGTTGATTATGCGCCAGCCTGTGGCGGCAGACCGAAATAAATGAGATTCAGTTTGGGGATAGAAGTTACTTGCAGCGAAGGACCAGGCAGGTGATGTCATCGGACTGGCGGGTTTGCGCGACGAAGGTCTCGACACTCGTCATGAGGAACTGCAGAGATTCCTTAGCGGGGATCGTGGGAAGATTGCGAACCAAATTCACCCAGCGCGCGTCAGAGAATTCCTCGCCCGCGGAATTGAAAGCTTCAACGACACCGTCAGTAAAGAGCACGAGGAGATCGCCGGGGTGCAACTCGACCTCAGCCGTAACGAAGGTCGCCTCCGCTGTGATTCCTAGCGGCAAACCGCCGGACTCCAACCGTTCCGTACGGCCATCGGCGCGGCGAATGATGGGAGAATTGTGGCCGGCGTTGACGTAAGAAAGCTTGCGGCTGGAGGGATCATATTCGCCAAGTACAGCGGTGGTGAAACGTTGGCCCCCCAAGCTATGTTCGCAGGCATAGCGATTCAAACGGACAGCGAGTGGAGTAAGCGGTAGGCCCTCGGAGGCCAGCGTGCGCAGGCTGGCCTGCAGCGTGGCCATGAGTAGGGCGGCAGGCACGCTTTTTCCGGCGACGTCGGCCATTACCAGCATCAACTTGCCGCCGGATGCGGCATCTCCGAGCGGATAAAAAGCGTCGTAATAATCGCCGGCGACGGAGTTCTGCGGGCGGGTCCAAAAGGCGACCTCCGCATCGGGAATCACCGGCGGTTCGGAGGGAACCAGCCAAGTTTGAATTTCGCGGGCGATTTCCAGGTCGCGCTTCATGATGACTTTGTCGGCGAGCTCCAATGAAAGCAGGAAAAGAAAAAGCAGCGCCGCGACAAACTGTAGATTGACGTCGACATTCCCGTTGCCATTATTGCCGGAGCTAATTCTCACGTTGGAGAACAGCAGCATGATCAGCCCAACAAGCAGCAGTACGCGGCGGGCCGGGCTGAGTTTGTTCATCAAGGCCCAGAAAAACTGCCGCACGACGGGAAAGGCGCGCTTCCAGCGCGGTAATTTCTGGATTTCTTCCCAATCGACGTCTTTGCCGTAGAAACCGTAACTGGAGCGTGCGTCCGCGGCAAATTGATTCCATAAGTCGTCGAGAGCGCGGCCTTCACTCACGCGTTGCCAAAAATTTTGGACGCGCTCGATAGGCGCTTGGCGCGGAGCAGCAGTACCTGGGGTTGGCGGGGCGGAGGCACTCATCGATTGCAGTATAGGACATTGCAGGGCCGCGTGCGAAATGGCGAGTGATGGAAAATTGATCGCGGCAGGGAGGATTAGTGATCATCGCGGCGAAGCGAGCCGCCAAATTGCACGCTGCCAAAACCAAATTTGTCGCGCAACCGGTCGGTGGCGTCGGTGAGTTTCTTGAGTTTCTCGCGGCGCTCTGCTTCGAGGAGGTCGAGCTGTTCTGCGCCGTGAGAGAGGGCCGAAAGGGCAACGCCAAGAAGGCGAACCTTGCGTTTGGCGTCGCGATGTTCACGGAAGAGTTCGAGAAACACGGCAAATACGTCGGGATCGAGCCGAACCGGATCCGGAACGGTTTTTGAGCGAGTGTAGGTTTGAAATCCGGCGTAGCGGATGGTGAGAGTGAGGGTTCGGGAGGCGAGACCGGCTTCGCGCAGACGCTTGCAGGCTTTTTGAGAAAGGTGGCTGAGCGTCGATTCCATTTCCGCAACGTCCCTGGTGTCTTCGCCGAAAGTGTGATTGTGGGAAATGGACTTCGGTTCCGCGTCGATAAGAAATTCATAGGCATCGCCGCCCCGCGCTTTGCGGAAGAGCGCCGTGCCCCACTGTCCAAAGACGGATTCCAGCTTTTCCTGGGAGTGAGAGGCTAGCTGTTCGACCCTCTCGATGGCGAGAGCGCGGAGCGCGCGCTCTGTAACTTCGCCGATCCCGGGAATTTTGCGAATTGGAAGGGGAGCCAGGAAACGTGCTTCCATCCCCGGAGCTACCCAGACCAGGCCCCGCGGCTTTCCCTGATCCGAAGCAACCTTGGCGACCAAACGCGTAGTCGCCAAACCGCCGGAGCACGGAAGCTGCGTTTCTTTCGTTATGGTGCGGAGAAGCCTGTCGGCCGCGGCGAATGGCGGGCCGTAAATACGCTCGGTTCCGGCAAGATCGAGGTAGGCCTCGTCGATAGAGACCATTTCCACGATGGGCGAAAACCGGGCGAGTATCGAGGCGACACGGTCGCTCCACTCGCCATATTTCTCGTGATGACCGTCGAGAAAAACCGCATGAGGGCAGAGGCGCCCAGCGGTGCGCAGCGGCATTGCCGATTGAATGCCGTATTTACGAGCCTCGTAGCTGGCAGCTGAGACGACGCCGCGTTGATCAGGCCTGCCGCCGACGACTACGGGCTTGCCGCGCAATTCCGGACGGGCGAGCAATTCCACGGAAACAAAAAACGCGTCCATGTCGACATGCAGGATAGAAGAGTGCAGCGGACGGGCGCGTTCCTCGATCGGTTCGTGCTTGGCGCGAAATCGAGCCAGGTCCGGCATGGCTTAAGACTACGACTTCGCGCTAAGCGCTACAACCGTTCTGCGGAGAGGACCCGAGGAATATCCGCCAGATCGTGGGCGATAGCAATGTTGGCCCACGCGGGCGTCTCCAAAAGTGGCTGAACCGCGGGGAGACTATCGTGGCCTAACTCCATAACCAGCAAGCCACCGGGCTTGAGGAAACTTCGAGCCTGGGCAACGAGTGCGCCAAAAAGTTCGTAGCCTTCTTCGCCGCCGTAAAGCGCCAACTCCGGTTCATGATTGCGAACTTCACACGGGAGAGAATCAGCTTCCCGACGACCAATGTAAGGGAGATTGCTGACGATCAAATCGAACTTGAGCGGCAGGAAGGCGTCAAATAGATGCGATTCCAGGAAGCGGACGCGGGCCGCAAAGCCAAGCCGCTGCGCATTGCGTCGCGCGACTTCCAGAGCGGCCGCCGAAATGTCACTGGCGTAGATGAGGGCGGAGGGCAATTCCTTTGCAAGCGCCATGGCAATGCAGCCGGAGCCTGTGCCGATATCGACGATTGTCACGCCTTCGCCCGAAAGTTTGGGGGAGCGGCCGGCACGGAGTTCACGAACCGCCAGACGGTCCAAAGCCACTTCGACGAGATGCTCGGTTTCCGGACGCGGGATCAGCACATCGGGAGTCACCTGAAACTCCAGTCCCCAGAATTCCTGCCTGCCGGTAAGATGCTGCGTTGGCTCACCCTGACAGCGGCGATCAATAAGAGCGAAAAACGCGCCGATCTCCGCGGGAGGTAAAATCTCCTCGGGGTGGGAATAGATCCAGGTGCGGTCGCGTCTTGTGACATGCAACAGAAGAAGTTCTGCTGCGAGAGTAAAGGACGGAACTTCAGCTTCGCGGAGACGCGCGATACCCTGCCGCAAAACTTCGCGCACGGAATTAGTTGTACTCACCCCAGTCATTCCAGAAGATGTTCCTTTTGCCGGCCACTAGCCTCCAGTGCGCCATACGCGACTCCGTTTCCGGCATAAGCATATCGCCCAACCGCCAGTCCGCCCAAGGCAGCTTCACCAAACGCCAGGCCACCCATCGCTCGCCAGCCCAGAGCAACTCCAGCGATGGATAAAACGCCTAATGATGCGCCGCCGATCGAAATCACGCCGAGTGACAGACCGCCGAAAGCGATAAATCCAACAGCGATACCGCCGAGAGCAATCACTCCAGTAGCGCGACCACCCACCGCGATGATGCCGTGCGCGACAGGCCCGTAAGAGAACAGCGGCAGACCCGCGATGTGGGTCTGCGACTCATAGACGTGCTCCTTCGACAGTGCAATGGCGGTGATGAAGTGCGTGAGAACGAGGATTGCCAGCAAATAGAGAATAAAGAACACCCAGAAGGGCATCATGACGGTACGGGCGCGATCGGGATCCGAGAGCGAATCACTGATCTTGCGCATCCAGGCCGGACCAGGTTTGGAACCGGGGCGGGTAAGCATGGTTCCCTCCGCAGGGGACTGACTAGACTTCAGCGAGCTCCTGTTTGAGCCTCGCAGCTTCGTAGTGCGTCACAAGTGCATCAACGAGGGGAGCGAGCTTGCCATCCATCACCTCGGTGAGTTGATGGATGGTCAGGCCGATGCGGTGATCACTGACGCGGTTCTGAGGATAATTGTACGTCCGAATTTTCTCTGAGCGGTCGCCCGTCTTAATTTGTCCTCGGCGCTCGGCTCCGATCGCCGCCTGCTGCTTTTCCATTTCCATTTCATAAAGACGGGCGCGAAGAACGCGCATAGCCTTGGCGCGATTTTTGATCTGGGACTTTTCGTCCTGCTGAGACACAACCAGGCCACTGGGTAAGTGGGTGATTCGCACCGCTGAGTAAGTAGTGTTGACGGATTGTCCACCCGGACCGGAAGAGCAGAACGTGTCGATGCGCAGATCCTTGGCTTCAATCTTGATGTCGATTTCGTCCGCTTCAGGAAGCACGGCAACGGTAGCCGCCGATGTGTGGATTCGACCCTGCGTTTCAGTTGCCGGCACACGTTGCACGCGGTGGACACCACTTTCGTATTTCAGCTTGGAATAGACCTTGTTGCCCTGGATCGCGGCAACCACGTCCTTCAGTCCGCCAAGAGATGAAGGTGAGCTTTCCATCACTTCGACTTTCCAGCCTTGCGATTCCGCATAGCGCGAATACATGCGGAAAAGGTCCGCGGCAAACAAAGCGGCTTCATCGCCGCCGGTACCGCCGCGGATTTCCAGGATGATGTTCTTGTCGTCGTTCGGATCCTTGGGAATCAAGAGAAGCTTTAATTCCTGCTCGACAGTTTCTTTTCGGGCAGTGAGTTGTTTTTCTTCCTCCTGAGCCATGTGCTTCATTTCGGGGTCTTCAGATTCCTGGACCATCTGATGAGCGCCTGCGAGGTCCTTTTCGATCTGTTTGAATTCGCGATGCTTGTTGACGATGTCCTCGAGCTCGGCATGCTGTTTGGCGAGCTTCTGGTAACGCGCGGAATCGCTCACGACCTCGGGCGTGGAGAGCTCCTGAGTCATTTCCTGATAACGGACGTCGAGCTGGTCGAGTTTTTCCGAGAGCGTGAGGCCGGCCATGATAAATCCCTTTCTTTGCGAAATTACGTGTCACTACGAGGGATGGTGACAATTGCGGGTTGAAATGGATGAAGAAAGATGGAAACGCGCGCCCATGAGGGGCGAGGAATGAAGGTCAGCTAATAGAAAGAAGCGAACATCTGTCGGCTCAGTAAAATAAGGATAGCGCGGAATGAGAGGTACCGCAATCGGGTCGCAGGGCGCGGACAACGTCTTAACCGTGCGATCGGGATAAGGCTGGGTTAAACTGGGCAACCTATGAGCGTCATCGACGAAGTCCTGGCAGCAAATGAGATTTACGCGCGCACGCACGAGTTGCGCAAACTCACTCCGCGACCCGAGCGTAAGCTCGCAGTATTGACCTGCATGGATACCCGCTTGTCGATCAGTACCTTGGGGCTGAAGACCGGAGACGCGCACATTATTCGAAATGCGGGCGGCATCGTAACCGACGACACGCTGCGTTCGCTGATCGTATCGCACTACCTGCTCGGCACCGAGGAATTCATGGTCATCAATCATACCGATTGCGGCTTGATGCATACGAATGAGCAGGACCTCCGCACTCGAATCCACAATCGCGCCGGGACCGCGGCGGTCGCCCCCGCATTTTTCTACACGTTCCAAAACATCGAAGAAAACGTCCGCCACCAATTGCAGAAGCTTCGCAGTCATCCGTGGATTCCGGAAAGCATTGTGGTGCGCGGATTTGTCTACGATGTGACAACTGGACGATTGCGCGAAATCAAGGATTTCTGATGGCTGGGCTATTTAGCAATCAAGGGTTCGCGAGACGGGATTGGTTGCTGCGACGAAGCGCGTGTACTACGATGCCGTCTGGCGGGAAGATTTAAGATTGCGAGTGATCGAATGAGTGAGGCAGCGCGCGTGGCAACGGAGAATTCGCCCGAAATTCTACGGGAGACTGCGCCTGAAAGCGATACAGGATTCTTGTGGGACTTCTGGTATCCGGCAATAAAGAGCCAGACCATTCGTGGAACGAAGTTAGCGACGGCAAGGCTGCTGGAAGTTCCGCTAGTGCTGGGCCGCACGAGCGAAGGCAAGGCGTTTGCGATGCGCGATACTTGCCCGCACCGGGGCATTCCTCTTTCGTACGGCCATTTCGATGGAAAGAACGTGCAATGCAGTTACCACGGCTGGGAGTTCGAGGCTTGCAGCGGGCGCTGTGTAGAGATTCCATCGCTGACGGGCCACGACAAGCTTAAGGTGGAGCGAATCGGCGCGGTCAGTTTTCCGTGCGAAGAACGAGACGGGTACGTGTGGGTGTATATGCCCGCGCCAGGCGCGCGCGTGCCGGAGACACTAGTGGCGGCGCCGGAACTGCCAAAATTCAGCGCAAAGTACAGGATAACGCGGCTGGATTGCGAACTGCCTTCGCACATCGATCATGGAATCATCGGCCTGATGGATCCGGCGCACGGGCCCTTTGTGCACCAATCATGGTTCTGGCGCAGCAAAAAGAGCATTCACGAAAAGTCCAAGCAGTTTGAGCCCATACCGCTAGGCTTCCGCATGAGCAAGCATTCGCCATCGACTAACAGCGCTCCTTATCAGTTATTGAAAAAGATGACCGGCGAGGCGGTATCTACGACCATCGATTTTGTGCTGCCGAACATGCGTTTTGAAGAAATTCACAGCGGAAAACTTTGGTTCTCCAGCCGGGCGACCGTCACACCGGTGCGGCGCGATTTGTGCCGTATTGATTTCGTTGCGGCGTGGAACCTGGCTCTGCCTGTTTCGATTTTCCGGGCGTTTGCGAAAGTATTTCTGCGACAGGACCAGCAGACGATGATCCAACAAGCCGAGGGTTTGAAATACAATCCGCGGCTGATGCTGATCGACGACGCGGACCGACCTGCAAAGTGGTATTTCGGTTTGAAGCAGAACCTGCTGGAATCGCGACGAAGCGGCGCGCCGATGCTTCACCCGATGGATGGACCCGTAACTTTGCACTGGAAAAGTTAAGCGGAAGTCCGACAGCTCGGGCGGTTTACTTCAGCTTGTCGAGGTCAAACTTGACCGATACGTCCTGCCCGTCTGGAGTGAGGACGTGGACTTCGGTGTCGTCGGAAGACACGTTGCGGGCGTCGTATTCGACCCATACCCAGGCACCGATCAAACCGCCAGACGCCCCATTTCCATCCGTTTGGGAATATTGCGGCTCCCCGTGGGTTGAACGAGGCTCGATCCAATCTTGTTTCTGCTTGATGCCGAATCGAAAATCCTGCCAAAAATCATCCGCGCGCAGCGTGATTCCTTTTTCGCTGGCGGCGTCGCCGGAAGAACGCTGTGCGTCAATCTGATTGTAGGTGGGAGTGAATTCGATGTGGATTTCGAGAAGGATGGAGTCTCCCCGGCCGCGGTAGTCGAGTTGCGCTTGCTGGGCGCTGTAGATGCCAGAGGCATTTTGCGACACTTCGACGACCTGTGCCAATGGTGTGAGCAGACATATCTCCGAAATATAGGGACCGCTCTTTGGGAGAGGCAAGTGGCGGATGTAGGGTTCGAAGAAAGCGCGTGTTTGTTGATCGCGGTGCTGGCCAAGAAAGTAGGCGTTTCGGACGGCGGTATCGGAGAGTTCCACATCGTATGCCGAAGAAGGCGTCGGAAACACCAGCGTCGCGACCAGCAAAAATGCGGGCAGTCGGAATCGAGGGAATGGCATGGGTGCCTCGTATTAGTTAGACGTACGACGACAGACGCGTTGTTTCAGATGCGGCGCGTGATGTTCGGAAAGTCTAACCAAACTTTGATGCCGCAAAAATGGGAGCCTTCGGTGCAGATGGGAGTGGTGATGCCGGCGCGCAAATGGCAGGGAGGGCCAATATAGCGAGAGAGTTGTGGGTGAACTTCGCTGAGTTGGCTAATCTCATCCATCGAAGCGTTGTAGATTTCTTCCTGCGCGTTGAAACATGTGCGCATGGTCCATTTGTGCAGGAGGTGCAGAAGAGAACCTGTTTCGACCAGGCGGATGGACCTGGCATTGGGGAGAACGTAAAGAGCGATCTCCGGGGGAACGCCACGGTCGAGCAATTCGTTCTTGGCGGCCCAAGCGTCTTGCATAGCGCGCGTGTAAACCTCTTCTGCGCGAGCATTGCCCGCCAGCAGCATGGGCGTAATGTAATCGGGATCCCGTGTATCGGCCAAAGTAAGCAGGGGGCGTGAGCCCGGCACCATACGATGACGTTGGTCCTGGCTGTCCGCGGTGTGACTGATTTTTTTGGCAAACGTGTAGTTGGCGTGCTGCATCGCGCGCATGAGCGGCGCATGCACGCCGACGTTGAGAGTTTCAAGTCGATAAAGGTTGCGAGCGGGGTTGAGCAGGCGGTCGATTGCCTCTTCGTCGCTGCAGGCCGATTCCGGGAGGCCCACCACGGCCCGATAGGACTCGGCCATGACGCGCGGGGCGTTTGCGGAGTAGTCCACCAGGCGAGAGGTTCTGCTGTTGAGACTCGCGTCAAATTCGCGGACAAATGTTTCGGCACTGCTGTTGGATTTCGTGGGGGTGAAATCCTTCCATTCCGGCAGTTCTTCGAGGGGAGTGGTGCCGAAACGGTCGAAAAATTGTGGATCGACTTGCCGCACCAACGCGACCATTTCGCCAATCACGGCGCGCGCCTCACTCGGCGTGTCGGAAGCCGAGCACATGCGCCAGAGACGATGCAGCACGATGCCAGATATCGTGTGCACCATGGTGGTGAAAGCCGCCAAAGGCAAAACATATCGAGCGATTTCAATGGAGCGCTTTCCTGCCGACTGCTCGATCTTCTGAATGCGTTTGGGATGAGACATCGGCCCAATGTGCCAGATGTCATTCAGGATGTTGCGCGCCTCGGGAACCAGAAGCGCGGACAATTCTCGATAATACGCCCACGAGCGAGCGATCGAAGTTTCGTAAATAGCGCGAGATCCTTCGTCGAAGAAAAGAGACACGGGAGGGATGTAGGCCTGTGCGCGGTCGAGACGCACGTAACGCTGGCTCTGCTGCTCGGAGTTGTAGAAGGGATGAGCGTGAAGAAAGGACCAAACAAATTGCCGGCTTACGTTCTCGACCCCAAACTCGAAATGAGCGTGTTGATATACGGTGTGATGCCCGCTATAGAAAGTGGCAGCGCCGATGTTGAGGCGCTGTTTGTCAGTGATTTCGTCGGAGGCAATCAGGCGGGACGAGTAGCAAGTTCGGGCAGCCGCGATAGCCGAATCGAAGGGATGAGAAAAGGCGTTTCGGAGCGTGATGCGTGGTGGCGCCGTCTCGACGGAATCAGGAGAAGGCGAACCTTCGAACATGCGCGATTGGGTAGCCACGTTGAGAAGTCATTCTACACGGACGGAGAAGCGAGGACAAAAGGGTAGAAAAGAAAACGGACCGGTCGTTGACCGGTCCGTCGGCAAAGCGAAAATAGGGAATTACTTCTTGCCTGCGGCAGCAGGAATGTTGGCGTACTTCTTCTGAAAACGTTCGACGCGGCCGGCTGTGTCGACCAGCTTCTGCTTACCCGTGAAGAACGGGTGGCAGCCAGAGCAGATTTCGACGCGCAGCATATCGCCTTTGATGGTCGAGCGCGTCTGGAAAGTATGTCCGCACGCACAGTGGACAGTGACGGGATGATAGTCGGGGTGGATACCGGATTTCATTGTTCTCCAATCTATCGTGGCCGGTCTGCGCGGGAACCGAAGAGAGATGGTTACAACCGCGTCGCTAGGTCACGAGACAATCTATAATTATAAAGGAAAGCGACAGAAACGCAAAATGGCCGAGAAGTCGCGGGGTACGAAGCAGCCGATGGCTATGAAATGAAATGACAGCCGAGGCGGAACGCTCCTTCGGAGGTTTGCCGGCTCCAGACCGGCTTGAGATAGACCCGAACAGGAGGAAGAATCGGAACGTGGAGAATCGCCAGGATGCTCTCCGATAGTTCCTCCGCCTGCTCTAGTTCGAGAGCCACTCCACCAAAACCCAGATCGATTACCCGAGCGCGACGGTCTCCCCGTTCCCCAATAACCGCATAAGCATTTGTTCCGACCATCGAAACGCGCTCTGCCTTTCGCTGAACCGCGTATGAGCTTGGAGAGTCGGCCGGGCGTAGCGCCCGATTTGTGAGTGGGTGCGTAGCACTTGCGGCGGCTATCGGCGAGCCCGAAGACGACTTTTCCGGCGTTTGCAGGGATTCAATGGAAATCGGTTCGCGAGAAATGGCAGCGGAAGAGACATCGGAACTGGCCTGCAAGCTGTTCCTGGCGTCAGTACGAGAGTGATTGGCGTGCTTCAGACGATAGAGACGTTCATCGGCGACGCGGATCAACAAATCCGACTGGTCGCCGTCTGGCGGGAAGGTCGCCACGCCATGATCCATGGCGACGCTGATAGCGAGATGCAAAGGTTGCAGCGTCTCCGCGAAAACCGTGCCAACACGGCGGCTGAGGGCGAGCGCTTGCGCAGCATCGGTCTGCGGAAGCAGTAAGGCGAACTCGTCGCCGCCGATTCGAAACGCAGAGTCCGAGGTACGAAGAGCCTTCTGTAGAGTACTCGCAGCGGCACGTAGAACATCATCGCCGCGCGGATGGCCGTACTTGTCGTTCACTTCCTTGAAGCGATGGAGATCCAGGATGACAATGCTTAGCGGCAGTCCATAACGGCGAGCGCGATTGAGTTCTTTTTCGAAAGATTCCGTGAAGAGACGCCGATTGTATAGGCCCGTGAGCGGATCAGTAGCTGCGTTTACTTGAAGCTTTTTAAATTCGCTGTATTCCACAACCACTGGGACATGAATCAGTCCGGCGGCGGAGAGAACATCCATCAGTGCGGTATGGAGCGAGACGGAACGGCGGAGCTGCTCCGAGAGTTCGCGACGGCGCAAAAGCATCTCTTCCCAAATTTGAACACATTGGCTTTCGCGAAGTTCGAGTTGTGTGGTCGCGCGGAAATAGCGCTGCAGGAACTGACTGCGCGCAGGAATATCCATACTCTCGAGCGTGTCTGCTAGTAGCTCGAAATAGGCGTCTTCCATAGGTAAGCGCGGGGCCACTGAGGCACCGGGGCTGGGCATAGCCGACTTTTCCTATTTTCTGACCGTCCCCGCGGGGTTTGGGGCGAGCACAGTAAGGTAACTAGCTAAAGTGGGAGCAAGCCAGATACCACTTGTACTGTGGATGCAACCAAACGGCGCGATCGGGACAGCCTCGGAGACGTGGCTATCCTATTATAAAATACGGAGATATGGGAGTTCCAAGAAAGAGATTGTCGAAAGTATAAGGAGGGCGGAATCGGACCCCAAAGAGCTATTTTGAGACGGGGCCAGTTTGGGACAGAGAATTACTCAAGAGGGCGCAGGAATTCCAGTCCGAAGAGCCGAACATCCCCCAGGATGTCCTGTCGCTTAACCCGGGCAATGATCGGCGGGGTCTCGCTAGGAACGAGGCTTGAGGAGGCTGGGGAGGGGGCTGGTATCGTTAAGTGCACGGTCTGTTCGGGGCGCAAGATATGTGAAGAGGTAATGCAGGCGCCGGTCGCACTAATATTGAGCGTTTTCGTGAGCTCGATAAACTCAAGGCCGGTAGCATCGGAAGCCCTAAGAAAGACCGGGACTTGCAGACGCAGGCGCGGCGAGCGACGCGTATGTGAGGAATCCACGCGAGACTCCTCATTAATTTGGTCGAGGCGGATGTCCATAATAGTACCTGAGCACTAGTACAAAAGTTAGCAGGTTGGGTGCCAGTTCGCGGCCGACTCCAAGTGCGAGTAAGCTAATGATTACAATAGAGTTAAAATGGCGTTCAAAGTCGTCCTGTATTTCCGGCGAACTTTCAGGGAAGGTTTGAGCAGCCGAGTTCCCTAAATGTGCAAATGGAACGCATTTGCCATTGACAGGCTGAGGGGTCTCTGTAAGTATCAGGCCTCTACCTAGGGAAAATATTTTCCACATACCAAGGAGCCTGATTGGAGAACATGAGCAGCCCCGCCCCGACGTCGCTGGGAGTCAATTCCGCGTTGGCTTCACCCGAACTACCCTTGGGGCAGGTGCGAGGTCTGCTGGAGAGCGTCGACAAGGGCTTGGTCGTAGCCGATCGCGAGGGTGTAGTGCTTGTGGCGAACACCCGGGCAAGGAAGTTCCTGGAAGAGCAGGGAAAATCCGAGAAGAACTCCTTGAATATTCTGCGGGAAATGCTGAATGCCGACCCCAAGGAGATCTCTCAGAGGATTCAGAAAGGCGAGCACGAGATCGAACTGGCGGGAACTGTGAAGGGCCGGAGTTTTTGCGCGCGCGTCAAATGGATTCCAGAATCGGATTGGCTAGTAATTCAGTTTGTGAATGAAGAAGGCGATAAAGCCGCGAGTGCAGGAACGCAACTTACGGTTCAGGAGTTGTTACAAGAACGGGAAATTACTTACCGCAATTTACTCGCGGCGTACCTCAAGCTGCAGGAAGTGAATCGGCAAAAGACCGTGTTCCTCGCCTCCGCGGCCCATGAGCTGAAGACGCCCTTGGCGGTTATAAAAGGCTATTACGATCTACTTTTGACTGGCTCGCTGGGAAGACTCACGGAAAAGCAAAAAGACATTCTGGAGGAATCCAAGGAAAGCTGCGAGAGACTGGTGCGGCTGGTCTCGATGTTTTTGAATTATTCGGCGCTGGAAAGCGGAAAACTGGTACTGCAGCTGAGGGAGAACGACCTTCGAGACTGTCTCGATGAAGTAGCGAGATTGCGCGTGGAAGGATTCCAAAGAAAAGGCGTGAAACTGGAAACGCAATTAGATCCTTCCATTCCGACATTCCGATTCGACTACCAGAAGGTGCAGCAGGTTGCGGCCAATCTTTTGGACAATGCGTTGAAGCATACGACCGCAGGTGGATGCGTCACGCTGCGTGCCAAGCCCCATTTTTGGGAACGTCGCGTTGCCGAAGTAGCTCCCGTGCAAGAGCGGCGAAGATTCCGGCTGCCACGCCCGAATAGCGTGGAAGTAAGCGTCACTGATTCAGGAGCGGGGATCGCTCCGGAGCATCATCAGGAGATTTTCGAAGATTTTGTTCGCGTGGATCGAAATACATCCGGGATGGGACTGGGGCTAGCAATTGCGAAACGGCTAGTCCAGGCGCACCGCGGGAAGATCTGGGTGGAAAGCGAACAGCATCGCGGTAGTACGTTTGCCTTCTTGTTGCCGATGGACCAGAACTAGCAAACGGATGAAACAAAAAGGGGAAGACCGATGGCAGTTAAAGAACGAATCCTAGTTGTGGATGACGAGCCCAGCATACGCAAATATCTTCAGACATTGCTGGAGGTGGACGGCTTCGAGGTGGAAGCCGTTAGCAGCGGCCGGGAAGCAATAAACCGCGTGAACAAAGGGGAGCGGCCGGACTTCATTATTCTGGATGTGTTGATGCCGGAGATGGGCGGGTTGGAAACGCTGCAGGAACTGATGCAGATGGACCGCAACCTGAACGTCATCATGCTGTCCTGCTCCAATGAGGTGGGTACCGTTGTCGAAGCGATCCGACTGGGTGCGCATGACTACCTGACGAAGCCATTTGAAAAGACGGAACTGGACGCCGCGATGCTGAAGTCGCGTCAAAAGAAGCAGTTGACGCAGGAGAACCAGGCGCTGCGTGATTACTGCGATCAGGTAACCGAGGATCTGAGTTTTCTTGCTGCCAGTCCGCAGATGGTACGGATTCGTCAGCAGATACTGCAGATTGCTCCTGTGGACGTCCCGGTATTTGTTTGTGGCGAGAGCGGCGTAGGCAAGGAAGTCGTGGCGCGCATGATTCATTTGCGCTCGAAACGAAGAAATCAAGCGTTTATCAAAGTCAATTGCGCGGCGTTGCCAGGTGAGCTGCTGGAATCGGAGTTGTTTGGATTCGAGCAGGGGGCGTTTACCGGAGCAGTTAGGGCGAAGCCCGGAAAATTCGAGTTGGCCAACAAGGGCACAATCTTTTTGGATGAAATTGCGGAAATGTCCGTGCACCTACAAGCGAAGCTATTGCATGTGTTGCAGGACCATCAATATTCAAGACTCGGCGGCAGACACCTTGTGGAAACCGATGTGCGCGTGCTGGCCGCAACCAACGTGGATGTACAGGAAGCGATGAAGGACGGCAGATTCCGCGAAGACTTGTATTACCGGTTGAACGTCCTGTCCATCAATGTGCCTCCACTGCGCGAGCGCACGTCGGAAATTCCTCTGCTGTTCAAGCATTTTCTGGAAAAGTACAGCGAAAAATTTGGTAAGAACATGCAGACGCCCTCCAAACACCTGCTGGATGCGGCCATGAATTATCCGTGGCCGGGTAACCTGCGGGAGTTGGAAAACTTCGTGAAGCGCTACGTCATCCTTGAGGATGATGAGGGGAGTTTGCGGGAATTGATCGAGATGTCAAAACTTCGCCAGAAGACCGCGCCTAGGGAAGAATCGCATGTGCCGCGCGAACAGGGATTGAAAGCGCTGGTGCGCGGACTGAAGGACGAAGCGGAGATGGAAGCGATCGCCGACGCGCTGGAAAAAACCAGGTGGTGCCGGAAGGATGCGGCCAAAATGCTGGGGATAAGTTATAAGGCGCTCCTTTATAAAATGAGGCAGTTCAACCTGGACACGCCAAGAACCCGGCGTCCCTCCGCAGCAAAACCAGAAGTGCCGCAACCGCCGGAGGATGGTACTGCTACCCCAATTGGGGTTAAGGCGGATTAGACAGTGGCGTCTGTCACGTATGGCACGCCGCCTAAAAACAAAACTTGCACGATTGCCCTCTGGCAAGGTATTGTGCGCATCGAAACGTAAGTAACACAGAGAGCTGTCTCCCTGGCAAGAAGCGTTTCTGTGGTGCCAAACGGAAGCAGGGAAGATAGCGGTTTGTCGGCTCATCTGCAGTGTCTGTCCAGTGAAACCTGTATTGTGTGGAAATAGTGGGTGGAGAAGTATCTGAACACATGAGAGTGGAGAGATTTTGCCTGCTCGAATGTGCCGCCGCAGAATAAAGTAACAAAGATGGTTGCAACTGAAAACCATAGCTGGTAGTGGCGCAAAGGGCAGTGGCCACGGACGGAGTCACGAATGGGGGTAATGACAGAACGTCGGACCGCAAGGCGCTATGACCTGACGCTCCCGATAAGCATTCGCTTCGCGGTGGAGAAGATTATCGGACGGCAGGACGGCAGGACCCGGGACATATCGACTAGGGGCTTGTATTTTGTAATCGACAAGGATATGGATGCGGGCTCGGAACTGGATATCACATTGACATTGCCGGCAGAGATCACTCACGGCACCGATGTATATGTTCGCGCGCAGGGAAAAGTAGTCCGGGTGGAGAGGCGCGTGGAAGAAGGTGAGCCGCGATTGGGAGTCGCGGCGGTCATCGAAAGGTATGACATCATCCGAGGCGAGAATGCCGGGAAGTGAAGCGCGTGGGTGAGACAAAGGAAAGAAGCATCAAGAAAAAGGTTAATTAAGAGAAGAAAGGTTCCTGCGTGTGTGCCGAGAGTTCCCGTTCAGGGAAACTAACGGTCAATCGTGACGCGTCGTTGGTTTTAGTACCTGCCTGCCATTGAAAACGTATCCTCTTAACAATAAACGATTTAATTTTCGTGGACCTACTATTCGGCTTGTTTCGATGTTCTTCTGTTTGGGCACGGATGTGCACCCGAAGCAGCGGAATGATTATGGCCGAAGAAACCGCCAAGAAAAGCAATGGCGAAAGACTGAATCTGGTCCCCCCGGAACATGTTCTTTTTGGACTTTCTCCGACAATGGCGGAGGTGAGAAACCGCGCGCAAAAGATTTGCCATACGAATATCCCGATTTTACTTTCTGGCGAGGGTGGAACCGGCAAGGAAGCGTTGGCGCGCTGGATTCACGCCAATTCAGAATACGGCTCGGGTGAATTCGTCAAAGTGAACTGTGCCGCAATTCCCGGGACGCTTCTAGAGAGCGAGCTTTTTGGGTACGAGAAGGGTGCGTTCACGGGAGCGCTACAGTCCAAACCTGGGCGAGTGGAACTGGCTCACCGCGGAACACTGTTTCTGGACGAAATCGCGGACTTGGATTTGAATCTACAGAGTAAGCTGTTGCATTTTCTGCAGGACGGCACATTCGCGCGAATAGGCGATCAATCAGAACGCCGAGTCGATGCCCGGTTACTTTGTGCAACCAACAAGAACCTGGAGGAAGAGACGGAAGCGGGAAGATTCCGGCAGGATCTGTACTATCGCATTCATGTTTTCCGTTTGAAATTGCCGGCATTGCGAGACCGACGAGAAGATATTCCTCTGCTCGTGGAGTTCTTCAGACACCAATTTGTGAAGCAGTTTGGCATGAAGGCGGATCCAATTCCCACGGAGTTGATGGAATATTTGCAGAATCTGAATTGGCAAGGGAATATCCGCGAACTGTCCAATGGAGTGGCTCGTTACGTATTAATCGGTCCGGAGGCGGTGATCCAGCACGAAAACGGGCCGAAGCGATCACGTATTCAGGTGAGTGCAGGCGAAGGCGCCGTTCCAATTACCCTCAAGCGGTTGGCAAAGGATGCCATCAAAGAAATGGAACGGAACGTTATCCTCGAAACGCTACGAGCAAATCAGTGGAATCGGCGAAAGACGGCTGAAGCGCTAAAAATTAGCTATCGAGCGCTGATTTACAAGATACGAGACAGCGGTCTGGCGCAAGCGCGAGGGATAGAACGAGGCTTGCGCGATTAGGGTGGAGTCGCACGTCGTGGTTGTTAAGCTCTCTTACTGAAAACTCGCCGATAAGCGGCGAGCAGGTTGCCGACAGAATATTCCCAAGCAAGTTCCTGTTCGACTCGTCTCCGGCCAAACTGGCCCATCGTTTGCCGCGCGTCGGGATTTTCGAGCAGCCAGAGAATTTTGGCGGCAAAATCCGGCACCTGGTTCTTGTTGTCGCTGTATAGCGCGGCTTGGCCAGCGCTGAACCGGCCTTCCGTGAGATCAAACTGGACGATTGGCTTACCCAAAGCCATGTACTCCATGATCTTGATCATCGTCGAAATATCATTCATTTTGCAGGGTTTGTCGGGATTCACACAAACATCGGCTGTGGAGAGAATCTCGAGGAGATCTTTATCGGGAATCCTGCCGGTGAAGTTCACCGTATCTTCAAGCGACTTGTCCTTCACCATCTGCCGAAGGCCGGGAAGCCCGGGTCCTCCCCCGACGCAAGTGAAGTGAACATCGCGTCTACCTGAGCTTTTGATGTGTTGAGCGACGTCCAGAAGGATGTCGAGGCCCTCCTGAATACTCATCGTTCCAACATAACCCACGAGGTAAGGTTTGCCGTACTTTAGCGTGGTGACTGGCGGGACAGGTCTAAAGGTCTCCAGGTCTGGCCCGTTGCGTACAATGAAGACATCTTCGGGAGCGAGGCCGCCGCGGGTGATGGCTAAGTTCTTGTAGCTTGCATTGGTGGCCATAACGACATCAGCAAAACGATAGCTAAGTTTTTCAAGCCACACCTGAATCTTGTAAAAGAAGTCTTCCCGTTCATATTTCGAGAAGTACAATTCCGGGTTCGCATCGTGATGATCAAAAATATATTTGACGCCGAAAAGCTTGAAGGGCAAAGCAACGAGGAAGATGTCATCCGGAGGATTACAACCCTGAATCACGTGAAATCCGTGGCGCAGAAAGATCCACCAGGTATACAGAAACTCCCAAAATAATGCCCACGCGTACTCGCGCACGTAACCTAGCGGGCTATCGCCTTCGCGAGGCATGGGATGCCGGTATACCCGAATATCTTCGAGAACTTCATAACTCTTTGAGTAGCCTTTCCCGCGAGGGCACAGAACGGTCACTTCGTAGCCGTCCTTGTAAAGAGACGTAGCCTCTTTCCAAACGCGCGAATCGAAGGGCACGGGCAGGTTCTCGACGATGATGAGGACTTTTCTTTTCATGGACCAGAGCCCGTTCGTTCTACAACAGCTTGTAGAGCCCGGCGAGCGCGCAAAGCATGGTTGCCTGGCCCCAGTGTAGTGTTGGGGTCTTGTTCACCAGCCAGTTTGCGTACCTTCGATAGTAGAAGTAACCGGTGGGATCCTGCATGTTTTCGATTGTCCAGGTTGCTACCCGCATGGCCAGCGCCAGGCTTTCGGGATCGCGATCATGAAAGAAAACGAGTGTGTCGATCGCTTGAGACGAACATTGGATGTCGATTGGCAAAGTTTTGTGATCGTAGTAACGCGGAGTTCCGTCAGCAAGAAAGAAAGTTTTTTTCCAATAGTCGTAGCCGGCCTGCAGATTTCCTTCAAAGCGATGGTCGCCCGTAGCGGTCATGTAGTACTTGAAGCAATCCAGCACATAAGCAGTGTGGAAATTGTCGACCCAGTGCAAATTGGCAGGCTCTCCGTAATACCAGGAGGAGTCGGCGCGTTGATACTTGGCGGTGTACTTGATGGCCTTCTCAGCCAGTGCGCGATAGGCTTCATTGCCCGTGTGCGAATAGGTTCGCGCCAGTAAGCTGGCACCCAAGGTATTGGAATTGTGTACCTGTTTGTTCTGTCCGGGTATATAGCTGATGCAAACAGAATCGCCGTCGGCATGCGTAGCCAAATCGCGCAGAATGTGCTCGCAAGCACTCACCGCCACGTTCAGATAGGTATCGTTCTTGAAATGATCACAACCGTCCAGAAAGGCGTGGCCAATGAGAGAGGTCCACACGATGGTCGGAACCCCCTTGGGCAAATAGAAGCTTCGCGATTGATAGTCGAAATGATTGCCCCAGCATGCGCCAGAATAGTTGCGAGATTGGTGATCGATGAGCCACTGCAAAGCAAATTCCGCTTTGTCTGCCCAAGCCTGCTCACCGGTGGCCTGGTGCAACCGGATAAATGCTCTAGCCAGAAAGCCCATTCCTTTTGTGGAGTGGCTCTTGGGGATACCCAGCACCGGGCGCAGGTTAATCGGGAAGCGGCGAACGCCCTGTTGCAGCACGGTGCGAAGGAAGTTGGTCTCAAATGTCAGAGGACGAGCGAACTTCGCGTTCAAGCCATCGAACGTGTCATAGCCCTGGTAGTCGTTCTTCTCAAGCCAGCCGGATAGCCGCGCGATGGATTCAGAAATCTGAAGCTTGGAAGCGCTGCTGCTTTTGACGGTTACGTCGTTACCAGCAGATGCCGTCGTACTTGCCATTTTCGCTCCTGCGATTCGTGATCCTAACAAAATCCACGAGACGTTGACCGTCCCGCAGGCGGGCGGGAATACCTTGGAATTCGTGATCCCTGTTTCCGATCACAATGGTTTGCGCATGCTTGAGCACCGAATCTATGTCTTCGACCATCAGCTTGGATATGTGCGGGATTCGATTGAGGATGAAATCCCTGTTGGCGCCAACCAGGCTGGCGATATGCACATTTTTGTCGTAGATGCGAAGGTCATAGCCCTTGCCTACGAGCCGCTCGATGATCTCAATTACCGGGCTCTCCCGCAAATCGTCGGTGCCGGCTTTGAAGCTGAAGCCCAGTATCCCAACCTTCTTGTGCCCGCCTTCCATAATGAGCTGCAGGCCCCGATTCACCTGCATTTCGTTGCTGGGCAGGATGGAGGTGAGGATGGGCAGCTGCAGATCATTGGTCTTCGCCTTGTAAGAAAGCGCGCGCAGATCCTTAGGCAAACAAGAGCCCCCGAAAGCAAAGCCCGGAAGCAGGTAAGCCGAAGAAATGTTCAGCTTCAAATCCTGGCAAAAAATCTTCATGACCTCGTGCGCGTCGATCGACAACGACTTGCAGAGGTTGCCGATTTCATTTGCAAAACCAATCTTGAGAGCGTGCCAGCAGTTGTCCACATACTTTACCATCTCGGCCGTCTCGATATCTGTCCGGATTAGCGGAGCATCGAGCTTTGTATACAGTGAAGCCAACAGATCCCCGCTGACACGATCTGTCTCGCCAATCACGGTCTTTGGCGGAGCGTTAAAGTCCTTGACCGCTGAACCTTCCCTGAGAAATTCCGGATTGTTGCATACGCCAAAATCCGCGCCGGCTTTTTTGCCGGAATATTCCTCCAACACCGGAATCACGATTTGATGCATGGTCCCCGGTAAGATCGTGCTGCGAATCACCACCGTATGGCGACTCGTTTTATTTCTGAGCGCCTGACCAATTAACTCGCAAACTCGCCGGATATAACGCAAGTCCAAGTTTCCATTTGTCTGGCTTGGAGTCCCCACGCAGACGAAGGATAGTTCGGTGTCGCGAATGGCTTGGTTCTGGTCCTCAGTGGCTCGGAGACGCCCCGATTTCACCGTCGACGCAATAATTTCCCCGATATCGGCCTCTATGATGGGCGATTGTCCAGCATTGATCAGGTCCACTTTTGTTCGGACCGGATCCACCCCAATAACTTGGTGCCCATCATGGGCCAGGCACCCAGCCGACACCGTGCCGACATAGCCCAACCCGAAAACGCTAATTCTCAAGATACCTTCTCCACTGTCGTACGACCGCAGGCTTTAGACCCGATCGGCGACACCCGACTGCTGAATTGCGCCACAGCAATTGTTGGCCGTCTATTGTACTGCACCCCGCCGGAAACCGGACATCCGCTAAGTACAGTATAGAGGGGAAGATGCGTCGTGGGAACCCGCGCCGATCGGCGACGCAATCGCAGCTCGCCAAGAGGCCGGAGGATCAAGCTCTTCAGCCATCCTGGGCCACGCCAAATCAATCACTGATGCGCCCAATGACCGGCTGAGCAGGTAGACGATAAGTCCTGGGACAGGAGCACGACTGTCCCGAAATTGTTCCTCCTGCCAGTATGAAACATAGTACTAAAACTAATATGCTCAACGCAGGTAATAAAGGCCATGGAGGGCCTAGGCATGAGAGTCGCCCGTGCGGGAGAGGTCCGGCAGCTTCCAGACCCAATCCGCACAAGAGCCGTCCGTATTGGTAAGCTTCTCAAGCTTCTCACCTTCGGAACAGCGCTCTCAGCGATACTCTTGTGTGTAAGCGGATGCGCGGGGCTCATCAGCGGTCCAAGCGGTAACAGCACTCAAACTGGCTCCCTGCAGCTGAACCCGGGCAGCGTTTGTTTTGGTCGAGTCGGCCTAGGCAAACAATCTACGCAAACCTTTTCGGTTACGAATCCGAACCAAAGCACGGTCACAATCACCAAACTGAATGTATCCAACCCGCAATTTATCGTGGCTTCTACAGCGCTGCCGTTGTCGCTCCCATCTGGACAGGCCGCTAGCATTTCGGTTTCCGTGAAGCCCACAGCAGCGGGCAACATGACAGGAACGCTGTCGGTTGGAATCGATTCGGCGGCTACACCTGTGGTGTTGAATCTGAGCGCGACTGGGGTGAGTCCGCAACAGCAGATTTCTCTTAGCGGTGCGACGGTAGACTTTGGAACTGTCAGCGTAGGCACGCAAGGGACGCAGAACGTTGTGATCACGAATGCCGGCGCTGCGGACCTGACCGTTTCCATGGTCGCACTGACAGGTTCAGAATTCTCGCTCAGCGGGATCGCCACACCGAAGACAATCAGTTCTGGGCAGACTGCGGCACTGACACTTACATTCGTTCCGACAGCGGCCGGTTCCGCCAGCGGAAATCTAACGATCACCAGCAATGACCCGGCGAATCCGACGGTCAACCTGCCACTGACGGGCAGCGGCACAAACACGCCATTAGGACAGCTGTCGGCGAATCCGGCGACACTCAGCTTCGGGAGCATCAGTACCGGGAGCAGCGCTTCCAAGCAGGTGGTCCTCACAAACACTGGAAACGCCGCGGTGAAGATATCGCAAATCAAGGCTGCTGGCGCGGGATTCAGCACGAGCGGATTAACAGTGCCAGCAACGCTGAATGCCGCTCAGAGCGCCACCCTGACTGTTGGTTTTGCTCCCGCTTCAGCGGCAAACTCTTCGGGAACGATTACAGTGACCAGCGATGCGAAAAGTTCGCCTCTTTCGATCGCTGTTACCGGAAGTGGCGTGCAGGCCGGGCTGAATGTCTCTCCAACAACGTTCAATTTTGGGAGCCTCGTTAAAGGCCAGACAAAATCGCAAGCATTCAGCATAACCAACAATGGATCGGCACCACTTACCATCCAAGGTTTGGTCGCAAGTGGCGCGGGATACAGTGTGAGTGGACTGACTACACCGGCCACGCTTGTGGCTGGGCAAAGCGCATCATTTACCGCGGAATTTGCGCCCACGACCGCGGGAAATCTCGGGGGAACTGTAACGATTTCCAGTAATGCCCCCAGCTCGCCTGCGAAAGTGGCATTGAGCGGCACGGGGGTGTCGGCATCATTAACGCTAACGGCGGTCCCTGTGGAACTCGCCTTTGGCGGCATTAATGCCGGGAGTTCCAGTTCCAAGAGCGTCACTTTGACCAACACTGGAAACAGCAGTGTCACGATCTCGCAGATCACGGCGACTGCAAAAGATGTGCACACCAGCGGAATCACAACACCACTGACGCTTGCTCCTGGGCAAGCAAAGGTCATGAACGTGTCCTTCTCTCCAACCACAGCGGAAAATGTCAGTGGAAGCGTAACGGTTACACCCTCGCAAGGGTCGAACGCTGTGATTGCCGTTAGCGGCTCCGGATTGCAGGCAGGATTAGGATTGAATCCTTCGAGTGTGGCGTTCGGCAATGTCCCCGTTGGCTCTGCGAATTCCCAGACCGTTCAAGTGATCAATTCCGGAACCGCTGTGTTGACTATCAGCCAGATGAACACGGCTGGTAGTGGATTCAGCGCGAGCGGAATCACGCTGCCGTTATCCTTAAACCCAGGAGCAACGAGTACATTCAACGTGCAGTATCTGCCTGCCACGGCAGGAGCAGTGCCGGGAAGCATCTCGATTTTCAGCAATGCGCCCTCTTCGCCCATTGCGCTGGCATTAAGCGGAACCGGAGTACCTGCCGTACGCACGCTTGCATTCACTACGATGAGCATTGGCTTTGGAAGTGTGGCAACCGCCGGATCTGTTGCGGAGAATGTCGGAATAACGAACACCGGAAACTCCGATGTTACGATTTCACAGATCGTCGCAAGCGGTGCAGGCTTTGCAGTGAATGGAGCGAACACGCCTGTGACACTTTCGCCCTCGCAAACTTTTACAATTGCTCCTAGCTTTAGTCCCACATCCGCAGGAAGCGCAAATGGGACGGTGGCGGTAATGAGCAATGCAACAGGGTCGCCGGCGACGATCAGCCTCACCGGCACGGGAGCACAGCCCAGCAGCCACACGGTCGCGCTGAGCTGGAACGCAAGTACGTCCAATGTCACTGGATATAACGTTTATCGCAGCACCACCAGTGGCGCAGGATATTTGCGAATTACCACGTCTCCGGTGACTTCTGTGACCTATGTGGATGATACGGTGCTGGGCGCGACTAGTTATTTCTATGTAACCACGGCCGTGGATGAGAACGCGATTGAAAGCCCCAGTTCCAATGAAGCGGAAGCGGTTATTCCGTAGATCTTGGATCTTGCAGCTTAGTCTTCAGATATGCCCGGTGATGCTTGCCGTCGAGACGAGAAACCCTTCCAGTTCGCATAGAACCACACGAAAGTTTGTGCCAACAGCGCACCGAATGCATCAATCGCAACGTCTCGCACCCTCGACTCCCGTAACGGCACGAAAGATTGATGCCATTCATCCAGGCTGGCGTAGGCGATCGCAATCAACAAAGTGGCAAGAGCCCACTTGAAGCTCCAGCCGGATCGTCCGGCGCGAATTCCATGGAAGACGGTTATGCTGAACAGGCCAAATTCGGTGACATGCGCTAGCTTGCGAATCCCGAAATGCACCAGACGCAGCAGATGTGGGCTTGCCCCGGGGAACAGCCAATGCAGCACAGGGAAAATGAATCTAGCGGTCTCCTCGCCGCTGAAATAGTGGGTGGAAAACAGCGAGATCATCGCTGCGACGACGATTGCAGGGATCCAATAGCGGAAGCGCCGATCGTCAGAGCCAGTTTGGTTCATCACTTTTAACTATACAGAGGTTGTCGATGTCGCGGAAACCCGCTAATCAGATGGAATGAGAAGGCCGGTCTCCCGCGGGATGCGATACGCTCCCAATGTTCGACGTGCTCGAAGCACAATGAAAAGGAGACCGGCAATGCGAAAGATTAGCACTATGCAGGCGAGTGGGAAAAACATTTTTCAAGGACAGCTCACCATCGGTTTGGATCTGGGAGATCGCTCCAGTGCGTACTGCGTCTTGAATGAAACAGGAGAAATCGTTTTGGAGCACAAACTGGCGACCACTCCGGAAGCCATGAAGCAGGTATTCGGCAGCATGCCGCGGTGTCGCATTGCGATGGAAACGGGGACGCATTCTCCTTGGGTGAGCCGGCTATTGACCGCGCTGGGGCACGAAGTGATCGTGGCTCACGCACAGAAGGTGCGCTTGATCACCAAGAGCCGGCGAAAAGATGATCGCCTGGATGCGCGCACGCTAGCGCGGCTGGCGCGAATCGATCCCGGACTGCTGAGCCCGGTGAAGCATCGCAGTGCGCAGGCGCAGTTGCACCTGACGGAGATCCGTGCACGAGCGGTATTGGTGAGCGCGCGAACCGCCATGGTGAATGCCGCACGAGGGTTGGTCAAGTCCTACGGCGAGCGGATGGGCAAGTGTGGCACGCAACAGTTCAGTCGGGAGACGGCGAGTGGATTGAGCACTGGATTGCGCCAAGCGTTAGAGCCACTGTTGCGAGAAGTGGAATCGTTAAACGAACGCATCCAGGAATACGATCGGCGGATTGAAAAGATGGCCAAACAGACGTATCCGGAAACGGCGCTGCTCAAACAGTTGAAGGGTGTGGGAGACCTGATCGCCACGGCCTATGTGCTGACCATCGAGGACCCACATCGCTTCCGGAAGAGTCGCGACGCGGGATGTTTTGTGGGTTTGCAGCCTGGGCGAAGGAACTCAGGCGAGAGCGAACCACAGATGCGCATCAGCAAAGAAGGGGACGAGTATCTACGGACACTGCTGGTACAGGGAGCACACTACATTTTGGGACCCTTTGGGGAAGATAGTGATTTGCGGCGTTGGGGACTGAAACTCGCTGCGCGAGGAGGAAAGAACGCCAAGAAACGAGCGGTAGTGGCGGTAGCACGGAAGCTGGCGGTACTGCTACATCGGCTGTGGGTGAGTGGAGAGGTGTATGAACCGTTGCGCAATAGTCAGAAGGCGATGAACGCAGCAGCATAGAAAAACCTGGCAGAGAAAGAATTTATAACCGAACAGCTGAGCTCGACCGCCGAGTTTAGGCGACTGCGACTAGGTCCTGGCCCAACTTCCCTCGTAAAGAGAGAAGCGGAGGACGATAATCAGGTGGCAGCGCCTACTGAAACGAGAACACCCAACTTGCACCGAGCGAAAACCGCTCATATAAGAGTGCGGATGGAAGGGTGGCGACAGAGGCGGCTTGGCTGAACGGAAAAAAGAGAGAGAACTCATGGAAAGAGCAAAAAACTCTTGACAGGGATCGGCCTTCTCAAGGAAGGAGTGACCGTGCAGGGAATGACGATTCGCCCTGCCGTCTACGTTGTTGCGCCGCAATCGAAGGCAGACTCAGAAATTGGCGCAGAGAATCAGCCGCCAGCCAATTCGGACAAGGTGTGTCGCGCCTGGTCAGCCACAGGCGATTTTGGATTGAGCTCGATTACTTTTTGCAGTTCGACCTTGGCGCGAGAAGGATCGTTCAATTTCTGATAGGTAAGTCCCAAGTGGTATCGATACGTCTGGTTATCCGGAACTCTTTTGACGGCGTCTTCCAATAAGGGTGCGGCGACCGTGTAAGCTCCGTTACTGTAGTAGGCCCAACCGAGAGTGTCCGCGGAATTAGGCAAGTTCGGTAAGCCTTTTCGTGCCGTTTGCGCCAAAGTTAAAGCAACGTTAGGACTGCCGCCATGTTCGAGCAGCAGGTAGGCGAGATTATTAGCCGCCAAAGGATTCTCCGGCTGAATTGAGAGTGCCTTCTGGTAAGAGGCTTGGGCTTGCTGCCAGTTTCCCGTCGCTTCATACAGACTGCCGAGAGCGTAATGAAGGCGTACGTCGTTGGGGGACAACTCGATGGCATGCTGATAATTTGCCACCGCCTGATCCGTTTGGCCCTTGGCAGCTTGGAGTTGGGCGAGAAGCACAAGCGCGCCCACGCTGTTTTTGTCCAATTCCACAGCCTTGGTGGCGGATGCGAGCGCTTGATCAGCATCTCTTGCGCGCAGAAACAGTTCCGTCTGCAGAATGTAAAGAGCAGGACTGGTGGGATTTTTCGTGACTGCTTCGTTTACCAGTTTCATCGCTTCCGCAGGCTTGTTCTGAAGGATAAGCACCTGAGATAACCCGCGCAGCGCTTCGACGGAACCTGGGTCGTGGCTAAGCGCCTGACGAAAGAGTTTTTCGGCGTCGGGAATGCGTTTTTGAGCCAGACGCAATTCGCCCAGCTTCGAGTACGGTAACGCGCTCTGCGGAGCCATTTGCTGCAGGTGGATGAGGTCGGCCTCAGCGCCGAGAGAGTCTCCCTGATTAATTCGAGCGGTTGCGTGATCCAGGTAAGCTTCAGCGGAATTCGGTGCGTACTTTTTCAGCTGATCGCTCACATCTTCCAGGGTCTTCCAATCACCTTTGGAAGTGGCGCTCGAACCCAATGCTACCCATGCCTCGGCCAGAGCAGGACGCAACTTAACTGCTTGGCGCCACTCGCTGTCCGCCTGCTCGTTATTGCCTTTCGCCTTATAGGCCAGTCCCAGCTGATAGTGCGCGAACGCATTGTCTGGAGAGGCTTTCAGAGCCGCCTGCAGAGTGGTGATCGCTTCGTCCTGTTTTTTCTGCTGGAGTAGCAATTGCCCTTTCATGACCAGCGCTTCTGTATCCTGCGGCGACTTCTTCAGAATCTCTTCATTAAGCTGCGCGGCTTCGTCGAACCGCTTGTTCAAAAGCAGCAATTGCACATACGTTTTTCGGACCGCCAGATCGTCGGGATATTTCGCGGAAAGAGCTGCGAATTCCGAAAGCGCTTTGGGCATATTGCCATGGCTCAAATAGAAATCGCCCAGCATGCGGTAAGCCTTTGGGTCGGAGCTCAACTGCTCTTTGGCGTCGACGAGCGTCTGTTCCGCTTGAGCGGGTTGGCCTTGGGCGAGATACATGTTGGCGAGCGCGGCTCGCGCGAGTAAATCTTTCGGAGCAACCTGAATGGCAGTCTGATATTCCTTTTCGGCATCCTGCCAGCGTTTCTGCTGCTGGTAGAACGCTCCCAGTGTCATGTACGGAAGGACCGCCTTGGGATCAAGAGATTGCGCCTTTTTGACGCTGTTCTCCGCGTCGACAGCCTTGCCGGTGCGAAATTGAATTTGACCCAGGTTGAGGTACACCACAGGCCGTTCTGGAGCCATCGAGACCGCATCGGCCGCTTCGCGAAGGGCTTCAGCGGGATTTCCCAGGCCAAGATCCGCGTTTGAGAGAAGAATCTGCGCGTCCGAGTTTGTGGGAACACTTTTGAGGATGGTCAGCGCGCGGTCTTTGGCGTCCTGTCGTCGGCCACCAGCGAGCTCAATTTGCCCCAGCTCCAGTTGAGCCGGCCAATTGTCGGGTTGTAACTCCACGGTGCGCCGCAATTCCTGATAGGCCGATGGCCAGCTGCCCATTTTTGAGTATGTCTGAGCCAAACGAAAATGTGCTTCGACAAATCGCGGGTCGACCTGAATGGCGCGACTAAAATAAATCGAAGCCGCGGAATAGTCCCCCTTGTCAAAGGCTTGATTACCCTGTTGCAGGAATTTTTGTTTCTGAACGTTGGGATCACGATGGCAACCAACGGCGAGAACGTAGATTAGAAAAAGAAGGATCGTGGACGTTTTTCGCAGAAAAGAGAGATAAGCGATTGAGTTCGCAGCGCGAATCGGTCGTATAGTCACGGGAGCATCCTTCTTCGTTTTTGCACTGCCATTTTATCCCTCGGGGGGGACCTGCATGAACGGATATCTTATCGCATCTCAACACTCGCAGAATGAATGAGATCAGACGATGTACATAGATAGTAGCCGCGGTGCCAGTGTCTAGCCGGCTTAGGCGGAGGGCAAATTGAGGGACAATGTGGATAGTTTAGTTCCCTCCCGCCGTCGGATTCACGCGGTAAGCCGGCTGAGACCCTGCCTACCGTGTACACTGGATTCCGCAAGTAATTGAAATACAGTACCTTAGTGGGGGCCTCGAATTTGGTGGTGGTGCGGGTGGTGGTATCGCCCGTGCTTCTCTATTCCGTGGAATTCATGCGAATTGGGGATGTGAAATAGTTTAGGATAGGGAACTATTCCTAGAGTTGAGGCGAAGGAAACATGGTAAGAAATGGCGAAATTGCCCTGTCAGACGTGAAGCGGAGCCTCCGCAGGCACTGGTGGATTCCGTTGATGACCACGGTGCTGCTGGGATTAGTTGGGATTGTCGCGGTGTTGGTGCTTCCCAAGAAATACACTTCAACAACGATGGTTCTGGTGGAACAGCCGACTGTGCCAGTCGAATACGTGAAGCCCGTTGTCAACGACGACCTGAATCATCGGCTGGCATCGATGAAAGAGCAAGTGCTCAGCCGGTCGCGGCTACAACCGATCATCGAAAAGCTCAATCTCTATCCAGAGCAGCGCAAGAAAGCTCACATGGAAGAGCTTGAGGATACGCTGCGCAAGGCCGTTGAAGTCGAGTTGATGCAACCCATGCCAGGCTCCGTGAACAAACAGCCACCCGGATTTCAGATCAGCGTGACGTTCGCCAATCCACAAGTGGCTCAACAAATCTGCACGGACATTACGTCGATGTTCATCGAGCAGAACTCCAAAAGAAGAGAACAGCAGGCCGTCGACACGACACAATTTTTGAGCCAGCAGTTGGATCAAGCCAAGGCGAAACTCGACGAGCAAGACGCCCAGTTGGCGCAGTTCAAGAGGCAATACCTCGGTTCACTTCCTGAGGAAGAGCAAACCAATTTGAGCATCCTGACCGGCATGAACACACAATTGGAGGCTGTGATCCAAGCGCTTAGCCGTGCGCAACAGGACAAAGCGTTCAATGAGGCCATGCTGAGCCAGCAAGAAACGAATTGGAAACAGACCATGAGCGGGAATCAGAATCCCGAAACTCAGGAACAGCAGCTCACCCAGCTTCAGGCACAGCTTTCTGATTTGCTGGCGCGCTATACACCTGAGCACCCAGACGTGCTCAAAGTGAAATCCCAAATCGAAGAGCTAAAGAAGAAGCAAGCACAGGAACCTGCCCCCAAGGCTTCAACGGTTGCGCAAGCACCGGCTCACGAACCACCGCAGATGCAACAGCTTCGTGCCAAGATCAGGCAAGACGATCTGGGGATTGCCGAACTTGCTAAGAGACAAGGGCAGATTCAGGAACAAATTCGCCTGATACAGGGTCGGGTGCAAGCCAGCCCCATGGTCGAACAACAGTTCAAGGAAATTACCAGAAATTACCAAACGGCATTGGAACTCTACAATGAGCTCCTGAAAAAGCGCGACAGTTCAACGATGGCGACTAGCCTTGAGCACCAGCAAGAGAGCGAAACATTTCGCATCTTAGATCCTCCCAGTTTGCCTACTACTCCTTCCTCTCCTAATCGGCTAGCTCTGATCGGCGGAGGTATGGGCGTTGGACTAGCCTTGGGATTTGGAGTTCTTTATCTGCTCGCGATGATGGATAAGGCCATGTATACCGAGCGAGACGTGGAAACTTGTTTAAAGTTGCCGGTTTTGACTACGGTGCCCTGTTTTGATCCCAGCTCACATGGACAGAGCGCAGGGCCCAGTGATTCCGTAAGAGTTCAAGATGAGCCAGTCATCTTGAAGGCATAATTAGGCCGACGAAAGGGATTGGTAACAAAATAAGATGAGCCGGATTCACGAAGCACTTAAGAAGGCCGCCCAGGAACGGAATGACCAAGCATCCGCACGGCCGGTCTCCGATTTCCTCGATCTTTCGACACCGGTGGTAACTCCGCCAGTCGATGGTCACCGCCCGGAAGCCCAAACAGACTTGCCGCCAGCGACCGACACGCGATACTTGCGATTCGAGGAGTTTGCCAAGCGCTGCTCGCGTCCCGAATGGAAAACGGGAGCCGCGGCCAGTGTGCTCTCCGTGCATACCACCAACGCCATCGGCACCGAGAAATTCCGCACCCTGCGTTCACGGCTCTATCAGATTGCTTCGGCACATCCGCTAAAGAAAATTGTGATCACCAGTGGCTTGCCGGGAGAGGGGAAAACTTTCGTCACTGTAAATCTCGCGCAATCTTTCGTGCGACAGACAGACCGCCGGGTTTTGTTGATCGATGCGGATTTGCGGGCATCTCGGTTGCACATGCTGTTGGGAGCGCCAGATCGGCCGGGTTTGACCGACTACCTCCGCGGAGACGCAGACGAGTTTCAAGTTACGCAGGTAGGACCCAGCGGGAATCTATGTTTGATTCCAGGGGGTCAGGAGGTCACGAACCCCAGCGAACTACTGCACAGCGACCGGATGAGACAGCTTCTTGAACGGATGTCCCAAGTCTTCGATTGGGTAATTCTGGACTCACCACCGGCAATGGCGGTGCACGATTCGAGTATTCTGGCGGATATGTGTGATGGGGTGATCTTTGTGGTGCGTGCGGGTTCTACTGACTTCGAAGTTGCGGCGAAGGCTTCTTCGGAGTTCCGCGAGAAGAATCTGCTTGGTGTCGTGCTCAATCGCGTTGAAAAAGGCGACGCCTATGGCGACTACTACTACGGCTACGACTCCGCAAGCAGTGCTAGAGCGCAGCACAGATAGTCTTGTTTTTCATTCGGGTCCGAGCGCTGCTTTCTAGGGGCTGACCGTCGCGTGCTCAGCCGCTTCGACTGACGTTTCTCCGCGCCGCAGCAACCAATACACCGGCAATAACAGGGCCAGGCCAATTACAAAGAAGACGACCCCTCCTTGGTGGTGCAGCTTGCCGTACAGGAAACTTCGATTCACGTAGTTGGCGAGCAGAGTCAGTGTAGCAATGCGCACGCCGTTCTTGATTAGCATCATTGCCAGACCGGCGAGCACAAAAACAGCCTTCTTCCAAAACGGACGAAAGGCGAAGTGTGCGACGAGTAGCGCCAGAATCAGAAGTGCGATACTGGAACGGATTCCGCTACATTCCTGAGCCACTTCGATGCTTACTTGCGGTAAGTAAAAGTAGAATCCCTGTCGCAGAACCGGAACTCCGCTTAGATTGAACAACAATTCAGCAACCGCAGCCGACCCGGATTGCAGCCAGTAAATCGTTTTATTCAGCAGGCTTTCCGGGAGGGGCACCGCGAAAAGCAGAATGGCAAAAGCGAACCACGAGGATTTTGCCGCATTTTTGCCGAGAATGGAGATGAACCCGGCGACCAGCAGAAAGATCAGGGCGAGAATCGAACCTGACAGCGTTTCTTTAGACGTGCAGGACGCGCACTGCAAGGTCAAAAGAGTTAACAAAAGTGCCGGGACTGCAAATAGCAGTCCGCCGCGGAATTCTAGCGAATCTCGCACCTGCAACTGTTTTCGGTCCGTGTAGATCAGCCATGCGGCGATGAATGGAACCAGAATGATGTGCGAAGCGGTCTCATCCTGCTCGGCCAGGTGGAACAGAGCGAACACCGGCTTCCAGAAAACCAGCACACAAAGCACAACCCAACCGAGATACAACAGCCATTTTCTTCCGTTTTGTGAATCGGTCGTACTCAAAACATTTCCTCGTGCTGGAATATGCGCTATAGCAGGTTTCCGCAATTGCGTTGCGGGGCGCCTTCGGATTGTCTCAAAACGCATGGCATATTGGCATGACAATATTCAAAAAAGCTGAGGGCGATGTGTTTACCGAACTGTTATATAAATACCTGCGAACGGTAGAGCCTCGACGAATTGGGAGTTGCAATCCGGCGCGCGGATGGGTAAAGTTTCTTCTTCGCCGCCATTAAGATGTCTGATTTGTGAGATTTATACTCCGCCTAAACTGCCGCCCGGGGCATGGAACCGGATTGCAACAATAGGGCATCCGTTTTCTCTCCGCGCTACGAAAGCCAAAAGTCGGCTGAATCGGACGAATGCATTGCAGGGCTAACATGCTTATAATCAAATACATGGAAACTATTGGCAATCCGTGTCTACGTGGTTTCCCCGATACCAACTGGCAGGGCAATTGCCATATAACTGCGGTCGGACCTATGGGACTGTAACGGCGATAGCCTGCCGAGAATTTGGGTTTGACCGGGTGGGACACTGATTTGGAAACTCTAATGGAAAACAAGGCAAGCGATTCGTCGCCGAGTACCTCTTGGTATGCCTTGCAGGTACGCTCCCGAAAAGAAAATTACATCGCGTCCCAGATCGTTGGGCAGGGTTATGAGTGCCTTCTTCCGACCTATCGAAGCATTCGAAAGTGGTCAGATCGGCTGAAGGAACTAGAGCGGCCCCTCTTTCCTGGATATCTGTTCTGCCGCTTTAATATTCACGATCGAAGACCGCTCGTCACCACACCTGGAGTTCTTCAGATTGTTGGCAGCGGACGTACGGCGATTTCGGTTTCCGACGAAGAAATCCATGCGTTGCAACTTGTCGTTTCCTCTGGTGTGTCGAAGGAACCTTGGCCATACCTGGAGGTAGGTCAGCGTGTGCGCGTGGATTATGGGACGCTAGCAGGCTTGGAAGGCATCCTGGTGAACTTAAAAGGTAATCATCGCGTTGTGCTTTCGGTAACGCTACTCCAAAGATCGGTTGCGATGGAAGTAGATAGTAGTTGGTTAACGCCAGTGGAGGCTGTTGTACGTACGAGCGTGACACAACGAATACTGCGCCCGATTCGCGTGTCACTGGGCAGTTAGATCAAATCAAATAAAGCGGAGTAAGAAAATGAGTCCAATGGAAATCGAACAACGGGCGCAGAGAAAAACCAAATTGCAGGTTCGGGCGCATCTGTCCGTTCCGGACATGGGCAACAGTCCTGCCCGCCTTTTGCTGAATGAAGACGCATTTGTATCCATGCTGTACCTTGAACGCCGGCGAGCCGAGCGGGCCGATAAGCGATTCGTTTTAATTCTGATCGATGTGAAGAAGACGCTTTCGGTGGTGCATAAAGATCGCACCATGCTGGCATTAACCAATGCTCTGTCCGAAGCTACTCGAGAGACTGACATCATCGGCTGGTACCTGGAAAATAACCTGCTGGGCGTAATTGGAACCGAACTGGGCAAAGCCACCAACCAGGTAGTGCAAGAAAGATTCCTCAGCAAGCTTCGAGCTATTTTTGAGTCTGCCCTCGGGGCAGAAAGAAGCTCGTCCATCTCCGTTTCCTTCCATTTCTTCCCTGAGGAATACGAACACGGAGACACCGACCACTCGGCCAACATCGCGCTGTACCCCGAATTTCAAAAAAGAGAAAACACTAAGAAGGTTCCGCTAGCGATCAAAAGGTTCATCGATATCGTGGGCAGTGGTGCAGCCCTGGTCTTTCTTTCCCCAGTGTACGTAGCGATTGGTTTGGCAATTAAGGCTTCGTCGAAGGGCCCGGTGTTGTTTAAGCAGCAGCGCCTGGGTCAGTACGGCAAGCCATTTACGGTTCTGAAGTTTCGTTCCATGCGCACCGACTCTGATCCAAAGATCCATCAGCAATTCGTCGAACAGTTCATTGCCGGACAGGTTGACGGAAATTCCACCCAAGCTGCCAGACCGGTCTTCAAGATTCAGAAGGATCCGCGCGTTACATCTATCGGCAGGTTCATTCGCAAGACCAGCTTGGACGAACTTCCGCAGTTCTGGAATGTTCTGAGCGGTGAGATGTCCTTGGTTGGCCCGCGCCCTGCAATCGCGTATGAATTTCGTGCTTATGAAGCTTGGCACCGTCGTCGGGTGTTGGAAATCAAGCCAGGTATCACTGGATTGTGGCAAGTAACCGGTCGCAGCCGCACACGTTTTGACGATATGGTTCGTCTTGATCTGAAGTACGCGCGAGCCTGGTCGATCTGGTTGGATCTTAAGATCTTGGCGCAGACACCCGCCGCAGTGATCAATGGTGAAGGCGCCCACTAATCCAGAACAGTTTTGTACTGCGACCTTCCGCGAGACGATGCCCAGAGCCTGGCTCTCGTGGAAGGTTGATAATAAACACTTCTTCTTTTTTCATTCCAGTTGGTCCCGGTCCCCAACCGCCAAGTTGCTGCGTAGGTTTCAAGGAGACACAAGATGCGTATCGGTGTGATCGGCTATGGCTACTGGGGTCCTAATATCGTTCGAAATTTCCACTCGCAGGACAATTGTGAAGTCGTGCTGGTGGCCGATCGCAATCCGCAGGCAGAAGGGCGGTTGAAGAAAATGTTTCCGTCAGTTGGATTTACCACCGACGAAAACGAAATCTTGACCTCGCCGAACGTGGACGTCGTTGCGGTGGTAACTCCGGTCTGGACGCATTATGAGCTGGCGAAGCGCGCGTTAGAGAACGGCAAGCACGTGTTTGTTGAGAAGCCCTTTACCGACAGCGTTGCGCTGGGCGAGGAACTGGTAGAGCTGGCAGAGCGCAAGAACCTGAAGATCATGGTCGATCACACGTTCTTGTTCACCGGAGCAGTACGGAAGATCAAGGAGTTAGTGGATAGGAAAGAACTGGGCGAGCTGTATTATTACGACGCATTGCGCGTGAACCTCGGCCTGTTTCAGCACGATGTGAACGTGATCTGGGACCTTGCACCGCACGATCTTTCGATTATGGACTATGTAATTTCCGAGAAGCCGGAAGCGGTGGTGGCGACCGGGGAAACGCACCTGAACGGCGTAGAGGACGTAGCATTCATTACCGTATACTTCCCAAAGCGCATTATTGCCCACGTTAACGTGAACTGGCTTTCACCGGTAAAAGTGCGAACGACATTGATCGGTGGCGAGAAAAAGATGCTCGTATGGAACGATCTTGAGGCCGACGAGAAAATCAGAATATACGACAAGGGCGTCAGCATGTCTACGAATCCCGGCAATTTGCATCAATTGCTCGTCAGCTATCGTTCAGGCGATATGTGGGCGCCGCAACTGGAACAGGTGGAAGCATTGCGCGCTGAGACGGCTTACTTTGTGAAGTGCATCGAGGAAAATTGCAAGCCCTTCAATGACGGAGAAGCGGGCCTCCGCGTGGTGCGGATTCTGGAAGCCGCAGACCATTCGATCCGCAGCAGGGGGCAGGCGGTGTCGCTGTGAATGAGTACGTGTGCATTGCGCCAAGCGTGAAATTGGGTAAGGACGTAAAGCTTTCCAAGTTTATCAATTTGTATGGGTGCGAAATTGGAGACGAAACAAAAATAGGCGCCTTTGTGGAAATTCAGAAAAATGCGCGTGTGGGCCGTTGCTGCAAGATTTCCAGCCACTCGTTCATCTGCGAAGGCGTAGATATAGAGGATGACGTTTTTATCGGCCACAGTGTGACCTTCATCAATGACACTTATCCACGTGCCACCGTAGTTGGCGGGGGTTTGCAGACGGAAGCGGACTGGAAAGTTGAAAAAACAAGAATCTGCCGAGGAGCGTCGATCGGTTCCGGATCGACGATCTTGAGCAACATTACAGTGGGCGAAAATGCGATCGTAGGGGCCGGCAGCGTAGTGACCAAGGATGTGCCTGCGAATGCGATTGTGGCGGGCAATCCCGCAAAGTTTCTGAGGTTTGTGAACGACGCAAAAAAGTAGCGACGCGCAATTAGCACGGATCGCGAAGATAATTTTTCGAGCAGCAGGAAACAGATGGCGGAAAACAGCATCGAGATCAGCGTCAGGGGAAAGTGGATCCGGGTTCCCGCAATAGAATTCGACGGGAAGATGATCGTCGTCAGGGGAAAACGGATCAAACTGGCCGTCGTCCACGACGAAGAATTGCTGGAGACCGAACTTGGAAATCCGGAAGCGTGCATCGAGAGGCTAAGAGGGCAGATGGCGCACGGACTCCGAGCGGATATTTTCACCTTTTCGCAGAAGTTGCCGGATACCACGCCTCGACACAACTACCCTTTCGACCTGGATAGCATCGCAGCTGTAAGAACATCCAGTTTCAAGGGATGGTGGGAGAATCTGCCGCAAGAAAGCCGCAAAAACGTGCGCCGGTCGCAAAAACGTGGCGTGGCGATTTCGGTCCGCGAATTCAATGATGACTTAATTCAAGGAATCGTTGGCATTAATAATGACTCTCCGATGAAGCAGGGCAGGCCCAACGATCATTACGGCAAAACCCTGGAACAAGTGAGGAAGGACCAGGAGTCATTTCAGGGTCGAAGCGATTTCATTTGCGCGCACGTTGGCGAAGAAATGATTGGCTACCTCAAGATCGTTTATCGAGGACCTGTGGCTGCGCTTTTGAATTTGACCTGCAAGGCGAGCCACTTTGACAAGCGCCCTTCGAATGCGTTGCTTACCAAAGGGATGGAGATTTGTGAGCAAAAAGGTATAACGCATTTGACTTACGGCAAATTCAACTACGGGAACAAACGAGACAATCCGTTGCGAGAGTTCAAGACTCGAAATGGATTCGAAGAGATTCTTGTGCCGAGATTTTATGTTCCGTTGACTCCGTGGGGCGCTCTTTGCACGCGGCTTAAGCTTTACCGCGGGCTGGTGGGGATTCTTCCCGGGAATGTTCTTGCGCTGGCGACGGGCGCGCGAGCGAAGTGGTACAACCTCCGATCCGTTTCCAAGCCGGTGTAGCTTACGGAACTTACGGCAGAAATAACGAGAATCATGCACGAGGAGAAAAGCACAGATGGCTAACGCGACAAAAATTCCGTTTCTCGATTTGGTGACACCGCATCAAGAGCTGGAAGCCGAGCTTCTGGCTGTCGTCAAGCAGGCGTTTGCGACGGCCGGGTTTATCGGCGGGCCGATGGTGGAGGACTTTGAGCGTGAGTTCGCGACCTTTTGTGACACGAAATATTGTGTCGCGGTGAATAGTGGCACCGACGCTCTGCGGTTTGCCTTGATGGCTGCGGGCCTTGAACCGGGCGAAATCATCATCACGATTCCGCATACGTTCATTGCCACGACCGAAGCGATCTCGCAAGCCGGTGCACAGATTGCATTCGTCGACATTCACGAGCAGACCTACACGATGGACCCAGCGAAACTTCGGGAATATCTGGAGACGCGGTGTGATTTTGACAGTGCCGGAGGAAAACTGATTGAACGCAGTTCGACGCGGCGCGTTGCCGGGATTGTTCCCGTACATTTGTACGGGCAAACCGCTGATATGGATCCGATCCAGGAATTGGCTGAGAAATACAATTTATTCGTGATTGAAGACGCGTGCCAGGCGCATGGCGCGGAATATTTCTCCAAAAAGGCGAACACGTGGAAACGTGCCGGCTCTATCGGAAAAGCCGCCGCGTTCAGCTTCTATCCAGGTAAGAATCTCGGCGCTTGCGGAGAAGGTGGGGCGATAACGACAAACGATGCAGCTATGGCGGCGCATATGAAAATGATTCGCGACCACGGCCAAGCAAAGAAGTATTATCACGACATCGAAGGCTACAACGGACGTTTAGACTCAATTCAGGCGGGATGGCTTTCTGTAAAACTGCGGCATCTGGCGAAATGGAATGAATCGCGCCGTATGCTTTCACACCGCTACCACAAGCTTCTGGCGGACGCCAAGGACTCGGTTGTGCTTCCTGAGGAGGCGGCTTGGACAAAGGGCGTCTATCATCTCTATGTTGTCCGGGTACGGGACCGCGAGGCACTTCAGGCCCATTTGGCAGAGGCGGGAATCGGAACTGGCATCCATTATCCCATTCCACTGCACATGCAAAAGGCGTACGAAAAGTTTCCCCACAAGCGGGGCGATTTCCCCGTGACTGAACGCATCGCGGCTGAAATCGTCTCCTTGCCGATGTTTCCGCAACTAACGCCCGAACAACAAGACGTGGTTGTTGCCAGCGTGAAGGATTTTGTCGGCGCAAAGATGACCACTTCGCATCGCTAGTCTGGTTGAAAGCTCACACTCTTTTTCTTGTCCGCAATTGCATTCGCCTGTGTCCTCTCAGTCTGTGCTGACAAATCAAAACACAATGCCTCGTCTAGACAGGCTTGCTACGCTGTACCTGACTTCACCTTTGGTCCGCTTGTTTGGACCCAAGCCCGGTGCTCGTGTGCCGATCCTTATGTACCACAGCATTTCCCACAATCTTTTCGGGATGTCTCACCCCTACTACCACATCAACACGCTGCCATCCGTTTTTTCGGAGCAGATGCGTTGTCTTCGCCATGCAGGTTATCGCACGATTAGTCTCGCGGAGGCTTGGGCTGGTTTGAATGCTGGGCACGACCTCTCGAAAGTTGTGGTTCTGACGTTCGGCAACGGGTATCGGGATTTCTATACCGACGCAATGGATGTACTGACGCAATGCGGTTTTACTGCAATTCTGTTTCTGGTGACGAGTCGGATTCGGCAGACTCCTCTTCGCGTGGCAGGGGCCGACTACCTGACATGGCGAGAAGTTCGACAACTGCAAAAAGCCGGCATTCAGTTTGGTTCACACACGGTGACCCATCCCGATTTGCGCTCGATGAAACCCGACCAGATTGAATATGAATTGGGCCGTTCGAAAGAAATCATCGAGCAAAATCTCGGGGCGTCTGTCGATTCCTTCTCCTACCCGTTTGCTTTTCCAGAGGAAGATAGGAATTTTGTCCGCTTCCTGGAAGATATCCTACAGAACGTCGGCTTCGATTACGGCGTCTCCACAATCCTCGGCAGAGCTCGCCGCGACAGTAAAAGGTTCTTTTTGCCACAGCTTCCCGTGAATACTTGGGACGACACCTCCTTGCTCCGCGCTAAGCTGGAAGGCGGATACGATTGGCTGCACTGCGTGCAGTTTTTGAAGAAGCTGATTCTTCATAATCCGACGTTCATGCAAGAGGGAACGACCGGCATAAAAACATGCTGACGCTCCCACGCTACGTCCTTGTTACTCCGGCGCGCAACGAAGCCGACTCCATCGAACTGACGATACAGTCTGTGGTGAAGCAGAGCGTCCGGCCAATCAAGTGGATTATCGCGAGCGATGGCTCGACGGACGGAACCGACGACATCGTTCGGAAGTATGCCGCCACTCATCCCTGGGTTGAGTTGGTTCGTACGCCAGAGCGCCGCGAACGACACTTCGCCGGAAAGGTCCTGGCCTTCAATGCTGGGTACGCTCGGTTGCAGGGTCTCGACTACGATGTGATTGGCAGCCTCGATGCCGACGTTTCGTTTGATTCGGAGTACTTTTCCTACTTGCTTCGCAAAATTGCGGAAGATCGCACGCTAGGCCTCGTAGGGACGCCGTTCAAGGAAGGCTCAAATCCCACTTACGACTATCGGTTCGTCAGTATTCAGCACGTTTCAGGCGCTTGCCAACTATTCCGACGTGAATGTTTCGAGCAGATCGGTGGGTATGTGCCAGTGAAAGGCGGTTGTATTGATCACATTGCCGTGATTTCCGCCAGGATGAAAGGCTGGAAGACCAGGACATTCACGGACAAAGTATCTTTGCATCACCGGCAGATGGGCACGGCGCAGGACAGCTTAGTGATGGCGCGATTTCGCAATGGCCGCAAAGACTACGTGATTGGGAACCATCCTGTTTGGGAACTGTGCAGAGCCAGTTATCAGGTGACAAAGAAACCGGTTGTCATCGGCGGTTTAATGCTGGTGTGCGGCTATGTCTGGGCGTTGATTCGGCGGGTTGAAAGGCCCGTTTCTCCCGAACTAGTAGCGTTCTACAGACACGAACAGATGCAGCGATTGAAGAAGTTTTTCAGCGGTAACAGGGTAGCCGCGAAAGAGACCGTGGAAGATCCGCCTCCGTGTGCGTGAACTAGTGATGGATAGTTACCGATGAGCAACGAAGCGCACCACATTAGCGTTTGCATTTGCACCTACAAGCGTCCGCAGCCTTTGAAACACTTGCTGGAGGAACTCCGCAGCCAGGAAACTGGCGGTGCGTTCAGCTACTCGATTGTGGTGGTCGACAACGATCAATCGCGATCTGCGGAACCTGTGGTGGCAGAGTTCGCGACTTCGTCAGCTATTCCCTTCAAATATTGTACCGAGTCTCAGCAGAACATCCCGTTAGCGCGGAACAAAGCGGTAGAAAACGCCGAAGGTGATCTGATAGCTTTCATAGATGATGATGAATTCCCGATTAAACGCTGGTTGCTGACCCTGTTCGAGGCACTCAACAAATACGGGGCTGATGGCGTTTTGGGACCTGTGAAGCCATATTTTGAAAACGAGCCACCGAAGTGGGTCATCCAGGGTAAGTTTTATGACCGGCCCAGTTACCCGACGGGTTTCGTCATCGATTGGCGAAAGGGCCGGACTGGTAATGTCCTGCTGAAGCGAGTGCTTTTCAGCGACAGCGCTCAGCGATTCAACCCGGCGTTTCGGACGGGAGAAGATCAGGACTTCTTCCGAAGGCAAATCGAAAAGGGACACGTGTTTGTGTGGTGCCATGAGGCCATGGCGTATGAAGTTGTGCCAGCTGCACGCTGGGATCGCTCATTCATGATAAGGAGAGCGCTACTGCAAGGCTCAGCCAGCAGGCTCCATCCAACGTTCGGAGTGCGCGAGATCGCGATATCGTTGATTGCCATCCCTGTGTGGGCGATTGCATTGCCCTTCTCGTTGGTTTTAGGACACGGCAGGTTCATGAGTCCGCTGGTGAGGCTTTTTAACCACTTGGGTAGACTTTTGGCATTCTTGGGAATCAATCCGGTAGGGGAACCATACGTCACGAATTGACGGAGAGACATGGGCCACGCGGAAAACGACGGTTACATCGTGGGGAAGGACGACCTCATCCTGGTAACGGGAGCCACGGGATTCATTGGGTCCCGCCTCGTTCAGCATTTGCTGGACCGGGGCTTTCGCAATTTGCGCTGTTTCGTCAGGCCTTTTAGCAGCAAGATTCAGTCGCTCGGCGGGATCCGCAGTGATGGAGTGCGGGTGGAGTTGATGAAGGGGAACCTATTGTCGAGTGAGGATTGCGCGGCGGCGACAAAGGACGTGGCGGTTATTTTTCACTTGGCTGCAGGTACGGGCGAGAAGTCCTTTCCCGACGCTTTCATGAACTCCGTAGTCACAACTCGGAACCTTCTCGAAGCATCTCTGCGGCATGGGTCACTTCGCCGGATTGTCAGCGCCAGTTCGTTCGCGGTCTACAGCAACCGGAACAAGCCCCGAGGAAGGGTATTGGATGAGACCTGCCCGATGGCAGAGAATCCCGGACGAAGAGATGCGTATCTTTTTTCGAAGCTCAAGCAGGATGAAATCGTCACCGAGTATGGGAAGCGGTTCGGGATTCCTTACGTTATTGTCAGGCCCGGAGTCGTTTATGGTCCCGGAAAAAAGGCCATCACCGGCCGCATAGGCACCAATACCTTTGGAGTCTTTCTGCATCTCGGCGGCTCAAACAAAATTCCGTTCACATACGTCGATAATTGCGCCGAGGCCATTGCGCTGGCTGGGTTGCGGAGCGGCGTGGATGGCGAAGTGTTTAATGTCGTGGACGACGACTTGCCTTCGAGCAGGCAGTTCTTGCGCCAGTACAAACGGAATGTGCGCAAATTCAAGTCCATTTACTTTCCGCACGCCGTGAGTTACGCGCTGTGCTCTCTTTGGGAACGATATTCGACTTGGTCTCACGGCCAGCTCCCGCCGGCGTTCAACCGCGGAGGGTGGCACTCTTTTTGGAAAAAGACGACATACAGTAACGAAAAGCTGAAGGAGCGGTTGAACTGGGCGCCCAGAGTGAGCACGGCAGATGGGTTGAATCGATATTTTGAGGCGTGTCGGACTGCGGGTCGCGATGCTTAAAGTTGCCATCGTTGGTTGCGGCAAGATCGCGGATGCTCATGCTCTGGCGCTTCAGCGAATCAAGGGCTGTGAGATCGTCGGGGTCTGCGACAGGGAGCCGCTCATGGCGCAGCAACTCCACGAGAGGTTCCCGGTCAAAAAATGTTTTACGGACCTGACGCAACTTTTGAGTGAAGCCAAGCCGGACGTTGTCCACATTACCACGCCGCCGGAAAGCCACTTTGGTATCGCGAAGCTCTGCCTGGACTCGGGCAGCCACGTCTATGTAGAAAAGCCATTCACGGTCTACGAGCGCGAAGCCCGAGAGCTGATTGAACTCGCCAATGAGAAAGGACTCAAAATCACCGCAGGACATGACGATCAGTTTAGCCACGTCGCGCGACGCATGCGCAGCCTGGTGCAAAGTGGCTATCTGGGCGACGGACCAGTGCATATGGACAGCTATTTCTGCTACAAGATCGGACGGTCAGGGTATGTGGGTGCGCTACTGGGCGACCCAAATCATTGGGTTCGCAGGCTGCCCGGAAAACTATTGCAGAATATTATCAGTCATGGCGTCGCCAGAATCGCGGAGTTTTTGCGTAGCGACTCGCCGGAAGTGATCGCGCACGGCTTTGTAAGTCCGCTGCTCAAGAGCATGGGCGAAAGCGAAATCATTGATGAACTGCGAGTCATCGTCTCAGAGCAGGCAGGCACGACCGCCTATTTCACATTCTCCTCACAGATGCGTCCCGACATCCACGAGTTTCGAATTTATGGCAACAAGAACGGCCTGATTGTCGATCAGGACACGGAGACGCTCATCAAGCTGCGAGGCGACGGATACAAGAGCTATCTTCAAATGTTTGCTCCTCCCGTGATCATGGCGTGGCAGCATCTCGGAAACCTGAAAGTGAATCTCGGAAAGTTTCTGGCGCGAGACTTCCATATGAAATCGGGGATGAAGTACTTGATCGAAGCTTTTTATCGTTCGATTGTGGAAGACACGCCAGCGCCCATCCCCTATCGAGAAATCCTTCTGACCGCTAAAATTATGGATTCCATTTTTGTTCAACTCGCCGCGAAGCAGTCGCAATTGCAGGCGGCGGGCACGGCAGCTCTGCAGACGGAACGTTCGAATTAACGCACGGTGACGCTTTGCTCAGCGGATTTTAATCCGCAGCTGAAATGATACAATTTTAGACGGTTCCCAAGCCGGTGTAGCTCAGTGACAGAGCGGCCGAATCGTATTCGGCAGACGGAGCGTTCGATTCCTCCCGCCGGCTCCAAGTTTTCCAAACACCCCATGTTCCCATCGAGCCACAGTGGGCTTGCCAATGTCCCTCGGGCTCATTCCACGTTGAGGTAATCGGTTTATGCCAGGAATTGTCGGACTTGTCACAAAAATGCCGCGCGAGTGGGCCGAGGCGCAGTTACAGCGGATGGTGAAGACGTTGTGTCACGAGCCCTTTTACAGCTCCGGCGTTTGGATCGACGAATCCCTCGGCGTCTATGTTGGATGGGCGGAGCGCCAAGGATCTTTCAGCGACGGCATGCCGCTCAGTAATGAGCAGGGAGATGTTCACTTGATTTTTTCCGGTGAAGAGTTTCCCGACCCTGCTGTGGCACGCAGACTCAAAGAGAAAGGGCATGATCTCAGCGCGAAAGGGCCGTCGTATTTGGTTCACCTGTACGAAGAGGATGCGAAGTTTCCAAAGGGTCTGAATGGCCGATTTCAGGGATTGCTGGCCGATTCAGCGCGCCAGACCGCGATGCTTTTCAACGATCGCTACGGCATGAATCGGGTGTACTACCACGAGTCGAAGGAAGCCTGCTATTTCGCCGCGGAAGCCAAGGCTATCCTCGTTGTCCGCCCGGAATTACGCAAAGCCGATCCGAAGAGCATGGGGGAGTTTGTTGCCTGTGGCTGCGTGCTCGAAAATCGAAGCCTCTTTCAAGGTATCCAGTTGCTGCCGCCGGGTTCGGCTTGGATTTTCAGACGCGGCGCACTCGAAGAGAAAAACGCCTACTTCGAGGAAAAAGAGTGGGAAGGGCAGACACCGTTAGAACTCGAAGCCTACTACCAGAAGCTCCGCGAAGTGTTCTCTGCGAACGTGCATCGTTATTTCAACGGCAGCCAGCCTGTCGCGATGTCGCTGACCGGCGGTTTGGACAGCCGGATGATTTTGGCGTGGCAGAAACCTTCTCCTCAATCGGTTCCCTGCTATTCCTTCGGTGGCCCGTTCCGAGAGTCTCAGGACGTGCTACTAGCGCGCCGGGTGGCAGGAGCGTGCAACCAATCCCACCAGGTAATTCCGGTCGGCAATGATTTTCTAACGCAGTTTTCGCGTTACGCGGAACGTACTGTTTACCTGACCGATGGCTGTGTCGAGCTGGGTCACTCTCCTGATCTTTATGTGAACGAGATAGCCAGGAAGATCGCTCCCGTGCGCATGACGGGTAACTACGGCGGCGAGGTACTTCGCCGCGTGCGAGCGTTCAAACCTGTCGCTCCTATCGAGGGGCTGTTCAGTCCTCAATTTCTCACTCAGGTTCAAGCCTGCTGGGGCACATACGGCTCGATGCTGCACACCAATCCACTTACTTTTGCTGTCTTCCGGCAAGCTCCGTGGCATCACTACGGTCTGCTCGCCTTGGAGCAAACGCAGCTTTCCCTGCGCTCGCCTTTTCTGGATAACGATTTCATCCAGACTGTTTTCCGGGCGCCAGAATCGGCCTCGCTGAGCAATGATGTCTGTTTGCGATTAATAGCCGAAGGAAATCCGAGCCTGCTGCAGATCAGGACCGATCGCGGTCTTGCCGGAAACCATGGCAGTCCGTCGAGAGGAATCTCTCGCGGGCTGCTCGAATTCACTTTTAAGGCTGAATATGCGTACGACCATGGGATGCCTCAGTGGGTGGCCCAAATCGATCATGCGCTTTCGCGGTTCCACCTCGAACGGCTCTTCCTCGGCCGCCACAAGTTTTATCACTTTCGCATCTGGTACCGCGATGCACTGGCGAAGTACGTCCAGGAGATGCTCCTGGATTCTCGCACCCTTTCGCGCCCATACCTGGAGCGGCGCGGCTTGGAAACTATTGTGCGCGGCCACCTGAAGGGCAACCGCAACTACACCAACGCAATTCATAAAGTTCTGACATTAGAGCTGACGCACCGTCTTTTCATGGACTGAAGATGACTCTACGCCGTCTCAAAATAGTATTCGTTACCCGGAGCCGATAAATGCCGCCGCCACTGATGGCATTTGTGTGCATCGTTGGAATCATTGGGCTTTTTGTGCTCCAACGCGAGAAAGGGCCGCAGCCCTCGAAGGCCTTGTGGATTCCTATGGCGTGGTTGTTCATCAACTGCTCGCGTCCCTTCTCGCTGTGGCTGGGCGCGCTCGGAATTGGGGGTTCAGGAGGAAGCGGGGCTGGAGGACAGATCTATCTCGAAGGAAGTCCCCTCGATGCCGTCTTGTTCTCGTCGCTGCTGTTGGCCGGATTGGTTGTGCTTGCCTATAGGAGCCCGAGAGTGTTTCAATTTTTCCCTCGGATGCTTCCAATCCTGATCTTCTTTCTATACTGCGGCATCAGCATTTTGTGGTCGGACTATCCCTTTGTTGCATTCAAGCATTGGAACAAGGGCATCGGCGATCTGGTGATGGTTCTGGTTATCGTGACCGATCCTGAGCCTTATGTGGGACTTGAACGAATACTCACACGGTTGGCCACTGTGCTTTTGCCCCTGTCGATCCTGTTCAACAAATACTATCCCGCTATCGGAAGAGGTTTCAGTGCCGGTGGAATTCCCGTATATGGGGGAGTCACTACAAATAAGAATACTTTGGGCGTCGTTTGTCTCATCTTCGGTCTCGGCGCGCTGTGGCGCTTTCGGGCGCTTTACCGGGACCGCGAGGTTCTCCACCGAAAGCGATTGCTGATAGTTCAAGGCACGCTGCTATCGATGGTCGTGTACCTGCTTTGGATGTGCAATTCGATGACCTCGATTATGTGTCTCGTTACAGGTACAGGACTTCTGCTACTGGCAGATAGGTCGGGGGCGCCTCGTCGGACCGTGGTGATAAATTTTCTGGCAGCCGCAATTGTGGGCCTCTCCTTGTTTGCGGTATTTTTCGACTCCAGCGGGAACATGGTGCAAAATATTGGTCGAAACTCGACACTTACAGGCAGGACGGACATTTGGGACGCAGTTCTTCCTTTCGTTGGCAACCCTCTTATTGGAACGGGCTATGAGAGTTTCTGGCTGGGTCCGCGACTTGAGAAATTCTGGAGCATCCAGGACGGGGCCTTCTTCGGGCTTCAAGAGGCCCACAACGGATATCTCGAACTGTATTTGAACCTTGGCTGGATTGGCATAGTGCTGATCGCCGGCTTGATCATCGTGAGTTACCCGCGAGTCCTAGCCACGTATCGCAATGACCCACACTCTGGCAGTCTTGGTCTGGCCTTTTTTGTTTCCGAGGTGATCTACAACTACACCGAAGCAGGATTCAGAATGATGTTCCCGCTTTGGATTTTCTTTCTTCTAGCGGTGCTAGGAATCCCGAAAGCCCCCGTTCCGCAGACTTTCTCGGAAATGGACGCCGATCCCGCCGACGATCTACTTTTGCCCGAAACGGAGTTAGATCCCACAGTCGGCGTTGGAATTCGTCACGGCGTCACTTGAGAAATTGTATACGGGACGGAGCTCCGAGCAGTCCCGGCGCCAAAAACAGTTCTGAATCCGAAGCCACTGGCCGGCTAATCGAGAGGATAATGATCTTTGAAGGTCTCGGCTCTTATTCCAACCTACAATCGCCAGGAGCACGTACTCCGCGCGATTGACAGCGTGCTCGCGCAAACGGTGCCTGTAGACGAGATCATCGTGGTGGATGACGGTTCCACCGATGGTACTGTGGAAGCCATCCACAATCGCCACGGATCCAATGTAACGGTAGTACGCCAAGCGAACAAAGGCGTCTCTGCCGCTCGAACGCGAGCAGTCGAACAGTCGAGGGGACAATGGGTCGGATTCCTGGATAGCGACGATATTTGGCTCCCCACGAAGATGGAACGCCAGTTCGATGCGTTGGCAACTCTAGGAGATGAATTTGGTGCTTGCTTCACAAATTGTAACTACTTTGGCGATCCAAACGAGCAGAGCACTGCGTTCGACGAGGCAGGCCTGAAGACGGATTCCGCGTTCGGCGAAGTCAGCAATCCCATTCGATACATTCTGCGGGACCTCGGGATCTACGTGCAGAGTTTGCTGGTGCGGCGTTCCCTGATCGACGAGGTCGGTGGGTTTGACGACGCGCTGGGTATTTCTGAAGACCGGGATTTGATTTTCAAGCTTGCCTTCCGAACCAAGTTTTGTTTTGTAGCTGCGCCACTCGTGAGCATCGACCGCACTCCGCTGGTTCCACGTCTAACCGGTTTGCTCGCCCGCAAGAATGACCAGTCATATGCCTGGCTGGAGTTGGTGCGAAAGAAATGGCTTGCTCGTCCCGAGTTGGTGGATCGCGAAGCTCGCCAGGTGATCCAAGAAGAACTGATTGCCCTGTATTATGGAGGTGCGGCCGAGAGGCTCGGCGAACTAAGGCTTGCAGCCGCGCTTGAGAACGTAAAGAAGATAAGAAATATGGGCCAGAGCTACCCAAAGATCGGTTTGACGTTGCTATCCCGCGGAGCAAAGAAACTTTCGCGTAAGGTCCGGCCAGCGAAAGGGCGAGATCGCTAAGGACCGGCGGGCTGAGATGGGCGTCGTCTCAGACGCAGTCTCTTCGGCCCGATTTCTATTTGAATACAAAAATGCAATATCACATTCCAAAGCGGATCATTCAGACGGGCAGGTACGCTCTTCAGCCTCTGCATCTTCGTGCCATGATGGCCAACATTAGGCTGCTAAATCCGGATTTTGAATATCTGTTTTTTGATGAAGAGCGAGTGCAAGAATTCATGGACCATGAATTCCCGCAGTACCGCGCCGTCTTCGATTCCTTTAAGTTTCCCATTCAGCGATACGATTTCTTCCGGTATCTGGCGGTTTATCGGTATGGCGGTTTTTATTTCGATCTGGACGTGATGTTGGCTTCCGGCCTCTCGGACCTTCTAGACGCAGGCTGCGTTTTTCCATTCGAGGGACTCACCCTCAGTAAATACCTACGAAATCAATATAAGATGGATTGGGAGATTGGGAACTACGCGTTTGGGGCGGCGGCCGGAGATCCTTTTCTTCGGGCTGTTATCGAAAACTGTGTGAAAGCCGAAGAGGATCCAAACTGGGTCAAGCCCATGATGCGCGGGTACCCCCCTCTGCTCACATCCGAATACCTGATTTTGAACACAACTGGTCCCGGTTTGATCTCTCGAACTCTGGCTGAGAATGCGGAATTAGCCAAGGCAGTTACAGTTCTGTTCCCTGACGATGTGTGTGATCTTGAGAACTGGAACCGGTTCGGTGATCTCGGCATTCATTTCATCGAGGGCTCTTGGCGGACACGAAGCAGCTATGTACTCCGACGAGTGGCGCAACACTGGGAAAACTTCAAATTGCGAAGGCTCTTAAAAGAGAGCCGCAAACTAGGAAAGACAAGACAACACGGCCCGCAGAGTAAGTCTGCTGTCTGGTCGAGCGCTGGGGAAAGTGAATGATGCAAGGACTTTTGAAGCCGAAATCTCCAATTGGAGGACACCTTCTCGAAGGTGACCCCCACACCGACTTGCGCAGAGTCGTCTCTACCGAAGATCAAGAACCTTTGGTGTCCATTCTCATACCTGCATTTAACGCGGAGCAATCGATTGCGGACACGCTGCGTTCAGCCGTCGCGCAAACTTGGCAACGAAAAGAAATTATCGTAGTTGACGACGGGTCCACGGACCAGACTCTGACAATTTCCAAACAATTCGAATCCGAAGGCGTCCGGGTTTACACCAAACGCAACGAAGGCGCCGCCAGTTCCCGTAACCTGGCGTTTCTGCTCAGCAAAGGCGATTACATTCAATGGCTTGACGCAGACGACCTTTTGGCCCCCGACAAGATCGCTCTGCAGATGAGCTCGCTGTGCCCTGGTCATAGCAAGCGACTGCTCCTTTCTTCAGCTTGGGGAAGGTTTATCTATCGGCATGATCGCGCGGAATTCATTCCGACCGCGTTGTGGTGCGATCTTTCTCCCTTGGAGTGGTTGCTGCGCAAAATGGGGGATAACCTCTTCATGCAGACCGCTTCGTGGCTGGTTAGTCGCGAATTGACCGAAGCTGCGGGGCCATGGGATGCCAGACTTCTTTCCGATGATGACGGCGAATATTTCTGCCGCGTGCTATTGGCGAGTGAAGGCGTGCGATTCGTGCGCGAAGCAAAGGTTTACTACCGGGGTCCGGGAGTGGCGTTTGGCAGCTTAAGCTACATTGGGCGATCTTCGCGAAAACTCGATGCCCATTGGATTTCCATGCAGCTCCATATCGGCTATCTGCGCTCGCTGGAGGATAGTGATAGAGTCCGGGAAGCATGTCTGAATTATCTGCGCAGTTCGCAAATCCACTTCTATCCCGATAAGCTGGACATCATCAAACAAGCGGATGAACTTGCCAAAGATCTGGGAGGACAACTGGGCACTCCGGGCTTGTCCTGGAAGTATGCCTGGATCAAATCCATTTTTGGCTGGCGGCTTGCCAAAAGTGCGCAGCAGAAGCTTTTGAGATTCCGGTGGTCCTTTTCCAGATCCTGGGATCTGGGATTATTTCGTATGGGCAAGAGAATGAATAAACTGGCTTTGGCTACTTCTCAAGCGCTGAAGAAGCCTCAGGGCCAGTATCAGCGTATTACCGCGAGCGCATTTTCCCGGCGGCCATTTACAATTGTTCCGGAAGGCCCGATCATTTCCTTTACTTTTGATGATTTCCCTCGATCAGCATTGCTGACCGGTGGCGCCATTCTGCAATCCTACGGGGCGGCCGGAACTTATTACGCATCGCTTGGCCTGATGGGACGCCAAGCGCCAACTGGCCGCATCTTTTCGCCGGAAGATCTGGAGGTGCTGTTTGCACAGGGGCATGAGTTGGGGTGCCACACCTTCAGCCACAGTCATGCCTGGGATACTCCACCGGACGTGTTCGAAGGTGAAATTATTCGGAATCGAGAAGCGCTGATCAAGCTGGCCCCTAAAGCATCCTTCCACACGTTTTCCTATCCGATCAGCGTGCCGCGACCACAGACAAAAGAGCGGATATCGAAGTACTTTGCTTGCTGCCGGTGTGGTGGCCAGACATTCAACGTCGGGAATGTCGATCTTAATTATCTTTCCGCTTTCTTTCTGGAGCAGAGCAGAGACAATCCCGAAATTGTCAAAAGCCTTATTGATCAAAATCAACGCGCGCAAGGGTGGCTCATTTTTGCAACTCATGACATCTCTGACGATCCGACTCGTTGGGGATGCAAACCAGGCTTTTTCGAAGAGATCGTGAAGTATGCTGTGAAATCGGGCGCGCGGATTTTGCCCGCGTTTCAAGCGTATGAAGTTCTTCGTGCCAAGTCGCTATCGTGACGCTACAGGGGATCAGGGGCGATTCACTGAGTTATCGCTTGGAGATTCGTCGGTGCTGCGGGTCCTTCGGCAGCTGAAGATCCCGAATAGCAGCTTGCGGCGTTGAATGGGAACGGCCCCCCGGTTCCATCGGGCGGCATGCCCATAACGTTCAATGCGCAGTTCATCGCCGGGATGGCATTCACATGGCCCGCCCAACCGGTCGCTAGAGACGTCCCTTTGCACTGCGAACTGTTCGTGGCGGGTAGCCCTGAGAAGTGTCCCGGTGTATTGAGCGCTCCGGTGCATTCGCCCACAGTTCCTGTGCTGACGTCCGGGCCGATGGCAGGCCACGGAGTGGAGCCAAACCAGCTCGGCTTGCTAGTGAGATAAAACGAAGGAGGCATAGCGCTTTGTCCCGCCGCCGTATCGCCAACGGTCGGCACCGAATTGGCGAACAGGCTGATTCCAGTAGGAACCTCAGAAGTGCCGGCGCAAATGGTGGACCATCCGGTAGCAGACGAATTTCCGCACCAACGCACCGCCCCTGTTACAACATCATAATTTCCCCATCGCAGCGATGTGGATGCCACCAGGGGATCGTAAGGTAATGCCCCGTTGCCGTTTCCGAGATTGTAAACAGAAAACGCCATATCGTTGGTCTGATAGGAGTTGTGGTACCCCGGCGTCCCCAGCACGTTGCCGATGATATTTCCGTAGCGATTGTAGGCCATGTAGCCCACAGGCATCGTGTAAGAATCCTTGTGCGTGACTGAACCACATTGTCCGTTCGCGCACGATTCCCATCCAGTTGAAAAATTGCGGAATAGCGTATTGTTCAGATGGCTGCCGTGGAAGTAATCGAAGTCGAAGCCATAGGCGATATTTCCTTCAAACAACTCGAAATCGTTCATCGCTGAGTGCAACCAAAAAGATGGCCACATATTGTCGTTAGGAGTGGCGCTGTTCACCACATAATTGTAAGCAACCACTGTCCCGGCATCGGGCATGTCAAAAACAACCGCCGCCCTTATTTTCTGAATGATGTTGTTCTGAACGAGGTTGTTGCCCGTTGTCACGAAACGGATCGCGTAGGGATCGACGGTCGTGGCGTTGTAGAAGTAGTTGTTCTGAATCAGTGTGTTTGAGCTCCACAATATATTAACGTCGTAGACGCTGGCGTTTAACACACGAATCCCGCTCACCCAGCACTGGTAACAACCCATGATGTCGATTACGTCATGTGCGCCAGATTTACCTGCGTCGATCGAAAGATTCTCGATGCCGGAGTTAACCATCGGTTGGCTAAGCCATACTACAGGACTTTGACTGGAACGCCAGTTGGGATGCCGGATCGCTGGGGAAATTGTAACCACATTTCCGCTTACGGCTGTTGGGACGGCTATCTCATATTGCCAACGCTGCGCCAAGTTGGCCTTGGGCGTTCCATCGGGACCCTCGACTCCGCATCCGGTAGGGCCGGCGCTCGTATAAGCGTCCTGGCACACAAAGTAGTTCCCATTGTCAACCGCACGCCCGGATGCCGGAACACCTGTATAGCCGGTGCTGTCTTGATTCATGAACAAAAGCGTGGGAGCGCCAGAGGCTAGCGTGTGGATGTTAGCCGTGCCGCTGAGGGTGATTTGATTTGTCCCTTGCGTATAGCCCGCGGTCCAGCTGTAGATGATAGCGGGTGTGTTGCCAACCTGGTTGCTCTGATCTGCACCGCAAATGCCAACGGACATGCTGAAACCTGTATTGCAATGCGTGGGAGAGCTTCCCGTGAAAACGATGAACGTCGAGTTTGCGCCAGACCCGCGAAGCACGACACGACTCTTGTTTCCAAAGTCTATACTGGTGCTCAGGCTGAAGGTCCCCGGTCCCAGGAGCACATATTGATTCGCTTTGCAGCTTTGAATCCGGGAACTGATCGCGGCAGCCGTGCCAGTATAGGCAGCAAGTGTTGAACCGCACTGCGACCAGCCTCCGTCTGGCAAACCACCTGGGATACCCGCCTGAGTCCAGTCTGCTGCCCGAGAAGGACTGATGATTCCAGACGACAATTGTTGGGCTTGGGACAGACCGGGGCAACTAAGCAGGATTAAGAGCAACAAACGCGAGCGCAGATGGCGCATCTCATCTCCTCATATCTCGTTAAATCCTAGCACAGCAGTCTAAAACGCTGGCTGTCTGCGCCCCATTCGAGATCCTGGTGGATCGTAGGTTGCTGCAATAATGAGGTCCGCAGAAATCGTGTCGCTGGTACCACGGATTCCATGTTAGAGACCCGCCGTTGCGAGTTTCATCGGCGAGTCAAATGGCGCACCCGCCGCGCTTTCTGGCGGAGTTGTGCACAAGGGAATTGTCGAATGGAGATGGAGCAAGTGCTACTGGTCGCGAGTACCAACGTGGGACAGGTAGGTGAACCCACCCTTAAGTCCCGGCACCTGTTTAATTTGAGCCGCCTCTTCGTTGCGCAAGCTTCCGGAAACTATCCCCCTAGTAAATGGAGTCTGTTACTGTGGGGCCGGTCGCTTGCTCCATCTACAGCTTTCGCTAAAGGGATGATGTCTCTTCATGAAGTTTCATGAAACCAGTGTTCTCGGTGCCTTCGAGATTCACTTCGAACCTATCTTGGATGAACGCGGATTCTTCGCTCGTTCCTGGTGTCAGAAGGAATTCGAGGCTCATGGACTTGATGCAAGTCTGGTGCAATGCAACATTTCCTTCAGTGCGCAAAAGGGGACGCTGCGAGGAATGCATTATCAAGCCGAGCCTTATTCGGAGACCAAACTAATTCGCTGCACTCAGGGTGCGATCCACGATGTGGTAGTCGATCTTCGCCCCAATTCGCCCACTTTCAAGCGCTGGACCGCAGCGGTTCTCACATCTGCCAATCGCCACATGCTGTATGTGCCGAAGGGATGTGGACATGGCTTTCTTACGCTGGAAGATGGCACCGAAGTGTTCTATCAGATGTCGCAATTCTACAATCCGCAAGCGGCCGGCGGAGTGCGTTGGAATGACCCCGCATTTGGGATTATCTGGCCTGGCGAGGTGAAAGTGATTTCGGAACGAGACCGCACGTACTGCAATTTTGAATAGACGATGAGACTGCTAAAAGAAGCCGATGAGAAGCGCCCGGCAGAAATCGGCGAAGATCTGCATGGCTTTGCGGCAGAGCTCTTCCCGATTTGCCGCAGCATTACCGGGAATGGCCTACGGCAGACGCTTGCGATGATCAAGAACCGGATTCCGCTCGAGACGTTCGAGGTGGCAAGTGGTACCCAAGTCTTCGATTGGGTCGTTCCTAAAGAGTGGAATGTTGTGGATGCTTACATAAAGGACCGAACTGGAAGACGGGTGGTGGATTTTCAGCAATCTAACCTGCATCTGATGAGCTATAGTTCGCCGGTCCACGCTACGATGCCCCTGCGCGAACTCAAGCCCCACCTCTTCACTCTTCCAGAGAAACCGGATTGGATCCCGTACCGAACCTCTTATTACCAGGAAGACTGGGGGTTCTGCCTTTCTCACAACCAGATGCTGGCGCTGCAGGACGGGGACTATGAGGTTTACATCGACTCGTCGACTCGAGATGGGCATTTGAGCTACGGAGAGTGCTTTTTACCCGGGCGGTCGTCCGACGAGATCCTAATTTCTTGCCATGTCTGTCATCCGTCTCTGACCAATGACAATCTCTCTGGTTTAGTGGTGGCAACCGCTTTGGCACAGTTGTTGTCCGGCAAGAATCTCTACTACTCGTATCGGTTCCTCTTTGTGCCTGGAACAATCGGCGCAATTACGTGGTTGGCGCAGAACCAAGCGTCTACAGGACGAATCCGAAATGGACTGGTGTTAACGTGCCTTGGCGATAGTGGCCCGTTCCACTATAAGAAGAGCCGGCGGGGCAATTCCGAGATTGATCGCGTCGCGGCACACGTCCTGTCTCATCTGGCGGAGGCTTCCGAGATCCTGGAATTTTCGCCTTATGGTTATGATGAGAGGCAGTACTGCTCGCCGGGATTTAATCTCCCAGTTGGCTGCCTGATGCGAAGCGTCTGGGGAACTTTTCCGGAATATCACACTTCAGCGGATAATCTCGAATTCATCAAGCCAGAGGCGCTCGGCGCTTCGTTTCGCGTTTGTGCCGCCATCATCGACATAATCGAAAACAATGGCCGTTACCGCAATCTCAATCCATATTGCGAACCACAACTCGGACGTCGAGGTTTGTATCGCAGCACTGCTGGGGACGGCATCAACGCGGAGATTAACGCGCGCCTTTGGGTCTTGAATCTATCAGACGGCGATCACTCGCTGTTGGACATCGCCGAACAATCGAAACTGCCGTTTGCACAGGTCAGCGAAGCGACGGAACTCTTGTGCAAGGCTGGGCTATTGACAAAAATCGCAGAACCTTAAAAATGACGCGTTATCAAAGAGGTTCGTCGGGCAGACTGAGGGCAGGAGTGGTATGCGGATACTTTTGGCAGGACACAAAGGTTATATCGGTGCTGTTGCGGCGCCAGTTTTGCTTGCAGCCGGGCACGAGGTAGTGGGACTCGATGCCGACCTGTTTGCGGGATGCGACTTCGGACCTGCCAATCCGGCAATGCCGGAAATCCACGCTGATCTTCGTGACGTGAAAAAGGGGGACCTCGAGGGCTTCGACGCTGTGGTCCATTTCGCCGCGTTATCAAATGACCCTCTGGGTAATCTGGATCCAAAACTTACATATGAGGTCAACCACCTTGCGTCGGTGCGACTCGCTGAATTTGCCAAAAATGCTGGAGTACGGCGCTTTGTCTTCTCTTCCTCATGCAGCACCTACGGGGCGGCCGGTGATCAGATGCACGACGAAACTGCGCCGCTCAACCCCGTCACAGCCTACGGCGAATCTAAGGTTCTCGCCGAGCGCGACATCGCGGCTTTGGCCAGCGATCATTTCAGCCCGACATTCATGCGCAATGCCACGGCCTACGGAGTATCTCCAAGATTACGCTTAGATATCGTTCTAAACGACTTTGTGGCTTCTGCTCTCACAACCGGCATCGTGCTGATCAAAAGCGATGGCACCCCTTGGCGCCCCATTACCCATATTCGTGACATTATCGCGGGCGTGCTGGCGGTTCTGGAAGCTCCACAAGACGTCATTCACAACGAAACCTTCAATGTTGGGCGAACCGATGAGAACTATCGCATTTCGGAATTGGCAAATATCGTCGCCCAAATCGTTCCTGGCTGTTGCGTGCAATATGTCCCCGGCGGAGGACCAGACAAGCGCTGCTACCGTGTCAGTTGCGAAAAGATACGCCGCTTGTTGCCGAATTTCCAGCCGCAGTGGACTGCTCGCAGAGGCGCCAAGGAACTTTACGATGCCTACCGCGCAGTTGGCCTTACCCGGGAAGACATCGAGCGTGGCCGCTATGTTCGGATGAATCATATCCAGCGCTTGCTGGACGCGAGAGTATTGGAAAGTTCTCTGCGCTGGAAGGCGCCGCCGAAAGGGAATGCTTTTCCAGTAAGTATGGGGGAGCCCCAACGCAAGGCTTTCTCTTGATCGTATCAAACGCCCATTTAGTTGGATAACATGCTGTTATTTCAGTTAGTTACGAACCCTGCAAAGCTCGCGAGGCAAGGGGCAAAGAGTTTGAAATTGGCAGACCGATTGCCTACTATTCCTATGCCAACGGTCGCCATTGTGTGATTGTCACGGCGGTAGCCTATCTGTTCCTCGCCGATTGTCTTTCCGTGTTTCTGAGAGACCCAAAGCCATAGCGTAAAATGTCCACCATAATGCAACCCGCTGAAACCCAGCGACAACTAGCATCCCAGACGTGCCGCTTTTGTGGGGCGGCTCTTCGGCGGACGTTTGTTGATCTGGGAATGACGCCGCTCTGCGAGACCTATCCGTCTGTGGCGGACCTTAACCGGCCTGAAGTGTACTATCCGCTGCACGCTTATATTTGCGAGAGCTGCTTCCTGGTTCAACTCGATCAATACGAAAGCGCGGAAAAGATCTTCGGTGACTATCCCTATTTTTCCTCCTATTCGGATTCGTGGCTGAAGCATTGCGAAACTTATTGTGAGAGCATGCGGCAGCGGTTTGGTTTGAACGAAGATAGCTTCGTAGTAGAGGTCGCGAGCAATGACGGATACCTGCTGCAGTATTTTGTCCGCAGTCAGGTGCCAGTGTTGGGTATCGAGCCTGCCGCAAATGTGGCCAAGGTGGCAATTGAGAAAGGTGTGCCCACCCTGGCCCGCTTTTTCGGCACAGCGCTTGCCGCGACTCTCGCAAGTAAAGGTAGCCCGGCGGATTTGGTCATTGGCAACAACGTCCTGGCGCAGGTTCCCGACTTGAACGATTTTGTGGAAGGGCTGAAAGTTCTGCTCAAACGCCAGGGGATCTTGACGCTGGAGTTCCCGCATCTGCTGCAATTGATCGAACGCAACGAATTTGACACCATCTACCACGAACACTTTTCCTACTTTTCCTTTTTGACCGCCGTTCGCATTCTCCACTCGCATGGTCTGAAGGTATTTGATGTCGAGGAATTGCCAACGCACGGCGGTTCGCTCCGCGTTTTTGCTTGCCGGACCGAGGATAGCGCGCGCTGTGTTGAGCCAAACGTCGCAAAACTACTCGCGAAAGAGAAAGCGGTCAGGTTAGATTCGGTCGAGGGTTACGAAACTTTCGCATCGCAGGTGAAGCAAACCAAGTTTGCTTTAGTTGATTTTTTGTTAAATGCTGCGGAACAAGGCAAAACAGTCGTGGGTTACGGGGCTCCGGGAAAAAGCGCAACGCTGCTTCATTATTGCGGGATTGGAAAAGACCTCATCGCTTACACCGTGGATCGCAGCCCTCACAAGCAAGGCCGCTTTCTGCCGGGCAGCCGCATTCCTATCCACCATCCTGATCGAATTCGTGAGACCAAGCCGGATTATGTTGTAATCCTGCCTTGGAACCTGAAGGATGAGATCATCAACCAACTGCATTTCATACGGGAGTGGGGAGGCAATTTCGTCGTGCCAATCCCCAAAGTTACCATCTGTTGAGTTGCCAGCAACGAGGTGATGCATGAAAGTTGTCCTGTTTTGTGGCGGAGCGGGCATGAGGCTTAGGGGCTACTCGGAAGATGTGCCCAAGCCCATGGTAACGATCGGGTCGCGCCCCGTGCTGTGGCACGTGATGAAATACTACGCGCACTTCGGTCACAAGGACTTCATCCTCTGTCTTGGTTATAAAGCAATTGCCATCAAGAACTATTTCCTGGAGTACGAGGAGTCGGTTTCCAACGATTTCGTATTTTCTCAGGGCGGCCGGAAGCTCGAGTTCATGCAAAGAGATATCGACGACTGGAAGATTACCTTTGTCGACACTGGATTGCACACCAGCATTGCGGACCGGTTGCGTCTTGTCGAACCCTTCCTCGAAGGCGAGAAAATCTTTCTGGCCAATTACAGCGATGGCCTGACGAATTTCTATCTTCCAAAAATGATTGACGAATTCTCGCGTCGCGACAATTACGCTTCTTTTCTTTCCGTGCAGCCGCGCTCTAGCAGCCTCGACACGGTTCAAATGAATGAGGACGGTTCCGTCTTCTCGATCAAGTGCATGAAAGACTCGAACATCTGGGTCAATGGCGGATATTTTGTGTTGCGGAGCGACGTGTTTCGCTACATCAAACCCGGAGAGGAACTCGTCTACGAGCCGTTCCAGCGGATGATCTCCGAAGGCAAAGTTTGGTCGCATCGATATGATGGGTTCTGGCAGTGCATGGATACCTTCCGGGATAAACAGATTCTTGATGAACTCGAAGCTTCCGGAAAAGCTCCGTGGTGTTTATGGAAGAATGGTCATCCCGCGGCGGGAGTTGGGGCTTGATTCAACTCAGTCTTCCCTCGAATGGCGCAAGCGCGCTTCAGATCCTGTGCCTTGGCGCGCATTCCGACGATATCGAGATCGGCTGCGGAGGAACGATTCTTCGGCTTGCGGAACAATATCGCAACTGCATGTTCCACTGGGTTGTGTTCAACGCCATTGGGGTTCGAGAAGCAGAAGCGCATCGCGGTGCCACGCTGTTCGTTGGGGCCAACAATCTGAAGGGACCACTCCTCAGGACTTTTCCTGACGGATTCATGCCCTTTATAGGTGCTGACGTCAAAATGGTCTTTGAAGAATTGAAGAAAGAAGTCTCGCCAGATTTAATCTTCACCCACAACCGAATGGATGCGCATCAGGACCATCGTCTGATCGCGGAATTAACGTGGAACACCTTTCGGAATCATCTCATCCTCGAGTACGAGATTCCCAAATACGACGGCGACATGGGGCAACCGAACGTATTTGTGCCCCTCGAAATGGATCTGGCACAAAAGAAGGTTGGCTACATTATGGACACCTTCCACTCGCAGCAGAGTAAACCCTGGTTTCAGGCTGACACATTCCGCTCGCTGCTGCGACTGCGCGGAATGGAATGCAATGCTCCCAGCGGAAACGCTGAGGCCTTTTATTGCCGCAAACTGGTACTGTAAAGCTGAACTACCGGAAGTATGGATTTCACAGTCATCATCGTTACGTACAATCGCTGCCAAAGTCTGGCCAAGACCTTGGAAAGCGTGGCAGGTTCCTTGCTGCCAAAGTCAGTCGAGTGGGAAGTTTTGGTGGTAGATAACAACTCCACCGATCAGACGCGACAGATCGTGGAAGACTTCCGCGTTAGCCATTCCGGTCGGTTTCGCTATCTTCGGGAACCAAATCCAGGTAAATCATATGGTCTGAATGCTGGGATCGTCGCCTCTCGAGGAGACATCCTCGCCTTCATCGATGACGATGTTACGGTTGAATCGACTTGGCTCCAGAATCTGACCGCAGTTTTGCTCTCCGGTGAGTGGGCGGGCGCAGGAGGTCGCATCCTGCTGGACAGGAACTTTGCGCCTCCGAGCTGGCTGGCACTCGATGGGCCGTGGAATATGGGCGGCATGTTAGCGGGGTTTGATTTGGGCGATAAACCTGGCGAACTGCATGAAGCGCCCTACGGCACGAACATGGCTTTTCACAAGCGATTGTTCGAAAAGCATGGCCTGTTTCGCACCGACTTGGGCCCCAGCCCTAATCGCGAAATTCCTCGGCCTAATGAAGACACGGAATTTGGGCGTCGCCTGCTCGCAGCTGGAGAGCGCCTGTACTACGCCCCGTCGGCCGTAGTGCACCACCCAGTGCCACAGGAGCGTCTGAAACGAGAATATTTTCTGGCTTGGTGGTTCGACTATGGACGGGCACGCACGCGAGAAAAGGGGAAAGGCGCGCCAGTCTGGGGTATTCGTCGGCACTTTTTCAGTATTCCCGCGATGATCACAACACATCTGTCGAAAAGAGTATGGCAATGGTTATGGACGATGGATACTCAGCAGCGATTCTTCCGCAAGGGCGTGGCTTGGATGTCGGCTGGACAGATTGTGGAGATCTATCGCCTTGCACGCGACGATAAGAAGCAGAGGATCAGCGCCGCACAACAGACCAAGATAGGCCTCAATGCCCGAACTTGATGCCGCCCAAAATGCTGACATATCGTCGTGCCACGGCACGGTTACTGTAATCCTGTGCACCTACAACCGTTCCCATATCTTGGCGAACGCGCTTCAGAGTATCGCAGCCTCAGAAATGCCAAACTCCACAGCTTGGGAAGTTTTAGTGGTTGACAATAACTCGACCGACCAAACCCGCGAGGTCGTGGATAGCTTCGCGCGCCGGCACCCTGCCCGTTTTCGCTATTTGTTTGAACCCAAGCCCGGAAAATCCCATGCCCTGAACGCGGGAATCCGCGACGCACATGGAGATATTCTGGCTTTTATTGATGACGACGTTACCGTCGATACAAATTGGTTACACAATTTGACCGGCGTTCTGGTTGGCAATACCTGGGCCGGCGCCGGGGGACGTATCCTTCCTGAAAAAACTTTTTCACCTCCGCCCTGGTTACCGCTCGATGGCCCCGACAATATAGGCGGCGTTCTTGCTCTTTTCGATTTGGGTGACGAGCCGATTGAACTCAGCCAACCACCTTTTGGCACCAACATGGCTTTTCAGAAGAAAATGTTCGTAAAGCATGGTGGCTTTCGGCTCGATCTGGGCCCGCGCCCGGGCAGTGAACTGCGCAACGAAGATACGGAGTTTGGCCGCCGCTTGTTAGCGGCTGGGGAGCGCTTACGCTATGAACCTTCGGCGACGGTTTACCACCGCGTACCGCGGGAGCGCTTAACAACAGGATATTTTCTTAAGTTTTGTTTCGATCACGGGCGTGCTTCCATTCGCGAGTCTGGCTGGCGCCCGGACCTCTGGGGTATTCCTCGGCACTATCTAACCCTGCTGAAAATAGGAATGCTGTTTGCAGCAAGGTCGCTGCGCTGGATCGGTACTTGCTGGAATCGCAAACTGAGGTTCTATCGTAAGGCGATGGTCTGGATGACAGCTGGAGAAATAGCGGAGGTCTGGTCTCAGTCGCACCACGGGAACAATCTGACCGGCAGTGCTGTGCCAGACGTGCCAGACGTAGAGAGGCAATTGCATCCTCGAACGTGACGCAATGAGGAGCTTTCGGGCCTGTATTTGGACAAAGTGATCCTCGAAGTTCATGAACATCACGCTCATTCTGTGTACGTATAATCGCTGTGAGGGCCTGGCTAAGGCGCTTGCAAGCGCTGCAGCCCTACGAGTTCCCGAGTCCATCGAGTGGGAAGTATTGGTGGTGGACAATAATTCGTGTGATCAGACCCGCGAAGTTGTTAAGGCATTCGCTGACCGATATCCGGGCCGCTTCCGCTATCTGTTTGAACCACAGCCCGGTAAGTCCTATGCGCTCAATTCCGGAATTCGAGACGCTGGAGGAACGGTGTTGGCGTTCATGGACGACGACGTCACGGTTGAACCGTCCTGGCTTACGAACTTGACGGCGACTCTGCACCGCGGAGAATGGGCGGGTGCGGGAGGGCGCATTCTTCCGGAAAAGAATTTTTCGCCTCCCCGATGGCTGTCGCTCACAGCCCCGCGTGGCCGATATGCATTAGCTCCCCTCGCGCTGTTCGACCTTGGAGAGCAACCTGGTCAACTGACGGAACCACCGTTCGGCACAAACATGGCATTTCGAAAAGAGATGTTTGAGAAGCACGGCGGTTTTCGCACCGACTTGGGGCCCCGCCCCGGCAGCGAAATACGCAACGAGGACACGGAGTTCGGCGCTCGGTTGTTGGCGCAGGGAGAGCGTCTACATTACGAACCCTCGGCGGTGGTATATCACGCCGTGTCCGAGGACCGAGTCCGAAAAAAATATTATCTGGATTGGTGGTTCGATAAAGGCCGAGCGGATATTCGCCAATTTGGAATTCCAATCAATGCCTGGTGCATTCTAGGGGTTCCTCTATACCTCCTTCGCCGTGTCGCCGCTTGGACGCTGCGCTGGATGGTGAGCCTCGATCCATCTGGCCGTTTTAACAGTAAACTTGCCGTTTGGGCCAAGGCTGGGGAGATCCTGGAGTGCTACCGCCGCTCCCCGGCTGAGACGAAAGAACGCAATGTCCAAAATTGAAAAGTTCGCGAAACCGGCAACGGAAATGTCATTTACCGAATCTCGCCGGCTCCAGGCAAAAAGCCATTGGCTCATCCCGGGAGGCGCGCACACTTACGCAAAGGGGGATGACGAGTATCCGGAGATAGCCCCTGCGTTTATCTTGCGTGGCGAAGGGTGTCACGTCTGGGATGCCGACGGAAACAAATTCATCGAATATGGAATGGGACTCAGGTCAGTAAGCCTGGGTCATGCGTTTGCCCCGGTCGTTGAAGCGGCGCAGCAACAAATGCGAATTGGGGCAAACTTCACGCGCCCCGCCAAAATCGAGGTTGAGTACGCGGAAGAACTTCTCCAAGTCCTGACGAACGCTGATATGGTGAAGTTCGCAAAAAACGGCTCTGACGTTACAACCGCTGCCGTGAAACTCGCGCGTGCTTACACCGGACGCGATATGGTTGCAATCTGCGCTGATCACCCATTTTTCTCCTGCGATGATTGGTTCATAGGAACGACGGAACTTAATGCCGGGATTCCGCAGCCGTACCGTGAACTCACCGCGTCGTTCCATTACAACAATCTGGAAAGCGTGAAGGAATTGTTCGACAGACACTCGGGCCGGATCGCTTGCCTGATTCTGGAGCCCGCCACGGCCGAGGAACCCCGCGATGATTTCCTTCGTCAACTCAAGGAACTCTGCGAGAACCACGGTAGCCTGCTGATCCTGGACGAAATGATCACTGGATTCCGCTGGCATATCAGTGGAGCGCAGGAAAACTATGGCGTCGTTCCTGATCTCTCTACGTTTGGAAAGGCCATGGGCAATGGATTTGCCATTGCCGCGCTGGCTGGAAGACGCGAGATCATGAAACTTGGCGGACTGGATCACGCCGGCGAGAGAGTATTCCTGCTTTCTACAACACATGGAGCGGAAACTCACGCGCTTGCCGCTGCTCGCGAGACCCTCCATATCTACCAGCGCTGCCATGTCGTCGAACACCTGTACCGGCAGGGAGAACGTTTGAGAGCGGGCATAAATGATTGCATTGCCCGTCACGGAATTGCCGGCCAATTCGCGATCCTGGGCCGCGCGCCAAACTTGATTTACGCTACGAAGGACGCGGATGCCAAAAGTTCCCAGGGTTTCCGTACATTGTTTCTCCAGGAAATGATTCGTGGTGGAATCATTGCTCCGTCGTTTGTAGTCAGCTTTTCTCATTCCGACGAAGTCATAGATCACACGATTGAAGTTGTTGATCGAGTGCTCGGAGTATACGCGAGAGCGCTCGCCGAGGGGCTCGAGAAATATCTGCTGGGACGTCCGGTGAAGCCGGTCAACCGGAGGTTCAATTGACAGCGCAACTCCGCGAACTCTACAGATATCGCGAACTGCTGTACATGATCGTGCTCCGCGACATCAAAGTTCGCTACAAACAGTCGGTCATGGGATTTCTTTGGGCGATTCTCATGCCCGTGCTGATCGTGTCCGCCGGTGTCCTGGTTCGCTATGCATATGGCATCGCGTCTCACAAGCCATTGGCAATGTCCGACGTTGTGAGCGTGGCGACGAAATCCATCCCATGGGCTTTTCTGGTTTCGTCTATTAAGTTCTCCTGCCAGAGCTTGCTTGCCAACCACAATCTCGTAACTAAGGTCTATTTTCCCAAAGAGATTTTTCCGATCGCCGCGGTGCTCGCGCAACTGTTCGACCTGTTCATTGCCAGTCTGGTGCTGGTGATTCTACTGGTGGTCGCCAAAGTGAGCTTGAGCTTACAACTTCTCTGGGCCGGCCCTCTGTTGGCCCTAACGATCGCTTTGGCGATTGGCGTTGGGCTCATCGTCTCTGCGGGCAGTTTGTTCTTCCGCGATGTCAAGTACATCGTCGAGGTGTTTCTCACTTTCGCCATCTTTTTCACGCCGGTGTTCTATGACGTGAGTATCTTCGGCGCGAAAGGCAAATGGTTGCTGCTGAATCCGGTGGCGCCAGTTCTTGAGGGATTTTCCTCGATCGTGCGTGGCCAGGCGCCAAACTGGGATTGGCTTGCCTATAGCCTCATTTTTGCCACACTCATGGTGCTGTTGGCGTATGGTCTGTTCAAAAAGGTCGAACCCGCATTTGCCGAGAACATCTGATGACCAGCAATGTCGGCGAGGGTGACCGAATTCTAGAGTGAATCCAGTACGAGGGCATTGATGTCCAGTTTCGCTGTCCGCCTGGAACATGTTTCGAAGAAATTCCGTAAGGGAGAGCTTCATGATTCTCTTCGGGATTTGGTTCCTGCTTTGGCGAGTTTGCTGTGGAAACAAAAATCGGATGATTTGGGCGATTACAGCGAGTTTTGGGCGCTGCAGGATGTCAGCTTTGAGATTCCACGTGGGGAAGCGTTTGGGATCGTCGGGGCTAACGGCGCAGGGAAGAGCACACTGCTCAAGTTGATCAGCAGAGTCATGAATCCGACCAGTGGCTCGATCGAAGTGCGCGGTAGGCTCTCGGCGCTCATCGAGGTTAGTGCTGGCTTCCACTCCGACCTGACAGGACGAGAGAACATTTATCTCAACGGTACAATCCTGGGTATGACGCGCCGCGAGATCGATGCCAAGTTCGAAGAAATCGTGGAATTCTCTGGCTTGTCAGAGTTTCTCGACACGCCCGTGAAACGGTATTCGTCTGGGATGTATGCGCGCCTCGGTTTTTCCGTTGCGGCCCATGTCAATCCTGACGTGCTGATCGTTGACGAAGTTCTCAGCGTCGGCGATTTCGTTTTCCAGCGAAAGTGCGTCGAACGTATGAGAGAAGTGATCAAAGCAGGGACCACCGTCCTTTTTGTTTCCCACAACCTGAAAACAATCGCGGAGTTCTGCCAGCGCTGCGTGTTGCTGGAACGCGGACGGCTGCTGAAGATTGGAACGCCCAATGATGTGATCCAGTCGTACATGAACAGCACGCGCATTTCTCGCGCCATGGACGATTCCAAGCCTATCGCTATTTCTCAGGTGCGCATACGCTCGCGCCACGGCGAGGGCGTACGTTTTGAATCAGGTGAAACGGTATGGGTCGACATCGAAGTCGTTGCTCGCCGACCCTGCTCGAAAATGGCTGTGGTTCTCTTTGTCACCGACGAGGCTTATTACGATGTGTTCAACACCTCGACCGAACGGCTGGGTTGCGGCAGTTTTAATCTCGAGCCTGGTGAAACCTTTGTTTGCAGCTTTGAGCTGCAACTGAACTTCGCTGATGGCACGTTCCATCCTTCGGTGCTCGTCTATCGATACGATACGCAAACGGAATACGATCGTTGGGAATCTGCCTCGAGCATCTACGTGGGATCCGCAACGGATGTCCGCGGTGCGGTCAATTGCTTCCCGAAGGTGATCAAGCACGAAATTGTTAAGGCCAGCGGCGTTCTTCCTGACATTGAAGAACATCGGCTCTTACGTCCCGGCATCGTTGCCAAGGAAGATTTGTGAAAGTTGCTTTGCTGACGCCGTACGACGGAGGCAACCTGGGTGACGCCGCTATCCAGGAAGCCTTGATTGGTAATTTCCGGCAATACAACCCGCAAGTTCATCTCTGCGGAATTACGCTGCACCCGGAAAGTACTGCCGCGCGCCACCGCATTCCATGTTACCCATTGGCGGCGATCTCCCGTCCGTATTACTACGCGAAGACGGAACCCGCGGTTTCCCCAGACAACTATGCCGCGACATCGCACAACGGAAGAAACGCCGAGAAGCCAGGATTTCTTACGCGTCTCAAGCGAGCGGTCCGCGGTCTCCTCTTCGGGATAGGTCTTGGACCTCTGGTTCGTCTCGCTCAGGAATGTCTCCACATTCTTCGAAGCTACCGTTTGCTTCGTAGCGTGGACATGCTCGTGGTTGCTGGTGGCGGCCAACTGGATGAGGAGTGGGGAGGTAGTTGGGCGCACCCCTATGCATTGATGAAGTGGGCGGTCCTCGCTCGAGCGGCGGGGAGCTCCGCATTTTTTCTGAGTGTGGGCGGATGCCGCGCGGAATTGCGGTTTACAAAGCTGTTCCTGAGGATCGCGTTGTCGCTCGCTTGCTATCGATCTTACCGAGACGAAGGCTCCCGGCAACTGGCTCTCGCGATCACGCCGTCCGCGGATGGCCCGGTAGTGCCCGACCTTGCCTTCAGCCTCCCCGCTGCCAGGCAACCGTTCATGGCCGTTTCCCAATCAGCCGAATTGCGGGTGGGTGTAAGCCCGATTGCATTTGCTCGACCAGGCATGTGGCCTACCGAAGATCCTGCGCAATATCAGCGTTACATGAAGGAGCTAGCTCTGTTTACGGCTGCTCTGCTTAGGCGCGGGATTTCCGTCACTCTATTTTCTTCTTGCCCGCCGGATGACCAGCTATTCGATGATCTGCGAGCCCGTATCGATCCCAGTCTCGGAGCGGCGGCGCGCACGCACCTCTCGTTCGGCAACGTCGCGTCTGTTCAAGATCTTCTTGTGCTGCTGCAGTCGCTGGACTTTGTTGTGGCAAGCCGCCTTCATGGCCTCGTTCTGTCTTTCCTTGTGGGCAAGCCATGCGTCGCGCTCTCTTATGACCGCAAAGTGGACGCTTTGATGACGAATGTTGGACTGAGGGATTATTGTATGGATATTCGGTCGTTCACCAGCGAAAACGCGCTTACGACGTTTGTGAATCTCGAAGTTAATGGCCCTCAGGTAGCATCCAAGTTAGGCGCCGCCTGTCGCTACTACGATCAACTTCTGCAGAGTCAATATCGTCTAGTAGCGGAGCTTCGCGGCTCCGGCTTGCCGACTTCTATTTCGCAGCGTGCAATTGTCGCTTCGGACGAGCACCTCTACCAACCCAGGTCCGATGCCGGGCCACATAGTTAGAATTGCCGTTCATAACGACCTGTGATCCACGGCGTTGAGGACGAAATCGACCGAGTACATATGGCAAACAGCTTTTTCGAAACGAGCAAGGATCCAGAATATCCACGCGTCAGTTTCGTAACCCCATTCTTTAACACGGAAAAATATCTTGAGGAATGCATCGAGAGCATACTCCGGCAAACCTACCAAAACTGGGACTATGTCCTGGTCAATAACCTCAGCACGGATGGCTCTGCAAAGATCGCGGAGAACTATGCCAATCAGTTCCCGGAAAGGATCCGCGTCGAACACAATTCGGAATTCCTTTCTCAAGTTCAGAACTACAATCACGCGCTAAGTTTTATTTCCCCCGAAAGTCGCTACTGTAAAGTAGTTCAGGCGGATGATTGGTTGTTTCCGGATTGCGTCAAGAGCATGGTCGCGGTGGCCGAGGCGCATCCCACCGTCGGCATTGTTGCAGCTTACGAACTCGAAGGTGACGAGGTCCGTCTCGACGGATTGCCGTATCCCAGTACCGTGGTACCGGGAAGGGAAACTTGTCGACTCTATTTTCTTCAAGGCAAGTATCTATTTGGGACGCCAACGTCGCTGCTCCTGGGGTCCGAACTGGTCCGCTCCCGGCACCCTTTTTACGACGAGCGCCTCGCGCCCTTCGAAGACGGGCATGCCTGCTTCGATCTGTTGAAGACCTGGGATTTCGGTTTTGTGCATCAGGTCCTAACCTTTTCGCGACGAAACAATGAATCGATTCTTTCGCGGGTCCGACCGTTTAACCTCGAACTTCTGATCCGCCTGTCAATGCTCGTGGTGCATGGCCGTGATTTTCTGGAACCGAAAGAATTTGATCGCTGTCTGAAAGAAGCGGAGCGCAACTATTTTCATTACCTCGCCAAGTTCGCTTGTGCGCGACATCGCAAGAGCCCGGAGTTTTGGAAATATCACCGAAACGGATTGGCAGCGATCAATTATTTGCTTGATTGGCGCCTTTTGGGAAAATGGATCCCTGGAGCGTTGCTTGAAAAGGCTTTTGACACAATCTTGTCGGCTTGGGAAACGGTTTTTTCTTGAGCCGTCACAGTATAAATTTGAACGAAGCGAGGCTTGCCCGGAAGTGGGCTGACGGTGACAAGTAGGCCTGCGACTCAAGTAGAGAGCATATGAAAATCTCTGTCATATTTGGTACCCGTCCGGAAGCCATCAAACTTGCCCCGGTAATTCTAGCTCTTCGCAGCGATCCGCGCTTTCAGTGCCGCGTCTGTATCACTGCGCAGCATCGCGAAATGCTGGATCAGGTTCTGGACGTCTTTCAGATCGTTCCTGACACCGACTTGAACTTGATGCGTCCAAACCAGACGCTTTCCTCGCTTACAGCAAGCGCCATGACCGGTCTCGATGGATATCTGGCCGCGGAGAAACCGGATCTAATCCTTGTGCAAGGCGACACCACTACAGTCTTTGTGGCCTCACTCGCGGCGTTTTATCATCACATCCCGGTGGGACACGTTGAGGCCGGACTTCGAACTGGCGACATGCAAGCCCCCTGGCCCGAGGAAGCCAATCGCGTCCTTACCACTGACCTGGCGACGCTGCATTTTGTTCCCACGGCGCTCAGCCAGGAAAACTTGCGGCGCGAAGGCATCTCGTCCGAGCGCATCTACATCACGGGAAATACAGTGATTGACGCGCTGTTCCTCGCGGTAAAAAAGGTTCACTCTACTCCCGTCGAAATTCCCGGACTCAATCCAGAAATCATGAATCCTGCATCGCGTCAGCCGCTTGTTCTGATCACCGGCCATCGCCGTGAAAGTTTTGGCGACAAGCTCCGTTCTATCTGTCGTGCTGTCGACGACCTTGCTGCCGTCTTTCCTCACGTACAGTTTGTCTACCCGGTGCACTTGAATCCGAATGTTCGTGCGGCTGTTTCGGATATTTTGATCGACGCAGACACGGGTGACACTCGTCGATCAAACATCCATTTAATCGAACCGATGTCCTATTTGCCGTTTGTCGCTTTGATGGAACGAGCAACCCTTATCCTCACCGATTCGGGCGGCATACAGGAAGAAGCTCCAAGCTTGGGAAAGCCAGTGCTCGTGACGCGTGACACGACGGAGCGGCCTGAAGCGCTGTCGGCTGGAACAGCCAAACTCGTCGGATCGGACCGGGAGAGAATTGTGACTGAAGTTTCCCGCCTTTTGACGGATTCGTCTTACTACGGTGCCATGTCGCACGCGCACAATCCCTACGGCGATGGAAAGGCGACGGAACGGATTCTGGATGCAATCCGACGATTCTTCGGTTCGTCTGCTGAGCCACCGTCCGATCAATTCCTTCCAAGAGCGGTGGAGTCCTCGCCATCTTGATCAAGTCCGACTACCCATGAATACAGACCACAATTCCTGGAATCCTGCCGCTCCCCGTATCTTCTGTATCAGTCCGCATTTTGTACCCATGCGGGATTCCGAGGCATTTTGTTCGGCGAAATTCATTAAAGCGCTCGCCGAATTCGGAGCGCTCGTTACCGTCATCGTTTACGCGAAGGCTGCAGCTGAAATCGATCGATCAGAAATGTGGAACTCTTTAGGCGCTAAAATCATCAGGATTCCTCCGGTTGCCCAGAAGAACCGTTTCGCTTCCTTAACCACGGCTGTGCGTTACCAGACCTGGTTGTATGCAAGATGGATGGATGAAGCCGTACAGCAGGCAAAAAGACTGCATCGCAACTCACCGTTTGACGTCGTCTATTCGCGTTCTCTGCCAATGTTTGGACAAATCGCGGGTTATTGGTGCGCCAAAGAATTGGATGTGCCTTGGATTGCGAATCTGAACGACCCTTGGGATTTCCACCAGTTTCCCGTTGGCGTCTCTAAAGAGGACCTAACGACCGATAGCGCGCTGTCGGACTTCTGGATGAGAAGAACATTGCGAAACGCGGATCTAGTAACCTATCCGTCGGAACGCCTTCGCGATTACCAAACGAATTTCTCCACGATTTCACATCATTCCCAGATCATTCCTCACGTTGGCAATGCCCGGGTTTTCCAAGAGAGCGGAGTCGATGCTAATGTATCCAATTTCCGTCTGGTTCATGCCGGAAAACTCGGTTCCAACGAATTGACCGGGAGATCGACCGCAGCTCTTCTAGATGGTCTGAGCTTGTTCCTCAACGACAGTGCCGAAGCCAGAAATCAACTGAAGTTAACTCTTGTTGGCGCTGAAGATCCCGCCACACAAGCGCGCGTTCGGCAGCTAGGTCTGGAAGGAACGGTCCAGTCTGTGGGACTCATCGACTATCAGGACAGTTTGAAATATATCCAATCCGCGACTGCTTGTTTGCTTGTGGAGGGCGAGATGAGCGATGGCATTTTTCTTCCCTCTAAACTTGTTGATTACATTTCTGCGCGAAAGCCAGTCTTGGCCCTGAGCCCCCGGGTAGGTGTCGTTGCGGATCTGGCGTCTAAGGGTGGAATCACCCGTGTGGACGTCGGAGACGCGCATGGCATCCGAGACGCGATTCGCGGCTTGTACGAGGACTTTCGGAAGGGAACTCTGGCGCTGCGAAGTCCAAGCGGCGCTCAAGTGGATCAATTTCGGCCCGATCTGGTGGCGAACAAGTTTTTGGCAGCCCTCCGTCAACTCATCACTGATAAGAAAGAGAGCAAATTACAACGTGCCTGAAGTTAGAAAATCATTTCGCGTTCTCTGTGGCGCTCAAGGTAAGGTCATAGTCGGATGAACATTCTCGATTTGTTGCTCTCGCGCCTCCCCGAACCGGTCCGCGAAAGGCTCAGAAGCGGGTCCCTCGGTCACCGCCTTGCAAGCAGTAGCTTTTGGAACCTCGCTGGTTCGGTGGCCGGGCGTCTCGTGAGTCTGCCTGCAGGCGTACTGTTGGCACGGCTATTGGGTCGTCATGATTATGGCGAGCTGGGGATGATCTATTCCAGCATCGAATTGTTTGGGATCTTTGGCGGATTTGGCCTTGGGTTGACGGCCACAAAATATATCGGAGAATTCAAGCGCAGGGATCCTCAGCGTGCTGGCCGAATCCTGGCGATGTCGAACTTGACCGCTTATGTCACCGGCGGGATTTTTTCAGTTGTCCTTTTTCTCTTCTCCACTCAAATAGCCGCTGGCCCGCTTGCTGCGCCGCACCTGTCTAGTCCTCTTCGCATCAGTGCCCTGGTGCTTTTCCTAACCTGCGTGGACGGGGCCCAGACCGGCGCCCTCGCTGGCTTTGAAGCCTTCAACCATCTCGCGCGCCTTTCGCTACTGAAAGGATTCCTGAACCTCCCCTGCCTGGTTGGCGGTTTTTACCTTGGCGGACTCCCCGGAATTCTTTGGGGACTGGCGCTTTCGAGGTTCATCGGCCTGGTTTTGAATCGAATCTATTTGAACCGCGAAGCACGGCAAGCGGGTGTTCCTTTGATGGCCTCAGGATTTGGAAGCGAACTACCAATCCTTTGGAAGTTCAGTGTTCCCGCGTTTTGTGCCGGCCTGATGGTTGCTCCCGTTAACTGGTTTTGTTCGACACTTCTCGTGCACCAGCCCAACGGATATCGCGAAATGGGCGCCTACAACGCCGCAAATCAGTGGTTTTCGATGTTGCTTTTCATTCCCACAGCGCTGGCAACCGGCATTGTTCCCATCTTGTCGGACACACTGGGTGAGAAAGACCTGAAGCGTTCCAAAAAAGTGCTGAACTTCATGCTCAAGATCAATGCCGCGATTATTATTCCTTGTGTGCTGGTTCTATCGCTGCTCGCGCCCTACGTCATGCGCATTTACGGCCGGGATTACAAGGACGCATGGCCCACGCTGATTGTTTTGCTGATCACCAGTGGAATTTACGCACTGCTTACACCCGTGGGCGAGATCATTGCTGCCGCCGGGAAAATGTGGCTCGGTTTTGGCACCAACGTTGCCTGGGCTGTTGTGTTGATCGTCGCGACCTTTTTTCTCGTTCGCTTCGGTTCATTCGGATTTGCTTCTGCGCGGATGATTGCCTATTTTCTCCACGCCATTTGGAGTTTTGCGCTTGCCTACATCGTGATCCTCCGCAATCCCATCCCGTTCCAGGAAGTCATTGACCTTCAGGTTGCAAAAGCTGCCACAGAGGCGGACCCCGCGGGGCCCGCCGCCGACTAGAGGCGCAAAGTACTCTCGAGAATTGGACTCTGCCGCATTTGGATGCGAACTACTATTTGCTGAAGCGTCGTCCCCGAGTGAGTGAACTTCGCAATTCATCATGGTGGCAAGGAGTTGTGCTGTTTCGAGACCATTTCAACTGATCGAACCTCTGAAGGATGGTCGCTGGGACAGCTTTCTTCAGCACCATCCTCGCTCGTCCATTTTTCACACCAAATCGTGGCTGCAGGCCTTGCACCGAACGTATGGATACCAGCCGGTGGCATTTACAACCACCCCTGCCGGTGAAGACTTGGAAAACGCGGTTGTGTTTTGTGTCGTGAAAAGTTCTCTGGTGCGCCCAAGGTTAGTCTCGTTGCCATTCTCGGATCACACTGATCTTCTGCTCGACAATCAAAGCGAGCTTTCAAACTTGTTAACACTCTTGGAGCAAGGTCAAGCCGAAGGAAAATGGAAGAGCGTGGAATTCCGGCCTCTCGATCACGGAAATCGATTCGTGGATTGGGCCAATTTCCAGGATGGAACCAACTATGTCATCCACCGCCTGGATTTGCGCCCGTGCTTGCATGAATTATTCGAGAGACTTCATAAGGATTCCATCCAACGCAAAATACATCGCGCTGCACGAGAAGGTCTCAGGTACGAAGAAGGCAGGTCAGATTCACTGCTGCGCCAGTTCTACCGGTTGACAATGATCACCCGCCGCCGTCAAGCTCTTCCGCCTCCCCCATTTGCCTGGTTCCGCAATCTCGTGGATTGCCTGGGTGAGCAGGTCAAGATCCGTGTTGCGTCCATTGGGGATCGCGCCGTTGCCGCTATTCTTACGCTTTTTTTCAAACGCACGCTAATTTACAAGTATGGTTGTAGCGATGCTCAATTCCATAATCTGGGAGCGATGCCCTTCTTGATGTGGCGAGCAATCGAAGACGCCAAGCGCCTCGACTTATCTGAACTGGACCTGGGAAGATCGGATATAGACAATGCCGGCCTGATCACCTTCAAGAATCGCTTTGGGGCAGCTCAATCAAGAGTTACCTATAAGAAATTTCCGGAAAGCAAGGCCGCGAGGGGGAGACACGAGTGGCAGCTAAAAGTTGCCAAACGAGTTTTTGCGGCTATGCCTGAACGAATGCTGGTTCTGGCTGGGAAGCTGCTCTATCCCCATATTGGGTAACTGTCCCGTGATATCGATTTTTAATGTTGGCAGTTCTGGAGAATCGTATGCACAGCATCTTCTATGACGCGGTGGTGTCCGACGAAGTCCGTCGCAACAATCTTTTTTGCGGCCAACTGTACGTTTATTCGCCGCGACCCATATCGCTCGAGCTCTGCAAACTAGCGAATGAGATGGCCGAAGAGGCCTTCGCGCCACACCATCCGCGCGAGGCACAGCATCATTTGCCCGTGGATCAATTCGCCAAAATCCTGGCGGACCTGAAACCTGGATTCATTCATCATCCGGAGTGCAAGCGACTGCTTCCCGAACTTCTGTGCGACCTTGGCTGCGACCTCGAGAGAACCTATTTCGACGTTCCTCGTCTGCGCACCTCCACAAGTGACAATTTCCTGAGCACCGGTATTTCCTATGCCTTCCATCCGCACCGCGATACCTGGTACTCAGCTCCACAGTGCCAGCTAAACTGGTGGATGCCGGTATTCGACGTTGTTCCCGAAAACGTCATGGCTTTTCATCCTCACTACTGGAGTCAGCCCGTTCGCAACAGTTCCCGAGTTTATAATTATGTCGAATGGAATCGCGTGAGTCGGTTTAACGCTGTGCAACACATTGGCAAAGATACGCGTATCCAGCCAATACCCCAGGAGGAGATGCGGCTCGACCCGCAAATCCGCGTTGTGCTTCCTGTCGGAGGCATTCTCATTTTTTCCGGCGCCCAAATGCACTCCACAGTTCCGAATACTTCGGGGAAAACGCGTTTCAGTATTGATTTTCGCACCGTGCATCTCGATGACGTTGTTTCTAAAAGTGGCGCTCCGAATATCGATTCCGCTTGTACCGGCACCAGTCTCGGTGATTTTCTCAGAGCTTCGGATCTGGCTCGTATTCCCGGAGAGTGGGTATCCTCGTACGACACTCCTCCAGCAACGGACGATTCCCCTGTGGAGGTATAGTTCGCCGTTGCCAGCCGAACCTGTTTGGAAGGGTCTCGAAAAATCTGTTCCTCTCTTTACCGATAGCCCCGTTACTCACCTTTTCATTCTTCTGTTTCCCACATTGACTCGACTTCTCGATTCGTTATTTCCCGCCGCTTTTCCTTCCCTTGACCGCTCAAATTAGGGTTGTCCTCTAACGTTTCTGTGTCGGCGGCATGCCGCAACCAATAAACCCCGGCATTGGCGGGACACCCCTGTTGTGCTTCAATACCAATGAGAAACTGCGGCACAAGTTCGTTTCGCGTGCCTGCCATCATTTTTCCAATTGAACGTAAGTACAGTGTTCTCAACCTGACCCAAATTTGTTCATCTGACCAGTGTCACAAACCCAAGGTCGCCTATTAATTTTGTTGTAGTAGCGGGCAATGCTCTGCCTGCTTGTTGAATGGGGAGCGGGGGCTGTTTCACAAAACTATGTTTCGGACGTTGATTGAGGGAAATCATGAGTGTGTTCAGCAGCCTTCGGGAAGCTTCCGGGCGTCGTGTTTTTGAGGATGTATTATTTTTTATATTTTTATCTGCAATTTTGATTACCAGCGGCTGTGCAGGGGTTGTTAGTGGCAACGGAGGACCCGGCAATCAGCCAACTCCGCAGGGAGCGATAACGATTAGCAACATCCAGGCCACCGCCCCAACTTCTTCGGGGTTCCAAGTGGGATGGCTAACGAACGTCCCAGCCAACTCTCAAATTGATTTCGGAACCACCGCCACGTACGGATCCACAACGCCGTTAAGCACCACGGCTGTCACTGTTCACCAGGTGGCTCTCAGCGGTTTGGCTACCGGCACCCTCTACCATTACCGAGTGCGTTCAGAGGATTCAAAAAAGAATCAGGCTCTGAGCAATGACTTTACCTTTGCCACTTCCGGCGATACTACTCCGCCGACGGTATCGATCACATCTCCCGCTTCCGGTGCGACTCTCACTGGCACGGCTGCTGTCGTCGCAAACGCGCAAGACAATCTCTACGTCGCCAGTGTCCAGTTTAAGGTAGATGGAGCAAACAGCGGTCCCAGTCTGACGGCACCGCCCTACTCATATTCACTAAATACCAATTCGCTGTCGAACGGAAATCACACTCTCAGCGCCACGGCAACCGACGGTGCCGGCAATACCGCGTCAAGTGCCGCGGTGCCGTTCGTCGTAAGTAATTCCAACACAGCGCCACCGGTGGTGTCGGTTACGGCGCCGGCGGCTGGAACGACAGTATCGGGAACCACAACGGTGACGGCGAGCGCCACGAGCAGCATTGGAGTGGCGAGCGTGCAATTCCAGTTGGATGGGGCCGATGTGGGCAGCCCAGTTACAGCGGCGCCATACAGCCATAGCTGGGATACGACGAAAAGTTCTAACGGTTCGCACTCGCTGAAAGCCATCGCAAAAGACACGGCAGGCACCAGTACGACGAGCGCGGGTGACACGGTGAACGTGAAGAACGCCGTGGCGGCGCCCGTGGTATCGATCACAGCGCCTGCGAATGGAGCAACGGTGTCGGGAACCGCAATGGTGACGGCCAGCGCCACGAGCAGCATTGGAGTGGCGAGCGTACAATTCCAGTTGGACGGGGCCAATGTGGGCAGCCCGGTTACCGCGGCGCCATATAGCTACAGCTGGGATACAACGAAAAGCTCCAACGGTCCGCACACGCTAAAAGCCGTCGCAAAGGACACGGCGGGAACCAGCACGACGAGCTCTGGCGACACAGTGAGCGTGAAGAACGCGGTGGCTGCGCCAGTGGTTTCGATCACAGCGCCTGCAAGTGGAGCGACAGTATCGGGCACCGCAACAGTAACGGCGAGCGCCACAAGCAGCATTGGGGTCGCGAGTGTGCAATTCGAGTTGGATGGGGCCAATGTGGGGAGCCCGGTAACAGCGGCGCCGTACAGTTACAGCTGGGATACGACGAAGAGCTCCAACGGATCGCACACGCTAAAAGCCGTCGCAAAGGACACGGCGGGAACCAGCACGACGAGCTCTGGCGACACAGTGAGCGTGAAGAACGCGGTGGCTGCGCCAGTGGTTTCGATCACAGCGCCTGCAAGTGGAGCGACAGTATCGGGCACCGCAACAGTAACGGCGAGCGCCACAAGCAGCATTGGAATTGCGAGCGTGCAATTCCAGTTGGATGGGGCCAATGTGGGGAGCCCGGTAACAGCGGCGCCGTACAGTTACAGCTGGGACACGACGAAGAGCTCCAACGGATCGCACACGCTAAAAGCCGTCGCAAAGGACACGGCAGGAAACAGCTCGATGAGCTCTGGCGACACGGTGAACGTGAAGAACGCGGTGGCTGCGCCCGTGGTTTCGATCACGGCGCCTGCGAGCGGAGCCACGGTATCTGGCACGATCACGGTGTCAGGAACCGCTTCGAGCAGCCTATCCATCTCTTCTGTTCAGGTATCGGTCGACGGCGGCAGTTTTTCCAACGCTTCCGGAACCAATACTTGGAGTTTTAGTCTCGATTCCACATCTCTGAGCAACGCCACTCACACGCTTACGGCAAAAGCCACTGACCGTTCCGGCGGTACGGCCTCAAGCAGCGTGGTCTCTATCTCTGTCAACAATGCGGTCGGTCCCACCGTGACGATCAACTGGTCCGATGTGCATCAGCAGATTGATGGATTTGGAGCCTCGAGTGCCGCAACTGGCGATGGCATCACTGATAGTCAGGCGGACTTGTTCTGGTCCACGACATCTGGCGTTGGTTTTTCTCTTCTTCGCGTGCAAATCGAAAGCAACAGCACGTATCCCGATCTGGCCACCATGCAAAAGGCTCAGGATCGCGGTGTGAAGATCTGGGGAACGCCTTGGAGTCCACCGGCATCGATGAAAAGCAATGGCAGCACGACCAACGGTGGCAGCCTGTTGGCCAGCGATTACCAAGCGTACGCGAATTACTTGTCCAGTTACGCGCTGGGCCTGAAAAATTCCTACGGGATCGATCTCTACGCCCTTTCGATTCAAAACGAGCCCGACTACACGGCAACTTGGGATTCCTGTATTTGGACCGGGCAACAGTTCCATGATTTCCTAGCCAACAATCTGTTGCCGACATTCGCGAAAAACGGGGTGACCGCGAAGATCATCATGCCGGAAGAGTCGGGATGGAAGTTTGACCTTGCGACCGCAACGTTAAACGATTCCGTGACGGCAGCTGGCGTGAGCATCATCGCCGGGCATAACTATGACGGAGCGTCGGCGGCGCCATATGCTCTTGGGCAAAACCAGGGTAAGCATCTGTGGGAGACGGAAGTATCGACGTTCGAGACCTTTGATCCCAGCATGACGAATGGCCTGATATGGGCGAAAAAGATCAACGACTGGATGACCATTGCGAACGCCAATGCGTGGCACTACTGGTGGCTGATCGACGGCAACGGGGACAACGAAGCCTTGCTGGGGCCGAGTGGGCAAACCACCAAACGTTTGTATGTGATGGGGAACTACAGCAAATTCGTGCGACCGGGGTACTACCGGATCGGTACGAGCGCGAGTCCGGTGGGCGGAGTGTTGGTATCGGCCTACAAGGACACCAGCAGCGGGAAATTTGCGATTGTCGCGATCAACCAGAATGCCTCTGCGGTCACGGTGGATTTCGCCTTGAATGGTTTTACGGCGGATACCGTAGTGCCGTGGGTGACTTCGGCCAGCCTGAATCTGGCACAACAGTCCAGCATCACGGTAGGAGGCAGCGCCTTCGTAGCGACACTGCCGGCCTCCAGCGTTACCACCTTTGTCGGCCCATAAGGATCGGTTCCAAATTGCCCACCCCTGATGCCGGGGGCCAGTTTTACACTGAAGTGGGTCCTTATCCCTGCCGGATCGCGCCGTCAGCACGGTGTCCTCAAATAGTCACCGGTTAAGTAGAAGCATACCGAGTGAACAATTCGGGTCCGTTCAATCTAGTCTGCTTTCAAGCGATCTTGTAATATTAGTATGCAAAAGCCTCGACAAACGAAATGAACAGCGATTTAGCGCGGTATTACCGTTGTCCTGATCAATTCATCAGGTTTGCTCCCAAAGGTCCGTTTTCGTCTTCCAGCGGATACTTTCAAGTGGGCGCCGAGGCGACCTGTTATGGCGGCTATTTTGAACACCCAACCGCTGAGCGTCCCGCCGGACTGCTACGCGACGCGCTGCAGGACGTGGTCATCGAAAACGGAACCACGTACCTGCCATTTCTTCCCTCGCAAATACTCGACAATCTTCGTTGCGAGAAGTATGTGAACAACTGGCGTCAGCCGGGACCCATGTCCACGCTTGCCAAGCTTTACTATTTCATCCGCCCGGCTCTTTCCGTTGGTGTACGTAAGCACCTGCAAAAATTGTATTTGAGCGGCTGGGACAAATTGCCTTTTCCTCGTTGGCCGGTTGATTGCTCCGTGGACAACCTGCTTCAGCAATTGCTTTTGCTTTCGTTGAAAGCAAGTGGCGCTGATCACATTCCATTTATCTGGTTCTGGCCTGAAGGCGCTTCCAGTTGCTCGATCATGACCCACGACGTTGAATCGACTTTGGGCCAGGGCTTTTGCGAGGAGTTGATGAATATTGATGACTCCTTCGGCATAAAGGCGTCCTTTCAGATCATTCCGGAAGAGCGATATATGGTCAGCCCCAAGTTTCTGGATTCTATTCGCTGCCGTGGCTTCGAGGTAGCGGTCCACGATCTCAATCACGATGGGCACTTATACGAAGACCAGGAACAATTTATCGAACGCGCCGCCAAGATTAATTCCTACGGCAAAAAATACTCGGCGGAAGGATTTCGCGCGGGCGTGTTGTATCGAAAGCAGGTTTGGTACGACGCTCTCAAGTTCTCCTACGACATGTCAGTCCCAAATGTGGCCAGCTTGGATCCTCAGCGCGGCGGCTGTTGCACCGTCATGCCGTACTTCCTTGGTGACATTCTTGAATTGCCGGTAACCACGGTACAGGACTATACGCTGTTTTACATCCTGGATGATTATTCGATTGATATATGGAAAACTCAGGCCGAACTGATCATGCAAAAACATGGCCTGCTGAGCTTCATTATTCATCCGGATTACGTTGTCCGGCAGCGCGAGCAAAGCGTCTTTAAGGAGCTACTTGCTTACCTCGTACGTTTGAAGGAAGAAAAGGGCCTATGGACCACGACTCCAAGCGCGTTGAACCGGTGGTGGCGGCAGCGCGCGGAAATGAGTTTGGTTGAAAACGGCGGACAATGGCGGATTGAAGGAGTCGGCAACGAGCGCGCTCGCGTCGCTTATGCTTGCGAAGAAGATGGCCGCCTCGTCTTCAAAATTCGGGGCCTATAGAAATGGAACTTAAGCCGTGACGCGCGCCTCGACCTGCCATTTGTCTTCGCGGAAGTACAGTACTTTAGTACTGGTGAAACGCAGGAACCCACTACCTGGCTGGCCTATTGTTGGACTTCTCTCAATGTCCTTATCATAATAAAGGCACCTCGGAGTTGTTGGATTGTCAATTGGGTTCAGCGGTTTAAGTGTGGCCATTTTGATGCCCATAGAAAGAGCGCCGCTGCCGCAGTGTGGCTCTTTTTCTTTGCGCAATTCACATCGGACAAGGATATGCGCTCTCAGACAACAGTAATCAGTCCCGTGACGGGCTCACAGAGTGGTCCGCACCCAGCAACTAGCGACACTGACGTAGTAATTATCGGCGCCGGACCCTATGGTCTCTCTGCTGCTGCTCATCTTATAGCTGCGGGCCTGAACGTTCGTGTCTTTGGCAGGCCCATGCAATTTTGGGCTGAAAAGATGCCCGCCGGGATGCTTCTCCGATCTCCCAGAGTCGCGTCAAACCTCTCTGTCCCGTCTCCTTCAGGCACGCTGGAGGCGTATGAAGCGACCGCAGGAGTTTCTCCGGAATCGCCGCTGCCTCTTGCGACCTTCGTCAAATACGGACAGTGGTTCCAGCGCCAATTCATCCCTCACCTCGACCAGAGGGAGGTAGTAGCGGTGCAAGTGGTTGAAGGCGGGTTTCGCTCAGTTCTCGAGGATGAATCGGTCATCTGCTCCAAGCGAGTCGTTGTCGCGGCAGGTATTGGTCCTTTTCAACGAATTCCGCCAGAGTTTCGTTCGTTGCCAGATTCCGTGCTCACGCATTGTTATTCCGGATTTGACGTCCAAGGTTATTCTGGAAGAAAGGTGATTGTTATTGGGGCGGGGCAAAGCGCACTCGAGTCAGCGGCTTTGTTGCACGAAGCAGGTGCCGAAGTTGAGATTATCGTCAAGATATCCACGCTTCGTTGGATCGGCCAGCATCCTTGGCTTCATCGCCTCGGCCCGATATCTTCCATGCTCTACTCCAGCCACGACGTCGGCCCCGCGGGCATAAGCCGGCTCGTCGCGGCGCCAAATCTCGTCCGTCACATTCCTCTCCCCTGGAGAGACAAGATTCGCACTCGCGCAGTTCGTCCCGCAGGTTCAAGGTGGTTGCCCGCTCGTCTTAAAGACGTCGCGATTAAGACCGGTCACTTCGTGAAAGAGGCTGAACTAGCCGGCTCCAAAGTCCAATTGAGGCTGGACGACGGCAGCGTCTCTTCCGGCGATCACGTGCTGCTTGGAACCGGATATTCCGTTGATATCTCGCGCTATGCTTTTCTTACCCCTAATTTAATCGACCGCGTCAAGTTGATGGACGGATATCCCGTTCTAGAATCTGGATTCCGCACCTCTCTTCCCGGGCTTCACTTCATCGGCGCGACCGCGGCCAGGAGTTTCGGTCCATTACTGTACTTCGTTGCCGGCGCAGAATTCGCTTCGTCAGCGTTGTGCGCTGAGATTTTGAAGCATAAGGCGGTACCTCGATGACCTTGGCGAAGTTGCCCGGCCTTCGACCTGCTCTCCACGCGGTGAAGCGATGACGCAGGTCCAGAAGATCGGCGGGGTCGTCATCGGCGGCGATCATCCGGGGCTTGCGATCGCTCGCAGTTTGGGAAGCCGCGGAATCCCCGTCGTTGTGATTGATGATCAGTATTCGATTTCGTCGTTTTCAAAGTATGTGACGCGAGTTGTACGCGTACCCGATTTGAAGCACGAAAAGGCCGCCGTTGATTCAGTTCTCGATGTTGGGCGACGCTTGGATTTAAAAGACTGGGTTTTGTTCCCGACTCGCGATGAAAATGTTGCCGCATTCTCTTTGCATCGCGAACGCCTGGCGGAGTTTTTTAGGGTTACGACCCCGCCTTGGGAGACCATTCGCTGGGCTTGGGACAAAAACAATACTTACCGGCTTGCGGAACAATTAGGCATTCCTGTCCCTCGCACTTGGAATCCCAAAAGTCTCGATGATCTTCCGGATCTCTATTCGAAGCTTCCCCTGGCGATCAAGCCGGCTGTAAAGGAAAACTTTTTCTACGCCACGGGCGCGAAGGCTTGGCGCGCCGACTCACCGGAACAACTTCGGGAGCTTTATAGCCGCGCGGCGCGTGATATTCGCGCCGAAGAAATCCTCGTTCAGGAAATCATCCCCGGTGATGGGCGTCGCCAACTCTCTTACTGCGCATTCTTCCGCGAGGGACACGCACATTCCGTTATGTTGGCTCGCCGCATGCGCCAACATCCGCGCGAATTCGGAAGAGCTGCCACTTACGTGGAGACCGTCGAACTTCCTGAAATCGAAGAATTCTCAGAACGCTTTTTGCGCGCCATCAATTTCTACGGGATTGTAGAGGTGGAATTCAAGCAGGATCCTCGCGACGGACAATACAAGCTCCTGGACGTCAACGCCAGAGCGTGGGGTTTTCATGGCCTGGGGCAGGCAGCCGGTGTGGATTTCCCCTATCTTTTGTTTGCGGATCAATGCGGCCAAGTGCTGGAACCTTGCCGCGCTAAACCTGGTCTGGGCTGGCTGCGGCTCCTTCCGGATCTGCCTGTGGTCATCGGTGATATTTCTACTGGGTATCTCAAACTCGGCTCTTATTGGAACTCACTGAAGAGCACTCGAGTCGAATCGGTCTTTTGCCTTCGCGACCTTCTCCCCTCGCTTGGCGAACTGGCTCTGCTCCCCTACCTCATCACGAAAAAATACGGAAAACGCAAGATCTAGCTTCGGGTTGACTGTTCGGTGAGTAAAAATATCCTACGGGCGCGCAAAATTGTGCCGCGTCATTTTAGTGGTTGTGCGAATGCCCCAGGCCGACATAAGACCCTTCTTTTCTGCCAAATACCGTGAATTCGTCATTTTAGATACAGGATTGGTGGGCGTGCAGGACAATAGATTGCCACTTTGTGGAACTCCCTCGGGACTCAACCATCTCTCCCGACATTGGTCGGGAAAAACGCGTTTTTAAGCCCTTTGTAATAAGTTGCTTAGCCGTAGGTCCCTTGTCTCGACGGGGACAATCGCTGGAAGGCCAGTTGCACCTCAATAGGCAAGGGGTAGCTCGAATTCCAGTACCGAAGCTCCCCATTCCCGGAGAATAGGGCAGCCTGAGCATGGATCAGCAGCAAACTCATGTAATGGAAACGCCAACCACTGAAGGATTCGTCTATGGTGTTTCCCCAACGATACAGACTGTCAATGAGATGGCTGCGGAGATTGCAGGAACGGATATCCCCGTTTTGATTCTCGGAGAAAGCGGCTCAGGCAAAGATGCCTACGCCAGGTTCATTCACCGGTCATCTGCGAAAAGGGAACTGCGGCTGCAAAAAATCGACTGTGCAACGCTCGAACCGCCTCAGTTCACTAACCAGATGCGCCTGTCGTCTCTGCTGTCCGAGGAAACCTGTGGGACGATTTATTTCGATAATGTGCAAGAATTGGGCGTGGAATCTCAACGCGCCCTGCTTTCCGCCCTTCCCGACGAGCAGAACTCCGATCGGACAGCGGAGTGCGTTCGTGTGATCGCCTCCACTCCCAGGAGTCTCGAATCTGAGGTCGAGGAGGGACGCTTCCGCAGGGAGTTGTACTTCCGGCTGAACGGCGCTTGTTTACGTCTTCCTCCGCTGCGTGATCGCGCGGAAGACGTTCCGGCCTTGGCCGAACATTTTCTGAACAAGCACGCCGCTCTGCTCAAAAGGAAGCGCCCGCCTGTGGGCACCAAGCAGATGCAGGACTTGGTTGCGTATCACTGGCCCGGGAATATTCGAGAGCTGGAAAATCTGGCGCGTAAGATCGTGGTATTCGATGATGTCCAAATGGTCCTGAATGACCTGCACAGTGCGTGGATAACCGACCATGTACCCGCCGTCGGTAACGGCCCACGAGCTTCGCTCAAAGTGGCGGCACGCGCCGCGTCGCAACGAGCAGAGCGGGAAATGATTATGCAGGCACTCGAGCGAACGCACTGGAATCGAAAGCGCGCTGCTCGGGAACTGCAGATTAGCTACAAGTCTTTGCTCTACAAAATCAAGCAGATAGGAGAACCTAAGACCTGAGGAGAGGACACTCGATCATGCAAATCCGACCACTTCTGATGATAATCGCTGCAGTTGTTTGTTTGCCCTTGGCCCACGCACAAGATGCACCGAAGCCGGTCCCTGCCACTCCAGCACCCCAGAACAGCGACGCCGCCGTTAAGACAACTAATTCCACCGCGGCAGTCGCCGACGCTGACTACAAGATAGGTCCTCAGGATATGGTCCGAGTTGACGTCTGGAAGGAACCAGAGATTTCCAGGACCATTCCCGTACGTCCGGATGGCAAGATCTCTCTGCCACTCCTGAACGACGTTCAAGCTTCTGGCTTGACGGCAATTCAGCTGAGTAATTCCATACACGAGGGGCTTACGAAATATCTCAACAATCCTCAAGTTACCGTGACAGTGACGGAGATCAATAGTCGGCGCGTCTATGTCACAGGCGAAGTAAATCGCCCCGGCGTTATTCCCCTGCTGCCGGACATGACGCTCCTTCAGGCGCTATCCAGTGCCGGTGGCTTCACGCAGTTTGCAAAACTCAAAGGCATCTACGTTCTCCGGAACGAAAGCGGAAAACAGACCAAGCTTCCTTTTAACTATCGAGAAGTCGTGAAGGGTAAGAATCAGGAACAGAACATACTTCTTCTCCCCGGCGACGTGATCGTGGTTCCGTGAGGGGTTATCGATGAATTCGCTTAAGCCCGTTTTCGCCGGATGTTTCCTCGTCTTTGCGCTCGCATTTGGAACTCTAAACGCGCCTGCGCAGGACGAACCTCAGGAACCATCCGACACAAAACCGAAGCCCGCCGCGCGTTCCATACCTCCCATCGACTCCGGGAACCCGCAGGACGAAAACCCGAACGCACTGCAACCTGATACGACTCCTCTTACGGGTGTGCAAAATGCCACCCTCGGCTCTCCCGAGGTGCGGCATAGCTACTGGGTCCCTGGCGTCCAATACGCCGGCACGATTCAATCTAACGGATACGGCACGACAAATTCCTCTAGCTGGATCATGAGCAACTATCTGATCGGGAATATCAGTTTGCTCAAGGTGTGGAATCAATCCCAATTTGCCGTCAATTATTCGGGCGGAGGGTTCTTTTCCACGAATAGTGCGGTTGGGAACGGCGCCTACCAACAATTGGCGCTGACTCAAACCTTTCAGTGGACCCGCTTGGCAATGCAAATCCTGGATCAATTTTCCTATCTGCCTCAGTCGGCTTTCGGTTTTGGAGGAGGTACGAACCTCGGTGTTCCTGGCGTCGGGGGCTCCATAGGGCCCACGATTCCCGGACTGGGTTCAAGCTATGTTCCGAATCAAAGCATCTTCGTGGGCTTCGGTCCACAATATAGTAATGCCACTGCTCTGCAGTTGACCTACGCCACTTCTCCTCGTGGCTCGATTACCGCGTCAGGTTCCTACGGGATACTTAATTTCGTCGATCCGGGCAATGTTGACAATAGCAGCGCGACGGCGACTCTCGGCTACAATTACACCCTTTCGAAGGCGAACTCGATCGGCACTTTTTATCGTTTTAGCGGTTACCACTTTTCCGGACAGCCTCAAGCATTCGGCGATAATTCCTTCAATATTGCGTTCAGCCGAAAATTGACCGGTCGTATGGCGTTGCAGGCATATGGCGGTCCCGATTTCATAAACTTTCGTGTTCCCGTTGGTGGGCAATCGAGCAAGATCGGTGGCAATCTCGGCGTGACTCTCACTTATGCTTTCGAGCATGGTGGACTAACTGGCGGCTATTTCCATGGTCTTTCTGGCGGAAGCGGCGTCTTGAATGGCTCAACGGTAGATCAGGTGAATTTGTCTGCCACACGCTTGCTTTCCAGGGTATGGACTGGGTATCTCAACTTTGGTTACGCCCATAATACGGCAGTGGTCAGTTCTACAGAGTCGACCTTTCCAAACTACAACAGTTGGTATTTCGGTGGCGGAGTGAGCCGTCCTTTTGGCAGGAACACCATCCTGTCGATTGCCTACAACGCGAACATCGCGAAATACAATACTCCTGACTGTACGATTGGCTCGTGCAATTCGAACCAGACCTTTAACTCTATCATCATCAGTTTTCAGTGGCACGCGCGCCCATTTGTTTTGCCATAACTTAGGTATGCAGACTGCGGCTAAAATAGATATAGAGTCAGGAGCGAGAGACAGGGACTAATGTACAAGAGCTTCTACGGTTTAAAAGAAAACCCTTTCAACGTCAATCCCGATCCTCGCTTCTTGTACCTTACCAAGCAGATTGAGGAAGCGCTGACGGGTTTGATGTATGGAATCCAGACGCGCAAAGGTTTTATCACTTTAACTGGCGAGGTTGGAACAGGGAAAACGACGCTGGTCAACCGGCTCCTCGACTGGTTGCATCACCGCAAATCCCGCACCGCCTTTCTTTTCAACTCTCGTATCAACTCAAACCAGCTTTTTGATTTCATTCTCGCGGAATTTGATATCCCCTGCGAATCCAAATCCAAAAGCCAGCAGCTCATGAAACTCAACAGTTGGCTTCTGGATCGCTATCGCATGGGTGAGACCGTCGTACTTATCATCGACGAAGCGCAAAATCTCACCTATCCGGTGATGGAAGAAATCCGTCTGCTCACTAATCTCGAAACCTCGACTGAAAAACTGTTGCAGATCATCCTTTCGGGCCAGCCGGAGCTGGAAGAAAAGCTGAAGTTGCCACAACTTCGCCAACTCCGCCAACGCATTATGCTCCGCTGTAAGACCTCAGCTCTTTCCAAGGAACAGACCCAGTCCTATATCGTTGAGCGGCTGAAAATCGCCGGCGCGCCCGGTGAGGAGGCAATCTTCAGCCCGGCGGCTGTGGATGCGATTCATATCTATTCGTTGGGAATTCCCCGCGTCATCAACCTGCTTTGTGAGCACGCTCTCGTAAATGGGTTTGTCGAACAGCAACGCCCGATCCAACCCAAGATCATCGAAGAGGTCGCGCGCGAATTCCAACTTGATGAAGTCGAACCCATCGCTCCAATTGGCGGCTCCAGAATCGATACCGACGTTTATAACTCGGAAGCCTTTATTCAGAATTTGGGCGAAGCACTGTCTCGCTTCCGTCTCCACCCCACGACTACTACGCGTGAACGAAAGTAGGCACGGAGGCTCCTGCTCTCTTCGCTGGGCCATTTTGCGGTAGTATTCGGCAGGCCGACTCCAAACTAGGGCGAAAAGGAAGAATCCGTATGGCGATGATGGTATGTCCGGAATGTGACGGAACGAAGAAGTGTCAGAATCCGGTTCATTCTTCTTTAGTCGATATTCTGATTGGTGAGGCGACCGGAGATGAGTGCGAGGACTGCGGCCAGACGGCGGGTGATCCCGGTGATTGTCCCGAGTGCGATGGGAAGGGCGAAATCGAAGTGGATGACGACACAACGCCTCATCCCGAAGCAGGACGTAAATAGTCTCAGCGGCTGAATTTCAGCCTTGTTCTTAGTGTCGAAGTACAGTTCGTTTCGAACCTGCGAAGCCGAAACGCTGGCCCTCCTTCCCAGTTTTCTATTCCCAACCCATGCCGTCAGCAGGCCGACCCGCTTGCCCAACGGTATTCAACTGGTTATGTAAGGCCTTCCGGGTCTCAATAGGCCTTCGTCACTGGGGCTAAGTCTCGAACCTGTACCTCCTTTGCAGAAATGCTGACCCAATTTTGTACCCACGGACAGTTGTTCAAGTCGGCAGCCGCTGGCATTGTCGCAAGTGTGGGGATTACGGGGCCACTAATTTGAGTTGTCCCCCTTCAGCTCTCTTCCCCCTGACTTACAAATCAAACAGCGCGGCGTCAATTTCCAGGAGGGTTCTTGAAAAAAGTCGTTGGAGTCTTGTCATTCCTACTCCTCTTATGCCTGCCTGCAGCTCCACAGGCCCAACAGACGATCCGGGTGCGCGCGGGTGGTTCCGCCTATCACGACAGCAAGGGCCAAGCCTGGAGCGCCGACTACGGATTCAATACCGGTAGCATCTCCCATTCGGCGCCAAGCGCCCCAATCACCGGTAGCCCGGATCCTACGCTTTTCAAGAGTGCACGAGTGGGTGTCACTACTGCCCCGGAGTTGCAATATCAATTCGCCTTAACGAATGGCCTCTACAAGGTCAATCTCTACTTCGCGGAAACCTACTTTACCCAAGTGAAGAGCCGCGTCTTTGATGTGCAGATGCAAGGAGCTACGGTCTTCAGCGGATTGGATGTTTTTGCCCAGGCTGGTATCGATCACCCGTTGGTTAAATCCGCTCAGGTGTCTGTCACTCAGGGCAAGATCGTCATTCGGTTCGTGCACCGTGCGAACGCCAATGTTCCGGTCATCAGCGCCATTGAGATTCTGCCGTCGGGAAGCACAACTCCTCCTGCGGCAACGGCGCCTTCCGTAACGAGCCAACCTAAAAGTCAAACAGTCTCGGTGGGACAGGCCGCCACGTTCTCCGTGGTTGCCGGAGGCACGGCACCATTGACTTACCAGTGGTTGAAAAATGGATCCAGTATCAGTGGCGCGACTGCGCCCAGCTACACCACTCCGGCGGCCACCAGTGCCGAGAACGGTTCGACCTACCAGGTCCAAATCAATAATTCGGCAGGCCATTTGAACAGTGCCGCGGCCACACTGACAGTCGCCTCGCATCCTACCGTTACGATTAACTGGTCCGATATGCATCAGCAGATCGATGGATTTGGGGCTTCGAGTGCTGCTACTGGTAACGGCATAACCAACACTCAGGCTGACTTGTTCTGGTCCACAACATCTGGCGTTGGGCTTTCTCTTCTTCGCGTGCAAATCGAAAACAACGGCACGTATCCCGACCTGGCCACCATGCAAAAGGCTCAGGACCGCGGTGTGAAGATCTGGGGAACGCCTTGGAGTCCGCCGGCATCGATGAAAAGCAATGGCAGCACGACCAACGGTGGCAGCCTATTGGCCAGCGATTACCAGGCGTATGCGAATTACTTGTCGAATTACGTGCTGGGCTTGAAGAACTCCTACGGGATCGATCTTTACGCGCTGTCAATTCAAAATGAGCCGGATTACAAAGCAACTTGGGATTCCTGCATTTGGACCGGTCAACAGTTCCACGATTTTCTGCGGAACAATTTATTGCCGACATTTTCCAAGAACGGGGTAACCGCGAAGATCATCATGCCGGAAGAGTCAGGATGGAAGTTTGACCTTGCGACCGCAACGTTAAACGATTCCGTGACGGCAGCTGGCGTGAGCATCATTGCCGGGCATAACTATGACGGAGCGTCGGCGGCGCCGTATGCTCTTGGGCAAAACCAGGGCAAGCATCTGTGGGAGACGGAGGTATCGACCTTCGAGACCTTTGATCCGAGCATGACGAATGGCCTGATATGGGCGAAAAAGATCAACGACTGGATGACCATTGCGAACGCCAATGCATGGCACTACTGGTGGTTGATCGACGGCAATGGAGACAACGAAGCATTGCTGGGGCCGAGTGGACAAACCACCAAGCGTTTGTACGTGATGGGGAACTACAGTAAGTTCGTGCGACCGGGGTACTACCGGATCGGAACGAGCGCGAGTCCGGTGGGTGGGGTGTTGGTATCGGCCTACAAGAACACCAGCAGCGGTAAATTTGCGATCGTCGCGGTCAATCAGAATGCCTCTGCGGTCACGCTGGATTTCGCCTTGAGTGGTTTCACGGCGAATACCGTGGTGCCGTGGGTGACTTCGGCCAGCCTGAATCTGGCGCAGCAGTCCAGCATCACGGTAGGAGGCAGCGCCTTCGTCGCGACCCTGCCAGCTGCCAGCGTCACCACGTTTGTCGGCCCATAAACGGGGCACGGCGCTCTACAACCTACAAATGTCACGGTCAGAGAGCCTGAGCCGAAACAGTAATTTGGCCAGGCTCTTCCGTCACATGGGCGTTGGAGCAGACCTGTGTTACCCTTTCGTCGGAACAGTTCCCCCGTGACTCCGCCTCGTAAGTGCCTTGAACTGCCAGTGCACCTCCGGTCACCCGCTTGGCTGTACCTGTAGCGCTGTATACCGAAACCGCTGATTTTGTTGTTAAATTGGCGGATTCCCGGGCTCCGGCATGACCTAACAAGTTTGAGTCAACTGTGCAGAGACCGAGCCTTTAGAGAGGTGAGAAACAGAGAAATGATTCGGACTGCGGTCAGAAAGCTAAGGTCCCAGTATCACGGTGCCAGGCTTCGCTCTCTCGGAGAGCAGCCATCCTGGGTCCGTGTGGCTGGCGGTTTTGAAATGTTCATCGATCCCTCGGATGAGCTGGATCGGGAATTCTATCTTGGGACTTTTGAGCCCGCCATGCGAGAGCTGATTGCTCGCAGCGTGCGCGATGGCGATACCTGTCTTGATATTGGGGCGCAAAAAGGCTACGTAAGCCTTACCCTTGCCAAGGCCGTTGGTAACAAAGGCCGAGTGCTGGCCTTCGAGCCCGACAAACGAGCTGCGGCGAAGCTGGCGGCGAACATAAAACGCGCGGATCACAGTGTCATCGACGTCTTTCACTGCGCCCTCGGCGAACGCGAAGGCTCCTGCACGTTTGTGCTGAGCAAGGTCCTTGGTTGGTCTAGTCGCTTCCCGAATGAGCTAGCCAAGACTGCCATTGAGGAAACCGTCGAAGTCAAAGTGAACAGCCTCGACGAGATGATAGCGCGCAAGGAAATACTCGTTGATGCCAGCCGGGTGTCCTTTATCAAACTCGATGCAGAGGGCTCCGAGCCCCTCATCCTTAAAGGTATGAGCGCTCTGCTCTCCACGGCTAGGCCGGTACTGTTCATGGAGGTTAATTACGACTCTCTTGCGGCCGCGGATTCCAGCCCCCAGGATCTTCAACATATTCTTCATAACCTCCAACTAGACATTTACCAACTGGAATATCACTCCTATCCTCGCAGTCTTCGTTTAAACCCGGTTACGGACCTGAGTTCTCTGCCGATCCCTGAGACGCGCTTGACGAACATTGTTGCGTTTCGAAGACCGTACCCAGGTGAACCCACTCGTGTTTCCGGATTGATTCGCGTCAGTAACTAACTATCCTGTTTACAATATCTTACGGCTTTGAAGGTGCGCCGTTTGGTCGATTAGCTATGTCCACTCTTGCATAGTCCTGGCTGCGTCAACCCCCTCCGCGGACGGCCCCCCAAAGCTTGACGTGATGTCCAAAGATGGTCTATTCTCCTTGCCCACGGGGCGGTCCCCCTCCCTCCGGACGAGGTGGTTTTTAGGATTTCTCGGAATTATCTAGACAGGTAACCACACACATGTTCAGACGGTTGCGCTCCCTGGTTCTTGCACTGCCTTTGCTATTACTTGCCCCGACGGGCCATTCTCAGACGGTCAGTTGGCTAAACTCCAGCTGGCAATATCGCAGCGCGGTGACGATTGCCAATGCAGGCGGAACGACGCTGACCGGATACCAGTTGAATGTGGTGCTGGGCTCGGGGTTTGATTTCACCAAGGCACAATCAAATGGAGGGGACATCCGGTTCACGGCGAGCGATGGAGTAACCCTGCTGCCGTACTGGATTGAGAGTTGGAATGCCGGGAGTTCCAGTGCCAGCCTGTGGGTGAAGGTGCCGTCGATTCCCGCAGCGGGAGCCACGGTGTATCTGTATTACGGCAACTCGTCGGCCACGAGTGCCGCAAACGGTTTCAACACCTTTGATTTTTTTGATGACTTCAGTTCGGGGAGCATTGACACCACGAAATGGACTGTAGGGGGAGGGAGTTGGGCGGTTGTGACCGATACCCTGCCGAGTGGTTTGTCGGGACCAGTGCTGCAGGGAACGACCAACATACCTAACAATGAGCTGCTGTACAGTTCGAGTTATACAGGGACGGATTACATCCTCGAAGCGTCGGGGAAACTGATCAGCGGGCGGGAGTGGGGGTTGGGAGCGCGGCTGAATGGACCGACGAACCTGTACTCCAGCAATTTCTATGCGGATTTAGACACCACGAACAATCTGTATGTGTATAAGTGGCTGAACAACAACGGGAGCAATTGGGCGACGCAATTGGGTTCGGTGGCGGTGGGCACGGTGAATTTAAACACCTGGTACAAGGTATCGATGGCGGTGCATGCGTCGTTGATCGACGTATCGGTGAACGGGGTGGCTTGGGAGCATACGTCGGATGCGCAGTTTCCGACTGGAGGAGTGGCGATCTTTGGCGGGGAAAACATGGTGGCGCACTTCAGTTCTGTGCGAAGCCGCAAGTATGCCGCGACAGTGCCGACGACGACGATAGGAGTGGTAACCACGAACGGAGTGTCGGTGGCATCGGTGACGGTGAATCCGACAGTTGTAGTAGGGGGCACGAGTTCGCAGGGGACGGTGACGCTGAGTGGGCCGGCGCCGACAGGAGGAGCGACGGTAACGTTGACGAGCAGCAACACGGCAGCGGCGCAGGTTCCCGCCAGTGTGGTTGTAGCAGCAACGGCCAGCACTGTCACGTTTACGGTTACCACCTCGGCAGTCTCTTCCTCCACAACCTCCACGATTTCCGCGAGCTATAACGGTTCTACCAAGACAACGTCATTAGGCGTCACGGCTCAGACGGTCAGTTGGCTAAATTCCAGCTGGCAATATCGCAGCGCGGTGACGATTGCCAATGCAGGCGGAACGACGCTGACCGGATACCAGTTGAATGTGGTGCTGGGCTCGGGGTTTGACTTCACCAAGGCACAATCGAATGGAGGGGACATCCGGTTCACGGCGAGCGATGGAGTAACCCTGCTGCCGTACTGGATTGAGAGTTGGAATGCCGGGAGTTCCAGTGCCAGCCTGTGGGTGAAGGTGCCGTCGATTCCCGCAGCGGGAGCCACGGTGTATCTGTATTACGGCAACTCGTCGGCCACGAGTGCCGCAAACGGTTTCAACACCTTTGATTTTTTTGATGACTTCAGTTCGGGGAGCATTGACACCACGAAATGGACTGTAGGGGGAGGGAGTTGGGCGGTTGTGACCGATACCCTGCCGAGTGGTTTGTCGGGACCAGTGCTGCAGGGAACGACCAACATACCTAACAATGAGCTGCTGTACAGTTCGAGTTATACAGGGACGGATTACATCCTCGAAGCGTCGGGGAAACTGATCAGCGGGCGGGAGTGGGGGTTGGGAGCGCGGCTGAATGGACCGACGAACCTGTACTCCAGCAATTTCTATGCGGATTTAGACACCACGAACAATCTGTATGTGTATAAGTGGCTGAACAACAACGGGAGCAATTGGGCGACGCAATTGGGTTCGGTGGCGGTGGGCACGGTGAATTTAAACACCTGGTACAAGGTATCGATGGCGGTGCATGCGTCGTTGATCGACGTATCGGTGAACGGGGTGGCTTGGGAGCATACGTCGGATGCGCAGTTTCCGACTGGAGGAGTGGCGATCTTTGGCGGGGAAAACATGGTGGCGCACTTCAGTTCTGTGCGAAGCCGCAAGTATGCCGCGACAGTGCCGACGACGACGATAGGAGTGGTAACCACGAACGGAGTGTCGGTGGCATCGGTGACGGTGAATCCGACAGTTGTAGTAGGGGGCACGAGTTCGCAGGGGACGGTGACGCTGAGTGGGCCGGCGCCGACAGGAGGAGCGACGGTAACGTTGACGAGCAGCAACACGGCAGCGGCGCAGGTTCCCGCCAGTGTGGTTGTAGCAGCAACGGCCAGCACTGCCACGTTTACGGTTACCACCTCGGCAGTCTCTTCCTCCACAACCTCCACGATTTCCGCGAGCTTTGGAGGCACAAAACCAACAGCCACTCTGACAATCGCCCATGCAGCTCCCACGGTGGCCTCGGTGACGTTGAATCCCGCCAGTGTGTTGGGCGGTAGCACGTCTCAGGGCACTGTGACATTGAGTGGGCCCGCGCTTAGTGGCGGAGCTACGGTCACGCTCACTAGTTCCAACACGGCAGCAGCGCAGGTTCCTGCCAGCGTGGTTGTTCCGGCCGCCGCCAGCACTGCCACGTTCACGATTACAACTTCTGTTGTCACTTCTTCCACATCGTCCGTTATTTCCGCAAGCTACAGCAGCTCAACGCAGACAGCTACTCTCGCTGTTGCGCAAGTAGCCTCATCCAGCGCCGTTCTCACCTACCACAACGACAACTTGCGCACCGGTCAGGACGTGCACGAGACGATTCTGACGACGGCAAATGTCAACTCGTCTACCTTTGGCAAGCTCTTCTCTCTGCCAGTGGACGGCCTAATTTTCGCACAGCCCTTATATATGCCCGGTGTGACGGTTGGGACTCAGACTCACAACCTGGTGTTTGTAGCCACCGAGCACAACTCGGTGTATGCCTGGGATGCGGACACCGCTTCATCGACTCCGGTTTGGCATGCCAGCTTCATCAATCCAGTAGGTGGCGTTACCGCAATTCCTTGCGCCGAAGCGGCGGGAAATGATTGTTCGACCATCACGCCGGAGTTTGGCATCACCAGCACGCCGGTGATCGATTCCTCGACGGGGACATTGTATGTGGTGGCCAGCACCAAGGAAGTTTCCGGCAGCACGACGAGCTATGTGTACCGGCTGCATGCGCTGAGTGTTACTACCGGGCAAGAAAAGTTTGGGGGCCCGGTGACTCTCCAGGCCAAAAGTGGTTCAGTTTCTTTCGTTCCCATACAACATTTGCAACGGCCAGGGTTATTGCTAGTGAATGGTGTGGTGTATATCGGATTTGGCTCTCATGGTGACACCTCCCCATGGTACGGTTGGCTGCTCGGCTATAGCGCCAGTACTCTGGCACAAGTGTTGGCATTTAATGCTTCTCCCAACGCCGGTGATTCGGGCATCTGGCAGTCTGGCGCTGGACCAGCATCCGATGCCTCGGGGAACATCTACTTCAACACCGGCAACGGCGGATTCGATGTAAACACCGGGGGAATTGATTACGGCGACAGCATCGTGAAACTGAATTCCAGCGGAACGGTGTTGGATTATTTCACACCCTACAATCAGGCCACGCTCGACGCCACGGATGCAGACGTGGGTTCCAGCGGGTTAGTTCTTCTTCCGGATCAGACTGGAACGTACGCGCACGTACTGGTCAGCGCTAGCAAGCAGGGAGTGATTTACTCGGTGAACCGTGATGGCATGGGGAAATACAATGGGGGCAGCAATAAGAACATTCAGTCTTTGGCTGGATTGTCGAGCTACGGCTTATTTGGCAGCCCAGCTTATTGGAATGGCAACGTGTATTTTGCAGCTTGGAATGACTATCTGCGAGCGTTCCAGGTGACCAATGGAACGCTTGCATTGACCTCGCACAGTTCGGTGACGCTGGCATTTCCGGGAGCAACTCCGTCGGTATCTTCAAACGGCACGAACAATGGGATCGTTTGGATCATTCAGGAAAACGTGCCGAACGACACGGTGATCAACAATCCGCCGACGGCAGTTCTGAGGGCTTACGACGCGACGAATCTCGCAACCGAACTGTATGACAGCACACAAGCAACAGGGAACCGCGATGCTGCGGGAGGCGCGGTGAAGTTTGCAGTACCAACCGTGGCCAACGGCAAGGTCTACGTCGGAAACAGCAATCAAGTCACCGTCTATGGCTTGCTACCCTAAATTGACATAACAGACGCGGTTTCATCGAAACAACGACCTTGGCCTCGAGCCCCGCATACCCCAGCCGTGCTGGTGTTTTAGGCATGCCACCAGCTCAAAACGGCAGGTCCTGGGAAGGCATCGCTTCTGGGAATTGCCTTATACTGATTAGCGCTCACAACGATTGGGGAACTGGGTTTTGAACACGCGACGTCGTTGGGTTTACCAGCAGCAGGTGTTTCTCATAACATCAAGCCAAATCACCAGGTTCCTGTGGATCGCCTGCATCGGTACTCTACTCGCGGTTGCCCTCCTTGCGAGGGCATCGGGTGCCGAACATCCTGTGCCCACCTTCAGCAAAGAAGTGGCGCCAATTTTATTCAAGAATTGCACGAGTTGCCATCGCCCGGGCGAGATAGCGTCATCCGAATCGTTCTTGTCTTACGATACGACGAAGCCTTGGGCGGAATCGATTAAGGACCAAGTTCTTAAGCGCGAGATGCCACCTTGGCCCGCCGATCCGAACGGGAGCTTGAAGTTCCGCAATGATCCACGCCTTAGCCAACAGGAGATTGATACGCTGGTCGCCTGGGTCAATGCGGGGGCCCCTAGAGGGAACGATTCCGATCTGCCGCCCGCACCAGCGGCGCAAGGCTGGCAGCACCCGGAGGGACGTGCGCCGGACCTTGTAATCACATTGCCCGAATTTCAGGTGCCGGCCACAGGTGAAATTCCATACCTAAGATACCTCGTGAAGGTGCCGTTTCCCGAAGACAGATGGGTGATCGGCCTCCAGGTGCGTCCGGGCAATCGCGCCATCGTTCACCATATGGCGATCACTGAATTGGCAGTAGCCGACGGAGTGAAACCTGCGGACCTCGATACACTCGCCATGGTCGCCCGGCAGTTTGGACTTTCTAGCCGTTCGATCGCCACTCAACCTGCGGTTGCGGTTCCGGCGTACCCCACAGTCTATGACATGCTGGGAGTGTATACGCCGGGCACGACTTTCGAAATGTACAAGGATGGTGGCGCCAAATTGCTGAAGGGCGGCGCGAATTTGTACCTCAGCTTCAACATCCATTACCAGACAACTGGGAAGCCGGAGACGGATCGGTCAAAGCTCGCCTTTTGGTTTCAGTCGAAACCGCCCGAACATCAGCTTTTTCGCGTACCTGCCGCAGGTGAGACTATCATTGCAGACGGAAAGCAGTTGCTGACGGATGCGCCAGGGAAAAAAGCCGAAGGCACCAGCGTGGTGATTCCCCCAATTCCTCCGTACGCTGAAAATTACGAAGTAATTGGAATAACCGCGTATACCAAACCGGTGACGATCTACCAGTTCCAACCGCATGCTCACCTCAGAGGAAAGGACTTCCAGTACGCCATCGTCTTTCCCGACGGACGTGAAGAAACGGCACTTACCGTTCCGAAATACAGTTTCCACTGGCAACTCGCTTATGACCTCGACACGCCCCTCAAATTACCGGCGGGAAGCAAGCTCGTGGTTACCGCCCACTACGACAATTCGTTGAAGAACGAGCATTTATCGCACCACGGGGCACACAACGCCGGCTCAGCCGAGCAAGATTTTGGGCCAGAAAAGGAAGTGTACTTTCGCGACCAGAATCAAAGCTGGGATGAAATGTTCAGTCCTTTTATTCAGTTTTCCGTCGACAGCCAGAGCCCAGCGAAGGTGGCCCAATCTCATGATTCCGAGAGCAAGTCGGAACAACCACGCATGGAGAGCACGCTAGATATCTTCGAGACTGTCGGCTGCCTCGAGCAAAGTTCTTCCAAAACATGGATGCTGACAAAGGCCAGCGACCCAAGCGTATCCGAAACCCAGTCAACATCAGCTCTGGAATTACAGGCGGCAGCCGCCAAACCCTTGGGAAATCAAGACTATAAGCTCCTCGGCATAGGCGTTTTCAACCCCGCAGACCATAAAGGACAGAAAGTTGCGGTGAAAGGCATTCTGATCAAGGACGCCAATGAGAGGCGCATAAATGTTACATCGCTGCAGACTGCTGACGCGGCCTGCCACTAGCCTTTTCACATGTTGCCGAGCTTGTTCAGGATCCAAGACTTACTACCGAGAAGTCAGATTCCTTGATGAGGTATCGAGCAATCAGATTTTGTCGTTCTAGTCGTGGCCAGTTGCAAAATGTAGGCAGACCTGTGCAGAAACGCAATTATTCCCAAATCTTGTACTTTCGCCCTCGTGATTCGACGGACAGTTAAAATGCCGTTGTTTTTGCAGTTAAAAAACATGAAAATCCGGTTATGATTTCTTGGTCGCGACAACTTGATATCCGAGAACATTGTGCTCCAGCAAGGCACAAGTGAACATTCTATTTCGATGCCCGCCCTTCGAGAAGTTGAGGTGCTTCGATGGCCTTGGTCGACTCGAAGTTGGACACAATTCGACAAAAACTTGAAGCGGTGACGAAACGCGGGTACGTCATTCTGTCGGACGGCTCGCACAAAACGATTACCGGCGCGGTCACTGTAAATGAAGGTATGAGGATGGCGAGACAAATCCTCGAACGAGGATTTGTCAACACGCTTGAGACTGGCGTGGCTTTTGGTGTCTCCACGCTTGCCATCTGTCTTGCCCTTGAAGAAGCAGGTCAAAGCGCTTCGGTTCACTTTGGCGTAGATCCCGATCAAACCGCCGTGCACAAGGGTGCAGCACTATCCCTGCTTCAGGAGCACGGAGTGGCTCATCGTTTTCAATTACTGGAAGGCTGCACGCACGAAGTGGTTCCTACGCTCTTGGCTCAGGGAACCAAGATTGATTTTGCATTCGTTGATGGCTGGCACACTTTTGACTATACGTTGATCGACTTCTTCTATATCGACAAGCTACTTAGACCCGGTGGACTCGTCGCATTCCATGACTGTCACTATGGTGGGGGGCTTGCTCGATCCAAGCGCAAGGTCATTAGCTTTGTTCTTTCGCATCGGCATTATCGACTGCTCTCGAGCCGTCGTCTTACCGCGCTTTTGCATACTCGACAATGGTCTGACAATTACGCGTCTTCCAGCCGTATCTCGAAATTCGTGCGTTCACTGAACTTGCGTCTGGAAACTGGAAATTTGTTGACGCTGGAGCGATTGGACCCCTGGGAACCTAATTACGATTACTTCGCGAAGTTCTGACTGTGCGTTTCGCAGCGATTAAACGCCCCTGGCAATCCAGGATTACGCCCGAGTGGTTTTGCTCGGCAAGTACGAGAGGACGTACTTGGCAATGGATTTAAAGGAGGGGTCGATAAAAAGTGCTTGTTTGTAATAGCTTCTGGCTCCCGTTTTGTTACCGGCCTGTAACACGAGATTTCCGATCGCACGCTGGTTGGCGCTCATCAGTCGGTTCAACGCCTTGCGCTCTGTGCTGCCTAGACCTGCGACTGATTTCAATTTCTGATAGATCCGCTCATCGGACCTTCTAGCCCCCAATTGGTCCCTTTCCGCCCGACCTGTAAGGGACTCCGTCGATTCGCATCGCCTGTAGATATTCACCAGCTCATCTTTGATCAACCCAAAAGGCCCTTCTAACGCAACGCGTGCCATGAAATCGAGATCCTCGGAGAGGGTTAATGTCGTATCGAACAGACCCGCCTTGGTTGCAGCATCGCGACGAAAAATAGTTGAGCCAAGTTGCCACGGTCCATGACTAATCACAAAGGAGAAGGCGTTTGCGATCAGGAGATAATCTTTTTCTTTGAAGGCGCTTATGGACCCATTGATTTCGAAGTAAGTTTCGGTCTCCCCGTTCAGAGACGTAAATAGGCAATTCGCCGATTGCATGCAAAGCCCAGGAACCTTCGTGGCTTCCCTCATTTGCTCGGCGAGATAATCTCGTTGCCATTCATCGTCGGAATCCAAAAAAGCCAGCCATTCCCCACCGGAAGCTGCGATGCCGGTATTTCTTGCCGCGCTTACGCCGCGGTTCTCTTGGTAGATATATCGGATTCTGCTTCCGTACTTATTGAGTTGTTCCCTCGTATCGTCAGTAGAGCCGTCGTCCACAACAATGACTTCGTAATTTGTGAACGTCTGATTTAGAACGCTGTCGACCGCTTTGCCTACAAAGGCCGCACGATTATAGGTTGGTATGACAACAGACACCAAGGGCGCGTCATCTTT